>JADJQY010000042.1 GCA_016712505.1 Candidatus Eiseniibacteriota bacterium | reverse complement strand
CCGAGGGAAGTCGCCCCGCCCCTGGTGCAGCTCTCGGCTTCCAGGAAGTTCGGCAACGGGGATCGCACCGTCGTACCGACACCCGGACGGGCGAGGTACGACCGTCCCCCTCTCCTCCCGACCAGACATTTCACCGACCCCGCGGCGGAAGATCGCTCAGGCATCCGACTCACCGCCAAACAACTTCTGTCAGGTCGCTGAGGGCGGGCCAGCTCCGGACCCGATCACTCTTCGCCCCGGCGAAGCGCAGCCGTTCGTCATCGATTTCAGAATCACCGCGGCCGGGCGAGCTAGCTAATCGCCAACCCATGCCCGCACTCTTGCCCAGTGCGACGACGTCGACCCAGCGACCGCGTTCACCTTCCATCAGGGCGGCCCATCCAGCCAGCAAACCCGGCAAGCCCATCTCGTGGGGCGGCACAGTCGACGACCCGCCTCGAAGCCCAACCCCGCCTGCGACCTCACGTCGCAGACCCCTTCAGCGCCGACGCGCCCCCCGCTCGACCGCGACTCGCCACCCGTCGCTCCCCAGATCCAGTTTCAACCGCCGACCGAACCACGCCCCAATGATGCGCATAGATAAGGGAGCGACCACCTGTGCTCTCCCCTCGACTTATACGTCCAGCTCCCGATTTTCACGTTGCCATCCACCCCCGCCCATGGAAAATCCTCCGTTCTTCATCCATCGTTACCGCAGCGAGGAGGAGGCATGGCCGCCGCCGCAGTCCATCGACTCACACGATTCCCGGATACCCCGCCAGCACGGCGCGCCGCGTCGCAGCATCTCGCTGTTGTTTTCACCAGTCTCGACGGCCCCGTGCCATTGCCCGTGTCGCCGTTGCCCGTGTCGCAGTTGCCCGGAGGCCGATTCCCGCTGCGCGAGAACAGTCGAGTCCTGGGCAGGCAGGGCGATTTCTGCTTCCGTGAAACTCCCGTTCGCGACGCGGCCGATCCGGAGGACCAGACCACGCGCCTCACCCTGCTCGTCGCCGCGCCTGGCGGACGGCAGGTCGAAGCCGGTCCGCGGGAGAGCGTCCTGGAACGTGCGAGCATCGATCGGAGGCTCCACATTGCCCCTGCGGGCGGGAAGCACCCCTCCCGGACGGTCCAGGAGGAAACGTGTGGGTGCCGCCCCTCCGTTGCCCGCAGTCCCGAGCCCGGTCCTGCAATCCGCATCAGCCAGGAGTGTCTTGGATCTGACCCGTCGCACTCGACGACAGGCGACGCGCGTGGGATGGATCATGCTCGTCCGGGAGAGGGGACCCCGATCCCGCGGGCAGAGCCTCGGCGGCCCATCGTCGGCACGGGGGAGGCTGCAGACCAGCCGGCAGAGCCAGGCTTGCGGTCTGGCTGGCCGCGCGGCCGGAGTTATGCGGGTGCGCGTATCGATCGTCCCGGCAGAGGAGAGAGCGAAGTGACCCGGTTGGGGCGGATGTGGTTGCGCTCAGCAAGGTTCGCCAACTGGGGCGTTATCCGAGCGAGTTACACGGGCGAATCTGGTCGGGCCGTGCGGTTACGCGGACCTGTCGAATAGAAGTTGGGCCGCACACAGCCAGACGGTCGAAGGAGCTCGTATTGAAACTGACATTCAGAGAGTCGCCGTTGCGACCAGGCACGCGCGCCTCAGGCGAACGGGGACGACTCCTCTGCGGCCATCTTGGCCAAGCACGAGTCCTAGACCGTCCAACGGGAGCTGATCGTGAGCTCTTCTGACTTCACCTACGGTAACCCGGATACTGGGAAGCCGTCGGTCGTCCGCGAAACGGATATCGAGATGGGCTTCGTCCGGAAGTTGGAGGATCTCAAGTACAGCATTCGGCGTGATATCCGCGACCGTGCTGCACTTGAGACCAACTTCCGCGAGAAGTTCGAAGGCCTCAACCGAGTCACACTCACCGACAGCGAGTTCCGGCGACTTCTCGACGAGATCATCAAGCCGGACGTGTACGAGTCAGCACGTGCCCTCAGGAACCGCGAGAGCTTCGTTCGTGACGACGGCACGCCGCTTAACTATACGCTGGTCAACATCAAAGACTGGTGCAAGAACAGCTTCGAGGTCGTCAACCAGCTCCGCATCAACACCGACAACAGCCATCACCGCTACGACGTCATGCTGCTTATCAACGGCGTGCCAGTCGTGCAGATCGAGCTGAAGACGCTCGGAATCAGCCCCCGTAGGGCGATGGAACAGATCGTCGAGTACAAGAACGATCCCGGGAACGGCTACACCAAGACCCTGCTCAGCTTCGTGCAGCTGTTCATCGTCAGCAACCGCACGGATACGTGGTACTTCGCCAACAATAACGCGCGGCACTTCGCCTTCGACGCCGACGAGCGGTTTCTTCCGATCTACCAGTTCGCCGCCGATGACAACTCGAAGATCACACACCTCGACGACTTCGCGGAGCGGTTCCTCGCCAAGTGCACGCTCGGCCAGATGATCAGCCGGTACATGGTCCTCATCGCCAGCGAGCAGAAGCTGATGATGATGCGGCCGTATCAGATCTACGCCGTCAAGGCCATCGTCGACTGCATCGAGCAGAATTGCGGCAACGGCTACATCTGGCACACGACCGGCTCAGGCAAGACGCTGACCTCTTTCAAGGCCTCGACGCTCCTCAAGACCAACGAAAGCATCCACAAGTGCGTCTTCGTCGTTGATCGAAAGGACCTCGACCGCCAGACGCGGGAGGAATTCAACCGGTTCCAGCAGGGCTGCGTCGAGGAGAACACCAACACCGCCGCACTTGTCCGTCGCCTGCTGTCCGACGACTACGCCGACAAAGTCATCGTCACGACGATCCAGAAGCTCGGCCTGGCACTCGACGAGAGCAGCAAGCACAACAAGCAGCACGCCGCCCAGGGCCGCTCCACCTTCAAGCAGCGCCTCGAAGCCCTCCGCGACAAGCGCATGGTGTTCATCTTCGACGAGTGCCACCGCTCGCAGTTCGGCGACAACCACAAGGCCATCAAGGAGTTCTTCCCCAACTCACAGCTCTTTGGCTTCACGGGAACGCCGATCTTCGAGGACAACGCGAGCGTCAGGCAGATCGAGGGCGATGTCGCCACCCTGCGCACCACTCGGGACCTCTTCCAGAAGCAGCTTCACGCTTACACCATCACTCACGCGATCGAGGACCGGAACGTCCTCCGTTTCCACGTCGACTACTACAAGCCGAAGGACGCCCCGGCACTCAAGCCCGGCCAGACTCTCACCAAGCAGGCCGTCGCGCAGGCGATCCTCGACAAGCACAACGCCGCGACGGGCGGCCGCCGCTTTAACGCGCTGCTGGCTACCGCCTCGATCAACGACGCCATCGAGTACTACGAGGTCTTCAAGAACCTCCAGGCCGAGCGTCAGGCCGCCGATCCCGAGTTCGTCCCTCTCAAGATCGCCGCCGTCTTCTCGCCGCCTGCCGAGGGCAACCCGGATGTCCGCCAGATTCAGGAAGACCTGCCCCAAGAGCGCGCCGACAACCAGCACGATCCCGAGGGCAAGAAGAAGGCTCTCAAGGCCATCATCGCCGACTACAACCGGCAGTACGGTACCAACCGCTCCATTGGCGAGTTCGACCTCTACTACCAAGACGTCCAGCAGCGCATCAAGGACCAGCAGTTCCCCAACCGCGATCTGCCGCGCAAGGGCGACGAGAAGATCGACATCACGATCGTCGTCGACATGCTGCTCACCGGCTTCGACGCCAAATACCTCAACACGCTCTACGTCGACAAGAACCTCAAGCACCACGGCGTGATCCAGGCCTTCAGCCGGACCAACCGCGTCCTCAACGCGACCAAGCCGTACGGTCAGATCCTCGACTTCCGCCAGCAGCAGGACAGCGTGGACGCGGCGATCGCCCTCTTCTCGGGGGCCCAGCTCGACCGCGCCCGCGAGATCTGGCTGGTCGACAAGGCCCCGGTCGTCATCGAGCAGTTCCAGAAGGCCGTTGCCGACCTCGGCGAGTTCATGAAATCGCAGGGCCTCGAAGCGAAGCCCGACCAGGTCAACAACCTGATGGGCGACGACGCCCGAGCGCAGTTCATCAAGCGGTTCAAGGAGGTGCAGCGCCTCAAGACCCAGCTCGACCAATACACCGACCTCACCGACGAGCAGCACACGCTGATCGAGCAGGCCCTGCCCAAGGACGATCTCCGCGCCTTCCGCGGCGTCTACCTAGAAACCGCCCAGCGCCTCAAGGAGCAGCAGGGCGCGACCCGTGCGGATGGCCAGCCCGCCAACCCCGCAGTGGAGCAACTCGACTTCGAGTTCGTTCTCTTCGCGTCCGCTGTCATCGACTACGACTACATCATGAAGCTGATCGCCAAGTACTCCGGGCAGGACCCGAAGAAGCTGACGATCAGCCGCGAGCAGCTCATCGGCCTGATCCAGTCCGATGCCAAGTTCATGGACGAGCGCGACGAGATCACCGAGTACGTCCGCTCGCTGAAAGAAGGCGAGGGGCTCGACGAGGCCGCGATTCGCGCCGGCTATGAGCAGTTCAAGGCCGAGAGGCAGGCCAAGGAGATCGCGGGACTCGCCGAGAAGCACGGTCTGACGACGGAGTCACTCTCGGGCTTCGTTGGAACGATCCTCCAACGCATGATCTTCGACGGCGAGCAGCTCACCGACCTGATGGAGCCGCTTGGCCTCGGCTGGCGGGAGCGCCGCGAGCGAGAACTCGCCCTCATGGCCGACCTCGTCCCCCTCCTGAACAAACGTTCCCATGGTCGAGACATCTCGGGCCTTAACGCCTATGAGCCTGGGGGGGCATGATGGCGGCTCACCATGCATCGCGCCTCGTGCCTAGGCTGCGGTTTCCGGAGTTCAAGTCTCAGCGTGGGTGGCCCCTTACGACTCTCGGAACGGTTCTGGAAGAACATGGACTCAAGAGCGACGGCACGTCAGAGGTGCACTCGGTGTCGCTTGCCAAGGGAATCGTGCCGCAGGTCGAGCACATGGGCCGGAGCTACGCTTCGAGTGACACGGCGCACTACAGCCTCGTCCGGCCCTTTGACATTGTGTACACGAGAAGCCCGCTCGCCATCTTCAAGCTGGGAATTGTCAAGCAACACAAGAGAGACCACAACGCACTCGTCTCACCGCTGTACGGAGTGTTTGCGCCTCACAACCGACATCTCGGCCAGATTGTTGAGGCGTTCTTCGAAAGCCCAACGCGAAGCTACCGGTACCTTGATCCTCTCGCACAGAAGGGTGCGAAGAACACCATCCAGCTCTCCAATGAACGCTTCCTGACTGGCTCACTTTACCTGCCGGATGACGAGAATGAGCAGCAGAAGATCGCCGACTGTCTCGGCTCGCTGGACGACCTGATCGCGGCGGAGGGCCGGAAGCTCGATGCGCTGCGGCGGCACAAGCAGGGGCTGGTGCAGCAGCTCTTCCCCCAGCCCGGCGAGACCGTGCCGCGGCTGCGGTTTCCGGAGTTTCGCAGCACGGAGGATTGGAAGGAGACCACCATTGGCAATATGGGTGAGGTAATAACCGGAAGCACGCCATCAACCTCACGCAGGGATTTCTACGGCGGCGGCTTAATGTTCGTCTCCCCGGGGGATATCTCTGACCTGCGGTTTGTCGAGAACACGAAGACGACGCTGACAACAGCAGGTCTTGCCGCGTGCCGCTCAATCAAGGAGAACAGCATCCTTTTCGTCTGCATTGGCTCCACAATCGGCAAGGTAGCTCAATGCTCACGACCGTGCGCGACCAATCAGCAAATCAACTCGCTTGTCGTCAACGATGCATTCTACGCAGACTTTGCTTACTACCTCCTTGACAGGGAATCTGTCCGGATCGCCAAGCTTGCGGGCAAACAGGCCGTACCCATCATCAACAAGAGCTCTTTGCAGCGGTAGAAGTGACTGCCCCGGATCTACCCGAGCAAAAGCGAATCGCCGACTGCCTTTCTTTCCTCGACGCGCTGCTCGCCGAGCAGGTGCGGAGGCTCGCCGTCCTCACACATCACAAGCAGGGCCTGTTGCAGCAGCTCTTCCCGCGTTTGGAGGAAGAGGCGCAATGACCGACACCAACGACGGCAATTTGCCGGGCATCGCCACACACCTTCGAGCGCTGCTGGCCGACAAGGCCCAGAGAAAGCCGGACAAGAGCCCATTCGTCCTGCTGTACGCCTTCAACGGGACCGGCAAGACTCGACTGTGCACGGCCTTCAAGGACCTCGGGAAGATCGTCGGCGATGACGGCGCGGTGCAGAAGCGGGACACGCTCTACTTCAACGCGTTCACCGAGGACCTGTTCACTTGGGACAACGACCTGGAGAACGATGAGTATCGCACGCTGAAGTTGAACACCGCGTCGCGGTTCTTCGTCGGGCTCAACGAGCTGGAGATCGAGAACCGCATCCGGCCGCTGCTGGAGCGCTACACGGACTTCGACTTCAAGATCAACTTTGTGTTCGACGAGCACACCGGCAAGATCACCGCTGCGGAGGTGACCTTCTCCCGAGAGGTGCTGAGCGGCAAGGGCGACGCGGCGCGGACCGAGCAAGTTGACGGCATCAAGATCTCCCGCGGCGAGGAGAACATCTTCATCTGGTGCTTTTTCCTCGCCATCGTCCAGCTCGCGCTCGACGGGGCCGAGGCGTACAAGTGGGTCGAGCACGTCTTCATCGACGATCCGATCTCGTCCTCGACGAGCACAACGCGATCGTCGTCGGCAACCACCTCGTCCAGCTCTACCGCGAGGCACAGCGGCCGATCAAGACGGTCGTGTCGACGCATCACGCGCTGTTCTTCAACGTCCTGCACTACGAGTTGAAGAGCCACAAGCTGAGCGCACTTCAGTATGTCCTCAAACGGGACCGCCAGACGACCGGCTATCTGCTTGCCGAACAGTCGAACGATACGCCGCAGTTCTATCACGTCGCCGCGTTGGCGGACCTCTGGCAGGTGGCTCAGAACGGGCAGGCCAAGACCTTCCATTTCAACATCCTGCGGACCATCCTCGAGAAAACCGCCCTCTTCCTCGGCCATCGCCACTTCTCCGAGTGCATCAAGAAGGCGGCGGACGATGCAGACGGCATTCTGCACCAGCGATTTGTCGATCTACTCAGCCACGGCAAGTACTCGATGTACGAGCCGACGGAGATGGGCGACGACACGAAGGACTACTTCCTGACGATCCTGCGGGGGTTCGTGGAGCGCCACCCGTTCAATCGTGACCTCGTACCGGAGCCAGCCGCCGCGGCAGAACCAACGCCGGATGCAGGTGCCGCACCTCAACCAGTCGCAGCCGCGACCCTTGCACAAGAGACGGGAGCACCGTGACCGAGAACAACCAGAAGCAGCTTGGCAAGACACTCTGGGGCATCGCCGACCAACTCCGTGGGGCGATGAACGCGGATGACTTCCGTGACTACATGCTCGCGTTCCTGTTCCTCCGCTACCTCTCGGATAACTACGAGCATGCCGCGAAGAAGGAACTCGGGCGCGATTTCCCCGACCCCAACGGGGTCGGCAACGGCGGTCGGTCATCGCTGTCGGTGTGGTACGACGAGAACCCTGACGATGTGGTCGCCTTTGAGAAGCAGATGCGGCTCAAGGCCCACTACGTCATCCGCCCAGAGCACCTCTGGGCGAGCATCGCGCACATGGCCCGGACCCAGCATGGCGAGCTGCTCAACACGCTCCAGGCAGGCTTCAAGTACATCGAGAACGAGTCGTTCCAGAGCACATTCTCGGGCCTATTCTCGGAGATCAACCTCGGTTCGGACAAGCTCGGCAAGACTTACGCCGACCGCAACGCCAAGCTCTGCACGATCATCACCAAGATCGATGAAGGTCTGTCGGAGTTCTCGACAGACAGCGACACGCTCGGTGACGCCTACGAGTATCTCATCGGTGAGTTCGCTGCAGGATCGGGCAAGAAGGCCGGCGAGTTCTACACGCCGCAACGGATCTCAAGGATCCTCTCCGCGATCGTCACGCTCGACAGCCAGGAGCCAAGGACCGGCAAGCGGAAGCACCTCGCGAGCGTCATGGACTTCGCGTGCGGGTCCGGCTCGTTGCTGCTGAACGTGCGCAAGCGGGTGGGGCCGCACGGCATCGGCAAGATCTACGGGCAGGAGAAGAACATCACGACCTACAACCTCGCGCGCATGAACATGCTGCTGCACGGGGTGAAGGACACTGAGTTCGAGATCTACCACGGCGACACGCTGACCAATGACTGGGACTTCCTGCGGGAGACCAACCCGGCGAAGAAGCAGTACTTCGACGCCAGTGGTCGCCAACCCGCCGTTCAGCTACCGATGGGACCCGACCGAGGCGCTAGGGCGAGGACATGCGCTTCAAGAACTACGGGCTGGCCCCGAAGTCGGCCGCGGACTTCGCGTTTCTGCTGCACGGCTTCCACTACCTCAAGGACGACGGCGCGATGGCGATCATCCTGCCGCACGGGGTGCTGTTCCGCGGCGGGGCTGAGGCGAAGATCCGCACGAAGCTGCTCAAAGACGGGCACATCGACACCATCATCGGTCTGCCGGCGAACTTGTTCTACTCGACCGGCATCCCCGTCTGCATCCTCGTGCTCAAGAAGTGCAAGAAGCCCGATGATGCTGTTCATCAACGCGTCGGAGCACTTCGACAAGGGCAAGCGGCAGAACTCCCCTGTCCGACGAGCACATCGCGAAGATCATCGAGACGTACCAGCAGCGTCCGGAGAAGCCGATCGAGCGGTACGCCAGGCGGGTAGAGATGGCCGAGATCGAGGCCAACGACTACAACCTGAACATCTCGCGGTACGTGAGCACGGCCAAGGCCGAGGAAGAAGTCGACCTTGAGGCAACGCACGAGGAATTGGTGCGGATCGAGAACGAGATTCGGCAAGCGAAAGCCAAGCACAACTCGTTCTTGACAGAACTCGGGCTGCCGACGCTGCCGTAGTGCGAGTGCGGCCCAACAACCGGTTGCAGCGGACGGTCCGCTGCGCGGCCCGCCGCTGAACCGAAACGTTAGAGGCTGGAAACGTCGATCGGAGTTTTGATGTTGGTGGCGGTCAGCAACGTCGAGCACGGAACGGGCGGAGGTGTGATCAACGGCGTCTCCGCGCCGGAGTGTCGCCGCGTAGCCGGTTCGGCTCGGCCTCGCGCCTCCGCCTTGGCTCAGCTACGCGGACGTGACCGCGCCGGAGCAACCGGGGACCGCGCTCGGCGGCGAAACAGTGTTCTCGGGGCGCCGGTGGCACCGACCCGGAAACGTCGTCGGTGGACCCTGTCGGCGAGTTCAGGTCCGAGCTCTAACCACGCGCTGCACCGGACGGTCGGCGCGGCGGCAGTAATGAATCGATCGCACTTCGGCTGGGCGCCGTCCGCCGTTGAGCGCGAGCGTTAGCCCCCATGTGCAACGTATTGACGGCAAAGGCGGACACATGTCAGTGAAGTTCCTCCACACGGCCGATTGGCAGATGGGCATGAAGGCTCTCGTAGCCGGGGAGAAGGCCAAGGAAGTCCGCGGTAGGCGGTTCGAGACGGCGGCGCGGATCGTGGAGCTGGCGAAGCGGGAAGGCGTGGAGTTTGTGCTTCTCGCGGGCGACCTCTTCGAGAACCACGATGTCGACGACGCCGTCGTGCGGAGGACGGTCGCCGTGCTGGAGAGCTTCGCTCCCATCCCTGTGTTCGTGTTGCCCGGCAACCACGACCCGCTCATCGTGGGCGGCATCTGGGACCGGCAAAGCTGGCAGCGCGTCGGAGGCCACGTAACACTGCTGCGCGATGCCGGCGAGACCCCAGTCCGAGACGACATAGTCCTATACCCAGCCCCCTTGAAGCAGAAGCAGAGCACGCTCGATCCGACCGCGTGGATGCCGGCGCGGGCAGCAGGCGACGAGCGGATCCGAGTCGGTCTCGCGCACGGAGCGCTGGACGTCCTCCCCGAGCGCACCAACTTCCCAATTGCCGCCAGCCGGGTAGACGAGGCCGGCCTGGACTACCTCGCCCTTGGGGATTGGCACGGATTCCTGCAGAGCGGGAGAGAACCGTGTACTCGGGCACGATGGAACAGACGAGCTTCAGCGAGAAGGACCCAGGAAACGTCGCCGTCGTCGATATAGCCCGCGCGGGCGATAAGCCCATCGTCTCGAAGCACCACGTCGGAGCGCTCCACTGGACTGAGCACGGGCCAACAATCCGCGACGCGACAGATGCCGAGCACCTCCGCAAGGCGATCCTCGACGCTGGCCCGCTCGCCGCGCAACTTCTCCGCATCACCCACCAGCTCGACGAGGCAGTGCCCGCCGACGTACTGGGTGAGCTGCGGTCCGTCCGGGACGAACTCCAGGAGGAGGCGTTGTTCCTGGACTGGCCGCAGGAGACACTCGACGCGGCGCTGGACGCGTTAGTGATCCTCCCTGAAGGCCTCGTCGCAGAGGTCGATGAGGACTTCGGGGCTATCCTCGAAGGTAGGATCCCCGAGGGGCCTGCGAGGGCGGCTGCGGCCGAGCCCCCAGAGGTCGTCAAGGAGGCGAGAGCACTCCTGCGCCGCCTCGTCACGGAGGTGCAGCGGTGATTGTCGAGCAGATTACGATCAAGAATTGGCGCGGGTACCGCGAGCCCCACACGTTCCAATTCAAGGACGGCATCAACTTGCTTGCGGGCAGGAACGAGGCCGGCAAGTCCACCCTCTTCGAAGCCCTCACCCGCGTCCTGTTCGACCGGCACAATTCCAAGACCGAGGAGATCCGCGCTATCCAGCCCATCGACAGCAGCCTCAGTCCAGAGGCCCACGTCCAGCTCCGGGCGAACGGACGGCGCTACAGAGCAGTGAAGCGGTTCCTTCAGGACCCCAAGAGCGCTCTGTACTCAGACCGGCGCGGGACGTGGGAGCTCGATCATGAAGGAGACGAGGCGGACGCCCACCTCCGCGAGAGATCCTGCGAGGCGAAGCAACCGCACGGACAGCCGCACGGCCTGAACACCGCGGCCTTGCCCAGGCGCTGTGGTACCTGCAGTCCGATGGCGCCATCCCTGAGAGAGCCTGGAGCGATGGGGTGAAGCAGGGCCTGCAGGGCCTCGTGCACCTCGCGGCCCGTTCACCCGCGGAGACGGCCGTACTCGAGCGGGTCAGCGCAAGCTACAGCGAATACTGGACGCCGACGGGCCGGGTCGTCTCCAACAGCGAACTGGGTCGGCTCCAGACGCAACTGCCCGAGTTGGAGGTGCAGCTCGCCGCGTTCATGGAAAGAGCCATGTCGATCGAGGGGCACCGCTCGGACCTGGAGGAAATCCAGAGCTCGGAGGGCGAGAAGCGGGCGGAGCTCCAGAAGGCGAAGGCCGAACTCGCCGAGTCGTCGTCGCGCGTGCAGCAGGCCGAAGAGCTCGACCGCGCGCGTGAGGTCAAGGAGCGGACCAAGAACGAGGCCGTTCTGAAGGCCGAGCGCCTTCGAGAGCACCGCTCCCAGATTGAGGACAGGCAGGAGAAGGTGCGCGAGCGCACGGCGGAAGCCAAGAAGCTCGAAGAGTCCCTCTCCGAAGCTGCGGTCGACGTCAGGACAGAAGAGTCCGCCCGCGAGCGCCACGCGCGACGCTGGAAGGAGGAGCTGCAACCCGCCCTGAAGACGCTGGAAGCCGACCTCCAAGCCCTTCACGCCCTGGAGCGCTTGCGGAAGCTGGAAAAGGACTGCCACCGCCTCGAGCAGCACCTGCACAAGGTCGCCGGTGTCGAGAAGCAACTCGTGGCACGCAGGAAGGAGCGCGGCGAACTCTCGGCCCCCGACGACAAGGAGTGGAAGCGGTTCGGGGCCGCCTCCAAGAAGCTCAGCGTCCTCCAAGCCCAAGTGGAGGCCAGCGCGGTTCGAGTGGCGTTCGAGTTGACGGGAAAGCCGCGCAGGGTAAAGAGCCGGCCCAGCCTCCAAGCCTCCGAGGAGAACGAGTACATCGTGGCCGAACCGACCGAGTTCCAGATCGAGGGCGTCGGCAAGGTCCGCGTCCGCAGCGGCGCATCCGCGCTGAAGGACCTCCTCAGCGACCGGGAAAAGGTGGAACAGGAGGTTCGGCAATTCCTGACCCGGTTCGGCGGCCGACCCGGATGGCATGGCGGCCTTGCACGAGAAGGGCCGCGACCTCGACAAGGCCATCTCGACGCTTGCGGAGAACCTGGAGGAGATCGAAGAGACAGAGCCGGACGCGAAAGAGGAGTTGGCACGGGTCAAACGGGGCATTGACGAGGAGACGCGGGCCGCGAGCGGCGTCCCACCTGAGGCCCTGGAGCAGCGAGGCCAGTGGATCCGCGACCAGATCACCGAGAAAGAGCGGGAGAAGAAGCGCCTCATCCGCGAAATCGGCGAGGAGCAGAAGGCCGAGCAAGGCGCTGCGGAAAAGCACCTCGAGCTGGTGGAGACCCGCCAGGCGACGTCAACCAAGCTGGCGGAGCGCAAAGCCGAGATCAAGACCCACGAAGAGAGCATTACCGCGATTCTTGAGACCTACGGCACCTTCGAGCAGTTAGGCAAACTCATCGCCACCTCCGAGGAGGAGGCCCGAAAGACGACGGAGGCCCACGACGCGTTCCTGGCGGAGTACGAAGAGAAAGTGGTGACCCCGAAGCGGCTCCACCAGCAGGCACAGAACCGCCTCTCGGAACTGGAGAAGCAAATCAGCGACCTCCGTACGCAGATCGCATCGACACTCGCACGCATCGAGGAAGCCGCGGCGCAGGGGAACTACAGTCGGTTGGCGGACACCGAGATTGAGCTCGACTGGAAGAAGCGGCGCGTCGAAGTACTCAAGCGTCGGGCGGAAGGCGCGAAGCTCCTCAAAGACCTCGTGGTCGCCCACGACAAGCAACGCTCGGCGGCCCTTTCCGGCCCGATCCAGGAGCTCGTGAACCGCTGGCTCCGCCTCCTCACCGAGGACAACTACGATGTCCTTCAGATCGACCACGATCTAAACCGACCGCCGTCCACATGGCCAGGTACGGCGCGGACCTGCCGCTTACGAGCCTCGGCTACGGAGCCCAGGAACAGATCGTGGTTCTGCTCCGACTCGGGATCGCCGTCCTCGTCAGCAACTCGAGCGCAACCTCGTCGTCATCGACGACCGGCTCGTCAACGCCGACCCGGTCCGGATGAAGCGGCTTTGCCTCATCCTCCAAGAGGCGGCCGAGTCCTGCCAGATCGTGATCGCGACGTGCAACGACACGCCGTATGCCGGCGTGGGCGCTCACATCGTGCGGGTGCCCGCGGATGGGAGTAGAGGCGAAGCCGAGGCGTGACCGTGCAATACTTGTGCAAACGAACCCCGCCGGTGATGACCTCGTGGCGCTCGGGGCGGAAGCGATGGAAGGCGACGCGGCAAAGTCGGTGTTGGTCGGCGACGGACTTCCATGGTCCGGAAGGGGAGGCTAACAACCGGTTGCAGCGGACGGTCCGCTGCGCGACCCGCCGCTGAACCGGAGCGTTGGACGACGGAGTAAAGGGATTTCATGACCGAAGAACAGACTAAGAGCTTGGGTGAAGCGATGGCCAGCATGTTGCTATCCCAAGCAGCCCACGGACTCGCAACCCGTTCTCTTTGAAGGTACTGGGGAAACTACGCTCAGAGACGGGTTAGTCGTCGCCGCAGCAGCAGAAGGAGCACGTACCAATCAAGCGTGGATCATCGAACGAGAAGTTGTACCTGTCGGATGGACAGATGCACCGGTAGACCTATTCCTAAAGCGAAAAGGAAATCAAGACGCGGTTCTTACAGTAGGTGGAGTTGAGCTCAAGTGGTGGAGAAAAACCGACTCTGCAAATGGCGCGAACCGTCGAAGAGACCCTCGTTAGAGATCTTATTCGCGCAGGATCGCTTTACTCAGTCGTAGAGTCGTTTGCGTTTGTGGCGCTGGTTTCAACCGAAGGTTCCTGGTCAGCTACCACAGAAACTGATGGCAGTGACAAGGACGCCATGGACAAGCTCTCTCCGATGTACCGCAGAAATGGAACCTAAGACAATTGACTTCTAGCAAAGCCATCTCCGGCGCTATGCGGTCCTTGCAAGGAAAGGTTCCAATACCCAACATCTTTCACACAGAGCTACTCTGTACCAGGTCGCTTGTAGACGGGAAAGAACAATTGGCCTTCGCCAAGGTGTGGAACGTGAAGAAGCGCCAGAATTCGGCGATTCTCACCACTGCGGAGTTGGCGGTGCTGATACCAGCCAAGGTCACAACTACTCAAGATCCAGTACAGCCGGTGGCGCCCGTTGCCGTCCAATCACGCATTTGAGCCGACGGCCATCCCGAAGGCGTGACCGCGGCTTACTTTAGGCGTGTTGGTCGGGCGAGACAGTCTCTCACGGGGATGTCCCGTTGGAAGCGAATGGAGATCTGCGCACCGTACTGGCCGGGGAACCACTTAGCGGAGTCGGACAAGCGCAGAATAAATCCCGAACGTAAACCTATGCATAGGTGATGGGCCGTACGAATCGCACGATCGCCGGTTGACTGTTGGGTTGCCCGACATTCGCTCTGAGCCTACATGAGGAGTCACCACGTACCTCTCACATCTAAGCCTGCGTAATTTCCGTCAGTTCGGCGGCGGCGACGACATGCTAGAGCTCCCGCTGAGCAGCGGCGTGACTGCGCTCGTCGGGCGCAACGACAGCGGGAAGTCCGCGGTGATCGACGCCATCCGGTACGCGCTCCTGACGCGGGACCTGACCTACATTCGTGTCCAGCCCGAGGACTTCCACATCGACGCGTCTGGTGCACAGGCCGACGAAATCTTCATCCGGTGCCAGCTGAGCGATCTTAACGACGATGAGAAGGGCGCCTTCGCTGAGTACCTGACCTACAATGGAGCCGAGATCTCCCTCATCGTCAACTGGTCCGCCCGTAGGCGCAGCGAGTCGCCGAGCGCTCGTCGGTGGGTCGACGTATCGGTGCGTAGCGGAGTGGACGGAACGGGGCCGACATTTGAAGCGTCTGTGCGCGAGCTGCTGTCGAGCGCATACTTGCGCCCGCTCCGCGACGCGGCACGCGAGATGTCGTCGGGTCGCGGCTCTCGGCTCTCGCAGATCCTGGCGAACGTCCCGGAGATCGGCCAGGGCGAGGCCTTCGACGAAAACGTCCTTCCGGCCGATCCAGATGCAGTGAGCAAGCTGAGCCTTCTGGGCCTGGCGGACTACCTTCGCCACAGCGTGAAGACCCACCAAGGTGTGAGCGGAGCCGAGACCGCGATCAACACGCAGTACCTGTCCTCTCTCTTCCTGCGGGGCGACAGTCTGCAAGGCCGAATCGACCTCACCGAAGGCGGGAGTGACGCGAATCGTTTGCGTCGAATCTTGGAGCGGCTCGAACTCGGTCTGTTCGAGGCATCGACATCCAGCGCCCGCGGGTACTATGGCCTGGGCTCGAACAACGTCCTCTTTATGGCGTGCGAATTGCTGCTTTTGGGACGCGAGCCCGAGGGATTACCGCTTCTGCTCATCGAGGAGCCCGAGGCGCACCTTCACCCCCAGCGCCAGCTGCGGCTGATGGACTTCCTGGGGAGTGCAGCTGCCGGCAAGGTGAAGGAGTCAGCCCGCGCGGTCCAGGTCATCTTGTCGACCCACAGCCCCAACCTGGCATCGGCCATCTCGCTCAAGAATCTCGTCATGTTGGAGGGCGGACGTGTCTATTCCCTCGCGGAAGGCGAGACCAAGCTTGGCGCGGGGGACTATCGCTTCCTGGAACGCTTCCTCGACGTGACCAAGGCGAATCTCTTCTTCGCCCACGGCGTCATCGTCGTTGAAGGAGACGCCGAGGCCCTGTTGCTCCCTACACTCGCCCGGCTCCTGGCCACTGATCTCACAGAGCACGGGGTCTCCGTCGTCAACGTCGGCGGGACAGGACTTCGACGTTTCAGCAGGATCTTCCAGCGGTCTGATGAGGCGTCACCATCCCTCTCCGTCCAGGTTGCCTGCTTAGCCGACATGGACGTGATGCCCGACTGCGCGCCAACCATTCTCGGTTTGGTCACGGGCGACGATGACAAGAAGTGGCAGAGCCCGAAGCGGCGCTGGAAGGCAATGCGAGACTTCGGAGGCAACGACAAAGCAAGGGAGCAGGCGCTGACCGAGCGGCGCAAGCATCTACGGGCGTCGGACGGCCAGTCCGTTCGCACGTTCGTCGCGGATCACTGGACGCTCGAGTACGACCTCGCGTACTGCGGCCTCGCCGAGGAAGTCTACGTCGCTGCTAGCCTTGCGAAGAACGACGCAGCGATCTTGGAGAAGAAAAAGACCGCCGCTGATGTCGAGGCGACTGCGAAGACCGAGTTCGAACAGCTGGCGAAGGAGGCTGGTGAAGATCGCGCGGTGCTCTGTAGCCACATCTACAATCTCTTCCACTCGGGCAACGCATCCAAGACGATCGCTGCCCAATATCTGGCAAACGCCCTCACCTCCGAACGGGAGAGAGATGACTTCGACTCGGCGAAGTTCGCAAGAAAGCTGCCCCGCTACGTCGTCGAGGCCATCGCGCACGCCGTGGGAGCCGCGCTCCCCGCGGTGCCAACCGACGGGATCCCCGTGGTGGACGCGGATGGCTGACCCGCAGTCAGTCATTCCGCAGGTTGCCGACGAGGACGTCGAGTGGATTCGCGGTGTCATGGGCCTGCGCGAGATCGACCGGTTCCGACAGGAGTTTCTTCGTGCGCGGACGACGCTCGACGTGAGCGCGTGTCCGGGTAGTGGCAAGACGACGCTGATCGTCGCAAAGCTCGCCATCATGGCGAAGAATTGGTCGCATCGGACGAAGGGCATCTGCGTGCTCTCCCACACCAACGCAGCACGCGGGGAGATCCAGCGGCGGCTGTGCGGAACGGTAGTAGGGCAGCAGCTGCTCTCCTACCCGCACTTCATCGACACCATCCACGGCTTCGTGAACCGGTTTCTCGCGCTGCCGTGGCTGAACTCCAACGGCTTTCCGGCCGCAACAGTCGACGACGACGTAACCAGCACGTACCGCCGCCGCGTCCTCGGACACTCCGAGTACTGGAAGGTCGAGAACTTCCTCCGACGGAATCACAGCGGATTCGACCGGATCCGCGTTAAGGACAGAAACCTCGACATTTGGCTGGGCGATCGGCCGTTCCCTGCGCGGCCGAGCGCCGAGACGCACCAACTCGCGAGCCGGGCCGTGCAGGCTTCCTCCCACGCAGGGTACTTCTGCTACGACGAGATGTTCGTCTGGGCCAAGGCCCTGCTTGAGGACTGCCCAAGCGTCGCCACGTTGCTTCAGCTTCGGTTCCCGCTGGTCATCGTCGACGAGATGCAGGACACGTCGGATCTCCAGGTTGGCATCTTGGAGGCCGTGTTCCCGCGAACAGGCTCGGATGTTTCGCTGCAGCGTGTCGGTGATCCGAACCAGGCCATCTTCGACGGGGCTCGAGCAGGGACGGCCGTTCCTGGCGGGTTTCCGGATGCACCGACGTGCTTGAAGATTCCGAACAGCTTCCGCTTCGGCCCAGCGATCGCGACGCTTGCGTCACCTTTCGCGGTCGATGCGGCAGGCCCAGATGGCCTCCAGGGTGTCGGACCGCGTCCGGTGGAGGGCGCAACTGACTTCTGCCCGAACGCGCTCTTCATCTTCCAGGATGCTGAGGCACGGGGTGTCCTGAATGCCTACGGCCACCACGTGCTCTCGTGCTTTGGCGATGTAGCACTCGCCATCGGGGACGTCGCGGCCGTGGGTTCGGTCCATCAAGACGCGAGCGATGTGACGGCCGGTGCCGCCCAGTTCCCGAAGACCGTGCCGCACTACTGGAGCGAGTATTCCGCCGAAGTCGGGAGCAGCGACCCGCATCCGAGAACGCTCATCCAGTACGTCCGTGTTGCCCGGGCTGTCGTGCGGGACGGAGGCGATCTTGCGCCCGGCGTAGAGAAGATTGCGTCTGGGCTCGTTCGCTTGGCGCGACGCGCCGGGGGCGCCGGACTGCTGGGCAAGCGGGCGCCGAGACACCGCGCGGTGGTCGACGCACTGTCTAGAAACGCCGAGGCAGTATCGGCATACCGGCGGCTCCTGCGGGCGTTCCTCATCGACTGGGAGACCCTCTCGGCTGCGTCGTGGGCGCAGCGACAAGCCGACATCCTCCTGGTGGCTGCAGGTCTCGGGGCGTCGGGCACTGCCTCTATCATCGCAGACGAGTTCCTCGGGTGGGACCCGAACGACCCGTCGCTCGCGGTCCGCGCGGCAACATCCCCGCAGGACGCGGGTCCGAACGTCTACCGCGTCGAAGATGGCTGCGGACGGAGAGTTGACATCCGCCTCGGCTCAGTGCACTCGATGAAGGGCCAGACTCACCTGGCGACCCTACTGCTGAGCACCTACTGGCATGAGCACTCGGCGAAGAGGATGCTTCCGTGGTTGCTCGGGGAAAGGACGAACCTCAGCGGAGCCGGAGTTCAGGATCGCGCCCGCCTACAGCAGACGTACGTCGCCATGACCCGCCCCAGTCACCTAATCTGCCTTGCCATTCCGCGGACCGTTCTAGGGGAAGATGCGGCCTTGACCGGCCACGTGGCGACGTTGAAAGAGCGCGGATGGCGCGTGGCGGATGTCGTGGACGGAGCGGCCAGCTGGTACTCTTAGCTGCGATGACGGCATCGCCTCGCGCTGCCGTTAGGAGGTTGCCCAGCACGGCGATGCACCCGGCGGCGGCTTCGCCGCGCCGCCGATCGCCAGGGCGCTATGCCGCTTGACCACCATCATTGCTGAACGAGGAGCCTGAGTGTCCGAGAAGGAAGCCACAGCCCGCATCAAGATTAACAAGCTGCTCGAAGCAGCCGGCTGGCGCTTCTTTCCCCAAGGCGACAGTCCCGCCAACATCCGTCTCGAACCCAGCGTCACGATCAAGTCCGCTGACCTGGACGCGCTCGGCGACAACTTCGAGAGGACCGGCAAGGGCTTCGTCGATTTCCTCCTGCTCGACGCCAAGGGCTTCCCGCTGATCATCCTCGAGGCCAAGGCCGAGGACAAGAACCCGCTCACTGCGAAGGAGCAGGCGCGCAAGTACGCCCGTTCTCAGAACTGCCGCTTCGTCATCCTCTCCAACGGCAACCTCCACTACTTCTGGGATCTCGAACGCGGCAATCCGTACGTCATCACCTCGTTCCCGACGCCCGACTCGGTCATCGGCTACCAGAAGGTCACGCCCGATCCGCAGCGTCTGATCGCAGAGCAGGTGGGCGAGGACTACATCGCGCTCACGCAGCGCCCGAACTATCAGTCCGAGGCCGGGTGGAAGAACGAGGCGGAACGCCCCGCCTACATCCAGGCCAACAAGCTCCACTTTCTGCGGCCCTATCAGCTGAAGGCGATCCAGCGCCTGCAGGCTGCCGTCGGGGACGGCAAGGACCGCTTCCTCTTCGAGATGGCGACCGGCACTGGCAAGACCCTGACCGCCGCTGCCGTCATCAAGCTCTTCCTGCGCTCGGGCAACGTGCGGCGCGTGCTGTTCCTGGTGGACCGCCTCGAGCTCGAAGACCAGGCGAAGAAGGCCTTCGCCGCGTTGCTGTCGGCCGACTTCCAGACGGTCATCTACAAGGAGAACCGGGACGACTGGCGTCGCGCGGAGATCGTCGTCACCACCGTGCAGTCTCTGCTTTTCAACAACAAGTACCAGAAGCTCTTCTCGCCCACCGACTTCGACCTCGTGATCTCCGACGAAGCGCACCGCTCGATCGGCGGCAACGCCCGCGCGGTGTTCGACTACTTCATCGGCTGGAAGCTGGGCTTGACCGCCACGCCGCGCGACTACCTGCGACGATTCGACCCCTCGAATCCGGGAACGCGTGACCCGCGCGAGGCCGAGCGCCGCTTGCTGCTCGATACCTACCGCACGTTCGGCTGCGAAAACAGCCAGCCGACCTTCCGCTACTCCCTGCTCGACGGCGTGAAAGACGGCTACCTGATCAATCCCACGGTCGTGGATGCCCGCACAGGGATCACGACTCAACTGCTTTCCGACGAGGGATTCGTCGCCTCGTTCACGGACGACACCGGCGAGGATCAGGAGCAGGTCTTCAAGCAGCGCGAGTTCGAGAAGCGCTTCTTTGCCGATGCCACGAATCAGCTGTTCTGCAAGACGTTCATCGAGAACGCCCTGCGCGACCCCGTCAGCGGTGAGATCGGCAAGTCGATCATCTTTGCCGTCAGCCAGAACCACGCGGCCAAACTGGCGCAGATCCTCAACCAGATGGCCGACCGCGTGTACCCGGGCAGATACCAGTCGGACTTCGCGGTCCAGGTGACCAGCCAGATTCCCGACGCCCAGCAGTTCACGGTCAACTTCAGCAACAACAACCTGCTCGGTTCGGGCAACTTCATTCCGGCCTACAAGACCGGCAAGGCGCGGGTCTGCGTGACCGTCGGGATGATGACGACCGGCTACGACTGCACGGATCTCCTCAACCTGGGCCTCTTCCGTCCGATCTTCTCGCCGACCGACTTCATTCAAATCAAAGGCCGCGGTACGCGCAGGCACGACTTTCTGGAGCAGCTCTTTGACGAGACAAGCTCTTCGACTTCTTCGCCAACTGTGAGTACTTCGAGAAGAAGTTCAAGTACGACGAGGTGCTGAAGCTCCCGCCGCCGAGAGCAAGGGGCACCGGGCAGGGCGGCGGACAAGGCCCGGTGGTGGTCGGCGGCACTTATGAGCACCTCGGCGCCGACATCCTCTCGATGGTCAAGGAAGAGACCATCGGCTTCGAGGGAATGAAGATCGACCGGATGTTCTTCGAGAAGTTCGAGGATGTAGTGCGCGCGGACAACACCATCGCCGCCGCCGTCGAGGCTGGTCAGTGGGACCGCGTGATCGACTACGTCAACCGCGAGGTCTTCGACAAGCCCGAGGAGTACTACACCGTCGACAAGCTGCGTAAGGCCGCCGCCGTGGACCGCCGCCTGACCCTGCGCGAGATCCTCGAAAGGGTCTTCGGACTCATCCCCCGCTTTAAGTCCAAGGACGAGCTGCTGGAAGAGGAGTTCACCAAGTTCGTCGCCGACTACAAGCCCGACGAGGCGACGGCCATCCCGGCGATCAAGACCTACTTCAAGGCCTATGTCACCAGCGGCCGCGTGCGCGACATCATCGACAGCCGCCAGTTCACCGACCTGGCGACCAATCCGGTCTTCTCCACGCGCGACTTCAAGGCCGTGCCGCCGAAGTACCGCGCCCTCGTCCCAGAATACGTCAAGGACTACGTCTCCTTGAACCAGTTCGCCGCCTGAAGGAGACCGCGTGCTCGACACCGACACCAAACGCCGCATCGATACCGCCCGCGACATCCTGGTGGGCAAGGTGCCCGACCCCAAGAGCCAGGTCGAGCAGATCACCATCGCGCTGATCTACAAGTTCATGGACGACATGGACGCCGAGGCCGAGGAACTGGGCGGCAAGCGCAAGTTCTTCGCCGACGACTTCGCCCGCTACGGCTGGGCCAAGGTGATGCGCTCGGGGCTCGGGGGCCTCGAGACCCTGAACCTCTACGCCGAAGCCATCGCCAAGATGCCGGAGAACCCCGGCATTCCGGCGCTCTTTCGCGACATCTTCAAGAACGCCTACCTGCCGTATCGGGACCCGGAGACCCTGCGCGCATTCCTGAAGATCATCGACGAGTTCACCTACGACCACTCCGAACGCCTGGGCGACGCCTTCGAGTACCTGCTCTCGGTGCTCGGCTCGCAGGGCGACGCCGGGCAGTTCCGCACCCCGCGCCACATCATCGACTTCATCGTCGCGATCGTGGACCCCAAGAAGACCGAGACCGTGCTCGACCCGGCGTGCGGGACTGCCGGGTTCCTGATCTCGTCCTACAAGCACATCCTCAAAGCCAACGTCGACGACAAGGGCCACAGCACGCTGACGCCCGACGACAAGGGCCACAGCACGCTGACGCCCGACGACAAGGGCCGCTTGGCGCAGAACTTCAAGGGCTACGACATCTCGCCCGACATGGTGCGCCTGTCGCTGGTGAACCTGTACCTGCACGGATTCACCGACCCACATGTCGTCGAGTACGACACGCTCACCAGCCAGGACAAGTGGAACGAGCACGCCGACGTCATCCTGGCTAACCCGCCCTTCATGTCGCCGAAGGGGGGCATCAAGCCGCACAACCGCTTCTCGGTGCAGAGCAAGCGCAGCGAAGTGCTGTTCGTGGACTACATGGCCGAGCACCTCACGCCCAGCGGCCGCGCCGGCATCATCGTGCCCGAAGGCATCATCTTCCAGAGCCAGACCGCGTACACGCAACTGCGCAAAATGCTGGTGGAGGAGCACCTCGTCGCCGTCGTCTCGCTGCCCGCCGGGGTCTTCAACCCCTACTCCGGCGTGAAGACTTCCATCCTCATCCTCGACAGGTCGCTTGCGAAGCAGGCCCAGACCATCGCCTTCTTCAAGATCGAGAACGACGGCTTCGGCCTCGGGGCCCAGCGCAGGGAGATCGACAAGAACGACTTGCCGCAGGCCCGCCTCGAGATCGCCGATTACCTGCGCCGCTTGCGAGCCCGTGAGTCCGTCGAGGACTTCCAGCCGACGCTCGGTTTGGTCGTGCAGAAGGAGAAGATCGCGGCGAACGGCGACTACAACCTGAGCGGGGAGCGGTATCGGGAGGGTGCTGTACGTGCCTCCTTCTTTCCAAACATCCCGCTTGGTGAAGTGTGCGATCTCATCGGCCGAGCACCCCGTCCAAACAAGATTCATCGTATTGACGAACGGCACAGTGAAGTGGATTTCGTCGAAGCACATCGACGATCGAGGACACATCACCGCTTACGAACTCATTTCCAGGAAGGCGGTTGAAGAGACATCCACGCGAGTCGCACCCAAAGGTTCGACCATCATCATTACCCGCGTGTCTGTTGGAAAGTTTGCGTTCGCAGACGACGACTATGCGATCAACCAAGACCTCACCGCACTCGTTTCAAACAACAAGGAACGCCTTGCTCCTGAGTTTATCCGTGTGGCCGCCCATCACATCGCTCAAGTCGTCGAGCGCAATGCGGAGGGCATCGGCGTTCGCGGCGTAACCAGGAGCGTTCTGTCGAATCTCGGCATCCCCCTCCCGCCGCTGGAAGTGCAGAAGGAGATCGTGGCGGAGATCGAGGGTTACCAGAAGGTAGTCGACGGCGCCCGCGCCGTCCTCGACAACTACCGCCCCCACATCCCCATCCACCCAGACTGGCCGAAACGCAATCTCGGAAGTCTCGCGGAGAACTTGGATTCTCGTCGCGTCCCAATTACGAAGGGCGACCGCAAGGCAGGACCGTTTCCGTATTACGGCGCCTCGGGCATCGTAGATTCCGTTGCCGAGTACATCTTCGACGAAGACATCCTTCTTATCTCGGAGGATGGCGCGAATCTACTCGCCCGCTCAACGCCCATCGCTTTTTCAGTGTCGGGCAAGTGCTGGGTCAACAATCACGCTCACGTTCTAAAGTTCGCGGACCCCGCAACTCAGAAGTTTGTGGAGGTCTATCTAAACGCGATTTCAATTGAAGAGTTCATCACAGGGGCAGCGCAGCCAAAGCTCAATCAAGAGGCTTTGAACCGAATTCCGATTCCGATCCCGAACGAAGTCGCTACGCAAGAAGCCATCGTGGCCGAGATTGAAGCCGAGCAGGCACTGGTCGCCGCCAACCGCGAACTGATCGCCCGCTTCGAGAAGAAGATCCAGGCCACCCTCGCCCGCGTCTGGGGCGAGGAGCCTGAACCGACACCGGCGGAGGAGGCGTAGTCATGGCAGTCTGGCTCGTTCGCGCCGGTGGTCACGGGGAGTTTCAGGACAAGTTCCTGTCCGAGAAGCGGGTGTACGTCACCTGGGACAAACTCGACGTCAATCTGGCCAAGTTGCCCGACCGCGACGCGCTCATCGCCGAGCTCGAGCAACGCTGCCCCGCCAGCAAGCCGAAGAAGCTCATCAACCACGCCAGCCAGATCTGGCCTTTCGCCCACGAGATGCAGAAGGGCGATTGGATCGTTCTCCCGCTCAAGATCCAGCGCGCGATCCAGATCGGGGAGCTGACTGGGGATTACACCTTCGAGCCGGGCGGCCCTTCTCCGTTCTTCCACTGGCGCGCCGTGAAATGGATCGGCGAGGCGGTCCCGCGCAGCCACTTCGGCAAGGATCTGCTCAACACCTTCGGCGCCTTCATGACCATCTGCCGCGTTCAGAAGAACGACGCGGAAGCGCGGCTGAAGGCGATGCGGAAGAACGGCTGGCAGCCGGAATCCGTCGCTCAGGTGCTGGCGCCGACCGCGCCGACGGCCGAGGCCGACGAAGCCGCCGACCTCGACTTGGAGGAACGGGCGCGTGACGGCATCGCGCGTCTGATCCTGAGTCGATTCAAGGGCAACGATCTCACGCGGCTGGTCGAGGGCATTCTGCGAGCGCAGGGCTACACCACTTGGCGCAGCCCGGCCGGCGCCGACGGTGGCGCCGACATCCTGGCTGGCGCTGGCCCGCTCGGTTTCGGCTCGCCGCGACTGGTGGTCGAGGTCAAGTCCGAACAGACACCGATCGATCGGCCGACCGTGGACAAGTTGCTTGGCTCGGTCAGCAAGTTCGGTGCGAACGAAGGACTCTTCGTCTCGTGGAGCGGCTTCAAGAACAACGTCCAGAAGGAACTCGCCGGCAGCTTCTTCCGCGTCAGGTTGTGGTCCCAGACGGAGTTGCTCGACGCGCTGTACGAGGTGTACGACAAGCTCGACCCAGACCTGCGCGCCGAGCTCCCGTTGAAACAGGTCTGGGCGGTGGCGTTGACCGACGAGGACGACGATGGATGACGCGGCCGAGCTTGGCAATTACCTGCCGCTCTCCTTCAAGATTCCGAAGGAGCAGGAGTACATCGAGTTCCTGTGGGACGCCTTTGAGACGAACTACACCCACGGCAAGTACCAGTTCGCGTTCCTCGCCTACCACATGCTCACGATGAGCTGCGTCTACTTCAATATCTGGCAGATCAAGCAGCCGCGGCCCGGCGACTTCGAGAAGGGGCTCATCGGCTTCGCGCGGGACGAGAAGGCGCTGCTCGAAGCCACTTCGCCCTTCGTGTTCAGCGCCGTGAACGAGCGGACGATCCTGCGCTTCCTCAAGCTCAATGCCTGTGACAACGGCAAGATCGGCACGTACGCCAAGCTGGTGGACGACCGCAACGAGTCCGCCCACCCCAACGGCAACATCTTCTACAGCACGCAGGAAGCGCTCGACGCGAAGATCGCCGAGATCCTGCGTGTGGTGGAAGAGATTCAAGCCCACTCAAGGCCGGTCATCGAGCACTGCTACCGGGAGTTCCTGCTCCAGAACCACGACCCCGAAGAGCGCGAGTACCCCGAGGCGGCCGACCAGATCCGTGAGGTGCTCATCCACGGCAATTACATGTCCCGGCGTGACGTCGACATCTGTCTGGAGTTCGACCTCGCTGGCTTGAAGGCGCACGAGGGCATCGAATCAATTGGGACGCTCCACCAGGCACTCGTGAAGGAATTCAAGGCCGATGTGTCAAGCGGCGCGGCATAGCACGGTGGTGAACGAGGAGGGGGACTCCGACCGGCAGACGCTCACCTACAACCGTCCGGACTTCTGGACCACGACCTCGAACAAGCAGCTCAACTTCGTCCAGCATGTGAAGTCGCTGCTCAAGGTCCACGGTCGTGCGGCTGTCGTGGTGCCCGACAATGTGCTCTTCGAGGGGGGCGCGGGCGAGACCGTGCGGCGGAACCTGCTCCAGGAATGCGAGGTGCACACGCTGCTGCGTCTGCCGACGGGCATCTTCTACGCGCAGGGGGTGAAGGCGAACGTGCTCTTCTTCGACCGTCGGCCCGGAGCGAAGGACGCTTGGACGAAGACGGTCTGGGTCTACGACCTTCGCACCAACCGCCACTTCACCTTGAAGACCAAGCGCATGGCGCGCACCGACCTGGACGAATTCGTCGCGTGCTACCGCCCGGGCGATCGGAACAACCGGAAGGCGACCTGGTCCGACGCGACGCCGGAGGGGCGCTGGCGGCCATACACGTACGAGGAGATCCTCGCGCGCGACAAGGTGAGCCTGGACCTCTTCTGGCTGCGGGACGAGAGCCTGGAGGACTCGGCCAACCTGCCGGACCCGCACCTGCTGGCACAGGAGATCGCGGACGACCTGCGCTCGGCGCTGGCGCAGATCGAGGATGTGCTGGGGGATCTGGAGCAGCGGGTGGATGCGGGGGCGCGCGAGGAGGCGTGAGGGCGGGGTGGCGCCTGAGATCCGAACGGGTGGCACTTGGGAGGATCGGATGTGGGCCGGGCGGTCTCCGCCTCCAGGGCAAGGCGGTGAGAGCGGTCCTGGATGCGAACGTCTTCGTGTCCGGGGTTTTCTTCTCCGGGCCGCCCTACCGGATCTTGGCGGCCTGGCGGGATGGACGGCTTCGGCCCGTACTGTCGGCGGAGATCCTGGAGGAGTACCGGCGAGTAGGTGCCCGTCTGTCGGCGAAGTACGAGGGAGTCGAGCTCGAGCCGTTCCTGTCACTTCTGGCTGTACACGCCGAGATCGCGGTGGCACCGGGCCTGAGAGAGGCCGTTTCCACGGACCCGGATGACGACAAGTTCCTCGCTTGCGCGCTGGCGAGTCGATGTCGGGTGATCGTGAGCGGGGATCGCGACCTTTTGAGTGTTTCGGGGTATCGTGGAATCGAAGTGACGCGGCCTCGTGAGTTCGTGGATTGGTACTTGGCGAACATGGGAAGGTAGCACGCGTCCTCCAGCCCAGCATCCTGGCGGGTTCCTTGTCCACCAGTATCACCTCTCTTCTGAGGCGCCTCTGCGGGTCGCCAACCCGCCGTTGTAGTCGACCGCTTGCAGCAGCGGACTGTGGCCATCTGGTGCACGTCCGACTATTCGCGAAATCGACCCCTTTCCGGCAGAGTCGATCGCCGCTGTCTCGACGGACTCGGCGGTTCGCCTTCCTTCCGGCGCATCGGCGATCGAGTGAGTGTCACGCGGAACGCCCCGCAGACCACCCCGCAGACCGGACTTACCGTACCAACAGCTCATCAACCTCTATCTGCGCGACTGCGCTGCCCGGCAGAAGGAGTTGTCGCTTCTGTGGGTCAAGTCTCCCGACCGAACAAAGCACCCCGCCCGCCGGCCCGCTGCGCGAGCCTCGGGTGAGCGCTAGCGATTCACGGCCGGAAGGAGAGTTCCAGGGTTCCCTTTTCCTCGGCACTAAGCCATTGACGTACTCCGCTATCGGCTCATAATCTTGACGTGGCGCTCGCATGGGACCCAAAGAAGAACGAAGCCAATCGGGAGAAGCACGGCCTCTCCGTTGAGGAAGCCAGCACCCTCTTCACGTCCGGGGTCGACTATCTCGAGTTGTTTGACGAGGCCCACTCCGAAGGAGAGGATCGGTTCATCGCCATCGGCGGCATTCAGCGAGGTGTCGTGGTGATCGTGTGGACCGAGCTTGACGACGGCGTTGTTCGGATCATCAGCGCTCGTTTTGCGACGAGGCGCGAGAGCACGTACTTTGAGAGGTATCTGGAGAATCAGCGATGAGCGACCTTCCCGAACTCAGTTCCAGTCAGCTTGCCAGGGCGATCCCGGCCCGAGTGAGGAAGCGCCTGGCGGCCGGAAGATTCGAGTCCGGCGACGACGTAGTGGCGCTTCGTCGATTTGTTGGATTGACCCAGGTGCGCTTCGCTCAGGCGCTGGGTATAAGCGTTCACACCCTTCGGAACTGGGAACAGGGTCGGCGACTTCCGGACGGACCCGCGATCGCACTACTCAGGATCGCCGCTCGTCACCCGAGGATCATCCGAGAGAACCTCGATTCCGCTGCTTGATCCATGAAGCGGCGCTCGCGTGATGAGCCGGAAACCGGAGTCTGACGACGCCGACGAGCTCTCCGTCCCGGAGAAGATCCTGCTCGTCCAGGATCTGTGGGATGACATCGCACGCTCGCCCCGAGATGTCGAGCTCACGCCCACCCAGCGGGAGGAGGCCGAGCGCAGGCTCCTTGCGCACGAGAGCAACCCCCGAGCCTACCGAACGTGGGAGGAGATCAGAAGCCGACTGGAGGGCGAGCGGTGAAGTGTCGTGTGGAGATCCTGCCGGAAGCGCAACTCGAGCTGGAGGAAGCGTTCCGCTGGTACGAAGGCCAGCGGGGAGTTCACCTCCGTCCCTTCCACGGAATCTCCATGGCAAGCACCTGGGATGTCGTACCGTCAAACAGCACGCTGGGTTCGTCGGCAGTGCTTGGGCCCCTGACGTTTCCCCGTTCCCCCCGGCGGAGAGGATGTGTGGTCGAGTGACGCAACTGGTGACGCAATGACTCGAGACGCCGCTGCTTCGGGCCAGCAGTTCGATAGCACCCTGCTCGTGGTGGACGACGAGGAGTTGGTCCGCAGGACGGTGAGCGAAGCGCACAGGGATGAGCGCTCGCAGGTGCTCGAGGCTGCAACGGGAGCAGAGGCGTTGGCGATCCTGGCGAAGACGCGGGTTGATCTGGTTCTCCTGGCTATGGACCTCAGCGAATCGGGCGAGAGCGGGATCGATGTACTTCGCAGGATAAGTGCCCAATGGCCGGAGACGCTCGTCATCATGATGGCCGCGCGCGGCGGGGACAAGTCCGTGGGCGAGGCGGTGCAGACCGACTGCTACCAGTACATCGCGAAGCCAATCGACGTCGATCAACTCCGTCTCCTCATCCGAAACGCGCTCGCCTCGCTCGAATTGAAGCGCGAGGTGGAGGTGCTGCGCCTCGATCAAGGGCCGTGGAGAGACGGGTGGGTTGTCGCCGAGAGCGGGTGCATGAGCGATGTCTTCGCGAATGTCGAGAAGATCGCGCGGAGTGGTTGCTCTACGATCTTGATCGAGGGAGAGACGGGGGTTGGCAAGAAGATCATCGCCAGATGCATCCATGGGAGCACGGGCCGGCCACGCGGCAGTTTCGTCAATATCAACTGCGCCTGGATGCCTGGGCCAATTCTCGAGGGAGCACTATTCGGACTTGCGCGCGGTTCGTTCAACGAGGTCTACGGCGACGGGCGCGGGCTAATCGAGCTGGCCGGTCGAGGAACGGTCTATCTCGAGTCAATCAGTGAGATGCCGTTGAATCTGCAGTCGAAGCTTCTCCAGGTGCTGGACTCGCGGACCGTCCGGCCCGGCGGGGGAACGACCGAGAGCACGGTGCGATGCCTGTTCGTTGTCGCGACCAACCGCGATCTGGAGGAAGAGGTGCGCGCCGGGCGCCTCCGTGAGGACCTCAAGCATCGCATCTCCATGGCTTCGATCGTGATTCCGCCGTTGCGCAATCGACGGGAAGATATCCCGATCCTGGCGAAGCAGTTGTTCGATCGGTTCAATCGCGAGCTCTCCCGCGAGGTTCCGGGAATCGCACCCGATGCTCTGGAACTGCTCGGCTGCTATGGCTGGCCCGGCAACATGCGCGAACTGAAGAATGTGATGGAGCGCCTGGTGCTGACGAACCGGGGAGGCGAGGTTCGGCCCGAGCATCTTCCCCCCGAGATCCGAGGTGCGTCCGGATCGATCCCCGAAGCTGGGCAGGAAGAGATCACCTTCCCAACCGGCCGTGTGCTCAAACTTGCGGACGTGGAGCAGGCAGCGGTCGCGCACGCCCTTGCATGTTTCCGCGGCAATCAGGTGATGGCGGCGGAAGAGCTCGGCGTCTCGCGCCAGACTCTCCGCAGGAAGCTTCGGGCGCATCCGCTGAAAGAGTCGCAGTAACGCACGTCCCACGCCATGGACCCGATCTTGAACCAGCGGACGCGTTCGGGGCTTGGGCGGCGTCCGATGGTTTCTTGCTGGCCAGGGCTCCCATGCGCTCTCCAGGTCGGGACCCCGGCAGCTCTGGCCAGCTTCCTGGCACTCGATGATGGTGTACCGCCGCTCAGCGCAGACGTTACCTTTGGGTTCGGCACCCGCCACCGGAGTCCGGCCGAGATCGCGGCGCGACTGCACGGGGGCAGAGTGGTGCAGTGGGTTGTGCTCAGCGGAGGGCAGAATCCGCCTACCGGACTTCGCCAGGCGCGGGTCGACGAGGAGATTTCGCGCCGCCCCGGCGTCGCAGCGCTAGTCGCCAGGGAAAGCGACCCCGGCCGATCGCTGATCGGGGTCGTTCGGCCATCCTGGCCTCCTCTCGACGGGTTTGGGTCAGTGAGCGGCGTGCGCCAAGGCACGTAAGACATTCTTGTTGAGTGAGTTGTGTGAGTTGAGGCAGGTCCAAGATTCCATTCAAGGGCCGTTGCGTTTGTGTCGAATATTACGTATATTGCGTTTGTGAGGAGGTTTCGACCATGAGCGTGACGTACGCCGACACCGAACCGGCGCTTCCGACCAAAGAAGACACTGATCTGGCGAAGGAGTCCATTCGACGCCTGAGTTCGCACGCAGGCCGGGAGGTTCAGATCGCGGTGTGCGACTCGACGGGAGAAACAGCCCGCCTGGAGCTGCCTCGCGTGGCCGTTGAGTTACTGCGCAGGCTTCTCGCCGAGATTGCGCGCGGAAACGCGGTCACGATCATTCCCTATCATGCGGAGCTCACCACCCAGCAAGCAGCGAACGTGCTCCATGTCTCCCGACCTTTCCTCGTCCGGCTCCTCGACAGAGGTGAGCTGCCTCATCATCGAGTCGGCACGCACAGACGGATCAGGTTCGAAGACGTCATGGCCTACAAGAAGTCTCTCAGGGAAGAACAGCGCGAAGCGCTCGACGCTCTCACGCGGGAAGCTCAAGAACTAGACCTGGGATACTAAGTGGCGTTCACGGCGCTCTTCGATGCCTGTGTCATTCACCCGGCACCGGTCAGAGACCTGTTGCTCGAGCTCGCGCATCGGGAGTTCTTCAGGGCGATCTGGACGGAAGAGATCCAGAGGGAGTGGGTGGAGTCGCTGCTACGCCGCCGGCCTGACCTGTCGAGGGTCAGACTCGCGCGCACGTGCGAACTAATGAACGCGAGCGTCGCCGACTGCCTTGTGACGGGCTATGAGCACATCATCCCGGCCCTGGCACTTCCCGACCAGAACGACAGGCACGTTCTCGCGGCGGCGATTGCGGGGCGCGCTGACGTAATCGTGACCTTCAACTTGAAGGACTTTCCAGCAGACGTGTTGAGCGCATATGGAATCGAGGCCCAAAATCCTGACGAGTTCCTTGTCCACCAGTTTCACCTCTCCCCAGAGGCGGTCTGCGACGCCGCGAAGTCCATTCGAGAGCGACTTCGGAATCCTGCCAGAAGTGTGGCGGAGTACCTGGAGACTCTGCAGCGGGTCGGGCTAGTTCGGTTGGTCGACGAACTGCAAGAGATCAAGGAGCATCTCTAGGACCTGCTTGTCCCTTGGTCGCGCGACGCGCGGAGTCCACTGGAGCGAGAGTTCGCGCACGCGTGCGACCGAGACACCACGACACTGGCTCAACCGTCGGGGCGTGTCTGAGTTCGGAACCGGGTCCGTCGCCTACGCGCAGCACGTGGGAGGGCATGCCTGCCCGCAGTCCTCGCATCGCGACCCGTGATGACATCGCAGTACAGCACCTTGCGCCGTCGTGATCCGCCGATCTAGCCCCGCCCCACCGTTCTAGCCATCACCACCCACCCCGACGCGATATAGCGAACAAATGTATGGCACTCCCACCCCTCTGGACGAAAATCACTCCCGTCACCCGCACCGCATGGCCGGAGCCGCCCCGCTTCTGCCCTGCGTGCCCTCGACTCACCTCAACCAGGAACCTCCCGTGGACCGGATCGCCCCTCTGGACCGGATCGCCTGCATCGACCTCCCCGCCTTCCCGCTCCAGCTCCTGATGCTTCGCCATCCCGAGTGGAAGGACGGCCCGGTGGCGGTGATGGAGCACGATCGGCCACAAGGGAGGATTCTCTGGGTGAACGAGGCGGCGCGGGAGGAGCGGATTCTGCCGGGGATGCGCTATGCGGCGGGGTTGTCACTGACGCGTGAGTTGCGAGCTGGGGTGGTCACCGCGGCGGAAATCGCGGCAGGCGTCGCGCGGGTGGGGGAGCGGCTGCGCTTCTTCACGCCGGATGTGGAGCCGGCGGCGGGACAGCCGGGCGTCTTCTGGCTGGGAGCGGCGGGATTGACCTTGCTGCATGCGACTCTGGAAGAGTGGGCGGGAGCAATTCGCGAGGACCTGGGCCGGGAGGGAGGGCTGTCGGCGCGGGTGGCGGTGGGGTTCTCGCGCTTCGGGGTCTATGCGATCGCGAAGGCGGGACTGCCGGGGGTGGAGTTCGTGCCGGACCCGCGCAGCGAGGCGGACCGGGTGCGGGAGATCCCGCTGGCGCGTCTCTCGCTCGAGCCGAGCTTTCGCGACACCTTGCTCCTCCTGGGCGTGGAGACGATGGGCGCGTTCCTCGATCTGCCGCCGGCGGAACTGCAGAAGCGATTCGGTGCGGAAGTGGCGGCATTTCAGCGCGCGGCGCGTGGGGATCTGTGGTCGCCGCTCCGGCCGGATCCGCTGGAGACGCCGCTGGAACGGCGCGCCGTGTTCGACTTTCCGCAATCGCAGCTCGATCTGTTGCTGCCGACGATCGAGGAACTGACCGCGGCGCTCCTCTCCGACCTGGCACGGCGGGGACGGTGTCTCTCGGCGCTGCGCCTGACCTTGATCGTCGATGCGCCGGAGGGGGCGGCGAGCTCTCCGCGCGTCCCCGACGCTTCGAACGCTCCGGCCACGGCGAACGCCCGGGCCACGTCGAACACGGGGGTCCCGGCAAACACCCCGGCCACGGCAAGTACAGATGCCGAGGCGAACCTGAAGGCGGCGCGCGCCGCGCGGACCTCGTGCTGGGAGGAGCGGCTGGAGCCGGCGAGTGCGACCCTGGACTTGAAGCAGGTGTGCGAGCTGGTGCGGTTGCGTCTGCAGAACCGCGCGCTGGAGGCGGGGGTGATCGAGGTGCGGGTCGACGGCGAGTGGACCAAGGCGACGGCGGAGCAGTTGCTGCTGTTCGTGGAACGACCGCGACGGGATCTGCGCGCGGTGGAGCGCGCGCTGGCGGCGGTGCGGGCGGATCTGGGCGAAGCGGCGGTGGTGCGGGCGCGGCTGCGGGAAGCGCATCTGCCGGAGGCGCGCTTCGAGTGGGAGCCGATCACCAAGCTGGAACCGCCGCAGCCGAAACGGGTCTACCAGCCGCCTCTGGTCCGGCGGGTGCTGGATCGATCGCGTCCGCTGCCGCCGCGCCCGCGCCACGAGCCGGATGGCTGGCTGGTGCGCGGACTGGAAGGGGGCGCGGTGCAGGAGAGCATCGGTCCCTACATCATCTCCGGCGGATGGTGGCGCAAACCGACGCATCGCGAATACCACTACGTCCGCACGGCGCGCGGCCGGTGGCTCTGGATCTACTACGATCGCCTGCGCCGGAGATGGATGCAACAGGGGGAGGTGGGATGACCGAGGATGCTGGCTCGCAGGAAGATCGCCGAAGGAGACGCGCCGCCTGTCCGACGCGGCTGCGGACCCTACATGCGGAAGAGCGTGAGGACGATGCGGGATACATCGCTGTTTCCGCTGGAGTGAGACCGATCGATCTGATCTGGCGATTGACGGTCGAGGCCTGGGAGTTCAAAGGAGAGGCCGTCGGTGCGTCGTGCGTTCATCGACACATCGTCGCCTTGAACGCCGGCGGTGCTGAGTACCTGCTCATCGGAGCCTACGCGCTCGCGGTGCATGGCCTGCTGCGTGGCACGGGTGCGCTTGACCTGTGGGTCCGGCCAGACGAGGAGAATCTGCAGCGGGTTCAGGCCGCGTTTGAGATACCTGACCCCTCACTGGAGCGGCTGAGCGAACAGGATCGTCTGTCCCCGGGGGCAGTCGTACAGATCGGCGCTCCTCCTCAATGCCTCACCCTCCGGACATCGATTCACGGCGTCGAGTTCGAAGATGCCTGGACGCGGCGCGTGCTTCACGCCGAAGCCGACCTCGTTGTTCCGGTTCTGTCGGCATCGGATCTGATCCGAAACAAGCTCGCGACGGGACGCCCTCAGGATGGCGTGGATGTGGGCCGCCTCAGGGAATGTCTGCGTCGTTCGTTGAAAGGCTGACTCGCTTCGCGAGCCAGCGACATCCCCATGACCGAGTACACCCCCCTCTGGTGCAAATCGAACTACTCCTTCCTCGAAGGGGCCTCCCATCCGGAAGAGCTGATCGAGGAGTGCGTCCGCCTCGGACTGCCCGGAATCGCGATCACCGATCGGGATGGGGTGTACGGCGTGGTGCGCGCCCACATGAAGGCAAAGGAGCTGGGGGCGCATCTGATCCTCGGTTCGGAGGTGACCCTGGATGATGGGTCGACCGTGGTTCTGCTCTGCCAGACGCGCGAGGGTTACGCGAATCTCTGCCGCCTGCTGACCGCGGGGAGGCTCCGGTCGCCGAAGGGGGAGAGTCGGGTCACCTGGGATGAGGTCTGCTTTCATGCCGGGGGATTGATCGCGCTCTGGGGTGGGGCGCGGAGTCTGCTGGTGCAGGAAGCGGATCCGCTCTTCATCGCGCGGCGATTGCGCGATGCCTACGGAGATCGGGTCTACGCACTGCTGACCCGCCACCAGAGGCCGGAGGAACAGCACGAGGAGCGGCGCCTGCGCGAGCGGGCGGGGCGGTATGGACTGCCGCTGGTGGCCTCGAGCGAGGTGCTCTACCACGCGCCGGCGCGACGCGCGGTGCAAGATGTCCTGACCTGCCTGCGTCACGGGGTGACCTTGGCCACGGCGGAGCGGCTGATCCGGCCGAATGCGGAGCATGGCCTCAAGGCGCGGGATGCGTTCGCGAATCTCTTCAGTGACGACCCGCTGGCGGTGCGACGGACGCTCGAGGTGTCCGAGCGGTGCACCTTCTCGCTCGACCAGATCCGCTACCGCTATCCGAGTGAACGGTTGCCGGAAGGAAGGACCTCGAGCGAGTGGCTGGCGGAGCTGGCGCACCAGGGGGCGCGGGAGCGCTACCCGCGCGGAGTGCCGGCGAACGTGACGCGGCAGGTCCGGAAGGAACTGGATCTGATCGCGGAGCTGGAATACGACGGCTACTTCCTCACCATGTGGGAGATCGTGCGGTTCTGTCGGCGCTCGGGGATCCTCTGCCAGGGGCGGGGGTCGGCGGCGAACTCGGCGGTCTGCTTCTGCCTGGGCATCACCGCGATCGACCCGGTGCGGATGGGGCTTCTCTTCGAGCGCTTCCTCTCGCGCGAACGGGCGGAGCCGCCGGACATCGACCTCGACATCGAGCACGATCGGCGCGAGGAGGTGATCCAGTGGGTCTACCAGAAGTATGGCCGGAGCCACTCGGCGATGGTGGCGAACTTCATCCGCTACCGCACCCGCTCGGCCATCCGCGAGGTGGGGAAGGTGCTGGGCTTCCCGGAGACCGAGCTGGACCGGTTGGCCAAGCTGCTCCCGATCTACGACGCGGTCACGCCGGAGATCCTGCGCAGCGCGGGGTTCGATCCGGAGAATCCGGTGCATCGCCACCTGCTCCAGCTCTCGATCGAGATCCAGGACTTCCCGCGTCACCTCTCGATCCATCCGGGAGGCTTTCTCCTGGGGCATGAGCCGGTTTCGGATCTGGTCCCGATCGAGAACGCGACGATGGAGAACCGCACCGTCATCCAGTGGGACAAGGACGACATCGAGAATCTCGGGCTGTTCAAGGTCGATCTGCTGGGACTTGGTGCGCTGCGGCAACTCCACCTCTGCTTCGATCTGCTGCGGAAGCACTGGGGCGACCAGCTCACGATGGCGACCATTCCGCCGGAGGATCCGCAGACCTTCGACATGATCTGCGCGGCCGATACCGTGGGGGTGTTCCAGATCGAGAGCCGGGCGCAGATGGCGATGCTGCCGCGCCTCAAGCCGCGCACCTACTACGACCTGGTGATAGAGGTGAGCATCGTGCGGCCGGGGCCGATCTCGGGAGGGATGGTGCATCCCTATCTGCGGCGCCGGAAGGGCGAAGAGCCGGTGGTCTATCCGCATCCGTCGCTCCGCCCGGTACTGGAGAAGACGCTGGGGGTGCCGCTCTTCCAGGAACAGGTGATGCAGCTCGCGGTCCTCGCCGCGGACTACACGCCGGGCGAAGCCGATCAATTGCGGCGCGACATGGCGGCCTGGCGGGTCTCGGGAAAGATCGAGCGTCACCGCGAGCGGCTGATCTCGCGCATGATCGCCAAGGGGATCGCCGAGGAGTTCGCGGTGCGGGTCTTCGAGCAGATCCGCGGCTTCGGTGAGTATGGCTTCCCGGAGTCGCACGCGGCGAGCTTCGCCCTCATCGCCTATGCCACCGCCTGGCTCCGTCGACACTATCTCGAGGCGTTCGTCTGCTCGCTGCTCAATGCGCAGCCGATGGGCTTCTACTCGGTCTCGACCATCGTGCACGACGCGCGTCGGCACCGCGCGGAGATGCGGCCGGTCGACATCGTGCGGAGCGACTGGGACTGCCTGCTCGAGCCGCTTGGCTCACCGGGCGCGGCACCGGGTGCCGCTCGGGGTGAACGCGCGCGGTTCGCGGTGCGGATGGGGTTCCGCTTCATCAAGGGGCTCTCCGAAGCGGAAGGCCGGCGGATCGAGTCCGCCCGCTCCGAGCGTCCCTTCGCCTCGATCGATGATCTCGCCCGCCGCGCGCAGCTCGATCCTGAGGCGCTTGGTCGGCTCGCGGCCGCCGGCGCCCTGGTTCCCTTTGGCCGTGGGCGACGTGACGCGCTCTGGGACGCGCGCGGGGTCGACCGGTCCGGCACTCCGGCGCTGGAACTCGATCCGGCCCCGTCGCGCGCGCAATTCGCTCCGCTCAGCGCCTTCGAGGCGATCGCCTGGGACTACGACCTCACCGCGCACAGCACGGCGGCCCATCCCTTGAGCCCGCTTCGACTCGAGCTCACCACGCAGGGGCTGCCCGACGCCCGCACCTTGAACGCGATGCCGAACGGAAGGCGCGTCCGCTACGCCGGACTCTGCATCAGCCGCCAGCGCCCTGGAACCGCCTCCGGCGTCTGCTTCATGACGATCGAGGACGAGACCGGCTTCGTGAACGTCGTCGTCTGGCCGGACGTCTTCGAGCGCTACCGCACCCTCGCCCGCACCGCCTCGTTCCTCGGCATCACCGGCAAGCTCCAGGTGGAGGCGGGTGTCACCCATCTGATCGCGGAGGCGCTCTGGGATCCGGATGTGCGCAGCCGGCCGCGGCGAGTGGGGAGCCACGACTTTCATTAGGGAATCGCCGCGAAAAAATCTGCGCGGAGCCTGTGCGCTTTTCCTCTCCCCCCGTGTTGTCTCCAGTGAAGGCCGAACGAACCAAGGAGAGAGCAGATGAAGAAGACAATCCTGACGATCGGTGCGCTGCTGGCGGTGGCGATCCTGGCGACGGCTCCGGGCCTGGCCCTGGCGAAGCTGAGCGCAAACCACAACCAGACCGCATTCAGAGGCTGAGGCGAAGTGCAGATCGGGACAATGGCTGTCCCGATCGAACGAAGCTTCGACCGACCGAGCGCAGAGCAGCGAATCTCCGCTCTCTCACCCAGAAACAAAAGTTCTCAGACCTAGGAGGATCCCAATGAAGAAGTCGACGTTTGCTATCCTGGCCCTGGCGGTTGCGGTTCTGGCGCTTGTCCCGGAGTTGGCTGAGGCCAAGCGGGTCTTCAATCACAACCAGACCGATCTGCGTGGTTGACTGTCCCGCGGGGCGACCGAGGGTCGCCCCGCCTTTCCTCGATGCGTCGGATGACCGAGAGAGCGAGAACCCCCAAGAATGTGGCGGACGATTCAGCGGGTGCGGGTGAGCTGGCTCACCGTCCGGGGAGATGCGGAACGGAAGGCCGGTCGCTACGAGGACGCGGAGCGTTTGCTGAACGACGCGGTTGCGGTCCGGGAGCAGATCGGTGGGCAGGACGACCAGCTTGATGCCACCCTCTGGAACGCGGTCGGAGTGCTGTGCAAGTACCAGGCCCGGTTCCCGGAGGGGAGTCGTGCCTATCTGCGCGGGCTGCGCGCCGCGCGGCGCTGTTTCGGACGCCGGAGCGCCGCGGTCGCGACCTACTACCACAATCTTGGTGGGCTGGAACACGCCCGAGGGCGCTATCGCCGCGCGGAGCCGCTGGCGCGCGAGGCGGTCACGCTGCGCGAGGCGGCGCTCGGATCCGACCACCCGGACGTAGCGCGCGATCTCGCCGCCTGGGGCGGAGTGCTCGACGGACTGAACCGCCATGCGGAGGCGGAAGCGGCGCATCGGCGCGCCCTGGCCATCTTCGAACGGACGCTCGGGCCGCGCGATCTCGAGGTCGCCTTCACCCAGGGAAATCTCGCCGCCTGCCTCCATCTCCAGGGGCGTGAGCCCGAAGCGGTGCGGATGGCCGAGGATGCGACGCTGCTGCTCGAACAGCGCCTCGGTGCCACGCACCCGGAACTTGGGCGCGCCCTCTCGAATCTGGCCATCCTTCGAGCCAAGTGTGGCGATCGCCCCGCCGCCGCAGAGGCAGCCTCGCGTGCGATGGCCATTCTCAGTGCCGCCCTCGACCCGGACCACCCGGGTCCACGCGAGACGCGTCAGACCCTGCAGCGGCAGGGGCTGCTCGACTAGCCGCGGCGATCGCGCCGGGTCGAAAGAAATCCGACTCCGACCTGTGCGCTTTTTGCGCCCCGCCGTGTTCTCCCATTGAACGGCCCTTACACGAACCAAGGAGGAAACGATGAAGAAGGCGATGATCACGATCTGCGGCCTGGCGATTGCGATTCTGGCAGTGGTTCCGGGTGCCGCGGTGGCCAAGATCGCGACGAATCACAATTCCACCGAACTGAAGGGCTGAACGCCCCGCTCCGGCGCTCGCCGCGGCCTCATTTAACGCGCGGGAATCCGCTCGGAATCGGCTAGACTCTTCCCTGCCCGATCTTCACCCGAGTTGCAGTCTCGGGCTACCCGGCAGGTCCAGGAGGTTCCCGATGTCTCACTTCCCGCGCGCTCCGCGTCGCATCGTTACCGGTGTCCTGGCGGCGCTCCTCGCTTGTTCGGTGGTGTCGACGGGCGGCGCGCAGACCTGCCCGACCTGTGTCCCCTTGGACGACCCGAGCGGACCGCCGCATGCCGGTTTCCCGCTCGGCCTCTATCCGGGATCGAGCAACACCCCTCCGGCCGCGCATCTGACGCTGGCCCTCGACGCGGCGAGTCAGGTCGTGCCGCGGAACAGCGCCGGAGCGCCTGATCCCGCGGGTTGGATCGGCTGGATCTCGATCGGGATGTCGAACACGAACCAGGAATGGTCACAGTTCGAGCGGAACGAGGACATCCGCGCGGGGCGGAACCCGCGGCTGATCACGGTCGATTGCGCGGTGAGCGGCAAGAGTGCGGATGTGATCCAGAATCCGGCCGACCCCTACTGGACGGTGGTGAACGACCGGATCCTCGCCGCAGGCCTGACCAACAATCAGGTGCAGGTGCTCTGGCTGAAGGAGGCGGACGGGACGGTGCCCGACACCAGCTTCCCGAATCACGCGCTCACCCTGAAGGCCCACCTGCGGACGATTGTCCAGCACCTGAAGGACACCTTCCCGAATCTGCAGCTCTGCTACCTCTCGACCCGGATCTACGGTGGCTACTCCAGTGCGCCCGCCCGCTGGGAGCCGCTGAGCTACGAGACCGGCTTCGGGGTGCGCTGGATGATCGAAGAGCAGATCGGCGGCGATCCGGCGCTCAATGCCGATCCCGCTCTAGGAGTGGTCGAGGCTCCGGTGCTCCTCTGGGGTCCGTATCTCTGGGCGAACGGCGCGACGCCGCGCGCGAGCGACGGACTGACCTGGCTCGTAACCGACTACGAAGGGGACCACATCCACCCCGCGCTATCGGGCGAGTGGAAGGTGGCGAATCTCATGACCTCGTTCCTGCTCTCGGATCCGACCTGCGCTCCGTGGCGCGATGCCCCGGCCGGGATCGTGATCGACTACCGCGACGCGACGCACGACGCCTTCGTCGATGACGCCACCCCGGCCACGAACTACGGGACCTTTCCTTACCTCAACTGGGCGAATCCGCTGGTCCGCACCTACGCGCGATTCAATGTCGGCAGCCTGCCCGGGACGGTGGTTCACGCCAAGCTGAGCCTGAAGGTGCCCGCCGGGTCCGGATTCGTTCGCGGCGAGGTGGCTGGCGTTTCGAACACGAGCTGGCTCGAGACCACGATCACCTCGGCGACCGCCCCGCCGATCGATGGACCGACCTATGGCGTGATTCCACCGGCCAGCACCGGCAGCGCGGTCTCGCTCGATGTCACCAGCGCGGTCCAGGCGGCGATCGCCGCCGGCGGCGCGACGGCGAAGATCTCCTTCGCGTTCCGTAACCGGCTCGGCAACCAGGACAACACGCAGGTGAGCAGCAAGGAATCAGCCGATCCTCCGCGACTTCTCCTGAGTCTCACCACGGGAACCGCCTCCACCGAGGAGCAGATCCTGCGTCCCGAACTGACCCTCGAAGCGATCGGCCATCCGTGGAACGGCGGCGGCACGGTGCAGCTCAGTCTGGCCCGCGCCGCATCCGAGGTTCGCCTCGAGGTGTTCGATCCGCTCGGCCGGCAGCTCCGCACACTCGGATTCGGCGAGGCTCCCGCAGGGACGCTCCCCCTCTCCTGGGACGGCCACGACGCCCGCGGAGTCGCCGTCCCCCGCGGGCTCTACCTCATCCGCGCCACGGCGATCGACGGCCTGGGGCAGACGATCGGAAGCGGATCGATCAAGGTGGTGGCGGGCTCGTAGCGCGCGGGCAAAGCGGGACGATCCCGCCGATTCGGGGTTCTCAAAGCGTGGGGATTGTGCGACCCTCCTCCCCACGCAAGGTACGGGGCCAACGCAGGATGGAACCTAGGAGGGCCCCCATGCATCTTCGCGCTGCTTCCGATTCGTTGGTCGAGCCAACCCCCTTCGGCCGACCGTGGTCACCTCGCCTCTCCAACTGGGTGGGTCGCTCGCTCCGAGCGGGTGTCCTCGCTGGTGCGCTCGTCGTCGCTTCCGGCGGGCTCGGCTCGATTGTCGAGGCGCGTCCCTATCCGATCCTCTTCGTCACGCAGGTGCCGGTGCCGGCCGACTTCACGACCATCGGTTCGACCTTCGGAAATCACCGCGGGGCGCCGGATGCGGCGGCGCGCGGCGGGGATCTGTGGATCCTCTATCCGGACGGGACGCGGAAGAATCTCACCGCGGCCGCGGGGTACGGCACGACCGGGTTCCAGGGAGCGACCGGGATCGCGGTGCGCGATCCGGCGGTGCACTGGAGCGGGACGAAGGCGATCTTCTCCATGGTGATCGGGACGCCGCCTCAATACCAGCATCTGCCCTACTACTGGCAGCTCTACGAGATCACCGGGCTGGGCGTGGGCGAAACGCCGATCGTCACCAAGGTGCCGCACCAGCCGCTCGACTGCAACAACGTGAGCCCGTGCTATGCCAGCGACGGGCGGATCCTCTTCACCACCGACCGGACGCGGAACGGCGCGCGTCATCTCTATCCGCAACTCGACGAGTACGAGGAGGCGCCGACCGTCTCGGGTCTCTGGAGTCTCGATCCGGCGAGCGGCGCTCTGGCGCTCCTGCAGCACTCCCCCTCGGGGTCGTTCACCCCGATCGTCGACTCGTATGGGCGGCTGCTCTTCACGCGCTGGGATCACCTGCAGCGCGATCAGCAGGCGGATGCGGATGAATACTACGGGGGGAGCTACGGCACCTTCGACTGGTCGAGCGAGGCGAGTGATGCACTGCCGCTCAACCAGCGGGTCGAGATGTTCCCGGAGCCGCGACCGGGTTCTCCGCTCCTGGTCGGAACGAATCTCGAAGGGCATGTCTTCAACCACTTCGGGCCGTGGCAGGTGAACCAGGACGGCTCCGAGGAGGAGACGCTGCTCCACCTGGGACGGCATGAGATTCACTCCTACTTCGCGCGCAGCCTGAAGGACGATCCGAACGTGCAGGACTTCTTCAGCGGCAGCGGTCATCGGATCAACAACTTCCTCGGCGTGCGCGAGAGCGTGACCGCGCCGGGTCTCTACTACGGAATCGATGCGCCGGAGTTCTACACCCACGCCTGCGGTCAGATTCTCGCCCTCTCCGCGGCCCCGGGAATCAACCCGGATGGGATGGATCCGATCTACGTGACGCACCGCGAGACGTCGAGCTACACCGAGAGCCCCGGGCCGAACCACACAGGGTTGTATCGCAATCCGCTCCCTCTTTCCGATGGCACGGTGATCGCGGTGCACACGCCGGAGACGCGGAACGATGAGAACGAGGGAACGCGGGCGAATCCGATCTCGCGTTACGACCTCGCGCTCAAGGCGCTGATTCCGGACGGCAGCTACTGGAAGGCCGGGCCGGCGCTGACCACTCCGATCGTGAAGACGGTGAGCTACTACGATCCGGACGTGCTGGTGACCTACTCGGGCGCGCTCTGGCAGCTCTCACCGGTCGAGGTGCGGTCGCGGTCGATCCCGCCGGCCACCGCAGTGGCGCCGCTTCAGGCTCCGGAGGCGACGATCTTCGCGCAGGAAGGGGTCGACCCGGCGGTGTTTGCGGCCTATCTCGCGCAGAACGGTCTCGGAGTGATCGTGACCCGCAATGTCACCACGCGCGATGACGCGGATCGGCAGCAGCCGTTCAATCTGCGCGTGCCGGGCGGAGTCAGCACGATCGGCACCGGAGGGAAGATCTACGACGTCTCCCACCTGCAGATCGTGCAGGGAGATCTGATCCGCGGCCTGGGTGGAACGAGCGATCCGCGGGACGGCCGACGGGTGCTCGCGCGCGCGATGCACGACGAGGCGGCGGTCAACCCTCCCGCTCCGGGCGGTCCGGCGGGAAGTGTGAAGGTAGCCACCGATGGATCGATCGCCGCCCTGGTGCCCGCGCGGCGCGCGCTCTCGTGGCAGACCACCGCACCGGACGGAACGCCGGTGGTTCGTGAACGCTACTGGCTCACCCTGCAGCCCGGCGAGATTCGGGCCTGCGGCTCGTGTCACGGTGTCAACACCAGCGATCAGGCGGGGCACATCGCTCCGACCAACCCACCGGAGGCCCTGCGCCAGCTCCTGCAGTTCTGGAAGGCCCAGACCGACGTGGCCGAGGGAGCGCTCGAAGGGGTGTTCCGCTTGGTCGGCTTCGCGCCCAACCCCTGCCGCGACGCCACTCAACTCGAGTTCGACCTCGCCTCCGCGCTCCCCGACGTCGTCGTGCGCCTCTTCGCCCCGAATGGCGCGCGCGTCGGAGAACAGCGGCTCGGTGATCTCTCCTCGGGTCGGCACGCCATCCCGCTCTCGCTGGTCGAGGGATCGCATCGCCTTCCGACCGGCGTTTATCTCTATCAGGTCGATGCCCGGGGGCAGGCGCGGGCACAGGGGAAGCTGACCGTGACGCGGTAGCGCGTTCGCTGTCTACCGCGGCGCGGCGATCGCGAGGAGGCGGTCGCCGCCGCGATTGAACAGGGTCGAGGTGAGGTGGGCGAGCGACTGAAGCGCGAACTTGCCGGCGTTCTCGAGGGGGGAGCCGCGCAGTCCCATGCGGTTGAGCGGGACGGCGCTCTGCCTCAGTTCGCGCACTTCGAACCCGGCCTCGGCGAGGAGGATCGGTAGCGTGCGCGGCGTGTACTCGAAGAGATGATAGGGGGGGATGCGGAGCGTCTTCCACCGCCCGCGCCTGGCGTAGAGCCAGAGGCCGAGTTGCGCCGAGGCGAGGTTCATGGTCGCGGGGACGGCGATCACGATCCGGCCGTCGGGGGCGAGCCACTCGTGGAGCACGCGGAGCGTGGCGACCGGCTCGGGCAGATGCTCGAGGACGTCGCCGAGGAAGATGGCGTCGAACGAGCCGCGCACGAAGTGACCGGGGGTGACCTCTCCCTGGCGGACATCGAGGCCGAGGGTCTCTCGAGCGTGGCGGGCGCCGAACTCGGAGAGTTCGATGCCGTGGGCACTCCAGCCGAGCTTCTGCATCTCGGCGAGAAGGAACCCGGGGCCGCAGCCGACCTCGAGCCACCGGCCGCGCGCCGGCTTGGAGACCATGCGATCGAGACGGTGGGCGGCCTTGGCCCGCTCGGCGTTCCCCTGCGCGGCCATCTCCATGTAGGCCGCGGGGCCGTGGGCGCCGACGGTGTCGCTGCTCTCGGTGAAGTACTCCGCGCTGTACATCGAAGCGATCTCTTCCGCGCTGGGCTGGGGGTCGACGAAGATCAGTGTGCAGCGAAGGCAGGTGACCCCTTCGAGGTGGCGCCCGTGAAAGGCGTAGCGGAAGGGGAGCACGCGCGCCTGGGTGTGCCCGCAGCCGTGGCAGTGGGTCTCGACCACCGATCCGATGGCGCGCGGCGCAAGTTGTAGGACTTCGAGCTGCGTCACTGCGAGTTCCGCCTCCGGAGGTGCCCTCCCGGCCGGTCCGGGCCGCGGGGCCGCCTAGCCCCGGGCCGAGAGTTCCAATTGTACCAGCCGGAGGAAGTCCTGCGCGTTGGTAACCACGCCGAAGGCCTGGTGGGTGCCCCGATCCTTGAGTTTCGAGACCAGGAACTCGGTCTGATCGACGCAAATGGTCGTAATTTCGCGAATCGACCCATCGGGCGCCGTGCAGTAGGTGGCGAGCATGTTGCCGACTGCAATCGAGTGGAGGGCGCTGGCGACCATGACCACCATGGTGGCGCGGGAAGTGTGGGCGCGCATCGCGGCCTGGGCTTCCAGGGCGTCGGTGATCGTCTCCGGCAGGGGGCCGTCATCACGGATCGAGCCGGCGAGAACATAGGGGACGTTGGAGCTGATGAGGGCGTGCATGATGCCGGTCTTGATCGCGCCGGAGTTCACCAGTGCCGCGATCGAGCCGGCCTTCTTCACCTCGTTGATGGCCCGCATGTGGGCGGCGTGCCCGAACGCCTCGCCCAGACCGTCGGCGCGCATTCCGAGGGTGGAGCCGTAGAGGGCGGCCTCGACGTCGTGGACCCCGACCGCGTTTCCGGTCAGGACGCAGTGGGCGTAGCCATTCCGGATCACCCACTCCATCGCCTCGCGGCCGCGGGCGTGGACCAGGGCGGGACCGATCACCCAGAGGATGTACCCCTGGTGGGCGCGGTTCTCGCGAAACAGATCGAAGATCGCCTCGTAGTTGACCGGCTTCTCGCGCGAGACTTCGCTGGCCATGAAGCTGAACGCCTCGACCCCGGTGACGTCGTTCTCGTCCTCGAATCCCCGGGTCCAGACCAGCACCCCCTCGGAGCCGTCTTCCGCGGTTGCCACCGCCACCAGATCGCCCTTCTTGATCAGGCGGAACTCCTTCACCTGCAACCGGCCGGTGGTCGGATCCCAGACCAGGTGTGAGTCCATGCGCGGCATCTCCGGCATCCGCCAGTCGCCGCCGACATGGACGTAGGTCGGAAAATTGGTCGTCGACATGAAGCCGTCGGGGAGGGTCTGGTCCTTCGGCGCGGTTTCGAAACGGCACTCACGCGCGCCGCTCAGTCCGAGGGCGGCGAAGTCGGGATGGCGATAGGACATGCCGGGGTCTCCTTGGGGTTGGTTGCGCTGTGGTGCAACTTTACACGGTGAGACGGCTCCTTGCAGCGGTTCGTGCATCGACCCTCTGTGGGGCTGACATCCTGCGCGGGGATCGGTATGCTGACCCCGCCGCACAACCATCCAAGGAGCCCCATGAAGCTCAGATACGCACCCAGGCCGTGGCTTCCGATCGTCGCGTCGGTTGCGCTCCTCACCCTTGCCGTTCACACCCCCAACCCCGCCCGCGCGGACGGAGGAAAGATGCCCTTCATCGATCGCATCGCCTGGCTGGCCGGTTGCTGGGGCAACTCGTTCGATAACGGAGCCTACGAGGAGCAGTGGATGGCCCCGAAGGGCGGCATGATGCTCGGCATGAGCCGCACCGTCGTGGCCGATCAGGCGGTGGAGTTTGAGCAGATCCGGATCGTCGAGCAGAACAACCAACTGCTCTACATTCCGAAGCCGTCGGGCCAGGAGGAGACGATCTTCCGCTGCGCGCAACTGACCGATTCGCTGGTCATCTTCATGGCGCCGGAGCACGATTTTCCGCAGCGGATCTGCTATCAGCGGAACCCGGATGGCTCTCTGCTTGCCTGGATCGACGGCAAGAAGGGGGACAAGGAGCGCCGGATCGAGTTCCCGATGCAGAGGCGGAGTTGCCCGTAGCGAGGGCCGCGGCTGGAAGCGTCTTTTGCTTCGCGCGGCAGATGGAGACCGCATGTCGGAAACACCTCGCTTCGAGGACGATCCGCGTTCGACCCAACTGATCCGGGTCTACGAACAGGCGCAGCCGGTGGAGCGGCACGAGCCGCTCGGCTTTTCCTGTCGTGGGTGCGGGCAGATCTGCTGCACCAACGTGCGTCTGTTCATGACGCCGCCGGAGGCGATGCGGATTCTCTGGCACCTGGAGCGCCACACCCGGCTCGCGCAGTCGCTCCAGGCGCGCGGCATCCGTTGGGGTGACCTGTCGATTGGTCACTCGAGCGGGCTTCCGACCCTCCAGATGTGTCTCGAGCCGATCGACCGTTCGACCGACCGTGGAGATGCGCGCTGTCCCTTCCTCGTCCCGGTCCACCGCACGGTCGCGGGGCGCTCGGAGCCGACCGGGATGCACTGGTGCGGTCTGCACGAGGCGCGGCCGGTCGCGTGCCGGACCTTTCCCCTGGGAGTCCGGGCGGAGAATGGCGCGATCACCGGGCATGCGATCACGGCCCGCTGTCCGGGATTCGAGCCGGCAGCGGAGGGGGAGGTGGTGCCGCCCGATTACATTCCACCGAGTCCGGACCAGACGGTCGAAGCCTGGATTGGTGCACAGCTCGACCCGGAACAGATGGCCGAGACGCGCTTCTATGTGACCGAGGTCATGGGGGGCTATCTCGACCAGGGACTCCATGTTTCGACCGAGGACAATCCGGAGGGGGAGCTGGATGACGACCAGGTTGTCCGCCTGGGGGCCGAGTTCTTCTACCGACCGATTCCCGCGCCGGTCGATCCAGACGAGGATCACGCGACCCTGATGGGCTGGATGAGGGAGCTGATCGAGGCGCTGCCGCTCATCCGCAGGCAACTGCTCGCCACCCCCGAAGAGTAGCCGGATCGCGCTCGGGGCTTCTCTTTTGCCCCGAATCGTTGCAAAGTTCCAACTCCCGGCACCGACCCGAACCCAGGAGACCCCCCGCCATGAACCGGCCCGATCCACACTCCTACTTTGATCTCAGCCAACCGCGCACCGAGCGGGTCAGGCTTCGGCTCGCGGTGGATTTCAAGAAGCGGGAGCTGCGCGGCGACTGCACTCTGTACCTCGACCGGGCCGGAGCGGGGCAGCTCGATCTCGACACCAAGTCGCTGGTGATCGAAGGGGTCAGCGTCCCGGGGATCGCGGAGCTGCCGTTCGACCTGGGTCCGGAGGAGCCGATCCTGGGTCGACGGTTGCGGATCCACCTTCCCCCTGGTGCCCGCGAGGTGACGGTGCGCTATCGCACCACGCGCGACTCGGTGGCGCTCCAGTGGCTGGCGCCGGAACAGACGGCGGGAGGCACCGAACCGTTCCTCTTCTCGCAGTGTCAGTCGATCCACGCCCGGACCGTTGCCCCGCTGCAGGACTGCCCGTTGGTGCGGATTCGGTACGAAGCGGAGCTGCTCGTGCCGCGGCCGCTGACCGCGGTGATGTCGGCGGCCCCGGGCGCGGTCGAGCCTCAGGGGAACGCGCGTCTCTTTCGCTTCGAGATGCCGCAGGCGATTCCGCCCTACCTGCTCGCCCTGGCGATCGGTGAGCTGGAGAGCCGCGATCTCTCGCCGCGCGCGCGCGTCTGGGCCGAGCCATCCTTGGTGGAGGCAGCGGCGATCGAGTTCGGCGAAGTCGAGTCGATGATCGTCCAGGCCGAGGCGCTCTTCGGGCCGTATGACTGGGACCGATTCGACATGCTCGTCCTCCCGCCTTCGTTTCCCTACGGGGGGATGGAGAATCCGCGCATGACCTTCCTCACCCCGACCCTGCTGGCCGGGGACCGGTCGCTGGTCGACGTGGTGATCCACGAACTGGCCCACAGTTGGACCGGCAACCTGATCTCGAATGCGAACGCCGAGCACTTCTGGCTGAACGAGGGGTTCACCGTCTACGGCGAACGGCGAATCGTGGAGGCGACCTACGGCCGGGAAGTCGCGCTGCAGCACTGGGCGCTGGGCGACATCGATCTCGACGGGTCGATCACCCGGTTGGGGGCGGACTCTCCGCTCACCCGGCTGCGTCAGGAGCTCCAGAACGTCGATCCGGACGATGCGTATTCCACGGTCCCGTACGAGAAGGGGGCGAGGCTGCTCTATCTGCTCGAGCAGGAAGTGGGGCGGGAGCGCTTCGATCTCTTCATCCGGGGCTACATCGCGAAGTTCCGCTTCACTTCCATCACCACGGAGGAGTTCGTTTCCTTCGTCGAGGCGGAGCTTCCGGGGGCAGGAGCCGCGATCAAGATGGAGGAGTGGCTGTCGGGAGTCGGCATGCCGCCCAACCGCCCGCAATTCCGATCCGCGCGGATGGCAGAGATCGTGGCGCGGGCCGAACGGTGTGCCCAGGGTGAACGGCCGTCCGGCTCCGACTGGGGCGGATGGAGTCGCGCCGAGCGGTCGCTCTTTCTCGATCACCTCCCGGCGGAACTCGACGCGAGCGCCTTGGCCTGGCTCGATCAGGGACTCGGACTGGGGACGACCCGCAACTACGAGTTGCTCGTGGCCTACCTGCGCCGCGCACTTCGCGGCGAGTACGAACCGGCCTTTCCCCGCGCGCGCGAGGTGATGAGCACGGTTGGACGGATGAAGTACCTGCGTCCGCTCTATCAGGCTGCCGGAGCGCATCCACGGACCCGGGAACTGGCCCGCGAAGTGTTTGCCACCGCCGCCGGTCGCTATCACAGCCTCTCTCGCCGCGTGGTCGAGGAGACGATGGCGGGTTGGGTCGCCTGATCGCGTGAGCTTGATGAGTCGACTGGGAGGTGGAGCCTTCCTGCTCCTGCTGGCGCTGTTCGGACTTCGCCTCGGGGCGACCGTGGCGCCGAGTTCGTGGCTCTGGGGTCTGGACTCGTTGGCGTATGCCGGGGGCGGCGCGAAGCTGACGACGCTGTGGCTCTTCGCCGGAGCGGTGTTCTGTGCCCATCCCTCCGTCTCGAACCGACTTGGCCTCACGACCGGATCGAAGGGGGGCGCGGAGCGGTTCCTGACGTGGGGAGCTGCGGTGGTAGGGCTGGTGTTGCTGGTCGGGCTGGTGTTGGTGGTGGCGCTTCCCTGTCGGCACCTGCTTCTCGGCGACACCCAGACCTACATCTCGGCGATCGATCGCGGGGTGCGGGTGTCCGGATCGGCGCACCGCGAGCCGCTGCCGGAAGCGATGATGCTCTGGGTGCACCAGATCGCAGGCGGCAACGCGCTCCACGCGTTTCGCGTGGCCGGCCTTTTGCTCGGCGCTCTGGCACTCGGTCTCTCGGTGTTGGTTGCGCGCCGGCTCGACCGCACTGCGACCCTCGCCCTCGTTTCCGTGATCGGCCTGGGGGGCGGACTGCAGCTCTTCGCGCAGTACCCGGAGTACTACGCGTTCGCGGTGGTGAGTGGGCTTCTCTTCATCTGGTTGGCCCTCGGCTGGATCGAGGGGCGGGTTTCGCTTCCGTTCGTGACCGCAGCGTACGTCGTGGCCGGGCTCTGTCATGCGGTCTACATCTTCGCCGCGCCGGCGTTGCTCCTGCTCTGGTGGTCGGCCTGGCGCCGTGGGGAGCGCCGGGGCGTCGTGATCTCGATCGGCCTCTTCCCAGTCGTTCTCTTCTCGGTCCTGGCGCTCATCGGCTACCCGTTCAGCGAGATCGCGAAGGAAGCGGGGCGGGCCAGCGCGTTCCTGCCGCCGTTGGGAGAGCGGACCCCGCGCACCAGTTACGGGCTCTTCGCACCGGCGCACCTGGCCGATCTGTTCAATGCGCTGCTCCTGGCTGCTCCGGCGGTCGTCGTGCTGCTTCCTCAGGCGATCCGGCGCGTGCGCGTGGACCGTGGCGCAGCGTTTCCTGGCCCTGCTCGCGGCGGGGCCGGTCCTCTTTGCCTTCATCGCGCAGTCGGAACTCGGAATGGTCCGTGACTGGGACCTGATGGTCGTGCCGGCTTTGCTCGCCTCCCTCGCCGTCGCCGCGCGGGCCGGAGATCTGCGCCGCCTCGGCGTGGCGCTCTGCCTCACCGGACTGGTGCATGCGGGCGCCTGGCTCGCCTCGAATCATGATCCGCTCCAGGCGCGGCAACGGTTCAGCCGGATTGCCGAGAACGGCGCGCTCTTCGGTCCGAAGAGCCGCGCCGAGCTCTGGCGGTACCTCTCGGCGCAGGAGGGGCAGGCGGGGAACGCCGAGGCGGCGGTCCGGGCCTGCGTCCGGGCGATCGAATCGGAGCCCGACGATCGTCAGAACTACCGATTGCTGGTGACGCTGCGCATCGAGCAGATCGCCCGGCCGACAGGAAATCTCGAGGCCGCGATCGATGCGGCGGTGAACGACCTGCGGGGTCGCTCGCACCGCGAGGGGTACCTCCACTACGGGATCGCCCTCGGCACGTCGCTGGTCGGACGTGAGGATATCGCGTTGGCGGCAGCGCAACGTGGTTTCGAGCTCGAGCCGAAGAGCTCGGAGTTGGCGGCCACACTGGGCGACATGCTGCGTCGCTCCGGCCGCGATGCGGAGGCGACCGCGGCCTACGAGGCCTCGCTGGCCATCGATCCGAACCAACCGCGGGCGCGGGTCGGGCTCGCCGCGATGGCCGGGGTGCGGGGCGATCTCGCCGAGGCGCGGCGGCTGCTGCAGGACGCGCTCGATCGCACCCCCTGGTCGCCCCAGGCCCAGCAGTTCCAGCGCCTCTTCGAGCAGGGGGGGCTCCCTCCCGACGCGTTCCGACGCTACATCTACATCCGCTGAGCAGACCTTCCGGGTCAGCCTCAATCCAGGGGCAGACGGCCCGGGCGTGAGTTGGTACTCTGCGACGCAATGAAAACGGAGTCGCAAGCGGCGCGCAGGAGTCGGATCTACCGGATCCGGACCCTCGGCGGCCTCCGCCGGGAGGTCGAGGGGTGTACGGCCTGTCCGCGACTACGCGAGTACTGCTCCGAGGTCGCGCGGAAGAAGCGCGCCGCCTATCGCGAGCAGGAATACTGGGGCGCGCCGGTACCGTCGTTCGGCGACGAGAACGCGCGCATTCTCTTGATGGGGCTCGCACCGGGAGCCCATGGGTCCAATCGCACCGGTCGCATGTTCACCGGCGACGCCTCGGGTAACTTCCTCTATGCGGCCCTGCACCGGGTGGGACTCGCGAGCCAGGCGGAGGCGATCGATCGCAACGACGGGATGCGGCTGCGCGACGTCTATATCTCCGCGGTCGGTCGCTGCGCGCCCCCGGGGAACAAGCCGCTGCCGCAGGAACTGACCCGATGCCTGCCGTTCCAGGCGCGGGAGTTCAGCCTGTTGCCGCGCCTGAAGGTGGTGGTCTGCCTGGGGAAGATCGCCTTCGACTGGACCTGGAAGACGCTCGAGGAGCATGGCGTGGTGCTCGGATCGCCGCGGCCGCGCTTCGCCCACAATGCGGTCTACACCCTGGGGGGCGCGTTCCCGACGGTGCTCGCCTCGTACCACCCGAGCCAGCAGAACACGCAGACCGGTCGCTTCACCGCGCCCATGATCGATGAAGTGCTGGCCCGGGCGAAGGAACTGGCCGCGCTCTGAGCGAGATCGCGGGTCGATGGAGCAGGAGAAGTCGATATGTCGATAGAGATCGGCCTGAGTGACACGGGGGACACGGCCAGCGGGCCGGCCTACCGGGTCGAGACCACGCGCCTCGTTCTTCGCTGCTGGGAGCCGCGCGATGCTCCGCTCCTCAAGGCGGCGGTCGACGCGAGCGCGGAGCACCTCCGTACCTGGATGCCCTGGGTCACCCCGGAGCCGGAGCCACTCGAGACCAAGATCCAGCGCCTCCGCCGCTTTCGCGGCGACTTCGATCAGGGGCGAGACTTCGTCTACGGCATCTTCAGCTCGGATGAGTCGCGCGTACTCGGCGGCTCCGGGTTGCACACGCGCCTCGGCGAAGGTGTCCGGGAGATCGGCTACTGGATTCATGTCGATTTCGTGAATCAGGGGCTGGCCACGGAGGTTTCGGCCGCGCTCACCCGGGTCGCCTTCGAGGTGGACCGGGTGCATCGGGTCGAGATTCACATCCGGGAGGGGAACGGCCCGAGCGAGGCGGTGCCGCGCAAGCTCGGATATCGACACGAGGCGACCCTCGGCCGCCGGCTCACCGATGCCGAGGGAGTGCGCCGCGCCATGACGGTCTGGACCCTGTTCGACACCGACTACCCCAGCAGCGTTTGCGCCGGTGCGCCGATCCGCGCGTTCGACGTCGTCGGGCGGCGGCTGATCTAGCAACCGCTTCGCGCGGTGGGCTGGATTTGCTACGCTCTCCGCGGGTGAGCTCATCCTGCCGCTCGACTCTGCCGGAGGTGTCGTGCATTCCTTCCACCCCGCGGTTGCCCGCTGGTTCGAGACGTCGTTCGCCGGTCCGACCGAGGCGCAGCTGCGCGCCTGGCCGGAAATCCAGGCGGGGCGGGACACGCTGCTCTCGGCCCCGACCGGGTCGGGCAAGACGCTGGCTGCGTTCCTGGTTTGCATCGACGATCTGGTGCGACGCGCCGACCAAGGTGCGCTTCCGGCAGCGATCCAGGTGGTCTACGTCTCCCCGCTCAAGGCGCTCTCGAGCGACATCCGACGGAACCTCGAGGAGCCGCTGGCGGGGATTGCCGCAGTGCGCGCCGCCCTGGGGGAGTCGCCGATTGCCCTGCGCTCCGCCCTTCGGACCGGAGACACGACGCAGAAGGCGCGGCAGGAGCTTCTGCGCACTCCGCCGCACATCCTGATCACGACACCTGAGTCGCTCTACTTGATGCTGACCGCGGAGCGCTCGCGAGAACTGTTGCGCGGCGTGCGCACGGTGATCGTCGATGAGATCCACGCGCTGCTCAAGGACAAGCGGGGGAGCCATCTGGCCCTCTCGTTGGCGCGCCTCGACCACGTGGCGGGACGTCGCCTGCAACGGATCGGACTCTCGGCCACCATCCACCCGATCGAGCTGGCGGCGGAGTTCCTGATCGGCGCGGAGCAGCCCGACGCCGGCCAGAACAACACGGACCTGTGCAACACGGACGTGAGTAACACCGGTGCGTGTAACGCTGCTCCGCGCGCGATGCGCCCGGTGCGGGAGCGCTGCTCGATCCAGCAACTCGATGCCCGGCGCGAGCTCGATCTCAGGATCGAAGTTCCGCCGGTCGACCTCGAGGCGGTCTGCTCCCATACCCAGTGGCGGGACATCTACGATCGGATCGCGGAGCTGATCTCGGAGCATCGGACGACCCTGGTGTTCGTCAACACCCGGGCGCGGGCGGAGCGGATCGCCCACCTGCTCGCGGAGCGGATCGGGGGGGAGAATGTGGCCTCCCATCACGGCAGCCTCTCCAAGGACCGGCGCCTGGCGCTGGAAGAGCGCCTCAAGGCGGGGCAGCTTCGTGCGCTGGTTGCCACGGCCTCGCTCGAGCTCGGGATCGACATCGGAACGGTCGACCTGGTCTGCCAGATCGAGTCGCCGCGCAGCGTCTCGACCTTCCTGCAGCGGATCGGTCGATCGGGACACGCATTGGGGCGCACACCGAAGGGACGACTCTTCCCCACCACACGCGACGAGCTGATGGAGTGTGTTGCCCTGCTGGAAGCGATCGAGGGCGGTCGACTCGATCGGGTGCACCCGCCGGAGGCACCGCTCGACATCCTCGCGCAGCAGATCACCGCCGAGGCGTCGTGTGAGCCGTGGCGAGAGGATGATCTCTTCGCGCTCTGCCGTCGGGCGGTTCCTTTCCGGCAGCTTCGACGAACCGATTTCGACGAAATCGTGGAACTTTTGAGTGAGGGCATTCCGGTCGGTATGGGAAAGGCCGCGGAGCTGCTCCATCGCGATCGAGTGAACGGCGTGGTGCGGGGACGCCGCAGCGCCCGTCGTACCGCCATCGAGTCGGGCGGCGCGATCCCCGACACCGCCGACTACCGCGTACTGGCCGAGCCGGACCAGACCTACGTGGGCACGATCAATGAGGACTTCGCCATCGAGAGTCAGCGCGGGGACATCTTCCTCCTCGGCTCGACCTCATGGCAGATCCGGAAGATCGAGTCGGGCACGGTGCGCGTGGCCGACGCCAAGGGGGCGGCCCCGACGATTCCCTTCTGGCTGGGGGAGGCGCCCTCGCGCACGTTCGAGCTTTCCGAGGCGGTGTCGCGAGTGCGTCGAGAGTGGCCCGCGCACGAAACGCGGAGCGAGGTGATCCCGCAACCGGCACGCGAGCAGGTGGAGCGCTACCTCGAGGCGGAGCGGAAGGCACTCGGGATTGTCCCGAGCCAGACCGACGTCGTGGTGGAACGGTTCTTCGATGAGGCGGGCGGGATGCAACTGGTGGTGCACGCTCCGTTCGGCGGACGAATCAACCGCGCCTGGGGCCTGGCGCTGCGCAAGCGATTCTGCAAGACCTTCGACTTCGAGCTGCAGGCCGCGGCGACCGACGACGCGATTCTGCTCAGTCTGGGTGCGCATCAGAGCTTTCCCCTCGATCAGGTCTTCGGGATGCTGCGTTCCGATCTGGTCGAGCAGGTGGTCACCCAGGCTCTGCTGGCCTCTCCGATGTTCGGTGTGCGTTGGCGCTGGAACGCGTCGCGCGCCCTGGCCTTGCTCCGGCAGAAGCACGGGAAGCGGGTGCCACCACCGATCCAGCGGATGCGGGCGGATGATCTGATGGCGGCGGTCTTTCCGCGCCTCGCCGCCTGTCAGGAGAATGTCACCGGTCCGATCGAGCTGCCCGATCATCCTCTGGTGCGACAGACGGTGCACGATTGCCTGCACGAGGCGATGGACGTCGAGGGGCTGCGCCAGGTGCTGCAACGGATCGAGGCGGGGGAGATCCGGATGCATGCGCGTGACACCGCCGAGCCGTCCCCCTTCGCCCACGAGATGCTGAGTTCGAAACCATGGTCCTACCTGGACGATGCCCCACTCGAGGAGCGTCGGGCGCGGGCGGTGCAGCTTCGGCGCACGCTCCCGGAGGACGCGCGGGATCTTGGAGCGTTGGACCCCGAGGCGATCGCGGCGGTGGAGTGGGAGGCACGACCGGAGCCCCGGAACCCGGAGGAGATGCACGAGCTGCTCCTCTCGCTCGTGCACTACGAGCCGAGGCCGCTCTCGGCTGTCCCATCGAGCGGTCCGCGTTGGTCGGAGGAAACACCGGATTCCTGGGGGATCTGGTTCGAGGAACTGGTCCACGCCGGCCGGAGCGCTCGCGCCTGGCTCAGCGTGCCTGGGGGCGAGGAGCGCGCGCTCTGGTTTGCGGTCGAACGCCTGCGCGCCATCGAGAGCCTCTACCCGGACGCGCGGATCGAGCCTGCAGTGAAACTCGATGGGTCGATCCTCGGCGCGCGGCTCGATGAGGCGGAGGGGTTGACGCTGCTGCTTCGCGGCTGGATCGAGGTGTCCGGACCGTCGACGATCGGGGGCCTGGCCGAACGGCTCGGCCTGACCCCCACCCAGATCGAGATCGGGCTGACGGCGCTGGAAGGGGATGGCACCGTCCTCCGCGGGCGATTCCGGGCCGGAGCGGACGAGGAGTTCTGCGAACGACGTCTGCTGGCGCGGATTCATCGGCGCACTCTCGACCGGCTGCGGCAGGAGATCGAGCCGGTCTCGGCCCAGGAGTACCTGCGCTTCCTGCTTCGCTGGCAGCATGCGGCGCGCGGCACGCAACTGGTCGGAAGGCGCGGTCTGCTCGAGGCGATCGCCCAGGTACAGGGATTCGAGGCGCCGGTGCGGGTCTGGGAGCGCGACCTGCTTCCGGCCCGGGTCTCGCGGTACGAGGAGAACTGGCTCGACGAACTCTGCTTCACCGGGCAGGTGGTGTGGGCCCGGCTGAGCGCGGTGCAGGAGAGCGATCGCGGGAGCGTGGCCGCGGCGAACTCGGTCACGCCGATCTCCTTTGCGCTCCGCGAGCAGTTACCGCTGCTTCTGGCTGGAACGCGCGGCGAATCGGCGGCGACGCCTCCAACCGTGGGGATCGCAGCCGAGATCCATGCCCTGCTCGAAAGTCGCGGCGCGCTCTTCGTGACCGACATCGCCGGCGAGCTGCGACGCCTCAAGACCGAGGTGGAGCGCGGTCTGTGGGAGCTGGTCGCACGCGGTCTGGTGACCGCGGATGGCATCCAGGCGCTGCGCACCCTGCTCAGCCCGGAAGGGATGGGCGGTCGGGCCTCGTTCGAGCGCAGGGTGCGGCGGCTGCGGCAGCGTGGGCTCGCCCCGACCGTGGTGGTACCGAGCGGGCGGTGGTCGCTGCTGCGCTGTCCTCCGGCCGGCTCGATTCCGGTTGAGGAGGTGGCGCTCTTCTGGGCCGATCTGCTCCTCCGGCGCTATGGCGTGGTGCTGCGCGACACGGCCGCGCGGGAGAGCCTCAGCCTGCCCTGGCGCGAGATCCTACGCGCGCTTCGCCGGAAGGAGGCGCGGGGCGAGGTTCGCGGGGGACGTTTCGTCGCCGGGGTCAGCGGAGAGCAGTACGCGTTGCCCGAGGCGGTGTCGATCTTGAGACAGACCCGTCGGCTCGAACGGGATGGGGAGGTGCTGCGGCTCTCCGCCGCAGATCCACTCAACCTGGCCGGGATTCTCACCCCTGGCGGCCGGATTCCGGCGACCACCCAGGCCAAGATCGCCTTCACCGATGGGCTGCCGGTCGCGCTCGCCGAAGGGGTTTAGCACCCTGCTGGGGCAACAGCTTTTGGATCCGTTCCGCTGTCTCACGCCGAGGAAACTCATGCCGGGCACGTGGCTGCCGATGTTACCTTGAGATCCCATGAAGTCACGTCTCGCACAGTCGCTCGAACGCCGCGTCCTCCTCCTCGACGGAGGCATGGGCACGATGATCCATGCCGCCAATCTCGACCTGGAGTCCGACTATCTGGGGCGCGAGAACTGCACTGAAGTGGTGGTTCTCACCCGCCCCGAGGTGATCCAGGGAATTCACGAGCGGTACCTGGAGGCCGGGTCCGACGCGGTCGAGACCGACACCTTTGGCGCGAACAAGCTGGTCTTCGCCGAATTCGATCTGGTCGAACGGACCTATGAGATCAATCGTAGGGCGGCGGAGGTGGCCCGGGCCGCCTGTGAGAGCTACGCAACCAGCGCGCGCCCCCGCTTCGTGCTCGGGTCGATGGGGCCGGGGACCAAGCTGCTCAGCCTCGGACACTCCACCTGGGAGGCGATGCTCGACTCCTATACTGAACAGGCGCGCGGGCTGATCGATGGGGGCGCCGACGCGCTGGTGGTCGAGACCTGTCAGGACATTCTCCAGACCAAGTGCGCGGTCAACGCTTGCCTCGACGCACTGAATCGCACCGGCCGCACGCCGGACGAGATCCCGATCATGGTCTCGGTGACGATCGAGACGACCGGAACGATGTTGCTCGGCACCGAGATCGCCGCGGCGGCCGAGGCGCTGCGCGGCTTTCCGATCTTCTCCCTCGGCCTCAACTGCGCCACCGGTCCACATGAGATGACCGAGCACGTGCACTGGCTGGGCAAGCACTGGGAGAAGCCGATCAGCGTGTTTCCCAACGCCGGCCTGCCCGTGCTGCTGGAAGGACGCACCCACTACCCGCTCCGACCGGAGGACTTCGCCACCACGTTGCTCCGTTTCGTGGAGCAGGAAGGGGTCCGGCTGGTCGGCGGTTGCTGCGGAACCACGCCCGAGCACATCCGCGCGCTGGCGCAGCTGATCGGCGAGCGCGCCCCGAGTGCGCGCGCCAAGGTGGCGATACCGAGCGGCTGCTCGTCGCTCTACGGCGCGACCTCTTTCAAGCAGGACACCTCGTTCTTGATCGTGGGGGAGCGCACCAACACCAACGGTTCTCGGCGCTTCAAGCGGCTGCTGGCGGAGGAGAACTGGGAAGCGTTGGTCTCGATGGGGCGTGAGCAGATTCGCGATGGATCTCACGTGATCGACGTCTCGGTCGACTATGTCGGGCGCGACGGCGTGCGGGACATGCGCGAGGTGGTGAAGCGTTTTGCCCAGCATGTCTCGGTTCCGCTCATGATCGACTCGACCCAGGTGGACGTGCTGGCCGAAGGGCTGAAGCACGCGCCGGGAAAGTGCATCATCAACTCGATGAATCTGGAGGACGGCGAGGAGAAGCTCGCGGGCATCTGCGCCCTGGCCCGTCGCTACGGCGCAGCCATCGTGGCCGGAACGATCGACGACGATCCGCTCGAGGCGATGGGCAAGACCGCCGAGCGAAAGCTCGCCATTGCGGAGCGAATCTACGACCTCTCGGTGCACCGGTACGGCATCCCGCCCGGTGATCTGCTCTTCGATCCCCTGGTTCTCCCCGTCACCACGGGCGTCGAAGCGGACCGTCGCCTCGCCCTGGAGACGATCGAAGGAGTGCGGCGCATCAGTCGCCGTTTCCCGGAATGTCACACCCTGCTCGGGGTGTCGAACGTGAGCTTCGGGCTCAAGCCGGGCGCGCGCGTGGTGCTGAACAGCGTCTTTCTGCACGAGTGTGTCGAGGCCGGGCTCACCGCCGCGATCGTCCACGCCTCGAAGATCCTGCCCAAGACGAAGATCGACCCGGCACAGTGGGACGCCGCGCTCGATCTGATCTACGACCGGCGTCGCGAGGGGTACGATCCTCTCACCGCGTTCGTCTCCCTCTTCCCGGATGGCGAGGGGCAGGAGGGACCGCGGCGCGCTGCCCTGGCCGATCTGCCGGTCGACCAGCGACTCCGTCGTCACATCATCGACGGGGAGCGCGAAGGACTGCCGGCCAGCCTGGACGAAGCGCTCGGAATTTACCCGGCGCTCGAGATCGTCAACGACCATCTGCTCGACGGGATGAAGGTGGTCGGCGAGCTGTTCGGTGCGGGAGAGATGCAACTCCCGTTCGTGCTCCAGAGCGCCGAGGTGATGAAGGCGGCGGTCGCACACCTCGAACCTCACATGCCGAAGGTCGGCGGCAAGGTGCGAGGCAAGATGGTTCTGGCCACGGTGAAGGGCGATGTCCACGACATCGGGAAGAACCTGGTCGACATCATCCTCTCCAACAACGGCTATAGCGTGGTGAACCTGGGAATCAAGCAGGCGTTGCCCGCGATCCTCGATGCCTGTCGCGAGCACCAGGCCGACGCGATCGGCCTCTCGGGGCTGCTGGTCAAGTCGGTCGGCGTGATGCAGGAGAATCTCGAGGAATTGGCCCGCCTGGATCTCAAGCTTCCGGTGATCCTGGGTGGGGCCGCCCTCACCCGCGACTACGCCGAGGAGACGCTGCGCGGTATCTACCCGTACACCTACTACGGCAAGGATGCCTTCGAAGGTTTGCGCTTCATGGATCACCTGGCGAGTGGCACGGTGGCGCTCCTCGATGAAGAGGTAAAGACACGCGTGCAACGTTTTGCCGGTCGCCGGGCGAAGGAACGCGAGGACCTGGCCGCCGCGCGAGCTCGCACCGAAGCGGGGGAGGATCATGGGGTACGGAGCGACGTGGCCCGCGATGTGCCGGTTCCGCGCGCGCCGTTCCTCGGGTCCCGCGTCGTGGCCGAGGTCGATCTCGACGAGATCTTCCCCTACATCAACAAGGTGGCGCTCTTCCGCGGACAGTGGCAGTTCCGGAAGGGCCAGCGCTCGACCTCAGAGCTCGAGGCCGAGATCGAATCCGAGGCGATGCCGGTGCTGAAGCGCCTCCAGGAGCAGTGCCGGACCGAGCGGATCCTCCGCCCGGCGGTCGTCTACGGTTACTACCCGGTGCAATCTTCCGGGAACGATCTCGTCGTCTTCGCGCCCGACGATCCCGCGCGAGAGATCCAGCGCTTCACCTTCCCCCGTCAGGCCGGGGAGAAGCGGTTCTGCATCGCGGATTTCTTCCGCTCGGTCGAATCCGGCGAGAAGGACCTGCTCGGTCTGCACTGTGTGACCATGGGGCCCGAGGTGTCGGAGCGTTGCCGCCAGCTCTTCGCGGCCGACCGGTATCAGGAGTACCTCTATCTGCACGGCCTGGGGGTCGAGACCGCCGAGGCGTTGGCCGAGCTCTGGCACCGACGGATGCGGGTGGAACTTGGGATCGTCTCCGATGACGGCCCGAAAATCACCGACCTGTTCAACCAGAAGTACCGTGGATCGCGCTACAGCTTCGGCTATCCGGCCTGCCCCGACCTCGGCGACCACCTGAAGCTGTTCGCCCTGCTCGACCCCGGCCGAATCGGCTGCACGCTCACGGAGAACTTCCAGATCGATCCCGAGCAGTCGACCAGCGCGCTGGTCGTGCACCATCCCGAGGCGAAGTACTTCCGCGTCTGATCGGCCGGCCTCGAATTGCTAGCGCACGCGCTCGACGCGGAGGCTTGGCCCGCCCGGAATCCGCGCGAAGTAGGATCCGGCCGGAAGCGCGGGGTGTGGATCCCAGGCGAACTGCCCGTCTTTTCCGCGGAGAACGGCCACGCGGCGTCCCTGCGGATCGAAGATCTGGAGGGTGGAAGCAGCCAGTCCGGGGCCGAGCCGGAAGCGAATCTGGCCAGCTCCCGGATTGGGGTATGCGGCGATTCCCGGCGCGAACACGGGAGCAGCCGATGGCGCGTCCGATGCGGTGGTGATCGCCCCGCCGACATCGATCCGTCCCTCTCCGAGGCGGCCCGCGTAGCCCTGGTTCCCGGGCAGATCGTCGACGGGCGTCGCACTGCCGGTGATCCGTGACTCGATCGTGGATCGATTCCAGTCGGGATGGAGGCTTCGAAGCAGCGCTACCTCGCCGGTCACGAAGCCGGTGGCGAAGGAGCACCCGCTTCCCAGCCCCCACTCATGGCCGGGGTAAGCGCTGCGGACGCCGACTCCCGGAGCCGCGATCGCCACCTTCGTATGATAATCGGCGAACTCCGCCTTCGTGTCGGCTTCGTCCAGGGCGGTGACCATGATCACCGACGCCAGATCGGCCGGAGTGTAGGTCGGTGCCGGGCGGTCCTCATTCCCCGCCGCCCCGACGAAGACCACGCCAAGCGCGTCGCCCCGCTCGATCTCCGACTTGAGGGTCACCAGGGCGCCCGGAACGCCAAAGCTCATGTTGACCACAGCGGCACCGGTGTCCACGGCGTAGCGGATGGCTCGGGCGATGGTGAAGACATCAGAGCGCCCTTCGGTGTCCAGCACGCGTAGCGGAAGCAGCGTTGCCTCCGGGGCGACCAGGGCGATGATCCCGGCGACCATGCTGCCGTGGCCATACCCCTCATCGAACTCGCCGTCTCCGTCCTGATCGAGACCGTCGGCGTGCTCCCAGGGGGAGGTGTCGTTGTCGACAAAGTCGTAGGCGAGCGGAGAGATCCGGTCTCCCCAGACCTCGTGACCTGGGTCGACCCCGGTGTCGAGGACCGCGACGACCACGCCCGCTCCTCGAGTGACCGCATGGGCTGCACCCAGTCCGATGCGATTCGACGCGCCCTGGTCCTCGAACTCCGCCAGGGTGCCGCCCACCGCAGCGAGGATCATCTGGCGAACCGCTTCCGGCGATTCCGCCCGGTAGTTCGGCTCGACATGGACCACTGCGGCGTCCTGCCTCATCTGATTCGCGAGACCGGGGATGTCCTCGGTGGAACTCGAGCAGAGCAGACTGCCGTCCTCGGCCTGGGCAGTCAGAGACAAGCCCCAGATGGCAATGAACTCCTGAGCGGACGCCTCGGGGGCGAGACGGACGACGATCTGTCCCGGGACATACGGCGACTCGACGGCCGACGCAGCAGTCATCTGGGTCAACAGCAGGCCAAGGCCGGCAACCGGGCCGCGAAAAGAATGACGGGCGCGTTTCGCCATGGGGGGACTCTCCTGAACTCGTCGCGGCGGCTGCCGCGCTCGTTGCTCGTGGACCGAGGCGAATGAACTGCGGATGAGGGTACCGGCGGCGCCGGGGAACGTCAACTCCGGCCGCCCGAGGAGGTGCCGAGGGGCTCTCGAGTCGGGGGACCTGGGGGACTCGACCCGGTGGATGCGGCGAGCCGAGCTGGGCCGAAGCCGGCTAGACGGGGACCACCGGAGATTGTGTCCGGTCGACCGCTTGCCCGGCCTCGGCGATCAGGTTCCGGGCCTCCGCCGTCCGTCCCGCGGTCGAGCCCTGCCGGTAGTTCGTCAGATAGTGGCGCAAGGTGGTGATGAAGTCCCCCCAGCCCAGCTTGTAGGCGACGCAGCGCTTGAGGTAGAAGCCGTCGACCAGGTCTCCGAACCACCGGAAGGCGACATTGGGGCGGAGATCGAGCAGTGGCTCAACCACCGGCAGAAAGCGCGGGAAGTGGCTCAGGAAGCTGAAGAAACAGCGCAGGTTCACGATCCGGCGCGCGTCGCGGTCGGTGGGGAACTTCAGTACGGTGCCGTGATAGTAGTTGCTGTTCAGACTGTCGAAGTTCCCGTCGAACCACCCGCCGTCGATCGCGTACTGGGTCATGGCTAGCTTCGGATAGGGCGCGAACACGGAAGCGTTCGCGATATCGGGCTTCAGCCGGATATTGATCGCGAGCGTCCGCTTCGCCATTTCATAGGTCTCGCCGGGGTTGCCAACCACATTCTCGGTCAGGAGCTTTACATTGGATTTCTTGTAAAGTTCGGCGGCCGCGTACATCGACTCCTCGGTCATGTTCCGCTTCATTACCGTGTTGCGGATGTACTCGTCACCACCTTCAACCCCGGCGTAGACCAAACTCAACCCGGCGGCCTTCAGCGCCAGCACCATCTCTTCATCGACGTTGTCGAAGCGTGCGTTGATGCTGAAGGGAATGCCGCATCGGCGCGCGTAGACCTCGGCGAACTCCATCGTCCACCGGCGGTGGAGCGTGAACACGTCGTCGACGAAGGCCACCATTCGGACCGGGACGCGCTCCCGGAGGTCGAGGATCTCGTCGACGATCGAGTCCGGACTCCGCGAGCTGAAGACCTTCTTGTCTCCCGCCTGCTCGCGGTAGATGGAGTTGTAGCTGTCGTTGAAACAGTAGGTGCACTTGTACGGGCAGCCGCGATGGGCGAGGAAGTGCTTGATGCCATGTCGACGGATGATCGGGAACTGCTCGTAGTAGAGATCCCGTGCGGCCCAGGGCAGGTCGTCGAGTTGGCGATTTCGCGGACGTACCGGGTTTCGGTGCACGGCACCGCCCGTCTTGATCCAGAAGTTGGGAACCTCGGCCGGGAGCGCCCCGAGAGCGTCGAATTCGTCGGCCAAGGCGCAGACCGCCTCCTCCCCTTCGCCGATGCAGACCGCATCGACCCACGGGAGTTCGATGATCTCGGGGAAGAACGTGGGGTGCGGCCCGCCCCAGAGGGTCAGCACGCCCAGACGCTCCTTGGCCCGACGCGCGATCTCGTAGTAGCCGCGGTGGCTCCCGGAGATGACGCTGAAGGCGATGGCATCAGGCTTCCAGTCGGCCAGCTCGTCCAGCGTCCGGTCAAGGTCCTTGGTCACCACCGAAACGCGGACCGCATGTCCTCCTTCTCGGAGGCTGGCGGCGATTCCGGCGATTCCGAGGGGAATCGAGAAGCGGAGGATGTCTTCAACGAAGGCGATGCGCACGGTGTCGTCTCCTCGGCCTCGGCCAGCGCCGGACCTGGGGCGTCTTGCAGCGGAAGACGAGCCTGTGCTCGGGCCATCAGATCAAAGGTTCGCGTTATCGACCGGGCAAGGTCGGACCAAAGGGCCATCTGTCCTCCGCGGACGGACTCCGCCGGCGGGACCCCCGCGCGGTGGAATCTGGTCCCTCCAGACGGGCCTGATCGGTGGCCTGATACGAAATTCTTTCCGGCGATGGCTCAGAGGCGGGAAACGTGGCAGGTGAACGCGCCCCAGAAGTATGGGTGGTCCCATCGTGCCCGGGTGCTGCGGGCGGCGACCTGGGCGGCAAGCGCGATATCCCCGTGCGCCAGCCAGTCGCGATAGAAGGCCGCCATCCAATCGCGGGTGGCTCCCTCGCGGATCCGCCAGAGGGGCGCGACCAGGTTCCGTGCGCCGGCGGCGAGAAAGGAGTGTGTGACTCCGGCCAGGTCTTCGCCGCGGCCAGGAAACACCCGGCCGGTGCTGCAGGCGCTCAGAACCACGAGGTCGGCGGAGAGGGAGAGATCGGCGAGTTCGGCCATGAAGACCACACCGTCGGCGACGGTCAGCGACGAGAACGCCGGGTTGTCCTCGCGGAAGCGGCCATGCGTGGCCAGGTGAATGGCCCGTCGTCCGGGCATTCCCGCGAGGAGCTCTGCGCGCGATGGGTTGAGTAGGAGCGAGTTCCGGTCGACGGCCAGCAGATCGGCCACCATCTCGAGTTCGGCCCGCAGTTCGGGCAGCTCCGGCAGTTCCACCCCGGCGAGCAGCACTCCCGTCGCCCCCGTGGGCCGCCTCAGCGTCGCCTCTCCCCCCGCCAGGGGTGTGCGCACCACCGACCATCGAGCATCGACGTACTCCCCTTCGACCCGAAACGCCTCGAAGGGGAGCTGGTGGAAGGGTCCATGGGGCACCACAATCAGGCGACCGGAGAGGGGGTGAGCTTTTGGCGGCTCGATCAAGCGCGCGGCCAAGCGAGGCGAGCAAGCGATCCGCGGCGCGACGTTGAAAGGCGAGGTTTCCCCGTTGACGCCGAAGTCAGTGCGCTCCGTGCCGGAGGGTTCCGCTGGTCACGGTCATGGTGTCGATCTGAAGCCGCAGGCGCGCCAAGTCCGCTTCGATCTGCTGCAGATCGCAGGGAAGCTCGTAGAGCCGGCCAACGTCCGAGCGAAGCACCAACGCCACCACCCGGTCGTTCACGAACTGGTAGATGAGCAGGGCGTCGTCGTCGGTCAGTCGCGACTGCAACCGCTGCAGGCTGACACGATCCCGACCGCGGCCGGCTTGGCCAGCCCGCGCCTCGAGCGTTCGCACCTCTTCCGCCAGTCCCCGTTCGAGAAGGTGCCGGCGACTGCGCATCGGGCGCAGCGCCGTTGCGCTCGGCCCTCCCGCGAACTCGAGGTGTTCGATTCTTCGGGTGAGCGAGGCCAGTTCAGTGCGCCGCGCCTCCAGGCGCGCGGTGGACGACCGGCCGCCGGGGCCGGAGCGATCCAGATATCCCCGCGCCCGGCTGGCCAGGATCCAGCGCAGCACAGCATCGATCCGCGGCCTTTCCTCTGCCAGCGCCAGTGCCAGCAGCGCCCGATAGACACTCGACTGCCGATCGAACACCCGCGTTCGCAGCTCGCCGCGCGGGACCATCCGGCGCTCCGCCTCGACCGCCGCCGCCGCCAGGCGATACCTCCGCTGGGCCTCGCCCCGGTCTCCGCGAGCCGCCGCGCACTCCGCGGCCGCCGCCCAGACGTGCTGACGTACCGAGGGAGCGAGTCGAGCGAGGGAAGGAAGCACCGCTTCGAGAACGCGCTCCGCGGCGCTCGCTCGACCACGTGCCATCACCGCACGCGCCCATACGCTGCGTGCGATCGCGGCCTGCGCCGGTTGGTCCAGTCGATCGAGGGCCCGGGTTGCCTGCTGCGCCAGGCGTGCCGCCTCGTCCACCCGGTCCCGCTGGAGCAAGGCCCGGGCTGCCTCCAGATCGACCTGGGCCACGCGCAGCCGCAGGTGGCTCGCCGAGAAGAAGCCCCGCATGGTGGCGAGCCGGAGTTCCGCATCCTCAGGGCGGCCGAGCGCTAGTTCGGAACGCGCGAGGAGAAGCTCCGCCAGATTGGCGTCGAGTTCCATCCCCTCTCCACGAAACGCCGATACCGCCGCCGTCGCCTGGCCATGAGCCTCTTCCGGCATCTCCAGGTCGAGATGGATCTCCGCCTTGGCGCGATCGACCGAAGCCTGCATGTCCCGCGCCCCAACCTTGGCAAAGACTTCTTGGGCGGAGATCAGGAGCGGCAACGCGACTCGGTACCGTCCCTCGAGTCGTTCCAACTCAGCGCGGTTGAACCGCGCGTGACCGACGACGAAATCGAGCCCGATCTCCCGGGCGAGTTCTTCGGTCGCGATGAACAGTTGCCGTGCCTCATCGAGGCGCAGGAGGTTGGTGCAGGCCACGGCGAGATTGAGGCGCAACGCGACGTAGGTGCCGTCCCGCGTACCGGACCGCTCGAAGCGACGGACCACTCGCTGGTAGGCATGGTACGCCTCGGCGTAGCGTTCCTCGTGGTAGAGCAGTCCCGCGCGGTTCATGAGCAGCTTGCGCAGGTACTCCTCGTCGCCCACCCGGCGCAACAGTTGCTCCGCTTCGACCGCTTTCGACTCGGAGGATCTTCGCTCGCCCAACATGCCGAGCACATGCACCCAGCCGACCAAGATTTGACCGCGCAGCGCGGAGTCTCGCGCCGTCGCGGCCAGCGTGGATGCCTGCTGATAGGCGCGGTTTGCCTGGCGCAGTTTCCCGAGATAGATGGCCGCCTCCGCGCGGGCGCGCCACGCTATGGCCAGGACGATCGCAGAGGCGCCTTCCCGCACCGCACGCGCGTGAAGTGCGTCGGCCAGTCGGCCCGATTCGTGGGGAGCCGCATGAAGCGAAGCCGCAGCCCGATCTCGGAGGAGCACCGCCAGATCGCGGGAGACGGAGCCCTTGCCTTCGGCCAACCTCGCGACCAGGGCGTCGACGGGGGCTTCCAGCCAGAAGGGATCGTCGGCTGTCAGATGAGGGGAATGCGTAGGCAGAGGTCTCCGACCAGAACGTCGATCTCGGAACAGTCGGCCGGGAGCCCCTTCCAGCCGAAGTCTCCATCTTCTCCGATCTCGGCGTCCTCGGTGCGATCGTCGAACAGCGCCCGGGCAACGGCGTTCGCCGGCACCTCGGATCCGCTCGGCGGGATCACCTGACCGAGGAGGTGACGCCTCCCGTCCTTCGTGCTCTCCGCGATCGAGATGACATACCCAGCCGCGGAGTGGACACGCGCACCGCTCCCGTCGATCGGATTCCCGCGCACTCCGGCCAGCGCGGTGTCCGGAACGGCGATCAAGGAAGCCCAGACCTCGCGCAGTCCTGTTGCCCATTGGCGTGGCGCCGCCGCGCGAACGACGGCATCCGGACCTTCCGGCGAGTTTGGCGGGAGGCCGAGCGCCAGACGAGCCGCGGAGATCCATTCCGCCGGAGCCTGGGGGAGGGCTGCCGCGGTCAGGCGCGCGTGGAGTTCACGCACCCGATCGAGACCCGCCGCGCAGGCGGCACAGCCGGCGAGGTGAGTCGCTGCGCCCGAGTCGACCGCGTGGTTCGCTTCGACCTGTTCGAAGAGCGTCTCCCAGTCCAGGTGGGCCGACGGGTCGATCCGGTCATTGGTCATCCCTTGCTCCTTTCCTTCCCCGCTGGGAGGGTGTTTCCGCGCGCGTGTCCCCAGACCGGACCGGGGGCGCGTTTGATACAGCTCGTTTGAGGATGACGGCGAGGCGTTCGGCGCACCGGGCGCGGTTCGGGCCGATTGCCCCAATCGGGATCGATTCCCGCTCCGCGATCTCCCGGTAGCTCGGTCGTGGGTCCTCCAGGTAGAGCGCGCTCAAGAGGCGTCGGCAGCGCGGATCAAGCGCCGCCAGGCCGTCCCGTACCGCGGCTGCACTCTCGAGATCGACCATCTGCTCGAGCACGCTTGGCGGCGCGCCGGCACCGAGTTCGGACTCACGCTCGATCGACGGCGCCGCTTCCTCGAACGAGGTAGACCTCGACCGCTCCCGCAGTACATCCAGCGAGACGCGGGCGGCGATGCCGAACGTCCAGGCACCCAGGCTCCGCGGTTCGCGCAGGGTGTCAATCCGCTCCAACACCCTTACGCAGGTTCGCTGGAACACCTCCGCCTGGTCGGCGCTGGCCAGCCCCGTACGCGCTGCAACCGCGCGGATCAGCCCGCCAAACTCGGCGAAGAACGCCGTCCAGGCGCGGTTGTCCTTCCGCGCGAGTCCCTCGACGAGCTGTTCCCGATCCAAGTTTCCTCCGGGCCCCGTGCCGCACGACTTCCCCTCTGCGGAGCGCCTCTCCCCGGCCGGTGCATCGACCGCCCGGCAGTCTACCACCGGGCTCGCGTCCGCCGCCTCGTGCCCGGACAAATGCCCTCTGGGATGCCATTCGTCACGTGGGATGAGGGTGATGATCGCCGCCTCTGGGTCCGTGCCTGGCCTCGTCTCGAAATCGCGCGGATTGTCTACGTGCGGTGAGCGACGAATTGCCGCCTACGGCACAGCCACGTGCTCGAGCTGCCGGTAGATCTCTCCTCGGTAGGGTAGGTGGCACGGGCGACAGTCGGTCATCAGGGTCCGCTCTAGTTGAATCAGACCCCGGTAATCGGAGAATGTCCAAATCTCGGATAGAGTCGCTACGCTCGTTCCCGTTACATCAGACATCTCGCGCTCTACCGAGACGGGACGCGCGTACTCGACGAATCCCTGTGGGGTACCGATCCGGACCGGGGCGAGCATCGTCGTCTTCACCCTCTCGGCGAGCGGATGCCCATGATGATCGTCTCGGGTGACCGGCCCCTGTTGCCAACTCGCTCCCGTCCCGGCGGCGAAGTCAGCGAGCAGGTAGGGGAGAGCCGGACTCGAACTCTCCAGATCCGCTGCAGCCAGCCCGAAGACCTTAGCCCCCTCCTTCCGCAGCAGGTACCACGGCCCACGTTCCTGATGGAGCACGCTGTAGTCGACCCCCGCCAGTTCATTCTGGATGCGACTTCCAGGTTCCGCACGGGTTCAACGTCGGCGCTGGATCCCTCTCCGCCATTCACGGTGGTGGCGTGCAGCATCGACCAGCGCGTGCCCACACCGAGCGGGATAGCGACGTCGCGCGGCGCGTCCAGCACCTCGCGATCGGCCACCTCGAGCGAAAGTGCGCGAGGATCATCCATCCCTCTTTGCTCGCCCGCCAGCACGTCGAGCCAGAGGACCGCCCGCTCCAGACCCTCCTGACGGCGATCCTGGTATGCGCTCACGTGAACCCAGCAAACCGACTGGCCGCGCCGAAAGCAGGCCTCGGTTAGCGAACAGTAGTCGTAGCCCTCCGGATTCGAACGACAGATCGCCGGAACCGGCCGACCCAAACGACCAGCGCAACGGGACGCTCGCCCATTGTTCCGCGGACGAGCGCCGGACTGCCACGTAGGTGCCCGTGGATCCTTCTTCGAGCCAGACTTGCGCCGGCTCGAACCAGTACTCCCGCGGGGCCATCGGATCGGGATTGAGCTCCACCGCCACCCGCCACTGGTGTCCCCCTACCCTCCGTCCGATTCGCGTGAGGGGACCGCGCGCCGGGAGATATCCCGCGCGTTGAATCCGGAGAACGGTCGACTCGCGGGTGACGTAGGGGGTCGAGAAACGCCCGTCCTCGTCGGTGTGAGCGGCGGTGAACTCCGGGTTTGCACCCTCGACGATGATCCTGGCGTCCGGAAGCGGGCTCCCCGACGCGGCGTCGCTCACCGAGCCATCGACGAGCAGGATCGGCTGGTCCGGCTCGTTCACGACGAATGTCACTTCATCGTCCGAACAGCCGCCAATCACCAAGAGGGAGCACCATGCCAGGGTGCGAGCGAGGCCGCAGAGCGCGATTCGCCGCCGATCCTGTCGCGTGCGCGATTCGATCCGCTCTCCGGGGCACCGAGGAGGAGTGGCGTGCATGGCATGTCTCCCATCGCCTCGCGCCCCCAAGCCCGGCTCCGCGAGGCAGATCCCGGGGGCAATGCTACGTCCGCGCGAATTCAGCGGCAATGGACGAATCGGCTGCGGGTTCGCAGCCAGCCCCGGGGCATTTCGCCGTCCCCGCCCGTTTCCAGTTGCAACCTCGGGTCCGCCCCGCAATCCTCTGCGCTCGCGAAAGCGCGGGCTTCCCCGCCCGCCCGGAGGAACAGGGAGCAGGAGGAGAAGCGAACCTCGCGCATGAGCCCGATTCGACCCGTTCGAGCATTGCCCGTGCCGCGCACCGCGAAGCCGAAGACTCCGGTCGGGCGGTGGCTGTTGGGGCCGGATGAACATCAGGGACAGGCGCACGACACCCACCCGTGGTGGATGGTGCTCTGGTTGACCGGGGTCGACTACTTCTCGACCCTGGGGTACCAACCGGGGATTGCGCTTCTGGCGGCGGGGGCGCTGGCGCCGGTCTCGACCGCGCTGCTCGTCCTGGTGACCCTGCTCGGGGCGCTGCCGATCTACTCGCAGGTGGCGGCGCGCTCCTATGCCGGGCAAGGCTCGATCGCGATGCTGGAGAGCCTCCTGCCCGGATGGATGGGGAAGCTGTTCGTGCTCGTGATGCTCGGCTTCGCCGCGACCGACTTCGTGATCACCATCACCCTCTCGGCGGCCGACGCGGCTCAGCACGCGATCGAGAACCCGCTCTTCCACGCCTACCTGGGCGATGCGCGGATGCCGATCACACTCGGCTTGATGGCCCTCCTTGCCCTGGTCTTTCTCAAGGGGTTCGCGGAGGCGATCGGCGTGGCGGCTGCGGTGGCCGTGCCGTACCTGCTCTTGAATCTCGTGGTTCTCGGGCGCGGCTTTTTCGAGATCCTGAACCACCCCGAATTGCTGCCGAACTGGCGCGGCCATCTCTTCGCTCTCCATCCGGACTGGACCTCGCTGCTGATCGCAGCCGGCTTGATCTTCCCCAAGTTGGCGCTCGGGCTCTCGGGATTCGAAACCGGCGTTTCCGTCATGCCGCTGGTGTCGGGGGGCAAGAAGGACCAGCCGGAGCCGCAACACCTGGCCGGGGACACCACCACCGTGGTCGGTCCGGCGGAGTCGCGCGTTCCCTGGGGGCGGATCGGGAATGCGCGGAAGCTGCTCGCCGCCGCCGCCTTCATCATGAGTTTCTACCTGCTGCTCTCGAGCTTCGTCACCACCCTGCTCATTCCGGAGCATGCCTACCACGAGGGAGGAGACGCCGCGGGGCGCGCCATCGCCTACCTGGCCCACGAGTTGCTCGGTCACGGTTTCGGGACGGTCTACGACATCGTGACCATCATGATTCTCTGGTTCGCCGGCGCCTCGGCCATGGCCGGCTTGCTGAACCTGATTCCGCGCTACCTCCCGCGCTTCGGCATGGCGCCGCGCTGGGTGGCGCATCGTCGTCCGCTGGTGCTGGTGATCTTCGCCCTGTGCGTCATCGTCACCATCGTCTTCAAGGCGGATGTGGAAGCGCAGGGGGGGGCCTACGCAACCGGAGTGCTCGCCCTGATCCTCTCCGCCTCGACCGCGGTGTCGCTGGCCAACTGGCACGAGTACCGGCAGGGGGGAGGAGTCGCCAAGGCGTGGCTCTCGATCTACTTCTGGGTGATGACCGTGGTCTTCGGCTACACCTTCGTGGAGAACATCATCGAGCGGCCGGACGGCATCATCATCTCGAGCATCTTCATCCTGATCGTCCTCTCGCTGAGCGGCATCTCGCGCTATCTCCGCGCCACCGAACTTCGGGTGACCGAGATCGAGTTCACCGACAGTGAGTCGGCCGAGTTGTGGAAGAACATCACCGGGAAGAAGATCAACCTGGTGCCGCTCGCCCGGGCCAAGCAGCTCTCGCGCAAGCGCAAGGAAGAGGAAATACGGCGCTACTATCAAGCCCAGGGACCGCTGGCCTTCATTCACGTCGACCTGATCGACAACCGGAGCGAGTTCCTCGCGCCGGTGCAGGTCCGGGTCCGCCGCGATGGGGGAAACTACATCATCGACGTGACCGGAGCGGTTGCGATCGCCAATACCATCGCCTACATCAGTGAGCTGCTCGATCCGGTCTCGATCTTCCTCGGCCTGACCCGCAAGAGTCTCATGAGCCAATCGTTCCGCTATCTGATCTGGGGGGAGGGGGAGACCGGGCTCATGGTCTATCAAATCCTGCTCCGGTACTGGGACTGGACACCCGAGGACGATGTCCGGCCGCTGATCTTCCTCATGAGCGAGTAGGCCGATGCTTTCGCTGCGGAAACTGCTGTTCGAATCGAATCGCTCGATCGAGCCGGAGTTTCGCTGGCGGGGCCGTGAGGTTTCCCGACTCGAGGGACTGTCCGATGCGGTGCTCGGGTTCGCCCTGACCCTGCTTGTGGTGTCGCTCGAGGTGCCGGATACCGCAGCGGAGCTGATCGAGGTGATGCGCGGCTTCGTGGGATTCGCGCTCACTTCGAGCGTGATCTTCTCGATCTGGCAGTGGCAGTGGTCCTACTTCCGCCGTTATGGGTTGGAGGACGATGTCGTCCTCTGGCTGAACGCCGCGTTGCTCTTCGTGGTGCTCTTCTTCACCTACCCGCTGAAGTTCCTCTTTTCCAAACTGACGGCTTCTCTTTTCTCGGGCCAGGACCAACTCGAGGCCGCGATTCCCTCCGAGCATTTCGCCTGGTTCTGGCTTGCCTACGTGGCGGGCTTCGTTGCGGTCTATCTCGTCTTTGCCCTGCTCTATCTGCATGCCTACCGCCACCGAGCGGAGCTCGAGTTGACCCCCTATGAGTTGTTCGAAACGCGCGAGAGCATGCGCAAGTCGCTCGACGTTGCCGCGCTTGGGGCCTCGCTCTCCCCGATGCTGCTCCTGCTGGTCTGGAAGGAGTCACTCCGGGGTGGAGTCGGAAACGCTCTGGTCGTGACCTGCATCCTGATTGGTGGGATCGGCGCGCTCTGGTCGACCTCGGACTACTATCGCTCCGGCGCTCGCCGGAAGGCCTTCCGAGCGGCTGCGGCGCCTCGCTAATGCCCGCCGCGACTATTTCGGCGGGACCATCGAGGCGTGCTTCAGCCGGTAGAGACTCTCGATCTTCCCGTTCTTGACCACCGGCCCGATCTCGAGATCGCCGCAGACCGTGACCCGGCGGTCCGGGTAGTACTGAAACCCCTTTTCGCTCTCACACTCGACCAGAATCCACTCGTTCAGCTTCGGGGTGACGCCAAAGCAGCAGAGAAGCTGGCTCTCGAGCAGCGCGAATTGCACCATCGACTGGGCATCTCCCTCGACCGGCCACATGAAGCCGCGGACCGATATCGGCTGTCCGGCCAGAGCGTCGACTGCGTCCGGAATCTGATCGACGGTGAGTTTCGGATCGGCGCTGTAGAAGAACCCCGAGAGCGTGGGGAAGGGCACGTGCGGGTAGCGTCGTCCGCCCCGCTCCACCGCCTGCATCGAGCTTCCCTTCCGGACGACGCGAAACGCCTGCGTCGCGGAATCGGCCTCGCCGCCGCCGCGGATGAGGGCACCGGAGGCCGGCACCGGCGCCCGTTCCTCCTCGCGACACCCAGCGGTCAGCCCACCGACCGCGCAGAGGCCGATTGCGAGAATCCACCTCCGGTGCAACCGAGCACGGTCCCTCCTCACCCCGATCTCCGGAGTAACTCGGTCGGCTGCCAGCGGTACGCCCCCAGTCCGGCCAGCAGACCGATCAGTCCGCCGCAGAGCGGGAAGAGCGCTGCCACGGTCACGTAGGTCGGATCGAAGCCGCCGCCGCTCAGGTCGAGTCCGGTCTCGGAGCGCACATACCGCGCCACGATCACGAGGATCACATGGTGCAGAGCGTACGCCACCAGGCCCGCGAGCGCGCCGAACACCGCTCCTTCCAGGAACGGGATCGAGATCACGACACTGCGCGGCGCCCCGACGGTGCGGAGCGTGGCCAGCTCGCCCCGTCGTTCGCGGAGCGAATGGTGCACGATGGCAAAGAGGAATCCGAAACCGGCCAGCACGGTGAACCAGGAGAGTGCGCGCAAGACCGCTTCGACCCAACCGAGGCGCTGGACCACCGAAGCAACCAGGCGGGTGACCGGCCAGGCGAAGGTCGCGTCCCGGCCGTCACGGTTCCACTCTTGATCGAGTGAGAAGCCCGAGGAGGTGTCGCGCACCCGGAGGAGGACCGCGCTCACCTGCATCATATCATCCGGGATCTCCTCGTCCGGATCGGGGGCGTAGGCTCCGTCGGGAGACTGGAGCATGTGACCCGACATGCGCAGAACCCCCTCGAGCGGAATCCAGATCACCCGATCGGCGGGCGAGCCCGTCGGCTCCATCACTCCGACCACCAGGTACTCGTCGTCGTGCTCCTCGCCCCCTTCCTCCGGCCCGTGCGCCGGATGGAAATGGTCGCCGAGGTTCAAACCGGTTTCCGCCGCGGCGACGCTCCCGATCACTGCCTCGCGCCGGAGCGGGTCGAAGAGTCGACTGTTGCGACTCAGCCGCCAGCGCTCCGGCTCACCCGCGACCTCGAACAGCGCCGCGTCGGTGCCGAGGATCGGAATCCCCTCGTACGAATCGCCTCCGGCGATCGGGATCGCCACCTCGATACGAGGATCGTCGGCCATCCGGACGTAGAAATCCCAGGGCAGGTTCGCGATGAACGGTTCGAGGTGGAAGATGCCGCTCAGCACGCACTGCAGCGGGCTGCTCCGGGCGGCGAGCACCGCGTCGAAGCCTGCGCCCGCGGCGTTGAATGCGCTCCGCGCTCGCGCACCCGCGGCGATCGTCGAGAGCACCAGCGCGCCACCCAGTCCCGCGGCCAGGATCGCGATGGCGAGCGGCAGCTTCCGCCGCCCGGCGTCGCGCACCAGCAGAAGGAAGAGTGTCTTCAGCACCCGGGCGTTCACGCGTCACCTCGTGCCCGATTGAGGGTGAGCCAGTCCCGCGTGTCGGCGAACACCTCGCGCGCCGTCAGATCGTGGGTGACGGCCAAGAGGGCCGCGTTCTCCTCCCGGGCCACCTCGAGCAACAGATGGAACGCCGCGCGCGCGTTCTCGGCATCGAGGCTTGCCGTCGGTTCGTCGGCCAGGACCAAGCTCGGCGCGCCGACCAGGGCTCGGGCAATTGCCACGCGCTGCCGCTCACCGAATGAGAGGGTATCGACCTTCTGCCGTCCCCGCGCGTCGATTCCCAGCCTCCGAAGCAGCAGGCCGACCCGTTCCGGTCGCGGTTCGGGATGAAAGGCGAGCGCCAGCTCCACGTTCTCCCTTACCGTCAGGTGCCGAAGCAGCAGACTTCCCTGATGGATCAGTCCGATCTTCGAGGCGCGCAGTCGATCTCTCTCTCTCTCGGACAGCGTGTCGATCTGCTGCCCCATGAACAGAACCTGCCCCCGGGTCGGGCGCAACATGCCCGAGAGGAGATGCAGAAAGGTCGACTTGCCCGTTCCGCTCGGACCGGTGATGGCCACCGCCTCGCCCGGGGCGAGGGTGAATCGCGGCAGGTCGACGACCACCCGTCGCTCCGGATTGGATCCAAAGGCGACCTCGAGATCCAAGACCTCGATCAGCATCGGATGCGCCGGAGCGCTCCGTGACTCGGAGGGAGGGTGCACTGAGGGGATTGCCTGTTTCATGAGAACACGTTATCAGTGAATCGACGCTCGGGGAATCCTCCACCATCCCAGGGCTGGGCGCAATTCCGGGCTGTTCGGCTTTCTGGTACTGTCGTCGCGGTTCGTGCCCGGACCGCCGGTTGCGGCTCGCACCGGCGATCCGCTTTGGGGCGAACGGCTTGAGGCGCTGACTGGCCGGGATTCCGGCTGCCAACGGATCGGGTGCAGGGCCCGACCTTTCAAGAAGGAACGGTCCAATGCTCGGGGTCTACTTCCTCTTCTTCCTGTCCGGGGCGGCGGGGCTGATCTACCAGGTGCTCTGGTCCCGGCTGCTGAACGAGGTGTTCGGGGTCACCGTCTATGCCGTGACGGCGGTCCTCGTCACCTTCCTCGGCGGACTTGCCTGGGGCGGAGTCGCCCTGGGAAAGGTGTCCGACCGTCAGAAGAACCCGCTGCGCTTCTACGGCATCCTCGAGATCGGGATCGGCATCACCGCGCTCCTCGGGACGCTCACCGTGCGGGCGCTCGACCCCCTCCACATGTGGGTCGCGAATCGCTTCGAGCCTTCCAGCCCCGTTTTGATCCTCGCCCGGATGCTCCTCGCCGCGTTCGTCGTCCTTCCTCCGACGTTCCTCATGGGCGGTACCCTGCCCGCCATCACCCGCGCCTTTGTCTCGCAGATCAGCAAGCTGGGGAGCGCGCTCAGCTTCCTCTACGCCTTGAACGCTCTTGGCGCCGTGGTCGGAACCCTCGCCTCCGGCTTCTACCTGATCGGAGCGATCGGCGTACACCCCACCCTCTGGCTCGCCATCGCCCTGAATGTCGGAATCGGTCTGATCTGCCTCCAACTGGCGAAGACCCGCGGGACCGAATGGGCCGGCCCCGCCGCCACGGGAAACGCCGCCCCGCCCGCCGCGAGCCTCTCCCCCGAAGACGGCGGCGGGCGAAGCCTCCTCTTCGTCATGGCGATCTGCGGCTTCGTCTCGCTCGGCCTCGAGGTGGTCTGGACCCGCATGCTGGTCATGATCGTCGGGACCAGCACCTACGCCTTCGCCACCATGCTCTCGTCCTTCCTGGTCGGGATCACCCTCGGCAGCTTCATCGCCCGCCTCTTCGTCGATCGCCTCCGCGATGCCCGGGTCGCACTCGGAGTGGTGCAGGTCCTGATCGGCCTCTCCACCCTGGCCACCATCCTGGTCATGGAGCGGGTGAGCAGCGGCGTGGGGTCGCGCTGGCTCGGCGGCTCGGACGCCGACTGGATGGGCACGATCCTGACCCGCTTCGGGGTGAGCTTCGCCGTGATGCTCGTTCCCACGACCCTGATCGGCGCCACCTTTCCGCTCGCGGGAAAGATCTGGGCGCGCGAAATGGGTTCGCTCGGCGGTCACCTCGGGCAGATCTACGGAGCGAACACCCTGGGGAACATCCTGGGCGCCGGACTCACCGGTTTCGCCCTGCTCCCCGCGCTCGGCCTGCAGAAGTGCGTCGCCTTGATGGGCGGACTGAGTCTGGCCAACGCCGCCTGGACCTTTCTTCCCATCTTCCGCTCGCGCGCGATGGTGTTGCGCGTGGTGGCTCTGTTGCCGCTGCTCGCCGGAGCCGGGGCCGCCGTCTTTGCCCTCACGCAGTGGCAGCCGAAGCCGTTCCTGGTCCGGGTGCGGCAGCAGGAGAAGGACGTCGTCTTCTACAAGGAAGGCCTCTCCGGCACGACCATGGTCTATCAGGACAAGATCGATCCGCGGATGCGCACCATGGCGATCGACAACATCAAGATCGGCGAGAGCTTCGCCGGCGTCTACATGAAGCAGCAGGCCCTGGCCCACTTCCCGTTCCTCCTGATGCCCCAGAGCCCGCCGCAGACTCTTCTCACCGTCGGACTCGGCACCGGGATCATGATCGGAGAGTCGGCGCTGCACGAAAGCGTGACCCGCGTGGACTGCGTGGAACTCGAGCCGTCGGTGATCGAAGGGGCCCGACTCTTCGATACCATGAATCACCACGTGCTCGACAATCCGAAAGTGCGGATCATCTGCGACGACGGGGTGAACTTCCTCCGTCGCACCGACGCGAAGTACGACGCGATCATCTCCGACGCCAAGTCGCGCACTACCCACTCCGGGAATGCGCTCGTTCTGTCGAAGGACTACTACGAACTCTGCCGCAAGCATCTCGCCCCCGGCGGCCTGATGATCCAGTGGATCGCCTGCGACGTTCCCCCTTCGGAACTCCGGATCGTCTTTCGCACCTTCTTCGATGTCTTCCCTTATGCCTACGTCTGGCTCGATGCCCCCTCCTGCTTCATGGTCGCGACCGAGCAGCCGCTCACCCTCGATCCGGCCTGGATTCAGCAGCAGATCGACCTCACGGCGAGCGCCAACCTGCGCCGCTACGGCTGGGAGGATGCGTACGGGTTCATCAGCCTGCTGATCGGTGACAAGCCCTCGCTCGCGGGCTGGTTGGGAGAGACTCGCCAGGTCAACTCGCTCGAACACCCGGTGCTCGAGTTCTACTCGCCGGCCTCATTTGCCATCCCCGTAGAGGCGCGGAACACCGACAATCTCCGCGGCCTGACCAGCAACTACTCCGGCCTTCCCTCGACCGCCTCACTCAGCGGCGCGGATCCGGACTCCGTGGCGCGGCACCAGCGCGCCGCGAGCGATCTCTTCCAGGCCCACGTGATTCTGAGTCAGGGGCAAGCAGGCAATCGGGTGCGGGCGAAGGAGCTTCTCGAGCAGGCCGCGGCCGCGGCCCCGCGCCACGGGATCCTGAAACGCGTGCTCTCCGACACCTACATGGAAGAGGCGATGGCCGCGATGATGCAGCGGCGGCCCGAGGAGTCACTCCTCCTGGCGCAGAAGGCGGTGCTGGTGCGACCGAGCGCCGCGGACACCCGGTTCCAGCTGGGCAACATCTACATGGCGCAGATGCGGGTGGGGGAGGCGCTGCGCGAGTTCGAGGCGGTGCTCCGGCTGAACCCCGACTTCGCAGGCGCCCACTTCAACATCGGAAACATCCATGCGTCACAGGGGCAGTTCGGAACCGCCGTCGGCTACTTCCGGCGCGCCGTCGAACTGCAGCCCAATCTCCCCGGTGCGCGGGAGCGGCTCGAGATGGCGCAGCAACGCGCGGCCCAGAGCAGGCAGTAGCCGCGCGCCGATCGATCGGCGCGTTCGCTAGCGACCCGCCACTTCAACCTCCGACCAGAGGCGCGTGACCAGAGCGCTTTCCGGGGCCAATTCGCGCGCCCGGAATGCGGCCGTCGCTGCATCGTCGCGGCGGCCCTGCCGCAAATGTACCCGCGCCAGCTCCACCCAGGCGCCGGAGGCGGACGGCGTCTGGCGAAGCGCCTGCTCCAGCGCGGCGGCAGCTTCGTCGAGGCGGCCTACGCCCGCCAACCAGCGCGCCCGATTGCGCAGTGCCTCCGGACTCGTCGGTGACAGCGCGACGGCGCGCTCGAACAGTCTCCCTGCCTCCTCCGATTCCCCGCGATGGCCACTGCAATTCCCGCGTTCATCGCCGCCGATCCGCGATCGGGATCCCGTCGGAGCAGGCGCTGGAAGCGATCCACCGCCACTACCGCCTCTCCGCGGTCGAGGGCAGCGTTCCCTTCGCGTTCCAAGGCAAGCAGACCGCGCTCTTGCACCACCCGCCCGCCCACGATCAGAAAGAGGAGCGCGCTGCCGATCCAGACGCCTCGCCGGACGATCGCTCCGGATTGGATCACTCGCAGTTCGAGCCAGAGAAGCGCGAGCGGGACGGCCAGGTACGGAAGCAGCTTGGTCACGTGAAGCGACTCGCGGTCGAGTAGCCGCGGGTCGTCGAACTCCGGCCAGAGAGCGGCCAGCGCGGTCAGAAGACAAAGCAGCGCCGCGAAGCGCGGGCGGGTTCGACCAACGAACGGCAGCAGGAACAATGGCGCGATGGCGTAGTAGTTGAACCACGTGTGGACGACCCAGCCCCCAACGCCGAGAAGGACCAGAAAGATCCGGGGCCAGTCTTGCTCGCGCGGTTCGCGCGTCCGCAGCCACACCACCGGCAGGAACACCGCCACCCAGAGGCCGAGCGCTGCCCCCGCCCACTCCTCGCGCAGCCCCAGCACCATCAAGAGCTGGTTCACGCTCACGCTGTTCAGCAGATAGCCCGTCCCCTGAAACTGGGACACGATCTTCTCGCCGAACTCTGCCCAGGAACGCCCACTCGCCAGAGACACGACCCATGCACCACCAGCGCCGACCACGAACCCGAACAGCACCCGCGAAGATGCGCGTCGCGCCGCTGCAGATCCGAGCAAACCGACCAGGGCGGGGAGCAGCAGCAGGGCCGGAAAGAGCTTCACCGCCGTCGCCCACGCCAGGGCCGCGCCGGTCAGGACCCAGCGCCCCCGCGACGCCGCCCAGGCCGCGACCCCGATCGGAAGCCACCACCCCGCAAAGACCAATCCCGGCACGGTCCAGCCGGTGAAGTCCCACGCCGCGAAGAGGAGTGCCGCGGTCTGCAATCGCTCTTCCACGGAGTAGTCCAGGGCCATCCCCAACAGCCAGACCACCAGGAGTGCCGCCGCGATCTGCCACAAGAGCGACAGGAATCCCACGAGCGGCCCGAACGTCAATCGCAGCGCTGGATCGATCGAGCGGACGGCCGAATAGAATGGCGAGCCGTTGTAGCCGTAGTCATCGATCAGCGGCCGTCCCTGCAGGGCGCCGGTCACCGCAACCACATCGGAGCGGAATGGCGCGATCGATCCCGGAGGCAGCGCCCTCGTCAGGATCTCCTCCGCCTCTCGCGCGAGCGCACCCGAAGCCCGCGCGGCCGCCCGCAGTTCCGCGGTCGGGCCGAAGGGAATGAACTTCGCGCCCCCTCGGAGCGTGTCGCCCCTCTCCCGAATGAGGTCGAGTAGATAGGCCCGCTCTTCCTCGTCCGTCGCCCGCACCATTCTCGGCGGGTGCTCCAGGTCGCGCATCCCCGCCTGCGGCTCCAGTAGCGCCGCCTGTACCGCAGAGTAGAATTCGCCGTACCCCACCCGGTGCTTCGCGCCCAGATAGTGATGCGCCAGGTTGATATTGAGCAGATTCCCCGGCTGCACGGTCAGCCAGATCGCATGCCCCAGCGCCAGCACCAGGAGCGCGCCCCAGGCCACACCCCGTCGCGAGCGTCCCCGCGGCGCGCCGTTCTCGGTCCCGCGACCCATGGCCAGCAGCAGTGCCCCCAGCAGGGTGAGCACTCCGCACGCGATCCGACCCGCGATCTCCGACTCCGCCATCGTTCATCCCCGCGATGCCCCACGGCCATCCACGACCACCCGGCGATCTTACCCCCGTCGCTTCCGCCGTGCGAAACATCCCAGGTCTCCCCATCCGCCCCGGCCCGCAGTACACTGCCCCAGGCCTGAGGGGCGAACCGGCCGCCCCAAGGGCAGAAACCGAGGTTCGATGAAACTGGTGACTCAGGTCCTCGGGATCGCGGGGCTGGCCTGCACACCGCTTTCCGCTGCCTCGATCGGCTTGAGTGGCGAGCTGCTGGGGAAGCTCCAGGCCGTGGACAAAGTAGAACGAGGCGGAGTACCGATCACCATTTGGAAGATTGCGGTCTACTGCGACTCCGCATACGTCGGCCAATCGTCCACACCTGGATCAAACGTCGAACTCTGTTCCCCCGGGACCACTAGTTTCGACACATTGGACCTCCTCGATGGGCCGATTCGGGGAGTGAGCGGCGTTGTCGGCGAGAAGGTCTTCGTGACCTATCGATCGGTTGGGGACTGTGCATTCATCACGGACAAGTGGACCGCGTGGAGATCCGGGTGGGCGGCAGCCGGAGGCCCACGGTCCGACCGGGACTCACTCGCAGTCGCCGACCACGCGTTCGAACTCCAGTGCAGCGCGCGCAACTTCTGTGCGGACCGTGGGCGCCTTGTGCAACTGTTCCACACCCCCCGGGACTGGAACTCCCTCGCCATGCCGATCCCACCTCCCGGCCGGAGCTGGCTGGACTTCGGCCTGATGTTCCCGCGTCCAGCCGTGACTCTCGAGGAGGCCCGCAATGGCAGCTAGACACAATGCCCACTACCCCCAGACGTCGAGACTCTGGTTCGCCGGGCAGCTCGCACCGCGCGCGATCGTGATACTGCTCGCGGTTGGACTGGGCTTCCAGCCCCCCGCAGATCGTGGGCGCGCACGGAGCGGAGTGCGAGGGGAATCCACCCGCCGTCACGCCGATGACTTGGGGTCGTGTCAAGGCGCGCTACGGTGCGAACGATGCGGAGCGACGATTCACGCCACCCGGATGTGAGGATCGGGAGGAGGGACGCTCAGATGGCAGTGCAGGCCGTCCGTCAAGCAGTCGTGGCGATCCTGGGCGCCCGGTTCCTTGGAGGGTTGGCTGACCCAGAGTGGAACGGCGCGGTGGGAGGGGAGCGTCCGCCGCGAATTCGCCCACACTGGGTCTGTGCTCCTTCGGACACCGCGCGCTCGAACCCCGAGAGCCTGGCCCAGTGGCTGGCCGAGCGGGGAATCGACGCGTTGCCGTTCGAAGGAGTGGTTGACCACACGGGACAGTGGGTCATCCTGGACCGCCGCACGGGGCTTGTCATGGGAAAGCGTACTCTGCCGATGGGCTTTCAGCCGCACGGGAGTGCCGCCGTCCGGAACGGCGCACACCGCCTCCTGCTCAGAACGAGGATCATCTACCGGGATCATCCCTTGTTTGCGACGCTCGACACGGAGACCGCCAAGGTCGACACGCTTGGCTACTCCGACTGGCTCCGGCCCGACCCGTTTGGCGACACCTGCTACACGGGATGGGTGCGTGGAGGACGCACGTCCATGGTGTTGCGGGACTCCCTACGGTTCGATTGCGGTCTTGCGGTTCAAGAAGCTGTGTTCGATCCGACCGGCGCGTGGCTGGTCGGTTGGAATCCGGAATCGCGCGTGGGGAGCACGTACTCGCTCGCTGGAGGGGGGAGGGTGCTACTACAGAGGAGAGATCGCGAGGGTAACGTGATGTCCCATCTGGAGACTGGCCTGACCGGTTGCGTCGATGCTGCGGTGGGCGACGGTGCTGGCGGCGTGGCCGTGCAGATCAGCGATCCACGCGACCGGAAGCACTCCTCGCTTGGGATCGCGCGATTCCCGGAAGGCTTTCGTACCGTTCCTCTGCCTTGGCCGGACGTGCATTGGCGCCTTCTGGCCGTGAGCGCAGAACAGGTTCTCTGCCTGGCGGACAGGGAGTTCTTTCTTTTGAGTTCCCAGACAGGCGCGGTTGTGAACCGATGGACCGTGGATGGCGACCGATTTGGTCGCACCCTCAATACCCTGGCTCGTGGCTACTTTCTCGGGGCCAGCCGAGTGCTCCTGGAACTTGGCACACGCGCGGATCCCGCCGAGGACCCCTATGGTGCGTTCAAACTCTACGCACTGTATTCCTGTGCGGGCACCCCGCTCGTCGAGCTGGTCGGTTGGCCCGGCGACCGACTCAGGTCTCCGAGGCCCTTCTCCGTTTCGTCGCCGGAGGTGAGCCTGTTGACCGAGGACGTACTTCTCTTCGATGTCCCGGGCGCGGGTGTGGCGCTGTACGACTTGCAGAACCGAGCCGTGCCCCGGTGATCTCCCGCCTCTCCCTGGCGCAACCGGCCTCGCGTTTGCTAGGTTGGGCCGCACCAAACCCCGGATATCCGCGGACTGACGGCGGCGCGCTCCCCTCGATGCCGACCTTCAGGTTGCACGCCGGGCCGCGCAGCCTCAACGTCGGAGGAAGCTTCCGTGTCACTCGTCCCACGGTCCGAAATCTACGCGCCCCTCGCATCGCAGGCACCGGCGAACCCGATTGCGCCGACCGCGCGCGCTGCGCGCCTCGCCGTCGCATGGGCCGCTCTCACCCTCGGCGCGTTCGCGTTCGGCTGCGGCTCGAGCGACAAGCCGCCGACCGACCCCGGAGATCCGGACGGCGGTGGATCGGATCTCGTGGTCGAGGGCCTCTCCGCGCGCTCCGTGCCCGCGGGGGTAGAGCTCAGGTGGACCGAGGAATCGGAGGCGACCGGCTACCGGATCCACTGGGCGACGACGGCCGGGGTCGACTCGACCGACGCTTCGATCACGGTCGGGGAGGTCGACCGCACGGTGCACGCGGTGGCCGCCGGTCCGCGCTACTTCTACCGGATCGCAGCGCTCGAGGGTACGGAGGTGGGAGTGCTTTCCGAGGAGGTCTCGGCCATCGCCGGCCTGCCGACCGATCCGGGGACCACTCCGAACATGGACTTCCGCTACATCGACAGCGGAGGGATCTGCGCGGCCTGGGGAAACGATCTGTGGGTCGTGGCCGGCCCTGCGGGGTACGTCCTGGTGAGCGAGGACGGCATCGTCTGGGATCGGATCGATCATGGACTCGCCATCACGGTCCAGGATCTCGTCTACACCGGGGAGGAATTCGTGGCGGTGGGCACAGGGGTGATGACCAGCCCGGATGGGACCACATGGACGAACCGACTCGCCTCCACCGCCTTCCGCTCGGCCGTCTGGACCGGTAAAGAAGTGCTCGCCTCGAATGGATCGACCATCTGGGCGAGCCCCGACGGCCATGCCTGGGCACAGGTCGCCAGCGTCAACGTGACCAAGCTGGTCTGGAACGGGGTTCGCCTTCTGGGCGAGGCGACGGGACTTTTCGCCGGGGAGCGGACGCTGACCAGCGACGACTTCGGGCGCACCTGGACGCAGAGCGATCGGCTCGACCTCGCGATGACCAACGCCTGGACGGTCTGGGACCAGGACCACTGGGTGCGCTGGAAGGGGCTCGAGATCGGCACCAGCCCGAACGGTCTCGACTGGACGCTCCAGAACACCACCAAGAACTGGATCCATCCAGGCGGAAGCGAGTTCATCTCCGGGCTGCTGCGGGCGGAGAATGGTTTCGTCGCCCTGGGCACGCGCACCACGAACGGAATCTCGCAGCAGCGGGGGGTGATCCTCACCAGCCAGGACGGCCTCGTCTGGGACGAGGTTCCGACCAGCGATCACGAACTCCTCCGCGGACTCGCGCGCGGCGAGCACGACTATCTCGCGGTCGGCACTGCGATGCTCCACAGCGACGACGCCCTCGCGTGGGATCTGGTCTCGGCCGGGACCTGGAACCACCAGCGGATCCAGTGGTCGGCGGGACAGTTCGTGATCACCGAGAGCGGCTCGGCCATCCTCGCCACGAGCGACGCGCGCATCTGGCATCGCTACGAGTTTCCCTCCGGAACCGACATCCTGAGTCCGGTGGGGCTCTTCACCGGCACACGTTACATCGTCACCGGCGAAGGCGGCCGGATCCTCACCAGCGAGGATGGCGCCGCCTGGACATCGCGCGTCTCGGGCACCTCGCTCCGGATCAATGATCTCGCCCGGAGGGATCCGATCACCGGGTCACCGGAGCTCGTCGTCGGAGTGGGACAGGAGGGCGTGGTGATCACGAGTCCGGATGGAGCCACGTGGAACGCGAGCTTTCCGCTCACCGAGTCGCTCATCGACGTCGAGATCGGAGACAGCCTGATCGTGGCGATCGGGGTCTCGAAGGCGATTACCAGCGTCGATGGCGTAACCTGGACGGTCAGCGACCATGGCGTGCTCTCCGCCGAGCGCCTCGTCTGGACCGGCACGGAGTTCTTCGTCTGGGGAGATCGGGACATTGCCCGCAGCCCCGACGGAGTGGTCTGGTCCGCGGCCGGATCGCTCGAGGACCAGGAGCCCGCAATCGACCCCGGCAGCATCGTCTGGATCGACGGCTCCTTCGCCGGCTACGTCGACTTCGGCAACCGCCTCGTCCAGAGCGAGAACGGCGTCGTCTGGCGCACGACCCAGGAGATCGGCTCCGAGGGCGGCGGCGAGGAGCTGGCCTGGAACGGGTCCGAACTGGTGGTGCTCGCCACGCGCCTGGCCATCGGACGGAAGGTGCCGGGGGGGCTCGCGATCGGTCGTTGATGTAGCGCTCTACCGGATCGTGGCGGAGACAGCGTTGCCCCAGTGCCTTCTCGTGAACGGGTCGCTTGGCCTTGCCGCTCAGTTCCCGATGCTCACCACGCCGCCGCAGGCCTCGACCCGCATCGCCTTCGAGAGCACCAACGCCTCCCCATAGGCGGCCGACTTGATGCGCAGAAGGGGTTGCGCGGGAGTGGGGCCGCCGGAGAAGACGGCGGCCACGCCGGCCGCCACGGTGGTGAACGGCGCCTGGTAGGTTCCGCGTGGGGTGCCCGAACCGAAGCGATCCACCCAGACCTCGAAGCGCGAGCTCCGCCACGCCTCGCGGTCGGGAGCGGTGGAGGTAACGGTGGCGGCGTTGAATGCGCTCTGGGAGGTGCAGCTTCCGGTCCACACCCCGCAGGGCTGACCATCGAAGCTGACGCCGGGATTGGACCAGATGCCAATTCGCGTATGGGCGCTCGGATCGGTGTCGTAGGACATGACGGTCCGCCATCCACTTCCGCTGTTGCCAAAGAAGCGGTGGCCATAGGAGAAGCAGTACTCGTTGCAGCCGCTGCCCGCGTCGGCCCGGTTGTGCGCGCATCCCTGGAGGTGCCCAAGCTCGTGGGCGAAGCTGAAGTTCCCGCTGGCGCAGCTCCAGGTCACGGTGCAGAAGCCCTCGGACGCCCCGCTCGGCGTGCAGTAGGCGATTCCACACGCATCGGAGTTGGTCTGCTTGAGGAAGAGAGAGACGAAGTCGCCGCCGTAGAAGTCCCGGTCCGCGTGGACCTGGTCCATGATGCCGTCCGAGGTGCTCTTCAGTCGGTTTCGATCGGTCTCCGAGGATCCGGACTCGGTGTAGGCGATCTCCCCGCGAAAGATGAGGGTGAGTCGATTGGTGATCTGGCTGTCCACGTAGGTGAGGTTGGCCGTGTCAACCGCGAGCTGGCACTGGGCGTTCATGGCGTCGGTCCCACCGGCCTCGGCCCGCGCGGCCGGGGTGTAGTAGATCATGACGTCCCCGTGCGGGCCCGGATCGGCACACGTCCCCGCCGGCAGCGGACCCGGCGGTGGAGTCGGCACCACGGGTGCGCGTCTCTCCTCTTCTTCGGACGTCGGAGCGCCGGGAGTCCCTTCCGATGTCTTACACTCGTCCATCGCGATCGGTTCGATCGGGCTCAACTCATGTACGCCGTCCGCGACATACTGCACGACGTAGCCGATGGCAGTCTCCGGAGACCGCGGGTGGGCGACTGGAACCTGGATCAAGCCGGCCGCCGCCTCTCCCTCGAGTGCCAGGAGCACGAAGCCGTCGGGCTGTGACTCGAATCGACCGTGCAGGCTGAACGATGTCGGAGAACGCCTGGTGATCGATTCCACGACTGTTTCGACCCGACCCAACTCGGGACCGAGTTCGAGGGTGATGCGCTCACCAATCTCGGTCGCGGCAACGGTCGCGAGATCCAGCAGGACTGGCTGGGCCGATGGCGGCAGTGGGCGCGGCGAAGCCGCGGGCCAGCTCGCGGGCAGGAACAGCTCGGCGGCCCTGGAAGGGAGGGCCTCTGTCGATCCGAGGCAGAAGGCGAGTGCGAAGGCGCGGGCGATGCTCGTCGGTCGTGACATGGGAGGGGCTCCTCTTCTCCGGTGCTCCAGGGTCACTGCAGGTTCACGAGTACGAGGACGAGTCCGCTTCCGTCCGCCAACGTCTCCATCGCCTTGCCGATGATGGCGCCGTGGGAGCGGGAGGGGTCGGACGCCTTCCGCGCGAAGCCCGGAGCGTCTGACGTCGTGAGGAAGTCTCCGGGGCGAATGCTCCCGCCGCTGGTGTCACAGCGGACGTAGACCCGACCGGAGAGCGCGATCGGCGGCGCGTCTTCATGCCCCGGCAAGTTGCCCAGCACTGCGCCTGCGGCGAAGTCGTTCGCCCCGCTCACCACTCCGGCGACGCAACGGCTGTAGGCCGACCGGGCCACCCGCAGATGACCGGCGTTGTCCGGATCGATCTCCATCACGGTGCCCGGTTCGACCTGCCGGTCGGAAGAGGGGAACCGCTCGGCCAGGTCCGCACCCATGATCTCGATCACCTTCGTGCGAGTGGTGCCGTTGACATCGAGTTTCGCCTGCGGGGTCAGAGTGCCGATCCCGACGAGTCCATCGGTCTGAATGACGAAGTTCTTGTTCCCGCCGCCCCCGACGCTCTGAAGCGCAAGTGTCGTCGCCGCACCCGTGCCCTCCTGTCGGAAGAGCCAGGAGCGCTCGCTGGCGAGCCAGAGCAACTCCGCCTGATGGCCGAGGTTCTCGACCAGCATCGATCCACCCCGGACATCCAGGCGGGTGGTTGGTGCCGTGGTTCCGATGCCGACCTTCCCGCCGGGTCCTGGGGAGAGATAGATGTTCCCGTTGGCGCGGGCGTTCGAGATCCCGAAGTCGGGGCTACCCGGAGTGCCGTATCCGATCCATGCCGTCTCGGTCGCGACATCGTTCCAGAACCCGAGGTATCCCGACTGCTCGGCCGAAGAGGATGTGTCCTGGAGGAGCAGGACGGGGACGTCGTTTCGCACGTGGACGGCGTGGGCGGGAGCCGTGGTTCCGATGCCCACGCGGCCGGTCGGGTCCACGAACACCTGGTCGAGCGGCGCGCCGTCGGATGCATCGAGAGAGTGACCATCTACTCCCCGGACCTTGAGTGCATACGGCGCGGAGGTCAACTCCTGGCGCGGGCTCAAGGTGGTGAAGCTCCCGCCGCCGGCCGGCGTCCGCACGGCGATCTCGAGGAAGCGTTTGTCACCCGTGAACGCTCCGGTTCCGAAGTCGAGCTGGGTGGTGAACACGCCATTCGTCACCACCAGATTGTTTACCGCCTGGGTGGAACCGATCTGCGAGCCTCCGGTCACGGCGCCGAAGAGCTTGAACTGGAAGTCTGCGCTGGCGTTGAGCGGAGACCCGGAGAGATCGATGTTTCCCTGGTAGGTGAACGCCGTTCCGAGGGGGGTCTGGGCGAGCGCCATGTCTGGGGGTATCGCGCCGAGCGCCAGGGCGAGGAGGATTGCCGCCCAGGTCGTTGCGCCCCGAGCCGCGGAGCTCGATTCGTCCCTTGCGGTGGCCGTGGGTTCGGAGTTCGGTCGCGTGTGACGCTTCATCGGTCTACTCCTTGCTGACGTCGGTTCGACGCCGTTTCAGTTTCTGCCGGGACAACCAGTCCGCCGGCAGGCATCGTCTTCATCCCGCACCAAGGGTCGATCAGGACAGGACGACGACCTTCTGGCGGCTGCCCTTCCCGCCGGCATCCAGCCGGACGAAGTAGATTCCAGCCGGCACACGCACTCCCGACTGATCCCGCCGATCCCAGCCCTGCTCGTGTCGTCCGGTGTTGAGGACACCATCGACCAGCACCCGCACGAGGCGTCCACTCGCGTCGAAGACCTCCGCGCGCACCAGGGTCGGTTCCGGAACCTGGAACGCGAGCGTGGCCAGGTCGGTCATCGGGTTTGGATTGAAGGGAAAGACCTGGAAGATGAGGGCAGGGGCGGGAGTCGCGGGAGTACCGTCATCGTCGGTATCGCCGATCCCGGTGACGGCCCCGCCGCCGAACCAGAACCCGCCCGCCAGCTCGAGGGCGGCACCGGTGTGGACACCCGCGTCGGGTTGTCCCGCGGTACCGCTCAGGGTGAACGCGCCGCCGGAGCAGGTGCCCCCTCCGGCGTCCACGGTGAAGCGGGAGATGCTGAGTTGCGCTTCGGCCGCAACCGCGCCCATCAGGTGCGCGCCCGCCGCGAGAACCAGCGCCATCCCATAAACCCCGATCCGCATCGGTACCCTCCTCTTCCGGTGTTGCCCTTCCGGCCCAAACGCACCCGGGGACCGTCCAGCGGTCCCCGGGTGATTGGCTCTCAATGAGGTAACAACGCTCACGGCAAAAAGCGCACAGGGCTTCCGGTGGGCGTGGTCGTTCGACGGTCCGGCCTCCCGCCGATCGGGGTGTGCCGACCCGGCCGCGCGGTGGATCGGACCTCTATCGCACTTCTATCGGATCACTACCACCCTCCTCGTCGCAACACCCTCCGGAGAGTCGAGTCGAATCCAGTACAGCCCGTTCGGTACCCGTTCGCCTGCGCCGTTTCTGCCGTCCCAGGTCACGGCGTGCAACCCCGCGGTCGAGGTCGTCGACCTCAGGGTGTTGACCCTTCTCCCGCCGGCATCGAACACCGAGAGGTCGATCGACTGCTCGCTCGCAAGCTCGAATCGCACAGAGGTCTCGGCCGTGAACGGGTTCGGCTCGGCGGGATGGAGCAGCGGCGTGATCGGCGGCCCCCCAGCGACGGCGGTCGTCGGCGCGAACGGATTCCGTGCGAGGGCCACAACCCCATCGTTCCGACCGTAGGCGAAGAACCGATCGTCCGGCGAGAAGACGACCCGAGGCACGCCGCTCAATCCCACGACGGAACTGAATCCACATTCGTCGTCGTAGGTCTGCAGAAGCGACCCATCTGCCACCGACCACAGGCGCACAGTGAAGTCCGCTGCTCCCGAGATGAGGTAGAGACCATCGGAGGAGAGGTCGATGCTGTGAATCGCCTCGTCATGGCCGATGAAACGCCGAAGCTCGGCGAAGCCGTTCAATGCAACCTGTCGAATCCAGAAAGCCCCGGCCGTGCCCGATCCGTTGGAGGCGAAGAAGGATTGGCCGTCCGGCGCCATTGCGAGATCGCTCACATTCTGGCTCTCGGGGAACTGGTGGATGGTCTGTTGATCGGTGAGCAGATCCCACACCACGACTCCGTTGCCGATCGCGATCACCACCTGCGTGCCGTCGGGGGTGAAGACCGCGCTCCGCGGATCGGCCGTGCTGAAGTTGATGAAGTCGAGGAGCTGCGGTGGGCTGGCCACACTCCAGAGCTGGATCGTGCTCTCCGTTCCGCCGGTGACGATCTTGGTTTCGTCCGGAGAGAAGCGCGAGAACCACGGAAAGTCCGGCGCTGCCGCGACCGGAATCGTGTAGTCCGGGGTCTGATCCGAGAGGTCGACGATGTAGGTCACCCCGCTTCCGCTCGAACCGGTCAGGTAGCGGCCGCTGGGCGAATAGCGAATGTCGGTCAGGCCGTAGGGGGTGTCCCCGAGCTCGGCGCTCACTTCCCCGGTCGCCACGTCATAGATCTTGATCGGACAGAGCAGGGGGATAACGAATGCTCCGGTCGCGAGCGAAGCGCCATCCGGAGCGAAATCTACGGCGTGAACCCACCCGGGGTGGGCCGATGCCTCCCGAACGAGCGTGCCCGACGCGGCATTCCACATCGTGACGCGCCGCTCGCTGTCTCCGGCAACGAGCTCCGCGCCATCGGGCGAGAAGTCGAAGTTGCAGATGGTCGGAGGGTTTCCCACCCCGAGCACTCGCTCCGTCGCTCCGGTCGCGGTGTTCCAGATCCTTACCTTGCCGTCGCCGCCACCGCCCCCGATGCGCGAACCATCGGGAGAGAACTCCACGTCGTTCGATGAGTTCGTCTGTCCCACGTAGGTGCGAATCGGTGCCCCGGTGGCTGCGTTCCAGGTCTTCACCCGTGGCTGGCTGATGCCCCCAGCGGAGGCCAGGACCAGGCCGTCGGGTGAGAAGTCGATCGAGACGGCCTCGAAGTCGTGCGCGGTTGCCGACCAGAGCGACGCCCCGGTGGCCGCGTTCCAGACGCGCACGGTCCGATCGCGGGAAGCGGAGGCGAGGCGGGTACCGTCCGGGGAGAACTCGACGTCATTCACCATGTCCCCGTGGCCGGTGAACGACCGAACGAGCGCCCCGGTGCCGGTGTTCCACATCCGAATCACTCCGGAGGGAAGACCTCCGGCGCAGACGAACTGGCCGTCGGGTGAGAGCGCGACGGCGTTCCAGAAGGACCCGTCCAGGGTGATCGTACGCAGAAGTTCACCGTCGGAGACCCGCCACAGCTTCACCGTGTAGTCCCAGGCGCAGGTGGCGAGGGTCGTGCCGTCGGCGGAAAAGGCGAGACCGGTCACGGTGTTGTTCCCCGGGAAGGGAAGTAGCTCCCCAACCAACGTACGAACGAGCTGTCCGTCGCTCGCCCGCCATAGTTTGGTGCTTTCGTCGATGCTGCAGGTTGCGAACAGGGTGCCGTCGGGGGAGTAGGTCGCGCGCGTCGGGTTCCCGCCGTGCCCGCCGCGGTTCCAGACGAAGTCCGGTGTGCTCTGGGCAAGCGCCACGCGACTGGTCAGAGGGAGCGCAAACAGCAGAAGGAAGCTCGCGAGATTCAACCGACGCCGCAGCCGATTCGCGCTCCAGCGCTCGGCCTGTAGATTCGACTTCTCGGTCATGGTGCTGAGGAACGAACTCATAGATCCGCCACTCCGATCTGTTTGGCCCCGTGGTGGCGGGGCCGGCCGTGAGACCTCGCTTGCGACCTGCGAGCCTCGTTTGCATCGATGGCAACGACGTCACGGCGCCGTCGTCGCCTCTCTCGATTCACTGCAGTTGCGATTCCTTCCGGAGTCGCGCGGGCGCGAACGGCATCGCGACCGCGAAACCCCGTTATCGCACGACCACGAGACGCGAGTGCGCGTCCCCTTCCGGTGTCCTCAAGCGAAGCAGGTACGATCCGGCGGCCAGCCGATCGACGTCGAAAGGGATCACGTTGTGGCCCTGCGGTAGCGAGGTTGGTGAAACCTCGAGGACCCTGCGTCCAGTGGTGTCGAAGAGACCTCCGGTCACAACCCCCGGGCGGGCCAGGGACACTGTAATCGAGCCGTGCCGCGTGGCGGGGTTGGGGTAAACCTGCAACGCGGTCAACGGCGAACCGATCTGCGGAACCGCTGTCGTCTCGATCAAGGTCAGCACGGCGATTCCTTCTCCCCCGGTCCCGATCCACAGCCGGCCCGAAGCATCGAGCCCTAGCGCGGAGATCTGCTCGTGGGGCAGCGGGGCATTGTCCCGAGTGAAGGTGGTCCAGGTCGTTCCGTCGAACCGGGCGAGTCCGCCGTGGTACGGCCAGTCCAGCCCCTGGAAGGCGGCGATCCAGACGATGCCTTCGGGTGAGATGAGGATCCGATGAACCTGATTGGCGGGTAGGCCGGAGTTCGCCGTGGTGTAGATGGTGGAGTGGGTTCCGTCCCAGCGGATGCATCCGGAGTCGGTCCCGAGCCAGAGGTCGCCGTTCGGTGCCACCTCGACCTGGGTCGTCAACCGTCCGGCCAGGCCCGGGATTGTCCGGGTCGACCAGAAGTTTCCGTCGAAGAAGCCGAGTCCGCCGTTCGAGGCCACCCAGATGTTGTGCCCGGGATCGGCGGCGAAGTCGTAGACGATGTCTCCGGGCAGTCCATCTTCGAATGCGCTGTAGTTCTCGAAGTCGATCCCATCGAACGAATCGGCCCCCCGCCATAGGAGAAGCCGATCCAGAGCGTCTGGTCGCCATCATGCTTCAGGGACTCGAGAGAATTGCTGAACAAGTTCGAGTCATCGGTCGTCCAACGCTCGAAGTTCACTCCATTCCAACGGGCCAGTCCGTTGGAGGCGACCCACACCGCGCCGTCCGGGCCGGTGACGACATCCTCGGCCGAATCGGATCCATAGGGTGTGTCGTACCCGAATGGCCAGGGCTCGGCCCCGCCGTTGTAGGCGTTGAAGCAGCGCCAGGTCGCATTCGGCCGATCGCTCGGATCGCCGATGAACTTCGCCATCCCGCCATGAGTCGTGCCGATGTACATGCTGCCGTCGGGATGGCCGGCGAAACTGGAGATGGCGTAGCTGGGCAGGCCGGTATTGAATTCATTGTAGCTAGTCCACGAACCGTTGGATTCGTTTAGCCGGCGCACCCGGTTGAAACCGCCCACCCAGGTGCCGAGTTCGTTGGTTTCGATCGAGAGCACGTACTGCCCAGGGACGCCATAGACCCACGACTGCCAGCCGGAGCCGTCGTACTTCTTCACCACGCCGGAGAATGTGCCCAGGTAATACGACGAAGCGCTGTACACCGTGAGAGCCGAATGCTGACCCGTCGCAGGGGGATCCGGGTGATCGATCCAATCCTGTCCGTCGAATTCCATGGTTCCCGCGTACCAGTCGAGCCAGAGGTCTCCCTCCTGATCGAGCGTGAGGAGACGCGCCGGGCCATCGTGATAGCCCGTGCTGGCGTCGAGGATGCTCCAGGAGTCGCCATCGAAACGAGCAATCCCCCCCGCGTACTCGGTTCCCACCCACACGACCCCGTCCGCGTCCACCGCAAGCGAGGACAACGAGATCGTGGGCGCGAATCCCATGCTGGCCTTGGAGTGGATCTCCCAATTGAGGCCATCGAACGCCGCCACGCTCTCCTGGAGGGCGCCGCCGGAGCACAGGAGCCAGATGCGTCCCGCGGCGTCTCGGGTGATCGTCCCGATGGCGCTGCCGGGAAGAGGGGAGTTGAGCGCGTTGTAGTTCGTCCAGGCCCCGCGATCGAAGTGGCAGAGCCCCGCCGGCGTGCCGAACCAGACCGAACCGTCGGGATCGAAGTGGATCGACTGCACGATGTCGCTCGGGAGCGGCGTTTCCCAGTTTGCGTAGGTGGTCCAATGCACCAGATCCGACGTGCAGGCGACGCCGCCCTCGGCGTAGAAGGGATAGCGTGCGGACACCCAGAGCCGACCAGCCGGATCGAATCGGGCGAACCGAACTTCTTCCCCCGGAATCCCGGTGTTGCTCGGACGGAGAAAATGCCACTCCGTCTGCAGCGCATGCACCGCGGCCGGCAGGGTTGGGGTGAGCAGGGCGGACCAGGCAGAGATCGCGAGAATGGACGCGGGCAGCGATCGGTTCCGTTTCATGACATACCTCCGCGCGCGGCGTGCCTCTACGAACGCCGCAGGTGGCGTGTTGCGGTCCGCTGGATGCGACCCAGCCGGGGCGTGACTACAGGCGCTCCTTCCGCGTGCTGAGCGGAACCTTCCGTGCCCCCGCGCGGAAGCGGGCTCGGTACGGTTCCGGGGTCGCTCAGACGGCGGCGATGAGTCGCCCCTCCTCCACGATCCGATCGTGATCCACTCGGACGGTGTGCGATCGGCTCGGGAGGATCATGCTCAGCGTTGAACGGACATCGCCGCCGATCAGTTCGTTGTTTCCGAACATCACGGTGACGGTCCCTTCCATGCGGGAATCGAGAACGGCCTTCCCCGAGAGGGTGTGAGCCCCTGGGTTGATGCCAATCCCCACCTCCGCGATTCGCTCGGGCTCACCCGCGGCCTTGGCGATGAGTCGGCGAAGTTCCTCGACGTCATGCGGCGACTCGAGAGCAACGATGCGGCCTGAAGTGATCGAGAATGTCACCTCGCGAAAATGGCGGCCGACGACATAAGCCCGCTCGAGATACAAGCTGCCGTTCGTGCCCTCGTTCCGGGGCAGGAACGAGACCGTCCCCGCCGGAAGCGATTTGAACGTGCGGCCGGCCCGCCGATCCTCCTCGGTGATGACCCCGTCGTTGATGTGCGGCCGATCGAGGTCACAGGTCACGACCAGCTCGGTTTCGCGCGGACCGCGAATCGTCAGCGACGAATGGCCCCGCAGCGCGTCCGCCAGCGATCTGGCGCGTTGCGCGAGGGCGCTGGAGTCGGCCTCGAGGCAGGCGAAGAACGCGTCGATCCCGTCCTCTTCGCTCATCAAGCCGGCTTCGAACTCCGCGCGGTAGGGAAGGGTGATCTCGATGTACGGGATCCGTCGTTCCCGCAGCGACTGGTGCCAGCGCGAAACCGCTGCCAGCAGATGGGGGAGCTTCTCCAGATGCTCCGGCGGAAATGGACGGCCCACCGGAACGTTGCTGCTGATGAACAGCCCGGCGTCCAGCGATGCGTCGAGCAGCGGATCGAGGAACGGATAGGAAGCCAGGCTCTCGGCGGTGTGCTGTTCGAGCAGTGCCGCGGCGACCCGCCGGGACCAGAGCATCGGCTGCGGCCTCGCGCCGAGGCGGCGCAGCTCCACTTGCACGGCCTCCGCCAGCTCCAGCCCCGCCGGCATGAAGAGGACCAGGACGACATCTCCGGTCCGTACCGGCAGACATTGATTGACCACGCGGCGAGCGATCTGATCGAAGTCGACGCTCAACACCTGCGTGCGGCGCCAGTCGAGGAACGCGGCTTCCATCGACCCGCGAACGCTGCGCGCCACCTCCGGGTCCTCGCATCCCAGCCCGGGGTCGACCAGGTAGGCGCGGGCGCGTGCCCGGTAGAAGCGCTCTTCCTTCCAGCGCTTCCGGCCCAGCCCGGCCGGACTCGCGAGCCCCTCCCGTTCCAGCACCTTCAGGTGATAGCTCGCCTGGTTCGGCGGAATCCCGAGTGCCTTGGCCACGCCGAACGCGGTCATCGGGGCGCCCTTCAGCAGCTCGAGCATCGCCAACCGCTCCTCATGGGCGATCGCTTTGATGCTCGAGAGCGTGTTCAGGATCTCGAAGTCCCGAACGGACGGCGGGGCGCTGGACTCGGTCATGGGATCTTCCTCGATGGTCGGACCCGATTCGTCTCTCCACCAAGATGCACGATCTCCATCTCGATATGCAAATAAATTCGCATATATGCCGATGGCTGTTTTCTCTACATCTGTTCGCCCTCGAGAGCGTCGGGTCGACCAAGGTCGTAAAGCACAATTATGGCATGAGTTACAGGACTAAAGCTGTCGGCAGTCGGGGAAGCGGCTGGCTCGGCGCGGGGGGAATCGGTGGAGCATCTGGCGGCCTGGGGGTCTGCTGTACGTGCGGCCGCCCTCGGCGCGGGGTTCGCGGAACCAAGGGCGGCCTGAGTTGATCGCGATCGCTGGCCTACCTCTCCTCCACCCCGCTGTTCACCGGATTCCATCCCAGCTCGACCACATCGAAGTCGCTCGCGTGCAGTGCGTGGAACGCCGGGTTGAGGATGTCGTTGTCCCAGTTCGGGTCCATGGTGCCGGTGATGTAGATGTCCGAGCCGTTGTCGGCAATGATCAGGCCGTAGGTCTTCATCGCCTGGAAGATCCGCTGCACCATCGGGTCGTAGCCGTCGATCGGGACCGTCGACTTGAGCCGCAGCCTGGCTCCCATCGGCAGGGCACCTTCGGTGTCGCCGGCCTCGTGGGAGGCTGGCCAGACATAGCCGTTGGTCGCGCGCACGGTGGCGCGAAGGGCGTGGCGGATCGGTTGGCCGCTCGAGGCTTCGTCCCAGCGGATGAGGCCGGGAAAGATGGCGAGCCCGGCGGCGTCGGCGGAGGTCCAACCTTCGGGGCGGCGATCATTGGTGGCAAGATTCCACACGGCGCCGTTGCCGGCTTCCCAGCGATTGAGGCTGCTGTTCCACCGGGTGGCATAGGTCTCGAAGAGGAGCCAGCGCACGCGATCGATCACCAGCAGGTGTCGGTCACCGCTGGTGCCCCCGCCCGGGACCCCGCCTTCGATCCAGTTCGCCTGGGTGCGCGCCTGCACCGGAATCGGGTACCCCGGGGGGTATCCGGGTGCGCCGGGGTCGCTCTCCTCCGGCCACCAGATGAACTCGACCTGCTCGAGCGGCTGGGTGTCGGGGACCCCGCAATACGGAATGCCGTACGGGGGCGGACCGAAATCGGGGTGGAGCCGGTTGGTCAAGCCGAGCCACTGCAGGTAGTCGGTCGAGTTGGCGTCGACTGGCGCGCTCGATATGTCGAGATTCCACCAATTGTCTGGCGGGAAGACCTGCCGGGCGGAGAAGTCCTCCAGCAGCACCGGGCCGACTCCCTGCTCGGCGGGCGGCAGGCGATCGGGCACGGTCGAGCTGTCAGGCGAGGTGCCGCAACCGGTCGCGAAAGCGACCACGGCGGCGGAGATTCCAGCCCGGCAAACCGAGGAGCAAAAACTGAGACGGCTGGGCGCGATAAAGACCCGGCGCATGGGGAGTCCTCCTGCCGATCGCACAGGGAGCGACCGGTTGCGTCAAACACAACAGCGTGGTGGACCTTGCGAGCCGGTGCGGCGGAGGCTTGGATCCGCCGCGCTCCGTTTATATCGGCCCGCGCCCGCCGGCGACAGCTCGGAAAATCGCGCTGCGAAAAAACACCGAGCTGCGGTCTTGAATCCTCGAGGTGGTCGGCCGATGCTGTTTCGCAGGATTCAGCGTGCTCTGGACCGCAAGCTATTGGGCCCCTCTTCCGCGCTTCCTATGGACAAGCGGGAGGGGGGCATCTTTTCTCCGTTCATGCCCGCAGTTCCGAGGGAAACCTCCCCGATGCCGGACCCCAACACGGTGTTTCTCCCCAAGCGAGTTGCCGTTCTCCTCGACGGAGGGTTCCTCCTCCGGGCTCTCTACAAGGAGCTTGGTCGACGGCATGCCTCAGCCCAAGAGGTGTGGGATTTCGCCCGTGCCTGCCTCTCCGAGCGGGAGGAGCTGTTCCGAATCTACTTCAATGACTGCTCGCCGTACTCAGGCTCAGCGGATCATCCCGTCACGAGGCAACGGGTCGAGTTCAGCAAGGAACCAACGTACCGAAGGCGCGAAGAACTCCACGAACGGCTGGCCCGGATGGACTACGTTGCGCTTCGGCGCGGCGAGCTGGCGTTCCGGGGCTGGAACCTGAAGGAAAAGGCCCTGGACGAGATTGTGACGACCGGGAGGGCGGTTCTGCAACAGGACTACGTGCCCAACTTCGAGCAGAAGCGGGTGGACATGAAGATCGGCCTCGATGTGGCCTGGTTGGCGTCTCGGCGGATCGTCGATCGGACCATCCTCGTTGCCGCCGACAGCGACTTCACGCCGGCAGTGAAGTTTGCGCGACGCGAAGGGATCCAGGTCGTGCTCGACACCATGGGCTACCCACTCAAGGGGGACGTTCGTGGGCATGCGGACGAAGTCCGAAAGGTCACCTTCCCTCCACCCGTGACTCTCTAGCCTCCGCGCCTGCGGAGAGCACCGAGGCTCCTCGCAGCCTTCTCCCCCCCCAGCACGAATCATTTCTCGGAAACTCCAAAAAATTCGGAAACACGAACGCCGCCCCACTCGTACTCCCCGCGCCCGTTCGGTCATCCCCCTTCTGTCGCGCAGAGCGGCACCGAACGCCGAGACGGTCTGGACCGCCTGGAGTGGTGGTCCGCAGGAAGCCAGGGGTGTCGGGACCGGGGTTCGCCCGGGTTCGGAGCCCGCCGAAAGCACGACAGGAGGAGATGGATGCGTTATCCCATGACGCGAACGGAACTGACCTTGACCGCAGTACCCCTGACCGGAGTGCCCCTCGCCGGCTTGCCCCTTGCTGGCGTCGCCCTGGCCGCGATCGTCCTGGCGGGCTGGTCGCTCCCACGCCCGGCGGCCGCGGAGGTGAAGCCCCCGACGGTCGATCTGCCCTTCGAGACCTACACCCTGAAGAACGGGCTGGAGGTCATCCTGCGGAAGGACGCGCGGGTTCCGCTGGTCGCGGTGAACCTGTGGTACCACGTGGGACCAGCGAATGAAGAGCCGGGGCGCACCGGTTTCGCTCATCTCTTCGAACACATGATGTTCCAGAACTCCCTCCACGTGGGGGAGGACCGCTACTTCTCCCTCCTGGAGGCGGCCGGGGCGTCCCACATCAACGGCACGACCGACTTCGACCGGACCAACTACCACGAAGATGTGCCGTCGAGTCAGCTCGAGCTGGCCCTCTGGATGGAAAGCGACCGGATGGGCTACCTGCTCGAAACGCTCGATGCGGTCAGCCTGGCGAATCAGCAGGACGTGGTGCGGAACGAACGCCGCCAGGGCGTGGAGAACCCCCCCTATGGCCTGCAGGAAGAAGAGCTCTGGCACGCCCTCTTCCCGAAGACACATCCTTATTATGCCGCGGTGATCGGATCGCACGAGGATGTCCAGGCGGCGAAGCTCGAGGATGTGCGCGACTTCTTCCGGCGCTACTACTGCCCCAACAATGCCAGTCTGGCGATCGTGGGCGACATCGACCTGGCCGAAACGAAGGCGCTGATCGATAGGTACTTCGGGTCGATTCCCCGTGGTGCCGAGGTTCCGCCGATCAAGGCGACGACGCCGCCGATCACCTCGGAGCGGCGGATCAGCATGACCGACAAGGTCGAGCTGCCGCGGCTGACCATGGCCTGGATCACACCACCGATCTACCAGCCCGGTGATGCGGAGGCGAAGGTCACCGCGCGGATCCTGGGCCAGGGGAAGGCCAGCCGGCTGTACAAGTCGCTCGTCTACGACAAGCAGATTGCGCAAGATGTCTCGATCGACCCGCAGTCGAAGCTCCTCGGGACGGTGTTCCAGCTCAGCGCCACGGCGAAGCCGGGGCACACCAACGCGGAACTGGAGGCTGCGATCGATGCGGAGATTGCGCGGCTGGCCACGGAAGGCCCGACCGAGGAGGAGCTGGCCTCGGCGCGCAATGGAATCTGGAGCGACATGATCTCGAGCCTGGAGCGCTCGGGCGGGTTCGCCGGGGTCGCGGATCGGCTGAATCAGTACAATCACTACCACGGTACGCCGGACTACCTGAATCGGGACCTGGCCCGCTACGCGGCGGTGACCCGGAAGGGGGTTCAGGAGTTCGCCGCGGCTCAGCTGGGCCGGAACAAGCGGGCGTTGGTGGCCTGCGACCCGGGCGAGAAGGTGCTGCCGCCCGATCCGCCGGCTCCGCCGATGCCGGAAGCGACGGCCGAGAAGGTCTCGCCCGAGGATCCCAAGAAGGAGCCGTGGCGGAACACCATTCCGTCGGCTGCGGCTCGCGCCGCCGTCGCTCTCCCCACGCCGAACCGCTTCGAGCTGCCCAACGGGCTCACGGTCTATCATCATCAATCGAAGGCGCTTCCGGTGGCGGCGGGACAGATCATCCTCCGTGCCGGCAGCGCGGCCGATCCGGCTGGCAAGTTCGGTCTGGCCGGGTTCACCGCCGACCTCCTCGACGAGGGAACGACCAAGCGCGATGCCATGCAGCTGGCGCGCGACCTCGAGGCGCTGGGCGCGGACCTCGGGGTTGGCTCGGGGTCCGACGGCACCTTCGCGAACTGTCGTTCGCTGAAGCAGAACTTCGGACCCACCCTCTCGATTCTGGCCGAGGTGGTCCTCTCGCCCTCGTTTGCCGAGGCCGAGGTGGAGCGGGTGCGTAGCCAGCGGATCACCGGCTTGATCGAGGAGCAGGCCGCACCGTTCGGCGCGGGCGTCCGGGTGCTCGGCTCGTGCCTCCACGGCGAGACGCATCCCTACGGGCACACGCCGGGCGGCACCGAGGAGACGGTGCAGGCGATTTCCCGCGCGGACGTGCAGGCCTTCTACCGCGACTACTACGCCCCCAACAACGCCGCGTTGATTCTGGTCGGTGATCTCTCGGTCGGGGAGGCGAAGAAGCTCGCGACCGATGCATTCGGCGGCTGGATCGGAGAGGCGAAGGTACCTGCCTCGCCGGATGCCGGTCGCCCCATCGCGAATCGGCTGGTGATCGTCGACAAGCCGGGGGCTCCGCAGACCGCGCTCCTCGTGGCGCAGATCGCAACCCGTCGCTCCGATCCCGACTGGGACCGCCTCAATCTGCTCAATGTCGTCGTCGGCGGCAATTTCGCCGGTCGACTCAACATGAACCTGCGCGAAGACAAGGGCTACTCCTACGGGTGCTACTCCTGGCTCGGTGACGAGCGCGGGGTCAGTTCGCTGGGTTGCTTTGCCAGCGTGCGAGCCGACGTGACTGGAGCCTCGATCGGCGAGATGCTGAACGAGTATCGCGGCCTGCTCACCCGCCCGGCGACCGAAGAGGAATTGACCCTGGCGAAGCGTTCGCTCACCCAGACTCTGCCGGCGAAGTTCGAGACGACCAATCAGACGGTCGGCACGCTTGGGCAGCTCTATCTCAACGATCAGCCGCTCGACTACTTCCAGAGTCTGCCGGGTCGGGTGAACGCCATGACGTCGCAGGACCTGGTCGAGACGGCGAAGAAGTGGATCCGGCCGGAGCGGATGCTGGTCGTCGCGGTGGGCGACCGGGCGCAGATCGAAGCGCAGGTCGGCGAACTCAAGCTCGGCGCGGTGGCCCATCGCGCGGCCGACGGGAAGCCGGTCGACCTGAACTGAGCCGGGGGCGGAGATCACGCCCGAACCGAGAACAACCGGATCGATATGGGAGCGTCGCCAATGCGCGGCCGGCGGCGCGACCAGAGAGGGTCGGACGATTTCATCGTCCGACCCTCGTTTGTTGTTCCCCGATTCCCCTGATCGAGGAGGGAGGCGGCTCCGCGGCCGGGTATAGTGGCCGGGGGCAGCAAGGTCTCGTCGAAGAAGGCAAGGAAGGGAGCGCTGATGAAGCAGGCGAACTGGATGGCAGTCGGGATCGCGGCGGCCGCGATCGCCACCGTGATCGGGGCTGGGGCGGTGGCCAAGGATGGAGGAGCCGCGAGTACGAAGGGGAAGGTCGCCGTGGCGGTCAAGGCGGACGGGGCCGATGCCCCCGGCATGTGGATGGGGGTGACCGAGGAGGAGTTCAAGCAGCTCCACGAGCTGAAGCAGGACGCCCCCGCCGCGCTCAAGGGAGAGATGGTGCAGCTTGGCGAGGCAAAGGGATATCTCAGCCTCCCGCCAGGTGCGAAGGGACCGCTGCCGGCGGTGATCGTGATTCACGAGTGGTGGGGACTCAACGACCACATCAAGCACTGGGCCGATCGGCTGGCGGCCGACGGGTACGCCGCGCTCGCGGTCGACCTCTACCGGGGCGAGCTGGCGACGACGCCGGACCGGGCGATGGAGTTGATCAAGGCAGTGGAAGACGAGCCGTCGCTGAAGGCGCTCCGGGCAGGGATCGACTTTCTGGAGTCCGACCCAAGGGTGAAGGCGACCCACATCGGTTCGATCGGCTGGTGCTTCGGTGGGCATTGGTCGCTCCGGACGGCGTTGCTCGACCCGGATCTCGACGCCTGTGTCCTCTACTATGGGCGTCCGGTGACCGAGGTCGCCCAGCTCGCAGGGATCAAGGCGGAGGTTCTCGGCGTCTTCGGAACCCAGGATGCGAGCCTGCCGGAGGAGACGGTCGGGGGTTTCGAGGCGGCGCTGAAGGAGGCGGGGGTGAAGGCGCGGATCCTCCGCTACGATGCGGTCCACGCGTTCGCTAACCCGAGCAACCCCAAGTACGATCAGGTCTCGGCGGGCAAGGCATGGGATGAGGTTCGGGAGCTGTTCGGGCGGACGCTCAAGCCCGGGAAGTAGGCAAGCCCAGGAAGTAGGCAAGCCCGGGAACCAGGCAAGCCCGGGAACCAGGCAAGGGCGAAAAGTAGGAGGCCAACAGGTGAGGATCGGCGGCGTGCGGTGGGAGCTGGGTGGCGTCGTGGCCCTTACGTTGGTCGTCGGAGCCGCGGCCGCGGACGAGGCGCCAGATCCGACCTTTGAGTCGTACCGCGCGCACATTGCTGCGGCGCAAGGGGCTTTGTCCGCCAACGACACCCGGGCGCTCCAGCGCTGGATCCTGGGTGCGCCCGCCGAGCGGCGGGGCTGGGAGTGGCGGTACCTGCAGTCGGCCGCAGACCAGAGCGAGACGACGCTGGTCGGGCACGATGGGGCGGTCTGGAGTGTTGCCGTGGCCCCGAACGGCCGGCGCTTCGCCTCCTCGGGCGAGGACGGCACGATCCGGGTCTGGGACTACGAGACCGGGACCTGCCTCGACACCCTGCGGGGACACGAGGCGGAGGTGACCTCGATCGCCTTCAGCACCGCTTCGCCCGTCCTCGCTTCTGCTTCGGCCGACGGGACGGTCCGCATCTGGGATGTGATCCGCGGGCTGCTCGTCGACACCTGGAAGGTCGAGTCGCTCCGACCGATCGGCGTCGCCTGGAGCAAGGACGGTTCGCAGCTCGCCGCGTCATGCACCGAGGGTTCGGTCGTGGTCTGGGACACCTCCACGCGCCGCGTGGTCGAGACCATCCAGCCGCACCAGCCGCGTCCGCCGGTTCCCGGGGTCACCTTCCTGGGCGAGCGGAATGTCGTCGCCTCGGCCGGGTGGGACAACACGGTGCAGGTCTACGATCTGGCGAACAAGCAGGCGCTCCTCACGCTCGGCCCCGGGTACGACCAGGATCCCGACACCCCCTTCTGCGCGTTCCGCGCCATCTCCTCGAGCTACGCCGGAGACTGGCTGGCCGCGGCGGGCTCCGATCAGGCCGGTCACCTCTGGGACACCGAGCTGTTCGAAGAGCGGAGGCTCGAGGGGCACGGCAAGGAGGTACTCGCCATCGCCCTCGATCCGGGCGGCTCCTGCGTGGTCACCGGGTCGCAGGACCAGACAATCCGCGCCTGGACCACGAAGCCGCTGGAACCGCTCGGGCGACTGCGCGGCCACACGGGTGAGGTCCGCTCGGTCGCGATGCACGGCAATGGGCAGCACCTGGTGAGCGGCGGAGCGGACGGTACGGTCCGGGTGTGGGACATCCGGAACATCGCCCGGGAGGAACTCGACACCGGCACGCAGTCGGGAATCTGGGGGATCGATTGGAGCCCCGACTCGACTCGCCTCGTCGCGGCCTGTCACGACTCGACGGTGCGAATCTTCACCGCGGCGAGCGGAAAGGTGCTGACCTCGATCTCCGGCCACGCGGCCGGGGCGCTCGACGCGATCTTCTCGCGCGACGGCGGACGCGTCTTCACCAGCGAGAACGGATCCCGCATCCGCTCCTTCGAGGCCGAGAGCGGGCGCCTGGTCCGGGAATTCATCGGGCACACCGGCGGGGTGCCGCAGCTCGCGCTCAACCGCGACGGGCGATTCCTGGCCAGCGCGGGGTATGACGGCACGGTGCGGGTCTGGGAATCGGTGAGCGGCCGCCTGTTGCGCACGATGGAGCGGCGAGACATTGCCGCGCTCTCCCTGGCCTGGTCCCCCGATCAGCGGACCCTCGCCACGGGATGGAAGGATGGTCGCCTGGTCCTCTGGGACGCCGAGTCGGGGAAGAAGCTGCGCGAGATCGCGGCCCATGGGGATCACCTGAACGCCCTGGCCTACACCACGAACGGAGCCAACATCGTGACCGCGGCGGCCGACGGGCGCATCAAGGTGTGGGACGCCATGAAGGGGGAGGAACTGGCCGCGCGCCGGGAGCACGACGGTGCGATCTACGGACTTGCCTTCACTCCGGATGGAACGCGCCTGGTGAGCGGCTCGTACGATCAGACTGCAGTCGTCTGGGAGACCGCTTCCTGGAGGCCGGTGGCCACGCTGCGTTACGCCGATCCGGTCTACCGTGTGGCGTTCGATCCCGCAGGGGAACGGCTCGCAGTCGGAGTGATCGATGGGAAGGTGCGGCTGCTCGATGCGCGCTAGACCCTGGATCAACGCGCGCGAGTTCGAGCTGCGCTGGATCGGCGGGCGCGAGATCAACGCGCGCTGGTTCGATGGCCCAACAAAGTCCGAAGACAAACCGGCGCACCCCGGACGACCGTGGCTCGACTTCCCCTGAACGACCGCAGAAGGGTTCTCCTACGATATTCAGCCGAACTCGACCGCCGGGGGCGCCGTCGAGAGTCTCCCGTCTCGCGCAGCGGGGTGGCCACGTCGACGTTCGACTCTCAATCTCAATCTGATCCTCGCCAACGTCCGCCTGCGGAAGCCACGAGACGGACGGCATCATCTACGCCAGGACCAAAATAATTCCCAAAACCGGAATGGAATATTAGCCCACCTTCCAATTCTCGGTCTCCAAGATTCTCTTCGCCATCACGGATTCTCCGGATCGCTGTGGCTCTATCTTCTTCCACCCTGGGCACTTCCGATTGTATGCACGGATTTTGAACCGATTTTGTAGTATTCACGAGAGGCGCGGTACCGAGGAGAACGCAGCGTCCCCGGAAAAGCGGATTCTCTTCGCCCCTGCGAACTTGCTAAACTCGGTTCCTGCCAAACGAATGCCCTTTCGCCGGTGCCCAGGAGGTAGCGCGCGGTTGTCGCGACGTGCGCGCCGCCGGCGGGGAGTTTGGCCAGCGCACACCTATCGGAGGATCGCATGTTGCAGCTCTCCGTCCGTCGCCTCTCGCTCGCCGGAGCCACGCTCGTGATTACCGCACTGCCCGCCGTTGCCGATTGGATTCCGTTCGGCTCGGTGGAGACCGGACTCCAGGTCGTGGCCGACTCGCCCAGCGGTACCCTGCTGGAGTGGAACCTCGCCGGGGTCGAGCGCAATGATGTCCTGGCCAACGGCGTGCTGACGCAGTCGTACGTGATTCCAGGAGAGTCAGCGTTGATGGAGGTCGGTGCGCCGCAGCTTCCGGTGGTGCGACGTTCGGTCGCGCTGCCCGACCGCGGCGCCTTCGAGGTGCGTGTGCTCGAGGTCGAGACCCGCACCCTTTCCACCGCGCCGGTGACCCCTTCGAAGGGACACATCACTCGCGACACCAATCCGGCCGACGTGCCGTTCGTCTTCGGGCAATCCTATCAGCGGGCCGGTTTTTTCCCCGAAGCCCAGGCCGCGCTCCTCGAACCGTACATCGTGCGTGACCTGCGCGGAGCGATCGTGGAGGTCTCGCCCTTCCGCTACGACCCGGTGAGCGGCCAACTCGAAGTGGTGACCCGGATGGAGCTCGAGGTGGTGCCGTCCAACGGGGTCGAGATCAACCCCTTCGTCGGCGCGCACCGTCCGATCGATCCCGAGTTCGCTCCGATCTATGACGATCTGTTCCTGAACTACGACCAGGAGCGGTACATCCAGCTTCCGGAGCCGGGGCGCTGCCTGATCCTCACCCACGAGACCCTGCTCAGCGCGGCCCAGCAGCTCCACGAGTGGAAGTTGCAGAAGGGGATGCGCTCGATGCTGATGCAGGTGGGGGATGTCGGCGCTTCGTCCGGCGCGATCAAGAGCTATGTGCAGAACCTGTACAACGACTCCGAAGGGCTCACCTACGTCATCCTGGTCGGGGACATCCAACAGATCCCGACCATGTACGGCGATGTGGAAGCGGCGCCGTCCGATGTCACCTACATGCGGCTCGCCGGTACCGATTACTACCCCGACGCGATCATCTCTCGCATCTCGGCGCAGAATCTGGCCCAGGCGGAGAACCAGATCAACAAGATCATCCGCTACGAGAAGTTACCCGATCTTTCCTCCCCCGACTCCGACTGGTACCACAAGGGAGTGGGAGTGGCGAGCGACGAAGGCGGATGGTCCGGGTACACCGATTGCGAGCGGGTGCAGATCCTGCGCGACATGCTGCTCGCCTATACCTATACCCAGGTGGACGATATCTGTGAACCGACCGCGACGAAGCAGGCGCTGTTCCAGGCGCTCAACTCCGGTCGGAGCATCCTGAACTACATCGGCCACGGCAGCGGCACCAGCTGGGGCACCACCGGTTTCAACAACAATGACGTGCACCAGTTGGTCAACGGCTACAAGAACCCGTTCATCCTCGACGTCTCCTGCTCGAACGGCGGCTTCCAGAACAACGAGTGTTTCGCCGAGGCGTGGATGCGCACCGGCAGTGTGGAGACCCCTCGCGGGGCCATCGCGATGTACGGATCCTCGCTCCTCTGTTCCTGGGTGCCCCCGACCGACATGCAGAATGAGGCGGTCCGGGTGATCGTGGACGAGGAGCGCAACAGCGTCGGCGGCTCCTGCATGAGCGGAATCATGAAGGCGCTCGACATGTGGCCGGGGACCGAAGGGATCGCGCTCTTCGAGGAGTACAACATCTTCGGGGACGGCTCTCTCTGGCTCCGCACCGACGCTCCGGCGCCGCTCTCCGTCAGCCACGACGGTCTGCTGCCGAGCGGCGCAGCCAGCTACCAGGTGACGGTCGATGAGCCGAACGCCCTGGTGTCGATCTACGCCAACGGCACGCTCTACGGCTCGGCTTATGCCGACGGCAATGGGCTCGCCGACGTGGTGCTCGATCTTCAGCCGCCGTCCCCCTCGACCGTGACCCTCACGGTCAGCGCCTACAATCACGAGACCCACGTCGAAGATCTGCTGGTCGACAATCCCAGCCTGGCGCACGTCTATATTCAGAGCTATTCCGCGACCGACCTGGGGGAAGGCACCACGAACGGACAGATCGAGGCGGGTGAACAGGTCTCGATCTCGGTGACCTTGACCAATGACGGCCTCGAGGATGCGCACAACGTGAGCGCCACCCTCGTACCGACCACGGCCAATGTCACCATGGTCGACGCCGTCGCTGCCTTCGGCGAGATCGCGGTGAGCGCCACGGCCGACGCCGATGCCCCCTTCGTCTTCACCGTCGCGCCGAACGCCGCCGATCAGGACGGGATCGGATTCACCCTCGCCATCAACGCCACCGGCGGCGGCTGGGACGAGGCGCTGACTTTCACCGTCCACGCCCCGGTACTCGGCATCACCTCGGTAACGGTTGACGATGCGATCAGCGGAAACGGCGACGGGGTGATCAACCCCGGCGAGACGGTCGACCTGGTTCTGAACCTGGCCAACAACGGCAGCGGAGATGCGGCCGGCCTGAACGGCCACCTCGTTTCCCGCACCCTGCAGATCGTGATCCTGCAGGGGAACAGCAGCCTGGGTGCGCTTCCCGCCGGCGGTGCCGGAACGCTCACCCCGTCCTTCACCGTGCGCGCCAATCCGGTGATGCCGCCGAACCTGGTCGGCTTCGATCTCGGCCTGACCGGTGGGAACGGTCTGTTGTCCCACCTGCTGTTCGATCTGCAGATGGGGACCAATCCCTCGGACGTGAATGGCGGCCTCCTGATCACCCAGGTCGAGCTGGCGAAGCCGGCCCCGAACCCGGCCCCCGGCCGGAGCCAGATCGGCTTCGCCCTGCCGGTCCGAACCACCGTCGACCTGGGGGTCTACGATGCGAGCGGGCGGCGCGTGGCCACGCTGGCCCGCGGGGCGATGGATGCGGGCATCCACGGGGTGAACTGGACCGGTCGGGATGACGCGGGTCACGAACTGGCCAGCGGCATCTACCTGATCAAGCTGGCGACCGATCGGGGTACCCAGACCGAGCGGCTCACCTTGCTGCGCTGACGGCTAACGCGACCGCGCGATCCGACGCGGCTTCGAACCAAGAGAAACGGCTCCCGAGGATTCTGCCTCGTGGAGCCGTTCTCGTTTGCGGAGATCCGGCGGTCGCCGCGGATAGCTACTTCTTGCGCGAGTAGAGGATCTCCATCGTCTTCACCATCTTGCCGTCCGGTCCCGGCTGCCTCATCTCCATCTTCTGATGGTCCTTGTCGACGAAGGTCAGGACGGTCTCCATCGGGATCGGCGTGCCCGAGACCGCGTCGTTCATGCTTCCGGCGTAGGTGATGGTCCGGGTCGCCGGGTCCGCTTTGCCGGTCATGACCGAGATGGCCGTGCTCATGCTATCCATCCAGATCGAGCGGTAGGTCTTGGTGATGTTGTCGAAGGAGTCGTACCCCAGTCCCTCGAACGACTGCCCCATCATCTCGCCGTGGAAGCGCTGGACCATGTACCGTCCGCCCAGTTCCATGGCGAACTCCGCCGTCCCCTTCGACTCCATCGGGGGGGCAGCCGGGTCCATGAAGTTCTTCACCTGGGCGTCCCACATTCCGGCCATCGAAGCCATCGCCTCGTGCTCCGGCCCAGGAGCAGCCGCCTTGGCCCAGGCCTCCATCATCGCCTGCTGACCGGCATCCGTGCCGGCAGGGTGTTCGGTGGCTTTCGGATGCTCGGTCGCCTTGGGGTGCTCGGTTCCCGTCGGGTGCTCCGCCCAGCCCGGAGTCGCGACACCGATGAGGACCGCGCCGGCGATGATCCATGTGCGTACGTTCATTCTTGTCCCTCCTGTTCTCGAAAGGCGAGGATCCCCCTCGCGGCGGGCGATCTTGCCCGATCCGGGAGCCACGCGCCAGCTTCTGTTCTCTGGACTCGGGATCAGAACCCCTCGGCCTGGATCCACCAGCGCCGGCCACAGCGGGGGCAGGATGCCTCGACCTGCGACTCCCCCTGGAAAAGCTCTTCCGGCCGCCCCTCGAACAGGCTCCGGAGTGCGGCGATCATCTTCTGGGGATTGCAGCCGCACTCGAATCGGAAGGTGCGGTCCTCGAGCGGCGTGGTGTCGTCGAGCAACGCCCGGGCACCGTCCGCGTCCAGGGCGCGTAACCAGGCGGCATCGATCCCCGGAAGGGCCAGGACCATGAGGTAGGCATCCTCGCCCAGTTCGAAGAAGCGGGCCGGGTGCTGCTCGGACCGGGCGTAGTACTGCTCGAAGATTTCCAGCAAGTCGAACCCTTCGACCTCGATCGTGCTCTGGGTCGGTTCGTGCAGTGGCCGGCGGGCCTGCATGAAGAGACGGCTACTCTCCGCCACCCGAACGCCGTCCACGAAGGCGCGGCCGGTGACGGTCCGTTCACCTGCCTCCCCAGTCAGGAACAGATTGAGCGGAGGGCGCTTGAGGTTGAGGGTCAGCCCGACCGAGGTGTCGCGCGGGCGGTTGGCCAGGTGCAAGGTCAGGGCGGCCAGCCCCTGACGCATCATGACGTCGATCAATCCGTCGCTGTCGGTCTGCCAGATCCGGGCATGATTGGCGTAGGCCTCGAGCAGGCTCCCGAAGTGCCCTTCGGAGAGGATGACGTTCCGGCCCTGGTGGTGTCTGCGGGTCACCGAAGCGGCCCCGGTCGGATGGTACTCCATGCGCACTCCAAAAGCGGAAACTGTAGGTCGGATCCGGTGGCCGGCACAAGTCGGTGGAACGCGCCGCCGCCCCCCGCGCGGCGACGGTCCGAGCGCGCCAGCGGCTTGCCCGGCGGCGGCCCACCCGCTAACATCACGCCGTTTGCCAGCCCCGGATCCCGTGCGTGTTTTCCGGGCGAATGACCAGAACCACGCAAAGGAGATCCGGATGTCCCAGCCCTCGACCCAGAGCACCCAGGCGGTCCACGAGAAACTCCTGGTCGATCCCGCGCAGCGGGACGCCGATTGGAAGAAGGAGTTCTTCGATGCGATCTACGATGCCGCCTTCGAGCTGAACGACCCCCAGGTGCTGACCGGACCGGATCAGTTCGGCTACTTCGTCTTGAAGTTCCCCCAGCCGCAGAAGCCGTTCCAGGCCGTTTCGATCGATCTGGTCCTCGATCACTGCCTCGACCACGGCCTGGGAATCGTGATCAACCCGCGCCCGAACGCGGCCGACTGGGTCTTCACCTTCGGCAACCTCTGGGCCCGGCGCGCCTACGGCACCTTCGAGACCTTCGTGCCGGAGCCGAAGCAGCCCGATCCCTCGGTCGAGCGGCAGATCATGGTCGGGACCCCGAGCGAGGAATTCGTCCCCTTCTACGCCCGGAACACCCTGCGCCGCTTCCTCACCGAGAAGGTGAAACTCGAGACGCCGAAGGTGATGATGATCACCGATCCCGAGGCCGCCCCGGACCAGTCGCTCGCGTTCAATGTGTTCCGGGAAGAATGCCGTGACGATCAGCACTTCGGGGCGATCATGACCTATCTGCGTTGGTTCCTGCCCGGGCACTACGGGTTGGTCAGCATCCCCAAGGATGCCCCGTTCGTTGAGCGGTTCTTCGAGCTTTGATCCTGCCTCCGGCGCGGCATTCGGACTTTCGAAGCGTTGGGTGGGTTCCGGGATGTTCGTCGGTTAGACTGCCGGTGGCATGAATCGCAGCAGCGTACACCTTTCTTCACTTCGGCCGTCCAGACTCCTGGGCGGCCTCGCCGGCTTGGGCTCCTGGGCAGTGATTACCCTCGCCGTCGCCGGGTTCGCCCACGGGGCGGCCCCCTCCGACCTCGCGTCAGACGGCGACTATCGGCGTGAGATCGAGGCCTGGCGCGCCGACCGGGAGACCCGCCTCCGCTCCGACACCGGGTGGCTCACGGTGGCGGGGCTGTTCTGGCTCAAGGAGGGGAAGAACACGCTCGGCAACGATCCCCGGAGCGACGTGCTGCTTCCACCGGGGGTCGGGCTTCCCCAGACCGGCTTCCTGCTGTTCTCCGAGGGGGAGGTTCAGCTCAAGGTCTTTCCCGATGCGACGGTGCTCCTGGGGGACCAGGCGGTCACCAGTCGCACCCTCGCCGATGACGCCTCCGGTGCGGCCGATCTGCTCAAGGTCGGTCGCGTCACATTCCACCTGATCCGGCGTCAAGACCGCCTGGGGATCCGCCTGCGCGACCCGGAGAGCCAGGCCCGGCGTGAGTTCGCCGGCTGCCGGTGGTATCCGGTCGACCCGGCCCATCGAGTCGAGGCGAAGTTCGTGCCGTACGACCCGCCCCGAACGATCGCGATTCCCAACGTGCTCGGCCAGGTCTCGGAGGAGAGCTGTCCGGGCTATGTCGAGTTCCAGATCGACGGCCAGACCGCCCGGCTCGAGCCGACGGCGGAGCCGGGAGACGAGAGCTGGTCGTTCATCTTCTCCGACGGCACGAGCGGAGTCGCTACCTACGGCGGCGGCCGCTTTCTCGAGAGCGATCCGGCGCAGAACGGGGTGGTGGTGCTCGACTTTAACCGCGCCTACAACCCGCCCTGCGTCTTCACCCCCTACGCCACCTGTCCGCTTCCGCCCGAGTCGAACCGGCTGACGGTCGAGATCCGAGCGGGTGAACTGAACTACGGAGAACATCACTAACGATGGCGAAATCACGAGGCGGTGCCCTCCGCACCTATCTCCTGCGGCGCATGCTGCTCATGATTCCGACCTTTCTCGGGATCACCTTCGCGGTCTTCATTCTCTGTCAGTTCGTGCCCGGCGGCCCGATCGACCAGCTCAAACTCCGGATGGCCGGGGGAGCGGGCGGAGAATCGGGGGCGGGAGGCGGGGGACGCAGCATGGTCAGCACCATGGCGATCCCCGAAGACCAGCTCGAGAATCTGAAGAAGTACTACGGGTTCGACAAGCCGGTCCCGGTTCGGTACGCGATCTACCTCTCCAACCTGGTGCAGCTCAAGCTGGGAAACTCGTTCCGCTACACTCGCCCGGTGATGGACATCATCGTAGAGCGGATGCCGGTGTCTCTCTTCTATGGTCTGATCACGACGTTCCTGACCTACATGGTCTGCATTCCGCTCGGAATCTCGAAGGCGCTGCGCCACAAATCGGCGTTCGACAACGTCTCGTCGTTCGTGGTCTTCCTGCTCTACTCCATTCCCGGCTATGCCCTCGGCGCGGTGCTGCTCGCCCTCTTCGCGGTGCAGCGCGATTGGTTTCCCCTCTCCGGCTTTCACAGCGCGGAGTTTGCCGAGATGACCCTTGGCGGGAAGATCAAAGATATCGCGCACCACGCGGTCCTGCCGCTCGCCTGCTGGTCGATCCACCTCTTCGCCGTGATGACCGTGCTGATGAAGAACAGCCTGATGGAGAACATGAGCGCGGACTACGTCAAGACCGCGCTGGCCAAGGGACTGACCTGGCCGCGGGCCGTCTTCGGCCACGCGGTTCGCAATTCGCTCATTCCGCTCGCGACCAGTTTCGGCAACAACATCGCCTTGATCCTGGCCGGGTCGCTCCTGATCGAACGCGTCTTCAATATTCCGGGGATGGGAATGCTCTTTTTCGAATCGATCACCTCGCGGGACTACCCCGTGGTCATGGGCTTCACCGTGATCGGCGCGGTGCTCCAGCTCTTCGGCAACCTCCTCTCCGACCTGACGGTCGCGCTGGTCGATCCGCGCGTCCGCTTCGAGTAGACCATGTGGAAGTTTCAACTCGATCCGGTCACGGCCAAGCGGTTCCAGCGGTTCCGGCGGATCAAACGCGGTTACATCGCGCTCCTGGTCCTGGCCACCTTGACCGGCCTTTCGCTCTTCGCCGACTTCATCGCCAACCGGCGGGCCATCTTCGTCTGGCACCAGGGGAAGGCCTATTTCCCGACCTTCACCTTCCACACCATGGCGGAGTTCGGGCAGAAGGATGAGTTCGGCTTCGACGACCTCGAGGCCGACTACGTCACCCTCAAGGCGACGCTCAAGGAGAAGGGGGGCGGCTTCGTGGTGATGCCGATCGTGCCCCACGATCCGTACGAGCCGGATTTCAACTATCCCGAGCCTCCGCCCAATCCGCCGGATAGCCGTCATCTCTTCGGGACCGACTCGCAGGGGCGGGACGTGTTCGCCCGACTCCTCTACGGGTTCCGCATCTCGATCTTCTTTGCCCTTTCCCTCGTCTTGGTCGGGCAGACGATCGGCACGACCATCGGTGCGCTCCAGGGGTTCCTCGCGGGCAAGTTCGATCTCTTCAGCCAGCGGTTCATCGAGATCTGGTCGTCGCTCCCGTTCCTCTATGTGGTGATCGTGATCTCGACCTTCGTCCGCCCCTCGTTCTGGATGCTGGTCGTGATTCTCGGCATGTTCCAGTGGATCGGCATCACCTTCTACATGCGGACCGAGGTGTACCGGGAGAAGACCCGGGAGTATGCCCTGGCTGCCCGCTCCTTCGGCGCGTCGCGGCGGCAGCTCATCTTCCGACACCTGTTGCCCAACTGCATCACGCCCCTGGTGACCTTCACCCCCTTTGCCGTGGTCGCCGCGATCTCGACCCTCACCGGCCTCGACTACCTCGGTTTCGGCCTGCCGGCGCCCACTCCCAGTTGGGGGGAGATGATCGACCAGGCGCTCCAGAGCGAGAACCGGACCAAGATCTGGCTGGCGATCGCGCCCTTCTCGGCGCTCTTGCTGACCCTCTTTCTCGTCACGCTGATCGGCGAATCGATCCGCGAGGCGTTCGATCCCAAGCAGTACGCGCGGTACGAGTAGGGAGTGCGCATGCGTTCGACACTGTCTGGTTCTCGCCTCGGAGGCGCACTCGGGCGCTCCGCTCTGGTGCTCTGTGTTGCCGGGCTCTCCTTCGGCGTCGTCGGGCAGGCCGCGGCCCTCGACATCCCCGGGGTGGTCTGGGAGACGAACGACACCGACCCCCCGATCGGCGATCCGAGCGCGGCCAAGGGGGGCACCTTCTACGACTACATCACGTCGTACCCGCTCACCCTGCGGCTCGTCGGACCGAACTCCAACGACGCCTTTGCCGGCTGGAACCGCTCGTTCAGCATGAACATGTCGCTCATCCTGCGGCACCCGACCACCGATCGCTACATTCCCTGCATGGCGACCCACTGGTCGATCCAGCCGGACCACAAGACGGTCTACTACAAGCTCGATCCGGACGCGAAGTGGAGTGACGGTCAGCCGGTCACGGCCGATGACTACCTGTTCACCAACGAGATGATGCGAAGCGAGCACATCGTCGACCCCTACTATAACCAGTACTGGGCCGATCACTTCGAGGCGGTGGAGAAGCTCGACGACTACACGATCAAGATCGTCGGCCTCTACGAGAGCTGGCGGCCGATGGAAGACTTCGGGATGTTCCCCCTGCCCCGCCACTCCACGCAGCTCGGGCCCGACTGGGTGGAGCAGGCGAACCTGGTGCCCGGCGTGGTGCAAGGGCCGTATGTCATCTCCGAAGCGGTGTCCGGGCAGTACGTCGTCTTCAGTCGGATCAAAGGTTGGTGGGGCGAGGACAAGCGCTACTTCAAGGGTATGTACAACGTCGACAAGATCCACCTCAAGGTGATCAGCGACGTGAACGCCGCCTTCGACTTCTTCAAGAAGGGGGAGATCAGCCACTACACGGTGACCAGCGCCCGCCGCTGGGCGACGGAACTCGATTTCCCCGCGGTCAAGAACGGCTGGGTCCACAAGAAGCGGCTCTTCGTCGACTGGCCTCAGGGGCTTTACGGATTCGCCATGAACCTGGAGCAGCCGATCTTCCGGAACAAGGATTTCCGGAAGGCGATTCAGTACACCTTCGACTTCGATGAGCTGAACAACAAGCTGATGTTCGGCGCCTACTACCGGATGGCCTCGTGCTTCGAGGGCTCCGAGTACACCAACCCCAGGCTCAAGCCATACGGCTTCGATCCGCGCAAGGCGCGCGAGCATCTGCGGGCCGCCGGTTTCACCAAGCGCGGACGTGACGGCATCTTCGTCGATGAGTACGGGCAGCGGGCGGCGTTCACGTTCACCTACGGCTCGAAATCGCTCGAGCGACACTTCACCGTGGTGAAGCAGAAGTTCCGCCGCCTCGGCATCGACATGGTGCTCCAGCTCCTGGAGCCGGGGACCGCCTTCGAGCGCGGTCTGGAGCGTCAGTACGAGTTGACCCTCATGAGCCGGACGACCAACTTCTACCCGTCGCCCAAGCAGTACTTCGGGAGCGTCTTCAAGAAGACGACGAACAACAACAACATCTGGAGCTTCGGCACCGCCCGCACCGACTCCCTGATCGACATCTTCGAGAAGGACATGGACCGCGGCAACCGCATCCGCGCGATGGCCGCGATCGATTCGATCGTGCAGGACGAGGCGTTCTATGTGCCCTTCTGGCGCGGTCCCTACATCCGCTTCCTCTATTGGGATTATGTCCGCTGGCCCGCGTTCTATCTGCCCAAGCGGACGGAGCAGTACCTCGACTGGCAGGTCTTCTGGGTCGACGAGGCCCGCAACACCCGTCTGGCCGAGGCGATGAAGAACGGTACCTCGCTCGGCGAGGACCTCGAGGTGGATGCCGACCCCTACGGGGTCAAGGCCCGGCTCGAATCAGGCGACAACACCAGCGTTCTCGGACAGTAACGCGGAGGCGAAGCGTGCCCCTTTTGGAAGTCAAGAACCTCCGTACCGTGTTCGACACCGACGTCGGTCGGGTCCACGCGGTGGACGGCGTTTCCTTCTCGATCGAGAAGGGACGCACCCTCGGGATGGTGGGGGAGTCGGGTTGCGGCAAGAGCGTGACCGCGGCCTCGATCATGCGCCTGGTACCCAATCCCCCCGGCCGGATCATCGGCGGGGAGATCCTCTGGAAGGGTCGGAACATCCTCGATATCCCGAGCAAGGAGATGCCCGAGCTTCGGGGAAAGGAGATCTCGATGATCTTCCAGGACCCGATGACCTCGCTCAACCCGGTCTTCACCGTGCGGAAGCAGATGGAGGAAGTGGTCTCTCGCCGGAAGGGATTGAAGGGCAAGGCGGCCGATCAGACGATCATCGATATGCTGCAGACGGTCGGAATCGCCGATCCCTCGCGCCGGGTCGACAACTATCCGCATGAACTCTCGGGCGGGATGAAGCAACGTGTGATGATCGCGATGGCGCTCCTGGCCGAGCCCGACCTTCTGATCGCCGATGAGCCGACCACGGCGCTCGACGTCACCGTCCAGGCGCAGATCCTCCACTTGATGAAGGATCTGCAGAAGCGGCTCGGAACCGCGATCCTGCTCATCACCCACAACATGGGCGTGGTCGCCGAGACCTGCGATGATGTCGTGGTGATGTACGCCGGTCGTGCCATCGAGTCGGCTCCGATCGACGAGCTATTCGCGGCCAACCGGCACCCCTACACGCGCGGTCTCCTCCAGTCGATCCCGATCCCCGGGAGCAACAAGCGGGACGCCCTGGCCACCATCGAGGGGGTCGTTCCCTCGCTCATCACGCCGCCCAAGGGGTGTCGTTTCGCCGATCGTTGCTTCGCCCGGCAGGCGCGCTGCACGACTGACGATCCCACTCTGACCACGATCGGCACCGGCCACCAGGTGGCCTGCCACTTTCCGTTGGAGGTCGCACGGTGAGCGCGCCATTGCTGGAAGTTCAGGATCTCTACAAGTCGTACCCGGTGCGCGGCGGCCTCTTCTCCGCCAAGCAGGGGGAGGTCAAGGCGGTGGCCGGCGTCTCCCTCACGCTGAAGAAGGGGGAGACCCTCGGCCTGGTCGGGGAGAGCGGTTGCGGCAAGTCGACCCTCGGTCGCACCTTGATGCGTCTCGAGGCGGCGAACTCCGGCCGCGTGCTCTTCGAGGGCGCGGATGTTCTCACTGCGGACAAGCATCAGCTCTTCGCGCTCCGGCGGAAGATCCAGATGATCTTCCAGGATCCCTATTCCTCTCTTAATCCCCGACTCACCGTCGGTTCGATCGTGCGTGAGCCGCTCGAGGTGCACAAGATCGGGAGCCGCGAGGAGCAGAACGCCCGGGTGCGCGAGCTCTTCGTGGCCGTCGGCCTCAAGCCGGAGATGATCGACCGGTACCCGCACGAGTTCTCCGGCGGCCAGCGGCAGCGGGTCGGGATCGCGCGCGCTCTGGCGCTCAACCCCAGCCTGATCGTGGCCGACGAGCCGGTCTCCGCTCTCGACGTCTCCGTCCAGGCTCAGGTCCTGAACCTCCTGGTCGAGCTGCAGAAGAAGCTCGGGTTGACCTACCTCTTCATCTCCCACGACCTTGGGGTGGTCGAGTACCTGAGCGACCGGATCGCGATCATGTATCTCGGCCAGATCGTCGAGGAGGGGGATCGCGAGACGCTCTTTCGCGAGCCGAAGCACCCGTACACCCGTGCGTTGCTCGACGCGATGCCGATCGCCGATCCCCGGCGCCGCCGCGACCGCGCGCCGCTCCAGGGGGAGGCGCCGAGCCCGCTCAATCCGCCGTCGGGGTGTACCTTCCATCCGCGTTGCCCCTACGCCACCGCCGCCTGCAAGACCACCATCCCGGTCCTGGAGCCGGTCGCCGGTAGCACCCCCGACCACCGGGCGGCGTGCTTGCGCAAAAACGAGATCTGACGCACTCTCCTCCCCGTCACGCGCCGTTCCGGCGCGCAGCACACGGGTGCGCGCCGCACACGGGTGCGCGGCGTACGGGCGCAAGGTGTGCGGCGCGCAGGCGCGGTGCAACCGGGTGAGGAATGGCGATGTCTGAAGTGACGAGCGACGCCGCCGCGCGCGGCAAGTGCGGACCGATCCGCGAGTCGAGGCGCACCCACTGGCGCATGCTCTCCCTCCTGGGCGTTCATCTCTTCATCATCATTCACGTCATCCAGTGGAAGATGCACGGGCGCACGCTCTCGCCGCTCGAGCCTTCGGAGTCGATGCAGACTCTGCAGACCGGCATGATCAACGCGGGGTTCATCCTCTTTGCCCTGGCCACCCTCGCCACCATGATCTTCGGCCGCTTCTTCTGCGGCTGGGCCTGTCACCTCCTCGCGTACCAGGATGCCGCCGGCTGGATCATGACCAAGGCCGGGATCAAGCCTCGCCCCTTCCGCAGCCGCCTGCTCGTCTTCGTCCCCTATGGTGCGGCGTTCTACATGTTTGTCTGGCCCTCGCTCGCCCGCGCGCTCTCCGGCGGCGACTCGCCGCGCTGGGCCTTTCACCTCACCACGGCGAGTTTCTGGGCGACCTTTCCTGGTCTGTGGATTTCGCTTCTGAGCATCATCGTCTGTGGCGTGCTGGTGATCGTCTTTCTCGGCAACAAGGGGTTCTGTACCTACGCCTGTCCCTACGGTGCGCTCTTCTCGCCCGCCGACCGGCTTGCCCCGGGCAAGATCCTCGTTTCCCCCGCGTGTGACGGCTGCGGCCACTGCACCGCCGCCTGCACATCGAACGTCCGGGTCCACGAGGAGGCGAAGCTGTACCGCCGGGTCACCGATCCCGGTTGCATGAAGTGCCTCGACTGCGTCGATGTCTGCCCCCGCCAGGCACTCAGCTTCGGCTGGACGCGCCCGGAACTCGGGCGCAAGAAGGCGCCCCGTGCCCCTCGGCGTTACGACTTCGGATGGTGGGAGGAGATCGCGATGGGGCTGATCTTCCTCGGCACGATGTACGCTGTTCGCGGCCTCTACGAAGCGGTGCCGTTCCTGCTCTCACTGGGGATCGCGGCGATCACGGCCTACCTCGCCCTGGTCTGGTTCCGCAACTGGCGCGCGCCGTTCTCCACCATTCAGGCCTGGACCCTACGTCGCGCCGGCCGCTTCACTCCCGCCGGCCTGGGCATGCAGATTGCGGTCGGGGTGTTGTTCCTCTTTCTCGGCCACTCCGGCGTCATTCAGTACCGGATCCACGAGGCCGAGTACCGCATCGCCGAGGCCAACCAAACCACCGACGCGAACGCCTTCGAGCGCTCGGCCCGTGCTGCCCTCGGCCACTACCAGTTCTGCCTCGAGTACGGACTGGTCGACGTGGCCGCCTGGCGCCAAGGGATCGGATCGGTCCAGGCGCTTCTCGGTCTCGACGCCGAAGCAGAACAGAACCTCACCCGCGCGCTCGAGCTCGACGACTCGCTGGCCCGGGCGCACATCTCACTTGCGGATCTCCTCGGCCGTCGCGAGCAGTTCGGCCCCGCGATCGATCACCTCCGCCAGGCCGCCCGCCTCGACCCCGCGCTCGCCTTCGCGCCTTACATGGATGTCGTCCTGCAGTACGGCGACGCCCCCCGCCTCAACACGGCGCTCGAACTCACTTCCGAGCTGGGCGGGAGGCTCGACCCGGCTCTCTCCGTCCGGGCCCGCGATGCCCTCCGCGCCCGCGGCGCCCGCTGACCGGTCTCGCTCGCTGCCGCCCTGGCGCTCTGCCGCTCCGGCGACCTGCCGCTCTGCCGCTCTGGCGCCATGCCGCTCCGGCGCTCCGGCGCCGACCGCCAGGGAAGACCCTGTCGCTTGTCCAACACGATGGACATCGGTATCCAACGCAATGGACAAACCACACGAGATTTTTCCCGCGCGTCATCCCCCGCACCCGGCAGACCGTGAACTCCACGCTCTCACGGCGGGCCGCACGCGCGGTGTCGCCCGGCCGCCACCCACCGACACCGGCCCTTCACCCGACCGAGCGCAATGAGGATGCCCGGGACCGCAGAAAGCGGCGCTCGGCCCCATTCCGCGCGAGGTCGGCCGCGCGGGCGTACTCGGCGGCCGCTTCCTCCGTGCGGCCGAGGCGGGCCAGGTTGTCGGCTCGGGCGGCGGCAAGCAGGTGGTAGCGCGCGAGCCGCCCCCCTCCGGTCGGCTCCGGTCCGGTCGAAACGCGTCCGGTCCGCCCCCGCTCCAGTTGATCGAGCAGCGCCAGTCCGACCTCCGCACCGTCGCGCATCGAGATCGCCATGGCGCGGTTCAACCGCACCACGGGCGAGCCATTCAGGGCGAGGAGCTGGTCGTAAAGCTCGACGATCGCGCCCCAGTCGGTCTGGTCAGGACTTTCGGCGATGGCGTGCGCGGCGGCGATGCCCGCCTGGAGATGGAATTCACTCACCACCGCTCCCGCCGCGGCGCGGCTGAGGTGGCTGAGGCCGCGGGCGATGCGAGCGCGGTCCCAGAGACTCCGGTCCTGAGAGAGAAGGGGAACGAGCCCTCCCGCAGCGTCGACGCGCGCCGGAGTGCGGGAGGACTGGAGCCAGAGGAGGGCGAGGAGAGCGTGCGCGACCGGAGTCTCGGTTGCGGCCGAGCGGGTCAGCATCTCTCCCAGGCGGAGCGCCTCTTCCATCAACTCGATCCGGAGCGGAGCTTCGCCGCCGTGCGGCGCATATCCCTCGTTAAAGATGAGGTAGATCACATCGAGCACCGCGTCGAGACGCCCCGGTAGCTCGGCCCCGGTGGGGACGCGATAGGGAAGGCCGCGCGTCGCGATCCGGCGCTTCACCCGGACCAACCGCTGTGCCACCGCCGTCTCGGCCAGCAGGAAACTGTGGGCGATCTCCTCCGTGGTGAAGCCGCCCACGACCCGCAGGGTGAGGGCTACCCGTCCGCTACGCGGCAGCTCAGGGTGGCAGCAGGTGAAGATCAGGCGCAAGACGTCATCTTGCTGCGCGGCCGGTGGGGACTCCACGGCCGAGAGGGTGCGCGTGACTTCCGATTCCAGCCCCGCGCCCGCCCCGCGATGGCGGGCCTGCTTGCGCAGCACGTCGAGCGCGTGATTCCGCGCGGCGAGGAAGATCCAGGCGGCGGGATCGTCCGGCACGCCGCGCATCGCCCAGCTGCGCAGCGCGCGGAGACACGCTTCCTGGACCGACTCCTCGGCCAGCGCGAGGTGCTTCGGGCCGAGCAGGCGCGTCAGCGACGCGACTACCCGGCCCTGCTGGTGTCGGAAGAAGGTCTCGACCTCGAGCTCGGGTCCCCGCTCTGAGGTCATTTGAGCTCGGAGTGATCGGTGATCTGTCGCACGATGACCGTCTCGCCGTGGAGCAGGCCCGGGCATCCGCGCGCGACCTGCGCCGCCGTCTCCATGTCCGGCGCCTCGATCTGGAAGTAGCCGGTCAGAACCTCCTTGGTCTCGGTGAACGGGCCGTCGACCACGTCACCGTTCACCACCCGGAGCATTCGGCCGCCGCGAGCCAAGGCGTCGCCGCCGCGCATCATGTCCCGGGACTGCAGCTCCTTCGCCCAGTCGAGGTACAACTTGAACAGCCGCTTCTGCTCGTCGATCGGCGTCCCGTCCCAGGCTCCGTCGTTCTCGTGCATCATGATCATGAACTGGGCCATCGCGTCCTCCTCAGTTTCTCTGGCCATCGGCCGCCCGGCCGCTCGGCTGCCCGGCCGCTCGACCGTCCGGCTTCGAGCGCCGCCTCCTCGTCGTCGCACCGTCAAGCGGTCCGAGCGCGTTTCAGACCAAAGACGCGCGAGCCGGCCGAGATTCGACACGGAACCGATGATTTTTCCGGCGGGCGGATCGAGCCTGCCCAGGCTACCCTATGTCGATGGCCAGGGAACCCCACACCGCGATCCCCGAGGAGATCGACCTGATCGTGATCGGCGGAGGGCCGGGTGGGGCCGCGTGCGGCATGGCGGCCGCGCGGCTAGGGCTCCGGGTGGTGATCCTGGAGCGGGACTGCTTTCCTCGCCACCGTCTGGGCGAGACTTTGACCCCGAAGATTCTCCCGCTCCTCTCGTTCCTCGGCATCCTGCGCGACGTCGAGGCGGCCGGATTCGTGCGCATGTCCGGGAACGCCAGCCTGCTCGGCCCCGAACTCGAGATCCGCCCCTTTGCCTCGGACAATCGGGGTCTCGGATTTCAGGTCGAGCGCGAGCGGTTCGACCTGATTCTCCTCGAGGCGGCGGAGCGGCAGGGCTGCATCGTCGCCGAGCAGGCGAGCGTGGTCGGACTCATTCGCGAGGGCGAGGCGGTGATTGGGGTCGAGATCCGGCGTCCAGGCCGAACGCATACCGAGCGCAGACTTGCCCCCTTCGTGGTCGACGCCAGCGGGGCCGCCGGCTTCGTCGGCCGCTCGCTCGAACTCCGGGAAGTGGAGTCGCTTCGGACCACCGCGCTCTGGGGCTATTTCACCGGCTCGACGTCGGCGAACGACTTTCCGGACGGCAACACGGTGCTCGAAGCGCGGCCGGACGCCTGGATCTGGTCGCTCCCGCTCGCGGACGGCAGGAGGAACGTCACCTGCGCGGTCGACGCTGGCACCGTCACCCCGGGCGCGCTCACCGATCGCTACCTCGAGGTCGTGCGTGGCTCCCGCCTGCTGGAGCCCCTCCTGCGGACAGCAACCCTGCAGGGTGCCGCACGCGGCGTCGATGCCCGTTGGTTCGGTTCGCGCCACTACGCCGGCCCCGGCTACCTCCTGATCGGGGAGGCCGCCTCATTCATCGACCCCTTGACCTCTCAGGGGGTCTGGAAGGCGATGAACAGCGGCGTGCTCGCCGCTGCGGTGGCCAACACGGCGATTCGCCGGGTGGATCGCGCCCCCTCGCCCTCGACTACTTCAACCAGGTCGAGCGACGAACGCTGCGCGACTACCAGATCCACGCCCTTCGGCTCTATCGAAGCACCCCGTTTTCCGATCAGCCATTCTGGCGGGCGCGCGGGCGCTCCCAGATCGACATCGCCCAGAGCTCCTGGCTGAGCGACGAACAGAGAAGCGCCCGGATCGCCGGCTTCGTCGAAGCGATGCGCGCCACGGTACCGGCGCGGGTTCATCTGCGCGCCGCCGCAGATCTCTCGATCCAGGAGCGCCCCTGCCTGGAGGGAGGATTCGTGGAGCTCCGCCCCCAGATCGTCTCCGCCGACGGGCGGGCCACTCGCTATCACGTCGACCTTCCGACGCTGCTGCCGCTCCTCGATGGGCGCGATCTCGATACCATCTTCGAAGCCTATGCCCAGGCGACCGCCCTGCCCCGCACCCCCCAGTCCGGGCGCGACCTCTTCTCCGCGATCGGGCGGATGGTCGAGGACGGCGTTGCGGAGTACATCGTTTCAAAATAGAACCATTGATTCGCTCTGCAGCGCTCCAAAACGAAACAATTCTCTTCTGCGGGTCGATTTCTGCGCTTCCGCGTGGGACGAGCGCCGGGCTCGAAGGTCGCAATCCATTTTATTGCTTCTAGTTGCTGATTTCTTCGTTTTTCCGTCCATGGCTGGCACGTCGTCTGCACACTGGGATGCAGACGTGATGCTCGCCGGACGCCGGCGGCCAACTGACGACCCATCCAGATTGAGAGAAGAAGGAGATCTACCATGTCACTCATTCGCTTCCAGCCCCGCACCCTGGCAGTCGCCAACCCCGCGAGCCCGGCCGAGACTTTCGACCGTGAGATAGACCGCCTCTTCGAACGTGCCTTTGGACGGGACGCCTGGACCACCAGGGCGCTCACTCCGCCGATGGACATCGAGGAGCGGGGGGATCACTACCAGCTCCGGATGGACCTCCCCGGCCTGACCAAGGATGACCTTCAGATCACCCTCCACGATGGGCTCCTGTCGATCAGCGGGGAGAAGAAGGTCGAGACCGAGGCGACCGAAGGGAAGGTGCATCACCGCGAGCGGTGGTCCGGCAAGTTCAGCCGCTCGCTCCGCCTGGCGAAGGAGATCAACGCCGACGCCATCGAGGCAGTGATGGAGAACGGGGTGCTGGGGCTCAAGCTCCCGTTCGTGCCCGAGGCGCAGCCGCGGAAGATCGAAGTCCAGGTTCGCTAACCACTTTCCCGCACGGGCGGTCGACCGGTGCCGATCCGGCGCCGGTCGAACCGTCCGCCCCTGCGGTCCACAGGGTCAAAAGCTCTCTTTCAACCCGGTCTAGACTGGGTTCCTTGGAGCCAAACACCAAGGGCCGGGGCCCTCCGCCCCGGCCCGCTTTTTTTGCCCTGCCCACACTTTTTCTGCGGTTTTCCACTCGAATTCTCGCTTCTCCAAGTTAGAGCGCCGGCGTCTATCCGGGCGACGGTAAGTGAGTCCAGTGTAGGACAGGAGAGACAGAATGCTGGAGTTGCCGCAGGAGATCGTCCGCCGACTGGCGAGTGAACTGAACCTGGGAGAAAGCTGGGCGATCGCCCGCATCGGTTGGGAGGGTTTCGAAGACGGGGTGGTGGTTCACCTCGTGCCGCGGGCGGAGTGCCGCCGCCATTGTCCCCGCTGCGGAGAACCGGCGCGGACCTATGACAGTCAACGTCGCCGCTGGCGGCACCTGAATCTCTGGGGCCTCCCCACCTTCATCGAGGCCCGGGTACCCCGGACCGAGTGCGAAGACGGGCACGTCCTGTCTTGTTGCGTGCCCTGGGCGGACCGGAAGGCGCGGATCACGCGGCCGATGATCTGCCACGCCTACCGGCTCACTTCCGCGCGGACCGATACCGCGGTTGCGCAGGAATTGCGCCTGACGCGCGAGCAGATGCGCACCATTCGCAAAAATGATCCCTCGGATCCTCCTTCCCCGCCGGGCAATGACCTTCCCGAGACCGATTCCGGAACAGAGCAGCCCCGGCGCCTCGCCGAGGAGTACGACGAGGACGACGGCTTGAGCTCCGCCGCTCCGGCCCCCGCCCCTTGACCCCGTCCGCCGTGCGAGGCGACACTCCGGCCTGCAAGGCGGTCCGTGGACTGCCCCGCACGGCGGGGGAGAAAGGGAGCGACATGAAGAAGAAGAGTGGGATCGGACGCTGCGCCGGGATTCCGGGCTTCGGGGTTCTGGGCCTCGGGATTCTGGGCGCGGCCGTGACCATGCTGACCGTGGCAGGAGCCGCCGAGGCAAGCGCGCTCACCTACGAAGGCTGGGGTGTGCGCGGCGGGCTGTCGTCCGATCCGGATCAGTTCGTCCTCGGCATGCACCTCGAGTTGGGAGAAATGGCGGAGAACCTCTACCTGGTTCCCAATTGCGACATCGGGCTTGGGGATGACGTCACCGTTTTCACCCTCAATCCGGACATCGTCTACCGGCAGCCGCTTTCCGGCGCAGGCGAGTTCTACTTCGGCGGCACCCTGAGTCTGGTCTACGTCAATGTCGACACCGGCGACACGAAGGTCGACAACGACGACACCGAGCTCGGGATCGCCGGGATCGTGGGTTACCGGCTTCCCGGGGAGAACCCGTTCTTCTTCGACCTCAAGGTCGGAATCATCGACGACTACCCCGATCTCAAGGTGATGGCCGGTTATACCTTCTCGGCGCGCTGATCGTGCGCCCAACCTTTCGTTCGAAGTTTCCCATCGTCGGGATGATCCATCTTCAGCCACTGCCGGGGAGCCCTCGTTACGAGGGCTCCCTCGAGGTGGTGCTTGCCCGCGCCCGGGACGAGGCCCAACTCCTGGTCGAGGAGGGGGTCGACGGCCTGATGGTGGAGAACTTCGGCGATGCACCGTTCTATCCCGACGAGGTGCCGCCGATCACGATTGCCGCGATGACGCGTGCGGTCTCCGAGGTGATCGAGTCGACCGCCGTGCCGGTCGGGGTCAATGTCCTCCGAAACGACGGCCGATCGGCCATTGCCATCGCCGCCGCCACCGGTGCCCAGTTCATCCGGGTCAACGTCTTGACCGGCGCCACGGTGACCGATCAGGGGCTGCTGCAGGGGAGGGCGCACGATATCGCCCGCCTCCGCGCACAGTTCGCCCCGGAGGTCGCGATCTTCGCCGATGTCCGGGTGAAGCATGGCCGCCCGCTGGCTGAGTTCTCTCTCGCCGACGAGATCGCCGACCTGGTCGAACGCGGCGGAGCGGACGCGGTGCTACTCACCGGAGCGCGCACCGGGGAGCCGCCCGATCTCGAGTTCCTGGCGGAGGCGCGTCGGGCCGCTCGCGGTGCACGCCTCTGGATCGCCAGCGGGGCCTCGCGTGAGAATGTCGCTCAGCTCGCAGGGAAGGCCGACGGTGCTATCGTCGGCACGAGCTGGAAGCGCGACGGAGAGACCACCGGTCCGATCGACCGGTCCCGGGTGCGCGCCTTCCTGCAGGCCGCCCAGGGCAAACCGGCCGGCGGGCGCCGATGAGCCACCTCCATCCGCGGCTCGAGGATCACCCCGACTACCCGTTCCGACCCGAGACGCAGGCGCGGCGACGCAAGTGGCTCGAGGCGTTCCTCGATCGCCCGCCCCTCAACACCGATGCCGGCGAGCTCGTCGCGGCCTTCCTCGACCGGGTGGCGAACTTTGCTTTCCTCGAGCGGCTGATCGACGGCGACGTCCGCTTCGAGCTTCCGGTTCATCCCGAGGCGCTCCGGGTCGAGTCCGAGGTCGACCCCGAGGAGCACGGCGATCGGCTCGCCCGCTCCGAACTCGATCTGTTCGCCTTTGACGATTACCCCGCGGCCGAACTGCATCACCAGCTCGAGGAGATGGGGATCAAGGTCGTCCATGCCAATCAGACGCCGGAGGGGGACCTTCACGGCGGCTTCTGCTTCGAGGGCGAGATCGGCCCGGCGATCCTCGTCGGGGCGGACCAGGAGACGCGCGAGGCTTCGTTCATCCTGGCGCACGAACTGGCCCATCTGGTGATCGATGTCGATCCGTATCGCTCTCGTTGCTGCCGCTGGGACCCGCGGAGCTTTGCCAACCGGAGCGCCTCGCTGGAGGAGCGCCGCGCCGATCAGTTCGCCCTTTCGCTGCTCCTCCCGCAAGTCGAGCTCGCGGAGCGGGCGGCGGAAGCCGGAACCCCGCCCCGCCTCGATGTCCTGACCGCCCTCTTTGGCGTGCCCGAGGTCCTGATCGCGCGCCGCCTGGCCCAGTTCGGACTGGAGATCCCTGCTCCTCGTGCGTCCGCCTCGAGTGGAGCCCCGGCCGAGTCCGAGGCGCCGGCGCTCAAGCCCGCGCTGCCCGCACGCTACGTGCACCTTGCCATCGCCGCCTGGGCGCACCGCCTGCTCGAGCGCGACCGTCTCGCGCTCTTCCTCAGCGTTCCTGAGATCGAAACGCAGGCCATGATCGAGTGGCTCGGTGTCGAGCGACTCCCCGAGCACGACGAGACCGAGAACTGAGCCGCAGCTCCGGGGAGGACACCGCGTGCCTGGAATCACGCTCGAGCGGCCCCGGACCGGCTAGAGTTGGGGCGAAACGTCACCCGTCGTGCTGCATTCGTTGACACCCGGGTTCTCGAATCCTAGCATCGCGTGATGATTGAACTACGCACCTACGCCTTTCTGGACAACCTGCAGCCGCAGCTCGCGGCGCTGGTCGGGACCACGTCGCGCGGGTTTCTCCCCGTCACCGGCGTCGCCGCCCTCTGGATCGAGATTGCCCCCGGGATCGCCATCCACCGGCTGCTGGACCAGGCGCTGAAGTCGACCCGTTGTCAGCCTGCGACCATTGCGGTCGAGCGCGCCTTCGGCATCATGGAGGTGCACCACGAGGATCAGGGCGAGGTTCGCCAGGCCGGCGAGGCGGTGCTCCGCAGCATCGAGCGGACCGAGAATGATCGGATGAAGCCGCGCCTCGTCTCCTCGCAGATCATCCGTTCGATCGAGTCGTACCACACGCAGCTCATCAACCGGACCCGCTACGGCTCGATGATCCTGCCCGGTCAGTCGCTCTACATCCTGGAGACCGAGCCGGCCGCCTATGCCGTCCTGGCGGCGAACGAGGCGGAGAAGGCCGCACGCATCCAGCTGGTCGACATGAATCCGATCGGCGCCTTCGGCCGCCTCTACCTCGCGGGCGGCGAGGCCGACATCGATGCCGCCGCCGCCGCCGCCGAACGCTGTCTCGGCTCGCTCGGCGGTCGCACCACCAAGTCCTAGCCCCCGCCGGGAACCAGACGCCGATGGACCTTGCCCGACTCCTGCGCCCCGAGCTGATCCTGCTCGAACTCGAGACCAAGGAGTTGCCCGAATCCGAACTCGGCGAAACTCCGCTCGAGCGCTACCAATGGGAATTGAAGGAGCAGATCCTCGGTGAGCTCGTCGACCTGGTCGACCGCTCGGGGCGGGTCGGGAACAAGGGAAAGCTCCTCCAGGATCTGGTCAATCGCGAGAAGAAGGCCACCACCGGCCTTGCCCACGGGGTCGCGATCCCTCACGTGCGCACGATGCACGCCCGCGACTTCCTGATCGGCTTCGCCCGCTCCACCCCGGGGGTCAACTTCGACTGTTTCGACGGCGAGCCGGCGCACCTGTTCTTCATCATGGTCGCGCCCCCGTACAACGACGTCTCCTATCTCCGGATCTACAAGAGCCTGGCCGAGGCCTTCTCCTTCCGCGACGCTCGCCGCGAGTTCATGGAAGCCCAGGACGAGGGCGAGGTACTCCGCGCGGTGAAGCGGATGAGTCAGGGGTAGGCGAGGTACGAGATCAGGTTCGTCCCAGCGACGCTCACGGCCGGCCGTGTCCCTTTGCCCGACGAAGTGTCGACTCTGTCGGGAGGCGAAGGGCTAGCGTCGCGCGAAGCTGCTCAGTTTCGACGATCCAACGTTCCGGATCGATCGAAGCGAGTTCCACCGCTCGCTCCAGGCAGTGGATTACGTCGCTGTTGAGGCTGCGGCGGTGCACTTCCACCCTGCGGCTCAGGTGGCGCAGCAGGAGATCCGGAAGCCCCTTGATCGTGAGGCTTGCCATTTGGTTCTCCTCCTTCATGGTTCCGTTTTGGAACCGCGGAGAAGTATGGCGTGGCTTCGTCGACATGACAACCATCTCGCAACTTCGGTGCCGACGACGGCGCCGTGGCCAGCCGTCCACGGGATGAGGCTGCGCCGTCACCCGACGATCTTGAAGTACCGCCGCTTTCCCATGCGAACGAGTGTCGTGCCGCCGGGGGCGCGGGTCGCCGCCGGGTCGGTGATCGTCTCCTGCTCGACGTAGAAGCCGCCCTGCGCGATCAGGCGACGGACCTCGCCCTTGCTGGCCGCGAGGTTGAGCGCCACGATCAGGTCGACCCAGGCGATCGGTGCGCCGGCTAGCTCCGCCGGCAGCGCAATCTCGGGGATGTCGTCCGGGAGCGCCTTGTCCTGCACCACGCGCTGGAACTGGTCGCCCGCGGCCTGGGCCGCCTCGGCGCCGTGGTACTGAGTGACCAGGTTGGTGGCGACCTGCTTCTTGATCTCCATCGGATTGACCCCCTTCTCACGCAGGCGGGCCTTCAGCGCTTCCGCCTCCGCCGGGGCGAAGTTGGTCGTGAGATCGATGTAGCTGGGCAGCAGGTCGTCCGAGATGCGCATGCACTTTCCGTACATGTCCTCCGGCGTGTCGAGGATGTCGATCGAGTTGCCGTACGACTTGGACATCTTTCGTCCGTCGGTGCCCATCAAGAGCGGGTAGGTCCAGCAGATATGCGGCTTCCGCCCGAAGTGCTCCTGGATCCAGCGCCCGGCCAGGAGATTGAAGTGCTGGTCGTAGCCCCCCACCTGGACGTCGCACTCGAGCGCGTGGGCGTCGTAGCCCTGCATCAGGGCGTAGAGCGTCTCGTGCAGACGCAGCGACTCGCCTCGGGCTAGACGGTCGGCGAAGTCGCGCCGGCTGACGATCCACTTGAGCGGGAAGATCGCCGCGAGCTCGATGATCTGGGCGAAGCTGAGCTTCGAGAGCCACTCGCCATTGAACCGCACCTCGGTCTTCTCCGGATCGAGGAGGCGGAACACCTGCTGGGTGTAGTCCTTCGCCATCTCCATCAGCTGCTCATGGGTGAACCGCTTCCGCTCGCTGCTCTGGCCGGTGGGGTCACCGATCAGGCCGGTGTAGTCCCCGATCAGGAAGACCACCTGATGCCCCAGCTCCTGCCAGACCCGGAGTTTCTGTACCGGAACGAAGTGCCCGATGTGCAAGCTCGGTCGTGTCGGATCGGCCCCGAGGTACACCCGGAGCGGTCGGCCTTCCTTGAGGCGCTCCCGCAACTCGGACGCCATCTGCGCTCGGAGTGAGCGTCCGCCGGTCTCCTCTCCGCCCGTCGCCGTGTTCACGGTGGAGAATCCGTCCCCCCCGTCGGTCCCCTCTGCCTCGTCCGCGAAGAAGGTCCCCCGCAGCAGGATCTCGAGTTGCTGTTCGATGGTCACGCCCGCTCCCGTCCCCAAGGTTCAAGTCCGCCGTTCTCGGCCCCCGCCATCCGGTTCCGAGTACCCAGGATAAACGAGTCCCGGCAACCCCGTGCAGTCCTGTTTCGTAGCGTCCTGTCGCCTATCGATCCCGGGACTAGCGACGCCGGACTCCCCGCCGTATGCTGCCGCGGGCCACCATTTGCCGGCCCGCACCTTGGAAGGAGACTTCTTGTCATGAACGCTCATGTGGTTCGCCGTACGCTCGCCCCCGCGCTTCTCGTCGCGGGACTTCTCTCCCTGACCCCACCCGCGCAGGCCGCCGGCCGCTTCGAGGGCAGCCTTGGCCTCGCGCTCGGTTTCCCCTCCGGGGACTACGGGGATCAGGTCGACAATGTCGGCATCGGGGTCGATCTCGACGGCGGCTGGCGTCCCCCCAACAGCCCGGCCGTCCTGGGCGGCCGCTTCGGATTCATGCTCATGGGGCGCGACTCCAACAAGGTCCCGCTCAGCGACACCGTGCCCATTCCGGTCACGGTCGACACCGACAACAATCTCGTCTTCGGCCAGGCCTTCCTCCGGCTCGAGCCGATGCGGGGCGCTGTCCGCCCCTTCGTCGAGGGGGTGATCGGCTTCACCTATCTGTACACCGAAACCAACGTGAAGAACTCGCTCAACGACGAGTCGTTCGCCGGCGTGACCCAGTTCAAGGACACCGTCCTGAACTTCGGCGGCGGCGGCGGTCTCAAGGTCCGTGTCTGGGAAGCTCCCGGCACCTCACAGAAGCCGAGTGTGCGCGCCGTGTTCATCAATGCCCGCGCGAACTACATGGTCGGTGGGGAAGGCGAGTACGTGAAGAAAGGATCGGTCCGCCCGAACGGCAACCGGTACACCTTCACCACGATCAAGTCGAAGACCGACTTCGTCGGCGTCTCGATCGGCGCGTCGTTGGACTTTCAGTAACCGCGACGCGGATACCGCGTCGCTGATTTCTCTTCCCCAGCCCACGGCCCGCGCCGTGGGCTGGCCGACTTCTCCGCCCGTGTCGTGCCCCCCTTTTTGATTGTCTCCCGCACCCCCTGGGTTGCAATGTCCTTGCTCGGCCCCCCCCAAACCCGGGCGCCCCTCGCGACCCAACCAGGAGCCAGCATGACCCAGCACCGCATCTATCGCATGAAGTTCTCCGGGGTCTACCCGCTGTACGTCCAGAAGGCCGAGCGCAAGAACCGCACCAAGGCCGAGGTCGACCAGGTCATCCGCTGGCTGACCGGCTACACCCAGGAGCAACTCGACCATCAGATCGCGATCGAGAGCACCTTCGAGGAGTTCTTCGCCAACGCCCCGCAGCTCAATCCCAACGTCGCCCTGATCAAAGGGGTCGTCTGCGGCGTGCGCGTGGAGGAGGTCGAGGATCCGTTGATGCGCAAGGTGCGCTACCTGGACAAGTTGATTGACGAGCTGGCCAAGGGGAAGGCGATGGAGAAGGTGTTGCGGGGGTGAGGGGGGCGATGGAGATCACCGAGGTGCAGGTCCGGTACTTTCGAGGCGGGCCCCTGAGGGGCATGGTCACGCTCACGCTCGACGGATGCTTCGTGGTTCGGGGCCTCAAGCTGGTGGAAACTCGGTTGGGTCTGCGTGTTCCGATGCCATCCCGGCGAGGTGTCAACGGAATGTGGAAGCTGGAGTCGCTTCTCACCAGCGCAGGGCAGGCGCGGGACCTCGAAGCGAGGATCCTCGAGGCCTGCGAGCGCGGCCTCGAACACCGCTCGGAAACGTATCGCGAGAGTCTGGCCGATGGCGGTCCCCCGCCGTACGATCTTTCCGTCTTGTGTGTGCGCGAAGACGCGGGCGCGGTCGCACGCCCACTGATGGATGCGATCGCCGGCCGCGGGTTGCGTGTCTACCGGGAATTGTGCGACCCGGGAGGAGAAGTCGACTTCCGCTCGATGCTCGATTCGGCTCTGCGCCGAGCGAGGTTCGGCGTCGTGGTGCTGAGCACCCGCTTCCTTTCGCACGATGAGGCTCGATGGGAGCTCGCCGCGCGGTTCTCGATTGACGATCCGCAGACGGCTCGGCTTCTACCGGTCTGGCACAGAGTCGACATTGAAGACCTCTCTGCAATCTCGCCCACCCTCGCCGCTCGGCCAGGATTCGAGACTGCGGGCGGCATCGGTGCAGTGTCGGATGCGATCATCGTCGCGATCCTTGCAGCGGATCACGCGAACCAGTTTCCGCCAAGGGCAAGCAGCTGATCGAAGAACCGATGCACTGAGCTTCCGCGAACAGGGCCGGGCGCCTGCGCGCCGTCGCACTGGAGATTCGATGCCCAAGCAACCGCCGCCCCAGGATCCCGACCTCCTCCGACGCCTCCTCCGGGCGAAAGACCGGATGGATGCGGCCTCTCAGCAGAAGTGGCCGGTGGAGCGATTGGCGCGGGTGAGTGGAGTGTCGGAGGCGCACTTCGCCCGGGCGTTCAAGCAGGCGTTTGGGGTGCCGCCGCATCGATATCTGCTGACGCGACGGATCGAGCGGGCGACGGCGCTGTTGCGCGACACCGAACTTCCGATCACCGAGATCGCGTTCCGGACGGGCTGGGAGAGCCTGGGGACGTTCGGGCGGACATTCCGCGACGTGACGGGGGAGAGCCCGAGCACCTTGCGGGGTCGGCTCAGGGCCGCGGGAGAGGCGCTGGGGCGCGTGCCGGCGTGCATCGTGCGCGCCGCCTCCCGGCCGGATCTGGAAATAGCAGTTTCGGAGAAGCGGCGCCGGAAGTCGGTTGCTACGGTTAGCGCACCTAAACCAAAGGAGGTGCGATGAGCCAGGGTGTGGGAGTGGTTGGCCTGTACGTCCGAGACCAGGACGAGGCGCTGGAGTTCTATGTGCAGAAACTGGGGTTCCGTCCGCACACCGACGTACGGAACGGGGACTACCGCTGGCTCACGGTGCAGCATCCGGAGCAGCCATCGTTTCAGTTGGGACTCTTCCTTCCGGGACCGCCGGTGATCGACGCGGGGACGGCACAGACGGTGCGAGAGATCGTGGCCAAGGGAGCGATGCCTCCGTTGGTGCTCATGGTCGACGATTGCCGCGGGGCGTACGACCGGATGCGGGCGGCGGGAGTGGAGTTCACGCAACCGCCGATCGAGCGGTACGGCACGATCGATGCCGGTTTCCGGGATCCGTCGGGCAACGGCTGGAAGATGCTGCAAACTGCGGGTGGCAGATGAGCAGGGGGCGGGCAATTCGTCAGTTCCACCGGTGGGTCTCGATCGCTTTCACCGTGACGGTGGCGGCGAACTTCGTGGCCATGACCCGGGGGAAGCCGCCGATGTGGGTGACCTATGCGCCGCTGCTACCGTTGCTCGTTCTGACCCTCTCGGGGTTGTACCTGTTTGCGCTGCCCTATGCCAATCGGTGGCGCGCGACCCGCGCCGGCGCGAACCCCGGGGGGCGTTCCTCCGGCCACGTTTAGCAGGCGGATCCGCAGGGTCGGCCGACAGGAGCCAGCATGAAGACGCAGTACTACACCGCGACCAGCCTCGATGGCTTCATCGCGACCGAGGACGACTCGCTCGACTGGCTGTTTCCGCTGGGCGACGTGGACGACACGAGCTATCCAGAGTTCATCGCCGAGGTGGGTGCTCTCGCCATGGGAGCGAAGACCTACGAGTGGATGCTGCGACACGCCGAGACGATCGCGGCTCAGATGGGCTCGCCGTGGCCCTATACGCAGCCGACATGGGTCTTCTCGACGCGTGCATTGCCTACGATTCCTGGGCCGACGATTCCTGGGCCGACGATTCCTGGGCCGACCATCCCTGGGCCGACGATCCCCGGGGCAAACATCTCGTTCGTCCAGGGCGATGTGCGGCCGGTCCACGCAGCGATGCGCGCCGCGGCAGGGGACAAGAACATCTGGATCGTCGGAGGCGGGGATCTGGCCGGACAGTTCCACGATGCAGGACTGCTGAACGAGTTGATCCTGCAGGTGGGATCGGTGACCCTGGGGGCTGGGAAGCCGCTCTTCCCGCGGCGGGTTACCGAACCTCCTCTTCGCCTGGTCTCGGTCCGGCAGGTCGGTGTGGGGTTTGCGGAGCTGCGGTATGAGGTGTCCACGCGTCGCGCGACGGACCTGTTGGGAGCCGCACGTGAAGAATGATTACCTTGGTCGCCTCGGTCGCCTGCCGGGACTCGTACTGCTGCTGCTGGCGAGCGGGATCGGCGCGCCCTCGGAGGCCGCCGAGCTCGACGGGCTCAGCGCTGCTCCGTCCGTCCCGCCGAGTGGGGCCGACTCGGTGCTGCGGTCGACCGACCTCAAGGCAGACCTGCAGGTGCTCCGGCGCGCCTACGAGACGCTGCATCCGGGTTTGCTGCGTTACAACACTCCGGCCCAGATCGACTCGGCGTTCGACGCCTTGGAGAAGGAGTTTGGCCAGGACCGAACTCTCGGCCAGGCGTACCTGGGACTCTCTTTGCTCGCGGCCAAGGTGAAGTGCGGTCATACCTATCCCAACTTCTTCAATCAGGCGGAGTCGGTCGCGGCCGCGCTCTTTCGGTCGCCGCGGCTCCCGTTCTACTTCCGCTGGCTGGGGGATCGGATGATCGTTACCCGGTCGTTCGCCTCCGAGGAGTCGATTCTCCCTGGAACGGAGGTCCTGGCGATCAACGATGTGCCAGTTGCCACGATTCTCGCGCGACTCACGACGGTGGCGCGAGCCGACGGCAACAACGATGCGAAGCGGGTCGCGGACCTGGAAGTGCAGGGGACGAGCCGGTTCGAGGCGTTCGACATCTACTGGCCGCTCTTCTTTCCCGCGAACGCAAGCCTCGTGACCCTCTTCGTCCGCGCGCCAGGTGATCTGTCGGCGCGGAGGGTCACCGTACCGTTGGTGGCGTTCACGGACCGTCTGCCGGTGATCGAGGCGGGTCACGAGCCGGCCAACGAGGGGGCCAGCGAGGCGAGTCCGGACGGCGCGGCGCCGATCTGGGAGTACCGCCTGCTCGAGGACCGGATCGGCTATCTGCGCATGCCGAGCTGGGTGCTGTACAACACCAGCTGGGACTGGAAGGGGTTCCTTGAACAGACCTTCGCGTCGCTGGTCGCGAGCGGCGCGACCGATCTGGTTGTGGATCTGCGGAACAACGAAGGAGGAAGCGACGTCGGCGATGTGCTGGTCAGCCACCTGGTGACCGAGCCGATCCCACGGCAGGCGGTCACCCGACTCGTGCGGTATCGAAGGGTGCCCGACGACCTGCTTCCGTATCTCGACACCTGGGACCCCAGCTTCAAGGACTGGGGGGCGGCGGCGATCGATTCGACCGATCGCTTCTACCGTCTCCGGCGGGACGCCGATGACGATCTCGGAGCGGTGATCACTCCCTCGCTTCCTCGGTTCGCCGGCCGGCTCTGGGTGCTGGTCGGTGCCGCCAATAGTTCCGCGACCTTCGAGTTCGCGCAGACGGTGCGCCAAAACCGACTCGGTCTGCTGGTCGGGCAACCGACCGGCGGCAACCAACGCGGCATCAACGGCGGGGCCTTTTTCTTCCTGCGCCTGCCGCGCACCGGCCTCGAGCTCGATCTCCCCTTGATCGGACAGTTCCGCCAGGGGAAGTGGCCGGATGCCGGGCTTGAGCCTGATCTGTTCGTGGTCCCCAGGGTGGAAGACATCGCGCAAGGACGCGACGCGGAGCTGGAAGCGGTGCGGGCGGAGATCCGGCGGCGGGACGGATCGGGACGTTGATGCGGGACCGCCGGACGGAAGGGGTGGTTGTGCACCTCGGCTCAGGGCCCCCGTCGGCGGGCGCCGGGTCTCGGGCGACGTGCGGCATAGACGTCCTCGCTACGGCTTCGGGTCGGCCCGCGACTCCTCGTGGCCGGGGCTGGCGATGCCAATCAATATGAGAGTAATTATCATAATCGTAATACTCTAATTATATTACGAAACATGGTCGACTCTCCCCGGGGAGAGTCGACTTGAGTTTGGTCGCGGAGAGCCGGGCAAGTTCCACGCTCCTTCAGCCTCACCCTCACCTTTACCCTCGCCTTCACCCAAACCTTTACCTCCTCCCGTCTCCCCGGCAAGCCCGGCTGGCGACTCACAACTCGTCCCGGGACGAGTTGCACCACGGGTGCCGCTTTCGCCGCTCGCTCAGGGGTGCGCGTGTGGCGTCGGACCTGGCGGCCCCCCGGCCGGACTGCGCCGGCAACCCATCTGATATCCTGGGACATGCGTGAATCCTCCCTGGACGGTTCGACGACCGGAGCCTGGAGCGGCCTCCCGGGCGGCCTGATCGTGGGCACCGTCTCGGTCGTGATGGCCGTCTCCTTCGCCGCTCTGCTCTTCCCCGGACCTCTTGCTCCTCACCTTGCCCAAGGGTTGGCCCTCGCGTTGATCGCCACTGCGCTGAACACGACCGCGATCGGCCTGTTCGCGTCGCTGCCCGGAACGGTTGGCGGAACCCAGAGTGTGCCCGTTGCCATCCTGGCAACGATGTCGGGGGCGGTCGTGACTTCGCTCTCCGGCCGGGTTTCCGACGAGGCGCTCTTTTCCACCGTCGCCGTGGTCCTGGGACTCGGCACGGTCTGGACGGGCGTGGTGCTGATCCTCCTCGGTCACTGGCGTGCCGGGCGAATGGTGCGGTTCCTTCCCTACCCGGTGATCGGCGGCGTGCTGGCAGGCTCGGGGTGGTTGCTGGCGAAGGGGGCGTTCGGGATCATGCTGGCTGGATCGAACGCGGGGCAGGAACCGTTGCGCTGGGCGCCGGCCGTGATCTGGGCGCTGGTCATGCTACTTCTCAGCCGCCGGGCGTCCCATCCACTCCTGATGCTCGCCGCCGTCGTCGTCGGGATCGTCACGTTCCATGGCGTCGCACGCGCGCTCGGCTGGACGACGCCGGCCTTGGCCGACGCGGGATGGTTGCTCCGCGTTCCCGGAGCGGCCTCGATCGCTCCTCTCCCCGCAGCCATCGACTGGTCTGCAGTCGACTGGACCGCGCTGCGGCGCGTCGCGGGAGAGATGGCGACCATGCCGATCGTGACCGCGGTCGCACTTCTCTTGAACGGCGCGGGGCTCGAGACGGCCACGGGTCGGTCGGTGGATCTCGATCGCGAACTCAAGGCCGCGGGCGTCGCCAATCTCGCCAGCGGTACCCTCGGAGGGTTGCCCGGGTACCAGCAACTCGGCCTCTCCGCGATGAATGTCCGCGCCGGTGCCCGCACCCGTTGGGTCGGCGCCTGGGCTGGGCTGCTGGCCACCCTGACCCTGCTCTTCGGGGCGAGCGCCCTGGCGAGCATTCCCCGCGCCGTGCTGGGTGCGCTCCTCCTCTTCGTCGCCCTCTCCATGGCGCGCGACTGGATCGTTCAGTCGTGGGGGCGCCTCTCCGCGCTGGATCACGGGATCGTGGTCCTGATCGTCGGTGTGACGGTGCTGGTCGGCTTCCTCCCCGGGGTGATCTGCGGACTGGTCGCCGCGGTGGCCCTGTTCGCCGTGAACTACGGGCGTATCGATCCGGTGCGAAACGATCTGTCGGCGGTTCGGTACGGAAGCCGCGTCTCACGCTCGTCCGCCGAGCGAAGCGAGTTGTCGAAGTGTGGCGGCGCGATCCGGGTGCTCGAGCTGCAAGGGTTCCTCTTCTTCGGTGTCGCGGATCGACTTCTGGCCCGGGCACGCGAACAACTCGAATCTGCCCCCGGACCCGACCTTCGCTTCCTCATTCTCGACTGCCGTCGGGTCACCGGCGTCGACAGCAGCGTCGCGCAGAGCTTCGCGCGCTTGCACGCCCTCCTCTCTCGACACCAGGTGGATCTGGTCTTGACCCACGCGGCGAGCGGCGTGCGCGCGCAGTTCGAAGCAGGATCGTTGCCCGAGCGGCGGGCAGGGTACCGGCAGTTCGCCAACCTCGACCTCGGGCTCGAATGGTGTGAGAACCAGCTTCTGCGCGAGGCGGAATCTCGGGCGGTGGAATCTCGGGCGGCGGAATCTCGGGCGGGAGACTCGCAGGAGGCGGAATCTCGGATGGGGGAATCTCGGGCGGCACACTCTGCGTGGACGACACCGCGATCGCTCCGGGAACTTCTCTCGCGTCAGCTTGGCGGGGGGGCGACCGATCAGCTCTGGGCGTGCCTGGAACGGAAGGTGCTTGGCGCTGGTGACAGGCTAGTCACACACGGCGACCCGGCGGACGATCTCTACTTTCTGGAGTCCGGCGCCTTGAGCGCGCTTCGCGAGAAGACCGGTCAGGCGCCGATCCGGCTCGAGACCTCACGGGAGCCGGGCGCGGTTCTTGGCGAGGTGGGATTCTACCTCCGAGCGACCCGCACCGCGGCGGTGGTGGCGGACGAGGAGACCGTGGTCTACCGTCTGGCGTCGGGAGAACTGACTCGGTTGGAGCGCGAGGCGCCGGAGATCGCCGCGGCGCTTCACCGACTGGTGGCCGAGCGCCTCGCAGCGCGGGTCGCGCACCTCGTGACCGTGGTGGACGCGCTGGAAGGATGAGCATGTCGCCGGATCTCGATCCCCTGGAAGAAGCGCGCGAGATCCGCGCCGCGATGGCCGCCTTGCGGGGCCAGGCCGAGACCTTGAGTCCGACGGTTCTCGAGATCGCGCTCGCGCCGTTGCGCCAGCGTCTCGCGCGACTGGAGGGAGCGGAAGACTCTCCCTGGCTCCGGCAGGTGAGCGTGCTCTTTGTCGACATCGTGGAGTCGACGCGGTTGGTCCGAGCGCTCGACGTCGAGGAGAGCCATCGGGTCCTGGACGGAGCGCTCCGCCGCTTCTCGGAGATCGTCCGCGCGCAGGGTGGTTCGGTGCTCCGCTTCACCGGGGATGGGCTCAAGGCCGCGTTCGGTGTTCCCGAACCGGCGGAGGACGACGCCGAACGAGCGGTCGCCGCCGGTCTGGCGATCCTCGAGGCGGCCGTTGTCCACGCGGAAGAGGTTCGACGTACGCACGGATTCGAGGGCTTCGCGGTCCGGGCCGGCCTCCACACCGGGCCAGTGGCGATCGGTTCCGGCGTCGAAGAGTCGCAGACCCTGGTGGGGGCCACAGTCCATCTCGCCGCCCGTCTGGAGCAGGCGGCTGCTGCGGGAACCTTGCGGATCAGCCGCGATACCCATCGACTGCTCCGCGGTGGGGTCGAGGCGATCGTTCTCCCTCCGCTCCGCGTCAAAGGGCTCGACGCGCCGCTCGAGAGCTACCGTGTCCTACGCCTGCTCTCCGCGGGGGAGCGAGGCGCAGGGCGTGGGCCGTCCTCGCACCGGGCGGCAATGGTCGGTCGGAGCCGGGAGCTAGCCACCTTGCACGCCGCCGTGGAGGCAGTCGTCGCGCACAAGCGCGCTCGCGCGGTAACGGTGATCGGGGACGCCGGGCTGGGCAAGAGCCGTCTGTGTGAGACGTTCCTCGAGGAGCAGCGCGGGCGGGGAACCCGCGTGCTTCTCGCCACGGCGTTGCCGCGAACCGAGGGGCAGACCTTCAGTCTCCTGCGCGAACTGGTGTTGCGGTCTCTCGATGGGCAGGGGGAAGAGGGGCCACTTCCTCCGGAACTGGCGCTCGGGTCGGAGTACGCGCAGTCGCTTCTGGTCGATGCGGAGGGACCTCATGGGCAAGGGGTCCGCGCGAACGGGACCCACGGGCAGGGGAGCGATCCTGCGGCGCTGGCCCACCTTCTCGGATATGCGCTCGGCATCGGCTTCGGAGACAGTCCTCACGTGCGCCCCCTTCGCGCGGAACGCAGCTTGCTGCGACAGCGGGCGTTTCATGCCGCAACGCTCTGGCTCCGAAACTACACCGCCGGTTCGCCTCTGCTCCTGGTGCTCGAGGATCTGCACTGGGCCGACGATGCGAGCCTCGATCTGCTCGATCTCTGGCTTCTGGCCAACGCGGACTTGCCCCTCTGCGTCGTGGCCTTCGCCCGCCCATCGCTGCTCGAGCGACGACCGGGGTGGTCGTCGCGGCGGGATGCCGCGTTCACGCTGGAGCTTTCTCCGCTCCGTGAGGCCGAGAGCCGGGAGCTCGCCGCTCGTGTTCTCGCCCAGACCACGCAGGTCCCGGAGGAGACCCTGACTCAGCTCCTCGCGCGGGCGCAGGGGAATCCGTACTACCTGGAAGAGCTGATCGGGATGCTGGTCGATCACCGAGAGTTTGCAGAAGAGGAGCGTGAGCAGGGGAGCCGATCAGGAGGGCCTCTGTTGCCCCGCCTGCCGGTCACCCTGACCGGTGCTCTACAGGCCCGGTTGAGTCGTCTCGACGGAGAGGCGCGGCGAAGTCTGCAGCAGGCCTCGATTCTTGGACCGCGCTTCTCCGAGGTTGATCTGGGCGCAATCGATGCACGAGCCGCCGGCCTGCTTCCGGCGCTGCAGGAACGAGGCCTGGTCTACGCGGACGGAGAGGGGAAGTGGCGCTTCCATCACCAGCTTCTACAGGAGGTCGCCTACGACAGCTTGCTGAAGCGCGAACGCATGGCGTGGCACGCGCGGGTTGCCGAACACACGGCCGGTGCGGCGGAACGTGGCGAGGCGACCGCGAGCTGGGTCGCCGATCACTACGATCGCGCGGGTAATGCCGACGCTGCGGGGCACTACTATGTGCTCGCGCTCGAAGATGCGGGGCGCATGGGGCTCGAAGAGCAGCACAGGCTGGCGACGGGTGCGCTGGCGCTGGTCTCCGAATCGGATGAGCAGCTCCGGCTCCGCCTGCACCAGATCGTCATGCGCTGCCATCTGGAGATGCGTCGGCCCGAGCTCGCGATCCCGCACGTCGAGGCGGCCCGTGCCATCGCGGAGCGGCGCGACGATGATGGGCTCCGCGCGGAGCTGGCCGTCGAGCTGGCCATCTTCCGGGAGCCGGCGCCGGATCCGGCGGGGGCCGCATCGGTGGTCGAGCTGGCCCGCCGCGCCGAGGCGCGCGGACAGTCCGCCCCGTTGGCGGCGGCGTATGCTATCTCGGCATGGGCGCTCTGCACGCACGGCCGCGCCGAAGAGGCGCATGCGGTTGCGCGCCAGGCCTTGGCCGCGGCTGAGGCGGAAGGGGTTCTCCCTCCCTCCCAGGCGGTCACCTCTGCCGCGATCGCTGCCTGGAAGCTCGGTGATCTCTCGGCGGGCCTGGCCTACGTGCAGACCGGCCTCGAAAACGATCGCCTGCGCGGGAACCGCGCCGGTGAATTGTCCAGCTACTGCAATCTCGCGGGGATGGCGCGAACGCTCGGCGACATCGAAACCTGGAGGCAGGCGGTCGACGTCGGCTTCCGACTTTCCCGGCAGTTGGGGAATCGTCACAGCGAACCGCTCCTGCGGGTACGCCGTGGACAGCTCGCGCTCTTCGAAGGTCAGGTCGAGCTTGCGCTCGCGGAGATGCAAGCCGCTCTCGATCTCCTGCCCGCCAGCGATCGCTGGTTCCGCATCACCGCCCTTCTGGGCCGCGGCCACGCGCTTCTCGCGGCCCATGACGTCGAGGCTGCGGAATCGAGTTTCGCCGAAGCTCGGATCGACGCGGGGAAAGACGCCGGGATGCAGGCGGAGGCGCTGGAAGGACTGGTGCGCACTGCTCTCGCGCGCGGCGACACTGACCGGGCGCTCGAGCACGCGCGGGATCTGCGGTCCGCCATCGACGCCCCCGAGCCGGGCGATATCACCGAACGCCCCGCGCAGCTCCTTGCCATCTTCGACGCTCTGACCGCCTCCGGCGATCCCGCCGCTGCCTCCGTACTGGCGGAGGCGCGGGCGGAGTTGATGCGGCAGGCCGATGCGATCGGCGACGCTGCAGCGCGGGAGCGCTTCCTTCGCGTGGTCCCGCACAACGCGCGAATCCTGCGCAAGGCCGCTGCCGGCCTCTGACCTGGGTTGCCGCACGGCGGGCGCTCGCGATAGCCGTCTCATCGGGTCGACACACCGGGGCCGCTCCTGATGTTCTGCGTGATCGGGGCAGGTGTGACAGGACCCGATTCGCCGACCGGTCCGGGCAGGCGCCAATCGTGGGTGACCGTGGACAGGAGGGGACACGGCCAGCTACCAGCGGACACGGATGTTCAGGTCCCTACTCTAGCTACCATTATGAGATATGTTATTTCGATGATTGGAATTGTAACGTGTTGTAGAATGAGGTGAACTCGTCCCGGGACGAGTTCGCCCCGGTGGCCGCGGTGCTGGCGGTGGCCACTGGCCTTCTCCCGGGGCTGCGTGGCGCGGTTTCGACTGGCGCTCGGAACCTGAGATGCGCATCGTCTTCTGCCAGGTTTCCGGTGGTGACGTGCCCGAGTGCCGACCTCCTCTCGCTCCAAGGGTCCCGTGGGTTCCGATGATGTCGATCCGCTCGCGCGGGGTGGCTTGTTGAGAAGCCTATCGAAGATCGCACTGCGAAACGTTGCGGTCGCGACCGTGGCTGCGGTGACTCCGGCGGTCCCCACGGCAGCAACGCCAACCGGAGCACCTCCTCCGGCTCGACAGGTGCCGGCGGCATACCTGGAGACGCACCACAGGTCGCCACCGGCGCCTCCCGTGCCGCGTCCCGCACGCCCGCGCCTCGTTCTTCCCCGCTCCATCGCACCCGACTCCGCCGCCGTTCGCGCTGCCCCCCTGCCGCCCGGTCGCCCGCCGCCCGCCGCCCGCCGCCCGCCGCCCGGCGCCCGCCGCCCGGCCGCCCGGCCGCACGGTCGCCCGCCGCGGGGTCGCACCTCGCCTCACCTCACCCGAAGCACCTTCCGGACCTCGGTCAGACCGGCGGCCTCGATGCGCACGAAGAGCACGCCGGCGCCGCGCCGGGCCGTGGGATGGTTGATCGGCCAGGGGATCTGATGAGCCCCTACATCGAGGTGGGTGAACGACCGCCGCTCGAGTTCCCGGCCGCCTACATCAATGAGTGACACCCGAACCGGGCTGGCCTGGGGGAGACGGAAGCGCAGATCGAGCTGGTCGACGAACGGATTCGGGCCGACCGAGAGGGCGAGGCCGGGGGCGGGAGGCGTGAGGAGCATGGGAGCGGTGGGGGTGTCGGCGGCGCCGCCGGGATCGCTGACCCACCAGATCTCGCGGCCGAAGGCGGCGCTCTCGGCGACGAAGTAGAGCTTCGAGCCGACGGTGGCGCGATCGCCGACCGCCGACGAGGCGGCGCCGGGCACGATCGATTCGCTCACCGCTTCCAGCGTACCGCCGGCGACCCGCCAGAGCTCGCGTCCGAAGCTCCCGTTGTCTGCCGTGAAGTAGGTTGCGCCCAGGTGGTCGCCGAAGTCGCGCGGATTGGACGAGCCGGCGCCGGGATTCAGATCGAAGGTCAAGACGGGTGTGCGCTCCCCGGTGAGCGACCAGGGTTCACGTCCGCGACCGCTCCCGTCGTCGGCGCTGAAGCGGAGCCGGGATCCGCAGAAGGCGAGGTCGGTCGGTGTGCCGCTTCCCGGGCCGGGCACGATCTCCGCCAGCGCCTCGATGCCGGCGGAAGTGGCGCGCCAGAGTTCGAGCCCGGTCGCAGACGTGGTAGCGGTGAGGTACAGGTAGGGCAGGCCGGCTGTGAGTTGCCCGACGCCCGAACTCGCAGGCCCCGGAACCAGGTCGGTGACGAGATGGGTTCCTTCCTCGGAGCCATCGGTGACCCAAAGCTCACGACCGGCCGCCGCGGTCGCGGCGGTGAAGTAAAGCTGATCGCCCACGACGGTGAGATCGGCCGGAGCTGCGGTACCGGGGCCTGGCTCGATGTCCAGGATCCGGCGCGCCTGGGTTCCGTTCGACACCCAGAGGTCCTCACCCCCGCCTGGATCGGTGGCGACGAAGACCACCTGGTTTCCGAGTGCCACGAGATCGCGCGGCGTGATGTCCCCGAACGACGCGACCAGGACCGGAGTGGGATTTGGAGGAGGCGTGAGGCGATAGAGGCCGTAGGTGGCGCCGTCGTCGCGCCGGGCGATGAAGAAGCAGCGACCATCGGCGGTGACCGCGAGGTCGCTCGGCTCCGATCCCTCGGGACCAGCGAAGAGGTCGATCTCATACAGATCGTCGCCGTCCCACACCGCGATCTCGAGGCCGAGATCGATCTGCCACTGGATGAAGTAGAGCATTTCTCCCGAGATGGCGTACTTCGCTCCGACCGGGAAGTTCGACTCTCGCCCGCCACCGGTGTCGAACGAGCCGGATGCGTCCAGGTCATTCAGGAAGTAGAGCGAGAGATCGCGGCCGTGCAGATAGCTCTCCTGGACGGCAAGCAGATCGTCGCCGTAGGGGGCGAGCATCTCGTTGTTCGCGTCGCTCTCGGGATTGAGATCGGCGGAGAGAGTGAGGTTTCCGTTGGCCGGATTGTAGCGACGCGGCTCGTGACCCACCGTCGTGCCGTCGTTGGCCCCGACGATCAACCGGCTGCCATCGTCGAAGAAGGCGCTGACCTCCTCCTCGACACCGGGATAGAGCACGATGCGAGACGTACTCCCGCCGGTTCCCTCAGTGCGCCAGAGTTCATTGCTCCCCCCGTCACGATAGCCCAGGTAATAGAGCACGCCGTCGACCTCTCGAAACGAGTGCGGCGCGACCGACCCGATGCCGGGGCTGGCATCCAGAACCAACGACGTCCCGGAAGAGAGGCCGTTGGTCTTCCAGAGCTCGAAGCCGGTCGCATCCTGGAATGCAGCGAAGTAGACCTCACCGTCATAGCCGAAGAACCCGCTCGGCCAGGACCAGGCAGCGCCGGGATCGACATCGCGCACCAGCTGGATGACGTTCCCGTTGGTCCGATGCGGCTCGATTCCCTCGGTCGGCGTGCGCGCCGCGAAGTAGACCCATCCGTCGATCGATGCGAGTTGAGCGGGGTCGGAACCCCACACGCCCGGGTACAGGTCGCGTATCAGGTAGGTGCCCGCGGAGGTGCCATCCGTGCGGTGAAGTTCCTCCCCGACGACCGAAGTTCGGGCCGTGAAGACAACGAGCCCGTTCACTTCGGTGAAATCGTCCGGGAAGGAACCGTCCACGCCGGGGACGAGATCCGCGACCAACGTCGTACCTCCGGGAGTGCCATCGGTGCGCCACAGCTCCGAGCCATGAGTCGGATCGTAGGCACGGAAGTAAATGTAGCCGGCGCTCGCGGCCCCCAGACGGGGGACCGAGCTTCCGCTGGGGTTGAGGTCGAGCAGCAACTCCGTGCCTCCCGGCGTGCCATCGCTGACCCAGAGTTCCGTTCCGTGCGCCGGGTCGCCGAGGACGAACAGGGCCAGACCGTTGAGCGAGCGGATCTCCCGGTCGGAGCTCGGATCGCTCGTCACCGCCAGCTCGACCGCGGTGTCGCCGTCGACCCGATAGAGCCGACGCCGGTCATCGACATACGATGGCGTGCCCCAGAAGTAGACCTGATCACCGACCAGTAACGGGTAGACCTCGGACTTCATTGGAGGAGCGGTGATCACCGACCAACCCGCGGTCGGGTGGTACCGCGCGATGCCGTAGTTCGGTCCTTCGATCCCGACGAAGGTACTGGCATTCCGCCGAACCGGACTCTCGATTCGACTGCTTCCGATCACCTGATCGAGCAGCAGCTGCGGAGCGGCCGCGGGGACGGCCAGCGGGGTTGCGAGAAGCAGTGCGGCCGCTAGCCTGGCCGACGGTACGGCCCAGCGTCCCCTCGTGGAGGGGGTGCTCCGATGCGCGCAGTGGGGCAGGCAAGAACGATCCATGAACGGTAACCTCCGCGACTTGGGGGATGGGTTGCTTCGACTCCCCCCCCAGTGGCGACGCGTGAGGCCCGCATCGGACATGAATAATCACCATTCTCGGCCAATGGCCGGGCGGCTGGTCAGCGGCCTAGTCGGGCCGCCAAGAGGAAGCCGCGACGCCCACCGTGCGCGCGGAGCCCGCGGATGACCTCGTCGAGATCCTCGGCTTGCAGCTCGAGATCCGAGCGCAAGTTCCAGAAGCACTGCGGGTGCAGTTCGCGGAAGACCTGCCGCGCGAGTTCAAGCTTCCCCTCGAGCGAAAGCGGAGGGTCTCCTGCCCCATCCATTCGATACCACTCCGGCCACAAAGACAGAGTCCCAGCCGCATTGCGACCGAAAGGCCGGTCCCTCACCAAGCATACGCCTCGGGCGCCGCCCCGCCGGGGCCAGGCCAGATCTCGTCGAGAGTCTTCAGCGACTCCTCCGAGAGGGTGATCTCGGTGGCCCGGAGCGCGCCGGTGAGCTGGTCCATGGTCCGCGGCCCGATGATCGGGGAGGTGACCGCCGGTTGGTGCAGCAGCCAGGCGACCGCGACGTCGGCGGGGGACTCTCCGAGCGCCTTGCACAGCGTCTCGAACCGCTCGAGCTGCGGGCGATAGGTCTCGATTCGCTTCTGCACCATCTCGGTGGCGCGGCGGCCGCCATCGGTCTTGGCCAGGATGCCACCGAGCATCCCACCGCCCAGCGGGCTCCAGGGGAGCATGGCGACGCCGAGGCTCTGGCAGGCGGGAAGCACCTCGAGTTCGATCGTCCGAGCGGTGAGATTGTAAAGACTCTGCTCGGACACCAATCCGAGCGAGTGCCGCGCGGAGGCGACGCCGTTGGCCTGGGCGATGTGCCAGGCAGCAAAGTTGCTACTGCCTACGTAGAGCACCTTCCCCTGGGCGACGAGCTGGTCCATCGCCTGCCAGACTTCATCCCACGGTGTGTCCCGGTCGATGTGGTGCATCTGGTAGAGGTCGATGTGATCGGTGCGGAGGCGCTTCAGGCTCTCCTCACAGGCTTGACGGATGTGAAACGCCGAGCACCGCCCCATGTTGGGGTGGTCGCCCATCCGGCCGTACACCTTGGTGGCGAGGACCACCCGCTCGCGCCGCCCTCCCCCCTGGGCGAACCAGCGACCGACGATCTCCTCGGTGGCGCCGCGCCCGGACTTACCTCCGTAGACGTTGGCCGTATCGAAGAAGTTGAAACCCAGTTCCAGGGAGCGGTCCATGATGGCGAAACTCTCGGGCTCCGGCGTCAGCGGTCCGAAGTTCATGGTGCCGAGACAGAGACGGCTGACCTGGAGTCCGGTCCGGCCGAGGCGGGTGGTTTGCATCGATCCTCCGTGCGAGCGAGGCTCGCGTCTTTACGGTCGTTGATCGAACGGTGTGGTCGGGGTCTGTGGGCTCGGTTCGGTCGGTCGGGTCTCTGCCGCCCCTCCGGGATCGGCCTGCGGCTTCCGGTGAAATGCGGAGAAGACCAGGACGAGCGTCCCCGTGGTGATGCAGAGATCGGCGAAGTTGAAGATCCCGGTGCGCAGCGCACCGATCCCGACGACCACGTAATCGATGACGTGACCGTGGTTCCAGGCGCGGTCGATGAAGTTGCCGATTCCGCCGCTGGTCAGCAGCGATAGGCCGATGAGCGTGGGGCGATTGAGGTCACGGCTCACGAACAGGTAGATGAGCGCTCCCAGGAGCACGATTCCGACCAGCATGGTCAGAATCACGAAGCGCGCCTCGGGGGAGAGGCCGGCGCCGAGGCTGAGGAACGCCCCCGGGTTCTCGGCGTACTCGAACCGGATCATGTCTCCCAGCCAGGAGATGGCCGGATGATGCTTGAGCTTGGCCGAAGCGAGCTGCTTGAGCAGTTGATCGATCACCACGCTGATGGCCAGGAAGCTGAGTACGAAGATCGCCCGGCGTCTCCGCCAGTCCGACGCTCCGGCAGACTCGAGGGCCTGAGGTGGGCTGCTCTGGTTGGGATCCACGCGTCTCCTCTTCGTTACGGAACGGATGTCATCGAGAGATGGTCCGACCGGGGGCCCGACCGAGTCGGAAAGCGGGCATGGTACACCACGACCGGGCCGGGCGGGAGTTCAGGCGACCGGGGGCGTCCAGGGGATCTCGGGCAACGGCGGGGGGGCGATCTGCGCGGCCCGCTGGCGACGGAAGAGCCGGATGGTCCAGGCGACCTCGAAGAGCACGATCCCCACGACCGCGACCAGCGCGAGGAGTCCGCCGAGGATGGCGAGAGGGGAACCTTCGTCGGTTGCGACTTCCTGGAGGATCAGCGGACCGAGGTCGTAGGCACCGTGGAGGGCCATCGGGATCAGGAGCGCCTTTCGATAACTGTCGGCGCGGAGCGCGGGGTTGAACCGGCCGCGAGCGGCGTAGTAGCCCATGATCGCTCCGTTGAATCCGTGACTGGGGACGGCGAGGAGCGCGCGGGCGATGGCCACGGAGGCCCACTCGCCGCCGGCGGCGTGGAGATACATCACATTCTCCAGGCAGGCGAACCCGAGCGACGCGGTCAGGCCATAGACCAGTCCGTCCATCGGTTCATCGAAGGCCGAGTGGCGCATGCAGTAGCCCCAGAGCACCCAGAACTTGGCCAGCTCTTCGAGGACGCCGGCCATGAAGAGGGCTTTGAAGGCACCCGCCGCAGGTGTACCGGCGAGCACCAGGAGCACCGGGGTGAAGAAGATGCTGGCCAAGACGAGCGGGGCCACCACCACCATGCCGAGAACGAAGGTGCGAAGCACCACGCCGCGCGGTTCGGGGAAGCGGTCCATGCGCAAGAAGACGAAGAGGAGGAACACTCCGGGCGAGAGCGCGGCGGTGAGGATGGCCAACTCGCTCATACCAGCCCCCGCTCGCCCAGTGGGATCGACGGAACGTTCGGCCTCTCGATCGGAGGGCTTTCAGGTGGAGAGGACATTGGGCGGGAAGAATAGAAGGCGTGGCCGATCGGCACAAGCCGAACGCAATCGCGCGCTCACCGGTTTCGCGGTGGGCTCACGTCCGCGACGGGTACCCTTCGACCACGCCTCGACCGTACGCAGATCGGGAGAGGGGGCGAGTGTCCGCCCACGCCCCTCCTACCACGACCTCGTGGCCTGGTGTTGCGAGCCGAGGCTCGCAACCTGTGCGATCACGGTGCGTGCTGGAGCTGCGAAGTGGGGACCAATGAGACCTCCAAAGTGCTCGATACGCTTCTGCTCGAAGCGATCACCAACCGTGTCGTCGAGTGAAATTGGGCCGGGGCGACACGAAACGATCAGAGCCCCAGGTTTGGTCGGGAGGGGGAAGGGGCTCTAACCGGTCGAGACCCCGACCCAAACGGGTCGGTTCCACGGACCGCCGCTCGGTAGCGAGGGACCGTTGGTTGCCGTCGGTGCGAGGGCGTACCTCGTCACGGACCGGCTTCACAAGATCTCCCCGCCCACGTTCGGTCGTCGCGCATGAGCCCCATTGCGTGGAACGGCGGGTGTTCCGATGCGCGGAAGAGTACTCCTCTCGGCGCGGCCTGTCCAGATCGAGATGGTGAGGATCGCGTGGTTTCCGCGCCCCTATCCCTTGATGACGCCGATCGGGCGGAGCCGGGCAACCTTGGTTGAGATACCCGCGGCCTCCATGGTGTCGACCACCTGCGAGACGTCTTTGTAGGCCCCGCGCATCTCTTCGGCCACGGTCGCCAGCCCGCGCGCCATGACGGTGATGCCGTCGTCACGCAGCTCGCCGATCAGGTCTCGCCCGGCGAACTTCCTCTTCGCCGCGCTGCGCGAGAGGACGCGACCTGCGCCGTGGCAGGTGGAGCCCCAGGTCTCGTCGAGCGAGCGCTCGGTTCCGATGCAGAGGTACGATGCGCTCCCCATGTCGCCCGGGACGATGACTGGCTGGCCGAAGCTCCAGGGACTCTTCTGTCCGCGCGGCACGTGGGCGCGGGTGGCCCCCTTGCGGTGGATGCAGAGCCGGCGGTCGACCCCGTCGACCCGATGCGTCTCCATCTTGGCCACGTTGTGGCAGACGTCGTAGATGAGTTGGAGCCGCATCTGGTGGGGATTGAGCCCGAGCGCCTCCTGCAGCGCTTCCTCGGCCAGCCCCATGATTGCCTGGCGGTTGGCCCAGGCAAAGTTCGCCGCGGCCGACATCGCCTTCCAGTAACCCTGCCCCTCGGGCGAGCCGACGGGCACGCACGCCAGCTGGCGATCGGGGAGTTGAATCTTGTAGCGCTCCGCCCCGCGCGCCATCACGCGCAGATAGTCGTCGCACACTTGATAGCCGAACCCGCGTGAACCCGTGTGGATGAGGATCGTGATCCCTCCCTCGCGGAGCCCGAGGGCCTGGGCCACCGGCCGGTCGAAGATCTCCTCGATCACCTCGAGTTCGACGAAGTGGTTCCCGCTGCCCAGTGTGCCGATCTGCTCGAGGCCGCGCTCCCTGGCCCGATCGGAGATCGCCGCGGGATCGGCCTCGTGTAGACAGCCGCGCTCCTCGGTCTGTTCGAGGTCGGACATGCGTCCGTAGCCGCGACCGATCGACCAGCGCGCCCCCTGGGTCATCACCTGCTCGAGTTCCTTCTTCGATACGGCACCGATTCCACCGGTCGAACCGACGCCGCAGGGGATCTTCGCGAACAGGGTCTGGACGACCTTCTCGATGCGCGGCTTGAGGTCGGCGAGATCGAGCGGCGCCACGCAGAGCCGGACGCCGCAGTTGATGTCGTAGCCCACACCTCCCGGCGAGATCACGCCGCCGTCCTCGGGATCGGTGGCGGCGACCCCGCCGATCGGGAAGCCGTAGCCCCAGTGAATGTCCGGCATGGCGAGGGAGTAACCGACGATCCCGGGCAGGTGGGCGACGTTCATCACCTGCTGCACGCCCCCTTCGCCCCGGATCTGCTCGAGCAGCGTCCGGCTGGCGTAGATCCGGCCGGGTACACGCATCCCTCCCTGGCGAGGGATCTCCCAGAGGTGGTCGTGGATCCGCTTGATCTCCATCAACGCTTGCGCGTCTCCTGGCGGTGTTTCCACCACTCCCAGACCGCCGGGAGGATCGAGAGGATGACCACCGCGGCGATCACCAGGTGGATGTGCTTCTCCAGATCGGGCACCGAGCGGCCGAGCAGGTAGCCCAGCAGCACGGTGGAGTAAACCCAGAGCAACCCTCCGAAGATGTTGTACATGGCGAAGCGGCGGTACCCCATCTCAGCCGCGCCGGCCACGGTGGGGGCGAAGGTGCGAACGATCGGGATGAAGCGCGCGAGCACGATCGTCTTGCCGCCGTACTTCTCGTAGAAGGAGTGCGCCTTCACCAGGTGGCTCCGCTTGAAGAACCGGGAGTCCGGTCGGTGGTAGAGCGAGGCTCCGGCGCGCTTTCCGATCGCATAGCCGGTGGCATCCCCCAGGATCGCGGCCGCCGGCACCACGGTGAGGAGTAGCGCGAGGCTCAGGTCGCCGTTGGCGGCGAAGACGCCCGCGGTGACCAGCAACGAGTCGCCCGGCAGGAAGAAGCCGATCAAGAGCCCGGTCTCGGCAAACACGATGAGTGTGATCCCGATGATCCCGCCCCACTGGATGAGTTGCTGGATCGACGGCAGGTGAGGGAGAAGTTCGTGCACAGGACCCTTTCGTTTCGGAGGGAGACTGCTCAGTCGCGAAGTCGACCGAACTTCGCTTTGAGATTCTCCTCATCCGACCGCTTGCTGTCCACCAGGCTCCGCTCCCAATCGCCGTAGGTGCAGTTGGGCAATGCGATCCACCTGGTGCCCCACATGGCGGCGTTCTGCTCGGCCAGCGCGGCGCGGTCGGTCGACGAGGCCCCATTGGGCACCGAGACGAAGTCGCCGAGCTGGTCGCCGACCAGAAGCAGAATGCGGTAGCGCCGGGAAAGATCGGCGCGACGTGGCCCCTTGTCCGACTCGGCGGTCTTCCCGATGACCTGGACGCGCCGCGGGTCGTTGGGGAATCCAGCCTTTCCCAGGTTGCGTAGGGTGGATTCGGCAAGTTGCGTGTCACGGTTGGTGACGAACAACAGCGTGACCCCCCTTTCTACCGCCGCGCGGCAGAAGTCGGAGGCGCCGGGTACGGCCGTGGCAAGCTCCTCACGGCACCAGGCACTCCAGGTATCCGGGGCGAAGCCGCGGGAACTCTTGGCCAACCGCGACTGATAGGCCGAGTTGTCGAGTGCGGTCTCATCGGCATCCAGGATCACCGCGGGCGCAAGTGCGGAGAGATCGCCGCTCTGTTCCAGGGCGGCGGTCCAGCCCGGATCGGCCAGAGCCTTCTCCATCTGGGTCGTGGCCGTGCGATAGGCGGTGAGGCACGCGGCGCGGTACTCACCGGAGGTCTGCATCCAGAGGAGGCCGTTCAGGTTCTCGTGGGTCAGGCGGGCGCTCGAACCGCAGCCCGCGGAGAGGAGCGCGGCCCCGAGCAGAGCGGCAGTAATGACCGGACGAACGGCGCGCGAGATCGTCTGCATGGTGTCCTCCTGAAGCGAGGGATCCGGACTTCCGGACATGAAGACGCGGCGCACGGAAACCGCGCGCCGCGTGCTCGAGTCTAACAGGCCCTTGGTCCAAAGGCCCGTGCGACGAAGCCGCTTAGGCCTTCTTGGTGGCCTTCTTCGCGGTCTTCTTGGCGGCCTTCTTGGGCGCCTTCTTGGCGGCCTTCTTGGCGGCCTTCTTCGTCACCTTCTTGGTCGCCTTCTTGGCGGTCTTCTTGGTGGCCTTCTTGGTCGCCTTCTTCGCGGCCTTCTTGCCCGCCTTCTTCGCCATCATCTTCGCTGCCTCCTTGCTGGTTTTCGTGGCTGCCTTCCTGGCCGCCGTCTTGGTGGCCTTCCGCGCTGCCTTCTTGACGGCCTTCTTCGCCGCCTTCTTCTTCGAACCGGCCTTCGCACCGCCCGCCACGGACTTCTTGGCAGCCGGCTTCGCGCCCGCCGAGGCGGACTTCTTGGGTGAAGCACCCTGCTTCGAAGCGGGGGCCGGCTTGGCAGCCGGCGCTTTCTTCGGAGCAGCGGTCTTCTTCGGGCTGGTGGCCTTCTTCGCCGCAGGGGCGGGCGACTTGCGGGGCGTGGAGTCCATGGCCGCCTCCCCCGGGGACGACGTGCGTCCGTAGAGGAAGTCGATCACCTGCTCCGCGTGTCCGTCGACCGTGACCGGCGACCAGATTGCGTCCACATACCCGAGCTCGTCGATCACGATCGTCGAGCGGATGATTCCCAGCGTGGGGGTGCCGTAGCTGATCTTCTCGCCATAGGCACCGTAGTCCTTCGCCACCTCATGATCAGGGTCGCTCAGAAGGTCGAAGGGAAGGTCATGATTGGCCCGGAAGCCGTGATGCGAATCGATCGAATCGGGAGAGACGCCGAGCACGACCGCTCCGGCATCGCTCAGCCGATGCATGTTGTCCCGGAAGTCGCACGCTTCCTTGGTGCAGCCGGACGTCTCATCCTTCGGATAGAAGTAGCGAACGATCTTGTGTCCGCGGAAATCTTCCAGCGACACCTCCCGTCCGGAGGTGGAGGCAAGACGGAATGAAGGTGCAGGGTCACCGATCCGAAGCATGACAGCCTCCTCTGTGCATTGAGATTTGCGACAGGGATACCCGACGCCCGCCCAGAACGCAAGCGTAAGACGCGGGAAACGACTGGGGGACTGTCCGATCCGGGGTCGGGAATCACTTTGGTGGGGAGCCTTCCGGGTCGCCCCGGAGGGGCGTTTGGCGCGGATCGTGGGGCCCCCCGAAGGCCGGGATCGGGCAGGTTGCGCCGAGTATCACTCGACGTAACGTATTGAAAAAAAAGAGGTTAAAAGATCAGTCCGCGCCTAGTTTTTGGCCGATGACAATTCCGTGCGCGCCACCGACCGCTCCCACCGGAGCGTCCCGTCCTTCCCCATGGCGGAAAAGGTCACCACCCGTTCTTTTCTCGGCCCGGAAAACCGCATCAGGCCGAAGCTGTGCTCCAGGAGCAGGGTTCCCTCGACCCGGTTGGGGAGACTCCACTCCGCGTCGTCTTCCTTCAGGTTGGCGATCCCGGCGGTGATCGAGGAGCTGGTGAAGTCGTATAGCGGGTAGCCGCCGGGCGGTTCGACGCGGGTCAGCTCGCTCCGGTGGCGATCCCCGGAGATGAAGACGACGCCGTCGATCTTCTGCCCGACGATCCAGTCGAGCAGTTCCTTCCGTTCCTCCGGGTAGCGGCCGAAGGTCTCGAAGCGCCCCACGTCATTCAGAACCTGGTTGCCCAGCGCGACCACCTTCCAGGTCGCGTCAGAGGAGACAAGCCCCTCCTTCAGCCAGTTCATCTGCGCCAGGCCCAGCATTCGCTTGTCCGGACCGGCCGGCCACCGGTTCGGCTTCCGGTGGTAGCGATCATCGAGGAGGAAGAAGTCGATATCGGCCCAGCGGAAGCGCTGGAAGACTCCGGGTGCTCCCTCGACTCCGTGGTTCGGAGCGGGCCAGTACCGGCTGAAGGTCTCGAGCGCCTGCGCCTTCAGGGGGTAGCTGCCGTCGCTGTCGTTCGGGCCGAAGTCGTGATCGTCCCAGGTGGCGTAGTGGTGGGTCGAGGCGAGAAACGGCTGCAATCCGGGGAAGCTCCGCGTGTGGCGATAGCGCCCGCGGATTCCGCCGGGGGAGAAGTAGTCGACTTCTCTCAGATAGGTGTTGTCCCCCAGCCAGATCATCAAATCCGGACGGACCGCGGCCATCGGCCCGAGAATCTCGTGCTCGCTGCCGTACGGCTTCCCCGGGCGGTCGTACTGCTCCTCGTTGACGTAGAAACAGGAGCCGATCATGACCGTCACGGTGGGCGGATCGGTGCGCCATTCCCAGAGCGGCTGCGTCTTGAAGGTGAACGGATAGGGCCTTTCGACCAGGGCGCCATCGAGCCGGAGCTCGTAGCGGTAGGTGGTCCCCGGCTCGAGATCATCCAGCTCGAAGACCGCGATGTGCTCCCCGGCGAGGGTCGTGGCCTGCGCCGGGGCCGCGATCATGGGAGCCGAAGCGCCTCCCGTGCCGGTTTCGCCCGCAGCGCTGCCGGATCCGTCGATGCCGTAGCGCAGCTCCACGCTGCACGCCTGCTTCGTCTGGAGCCAGATCGTGGCCGACCGGAGCGCCGCCCCGGCCGGCATCGGGCCGGCGGCGAGGAGGTCCCCCTCGGCAGGAGTGGCGGCGATGGCGGCGACCAAGGAATTCACCGCGGGCGTTGCGGTCGCGAACTGGGCCCGTGCCGCGGATGCCGGGAGCAGCGCGAAGAGCGTCACTGCGGCGATCGAGGACGTGAGGAGCAGGGCAGACTTGAGCGATCGCGCCGGGAGCCGGCGGGGCTCGAGGCGAGGGTGGTTTCGTCCCGAGTCCCGGCGCGCGTCGCTCATTTCGTCTTCCTCCCTGGTGCGCAGTTGTCACAGAGGCCATAGAGGATCACCTCGTGATCCTCGAGCCGGAATCCCTTCGGAACGGTCGCGTCGAAGTTGCAGACCTCCACCTCGAACACCCCGCTGCACTTGTTGCAGTGGAAGTGGTGGTGGTGGTGCTTGCCCGATACCTCGTAGCGCGTGTTCTCGCCCGGCAGCTCCACCGGCACGATCTCTCCGGCGTCGACCAGTTCCTTGATCGTCCGGTAGACCGTCGCAATCCCTAGTCCGGGAACCACCGTCACGGCCGCTTCCAGGACTTCCCGCGGTCCCAGTGGTCTCCCCGCGTGCGAGAAGGCCTTCTGGATCGCCTGACGCTGTCGCGTGTTCCGCTGCATGGGTCCCTTGTTTCCCGAGGGAACGCACTTCCCTCTTGACGATAATTGATACTTGTTTATCGTTACTATCACGAACTTGCGCTCGCGTGACTCTAGTCAAGAACGCGCCTGCTCGGGAGTCCTATCTGTTGCGCTAACCATATGATGCGTTGGTGATAACGCGCTCTCCCTCGCACGAAGCGATTGCACGCCCGGCCGGCAGGGAGAGAACAAGGAGCCCAGAATGCAACGCTCTGTCCGCGATTGGTTTCCGGGTCTGACCCCGGTGGGGTGCCTGATGCTGGTCGCCGCCCTGCTCCTCGGGGGCGGACTCACCGGGTGCGGTGACGACAACCCTGCCGACGATGGCGAACCGGCTTGCGAGCATCTCGATGCCGACGGACTGCTCTTGCGGGAAAGTGACGAAGTGATCGTGACCCAGTGGCAGGGAGCGACCTCCGGCGAGGTGCACGCCCACCACGAGGAGACCTCGGAGCCGATCCGGGTGCGCTTCCTGGATGCCGACAGCCTCGAGACCGTTCCGGCCGCCGCTTGTGTGGACCACGCTCTGCGCTTCGAGGTGGCGGACCCGACCATCGCCGAGATCTCCGCTGTCGATGGGGACAGGTGGGCGTTCACCGTGCGTGGGCTGGCCGACGGCAAGACCACCTTCCGCATCCGGGTCTGGCACGGGGATCACGCCGACTTCACCTCGCTCCCGATCGATCTTCACGTCGTGGACGAGGGGGAGATCGAGGCCGAGGGACTGGTGCTGGCCCAGAAGTGTACCTGGCTCGCGACCTGGAACTATGACCTGGCCCACCCGGAGGTGGCCACCGGTCGCCTCCTCGCGCCGGTGGGCGGAGTGAACGACAGCATCGACGTGCGCTTCGTTTCGCCGGATCGCCTTCTGTTCGCCCCCGAAGGCGAGCCCTACACCCTGGGGTGGGAGATCACAGATCCATCGCTCGTCGAGGTGGAAGTCGATCCGCTCGACCCCTGGCGCGTGCTCATTCGTGGAAAGGTCGCCGGAACCACCACCGTGCGCTGGAAGATTCTTCACGAGGGCCATTCCGACTACACCTCAGGCCCGATCCCGCTGACCGTCCACGTGCCGAACGCTGGTGACGCCGGTTCGGCCGACTTCGTCTTGAAGCTGAACGGGGTGTGGGTGGCCACGGGACGCGACGGAGTGCTCTTCTCCGAGACCTGCGGTAGCCGCCCACCGGCGGTGAATCTCCTGACCGCAGCCGTGGGGGACACCACCGACCTGTTCAACTTCCAGCGCCTGACCGAGGATTGCCGCGGTGAGGATTACGACGATGCTGAGTACAGCTTGCTCTTCGAGTTCGAGAACGGTTGCATGGGTGGCACCGTGAACCACCCCGAACATTGGGGTGAGATCACGCTATTTCACCTGGTTGGCGTCACTGCGGGGCGGACTCACTTGCGGATCACTGTGCTGCGGAACGACGCGATTGCCTACGTCACTCCTCCGATCCCGGTCGAGATCATCGGGTGAAGGTTCGCGCCACGTATCTCGCTCGATCGGCGCCGTCTGTCGCCATCTGGTCGTTGTTCGCCGCCGCCACCGTCTCGGTGGCGGCGCAGCCCACCCCGGGTATCGGGGCTGCGCTGCGGGGAGCGATTCACGATGCGGTGAGCGGGGCTCCGGTGATCGATGCCCACCTCCATCTGGCGCGGAACGGGATTCCCGGTACGACCGACGAGGCGGGCGCCTTCGCGTTCGAGGACCTGGCCGCCGGTCCCGACACGCTCTGGGTCGGGCGGATCGGGTATGCCGAGCGGATGATCCCGTTCGAACTTGCTGCACACGACACCCTTCGACTCGCGTTGGTTCTCGAACCGGTCAATCTGAGTCTCGATCCTGTGCTGGTCGAGGGGGCGCGCGGGGCGGATCCGGAGATGCGCGGACGGTCTGCGGTCTCCCTCTCGGGCGAGGCGCTCCGGGAGCGGTTGGCCGGCACCATCGCGGAGTCGATGGAGAATGAGCCGGGGCTGGCCACCCGGAGCATGGGTCCGGCTCCGTCTCGCCCGGTGTTGCGTGGTCTGGGCGGCAACCGCCTTCTCGTGCTCGAGGACGGCGAACGGACGGGTGATCTCTCGGCCAGCTCTGCGGATCATGCGGTCACCATCGAGCCGATGACCGCGGAGGGAATCGAGGTCATCCGCGGTCCGCGTGCTCTCCTCTACGGATCGAACGTCCTCGGCGGAGTCGTGAACGTCGAGCACGAGACGGTGCCGCTCTCGCTTCCGAGCCGCCTGAATGGAAATCTGGGGCTGACCGGCCAGTCGGTGAATACCGGAGGATCGGGGTCCCTGGCCTTTCGTGCCCCGCTCGACGGCATCGCCCCGTTCGGCAGCATCGCCCTTCGCGGCGATGGGTCCTGGCGCGAGGCCCGCGATACCCAAACCCCTGGCGGCGAACTGCGCAACACCGAGATCCGAACCCGTGGCGCTTCTCTCGGGATCTCCCAGGTGGGCGAGCGATCGACGGTCGGGATCGCCGGTGGTCTGTACCGATCCGACTACGGCATTCCGGGCGGATTCCTCGGTGGCCACGCTCACGGCGTCGATATCGAACTCGATCGGCGCTTTCTCGAAGCGGCGGTGCGACTCTCCCCGCGCGAAGGACCGGTCTCGCGCCTCGATCTGAAGGGGAGCTATTCGCGTTACTACCACGAAGAGCTCGAGTCGAACGACGTCTGCGGCGTGGCATTCGGGGTCGTTTCGTACCACGCCTCCGCCGTGGCTCGCTTCTCGCGTACGGCGCCTCACCTCGTCGGTCTCTGGATCGAGCACCGCGACTTCGCGACCGGTTGCCTGAGTTTCATTCCGCCCACCACCGAGCGTTCGGCGGCGCTCTTCACGGTGCATGAGGCGACGATCGGTCCCTGGGAGGTGGGGGTCGGAGGCCGGGTCGATCTTCGCGCCGTTCGTCCCGAGGAGGGGGATACGACGAAGGCGGGGGTGGTCCGAGCACGTGACTTCAGCGGTGTATCCGCCTCGTTGCGCCTGTCCCGCTCCCTCTCCGCCACCTGGAGCACCGAGTTGCTCGCTCAACGCTCCTTCAGCCCCCCGGCGCTGGAGGAACTGTTCAGTGAAGGGCCGCATCTTGCCGCGTACTCTTACGAGGTCGGAAACGCCGACCTCGATCCCGAGACCGGACTCGGGGTCGATCTCGGATTGAACTACCGGGGCGCGGTCGGTGAACTCCGCTTCTCTGGGTTCTGGAACCAGTTCGAGCGCTACACCTATGCGCGCGACACGGGTGAGATCGAGTATGGCGCGGGAGAGGATGGGGCGCTGCCGCGCTACCGCTTCGTCGGGCGCGATGCCCGGCTGGCCGGGTTGGAGCTGAGCGGTGCAGCCCACCTGTGGGTCGACTGGGAGGGCAACCTGAGCTGGGTCGAAGGAAGCCTGCCGGAGGGAGATCGCCCGCTCCCTGCGGTGCCGCCGCTCCACGGTCTGCTCCGAGCGGATCTTCGCCACGGGGAGTGGCGTTACGGCCTCACTGCCCGGGGAGCCGCCCGCCAGTCGCGAACCGGGGAATTCGAGGATCCCACCGCCGGCTACCTGGTCTTCGACGCCCGCGTCGCGCTCGCGCTTCCGCGGCGTCACGCGCTGCATGAGGTCTCCCTTTCGGTCGACAACGTGACGGACCGGGAGTATCGCAACCACCTTTCGCGCATTCGGTCGATCCTCCCGGAGGCCGGCCGCGACCTTCGCCTCAGCTACCGCACGTATTTCTGAGGCTGTGGCGCGAAGATTCGTGCATCTCTCGCCGTTTGCCCGAGCCGGCGGCAGCGCCGATGCCTGACTCTGCGTCAGCTCTGGGCGCGCGTCGCTCGAAGTTGCACCGGCCGATCGCCTGACTGGTCAGGATTGCCGCGCGGATTCGACTCAGAACGCGTGCTGTAGCCGGTGGGTTCGCTGCTTCGCCCCAGTCTGGCCATGCGCCATAACGGCCTTGAATCGTCCACGCGAACTGCCGAGGCATGTCGAATTTTGGGAGGAACCGAGGAAACAAAAATGATAACGTTGTATCGTTATCGATAGATCCTCTCGCCCGGCGGGTTGCCCCCTCCGGGGAGCTCAATACCCCCCACCCAGGAGTACTCCATGCAGAAGTGGATATTGTCAGCTCTGGCTCTGACCTGTGCCGCCACGGCGCAGGCCGGGCCGAACGCAGGCGGCACCTTGTTCCTCCACGCCAATCCTTCGATCGCCTACACCCCGGACCAGTCGAGCTACTGCGGCCAGGGGGTTGGGAGCGGCCAGGGTGGGTTGGTCGATTGCGCTCAGGCGGTCAACTTCGTGACGGGCGCCGACCCGACGCTGTTCTACGTCGTCGCCGCTTTCGACTCTGGCGCGAATCCGCGCGTGGCCGGGCTTACCTTCGGCGTGAGTTACACCGCGTCGATCAGCCTGGTGGCGCAGGGGAGCTGCGCCGACTTCGAGCTGACCACCGGCGGCTGGCCGAACTCGGGCGAAGGGACCGCGATCACCTGGAACACGGCCCGGACGAGCCAACTGGTCGAGGCCTACTGGTTCGCCGGTTACAACTACTACGCGCCGGATCCCGCCCTCTTCGCTCTGACCGCCCACCCGACGCAGGGCGGCCAGTTCGCCGACGACAGCGTTCCGGCAAACCTCGATGCGATCGCTGGGTTCGGCACCCTCGGCTTCGACGCGCCGGGCTCCACCCCCTGCCCGACTTCGGGTCCGGTCGAGGGTGCCTGCTGCTTCTCTGACGGCTCGTGCGCGGTACTCCTCGCCGACCTCTGTGCCGCCAACGGCGGTGCGTTCCAGGGAGAGGGATCGGTTTGCGATCCGAACCCCTGTCCGCAGCCGCAAGGTGCGTGCTGTAGCCCGGAGACCGGCTGCTCGGTCGTGGCGCCCAGCGAGTGCACCGACCACGGAGCGGAGTATCTCGGCGACGGTACCACGTGCGATCCGTATCCCTGCGACCCGGCCGGCGCCTGCTGCGTTCCGGGCGAGGGGTGCGAGATCTCGTTCGAGGATCACTGCGTGAACAAGGAAGGCGGCACCTACGTGGGCGACGGCACGAGCTGCGATCCGAACCCCTGCGGACCGGTGGCCACCGAGTCGCGAAGCTGGGGCGGAATCAAGGCCACCTACCGCTAACCACGACCCGCGTCCTGACGGCGAGAGGAGACGGCGCCGGCCGTCTCCTCGCCGCGGGAGCGCGCATCCCGGGAGGAAGCGATGAATCGGTACCAAGCGAAACTGGGCCGGGTGCTCCGGCAACACGCCGGCATGGTCCGGAACCGACCCCCCGAATCTGCCGCGCCGAGTCTCTTGCGGAGTCTGGCCCTGGGCCTGGGACTGACCTCTGCGTTCCTGGCAGCACCGCCGGCGAGGGCGCAGCACCTTTCACCCGATGGCATGGTGTTGCGTCTCCAGAACACCGCGGTCGTTACGGTCTGGCAGGGGGTCGTGAACGGCAAGTTCGATCTCCCCGCGACCGTTTCCAGCGGTCGAATCGATGTGAGCTTTCTCGACGAGAACGGGGTCGAGTTCACGCCGACCGACCCGATCTACTCGCTCCGCTGGAATGCTCCGAACCCGGTGATTGCCACCATCTCACAGCTCGACGACTGGGCGTTCCACCTGACCGGAGTGAATCCGGGAGTGAGCACCCTCCAGATCAAGATCTGGCACGCGGATCATGCCGACTGGACCTCCGCCGTGATCCCGGTCCGGACCGTCGGCACGACGTCCGTCGAGCCCCGGCGGGGGGCGACGCTGGCACTGTCCGCGCCGATGCCCAATCCAGCGCGGAACCGGGCCAGCGTGCGTTTCTCGCTCCCCAGCGAGGCGGGAGTCGATCTCTCGCTGTACGACCCCAGCGGCCGCTTCGTCCGCGCGCTCGCGCGCGGGGGGTTCGATTCGGGGGTGCACCACGTCGACCTCGACCTCTCGGGTCTGGCCGGGGGGATCTACTACCTCCAGCTCTCCGCCGGCGGAGAGCGGCGTGCGGAGTCCGTGTTGATTCTCGAATGACCTTGTCCTCTATCGGTATCTGATCAGGCATCGATGTTCCCTGAGGGGTTACGGCCCCTCTCGACCCGTCCTCTCTCGCAGCGCGCCGATACCCACCCGGTCGGCGCGCTGCTTCTTTCCGTGCCGAATCGATGCCACCCTCCGCCAACCCACGAGCGAAACGGTCGGGCGCGGGGCCTCCGCGGGGCTCTTGTCCGGAATCCCGATCGGGGGCATGATCCGGGTGAAGTGTCGCGCCGGTCCGGAATTGGCTTCGGAGGTGGCGAGGGAAGAACGGTTGGAGCCGCTGACCACGGCAGGGAATGGAGCAGCATGAACTCGAGCCCGCTGAAGCTGGAACGTGATCTGGTGTTTCTCGATACGGAGACGACGGGGACCGACCTGAGCACCGATCGGATCGTGGAGATCGCACTGGTGCGGTACAAGCCGGATGGGCAGCGAGTCGAATATCGGACGCTGGTCAACCCGGAGATGCCGATCCCGGAGGAATCGCGACGGGTGCACGGCATCAGCGACCAGGATGTGGCGGGAGCTCCGACCTTCGTGGATCTGGCGCCGACCCTGCTGCAACGGCTGCACGACGCCGACCTGGGGGGATACAACATCCTCCGCTTCGATCTGCCGCTGCTGCGGAACGAGTTCCAGCGGGCTCGGATCGAGTGGGCCCCGGAGGGGGCGCGGGTGCTGGACGCGCAGGTGATCTTCCACAAGATGGAGCCGCGGGACCTCTCGGCGGCCTACCGGAAATTCGTGGGACGCGAGCTGGAAGGGGCGCACGGGGCGCTGGCCGATACGATCGCTTCGGCCGAAGTGCTGTTCGGGCAGCTCTTGCACTACGCGGAGCTGCCGCGGGACGTGGCGGGGTTGGACGCGATGTTCAACCTGAGGGACACCCGCTTCGTCGACTCCGGGCGGAAGTTCCGCTGGCGCGACGGAGAAGTGTGCGTCAACTTCGGCAATCACCGGGGGCGGCTGCTGCGCGAAATGGTCGAGCAGGAGCCGGGCTACCTCGATTGGATCCTGAACAAGGATTTTCCGCCGGAAGTGAAGAAGCTGGTGCGCGACGCTCTCCGCGGCACCTATCCGGAGGCGCCGGCCGCGGCGGCGAGTGCGACGGGAAGTGGGGCGGGAAGCTCGGCTGGAAGTTCGAATGCGGCGGCGGACGCGCCGTGATGGATTGCCGATGACCGACCGGGTGCGGGGAACCGAGGGCGCGGCGCACGACGCCGGAGTTTCGCGACTGATTGCCACGGGTGCGACCGCGGCACTGCTGGCAGTGGCTGCCGGCGCGTTCGGGCGCCACGCGCTGGAGCGTCGCCTGGATCAGCACGCGCTCGAGATCTTCGACACGGCTGCCCGCTACCAGATGTACCACGCACTGGCGATCCTCCTGGTTGCGGCGCTGGCTCCGCGGCTGGGAGGGAGAGCGCCGATCGTGGGGCGCTGGTTCCTCGCCGGAATCCTCATCTTCTCCGGCAGTCTGTACGCCCTCGCCCTCTCCGGCCTGCGGATGCTCGGGGCGATTACCCCGATCGGCGGGCTCTGCTTCTGGGCGGGCTGGATCAGCCTGGCGATTTACGCGCGCCGCGCCGGACGCTGAACAGCCAAGATGCTCGCGTCCGATTTCGGGAGCCGCGGCCGAAGCGCATAACGGATTATTCCGTAATTAGTTAGTGCGGTGACTCACGTCCCTCTCCCGCCGTCCCTGGTTCTCTCCCTGAGCAGCGACTGAGCAGTCGCTGGCGTGTCGCGTGGCCAGCGATTCGCCCGATTCTCTTGCTTGTCCGAACGATCCCGCACCGTGGTCTTGGGGACCGGTAGCGCGGATAGGCGGTGGGGACCCGGAGGATCGCCCGGTGGTCTTCCGGGATCCCGACTCGCCTGGAGCGGACAGGATTCAAGGCAGAGAGAACGCTAAGGACCGAAGAAGGAGACTTCCCGATGCAGATCCGGAACTGGAATAGGGCGGGCCAGATCGGCCTCGCCGCCTTGGCCGCGGTTGCGGCACTGGGCACGATCGGCGTGACGAATCAGGTCGCGTGGGGTTCGAGCCACCGCGAAGCGCCGCTGGTCTCGAACGACCCGCTGGCGGACAACACCGATACCTATGCATTCGTGAGCCCGGATGCGCCGAACACCGTGACCATCGTTGCGAACTACATCCCGCTCGAGGCGCCGGCCGGTGGGCCGAACTTCAACAAGTTCGGCGACGATGTGCTCTACGAGATTCACATCGACAACAACGGCGACGCCAAGAGCGACATCGACTACCAGTTCAGCTTCAAGACGACGGTGCAGAACCCCAACACGTTTCTGTACAACACCGGCCCGATCACCTCGTTGAACGACAGCGACTGGAACATCCGCCAGACCTACAGCGTTCGCCAGGTGAAGAACGGGAACTTCGTCAGCGGATTGGCCCAGACCGTGCCGACCCCGCCGGTGAACATCGGCCCCTCCTCGACCCCGAACTACGAGTCACTGGCCGAGCAGGCGATCACCACGCTGCCGAACGGCATCAAGCTGTTCGCGGGGCAGCGCGACGATCCGTTCTACGTCGACCTGGGCGGAATCTTCGATCTTCTGACCATTCGCGTGCTCCCGGGGAACAACGGCGGAGGCATCGACGGAGTGGCCGGGTTCAACACCCACACGATCGCCATGCAGATTCCGACCCAGCTTCTGACCAAGGACGGGCAACTGCCGACCGATCCGAGCGATCCGGACGCGACCATCGGTGTCTGGGCCACCGCGAGCCGGAAGCGGATCTCCATCTTGAACCCAAACGGCGCCCCGCCCTCGACCGGCGGCCCGATGGTGCAGGTTTCGCGCCTGGGCATGCCGTTGGTGAACGAAGTGGTGATCCCGCTCGGCAACAAGGATCGCTGGAACAACAGCCAGCCCCAGCACGACGGGCAGTTCCTGAGCTACGTGACCGATCCGGAGCTGGCCGTGCTGCTCAACCTGATCTACGGACTGAATGTGCCGCTACACGGACGTGACGATCTGGTCGCGGTCTTCCTCACCGGCGTGCCGGGGCTGAATCAGCCGCCGAACGTCACCCCGAGCGAGCAGATTCGCCTCAACACCGCGATTCCGGCCACTTCGCGTGATGCGGAGAGCTTCAGCCGGATGGGAGTGCTGGGCGGAAATCTCGACGGATTCCCGAACGGGCGCCGTCTGGAAGACGACGTGACCGACATCGAGATCCAGGCGGTGGCGGGCGTGACCTACAAGCTGTTCCACCCGGACTGGGTGCTCGATCCGCTGGCCGACAAGCTGGGCGATGGCGTGGACCAGAACGACCTGCCGTTCAAGTCGAGCTTCCCGTACCTCGCCTCCCCCCACCAGGGATTCGAAGACGTCCTGCACAGCCGCGCGACGGCGCCGCGCCCCGCCACCACGATGAGCCTGAGCCTGCAGAATGGCAGTTTGGTGGTGGCGAGCAACGATCCGTCATCGCAGAGCGCCTTGGGGTCGATCCTCCCCGCCTCGCTCTCGCTCGGGCAGAACGCGCCGAATCCGTTCCAGGCCCAGACCCGGATCGGCTACGCGCTCCCGGCCAAGGGCGCCGTTTCGGTCGACGTGATCGACGTCACGGGGCGTTCGGTGCGGACGCTGGTCAACGGCGAGCAGGCCGCCGGTAGCTACGAAGTGATGTGGGACGGCGCCGATGACAACGGCAACCGGATGCCCTCCGGTACCTACTTCTGCCGCGTTTCGACCGATCAAAACGTCGAATCGCGGAAGATGACCCTCCGCCGTTAGACCTTCTCCCGAAACCGATGCTGCACCGGATCGAGTGTGTGGGGAGCAGGCGCCCAGACCTGCTCTCCACACGCGATCCTGGACCCAAGGAAGAGGAACTGAGATGAGGCTCCAACTCGCTTTCCTGTCGCTGGCGGCTCTCTGGACCTGCCCGCCGGCCCTGGCCCACGACCTCCATGTCGAACCGCGCCACGATCACTCGAAGGGATCGCTCATCACCCTGGTTGGATCCGCGGGCGACGATCTGCCCGGCGGGCCGGTGGCGGAGGCAGGGGCGACCGACCAGAAGCGGGATCGGGCGATCCTGCAGTACAAGATCCGTCTCGCGGCCCGAGCCGATGACACCGATGCCATGGCTCGCCTCGGGCTGACCTACCTCGACCAGGCGCGCTTGGTCGAGGACCCGCGTTTCTACAGCCAGGCAGAGTCGCTCTTCACGCACGCCCTGGCGCTCGAAGCGAACGACTTCGCCGCGCTGCTCGGCATAGCCTCGCTCTCTCTATCGAGGCATGACTTCAAGGGCGCGCTGAGCTGGGCGGGCCGGGGGCTTGCTTCGTACCCGGAGAGTGCACCGTTCCTCGGGGTGCTGGTCGACGGCAATGTGGAGCTGGGGCGCTACGACGAGGCGACCATGGCGCTCGATCGCATGCTGGCCGTGAAGCCGGACCTGACTGCCTATGCCCGTGCCTCGTATCTCTTCGAGCTGCGCGGCGAGCACGACCGCGCGATCGAGGCGATGGAGATGGCCGCCACCGCCGGTCGCTCCGGGACCGAGGAGGCGGCATGGTGCCGCACCCATGTCGGCGATCTGCACTGGAAGAATGGACAGCTCGACCAGGCCGAGCAGCACTATCGCGCGGCCGATGCGGCCATCCCCGGCTATCCCCGAGCGTTGGCCGGGCTGGCTCGCCTCGCCGCGGCACGGGGAGAGCTCGAGACGGCGGAGATGCTCTACGGAGCGGTGCTCGAGTCGTTTCCGTCCGCCCAGTACCGGATCGAACTGGGGGATGTCCTCGTCGCCCTCGGCCACCCGGACGAGGCGGCGGAGCAATACCATCTGGTGCGAGATGCGGCAGCCGAGGCGCGCGAGCATGGTATGAACGTCGATCTCGAGATGTCGCTCTTCGAGCTCGACCACGGCGCCGATCCGGCGGCGATCACCATCGTCGCCGAGGATGCGTACGACCGGCGTCCAAGCGTTCAGGCGGCGCTGGTTCTCGGTTGGAGCCTCTACAAGGCGGCCGAGGTCGAGGCCGCGTTGCCGCGCATGCGCGAGGCATTGCGCCTCGGCACCCGCGACCCGGACTGGCTCTACCGGGCCGGCGTGGTGTTCGCTCAGGCCGGGCAGACCGCGGAGGCGCGACGCTGCCTCGAGGCTGCGCTCCGGCTGAACCCGCAGTTTTCCCCGGTCGCCGCGCCGGATGCCCGCCGGATTCTGAGCAGGCTCGAGGAGTCGTAGTGATGTGGATGCGGCGTCTCGTCGGTCGGGATCGGGTAGGTCACCCGCACGGTGCGGGTGGCCGCGCCCCGCGACTCTTCCCCCCGATCCCAGGCCGGCGAGACGCGCATCCGCACGGATCCGGCTGAATCTGGCCGGTTTTCGGTGGCGCGGAAGTCGCGCCTCAGAAGCCGCGGACGACCGTCCTACACTTGCTCTTTCCGCCGGCCGATAGATCTCTCGGGCAACGCCCGGAGGTGACATGTCGATCAAGCGCACGTTCTTCACGCTCGCCGCTCTTTCCGCACTCGTGATCGCCCGCATGGGTTTGGCCGGGGGACATGGGTCGGACGCGCATGGCGACCACTCCAGTTCGAGTACCCACGCCTCGTCATCGCACTCCAGCTCGCGCGACGCCGACTCGCCCCCGAAGTCCTCGGCGAAGTCGAAGACGAAGGAAACGCCCCCCGCGACTCTGCACGATGTCCAGCCGAGCGTCGATCCAAACGAGGCTCTGGTCCGCCTGCTCGAGGGGAACATGCGCTTCGTGACCGGGCAGGCCTGGCATCCGAACCAGTTCGAGGATCGACGGCACGAGGTGGCTGGGGGACAGCATCCCTTCGCCGCGATCGTGGCCTGCGCCGACTCGCGCGTTCCGCCGGAGATCGTGTTCGATCAGGGGATCGGCGATCTCTTCGTGGTGCGCGTGGCGGGGAACCTGGCCACGGACGAGGCGATCGGCAGTATCGAGTACGCGGTCGAGCACCTTGGCGTCGGCCTGATCGTGGTGATGGGGCACGAGAAGTGCGGCGCGGTCAAGGCCGCGCTCGACGGCGGCCACGCGCCCGGACATATCGGCACCTTGATCGACGAGATCGAACCAGCGGTGGCGCGTTCGCGCGGCAAGGGGGGCGATCCGCTCGATGCCGCGGTGCGGATGAACGTGCGCATGGTGGTGGATCGACTGCAGTATGCCGAACCGATTCTGGCCGAGCGGTCCCGCGAACGGATCATCAAGGTCGTGGGCGCGCGGTACGACCTGGATGGCGGAACGGTCGAGTTCCTCCGTTAGCCGCCTGTCCGTCGCCCCGCACCGGCCACAGCTAGAGACACAGCCAGGACCACAGCTAGTCGCCGATCTCCTGTTGCCACAGGAGGTCGGCGATTCGTTTCATGCCCGCTGCCAGATGCCGACGATAGGTCGAGAAGGGGAGCCCCAGGCGATCAGCCGCCAGCTCTTGCGTGTCGAGCGGAGCGAGGTAGGTGTAGTGCACCGGCCGGAGCAGCTTCAGATCCTTCGGTGAGCCCTTCATCGCCTGCGCGATCTCCTTGAACAGCGCCCGCAAGGCATCGGCCCTCTCTGCCTTGCCGCTCGTGGCGCCGGCTCGTTCCTGGACCAGGCGCGTACGCAGGAGCGGATTCTGCTTCAGCAGATCCGGCTTGGTGTAGACCTTGAGCGCCTCGCGCACCGCGGCCTCGAACTCGTCCTGCGAGAGCACCAGGAGGGTCTCGGTCGGAGGGAGGGTCGCCTCCTCGGCGGCCGGCGCGCCGAGCTCGCGCTCCCCGAGGAGGGCGAGCCAGGCGAGCGGGGGAACCTTGCGCCAGTCGTGGCCCGCCACGCCGTAATGCCGTCCGCCGACCTGGAAGTCGGTGGCGGGTATCCGGGCAATGTCGGCGTACGAGAATGCCGGATCCCAGAAGTCGGGATCGGCGGTGGCCACGAAGGTGAAGGCCAGCCCGGGCGTGACGAAGTAGTGCTGCACCATCGCCACCACGATGTGGCTCTGCACCGGTCCCACCTGCTGGTAGTCGTCCCGGGACATCCAGAAGCGAAAGTGGGTGGCGCACTCTCCCTCGCGCAGGGGGGTGGTGCGTTCGAGGTAGCTCCAGGCCGCGTGGGTGGCCGGATCGCGGCGGAGGTCGGCCGGGTCGGCGTGGGAAAGCGCGATCAAGGCGAGGAACCCGGCGGGGGTCTCGGTGCCGTCGCGGACGACCAGGAAGCGCTCCGGTTGCCGTTCGAACCAGAAGTCGAACCAGCCCGCCGACTCCGCTCCTTCGTGGCGCTCGACCAGCGCGCGAAGCTGGGGCGCGTCCTCGGTGCGGGCGGTTTCGGAGCGCAAGGCGGAAGCGGTCTTGAACTCGAAGGCTGGTTTGACCACCGGATTGTCCCGGTGGAGGTAGATGTAATCGTAGAGGACGATCTGCTGCTCCAACCCGGTGGTTTCCTGGAGGCGTTGCCCGTAGTACTCGCGGGCGCGCCGATGAAGCTCGGCGAATCGCTCCCGATTGCGCCAACGGAGATCGCTCGCGATCGCCTCGCGCGCCAGGGAGTGGGGCATCAGTCCGAGCGGCGTCGATTCGATGAAGGACAGACCTCGGAGCCACTCGAAGATCTCGTGCGCTTCGGGCAGGGCCAGGAGATGGGCCAGCAGCGCCTCATTGAGCATCCGGACCATCGCCGAGGCTTCGAGCGCGGCGCGGTGCCCCGGTCCGGGGACGTTTTGCACGAACCGCTCGAGGAGAGATTTGATCAGGTCGGGGGACTCCTCGGGTTGGAAGACACCTTCGGCCCGATTGCTGTGGGAGTCCGCCACGAGAGAGAGGGCCAAGGGGTGCCCGTGGGTAAACTGGACCACTGACCCGCGCTGCTCGCTCGGAAACTCGCGCCGGTCGAGGTAGTCGAGGCTTTCCTCGGGACTGAGATTTCGTAACGCGACGATCCGGAGGAGGCTCTGCCACCCGGGGTCGGACCGCCAGGCGGGCTGAGGAGGAAAGCGGCCGGCGATCACCACCAGGGCATCGGCGGGGAGCTGGGGGAAGAAGCTGTCCCGCAGCCAATGGTCGAGAGGGAGGGCCGCCTCGTAGGTATCGAGGAGCAGCACCTGCGGTCGTGGCCGCTGCGCGAAGTTGGCCACCGGGTCGGTGCCGGGCGCCGTGCCGAGGTGGAGGGCCAGGGCGGTGTGGAACGCCTCCGGCGTCGGCTCGAAGGTCTGGGTGTCCAGATAGACCGCGGGTGCGCCTTCTTCGGCCGCCAGGCGACCGTACTCGCGGAGGAGGGTGCTCTTTCCGATCCCCCCGGGGCCGTGGATGTGGATCACGGCGAACGGAAGGTCTTCCGCCCGGAGAACGCTCCGAAACAGATCCAATTCGGCCGCGCGACCGACAAACCTTCCGGCCCGGGCACGATTGAGTCGATCGGCAAGACTGGACACGGGAAACCTCGGGAGACCAGGTCGATTGCTGCCACAAAATCGCCCGGAGAGGATAGCGCAGGGCTGTAACTGGCGCTACCTGCTCCACCCGCGCACCCGGCCGGTCGGGCGGTCGGCCGAAATCGGCCAGTTTCCTTTCTCTCAAGCTGCGGTCGCGGGCGCCCGAAAAGGGAGCGGGAGACTTATGAGCGCACTCGAACGCCTCGATCAGATTCTGGACGGTGATCTCGCAGGGCTGCGTCCGCGGATTCCCGCGGGTGCGGATGCGGCGCCGACCCTGTCCGCCGTGGCCGGTATCTCCTTGTCGCAACTCGACGACGAGGAGCTTTCGGCAACGCTCGAGAAGTTCTGTCATCGCGGCCATCGCCTGCGGGCGCTGGCGCTTCTCAAGGTCCTGGCGGTGGGCGAGCCGGATGGGGCACGCCTCTCGCGCTTGCTCAAGACGATGCTCGAGAACGACCTTCGTTGCACGGCCGACTCGGAATTCGCCGACCCGGAACTGGCCGAGTTCCTCGGTTCGGACCGCGAGGATCACGCCTGGAGCGCCCTCTGCAACGATCACCTGGAACTGGCCACCCCTGAGTTTCCCGACGACCGCTTTGCGCCGAACAGCTACGTCGTCTGTCGCGATCCGCGACCGGAGCCTCCGTTCGCCCCGTTCGGATCGGCCCTGATCTGGCGCATCCAGGAGTTTGCCGAGGGAGGAACGCGGGCTCAGCGGAGGGCCACCCGTCGGCGGGTCTCGTTCCAGGTCGGGGTCACCTTGCTCGGTGGTGCGAGCGAGGGCCGGGCTCATCCGCGCCTCGATGCCTGGGTGGTCGACCTCTCGTCGCTGGGGATGGGGATCGTCCTGAGCGACACCTACGGGCAACTCGGTCCGCACACCAAGAAGGGATCACGCCTCCGTCTGAACCTGGCCCTGCCGCAGGATCGTGAGATCCACACCTGCCTGGCGGAGATCGCCTGGGTCAAGGCGGAGAAGAACGGAGAGGAAAAGCAAATCCGGCTGGGCGTGCGCTACGTGACGCCATCGCCGGAGTTCCTGCTCGCCGTGCGTCAGGTGCTCAACCAGTCGCGAGGAGATCGGCAACTGCTATGGACGCTGTGGGACGCACAAACGCTCAAGGGATGAGCGCCGAACTTCCGGCCAGCTTCTGGGCAATCGGGGGTGGCAAGGGAGGGGTGGGGAAGAGTGTGACCTCGCTCGCCCTGGCCTACTGGCTCGGTCGCTTGAACAAGAAGGTGATCCTGGTCGACGCCGATCTGGGCGGGGCAAACCTGCACACCATGCTCGGCATCCGCATTCCGCAGACCTCACTCGACGACTTCGTGCTCAAGCGGGCGCAGACTCTGGATGAAGTGCTGATCGACACCTCGCTTCCCAACGTCCGGCTACTGGCCGGCGGGAGCGAAATCCCGTCCCTGGCCAATCCGAACTACGGACAGAAGACGCGCATTCTCCGGGCGATCCAGAAGCTCAATGCCGACTACATCCTGGTCGACATCGGGGCCGGCTCCGGATTCACCCAGCTCGACTTCTTTCTCGCCGCGCCGAATCGACTGGTGGTGATGTCGCCCCAGCCGACCTCGATCGAGAACGCTTATGGGTTCGTGAAGGCTGCGGTCTACCGTCACCTGGCGAGCCTGCTCAAGACCACCACCTTGAAAGGGCTGCTCGACGGAACCGGTGGCGCCGACGGTCGCGGGGTTCCGCAGTCCTGCGAGGAGGTGTTGGCCGAGGTGGAGTCGCATGAACCCACCCAGGTCCCGGCGGTGCGTGCCGCCCTCGACGCGTTCCGGGTCTACCTCGTGGTCAACATGACCCGGACCGCGCGGGACGAGAAGGCGGGCGACGTGATCCGCAAGGTGTGCGAGCGGTTCCTCGACATCGATGTGACCTGTCTCGGTTCCGTACCACGGGATCCGGCGATGGAACGGTGGGCTGCGACCATGGGGAAGGACTCACCGGGTAAGGAATGGAGCGAGGAAGTGCTGCGCTCGACCTACCAGGTGGCCTATCAGATCCTCACGCGCCCGGAGATTGCGCGTCGGGCGGCGTAGTCGATTCGTCGCGCGCCAGGCTGCGGAGGCGGACCAGGAACCTCGGTCCGAACCGCTCCAGCTTCTTGGTTCCCACCCCGCGAACCTCGAGCAGCTCCTGCGCACTCTGCGGGAGCTGCCGGGCCATCTCCTTGAGCGTGCTGTCCTCGAACACGATGTAGGCCGGAACTCCCATTTCCCGCGCGATCTCCAGCCGGAGCTGGCGTAGCGACTCGAAGGCCCCACCGTCGTACTCCGTTTCCGGGAGCCCATCCGCGCGTGATCCCCGCCCTCGCGCCGGAGCCGGCGGGTCGACGCGGGCCAGCCGCGGCTCGCGCAGAACGATCGGTGCGTCCTCCTGCAGTGCCGCGATCCCCTCCCGGGTGAGCCGAACCACCGGGTACTCGTCATCGGTTCGCTCGAGCAACTTCTGCTCGATCAACTGCTGGATCAGGTCGCCGACCACCGGCTTCTCGTAGCGGGCGAGCGCACCGTGCGAGCTGATCAACTCGTGTCGGCGCTCGACGATCGCCTGCCGTTTGCTCCCGCGCAGGACGTCGGCCAGGTAGGCCGCACCGAAATTCGAGCGGAGTTCGAGAACGGTGCGGAGGATCGTCTGCCCGAGTTCGCTCCCGCCTTCCAGCGGTTTCGAGGTGTCGAGGCAGACGTCGCAGGCGGAGCAGTTCTCCCGCTCGTAGGCTTGCCCGAAGTACGCCGAGAGGGCGAGATGGCGGCAGATCTGCGTGGCGCAGAAGTCGCGCATCTTCCCGAGGAGATGAAGACGCGCCCGGAGGTTGGCCTCCTCTGCCTCGGCCCCGCGTTCGAGCAGGTAGCGACGACGCATGTAGTCGCCGGCGGAGTAGAAGAGGACGCACTCCGCAGGCATGCCGTCACGGCCGGCCCGGCCGGTCTCCTGCATGTAGTGCTCGATCGACTCGGGCAGGGAGGCGTGCAGGACGCAGCGCACATCGCTCCGGTCGATCCCCATTCCGAACGCCACGGTGGCGACCACCACATCGAGCCGCTCCTCGCGGAAGGCGGTTTCGATCCTCGCCCGGCGCTCTGCCGGGAGACCGGCGTGATACGCCTGGCAATCGATTCCCCGGCTCTGGAGCTTCTCCGCCAGCGATTCGGTGTCCCGTCGACTCAGGCAATAGACGATTCCGGCCTGCCCCGCGTGACGCCTAAGAACCGGCGCGATCTGGGCTGCGAGGTCACCCCGGGGGACCACCCGATAGGTGAGGTTGGGTCGGTCGAAGGAGCCGATCAGTTGTTCCGGTTCACGCAGGCGCAGTTGCTGGATGATGTCGGCCCGCACCCGGGGCGTCGCCGTGGCGGTGTAGGCGTGGATCGCGATCGAGGGCCAACGCTCCCGCAACTCGCCGATCCTCCGGTACTCCGGGCGAAAATCATGCCCCCACTGACTGATGCAATGTGCCTCGTCGACCGCGATGACCGACGGCCGTACGCGCTCCAGCCACTGCTGGAATCCATCGAGAGCGAGACGCTCGGGCGTGATGTAGAGCAGCTTGAGCTCGCCCCGTTCGACCCGGCGCCGCACCTCTCCGCTTTCCTCGAACGAGTGGTCGCTGTGGATCGCCGCCGCGGGATAGCCCAGAAGTTCGAGGGCCGCGACCTGATCGTTCATCAGCGCCTTTAAGGGGGAAATGACGACGGTCAGGCGTCCGGTGAGAAGGGGCGGCACCTGATAGCAGAGCGACTTTCCGCCGCCGGTGGCCAGTACCAGGAGCGCATCGCGTTGGCGCAGAGCGACCTCGATCGCCCGCTCCTGGAACGGACGAAGAGCCGGGAATCCCCAGCGTTCGCGGACCACCGCGGTGATCGATTCGAGAGAGAAGGACAAGCGGGCTCCCAGGCTGGTGCCGGACGTGGCGTCGACGATGCGAGGCTACGCTAGCAAGAGACGATCCTGAAGTCATGCCCTCGATGTACGGACCGGGAACGCCTCCGCACGGGTATACTTGTCCGATCATGCTGGATCCGAGAGCAGAGGCGATCTTCCACGAACTGGCGGAGAGTCCCGCGGCTGGTCGTTCCCAGCGTCTGGCCGCTGCCTGCGGCCATGACGCGGCCCTGCGAGCCGATGTCGAGTCGCTCCTCCGGGCGAACGATCTGAGCAACCGGTTCCTGCTTCCCCCGTCGGACCAGCCGGGGTCTCCTCCCGATCGTCTGGGTCGCTATCCCATCCTCCGGGAGCTGGGACGCGGGGGAATGGGGGTGGTCTATCTCGCGCGCGACCCCGAGCTGCAACGCGAGGTGGCGCTGAAGACCTTTCCCCGCCACCTGGTCGCGAGCGCCGTCCGACGCGAGCAGCTGCGCGCGGAAGCTCGCTCGCTCGCCTCGGTCTCCCAGCCGAATGTGGCCCAGGTCTTCGCCTTCGAGGATGTGACGCGCGAGGATGGTACGGCAATCGCGTTCCTGGCCATGGAGTATGTCCCGGGCGCGAACCTCTCCGAGCGGATCGGGACGGAGGGGCTCCCCTTCGAGCATGCGCTCGATGTGGCCCGGCAGATCGCGGCCGCGCTCGAGGCCGCCCACGCCCGCGGGATCGTCCACCGGGACCTCAAGCCGCAAAACGTCCGTTTGACACCGGACGGCTGGGTCAAGGTGCTCGACTTTGGGCTTGCCACCACGTCCTCGCTCAACGCCGAACGCGGGGAGGAGACGTCTCTGTCCGGCCTCTGTGGAACCTTGGGCTACATGAGCCCCGAGCAGGCCGGAGGAGAGCCAATTGCCGATCGTTCCGACCTCTGGGCGTTTGGCTGCGTGCTCTTCGAGTGCCTTTCCGGCTCACCCGCGGTGGCCGGTGGAAATGGGCAGGCCTTGATCGAAGCGACCCGCGGCGGGCAGATCGACTGGATCCGGCTCCCCTCGCTGGTCCCGGCAGCGGTACGTCACTTTCTTGCCCGTTGTCTCGATCTCGAGCCGTCAAAACGCCCCTCCGCGTCGGACGCGCGACGGTTCTTCGAGGAAGCGCTCCTGCGGGAGCGCGCCCGCGCCCTGCATCTGGTGGCCGGTGCGGGCCGGATCGACGGTGAACCGCAGGCGGTGCACCTGCCCGCCCGGCTCTCGACCTTCATCGGTCGCGAGCGCGCGCTTGAGACCGCCCTCGAGCTCCTGGCGCGACATCGGTTGGTCACCCTGGTTGCGATGGGCGGCTGCGGCAAGACCCGCCTTGCCATCGAGGTAGCGCGGCGCAGTGCCGACCGCTTTCCCCAGGGGGTCTGGTTCGTCGACCTCACCCTGCTGGGGGAAGGAGACGCGATTGCCCCGCTCGTGGCGCGCACCCTGGGGGTTCGCGACGCCGCCACCGACGCCTCGCCGGACGCCGCGCTCCTCCGTGCCCTCGGCTCGCAGCGGCTGCTGCTCGTGCTCGACAACTGCGAGCACCTCCTCGACGCCGCCGCCGACCTGGTCAACGCGGTGGTCTCTCATTGTCCGGAGGTCACGATCCTCGCCACCAGCCGGGAACCGCTCGACCTGATCGACGAGCAGGTATTCGATCTCCCGCGCTTCGAGCTGCCGGCCCCCGATGCGGACCCGGCGCTGGTGCGCGAGTACGAGGCGGTCCGCCTCTTCGAGAGCCGCGCCCGGGCGCGGAGGTCCGATTTCGTGCTCGATGACGCGGCCACCATGGTCGTGGCCGAGATCTGCCGACGGCTCGACGGGTTGCCGCTCGCGATCGAACTGGCGGCGAGCCACGCGCGGAGCCACTCCAGCGCCGAGATCCTGGATCGCGTGGTGACCCGACCGTTCGAGATCGGGCAAGTACGGGGGCTCGCCGGGCGCCACCAGTCACTCACCGGTCTGATCGAGTGGAGCTACCGTCTCCTGGAGCCGGTGGAGCGGCTGCTCTTCTCTCGCCTGTCGGTCTTCCGCGGCGGCTGGACCGCTGCTCTGGCCGAGGAAGTCTGTGCCGACGTTCACCTCGAGCGGTGGCAGGTCTGCGATCTCCTCAGTCGACTGGTCGAGCAGTCGCTCGTCGAGGTGGTCGTGGTACGAGAGGATGCCGCTTCGCGGTATCGCTTCCTGGAGACGATCAACGCCTTCGCCCGTTTCCAGTTGGACCAGGTAGGGGAGCGGGAGGAGCTGGAGAACCGTCTGCTCGCCTCCGCTGTGAACTTGGTACCGCCGCGGGTCGACGACACCCCGGAGGATGCGGAGGCACGACTGGAACGCGTGGCTGAGGAGTACATCAATGTCGCGGCCGCGCTCGAGATCGCCCTGGTGCGATCCGACCTGGGTCGCGCGACCTTGCTCACCGGTACCCTTGGGCGCTACTGGCTGACCCGCGGGTTCTGGCGCGAGGGGCTCGCCTGGCTCGAGCGGGTCACCGCGCTTTCGCCTCGCGATCCCGCCGAGCTTCCGCCGGCCGTACAGGCGCGCGACTGGATCGACGTGTTGCTCAATCTCAGTCGGTATCACGCGCAGCTCGATCAGCACGATCGCGCCCGGTCGTACACCGAGGCCGGGGTTTCGCTTTCACGCACCACCGGCGATCCGAAGCTGAGCGGTCGTGCGGCACACATGGCGGGAATCAACGCCTTGGCCGGACTCCGCTTCGCCGACGCCCACGCCTACTTCGAGGAGGCGATCCGCCACTTTCGTGCGATCGGCGATCGGGTCTCGCTCGTCTCCTCGATCGGCAACATCGCCATGGCAAGCCTCGCGCTCGGCGACACCGACGGCGCGATCCTCCGGAATCAGGAGCAGATTGCCCTCGCCCGCGAACTGGGTGACCGTCGCGGTCTGGCCACGGCGCTCAACAATCTCGGGCTGCTCAACTGGGCCACCCAGCGCCCGAGCGAGGCGCTGGTCCACCTCAACGAGTCGATCCGCATCATGCGCGACCTCAACGATCCCCTGGGGGCGGCAATCTGCCTCAACCTCATCGGGGAGGCGTCGATCGACCTGGGGGACCTGTCGACCGCGCGGGCGAGTCTCCTCGAAGCGGTGAACACCCGCCTGCGTCTCGGGCAACGCGTCGGGGTCTGCTCCACCCTGCGGTCGCTCAGCCGCCTGGCCGAGACCGAGGGCGATCCCGCCTTGGCGGCGGAACTGCTCGGCTCGGTCATCCAGTGCCGAGATCGAGGCGAGGTGGTGCTACAGGCGGCGGAAAGTGCGAAGATCGATGCGCGTCGCGATCAGCTCGGGGCGCGCATCGGACTGGAGCTGTTGGCCGAGCGTCTGGCGCGGGGGGCCGCGCGCACGCTCGAGGACGCGGTGAGCTGGGTGACGGCGACGATGAAGCCGCCCGCTCGTTCCTAGCCCTGGAGGTTGCGACGCATGTCGCTCGCTGAACCAGGATCGAGAGAGATCGAGCGATTCGTGCGTGGGGTGATGACCCAGGCGTCCGGCGACGGTGCCTCATCGCTCGACCAGATGCTCCCCCTGGTTTACGCCGAGTTCCGCGGGCTGGCCGACGTCCTCCTCCGTCGCGAGCGGGCCGGCCATACCCTTCGCCCCACCGCCCTGGCCCACGAAGCGTACATCCGCCTCGCCCGCGAGACCCGCTCCCAGATCACCGATCCCAGGCACCTGCTCGCCGTGGCCGCCACCACCATGCGCCGGGTCCTGATCGACTATGCCCGTGAGCGGAAGGCGCTCCGGCGCGGCGGCGCCGACGCCGTCCGGGTCAGCCTGGGAGAGAGCCTGCTCGATGCTCGCGCCGCGGCGGTGGAGTTCACCGACCTCAACGACTCCCTCGAACGACTGGGCAAGGAAGATCCCCGCAAGCTCCAGGTCGTCGAGCTGCTCTACTTCGCCGGCTACACCTTCGAGGAAGCGGCCGAGATCCTCGACGTCTCCGTCCGGACGATCACCCGCGACTGGACGTTCGCCAAGGCGTGGCTCTGGGGGGGGGGCGGGCCGGCGGGAGTTGATGGGGCGCGGGGCGGGTGCATCTCCGTCCTGCCCCGGCGCGCGATGGCGGGCACCGAGGCCCGCTCTGATTCGCCGACTGGCGGACGGCGGTCGCGGTTGGCTGAACTTGCCGTCGGTATCGGACGCCCGCAGGGCCGGAGTGAACCCGCCAGGAGCACGCAGGTGGCCCAGTCAGCCTTCGAAGACCCTCGAGACGTTTCCCAACCCGCGACCGGGGAGGGAGTACGAGATCGAGTTCGAGATTCCGGAGTTCACCTGCCTCTGTCCGAAGACCGGGCAGCCGGACTTTGCCACGCTGCGGATCCGGTATGTGCCGGACGAACTCTGCGTCGAGTTGAAGTCGCTCAAGCTCTACATCTGGTCCTTCCGGGACGAGGGGCACTTCCACGAGGACGTGACCAACCGGATCCTCGACGATCTGGTCGCGGTCACCAGCCCGCGTCGGATGCAGATCGAGGGAGACTTCTTCGTGCGCGGCGGAATTCGCACCGTGGTGCGCGCCGAGTATCGCAAGCCGAACTGAGCACCGCAGGACCAGCCGAGCGGCGGATCCCGCGGAGGGGCCCGCCGGTTGCCAACGGAGGAGCATCATGTCCCGATCGAGCTGGGTTTCGAGATTCGTGGCGGGGTTCGGCGCGCTCACGGCAGTGGCCGGCGCGGGGGCGGGGAGCGGGGCGTCCGCCCAGGGGCTGATCTGGTCCTTTCAGGGGGTCGAGAACGTGGTCTGCGTCGTGGTGACCCCGGATGTGGATGGGGATGGCGTGGCCGAGGTGGCGCTCGATTCGTACGACGCCGGACCGAGTGGCGTCGATCATCTCTTCTGCGTGAGCGGAGGGTCGAGCGGCAGCGGGACGCTGATCTGGTCGGCGCGGCCGCTCGGAGGCCCGAGCAACAGCGGCGGCTACGGAGATGCCTGTTTGCGGCTGGGACCCGACGCGAACGGTGACGGGAGCGCCGATCTGCTCTACGGCGCCGCCTGGGGGAGCCGCACGGCGTTCACCCTCGATGGGCAAACCGGTGCGACCCTCTGGAGCTTCGACAGCTACTCCGACTCGCCCCCCACGCCGCCGGTCTCCGGCTGGGTCTACGCGATGGCCGACCTGGGGAGTGACCTCGACAGTGACGGCGTGAACGAGGTGGTGTTCTGTCTCGGCAGCGACAACAACAGCGCCTACTGCGCCAATGGCGCCACCGGCGCGATCGTCTGGCGCCACCTGGGAGGAGATGCACTCTACGACCTCCAGTCGATCGAGGATGTGACCGGGGATGGCCGCCGTGACGTGGTCCTGGCGATGGGCGATGCAGTCGGGGGCGCCCGGGTGGTCAGCGGTTCGAGCGGCGCGACGGTGTGGAGCCGCTCCGCCGGGTCGTGCCAGTCGGTCTTCGTCCACCCGGATGCGAACGGAGATGGAGTGGAGGATGTCGTCGCGGGCTGCTGGGACAATCAGGTGCACTGCTACAGCGGGACGACGGGTGCGGTGATCTGGAACGCGGCGGTCGGCACCAGCGTCCAGCGGGTGGTGCGGCTGGACGACGTGAGCGGTGACGGCGTGGACGACGTCGCCGTCGGATCGTTTGACCGCGCGGCGCGGGTCTACGACGGGGCGACCGGGACCTTGCTCTGGCGAAGCCTGGTCGGGACCTTGAACGGCGGGGACGTCTGGGCAATCGATCGGTTGGAGGACGTGACCGGCGACGGGGTGAACGATGTTTGCTGTGGATCGTTCGACACCAAGGTCTACGCAATGGACGGCGTCACCGGGGCGATCCTCTGGTCGTACACCACCGGGAACAGAGTCTTCACCGTGCGCGGGGGGCCCGACCTCTCCGGGAATGGGGTGCCGGACGTGGTGGCGGGAACGCAGATGATCAGCGGTATCGGCGGAAAGTGCTTCGCCATCGAGGGCGGGTCGCCGACCGCCTCGGTGGAGCTGCCGCCGTCGGCGGCTGGGCTGACCGCCAATCAGCCGAACCCATTTGCCACCTCGACGTCGTGGGCGCTCAGCCTCCCTGCCACCGGGGGGGTGGAGTTGGTGATCTACGCGAACGACGGGAGACGGGTGGCGAGTCCGTTCGCCGGCGAGCATTTCAGGGGCCCTCTCTCGATCCGGTGGGACGGCCGGGATGACCGCGGGCGCCTGGTGCCGAGCGGGGCCTACTGGGCCCGGCTGAGTCTCGCCGGGCGGGTTCTGGGGGAGCGTCGCCTGACCGTCGTGCGGTGATCCGGCTGTGATCCGGGTCTGATCCGGCCCTGATTCGGGGCGACCGGGGCACCTTTCAGCCCCGCGTCCGACGTTCTGGGCTGCGTTTTCCGCTCCGCGCAGAGCCGCCGATGCGGCTAACATGCTTGCGCGTATGAATCATCAGTCCCGAACGCACACCTTTGCGGCGTGCCGCCGCCATCTTCGCTGGGTTCTCGCATCGCTCGCGCTCGCGATCGGTGTGGCTCCGGTCGAGTGTCGGGCAGAGGATCCGGTCCGCTTCTATCCCGGACGCTATCTCGGGGACACGGCAGACTCCGCGGCTGCGGTGGGGACGGTGCTGCGCCCCGGGGAGGCGGCCTCGGGGTTGGTGATCCGTCTTTCGCCCGCGGGCGGCGAGATCAAAGGGCGACTCACCGGGCTGGTCGAAGGGGTTTCGACCCCGCTCGACGGGGTGGTGGTGGAGGCTCGGGTGGGGCGCTTCCACGCAGCGGTGCTCACCGAACACGACGGGGCGTTCCGACTCGCGCGCATCCCGGCGGGTCGCGCCCGCGTTCGATACGCGACCGATGCCCCCGCCGGGCGGTGGCAGGAGTTCCTCGCCACCTGGCATCCTGGGGTGCAGGATTCGAGCGACGCCCTCGGCTTTCCCCTCACCGATGGACGGATCATCGATCTCGGCACGATTCGGCTCGGACCGTCCGCCGTGCTGAGCGGCTCGGTCTTCGCCGATGACACGGCGCCACTCCCGAACACCCCCGTTCGCATCCTCCTGCAGGAGTCGACCTCACGGCGCTCCTGGACCACGATGACCGACGCGCAAGGGAACTGGAGCCAGGGGGGGCTCTTTGCCGGGTTTTACAAGGTGGTGGCGGCCACGGAAGGCACGCCGTACATCCCGGAGTACTTCGGGGGCGCGCGGGAGCTCGGGTCGGCGCGCACGATCTCGCTCGCGGATCAAGAGCGGGTCGACAACGTCCTGCTCTCCCCGGATAGTGGCGGAGAGATCACCGGTCAGGTGTTGGAGGAGAATGTCGGTCCGCTGGGCGGAGCGTTGGTCCGCGCCATCCGGGTATCCGACCGGGCGCTCTACACCACGACGACCAACAGTCTCGGAATCTACGAGTTGATCGGCCTCCCCGGCGGCAGCTACTTCGTCCACGTCCCGGCCATCCACACGTACTATCCCGACGCGTCGATCGAGCGCGAAGCACGTGCGGTACGCGTGACCGAACCGGACGAAACCGGTGGAATCGATCTCACCGGGCGCCGCGAGACTCCGTGCAACCTTGATCCCGGAACGGCAGGTGGGATCAGCGGAACGGTGACGGCGAACTTCGACGGCGTCACGTCGGCCGAGGTGATCGCGTTCTCCGCGCAAGACACACTGCGCCGCGAGATCACGGCCTCGGGGGGGTACACCCTGCGTTGCGTCCCCGCGGGGAGCTATCGAGTGCTCTTCCTGGCCCAGGGGCCGCTGCGACGGCAGTATCACGCGAAGGTCAACTCCCTGGAAGAAGCGACCGTCGTCGTGGTGACGCCCCCTGACTCCGCGCTGCGCGTCGACTTCGAGCCGAAGCGGACGGTGAGCCTGACCGGCGTGGTGCACGACGCGGGCGATGGCGCACCGGTTGCCGGCGCGCGGGTCTGGGCACGCGAGGATACGAGCGGCGCGGTGGCCACCGCCCTGACCGACGAGCTGGGGGCATTCGCACTCGAGCACCTGGACGATGGGAGCGGGCTGCCCGCCGGGCGCTGGATCGTGCGCGCCGAATCGACCCTGGTCGCTCCGCAGTATCCCACCCCGGTGCTCCAGCCGGCACTCGCCGCATCCGCGGTCGGCGGGGAGATCGACCTCTGGTTCGAACTGGCGCTCGACCTGGAGTGGCAGGTCATCCTCGAGCGGCGATCGGGCGACGGTGTGGTCCTGGTCTACGAGGCGGAGCGCCGGCCGGGTGGAGAGACGCGACTCACCGACCGCCCGGAACACCCGGGCTCGTATCGCTATCGACTGAGCGCCCGCCCGCTGGGACTCGAGGGGGGAGACTGGTTCGTGGTCGAGAGTGCATCGGTGTTCCTCGCGGCTCGGGCCGAGCTGCGGGTGGCTCCGAATCCCGGAACCAGGGGCGTTCCGATTCGCTTCGAGCTGGACGGCGTCGCGCCACGGGCGGCCGGGACCGATCTAAGGATCATCGCGGCCAACGGGCGTGAGGTGGCGCGGCTCGACTGGGTCCCGGGGGCGCAGGTGATGACCTGGGACGGACGTCGCGCCGACGGCGCTCTGGTCCCGAGTGGTTTCTACTTCTACCGACTCGTGGCGCCGGGCAATACACGGCTCCTGGCCGGAAGTCTGGTCATCTCACGATGAGCGCGAAGCGGACTGCGCAGACGCTGGAACAGATCCGTCGGATCCTGCTCCTCATGGCGGGGGGAAGCGCCCGACGGTACGCCACGTCGAATCGGACACCCCGCAACTCGAGCTGCAGTTCTTCGACTCCGGCCGGCCCGTCCCCGCCCTCGTCGAGGAGGAGCCGCGCATGGAGGAGGCGAACGAGCGGCTTCACTCGCTGGCGCTCGAACTCGTCCTGCTCATGCAGATGGAGTTCGCCGGGTTGGTGGTCTCTCCACTGGCCGAAGGACGTAAGCGACTGCGGCTCGGAAGTCTGCCCTCGCTCCGGCTACTCGAGGAGTGGAGCGGGGCGAACGAGGTCGACGAGACGCCCTGGGACGCCGGACGTCCGGCGGCGAATCGGGAGGCGGCCTACCGCTTTGGGTTGGGGCGGGTCCGGGTGTTGGCCACGGCGCTCGATTTGACCCGGCGTGATCTCGAGGAAGTCGTTCGCCGGCTCCATCCGCTGGTGTCGCGCGCCACCCCGGAGGACGATCTCCCGGGGCTGATCCATGGTCATGGGTTGCGGCATGCCCTGGTTCTTTCCTCGCGCGGCCGGCCGGCCTTCCGGCTCGATCGCGAGCGGAGTCGAGGGGCCGGCGTGATGTATACGCCGCCCGAACTGATCGGCGAGATCGCGCGCACCGTTCTCGATCCGCTGGCGGCGCGTGGCGCTGACGTCGGACTCGCGGTCTGCGACCCCGCCTGCGGCAGCGGGCAGTTCCTGCTTGCGGCGGCCGAGCGGCTGGCCGGTTGGAAGTGTCACGGCGCTCCGGCCCACGCGACCCCTGACGGGGGGGACCAGGATCTCGGGGCGCGGCTGGCGCGCCTCACGCGGGTCCACGGGGTCGACCTTGATCCGCGGGCGGCGCGGATCGCGGCCCACAATCTCTCCCTCTGGGCTGCACGACTCTGCGGTGGTCTGCTCGAGCACGGACTGGCCGAACTCGGTGCCGCGCTCGACCGCGCCCTGGGGGAGTCGTATCCGTATCTGCTGGGGACGACCATCCAGGTGGGGGACGCGCTCTCGCTCGAGTCCTCGGCCTTCTCTCCATCGTTCCTCTGGGAACGGCGATTCGCCGAGGTGTTCGAGCGGGGAGGGTTCGATGTGGTGCTGGGAAACCCGCCCTGGATCAGCCACGGCTTGCGCGATCGCGAGGGGGCGAGCGAGGAGGAGCGGGCCTACTACGACCGGCTCTTCCCGGCTGGGGCGCAGTACAAGCTGAACCTCTACCCGCTCTTCATCGAGTTGGCCCTCCGCATCACCCGGCCAGGCGGCCACCACGGCTTCCTGGTTCCGGATTCGCTGCTCGCCGGCCACCACTTCTCTCGCATTCGGGAGCGGCTCCTGCTCCAGTGCGAACTGCTGGAGCTGACCTTGCTCGAGTCGTCGCCGTGGCCGGGCGCGAGCACCGGGTTCACCGTCTTCTACGCGGTCCGGCGCAGGGACGGCGCCGACGGGGTAGCCCCGCTGGTCAGGAACCGGATCCTGCGCGCGGCGAAGAGCGACACCGATACCGCTCCCTACGTCGGCCTGGATCACTGGGTGCCGGCCGCGCAGTACAGCGCGGGCGCGGGGGCGCTCCGCATCTTCCGGGAGAAGGACGAGGTTGAGTTCCAGACGCGGATGCTGCAGAGCCCGCTTCGGCTGCGCGACGTACTCTGGAGCTACTCCGGGTTGATCGCCCGGTACGGCCAGAAGTCGGTGCAGGCGGATCAGGCCCTGCCGGAACTCCGGCTGCACGACTCCCGCGGGCGGGAGGTGCTGGTCGATCCCGAGGCGCGTACGCGCTGGCGTCCGGCTCTTCTCTCCGGCGCGGAAGTCCTGCCGTATCGCGTGCAGTGGCGCGGCGGATATCTCTACCTGCCCGAGACGCGGGATCAGTTACCCAAAGTGTGGAAGAGCGGGTTTGATCTCAAGCGCTATCGCGGGTCGAAGATCTTCCTGCGGCAGACCGGGGATCGCCTCATCGCCGCGATCGACCACGAGGGGTTCTACTGCCTCAACAACCTCCATATCCTGGGGAGCCGGGACGAAGTCCGGATCCCGCCACAGATTCTTCTCGGGGTGCTGCTAAGCGCTCCGCTGCAGCGTCTCTATCGGATCTTCTCGCCCGAGGTGTCGCGCCCGCTGGCCCAGGTCGACCTCAAGATCGTGGAGTCGCTTCCCTATCCCGTCGACGGCCACGGGCAGGCGATCGGGGCGGCCCCGGCCCCGGCCCGCAGTCTCCCACAGTCCCGACGGGCCCTTCGCCTGGTCGAAGCGGCGGTCAAATCGGGGGATACCGACGGTCTGCTCTCCCTGCTCGGGAGCGCCCACGCCGCTGGAAGGGGCGCGGTGGAAGGGGGGCCGGCGACCGGAGGCGAGATCATTTCCCTGGTGCTGGCCCGTTTACTCGAACTTCGCCATGAGGTTACGGAATCGGCCGGAGCCAAGGAGGGCGCCCGGTCGATCGGCTCCGACCTCCAGGATGTTCTCGACGCCGCGGTGGGAGTATTGTTCGGGCTCGGCGTTCCCCAGACCACCGTGGAGTGAGTGTCCTGCAACTGAGAATGGATTCCTGCGGAACTCCGCGTTTCCGAAGCGGTATAGTTCGATGTCGAAAGATCCCGGGACCCAGATCGTGGATTTCCCCGATCCTCGTACCGCCGTTCCACCCGGGGAGCTCGTGAATCACAAGGAGGCACAGTCGAAGATGAAGCAGCACATCCGTTCGTCCGTCCTGATTGGTGGAGCCATGCTCCTCGCGGCCGCGATGGCCGTCCCGACCTCGTCCCGCGCGGCCGCTGAAGCCTGGGAGATCGACGGTGGGCACACCTCGGTGACCTTCAAGGTCCGTCACTTTTTTGCCCCAGTCATCGGCCGCTTCACCCAGTCCTCGGGCACGTTGATGTACGATGCCGCGAACCCGACCGCCTCGACCATCGAGTTCGTCATCCCCGCGGCGAGCATCAACACGGACAACGACAAGCGCGATGAGCACCTGCGGGGCGACGACTTCTTCAACACGGCCCAGTACCCGAACATCACCTTCAAGAGCACCAAGCTGGAGAAGGGCGAGGGAGAGGGCAAGTTCAAGGTCACGGGCAACCTCACCATCCGCGACGTGACCAAGCCGGTCACCCTGATGGTCGAGTCGCTCGGCTTCGGACCGAATGCCTGGGGCGGCGAGACGGGCGGCTTCTCGGTCACCGGCGAGATCAACCGGCAGGACTTCGGCGTGAAGTGGAACAAGGCGCTCGACAACGGCGGCACCGTTCTCGGCGACAATGTCAAGATCGACATCGGCGTCGAGGTCGCGAAGAAGAAGGCCTAGTTCCAAACGCGGAGAGCCGCCTCCGAATCGATAACGAAGCGCCCCGCCGGCATCGACCGGCGGGGCGCTTTCTCGTGGTCCCGGTTCGTCGCGCGAGCCGCCCGAGGATTGCGGTTCCTTACTTCACCAGGGTGACGCGGCGGCTCTGTTCGAACTCACCCGCCTTGAGCCGTGAGAAGTAGACTCCCGCGCCCACCTCGCGGCCGCGGTCGTCCAGCCCGTCCCAGCTGATCGCATGGTGCCCGGAGGAGAGCGGCGCGTCGATCAGGGTGCGCACGGTACGACCGTTCGCATCGAAGATCACCAGCGACGCGGTGGCCGGGTTGCTGAGCACGAAGTTCAGCGTGGTCACGCTCCGAGCCGGGTTGGGGGTGTTGGGCAGCAGCACCGTACGCTCGGTCCGCACGCCATCGGCCACGTCGGTCGCACTGGAGGTGAACACCTCGATGGCAAAGTCGTCGATCGCCGCCTCGGTCAGACCCTGGGTGTTGATGTCACAGGCCTGGAAGCGGAACCGCACGGTGGAGGTGAGGTCGACGAAGTCGTCGATCCGATAGCTCCGCTCCTTCCAGCTGTTCTCGCTGGTCGGGACGCGCTCGAGAGCTACCCAGGTGGTGCCGCCGTTCGAGGAGACATCGATGACGAACGTATCGTCGCTCGATGCCCCGCCCATGCCGTACCAGCGCCAGTAGCGGACGAACGCGAACTCCGCGTCGGAGAGATCGAAGTTGGGGCTCACCAGCGTGGTGCAGCCGTTGTCGACGTCGTTGTTTCCCGGATCGCTCGGGCTGGTTCCCTGTCCGGTGAAGAAGCAGAGAACGCCCGGGTTGGGGGTGTGATCGTCCGCCGGCTCGATCTGGTTGCCGTTGTCGATCGTGCCCAGAGGATCAGCGCGAACCCAGCGTCCGGTGGTGGAGTTGTCTCCGCTCGCCTGCAGCGCCCAGTTGTTGTCGATCGGATCCTCGACCGTGTAGCTGTACTCCAGCGCGGTGATGTAGAGCGTATAGGTCGTCAGCGGCGCGCCGAGCGGGGCGACGCTGGAAAGACCGGCACCGTCGGTCGCGCGGACGTAGTAGTCGATCCGGGTCCCGGCCGGCTGGCCCGGGATCGAGGCGGAGTAGATACCGACGTTCGGGGGCATCGGGACCACGTTGTCGGCACCGCCGTTGATCTTGTAGTGGAGTTCGGCGCTCGAAACCGTGCTCCCGTCCTGGATCGTGGCGCTGATCACGTACGGACCGACCGCGTTGGTCGTGCTGCCGATGTTGGTCACGTTGGTGATCGACGGACCGGCAATGTCGGTGAGCGCGAAGTCCTGCATGATCAGCTGGTCGGCGACCAGCGTCACCGGCACGGACGCGGGGGCGAACCCGGCCAGGCTGGCCTCCGCAGTGTAGCTGCCGGCCGCCGCGGCGCCCGCGTAGTGCCCGGTGCCATCGGTGGTGAATCGACGGTTGATCTCGACCAGCTTCACCTCGGCGCCGGCCAGCGGCAGGCTGCCGAAGCTGGCGTTGGTGACGAACCCTTCCATGTCACCGAAGCCGACGCTTGCCCCTTCGACCGCCGCGAGGGCGTCAACCAGGCCCCAGCCGTAGGTATTGTCCTCGCCCGCCGTGCCCTCGTCGCGCGCGGTGTCGATCAGGAGTTGCTTGATCGAATCGACGTCGAGATTCGGGTTCGCCTCACGGATCAAGGCGACCACGCCGGCCAGGTGAGGACCGGCCATGGAGGTGCCGCTGAGGAATCCATAGCTGTTGCCCGGCAGCGACGAATAGACGTCGACGCCCGGAGCGGAGATCTCCGGCTTGATCTTCTGCAGGGCCGGGACGGCGCAGCCGCTGGGTCCACGGCTGGAGAAGCTGGCGATCGGGAAGGGGAAATTCGGCGTGTTGGTCGCATCCACCGCGCCGACCGAGAAGGCGTTCAGCAGGGTGGTGGCGCGATCGGCCGGCGAACGGAGGCTCTGGGCCCCCGGGCCCTCGTTTCCGGCGGACCAGGTGAGGCACACGCCCGCCGCCTCGCAGTTGTCCATCGCCACCCACCAACGGGTGTCGCAGTCGGTGTAGCCACCGCCGAACCCTTCGTTGATCCCCCAGGAGTTCTGGACCACGTCCGGAACATCGTCGACCGTGTTGACGTTGCCGTCCGGGTTCATGAACCACTGGAGCGCGGTGAGCACGTCGCTGTCGAAGCCGCTATTCACGCCCTGGTTGATCGCATTGCAAGAGATCCACTTCGCGCCCCAGGCCACACCGATGGTGTCGGCGGCGGAGACGGCGAGGCCGGCCATCGTCCCGGTGGTGTGGGTTCCGTGCCCGTTGCCGTCGTTGGGGAACTGGGTGTTGGTGCCCAGAACGTCGAGCCAGCACTCCTGCCACGGCTCCGCGCCGCCGGCTCCGCGCCAGCGGGCACTCAGCGCGACATGGTTGCCGTCGACGCCGGTATCGAGGCTGCCGATCAACCGACCGGAACCATTGATCCCGTACTGGTACCAGACCTCATCCGCGTTGATCGCACGAACCCCAGGGGTGACCTGGCCGGCTCCGCGCCGCGGATCGCCGAGCTCATTGCTCGAACCGCTTCCAATGTTCATGCCACCAACCGGCTCGATCAGTTCGGCCTTGAAGTTGGGCTCGATCACACTGACATCGGTGCGCACAGCCAGGCGCGCAATCTCGTCCTTGGTTGCCTGCACGACCACCAGGTTGGCGATCCAGTAGCGGGTGTACCCCGAGACTCCGCCGCTCTGCATCCGCTCATCGAGGTGCCGGGCGAGTGACTCCTGGGTCGGCATCATCCCCTGGAGCGCGTTCAGCACGGTCCGGGAGCGGTCAAGACGGGTCGCGCCCTCGCTGCGCAGCTCCTGGTTGAGCTGGGCGATCGGGGCCTGGGCGTGGAGATTGACGATCACGCTGATCGGCTCGCCGGCCGAGGCGCGGTCCATCTGCTCCTGGAGTTTGGGGTGAATCGTGCCCGCGTACGTCGCGCCGGCGGAGAGGGCCGCAAAGGCGGCCGCCGCAACCAACGTGACGGGCAGGGGGGCGGAACGAACACGCTGCATCGTTGCCTCCTGGCTGTGGTTCGAGAGAGCTGAGAACGTCCGGAGGCACTGGGATCTGCGTCCGGGGGGGACTCCAAGCGAAAACCAGCGCCTTCGATTCTATCCCCGAACTGGTTCCATACAAAATGCCGGAAACGCGCTGATCCGGAGGAATTGAGACATCTCGGTCAGAACGGTCAGGGGTACGGCCGGTCCTGGAGGGGGGCAGGGTTGCGCGGCCGGGCGGCTGCTGCGAGGCATTCTCAAATCGCCCGGCGGGCGGTATCCTCCGGGCTGCACCACTGGTTCAAAACGGAGGCATCCCTTGGTCAAGAAATCCCCGGCACGGAAGGGGGCGACCCTTCCGCGGCCCTCGATTGCTCCCGCGGAGCGCGAGCGGCTGGATCGCGACCTCTATCGCAAGCTCACGTTGGTTCGGATGTTCGACGAGAAGGTCGCCGTGCTTCATCGTCAGAACAAGGTGATCGGCGGCGTCTACTCCGGAATCGGTCAGGAGGCGATCGTGGTCGGCGCGACCCAGCCGCTGACCCAGGGAGACGTGATCTTCCCGCTCCATCGCGACATGGGGATCTTTCTCATGCGCGGAATCGACCCGGCGATTCTGATGGCCCAGATTCTCGGGCGCGCTACCGGGCTCTCGGGTGGCCGCGATTCGTTCCTGCATACCGGCGAACCGAAGCTGGGCGTTTTCGGCGCTACCTCGATGTTGGGCGCCACGCTGCCGGTCGCCACCGGATGCGCCATGGCGTTCAAGACCCGGGGTGAGAAGCGGGTCGCGATCGCGCTCTTCGGTGAAGGGTCGACCAGTCGCGGTGACTTCCACGAGGCGCTCAACTTTGCCGGGATCCACCAGCTCCCGGTGGTCTACATCTGCGAGAACAATCAGCTCGCCTTCTCGACCCCGACCCGTCTGCAGATGCCGGTCGAGACGGTGGCCGAACGGGCGGATGCCTACGGCATCCATCGCTCCCGTACGCACGGAAACGACCTCAATCGCGTGATCGACGAGGTGGAGAAGGCAGTGGAGCGGGCGCGGAACGGAGAGGGGGCGACGCTGATCGAGTGCGTCACCTATCGCATCCGCGGGCACAGCGAGCACGATCCGGCCAAGTATCGCAGCGAAGACGACGTGGTCGAATGGGCCTCGCGTGACCCGCTGGAACTCTGGGAGCTCTACCTCGAGAAGCGGGGCTACAAGCTGGACCAGATGCGGGAGGAGATCCGGACCGAGATCGCGGCCGAGATCGAGCGCGCGGTGGAGTTCGCCGAATCGAGCCCCTTTCCCGAGCCGTCCGCGGCGCGCACGGCCGTCTTCTACGGTCCGTACGAGCAGGGGACGGGCGACATCCTGGACCCGGACTACGGCGCGACCCCTGGCCCCGACGGCACCGTGCCCCATGGTCCGTTCATCGAGGTCCACGAGGAGGGGGTGGCCGGGCGGGCGGCGGTCGAAGGAGACTGGCGTGCGGTGGCCGAGCCATTCGAGGAGCAGGAGGTGACCTACCTCGAAGCGATCCGGCAGACGCTGATCTATGAGATGGAGCGCGATGGCCGCGTCTTCTGCCTCGGCGAGGATATCGGCACCATGGGGGGCGCCTTCGGCGTGACCAAGGGGCTGATCGAGCAGTTCGGCGAGGAACGGGTGATCGATACTCCTATCTCGGAGTCATTGATCGTGGGCGGCGCGGTCGGAGCGGCGATCGTCGGCATGCGCCCAGTGGCCGAGATGCAGTTCGCCGACTTCATCACTTGTGGCTTCGATCAGCTCGCGAACAGCGCCGCCACCATGTGCTATCGGCACGGCGGCAAGGTCGGTGTCCCGATGGTGGTGCGTTGCCCTTCGGGTGCGCGGATCCGAGGGGGGCTGTTTCATTCGCAGAACGTGGAGAACTTCTTCCTCACCGTGCCGGGGGTGAAGATCGTCGCCCCGGCGACCGCCGAGGATGCCTCCGGTCTCCTGCGGGCGGCAATCCACGATCCCAACCCGGTCATCTTTCTCGAGTACAAGTACCTCTACCGCCGGGTGAAAGCGAAACTACGCCGCGTCGCCGATCCCGTTCCGATCGGCATCGGCGCCTTCCGTCGTCTCGGTGCGGATCTCTCGCTCGTGACCTACGGTCCCACCGTGCATCTCTGCCTCGACGCCGCGGTGCAGCTCGAACAGGCCGGCATCCAGGCCGAGGTCCTGGACCTCCGCACGGTCAAGCCGCTCGACATGGAATCGATCCTCCACACCGTGCGGAAGACCCATCGCCTGCTCATCGTGCACGAGGACCGCACCTTCTGCGGCCTCGGCGCCGAGATTTCCGCCCGCATCTCCGAGCAGTGCTTCGACTGGCTCGACGCCCCGGTCCGCCGGGTCTGCACCGCCGACACCCACTACGCCTACGCCCCGGTCCTCGAGGACTCGATCCTCCCCTCGGTCGAGAGCATCGTCGCGGCGGCCAAGGAGGTGGTCGGGTACTGAGTTGTCATGGGCGGGATCCCGTGGAGGGATTCCGCCGTGGCGCCTGCGAACGCACGGCTCACGGAGGGGTGAGCAGCCCGTTCGAGAAGGTGCCGCCGACGAGCGTGACCGTGCCCGTGGCCGTACCGAACTTCGAGGCTTCCGCCACAGCCTCGAACGTTCCCGTGATTCGGGTAGAGGAGAGACTTTCGACCACGACCCGCCCGGTGGTGGCTCCGGCGGTGCGCCAACAACAGACCAGTGGATCGATGCCGTCGCCGATCACGGTCATGCTTCGCGGAGGCGAGGTCTCCGAGAACTCATAGGTTCCCGGTCCAGTGAACTCGCCGATGTTGATGGTCAGGGTCCGCGTATCGGTCCCGGCGACAATGCTCAGAGTGGGGCCATTGATCAAGGTCGAGACGGTTGCGCCGTTCCAGGCGGCGCCAGCAATGGTGGTGCGCACCTCGCTCCAGGCGTTGTCCGGCACCGGGCCGATGGTTCCGATCGTGGTGACGGCCAGATCGAACTCGCCTTCGGTCACCTCCTTCGTACCGGCCGGAGTGCCGCCGACCGCCGCCGCGGTGAAGGCGAAGGTTCCGACCATGTGCGTGTCGCTGAGGGCGGTGAAGGTGATACTGCCCGCGGCACCCGAGAGGGGCGTGAGCCAGGTGGAGGGGGAGAGGGAGAGAGTCGCGTTTCCACCCCGCGGGCCTGCACCGACTCCGAGTGGGTAGGTGCCGGGTCCGGTGATGCTGCTCAAGACGATCTGGATCCGGTGGCCGCCTTCGACCTGACCGATCAGTACATAGAGCCCGGGGGAGGTGTGGGAAGCCGCGAAGGCGACGTTCGTCGAACTGACCGACCAGTCGGCGCCATCGATCTTCGCTCGGAAGAAGCGAGGACCGTCCGCCGGGCCCGGACCGGCGGGATCTCCGTCGCTACCTCCGCAGGCGAGTACGAAAAGGGCAACGAGGAGGGAAACGAGGGGCAGCCATCGCGAAGCGCGCACGGGGATCTCCTTGCTCGGGGAAAGGAATCGTCTGGGATAGGCGAGAGAGAGCAGACTACGCCGTTGCGCAGGCGGTCAAGGGGAGATGCGGAAGACGTCCCTGCAACCCTGCGAACGATTGTCGCAAGGCCGGGTCGCGGAGCGGCGCTCTACCGCGCCTTGTTCTCTTCCTTCTCCTTGAGCAAGAGATAGTCGAGGTAGTGCAGCGCGGCCTGGATGTTCTCGGTCCGGGCGTGACGGCAGGCTTGATAGAACTTCGACAGAGTCGCCTTGCGCTTCCGGAGCTGTTCCATGACCCGCAGGACGACGCCCGGGTTCTTCGCGTGGTTGCGCTCGAACTCGCGCCACCAGCCGCGGACCTCGAGATCGGCCTCGCTCCAGGCGATGCGCGGCTTGAGCGCCTCCACTTGCTCGCGGATCTTGGCCCGACTCTGCTCGCTGATCGGCGTGCTGAGGTCGCGGGCGGTCGCGGCATTGCTCTTGATGAGACGGCTGGCGCGGCGTCGCAGCATGGTCGACGCATCGGTGAGCGATTCTTCCGGCGGCGCCTGTTCGAAAATGGCCGACTCCCAACCGGCGATGCATCCTTCGGTGACCGTGACCCGGCGGACCCCGGTGCGCGAAAGCTCCGGGAGGCGCATCGCGACCGGGCGGAGCGCATCGAGCACCACCTGCTTCAGTCCGCGAGCTCCGGTGCCCGAGCGGTCGGCCTGACGCGCAATCTCGAGTAGAGCATCGGGAGTGAAGATCACCTCGATGCCGTGGGCCTCGTAGAGCCGGCGCTGCTCGTGCAAGACCGATCCTTCCGCCTGGGCCAGAATGTCGACCAGGTCGTCCTCCCGCAGGCGGCGGGTCGGTGCGATCATCGAGAAGCGCCCGATCAACTCCGGAATCAGCCCGAACTTGCGCAGATCGGCGGGTGTGACCTGGGTGAGCGGATCGAGCTCCAACTCCGCCGGGACCGGTTGGGGGATCCGCACTCGCCGGCGCACGATCTCCTCCAGCTGCACGAAAGCGCCGGCACAGATGAAGAGCATCCGCGAGGTATCGACTTCGTACACCTCATGCTGGATCCGGACGGTGACGATGCGGCCGTCGAGAATGGTGAGCAGCGCGTTCTGGACCCCTTCCCCGGAGACGTCACGCATGCCTCCGACCCGCTTCCGCACCTTGTCGAGTTCGTCGAGGAAGATGATGCCGCGCTGCGCCAGCTCGACGTTCATCTCGCACTGCACGAGCAGGCTTCGAACCAATCCATCGACCTGGTTCTCGCCCACATAGCCGGCCTCGACCAAACCGGCCGCGCTGCCGAAATGAACCGGCGCGCCGATACTCTCGGCCAGCCGCCGCACCAGGTAACTCTTGCCCGAGCCGGTAGGTCCGAAGAGGAGCACGTGATTCGTGCCGAAGGGACGGCGTTCCTCGTGCGCGAGCGGAGAGCGATTTGCGTCCTCCCAGGCAAGCGAGAGGTAGTGGTTGTAGGCGCTGATCGCCAGCGCCTCCTTGGCCTCGTCCTGGCCGCGAACGAAGCGGCCGAGATAGCCCAGGATCTCGTTCGGGGTCGGCAGAAGGGGAGAAGGCTTCGCCATCGTGCACTCTCGCGGAAGAAGGTTGGTTGGCCTGGGAAGTGAGCGAAGGCTAGCAAGCAGCCGAGTTCGGCTCAAGCCGAAAGACCAGCTGGTCGTATCGAGTGTGCGCGCGCGGCGCAAGCCGCTGCGGCGAAAGGAAGTCCTCTTACTCGGTCACGTTGAGCGTAACCCAATTCGAGACGATGCGCCCGCGAAACGATTCCATCCAACGCTGCTTGACATCGAGTTCGGGCTCGGTGGAACGGCCGAGCCAGTCGTTCCAGTTGCGCTCGGTGCAGTCGTAGATGAAACGCAAACGGTAGAGCCCGGGACCCGGTGGCGCCCAGTACCAGTGACCGGGGGCGCGCAATCGCCGCGGGGCGCCGTCTCTCCAGAGCGAAGTTTCCGCGCCCCGCGGAAGACGAACGAAGTCATCGGCGCGCAGGCGATCGAGTTCTCCCGCCCGGGCCCAGGTTGGGCCGAAGCCGGCCGGCTGACCATCCGGCGCGATGAGTTCGAGTTCGATCCGAGGGGACCTGAGCCCATCCTCACACCCTTCGGTCGGAAGCGGCAGGAGAATCGTCGCGCGGGTCGCATTCCGGATGAGCACCCGGTAGTCGAGTGGCTGGCCGACTCGAAGCGTGCGGGGCTCGACTTCGAGTGTGGCGCGGATCGACCAGATTTCGCGGAGGAGTGAGTCGATCCGGGCCGCGACGCGCGGGTTACCCACCGCGTTGCGACGTCGTTCGAGATACCGACCGGCACGATCTCCGGCCTCCACCAGTTCGTTCGCCGCCGAGAGCCAGACCTGGCGCGTCGGGCTTTCCAACCGGGAAACCGCCTGGGCGAGGTTCTCAGCCCTGGCGGCGGTTGCCGCGAGGCAGATCAATGTCGCGTGCAGCGCCCACCGCAGCGGGCGCAGGATCGACCATCCCTTTCCTGACATTCCGGATCCTCCAGGGGCGAATCGTAGCACGAGCTAGCAGAGCCAGAATCGCGTTGCCAGATCGAAACTCAACCCCGCCACGATGATCGCGGTCGCCGCGAGCAGCGCTCGGCGCTGCAGGGTCGCGAAGGCGAACGGTTCGGGTCCGATCCAGCGCGCGAGCGTCGCCCCGGCAAAGGGGAGAAGCCAGAGGTGGACCGGGATACGGTACCGTGTCTGCACGTAGGAGATCGCAAGACCTGCGAGATACGGGGCCAGCGCAAGGACGAGGCAGCGTTGGATCGACCGCGGGGCCAGGGCGACGCCGACGGCGGAGAGGAGTAGCACTCCGATCCACTCTGCGGCAAGCCAGCCGACTACGATCGGCGCCGGGAGGCCGTAGCGGGTCAGGGCGTCGTACTCGACTCGACCCGGATTGATGCCGCAGAGACGAAGCGTCCGAACCGCGATCCGCCCGAGCGTCTCGGCCGGATGCGCACCAATGTGTTCGAAGGCGAGGCGCCGGGCGAGCTCGCCCGCCGCGATTGCGTCCTTCTCTCCGGTCAGTTCCGGCGGCACGACGGTCGCTCCGCCCCCATCCCAGCGCGCTCCGGGCGAGTTGCCCAGATAGAGGTTGAACCCGGCAGTGGGGAACGGGCCGGTATGAACACCGGTCTCGCGCTCCAGCAACTGGACGAACCCCAGGTAGCTTGCCACGAGGAACGCCAGGGAAGCGGCTCCGATGGCGATTCGTTTCCCGCGATGTAGAGATCGACTCGGAGCCCAAGCTGCCCCGACCAGAAGACCCATGGCCAGGGCGAGGCCGGAGGGACGGAGCACCGCAGCGACCGCGAGAAGCAGCACCCCGGCGATGCGCGCGGCGGCGGCGACCTGACGCGCCTTCCGGGAGCCAAGTGCGAGATCGAGCCGGGGCGCGGCAAGGATCAGATTGACCCCGCCGAAGTAGGCCGCCGCGAAAGCGGTCTCGGTCAGAGCCAGGGCGGAGTACTGCGCGAAGGTGATGGAAAAGCAGCCTAGCGCCAGGGTGGCGTATCCGGCAGGCGCACCGAACCAGCGCGCGGACAGTCGCGCCAGGAGAGCCGCAACGGTCAGGGAGAAGAACCCCTGGGTGAGGTAGAGGGGAACTCCGGGAGAGAGCCCCTCGGCGAAGGCGCGCGCGAGCAACCACGGGTAGAGCATCGGGCGGTCCGCGGTCAGCGGTCCGTGCTCCGATCCCACGATCCGAGCCAGTTCGAGGAAGGCCCTCATGTCGGACCAGGGCTCGACCAAGCTCGATCGAAGGGCCAACCAGATGCGCAAGATCGCTCCCCCTGCCAGGCAGGCAAGGGCCACCGGCAGACCGCCTTGGTGCCACCGGGCGCTCATCGCATAAGGGGCGAATGCTCGTTCGTTGTCCATCTTGGTCCGGCGCGGGCGCTCCACCGCGGTGGGGAGTCTATCCCTCGCGGCGCGGCTTCGCTAGACTGCGTTCCAGGCCCAAGGCTCGAGGAAGGAGACCGTCATGAGCAGCACGACCGCCAGCGATCAAGCCGTCCACGGTGAGAAGAGCGCCGCCCTGGTCCACCAGACCGAGACGTTCGGCGCGCACAACTACCATCCCCTCCCGGTTGTGATTGCGACCGCGGAAGGGGTCTGGGTCACCGATCCCGAGGGGAAGCGCTACATGGACTTCCTCTCCGCCTACTCGGCGGTCAACCAGGGGCACCGCCACCCCAAGATCATCCAGGCGTTGAAGGACCAGGCCGATCGCTGCACCCTGACCAGCCGCGCCTTCTACAACGATCGGATGGGCGACTTCCTGCAGCGGCTCTGCGCCTACACCGGCTACGAGATGGCGCTGCCGATGAACACCGGCGCCGAGGCGGTCGAGACCGGCATGAAGATGGCGCGCATGTGGGGCGCCAAGGTGAAGGGCGTCGAGAACGGAAAGCAGGAGATTCTGGTCTGTGAGGAGAACTTCCACGGCCGGACCATCTCGATCATCTCCTGTTCCACCGACCCTGATGCCTATACCGGGTACGGTCCGTATACACCGGGCTTCAAGATCATTCCCTATGACAACGCCCGGGCGCTGGAAGAAGCGATCACCCCCAACACCGTGGCGTTCCTCTTCGAACCGATCCAGGGAGAGGCGGGCGTGAAGGTCCCACAGGAGGGATACCTCCAGTCGGTCCGCGAGATCTGCACTCGGCACAATGTGCTCATGATCGCCGATGAGGTGCAGACCGGTTTCTGCCGGACCGGGAGGAAGTTCGCCTGCGACTGGGAAGGGGTTCGACCCGATGCCATGACCCTGGGTAAGGCGCTCGGGGGCGGGGTCATGCCGGTCTCGGCCGTGGTGGCGGACAGGAAGATCCTGGGCGTGTTCACTCCCGGCACCCACGGGTCGACCTTTGGTGGTAACCCGCTGGCTGCGGCGGTCGGGATCGCGGCCCTCGAGGTGCTCGACCAGGAAAAGCTAGCCGAACGAGCCGAGGAGCTCGGAGAGGTGGTGCGCAGCGGTCTGCGCAGGATCCGCTGTCCCAAGCTGAAGGTGGTGCGCGGCAAGGGGCTCCTGAATGCGGTCGAGTTCGAGCCGGGCTTCGAAGCCTGGAACGTCTGCGTCGCGCTCAAGGATCACGGACTCCTGGCCAAGCAGACGCACGGCAACATCATCCGCTTCGCTCCGCCCCTGGTCATCTCGCGCGACGAGGTCGAGCATGCCCTGGGAATCATCCGCACCGTGTTCGAGGCGATCGAGTAGCCCGAACCTGCCGGCAGATCGCGCGTCCGACGAGTCGGTTTGGGCTCCTCGGACGCCGCTCTGGTCTCCATCCGGCGCGAGGTCGCGCCTTCCCGTTCGTTCCGCCCGCAGCCAAGGAGGCAGTTCGTGTGGCCAGTGATCTTCGAGTTCGGACCGATCAAGCTGTACTCGTTCGGATTGATGGCCGCCCTGGCGTTTCTGTTCGGCAGCCGCCTTTTACGCCTCGAGATGGAACGCCGCGGGTATCCCGAGGGCACGTACAGCTCGTACGCCATTGCCGCCCTGCTCGGCGGGTTCATCGGGGCGCGCCTGAACTACCTGGTGACCCACCTGGAGGAGTTCCAGGCCGATCCCCGCGGCGCCATGTTTTCGGGCGCCGGGCTCGTCTGGTACGGCGGACTGGTCGGGGGCATCGTGGCCACCTGGCTCCTCTCCCGGAAGCACAAGCGCTCCTTCCTGGAGCTTGGAGATGTCTTTGCTCCCTCCCTGGCCGCCGTGTACCTCCTCGGTCGCGTCGGTTGCTTCGTCTCCGGCGACGGCGACTACGGATACGCCACTGACGTGCCCTGGGCCATGGCGTTCCCCAACGGCATCGTTCCGACCATGGAAAGGGTCCATCCCACCCCGGTCTATGAGGTCTTGATGACGTTGCCGATCCTGATCCTCCTCTGGCGGACGCGGCTTCGGGATTGGCCGGTGGGGAAGCAGTTCGGCCTTTATCTCATCCTGACCGGGCTCGAACGCTTCGTGGTCGAGTTCTGGCGCACCAACCAGCGGGACGTGATGGGTCTCACCGTCGCCCAGGTCTTCGGCATCGGGGCGATCGCACTGGGCGGGCTATTGTTCGCCCGGAAGAAGGCGGATCTCGCCCCGACTGCGGTCTGAGTCACGCGTTTCCCCCCGAATTGGTGGTGCCCGGTGCTTCCCGCGCTCGTGCAGACTCGTTTACCCGTCGCCGCGAAGACCTGGCACGCTATCATCGCGCAGAGGGGTTGCTACCCGAGGACCGGAACCAAGAGAGGAAGACCGATGGCGATCCGAGATGCAATCTTGCCCGAGTTCGATATGGAGATGGGCACGACGCGGAAGATGCTCGAGCGCGTGCCGGAAGACAAGCTTGGCTGGAAGCCGCACGACAAATCGATGACTCTGGGCGTGCTGGCCAGCCATGTGGCGGAGATCCCCGGTTGGGGCGTCGCGACGGTGTCGGCCGACTCGTTCGACGTCAACCCTCCGGGTGGGTCGACCTACCAAACGCCAAACCACGCCACCCGTGATGCGCTGCTCAAGTCGTTCGATGAGAACGCGAAGAAGGCGCGGGAGCTGATCGCCTCGATGGACGACGGTGCGTTCATGCAGCCCTGGTCGTTGCTGAGTGGCGGGCAGCCGATGTTCACCATGCCCAAGGCGGCGGTGCTGCGCAGCTTCGTCATGAACCATCTCTTCCACCACCGCGGCCAGTTGAGTGTCTATCTGCGGATGAACGACGTTGCTCTGCCCAGCGTTTACGGACCGACGGCGGACGAGGGGAAGATGTAGCTCAGGGTCTCAGGACCTCCATCGTGACCGGCAGCGGGTGGGACTCAAGGAGTCTCACCCGCTCGCGCTATACTCCGGGTACTTTCGCAACTCCGAGGAGGTTCTGTGTCGAGTCCGTCGCATCGCCCTGGGGCGTGGTCCACGCTCCCCACCGCCGCGACCTACGGTGGGTATCGGATCGAGCTGTTGGCCGGGGAGACGACGATCGGAATCGAGCAGGACGCGATGACGCCGGAGGAAGCCCGGTTCCGAGATGCGCTGATCACGGTGGACAGCGACACCGTGTCGACCGCGCTGCTCGGCCAGCCGCTGGGGATCCGACTCGGAATCTCCGCCATCCAGGCCGACCGATCGACCCACTTCGATGCCGTCCGCCTGTACCGCCAGGCGACGGCTGCGCTCGGGGAAGAGGGTACGAGGTTCGAGCTGGAGATCTGGCCCAACCCCGTCGAGGACCACGTGCGGGTGGAGTTCGATTTCCCCGCGCGAGCGGTGGCGCGGGTCGAGTTGTTCGATCCGGCTGGGCGTCAAATCCGTCTGTTGCACGAGGCGGAGATGGAGCCCGGTCGGCAGCGCCTCGATCTGGCGATTCTCGGCGGTTGGTCACCCTTGCCTTCGGGCATCTACTTCCTGCGATTGTCGGCGGGCGATCGAACCGAGACGCGAAAGTTGGCCATTCCCCGCTGAGCCTGGCCGCCGGTGCTTCTCGCCTGCACCTCGAGGGCGTAGACTCTCCGGATTGCCCGGCGGCTCCCTCGTCCGGGCTGCACCCCCCACCTTCATCGAGGCGCGACGTGTCGACAGATGCTCTACGAAAGCCCGAAGTTCTGAGTCCCGCCGGCTCGCGGGAGTCGCTCACCGCGGCCATTGCCGCGGGCTGCGATGCGGTCTACTTCGGAATCACCGACTACAACGCGCGGATTCGGGCGCAGAACTTCGACCTGGGCGACCTGCCCGATGTGGTCAAGGATCTGCGGCGCTGGGGAGTGAAGAGCTGCCTGACCTTCAACACGCTCGTCTTCCTCGAGGAGGAGCGGGCGGCGAAGAAGGTGCTCGAGGCGATCGCGCTGGCCGGGCCCGATGCGCTGATCGTGCAGGATCTCGGCGTGGTGCGTTGGGTCCGCGAGGTTGCGCCCGCGATCGATGTACATGCCTCGACCCAGATGACGATCACCAGTCCCGACGGAGTGAACCTGCTCGAACGTTTGGGGGTGCGACGGGTGGTGCTGGCGCGGGAGCTCACCCTGCCTGAGATCGCCAAGGTGCGGGCGATGACCCGACTGGAGCTGGAGGTGTTCGTACACGGCGCCCTTTGCGTCTCGTATTCGGGCCAGTGCCTCTCGAGCGAGGCCTGGGGCGGGCGCAGTGCAAATCGCGGTCAGTGTGCCCAGGCGTGTCGCCATCCCTACGATCTCTTCGTCGACGGGGACGAGCATGAGCTGGGGGATCGCGCGTTCCTGCTCAGTCCGAGAGACCTCGAGGGGTACCGTCGCATCCCCGAGCTGACCGCGCTGGGGATCTCTGCCTTCAAGATCGAGGGGAGGATGAAGGGGCCGGAGTATGTCGCCGCCGCGACCTCGCTCTATCGTGCGGCGGTCGATCGCGCCTGGGCCCTGCGCGAGACCGGTGTTTCGCAGGTGCCGCCGATCCGCCTGGCAGAACTGTCGCAGCGAACCGAGGCGGTCTATTCGCGCGGAGCGAGCGAGGGGTTCCTGGGGGGCGTCAATCACCAGGTGCTGGTCGACGGGACGACCCGATCCCACCGGGGACTGGCTTACGGACGCGTCGCGGCGGTCGAGCCCAGTCGCACCCGGCTCGGACTGATCATCGAGGAGCACGGCGATCCAGGCCGGCCACCGATCACTCTCCGGGCGGGGGACGGGCTATTGGTTGCGCTCGGAGTGCGCGAGGAGGATGAGTTCGGTGGCCGGATCATCGAGCTGACGACGAGCGGACCCCGGAGGGTGCGCGCGGTGCTGCATCGCGATGGAGGCTGGCCGGCCCCGGAGAAAATGGTCGGGGCGCGCATCTATCGCACCTCGAGTCCGGAACTGGTGCAGGAACTGAAACCGTTCACCGGACGGCCCGAGTTGATGCGCCAGATCACGCTGCGGGCGGAGGTCCGCGGGACCGCGGGGGAGCCGCTATTGCTGACCCTGCGCGACCCGGAGGGACGTGAAGCCACGGTGGTGTCGTCCGCGCCGCTCGAACCTGCGGTCGGAAGCGGCCTGGACGACCAGCAATTGCGCGAGCAGTTCTCCCGCCTGGGGGGGACCCGATATCGCCTCGGAGCGATGACCACCCAACTCGACGGCGTGCTCTTCTGTCCGGTCTCCGACCTGAACCGGATGCGCCGCGACGCGGTCCACGCGATGGAGGATCTGCGTGGACGATCGAGCATGCCCGTGACGGATCCGCGGCCAGCGGCCGCGATCGCTGAGGTAGCGGCCGCGACGATCGAGACCTCTCCCGTGAGTTGGGCGATCGATCGCGCGGAGCGGATCACCACGGCGGGGGGGGAGGGGGAGGTAGCCAGGGGCGCCGACCCAGCCGACTACTTTGACGCCGTCGTGGTGCTCTGTCGCACGCGAGAGCAGGTCTCGGCGGCAATCGAGTCCGGGGCGCGCCGGGTGGCGCTCGACTTCCTTGACCTCGTCGGCCTGAAGGAGGCGAACGCCGAGCTGCGGAGCGCGGGCATTCGGCGCACGCTTGCCTTGCCCCGGGTGCAGAAGCCGGGAGAGGAGAAGATCGAGAGCTTCTTCCTCGGCCTCGAACCGGACGAGATCCTGGTTCGGAATCTGGGGGGCGTCGAGCGACTGGCACGCCTTCGCGCTCTGGCCTCCGAGGGGGCCCGCTTCCCTGCGGTGGTAGGCGACACTTCATTGAACGGGGTCAATCCCGCCGCGATCGACGCACTGCTCGATCTCGGACTTGCCCGACTCACGCCGGGCTTCGATCTCAACGCTGTGCAACTGCTGCACCTGATCGAGAAGGTCGATGCCGCGCGGTTGGAATTGCCCCTTCATCATCATCTGCCGGTCTTTCATACCGAGCACTGCGTATTCGCGGCCTTCCTGAGCGAAGGAGCCGATTTTCGCACCTGCGGCCGTCCCTGCGATCGCCACCAGATCGCGCTGCGGGACCGCACCGGTCAGCACCACCCGGTGGTCGCCGATGTCGGGTGTCGCAACACGGTCTGGAGCGCCAAGCCGCAGAGCGCCGTCGGGCACCTCGAGGCGTTCCGGCGCGAGGGGGTGAGGAACTTTCGGCTCGAGTTGATGCACCACGACCGGCCCAGCACCCTGTGGCTCATCAACACCTACCGATCGGTGTGGCTTGGCCGAAAGAGCGCGACCGACGCTCTGGCCGAGATGCGGGCGGAGGCGGAGTACGGAATCTCGACCGGGTCGCCCGAGCCGCCGAGGAAGCTGGCTCTCAAGCCAGTTGGCGGGCGCCGTGAACTCGGCGCGGGGGAATCATCGAAGGGCGCGGCGGGCAACCTTCCTGCCGGCCAGCCTGCGGTCGCAAAGTACTCCTCGACAACGGGTTCCCGGGGCAAACGCGCACCAGGCGCGCGGCCCACGCCCGCCTCCGGGAGCGGGGTCACAAAGCCGAACGGCCAGAAGGGTCCGCGCCAACGGCCGGGGCGAAGTAGCCCTTCGGGACCGACTTCCGGCAAGCCGCGCGGCGGGAGGTGAGGGGGTCGACAGAACCGCGCTTGCAAGTGAGAACGGCCTATCGTTACTCTGATCAGAGGCCGATTCCTGAACGGAGACCCATGAGAACGACCCCAAGATGAGCAAGTCGCTGACGACCAGGCCGCGCGCCATGGACGCGCTCGGCATCTCGGCCTCCGTGCTCTGCGCGGTGCACTGTGCTGCGCTTCCGGTGCTCCTGGCGGTTTTCCCCAGCCTTCCGTTCGCCTCGTCGTGCGATGACGGCACGTTCCACCAGGTGATGGCGGCGCTGGTGGCGGGACTCGGACTCACGGCGTTCCTCTCCGGGTATCGACGTCATCGGCGGCTGCCGCTTCTGCTCCTCGCCTCGCTCGGCCTGGCGGCCATCTTCGTCGGGGCGTTTGCCCACGAACTCCTTCCGTTCCACTCCCACGCCATCGAGACCGGGATCACGCTGTTCGGCAGCCTGACGCTGGTGAGCGCGCACATCCTGAATCTCCGCTTCTGCCGCAACTGTTCGCACGGGCATGGTTCCGACGGGCATGGTTCGGACGGGCACAGTTCGCACGGGCACAGTTCCCACGAGCACAGTTCCCACGAGCATGGACTGCAGGCCCATGCCCATCCGGGCGAGACCCAGGGCGGCCAGCCAGATGGGTCTCATCGGCACGATCCGTCCCCTGAAACGAGCCACTAGCCTCCTGGTCACCTCCGCCACGCAACCGGCGACCCCTCCACTCCGATAAGAAGTCCGTCGCCGCTTGGCGGCGCAGCGGAGCTGAATTCCAGCAAGGGGGGCAACATGCGCGTCGATTTTCTCGAGCAGAGTCGTGTCGATCAGGTCATGGTTTCGGCGGATTCGAATCCACCGGAGTTCGGCAAGTGGATGGAGCGCGGCCAGGCACCGGGGCGTCGCCGAGACGATGAGGTCAACCTGCACGGCGAGCGACGGGCGCGGATGGAGCAGCAGCGGGCGGGGAAGTTGGAGCAGATGGAAGGCGCCGCCCAGGCCGCACGGCAGGCGGAGCGGAGGCAGGAACTTGCCTCGTTCCTGCAAGCCGGGCTGATGGGAGGACTCGGCGGGATGGTCCTCGGCCCCATCGGTGCGATCGCGGGGCTCACGATCGGTCTCAAGGACAAGATCGGCCAGCTCTGCGTTGGCATCGGAAACGGACTCTCGTCATTCGGGCAGGCGATCGGAGCCGGCGTCGAGGGGGCCGCGGACTTGACCGGGAAGGCAGCGAAGGCGGTCGGCGATACGGTGAGCGACGCGGCGAAGACCGCTGGGGATGCGGTGAGTGGCGCGGCGAAGAGCGTGGGGTCGTTCGTCTCAGGTCTGTTCTAGGAGCCAGCGTTCTCCGGCCGATGCTGCCGGGGGGTCTGCTCTATGCGACTGGCTCCGGGGGGCCAGGCTCTGGTCGGCGCTCAGTCAAGCCCCCGCTCGTGCAGTTCCTCTTCCTCGAGGCCGAGGTAGTGCCCCAACTCGTGATGGAGTGTGAGCTGGATTTCGTGGATCAGCTCCTCCTGGGTCATGCAGAACCGCTCGAGATTCCGCTGGTAGATGAAGATGGTCGGGGGGAGCAGGTAGGTGTCGAGACTGCTGCGCTCCTTGAGATTCGGACCGACAAAGAGCCCCAGCACCCCGGGGGAGATGGTGTCCTCCTCCTCGGACTCGGCCATCAGCGTCTCCCGCGTGGGCATCGGCTCGACCACGACCGGGACCTCGACCTGGAGGTGCTTTCGCAGCTCCTCGGGCAGATTCTCGATCGCCTCGGCGACCACCGCCTCGAACGCGTCGCGGGTCATCCGTACCGGGAGGGGGAAGTCCTCCGGCTCCAGCCGATGCGCCTCTTCGTAGGCGGCCTCCGCCTCTTCGTAACGCCCCAGGAAGTCATAGCACTCGGCCAGCCCGAACCACGGGGGGCCGGCGTCGTCCTCGTCCTTGGCCACCCGCTTGAACATCTCGCTCGCTTCCTCCACGCGGAGGTTTTCGTAGAGTGCCGAGGCCAAGTAGAATCGGTGGACCACCGGATCCTCAACGATTCCGTCGCAGGAGAGGAGTTGCTTCAGGGCATCTCGATGCTCGCCGGATTCGAGGAGGGCGGCGCCGAGGAGGAAACGGACCTCTGGATGTTCGTCCGTTTCGGCCATCATCTCTTCGGCTTCGGCCCCGGCGGAATCGATATCACCGTCTTCGAGCGCGTCCCAGGCTCGATCCACGCGTTCCATCAACTCTGGCGAGAGTGGTGGGTAGGAGCCGGTGGGATCATGCTTCTTGGACATTCGTTGACTCCAGCTAGGTGGATGCCGAAGCTGCGGGACCGCGAGCTTCCCTGAGTGCCCACAGTCTAGAGCAAGGGGAGAGCGTGTCGAACGGAAAAACTGTGCTTCGTGGACCGCGAAGGAAGGAAACCGAACGAACATGAGCGCCCCTCGGGCCAGTCTACCTCTCTGGGCCGGTCTTCCCCTGGTCCTGATCTTCACGCTCTCCGGGGCCAGCGGGCTGGCCTACGAAGTTCTCTGGACCCGGCAACTTACGTTCGTGCTTGGTGGTTCGGCCATGGCGGTGAGCACCGTGCTGGCCGTCTTCATGGCCGGGTTGGGGCTCGGGGGTTTCATTGGCGGGCGCTACGCGGATCGAGTCGGCAATCCCCTTCTCTTCTATGCGTTCGCCGAGTTCGGCATCGGGCTGCTTGGCCTGCTGACCCCAATCCTGCTCTCTACCTCGGGAGCGATCTACCTGGGATTGCACAGCCTGCTCGGCGGGCAGGCTGTCGCGGTGACGATCGCACGAACGATTGCCGCAGGGATCATCCTCTTGATCCCCACCACGCTGATGGGGGCGACACTCCCGTTCATGGCGCGATTCTTCATTCGCAGCATCGATCGGCTCGGCCGCGGCCTGGGACTACTCTACGGCGTCAACATCCTCGGTGGAGTGATTGGAGCGGGGTTTGCCGGCTACTTCGGTGCGATGGAGTTCGGCGTGCGCACGTCGATCACGATCGCCGCCGTGGGGAACCTCCTGGCGGCGACCGGGGCGCTGCTGGTCTGGGCGCTGGCCAAGGGAAGGCAGGCAGAGGTCGGGCCGACCGCGACTCCGGTGGCTTCGGTCGCTCCGCGTGATCCGGGGATGACCCGCCTGCTCATGTTGGGATTCGGGGTTTCCGGATTTACCTCGCTGGCCTACCAGGTGCTCTGGACGCGCGCGCTCAATTTCGCGATCGGCAACAGCGTCTACGCCTTTACCACCATCCTGGTCGTGGTCCTCGCCGGGCTCTTCTTCGGAGCGCTTCTCGCGGGGATACTTGCCGATCGCTCGCGCACCCCGATGCGGCTGCTGGGATGGGTTCAGTGGCTGGCCGTAGCGGCGATTCTCGTCAGCTTCTCGCAGGCTGGGTCGTTGCCTGCGATGACCACGCAGCTTGTGGCGAAGTTCGGCGCCGGCACGCTCTGGAAGGACGTGACCACCAAGGTGGTCCCGGCGGCGATCGCGCTGCTGCTTCCCTGCACCATTCTGGGCATGACCTTTCCCCTCGTGCTCAAGGTTGCGACTGCGCGGCTCGATGCTCTCGGGAACCAGATCGGTCGCTGCTATGCGGTGAACACGATCGGAGCCATCCTCGGTTCGCTGGTTGCCGGCTACGTGCTACTCCCCACCGTGGGTTTGGAACGGGGAATCTATCTGGTGGCGCTGGTCAATGGCGCGCTTGGTCTCGCCTTTCTCCGCCGGGCGGAGCGGGGATCCCGCGCCTGGGGAACCGCGGCGATGCTCGGCTGTCTGGGGCTGGTGATTCTCCCCTTTGTCGTGCGACCGCAGCCGTTCATCGTTCACACCAAGGCGATGAAGGCCGGCGACCGCAAGGTACTTTTCCACCGCGAGGGACGTACCGCGAGCGTCGCGGTCACCGAGAAGACAGGAGAGGACGGTCGGCCGTACAGCCGCGACCTGCACATCAACCTTCTGGGCGCGAGTGTCGTCGATCGCGACCATCACCATCAGCAGTACTACGCCATGGTCTCCTTGCTGCCACTCGCCCTTCATCCCGATCCGAAGCAGATCTTCGTCGCCGGGCTCGCTTCGGGAGTCACGACCGGCGCGGCCACCGTGCACTCCGGAACGGAGATGGTGACGAGCGTCGAGATCTCCCCGGAAGTGATTGCCGCGGCGTCTCTGTTCGCGGAGGACAACTTCGACGTGGCGCACAATCCCAAAGCCACGATCATCGCCGATGACGCTCGAGCCTGGCTGGCCACCACCGATCGGAGATTCGACATCATCGTCACCGACGTCTTCATCTCGGCAGTGACCGGCACCGCGGGGCTCTACTCGAAGGAGTACTTCGAGCTCTGCCGCACCCGACTCGAGCCGGGAGGCATGATGAGTGTCGGTGTGGGGCAGCTAAGCGGGACCGATCGCAACGTGGCGCGTACCTTCGCGGAAGTCTTCCCCTATGTGGTCTGCTTCGCCATGGACGATCCGATGGTCTACAACCAGACCTTCTTCCTCGGGGCCAATGAGCCGATCCGGTTCGACCGGCCGGTGATCGAAGCGGCCTACGCCCAGCCTCTCCTGCAGACGGAGCTGGCGCGCTACGGGATGCCCACGATCGATGCCTTGGTCGGATGCTACTTCTGCGATCGGGAGCCGCTCCTCGAACCGTTGCGCAAGAGCCGGATGTCGACCGATGATCGCCCGGTGATCGACTTTCAGGCCGTTTCGTGGGCGGAAGGTTTCGTCGGTGAGCTGAAGAACGATGGAGCCGGGATCCTCGTCTTGATGAGGCGCATCGGTCGCCTGCCGTTCCCCTGGATCGGGGCCTGAGGTGAGCGTGCGCGTCTTCACGGTGGAGGAAGCGAATCGCCTCCTTCCGGAGGTGGAGGGAGAGTTGCGCTGGTTCCAGGATTCGGTGCGGCGGATCGTGGCCACGCAGGACGCGATTTCCGTACGGGAGATGCTGGGCGGAGACCGGCCGGGTTCGCCCGAGTATCGGGAGCTGTCGCATCTGCGGGCCCAACTCGACGAGGCGGCGGAGCAGTACAACGCGCGCTTGGAGAGCTTCACCCGATATGGGTGCGTGATCAAGAATCTCGAGATTGGGTTGGTCGACTTCTACGGACGAAAGGATGGACGCCTGGTGTTCCTTTGCTGGCGCATGGGCGAGCCGAGCGTACGTTACTGGCACGAGATCGACGGCGGCTTTGGCGCCCGCCGGCCGGTCGAAGAACTCTAGGAGGACCGGATGCTACGGGTGGCGGATCTCCCCATTCGCGCGGGCGTGCGCGATCGATTCGAGACCATGGTGCGGCTGCGGCGCGACCTCCATCGTCATCCGGAACTCGGAATGAGGGAGCAGCGGACGGCCGGCGTCGTGACCGAGCACCTGCGGGCCGGGGGGCTGGAAGTCCGGACCGGGATCGCACAGACCGGTGTGGTCGGGCTGGTGCGCGGAGCTGATCCGTTCGGCGGGCGCGCGGTGCTGTTCCGCGCCGATATGGATGGCCTGCCTCTCCAGGAGGAGAATCCGGTCGAGTACGCCTCGAGTCATCAGGGCGTGATGCATGCCTGCGGCCACGATGGGCACACCGCGATTCTGCTCGAGACCGCGCGGGAAGCGTTCGAACGACGCGCCACGCTGCGGGGAAGCTGGACCTACGCCTTCCAGCCGGCGGAAGAAGGACCGGGCGGGGCCAAACCGATGATCGAGCAAGGGGTGCTGCGCGATCCGAACGTGGAGGCCTGCTTTGGACTGCACCTCTGGAACACCATGCCCGTGGGCACGGTCGGAGTGAAGGCCGGTCCGGCCATGGCGGCGGCCGACGAGTTCGAGCTGTGGGTCGAAGGGAAGGGGGGGCATGGCGCCTATCCCCATGGCGCGATCGACGCGGTGATGGTGGGTAGCCAGATCGTGACCGCCATCCAGTCGATCGTATCGCGAAATGTCGACCCCTTCGAGACGGCCGTGGTTACGGTCGGCACGTTCAATGCCGGATCGAACTTCAACATCATCGCCGAGAAGGCGCACATGAAGGGGACGATCCGCACCTTCAACTCTTCGGTCCGTTCCCTCCTCATCCGCAGGGTGGAGGAGACCGCGTCGCGAGTGGCGGAAGCGCTCGGGGCGCGCTGCCGTGTGGTCTTCACCGAGGTCTACCCCGCGACCCACAATGATCCGGTGATGAGCGACTTCGTGGCCGAGATCGCCGCCGAGGTGGTCGGAGCCAAGCACGTCCTCCGGAACGAATGCTCGATGGGAGCGGAGGACATGTCCTACTTTCTCGAGGCGGTTCCGGGCTGCTACTTCTTCCTCGGGTCGAGCAACTCCGAGCGAGGTCTGATCGGGCAGCACCACAGCCCCCGCTTCGACTTTGACGAGGATGCGATGCAGATCGGGGCGGAGATCTTCCTCCGCATCCAGGAAAGGTACTTCGACCGGTTCCCGACCCCGCCCGTCAAGGCCTAGCGTGGCCGGGGCGCACCTGATCGCGGAGATTCGCCGGAATCTCCGCGCGGCGGCCGATCCGGAACGGGCCCCGGGTATGCAGGCCTACATGAAGTCGGCCATGCCCTTCCTCGGAGTCGCCGCAACCCCGCTGCGGAAGATCTCCAAGCAGGTGTTTGCGGCCCACCCCTTGGGGGACGCGGCGGAATGGTCGTCGACCGTGCTCCGACTCTGGCGGGAGGCCAAGTACCGCGAGGAGCGATACGCGGCGATGGAACTTGCCGCGTATCGCCGCTACGAGCTCTACCTCACCCCCCTCGCCATGCCGATGTTCGACGAGATGATCGTTACCGGGGCCTGGTGGGACTATGTCGATGCGATTGCCGCGCACCAGGTGGGGGCGATCCTACGTCGTTACCCAGGTGAACTGAAGCCGCTGCTCCGCAGGTGGTCGCGCGACACTGATCTCTGGCGCCGCCGCACCGCCATCCTGGCGCAACTCTCGTTCAAGGCAGACACCGATCTCCGGCTGCTGTACGACTGCATCGCGCCCAATCTCCCCGATCGGGAGTTCTTCATCCGGAAAGCGATCGGGTGGGCACTGCGGCAGTACGGCTGGACCAATCCGGAAGAGGTCCGGCGATACGTGACGGAGCACGAGGCGGAGCTGTCCCCGCTATCCCGCCGTGAGGCGCTGAAGAACCTCAGCAAGCGGTTTCGCCCCCTCTCGATCTTCGAACTCCGCGCTACTCCAGGTTGCCCCGGGTCCGCTCTTGCCACTCCCGCCGAAGGATGGCGTATACGTGGAGGTCGAGGAACTCGCCGTACTTCAGGATGTGCTCGCGGTAGATCCCTTCGAATCGCATCCCGAGCTTCTCCATCACCCGCCCGGAGGCGGGATTGTTCGAGAAGTAGGCCGCGTGCACCCGATGCAGATCGAGGTCGAGGAACGCGAAGCGGAGTAGTGCCGCGGCCGCCTCGGTGGCGTATCCCTGGCCCCAGTAGGGGACGCCTATCCAGTAGCCCATCTCCGATTGCCGATGGGTGAACTCCGGTTCCAGGCCGCACAACCCGATCAGTCCCTCCGAGCCGCGAGGCACGATGGCGAACGGACACTCCCCGCGCGCCGGGTCGAGTGAAAGACACATCTTCACGAACTCGATCCCGCCGTCCGCCGGGTACGGATGCGGGATCCGGAGGGTGGTCGCGGCCACCTCGCGCGCCGACGCCAGCTCCTGGATCCGCTCGGCGTCTCCCTCCTGCACCGGCCGAAGGATCAACCGTGCCGTCTCCAGTTGCGGCCTGCGCCCGCCGTCCTTCGGCGGCGGAGCAGAGTCGGCGGTCACGACGCCACCTCACCGAGGAACTCCGCCACCAGTCCGTGGAAATGGTGCACGCCGTTCTCCCGCTTCTGGGAGTAGCGCCCGGCCTCGTACCGGGAGGAGCGGAGGCCACGCTGGACCGCCTCGCAGATGGCGATATCCTCCGACTGGATCGGGTCGCTGAAGGCGAAACTCTGGGCAAAGTCGCGATCGATTGAGGGCCGATCCGCGTCAAGGAAGAACCAATCAAAGATGGTCAGCGTCTTCTCCGGGCCGATCGGGACGATCAAGTTCGTCTGCAGGTTGTCCGGGTAGAGGTTGAACATCAGGTTGGGGAAGATCCAATAGTAGAGCGCCTGGGGATTCTCTCCCTCGCCCAGGTTCCGCCGGTACGGGGTGTCGGTCACGCGGATCGGAGAGTCCTGCCGCGAGTAGTAGCGAAAGGTGTCGACGCTATAACGCGCGTAGTCGATCTGCTTGTAAAGCCCCGGGTGGACGATCGGGATGTGGTAGCCCTCGAGATAGTTGTCGACGTAGACCTTCCAGTTGCACTCGATCTGGTACTCGACCCGCTTCACCCACCGCATCCGCTCGAAGCCAAGCGGCTCGGTTTCCTTCGGTATGTCACCCAACCACTCGGCGAGGGTCGGTGCCGTGGCATCCGGGCAGGCGAAGAGGAGCGGACCGAGGGTCCCGGCTTGCCCGGGCGGCAGAGGGTGCGCGCGGCGATCGAAGTTCTCCACCTGGTCGAACTCAGGCGTGGTGAGCAGACTGCCATCGAGCCCATAGGTCCAACCGTGATAGGCGCACTGAAGGGACTTCCGATTTCCGCAGCCCAACGCCACCGGCCCGGCCCGATGCCGGCAGACGTTCGAGAAGGCCCGGAGGGTCGAGTCGCTGCCGCGCGCGATCACCAACGGCTCGTGGCCCAGGGTGGTGGTCAGAAAGTCGCCCGGCCGTTCGACCTGGTCGGCACGTCCGGCCAGCTGCCAGGTGCGCCCGAAAATGCGGCGCCGCTCCAGTGCCAGGAGGTCAGCATCCAGGTACCAGCGGGCGGGCAACGTGTGGGCACGTGCGAGGTTGGGGTCGAATCGGTACATCGGGTCTCCTCATCCTGCGGACCGTCGGCGCCGATTGTGTCCGAAGTCGGGAGCGCGGCCAAGCACTCTCCTCGGCCTGGCCGGCGGGTCTGGCCCCCGCGGGGCGCCGTACCCGAACACTCTTCGCTGGCCGCGCGGGGCGCCGGCAGGTACACTCCACGAATCCGCACGGCGGATGCCCGACCCGATCGTCGTGGCCAATTACCGCTCGAGGATGTGCTGCCCCCGATCCTTCAGGGGGCGTTTTCATGCCGGTCGATTTCAGTCCTGGGCGGCTAGACCGCCGTCAGTCCGACGGATGACAAGGCCAACGAATGACAAGGCCAACGAATGACAAGGCCAACGAACGGGAAGGTTTCATGGAGCGTCGTAGTCAGATCCGCAATCTCGCCATCATCGCCCACGTCGACCACGGCAAGACCACCCTCGTGGATGCCATGCTGCGGCAGTCGGGTCTCTTTCGTTCGAACGAGACGACGCGTGACCGGATGATGGATTCGATCGATCTCGAGCGGGAACGCGGTATCACCATCATGGCCAAGAACACCGCGTTGCACTACGCCGGGATCCGGATCAACGTGGTCGACACGCCCGGGCACGCCGATTTCGGCTCCGAGGTCGAGCGCACGCTCACGCTGGTGGACGGCGTGCTGCTCCTGGTCGATGCGGCGGAGGGGCCGCTGCCCCAGACGCGCTTCGTGCTCAAGAAGGCGCTCGAGGCCAAGCTTCCGACCATCATCGCGATCAACAAGATCGATCGCCAGGATGCCCGGCCGGTCGAGGTGCTGAACATGGTTCACGACCTCTTCATCGATCTCGACGCTACCGAGGATCTGCTCGACTTCCCGATCCTCTACACCAACGCCCGTACCGGCACCGCCACCCACGACCTGGCCGTGCCGGGTGAGAATCTGAAGCCGCTGTTCGAGGCCATCGTCAAGACCGTGCCTCCCCCGGCGTTCGATCCGGAGAAGCGGCTCCAGTTTCGCGCCTGCATGCTCGATTGGGACGACTACGTCGGTCGCCTGGTGATCGGCCGGGTCTTCAACGGCAAGGTGAAGAAGAACGATCGGGTGGCGATCGCCCATCGCGACGGTACGTTCGAGCCGGCCGGCGTGCGTGTGCTCTACGGTTACGAGGGGTTGAAGCGGGTCGAGGTGGACCTGGCCGAGCAGGGAGACATCGTCGCCCTGGCCGGCTTCGACACCTGTGAGGTCGGGGAGACGGTGACCGATGCCGAGTTTCCCGATCCGCTTCCGCCGATCCACATCGACGAGCCGACCGTCTCGATGCTCTTCTCGACCAACACTTCTCCGTTCTCCGGCCGGGAAGGGAAGTACGTCACCTCGACCCAGCTCCGGGAGCGGCTGTGGAAGGAACGGCGTTACAACGTCGGCATCCGCGTGGACGAGACCGACTCGCCCGACACCTTCCGGGTTTCCGGTCGCGGGGAGCTGCAGCTCGCGATCCTGATCGAGATGATGCGCCGCGAGGGATACGAGCTCGAGGTGGGCAAGCCCGAGATCATCACCAAGACCGAGGACGGTGTGGTGCTCGAGCCGATGGAAGCACTGGTGATCGACATTCCCGAGGAGCATATCGGGTCGGTCACCCAGAAGATCGGGCCGCGCCGCGGCCTGATGACCGACATGATCAACCACGGCTCGGGCCGCGTCCGCCTCGCGTTCCGCATCCCGTCGCGTGGTCTGATCGGCTACCGGAACGAGTTCCTGACCGACACCCGGGGCACCGGGCTGCTCAACCACATCTTCGATGGTTGGGCCGGTTGGCAGGGTGACATCGATCACCGTATGAACGGGGCGCTGGTCGCCGATCGCGCGGGGAAGACCACCTCCTACGCCATCGAGCACCTCGAGCCGCGTGGTGTCCTCTTCGTCGCTCCCGCGGAGCCGTGCTACGAGGGCCAGATCGTGGGCGAGCACAGCCGCGACAACGACCTCGATGTCAACATCACCAAGGAAAAGAAGCTGACCAACATGCGGGCGTCGAACTCGGAGGAGAGCGTGAAGCTCACCCCTCCCCGGGTCATGTCCCTCGAGCAGTGCCTCGAGTGGATCCGCGAGGACGAGACGGTCGAGGTGACTCCGAAGTCGCTTCGCCTCCGGAAGCGTCCGGTCAAGGGTCCGAAGAAGTCCTGACGGAGCCCCGGTGGGCGCGATCGGATCGATCGCTCGCCGGGAGCCGGTCGTTGTATGCTCATCGCGCCACCTTGAGCCATGAGTGAGGACGGCCATGACCAGCGGCGGACCGAGAGAGCCCGAGCCCCGGCGCCAGGCGTCGGCGGCGGCACCAGCAGATCCATCGGCGCGGGCGCAGGCCAAGGGCGCGGTGGATCTCCTCCTTTCACTCGGTCGTGAGGCCCAGTCGAGCGATCCGGCCCGCGCGGGCGAGTGTCTGCGGCGCGCTCTCGATCTGGCGCTCTCGGCCGGATTGGAGCGGGAGGCGGGGCACGCACTTCGGGCCCTGGGATTTCTCGAATTGCAGACCGGCGATATCCGCGAGGCCGAAACCCTGGTCGAGCGAGCGCGGGCAAAGCTCGAAGCATCGCACGATGCGCTGGAGCTGGCGATCTGCCGCAACACGCTGGCTGCGATCCACCTGAGGCAGGGGCGGACCGAACAGGCGCTCGCCGGCCTGCGCGCGAATCTCCCGGAGACCAGCGAACTCCCGGCGGGCGAGGAGGCGATGGTCGTCCGAGCGGAGACCCTCGAGCAACTCGGCGCCATCTATCGCAGTCTCGGGGATGCGGCCTCCGCCCTGCGCTGCATCCAGGACGCGCTCGAACTTCGGCGCGCGGCGAACGATCCCGCCGGGGTTGCGCAGGATCTCGATCATCTGGGCAAACTGCACCTGCGGGGAGGTGCACTGCAGGAGGCGAGAAGCGTCTTCCTCGAGGCGATCGAGATGCATCGGGCGCGGAACGACCGCCGAGGGCTTGCCATCTCGCTCAATCACCTCGCGTCGACCCTGATCCTGCTCGGTGATCTTCGGGAAGCACACTCCTGTTTCGAACAAAGCCGCCAGCTCTTCACCGAACTTGGGCAGCCGCGCGGATTGGCCAGCGTCTTGTCCAATCTGGGCCTGCTGGCTACCGCGATCGGGCGGATGGATGAGGCCGACGCCCACCTCGCCGAGAGTCTTCGACTCCACCGCGAACTGAAGGATCTGCCGGCCGAGGTGGCCGTGCTGAACAACCTCTCCTATGCCGCGTATGTTCGCGGTCGGGCCACCGAGGCGGTGGCCCATGCGGAGGAGAGCCTGGCGCTGCGGCGGCAGGTTGGGCTCGATGGGTCGGTGGCCAAGCCGCTCTTCAATCTCGGGCGGGCGCTGTTGGAGCTCGACCGGGTCGAGGATGCAGGCCAGGCAGCGGAGGCCGCAGTCGAGGCCGCGGGCCGGAGTGCCTCGCCGGAACAGCGCGCCGAGGCCGCTGGGCTGCTCTCCGAGGTTCGTCTCCGGGAGCACGAGTCGAACCCCGCGGAAGGGGCCCGGTTGCGTGAGGCCGAGCGGCTGGCGGCCGAAGCGCAGACCGCCGCCGCCGAGTCCGGGGATCCGCGACTCATGGCGATGACGGAGCGCGGGAGCGGTCTCCTCTGTATGGCCAAGGGGGAGCTTTCCGCGGCCCGCGAACGGCTCTCGCGGGCGATCCGGGAGCTTCGCGGCTACGGACATGCCTTCGAACGCGCTCTGCTCTCCTACGACGAAGGTCGGCTCCTGCACCGGGCGCGATCGAGCGAGGCGGCAGCGGAGCGATTTCGCAGTGCGGAACTCGAGTTCGCGCGACTCGGGAACGACCGGTGGCGCGCCCGCTGCCTCTTTGGTCTGGCCACGGCGCTCCACCTGACGCAGCCGGCAGAGTCGACCCGGGCGTACAGCGCGGCGACCGCGTTGGCGCGCACGCTCGGGATGGAGCCCCCGGTCCCAGGCCCGGCCGAGTCTGGGGCGACGCAGTTCGCGCCGATCTGCGCCCAACTGAGCGGGCTCCAATCCTGGATGGACGGGATTTGGGGCGGTGATGACCCGACACCGGACCCCGGTCGCGACCTGGGGCAACTCCGCCTGCTGCTCGAAACCCATCTCGAGGCCTCCGAAGTGATCGTCAGGTTCGAGCACGAATCGGTTCGCCGCTGGCGTCAGCACGAACTGCCGGAGCGGGTGCCCGGTTACCAGACCCACTCCGATCGGGAATCGCTCCGTTTCGTCTGGCAGGCGTCCAAAGGGGCGACTCAGGCGGAAGGCTCGCTGGTTTGTGAAGCTGCCGGTGGGTATCCGTTCTCTCTCCGGGCGGCCCGCTCACGTCCCTTCGATCTGCTGGAGAGCGCGGTCTTCGCGCTCATCGGCCGCGTGCTCGAAGCGGCCATGGACCGGTGGTTTCCGCCCTACTTCCGGAGCGTGAAGCCGTCGTTCACGGCGACCATCGGGCCGTCCGACGAGCCGGAAGACGCGGTGCGCACGCTCGTCGGGGAGTCGGAGCCGATGCGAGCCGTGCGCGGGCTGATCCGCCAGGTTGCCCCGACCACCGCGACGGTACTCATCGTAGGGGAAAGCGGCACCGGCAAGGAGCTGGTGGCGCGGGCGCTCCACGAGGCGAGCCCACGCCGCGGCGCGGCCTTTCTCGCGGTCAACTGCCCGTCGATTCCGCGCGAGCTGATGGAGAGCGAGCTGTTCGGCCACGAGCGAGGGGCATTCACCGGAGCAGTCGCGGCCCGCGCGGGCAAGATCGAGTTGGCGGACGGAGGCACGCTCTTCCTCGACGAAGTGGCCGACATGGACCCCTCCGTTCAGGCCAAGCTGCTTCGGTTCCTCGAGCAACGCGAGGTCGAGCGGGTCGGCGGAGGAAAGCTGCGCAAGGTCGATGTACGGGTGATCGCGGCAACCAGCCAGAGCCTGGAGGAGCGGATTGCCGACGGTCGGTTCCGCGAGGACCTCTTCTATCGGCTCAACGTCGTTCCGATCCGGATGCCGGCGCTCCGGGAACGTCGGTCCGACATCCCTCTTCTCGTGGCACACATATTGACTGCGTTACAGGACGGCGGAGAGCTCCAGCGGCTCGATGCGGAGGCGCTGCGTCTCCTCTCCGGACACGATTGGCCGGGCAACGTGCGTGAACTGCGCAACGTCCTCCAGTTTCTTCTCGCCACCAGCGGTGCTGGGGTGATCGGGATCGAACAGCTTCCCCCGGAGCTGAGACGTGGCGGCGGGGCGGGCGTGGCGACGCGAACGCCGGCGGCGATCCGCCCCGGGGAGACCCTGGCTGCGCGCCTGGCGGAGGTGGAGTCCGCGCTGGTGCGCGCGACCCTGGAGCAGTGTGGATGGAATCGATCGGCTGCGGCTCGGCGGCTGGGAGTGACCGAGGGGACAGTGCGGGCGCGTATACGGCAGTATGGGATCGCGCCCTCGACGCAGTCCGAAGACGGAGAGCCTGCGCCGCCGCCCCTCTGAGGACTTGCCCAGAGCCTGCTGTCGGAAGACTAGGAGTACTCGCATGGACTTCTCACCTCGCTCGATCATCGTGTGGTTCAGTGTTCTCCTGCCGCTCAGCCTCGGCCTCGCGTCGGCGGCGCAGGCGGAGCCGCGGGTCATCTTCATCAACGAAGTCGTAGCGCAAGGCGCCGAGGTGATCGAGTTGTACAACTCGCAGCTCGCGCCGAAGAACCTCTCGGGATGGAGGATCAAGGAAGGGGCGGAGGAGAAGGTCTTACCCGGAGGAACCGTCATCCCCGGGCATGGCTACCTCGCATTGAGCCTCGACGGGATCCTGGGCGATATCGGCGGGGAATTGATCCTGATCGACCTGCTGGGGGAGCGCCAGGATGCCGTTTCTTACGGTCAACTCGGGAGCGCTCCGTTGCCCCCGGGTTCGTCGCTGTCCGCCACGACAACCCTGTGCCGCGCCCCGGACGCGTCGACCTTCAGCATCGTGCCGCCCGACGATCCCGACACCGACGGGTTGTACTGGACTCTCGACCCTACGGGAACGATCGGCGGAACCAACGACGCCCCGGCGCAACTCCTCGGTTCGAACATCGAGATCAACGAGATCCGCTCCAATCCAGGGGGAGGAGATCAGGTCGAGCTCTACAATCACACCAACAACACTCTTCTGGTGAACGGTTGGAGCCTCTGTAATGGAGTTGGATTCGAATCGATTTCCGGCGCCGTGCCGGCGCATGGATTCCTGGTGATCACGACCGGCGCCACGTTCGATGTCGACGCCGTCGAGCTGCTCTATCTCTTCGATGCGGGCGGCGTGCGCCGCGATCAACTCGGCTGGACCGGAGGGCCGCTCGACCCACTCGCGCCTGAGTCGGTGCAGCTCTGCTTCGGTCGATTCCACGATGGCGACGGCCCCAACCTCGGTTACAGCTGGGCCTCCTCGGGTGGGGGTTCCGCCCTCCTCGTCATGGGCTGCACCCTGGGTGGCCCGAACGGCGGCACCAGCGACGTGGAGACTCCCCAGCCGGTGTGGGTCACCACCTGGGGACAGGTGAAGGCGCGCTACCCGACCTCCCGCTGATCGCCTCGGCCGCCATTCCCGACATCTCGTGTTCTCGCCGCCCCTCGTAGCTCGCTACGAGGGGCTAACTGTTTGCATCCAAGCATGTTGTGGCGATTCGTACGAATCTACGAACCACCCCGCGCCGAAGAGCCCGGGGCGGTCAGTTTCCCGGCCGGACCATGTGGGTAACACATTGTCCTGTAATAAGTTGCGTTGCATGGTGCGGCGTGGCACGACGGTTAGATCAGGAACCCCAGGAACGGACACGCCGGGACCACCGGCGACTCGAATCAGGAAGCCAAGCAGGAGACCCGCCATGTCAGGCCAGAGAAGACTCCAGACCCCCCTCCCCAATCGTCCCCTTCGCGGCCTCGGTGCCGTCGGGCTGACGACCCTCTTCATGCTCACCCCGCTGGTCAGCCCCGCCGCGAATCACTTCGGGAATGCCGAGAGCAGGTTCCCCCGCGCCGAAGGAACGGCATTTGGTGATCCGGCGAACCGGCTCGAATCGAGCGTGGCGGTGCTCCGCCTCTCGGCCGATCTCGTCGGGGAATCGATCGACGAGGCCCAGTTGGCGCGGCTGACCGATGAGGACCGATCGACCGGAATCCTCCTCACTCCAGCCGCCGCCCTGGAGTTCACCTTCACCGGGGCGCCACGGTGGATCGACCAGGTTGCCTTCGCGACGAACGGTGTTCACCCCGGAACCGTTCAGATCTCGGCCCTGACCGACGAGGGTTGGAGCCCGTTCGCCACGGGCGACGCCAATGCGCACGACCTCTCGCAGATCCTCTCCGCACGCGCGGTCTACGCCCAGGGACTCCGGATCACGGTCGGAGGCGACGCCCCGATCCAGATCGTGGAACTGACCGCGGGATACTCTCCGGTCGATCCCGACCATGGTCCGACCGCCGGGGTGCCGATCCTCCACTACGACTGGGTGAACTCGTACCCCGGAGACAACGATCTGAGCAAGTGCGACAACGACGCGCGCGGTTTGCGCGATCACCTGCCTGGGAGCTGGGACAATGGTGGGCACGGCAACTCCGACGCTCACGAGCATCACTACAAGCGAGATGACACCGGCAGCGGGTGCAATACCGATCACCTGGACTGGGCCGACCTCTCGTACTTCTCGGGTCACGGCAGCCAGAACCGTGACGACTGGTATTACGACGAGGAGCTCGGATCGTTCATCTTCGGAGTCGAGGTCGATGATCAGGTCGCCTGCCCGGGTGACGCTCGTGGTTCCTGGGGGAACGGAAACTGCGAGTGGCACGCGATGAGCAGTTGCAAGACCCTCACCGGCGACACCTGGGACTACTGGTACGAAGCGATGGACGGACTGCACATGGTTCTTGGTGCTTCGTCGAACGTCAACGACAAGAACTACGGGAAGACCTGGGCCAAGCGGATGGTCGATAGCGGGATCTTCGACAGCGCGCACGGCGTCCGCTCGTCCTGGGCCTACTCACTCGACCTCCACAACGGAGGGGGCACCGCGGTGGTGATCGCAGAGACCGCCGACAACGGAGGGGACCACGTCTGGGGCCAGGGGAGCGTGTCGGACGATGCTCCGAACAACAACTACTACCACTGGTGGACCTACGACCTCGGGATCTTCGCTCGCGAGAACCAGGATCCCTTCTCGGTCGCACTGATTCGGGACCGCGCGCGCTACGCCCAGCCGGCCAACGCCAGCCTGCTCCCGCGGCTCACCAACCAGGGGATGGATGTCGCCATCGACCCTCTCCTGCTTCGCGCCCCGATCACGCAGACCCTGCCGTGCTACAACGTCGTCCCGGCGAACGTCAACGACACCTACGTGCGATCGATCGCGAATGCCATCTGCCAGAGTCAGGGGGTGCTCTGCGGCGGCACGATCGGTTCGTCCGGCGATGGGAGCCGGAACCTGATCGTCGGTCCTTACGAGCTGCGGGTCGATGAGGCGACGGGGAACTACGAGTACGTCGATGCGTCGCAGTGGCTCGCCTGGCAGACCTCCAAGCCGGTGCTGCCTACCGAGACCGCGGCGATCGCCCTGGCGAGCCAGATTGCCGCGCAGTGGCCGGGCACGCCGCAGGGCGGCGTCTACGAAGGCGCCGACTACGCCTGGCAGGGTATCCATGAAGTCGGAGGGGGCGATGATCCGAACAGCACCTTCCCCACCTCCATCCGTCTCAAGTGGAGTCGTCGGATCGGCAACTACGAGGTGCGGGGCGGCGGCGGTCGCTGGTCGGCGGAAATCGGACCGAACGGTCGGATCCAGCGCGTGATGAACACCGGCTGGCACAACCTGGTTACCGGCGGTACGGTCAGTGTGATCGACCCGCAGACGGTCGTGGATGCCCTCCGCACGCAGGGGTGGAACGCCGCCATCGACGGTGTCCGCACTCCAGTCGACGTGCTCACGATCACCAGTCTCGAACTCGGCTACTACGAGCCGACGATCGACGATGCGGCGAGCAAGGTGTGCCCCTGCTACATCGTGAGCGGTCTGATCGGCACCGGCACCGGCGCCGTCCCGGTCGAGTTCTGCTGCTGGGCCGACGCGACCATGCCGCAGGGCAAGATCCTCTCGCCGGTCGACGGCACCACGGTCGCACCCGGCTCCATGGTCTGCTTTGTCGGCACCGCCTCCGGCGCGGCGCCGCTCAGCCTGCGCTGGCTCGACGAGACCGGCCAGGAGATCGGGACCGGGCCGAACGTCTGCGCCCCGCTCGACTACCTTTCCTCCGGCGACGAGATGAACGCGCCCGACCGCACCATCGAGCTTGTGGTGAAGGACGGACTGGGCCGCGAGACCAGCAGCTACGTCCACCTCGTCCTGCAGTCTCAGAGCGACGCCGCGATCGCGCCGCTCGGCGCCGTGCTGTCGCTCGCCCCGGCCGCGCCGAATCCGACCGCGTACGGCACCACCTTCACCTACGCGCTGCCCACGGGAGTCGGTGGTTCCCGCACGACATTGACCATCCATGACGTGAACGGCCGCGCCGTGCGCACCCTGGTCGACGGCGTGCAGCCCGCCGCCCGCTACATCGTGAGCTGGGACGGCAACGACGACCGCGGACACCGCGCGGCAAACGGCACCTACTTCGCTCGCCTTTCGGTCGCGGGGGAGGTCCGGTCGACGCCGGTGACGATCGTGAGGTAGCCACGGTTCGAAAGAATGGTCAGCGGCCACTCTCGTCGTACGCGGCGGGAGTGGCCGTTTCTGCGTGTTTCTGGGGCCCCTCCGGTGCCGCGCGCCCTTGCCGATCGATCAGGACCCTTGCGGTCCAGCCGGTTCCCTCCCGACCGCGCGGTTGTACCGCGGATGACTCCCCTCTATACTGGTCAGCGTGATTGGGGCCGCGCAGAGCTGACTCTCGGCAGCTTCCCCCGCCCGTCCCCGCGAAGCCTCAAGAGAAGGAGGACACGATGCGTGTTCCCTTGGCCGCGAGGACCTTCCACCTCGCCTTGTTTCTCTGCGCAGCCAACATCAACACCGGAACAGCGTCCGACTGCACCGACTGGGGATCCCACCTGCGGGTCGCCAACTCCGTGGCGCTTCCCGGAGAGATCCGCGGGATCGATGGTGAGGGTGATCTCCTAGGGTGCGTCAACTTCTACGGGGGGGTGGAGCTGTTCGATATCAGCGATCCCGACGATCCCTCGCCGCTCGCCGCGCTTTCCCTCGATCCGCCGACCCTCGCAATCAACCTCGACGGATCCCGGATGTTCGTCGCACATGGCCTGGAGACCTGCTATCTGTCGTGCTATGACCTGGCCAACCCCAGTGCTCCGGTCTTCCGCTCCTCTCTGGCGCTTGGATCTGCTACGAGCCAAGCGATCGCGGCCAGCGGTGATTTGGTCTATGTCGCGAACTGGGACGGCGGAATCGACGTTGTGGACGTGTCGAACCTCACCGCGCCCTACGTCGTCGGTAACGTAACCCTTCCGGGGCACCCGCTCGCTCTCCATCTCGAGGGAGATCGGCTGTACGTCGGCGCATACGGATTCGGCTTGGTGATTGTGGATGTGTCCGACCCTGCTCTTCCACTGGTGCGCGGAACGTACGGCGGTATCACGCAGACCCAGAGTGTGGTGTTTCACTCGGGAGTTCTGTACCTCTCGGACAGTACGTCCATTCGTCTCTTCGACGTCAGCAACCCAGACCTGCCACAAGCCATGGGGAACCTGCCCCGGGAGGCCTACGATCTCCTCGCTTCCGGTGATGTCCTCCTGGCCGGGGCATGGGGCCGAGTGAGCGCCTTGGACCTCTCCAGCCCTACGGAGCCGGCGCTCGTTGGAAGCGTGCCCACCCTGGAGTCACCGTTGTGTCTCTTTGCCGTCGGGACCCACGCCTACCTCGGCCACCTGGGTGGCTTCGACGTCGTTGACTTCTCCGAACCCTCCTCTCCGGCGCAGGTGAGGCTGGAACTTCCGCAATACACCAGCCCGCGTGCCGTGGTGGTGCGCGACGACTTGGCCTACGTCGCTGCCGGTTCGTCCGGGCTCCTGATCGTGTCGCTGGCGAGTGGCGCGCCCGAGCTCGTGGGCTCCGCAGAAACTCTGGCTCCGGCTCGGGATGTTGCTCTCTACGGTGGCTACGCGATTGCCGCGGAGACGACAAACCTGGAAGTGATCGATATCGGGAACCCCGCTTCCCCTAGCGTGGTGGCGACTCTTCCGATTCAGGCAAATGAGGTATCGGTTTCCGGCAATCGCGCATTCGTTGCCTCCGGGTACGGAGGTCTCTCGATCGTGGACCTCTCCGATCCTCTACACCCGCAGTTGCTCGGCGTCTGGGACTCTCCGGGCAGCGTTGTCGGGGCTCAGGCGATCGGGCATCGCGCCTACGTGACCGATAGCGTGATGGGGTTGGTCGTACTCGCCGTGATCAACCCAGCTGCCCCGGTCGTGCTCCACAGCCTGGCGCTCGGATTGGACGTTATTCGTGGGATCGAGGTGGATGAAGAGCGGATCTGTGTTCACGGCGCCGCGTGGGCCTGGGGGCAACCCGATCTCCTTCTGTTCGATCGGGAGGCGCCCCAGTACCCTCAACTGCGCGGGAGTCTCCAGGTCCCGGGAGAGCCGCTGAACGTGGAGTTTCAAGGAACGTGGCTCTACTCTGCTCAGATGTGGTCAGGTGGGATCTCCCTGATCGATCTTTCCGAACTGAACCATCCCGTGCTGGCCGGCGGGACCGCGATGCCATTCTCGCCCACCAACCTCGCTCTTCACGGCGATCAGATCTTTGTCGCGGACTCCTTCGCTAGTCTTCTCCTCATCGACGGTCAATGCCTGCCCGCAAATGCGGAGTCGGAGGTTTCACCCGGGCGGTCCCCGCTCTCGATCCGACTCGACCGGTCAGGTGGTGAACTCAGGTTCCGCTTGGAGTCCCGAGTGAACGAGGTGCCGGGTCTCTCGCTCTACGACTTGCAGGGCAGGCTCGTCCGTGCCCTCTCTCCGCGCCCGGTAGGCGTAGGGCGAGCGGAAGCGGTCTGGGATCGTCGTACTGGCGGCGGTGCGCCGGCCCCGGCAGGAGTCTACTTCGCGCGCGGAACGGTGACGGGAGCGAGTGCCGCGGTTCGAGTGGTCCTCCATCGCTGAGTCTTGTCGGCACGCGGCACGGGCTGGGTCCTGGGATTGCGCCGACCGGCGTCGACCTTCGCCCTCCGGTGCCACGCCAACTGACTCCGCGCATCGTCGGATCGCCCATGTCGGTTGAGCGCCGGGGGGGATCCGTGTAGGGTGAAAGCCTACCCTGAACCGACTTTCCACTCTGCACGAACTCCCAGGAGGATATGTTGAATTTGCTCGAAGCAGTCATGAGCGCCGGGAATGGCGGAGCGGTTCGCCAGATGGCGCAGCAGTTCGGACTCGAGGAAGGGGCGGCGAAGGGGGCAATCGAGCAGTTGCTTCCCGCACTGGCTCGCGGGCTGAGTCGTAACACCTCCCAGGCCGGCGGGCTGGAGTCACTCCTCGGTGCCCTCCAGTCCGGCGGCCACGCCCGGTATCACGAAGATCCGACGCAGGCGATTTCCGAAGCCGGCATCGCCGACGGCAACGGAATCCTGGGGCACATTCTCGGCAGCAAGGATGCGAGTCGGAACGTGGCCGCCCACGCCTCTGCCAAGTCCGGGATCGACTCGGCGATCCTCAGGAAGATGCTCCCGGTTGTGGCCAGCATCGCGATGGGGGCGATGGCCAAGCAGATGGCGGGCGGCGGAGGCCACGCGGCTCCCCAGTCCGGCGCGCACGCCGGCGCCGGCATCCCAGGTCTGGGTGGTCTCGGCGGTGGCAATGCCGGGTCGCTGCTCGGTGGCCTCAGTTCCTTCCTCGATGCCGACAAGGATGGCTCCGCCCTCGACGACGTCCTCAATCTCGCGAAGAAGCTGTTCTGACCTGCCTCATTCTCGCTCCAACTCTCCCCGGGGAGAGTTGGAGCACGGAGGCGTGACCCGCGCCGAGTGCGCTGTCCTGATACTTCATGGCACGGTGGAAATGCGCACCAGGGTGCTCTTGACGGTGTCGCGTATGCCGCGCCCGGTACATCTCGATCGCTCTCCTCCCGACGCTGCCCCGCAGGTGCCGCCTAGCGAGAGCGCTGCGGGTACGCACCCCACCCGCCGGGGTTCTCCTCGATCCTCTGCAACAGGTCCTGCGTGAGGACTACGATCTCCCGGTTGTCGTGGGCGGCGAGCGCCGCAAGGGTCGCTCGGGAGAAGCGCGCGCGTGGCAGCGACCGACCCAGGAGCGATGTGGCCCAGCGAACGCGATCGAGCTCGCCGCTGGTCAATGCGGCGAGGAGGCGAGGTCGGACATACTCCGGAAATCGCCCGCGCATGTAGGCCGACTCGAACGCGGCCAGGCGAACGCGCTCGACGGCGTCGTCGAGGCCTGCCCGGAGCAGGTCATCGGCGCACAGCGGTGTGCGGACCAGGTGGAAGGCTGCGATGCGCGCACTTGGGTCGGAGCTACGCCCCGCCCGCCCGGCGAGTCGGCAGATCGCGTAGGGCCGTCCGGAGGCGACCACCGATCGGATCACGATTCCGGCTGACGCTGGATCCTGCGAAATCGCGACATCGAGAACCCCTTCGAGGCCCGGATCGGTGCGGAGCATCTCGCCGGCGACCTCGATCGCGGCTTCGGCCAACCCCGGAAGCGGGCTCGCAAGCATCTGCTCCAGCCATCGATCGCGTTCCACGAACGTCCCCTGCAGACGCGGGAAGCACCGAAGCGCTGCCTCGCGGACGGCGGAGCTCGGATGGAGGGCGTAGGGGGCAACCTCGGCAAAGGTCAAACCGAGACTCGGCGCCTCCAGGTTTCGTTCGAGGCTGTCCGCGGATACGGGAGGGGGTTGGCCGGTGCCCTCGGGGAGAGAGGCGAAGGTCTGGACCATCGGTTGGTCCGAGGAACTCGCCAGCATGCAGGCACCTCGGGCGCGAGCGGTCGCGCTGCTGTCCCCGAGTGCCTCCAGGGCGGCGGGCAAGAATCTGTCAGGCGAGAGTCCGACGGCCTTGGCTGCGAGCACGGCTGACTCCCGTACATCGGAGTCCGTGCAATCCAGGGCGAGCATGACCACCGAGTTCGCGGATGCGGACCCGGCGACACCAGCTCGGATCGCCGTCAGCGCGGCCAAACGACCTTCCCGGTCGTAGACCGGCCACTGCGCGAAAAACAACGCGCATGCGCGCTCGGAGAGCTTGCCAATCGCGGCGAGTAGCGGGGCGAACCTCGCTACCGAATCGGGATCGCCTGCGATCTGTCGTTCAACGCTGGACCGCAGCGTGTCGATTGGTCCTTCGTGCGAGAGCGACACCGGAAGGCTAACGATCCGATCGAGAAGATCGATCACCGACTGCGCGCGGGTGAGTGGCAGGTTTCCCGAGCAGAGCGACGTGCGAAGAAGGCGATCGGTGTTTGGATACAAACTCGGCACTTCTCCCGCGAAGACGAGATACGACTCGCCGTCGCGGAACGGGTAACCGCAGGACGCGTCAAACAACATCGTCGTGACGGCGACCGTGTCAGGGATTCCGCCCTTCCAGCAGCGGAGGACGCGGAAGCGAACGGTCATCCGGTCCCCGAACGCGCCGCGACCTCCCACTGGTGGGGGTAGGTCGATCGCGGCCACCTGACCAGAGAAGACGGCAACCGCCTCGGTGTACGCGTGGGGAATCGAAAGCTGTACGCAGGTACACGCACCGGCGGAGGCAGGTAGGAGTAGAATCAGGCCCAGAAGTAAGGGCAGGCCCACGGTGAACCCGGTGACGCGCGGCATCGAGCGGTTCCTTTCTCCCGTGCCCAGAGGATAGTCCATCGTAGGGGCGGCGTGTCCACTGGAGAACGACCCGCCGGTCCGCGGGCGATCGACTCTCCCCGGGAGCTGCTTGGTTCGGAAGCATGGCACCGCCCGCGCGAGGGGCGCGGTTTGCTGCGAGTTTGAGCACCGAGCGGGCCGTGGCGCTGAAACCTGCCCTCAGATATTCCGTAGAGAGATCACGCCCGCATGCCCATGGGCGTGGCGTTGGCCCAACAGGAGGAGGTGGCTCGTGCCCCTGGATCAGATCAAGCTGCCGGCGCTGATGGCGCTGGCGGCGATTGCTGCATTTTCCGCCCCGGCGCGATCGGAAACCCCGATCATCCCGCGGGACGTTCTCTTTGGCTCACCCGATCGGGCGGGTGCGCAGATCAGCCCCGACGGGAGTCGACTGGCGTACCTGGCCCCGGTGGAAGGGGTGCTCAACATCTGGGTCGGCCCGGTGACCGACCCGAAGGCGGCCAAAGCGATGACCCACCTGGGCGGGAGTGGGGTGACCCAGTACTTCTGGGCGCAGGACAACCAGCACCTGCTCTACCTCAAGGACAAGGACGGCGATGAAAATCACCACATCTTCTCGCTCCCCTTGGCGGGAGGAGAGGCGAAGGACCTGACCCCGTTCGCGGGGGTGCGCGCGCAGGTGATGGGAGTCAGCTCGCGCCACCCCGAGGAGATCCTGGTACAACTCAACAATCGCAACCCGGCCCTGCACGACGTGCACCGCCTCAACATTCGCACCGGCGCCATGACTCTGGTGCACGAGAATCCCGGCTACCTCGGCTACCTCGCGGATGAGGACTACGCGCTGCGGTTCGCCATTGCGCAGCGCCCGGAGGGCGGGCAGGAGATTCTACGGCGCGGAGACGACGGTACATTCACCTCCTGGACGGTCATTCCGCGCGAGGATGAATTCAACACCGGCCCGGCGGGAATCGACTCCGACGGCACCACGCTCTACATGTTCGACAGCCGCGGTCGCAACACCTCGGTCCTGACCGCGATCGACCTGGCCACGGGCAAGGAAACGGTGGTTGCGGAAGACCCGCGGGCCGACGCGGAGAATCTGATGCTTCACCCGACGACCGGGAGACTGCGCGCGGTCTCCTTCAACTACGATCGCCGGAGCTGGAAGGTGCTCGATCCGAGCGTGGCCCAGGACTTCGACTACCTCCGCACCGTGGCCGACGGGGAGGTGCTGATCGGATCCACCTCGGTCGACGACCAGCGTTGGATCGTGGCCTACATGATGGACAACGGGCCGGTGCAGTACTACCTCTACGATCGTCCGGCGAAGAAGGCGACCCTGCTCTTCACCAACCGGGAGGCGCTGGAGGGACAGCCGCTGACCAAGATGCACTGCCGCACGATCAAGACCCGGGACGGACTCGATATGGTCGGATACCTCTCTCTGCCGCTGGAGTCCGATCCGGACGGCGACGGGATTCCGTCGAAGCCGGTTCCGATGATCCTCCAGGTTCACGGTGGTCCCTGGTACCGCGACAACTGGGGCTATAACCCCTACCACCAGTGGGCCGCGAATCGGGGTTACGCGATCCTGGCGGTCCAGTTCCGCGGCTCGACCGGGTTCGGGAAGGCATTCCTGAACGCCTCGAACGGCGAATGGGGCGGCAAGATGCATGACGATCTGCTCGACGCCGTCGATTGGGCGGTAAAGAGCGGGATCGCGCCGCGGGACAAGGTGGCGATCATGGGCGGCAGCTACGGCGGCTACTCGGTCCTCTGGGGCCTGACCAACACGCCCAAGACCTTCGCCTGCGGGGTCGACATCTTCGGGGTCTCGAGCCTGGTCACGATGCTCGAGTCGTTCCCGGCCTACTGGGGTCCGGTGATGGAGATCTTCTACCAACGGATCGGCGATCCGCGCACTGCCGAGGGACGAAAGTTCCTCGAGAGTCGCTCGCCTCTCACCTATGCGGAGAAGATCGAGCGGCCGCTCCTCATCGTTCATGGCGCAAACGACGTGCGGGTACGCCTGGCCGAGTCGGATCAGTTGGTGGCGGCCATGAAGAAGAACCGGACCCCGGTGACCTACGTCGTCTACCCGGACGAAGGGCACCTCACCTTCTTCCATCCTCAGAACAACATCTCCTGCTATGCCATCGCGGAGCAGTTCCTGAAGCAACACCTCGGCGGTCGGGCCGAACCGATCGGCAATGCGCTGAAGGGTGCCAGCCTGGAGACGCGCGAGGGGGCGGATGACATTCCCGGGCTACGCGAGGCGATTAACGTCGCCGGATAGCTCAGGTCCGGTCCGGAAGCGCTGGAGCGGAAACTGGAACGGGCGGCCGAAGCCGCCCGTTCTTCATTTGGGCCGTGAGCGCGGGATCGAGTTCCCGCCCTCCTTCGATCGGTCCGGTTTCTTGGGGTCATACTTCTTGCCCGTGGGCTTGTACGGCTTGGAAGGCTCGCCGTACGGCTTTCCGCCGCCCTTGTACGGTTTCCCCTTGTCCGGATAGGTCTTCGCCTTGTCCGGGTATGGCTTGCCCTTTCCCGCGAACGGTTTCTGCGGGGCATCGATGTCGCGCAGCGGGCCACGGTACGGGCCGGGGGACGGGTCCTTTCTCGAACCGGGACCCGCGGGTGCTCCTCCTGGTCGGACCGGTCCGGCCGGTCGGTTCGGCCCGCGGGGTCCGTCCGCGTCGCGCCCGCCGCGGGGCTCGGGAAACGGCCGCCGTGGTCCATCGAACCGCCGCGGCGGATAGGCGCGCGGGGGATACTCCGGTTCCACGATCTCGACCTCCGGGCGGGTCGGCTCCGACTCGTCGTGCAGGAGTCCCGCCGCGGCGGCGGCGACATCGAAAATGTCGAACTCCTGTGCCAGCGCTTCGACCAGTGCCCGCATCTCCGTCAGTTGGCCGCGCTCCAGCCGCTCGCGCAGCTTGGCCCGGGTGTTGTCGAGGCGGCGCGCCTGAAGGTCGCGCACCGTCGGGAGCTTCACCACATCGATCTGCTGCTTGGTCAACGACTCGATGCTCCGCAGGTAGCGGCTCTCGCGCGGATCGGCCAAGGTGATGGCGACCCCTTCGCGCCCGATCCGCCCGGTGCGTCCGATCCGGTGGACGTAGACCGCCGGGGAGCTGGGAACGTCGTAGTTGATGACGTGCGAAACGTGGTCGATGTCGAGGCCGCGCGCCGCCACGTCGGTGGCGACCAGGATTTCCACCTGCTCGCTCCGGAAGCTCTGCATCACCCGATCGCGCCCTCGTTGCTCCATTCCGCCATGCAGCGACTGCGCGCTGTAACCGTGTGCGTTCAGCGTGTCGGTCAGCTCGTCGACCTCGATCCGGGTCCGGCAAAAAACGATGACCGACTTCGGCCCCTCGTACTCGAGGATCCTCTGGAGGGCCGATGGTTTCTGGCCGCGCGCAACAATGTAGGCCACCTGCCGCACGCGCGGGACCTTGCCCGGGGCGCGCTTCTCCCGCTCGATCGTGACCCGGGTCGGCTCCTTCAGATGCCGTTCGGCGATCGCACCGATCCGCGGGGCCATGGTGGCGGCGAAGAGCGCGGTCTGACGCTCCTTCGGTGTTCCGGCGATCAGGGCGTCGAGATCCTCGGCGAACCCCATGTCGAGCATCTCGTCCGCTTCGTCGAGGACCAGCACCTGGATTGCCCAGAGTTCGAGGGTCCCACGACGCAGGTGGTCCAGCGCCCGTCCCGGCGTCGCCACCACCACGTCGCAGCCGCGGTGCAAGGCGCGGATCTGCTGCTCCATCGGCGCGCCGCCGTACAGCGGGACGACCGTGAGCCCGACCCCCTTCGAGTACTTGTGGATCGCCTCGGCCACCTGCATGGCCAGTTCGCGGGTCGGCACCAGCACGAAGCCGCGCGGCGCCTTGCCCCTCGACTCAGGTTCGTTGGCGAGGCGGTGGAGCATCGGCAGGGAGAACGCGGCGGTCTTGCCCGTCCCGGTCCCGGCCTGCCCCATCAGATCGTGCCCCTTGAGCAGGGCGGGAATGGCGTGTCGCTGAATCGGCGTCGGCTCTTCATAGCCCAGGGCGGTGACCGCCTTGACCAACCCGTCGACCAAGCCAAGCGAAGCGAAGCCGGGAACCGGCTCGGAGTCTGATTCTTTGTTCATCGGGGCATCTTACCCTTCGCCTGCCGATCGTGCGCGGGCAGATTGTCCCGATCGGTGACTCAATCGAGGATGCCGGCCCTACCGCCCGCCCCCCAACCTCCGCACGTACGCCGCCAGCGGAAGGAACTCCTCCTCCGCGATCACCCCTTCCCACTCCGGCATCTGGGTGTCGGGCACGAACCGGGAGGGGTTCTTGATGTAGGCCGCGATCTCCTCGTCGGTGGCCCACTTCGTTGCCGCGCCGGTCAAGTCGTTGTCTCCCTTTCCGTCCTCACCGTGGCAGGTCGCGCACTCGTACTTCGCGTACAGCTTCTGGCCCAGATCGGCTGTGTCGGGCAGGGGCGGGAGCTCCGGCCGCGGCACAGGGTTGTGCGCCGCGGGGAGACCGCGCAGATAGGCGTACATTGCCGCGATCTCCTCGTCGGTGAGCTGGCGAAACCGGGGCATCGGGGGGCGGATCGGCGTGTGATCGGGGCGCGCCCCGTTCTTCATCGCCCGGCTGAAGTCGTCGAGACTCCAGCGACCGATGCCGGTCTCGTCGTCCGGCGAGAGATTGGAGGACAAGAGCGGTTCTCCTCCCGGGCCGATCAGCTCGAACCCACCCTGCATGTATCCCTTGGTCCGTTCCGGATTGATCGGATCAGGAGCGAAGTTATTGGTGTGACATCCGGAGCAATCGAACTTGTCCCGAACGAGATAGCGGCCCCAGGCGACCGCGTCGCTCCGATCCGGGGCGGGGATGGGGGAGGTCGGATAGGTCGCGGGCTTCAGCATGAACCGGAGCACTGCCTTTCCCAGCCAGGCAGGCTCGGCCGGCGGCTGCGTGACCTCGACCGGCGAGAGTTCGGTCGCGTCGGAGCGAAGATAGGCGATGAGCGCGGCCAGATCCTCGTCGGCCAGCCGATTGAACTGGGGCATGATGACGATGAAGCGACCGTCGCGTCGCACGCCGGTGCGGAGGAGTCGCGCGAGGTCTCCGTCGGTCCAATCACCGATCCCGTGCACGCGATCTCGCGTGATGTTCGCCGAGTGGAAGCGCCCGAGACTGGCTGGAACATCGGTCAAGAGACGCCCGGCGAGCTTCTCCGTGGTCGGATCGCGGTGGCACTCGGTGCAGAGGACCTCGGCGATGCGCCGGCCTTCGGCCACCAGCACCGGCGTCGGTTCGACCGAGAGGCTGACCGGAGTCAGCGAGTAGGTCGGCACCTTGGTCGCGCCGATCCACAGATACAGGGCGACGAGCATGGCGGCCAAGGCGAGCACGAAGGCGAGCAATACGCGCAGAAATCCTCGCATCAGTTTCTCCCGGGGGGGCTACGTCGCGAGGCCGTTCTCGGCCACGCGATACATGTACCAGCTGGCGATGGAGCGATAGGGCCGCCACGGGGCCGCGGAACGAACCATCCGCTCCGGCTTCGGCAGGACGCGCATCCGAAAGTAGATCTGCATTCCCTTCTGGATCCCGAGGTCTCCGACCGGAAGCACGTCCGGGCGGTTGAGCGCGAAGATGAGGAACATGTCGGCGCTCCACTGCCCGATCCCCTTGACCGCGGTCAGCTCGCGCGCGATCTCCTCATCGGAAAGCTGATCGAAGTCGCCTGCGCGGACCTCGCCTCGGGAGAAACGCGCAGCGAGATCCAGGAGATACGACGCCTTCTGGCGCGAGAGGCCCACCCCGCGGAGCGCGTCCGGCGGTGCGGCCAGGACCTGCTCCGGGAGCGGGAAGCTGTCTCCCTCCCACAGCGCCTCGAAGCGTCCGCAGATCGTGTCGGCTGCCTTCCCCGAGAGCTGCTGGTAGATGATCGCCCGGGCGAGCGAGGCGAAGACATTGGTGGTGCGTCGGAGCGGCGGCGGGCCGTGCCGCTCGATCAGTCGAGCCATGCGCGGGTCTCCCTGGCCCAGGTGGGCCAGAGCATGTTCCATCACGACCGCGCGGGGCGTGGGGTTGGCGCCGAGGTTCTTGGTCAAGCAAACTCCTGAGGGATCGACCGTGCGGGGCGGATGATAGGGCTGGCCGCACTCTCCGGCCAACAAAGTCTCGTGTTCTCGCCCGCCACGGGCAACAGCTATCCTTATGGTCGCATCCAGAGACCGGAGGAACCTCTCCGGACACAGCCGAGAGGACACACCATGCTGCTTGGACTCCCAGAGCCGCGGATGGCCCGCGCCACTCGCTCGTTCGTCCGCCTCCTCGTGGCCGGGCTGCTCGGCCTGGCGACCGGGGGCGATACCGCCTCCGCCTACACCAACGTCAAGGTGAACACCTTCTCGAACTCGCCCGAGGAGTGCACCATAGCGATTCGCCCCACGCAGCCGTCGCAGGTTCTGGGCGGGGCACAGGCGAGCGGGAGCCGCTACTACGCGAGCAGCAACGGGGGAGCGACCTGGGGCGACGTCCTCCTGCCCGGGCAGTTCAATCTCGGTGACCCCGCCCTCACCTTCGACGCGGACGGCAACGCCTACTTTGCCTACATCGGGACGTTCAGCCACTCCGGCATCTTCGTGAACAAGTCGACCGACGGCGGCATCACCTGGAAAGCGACCGCCACGCCGGTCATCGAGCACAACAGCGGTCAGCCATTCGATGACAAGGAGTGGCCGGTGTGCGACTGGAATCAGGGAGCGCGCCGAGGATGGCTCTACCTCACCTGGACCCAGTTCGATCGCTACGGCAGCAGCAGCCCGACCGACTCGAGCCGGATCCTGTTCGCCCGATCGACGGACGGAGGGGCCAGCTTTTCCACGCCGCTCAAGATCTCCGACCGCGGCGGGGATGCGGTCGACACCGACGACACGGTCGAAGGGGCGGTCCCCGCGGTTGGTCCCAATGGCGACATCTACGTCTGCTGGGCCGGCCCGCGCGGCCTCGAGTTCGATCGCTCGACGAACGGGGGGATCTCCTTCGGCGACGACCAGGTGATCTCGGATCAGCCTGGCGGCTGGGACTTCCCGATCCCCGGGCTCTACCGCTGCAACGGCCTCCCCGTGACCAAGGTCGACATCTCCGGTGGACCGTACCGCGGTCGGGTCTATGTCCACTGGGCGGACAACCGAAACGGCGACTACGACACCTTCCTGCTCTCCTCGGACGACGGCGGACTGACCTGGAGCCCGCGGCGCCGCATCAACAACGACCCGGTCGGAAACGGCAAGGACCAGTTCATGAGCTGGATCGACGTCGATCCGATCACCGGCGTGATCCATTCCGTCTTCTATGACCGCCGCGATCAGGCCGGCGTCGCGACCGACGTCTACTACGCCTGGTCGAACGACGGCGGCGTCACCTGGATCAACGAGAAGATCAGCGCCACTCCGTTCACGCCGAACACCAACGTCTTCTTCGGCGACTACAGCGGAATCGCAGCCTACAACGGCAAGGTTCGCCCGCTCTGGACCCGACTCGATGGCAATGTCTTGAGCATCTGGACCGCGTTGATCGACGCCACGGTGTCGGCCGAGGAGCAGCTCGTTCTCCCCGAGCCCGGGACCTGGCAGGCGTCCGGTCTCCTCGTTGCCCCCAACCCCACCCGCTTCGGCTCCCGAATTCGCTTCGTGCGCGACGAACTCCGGCCGGAGGTTGTTCGGGGTCTGCGATGTCTCCGGCCGACTGGTGCGGAGCCTTGCCGTACACGGAGGTCGCAGCGTTCTCTGGGACGGACGCGACTCCGAGGGCGGCACGGTGACGAGCGGCGTCTACTTCATCTCGGCGGATGCCGGGCCGGCGGCGCAGGTCGTGGTTCTACGGTGAGCGCGTGCCCGTGACGAACGGGCTGTCCACGCCGTGGTGTTTGTTCGTTTGACATCATCGAACACGTACGGGACAATCTCCGCCCCCACCTCAATGGCCACGAGAAGCTGAGTTCGATCGAAATCGAGGTGCCCGTGCATAATCCTCTTCGGTTCAGGAACCGCCCGACTCTGGTCCCGTTCCTTGGCGCGACTCTTGGCGCCTGGTTGGCCGGCTCTTCCAGCCCACTCGCCGCAACGTTTGAGGTGTTCCCCGGAGGGCCGACCCTTCAGGGAGGAATCAACGTGGTGAGCAACGGGGACACCGTCCTGGTGGCCCCCGGCGCCTACCGCGGAATCGGGAACCGCGGTCTCGAATTCCACGGGAAGCGCATCGTGCTCAGGTCGATCGCAGGACCCGGCGAGACGATCATCGATTGCGAGCGCGCGGATCGCGGGATCTTCATGCGAGGCGGAGAGACCAGTGCCCTGGTCGTCGAGGGATTCACCATTGCCAACGGAGGTGGCGTGGAGCGCGGCGCTGGGATCCTCCTCCACAACGGGGCGTCACCCACTCTGCGAAATCTGAGACTGGTGTCCAATGTCGCGGGAGAGGATCGCGAGGACCACCCTCCGGCCTCGATTGCGCAAGGCGGGGGCGTGTACGTCGACGCCGGTTGTTCTCCAGTGCTGGAAGACATGGTGATCGAGAACAATGGTTGCTATGCCACTCAGGAAGTTCGTGGCGGCGGGGTTTTCTGCAATGCCGGGTCGAACGTCAAGATTCGTGCGTCCGAGATTCGACGGAACGGCGGGCGTCTCTTTCCCCGCTACGGTTGGTCGCAGGGTGTGAGCGGCGGGGGCATTTACTGTGCGAACGGTGCGCTCATCGAGATCGTCAACTCTCGGCTGGCGGAGAATGAGGGAGGGGACTACAGCGATTCGGGGTGCGGTGGCACTGGAGCGGCATTGTGGTGCGACGGAAACAACTCGGTACGGATCTTCGATACGCTCATCGAGCAGCACGACGCCTGCGGGGGAACCGTCGTGGTGCGACCTGGGTCGCGCCTCCTGCTGGAGCGCTGCCAGGTCGTCGGGAATGATGGGAGCGTAGGAGTCGACAGCTCAGCGGTGGCCATGCGCGACTGCCGCTTTCTCTCGAACGACCACGGGGTGCGCATCGAAGAATCACACGGGGTCATATCTGGTTGCGAGTTTCGAGCGACCGGGACCCTGTGCCAGTACACCTGCGCGGGTGGCCACGCACTCACCGCATCCAACGGATCCGAACTGCAGATCGAACGATGCATCTTCTCCGGGAACAGGTCCACGGGGAGCGGAGCCGCTCTCCAGGTTGGTGCCGCCACGGTGCACCTCACGAACTGCACGATCGTTGGGAACATGGCCCGTGGGTACGATGCGCTTGGAGCAATCGCAGTTCGATACTCGTCGACCGCGACGATCCAGACATCGATACTCGCCGACAATTGCCAGGAGATCTCGTACGGGACCGGGAGCGACGTGAATGCCGACGATTCCTCCGATGTAACCCTGATCTGTAGCGCGATGCAGGAGTTTGGCGCCACCCCGAATGTGCGGGTGATCGGACCGCAGGTCGTGACGGACCCGGGGCTGTGCGTACCGCCGCGGTGCCTCGCTGCCCCGACCGAGGAGGGGAATCTCGCCCTGACCGAGACATCGCCTTGCCGTGCCGAGGTGAGTCCCTGCGGCTTCGATCTGGGGGCGGTGGGCGTCGGCTGCGAGGAGCCGAGTGACTGTTGCCGCGAAGCGGACGGCGTCGGCGCCTGCTGTTATGATGAGACGCAGTGCCTGCGCCTGCTCGAACCGGCATGCACCACCCTGGGCGGCACCCATTCGGTCGGCGCGAGCTGCGATCCGAGCCCGTGCGTGGGCGGCTGTTGTCTGGACGACGGATCTTGCATGATTCTGTCGGAGCTACAGTGTAACACCATGCGCGGGAGCTACCGCGCGGACGTCGGTAGTTGCGAAACACGACCGTGCGGAGGCACAGGTGCCTGTTGCCTCCCCGATGCGCAGTGCGTGCAGACCACCCTGGCGGGTTGCGTGGCCCGAGAAGGAGTCTACCTGTCGGACAACATGGAGTGTCCTCTGACTCCCTGCGGTCCGAATCAGGGGGGCGTCCTGATGCTGGTCTCGAACCCCAGCCTGACGTACAGCGCCGGCACCGATTACTGCGGGCAGGCCGAGGTCAGCGAGTGTCAGATCGCGCAGGTCGAGACGGACCGGGAGTTTCCGATCATCCTGCACGCCCTCGCGGCCTTCCCGCGCGCGACCAGCCCGGTCGTGAACGCCGTGGACTTCGGAATCCAGTACACGGCCGGCGCGGTGGAGATCGGGGACTACGGGTCATGCGCGGACCTGGAAGAGCCGATGCCAAACTGGCCGGCGACAACGACGGGCACGACCGTTCGCTGGGTAGACGCTCAGCAGAACCACCTATTCGAGGTGTATTGGTTCGCGGCCTACAGTGACTACGACTCGCCGGCGCTGATCTCCCTCGCGCCCTATCCGGGAGTCGGCGCCCGGTTTCGCTCCGGCTTCGATGACCGGATCGATCCGGTGGTCTGTTTGGGCAAGTTCGGGATCGACCGGCCCGGGATCCGGTGTTGCCCGGTCGAACCTCTGGGAGCGTGCTGCACCGGCGGAGAGGCCTGCCGCCCTGCCTTGCGGGACGACTGCGCTGCGCAGGAGGGGAGTTCCTCGGGGTCGGGATCGATTGCCTGCCGGATCCGTGTTCGACTTCCGGGGTCTCGGATCTCGCGCTAGTGCCGAAGTTCCTCGAACTTCGCAGTTCGAATCCGCTCCGACGTGGAACGGAGGTTCTGCGCTTCGAGATTGATCTGGAGCAACCGGCCGAGGTGTGCGTTCGCCTGATCGGCACCGCGGGCCAAGTGGTGGCAGAACTCGCCAACGGCAAGTTCCCCGCCGGGGAGCAGATCCAGGTTGCGAATCTCGAGGGAAGACGGCTCGCCGCCGGCGTCTACTTCCTCGAGGCGCGCTCCGGACGGAGACGTCAGGCGATTCCCTTGGTCGTCATCCCCTGAGACCGCTCTACTCTCCCATTCGCCCCCGCGGATTGGTGAGGCGCACGAGGACGTAGCGCAGCGGACCGCGCTCGCTTCCCGCGTTCGGCAGGTGTCCGCTTGTCGGATCTCCGCCGGTCAATTCGTACAGCTCGATCGTCTCCGGTTTCCAGCTCCAGGCGTACCAGCTCTCCGCCCCGTCGGCGTCGCGGAAGACGACGGTGTCCATGCGGGGCACGTCATCGTTGTAGTCGGTCCAGACCTGGTAGCTCTCGAACGGGGGAAACTCCTCGATCGACCCTTCCGCGTAGACGCGGACATCGCGCGCCACGGTCTGCTCCGCGGCATCGAGGATCACGAAGCGACCGCCGAACAGCTCGGCGTGGACCCAGTCCTGCAGGGTGCGGTCCGGTGACGCCTCGACCTTGAGCATCGGCCAGCTCCCGTTCAGCCCCCGGCACTCGAGGACGGTGTCGACCCCGGTTTGCTCGAACTCGATGGCGTAGCCCTCGATCAGCGCCCGCCACTTCCCCTGGCCGGTGGGCTGTGCGGCAGACAACCTCAGAGATTCCTCGGCGAGGAGCTCGGCGGATCCGACGAGCTGTTCGTGGTGGTTGATCCCGACGATCAGAAAGTCGGTGATCGAGTCGTAGCGAAAGTCGCTGATCCCGAGGAGTAGGGAAGAGGCGGCAAAGGGGCTCTGCGTCGACCGGATCGTGTCGACGTACCCCTTCTGCGCCCACAAGCCACGGAGGCGGCTCTTCCAGCGGGCTGCCCCGCGCACGGTGCCGCCGGCCACACGCAGCTCAGGCGAGGGGGACGGTGGAGTGCTCTCGGCGCGGGCTGGCGCGAGGTGAAACGCGGCCGTCGCGACGGCCATCCCTGCGGCTACGATCAGATCGGACCGAATCCGACGCATGCAACCCCCACTTGCGATCCCGTCTCGGAACTGCCGCCGTCACCATCAGCGACCTGTTGCTTCCAGGTCTCAGGACGGCTTCATGTAACGCACACTGTAAAGGAGTTCAGCATTGAGAGCCAAGGGAGGCGCGCGTACTTTCGAACCATGAGCAGGGCACTCCTACGAAGCCCCTCGCTTCCGCCCTGCGAGTCGTATTGAGGAGGGAGCATGTCCAATCGAATCGCCCTCGACGGCAATGAAGCGGTCGCGAAGGTCGCGTACCACCTGAACGAAGTCGTCGCCATCTATCCGATCACGCCGTCGTCGCCGATGGGCGAGTGGTGCGATCAGTGGTCGTCCGAAGGAAAGCTGAATCTCTGGGGCGCGGTCCCGAGCGTCACCGAGATGCAGAGCGAAGGGGGAGTCGCCGGTGCGGTGCACGGCGCGATCCTGACCGGTGCCCTGACGACCACCTTCACCTCGTCGCAGGGCCTCCTGCTCATGATCCCCAACATGTACAAGATCGCCGGCGAGTTGATGCCCTGCACCATGCACGTCGCGGCCCGTACGGTGGCGACCCATGCGCTCTCGATCTTCGGCGACCACTCCGACGTGATGGCAGTGCGCCAGACCGGTTGGGGGATGCTCTGCAGCGGTTCGATCCAGGAGGCGCACGATTTCGCCCTGATCGCCCAGATGGCTGCCTTCGAATCGAGCATCCCGTTCGTCCACTTCTTCGACGGCTTCCGCACCTCGCACGAGGTGAACGGGCTGATCCCGCTCCAGGATGACGACTTCCGCGCGTTGCTCAACGAGGAGGCGATCCAGCACCATCGTCGGCGCTCCCTCACCCCCGAGCGGCCGGTTCTCCGCGGATCGGCGCAAAACCCGGATGTGTTCTTCCAGGCGCGTGAAGCGATCAACCTGCAGTATCAGCGGGTGCCCGGCCTCGTGACCGCGGCCATGGAGCGGTTCGAACACCAGGTCGGCCGGGCCTACCGGATCTTCGAGTATCACGGTGCGGCCGACGCGGAGCGGATCGTGGTGCTGATGGGCTCCGGGGCCGAGATCGCCCATGAGGCGGTCGACGCGCTGAACGAGCATGGCGCCCGGGTCGGGGTCCTGAAGGTGCGTCTCTATCGCCCGTTCGACCAGGCGGCCTTTTTCTCCGCCCTCCCGACGAGCGTACGCGCGATCGCCGTTCTCGATCGGACCAAGGAGCCCGGCGCGTTGGGCGAACCCCTCTATCAGGATATCGTCACCGCACTGGCCCAGGCGCGCCGCGACGGCACCTCGACCCTCGCCCGCGACCCGCTGGTCATCGGCGGGCGCTACGGCCTCTCCTCGAAGGATTTCACCCCCGCGATGGTGCGTGCGGTCTTCCAGGAGCTCGCCGCGGCCAAGCCGAGGCACTCCTTCTCGGTCGGAATTCGCGACGACGTCACCGGGATGAGCCTCGACTACGATCCGACCTTCTCGACCGAACCGGCCGACACGGTGCGGGCGCTGTTCTATGGCCTCGGTTCCGACGGCACGGTCGGGGCGAACAAGAACACGATCAAGATCATTTCCGACGAGACGGAACTTCACGCGCAAGGCTACTTCGTCTACGACTCGAAGAAGTCCGGTGCGGTCACCGTCTCGCACCTTCGCTTCGGGCCGCGGCCGATCCGGGCCAGCTACTTGATTCGCGAGGCCAGCTTCATCGCCGTCCACCAGTGGGGCTTCCTGGAGCGGTATGACATCCTGAAAGACGCCTCCCCCGGAGCGGTACTGCTGCTCAACAGTCCCTACGATCCGGAAGAAACCTGGGCGCGCCTGCCTCATCCGCTCCAGGTGGAGATCGTGGAGAAGAAGATCCGCCCCTTCGCGATCGACGGCTACCGCGTCGCGCGCGAGGCCGGGTTGGGCGGGCGCATCAACACCATCATGCAGGTCTGCTTCTTCGCCCTCTCCGGCGTGCTGCCGCGCGAAGAGGCGATTGCCGCGATCAAGCACGCGACCGAGAAGACCTACAAGGCCAAGGGCAAGGAGGTCCTCGAGCGCAACTTCGCCGCGATCGACTCCGCTCTGTCGCACATGAGCGAGGTGCCGGTCCACCCCGGCAAGTGGAGCGCGATCGAGTTCCGTCGGACCGTTCCGCAGGAGGCGCCCGACTTCGTGCAACGCGTGACCTCCCTCATCCTCGAGGGTCGAGGTGACGAGCTTCCGGTCTCCGCCTTCCCGGTCGACGGCGCCTTCCCGACCGCGACCAGCCAGTGGGAGAAGCGAAACATCGCCCAGGAGATCCCGGTCTGGGAGCCTGGGCTCTGCATCCAGTGTGCGAAGTGCGCCCTGGTCTGTCCGCACGCCGCCATCCGGGTGAAGATCTATCCCGAGCCGGAGCTCTCGCACCGGCCCGAGTCGTTCAAGGCGACCCCGTACAAGGGGCGCGAGTATCCGGACCACATGCTCACCTATCAGGTCGCCCCTGAGGACTGCACCGGCTGCACGCTCTGTGTCGATGTCTGCCCCGCCCAAGGGGAGGTGGAACTCGATGGCAAGCTGCAGACCGTGAAGGCAGTGCACATGCGGAGTTCGCTTCCGCTGCACGACGCCGAGGTGAAGAACTTCGACTTCTTCCTCCACCTGCCGGAAATGGATCGCCGCGACATCAAGATGGACACGATCAAGGGCTCGCAGCTACTGCAGCCCCTGTTCGAGTTCTCCGGCGCCTGCTCCGGGTGTGGCGAGACGCCGTATCTGAAGCTCCTCTCCCAGCTCTTCGGCAATCGCGCGATGATCGCCAATGCGACGGGCTGTTCCTCGATCTTCGGAGGGAATCTCCCCACGACCCCCTGGGCGCAGGATCGAGACGGACGCGGCCCCGCCTGGGCCAACTCGCTCTTCGAGGACAACGCAGAGTTCGGTCTCGGCTTCCGTCTCACGCTCGATGCGCTGGGCCACGAAGCGCGCACGCTGATGATGACCCTCTCCGGGCAGCTCGGCGAGGAGCTGTGCACCGCCATTCTCGGCCCCGGGTCGACCCCCGGCAGCCACCTCGCTCACCATCACATCATGGCCGAGGCCCACACCGCGGGCGGTGTCGTGCCTGGTCACGAAGCCTGGAGCGAGGCGGAGTTCAGTGCGCAGCGGGAGCGGGTCGGCCTGCTCCGGGAGAAGCTGTCGCGGATCGACACTCCCGAGGCGCGACGCCTCTTTGAACTGACCGACTTCCTGGTGCCCCGCAGCGTCTGGATCGTTGGCGGAGACGGCTGGGCGTACGACATCGGATTCGGCGGGCTCGATCACGTCATCGCATCCGGGCGCAACGTGAACATCCTCGTCCTCGACACGGAGGTTTACTCGAACACCGGTGGCCAGATGTCGAAGTCGACCCCGCTCGGGGCGGTCGCGCGCTTCGCCTCCGGCGGTAAGCACACCGCGAAGAAGGACCTCGCGCTGATGGCGATGAGCTACGGCAACATCTACGTCGCGCGGATCGCCCTCGGCGGGAAGGATCTCCAGACCCTGCAGGCGTTCCGCGAGGCCGACTCGTACGACGGGCCGTCGCTCCTCATCGCCTACAGCCACTGCATCGCGCACGGCATCGACATGGGCCTCGGACTCCGCGACCAGAAGGCCGCGGTCGAGTCCGGCTACTGGCCGCTCTTCCGCTTCGACCCGCGGAAGCGCGACCTCGGCGAGCATCCGCTCAAGCTCGACTCACCGAAGCCCAAGATGCCGTTCCGTGAGTTTGCCATGATGGAGGGACGGTACCGCTCTCTCCTGCAGTCCGACCCGGTGGAAGCGGAGAAGCTCCTCGGCCAGGCCCAGGAGATCGTCGACTTCCGCTGGCGCATGTACGAACAACTCGCCGGTTTGGAGTAACCCCCGCGCGGCTCTGCCGCGCGGGTGCCTTCCTCCTCTCCTCACCCAAGACAGACGCATGGCGCCCCCGCCCGCAGGGGCGCCATGCCGTCTCCACCGTCCCCCGAACTCGTCCCGGGAGGAGTTCCCACCCGGTTCTTCAGTGATCCGCGCCGGGTCGAGATCTCCTATCTGGTGTCATCTCAGTGGAGGCTGCCGATGTTCATCCTTGAAACCAGCCGCCTCAGTCTCCGGCGCCTCGTGCCCTCCGACCTCGACGACCTCTTCGCGCTCTACCGCGACCCCGATGTCCGTCGCTACTTTCCCGAAGGAACGCTCACGCGCGAGCAGACGCGCGAGGAGCTGGAGTGGTTCCTGAACGGGCACCCCCAGAATGCGCAGCTCGGCCTCTGGGCCACGATCCACAAGGAAACCGGCCGATTCATCGGCCGCTGCGGGCTGCTCCCCTATGTCATCGACGGCCAACCCGAGGTCGAGATCGCCTACTCCCTGGCCAAGGAGTTCTGGGGACGAGGTCTCGGCACGGAGGCGGCGCAGGGAATCCGCGACTACGCGATCGGTACGCTTGGCTACCGCCGACTGATCTGTCTCATCGATCGCGACAACCAGGCTTCGATCCAGGTCGCGAGCAAGATCGGGATGCACTTCGAGAAAGAGGGCGAGGACGAGCAAGGCCCCTACCTGCTCTATTCGCTCGCGGTCGGGGACGCGCCCGAGCCGGCCTGACGCTCACTCGGCCACCCGGATCACCTGCGAGTCCGCCGCGGCCGTCTCGATCCAGCTCGACCGCGGGATGCGGAGCACCACGCGATCGCCAGCCACCCAGTCCTGTCGATAAACGAACGAGACCGGCAAGGTGGCGTCGCCGACCAAGTCATGAACCAACAGCGCGACAGGGTAGCCCAGCTCGCTCGTGGCGATCGTCCGTGTCTGGCGCACCTTTTCGGAGGCTCCCGGAGGGGACGGCGCGATGAGCGCGAACACCCACGCCGACCCGTCCGGAGGCAGGGTCGCCTCCATCTTCCGGCGGAGGCGTCGCGCCTGCGTGCGATAGGCTTCGAGTGAGTCCGGTGGCGTAGCGCAGTTGGACGCCGGGTTTCGAGCCGCGCTCTCCGGGAACCACGTTCGATGGTGACGCGTTGCGCTTCGGTCGAGGTAGTAGTCGATCGTAGGGCTCGTCATGAACGTGTGCAACACCCAGTCCTCGGGCGCGAGTCCGGAGGTGGTCATCTCCTGCGCGAGACGGCGATCGACGCCCTTGGTCCTGGGCGAACTTCCCAGGCCGTAGCCGGGGGCGAGGGTGGTGAACGAGGCGAGCACCCAGAAGGCGAGGCCGGCCGCTCCGATCCGCGAGGGCAGCGCTGCGAGTCCCCGTCCGATCAGGAGCACGAAGGCAGGAAAGGCAATCACATCGGTACGTCCGAGCACGTAGACCGGCGTGGTCACCAGGGACGCGAGCACGAGTCCGGAAAGGGGCAGGAACAGAAACCCCAGCTCCAGCGCGACGTCCCGGCGGTTCCGCCGGAGCGCCGCCGCCAGGCAGACCGCCGCCAGCCCGAGCGAGCCCCCCACCCACGCGGGCGAGACGACGTCGAGCGCGGGAAAGGCCACACTCTGCTCCGATCCAGGCAATCCGATCGGAGTGAACAGCCGGAGTGAAAGCAGAGGCGCCAGGAGCAGGGGGTGCGTTTCCCAGTAGTGGCCGATCCATTGGTTCATCTGGTGATGAATCGAGATCTGCGCCTGGCCGACGCTCCAGAACCAGAGCGACGCGAGGAGCGCCGGCAGGTGGACGGCGATCCACACTACCAGTGGGGGCTTTCCCTTCGGACCCAACGGCCAGCAGAGCAGACTACTCAGGACCAGGATCGTCGCCACATGATGGGTCAGGCAGAGGAGCAGGGCGGCGAGCGCGACGACCCCGCGCGCACGGCGACTGCCGGCCAGGCACTCCCGCGCCGCGAGGAGGAGCATGATGCCGAGAAGCAGCACCAAGCCGTAGGAACGCGCCTGCCGCGCGTGGAACACCCCGGTGGTGGCTACCGCGAGGAAGGCGGCAGCCCACAGGTACGCCCTTCGACTCCAGCCGAAACTCGAACCCAATTGGGGGTCATCGACGCCGGCCGACGCTCGGGATGCGCCGGTCCGCAAGGCTGCCCAGAGCAGGCACGCCACGCCTCCGACTCCCGTCAGTACGGAGAGGAGTCGAAGTCCGGGTTCGGCGTCGCCGGCGATCGTCGTCGATAGCTTTTCGAGCAGATAGAACAGCGGCGGCGCGTCATCCGCGCGCACCAGGCCCGAGGCCATCGCCCCCACGGATTGACGTACCGTGAGGGCGGTGTACGCCTCGTCGCACCACAATCCCTCGTACCCGATCGCGTGAACACGCAGGAGCGAGGCAATCGTCAGGATCGCGAGCGGCCATCCGAACCGTCGCGAAATCAACGTGGCGCGAATCGCTCCTTCACGACACCCCAGCTGGTGCGATCGGTCGGCACGGCGCAGGGGTTCGGATCGCAGGAATCTGAATCGGGGCCGAGCCAGTTGCCGCCTTGGGCCAGGCAGTCCGACTCCGAGAGGAGGAGGCAGGTGCCGTCCGCGAGACAGCAGGCCCCGACCTCAGGTTCGACCGTCGGGCAGGGCGCGTAGCCCGGGGTTCCAAACCCGAGGCAGCCATAGTCGGCGATCGGATCAAGGATCGATGGTATCGAGTCGTCGCCGAAGTATCCGCCTTGGTCCGGGTTCGGGATCAGGCAGAACTGTGCCGGTTCGGCATAGTAGGAATAGCCGTAGAACCCGTAGACCTGGAGCACTTGATCCGTTCGCGCGGTGTCCCAGGTGATGCTCGTCCCGGTGCCCGGCGTCTCCGGCCAGCCGGCTCCGGGCAACTCGAAATCTCCGCAGCCAGCGTACCCAATCAGGAATACGCCGAGATCGTACTGCACGCCAAACGTGACCCCCTTCACTCTCGGACTGCGTCCGTCCGGAAAGGCGCCGAAGACGAACCAGTGCCACCGAGAGCTCGATCCCCCGAGGGGAAGATCGACGACCGCGTCCGAGCAGCTCGTGAGGTCGAATCCCTCGCAGGCGGGTGGAGTGTCGTCTCGGTCCTGATACGGAACGGCGTGCAGAACCAACACTCCGTCGGCGTTCGGGCCGGCGGCGGACGAACCGACCCAAGCGGTCGCGAGCAACGGGACAACGATCAGTGCAGTAAGGAGTCTCATGGTGCCCTCCGACTCTTTGCGAGCGCATCTGCTTCCGCGCACGGGATTCCGCGGCGGGGCTGGGGGGGAGACAACCGGTACGAGGATAAGGGGCGGCGCCCCGTGATTCAACCAAACCTGCCGCCCCGGCCAACCCCGCGTTTTCTCCGCCGCCGACCGTGGCTTCCGCCCACGTCCCCCTAAGATCGCTCCCCGCGAATCTTGTTGCGACCAGATCTCGTTATTTTTCAATCACTTCGGGCATCGACGACCTTGACCGTCGCGCGCCTTCGGTCTACTCTTTCGAAGTCAGGAAAAGTTGAATGTGACGCAAGGGTCTCCCCGCGCCTCGTCGCGGGCGTCGCCTCCAGCCTCCTCGACATCGCGAGCTCCACGCGTCGCACGGGAGAACGCACAGGGAGGAGATCCGGGGATTCGCTCTCTCGGAACCGATCCTCTCCATCTGGAAACGAGCCGCTGACCTGCCCACGACCGGGCGGGAGGTGAATGAATGAAACACGCTCTGCTCGTGCTCACGGCCTCGGCTTGCTTGACCATCTCCGCGCGCGCCGATGTGCCCCTGTACCAGGTTCAGTTTCTTGGCGCCGGTTGGGGTGCCTCCGGACTCAACGAAAACGGCGACGTCTGTGGCAACGGGACCGTGGACGGCTCGCTCATTCGGGCGGGCGTATCGCACGACGGTCAGCCCTTCGAACTGCTGCCCCTGCCTGTCGGCATGCTCACCTCGCGCGCCTACGCGATCAGCGATCTCGGCGTGATCGTCGGCGTGGTCTGCCCGAACCAGTATGTGCAGACCCAGCCAACCGCCGCGGTCTGGCGTCCGATCAGCGGAGGCGGGTACGAGGTCGAGATTCTCGGCGGATTGCCCGGCGATCCCTACAGCGCCGCCTGGGCGGTGAATAACGCCGGCGACATCATCGGCGCCTCCGGCTTCTGGGGTTGGAACCCGGATCACGGCATCCTCTACACCGAGTCCGGACCCGAGCCGATGCCGCAGGGACTCCTCGGAGCGGACATCAACGACCAGCGCGTCGTCGTCTCCGGCAATCAACTGCTCGACCTCGACACCGGCGTGTTGACCACCATTCCTCTTCCCGCGGGGAACTGGCAGGGTGTGGTCAGCGCCGCGATCAACGAGAACAACGACCTCTGCGGCTACATCGCCGGCTACTCGAGCTGCAGCGTCTTCCCGGTGCGCTATCTGCAGGCCACTGGCTGGGAGATTCTAGGCGGCTGCTCCCAGTCCGCCACCAGCGCCACGGCACTGAACGATCACGGCGACGCGCTGCAGTACTACTACCAGACGACCGACGGTGTGAACTTCCTCGGCGATGGCTACTTCATGCTCGGTAGCCTGATCGCCCCCGGTCAGGAGTACTACGTCCAGTACGGAGGCGTTGCCGGGATCAACAACTCTCACCAGATCGTCGCCTCGGCGAGACAGGGAGCCACCGGTCCGATCGGCGCGATCCTGATGACGCCCGACCTCCCCGCGTCCGCCGAGCCGCTGCCGAGCGCTGAGGAGATCCAGGTGCGTGCCGTGCCCAACCCCTCGTTCGGCCAGATCCGCCTCGAGGGCACCAGCAGCACGCTCCTCGGCGGTGACTGGATGGTCATCGACATCCATGGCCGCCGCCAGGCGCACTTCAGCGGCCGCCAGTGGAACGGCCGCTCGGACGATGGCGCGCGCCTGCCCGCCGGGGTCTACTTCCTGCGCTCCGCGGTTGACGCGATCCATCCCCCCGTCCAGGTCATCCTTCGCTGACCGCGTTTCGACGGACCACGAGATCGGCCCCGGGGGCACGCGTGCCGCGGGGCCGATTCGCTACTACGGTGGGCGTCCAAGCTCCCGTACCCGAACGCCGGCCGGTGCCGCCTCCGTCCTTCCTCGCCCACGAGTGCGCACTCTCACGAACGTCACTGTTGCCCGATCGTCGTGGGACGAACTGCGCCCCCATGACCGAATCCACCGGGGCGTGCGGCCCTGCCTGGTCCATTGCGCCCGAACCGGCAGACGTGACAAGCACCTCAGAACCGGCTAAGATGTACGGAACTCGAAATCTGCGAGGAGGCAGTACGATCCGCGACGTCGGGAGACAACCGGCATACTCCGTGACGGAGGCCGCCCGCCACTTGCGTCTTTCACCAGCCACGCTCCGCTCGTGGGTTGTTGGGCGCAACTACACCACGCACTCAGGCGCTCGCCGGTCACGCCGACTTCTCCAACCGGCCACGGCGGAGCCGATCACGCTCTCGTTCTGGAACCTCATTGAGGCTCACGTGCTCCGCGCGTTGCGCACGGAGCACGGAGTCTCCGCGCCGGATCTGCGGGCCGCGCTCGACTACGCTGAAAGCCAGCTCGGAATAGCGGATCTGCTCCTGCGAAAGGACCTCCAGACGGAGGGAGGGCGGGTTCTCCTGAGCCGCTACGGCGAACTGATCGATCTCTCGCGGTCCGGGCAGATAGCCATGCGGCAGGTGCTCCACGTCCACCTCAAGCGTGTCGAGTGGGATGAAACTGACTTCCCCATCCGCCTCTACCCGTTCCTCTCCGCGGATGACACCGGAACCGACCGCGTCGTGTCGATCGATCCGCGAATTGCGTTCGGTCGCCCCGTGGTGCGCGGGGCGGGAGTGTCCACTCGAGTGATCGTTGATCGACTGGACGTAGGGGAGAGCGTGTCGGATGTCGCCGCGGACTACGGCCTCAGCGAACGCTTGATCGAGCAAGCGGTGCTCTACGAACGGGCAGCCTAGCCACACGTTCTTCTGTGATCGTGATCTCGGGAAGCAGTTTCCGAGATCACCCCGAGGCGCCGGCCTCAGCGTCGTGGCTCACGGTGACTTGTTCGCGGACGATACGCCGGACGAAGTGTGGCTCGAGGATGTGGGACGTCGCGGCTTGATTGCCATCACACACGACGGTCGAATCCGGTACAAGCAAACGAACTGGCCGCTGTAACCCGCCACGGGGTCGCGTTACTGGTCATTGTGGGCGCTGCCTCTCATGCCCAGCTCGCCGACAACTTCGTCCGGACGTTGGCGCGGATCGAGCGGTTCCTCGCGAGCCACCACCCCCCGTACATTGCCAAAGTCCACCGACCAACACCGTCGGAACTCGCCGCGGATCCCGCTGCCGCCGGAACGGTCTCGCTTTGGTACCCGTGAGCGTCCGGAGCCTACGAAGAACGGGCCCTGGTATTGCGGGAGCTGGGTCTACTTCCCACCACCCAACGAGAATCCCGCCTCCACGTCCTTCCGTGAGTACGCGCGGAACGCGATCAACGTCTCGGTGTGGACGATCCCGGGGAGCTCACTCATCCGGTCGGTGACGAGGTCGGCCAGGGCCTCGTTTGCCGGGACGCGGACGCTCGCCACGAGGTCGAACTTTCCCGCCACCGAGAACACCTCGGTCACTCCCGGGAGTTCGGCCAGGCGCTCGGCCACCGTCTTGATGTGGGCGTGTTCGACGTTGAGCAGGATCAGGGCGGTCACCATGGGGAGTCTCCTTCCTCGGTTTCCCTTGCGGTCGCTGGATGCTGGCAGAATCGGTGGGTTTGCGGCGAGCGGCGTCACGCGGGCTGCTCGCCGGAGCCGTCGATCGCCGAGCCCGCGCGGGTGCTGCGGATCGTCCAACCCGTGCGCTGGGCTCCGGAGTTTCGTCCGGATCCGGTCGAACCCAGTCCCGCTCGCGTATGAAGAGCAGTAGCGTTTCGAGTCCCGCCGTCCCGGCGAACAGATCGATCGGGACCGCGCGCTCCAGCCGGTAACCGACTCGCGTCCACTGGGCTATCTCGCGCGGAATCTGGTCCGTCCCGCAGCAGATGTGGAGCACGCGCTCCACTCCGCGCTCGGCCAGTGCCTCGGAGACATCGGGCGATGTTCCCTGGCGCGGTGGATCGAGCAGCGCCACCTCCCGCCCGCGCGCCGGTCGAAGTCGACGTTCGAGCAGCGCGCCATCGATCTTTCCCGACAGGAACCGCGTCCGGTTGCTCATGTGCAGGTGTTCGGCGTTCGCCTTCGCCGCCTCGACCGCCGGGTTGTCGAAGTCGACTCCCAGGACATGGGCCGCCGTCCGGCCGAGGGTCATCGTGAACAGCCCGTAGCCGCAGTACAGGTCGAGGAGGGTGATCCCCTCCAACGGACCGAGCAACGTTCCGGCGTGTTGCACCAGGAGCGGCGCCATGCTCGCGCTGACCTGGGAGAACGCGGTGGTGGGGAAGCGCAGGCGCACACCGTCGACCTCCACCTGGAGGTCCGTTGGCCCATAGAGCCGCTTGAACGAGGTGCCATCTTCCGGGCGCTGCGCCTCGAGGTAGTACTCCGACCGCGTCGGATCGACGTAGAGGAAGGCCGAGCGCACACCCAGGGTCGACCCCTGCAGCCACTCGGCGAGCGACCTCGCCGCCCGCACGATCCGCGCGTCGATCGCACAGACGTTCAGGATCAGCGCCAGCCCCTTCCCGGAGCCTCGAACCACGAGCCAGTTCAGCACCGAGGCAAGTGTGATCCCGCCCGGCTTCGACAACCGTTCGAGCAGCGCATCGTAGAGCGCGACATGCTCCGGCAGATCGAGCAGCGACGGCCCCAGTCGCAGCCGCAGCCCCCGCCGCTGCTCGGTCGCGAACCCAAACGCCACCCCCTTGATCCCGTAGGTCACCCGTCGCTTCGTCGTCGTGCGGTAGCGCCGCGGCTCCAGCGCGCCGACGATCGGTTCCGGCTTGCCGGGCAGCTTCTGATCTTCCCAGAAAGCGAGCAGCGCCTCGCGCTTCAGCATCAGCTCCACCGGGTACGACAATCCCGCGAGCGGCTCCGGGTGTTGCAACGGTGGAATCGGGATTCGCCGCCTCTCGGCCGCGGCGCGAAGCGCGTCATCGAAGGTCATGGGCGGAGAGTACCGCAAGCAAGCGCGGGTGGATGCGGCCATTTGGATCAGGAAGTCTGGGTCGGCGTGCGCGCCCGTCCTGCCGGGCGTGGATGGTTATCGAAGTGGCTCAGGAAGACGGCGACCCGATGTGGCGTCCCATCTGTTGGGGGGGAAACGCAAGGGAGAGCGCCGGAGCGCTCCCCTTCGCGCGCGGATCAGGAAAACTCGGATACTACCGATCCGAAATGACGATCTTGTTCGTGAGCAGGTGCCCCTTGGTACTGATCCTCACGAAGTAGACTCCGGAGCGTATCGGCTGCCCGCCCGAGGCACCACGCTCCCAGTTGATCTCGTGTGACCCGGCCGGGAACGCACCGCTGGCCAGAGTGCGAACCCTACGCCCGGCTACGTCGAACAGTTCCACCCGAACGTCCGGCGACCCTTCCGAGAGAGAAAATCGCACCATGGCCCGAGAGTGGGCAGGATTCGGAAAGACGCTGGCGACTCCCACCACGTCTTGTGTTCCTGAGAGAGAAACATCTTGACTGGGCGTAGCCTGCGCCGCGGGGGGAGGGCCGGAGTAGGGGGCATCACTTCCATTTGATCGTGGTGGAGTTGCCCTCCGATCAACCCAGGAGATTCAGCTTAGCCCGAAACATGGCCCCGCTCGCAGTCCCCGCCTCCCGCAAACACTCTCCCACCTCGTCCGCGGCCGGATTTAGTGATCACGACCGTGTGGAGCCACCCCGTCCGCAGGTAGAAGATGACGAACGCCTGCGGCGCGACGTCCACGTCCTCGGGGATGAGGGACCCGTTCGCACATCGCAGAGCATCGGACAGTGCCTGTGGATGAGACCCGTGATCAAGATGATGCACAGCCAGCACAGATGAGGTGTCCGAGGATCTCTGCCGAGTGGTGAGCTCAGTTGCAGGAGTCGTAGACTTTATCAGCAGTACCTGACTAAGAATTTCTTCGCGATCACGCTTGACGCACGTGCAACTCGCGCCCTAGGCTTCTCTCCGTTCACCAGTCGGCCTCCGCCGACCACTGCCGATGCCGCAGCAGCCGCAGGCCGACAACTTGCTGCTCGGGAGCGATGTGAGGTAGCATCCTTCCACGCAATTGCGTTTGTAGCTGATGCTCAGCCGGTCGCGAGTCGCCTGTACGAGGCTGTCTCCCCGCACATGTGATCTCCCTCCCGCCGCCCGTCGACCGCAGCGCAAGACGTGAGGCACGCAGTCCTCCGTTCGCGCCCGAGAGCACGCAGGATCGGCGCGCTCCGGGAGCACTCTCAGCCCCCATGGAGTGACTGAGTGCTGAGAACTTCCCCTGCGCGGGAAAGGAGGTCGCATGCGATACCAATGGAGGTGGCACGGTCGGGAACTGGACGTGCCGCCTGTGACCCAACAGGCCGCTTCATCGCGCTGTACGCTCGGTGCGCCGGCCCAGAGCGAACGCTCGAGCGGGAAAGCTGGGACGACATCATGCCTCGCGCGCGTCGCGCTGGTTGGTTCGCTCGGGATACTGCTTCTGATACCCAGCGGGGCAACGGCGCAGGACGACGGCCCCGCCCAGCGGCGGTTCACCTATGACTTCCACGCGACTCGAGAGGAGGTCGTGGTCACCCGCGACGGAGCTGGTGACGGGGTGGAGTTCCAAGGGATGAGGCAGGACAACGCTCGCGATCGGGTCGGACACCCGCAGTTGCCGATCGCGGTCCGGTGGTTCGTTCTGCCGCCCCGCACCGCGGTGCGCAGTCTGCGCTATCAGGTGCAGGAAGAGCTGCATCTTGGCGACGGCTTCCACCTCCGCCCCATCCCTGCCGAGGAAGGCGGTGAAGACGGCGGGGACAGGAATCCCTTCGACCCCTACCGACCGTATCCTGAGGCAGTTGCGTTCCAGGTGAAGGACGTCCATGTGCGCGGCTACCACCTGGCGCAGGTAGCGCTCTACCCGGTGCAGTATGTCGCGTCGACGGGCTCGCTTCTCCTGACCACCGCCGCATCGCTCGCCCTGGACGTCACCCCGATGACGCCGGAGGAGAACGCCTCCGTGTTGGTCACGAAGCGCGCCGAGTCCATAGCGTTTCACTACCCGGACGATGCGGCGTGGATTCAGGCGCTGGTCGTCAATCCCAACGACTTCGCGCGGTTCTACCCCTACTCGGCGCCGGATCCGGATGATCGACGCAACCGCGGTCAGCAGATGGCCTCCTCGCCCTTCGGCGGAGTACCTACGGAGCGTCCGTCCATGGATGGACCGCCCGCGGTCTCGGTGATCATCACGAACAACTACGACGCCGGTGGTGGGTACGTTGGCGACATGGTCGCGGCGCTCGAGCCCTATGCGGCGTTCAAGACGGCGAAGTTCGGCCAGTGCGTCGTCCGCACCGTCGACTGGATCGTCGAGAACTACCCCGCCTACGACGCTGCCGCGAGCATGAAGGGCTTCGCCCATGATGCCTATGTGCAGTGGGGGACCAGATACTTCCTCCTCGCGGGTGACACAGACCTGGTACCAACGCGCCGAATACGGGGCGGCCCATGGAGGCGCGACATGCCCATCGACGCGTACTTTGGGGCGTTCACGGGGCTGTGGAACGTAGATCGTGACGCCTATGAATGGGAAGCGCAGAGCGACGTGAACTTCTCCATGTCGCAGGGGGACTTCCCGCAGGTGTAGGTCGCGCGGTGGCCATGCCACAACGCCACGGAAGCTGGCCTGCTCCGGGTCAAAGCGATGGCCTACCAGGAACAGCTCAATCCACCTCCAGCGTCCTTCTTCACGTCAGCGCTGTTGGCGACCGGGCCCACGAACGCCTGGTATCATGACGACACCGCCAGTGGCTACTACGCCGCAGAGAAGGTCGCCGAGCCGCTCACCACTGCAGGGTGGTCTATCACGCGACTCTACGCAGATCCAGGGACGCACATGCTTGATTGCGGTGGCGCGCAAATTGCTTGTGCCGACACCTTGAAGATCTGGCTGAACACGGTGCCGCACACGCCATGGACCGGTACCGGCCTCCGTGATGGCGTCCAGGCAGGTGCGCACGTTGTATTCCACGCCGAACACTCGGCACGGGAGAAACTCGGCAACCCAACTTTTAACGACGGTGATCCGTTCAAGGAATGCGCCAACGACTCAACGTTTCGCGCGAACTGCATTGAGACGCTCAGAACCGCCTGGGGATCCACGCAGGACCTGACGCGCGGGCAGGCCTATGCGTTGACGAATGGGGCCCTGACCCCCAAGTTCAGCATCGTGTTCTCCGGTGGCAGTGAGACGAACGCATACGACATGTCGGCGGTGAGTGAGGCCCTCATGTTGTCGCCGTCCGGCGGCGCGGTGGCCTACGTCGGCAAAGACGCGAGCCCCGGCGGGATCCCGCACGACCTGTACAGACCCATCCTGGAACGGCTCGTAGGAGACACGCTCGCAATCGGCGAAGCCTACGTGCAGGGGATCGTAGACGCACCTCAGACCGGCTATGCGCAGATGCGAGATGGCTTCGCGCGGGCGCAGTTACTTGGCGACCCACAGGTTGCAATCTGGACCTCCGCGCCGATGACGCTCTCTGTCCAGACGACGCCGAGTAGCGTGACGGCGTTGGGGGCACAAGTGATCACCGTGACGGTGAAGAACGCGAGCACGAACACCGCCGTGTCTGGCGCGATTGTTACCCTGTCGCAAGGGGAGTGGTCGTACGCCATGGGACGCACCGACGCGGCGGGGAAGCTCACGCTCGCCGGATATCCCGTGCGGGACACAGCCTCGATCAGCGTCGGCGTCTCGGCACACAACTACCGGCCCTATACCGGGTCCATCAGCGTCTCGGGCCCGAGTGGCTTCCTGGCGTTCGAGAGTCACACCTTCTCGGACGCAGCACCGCGCGGCGATGGAGATGGCGTCCTGGAGAGCGGTGAGGCCGCGTGGTGCCGGGTGACGCTCCGTAACACGGGAACAACCGCGGTCACAAGCCCAGTGCTGACCTTACGGGCCACGCCATCCGTCCGGCTCCGCTTGCAGATCAATGGCATGAGCCGTCCCAGCGAGATCTACATCGGCCAGAACGCGGCCCATCCACCGGCGACGGCGGATACCTTCAGGCTGCCGCTGTCCTGGAGCGGGGTGAAGACCGAGGGAGTACCGAACTACGCGAGCGTCAAGGAGACGTTCGGTGTCTACCGCGACAATGCGGACGGCCGTTACGTGGTCGTCAGCAAGTCGCCGTCGGCCAGTCCAGACTCGATTCACGCTGGATACGTCAAGGCCGCGGGCACGATCACCAGCGTCTCGATGACCGGGGAGAGCGGTGTTGACACCTACGGCGTTGTTGGTGACTCCTTGTGGTTCTCGTTCAAGGGCGATGCCACCGACGACAAGCTTTTCTTCCGCGCGGAGGCGGCATCGTGGTGCGCGATCACCAGTGGGTTGGCGCCGTCCCGCCCATCGGTCGCGGCGGGCGATACCGTCGGACGGTCGTTTGAGATTGGCAGTACCGGCCTAGTGCCAGACGGGCAGGAGCTCGCATTCACAATCGGAGCAGCGCACTCGCTGACGAAGTACTCGCACAGCGATCTGTCGCTGCACTATAGCGCGCCGAAGCTGGTCCTAGCAAATCTCAACGAGTCGGTGACCACAGGTGGCGGCGGGTGCGCCGCGCGGCTCGTACTGCGACCGCTGCTCTACAACATCGGCGGCGCGGAAGCGGAAAGCGTAACCGTGGCGCTCACGAACGTGGTCGGGTCGGTCACAGTGGTCGAAGGGACCGCCCACGCACCGGCGTGCCTGCCGGAGCAGGCGGTACAGTGTCCCGACTCCATTGTGGTGTGCGCGGCAACGCTGCAAGCGCTCGAGCAGATGACCTATCAGTTGGAGCTGAAGGGTCACTTGAATCGACCGCTGCACTTCGTTGCGCAGGATGTCGATGGCCCAGGCGGCGGATGCAACACGCCTGGCCAGGTGACCGGGGTTAGCGGAGTGTCGTTCGGGAGCGGAGTACTGTTGAGTTGGATGCCGTACTCGCTCGGAAGCTACTACAATGTCTACCTCCACCCATCGACCGGCGCGGACGTGTTCGTTGGCCAAGCGCTGAGCGAGTCACGGTACGCGGTGAACCGGGTCGGTGGCACCCCGTTGCCGCGGGTGGATGGTGCCGGTGCGCTCATTCCCTATGAGTTCCGCGTCGAGGCCTGCGAGTGTGGGCGGTGCGGTCCGAAGAGCGTGCCGACCGCCGAGGTGGCCACACGCCTGCCGGAGCGCGCCGGCTGGCCACATCGTATCCCGAATGGACTGAGCACGGCACCGAAGGTGTTTCCGATCGGGGGGCGCGACGCGGTGTTCGTCGCGAACCGGGACATCTACGCTTGGTGGCTGGACGACGGGACACCGGTGGCCGCCAATGCGCCGGACGGGAAGTTCTTCACCGTGACGCCTACGCTACCCAATGATCCAGACATCGTCTTCACGGGGGCATTGGCGTATCTGCCGCAGTGCCCGGTCGGTAGTACGCCGTACCCCCCAGCCATTGTCGGGAGCGTGCGGCGGGTTGGGCTCTTCGTGGTGAAGGTCGAGGCAGATGCTGGCGGCGGTACGTACCACGGAACGTTGGCCTGGTCGAAGGCGGTCGCTGCCGACCACAGCGCGCCGATCGTGGCGCCTCTGGACCCGTGGAACGGGAGCTTCTACGAGCAGGTGATCGTGCCAGGTGCCGACGACAAGGTGTACGTCTGGGATGCTGACGGGACGCCCTGGATCACGAATCCCCCTCCGGGGACGCCGAACGGGGCCTTCGCGGTGTCGATTGACAACAACAACCCCCAACGTGTGAGCAGCAACCACGGCCTGTCGCTTGCGATCCTCAGCGGCGCAGCGCTGTACGAGCCTGCCCGCATTGTCCAGACGCTCCGCCATGGGCACGTGGTGTGTTGGAACACACCGGCCCGAAACAGTGGGGCTCTGGCCACCGCGTACTGGGAGACGGACGTGGAGCCGTTCGCTGGGCACCGGGAGAACGGCCCCGCGCTCTCCACGCCGGCGGTTGGCGATGTTACGGGTGATGGTGTGGCGGACATCGTCTTGACGAATCAGACGGCGGGCACCGGAGTCGAGGAGCGCGTCTATGTGCTGTCGCGAAATGGCGTGATTCAGTACACCTACACCGATCCGACGCAGGTCGTGAGGTTCGGGATGGACGAGGACTTCATGCCTGCGCCACGGCCGGTGATTGCCTGCCTGGACAACAGTGCAGCCGGCGCGTACTTCGTGGTTGGGGCCGATCGGGACCTGACGGAGACCGAGCATGCGACCTGGGTGTTCGGAGTGGAGACGCAGACCCCGTATGAGCTGGTGCGGCAGCAGTGCACGCAGAGGCCGCCGGCGCCATTCCGCGGGCTCGGCTCGGCGCGCCTCTGGCAGGAAAGCGCTGTCGCCAACATCGACGGCGTGGCCGGAGGTGAGATCATCGGCCCGTCGGTGCAGGGTGGGCTCTACGGTTGGAACTACGACAGCGGAAACGACGGGGATCCCGGCATGGGCGATGGCTGGACGGAGGCAACCGGGTGGCCGACGCTACTCACAGACAAGAGCCTAACGGCATGCGTTCGCGACGGTGGCGCTGTGGTTGCGAGCTACGATGGAGTGATCCATGTGCTGAAGACCCCAGGTGCCGCGGGGGGTGGGCGTTACTGGCACGAGTACGGTGCGAACACTGGAAACACCGGCGAGTGGCCGTGGGATGGTTGCGACACCGAGCTGCGCGCGGAGCTGCCGATCGTGGCGACCCTGTCCCTCAGTCAACCGTTGACGCGCGCTGGGCAACGCGCTCGCTTCTCCGTGCCCACGGAGGGATGGGTTGAGCTCGGGATCTTCGACGTCAGTGGTCGCGTGGTGCGGCGGTTCGACCGGAAGAAGGTGTCCCCTGGGCACTACGAGGAGGTGTGGGATCTCAATCGCGATGACGGGCGGCGCGTGCCGTCCGGCGTCTACTACTACCGGCTGTCTGTCCCAGGCAAGGTGCTGACGGCCACAGCGGTGATCGTCAGATGATCCACGCGCGCGGACGGCGTTTGCTGCCCGCGATCGTTGCGCTGCTCACGGTGGGGCTGGGCTTCCAGCCCCCCGCCCGCGGCGCGGTGCTTCGTGTGGCATTGGATGGCTCGGAGGACTTTACCTCGGTGGCGGCGGCGGCGCTCGCGGCCGCGAGCGGCGATTCCATTTTCGTGGGGCCTGGGCGCTACGCTGATACCCATGTGCAGGTTCCGGCAGGCGTATCTCTCTCTATCATTGGTAATGGTGATGCAGGAAGTGTGGTACTTGCCAGGGGCTTGCACTGCAGAGGCAATGGGGCAGGCCGGGTGCTGCTTGAAAGCATTACAGTGGATGGGGGGGCACCAAACATTGGGTTGCTGTCGCTGAGTCGTCTTGCCAAGGCGGCGTTGTACAATGTGGTGTGTAGCGGTGGCGGAACGTGCCCATTGATTATCTCGTGCGATTCAGTAATGGTCGAGTCGTGTCGGTTTGTAAACAACAACAACGTGTGGGGTACAAACGGTGGCGGCCTAAGTGTCTCATCGTGCAGAGAGGTGTCAATTCAGCGGTCGTTGTTCGCGAACAATCGCACCATCGCTGGGGGCAAACCAGATGTCTATGGCGATGGAGGCGGCGGGCTGTGGTTGAATGTCTCGGCCGGCGGTGCGGCAAGTGTCAGCGGCTGCACGTTCGTGGGGAACGAAGCGCCAAATGGGTCCGCGGTAACGATTGTCGGCGCGGCGGAGGTGTTCCAGAACACGATCGTACGAAATCGTGGCGGTGTAGGCGCCCTGTACGTCGTTACAGGGGGTGCTGACGTGTACGCCAATGTCATGGCGGACAACGATGGCTATGGCCTACTAGAGGACGGGTCGTTCCGCGGCGTGACCTGCCGCTGCAATGCGTTCTGGGGCAACCGTGGCTGGCCGGACGGGCTGTACGGGCACCGCGATCAGTGGTGGGGTACCTGCGGGCAGCAGCCCGACGGCAGCGCCGAGGAGATCTGGGACGACCCGAAGTTCTGCGACCTTGATGGTGGGCGTTACGGGGTGACGACGACCTCACCGTTGCTGCCGGAGAATCGGGGCCGCGACATCGGGTCGTGCACGGAGATCGTCGGCGCCTACGGGGCGGAGTGCGAGGACAATCCACCGGCCGTCACTCCGATGACCTGGGGTCGGGTCAAGGCGCGGTATGGGGCGGCGGGATCGGGGCGGTAGTCTGTCGCGTCAGAGGTCCACTGGCAACGTCTAGTCACAGGCGCGAGGACCACTACCAGCGGATGCTGGAGAAACACGGCATCCGCTGCAGCATGAGCCGCCTTGGCAAGTGCTGGGACAGCGCGGTAGCAGAGAGTTTCTCCGAGTTCCCCCCCCGTTCCCCTACCGCCCCAACCGCACCCCCGTGAACTGCCAGCGCGCATCCGCCGGGAAGAAGTTCCGGTAGGTCGGCCGGAAGTGACGTCGCGGCGTGGCGATTGAACCACCGCGGAGCACGAACTGGTTGGCCATGAACTTCCCGTTGTACTCGCCCAACGCCCCCTCGACCGGCCGGTAACCGGGATACCCGAGGTAGGCGCTCGCGGTCCACTCCCAGGCGTCGCCGAACATCTGATGCAGGGTGTCGCCCGCGACCTCTCCCGGTCCCGCGGTCTGCCCGCCGGGGGAGATGCGCCGCAGCGCCCGGGGATGGAGCGCCGGGCTGGGGGCGAAGTGCTCTCCGTGCCCCTGCGCGACCGCGCTGCACTCCCACTCCGCTTCGGTCGGGAGCCGCGCCCCCGACCAGCGGGCGAAGGCGTCAGCCTCGAACAAGCTCAGGTGACAGATCGGCTCGTTCAGATCGACGCGGCGCATCCCGGTGAGGGTGAAGTGGCGCCAGCCATCATCGCGCCTCTTCCAGTAGAGCGGAGCGGTCCAGCCGCGCGAGTGGCAGAGGTTCCAGCCTTCGGAGAGCCAGAGCTCCGGGCGTTCGTAGCCGCCATCCTGCATGAACTCCAGGTACTCGCCGCAGGTCGAGAGCCGATTGGCCACCGAGAACGGTTCGAGCCAGACCTTGTGCCGCGGGCGCTCATTGTCAAAGGCGAATCCGCCCTCGTTCGCGTCTCCGACTTCGACTAGACCGCCGGCGAAGGAAACGAATCCGAGCGGCGTGGGCTGCGAGATCTCCGGGGGAGGCGCATCCGCGTAGCGCGGAGCGAGGGGGTTCTGCGCCAGGAGATGTTTGAGGTCGGTGAGGATCAGCTCCTGGTGTTGCTCTTCGTGGTTGATGCCCAACTCGATCACCGGGGCAAGGGAGGCCAGGGACTGGTCCTCGCACTCGTGCAGCAGCCGCTCCATCCCGGTGTCGACATGCGCGCGGAAGCGCAGCACCTCGTCCAGGCCCGGTCGGGTGATCAACCCGCGCCGCGCTCGCGGGTACTGCTCACCGATCGCGTTGTAGTAGGAGTTGAACAGATAGGCGTAGGCCGGATCGAAGGGGCGATGCTCGATCGGCCCCTCGGTCAGCACGAAGGTTTCGAAGAACCAACTGGTGTGGGCCAGATGCCATTTGACCGGACTCGCGTCCGGCATGCTCTGCGCGGTGCAATCCTCGGGTGCCAGACGGTCGGCGAGAAAGGTCGTCTGGGCGCGCACCGCGCGATAGGTCTGGAGCAACTCGAGGCGGTCCATCCTGCCTCCCGGGGCCCGCGGCTACTTTCTGCGCGCCAGGACCATGGTGATGTCATCGAACTGGGCCGCCCCGCCGGCAAAGTCCTTCAGCGTGCGGACGAATTTGTCGAGCAGCGGTTTCGAGGCGACGCCCCGGTCGTCGAGCAGGGCGGCCATCAGGCGCGTGTCGCCGTAGAACTCGCCATCAGGGCTCTGGGCCTCGGTCACGCCGTCGGTGAAGACCGCGAGGAGCGAGTCCTTCGGGAGCTTGGAGGTCGCTTCCTCGTAGGTCGCATTGGGGAACAATCCCAGGACCAGACCACCCGCGCTCAGCATTTCCGTGCTCCCGTCCGACGAGACGACGATCGGCGGTTCGTGGCCCGCGCAGGAGTAGCGCAGGTCGCCGGTGACCGGGTTCAGCACACCAAGGAACGCAGTGATGAACTTCCCCGGCGTGACGCTGCCGTGGACGAACTTGTTCAGCCGCGAAAGGGTCTCGGCCGGACCCAAGGTGGCGAGGTCGTAGCTTCGGAGCGAAGCGCGGAAGCTCGACATCAGAAGCGCCGCTGCGGCCCCCTTGCCGCTCACGTCGGCCACTGCGATCCCGATCAGGCCGTCCTCGAGGTAGAGATAGTCGAAGTAGTCTCCGCCCACCTCGCGCGCGGAGATGCTGATTCCCGCAATGTCGAACTCCGGGACATTGGGTGGGGCGGCCGGGAGCAGGCGATGCTGGATCTCCCGCGCCAGCGCCAGTTCCTGCTCCAGGCGCTGGTTCTGGAGCTCCATCGATCGGACCCGCTCCAGTCCAGCGGCCATCTCGTTGAACGACGACGCCACGCTCCACAGCTCGTCCTGGCCCTCCACCTTGATGCGATGATCGAGGCGCCCCTCACCGATCGCGGCGGTCGCCTCCTTGAGGACGGTGACTGCGCGGGTCACCGAGCGAACCATCGTGGCCACCATGTTGGTCGCGATGGCGATCGCTCCGCCGAGAAGCACGGCGAGGAAGGCGAGCGCGACCAGCGCCACGGTGGCGAGCGGATTCTCCCGGGCGATGTTGAAGAGCGCGGTCACGATCTCGGCCAGCGAGGCATTGGCCAGAACCGGCACCTCGCCCGCGGTGAACTGTCCTTCGCGCAGGCGGAGGCAAGGGACGACCGTCCCGCCCGGGAGGCGCCCCGACTCGGTGACCGAAGGTCCGAGGCTGGTGCGGCGGCGCGGACGCTCGTCGCGGAGTCGTTCGACCTCGCCGGCCAGGCTCTCGGACTGCGCCGCGAGGCGCTTTCCCTCCAGCGCTGCGTCCCCCTCGAGCTCTTCCAGGCTGTCCGCGCGATCCTCGAGCAGCTCCGAGAGATCGTCCAGGCGACGGATCTCCGCCTCGCGCTCTCGCTGCGCCAGCTCTTCGGCCGAGAGGGACACCGGCTGGCGTGAGGCCAGGCTGTCGAGCTTCGAGCGGGTGGTGAGGAGGGAATCCGCGTCGTCTTCGCCGGAGAGCTGAATCCCTCCTTTGTGGCGCCGCACGATCATCCCCGGGGCGATCTGGATCGGCGTACCGACGAAGGAAGCGATGCGCGCGATGTCGACCGAATCGATGCGGGCCAGCGCCTCGTACCGCACCGGACGCCCGTTCTGCACGGTATCGACCCGCGCTCGAAGGTAGAGGCTCTGGCGATCCCAGACCAGCGGCACCTCAGGCGTACGATCCGAGACCGAGAGCAGTGCCTCCGGGGAGAAGGGGATCGCCGCGCCGCGGATCTCGATCGGGTTCCCCTCGCGCAGAATCAGCAGGCTCTGTCGGGCGGCGGGGAAGGGGAACACCTGCACCGGCGGCTGACCCTCACGCTCCAGTCCCCGCACGATCGTCTCGCCCGCGTCGCGCGAGAGCGTGCTGAGGTAGCGATGCCCGATCTGCCCCCGGTAGGTCGAGAGGTAGAGGCTCCCGGCGAGCAGTAGGAAGAGGGCCGAGACGACGACCGGCACCACTCCCGCCAGGAGGTGCGAGACCACCAGGCGTCGGCCGACGCGTCGAATCGAGAGATGGATCCGGGTCGAGGAGGCGAAGAGCGCGACGGCGCCGTAGATCATCCCTACACCTTGCGCCATCCCGGTCAGGGACACGTGGGCGCCCTCGGTCGGAATCGACTGCAACCCGTCCCGCTCGCTGAAGGAGAGAATCGAGAGAAAGAACGAGACCAGGCCGGTGAAGGCCGCGAAGATCAGCCCCGAGGCACCCAGTTGCATCCGCCAGCGCGCGGAGAAGAGGAAGAGCGCCCCCAAGGTCGACATGAGCGGAACGCCGGCGACCTCTTTTCCGGCGGAAATCAGCGCAGCCAGAATCGCCATGGCGGCGGCGAAGCGAGTCCGCTTCCGCCACGGTCGTTCCCAGTTCGCCAGTCCGAAGCAGGCCCGCAGGATGCAGACCGCCCCCGCCCAGTAGATCGCAGCCATCAGACGTCCGGCGAACATCGATTCCGCACCGAACACCCGCGCCAGACCATCGGAGAGCAGCGGCGGCGCGATGCGCGAGAGGACGATCCCCGTCCACCAAAGCGTCATCAATCGGCGGAACGACATCCGAGGCCGAAACCGCAGCCAGGCGAGGAGGACCACCAGGGTTGCGAAATGTAGCGGGGCTCCAAACATCGGCTGGCAGTGTACTCCAGCCCCTGGGAACGGTGGAGGAGGGAATTCGACCGATCGCAACTCATCCTGGTTGACGTTATTATCGTCCGGCGAGATCATCGAGGCATGATCGTATCGTTCCGTGACCGGGATACGTCCCGCCTCGCAGGCGGAAATCGGGTCGCCCGGTTCGGCGCGATCTCCAGTGTCGCCCGGCGAAAACTTCGTCAGCTCGAAATTGCGGATTCTCTCAGCGATCTCCGCGTGCCTCCGGGAAACCGCTTGGAGGCGTTGCAGGGAGATCGGGCCGGGCAGCACAGCATTCGGATCAACGATCAGTTTCGGATCTGTTTTCGGTGGACCGCCGCTGGTGCGGCGGACGTGGAAATCGTCGACTACCATTGAGGAGCTGATGTCGAGGAAGCGGTTGGATCCAGTGACCCCAGGGGAATTGCTGCTGGAGGAGTTCCTGAACCCGATGGGGATCACGAAGTATCGGTTGGCCAAGGAGATCGGTGTTCCGGCCCAGCGGATCGGGGAAATCGTCGCCGGTCGACGGGCAGTTACCGCCGACACCGACTTGCGTCTGTGCCGCTTCTTCGGCCTGTCGAACGGGTACTGGCTCCGGGCTCAGGCGGCGTTCGACACCGAGGTAGCGGCGGAAGAACTCAAGGATGCACTTCGTTCCATCAAGCCGTGGGCCGGTGGCTCCGCCCCGGCGAAGCGGTCCGCCTAGGACCTGTCCACGGCCCCGATCCAGGGGGCAACGACGGGTGGTTCACAGCTCGGATCCCCAGAAATCGCTGCGGGGCTCCAACCGATTCGGCTGGAGCCCCGTCACGAGACCGATCCATCCCCGCCCGCCCTTGGGCCGACGGCGTGCGATCTATCGGGAGAGAACCACCCGTGCCGTGCGCGACCCTTCGCTCGTCGAGAGCTGGCAGAAGTAGGTGCCGGCCGGCAGGGAGCGGCCCGAGTCGTCGCGACCGTCCCAGGCGATCGACTGCGCGCCCGCCGGAAGCTCGTCGTTCACCAAGGTCCGCACCCACCGACCGCTGACGTCGCAGATCCGCAGCAGGGCCGACTCAGCCTGCGTGGTGGTGAAGCGCAGCGTCGTCGTGTCCCGGGTCGGATTCGGACCGCTGGTCAGTCCCAGCCCGCGCGATTCCAGGCCACCATCGACCGCCGAGGTGAAGCCCGGCACCTGAATCACCGTGAGGTGCAGGCTCCCTTCCAGGTTCGGCATGTCAGCCGCCGGCACGTTCAGGTAGAGGGTCAGCTCCTGGCCCACGTCGGCCGGCTGCGACTCCCAGCAACCACCGTCGGCGAGGTTGAAGCCGGTTCCCACCCCGCCGGCGTACGCCCCGAACGCCGCGCCGTATGGAGCGGCCTGGTGCGGCCGCGCCACCGCGATCAGCCCCGGGTGTCCGTCCGAGCCGAACCAGCTCCCGGAGAACGGGCTGATGAACCGGGCCGAGTTGCGCAGCGCTCCCTGACTCAGAACGATGAACTCATCGTTTGCGCCCGCGATCAGTCCCGTGGGGTTGTTGTGCGGGCTGGTGTTGTCGATGTCGATCTGGGCCACGTTGCTCGATCCCGGCGGCAGATAGATGATCGTCGCCGTGATCTGACCGGTCATGTTCGGCAGGTTCACCGCCGAGACATTGAGCGCGACGTAGAGCTCCTGGCCGACATTCGGGGCGATCAGCTCCACTGCCCCCTGACGACCCAGGTAGCGGTAGGTCGCCATGTCGGTGTTGAACCCGCCCATGAGTGCGCCCCACGGCATGTCCGTCGGGCCCGGCTGTCCCGCAACCTGCAGGCGTACCATCCCGGACGCGTTGAAGAACGACCGGTCCATTCGCACTCCTCCGTCGTGGGTCTGCGCGCACCCATTCGCGAGGATGATCACGCTGCCGTCCGACTCCGTCGGGATGAACCCCGTCGCAACCGGCTGCACGGTCGAAGCGTCGATGGTCACGGTAAACGCCTGCGGACCCTGAGCCCGGGCGATGCCCGTCCCCAGAAGGAGAGCGAGCGCGAAGGAGGTGGCGGTGAAGCGATGCATGATCTTGCCTTTCTGCGTTCCTGGCCCCGAAGGACCGCATCTGGTTGCTCCGGTGGGACAACGGGGACCCTCTGGCCTCCGTCTACCGTCGACTGGATCCGCGGAAAGCGCGTTCGGTTATGGACAGCGACTGCAAAGATTCTTGGCATCGCCCGTTCCGGCTAGCATCACTTTGGGATGAATTTTTATATCGTTTTGTCGTAAATACGGTTGCATGTCTTAGATGCGGCGTCGACGCCGATCCGTGGACCTTCGGTCGGCATCTGGGATAGGGTGGCGTCCTTACTATATGTGCGGTAATCGGGAGGAGGCAGCGTGCTCCATCGCATCTCGGCCGGCGTGATCGTCGAGGACGCCGGCCGGCATCTCTTCGTCCGGCACACTCGGGCGGGGGCCTACGACTTCTGGGTTTGCCCCGGAGGCGGAGTCCAGGAGGAGGAAAGCCTCGAGCAGGCCGCCGCGCGCGAGGTCAGGGAGGAGACCGGCCTCGAGGTCCAGGTCGGCCGCCTCGTCTACATCGAGGACCTCGTCCATCCCGAGTGTCGCCTGGTCAAGTTCTGGTTCCTGGGTGAGCTCATCGGCGGCGCCCTCGACACCAGCCATCCCGAGGCGATCCGCGAGCATGTCGTCCACGCCGACTGGCTCACCCGCGAGCAGTTCGCCGACAAGACGGTGTTCCCCGCCGTGATGACCGAGCGGTACTGGACCGACCGCGCTGCAGGCTTTCCGTCGGTCGTCCGCCTCCCGCTGCGTAGGATGGATTTCTGGTAGGCCGGTGCGCGTGCCGGGCGGCCGCGGCCCGTCGAATGCTACAGACCTGCGTTCAGCAACTCGCGCGACTCACCAAGCCCACCCGTCACGATCGAATCGCGACCCCGTAGGCGGATGGAGGAGTTTCGCCTCGCCCCGGGCGCGCAACCGTTTCGCGGCCGCCGCCCAGCCCATCCGCGGCCGGCCGGTCGTCTGAATGACGATCGTACGACCTTGCACCCACAGCTCCACCTCAGCTCGCAATGCAGCCGCATGGATCAGGGGCTCTGGCAAGACGACGCATCGAGAACTTCCGATCCGAATCAAACGAGTCTTCATTCCGTGGTTCTCCCTCGGAGATAATGCGCGATCCCAATCTCGCGCCGTAGCGAGTCTGCCAAGCGCCCGGATTGGAGGCAACCCCGGAGGCCCCATGCACCCCGACACCGTCCAGTACAACCAGTCCCAGGCCAGCGGCGATCGCGAGATCTGCGATCTCCTCGCTTCCGAGATCGACCGCCATCTCCCCAAGGCCGAGAACAAGATCTGGCACGCCCACCCCGTCTGGTTCTTGGGCGGCAACCCCATCGTCGGCTACAGCAAGCTCAAAGGCTGTATCCGTCTCCTCTTCTGGAGCGGTCAATCGTTCGAATTGCCCGGCCTCACCGACGAAGGCAAGTTCAAGGCCGCCGAGGCCCGGTACACCAGTGCTGATCAAGTCGACATCAAACTGCTCGCGCGCTGGCTGCGGAAGTCGCGCACCGTCCAGTGGGACTACAAGAACATCGTGAAGCGGAAGGGGCAGCTGGAGCGGCTGAGCTAGGGAAAAGCGTTAGACGTCGGAGCTGGGAGCCGTGGGAGAGCGAGCAGGCAGATCGGAGGCGGTCAACGTCCGGGGGACGTCCATCGGACCTGATCGGTCCGGGTTGGCCATGCGCGCGGGCCGCGCGGAGCCAGGTTGCGCGAACCGGTCGAACAGCAGACCGACTCGCGGGGCCCGTCGCCTCCGCAGAAGGTGGTACAATGGTCAGTCGGAGGTGCAAACATGCAAGCTGATGTCAGAGCGCTGATCGAAGCCGCGCTCAAACTCCCACCGGAGGCACGCGGAGCAATCGCCAGCCGGCTGCTCGATAGTCTCCAGGACCAGCAGGTAGATCCGGACGTCGAAGCTGCCTGGGAAGCCGAGGTCGCACGTCGGGTGGAGGAGCTTGATTCGGGACAGGTGAAGACCATTCCGTGGTCCGAGGCGCGGCAGCAGATTCTGCGAGACAAGTAGCCGTGCAGCTCGAGTTGCATCCCGAGGCGGCCCTCGAGGCTCAGGAAGCCCGGCTTTGGTACGCCGAACGGAGCTCCGAAGCATCCACCAGGGCACACGTTTCGCATTGCCTTCCTCCGGGTGCGGATGCAGAATCACTGCCGTTCTTCATCCGTCGTTACCGCAGCGAGGGGGAGGCATGGCCGCCGCAGTCCAGCAACTCGAGCAATCGCAGAACCACCGACCGGGTCGCCGCCAGGCGCCGAATGCGCCCCGGGCGGATCGCGAAATCGCTGCCGCTGCGGATTGCAACTCGCTCCCTGCCGCGGCAGCCTGCATCTCGCCCACTGCGCGCTCGGCCGTCTCCGCCTTGTCCGCCACCTCAGGTGCCGCGCCCCGGTTGACCGTCGTCCGGGATGCCCTCCACTCCGCGGCGGGCAGTCGAGGTGTCGGGCCGCGCTCCCCACTTCTCCGCCAGGCCAGCGCCGCCGCTCGCCTTCGGCACCTCAGCCCGCGGACGGAGAAGGCGTATCTCGGCTGGATCCGCCGGTACGTGCGGTTTTCCGGGCTCCGCCACCCCCGGGAACTTGGCGCTGCGGAGATCACCCGGTTCCTGACCGCGCTCGCCGTCGAGCGTAAGGTCTCCGCGTCGACGCAGAATCAGGCGCTCGCTGCGCTGCTGTTCCTGTACCGGGACGTCCTCCAGACCGACTTCCCCTGGCTGACCGACCTCGTCCGGGCCAAGCCCTCCGTGCGCGTCCCCGTCGTGCTCACGCCCGGCGAGGTGTCTGCCGTTCTCTCCCGTCTCACCGGTCCCGAGTGGCTGATCGCATCGCTCTTGTACGGTGCCGGACTCCGGCTCCTCGAAGCCTGTCGACTCCGCGTCAAGGATGTCGACTTCGGCCGTCGCGAAATCGTCGTTCGCGACGGGAAAGGTCGGAAGGACCGGATCACGCTTCTGCCTGAGCCCGTCGCCGGCCCCCTCGCCCGCCATCTCGAGGCCGTCCAGCGCCAGCACGCCCAGGACCGCGCCCGTGGCGATGGCAGCGTCGAGCTTCCCAGCGCGCTCGAGCAAAAGTATCCCCGTGCCCCCTGGGAGTGGGCCTGGCAGTGGGTCTTCCCCGCCACCCGTCCCTATCGCGATCCCATTTCTCGCCGCCGTCGTCGGCACCACCTCCACGAGTCCGTCACCCAGAGGGCCGTCCGCCGCGCCGTCCTCGCCAGCGGCATCACCAAGCACGCCACCTGCCACACCCTCCGCCACTCGTTCGCCACGCACCTGCTGGAATCCGGATATGACATCCGGACGATTCAGGAGCTTCTCGGGCACTCCGGACGTCAGGACCACCATGATCTACACGCACGTGCTGAATCGAGGCGGGCGGGGGGTGAGGAGTCCGTTGGAGGGGCTGGCCTTCGGCGGAGGTCAACCAGAGGAGCGAAGGGGACCGGTGGGGAGGCCCGTGGCGGCGGGGGAGTCGGAGCGGGAGCTCGAAGACCGGCGGCCTTCGGTGCCGCCGCCGCGGCGTCGGAGTTACACTGGTCCGCGTAACAGTTATCCGGACAAGGGAGAGGGGAGCGAGTAGGTTGGGAAGGTGGAGTTTCCGTGCATCTGAGACGGCGCGCTCAGTGTTATCCGAGCGAGATACATGGGCGGATCTGCGCGGGCCGCGGAGTTACGCGGACCTGTCGAATAGAAGTTAGGCCTCAATGAGTTACTCAACCCCTCATCACGCACACGAGTACCTCAAGTCGGCCTGCCTCAGCATCGTCCACGAGTACACGTTGGCGTGCCAGCGCAAGTCGAAGTCGGAGCGGCAGAACATAGTACTTCTGAAGCGAGAGATCGATCTCTGCGCTCGACTGGCGATGCACTTTGGGCCAGAGGCAGGCTTGGCCGCGCAGGGCTCGTCTGGTCTTGACTTGGTCATCTCGAGCCCGACGCTTCGGGCCGAGGTGAAGTACTTGCGCCGAAAACCCGGTGGGAAGCAGCCGGTCAATCGTTGGAACGCCAAGAAGGGAGTGAAGCACGATTGGGACTGGCTTCTCGGCCTCAAGAATGTTGGTGAGGCCTTCAAGAAGACCTGCCTTGTCTTCTTTCTCCCAAGTCAATCCATGTTGCAGTTCCATGAAGTTTGCGACGTCAAGGCTTCAGGCGTGGCCTATGCAAGGGCAGACTACGCACCTTTCGTTCGCCTCGTACGTCCCGACAAGGCGAACCCCAATCGACTGGTCTATCAGTCGAAGTATTCTCACGATCTGCTCATTCGAATGGGAGGAAAAATCATCGTCCGTAGGCAGATCGTTGGCTCTACGGCTAGCCCAATCTGGGCACTCATCTATACACGCGTGGGCACAAACGAGTACAAATCACTGACCCAGTTCAGCGAGGTTGAAATCTAGTGGGGCACGTCAAGCTGAGGCCTAACCCGGCGTTCGAGCCGACTTGCCTTCGGCAGCCGGCTCAACGCGAACGTTAGGCACACGAGGACACAACTACCGTGAAACTCAAGGAATACACTGTCCGCGAATTCCGAAGCATCTGGGATTCCGGCACCGTCAAGGTGGACAGCCAGACTACGTGCCTCGTCGGCAAGAACGAGGCCGGAAAGACGACACTGCTGACGGCGCTCTACCGGACGAACCCGATCATTCCCGCCGATGCGGCCTTCGATGAAACCTACGACTACCCCAAGCGCGAGGTCGAGGATTACCGTTTTGCCGTAGAGACCGGCGACCGCGACGAGGCTGTTGTCGTTGAATGCCTGTATGAACTCGATGCGGAAGATACGGAAGCCGTCACTTCGGTGTTCGGACCCAAGGTGCTCAGTGGCAAGACCTTCACCCACAAGACTTACTACGGCAAGGCCCAAAGCAGGCTCTTGCTGACTGCGGACGAAGGAGCAGCGCGGAAACACCTTGCGGACAATCCCGCGTTGCCTGACGAACTCAAGACTGCGCTCACCGGGGCTACGAACTGGGATGCGTTCGCCGATGCGCTGGATGCGGCGGAAGCCACGGAGGCCGTTAAGGCGCTCAAGGGGCTTGTGGCCAAGGTCCGAGAGAAGGACCTACCCTCCTACATCTTCAATTCGCTCATCTGGCCGCGCGCACCGAAGTTTCTCTACTTCGATGAGTATTATCAGCTGGAGGGCAAGCCAATCTGAACGCCCTGATCGCGCGCGGATGCCAGGACCCTTGTGGATTCCGACTACCCTCTTCTGGGACTAATCAATCTGGCTCGGCTCGATCACCGGAAACTCGTCGAAACGAAGAACACGACCGAACTGAAAAACAAGCTCGAAGGGGCCGGAAACCACCTGACCAGCCGGATCGTCAAGTACTGGTCTCAGAACCGTCATATCCAGCTGCGGTTCGATGTTCGAGACGCCAAGCCCGCAGACCCGGAAGGCATGCGGCAGGGCATCAACGTCTGGGGCGAAGTGTACGACACGGTGCATTGGGCTCACACCCCGCTGCGCTCACGCTCGCGCGGTTTTGTCTGGTTCTTCTCCTTCCTTGCTTGGTACGAGGATATCAAGCGCCAGAAGCAGAACATCATCCTGTTGCTCGACGAGCCGGGGCTTTCGCTACATGGGCGAGCGCAGGCCGATCTTCTCGGGTATTTCGAGGCGGAGTTGTCTGCCCACCAACTCATCTATACGACTCATTCGCCCTTCATGATCGACCCCGCCAAGTTCGAGCGTGTGCGGATCGTGCAGGATCTGGGGATCGATGCGAAGGAGCCGCTTCCGAGGGATCAGGACGGCACGAAGGTTCTTTCCAACGTCTTCGACGCCACCGACGACAGCCTGTTTCCTTTGCAGGGCGCTCTTGGCTACGAGATTCAGCAAACGCTGTTCATCGGCCCCAATTCGCTCGTGGTCGAAGGCCCCGCCGACATGCTGTTCTTGCGGGCCGTGTCCGCCGAACTTGAGCGCGAAGGGCGCGAGGGACTGTCCGAAGATTGGGTCATCACGCCGACGGGCGGCAGCGGCAAGGTTCCGGCGTTTGTTGCCCTGCTCGCGCCCCAGAAGGGCATGAATGTCGCCACGCTGCTCGATATACAGAGCAGTGACCGCGCCCAGATCGAAGACCTCTACAAGAAGAAGCTGCTCAAGAAGCGGCAGGTGACCACCTACGGAGACTTCGCGGGAAGGAGCGAAGCTGATGTTGAGGATATGTTCGAGCGCGACTTCTATGTGGACCTCGTCAACTCAGAGTTTGCCAGGGAGTTAAAGGGACCCATCGTTGCATCTTCCCTGAATGCAAAGGAGCCGCGCACGTTGCGGGCGATAGAAACATTCCTCGTGGACAATCCCCTCCAGTCCGGCGCGTTCGGCCATTATCGACCCGCGAGGTATTTTGCGGAGAACGCGGCCGCGCTCTGGCCCAAGGTCTCAGATGCCACGAAGGATCGTTTCGAGGCAGCGTTCAGGCATCTCAACGCACTGCTGAAATAGCGCGGGTATGAACAGTTGCTCTGGTCGTATGCTGGATGCCGAGCGCCTAACAACCGGTTGCAGCGGACGGTCGGCTGCGCGGCCCGCCGCCGAACCGGAGCGTTAGGCGCACCCAGCTCCATCGCGCAGCCCGAGTCCCCAAGAGGTAACACGTCCCCAAAGTGCGAAAGAAATCGGCCTCCGCCAGCGCCACCTCCGCCACCGTCGGCTACGAAGCCCAGCTCTGGCAGATGGCCGACGCGCTGCGCGGCAGCATGGACGCCGCCGAGTACAAGCACGTCACCCTCGGTCTGCTGTTCCTCAAGTACATCTCCGACGCCTTCGAGGAGCGCCACGCCGCGCTGCTGGCCGAGAAGGCGAAGGGCGCCGACCCCGAAGACCCCGACGAGTACCGCGCCCAGAGCATCTTCTGGGTGCCGCCCGAGGCGCGCTGGCCGCACCTGAAGGCGCAGGCGCGCCAGAGCACCATCGGCCAGCTCGTCGACGACGCGATGGCCGGCATCGAGCGCGACAACCCGGCGCTCAAGGGCGTGCTGCCCAAGGACTACGCCCGCCCCGCGCTCGACAAGCAGCGCCTCGGCCAGCTGATCGACATGATCAGCAACATCAAGGTCGGCGACGAGGCGAGCCGCGCCAAGGACGTGCTCGGCCGCGTCTACGAATACTTCCTCTCGCAGTTCGCCAGCGCCGAGGGCAAGAAGGGCGGCGAGTTCTACACGCCGCGCTGCGTGGTCAAGCTGCTGGTCGAGATGCTCGAGCCCTACCGCGGCCGGGTGTACGACCCCTGCTGCGGCTCGTCGGGCATGTTCGTGCAGTCGGTGGAGTTCATCCGCGCGCACGCGAAATGGGCAACGGCCACGGTGGCAACACCGGCGCCAAGGTCAAGGCCGACATCTCGATCTACGGCCAGGAGTCGAACTACACCACCTGGCGCCTGGCGCGCATGAACCTCGCCATCCGCGGCATCGACAGCGGCCAGATCGCGCAGGGCGACACCTTCCACAACGACCGCCACCCCGACCTCAAGGCCGACTTCATCCTCGCCAACCCGCCCTTCAACATCTCCGACTGGGGCGGCGAGCGGCTGCGGGCGACAAGCGCTGGCAGTACGGCGCGCCGCCGGCGGGCAACGCCAACTTCGCCTGGGTGCAGCACATCGTGCACCACCTCGCGCCCGCGGGCGTGGCCGGCTTCGTGCTGGCCAACGGCTCGATGTCGTCCAACCAGTCCGGCGAGGGCGAGATCCGCAAGAGCCTGATCGACGCCGACCTCGTGGACTGCATGGTCGCGCTGCCAGGCCAGCTCTTCTATTCGACGCAGATCCCCGCGTGCCTGTGGTTCCTGGCGCGCGACCGCAAGAACGGCAAGTTCCGCGACCGCCGCGGCCACGTGCTCTTCATCGACGCCCGCAAGCTCGGCCCGCTGGTGGACCGCACCCACCGCGAGCTGACCGACGAGGACATCGCCCGCATCGCCAACACCTACCACGCCTGGCGCGGCGAGAAGGAGGCCGGCGAGTACGCGGACGTGCCCGGTTTCTGCAAGAGCGCGCCGTTGGATGAGGTGCGCAAGCACGGCCACGTGCTCACGCCCGGCCGCTACGTCGGCGCCGAGGCGCAGGAGGACGACGGCGAGCCGTTCGAGGAGAAGATGCGGCGGCTCACCGCGACGCTGCGCGAGCAGCAGGCCGAGGCCGCGAAGCTCGATGCCGCGATTGCTGCCAACCTGAAGGAGCTTGGGTATGGCGGGTGAGTGGCGCGAGACCACGCTCGGCGAAGTGACCGACTTCTTATCGGGAGGAACGCCATCGAAGGGCCGTCCCGACTACTGGGTCGGTTCGGTTCCCTGGGTCTCGGCAAAAGACATGAAGCGGTTTCGCCTCGACGACACCGAGGATCATGTCTCCGAGGACGGTGTCTCAAACGGCACGAAGCTTGTTCCAGCCGGCTCAGTGCTGCTCCTCGCTCGCGGCATGACGCTTCTGAACGATCTGCCGATCTGCGTGATCAGCCGACCGATGACGTTCAATCAAGACGTGAAGGCGTTGCGGCCCAAGCCGCCTGTCCGAAGCGACTATCTCCCGTACTTGCTTCTGGGAAACAAGGACCGCCTTCTCTCGCTCGTTGACCTCGCCGGTCACGGAACCGGACGACTGAACAGCGACGAGTTGAAGGCGCTCGACGTCACGTTGCCGCCGCTCTCCGAACAACGCGCCATCGCCCACATCCTCGGCACGCTGGACGACAAGATCGAGCTGAACCGGCGGATGAACGAGACGCTGGAGGCGATGGCGCGCGCGCTCTTCAAGTCGTGGTTCGTGGACTTCGCCCCCGTCCGCGCCAAGGCCGAAGGCCGCGACCCCGGCCTCCCCAAGCCCCTCGCCGACCTCTTCCCCGCCCGCCTCGTCGACTCCAAACTCGGCGAGATTCCGGAGGGGTGGGAGGTCGCACGGTTCGCGGACACCGTTGAGATCGTGGGCGGTGGTACGCCAAAGACCTCGGTCGAGGAGTTCTGGGAGGGCGACATTCCTTGGTTCTCGGTTGTGGATGCACCAGCCGGCTCGGAAGTCTGGGTAATTGATACGGAGAAGAAGGTGACGCGCGCCGGTGTCGAGAACTCGTCCACGCGCGTGCTTCCTGTGGGAACGACGATCATCTCAGCGCGCGGCACGGTCGGGCGAATCGCTCTAGTCGGTGTACCCATGGCGATGAATCAGTCTTGCTACGGGCTCCGCGGACGGACCGGGACGCACGGGTTCTTCAACTACTTCTCGACTCGGGAACTGGTCGCGCGCCTTCAACAGCACGCGCACGGTTCCGTGTTCGACACGATTACGCGCGACACCCTTGCCCGGTATCTCGGTGGCGGCGCCACCGGCTGAGGTGGTCGAAAGCTTCGAAGAGCGAGTCGGCTCCAGCCTCGAGCGTATCCGCGCGGGCTTGCTGGACACCCGGACACTGGCCGGCCTTCGCGACGCGCTGCTGCCCAAGCTCATCTCTGGCGAGTTGCGAACTGGGACGTCGCCCGGGCGCGCGGCCACGAGGACGCAGTGACTCTGCCTCATACACTGCTCCAGGCTGTTTCCGCTCCAGGGGGTGGCAAGATCACGCTCGTTGTCGGAGCGGGATGTTCGTTTGAGGCGCCGACCTTGATCCCACTCGCGGGGACCTGTTCGCAGCAGTGCCACGACCGGCTCGTAGCAAATGGCGTCCTCGCATTGGGAGATTGTGCGCTTCCATCGAACTTGTCCTGTCTCGCCGACACCGTCTTCGCCAAGACGGGCGAGCAGCGCCTCCTTGTGGAGCAACTCAGTCAGCACTACGAGCTGAAGACGGCGTCACCCAATGACGGCCACCTGCTCACAGCCGCACTGCTGCGAGAGGGAGCGATCGCGTCGGTGGTCACGCTGAACTTTGATCTCGCGCTCTCCACCGCAATCTCCCTGCTAGGTGTGGGCGACGTTGTCGGAGTCATCGACGGCCCAGATGACTTGCCCAACAAGAAGGCCCTCAATCTCTACTACCTCCACCGGAACGCCAATGCGGCCGATCCCGAGACATGGGTTCTGCGAACAGCGGCACTCGATACGGAGTGGAATGGCAGGTGGGAGCAGGTCGTTGCTGCGATGGTTCTCGCTACGCCAGTCGTCGTTTTTGCAGGCTTGGGCAGCCCGGCCAACGTACTAGTTCAAAGCGCCACGCTGATTCGTAACGCTATCCCAAACGGGAGCAAGGCATATCAGGTTGATCCGGGTGACCCGGAAATGTCGGAGTTCTTCAAGGCACTGGCGCTTGCTCCCGATGCCTTCATCCGAAAGTCATGGTGTGAGTTCATGGAGCAGTTGTCTCAGAGACTCGTCGTAGAGCACGCATGTCAACTCAAGGCGGCAGCGGAGGCAATGGTTCAGCGAGAAAAGCTGCATGCGGAAGACTTGACCACTCTCCTGGACCGACTGCAAAGCATTGGGCTTCTGAACGTAGGCCGCCTACGAGCAAATTGGCTTCTCCATGGGAAGGAATACTTCGCCGAGGAGTTGCTAGCGCGGGAACTTCTTGCCGACCTGCTTCTCGCGGCCGCATTGATCGCTCGCGTCACCGGCACGCAAGCCGTTCTGTGTGATGACGGTGTTGTCGAGTTTCGACGCGGCGATCGAACGGTCGCAACGCATGTGTTCGCTTCCGGCCGAGGGACACGGGGTCAGGTGGCAATCGAAACGACCCTGACGCAACGACGAAGGCGACTTCGAGACAGAGCAATGCCTCTAAGCGGTGCGATCATCGCCGGGACGCACAACGGCGACCCTATGCCGATCACGCCTCCTGCGGACGTGCTCCTTGGCGACACGTCCGCGAGCATTGTGTTTGGCCCAACGGCATTGCCGATGTTTCATGTCGACTCTCTCCGACAAGATTCAACGAAGTGTCAGCAGGTGGCGCCATGATGACCACGACGGACCTCATTGCCGCATCCACAAGTGTCCTGGAAGCCGGGGGGTATCGATCCATCCGAGAGGGCTTTCCGGAATGGAACACAACGTCGACCAGGCTGTTCGAAGACAAGTACAACGTGGTCGGCATCGCCGTATTCACGACAACGGCCGAGTTACTTCAGTCGTGGGCAGACCTGCAGGGAGCGCTCGTCGATGTGATCTCACGGCACGTGGGACAGACTGAGAACAAGGCCTGGGACGGTTATCTAGTCCTCTTGACGACGGCAATCGCTCCAGGGAGCGACGCTCACATCGAAGACATTCGCTCCGATACCACGCGCCTTCGGAAATTGGTTGCGACTGGGGAAGAGCTGGCCGCACCGGGTGACGTTGAACGGCTATTGCGATCACTCTTGCCTCTTCGCGATCCGCAAGGCGCCATCGGGCAAGGTACCGCGCTCGACCTGCTTCCGGCGCTGTTGGCGGAACAGGGCATCAACGAGGCAACGACGAAAGTGCTTGTGAAGTCCTTCATTGAGCAGGAGCCGTTGATCGAAGCTCTTCATCGAACGCGGCAGGCTCAATGAGGCTACTGTCTCTAGAACTAGCCGGGTTTCGCGGTTTCGCGACGAAACAAACATTCGATCTGGATGCTGACGCAGTCATCGTGGTCGGCGCAAACGGCAACGGAAAGACATCTCTCTTTGACGCAATGCTTTGGGCAATTGCCGGCTGCATTCCACGGCTCGGCCCTGATGATGCGCCGTTGGCGTGCAAGTTCTCTGAGACCGGTCAGGCCCGAGTGTCCCTGCGCCTTGGTCGTAAGGACGGCTCTTCGCCGTTGACGGTCACGCGAGTCTTCGATGGGGCGCGAACCACGGTCTCCGTTGAGACACCCGAAGGGGTCTTGCGTGGTCCAGAAGCAGAGGGCCGGTTAATCCAGCAGATATGGAAGGAGGCGGCGACCGCCGCGAATCCTGCGGAAGCCCTTGCGACAGCCCTAACACGCAGCGTGTACCTGCAACAAGATCTCGTGCGCGAATTTGTTGACTCTGTCACAGCGCAGGAACGCTTTGGCGCCGTCAGCGAACTTGTCGGTGCCGGAAGGGTGACCGATCTGCAAGGCGAACTGGAGCGAGCAAAGAAAGCATGGAGCCTAGCCACGAATAGCCGAGCTGCGGAACTCGAGCCGGTTCGTGGCCGGCTAGCGACGATGGAATCACGTCTCGCTGAGCTAAGAGCCCGCCCAACTTCGGCGGAAGCGGGTCTCGACGAAACTGTGTGGTCCGAGTGGTGGGTTCGGATGCAAGCAATGGGTCTCAAGGTCAGCGCAGTTCCCATAGCTTCTCGGGAGGCGACCAGCGCCATTGACAACGCCATCATGCAGCTCGACGCCGCCCGTCGTGCCGCCGAGCGAAGATGGCCTCTTCTCGACGCACTGACTCAGGAGCTCAGCGGCATTGCCGCCAGGACCTTGCCCGATCTGACGTCACTGCGGGGCAAGGTAGCTACGGCGCAGCAGCACGTTCAAGAGACACGGGCGAAGGTTTCCGCTGAACAGGCACGCGCTGCCGAGGTTCGTCGTCTTCAAGCCGAACTAAAGGAGAAGTCGCAGCAGTTGCAGGCACTGGCGACGCTTGCACTCAAGCATCTCGGCGAGAAGTGTCCGGTGTGCGACCAGGATTACAACGTCGATGCGACCCGACGGCGACTGGAGCTAACGGCAGCAGGCGGAAGCACGCCCGCGAGTTCTCCTTCACTGCCGGACACCTTGCCGGGGCTCTTGGAATCGCTTGCCGCTCAAGAGAAGGAACTCTCAGCCGCCGAACTCGACGTTCGAACGGCAGAGCAGTCGATTCGGGACGTTGAGGCCGCTGACCTCGCCATCGACAAGCGCCTAAAGGAGTTCGGGGTCGTGGTCACAGGCCCGCTCGAGCGATTGCCCTCTGTTGTGGCTGCCGCAAGGGATACGAATCTACGTATCGACGACTTGGCCACAGCGCAAAGAACTGGCGAGGCATTCGCCCTTCGCCTCTCTCAGGTTGGCGACCAGGCGGCGATTCAGGAACTTGAGCGAGAGATCCAGACAACGCGCGTGACGCTTCAACAAGAAGATACGGAGCTTGGGAAGCGCGCGGCGACGGGAGAGCAGGCGCAGCGCGTAATCGAGGCACTGAGGGAGGCTGCGGCGCGTGTTGTCACTGAACGTGTGAAGGAGGTCGAGCCTCTGCTCAGTGACATCTATAGCCGCATCGATGTCCATCCGGCATTCCGCGTAGTGCGTTTTCTTACCTCTGTCTCGCATGGCCGCGGCCAGCTCGCAACGGTTGTCAGTGATCCGCTTTCGTCGATCCAGAGCGACTCACCGGCAACGGTTCTATCCAGTTCCCAGATGAACGCCCTTGCCGTCTGCACCTTTCTTTCACTCAACTTGGGTGTATCAAGGCCACCACTCGATGCAGCAATTCTGGATGACCCGCTGCAGAGCTTGGATGACATCAATCTTCTCGGTCTGATCGATCTCCTTCGTCGAGCGAAGGATCAAGCGGCAGCTTTTCGTCTCCACGCACGACTTGCGCTTCGGCCAGCTTCTGGCTCGCAAGCTTCGACCGGGATCGTCAGAACAGCGAACCGTTGTGATTGAGTTGGAGGGGTGGAGTCGGACAGGCCCGACGGTTACGGCCCGCGATGTCCATTGCGACCCGGTTCCGTTGCGGCTCGTAGCGGCCAGTTCCGGGAGCAGGTAAAGGTGAATCGTGCATTCACCGAATCCGTCGTCGAACAGGCCGCAATCGCTTGGCTCGAAAGCATCGGCTGGTCAGTCATGAACGGCGCGGCGATCGCTCCCGGCGAGCCCGCCGCCGAACGCGACGACTACGGGCAGGTGGTGCTTGCCCAGCGCCTGCGCGATGCGCTCGCCCGGCTGAATCCGGCGCTGCCTGCTGAGGCGCTGGACGACGCCTTCCGCAAGCTGACGCGGCCGGATGGCGCGGAGCTGGTGGCGCGCAGCCGCGCGCTGCATCGGCTGCTGGTGGATGGCGTGACCGTGGAGTACCGCACGGCCGAGGGCGAGATCCGAGGTGCACAAGCGCGGGTGATCGACTTCGACAAGCCCTCGGCCAACGACTGGCTGGCGGTGAACCAGTTCAGCGTGACGGAGAACAAGCACGCGCGCCGGCCGGATGTGGTGCTGTTCGTCAACGGCCTGCCGCTGGCGGTCGTCGAGCTCAAGAACGCGGCGGACGAGAACGCAACGATCTGGAGCGCCTGGCAGCAGTTGCAGACCTACAAGGCGGAGATCGCGTCGCTGTTCGCCACCAACGCCCTGCTCGCCATCTCCGACGGGGTGGAAGCGCGGGTGGGCACGCTCACCGCCGGACGCGAGTGGTTCAAGCCCTGGCGCACGATCGCGGGCGAGGGCCTGGCCGATCCGCACCTGCCGGAGCTGCAGGTGGTGATCGAGGGGCTGCTTGCCCCGCAACGCTTCCTCGATCTGGTGCGCGACTTCATCGTCTACGAGGACGACGGCGGCGGCCGCATCGTGAAGAAGATGGCCGGCTACCACCAGTTCCACGCGGTGCAGGTGGCGGTGCGCGAAACGCTGCGGGCGGCCGAACTGCCCGCGGGCCGGGTCGCGGTCGCCGGCGCTAGGGCCGGCAGCCAGGCGGCGAGCCCGGCGACCGTCGCGTGGGCGTGGTCTGGCACACGCAGGGTTCGGGCAAGAGCCTGACGATGGCCTTCTACGCCGGCCGCATCATCCGCGAGCCAGCCATGGAGAACCCGACCGTCGTCGTGCTGACGGACCGCAATGACCTCGACGACCAGCTCTTCGGGACCTTCTCCCGCTGCCAGGACCTCTTGCGCCAGCCGCCGGTCCAGGCCGAGAGCCGCGTGCACCTGCGGGAGTTGCTGAGCGTGGCGGCTGGCGGCGTGGTCTTCACCACGCTCCACAAGTTCTTCCCCGAAGAAAAAGGCGACCGCCACCCGACGCTCTCCGACCGCCGCAACATCGTGGTGATCGCCGACGAGGCCCACCGCAGCCAGTACGACTTCATCGACGGCTACGCGCGCCACATGCGCGACGCGCTGCCCAACGCCTCGTTCATCGGCTTCACCGGCACGCCGATCGAGCTGGCCGACGCCAACACGCGCGCGGTGTTCGGCGACTACATCAGCGTCTACGACATCCAGCGGGCCGTGCAGGACGGCGCGACGGTGCCGATCTACTACGAGAGCCGGCTGGCGAAGCTCGCGCTCGACGAAGCCGAGCGGCCGAAGATCGACCCGGAGTTCGAGGAGGCCACCGAGGGCGAGGAGGTCGAGCGCAAGGAGAAGCTCAAGACCAAGTGGGCGCAGCTCGAGGCCGTGGTCGGTGCGGCGAAGCGGCTGGAGCTGGTGGCCAAGGACATCGTCGCGCACTTCGAGAGGCGGCAGGAGGCGCTGGACGGCAAGGCGATGGTCGTCGGCATGAGCCGGCGCATCTGCGTGGAGCTGTACCGCGAGATCGTGAAACTGCGCCCGGACTGGGATGGCGCCGACGACGAGCACGGCTCACTCAAGGTCGTCATGACCGGCTCGGCCTCCGATCCGGCCGACTGGCAGCCGCACATCCGCAACAAGCCGCGGCGCGAGGCGCTGGCCAATCGCTTCCGCGATCCGGCGGACCCGTTCAAGCTCGTGATCGTGCGCGACATGTGGCTGACCGGCTTCGACGCGCCCTGCCTGCACACGATGTACATCGACAAGCCGATGCGCGGTCACGGGCTGATGCAGGCCATCGCCCGCGTGAACCGGGTGTTCAAGGACAAGCCCGGCGGCCTGGTGGTGGACTACCTCGGTCTCGCGCAGGAGTTGAAGGCGGCGCTGGCGACCTACACCGAGAGCGGCGGCACGGGTCGAACCGCGCTCGATCAGGACGAGGCGGTCGCGCTGATGCTGGAGAAGTACGAGGTCTGCTGTGGGCTCTTCCATGGCTTCGACTGGGCGAAGTGGACGACTGGAACGCCGCAGGAGCGGCTCAGCCTTCTGCCGCCTGCGCAGTAGCACATTCTTGCGCAGGAGAGTGGCAAGGAGCGCTGCGTGGGCGCCGTGCGCGAGTTGTCGCAGGTCTTCGCGCTGGCAGTGCCGCATGCCGAGGCACTGCGCATCCGCGACGACGTGGCGTTCTTTCAGGCCGTGCAGGCGGTGCTCTCCAAGCGTGCGCCGGGCGACGCGCGGCCCGAGGAAGAACTCGACCACGCCGTGCGGCAGATCATCTCGCGGGCAGTTGCTCCCGAAGGCGTGATGGACATCTTCGCCGCGGCCGGACTCGCCAAGCCCGACATCTCGATCCTCTCGGACGACTTTCTCGCCGAGGTGCGCGGCATGCCGCAGCGCAATCTCGCGGTGGAGCTGCTTCAGAAGCTGCTCAAGGGCGAGCTCAGAAAACGCCGGCGCAAGAACGTCGTCCAGGCACGTTCATTCGCCGAGATGCTGGAGCAGACGATCCGCCGCTATCAGAACCGCGCGATTGAAGCAGCGCAGGTGCTCGGGGAGTTGATCCAGCTGGCGAAGGACATGCGCGAAGCCAGCGCGCGCGGCGACGCCCTGGGCCTGAGCGAGGACGAGGTCGCGTTCTACGACGCGCTGGAGACCAACGACAGCGCGGTCAAGGTGCTGGGCGACGACACGTTGCGCGCAATCGCCCGCGAACTGGTCGAAACGGTCCGCAAGAACGTGACAATCGACTGGACCTTGCGCGAGAACGTGCGGGCGCAGCTGCGCGTGCTGGTCAAGCGCATCCTGCGCAAGTACGGCTATCCGCCGGACAAGCAGGAGAAGGCGACGGCGACCGTGCTGGAGCAGGCGGCCTTGCTGTCCGGTGAATGGGCGGCCGCGTGAGAGGGGCGCCTAACAACAGCATGCAGCGGACGGCGCTGCGCGCCGCCGCTGATGCTGAGCGTTAGGCCTCAGGAAGCCGCCCTCCCTCAGCATCGCACAAGAAGGAAGCAACGTGGCCCGTCAGATCATTTTCACGTCAAAGGCAGCCAAGCCGCCGCCCGCGTATAGCCAAGCGGTTAAGGCCGCGGGCCTGGTCTTCGTGTCGGGTACAGCACCAACTGATCCAGCCACGGGAACCTACGCGGGCCCGACGATTCAAGAGCAAACGCGCCAGTGCCTTAAGAACATCCAAGCCATTCTTGAAGAGGCGGGCAGTTCCTTGGACAAAATTGTCAGCGTCACAATCGTGCTGGCCGACGAGGACGACTTCGCCGGAATGAATGAAGAGTGGCTCAAATGGTTTCCCTCCGATCCGCCGGCTCGCCAAGGCGCCAAGTTGCCAGCCCGTGTTCCTGGACTCAAGGTCTCCATTGCAGCCATCGCTGAGGCCTAACCATTCGGCCAAGCGGACCTGCCAAAGGCAGGCCGCTTACCTCAAACGCCATGCTTTTCAATCGGGACTCGAATCGATGCGCACCGCAGGTCTACTCGTCATGATGTTCTTCGGCGCTATTGGATGTGGCGGCATGTCCAGTCCGCCACATCCGAAAATCATTCTATTCAACGGCGCCGGGACATCGCCGAATAGTGTCAAAGCCGTCGGGGAGATCCTGATTCGATTGCGTCTGCCATACGTAACGCTGGATTCCCAGGATTTGAATCAACTAAAACCTTCAGAGTTCGAATCCTTTCGGCTGGTCATTGTACCTGGCGGAAACTACATCGAGATGGGCAACAGCCTTAGTCCGAACACGACGGCCGCCATTCGAGAGGCAGTTCATGGTGGGCTCAACTACCTTGGGATTTGCGCAGGTGGTCTGCTTGCGGGCAATGCGGATTGCAATAGCCTGAACCTAACTTCGGGTGTCAAATTTGGCTTCTACGCTGACGTGAACCGCAACATTCACAAAGCAGTAGTTCGAGTCAGTTTCGTGGATGAGCCAACACAAGAATTCTATTGGGAGGATGGACCTCAGTTTGAAGGCTGGGGTGACGTCGTCGGAAAGTACGCCGACGGTACTCCTGCCGTTGTTCAAGGGCGTTCAATGAAAGGCAAGGCGCTCCTAGTTGGCGTTCATCCAGAGGCCCCAGACAATTGGCGAAATGGGATGGTGTTTGAAACCCCGACACAAGTTAACAATGCATTTGCCGCCCGGCTTATCAGTTCCGCTCTCGAAGGATCAGAACTTCCGCACTACTGAACCGGGCATTCAATGTTTGGATCAAAGAATCGCGTACCCAAGCGGTGAACCGGAGCTGCCGATCGTGATGGTGTTGCAATCATAGATCGTGCGCGGCGTCCTGGCTTCCGCCGTCGTTATCTAGAGACTTCCAATCCATGTGGATACACAAGAAGCAAAGACGTTTTCTTTTGATTGGTATATTGTTGGTCAGTTGCCCTTTGCTGATTTGGGGCGTCGTCAAGCCAGCAAGACTGCTTGCGCCAACCTTGTCGGGAGTTACACAAGTTGCTGACGGAGTATACGTCGACGATCTGTCGAGAGCGGAAGAGGCCACGCTTCTGCATGCTGAAGCAGTTGCATTTGTGCAAGAAAACGTGTGTAAGTTTAAGCATCCCCCGATTGTGGTGTTGTGTGCTACAAATAAATCATCAGTTGAGTTTGGGTTGAAGAAACAAGCGGGTCATTGCTGGTATGGACTCGGTATTGTGATTGCGCCAATGGGGTGGCAACCGTATTACGTTCGCCATGAGATGATCCACCACTTGCAGATCGAGCAACTAGGCATTCTAAAAGTCAAGACGCTCCCGCAATGGTTTGTTGAGGGGATGGCATATTCAATGAGCGACGATCCCCGTCCCGCACTCTCCGAACCGTGGCAGAGCTATCGCACGACATTCGACAAGTGGTTGCGGAACATAGAACGTGATAAAATCTGGGAACGTGCTGCTGAGTTATGATCGACCAGATCATCGCATGCACGGGAGCGGTGCCAGCGAAGTGTCAAACTAGCTCAACTCTCGCTGCTCCGTGATGCGGGGCGTTCGGCAGATGTGGCGTGTAGGAGGCATGGGAAGCCAGTGATGAGCTGGGACGAGGCGTTCGCGGAGCGCTACGAGCAATGGTCGGGGCACATGACCGCCGACATCGCCTTTTACGCCGAACTTGCGGTGCAGTCAGGCGGACCGCTGGTCGAACTCGCGGTCGGAAACGGACGCGTCGCAATCCCGGTTGCGCGAGCAACTGGCCAGCGGGTGATCGGCATCGATTTCTCGCCGGCGATGCACAATCAAGCCCGCGCCCGGGCGACCGAGGCAGGCGTGGAGCTTGACTAGCGTGAGGGCGACATGCGTGAACTTGCGCTCGGTGAGGCGGCAGCGCTGATCTACTGCCCGTTTCGAGCGCTGCTGCATCTGCCCACCTGGGCAGACCGACGTCGAACGCCTGAGCGCGTGGCGCATCCCTCAAGCCGGGAGGGCGATTCGCCGGGAACGCCATTGCCTTTGACCACCGGTTCGCCGCGCGTAGTGACGGCGAGCACAAGGACGAGCCGGTGCCCCACACTGCCCGGTACTCGGTAGGCAACAACCGGATCGACATCACGCTCGATCACGGCGGGAAAAGCTCACTGTGGTGGGCGAGCAAGAACGAGTGGCTCGGGCTCATCGATGTCTCCGGCCTGCACCTGGACGCGCTCTACGGCGGCTTTGACAGCGATCCGTTCACCGACGATAGCGGCGAGTATGTGTTCGTCACCCGCCGTTGAAGGCCCGCGGATCCCACACGAGCCTAACTTGGGAAGCTGCCCAACAAGCCGCGGCAGCCGACGCGCGGCGGGCGCGCGAGGGGCGGGTGCGGCACGATGGGACGCGCCGATCGCGGCTGAGCGGCAACCCGGTGGGCAGCAGGGACAGGGGAACGATCCTATGGCCATAGATGGAGACCGGTTCCGAAGGGACTCGTTCGATTCCGTAGCGAACGCCTACGATCGGGCACGCCCGAGTTACCCGGAGCGACTGGTCGATGATCTTGTGGCCTTCGGAAACATCCGCGAGGGATCCGAGGTATTGGAAATTGGCCCTGGCGCGGGGCAGCTCAGCGTGCGGTTGGCAGAGCGCGGAGCGCGGCTTGTGGCTCTTGAGCGGGGTCCCAACTTGGCCGAGGTGGCGCGAAGAAAGCTCTCGCGCTTCGCAGATGCCCGGGTCGTGACCGCCGACTTCGACCAGTGGGAGGCTCCGCGCGGGTCGTTCGACATTGTGGTTGCCGCGACGTCCTTTCACTGGCTTGACCCATCAACCCGCGGGGCAAGGTGTGCAGCAATCCTGCGGCCGGGCGGCTCAATCGCCATCGTTCAAACAAAGTGAGGGGTGGCTCAAGGTGATGATCCGTTCTTCGCCGCAAGCCAAATCTGCTACGCGCAGTGGGATCCGAACCACGACCCCACGTTTCAGCAGGTGCGCCCCGAGGACGTGGCGCATGGGTGTATCGAACTGACAGCGCCGAGATGTGAGCGGGTGGGTCACCGACGTTACGTCTCCGAACGAGAACAGACCGCCGCCACGTACTGCGATTTGCTGGGCACATTCGCGGACGTCCTCGCGCCGGGCGAGGGGCGCGGCGTTGGCATTCTCGATGTTGTCTCGAGTGTCATCGACTCGCAGTTCGGCGGAAGAGTCGTCAGGCACGATGTGTACGACCTTTGGATCGCACGTCGGGCTGGGTGACGTGTCGATGCATAGATGCCGCCGATCCCGCCGTTGCGGCGGACGCGGTCCTCGCTTACGCTCGGACCCACGCCGCTGAACGTCAAGTTAGGCGGCGCTCGAGGAACTCGTGCAAATGCAATCAGTCCTTCTGGTCATCGACATGCAGGTCGCCTTCTTCGAGCGAGTGCCTGCGCTCGCCGTGCAGCGAGCGGCGTTAGTTGCCGCGATCAACGAACTCGTTGGCGCTTTCCGTCGTGCGGAACGACCCATCCTGTGGGTTCGGCAAGAGTTCGCCGCGGATCTGAGTGACGCCTTCCTGGACATGCGGCGCAATGCCTCACGGATCACCATCGCCGGGACCCCGGGCGCAGAACTCTTGCCCGAGCTGGATCGTAAGGCGCATGATCCGGTGATCGTCAAGCAGCGCTACAGCGCCTTCTTTCGTACTGCGCTCGAGGAGGTACTCGCCCCATGGGGCGCCGTGACGCTAGTGATCGCAGGCATCAACACCCACGCGTGTGTTCGCACCACCGCGATTGACGCGTACCAACGGGACATCGAGGTGCTCTTGGCACGCGACGGGATTGCCTCCGGCGACGCGGAGCATCATGACGTGACGCTGCGCTATCTCGATGAGCACATCGTCCGCATCCAGACCAACCCGCAGCTGCTGGCGCACCTGGAGGGCGCCTAGTGCGGCTTCTGGTGCGAAGTGTGGCAGATCCTCGGCGGTGCGGCAGGCGCAGGAGCGGCGCGCTGCATCCTGGGTCGTTGCCGTCTAACAGCACATTGCCCCGGCGAGCGCGCCCGTGGGGACGGTGCCGGCCCTGCGCCCTTGCGGTCGGGCCGCTGGCGCCGCCGGTGGCGGCAGTGCAGCTTCAGCCGGAAGACAGGGGCGCCAGCTGCCCTTGTGTCCTTCGGGTGCGCTCGCGGGTGCATTTGAATCGTCAGGCTGCATGACATGCCCTTCCAGATCCGTGTGGCCACTCGCGACGATGTCCCTGGGATGCATCGGGTCAGACTTGCAGTTCGCGAGAACCGGCTGACGAGTGCTGCGATCACCGAAGACGACTACGCGCCCGAAATCGAGCGGACTGGCAGAGGGTGGGTCGCGGAGCAAGATGGCCGAGTATGCGGGTTCGCAGTCGGCAATCGAGAAGCCGGGAACGTCTGGGCACTGTTCGTGAACCCTGGAGACGAGGGGCGGGGCATAGGGCGGCAGCTACACGACGTCATGATTGCCTGGCTCTTCTCTGAAGGACTAGAACGCCTGTGGCTCAGCACGGATCCAGGCACAAGAGCGCAGCGCTTCTACGAGAGGGCGGGATGGAAGTTCGTGCGCATGCTCGAAGATGGAGAAGCGATGTACGAACTTCGGGACCGGAATACCGCCTGACCCTGCGTTCAACCGGAGCACGAACGGCAGGCCACCGGGGCGCGCTGGCGGTACGTGGTACAGTTGCGCCAGCCCGGGCTCGGCGTCCTGCCGTTGTCGCCCGGTTGTCTCGGCGTTCGCCGAGAAGGATGCAATCGACAGATTGGGGAAGGATCATGTCAACAGAAAGTAAGTGCCCCTTCCATCATGCGGCCGGCGGCGGCACGTCCATCCGAGACTGGTGGCCGAGCCAGCTCCGCGTCGATCTGCTGAACCAGCACTCGGGAAAGTCGAACCCTCTGGGGGAGAGATTCAACTACGCCGAGGAGTTCAAGAAGCTGGACTACAAGGCGCTCAAGGCGGACCTGGTCAAGCTCATGACCGACAGCCAGGACTGGTGGCCGGCGGACTTCGGCCACTACGGCCCGCAGATGGTCCGCATGGCCTGGCATAGCGCGGGCACCTACCGCACCGTGGACGGACGCGGGGGCGGCGGCCGTGGCCAGCAGCGCTTTGCGCCGCTGAACTCCTGGCCCGACAACGTCAACATCGACAAGTCGCGTCGTCTGCTCTGGCCCATCAAGCAGAAGTACGGTCAGAAGATCTCCTGGGCGGACCTCTTCATCCTGGCCGGAAACGTGGCGCTGGAGTCCATGGGCTTCCGCACCTTCGGCTTCGCCGCCGGCCGCGAAGACGTGTGGGAGCCGGATCTGGACGTGAACTGGGGCCCGGAGATGAAGTGGCTGGGCGTGGACGCCAAGGACCGCATTGGGGACAAGCGCGAACTGAACGGGCCGTTCGGCGCGACCCACATGGGCCTGATCTACGTGAACCCCGAGGGTCCCAACGCCAGCGGCGATCCGCTTGCCGCCGCCAAGGACATCCGCGCGACCTTCGGCCGCATGGCCATGAACGACGAGGAGATCGTCGCGCTCATCGCCGGGGGCCACACCTTCGGTAAAGCCCACGGCGCCGCGCCGGAATCGCACAAAGGCCCGGAGCCAGAAGCCGCGGGGATCGAGGCGCAAGGGCTCGGATGGATGAGCGACTACGGCAGTGGTTGCGGCAAGGACACGATCTCCAGCGGCATCGAGGTGACCTGGACCAAGACCCCGGCACTGTGGAGCAACAACTTCCTCGAGAACCTGTTCAAGTACGAGTGGGAACTGGAGAAGAGCGCCGCCGGCGCCCAGCAGTGGGTGGCCAAGAATGCCGAGGAAATCATCCCGGACGCGCATCTGAAGGGCAAGTTCCACCGGCCCAGGATGCTGACCACCGACCTCACGATGCGCTTCGATCCCGAGTTCGGCCAGATTTCCAAACGCTTCCTCGATGATCCACAGTCCTTCGCCGAGGCCTTCGCCCGCGCCTGGTTCAAGCTGACCCACCGTGACATGGGTCCGAAGGCCCGCTACCTCGGCCCCGAGGTGCCGAAGGAAGACCTGATCTGGCAGGACCCCCTGCCCGCAGCCAGCCACCAGCCAACGGCCGCCGACATCGTCGACCTCAAGGCCAGGATCGCCGCATCCGGCCTCTCGGTGGGCGAGTTGGTCTCCGTGGCCTGGGCCTCGGCTTCCACCTTCCGCGGTGGGGACAAGCGCGGCGGCGCCAACGGTGCGCGCATCCGCCTGGCGCCCCAGAAGGACTGGGCGATCAACCAGCCCGTGCGGAAGGCCCTGGCCAAGCTGGAGGAAGTCCAGAAGGCAAGCGGCAAGGCTTCGCTGGCCGACGTGATCGTGCTGGCCGGCGTGGTCGGCGTGGAACAGGCCGCCAAGGCTGTCGGCGTGGCGGTCGAGGTGCCCTTCGAACCGGGCCGTGTGGACGCAACGCAGGCGCAGACCGATGTGGCAGCGTTTGCAGTGCTCGAGCCCGTGATCGACGGCTTCCGCAACTACGGTCGTGGCCAGGACGGTACGCCGACCGAAGCCATGCTGATCGACAAGGCCCAGATGCTGACCCTGACCGCACCCGAGATGACGGCCCTGGTCGGCGGCCTGCGCGTGCTCGGTGCCAATGCCGACGGTAGCAAGCACGGCGTGTTCACAGACCAGGTGGGCGCGCTCACGACCGACTTCTATGTCAACCTGCTCGACATGGGGACGGAGTGGAAGGCGTCCGACCCCAGCGCCGAGGTCTTCGAAGGCAAGGACCGCAAGAGCGGCAAGGTGAAGTACACCGCCACGCGCAACGACCTCGTGTTCGGCTCCAACTCAGTGTTGCGCGCCTACGCCGAGGTGTATGCCGGATCGGACGGTAAGGAAATGTTCGTCAAGGATTTCGTCAACGCCTGGAGCAAGGTGATGAACCTCGACCGGTTCGACCTCACCAGATCACGATGAACGACAGCTAACAACCGGATGCGGCGGACGGCGTGCTGCGCAGCCCGCCGCTGAACCGGAGCGTTGGCCGAACGAGAAGGCTCTCCCCATGAACGTCCTGAAATGGGTCCTGGTGACCCTGTTCATGCTGGCCGCCGTTGTCGCGGAGGCAGAATCCGCTGAGCCCGACAGCGTCACCCGTCCGAAGAACTTCATCTACTTCGAACGCGAACGGCATCGGATCAGGGAGACCAGCTTCCTCGAGAACGAGAACATCGCTGGCGCGCAACTCAAGTACACCTGGCGCGAGCTCGAGCCGGAGCGCGATCGGTATGAGTTCCAGCCGCTGCTCGACGATCTCGCGTTCCTTGAAAGACACGGCAAGCGACTCTTCGTGCAGGTTCAGGACGTGTCGTTTTCCGAGGAGGTCCTCGTCCCCGAGTACCTCCGGACGGACCCGGCCTTCTCGGGCGGTGCCGCCCGCAAGTACGACTACGAAGGGGATGACGAAGCGAAGGCGCAGTTCGAAGGCTGGGTGGCGCGGCGTTGGGACCCGGCCGTGCAGGCGCGCTTCACCAAGCTGCTCGAAGAGCTCGGTAAGGCAGTCGACGGGCAGATCGAAGGCCTGAACCTGCCCGAGACGTCCATCGGGTTTGGTGAGAGCGGAAAGCTGCATCCTGCGGGATTCACGTACGGGGGGTACCTGCAAGGGGTGAAGGCGACCATGACGGCGGCCCGCAAGGCGTTCTCGCACTCCACTGTGATCCAGTATGCCAACTTCATGCCCGGCGAATGGCTTCCCGGGACCGATCGCGGCTACCTCCGAGCGGTGTACGCACACGCGGAGAGCATCGGAGTGGGTGTGGGAGGACCTGACCTGCTTCCGCACCGGAAGGGACAGCAGAATCACAGCTACCCGCTCATTGCCGCACGTGGGAGCGGGATTGTGGCTGGTGTTGCCGTGCAGGATGGCAACCTCGAGGCTGGAAATCCCAGTACTGCGAGGCGCGTCACCGTTGGGGAGTTGTATGGCTTTGCGAGGGATCGCCTCCGGCTGGAGTACGTTTTCTGGGGGACACAGGAGCCCTACTACTCGAAGGAGATCCTTCCCTACATTCGGGACTTGGACCGACATGACAACCGTTGAGAGCCCGTGGTGTTCGGCGAACCATGCGATGCAGCGGTCCGCCTCCGGCCGTCGCTGATTGCCAGGGGGGCCGGGCCGACACGATTCCAAGAGTCAGGAGACCACATGCCCGCCGGAAGGCCAGGTAAGACTCCCAAGCCCGTAGGCCGGAAGCCGGAAAACGGCGCGGCGGCACAACGCGATGCTGTCCCGACCCTGCCGGAATCCATGGTGACCGGCAAGGCAAGCGCCGCGAAGTCTGCGGTCGGCGACAAGCCGGTCTTTGCCTACATCGCCAGCCTGCCGCAGCCACAGCGCGGCATCGCGGAATGCATCGATGCCTTGGCGGCCAAGACGCTTCCAGGTCTGCAGCGCTCCGTGAAATGGGGTATGTCGTACTATGGCGTCGGCGACGGTTGGTGCTTCTGTTGCGGCGGCTTCGCCGGCCACGTCAAGCTCATGTTCGTGAACGGCGTGACGCTGACACCGGTACCGCCGGTGACGCCGGTGGCGATGGGCAAGTCAACGCGGGGCGTGGAGCTGAGATCCCTGGATGACCTCGACGAGCGCCAGATTGCGGCATGGATGAAGCAGGTCGCGGCCGCGCCCGGCGCCGGGGGAAGAAGCGGTAGGGGCGGTGCCTGATCAGGTGACAGAGGTCGAGCGCATTGGGGTCGTGGGACGACCCCGACAACATTCTGCAGCTGACGACGTTCTGCGCCGCAGCTGATGCTGAGAGTTATGCGGCAAGCCAGGGCAAATGGAGGACACCATGGAGGCGACGGCTCGGCGACCTTTCTGGTGCTCCAGGGTCTCGGCGAGTACGACTTCGTGCCGCTCGATTAGCAAGGTCGCGTGATCGAGGCATGCGGAGGAGCAGGTGCCTGCCGCCTGACAACGCGATGGACCGGCCCGTCGGAGGAACCGCCTGCCACAGGCGGGCGTCCGCGGCCGCGGGTCGCACATCGCTGCGTCGTTAGCCAGTCAGAGACCGTCCTGTGGCCTCGTGAACCATGGAGAAACTACTCAGCAGAGGTCACCGAATTCTTGCGCGATGTCCGCTCATGGGATTGCTGGCTGGTCTCACGCTCGTGGTTGCGTCGTGTTCAGCTCCAAGCCCTGGAGTACGCGATCGAGTCGCGGCATCCGTTGGGGTGCCCGCGGGGCCTCCGGGCTCCCTGGAGTTCGATCGCGTGCTTTGGCTCGAGACGACCGCCGAAACCTCGGCAACGGACCGATGTGATCGTCGGACATGTCGAGGCTCCGTCCACCCTCTACGTCAGCGACGGCTCTGGTCGTCACTACACCCCGGTGCAGTTTGGTGATGCCAAAGGGACCATGTACGGCTTTGCAATCGCCGATCTCGATGGCGATGGTCGTCCGGACATCGCGGCGGCGCGGTCAGACGCACCCAATGTGGTCTACTTGGCTGGCCCTCAGGCGGGCCGCGGCCAATGACCGGGCACGATAGCCGCGGCTTGTCTGCTGGATGCCTGAACCGCGCTTGCGACCGGCGACGGCGCAACGGCTTCCGGGCGCCAAGAGAACGATACTGGGCGCCTTCGCGGCTGAAGCGCAAGCGTTAGGGAGTGTCTGAGGTGCGAGGAGACCTGATGAAGCCAGTTCATCCAACCGTTGCCAGTCCGGCCAGGGACCGGCGTCTTGGTACCAGGTCCATGCTCAGGTCGCCGCTCGGGCTTTCTCTCGCCATCGCGCTGATGCTCAGCGGCTGCGAGGGACGGCCGGACGCCGAAGCCATGCCCGACTCGCTCATGATCGACAGCACCGTGCGCGCACTGATGCGGCGTGAGCACGTCGAAGGGATGGCGCTCGCGGCCATCAAAAACGGAGAGGTGGTCCACGTGGCGGCCTACGGGATCCGGAACGCTGCAGGGGATCCACTCACCATCGAGACCATCATGTACGGCGCGTCACTGACGAAGACCGCATTCACGTATCTCGTCATGCAGCTGGTGGATGAGGGGCGGCTGAGCCTAGATACCTCCATCGCGGATCTCCTGCCGCGTCCGCTGCCGGAGTACGAGGACTACCACGACCTGGCGGACGACCCTCGGTGGAGGGCCCTGACCATGCGGATCTTGCTCACGCATACCTCCGGTTTCGCCAACTTCCGGTGGCTGGAGGATGACGGAAAGCTCCGTTTTCACCACGATCCAGGCACTCGGTATGGCTACTCCGGTGAAGGCTCCTACATCGCCCAGCTCGTGCTCGAGCAGGCACTGGGGCTCGACGTCGGCCGGGAGATGCAGGCACGGGTCTTCGACCGGTTCGGCATGGCGCGAACCTCGATGCAGTGGCGCCCGGAGTTCCGGGCGAATCTGGCGGACGGATTCCGGATGGACGGAAAGCCGGAACCGCACGACGAACGGTCGAGTGTGAGCGCGGCCGGATCGATGGATACCGACATTGCCGATCAGGCCAGGCTCTGGGCCGGCATCGTGCGAGGCGACGGGCTCAGTCGAGCGTCCCGCGCGGAGATGATGCGGGCCCAGGTGCCGATCACATCGGTCCATCAATTTCCGACACTTGTCTCCGATTCCAACCCCAAGAACGCGGCCATCGGCCTGGCCGCCGGCCTCGGACTGGTCACCTTCCAAGGTGCCCGTGGCGACGTCTGGTTCAAGGGTGGCCACAATGATTGGACCGCGAACATGGTTGTCTGCGTCGAGCGCGAGCGGCGGTGCCTGGTCCTGCTCTCGAACGACGTGCGGGCCGAGCGTCTCTACCCCGACCTGGTCCGGGCCGTCCTTGGCGAGACGCATCTGCCCTGGAGTTGGGAATACGAATGGATCGAGCCGCGCGCCGAGATCGGCGCGTCGGCGACCGACTGATGTGTGGTGATCGGTGCTCGGGCTGACTGCGCGACCGATGCACGCTGCCGAGTACGGACATGTCGCCGCTGCGGAGGTGTTGTTGGCGCACGGCGCCCGCTGCCGCACGATCTCAACGTGCCCAACCGGTATCTCCGCGATGTTGGGGCCTGACCTCGCTTCGCTGCCGACAAGGCTTCCACGGACTGCGGCCTTGCTCCCTTCGGTCGGTGGCCGCATCCTGTCGGAAGGCCCTGCAGCAGAGTGCCGCGGTAGGCCGCCACAAGAGCCAAGGGCCCCGTCGCTATACAGGGAGGTCGGATGCGCCACGTAGAGCGGCATCGAACGGCGAACATCGGCTGGCTTCGCGCGTCCGTCTTGGGGGCGAACGACGGTCTCATCTCGACGGCCAGTCTCGTGGTCGGTGTCGCAGCTTCGGGCGCCCCGCGGTCGGCGGTCCTGACCGCAGCCGTCGCAGGTCTCGTCGCCGGTGCGATGTCCATGGCCGCCGGTGAGTATGTCTCCGTTAGCTCACAAGCTGACACCGAGGGTGCGGATCTCGCTCGCGAGCGAGGGGAGCTGGCGTCGGACGACGTGGCCGAGCGTGCCGAACTGGCCGCGATTTACGTGGAGCGCGGCCTGACGCCAACGCTCGCGGAGCAGGTCGCGGAGCAACTCATGACCAAGAACGCGCTGGCCGCCCACGCGCGGGATGAGCTCGGGCACTCGGACGCGACGGCGGCGCGGCCCCTGCAAGCGGCGCTCGCGTCGGCGGTAACCTTCGCCGTAGGCGCGCTGCTGCCGGTTGTGGTCTCGGCCGTGGTGCCGCGGGCATGGCTGGCGCGCCTCGTCACCGCGAGCGCGCTCGTCCTCCTGGCCGTGCTGGGAGCGGCGGCCGCGCGCATCGGGGGCGCGGTCATGTGGCGGGGTGCACTCAGGGTGATCTTCTGGGGGGCGCTCGCCATGGGCGTATCGGCTCTGGTGGGTCGGTTGTTCGGTGCCACGGTCTAGCAGGTGGTCCGGCAGCGCGGACATCGGGTCAGAACGAGGATTGAAAGCCGGCAACATGTCTCTCCGTTGCGTTGACGACTGCGAGGAGTTCCCGCGCCACGATGCCGCCCATCATCGCGGTGGACCGGGCTGCTGGCTCGCACTCGATCGCCGGGGTCGGTCGCCGCGAGCGTCAGGCGTCAAGATCATAGTTCGCGGGGAGGGAAACCATGTCCGAGTTCACCAAGGTCCGGTTCACGCTTGCCGTACTCGATCTGGAGAGGTCCACGAACTACTACACCACTGTTCTCGGGCTGAACATCGACTTCACCGCGCCAGGCTGGACATTTCTGTCTCGTGGGAGCTTCCGCCTGATGCTCGGTGAGTGCGCTGACGCCATTTCTCCCAGGGATCTCGGCGACCACTCTTGGTACGGCTACGTCACGGTATCGGACGCGTCAGCCCTATTCGGCGAGTATCAGGCCACGGGCGCGGAGTTTACTCAGACACTCGCGGACAAGCCGTGGGGCATGCGAGAGTTCGGCATCTGCACAATTGATGGTCATCGCATCATGTTCGGTCAGGAGCTCTAGTTCATGATGACGCCGAACAGAGGGCTGAAGCGGACGCGTGACGCAAAACCGATCGAGCGTAAGCGACTGCGCACGCGGCGATCAGCTCAACCGGTGGTCAGAAACACCGGGCATGATCGCGGTCGTCTTGAGGGCGTGATGCGGAGTCCATTGTGAAGGTGTGCCGCGAGCGTATCAGCCGGACACTTCTGTGCATCGCAGCGTCTTCGCGGTCGCCGTCACCCACGCCCCGTACAACGTGTCGTGGCAGCTGTTTCCCAATCGCGGTTCGGCCTACAACACATGGCTCGTCGCCGCAGTCACTGGAATGCGCGCTCTGATTGTAACTCTTGCGTGGTGACCGCGTACGCTCTCTGGGCGTGTGCCAAGCCCATCATCCAGGCGCGCGCCGAACGGTGCGGCTCAGGGCAGACGGTCGGCGACAACATTTGAGGAAGGATCGAACGAGGATGAAAGCAGCAGTGTTCGGTGGTACGGGCAGGACGGGTAGGTTGCTCCTGAACGAGGCTGCTGCTCGCAAATGGGCGAGCAGCGTGTTGGTACGAGACCCGACGGGGTTGCAGCGTGCCCAGGGCATCACAGTACATGTGGGAGACGCACGGTCTCTGCCCGACGTGACCGCCACGATCCAAGGCGTGAATGCGGTGCTGTGTTGCCTCGGGATGGCTGACGTGTCCAAACCGGATACCGACCTGTCAGACTGCGTAAAGACGATCATCCGCGCGATGCGCGATGAACGCGTCGAGCGAATCGTGTCGATCGCTTCTGCCGGTGAACTGGATCATCCTGACGGGGGTTACCGCAACCGAGAAGGACTGCCGGAATACTTGAGATACGTGTCGGAAGAGCACGTCCGGCACTACGAAGCGCTACGAGACTCCGGGCTTAGGTGGACTCTCATGTGCCCTGCGTTCCTAAAGGAGGACATTCCAGTGGGGCGGGGGAAGATCGCGTTCGAAGATCTCCCCCCGGGGAGCTACGAGACGGGCTACGCGGACCTCGCCTGGACGATGGCGGACTTGGTCGACGAGCCGGAGTCTTTCGGCAAGCGCGTCGGTATCGTCAGCTTCCGATAGAGCCGAGTCGCCGAACAAGGGGTTGCAGCGGCGGGTCGCCGGGTGCGAGATTCACCCTCGTGCAGAGCGCGAGCTTGGGCGCTGCCCAGTCTATCGCGCGTCGCGCATCCATTGTCGCCCGCCGCTGGACCGCACGGCACCAAACCGCACCATCTCAAAAGGTCCCCGGAACTCGACCCTACATGAGGCGACTGCATGGAACGCGCGATTCCTCACCTGCCCGCCGACGATCTCCGCGTCGCGAAGGCGTTCTACGTAGACCGCCTCGGCTTTCAGGTCCGGTTCGAGGCTACCGAGGACGGGGTCACAGGGATTCTTGGGCTGGAGCGCGGGGGCCTCTGCGTCACGATCGATGCGCCCATGCCTGGACACGGGCGGGAGGTGTGCGTTTCGCTCGAGGTCGAGAACGTCGATCGGTACCATGTCGAATGGAGCGCGCGGGTCCGAGTGCTCCGGGCGCCCATCGACGAGCCGTGGGGCGCGCGCACGTTCGACCTCATCGACCCTTTCGGGAACACGCTGTTCGTCATGGGACCGCTTGCGCCGCCTATCGCATGACGGGATGTTTCGTCGTGATTGCGGTCTCACCCGGGTTGCTGCGGTCACTGCGGCTCGCGTATTGTGATCAGGCGGATCGTTAGTCGGCCACAGGGCGGCAGGACCCTGTCTCGTTAGCCAGACCGAACAGAGACCCGAGGAGTGCGGGCATGCCGAAAGCCACCGCTGCCCACGAGCCTGAGATCCGAGCGACCCTCGAGGCGCTTGTTGCCACCCCAGAGCAGATTGCGCGCATTGCACGCGGGCATAGCGAGGCGATCCTGCACCACTCGCCCGCGCCCGATGCGTGGTCGGCTCGAGAGATCGTGGCGCACCTGCGGGCCTGTGCCGAGGTGTGGGGGCGTAGCATCGACCGGATGATTGCCGAACACGAACCGACGATCCGGTATGTGTCGCCGCGCGGTTGGCTCAAGAAGACCGACTACCTGAATCAGAACTTCGCCGAATCACTCCGGGATTTCGCGGGCGTGCGACGCGGCCTCCTCGACACGCTCGTCGGCCTCGATGTGGCCGGCTGGTCCCGACGGGCCACGTTCACCGGCACCACACTGGGACGTGAGGCGACCGTCCTCAGCTATGCGAAACGCATTGCTGAGCACGAAGTGCAGCATCTAGAGCAGCTGCGAAGAGTCCTCGAGCGGTGAACCGTCCCGGTGGGGTGTTGGACGGCGCGGGCGGTGCGCAGCCAAGGATTCGCTGTGCGCGCGGTGAATCGAGGCGGAGTGCGTCCGGACCTGATGCCGGCCGGCATCGAGATGGCCAGAGCGGACGTCGCAGACGCAAGTCAGGCGGCCCGGGCTGCCACCGGAGCCAGCGTCGTCTGCCAGGCACTCAATCCTCCGTATCACCGTTGCCACGAGCTCTTTCCGGGCCTGCGGGCCGGCGCACTCGCTGCGGGGAGGATCGCGAATGCCCGATACGTGTCGATAGAGAACCTCTACGTGTATGATTCCTCGAAGCCGATGACCGAGGCCTCGCCAGTCGCACCGGTGTCAAGGAAAGGAGCGCTCCGCCAGAAGACGGCAGAGGAAGTCATGGCGGCTCACGCGCGCGGGGAAGTACGCACGTCGGCCTTGCGGCGGCGGCTCTTGGCACGCACGGCGAAGCTCTTGGTCAGGTCTGGTTGGCACCCACTGCCCCTGCCAGGACGCAGGGCCAAATGGTCGAGCAGGCTTGTCGGGTCCTTGGCGTCGAGCCGAGACTCAGCGTGGTGTCACCGCTCATGATGCGTGTGGTCGGGATATTCATCCCCGCCGCCCGGGACAGCGTCGAGATGATGTACGAGTTCACCGCGCCGTTTGTGGTCGATTCGTCGCGAATCGAACGCGACTGCAGCCTCTCTGCCACGCCTATCCCGGCCGCTATCGAGCGCACGATAGCGTGGTACCGGGAGCACGTTGCCAAAGTGTGATTCGATGGCCGTTCAAGTTGGGGCCAGCCGGAGCGTTCGGCGACGAGCGCTCCGGAGATTGACGCCGAGGAGCGAGAAAGTGAGTCGTGACGCCAATGAGTAAGTGGAGGCACCTCTTCGTCGACGGGGAGTTCATCGCCCGCTCTCGGCTGCTTTCGGGGCTGACGCTCGCGCAAGCAACGGCCCGTCCGCCCGGCGCTCCGCACTCAATCTACGACGAACTGTGGCACGCAACACAATGGCAGTCCGCCGTGGTCCGGCGCGACGCGGCGGCCGCAGCAATGTGCGAGACGGAAGGCCAGCAGTTCCCGTCTGCCGCGCCGGAGAATGAGAACCTCTGGAACGAACTCGTCGCCGCGTTCCTGGAAGGTGCCGAGCAAGCGGTGGCCTGGGGCCGCTCGCCGGAGGAACTGGCAAAGGAAGTGAGCCCGGGCCTGACATTTGCGGACGTCCTCGAGAGTCTGGCGGTGCACAATGCGTACCACCTCGGGAAGGTCGCCGCGCTGCGCCAAGCGATCGGCGCATGGCCGCCGGAGACGAAGTAGAGGTCGGTGCATTTCGGCTGCGCGCGGATCGCCGAACAAGCGCACGCCGCGGCAAGTGGGCCGCGCGCGCCGGGGCTGATGCCCGGCGTGCGACCACCCAAGAGGCAGACGCCTCCATTTGTACGCGAACCAGCGACGCTTGGAGAAACCGAGGCAATGCCCGTGCCACTTCCTCTACCGAGCAAACTCTTCGTCGGGTTTCCCGTGTCGGGCACGTTTGCCTCAAAGCAGGCGGTCAAGTGCTTCACTCTCGCGGCGGGCGAAGCGGTGCACGCACTGCATGCCGGCCCGTACTCGGAGTTGCACCGCACCTGTGCGCGTCTGGATGCTTGGTGCAGAGAGCAAGGTCTACCCTTGGACGGCCAATCATGGGAGCTCTACGGTGATTGGCACGATGATCCGTCCAGCTTGAGACCGGCATCTACTACCGCGTACAGTGATGCCGAATGCTTCGCTCCGTCGGACGTTCGCCAAGCGGCCACGCGGTCCGGCGCCCGCGGGCAGATTCACACGTTGGGCTGAATCGTGTCTTGTCGCTCGAGCCATAAGGTGGGGGACGTAGAAGTGCGACCAGAGGGTCGAATCTGCTGGAGAATGCATCTCCCGGTTCCGCCGGCGACCGTGTTCTCGGCCTTGGACTCAGACGCAGGGCGCGCCGCCTTCTGGGCAGAGTCCGCCATAGCGTCGGATGGTCACATTGAGTTCCGGTTCATCAACGGATACGTGCACCGCAGTCGCGTATTGGAGCGACGCTGCCCGGAGATCTTTGCGCTGGAGTACCTTGGGGGTACCGCGCGGTTCGAGTTGAGATCCGACGGCGTCGACGGTACCGACCTGCTGCTCACACACGAGGGTGTTGAGCCCGGCGACTGGATCGAGACGCGTGCGGGATGGCTGAACGTGCTGTTTCCGCTGAAGGCGTGGCTCGCCCACGGGGTGGATCTGAGGAATCACGACCCGGGGCGGTCTTGGGATCATGGATACGCGGATCAATGAGCGGCGCGCGCGACCGCGGCCCAGCTTCTCGTTGCCCCCGGAGGCCTGGAATCCGGATCGATCATAAGTGCGGAGACTTCGACCGGGGAGTCCGCGGGCGAAGGGGAGCGTGAGGCGTCCGAATGCTGGTCGCGAGATCTCCGTCCGTCCACCGAGGCAGCTTGCCACAGGAGCTATGAGATGCCCTACTTTGTCGTGATCAGCGAACAGGGGACCAACCTGGAAACCGTCGGTTCCGATGCGCGAACAGGGTCTGTGGGCGGAGCATGCTGCGTTCATGAATGCACTTGTCGACGATGGTTTCGTCGTGCTCGGAGGGCCATTACAGGATCCCGTGATGCACAAGGCGAGGCTCATCGTCATCGCTGACGATGAGGCTGCCGTGCGGAATCGGTTGGCTCAGGACCCATGGTCCAGAGTCGGTCTGCTGAGGCTGGCGAGCGTTGAGCACTGGGAAGTGCTGCTGAGCAAATCTACCTGAGTCGAAAGTGCCACTACGATTGCCAGGACCGCGTTGCTTCCCTACTGCGCGAGCCGGTCGGGCGCACCAAGTGACCGCGGTGCCGTCAAAGCCGCCATCTGCCTTGCGAGTGGTTGTTGGGGGCGCCGCGGTGGTTGCGCCGATACTCCACTCGGTCACCGACACGATGGAATGGTACCAGGGTGGCTTCTCCACTCCGCAACTGTGGCTGAACTACATTGCCTTCCTGCCGATGCCGTGGCTACTTCTCGGTGTCTACGTCATCCGAAGTGACGCGCTTGGGACCGGTGCACTCATCGGTGCGATACTCTACGGCGTCGCCTTTACCTATTTCGCTCACACGACACTTTACGCGTTGGCCCTGGGCGTGGCCGACTACGAAACGCTCTGGAGGCAACTCGGTCCTCTCTACACGGCTCACGGTGCGCTCATGATCGTCGGCGGCCTTCTCTTCGCGAGCACGGCGCTCAGGGGAAAGGGACTGCCCTCGTGGGCCGTGTCGCTGTTTGGAATAGGTCTGCTCGCGAACCTTGTGCTGGCGTTGTTGCCCGCTCCGGACATCCTACAAACCCTGGGCACCGCGGTCCGCAATGTGGGCCTGGTCGGCATGGGCTGCGCGGTTCTGCGCGGAAAGCGACGTGGTACTCTCTAGCCAGTGCATCGAGCGTGCCGCGTGCCCAAGGCGGCCGCCGGTCACCTCAGTGCCGCGCGCTACGGCGGCGACCGTTGCGCAGCGGTAGGAGGCAAGATGCCGACAACGTGGCTGCAGGGGTGCTGGGAGGTGATCGACCGCTATGATGAAGCGCGCGGGTGTGGCTATGTTGCTGGTCATCCTCCGGGCAGCAGGACTCGTGGCTGGTGCGCTGTTCGGCTGGTGGAGGCGGCCGCTCGCGCCATCAGATGATACGCGTGCCTTCATCCGGATCAACCCGAACACGGAGGACGCGATCAGTGCTCTGGCGACCGGCAGCAGGGCAATCGCGTCGCAGCTCGGCGCGGAGGGGGTGTTCTGGCAAACCGGCGTGCCCGACACTCTCACCATCCCCAGCGAGGTCGGCCGAGTGATCCCCCTGCTTGGCGGCGGCGCATGCGGCATCGTGCTTCCCACCTTCGCGCCAGTCTGGCGCAAGCGGCGTAGACGTAACCAGGGCGCCGCCTAACAATCGACTGCAGTGGACGACGGCGCGCGCTCCCGATGAACCGGAGCGTCAGGTCGCAGGAGGACGGAAATGGGAAGACTGATCGTATCGATGAACTTGTCGCTGGACGGCTATATCGAGGGACACGGGCAGGACGATGGGAGTTGGGTCAGCATCGACGATGAGGTACACGGCGCCTTCAATGAGCTTGCCGCTGGTGCCGACGCGTTCTTGTACGGTCGCAAAGTCTATGAGGTAATGATTCCGTACTGGCCAGACGCAGCCGCTGACGAGGGAAAGCCCGCCTACGAGCGCGAGTACGGGCGGATGTGGATTGCGACGCCGAAAGTGGTCGTCTCGAAGTCGTTGACGGAGCTCAGCTGGCACACACGTGTGGTGTCATCCGATGTGCCTGCGGAGATAGCGCGCCTGAAGAACAGTGCGGAGCGCTATGTACTGTGCTACGGAGGAAGCCAGCTCGTCACCGCGCTGCAGGAGTACAATCTGGTAGATGAGTACGCGTTGTTCATACACCCGGCGGCGCTTGGGGCCGGCGTGCCGTTCTTTCGTCAGGCCATCCGTGTCCGGTGTCTCAACATCCGTCAGTTCAGGCAAGGGGCGATCGGGCTCCGGTACGCGAGCATTGGGCCCTCTGCGGACGCGTGAAGAGCACGTTGTGGCGATGACCGATAGCGTGCGCGTTGCCGTCGAACGACGCATCTGGCGGACAACTTACGGGCCGCGGCTGATGCTGAGAGCTGAGCATCACTGATCCGTAGCCGGTCAACCGACGGAGTCACCCTCGAGAACGGATTCCACTTGCGCCGGTTGGCGGTCGAGGGCCGCGCGAAGCGGATTCGCGGCGAAGTGCTCCTTCCAGAGCCGGGGGGTGAGCAGGGCGACATCCTTCGCTGGGTGGGTGTCGATCCGCTGCAGGACATCCACGAGATACGTTTAGGGATTCACGCCGTGCAGGCGACAGGATGTGAGGGGAATGCTCCGTCGGATCACCGCTTCCGGCGAATCGCGGGGAGGAGGCAGTCCTGATATGAGCAGGAAGAACAGATGGATCGTGGGGGCCGCGTGCGTGACCGTGTTGGTGGCGTTGGCTCGTACCCTTCCGGGCTTTCCCGTGGGCGAACGGGCACTGACTTCTCCGTGAGCCTCGCCGCGGCGCTACGGTTGGGTGTACTTGTGACCCGGAGGGATCGCCGAGTCCAGTAGCACTCCGTCGCCCAACAACCCATTGCAACGAACGGCCCGCAGCGGGGGCCGCCGCTGAATCGGCGAGTTGGATAGACCAGAGAGGAGCTGTCGAATGTTAAGCGTTCCGCTGAGCGCAAAGGGGGTACGCGCCGCCCTGGCTGTTGTACTGGCTGTCATGGCGATGGTGGCGACGGCGCGGGCTGGCGAATGTGCGGCGGGGGAGAAGGACTATCTGGGCGACCTGGAGCAGATGGTTCGCGAGGGACCTCCGTATCGGTATCGGGAGGCCTTTTGGTGCCTGAGTCGTCGGTGCCTTCCCGAGGACTGGCGTCGGTGGGCCGGCCCGCTCGCGGCTCGCCAGTTTGCGGACTGCCGGACGAGTCTCTACAGGGATCGGATCGCAGCGGCTTGTCTTCCCCTCCTCGCGGACTCCAGCGAATCCAGGGATGAATTCTCTCCCCGAGGCGCGGCGGCCGCTCTCGCCGCCGGCTACGGCTTCAGCAATCTGGGTTCGCATGACCTCTTCGAGATCGTGACCGACGCCATCCGGGTGGGTAGCCATCCCCCGGATTCCCGGTTCGCGCTCCTCGCGATCATGCAGGATCCCCGCACCATGGCGTTTCTTCGGGCTTACCACGCCTCACTTGCCGGCAGGTCTTCTCCCGAACGGGATGGGCCGCTTCGCGACATCCTCAATTGTCTCTACCATGTTCCGGGCGACTCCGCTTTGGTGTTGGCTCGCGAGATCGCCCGGTCCGAGCTCACGGCAGATCTGAAGGAGCGTGCTCGGCGTGTGCTGGATAGGTAGCGGGTGACCCAACACGCCGATTCATCGGGCCGGTCCCGCTTCGCGGTTCCGTCGGGTGCACGCAAGTGTTGATGCCGCACGTGAGTTTTTGCCTTTGGTCGGAGGTGCAGGGATGGATGCGCTGACCCGGGAGTTTGTGACGGCGTGTGAGGTCCACTCGGTGGCGCGTCTCCGCGCCGTGCTGGAGGCGGGTTTTGATGTGCGGGCGCCGATCGATGGCGCGAGTCCGGTCACGACGCTGGTCGAGATGTACTATCGCTCGGAGGCGTTCGCCGCGTGCCTCGCGATGTTGCTCGATGCGGGAGGCGTGTTGGAGGATCCCGTGCTCGCGCCGGTGCTGGCGTTGCTGCTCGCGCATGGCGCGCGTACGGATTTCCGCGTGGCGGGCGTGACGTGGGGCCGCGGCTTTCCTTGGGCAACGCTGTGTTTCGCCGTCACGCCGATCAGCTACGCGCAGTGCGGCGGGCTGCCGCAGTTTCAGCGCGATGCGATCGCCGTCGCGACGAACGTCCGGGCGATGTTCGCGGCAGCCGGCCGCGCGATTCCGGCGGACTGGAACGTCCCCAATGCGTATCTCTGCGAGGGTGAGGCCTGACCGCGCGTTGGCGCCGACGGTGGCTCTGCGACGCGCTGGCATTGAATCACTGCGCTCGCTGGCCGCAACCTCGCAAGGGTGCCTCCGTAGACTCGTCCCAGCGACCGCAAACTCGAACGGCATGCAGACTGAAACTTTCCGGGAACAAGGTGGTCCCTCTCTTGGCACCATGATCGTCAAGCAGGTGTCGCCCGATCCTACTTCACCCTCCTGCTCGGCGAACTCCAGCCGTGGACTGGAGTCCGGATTGATCCGATCCACGGTCCCTCGGCGAGAGCAGAGGCCGCCGGGAGAGGGGCACCAAGATCGGAAGACGGACGCCGGTCGCGGGAACCGGTCGCTGGCTGGTGAGTAATCGACGCATCAACTTCGGGCGAAACGGGAGATCCCTCTTGGCACAACGCGACCAAGCTTCAGCGTGCGTCCTGAAGTTCCTCCTCCCGACTCTTGCCCGCTGGTACCTCTCCGTCCGCCGAATCATCTTCGTTCCCGCATTCCTTCTCCCGGCCGGGCTCATGCTCACGCTCGACCTCCCCCCGGGTGCGGAGGCGGCCACCACCGTGACCGAAGCCAGTGTGAGCCTGCCGGCCAAGGGGCTGGAGGAGTTCCGGACCGACCCGCACGCGCGGGAGTCACAGGGTAACCAGATCAGCGGGGTCGTTCGAGATATCTTCGCGGATCGAAGGGGGAGTCTGTGGTTCGGCACGCAGGACGGAATCGGTCGGCACGACGGCGCGTCTCTGACCTACTTCGACATCCGGGACCGGTTCGACCAGGGCCTTACCGTGAGGGCGATCACGGAGGATGGGGTCGGCCACGTGTGGTTCGGCACGACCGGGGGCGTGATCAGGTACGACGGGAAGTCCTTCACGACCTACGACTCCGACGATGGCCTGCGGAGCGACGATGTCTGGTCTCTCTTCGTCGATCGCGCGGGGCTTCTCTGGATCGGCACGATCGCCGGAGTCTCCACCTTCGACGGAAGCCGCTTCACCTCGTTCGAACTACCGGCGGGAACGCCGGACCCCAACAAAGGCGTCTCGAGCGAGCAAATCGTGTGGTGCATTCTGGAGGACCGTCAGTCCCGTCTCTGGTTCGCTGGCGAGGGGGCTGTGTTTGTCTATGATGGAGACGCGGTGTCGAGGATCCACCTGATGGACGCAGAGACCGTGACCTACGCTGGCGGGATCGCGGAGGATCCGTCCGGAGTCCTCTGGCTCACATCGAGTAAGGGTCTTCTCCGTTGCGACGGAAATGCGTTTGCCCGGGTCGAGCTACCGGAAGTGCTGCAGGAGGTCGGACTCGGTGTCCCCTACGCAGACAGTCATGGCAACCTCTGGTTCTCCGCGAACGGGGTCGGAGTCTGCAGGTACGACGGGACCTCGGTCCGGATCTTTTCGGCAGAAGACGGGATGACCAGCGGTGCCATCCATGTCACCAGGGAAGATCGGCAGGGCCGGATCTGGTGCTCCGGTTGGATGGGGGCGTTCCGCTTGGACGGGGAGAGGTTCGTCAACGTGACCCGCGCAGGCCCCTGGTAGATCGCCCCTCTTCGCCTCAAGCCCGGAGGTCCCCGCGAGCACGGCCGATCCGTACACTCCTCTGACCGGAGAAGTCATGGCTGCATTTTACTGGCCCCCCCCGGTCACTCGCCCCTTGGATGGATTCACTCCTCGCCCCGTCAAGTTTGTGGTAATGATCCACGTCGTTCTTGCTTCGAGGAGCCGTGAGGCTCCTCCCGATCCCGACAGGGCCACGTGGGAAGTGAGGGCCTGAATGAGTTCCGACGACGAGCAAATCCGCCAGCTCATCGCGGCCTGGCACGCGGCGACCAAGGCGGGAGACCTCGACACGGTCCTCGGTCTGATGACCGATGACGTCGTCTTTCTCGTTCCAGGCCGTCCGCCGATGCGAAAGGCTGAGTTCGAAGCGCTGTCTCGAGTGCCCTCAGGAAGCGCGCGGCCGGTGATCCGCAGCTCTTCGAACGTCCTGGAGGTGCAAGTCTCAGGTGACCTCGCGTTCGCTCGGGCAGAGCTTGTCGTTTCCGTCACCGCTCCAGGCGCCAGTGCGCCAAACGAGCGAGCGGGCCACACCCTCACTGTCTTTCAGCGAATCGGGGGGAAGTGGTTGCTTGCTCGCGATGCCAATCTCCTGGCTCCTGTTTTGCCGGAGCGCGCGTGAGGTCCAACCCTTGGCTCAAACTGACGATCGCCGGCCGGCGCCGCCGGTTGTCGCCCGCAAGTGAGCGCGAACGATAGGAGACGCGAGTCCTGCAATGGCATCCCTCAGGCAGAAGCTGCTGGCAAGCCTCGTGACCATCGATGGCTTCACCGCCGAACCCTCCAAGGTCGCCGGGGGCACGGCCCTGTTCTTCCGTGGCAAGGAGTTCGCGCACTTCCACCACGACAACGAGATCGACCTCCGCTTGACCCGTAAGGTCATCAAAAAGCTTGGGCTCGAACACCCCATTCGTTCGGCTCTTCACCCGACGCGGTCGTCGTCATCGCAGTGGATCGAGATTGGCTTTCACTCCGACGACGATGTGAGCCGGGTCGCACACCTGGTGAGGCTCGCGATCGGGGAGTTGCAGTGAGAATCATGGCGTCTCCGCGGCCGTTCGGCAGCCGAGGCAAAGTGCGGCCTGATGTTGCGATCGGCCCGGCCGCCCACGGAGTCACAGGCCGGCGGGGAGAGAATCAGATCAGCGGAGCTCATGATTGCTTTCGGGGTGGGGGGCACCACGGTTCGCACCTACCACCTGAAGCGGTCGGATTCGGACTGCTTCGATGAGGCCTGGGATGTCGAGCGCGGCGTTGGAACGCCTCAGAGCCGCTGCGTGGCCCGCGGCTGAGCCGGACGCGCTAGGCAGCATCTATCGCCAGCTGTGGAAGTCATACTCCGCATCACCCGAGAGCCTCGGGCGGTCGATCGCATGCCCCTTGTCATCGGCGAGATGCTTGGAGGAGAATGACGGCGAACCTGGCACTAGATTGGAGCGGGCAGCGCTTCGCTTCTCCATTGACCCCGAGGATCAGCACCCATGCTTGACCGCGCCTTTGCCGAGGCGTTCGCCGCCGAATGGATCGCGGCCTGGAACAGTCATGACCTGGACCGGATCTTGGCGCACTACGAGGATGATTTTCAATTCTCGTCGCCGTTCATTCCGGAAGTCGCGGGGGAGCCAAGTGGGAAGCTCCAGGGGCAGACTGCCATTCGCGAGTACTGGCGTCGGGCGCTGGCGCGACGCGCCGATCTGCGCTTCGAGCTGGTGTCGGTGTTTGTTGGTGTTGCGAGTGTCGTCATCCTCTACAAGCGGCATGACGGAAAGCTCGGCGCGGAGCAATTCGAGTTCGCGGATGAGGGGAAGGTCGTGCGATCCTCCGCCCACTATGCGGAGATCGGACGCTGACTGGTGCCGGGAGCGAAACGACCTGCGGCGGCGCTGGGGCGCTCCGACGTCCCGTTGCGCCGTAGCGCCGGTCAGGGGCTGGTGCGGGACAGGCGGTGCCGGGGCGCGCCCCGGAAGGTGTCGGAGCGTCCACGAGATTATCGGTCACGATGGCCCGTAAACAAGGAGAAGGCGGATGACCAAGGTCACACCGTTCCTGATGTTCAACGATCAGCTCGAGGCGGCGATCGCGTTCTACACCGCCACGTTCCCGAACTCCGAGATCAGGAATGTTGCCCGCACCGGCACGGACGGTCCGATCAGTTCCGCGGAGTTCGTCGTCGGTGGTCAGGTCTTCATGGGCTACAACGGGGGGGCGTACTTCTCCTTCTCCGAAGGGTTCTCGCTCTACGTGGATTGCGAGGACCAGGCGGAAGTCGACCGGTACTGGGACAAACTGGTCGCGGCGGGGGCGACGCCCACCGCCTGCGGCTGGATCAAGGATCCGTTTGGCCTCTCGTGGCAGATCGTCCCGCGGCGATTCATGGAGCTGATTGCCGACCGGAATCCCGCGAAGGTGAAAGCGGTGATGGATGCCATGATGACCATGGTAAAGCTCGACGTGGCGGCCCTCGAGAAGGCCTACCACGAGGCCTGAGCACCCGCGCCGTCGGCATCAGGATCGGCGCGCAAACAGCGATCCCTGCCGACCGCGGGCCATTGCCGCCGATCGGCGGAGTCTCCCGTGCTCAGTGGTGGAGGATCCGGGCCTCACAAGATCGAAGGGGTGGGTCCGGGCTTCGTGCCGCCGAAATGGTCGGCGGAACTGGCCGATGAGATCGTGCAGGTATCCACGGCGCAGGCTATGGACATGGCGAGGCGACTGGCAGTGCATGGGAGGGCCACGTGAAAACACTTCGGTTTAGTCTCTGTCTTGCCGCGGGAGCGTTGCTCCTGACCGCGCCGCTCGTCACGACCGCCACCACGCCACCGCCGGACGCGCCGGCTGCGGACCGCCTGATCTCCGGGTCCACGGAGTTCGGCGTCGCAGTGTACAAGAGATGGCGAAAACGCCGGGAAACATCGTGGTGTCACCGCTGAGCGTGCTGATCGCGACCGCGATGCTGGATGCGGCCGCCGAAGGTGAAACCCGGACTGAGATCGCCACGGCGGCGCGATTCGGAGTGCCAGAGACGGCGCTACATGACGAGCTCCGAGCGCTTCTGGACGAGCTCACGACGCGGGTCAATCACTGGGCAGAGTTGTCATTAGCGAACGGGCTGTGGGTCGATCGGTCGTGCTCGATGGCCCCCAGCTACCAGGCGCTGCTGGAACGATCCTACGACGCGATTGCGGACACGCTAGAGCTCGGCGCGCAGCCGGACGAGAGCTGCGCGCGCATCAATCAATTCGTCGCCGAGCGGACTCGCGGCAAGATCACCTCGGTTGTCGATCCAAAGACAGTCACCGAGGCAACCCGGCTGGTGCTGGCGAACGTGCTGTACTTCCTCGGAGCGTGGGAGCACAGGTTCCGGGAAGGGGATACCAAGACGGAACCATTCCACCCGGAGCCGGGAAAGGCTGTCTCTGTGCCCATGATGCACAAGGAGCTGGATACTCGCTACCATGAGGACGACGTGGCTCAGGTCGCGATGGTGCCGTACCAGGGGAGCGGTCTCGCCATGGTCCTGGTTCTGCCACGCCGGTCACGCACGCTGCGTTCCGTGGAGGAGGGACTCTCGCCGGCCCAGGTTTCCGAGTGGCTTCGCGGCATGGAGCGCCGCGGGGTGGATGTCGCGATACCCCGCTTCGAGGTGTCCAGTGAGGTCAACCTGATTCCGCTGCTCCGCACGCAGGGCATCAAGCGGGTCTTCACACCTGGGAGCGCGGAGCTGCCGGGTGTCTGCGATGACCCCGAGACATTCGTCGGCCTGGCGAGCCACTACGCGACGCTTGGGATCACCGAGGGGGGTACCGAAGCCGCTGCGGCGACGGTCTACAAGATGACGATGGGGCTGGACGACGCCCCACCGGAAGTCGTCGCGTTCCGCGCGGACCGCCCGTTCCTCTTCATCGTGGGGGATGTGGAGCGCGGGACCGTTCTGTTCATGGGGCGCTACGCGGGGCCCGGCAATTGACCCCGGGCAAATGAGGCGGTCAATCGGGGGCTTCGGGGGCGCCGGCTACGGCGGGTCCAACTCCTAGCGCGCCGCTTTTGCCGAGCGGATGTCGCCCGCCTGCGTGTACTCTGGATTCTCAGACTACTGTTGGACGCGCGTGCAGCGGCGAGCCAACGTGGCCTCGTTGCGCGAACCCCAGCGCGAGCCACATGCGAGCCCGCGAGGACTTCCACGCGGCAGGCCGCCAGCAAATGCGCGATTGGGCGGATTGGAGGATGGGATGATACGAGCAGCCCGCGCTGAAGCGCGTGTGTTCCAAAGCTGGCTGGATTATCAGAGCGCACTCAAGCGCGCCATTGCCCCGCTCTCGCCGGACCAGCTGGAGTTCCGGCCGATCTCCGGTCGTCGCTCCGCCGGTGAAATTGCCGAGCACATCGTCTTCGGCCGCGCGCTGCACACCCATCGTGTTCTCGGAGACGAGGCAACCCCCGTGAAGCCGTTCCTGAGTTGGGACCGATCCGGGGAGTCTCCGCGCTCCGGAGCGGACATCGTGGAGGGCCTCGAGGTGACCTGGGGAGTGATCGAACGCGCTCTGATGCGCGGGGACGCCATGGATGAGGTTTCCGACAGCGAAGAGCCAACAGTCGAGGAAGTCATCTGGGGACTCCTCGATCACGACCTGCCCTCTGACCTCGCGGAGCCGCGGTGGATGCCTCGATGCGGGCTTCGCTGTCGGCGCATCCGTCGATCGCATACACAGGTCACCAAGCGGGCGCGGAAGCCGCCCCGACCCGTGACCGAGGCCTCTGACGTGAGTAAGGATCCGTCCTTTGTTCTCGCCGGAAAGGAAGAGCAGCGCGATGCACCGATTCCTGATCTCGTTCGACGATGGCTCGATGGACCATATACCACAGGACGAAATGCCGGGCGTGGGCGAAGCCGCGCACGCGGTGGTCCGGGAAGCTAAGGCCGCGGGCGTCTGGATCTTCGGTGGCGGTCTTCACCGGCAGCGATCGGGCATCGTCGCGACCGACGGGACCGTCACCGATGGACCGGTGCCGGAGACGAAGGCGGTCGTCGGAGGGTTCTCGATCATCGAAGTCTCCTCGCGCGAGGAAGCCTTGGCCTGGGCGGCGCGGTTCGCGAAGGCCTGTCGGTGCGCGCAAGAGGTGCGCGAGATCATGTTCGATCCGGAGTCGTGATCCTGCCTGTGATCACCGGCGGGAAGCCAGAGACATCATCATCGAGGTCGAGTTGGCGGCGGAGATCCCTATCGTCACCCCTGCGCGCCCGATCGAAGGGAGAGACCATGGACATCAACCGTCTGCCGCTCGAGACCCGATCGTTGCGGCTTCGGCCGTTCGTCGCTGACGACGCCGCGAGAGCCCTCTTGCTGAGCAACGAAGAGTCCTCCCGCATCGGGCTTCCCAGCCAGGTGTACAGAGACCTCGATCACGCGCGCTCGGAGGTCGCGCATCTCGTGAGTCAGTGCTCGGTCCCGGGAAACCCGAAGCAGGGTCCGTATGTCCTGGCGGTTGAGCACCGGAGCAGCTCCACCTTGATCGGTCACGTCGGGCTCAGTCCTCTGGACGACGACGTCGAGATCGGCTTCTCCATCGCGGAGTCGTTCCAACGGCAAGGGCTGGCGACCGAGGCGATCGACGCCGCGTCAAATTGGGCCTTCGAGACGTTTGCGCTCGACCGGATCCTTGCGATCACTTCCGCGACCAACACCGCGTCGAGGCGCACCCTTCTGCGAGCAGGATTCATCTACGAGGGGGACAAGACGATGCGCTTCCAGGGCATCGACGAAACGGTGAGCGTCTACGCGCGGTTTCGCCGATCCGACACCGAATGAACGACGATGGTCTCGCAGCCGCGAGTTTCCGGACGGGCGGATCGATCGGCTCGAGTGGGGCATCTAGTGCGGTCGGCTGCTTCGAACTGGCGCCCCAGGCATCGAACGCAATGCTGCGCTCATCCGCTTCCTCCGGGAAGGTCCGCGTCGGGATGGGGGTGGGCTCCCACGTCGGAGTGCGGTACTCGAGCCGGAGTCCCGAGCGCGGGGTTCTGTCGCACGCGGGTCGATGGAGGCGGTAGGCAGCACGGGCTCCCGGCGTTCACCCGTGCCGGCAACCGACACGTGCCCCCGAGCGGCGGACTGCCATTGAGTTGCAATGACGGCAGGTGGCCGGCATGCAGAACGCGGACTACATCGACTGATCGGAGTAGGGTGCGCCTTGTAACCAGGTGGTCAGATTGGAGGTCGCGATGCTGCTGGGATCCCCTTACCAACGCCTTGTGAATCGTGCTGGACTCTGGGTCGGGATCCTTCTATTGCTCAACTCCACCTCCGAACTGTCCGCCAACGGCCCCGAAGTTGGACGGGATGCCGGGATGATCTTCCCGGTCGCTAGTGACAGCGTCCAGCTTGTCACGGAGTATGTCGTGGTTCGGATTCCGAGCGACGTTTCCGAGGCGGGGCAGGCGACCTGCTACTACACCCTGCGCAACCTGGCGAGCACGCGCAGGGACTTCGAGATGGCGTTCGTCGCGAATCCGCAATTCGCCCCGAGCCCCGAGGAGTACAGACGTGTGTACGAGGGGGCGGCGTTCGAAGTCGTGCTCGATGGCTCTCCGCTCGAGGTCCGCTACGCGCCGATCGCTCGGGGAGCGTGGACCGCGTTCGCACCTGACGCTCCGGACTCTCTGCCGGTTTGGCGGGTCGCAATGGACCCAGGGGCGACGCGTGACCTGAAGATGCGCTACCTGGTCACATGGACACGGGGATTGGATGGAGACGAGAGCGGAGCCGTGATCAGCTACCGGGCGCGAGCGGCGGCGCTCTGGGCGGATCGAGTGCTCTCGGCCTCGATTCGGTTCGAGTTGGACCCGCTCGCGGCGCGCGTACTGCAGTGCGCCCCCTCCCTCGGGGAGCTGCTTCCAACTCTCCCCTTGACCCGCCGGGGTACCGCTGGAAACACGGCGCAGTGGAGTGGGAGTTCACGAACTGGGAGCCGGACACCGACTTCTCTTTCGGGTACCACACGTCCGTCGACACGAGATAGAACACCGGCCGAATTCGAAGCCGCGAGCGGACGGTCGACCTCCGAAAGGCCGACTCCACGATCGCCGGGGTGGCCGGAGTTGCCGGGTGGCCGGAGGGCGCTTGGCGCGCGGCCGGCGCCCGGGCGCGAACTGTCCAGTTCCAACTCATGCGCGAGCCGCATGGATCCTGCGCCGCCACCGGGGGGCCATCTGGGGTTGCCCAGAGTTGGCGGTGAGGATCGGCCCCGGCTATAGTGTCCGGTCGGTCATAATGGTGCCCGACCTCGGCGCTAGCGAATGCGGTGCGGCGGGAACGGAGATGAATCACCGCCATCGCGCGAGAAGGACGGCGCCAACATGGCCAAGCATCGAGCATCCCTGCCTCAACTGACCGGCGAGTTCTTCCTGACCGACGGTGGGATCGAGACAACGCTCATCTTTCTCGAGGGCCAGGATCTTCCGCACTTCGCGGCGTTCCATCTTCTCCAGTCATCGGACGGCGAGGGCGTGCTGCGAAAGTACTTCCTGACCTACGCCGAGCTGAAACGGCGACAGTTGAAACACCTGAGCGTCATGGGCGGTTGCTGCGGCACCGATGATCGTCACGTCGAGCAGATCGCCTTGAGCTGCCTGCCGCTGTTCCGGCAATCTGCCTGATGGCGGCGAGCTGCTCCAAGAACTGACGGACGATGCTCTCCGCCCTCGGGCGGCCGCCGGACCTGAACGTTGCCCGAGACAGAATCGGCCATCGGCGCCGGTCAACCCCAAGGAGCGAGGTATGTATCCCCCAGCGCGAGGATTGAAGTCCGATCTCTCCCCGGTTTCGGGCCTGGCGTCCGCTGGCCTGAGCGGGAGGCGCTAGCTCCGATGCACGTCGCACCGCTGGCGGTTTCGGACGCGCGGCAGTACCGCGAGTTGATGCTCGAAGCGTACACCCAGGCGGCCGACGCATTCACCTCCACGGCGGAGGAGCGCGAGGCGGAGCCGCTCTCCTGGTGGGAGCACCGCATCGCGTCTTCATCGGGACTTAGCCAGTCCTTTGGCGCGTTCGATGGGGAGCAGCTCGTCGGTACGGTGTCGTTGGCATACTCAAGCAAGCCGAAGACGCGACACTCGGCGCTCGTCATCGGGATGTATGTCCGCCCCGCGGCGCGTCGGCGGGGAGCGGGTCTCATGCTGATGCGAGCCGCAGTTGCCGCGGCGGCGGAACGTGGGGACGTGCGGACGCTCCGCCTGACGGTTACCGAAGGGAACGCCCCAGCCATCCGGCTCTACGAATCGCTTGGCTTCACCGCCTGGGGCGTGGAGCCAGAGGCGATCTGTACGCCGTCGGGCTACAAGGGAAAGGTCCACATGTCGCTGACCCTGTCGGGAACGAAGGCGAACGAATAGCGCCGCGTAGACCGGACACTGCCGCACCGGGATAGGGGGTTTCCGGGCGCCTGCGCTCCTGGTATTCTCGCCCAAGACAACGATCCTGCTCCCCTGGGGAGACTTCCAACGGTGGGGCGGCCCCGCTTCGGGGCCGAGAACCGCCGATACCTACCAACGTCCGGTGCGACAACCCTTCGCAGAGAACGGTAGACGTGGCCGAAGATCCTCCTTCCACAACACCGTTTCAGAGCCCGCCTCCCGACGCGCGAAGTGCGTTCTCCGGGAGCGAGAAGATCGCCGGCCGCTACGAGCTGATCCAACGGATCGGCGGAGGCGGCATGGGCGAGGTGTGGCTGGCCCAACAGATCGAACCGGTGCGCCGCCGCGTCGCCATCAAGGTGGTTCGAGCCGGGCTGGACACCAGCCAGATCGTGGATCGCTTCGAGTCCGAGCGGCAGGCCTTGGCGATGATGGACCACCCAGCGATCGCCACCGTCTTCGACGGCGGTACGGCCCCGGATGGACGGCCGTTCTTCGCCATGGAGTACGTGAAGGGCGAACCGATCACGACCTACTGCGACCGGCACCGCCTGGGCACGCGCGAACGCCTGAGATTGTTCATCGGCGTCTGTGAAGGCGTTCAGCATGCGCACCAGAAGGGGATCATCCATCGGGACCTCAAGCCGTCGAACGTGCTGATCTCGATCCGGGACGACGGACCGGCGCCCAAGATCATCGACTTCGGTGTCGCCAAGGCGATGTCACAGCCGCTCAGCGAACGGAATCTGGTCACCGAGTTCGGCGTTCTGGTTGGAACGCCCGAGTACATGAGTCCCGAGCAGGCGGAGATGGGCGGCCTCGACGTCGACAAACGCACCGACGTCTACGCGCTCGGCGTGCTTCTCTACGAATTGCTCACCGGCGTGCTGCCGTTCGACAGCCAGGAGCTGCGTCGGGGCGGGTACGCCGAGATCCAGCGACTCATTCGCGAGCAGGAGCCATCGCGGCCGAGCACCCGCCTCACGGGGCGCGACACCGATGCTTCCATCGTCGCGCGGAATCGACAGATGGAACCGCGTCGGCTGGTGCAGCAACTTCGAGGGGACCTCGACTGGATCACGATGCGCGCGCTGGAGAAGGACCGCACGCGCCGGTATCCTACGGCGAACGGCCTCGCCGCCGACGTCGAGCGATACCTGAGAGATGAGCCGGTGACTGCCGGCCCGCCGAGTGGCCTCTACCGCGCGCGAAAGCTGTTTCGCCGGCACCGCATCGCCGTGTTGGCCGGGGCGGCGGTTTCGCTGGCGCTGGTGGCAGGCGTGATCGGTACATCCTGGGGACTCCTGCGTGCCCGAGAGCAGGCACGCGAGGCGCGCCGCCAAGCGGCGATCGCCGAGGCGGTGAACGAGTTCCTGAACGTGGACCTCCTGGCCGCAGCCGTTCCCTCCACTCGGAAGGGTCAAGGCAAGGACGTGACGGTGCGCGAAGTGCTGGCTGCGGCGGCGGAACGCCTCGATCGCGACTCGAACACAGATGGTCGCTTCGCGAAGGAGCCGCTCGTCGAAGCTTCGATCCGAACCGCCATCGGACGCACCTACCGCAAGCTCGGTGAGTACCAGGCCGCGGAGCCCCACCTTCGGCGTGCACTCGCATTGCGCGGCAACGCGCTGGGGCCAGACCACCCGCAGACCTGGTGGGCAATGCATGAACTCGGCCTCCTGGAGTATGACATGAGCCGCCTCGCGCAGGCGGAGTCACTGCTGGTAGGCGTATACGAGCGGAGCCGGCTCCACCTGGGGCCCGAGGACGCGGACGTGCTGAGCGTCGAGATGCAGGTCGCAAACCTCTATCGGAAGCAGGGCCGCTTCAAGGAAGCGGAGCCGATCTACGTTCACAACCTCGACGCCCGCCGAAGATCTTATGGGGACGAGAGCGCTTCTACCCTCGACGCGGCGGTGGCCCTGGCCAATCTCTACCAGGAAACGGGACGCTACGAGCAAGCGGAACCTCTCCACCGGCAGGTGATGGAGACCTATCGCCGAACGATAGGTGAACGGGACCTCGCCACCGTGACGGCGACCACGAATCTGGCAAACGACCTCGCGCTTCTCGGACGCTTCGAGGACGCCGAGCCACTCATGAAGCTGGTGCTCGATCAGAAGGTCGAGCTCTATGGACCGGACCATCCGACCACGCTCAACAGCGTGAGCAATCTCGGGGAGCTGAACGGTCTGCTCGGGCGGGACGCCGAGGCCGAGGCGTACCACCGCCAGGCGCTCGCCGCACGCACCCGTGTGCTCGGGGCGCTGCATGCGCGCACCCTACAGTCGCAGAAGTGCCTGGCGGTCAGCCTGGTCAGCCAGAGGCGCTTTGCCGAGGCCGAGCCCTTGGCGCCGCCGGCGTCCAGAACGGCACCCAGGCCCTCGGTGAACGCGACCTCGATGTGTTGTCGCTGCGGGACGCCCGTGCTCTGGCGCTGATCGGTTTGCAACGTGCCGGGGAGGCGGAGAAGCTGCTGCGAAGTACGCTGAACGTGCTCGAAGACCGGAAGGCCAAGGGGGAGGACTCCGGGGAGGGAGAAGGATTGGCCAACCTGGTCCGGGTCCATCTTGGAATGGCGCTCGCCGGTCAGCACCGCTGGCCCGAGGCCGAGAGCCTGCTGGTTACGTGCGTCCCGCAGTTGCCACAGCGAGAGGCGGAGACTCGGCGTGCGATTCGTTTCGTCGTCGATTTCTACGACGCCTGGAATCGCGCGGAACCGGATCCCACTCGGGCGGCCCGGGCCGAAGAGTGGCGGAGGCGACCGGAGTCGGCGCAGGCGGCCTCTGCCTCGCGCTGAGCGCACCGGCTTGCGACTGGAATCCAGTGTTGAGCCACTGGTGAGGGGGCGGGGAACCCCGCGGAGATCCTCAAATACTGGCGCACGGCTCGGCCCACCGGACGAACGCGGTGCGGCGAATGGTCACGCAACAGAAAGGACCGGGAGATGTCTGCTGGCGGTGCGACTCGCGTCCCCCTTGGCTGCCTTCGCCGGAACCTGGCCCGACGGCGGTCCGGCGCAACCCTGACCGCGATCGTTCTGTTGGGGCTCGGCACGGCACTTTCGTGCGCGCAGCCACCAGAGGCAAAGAACGCGACACCCAGGCCCGCCGTAGCCAGCGCACCTACGCTGCTCCGCTACGAAACGGTTCGATCCATCCTGCAGGACAGCAAGGGAAACTACTGGTTCGGAAGTTGGAACGAGGGGGTCTGCCGATTCGACGGGGACAGTCTCACCTACTTCACCAAGGATGATGGCCTGGGCGACAACCAGGTGCGGTCGATCCACGAAGATCGGAACGGGGTCGTCTGGTTCGAATGCGCGTTCGGGCTGAGCGGCTTCGACGGCAAGCGGATCACAACGCCGACGAGCAGGAACTATACGGCGAAGGATCAGTGGCGCCTCCAGCCGGGCGACCTCTGGTTCAAGGAAGATGGCGGAGCTGGGGCGACCCAGGCCGAAGGGAAGCCGGGTGTCTATCGGTTCGACGGCAAGACCTTCACCTATCTCACCTACCCTCTCTCCGACGACCCCACGATGACTCCGTCGCGCGCGACCACCGGGATTGCCCAGGGAAACCCGGCGAGAGTCTGGTTTGCCACCTACACCTCGGTGATCGGCTACGACGGCAGGTCGTTCACCGTCATTGATGACCAGAGCCTGGGCCACACCGAGGAGACCGGTTGGCTGCACGTGCGGTCCGTTCTCGAGGACAGCAAGGGAAACCTCTGGATCGGGAACAACGGGATCGGCGTCATCCGCTACACCGACGGCACCGCCAGCCAGTTCACCCAGGAGCACGGACTTGGAAAAGTGGGCATGCACGGAGGGCGGGGGACACCGCTTCCCGGAGACGTCACGGACGGATCTCCAACCTTGCATCGCGTATTCTCGATGGGGGAGGACCGGGACGGAAACATCTGGTTCGGCACCATTGATTTCGGCGCCTGGCGATACGACGGCCAGACGCTCACGAACTACTCCGCCAAAGACGGGCTGACCAGCAAGGACATCATGGCGATCTACACCGATCGCCAGGGCAATCTCTGGGTGGCCGGGAACGGCGTCTTCAGGTTCAATGGGAGGTCGTTCGACCGGGTGCATTGACGGGGGATCGGGCGCACACTGCGCCCACCGCAACTCAACTGTCCGCGGAGAATAGGAGGCATAGGTGACCGATTATCCGTCCGGGCAGCTTGGTCCCGCACACACGCGCTCCAATCGGTCCTGGCTCGCCCTTCGCATTCTGCTCGCCGGTCTCATTGCGTCGCATGGCTGGGCGCGGCTCCTCGCGGGCGGGGTAGCCCCGTTTGGCGGTTGGCTTCAGTCGCAGGGGATTCCTCTGGGGCCGGTGATCGCCGCAGCGATCACGGCGGTCGAGATACTCGGGTCGGTGCTCTTCGCCGCCGGACGCCTGGTCTTCCCCCTCTCGCTCGGGTTCGCCGGCATCTACATCGTCGGCATCATCCTGGTCCACCTGCCGGAAGGGTGGTTCGTCGTCGGCCTGGGGAGGAATGGCGCGGAGTACAGCGTGCTGCTGGTCGCCTGCCTGATCCTGGTCGGCTTCCAGCATCGCTCGCCGAGAGGAGCGAGGAGATGAACAGCGATCGATTCCGGCTATCGACCGAACTCGCCCGCCCGTTCTTGCCCACGAGGGACTTCGAGCAGTCCAAGCGGTTCTATGAGGCTCTGGGCTTCGAGATGACCCTGGACAGCGAAGTCGCCATCTTCAGGGCCGGGAGCGGGGGATTCATTCTGCAGAGGTACTTCCAGGAGGAGTGGGCCGCGAATTTCATGATGCAGCTGATGGTCGATGATCTCGATGCGTGGTGGGCTCGGATCGAAGAGTTGAGCTTGCCGGACCGCTTCGGCGTGCCCGCGCCCAAGCCGCCGGCGATGCAGCCGTGGGGGCTCCGGGTCGCGTACATCGTCGACCCGGCGGGCGTGCTATGGCACATCGCGGAACGGCGCACGGACGTGACGCACGACAGGTAGCCTGGTGCCGGCGATTGCCGGCACCGCTCGACTCGCGGAGTTGGCGAGAGCGGGTCAGGAGTCATCAACCTGGCCGTGAAGGAGCGGCTCATCCGGTCGCGACGCAGGCGGTCCAGTGCGCGGTCGACGCCAGGAGATCCTGACCCTGCTTCAGTCACTGCCCCAAGCAGAGGTGGCAGAGACCGAGGAGGTTCGGCGTTTGATCGAAGAAGCACCTCTCCACGGCCGGGGTATCGGTTGGGTGGATGCGCATCTACTCTCTGCCGCGCTCCTTTCGCGCGCCGCGGTCTGGACGCTCGACCGGCGGTTGGGGGTGGCTGCAAGAGCCCTTCGAGTCTCGGCGTGAACCAACACGCCGCCGGGATCGATCGCATGTGGGTGTAGCACCCGGACGACCGCGGAGGGTGTGGTTGACGCTGAGGTGAAGGAGAGCCAGCGATCGGCCCCCCGGCCCACAAGGAGTTCGGGATTCTGGAGTGCGAGATGAACATTCCGCCGCGTCGAGCAAACTCAGAGCTCCGGTTGATCGTTCTCGACGCCGCAACTCGGGCGCGCTGTCTCGCCCTGCGCGTGCGGCCGGATCAGCAGGCGTTCATCCCCACGGTCGACGCGTCACTGGCTCTGGCGGCGCTCTATCCCGACGCGAGGCCGCTGGCCGTAGTGGTCGGCGAGCGGGTGATCGGGTTCGCGATGTATGGGGTCGACCAGGCGAGCGGCACCTGGAAGATCTACCGTCTGCTGATCGACGCGGCCTCGCAAGGGGCCGGAATGGGAAGAGCCGCGGTCAGAGCTCTCATTCGGATCTTGGCGGAAGAGCACGGGGCCGAGTCGATCCTGGTCTCGTACCACTCGGAGAATGTGCCGGCGCGCCGGCTCTACCTCTCGGAGGGGTTTCGGGAGTTGGAAATGGACGCGGGGAAGGTCACTGCGCGCTGGACGAAGCCACTGACCAGGGATCGCGCAGCGGCCGAAGATCGGTTGCGCTGAGCGGGCGCGCCGACCGACCTCGGCTCGATCGAATCGATCTCCGGTCGGCTCGCGCGCCCCGCCCCCCCGCGGCGCCCCTCACCCTTGGCCCCCCCCCCCCCTCCCCGCCCCCCCCCCCCCGCCCCCCGCCCCCGGTCCCCCCCCCCCCCCCCCCGCCCCCCGGCCCGCCCCCCCCCCCCCCCCCCCCCCCCCCCCCCCACCCCCCCCCCCCCCCCCCCCCCCCCCCCCCCCCCCCCCCCCCCCCCCCCCCCCCCCCCCCGCCATGAACTGCATGAACGCCGAGCGTTGACCGCGGAAGTGGGTAAGGTAGATCCGGAGGACACGGAAAATACCGGGCCAGCCGTTCTCGGTCCCCTCGAGTTGCCCATCCCAGTCGTCGGTGCTGGCGAAGAGGCTCTGCACCACACGAACCACGCAGACGCCCCCCGCCCGCGCCTCGACGCTGAACTCGGTCGCGATCGGCGGCGAGCCCGGGACCCAGCCCGCCGCTTCCTTGGCGAACATGCGCGGCGGATCCCAGGCAGTCAGCATGGACCGTGATTCCATGCCGGGGCCGAAGTTGAAGCTCACCGCGACCGGCTTTCCATCGCGCTCTTCGAACTCGGCCGGCACGAACCAGGCGGAGATACCCGGTCCGGTCGCGATGGCCTGCCAGACTTCCTCCGGCGTCCCCGGGACCTCGACTTCCACCTGGATGGAACGACGCCCCGATGCTTCCTTCTTCACGCTCATGATCGCTCCTTGGGTTCGGACTTCTGCGGCATCGGATGGGCGACGACCACCAGACGGTGTGCGCGGCCCCCCGGTGCCGATTCGTGGTGGTACTTCGACACGAGCTTGCTGATCGCTGCGGTGAGCTCGAGGCTGAACGCCGCCCGGTCCGCGGCCGACTGGAAGCGGACCTCGGTATCGACCGCCAGCGTCGCCAGGCGCTTTCCGGTCTCATTCGCGCGACGATCGAGATCTCCGACCTCCCGGACGACCCGCGCACCCAGGGCGATGAGATACGCCGCCGAGAGTTGGTCGACATCTCGATCCGGATCGACCGCAACCGGGCCGAGGGCGCTCGGTGAGACGACGTACGAAGCGGCCGTCGCCACGAGCAAACGTTCCGTCAACCCGCCCCACTTTCGCTCCTCGGCGAGCCGCACGAGGCCGTGCGCTTCCAGAGCGTGCAGGTGGTAGTTGACCTTCTGGCGGGCCAGGCCCACTCGTGTGGCCAATGTCGCGGCCGAAGCGGGCGTGGCCAGTTCGGAGAGAAGGCGACTCCGGGTCGGCTCCAGGGCTACGGTCGCGGCCGCCGGATCTTCGATGACTTGGATGTCGAACATGCGGCTAGACTAGCTTTGACAACAAAATTTGTCAAGCGAGTTTCGCCCGGATCCAGCGCGGTTTCGCTAGATTGACCCCCATGGTTGGAAACCAGCCGTGGGCTTCGACAGATCCGGGCGACCGGCGGGATCAGAGGAGGTGCAGTGCAGTCTGATCTGGTGTTCTCGACCGACCGACTCACGGTTCGCCGCTGGCGGGAGTCGGACTACGAGGCGCTGCTCGCGGTGTATGGCGACGCCGACGCGATGCGCTGGGTAGGGGATGGTCAGCCGATCACTCCCGAGGAGTGCCGACAGTGGTTGGTGGTGACGGGCCGCAACTACGAGATGCGAGGCTACGGGATGTACGCGGTGGAGCGGCTCGTAGCCCCAGGGGTCATCGGATTCTGCGGGATCGTTCACCCCGGAGGCCAGGAGGAGCCGGAGGTCAAGTACGCCTACCTACGCTCACATTGGGGGCAGGGCTTTGCAACCGAAGCACTCGTGGGCCTACTTCACCACGGCGCAGAGGATCTTCGCCTCCAGCGCATGATGGCCACGGCCGCCCCGGAGAACACCGCCTCACACCGAGTGCTGCAGAAGGCGGGTATGCGAATCGGCGAACTGAGAACGGATGCGGACGGATCGCGAACGCAGGTATTCTACTGGGTTGCACCAGGAAATGCGCACTGACCGAGATCCTGGGCAGCATCTGACGGACTCCCTTACCGAGCACCCGTCGTAACGCGCGGCTCGAACCCAGACCCGCTACCGACGGCGGGACGGATCAGACCGAAGGGGTAGACCATGATCGACTTCATGTTCCTGATGCACACCGACGGCCGGGAGCAGGCGGCCGGAGCCGAAGACGAGGCCTGGGAGCGGTACATCCAGGGGCTGAAGCACGCCGGGCACTTCGAAGGCGGAAGTGCGATCGGAGCTGGCATCTGCGTGAACAAGTCCGGCCTGTCGGTGGCGGTATCGACCCACATCGACGGATTCATCAAGATCCGGGCGGAGAGCTGGGATCAGGCGCGCGAGCTGCTGGCCGGAAACCCTGTCTTCGAGGCCGGGGGAACGATCGAGATCCGGGAACTCCCGCGGACGTGAGACTCGGGTCCCATCCTGCTCCAAACCAGCCGCACGGCTCCACGCGCCGCGTCGTCTTGACCGGAGGCCCTGGTGCGGGGAAGACCACGCTCCTCACCGCGCTCGGACGTCTGGGGCACTTCGTCGTCTCCGACTCTGCGCGCGAGATCATCGCGGAGCGGCTGGCGCGAGGAGAGACCCCTCGCCCTGACCCCACGACCTTTGCTCGCGAGATCCTGCGCCGTGACGCGGAGAAGTACGCCACGCTCCCCGCCCACCTCGCCCTGGCCTTCTTCGACCGGAGCGCTCTCGAGGCGATCGCCATGCTCCATGAATGCGAGCCGATGCCGAACGACGCCCTGAATCGTGCGATTCGCGCCTACCGCTTCGAACCCACGGTCTTCGTCCTCCCTCCATGGGAAGCGATCTACTGCAACGACTCGGAGCGTGACCACGCGTTCGACCATGCGCAGCGGGTGTACCTCGACGTCGTCCGCTGGTACCGCCGCTGGGGGTATGACGTCCACGAACTGCCACGGGTCTCGGTCGCCGAGCGAGTGAGCCACCTCCTCTCCGCACTCGAGTCCCAGATCCCACCAACCTCGAAGACGGAGGAGTGAACATGAGCGACTACGCCGCCACGATCCTGAACCTGGTGGAGTACGAGGTGTGGTGCAATCGCCAGGCCGTTGCGTTTCTCTCCCGGCTGACCGAGGCGGAACTGAGAGGTGATCTCGGGTTCGGTCTGCGCACTCCCCATCGGACCATCTCCCACATCGTGGACGTGATGAACGGGTGGAGCGGCTCTGTCGGGCCGGTCATCGAACCGCCGGTCTGGACACCGTACGAAGAGACGGAGACGCTGAAATCGATCGGGAGAACGATCGCCCGTGTGGGTCAGTCCTGGCTTGCGGCCACCGCAGAGTCGCATCGAGCGGGTCTGCTCGGGAGCGATCGGCGCCTGGAGCAGGTGTTCCACTTGATCACCCATGGATCCCACCACCGGGGGCAGCTATGAGCATGATCACGATCCTGGGACACGAGCAACCGTTCGAGGGCGACGACTACGGCGGCTGGTCGAATCCCGAGGGCAGGCCCGTTCCATGAGATCGCGATGAGGGTGCAGACGCCGGGTCAAGGGTCGCGCTGACAGCGTGGATCGCCTCCCCACCACGCACCCATCCACCCAGGGCCCAATTCCGGAGGATCCCCCATGCAGATGCTGGGAATCGCGTTCGGCACGACCGTCTGGTCAAGTGTGCCCCAAACCGAGCACCGGGGCGAGACTGGGATCGCCTACTGGCGAACGCAATCGTTCGGCACGATCCGCGTTCGGATGGTCGAGTACACCCCTGGCTACGCGGCGGACCACTGGTGCAGCAAAGGGCACATCCTCCTGTGCCTGGAGGGAGAACTGCACACCGAGCTGCAGGACGGACGTAGTTTCACCCTCGGGCCTGGAATGAGCTATCAGGTCGCTGACGACGGCGAACCGCATCGGTCCTCCACCGCGATCGGCGCCAAGCTGTTCATCGTGGACTGAGGCGAGGTACCATGCGGCCGAAGCGTTTCAAACTACTCCGGAGGTCCAGATGAAGCGAGTCACCGGGATCGGCGGGATCTTCTTCAGCGCGAAGGATCCAAAGGCGCTCTGCGCGTGGTACAAGCAGCACCTGGGCATCGACGTCCAGGAGTGGGGCGGTACGGTGTTCCGCTGGGCGGACGCGGAGGGCAAGCCGACAAACGGCACGACGGTCTGGTCGATCTTTCCACCGGACGGGAAGTACTTCGCCCCCAGCCAATCGGGCTTCATGGTCAACTACCGGGTGGATGACCTGGCATCCTTGCTGCAGACCCTCCGCGACGAGGGGTGCGATGTCCTGGAGAAGACGGAGGACTCGGAGTACGGCCGGTTCGGCTGGGTCATGGACCCGGAAGGGAACAAGATCGAACTCTGGCAGCCGCCGGTGGGGCAGTGAGTACGACGCGGGTAGCGCGAGTGGACGCGAGCCAGGGGGACGCCAGGCGAGGCGCGGTGGCGCTCCTTCTGGCGCTGATGCTCGGCCCCAGCCCATCGCTTGCGCGTGACCCACTCTCGGCGAACCCCAAACGAAATGCGCCGGACATCGCCGCTTTCGTGCAGGAGGTGGATGCGCTCCGCCGCACGGCCCAGATCCCCGGTCTCTCGGTGGCCGTGGTGAAAGACCAGGCGCTCGTTCTCGCGTTGGGGTTGGGCTACGCCGACCCGGAGCGGGGCGTCAGCGCAACCGCCGAGACGCCGTACAACATCGCGTCGGTCACGAAGCCGATCTCCGCCGTGGTGGCTCTCCGGCTGGCGGAAGTGGGAGTACTTGACCTCGATCGACCGATGGCGGAGTACAGCGAGTGGGAGGAATTCTGCAGGGATTTCGCCCAGCAGCCATCGATCTTCGCCCAGGGTCTGCGCTGCGATCCCTGCCGCCATACGCTTCGACATCTGCTCTCGCACACCGCCACCTCGGAGCCCGGAGACCACTTCTCCTACAACCCGTTGCTCTACTCATGGGCGTCCCGCCCGATGATGTCGGCGACCGATGCGACGTTCTCGTCCCTGGTCGCGCAGCACGTGTTCGGCCCGGCCGGAATGACGCGATCGGCCCGCACGAATCGGGATCTGCCGTTGCGCGAGGACCTCGCGCTCGACCTGGCTCCGCCGCATCGCTCAGGCGCCACCGGCGAGATCGAACGAGGCCCGGCGCCCCCGGTGCAAGGGGACGGGGCCGCGGGCGGGGTGATTACAACCGTGCTCGACCTGGCGAAGTTCGACCTGGCCCTCGACCGAGGGGTGCTGATCACCGCGCAGTCACGGACCGCGATGATGACACCGGCCCGCGCGAGCAGCGGCGCGACCCATCCCTACGGGCTCGGTTGGTTCGTACAGGAACACCGGGGGCACCGACTCGTCTGGCACGCCGGGTGGTGGGATGACGCCTACTCCGCGCTCTACCTCAAGATCCCGGACCTCGGCCTCACGTTCATCATCCTGGCGAACAGCGAGGGGATCTGGTGGGACAATCCGCTGGATCGCGCAGAGGTGGAGCGATCTTCCTTCGCCCAATCGTTTCTGCGAACGTTCGTGGGCGAATAGCCGCTCTCGGGACACGCAGTGCGGACGATCGGGGCCGAGTTTCTGGGGATGATCGCGACGTAGCGATGGGCCGAACATCGGTTGTATCACCGCCGGGTGCGCTTCGACCTCTTGGGTTCGCTTTGTGCCCACGGCTTGCGCGCGAAGGTGAGCCGTTCCACACCACCCCGGAGGTGTTCCCATGTTGCGACCGACCATCCCGACTGCTGGGCTGCTCACCCTGTTTCTGAACGGGGCCGCGCTGGCCTACATGGACTTCGACCCTGCCGTCCACTTTCCGGTGGGGGACGAACCGCTCGGGGGGGCGCTGGCGGACTTCGACCACGACGGTCACCTCGACCTGGTCGTGACCAGCGATGGTCCGGACAAGATCGAGCTCCTGCGCGGCCTCGGCGACGGTTCTCTCGGGTCGCCCACCTCCCTGCTCACCGGAAACGGCAGCAACCCCCGCGGCCTGGTGGCCGGGGACTTCGACCTGGACGGCGACCAGGATCTCGTCGTCTCCCTCTACGGGGACGGTGCGCTCCGCCTGATCCTGGGCGATGGGACGGGGCAGTTCACTCTCGGACCGACCTACCCGGTCGGAACCGAGCCGGCGACCGTGGTGGCGGCCGACTTCAACGGCGACGGATACCTCGACGTGGCCAACAACAACCGCGCCTCGGGTGACGCTACGGTCCTGATCAACACTGGCGCGGGGGGCTTTCTGGCCGCGGTGCACTATCCGGTCGGAGCGGAAACGCGTGGCATCGATACCGGAGACCTCACGGGGGATGGGCTGATCGATTTCGCGGTCAGCTCGCGCGATGATGGACTGGTGCGCGTGTTCCGGAACATCGGTGGCGGAGCCTTCCAGGTCTACGCCAATCTATCGAGCGGCCCGGACCGCGAACCCGAGGCGGTGGCGATCGCCTCGCTCTCGTTCGACAACACCCTCGATATCGCCTACCCGACCACCAATCACAACCTGCTCATCGAGGACCTGGTCAGCTACTTCGTCAACGAGGGAGGGAATGGGCTTTCGGGCTGGGCCAATTCCCGGGTCGACGGCAAGGATCCGCTCTCGATCGTGATCCGGGACTTCGACCTCGATGGAAGATTCGATGTGGTCACCGCCAATGCAAGCACCAGCACGGTCTCCGCGTTGAAGAACAGCGGGAACTGCATCTTCTTTGCGCCGGTCCTTTACGCGGTCGGGCAGGCGCCGGAGGCGATCGTCGCCGGCGATCTCGACCACAATGGGGCGGACGATCTGATCTCGATCAACACGGGTGACGGAAGCGTCTCCGTGCTGCTGAACCGCAACGGAACTCCGGCCGAGGTAGCCGGGACGTCGGATCAGCTCGGGGTCAAGCTCCACCCCGCGGAGCCAAACCCCTTACGCGGCGCGACGAAGATCGCCTTCGAGCTCCCGAGGTCGGCACCGGTCGAGCTCTTCATCTCCGACATCCTCGGGCGTCGGGTGCGAGAGCTTGCCCACGTAGTGATGGGTGCGGGACGCCACGAGGTCCACTGGGACGGCGTTGGGGATCCCGGCGCACGGTTGCCCGCCGGGGTCTATCTCATCAACTTGCGGGTCGCCGGGCAGTCGACCGCTGAGCGTATCGTTCTGACCAACTAGAGTTTCCCACCGGTGCGGTTTTGTCTCCGGTGACACAGAACCCTCGGCGCTGAGGGAAGAGGCGGGGAAGAGCGGTGAAGGATCGGAAGGGAGCGAATCGGACGCTCGCAACCGCGGGAATCGGCCTGTGGCTGCTGTCGTTCGCTTGCTCCGATTCCGAGAACCCGCCGGCCCCCCCCGTACCCGACGGCACGCGAACCTACGCCATGGGCTTTTCCTGGTTCCCACCGCGGCCAGAACTCTCGCTCGCCCTGGAAGTCGCCGACCTCGTGGCCGAGCACGCGGATGCCGCGCTCATCCTCGTTTCTCCTCCCTGGCGCGCGCTCATCGAGGGGGCCTCCGCGGAGGCACTGGTCCGCGGCAACGAACTCGGCCAGGCAGACCTGTTTCGCGGAAAGGGGCTCCCGATCGTGGTGAGCATCGACCCCACCGACGGAACCAACCGAGCTCTCGACGCACCTGAGCTGCGCGCACTGGGCCGGAGTCTGACCGAAACCTCGATCCAGGAACTCTACCGCGACTATGTGCTGGCCATCGACCGGTTGCTCCATCCTGATGTGATGACCATCGCTTCCGAGACCAATCTGGTGCGCGCGCTTTCGCCGGGGCTCTACGCCGGCGTGGTTCGAGCGGCCAACGATGCCGCGACTGCTCTCCGGGCGAGCGGATCGGGCCTCAACGTCGCGACCACCGTGCAGGTCGAGGTGGCTTGGGGTCGACCGGAGGGCGAGTTCATCGGGATTGCGCAAGATCGCGCCGATTTTCCCTTCATTCATGCGCTCGGGCTGTCGTCCTATCCACGCTTGGCCGGATTCGCAGAGCCCGATTCGATCCCGGACGACTACTACCTCCGGTTGGTGGCGTCATCTCCGCTCCCACTCCTCATGATCGAGGGCGGCTGGCCGTCGGACAGCGCCAGTGGATCGAGCCCCGAGCTGCAGCGACGGTACCTGCGGCGCCAGTCCGTGCTCCTCGACGGGGTACGCGCCGTCGGCTGGTTCCAGATCAACTTCACCGATCTCGACGCGGCCCATTGGCCGCCCGAGGTGGGTCCGTTCACGCGTCTAGGCTTGGTCGACACCAGCCTCGCGGCCAAACCGGCCTTGGCCGACTGGGACCAGATCCTCCTCCGCCGCCGCACCCTCGACTGATCCCCAGCTCTGTTCTATCCTCGGCCGGCGCGAGCTGCGGAGGACCGCGATGGAGAGTTCGTCACCTCGGCCCCCGTTGCCCCAGGATCGTGAGGGAGGAACGCCGATGTCCGTCGAGCTCAGGCTCTCGACCGCCGAGGATGCTCATATCGTCCAGAACCTCTGGCCGCTCTACCAGCACGACCTCTCACGGTTCGAGGGCACGGTGCCGAATCGACACGGCATCTTCAACGATGACGACGCGACGATGACCCTGGCGCAGCATGCCGTCTCGATGGAACCGTGGTGGAAAGATCCGAGCGCACTCTTTCCCTACCTGATCCTGGTGGATGGTGCCCCCGCCGGGTTCAATCTCATCGCGGGCCGGGCGCGTCTGCCGAAAGAGATTCCGGCGGACTTCGTGGTGCACGAGTTCTTCCTTCTCCACCCCTACCGCGGCGGCGAGGTCGCGGAGAGCGCGGCTCTCCAGGGGTTCGATCGGCATCGGGGCCGCTGGGAGGTCGTCACGCAAGTGACGAACGCGCGCGCCATCGCCTTCTGGCGGCGGGCCATCGGCCGCTACACCTCGGCGCACTTCTCGGAGGCGGAAGTCGACCATCCCTGGGGCCGACGGGTGGCCTTTCGGTTCGATCTGAAGGGTGAACTCCACGGATAACGACGTCTCCATCCGCCTTCGGCGCCACCCGGCTTCGTGGCGATTCAGCGCAGAGGCCGAGCCACCAGACGCAGCAAGCCCCGGTCGGAGTCGATCCGCAGTACCTGGATCTGCCGGCCGGCGAACGATCTCCCGCCCGCTCGTCCGAGGGCGCCTCTCCGTCGGCGCACTTTCGCGTTTCCCCCCCCGCCCGACCCGAGGCAGAATCCAGCTTCGGTCGATCGCCGACGCACAACCCGGGAGCGGCGCCCCCAGCCGCCGGAAAGGAGCCAGGTTGAAGTGGCACCGCCTCACCTCCTCCCTCCGCGCCGTCAGCCTCCTGGCGGCGGCGGGTGCTTTGAGTTTTGCCTGGCATCTGACCCGGATCGGAGCGGCGGGGATCGAGGATGTGCCGCCACCTTTCACCCTCATGGCCGGGCTGGTCGGGCTGGGGTGTCTGGGGCTGGCGGTCGTCGGGCGGTACCCCCGGGCTGGCGGATGAGCGTTGGCGGCTCTTCAGTTCTGCCCTGGCCGGGGTCGATCGGTGAGTCCATTCATCGACGTGGAGCGCGGTAATGCTCAGTAAAATATTTGATTAAAGAAATAGCTCTCAATTCGAGTGGATTGATCGAGGCGCGCACGAGCCGAGGAGCCAAATCGCCGATGACGTCTTACGGGGCCCTTTGCACGGAGTTCTACGATCTGGACAAGCCGTTGGCGCCGACGGAGGCGTTGGCCTACTACCTCGAACGTGCGCGAGATGTGGGGGGGAGGATCCTGGAGCCGATGTGCGGCTCGGGTCGATTCCTGATTCCGATGCTGCAGGCGGGAGTGCGGGTCGATGGCGTGGACTGCGCGCCGGCGATGCTGGAGGCGTGCCGACGGCGGGCCAATGCGCTCGGGCTCGAAGTGGAGCTCTACGCCCAGGGGCTCGAGGCGTTGGCGCTGCCGCACCGCTATGCGCTGGCCTTCGTCCCGGCCGGTTCGATCGGGCTGATCGCGGAGGGGCCGGGGTTCTCCGCGGCGCTCACAAATCTCAGTGCGCATCTGGAGCCGGGTGCGCCACTTCTCCTCGAGGTCGTGAACAGCGTGTCGGAGAATCCAGACTCGAGGAGCGGAGCGGCGACGGAGGACGAGCCGATACACTGCGAGCCCCGGACCGTGAAGTGTCCGGACGGCGCGACGATCGCCTACTCCTGCGTCGTCTCGCGCTCGCGTGCCCCGGAGGCGATTTCCTATGCGGGTACCTACGAGAAGCGCGAAGGCGGCCGTCTGATCGCGCGAGAGACCGAGGAGCTCGTCCTTTCCATCCGCCCGGCCGAGAGCCTGGTGGCGGAGCTCCTGCGCTGCGGTTTCGATTCTGCGCGGGTGATCCGGGGCCCCGAGGCGGCCTTTCTCGAGGGGAGCGGGTGTACGCTGATCGAAGCGCGCGGGAGGGAACCCCGGGGAGGGGCCGCCCGCCCCCGCCCCCCGCGCAGGCTGAACTAGCCCGGCGGAAACGGAGCGGGGAGATGAGTCGAACGATCCTTCTGGTCGGTGGAACCGGGCGCACGGGGCGACGGGTGCTGGTGCAACTTCTGGATCGCGGAGTGACGGTGCGGGCGATCGTGCGGTCCGCGAGCCGCCTGCCGCCGGGGGTTTCTGGTCACCCGCGGCTGAGGGTCGTCGAAGCGGAGCTGCTCGCCATGCGCCCCGCGGAGCTGATCGAGCACCAGCGGGACTGCGACGCGGTGATCTCGTGCCTCGGGCATGTGCTGAGTCTCAAGGGGGTGTTTGGGCCCCCGCACGACCTGGTCACCGGTGCGACGCGACGTCTCTGCCGGGCGATCACCGAAGCGGGACCGACGGCGCCGGTTCGCTTCATCCTGATGACGAGCGTCTCGGTGAACCATCCAGCGGGGACTGATGCGCTTCGAGGCCCGCTGGAGAAGGGGCTGTTGTGGGCGCTGCGCGGCCTGGTGCCGCCGTCGCGCGACAACCAGCGAGCGGCCGATTTCCTGTTCCGTGAGGTCGGTGCGGGCAATCGGGCGATCGATTGGGTCGTGGTCCGACCGGATTCATTGATCGAGGGGGAGGTCTCAGCCTACGCTGCGCACGACCAGTTGGTCGCGAGCTTGTTCAAGCCGGACAGTAGCACCATGGCCAACGTGGCGCACTTCATGTGCGACCTGGCAACCGACTCTGCGATCTGGGATCGCTGGGTGGGACGGATGCCGGTGATCGTGGATGTGCCGGCGGCGGTTGGCTCGAAGAAGAACTGAACCGGGCGAAAGCCTGAGGAAACGAGGAGGACGCGCGTGTCCGAAGGACTCTGGACCGAGGTGGACACCTACTTCGGCAATGCTCTCGCACCCGAGGATCCGGCCTTCGGATCGATTCGCCCGGCCAATGCGCAGGCAGGGTTGCCGGCGATCGACGTATCGCAGATGCAAGGAAAGCTGCTCCACCTCCTGGCCCGAATGCAGGGGGCGCGGCGGATTCTCGAGGTCGGCACCCTGGGCGGCTACAGCGCAACCTGGATGGCCCAGGCGCTGCCCGTAGGCGGGCGACTGATCACACTCGAGATCGATGCTGCGCGCGCGGAAACCGCGCGGGCGAACCTGGCTCGTTGCGGGGTGGCCGACCGGGTCGAGGTGCGGGTCGGCGCGGCCCTCGACACCCTGCGCGCGCTGGCCGAGGAGGGGGCTGCCCCGTTCGACCTGACCTTCATCGACGCAGACAAGCAGAACAACGCGAACTACCTCGAGTGGGCGATCAAGCTCTCGCGCCCCGGCAGCGTCATCATCGTGGACAACGTGGTGCGCGAGGGCGCGGTCGCCGATGCGAGCAGCACCGATCCGGCGGTTCTCGGCACGCGCCGGGTGATCGAGGCGATGGGTCGCCATCCGCGTCTCAGCGCGACCGCGATCCAGACCGTGGGCACGAAGGGGTACGACGGCTTCGCGCTGGCCTACGTTTTGCCGGAAGCATAGTCGGAGTATCGCGGGATGCCTGCGCCAGGTCGTGCCGCCCTACGTGCGGGGGTGCTGGGGCACCCCCGCACGTCAGTGCCTAGAGGGCCTACTTGAGGTCGTTCAGGCTCGCCCCGAAGTTGATGTGGAACGGCTGGCCGTCGAGAACGAGCGCCGGGACCGAGGCGACTCCGAGCTTCTCGGCTTCCGCGACGCGATCCTTGCTCGTGCCGAGGTGTACGACCTCGATGTTGAAGCGATCTCGATCGAGAGCCCCCAAGACGGTCTGCTCGGCGTTCACGCAGATCGGACAACCGGCGTGGTAAAACACAGCTTTCGCTCTCATTCCTTTTCTCCTCTCGGGTTGCGGGCGTCCGCCCGTTGGTGCTACCACCTCACTATTCCCGCGTTGGTCGGAATTGCGAAGAGTGCACTTTTGGGTAAGGTGGTTACGGAATGGTGAGACGAGAGGCGGCGGTGCGGCCCCTGAGATCTGAAGCCGCAGAGCCAGGAATCCCCGTGACGGCGATGGTCGAGAGTATCGTTGGTTGCAAATGGTCACTTCGCTTGATCGAACTCATCGCCCAGGGGCCGGCACGTCCGAGCGCGCTCCTCCGCGCCTGTCCCGGGCTCTCGGCGAAAGTCATGAGCGAGCGGCTGCGCAAGATGCTCCGCTTCGGCATTGCCCAGCGCACGGTCCTGGGGGAGAAGCCGCCGATCGAGGTGGAGTATCGGCTGACCCCATTCGGTCGCCGTTTCGTGAAGATCCTCGATGAAGTGCGTCGTCTGCAGACCCTGCTCGATCGTGGGGAGGTGGCATGAACTTCGATCTGAACGAGGGGATGGCGGTCCTGGAGCGCACCCCTGACGTGCTGGAGCGCCTGTTGCTTGGCCTGCCGACCGCGTGGCTGACGAGCAACGAGGGGCAGGACACCTGGAGTCCGTTCGACGTGGTCGGACACCTCATCACCGGGGAAGAGACCGATTGGATGGCCCGCCTGCACATCATTTTGGCCCAGGGGGAGGAGCGCCGATTCGCGCGCTTCGACCGCTTTCGCCAGCTCGAGCGGGACAAGGGGCGGAGCCTGGAGGAGCTGCTCGCGGAGTTTCGACGGCTGCGGGAGCGCAATCTGCAGGAGCTCCGCACTCTGCGTCTGACGGAGGAGCAGCTGCGTCTTACCGGGGAGCACCCGACGTTCGGGACGGTGACGGCGGAGCATCTCCTGTCGACCTGGGTAGCCCACGATCTCGGACATCTGGGGCAGATTGCCCGCGTCATGGCGAAGCAGTACCGCGAGGCGGTCGGCCCCTGGCAGGAGTTCCTGCCGATCCTCCATCGGTAGGCCGAGTGCGGGGATCGCGTGGTATCATCCATGCTCCACTTCGATCCCGAGGGAGCCAGCCGAGTTGTCCGAATCCGAGTCCCAGACCGATATCGCGCGCGCGGTCGGCGAGCGCTACCGCATCGATCGCGTGCTGGGCCGTGGAGGCATGGCAACGGTCTACCTGGCGGAGGACCTGAAGCACGGCCGCCAGGTGGCCATCAAGGTGATGGATCCGCGAGTCGGAGCGGCGATCGGTGCCCACCGGTTCCTGCGCGAGATCGAGATCGCGGCCCGCTTGACCCACCCGCACATCTTGCCGCTGTTCGACTCGGGGGCCGCCGGGGAGCAGCTCTTCTATGTCATGCCCTACATAGCCGGGGAGTCGCTCCGCGCACGACTGGAGCGCGAAGCCCGAATGCCGATCGAGGAGGCGGTGCGCCTGGCCCGGGATATCGCCGGGGCTCTGGCTCATGCCCACGCGCGCGGCCTGGTCCACCGCGACATCAAGCCGGAGAACGTCCTCCTGGCGGAAGGCATCGCCCAGGTGGCGGACTTCGGGATCGCACGCTCGCGAAGCCAGGGGACGGAGCCAGCGGAGGCGGTGGACGCGGAGCGCGACGGGCGCTTGGCGGTGATGGGGCAGTCTGCTTCACCTATGGATTCCGATCCGGCGGCCGATGCCACGCGGGTCATCGATGACGATGTGACCTCGGGAGAACTCGACCTCGGCTCGGGGCTCTCCACCCGGGCGGGAGCGATCATCGGGACCCCGCGCTACATGGCCCCGGAGCAGGCGATGGGGCGGTCGGATCTCGACGGGCGGGCCGATCAGTACGCACTCGGCTGTGTGCTCTACGAACTCCTGACCGGGCGGGCGCCGTTCGAGTCTCAGACCTTTCACGAACTGGTGCGCCAGCACGCGCACGAAGATCCGCCACCCCCCTCGTCGATACGTCCCGAGGTGACCGAGGCCCTGGATCGGGCGCTCTCACGGGCGATGGCCAAGTCCCCGAGGATCGTTTCTCCGACATGACGGAGTTCGCCATCGCCTTGACCGTGGCGATGGGTGAAGCGCCCGAGGCGCCACCAGAGACTCAGGTGCCGAACAATCTGCCGCGAGACCGCACCCGGTTCATTGGCCGAACGCGCGAAGTCAGCGCGTGCCTCCGCCTCCTGGCGCAGTCCCGGCTCCTGACCCTGACCGGTATCGGAGGTGGGGGAAAGACCCGCCTTGCCCTCGAGGTGGCGCGGCGCGCGATCGAACGGTTTCCGGATGGCGCGTGGTACGCAGATCTGGCGAGTCTCGACGATCCGGAGCGGGTGGCGCAGGTCATCGCCCTGGCGCTGGCCATTCCCGGAGATCCCGAGATTTCATCGCTCTCCCAGCTCGAGGCCTACTTCGCCGAGCGTCGCACGCTGCTCGTGCTCAACAATTGCGAGCATCTGCGGGGCCCGGTCGGGGAGGTGGTGACCCACCTCCTGCCGAGATCCACGGGGTTGACGATCCTGGCCACCAGCCGTGCGTCGCTGGCCCTCGGCGGTGAGCAGCTCTTCCCGGTAGGGTCGCTCGCGCTACCGGAAGCGGGCGAGGTGCGGCGTGAGGCAATCGGGGGGGCGGAGGCCGTCCGGCTCTTCATCGATCGGGCACGACTCGGCGATCCCGGTTTCGAGCTGACCCCGGAGTCAGCGCCGGTGGTGGCCGAGGTCTGTCGCAGACTCGACGGAATTCCGCTCGCGCTCGAGTTGGCCGTGGCACGACTGCGCGTTCTCTCGGTTCCGGAGCTACTCGCCCGCCTGGATGACCGCTTCCGTCTGCTCACCGGCGGAACCCGGGCCGCCCTACCGCGGCACCAGACACTACGCGCAGCGATCGGCTGGAGCTACGATCAGCTGGACGATGCGGAGCAGCGGTTGATGCGCTGCCTCGGAGCGTTTCGCGGCGGTTGTACCTTGGAAGGGGCCGCCCAGGTGGCAGGGGCAAACCTCGCCGGACTCGAAGCGAGAGGAGACGTGGGCGGATCCGACCCGATCGAAGCGGCCGATGAGTTCGAGGTGCTCGATTGTCTCGGTCGCCTGGTCGACAGTTCTCTGGTCGTCCTGCGGAAAGGGGAAGACGGATCGACACGCTACGATCTGCTCGAGACGGTCCGTGAGTTCGCCTTCGAACAGCTCACCACGTTGGGAGAGTTCGAAGCGGTGGCCGCGGCGCATCTCGATCACGTGCGCGCCATCAGCGCTGAGTCGGGTCCGAAGTTGCTTCAAGCCGACGCCGGCCCCTCGAAGCGCGCGATCGATCGCGAGGTCGAGAACATCGTGGTGGCGCTCTCGCGCGCCGATGGTCTGCCGCGCGGACCGCTGGTTTCCCTCCAGACCGTCGCCGCGCTCCGCCTCTACTGGGTGAATGGCGGCCGGGTGGGACTCGGTGCACGACTGACCCACGAAGCGCTCGAGCGATCCGCCGGGCTTGGGCCGATCTGGTCGCGCGCCATGGCGCTGCAGACCGCGGCGACCCTGGCGTTCTACCAACGCCGGTTCGACGAGGCCCGGACCGCGATGGAGGAGGCGCTGGCGATCTCACGAAGCCTCGACAAGTGGCACGGAGTTGCGGTCGGCCTGAGCATGTTGGGCACGCTCGCCGAGCTTGACGGAGACCTGACGCGAGCCCGGGCCTACCTGACGGAGGCGACCGAGCTCTTCCGGTCCCACGGCGACGATATGCGGCTCGCCAGCATGCTGACCTCCCTCTCCAGTCTCTGTGAAACGGAAGGACGCATCGCGGAGGCTGTCGCTCTCTCCCGGGAGTCGGCCGAACTCTCCTTCAAGGTCGGCAATCGGGATGGTGCGTCCACCGCGCAGCTCAATCTGGCGCGGCTCGCGCTCGCTGCGGGGGATTGCGAAACCGCGGCCCCTCCCCTGCGGCGGGGACTCGAGCTGGCGATGCAGATCGGATCGGTTCGCCACCTTGCGGCGGCGTTCGATCTCTCCGCAGTGGTCGCGATGGGTCGGGAGGAGCTGGCGGTCACGGCGCGCTTCCTGGAAATTGCGGAGCAGATGCGGGTGCGTGCGCATCAGGCCGACGAACTACAGGCATTGGCATCGCTCGGCGCCGCCCGCACCTGGGTGGCGACCTCCATGACGGACGCGGAAAGGGAGGCCTGCGCCGCGGCGGTGCGATCCCTCGATGCCGAGACCGCACAACGGGAGCTTACAGATTGGCTCGCCGCGAGAGAGCCGAAGGCTTAGTCTGGTCTCGTTCCGTTCTGTGTAGGCTGCGGCTGGATTCTTTCCGGCAGAGGGAAGGAGATCCGCAAGATGAAGATCCAGGCTCACCCGGCAACCCAAGAGCGCTGGCCCGATCTCGAGGAAGCGTTTCGCGCGAAGGGCTGTTCGATGGCCCGCGGGTGTTGGTGCATGTACTACCGACTGAGCGGCAAGCAGCCACCGCTCAGAAAGGGGGACACCGCGAGTGAGCGCAACCGTCGCAGACTGAGTGCGCTGGTCGAGGCCGGTCCCCCTCCCGGCCTGATCGCCTATGATGGCGGGCGCCCGGTGGGATGGGTCAGGATGGGGCCGCGCGAGGTGTACGCTAACCTGGAAGAGTCTCCGGTGATGAAGGCCGTGGACGAACGTCCGGTCTGGTCGATCATCTGCTTCGTCGTTCCGTCGGAGCACCGACGGCAAGGCGTGGCGATAGCGCTCCTGCGCGGTGCCCTGAACTACGCCCGGAAGAATGGGGCAAAGATCGTCGAAGCGTATCCCGTGGACCACGATGCAGATCCCTCGGCGGAGTCGCTCTGGTTCGGTACCAAGACAGTGTACGACGACGCCGGCTTCGTCGAGGTGGCACGCCGAAAAGGCGGCGCGGCCGATCGTTCGCGGGGTTTTCCGCTGAACCATACGGGCACGCTCCGCTCCTCCGCACACCGAAGGCTGCCGTGAGGCGGAGCTGCACCTCAGGGATTCGCCCGTTTGCTTGGGTTGCCGCGAGGTGTATCCTCAATCCGCCGGGTCCTTGCTGGAGCCGTTCCAAGCCCCCCCCCGCGGCCCACGCCACCCAGGCGCACGGTTCGAACAACTGCCCGCAATGAGGAGGGGAACATGGTCCGATGTCGCTTCGTCTCCGGATTGTGCCTGAGCGCCGGTGCGCTGATCGCCCTTGTCGGACTGGTGCAGGCGCGACCGCTCACGCCGGAGGTTCGCGAGCTCTTGCCGTCCGCGGAACCGATTCCGTTGCTCGCGCCGGACGCCGGAGTACGGGCCGACACGTTTTCCTTCGGCTACTACACGGAAATCTCCGGTGAGGCCTACGCCGTTCTCGGAGAGACCTGGACATTCGATCATGGATCGAGCGATCCGCTCGAGGGCTGGACCTCCGTTCGACTGGGCGGCGCCGGGCTTCCGTTCCGGCAGATCTCGGCGGCAAGCTGGGCGGGGCGTGAGAACACCGTGTCTGCTCCGCTCATCGCCGGGAACGGAAGTCTGTGGCTCGGCGCCTTCGAGTCCGAGGCGGACGCACTCTGCTGGGACGATGGTCTAGGCTACGGCAACAACTGGTGCCAGCAGGTGATCTCGCCGGCGATCTCGTACTCCGGCAGTGGCGGGGTCAACCTGGACCTCTCGTACTTTCACCACGGTGAACCCGGATTCGATCGCACCCACCTCTGGCTGATTCCGAGCAGCGGTGCCCCGATTGCACTCAACGGGGTCGACGGTTGGGCATCGTTGGCCGGCGATCCCGGAAACGGCAACTACGCGAGTTATGCTCGAACCATCACCGAGGAGGAACTGGGCGGTGCAGCCTCGTTCCGCCTGCGCTTCGACTTCGTCAGCGACGGTGCCTGGTCCGACGAGGATGGTGGCTACACGACCGATTTCGGTGCCCTTGGCGTCGATGATGTCACGCTGTCGGGTAGCGTGATCGGCGGTCCAGTGTCATTCGCGTTCGAGTCCGACCTCGACGGCTGGGCGCCCGCGACCTGCAGCCTGGAGGCGCCGGAGATGGCGCGGGCCGAACTGTCGCAGTACTCGATCCCTGATCTTTGCGACTGCGGTCTGGACGGGGGCGTGCTCGCGTTTCACAACGGAGCCGGTGGGCACGATAGCGGCCAGCACGAGATCGCCTCGTCCCCGATCGTCGATCGCGGCCTTCTCGGCGGTCCGGCGCACACCATCCTCGCCGAATGGGACATGTTCGCGGAGCTGCCGATGGCCAACGGCGTCTTCTACCGCGCTCGCTGGTCCTACTTCCCCTACGTCTGTCCTGCTTCCGGTGAACTTCAATGGTCTCCGATCTCCGGGCAGTCGACCTATCGGAGCACCGGCGCGGATCCTGTCTGCTTCCGGGATCGCAACGTGGCGACTGACTGGGGGGTCCCGGCCGATGCGCAGCTCTACCGATTCCACTTCGAGGTCTACTCATCGTGCGACGCGTTCAGCATCCCACCGACGCTGTGCACTGGGGTGACGAATGAGACCCCACTGATGGACAATCTGGTCGTCCACGCCACGCCGAAGATCTTCGCTCCCACCCTGGCCTTCGACCTGGGCGGGCAGTTCATCGATGGCTGGGGTCAGGGTCTCCTGCTGTCTTCGACCAACGCCGGGAACGCCGACATCGTCTACGACCTGCATCGCGGCAACACCCCGTCGCTGCTCGGCGACTCCCTGGTGGTGAAGGGGCCGACGACGAGCGCGACCACCAAGTGGGAAGCGCGCCTCTGGTGGCGGATTCCGCGAGAAGGACCGGGGCAGGGAGCCAACCCCGGCTACGGTGCGTGGAAGAGCGCGGTCGCGGACGGTCGGGCCATCGTCGGACCGAACGCGGAGTTCACCTTCGGAAAAATGGACTCGGCGCAGGTCGGCACGCAGATCTTTCGGGACCGCTTCATCTCCGAGTTCCGCGAAGATGACGATGATTACGTCGGGGAGGCGACGAACAACAACGAGATGATTCGCGACGGGATCCTTACTCCCGGCACGCAGATCGAGTACTTCGTCACCGCGAACTACATCTGTACGCCCACCACCTTCTCGTACCTCCCGGACACCTCGGGCGGGAACTTCCTCGAGTTCGAGATCCTGCCGCGCATGCGCATGGTCGCGGGGCAAGCGCAGATGCCCACGCTGCTCTATGTCAACGCCGGAACCGCGACCGATGCCTACTTCTTCGATCACGCGCTCAACCAGGCAGTGATGGGGGCGGCACCATCGGATCCGATCCCGGGCTTGCCGGACTGGGATCGCTACGACTACCAGTCCGGTTGCAGTTGCTTCAATGCGCCGTTCGTTCGCACTGTCGGTGGGAACAACGGCGTTGGTCTCTGGCAGCTTTTCGGCTACCGCACGGTTCTGATCGGGCTGGGCAACGGCGGGACCGAAGCCATGGCGCCCGAGGACTTCAGCGGACTCTCCGATTGGTTGGACGTCATGTATTGCAACTTCAACTCGAACCGCCAGGGACTCATCATCAATGGCGACCGTATCGCGGCGGGTTCGAACCAGGGTGCCAGCCTGCTCAACAACCGCATGGGAACCAAGCCGGTGTGCGATGGCTACTCCGAACCTGGATGTGGCCCGAGCCCGGCGGACGAGAGCCGCTGCGTTCACATCGAGGATGCGGCCGGGGGTTCGTACGCCTCGACCCTGGTTCCGCTGGGTGGGGCCGACTACCAGGTCGACGGATGGGGGAACGGCTGCCCGGAGGACTTCCGGTTCTCGAAGCTGAGCCCGGTCATGGGGGGCGTGGGGAATCGCGTCTATGTCGACCACGATGGCGGTGGGGCGGTGACCAGCTACTCCCAGATCACCAAGTCGGTCACCGGGACTGGCTCTTCGAACTACCGCAGCGTGCTCGACGGCGTGAGCTGGCTTCATCTTCTCGATCGCGATCCGGGAGCAGCATGCCTGAGCGACGAGAGTCATGTCCTGACCGCGATGACCCATGAACTCCGGGCGGCACTGCACTGGATCTACGACGGCAACGTGCCCATTCTCGGCCCGGCGTCGACCTGTACGCTTCCGTCCGACGTCTCGTCGGAGGAACTGGCGGCCACGCCGTTTGGCATCACCGCCGTGACGCCCAATCCGATTCGCGACGTGGCGACCATCCGGTTCCACCTGCCCGCGCGCGGGGCGGTGGAGCTGTCGGTCTTCGACGTGGGTGGCCGCCGCGTGCACACGTTGGTCGATGAGACCCTCGATGCCGGCGCGCACGAGCTGGCCTGGGACGGACGCGGTTCGACGGGCGTGCGCCTGCCGGCTGGAGTCTACTGGGCGACGCTCTCCACCGGCTCGGCCCGCTCGGAGCGCCGTATGGTCTATCTGAAGTAGTCGAAGCCTGGACTGACCGATGCCACGCATCCTGCGCTGCGACCCGAAGCTTCTCTCGAAAGACCTGCGTGGTCGGGTCTACATCGTGACCGGCGCGAATTCCGGCACCGGACTTACCACGACCGAGCAGCTCGTCCGGCAGGGAGCGCGGGTCATCGCGGCCTGCCGCCGGGTGACGGCGGGTGAAGAGGCGGTTCGTCATCTCAAGGGGGTGCCGGGTGTGGTCGAGGTCGCGGAGCTCGATCTGGGACGCCTCGTCTCGGTCCGGGGCTTCGTCGAACGGGTTCGCGCGGCCCACCCACGCCTGGATGGATTGGTGAACAACGCGGGGGTGATGGACACGCCGCAGGGCGTCACCGTGGACGGCTTCGAGACGCAGATCGGCATCAACTACCTGGGACACTTCCTGCTCACCGAGCTGCTCCTCGATCTGCTTCGAGCGAGCGCGCCGAGTCGGGTAGTTCTGGTTTCGAGCGTGGCCCACGTCGGAATGCAGAATCGCGACGCCGAGATCGATCTCGAGGATCTCCACTTCGAGCGGCGGCGCTACGACGGGATCGCTGCGTACGGTCAGTCGAAGCTCGCTCTGGTGGTCTATGCGCGCCATCTCGGAGCGCGCCTGGCCGGGAGCGGGGTCAGCGTATTCTCCACCCACCCAGGTTGGGTGCGGTCGAATCTGGTGCGGCACATGGCCCCACCCTGGGTGCAGAACCTGCTGCTCAAGCCGTTCAGCGGCCCCCTCGGACTGATGTCTGCGGAGGATGGCGCGCAGACCCAGCTTCACTGCCTCCTCGACGACGAGGCTCCCACCCACAGCGGGGCTTACTTCAGCCAGTGCAGCATTCTCTATCGCCAGAAGGCGGATCGACGCGGCGGTTGGCCGATGCGATCGCCGAACCCGCGCACCCACGACGATGCCCTGGCTCAGCGCTTGTGGGATGTGAGCGCGAGGCTGGTGAATCTCTAGAGGAGGCGGTTACCACGTCGGCGAGAGGGGAGAGTCCACGAAGAGCCATGCTCCCACTGGAGACAGAGACGGGTCGTGCAACGACCGATCGGAGGTGCGGAGTATGACTAGACGCGCTGCTTTCGTGTCCGTGGCGGCGCTGCTCATCTGGGGCCTCCGCAGCGATGTGCGCACCGATGCCGCGCTCGCCGGGGGCTACCCGGTGGACCACTGCGGGTGGATCGAGCGCCGGGGGGACTGTTTCGTCTTCGCCTCTCTGAACGGCAAGTACCGAGAGCACGTCATCGAGGCAGGCGCGGTTCCCGACTCGGTGCACGACTTCCTGGGGCACGTGGTGGGCAGTGCCGATGCCTGCTCGGTGGAGTGCCGGAACTACATGTACACGCGCTGCATCGTCGACTTCGAGATCACGGACTGCACGCCCATCGACCTCGGGTGCGGAGTGCTCGAAGGCCCGTACAAGGAAGCGGACTGCTGGCTCTGGAAGTCGGCCGAATATGGGTCCGTTCTCACCGGATCTCACGGCTACGCGGCGGGCGACACCGTTCATGTCGTGGGCCTGATCGACCCGTACTGCGCGACCATTTGCGGAATCGGTGACGGCTGTCTGATGGTCTGGTCCCACTCTGCCTGCGGGGACACCAGCACGGTGGTCGACGATGTGAGCTGGGGAGAGATCAAGCACCGCTTTCAGCCCTGAGAACGAGCGTGCCGCGATCTGCGCGAACGTGCCTCCATCGTTCGCGCAGATGCGCGTCAGCCGCGTCGCAGCGGTGGCAGGGTGCCCGCCCCTACGGGAGGAGAATGAACCGCCCGTTCAGAGTTTGCTTCCCGGCCCGAAGTCGCAGGAAGTAAGCACCTGCCGGCACCGCCTGCCCTGAAGGATCAGCCCCGTTCCAGGAAAAGGTGTGCACTCCCGCCGGAAGGGGCGCGGACTCGGCGCGATGAGCGCGGCGTCCGCTGGCGTCAAAGATTTCGAGCTGCACGCGCTCGCTCTGGGGGAGCGTAAGCGTCAACGTCACCGGTCTGCGGGCTGGGTTCCGGGAAACACTCACCGCCAGGTACTGGGGTGGGGCGCCATCCACGTCGGTGGCGATGACCGGAACGGTGCGCTCCTCCATGACCACCGGCGCGGCTCGGCCGTTCGCCACCCACAGGTCGCACATCTCGTCTCCGCGCGCCGTGGTGACGTTGGCGTCCCGCAGGAATTCGACATACTCCTTCGAGGTGGTCTGATAGAGCAGTCGGACCGTCAGTTCCGTCGCAGCGGATGGGAGTGGGTAGGTCGCGACGTCCCAGTTCTGGCCGTCCGGGTAACGCTCTCCCGGCTGTTCCGGGTCGACCGGGCGTCCGCCAAACGCGGAGAAGGCCGCGTTGGTGAATCCGAGCGGCGGAATGCGGTTGTCCTTCACGATCGTGTCGTTGAGGGCGAAGTGGAAACTCGGCCCCCCGCCGATCCCGAGAACGCCGGCCAGGGCCGGAGAAACTCCGAGTTTCGCTTCGTAGACGGTGAGATCGGGGTCGTGAATCAGCTCGCCGGTCGCGGTGACGTAGACCCCCGACTGGTACACCGTGACTCCACCTCCGTCACGCGCGGTGACCTCGAGCCAGATCCGACGCCCTTCGGGATAGCCGCTGGGGAGCTTGTGTCCGGTGCGATTCGTCACGGTGACGACCGCCTCCAGGCTCCCGCCCGAGCCTGCGAGCGCGACATCGAGGTCGGCCGCCAGCTCCAGCATGGCCTGGGCGCGCAGCGCTCCCTCCGCGAGTGCGGCCGGGTCGACCTCCTCACCCCAGAGTTGCCCGATGATCCCGGGCATCCAGGTGTTTCCGCCCTGCAGATCGTGGAGGGGCAGATCCTGTCGGATCGGCGCGTTCGAGGCAGTGCACCCCTTTCCGATCACGTCGCGCATGTGGCAGTCCTGGCACGCGGACACGAACCCACCTGGCTTGTTTCCCGCGAAGTCGGGCAGGTACACGCCGGCCGGAGAGTTGAATGTGCTGTTCTTCCACTCGCTATAGGTCCGCTCGAGCGGAAAGAGCGTGGCGGAATCGAACGAGGTGGCTTGCGCGTCCAGCGGACCGGGAACGTAGTCGAGGTCTCCTGCCCGGGTGAATGCAGGGTTGGACACGTCGTGGCACGTACCGCAAAGATCGCTCGAGCGATGGAAGGGCGAGGCGAGGACTGCGTGCGGTGCGACGGTGTCGTTGAACGGTCCACGCCGCCGATTCTGAGGATCTTCGACGAACATCCCACCGGCGTACCCGGGCGGAGCGTCGCCCGGAGGGAGGGCGGCGAGGAGTGCCTGGTCCTCGGCGGGGCTCACCCCCGGCTGGTAGAGCGGATCGACGATCCGATGGCAGGGATCGCAACCAACTCCATCGCGATCTACCGCGGTGAGCGCGGAGCCGTCGGTGGGGTTGCTTCGGCCCGACAACCATCCGCCCGGGGTGTGGCAACGCAGACAGAGGTCTCCGGCGCCCGGCGCATCCTGCTCTGCGACGTCGAGGCAGGCGAGGAAGAGTGGATCTCGCGCCGCCTGGGCCATCATGCTGCCCTGGAAGTTCCAGTCCGGCTCGGTGGCAGGTGCGAAGCCGCCATGGCATCCGGCACAGACCGCTCGATCCGAGAAGTTGCCGGCTCCGAACGGCTGTGTCCCTGGTTGGTGGAAGTCTCTCAGGGTGGTCGGGACGATTCCGGACCCTGGGTGGGAGATGGTAAATACCTGGTTCGAGCTGTCACTGCCGATGTTACCGGCGGCGCCTCGGGCGACGACCTGAACACGGACCTGGGTTGCAGGGGTCAGATGCACCGGCCAGACCCAGGAGCCGCCGTTGTCGAGGCCGCGCGCGATCTGCGTCCATGGGTTGGTCTCGCTGTCGCGGTAGAAGATGTCGAGCGTGGCAATGCCGACATTGTCGGTCGCGTTCCAGGTCACGTTGAACGGATCGGTGCCGGTGAGATTCTCGCCGCCGTTGGGACTCAGCACCGTCACGGCCGGAGCCTGCTGATCCGCCCCTGCGGGGGTGAGGTGTCCGAGGATGTCGTTGAGATCAACCTCGGTCACGTTCGACACATTGGTGGCGATGAGGCCCGGGAAGGTCGGGGTATTGGCGAAGTTCCCGGTGTCCGTCACCTCGACCAGCGTAGAGAACAGGTCCCCGTCGGAGTCGGCGGTCTCGATCGAGCGCATCGCCTGACGTCGCCCATTGTCATTGTTCGGATAGTTCGGGAGTACTGCCTCCAGTGCCGCGCCGTACGGATTGCGCGGACCATTGCCGCCGAAGCGATAGTGACAAACCCCGCAGTGGGAGGGCGCGGACGGCACGGTCTCGACTGCCGATCCCACCGCGCTCGGATACTCATTGAAGAACGAAGTACGGATTGTCGGACGTGCCCATGCCGTAGCGGAAACCAGCAACAGGCCAGAACTGCATCGAATCAAGAAAGACACGCTCATGGTGCACGCTCCCTACCAGTGCCGGGGAGGTGTCTCGTGGAGCGATCAAAGCACCGGACGGGACGGCGAACAACGACAATCGCTCGAAGTGACGCCATCGCGATCCGTTCATGCGACCGCGTTGCATCACCGAGGCGTTCCGGCGCGAGGCGGGGCCGGTGTGGGCAAATGTTGGTTCGCTACAGCAGCCCCAGCCAGTCCCGGAACAGGTACTGCACGCGTCCGGTCAAGAGCGAGATTCGCGCCATCACGGTGTAGCCGAACGAGGCGCCGAAGGTGACCATCAGGACCCAGATGCCGATGCGGCTCGCCGGCTTGAAGATTCCGGTGTGCTCGCGGCTGAAGAAGAAGTAGATCAGGCCGCAGATCACGCCCAGGAAGAGCACGATGTGGCTGATGGTGGCGCCCCACTCCAGTCCGGCGGTGCCGGGCACGATGAGCGGTCGGATGGTGGAGCTGATCTGACTCATCAGATCGCTCTGCAGATAACGGATCAGGTTCGTGCCGGCGGCGTAGCCGATCACCAACGCCATCGCCCAGCGCGAGAGGAAGTGGATCTTGGGCAGGAGGCGGGTGAGGAGCAGCAGGCCGAAGATCAGCGGAATCACATAGTCGTACTCGGGCTTCGAGCCGGCGAGTCCTGGGATCAGGTGCTTGACCGTCTCGGGCCAGAGTTTCCCGATCAGGTTGGGCAGAATGGTGGTGTGGATGCCGACCACCATCCAGTAGGCCGCGGAAACGCCGACGAAGAGGTGCTCGGCGAACTTGTAGAAGACGTTGTCCTTCCAGAGGAAGGAAAAGATCATCAGGGTCAGGAACGCGCCGATCCAGACCTCGGGCTGCGTGCTCATGCCATTCCCTTCTTCCGGCGGCGTTCGATCACGTAGGCGGTGTTGCCCAGGATCACGAGCAGGATGATGACCGTGTGGGCCACGGCTTGTGGTCCCATCAACCGGACGGCGGTCGACCCGGTCTCGCGGTACCGCGGATACTTGGCGATCAGCGCCGACTCATACTCGGCGGCCCCTTGCAGCCCACCCATCAGACCCAGGAGCTGCTGCGGGTAGTACGGATAGAGCAACGGGGCCTCGACAGCGGTGACTCCGCCGGCGATCGGGATGTTGCCCCGGTCGCCCGCGAACTGTACCCATTCCTTCACCCCCGGCACCCCGGAGCCGATGGCCACGATCAGGTCCATGTCCTTCAGATTCCGCACTTCGCGCATCATCGGGGACTGGTCGATCGCGCGGCCCCCGGCGTCGGTGTTGAACATCGCCTTCAGGTCGAGGAGGATGGCGTTGATCAGTCCTTGATTGCCCGCGCGATAACCCAGATTGATCCAGTCGACCCCTTCCTGCTTGTCGGCGAACTCCGCTTTGATCACTTCGTCGGCCAGGAGGGAACACTGGATCGGTCCGGTCGCCCAGAGCGACATGATGTAGAGCTGGCAGTCCCGCTCGAGGGCGTGGCGCGCGACCGCCGACGCCATCGGGTGGTTCTCCGGCGCGGTCGAGGGGCTGTAGTCGAGCGAGAGCAGGATTCGCGAGCCGGGAGGCAGGGCCTCGATCCGGTCGAAAATGTGCTCCACGATCGGGCTCGGTTTGATCGGAAAGACCAGCCGCAGGAAAAGCGGAATGATCACCGAGAGAGCGATGACCACGAAGATGGCGCGGCGGGGGATCCGTCCGATCTTGTCTGCGATGCCCCCTGGCCGTTCCCCACTCGCAGTGTGAGCAGTACCTGCCATCTCAACCTTCCCCGGAAAGGTGGCTGCGTTCCAGGCCCAAGATCAGCTTGAGCGACGTGGAGATGCTGCCGAGCGCAATCCCGATCAGGATCGCGCGCTGTCCCGCGAGGTTCGGCACCGACATGATCCAGTTGGACAGGTTCTCGACCTTGAGCCAGGCCAGCGCGTCCGGCAGCCAGGCGGTCAGGGAGGGGCCGAACGGCGTGCGCCCGAGCAAGATGATGAAGGCGGCGCCGAGCAACAGCGTTGCTTCCTTGGTCCGAGCCCGGAAGGCCCGATACGAGGCGGAGGCGACGAAGAACCCAAGGAGCGAGAACATCGCGGCCACGCAAGGATTGAACACGGCGTCGGCGAAGAACTTGAACCAGGTGCCGGCGGCATCGTGCGGAGCGGCCATTTCGACCGAAAAGTTGGTCTTCACCTTGAGCGCGCCGAGCAGCAGCACCTCGAGAAAGCCGAAGAGGGTCACGCCGGCGAAGAACCGTTCCTGGCCATGCTCCCTCTGCACCTTCATCAGGTTGATCCGGAGCAGGTTTCCGCCTCCCAGAATGAAGGCGAAGGCGGCGACGATGTCGAAGTAGGTGGAGAAGTTCTCGTCCAGGGTGGCGAATGGCTCGGCCGGGATGAAGATCGCGGCCACCAGGGTGAGGCCGACGAGGCCTGTGATGAGGCTTGGGATCAGAACGCGTGCCCAGGTCATCGGCTCTTTCCTGTGGTTGCTGGACTAGAGGTTCTCGCCACGCAGGTTGGCGCCTAGAAGTTGGTGGCGAAGAATCGTTTGATGAAGGCGGAGACGGCGAGGAACGGAGAGCCGGTGCCGGCCAGTCGCCCGATCGTCTCGGTGAGCGTGCCGATGGTGATGAAGATCATGGCCAGAGCCTTGCCGATGTCCTGGCCGCGGAGCGAGCCGAGCAGGCTCGGGCTCTTCGAGAGATAGGCCGAGGCGGCGAACAGCTCCTCCCCGATCAGGGTGTAGTCGCACGCGGCAACGAAGAAGGGAAGCTGGGTTGGCTGCGCGGTGCCGGCGATCTGGATCGCGCCGATCGAGTTGCCGGTCTCGGCCAGGATGAGCGATTCCGCGAAGAACGCACCGAAGTAGAAGCAGGCCGACGGCTGTTCACGGACCATGATCCCGTCGATGGCGGCGACGAAGCCGAACTGCTCGTCGGTCACGTAGTGGACCACGTCGTCGTTGTACAGATCGGGGCGGCCCGCGGCGGTGTACGACTCCTTCACCGTCTCGCGCGCGGTAGAAAGGACCAGACTCTTCGAGACCGGCACGTCGAGCCGGGTTTCGTACTGCGCGGTCATCTGGGAGATCGAGCCGAGGATGGTGACCCCGGCCACCGTCTGCACGTTGTCGAGATCCTGGGTCCCGGGCACGAAGAGAATTGGCCGACCCATCTCGGTGGCGCGTCCCACCGCCTCCTCGACCGCATCCAGCCCGGCAATCTTCCGGATGGCGAAGACCTTGCCGCGTGAGGCCTGGAAGACGCTCCAGAGAATCGCGCCCGCGATGACCAGGAGATTGAGGAGCAGGAACCCCTTCGCGCGGTGGAACCACTGCACCACCGGGGAGACCAGCGTTCCGTTTGCGACCAGGGCCAGCGGCCGGTCGCCGGCCATGGTCGCGACCGCGTACGACTGCCTGTCGTGCGGGTGAACCTCGCCGTCCCGGTAGCTCTCGCTTCCCTTTGGCATGGTGGCGCGCACGACCCAGCCCGCGGGCGGGAACGGATCCCCCGGCTTCCATCCCTCGAGCGCTGTGGTCGGCCCGCCAAGGTCTCCCCCCTGGGCGAGGCGAAGCACCGCATAACCGGTGATCTCGGGCGCGGTCGCGGGCAGGCTCCAGGTAATGAGGATCGAGTCGCCGTGGTCGTTGGGGGCATCCGCGGCGGTGACCGCCGAGACCTTGTGGCGGGGGTCGACCTGGGTCGCGACCGGAGTCTGACCTGCGCTCGGGGTGCTTTCGGGCGCCATTCCGAGCGCCGGGGGATTCGGGGCCTGGGCAAGAGCGCCGGAGGAGAGCGCCAAGAGGAGGGCGAGGATCGAGGCGGTCCCTCCCGCGAGGTGCCGCGCGTTCGGACGGGTCGTCGCCGCGATCCGAAGGGACCGCAGGTCAACCCCTGGGCAGAACCCCATTCCGACTCCTTCATTTCCGGGTCGTCGCCCGCTGGTCGGCCGCGGCTCCCCCGGAGGGTAGCCGCTTGCCTTTGGCCGAAGCCTCGGCCGCGGCGCGGGCGCGGGTGGGAGGCCATCAGAAAAGTGGGGCCAGTCTAGGAGCAAGATCGGCCGTTCACAAGTACTAGTGCGTGAACCAAGGTCCGCTCCCCTCCAGCCGGATCCCTCGAGATTGTCGCCACCGCACTCCCTCGCCGCAGGCCGGGAGCGCGAGTTCGTCCGGGCCGTTGCCTTTGCCCCGCAGGTTCGGTCCTCCGCGGAAGACGGAGGAGAATGCAGAAACGCGCCTGGATCGCGCTGGTCGCGATCTACCTGTTCTCCCGGCTCTATCAACTGGAGCACTGGCCGGTCTGGACGGCGGACGAGGGTCTGCTTGCCCTTCCCGCGGCTCGCTGGTGGATCGAGCGGGACCCTTTTCCCGACGGATTCCCGAATGCGATCCGCTTTCCGCTCTGGACGCTGCTCCTGGGTGGGCTCTACGGGATCGCCGGGCCTGATCTGATGGTCGGACGTCTGCTCTCGGTCACGACCGGGCTCCTGGCCCTGGTTCTCTTGATCCGCGCAACCGGCCCGCACACCGGCATCGAAGGGCGGAGATGCCTGGTGGTGGTCGCCTTCCTCTGTGATTTTGTCCTGCTGCGGTATCAGCGCTACGGGCTGGTGGAGTCCTCGCTCTGCCTCTTACTGCTCTTGGTCGGGCGTTTGTGGGGCCGATCGGAGTTGGTTCGAGTCGGACGGCTCCGGGTAGAGGCACGCGTGATCGCCGCGGCGGCGCTCGCGGCCGCGCTCCTGCTGAAGCTGACCGCGATCGTGGTGCTGCCCGGGCTGGTCTGCCATGCCTGGCTCCTGGCCCGCCGTGCCCGCCGTCCGGTGACCGCGAGGCTCGTGGTCGAACTCTTGCCCCCGCTCCTCGTCGCGGTCGAGATCTATCTGCTGCTCGGCTGCCTGTATCCCGACCGATTCACCGCCGCGTGGTCGCCCTATCTGGCCAGGTCCGCCGACCTGGCCAACTCGCGCCTTCGGTCGGCCACGATCGTTCTCGTCGCCTCGCCCGGCCTCTGGGCACTCGCCCTGGCCGGGGTCTGGAACCGGCGCCGGTCGCTCGATCCCGAGGATGGGCTCTTGATGACCTGGCTGGGAGTCGGCGGAGCGGTACTCCTGCTGTTGCCGGCCCCCCCGGTCCGCTACTTCATGGCCGTCTATCCGGCGCTGATCATCCTGGCCGCCTGCCGTGGCGGGGCTCCGCGCCAACACCCCCCCGCGCCCCCCCCCCCCCCCCCCCCGCCCCGCCCCCCGGCGCCGCCCCCCCCCCCCGCCCCCCCCCCCCCCCCCCCCCCCCCCCCCCGCGTAGGTCAGTGGCCATCGCCGTCCCTCATGGTGGTGCACCTCCTCTTCCTGGGCTGGCGGGAGTTCCCTGGGGCAGCCGCGCGGAGTGATGCCGTTCGTGAGGTCGGGCATGCGCTGGCCGGAAGGTCCGGCGGTGCCGTCCTGGGGCGAGCGCAGTATGGAGCAGCGCTGCGTCGCCCGTTTCACGAGATGACCTTGTCGGGCGCCCTGATCCTGTCCGACACCACCCTGGCCCGGTTGGGAGTGGAGTGGGTGATCTACGACGCCGCGGAGTGGGGGGCGATCGATTTACGCGCTGGTGGAACCTCCCGTCGATACCTGCAGATGCATGGAAAACTGCTCTCGGATCGAGAGGGCGTCCAGGTCTGGCGGGTGTCCCCGGACTCGGTCCAGTTCCGCGCTCGAGCGCTCCGGCGCCGCCTCGCGCTCCTGGCCGCGGCTCGGAGAACCGAGTAGCGCCAGATTTTCGGTCTAAAGAGATTCGCTTGAAAACAGCGCGTTACCTGAACTACTCTCGAAATCAGATTCAATATGAGACGATTGAACAATCATTTTGAGGGACATTCATGCGCGCGACCGAGCTTGACCTGAGGAGACTGGTGGAGCTGACCCCGGACGGGGAGTCGTTGCTGGCGGCGGGGGCGCCGGCCTTGCTGCTGGATCGGGAGGCGCTGGCGAGCCTCGGGGAGACCTTCTCCACGAGCTTGGGGCCGAGCGGTGCGGCGGCCATTCTCTCCCGGCTGGGGCTCGCCTTCGGGGGGTCCACGGCGGCCCGGCTGCGGACGGCGTTCGAGTGGGACTCTGCCTCCGAGTGGGCGAACGCGGGCGCCTCGTTCCTCCGGGCCTGCGGGATCGCGACCCCGACCCCGGGATCCGAGGCCGATCTCCGGGCCGTGACCTGGGCGCGCTGCGCAGAGTCCGAGTCGGCCCCGGTCGAGCCGGCGTCGGAGGGGAACCTCTGGGTGGGGTGTCACTTCGTCCGGTCCTTCCTCTCCGGCTACTGGAGCGCGGTCGACGGCCAGGATGTGCTGTGCGTGGAGGAGCGGTGCCGGCGACGCGGGGACCCGGCCTGCCGGATGGTCGGGAAGCGCGCGACCGACTGGCCGGCGGAGATCCGGGAGCTGGCCGCCCTCCATCAGGAGCAGGGGCTTCCCGAGAGCCTGAGCCGGCTGCGTACCACCCTCCGGGGCGCGGAGCAACGGCTCAACGCGCGTCGGCGGGCGCTCGCCCGTCTGGAGATCGACGAACAGGAGGGAGGGGTGGTGGCGGCGAGCCAGGCACTCCGGCAGGTGATGAACGTCGCGGCACGCGCGGCCCTGGTCGATGCGCCGGTTCTTCTAGTGGGAGAAATGGGCACGGGGAAGCGGACGATCGCGAGCTTCATCCACGAACGGTCGGGTCGGGAGGCGCGTCCGCTGCGGATCGTCTCCTGCGCCGGGAAACCGGAGTCGATCCTGGGTGCGGAGCTGTTCGGCGCCGACGGCGTCGCCGGTGCGCTCGAAGCCTCGCACGGCGGCACCCTGGTGATCGACGAGATCGCGGATCTGCCGCTTTCGCTCCAGGCAGAGCTGGTGCGCTGGCTCGACTCCGGGCTACTGGCGCGCGTGGGGGCGGAGCCGCGCCGCGTCGACGTGCGACTGATCGTCACCGCGAGGCAGGACGCGGAGATCGAGGTCGCTGCCGGTCACCTCAGCGCGGATCTCCGCCACCGCATCCAGGTGGTCCAGCTCAAGCTTCTCCCGCTCCGCGAACGTCGGGACGACATCCTTCCACTGGCCCGGGTCTTTCTGCTCGACGCCAGTCGTCGGGCCGGTCGCCCCGAGGCACGCTTCACCCCACGGGCGGCGCACCAGCTGGTCCGCCATTCCTGGCCGGGCAATGTCCGTGAACTGAAGAACGCCATCGAGAGCGCCGCCTTGGTTGCCCGAGGCGATGAAGTCGAGCTCGAGGATCTGCCGGAGCAGACCCGGATCGACACGCTGGAGCATGCCCGCCGTCGGCGCAGCGAACCGCTCGCCGAGGTGGAGCGTCGGCACATCCTCGATGTCCTCGAGGCTGCGGGCGGCAATCGCGCCGTCGCCGCGCGGATCCTCGACATCGGCCCCGCCACCCTCTACCGCAAGCTGGCGCAGTACCGGGGAGAGGAGACGCCGGGAGTGGAGGCCGCCGAGACGAGTTCCTGATTTTGCTCAACGTATTGAGTAAAAATGCTCAGCATGTTGAGCAATCACGCAATGCCTTCATCTGAGAGAGGTTATGGGGGAAAGCTATTCGTCCGACTTGGAGAGCGGCGACGGTTCATCCAGGTGGTGGTCGGCGCCCGCCAGGTCGGGAAGACGACTCTGGTCAGACAGGTCCTCTTCGTCGTCAAGATCGGCTCCGCCACCATTGCCATCGAAGTGAAGAGCAGCAGAACTGCAGAGCGCCTCTCCGGCATCGCCGCATTCGTCGATGCCCATCGTCCGAGCCGAACCCTCCTGGTAGGTCCCGGAGGCATGTCGGTCGAGGAATTCCTCTCCCGCCCCATCAGGGAGCTGGCGTAGGTCCGCAGAGTGGACCGCGCCCCGCGATCAGGCCGGTGGCAGGATGTGCATCCAGTCGCGGAGGAGGAACTGGACCCGGGCGATCAGGAGGGACACGCGGGCCATCACGGTGTAGCCGAACGAGGCGCCGAAGGCGACCATGAGGAACCAGATGCCGACGCGAGCGGCAGCCTTGTGCACCCGATTCTGGGGGGCGGTGAAGTAGAAGTAGGCGATGACCGCGAGGAAGCCGATCAGCACGAGAGCCGAGTTGATCGCGGCCCAGCCGGCGCCGAACGGCTTCACCGCGTCGGCGAGCTGGGCGAAGATCTGCGCCTGGAGATAGGACGGCACGGCAATTCCGGAGTAGATGCCGACGTAGAACGCGAGCGCCCACTGCGAGAGTCCGTGGGTGCGCTTGGCCAGCCGGCCGAGGATCATCAGACCGAGCGCGGCAGGGATCAGCGGCATGAGGTTTCCACCCGCGACCTTCTCGATCACGTTCGGGCGGAGCACGTTCTGATACTGCACGGCGAGCAGATAGCCGGCGGAGACCCCGACGAAGAGATGCTCGGCAAAACGGTAGAGCGGATTGTCGCGGTAGAGGAACGTGAAGACGCAGAGGGTCAGGAGCGACGCGACCCAGATCTCCAGAATCTGCATCAGCTGTTCCCTCCGGTTCGGCGACGGAGCGCGCCGGTGGCGAACGCGGCCACGTTTCCGAGGATGACCAGGATGACGATGATGACGTGAACCAGGCTCTGCGCGTCCATGCCACGCCGGGCGTCGCCGGTGATGCCAACCAGGCGCTCGTACTCGGCGGCCCCCTTCATCCCGCCGATCAGACCCTGAATCTGACCGGAGGAGAGGTAGGGGTAGTAGTCGGTGGCCATGACGGCGGTGGAGCCGAGCACCATCGGGACGTGGTACCGGCTGGAAGCGATCCGGATGTAGTAATCGGCGATGGCCGAGCCGGAGAGGTTGATCAGGAGCGGGGAGTCGGCGAAGGCGTTCACCTTCTGCATGATGGCCAGCGAGTCGGTGCTGGTGCCCCAGAAGTCGCGCGGAAAGAGCCCGCGAATGTTGTCCCCGAGGCCGAGAATCGCCGCCTGATTGCCCGATTTGTAGCCGAGGAAGACGTAGTCGGTGTTCCGCTGCTTGCCCTCGGCCGCGCCCGCCACCTCGAGCGCGCGCTCGATCAGCCCGGGGCCGGCGGGGTAGAGGGTGAGGATCACCGGCTTGAGATTCCGGCGGAAGCAGTGGCGAAGCACGGCAATGCTCATTGGTTGGAGCTCCGCCATGATGTCCGGCTCGTAGTCGAGCGACATCAGGATGATCGAGCCCTCAGGCACCGCCTCGATCGCCGCATAGGCGGCGCGGACGCGGGGCGAGGCGGCGACCGGCAGATTGATCGGCCGGAGCAGCGGGATGATCGTGCCGAGTCCGATCAGAACGAAGATCCAGCGGCGGTCGATGCCCAGCAGCCGCTGCCAGAACGACCCGTTCACCCCTGCCATGGTCACGACCTCCCCAGGTAGGAACGGTCGATTCCGACGATGATCTTGAGTGCGGTCGAAATGGCTCCGAGGCCGACTCCGATCGCGACCGCGCGCTTGGCCGCGAGGTTGGGAACGTCGAGCAGCCACTCGGTCAGCGGGGGAAAGCCCTCCCAGAGAAACTCACCGATCGAAACCCGCCCGATCATCATCACGATGGCGGTGACGAGGAGGAGCGAGGCTTCGACGTTCCGCGCCCGGAAGGCGCGAAAGGCGGCCGACGCGATGAAGAAGGCGAGAAGCGAGAACATGGTGGAGGCGAGCGGAGCGTTGATCGCGTTGTAGATCCATCCGACCGCCGTCCCGGCTGACACTCCCTGGACCACGCCGAGAACCGTGACCAAGGTGAGGGAGACCAGCGTCACCAGGCTGTAGCCCCACCCTTCACCGCGCCGGGCAACCTTGGTCTGGTTGGCGATCCAGAGCGAGAACGAGCCGAGGATGAGGGCAAAGGTGTAAACGACGTCGGCCCACTCCAGGATGACCGATTGGGTCTCCTGCGCCCGGTGGTGCGGGATGAAGAAGATCGCGATCAGGGTCGCGCCGGTGAGGAAGGTGACGAAGAGCGGTCCGTTACGCATGCCAACCCTCCGGCCCGCGGTCGGAGGAGCGCGGCAAACCCGAGCGACCTGGCTGCCGCCGGCTCATGAAGTCTGAAGCCATTTCCCGAGCTCGGGACGACCGAGGAGAGCGAAGAGAATGCCGAGGAGCACGACCACGACGGCGAGTGCCTTGGCCCAGTCCTGGGCCGCGATGGTGGCCAGTTGGTCGGGCTCGCGGCCGAGATAGGCGCTGGCGGCGTACAATTCCTCACCGAGCAGGGTGTAGTCGCAGGAGCAGACGAAGAAAGGGAGCTGCGTGACCTGGTCGCAACCGGCGATCTGCACCGCGCCGGTCTGGTTCCCGGTCTCGGCGAGGAAGAGCGACTCGGCGTAGAACGCGCCCATATAGATGTTCGCCGCCGGGCGGTCCCGGAGCATCGTCCCGGTGACCGACGCGACATAGGCGAACTGAGTCGCGCTGACGTAGTAGACGGAGCCGGCGATGTAGGAGTCGCTGCGATTGGCCTCGGAGTAGGCTTGGCGGGCCACGCCGTCGATCAGGGCGGCCACGACCGGGTCGTAACAGGGGACCCGGAGCTCGCAGCCCAGCTCCGCGGTGCGGCGTGCGACCGGGCCGGAGATGGTGATCGCGGCCAAGGTCCCGACCTCGCTCATGTCGCCGATCCCGGGGACATAGAGGATGGGGCGCCCCATCTCGGTCGCGCGCCCGATCGCCTCGTCGAGCGCCTTGAGGCCGGGGAGCGGCCGGATGTAGATGCTGTCCAGATTCCGGGCGCGGACGCGATTGATGGCGAGAAAGCTCAGAAACAGGAACAGACCGATCAGCAGGTTGAGTCGGTCCAGGTTGAACCAGCGGAGATCGGGCGACGAGTCCACGCGGAAACGCTAGCATCGATCAGCGGCGGGACCAAGCGACATCCGCAATGGGCCTGCTCTCCGGGCTGGAACTGCGACCGGTGGTCTGCCAAGATCGAGCCGTCGGCTCAGGTTCTGGGGCGGGCAGGGACGGGGGTCGGAATCGGACACCCCGAGACGCGGTGGTCGGTCAGTGATCAGCAGGGGGCCAAGACGATGTCGGTGTGGAAAATCGAAGTGGAGAAGATCGAGCATGCGTCGCCGCACGCGACCGTCTTTCGGATCTCCGGAGTGCTCACCGACACGCGTGAGGCGTTCGCCCTGCTGGACGAGATCCGCGGCGCGCTCCATCACAAGGTGCCCTTGGTCATCCTGAATCTGGCCGGGATCGAGCGGATGACCAGCGCCGGGGTCGGGATCATCGCCGCCGCCTTCACCGCGGCCCAGCGCGACGGCGGGAAGCTCTGTTTGGTCGAGGCGACCGAACGGTCCCGGCAGCTTCTGGAGCTGGTTGGCCTGTGGGCGCTGGTGCCGCATTCGGAGACGGAGACGGAGGCGCTGAGCTAGCAGGCGATCCCGCAGGCCCCCCCGCGGACTGGCTAGGGTTGGAGCTCGCGGCCGAAGAAGAAGCCGTCGTCCCCCTGAGCCTGATAGAGCGGAAGGCAGATGACCCCGTCCTCGCGGGCCCGGATCTCCCCGTAACGATCGTGGCCCAGGAGTTCGCCGCGTTTCACCCGTTGGATGTTGGCGAAGCCGGGGAGCATCTTGAACTCGTCCTCGGGACGGATGGCGTGGCGATGTACCACCTGGAGGATGCGAGGACAACCGTAGGTGGCGCGAGTCAGGAGCGCGCGGTGGAGTCCGGTGTCGGGCACCTGGTGGAGCGGGAGCAGGCCGGCGGCGGTCAGACCGAGCCACAGAATCGCGACATGGTGATCGATGGAATGCGGGGTCTCGTTCTGCCCCCCCTCGATCCCCACCGAGACGCAACCGCGCGCGTGCATGTAGCGCAGGAGCACGCTGTCGATCTGGTCGAGGATGCCGAGCAGGATGGGCACCGGAAAGTGGTAGGCGAAGAGCCGCTGCGGCGCGCCGTCCAGGATCATTCCGAAGGGGTAGCCGTCCGAGGAAGTGGTGTGAAGGTCGAGAAAGTAGACCTTGCCCCGCGCCCGGGCGAGCACCGGCTCGATCTGTTCGAGTAGCTCGAGTTGCTCGCTGTCCTCGGGGTGGAGTTCGGGATCGATCGGTTGATGACGAAGGCGGTCGAGGCGGGCCGTGGTCCAGCCCCGATTCAGGTCGCGCTCGAGGAACCGTTGCCGCTGAGCGAGGGCGCGCGTGTTTCCGGCGAGCAGAACCAGTTCGCCCTTCAGATCGAGATCGCGAGAGGCGAGCACGGAATAGACTCGCTGGGCGGCGATCACCCCGGCCGGTTCGTTGCCGTGGATTCCAGCGACCACGATCAAGGTGTCCCCCTGTTCGGGGGATCCTGCCCGGCCGATCAGCCGATCGAACGCGACTGCGGCGCCCGCCTGAGCGGACGCCGCGCGATGGTCGCTGAAACGCACTCCGGACATCGACGAGGCGACGGGGCTACTCGCCGAGCTTGCGCTCGAGCAGCTCGGCCGCGATGTCCATGAAGTCGTGCTCGGTCACGATCCCGACCAACCGGCCCTCGTGGACCACCGGGAGACAGCCGATCTTGTTCCGGCGCATGAGTCGGATCGCCTCCAGGGTGGCGGTCTCGGGCGCGACGGTGATCAATTCCCGTTTCATCAGGTCGGCGGCGGAGACGCTGTGGGTGCTCGCCTTCATCTTGCCCCGCGCGAGCAGACGCAGGACGGAGCGGTAGGAAATCAGCCCGACCAGCTTCTGATCTGCGTCCTCCACCGGGACATAGCGGATCTTTTCCCACTCCATGAGGTTCGCCACGAGATCCACGGGATCATCCTCGTGCACCGAGAAGATGTCGGTCGTCATGTACTGCTCGACCTTGAAGTAGTTGTGCTTCCAACCGCCGGCTTCCGTGAGCTGTACCGGCTCCCATTCCGCCACGGGCTGTCCTCCCATCTGACGCTGAACCGTCGCCGCGGTGATGGCATTGAGCCGCTCGCCCATGGTCCCGGTGCCGCGGAGCGATTCGAGCGACTTCATCATCCACTTCGATCCGGTCATACCGGTGCGTACGCGCTTGTCGATCACGCCCAGGTAACGCTGGATGTCGTCGCGCCGGATGCCTCGCCGGAACAGACCCGCTTCGGCCATCGGGAGCAGTTCGTCGAGGATCAGCCGATCGGCCAGCGACTCCTTCCCTTCCAGCCAGGTGAAGTGAGCGGTCAGACCGTGACGCGCGGCCGCGACGAAGTTCCCCTTGGCGTGATCGAATTCGATGTGCTTCGTGATGTCGGGGAAGTCGTGCGAGAGGGTGATGATCAGGCCGTACCAGAAGGCGGCGTTGGCCATCTCGTCGAGAATGCTGGGACCGGACGGCATGACCCGGTTCTCGATCCGGAGATGCGGTTTGCCGTCGGTGATGCCGTAGCAGGCGCGGTTCCAGCGGTAGACCGTCCCGTTGTGCAGACGGAGCACCTTCAGCTCAGGGATCTTCCCCTGAGCGAGGAGCTCCTGCGGGTGTTCCTCGAGGTCGGTGCCGATCAGGGTGCGGAAGCGGACGATATCCTCGCGATAGATCTCGAGGACCGAGTTCTTCACCCAGTGGTTTCCGAAGGTGACCCGCGGGCTGGCATCGCGGATGTGATGCGAGGAAGAACGCGTGTCGACCGATTGCTGGAAGAGCGCGATGCGCGTCTCGGCCCAAAGCCGGCGTCCGAAGAGCAGGGGAGAGTTCACCGCCGCGGCGAGGCAGGGGCCGGCCGCCACCTGGGCCACGTTGTACAGGTTCGGGAACTCCTTGGCCCCAACCTGAAAATGCAGCTGGAAGCTGGTATTGCACGCCTCGAGCATCACCGAGTCGTGCTTGAGCAGCAGTTCGTCGAGCCCCTTGATGTAGAACTCGTAGTCCCCGCCGCGCAGTTCCTTCAGCGCCCGGTTGATCGCGAGATAGCGCGGCTTCGGGGTCATGTTCTCGATCCCGAGGTCGGTCTTCCGGATGGTGGGGAGGATGCCGGTGAGGACGATCTGATAGCCGATCTCGCCCGCTGCCTCCCGCGCCTTGATCAGCAGTTCGTTGATCTGGTTCTCCAGGCGCATCAGGCAGTCCGGCTCGAAGAGGACCGGATCGGTGTTCATCTCGAGGTTGAACATCCCCAGCTCGGTCGTGAAGTGCGGATCCTTGATCTGATCGAGCATCTTGAGGGCGCCGGGGGCGGGTCTCCAGGTGTGGTCGACGAGGAACATCTCCTGCTCGGCCCCGATGCGCCGCACACCCTCCTCGATCATGCCGTTCTCGAGCATGGTCTCGAGGGCCTGCACGTCGTCGAGCAGCGCCCGCATGAACTCGCGCCGGCGCTCTCCTTCGAATTCGTTGTCGACTTGATTGGGTTTCATAGCCCGCGAATGGTACGACCCGCCCCATCCGTGGTCAATCGCCCAGGCTGGCGGCGCGGGCTTTGCGCGCCCTGGAGCTAGCGAAGCAGCGCGCGAACCACGCGAGCCGCAGCGGCGGAAATCGACGCGGGGGGAAGGTGATCCATCGCGAGCGCGCTCCAGTCGTCGGGCTTGGCCGCGGGGGGGCGGTCGGTGGTGGCGTAGAGCTCGAGGGCATGGCCCCCGGTCGCGGCGATCGGGACGACCGGAAGACCGTGGTCGAGGGCGGTGGCCGACTCGTGCACCGTCCCGGGCCCCCCCTCGATGATGATGTAGAGATTGGCAACACGGCCGAGGACCTCGCGGCGATCGGAGAGTGAGTCTCCGGCCGGGAGGGTGACCCCGTACTCGACCGGCGCCATCTCGGCCGGGAGAAGATGGTAGACATTCGGGGGGAGTTGTTGAGACCGGCGCGCCTCGAAGAAGGCGTGGCCGAAGGTCTGACCGACGCCGCTGACCCCCCCGGTCAACAGGACGATCTCGGGGGTGCCGGCGAGATCGGCGGCCAGGATCTGGCAGATCGATTCGCTGAGTGCCCCGTAGAAGGCGGTGCTGCCGAGCACGGCGATGCGAGGTCCGGGGACGATCCGAGAGCGGCAGCTCTCGGCGAGCTGATCGAAGTTCATGGAGCCCTCCGTCGGTACAGCGGTCCCGCGGCCGGGACCGCTCCGTGGTGTTCAGAGTATCGGCAGCTTCGGATCACTCGATCACCGTTGGCTCCCCGGCTCCGCCGACAGCCCGAATCGGTCGAGCAGCTCCGCCAGGTGGAGAACCTGGACCGAAGCTCCGCGCCTCGCAAGCCCCGCCTCGAGCTGAATCATGCAGCCGGGGTTCGCCGTGATCACCAGGTGCGCTCCGCTGGCCTCGATGTGGTCCAGCTTCCGGTCGAGCAGGCGGTCGGCGAGAATCGGTTGGGTCAGGTTGTAGATGCCGGCCGCGCCACAGCACCAGTCGGGCTCGGTGAGCGGTCGGAGTTCGATTCCCGGGACGCGGCGCAGCAGCGCGAGCGGTGCGTTCGCTTCCTTCTGGGCATGGAGGAGGTGGCAAGGAGCGTCGTACACCGCGGAAATCAGGCCCGGTGCGCCGCTGGCCGCCGGCACCCCCGGGGAGAGGGCGAACTTGACCCGGTGATGGAGGAAGGTGGAGAGGTCGAGGCACCGTGCGGAGAAGGCGTGGGCACGCGCGATCTCGCGTCCGGACCCGTGATGCGCGGGGAAGAGCGATTCGAGTTCGGCCAGCTGTGCCCCGCATCCGGCGGAGTTGACCACGACCGCTTCGAGACCTTCGAAGCTGGCTAGATTTCGCGCGACCAGTTCGCGAGCGGCGCCGCGCTCTCCATTGTGTGCCTGGAGGGCGCCACAGCAGGTTTGATCGCGCGGGACGGCGACCTCGAAGCCGGCGCGCGTCAGGAGCGAGACGGTGGCGCGGTGGACGTCGCCGTGGACCTGGTCCATGGCACAGCCGACGAACAGACCGACCCTCCCGCGTACCGCGCCAACCGCGGGAAAGAGCGCCGGGGCCTGGTCGAGGAAGGCATCGCCGCGCGGGATCGGCGCGACGAGCGCGGCGCGCCGGAGCGCGGCGGGGAGGAAAGCGGCGAGGCGTCGAATCCCGAAGGCGTGGCCCAGACGAAGGAGTGCGCCCGCCGCGCGCAACCAGCGTCGCTCGGAAAGCAGGCTCCGGAATGCGAAGTGACGAAGGGCGCGGGTGACCGCCGGACGGCTTCGGGTTGGCTCGAGTGCGGCGCGCGCCCCCTCGAGGATCGCACCGTAGCGAACTCCACTCGGGCAAGCGCTCTCGCAGGCGCGGCAGTCGAGGCACCGGTCGAGATGGTTCAAGGTGACTTCGGTCGGGTCGATTCTCCCCTCGCGGAGGGCGCGGATGAGGTAGATCCGGCCCCGCGGTGAGTCCATCTCCGTCCCGAGCAGCGCGTAGGTGGGACAGGTCGGGAGACAGAGTCCGCAGTGGACGCATTGCTGGGTCAAGGCCTCGAGCCGGGCGAGCGGCTCGACCCACGGGCGCGGCTCAGTCGCCATCGTCGTCGACCGGCGGGGGCGGGAAGCGGTTTTCCGGATCGAGCGCAAGCTTGATGGCGCGCGTGAGGCGTGCGGCGTGGCCGCGCGTGCCCCACCAGGAGAGGATCTCGGCCTCCATCGGGGCTCGCTCGACCGTGGCGAAGCCGCCCAGATCGCGGGCCAGACTCCGGACGCGCTGGACGAGTCCGGAGCATTGCGACGGCTCCACCGGGCGCGTCCATCCCAGCCAGGAGATTCCGGTTCCGAGCAGCGAGACGACCCGTTCGGGGGTCTCACGGCCCAGCTGATGGTCGAGGGCGGATCGGAGCCGCGTGGCCTGGGCAGGATCGGTTCCGATGCGCAGCGAGAGGTGGGTGTCGGTGCCGGCTCGGATCGCATCGAGCGCCCCCGGCGATCCGAGCGGATCGCCCGGGTCGAACGTGCGTGCGCCGGAGCGCTCGAGGTCGCGCGCCACCGCGGTCTCCACTCCGGCGAGGAGGAGGTAGAGGCGGGAGGTGCCTTCGTGGTCGACCAGACAGGCACCGCTCAGGCTCGCGGCGGTTGCCCGGATGCGGTTGAAGTCCATGTCGGGCGTGGTCGAGCGATCCACCACGACGCACGTTCGCACCGGGGGGATGGGGGTCAGCTTGAGGTGCACTTCGACCAGGACGCCGAGCGAGCCCCACGCGCCGAGGTAGAGCTTGGTCAAGTCATACCCGCTCACGTTCTTCACCACGGGCGCCCCGGCGCGGGCAAATGATCCGTCGCCGCGGAGAAGTGTCGCACCGATCACCCAATCGCGGGCGGTGCCGAAGCGCAGGCGCTCGAGTCCGCAGACGTTGGCGGCGAGTGTTCCGCCCAGCGTGCTCGGCGACCCTTCGGCGAGACCCGAACAGGGAGGGGCGATCGGCCAGCACTGCCCGTGAGCCGCAAGTGCGCGTTGGAGACCGGACAGGGAGATTCCGCACTCCACGGTTGCCACCAGTTCCTCGGGTCGGTGCTCCACCATGCGATCGAGGCCGGAGAGCTCGACCTCGAGCCGCCCGGTTGCGCTGCCTTCGCCTGGGAGGGGAGTGGTACCTGGAGCGCCGCATCGAATCGTCACGCCCTGATGCTGCACCGTACAACGGCGGCTGCGCCCCCCGACCGGGGTCAGCGTGGTGGGGGACGACCCCCCGACCAGCGCGGCGAGTTCCCCCCGGGTGATCGGAGGATGGGGCGTCATCGCTAGACCCAGCCCCGGACCTGGCGTGGCAGCGCGGGCTCGCTCGGCCGGCCGGTGGGGAAGATCTTCCCCGGGTTGCACTGCTCTTCGGGGTCGAAGACACGGCGCAGACGCCGCATCTGATCGAGATCCTCGTCACTGAACAGGAGCGGCATCAATTCGCGCTTCTCGATCCCGATGCCATGCTCCCCGCTCAGCGCCCCGCCGAGGGCGATGCACATCCCGAGGATCTCCTCTCCCGCCTGGTGCACGCGCTCGATTTCGCCCGGCGCCTGAGGGTCGAACAGGATCAGCGGGTGCATGTTTCCGTCGCCGACGTGGCAGACGTTGGCGATCCGCAGCCCGAGCCGTCGGCCGATCGCGCCGATCCGACGGATCGCCTCGGGGACGCGTGCGCGCGGCACCACGCCGTCCAGGGTGTAGTAGGCGGGCGCGAGCTTGCCCAGGGCGCCGAGCGCCTGTTTGCGCCCCTTCCAGAGGAGACGCCGTTGTTCTTCGTCGGCGGCCAGGCGCACGTCGCGGGCACCATGGGCGCGGCAGATGCGCTCGATGTCGACTCGCGCGGGCTCGATCTCGAGCGGATCTCCCTCGAGCTCGATCAGGAGCACGGCATCGGCGCCGAGGGGATACCCGACCTTGAGATGGGATTCGACCGCCTCGATGCCCAGCCGGTCAATCAGCTCGAGCGCAGCGGGGACGATACCGGCTGCGATCACCGCGCTCACCGCCGCGCAGGCATCGTCGACTGCGTCGTAGACCGCGAGCAGGGTCGATACCGAGGCGGGGATCGGGAGGAGTTTCACCGTGATCTCGGTCACGATCCCGAAGGTTCCCTCGCTGCCGACGACCACCCCGGTCAGATCATATCCCGGCGCGTCGCCGATCCCGGATCCGGTGCGGACGACGTTTCCGTCCGCGAGCACCAGTTCGAGCGCGAGAACGTGGTTGGTGGTCACCCCGTACTTCAGGGTGTGCGGGCCGCCACTGTTCTCGGCCACATTGCCGCCCATGCTGCAGGCGCCTTGCGATGACGGATCGGGGGCGTAGAGGAGGCCGTACGGCTGCGAGGCGACGCTCAGGTGAGCGTTGACGACCCCGGGTTGCACCCGGGCGCGTCGATTCGGCGCATCAATCTCGAGGATGCGGTTCATGCGGGTGAGCGCGATGACGATCCCACCGGGCGGGGAAAGCGTGCCGCCGCTCAGGCCGGTTCCGGTACCGCGGGCGACGAAGGGAACGCCGTGGAGGCGGCAGAGCCGGACCACCTCGGACACCTCACCGGTGGTTTCGGGAAGGGCGACGGCGAGGGGGACGGCGGTCTCGAGCGTATGCCCGTCGCACTCGTAGGTGATGAGATCCTGGAACTCGGTCACCAGACGCTCGTCGCCAAGCAGGTCGCGGAGCGCGGCGAACAGAGTTGCCGCGAGTCTCACCGCAATGGTCCCACCGCGATCAATTGCCGGAGCCGGCGGCTCGGTAGGTCTGGATCGCCGCGGCGGTGCCTCCGGGAAAGGCGCCGGCCCCGACGCGGTGCAGCGCTTGCTCGAGCGCGGCGAGCACCAGGAGCACGTTCTGACTGGTGCTCGACGCGCCCATCAGACCGAGCCTCCAGATCTGGCCCTTGAGCGGCCCGAGCCCTGCGCCGATCTCGATCGCATGCTGCTCGATCAGATCCCGACGGACTGCGGCTTCGTCGACCCCCTCGGGAACGGAGACGGCGTGGAGCGTCGGAAGGCGGAGCTCCGGGCGAGTCCAGATCGAGAGGCCCATCGCTTCGAGGCCGTCGACCAGGGCCTGATGGTTGCGGCGATGGCGCGCGAAACGGGTCTGAAGCCCCTCCTCGTGGATCAGTTCGAGTCCCTCGTGCAGAGCGTAGAGGAGCGACGCGGGCGCGGTGTGGTGGTAAGCCCGCTCCGTCCCCCAATACTTGGCGTGCAGATCGAGGTCGAGGTAAAAACTGTGCACCGGAATCTTGCGCGAGCGGATCCTCTGCATCGCGCGGGCGCTGAACGTGACCGGAGCGAGTCCGGGCGGGCAGCCGAGGCACTTCTGCGTGCAAGAGTAGGCGGCGTCGACCCCCCAGGCGTCGATCTCGACCGGCAGCCCTCCCAATGAGGTGACGCAATCGAGGATGGTGAGTGCCCCCTCCTCGCGGGCCGCGGCGAAGATCTCCGCCACATCCTGCCAGACGCCGGTCGAGGTCTCGGCGTGGACCAGCGCTACCGCCCTCGGCCTGGACTTTCGGATGGCGGCAATCGCCCGCTCGACCGGGATCGCCTCGCCCCAGGTGACCTCCAGGCGGTGCACGTGGGCGCCGTGGCGCTCCGCCACCTCGACCATCCGCGCCCCGAAATAGCCGGCGACGCCGACCAGCACGTTGTCGCCTGGCTCGAGGAGATTGGCAAAGCAGGCCTCCATCCCCGAGGTGCCGGTGCCGGGGAGGGCCAGTGTCACCTCGTTGGCGGTGGCCCAGACCGCGCGGAGGTGAGCCCGGACACGATCCATCAGCGCCAGGTATTGCGGGTCGAGGTGCCCGACGACCGGATGGGAGAGGGCGCGAAGGACCCGTAGCGGGAGATCGCTCGGACCAGGGCCGAGGAGAGTCCGCTTGTCGGGGAGCGCGCGCTCGTGCCCGCGCTCGTGCCCCGAGGGGTGTGCCGTCGGGTTCTTCGGTGAATCGGGGAGTCGGTCGGTCATTGGTTGTCCTCGGCCGCAGGCTAGCAGAGGTCGAGCCGGGTCACAATTGCAGCCGCTGGTTCGCCTGGAACCGGGATGCCCCCGCCTTGTTCTTCACCGGTTGGGCCTGAGATCCGAGGGGAAGCAATGAGACTGGCGCGAAAGTTCACGTTGGCCCTCCTGGGCCTGATCGTCGTCGTGCTCGCGCTTCACGCCTGGCTGTGGCTACGCCGGGAAGTCTCGCTCTACGAGAACGACATGCAGCGCGACCAGCACCTGCTCGGGCGGGCCGTGGCGGTCCTGTTGCGGGACGCCCACGAGGAGGCTGGAGTTCCCGGGGTCGAGCGTCAGCTTGCCGCCTCCAGGAGCCTCGCGGGGCACATCGGGCTCCGTCTCCTCCTCGGCCCCGAGGCCGAAGCGCGTCTGACCGACTACGGACTGGCCGAATACGTGCGAGGCGGGGTCACGGCCACCTATACCGATCACGAGACGGACCCCGGGGGGCTCCATACCTTCGTGCCGCTCGACCTGCCCGGGGAGCAGCTCGCGGTGCTCGAGGTCTCCGAGTCCCTGGACGAGGAGCGGGCCTTCATCCGAGGGACGATCCTGCACATGCTGGTGATCACCGCGATCCTCGCGGCCGGAGCCTCCATCCTGGCGGCGATCCTCGGCGTGAACATGATCGGGCGGCCGATCCGTGAACTGGTCGACCAGGCGCGCCGCATCGGGGCCGGGGAGGTTGGAGCGCGTTCTCACGTGCGCCACCGGGATGAGGTCGGGGATCTGGCCCGCGAGATGAACCTGATGGGGGAGCGGCTGCAGGCGGCGGGGGATGAGCTGGCCCGGGAGACGGCGGCCCGCATCGAGGCGCTACAGCAGCTCCGGCACGCCGATCGTCTGGCCACTGTCGGAACAATGGCCTCGGGTATCGCGCATGAGTTGGGTACCCCGCTCAATGTCGTCGCGGCCCGAGCCAAGATGATCGAGACCGGAGTCCTGGTCGGCGACGAGGCGCGGAGCAGCGCCCAGATCGTGCGCGAGCAGACCGAGAGGATCACGGCGATCATCCGCCAGCTACTCGACTTCTCGCGCCGCAGCGAACCGGAGAAGCGGCGGATCGAACTCGGCTCGGTGCTCCGCCAGGCAACCGTGCTGATGTCCCCCATGGCCGAGAAGCGGAGGGCGGAGATCGTCCTCGACCTCGGAACTCAACCCCTCGAAGCAGAGGCGGACCCTGGGCAACTCCAGCAGGTGTTCGCGAATCTCATCCTGAACGGAATGCAGGCGATGCCCAAGGGGGGGACGGTGCACCTTTCGGTTGCGGCCGAGAGGCGTGCGCGACCGGAGGAGTACGGGGGCGGTTCCGGCTGCTTCGCCCGGCTGCAGGTTCGCGACCAGGGGAGCGGAATTCCGGCGGAGGCGCTGCCCCGCATCTTCGACCCGTTCTTCACCACCAAGGGAATCGGGGAGGGGACGGGGCTGGGGCTTTCGGTCAGCTTCGGCATCGTGCGTGAACACGCCGGCTGGATGACGGTCGAGAGTGAGGTGGGGATCGGCACGGTGTTCACGGTGTTTCTACCCCTCTTGGAGGACGCATGCGCGGGCGCATCCTCGTAGTCGAGGACGATCGGGAGTTTGGTGCGTTGCTCGAGACCGGTCTCCGGGCGGCGGGGTTTGACGTGCGCTGGACCGACGAAGCGGAGCCGGCCCGCGAAGCGGCGCTGCGTGAGTCGTTCGACGCGGTGGTGACCGACATTCACCTCCGCGGGGCAAGCGGACTCGACCTCTGCGCGGAGCTCAATCGCGCCCGTCCCGAATTGCCGATTCTGATCGTCACCGGATTCGGCAACATGGAGTCGGCCATCGCGGCAATCCGGGCCGGGGCCTACGACTTCATCACCAAGCCGCTGGAGCTGGAGGTGCTGGTCGGTGCGGTCGACCGCGCGGTGCAGCATCACTCGCTCGGCGTGGAGGTTCGCCGACTTCGAGCGGGAGCGCCGGTGACCGGAGATTGGGGCGGCATGATCGGTTCCAGTCCGGTCATGCGTCGCATGTTCGAGCAACTGGAGCGGGTGGCAGACACCGAGGCCCCGATTCTGATCACCGGGGAGAGCGGGACCGGCAAGGAGCTGGTTGCCCGTGCGGTTCATGCCCACAGCCGCCGCGCGCCGGGGGCTTTCGTTCCCTTGAACTGCGCCGCGATGCCCGAGGCGCTGCTCGAGAGCGAACTGTTCGGACATGCCCGCGGTGCCTTCACCGATGCGAAGGCGGAGCGCACCGGCCTGTTTGTCCAGGCCAGCGGCGGCACCCTCTTCCTCGATGAGGTAGGGGAGTTCGCCATGACGCTCCAGCCCAAGCTGCTTCGGGCATTGCAGGAACGCCGCGTGCGTCCGGTCGGAGGGACGGCCGAGGTTCCGTTCGATGCACGCCTCATCTCCGCGACCAATCGCGATCTCGAGTTCGAGGCGGAGACCGGGCGCTTTCGCGAGGATCTGTACTTCCGCCTGAACGTCATTCGAATCGAGGTACCGCCGCTCCGGGAGCGCGGAGATGACATCCTCCTCATCGCGCAGAGGATGATCGACCAGATCGCGGCCCGCGATGGTCGATCGGTGCGCGGACTGGGGGTCGCGGCAGCGGAACGCCTGATCGAGTACCCCTGGCCCGGGAACGTCCGGGAGTTGCAAAACTGCATCGAACGCGCGGTCGCCCTGGCCGACCACGATCTCCTCCTGGTCGAAGACCTGCCGGAGCGGATCCGCCGCTCGTCCGCCCACCTCAAGCCCGCGTCCCCGACAGCAGTCGGCGGCCCAGGGAGCCCGATGCTCTCGATGGAAGAGGTCGAGCGCCGCCACATCCTCACCGTCCTGAACGAGGTCGGGGGAAACAAGAGTCTCGCTGCGCGGATCCTGGGTCTCGATCGGCGCACGCTCTACCGCAAGCTCGAGACGTACGGGCACTGACCGCCCGACCCCGGGGATGTGACAGAACGCCCCACTGGGGCAATCCGCCGCGGGGCAAGCTGTCGCGCTCCGCTCGCGTCCCACCCTCCCGCTCCCCTCCGCATCGATCGTTCCGACGCGAAATCGCCGAATCTGCGGACGTTTTTGCGTTCGCGCGAGCTTCGTGGCCACTTGGCACGGTGCGTGCAAGAGGTTGGACATGCAGGTCGCGAGGAGATTGGAGTCACCGATGAACGTGACGCACATGATGAGTTGGGATCTCGAAGTCGGTCGCCGGGTCCGGACGACGAAGCGGGAGCCGCAGCTATGGCTTGGCGAAGGGCGCCCGGCCGCGGCGCGGGTGCTACTGGCGGAGGACGATCGTGAGATGCGAGAGCTGCTCGCCACGTTGCTCCGGCGCGACGGCTACGACGTTCTCGAGGCCCACAGCGGATTCAACATGCTCGAGGAGATCGGCGTCCTGTTGCAACGGGGCGAGACGCCGCCGGTCGATCTGATCGTGTCCGACCAGAGAATGCCCGGGTTCCTGGGTCTGGAAGTGTTGAGCGGCATCCGGGATGCCGGCTGGAACATCCCCTTCATTCTCATCACCGGCTTTGGAGACCGGGAGACCCATCAGGAGGCGGAGCGGCTCGGCGCCACCGCCGTGCTCGACAAGCCGTTCGACGTCGATGAACTGAGGGGCGTGATCGCCCGGACGTTGCTCGACTGAACCGATTCCCCGCTGAAGACCAGACGCGGATCTCAGAGGAAGGAGTGAACGCGATGAACCGGAAGGGGCGCCCACCACCAACGAGCGAGCTGTCCCCCCAGGTCGGCGGCACGAGCGGGTGCGCGTTGACCGGAATCCGTTGAGCGATAGGTGGAGCGGCGGCTCGGGAGCTCATGCTGCCGACACTCCATCTGCGAGGCGGAAGACAGAGGCGCCTTCGAAGCTGATTCGAAGGCGCCCTCTGTTTACTGCTTGGCCGTGAGTTCCTCGAGGTACTTCGGCCACATCTTGCGCCAGGTGGGCCAATCGTGAGGCCAGTCGGCCCCCCAGGAATCGACCCGGTTCGGGACACGACGTCGGCCGAGGATGCTGGCCGCGCGCCATGACTCGCCGATGTCCTCCGCCTTTCCCTCGCCGGAGGCAAAGAGGATGTAGCGCTCGCGGAGCGCAGCAAGGGTTGCATCGTCCGGCGACTGCGGCAGGTAGTGGACAGGGGAGGCCTCGTAGAAGTCCTGGGTGCCACGCTGCTCCAGGAATCGCTCGATGTCATAGGTGCCGCTGAGGCACAGGGCGTGCGAGAAGGCGTCGGGGAAACGGCAGATCATCGCCAGGGAGTTGAACGCCCCGATCGAGGCCCCGCTCACAATGACCTGGGCCGCCTCTTCCTTGCAGTCCATCCGTATGGCCGGAACGACCTCACGATAGACGAATTCCTGGAATGAGCTGATCATCCGGCACTGGTGTGCATGGCTCCCCTCGCGGGTAAGGAGCACGCGCCCGGCCACGCTGTCGCAGGAGTAGACCTTGATCCGGCCGGCAGTGATCAGCTCTTCGAGCACGTCCAAGACGTGGAAGCGCTCGATCTCCTCGGCGTCCCCGCCGGCGGTGGGGAAGATGAGCACCGGCTTGCCATAGAACCCCCACCGCACCGTCGTGACCTCGCGACCAACGCGGTCCGAGTACCAACTCGTCGAAATCTTCTCCACTCCACCCCCCTTGCCCCGGGTCGACTCCGAATCGGAGCGTCTGGTTGTCCTCGGTGTTGCTAGCGTCCGCCCGCGCTCTGTTGCCGCCAGAGCTGAATCCGCTTCCAGAAGAGCTCGGTGAACTCCTCGATCTCGTGCGCCGGGAAGAGCGCCGTGACCTTCTGTCGTACCGCGTCCTTGGCCAGGTCGGAGCCGAAGAAGTCCCAGGCCACCTCGTCGACGTGACGCAGGTGGGTGGCGCAAAACTCCTCGAAGCGATCCGCCTCCAGCCGCTGCCGCGCGATGCGGGCATAGCCGTCAAGTCGGTCGGCGAAGGAGAGTCCGCGAGCCGCCACCTCGTAGTACGGATCCCAGTCCAGTGTGCGTCGCATCTTCCGCTTGGTGGCGGCGACGAAGATCGACCACTTGAGGTTCGAAACCACCAGCCAGGGGAAGTGGTAGTGCAACGAGGTCACCTGGGAGTCGGGGCAGGCGTTGGCGAAGTCGATCGGATACCAGCGGCCGTCCTTGCGCAGCGCCTCGCAGGAGTTGAAGTCCCAGCCGAAGAAGGTGTTGATCGTCAGGCACATGTCGCCGAGCATCTTTCGCTGATCGTCGGGCAGGAAGTCGCGATCGAGGGTGTAGCGGTCGTGCAACGGGGCCGTGGGATCGTATCTCACGAAATAGGTCTGGGGTCCGAAGCCGATCACGCGGACGAAGAGGTCGAACGGGTCGACGGCGCGCTGAATGTGCATCACGTTCTTGCCGCTCTCCTCGTAGGAAGCGCGCAACGCCGCCTCGCTGTCGATCCGACTCACCCCTTTCCAACCACCTCCGTCAAACGGCTTCATGAACATCGGATAGCCGAGCTTCGAGCCGACCTGGCCCAGGTCGAAGAGACGGGCGTAGCGGCTGAGCGTGGTCTCGAGGTCGTCCTTCGGGTCGTATTCCTTCGGCGGGATCATCCAGGTGTCGGGGATCGGCAGGCCGAGCGCCATCATGGCGCAGTAGCTGGTGTGCTTCTCCATCGACTGGACCGACCAGGGATTGTTGAACACATACAGATTGTCCATCAGGACCGATTTTTTGATCCATTCACGGCTGGTGTGATACCAGTGCGTCAGTCGGTCCACCACCAGATCGTAGCGACAGGGCTGTCTCAGGTCGAACGGCTCGATGGTAACGCGTTCCACCTCGAAATCGACGATGTCGTCGCCGACCGGGATGCGGAGGTCGAGCCGCTTCATCATCGCTTCGTAGCACATCGGCCAGCAGATGTCGGCGCCGAGGGATAGGCCGATTCTTCGAGTCACGGTTGCCATGTCGCGCTCCTTGTCCCTCCGCGGGACCTCATCCTTCCGGGGGACCTCGTCCTTCCGGGCGACCTTCCGGGCGACAGAGCCTCCCCCGGCTGGACGCTCTTGTGGGTAGAAATCGGTGCGCCGATCGCAGGTCGCGGGGTCCGGCCCCTGAGCCTGGGTCGATTCGGCGCGCTCAATTCATACACCATTCGCGCGCGGTCGGCGACGGTCGTGATTGCCCGGCGGGCTTGCCCCCGTCACTCAGCGATGCGGCTCGAATCGGGCGAGTCCGGCCAGGACCAGTCGGGCTGCTTCCATCGCGAAGGCCTCGGGACCGAGACGTGAGGCACGGCGGAGCTTGCGCAGCGGCGCCCCCGGCGTGGCCGACCGGGTGATGCGTGCGACCGCGTCGTCCACCCGGAGGACCCGGTGCGACGGTCCGTGAATGAGGAATGACCAGGGCTGAAAGACGAGGGCGCACACTTCGGACGCTTCCACCCGCAGAGTTCCCCGATTGCCGCGCTCCGCCTCCGCGAGGTCGGACGCCAGCCTCGCCAGTGCGTCAGCGGGCGCGCGCGGTGGCGTCTGGTCGTTCAACCAGTTGAGCGGCCGCTGGTAGGTTCCGACCCACTGCTCGGGCTGTGCGACGACCCTCGATCCGAGCCAGTCCAAACAGTCCCGAATCGCGCGTTCCAGCTCGGGCAGCGACTCGTCGCGCGGCGGGCGCAGCGGATCCGAGAGATCGAGGATGCGTCGCCCGTCGGCGTCGACCGTGCAGGCGGCGGCGATCAACGCGGCCCCGCGACGCGCCAGGATCCGAAACGGCGCGGTCCGCACCCAGAGCGGGGCGCCGAGGAAATCGATCCGGATCGCCCGGCCGGCGCTGTTCCGGGCCGGTGGGGAGGCCGCGGCGAGCGGGTCGAGGTAGACCACGAGGAGCCCCCCCTGATCGAGGCGTCGCGCGGCACGCAACAGTGACGAGGGCCTGTCCGACGGTAGCATCTCGAGCTGCCAGCCACTGCGCTCGATCTTCCGATCCCACTCCCCCTCCCACATCTCCCGGGTGCTCGACGCGGCGAAGCAGGAGACCGGATGTCCGAGATCGCACAGCTCGCTCGTGACGAAAAAGAAGGGGCCAAGGTGCAGCGAGGTGACCATCGCGGAGCGGCCGGCAGTGCGCAGACGTTCGAGCACTTCGCCGTTTCGCGTCTCGTGCACGCGGTGCGGACCGAGCATCTCGGCGTTGGCGCGGCGGGAGTGGCGGTACCAGCGAAGCCCCGCGCGGGTCCGTTCGCGAATCGCCTCCGGTGTGAGGTTCGGATCGATGGTGGGCAGGGTCACGGGAAGCAGTCGAACCAGCTCCCGAGCGCTCAGTTCCGAGACGACCGCACCGTGCAGCGCCTGAAGCGGACCCCGAAGCGGGTTGTCGGGCTTGGTCACGGGACGAAGTCGAGGAAGGACCGCCTCGCGGGGGCCGAATCGGCCCGGATCGACCTGTTCAATCCGGATCGACCTGTTTCAATCCGGATCGACCTGTTTCAATCCGGATTGAACTCCGCAGGGGTTACTCGCCCGGGCTCTCGCTCTCTCCCTCGGAAGACGAGCAACCGTAGGGATAGAACGGGCTCGATGGAGCGCAGAGGTCCGAGCTGTCCAGGCCCGGCAGGGCGAGGCGCGAAGCCTGGATGTCGGCGCGAGAGGCCGGCTGGAAGAGGTCGACCTGCTCCTCGCCGAGCGAGTGCAGGAGTTCGGTCGGCTTGGGCGCCGGGTTCATCATCTCACCCTCCTTGGTTCTGACCACGTCTCCGGTTCGATCCCGAGGCGCGGAGTGTTCCTGGAACCAGGCCCGCTCCCCGGGCAGGTTCACCTACAGGAATCGGTCAGAAGCGTCGCGAAATCTAGCAGAGCTTTGCCGGTCAGGCGAGGGCAAATCTGCGCGCGGGGCCAACCGGGTGCTACTCGTAGACCATCCAGAGGGGACCCGGGTACAGCCAGGAGAGGCCCTCGCGGAGGCGATCCCGCCAGTTCTCCCAGTTGTGACCGTCACGCGCTTCGATGAAACGGACTTCCATCCCGGTCGACTGCAGGAACGGCACCAGAGACCGGTTCTCGTAGATCAACGATTCGTAGATTCCGCAGGAGACGAAGGTTCGCTCGACCACCTTTGCCGGCGCGGAGCGGAACGCGTTCATGAATGCGACCACCGGGTCGAACAGCGGTCCGCGCTGATGCTGGGTGCCGATATCGGTGAAGGCGAACGAGCCGGACTGCAGCAGAAGACGGCTGTAGAACCCCGGATAGCGGACGGCGGTCGAGAGCGCCGCCACCGCGCCGAAACTGGCCCCCATGATGCAGCGGCCGCCGGGAGTCCCGCGGAGGGGAAAATCGGCCTCGACCTTTGGCACGAGCTCCTCGGTGAGAAACCGCGCGTGCCGTTCGTCGTCGGCGTACTCCCGGAGGCGATCCTGCGGATATGTAAGCACCGCAATGAGTTCCGGGATTTCCAAGCGATGAATCAGGTTGTCGAGCACGGTCTTGAGCCCGGAGTACTGCAGGTAGTCTCCTCCGTCGTGCACGACCAGCAGGGGGTAGCGGCGGGTGCGCCGAAACCGAGCCGGTAGATAAATAGTCACTCGGCGCTCATCCCCGAACGCCTCGCTCGGCATCGTGATGTCCTCGAACGTGCCCTGACGGGTCTCGGCATCCGCTTCAGCCCAGGTCGGGGACTCGTAACCGGCGCCGAAGATGACCGAGTTGGCACCGAACGGATCGCGCGCGCGATGGGGGTTGAGCGGATCCTCGACCCAGCGGGCATGGCCGTGGTGGATCACCTCGAGCTTGTACTCGACCCGGGAGTTGGGCGGCACGTCCATGACCAACACCCAGAGATCGGTCCCCGGCAGATGCTGAAACGACTGCGAGGACGGGAGGCCGAAGATCCAGTGACGCAGGTGGACCTCGTCCGCCTCGCCGCGATAGAGGAAGGTGCAGCTCGAGCCCTCGATGATCGGAAAGGTGCGGGCGCCGATCCAGGCGTCCACCTTGGCTCGCGTCAGATCCTCGTCGTCGATCAGCTCCCGGATCGCGAGGCTGCCGCGTTCCTGCTCGATCACCGGCTTCTGGCGCATGGAGCGAATCATGCGGCCATGACCTCCAGCCGGCCGTCCTTGCGGAGCCGGTGGGCGCCCTCGTCCCCGTGCCACTTCTTGCCGTCCCACTCCAGCTTCCCCCCGTCGGCCAGGGCGATGCAGAGATCGGGATGGAATCGGCGCACCAGGCGGGACACCCGGCCGACATCCTCGAGCTTGAGACGGCGCCAGGCATGCGGCAGCGGGACAACCCCCTTGCAGAGCCCGAGTCCGACGTCCAGCACCGAGGCGTGCCCGGGGCCTTGCGGTGGGTTGTCGTGGAAGAGGACCACCCGCTGGCCGATCGCCATGGCGCCGGCCGACCAGGCGATAATCGGCTGACCGGTGAGCAGGCCGGCAATGTCGAACAGGCGGAGTCGGTTCAGAAGGACGGCCACGTGTCCGCCGGCGATCGCCAGGGCGGGCGTCCAGCAGAGAATCTCCGAGAGTCGTTGCCGCTCGCGGGCGATTTCCTCCCGCTCGGTCGGCTTCCACCGCTCCTCGAACGCCGCGTGGACCTCCGCGACCCGCGCCAGATGGCGGGCATCGAGGGTGCGGACCGCTTCCAGGGCTTCTCCGCGCTCTTCATCGAGGAGGGCGCTCTTGTCCGGGCGCCGGAACAGCTCGATCACAGCCTCGAGGGCGTGAGCGAGGCGGAGCTCGTACAGCTCCTGGAGACGCTGGAGGGTCTCCTGCCGCGCACGATGGGCCTCGGCGAACTCCGGATCGTTCTCAAACAATTCCTCCGCCCGCTGGTAGAGGCGGAGATTGATGCTTCGACCGTCGAGGTGATAGTGCAGCTCTTGGTCGTCCGCTTCGCGCTCCTGCCACCCGGCGGTGATGGTGGCGATCCGGCCGTCCAGTCCCAGGGTGCGCACCGCGGCCCCGAGCGTCGGTTTGAGGCGTTGTGGCCCCAGGAGAATGACGTGGCTGCTGCTCTTCATCGGCCGGAGAATACGGGAATCCTCCCTCCGCGCCAAGTTTGGCTAGGCGGCCTTTCGGGCCTCGTCGCGAATCGCCTTCTTCACCAGATCGAGCTCGCGCGCCAGATCGGGCCACGAGCGCCGCACGCCGTTCAGGTCCCCACTCTGGGCCGCGGCCTCGTGCTGGGCGGCCATCCGGGAGAAGCGTACCGCCCCGACGTTGGAGGAGGCGGACTTGAGAGTGTGCATGGCGAGCGCGAACTCGGGCGCCCGTCCGAGATCGAGCGCAACTGCCGCCTGGGCCATCCGGACCGGCGCATCGCGCAGAAAGGTCTCGAACAGTCCGCGGGCGAACTCGGTGTGCCGGGCGTCCTGGATCCCGACCAGTTGGTCGAGCTGGGTCCAATCGACCGGTTGGGACGTGTCCGCATCCGGGCTCGCCACCCCGAGGGAGGGGAGGCAGCGCCCCGGTTCAAACGGCTGCCAGTCGGGTTCGCTCCCCGGTTTCAGATGACGGGTCAGCGCCCGCTGGAGGTCTTCGAGCTTCGCCGGCTTGATCAGGTAGTCGTCCATCCCCGCGTCGCTGCAGCGGTGCAGCTCCTGGGGGAGGGTGCTCGCGGTGAGGGCGATGATCGGGACATGTCGACCCGCCCCCTCGCTCCGGCGAATCGCGCGCGTAGCTTCGAAACCGTCCATGTCCGGCATGCGACAGTCCATCAGGATGATGTCGTAGCGGATGCGACCGAGCGCCTCGACCACCTCGAGTCCGTTGGCGACCACATCCACCCGGTAACCGAGTCGCTCGATCTGGCTCTGCGTGACCTTCTGATTGACCGGGTTGTCCTCGGCCACCAGCACCCGGTAGCGGCGCGGTTCGATGGCCGGGGCCGCGATCGCCTCGACCTGAGGGCGGGTCTCGGACCCGGAGCCAGGGAGTAGCGGCAAGGTGAACCAGAACGTGGATCCGCGGCCCGGCTGGCTCTCCGCCCCGATTTCGCCCCCCATCAGCGCTACCAATTGACGGGAGATTGCGAGACCGAGCCCGGTTCCGCCGAACTTCCGGGTGGTGGAGGCATCTGCCTGGGTGAAGGAGTTGAACAGGCGGGGCAGTGCTTCCGGACTGATGCCGACCCCAGTGTCCTCGACCTCGAAACGAACCGTCGTCCCGCGTTCGTCGGAGTCGATCCGGAAGGCCCGCACGGAGATCGACCCCGATTCGGTGAACTTGATGCCGTTGCCGATCAGATTGAGCAGAATCTGACGGATCCGGCCGGGATCACCCCGCAGGCTGTGCGGAATCTCGGGATCGATCTCGACCTCGAAGCCCAACCGCTTCTCGCGGATCTGGCCCTGCAGGATGTCGGCCACGTCGTTGATGATGCTGTGGGGATCGAGGTCGATCGATTCGAAGTCGAGGCGGCCGGCTTCGATCTTCGAGAAGTCGAGGATATCGTTGATGATGGTGAGCAGCGACTCCGCGGACTGCTTGACCGTGTCGGCGCAATCACGCTGGTACTCATCCAGGTCGGTGTCGAGCAGGAGCCCGTTCATCCCGATGACGGCATTCATCGGGGTCCGGATCTCGTGGCTCATGTTGGCCAGGAACTGCGACTTCATGGTTGCGGCCTGGAGTGCCTGATCGCGCGCGGCCAGCAACTCCTGCTCGTGCAGTCTTCGTTCGATCGCCATCCGCACCAGGTTGGCGAACTGACGTGCCAGGGCGATGTCGTGCGGGTTCGGGGCGGATTTCGTCCGGTACATGCAGCTATAAATGGCGAGCAGCTCTCCGTTGCGGCCCTCGATCGGAAGCGACCAGCCGGAGGCATAGCCGAGGTCCAACAAGAGATCGGCGATCGTCGCGTGGCGCGGATCGGCCGCGTAGTCCGAGCAAACCTGTACGGCCCGGGATAGGGCCGCGGCCCCGCAGGTTCCGGGATGATTGGTCAGGTCGAGACCGATCTGCTCCTCGAGTAGTTGCGGCCGGAGCGAGGGGCCGATCGCCCGCTCGATGGTCAACGACCCCGGTGCAAGGAGGAGGAGCGCGCAGGTGATGCCCTCGAGCATCGATTCCAGCCCTTGCACCAGACGACGCAGCACCTCATCGAGCGCGGCGTCGCTGGCCAGCAGCCGGAGCGCGTCGTTCTGGATCGCCAGTCGTTGCTGCGACTCTCCGAGCCGGATCGCCTGGAGCCTCCGCTCCAGCGTGGAGCTCACCACCGAAGCGAGCGCCTCGAGGTTGGATCGATCGACCTCGGAGAAGGTGCGCGCCCTCCGGTCGATCACGCAGAGTGAGCCGAGCGACAGCCCTTCGCGGGAACTGATGATCGCCCCGGCGTAGAAGCGGATATGCGGTGCGCCCAGGACCATCGGGTTGTCGGCGAAGCGCGGATCGACGCACGCGTCCTCCACCACCAGGGAAGCATTCGCCGCCACGGCATGGGGACAGAAGCCGGTGCTCCTCGGTGCCTCCCGAACGTGCAGACCGACCGCCGACTTGATGAACTGCCGGTCGCTGTCGACCAGGCTGATCAGGCAGATCGGCACGTCGAAGATCCGAGCCGCTAGATGGGTCAGCCGATCGAACTCCTCCTCGGCGGGTGTGTCGAGGACCAGCAGCCGTCTGAGGGCGGCCAGCCGGGCGGCTTCGTTGGGCGGGACGGGGGCGACCTGCATCAGCACTCCTTTCCGGAGTGTCTTCGACCGAAAAGTGGTGCTGCTTGAGCCTCCCGCCAGCCGCCCTCCTCCGGTAGAATCCCGGCGCTTCGGTCGCGCGCAACCTTTGACAGGAGGAAAACATGTCCGGGTGGGACACGATGAGGGGCTACGTCCGGCGGACCGGGGTCCGTGGGGTTGGTCTGACCATGTTCATGGCCCTGCTCCTGGGAACGTCCGCGGAGACGCGCGCGATCCTCGACGATCACCTGGAGCCGGAGTCGGTGGGCCAGCCGGCGGCGCCCCAGAAGCCGGCGGCTCCCAGCCAGTGGTTCGTGGATGAGCCGCATGGTCCGGTCGACACCCTCCGGTTCGAGGCGACCGAGGTCACCTGGGCGAGCCTCGATGTGCACCCGGGGGGCCGGCAAATCCTGTTCGACATCCTGGGCGACCTCTATACCCTCCCGATCGAAGGGGGAGTCGCGAAGCGCATCACCTCCGGCCCGGCGTACGACTACCAGGCCCGGTGGTCGCGCGACGGTGCGCGCATCGTGTTCACCAGTGACCGCGGTGGCGTCGAGAACATCTGGACCATGAACGCGGACGGCAGCCGGCCGCTCCCCCTGACCGAGGAGCGCGATCAGGTGGTCAACGGCCCGGCATGGTCTCCCGACGGCGAGTACGTGATCGCACGGAAGCGCCTGACCGATTACTCGAGTCTCGGCCGTACCGAACTGTGGATGATGCACACGCGCGGGGGCTCGGGACTGCAGATCACGAGGGCGGACGATCGGCCGGAGGTGAACGAGCCGGTCTTCTCCCGCGACGGTCGCTTCGTCTACTTCAGCAATCGTCCCAGTCGTTACCGCTACGACAACAATCCCTACGGCGGGATCTTCCAGATCCACCGCTTCGATCGGGTGAACGGGCAGTTCGCGGCGGTGACCGACGGATACGGCGGGGCGGGGCGTCCCACCCTTTCCTTCGACGGGCGAAAGCTGGCCTTCGTCCGCCGCGATCGGCTGCAGACGGTCCTCTACCTCCACGACCTGGAAACCGGGCGCGAGCGGGCAATCTGGGACGGGCTCGACCAGGACATGCAGGAGAACTTCGCCTTCACCGGGACCTACCCGCTCTTCTCTTTCACTCCGGACGACCGCGCGATCGTCATCTGGGCGAAGGGAAAGCTCTGGCGGATCGATCTGGCCAGCGGGAATCCGACCGAGATCCCGTTCCGGGCGGAAGTCGAGCAGGTGATCACCGAGGCGCTGCGCTTCCCCCGCGACATCGCGAGCGATCAGTTCCGGGTCCGGATGATCTCGTGGCCCACCCAGGCGCCGGATGGGAAGTCGCTGGTCTTCTCCGCTGTGGGGTCTCTCTGGAGGATGCCGCTCCCGAACGGAACCCCGAGCCGGCTCGGGTCCCGCGGGGGGCTGGCCTACGCCCCTTCGTTCTCGCCCGACGGGAAGTGGCTCACCTACGTGACCTGGAGCGATTCGCTCGCCGGGTCGGTCTGGAAGATGCCCGCGGGGGGGGGAAGCGCAGTCGACCTGACCACGCGTCCGGCACAGTACGCCAACCCGATCTTCTCCCCCGACGGCCGGAAGATCGCCTTCGTGCGCGGGGATGGCGCGGTCCTCCGTGGCCACGACCTGAGCGACGAAGCGACCTTCGATCTGATCTGGATCGATGCCGTCGGCGGGGCGCAGAACTACGTCCTCTCGGTTCCGAGCCGCGGCTCCGCCCGCCGCATGGTCCGCGTCTTCTGGAACGCGACCAGTGACCGGCTTTTTTACATCATCACCGAAGAGTCGGGGCCGGACAGCGAGAAGTCGTCGCTCTACTCCGTGCAGCTCGACGGGACCGACCTGCAGGAACATCTGCGGTTCAAGCAGGCGGACGAGATCGTCCCTTCACCGGATGGCCGCTGGGTCGCGTACAACGAGGCGAACAATGCCTTCCTGGTGGCCATGCCGCAGGCCGGCCGCGAGCCGATCCAGGTCAACGGGCCGGAAGGCGCGCTGCCGGGATTGCGTTTCACCGAGTCCGGGGGCGAGTGGATGAACTGGGCCGACGGCGGGCGCATCGTGACCTGGGCCTACGGTCCAAACTTCTATCGCGCTCCGCTCGACTCGATCTTCACCCTCTGGGATCGGCAGCGCGACCGTACCGCGGCGGAGCGGGAGGAGTCCCGCGAGAAGGTCCGAAAGGAAGCGGCCGGGGACACCACCAAGGCGGAGGCTGATTCCACCAGCGGTAGCGCTGATTCCACCGCCGCCGCGAACAAGGTCGAGGGCGACCAGAAGGATGCCGAGAAGAAGCCGGAGCTGAAGCTCCACCCTGATACCCTGGTGGTCGACCTCCGCCTCCCGCGGGCTCGGCCCAGTGGTCGCATCGCCCTGACCCATGCGCGGCTGATCACCATGCGAGCCCGCGAGGTGATCGAAGACGGCGTCGTGTTGTTGAACGGCAACCGAATCGAGGCAGCGGGCCCCACCGCGACCACGCCGGTTCCCCCGGGAGTCCGCACGCTCGATCTGAAGGGCGCGACCATCATGCCCGGCATGATCGACACCCACGCCCACCTGCACTACAGCACGCTCGACATCCTGCCGGAGCAGATGTGGGCCAACTGGTGCAATCTGGCCTACGGGGTCACCACCACCCACGATCCCTCGGCCAGCACCTATGCCGTGTTCACCGAGTCCGAGATGATCGAAGCCGGGGTGATGAAGGGACCGCGCACCTTCTCCACCGGACTGATCCTCTACGGTGCGGCCGGATCCGGTCACGTCAAGGTCGACAACCTGGAGGACGCACGCAACACCATCAAGCGGATGAAGGCGCTCGGCGGGTGGAGTGTCAAATCGTACATGCAGCCGCGGCGCGAGCAGCGGCAGATGATCATCCAGGCGGCGCGTGAGGAGTCGGTTCTGGTCGTGCCTGAGGGGGGCGGAAACCTGGAGTACAATTGCACGCACGTGCTCGACGGCCACACCTCGAACGAGCACGCGCTCCCGGTCGCCCCGATCTATGACGACGTGGTCCGTCTCTTCGCCGCCAGCGGCACGGTCGAGACGCCCACCCTCCTCGTTGCCTACGGCGGTCTGATGGGCGAGCACTACTTCTATCAGCACTCGGAAGTGTGGAAGAACGAGAAGCTGCTCCGCTTTCATCCCCGAGGACAGATCGACGCCCGCAGCATCCGGCGCAACATCATGACGATCGACGGAGACTGGCATCACATGAAGGTGGCGGAAGGCTGCCGAAAGATTGTCGAAGCCGGCGGCCATGTCAGCCTCGGCGCCCACGGCCAGCTCCAGGGGCTCGGACCCCACTGGGAGCTCTGGGCCCTCACTCAAGGGGGCATGTCCAACCACGACGCCCTGCGTTGCGCCACCCTCACCGGCGCCTGGGAACTCGGCCTCGATCGCGACCTCGGTTCGATCGAGCCGGGCAAGCTCGCCGATCTCATCGTCCTGAACGCCAACCCGCTCGACGACATCCACAACAGCGAGTCGCTCCGCTACGTGATCAAGAACGGCGAGCTCTTCGAAGCGGAGACCATGCGGCAGATCTGGCCGGAGACCCGGCCCTGCCACCGGTTTGCGTTTCAAACCCTAGGGGGGGTGAGAAAGGACTAGACTTCCCCCATGGGACACTTGGGCGATCTCTTCGAACGATTGCTGGCGCGGGTCTTCGTTCTCGCGTCCCGGGATGTTGTCGTCCGCGATCTGGTGCACGAAATCGCATGCGAAACTGCGCTTTCGACGGAGCCGGACGCGGCCGAAACACCGGAGGCCGAGCCGGGGGATCCCCATACGGTTGCCGAGGACCGCCCCGATGCGACTCCGGCTCCGGAAGGCAACGCCAGTCGGGCCTCGGAAGGGAACAGCACGCCTGGAGCAGGGACTCCCCTTTCCACCGCACCGGGTGAGGGCGAGGGGGGCTTCACCTCTCGTAGTTTGGAATCGGAGCCTCCGGGAAAATCACCTGGGGGCGAGATCGACCGGCGTCCTACTCCCGAGGACATGCAGGAGTGGTTGGAGACCGATCTCGCCGATATCGAGAGGAACTGCCGCTTAAAGGCCCGGGCCGCGCGGTGGGCGGCTGAGCGGCAGAGCCGGATCGCGGGGGGGGCAGACTATCGGGTCGACATCGAGCCGGTCGATCGTGGCTTGATCGACGAGGCGCGTGCCCTTCCGGGTTGCTACCTCTGGATGAGCAGCCCAGACTTCCCGGTCCCAGGTGACCTCGGCCTGCTCGATGATCTTGCCCTCGCATTCGAGACCGTCGCGGATGCTGTGCTCATGGCACGAAACCTCCAGGAAGCGGCCGATTTCGCAGTGTTTGAGAACACGCTCAACCTGGTGACCGAAGCGCAAGCGTCGCTCCGCGCGTCGATTGGCCTGCTCTCCAGTCGCAGGGACCAGGATCAGTTCCGGACCTATCAATGGCTGCGGGCGATCTCGTTCACGCGCCACATCTACCTACCCCGGTACATGAAGTATGACGATGTACCGGATCCTGCAGCTTCTCGATCGCTCCGCGAGCGCATCGAGAGGATCCGCGCCGAGGAGACCTCCAAGCGGAACAGAAGTCGCGAAATCGAGGCGGCGGAGAATCGAGTTCGCTACCATCTGAAGGCGATTCTCCGCGGAGATGGCTCCGAGTGCAGCCACGACTGGACCAAGGTCACGCAGGCGGTTGACCGAATGATCGAACTCGGGGTTCCCCCCAGCGCCGTCAGCCTGCGGGATCTCTTGCTTCCGATCATCGATCAGTTGCCCGAGGGGATCGAGATCTCCCCGCGCTTTCGACTCTTTCTCCGGGAAACGGATCGCTATCTCGCGTCTCGTCCTGCCTCGACTGAGGCCCGAGGCGATCGTCCGGATCTGCCCCGGGAGATCGCACCACAGGTCCAAGCGGTGAAGCAACTCCTGGAAGGGACGGCGCTCACCCTGATCGGCGGCGAACGACGTGAGGATGCGAGTGAAGCACTCGTCCGCGTGTTCGGGCTCTTGCGGGTGGACTGGTTGACTTCGAGGGAGCACAGCTCGGTGACCGACTTCGAGTCGTACATTGCGCGCGCGGACGTTCGGGTCGTGCTTCTCGCCATTCGCTGGAGCAGCCATTCCTTCGGCGACGTTCGGCAGTTCTGCGATCGGTACGAGAAGTTCCTGGTCCGCCTCCCCGCGGGGTACAATCCGACGCAGGTGGCTAGCCAGATTCTCGAGCAGTGTGGAGAGCGACTGGGCCTCATGCGGAGGTGAGAGCTCTAACCGGCCGCTCAGTGTCAGAACAGGGCCAAGTGTCGAAGCAGGGCGAAGAGCGCGAGCGCCAGTCCCACCCACACTCCCACGATCACCCCGGCGGCGATCCAGGCGCCGCGCTTGACCTTGGCCACCTGGATGCCCGCCTTGGCGCGGGCGTCGGCCATCACGGCCGGTGGGATGTGGCGGAGCGCGAGGGCCAGGGCGGCGGGGACCAGGATGAGGTCGTCGAGTTGGCCGAGGAACGGGATGAAGTCGGGGATCAGGTCGATCGGGCTGAGCGCGTAGGCGACTGCGACCAGCGCGAGGATGCGGGCCACTGGGGGCGTGCGGGGGTCGCGCGCGGCGAGCGCGACCGCCCAGACTTCGCTGCGGAAGCGGCCGGCGAGGGTTCGGAGCCGGCGGGCTATCGCGCGCGTACCTTCACGGTGCGCCCGACGGTGTCGAGAATGCCGCGCAATTCGTCGTAGTCGGGATGCTTCATCCGGATCCAGGCGCCGGCCATGTACCCTCCCTCGACCGTTCCGGCTGGTGACCCGGGCGGCGGGAAGTGGTGGTCGATGATCAGATCGCCGAACTTCGTCTGGATCTCCTCCATCCCTTCGTAGTGATCGATGGTGCCGTCCCGATCCGCGCGCAGGGCGACGATTCCGGCCGCGTACCGACGGGATGCCTTCTGCGCCGACCGGCCATGGACGATCGCCATGGCCCACTCGACGTAGATGTCCATCTCGTTGCCGTGGGCGTAGAGATCCCAACACCGCACGCCCGGGGGACGGCAACCGATCTCGGCGAACTTGAGCCCCTTCGGCCCGTAGAACCACTCCATATGCGTGGCCGAGGTCTCGATCCCGAGCGCCTCGATCACCCGCCGGCCCATCTCCTTTACCTCGTTGTACCCATCGGCGGTGTCGATCCGGTTGGTGGTGAGGAACTGGGGCGAGATCCAACGGGTCCGCATCGCCTCGAGCACGTTCGGGTAGTAATGGGTGGCGAACTCGTGCACCACGCTTCCGTTGATCGTGATGGTGTCGTAGAACCCCTCGTGGCCCTCGATGAACTCTTCGATCGCGACCGATCGCCCCCGTTCCAGGCCGCTCTCGCTGATGGCCCGGGCGAGGTCCTGGTCGTTGTCGCAGCGGTAGGTTCCGGCGGCCCCGGCGCCGTCGCGCGGCTTGACGATCAGGGGATAGCCGTTGTCCCGGGCGAAGGCCCAGGCCTCCTCGGTGTTCTCCGCCCCGATCGACGCCGCGGTCGGGATGTTGGCCGCGCGTAGGACCTCCTTCATCGCCGGCTTGTCGCGGCAGAGGAAGGCCGTCTGCACCGAGGTGCCGGGAATGCGGCAAGCCTCGCGGATCCGGGCGGCGGCCATGATGTGCGCTTCGACCGTGGCCTCCAGGCGGTGGACCTGAACCCGTTCCTGGACCCACTTCACCGTCCGGGTCACCGCGTCCTCGTTCACCACCGATGGAACCTGCTCGTAGTGATAGAGCCACTTCTTCAGGTCGTCATCGAACGCATCGTAGGGATACTCGCCGATGCCGATCACCCGGGCGCCGACCGTGTGCAGTGCGCGGACGAACTCCCGCTGGTTCTTGGGGAAGAACGGCTCGATGAAAATGACGTTCATGCTCTCTCCTTCAGGCGCGCTCCCAGGTGGTGCGCGACACGGTGGGGCCCCATCGGCGGATCGCGCTGGAGTCTACCCCGATCGGGACAGGCTCGCACCCCGCTTCTCAGCTTGCCAGCCCCCGGAGTGGAGGCGGCACTTGCCCGGACCGGTCCGGATGGCTAGGCTGGCCGGACGAAGTTGTGATCTCAACCGGTCACTTGTTCTGAGGGAAGGGAGGGGAGCACCCGCCCCGAGCGTGCCCCCAGGCCGGAAGCGTTGCACCTGGAGGAGGAAGCCATGGGAATCTCACGTCTCCCGATCGGAGTTGTCTGCGCGGGTCTGCTGGCGATGGTCATGGCGGCGGGTTGCGGCGGCGGAGCGGAAACGAAGCACGACAGTGCCGCGGCGAAGAGCGCCCCGGCGCAGCACCAGGCGGCACCGCCGGCGGGGAATCCGGGTCATACCGCCGTCACGCAGGCGGCCGGGGGAGCCGCAGGCGCCATGGGCGCGGAGATGGTGCTCACAGGCACGACGGGTTGCGGGCACTGCAACTTCCACAAGACCGAGGCCTGCGCGGTCGGGCTCGAGACCGCGGATGGTCATTTCTACGTGATCGACAACGTCGGAGAGGACACCGAGCTCTGGAATTCGCGATTCGCTGGAAAGAAGATGACGGTCAAAGGTTCGGTCGCGGCCAAGGATGGTCTCGACCACGTTCAGATGGCCAGCTTTGAATGGGTGCAGTAGTCGTCCTTCGATCCGAAAGGCAATGATGACCTCCGTCGTCTTCGTAGCTCCGTTCTTTGCCGAGACCACGCTGCGGTTCGTCCAGGCGACCGCCGATCTGCCGGGTGTGCGCCTCGGCTTGGTGAGCCAGGATCCGGACTCCAAGCTGCCGCCGGTGCTGCGCGCGAAGTTGGCCGCCCACTATCAGGTGGACGACGCCCTCGACGCGGGCAAGCTGGTGAGCGCGGTCCAGCACCTGGGGACGCGAATCGGCCCGGCGACCCGGATCCTCGGCACGCTGGAAGAATTGCAGGTGCCGTTGGCGGAGGTGCGGCAGTACCTCCGCGTCGACGGCCTGAGCGTGGAGGCGGCGAAGAACTTCCGCGACAAGTCGCGCATGAAGACGGTGCTGGCCGCCGCGGGGCTCCCCTGCGCGCGTCACCGTCTGGTGGCCACCACCCAGGAGGCCTGGGACTTCGTCCAGGCGGTGGGATATCCGATCGTGGTCAAGCCTCCGGCCGGTGCCGGCTCGCGCAACACCTTCCGGATCAATGGAGCGGAGCAGCTCCACGACGTCCTGGCGATGAGCAAGTTCTCCGCCGAGAAGCCGGCCTTGTTCGAGGAATTCATCGTCGGACAGGAGCAGTCGTTCGACAGCGTCCTGATCCACGGTCACCCGGTGTGGTGCTCGATCAATCACTATTATCCTGGGCCGCTGGAAGTGCTCGAGAACCCATGGATCCAGTGGGCGGTGCTGCTCCCGCGGGAAGCCGACGCTCCCGAGTACGAGGATATCCGGCGCGTCGCCTACCGATCGCTCGAGGTGCTGGGGATGAAGACCGGCCTCACCCATATGGAATGGTTCCGGAGGAAGGATGGGACGGTGGCGGTCTCCGAAGTCGCGGCCCGGCCTCCGGGGGCGCAATTCACCACCCTCATCTCCTACGCGCACGACTTCGATCTTTATCGGGGCTGGGCGCACCTCATGGTGTATGACGAGTTCCCCGCGCCGGAGCGGAAGTACGCGGCAGGTGCGGCCTATCTCCGCGGTCAGGGCGAAGGCAAGGTGATCGCGGTGCACGGACTCGACAAGGTGCGTCAAGAGCTGGGCGATCTGGTCGTGGAGGCGAAACTCCCGAAACCAGGCCAGTCGCCCACCGGCACGTACGAGGGCGAGGGATACGTCATTCTGCGTCATCCCGAGACGAAGGTAGTGCAGGACGGACTCAAGAAACTGATCACGACGATCCGCGTCGAGCTGGGGTGAGTGCCGCAAACCCACTCCGGCCCGCGGACCGCAGCGGACGATTGCATTGAAGCGTCGGCCCGGTTACTGAGGGGGACCATGCCGATCGAAGCAAATGAGGTGGGCGCGGACGCGCTCGCCATCAAGATAACGCGTGATCTGCTGGACAACGCCGACGGCACGGTGGGGTTCGAGGCGTATCTGCGCGAGGCGATGGTGCGGGGGAAGACGCGATTCGAGTTTCGCCTGCACGGGCTCAAGTACCTGAACTCGACCGAAATAGGCGCCATGTTGCGCGCGGCGGTCCTGGTGCGCGGTGGCGGTGGGCGGATCGCCCTGCTCGAGTTGAACAAGAAGATTCACGACGTCTTGATCGTCGCGAAGGTGGACACGCTCTTCGAAATCCGCAGTTCCAGCCACGCCGACGGGTGAGGCTGCTGTCGGTGGAGGAACCATGAACGTACTGATGATCTCGCCCGGCTTTCCGGTGGAGCAGCCCTACTTCACCCGTGGACTTGCGAGCGTCGGCGCCCGTGTCATCGGGATGGGTGATCAGCCCGAGGGAGCGTTGCCCCCGATGACCCGCGAGGCGGTCTCGGCCTACTTCAAGGTCAACTTCGCCGACGAGGATGGGATGATCGCCGAAGCCCAGCGGATCGCCTCGCAGATCCGGATCGATCGGGTCGAGTGTCTCTGGGAGGCACTGATGCTGCCGGCCGCTCGGATCCGCGAAACTCTGGGGCTTCCGGGAATGTCAGTCGCCGAAACGGTTCCCTTCCGTGACAAGGAAGTGATGAAGAAGGTACTCGACAAGGCGGGAATCCGGACGCCACGCCACGCCGCGGCCACCACCGTCACTCAGGTGAAGGAGGCGGCCCACTGGATCGGCTTCCCGATCATCATCAAGCCGATTGCCGGTGCCGGTTCGATGGACACCTACAAGGTTGGGAGCGCCGAGGAGCTCGATCGTGTGCTCCGCGACATGCACCACGTTCCCGAAGTGAGCGTGGAGGAGTTTGTCGAGGGAGAGGACTTCACCTTCGACACGATTTGCGCCGACGGCAAGATCCTCTTCTATAACGTCTCCTTCTATCGCCCGCGCGCCTTGGTTTCGCGCAGCAACGACTGGATCAGCCCGCAGACCATTTCGTTGCGTGATGTCGAGGACTCTCGCATCGCCGACGGGGTACGGATGGGCAGGGCGGTGCTTCAGGCCCTGAACTTCCGTACCGGCTTCACCCATATGGAGTGGTACCGCAAGGACAACGGCGAAGCCGTCTTCGGCGAAATCGGCGGGCGCCCCCCGGGAGCCCGCACGGTCGACGTGATGAACTGGGCGAGCGACCTGGACCTCTTCCGCGGTTGGGCCGAAGCCGCGGTCCACGGCACCTTCAGCCAGCCGATCCTGCGGAGGTACAATTCGGTCGCCATCTTCAAGCGCGGAGTGGGCGAGGGGCGGATCCAGCGTTACGAGGGGCTCTCCAGCCTGATGGCCGAGTTCGGCGAGTGGATCTGCGCCGTCGACCTGACGCCGGTCGGCGCGGCGAAGCGCGGGGCCAAGAACTCCCTGATCGGCGACGGGTTCGTGATGCTCCGCCACCCAGACTTGAGCACGGCGCTCCGGATGGCCGATCGGGTCGGGACCGACCTGCAACTGATCACGGGATGATCGAGCCGGGGGGAACGGAACCACGGCGCGAGTGACATGGGTGGCGACGGCGCGGGCCGCCGCCACCCGCTTGTCTTGTTGCTCACCCCTGAAACTCGATCCGCTTGTGCGTGCCGTCGCAGAACGGCTTGTTGGCTGAGCCGCCGCAGCGGCAGAGTGCGCACCTCCCCTCCCGCCTGGTCTCCACGCCTGCCGCATCTACCACGGTGACTACCCCGGTCACGATGAGTGGGCCGTTGGCTGACACCTGGATCCGCACCGGCTGATCGGGATCATCATGCCCGGCCGGGGCCGCCTGGCGCTCGATCGTGAGGGCACCGGACGGGCATCGTTCCACCTGGGTCACCAGATCCGCCGTCGTGGCGGCGTCAACCCGGACCCAGGGACGTTCGCGGGGGTCGAATACCGCCGGCAGCCCACGGAAACAGTTGCCGGAGTGGATGCATCGGGACGGCTGCCACACCACCGTGACCTCGCCATTGCTGTATCTGCGAACGATCTCGCTCAAAGTCGCTCCTTGGTTGGGGTGAATTTTTGCGATTCTGCCTGAAACCGATCCCGGTTGTCGCGCTAGTCTCCTGAGTCGCCAGGCAGAGGAGGGCACGCGTTGGGATCGTCACTTCGATCGAGCCACCCGCAGCGGGGGTTGCGGCGGCAATTCCTGGTGTGTGGGCTGATGATTGTCGCAGGGTTCTCCGCTTGTTCGGACGACGGTCCACCGACCGAGCCCGACCCGACCCCCACACTGGAGCAGCGACTCCAGACCATCCTCGATGAGGCGGTGCGGACCGATTCGCTCACCGGGGCGATGTTGACCGTGGTGCAGCCCGGAACCGTGGACTGGAGCGGCGCTTCGGGACTGAGTCGTCGACCCGATGTCGCCTTGCGTCCCGAAGAGTCGTTCCGGTGCGGCAGCGTGACGAAGTACCTCGCTGCGGTGATCGCGCTACAACTGGTCGAGGAGGAGGACCTGTCGCTCGACCAGACGCTCGACGGGCTGCTCCGGGCCTCGCTGGTCGACAGTCTGCCTGCGGGAGAGACGATCACCATCCGGATGCTCCTGAATCACACCAGCGGGCTGGCGGACTATGCGGAAAACCCCGCCCTTGGCCAGGGGATACTCGCCGACCCGGAGCGAAAGTGGACGCCGGAGGAACTGATCGGGCTGGCACTCGCGCTCGAGCCCGCCGGGACGCCGGGTCAGCGGTGGAGCTATGCGAGCACGAACTACGTCCTGCTCGAGCTGGTGCTCGAGGCGGTCTCGGGCAAGCCATTCGACCGGCTGCTGGCAGAACGAATCATCGTGCCGCTCGGGCTGACCCACACACGTCTTCCATCCAACTCCGCCATCGACGGCGCTCACGGGTACCAGGACGTGGAGGGGGATGAGGCGCTCGAGGACATGACCTTTCTCGATCCGTCCTACCTGCGCGCCGCCGGTGGGGTGGTCTCGACCACGCGCGAACTGACCCTGGTCTCCCGTGCGCTCTGGCGGTACGAGCTCCTCTCCTCGAGTTCCGTCCAGGCGATGCAGCAGACGGTGCCGACGGAGCAGCCGTTTGCGACCTATGGTCTCGGACTCACCGTGCTCTTCGGTTCCTACTACGGCCACGCGGGGATCGTGCCCGGGTACACCAGCGGGCTGTTCTACTGGCCCGAGGAGGATGTCACGGTCGCGCTGGCCATCAATCAGGGGGGGCGGGAATCGGCTGGTTTGGCCCTATTGCTGAGGGTCATGTCGCTCTTCGTGACCGCGGATGTGCAGCCGACCTCGTCCTCGGATGTTCCAGGCCCGGGCTGGAGCTTCGGCTCCGGATCTCAGGTGGCCTTCCCGCTGCGTTGATTCGCGACGCATCCTGCACATTTGCTGCCCGGCGCCGCGCAGCCTGCACGGCGCCCTCCGGCGGCGCTCGGGTCTAACTCCGAGCGAACTGCGGACCGGGTCCTCCGGAGGCGGTCGGCACGTGACTTACTTCGCTCCCCTCCAGCCGCGGCCGAGTACCGGCCGGGCAATTTTGATGGAGCGCGCGGGCGCCCGACCTCGGGCGGGAGTCCCGCGCGCGATCCGACCCACCGACGAGGGCGCGGCATGATCTCGAGAGGCATATTGCCGAGGAGCCTGCGCGGGCGATTCTTGCTCGCCTATGGCATCTCCCTCTCGGTTTCCTGCGTCTGTCTCGCCCTCCTACTCTGGTCGCAGGTCCGGGCGACCATCCACCACGAGTTTCAGAAGCGCGGCGAGGCCCTGACCCAGATCCTGATGGCCGACGCGCGTCACCAACTCACTGACTCCAACCCGGCCCAGCTTCAGGCGCATGTCGACGCCCTGCTTCGAAATGAGGATGTCGAGTACGTCATCATCCAGGGGGCGGACGGTCAGGTGCTCGCCCAGGCGTCTCGCCGGCCGTGTGAGCTGCGCTGGATCCGGAGCCACCTGGTCGCGCTCGCCTGGCGGTCGGCGGAGCCGGCCAAGTACGACCTCAAGACGCAGGATGGGCGCGTCCTGCTCAACTTCCATGCTCCGATCGACGGGAGCACCGGAGTGGCTCCGACCTTCCGGCACCTCCGCGATCCACTGGGCGGGCCGCAGAGGGCCGAGGCCGCGGTTTCCCTGACCGGCAACCTGGCCGCGGTACGCCTCGGCGTGTCGGCCACCCGCACGCTCGGACAGGTGAACCGCGCGCTCTGGATCAGCCTGGCCTGCGGTCTGTCGCTGGCCCTGCTCGGGTTCGTCGGGATCGTGGCCACCGCGCGCTGGACCCTCCGGCCGTTGCACCGGATGTCCGAGGTGGCCCGCGCGATCGCACAGGGAGACCTGAGTCAGCGAGTGCCGGTCGAAGCCGACGACGAGGTTGGGACGTTGGCCCGCGCCTTCGGAGAGATGTCCCAGAGCCTGGAGCAGAGCCGGGACGCCATCGCGCGGCAGCACGGTGAGCTGGAGCAGGCGGCGCTCGAGAACGAGCGGCTGCTTCGTGAGGCAGAGAGGTCGCTCTCCGAGCTGCGCGAGGCCCAGACTCGATTGGCCTACTCCGAAGAGACCCGACGCATGGACCGCCTGCGCACCGTCGGGCAGATGGCCAGCGGCATCGCGCACAACTTCAACAATGTCATGTCGGCCATCATCGGTCGCGTCCAGCTCTTGAAGCTGAAGTCCGACGCCGGGCGCCTCGGTCCGGACGAGATCAAGTCGAGCTTGGATGTGATCGAGCAGGCCGGACTGGACGGCGCGGAGACGGTGCGTCGCCTGCAGGAGTTCAGCCGCGGAGACACCTCACAGCAGCCGCTGCCGACCGAGTTGAACGAGGTGGTCCGAAGCATCGTCGAGATCACCCGGCCCCGCTGGAAGGACCAGGCGGAGCAGGGAGGGGTACACATCCGCCTCCACCTGGATCTGAACCAGATCCCGACCATCGCCTGCGTGGCCTCCGAGATCCGTGAAGTGCTGACCAACCTGATCTTCAACGCGGTGGATGCCATGCCCAAGGGGGGGGACCTCGTGATCCGCACCCGTGGCGACGAGGAGTGGATCCATCTCGACGTGACCGACACCGGCACCGGAATGTCGTCCCAGACCCGAGAACGGCTCTTCGACCCGTTCTACACCACCAAGGGGGTCAAGGGGACCGGCCTCGGGCTCTCGACCGTCTACGGCATCGTGAAGCGTCACGGGGGAGAGATCAACGTCGAGAGCGAGGAAGGGGTGGGTACGACTTTCACCGTCTCCCTGCCGCTCTCGCTCAAGGGCGCCGCGCATCGAACTGAGGAGGGAATGATGAGCAGCAGACCGTGGCGTATTCTCGTCGGTGACGACGAGTCGAACGTCCGCGAAGTCCTGGTCGAACTACTTCGCTTCCTGGGGCACGAGGTGCGCGAGGCCACCGGTGGGCGCGAGACGATCGAGATCTTCAGCGTGGATCAATTCGATCTGGTCTTCACGGATCTGGGCATGCCCGATCTGTCGGGCTGGGAGGTGGCGGAAGAGATCCGGCGGCGCGATCCCGAAGTCGCCATCGTCCTGGCCACCGGGTGGGGTACCCAGATCAACCAGGCGGACGCCCAGGCGCGCGGGATCACCAGAGTTCTGGCCAAACCGTTCACCGTCCAGAAGGTCTCTTCCCTGATCGCGGAGCTGCAGGGGATGCAGAGGGCCGCATGAGCCACTGGATGCGTCGCTTTCCGCTCACCCTCGGCCTGGTCGCGTTGATTCTCTTCGGCGCCTTCTATGCGGTGCGTGCCGGTCAAACCGAGGAGAACGTTTCGACCCGCTCGGCCGAAGCGCGAGATCTGTATCGTGAGGGGATGGAGCATTGGCTCCAGTACCGCTATGCCGCGGCGGACAGTGCCTGGGGAGAAGCGTGCGCGCTCGATCCGGGCTTCGCCTTGGCCTGGGGACGGCGCTCCCTCCTCGCGAGCACCCAGCATCGTGAGGCAGACGCCCGCCGGTTCATCACGGAGGCCAAGGCTCACCGCCGTGGGATCACCGAGCTCGAGCGGCTGCGGATCGCCTGGTGGGACTCTCGGGTCGAACGGCAGACGGGAACCAAGGGGCGGGAGGCGTTGGAAGAGATCATCCGTCGCTACCCGGATGACCACGAGGCCTGGTTTGCCCTCTACTCGGTCGAGTTCAACGAAGGGAATCTCGACCGGGCGGCGCAGTGTCTGCTGCGGGTCATCGAGGTCAACCCTGCCTCCATCCTGGCTTACAACAACCTCGGATATCTCTACGCCGAGATGGGGCGGTGGGACGAGGCGATCGACACGCTGAGAAAGTACGCTTTCATCAACACGGACGAGGCGAACCCCCACGACAGTCTGGGAGAGATCTACGAGCGGATCGGGCGCTACGAGGAGGCGCAGGCGGAGTATCGCCGGGCGGTAGCGGCCGACAGCGCCTTCTTCTTCGCCTACGTGCACGATGCGCGGGTGGAACACAATCTCGGTCGGACCGAAAGCGCCCTGCGCCGACTTCGGACCGCGCGCGAACGCTACATCTCGGGAGCGCAGGCTCAGAATCTCCTGGTGGGAGAGTTCAGCGCATTGCTCCGGGCGGGACGTCTGGAAGAGGCGGATGCGGTGCTCGAGCAGGTGGAAGTCGATCCGGTCTCACGATCGACCGCCGAGGTGATGCGGGCGCAGATTCGCGCGGCGCGCGGCCAGGTCGGCCTGGTCGAGGCGGTGGCCGAATCGTTGCACGCCGCAGATGTCGGGCGCGACGCTTCGGGGCTGCTCGGCGCAGACGGTGATCCGAACGTCAACATCGTCGACGGCCTCCTCCTCGAGGCGCGGCGAGACTACGGGGACGCGGCGCGACTCTATTCCGACTTCCTGCGGCGGAACTTCATCGACTTCGACGTGAACGATTGGATGCGGTTGCGGACCACGGAGAACTTCTGTCGCGCCGCGGAGTGGGACTCCTGTGTGGCTCACGCCGACCGCACCCTCTCCCGCAATCCGAACCACCCAACTGCCCTCTACTGGAAAGCCAAGGCGTTGGATGGGGCCGGCCGTGCCGGTGAGGCGCAGGTGCTCTGGGACCGCCTGGCCGGCCTCTGGCGCCAGGCAGACCCTGGCCACCCCTGGGCGGCGGAGATGCGTCGTCGTCTCGGTCAGCCGCTCAGTTAGCCACCGGGACTGGGCTACGCGTGGGACCGGTCGGCCGCTGCCGCACGCTCAGTGTTTTGTCTCGTCGGCGAGCGATGCGGCCTGCTCGCACGCCTTGTCGAAGGAGAGGAACACCGCCAGCTTGCCGGGGCGATTCCGCCATCCCGCCTTCGCCAGGAGGCGCGCGGGTTGCCGCTGGAGCCCGCCGATCACGACCAGGATGCCCGCCCCGTTCAGCCGCTCCAGCGCGCTCTCGAGATTCACCAGGCCGGTGGCGTCCATCGCCGGCACGCTCCGCATGTCGAGCACCACCACCTTCACGCCCCGCTGCACCGTCTTGAGCGCGCTCATCGCTTTCTGCGCCGCGCCGAAGAAGAGCGCCCCGGTCACTTCGTAGACCAGTACGTCCTTGGGCAGGTCACGCGGCAGCGAGGGATGTCCGGCGGTGAGTAGATTCACCGACGAGACCTCGGCCATCCGGCGCATGAAGAGCAGAGAGGCGAGCATCACGCCCACCGTCACCGAAACCGTCATGTCAAAGAGCACCGTGAGACCGAAGCAGGTCAGCAGGACCAGCACATCGCTTCTCGGCGCCACCCGGAGAGTGTGAATGACGTGGCGAATCTCGCTCATGTTCCAGGCGATGACCAGCAGCAGCGCGGCCAGCGCGGCCATCGGCAGGTGCCCGATCAATGGGGCGAGCAGGAGTACGGCGGCGAGCACGAACACCGAGTGAACCACTCCGGCGATCGGGGTTCGTCCGCCGCTGCGCACGTTGGTCGCGGTCCGAGCGATTGCCCCGGTCGCCGCGATTCCGCCGAAGAACGGCGCCACGATGTTACCGAAGCCTTGGGCCATCAGCTCCGAGTCGGGATCGTGCTGCTGCCCGGTCATGCCGTCGGCGATCACCGCGGAGAGCAGCGACTCGATTGCGCCCAGCATGGCGATGGCGAAGGCGGAGGATGCCAGGGTGCGGATCATCTCCAGGTCGAGCGCCAGCGGCTGACCGTTCGGGCCGGGAAAGCTCCAGGGAAAGGCCGGCAGGGGCGGCACGCGCGGGATCCCGGCGTGGGCCACCCCGTCGACCAGGTAGGAGAAGCGGGTTTCGATGGTGTCGATCGGCAAACCGGTCGCTCGCATGATGCCCCAGGCTGCCACCGAGGCGATGGCCAGTGCGGCGAGCGGAGAGGGCACCTTCTTGGTCAGCTTCGGCCAGGCAAAGAGCAGAACCAGGGTGAGCGATCCCACTGCGAGATCGGGCCACCGGGTGGTCGGGAGAGCGGCGAGCAAGGCCCAGAGCCGCTCCAGATAGTGTGCGGGCAGATGCTCCACGGTCAGGCCGAGGAAGTCCTTGATCTGCAGGGTGCCGATCACCAACGCGATCCCGGCGGTGAACCCGCTGGTCACCGGATACGGAATGAACTGGATCAGTCCCCCGAGCCCCGCGAACCCCATCATGAGCAGGATGACCCCGGCCATCATGGTCGCCATCAGGAGACCGCCGAGCCCGTACTTGGCCGCGATCGGCGCCAGTACCGCCACGAACGCCGCGGTCGGGCCGGAGATCTGCACCCGGGAGCCGCCCAGGACGGCGATCAGTGCCCCGGCGATGATCGCGGTATAGAGGCCGTGCTGTGGCGGCACGCCGGACGCGATGGCCAGCGCGAGGGAGAGCGGCAACGCGACGATTCCGACGACCAGCCCTGCTCCGAGGTCCGCCCGAAAGTCGCTCGCGCGGTATCCCTCCTGCAATGACTGCCGCAATGCCAGGGCGAAGCGGGTCTGCCAGGGGCTGGCAGCGGACTGAGGACCTGAATAGCGGTGTTTGGCCATGGTCTCCACGGGTCGGAATGAGGGTACAATCGCACGGCACAACTCTCCGGGCCGATCGACGGAGGGTAGCAACCGGGTTGCGATCGCTCAACCACGCATGCAAGGAGGGCAAGGGATGGACCGACTGGAGCCCGTCACGCTGATCGGTCGGCAGGTACGACTCGAGCCGTTGAGTCTGGCGCACCTCGAGGCGCTCGGCGCCGTCGTGCTGGAGCCCGCGCTCTGGGAGTGGACGATCTCTCGGGTGACCACGGTGGGGGAGCTGGATCGGTACATCCGGACCGCGCTCGCCTGGGGCGAGGAGGGACACGCGCTCGCCTTTGCCACCATCGAGACGGGTGGAGGGACGGTGGTCGGGACGACCCGCTTCGGCAACTTCGATCCGGAGCACAGGCGGGTCGAGATCGGCTGGACCACCGTGGCCTCGGCGTGGCAACGCACGGCGATCAATACCGAGGCGAAACTCCTCATGCTGACCCACGGGTTCGAGACGCTGCACCTGAATCGGGTCGAGCTCAAGACCGACGCCCTCAATCTGCGGTCGCGGACGGCGATTCAACGCCTGGGCGCGCGCGAGGAAGGGGTGCTGCGGTCCCACGCCATCACCTCGACCGGGAGAGTGCGGGACACCGTCTACTACAGCATCGTCGCACCGGAGTGGCCCGCGGTTCGCGCGCGGCTGGAGGGACTTCTCGCGCGCTAATCCCACCGGCAGCGCTTGACCCCCCAGGGTGGCTCGGCTATCCCTTGAACACTGATTCTCGCGGCGTGCCACGCCGTCACACACTCTCTCCATGAGGATTCCAATGCCGAAGCGCACGTTCACGGTCGAGGACTTGTGGGCACTGCCGCGCGTGGCTGCACCGGTCCCATCCCCGGACGGGGAGCAGATGATCGTACCGGTGACCACATACTCGATGGAGGCGAACAAGGGAACGACGTGCCTCTATCTGATCGACTCCGCGACCAAGGGAGCGGAACCCGGGGACGGCGCGATCGCGCTCACCGCGGCGGAGGTTTCCAGCTCCAATCCGGTCTGGAGCCCAGATGGACGCCACGCCGCCTTCCTGCGTCGTCCCGGGGCTGGGAGCAAGGGGGTAAAGTACCCGGAGCAAACGCAGCTCTATCTGCTCTCGCTCTCTGGCGGCGAGCCTGAGCGTCTCACCGATCTGCCTCTCGGGGTCGAGGATCCTCGCTGGTTTCCGGACGGGAAGCGGATCGCCTTCCTCTCGCCGATCCATCCCAGCGCCCCCACGCCGGAGGGAACGGGGGATCTGGAGAAAACCTACAGCTCCGACCCAGTGCAGGCCTGGGTGACGGAGGATCGGGTCTATCGATTCTGGGATCGCTGGCTGCCGCGCGAGGCGGTGCATCACCTCTTCGTGCTCGATCTCTCCAGTCGCAGGGTCACCGACTTGACGCCCCGATCGTCCCGTCGGTTCGATCTCATGGACGCGGGGGGGCAGTACGCGATCGCGCCGGACGGGCGGGAGATCGCCTTCTCCGCTGATCGCTCGCTCCCGCCGAACGATCCTCTGCTGAGTGGCGTGTTCCTGCTCAAACTGCCGAGAAGCGGTCCGGCCGCCGCGCCGGTGTGCGTGTCGAAGCACCTTCCGGCCCACGCCTTCGCTCCCATCTATTCTCCCGACGGCGCCTGGATCGTCTACGGCTTCCAGCGACGCTACGACTTCTACGCCGATCGAGTCCTGGTCGGCGCCTACGAACGGCGCACGCGTCGGCATGTGGTGCTCACGGAGGCCTGGGACGCCTCGCCCCATGCCTGGAGCTTCGATGCCAAGGGCAGGACGCTCTATCTCCACGCGGAGCACCGCGGAAGCAACGCGATCTTCGCACTCGATTTCCCCCAGGCAAGCAGGCTCTCCCAGGCCGGCCGGCGGACGAAGCCCGCGCTACCGGAGCGACTGGTCAGCGGCGCCGGCTACTCACCGCCAAGGTTCGCCGGCGGACGGCTCTTCGTCAGCCGCTCGACCCTGTCGGAGCCGGCGGAGGCCGGTAGCTTCGACGCCAACGGGAAGCGTTGGGTCGCCCACACCTCCTTCACCTCGCCGATCATGAGTCAGATCGCACTCGGCCGAACGGAGGAGATTCAGTTCACCGGCGCGAACGGTCGCAAGGTACAGATGTACGTCGTACATCCGCCGGCCCAGGCGCTGCCCAAGCTTCAGGGGAAGAAGCCGCGCTTGCCGCTCGTGCACCTGATCCACGGCGGCCCGCACGGCGCATTTCCCAACGAGTGGCACTGGCGCTGGAACGCGCAGCTGTTTGCCGCTCCGGGGCGGATTGCCGCGCTGGTCAACTTCCATGGTTCCACCGGCTTTGGCCAGAAGTTCTGCGAGTCGATCCTCGGAAGCTGGGGGGATCAGCCGTACAAGGACATCATGGCTGCCACCGATCACCTGATCGATCGTGGTCTGGTCGATCCGAGGCGGTTGGCGGCGACCGGAGGGTCGTACGGCGGTTACCTCGCGGCCTGGATCGCCTCCCAGACCGATCGGTTTGCCTGCATCGTGAACCACGCCGGATGTTGTGATTTCCAGTCCCAGTACGCCACCGACATCACCCAGGATTTCGGTCCGGAGGCGGGCGGGGAGCTGTTCGATGGGATCGAGCAGGTCGACCGCTACAATCCGATGCGACACGCCAAGGGATTCCGTTCTCCCATGCTGGTGCTTCACGGCGAGCGCGACTACCGCGTCCCCTATGTCCAGGGGATCGAGATCTACAATGTGTACAAGGCGATGGATCTGCCGGCCCGTCTGGTGATCTATCCTGACGAGAACCACTGGATTCTGAAGCCCCAGAACAGCCGACACTGGTACGGCGAAGTGTTCGCCTGGCTCGATCGCTATACCGGCACCGGTCGGCGCGGTCGCGGCGGAAGGAGCTGAGATGGCCACGGCATCCCGAACCAGGAAGGGTGCGCGTCGCGCCCCGGCCCAACGTCTGCTCGATCCGGAGATCCTCTGGCAGCTGCCCCGTGTTGGTGCCCCCACCCCGGCTCCCGACGGTCAGCGCGCCGTCGTCCCGGTCACGACCTATGTTCGCGAGACCAACCTGGGCACAACGCGCCTCTGGCTGGTGACCCCGGCCGGACGCGGCGAGAAGAAACCGCGAGTCGAACCGCTCACCCGCGGGGACACCTCCAGCGTGTCCCCGGTGTTTCATCCCGATGGAGGGTGCATCCTGCTGCTCCGGAGGCCGGGGGCCGCGTCCGGGGCGAAGTTCGAGAACGAACTCCAGCTCCATCGCCTCGACCTCAACGGGGGCGAGCCGGAGCGCCTGACCGATCTCCCTTTCGGGGTGATCGACCCCCAGTGGTTCCCCGACGGCCGCCACGTCGCGTTCCTCAGCACGGTCTATCTCGACGCCCCTGAACTGGATGAGACGGCGAAGAAGAAGGCCGCGTCGGCAACCAACCCGGTGCAGGCGCGCGTGACCGAGGACCGGGTCTATCGCTACTGGGACCACTGGCTGACCGACGGCACCGGGCTTCACCTCTTCATCCTCGACACGCATACCGGGGCGATCTGCGATCTGACTCCGAAGTCGAACCTGATGTTCGACCCCGATGACCCCACCGGGCAGTTTCGGATCGCGCCCGACGGGCGGGAGATCGCCTTCTGCGCCACCAAGAGCCGCCCACCGCACAATCCCTGGCTCTTCGGCCTCTACACGGTGAAGGTCCCCGCGCGCGTTTCCGCCCAGACGCGCCCCTCGCCCTACCGGGCGATCCGCGTCCCGGGGAAGGGACACGAGTCGACTCCAGCCTACTCGCCGGACGGCCGTTACCTCTTCTATCTGAAGCAGCTCCAGTTCGATTTCTACGCCGATCGCGCGCGCATCGTGGCCTACGACCGGAAGTCGCGGGTGCACACCCTGCTGGCCGAGGAGTGGGACCGTTCTCCATCCAGCCTGGTCTTTGACCGCGAGAGCGGGCGGCTCTACCTGACCGCGGACGACGAGGGAGCAACCTCCTGCTTCACCTTCGACTGGGAACGCGCGCTGGAGCGGCCGGGTAAGGTCGCGCCGAAGCACCTGGTCGGCGGCATGGCGATGGCCGGGATGAAGGTGAGCGCCGGGAGGCTCTTCTTTGCACTCTCCTCTCTCTCGACCCCGCCCGAGGCCTTCTGCATGGATGCGCGGGCCCGGCAGCTCGAGAGACTGACTGAGTTCACCGCCGGGATCATGGCGACCGTGCAGCTCGGCGCGACCGAAGATGTGAGTTTCATTGGCGCAGAGGGCGACACGGTGCAGATGTACCTCGTCTACCCTCCGGGGGAGCCGATCATCTCCGAGCGGAGCCGGCGGGCGAAGAAGCTTCCGCTGGTTCACCTCATCCACGGCGGCCCGCACGGCGCGTTCGGGAACGAGTGGTTCTGGCGTTGGAATGCGCAGACCTTCGCCGCCCAGGGCTACGTCGTGGCGCTGGTCAACTTCCATGGGTCGACCGGGTGGGGACAGGACTTCTGCGCCTCGATCCTCGGCCGATGGGGGGATCAGCCGTACGTCGACATCATGCGCGCCACCGACTGGTTGGTCGATTCCGGCCTGGTGGACGAGAAGCGGATGGCCGCCACCGGCGGAAGCTACGGCGGATACCTCTCGGCCTGGATTGCCTCCCAGACCAACCGCTTCCGCTGCATCGTCAATCACGCGGGCGTATCCGACCTGCAAACCCAGTACGCTTCCGACGTGACCCAGGGGCGTAGCCGCTCGATGGGGGGCGAGCCCTGGGATCGCATCGAGGGGGTCGATCGGTGGAATTCGCTCCGCTTCGCCGAGGGATTCCGTTCCCCGATGCTGCTGCTGCACGGTGTGCGCGACTTCCGGGTTCCCTACGGTCATGCGCTGGAAACCTACAACGTATACAAGGCGAAGGGGCGCCCGGCGCGACTCGTGGTCTTCCCGGACGAGAATCACTGGATTCTCAAGATGCGGAACAGCCTGCTCTGGTACGGCGAGGTTTTCAACTGGCTCGAGCGCTGGCTGAAACCGAAAGCGCAGCGCACTGGAAGGGGCCGTTGAGTCGCTGGAACGGGCGAGCCGCGGCCATCTGCCGCGGCACCCTGCTGCTGGCGATCGCAGGCTGCGCCGCCCGACCGGTCGTGCCCGATCCTCCGGCCCCGGTTCCCGTGTCCCAGGCGCCTGCCCGGACGATCGAGGAGTCGCGTGGGGTGCCGGTCATACCGTTCGGCTCGTACTCGCGGGTGGAGGTGATCGGGGACCACGCCAACGGCTACGCAGTTCAATTGTGGCGCTGTGGTGAATCGGTGGTCGGACTTCTGCTCGGCTATGTCGGCGATACCGCGGAACCGCCCACCGGGGTGCTCGAGGATGTACGCTACGGCGCCTCGGGTGAGTTCTCCTTCCGCGCCCGGCTTTCGCTCGGCTCGATGAGCGGGAAGGGGGGGACGGAGCGCCCGACGCGGGACCGGTTCACCTTTCGCGGCACCCTGAGCGAGAGTGCCGTGTCCGGAGTGCTCGAGATCGAAGATCCCCTCAATTCTGGGGTTCCCCCGCGGCGCGAGATGATCGCACTTCGCCGCGACGAGGAGGCGGTGCTCGAACCCGCGACCGATCTCGGGGAATGGCGCCGGCAGGTTGACGAGATCCTCCGGACCCGCGGGCCACGGTGGTAGGGCGATGAAGTCACGCCCCTTGCCGGTGATCCAAACCGAGCGTCTGACCCTGCGCATGGCACGCCCCGCGGACGCGCCGGAACTCCTCCGTTTCTACCGCGAGAACGAGCCGTTTCTCGCCCCCTGGCGCCCCACGAGTTCCCCGGAAGCCGCCAAGCTCGAGTTCTGGGCGGCGCAGATCCAGACCTGGCAGCGAGAGTGGGAGCTCGACCTGGGGCTGCGACTGTGGCTCTTTCCACGGGCGAACCCGACCCCGCTCCTCGGCCACATTGGATTCACCGTGCTGGTGCGAGGCCCGGCGCAGTTCTGCTATCTCGGGTACCACCTGGGCCGCGATTCCGAAGGGCACGGCTACATGTACGAGGCGCTCGACTCCGCCCTGACCTACGCCTTCGATGCCATGCACCTCCATCGGATCATGGCGAACTACATGCCGCGCAATGCCCGCAGCGCGCGCCTGCTCGAGCGGCTCGGCTTCGGCATCGATGGATTCGCCCGCGCTTACCTGAGGATCGCCGGGGTGTGGGAGGATCACGTCATGACGAGCAAGACCAATCCCTCCTGGCGGGAGCCGGAGCGCTGAGCCCTGGCGCCTCCGAAACCGGACGGGGGGCGCGGGTCCTACTGGTCCACGGAAGCTTCAGCTGGGCCGAGGGGACCTTCGCATCCCAGTCGGCGCTCGTCGCGGACCACTCCCTCGTCCTGATCGAGCGACGCGGGACTGCCCGCGGCCAACCTGCACCGCGGGCTGACTTCGAGGCCGATCGTGATGACCTAAGGTCGCTCCTGCGCGAACCGGCACACCTGGTGGGCCATTCGTACGGGGCGATCGGCTGTCTGCTCGCGGCATCGGAGATGCCGGACCAGGTGCGATCGTTGACCCTGGTCGAACCGCCGTTCTACCAGGTCGCGATCGATCACCCCGCGGTTCAGGCGCTTCTCCCCTCGCTCGCCTCGGTCTACGGGCTGGCGCCCGAGGTAGACGACGCCGAGATCTGGCCCGCCTTCCGCCGTGCGCTCGGGTTCGATGACGCTCCCAGCTCGTCCGACCCGGCCTGGGCCGCGGCCGTGCGATCGGCACGTGCCGAACGTCCGCCCTGGGAGGCGCGACTCCCGGTGCGGGACTGGTTGCAGTTCCGATTCCCGCGGTGGGTCGTTTCCGGTGACTGGGCCAACGCGCCGGATCGAGCCCGCGCCCGGGGAGGCGCGGCCTTGATCGCGGTGGCCGACGCTCTCGCGCGGCAGATCGGTGCCGTCCGTCACGTGATCCCCGGTGCGGGGCATAATCCCTTCCCCCGTCCGGCGATGAACGACCTGCTTCGCCAAATCTTCGCCACCGGCCGGTAGAGACACCGCTCGGACCGTTCCGCCGTCTTGCGTTCTGCGCCGGCTCCGGCGATTCTCGCGCCTGGCATTCCGACAAGGAGGATTCAGATGTCGCGCAGGTCGATGGCACTACTCGCTACTGCTCTCTTCGGGCTCTTCACCGCCGGGTGCGGCGGTACCAAGCCGATGGTGGCCCCACTGGCGCAGGAGTTCGAGATGCTGCGCCGCGATGCCCGGGCGCAGCAGCCGGTGGCCGGCGCCAAGGACCTCCTCTCCGAGGGGGAGGCGCGGGCGGCGGAGGCCGAGGCTGCCCGGCTGAAGAAGCAGGATCAGGTCGCCGCCGCAGCGTACACCCGCGGGATCGCAGACGCCCGCGCGGCGCTCGCCGCCTCGGTGCTCGCCAATGCCGAGGAGCAGGCCGCGCAGTGCCGTGAGTCGGTCGAACTTGCCCGGCAGCAATGGGAGAAGGCGATCCGGCAACTGGAGCAGACCGAGGGGGTGGCGGGAAAGCGCGCCTCCGGCGTGTCGCGCACGGCACCCGCCCAGTCGGCGGCCGAGCCGGATCTTCCAACCGGCCACCTGAACGAGAGCACGCCCGCGGGGCTCGACGAGGCGCGGATTCGCTCCGAGTGGCAGGCTTGGTCAGGGGCGGCGAACCACCGCGCCGTCCCGATCTCGGACCTCGAGGTGCGGATCGAACGCGCACTGACCGCCTCGCGGGGGGAGAAGGTGAAGCCGGCCGAGCGGGAGCAGTCGTTCCATGTTGCCTACCGGGCGGTGCAGGAGGCCGAGGCCAGGGTCCGGGAGAGATGGGCGCGCGAGACCTGCGGCGACGCGGCCGCCGCCGTGGGAGCCCTGGCCGACGCGCGGGGGGAGGCGCTCCGCGCCATGATCCAGATGGAGAGGGAGTTGCGCGACGACCTCCGGGCCGAACTGGAGAAGACGCGCGCCGAGGCGCAGAACCGTCAGAGCGAGATGTACGAGGCGCTCCACGCCCTCGAGGGGAAGCTGCTCAGCATCCGGCAGGATGCCCGCGGAACGATCGTCAGCCTGGCCGACATCCTCTTCGACTTCGACAAGGCGACGCTCAAGCGCGATGTGGAGTTCGGGCTGGTCAAGATCGCCACGATCCTCGCGCAGTTTCCCGAGATGCGCATCCAGGTCGAGGGGCACACCGACAACGTGGGAAAGCCAGACTACAACCTCGATCTCTCCCGGAGGCGGGCGAAGGCGGTACACGATTTTCTCGCGCAACAGGGGGTAGCGGCGGAGCGGATGACTGTGGAAGGCTATGGTATGACCCAGCCGGTGGCGGACAACGCCACCGAGGAAGGGCGAGCCAAGAACCGACGGGTAGACCTTGTCATCCAGGAGAGTCAGTGATCCACCAACCGAGCGCCGCTCCGGCGGCGATCCCCACGCTTTTCGGGCGTCTGCGCGGCGCCTCGCGCTCCGTCGGCCTGCCCGCGTTCGTCTCGCTCCTGCTGTTCCTGGTTTCGGCCTGCGGCGGGTCGAGCGCCCGCACCAAGAAGCAGTCGCTGGCCGAACAGCTGGCCGGCGACAATCGCACGATCACCGAGGGGGCGCGCGGGCTCATCGTGAGCCTCCCCGACATCCTGTTCGACTTCGACAAGGCGACCCTGCGTCCCGAGGTCGAGTCGACCCTCGAGCAGGTTGCCGCGGTGTTGATCCAGTACCCTACGCTCAAGATCCAGGTTGAGGGGCATACCGACAACGTCGGTCCCGAGGCCTACAATCTGGATCTCTCGGAGCGCCGGGCGACCTCGGTGTCCGAATTCTTGATCGGCGAAGGGATCGTCCGGGACCAGATCTCCCACCAGGGATTCGGTGAGACGCGGCCCGTGGCCGACAACGAGACCGAGGCCGGCCGTCAGCGCAACCGCCGCGTCGACCTCGTCATCCCGGACGCGCCGCAGTAGGGGCGGGGGGAGAGTCCATCGGCCGACCGGTCCGCGGAGGTCAGCGGACCGCGGCGACCGGGCTCAGTCGCGAGGTCGCCCTGAATCGATCGGTTCCCCTCCCGCGCTGCATCCGATTCCGAGGGCGACGGTCGGCCCGAAGACAGAGGAGACCGACTGCCAGCCGCTTGGGTACCCCAGTCCGGGCGCTACGTTCGTCATGGGACCTGGGCCTGAGCCCGAGATGCCGTCGAGGTCGGCAGCCACGAAGAACTCTGCGGGCGAACCGGGGGTAAAACTTCGGACCCCTACCCAGACCCCACGGTCATCCGCGAGCAGTCCGAACTCGCCCCGGTGGCGGCGCACTGCCGGCCAGCGCGGAATCTCTCCCTGTGGCCAGATCGTCGTGACCCCCAACACCTGCCCCGGCACGCCGCCCGCGTCCGCCCAGACGAACAGATCGATCGCCTCGGCGACCGGCCCTTCCGCCGCCGCGGTAAGATCCACGGTCACGGCGCAGATCCACCCCCTCGCCTCGGGGATCCACTGCGCAAACGCTCCGAACTCGGGGGACACGACTCCGCTTCCTTGCCAGGCATACCCCGACTCGTAGGTCCCGTCCCCGCCGACCTGGAACTCGCCGCAGTCCGAAGGAGTCTCGCTCGCGTCGAGGTCGCTTTTGCCGGGGGGAAGGCGAAGCCATGGACCATCCAACTCGAGAGTTTTCGGGGAGACCGTTTGTCGGATCGCCCCCCAGGTCGGGGATGTCGGCGGCTGCGTTTCCCCCCGCAAATCCTTCCACTGGGTGATCTCCCATCGAGGCAGACCGCCTTCCCAGGTTGTCCCGGTGTCGCGCATCCGGAGGTCACTGGCCCCGCGCTCGAGCGCGAAGAGGTTCTGTTCGATCCCCCCCTCCTCCACCCGGATTCGCAGTCCGACCTCGTGAAGGAGCGCCCGGGCCGTCGTCGGCGAACCAGGATCGGATGGTGGAAGCTCGGGCTCGAAACTCAGCTCAATCGAACTCAGATGCGGCAGGTCGAAGAGACGCTGAACGAACTCCGACTCCGCGCTTCGGTCCCAACTCCAGGCCCAGTCCGGGTGCGATTCGAGATCCCCGCGATCGAAACGAAAGGCAAAGTCCTCGGACAATAGTGTGCCGAGGAGAAGAGGATCGCGATCCTGGTACGCCTCGCGGAGCCGTTCCAGAGTCCCGGCTGGACCCGAGCTGTACCGATCCAGGTGCACGCGCTTCTGTTCCGAGAATGCGGAGCTGTCCCCCGCATCGAACTCGCGGACGCGGTAGTCCAGGTCGATGAAGCTCTGCGCGAACCGATCGACGAACTCAGTGCCGCCTGAAGGCACCCATCCGGCCCGGTGCCAATCGCTGCGCGATTGGCGCCGCTGGACTTCGATTTCGCCGCGTGTCGACCCGGCCTCCCAGATTACAACCGCCTCCAGCGGAGACCGCGGGAGCGCCGAGATCAATCGCGGCGCGGGGAGACCGGTCGTAGCGCTCACGGTGTCAGACCAGCTGGAGTGGCCGCGCGCTGCGATCGATCGGACTCGATACTGATAACGGGTTCGCGGGGTGAGATCGGAATCGACGAAGTCCGCAGGCCCTTCGGTCGTTGCCGGGACGGAGGCGAGCGGTGCGAAGCTGTCGCACTCCGCGGTCTGGCGTGACACTTCGTATCGGATTGCGCTGCTCGGCCCGCTCCACGCCAAGCGCAGGCTGACCGGAGACCTCTCGACGACCGCCAAGCCTGCCGGGGGCATCACCACTGCTGGGGATGGGGCGGGCATGAAGCTGCCGTGCCGGTCGTCGCCGCAGCCACACACCGAGCAGGAGCACATCACTACGAACAGAAACGATCGCTGGGAGATCATGGTTCCTCGCTGATCCACGGCCGATCCGGCGAGCCTCCGCCCCCTTCACGAGAGCATCAAAGTTCAGTGTATCACCCGTGGCCCGCGCCCGACAATTGAGACGCAGAGTTTCTCTGTGTCACCGCGAGAGGTCCGGATCCGGCCACCGCCCCCCGCATGAACTACGGAACTGCCGCGCAACGCGGCCAAGACGGAGGGAACTACCGTGCGCAGAATTGGTCTCCACCAGCGCGTCCTCGGGATGTCACTCGTCACCCTGGCAACGATAGGGGTCGTGAGCCCCGGTCTCGGAGCTGCCGGGCGACCCACCGGCACGAACTACCTCGCGCTTCGCGGCGGAGGGAGCCGAACGACCACGCCCGCGGTTGGAGTGGGCGAACTGCTCCAGTGCCTGCTCGGCCCCGACGTCACGGTGAGCAACGCGACCCTGACCGCCGCGCCGCAGGCGGCGGGAACGTTCGTCGGCGGTCTGAATGTCATCGGCTTCGACCAGGGGATCATCCTGAGTTCGGGCGACATCGGCACCCTGAGTGGACCGAACTTCGGCGATGCCACCTCGACCGACAACGGGGCGCCGGGCGACCCGGATCTCGACGCGCTCATTCCCGGCTACACCACCTATGATGCGGTGGTGCTGGAGTTCGACTTCACCTGCTCGTCCGCCCAGGATGTCGTCTTCCAGTACGTCTTCGGCTCGGAGGAGTACAACGAGTACGTCGATACGCCGTTCAATGATGTGTTCGGCTTCTTCCTCAATGGGAGCAACATTGCGCTCGCTCCGACCGGTTGCAGCGGAGCCGGGTCGGTCGTCTCGATCAACAACGTCAACTGCGGAAATCCGTACATCGGCAGCGGGCCGAACTGTGACTGCTTCCGGAACAACGACCTCGATGACGGCGGCGGGGCGATCAACACCGAGCTCGATGGGTTGACTCAGGTCTTCTTCGCCACCGGGACGATCCTCCCGGGTACGAACCACATCAAGATCGCCCTGGCCGATGCTGGCGACCGGGTGCTCGACTCGGACGTGATGATCCGCTGTCAGAGCTTCACCTGCGGGGGCGCCCCGATCACCGGCGCCTGCTGCTTGACCTCCGGCCAGTGCGTGACCCTGACGAACGGAGACTGCTTCGCCAACGGCGGGACCTATCTCGGCGACTTCTCCTCCTGCTCCCCCAATCCTTGCGGCACCGGCTTCGGCGCCTGCTGCTTCCCCGACCTCTCGTGCGAGGTGGAAGACCCGGATCTCTGCGGCCAGAACGGAGGGGTCTACCTGGGAGACGGAACGGTCTGCATCCCGAATCCCTGTGGTGCCCCGGTCGGGGCTTGCTGCTACCTCGGCGGGCTCTGCCTGGTTGAAGATGCGTTTACCTGCGGCGGCGACTTCCAGGGGGATGGGTCCACCTGCGATCCCAGTCCCTGCGGCGAAGAGACCGGTGCCTGTTGCGCGGACGGCGGCATCTGCGAGATCCAGACTCCCGCCAACTGCGGCGACACCTTCCTCGGCGTGGGCACTCTCTGCGATCCCAATCCGTGCCTGGATATCGCCGGCGCCTGCTGCCACGACAGTGGTTTCTGCGAGATCACGCTCGAGGCCGACTGCGGCGACTCCTATCAGGGGAACCGCACCGTCTGCGATCCCAATCCGTGTCAAACCCCGGCGGGGGTCGAACCTGAAGGCCCGACTTCATCCCCCCTTCGCCTCGCGCCCCCCAGTCCGTCACCCACCGCGGGCCGGGTGGAACTGAGGTGGTCCGTTCCCACCGCCGGGCCAGCGAGGATCGCACTCGCCGACGCGACGGGGCGGGTGATCGCCACCCTCTTCGAAGGCGACCTCTCCGCGGGCACGGGTTCGCGGGTATTCGACCTCGGTTCGGCGGCCGGTCGATCGCTGCCCGCGGGCGTCTACTGGGTGCGACTCGAGGCGGCTGGAGTGCAGAGCGTCCAGAAGGTCGTGATCGCCAACTGATGCCCTGTTGAAACGGGAACCGCCGCGCGATCCAGAGTTCGCGCGGCGGTTTCAGCGCATTCCCTCGATTCGATCAGACCGCGGCGGTCGCCTTGCGCAACCAGCTCTTCTCCGCGGGCGAGAGCCGGGGGGAGAGGGTCTTGTACACCGTCGAGTGGTACTGGTTGAGCCAGGTCCGCTCCGGCTGGGTGAGCAGCTTCGGCTCGATCAGGCGTGTCTCGATCGGACAGAGGGTGATGGTGTCGAAGCCGAGCCAGCTCGTGCCGTTCTTGGAGTGCTTCGCTTCCTCCCGAACCAGGATCAGGTTCTCGATCCGGATCCCGTAGGCGCCGGCCTCGTAGTAGCCCGGCTCGTTGGACAGTATGTTTCCCGGCTCGAGCGGAGCGCCGAAGATGTCCCGCGTCGGGCTGATCGACTGCGGCCCTTCGTGCACGTTCAGGTACGCGCCGACTCCATGACCGGTGCCATGGTTGTAGTCGAGACCCGCTTCCCAGAGGTGCATCCGCGCGAAGGTGTCGAGCCGGATGCCGCGCACCTGGCGGGAAAGGTCGCGCGCGCGAGGGCGATGTGCCCCTGAGCACTCGCGTAGCGGTCCCGCTGTTCAGCCGTCGCCGCTTTCCCCAGCATCAAGGTGCGGGTGATGTCGGTCGTGCCGGTCAGGTACTGCCCCCCCGAGTCGAGGACGTAGAGCCCCTTCGGCTCGAGCGGCACGTTCGACTTCTCGTCGACCGAGTAGTGGGGCAGCGCACCGTGGGCGCCGTAGCCCGAGATGGTGCGGAAGGAGAGTCCCTGAAAGTGTTCTCCTTCGGAGCGAAACGCGGCCAGCTTGTCCGCGGCCGAGATCTCCGTGAGCTGCCCCTTCGGCAACTCGTTCTCCAGCCAGTGGAGGAATCGCACCATGGCGACCCCATCTTCGATGTGCGCCAGGCGCATGCCGCTGATCTCGACCGGATTCTTCCGCGCCTTCATCGGCGTGATCGGGCTCTGACCGCTCACGATCGGGGCGCCGGCGAGCTGATCCAGCATCCAGCGGTTCGAGGCGCCGAGATCGATCCAGGTGCGGGTCTTGCGCGCGCCGAGATCGCGCAGCGCCTCGGCCACGTCGTCGTAGTTGCGCACGGTGACCGCCGGGGCGAGCTTGCGCGCCACCGTGGCGGACACCTTTCCGTTGCCCACGTAGAGGAACGCGTCCTTCATCGTGATCACCGCGTAGGCGATCACGACCGGATTGTACTCCACGTCGCGTCCGCGAATGTTGTACAACCAGGCGATCGCGTCCAGGGTGGAAACCACGTGGGCCTCGGCTCCGCGCGCCTTCATTTCGATCCGCACGCGCTTCAGTTTCGAGGCCACCGTCTCGCCGGCATACTCCAGAGCCTGCACCTGTACCGGGCCGTCGGAGCGCTTCGGTTGGTCGGACCAGATCTGGTCGACCAGGTTGTTCTCGGTGAACTCGAGCCGGGCCCCGACGCTCTCGAGCAGGCGCTCGAGCGCCTCGGCATCGGTCGGTGAGATCACGCGGGGGTCCACTCCGACCACCTCGCCGCGCTTCACGCTCTTGGCCAGGTACTCGTGCAGGGTCGGCACGCCCGGTTCGCCCGACTTGAAGAGCCGGATGCCGGTGCCGCGGAGTTCCGCGTCCGCCTGAATGAAGTAGCGTCCATCGGTCCAGACCCCGGCCGAGTCGGCGCTGACCAGGAGTTCTCCCGCCGATCCGGTGAAACCGGAGAGCCAGGGGCGCCGCCGCCAGCAGTCAGGCACGTACTCGCTCTGATGCGCGTCAGTGGAGGGGACCAGGTAGGCGTAGAGGCCGCGCTGGTGCATCAGGCCGCGGAGGGCGGCGATCTTCTGCTTCGGGGTCATGTTGCTCCTTGCCCCGCGCTCGCGGGTTTCGAATTTGACAACGGACCGGCGCAGTATAGCGTGTCCCGCGAGGTCAGGGGCGGTCCGCCGTACGGTTTCGGCGGGTGGAGATCCGGTGGCCCGATCGGGGGGTGGTGGTGGCTCCAGTCCAGCGGGGGAGAAGTGGGGGGAGGAGGCGTTGTGCTGGCGTCGCGACGGTGCCGCGGTCCGTCCGGAGGCTCCAGTTCTGGTCACGCTCCATGGCTTTCGCATGAACGAGGACAGCTTTTCCCTGCTGCTCCAGGGGCTGTTCGACCTCCCGATTCACATTCTGAGCTTTCGCGGTCCACGGCCGGCCGAAGGTTTGACCGGCGCGGGCCCGGGCGCCAGTTGGTACGACTATGACGGCGACCAGGATCGCTTTCGGCGCGAACTCGATCGGGTCGAGCAGACCCTGCTGTCCGCGATCGACGGGGCGGAGTCGACGCTTGGGCTTAGACCCGGCGCCCGCTTTCTCCTCGGCTTCTCCCAGGGGGGGTACTGCGGGTCGGTCATCGCCCTTCGCCGCATCGATCGCTTCCGAGGGATGATCATCTCCGGGGCGCGCGTCAAAGCCGAGATCCTCGGGCCGGAGATGAAAGCAGCCGCAGAGGCCGGCTTCTCAGCCCTGCTCTGTCACGGTGAGCGAGATGCCGCCGTTCCGGTCGAGGGGGCGGAGAAAGGGGAAGCGGCCCTTCTCGCCGCCGGGGTCGACGCGACTCTGGCTCGCTTCCCCGGCGGTCACTCGCTCGGGCGGCTTCAGATCTCCGCGATCCGAGCGTGGCTTTCGGCGCGCCTGGACGTCACTCCCGGGCGGGAGCTTGCCTGATCTCCCCGGGACGAGCCAAGCGCGGGTGGACATCGCAGCCCACCCGCGCCCGATCAGTCGCTCACGCGCTCGCTTCCAGCTCGAGCGCCAGCGGAAACAGCAGGTTGTTCTCCGCGTGGATATGCCGATGGGTGTCCGCCTCGAGGAGGGCCAACGCGCCGTAGAACGCGTGAAACGTCGGGCAACCATCCGCTGGAGTCGCGTATCCGCCGGTCAACTCCCGTAGTTTGGCCAGGAGCGATCCGGCCAATTCATGGTCGGCCTCCATGACCTGGATTGGAGCGGCGACGGTGGCCGGCCCGGCGGCGCTTCCTGGGGTCGCGAGCCGTTCGATCCAGGGGAACAGGACTCGCTCCTCCTTGAGGAGGTGCGGTTCGAGTTCCGCGCGGAGTTCCTCGTAGGTTGCGGCGACCGCGGTGAGCTCTGGATGCCGGGTGCCGTGGGCGTTGGTGACCTTTGCGGCCAGAGCGGAGATCCGCGGCATCTCGCTCTTCAGGTAAACATGATGGGTCTCCACGATCTGGCGGATCAGCTCTCGCGGATCGCGTGGAAGCCGCGCCGGGTCCACGGCCGTTGTCTCGAGCGACTCCGCGTCGACCCGCTCGAGCTCGGCCGCGATCTCGTCCAGGGGCAGTCCATGGGTCGCGCAGGCCTCCCGCAGGAGCACCTTCCCTCCGCAGCAGTAGTCCAACCCCTCTGCTCGAACACCTGCGCCCGCGTCGGCTGCTCCACTACCAATTGCCCCAGGGTCGCCTCGTCGTATTTCATCGTGCTCTCCAGAGAACGTAAGCGATTTAATTACAGGCAGTTCAGGGATAAGCCACCCCTGTCTGCGCCGGGACTGCCGAGACTCCATGTCCCCTTTAGGCTTATAAGCAACTAGCCAGTTGCATCCGATCCACAAAGGAGAGAAACTAATCTCGATGTCGGAAACGATATCGGTCGATATTTCGGATGTCAACATCCATAAATCCGAATAGCGGAGGAGCGATGATCTCTCAGACCAGCGAGTACGCGCTTCGAGCGATCGTCTGCCTCGCCCACGCACCGGATGCGGCGATGACCGCGCGCGAGATCGCGACCCTGGGAAAGGTGCCGCCCGGCTACATGGCGAAGGTGCTGCTCGCGCGCGCTGGGGTCGTCTGCTCGCGTCGCGGTTTGAACGGCGGGTTCGTGCTCGCCCGGCCGGCGACCGAGATGACCGTGCTGGACGTGGTGAACGCCGTCGACCCGATCCGTCGCATCCACACCTGCCCGTTGGGTCGCCCGGGAGCACGGAGAGCACCTCTGCGCGTTGCACCAACGTCTCGACCTCGTGTCGGGACTGGGGCAGACTCGCTCGCCGCCTCCAGCATTGCTGACCTGCTCCAAGGTCTGCACGCCGAGCGACCGCTCTGCCTCCTGATCGCCCTGACGACCGGACCGAGGCGACGACCACACCTGATCACGTGAACCAATCCCTGATGAACGCGGACCCGGATCCGATCGACGCCCCACGTCGATCCTCCGTCCCGCGGCGGCCCAGAGCCCCCGGCGATCGGCCGGAAGGAAGAGGAGGAGAGACCATGAACCCCGGGAGTTGGCTGATTCGTATCGCGGCCATCGCAACCCTCGTCGCCCTGGTCGCCGGCGTGCGCTGGAGCCGAGGGCATGCTCCCTCCGAGCGGCTGTTCCGCCGCGCCTATGACACCATGACCGCAATGCTGGTCTTCGCCTCGATCGCCCTCTTCACCGCGATCCTGCGCCACGATTTCCGCTACGAGTACGTGGTCCACTACTCCTCGCGCGATTTGCCGATGCTCTATCTCATCTCCGCCTTCTGGGGCGGACAGGAGGGACCCTATCTCCTCTGGGCTCTCTTCGGCGCCGTGCTCGGATACTGGCTCCTCTACAAGGAGTCGTGGCAGCGGCCGCTGGTCATGACCACCTACCTCGGAACGGTCGCGCTGCTGAATCTGCTGATGCTGCATCCCAACGCCGACCCGTTCCGGCTCGGGGCGACCGTCCCGGCCGACGGAAACGGACTCAATCCGCTGCTGCAGGATCCGTGGATGGCGACCCATCCCCCGGTGGTGTTCCTCGGCTATGCTGCGCTCACCATCCCCGCAGTGCTCGCGATGGTCGGAATCTGGAAGCGGGACGAGACCCGCTGGATCATTCCCGACTGCGCTTTGCTCTCTTTGGCTTTATCACGCTCGGGGTCGGGATCGCGCTCGGCGCCTTCTGGGCCTACAAGGTGCTCGGTTGGGGCGGCTTGGGGCTGGGACCCGGTCGAGAATGCGTCGCTCATTCCCTTGGTTGATGGTCACCGCTCTCCTGCACGGGTTCATCGTCCAGCAGATGACCGGAGCGCTTCGGCTGACCAACCCGCTGCTCGCGATGGGGTGCCACTCACCGCGATCTACGCCACCTTCCTCACCCGGAGCGGCGTCCCGGCCGACTTCTCGGTCCACTCGTTCCCCAAGGGGACCGTCTATAGCTGGTTGCTCAGCGGGATGACCGCGGTGACCGCCGTCTCGGTCTGGACCATCCTGCGCCGCAAGCGCGAACGGACGCCGACCATCTCGTCCGCCTTCGCCTGGCCGTTGGTCCTCACCGGCACGCTGGTGCTTTCGTCATCTCGGCCTTCCTCGTTCTCCTCGGGACCTCGTGGCCGATTCTCTCCGGTTGGTTCGAAGCCCGGGCACCCCAACGCCGGGTTCTACAATCAGGTCAACCTGCCGATCTACGTGCTGCTCGTGCTGCTGCTCGGGATCGGACCGTTCTCACCTGGGCCCGGTGCCGATCCGTCGCTCACTGCAGCGGCTTGCCCCCTCCGCCGCGGTCGCGGCGGTGATCACGATCGTCGCCTACGCCCTGGGCGGGCGCGGAATCGGTCAGCTTCTGCTTTTCTTCGGTGGCACCTTCACCGTGGTGTCGAACCTGATCCGCTTCGCGCACGTGGCGCCCCACCGCTTCCTCACCACCGGCGCGGCGGTCGCGCACATCGGATTCGGCATGATGATCATGGGGGTGGTGGCCAGCGAGTCGTGGGACACCTCGGAGCGGGCGCGCCTCCCTCAGGGTCAGGCGGTCGAGGTGCTCGATCGCACCATCACCTATCACGGGTTCATTGCAGGGTCGGAGCCGAAGGATCGCTACGCCCTCGAGGTCGGATCGCTGGCCGGCGGCGCCTCGCACTCCGGCGCGATCAGGACGGAGATGACCTGCTTCACGCTGCCCAACGGGCAGCTCTTCCGCAAGCCGGCCATTCTCCGTCGGCTGACCGGGGATCTGTACATCTCCCCCGAGGAGATCAACAGTCACGCTGGCACCGAGGCGCTCGAGCTGCCCAAGGGAACGCCGGTCGATTGGCACGGCTCGACCCTGACCTTCGAACGGTTCGAGATGGGGGGCGGCGACCATGAGGAGATGAGCGTCTCCGCGCTGGTGCAACTGGCGCGTGACGGTCAGACCGAGTCGCTCGTTCTCCCGCTTCGCATGTACGGCGGCAAGATGCAGGGCGTCGCGGTGCAGAGTCAGCTGGCGACGGAACTCTCCTTCACCCTCGGCGGCATGTCGGTGGAGCAGGGGGTCATCCGGGTCGGAGCGGAAGACGCGAGCGCGCCCGGCGCCGGCTACATGCTGGTCGAGGCGAGCAAGAAGCCGCTGATCAACCTCCTCTGGTTCGGCGCGATCCTGATCTTCGTCGGCTGCGTGATCGCCTTCGTGCGCCGCTCGGTCGACCGGCTGCTCGACGAGTCGACCGCAGTCCATCAGGCGAAAGGGACCCGCTCCCAGCGCCAATCCTCGGCCGTGTCGGCCAACTGACCTTTCGAAGGTTGCTCCACGCCCCCCGCCACGCCTCGGCGCGACGGGGGGTTCTCGTTCGTCTCGCGCGGGTCGCCCGCCCCGGGAAACAACTCCCGGTTTTCCGCCGTAGAGCCGTTGGTTGCGAGCGTACCTGCAGTCCGCCCGCCCCGACGCGACTCAGATGAACGGGACAAATTCCCATATAGACCAGATGTCTTCTTGCGTCTCAGAGCCCGTTGCGTCACACTCGACCCCGGCCGGGCGCAAACCCATCACACCCCATCAAGGAGGAAGCACGTGGGTATCTCCCATCGCTCCCGGCTGTCCCGAAGCGCGACCGCCGTCTCCGTTCTCTCGCTTGTTTCCCTCGTCGTCGGCGCGGCCGGCCCCGTTGCCGCTGAGGAACCGCTCGGACTGGCCCGCCTGGGGGAGTACTTCGAACAGCACCCGGAGCTGAAGGAAACCAAGAGCAGCGGCTGGAAGCCGTACAACCGCGAACTCTGGTTCCAATCGACCCGCACCGCGCCTGCCGGTGTCTCGGCCGCGGCGCTGCGCCTCGAGTACTTTGCCGCGGCGAAGCAGCAGCTCGCGCGCGGAACCGATCCCAACTGGTTCGCCATCGGTCCGGTGGAGTACTCCGGTCGCTGTCTCGCGGTCGACTTCGATCCGACCAACGCGGATGTGGTCTACGTCGGCTCGGCCGGAGGCGGTCTCTGGAAGTCGCTCGACGGTGGAGACACCTGGAGCACCACGACCGATGATCTCCCCACGTTGGCCGTCGGCGCAGTCTGCGTCCTCAATGCCGATCCGAACGTTGTCCTGATGGGGACCGGAGAAGGAAACGGCGTCGGGTTCGTCGCCTCGGGCAAGGGGATCTTCGGAGTCGGCCTGCTCCGCTCGACCGACGCCGGCGCGACCTGGAACCAGACCTCAATTTCCTACGCCGTCCCGTCGAATCACGGGTTCAACATGATCGAGGATAACCCGCTCACCGGGACGATCCTGGCCGGCGCGAATGACGGCCTCTGGCGTTCAACCGACCAGGGGGACACCTGGACGCAGGTCCTCTCAGGCGGCAATTACATGGACGTGAAGTGGCAGCCGGGCAGCGCGAGCCGGGTGTACGTCACCAAGTGCCGCGACCCCTTCACCAACTCCCAGACGACCAACGGGGTCTACGTCTCGACCGATGATGGACTCACCTTCAACCTGGCCGGCACCGGACAGCCGAACCCCGCGACGATCGCCCAGACCCGGCTCGCGGTGACCCCGGCCAATCCGAACTACATCTATGCCCACTACATCGCCAGCGGATCGTGGGGCACGATCGGGATCTACCGTAGCACCGATGCCGGCGCTACCTGGCAGGTCCGGAACACCGGCACCAACATGGGCGGGGGACAGGGCTGGTACAACAACGTGATCGCGGCCGATCCGAATGACGCCGAGCGGGTCATTGCCGGAGGCACCGCGCTCTACGTATCGAGCAACGGAGCCTCCAACTTCGTCAACCTGAACTCCGGGGCCCCTTTGGTGACGAGATCTCGCCCCACTGGGACAACCACGGCCTGGTCTACGAACCCGGATCCACCTCCACGGTCTGGATCACGACCGACGGCGGCCCCTGGCACTCGACCGACGACGGCGACACCTGGGCTCCGCGCCGCGCCGGCATCGTCACCTATCAGTTCTACGACATCGGCGTCGCCCAGTCCGATCCGCTGTTCATCATGGGAGGAACCCAGGACAACGGGATGCCCGGGCGACTCGATGAAGACTCCTGGTTCCACTCCACCTTCATCGCCGACGGGTTCGTGCACAACATCGATCCGGCGAATGCCGACATCGTCTATTCCGAGTGGCAGGGGGGGCGGCACATCAAGTCTACCGACGGCGGGCAGAACTGGAACAACATCCAGACCGGGATCTTCGGAGCCGGCGCGTGGCTGACTCCGGTCGACCAGGACCAGGCGGCGGGGAGCCACCTCTACACCTCGACCACCTCCGGCGTCTTCCGCACCACGACCGGCGGCAACTCGTGGGCCAACGTCGGCTTCCAGACCGCATCCTGGATCTCGATGAACCCTCGGACGGCAACGTGGTCTGGACCGTGTCGAACGCCGCCGGCGTCTACGTCACGACCAACGACGGTGCGAGCTGGATCCAGTCGGCCAGTTTTCCCGGCACCGGCAACGCCATCAAGATCCAGGCCGATCCGAGCAACCTCGACGGCGCCTTCGTCGTCTTCGGCGGCTACGGCACCGGTGGACCGCACATCGTTCGCACCACGGATCGCGGCATCTCCTGGACCGATGTCACCGGCGACTATCCGGACCAGCCGGCGAACACCCTCATCGTCGACCCGGCGTTTCCCAACCACTGGTACGTCGGTTCCGACATCGGCGTCTTCCGCACGACCGACGGCGGCGCCACCTGGCTCCCCTTTGGCGCCGGCCTGGTCAACGCCGTGGTGGTCGACCTGAGATCCGGCGCGACGCGCGAAAGCTCGTCGCCGGCACCTACGGTCGTGCCGTCTGGGAGATCGACCTCACCCCAACTCGGCGGCGATTGATCCCTCCGAGACCCGGAGCCGTCAACTCCTGCTCGACGCCCCGTTCCCCAGCCCCGTGCAGCAGCAGACCACCTTCCGCTTCGCCGCCAGCGGCACCACCCCCGCGCGCCTCGAGATCTTCGACCTCGCCGGCCGCCGCGTTGCCCCGATCGCCGAAGCGATTCCCGCCGACGGCATCATCCGCATGATCGAGTGGTCGCGCGGCGATCTCGCCGACGGCGTCTACTTCGCCCGCCTCTCGGCCGGCGACCAGGTCGCCACGCGCAAGCCCTGCTGCGCCGCTGAGATCGTGCAGTCCCGGCGGGTGGGATGATCGGAGGGGCGGTGGCTTCGGGCCCCCCCCTCTTGCCTTGGTGCCTGTCAACGCGCCGGCTTCGTCGGGGATATCGCAGCTTGAGACGACTCCAGGTGATGTTCGTCGCGGCGGTAGGAAGGGAACAGCCCTGACCGAATGCGCCGAGGTCGCGAGCGCAGGGGTTGAACGGCGCGAGACACACGGATCCCTCGGACACTTGGTAGTTGCCGCCGGTCGACGGAGCTTCGGAGCATGCGCGTGGATCGCAGAATCCTGGATCGACCTGAATCCATCCGTTGTCGTTCCAGTACATCTGTCCGCCGCCGCTCGCTGGTCGTTTCGGGGATCACCGTGCAACTGAGCTGCACCACACCGTCATTTAGAAGGTCTGGGCCGTCGACCGCGCAATTCCCCCAGACGACGCTGCTGCGGAGGGACACCGCTCCAGACTCCGCAACGCTCACTCCGCCGCCACTTGACTCCCCTCGATTCCCAGCGATCGTACAACGTGCGAACTGTGGGTTGCCGCCGTGAACGGCCAGGCCGCCACCGCTCCATGCCGCGCAGCCCGTGATGGCCACGTTCTCGATGGTCGGTGTCGAGTTCACGCAGAGGATCCCTCCGCCATGGTTCGCGCTGAAGCCGTTCACTATCGTGATCCCGCGAAGGACGGAATCATTGCCCTCACCCGACACGAAGCTGAACCCCGACCGGAGCCTCCGCAATCGATCGTGGTCATCTCTGCACCGCTGCTCGACTCGACGGTGATCGCTTTGCCTGCGAAGCTCAGGTTGACGTTGTCTCCTCCTGCGTACGTTCCCGGAGCCAGCAGCACCCGATCGCCATTCCGCGCCGCTGCGAGCGCCGCTGCGATCGTTGGGTAGGATCCAGATGGAACCGAGAGGGTTGCCGCGTCGGACGGGCTAAACATGAACGCGCTGGAGGACCCCAATCCGGCAAGCCACACTACAACTTGACTACGCACTTCTCTCCCCCTTATGCCCGCTGCTCGTGTAGGACCGAAGCTGGGCTGGGTCGCTGTTGTTTCCCAGATCGCCCAGGACCGTGCCAAAGGGCGGCTGCGGCTTACCAGTTGGCGGGTCCTTCCTCAACGAGCAAAGGGGGGCAAATGTCACACACATCGCACCGGAAGGTGATGTCGTCTCCGTTGTGCAAATAAGGCGTGAGGGTCTGGCAGGACGGGTGTTGCGGCTCGGTCAGGCAGCCGGCGGCCTGAACCTCGTAGCTGCCCTCGTCGTTGGAGTAGATTCCCACCCATCCGTTGCTGTCACAAGTCTCGTACTGCCACGCTGAGGTTCCTAACTTGCGGACCCGCATCAGTGTGCCACCGATGCCGATCGGAGGAGCCGATTCCCACCATGCTCTGCCCGATGTCGGGGGGTGTCAAGGTGCCGTTTCGACGCCGCGGCATCAAATGGTCCGAGATCCCTACCGCCGTCCTACGTTGGGGGGAATCACAACGCATCGATGCGTCCGCTCAGAGCTGATTCGGGCTGAGATCGCTTGGGGCAGGGGACCACTCCTGCTTCTATTGACCAATCGACGACCGTCAACTCAGGGGAGTTGTTCCTCATCCCCGCTCTCGCGCCGCGGAGGGGTGTCGGTGGCTATCGGTATGTACCGATCGCGGCGCGACATTTTGACCCGGGGCATGCCCCTGGGCTAGGTGTGGCCAAGGTAGGGGCCTCCGTGCACCCATGTCGTCGGGGCTTATACCTGGCGCTCCTACTGTCGGCCATTCGGGGCAGCGCGCAGCCGCGTGATGATGGCGCGGGCGCGCTGCTCGATCGCGTCGTAGTTGCGGTCGCGCAGATCGGCGCTGGGAAAGAGGCTGCTGACGAAGCCGACACCGGCCGCTCCGGCTTCGAGGATCGCCTCCGCGTTGTCGGCGTTGACGCCGGCGGTGGGGAAGATCTGCAGGAAGGGGAGGGGGCCGCGCACCTGGATGATGTACCGGGCGATGTCATCCGGCGCAGGAAAGAGCTTCACGAAGTCGGCCCCGGCCCTGTGGGCGGCCAGCATCTCCGTCGGGGTGTAGGTGCCCGGGGAAGCAGGGAACCCCGAGAGCATGGGCTCCTCGATCAGCCCGAGATCGAGCACCGGAGAGACGAGAAAGCGGGCGCCGGCGGAGACCGCAGCGCGGGCCTGATCGCGATCGAGCACCGTGCCGACCCCGACGAGCAAGCGGGGATCCTGGGCGAACTCCGCTACCAGGCCGAGGGCGCCGGGGATCGAGAGGGTGAACTCGATCAGGTCGAAACCGCCGCGCACCGCGGCGTACATCGCCTCGCGCGCGACTGTTGGGTCCTCCGTGCGCAGGATGGCGCTCACCCGGCGACGCTTGATCTCCCGCACGAGCAGGGCGCGGTCCGCGCCCTCCAAATCCACGACTGGACTCGACATGGCAGAACCTCCCGGTGACCAGCGTGACTCTACCACGAGCACCGGGCTCTCGGGGTGGGCCGCTGGCGGGGAAGGGGGGGCGACTGCCCGGAGAGAACCGTGGGGATGTCCAGCGGGTTGGAAGGGGGTGTCCAACGTGCTGGACACGGAGATGACTTCCTTCGCGGACCAGGTCCCCCAGAGCCGGGAGAAAACAACGACGCGGGGACTCGCTGCGTGCGAATCCCCGCGTGGTGTGGGCAGCGGCGCGCGGGACGCACGCCGCGGGTTAGCCCGGAACGAGCCGCTTGTACTTGATCCGGTGCGGCTGGTCGGCGTCGCGGCCGAGGCGGCGGTGACGGTCGACCTCGTAGTCCTGGTAGTTCCCCTCGAACCAGACCACCTGGCTGTCCCCTCGAAGGCGAGGATGTGGGTGGCGATGCGATCGAGGAACCAGCGATCGTGCGAGATCACGACGGCGCAGCCGGCGAAGTCGAGGAGGGCGTCCTCGAGCGCGCGCAGGGTGTCGACGTCGAGGTCGTTGGTCGGCTCGTCGAGGAGAAGGAGGTTCCCGCCCGATTTGAGCAGCTTCGCCAGGTGAACGCGATTCCGCTCTCCGCCGGATAGCCCGCCAACCAGCTTCTGCTGATCCTGCCCCTTGAAGGCGAAGGAACCGACGTAGGCGCGGCTGTTCACCTCGCGCTTGCCGATCACGATCTTGTCGTCGCCGCCGGAGATCTCTTCCCAGATCGTCTTCTGCGGATCGAGCGCGTCGCGCGACTGATCGACGTAGGACGGTACCACCGTTTCCCCGACGATCAGCTCGCCGTCATCCGCCTTCTCCAGACCCATGATCATCCGGAACAGCGTGGTCTTGCCCGCGCCGTTCGGGCCAATGATCCCGACGATGCCGCCGCGGGGAAGACTGAAGTTCAGGTCGTCGAAGAGGAGCTTGTCGCCGAACGCCTTCCGCGCCTTCTTCGCCTGGACCACCACGTCACCAAGGCGCGGTCCCGGCGGGATCACGATCTCGGCGATCTCCTGCCGCTTCTCCTGGTCCTGCTGCAGGAGTTCCTCATACGCCTGGATGCGGGCCTTCGACTTCGCCTGGCGCGCCTTCGGGTTCATGCGCACCCACTCGAGTTCGCGGGCCAGGGTGCGCTGCCGCTTCGACTCGGACTTCTCCTCCAGCCGCAACCGCTCCTGCTTCTGGTCCAGCCAGGAGGAGTAGTTGCCCTCCCAGGGAATCCCCGTTCCGCGGTCCAGCTCGAGGATCCAGCCGGCGGCATTGTCGAGGAAGTAGCGGTCGTGGGTCACGGCCACGATGCAGCCCGGAAGTCCTTCAGGTGGCGCTCCAGCCAGGCGATCGATTCCGCGTCGAGGTGGTTGGTCGGTTCGTCGAGCAGCAGCATGTCGGGCTGCGAAAGAAGCACGCGGCAGAGCGCGACCCGCCTACGCTCGCCACCGGAGAGATTGATCACCTCGGCATCGCCCGGGGGGCAGCGCAGCGCGTCCATGGCGATCTCGATCTTCCGATCGATGTCCCAGCCGTCGGCGTGCTCGATCTTCTCCTGCAGTTCGCCCATCTCGGTCACGAGCGCGTCCACCCCCGCCATGATCCGGAGGAGCGACGACTTTCCCGCCCCGTTCAGCCCCAGCACGCCGATCTTCGCGTCCGGGTAGAACGAGAGCCAGATGTCCTTCAGCACCACCTTCTCCGGCGGATGCACCTTTCCGAGTCCCTTCATCGAGTAGATGTACTGCTGCGCCACGAATCCTCCTCGTCAGTGATCCAGTCCGCGCGCCCTTGCGGCGCGCGGCGCACGATTCTCGCGCCCGCGGGCAAAGCGTGCATTGTACCGCTTCCGGGGCATTTGAACGTCTCGGCGCGGGTTTCTAGCACTCTAGGGACCCGGCCGGAGTGGCGGTTCCGGCTGCACCCAGCGGCCGTGGACGCACAACCTATCGAGCGAAAAACGCCGCCACGTGATCCCAGAAGCGGGCCGTGTCCTGGATGACGGTCGGGTCGACGCGGGGGCCGGCTGCCGGGTCGATCCCGGGAGGCACGGAATCCGGGGCGGGCGCGGGGTTTGTTTCCGGGGAGGGGCGGACTTCCGCCTCTCCGCCCAGCCCCACGAGGCGGGCTGCGGAGTCGAGGGCGCGCTGTGAGGCGCGCACGACGGAGCCGGTGGCCCGCTCGGTGGCGCGGGCGATGCCCTCAATCACGGCGGTGCCGCCGGAGGAAAGGCCGCGCATGGCGGTTTCGGGGCTCTTGGCCATGGTGTCGACCACCAGGTTGCGCGTGGCGGAGGCGATCCGGCCGGCGCCGTCGGAGACCACCCCGCCGAGAAGGCCCGCCGCCTCGAGCGACGCGGAGCGAGAGAGCGCATTCCGATCCTCGATCGCCAGGGCGCACAGGCGCGTCGGGCGAGGACCCCGACTCGCAAGGTGAGGAGCGCGTTGGCCGATCCGTCGAGCAGGCTCTGCACGAGCAATGAGACGAGGGGGCCGGTCCCGTGGAGCGGGACGAAGCCGGAAAGGGCTGCCGACACGGGAGCGCCGAGCACGGCCAGGATCTCGCTGTCCTGGATCTCGCCCGCGACGAAGGCGGCCGCGCCGACATTGGCGTAGACGTGCCACAGCTCGCGCGGGGTCGGCTGCTGGTAGTAGAGCCGCGCGATCTCGTTCACCAGGCGCAACTGCGCCGAGAGGACGATCCCGGCATCGAGTCGGCCGCTCTGGGAGACCCCGGTCGCGACGAACACCGCGGCCGCGTGCTGCCGGATGCGCTGGTTGGCGATCCTATCGAGGTGATCGAGCGCGCGCGTGACCTGGGACGAGAGGGCGTCGAGCGATGCCTCGTCGCGCGCGGAGCGGAGGGCGGTTTCGAGTGCCGGCATATCGGTGTAGGAGGCACGCAGAGTGTCGTTTCGCGCCAGCCGTGCCGCGTAGCGACGGAGGTAGTTGCGATAGCGCGCGGTGTCGTCGCGTCGGGGAGCGATCTAGGCGCGTGGGAGGGCCAGGACCATCCCGATCGGGTAGACGACCAGCAGCCAGAGGGCGACGAGCAGGAGCACGACGACCGCGATGCCGAGGGCGGGATGGATCGCAGATGCTTCCCGAAGCAGGACGAGAGAGGAGCCGGTGAGGCCAAGCAGGGCGAGCAGGCCGAGGCCGATCCCGATCGGCAGGAAGATCCGCTTCATCTGGTCCATGGGTCGCTCTCCGTTTGGCGATAGGGTCGCACTGGTTGCTCGCCTGGGCGGGAGAGTACCAGGAATGGGTGGTCGTGCACCGACGGACCGCGTGGTGGAGCACGCGATGCTGCGCGCGGCCAGTCGCGGCGGGACCTGGAGCCAAAGGCGGCGGCCGGCGTCGGGCGACGATCGAGCCGACCAGGCCCTTGCTGCCCGGTCGGCCCTGGTCCCGGCCCGGAGCCGGGAAGGGCGATGGACCGGTGCCGCCCCCCGTCGCGCGCGGTCCCCGGGGTGGTCCCAGGGACCGGAAAGTCGGGTGCGATGGGATTGTGGTGCCGCGCCAGCGGGGAGCCGCGCGCCTGAGGAATTCCCATCGCATCCAACAGGAAAACGATGGAGGGGCGGTTTTCCGAACGGAGAAGTTTTTCGTCTGCAACCCGACCGGTTTTTCGGTCGCCGGGTCGTTGTCCAGATGCAGTCACCAGAGACGAAGCCAACCTGCACTTGGAGGAACGACATGAAATCGAAGAGTGAGATCGCTGCCGGGGGATGCCGGGCCGGGTTGGCCTTGATCTTCCTGGCCGGAGGGCTGAGCGCCGTAACTCCGGCGCGGGCGCACCTTTCCATCATTCATCAGGGGGCGGAGAGCCGGGGCACGCGGGAAACCGGGGACCGGTTCGGCGAGGAGCTGGCCGCGGCGGACTTCAACGGTGATGGGTACGACGATCTCGCGACGGCGGCGGTGGGGGAAAATTCCTTCGAGGGGGTAGTGATCGTCAATCCCGGCTCCCGGTACGGACTGACCCAGGTCGGCGCCGACATCTTGACCGAAGACGACTTCGGCGGAGCAGAGTTGGTGCACTCGTTTGGTGGCGCCCTGGCCGCCGGTGACTTCAATCACGATGGCTACCACGACCTGGCGGTCGGGACACCGGGATACGACGGAACCAGCGTCAACAACATCGGCCGGGTCTATCTCTACAGCGGCGGTCCCGGGGGACTGACTCCCTGGGCAACGCTGCGCCAGACCGACGCCGGCGGTGCGGAAGAGGAAGGCGATCTGTTCGGCGACAAGCTCCTGGCCGGCGACATGAACGGCGACGGATACGACGACCTCTTCATCTCCGCGGTCGGCGAGGATGACAATGCCGGGGTCGTCTTCTGGTTCATGGGATCCGCCGCCGGCCTTGGCGGCGCGGCCGAAGGTTGGATCAAGCAGTCGACGATTGGCGGAACCAACGAGGTCGACGATAGCTTCGGTCTGTCACTCGCGCTGGGAAACCTGGTCGGCGATTCCCGGCTGGACCTGGTAGTCGGCGCGCCGAACAAGACGGTGGGCGGGCAGCTCCGAGGCCGGCCAGGTGACGGTGATCACCGGCGGTGCTTCCGGCCCGGTGACCGGCACGGTCTATAACTACAACAACGCCAGCGGCGACCTCGGCGCCGCGGTGGTTCCGAACTCGCACTTCGGCTACGCGGTCGCGGTGGGCCGATTCCAGCCCGGGACCTACGCTTCCCTCGCGGTGGGCGAGCCGGATCGGGTCTACTTCGGGATCTCGCAGGCCGGGCGGGTCGGCGTCGGGCTCGGGGGCGCGACCGGTCTCGACTGGACAGGCGACGAGCAGCACATTCTCCTGGAATCCGAGGCCGGCGGGACGATTTCGGAAGGAGATCGCTTCGGCATGCGCCTGGCTGCCGGGCGGTTCGAGGCCGTCGGTTCCTACGATGAGGTGGTGGTCGGGGTGATCATGGACGACCTCGGCACCGGGACCTCGCAGCTGGGCCAGATCTGCGGCTTCTACGGCGGAGCGGCCGGCCCGGGCAACAACGGCTGGTTCGGCTTCAACCAGGGCACCTGCAACTCGTCGGTCGGGTACAACCACTCCTTCGGACGCTCGCTCGCCTTCGGCTTCTTCGACGACAGCGGCAAGGGAGCGCTGGCGGCCGGCGCCCCGGGAGATGCGAACGGCACCGGCGCGGTCCACATCATCGCCCCCTGGCGTCAGCGCTACAATCTGCACTGCAACACTGCAGTGATCACCGACTGTGAGGGGGAGTGGATCTTCTCCCTCCGCCCGTTCGATCGGGTCTGCATCGCGAGCACGACCAAGACGATGACCACGCTGATCGCCGCGGAGAGGTCACAACTTCCGAGCGGTCATCCGCTCCGTGTTCCGCTCAGCACCCAGTACCAGGTCAAGCCGTGGATTCGGACCTACGTCGGCGGTTCGCGCTATGAGTTCTGGCCCGACGAGAAGATGAGGTTCGAGGATCTCCTCTACGCCTGCATGTATCCCTCGGGCAACGATGCGTCCTATGCGATCGCGGACCTCCTGACCGGCAGTGACAACGACTGGGAAGGGGAGTATCCGCTCACCTGCACCGATTTCGTCGCCGAGATGAATGCCCGCGCCGCGGCGCTCGGCATGGACGACACCTTCTTCACCAACCCGGCCGGTCTCGACGCCGGCGGGCCGTACTCCACCGCGGCCGACATGGCCTTGCTGGCCCGCGCGGCGATGGAGAACCCGCTGGTTCGCGAGGTGGTCGGGCAGACCGAGCACACGATCGACATGTCGTACTGGAACTACCAGACCGGTCAGCGCGAGGATGCCGAGCGCACGGTGCAGAACGGCTTCCTGATGGGCCTGCAGTACAGCCTCGCCGAGATGAACGGAATCAAGGGGGGAGGTACCCCTTGCGCGCAGACCACTGGCGTCTTTGCCGCCAACTCGCCCGGAGAGGGAATCGCGGTAGGAGGCACGTTCGGGACGCAGTTCGATCTCCCGGGCGACCCCTTCTGGTACGAGGCCCCGGATCTGATGACCCTGGGCCTGGCCGAGTGCAACCTCGACGTCTCGTTCGTGCCCGGTCCGCCGGAGTGGAGGATGTCGTTCGGCGGGCTCAACAGTCTGGATGGCGAGCGGATCGGCGGCGGCGGAGAGATCATCCCGGGCGGTGATCGGATGCCCGAGCTGGAGTTCACTCTGGTCCGCAGCCAGGGGACCGGCTTCACCTCGGGGGAGATCGTCTTCCACCGCTCGAGTGAGGTGCAGTTCACCGGGGGCGAGCTGGTCAACTTCGGCGTGGCGCCGTTCCAGGCGCATGGCGGGTTCGTCTTCACCAATCAGGGGGACGGGGTGGCACGGTTCCGGGTCAACACCAGCTACCCTGGTGACGATCCGGTGGTGATCACGCTCGACCCGGGTGAGTCGGCGGCGATCCCGCCCTACTCCGGTCCGACGACGGGGCTCAACGTCTCGATCGAGAACCAGACCGGCGACATCTTCGCCGCGCCGATGTTCATCGCCGTCCGTGAGATGTACGCCTACGACCTGCCGTTGATCGGAGGAACCACCGCGCTCGACATCTCGGTGCCCCGCAACGGCAGCATCGTCTCGGATGGCTGGTCGTTCGACTGGGTCGGCACCGATCCCGATGGCGGCAGCACGTTCTACGCCTCAGCCCACGAGGGGGGCTCGACCGTGGATGTCGCGCCCGACGAGATCGAGGTGCCGGGTGTGCCGGTCTCGATGAAGCCGGCCTCGCCGAACCCGTTCCAGTCGCGCACGCGCCTCGCCTTCGAGCTCGGGGAGCCCGGGGCGGTCGCGCTCGAGATCTACGACGCCCAGGGCCGACGCGTCCGACGCTTCGCCCAGGAGGCGGTGCCCGCCGGGTCGTGGCTGGTCGATTGGGATGGCTCCGGGGACGGTGGGGTGCCGGTGGCGAACGGAGTCTACTTCTACCGCCTGAACTTCGAGGGGCGGCCGGCCGGGGAGGGCCGGGTGGCTCTGCTGCGGTAGAGATCCGCCGGTTCGACCGTCATGTTCCGCAAGGGGCGCCTCACGGCGCCCCTTTTTTTCTATATGGGACGGCGTCTCAAATTGTGAATTTTGTGTAACTTATTGCAAATAAATAAAATACATCGATGTCCGGCGTTCGCGATTCGGTCCGCGAGGTGACATTCCTCACTGTCTCAAGATCTCCAAGAGGCGTAGACTTCTCTGTATCAGGAAATCCTGATTATGCGACTCCTGCCCGAAGCGAGTCGTCTGTCGGACAACCTGAGCAGAACGACCGAGTCCGCGAGCGAGGTGTTACCCGGCGACTCCTCGGACTCCGCGATCACCGCCGCCCCTCCCCGGGGCCTGGCACAGGAGAGAGCCTGATGATGAAAATCGAGACGATCAGCCAGTGCTCAGCTCTGATGGGAGCGGCAGCGGCGATCTGTCTTTCCCTCACCGGCACGGCCACCAGTTTCGCTGACGTGCCGACCACCAGTTGGCGCTACTACCGCCCGGGGAACACCGGCATCCAGGGGGACTACAACGAGGCGATCTTTATCGGGGCGGACAACGACCCATGGATCGGCGGATACGATCCCAGCTTCGAGGAGGGTGGGATCGCGAAGTTCATCCAGGCGGAGAATCGCTGGGTGAACATCTCGAACGTCGACTACCCGGTGATCGGTCACCCGGATGTCACCGGCACGACCCGGATCAGTGACATGGTCCAGGATGCGCAAGGGCGGCTCTGGATGGCGACCTGGCGTGGTTGCCTGCGCATGGATCCGGCCGTAGGGCCCTCCACGTTGGTCAATCTTGCCGCGCAGAGTTCCGCCCTGTTCAACGGGAACTGCCACGACCTCGACATCGCGCCGGATGGCACGGTGTGGTTCGCCCTGGTCGGGTTCGGCGGTGCGATGGGTGGATTGATCCGCCACACCCCGGCGACCAACGACTGGCACTTCTGGACGGGCGGCAATCCGCCGCAGGGAGGGAACGGGTGGCCGGTTCTTGCCTGGGTGATCAACAACGTCTCGGTGCAACCGAAGCCGAGCGGGGGATACATCGTGTGGTGTGAGGCGCACGATGGCGGCTCCACCGTCTGGTTCGATTCCGATACCCAGCAGTTCACCCGCCAGGAATTCAGCTTCACTCCCGGAAGCATGTACCAGATGCCGGGAAAGGACTGCGTTGACGACAGCGGCAACTTCTGGATGACCCGCTTCGCCGGCTTCGTCGGGGGCGGCGCCACCTATTCGCTCGACTATCGGCGCCCGGATGGCACCTGGGTCTCCCCGCCCCAGCCGGCCGCGGGGACCGACATCTGGGCCTTCCGTGCCTTCGGCAACCTTCAGGCGCTCGCGGTCGATGGAACCGGGCGGGTTCGCCGCTTCAACGGCACGAGCTGGGTCGACTACGGCGTGTGGCGTGACGGATCGTACACCAATGACGTCAACATCGACGGGCTCGGGAATGTCTGGGCCAGCGGCACTGGCGGCGCCGCCCGGCGCGATGTGGCGACAGGACAGTGGCAACGCTACCGCGTGACCAACACCAGCCAGTACGACCTCTGGAACAACGATCTGTCGATCGATCCGACGACCGGGAATGTGTATGCCTGCGCCAACGCCGGCGGCGGTTTCGGCGGCATGACCCGTTTCGACGGCACGCGCTGGACCGGCTACAACATTGGCACATACGGACTCGGGGAGTCCTGGCCGTTCCCGACCGACAACAGCGAGGCGGTTGCCTTCCGCGCGTCGAACGGCGAGGTGGCCGTCAACCCGATGTACGACGCGATTCACCAGCACGACGGGGCGAGTTGGAGTGACCTGGGTGGCCCGACGACCGCCGAAGGGTTGGCCGAAGACTCGAACGGCCGTCTCTGGTGTCTGGGCGAGTACTTCGATCTCCGCTATCGGGATGGTGCGGGGTGGCACACGGTGCCAAACAACGGCGCGTGGGGGAACAACCTGGAGATCGATCCGGATCGGGCCGGAACGGTCTGGGCCTCGACCTACGCGGAGGTGATCCGGACGGACGGGAGCTATCGCTACTCCCGCACCTACCATGACTTCCCGCAGCTCGACACCCAGAGCGACATCTTCGGCACGGTCGCTCCGGGGCCGAACGGGACGGCGTGGCTCGGATCGACCAAGGGGATGTTCCACCTGGACGCCAACACGGGGACGTACACCTATCACACCTCCCTCGGTGGTCGGTCGTGCATGGGCGGGAGCCCGATCGCGGTCACCCCGGACGGTCGGGTCTGGTGGGCGATGTTCGATCCCTACGGAACGGGGCTCCACGGCCTTTGCTGGTGGGATGGCACCACCTCGGGGATCTTCAATGCGCCCCGCAACGGGGGGCCGCAGTGGGGCGGGCTGCCGCATGCGCAGCTGTACGCGTGGAAGGTACGCGAGCTGGCGAGTGGGTACGAACTCTGGCTGAGCTGCGCCAGCCGCGGCATCGCGGTGCTAACCGTCAGCTATCAGAATCCGGCCGACGTGGTCGATGGCTCCTCGGCGCCGACCCTGCGTCTGGTGGATGCCGGGCCGAACCCCTTCCGGAGCGCGACCACGCTGGCGTTTGCCCTCCCGCAGGCGGCCGAAGCGAACCTGGGGATCTTCGACGTGGGTGGCCGGCAGGTGCGTCGACTGCTCGACGGTCGAGTGCCGGCGGGTCGCAGCGAGGTGACCTGGGACGGGCTGAGTGATGCCCGGGAGCCGGTGCCGAGTGGAGTCTACTTCTGGCGATTGGAGAGCGGCGGCGAGGTCGCGACCCGTCGCACGGTGCGGGTCGAGTAGTTCGGATCCAAAGCGGGCGCCGCGGAACCGGATCCGTGGCGAATCGACCGCACGGAAAAGAGAGCGGGGCCGCCGAGTGACTCGGTGGCCCCGCTGTTCGTTGTGCGCCCGGCATGGGCACAGACTTAGAGGTGAGAGTCCTCTCCTGAGCAGGTCACAGCGAAGGAAGTGAAGCGCAAGGGCGGAAGGGCGACCGACCGTCTGAAGGAAGCGTGGAACGAACCCGCGGGCCGATGGACAAGAACCGGATACGAGGCGCAGCCGACCGAGGCGAGCGAGCAACTGATTGCGAAGCCTTCGTGACCAAAGGGACGCGGCGTAAATCCGGCGGTGGTGCGGGAAGGTCTGTGTTCTTACCCGGGGAGATCTCGCTTCACGCCTGAAAGGGCGACGCCGAGCGATCGGCGGAGCGAGAAGTCAGCCGAGGCCGTAATAGTCGCCGCGAGGCGACGAAGGGCCGAACGAGAGGGAGAGCTTTCGCTCCCGAGGATCGGAGAGGTCAGGTCACAGATGTCCGAGCAATTGGAGCTCCCGTTCGAGGGGGGTGAAGCCCCGAGCGTAGAACGGAGCGTGGAGACCTCGACGGCTCCTCAGGAGAAAGAGGGCTCAGGAGCGAGCGGAGTCATGGAACGGGCGGTGAGCCGCCCCAACATGCTGGCCGCGTACAAGCGAGTTCGGGAAAACAAGGGCAGTCCCGGGATCGACGGGATGACGGTGGAAGCGCTACCGGCCTGGTTACAGGAACATTGGGCAGGAGTCCGCGAGCAACTGCTGGCAGGCACCTACCGACCGCAGCCAGTCAAGCGGCAGCTCATCCCCAAGGCGGGCGGTGGCGAGCGTGAGCTTGGCATCCCGACCGTGGTGGACCGCCTCATCCAGCAAGCCCTGCTTCAAGTCCTTCAACCGATCTTCGATCCGACCTTTTCCGATCACAGCTACGGGTTCCGACCGGGACGCCGGGCGCACGATGCCGTACGGCATGCGCAAGGTACGTCCAGGAAGGCCGTCGCTGGGTGGTGGATGTGGACCTGGAGAAGTTCTTTGACCGGGTCAACCACGACATCCTGATGGGACGGTTGGCGAAGCGGATCGAGGACAGACGGGTGCTGCGGCTGGTCCGCCGGTACCTGGAAGCAGGGGTGATGATCCAAGGAGTGGTCATGGAGCGACACGAAGGGACTCCGCAAGGAGGACCTCTCTCTCACCGCTCCTGGCCAATGTGCTCCTCGACGAAGTGGACAAGGAGTTGGAGAAGCGGGATCATGCGTTCGTGCGCTACGCCGATGACGGTAACGTCTATGTGCGGTCGAAGCGAGCGGGCGAGCGAGTGATGGCTCTGCTGCGTCGCCTTTACGGCGACCTCAAGCTTCGGATCAACGAGTCGAAGAGCGCGGTGGCGCGGGTCTGGGATCGGAAGTTCCTCGGGTTCTCCCTCTGGGTGGGCGCGGAAAGACAATCCGGGTCCGCGTCGCGGAGAAAGCTCTGAACGCGATGAAGCAACGGGTGCGATCGATGACCCGCCGCCTGGGAGGACGGAGCCTGGAGCAAGTGATCGGAACGCTGCGGCCGTACCTGCTGGGGTGGAAGGCATACTTCCGTCTGGCCGAGACGCCACAGGTCTTCCGAGAGCTTGATGAGTGGATCCGTCACCGACTCCGAGCGATCCAACTGGAAGCAGTGGAAGCGTGGACGCACGACCCATCGCGAGCTAGTCTCGCGCGGGCTGAGCCCCACGGCCGCTGCCCAGGTAGCGGCGAACACTCGTCGCTGGTGGAAGAACTCGGCGATGGCGCTGCACATCGCGATTCCCAACCGCTGGTTCACCGAACGAGGGCTCCCTTCGCTCGGTGCGTGACCTCAACATCTCGAACCGCCGGATGCGGACCCGCTTGTCCGGTGGTGTGGGAGGGGAGTAGCCGGGATCACCGACTACCCCCTATCCCGATTCCTCGGCCAGGACCGGTCTCCGATCCGGGCCGTCAAGCGACTGTCGAAATGCTGGTTACCGCGAACGGAACTCCGTCCGGACGGAGTTCCGGACAGCGGCGAGCCGTGGTCGGCGCGCCGCGGCTAGCGAATCCTAAGCAGCTTGCTGGTGAACCCTTCACCGTTGACCGAGAGGCGAGCGAAATAGACACCGCCGGCGAGCGACCGGCCCTCGTTGTCGCGGCCGTCCCAGGCGATCGCGTGGTATCCCGGCGTCGTAGGCCCATCGAGCAAGGTGCGCACGCGGCGCCCGCTCACGTCGATGATCTCGAGCGAGACCGGGCCGGTTCCCGCTGCAACGGCAAACCGGATCTGGGTGGTCGGCGCGAAGGGGTTGGGGGCCGCTCCGAAGAGGGCGCTCCGCCCCGGGACTCCGGTCCCCGGGAGCACGTCCGCCGACTGCGAGCCCGGATCGAGCACGATGTCGTCGACGTACCAGCCTTCGTAGTTCACCGCGCCGTCGCTTCCGAAGCGGAAGCGGATCCGGACATGCTGGCCGACGAAGGCCGAGAGATCGAAGTTGGCCTGACGCCAGTCGAAGAATCCGGACCAGACCGGGTAACCGGCCGGGAAGGGGCAGGCGGGATTGTCGATGATGGTGTGGGTGTAACCGCCCGCCGGGGTGATCTGGCTCCACGAGGCGCCGTCATCGGCCGAAAGCTCGACCGACGCCCCGTCCCAGGCGGTGTTGTTGGCATCGTTCTCCGCCGCGATCCAGTGCCAGAAGGAGAGCGAGGCGGCGGATCCGAGGTGGATCTCGGGCGTCACCAGGGTCCCGTCCGAGCTATCGAGGTAGTTACCACCGCCGGTGTCGCCGAACTTCCAGGAGCTGGTTCCGGCCGGCGTGTGGTTGCGCGCGGTCGAGAGATGCCACTGGTCGTTGAACCCGAGCGTGCCGACGGTGTGGGTCAGATCCTGCAACCCGTGCTCGCCGTTCTCGGCGAAGTCGTGGACGATGGCGAACGTGTTGTAGCCAGAGGCCGGATTCCGGGTCACGTTCGGGACCTGCGCGCTATCGCTCGCCTTGACCCGGTACGAGATCACCTGCCCCTCGCTCACCGAGCCGGTGAAGGGACCGGTATAAGTTGAGCCGGTTCCGATCTGGGCGAGGCTCAGGTTCGGCTGGTCGATCCCGTCGAGCTTCCATTCCACCTCGACGCTCGAGACCGACTGATTGTCGGTCACGACGGCGCTGATCGCGGCCGGCCAGCTGGCGGCGCACTTGTCGAACAGCGGGTTGTAGGTCACGACCGGCAGGGTGGCATCGGTTTCGATCTTGAAGCCGAAGGTGTTGGTCGGTGCGCCGGTCGGCGAGACCGCGGCGAGGGTCGGGAGTGCCGTTCCGCCGGAGAGGTAGTATCGCACCTCGGTGCCGAGCGGCTGCGCGGGAATCGATGCCTGATAGACGCGCACTCCGACCCCCGGGGACATCGGAACCTGGATGAATGAGCTGAACGGCCCGCCGATCGGCCCGGTCTTGTAGAAGAGCGAGGCGCTCGTGATCACGTCGGCCGGGGAGGAGAGCACGGCCGAGACCACATACGGATTCGTCGTGTTCTCGGTGTCGCGGAGCTGCGCGTGGACGATCTCCAGCGAGAAACCCGGCCCGATATTGTGCTGATCGAAGGCGGGGATGATCTGGTTGTCGTGCGGCGTGCCGTCGGCCAGGGTGCCGTTGTCGTCATCGACCGCGAGGAGGTCAAAGTAGTACCCCTCGTAGGTCGCGTCCCGCCCGAACATCGCGTTCTGGAAGAGATGGTCGGAGTGCGCCACCCCCGCGGACTGCCCCATCACTGCGACCAGATTCTCCCGCATGTGCCAGAGCGCGCCCGCGATCACCTCGCCGTCGCAGTGAACCTCGCCTCCACATTCGGGCGACGGGTACTGCCGGTTGTTGTCGCAGGTGCGGAGGATGGTGTTCGCGCCGTAGAAGCCGCGGCCGATGTCGGGTTGGTTGGTGAGGGTTGCGCCGTGGTAGTCGGCGAACCCTTCGTGCTGTGCCCCGGTCGGCGAGGCCGGAGCGAAGGCGAACTGATTGTTCCCGTGACCGTACTCATGGTAGACGACGTCCGCGACCTGGGCGGTGTTGGTGCACCCGCCTCCCTGCTTGAAGAAGTTGATTCCCGACCCGTCCCAGTTGGCGTTGCAGGTCTGGTTGATATTCACCGTTCCGGTCATCTCGTAGTCGACGCCGGTGTAGCTCGGCGTGACCTGCTTGACCCAGGAGTGGACCACATTCATGTGGTGGTAGCAGTCGCGCTCCGAGGCCTGGCTGTTGGCGTCGGAGAAGTGGACCGTGGTCGGAACGCCGGGAGTGGCCAGGGTGGTCAAGGCCGGCTCCGCTCCCGTGGCGTCGATGATGCGCGCCCAGCGGCCGGTGAGGGCCGAGGTCAGGAATCGCGGCGTGTTGTCGCCGTTGGTGAGGGTGAAGTCGCCGTTCGCGTTGGTGAACGTCTCGCCCACGCCGGCCACGGTGATCCGCAGGTCCGGCTGGGCCAGATTCACGAATGGATCCTGCGGGGTCGACGGCTGCACCTCGGAATCGGCGTGCCCGGTGTAGTTGACGTACCGGACTTCGTTGTCGCGCTTCAATACCTCGCCCGTGCGGGCGTCGAGGTAGCTGACGAAGCGGGACATCGGCTCGGTCACCTCGGTACGGACCACGTAGGCCAGTCGCGCCTCGACCTCCCTACCGTCCGGCGTGTAGCGCGGCATCCAGATCATTCGATCGCTGCGATCCGGGCCTGCGGCGATCCAGGCGTCGCGATCCTGCCGTCCGGGCTGGACCGGTTCGAGGGAGGCGGCTGCCGAGAGAGCGGCGCGCCCGAGCCCACCGTCGACCAGCGCGTCGATCGCCAGCGCCTGCGCCTCATCGAGCGACACGAGTGGCTCGACCTCCGGCAGCTCACCCGGGAGCAGCGACAGTCCGAGGCTCATCAGCTGGCCATCGCGCGAATAGCGGAAGTCGGCCCGCGCCCCCTCGACCGGCAGACCCTCAGCGGTCTGCTGGTAGATGGCAAACCAGACCGAGCCGCGCTGCTCGATGGCAAACGGCGCCAGTGCGTCGACCGACGGCAAATCCGCGAAGGACGCGCGCAGGGTTTCGTAGAGCGCACGGCTGGTCCGGTCGATCGCCTCGGCGTTGAGATAGGCCGCGCGCGCATCCGGGTCGAGCATCCCGGCCGGGACCGCGCCGGCCCGCGAAGCGGCGTCGAACCCCGCCGCCAGCGCCCGGTGCGGTAGTCCGGTCGCCTCATTCCAGACCACCGTCCAGCCGGGCAGGGTCACCGACTCGAACGACTCCCAGGCCGCGGCAACGGGGAGTTCGCCCCGACCAGCCAGGCTCGGGGCGGAGACGACCGAAGGCCCCGGGGGGGACAACAGCAGGTCCTCGACGGCACCCACCGGCGCCACGGCCAAGGCCGGCTGGGCGAGTAGGGCGGAAACGGTGATCCCCAGGGCGAGCATCGTGCGACCGGGGCGGAAGACATTCTGCATGGTGATGGTGACTCCTAGGAAAGCTCTCAAGGGCATTCAACCGCCGGCCGGGCCGCTCGGCCTGGGCAGGGCGCTGGCGGGGAAGATAGAAGAACAATTGCGGGATAAGTGTAGGGACCGGGAGGAGATCGGTCCAGCCGCAATTGGCGGACCGGGTCAGACCGAGTTCGGGAGCGAGTTCGGAGTGGGCGGCTCGCCCTGCTCGTCCTCTTCGGTCTGCTCCTCCCGCTGCACCTCCTGAACGACCCGTGCTCCCGGATCGAGTGCCGCGTGAAGTTCGTGCAGTCCCCCGGTCAGCGCGCCAGTTCCGGCCCCCTTGGACCTCCGGTAGTAGATCCAGCGGCGCGACTCCAGCCAGAGCAACAGCCGGTCGAGGGTGAAAAGCCCCAGCACGAACAGGCAGAGGATCAGTCCGTAGCGTGACATGCCCCAGAGAGTACCCCTTCGCGCGTCCCGCGCGAAGGGACTGAAGACCGTGTACACTCTCCTCCGCGCAACGTCCGGGGCCGGCGCGGCGTGTGAACCTCAACCCGGAGATGGCATGCACCCCTGGAACTTCCGCACCACTCGCACCGCCAGAGCCGTCGGTGCGCTGATCGCGTCCTGCGCGTTCGCGCTCTCGGTCTCGCAGCTCGGAGCCGCCCCCGCCCGCGCCGCCGACCTGCCCTACGCCGAGAGCTTCGACGGTCCGGACGGCGCGAACTGGCCCTCTCCCTGGTTTCCGGGCGGAGCCCACGTCACGGCCTGGGATCTGCAGGCGAACCGCGGGCGCTTGAACGGCGATCCGACCTTCGTCTCGCGCATGATCCTGTCCGGCTACTCCGAACTCGACGTCGAGATGACCGCCACGGTCGAGTTCGACAACGTGGTTGGTCAGGGGTTCGGCTTCTATGTGCGACAGAACGGCGGCACCTTGCAGGAGTACCAACCGCACGGCCAAGGGTACGCCATGTTTCTCAAGGGGGACTGGGCCTGGCCGGATGATCTCGGCCTCTGGCGGGAGATCGACGGCGTCGAGACGCAATTCGCCTGGGGATTCAACCCGATCCCGGGCGGACTGCAGAACGACGTGCGCTACCGGCTGCGCTATCGCGTGACCCAGACCACGCCGACCGAAACGCTTCTCCAGGCCCGCGTCTGGATCGAGGGTCAGCCCGAACCGGCGCTCTGGACGATCGAGGCGCTCGACACTCATCCGCTGCTCCAGGGAACGACCGGCAGCTTCGCCATCGACATCTACAACCACTTCGGGACCAGCCCGCTCTTCGTCGACGACCTCGTGCTCGAGCGGGTCCTTGATCCGTCCGAGGTGCCGCACGCCGGAGGAGCGACGCGACTCGAGCTCTCCGCTCCGTATCCCCACCCGATCCGTGGGGAGGCCTGGATCGAGTGCGACCTGCCCGGAGGGCCGGGAGAAGCGATTGGGTCCCGAGGGTCCCGTGAGAACGGCGGTACGGACGCGTCCTTGTCCTGGTTCGATGCGAGTGGCCGGCTGATCGCCCGCCCCGAGGTGGGGCCGGTCGTCGCGGGAAGGAACCGGATCTCCCTGCGGGCGACGCATGCCAATGGAACGCCCATCGCGCCCGGAGTTTACTACCTGCGACTGGATGTGCCGGGCGACGCGCGCACCCGCCGGGTGGTCGTGGTGAGATGATCGAGGGAAGCCCGGTGAGTGCGAGATCGCCGATCGCCCGATTGCTGGTTGCTCGCCGCCCATTCCCGAGGTAATGGGCGACCAGGAAGATCGCTACTTCAAGGATCACCCGGCAGGGGCAGATCTCGATTCCCGCCGTGGTACGCCGGCGGCTGGGGCTGCTGCCTGGTTCGATCATCGAGTGGGATTCGGACGGCGAGCAGGTCATCGTTCGGCGGGCCGGTCGTGTTTCTTCCGAGGAAATGCACCGCGCGATCTTTGGCCAGATGCCCCCGAAGAGGCGTTCGTTCACTGAGATGGAAGAGCGGGTCGCAGCCCACCTTGCGGAAAAGCACGCCAGAGAGCGGTCACCGATGCAAGGCAACAATCGGTCAGGCAAACGCAGTGAGAAGCGGCAGGGCAAGCCCAGTGCGCACAGTTGATACCAACCTGGTCGTGCGTCTCATCGTGCGGGACGACCCTCGGCAAGTAGCCGCCGCAGAGCGGTTCGTAGCGCAAGGCGCGTGGGTGTCACTCCTGGTGCTGCGGGAGGTCATGTGGGTGCTGGATCGTGCTTACGGCGTGAGCTTCCCGGATTGCCTGATCGTCGCCTCCGCTCGGGCGAGCGGGCACACACCGCTCAGCTCGTTCGATCGGCGCCTCGCCCGGTTCCGCGAGGTTCAGTCCGTCGTTTGATCTCGCCCCGCGGTCGGCGCACCTGGCCCCGTCCAGCGCTCCCGCAGTGACCGCTGACCCCGACCCGCGTTACGCCGCGCCGGCCCCCGGATCGCGTCGCACCGTCGCCCGCAGGCCGTCGCTCGGCTCGGGTGGGGTCTTGGCGAAGCTCAACTCGTGGTGATTGGCCCGCAGATCGTACGCGTAGCCGCGCACCAGGATGACCGTGAACAGCTCCATGAAGTAGGTCGAGAAATCGAGGCCGGGGCACTTGTGTCCGGTCGGGGCACCGGCGCCTTGCGGGGCAAAGGCGTGCTCGTGCCGCTGATCCTCCGCTCGCTCGGGGGAGAACCGATCGGGGTCGAACAGCTCCGGATTGGTGTAGACCCCCTGCGCGTTGTGGCTCGGGGTGACGGCCCACATCACCATCCAACCGGAAGGAATGGTGTAGCCGTCGAAGCTGAAGGTGTGGCGCGCGCGCCCGAAGATGGCCGGAACGACCGGGCAGAGGCGCTTGATCTCGTTCACCACCTGGAGGAGGTAGGGCATCGCCGTCAGGGCCTCGAGGGTCAGGGCCGCCGGCGCGAGCTGGGCAATCTCCTGGGCGAGCCTCCGACGCACTCCGGGGTGGTCGTGCAGCCGGCGCACGATCTCCGCCAGCTCGGCGAAGACGATGTAGCCCGCGATCACGATGTGATGCAGTTCGAGGACCGCGTGCTCGTCACTGATCGAGGGACCGCCTGCCTCGGGCACCAGGATGCGGGAGAGCCCGTCCTGGGTGGGGGCGTGTCGACGGGCCCGTACGTGGCCGGCGAGCACACCGAGGATCCGATCTCGAGCCTCGAGTGCTTTGCTGAATGCGGTGCCCGGCAGCTTGATCGGCAGGGTGGCGAACCCGTCGGTAACCAGCTCGTAGTCACGGCAGAGCTGATCCATCTCCGCGCCGGGCTTCATCCCGATCACCGTGGTGCAGATCGCCTCGATCGAGATCCGCTTGAGCTCGGGCAACCAGGTGAACTCTCCGGCCGCGGTCCAGCGCTCGAATGCCTGTTCGGTGGCGGTCTGGAGGATCGGGATGTAGGAGGCGAGGGCGACCCGGGTGAAGCCGCGCATCACCGCGAGTTTCCGTTGCCGATGCTCGTCGCCGTCGAGCAAGGGAAGACTCTGGCCGCCGAACAGCTCCTGGATGTGCGGGGGCATCGAGTCCTTGCGGGTCACGTCATTGGTATCGATGAACTGCCCTGCGGCGTCCGGCCCCGCGATGACGACCGACTTTCTCCCCAGGACGCTGGTGCGAAAGGTCCGGCCGTGGGAGATGAGTCGCTCGTCGATGAAGCCGAACGGGTTCTTCGCGAAGGGCAGGGTCTCACCGAGCAGTGGGAGACCCATGTCGCCGGGGGGCAGCTTCTTTTCGGACGGTTGGTCGCTCATCAGTCCTCCTGCAGTTTCCGGGGAATAGGACGCTCCGCGCGGGCGCAGCATAGCGCAATTGCGCCGGCCCGAAACCCCTGGCGAGTTGCTGAAAAACCGCCCGCCGCTAGCTCTGCGGGGCCACGCTCTCTTCATCGCGCCCCTTCGCCCCGGAGCGGAACAGACCGCGCATCCGCTGCGCGGCGCGGTCGGAGACGAGGAAGAAGGCCGGGACCACGAGAAGACTGAGGGCGGTGGCGACGATCATTCCTCCGATGACCGCGATCGCCATGGGCGCGCGGATCTCGGAGCCCGGACCGATGCCGAGGGCGGGGGGCACCGCGGCCATCAGGGTTGCGATCGAGGTCATGAGGATCGGGCGCAAACGCCGTGGGCCGGCGGTCATGATCGCGTCGTAGGCCGACTTCCCCTGGTTCCGCATCTGCTGCGCGTAGTCGACCAGGATGATCGAGTTCTTCTTCGCGATGCCCATCAGGAGCAGCAGGCCGATCATGCTGAAGATGTTGAGACTCTTCCCCGCGACGAGCAGGCCGGCCGCTGCGCCCGCCACCGAGAGCGGAAGTACGGTGAGCACCGTGATCGGGTGGAGGAAGGAGTTGAACTGCGAGGCCAGGACCATGTAGGCGACCATCACTCCGAGGACGAGGGCGAAGATCAGCCCCCCCATCGATTCCTTGAAAGCGACGCTGGCCCCGCCGAGTACCAGCCGGGTTCCGACCGGCATGCCCTTCGAAAGCTCCTCCACCTTGGCCAGCGCCTCCTGCTGGGAGTGCCCCTGGGCCACGTTGGCGAAGACGGTGATCGCCCGCTCACGGTCGCGCCGGGTGATCGCCTGGAGCGCGGGACGCTCCTCCATCTTCACCACGGAGGAGAGGGGCACCAGCTCGCCGCTCGCGGTGCGAAGACGCAGGCGCGCGACATCCTCGGGGCGGGAGCGCTGGGAGGCGAGCAGGCGGAGCCGGGTGTCGATGCGTCGCCCCCTTCGCTGTACTTGCCGACGCGTACCCCTCCGACCAGAGCGTTGATCGCGGTGGCCACGTCCTGAACCGGAATGCCGAGGTCGGCGCGGCGCGCGCGATCGGGGGGGATGCGTAGTTCGGGCATGCCGAGCTGGTAGTCGGTGTCGAGGTCGACCACCGTGCCGCTGGCCTGGAGATCACGCATGACGTCGCTCGAGAGATCGACCAGCTGATTCCAGTCCGATCCCCGCACCGAGAACTCCACCGGGAACCCGCGCTGCGCGGTGAACCCCTGCTGCGAGAGGTCCTGTACCACCGCGCGCAGTCCGGGGATGGCGTTCAGTTCCTTCCGCACCAGGGCCATGAACTCGAGGTGGTCGAGGTCGCGCTGATTCGGCGGCACCAGGGTGACAAAGAAGACGCCGCTATTGATCGCCCCGCCGCCGAAGCCGCCGACCACGGCGAAGGCGCGGGTCACCTCGGGACGCGCGTTGACGATCGCCTCGGCCTTCTGGAAGAGGCGATCGGTCTCGTCCAGGTCGGAGCCGACCGCGGTCTGCAGTCGGATCATGAGTCGGCTTTGATCCTGGGTCGGCACGAACTCCGCCGGAAGCGACCGGAAGACGAAGATCGCTCCGACGAAGAGCGCGGTCGCCCCACCCAGGATCATGTACGGGTGCTTGAGCACGCGGCGAAGCGTCGTGGTGTAGGCCCCTTCGAGCCAGGAGAAGCCGGAGTCCATGGCGCGCCCGACGCGTCCGCGTCCTTCCCGGGAGGTATTGAGAATCTGCGCGCAGCGGGCCGGGGCGAGGGTGACCGCTTCGAGGTAGGAGAGCAGAACCGCCACACAGAGGGTGATGCCGAACTGGAGGAAGAACTTCCCGACCACCCCTTCCATGAACACCACCGGCAGGAAGATCGCCACCACCGCGATGGTGGCGGCGAGGGCGGCGAAGGCGATCTCCGCCGTCCCTTCGCGGGCCGCACGCACCTTGTCCTTGCCCATCTCGCCGTGACGGACGATGTTCTCCAGCACCATGATCGCATCATCGACCACGATTCCGACCGCGAGCGCCATGCCGAGCAGGGTGAAGGTGTTGAAGGTGAAACCGAGGAAGTAGATCACGGCCACGGTGCCGAGAAGCGACATCGGGATGGCCAGGATCACGTTCAGCGTGCTGGAGAACGAGCCGAGGAACATCCAGCAGACGAGCGCGGTGAGGATGACCGCCAGCACCAGCTCGAGCTGGATCTCGTGCACCGATTCCTCGATGAAACGGGTGGAGTCGAAGTTGAGGCCGATCTCCATCCCCTCGGGCAGCCCCTTGCGGATCTCTTCCATCGCGGCCTTGATGCCGTGGGCCACTTCGACCGCATTGGCGCCGCGCTGCTTCTTGATTCCCAGCCCCTGCGCCGGCTCGCCGTTCACCCGGGCCATCCGCCGCACATCCTCGAAGCCGTCCTCGACCAGGGCGACATCCTCGAGGTAGATCGGTGCGCCGCCCGAACCCCCGACCACGATCCGGCGGAAGGTGTCGAGGTCGAACGCCTCGCCCATCACCCGGACGTTGACCTCACGTCCCTCGGTCTCCAGTCGTCCGGCCGGCAGCTCGACATGCTCGCGCTGCAGGGCGGCGATGACCTCGGTCACGGTCAGGCCGCGCTCGTCGAGGCGGTTGGAGTCGATCCAGAGCCGGATGTTCCGCTCGAGGTAGCCTCCCATGTTGATCTCGCCGACCCCCGGGACGGTCTGGAGCTTCTCCCGCACGCGATAGCGGGCGTAGTCGGAGAGGACCGCGCGGGGAAATGGTCCCGAGAGCCCGACCCACATGATCGGCTGATCCTCCGGATTGGTCTTCGAGACGACCGGCGGGTCGATGTCACGCGGGAGCCGTTGCTGCGCTTGGGCGATCCGGGTCTGCACGTCCTGGAGGGCGAGATCGACGTCGCGTGAAAGGGCGAGTTCGACCGTGAGGCTGGCGGATCCCTGGCGCGAGGTCGAGGTGATCGAACGGACTCCTTCGACCTGCACCAGCGCGTCTTCGAGGATCTCGACCACATCGTTCTCGATCACCTCGGGTGCGGCCCCCTCCCAGTTGACCGCGACGCTGATGGTGGGGAAGTCGACGTCGGGGAACTGGCTGATGCCGATCCGCTGTCCGGCCACCAACCCGAAGAGGATGGTCGCGGCAATCAGCATCCAGGCCAGGACCGGTTTGCGAATGCAGACCTCGGTGATGTTCATCCGCGGGTTCCTCCGGCCGGCGCGGCAACCCGGACCTTGGCGCCGTCGCGGAGCGCCTCACCTCCGCGTACCACCAGGCTCTCTCCCGGCGCGAGCCCCTCGCGCACCTCGACCAGCCCTTCCGGCGTCCGCAGGCCGAGGGTCAGCACCCGCTCCCGGGCCAAGCCGCCCTCGATGACGTAGGAGAGGAAACCGCGCTCGCTCGGTCGCACCGCGGTCTGCGGAACGACCGGCGCGTCGATCGCCACGCCGACCGGGATCACGACCTCGGCGAACGCGCCGGCGCGGAGCACGCTGTGATCCGGATCGGCGATCACCGCCACGACCGCGACCATGCGCGACGCGGCGTCCGCGGCGTCACCGACATGCTGAAGCCGCGCGTCGAACACCCGAGGGTTGTTCCGCACGGTAAACCGCGCCGTCTGTCCGGGACTGAGCCGACCGGCGTCCGACTCCGGCACCTGAAAGTGGAGCAGGAGCGGATCGCGGCGGATCAGCGTGGTGAGGAGCGTTCCCGGCTGGACATAGCGGCCGGTCTGCACGTCCCGCGTCTGGATCGTGCCGGAGAAGGGCGCGCGGGCCTGCGCGTCCCGCTGGTTCCGCTCGGCGAGTTCGACCGCAGCCCGGCGCGCCGCCACCTCGGCCTTCTCGCTTCGCACCCGAGTGCGCCAGGTGCCGATCTCTTCTCCCGGAATCAGCCCGGTGGTCCGCTCGTTCGCTCCCTCGCGCCGCGCGAGCCCGGCCTCCGCCTCGGCCAGCGCCGCCTCGGCCTTCTCCAGGGCCGCGCGCGCCTCCTCGGTCGCGAGCCGATACCGCTCCGGCTCGATCTCGACCAGGACATCCCCCTCGCGGACCTGGTCTCCTTCCTTGAAGTGCATCTTCTCGATCGCGCCCGGCACCCGCGCCGTGACCTGGACGATCTCGAAAGCGTCGACCGAGCCGACTGCGGTGATCGCCGCCTCGACCCGCCGCGACGCCACCGGCTGCACATCGACCGGGAAGGCGGTCTTCGACTTGACCCCGCCCCCCGCCGCCTTGGCCTGCTTCTCTTTCGCGCAGCCGGCGACCGAGCTGAGCCAGGGGCCAGCAGGGTCGCGCTCGCGCAGGTCAGAGCCAGCGTTGCCCGGCCCAGCTTCGTGAGGCCCAGCTTCGTCGAGCCCAGCTTCGTCAGGCCGCGCGGGTCGCATCGATCGCTCACGGTCGTTCCTCCGTCATGATGGGGTCCAGTCCCAGCGTGGCCCGATAACTCAGATAGGCGAGCGCCAGCGCGAGCTGAGCGGTCACGCGATCGACCTCGGCTTCGAAAAGCCGGACGTTCGCGTCGACCACCTCGAGTGCCCGCGCCAGTCCCTCGCGGTACAGCTCCGAGGTCTCGGTCGCGTTGCGGCGCGCAGCGGTGACGGCCACCGCGGCCCGGGCGAGCGAGGCCTGCTCGCTCTCCAGTTGCACCTGAGCTGCCTCGGCGTCGACCGCGAGAGCGCGATTGGAGGCGCGAAGTTCAAGCTCGGCCGCATCGGCGAGGGCGTCGCGTTCCGCTCGATCGGCGTGTCGCTCGCCGCCGTCGAACAGGCTCCACTGCGCGCCGACCTCCACCGACCATTCCTCCTCGCGCGGCGTGTCGCTCTCCTTGGTGGTGATCGCGCTTCCGGTCACGCCGAGATCGGGGAGATAGCGCAGGAGTGGCTCGTGGGCCGAGGCCCGGAGGGCGTCGACCCGGGCCTGTTCCGCCGCCAGGTCGTAGCGGCTCTGCGTGGCCCGCGTGAGATCGGTCGCTTCGGTCGTCCCGGAGGCCGCGGCGAGGAGCGACAAGGGGACTTCGAGGGAATCGGCGATCGTGGTGTCGAGCAGATACCCCAGATGCAGGCGCGTGGTCCGCGCCTCTCCTTCCGCGCGAATCAACTCCCGCTCGGCTGTGGCGACCTCGAGTTCTCCGCGGGTGACGTCGTTCGAGCCGACGAGCTGCGCTTCGAAGCGGGCGCGCGCATCGGCCAGGCTCTCATTGGCCAGTTCCCGCCGTTCCCCTGCGGCCCGAGCCACGCGCTCGGCGTTGAGCGTCGCCAGGTAGGCTTCCGCGGTTTCGTAGGCCAGGCGCCTCCGCGCGTCGAGTGCATCGAAGCGTGCTGCATCCCGGTTTCGGCGCGCTGCGGTGAGGAGTGGCCAGGCTTGCGCCTCGAAGAGGGTCTGGGTCGCCGACAGCCGGCCTTCCCGCGTCTCCCGAGCGCTGCGGCTCGCGGCGCCGTCCGCGCCGCCTTCGAACTCACGACGGGTCCAGTCTGCGGCGGCGTTCAGATCCGGAAAGAAGAAGCTGCGCGCCTTGGCCACCCGCGCCCCCGCGGCGTCGGCGCGCCGCTCGGCGGCCCCCACCTGCTCGTTTCGTTCCAGCGCGCGAGCGATCGCTTCCTCGAGGGTCAGGGCCGCACTTGGTCCGGCGATGGAGATCAGGCTCGCCGCGAGGGCGAGGGCAACGAACGACTGTCGGAGCGCGGCGACCGCCAGGCCCCGATCGGTACTCGGATTCGCGTGTATGGAGAAACCTCCCGCGCGGACTCGCAGTGGCGAAGAGTCCGCTCTGCCCCGTCGGACGAGAATGGGAGTCCCGCGCCGCCGAGTGGTTGACCCGGAATCTAAACACAGAGCACCGGACGAAAGCGATGCCTTCCCCCGCACGCGTCCCTCGATCGACGGTCCCTGGGGGTGGGAATCGATCGTAGCCCCCGTTTTCTTTCCCGGCACGGTTCTATTGGGCGGTAACCCAATACTTATCATTGAGTTGCGAAGTTCCATAAATTCAGCCGAGATGCGCAACCGGAGCCGATCGGCCTCGATAAGTTGACGTCGGCGCCGCCAGAGGGGTGGCGCAGCGGAGAACCAAGGCCAAGGCCACAGGCCAGGCAGGAACAAGGAGACTCAAATGTCCTTCGTGAACTCGACCGGAACCAACGTCAACCGCATGCTCGACTCTCTCGGTCTTCCCGACAGCTTTGGCGATGCCATCGGCGCCCTGATCGATGCCCGTCGCGGTGATCTCGGTGGAGTTGCCCGCAACCTGGTTGATCTGCAGAGCGGACTTCCGACCAGCGCCCTGGACCGTGCCATCTCCGGTCGCAGCGGTCGCGCCTTCGGTCGCGGCTTTATTCCTCGCTGCATCTGTGGCGGTGCCCATCTTCATCGTTATGCCAATACCTACCCCTCCTTCCAGCGGACTGTCGCCCGGGACGCGTACATCGGCCAGAAGTACAACTACAACGTCGGTCCCTTCCAGTGCCAGGGACGGATCACCGGTCGCCAGTACTGTGGCTCCTTTAGCAAGCCGATCCAGTTGAAGAACGACCAGTGGTTGTTCCACGGCCGCACCTACAACGGCTTGACCGAGGTCTGGCGTGACATGCGCGACGGCCGGGTCGACGGCAAGGCGAACCTCTTCCCGAACATCCCCGGTCCGTTCCTCCCCGCGGTTCCGTTCTGCCCGAGCTTCCCGGCGGGTGGTGCTCCGACCTTCCCCTGGAATCCCCTGGGCTCCCTGACGGGCGCGATGGGCACCGCGATCCAGAATCTGCTGAACGGCAACGGTGGCGCCAATGGCGGCAGCGCGGCCGGCGGCACCGGCGGTGCGGCGAGTGACACCGGCGCCTCGGGCGCGAGCGACATCATGAGCGGCCCGGGCTCCCTCGAGGACAAGCTCCTGCTCCTCATGGACAAGCTGGGCAAGCACATCGACAAGCAGATCGAAGACCAGATGAAGAAGATCGAGTCCGAGATGGCCAAGCAGAAGCAGGAAGGCCAGGGCGCGAAGGGCGACTCGGGTGGCGGACTCTTCGGAACGATCGGCAGCATCGCGGGCGGCGTGTTCGGCGGCCCGATTGGTGCCGCGGCCGGCAGCGCCGTCGGCGGCGCCCTGGGCAACGCCACCAGCGGCGGCTCGGGCGGCTCCGGCTCCAGCAACGGTAGCCAGAACTCGAACCTCCAGCTCCTGCAGTCCCAGCTTCAGCAGATGGTCGAGCGCCGCAACCAGATGTTCCAGACCATGACGCAGATGCTGAAGTCGCTCAACGACACCAGCCTCTCGATCATCCGGAACCTGAAGGCCTAGTTCGTCCTTCAGCCAGCGTGAGCGCCCCTTCGTGTCGAAGAACGCGAGGGGGCGCTCTGCGTGCAGCGCAATCGTCCCTCGGCCGAAGGGCGACTTCACGCTTGACCCTTCGGGCGCGGAGGCCTAGCGTCTCTTTCGTCGGGGATGGGAAGGGTCGAACTGTGGTACCGCAAAGACTCCGCGACTCGCATCCCTCAACTTCGACGCATCGAGGGCCTGTGGCGACTGAAGTGGTCGCTCCCCCCCCAAGCCTGCCCGATACCCCCCATGTCAGTGTTCGCTCGTCCAAACACCGGGGTTGGAACGGCGTCACGCCGTGCTCGTTGTACTGGAGGTCCGAATGTTCTCCTTCGTCGTTCATAGCAAGCGCCGGCATGGCTGTGCCGCGAACTGGCACGGGTCGATCTACCGTTGGCTGCTTACTCTGCTCATGGTTGGATGGGGGGCGAGCGGCGCAGTGGTCGTCAGGGCTGAAGGCAGCTTCGACACTCGATTCTTCGCGCCCGGGGTCGACGGAGAGGTGACGAGCCTCTTAGACCTGGACGACCAGCTGATCTTTGCCGGCAGATTCCAGGTCGCGGACGACCAGCAGGTCCCTAACGTCGCGGCGTGGGATGGAGATCGCTTCATACCCCTCGGAACAGGACTAGACCTGATCCCTCCCGATCGCCTCTCGTACCGCGGGCGAGTGCTCGACCTTCTCAGGGTTGGGCCGAAGTCTCTCGTAGCCGCCGGTCAGTTCGACGTTGGCGGAGCCGAGCGCCCAGGGTTCGCGCTTTGGGACGGTGTCCGCTGGACACCGTTCGGGGGCCTGAGTGGGGTCGTCGGAGTCGATCTGGCGTCCTTTCGCGGGGAGCCAGCCGCCATCGCCTCGAAGGCCGGGGGCGGCGCTCAGATTCTGATTTGGAACGGACAGGCGTGGGACGTCGTTCCCGGGGAATTCGGGGGAGTCGATGGGTCGCACGGAACCTATGGAACCCCGCTAGCTGTGACCCAGCACGGACATCGCCTGGTCGTCGCCGGGTACTTCGATGTCGTCGACGGTCGCAGTTGTCGCGGAGTTGCTGCATGGGACGGCGAGACCTGGTCGCCGATCGGATACCCGCCCGTCCTCGGATTGAGTCAGGCGCTGGCCAGCCATCACGGCTACCTCTTCCTGCAGGTCGACCAGACCCTCTACCGTTGGACCGGCAGCCACTGGGAACTCCTGTTCGAGGAGGTGTCCTCACAGTTCGTCAAGTGGGGAGGCGATCTCTACGTGCGTGACCCGGGCGGGGCGCTCGTGCGATGGGATTCGGGGTCAGAGACGTTTGTCTACACCGGACGTGGGGCCTCGTCCGCCAACTTCGAGTTCTGGCGCGGTAGACCGTACTTCGGTGGAGTGGCGGGGCGGGAGAGCTTTAACAGCTACTCCCCGAGTTCTCTCGAGGGCCCGGATGGTCTCGCGGTTGGATCGGGGTTGGGGCTCAAGGTGAACGCGCCTGGTGTCTTTGTCCACGAGGGCGACGCACTGATCACGGGTAGGTTCGGATGGGTCGGTAAGCGCAGTTACTTCCGGGCAACGGCCGTGAGCTTGACTGGAGGGACTCTGCGCGAAATCAGAGAACCTGCTTTGCGAGGCTCGCTAGGCACCGTGGCGCGTGGCTCCTTGCTCTGTTGGACCGATGATGGACTGTATGGCTACCGGCACGGTGTTGCCAAGCCGCTCACCGGTCCGTTCCCTGGAGTTGCGTTCGCAGGCGCCGACCACCTGGGTGAGTACTACATCGGAGGCAGGTTTTTCGAGGTGGAGTCGCCGGTTCCGCGCTGTGTCTACCGATGGGATGGTGCGAACTGGATCCGAATTGGGAACGGGCTCCGCGAAGGGATGGTGACGGAGCTCGCTTCCTATCGTGGGGACTTGTACGCGGCGGGGACGTTTGCCGATGACGGCGGGCCGGTTCTCTCGAACATCGCACGCTGGGATGGAGCAGCTTGGCAGCCGATGGACGGGGGTGTCAGCGATGCGCCGTCAGTGCTGATGGAGTTCGACGGGGATCTCGTGGTGGCCGGAAATCTGTCTCGAGCCGGTGCCTTGCCGGTTCAAAACGTGGCTCGCTGGGATGGATCCGCGTGGCACGTGATGGGTGCGATTCCACATCGCGTCACCTGTCTCGCGATCATGGATGGCGCTCTGTACGCTGGGACAGGCGCCGGGCGAGAGACGCGCCTGTACAGATGGAGCGGAGACGCCTGGGAAGCGCTCCCCTTCACTTTCTCCTGGAATCTGCGCGGAATCGCGGCGCTCGAGAATCAGCTTTGGATCGTCGGCGACTTCGTGAGCGTCGGGGGAGTGCCCTCCAGGCAGCTCGCCATTTACACGCCCGAGGGGGCGTGCGGCCGGCCGCGAGCATCGAATCGGCCGATGTGGGATCCATCAAGCTAGAGGTGCGGTACGCGAGCGAGACCTCGCTAGAGATTCGCTACAAGCTGCCTTCCACAGCACCGGTCGGCCTCGAGTTGTTCGACGTCGCGGGCCGGCGCGTTGGTCGGGTCGATACCGGTGCGCAGGGCTTGGGAATGGGTCTTTCGAGCGGTTCGTTCGGATGGCGTCCGCGCGACGCGACCGGCCGCGCCCTTCGTTCCGGAGTTTACTTCCTCCGGATGACTCAGGGGCAGAATGCGGCAGTTCGACGTGTGGTCTGGGTCAGGTGAGCTTCCTGCAGTCCTGAATCGACCGCGCCAGTCCCGGCGCGGGGAAGTCAGCGGATCTCGCTGACGAATCTGCCAGGTGAGGTCGTGTCTTTGGAGGTGATCGACGTGAGCGGTCGGCGGGTTCGCCAGCTCGTGAGCGGTGGACTGCCCGATGCGAACACGACGATCACGTGGGACGGAAAGGGAGACCGAGGCCAAAGACTCCCCGCAGGGGTCTATCTCTACCGTCTCACTTGGTCGAGCGGGAGTGAGACTCGGAGGACCTTGCTCCTGCGGTAACGGGCTCAACTCCTCAGGGGCGCGGCATGGGGCCGCGCCCCAACGATCAGTATCATGCGGAGGTGTGCCAGATGCTCGAGCTGTGGATGTCCCATGGCGACGGAACGAGTGGGGAGCGCGAGTCCCACCAACCCCGGTTCGCGGTGTCGTTTGCGATTTCGGCCGTGCTGTTGATCTTCTTGCTTCCCTTGCGTGCCCATTCCCGCACCTGGATCGTCGCGCACTCCGGCGGCGACGTCGACTCGCTCAGCACCGCATGCCGCCTGGCGGCGAGCGGTGACACCATTCGAATCGAAGCTGGACGCTACGTGGCCGATCATGGATTCCCGCCGAAACCGTTCATTCTCGAGCGCAACAAGGCGCTGACGATCCTGGGGCCGGATGCGGTGCGACCCATGGTCACCCTGGTCTCGCATCGCCTCTTTCTGGCGGATTGCCCGGGTGTGACCGTGCGCTCCGTGAGGTTCGAAGGTGGCGAGTCGGCGATCATCTGTGATGGTCCCGGTTGGGTGAGCAATTGTGAGTTCGTAGACGTAGCGTTCCTGGCCCTTCTGATTGCCGGTGACGAAACATCGATGTCCGTCGTCGAGGATTGTCTCTTCGATTCAAATGGTTCCAGTGTGTATCAGAACGCGGATGGTGGTGCGCTCACCATCGCTGGTCCTGCCAATGTCCGTCGGTGCGTCTTCAAAGAGAACGTCTCAACCACGCAGTCAGCCGCGATAGCCGGCACTCAAGACACGCGCATCACGGAGTGCGTGTTCGTCGGTAACGAAGCGCCACTGGGCGCGGCGATCAAGATCGGGCTCGATCCACCAGGATTGGCGCATGGAAGTATCACCAACTGCACCTTTGTGCGAAACCGGGTTACCGGAGGGGAGGGCGGGGCGCTTTATGTCACGGCGAACAGTGGAATCGCCGAGGTAGGTGGTAACATCTTCTACGAAACGATCGGGGGAGTCGGATTCTTCTGTGACGGTGGACCTCAGAGTAACTGCAATGTGTTTTGGAATAACGAGTACGGAGAGAGTTCGCCGTACTTCTTCTGTGAAACGCTCGAGGGGCAGGTGGCGGACCCGCTGTTCTGCAATCCGGACGCGGGGGATTTCCGAGTGCGGGCGGGATCGCCGTGCCTGCCGGGGAAGGGATCAATCGATCGAAGTTGCGACTTGATCGGCGCGCTTGGCGAGGGATGTTCGGTGAGCGCGGTGGAACGGCTCTCCTGGGGGCGCGTGAAGGTGCGCTACGGCTTGGCGAAATGATGGGTGTAGCCACACGATCGTGGGTGGGGGAGATCATCGTGCCATCTTTCACGCACTCTGGTGGTCGCGATTCGGCCCGTCGGCCATCGCCGCGAGCAATCACCCCCCGGAGGCGCCCCGCGGACGCCCGATGTACGTCGTTCGTCCTGCCCACAGATCGAAGCGGGCGACGCGATCGGGACTGACGGCGAAGAAGGGGAGCTCGAATGCGCCGCCGGGGACCGGTTCGGAGTTGAGGAGCTTGCCGCCTACCCAGTCGATCGAGAGGAGTTGTGTGGCCCGGGCGCCGCGTATCCGGAGGAGGGTCTTGCCGCCCGAGGGAGGACTCCAGGCGGTGCCGAGGAGTTCGGTTTCGACGGGAGTGCCGAGTGAGTCGGCGGTGGCCTCCCAGAAATTGATCAGCTCGATGTGCAAGGATGCGGGAATGCTGGGGTGCACGAGCGGGGAGAGTTCCGCGAGATTGCCGCTCAGGAGGATCGGAACGACATCCCGTGCGAGCGCGGACAACTGGGCCTCCGCGACCATCGCGCTGGAATCGCCTCCGGCTACGGCCGAGATCGCGGCCTGACCGATGGGTTGAAGCCAGACGACATCTCCGTCGACCCGGGCGCGGATCGAGTCTGCCCCCGCGACGCCCCCCGGCAGGGCCCAGCGGGTGTTCCAGGCGCGGCGGGTCTCCTCGTTGAGAATGACCCGCGCGGGAGGAAATTCCGGTTCGGGACCGAAGAGGAGCCGGGTCACGGCAATGCTCACCGCCTCGCGATACCCGCGTCCACCGCTCCGCGCGTTCGAGAGGAAGATGATCGTGGCGTGCTCGTCGACCAGCCGGCGCATGTCGACATTGAAGCCGCCGAGGTCGCCCGCGTGCATGATCACCGTCGTGCCCCGCGCGCTCTGCGCCACGTTCCAGCCGCAGGCGTGTTCGATGTTCGGTCCGACCGCGACCGCCGGGGCGAAGAGCTTCTCGGTGGCCGCCGGTCCGAGCACCCGGTGAGAGCGCAACGCCTGCTCCCATCGCCAGAGGTCACCCGCCGTCGAGACGACCGAGCCCGCCCCCCGAAAACGACTCCAGCCCACGGCCGGGTAGATCGGATCGTCCACACCGCTGCCGGTATAGGAGGGAGTGCGCAGGTCACCGACCCAGCGGACGGTGTCCTGGTCGGAGCCGGTGTGAGCCATTCCCGCTGGCTCGAAGATTCGTGCACGGAGGAAGCTATCGTAATCCTGGCCGGAGACCTGCTCGATTACGGCGGCGAGCAGGGTGTACCCCGGGCTTGAGTAGCCGTACTGCGCGCCCGGCGCCGACACGAGCGGGTAGGCGAGGATCTCTCGCGCTGCCGTTTCCATCGGCAGGTTGGCGGCCAGATCTCCCTGCGGCAGGTACGGCAGCCCCGAGGTGTGGTGCAGCAGATGATCGAGTGTGATCCCCGCCTTGTCCGGCGGCACATCCGGGAGGTAGCGAGAGAGCAGGTCGGAGGTCGAGAGCTTCCCGTCCTCCTCGAGCAAGAGAATCGCGGTCGCGGTGAACTGTTTACCGAGCGACCCGAGATGGTAGGGAGTGTCCGCCTCCGCCGTCCTTCCGGTGCCGCGATCCAGCACTCCATATCCCCGGTGAAGGATCACCTCGCCGCCCAGTTCGACCAGCAAAGACCCTGAGAGCCCGCCGTCGGTACAACGGGACATGAAGGTGTCGATCCGCTCGGCGGCGGGAGCAGCGACGCCCCCGGGAGGCAACATCGCGTGGGTCTCCGGCACGAGGAGGCCGAATGAAAGCGCAAGCCCGGCGAAAATGGAGAGCACAGCCCAGGCGCGAGCACGGGGCGATGACCCGAGGCCGGTGAAGCCGGAGGGGGACGGGGTGTGCTGGGCTGTTCTCGCTTCGAATCGGGCCATCGTCTCGTCCTCCCGGAAAGGTGCTGGTCGATCTCGGCTCACGGCGGCGGATCGCGTTGATACGAGCACAACCCTCCGGATGTTGCGCGCGGGGATTTGAGAGATCGGCGCAGACGGCTTGTGCCCCAGCCCGCGACTGCGCCCGCGCCCGCGCCCGAGGCGAGCCGCGGTGGGCCGGGCCGTTCGGCGCGGCCGGCTCGGGACTGGTGGGTCGCATGATCGTGCGGCTTCCGCGAAGGGCCGGGGCGGCCGCAACCTTCCCCCCGGCGCTCCACGCCACGCGGCGTGGGGCACGACGGGAGGTGACGTGAGAATGCTTCGGCGATATCTGCTGGGCGCGGCTGCGGTGGGGGCCTTCGTGGTCGCTTCGCCGGGATTGGCGGCGACCCAGATTTCCTGGTCAGTTCTGAGTGGCGGAGCTGTGGGCGCCGTCGGTCCGAATGTGGTGCTGCAATCCACGGCGGGCCAGGGCTGGGCTCAGAGTTCGGCCGGACCGACGATCCTCGTGGCGAGCGGCTTCTGGGGCGGTGTTGCCGCGTCGAGCGGAGCCCCGATCCGTGAGTTTCCCTCGAGCTTCCGCCTGCGCGACCTCAGCCCGAACCCCGTGCGCGGCGAGTTGGCCATCCACTTTGACGTGCCGGCCCGTCCCGGGCGGAGCGCGATCCGGATCTTCGACGTCAACGGGCGGCTGGTGCGCGTGCTGCGGGATCAGATCGAACCGCCCGGAGCGCAGGTCCTGCGATGGGACCGGATGGACGGCCAGGGACACCGCGTTCCCGGCGGCGTCTATGTTGTGGATCTCGTCGCACCAGGGTTTCGACAGGCACGGAAGGTCGTCGCCCTTCCGTAGACAACACGCACGAGGCGGCCGGTCACCGGTTCGGCGCAGTGCCGTTCGTCCAGGAGCCACACGAAGGAGAATTGAAATGTACAGTCGCTTGGTATGGGTCGCGGCGGTCGTCTTCATTCTGTTGGCTGGAGCGGTAGTCGAGGCGAACGCGCAGCCTACGCAGGTGAGCTATCAGGGGCACCTGTACAAGGAGGGCGCCCCGTTCGATGGGACGGCCCAATTCAAGTTCGTGCTGGTGGACGGCGGAACTGCACGCTGGTCCCACGACGGTACCAGCGCGACGGGGGAGCAGCCGGATGGCGCCCTACCCCTGTTGGTCGACCAAGGGCTGTTCTCCGTGCTCCTGGGAGGAGCGGGAATGATTCCGCTCCAGGCGAGTGCGATCGCGGGATCGACCGCCCTCAATCTTCGCATCTGGGTCGACACCGGAGCGGGGTTCGAACAGCTGCCGGATCAGCCGCTGGCCTCGAGTCCATTTGCTCTGCACGCCGAAAGCGCGGAGCGCTCATTCGCAGGTTTCACCGCGGCCGGCGTGATCCACTCGACTTCGGGCGGCTTTCAGTTCCCTGACGGAAGTCTGCAGACTACGGCGGCGACCGGAGGAGGTGGGGGAGGCACCCTCGATCAGGCGTACGACTTCGGCGGACCGGGCGTGGGGCGCACGATCGTGGCCGATGCCGGCGCGGTCAGCATTCAAGGGAGCGATGGTCTCCGCGTGGCCGGTTCGATCGGGGTCGGGACCACCGCAACGCCGTCCGCGCGCATTTCGGTCGAGAACGTGGGGGGGAATGACACCACTCGCCTGCTCTCGTTCGACGAGGCGCAGGGGGGCGAGTTTCACTTCGAGAGCGGCTTCGCGGGGACCGGATCGACCGGCAACTCGCTGAAGTTGAACAGCGCCTGGACCAATCCGGTGATGACCTGGCGCGGCGACGGGAACGTGGGAATCGGAACGAACGCCCCGCTCGCCCGGCTGCAGGTGCTGCATGCCGGCGCCGGGGTGAACAATCCCGCAGTTTCAGCCGTCAACATCGGCGCCGACGGGACCGCCATCTCGGCGCTCTCGATCGGTACCGGTCCGACGCTGGCGGTGACCGGGACCGGCTCGGGGGATCTCGCGCAGTTCGGAAAGACCGCCGGATCGCCGGCCAGCCGATTCGACAGCGAGGGGCGTCTCCGCCTCGCGGCAAATCTCGGCTCCGGGGTGGCGGGTGCGGCCGTCTATACCGAGAACACCCACACCGGCGGCATCGCCTTGTGGGGCAAAGTGACGAGCTCCGATGCGACCTGCGTGTTCGAGCAAAATGGGAGTGGCTCGCTGCTGCGCGCATTCAAGAGCGGATCCTTGAAGTTCGAGGTACAGAACAGCGGTCGGGTGGTCACGACCGCGCTCCAGATCACCGGCGGAGGGGATCTGGCGGAACCGTTCGATGTGGCAAATGAGGAGGACGTGCTTCCGGGGATGGTGTTGGTCATCGATTCGGAGCACCCCGGAAGGCTCGAGCGGGCGACGCGGGCCTACGACTCCAGGGTCGCGGGGGTGGTGAGCGGCGCGAACGGCATCCGTTCCGGCATCACGCTGACGCCTGGGATCCACCAGGTCGGCGGGCGGGAGGTTGCGCTCACCGGTCGCGTGTACGTGCTGGCCGACGCGTCGAATCGTCCGATCGAACCCGGCGATCTGCTGACAACCTCCTCGACCGTGGGGCACGCGATGGCGGTGGACGAACCTGCGCGCGCCGCGGGGGCGATCCTGGGCAAGGCCATGTCCCGACTCGAGGGCGGACGCGGATACGTTCTTGCCCTGGTGTCTCTGCAATGAGGCCGGGGACCGATCTGCCGGGCCGGGGGGGGCGCGGAAGCCGCGCCGGTGCGGTCACCGTCGGGCTAGGAGTGATCGTCGTTGCTCTGGCCGTGGTGGGAGGTTCGGAGTGGACACTCGACATCCGGAACGAGAGTGTCCCGTCCTCGGACTCTTACCGGACGGAGAACGAGGGTGAGGAGTTCATGGCGGAGTTGACCGGCGCCGGCGCCATGGCGGCGCAGCGCGCGGCCCAGAGGGGCGCGACCGGAGCGATTCCGCGCAACGTGCTCTGGGAGACGAAGCAGCTCCTCGACGCTATTCCCGGGTCGCGCGACGGCGGGATCTGGAACTGGGAGTGGTTGGGACCCGGCAACATCGGGGGGCGCATTCGCTCCATTCTGCCCCACCCCACGAACGCGAATCGCCTCTGGATCGGAAGTGCCTCGGGCGGAATCTGGACCACGACCAACGCCGGGGTCAGCTGGTCGCCGGTGAATGACTTCCTTCCCTGCCTCGCGGTCACTTCGATCGTGCTCGACCCCACCAATCCAAACGTCCTCTACGCGGCAACTGGTGAGGGGGTCTTCAGCACCGGTATCGCGAATGCAACCGCGGCCGAAGGGGCAGGGGTCTTCCGGAGCAGTGACGCCGGCGTGAGCTGGACGCAGCTGGCCGCCACGGTCGATTGGGTCTTCACCAACCGTCTGGTCCACCATCCCACGCTCGCCAACCGGCTCTGGGCTGTGACTTCGAACCCGAGCGGAGTCTGGCGCAGCACCGATGGCGGGACCGCTTGGGAGCTCCAGGCCACGCCCGATGCGGCGGCCGTGCAGATCGTGGTCAGTGCATCGAACCCAAACCTGCTCTTCGTCGGCCTGGTCCCGTCCGGGGGAAATCAGGGAGGGGTCTGGCGCTCCACCGACGGCGGGAGCCAGTGGGTGGATCTCTCCACCTCGGCGACGAACGATCTGCCGGACGATTCGGGGCGTTGCGAAGTCGCGATCGGGCCTGCGAACACGGTCTACGTCGCGATCGATCGCAACGACGGCGAGGTGTGGCGTTCGACCTCGAGCGGAGCGCCGGGAAGTTGGAGTCGAGTGTCGACCAACCTCGATCTGTTCGGCGCGCAGGGCTGGTACGACAACTGCATCTGGGTCGATCCGACGAACGCGGAGCGACTCGTGGTGGGTGGGATCGATCTCCACCGGAGCACGGACCACGGGACCACCTGGACGCGCGTGTCGAACAGCAACTTCACCTTGGGCCTTTGTCCGCACCCGGATCAACATGCCCTGGTAGCCGCGACCGGGTTCGACGGCGTCACCAACCGCACCCTCTACGTGGGGAACGACGGTGGCCTCTACCGCGCGACGAACATCTTCACCGCGAGCACGACGTCCGGATGGACGACCCTGAACAACAATCTCGGCATCACGCAGTTCTACAGCGTGGCCTCATCGGCGAACGGTGGGGTGATCGTCGGCGGTACCCAGGACAACGGGTTGCCCTATCGAACTGCCGGCGGCACGACCTGGAACATCACTCCCTTGTTTCTCGATGGCACGAGTTGTGCGGTCGATCCGACCGATGCAAACGTGGTCTATGGAGTGACGCAGTATGGCGAAGTCTGGAAGAGCACCAACGGCGGCGCCAGCTACGCCAGTGCGACGACCGGGCTGCTCTGGGGTTCGGGCACCACGCTTTTCAATGCCCCCTTCGAGATCGATCCCAATGTCCCATCGACAGTTTGGACCGGCGGGGCGCAGATCTGGAAGAGCACCAACAGCGCGGGCACCTGGGTCGCGCAGAACAACGTGCTTTCGGGAACCCCCTCGGTGTCCGCAATCTCCGTCAAGCCGGGCAACTCCAGCGAAGTGTGGGTGGGGTACACCGACGGCAGCGTTCTGCGCACGATCAACGGGGGGTCGAACTGGACCCGGGTGGACAACGGCTCGCCTGCCCTTCCGGACCGATGGGTGATGGACATCGAGGCAAGCCCGCACTTCGCCAACGAGGCGCTGGTCGTCCTTGCCGGGTACGCAACCCAGCAGATCTGGGCGACATTCAATGGTGGTACGAACTGGAGCGATCGCTCCGGGAGTGGAGATCTGGCTCTTCCGGCGATTCAGATGAACGCCATCAGCTATCACCCGGCAAACATCGACTGGCTCTACGTGGGAAGCGATCTGGGGATCTTCGCTTCGAATGATCTGGGCCAGAGTTGGGGCGTCGCTCCAAGGTTCGCGGAGAACGACGGACCGGCGTATGTGGAGATCGATGATCTGGTGTGGTATCAGGATCGTCTCCTCGCCGCGAGCTGGGGCCGCGGGATCTTTCGGGCGCGCCCCCTCTCGGTCGTGTACGTCGATCTGACCAACGTGGGGACGGAAGATGGCAGCTCCGCGCATCCCTACAACACCGTGCATGAAGGAATCGCCGCCAGCGGGAACGGCACCACGCTCTCGGTCCGCTTCGGCACCTACGTCGAGGGGAGCACGCTGTTCGATCGCGCCGGACTGATCGTGGCCACGGGTGGGGCCGTCACCGTCAGGTGACCGATAGCCGCGGGTAGCGCCGCCGCCGGGGCGCTACTCCGTGAGCCGGTCGCGGAGGCCGCGGCTCACCGCTTCGCCTACGCTGTGAACGTGCAGCTTCTTGTAGAGCGCCCGAATGTGTGTGCGCACGGTGTCGATGCTCACACCCAGGCGAGCCGCGATCTGCTTGTAGGCCAGGCCATCGACCAGGGCGCGCAGGACGTCGCGCTCCCTTTCGCTCAAGGCGAACGCGGCCGCGGTTTCCATCCGCGGTGGAACGCTGCCAGATCGTCGCACCAGACCTAGCACGGTGCGCGCGACGGCCGCGGTGAGCGGCGCTCCGCCCGCGAGCACGTTCTGCATCTGCTCGAGTAACTCGCCCGGAGCGGTGCGCTTGAGCAGGTATCCGTCTGCCCCCGAGCAAATGGCGGCCAGGATCGCTGCCGGGTCCTCGAACACGGTCAGGACGACCACCAGGGTCGTGGGAACTCTCTGCTTCAGCACGCGGGTCGCATCGGTTCCGGACATCCCGGGCAGATCAAGGTCCATGAGTACGAGCCGTGGGGGATCGGATTCCCAGATGGGCGAGCCCAGAGCCTCGACTGCGGACGAGAAGCTCCGAGCCAGTCGGAATTCCGGGGCGAGATCCAGCAACGCGGTCACGCTCTCCCGGTATCGTTGATCGTCCTCGATCAGCACGACCGGGGTCGGTAGGGTGAAGGTGTTCATCTCGAGATCATCTTCGATATCCCTCGGGATCGCCCTCGCATGATGATGTGAGGTGACCTCTCGGTACGGAACCGCACTTCCAGTCGCGTTCCCCCCGAGGCGGGATGGCTCCAGACCGCTTCCGCTCCGATCTGTCGACAGCGCTCGCGGATGTTCCCCAGTCCGTGACCGCCGCTGGTCGATCGGCCACGATCGTCTTTCGTCCCATCCTGGCTCGGGACTCCCGTGCCGTTGTCTTCCACCCAGAGGCGCCACATCGCGCCCTGGAGGTCGAACCCCAGCTCGATCTGTTCGGCGCCGGAGTGGCGAAGCGCGTTGTGGAGCGCTTCGAGGGTCACGAGTCGGAGTTGTCGCTGGACCTCGGGCGCGATGGAGCGATCCGGAAGCGAACGACCGATGGCCAGCCTCAGTCGGCCTTCGGGCACGATCCGCCGCGCGGTCGCGGCCAGTCTGGTCGCGAAGGTGAGGGCGCTCTCGTGCGAGGTGCGCAAGGTACGCACGATCTCGCCCAGCGCGCTCCCCAGATCCCCGGCAGTTCCCGCTATCCGGGAGCCCAGATCGCGTCGCTGTTCCTCGCCGACGCGCGGATCGGAGATCAGTCCGGCCAGGATGCCGATGCTCCCGAGCCCCGAACCAACCTCATCGTGCAGATCCATGGCGATGCGGATCCGCTGACGTTCGAGACGCAGGAGCATCGCCACGCGGAGGCGATGGGCCGCGTAGAGGAGGGCCGCCGCCGCAGCAGTGGCGAGAGCGATGATCCAGGGGTTCGTCCACCAGGGGTGGGCGACCTGGAACGCCAGCGGGCTCCGGGCCTCCCCCCAACTGTCGCCGTCGAGGGTCGCCCGGACGGAGATCTCGTAGCGCCCGGGGGCGAGATCGACGAACCGGAAGGTCGGTCCATCCGAGTCTTGCCATGGCGCCTGGCTGTTGAGCCGCGCCTGGTACCGCAGGCGGCCGCGATCGCGAAAGGTCAGAGCGGCGAACTGAAGCTCGAGGCGATTCCGCTTCCACGGCAGGTGCAGGAGGGTGTCCGGCGCGCGGTGCTCCCCGTCGACCCGAAGGTCGACCAGTTCCACCGGCGGCGGCAGGAGGGGTTGGGTCCGTGCAGCGGCGGGGATCTGAACCAGTCCGGCCAGGGTCGCGAGCCAGAGCTGGCCGTCTGCGTCTTCGTGGAGGTCGCTTGCTTGCTGAGTGGGGAGTCCCTGCCAACCGGTGAGGCGCTCGAGGATCTGGTAAGCCTCCGCCCCCTCGGGGGTCGGCAGCACTCTGAGGATGCTTCCTGCGCCGAGCAGCCATATGCCACCGGATCGTGCCTCGACCATGCCGTAGATTCGAAGCGACTCCAGATCATCGTTCTCAGAGAGCGGAGAGGCTGCGTTCTGGCCCAGACGGAACAGCCCTGCCTCCGTGGTGGCGAGCCAAATCGTCCCGGGGGCGACCTCGAGGAGCTCGCTCCCGATACCACTTCGCGGGATCGGAGTTCGACGCCAGCCGACCGGGAGACCGGCGGCGAACGAGTCGGCATGGCATTCGTAGACTGCTTCGTCACAGGAGAACCACAGGCGACCATTGGAGTCTTCCAGGATCGCTCCGATCCATGAGTTCTCCCAGCCATGGTCCCAGTCGTCAGGGGGAGGCGCGTCGCAATGCCGGGGGGGAGCGTCGTCTCTCTGGGTCACGAACACGCCGTCATCACTGGCGAGCCAGAGTGTGCCGTCGTTTCGAGGTGAGCTTCCGTAGATTCCGTGCACACCGTCGTGCGGAAATCGCCGCGCGACCTCGCCGTCGTAGCGGATGAACCCTCGATCGAGATCTGCGGCCCACAGGTGACCGAATCGATCCGCTCGTACCCGGCCGGAGTGTCCTCCCCGGTCGCGCACCGACTCGATCTCTCCGAAACAGATTTCGCGGGTGCCGAACCAGGTCACGACCCAGATCGAACTGGGTGTGCGAAACAGGTGGTGTGCGTGCGGAGGGGCGGGCAGACCATCCGGTGATGTGCGGGCGACCGTCTCGGGTTCGGGGAGGCAGGTCACGCCTCGGAATCCGGCGACCCAGAGAGAACCTTCACGGTCCACCAGGAGCGCGCGTCCCAGGTCCAGCGCGGGTGACGGGGCGATCTGCAGTCGCGCACCGGTGGAGTCGATGCGCACGAACTCGCCCCCGATCAATGCCCAGACGGTCTCGCCGCGCACGACCAGATCGGCCCCTCGGCCTTGGCCGCAGTAGATTCGATGGGCTTCGTCACGCACACTGCGCCACACCTCACCATCTCTGGTCAGGGCGACGATTCCGCCTCCCGCGTCTTCGGCTGTGGCGACGACGTCGCCGCACGGGAGAACGGCTTCTGCACCGTCCTCAGGGTCGAAGCGGGAGAGCAGAGCGGAGCCGCCAACGAGCACGCCGTTGCCGGTCGAGCCGAAGAGGCGGGTTGCCGCGCCCACGCCGAGAGCTTCGGTCGGCCACCCGCGCCAGTGCCCATCAGGACCGAGCACGAGCAACGAATCAGAGGCGAGCACCCAGAGCGAGCCGTCCGCGGCGTAGGTGACATCGGTCCAGGCAAGCAGCGGAGCGCCATCCGGTCCAAGCACCGGATCTACCCGTTCGCCGCGCAGGAGCCAGAGCGGCTCCGCCTTGGAGGCCACCAGCAGCGCGCCTTCGGGGCCGGGGCAGAGGCGTCGCACGACGTGCCGGAGGTGTCTCGGAGCCCAGCTTCGGATCTCCGTGCCGTCGAAGCGGAACAGTCCTCCGACCGTTCCGATCCAGATGAACCCTCGGCTATCCTGGGCCAGGACGCTCGTCTCCGACACACTCAGTCCGTCGCGTTCATCGTAGGTCCGGAACAGGCGGTCGAGCGCCGACGCGCCGGGCGGATCCAGGCATAGCACGAGGAGTAGCGCGAGCCACCGGCAGACCGCGCGTCCCCACGGTCGGAGCGGTGCAACCGAGCAGCCGGACGGAGCTTTGCCGCGCCCAATGGATTCAGACCGACGGGTCACGAGTGCACCTCTCAGAAAGCCGGGGGCGAGGCGCGATTCGACGAGCGGAACGAGTGTGGCATCCGGAAGCCTCGCCTGACCAGATCCCAGTAATAAGGACGCGCACGAAACGGGTCGAGGCGGACGTCTCAGATGGCAGATGAAGATGTGAGCGGTAATTGACCATGATATGAACCAGAATCACGGTCCAGCAACCTCGTCCCGGACTCTGGAAGGAATGACTCGGCCCCCGAGCGCCGACGGGACTATCATTGAGACGCCCCGCAAGGTAGCCGTCGCACTTGCCGCCCCCCTCCTGTTGCGACGGACTGGTTCCGCACATCTTCGAGGGGAGGTTCTCGATGCGATTCTTGCCCACGTGCCTGACTCCCGGCCTCGTTGCCCTGTTCCTCACCGTTCCGGTCGAGCGAGCGCTGGCCGGTCCGAACGCCGGAGGAACTCATCCTCCACGCCAATCCGACGATCGCCTTCACGCCGGATGACGCGAGCTACTGCGGGACGAGTCCCCTCAGCTCGTGTGAACTGGCGCTCACGTCGGTGGACACCGCGGCACCGGTGGTCTTCTTCGTGCTGGCCGCGTTCCCGGAGAACAGCCACCCACGGCTCAGGGGAGCGAGCTTCGGCATCCAGTATCCCCAGAACGGATTCGACGTGCTCGGCTCCGGGCGCTGCGCGGATTTCGATCTGCCGACCGACGACTGGCCGAACTCCGGCTCGGGCGTCGGGGTCAGTTTCAGCGTGGCCCGGACCAGCCAGCTGGTCGAGATTTACTGGATCTCTGCGCAGCTCGCCGACCCCGAACTGCCGGCGGTGTTCGCGCTCAGCGGTCACCCCACGCAGGGGGCGAACTTCGGCGATGACAGCGTGCCGTCGCTCCTCGACCCGATTGCCGGGCTGGGCAGCCTGGGGTTCGGCCAGAGCGGAACTCTCCCCTGCCCGATTCCGCTCGTCCCCACCGGTGCCTGCTGCTTCAGCGATGGGCACTGCATCGTCGCCTCGGAACTCGACTGTTCGAACCAGGGGGGCAGTTATCAGGGCAACGACAGCGACTGCACTCCGAACCCCTGTCCGCAACCGCCGTCGGCCTGTTGCTTCTCCGACGGACAGTGCGCGGTGCTGGAGCCGCTGGTCTGCCTGCAGAACGGGGGGTACACCCTCACGGGCATCCAGACCTGCGATCCGAATCCCTGCCCGGAGCCGGCCGGGGCCTGCTGCGCGGCCGACGGGAGTTGCATCGTCACCACCGGGACGTTCTGCGCGAACAACGGTGGGCTGTTCATGGGGTCGGGGACCGACTGCACACCGAATCCCTGCGCCCAGCCGCCGCGCGGTGCGTGCTGTTTCCAGGGCGGCAACTGTGTGGTGCTCACACCCGATGAGTGCGAGGCCCAGGCCGGCATCTACGAGGGGCACGACACGGTGTGCAGTCCGAATCCTTGTCCTCAGCCCCCGACCGGGGCCTGCTGTCTCGATGATGGTCGCTGTGTGATGCGGCACTCCTTCGACTGCAACGGCACCTACCAGGGCGACTTCACCGCCTGCGACCCGAGTCCGTGTCCGCCCGGAGGTTGTTGCCTCGAGACCGGCGGGTGCGCCCTCCTGGCCTATGACACCTGTCTGGCCGGGAACGGCCAGTTCCTCGGCGTGGGCAGCGACTGCTCCGTCGCGAACTGCCCCGAAGCCGGCGCCTGCTGCTTCCCGACGGGGGAGTGCGCGGTGATCGTCGAGCTGAGCTGCCTCGAACACGGTGGCAACTATCAGGGAGACGGCGCTTCGTGCGATCCCAATCCCTGTCCGCAGCCCTGCCCGGACGGCGCGCGGGTCAATCGCGAGAACGCACCGGTCCGAAGCCGATCGCCACGCCGCCGACCCAGACGGTGATGAACGGTCCGAACTGGGGCACGCTCATCCTTCACGGCAACCCCGACATCGTCTACACCGACGACGGGTCGAGCTACCGCGGTCAGTCCAATCTCGAGAGTTGCAACGACGCCGTGCTCAGCATCGAAGGGGACGGGCCGGTGGTGATCCACGCGCTGGCCGCCTTCCGGGTGAGCACCGCGCCGCGCCTCAAGGGGATCACCTTCGGAGTCGAGTACGGAACTGTCTCGTGATCGACTCCTGGGGAGCCTGCGCCGACTTCGAGCTGTCGACCGGCGATTGGCCGGCGTCCGGTCAAGGCACGGCCCTGACCTGGAACGAAGTGCAGACCGGTCAACTCACCGAAGTGTATTGGTTCGCCTGCTACGTCGAAGGGCACATCGATCGCCTGAAGACCGCCCCGCATCCCAAACCAGGGGGGCAACTTCAGCGACGACAGCATTCCCGCCCGCCTCGACCCGATCCGCGGTTACGGCGTCTTCGGCTTCAACCGACTCGGCTTCATTCCTGTCCGCCGAACGCACCGCTCTACGGCGCCTGCTTTCGAGGATGGAAGCTGCTCGGTGACCACGCCGGAGGAGTGCTTCGGCACCTACTACGGCGACGGCACCGACTGCTCGCCGAATCCCTGCGGTGGCCCGGCCCTCGGCGCTTGCTGCATCGCCAGCGAATGCACCATCACAGCGCCGGAAGACTGTCAGGGTGACTACATCGGCGACGGCATCGGCTGCGAGCCGAACCCCTGCGGCGCGCCCGTCCCGACCCAGTCGACCACCTGGGGAGGATCAAGGTCCGTTACGCCGTGGGTCGGCTGCAACGCCGGCCGCCGCGCTCGACGCGCGATACTGCTAGACTGCTTCCGAGTTGAACTGAAGTGCGGCGGAGACGGAAACCCGTTTCCGCCGCGCGTCAATCGGAGGAGCATGGCGGGTCGTAGCCGGGTCGCACTCTTCTGCCTGGCGATCGAGGCCCGGGCGGCTGAACTCTCCGGCAGGGTGATCGACGCCGAGCAGGCCCTGCCTCTGACCGGCGCTTTCCTTGAGCCTGCCCGATGCGTCGCGATCGGTCCTCACCGACCCCAGGGCGGCTACCGCATCACCGATCTGGAGCCTGGGATGTACCGGTGGTCGCACGCCACGTCGGGTACGCGACTCAGGTCTTCCAGGCGTTGGTGCCTGAGACCGGGGCGGTCGAGATCACCGTCGCCCTCCGACCGGAGTCGATTCTGCTGGAAGGGATCGAGGTGCACGGGCAGGTACCGCCCGAGCCTCGATCCCGCGTCGGGTGTCCTTTTTCCCCGAGCGAGGGCCTCTCGCAGCGAGGTGCGGCACCATCCGCTGCTCGGAGCCGGACCTCCTTCAAGCCCTCGGCGGCGGTGGGAACGGTCAGATCCCGAGGCCCCGACGGGGTTGAGCGTGCGCGGCGCGCATCCGACCAGATCCTTTTACCTGGTGGACCGGATCCCGATCGGAGATCCGGCACGCCGGCGGTACCTTCAGCGCACTCAATCCCGATGTGGTTGCCCGGATCGATCTGCGGAGCGTCGCGCCCCGCGCCGAGGATCCGAGCGCTGCCTCCGGCGTCGTGTCGGTCGAGACCCACGAACCGGGAGCCGAACCCCGGGTGCGCGGGGCTGCGAGTAACACTCAAGCTCGAGTCGCATTGGACGGACCGCTCGGCCGGGTTGGAATGCTACTCGGCGCACGGGTCACCTTTCCGGGGCTGGTGCCGCGAAAGAGCGCAGCTACCTACCTGCGAGGGGAAGGCGCCGACTGGCTGGCGAAGTTCGCTCTCCTGATCGCCCGCGGCAAGCGCCTCCTGGAGCTACGGCAACGAGGATGAGGTCAGCGTCGCGCTCTCCAATCCGGAGTTCAACGGAGGGGTGCAACCGAGCGGAATCTGCTCGCCCCTGGGATGGAAACTCGCACGGTCTGATCTGGAGTCGGACCGCGGGAAGTTCGTCGCCTTGCCCGCGCCTGGGCTGCGCGATCGACGCCCCGGCGCACTGGACCGGCGCCGATTCCCTGACCCAGCGGCTGGTCACCCTTGAGTCGCGAGATCGGACTCGGCGGCCATGAGACGGAACGTGGGGAGGCCACGACCCAGGCGGTGGACGGATCGTGGGGAGGAGGGATAGCTATCGCGGCGTGAAAGATGGAGCCCCCCAGCGCTGCCGTTCGAGGCCGAAGGCGGTGGTCGCCTCGATCGGGCTCGTCATCAGCGCCCGATCGGTGAGCGACTCCAGCGTCGACCTGGGGCCGACCCGGGAGTCGCGCTCACCATGTACCCTGGCGCTCGATCCCGCGATCACCCTCCGCTATCGCCCGGACGCCCGCAGCCTGCTGGTCATGGCTGGCGCTCCGCACGCGTCAGTTTTCAGTACTCGCTCCGGAATCCTGAGTCGCTCGTGTCGCGCATCTTCCTGATAGAGCCAGGCTTCGAGCGAGTCGGACCGGATCCCGGATCTGGAGATCGATCTCGCCCTTCTGGCAACGCCCCGAGACCCGGATCACTCCCCCGCCGGACTGCCACCGTGCAGTTCCATGATCGCGCGGTGCGAGGGCTGGCCCCGGTCGCTCCGAACACCGAAGGGCCCCTTCGCTACCCAGGCGCCGGTCCCGGGCGCGCCCGAGCCAGGAGTCGCTCTGGAGTCGGCGATCGCTGGGCGACCAGCTTGGGGTCGCGGGCGGGCATGTTCACCAATGGACGCGGTATCGCCATGTCGGCGGGAGCTACGGCCGTCCCACGCCGCCAGGCACCAACTGACGCTCGGGGAACCTGGTTTCCACCCCCTCCACGTCGGTCCGTCTGGGAATGGAAGGCTCCTTGGCGGCGGCACCGACCTCCTGGGGTTGCCCGAATGGGAGTCGTGCAACCTACTTGACCAGGGGTGCGACCGCGTCGGTTTCCTCCCGGAGACCCGGGCCGAGCCGCTGGGAGCGAGTCGCCTTCCGGCCTACCTTCGGGTCGATCTCAGCCTTCCGCGAAAGCACTGGCGGATCCAGGTCGGGGATCGTGACGTGGGATGAGCCCCTTCGGCTTCGGCGACGAACCTCTCGCCCGGCGGAACATCCTGCTCTTCGCGGTGATCGATCCGGCGACCGGCCGGCGAACCGAATCGAGATGCGCCCTTCTCTCCCTGGTCGCCGGTCTCGAGTGGCGATTTTGATCGGCTTCGTGTCACGAATCGTCCCGCTTCGCCGGTTCTTCGGTCGGGAGATCTCGCCGAATCTGGACTGGAGGATATGACCCAACCGTCACGCGACACCTTCGGGAACGGTTCTTGACCCGTTCGAGACGCAGAAGCCGCGGCTCGAGCGGTGGTCTGCGCGCCTCGGGCGAACCGCAGCTCGCGCGGCCGACCTGGCTCAGGAGGCGTTCATCAAGTTCTACGAGCGCGGCGAGTCTCCTGATTGCCCGGAAGCCTGGCTGATCCCTGTGGCGACCAACCCTTTCGCAACGCGCGATCGAAGGGGAGTCGGCGCACACGCCTGCTGCGGGAGGCGGAGACCGGCGGCGATCTGCGGGAATCATCCCCTTCTGGCCTCCACCCCCCCTGGCAGCGGGAGACGGTAGGGTGCGACGGGCCATCGAGACCCTTCCGGAGCGGGAACAGTCGCTGCTCTTGCTTCGAACGGAGGGGTACAGCTATCAGAGCTGGCGCTCGCCCTCGATCTCGAAGAGTCGAGCGTTTGCACCCTGTTGGCCCGGGCCAAGCGTGAGCGTTCTCTCGGCGTACGAGGAGGCCTTCATTTGATGCACGACGATGAC
>JADJQY010000041.1 GCA_016712505.1 Candidatus Eiseniibacteriota bacterium | reverse complement strand
CTCGGCGACGAAACGACCCGCCGGACGTGATTCGTGGCGCCGCGCAGTCGCGGACGTAACGGCGGAATACGGTCTACGTCGCGATCGATCGCAACGACGGCGAGGTGTGGCGTCTGACCTCGAGCGGAGCGCCCCCGAGTTGGAGTCGAGGCACGCACCAACCCCGGATCGCTCCGGAAGCGCAGGGCCAGGTAACAGAGATAACCACCGGGTCGATCGACGAACGCGAAGGGATCGGTGGTGGGTGGGATCGACTCTCCACCGGAGCATGGATCACGGGACCACCTGGACGCGCGTGTTTAACAGTAACTCCTGGCCTGCTGGGGCCTCGTCCGCACCCGACTGGGCCACGCCCTCTAGCCGCGACTGGGTCTGACGGCGCCACCAACCGCACCTCTACGCGGAACGACGGGGGCCCTTCACCGCGCCATTTAGATCTTCACTGCGAGCACGACGTCCGGATGGACGACCCCGAACAATGGACCTCGTGGCATCACGCAGTTCTGCCAGCGTATTCTGATCGTCGCACGGCAACGTGGTGATCGTCGGCGGCACCCAGGACAACGGGTTGCCCTATCGAAATAAAAACATTACAATGACCCGGAAATATCACCCCTCGTTTCCTCGATGGCACGAGCTGTGTTATGCGGTCGATCCGACCGGATGCACGCGTGGTCTATGCGGTGACGGCGACAGCATGGCGAAGTCTGGAAGAGCACCAACGGCGGCGCCAGCTACGCCGGCGCGATGACCAAGCTGCCTGGGGTCTGGGCACCACGCTTTCGCTAATGCCTCCTCTTCGAGATCGATCCCAATGTCCTGCATCGACAGTTTGACCGGCGGGCAGACCCGAAAGAGCACCAACAGCGTAGCGTAATTTGGTCAGCAGCGTGGAACAACGTGTTTTCGTGAACCCCCTCGGTGTCTCGCAGTAATCTCTGTACAAGTCAGTAAATCTGCTGAAGCGTGGGTGGGGTGCGTACTGACGGCAGCGTTCTGCGTATCGACTACCGGGGCTGAACGACTCCGGGTGGATAACGGCTCGCCCGTCTCTTCCGGACCGATAAAGATGATAACGAGGCAAGCCTGCACTTCAGCCAACGAGGCGCTGGTCGTCTCGCTGGGTGCGCAAACCAGCGCAGATCTTGGGCGGTGACATTCAATGTGGGTGGTGGCTGCGAACCGAGCATCGCCCAGGAGTGGAGATCTGGCCTTCCGGCGATCTGTAGGCGTAAACGCCACCAGCTATCACCCGCAAACATCAGACTGCTTCACGTGGAAGCGATCCGTGTGGATTCTGCTTCGAATGATCTGGGCCAGAGTTGGAGCGTTGCCCAAGGTTCGCGAGAACGACGGACTGCGCGTGGAGAGACGATGACTGGTGTGGTATCGAGATCTCCTGCTCGCCGCGAGCTGGGGCCGGGGATCTTTCGGGCGCGCTTCCCTCGGTCAGTACGTTGATCTGACTAACGTGGGGACGGAAGATGGCAGCCCGGCGTATCCCTACGTCACCGTGCATGAAGGGAATCGCCGCCAGCGGAACGCAATTACGCTTTGTCCGGCTTGGCACCACGCCGAGGGGGAGTACGCCGTTCGATCGCGCCGGACTGATCGTGGCCACGGGTGGGGGGCCGTCACCGCCAGGTGACTGATAGCCGCGGGAGCGCCCCGTCGTCAGCGCTACTTCCGGTGAGCTGGTCGCGGATAAAGCCGCGTGGCCCACCGCCGCCTACGCTGTGAACGTGCAGCCTTCTGGTAAGAGCGCCTGGACGTGCACGGTGTCGACGCTCACCCCAGGCGAGCCGCGATCTGCTTGTAGGCCAGGCCATCGACCAGGGCGCGCGCAGGACGTCGCGCCCCTTCGCCTGCTAGGCGAACGCGGTCGCGGTTTCCATCCGCGGTGGAACGTTGCCAGATCGCCGCACCAATGACTCCAGCACGGTGGTGCGCGACGGGCCGGGGTGAGCGCGCTCCGCCCGCGAGCATCGCCCGCAGCACTCTGCTCGGAGTAACTCGCCCGGAGCGGCAGGCTTGAGCAGGTATCCGTCTGCCCCGGGCAAATGGCGCCAGATCGCTGCCGGGTCCTCGAACACGGTCGTGACGACCACCAGCCTGGGAACTTCTCTGCTTCAGCACGTGTTTCCACCGGTCTGGCCATCCCGGGCGACTTTTCACAAGGTCCAGCGAGTCCGAGCCGTGGGGGATCGATTCCCAGATGGGCGAGCCCAGAGCCTCGGGTGCGGACGAGAAGCCCGAGCCAGTCGGAATCCCGGGCGAGATCCAGCAACACGGTCACGCCTCCCGGTACGTGCTTGATTCTTCGTCCGATCGGTAACGACCGGGGCTTCGAGGGTGAAGGTGTTCAACTTGAGATCACTTCGATATCCCCGGGATCGCCCTCCACGATGATGATGAGGTGACCTTCCCGGCCGGAACCGCACTTCCAGTCGAGTTCCCCCCCGAGGTGGGATGGTCTGACCGCTTCCGCCCGATCTGTCGACAGCGCTCGCGCGGATGTTCCCCAGTCTGGACTGCCGCTGGTCGATCGGCTAGCGATCAGGCTCTCGTCCCATCTCGGCCTTTCCGGATCCAGTGCCGTTGTTCTTCCTGATCCAGAGGCGCTATACATCGCGCCCCGGAGAAGTCGAACCCCAGCTTCGATCGTGCGGCGCCGAGCGGCGAAGCGCGCTGTGGAGCGCTTCGAGGGTCACGAGTCGGAGTTGTCGCTGACCTCGGGCGTGAAGGAGCGTTTTCGGGAAGAACGACTGATGGCCAGCCCCAGTCGGCCTTTCGGGCACGATCCGCCGGCGCGGTCGCGGCCAGTCTGGTCGCGAAGGTGAGGGCCTCCCGTGCGAGGTGGCGCAAGGTACGCACGATCTCGCCCAGCGCGCTCCCCAGATCCCCCGGCAGTTCCCGCTATCCGGGAGCCCGGATCGCGCTCGCCGTTCCTCGCCGACGCGGATCGGAGATCGAACCAGGATGCCGATGCTCCCGAGCCCCGAACTGACCTCATCGTGCAGATCCGCGGCGATGCGGATCCGCTGACGTTCGAGGACGGTGGAGCACGCCAGACGGAGGCGATGGGCCGCGCAGAGGAGGGCGCGCCGCCGTAGCAGTGGCGAGAGAGCGATGATCCAGGGGTTCGTCCAACCAGGGGTGGGCGAAGCCTGGAACGCCAGGCGCTCCGGGCCCCCCAACTGTCGCCGTCGAGGGTCGCCCGACGGATCTCGCAACGCCGGGGGGCGATCGACGAACCGGAAGGTCGGTCCATCCGAGTCTTGCCAGCGGCGCCTGGCTGTTGAGCCGCGCCTGGTACCGCAGGCGGCCGCGATCGCGAAGGGTCAGAGCGGCGAACTGGAAAGCTTCGAGGCGATTCCGCTTCCACGGCAGGTGCAGGAGGTGACCGCGCGCGGTGCTCTCGTCGACCCGGAAGGTCGACCGGTCCACCGGCGGCGGAGAGGGGTTGGGTCCGTGCAGCGGCGGGGATCTGAACCAGTCCGGCCAGGGTCGCGAGCCAGAGCTGGCCGTCTGCGTCTTCGTGGAGGTCGCTTGCTTGCTGAGTGGGGAGTCCCTGCCAACCGGTGAGGCGCTCGAGGATCTGCGTGAGCCTCCCGCCCCTCGGGGGTCGGCAGCACTCTGAGGATGCTTCCTGCGCCGAGCAGCCATATGCCACCGGATCCGTGCCTCGACCATGCCGTAGATCTGAAGCGACTCCAGATCATCGTTCTCAGAGAGCGAGAGGCTGCGTTCCTGGCCCAGACGGAACACCCTGCCTCCGTGGTGGCGAGCCAAATCGTCCCGGGGCGACCTCGAGGAGCTCGCTCCCGATACCACTCCGCGGGATCGGAGTTCGACGCCAGCCGACCGGAGACCGGCGGCGAACGAGTCAGCATGGCATTCGTAGACTGCTTCGTCACAGGAGAACCACAGGCGACCATTGGAGTCTTCCAGATCGCTCCGATCCGACGAGTTCTCCCAGCCATGGTCCCAGTCGTCAGGGGAGGCGTCGCAATGCCGGGGGAGCGTCGTCTCTCTGGGTCACGAACACGCCGTCATCACTGGCAGGCCAGAGTGTGCCGTCGTTCGGTGAGCTTCCGTAGATTCCGTACACCGTCGTGCGGGAAATCGCCGCGCGACCTCGCCGTCGTAGCGGATGAACCCTCGATCGAGATCTGCGGCCCCACAGGTGACCGAATCGATCCGCTCGTACCCGGCTGGAGGTCTCCCCGGTCGCGCACCGACTCGATCTCTCCGAAACAGATTTCGCGGGTGCCGAATCCAGGTCACGACCCAGATCGAACCGGTGTGCGAAACAGGTGGTGCGTGCGGAGGGCGGGCAGACCATCCAGTGATGTGCGGGCGACCGTCTCGGGTTCGGGGACGGAATCACGCCGGAATCCGCGACCCAGAGAGAACCTTCACGGTCCACCAGGAGCGCGCGTCCCAGGTCCAGCGCGGGTGACGGGGCGATCCGCAGTCGCGCACCGGTGGAGTCGATGCGCACGAACTCGCCCCGATCAATGCCCCAGACGGTCTCGCCGCACGACCAGATCGGCCCCTCGGCCTTGGCCCGCAGTAGACTCGATGGGCTTCGTCACGCACACTGCGCCACACCTCACCATCTCTGGTCAGGGCGACGATTCCGCCTCCCCCGTCTTCGGCTGTGGCGACGACGTCGCCACGGGAGAACGGCTTCTGCACCGTCCTCAGGGTCGAAGCGGAGAGCAGAGCGGGAGCCGCCAACGAGCACGCCGTTGCCGGTCGAGCGAAGAGGCGGGTTGCCGCGCCCACGCCGAGAGCTTCGGTCGGCCACCCGCGCCAGTGCCCATCAGGACCGAGCACGAGCAACGAATCAGAGGCGAGCACTCCAGAGCGAGCCGTCCGCGGCGTAGGTGACATCGGTCCAGGCAAGCAGCGGAGCGCCATCCGGTCCAAGCACCGGATCTACCTGTTCGCCGCGCAGGAGCCAGAGCGGCTCCGCCTTTGAGGCCACCAACAGCGCGCCTTCGGGGCCGGGGCAGAGGCGTCGCACGACGTGCCGCAGGTGTCTCGGAGCCCAGCTTGGATCTCCGCGCCGTCGAGGCGGAAGAGTCCTCCGACCGTTCTGATCCAGATGAACCTCTGCTATCCTGCGCCAGGACGCTCGTCTCCGACACACTCCAGTCCGTCGCGTTCATCGTAGGTCTGGAACAGGCGGTCGAGCGCCGACGCGCCGGGCGGATCCAGGCATAGCACGAGGAGTAGCGCGAGCCACCGGCAGACCGCGCGTCCCCACGGTCGGAGCGGTGCAACCGAGCAGCGGACGGAGCTTTGCCGCGCCCAATGGATTCAGACCGACGGGGTCACGAGTGCACCTCTCAGAAAGCCGGGGCGAGGCGCGATTCGACGAGCGGAACGAGTGTGGCATCCGGAAGCCTCGCCTGACCAGATCCCAGTAATAAGGACGCGCACGAAACGGGTCGAGGCGGACGTCTCAGATGGCAGATGAAGATGTGAGCGGTAATTGGCCATGATATGAACCAGAATCACGGTCCAGCAAATCCTCGTCCGGACTCTGAAGGAATGACTCGGCCCCCGAGCACCGACGGGACTATCATTGAGACGCCCCGCAAGGTAGCCGTCGCACTTGCCGCCCCCCTCCTGTTGCGACGGACTGGTTCCGCACATCTTCGAGGGGAGGTTCTCGATGCGATTCTTGCCCACGTGCCTGACTCCCGGCCTCGTTGCCCTGTTCCTCACCGTTCCGGTCGAGCGAGCGCTGGCCGGTCCGAACGCCGGAGGAACTCTCATCCTCCACGCCAATCCGACGATCGCCTTCACGCCGGATGACGCGAGCTACTGCGGGACGAGTCCCCTCAGCTCGTGTGAACTGGCGCTCACGTCGGTGGACACCGCGGCACCGGTGGTCTTCTTCGTGCTGGCCGCGTTCCCGGAGAACAGCCACCCACGGCTCAGGAGCGGAGCTCGGCATCCAGTATCCCCAGAACGGATTCGACGTGCTCGGCTCCGGGCGCTGCGCGGATTTCGATCTGCCGACCGACGACTGGCCGAACTCCGGCTCGGGCGTCGGGATCAGTTTCAGTGTGGCCCGGACCAGCCAGCTGGTCGAGATTTACTGGATCTCGGCGCAGCTCGCCGACCCCGAACTGCCGGCGGTGTTCGCGCTCAGCGGTCACCCCACGCAGGGGGCGAACTTCGGCGATGACAGCGTGCCGTCGCTCCTCGACCCGATTGCCGGGCTGGGCAGCCTTGGGTTCGGCCAGAGCGGAACTCTCCCCTGCCCGATTCCGCTCGTCCCCCACCGGTGCCTGCTGCTTCAGCGATGGGCACTGCATCGTCGCCTCGGAACTCGACTGTTCGAACCAGGGGGCAGTTATCAGGGCAACGACAGCGACTGCACTCGAACCCCTGTCCGCAACCGCCGTCGGCCTGTTGCTTCTCCGACGGACAGTGCGCGGTGCTGGAGCCGCTGGTCTGCCTGCAGAACGGGGGACACCTCACGGGCATCCAGACCTGCGATCCGAATCCCTGCCCGGAGCCGGCCGGGGCCTGCTGCGCGGCCGACGGAGTTGCATCGTCACCACCGGGACGTTCTGCGCGAACAACGGTGGGCTGTTCATGGGGTCGGGGACCGACTGCACACCGAATCCCTGCGCCCAGCCGCCGCGCGGTGCGTGCTGTTTCCAGGGCGGCAACTGTGTGGTGCTCACACCCGATGAGTGCGAGGCCCAGGCCGGCATCTACGAGGGGCACGACACGGTGTGCAGTCCGAATCCTTGTCCTCAGCCCCCGACCGGGGCCTGCTGTCTCGATGCTGGTCGCTGTGTGATGCGGCACTCCTTCGACTGCATCGGCGCGTACCAGGGCGACTTCACCGCGTGCGACCCGAGTCCGTGTCCGCCCGGAGGTTGTTGCCTCGAGACCGGCGGGTGCGCGCTCCTGGCCTATGACACCTGTCTGGCCGGGAACGGCCAGTTCCTCGGCGTGGGCAGCGACTGCTCCGTCGCGAACTGCCCCGAAGCCGGCGCCTGCTGGCCCGACGGGGAGTGCGCGGTGATCGTCGAGCTGAGCTGCCTCGAACACGGTGGCAACTATCAGGGAGACGGCGCTTCGTGCGATCCCAATCCCTGTCCGCAGCCCTGTCCGGACGGTGCGCGGGTCAATCGCGAGAACGCACCGTTCCCGAAGCCGATCGCCACGCCGCCGACACAGACGGTGATGAACGGTCCGAACTGGGGCACGCTCATCCTTCACGGCAACCCCGACATCGTCTACACCGACGACGGGTCGAGCTACTGCGGTCAGTCCAATCTCGAGAGTTGCAACGACGCCGTGCTGAGCATCGAAGGGGACGGTCCGGTGGTGATCCACGCACTGGCCGCCTTCCGGGTGAGCACCGCGCCGCGCCTCAAGGGGATCACCTTCGGAGTCGAGTACGGGAACTGTCTCGTGATCGACTCCTGGGGAGCCTGCGCCGACTTCGAGCTGTCGACCGGCGATTGGCCGGCGTCCGGTCAAGGCACGGCCCTGACCTGGAACGAAGTGCAGACCGGTCAACTCACCGAAGTGTATTGGTTCGCCTGCTACGTCGAAGGGCACACCATCGATCGCCTGAAGACCGCCCCGCATCCCAACCAGGGGGGCAACTTCAGCGACGACAGCATTCCCGCCCGCCTCGACCCGATCCGCGGTTACGGCGTCTTCGGCTTCAACCGACTCGGCTTCATCTCCTGTCCGCCGAACGCACCGCTCTACGGCGCCTGCTGCTTCGAGGATGGAAGCTGCTCGGTGACCACGCCGGAGGAGTGCTTCGGCACCTACTACGGCGACGGCACCGACTGCTCGCCGAATCCCTGCGGTGGCCCGGCCCTCGGCGCTTGCTGCATCGCCAGCGAATGCACCATCACAGCGCCGGAAGACTGTCAGGGTGACTACATCGGCGACGGCATCGGCTGCGAGCCGAACCCCTGCGGCGCGCCCGTCCCCACCCAGTCGACCACCTGGGGGAGGATCAAGGTCCGTTACGCCAAGTAGGTCGGCTGCAACGCCGGCCGCCGCGCTCGACGCGCGATACTGCTAGACTGCTTCCGAGTTGAACTGAAGTGCGGCGGAGACGGAAACCCGTTTCCGCCGCGCGTCAATCGGAGGAGCATGGCGGGTCGTATTTGGGTCGCACTCTTCTGCCTGGCGATCGAGGCCCGGGCGGCTGAACTCTCCGGCAGGGTGATCGACGCCGAGCAGGCCCTGCCTCTGACCGGCGCTTTCCTGAGCCTGCCCGATGCGTCGCGATCGGTCCTCACCGATCCCCAGGGTGGCTACCGCATCACCGATCTGGAGCCTGGAATGTACCGGGTGGTCGCACGCCACGTCGGGTACGCGACTCAGGTCTTCCAGGCGTTGGTGCCCGAGACCGGGGCGGTCGAGATCACCGTCGCCCTCCGACCGGAGTCGATTCCGCTGGAAGGGATCGAGGTGCACGGGCAGGTACCGCTCCGGAGCCTCGATCCCGCGTCGGGTGTCCTTTTCCCCGAGCGAGGGCTCTCCGCGGCCGAGGTGCGGCATCATCCGCTGCTCTCCGAGCCGGATCTCCTTCAAGCCCTCGGCGGCGGTGAGGTGCGCGTCGATCCCGAGGCCCCGACGGGTTTGAGCGTGCGCGGCGGCGCATCCGACCAGATCGCCTACCTGGTGGACGGGATCCCGATCCGGAATCCGCAGCACGCCGGCGGTACGTTCAGCGCACTCAATCCCGATGTGGTTGCCCGGATCGATCTGCGGAGCGTCGCGCCCCGCGCCGAGGACCCGAGTGCTGCATCCGGCGTCGTGGCGGTCGAGACCCACGAACCGGGGGCCGAACCCCGGGTACGCGGGGCGGCGAGCAACACCCAGGCTCGAATCGCCGTGGACGGACCGCTCGGCCGGGTTGGAATGCTACTCGGCGCACGGGTCACCTTTCCGGGGCTGGTGCCGCGAAAGAGCGCAGCTACCTACCTGCGAGGGGAAGGCGCCGACTGGCTGGCGAAGTTCGCTCTCCTGATCGCCCGCGGCAAGCTGCGCCTCCTGAGCTACGGCAACGAGGATGAGGTCAGCGTCGCGCTCTCCAATCCGGAGTTCAACGGAGGGGTGCAACCGGGGCGGAATCTGCTCGCCTGGGATGGAAACTCGCACGGTCTGATCTGGAGTCGGACCGCGGGAAGTTCGTCGCTCTCGCTCCGCGCCTGGGCCGCGCGATCGGACGCCTCGGCGCACTGGACCGGCGCCGATTCCCTGACCCAGCGGCTGGTCACCTCGAGTCGCGAGATCGGACTCGGCGGTCAGTACGAGACGGTACGTGGGGGCCACGACCCAGGCGGGTGGACGGATCGTGGGGGGAGAGGAGCCGCTATCGCGGCGTGAAAGATGGGAGCCCCCCAGCGCTGTCGTTCGAGGCCGAAGGCGTGGTCGCCTCGATCGGGCTCCGTCATCAGCGCCCGATCGGTGAGCGACTCCGCGTCGACCTGGGGCTGACCGGGAGTCGCGCTCACCATACCCTGGCGCTCGATCCCGCGATCACCCTCCGCTATCGCCTGGACGCCCGCAGCTCGCTGGTCGGCGCGGCGCTCCGCACGCGTCAGTTTCAGCAATCGCTCCGGAATCCCGAGTCGCTCGTGTCGCGCATCTTCCCGATAGAGCTTCAGGCTTCGAGCGAGTCGGACCGGATCCCGGATCTGGAGAGCGATCTCGCCCTTCTGGCACTCGAGACCCGGATCACTCCCCGCTGGACTGCCACCGTGCAGTTCCATGATCGCGCGCTGCGAGGGCTGGCCCTGGTCGCTCCGAACACCGAAGGGCCCTTCGCTACCCAGGCGCCGGTTTCCGGGCGCCCGGAGCCAGGGAGTCGCTCTGAGTCGGCGATCAGCGGCGACCAGCTTGGGGTCGCGGGCGGGTATGTCTACCAATGGACGCGGTATCGCCATGTCGGCGGGAGCTACGTGCCGTCCCACGCTGCCAGGCACCAACTGACGCTCGGGGAACCTGGTTTCCCACCCCCTCCACGTCGGTCCGTCTGGGAATGGAAGGGCTCCTCGGGCGGCGCGGCACCGACCTCCTGGGGCCGTTCGAATGGGAGTCGTGCAACCTACTCGACCAGGGGTGCGAATTCGTCGGCTCTCCCGAGACCCGGGCCGAGCCGCTGGGAGCGAGTCGCCTTCCGGCCTACCTTCGGGTCGATCTCGGCCTGCGAAAGCACTGGCGGATCCAGGTCGGGGATCGTGACGTGGGGATGAGCCTCTTCGGCTCGGCGACGAACCTCCTCGCCCGGCGGAACATCCTGCTCGCGGTGATCGATCCGGCGACCGGCCGGCGAACCGGAATCGAGATGCGCCCCTTCTCTCCCCTGGTCGCCGGTCTGGAGTGGCGATTTTGATCGGCTTCGTGTCACGAATCGTCCCGCTCGCCGGTTCTTCGGTCGGAGATCTCGCCGACCCGGACTGGAGGATATGACCCAACCGTCACACGACGCCTTTCGGGAACGGTTCCCGACCCTGTTCGAGAGACGCAGAAGCCGCGGCTCGAGCGGTATCTTGCGCGCCTCTCGGGCGAACCGCAGCTCGCGGCCGACCTGGCTCAGGAGGCGTTCATCAAGCTGTACGAGCGCGGCGAGTCTCCCGACTGCCCGGAGGCCTGGCTGATCACCGTGGCGACCAACCTCTTTCGCAACGCGCGATCGAAAGAGAGTCGGCGCACACGCCTGCTGCGGAGGCGGAGACCGGCGGCGATCTGCGGGAATCATCCCCTTCGGGCCTGGAAGGGCTCTCGGCAGCGGGAGACGGTAGGGTGCGACGGGCCATCGAGACCCTCTCGGAGCGGGAACAGTCGCTGCTCTTGCTTCGAACGGAGGGGTACAGCTATCGGGAGCTGGCGCTCGCCCTCGATCTCGAAGAATCGAGCGTCGGCACCCTGTTGGCCCGGGCCAAGCGAGCGTTCCGCGCGGCGTACGAGGAGGCTCACGATGCACGACGATGACCAACGGCATCTCGATGACGAACGGATCCAGCGCCTTCTCGACGACGAGCTGAGCCCCGCGCTCCGCGCCGTGGCGGAGAGCCATCTGCGCACGTGCGCCGCGTGCCGCGCCCACCTCGATGCTGCGCGCGCCGAGGACGCCTGGCTCGCGGATCGCTTCCTGGAGCTCGATGCGCCGGCGATCGCCCTGCACTCCGCATCGCAGGCGAACGCAGACGTCACGCGCCCCCGCCCGATGACCCATCGCCCTCTCCGCGATCGCGCCAACCTTCCGCTTCGGTCGCGCTCCGGGGTTGGGTCCGCGCGACGGTTGGAGCGGCTGCTCTCATCTTGGTCGCGACCTTGGCCTACACCATGCCCGGCTCGCCGGTACCGCGCTGGATCGACGACCTCTTCGGGGGCCGACGCGAGCGCCCGGCCCCGATGCGCCGCTCATCGAATCGACGCCTCACTCTCCAGCTTCCGAGGAACCACCGAACCTGACGCACCCGACCGCCGGCATGTCGGTGAAGCCCGCAGGCGCATTCACTGTCCGATTCGAGTCGCGCCAAGCATCCGGGGCCCTCTGGGTCTCCTTCCACGACGGCGCCGACGTCGAGGTGAGGGCCGCGCGTGACACCGTCTCCTTCGCCACCTCGGAGCGTGAACTCACGGTCAACAATCGTGGGCGTCACGCGGACTACGAGCTCAAGCTCCCGCGCATCCCGCACCTGATTCGCGTCCAGATCGAAGGTCGGGACGTGCTGGTCGTGCGGGAAGGGGGCGTACTGAGTGGGTCAGCCCCTACCGCAGGTCCGGTGATGCGCGTTCCACTCGACCGGTAGCTCGGGCCCCGCTGCGTGTCGCCTCGACGTTTTCGAGGAAACAACTGTCACAAATCCGCAGGATCGCCGGCTCTAAATCGCTTTGCATGATTCAAAATAGCGATTCCCCTGAGGATGCCCGGGTGCGGGGATGAAGATCAAGCCTAGAAGCCGTAAGACCTCACCTGCCAGTCTGTTGTTGGTCCCAACCGACGACAAGGAGGTCTCACGATGTTCGATCTCGGACGTCTTCCCGTCCGACCCGACGCCGCATTATCCGAGCCAGTCAGAAGACCCGCAATGCCGATTTTCGGATCCGCTGCCGCTTGGTTTTGAAGATGGCGGAAGGGTTGAGCGCACACGCCGCCGCGATGGCCCTGGGTTGCGCCCCATCGACCGCTTGGAGAGTCGCCCTTCGCTTCCGCGCCGAAGGGGGCAGGGCCTGCTCGATCGGCGGACGGAGAACGGGTCGCTCAAGGTCGACGAAGACGTTCGCGGCGGAATCCTCCAGATCAGGTCGGCCGACCGGCTGATCATGGCTTTCAACGATCCACTTGGTCGCTCGAGGTCTTGGCTCAGGTGATTGCGAAAGAACTGAACGTTCGGCTCTCGCTTGGGCACTTGAGCAAGGTGATGCGCTCTCTCGGTGGTGCTCAAGCGGGCGCGACCGTTCGTCCGATGCCCCTGGAGCCGCCGTCGGCGCGAGGATCGGATCGCCGAGCTGCGCGCCTGGCCGCCCACCGTGCCCGCCGCGAGGTCGTGCTCTTCGTCGACGAGATCGACATCCATAAGAACCCGCGGATCGGACCGGACTGGACGCTGCGGGGGCAGCAGCGCTACGTCGAGACTCCGGGTCGGAACGAGAAGCGCTACCTGGCTGGCGCATATGACCATGCCCAGGGTCGGCTGATCTACGTCGAAGGCGACCGGAAAGCGAGCTGGCTCTTCGTCCGTCTGCTTCATCTTCTGGCCTCGATCTATCACCGAACCAGGACAATCCACCTCATCCTCGACAACTACGTGATCCACAAGAGCCGCTGGGTCGAGAAGGCGCTGCGGGAGCTCGGCGGGCGGATCGAGTTGCACTTCCTGCCTCCTTACGCCCCCCAGGAGAACCGGATCGAGCGGCTTTGGAAAGACGTGCACGACAACGTCACCCGCAACCACGACAAGAAGACGATGATCGACCTGCTCGAAGCGATCTTCCAGTACCTCAGCACGCGGTTGAACACGCAGCGCGAACCGCTGGGCTGCTGAGGTGGTGTTGCGGAATCATGCAAAGCGATTTAGGTTCGACACTTCGCTCTTCAGCGTTCACCGAACCGAAGGAGTACGAACCATGTGGATCTCAGCTCTGATCGCCGCAGTCTTGACCTCGACTCCCGTGACCCTCCCGGCCATCGAGGCACACCTCGATGATGGAACCAGCCCTCAGATCGAGGCGGAACGGATGCTCCCTGAACCCGGGCTTGCAAGCGGGGCACCGGATCAGCTTCGTGCCGCACGGTCCCGCTCCTGCTCGCGCACCGCGCAGAGCGCTCATCGCGCCTGCCGCTTCGAAGTTCAGGACGACTTCTGGATTCAGGTCGGCAAGTGTCTCCAGGAGAGCAATCCTGAGGATCGGGACGCGTGCCTGGAGGAGGCAGGAGCGGCGATGAAGGACGATCTCGCGCTCTGCGGCGAGCAGTACGAGGCGCGACTCGAGGTCTGTGAGGATCTCGGCGAGGCGGCGTACGATCCGGAGATCGAGGCGGAGGACTTCCTCTCGCCGGAAGAGGCGGCGGCGGATCCCAATCCTACTTCCCGCTCGTGCCCGGAACGACCTGGGTCTATCGGAAGGCAGCGGAGACCATCGAGGTCACGGTTACCGAGGACACGATCGAGATCCTCGGAGTGCTCTGTACGGTGATCCGCGATGTGGTGACCGAGGGCGGGGTGGCGACCGAGGACACCGAGGACTACGCCCAGGACGAGGAAGGGAACGTCTGGTACTTCGGCGAGTTGAGCCGCAACTTCGAAGACGGTCGGCTGGTCAGCCTCGACGGAAGCTGGATCAGGGGGCATCGACGGAGCGCGTCCCGGCATCATCATGCTCGACGAGCCGGAAGAAGAAGACGAGTACCGCCAGGAGTTCCTGCTTGGCGACGCCGAGGATCTGGCCGAGGTGCTCTCCTCGGAGGCCACCGAGACCGCGCCCGCCGGCTCCTGCAATGGGTCCTGCGTGCAGACCCTGGAGTACACCCCGATCGAACCCGGCCACGAAGCGCACAAGTTCTACGCTCCCGGTATCGGCTCGATCGTCGAAATCTCGCTCGAGACGGGTGTCCGCACCGAGCTGATCTCCTTCACCTCCGGTCGCGCGTCCGGTGAGTCCCGTGTAAGCAGTGCCCTCGCGGGTCTGCGCGTCCTGGCTCGCACTGCCCCGTCGCGGTTCGAGTCGACGATCCGCTTTTCCTTGCCCGGTGCCGGCGAGGTGAAGGTGGAGGTGTTCGACGCGTCCGGGCGCCGCGTGCGTGAACTGTTCGACGGCCCGCTGGGATCGGGTGATCAGAGCCTCGCCTGGGATCGCCGCGACGACGGATCGAACGCGGTGCCGTCCGGCATCTACTTCGTTCGCGTCGCGTCCAGCGCGCTGGTCGGCACCGCGAAACTCGTCGTGACCCGCTGATCGAAACAACCAAGACCCGGAGGCAAGACATGAACCGATTTGCACTTTCTCTCGCCTGCGCGGCGCTTCTCGCCCCGCTGAGTGTCGGCTGCGGCAGGGACGGCTCGTCGCCCAGCGGCCCCGAGCTGCCGGAAGTGGTCCCGTCGCAGTTCGTTCCCGCCATCACCAACCCGTACTTCCCGCTCGAACCCGGCACCACCTTCGTCTACGAGGGAAGAAATGGTGACGGGGAGCTCAGCGGGTGGAGTTCGAGGTGACATCCGAGGCCAAGAAGATTCTCGGTGTGACCTGCGTGGTCGTACATGATCGCGCCTTCGTCGATGGGGAGCTCGAAGAGGACACCTTCGACTGGTTTGCCCAGCACGAAAACGGTGACATCTGGTACTTCGGCGAGGACACGAAGGAGATCGACAACGGTCGCGTGATCAGCACCGAAGGTTCCTGGCAGGCCGGGGTCGACGGCGCGCGCGCGGGGATTCTCATTCAGGGGACGCCGGTCGTCGGTGCCAGCTACCACCAGGAGTACTACAAGGGCGAGGCCGAAGACATGGCATCGGTCGTTCGCACGGACGTATCGGTGGCGGTCCGGCAGGGCGCCTACGTCAACTGCCTCCAGACGCGCGAGTGGACCCCCTCGAGCCGGGAGTCGCCGAGTACAAGTACTACGCCCCCGGCGTCGGCCTGATCAAAGAGGAGATGGCCCAGGGCGGCACCGGAGGGCTCGAGCTGGTCGAGATCCGGACGAAGTAACGCACGGAAACGCTCCCCCAAAACCGCGGGGCAGGTCGGACCTCTCGACCCTGTCCCGCGGTTCCCCGTCCTCGTCCCCGCCGCTCTCCCTCCAGCGAGATGCTACGTAACCAGATACGATTCAACAGGTTGCGACTGGGTCGAATCCTCCGATTCTGCGGAACCTGTGGTCCACTCCTCCTCTCCACGAATTCCGATCGGAGGGCGCAACTCCGCGTCGTTCGCCGCGATAAGTGGGCATCGATCCGACGGCACGCCCGCCGGAGCCAAAACGGAGAACAGACCCGCGGCGGAGAGCCGGGGAGCAACAAGGAGACTCAGATGTCGTTCGTGAACTCGGTCGGAAGCAACGTCAACCGGATGCTCGATGGACTCGGCCTTCCCGATAGTTTCGGCGATGCCATCGGCGCCCTGGTCGACGCTCGTCGCGCGGACCTCGGTGGTTTGCAGCGCAATCTGATCGATCTTCAGAGCGGCATTCCGACCAGCTCACTCGACAAGCTGATCCGCGGTTCGCGCCGCGGCATGGGTCGCGCCCACATTGCCCGCGCCGCCCACAACGGTCCGGACATGACCCACTGCGGCGGCGGTTACGCCCAGCGCCAGGTTGCCCGTCAGAGCTACATCGGGCAGAAGTACAACTACAACGTCGGTCCCTTCCAGTGCCAGGGTCACATCACCGGTCGTCAGTACTGCGGTTCGTTTAGCAAGCCGATCCAGCTCAAGAACGACCAGTGGTTGTTCCACGGCCGCACCTACGGCAACCTCGGCGACATCTGGAAGGACATCCGCGACGGCAAGGTCGATGGCACGGCCCAGCGTTTCCCAGGCGGCGCGCAGTTCCCGCACTTCCCGCTCCTCGGCGGGGCCAACGGCGGCGCGGAAGCAGGTCAGGCCGGTTTCAACCCCAGCGACATTCTGAAGAACATCTTCCAGGATCTGTTCGGCAACATCGGCGGTGCAAACGGCGCGAACGGCAACAACGGCACGAACGGTGCGAACGGCTCGAACGGTTCGAACGGCGCGACCACCGAGACCGGCGCCGATGGCGCCAGCGACATCATGAGCGGCCCCGGTTCGCTCGAGGACAAGCTCCTGCTCTTGATGGACAAGCTCGGCAAGCACATCGACAAGCAGATCGAAGACCAGATGAAGAAGATCGAGGCCGAGATGGCCAAGCAGAAGCAGGGCAGCGAAGGCGCCCAGCAGAGCGGCGGCAGCAGCGGCGGCGGCGGTCTCTTCGGCAAGCTCCTCGGCGGCGCCGGCGCAGCTCTCGGCGGCCCCATCGGCGGCATGGCCGGCTCCGCCCTCGGCGGCCTCCTCGGCGGCAGCGGCTCGAGCAACGGTTCAGGTTCGAACGGCAGCGGCTCCAGCAACGGCAGCCAGAACTCGAACCTCCAGCTCCTGCAGTCGCAGCTCCAGCAGATGGTCGAGCGCCGCAACCAGATGTTCCAGACCATGACGCAGATGCTGAAGTCGCTCAACGACACCAGCCTCTCGATCATCCGGAACCTCAAGGCCTAGCTCAGAGGCATTTCGCCAACGAGCACGTGTTCGACGGGGCCTTTCAGCACGAGCAGCCCCCGCTGGAAGCAAACTCAGCCTGATCGGTCCCGTCGATCACCGACCCCCGGAAGGAGCAGTCAGCCTTCCGGGGGTTCCTTCATCCGAACTCCTTGACCCTCCGCACGCCGAGGTTCATCGTCGTGCACGCAAGTTGGCCCCGCCGAGGTTGACGCTCCCGAGCCGTCCCGCCCCAGCCGGTCAGCCAACCATCGAGCGCGACAGGAGGCCGGACCCATGCACGCACCGCAGCCAACCCCATCTACCGACTCTGGACGACGACGCCCCCATCTCTCCGTCCCCGCGCCTGACAACCACCATCACACGCTCGCCCCGCTCCTCCACGCCCCCCACCCCCTCCTCCCGATCTCCGCCCTACTGGCGACGGCGCTCTTGCTCCTCGCGCTCACCCCGTCCGCTGACGCCCGCACCTGGGTCGTCGCGCACTCCGGCGGCGATGCGGATTCCTCAGCACCGCATGCCGCCTGGCGGCGAGCGGTGACACCATCCAGATCGAAGCGGGACGCTACGTGGCGGATCATGGGTTCCCACCGAAGCCATTCATCCTCGTGCGTGAGAAGGAACTGACGATTTTGGGGTCGGAGACAGCCCCATCCGCAGTGACATTGGTGTCGCATCGGATCTTCCTACAAGACTGCCCACGAGCGACGATTCGAGGTCTCCGTTTCGAGGGAGGCGAGTCCGCCCTGGTGTGCCGCGGGCCTGCATGGCTGTCCAATTGCGAGTTTCAGGGCGTCGAGCACAACGCAGCAACCATTCGCGGGAACTTCGAGGCACTGTCGGTGGTGGAGCACTGCCGTTTCCTGCAGAACCGCTCAGGTGTTAACGGAAACCGCTACGGCTCGGCCCTAAGAGTCTCTGGACCGACCGACGTGCGCCAGTGTCTGTTCCAAGGCAACGTTGCAGCAGAGCACTCGGCAGCGATCGCAGGAGACCAGGACACACGCATCACGGAGTGCATCTTCGTCGGTAACGAGGCGCCACTGGGCGCGGCGATCTGGATCTGGCTGGATTCGCCCGGGCTCGCGCACGGGGGAATCCACAACTGCACCTTCGTGAGGAACCGGGTGACCGGCCCGGAGAGTGGGGCTCTTCATGTCGTGCCAAGCAGCGGTCTAGCCGACATCAGTCGAAACATCTTCTACGAGACGATCGGTGGAGTCGGCATGTTCTGCGATGGTGGGCCGCCAAACGACTGCAATGTTTTCTGGCACAATGAAGGCGCAGACAGTTGGCCGCCGCTGCTCTGCTCGGCTCAGGAGGGAATGGTGGTCGATCCGCTGTTCTGCAATCCGGATGCGGGGGACTTTCGGGTGCGGGCGGGATCGCCGTGTTTGCCGGGGAACTATCCGTTCGATCGGAGTTGCGAGCTGATCGGGGCGCTGGGCGAGGGGTGCTCGGTGAGCGCGGTGGAACGGATGTCCTGGGGACGGGTGAAGGCGCGCTATGGCGTGGCGAAGTGAGGAGTGCGCGCGGCGCGGGGCCGGGAGAGCCCGGGACCGGCGCCGCGCACGTTGCTTTCAGCGGAGCGAGAGGGCGCGCACGGCGCCGAGGGGACGGCCCTGGCTGACGAGGCGGTAGAAGATCACGGAGCGCGCCTGCTGGCCGGCGGGCGGCGTGAAGGTGAGTTGATGCGAACCGGCGGACTGGGCGCCTTCCCAGAGGACGGCGAGCTCACGGCCCAGGGGATCATAGGCTGCGAGCGAAACCGGTCCGGCTTCGGGAAGAGTGTAGAAGAGGGTGGTGGCGCCGCGCGAGGGATTCGGTCGCAGGGTGAGCGCGGGGGATGAACTCTGCGGCTCGGGCAGCGCGTCGATGTCCGACTGCTCGGGGTGGAACCGGCGCGGGCGTCGACCCACCAGATCTCGGACTGCTCGGTGGTGAAGGCCGAGCGGCGACGGTTGAAGAAGAGGTACTTGCCGTCCGAGGACACGAAGGGGCCGTCCTCGATGTAGGTGCTGTTGATGCTGGGTCCGAGGTTGCGCGGCGTGGTCCAGGCTCCGGCCTGATGGAAGCTGACGTAGAGGTCGGAGGAGCCGTAGCCTCCGGGGCGGCGGGATTCGAGGATGAGGTAGCTGCCGTCGGGGGCGATGCAGGGGGCACCTTCGAGCTGGGGGCTGCTGATGGGACTGCCGACATTTTCAACGGTCACGGTGCCGTCGGTCGCGGTGACTGCGCGGTAGATGTCTCCTTCGGAACAGAAATAGAGCGTGCCATCGCTGGTGAGCGACGATCCCCACTCATTCGCCCCGGAGAAGACCGGGGGATCGAGCGCCTCGGGCGCCTGCCATCCCTCCGTGTCTCGAGCGACACTCCAGATGCGCATCGGGGGATAGCTGGGGCGGGACGAGGCGAAGCGCAGGCTCTGCCCATCAGGGAGAATGTGGGATAGCAGGCATCCCCGTCCCCTGGAATGGCGCGCTGGTGGGGTCGGTCCAGGTGCCGTCGAGGTTCATTCGGGTGTAGTGGAGCCCGAAGCCGCCCCAGGACGAGTTGGTTTGACCGAACACGCACTCATCGAGCGCAGGCGAGAAGATCAGGCAGTACTCGAACCGGTTGGGTAGGGAGACCCATCCGGGGGCGAACACCTCGGGCGTGAACCCGGGAGGGGTGAGTCCGAAGTAGGGGCCGCTGGGGGCCGAGAGGGCACGACCGACGTGCGATCCGGGGAGGGTGAGTACGAGCGCCAGGGTGACGACGATGATCCGTTTCATGGCAAACCTCCAGACGTCTTTGGGCCTCCGTGCGACCGCGGGTTCGGGTCCGTCCGGGCCCGCGCGGTCGGCGGATTGACGTGGGGATGGTCTCGAATTCCCCCGATCGGAAGCCTGAAGAGGAGCGAATGGTTTCCTGATGATCGTCTGAGGTTTCCCACCCGGGAGCGGCGGGCGTACGATCGGTGGGTTGTCGCGGCCAGCTTCGGGGTGCCCGCATGCACGAACGCAGCAAGATCGAAACGACCCGCAGCGAGGACCCGCACGCGTTTCGCGTGGACGGGTGTCTCGTCTCGCCCTCGCTCAATCGAATCGAGCGTGAGGGCGAGGTGATCTCGATCGAGCCGCGCGTGATGCAAGTCCTGGTCCGCCTGGCCGAGGTGCCGGGGAGGGTCCTCACCCGCCAAGCGCTCTTCGAAAGCGTCTGGGCCGACTCACTGGTCTGCGAGGAGGCGCTGACCCGCATCATTACCGAACTGCGGCGGGTGTTCCGCGACGACCGCCGGCAACCACGGGTGATCGAGACGATCCGGAAGGGCGGGTACCGGCTGATCGCCCCGGTGGCTCCGGCGGAGCCAGCAGTCGAGGCGGAGCGCGAGAGCGAGCCGCCGGCCCAGTTTCAAGTGGTCGAGCAAGAAATGGGAGCGCCGACTCCGGCCGAGGCGGTCGGACGCGAACCGCTGCCCGAGCCGAAGCGGGGGCGGGGACTGGGCCGAGCAGCGCGGGCCGCCGGGATCGCGCTCGTTTCGCTCGGTTTCCTGACCGCGGTGGTCTGGAACACGCGCCATCCAGACGAACCACCCCGGGCGGTTGTACAACTGCTGGATGTGGTGCCGATCACCAGCTTCCCCGGGCTCGAACTGTTCCCGGACCTCTCGCCGAACGGCGCGATGCTGGCGTTCAGTTGGTCGGGAGAGGGACCGACCGACATCGGCGCGCTCGACCTCTATGTGATGCAGCTTCCGAGCGGGCGGCCGACGCGCCTGGTGGATGGACCGGGCTCGGTGACCTATCCGTCAGGTCGCCCGACGGAACCGAGATCGCGTTCGCGCTGCAGGAGGCGACCGGAAGCACCGTCGCGAGCGTCGAGGTGCTGAGCGGCGAGGTGCGTCGTCTGTACTCGGTGTCGTGCAGCATCGAGGGACTGGATTGGTCCCCGGACGGTGAGTGGATCGTTCTGGCCACGACGGAGAAGGAGACGGCTACGCCGGAGTTGCGGCTGCTGCGCCGTTCGGACCTGACGATTCGTACTCTCGACGATCGTCTTCCGGAGGGGCGGGGAGACTTCGCCCCGGTGTTCTCTCCGGATTCGCGTGCCGTGGCGTTCCTACGCGGGAACGACCGCGGGAGCAGGACGCGTGGATCGTGCCGGTCGCGACGGGTTCGGCGCGCAGGATCGCGCTCGAAGGACGGCGCGTTTCCGGGATCGCGTGGTTGGGGCCGAAAGAGCTCGCTCTCTCGGCGACGTCCAAGCTCGACGTGGGACTCTGGAGCGTGCACACCGACTCCGGGCGGCGGACTCTGCTCGCACTCCCCGGAGGGCGCGTGCAGCGGCTCTCGTATGCCGCGAGTTCCCATCGTCTGGCGTTCGAGAAACTCTCGTACACGCGCGCCATCAAGAGCGTCGCGTTGTCACCTTCCCGCGCGGAGCGGTCAAATGCGCCGCGGATCGCGAGCACACAGCGCGACTGGAACCGGTCTTCTCTCCCGACGGAGCGCGGCTCGTATTCGTCTCCGGATCGAGCGGGCTCCTCGGATCTTTGGCTGGCGGACAGCTCCGGCGGCGCTCAGCGTCGAGTCACGCACCAACGGGCCGACCTCATGACCCAGCCGCGTTGGTCCCCGGATGGAACACGGGTCGTCTTCTCATTTGGTTCCGCAGGGGTGGGCGGCGTGGCGGTGGTCGACGTGGCCACGCAGATCGTCCGGACCCTGCCGCTCGAGGGCTCTTTCACCGTGGGTGGCTGGTCGGCGGAAGGAGACGACCTCTACGCGAGCCGGACGACCGAGGCCGGGGTCGAACTCAGGCGGTTCCGGCCCGATGGATCGAGCGCCGCTCGCTTCGGTCGGGATGGGCTGGAAATCGTCGACGTCTCGCCCGATCGGCCGGGGCTGATCTGTCGAGACCTGGTGGATCGAGCCATCGTGTTCCTCCCGCTCGATGGTGGGAAGGAGGAGGTTGTGGTCGGATCGGATCGGTCGCGCGCGTGGCACGAAGTGGCTGCGGTTCCAGGCGGCTTCTACCTGACGCGTCGCTCGAGCGAGGCCTCCACGCTGGCCTACTTCGACCTCGCAACCGGGAAGGAGACTCCCTTGACCACCCTGGAGTGGTACGCGGCCTCCCTCGCGGTATCCCCAGACCGAACGCGGTTGCTCTACGACTGCATCCAGGGGCCTCGAGATCGATCTCATGCTGACGGAACTGGCGGAGGAGCGCTCGTAGGCGCGAAGGGGGGTAACGTGCGAAGCAGTATCTATGGAGTCTTCAGATTGGATCCGCAGACTGTTGGAGTCCTGTCGGTGTTGCCCCTCTTGGCCTGCTGCTCCGGCGGTTGCACCATCCTTGGCACGGCGATCGGGGAGTCGGTCGATGAAGTGAACTGGCAGCGCCGGACCGAACCCCCAGATTCACTGGTCGGACTGCAGGTGCGGGTTGCGCAGGCTGGATCTCGTCCGCTCGTTCGGAGGTTGGTGCGAGTCGAGGTCGGTGAAGGCGGCAAACAGCGTCTTCTGCTCGCGCCGACCGGATCGGAGAGCGACGTGTTCGAGCGTGCTCCGGCGGGTGGGACACGGTCCTCGTGGAGGAGGGCACCGACGTGGTTCGCGCGGCTCCGCCGGGCCACTGGAGAGTCGTCTGGGGGACGGTTGGAGCGGCGGTCGATCTCTGGATCGTGAGCTCGCTCTTCAGGGCACCGTGGGGTCCCTCCGAGTAGACAGCGCATTCCGAATCGTGGCGACCGGTCTGCCTCGGACAGGTCAAGATCTCCGCGCTGGTCATGTCCCCATCCGGGGTCCAGACCCGGTAGGCCAGACCATAGCGGGACGCATCGAACTCTTGCGCGGCCGGTGGTGGTCGCGCGGTAGCGAAACCGCTCGGGTGACGAGCGCCAGGGAGCCGACGATGCGACACCGAATCGTCATCACTGCGTTGATTTGGGGTTGCTTCGCGGCTTCCCAGGGTTGAGGCCGTCCTGCTCGTGCCGGAGGAGTTCCAGACCCTTCAGGCCGGGGTGACTGCAGCCAGTCGCGGTGACACGATCTCGGTTGCGGCAGGGGTCTATCAGGGGACCGGCAATCGGGGACTACAACTCACAGGCGACGACTTGGTTCTCCTGTCGCGCGACGGTCCCGGTGCGGTGACGATCGACTGCGGGGGGCGCCGACCGGGCGATGGAGATCGGGAACGCCTTCGGGCATGTCAGCGTCGATGGGTTCGAGTTCACGAACGGGTTGGGCGATCTGGGCGGAGCCGTCCCTGGCGGGAGCCGTGCCTTGCACGTTCCGGAACTGCCGGTTCTATCGGAATCGAGCCACCCTCAGAGGCGGAGCGGTGCACGCAGCGTGGATCACACAGTTCATCGATTGTGTGATCGTGGACAACGAGGAGCACTCCCAAGGCGGGGGGGGGGTCAGTGGCGGTTGGGGTGACGTGAGCCTGGTGAGGTGCCTCCTGACCGGGAATCGGTCTCTTGGCGGCCTCGGCGGCGCGATTCGAAGCGACGCTGCGGTTGTCTCGCTTACCAGTTGCACGGTGGCATCGAACTATGCTTCGACTGCAGGCGGGGCGATCTTCAATTTCTCGGCAGATGTCTACCTGAAGGACACGATTTGCACGGGCAATTGCGCCGCCGACTTCCCGGACGAGATCTATACCAACGCATCGGTGCTCGCGGAGTGCACGGATCTGGATGTGTCTCAAGTCCTTGCCGATGAGATTCTGGTCCAGGACGTGTTCTTCTCCGACCCGCTCTTCTGCGACGCGGCCTACTGCTTCCAGCCGACCGGCAATCGGAAGTACGATCTGCACGATGGCTCACCGTGCTTACCGGATGGAAACGCCTGTGGGGTTCTCATTGGCGCGCTCGGGCGGGGCTGCGGCGCGCTCCCGGCCGTGGGCGCCTGCTGCCTGGCCAACGCCGCGTGCATTGTCGTGCTGGAGCAGGAGTGCGTCGACTACTCCGGCTCCTACCAGGGAGATGGCACCGGCTGCGACCCGAATCCCTGCGTGCCGGTGGCGATCGAGTCGACGAGCTGGGGACGCCTCAAGGCTCGGTACGCGGAGCGGCGATGATAGCAGGAACCGACAGGCGCAGTGTGGTGCACCGAGGAGCCAGGTCGAGGTCGTTCGCGTCGCGCCTCCTGGCCCCTGGAAGTTGGTGGGCGGAGCACTCGGGCGGGCGATCGACCTCAGCCTGGTGGCCGGCTTTCCTGGGGCATTCCGGGGAATCTGAGCGACTCCGGGAGCCGCGGTGGCATGCGAGATGGCCGGAGGTAGCCCAACCGTGATTCAGGCGCGCGAGTCCGTCCGCACCTTGACCCACTAGTGATGGCTCCCGCTCGAGCGGGCCGTGGGGTTCCATGGGGCAACCCCAAACTCATGTGCAGCGGTCACGATCGACGCTGGGCTGGAGATCGTCGCCATGTTCACGCTGATGGCGATGTCGCGGAAGCGCGTGGGTTCCACAGGGAGCTGTTCGCCCGGGTCGAGCCGCGCGCGGATCGCTCTAGCGCGCCCTACCGCTGCCGCTCGTGATAGCGGGACATGCGGGCCTTGAGGGCACCCCAGCTCTCGCGTTGGATCTCGGGCTGTGCGCCGTCCGCGGGGTGGGCGCTTTTCCCCTTGCCGTCCTCGTCCTGGGGATCCTCGTCACGTGGGCCGCCGTCGGGATCGGGGTCGATGGGGTCTTCTCCGTGCGTCGGATCGTACTTGGCGCAGATGCCGGCGGGGGCATTGCTCGAACCGATCGAACAGACGAGGGGGAAGAAGGTGACCCCGCCGCCACAGGTGAGGTAGTCCCAGCCGTCGGCGGGAGCGGAGTGATCGGGGCAATCGCCGTAACAGGTGGAGCGGGGTTCGGGCGCGTTCCAGCTACTCTTCTGATAGACGCGTCGACCGGTGGGGTCGAAGAGATCGATGCGGTAGGCGTCCGCTAGCTGCATGTTTGCGTTGAGGGCGACTCCGAGCAGGCCGCTGGACGGGACGGTGCCGCTCAAGAACTGCACGCCGAATGCGGTGGTCACGAACCAGCCATTCAGGTTGGTCCCGCCTCCGGTGAAGGTCGAGGACCGCAGAGCTCGATCGCCTGGCTCAGGGTGCGACTGGGATCGGCCATCATCTCGTTGATGCAGAGGCTCTGGCCGAGGTTGGGATTGGGAACGTCATTGGCGATCCCGAAGGTCGGGGTGAGGTCGAGCGTCCAGAAGCTCGCGTCGACGATCGGATTCTGCGGTGGTGCGGGATCGTGGGAAGCGTCGGGCGAGCGACAGAGCGAGACACTGCCGAGCATCGAGAGGGCGGGGGGAGCGGGAGCGCCACCGACCACGCCGTAGTGGACGCCGTCGATCGGACGTTCGAGGTCGTCGATGATTCCGGCCAAGCCGCCGATCGGCTCGAAGATGTCCCCGAGCGAACCGATCACCGCACGGCCGCCGGGCGGGATGGGGGCGATCCCTTGCAGGTATGTGCGCCCGCGGTCTCCCTGGATCGACCAGCCGGTGAGATCGACCACGCCGGGACCGCTGTTGAAGATCTCCACCCGCGCCTGAGTGGAGGGTTGCGTGGTGATCTCGTTCAGGTAGATCGCGGCATCGGCGGCGCTGAGCGGTACGAGGCCGCTCCAGAGCGCGAGTAGTAGTCCCGCGATGATAGTCCACGGTTGTACCCGCCGGCTCCTGCTGGGCGCCCGATCAGTGTAGAAGCGTTGCATTCTCTCCTCCTGGCGCCGCGCGGCGCGTGGAACGTGCTGTCTTTCGTCGCTGACGTCGCTCGGCCCGGGACGCCTCTCCGCTGATTCCATACCGCCTCATTTTGTGTCTGAGGGTCGATTCCTTGAGGCCGAGGATTCGAGCCGCTTTCGATTGGTTGCCTTCGCAGGTCTGCAGAGTCTCGCGAATGATCGCCCCTTCGAGGCTCATGATCCGGGTCTCGAGGGTTTCGCCGGGTCGCAGTCGCCAGGCGCCGGACGGTCGGCTCTCACTCGGCTGGGAACCGCGCCCGTCGCCGACCTGCCCTTCGTGGATCGCGCGCGGGAGATCGTCTTCGGTGATCAGCTCGCCTCGCCGCAGCGTGACCAGGTACTCGACGGTGTTCTGCAGCTCGCGCACATTGCCGGGCCAGGAGTAGGTGCTGAGCCGCGCCAGCGCGCCATCGCTGATCGCGGGGTGCGTGATTCCCTCGCGTTCGCCGAGGCGATCGAGGAAGTAACGGATGAGGGGGCGGATGTCCTGCGGGCGCTCGCGCAGGGCGGGAAGGTGGATCGGCACCACGTTGATCCGGTAGTAAAGATCCTCGCGCAGGCGACCGGCGCGCACCTCCTCCTCGAGGTTGCGGCTGGTGGCCGCGAGAAGACGGATGTTCACCCGGACCGCCTTTCGCCCGCCGACCGGGACGAACTCCCGCTCCTGGAGAAAGCGGAGCAGTTTGGTCTGCGTGGCGAGATCCATGTCGCCCACCTCATCGAGGAAGAGCGTCCCGCCGTCGGCCAGCTCGATCTGACCCGGCCGCTTGGTCGTGGCCCCGGTGTAGGCCCCCTTCTCGTGGCCGAACAGCTCCGCCTCGATCAAATCTCGCGGGATCGAGGGCAACTGATGGCGACGAACGGGCCGGTACGCCGAGCGCTCCGATCATGGATGGCGCGCGCCACCAGCTCCTTGCCGGTCCCGCTCTCTCCACGCACCAGCACACTGGCGTCGGTGGGCGCGATCCGCTCGATCGCCTCGAATACCGCGAGCATGGCGCGGCTTTCCCCGACGATGCCGGCGAGCTGCACCGCGCCGGGCTCCTCGGACGCGGGATCGCGCGGCAGTCGGAGGGGGTCGCGGCCTGGCTCCAGTCCGCGCCAGACCAACCCGATCAGATCGCCGAGCGCGCGTAGATATGGGAAGAGGCGCGGAGGATTCACGCCGGCGATCGGGATCGTCTCGGTTCCCCGCACGACCAGGATCCCGATTAACTCCGGCCGCGAGCCCGAGTACGGGCACGGCGGCGGCGAAGGGGCGCCCTCGATCGGTACCGCCTCATTGTCGTCGGAGGAGAGCCAGAGTGCTGCGGTTGCGCCGTGCCCCGCGTCGTCTGGAGGAGCAACTCCAGATCGTGGACCGGAGCGTCGGCGAAGGCGGGGGGTGATGCGACCTCGCGTGGGGCCGAGATCGAAGGCGGCCCAGTCGAGCGACTGGCGCTGGGCAACCCGATTCCAGGAGCCGGAGTACGAACTCCGGATGGGCGCACTCGCGGGCGATGGCCGCCAGGCGCGACACCTCTTGCAACGATCCGCTCCCCCCACCGGTCGGCACGGTGCCGGACTCCAACTCGGTCTGCGCGATCCGCGTCTCCTCGAGGAGGTCTGCTCGTCCGGCCGCGCGGGCGAGTTCGCGCGCAGTCTCGAGCGTGGCCCGGGCCTGGCCAGGGGAGATCCGCCACTCGGCGCGCGAGGAAGACCAAGGCCTCCCACCGGCGGGTGGCGTGGGTCAGCCGCTCAAACGTGTCGGCCGCTAGCCGCAGGTGCCGCCCTGCGGCTTCCACCGCGTCGACCTGTAAAAACAGCTTCCCGAGCTGCAGGCGGCAGAGCGCGAGCTGGAAGGCATCGTTGAGCGTCTTGCAAACCGCATGCGCCGCCTGGAGCGAGGCGCGGGCCGCTTCGAGGTCGCCGGCCAAAAGCTCCGCTTCGCCCAGGATGCGGAGCGCTTCGGCCCGCTCTCGCGGATGATCCCCGATCTCGGCCAGCCGTCGCGCCTCGCGCGCGTGGAGGATTGCCGCGATCGGGTCGCGCCGAGCGAGGGAGAGGAGGGCTTGCAGGATGAGCGCTTCGCTCTGGATACCGGGCGACTCCGAGCGCTGGGCGAGGGCCTGCACTTCGCGGGCCGCCTGCTCCGCCTCGTCGAGATGGTGGCGCTCGAGTTCCGAGACCGCGAGGTTGATCCAGGGCTGGGTCGAGCCCCTCGATCTGCTCGAGATCGCGCATCAAAGCCACCGAACGCCGCGCCCAGGTGACGGCGTCGTCGAGCCGCCCGGACATTCGATAGACCGGGGCGAGGTTGTTCATGAAGATGGGCCTGGCCGAGCGATCGCCGATCCGCTCCAGCGATTCGACGCCTCGGAGGAGGAGCGTCTCGGCCACCCGCGTTGCCTCGATACGACTCCGAGCAGGCCAAGGTTGCCGACCGTCCAGGCGAGCCGGCGTTCGTCGCCGAGGTCCGCGAACAGGGAGCGCGCGCTGGAAGCCGTTCGTGGCCAGGTCGTACTCGCCCTGCCGCATTCGGGCAATCCCGAGATTGTTCGATACCAGGGCGATGCCTGCCTGGAGTTTTGAGCCGCTCGAACAACTCCAGCGCGCGGCTGTAGTGTTCGATCGCCTCGGGTAGGCGTCCCTGCGCCAGGTGGATATTGCCGAGATGGTCGTGGTTGGTGGCGAGCTGTCGCGTGTCGCCCAGCGCCTCGCGGATGCGGATCGCCTCGCTCAGGCGAGCGAGTGCGCTCTCGGGTTCTCCCAGACGCCGCTCTACCGGGCAGAGATCTTCAAGCGCCCTGGCGCGCACCTCGCCCGGCGCCGATCCGGCCGAGAGCTGGAGGCTGCGAAGCAGGAGCGCGCGCGCCTTCCGTAGGTCGCCGCGTTCCTTCTCCAATGAGGCGAGATGACAGTGGGTCTGCGCCGCGCCGAGGTGCTCACCGTGCCGCTCTTTGTAGCGCCCGGTATTGAGCCAGTGCTCCCGCGGCGCCGCGACGGTCGGTGATCTGGCAGGCAGAGCGCCAGGCGATCGAGCACCTCCACGGTGCCGTGCAGCGTCGTCACCGCGCACCAGTTCCAGCGCGCGCAGGGCGCAGTCGTACGCCCGCGCTCCCTTCCCGTTGCTCGAGGTAGTTGGACGCCGCCCAAAAGAACCACCGCCAGCGGGTCGCGATGCCGCCCGCTCGCGATGGAGCGTGACCGGGCGGGTCCGACTTGGTTTCCGGTTTCCCTGCTCGGGCATCCCGGCACGTCCTGTGGTGTAGCTGGCGGCAAGACTCCCAGAGGACGTCGCCGTGGAGATCCTGGACTGGGGTGAGTCCGGAGCGTAGGAAACTCGTGAAATTCTGCGCATTCACGTTGGATCGACTGCGCGCCCGTCGCGATTCCATCGCATTCATCGTCAACCGCAATAAATGGCGAATTCGTGAGTGTGTGATTTGGCGTCGTTGTCGGATCGCGCATCCGCTTGGCGAGCGTGGCTCCTCAGCCGTGCGTCGTCTCGCGTCGCAGCCCGACCCACGGTCTTGCGGCGGTATAACTGCTTAAGCGCAAACAACGCGTTATGGAGCAGCTCGAGGATGGCATCGCGCTTGTCCTTCTTCTCTTTCGCTGATCGGCCCGCCTCGCCTTCCGCCCCGGTGCGGGTTTCGGTGGAAGACGGGTCGACCGCGCCAGCCCGATCCGGGGCAGACCACCCGCAACCGAACGAGTTGACGCGTCGGACGACGCGCGAGGAGGATCCCGGTGGAGTGTTGAAGTCGTTCCTGAACGTGGTCACGCGTCGCGGCCCGCTCCCCGCCTCTCGCTGTCACCCTGCTCGGCCTCGCCACCCTCCTCCCGACCGTGGCCTGCGGGAGGTTGGCGGTGGATAACTCCATCCCTCGGCGAGCAACGCGCCGACGACCGAGAGCCTGGAGACCATGGTGATTCAGGGCTACGACACCCTTCCCCCGGAAGCGCAGGAGAAGGTCGATCTCGTGATGGGCACGCTCGAAGACATCACCAGCGGTCGGCAGGATCGCGTCGATGCCGGATTCAGCGCCTTGGATGAGACCGGAGCCCGGCCCGACGGGGTGATGGCAGGTTTGCTCGCCGCGGGATCCGATGCTGGGGTGTACACCTTCGAGTTGCCCATCAAGGTGTACAACCGGACACTCGCGGCCGAGGATCCGAAGTACTGCACGGTCATCAAGGTGGAGTTCACGCTCACCATCAAGAAGGGGAGCAAGATCTGCTACGAGAAGACGACCGCCGGAGGCGTGGTCATCGAGCACTGCACCACCTTCGACAGCGACACGGTGTTCCGGTTCAACAAGGAATTCAAGTTCGAGTGCGAGGCGATCGAGGGATGCGAGATCGAGCATTCGAGCACGTCGCGCACCAGGGTCACCGCGCCGATCAAGTACCAGGGCCCGGATGCCAACGGCAATGGAACGCCGGATATCGACATCGACATCACGATCGTGGCGGACTTGAAGGTGACGGTCGAGGTGAAGACCTGCAACTGAGGCCTGCTCGGAAGGAGACGCAGCGATGAATCAGATTTTCAGG
>JADJQY010000040.1 GCA_016712505.1 Candidatus Eiseniibacteriota bacterium | reverse complement strand
TGCAATGGGTCCTGCGTGCAGACCCTGGAGTACACCCCGATCGAACCCGGCCACGAAGCGCACAAGTTCTACGCTCCCGGTATCTGGCTCGATCATCGAGATCTCGCTCGAGACAGGTGTCACACCGAGCTGATCTCCTTCACACTCCGGTCGCGTCCGAAGTGGTCCCGTGTAAGCAGTGCCTCGCGGTCTGCGCGTCTATCGCACTGCCCGTCGCGGTTCGAGTCGACGATCCGCTTTTCCTTGCCCGGTGCCGGCGAGGTGAAGGTGGAGGTGTTCGACGCGTCCGGGCGCCGCGTGCGTAGACATTCGACGGCCGCTGGGATCGGGTGATCAGGCCTCGCCTGGGATCGCCGCGACGACGGATCGAACGCGGTGCCGTCCGGCATCTACTTCGTTCTGCGTCGCGTCCAGCGCGCTGGTCGGCACCGCCGAAAGCTCGTCGTGACCCGCTGATCGAAACAACCAAGACCCGGAGGCAGGAACGAACCGATTTGCACTTTCTCTCGCCTGCGCGGCGCTTCTCGCCCCGCTGAGTGTCGCTGCGGCAGGGACGGCTCGTCGCCCAGCGGCCCCGAGCTGCCGGTGGTCCCGTCGCAGTTCGTTCCCGCCATCACCAACCCGTACGCCCGCTCGAACCAGCACCACCTTCGTCTACGAGGGAAGAAATGGTGACGGGGAGCTCAACAGGTGGGTTCGAGGTGACATCCGAGCCAGAAGATTCTCGGTGTGACCTGCGTGGTCATGCATGATCGCGCCTTCGTCGTCAGGGGAGCTCGAAGAGGACACCTTCGACTGGTTGCCAACACGAAAACGGTGACATCTGGTACTTCGGCGAGACACGAAGGAGATCGACAACGGTCGCGTGATCAGCACCGAAGGTTCCTGGCAGGCCGGGGTCGACGGCGCGCGCGGAGATTCTCATTCGGGGACGCCGGTCGTCGGTGCCAGCTACCACCAGAATTACTACAAGGGCGAGCCGAGGCCTTGGCATCGGTCGTTCGCACGGACGTATCGGTGGCAAGTTGACAGGCGCTTTGCGTCAACTGCCTCAGACGCGCGAGTGGACCCCCTCGAGCCGGGAGTCGCCAGTACAAGTACTACGCCCCCGGCGTCGGCCGATCAAAGAGGGAGATGGCCCAGGGCGGCACCGGAGGGCTCGAGCTGGTCGAGATCCGGACAGTAACACCGGAAACGCTCCCCAAAACCGCAGGGCAGGTCGGACCTCTCGACCTGTCCCGCAGTTCAGCTCCTCGTCCCGCCAGCTCTCCCTCCGGCGGATGCTACGTAACCAGATACGATTCAACGGGAGGTGCGACTGGGTCGAATCCTCCGATTCTGCGGAACCTGTGGTCTCCTCCCCTCTCCACGAATTCCGTCGGAGGCGCAACTCCGCGTCGTTCGCCGCGATAAGTGGGCATCGATCGACAGCACGCCCGCGGAGGAGCCCAAACCGGAGACCAGACCCCGCGGCGGGGCGGAGGAGCAACAAGGAGACTCGGATGTCGTTCGTGAACTCGGTCGGAAGCAACGTCAACCCGGATGCTCGATGGACTCAGCCTTCCCGATAGTTTCGGCGATGCCGTAACCCTGGTCGACGCTCGTCGCGCGGACCTCGGTGCGTTTCAGGGCACAATCTGATCGATCTTCAGGCGGCGGGCTTCCGACCAGCTCACTCGACAAGCTGATCCGCGGTTTCGCGCCGCGGCATGAGTCGCACCGCATTTCCCGCGCCGCGCGGCGCCACGACGACCACACTGACCGGCGGCGGTTTCGTCACGCCAGGTTTGCCCGTCAGAACTACGTCGAGCAGAGTACAACTTCCACAACGTCGGTCCTTCCGGTGCCCGGGTCCATCATCACCGGTCGTCAGTACTGCGGTTCGTTTAGCAAGCCGATCCGGCTCAGGAACGACCAGTGGTTGTTACAGGACCACACCTACAACAACCTCGGCGACATCTGGAAGGACATCCGCGACAACGAGGTCAATGGCACGTCCCAGCGTTTCCCAGGCGGCGCGCCCGGTTCCCACCACTTCCGCTCCTCAGCGGGAGCGGCAGCGCGGGAAGCGAGTCGGTCCGGTTTCGACCCCGGCGACATTCGAAGAACATTTACCGGGATCTGTTCGGCAACATCGGCGGTGCAAACGGCGCGAACGGCAACAACGGCACGAGCGGTGCGAACGGCTCGAACGGTTTGAACGGCGCGACTTCATACCGAGACCAGCGCCGATGACCAGCGAAGCATCATAGGGCGGCCCCGGTTCGCTCCGAGGACGAAAATACTCTTGATAGACAAGCTCATGGCATTCACATCGACAAGTAGATCGAAGACCAGATGAAGAAGATCGAGGCCGAGATGGCCAAGCAGAAGCAGGGCAGCCGAAGGCGCCCAGCATCAACGGCGGCAGCAACAGCGGCGGCGATCTCTTCGGCAAGCTCCTCGGCGCCACCGCAGCTCTCGGCGACCCCATCAGCGGCGGCATAGCCAGCTCCGCCCTCCGCGGCACTCCTCCAACAGCAGCTCGAGCAACAGTTCGAGTTCGAACGGCGGCTCCAGCAACGGCAGCCAGAGCTCAGACCTCCAGCTCCATCAGTCGCAGCTCCAGCAGATGGTCGAGCGCCGCAACCAGATGTTCAGACCATGACGCAGATGCTGATCATCCAGCGACACCGGCCTCTCGGTCATCCGGAACCTCAAGGACTTTAACTCAGAGGCATTTCGCCAACGGGCACGTGTTCGACGGGGCCTTTCAGCTACGAGCAGTCCCGCTGGTGACGCAAACTCAGCCTGATCCGGTCCCGTCGATCACTGGCTCCGGAAGGAGGTGGTCAGCCTTCCGGGGTTTCCTATCATCGAACTCCTAGCCCTCCGCACGCGAGGTTCACTTCGTCGTGCACGCAGGTTCAGCCCCGCCGAGTGACGCTCGGGCAAACCCGCCCCAGCCGGTCAGTCAACCCATCGAAGGCGCGACTAGGAGGCCCGGACCCTTGCACGCACCGCATTCAGCCCATCTACCGACTCTCAGGGCAACGACCACTCCCCGTCTCTCGTCCCCGCGCATGACAACCACCATCACCACACGCTCGCCTCCTCCACGCCCCCACCCCTCCTCCCGATCTCCGCCTGCTGGCGACGGCACTCATCCTCTCGCGCTCACCCCGTCCATGACGCCCGCACCTGGGTCGTCGCGCAATCCGGCAGCGATGCGGATTCCCTCAGCACCGCATGCCGCCTGGCGGCGAGCGGTGACCATCAGATCGAAGCGGGACGCTACGTGGCGCGCCGATCATGGGTTCCCCACCGAAAGCCATTCATTCTCGTGCGTGAGAAGGCGCTGACGATTCTTAGGGTCGGAGGCCGCAAGGCCGCAAGTGACATTGGTGTCGCATCGGATGTTCCTTGCGGACTGTCCCGGATGAGCGATTCGTTCGGTGTCGATTTCGAGGAGGCGAAATCCGCCCTTGTACTGCCGCGAGGTCTGCATGGCTGTCAATTGCGAGTTTCAGGGAGTCGAGCACAGGGCGATTAAGCATTCGCGGCGCACTTCGGGAGTGTCTGTGGTGGAGGACTGCTGTTTCCTGCAGAACGGAACTATTGGAGATGGAAATTGCTAGGGCTCGGCCCTAGGGGAGTCTGGTAGGGCTAACGTGCGACGATGCGTTCAAGGGGGACATCGCAGGGGGTCGCTCGCTGCCATTTCGGGGGACCAGGACGCACGCATCACGAAGTGCGTCTTCGTCGGTAATGAGGCTCCCACTAGGCGCTGCGATCAGGATCTCGCTGGATTCGCCTGGAGGTCTCACGGAATCACAACTGCACCTTCGTGAGGAACCGGGTGACCGGCCAGGAAGTGGGGCTCTTCATGTCGTGCCAAGCAGCGGTCTGGCCGACATCGTCAAACGTCTTCTACGAGACGATTGGTGGAGTCAGCATCTTCTGCGATGGTGGGCCGTCAAACGACTGCAATGTTTTCTGGCGCAATGAAGGCGCAGACAGTTGGCCGCCGCTGTTCTGCTCGGCTCAGGAGGATGGTGGTCGATCCGCTGTTCTGCAATCCGGATGCGGGGACTTTCGGGTGCGGGCGGGATCGCCGTGTTTGCCGGGGAACTATCCGTTCGATCGGAGTTGCGAGCTGATCAGCGCGCTTGGCGAGGGTGCTCGGTAGCGCGGTGGAACCGATGTCCTGGGGACGGGTGAAGGCGCGCTATGGCGTGGCGAAGTGAGGAGTGCGCGCGGCGCGGGGCCGGGGAGAGCCCGGGACCGCGCCGCGCACGTTGCTCAGCGGAGCGAGGAGGGCGCGCACGGCGCCGAGGACGGCCCTGGCTGACGGGCGGCGGTAGAAGATCACGGAGCGCGCCTGCTGGCCGGCGGGCGGCGTGAAGGTGAGTTGATGCGAACCGGCGGACTGGGCGCCTTCCCAGAGGACGGCGAGCTCACGGCCCAGGGATCATAGGCTGCGGAGCGAAACCGGTCCGGCTTCGGGAAGAGTGTAGAAGAGGGTGGTGGCGCCGCGCGAGGGATTCGGTCGCAGGGTGAGCGCGGGGATGAACTCTGCGGCTCGGGCAGCGCGTCGATGTCCGACTGCTCGGGGTGGAACCGGCGCGGGCGTCGACCCACCAGATCTCGGACTGCTCGGTGGTGAAGGCCGAGCGGCGACGGTTGAAGAAGAGGACTTGCCGTCCGAGGACACGAAGGGGCCGTCCTCGATGTAGGTGCTGTTGATGCTGGGTCCGAGGTTGCGCGGCGTGGTCCAGGCTCCGGCCTGATGGAAGCTGACGTAGAGGTCGGAGGAGCCGTAGCCTCCGGGGCGGCGGGATTCGAGGATGAGGTAGCTGCCGTCGGGGCGATGCAGGGGCACCTTCGGCTGGGGGCTGCTGATGGGACTGCCGACATTTTCAACGGTCACGGTGCCGTCGGTCGCGGTGACTGCGCGGTAGATGTCTCCTGCCCCCAGGCCGCCGGCGCGGTCGGAACAGAAATAGAGCGTGCCATCGCTGGTGAGCGACGATCCCCTCATTCGCCCCGGAGAAGACCGGGGGATCGAGCGCCTCGGGCGCCTGCCATCCCTCCGTGTCTCGAGCGACACTCCAGATGCGCATCGGGGGATAGCTGGGGCGGGACGAGGCGAAGCGCAGGCTCTGCCCATCAGGGGAGAATGTGGGATAGCAGGCATCCCCGTCCCCCTGGAATGGCGCGCTGGTGGGGTCGGTCCAGGTGCCGTCGAGGTTCATTCGGGTGTAGTGGAGCCCGAAGCCGCCCCAGGACGAGTTGGTTTGACCGAACACGCACTCATCGAGCGCAGGCGAGAAGATCAGGCAGTACTCGAACCGGTTGGGTAGGGAGACCCATCCGGGGGCGAACACCTCGGGCGTGAACCCGGGAGGTGAGTCCGAAGTAAGGGCCGCTGGGGGGCCGAGAGGGCACGACCGACGTGCGATCCGGGGAGGGTGAGTACGAGCGCCAGGGTGACGACGACGATCCGTTTCATGGCAAACCTCCAGACGTCTTTGGGCCTCCGTGCGACCGCGGGTTCGGGTCCGTCCGGGCCCGCGCGGTCGGCGGATTGACGTGGGGATGGTCTCGAATTCCCCCGATCGGAAGCCTGAAGAGGAGCGAATGGTTTCCTGATGATCGTCTGAGGTTTCCCACCCGGGAGCGGCGGGCGTACGATCGGTGGGTTGTCGCGGCCAGCTTCGGGGTGCCCGCATGCACGAACGCAGCAAGATCGAAACGACCCGCAGCGAGGACCCGCACGCGTTTCGCGTGGACGGGTGTCTCGTCTCGCCCTCGCTCAATCGAATCGAGCGTGAGGGCGAGGTGATCTCGATCGAGCCGCGCGTGATGCAAGTCCTGGTCCGCCTGGCCGAGGTGCCGGGGAGGGTCCTCACCCGCCAAGCGCTCTTCGGAAGCGTCTGGGCCGACTCACTGGTCTGCGAGGAGGCGCTGACCCGCATCATTACCGAACTGCGGCGGGTGTTCCGCGACGACCGCCGGCAACCACGAGTGATCGAGACGATCCGGAAGGGCGGGTACCGGCTGATCGCACCGGTGGCTCCGGTGGAGCCAGCAGTCGTGGCGGAGCGCGAGAGCGAGCCGCCGGCCCAGTTCAGGTGGTCGAGCAAGAAATGGAGCGCCGACTCCGGCCGAGGCAGTCGGACGCGAACCGCTGCCCGAGCCGAAGCGGGGGCGGGGACTGGGCCGAGCAGGGCGGGCCGCCGGGATCGCGCTCGTTTCGCTCGGTTTCCTGACCGCGGTGGTCTGGAACACACGCCATCCGGACGAACCACCGCGGGCGGTTGTACAACTGCTGGATGTGGTGCCGATCACCAGCTTCACCGGGCTCGAACTGTTCCCGGACCTCTCGCCGAACGGCGCGATGCTGGCGTTCAGTTGGTCGGGAGAGGGACCGACCGACATCGGCGCGCTCGACCTCTATGTGATGCAGCTTCCAAGCGGGCGGCCGACGCGCCTGGTGGATGGACCGGGCTCGGTGACCTATCCGTCGTGGTCGCCCGACGGAACCGAGATCGCGTTCGCGCTGCAGGAGGCGACCGGAAGCACCGTCGCGAGCGTCGAGGTGCTGAGCGGCGAGGTGCGTCGTCTGTACTCGGTGTCGTGCAGCATCGAGGGACTGGATTGGTCCCCGGACGGTGAGTGGATCGTTCTGGCCACGACGGAGAAGGAGACAGGCTACGCCGGAGTTGCGGCTGCTGCGCCGTTCCGGACCTGACGATTCGTACTCTCGACGATCGTCTTCCGGAGGGGCGGGGAGACTTCGCCCCGGTGTTCTCTCCGGATTCGCGCACGGTGGCGTTCCTGCGCGGGAACGACCGCGGGGAGCAGGACGCGTGGATCGTGCCGGTCGCGACGGGTTCGGCGCGCAGGATCGCGCTCGAAGGACGGCGCGTTTCCGGGATCGCGTGGTTGGGGCCGAAAGAGCTCGCTCTCTCGGCGACGTCCAAGCTCGACGTGGGACTCTGGAGCGTGCACACCGACTCCGGGCGGCGGACTCTGCTCGCACTCCCCGGAGGGCGCGCGTGCAGCGGCTCTCGTATGCCGCGAGTTCCCATCGTCTGGCGTTCGAGAAACTCTCGTACACGCGCGCCATCAAGAGCGTCGCGTTGTCACCTTCCCGCGCGGAGCGGTCAAATGCGCCGCGGATCGCGAGCACACAGCGCGACTGGGAACCGGTCTTCTCTCCCGACGGAGCGCGGCTCGTATTCGTCTCGGATCGAGCGGGCTCCTCGGATCTTTGGCTGGCGGACAGCTCCGGCGGCGCTCAGCGTCGAGTCACGCACCAACGGGCCGACCTCATGACCCAGCCGCGTTGGTCCCCGGATGGAACACGGGTCGTCTTCTCATTTGGTTCCGCAGGGTGGGCGGCGTGGCGGTGGTCGACGTGGCCACGCAGATCGTCCGGACCCCTGCCGCTCGAGGGCTCTTTCACCGTGGGTGGCTGGTCGGCGGAAGGAGACGACCTCTACGCGAGCCGGACGACCGAGGCCGGGGTCGAACTCAGGCGGTTCCGGCCCGATGGATCGAGCGCCGCTCGCTTCGGTCGGGATGGGCTGGAAATCGTCGACGTCTCGCCCGATCGGCCGGGGCTGATCTGTCGAGACCTGGTGGATCGAGCCATCGTGTTCCCTCCCGCTCGATGGTGGGAAGGAGGAGGTTGTGGTCGGATCGGATCGGTCGCGCGCGTGGCACGAAGTGGCTGCGGTTCCAGGCGGCTTCTACCTGACGCGTCGCTCGAGCGAGGCCTCCACGCTGGCCTACTTCGACCTCGCAACCGGGAAGGAGACTCCCTTGACCACCCTGGAGTGGTACGCGGCCTCCCTCGCGGTATCCCCAGACCGAACGCGGTTGCTCTACGACTGCATCCAGGGGCTCGAGATCGATCTCATGCTGACGGAACTGGCGGAGGAGCGCTCGTAGGCGCGAAGGGGGGTAACGTGCGAAGCAGTATCTATGGAGTCTTCAGATTCGATCCGCAGACTGTTGGAGTCCTGTCGGTGTTGCCCCTCTTGGCCTGCTGCTCCGGCGGTGCACCATCCTTGGCACGGCGATCGGGAGTCGGTCGATGAAGTGAACTGGCAGCGCCGGACCGAACCCCCAGATTCACTGGTCGGACTGCAGGTGCGGGTTGCGCAGGCTGGATCTCGTCCGCTCGTTCGGAGGTTGGTGCGAGTCGAGGTCGGTGAAGGCGGCAAACAGCGTCTTCTGCTCGAGCCGACCGGATCGGAGAGCGACGTGTTCGAGCGTGCTCCGGCGGGGGGGACACGGTCCTCGTGGAGGAGGGCACCGACGTGGTTCGCGCAGCTCCGCCGGGCCACTGGAGAGTCGTCTGGGGGACGGTTGGAGCGGCGGTCGATTCTGGATCGTGAGCTCGCTCTTCAGGGCACCGTGGGGTCCCTCCGAGTAGACAGCCCATTCCGAATCGTGGCGACCGGTCTGCCTCGGACAGGTCAAGATCTCCGCGCTGGTCATGTCCCCCTCCGGCCACCAAGATCGGTAGGCCAGGCCATAGCCTGACTCATCGAACTCTTGCGCGGCCGGTGGTGGTCGCGCGGTAGCGAACCGCTCGGGTGACGAGCGCCAGGGGACCCGACGATGCGACACCGAATCGTCATCACTGCGTTGATTTGGGGTTGCTTCGCGGCTTCCCAGGTTGAGGCCGTCCTGCTCGTGCCGGAGGAGTTCCAGACCCTTCAGGCCAGGGTGACTGCAGCCAGTCGCGGTGACACGATCTCGGTTGCGGCAGGGGTCTATCAGGGGACCGGCAATCGGGGACTACAACTCACAGGCGACGACTTGGTTCTCCTGTCGCGCGACGGTCCCGGTGCGGTGACGATCGACTGCGGGGGCGCCGACCGGGCGATGGAGATCGGGAACGCCTTCGGGCATGTCAGCGTCGATGGGTTCGAGTTCACGAACGGGTTGGGCGATCTGGGCGGAGCCGTCCTGGCGGGAGCCGTGACCTGCACGTTCCGGAACTGCCGGTTCTATCGGAATCGAGCCACCCTCAGAGGCGGAGCGGTGCACGCAGCGTGGATCACACAGTTCATCGATTGTGTGATCGTGGACAACGAGGAGCACTCCCAAGGCGGGGGGGGGGTCAGTGGCGGTTGGGGTGACGTGAGCCTGGTGAGGTGCCTCCTGACCGGGAATCGGTCTCTTGGCGGCCTCGGCGGCGCGATTCGAAGCGACGCTGCGGTTGTCTCGCTTACCAGTTGCACGGTGGCATCGAACTATGCTTCGACTGCAGGCGGGGCGATCTTCAATTTCTCGGCAGATGTCTACCTGAAGGACACGATTTGCACGGGCAATTGCGCCGCCGACTTCCCGGACGAGATCTATACCAACGCATCGGTGCTCGCGGAGTGCACGGATCTGGATGTGTCTCAAGTCCTTGCCGATGAGATTCTGGTCCAGGACGTGTTCTTCTCCGACCCGCTCTTCTGCGACGCGGCCTACTGCTTCCAGCCGACCGGCAATCGGAAGTACGATCTGCACGATGGCTCACCGTGCTTACCGGATGGAAACGCCTGTGGGGTTCTCATTGGCGCGCTCGGGCGGGCTGCGGCGCGCTCCGGCCGTGGGCGCCTGCTGCCCTGGCCAACGCCGCGTGCATTGTCGTGCTGGAGCAGGAGTGCGTCGACTACTCCGGCTCCTACCAGGGAGATGGCACCGGCTGCGACCCGAATCCCTGCGTGCCGGTGGCGATCGAGTCGACGAGCTGGGGACGCCTCAAGGCTCGGTACGCGGAGCGGCGATGATAGCAGGAACCGACAGGCGCAGTGTGGTGCACCGAGGAGCCAGGTCGAGGTCGTTCGCGTCGCGCCTCCTGGCCCCTGGAAGTTGGTGGGCGGAGCACTCGGGTGGGCGATCGACCTCAGCCTGGTGGCCGGCTTTCTCGGGGCATTCCGGGGAATCTGAGCGACTTCGGAGCCGCGGTGGCATGCGAGATGGCCGGAGGTAGCCCAACCGTGATTCAGGCGCGCGAGTCCGTCCGCACCTTGACCCACTAGTGATGGCTCCCGCTCGAGCGGGCCGTGGGGTTCCATGGGGCAACCCCAAACTCATGTGCAGCGGTCACGATCGACGCTGGGTTGGAGATCGTCGCCATGTTCACGCTGATGGCGATGTCGCGGAAGCGCGTGGGTTCCACAGGGAGCTGTTCGCCCGGGTCGAGCCGCGCGCGGATCGCTCTAGCGCGCCCTACCGCTGTCGCTCGTGATAGCGGGACATGCGGGCCTTGAGGGCACCCCAGCTCTCGCGTTGGATCTCGGGCTGTGCGCCGTCCGCGGGGTGGGCGCTTTTCCCCTGCCGTCCTCGGGTGTCCTGGGGATCCTCGTCACGTGGGCCGCCGTCGGGATCGGGGTCGATGGGGTCTTCTCCGTGCGTCGGATCGTACTTGGCGCAGATGCCGGCGGGGGCATTGCTCGAACCGATCGAACAGACGAGGGGAAGAAGGTGACCCCGCCGCCACAGGTGAGGTAGTCCCAGCCGTCGGCGGGAGCGGAGTGATCGGGGCAATCGCCGTAGCAGGTGGCGCGGGGTTCAGGCGCGTTCCAGCTACTCTTCTGATAGACGCGTCGACCGGTGGGGTCGAAGAGGTCGAGGCGGTAGGCGTCCGCTAGCTGCATGTTTGCGTTGAGGGCGACTCCGAGCAGGCCGCTGGACGGGACGGTGCCGCTCAAGAACTGCACGCCGAATGCGGTGGTCACGAACCAGCCATTCAGGTTGGTCCCGCCTCCGGTGAAGGTCGAGGACCGCAGAGCTCGATCGCCTGGCTCAGGGTGCGACTGGGATCGGCCATCATCTCGTTGATGCAGAGGCTCTGGCCGAGGTTGGCATTGGGAACGTCATTGGCGATCCCGAAGGTCGGGGTGAGGTCGAGCGTCCAGAAGCTCGCGTCGACGATCGGATTCTGCGGCGGTGCGGGATCGTGGGAAGCGTCGGGCGAGCGACAGAGCGAGACACTGCCGAGCATCGAGAGGGCGGGGGGAGCGGGAGCGCCACCGACCACGCCGTAGTGGACGCCGTCGATCGGACGTTCGAGGTCGTCGATGATTCCGGGCAAGCCGCCGATCGGCTCGAAGATGTCCCCGAGCGAACCGATCACCGCACGGCCGCCGGGCGGGAGGGGGCGATCCCTTGCAGGTAAGGTGCGCCCGCGGTCTCCCTGGATCGACCAGCCGGTGAGATCGACCACGCCGGGGACCGCTGTTGAAGATCTCCACCCGCGCCTGAGTGGAGGGTTGCGTCGTGATCTCGTTCAGGTAGATCGCGGCATCGGCGGCGCTGAGCGGTACGAGGCCGCTCCAGAGCGCGAACAGTAGTCCCGCGATGATAGTCCACGGTTGTACCGCCGGCTCCTGCTGGGCGTCCGATCAGTGTAGAAGCGTTGCATTCTCTCCTCCTGGCGCCGCGCGGCGCGTGGAACGTGCTGTCTTTCGTCTCTGACGTCGCTCGGCCCGGGACGCCTCTCCGCTGATTCCATACCGCCTCATTTTGTGTCTGAGGGTCGATTCCTTGAGGCCGAGGATTCGAGCCGCTTTCGATTGGTTGCCTTCGCAGGTCTGCAGAGTCTCGCGAATGATCGCCCCTTCGAGGCTCATGATCCGGGTCTCGAGGGTTTCGCCGGGTCGCAGTCGCCAGGCGCCGGACGGTCGGCTCTCACTCGGCTGGGAACCGCGCCCGTCGCCGACCTGCCCTTCGTGGATCGCGCGCGGGAGATCGTCTTCGGTGATCAGCTCGCCTCGCCGCAGCGTGACCAGGTACTCGACGGTGTTCTGCAGCTCGCGCACATTGCCGGGCCAGGAGTAGGTGCTGAGCCGCGCCAGCGCGCCATCGCTGATCGCGGGGTGCGTGATTCCCTCGCGTTCGCCGAGGCGATCGAGGAAGTAACGGATGAGGGGCGGATGTCCTGCGGGCGCTCGCGCAGGGCGGGAAGGTGGATCGGCACCACGTTGATCCGGTAATAAAGATCCTCGCGCAGGCGACCGGCGCGCACCTCCTCCTCGAGGTTGCGGCTGGTGGCCGCGAGAAGACGGATGTTCACCCGGACCGCCTTTCGCCCGCCGACCGGGACGAACTCCCCTCTCCTGGAGAAAGCGGAGCAGTTTGGTCTGCGTGGCGAGATCCATGTCGCCCACCTCATCGAGGAAGAGCGTCCCGCCGTCGGCCAGCTCGATCTGACCCGGCCGCTTGGTCGTGGCCCCGGTGTAGGCCCCCTTCTCGTGGCCGAACAGCTCCGCCTCGATCAAATCTCGCGGGATCGAGGGGCAACTGATGGCGACGAACGGGCCGGTACGCCGAGCGCTCCGATCATGGATGGCGCGCGCCACCAGCTCCTTGCCGGTCCCGCTCTCTCCACGCACCAGCACACTGGCGTCGGTGGGCGCGATCCGCTCGATCGCCTCGAATACCGCGAGCATGGCGCGGCTTTCCCCGACGATGCCGGCGTAGAGCTGCACCGCGCCGGGCTCCTCGGACGCGGGATCGCGCGGCAGTCGGAGGGGGTCGCGGCCTGGCTCCAGTCCGCGCCAGACCAACCCGATCAGATCGCCGAGCGCGCGTAGATATGGGAAGAGGCGCGGAGGATTCACGCCGGCGATCGGGATCGTCTCGGTTCCCCGCACGACCAGGATCCCGATTAACTCGGCCGCGAGCCCGAGTACGGGCACGGCGGCGGCGAAGGGGCGCCCCTCGATCGGTACCGCCTCATTGTCGTCGGAGGAGAGCCAGAGATGCTGCGGTTGCGCCGTGCCCCGCGTCGTCTGGAGGAGCAACTCCAGATCGTGGACCGGAGCGTCGGCGAAGGCGGGGGGGGTGATGCGACCTCGCGTGGGGCCGAGATCGAAGGCGGCCCAGTCGAGCGACTGGCGCTGGGCAACCGATTCCAGGAGCCGGAGTACGAACTCCTCGGGATGGGCGCACTCGCGGGCGATGGCCGCCAGGCGCGACACCTCTTGCAACGATCCGCTCGCCCCACCGGTCGGCACGGTGCCGGACTCCAACTCGGTCTGCGCGATCCGCGTCTCCTCGAGGAGGTCTGCTCGTCCGGCCGCACGGGCGAGTTCGCGCGCAGTCTCGAGCGTGGCCCGGGCCTGGCCAGGGGAGATCCGCCACTCGGCGCGCGCGAGGAAGACCAAGGCCTCCCACCGGCGGGTGGCGTGGGTCAGCCGCTCAAACGTGTCGGCCGCCAGCCGCAGGTGCCGCCCTGCGGCTTCCACCGCGTCGACCTGTAGAAACAGCTTCCCGAGCTGCAGGCGGCAGAGCGCGAGCTGGAAGGCATCGTTGAGCGTCTTGCAAACCGCATGCGCCGCCTGGAGCGAGGCGCGGGCCGCTTCGAGGTCGCCGGCCAAAAGCTCCGCTTCGCCCAGGATGCGGAGCGCTTCGGCCCGCTCGCGGATGATCCCCGATCTCGGCCAGCCGTCGCGCCTCGCGCGCGTGGAGGATTGCCGCGATCGGGTCGCGCCGAGCGAGGGAGAGGAGGGCTTGCAGGATGAGCGCTTCGCTCTGGATACCGGGCGACTCCGAGCGCTGGGCGAGGGCCTGCACTTCGCGGGCCGCCTGCTCCGCCTCGTCGAGATGGTGGCGCTCGAGTTCCGAGACCGCGAGGTTGATCCAGGGCTGGGTCGAGCCCTCGATCTGCTCGAGATCGCGCATCAAAGCCACCGAACGCCGCGCCCAGGTGACGGCGTCGTCGAGCCGCCCGGACATTCGATAGACCGGGGCGAGGTTGTTCATGAAGATGGCCTGGCCGGAGCGATCGCCGATCCGCTCCAGCGATTCGACGCTCTCGAGGAGGAGCGTCTCGGCCACCCGCGCGTTGCCTCGATACGACTCGAGCAGGCCAAGGTTGCCGACCGTCCAGGCGAGTCGGCGTTCGTCGCCGAGGTCCGCGAACAGGGAGCGCGCGCGCTGGAAGCCGTTCGTGGCCAGGTCGTACTCGCCCCGCTGCATTCGCGCAATCCCGAGATTGTTCGATACCAGGGCGATGCCCGCCCGGAGCTCGAGCCGCTCGAACAACTCCAGCGCGCGGCCGTAGTGCTCGATCGCCTCGGGAAGGCGCCCCTGTGCCAGGTGGATGTTTCCGAGATGATCGTGATTCGTCGCGAGCTGCCGCGTGTCGCCCAGCGCTTCGCGGATTCGGATCGCCTCGCTCAGTCGGGCGAGCGCGCTCTCGGGCTCACCCAGGCGGCGCTCCACGGGACAGAGATCCTCGAGCGCGCGGGCCGCACTTCGCCCGGGGGAGAGCCTGCGGAGAGCTGCAGACTGCGCAACAGGAGCGCGCGCGCTTTCCGGAGATCTCCGCGTTCCTTCTCCAGTGAAGCGAGGTGGCAGTGGGTCTGCGCCGCGCCCAGGTGCTCACCGTGCCGTTCTTGCAGCGCCTGCGCTTCGAGCCAGTACTCCTCCGCGGCGTCGCGACGACCGGTGAGCTGGCAGGCAGAGGCCAGGCGATCGAGCACCTCCACGGTGCCGTGCAGCGCGTCGTCACCGCGCACCAGTTCCAGCGCGCGCAGGGCGCAGTCGTACGCCTGCGCTCCCTTCCGTTGCTCGAGGTAGTTGGACGCCGCCTCCAAAAGAACCACTGCCAGCGGGTCGCGCGGGATGCCGCTCCGCTCGCGATGGAGCGTGACCGGGTTCGGGTCCGACTTGGTTTCCGGTTTCCGCTGCTCGGGCATCCGCACGTCCTGTGGTGAAGTTGGCGTGGCAAGACTCTAGAGGACGTCGCCGTGAGATCCCAGACCGAAGTGAGTCCGAGCGCAGGAAACTCGTGAAATTCTGCGCATTCACGTTGGATCGACCGCGCGCCCGTCGCGATTCCATCGCATTCACCGTCAAATTCGCAATAAATGGCGAATTCGTAAGTGTGTGATTTTGGCGTCGTTGTCGGATCGCGCATCCGCTTGCGAGTTTGCCTCAGCTGCGCAGCGTTTCGCGTCGCAGCTCCGACCCACGGTCTATGGCGTATAACTGCTTACAAAACAACGCGTTACAGGTGCAGCTCGAGGATGGCATCGCGCTTGTCCTTCTTCTCTTCGCCGATCGGCCCGCCTCTCGCCTTCCGCCCCGGTACGGTCGGCAGAAGACGGGCCGACCGCCAGCCCGATCCGGGCAGACCACCCGCAACCGAACACCTGGATGCGCGTCGGACGACGCGCGAGGAGGATCCCATGTTGAAGTCGTTCCTGAACAAGGCCCGCGCCGCGGCCCGCTCCCGCCTCTCGCTGCTCACCCTGCTCGGCCTCGCCACCCTCTCGACCGTGGCCTGGCAAGGCTGCGGTGACAACTCCATCCCCTCGGCGAGCAACGCGCCGACCGCGGAGCCGTCGAGCAGCATCGTGGTGGACGGGTACGACGCCCTTCCGCCGGAGGTGCAGGAGAAAATCGATCTCGTGGTCGGAACGCTGGAGGACATCACGAGCGGCGAGCGGGATCGCGTCGATGCCGGCTTCGCCCGCCTCGACGAGATCGAGCCCGGCCTTCATGACCAGGTCGTCTCGGCTTTCGAGTACGCGATCACGGGCAGCTCCGACACCTTCACCATCGATCTGCCGCTGATCCTGTCCGGTCGCTCCGAATTGCAGGATCCGCCGAAGTACTGCGTCACGATTCGCATCGAGGGGAAAGTGACGGTCAAGGCCGGAAGTAAGTTCTGCTACAAGCGCGTCTGCCAGGGCGGGATCACCATCTCGCACTGCGACACCCTTCACGAAGACACCACCTTCGACATCGACAAGACCTTCGAGTTCTGCATCGACGGAATCGAGGGGTGCTCCGTCAGCCACTCGAGCACCTCGCAGACCACGGTTACGGTTCCGATCGACTACTCGGATACCAAGACCGAGGGTAATTGCACCACTACCAAGACGCTGAATGCGGTGATCGAGGCGGACCTGAAGATCACGATCACGGTGAAGACCTGCAAGTAACCGCCTACACGCACAGGAGGAAACAGATGAGCAAGCTGACTCGTATCGTGGCCGCTGCCTCGTTCGTCCTCGCGGCATTCACGGGATGTGGAGATGGACCGACGGAGAGCGCACTGGATCAGACTGGCGCCAGCCCGGAGGTGTCGGGGGCAGTGGGGAGGCGCGGATCAGACCGCGAGCCTGGCGGGGAGTTCAAGAGATGAACGACGATTCTGTGTTTCCGAACGACCGCGAACGCGATGGTGGGCTGCAGTGGCGGACGATCCACACCGGGCCACTCGAGCCATGGATGCAGCAGGAATTCGATGCCTTCCGCGCCTCCATCGATGGGCTCACCAGCTCGGATCCCCAGGTGGCGGCCCAGGCCTTCGGAGATCTCATGGCTCGCGACCCCGGGTTTTATCCCGCGGTGGTGTCAGCACTGACCGAGGGGGCCGATGACGCCACCAAGGCGATGATCGAGGAGTCCCTGCAGTATTACTGGGAGCAGTACGGTGGGCGCGAAGAGCGTGGTCCGGGGGGCGGAGGCGGTGGTTCCGATGTGACGTTCGAGATCACGGGCAAGGTCACGACGGGACCTGGCAGCAAGGTCACGATCGAGACTCTGGTTGGCGACTTTCCGATCGACGTCTCTGGCCAGAGTTTCCCGATCAACGTAGCGGAGTCGGCGCACACCTGCCCGCGGTTGGTGGCGAGTTCGGAGACCGAGATCACCGGCATCGAAATTCCGGTGTCCTTCACCCTCCCCGGCTACCTGGCGGTGACGGGAATCAAGGTCGACCTGATCCTGATCATCGACATCAAGGTGATCATCCGCTACTACGAGTGCAAGGAGAAGGTGAAGGAGGTCGAGCAGCACGGCGATCGTGAGCTGGTGCCGCAGTGGGATCGGGTCGGCGCGCTGATCCCGGCGCGGTTCTAGCCAAGAAGGATTGCGTAGCGCCTGGGCCTCCGGGAGATCACTCCCGGGGGCCTTTGCGCTGGCGACGGGTTAGCGGGGCGTCTTCGTGAGGAGCGCGACCAGAGCGTCGTGGTCGGTCTTCGAGTGGTGGCGGGGGTCGCGAGGGATGGTTTCGAGCACGATCAGTTGGTCGAGCGGCCAGGGGGCGAGGCGCTGGCGGAGTTCGTTCTCGAGGTTGGCGTGCTCTTCGGGGGTGGGGCCTTCGATGCAGAGGAGCGCGCGGTCGGAGCCGGGTAGCGAGAGGTAGGCCGCGTGGGTCACGGAGGGAAGCGTGAAGGCGCGGAGCTCCGCGGGGAGGGGCCACCAATCAACGCCGACCTGGCACACGCGGCGTTTGACCCGGCCCATGAGCCAGAGTCGGCCGTCGAGGTCGAGGTAGCCAGCGTCGCCGGTACGATGCGAGATCTGGGCGCCGTGCCGCACCTTGTTCGCGCGGTCGGCCTCGGGATCATCGAGATATCCGGGGAGGACATGGGCGCCGGAGACGACGATCTCGCCGGTCTCTCCCACCGGGAGTTCGCGCGGACGCCAGCCGGATGCGTCGAGCTCGATCGGTCCGTCATCCGCACGCACGATTTTGAGCGCGATCTCGGGCACCGGTGCTCCGACGCAGAGACCGGTGGTGGGCGCGGCGCCGCCGCCCGGAGTGATCGCCTCGAGCATCGCCTGGACGTCGATGCCGGAGATCGGTTCGGCCTCGGTACTCCCGTAGAGCACCTCGGCGCCTTCGGGCATCGTGGCCACGAGCCCACGCAGGAGGGGCGGGAGGACCGGTGCTCCGCCGGTGAAGAGACGGCGCAGCGGGAGCGTTCCTCCGGCGGCCATGCTGTGCTCGACCAGCTTGGCGCAGAACGCGGGAGAGGCGACGAGGGTCGAGACCCGTTCCTCGCGGATCTGGGCCAGGATCGACACGGGGTCGATGTCGGCGGGTCGGCGCGGGTCGAAGTCCGCGATCACGCTGGTGACGCCGAGTGCCAGGTTGTTGAGCACGAAGACCGGCAGGGTCGCCATGTCGATGTCGTCCTCGCGCAGCGCCAGGTGCGCCGCCAGGGCGCGGTGCTGAGCCCAGAGAAAGCGGTGTGAACGGGCGGCGGCCTTTGGTTTCCCGGTGCTTCCGGTGGTGAAGGTGACGAGTGCCGCGGATGCTGGATCGACCACCGCCGCGGGCCGTCGCGCGGCCGGGCGTTCGAGGCGCGCGAGGGGCCAGAGTCCACCGGCCAGGATCGAGATCGGGATGGCGCGCACCGCGGGGCTCTGCAGACGCAGCAGCTGCGCGCGGGGAATCGCGATCCAGGCGCGGGGCGCGGCGGCGGCGATCGCCGCGTCGATTCGCGCGCGACCGGCCCAGGCATCGACGAACACGGCCTGGGCACCGAGATGAAGGACGCCAAGAAGCGCGACGTAGAGATCGAGCGACATCGGGACGAAGAGCAGGACACGGTCGCCCGGAGCGACGCCACGGGCGGCGAGGCCGGCTGCCACCGCGGCGACGCGATCGGCCAGCACGCGGAAGCTGGCCACGCGACGTTTACCGCCCCGGCGGTCGATGATCGCCGGGCGCTCGGGATGTGCCGCGGCCTGCTGCTCGAGAAATGCAGCGAGGTTTGGGTTCACGGACGCCACTCGTAGAGCGCATAGCGGCGGAAGAGCTGCGCCACCCGTCGCTCGGACATTCCCCGCGTGAGATTGTCTGCTCGCATCAAGGCGTACATCGCGAAGGGGATCTCCCGCGCCTTGGCCGCGCGCCGCGCTTGATCGATCAGCAGCGAGCCGACGCGGCGGCCGCGCGCAGCCGGGACCACCCCGATGGTCTTCAGGATCAAGCGTGTCGGGCGCCCGTTTTCCAGGCTGATCGGGTCGGGGTAGGCGAAGAGGTAGCCGAGCAGATCGCCGGACCGGTCTTCGGCCATCAGGACGAAGCTCGGATCGAGGCGACCGCGGAACGGCTCGTAGAGCGCCCGAAACGTGGAGAGCTCGATCGGGGAGTAGTAGAGGTTGTCGGCGAAGGCGAGCAGGCTGACCCGGTGGAGCGCCTCCAGCTCCTGGTCGAAGCGGGCCGGATCGACGGTGCGCAGGCGCACGCTCGGATCAGCGCCGACAGGATCAGCGCCGACAGGATCAGCGCCGACGGGATCAGGGGCGCTCGGACCGGTGGAGTTCGCCCGATCGTTCAGGTCGGTCGCGCTTCGCAAATCCTCGATGCGACTCTCGTAGTAGGAGACGATCTGAAAACCTGCCGCAGCGAAGTGCTCCGGATACTCGAAGGGATTGCGCAACTCGCCGGCGAAGAAGGGCGGTCGGAACTCCGGGTCGCCCGGCTCGGTGGGCAACGCGAGGCGGTATCGCATCCACGTATTGCCGTTCATCGGGCCGAGCACCCGCGTCGCCCCTCGGGCCGCGAGGCGCAGGCAGGCCTCGCGCAAGAGCGTGGCTCCCCCTTCCGCTTCGAGCGCTTCGTAGTGACCGATCGTGCCGGAGCGTCCGGGGGCATCGACCAGGTCGTCAGCCACTCCGAGTGTGGCCCGCGCTACGGCGGTCTCGCCGCGAAACAGGAGCAGGCACTCCGTCCCGGGCGCGACCACATCTGCCGGGGCCTCCGCGAGTCCCCGAACGGCTGTCCAGGGGGACAGGCGCGGTTCTCCCGGGGCGGAGACGAACGACTCGAGATGAAACGAACTCACGGCGGGTTCCCTTTCAGATGATGCCGATCCAGCGGAGGTAGAGCGGCGTGACCACGAGGGAGGAGAGGGCGGCCGCCAATCCCTGGGTGCGCAGGTCGAGCGGCAGGTCGGCGGTGGGCTCACCCCGTCCGCGCAGGAACGCGTAGATCAGGAGCGCGAGCGCCACCATCGCGGCGGCGCAGGCCAGATCGATCGGGAGGTGGAGCGTGCCGACGGTCAGAAGGGCGAGCGGCGGCACCGCGAGGAAGGCGATCACGCCACCGAGCAGCCAGCGGCGATCGAGTCCCGGCAGAAGGGGCCGAGGTTCGAGATGGCGGCCGATGGTGATGGCCAACGGTGCGGCCAGCGCGCCGACGAAGGGGGCGAAGAGAGGGTGCTCCCGCGGCGTGGGACTGCCGAACCGTGGCAGGGTCGAGAGGCTGTTGTCGAGGAAGAGCAGCAGCACCGCAACCACGCTGACGTAGAAGACGCCCTGCACCTGGTGGCCGCCGGCCGGAGGCTCCGAGCCGCGAAGATGGGCCATGACCACTGCCAGGTAACCCGCCAGGGTGAGCGCGGGGGCGAGGGTCCAACGCGGCCCGCCCAGGCTCCAGGCGGCGTAGAGCACCAGGTGCGCGGCCAGTGCGCCGGCGAAGGAGAGGAATCGATTGCCGCGCGCCAGGAGCAGCATGAAGACGAGCATGCCGAGCTGGGCGGCGAGCTGGAGCACGATCCAGTGCGCGTCGTGGGCGGTCATCTTGACCAGCAGGTAGTAGGTGGCGAGGGGCACGATCAAGTTGTCGTTGCCGTGCTGCGCGATCGCCTCGAAGGCGGTGGTGATCAGGGCGAGCTGGAGCGCGATCACCACGCACTCGGTCCGTCCGAGATCGGTGAGGAGCAGCAGCGGGAGGTGAACGCCGAGAAAGGTGGTGAGCAGGAAGACGGCGGATCCTTCGAAGCTCTTGCGCCCGCCGCCGACCGGAAAGTGGTGCTCACCGTAGCGGGTTCCGAGGAGCGCGGCCAGCGCGTCGGAGACGACCAGGGCGGAGAGCGAGATGAGGTAGAAGACCGGTTGCTCCCGCGCGATCACGTTCAAGAGATAGACCCCGACCGGAAACCAGCGTTCCCCGGACGAGGAGCGCTCCACCCCGAGTACCGCCCGGAACCAGCCGCGGCGGCGCCCCACGGTGAAGATCGTCACCATCGCGGTGCCCAGGACGAGCAGGGTCCAATGAGTGCGGAAGATCCAGGGGAAGAATCCGGCCAGCACGCCGCTCGACATGTGGACGAACTTGCGGGTCCACTCGGCCGGAGGCGACAGGGCGCGGCGCCACAGCTCCGCCAGCCCGAGTAAGAGCAGGAAGATCGCACCGACGATCGCGGCCGCGATCAGTTCACCGGCCAGGGTGGCGTCATTCCGGGGAATCGGCAGGGTGCTGGTCATCCGCCGCTGGCCTCTACTTGATCGACATGGAACCGCTGGTAGAACCAGGCTTGATCGCGGGCATGGAGCGATGCGGCCAGCTCCGGCAGGGCGCGGGCGCGGGTCTCTTCGCGGGGCACGCCGCGGGGTGCGAGCATGTTCCAGTAGGCGAGGCGCGCTCCCGGCGCCGCGCGATCGAGCAGGGCCGCGTAGACGCGGGCGTGCTCGGCCTCCGACATGTACTCGAAGATGTCGGAGAGATTGAACCCGTGGAACGGTCCGGCGGTCTGATCGGCCGGCTGCACCACGGCGGTCAGTCGATCCAGGCGCGAGCGGATCGCCTCGAAGACCGATCGGCGCAGGTAGAGCGGCAGCGCCTCCGGAGGAAAACTCCCGGTCAGGATGTAGGCCAGGTACGGATTGCTCGCCACCGGGATCTCGGTCAGGGCGTAGCGTGTTCGTTCGAGGATCCGCTCGGCGACCGAGCCCTCGACATGATCGAAGAACGCCGGGTCGCGGCCGAGGCGACCCATGACGAACCGGCTGAAGAACAGCTTGAAGAGCAGCCGCCAGCGCCAGGTGTTCCAGCGATCGGAGTAGAATCGACGCTGCTCGTCGAGGGTACGGCCGGTGCGGAGCCGGCGCACCATGCCGGCGCCGTGAACCAAGGGCAGTATGCGCGTGCGGAATGCAGTGAAGTAGCGTTCGAACTTGCCGGCGTGGATCACGCCACTCGCGATCTCGGCCGGTCGGTCGTCCCAGAAGCGCGCCGCGTCGGCCGGGAGCTCGCTCCGGAGCCGGTGGTAGGTCGCGTTCCGATCGGCCGCGGGGAGAACCCCGAGGAACGCCAAGAGCGGCTCGTAGTCGAGGCGGCGGAAGGCCACCCGCCGGAGCTCCACGCAGGCGATCTGCGCGCGGTTGAGGTCGACCGCCACCACCTCTGCGGGATCGAGGGTCAGGAGGGCGAGGGCGTTGTCCCCGGCGGAGGCGATCGAGAGAACTCTCCCGCCGCGGGCCGACTCGGCCAGCGCCTCACAGAGGATGTCGGCATCTTCCCACACGCTGGCGTAGCGGACGAAGTCGAAGGCCGCCTTCTGTTCGACACCACTCATCCGCGTTCTCCCGTCATCCGGCGGACCACTCCGGTCGTGCCGTCCATCTCGACCACTTCGCCGTCGGTCAGGGTGTCGAGCAACCCACCGATCCCGACCACGCAGGGGAGCCCCATCTCGCGGGCCACGATGGCAGAGTGGCTCAGGAGACTGCCGCGTTGCACCAGGAGCCCCTGCGCCGCGGGGAAGAGCAACGTCCAGCCTGGGTCGGTCCGCTCCGCGACCAGGATCCTCCCCGTGAGGTTCGTCGCCTCGCGCGGATCGCGCACGATGCGAACTGGGGCGCGCACCACGCCCGGGCAACAACCGGTCCCGGTGAGGTCTCCTTCGCGCGCGGCCCCGATGCCCGGGCGCGGAATCTCCGCCTCGCGCGGCCCGACCCACTCGCCGAGCGGTCCGGTCGACTCGAAGCGGTCGGGTGGAGGGAGCTCCTCCTGCCAGGCGCGAAACTGCACCGAACGCTGCGCGACCAGCTCCCGCAGGTCAGTCGCCGGGCGCTTCCCCTCGGCCACCGCGAGGGCCTCCGGGGTGGTGAGCCAGAAGACCTCGCGCACCTCGCGCAGCCGGCCGTCGCGCGTGAAGGCGGCGCCGAGGCCGAGCACCATGCGCCGCACGATGCCGAAGACCCGGGTCCGCTCGAACCGGAGATTCTCCCGGTCGCGGACCCGCGCCCGCGCTCCGCGGAGGACCCAGAAGAAGAACGGACGCCGCCAGCCCGAGAGCTGTCCGCGCACCAGCGCTTCCGCCCCGCGCCGGATCTTCCGCTCATGCTCGCGCGCCGCGTCGGGGTCGATCGAGCCCTGGCCGGCGTAGGCCCGCACCATCCGGATCAGGAAAGAGGGATCCTCGCGAAGCGTGACCGTCTCGAGCTTGAGCTCCTCCAGGCAGCGATCCCCGAACGCCTCGATGTACTCGTCGAGGGCGGCGCGGAACGAGGTGAGCGCGGGGTCGGCGCCGAGCCGGACCCAGAGCGCCGCGTCATCGGGCTCTGCCGCGAAGGCGGCGGCTGGAGCGGCTTCCTCGCGGGCGCGCCGGGCCAGCGCCATCACCCGCCTCGCCGGCTCGGTCGAGATGATCCCGCCCTCGCCGCAGAGGAGGTCGTTGCCCAGCGTGACCGGCGCATCCGGCAGCCAGCGTTCGATCAGACGACCGAGCACGCCGAAGAAGATCATGGCGAAGAAGTCGTTCACCAGCGGCGGACGCCAGTGTTGCAGGAGTTCGCGCTCGAGTTTGCGGTAGAGGGCGGCGATCCGCTGCTCGTCCCAGGTCGAGAGGTCCTGACCCTTCAGGGGATCGAGGGTTCCGCGCACCCGGGCGTGGAAGGCCGGGACCTCGTGCTTCAGCCGGCCGTGCTCGCGCACCATGCGGGCGAGCATGCGGAGCAGGCGGAAGAGGTCGCGCATCCGGCTGCCGCTGTCGGGCGCGGGGGGCGGCGCTTCCAGCGCCTCGCGCACCCCCATCATCCGTTCCATGAAGGAGCGGTTCCACTCGAAGCCGGGCAGGAGCGCGATCAGTCGATACCAGTTGATCAGGCTGTAGTAGACGCGCCCGCGCACCAGTCCGAGCATGTAGGCGAAGACACCGTGACTTTCGGCGATCAGGTCCTCGCTCACTCCCATCAAGCGGCAGAACTGACGGTAGACATCCTCGTAGACCCCACGGGCGAAGCTGAAGGTGAGCGGGGTGGTGACGCCCGAGTAGCTCTCGATGATGTTGCTGTTGTCCCACACTCTCCGCCCCGGGCCGGTCGGATCGTCCGCGGAGGGGGGGGGAAGATAGCTCACGCCCGCGGATGGAGCCGCGGAGGCGGTAGCTCGCGGTCGCGTGGTCACCGGACGCGTCTGCAGGAGAACGAGCGAGCGGGTGCCGCCTTCGTCCGTGATCGCCCACTCGATATCTTGCGGCGCTCCCAGCTCCTCGGAGATGGCGCGCACGGTGCGGGCGACCTCGCGCGCCTCCGCATCGGAGAGCACCGGCGCCTCGGCAAGCGCCGGGTCGAGCGGCGTGAGGACCGTCCCGCCTCCGGAGGCGGAGCGCACCGCATGGGTCTTGTGCGCGCCGGTGTAGCGGAGGCTGCCGCCCTTGGCGACATGCCAGCTATCGGCGTCGAGTTCGCCGCTCACCAGCCCTTCACCCAGACCGAAGACCGCGCTGACCACTGCCGAGTCGAGGTCCCCGGTGACGGGGTCGATGGCGAACCCGACGCCCGCGGCGGCCGGCTCGACCATCTCCTGCAGCACCACCGCCATCATGATCCGGGCATCGGCCTCGCCCGTCTGCTGCGCCTGATAGGCCACCGCCCGCGCGCCCGCCGCCGAGGCCCAGACCTGACGGATGGCGGCGTGCAGCCGGCGGGGGTCGTTTCCCGGCACCGACAGGACCGAGTCGAACTGCCCGGCGAACGATGCGGAGCTCCCGTCCTCGCGGGTGGCCGAGGATCGCACCGCGAGTGACGCTTCCTGCAGACCGCTCTCGCGCAAGACCGTGGTGAGGCCGCTGGCCAGAGGCTCGGGAAGCAGATCGCTCGCAGCATTCGGTCCGACCCCAGCATCGGCCCAGCGCTCGAACGCCTCGGTGCGGAGGACGACGAAGCGGGGCACCCGGCTGCCGTGGCGCGCCGCGAGGTTCGAGAGCGCCCCGAGCTGTCGTCCCTTCCCACCCACGGTTCGGGTATCAGGCAGCGGGCCGCCGTCTCGGGGAACCCAGAACCAGGCGCTCATCGCGCGCTCCCGAGGAGCCGCATGACGTAGGGGGCCGCGCCGAGGAGCAGGTAGGTGAAGAGCGGCCAGAGCTGACTGGCCGTCTCGGCCTGCGCGGCCGATCGACGATCGGGTCGACGCAGGAAGGAGACTGCCGGCCAGGCGCAGAGCAGCGCGGCGGGAATCAGGAAGGCCAAGGTCACTCCCGCGGTGCCGGTGTCGCGCGCGGCCAGCCATGCGAATCCGGCGGAGCCGAGAAGGGTGGCGATCCAGACCGTCGGCGCGGCTCGCAGTCCCCAGGCGCGCGTGTAGGTGTCGACCCCCTCGCGCTCCTCGCCGGGCGCGCGCAGCTTGCGTCCGACCTCGATCAGAACTCCGTTCAGAAAGGTGACGATCAGGAACGCGACCAGCCCGTGAGGCGCCGGTTGGCCCTCGGCGAGCCAATCGAGCCCGGTGGTGTAGAGGTCGATCGCGGGCATGATCGCCATGTGGGTCAACAGGTACGCCGTCGGATGGGTGCGCAGCCATTCCCGGACGAAGAACTCCTTGGTCATCAACGAGGCCCAGACCACGACGACCAGATAGGCCAGAAGAAGCGGCGGAGCGAGCAACGCGTTGGCAACCACGGTGAGCGCGACGAGCGAACCGCCGATCCAGCGCAGTTCGGCCAGGGAGATCAGCCCGCTCGGCACCGGCAGCTCGGGCCGGTAGCGCGCGTCGACCTCGGCATCCTTGTGCTCGTCGAGCACGCGGAGCATGAAGAAGAAGACCAGCGCGGTGATCGCTCCGACCGCGAACCGCTCCCAGGGAATGAAGCCGGGCGCGCCGCGCACCACGCGCGAGTAGGCCGCGGAGGAGAAGGCGAACGCGGTGACGAGGGGAATGAATCCCGGGAGCGGAAACCGCACCGCCTGGTACGACCAGAAGCGAGCACCAAGGCTGCGGCGCGGGGCCATCTCATCTCCTCGCGGGTTCAACGTGGATGAGGCTCACGCCGGGTTGGGGCGTCCGTGGTCCGCATGTGCCCGGGCAAACTCTCCGGCGCAGAGCGCTCCAACGATCGAGATCTCGCCCGCCAGGACCAGCGCGGCCGCGACCTCGGCCAGGCGGGCCCCCTTCCCGGTTCCTTCGCAATCGAGGATGCGCAGGCACTCGCGCGCGGTCGGCATGCGGGTGCCGCCACCGACCGAGCCGACGATCAAATTCGGCAAGTCGATCCCGACCCAGAGGTCGCCCGCCGCGGTCACTTCCATGCGCGTGATTCCGACGCTCGCCTCGCTCACGCAGGCGGCATCCTGCCCGCAGGCGATGAAGAGGGCGGCAAGACCGTTCGCCACGTGACCGCTCACGCCGATCGAGCCGCTCTGCGCTCCACCGACGAAACTCATCCGCCAGTAGTCGCACATCCGTTCCGGGGTGGTGTGCAGCCCGCGGGTCACCCGCTCGCGCGGAAGCGTCACCTCCGCGATCACCTTCCGCCCGCGCCCGTGAAGGAAACTGAGCACCGTCGCCTTCTTGTCCCCCGACATGTTCGACTCGACGAACCAGTGAGTCGGCTGGATCTCCGTCCGGGCCATCAGGTCGGCGCAGACCGCCTCGGTGCAGAGGGTCACCATGTTCTGTCCCGCGGCGTCACCGGTGTAGTACTGCAGGATCAGATAGACCGTGCGAGTCTCGATGTGGACCTGGAGATCCTCCAGGCGGCCGTGCCGGGTGCGGGTCGCCGCGACCTCTTTCATCCGTTCGAACTGGCAGATCGCCCAGGCGGCGAATCGTCCCGCGTCGGGGAGGCTCGCGAAGACGAACCCCGGCGCCCGCTGGACCTGCTCCGCCGTGGTCAGGGTCGAAACCCCTCCCGACCGGGTGACCAGGCGCGCGCCGCGATGGTAGCTCGCGACCAGTGCCCCCTCGGTGGTGGCCAGCGGGACGTAGTAGTCACCATTGGCGTGCAGGCCGTTGATCCGCAGCGGGCCGACCAGGCCGACCGGCATCTGGGCCATGCCGATGTAGTTCTCGATGTTCCCTTGCAAGGTCTCCGGCTCGGGCGCGGGAGCCGCACCCCGCAGGTGCGGCAGGTCGTGGCCCAGCCCGCGGAGGAACTCCAGTCGCGCGTCGCGCCCGGTCGCGCCGCCATCGCTCGGACGCGGCACATCCGGAGGAAAGGGCCGCTCCGCCGCCGACTTGGGAGCTAGCCGCGCGGCCAGTTCCTCGATCGGCCCGGCCTGACTGAGCCGCCGAACGATCTCGATCGCCTGTTCTCGTGAGATGGGCATGGGGAAAGAGTCTAGCCGACCGGCGGGGGATGCGGAAGGACCTGGGAACTCGCAGCCTCGCGAGGGATCGCGCCCCGGGATCTACGCCTCGAGATCGGCAAGCCAACTCGCGACCGGAGCGACGCGGGCGAGCGCGCGGGTGGATGCCCGCGCGGCGGTGAGCACCAACTGGAGCGCCGGGCACTCGATCCTCGCGGCGTAGTACGCCAGGGCGGGCGAGATCGACTCGTCCGCCGTCTTGACCTCGATCAGGAACTCCGGACGACGGTCGACGATCGTGAGGAAGTCGACCTCACGTCGCTCCTTGTCGCGCACGTAGTGGAGCTCTCGCCGTTGCCCCTTGGTCGATGACAGGAACGAGTTTCGCGCCAGAAGGTGGCCGGCGACCAGATTCTCCAGACGCGCCGCTTCGCCGCGCACTCGGCCGAGGTCGTAGAAGTAGACCTTCGGTTCCTTGCGCAACGACCGGCTCTGCGCTTGGGTGTAGGGACGCACGGTGAACACCACGCACAGCGCTTCCAGCACCTCGATCCACCGTTTGACCGTCGGTGCGCTGACCGTGAGGTCCTCGGCCAGGTTCTGGTAGGAAACGTTCGACCCAACCCGCTCGGAGAGCAGCTCGACCAGGAGTTCGAGCTGGCGTACATCCCGCACCCGCTCGATCGCGTCGACGTCGTCGCGCACGATACGGTCGAGATGTGAAGTCCTCCAGCGTTCCGCCTCCTCGTCCGAGGTGGCCAGAAGTGGCTCCGGAAACCCTCCCCGCAGAAGGAGCCGTCCTACCGCCGCTCGGGGGTCGAAGCGCCCGCGGAGTTCGCGCACCGTGAACGGGTGGAGCTGGTGGTGGAAGAATCGGCCGGCGAGCGAGTCTCCTGCTCGCCGAAACGTGTCGAGGCGTGACGACCCGGTCACCAGGATCTTCTGGATCGGCTCTCGACCATCCCATACCCCCTTGAGCCAACCCTTCCAGCCGCGCATCTTGTGGAGTTCGTCCAGGATCAGCAGGCTCCGCTCGCGATCCCACTCCTCGCGCTGGATCCGGCGTCGATGGGTCAGGATGTCGTAGTTGAGGTACTCCGCCCCATCCTCGACCGCGCGGGCGAGCGTGGTCTTTCCAACCTGTCGCGGCCCCGAAAGGAGGACCAGCTTTCGCGACAGGTCGGCGGAGATCGCAGGGGCGAGTCGACGCTGGATGACCATCTGACCATTCTAAACCGTCTTTTGAAATGGTCAAGACCAAACGAAAATTCGTGTTCGTTTGGTCGGAATGTCTTCCTCCGAAAAAAAGTCTGAAGGGCCCCCCCTCCGATTCTCGCGTAACGCACCAACGGCCCGTTCCGGAAGAAGTGGTCGGGCAGAAGGGGGACCGAATGAAATGCGCGCGCGTACCTGCCGCTCGATTCTGGGTGGGGGTGCTTCCCGTCTTGCTCCTGGTGCTTTCCGTCGCGGCAAGCGCGGGACCTCCGGGGATGATCAACTACCAGGGGCTCCTGGCCGACGACAACGGCGACCCGATCGACGGATCGGTGGACCTCGAGTTCGCGATCTACGACACGACGAACGGCGGGGCCAGCTTGTGGTCCGAGGCTCATCCGGGAGTGGTCGTGACCCAGGGCGACTTCCAGGTGGCGCTCGGGAGCACTGCACCCCTCGATTCGGAGCTCTTCGCGGATGACGCCCGATGGCTCGAAACCAGAGTCGACGGGGTGACGCTGACCCCGAGGCGGCGCTTGCTCGCCGTGCCTTACGCATTGCGCGCTGGGGTTGCCGAAGTTGCCCTCGACGGCGGGGGAGGCGGTGAATGGACTTCCTCGGGGAGTGACATCTACCGCCTGAACGGTAACATCGGGATCGGGACTTCCACACCGAGCGATCGGTTGCACATCCTCGATCCGACGTTCGCCCACCTGAAGGTAGAGCGCACGGCGGGATCCGCGGTGCGTCTGGCGGCCAGCACGACCTCCGCGAGCATCGGCACCACCAGTTCCCACCCCTTCCGGCTGCTCACGGACAACACCGTGCGGATGGCGATCGATGCCGCGGGCCTGGTGGGCATCGGAACGACCACGCCGCTGGCGAACCTGCAGGTGAACGGTGGAGCGGCACGGGCGATTCACGGGCTTCAGTCCGGAACGAGCGGCTCCCTGGTCGGCGTGATGGGGGAAACGAACAGCATCACCGGCACGGGCGTGCGCGGGCAGGCGAATCACGCCACCGGCGTGACCTATGGCGTCCATGGCCAGGCAACCGGGAGCGGGGGGATCGGAGTCCTGGGGGAGGCCCTGGGGAACGGTGCCGCGAGCTACGGGGTCCAGGGGAGTACCTCAAGCAGTACCGGACGTGGGGTTTACGGTGTTGCCTCGACTCTCACCGGAACCGCGGCCGGGGTTCACGGAAGATCCGCGAGCCCGAACGGTTTCGGTGTGTACGGAGAAAACGCTGCGGGCGGGGACGCCGCGTACTTCTCGGGCAACACCGCCACAACCGGCTCGCACCGGGTCGGGACCGTCTCTCCGCTCGAGCTGTCGGAGGCGGCGATCTCCGCGCCCGTCGATTTGCTCCTCAGCTCGGGGCATGACCTGACCATCGAGTCCGATCGGGATCTGTTCATGGCATCCGCGCGCAGCCTGGATCTCACCGCCGCGAACGAACTGACCCTGGACGGAAGCTACGTCCGGGCCGACGCGAACCTCGGTCTGGGCGTGGTGCCGACCCACCAGCTCCATCTCAGCCTCAACTCCGCCGCGAAGCCCACCAGCAATACCTGGACGATTTCCTCGGACCGGCGACTGAAGCACGAGATCCAGCCGATCGCGTCCGCGCTGGAGCGCCTCCTCCGCCTTCGTGGCGTCACCTACCGCTGGAAGAACCCGGCCGCCCAGGGCGGCATGCAAGGAACCTACATGGGATTGATTGCGCAGGAGGTTCAGGAAGTGTTCCCCGAGTGGGTGAGTCAGGGCCCGGATGGGTATCTGACCCTCACCGTGTCCGGATTCGAGGGGCTTACCGCGGAGGCCATGCGCGAGCTTCACGATCGGCTGGAGTTCCGGGCCAGTGCGCTCGCAGCGCGGTGCGAACAGCTGGAGGCGAGGCTCGCCGCCGTCGAGGCCCGACTCGCTTCCTCGCTGCCCCCTGCGGAGAGCGCTGGCCTGGTGTCGGATGAAGAGGGAGGGATTCGATGATTCGCGACTTAGCGACGTGGAGAGGGATCACGGTGATCAGCGTCGGGCTGTCTTGTCTCCACTGGTCTGAGGCGGCCGAGGCCGCGCGTCTGGCCAAGGATGTCGTTGGCGCGTCCGGGGCTGTGGTTGTCGGGAGTGGCTTTCGGCTTGGCTTCACGGCGGGGGAGCCGGCGGTCGGCCCGTCCGCAGGCACGGGTTGGTCGGAGATCGCCGGTTTCTGGGGCCGAGTGCTCCTCGTCACATCGGCATCGCCGGATTCCCCGGCGATCCCGGAGATGACGGCGCTCGGGAGGCCGTTTCCCAACCCGTCCGTCGGCACGAGCCGCTTCCCGCTGGCACTGGCGGCGACGGAAGCGAACAGGCCGACCCGCCTCACCGTTCATGACGCGTCGGGACGCGAGGTGCTCGTGCTCCACCAGGGGGTGCTTTCGCCTGGAGTTCACAACTTCGATTGGAGTGGTCGGGACGGATCCGGCCGGGCCGTCGCCAGCGGGTGCTACTTCGTTCGCCTGACGACGGAGCAGATCCAGCTCACTCGCAAAGTCACCATCGCCCGTTGAGGGCAGGGAGGTACTGCATGAACCACCGTATCCGAGCCGGCTTCCTTGAGGTCGTCAGCCTGTTGGCCCTTGGTCTTGCGTCTGGTTGGGTCCCGATTCACCCCCCGCTCGCCCAGGCGGCGGTTCCCGGGACGATCAACTACCAGGGGCAGCTCCTGGATGATCAAGGAGCCCCGCTGGACGGGACGGTCGGCCTGAGTTTCCGCCTATTCTCCGGCTCCACGGGCGGGAGCGCGCTTTGGACGGAGACTCACGCCTCGGTCGACGTCGAGGAGGGGATCTTTCATGTCGCTCTCGGCTCGGTCACTCCCTTCCCGCCCGACCTCTTCGCCGACCCTACCCGCTACCTGGAGACGTCCGTGGAGGGCGTGGCCCTCTCTCCTCGGCGGCCGCTGGCGGCCGTCCCCTATGCGCTCCACGCGGCGAGCGCGGATGTCGCCGGCAATGCGGTCGATCCACTCTGGGACGAAGGATCGGGAAATGTGTATCGGGTGACGGGCAACGTCGGCATTGGACTCTCCGATCCCAGTCGCCGGCTCTACATTCAAGGGGCCGATCTCGCGCTTCCCGATGCCGTGTTGGGGAACGAAGATCTCACGATCGAGGACGGGGATGCGATCCTGGGCCTCTACAGCAACACCTCCGGGGTCTACGGTTCCGGACTGGCCCTGGGCGAGGTCGCGAGCGGAGCGTTGACCAACCGCTGGGATCTGATTCGTCACACCCGTGGTGACGGCGCCGCTCTCGACTTCCGCTACTACGACGGTGTGGCCTCCATCGCCCACGTTCGCTTCGGCAGCGACGGAAAGGTCGGGATCGGGACGGAGTCGCCCACCTCGGAACTCACGGTCGAGGGAAAGGCGGAAGCCACGCAACTGCAGGCCACCGCCAATCTCGGAAGCGTGAACACGCCCGACGTGGGGGGCGTCTACGGCGACAATGTCGTGTATGCCTGGGCGCGGGTAAATGGCGCGGGCACCCTGGAGGCCAGCCACGGGATCGCCTCGGTCACGCGATTGGGCACCGGTTGGTATCGAGTCGTGTTCAAGCGAGCCCTCCCCTCCGCGTTGATTCCGATGGTGATTGCCTACTCGGCGAATGACGTCGTGGCCGCGCGGATTGCCAGCACCAGTACCGACCGGTGCGATGTCCGTCTCGATCTCTGGGTCCCGGGTTCAGGATTTCAGGCCGCGGACTACCGGTTCCTGATCACGCTCACCGGTCGCCCGTAGTCGCCGAGGGCGAGGCTCGGGGTACCTCCCCAAGGAAAGGGGTCCGATCCGTCGGTCCGGTTTGGGTTATGCTTGTCCCCTTCGAACGACTCGATCGTGGAGGGGGGCAAGCATTGACCGACCGTCGCGACGTGACCGAGCTGCTTTGCGCGGTGACCAGCGGAGATACGGCAGCTTCCGAACGCCTGGCAACGATGGTTCACGAGGAGCTTCGCCGCCTGGCGCAGTATCAGATGTCGCGCGAACGCCCGGGGCACACCTTGCAAACGACCGCGCTGGCGCATGACGCCTACCTCCGACTCATCGATCAGTCGCGCGTGGAGTGGCAGAACCGGGCCCACTTCTTCGCCGTGGCCACCGAGGCGATCCGGCGCATCCTGATCGATCATGCCCGGGCGCGTCGGGCCGCGCGTCGAGGGGGCGACTCGGAGCGGCTCAGTTTCGATGACCTGACGGCCGCACAGCGCATCTCCGCTGCGGGAGCAACGAATCTCAACGATGAGGCCCTGCTCCAAGTTGACTTGGCTCTGGAACGGTTCACCCTGGCCGATCCGATTCGAGCCAGAGTGGTGGAACTTCGCTTCTACGGAGGCCTCACGCATCAGGAGATCGCCGAGGTGATGGGCGTCAGTCTGAGTAGCGTGGAGCGCCATTGGCGCTTTGCCCGGGCCTGGCTCTATCGCGCGCTCGCGGAAGGCAACGAGGCGTGAATCTCGACCTTGGGCGTGTCGCCGCGGCCTTCGAGGAAGCGCTTTCCCTTTCCGATCTCGATCGCTCGGCGTTCCTGCAGCGCCTCGCTTCGGAGTCGCCTGCACTCGCAGAGGAGGTTTCGGCGCTCCTGCGCTCCGATCAGATGGCGGGAGACTTCATGGCCTCGCCGGCGATCCCGCGAGAGGGCCAGTTGGTGGATGAGTCGGAGGATGGTTCTTTTCCCGAAGGCGTGCTCGGCCCCTACCGAATCGTCAGGAAGCTCGGATCCGGGGGGATGAGTGATGTCTACCTCGGCGAGCGGGCCGGCGAGGAGTTCACGCTTCAGGTAGCGCTCAAGATCATCCGGGTCGGATCAGGCCTCCCGGGCCTGGAGCGACGGCTGGTGGCCGAGCGGAGAGTCCTGTCGACCCTGAAGCACCCCAACATCGCCCAGCTCATCGACGGAGGGACGACCAGCGACGGGAAGCCCTACTTGGTCATGGAGTTCGTCGATGGGGAGCCGATCGACCGTCACTGTGCCCAACGAGAACTCGATCTGCGCCAACGGGTGGTGCTCTTCCGCACGGTGTGCGACGCCGTTGCGCATGCCCATGCATCGCTGGTGGTCCATCGAGATCTCAAACCGTCCAATATCCTGGTCGACCGGAACGGTACGACCAAGCTCCTGGACTTCGGGATCGCGAAGCTTTTGAGCGGAGACGCGGAGAGGACCGCGGACCACGACCTGATCACGGGCGCTCAGCTCCGGCTGTTCACTCCGCGCTACGCCAGCCCGGAACAGGTTCTCGGCTTGCCGACCACGACCACCACCGATGTTTACGCCCTGGGGGTTCTGCTCTACGAGCTGCTCACCGGGGCCTCTCCCTATGGCGATCGCGCCGATCGCGCCTCGCTCCAGGGGGCGATCCTCTCCGGTGAGCCCACCCCTCCCAGTCGCCTCGCCGGGAGAACGACTTCGGCGTCGGACTTGAGCTCGGGGGCTCCACCGTTGGGGAAACTGCCTCGAATGTCGTTTGGGGACCTCGACTTCGTGGTGCTGAAGGCGCTCCGGAAGGATCCGGACGCTCGCTATCGGTCGGTGGAGGCTCTGGCCTCGGATCTCGATCGATATCTGCGGGGCCTCCCGGTGTCCGCTGCTCCCGATCGCGTCGCCTATCGCTTGCGGCGCTTTCTGAGGCGCAACTGGATTTCGGCCAGCGCGGTGTCGGTAGGTCTTGCCTCACTTCTCGGCTTTGCCATCGTGACCGCGATCCAGCTACGGGAAACCGCAACGGCCAGGGATCGCGCGAATCGGGAGGCCGCGGTGGCGGAGCAGACGACGTCCTTCCTGGAGGAGCTCTTTCGGGTGGCGGATCCGAACCAGTCCTCGCGGCGGGATCTAACCGTCGCGCAGGTCCTGGATCGGGGCACGGAGCGAGTGGTCGGCCAGCTCGCGGGACAGCCGCGGGTTCAGGCCCGTCTGCTCCGGACCCTGGGGAGCGTCCAGGTCAGCTTGGGTCGTTATGGCATCGCCGACTCTCTCCTGCGACAGGGAGTCGAGCTCTCCCGCCGGGAGCCTGATGCGGAGCTTGAACTCGCCTCGACGCTCGACCTGCTGGGCCACTGCGCGAAGCAGCGCGGGCGGCTGCCGGAGGCGATCGAGCACACTGCGGAGGCGCTCGGGCTTCGAGAGCGCACCCTCGGCCGACATGCGCTGCCGGTGGCGCAGAGTCTCAACAATCTGGCCCTGCTCAAGGTTCGGGTGAACGAGCTTGCAGAGGCGCGGGAGCTGCTCGAGCGCGCGATCGAGATTCGCGACGTCAAACTGGGGGCGGGGAACGTGCAGAACGCCGGAACGCTCCAGAATCTCGGGAATCTCTTGGCCGACCAAGGGGAACACGAGGCTGCCCGATCGGCCTTCGAGCGGGCGAAGAGCGCATTCGAGACCGACGGCGATCGGGGGCGCATGGGAATCGCCGGGACCTTGAATGGACTGGCGCGCCTGGCAAGCGAGTCGGGTTCTCACGCGGAGGCGGAGTCGCTCCTGCTCCGGTCGCTGACCATCAAGCGCTCGATCTACGGCGACAGCCATCCGGCGGTCGGAACCGACCTCTCCAATCTAGCGGTCGCGCGAAAGAACTCCGGCGACACGGCAGGGGCACTGGCCGCGGCATCGGAGGCACTCGAGATCTATGCGGTGAGCATCGGCACCGGGCACGAGCACTACGCCGAGACCCTTCTGACCGTGGGGCAACTCCTCCTGGCGAGCGGGAGGGCCGGGGAGGCAGCGGACCGGTTCCGCCGGGCGCTCGACATCTTTCGCCTCGTTCTGCCCGTCGGGCACCCATCGACGGCCGTCGCGGAGAGCCTGCTCCTGGCCGCCGCCGCGCAACCTCCGGATCCGACTTCCCGATAAGTTGTATCGGGTCCGGAATGGCGGTCGATCCGGTATGATCGCCGGGCTCGGAAAGACCTTGGGGTTCGGGTCCTCGGCCGCTTTGGAGGTTGGGTGTCGCGATTCGGCGGTTTCGTTCACGACCTGAAGACGGGAAACATCCATTCGCTCCTGACCCGGTACAGCGATCTCTTGCTCGCGACCGGAGTGATCGGGATCGTCGGGCTGTTGCTCATCCCGATCCCGCACTTCCTGCTCGACATCCTCCTCACGATCAACATCTCGATCGCGGTCACCATCCTGATGGTGACGATCTACGTCCAGAACGCCACCCGCTTCGCCTCGTTCCCGACCCTTCTGCTCATCACGACCTTGTTCCGATTGGGATTGAACGTCTCCACCACCCGTCTGGTGCTGGCCAAGGGGTATGCCGGCGAGGTGGTCGAGGCGTTCGGGAACTTCGTCACCGCAGGGAACCTGGTGGTCGGGTTCGTGATCTTCCTCATCCTCACCGTGATCCAGTTCATCGTGATCACCAAGGGTTCCGAGCGGGTGGCCGAGGTCGCGGCGCGGTTCACCCTCGATGCCATGCCGGGCAAGCAGATGTCGATCGACGCCGATCTCCGTTCGGGCGCCATGACGCTGGACGACGCGCGGGCCAAGCGGGCGGCGCTGCAGCGCGAGTCGCAGCTCTACGGCGCGATGGACGGGGCGATGAAGTTCGTCAAGGGGGACGCGATCGCAGGGATCATCATCACCCTGATCAACATCATCGGCGGGCTGGCCATCGGAGTGGCGCAGCGCCACATGGAGTTCGCCAAGGCGCTCAAGACCTACACCATCATGACCGTGGGGGACGGCCTGGTGAGCCAGCTCCCGGCGCTTCTGATCTCGATCGCGGCCGGCGTGGTGGTCACCCGTGTCGCCTCCGAGGACGAGTCGACCAACCTGGGGAAGGACATCGGGACCCAGATTCTCGCCCAGCCGCGGGCGATCGCGATCGTCTCGGTGCTGCTCTTCGTACTGGGCCTGGTGCCCGGGTTGCCCAAGGTGCCGTTCTTCGTCATGTCGGCCATCACCGGGTTCCTCGCCTTTGGACTGATCCGCGCCGAGAAGAAGGAAGCGGCCGCCACCGCGGCGGCGGAACAGAAGTCGGCCGAGGGCGACGATCCGCAGCTCAGCTTCGCCGTGCCGATCCTGGTCCAGGTCTCGGAGAGTCTGACCGCGGTGATCGACAAGGATGGCGACGGCGGCCAGGAACTGCAGCGACTGATCCCCGAGCTGCGCGATTCGCTCTACTACGAACTCGGCGTGCTCGTGCCGCCGATCAAGATCCGCGGGAATCTACCGATCGGCGACGACGCCTTTGCCATTCAGCTCAAGGAAGTGCCGGTGGTGCAGGCGAAGATCCCGCGCGGAAAGCTGCTCGTGGCCGAGGCGGCGGAGAATCTCTTCATCTTCCAGATCGAGGCCGAGGCGGTGGTCAATCCGGCCAACGGGATGCCGGCTGCCTGGGTGCCCGAGTCGGCGCGCGAGATCGTGGAGACCGCCGGCATCAAGGTGTTCACCGCCCCCGAGGTGCTGGTGCTGCACATCGCCGGCTTCCTCAAGAAGTACGCCTGGGAGTTCGTCGGGCTGCAGGAAACACAGACCATGCTCGATCAGATGGGACAGGCCTATCCCAAGCTGGTCGAGGAGGTGGTGCCGAAGGTGGTGTCGCTCTATCAGCTCACCGAGGTGCTGCAGCGTCTGGTGAGAGAGGGGATCTCCATTCGCGACCTGAAGGGGATCCTGGAGGCGCTCTCGGAGTGGGGGCGGATCGAGAGCGACCCGCTCGCCTTGACCGAGCTGGTCCGGAGCAGCATGGGGCGCCAGATCTGCTTCCGCTACGCGCGCCCCGACGGGCGACTGATCTGCTATCAGGTCGATCCTGAGATTCAACAGACCGTGGCGGAGTCGATCCGTCACACCTCGACCGGCAAGTACATCAGCCTCGCGCCGGACATTCAGGGAGAGATCCTGAGTGCGATCCGGTCCCAGCTTGCCCACCGTCCCGCAACAGCGGGAAGAGCGGTTGTATTAACCGAGCCCGAAGTCCGACCTTATTTCCGTCGCCTGGTCGAGCTCGACTATCCCGACGCTGCGGTGATCTCGTTGCGTGAACTCACCACCGAGGTTCTGCCGCAGCCGATCGGGGTCATCGCGCTCGGCGGGCGGCGCTAGCAGCCACCTCTTCGGCCGAGCATCCCCCGAATTGGGGATGCGGAAACGAGAATCGTCGTTTGCCCTTCCGCGCGGGGCGTCCGACACTGATCTCGCCGCAGACTGCTGCCAGCGCCGCGATGGCACGAGGGGCACCGCATCTTCGCGGTGGTGCCATGCTGGGGACAAGGAGACGCACCGGAGTTCACTTCACGCCGCGAGCGTGAACTCACGGATGCACGCGCGCGCTTACCATCGAGATCCCGACGCGATCCGGAAAGGACACCCTACGATGTGGCCTAACCAGGCAATTGGACAAGGCACTCCGAAAGTCCGCTGGTCCTGGCAGATTGCCATCCAGCCCTTGGCGCTCTCGGCACTTCTGGGCATCGGCGCGGCCGACGCTCAGTGGACCACGCAGAGCCCGCTTCCCACCCACCTCGAAATCCGCGGCACCGGCGTGCCGACCGCCCAGCGGGTGTTTCTCGCCACGGCCGATGATTCGTTCGACGACGGAGGCGCCCTGTTCGAATCCCAGGACGGGGGCCAGAGCTGGACGCAACGGAATGTGCCGTTCAGTCTCGGCGAACCGCTGTATGGGATCTACTTTCTCGACTCCGCGCACGGCTGGGCAAACGGCAATCAGAACTACCGAACGACCGACGGCGGGACGACCTGGCAGGAACTCCCCTTTCTCGGGTCGACCTACTTCATGGAGTTCTATACCCCGAGCTTCGGACTGGCGACGGGCAACTTCGGCGCCTATGTCAGCGCGGATGGGGGCGACTCCTGGAATCCCGCGCCGGATGCGATGTTCGGTTTCGACTTCGCCGACGGGCAGCGTGGCCTCGGAGTCTCACCGACCGGAATTCGTCGTACCACCGATGGTGGCGGGAGCTTCTCGCTGGTTGCGTCCGGATCTGCTGAGGCGGTGACCTTCCTCTCCAATCAGGTGGCGGTGGCGATCGTCGACGGAACGTTCTCCCGTTCGACGGACGGTGGCGTGACCTGGATCGGCGGAGGTTCGGCCCAGGGCCGGACGGCGCTCACTGCCGTCAACGCCGATGTGGTGCTGGCCTGGGGACGCGGGGGTACGTTCCCCGACTTCGATGATCGCGTCCTCCGCTCCGGCGATGGGGGACAGAACTGGTCCGACCTGGGGGAGATCCTGCAGGCGGACGAGTACGCCAGCGGGTTTGCGTTCACTTCGCCCAACCCGCAGACCGTGGTCGCGTCCAATGGGGCCGGCGACGTCTATCAGTCGGCTGACGCCGGACTCTCCTGGAACCGGACATTCGCTGCCGTCGGCCCGCGGCCCGGCTTCTTCGGTCGCACCGCTCCGACCTTCGCCGATGCTCAGACCGGCTACTTCGGGTTGGGCGCAGGCTTCGTGATCAAGACGACCGATGCCGGCGCGACCTGGAGCCAGATCTCGAGTGGGGCTGGGGAGTCGCTGAACGACCTGGCGCGGCTTCCGGATGGTCGGATGATCGCGGTCGGCGAGGCCGGGACCGTGTTGACCAGCGATGGCATCGCGCCCTGGGTCCGCCAGCCGGCATTGAGTCTGTCGGCGCTCGCCGCGGTCGCTGCCGTGGGAGCGCAGGGAGTGGTGGCGATCGATCAGCCCGGTCGGGTCTACCGCAGTTCGGACGGCGGGTCCTCCTGGATTGCGGCCGGAAGCACTCCCTCCAGTCTCGACGCGTACGATCTGGAGTTCTCGTCGCTGCTCGAAGGATGGGCGATCGGGTTCGGCTTCGCCGACGCCGCCCTCTTCCACACGACCAACGGGGGCGATACCTGGGCGCCGGTCGGCACTTTCCAGGGAGGATATGTCTCGATCGACTTCGAGGGGGACCGGGGATGGGCCGCGAACACCACCGGCATCTTCCAGCGCACGACCGACGGTGGTGCCAGTTGGACCCAGGGGCAGCTCCCTGGAGGGGTCAGCTCGATCACCGACATGGAGTTCGTCGATCAGAACATCGGCTACGCGGTTGGCGGATTCGGGTACGCGGCCCGGAGCAGTGACGGGGGAGTGAGCTGGCAGCAGTTGCCGACCCCGACCTCGAACCTCAGCTTTTCCGATCTGCACCTGCTGGGACCGAACGAACTCTGGGTGAGCGCCTACGGTGACTTCGCCTACTACTCGGCCACCGGCGGGCAGAGCTGGTCGGTGCTCGAGATCGGCTCCAACGGGTTCCCGGCCTTCACCGCGATCGCGGCCGCCCCCGGAGGAGATGCCTGGACCGTCGGCTCTCAGGGAGCGATCGAACGCTTCGCCGGCCCGCCTCCGCCGCCGGTCAATCAGCCGCCGGTGGCTGCCTTCGACTTCGACGCCACCGGGCTCTCGGTCGCCTTCGTCGACGGCAGCACCGATCCCGACGGCAGCGTCGTCGCGTGGTCCTGGGACTTCGGGGACGGGAACGGCTCCACCGAACCGAGCCCGACTCACCTCTACGCAGCGGCGAACACCTACATCGTGCGGCTGACGGTCACCGATGACGACGGCGACACCGACCAGGCCCTGCGCATCATCGCGGTTCAACCCGGGCCGGGGGGCGTGTGGGGAGACTTCACCGAGGTCACCCCGCTCGACCCGCTCTTCGTCACGCCGCAGGACGAGGACTTCTGGGTGATCACGACCGCCTCGGCCGACTATGACCGCGACGGCGATCTCGACGTGGCGGTGTTCGGCTACTACGTGGTCTACAACCAGAGCGTGCAGGACCGGCTGGTGCTGATCCGCAACAACGGGCCGGCGAGCCCGACCGAGTGGGAGTTCGACTACATCGACGTCCCTCTCGGTTCGCTCACCAGTGGAGCGTCGGACCTGGCCTGGGGCGATCCGGATGGCGATGGGGACCAGGACCTTGCCGTCGGGTCGGATGGGCAGACCGTGATCTACCGCAACGACGGCGGTACGCTGATCCTCACCGACACGGCGCTACCGGGCTACTACGAGGACAACGATCAGGCCGACTTCGACCTGCGCTCGATCACCTGGGCCGACTACGACAACGATGGAGATGCCGATCTGCTCCTTCCCTCGGTGTACGACTTCGACACCTTCAGCTACAAGACCGTGCTGCTGCGCAACGACGGCGCGAATGGCACCGGCGGCTGGACCTTCACCGGGGACGACACGACGTTGGCCGGGACCGCGCACGCGCAGAGCGCCTGGGCGGACTATGACGGGGACGAGGACCTCGATCTGCTCCTGGTGAACCTGGCGCCGTTGACCTCGAACGGCTTCATCAAGCGGTACCGGAATGACGGAGGCGGTAGCTTCGTCGGCGAGGAGATCCTCGGTGATCTGACCGTGGAGCACGGTGAGGTGCAGTGGGGCGACCACGACGCAGACGGGGATCTCGATCTGCTCGTGGCGGGAAATCTCAAGGAGACCAACGGAAGCTACACCAACGCGCTCCGGGTCTACCGCAACGACGCCGACACCTTCGTGCCCTTCGAGGTGATCGATTGCGTGCCGTGCGAAGGGTGGTTCGATCTCAGCGCCGCCACCTGGGCCGACTACGACTCCGACGGGGACGTGGACATCCTCCTGGCCGGTACCTACAATTCCGGATCGCAGATCGAGGGCCGGGCCAAGATCTACGACAACGTCGGCGGGACCTTCGTCGACTCCGGCAATCAACTGCCGGCGCCGCGAGCCAGCGGCACCCGCGGGGGAACCTTCACCTGGCTCGACCTCGACGGCGAGGGAGACCTCGACTACTTCATCGCCGGGAACTACTTCGTCCCGGGCGGGGGCGGACTGGTCGAGGCCCAGATGCACGTCTACCGGAATGACGCGGAAGGCCAGAACCTCCCGCCGTCGGCACCATCCGGTTTGGTGGTGACGGTGAATCAAGGCGCCGGCACGGCGACCTTCTCGTGGAGCGCGGCAACCGATGACCATACTTCGGCGTCCGAACTCACCTACGACCTGGTGCTGTATCGCGGCTCGGCCGGACTGGCCAACGCCCGTCATCTTCCGCAGCCCGGCAGTCTCAGCGCGGTCAACCAGTGGGTTGTGGGCGAACTCCCAGCGGGGCACTACACCGTGACCTTGCGGGCGGTCGACAGCGCGTACAACGGTGGACCGATCCTCCGCCGCGAGTTCAACATCGGAAATCCCACGGATGCTCCGGAGGTCGTGGCGCTGCCGCTCAGCTATGCGTTCGAGCCGATGCGCCCGAATCCGCTGGTTGGCCCAGGGACCCTGCGCTATGCGTTGCCGGAGCCGGCCCGCGTCGACCTCTCGGTTTACGACATCGCCGGCCGGACGGTCAGCCGGCTCGCAGGAGGTGACCAGGCGGCCGGATTTCACGAACTCTCGTGGAACACCGCCGGACTGGCGAGCGGAACCTACTTCGTCCGGCTCTCGACCCCGGCCTTCACCCGAACGCAGCGAGTGTTGCTGGTGAAGTGATTCCACGGTTCGAGACGCGCGCCCGGGAGATCCTTGTGCCTCCCGGGCGCGTTCGCATTGGCCGGGCGCCTCTCCGATCCTGTGCTTGGGAGGCGGGCGTCGGTGCTACCCTACGGCGGTCCCGCACCCGTGACGGGTGGCCAGCGAACCGGTCCGATCGCGAGGGGTACCGTTGCCGTCTTCCCAGAGGCATGAGATCGAGAGCGCCGCGGCGCAGCGCGGGGCGCTCGAAGCCGCAACCGTGTCGCGCCGTGCGCAGACCTCCGCCCGGGAGCGCTTCGATTCGGTGCTCCTGCGGGTTGCTGATCGTCACGCGCACTGCCTCTGGATCGCCGGGGCGGCCGGTTTCGGCAAGACCTCCGTTCTGCGATCACTCGCCGCGACGGCCGAACAGCGCGGAGTACTGGTGCTGAACGGCCTCGTTCCCCCAGGAGAAGAGGAGGAGTTGAACTGGGCCGGCATTCTGGCCGACGCTCGTCCCGCGCTGCCCCTGACCACCATCGTCGCCTCCCTCGATCGCGCTTCAGCTACGCGGCTTCGGGAGCTCTTCCCCTGGCTCCCCGCGACCGAGGCCGCGGCGAGCAACCGGGTCAAACTCGATGCGGGGCAGGCCCAGCAGGCGATGACCTCGGCATTGGCCCGACTCCTGGAAAAGTTGTCGCAGCGGCTCCCGGTCGTGCTGGTGCTCGACGACTTCGCGCGGGCCGGATCCACCGTGCTGACCCAGCTGCAGCACCTGCTCCACCACCTCAACAACAGCTCGGTCCTCCTCGTGGTGGGGGCGCAGCCCGGCCCCGCGGCGGTGGAAGAGTTCCGCCGCGGACTCCTGCAGCGGAATCGGCTGACCGAGCTCGAACTCGAGCCGCTCTCCGCCGCTGATCTCCAGGCGACCCTGGCGGAGGTGGTCGAACCGGCGGGACGGGGCGAACTGAGCCTCTGGCTCCACCAGGCGACCGGTGGACACCCGACCTTCGTGCGGGAGTGCCTGCACGCGCTCGCGCAACAGGGAGTTCTGACCTGGCGCACGGAGGTGGGGCGCTTCGCGGTGACGGGAGACCTCACGCGAGCGGTCGTACCCGACAGCCTGGAGGCGATCCTCCAAGGGCGGGTTGCCGCTCTGGATGCCTCGGATCGCGCGGTCTTCCTCGCTCTGGCCGCGCTTGGCGGAGAGGCGGGAGCAGAGGCGGTGACCGAGATGCGCGAGGGATCCATGGAAGGAGTTCGGTGTGCGCTCCAGCGTCTCGAGGGGCTTGGTCTCCTCGAAGCGGGAACCGTCCGGCCCGGGGAGCGGGGGCGTGATCCGGAGATCAGCTACCGGATTCGCCCGGACTGGTTGAGCACCCGATCGCTCGAGGGACACCCCGAGGTCGATGCCCTGCGGATCCGCGCGGCCGCGGTCTGGGAACGCGAGCCGCGACTCGATCCGGCCACCCGCCTCTCGCGTCGTGCCTGGACCCTGCAACGAATCGGCGCGGTCGGAGAGGCCGAGCGGCTGGAGGCCCATCAGCAGGCGGCGGCAGCCAACGCCGAGGCGCGCCACTTCGGAGTTGCCCGGGCGCATCTTCTCGCCGGCCTCGACATCCTGGACAGCGCCTCGGTCGGGAACAGCTCGCGTCACGATGCAGAGGTGGCGCTGCGGCTCTGCGAGTCGGCCTCGATGGTGCTGTTCGCGACCGGGCCGCTGCCCCGCGCGCAGCTCGCGGTCGATCGCGCGCTCGAGCTGGTGCGCGAACAACCGAAGCTCGCCTCGCGGACGCGCCGGCGCGATCTCTACATCAACGCTGCGCGCCTCTACACCCGGCAGGGGAAGTACGAGCTCGCCCACGTCCAGCTCCAGCAGGCGATCGAGGCGATGGGCAAGTCGATCACGGCCAAGGATCGCGGCTGGATCCAGTTTCACAAGGCGAACGCCTACTACCGCGGGGGCGACCCGGCCTCGGCCCGCGCACTCCTGCCGCAGGTACTGAGCGCACTCGATCTCCCGGCATCGCGGATCGAATACTGTCGTGCCCGCACGCTCGACGCGATCGTGCACTGGGCCGAGGGGCGTAACGAGGAGGCGCTGGCCATCTGTGAGGACAACCTGCGCCGGTTGGTCAATCTCCCATCGCACCCGATCGAGATCGACACCTGCGGCGTCCAGGCGCTGATCCTCCGCGACCTCTCACGCTTCGACGAGATGCGCGTGGCCCTGGAACGCGCCCTGTCGGGGGCGCAGGAGCTTGGCCTCCTCTGGACCGAGGCGGTGATGCGAGGGATCTACGGCGTCCTCGAGCAGATGCTCGGCCACCCGGCCGAAGCGGTTCGTCATCACACGACCGATCTTGCCCTCCGCCGTGCACTGGCGGATCAGAGGGGCGCGCTTCACCCGCGCAACAACCTGGCCGAGGCCTATGCCGAACTGGGCGATCTCGAGGAGGCGCTGGAACTGGTGCGCGAGGTCGTGCGCGAGAGCGGCGAGCTTGGTCTCGGCAGCCAGCAAGTGAGCTATCGGATCAATCTCGCCGGCATCCTCCACCGCATGAAGCGGAATGTCGAGGCGCTGGCCGAGGTGGAGCAGGCGCGGGAAGCCGCGCGGACCTTCCAGGATCCGAAGGCGGAGGCCCAGGCCGCCGCGCTCTCCGCCCGCGTCCTCGTCGCCCTCGAGCGGCCTGAAGAGGCGCGGGCGGCGATCGAGGTCGCCCTCGCCGGGACCTCCCTCGGCCCCTGCGATCGCGCCGGGTTCCTCGTCGTCCAGGCGATCGTGCTCGCTGGCCTGGGCGAGACCCACGGTTCCGCCGCGCGCGCCGCGGCTCAGGAGGCGTTTCGTCTCTTCGAGTCGGTCCGCGCTCCGGCGCGCGTCGTCTCGGCCCGCACGGAACTGATCGCGGCCGGCGTTCTCGCTCCCGAGCCGAAGCCGATCCTGATCCACCGGGAGGGGGAGATCGGCCAGCGCACCGTCATCCAGTGCTTCGGCCCCCTGCACGTGGTCACAGCCGATGGCCGCGTCCTCGGGCCTGGCGACTGGGGTTCCAACAAGGCGCGCGCGATCTTCGCCTACCTTTTGTCCCAACGCTCCCAGGGTGGGGTGCCGAAGGAGAAGCTTCTCGAGGCGATCTGGCCCGATTCTCCCTGGGACTCGGTGGAGAAGACCTTCCATTCCACCCTGGCGATCTTGCGCCGCGTCTTCCCGCGCGGGGAAGGCGAAGCCTGGGCGGCGGTCGTGCAAGGTGGCGGGTGTTACGCGCTCGAGTTCGCCGGCCCGGTCGTGACCGACGCCGAGGAGTTCGACCAGGTCTGCCGCGAGGCCGCGGCGTGCGAGGCGCGCGGCAACGGCTTTTTCGCCCTCGATCACTACCGCCGCGCAGTCGCGCTGTATCGCGGCGACTATCTCGAGGACTCCTACCTCGCCTGGACCGATCGGCTGCGCGAACACTATCGCCAGGCGTACTCCAGCGCCCTCTGGCGCCTCGGCGTGCTCAACCTCGGAGCCTGGCGCCCCGCCGAGGCGCTCGAAGCCGCGCAGAAGTTACTCGCCCAGGATCCCCTCGACGAGCGCGCCCACCGTCTCGCCATGCATGCCTATGTCGCCCTCGGCCAGCGCCGGGCCGCGCTGGAGCAGTACAAGAAGTGCGCCCTCGCGCTGAAGACCGAACTCGCCGCCGCCCCCGACCCCGATACCCTCGACCTCGCCCGCCGGATCAAGGCGGGGGAGGCGTTGCCGCCGGTGTAGACTGGTCCCCTATGTCGATGAATGAACCCTTTTGGCAGACCATCACCCCCAGCACCTACGACTGGGAGCGGGATGCGCTGGAGTTCGTGCGGGCGGGGCTTCCGGATGGCGAACCCTGGCGCGCCTGGAGCAACTTCGAGTTCCCGGCCGACGATGGGAGCATGAACGAGGTCGATCTCCTGGTCCTTGGGCCGGCAGGGTTCTTCCTCATCGAGATCAAGAGCTGGCCGGGGACGCTGACCGGTGATCTGCAGAACTGGATCCTGGAGCGTGACGGCCGCACGCGGGTCTACGACAACCCGCTCGCCCTGGCGAATCGAAAGGCCAAGCGGCTGAAAAACATGCTCCGGCGCCAGCGCGCCGCCGGGGGAGTGAAGCTCCCCTTCATGGAGGCGCTGGTCTTTCTCTCCCACCCGGAGCTCGACTTTCGCCTCGAAGGCGCTCCGGCGCAGCGGATCTGTCTCCGTGACGGCATCGAAGCGAATGGCGAGGCGGCCGGTATCCTCCAGGCCCTCACGACCGGGCAGATCGGATCGCTCGCACTGCGGCCCGAGGTCGAGATCACTCCGGGAGTGGCGCGCAAGGTGACCGAGATCATGCGGCAGCTCGGGATCAGCCAGTCCCGCCGGCGGCGAACCGTAGGTGACTACTCCCTCGATGACCTGCTCTTCGAGAGTCCGACCGGAGCCTATCAAGACTACAGCGCGTCCCACATCGCGATGCCCCGGGCCAAGCGTCGCGTCCGGATCTACCTCCGCAACCGCGCACTCGGGGCCCGTGAGCGGGACACGGTACAGCGGGCGGCGGAGCGGGAGTTTCGCATCCTCGAGGGGGTGCGCCACCGCGGAATTCTACGTGCGGAGGCGTTCACCGAGAGCGAGCTGGGTCCGTCGCTGGTCTTCGAGCGGCAAGACACTGAAGTCCGGTTGGATCAGTATCTCAAGGATCGGGGGGGGCTGCTCAACGTCTCCCAGCGGATCGATCTGCTGCGGCAGATCGCAGAGGCGATGCGCTTTGCCCATCGGAAGCGCGTGGTGCATCGCGCTCTGTCCCGAGAACGTCCTCCTCCTCGATCCCTCGGCCGAGCCGGTCCACGTGCAGGTGTTCAACTGGCAGGTGGGAACCCGCGGCATCGGCAGTTCCGTCTCGACCGAGGGCGCGGTCTCCCCCACACAGCACATCGATGAGTTGATGGAGGACACGGCCAGCCTCTACCGCGCGCCGGAGTCAGGCCGGAATGCCGAGTCCACCGGAGAGCACCTCGACGTCTTCTCTGTTGGCGCCGTCGCCTACCACCTGTTCTCCGGCGAACCTCCGGCCACCACCGCGTTCGAGCTGTGGGAACGGGTGACTCGCGATCGCGGGCTGGACCTGGCCCAGGTGCAGGACGGCGTCTCGAATCTTCTCCGCGATCTGGTCCTGGCGGCTACCCGACCCGCGGTCCAGGATCGCCTCGATTCGGTGGACGAGTTTCTTCTCGGGCTCGATCAGTTCGAAGCCGAGCTGAGCCGTCCGGCCGACTCGCTTCACGTTCACCCCCTGAGTGCGAAACCTGGGGACATGATCGCCCATGGATTCCGGGTCAAGCGCCGGCTCGGGACCGGGTCCACCGCTCTCGCCCTCGAGGTGGAGCGGGACAACGAGGTCTCGGTGCTCAAGGTGGCGATGAATGCCGAGCACAACGACCGACTGCGAGCCGAGGGGGAGGTGCTGGCCAAGCTCCGTCACCCCAGAATCGTGCCCTACCTGGAGACGCTGGAGATCGAGGGACACGTTGCTCTCCGCACCGGGCGCGCCGGGGAAGGATCGCTCTCCTCCCGCCTGCGTGACGATGGACAGCTGGCACTCGATTTCCTCGAGCGGTTCGGCCGCGATCTCCTGGACGCTCTGGCCTATCTCGAGGCGGAGGGGATCCCGCACCGCGACCTGAAGCCCGACAACGTCGGTTTGGCGCGGCAGGGGCAGTCCGGCGACCTCCATCTCGTCCTCTTCGACTTCTCGCTCTCGCGCGCGCGAATCGATGACATCCGAGCCGGGACGGAGGGGTACCTCGAGCCGTTCCTCAAACTGCGCAAGCCGCCGCGCTGGGATATCGCCGCCGAACGTTGGTCCGCGGCAGTCTTGCTCTATCAGATGGCCACCGGAGTTCTTCCCAGATGGGGGGACGGCAAGAGCGATCCCGCCGTGCTCGACTGCGAGGCGACGATCGAATCGTCAGCCTTCGATCCCAGCGTGCGGGAGGGTCTCACGGACTTCTTCCTCCGGGCGCTCAGGCGGGATCCGCGCGAGCGCTTCGACAGTGCCGAGGCGATGGGGCGCGCCTGGGTGGAGCTCTTCGAGGACGCGGCAGAGTCGAGAGCCGAACAGCACGATCTGAATGAGACCCGAGCGGCCGCGATCGAGAGTGCGAACCTGGCGACCCAGTGCGTGGAGCTGCCGCTCAGCGCGCGCGCCCAGAATGCGCTGCAACGCCTGGCCATCATCACGGTGCAGGATCTCCTCCGGACCCCGTTGATCAAGGTGTTCCAGCAGCGGGGAGTCGGCAATCAGACCCGACGGGAGATCCGCGTCTGGACGCACGAGCTTCGGCGTCGCTTCCCCGATGCCGAGGTCGCGGCGCCAAACCTGCCCGATCCCGACGAAACATCGTCTTCCGGCGAGACCCCCGAGACTCCCGTCCACCTCAGCGTGGATCACCTGCTGCGGGAGATCCTCCCAACTCCCGGTCCGCGGAGTGCCAGGTCGACCGGAATCCTCCGTGCGGCCCTCGGCCTCGATGTCGACGAGTGGCCGAGCCAGGCTGCTGCCGCCGCGGTCCTCGGAACACAGCCGGCGGTGGTGAATCAGGAACTCTCTCGCGCCCGGAATCGATGGCGCGACCTCCCCTCCGTGACCGAGCTGCGGCGAAAGGTGCACGGATTGGTCGAGGCGAATGGTGGCCTCGCCGAGCAGGGCGAGCTCACGGCCGCGCTCCTCATGGTGTGCGGCTCCGTCCAGGTCGAGCCAGCGCGCAACCGTCATGCCCGGGCAGTCCTGCGCGCCGCGGTGGAGACCGAGGGCGATTCGGTCGGACCTCGCTACTGGCAGTACCGACACCAGGGCCGGATCGTGATTGCCGCCAGTCAGGAACTCGCCAGGTACGCACTGAAGCTCGGCGAACGCGCCGATCAGCTCGCGAAGGAAGATCCTCTTCCGTCTCCCGCGCGTAGTCTGGCGCTCCTGCGCGCCATTCCCGCACCCGCCGGCATCGCCACGCTGCACGATGCCCGGCTGCTGCGCCTCGCCGTCGCCGTTTCCCAGGGCGCAGCCCTCTCCAGCCGGCAGGAGATGTATCCCCGGGGAATGGAACCCGCTCGCGCGCTTCGCCTCGCACAAGGCGCCTTCTACGTCGGCGGGGACTTGAGCGAGGACGATCTGCTCCGCCGCGTCCACTCGCGCTACCCCGAGGCGAGGCCGCTACCCAGAAGACCCCAGCTCGATGCGCTGGTCGCCGAACTCGGCCTCGACCTCGCCTGGAACCCCGCCGCACTCGGCGGCCAGGGCAGCTACCAGAGTGCGCGCCGCACCACCGCCTCGCTCACCAGCTGGACCGACGGCGGAGGCCCCGCTCCGTCCCCCGTCGCGGCCGAGGCGCATTCGATCCAGGAACTCGACCAGCGCCTCGCGCGCGCGCGCCGCGACGGCGCCTTCCTGGTCCTCCTCACCACGCCCCAGCGCCATGCCCTCGTCCACCGCGCGCTCGTCGAGCTTCACCAACCGCAGGCGATCGACCTCGACCGCCTGTTCATCGAGGAACTGCGCGCCCAGGCCGTCTCGCGCCGCATCGACTGGGCCATCGTCCGCACCACCGACCAGCTCGGCCCAAACGGACCCGACTGGTCGAAGCTCCTCACCCTCGCCAAGTGGTCCGTCCCGTCGTTCACCTCCCGACTCGTCGCAGAGGGTCAGAACCAGACCGTGCTCGCGACCTTCCCCGGCCTCCTCGCGCGCTACAACCAGCTCCCCGTCCTTGAAGAAATCCGCGACCGCATCGGCCGTCGCACCACCGAGCCCAACCTCCAGGGCTTCTGGCTCCTCCTCGCCTCCACCCAGCAAACCCAGCTCCCCCAGATCGACGGCCAGGCCCTCCCCGTCCTCGCCCCCTCGCAGTGGGCCTGGATCCCGTCCGGCTGGGGCGAGCCAGCGCGCACGGAGGTGTAGTCCCGCGGACCTCGCGGCAACGCTGCAATCTCTGCCCACCAGGCACGCCGGCGGGGGAGCAGTTCCGAGATGTCGAAGATCTTCTCCATTCTTCATCTGCCCGTAACCATTGGCATACCTTTCGCTCTCCTCGCGACGCGCTTCGCTCTCGAACGCGATCCCGCCGATCCGCCCGGTAGATTCTCACCCTGGGCCTGCGAAACTCCGGGAACCGGACGTGTCGGTGCGCATAATGAGGAACGGGGAACAGGGAACGGAGTTCGGTTGAGGGTTCAGGAGCCGCGGGCACGGGTCGAAAGGAGAGGGTGCCATCGCAAGTCACCTCCGGGGCCGTTTCGATTGACCGCAGGGAGGCGGAAACCTACTATGCCGCAACCTAAGAACGAGCCGCGTCGCCTCGGCGACCCGCGCCGCCCCAGGTCGCAACAGCAGAGCAGGAGGGTTGTGGTGCTCGCGTCCGATGTGCTGGAGGATGTCGTCATCATCCAGGCCGAAGCCCTAGCCCGGGATCCCCAGAATGGGCATCAACGAGTCGAGCAGTTCCTCTCGCGCCTCAACTCCGACGAATCGAGACTGGCCGAGGTCCTTCGCGCATTCGAAGGCCTGTCCGCAGCCACCCGTTCGGACCTCTTCGACAAGGTCATGAGCTGGAAGACCGACGACGATCCCTCTCGTCGCCTCGCCTTCCAGGCTCTCGCCATGGCCCTGGGTGGTGTCCTCGCACGTCGACTGTTCGAATCTCCTGACCTGGAAGACGATCGCAAACTCTATGACCGCATACGGAGTGTGATCTATGGCCAGGCAGCAGAAGAACCGCCCGCGATCAAAGCAAGCCCCCGCGCCCGAACCACCAAACGTTCGCAGTCCTCGGCGGGGAAGCAGCTCCGCTAAGCTCGACGCTCGGGCCAAGGGGCAACGCGCGTCGAGCGCCGAGCAGCAACGCGCAGCGCGCGCCAATCAGCAAGCCGCGCCCAAGGCCAAGACGCGGACCAAGTCATCGATCTCCACTCACTCCGCGCCGGAAACGGCGCAGCGCGTTCCGTTCAACGTCGTCAACATCGCGCGAGGGTTGAAGCCCGGCTGCGACAAGTCGACCTTGAAGAGCGAGTTTCTCCTCTGGCCACCCGACCTCTTTGCGCTCACCAGTTGCGTCCTCGAGTCGAGCGAGGCGTATCTCAATCTGGTCTCCCCGAGGACGGAGGTCGATGCCTGGCCCCCGTACGGCCTGACTCACGAGTTTCACACCCATGTGCTGGAAGTCGCCAAGGTCTGGCGCGAGCAACTCGAGCTGATCGCGGCTCCCCTCAAGCCCGAAGAATTCACCGGCACGCTTGAGTCCAAGGTGCCGAACGAGGTCTGCGACGAGTGGGACGTGTTCCACGCCGGGATCACCGAAGACCACGAACCGCAAGAGGCGACCGCGGTCGCAGATGATCCGTCGGGCAAGTATCTTCGGTCACTGGTCTTTCTCCATGCGGTCGCGGACGAGGTCTTCTCGACGCCCCTGACCGATTCGGTGCTCAATCAGGTGTTCGCGAAAGCGCTCAGCCCGACGCCGGAAGATCGAGCTCTCGCCTGGGCGCCCCAGTTTCCGAAACCGGCCCCCAGAGTCGCCGGAGAGGAGGGCCTTGCCTCTTCCTTCTGGATGACCCTCTCCACGATCTCGCCACGTCGTGCACGGGTACTCCCCAAGTCGCACACGCCTCAGGTCGGGCTCTCGCTACGCTCTCTGTCCCACCATCTGGCGTTCGTGCGATCCCCGATCGACATCCAGTGGCTCCCCACGTCGCGGAGCTTTCCGGCTGCTCCGTCGGACCTCCGGGTGTTGCTTCTGCCCTGGCCCCGATACATCACGCGACAGGACTTTCGACCCTCGCCGTTTCCGCCCCTCGACGGCTCCCACGGCTTACATAGCTACTTCGAGTTCTTGCCCCCGGATCGGTCCGCGCGGCTCCACACCACGCTGTCCGAGCATCTCGACCTCGTCTTCGACACGATCCGCGAGGAGGGCAGTCCCATCGATTTGGTCGTGATGCCCGAGGGATCGCTCTCCGCCTCCTCGCGGACCGACGACCTCGCCACGCTCTGCGCCGCCATCCAGAGGTTTGGCCGCCCCGAGCGCGATCCTCAGAGTGGAGTCGCGCGAGAAGGCTCTCCCGCCCCGTTCTTCGTCGTCGGCTGCCGCAATCCCGTCGTTGCCCCAGGGGAGCACGAAGGAAGGAGAGTCCACGGAGCATTCGGCAGCAATTTCCTGGTGATCGGCCGCCCCAGCCCTTCGGAGCAGCCCTACGCTTTCCACTATCAGAGCAAGCACCACCGGTGGAAACTCGACCCCGCCCAGATTCGCCAGTACGGCCTGAGTGCCAGCCTGGCCACCGACCACGAGTGGTTCGAAGCGATCGACATCCCGCCGCGAAAGCTGTTCCTCGCGCAGTTGAACCAGCTCGTCACCGTCTGCCCGCTCATCTGCGAGGACCTGGCACGCCAGGATCCCGTCGGGGACGTCGTCCGGGCTCTCGGCCCCACCCTGGTCGTCGCGCTCCTGCTCGACGGTCCGCAGTACCGCGACCGCTGGGCTTCCAAGCATGCCTCGGTGCTGTCCGAGGATCCCGGATCTTCCGTGCTCACGCTCACATCCGTCGGCATGATCCGGCGCTGGACTTCCGCCTACGCCACGCGGAGAAACGTCATCGGCCTGTGGAAGGACGTCACCGGCCTCACGCGCGAACTCGAGATCGATCGCGAATCCCTCGGCCTGATCCTCACCCTCGACGTCAAAACCTTCCCCGAGTACACCGTCGACGGCCGCATCGCAGATCGCGCCAGCGCCGCCCCCGACGCACCCCGCACCCAGTCCAAACCCACCCTCGTCCTCCGCGAGTACGTTGAAGTCCAGGTGCCGCCGCGCATGAAACTCTGACCGTGCGGGCGCCCTTGCACCCGTGCGGGCGATTTACGGTCAACTCCGACGCCGGACCGGACCATCGACGACAGTCCGTCCGCAGGTTAGAAGTTCGTTGGTTGCACAGTTCGCCATTGACCGGACCCGCCTACCGGGTACACTTGTCCGCGCCAACCGAACGCCGCGACTCGCGTCGAGGTGCAATGCGTCCCGGAGTCTTCTCAGCCTGGGAGGTCGCGCATGCATTGCAGAATTCCCGCTGGTACATCAGGACATCTGAGACCAGAGATTCTGTTCGTCGCCACTCTGATTCTCGTGCTCCTGGCAGGCCCGCCGCGACCATCCATGGCGTCCGACAGCCAGCAGGCACCGGCAGCTACGAGAGATGTCAAGACGACTGGCGAAATCTGCGCAGAGCGGCCGCACATGGCGGCGCGTGAATGCCGCTGGCTCGATCCCTTCGCGCTCCCGCGTGAGTTCTTCCGCCCGCAACGTATCGGTCCGCTGGTGGTCATCGACGCCGCGAACGGGCTCGTGCTGGACCGGGACGAAGGGCGTCGCGGCGACCAGCTGACGATCTGCCTGGTGAACGAGAATCCTTTCCGATTCCGTCATCGCATCTCCACCACGATCCACGAGACCACAGACATGAACCCGGTCGCAGCATTGGCGCGGCTGCAACCCGGGGTGATGCGCGCAATCGAGCAGACCACGCAGGCACCAAGGGCTGAGAACGAGGAGGACGCGCTGCCCCGGGGCGATGCTTCGGAGCGGAAGCGCGACGCAGGGATCGCAGGACGATTCACGATTGCTAACAGCGAACTGACCCGCCAAGTTGGTCAGGCATCCGCGGCCGCAGCCGCGATCGTGGCTGCGGCGCGGCTGTACGATCGTCTGCTCGCGCTCACGAACGGTGTCACGCTGCCGCTCCAGGACTCTGCGGTGATCGAGCAGGTGGCGGACAGCTTCCTGGCCAGCATTCCGGACGCCGGAGCTCTCCTCCGCTGGGGGAACACCTTCAGGAGCGAGCAGACATCGTTCGAAAACGAGCTGCAGCGCGCGTTGAAGCGCCTCGATGACTACAAGCAAGACAAGGAGCGGTTGGATCGCACGACGCGCCGAATCGCTGCGAGTGACTCGGCACTCAGCTTTCAGCGGGCCTCGAAGACGGCGGACGAGGCTGGGTTGCCGCAGGCGCAGCAGGCGGTGACGGATGCCGAAGCAGAACACCAAGCGGCTGGCGGAGATACGGCCGCTACCGGCGCTGTGATGCGGAACGCGCAGGCTATTGTCGAAGGTCTGAGGCACAGGATCGAGAAGGCAAACGGAGATATCGGGTCTCTGGAAGAGACCCGGAAGGCCGACAGTGACAGCAGCAGCAAGCAGACAGAACGAGTAGGCCGGAACACCGAGGTACAAGCGGCCGTCGACGCACTTAAGCAACGCGTGGCACCCCTCGCGGCAGCCAAGAAGATCATCGAGGACTACGAGCAGATCGCCCCCAGCGTAGTTCGACTCTGGACATTGACTGGGGAAGTGAAGGCGCGACCCTACATCAACGGCCGTTTGGTATCGGTCTACCTGCCGTCTTCCTCCGGTGAGTTCGAAGGAAATCTCTCGCGGGTCGATCTCCGTCGTCCCGGTGGGCAGGAGGAGCAAGTAGGGCGCGTCCTGGCGAACGTCGGGCGGCCGCTGTTCGGCTTGGAGGCGGGCGTGATCGTCACCTCGGCGCGATCGGTCCGCTACTCCACGAGGGCAAAGCGATCGGCCGACGGGAGCGAGGTGGAGCACTTCATCACGAAGTCACAGGACGACTACCGGGCGGCCCCAGTTCTCCAGCTCAAGGTGTCGGCCCTTCGCCAGCTCGCGTTCACGGTCGGCACCACCGTGGCGAACGCGGACGACGGAACCTCGGTCGACTACACGATCGGCCTCGCGTTGGCGTTTGCCGACTACCGGGCGAGCCTGAACATCGGCACGCACCTCTACCAGCGAATCCGGCTCCTGCCGTCTTGGCACGAGGGCAACCAGGTTCCACCGGAGCTCGTCGACGATCTACCGACGGAGACGGTGACCCGGAGCGCGCTGTACGGCGGTCTCACCTTCCGCCTGAAGTGATTCGCGGGCACGCCGATGAACGCCGGGGCCGGCTGGATAGGGAGGGAGGTGAAGGCCAAGCTCTCTCGCCGGAAGAGCCGATCGTATCGCCGAGACGTGGAGAAGGAGGACCGAACCCCTCAGGCAGAGCGTGGGCGATGGGCACTCGGTTACGCACCTGGCCGCCTCGAGAAAATCATGTCTCCATCAGGCGGTGTTCCCAAGGAGCGACGTGTTCAGCCTCGCCGGGCATCTGGTAGCTGGCCGTGGAATGGGCCGGAAGGACCAACCCCGGAGTCAGTTAGTGCGAAGGGAATGCTCTGCTGCAGATCTCGATGCATCGCGATGTTCGCTGCCGCCGGAAGCGATTGACTCTGTGCGAATCCATGCTATCTTTCCCCGCGTCGCATTTGTCCCTGATTCCAATTGTCGCCGGATCAGACAGCCTGCCCTGATCGGGACGCCTTCCAGGTCTCTGTAGAACGGAGTTGCGCCCGCTTGAGAGCAAGTGGTCGTCTCCAAGGCACTTTACAATTGCCAACAGTGGAGGACGAAAATGGTCGCGCTTCGAGTTGTTCGTCAGTCAGCCGTTCTGCTGCTCCTCACGGTGCTTCCCACGAGGGTCCTTGCTTACTCCATACAATGGCTGGATGCGACCACCAGCGTGCGCGCAGAAGGTGGCTCGAATCGCGTCTACTACGATGTCGATGAGCGAACTGGGGACGGGACAAGTCAGATTGAGGCTCGCGTCGAGGGTCACGAGCCGGGCGGTAGGTCTTACTGGTCCCTTGCGGAGTCCCAGGCGACCGGAGTGGTTGCCTACGCTTCGGCGAGTGAAGGCGGGTCGCTACCGGGCAACGCTAGGACGTGGGCTAGCGTGCAGCGCCGATTTCGGATCGATGGGCAAGGGATCGAGGTGTACGCCCGATTCGACCTAACTTACGGGGGGCGTGCCAGAGTCGCCGATGCATTTGCGGAGGCGTGGGTCCACGGTCACTCCGGCGTCGCGGGAGGTTCTTGGTGGGGGGATGATCAGGGGCACAATGAGAGTCAGGTGGTGGAGTGGCACGGGCTGCTGGAAGTGGGAGAGACCTATACGATGGAGACCGTGGTAGCCGCAACCGCCGTGAGTTCCAGTCCGGAAGGTGCCGGCTCTTCGGCAATCGCCAGCGCATCAATCGCGTTCAAGTCCGCTGCAGCGCCGGTGCCCGAGCCATCGTCCTTTGCCCTCGTCGGTCTGGGGCTCGCGGTGGCTGCCGTCCGTCTGTTCCGTCGGCCGAAGCTCTCGATTACGGGGAAGGCTGATCAGAAGGCGTCCGCGGGACCGCTCGGCTAGGAGAAGCTGCGTCTCGCGATAGCGCAGTCGGCCTGAGCCGCGGCCGGGCACTTTGAGGCGGGCCCGTCGTCAGTCGAGCGGAGGCGGGTCTTGGCCGCGGCGCACCGCCGCCACCCCCTCCCCTTGGCCTCACATCTCGCATAAACTCGTCGAGCCGGGCAGCAGTCAGGCCCGGAGCACCACCCAGCGAGACGCACGAACCCATCCAGAGGACCCAAGCCGCATGATCGATCGCAAGCGCCTCCTCACCGAACTCAAGCCCCAGGTTCGCGCCCTCGAGCGCGACCTCAAAGAGCGCGCCACCGACGCCCCCTTTGCGTCCGCCCTCGAGCAGGAGTACGAACGTGCGCGGGGAAGCGAGCGCACCGCCGAGACCTTCGAGACCTGGCGGAATGATCGCCTGACGCAGATGGCCGTCGCCTGGGCGCTCGCCTGCGTGTTCGTGCGCTTTCTCGAGGACAACCAGTTCCTCGAGCACCCCTGGATCGCCGGCCCCGGGGAGCGCCTCGAGGTCGCCTCCCACCGCCAGGCCCTGCATTTCCAGGAGCGTCCCAAGGACAGCGACCGCGACTGGCTCGAGCGCGCCTTTACCGAGCTCGCCACGCACGACGACCTCCGCCCCCTGTTCGGGAGGGAAGAGAACCCCCTCTGGCTCCTGCCCATTTCCGGGGACGCCGCGCAGCAGCTCATTGCGTTCTTTCGTCGGATCGACCCGGGCACCGGAACGCTCGCGCACGACTTCGTCGACCCCCAGCTCGACACCCGCTTCCTCGGCGATCTCTATCAGGACCTCTCCGACGACGCCAAGAAGCGCTACGCCCTCCTCCAGACGCCCGAGTTCATCGAGGAGTTCATCCTCGATCGCACCCTCACGCCCGCCATCGACCAGTTCGGCTATGCCCAGATCCGGCTCCTCGACCCCACCTGCGGCTCCGGCCACTTCCTCCTCGGAGGGTTCCAGCGCCTCCTGCGCCTCTGGGACCAGCACCATCCCGGCCTGACCCCCGCCCAGAGGGTCCAGCGCGCCCTCGATTCCGTATCCGGCGTCGACCTCAACCCCTTCGCCACCGCCATCGCGCGTTTCCGCTTGCTGATCGCCGCCCTTCGCGGCGCCGACATTCACCGACTCGACCAGGCCCCCAGCTTCACGTTCCAGTTGGCCACCGGCGATTCTCTTCTCCATGGCCGCCGCTTCTCGTTCGAGAAGCACAATGTTGCCGTCCAGCTCGACCTCGACCCCAAGGCCCCCATCCAGCGCCATTTCTCAACCCTCGAGGACGCCCGAGCCCTCAACGCCATTCTCGGTCGCCAGTACCACGTCGTCGTCGGCAACCCCCCGTACATCACGGTGAAGGACAAGGCCCTCAACCAGGCCTACCGCCAGCTCTATCCCGCCTGCCACATGAAGTATTCCCTCGTCGTCCCCTTCCTAGAGCGCTTCTTCGACCTCGCGCTCTCTCCCGCCGATCCCGCCGGCACCCAGGCCGGTCACATCGGCCTCATCGCCGCCAACAGTTTCATGAAGCGCGAGTTCGGCAGGAAGCTCATCGAGCAGATGATCCCCACCTGGGATCTCACGCACATCATTGACACTTCCGGTGCCTACATCCCCGGCCACGGCACCCCCACGGTCATCCTCTTCGGCCGCAACCGCGCCCCCGTCTCGTCTGCCGTCCGCGTCGTCCAAGGCATCCGCGGCGAGCCCCAAGCCCCCGCCGTCCCCGCCCACGGCCAAGTCTGGCAGTCCATCCTCACCCACCTCGACCTCCCAGGCTCCCAAACCCCCTTCATCTCCGTCGTCGACCAATCCCGCCCCACCCTCTCCCACCACCCCTGGTCCATCGGCGGCGGCGGCGCCGCCGAGCTGAAAGAGCTGATCGAGGCGGCGGGTACGTGCACGCTCGGCAGCATTGCGAGCCACATCGGCATTACCTCGGTCACCGGAGAGGACGATCTCTACATGTTGCCCGATGCGGAGACCGCCCGGCGGCTTGGCATCGAGAGCACGCGTCCACTCGTCACCGGAGACATCGTCCGAGACTGGGCGATTGGTCGCGCGTTCTGCTCTCTTTGGACCTACGACAAAGATTTTGATCTCGAGACTCTGATCCACCACACGAACACCGCCCGTCTGCTCTGGCGGTACCGCACCGGCCTCTCGAAGCGCAAGCGCTTCGGCACCCCCATGCTGGAGCGCGGCTTGACTTGGTACGAGTGGCAAGAGCTGTACGCCGACAAGCTCCGCACCCCCCTCTCGATCACCTTCGCCGAGGTCGCGACGCACAACCACTTCGTGCTCGATCGCGGGGGGAAGGTGTTCAATCGGACGGCTCCGGTGATCAAGCTGCCGGCGGGGGCGACGGAGGAGGATCACCTGGGGATCCTTGGGTTGCTGAACAGCTCGACCGCGTGTTTTTGGCTGCGTCAGGTGTGCTTTCCGAAGGGCGGGGACCAAGTCGGGGACGAGGGCGCGAGAGTCCGAAAAACGATGTGGGAAGTCTACTTTGCCTTCAATGCTGCGAACCTGTCGCGATTTCCGATCCCAACGCAACCACCGACCGATGCGGTGACCGAATTGACGAGGTTCGCTAGTGCCCGTGAGACGCTCTTGCCGGGTGAATCGGCGTGTGCCCCGACGGCGTCGGATCTCGCGGCGCGAGCCAGGGGAGCGGAGGATTGCCTGGAGGAGATGATCTTCCAGCAGGAGGAGCTCGATTGGCGCTGCTATCGAGTCTATGGCCTGACAGAGCTGGCGCTCGAGTCGGGACTGTCACCGAGCGCGGCCGGCGGACTTCGACCCGGCCAGCGCGCCTTCGAAATCGTGATGGCGAGGCGGATGGCGGAGGGGGAACTGGAGACGACGTGGTTCGAGAGGCACGGGGCGACGCCGATCACGGAGATTCCGGAGGAGTGGCCGGAGGAGTATCGGCGTGTGGTGGAGAGGCGGATCGAGCTGATCGAGACGGACCGGAACATCGCGCTGATCGAGCAGCCGGAGTGCAAGCGGCGGTGGAACGTGGAGCCGTGGGAGGAGCTGGAGGAGCGGGCGCTGCGGGAGTGGTTGTTGGGGAGGATGGAGGATTCGCGGTACTGGGAGAGGGGGAAGCCGCGGCTGCGGAGCGTGGGGGCGTGGGCGGATGAGCTGATGGGGGACGGGGAGTTCCGGTCGGTGCTGGGGCTGTGGGCGGGTCGAGAGGATCTGGATGGACGGGCGGCGACGAAGCTGATCGCCGAGCTGGTCGAGGGCGAGGGGGTGCCGGGGGTGGCTGCCTTGCGCTACCGGGAGTTGGGGCTGGAGAAGCGCGCGCAGTGGGAGCGGACCTGGGAGCTGCAGCGACGGGAGGACGCGATCGAAGCACGATCGAAACTGTCGCGCGACGATCCGCGCTGGGTGGCGCTGGACGACGTGAAGCGGCTGATCAAGGAAGAGGTGGGGACGATCCCGGTGCCGCCGAAGTACGGGCAGGCGGACTTTGCCTCGGGTACGGTCTGGCGCCTGCGGGGAAAGCTGGACGTGCCGAAGGAACGGTTCGTTCTCTATCCGTTCGCGTCGCGCGACGCGGATCCGACCTTGGTTCTGACCTGGGCGGGGTTCGACGCACTGGACCAGGCGCTGGGTCTGTCGATCTGGTACGAGGAACGCCGCACGAACGACGGCTGGCCGGCGGAACGGCTGGCGCCTCTGCTCCTGGGAGTGCTGGAGCTGATGCCCTGGGTGAAGCAGTGGCACGGCGGGGTGCACCCGGTCCATGGGCAGGACATGGCGGAGTACATGCAGGGGTTCGTTGACGAGGAACTTAGGCGGTGGGGGTGGACGGAGGCGGGGTTGCGGGGGTGGAAGCCGGCAGCCGCGCCGCGAGGCGCGAAGCGGCGTTCCTGACCAAATTGGGGCTGGGTGCGTGCGTCACCGGCTGGCTAGAATTGAAGGCGACGGCGACACAATGGAAAGGGCCATCGAAACCGAGGATCGCAGGTGAAGGACGAGTCCGTAGCTCCCGGATATCTTGGACTGCTGGTCGACGTAGTCGACGTCCCGGCGTACTCGGTCGCGGAGGCGGCGAGCTACCTGAGCATGCCTCCGCGGACCCTCCAGTCGTGGGTGTCCGGCCGCACCTACAGCACGCAGGACGGAGATCGCAGATGGTCGCCGGTGATCAAGGTCGCGGACGCGGATAACGCCCGGCTGTCCTTCCGGAACCTCGCGGAAGCCCATGTGCTCCGAACCATACGGCAGGTTCATGGGGTGACGTTTCCACGCATCAGTTTGGTGTTCGATTATTTCTGCCGGGAGTTCGCCTCCGATCATCCGCTCTTGGAGATCGATCTGAAGACCAACGGCGTGGACCTCTTCACCGAGCGCCTGCGCCACCTGGTAAACGTCTCGAAGCAAGGGCAGTTGGCGGTGCGGGAGTCTCTGGAGTCCAGCCTGAGCCGAATCGAGCGGGACGATCGACACACCCCGAGGCTCCTCTATCCATTTACGCGCTTCGCACAGCAAGTCGCCGAGGCGGACAGCCCGCGCGTCATCGCGATCCGCCCTGACGTGGCATTTGGTCGACCGATCATTGCGGGGACGGGGATTCGGGCGGATGCGATCAATGATCGCTTCGTTTCGGGAGAGAGCGTGGAGGAGCTGGCCGACGACTATGGGCTCACGCACGAGCAGATCGAAGAAGCGGTACGGTGGGTGCGGCGCGCCGCCTGAGGGTTTGGCTGTCTCCCTCAACCGAATCAACTTGCGGGTCGCCGGCTACACTTCGGGTGGGCCGCCGTCGAATGATGCTGGCGGTGGCGCATGAGCGGATCCGGGCAGGCCTCGCCTTCCTCGCCGATCGTGCTGATCGACCGAGCGAGCACCTACGAGATCGCGAACGCATTCCTGCACGACGATCTCGCAGACGTCTACCCGTGGGCGCTCGAGACGATGGTTCGAGTGACCAGCCTGCTTTGCCGGGAACAGAGCGTTTGCCTTCAGAGCGTCCAGCAGAGGCCGAGCAGCGCGGTGTACGAGGCGCTCGAATCCGGTTGCCGGAGCTACGCAAGCGTTCTGAATCTGGACCACGGCCGGACCACGCTGATTCGGGCCCGGACGAAAGAGTGGTGCGGCGCAAATCTGCACGTGCTGCGCGATGTCGCCTATCAAATCGAGAGGGACGAAACGAATGGTCTGCGGTGGCTTGACTTCGGCGCGTATCACCACTGGGGTCAGTTGGTTCACACACACGGGGCGCTCTTTCCGGAGGATCTGATCGGGGAAGTGGCTCTGGGAGTCGAGGTGCCTGAAGCGGACCTGAAGGCGCTGCTCATCGACTCGCGCCGGCCTACGTTCATGCAGGAGTACCAGCGCTCCCAGCCCGACTCGGATCTCCGGGTGCACTGCCGCCGGGCGCACACGCTGGGGGCGTTGATGCGGGGGTTCACGCAGTACGTCGAGGCGCAGGACCTCGGTCTGCAGCTGGCGAGCCACCCGATGCGCGGTGTGCTCTGGAGGTCGCTGAGTGGGCCGGCGTCGATCGCGGTGGAGGTGCCGCTGGTCGAGCGGTATGTGGCGGCCCTCTTGATCCACCTCGCCGCGCGCGAGCAAGGTGCGGTTGGTCGCCTGGGCCGGTACTTCGACGGTGTGGCCAGGGTTCGCGCGGCCTATCAGAGTCGTGAGTCGGTGCAGGAACTGCTGGCCGTTCGGGACGCGACTCCCGATTCGGGTGCGGAGGAGGCTCGTACGCAGGCGATTCGCTTCCTTCGCGCGTCCGGGGTTGACCTCTCGGCATCGCAGATCGCAGCGATCGCGGCGCAGGTGCTAGACGGAGCCGCCGGCATCGGCCTGGCCGTCATCGGGGCGCACTACGGGATCTCCGTCCTCGACTCCATTCTGGTCGATCTGGGGATCGGGGTCGCGAACTTCGCCCTGCGCCCGGCGCAGCGCGCGACCGAAGCGGTGGCGTCGTCGGACTATGTGTTGCGGCGGCTGGCCGACTCGCATCCGGGGCTGATTCGGTTTGATCAGGATGTCGCCGAGGCGGGTTGACGCAGGGTCTTCCGACGCTCAATCCTGCCCCACAATGGGCGCGGCAGGGTTGGCATCTAGGTGGTTTGAGTGGAGCGTCCAGCCTGCGAGCAAGTCGAAGGACCAGACCACCGGTGCGAGCTGCACCCCGTGTTCCGGAACTAGCCAGACCCTCCTCACTTCAGGTGGCAGAGCGGGTTCTGGCATACGTGCGGCGAACCCCCAGTTCATTGTTCGCCATGAGAGATCGGCTACTCGGCGGAAGATGCGGCGGCGATTCCGGAGGGGGCCAACCTAGGCCTGGGCGGCGGAAACCCGATCGCCTTCGCGGAACTCAAGGGGGGCGAGACCGTGCTGGACCTCGGCTCCGGCGCCGGAATCGACTGCTTCCTGGCGGCGCGGGCGGTTGGTCCGACCGGACATGTCATCGGAGTCGACATGACCGCGTCGATGCTCGAGCGGGCGCGCGCCAACGCCGGGAAGATCGAGGCGACGACCGTCGAGTTCCGGCTGGGAGAGATCGAGCACCTCCCGGTGGCCGACGAAACGGTCGACGTGATCATCTCGAACTGCGTGGTCAACCTCTCGCCCGACAAGCCGCAGGTGTACCGCGAGGCCTATCGCGTGCTACGCCCGGGAGGCCGCCTGATGGTGAGCGACCTGGTGCTGAACGGCCCGCTCTCCGACAGCGTGCGGAAGAACGTGGAGATGTACGTCGGTTGCAACTCCGGGGCCGAGCAGCGCGACCGCTATCTGGAGCAGATCCGCGGCGCCGGTTTCACCAACGTCGAGGTGGTGAGCGAAAGCGGCTATGCCGTCGGAGCGGATGCCTTCGCCGACGGCAGTGCGGAGCGCGATGCCTTCGCCATGGTCACCTCGGTCAAGGTGCGCGCGGTCAAACGGTGAGGCCGGCGCAGTTCGGCTGTGGTGCGCCGAGTTGGAACGCCCGTCCGTTCCGGCAGGCTTGACCCGAGCGCCGGGCACCTGAACCCCGAGCTATCGGCTCATACGAGGCGCACTCCCGGAGGTGTCGACGCGGCTCACCGTCCGTGCTATTCGGCAACCAACTCAGCGAGACGCTCTTCGTATGCCCAGTTGGGAGCGGCGTCGAATTGACCTGGCGAGTTACCCCAGCAGCCGTGAAGGCCGGGGAATCCTGAAGGGGGTTGGGCGGAGTCCATTCGCCAAGTTTCAGCCCTGCCCCTGCTTCCGCCGATCGCAAAACACCATCCCGGGATGGCGCGCCGCCAAGCGTACCAGACTTGCCCGTCCTCACTCACTTCGATCTCCAGGCCGTTCGGCTCCGGCAGATCAGAGAAGGCCGACGAACCCCGGAGTGTCGCCATCAGATCCGCCGCGTATCGTTCCCGACGATGGTAGGAAGAGTGCATACAAGTTGCCACCCACTCCAGTGCGCGAAGCGTTTCGCGGAACTCACGCCGGTCGAGTCGGAACCCCTGCGAGTCGCTACCGTCGACGCCAGCGAATCGCCTGAGTCGGTCGGATTCCTCGCACCTTCGTATGGCGATCTCCGCCCGCCGCGCCCGGTACTGCCGGATGATCGCACACGCCGCTTCAAAGGTCTCGGCCTCACGTACGCGGATCAACCAGTCCCATCCGATTCCCGCGACCTCTGGGATGCGAAGTCGCAGACCGGCGAACAGCGCGACTCGGCATCGCAGCCGGTGCGTCCACGACGCCTCCGAACGAAACTCCAGACGCTTGAACATTGACTCGTAGTGGGCGAAGAGTGTGAGGAAGTAGACGAACGGGATCAGACCCACAGTGAGCCCCGCGGAGAGCGCGAACTCCACCATGAGGCCGATCTTGTCCATCGCTCCCCACTCGCCAACAGTCCGATAGGTCACGTAGCCGACGCTAGTGAGTCCCAGGCTGGCGAGCAGACCATTCGCGACTCTGCGGACAGGCGCAAGATGCTCGGCGCGGCTCGCCAGCACCGAGACGAGTGCGACAAGTGAACCGGCGACGAGCATCCCCAACTCCGCGAGGACTGGAAAGTGATACAGGTCGAGGTAGAACCCGAGAATCGCCGGCAGGGTTAGGGTCTCGATCACCTTCTCCCGGAAGTAGTGTGGGTTCTTCGTTGGCTCCTCCAGTCGTCCGAAGAGGAGAACTCCGGTCGTGAGGAACCATACGACGGCCGTTTTCGACAGTCCGGCAGTCCACGGTAGTATCGAGGCCGCTACTCGCACCTCTATGAGAACCCAAGCGAGCATCAATCCGAATGGGATGGAGAGCCGCGGGTGGAGTGCTGCCCTGAGGACGTTTCCCACTGCGGGGTGAAGCTGCCGCTGCAGGCTGACCCAAAGGAGCGCCAAGCCACTACATAGGATGATCGCCTGCTCGCGGCTGTTCAGGAAGTCCCAGACGGTCTTCATCCTCGAGTTAGCGCTCCTCCGTGAATTGGTTCGGGTCTCCTCAAACCCCGCGGCTTGCGCGACTCGTGTTTGTGTCGCGGGTGCGAGAGTCGACGGATGCAATTCGGCACCATACGACCGTTCCTTGCCTCACGTTGCAAGCATTCGCTCTGCCTAGGCCCGACGAAATTGAGCCCTTGTGGACGATCTCCGCGTCCAACCGCGACCCGGTTCAGCGGCGAGTCGTTCGACTGCAGGCACTACCGAGCTGAACTGCCCGCTGGCTGTTAGCCCTTGCACACGTATTCGAATGGCCGGCGGGCCGCGTCGGTCAACGGTCCGCCCGAAGAGGACGCACAGCTCTCGATAGAGCCGATCAACCTGGTCGGAATGCTCACACAGGACCTACGTGGAAAACTGGCGAATCTCCAGATTCTGAGATTCTGCGAGGCGTGAGCCGATTGTCTCCGGAGTGCGGTCGATCCGGGCCCTCGGGTGGATCTGCACTTGCCAGTGTCCTTTCGGATGGCGCGCAGGAACGGATCCGCGCGTAGTGTGTCGGCGAAGCGCCGCTCGGACCTCCCGTCGCTGCCGATCGATCGCGCGGGTGACCTACAGCGGAAAGCGATCACCATCAGTTAGTCCGACCTGAAATCCGGAGCGCGAATCCGACTGATCACTTTGGTAGGGCAAGCGACAGCCCGGAAGGAGGCGGGACACTACTGCCTGCACGAGCCGTTCTTCCGGACGCGCCCGTCTGGCGCCTGCCAGAGTATCGTCCCCGACAGCGCCATTCCCCGAGACGTCAGGCATCTGGATCGCCGCTGCGGGTCGATAGGGTTCGATTGACCTCGGACTCAGTAGCAAACAGTGGGAACTCGCTTCGTTCTTGCGCTGAAAAGTGCAGCCAACGCTCTCTTGCAGCAGCGAACTCGTTGGATCCGGACGAGATCGCATTGCCGGTGAACTCGCGAACGCGCTGCCCAGCTGCCTCGCGACTACCCGACTTCGACTCCAGGTCGAACCACGCTACGAGAAGATCCGTGAGATCGAGCGCATGCCAGCTGAACGACTGGGAGAGGCGTTCCTGCGAGAACTCCCGACGAAATCGCGGCAGAATGGCGTCTCGTAGAGATGTAGCCGCGGCCGGGTCAAGATCTTCGCGCTCGGATCGCCGGAACAGCCTCGTGACAACGCGGGCGAGCAGGACGAGGTCACGCGCAGCGTCCGCGAATGCAAGCGCGGCACCTGGTCCGTCTATGCGAATGATGTCCACCACTAGATCCGACAGTCGCGTGCGGGGGGAGATTGGTGGCAGAGGCTCGGAGTTGTCGATCGGTGGCGGAATCAAGGCAATTCCGTCCATCACAATGCGCCTCAGGTCGCCCCAGGAGCTATCGAGGTGCCACTCGAGGCGCGAAACGAGGTCTTCTTTGGCTTCGTCAGTCGCGAGGGCGGCGTAGCGGTCGGCGAACTTCTGCGGACCGTTCGTCGACTGGGTACGCAGGTCTGCGGCAAGCAGCAGCAGGTCGGCATGAGAGAACTGGTGAGCGGGGTCTGGGGCGAGAAAGTACCGCTCGAGTATCGCAGGGTGGCACGCCCGACGGGTGGCGAGAGCTGGGCCGCCTTCCCTCGGCGGGTTGGTGATTATCCTCGGGTCGTTGACCTCCCGCTGCACGGATGGGAACAGCATCGCCAGTACCCAAGCGCACTGGTGTCCTCGGAATCCTTCACCCGCGAGATCAGCAAGAACGGTCTCTCTGGAAGCTGCCATGGCTTTCTCCGCTCGCTCACCAATCCGCTCACGCAGACGGGGGAATTGGAGCCACGGCTCAGCGAAGGAGTACTGATTCTCCCGCACCGCGCTCCACGCTGTGGAAAGGTGCGACTCCAGTACGGTCAACAAGAAGAGATCTACCAGGTGCACCTCCGGGTACGAGGTCAGCACTGCGTGCTCGAACCTGGCGGCGAACCTGTTCACGTGTCGGACGGTAGGGAAGAGTCGAAACAGGCCAGCCTCCCACACGCTCACGACCTCGCGGTCGAATTCCGCAACTTCGTCGACAGGTACCCGTCGTTCTTTCAGGACACGATCGATCGCGGAGATCCCGTCCGTCGAATCCGCGTCTGAGTAGAGGAGGATCTTGGCCAGTGTGCGTGGCGGGGCGAGTGGCAAGTGGAAAGGGTAATCGAGAAGCTTCTCGAGGTAAGAGTCCGCCGGGAGCGACGCGGACGCCAGCGTGCGCGTGAGAGCGCCAGGGTCGACGCCGAGAACCACCCGGACCCCGGGGATCTCCTTCAATAGATGCACGGCCCGGAGTGCCCCGAGAGCTGCATCATCCGGCAGTCGATCGAGGTCATCCACGAACACCACCGGCGCGATCTGGTGCCGCTTGAGGCAGGCGGCGATCGCGGCCCGAACATCAGGAAAGGACTCCCGTGGTGGCGCAAGATTCAAGGTTAGGCCGAATGGGCCGACCTTGGGAGCCGCGGAAGCGATCCGCAGGTAGGTGAGCAGGTGCCGGTCCAGGGAGGGATCCCCGGTTGCGGTGGACAGTGTGGCTCGCAGCACCGCCAGCGATGCGTGCGCTGGATCGGTCGCGGAGGACAGATCCCACAGGTTGAGGCGGACTACGATCTAACGAGGCGGTCGATGAATGGGGCGCGATGGAGCCGATCGAGTCGCGAGGAGTCGATCGGCCGGTCGAGTACGAGGTGAGGGCGTGACTCGTCGACCACACCGTCTCGCGGAGCCGCCTTCCGCCACTGAATGCCAAACCGGCATGCGAGAAGCACGAGCGACAGTAAGGCGAGGCTGTAGGCGGAGAGAAGGAACGGGGGACCCGCGGAAACTTGGACGATCGCGCGATCGATGGTGAGGAGCGTTGAGATCGAAACGCCAAAGCACCCCGCGAGGATACCTGGCACCAGTGGATGGCGGCAGAGTTCACGGAATCCGCCAACCTGCGCTCTGGTCAGCAGCAGTGCGCCGAGGGCGAAGATCGGGACGATCGCGACGCTTGGCCACGCTGTCGTCGTGATCCACCCCTCCTGGGACCGAGCGAGAATTGACACCAGGAACGGACCGGTCGCGAGCGAAACGAGGAAGATTCCCGCGAGCGTCTCGATGGTGCGTGCCCGCCGCCGGGTCGGGGATGAGCGGGGCGCGCGACTTCGTGCTGTATTCAAGGCGTCGGGTGAAGACGTCATCGTCACTCCAAGAGGTCGGAACCAAGGGGCGGACTGGCTGGTGCGCGTGGCGCGCTGCGGCTGCTGTGGGGTCGGGCTGGGCGTGCTGGGCGACCTGCGTGCAGATGTTCGCTGCCACCTTCGAATGGGTCAAAGGCGCGGCGCGGTGCGAAAAGGGGAGCCGGGGCGAACTGGCGTCCGCCTCCGGCTCGGGTCGTCCGCGCAAGGCCGCATTGCGCGGCGACGGGGAGAGCATAGCACCGACGCTGTCGGCGTGCAGCGGTCAACGTGCTTCTGATCCCGGTGCAAGATCGCCGGGAGAACTGGGGCACGCGACGCGTCATCGCAGCAAGATCAGCTTGGTTGCTCCGCCGCCGGCGGTGAGGGGCGTGCGGGCGTAGTAGATGCCGGCGGGGAGGGGGGTGCCTCCGGTTCGGGTGGCGTCCCAGTGGGCTTCGAAGTGGCCGGAGGGGGTGCGCTCGGCCTGGAGAGTGCGGACTTCGCGGCCTCCGGCGTCGAAGATCGAGACGGGGACGGTCGGCAGATCCGACGGGCCGCCGGGCGTGACTCGGAGCAGGCAGCGGGTTCGGGTTGGGTTGGGGATGATCGCGAGCGTCGTTGGGACGAGGGGGGTGGACGCTGCCTCCTCCGCGTCGGCGGGAAGGGGCGTCGCGCCGACCAGGGTGACGGTGTAGCTGCCTTCTTCGTGATTCATGTTCGAGCCGACGCTGAGCCAGGCCTCGAGCCGAACGATGTGTTCGACGCCGACGGACAGAGTGTCCCAGAACACGTGAAGCTCGTCGAGGGGGTCCTGATACCCATTCTCGCGCTCGGCGAGCACTCGGCCGTCGAGCGAGAGCTTCCAGCCTCCGTAGACGGATCCGCCATAGTTGTACAGCGCTCCCTCCAGGTTGACCATGAGGGGGACCGCCTCGACCTGCGCTTGTGGGTGGGTCGGGGCGACGCTGAACTTCCTCTCGAAGTGGGCGGCGGCGTACCCGCCAGCGCCGGTTTCACAGGATTCGCAGCAACTGTTGCCATGGGCGGTGAGATGGAGCGTCCATTCGCTGAAGGACGCGGTGGCTCCGGCATCGGGAGCACCGGCGATGGCCTGGCCGGGGATTGGATCGGGGGGATAGACGGTCGTATCGTCCTCGCCGCGCCACGCGGGGAACTGGCACTCGCCATTGCCGGACGATGCGCTGGCTTCCGCATGGCCGCTGGTGGCGCCGAGCCAGGTGATGGGGTAGCTGCTGTCGCATTCCACTCCGGAACAGGTCTGGAAGAAGCCGAGGAAGACCCCGCCTGCCGCGATGCACAGATGCGGCTGGACGACCACGCACCCGCCGGTGGGGAGGCAGCAGCTTCCTTCGTAGAAGGCGCAGGTCCACTCGTTGCACTCGCCGTACCCGGGGGCTCCTCCGGAAGAGCTGCAGGTAGAGGGGAGAGTTCGCGTGCACGAGCCATCGGGAAGGCAGCAGGTGATCTCGTACTCGGGGCAGCCGGGGTCGCAGGGGACGTTGGGGCCCATGAACGTGCCCCCGGCCGAGGCGCAGCCACTTTCCGTGATGTAGGCGCAATAGGTCGGCAGACAGCATGCGCCGCTGGGCCGACACGATGCGCTCGAACAGACGGAGTTGTTCCCCCAGTAGGTTCCCCCTCGTTGATTGCAATCAGGCAGCGTTGTGACGAGGCAGGTCTGGTCGCTGAGGCAGCATCGGCCGGTCGGTTGGGGACAGGGATTGGGCGAGCAGTCCGACTCCAATCCCATCCACTGGAAGGCAGGAGGGCAACCGCCCTCGATGATCATGAAACAATGCCCGTCGGGGCGGCAGCAGGCGCCCATGTCCAGGGGAGGGCAGGGGGAAGGGTCGCAGCCGTCTCCTCCGCCGAAGAACTGATACCCGGTTCCGCGGCAAGACGTGCGCTTCGTGAACTCGCAGTGCCCGCTGGGGCCGCAGCAGGCGCCGACCTCATCGCAGATGGTGGGTGTGCAGGTGGTGCCCTGGCCGCGGAAGATGCCACGGATGGTCTGGCAGTTCTCGGGACTGGTGACCACGCACTCGCCGGGAGTACAGCAGGCCCCGGGCTCGAGGCAGGGGTTGGGATAGCAGGTGGTGTAATGCCCCTGGAACTCTCCCCCGCCCTGGAGGCAAGTCATCTCGGGGACCTCGATGCAACGTGTATTGTCCGTGCAGCACGCACCGTATGCGGGGCAGGTCTGGGGTCCGCAAGGCACGTCATCACCGGAGTAGACCCCGCCGCCGGCGGCGCAGGCGGCGGCGGAGAGGAGCGTGCAGTCGATTCCGCAGCCTGGTAGGCAGCAGGCTCCGAGGCGCGGCGGGCAGGGGGCGGTGCCTGCGGTGCCAATGCCGAGCGCGCCAAGGGCCGAGACCGTTTCGATCACCGGCGGCACGGAGTCGTCCCAGAAGACGGCGCCGAACTGGGGATGGGGAGCGAGCGAGAGTGCGAGCGGGTGGACTCCAGACTCGCAGGCAACGGCAACCCAGGCGAGCGGGATCAGAGTGGCGTGTCGGGGGGCGTCGAAGGTGACGCGCACCCCGGAGCCGGGGGACGGCCACCCGATCCCGGGGGCAAACTGGTCGCCGCAACCACCGGACCGGAGCACGGCGATCTCCGACCGGTCGTACTGGAGCGCGAATGCCGCGCCGGTCAGGTGCGGCGCGACGGTGGGCGAGAAGGCGGCCAGGATCCAGACGACGCTGGCGCGACTTGCCGGCAGCTCGGTGAGGATCGCGGCGCAATCCGGCAGCGGGGCGGCCTCGTAGTGGCCGTCCGAGGTGTAGCTGACCGCGGGATCGGTGTGCAGCAGGAGTGCGCCACCCTGGTTTGGTCCCGCGACCGCAGCGAGCGGGACTCCCAATCCCCAGAGGATCAGGGCGAGATGAACCAAGGTCGAGCGACAGGAAACGGACCAAAAACGACGTAGCGCGGCACGCGCGGTGCAGAGCATGCGACCTCCCTTCGGCTCCAGGGTGATTGCTCTTCGAACCTTGCGGCACCAATCCTAATGGCGGCGCGCTCGCATGCAAGTAGAAATCGAGATAGAATCTACCGCCGACGCGCTCGCGTCCCGGCCGTGAACCTGAAGCCTCGGGAGATGAAAGCCGCATGACGCTCTTGCGAGATTTGATCACGATTCCGGAGTCGGTGCAGAGAGGCGATTTCGTCCTCCGCCTGTCCGAAGGGGTGAACGATCCTGCTGCCACGCTCGGTAGCTACGTCGTGACCCCGCAGCTGGCGCAGGCGTTCGACCAGGCGCTGGAGTTGATCAAAAGCGCGCTCGGGCACGGCGGGGGGCGCGCGACGAGCAAAGCGGCGTACCTGCACGGAAGCTTCGGAAGTGGCAAGAGCCATTTCATGGCCGTCCTGCACCTGCTGCTCACCGGGAACACCGCCGCCCGATCGGTCCCCGAACTTGCGAAGGTGATCGCCAAGCATGATCCCTGGCTCCAGGGGCGTCGCTTCCTCCTGGTTCCGTACCACATGGTCGGAAAGGAGGGAATGGAACAGGCGGTCTTCGACGGGTACCTGTCGCGCGTGCAGGCGCTACATCCGGAGGCGAAGCCGCCGAGCGTCTTTCTCGCCGAACCGATCTTCGACGACGCGGAGCGACTCCGGGCCAAGATGGGAGACGCTGCGTTCTTCGAGCATCTGAACGACGGCAGGGTCGAGTCCAGCGGGTGGGGGGATCTGTCCGATAGCTGGAATGCGGAGGCCTTCGACCGGGCGCGCCTGGCCCCACCGGCGGACGATCAGCGGCTCCAGCTCGTGGGGTGCCTGGTCAAGCGGTTCTTCTCCCAGTACGGGACGATCGTGTCGTCGTCGAACGAGAGCTTCGTCGATCTCGATCTCGGGCTCGAGATCGTGGCGAAGCACGCCAGCGGTCTGGGATATGACGGCCTCGTTCTATTCCTCGACGAACTGATCCTCTGGCTGGCCAGCCACGCGAGCGATGCGGCGTTCATCAACCAAGAGGGCCAGAAGCTGACCAAGCTGGTCGAGGCGCAGCATGCCGATCGCACGATTCCGATCGTGAGCTTCATCGCTCGGCAGCGCGACCTGCGCGACCTGGTCGGCGAGCAGTTCACCGGGATCCAACAGCTCAACTTCAATGATGTGCTGAAGCACTGGGAGGCGCGATTCGGCAAGATCAGCCTCGAGGATCGCAACCTACCGGCGATCATCGAGAAGCGGATCCTGAAGCCGGTGAGCGAGGCGGCGCGACAGGAGCTCGACGGCGCGTTCAAGAAGACCGAAGGAGGCCTCGGCGCCGGGCGGGACATCCTGCTCACGGCGACCGGGGACTCGGCGATGTTTCGGCAGGTTTATCCGTTCAGCCCCGCGCTGGTCGAGGTACTGGTGACCGTCTCGTCGCTGCTGCAGCGGGAGAGAACCGCGATCAAGGTGCTGGTCGAACTGCTCGTGCAGCGCCGGGACACGCTCGAGGTCGGGGACCTGGTGCCGGTGGGCGATATCTACGATGTCCTGGCCGACGGCGATGAGCCGTTCATGGACATCATGCGGGCGCGGTTCATTGCCGCCCGAGCACTCTACGAGCAGAAGCTCCGGCCGATGCTCGAGGCGGAACATCAAGCGCGGTTCGCCGAGCTCTCGACCTTACCTCCGGAGAGAGCACAGGCGCTCCGGAATGACGATCGTCTGGTGAAGACCTTGCTGCTCTCGGCCCTGGCGGAGAGCACGGAGGCGTTCCGGTCGCTGGACGCGCGAAAGCTCGCGATGCTCAATCATGGCACGATCCGCACTCCCATTCCCGGGCGGGAGGCGGACGAGGTGCTGCGCAAGGTCAGAAAGTGGGCCTCGCAGGTGGGCGAGATCCGCCTGAGCGACGACACGAGCAACCCGACCTTCTCGGTGCAGCTCACCGGTGTGGATACCGATGCGATCATCGAGAAGGTGGCGTCCCACGACAATGACGGGACCCGTCGGGCTCTGGTCCGCGACCTGCTCTTCCGGGCGTTCGAGATCGAGGGGGGCACCGGCCTCTACGATGTCTATCCGCGAGAGTTCGAGTGGCGGAAGACCAAGCGGGCGATCGACGTGCTCTACCTCAACGTGCGTGAGGCCCGGGCGGATGTTCTGCGCGGAGGCGAGAGCCGGTGGAAGCTGGTCATCGACTACCCGTTCGATGCGGCGGGGCACTCGCCGGCCGATGATCTCTCGAGGCTCGAGGCGTTTCTGGAGTCCGAACCGGCCGGGACGCGGTCCATCGTCTGGATTCCCTCGTTCCTGAGCGCCGGCGCACTCTCCGATCTGGGGAAGCTGGTTCGACTCGAACACCTGCTGAGCGGCGAGCGGTACGACGCGATCGCGGTGGAACTCCCGCTGGTGCAGCGACAGAGCGCGCGCGTGATCCTGGAGAACCAACGGTCGCAACTCCGGATCCGGATGGCGGAGATCCTCGCCGGTGCCTACGGCGTCGCCGCGGCTCCGGTCGGTACGGTGGATGAGACGCTGCGCGCCAGTCAGCACCTCCGCTCGCTCGACCCGGGAGTGAAACTGGGTGCTCCGGCCGGGGGGAACCTCAAGGGCGCCCTCGAGGCGTTGCTGGCCGCAGTCCTGGAGCAGGAGAATCCCGGTCATCCGGACTTTGCCGAGAAGCCTTCCATCACGAATCTCCGCAAGCTGAACGACACTCTGGAAGGAGGTCGGACGGCGGGAGGAAACCGTTTTCCCGTCGACCGGACGCTGCGCTCCCTGATGACCGGGATCGCGGTGCCGCTCAAGCTGGGAGAGATGGGAGACACCCACTTCGTTCCGGCGAGCTACTGGCGCGGGCACATCGATCGGGAGCATGCCCGCGAGGGGGGCGGAGAGTTGACCGTCGCTGCGATCCGAACCTACCTGGACCGACCTCAGCGGATGGGATTGCCCGCTGAGGTGCAGAACTTCCTGATCCTCTGCTACGCCGCAGACGCCAACTGCAGCTTCCGTCTCTTCGGCGGCGCTTACGATGCCGGACTGGACAACCTGCGGGACGACGTGGTGCTCGTCCCTCAGGAACTCCCGACGGAGGGGGAGTGGCGCAGCGCGCGGGACAGGGCGGCGGCGCTCTTCGGGGTGACCGCCCCGGAGCATCGGACCGCCACGGCGCTGGAGCGGTTCGCCGAAGGGGTGACCGCCGCAGTGACCAAGCTTCGGCCGGGTGTGGACGCGCTCCGGGAACAGTTGGGGCCGCCTCTCCGGGAGTTCGCCCCGAGCGAATCCCCGGCCCCGCGCGAACAAGAACTTCTGGAGTGCGATCGCCTCTTGCGGAGCCTGAACGCGACGCGTCCGCTCGATGTCGTCCGGGCTCTTGCGTCGTATGAGACGACACGAGACTTCGCACAACTCGGGCGCTGCATGTCGGCGGCGACGGATGTGGCGACCGAACTCCGGAACGCGTCCTGGGAGATCTATCAAGCGCTGTCGCAACGTGACGAGCCGGCGGCGAAGTTGCTGGTGGACGAGATTCGCCACGCTCTCCCCGCGATCGAGACGGCGGTGCCACTTGCGGCCCGGCTCCGGGAGACGAGGGTAAGTGCCAATCGGCTAATCGCAGAGCTGGTGAAGCCCAAGGTCGACCCGAAGCCCCCGGTGGTGGTGCCAGACCCGCCGCCTTCCAATCGAACGGATCCCCCGACGCCGGAGATCGAGACTGAGGGAGAGCGCCAGGTGAACTCCTTGGCAGGACTGGACGGTTTGACGAGCGATCTCCGGAAGCTGATCGACGAAACTCACGTGTTGCACGTTCGGTGGTCGGTGGAGAGCAGACCGAAGCCATGACCTCGATGGTCACAGCGCCGCAGATCGCTGCCCGGGCGGGTGAGGTGATCGAGAGCACCGCCTCGAAGTGGCTGCGGCCGGCGATTGGCATCCGGGTGGGAACGGTCTCTTCGTGTCCGGAGGAACTCGAGGTTGGCGGCAGGGTGCTTCGCGTCGTCACCGTCGAGTCGGCGCTGGCCGCGCGCGAGGCGCTCCTCGAGTCCGGGACGGATCCGGGGCCGCGCATGATCCTGCTGACCCGCCTGGACGAAGCAGCGCTGGGGTTGGATGTACTCGCGCGGCTGACGCGCGGGCGCCTCTTCCCGATCGAACCGTGGGAGATCCTGAAGCAGCACTTCCAGGCGCGCCGCATCGACGCACGGCTGACCCGTTACCCCTGGATGGCGAACGCTCTGCTCGAAGTGCGGCGGGGGGGCGTCATCCCGACGGTCCCTACCGGAGTGCTCGACGAGCGGACAGCCTGGGACCTCCTCCTGGAGGACCGCCTCGGACTGCGGGCTGGCCGGTGGGATCTGGTCGAACTCCTGCGCTGGAGCCGGGAGCCCGGTCGCCTCGAGAGCTGGCGCTCCCTCGAGCCTGAGATCGCACAGGGCGCGCGACAGTGGCTTTCGATCGTCGGAGGAGGGGCGGTTGCCGCCTTCTTCGATTGCGTCGAGTCCGGTTTCGGGGGGGATGCTCTTCCGGTCGCCATCGCGGCCGAGATCGTGTGCGCGGAACAGGCGCCGCCGGAGGTACGCGAGGCCCGGGTACGACTGGAACGCTGGTTCTCGGATCGGCCGATGGAGAACAGCGTCGCGCAGGGGTGGATCGCAGCCGGCCGTGAAATCGCCGAGACTACCCGGCGGGAGACGGCGCGGCGTGACCTTGATCGCGCGTTTGTGCGGTCGGAGGAGATCCTGCGCGAACTCCGGCTCGAAAACTACCTGCACCTCGGGTCGATGACGCGTGGCGGGCTCGAAGCGCGCTTCGAGCAGTTCGGGCGCGCACTCATCGAGGGGATCGCCAGGTGGGAAGCCGCGCCCGGAGCAGAGGACGTCCTGCCTCGCATCGAGGCGACGTACCACGCGCTGCGGCAACACATGATGTCCGATTCGCTCCCCCAGTACGTCGCCCGCGTCGACCGCGCCGGTATGGCAGTACGGATCGCCCGCTGGCTGGGCCTGCAAACCCGGCCGGGAAACGAGACCAGCCTCGCCGGTGCCGTGGCGAGCTATGTCGCGGAAGGGAGCTACCTCGATCGGGCGCGAACCCGGCTCTTCGGCGTCGAGCCACACCCGGTCCTGGCCGAGGCGTACCAGGCGCTGATGCACCGTGCCCGCACCTTCTGCGAGGAACGGAACGCACGCTTCGGCGGGCTGCTCGCCCGGGAGACGCGCGCGGGGGAACCGATCGCCGACCTGGTGCCGGTGGAGTCGTTCATCGAGGAACTGCTCGGTCCGATCGCCCAGGTCGACTCCGTGCTCCTCGTGGTGATGGATGGGATGAGCTTCGCGGTGTTCCGCGAGCTGGAAGAGTCGATCGCCCGGCACGGTTGGATCCCGTTGCTTCCGCCGGGGCGAGGGCGCTGCCCATCGCTGCTCGCGGGGATTCCGTCCGTGACGGAGGTATCGCGGTCCTGTCTGCTCAGCGGGCAGAGAGCCACCGGGACGAGCGGATTCGAGCTGACGGAGTTCGCCCTGCATCCGGCGCTGAATCCAGAGAAGCGGACCGAGGCGCGGCCCGAGCTGTTCTTCAAGGGGCAGGTCTCGGGAGGGGACCTCTCCGAGATCTCGCCCGAGATCGAGCCGGCCATCGAATCGCGCCGGATCCGCGTGGTTGGGGTGGTGATGAATGCGGTGGACGATCACCTCACCAAGGGAAATCAGCTCCTCATGGACTGGTCCGTCGAACAGATCGCCGGGCTCTCCAGACTGTTCGAGAGCGCGCGCCGAGCCAAGCGCACGGTGGTGGTCACCGCCGACCACGGACATGTGCTGGAGCGGGGAACGGAGAGGATGGTCGATCCCAGGACCGGCTCCGCACTGGAAGCAGGCGCGGATCGGTATCGACCGGACGATGGCTGGAAGTACCCGGGAGAGGAGGCGATCAGCGGCCCGCGCGTCCTGACCCCAGGCGGGTCGATGGTCGGACTCTGGAGCGAGGCGCGTCGATACAGCGTGAAGAAGAACGGGTACCACGGCGGCATCTCTCCGCAAGAGATGGTGATTCCGCTCGGAGTGTTTCGGCAGGCGCCGATCGAGGGCCCGTGGGTCGAGGCGGTCGCAAGTCCACCCGAGTGGTGGCTGGGGGAGAGTTTCACCCACCCGGAAGCTCAGCTGCCGACTGAAACCCGAAGCGCGGGGGCCGCGCCTCGCTCGGAACCAGGCCAGACTTCCGGTCTCCCGAGCAAACGCGCGCCGCGCGAGTCGGAGCTGGTACCCGCTCCGGCCGGATGGACCAAGCTCCTGCTCGAGTCCCCGCTGTTTCAGGCCCAGGTCCGGCGACAGTCCCGAACCGCGATCGATCCGGCGGAGATCGAGACCCTGCTGCTCGCCCTGGACGAGCGAGGTGGGGCCCTCGATCGTACGGCGCTGGCGGCGAAGCTGGGCAAGCCGGTCTTCCGCGTGGACGGCTTCGTGGCCAACGTCGGGCGCGCGCTCAACCTCGACGGGTACGAGATCTTGAGCATCGACGAGAGTGGCACGGTTCGACTCGATACCGCGACGCTGCGCGTGCAGTTTCAACTGGGGGAATCGTGATCAGCCCGCAACGGCGTCTGGATATCCTCGATGCACTTCGCCGCGGCACCGTCCCAGGACGTGGTCTGGAGACCTTTGCCGTCGGCCTGGAACGGTTCGAGCGCTCGGTCGCGGAGGATCTGGCAGCGGTCGAGCGTGGCGCCGGAACGTTCAAGGCGATCCGCGGAGAGTACGGCTCGGGGAAGACCTTCTTCGTACGATGGCTCCAGGAGCAGGCGCTCCGTCGGGGGTTCCTGGCCGCCGAAGTTCAGATCTCCGAAGCGGAGACGCCGCTTCACCGTCTCGAGACCGTCTACCGAAGGATGATCGAGCGGCTGATGACCAGCGACTGCGGCCACGGAGCGCTCCGGTCGGTGATCGATCGTTGGCTCTATGTGCTCGAGGAAGATGTGCTGGCCGCGGGCGGCGGTTCCTCGGCCAGCGAAGCCGAGCTCGTGGCCCGGACCGACACCTTGCTGGAGCAACGGTTGGCGCCGCTCGCACGTACCACACCGGCATTCGCGACGGCGCTGCGTGGCTATCGGTCGGCCACGGTCCGCGGCGACCGGGCGCTGGCCGATGGCATCCTGGCCTGGCTGGGCGGGCAGCCCTCGGTGGGGGCGGCGATCAAGCGTGAGATCGGGGTGAAGGGCGACGTGGACCACTTTGCGGCGCTCGGATTCATCCAGGGCCTCCTGGTGGCGGCGAGAGACGCCGGACATCCGGGTCTGCTCATCGTGCTCGATGAAGTCGAGACACTTCAGCGGGTCCGCCGGGATGTGCGGGAGAAGGCGCTGAACGCCTTGCGGCAGTGGATCGACGAGATTGATGGCGGTCGGTTCCCCGGGCTGTTTCTCGTGATCACGGGAACGCCGAGCTTCTTTGACGGACCCCAAGGGGTGCAGGTGCTGCCCCCTCTTTCCCAGCGGCTTGCGACCCACTTCGACACCGACCCTCGGTTCGACAACCCGCGCGCCGTACAGATTCGCCTGCGAAACTTCGATCTGCCCTCGCTAGCGGAGGTCGGCCGAAAGGTGCGGGAGATTTTCGTCGCACACGCGGCCGAAGCGGAGCGGGTTCGACGAGCGGTGGACGACGACTACGTCGTCGCCCTGGCCACCGCGGTCACCGGCAAGCTGGGTGGCAAGGTCGGGGTAGCGCCGCGAATGTTCCTGAAGAAGCTGGTCGCGGAGGTGCTGGACCGGGTCGAGCTCTACCCGGACTTCGACCCTCGCCGGGACTACGCGCTCACGCTGAACGAGCATGACCTGAGTCCGATCGAGAGACAAGCGATGGGAGCCAGCCACCCCGACGAGATCGATCTCGACCTATGAGTTCCTTCGATCGGCTTCATCCGGCGATCCAGCACCACATCGTGAACTCGCTGGGGTGGACCAAGCTTCGCCCGCTCCAGGAGGATGCGATCGTTCCGCTCCTCGACGGGCACGATGCGCTCCTGCTCGCACCCACGGCGGGAGGGAAGACGGAGGCGGCGCTCTTCCCGGTCTACTCCCGGATGTTGCAAGAGGATTGGCGCGGGCTGACCGTGCTCTACGTCTGTCCGATCAAAGCCTTGCTCAACAACCTCGAACACCGTCTCTCGTACTACGGCGGTCTTCTGGGACGAACGGTTGGCGTTTGGCACGGTGACATCCCGACCGGCGCACGAAAGCGGATCCTGGCCAACCCGCCGGACATCCTGCTCACTACACCGGAATCGTGTGAGGTCATCTTGACCTCGCGGCACCGGGACGGACATGTCCTGTTCTCGGGGCTTCGCGTCGCCATCGTCGATGAGGTGCACGCCTTCGCGGGGGACGATCGGGGCTGGCATCTGTTCAGCTTGCTGGGCCGCATCGAGGGCATCGTCGGCCGCCCGTTGCAGCGACTCGGACTGTCGGCCACGGTGGGAAACGCTCCGGAGCTACTGACCTGGTTGTCGGGCCGCGCGTCGGGTCGCGTGATTTCCCCGCCCAGCGCTGTGTCGGACCCGATCGAGCTGACCATCGACACCGTTGGCACGCTCGAGAACGCTGCGGCGGTGATCTCTCGCCTCCACCGGGGGGAGAAACGCCTGATCTTCTGGGACAGCAGGTCGAAGGTAGAGCAGCTCGCCTTTCGGTTGCGCGAGCTCGAGGTCGAGACCTATGTGTCCCACGGTTCCCTCGGCCGCGACGCCCGTCGTCAAGCGGAGCAGGCATTCGCCGAGGCGGCGAACTGCGTGATCGTGTCGACCAGTACCCTCGAGCTGGGAATCGACGTCGGAGATCTCGATCGCGTCATACAGATCGATGCCCCCGCGACCGTCTCGTCGTTTCTGCAGCGACTCGGGCGCACCGGTCGGCGCCCGGGGACGAACCGCAACGGGCTCTTCGTGACCTTGAAGCCCGAGGCGACGCTCCGGGCGGCGGCGATCGCCGGGCTCTCCCTTCACGGCTGGGTGGATCCCGTGGTGCCCCCGCCATTGCCGTTGCACATCGTTGCCCAGCAGATGATGGCGCTCGCCCTCCAGGAAGGGGGGATCACGCGAGTCGATTGCCTGCGCCGCCTCGCTCCGTTCCTCGCGGCATCCGGGATCTCCAGTCAGGAGGCGGCCGCGGTGCTGGATCACATGCTCTCGCAGGCCACGATGTCCGAAGGGGACGGCCTGTTGTGGCTCGGGCGGGCGGGGGAGGATCAGTATGGCCTACGCCATTTCATGGAACTTTTCTCGGTGTTCTCCGCAGACCCTTTGTTCTCTGTGAGATACGGCCGCCAGATTCTGGGCGAAGTCGATCCTTCGACCTTCCTTTCGCGCGCGGGGCAGAGGCCGATCCTGTTGCTGGCCGGTCGGCCCTGGCGGGTGACCCAGATCGAGTGGGCACGCAAGGTGGCGTGGGTAGAGCCGGTCAAGGACCCTGGGGTCTCTCGCTGGGGGAGTCCGGGCCGCCATCTCGGATTCGAGCTGTGCCGGGCGATGCGAGCCGTCCTGGCGTCACCCGGACGTGCACCGTACTGGACCCGCCGGGCCGGAGATGCGATTGACGGATTGCGCGAGAAGCTCCCCTGGGTAGAAGAGAACGGCACGCAGCTGGTGCAAGGTCCGGGCGTCCACAGCGTCTGGTGGACCTTCGCCGGCTACCGGGCCAACGCGGGACTGGGCGACCACCTCTCCGGACTGCTCGGGGCGGGGGTCAAGTACGACAATCTCTCGATCACCTTCGATTCCAGGCTCTCCCTGAGTCGCCTGCGAGCGGCGCTGGCTCAGCTCGCCCCCGACCCGAGCCTCGCCCCGCAGGCCGATCTCGACGAGGCCGTGACCGGGTTGAAGTTCTCCGAGTGCCTTCCGATCCAGATGGCCGAGGAAGAACTCCGACATCGGCTCCTCGATCGCCCCGCGGTCGCGTCTGTGCTGGCCGAGCCAATCCACGAGGTCAACCTCGCCGGCTGAGTGCGGGCCAGGCCTCCGTCTTCGAACTTTTCCCCCCGCTTTTGGGATTTCTTTTACCCCCCTCCCCGACGCTCTCCCTGTCGTCGATGAGGGTCCCAACGGGTTCCAAACCCTCCTCGGCTGCGCAGAGGGGCGCCTTCGATGGGCGCGGATGCTTGATCCAGGGCTGGGTTCGCTGCGGTTCTCGGGCATTGGATCAGGGGACAGCACCGCCAACCTGCCGAGGGCGCCCACTCTACCGCTTTCTGCGAGGTCCCCTGAACGACCGACCTCGACTTCGTGCCGTGGCCCCACACGCGACGGCGGTGGGGACGGGGTGGCGAAGTGGACACGGCGCCGAAGGAGAGACGGCGCCGAAGTGGACAGGGCGCCGGGAACGTCTCACCCGGCGCCCTCTCTATTCCCCGCGTGGACCGGGGTCACGACTCCCGCGAACGCCCTCCCCGCCCGAGCATCCCGTAGAGCACCGGAAGCACGAACAAGGTGAGCAGGGTCGAGGAGACCACCCCCCCGATCACCACCGTGGCGAGGGGACGTTGCACCTCGGCGCCGATGCCGGTGTTGACCGCCATCGGGACGAAGCCGAGGGCGGCGACGAGTGCGGTCATGAGGACGGGGCGGAGCCTCCGCTCGGCCGCCTGGCGGATCGCCTCGCCGAGCGGAAGACCGGCGGCGAGATTTTGCCGGATGGTCGAGACCAGCACCATGTCGGCCAGCACGGAGACCCCGGAGAGCGCGACGAAGCCGACCGCGGCCGAGATGCTGAAGGGGAGATCGCGCAACCAGAGGGCGAGCACTCCCCCGACCGCGGCGAAGGGTACGCCGGTGAAAACGCGAGCGGCGTCGAGCAGCCGGTGGTAGGTGAGGTAGAGCAGGCCGAAAATCAGTCCCAGGGCGAGCGGAACCACGATCATCAGGCGCTTCTGGGCCCGTTCCAGATTCTCGAACTGCCCGCCATAGCGAATGTAGTAGCCGGGCGGAAGGGAGATCTGCGCAGCGATCCGCGTCCGGAGTTCGTCGACGAAACTCCCCACATCCCTGCCGCGCACGTTGGCCTGGACCACGGCACGGCGCTTGGCCCACTCGCGATTGATGGTCGAGGGGCCTTCGGCAGTCCGGATCTGAGTCAGGCGATCGAGCGGCACGCGGTCTCCGGTGTGCGAGGTGACCAGGATCCGGCCGACCGCGGCCGGATCGAGGCGATAGCGATCGTCGAGGGTGACGGCGATGGGGAACCGTCGCTCTCCCTCCTGCATGGTGCCGACCTCGTGCCTGCCGAGCGCCTCGATGGCACTCAGCACCTCCCCGGCCGGGATCCCATGTCGGGCGATGGCGGCGCGATCGACCTCGATCTCGAGCACCGGTTGTCCGGTGAGCTGCTCGACCAGAACGTCGGCCGCGCCGGGGATCGTCTCCAGGATCGCCTCGATCTCCCTGGTTTTCGTTTCGAGCACGGCGAAGTCGTCTCCGAAGAGCTTCACCCCGACGTCGGCCCGAACGCCGGCGTTCATCTCGTTCACCCGCATCTCGATCGGCTGGGTGAACACCTTGCGCATTCCGGGGAGCGCGGCCATCTCGCTCTCGATCACCCGCACCAGCTCGTCCTGCGCGGTGGCGCGTTTCCACTCCCGTCGGGGCTTCAGGGTGATGAACACATCGGTCAACTCGATGCCCATCGGATCGGTGGCGACCTCGGCCGTCCCGGTGCGGGACCAGATCCGGTCGATCTCGTCGGGAAACTCCTCCAGCAGCAGCGTCTCGATGGCGGTGCCGTAGCGCACTGATTCATCGAGCGAGACCCCGGCGAGTCGGATGGTGTTGATGACGATCGCTCCCTCGCGCAGTCGCGGGACGAACTCCGATCCGAGCCGGGTCGCGATCAGGCTTCCGCCGAGCACGGCCATCCCGGCAGCGCAGAGGACGATGCGCGGGTGGCGAAGCGCCGCGGAAAGCGCCGGGCGGTAGAGGCGCTCCAGCCCGGCGACGACCAGGTTCTTCCGTTCGCCGCCGTGCCGGGGGAGGAAGGTGGCGCAGAGGGCCGGGACCAGGGTGAGAGAGAGAATGAGCGAGCCGAGCAGGGCGAAGATCACGGTCATCGCCATCGGGCGGAAGAGCTGCCCCTCCATCCCTTGGAGGGCGAGGATCGGCAGGTAGACCATCATGATGATCAGTTCACCGAACATCGTCGGCCGCCGCACCTCGATCGCCGCTTCCTCGACGATCTCTTCCCGCGAACGGCCGGAGCGGTCCTCGGCCAGACGGCGGGTGGCGTTCTCGACCATGATGACCGAGCTGTCGACCACCAGTCCAAAGTCGATCGCACCGAGGCTCATGAGGGTGCCGGCGATCCCGGCTCGTACCATGAGATCGAAGGCGAAGAGCATGGAGAGGGGGATGGCGGACGCCACGATCAGGCCGGCACGCAGGTTTCCCAGGAAGATGAACAGCACCGCGATGACCAGCAGTGCCCCCTCGAACAGATTGGTCTTCACGGTGTGGAGCACGTGGTCGACCAGTTCGGTGCGATCGTAGACCGCGGCGACCTCGATTCCGGCCGGGAGGGTCTTTCGGATCTCGTCCAGCCGCACCCGAAGGCGACGCGCCACCTCGTGACTGTTCTCGCCCATCAGCATGAAGCCGAGGCCGAGCACCACCTCGCCCTTCCCGTCGGCGGTGGCGGCGCCGCGGCGGATGGCCCGTCCTTCGACCACGCGCGCGACGTCGCGCACCCGCGTCGGGATGCCCGACTGGGCGGCGATCACGATCTCCTCGACATCGGCTGCCTGGGTGACGATTCCGATCCCCTGGACCAGGGTCGACTGTCCGCCCGACTCGATCGTGCCGCCGCCGACGTTGCCGTTGTTCTCCTCGATGGCCGAGACCAGATCGGCCAGGGTCAGGTCGTGCTTGGCCAGATCGATCGGGTCGACCACGACATGGAGCTGCCGCTCGTCGCCCCCCCAGCTATTGACCTCGGCGACCCCGGGAACCGAGCGGAGCTGCGGGCGAATGATCCAGTCCTGGATGGTGCGCAGTTCGCTCGGGCTCTTCCCCTCGCCGGAGACGGTGTAGTGAAAGATCTCGCCCAGGTTGGTCGCGACCGGGCCGAGCTGCGGTCGTGCGATGCCGAGCGGAAGCTCGACCGCCTGTACACGCTCCATCACCACCTGGCGGGAGAGGTACAGCTCGGCCCCTTCGTCGAAGACGACCGTCACCTGGGAGAGACCGAACTTCGAGATCGACCGCACCTCGTGCAGATGCGGTAACCCGGAGATCGCCTGCTCGATCGGCACCGTGATCTGCCGCTCGATGTCGAGCGGGGCGAGCGCGGGGGCAGACGTGTTGATCTGCACCTGCACCGGCGTGGTGTCCGGAAAGGCGTCGATCGGCAGCTTCAGGAACGCGTAGACGCCGAGACCGGCGCCCGCGAGCGTGAGCAGGATCACGGCGATCCGGTTTCGGATCGACCAACGGATGATGGTGTTCAGCATCGGCGCCCCCTATCTGGGGGTTTCGATGTCGCAGCACCCCGCGCCGATGCTCTCCTTGAGCGTCTCGGTCTTGAGCAGGAAGCTGCCGGTGGTAACCACCGACTCGCCCGGATGCAGTCCCTCGAGGACCGCGACCAGGTCGCCATCGCTCGGCTGGGTGCGCACCCGACGCGTCTCGAACTGATCGGCGGCGCGGGGAATGAACACCAACTGGACGCCATTGGCGTCCTGCACCGCGGCCCGCGGCACCAGCACCGCGCCGGCACCGATCCGGACGGAGATCCAGGCCCGGGCGAACATGTTTGCCCGGAGGCGTCCGTCCCGGTTGTCGAGAGCGGCGCGACACTTCACCGTGCGGGTGCGAGGATCGACCACCGGCGCCACGTAGTGGAGCGCTCCTTCGATCCGACCGCCGGAGATCCCATCGATCTCGAGCGCGACCGGATCCCCGACCGCGACCCGTGCAGCCTGCGACTCCGGCACATCGATCTCCGCCCAGAGAGAGGACGTATCGAGGATCTCGACGATGGTCTCTTCAGCATCGACCATCGCGCCAACCGAGAAGCTCCGCGCCGTGATGACTCCACCGATCGGGGCGACCAAGGTGTAGGCTCCGGCGCGGCCGCCGGTCGCGCCTCCGACCATCCCGACCGCGGCCTCCGCCGCTTCGACCTCCGCCTGGGCCTCCTCGAGTTCGCGCTCCGCCTCCTGGGTCTCGCGCAGGGAGCTGATTCCGCGCGCGAACAGCTCGGTCTCGCGTTCGTACCCCGCCTTCGCGGTCTGCACGCGCGCGTGGGCGCTTCGGAGCCGCGCCTGATCCTCGGCCGCTGCGGCGCTCTCGATCACCGCGAGGGGGGTTCCGGGGCGCACCACCGTTCCGAGGTCGACCGTGAAGGAACGGATCACCCCGGGGGCGCGCACGTTCACCTGCGCGGTCTTCGCCGCATCGGCCACGATCCGGGCGGTCGCAGTGATGGTCGCTTGCTCGTGGGCCGCGACGACCGACGCCGTCTCCAGACCGATCCGCCCTGCGATCTCCGGATCGGCGAACTGCACCCGCATGCCGTCGGCCGGCGCCTGGTCAGCGGCCACGTCGACCCGCGGTCTGCCGTGCAACTCGGGATGACAGGTCGGACAGAATGACTCCGGCAGGCCGTGCTCCGCGCACCAGTCTCCCTTCGCCTTGAATATGGGGGCCAGTTTGGGATTGCACAGGGTGCAGACCGCCTCGAGCACGCCGTGTTCCGGACACATGTCGGCTTCGGCCGGGCTGCCTGCCACGGCCGCCTGGGCCGTACCCGGAGACTTCACCCCGTCCGTCCCGGAACCGCTCCCCGGCTCCGCGCCGGACTGACAGCCGGCCAGCAGTCCGAGCCAGAGGCCGCAAACGCCGGTTCCGAGAGTGATTCCCATCGCGGATCTGAGATGTCTGGGCCGGGTGCGCATCTCAGAGTCCCTTCGCCGGGCGGACGATCTTGAGGTCCGGGTTACAACGCAGACACTGGGACTCCGGCAGCCCATGCTCGTTGCACCAATCGTTGGTCGCCTTGAACGCCGCGGAGAGCGAGGCATCGCAGCGGGTGCAGGCGCTCTCGGGGACCTGGTGTTCGCCGCACCAATCCTCGTAGCTGCCGGGGACGGCACCGTGACCGTGGGTCGTCTCGGCTCCTTCCGTCTTCCCTGCGTGCTCGGGGGATCCCGCGCTCTCGGCGGCTCCTGCACTCTGGCCGTGGTCGTGGCCGTCGCCTGCGGAGTGGCCGTGACCGTCGTCGGACTTCGGTGCGCAGGCGGCGCTCCAGAGTCCCAGGCCGAGAGCAAGGGCGATGAGGGCAATCTTCTTCTTCATGGGAGTTCTCCTCCGTCTACGGTGGGGCGGCGCCCGTTCCGCTCGTTCCAAGCGACGGGAGCGCCAGCCGAGGAATTCCAGCGCGACGCGCTTCCCGCGTGACGACATGGATCCGAACCGGTGCGAGTGGGGAGAACTAGGCTTTCGGGACGTGCAGGATCTCGGTCGGATGGGGCGTGGGCGGCATCGGGGTCAGATGCTCGGCCAGGGTGATCGGTGCGTATCGCCGGGTCGCGGGTTCGAATCGAACCAGGGCGGCCGGACTGCGATCGGCACAGCAGAAGCAGTTGGCGCAGGGGTAGGGGCAGTCCTCCTCGCATGGCTGCTCCGCCTCGGCGGCACAGCAGGCATCGACCGGCCAGAGGGCGAGGACGCCCGACTGGAGGACGACGAGAAGGAGGAGGCAGACCCAGACCACGGTGCGAAACATGGGTTGATCCTAGCACAGCCGTTCGGAAGATCGGCCAGCGGCAATCTGCCGCGGGCGCGGAACGTCGTTCTGCGGCTGGATCGGCCGCGTGGGGTGAAACGTTGAGGCCGATCTCCGGGTTCCCGCTGTTGCGCTCATCGGTCTCGCTTCCCTCCACGAACCGGGTTTGCCCCGAATGGGCCACACGGTCGACAACTCGCAGCCCTGATGACACTTGAGCGCCGGGACCACGAATCTTCGCGCCACAACCCTTGGGTCGACGGGGGGGAGGCCGTAGAATCCGACCTCCGATGAGCACCTCCGAGACAGCGAGCCCCCACGACCTCCGGTCGCAACTGGAAGCCGCCACCCGCGGTCGGTTCGAGATCGACCGCGAACTGGGTCGGGGCGGCATGGGGGCGGTCTTTCTCGCCCGGCAGCTCAACCTCGATCGCAAGGTCGCGATCAAGGTGCTCTTCCCGCACCAGGCCTCGGACCCGGGCCTCCGCGAGCGGTTCCTGCGCGAGGCGCGCACGCAGAGCCGTTTCGACCATCCGAACATCGTCCCGATCTTCGACGTGGCGGAGGAGGGGGGCCTCTCCTATTTCGTCATGGCGTTCGTCGATGGCCCGACCCTCCGCGCACGTCTGAGCGAGACTCCGCGTCCGGAGCCGTTCATCGTGACGCGAGTGCTCCGCGAGGTCGGAGAGGCGCTCGCCTACGCCCATCGGGTCGGAGTGATCCACCGGGACGTGAAGCCCGAGAACATCCTGATCGATCCGGCCAGTGGGCGCGCGGTGATCACCGACTTCGGCATCGCGCGGATCGGGGACGCGTCCCAGGTTTCGCTCACCGCGACCTTCACCCGGATCGGCTCGCCGCGGTACATGGCGCCGGAGCAGGCGGAAGGGGTGGTCGATCTCGACGGGCGCTGTGACCAGTACGCGTTGGCCTTGATCGGCTACGAGATGCTCGCCGGCCGACCCGCCTTCGACGCGACGAATCCGGCCGAGCTGCTGTACAAGCACCGCTACGAGGAGGCGGCGCCGCTCGGTGCGGTGCGACCCGACCTCGCCCCCGCCCTCGTCGCGGCCATCCATCGCGGAATGCGGAAGGTGAGAGCGGAGCGATTCACCACCCTCGATTCCTTCGTCGAGGCGCTGGCCTCCCCGGTCCCGACGACCGTTCCGCGCGCCGCCCAGAAGGCCGACCGCGCGATGCGCTGGCTTCTGCTCGGGAGCGGAGCGTTTCTCGCGGTGGTCGTTTTCGCCGTGATCTTTCGACCGCGAACCGTGCCCCCCAAGCCGAAGGCGGTGGAGGCACAGGTGTCGGTTCCGGTCGACTCCACCTCGCGCTCGGAACCGCGAGCCTCGCGCGGGGGCCGCGCTCCGATCGCCCGGCTCGGCGCTCCTGGTTCGGCCAAGGTCGGAGAGCCGATCGCCTTCGATGCCGGCCTCTCGGAGGACACGGAGGACGGGGTCTACGGACTGGAGGTGCGCTGGGACTTCGATGGTGATGGTCGCTTCGATACTGCCTGGAACGGTCAGAAGCGGGCCGATCACAGTTACTCCCGGCCCGGGACGCAGAATGTGACTCTGGAGGTGCGCGACTCCGGCGGGCAGGTGCATAGCGCCACGCGGGCGATCGAGATCGTGGAGGTGGTGACCGCGCCGGTGCCCCGCATCGAGACGACGCCGGCGCGCGGACCGCGCGGCACCGAGTTCCGTTTCGATGCTTCCGGTTCGTCCGACGACTACGACATGGCAGAGATGCTGGAAGTGCGCTGGGATTGGGACGCGGACGGGAGCTTCGAGATCGACTGGTCGCGCGAGAAGCGAGTCGCCCACGTCTTCGAGGGACATGGTCCGAAGCGCGTGCGTCTCGAGGTGCGCGATCGCGAAGGACGGGTGGGAACCGCGACCGCCACGGTCACGGTCGAGGCGCCAACCGATCCGAACGAGTTGATCGGCCTCCTGCTCGACGACTTCCGCGTTTCCGCGGAGCAGGAGGATTTCCTTTCTCTCGGTCGCAAGGTGTACCGCGGTGACGTCCCGAGCGAGGATCGGGAGTTGCTCAAGCGGATCTTCGACAAGGCCGAACAGGTCAGCGTCGATCCCCCCCGCCCCAAGCTGACCATCGGGCGGGAAGAAGGGACGATGGAGGCGCGCCTGCGTCTCCGCTTCCGGCTCTCGGCCTCGGGCGAGCCGGGAGACTTGAAGCTGCGGCTGATCTTCGCCCCGGCGGGGAAGACCGACTGGCGGCTCCGGGGCATCGAACGGGACTGAGATCCCCGGCCCCCGGGCAAACTTCGTCCTCTTGAACGGGATCGAAATACGTTGTAGAACAACAAGTTACCGTTGACAATATGGCATGAATGAATATCATTCACGTCATGAATGAAAACACAACGCCCAGGCTGCTCACCTCAGCGGTGAGCCGAAGCGCATCGGTCATGCCGGTGGTGGTGGTCACGGGCGCACGGCAGACCGGAAAAAGCACGCTGGTGCGCAGTCTGCTTCCGAACACGCCGCTCTACCTCACGCTCGACGACCTCGAAATCCGGGAGCAGGCGACACGCCGCCCGAGAGATCTGCTGGCTCGCGCTCCGAGGATGGTGCTGGACGAGGTGCAGCGCGTACCCGAACTGCTCCTCGCGGTGAAGGCCGCGGTGGACCGGGAGCGAATACCGGGGCAGTTCATCCTGACCGGATCGGCGAATCTGCTCCTGATGTCGAAGGTGTCAGAGTCGCTGGCCGGCCGTGCGGTCTATCTATCTCTCTGGCCGTTGGTGCGGGGCGAGGTTCTGAACCAGCAGGACGCCGGCCGCTGGCCCGGGCTCTTTTCCTACTCCGTCGACGCCTGGCCGGAGATGATTGCCGCGGGAGGGCGCGGCCCGGCCGACTGGCGAGACCTCGCCCGAACCGGTGGGTATCCCGTGCCGGCCCTGCGTCTGGCGAGCGAGGCGGATCGAGCGATCTGGTTCGACGGATACGTCCGGTCGTACCTCGAGCGCGATCTTCAGGACCTATCGGCAGTCGAGAGTCTGATCGAGTTTCGACGGTTGATGACCGCGGTTTGCCACCGCATCGGCCAGGTTGCGAATCAGACGGAGATCGGGCGGGACCTTCAACTCCCGCAGCCGACGGTGCGGCGATGGCTGAACCTGCTCGAAGCTTCCTATCAGCTGATCCGTCTGCCGGCATATGCCGTGAATCGCACCAAGCGTCTGATCAAGTCACCGAAGCTCTACTGGTCCGACGCCGGGCTGGCACTCCACCTCGCGCGAGGCACCGAGCCGAGCGGAGCGCATCTCGAGACCCTGGTGCTGATGGATCTGGTGGCGTGGCGCGATGCACTCGTGAGCCATCGGCCCAATCTACATTACTGGCGAACGAACGACGGAGCGGAGGTCGACTTCGTCATCGAGCAAGGGCAGGAACTCGTCGGGATCGAGGTGAAAGCGACAACACGGCCGACCAACGATGACGCGCGCCACCTCTTCACGTTTCGGGATGAGTACGGGCCTGCGGTTCGGGGCTGCCTGTTGCTACATGATGGGGATCGCGTCGAGTGGCTGGGGGAGAGAGTACTGGCTGCTCCTTGGTGGTCCGTGATGTGATCGGAGCGGACGGTCGGTGAGCGGGTAGTGCCTGCTTGGCGGAGTGCGCCTGCTTGACGGAGTGTGCTCGCGTGACGATGCGTGGCCGCTCAGCGAAGCAGGGAAACGTCGAGCCCTACGGTGGGGAAGAGGTCGTGCTGGCGGCGCGACTCGAAGCGTTCGACCGCCTGATAGGTCGAGACCACGTTCCGGAGATCGACCCGGAGGAAGATCCCGCGCGCGACCCCGTAACGTAGGCCGAGCCCCGCGACCAGCCCGAGATCGGGAGTGGCGTCGCTCAACTCCGGGTCGTCGAAGAAGGCGCCCTGTCGCTGCAGCGTGGCCGCACCGAGGGAGACGTACAGCGCGATCGGCTCCAGGGCCGGCTTGTAGAAGGCCCAGAGGAGATTGGCACTGCCAACGATGAGTTGTCCTTCGCGCGTGATCTCGCCCAGCGGCGTCCCTTCGTGGCTCGCGCGGTAGCGGATCCCTCCTCCGGCCATCAGCCCCTCGACCTCGAATCCGAGGCGCGGATTGGTCCAGGCGGTGAGGCGGCCGCCGAACGCCGCGCCGGTCTGATGGCCAAAGGTCGCGAATCCGTCGCTCGCCCCGTCAGCGAAGAGGCTGGCGGACGGCAGGTGCCCGCCGCCACAGGCGCCGAGGCTCAGTCGTAGCTGAGCGGCGGCGGGGGTTGCCGCGAGCAGGCTCGAGGCACAGATGACCCAGCTCCAGAACCCGTTCCGCATCAGTCCTCCCACCGCGCGATGTAGAGCGATGGACGCCCGCCGGCGGCCAGCAGTTCACCGACCACGTAAAGATGATCGCCCTGGGTGGCCAGCCACCAGGGCGTGGTCTGGGCGAAGCCGGAGAGTCCCGACTGGAATGGGCGCCACTGGGTGCCGTTCCAGCGCGCGATGCCGTTGACCTGCGCCGTGCCGGCGAGCGGGAAGCGGCCGGTGGCCACCAGGTCTCCCCGGTAGACGGTCAGTGCGGTGACCCAGTCCGAGAGTCCGTCGCCGAACCCGCGCCAGGTCAGACCGTCCCAGCGGGCGATGCGGTTCACCGTGAGGCTCCCCGCAGTGCGGAAGAACCCGCCGGCGACCAGCTCATCGTTCCACACGGTGAGCGCGTAGGCGGTGTCATCCAGCCCGTCGATGTAGGTCCACCCAAGGCCGTCATACGCTGCGATGGAACTCCGGCTGGTGTCCCCGGACCGGCGGAGCGCCCCCCCGACCACCAGGCGATCGCGCCAGATCGTGGCGCAGTAGGCGTCGTTGGTGAAGCCGGTTCGCACCGAGCGCCAGCTCTCCCCGTCCCACTTGGCGACATAGTCGACGCTATCCGTGCCGCTCAGGGTGAACGGTCCCACGGCAAACAGCGAGTCGTGGTAGGTCATGATGGCGTAGGGGGAGGTGTCGAAGCCGGCGCCGAGTGCATGCCAGGCTGCGCCGTCCCAGCGCGCGATGCGCGTGGCGTCGACCTCCCCCGCGCGAGAGAAGTTGCCCGCCACGATCAGGTCGGGGCCGAAGGTGCCAAGGGTCACCACCGCTCCGTTCAGCCCGGGGCCGATGGCCGACCAGGAGTCGCCGTCCCAGAGGGCGAGGCGGTTGGCCGAGGTTGATCCCGCCACGGTGAAGTTGCCGCCCACCGCCAGGCCCCCCTGATAGGGCTGGGCGATCAGGGCCGACTCGTTCAGCCCTTGTCCGGTCGGCGGGGCGCCGAACCCGTCCCACCAGCCGGCGCCGACCACCGAGACCCCGCGTTCGGCCGAGCCGGAGGCGCCGCCCAGCAACTGCGCTTCGAGGCGAATCGTCTTCTCTCCTGCCGTATCGAAGCGATGGGTCACGCTGCGATCGGTGGACCACTCCGTGTCCCAGACACCGTCGTTCTCGAAGTCCCAGCGCACCCGGGTGAGCGTGTCGTCGGGACCCGGGTCGCCGGCGATCGTGCAGACGAAGTCGGTGCCGGTCGAGCCGCTCTCCGGCGTGACCCCGAAGCTGATCGGGAAGGTGGGGGCGGTGCTGTCGCCGGCGCAGCCGAGCACGGACAGGAGCGCCACTCCGAGGAGTGCACTCCGGCTCCAGGTGCGTCCCGGGATCCCGCCGTCGTTCGGCGCGGGAGTTCGCGTGGGCCCCATCCAGGCGATCGTTCGCATTGCCTCGTAGTCTGCCTCAAACGGAGGGGGGAGGGAAGGACGGTTGCGCGTGCGGGCGACTTCCCTTCTCGGGCAACCGGGCGAGGGGGCGGCGCACCCTGAAAATCGAAACCGCGACTTTCGATTTTCGTGGTATGCAGGCGCGGTAGGAGATCTGGATCGCACCGATGTCCGCTGCGCCCGCCGACCCTTGCGATTCCGTTGCAGTCGCTGCACGCGGGCCGAAGCCCAGGAGAGGATGGCCAACGATGAAGGAACTCCGTCTCGCTCGAAACTCGAGAGCGATCGCCCTGCTGTTCGGACGACGAGCGACTGCCGCCCTGATTCTGATCGTGGTGTGCGGCTCCTGCGCGGGCGGTCGACGGGCGGGCGTACCCGCGCGGCTCGACGATGGTTTCTATGCCGTGTTGGGACAGGCGGCGAGCGAGGCGGGGGCCGACTCGCTGGCTGCGGCTGCCGTCGCAACGGGCGCGGCCGCCGCGGGTCAGGCTCGCCTGCTCCTCCCCTACGACCACATCTACACCCCCGACCCTGAGGAGCCGCGCGAGTGGCTCGCGCTTGCGTTGGAACCGTACGTTCCGCTGCTGCTCGACCGGGAGCCGGAACTGGGAATGAGCGAGAAGGGGTTCGCCTCGCTCTCCATCGCGCTCGACCCCAAACACACCGCGCTCCTCGAGCGGTTCACCCGGGATCACCTGAACCAGAGCGTCGCCATCGTGATCGGGGGAGAGGTGGTAACCAAGCACACGATCAAGGCGGTCATTACCGGCGGGCAGGTGCAGATCACGCGCTGCACCGACAACGCCTGCGAGGTGTTGCGGACGCGGTTGCTCGATCGGGTGAGCGGCGATTAGTGCCCGGATCCCGCGCCGGCACCCGGATCGAGGGGTGCCGGCCCGGCACTGCGCTGGGGTGTGATCAAGCGAAGGGATTCTCGTCGGCCGTCGGTCCGTAGACCGAGGGGAGCGGCACCCCGAGTTCCCGCAGGTAGACCGTGAGCTGACCCCGGTGGTGGTACGAGTGGTTCAGCATGATCATGCGGAGAATTCCGATCCGGGGGACCTGCATGACCGGCTTGCCGTCACGCTGGAAGGTCCAGGTCGACATCAGCCGGGCGTCGTCCATCTCGTTCAGGATGCTCTTGGCCTGCTGCAGGCCGCCGTCGAAGGCGTCGAGTAGCTCCTGGCGGGACTTCGCCTCGGGCTGCTCGAACGAAGGACGCTCGAAGACGTCGACCGTGGCCATCTGGGCGACGCCGCCGGGCGTGGTCGCGAGATGCAGCGCGAGCTGACCGAGGGTCATCGACTTCGGTGCCGGCTTCCAGCTCATCTTCTCCTCGTGTACCCGTTCCAGCAGCCTGCGTGTGGCTCCGGCTTCCTGTTCAAGCTCCATCAAGATCGGATCGATCATGCGCATCGGTGGTTCCTCCATTTCGTTGGTGGCGAGCTACGTTACGTCTCTCTCTCTCTCTCTCTCTCTCTAGCGAAGTGCGCCTGGTAGCCGATTGCAGCAGCCGTCCCAACCCTGCTGGTGACGGTCCCGACTCTCCTCGGTGTCGAATCGGGTGTGCCGGAGCACCAGGTCAGTCTCGTCGCCGTCCGCCACCAGGTCGATCGTGACCAGCGTATCCGGCATGTCGGCGCTCGCTTCCCAGCGCCAGGTGAAGGCGAGGCGATGGGGAGGCGAGAGTTCTTCGTAGGTACCGATGACCGTCGGAACGCTCCCGTCCGGCAGATGCATCTCGATGCGGTAGCCCCCGCCCACCCTCAGATCGAGGGCGGTCACCACCGTCGTGACCTGCTCGTTCGGAGCGAACCAGCGGGTCAGCGTCTCGGCCTGGGTCCACGCCTGGTAGACGCGTTCGGGCGTCGCCTTGAGTCGGCGTCGGACTTCGAGGCTATGCGTCGCTTGGGCCATTCGAGAGACTCCTTTCCGGACTGCTCGAGATACCGCGCCAGGGAGTCGAGCTGCTTCTCCCAGAACTGCCGCTGCTCCGTCATCCAGGCCTCGGCTTCCTGCAGCGGGGCGGCGTTCACCCGGCAGATCCGGGCGCGCCCGACCTTCTCGCTCCGCACCAGACCCGCGTCTTCCAGCACCCGTAGGTGTTTGAGGAACCCGGGGAGGGAGATCGCGTGGTCCCCGGCCAGCTCCGAGGCGGTGGCCGAGTGGGTGAGCAACCGCGTGACTACCTGGCGCCGGATCGGATCGGCCAGCGCGGCGAAGGTACGGTCGAGGGTCGGAGTATGGTTAACCATGTGGTTAAGTATAGGCACCGCCGAAGCCTGGGACAAGCGGTAACTTTCGGAAGCTATCTTCGAACGAGACGGCCGGGGAGGCGGGCTCCGGAGATCGGGTCTCGTGCCTCCAACACGTAAAGCCCCGCGGGGAGTCCCTTGGTGCTCAAGCGGGCGCTACTGGTTTCGCCCCGGGTGACGAGCTTGCCGTCGACGGAGAAGACACGATACGCGATCGAACGGCCGCTCGGCGCGAAGGAGCCTCTGTCGATTCCCAGTTCCCCATCGCAGGGATTGGGGAAGCAGATCAAGTGACGCTGACACGGACTCGGCTCAGTCGCAGACGCTGGGGACTCATCCAGGCAAGTGTAGATCCTCCCGCTTGTTGTGCCGGGCCAGAGAGTCCGGCCCGATCTGGATCGGCCGAGAACTTCGAAACTGAACGGGTCGGTCAACTGCTCAATCCGCTCCTGGCCGGCGTTCGTGGAGTACTTGATGTAGTTGTGGTCGGCCGGATGCGGGATGTACCAGCAATGATCTCCAATCGCGAGAACGTCCTGGCTTGCGCCGCCGGAGTTCTCGGTGTCCACCCAGTTGTTGCCCCCGTCAGTGGTGACAAAGAAGAGAGGAGTGCTGTGCGATATGATCAAGCCAAACGACGAGTTCGCGAACGAGATGCGGGGGTTGTGGTCGAGGGCGAGTCCACTGTTCAGCGGCACGCTCCACGTGAGGCCACGGTCTCCGGAGTGGGCCACCCCATCGGTCTCCAGTGCGACCCCAAGGTCGTCGTCGGTCAGCGCAATCGTTCCCTTACCGTTGGAGCCGGCGATGGGGCTGGGTGGCTGGGTGAGTCGCGACGTGCTCCAACTTCCCCCGCCGTTGGTCGTGCGGTAGAGCAGGCCGCCGTGGGCGAGAAAGCCCGTGGTGCTGGACTCCATCCAGACCTCGGGAACCGTACTGCCGTCGGGGGCGAACACCGCCTGCCATCCGTTTCCTCCGTTGATCGTTCGATACATCACCCCGGTACCGGTCTTGAATGCCAGGCTGTCGTCGACCACGAAGAGCCCGGACCGGACGAACGCACCGGTCGTGATCGCGTTTCAGCTTTGGCCCGCGTCCGATGTCTTGTAGATCCGATCGAAGTTCGTGATGAACCAGCAAGTGTCGTCGTTGGGAGAAGAGAGGACGCGCACGATCTCGTTGGTCGCAGTCTTGAAGCTCGGGCTCCAGACCGCGGCGCGCGTTAGGAGCGGAGCGATGGGGAGCAGCGCGATTCCGGAGAGTATCAGCCGAGTGACTGCGCGCGAGCATGGGATCATGGATTCCCCCGTGGGTCTCCGCGTCGAGTGATCGCAACAAGCATAGCTCCTGGTCGCGATCGAACGAAGGAGCGAATGGCGCGCGGGATCGCTCTCCGAGCGGGCGGGAGCTAGGGGTAACGCCACCTCGCCGACCATCCCGCTGATCCGCAGCGGCGGGTGCACCCCAGCCGCTCACCCTCCTGCAACGACGGGGCAAGTCTGCGATTCTCATCGAGAGACACCCCGTCGCAAGAGTCGTAGCGAGAGGTCCGGGAATGGCGTGCGGGAGGGCCGAGGCGCTGCGGCGGGCCGGTGCCGATTCGGAGCGGAGCTCCGTCCAGCCACAACTTCTGGTGGGCGGGCATGCGGATCCGAGGTACGCTCTATCCGTGTTGCGACACTTCCGGGCGGATACCGCTCGAGTTCAAAGCGCGCCGCCCCTTCCCCAGGAGAGGAGGGATCCATGAAGTCCGTTGTCGTTTCAGTGCACTCGCTGACTCTCCTCTGCAGTTCAACGTGAGTCTGTCTCGCGGGGGGGGCAGAGCTCACGGTGCGCTTCGCCGATGATACCGTCTCCTTTCCGACCCGCGACGGTGGGCGCGGATCTTCGTTCACGGCCTCGTTGAGTGAGGCCGAGTTCGCCACGCAGTCGCTTAGAATCTTGCTCTCTCAGCTGGGCGCCGTGACTCTCACGCCCATCGCCCCCCATTTTCGACACCTGGATGCGCGAGCGCATGATCGATGGGGCAATGAAATCATCCTGGTCGACATGACGAATGACTACACAGTTCGGTTCGATCGTACTCTGACCGACGGGGAACTCCTCCTGCTGCGTCAGGACGCGGGGATTGAGTTCGCGAGACCCGTCGTTCCCGGTCGATTCTTCTTCACCCCGAATGACGAGTACTTTGATGAGCAGTGGGGTTTGGAAAATGTGGGGCAGACCCAAAGCGTCATTCTCTGCGACGGAATCGCAGTGCCTGTTCCAGACTTCGATGCCAACGCGACGGAGGCGTGGGACGACGTGCTCGTTCCAGGATGCAAAATCGGAGTACTCGACACAGGCATTTACGATCAACACGAGGATCTGGAGACTAGCAGGCTGCTGAAAAACCGCTCTGCTGCGGTGAACGATCCTCTCGCTGCGGCGGGCGGGCTCGTCGCTGCGCTGCTCAACGTAGTACAGTGACTACGCTTGCGCTGCTCGCTCCTCGCGCGCCCGCCTCGCTTCGGTCTCGCTCACCTCGCGACGAGCGGTTTTTCAGCACCCTGCTAGCGTCGACCACAATCTCAGCGACGATGGCGACAACTGCGGCCATGGTACTGCGGTGTGTGGCGTGATCGCCGCCGGCGGAAACAACGGGGTGGGTGTGGCCGGGATAGCACGCCCGGACATTGATGAGAGCGAGGCCATGCTCGTGGTGTTCAAGACCGAAGACGCGTGTAACACTAGCAGCCAGCTAGCGAACAGCGGGATGGCGCTCTTCGCGAATGACTCTGACTACTCGGACATTGGAGTCGTGAATGAGAGCTGGGGTACCTATGTGTCGAAGTGGGACTACGATCCCGCAGACCGCGACGCTCGCCGGAACGCCTACGTGAAGGGGTTGTTCCTCGTCGCTGCGGCGGGCAACGATCCATGCGGTTGGAGCGTAGATAGCTGCTTCGCGTATCCAGCAGGCTTCAACAATTTCGTAACGGCAGTGAGCGCTCTTGCCCAGGACGGAACCAATCCGGAGCCCGCGTTCGCATACACCGGTCTCGTAGCGGCTGCAAACAACATTGTTACGACTTGGATCGGGAGCGGCGAGAGCCACGATGACTACATGGGCGTCGATACGTTCACCCCGTGCGGAACATCGGTTGCAGCTCCGCTCGTGTCCGGGGCGGCCGCTATGCTGCTCGGGGCGAACAGCATTCTGACCAATGACGATCTGCGAGCCGTGCTCCTGAATACCGCTGAGGATCTGGGGGCCTCCGGGCGCGACCATGTCTTCGGTCACGGCCAGTTGCGCCTAAATCGCTTTGCATGATTCCGCAACACCACCTCAGCAGCCCAGCGGTTCGCGCTGCGTGTTCAACCGCGTGCTGAGGTACTGGAAGATCGCTTCGAGCAGGTCGATCATCGTCTTCTTGTCGTGGTTGCGGGTGACGTTGTCGTGCACGTCTTTCCAGAGCCGCTCGATCCGGTTCTCCTGGGGGGCAGTAAGGAGGCAGGAAGTGCAACTCGATCCGCCCGCCGAGCTCCCGCAGCGCCTTCTCGACCCAGCGGCTCTTGTGGATCACGTAGTTGTCGAGGATGAGGTGGATTGTCCTGGTTCGGTGATAGATCGAGGCCAGAAGATGAAGCAGACGGACGAAGAGCCAGCTCGCTTTCCGGTCGCCTTCGACGTAGATCAGCCGACCCTGGGCATGGTCATATGCGCCAGCCAGGTAGCGCTTCTCGTTCCGACCCGGAGTCTCGACGTAACGCTGCTGCCCCCGCAGCGTCCAGTCCGGTCCGATCCGCGGGTTCTTGTGGATGTCGATCTCGTCGACGAAGAGCACGACCTCGCGGCGGGCACGGTGGGCGGCCAAGGCGCGCAGCTCGGCGATCCGATCCTCGCGCCGACGGCGGCTCCAGGGGCATCGGACGAACGGTCGCGCCCGCTTGAGCACCACACCGAGAGAGCGCATCACCTTGCTCAAGTGCCCAAGCGAGAGCCGAACGTTCAGTTCTTTCGCAATCACCTGAGCCAAGACCTCGAGCGACCAAGTGGATCGTTGAAAGCCATGATCAGCCGGTCGGCCGACCACGATCTGGAGGATTCCGCCGCGAACGTCTTCGTCGACCTTGAGCGACCCGTTCTCCGTCCGCCGATCGAGCAGGCCCTGCTCCCCTTCGGCGCGGAAGCGAAGGGCGACTCTCCAAGCGGTCGATGGGGCGCAACCCAGGGCCATCGCGGCGGCGTGTGCGCTCAACCCTTCCGCCATCTTCAAAACCAAGCGGCAGCGGATCCGAAAATCGGCATTGCGGGTCTTCTGACTGGCTCGGATAATGCGGCGTCGGATCGGACGGGAAAGACGTCCGAGATCGAACATCGTGAGACCTCCTTGTCGTCGGTTGGGACCAACAACAGACTGGCAGGTGAGGTCTTACGGCTTCTAGGCTTGATCTTCATCCCCGCACCCGGGCATCCTCAGGGGAATCGTTATTTTGAATCATGCAAAGCGATTTAGATCAAGCGATTGACTACGTCTCATCACCGAACAAAGTGTACCACGCAAGCACGGCGTCGTTCGCGGCGACGTCGCTCGGGTTCAGAACCCAGTCGTTCGCCAATACACCATTCAATGGAACAGTCGATAGTTTTGCGAACTTCTATGTCCAAGTGTTTCGCCTGACGATTACCGCCTCCTTCAGCGCCAAGGGAATGAACGAAACGGTCATCGACGCGTGGGGCCGCCCGCGGATTTCGACTGGATTCCCGAACGACTCGAAGATCGACGCGCGACTCTTGACATCCTACATCGAGCCGGATCTGTCTACGCTCGGGGCCAACTCGATCACGATGTACACTTACACGTACAAGGTCTTCGAGTACGAGGGCGGCCCATGCCTGGGGTGGTTCCCACTCGCCGTGCCCGGGCAAGGTGCATGTGGTTCCTCTGCGCAGCTTCCCAAGTTCGACTACACTTTCATAACCGAACCATCGACCCTAGCTAACGGACCTGTCGGGGATGATCTGAGCGTGCGCGCTTCCTATGATCGAGGTCGCGACGCGGTGCGAGTCGAAGCTGCTGGTTCAGTCGGCGGATCGGAACTCTCCGTCCGCCTTCTGGACGTTTCCGGTCGAGTGGTTGCGCGCGACTTCATCCGCGAGGAACGTGCGACCTGGCTGGCAGCGCGCAACGCCCCGAGCGGCCTCTACTGGGTGGTCGTAGTTACCCCGCAGGGCGAGCGCGTTGCAAGAGTCGCGATCACGAAATAGGGGGGCTCTCCCACCGCGGAGGGTGGGGCTCGTGCCGCGCGGACCGAACTGGAAGGTCAGCGTCGGGTCACGACGTGCCACAGCGCTCCTGGGAATGGTGTTTTCGCTCGTGTCAGGCCCTCACTCGATGGCGGGAACGAACGAGTGGACGCCGATCGCACATCCTCGCGCCGATACTGCGTACCTGCAACAGATGGATGTGACCGGGCAGCATTTGCTGGTGATCGCGTGCGGCACGGGCGGCGAGCGCTGGCTCTTCCGCCGGTCGCACTCCGGTAACGGCGAGTGGACAGAAATCCCCGTTCCCGGCGACCCGATTGCGATGTCCGTGGCCGGGATGCTGGACGAGCACCTCGTGGTGTCAACCATTCAACGTAGGTTGTGGTACTCGAGCAACGCGGGCGCCGGTTGGGTGGAGATCACGGGTGGGCTTCCGGCGAACGGTATTTTGAACAAGGTGAAGGTGTTTGCGACCGGAAGAGTCTACGCCACGATCTGGAATTCCGACGGATCCTCGGGAGACGAACATGGTGTGGCTTACTCTTCGGATTTCGGCGGAACCTGGGGATTCTCGAGCTGGTGCAACGGGTGTGTCTACAATGCGTTCCACCAGCTCGAGTCAAACGGTGATCAGAATTGCATGTGGACCGCGGGCACGAACGGGTGGCTCAACGCCTACATGAAGCGAACCACGGACGGTGGCGCGTCGTGGGTCGATGTACAGGTTCTTCCTCTCTACGGGGAGACTCCGATTGACGTCGTGATTGATCCAGTGTATTCGGACAACTCCTACCTGCTCGGCCCCTCCGGGTTCATGCGATTCGACGGTACCGAATTCGAGGGGCTCGAGTTTCTCCCCTTTTCTAGCACTGGTTGCATGAGTTTGGAGGCTCCGACCTGGGATCCTAGTGTGATCTATGCAGCAGGCCGATATCATCCGAGCGGACTCGCGGCTGTGGTCCGAGCGGACAACTTTGGCTACGGAAACTGGGAACCTCTGAGCGAAGGAATCCCAGGAGTGCCGATCCCGAGTCCGTACTCCGACTCCTGGAAATGCCACTTGAAGCAGCATCCGGGCGAGCGAAAGCTGTACCTGGAGATCTTCGGCCTCGGTCTCTTCGAGCGAGGACTGCCCTTGGTTCCGGCGGACTCCCCAGTGTCAGGACCTAGTGTCCTGGATGATGGCATTCGGATGGGCGCGCCGACGCCGAACCCAACGCGGAGCGAACTCCAGTTGGTGCTCGAGGTGGTGACTCCCACCGACGCCGACCTGCGCGTAATCGATGTGCGAGGTCGGGTCGTGTACTCCGAGAGATCCAGTTGGTGGGAGCCCGGGCGTCATCAGCTTGGTGGACGACTATCCCCCATTCTCGGCGATCTCCCGTCGGGAGCCTATCTCGTGCAGGTTCGTGCGGGCAGTTCTGGGAGTGCCATCACGATCCATTTGGTGCGTTGAAGGGGTGCAGGCGAGGGAAGCGAGGCTGGGAAATGCGTCACTTGTGCGGCATCGCCGCGGCCCTTACCGGCCTCCTGCTGGGGAGATTCTGTGCGGCGGAGACGATCCGTGTCCCCGAGGACTACGCAACGATACAGAGTGCGCTGAGCAGCTCGTCCGGCGGCGACTCGGTCTGTGTGGCTCCAGGAGTGTTCGCGGGCCCAGGAAACAGGGATCTGAACTTCGAGGGCAAGAGCATCGCCCTAGTCGGAGCGGGCGCCGGTGTGACGATCCTGGACTGTGAGGGAGAGGCTGGAAGCCCGCACCGAGGGATCGACTTCTCGTCTGGGGAGGGCCCGGGAACTGTGGTCGAGGCGCTGACGATACGAAACGGTCATTCCGCGACTTGGTCCGGGGGGATCAATTGCAGGGGGAGCTCGCCCACGCTCAGGCGTCTAGTGGTGGAAGACTGCTTCGCGACGACTTTTGGTGGAGGAATCGGGGTCTGGGCCGGTGGCTCACCGCTCATCGAGGACTGCACCCTTCGCTTCAATCAGGCGGGCACGGAGGGTGGGGGCGTGTCTTCACCGGAGGGGGCGCCAACCCTGCGGCGCTGCGAGATCGTCAGCAATACGTCCGGCGGAGGGGGAGGTGCATTTCTTCGAGGCGGGCCCGCCTTGGTCGAGGATTGCTTGTTCGCAGACAACACCTGTATGGGTGGTGGTGGGGGTATCAAGGTCAGAGATTGCGTCGTTGTGGTACGGCGCTCGACGCTCCGCGCAAACATCGCGACAGGTTCCGTAGGGGGCGGCTTCGCGGTTGCAGTGTCGGGCAACGTTGAGTTCCAGGATGTTGTCGTCGTTGGGAACTCCGCGGATATCGATGGTGGCGGGGTCTGGATCACGGCGGCGACCAGCGGGATACTCAGGCAGTGCACTATCTCCGGAAATCATGCCGCGGGCGTGGGTGGTGGCGCTGCCATCTACTCTTCGGGAGTCACCCTCGAGACGACCATCCTACGAAACAACTGCACGGAGGACGCAGGGGATGATCTCTATCTGGGTGAGTCCATCGATGGACCAGCCGTAGTGCCGGCCATTTGCTGTGCGTTCGACCCGGCGACCGTACAGGGGCCGGGGCGTCTGGATGTCTTGAACGGAGTGTACGTTGCGGAGGATCCTGGGTTCTGCATTGCGACGCCCTGCACAGAAGCCCCTTCAAGCGAAGGGATCTACAGCCTCCGAGATGACTCGCCGTGCCTCCCGGCGAACAACCCCTGCGGCATGCTCATTGGAGCCCAAGAGAGCGGCTGCAGTGCCGCGGACGCGGACCACGTGGCGGACCCGGTGGTGCGGTTGTCCCTCTTCCCTTCGCCGATCTCGCGAACCGGCACGCTGCGCTTGTGGCTGCAGCCGGGAGACCAAGCTGTGGATCTGTACGATGCTAGCGGGCGCCACCTGGCGACGATGCTGGACCGGCCCGGGTATCGGGCGGGAGGGCTAGTCTCACTTCGCCTTTCGTCGGTATTACCAGCGGCGGGGATCTATCTGATTCGCGTCCGAGGCGGCGGAGGGTTTAGAGCAGGCAGCGTGGTCGTCCTGGAATAGTGCCTAGGCAACGGCAGTGCTGCCACTCATGATCCTCCTTCAGACTGCGCGGGAATCCTTCGCCCCAGGGTTTTCCTGGACACTCAACTGGGGGATGATCTGTCCCTCGAAGGGAGGACAGGATGGCTCGGAGACGGAGAGGTGCACAGAGTTCGTTGGGGACGGAGGGAGCCCGGAGGGCGAGCGGAGGACCCAGCGAACCGGCGCAGGATGACCGGGGTCGCTTCTCGGCCCGACGGAAGACGGAGGCCGTGCTTCGACTGCTGCGCGGCGAAGACCTCGATACTCTATCGCGCGAACTGGGTGTGACCGCAGCCACGCTCTCTCGTTGGCGCGAGCAGTTCCTCGCCTCGGCCCAGGCCGGGTTCAAGAGCCGACCGAGCGAGGACCGCGCCGACGAGGTGAAGAGCCTGCGGGCCAAGCTCGGCGAGCTGATCATGGACAACGAAGTGCTGCGCGAAGGCCTTCGATTGCGCGGAGCCGAGACCCCTTTCGTCCCCGGGAGGCGGAAGCCATGAGCCGGTCCTCCTCCCTGGTCACGCATCGGCCTTACGGCCTGGCTCGGGTCTGCCGGCTCTGGGAAGTCCCCCGCTCCAGCGTCTACTTCGAGCGAGATCGTGCCGCCACTCCGATCACTGAGTCGAAGCGGCGTGGTCCTCGTTCGGTTCTGAGTGATGAGGAACTGACGTCGGAGATCCGGACCGTGATCGAGAACTCTCCCTTCACCGGCGAAGGCTATCGGAAAGCATGGGCTCGGCTGCGAATGAAGCAGGTGCGGACCTCGAAAGACCGAGTTCGTCGATTGATGCGGCAGATCGGACTGCAAGCGCCGCATCGCCTGGGCAACGCCCACGGGCCGAAGGCGCACGACGGCGTGATCATCACCACGCGTCCGAACGAGCGCTGGGGCACCGACGCCACCAGCTGCCTGACCTTGAAGCAGGGCACCGCGACCGTCTTCGCGGTGATCGATCACTGCACGGCGGAGTGCTTGGGCATCCACGCCGCCCGCCCCGGTACGCGCTGGGAAGCGTTGGAGCCGCTGCGGCAAGCGGTGAAGGAGTACATCGGCCCATACGAGCAGGCGGTGGCTGTCGGCTTGCAGCTGCGCCACGACAACGGCAGTCAGTTCACGAGCGACGCCTACCAAGACGAGCTCCGGTTCTTGGGCATCGACTCGAGTCCGAGCTTCGTGCGGGAGCCGGAAGGCAATGGCTGCATCGAGCGGTTCTTCCGCACCCTGAAGGAGCAGCTGCTCTGGGTTCGGAGCTTCGAGACGGCGGAGGAGCTGCGGGAAGCGTTGCTCGCGTTCCGGGAGCTGTACAATCGTGAGTGGTTGATCGAGCGGCATGGGCACCGGTCTCCGGCGGCGAGGCGAGCCGAGCTGCTGGCGGCGGCCTGAGAGGTGCGAAGTGGGGGATGCTGGGCATCGGACCGAGCCACGATCGTGCCTCCTGGGGCCGCTATTGAGGTCGGGTTCGAGGACGATCGCAGCATCTTGGCTTCAGACCTCGAATATCATACTTTCACTGTCCAGGAAATCCGGGGCGATACTGGACGGCCTCGCCCTGGACCGCGTGCGCGGCGTTGCTGCCTGGCCGGTGGCCGAGCGACCGAAGCTCGTGTCCCGACCTCCCCGCTCGTCGATGGGTAGTCTGAGCCCATCGTTGGCGCCTTCCGGCATCTACCTCCTTTGTGCCAACCCGCCGTAAGTCAACTCCATCGGCCTGGCAGTAGCAGAGGACTTGGCCGCGGCGATCGGTAGCTTGATCCAGGTCCGGACCGTCCGGGCGCGCACGCAAGTCCGTGGGTCGGTGGTGAGTCGAAGCCCAGAGGTGAGAGTGCGTCACCGACATGGGCGGACGGGGAACAGCCGTGGTCGGAAAAGCTCGCTAGATGCTTCCCTGGGTTCAGCTCGGTCGGGCCGAGGTGCCGGGGGAGGCGACGCCGCTGACGCTGTTTCAGCGCGGGCGCGAGTTTGCCATCCGGATCGGGCCGCTCGCTCTGATGAGCAACACGCTCCATGGCTCCGAGGAGGTGCTGGCCGAGATCGCCTGTGGCCGGATTGCCAAACGGACCAGCGCGAAGGTGCTGGTCGGCGGGCTGGGAATGGGCTACACCACCGCTGCGGCGCTGCGGCAGGTCGGTCCTGACGCGCAGGTGATTACCGCCGAGCTGGTTCCTGGGGTGGTGGAATGGAATCGCGGGCCGTTGGCCCACCTGGCCGGTCGTCCGCTCGACGATCCGCGAGCGTCGATCTTTGCCGGCGACGTCGGCGACGCCTACCGCGGAAAACGCGGCGCTTTCGACGCCATCCTGCTCGATGTGGACAACGGACCGAATGGCCTGACCCGGCGCGCGAACAACTGGCTTTACACCCCCACCGGACTCCGCGCGGCCTACGAAGCGCTGCGCGACGGGGGAATCTTCGGCGTCTGGTCGGTCGCGCCCGATGCGGAGTTCACGCGTCGACTGGCGCAGAGCGGATTTCGGGTCGAGGAGGAGATCGTGCGCGCCCGCCGGACCAGCGGCGGGCGGCACACCTTGTGGCTCGCCACTCGTCGTCGATGACTCAGGAAGCGCCGGCCCCGCGTCGATCCCAAAAGCGGAGGCGACCCTATGGCCACGCGCGTGCTGATCGTCGACGACTCGGCTCTGATTCGACAACTTCTGACCGAGCTTCTCGGAGCGGATCGAGAGATCGAGGTGATCGGGTCCGCGCCTGATCCATACCAGGCGTGGGAGAAGATCAAGTCGCTACGACCCGACGTGCTCACCCTCGACGTCGAGATGCCGCGCATGGATGGACTCAGTTTCCTTCAGCGGTTGATGCAGTTGCAGCCGATGCCGGTTCTGATGGTGTCGTCGCTGACCGAGGGGGGATGCGCCACCACGTTGCGCGCCCTGGAGCTTGGGGCGATTGACTTCGTGACCAAGCCGAAGATCGACCTGCGGAGCGGCACGGTGGAACTGGCCGAGGAACTCTGCGCCAAGGTGAAGGCGGTGGCCAAGGCGCAGGTGCGCCGTCCAACCCGTCGCTCGCTGGGCGGGACGAGTTCGGCGATTCCAGCCGAAGCACTCATCCGGACAACTGAAGTGGTGATGGCCATCGGCGCATCGACCGGTGGCACCGAGGCGCTGCGCGAGGTACTCACCGCCTTGCCTGCGGAGTCTCCCGGCGTGGTGGTGGTCCAGCACATGCCGGAGCGTTTCACCACTTCGTTCGCGGAGCGGCTGGATGGTCTCTGCCGCGTCCGGGTCCGAGAGGCCGCGGATGGCGACCGGGTGTTGCCGGGACATGTGCTCATCGCGCCGGGCAACTGGCACCTGGCCATCCGGCGCAGCGGGGCGAACTACACCGTGCGGACACACCAGGAGCCTCCGGTGAACCGCCACCGGCCTTCGGTCGACGTGCTGTTCGCATCGTGCGCGCGCTATCTCGGGCCGAACGCGATCGGGGCATTGCTCACCGGCATGGGGGCTGACGGCGCCCGGGGGTTGCTGGCGATGCGGCAATCGGGATCTGCGACTCTGGCGCAAGACGAAGCGACGTCCGTCGTGTTCGGTATGCCCAAGGAAGCCATTCAGATCGGTGCGGCGGAGGAGATCGTTCCGCTCCACGGCATGGCCGCGGCGCTGCTCCGTCGCGCCGCGCGACACTGAGCAGTTACTCGCAAACTGCTGGACGAAACATTGCGGCTCAAGGAGCCGTCCCCTCTGGACGAACGGATCTGCGAGTCCAATATCCCCGGCCTCACCGATCACCGTCGGGTCATGCCCCAGGCGTGTCCCGACACTCAGCGAGGCTTCGTCCGATGGTTCGAAATAACGAGCAGGACGCGCCGTGTCCGGCGTCGCCGTTGCGTGGCGTGCTGGATGTGTCCGTGGCGCTCGACCTGCAACGCACCCTCCTCTCGCTGGCCGACGGGTCGCCAAACCTGTGCCTCGATTTCACTGAGGTCACCGAAATCGATGCCTCCGCGGTGCAACTCCTCGCCGCACTCGAGCTGGAGCTCGGTCGAAGCGGCGGCCGCCTTCGTCTCACCGGCGTCTCCGGAGAAGTCGGCGCGACACTGTCACGCGCCGGATGTGGCTCCTGGTCGCCGCCGGCGAGGGAGGTGCAGCCATGACCCGGACCGCGCTCGTGATCGACGACTCGGCTTCGATGCGCCAGATGGTGACCTTCACCCTGAGCGAAGCGGGCTTCACTACCCTGGAGGGGGCCGACGGGCAGCAGGGGCTCTCCGCGCTCGGCCGCGCAGGCAAGGTCGACCTCATCATCACCGACCTCAACATGCCGGTAATGGACGGGATCACCTTCATCCGGCAGGCGCGCCAACTCCCGATCTGCAAGTTCACCCCGATCTTGATGCTGACCACGGAGTCGCAGGAGGCCCGGAAGCTGGAAGGGAAGGCGGCGGGCGCGACCGGATGGCTGGTGAAGCCGTTCGATCCCGAAAAACTCCTGCAGGTGATCGGCAAGGTCGTGCGGTGAGCTGGGGGATGAAATGCGTATCGATGTGACACGATTTCGAACCGCGTTCTTCGAAGAGGCGGTCGAACACCTGGCGACGATCGAGCGCGGGCTGATCGAACTCGAGCGGTCGGGCGGCGATGCTGAACTGATGAACGAGATCTTCCGTAGCGTCCACTCGATCAAGGGGGCGAGCGGGAGCTTCGGTCTGAACGACATTGCCGAATTCACCCACGGATTCGAGAGCGTCCTGGACCGCCTGCGCCAGGGCCAGATGCGGCCCGATCGGGCGCTGACCACCCTTCTCCTGCGCGCGGCCGACATCCTGTCCGGACTGGTCCGCGCGGCGCAGGGTGGGGGGGCTCCTCCAGCGGGGGTCGGGGAGGTGCGAACCGAGCTCGAAAGCCTGCTCTCCGGGTCGGGAGGGGCGAAGGGTCCGGTTCCGGTGCGCGAGGATGGAGGACACCGTAAAGAGGGCAGCAGGTTCCGCATCTCCTTCCGTCCGGGACGCGATCTCTTCCGCTCAGGCATGGACCCATTGCTCCTGCTCCGCGACCTGGAGAACCTGGGAACGATCAGCGACGTCGAACTCGATCGCTCCGAACTTCCGGCTCTCGCGCTGCTTGACGCGGAAGCGTGCTACCTCGCCTGGCAGCTGACGCTGGTTACCGATCAGACGGAGTCTGCGGTGCGTGAGGTATTCACGTTCGTCGAGGACGCCTGTCGGCTCGAGATTGTGGCCCTTCCGGATCAGGCCGGGCCGGTCGACCTGCCCGCCCAGGTTGAGCGTCGCACTCCCGCGGCGGAGTCGTCGATCCGCGTGGCGACCGAGAAGGTGGATGAGCTGATCAACCTGGTCGGGGAACTGGTCATCGCCCAGGCGATGGTGAGCGAGATCATCGACGGGTTTTCGCTCAAGCGCCTGGGCGATCTCCGTGCGGCGATCGCCGCCATGGCCAGGAACACGCAGGAACTGCAGGCCCGCGTGCTCTCGGTGCGAATGCTGCCGGTGGCGATGGTGTTCAACCGGTTTCCCCGCTTGGTGCGAGACCTGGCCGAGCACTGTGGCCGGGTAGTGAGGCTCGAGGTGCTGGGCGAGGATACGGAGCTGGACAAGGGGGTCATCGAGAAGCTGGGCGATCCGATTCTCCACCTGGTTCGCAACGCGATCGACCACGGCATCGAGGCGCCGGAGGAGCGACTGGCGCGCGGCAAGCCGGCCGAGGGACGCCTGCGACTTGCCGCCTACCACGAGGGCGGAAACGTCGTCATCGAGGTGACCGACGACGGTCGCGGACTCGACCCGCAGAAGATCCGCGCCAAGGCGCTCGAGAGAGGCCTGGTCAAGCCGGACGAAACTCTGACCGACGACCAACTTCACGCGTTGATCATGGCGCCGGGCTTCTCAACCGCCACTGCGGTAACCGATGTTTCCGGGCGGGGCGTGGGGCTGGACGTGGTGCGGCAGAATGTCGAGTCACTCAACGGATCGGTCGGCATCGAGAGCCGATCGGGCGAGGGATCGACCATGCGCATCCGCCTTCCGCTGACCCTGGCGATCGTTGACGGCCTCGCCCTGCGCGTCGGCGGGCAAACCTTCATCGTGCCACTGCTGGCCATTCGCGAATCTTTCCGGCCCCGCCCGGCCGACCTCAAGTCGGTGTTCGGGCAGGGGGAGATCGTGCTGGTGCGAGGAGAACCGCTCCCGCTCGTCCGGCTGCACCGTCAGTTCGGAATCGGCGAGGCGGTCACGGATCCCGCCAGCGGCCTGGTCCTCGTTCTCTCGAGCGAAGGGACGAGTGTGGGCATCCTGGTCGACGAGCTGCTGGGACAATCCCAGTTCGTGGTCAAGAGCCTGGAACAGCAGTATCGGCGCGTGGACGGAGTGATGGGCGCGACCATCCTGGGGGACGGCCGCGTGGCTTTGATCCTGGACGCACCGGAGCTGGCCCGGTTGGCGCTGTTGCGTGAGCCGGAGCGGGACGCCCTCTGCGTGTCCGGGGAGCGGGCATGAGTCAGAAGACGGAAGGAGGAGGTGAGGGATGACGGAGCAGATCTCCGGTCAGGCGGTGGGGGGCGAGCAGTTCCTCACCTTCACCATCGGAGCCGAGGAGTACGGGATCGAGATCCTCAAGGTGCAGGAGATCAAGGGGTACTCGGCCATCACCCCGATCCCGAACGCCCCGCACTACGTGCGGGGAGTGATCAACCTGCGCGGAACCATCGTTCCGGTGGTCGATCTGCGCGCACGCTTCGGCATGAGCGAGGAAGCGTACACCAAGTTCACCGTCATCATCGTGGTCAACCTCGGGCGGCGAGTGGTGGGGCTGGTGGTCGATGCGGTCTCCGACGTGCTCAATGTCGGCGAGCAGGACGTTGAGCCGCCACCCCCGTTGGGTGTGGGCGTCGACACCGGATTCATGACCGGATTGGCCAAGATGGGAGAGCGGCTGGTGCTGCTCCTGAACATCGAGCAGGTCGCCAATCTGGAGGAATCGGTACTCCAGACGGCGTAGAGAAACGGATGCGCGTCGCCCAAGGCGCGGCGCGAGTGAGCACAGGTGGCCTCAGAGAGGAGCACGACCGATGCGTTGGTTCAAGGATCGGAGCACACAGACCAAGCTGATGATGGCCTTCGGGGCCGCGGCGATGATCACCGCGTTCGTCGGGATTGCTGGAGTGCGCGAGCTCTCGAAGCTGAACGGCATGATCGAGACCATGTACACGCGGGACATGGTCGGGGCGGCGGTGATGGCCGATGCGCAGGCCTCGTACCTCCGCAGCCGGATCAACTCCCTGAGCTATCTCGCCTCCGAGGACAAGGTCGAGCAGGCGCAGTACCTGGACCAGCTGCGAAAGCTGGAAGTGACCACGGAGGAGCAACTCGCCCGGGCGGAGGGAACCCTGATGACGGAACAGGGAAAGCTGGTGTTTCGTGACCTCCGGACATCGCTGGCGACCTGGAAGCAACTCAACGATGAGGCGATTCGGCTCGACGCGGCCGGTCAGCACGAAGCGGGACAGCGGGCTTTCGCCGAGAATCGCGGCAATGCGCTCGCGGTGCTCGAGCACCTCGACACGCTGATCGAGATGAAGGCGGAGCGGGGAAAGCAGGCCATGGACGAGGGGCGGGCCATGTTCACCGCCGCGCGGAACACCGTGACGGCGCTGATCCTGGGCGGTGTGGCCATCTCGATCCTGCTCGGCTGGATCATCGCCCGGCTCATCGTTGGCCCGCTCAATGAGGGGGTCCGCTTGATGGAGTCGGTGGCCAAGGGGGACTTCACCGGGCAGCTCGCGGTGAGTGCGCACGATGAGGTCGGCCGCCTCGCGGTTGCCATGAACGCGACCGTGGACGCCGTGCGCACCGCACTGAACGACGTGCGCGAGACGGCCGACGCAGTGGCATCGGCGGCGGATCAGCTCGCGGCGGCGTCGGAGTCGATCTCCTCGGGAGCGCAGGAGCAGGCCTCGAGTCTGGAGGAGACCGCCTCGAGCCTGGAAGAAATCACCTCCACGGTGAAGCAGAATGCCGACAGCGCGCAGCAGGCGAATCAGCTTGCCTCCGGCGCGAGGGATGTGGCGGAGAAGGGGGGACGGGTGGTCGGAGACGCGGTCAACGCCATGGGCGAGATCAACCAGTCTTCGAAGCAGATCGCCGACATCATCACGACCATCGACGAGATCGCGTTTCAGACCAATCTGCTGGCACTGAATGCCGCGGTGGAGGCGGCCCGCGCGGGCGAGCAGGGGCGGGGTTTCGCGGTGGTGGCGTCCGAGGTCCGAAATCTCGCTCAACGGAGTGCGGGCGCGGCCAAAGAGATCAAGGCGCTCATTCAGGACTCGGTGCGCAAGGTGGAGAACGGCGCGGAGCTGGTCAACGCCTCGGGTCAGACCTTGAGCGAGATCGTCACATCGGTGAAGCGGGTGACCGACATCGTGCAGGAGATTGCCGCGGCATCGCGCGAGCAGTCGGTGGGCATCGACCAGGTGAATACCGCGGTCACTCAGATGGACACGGTCACCCAGGCAAACGCCTCCCAGACGGAGGAGCTCTCGGCTACGGCCGAGACGCTGAGCGCGAAGGGGCGGCAACTGCAGACCTTGGTCGCACGCTTCAAGCTCGATGACCGGGCGCACCATCAGGCGATGGGTGACCGGGCGCGGCCGAGATTGGCCTCCGTGCCGGCGCGCAAGCCGCGACCCCAGGCCGAGCCGACGCGACGACCCGGGCGTGCGCCGGCCCTGGCCGTGGTGAATGGCGGCGCGGCCAGCGAACTGGACGGCGAATTCGAGGAGTTCTAGGCGGACCCGCCGGGCGGTGGGATCGGGCGGGAGCCCCGGTCCCACGCCCACCGCGGGGCCGCCGATCACCGTAACGAACTCGAGGACGTCCGTCTCATGAACTCTGGGGCTCACCGATCAGCACCGTCACTCACGCCGGGCGAGAGCGCCGGGGCGAGAATGAGCGTGACTGAGCGACGGTGGTTTCAGCAGCTGATACGCCGGGAGACCGGAATCGCGCTCGGTGATGCCAAGCACGACCTGATCGCCTCCCGGATCTCGCGCCGTCTGCGCGTCCTGGGAATGTCGAGCTTCTCCGATTACTACGCACTGGTCGCGGATCGGGATCCGGAACGAGCGGAACTTCGTGAGCTGATCGACTGCATCACCACGAACAAGACCTCGTTCTTTCGCGAGAACCACCACTTTGAGTTCCTGCGTCGGGAAGTGTTGCCGCGGGTTACGGAGCGATCTTCCCGGCGTCTCCGGATCTGGAGCGCTGCCTGCTCCTCGGGTGAAGAGCCGTACTCGATCGCCATCACCTTGCAAGAGGCGTTGGGCCAGAATGCGAACCGGCACCAGATCCTGGCCTCGGACATCAGCGCGAAGGTCCTACGTGAGGCGGAGCTGGCGGTATACGACGAAAGTCAGGTGTCGGAACTCAGCCGGAGGCAACTGGAACGCGGCTTCCTGCGGGGCCGAGGGCGGTGGAGCGGTAGGTACCGCGTGCGACCGGAACTGCGCTCCCTGGTCAAGTTCGCGCGGATCAACCTGAACGAGTCGTCCTGGCCGATCGAGCCGGGGGTGGATCTGATCTTCTGTCGGAATGCGCTGATCTACTTCGATCGGGAGGCGCAGGACGGAATGCTTCGGCGCTTCGCGGATCTCCTCTCGTCCGACGGCTATCTCTTCCTCGGACACTCCGAGAACCTGACCTGGCTGGCCGATCTCTACGAGCGGGTGGGCCAGACGGTCTACCGGGTGCGGCAGGGAGCGGCGCAGTCGAGGCGGAAACCGACGGATGCCGGATCATTGCGAGGTCGCCCGACGGAGGTGAGGTCGCGAGGGACCGCTCCGGCCTTGCCGCGACGCCGCATCGCCCTCGGGGAGATGGCGGCGAACGCTACGCCCTCGGAGATCAGCACGGTGCTCGGATCCTGCGTGGCTGCCTGTCTCTACGATCCGGAGGCTCGGGTTGGGGGGATGAACCACTTCCTCCTCCCGGACGGGGATGCGGCGACGCAGATGCCGAGGCGCTACGGCGTGCACGCCATGGAGCTCCTGATCAACGAGATCATGAAACAGGGGGGAGACCGGCGGAGACTGGTGGGCAAAGCCTTCGGTGGGGCGCACTCGCCCTCCCTGGGGGATGCCGGCCGAAGGGTCGCCGAGAGCAATGCCGCCTTCGTGCGCCGGTTCTTGCAGGTGGAGGGGATTCCACTATTAGCCGAGCGACTGGGGGGAGAGCAGCCTCTGGAGGTCCGCTTCGAGACCCACAGCGGTCGGGCGCGCGTCCGCGCGCTTGCTCGGGCAGCGTTCCTGGAGCCGCCGCCTACGTCGTCAACCGCTGCGCCGCGAGGGGAAGGCGATGTCACGCTCTTCTGAGGAGATGATGCATGGCTGAGCAGTTGAACTGCCCGGAGACGATGGATGCGGCCGAGGTGCGGGCTCTGCACCAACGCCTGGACGGCTTGGAGCGCCTCATGCACGAAGGGCTGGCCGCTCAGTGTGCTTACATGCGGAGCGATCTCCAGCGGATCCGGGCGGTGGCGGCCGAGTCGATCGGGGTTCTGACCGAAAGCTTCCGTGGGTTGGCGGCAGACTCCCGCGCCCAGGCCGAGATCCTCCACCGCATGGTGCATGCGGAGAGCGGCTCGGAGCGGGGAGCGGCCGCACTCGATGCCTTCAGCGAGCACACCGAGGCGTTGATTCGCTACATCGTCGATTCCACCGCCACCGCCAAGACGCAATCGGCCGAACTGGCGCAGCGATTCGAAGCCGTGACCGCGGAGATGGACGCAGTGCTCAAGCTGGCCGGAGGCGTGCAGCGCATCGCCGATCAGACCCGCTTGCTGGCCCTCAATGCCACGATCGAGGCGCGCCGGGCCGGCGATGCCGGTCGCGGCTTCGCCGTCGTCGCCACGGAGGTGAAAGAGCTGTCCCACGAGTCGGCCGGTTTCGGCGATCACATCGATCAGATCGCGGACCGGGCAAAGAAGAGCCTGGAGGCGGCACGAAGTGCGGTGTACCTCCTGGCCGACGCGGATGCCGATATCGCCACCAGGGCACGGGAGCGGATGACGGGGCTTCATTCCGAGCTAGTGGAGATGAACGCCGCCGGCGCCCGCGGCCTGGAGGAGGCGAGCTCCCTGTCCCGGCGCATCGGTCAACACGTCGATCAGGCCGTGCAGGCGCTGCAGTTCGAGGATCTGCTAACCCAGCTCGTGGCCCAAACAGAGGGGAAGCTGGCAACGGTCGAAGAACTGGTCAAGGAACTGTCGGTCATCCCGATCGAGATGTGTGATGCCATGGAAAGCGGACTCGTAGCGGCGAATCACCGGGCTTCGCAGCTCGAGCAGCGCTTCGAGGAGCACTGGGGCCAGTTTCTCTCCCGTCACCACCGTTCGGTGGAGCAGGAGCACATGGCGGCCGGATCGGTGGAACTCTTCTGAGCCCACTGGCCCGTGGATCCGCAGGTCAACCCATCTCCAGCGCGTGACCGATCGCGCCGGCGTCGTCCAGCGCCGCCCCTTCGGACCAGAGCGCGTCGACGCGCGCCGGATCGACGGCTGAACGACACCAGGCAAGCGCCTCTTCCCAGGTGCGTTGCTCGGCCGGACCCCGGGGCACGTGTGAACGGGCCTGCGCGGCGTCGGAAGCGGCGTAGAGCCGAACCGCCCGCTCTGGGTCGCCGCGGCGCCGGGCGAGCTCGGCGAAGTGCGCCAGGCAGTGGGCGATGACCTCGATCGCCCCGGTTTCGAGCGCGATCGATGCCGCCCGACGGGCGGACTCGGCCGCCGCCACATCCTCGCCCAGTTCGAGTAGCGTGGCCGCCAGGTTCATGTCGGCGTGCGGAGCATAGCCGCGGTGCTGGTACTCCTGAAAGGTCTCGACGCACTGCTCGAGCAGCGCGCGCGCCTCGACCAAACGGTGCTGGCGGAGGTGAATCACGCCCATGTGCATCATGGCGAGGGTCCCGTTGATCCGATCTCCTATCGTCTGCTGGCAGTGGAGTGCCGCCTGGTAGGCTGCCTTCGCCTCTTCGTATCTCTCGGAGATCAACAGGAGGTTGCCTCGATTGGTCTGGATCGTTCCCGTCGTCCAGAGGTCGCCAGGTGGGACGAGCGAGAGTGCCTCATCGAACGACAATTCGGCGCGATTGAGATCTCCCATCGATAGATAGGTGTTGCCGAGATTCTGCAGTACCGCGGGGAGTCGCTCGACTGGCCCATGGACGCGAACGATCGCTGCGCACTCGAGGTAGCAGCGTTCCGCGTCCGAAAAGTCGCTGAGGCTGAAGCTGGCCGACGCGAGTCCGTTCCAGATCATGCCCAGGCGGCGCGGATGGTCCTTGGCGTCGGGAATCGCCATGGCGCGGGTCAGAACGTCGCGCGCTTCCCGCCAAAGAGCGCGAATCATCCAGTAGCGAAGCATCGCGCCGGCGATGGCCAGAGCTCCGTCGGCTTCGCGCTCTTCCGTCGCCCAGCGCGTCGCGCTGCGCACGTTGTCGATCTCGATGTCGATCCGCGTGAGCCAGTCGGCCTGATCCGGGCCGACCAACGCTTGCGCCGCGCTCTCGACGAACTCCAGGAAATGGGCGTGGTGGCGTCGTCGTACCTCGCGTTGCTCGTCGGTTGCGTCGAGCCGGGCCAGCGCGAACTCTCGCACCGTCTCGAGCATCCGATAGCGCGAGCCGGCGAAGACGACCAAGGACTTGTCGATCAGGCGGGTGAGAACGTCCAGGACCTCCCACGCTTCGAGTTCTGGATCGGCGCAGACGGCCTCCGCAGACTCCAGGGTCCAGCCGCCACTAAAGACCGAGAGCCGACGGAAGAGGCGTTGCTCGCTCTCGGTGAGGTGCGAGTGGCTCCAGTCGATGAGCGCCTCGAGGGTCTGGTGTCGGGCGTCCTCACCACGGCGGGTGGCCCGGAGGAGCCGGAATCGGTCATCGAGACGGAGGGCGATCTCGGCCAGCGGCAGCGCGCGAAGTCGTGCCGCGGCCAGCTCGATGGCGAGCGGCAGGGCATCCAGCCTGCGGCAGATCTCGGCCACCAGCGGCGCATTCTCCGCGTTCAACCCGAAGGCCGGCGTGACCTGCACGGCCCGCCGGCGGAACAGCTCGATGGCCTCGCAGGCGGCGAGCGAATCGAACGGAGCCGAGGTTCCCGGCTCCGGAAGCTGGAGTGGGGGCAGGGCGAGGACGATTTCTCCACCCACCCCCAACGCTTCTCGACTGGTGGCGAGCACGCGTGTTTCCGGCGTGGCGGCGAGAATCTGCCCGACCAGTCGCGCAATGGCGTCGATCAGGTGCTCGCAATTGTCGAAGAGGAGGAGGATGCGCTGTCCGCCGAGTCTTCGCGCGATCTCGTCGGTCACCGATCGGCCCGCGGCGTCCGGAACCTGGAGTACCTTGGCGACCGCCGCCGGGACGAGCGCGGGGTCGGTGATCGGAGCGAATTCCACCAGCCAGACGCCGTGGGAGAACTCGGCCAACATCCGTTCTCCCGCGCGCAGGGCGAGGCGACTCTTCCCGCCCCCCCCGACGCCGGTGACGGTGACCAATCGATGTTCCACCAGCGTCGACTCGATCCGCGCCAGCTCCTGGTCGCGCCCGACGAAGGAAGACAGCTCGTGCGGCAGGTTGTTCGGAGTGGAAGCGGGCGCGGCCGGTTCGGAGGGAGTGGAACGCTCCCACGAGCGGGCGAACAGCGCGGCGTCCAGGATCTCTCGGCTGTCGGCCAGTCCCGAGGGCCGGCGCCCACGCTCGACCTGCAGGCAGGCCTCGATCAAGTCGCGGACCGACTGCGGGGTGCGTTCCGGCAGCCGGGAGAGATCGGGTAGGCCGGAGATCGATCGGCGCAGACGGTCGATCGGCGTCGCGCCTTCGAACGCACGTGCGCCGCTCAGGCACTCGAAGAGCACGCAGCCGAAGGCCCAGATGTCCGAAGTGGCATCCACTGCCTCACCGCGAATCTGCTCCGGACTCATGTATCCGGGCGTGCCGGTCAGGGCCGTGGACCCACTGCGCGCCGGACTCCCCTCGCCGCCGCCGAGAAGGGCGTCCTCGGCCAGCGCGATCGTGTGCTCCGCGTTGACCCCGATCGAATTCGGGTCCGTGACATCCGGTCGCGGGGAGGGGATGCCGAGCGTCTCCAACCCGTCCTGCAGGTTCGTGGCCAGGCCAAAGTCGAGCACCTTCACATGGCCGTCCGGGGTCACCATGATGTTCAGCGGTTTCAGGTCGCGGTGGATCACGCCGGCGGCGTGGGCCGCCTCCAGCCCGCGCGCGATCTGGCGTCCGATCGAGAGGGCATCCGGTATCGCGAGCGTGCCCGAACGGATCAAGGCAGCGAGGCTCTGTCCCTGGATGTGCTCCATGGTCAGGAATTCGATCTCGCCGTCCCGCTCGAGCGAGTGGATGGTTGCCACGTTCGGGTGGTTCAGCAAGGCGAGGATCCTCGCTTCACGGGTGAATCGGGCTCGCCATTCAAGGTCACGCGCCAGTTGCTCCGTGATCACCTTGACCGCGACTCGACGTCCCAGGCGTGGGTCCAGGGCGACGTAGACCACTCCCATGCCGCCTCGGCCCAGCGTCTCCAGGATCTGGTACTGGCCGATCCGGCCCGGGTCCCGCCCCGGCTCCTCTGCTTCCCGTCCGTTCACCCTGGCCCCCGGAAGATTGTTGAGAGCCCAGTGTCATTGGTGCCGGAGAGTGGGACAAGCTGTTTTGCAGCCGTCCTCGAGGCTCGGCGAAACGGGCGGCGGTGGGATAAACTGGCGCCAAGCCGTGGAGCGCGGCTCGGAGTGCGGTCGATGTCCGGAAGTGGGGGGCAGATGGAGATCGTGGAGGTCGAGGTGGGGGGGAGACTCCTCCTCTCGTCGGACATCGATGATTGGAACGAGATCGAACGTCGCGGGGTGACCGTGATCGTCGACCTCGATCACACCCTGGACGCTGTTCCCAGCACCGCGGATCGCTTCCTCTACATCTACTATCCGTTCGAGGATCTCCATCTGCCCGATCTCGATCGCTTGCACGGGGTCGCTCGCATGGCGGCCGAGCTCTCCCGCAGCCAGACCGTCCTGGTCCACTGTCGGATGGGGTACAACCGCTCGGCGCTGGTAGTGGGGATTGCGTTGACCTATCTCGGGCGCTCGGGCGACGAGGCACTGAGACATCTCCGTGCGATTCGACCGGGTGCGCTGTTCAACGAGACCTTCGCCAACTATCTCGAAGTTCTTCCCCCGATCGAGCGAGACTCCCCGAATCTCTGACTTTCGGAAACGGAGTTTGTTTTCGAGGCGGACAGTCCGTAAGCTGGTTGCAGTCGATCGACCCCCAGTCACGGGGTCGTGAGGCCGGAGTCCCCCCCTTCGGACATCGGCAGGTCTTCCCCCGGACCGTGCCCCACGCGTCAGCGTGTTCTCCCGTGCACCGGACGCACTGGTCGTCACACTCGTATGGTGGAATCGTCGCCTTCCCGCAGGGAGGGGCGACCCAAGGGAGGATTGCATGTACGGTCTCAGGCAATGGTCCCGCTCGCCCGACCGGATCATCGGTTGCACGTTTCTGCTTGCCGTGCTCGCTTCGCTGGGAGACGTGAGCGTCGTTCGCGCCCGATCGTCGCTCCTGGCCCTTCCGGATCGTGCTTCGCACCAAGACGGAGACCTTCCCGCGCGCGCGCCGGAAACGTCCCGCGCGGACACGTTTCAGTTCGGCTACGTCGACGCCAGCGGCTATGCCGTGGTGGGGGAGACCTGGAGCTTCGATCATGGAGGCAGCGATCCGCTCGAGGGCTGGAGTGCACTCCCGCTCGCCGAGGCACAGCTCCCGTTCCGCCACCTGAACCAGGCAGGTTGGAACGGGCATGGAAATCCCTCGCCGGCCCCGATTCTGGTAGGGCAGGGAAGTGCCTGGCTCGGTGCCTTCGAGTCGGAGGCAGACCAGTTCTGCTGGACCGGCGGACTGGGGTACGGCGACAACTGGTGTCAATCGATCGAGAGTCCTGGTTACACCTACGCCGGATCGGGGGATGTGACTCTCTCGTTTCGTTACTTCAACGACACCGAGCCGGATTTCGATCGCACCCTGGTCATCCTCGACCTCGGTAGTGGAAACGAACTGGTCCTCAATGGTCCCGATGGCTGGCACGGTGAGATCGGCGATCCCACGGTCGGTTCGTATCCGACCTACAGCCGCACCATCGCCGCGGCCGCGTTCGGCGGGTTCACTGCGTTCACGATTCGGATCGAGTTCCGCTCGGATGGCGGATTCTCCGATCAGGACGGGGAGTTCGACACCGACTATGGTCCGTTCGGAGTCGACGATGTGACATTGGATGGAGCGATCAGCGGCGGTTCCTTCGTCTACGGCTTCGAGGCCGATCTGGAAGGCTGGACGACCGCCACCTGCGGTCTGGCGGTTACTGACTCGCACCTGGGCGTCGCCTCGGTCTCGAACTACGCCATCCTCGATCCCTGCTCCTGCGGCCTGGCCGGCAATGTCCTCGAGTTTCACGACGAGAACGGCGAGCATCCGACGGGGCAGCACGAGTTCGGCATCTCGCCGATCGTCGATCGCGGTGCCCTCGGTCCGCAGTACAACACGCTCCTCGGGACGTTCGACCTTTATGCGGAGATGCCCCTGGCGAACGGTGTGTTCTACCGCCCGGGGTGGATCTACTTCCCCTATCTCTGTCCGGAAACCGGTCAGTCGATCTGGTCGGACCGCGTGGGCGAGGTGGACACCTACCGGTATGTCGGTGTCGATCCGATCTGCGCGGAAGGGCGCGACGTGGGGACGCTCGGCACGCTTCCCGGCGATGCGCAACTCTATCGCTTCGGGCTCGAGATCTATTCTTCCTGCGATGCCTTCGGGATCCCCCCGACCCAGTGCAGCGGCCTGACCAATCAGACGCCGCTTTTCGACAACATCCAGGTTCGGGTCACCAGCGTGCCGGACGCGCCGGAGGTGCGTTTCGACGTCGGCGCCCGGTTCATCGATGGCTGGGGGCAGGGGTTGCTGAACTCGACGACCAATCCAGGCAATGCCGATGTGGTTTACGATCTGAGCCGCGGCAATCCGATCCCGGATCACCTCGGAGACTCGCTCGTGGTCGTGGGGCCGATCCCGACCAGCTCCACCAAGTGGGAAGCGCGGATGTGGTGGCGGATCGCGCGGGAAGGCCCGGGCGCGGCATCGATCCCGGGCTATGCCGCCTGGAAGACCGCCGTCGCCGATGGGCTCGGGATCGTAGGGCCGGACTCCGACTTCACCTTCGGTCGGATGGACTCGATGCAGTCTGGGACCTCCGTTTCCAAGAACCGGTTCATCTCGGAGTTCCGGGAGGATGATGACGACTTCGGGGGGAGAATCAGAACAACAACGAGATGATCCGGGACGGGATCCTGGCGCCGGGCACCGCCATTCAGTACTTCATCAGCGCAAACTTCACCTGTACCCCAGGCGTCGTCGGGCTCTACCCGGACACGTCCGGGGGGAACTTCTGGGAGTTCGAGATCCTCCCCAGCTATCGCCTGGAGAGCGGCGTGGCGAAGTACCCCTGCGTGCTGCACATCAATGCCGCGCTGGACAAGACGCGCCACTTCTATCAGCAAGGGCTGAACGTAGCCCTGAACGGAGCGGGTCCCCTCGATCCGGTTCCGAGCCTCACCTCCTGGGACACCTATGACTACGATGCCGCCTGCTCCTGCTTCAACGCGCCGTTCTACCGCTCGGTGGGAGGGAACAACGGGGCGACACTTCTGCAACTCCTCGACTATCGGCTGATTCTGTTCTCGGCGGGAGCGACGCAACCCGGCCAGGCACGGGACTTCGAGGCGCTGTCGGACTGGCTGTCCCACGGGCAGTGCAACACCAGCGAGAATCGGCAGGGACTCATCGTCACCGGGGACGACGTGTCGACCTGGATCGCGGCGGTGTACCCGAGCCTGCTCAACAACGCACTGGGGGCACGGCTGGTCTGCGACGACTACGGCGGTCCATCCTGCACGGTGGGCCTGGAAGACGACTCTCGCTGCGTGCGGATCGAGGATGCTCCCGGCGGCGCCTACGCCACCACCTTGGCACCGCAAGGGGAGGGAGACTATGCCCTTTCCGCCTGGGGCAGCGGCTGTCCGGAGGCGTTCACCTTCGACGTCCTGCAGCCGACGGCCGGTGGAATCGGAAACCGTCGCTATCTGGATCACGACGGCGGCGGGGCGTACACCGAGTACAGCCAGGTGGTCAAGTCGAGCATCAGCCCCGGCTCGGACAACTATCGGAGCGTGCTCGACGGCGTGAGCTGGGACCACTTGGCCGAGCGCGAAGGCGGGAACGAGTGCCTGAGCGACGAGGCGCACATCGTGAACGCGGTCGCCAAGGAGTTCGACGCCGCGCTTTTCTGGATCTACGGATCGACCACCGTCCCGTGCACCCCCCGCTGCGGGCAGTTCGTCACCGACGTCGCCCCCCTGCCTGGCCCGGTGGGCGATCGACTCGAGATCCTCTCGATTGCCCCGAACCCGATGCAGGGCGTCGCGGCCATTCGATTCGCGGTGCCGGTCGCGGGGGACGTGGATCTCGCGATCTTCGACGTTGGGGGACGACGCGTGGCAACGGTCGCCGGAGGGATGCGCGCGGCGGGTGAGCACCTCGCGGTATGGTCGGGAGATGACTCCTCGGGGCGTCGCCTGGGTCAGGGGGTCTACTGGGCAGAGCTCCGCTCGGGGGGCGCGCGCGCGACGCGCAAGCTGATCCAGATGAGGTGACCCGCCCGGCCCCGGCCAAGGGGACGCAATGAGAAATCGCGGGCAGGTCGAACCCTGGGGTTGACCTGCCCGCGCGCGTCATGCTTGAATCTCGCCGTGATGCCGCACAGCGGTGGATGCCGCGTGCGGAGATTTCGCCATCAAGGACGCCGGTCGCCCGACAGATGGCACAAGCCTCCCGATCCGGAAGACGACCTTTCCTTGCGGACCTTGCAAGACTCGCGGTGCAAGAATCGCGGTGCAAGATGGAGTGCATGCACGCCCGGTTCGCGCAGCGGGAACGTCCAAGAAGCAGCGAGGTCGGTTCCGAGCGGGTCTGACCGACCCGAGGCCAGAGAAGTTGGTGAAACGCGCGCGGATTTCGGATTCGATCGCGCGAGAGCGACTCCCGGTGCCAGACGGACTTCCAGTGCCCGAGGGGGCCCCGGCTCCGAGGTGGAGAGACGCGGGAGCGCGAGTGTAGAGGAGATGAGGGCCTAGACGAGTCGACGCTCGTCGGCCACCCGATCCACGAGAACTCTTCGCTACGATGGTCCCCGTTCGCCTCGGATCGTCGTTGCTGGGCCTGGGTCGCAGGTCTACCTGGGTCGCAGGTCTACCTGGGTCGCAGGTCTACCTGGGTCGCAGGGTTACCTGAGTCGCAGGGTTACCTGAGTCGCAGGGTTACCTGAGTCGCAGGGTTACCTGAGTCGCAGGGTTTGAACGGCGCTCATGCAGAGCGGCGCCAGATTGCCGGCGCGCAAGGTCGCGCGCCGAAGACGAAACTCATTCGAGAACGGACATCTTTCGTGTTCGCCGTCTTGCACGGTCATTTCTACCAGCCGCCCCGTGAGAATCCGTGGACCGATGTGGTGCCACGGCAGGCCAGCGCGCGCCCGTACCACGACTGGAACGAGCGGATCACCGATGAGTGCTACCGCGCCAACGCGTGGAGTCGGATCAACGGGACCACCGGTCGTATCGCAGGGATCGTGAACAACTACACCGCGCTCTCGTTCGACTTCGGCCCGACCCTCCTCCGCGACCTGGAGCGCCGTCGGCCCGACGTCTACCGACGGATCATCGAAGCGGACCGGGTGTCGGTCGAACTGCGCGGTGGCCACGGAAACGGGATCGCGCAGTCCTACAATCACACCATCCTTCCGCTCACCTGCGAGCGGGACAAGGTGACCCAGGTGCGTTGGGGGATGCGGGACTTCGAGTATCGGTTCGGGCGGAAGAGCGAGGGCCTCTGGCTTCCGGAGACCGCGATCGACGCGGCGACCCTGGCGGTTCTTGCCGCCCAGGGAGTTCGCTTCGTGGTACTCGCGCCGCACCAAGCCGGGCGGATCCGGAAGCTGGGCGATCCGCACTGGCACGACGTGCGCTGGGCGGACGGTCGCGGCGGCGGATACGAGGTGAGCGGCCCCTATGGCGGCCGGCCGTTCGAGACCGGTCGCGCCTATCGCGCCTACGTCGGAGCGCCGCCAAAACCGGAGCGGGGCAGGCGGGGCGATGCGTCGGCCAAGCGTCCCTTTGTCGACGTCTTCTTCTACGATGGCGAGCTTGCCGGGGCGGTCTCGTTCCACCACCTGCTACGGCGGTCGGAGGACCTGGGCGATCGGCTCGAGGCGGCGGGGAAGGCGCAGGCGGCGCTTCGGGGCCCGGGCGGCTCCGGCGGGGTGCTGGTTCACTATGCTACTGATGGCGAGATCTACGGCCACCACGAGCGATTCGGTGACATGTGCCTCGCCTACTTCGCGGAGCGGGAGGCGCCGCGACGCGGGATCGAGCTGACCAACTACGGGGAGTTCCTCGCCACCCATCCCCCGGAGTTCGAGGTCGAGCTCAACTACGGCGCGGGCGAGGGCACCGCATGGTCCTGCGCCCACGGCGTCGGACGCTGGGTCCGCGACTGCGGCTGTACGACGCACGCCCAGCCCGGCTGGAACCAGGCCTGGAGGGGGCCGCTCCGCGCCGGTTTGGACGCGGTCCGCGACGAGATCCACCGCGAGTTCGACCGCTTGAGCGACCTGTTCTTCGACCCCTGGACCGCCCGTGACGGATACATCGAGTGTGTACTCGATCGCAGCGCAACCCAGCGGGAGCTGTTCCTGGCCACCCACGCGCGGTCGGCGCTGTCGCGCGAGCAGCGTGCGCGCGCCTGGGCTCTCCTCGAGGCGAGCCATCAGGCGATGCTGATGTACACCAGCTGCGCCTGGTTCTTCGCCGACATCTCGGGAATCGAGCCGCGGCAGAATCTTGCCTACGCGGCCCGCGCCATCGAACTGGCCCAGCCGTTCGTGAGCGCACCTCTCGAACCTCTCTTACTCGACCACCTTGCGCATGCCCGGTCGAACCTGGCGGAGTGGGGGGATGGCGCGCGGATCTACCGCAAGGTTCTGCGTCGGCGACTGTCCCCCGAGGTGGTCGCCGCCCGCGCGGCGATCGAGGCCGCGCTCTTCGGGCGGCCTCTCGATACGCGGTCCGAGGGGATCGGGGTTTGGGGCTACCGGGTGGAGGGCCGCCTGGATCGGTACTATGCCGACGGCTCGAAGGCCCGACTGACCCGGAAGGCAGCCGGCTGGTCCGAGCGCTCGAGCTGGAAGGGGCGACTGCTCCTGGCCGACGAATACCTCGAGTCGTCCTGGGACTGGACGGTCGAGATTCGGGAGTCGAAGAACGGCAGTCGGGATATCGTGCTGGGCTGTCGGGAAGCTGGGCTGGGCTGTCGGGAAGCTGGGCTGGGCAGTCGGGAAACCGGGTTGGGCTCCGACGCCGCCCAGACCGTGATTCCGTTCCGCGACGTATTGAAACGGCTGCCCTCCGACCTCCGCCGCGAGACGGGCCGCGAGTTGCAGGAGATCCTGTTGCGCGAAACGCGGGGCTGGATCGAGCAGATGCACGAGTTGCCCAAGCGCGTGCTGCCCGAGCTCTCGGTCGAACTGTCGCCCTTCTTCCGCGCGCTGGAACAGACCGTGCGACGCTGGGAGGTGGCCGAGATGGCGTCGGAGCTCCTGAATGAAGAGCTGTCCCCCGGCTGGTGGCAGCGTCTCGAGTCGGCGCTGACCCCGGCTCGGCGGCAGCGGATCAAGTTGCCGCTCGACCGCCTGGGAGTTGCGCTCGGCGCGCGGGTCGAGCGGTGTCTCGCCCGCGCCGATGGCCATCTGCGTGAACGGCGAGGCGGAAGGGTCTCTTCCGGATCGGTCGACCAGGCGATCGCCGCGGTTGCCGAAGCGTGTGATTTGCTCGATGAAGCGGTGCGCGTCGGACTGACGCTCCCGCGAGCGCGGCTTGAAGAGCGCGCTTACGAATTGCTGACAGGTACGTCCCTCGAGACGGGTGGCGGTGAGCCGGGCGCGTTCGATGCGTCCTTGTCGGATCGCCCTGCGATCCGGCGCCTGGCCGATCACGCCAACCTGGAACTCGAATCCCTCCATACCCCGGCGACCCGCTCGGCCTGACGCGCCGCGCGAGACCCCAGACCTCGCAAGAGGAGACCGAAACAGGAAGCATGCGCAGCGAAGAGCTGAAAGAACTCACCCGAGTCGAATTGATGGAGCTGGCGAAGGAGCACGAAGTGCCGAACCGCAGCCGGCTTTCCAAGGATGATCTGATCCTCGCGCTGAAGAAGGTCACCCGGGCGTCGACGCCCCGGCAGGTGACACCCCGAGAGGCGGCACCGCGCGAGACTCAAAAGCGAACGACGAGCGCCCCCCGCGCAGCGGCCGCCACACCGCGTCCCCCGCGAAAGGCTGCCAGTGAAGAGCGCGAGACGGGGCTTGGCGGACCCGAGTCGCCAACCGCCACGCCGGTCAAACGTCGCATGAAGGCGACGACGGAATCGGCGACCGCGCCGAAGTCCGCGGCGCCCGTTCCCCCCGTGCAGGTTCCCCTGGGGCAGGTTCCCCCCGGCCAGCCGTCCGCACCACCGGTGCGCACCGAGGCCAGTGCGCGTCCGGTGCCGCCTCCGGCGATCTTGAGCCAGAGCCCGCTCGGGGTTGCGCCGAGGGTGGAGTCCAGAGGTCCGGAAGGCGCCGAGGGAAATCGAGCCGCGCGCGAGCCGCGTGATCACGGTCATCAGCGGCCGGAGCATCGGCGTCACGATCGGTTCGACCGGGAGCGACGCCCGAACGCCGAGGACCCTGAGTCGCAGAACAGGGACACTCAGAGTAGGGATCCCCAGAATCGGGATCCGCAGAACCGCGAACCGCAAGGCCGGCCGGCGCACGATCGCCACCAGCAACCCCGCGATCCGCAGCTGCGGAACCCGGGGCGCGGCGGCCCGAATCGAGCGGACGATCAAGAGGACGAGATCGATCCGTGGAATTCGGTCAACCTTGGTCGCGACCCCAACTACGGGCGTTTCTTGAACGACCCGAACGCCCTCGGCGTGGGACGCGGAGGAAATCGCGGGAATCGCCCAGGTCGGGGAAACATGGGAAGACCGGGCGGAAACGTGCTGCCGCAATCGGAATCGCTGCTCGATCGATCGGAGCGGGGACGGAATCGCGCGGTAGAGCGGACCCACGTCGGACGCAACGAACGCGGCAGCTGGCGCGGCGGAGAGGGACCAGGACGGAACGACGGCCCTGGTCGGAATGAGGGACCGAACCGCCGGGACGATTCTCGCGGTCGTAGCGATCGGATGCGCGACGACCTTCGGCGCAGCGGCGACGCGAGACGCGGCTCCGGGTACACACCGCAGTTTCAGCGCCCGGGTCGCGAGCCTGGGATCCCCAATCGCGCGGTCGATCCTCGGCAGGGACGCGACTGGACCTCGCCGGGACAGCCGCCGCGGGACGGAAATCCCGGTAACCGCGTTCCTGGGCAGCACGGCCAAGGGGGAGGCAACCGGAGAAACGATCGCCGCGATGGTCGGCAGCGTGATCAGCGGGGAGGGGAAGGGCGGCCGGGGGCGCAGTCGCCCGAGGAGCTCCGCGCGCAGGAGATGCGAGCCGGAGCGAATCGCCCGCCGGAGGCGCGGCTCGAATCGACAACGCGCGGTCAAGAGGCCGGCTTCAGCGGTGAGCTGCGGCGAATCGAAGCGACCGACCTCGAGTCGCGGCATGATCGCGATGAGTGGGGCCGACGCGCTGGTCGACGTGCTGCTCGCCCGGACGGCCGTCCGGTGGATGATGAGACCCGTGAGTCGCTGCGCTTCAAGTCGGCCCACTGGGGGACGCGCAATCCGGCGCTGCCTGAGCCGGTGGAGACACCCCGGACGCCGGGCGGCGATCAGATCACGGTGATCGCGCGCGATCCGAGCTGGCTTTTCGCGCAGTGGGAGATCACCGAGCGCACGATCGAGCATGTGATGGCGCAGCTCAAGAACGAGTGGGAGGGATGCAAGGGCGTGTTGCGCGTCCACCGCCTTGACGCCGCGGATCGCTCCTCCGGCGTGCGCGACGTGGTGGTCGACGAGGATGCAACCAGTTGGTACATCCACACCGAGGAGCCGGACCAGAAGTACCGTGTCGAGGTCGGCGTGCTGGCCCCGTCCGGGACCTTCCTCGCCCTGGCCACGAGCGGAGTGGTTGTGAGTCCACCCGCGAAGGTGAACGAGGGTACGGATCAGGCCTGGGCCGATCTTCCGCCGCCCGAGCGCGCAGCGCAGGGTTCGTCCGAGCGCGCAGCGCAGGGTCTGTCCGAGCGCGCAGCGCAGTCTCGCGCGCGCACGGGCGACCCGGATCCGACCGGAAGCGAGCCCAAGCGAGGGGAGATCGTCGAGCACGCACGGGAGCGCGGTGAATGGGAGGGCGGTCTCGAAGACGAGCGGAGCGCCCGGGACGAGTGGGCGGAGAGCGCGATCGCCTGGCGGGTGTTACCGCCGGTCGAGCCGCGGAGCGAAGCTCCGGCGGACGCCGGTCCGACGGCGAAAGGGGCAATCGAGGCTGGGTCGACTGGGCCTGTATCGACTGGGCCTGGGTCGACTGGGCCTGGGTCGACTGGGCCTGGGTCGATTGAACATGGGTCGATCGATCCGGACGCTGCCGCTCTGGAGTCGATCGATGCCGTGCGCCCGCGGTCCGGCTGGTCGCCGGGAGCGGAGGGCGATCTCGAGGACGAGAGCCGCGAGGCGAATCCCGAGCAGACCTCGGGCGGGCGCGAGTTCCGACTCGCGATCAACACTGAACTGGTGATCTACGGGATCACCGACCCGAATGTGCAACTTTCGATCGAGGGGAAGCCGGTGACCATACGTCCGGACGGCACGTTCACTCTCCGCCTGGCGCTCCCCGACGGGACGCACCAACTCCCGGCCGTCGCGGTTTCGCCGGACGGATCGCGGACGCAGCGGATCGCGCTCACGGTATCGCGTTCCACCTCGCGGCCGGATGGCGGGGGCCGTAGGGGACGCGAACAACGCGGTCGGTATGACCACCGGCACGGGAATCGGGAGCAGCTCGGTCGGGACCCGAGTGATCCGGAGCGCAGTGATCGGGAGCGCAGTGATCGTGAGTCGGGCGACCGACCTCGCGGTGGTCGCCCTCGATCGGGAGGTGGCCGCTCCCGGCGTCGCCGGTAGGGTCGCGCTTGAGGACGGTGCCGGAGGAGAGCACGGTGCCGGAGGAGAGCACGAGGCGGAGTGAGGCAAGAGCCGGGAACGGGCAACCGTCTCGGCTCTGCCTGGTTCTACACGCGCACCTGCCGTTCGTGCGCCACCCGGAGCATCCCCGATTCCTCGAGGAGGACTGGCTCTTCGAGGCGATTTTCGAGGTCTACCTTCCCCTCCTCGATCTGCTTGGCCGCTTGGGCGCCGATCGGGTTCCGACCCCGGTCACGATCTCGATCAGCCCGACCCTGGCCGCCATGCTCGACGATCCGCTCCTGCGTCGACGCTTCCTTCTCTGGCTCGACGGTCGTGAGCGGTTTCTCCGCGCGGAGAAGGAGCGGACGCGGCTCGTGCCGCCGCTCCAGCGCCTGGTCGATCGCTACCTGGGCGAAACGGCGGCGGCGCGCCAGGTCTATTGCGGAAGGCATCGAAGCGACCTGCTGTCATCATTTGCCCGGATCGGCAACGGCGTCGAGCTGACCACGACCAACGCGACCCATGGCCTGCTTCCGCTGATCGGCAATCGACCGGAACTTTGGCGCGCGCAGATCGAAGTCGCCCGCGACGCGTTTCGCACTCGCTTCGGCCGTACCCCCGTGACTCACTGGCTCTCGGAGTGTGGCTACGCCCCGGGGATCGACGCTGAGCTCCGGCGCTCCGGCGTGCGGGCCTTCTGCCTGGAGGAGATCGCGGTGCGGTACGCCCGGGCGCGGCCGGCGTACGGCGCGTTTGCTCCCGTGCTGAGCCCGGGAGGCGCGCTGGTCTTCCCGCGCGACGCGGTGACGTCGCGCGAAATCTGGGCTGCCGGAGCCGGCTTTCCCGCCGCTCCGGAGTACCGGGACTTCCACCACGATGCCGGTTGGGAGCTCGAGTTCGACTATCTCGCCCCGTTTTTCCACGGGGGAGGCAGCCGGAACCCGCTTGCGGTGCACTATCATCGGGTCACCGGTCGGGGGGCGAGGAAGCGGCTCTACGAGCCGGAGATTGCCGAGCGACTGGCACGTCGGCATGCGGCCGAGTTCTGGCGGCGTCGGGAACGCCAGGTCGATCGACTTGGCCTCGATCGCCCGGCGGTGATCACCCTTCCGTTCGATGCGGAGCTCTTCGGACACTGGTGGTACGAAGGTCCGATCTTCCTCGAGGAGCTGTTCCGCTGGGCGGCGCGCTCGGACTCCCTCTGCCTCAGCACGCTCGAGGAGGCCGCTGCGGCGGAACGGCGCGTACAACGGGTCGATCCGGTATCCTCCTCCTGGGGAGAGGGGGGGTACTTCGCATTCTGGCTCGATCCGGTGAACGACTGGATCGTTGGACGGGTCCGGCGGGCCGGCGAGCAGATGGTCTCCCTGGTCGGCGACGTCCTGAGTGGGAAGGGGCCAGGCGCTCCGGTGGGCGCGCCGTCGCTGGAGCGGGCGCTCGGTCAACTGGCCCGGGAACTGCTCCTGGCCCAGTCATCCGACTGGCCGTTCATCCTGAAGACCGGGGTTTCGTCCGGGTACGCTTCGTCCCGGGTGGTCGAACACCTCGATGCCTTCTCCGCCCTGTATGATGATCTGGTGCGGGGACGCATCTCGGAGCAGCGGCTGAGCGCGCGCGAGGAGCGGACACCGATCTTCGCCGGGATTGAGTGGCGGCATTTCGCGAGCAAATCGCCCGAGGGGCGCGAACTGGGCGGTCCGGGCGCGGACCAGGCTTGAACCGGGAGCGACGATGCGTGTGATCCTGCTGGCGGTCCTGCTCTCCCTGGGGATCTCGACCGCGGGGGCGATCGACCTGAGGCAGTCTCCCGACTATCGCTCCGCGGTCTACAGTTTTCACGAGACCTTTCCCGACACCCTCCGGCAGGACACGCTGAACTACGCCACCGTGCGGCACTTCGAGCAACTCTATCCCGACACCCTGTGGACCGGCTGGCTCGAACGCGGCCTGACCAACGAGGACGGCAGTCTCTCCTGGCGCCGCAGCCGCGATCTGATGTCGCTTCTCGTGCTCTATCAGGTCACGGGCGATCCGCGTCACCTCGGACGCACCTGGAGATTCTGTCGGGATGCCTTGGCAGTTCGGGATGACCTCGTCGGCAAGGCAGACTTTCGTGGGCGGGTGCGACCGGTCTGGGGATCGACGCGTTACGGAAGCGGTCGCCGGAGCAGCTTCATCATCCACACCGCGTTGATCGTCGAGCCGATCCTCACTACCCTCGCGATCCTGGAGGGAAAGCTGCCCGACTACCCGCAGCCGCCCAAAGACGACCCGATCTGGAAAGAGGCTACGGCCACGGTTCGGTCCGAGATGCTGGCTGCTACGCTGGCCTCGCTCGATGTCTTCGACCCCCAGTGGCACGAAGGACCAGGCCCGGGGGAAGGACTCTACGTGGCGAACTTCGAAGAGGAGTCGCGCGAGGACACCCCGGAGCCGTTCAATCGCCAGAACCTGATGGCCTGGGATCACTACCTGGCGTATCTGCTCACCGGAGACGAACTCCGGCGGGAGCGGGCGACCAAGCTGGCCACCTTCTTCCGCAATCGGCTCGAACACACCGAGGCCGATTGTTACCTCTGGGAGTACGAGCCGGTGCGCTGGGAACATCGGAAGGCGGAGCCGATGGAACCCGTCTCGAGTTGCGACGACATCTCCCACGGCTGGCATGCACTCGATCCCGTGGTGAAACTCGCTCGGGTCGGCTGCGTTTTCGACCCCCAGGACCTCGGGCGCTTCGCGCGGACGCTGACCCGATCGATCTACCAGGGGGACGGGGTGTTCTTTGGTAAGCTCGGCTGTTCGCCGGTGTTCAACAAGGTGCTGCTCGATGCCCTTCCCGGCTGGCTCTGCGTGGCCGAGGGCGATCCGCAGGTGCTCCCCCTGATCCGGAGCTTCATGTACAAGCATGTGCCTCACCCCCAGGCGCTCCACCTGGCCTACCTGATCCGCCTGGAGTCTTCCGGCGGGGAGTGACGGGGCAGCCCTCCCGGTTCGAAGGCGAAACCTGCTCCCCGGATCGACGTCTAACGGGGTCCGGCGGGTGAAGCCGCCGAAAGGTGAGGAAGATGACGAACAATCGAACCGCGCTGGACCGAGTGAAGGCAGTACTACGAGCCGCGCTCGAACCGCGCCCGAGGTCACGCACGATGAAGAACCAGACGAATGATCCGAACTCCGCGCAGCCGCCGGGCGGGCGCGGGTCCGCGGGAGTCGTGGTCGTAGCCTTGATCGGAGACGACGGTGGGCCGACTCGGCCCGAGCAGAACCCGCGGGTCGTGAAGTCGGACGCCGAGTGGTTGGCCCAGCTCGGGGAGGAGGCGTTCCGCATCACGCGCCGCGCCGGGACCGAGCGCCCGTTCTGCGGGCTCCTGCTCGACAACAAGGAGCAAGGGGTCTACTTCTGCGTCTGCTGCAGCCTTCCGCTCTTTGCCTCCAACGCGAAGTTCCAGTCCGGGACCGGCTGGCCGAGCTTCTTTCAGCCCTTCGCCCGGGAAAACGTCGCCGAGCTCGAGGATCGAAGCCACGGCATGATTCGGACCGAGATCGAGTGCGCGCGGTGCAGCGGACATCTCGGCCACGTGTTCGAGGACGGCCCGCCGCCCACTGGGCTGCGCTATTGCCTCAACTCGGAGGCGTTGACCTTCGTCAACGACGTGGAGATCGCGCGTCGGCGCCTGCGCGGCGCGGTGGGCGAGCAGATCGTCGAACCGACCGGGGGGCGCGTGCTCGAACGGGCCACCTTCGGTGCGGGATGCTTCTGGGGAGTCCAGAGCGAGTTTGACGCGTTGCCTGGCGTGGTGCGCTCCTGGGTGGGTTTCATGGGCGGGAAGACCGAAGATCCGACCTACCGCGAAGTCTGTAGCGAGGAGACCGGCCACGCCGAGGTGGTCCACCTGGAATACGACCCGGCGCAGGTCCGCTACGAGGCGCTACTCGAGTTGTTCTGGGCGGCGCACGATCCGACCCAGGTCGATCGACAGGGGCCGGACGTCGGTTCGCAGTACCGCACGGTGATCTTCACCCACAGCGCCGAGCAGCTTCGGCTCGCCGAGGTATCGCGTACCCGGCTCGCCGCGAGCGGTGCCCACCGGCGTCCAATCGCCACGGTGATCGAAGAGGCGGGGAAGTTCTACCCAGCCGAGGAGTATCACCAGAAGTACCTGGCGAAGCGGGGAATGAACACCTGCCGACTGCGCTGATTCCGACGGGGGCGGGGGAGTGAGGGGGTGACTCCGGGTGGGTGGATGTGGGATCCTTTCCGCCTGCCACCCGGCAAACCCGCAACAGGAGGACTCACATGATCCGCCCCTCGTTCAACTCCGCGCGTCGCTCCGGAGCCGGGTCGTTCCGGTTTGCCCTGGGGGCGAGTCTGACCCTGGCCGCCTCGATGGCCACGGTGACAGCGCACGCCACCAATTGCGCCCAGTCCCAGGTCGATGCCTACCGATCGATGATCCGTCCCGTCCCCGCGGAGCAGATGGTCCGCAGCCATCAGCCCGGAGACCGGATGACGCCGCCGGCTGATCCCGGGGTCGGCGATTCCTGGCTTTGGTACACCTGGAGTCTGGCTGGCTTCCCCACCGCGACGCAGAGGATGTGCACCGTGCGCGGAGAGGGGGATAACGTCTACATCGTGGTCGAGGACTCGCAGTGGGGTACGGAAGTCGATCAGGCGGATGTCGACCGCATGCTGCTCCACTGGGACCATGAGTCATTCGGTCCGACCCCGACCCAGGGGATCTTCGACATCAACGTATTCAACTTCGGCCCCTGTCCCGACGAGCTGGACAACGATCCGAAGGTCTACGTCCTCTACTACGACTTCGATGTCAGCTCGGATGGCTTCTTCTGGGCCTTCGATCAGTACCCCGACGGCACCCAGTCGTTCGCCTCGAACGAGTGCGAGGTGCTCTACATGAACTCGAGCGACTTCGATCCGGGCGGCGACTATCTGATCGGAGTCCAGGCGCACGAGTTTCAGCACATGATTCACTGGCTGGCCGACGAGGATGAATCCTCCTGGATCAATGAGGGCTGCAGCGAACTCGCCATGTGGCTCTTCGGGAAGCCGGATCAGGTGACCGCGTTCCCGTCGAACCCCGACAACAACCTCACCTCCTGGAACGCGAATTTCGCCGACTACGTCAAGGTCTACCTCTGGACCCTCTACATGTACGAGCAATACGGCGGCCGTGACTCGATCATCAACCTGGTCGGTCAACCCGGGAACAGCATCGCGGGCGTCCAGGCGATGCTCACCGCGCGTGGCTATGCCGACAGCTTCGCCCAGATCACGCGCGATTGGGTGACGGCGAACTACCTCGACGATCCGACGATCGGCGGCGGGCGGTACAACTACGTAGGCGAGGAGCTTCCGACCTTCAGCTCCGCGCTCAAGTCGGCCTATCCGGTCCCGAACACCAATGCCACGCTCAATCACTGGGCCGGAGAGTACGTTCGCTTCATCAACGGAGTCCCCCAGCGCCTCAACTTCGACGGCAGCGACACCAGCGACTGGGCGGTGCGGGTGATTCCGTACCTGGGCGGAGTCCCGCTCGGGGTCGAGGACATGACGCTCAACGGCGCGGATGCCGGATTTTTGGACCTGCCCCAGTTCGGCACCGCCTACGATCAGGTCGTGATGGTGGTGGCGAACGTCTCCTCCTCCGGGACCACCAGCTACAGCTACAGCACGGTGGCGGAGCCGGCGGCGATCGAGCTTCCGGGGCCGAGTCGGAGTTTTCGCTTCGACTCGTCGCGGCCAACCCCATCGACGGCGTGGCCCGGCTGGCCCTGCACCTTCCCGCGGCGGGCCAGGTGCAGGTGGCGGTCTACGGAGCGGATGGTCGCCGGGTTCGTGACCTGACCAACGCGCAGTTCCCGGCGGGCGAGACGCAGCTCTTCTGGGACGTCACCGATGATCTCGGACGGGCCGCGACCCCCGGAGCCTACTTCCTCGAGGCCAGGACGGCCGATGGCACCGCGCGCACCGCGAAACTGATCGTAGCGCGCTGAATGATCTCCCTCCCGGAAACGTGGAGGGTGAAGTGCAAAGGCCCGCCGGAGGTTGATCCGGCGGGCCTTTGCGTTCTCCGGGCATCCTCGAGACGGGACGCCGGTGCCGTGCTAGCGCGTGGCGAACTCCGCCCGACCCGATGCGAGGCCGCTCCAGAAGGCCTCTGCTTTCGCCCAGGCCTGCGCCCCGCACTGCCGTCCCATGGCCCGCGAGGCGAGGTCGCCCTGCTCGAAATGGATCCCGCCGTAGCGTCGTGAGATGCCCGCCTGGTCGGCCGCCTCGCTGAAAGTCGCGAGGTTCAGGGTGACGTCCGCGGCCGGGGCGATCCCCGGCTCCGCCTTCAGGCTCCCCGCCGGAATGTGCACCGAGAAGCCGAACGCGTCGCTCCCGGTGAAACGCTTCAAGACCTCGGCCGCGGCCGCGCTGAAGCCGCTGTGTCCCGAGGGGTACTCCGGGAAGGGGGGCGTGGGGAAGTAGTCGGGCTGGTACGGCTTCCAGGCCGCGCCGTCGATCTCGGCGTTGTTCTGTCCCGGCCCGGCCCAGGAGCGGATCGTCTGGCCATTGAACAGATACCGGATCGCGGTCACCGGCCGACAGTAGTCGTAGTAGTGCTTCGCTTCCCACACCGCGATGCCGGCGTCCATCACCGCGTTGGTCACGGCGAAGAACAGCTTCACATCCTGATCGAGGGTGTGGTTGTCCCGCTCGGAGACGAACTGGGCGAACAGATTGAAGTGACCGGGCGGCAGCTCGGAACTCGGACCATCGGCCCAGTACTCGGCGATGCACTTCTGCTCATCGGTCAGGCTGGCGCTGATCTCGATCAGCTCCTGGGCCTGGGCCAGGTACGCGGTCGACCCCGGCGCTGCGGGTGGCACCGGTCGGAACTGCGACGGACTGGTCATGGCGAAGGGCTCGACGTTGAACCAATGGGGCGCGATGAAGCCGGGCGTGACCTCCTGGCCCGCCTGATTGGTAAAGGTCAGCGGCTGCCACCGTCCAGGATTCGGGATCTGCGCCAGGGTGCTGGCCTCCGTCACCTTGATCGCCGGGTTGACCGGGCTGTAGCCGGTGTAGTCCGCGTAGGGGCGCCCGCCGCCCAGGTCGCCGAGCTGGTTCGCGCCGTCGATGTGCCGCGAGGCGATGACCACCGCAGCGCACTGGTTTCCGATCCCCGCGGGGGTCGAGAGGTCGCGCGATTCATCCGCCGGGTCGTATCCTAGACTGCGCATCAGCGACTGGAGGTCCGGCACCTCCGATGGATAGAGGTCGGACAGGGCGCGGTAGGCGGCATAACTGATCGCCCTGCTCTTCCGCCCAAGGGTGCGCTCCGGTTCCGGCTGCCGAAGATCGGCGGTCCACATGGTGCCGATCGCTCGATCGTCGTACGCCGCCCAGGCGTCGTACATGCAGGTGTGCACGATGGCCAGACCGCGGGCCGTCATCGGCGGTCCCGGCTTGGTGTCGCGAATCGCTTGCAGCGCGGCATTATTCCACTGCAGAACGACGTTTGCCCCCTGCGGCACCGGATCGTCGACGAACGGCTTCGTCGTCTCGTCATCCGAGCATGCGCTCGCGAACAGAACGCCGATCGCACCGGCGCAGATCGCTGCTGCACTCTTCATCTGTCTTGCCTCCTGATTCTCGGTTCGTTCGGCCTGCTCCGGCCACCCACTCCCCAGAAGATGACGCGCTTGACCGTATGGGCGGGGAGAGGTTCTACGCGATTTGGACTCGGCGCAAGAGGCAATCCGCCGCTCAGGGCTCGGATTCAAGCCAGTCGAGCGTGGCGGGCGGTGCGCCATTCTCGCTACCATCCCCGGGCGAGGCCGCCGGCGCGTCCTCACGACGGGCGAAAGGTGGGGAGAACCATGGATGAAGATGAGTTCGGAACCCGGCGCCTGCCGGCGCGAGGCCCGGACCTAGGGCACCGGAGAGCGGCATCGAGGCGGTGGATGACGCGAACCACGACGTCTCTGGTCTCTGGTGTCCTCATCGGCTGGGGCCTCGGCTGCGGGCCGTCCGAGCCGGCGTTGCAGATGAAGTCTGGAGAGGAGTGGGTGCCCGGATCGTTGTCCTATGCTCGCGTGGTCGGTGGGCGGGACGGGGCGAAGACCCGCGCCTCGTACTTCTTCACCCGCCCCGATAGCGCCTGGCTCGAGCTGCGGATCGTGGTCGAGGTCGATCCCGAACCGAAGATGACCTGGGGTCGCTGGTATCTCGACGAGGGGGGCACGCAGATCACCGGGGGAGTTCGGGCGGACGACGTGCGCTTCCTCGGCGGGCAGGGGGGTGACCCGAGCCTCGGCGGGACGTTCATTCTGCGGGGCGATCAGGGGGAGCAGTTCCGCATACTCCTCCCGCCGATCCCGGTGAGAGGTAAACCCGGGAACTGAGCTACCCTTGATTCGGATCTGGGCTATTTGTCTGACTGGGGCTGGCTAGCCGGCAAGCTAGCATCTACGCTGAGCTCGCCCGCCACGTCTCGCTGCAACGAACACAATGCCACCGACCGCCAAACACTCGCTTCACCACTTGTCTCAGTGGTCTACCAGCCGGGGATCACCTGCACGCAATCGCCCCGCTAGACTCACCCACCCTTAGAGGTGTACCTTCAAGCTGGGGCCGATGCCGCATACCCTGCCACGGTGATCTACGACCTACCCGTTCAGATCCCGGAGAAGTGGCAACCGACACGGCGCATCTCACAACGGATAACCGGAGGTGTTCGCGTGAACCCGAGCAGAGCCGATGAAGCACTTGCCTCGTTTCGTCGCCTTGTCAAATACGGGAACTTGGTCGACCGCACGGCTGAAATGCTGACAGAATCCGATACCAGAGCGAAACTGATCGATCCGCTTTTCAAGAACGTGCTCGGATGGTCAGAGACAGAGATCCGCCGCGAGGAACCGGCCGGGAAGGGATATGCAGACTATATTCTCGGAGCAGAGTACCCCTACCTCCTCGTAGAGGCTAAGCGAACCAAGCCGCGCTTCCACCTGGACGCAGATCGATCGTCGCGCAAGCTTCAACTTTCAGGAGCGCACCTTCTGGGGCAAAAGAAGATGAAACCGCATGTGGAGCAAGCGCAGCGATACGCAGTTGAACTCGGATGCCAGTTCGCGATGCTGACGAACGGCAGTCAGGTCGTTGTTTTTCGTGCGTTCACACCAGGTCGGGCTTGGGTCAAAGGGACCGCACTAGCGTGGCACGATTTCAAAGACATCGAGCAGACATTTGCCGAATTCTACCGGCTCTTGGCGAGAGACTCGGTCTGCTCTGGGGCCCTGAGTGAGGAGTTCGATAGAATCGAAAAAGTAACTTCCTCGCGCTTCAAGGCGATCACATACATTCCAAGCCCCGATCTGGATCTAGTGCGCAACCCATTCTGGATTAATCTGGGGCAAGTGATCGGCCCACTTCTTGTTGATGATCCCAATGATCTCACAACTCGCGATGAGATTATTCGGAACTGCTACGTGACAACCGGTCTATCAGATCAATCGGACCTTCAACTCGATGCGCTGCTTCAAGACTCTGGTAGCAAGTCGCTGATGGATGCAGGCTTCACACATATTCGTGCCGGTGCGGGAGGGAAGACGGCACTCGATCATGGACTCACGAATGATGTGCAGTCGGGGCGCGTGAGTACGTATCTCCTGACCGGCGGCGTTGGAAGTGGGAAAACAACGTTCCTTCGAAGATTTGCACGAGTGACTCGAAGCGACTTTGTCAGACGGGACTGCATGTGGTTTCACGTTGATTTTCTCGGCATCGGGAATGTATCGCCATCTTCACTGGATTCTCAATTGCAATCATTTTGCTACTTGTCGATTCGCAAAGCTCTCGACACCGAGTATCGACAGTATCGTCCGGATTCCGGTGAAGCGATGCAAGCACTCTTCGCTCACCCTCTTGAAGAGGCTCGGAAGTCACTTCTCTTTGGTGTCCCGGAGGGTACTGAAGAGTGGCGTAAGATTGTGAATGAACAAGTATATCGCTGGGAGCAGGATGATCAGGTGTATGTCAAGGCCATTCTAGAGCGGAGTCGCGCTTCTGGAAGGCGTCTCGTGTTTGTGCTTGATAACACAGATCAACTCGGCGAGACGTTTCAGGAGCGCGTGTTCTTGTTCGCGCAGCGGTTGTCGCAAGAACATCGGGCGATCTGTATCGTGGCATTGCGAGAGGAGCGTTTCTTTGCGGCGTATCGACGTGGCATATTTGACGCGTTCGGAGAGCGGCGCTTCCACATCGGGTCGCCCAGCCTTTCCGCCGTAGTGGGGAAGCGGCTCGAGTTTGGCAGGGAGCGGTTGCGAACGCTACGAGAGCAGGGAGCTGGAGTCGCGTCGTATGCAGACAAGGTCGATCGTCTTTTGGAGACACTGATCCGATCGACAACGCAGAAGAATCCGAACATTATTCGAATGTTGTCCTGCGTGTCGAATGGAGATATGCGGTATGCCCACACGTGTCCGGTTCATGAAGCATGGTTCGGCCTGACTCCAGTTCATTTTGGCGCTTGAGCTTCGGGCTCCCAGAACCAGGCGCCCACGGGGAGGAGTAGGTGATCCTGCACAAACCTCCATGTCCTGAGTCGGGTCCAGTCGGAGCGGAGCTTCAGGTGTATCCAAGCGACCAGCGCGTAGGCCAGCAACGCCACCCAGAGCTGAGTCAGGATCGCGTTCTTCGACCGACCCCAGAAGTGGAGCACCTTGATGTTCTGCTTCATCCACTTGAAGAACAGCTCGACCTCCCATCGCTCCTTGTACAGCAGGGCGATGGTCCGCGCCGCCAGCCTGAGGTCATTGGTGAGGAACTCCAAGACCGCTCCACTCTCGGGATCTCGATATCGAACGCGACGCAGCGGCCGGTTGCCGTAGACCTCGGCCCCGGCCCCGGTCAGCACGATCTCCTGGTCGGAGGTGACCCCAAGCGCACTGCGCGGGACGGAGCGCCGCTCGCTGACCCGGTACTTCATCTTGCGCTTCAAGCGGGTCACGAACGTCGTCTCACGATCGTGGAGGTCGGCCAAGAACTGGGCATCCACATAGGCGCGATCGATCGAGATGATGGCGTTCGACGGGAGCGTCATCCGCTTGGCCACCTTGACGTCGTGGCTGGCACCATCGCTCACCACGATCATCTCCGGGAGCGCAACTCCCGTGCGCAGCACGGTGTGGAGCTTGATCGCCGAGCGATCTTCGCTCACCCGCGCCCACTCGAAGAGATCGGCGCAGAGTTCGATACTGGTGGAGTCGAGGGCGTAGCTCAGGCGCTTGAGCTTCCGGGGGTATCGGTGAGCGGCTTGATGGGCGGCATTCAAGATCTGAGCCATCAAAGCCCGGAAGAACTGGTGACCGCGCTTCCGGTTAGCATCGGCCAGAGTGGAGCGCGCGATCGGGTTCATGCCCAGCGCGGCGCGGACCCCCGGGATCCCATCCCAGAGCTCCACCAAGTGACGCAGGCTACTTACACCACGGAGGTGACCCAGCAGAAGCACGAAGAGATGGTGGCGTCCGTGGAGACGCCGGCTCTGGAGGTCGGAGCCGAAGGTGTCGATCGCATTTTGGATCAAGGAGTTAGGCATCTGGCGCACGATCTGAAGGAAGAGTGTGGTAGCTTGCTGCATGGCTTGAGGCTCCTTGCGGTTGAGGTCGTAGTGTGATTCAGCACTCCCTACCTACCTCATCCGGCCTGGGACTCAAGCCGTTTTTGCTTGGGTCGAGCACTCCTACTCGCAACTCATTTTGTCCATTTTGGTTACCCGGTCGCCGAGATCAGGCCGCGAACCGGACACGAGTGGCGGTATGCCTTAGACATGTTCAGGCACTTCATTGGCTCTGGGAACACAAACGTGGAGAAAATTCTGTCGAAGGGGCCAGGATACATCCTGCCATTTCATGAGTTTGCCAAGTCGGCGATCCTCGGATCACGGAAGTACTACAGGGCCGACTATTCCCGAATCAAGAACATGTTCGCGCCAACCTCCGTTCCCGGAGCGTCTCACTTTACTGGCATTCGCGTGTTGGCGCGTCTTGGAGAGTCGGAGGGTGCGTCATCCGTCCATGGCGCGGGATTTGTAGAAATGCAGGACGTGTTGAGGGAATATCGCGAGTCATTTGGTTCGGCGGAGGACGTGCTCGCGTGGATCGCGGATCTCGTGCGTTCGGACTTGGTGGAGTCGGAGCCTCCTCGGGTGGCAGACATCAAGCAAGCTGCCGCTGTTCGAATCACCGCGGCAGGGCTGTACTATTGGCGATTTCTCGTGCGGTCTTTCGCGTACATTGACCTCGTGTTCGTTGACTCGTCTATCCGTTCCAGGGATGTTGCGCAGAGACTCGCAGACTTGGCATTGTCTCAGGATATGAAGGTTCGGGTTGCCCGGGTGCGGCTCTTCTTGGAGTTTCTGGACCACGAGGAGAAACAGGAACTTCCGCATGTGCGTGGAAGATTGGGTGTTTACCGTGCCTCGGTACTCGCGGGTATTCGAGAGGATGTGGAGCGCGAGATGGCTCTGATTCTCACTAAACTCGGTCTAGCGTAGCGTCGCTTATGGTCCGTCGCGGGCGAGGACCGAGTCCGTGCCCGGGACCTCAACGGCGGGGTGATCCGAGGCAGCAGCGGGCATCCGCCAACAGCTCTGCGTCATACGGTGTCGAGAACGCACGTTGCACTCGACGGGCCGTGGGCGTCCGGTCTCTGACCCGGGGCGACGATCGCGAAGCGACAGAAAGAGGTATGTAGCTAGCCCCTCCGTTCCCGCATCTGCACCGGGGAGGCGGGGAGGGTGTCGAGGATCGGTTTCCCGCCGTCCCCGAGCCGGCCGAAGCTCAGCACGCCGGTCGGACACCCGGCAACGCAGGCGGAACAGCGCACGCACTCCGGATCGGCCATCGGGGTGCCTTTGTTGGCGAAGTTCATCACGTCGATTCCCTGGTGGCAGACCGAGGTGCAGACGTTGCACGAGATGCACTTCGACTTCTCGGCGAAGATGCGGAAGCGGGAGAACCGGGCGTAGATGTGCATCAAGGCGGCAAGAGGGCAGGCGAAGCGGCACCACACCCGCCCGGAGAACCAGAAGTAGAAGCCAAGCCCGATCGCCCCGCCGATCGCGATGTCGACTATCCCTTTGTACAGCTTGTGCAGCAGGTGAACGGTCGGCTCGAGCGCCGCGCTGTAGGCCGGCGACCAGGCGAGCATGTTGAGCGCGGTGAGCACGATCGAGACCGCGAGGATGACCTGCCCAAGGAGATTCCAGCGATTGGCCCGCGGGCCGTGCCACATCTTGCCGCGGTGGGTGTCACCCATCGTCTCGGCCATCGCGCCGCAGGAGCAGATCCAGCCGCAGTAGGCTCCCTTCCCCCACTTCCAGACGATGAACGGGATGAGGACGAAGGTCTGAACCAACCCGATCACTATCCACCAGAGCATCGGATGTGGAGAGGCGAGGTTCACCAGGAAGAGCGGCCAGGCGAGGATGAAGCCGTAGGCACGCCAGTACTCGCCGTTGGGGAAGAGATTCTCCCGCAGCAACTCCGGCAACCAGTGATTGGCATCCATCCAGGGGAGGATGATCTCGGGCAGCAAGAACAGCGGCACCACCTGGATGGCCATCAGGGTCAGGGTTTGCCGCGTGACGTACGGCGTGCGCCGCCTGCGGATTCGCGCCGTGCCGAAACCAACGATGCAGGCGGAGTAGGCGAGGGTGAACCAGAAGCCGGGGCTGCGGGTGGCGGTGCTGAATGCCCCGAGCAGCGACTCGCGCCCCAGGCCCCAGGAGGTTCCGAGGGCAAAGATGTCAGTGTGACCGATCCACCACGCCTTCCAGACGTAGATCAGGAGCATGAGGAGGGTGAAGAGCGACAGCGCCAACCAGGAGCGGGGGGCAACCTCCCCGCTGATCCGGATCCCACTTCGCCGGAAGAACTCGAGCGGCGCCTCGCGCCCGATCATGACGAAGGCGACATCGTTCGGAATCGTCAAGTCGCGGCCGGAGTCGTTCCGCAGGGTCGCAGAGCCATGCGAGATCGATTGCACCTCGGAGCCGAGGAGCAGGCGCAGCGACCCCGGATCGTGGTGTCCGCGCATACTCGAATCGGCCGAGGTCGTCACCCGGTCCGAGGTGGGGGTTTTGACCGCCACCGCGCTGGCGGGGTCTCGCTCCAGTCGGCGGATCATGGTCAGGTTCTCCGCCTTGGGGCGCGAAAAGTCGGCCTTCCGGTGACTCAGCGTGACATGTGCGCCACAGGCGACCAGGGCAATGGCCGCTTCGAGCGCGGAGTCGCCTCCTCCGACCACCAGGACGTTCTTTCCCGCGTGTTCCTTCGGATCGTAGAGCCGGTTGTAGACCTTCTCGAGCCCTTCTCCCGGCACCCCCAGCTTGCGGTAGTTTCCGGTGCGACCGATCGCGACCAGGACGCGGCGGGCAGGAATCGGCGCGCGGCCGTCGATCTGCAGGAGGAATGATTCCCCCTTGCGCTCGACGTGGCGCACCCGGCCCTCGATCGACTCGATGCCGGCCGCTGCGCGCTGCGTCTCCAGCTCGGTGAGCAGATCCTCCTTCACCGTGGCGCTCACCTTCAGATCACCGATCGGGACCATCTCGGTAGGGTAGGTGTAGATCGGTTTCGCTTTGGGGAAGTTCTGGATCGTGGAGAAGTTCTGGGTCGCCTCGAGGAGCACGAAGGAAAGGCCGCGGCGCTTCGCCTCCAGGGCGGCAGAGAGTCCTGATACGCCGCCCCCGACGATCGCGACGTCCACCATCTCCGTCCCGCGCGGGGCAGCGAAGAGCGGTTCGGCGGCGAAGGCTCGGATCGCCCGTGCGCCCGTCTCGACGGCGAACTTGAGGAGCGGGATGCCCGTGAGGTCTCCGACCACGCGGATTCCCGGGACCGTGGTCGCGCCGTCCGGGCCCACCTGGGGTAACTTCTCGATCGTCCCCGCGGGCCAGGAGAGGTGGAGCCAGTTGGCATAGCGCACGAGCGGGTTCGCCATGGACGATCCTCCGGGGTTGGGATGGTTTCGGCGCGGCATTCTCTCACCTCGGTCTCTTCCGGTCCACTCACGGGTGTGCGAGCATGGGGCCGCCGCCCATGGGGGGTGGAGGAGGACGGGTGAGCGAGGCGAGCAAGACGGCGCGGAAGGAACCCGGCCCGCATTCGGACCGGGTCGGGCGAGCACTTGACCTCGCCCGGAACGATCAGGCGCGGATCGATACGGTGAACCTCTCGGCCGCCGGCGTCGGTGCGGAGTCTCGTCCGGCCCGGCGCACGGTGGCGATCGGCGATCCTCAGGCGCCGTTCGAGACCGTCCTGCGTGTGCTCGATCGGGCGGAACTGCTGGGGGAGGACGGGCGAATCGCCCCCGACGCCCACTTGATCTCGATGGGGGATCACTTCGACTGGGGAAAGCGGAGCGAGCGCGCCTACGCGACGGAGAGTGCGCTGCAACTGCTCTCCTGGCTTGCCGTGCACGACCCTTCCCGGATCACCCTGATCCTGGGGAACCACGACCTGGCGCGTGTATGTGAACTCGCCCCCTTCGACGAGGCGACCTTTCTCGAGGCGCAGCGCGACGCTGATCGCGCCTACGAGTCGGCGGATCCCGCCCTGGTGGCTGCCTTTCGCCGTCGTTATCCGGCGTTGCCGGATCCCGAGGCGCTGGCCCGGGATCTTGCGACCTTCACCACTGCTCAGCGCACGCTGGTGGTTCGACTCCTGCGCAGCGGCCGCTTCCGGGTCGCGGCCGCGCCGTTGGATACCGTCCTTTGCCTCCACGGCGCGGTGGCCACCGATGACCTCACCGGGATCGGCGTGTCGCCGGTGGATCAGAACGATGCTCGGGTCGTCGCCGCCGCCCTGAACCGTGCCCTCGACACCGCGGTCGAGGCCTGGGCCGCATCGTTCGACGAGGGGGCGCTCGAGAGCGGGATGCCGCCCCTCGATCTCGGGGCTCTGCACCGCCCCGGCAGTACCTACGGGGAAGGGCGCGGGATCTTCTATCAGCGTCCGACCCACCCGCTCGCCGCACGGGCCGAGCTGTTCGTCGGGCCTCCGCGGCGCCGCTTCGATCCGCGGCTCCTGCCGATCGGACTCACGCAGGTGGTGGGACATATCCGCGACAAGAAGTGCCGCGAGTTGCTCGGGGCCTGGACCGATCATCGTCGGCTGGAGGACGGACGGATCCGTCACCTGGTGACCGATGGAAGGGCCGTGCGCTACGCCTTCGGGATGCCGCCGCCGAGCGATCATCCCCGGGCCACGATTCTGTTCATCGATGCCGGGATGAACTTCGTGACCCCCGAGCGCTATCCGCTGCTCGACCTGAGCCGGGAGCCGATGGAAATCTGAGGAGATCCGGCGCGCGGACCTAGGCGTACCGATCGATCTTGATTCCGACGCCTGCCGGGTGAGGCGCAAGGGTCTGCTCGACGGAGGAATGAGGAGCCACCGCCTCCGGGCCCAACCCCCGTTCGGGTCGGGCGAGGACCTGCGAGGCGTGGTGAATCGCCGGGGTCGAGACGGCCCGCGTCTCGGGAGTCGCGCATCAGGTCGGGGTGGGGCGCACCGGGGAAAGGCTCATCCATACCTCCGCACTCGAGATCGGGTCGGCGGCCTCGGTACTCAACCCTGCGGTACTCGATATCTTCGCCGTCATGACCTTCGCCGCGCCACGATCCCGGCGAGGTGGTTCTGGTCGGCGTCCGGGCCTTCGTGGCTGCGCAGAATCTCCCAGTCGGAGAAGACCTCGGAAAGCTCCCCCGGGCGGAGCAGGAACTCGGGCCGACGAGGCTTGCCATGCACCCGGGCCTGTTCGAGCAGAAAGGTCTGCATCACGACGAAACCGCCGGGGCGAATCGCTGCGCGCAGCGCGGGCCAGATGCGTCGGTCGAGGTAGCGGAAGCAGAGGATGGCGTCGTACCGACCTGGCGGCAGGATCCGGCCGATGACCCGCGGGTCGGTCAGGTCACCGACGCGAAATCGCACCCGTGTCGCGTCCATCCCCGCCTCCCGCGCCAGGCGGCGAGCTTGTGCGATCGCGTCGGGGAGGAGGTCGATCCCGAGCGCGGACCACCCGTGGCGCGCAAGGAAAACGGTGTTTCGCCCCGAACCACAGGCCAGGTCGACCGCTGCACCGCAATCCGGCAGCGCGGCGAGGGCCTCGCGGAGAAATGGGGACGGCTCCCAGAGCGGGGCAGAGGCTGGCCCGGGCACCTTCGCCGCGCTGAGCCGACTCACCGCGCCATCCAGCCAGAAGCTCTCCTCATATCCTCGGTCCGCGAGAAACTGTGCCCCGGCGAGGGCCGTCGCGCCGGTCGCCGCGACGAGCAGGATTGGCGTGCGCCGCGGTGGGAGGAGGAAAAGGCTGCTCGGCAGACGCCGGTGGGGCAAATTCCCCGATCCGGGGAGGTGCCCGTGGCGAAAGCTCCGGGGGGAGCGGAGATCGATGATCCGCAGTCCTGCCAGGGAGAGGAGGGCGGTCAACGCCGCAATCTCGATCCGCCGTGGTGACTGCATGGTCGTGCCCGAGCTCCGCCCGTTGGGGCGCCCGGGCCTGCCGCCGAACGCCGGTTTTTACCGATGGTCGCCCTCGCGGCCAAAGTTGGCCCCGCTTACCCGCCGATAATCTCTGCGGGCCCGGATGCCCGATTGCCGACGGCCGCCGGAACGTCATGGTATCCTGCCGACGGCCGGAACAAAGGAACTTCATCCGCATGCACGAGACAGATCTGATCCGCGAAGCCTCGTCCGGCGCGCATGCGGCCGTTCTTGCCGCGCACCCGTTCCTCAATCCCAGGCTCTCCGAGGCGCAGCCGGCCATTCTCCGGCACCTCTACAAGCGCTATCTCGCCATGCGAGAGAGCTCCGAATCGTACAACGAGTTCCTGAACAAGATCCTCCGCCCGGTGGACGAGCAGCGGCCGCTGCAGTCGAACCTGGTCAGCGCCGGGTACTACATGAACGAGGCGGTGCACTACATCAACGAGCTGTTGATGATGGTGCCGCCGGGCGCCCGTCCCGCCATCACCCCGCGCAACGAGGTGATGCGATGCCTCGACGTGTTGGAGTTGCTCGGGATGATCTTCGGCTCGGACGATCCCCGCGTCTCGTTCGAGGCCCAGCGGAAGCTCTACCTGACCAAACTGTTCTTCGAAGTCGATCACTGCCTCGACGTCCAGCGCGGCAATGAACATCGCGAGCACTTCGAGCGACTGATGCGCCGCGAGATCTTCGCCTCGGTACCCGAGACCCGGAGGGTCGAGGTCTGTTTCGCCATCCGTCCCGACGGCCAGTCGATGGAGTACAGCCTCGGCCGCACGCGTCCGGGACAGGAATGTTGGAGCTTCGATCTCCAGGAAGTCGAGCTGACCCGCGACGGCCGACCGACCAACGTTCACATCTACTACTACGCCTGTCGCTTCAAGCGTGAGGTCATTCCGTTTCAGTACGAGCGGGGGGCGGACCGCTACGAGCTGGCTCCGACCGAGCTCTGGCCTGGCCTGACCAAGCGGCGCAGCGCATCGATCGTCTCGAAGATGATCCGCAAGGGCGAGACCGATCCGAAGTCGATCAAGGACCTGATCGGCGCGATGTTCATCGTGGAGAATCCGGCCGAGATGGAGACCCTCCGCGACTGCATCTACGACCTGCTCGGGGGGATCTTCCGGGTGAAGAACGTGGTCGATACCACGCTCCGCGGCGAAGATCGTTCGCTGCTCAATCCCTACTCCGGGATGGGCTACAAGGTCTACAAGTGCGAGATCGACGTGCTCTACAACTCCGAGCGCAATCCCGCGCCCCTGCCCTACATCTACGGCGTGGAACTCCAGCTCTATACGCTGGAAAACTACCTGCGCACGATTCACAGCCATCACTACGCGAATCACCAGGCGCTGAAGCGCCGGCAGTTCCTGCAGGGGCTGTTGCCCTACCTCTTCCCGCACGAGATCTACGGGCCGGAGGCGATCGAGGCGGCGCTGCACGCCGGCGGGCACGACGGCCTCGAACCCCCGTCGGGTGAGCCGGGGCCGGCGTGACGCCTGACGATCTCGCGCGGAGGTTCGGTCGGCACGAGCTCGGAGCCGGGAACGGGGACGACGGCCCCAATCTCTCCGAGGTTCTCTCCACCGGCCATGCGGCGGACGGATTCACCGGCCCGGAGCTCTTCTCCGAGGATGAACTCGCCCAGGTCGCCGACGGTGGACCGTTCCGGGCCCGTGCGCGCCTGATCGGGCGGATGCGGGTCGTCTTCGAGGGGCTACGCCACCGCTTGGCCCGACATCTCGAAGCGGGCCGATACCTCGCTCCCGCCAACGCCGACTGGCGTCACGGCCGCATCGGGCGTGGGGAGTACCTCGGCGACATGCCGTACACCTACCTCGACATTCCGCGCCACTTCGAGGCAGAGTCGGCGTTCACCTTTCGCACCCTCTTCTGGTGGGGGCACGGCGTGTCGTTCTCGCTCATCCTGGGCGGACAACATCTCCAGGAGTATCGTGCCCGGCTGGTTCGGAATCTGGCCGTCCTTTCGGCGCTCGAGGTTCACATCGCCGCCGGGGAATCCCCCTGGGACTGGGAGCGAGGGCCGGGGCACACCCTGCGGCTCGCGACCGGTCAGGAGTCGGAACTCCTGCGGCTCTTTCGCACCCAGACGTTCCTCAAGTGCGCCCGCTTCCTCGATTTCGACGACCCGGAGTTCCGCCGCTCCCGGATCGAAGACGCTGCGCTGCTGACCTTCCAGGCGCTCGAGCCGATCATCCTGGCGTGAGGGCGCGCTTCGCGCCTCGCCTGCCGCCCCTCCCGATGTGCTAGGATTGCACGCGTCCGATTCATCCGCGGTCTAGGTCCGAACGCGACCTTCGAGGGGAAGCCAAGGAGAACTGCGGAGGTGACCATGTTGAAGTCGTCGATTCTGGGTCTTTTTCTTTCGGCCGCCGATCGAGTTGCGCGGGTGCCCCGGGGGTGCCGTTGGCGTCGAGCGTGCGCGCCGCCCGCTCCGGGGAGGCCATCGCCTCGGCTCATTGATCCTGCTCTGGGTGCTCGGTTCGGCCTCGGCCGATCGCGCCGCCGCCTCCCTACCCGATCCGGCGGCCGCCCCGCCGTGGGGCAGCTCGGTACCGCCGGTCTACGACGTGCTCTTCACCCACATCGAGGACAACACTCCGTCCGGGCCGCTCGGATCGCCGCAGTCGCGACAGAACTACCTCGTCCATCGGAACGCGCTCCTCGCCATGGGCACGCTGGCGCAGTCGTACGAGGTTCCCTGGTCGCTTCAGCCCGACTGGAAGATTCTCCGCGCGGCGCTCCTCTATGAAGACTCGGCCATGACGGCAAACACCGGCGGGAAGAACTTCCTTCGATTCCTTCGCGAGGACCTCGGTGTGGTGATCGATCCGCATTCACACGAGAACGGCGGATACAACTACACCGATGTCGCCCACCTCCTCGACTCGCTCGGTGTTGGGGGAACGACGGTGATCGGTGGGCACATCTGGGATCCGGCCTTACCGCAGTTCCAGGAGTGGGATCGTTATCGTGTTCCGGTAGCCGGACTGCAGTTTCCCTGGGCCGAGTGGCGCGGGGATGTTCTCATGGGGAGTGGAACCCCCGGCCACGTGAACGACCCGCTGGTGAGTGGGGTCTGGCGGCCGCGCGATCGCGACCACTACTTCGAGGACGAAGAGACGGGGAACATCGTCGCCGTCGGTCAGTGGCGCGGGTTGCTTTCCGGGGCCTCCGAGCTGCACCAGCTCTACGTCGATGGGACCGTTCCGCAGGCGCTGATGTTGACCTGCTCCGAACACATCAATCCCTCCAAGCTGATCGCGCCGGGTGGACTCGCGGCCCTCGAAGACACCTTGATCGCTCCGCTCGCCGCTCTGCGGGCCGAAGGCATCGTGGAACTCACCGACTTCACCTCGCTCATCGACACCTGGAGGACGAACTTCGGGTCGGTTGGGTTCGTCTACGACCCGGAGACCGTGACCGGCGTGGAGTTGGCCTCGGGCGAGGACGTTGGCGACCCGCGGGACCCTCGGCGCGCTCGGGGCGCGGATCCCCTGCCCCATGCCTGGCTCGAAGCGTGCGGTCCAAATCCGACCTCGGGGCGCGTCGAGATGCGGTACCAGGTCCGGGTCGGAGCGGCGTTCCGAATCACGATCCTGGATGCAGCTGGACGGGAGGTGGTCCGGGTGCGTGAACGAGTCGAAGCCCCGGGCAGCCACACGGTCGATTGGGAGGCGGGAGATCTGCCGTCCGGTGCCTACTACGTGGCGATCGCGGAGGTCGCGCCCGGCTTGACGGGGGCGCGGATGAGCCACGGCCAACCTCGGGCGGGAGCCATCAAGATCCTTCTGCTACGATAAAGTACTGCAATAGATAGAGATAAGATTTCTCGGGCTGCTTCCCGAACCGGTTCGAGCGGTCCGGGCGACAGCCACCGGGAGTGGTTGGCCGGGGTCGCTGCCGTAACGGCCCCGGCACCCGCGCCCCGGTCCCGTCGGGGTGTGTGCGGCCCGCTCCCTTTTGGCGACGCCGAGATCAAGAATTGCATACCCAGTAACTACGGCCTGCGGTATACTCGGTATGCATACTTGGTATCTAATACAGGGGGCACGATGACCATTCGCCACAGCCTGCTGGCCCTGCTCGCCGACCAACCTGCGCATGGGTACGGACTCAAGTCCTCGTTCGAGCGAACCACCGCCGGGACCTGGCCGCTCAATGTCGGGCAGGTCTACACCACCCTCGGTCGTCTGGAGCGCGATGGACTGGTCTCGTCCGAGGGGGACGAGCACACGCAGCGCCAGACCTGGCGTCTGACCGAAGCCGGGCGGGCGGCGCTTCACGTCTGGTACGACTCCCCGGTCGAGGAGGAGCCGCCATCGCGCAACGAGCTGGCGCTCAAAGTTCTCCTCGCGGTCGCGGCCGACAGCGTGGACGTGAGCGCGATCCTACGATCTCAGCGCATGGCGACCATGGACCGTCTGCAGCGGTACACACGGGAGAAGATGGGGGCCGATCCCGATCGTGACCTCACCTGGCTGCTTCTGCTCGACTCTCTCATCCTTCGCGCGGAGGCCGAGATCCGCTGGATCGACCTCTGCGAGGAACGGCTGCGCGCCCGAGGCTCGCGATGAACTTCCAGGCTGTGCTGGAGTTGGAATCCGTAATCAAGGTCCACGGATCGGGCCCGACCGCCGTCCACGCCCTCGGCCCGATCGACCTCCGGATTCCGGCCGGGGAGTTCGTCGCCATCATGGGCCCCTCGGGATCGGGGAAGTCCACCCTGCTCTCTCTCGCGGGAGCGCTCGATTCGCCGAGCGGCGGGGTGGTCCGCGTGCAAGGGACCGACCTCGCCGTCCTCTCGTCCCGCGCCCTGGCAGAACTGCGTCGCCGGACCATCGGCTATGTCTTCCAGGAGCTCAACCTCTTGCCCGGTCTCACCGCGCTCGAGAACATCGCGCTGCCGCTCGAACTCGATGGGGTTCCGCTCGGTCGCGCGCGCGAGGCCGCTCTGGCCTCTCTGCGCGAGATCGCCCTCGAGGCTCTCTCCGACCGGTTCCCCGACGACCTGTCGGGAGGGGAGCAGCAGCGTGTGGCGATCGCCCGCGCCTTCGTTGGCCCGAGATCCTTGCTCCTGGCCGACGAGCCTACCGGCGCGCTCGACTCGGTCACCGGTGAACATGTGATGCGGCTCCTGCGCAAGCAGTGCGATGGAGGTCGCACCGTCGTCCTGGTCACTCACAACTCGGCGCATGCCGCCTGGGCCGACCGGGTGCTGTTCCTGAAGGACGGTCTGGTGGTGGGCGCGTCAGGTGGTGAGCAGGGACCCTCCGGATTCGAGCGATCGGGAATCGGTCGGATGGGCGAACGGGGACGCGAGTGAGCGGCCGACAGAGCCGTTCCGAGCGCGACGGCGGCGCTCCCGGTCTGCCCGCGGAAGCCGGTTCGCACCCTGTGCCGCAGGCCCCGCATCTGCTCCGGCTATTCCGTGGGCTGCGTGTGCTGCGGGCGCTGCGCGCCCTGGGCCGCATCGAGCTGCGGGAGTTGCGCCGGTCTTCCCGTCGTTCCTCGCTCGTCGCGCTGCTCATCGCAGTGCCGGTGGCGGTTCTGGTCGGCGTGGGGACGTTGGCGCGAATCGCCGAGTCGACCCCCGATGAACGGGCGATGGGGGCGATGGGGAACGCGCGCTTGCGCATCGAGCTCGCGTCCCCGCTCGGCCCGGTCGACTCCGTGCTCGCCCTCCTTCCGGCCGACGCGGTGATCGAGGAAATCTGGGAGGGGCCGGAGCGGGTGCAGTTCCGCGGACGGAGGCTCCGGGCGGTCGGGATGTCGTTCTGCGTGCGGAGCCCTCTGGAGGGCCGCGCTGAACCGGCGCGCTCTCTCCCCGGCTTACGACTGCTGCAGGGGCGCGCTCCCGAGAACGCCGGCGAGGTTGCGCTCGCCCCGATCCTGATCCGTGGACTCGGATGCGCGCTGGGCGAGACGGTGTCGTTGTCATTTGGGCCGGCGCGGGTCGTCACCGGAGTGGTGGTCGATCCCGAGGACCTCACCCGGCCCGTGGTATTGCGGGCCCGGGCGATCGTCGAGCACCAGGGACGGCGCGCGCTTCTGGTCTCGAGGGGCGGCCAGGGTGAAGTGTTCGGCGAGGCAACGACGCTCGAGTCTCCCCTCGGCCGCGCGGTCGGGCCTCTGAGGGAACGGGGCTATCGCGTTCAGACCCGGGCCGAAGCGGCAGGAGAACCTGACGGGCTGGCGGTGGCTGTCTCTGCCGCCGCGGCGATCGGTTTCGTGGAAGCCGCGCTGGTGATCGCCGCGGCGTTCGGGGTGGCCCTGAGGCGCAGGCAGTACGAGATCGGTCTGGTTGGATCGGTGGGAGCGGAGTCGTGGGCGACTTCATCCGCGCTGGTCGCATCCGCCCTGGCGCTTGCCCTCGTCGGCGGAGCGCTCGGCCTTGCCGCCGGATTGGTCGGTGCCGCGGCGCTGCATCCACACCTCGACGGCTGGAACCACCGACTGAACGGCGACTTCGAGGTGTCGCTCCGGTTGCTGTTCAGCGCCCTCGGACTTGGTCTCGTCTCCGCGGGATGCGCCGCGGCGATTCCTGCCTGGCGCTCGGCGCACCTTCCGGTCCGGATTGCGTTGAGCGGTCGTCGGCCCGTGACGACATCGGTTTGCGGCTGGGTCGCCTTCGGTGGTATCTCGCTCGCCGCTGGCCTGGCGCTGATCGCCTTCGCCTCCAGCTCCGGTCTCGGCGACGCACCCCTCGACCCGAGCCACGTCTCGCCTGCCGGGCGAGTGTCGGACGCGCCGGGGCCACCCGCCGGGCTCGGTCCGTTAGCCCTGCTGCTTGGTCCGCTGGCCCTGGTCCTTGGTCCGGTGCTCGCCTTGCTGGGATTCGCGGCGCTCAGCCCGTGGTTGCTCGAGCGAACCTCACGCCTGGCGGGGCGGCTGCCGCTCTCCTGGCGGCTTGCGGTTCGTGACGCTGGTCGATACCGTGGCCGGAGCGGGGCGGCGATCACCGCGGTGCTCGCCAGCATGTCGATGTGCATGACTGCGGCGGTGCTCGTCGCCGCGATCGAAGCCTCGATCGACGCGCTGCCCGCCGCGCTCCGCGACGACCAGCTTCTAATCCAGGGACCCGACTCCGAACGAATCGCCGCTGCCCTGAGTCGCGAACTGCCGATCCTGGCCAGTGCCCCGTTGTCCTGTGTCTACGCACAGGGCGAACCGGTGCGCGTGCGTGCCGCCGAACGCGCGGACTCCGCGGGAGTCGTACCGATGACCTCGCGCGCGCCGCGACCTGCCCGTGCCTGGATCGCCTGCGGGGGGAGCGATCTGCTCCGCGCGCTCGGAGGGTCGGAAGACGGGGGAGGCCACGGTTCCGAATCCGACCTCGGGGCGGGACTGCTGGCCCGCCCACTCCTGCACTTGCTGGTGTCCGATCGCCGAGCCGACGTCCAACCGATCGTGGGGTGGATCGGAACCGGGCCCGAGGTCACATCGGAGTCCGCGCTGCAACTGTCGGTCTGGAGGAGTGGCACCGCGTTGCCTACCCCGAGGACGCGACGAACACGGGTCGATCAGGCCGTGGTCGAACCACGGTACTTCTTGCACAGCGCCCACGTCGCCGAACTCGGATTCGAAGCTGGCCCTCCACCCAGCGCGAGCGTCGTGCCCTGGTTGATCCGGCTGCGGGTGCCGGTCTCCTCCGCCGCGCTCGAGATTGCTCGCAGGGTCGCCGCGGAATCGCCGGGAACGACGGTCGACGCTCAGCGCCTGCACGAGCGACCGACGCGAACGCCGTACCGGGTCGCGCTGGTCTCCTGTCTGGCGATCGGACTGACCGTCGTGCTGATCGCAACGGCGTTGTCCGCAGCGGAATCGGCGGCCGATCGCCAGGTCGTGCGGGTCGTCGGGGCGACACCGGCTCAGGTTCGCGCGCACCATGCTGCCCGCGCAGCATACCTCGCGCTTCTGGGGTGCGCGCTCTCCGTGCCGAGCGGTTTCGCGAGCGCGCACGCCCTGGCGCACGTGGCGAACTTCCACTTGCCGTTCGTCATGCCCTGGCGTGATCTCTGGATCACGCTACTGGGGCTGCCCTCCCTCGGCTACGCGATTGCCTGGCTTACCGCCCCGGATGCCGGGCGCAAGGGGAATGGCCGTCAGGGGGGCCGCCCCGGGCACGGCACCGTGGCCCGCGGCCTGGTTGTGTTGCTCACGATCGGTCTGTCCGGTCTCTGCGCCGTCCCGTGTCGGGGGCAAGTCGCCGTTCCGTGGGGAGGGGAAGGCGTTGCCCCGTGCCGGGGGCAGGTCGCTGACGCTGGGGTTCAAGCGGGGACTGCACCCGCCGGAGAGTCGCCACCCAAGGAAGCGAACACCATCGGAGCGAACCGGAACCCGCCGATCGCTTGGGAACGGTTCGTCGGAAGGGCCTTCGACGGTACCCCGCTGGTCGGAGAACTCGGCCGACTGCGCGTGCCGGTGAACCGACGAGTCCCGAGTGGTGATTCCCTGGAGATCTCGTTCGTTCGGTATCGAACCAGCAATCCCCACCCGATGGCGCCGATCTTCTTTCTCGCCGGGGGACCGGGCGGTTCCGGGGTCGAGCTGAGCGGACCTCACGTCACCCACCCTCAGTTGCGGCTTCTGGATCATGCTGACGTCATCGGGGTCGATCAGCGTGGGGTCGGTCGGAGCGCGCCGGATCTGGGAATTGACTCGGTCTTCACGGAGCTTCTGCCGTTCGACCGGGCGCCGACGCGAGGGGACGAAGAGGCGGCCTTCCGCCGCGCTCTGCGTCGTGGGGTCGACTACTGGCAGGCTCACGGGGTCGACGTCGCGGCCTACAACAGCGCGGAGAGTGCCGATGACCTCGACGCAGTTCGTGAGGCGCTGGGGGAAGCCCGAATCACGGGGATCGGAACCAGCTACGGTACTCACCTGGCGTTGGCTTACTTGCGTCGCCACCCCGATCGGGTCGAGCGGCTCTTTCTCTCGAAAGTCGAGGGGCCCGACCACACCTGGAAGCTGCCCAGTACGACGCAGGATTGTTTGCAGCAGCTCCAGCGACGCGTTTCGACCGATCCGAACTGGCGAGTTCGCATTCCCGATCTGATCGCACGGGTGAGGGATCTCCTGGACAGGCTGAGCCTCCACTCCGTAGCTATTCCGCTGCCTGGCTCGGGATCGATCGCGCTCGGACCGAATGATCTCCGCCGCGCAGTGGCCGAGCGTCTGGCGGATGCGCGCACCGCAGCTGCGATTCCTCTCTTCCTCGACCGCTGTTCGCGGGGCGACTGGACTCCCCTGGCAGAGCAGGCGGCCGAGTATCGTCGGATCGAGGTTCCAATCATGCCGGCCCTGATCGATTGTGCCTCCGACGGTTCGGAGACTCGGCTGGCTCGGATCGAGCGGGAGAGGCGGGACCCCCGGAACATCCTGGCAGACGCTCTCGCCGCTCCGTTCTATCCCTCGGTCTGCGATCTCCTGGATGGCCAGGATCTCGGCGACGCGTTTCGCCGTCCATTTTCCAGCGATGTGCCGATCCTCTTCGTCAGCGGCGCAAGCGACGCGCGGACCCCGTCTGCGAATGTGGCCGAGCTTGCTCCCTGGTTCCCCCGCTCGGCTCACGTCGTCGCCGACCACGCAGGCCATGACGCGCGCGAGTTGATGTCCGAGGAGTACCGTGAGGTAGTGCAGGCGTTTCTGCGTGGCGAGGAGGTGCCGGATCTGAGGCTGGAGCTTCCTCCCGTGCCGTTCGATCCCGTGCCGCTCGAACCCGCGCCGTTCGAACCCGTGCCGCTCGATCCCCAGCCGTTCGATTCCGTGCCCCCGACCGCCGGAACTCCGTCCGGACGGAGTTCCCCCGGACCGTAACTCGAACCGGTGAATCGGTTTCCGCGGCCCGCTCGATCGCTCTGTTCGCGAGGCCGAACCGCACGCGATCCGCCTGACGGGAGCGGACCGAGCGGCTTCGAACTCTTTCCGGACGGAGTTGCATCACCCCAGGGGTGGGCGTTCCCGTGCCGGGGGACTGCCCAGGGCTCCACGCGCAGGCGCCCCTGGGGAATCCTCAGGGTCGACCGATTCCCACGCTTCCAGGCCGAGGCTGACGCGAAATCCGGGCCACGCGTTTGGTCCATGGGGCCAGAGTGCGCGATCGCGTCCCACGGCCGCTCGGCTGGAGCGCGATCCGGATGCGAGCTGCGTTTCCTCGCGCCCAGGTTATCCCCTAATCTCCGCCCGCGGAGGAGACCAGATGCTCGATCAGATCCACCCGATCGTCGTCCACTTTCCGATCGCCCTCCTGACCACAGGCGTGGCGCTCGATCTACTACGGCGACGTTTCGGGCCCCCCGAGGCAACCTGGGCGATCGACTGGGTCGTGGCCATCGGCGCTCTCGGTGCAATCGCGGCCGCGGCGTCGGGGGACGCGTCGTTGGCTGGGCTGCACCTCGAGGACGCGCCGCGGAGGGCGGCGGAAGCCCACGAACAGGCCGGTTCGGTGGCTGCCTGGTGCGCCGCGGCGGCCCTGCTCCTTCGGACCTGTGCGAGACTCTCGGCGGTCCCACGTCGCGGAACGGTCGCGTCTCCAGAAGCGCAGGCGCGCTGGAGGTTCGTGGCCACGGTGGCCGGGGTCCTGGCGGCCATTCTCGTGCTCCGGGCGGGCTACCTGGGAGGCCACCTGGTTCACGACCTCGGGGTCACCCGGGCCACCGTTCCGGAGCGGACCATGACCACCCCTCCGTCCCCCGAGCGCTACGAAGCAGACTGACCGTCACGAACTCCGACCGGCGCCGGTGCGCCGGAGCGCCGGAGCCGCCGGGCGACCGTGCCGTCGTGCCGCCGGGCCGCCGTGCCGTCGTGCCGCCGCGCCGCCGCGCGGACGCGCCGTCGGGCCGCGGTGCCGCCGTGCGGACGGCAGATCGACCGAAACGGCCGAAAGCGCCCGGCGATCTCACCGGCCAAGGGTCCGCTCCACGTATGCCTGGATCGCCGCCAACGTGTCGCTGCGCGTCCATGCCGCCTCGATCTCCAGGTCCCAGCGCTCGCGGTCGGTCTCGAGGCGCGCCATGGCGTCCGAACGCAACTGCCGCTTCGTCAGGGAAAACGCCGTCGGATGGATCGCTCCGAGTCGTTGAGCCTCGCGGAGGCATCGCTCCTCGAGCCGTTCCGACTCCTCCGTTCCGTGCAGGAATCCGATCCGCTCCGCCTCCTCCGAATCGACCAGCGCGCCGCAGAGGACGAACCGCGACCAGTCCGCCGCGGAGAGGGCGATACGCAAGAGGTGGAGTGCGGTCGGTGGAAACGGTACGCCCACCGCGAGCTCGGGCACCCCGAGGCGTCCATTCCCACGAGCCATGATGCGGCAGTCGGCCGCCGCCGCAATCACCATTCCGCCGGCGATGGCGTGACCGTTGATCGCGGCGACCATCGGCTTCGGGAAGGCGAGCAGACGGGCCAGCATGTCCGAGAGTGCGCCCAGGAACGGTCGAACGTAGGACGCGCCTTCAGTTGTCAGCCGCTTCAGATCGACGCCGGCGGAGAAGATCCCGCTCCGCGCGTCGGCCTGCTCCGGCGGGAGCGTACTCCCGCGAGATCGGTCTCCTCCTCCGCTGGCCGCCGCACCGGTGATGAGTAGGGCCCGCGTGTCGTCATGCTCCGCCGCCTCGAGAGCCTCGCGGAACGCGGCGCACAACTCCAGATCGAGTGCGTTCGCCTTGCCGTGATCGAGTCGCAGCACGGCCGTTTCCCGATCGGTCTCCCGAATGATCACGTTTCCCTCCCGTGACGCTCGCTGGCCGGTGCCAGCCTGGTGGCCTCAGTGAACCGGGTCAGGAACCGAGCTCGGGACAGGCGCCGGGCCGGAAGTTCCACCCACAGATACATCAGGCGCGCGGGGATCAGCACCAATCCGAACGACGCCAGGCAGATCAGGAACACGACCTCGGGCGCGAGCGTGATCCCGGCTTTCTCCAGTGCCCAGGGGATCGGCCGGATCAGCGGCTGGTGCAGCAGGTAGACGCTGTAGCTCATCACCCCGAGCGCGGCGAGGGCCCGTATCCCCCGCGATCCGCGACGGTCGAGCATCTGCGCCTTCTCCTGCGAGCCGCTGCGCGGATCGGCTGCCTCCGGCTGTACCACTCGGGCACAGATCCAGAACGCTGCCGTCGCGGTCAGCGGGTAGATCAGAACATCGAGCGGGCGGAAGTAGTAGAAGCCGAGAGCCGCCGCGTAGACCAGCCCGATGATCGCGGTGGGAACCCGATAGGCTCTCGGCGTTCCGTCGCCGCCCCCTGATGACCTGCGCTGCCCGGGATAAGCCGCCGTCTCGCCACCGGTACGAGCCGCCGTCTCGTTCCCCGTACGCGCAGCCGTCTCGTCCCCAGTACGCGCCGGCACGCTCCGGCGCGTCGCTGCCATGTGGTCCGCGAGATACGCGCCCAGCCCCCAGCAGAACCAGTACGCAAACGGCGACCCGATCAGAATGCGGTGCAGCGTGGGATCGCCCCGAAACAGCTCGCTGGTCAAACGCACGGTCACCTCGAGGCTCCCGAGGATCCAGAGTGTCCGCTTCCAGCCGGCGGCCCGCCGGATCCAGAGCAGGGCCGGGTAGAGCGCATAGAGCTGAACCTCCACCGCGAGTGTCCAGAGAGATGGGTTGAGTCCGGTGAAGGTCCGTTCGCTCCAGTTGTGAACCAGGAAGAGGTGCGTGACCACCTGCATCAGGCCCTCCGATTGCCGGCCGGCCTCCGCCCGGAAGAGGTCGACTCGGGTCCAGGGGAGTACCAGAGCGAACAGGAGAATCGCGACCAGATAGGGGGGGTACAGCCCGATCACGCGCCGGGCGAAGTAGCGCGGGAGAGGTTCCTCCGGATGGCGCAGGTGGCTCCGATGAACCGAGAAGCCGCTGAGGACGAGGAGCATCGCCACCCCGAAGCGGGCCAGGCGAAAGAGCGGCAGCCACCAGCGATCTTCCGCTGCACCCAGGTCACGGAAGACCCCATTCCACTCGGCGTAGACTCGACCGAAGGCCGGCCCGATAGCGTGGGTGACAAAAACGAGCAGAACCGCGATCCCGCGCAGAGCATCGAGGCCGATGATCCGCGGGGAGCGCGGTTCCGCTCCGCTGGCAGCGGCGGGCGTCAGCGCTTGCTCGGCGCCGCCAGGTCCTCGCTCGGGTCGATGCGCTTTGACGGTTCGCCTCCGGGGGCGCCGGCCGGAGCGACGAATCCGCCACCGCCCGATGCGGAGTGCCCGTGCCCGTGCTTCTCCGCGTGCTGGCGCTCCGTGGTCTCGCCGTCCATCCAGGTCAGGTTCATCGGGTAGGCCTCCGGACTGGCGACCACGAAGTAGAGGTGCCAGACCACGATGGCCAGGAAAGCCAACCAAGCCTCGTAGTAGTGCACCACCTCGGCAACGGGGAAGCTCCAGGTCGGCAGGTGCCGCGTCGCCAGGGTCGGGAACCACAAGATGAGGCCGGTCAGGATCATAACCGACGTGCCCCAGATGAGCGCCAGGTACTCCGCCTTCTCCGTGTAGTCAAAGCGCGGAAATGTCGGGCGAGTCTTCGACATTCCCAGGTGATAGCGCAGGTTCTGGATCATGTCTTGAATGTCGCGGATGCCGAAGCGGAGCCCCATCAGATCGTTGCGGCCGCGCCGGGTGAAGAGGAAGAAGCAGGTGTGGGTGATGCCGACGGCGATCATCACCACGGCCAGTACGCGGTGAGCATTGCCCCGGATCGTCTCGCTCATGCCCAGCTGTTCCGACATGCGCACCCACCCCGCGTCGGGAAACTTGAGCGCGAATCCGGTGAAGACCAGGCCGAAGAAGGCGATCAGGTTGATCTTGTGCTCCCAGACCTCGAACTTCGAGAACCGGCGTACCCGGCCCTCGGCCAGTTCCCGCTTCCGCTTCTCGCGCACGTGGAAGAGCCAGAGGATGATGTTGTGCAGGATCATCCCCCCGATGACGAACACGATCAGATAGACGTAGACCGAGCGGACCACGTGCGCGGCCCGCGAACTGGCCAGCTTCTTCGCATCCTCGGCCGTGGCCCCCACGACTTCGGCCGCGGTATTGCCGGTTGGGTGCACCTGGATGGCGGCGAAGGTGTCGCTGGCATTCGGGTGACACTGGCCGCAGGTCGCGGTGAGGTTTGCCGGGTGCACCGTGGACCGCGGGTCGTCGTGCTCGAAGATGTTGTGAATTCCGTGGCAGGAGGCACAGTTGGCGACGCTCAGATCGCCCTTCTTGCCCGCCAGCCCGTGGTAGGTCTCCCGGAACGATCCCCCGCGATCGACGCTGAAGCCGTAGCGTCGCGCCAGCACGAGGGAGTCGTGACACCGAACACAGGTCGTCTTGACCAGATTCGCCGGGTAGACGCTGGAGGTCGGACTGCTCGGCCCCTCGATGTCGTGCTCGCCGTGACAGTCAGTGCAGGTCGGGGCGTCGGTGTAACCGGCCGCGAGCGCCTTCCCGTGGACGCTCTCGCTGTAGACCTCGTACACCTCGCCGTGGCACTGCCCGCAGGTGAGGGCCACGTTGCTTCGATTGACCGTGCTCTTGCTGTCGCCCGCAGGCAGCATTTCGTGCGCCGGGTGGCAGGCGCTGCAGTTCGGTGCCTCCGGATTCCCGGCCTGGAGGAGAGCCTTCCCATGGATGCTCTTCATGTAGGCCTCGACCGGGGCCTTCGCACCGATGTGCGATCGCTTGACCACTGCCGGGTCGGCGTGGCACTGCGCGCAGGTGCCGACCAGGTTGAACGCATGGGTCTTGGACGCCGGGTTCGAGGCGGGAAGGATGGTATGCGTGCCGTGGCAGTCGGCACAGCCCGGCGCGTCGGTGTTGCCCCGAGTGGTAGCCTGACCATGGAGGCTGGCGTCGTAGACCGCCTTCACATCCGAGTGGCAGGTGGCGCAGTCGACCGGTTGAAGAGCCTCGGCGTGCGGCACCTCGGCGATATCGGCGTGGCAGTCGGTGCACGAAAGCTCGCCGTGCACCGAGGAGGAGAACTCGGCTGCCCCTACGTAGAGCGAAACCTGTTTGCCGTCAGCGGTCTCGAGCGTGAGGCTCGGGTCCCGATGACACTCCAGGCACTCTGCATTGGTGACAGCCCTTGCCTCGCTGCTCGCGCAGGCGAGCAGAACGAGGATCAGAGCGCAGAGGCGTGACATGGATCACCTCATTCCTCCGGGAACAGCGTGGTCAACACCGCCGGATTCGGTTCTTCGACCGCCAGGAGCGAGTGACAGGTCGAACAGTCCTGGCTGATCGTCTCCCCGTCCGCCGTCACATGGTCTTCGTCGTGACACCGGAAACAACCGGGGAAGTTCTGATGGCCGATGTGGTCGGGATAGGTGCCCCAACCCACGTTCATCGCCGGGAAAACGTTGTCGTGGTAGATCTTCTGCACCGCGGCGATGGCGCGATCGAGATCGGCGCCGCGGTTGCTCACCAGGTCAGGGTACGACTCGCCATAGAAAGCGCGGAGAGCGGTTGCGATCTCCTCTGCGGCCCTTGCAGGGTCGGCGTGCTCCGCCTCCAGCACGGCCATTCCCTGCTGGTGGATGTACGGGAGATCGGTCGCGATCAAGCCGTTCGACATCGCCTCGTCCAGCGCCTGGGCGGGGAGTCGATAGATATGGGTCGGTCGGTTGTGACAGTCGACGCAGTCCATGGTGCGCGGTTCGATCTTGGCGATGCTGTCCGGGAGGGCTGCCTCCGCCCGGAGCCCCGACTGCCAGAACTCCTTGACCGTTCCGTCGCTCGACGAGCCCTGCACCCAGTAGATGTTCTCCCGGGACTCATCCGAGCGGTACTGGACCGGATTCGCCACATGCCAGTGGATGCCCCGTCCGGTGTGGGCCTCGGAGCCGCCGCCGCCGATCTTGAGCAGCAGGACCGACTTCAGGGCCGAGTTCGTCTCGTCGTCCTGGTAGTGCGTGCGGACGACCATGCGGTCACCGACGAACTTCGTCGGCCAGTGGCAATGCTCGCAGGTGTCGCGCGCCGGGCGCAGGGTGTGGACCGGAGAGGGGATGGGGCGTTCGTAGCTCTTGAACGCGGTGTGCCACACCTGCTTCAGGCCGTTCATCTTCGCCGCGAGGTAGGCGTCCGCGCCGGCCCCGACGTGGCAGTCGACGCAGGGGACTCGCTGGTGCGGGCTGTTGCCGTGGGCGACGAACTCCGGCTCCATGATCGGGTGGCAGGTGGTGCCGCAAAACTCGCGGGTGTCCATGTGCTCGATCCCCTTGTAGGCCGCCATGGAGACGAGGCAGATGTTCACCAGGGACATCGCGACCACGAAGATGAAGCGGCTACGGGTGGAGGGGAGATTCAGATCCACGACCGGGAAGGCATCGTGAGTCAGCCCGGCCGTGAGCTGACGCTTTCGATCGAGGTAGCGCCCGATCGGCATCAGGATCAGACCCAGAACGAAGATCAACGGGAGGATGAAGAAGGTCAGGATGCCGATGTAGGGGTTCACCGCCCGGCCGCTCGACTCCATGGCGAAGAGCGTCACCATCAGCACCCCAGCGATGCTGGTCAGATTGACGCCGATGAAGCCGATGGGGTGCCGCAGGACTCGGGTGATGAAGTCGCGCGCGCCCGCGATCAGGCCGGGATTCTTGCCGGGGGTGGTCATGCTCCCTCCTGGGCGGAACGGTTGAGCCGCTGGATCATGTCCAGCAGAGTGGACTCGAGTCTCTGGATGTCAAACGGTTTGCTCAAGGAGAAGTCCACGATGTGCCTCAGCCTCGGCTCCTGCACCTCCAGGTCCTCGCCGTAGGGGTAGGTGGCGACCAGGATCGCGCGCGGGAGACGCCGACGAATCTCGAGAAAGAATCCAGGAGCGTAGTGATCGGGAAGCTTGGCCTCGGCGATGACCGCGTCAACGGTATGTTCCTCGAGATATGAGAGCGCCTCGCGCGCGGATCCGGCCGGCTCGACCCGGAACGCTTCCACGAGGAAGTCCGCCAGGGCCGCACGCACGTCCGCATCGGGATCGACGATCAGGACGAGCGGATTTCTGCGACGTGACGGTGTCATGGGAGAGGTCTAACAATTCGGATGCCAGCGGGCGCCCCGCCGGGGCGCGAAAGTAGGCCCCAAATCGCGGGGTTTGAACGCCGTTCAGGCGCGGACAGCGGCGAGGCAAAGGATCTACCGCTCGGCGCTGGAATCGCGGTGGGTTGATTCCACGTCTCAAACGAATCTCCCCGACCGGGGGGCCGGGGAGATCCTGATTGCAGCGCTTCGAATCGAAGGGATCAGCGGGCGATGGTGATCTTCGCCCCTCCGGAGCGGGCTCCGTCCTGCCACCGCGCGAAGTAGATTCCCGGGGTAACCTGCTCCCCGCGGGCGTTCCGGCCATCCCAGGTGGCGGTCAGGCGCCCGGCCTCCGCTCTCCCGGGCGGGAGCATCCGGATCGTTCGCCCCTGCGCATCGAAGATCAGGAGCTTCCCTTTCGCTGCATCAAGGGTCCGGACCTCGATGGTGCAGGTGCCGGTCGAGGGCGAAGGCCAGATTCGGAGCGGACTGGCGCCGCTGAGCAGCTCGGCTTCCACGGTCTCGGTGGCGACGAGTCCGTGCGGGCCCGCGCCGCTCGGCACCACCCCGTGGCAGACCGTGCAGTCGCTCAGGACGCCGGCGTGTCCCTGCAGCGCGATCATGTTGGCGTTGTCGAGCGCCTCCCGGCTCGGGTAGTCGGCGTGCGTGCTGTGGTGGCAAGCGGAGCACATCACCCCGCCGTGCCCCTTGCTCTGGCGATAGAGCTGGCCGATCGGCTCGCCGTACTGCGCGGTGTGGCAGTCGCGGCAGGCCGGCTCTTCCAGCCAGGGAGTCCGCCCTTGATCGATCGACTCCGCGACCTCATGCATGTCGCCGTGACAGTCCTGGCAGATCAGCCCATGGTCGTTCTGCATCGTCCCGCGCAGGCATTCGGTGTTCGGACCCGGGTGGCACTTGTAGCACCCATCGATGCCCGGGAGCTGATTGTCGATGAACTGGTGCTTTTCGTGGATGCGATAGGAGAACCAGTCCGCCTCCTGGTTTCCCTGCGTACCCAGCGCGGGGTCGGCGTGGCAGGAAGCGCAGAGGATCGGACGGGCATTCGGGTTGAAACCCTCCTCGTCGGGATGCGCGTTCAAGATCGCCTGCTCCGAGGCGTGGCAGCCCGAACTCACGCAGTTGATCTCCGACGAGACCGGGATCGTCGGCGTACTCTGTGCGAGCGTCTGTCCCTGCGCGTCCTTGACCAGGAGCTGCGCGAGTTGAAACGGATCCTCCACCAGCGGAGCGGCGTCGGTGAACGGCGTGATCGGAATTCCGGTCGCGCGGTAGACGTCTCCCGCCGGGTCGAGCGTTCCGGTTAGCCCCTTTCCGGTCAGCCCGATGTTGGGAGGCAGGTCGACGCCGAAGAGCGGCAGATCGTAGGTCCAGAAGTCGGTCTTTCCCACCGAGTAGGTGTTTCCAGGAATGGAGTACTCGATCGTGACCCCGCTGGTGATCAACTCCGGGAGGACGCCCTCGCTGCCGCGGCGGATGACCTGTGCCTCCAGATTGTTGAACGGCGGGAGCACCGAGAAGGTGCGGTGGTATTGGTTCATGCAGTGCATGCCCAGGTCGTTCCAGGAGAGGAGCGCATAGGAATCGGCCGAGGCGGGGGGAAGAAGAGTCGCACAAAGAGCGAGCGCGGCGGGCGGGAGGCCACGCCAGAGGGCGCGTGGCGGCGTTCGGAAGGCGGGGATCCAGATCGGGACGAGACCGTAGACTCTCCGCTTCATGCGGTGGAGCATGGGGCTTACCTCCGGGAGGGCCAATCCTGCGCCCTCCTTCTGGGTGTCGGAAGCGGGACCAGAGATTGGAGACCGATCCCGCGGGCCGAGGCACGCGGCCTCGGTAGTGGTTGTGCCGACACGCCGCAGGCCGATCGGGGGGCGTCGGTTCGAGACCTGCCCCTTCCCGTCTGTGGCGCTCGCATAAGTGGTCGAACTCGTCTCAATAGTGATACGAGGCGGCCTCGCGCCGTGGCGGATCCTTTCTCATGTCCGAGATAAGTAGAATGACTGCTGCGAATGAGTCGCGCTCCGACGATTCCAGCTATGATCCCGACCACGCCCTGCAGGGGCGCACTCAATTCGAAACTCGGGCGTCCCGACGAGATCGGGCAGGAGGAAGTGCTGCGTGGATCGTCAGCAGGAGTCAAACGCGCAACCGGTAGGTCGCGGATCCCTGGTCAGCCTGCGGGAGATCACCACCGACAACCTGCGCGCGGTGTGCAAGCTCGCGGTTGCGCCCCATCAGGCCCATCTGGTGGCCGGCAACGCCTTCTCGATCGCCGAGGCGAGCTTTCACGCCACCGCTTGGTATCGCGCGATCTACGCCGACGAGACGCCGGTCGGTTTCGCCATGCTGAATCTGGATGTGGCCAAACCGGAGTACTATCTCTGGCGCTTCATGCTCGATGCCAGGTACCAACGGATGGGCTTCGGCCGGCAGGCGATCGCGCTCCTGGTGGAGCAGGTGCGCCGCCAGCCCGCGGCCACGGAACTGCTCCTGAGCTACGTTCCGGGGGTGGAGGAGCCGGCTCCATTCTATGCTTCCCTCGGTTTCCTCGAGACCGGGACGATCGAGGATGGGGAGCGGATCATGAAGCTCCCACTCGCTCTGGAGCCGCACCGCGCTGTGACCGCAGGGCCGCCTCGGGCGAATCCGCCGCCGATCGGCGCCCCCTTTCGCCCCGCCACACATGCCCTCTGGAGCGGAGAGAAGATGGGAAAATCGAGTCTCTACCAGTCGGCTCATCTGCTGGTCGGGCTCAATGCCCTCGAGTCGGGGCAGGGGCACGCGCTGCACGCGCATTCCGGGATGGACAAGGTCTACTACGTGCTCTCCGGGGAAGGGCGCTTTCTTCTCGAAGGCCGGGAGCTGCCGATGCGCGCGGGCGACATGCTGATCGCCCCCGATGGACTTCCGCACGGCATCCGCAATGATGGATCCGGCCGTCTACTTGCCCTGGCCCTGCTCGCGCCGGGACCGCGATCGTGAGCCGCTTGGGTCCGCAGCATGTCTCGACCGGTGCGCTCCAGTTCGCGGCCGAAGTGAGCGCGGTTCGCGAGGTCTCGCTGCTCGGGACGTGCGAACTCGACCCCTGGCGATCGCGACTTACCCCGGTCGGCCTGACCCCCTTGGCCCGGCAGGGGCGCGCGCAATTGATGGTGGTCGCTGCTGCGATGATCTGGAAGGGGACGTCGTTCTCCGAACTGAGTGTTTCGATCCTGGTCGAGCCGCTTCCGGATGTCGCCCCCTCGGGCACGATCGACCAACCGCATCTGGAGCAGAGCTACCTCCTCCAGGCGTGGAACTCGAACCGGTTCTTTGCCCTCTGTGAGCGGATCTTCTTCTCCACTCCCTACCAGCATGGAGAAGTGAGGGTCACGGGGGATCCCTCCCCCTCGGTGACCTTGCTGCTGCGCGGAGATCGGCTCTTCCAGATCGCCCTCGATCCGTACTCGCGGTCGGCGCGCGCCGGCGAGCGTACAGAAGATGGATGGCGAGGTGTGATCCACCTGCCCTCGGCCGCGCCGCACGCCGCGCAGGCCTTCTATGCGGAGCTTCGGGGCGAGACCGAGGTGATCGCGTTCGATCCGATCCGCGACAGCCTCTCGTTGCCCAACGTGCTGGTCGAGGAGGGGGGAGCGAGGGTTTTGACCGATCTCGCGCGCTCCGGTTTTCGCGGGGAAGCCTGGCATCTGCGGCCGGCGGCGGTGCACCGGAAGTCGAAGACCTACCGGCGCGATCGCTTTCCGCAGATCGATGGCTAGCCGCGCTTCGGCCGCAGGCGAATGCGCGTCAGACCATCACCGGTCGCCGGGCCAGCGACTCCCGGATGAGCGCGCGCATGCACTCCAGCTCCCCGTCGTCGAGCTCGTAGCGCGGTGGGCGAACGCGGGGCGAGCCCATCCCGACCTCCTGCTGCACCAGCTTGATCAACTGGACGAACTTCGTCACGGTGTCGAGGCGCAGCAAGGGTAGAAACCACTCGTAGAGCCGCAGTGCCGCTCCACGCTGCTCCGGATCGGAGAGCCCGGCGCGCGCCAGATCGAACAGGCGTACCGACTCGATCGGCAGCGCATTGACCAGCCCGGCAATCCAGCCGACTGCACCCGCCTCGACCCCCTCGAGCAGGAGATCGTCGACCCCGACGAAGAGCGCCAGCCGTGACCCGAGCAGCGCCCGGAGCGCGGTGAGGCGTCGAAGGTCGGCACTCGACTCCTTGACCGCGACCAATCGCGGCAGATCCCGCGCCAACCCTGCGAGTTGTTCGGGGAGCACGTCGGTGCCGTAGGCGATCGGGTTGTTGTACAACATGCAGGGAAGAGCCGTCGCCTCGATCACGGCCCTGAAGTGGGCTTCGGTTTCACGTCGATCGCCGCGGTAGAGATAGGGGGGGAGGACCATCAGTCCGTCGCACCCTTGGAGTTCGGCCTCGCGTGCCAGAGCGCACGCCTCTGCCGTACTGAGTGCGGCGATCCCCGGGACGAGGGGAACCCGGCCCCCGATCGCTTCGCGGCAGATCTGAAGGACGCGCTGCTTCTCGGCGAAGCTCAAGGTGGCGCCCTCCCCAAGCGAGCCCAGCGGCACGATGCCACGGGCGCCGCTGGCGACCATCCAGTCGACGTGTCGGGCAAGGAACGGTTCGTCGATCGAGAGATCGTCGACGAACGGCGTGGTGATCGCGGGGAAAACGCCTTCCCAGATCATGACTTCACCTCCAGGGAAACCGGCTCCGGGCCGGGAGCGCCGGACGCGACGGTCGTAGATATCTCACTCCACGCCGGTGTCGTCGCGGCTTCGAGCTCCGCGATCGTGACCGGCTTGAGCGGCGAGCGGACGGTGTCCGGCCCCCAACCGCGCAACTGCTGGAGCGCCGGCCCGCAGATCCTCGCCTGGCAGGCGCCCATCCCCGCCCGAGTGTAAAGCTTCGCCGCCCGTGGACCTTCGACGTCGGCGATCTCGGATAGCGTTCCGAGAGTCACGTCCTCGCAGCGGCAGACGATGGTCTCAGGACGGGCCAGGAGACGCAGCTCCGGACGGAGGGCGAAGGTGCGTTCCAGGTCCCGGCGCAGCGCCATACCCCGTGCACGCGCCCGGCGGAGCCGGTCGGTGGGGGCACGGTGGGTGGCGGCCAAACCGGCGATCTCGCCCTGGGCGAGCGCCGACTCCACTCCGGCGATGCCGGTCGGCTCCCCGGCGCAGAACACGCCGGGAATGGTGGTCTCCTGATCGTCACTCACCCGGACAAACCCCTCCTCCAGCTGGCATTCGAGGTGTCGCGGAAGCTCGTGATTCGGGCTCAGGCCGTAACCCACAGCCAGTACATCGACCGCGATCCGCTCCGAGCGAGCTCCGGCCAGCTGGACTTCGCGCACGCGATCGTCGCCGATTGCTTCGGCCACCCAGGTGCCAGGCCGGAAGGGGGTTTCGAGGAAGGCGGCGCGATGGCGGGCTGCGTCGATCGCCTTGCCCGGCCAGTTGCGCGCGAACCGCAGGAGCGAGGCCAGGGGCGCCTGTTCCGCCACCGCGATCACCTGCGCTCCGGCCGTGGTCAAGGTGGCGGCCACGGGCAAGAGGAGAGGCCCGGAGCCGGCGAGCAGCACCCGCCGGCCTTCGAACCGCGCGCCCTGCTTGCTGAGCGCCTGGACTCCGCCCAGTCCGAGAACATTGGGCAGCGTCCAACCAGGAAAGGGGAGGAACAGCTCGCGCGCTCCGGTGGCGATGATGATCGCGCGGCAGCGGACGCGCGACGACACCTCCCCGCGCGAGACCCAGAGGGTCACTCTCGTGGGCCGGTCGATGCCCGACGCAAAGGCGGCGCCCTCCACCACGGCAGCATCCCAGACCGCGCCGCCTCCGATGAGCCGGGCACCCGACCGGGCCAGGCGCTCGATCCAGGCTCGTGCTGCTCCCGACGGCCCGCCGGCGTGACGCCAGATCTGGCCGCCAGGGAGAGGGTTCTCGTCGATCAGGAGAACCGAGGCGCCCGATTCCGCCGCCACTGCGGCGGCCGCGATTCCGGCCGGTCCGCCACCGACCACCGCGACGTCGCAGGCGATCTCGGGTTCGAGCGGATCGGGCCGGACGGCGCGATGCATGCATGCGCGCACCTGGCCGCGTCCCTCGAGCGAGGTGCGGCACTCGAAGCACACCCCCATTCCGCAGAGCGGGCCGCGCGGCGACCCCGTTACCGAGGTGCGGTTGGCGACGACTCCGTCGCTCCACAGTGCGGCCGAGGTGGTTTCTGGAGAGTCCGTCGTCTCCCTAGGCGTCATGGGGCATCTCCCGTCGCGGGTGGTACGGCACCGGATCGATCGCGGGTGTTGCCCCGGTGAGCAGGTCCGCGATCAGCGCGGCGGTTCCGCTCGCGGTGGTGATTCCGAGCCCTTCATGGCCCGCGGCGATGGTGAGCCCCGGTTCCCACTCGCCGATCAACGGAAGTTTGTCCGCCGTCGAGGGGCGGAACCCGATCCAGGTGCGGATGGCCGAGAGTTCGCGCAACGCGGGGACGTAGTGCGCGGCGCGGGCGAGCATCCGCCCCCGGACCTCGCGGTTGATCGACGAATCCCAGCCGACATACTCGCGCGAGGAGCCGATCAGGATCTGCCCGGTCCGTCGCGGTTGGATGTTCATGGCAACCGACGCTCCGCTCCCCGCATGTGCGCTTTTCACGTAGCCGAGCTCCACCATCTGGTGCCGGACCAGACCGGGATACCGATCGGTGATCACCAGGTGCCCCTTGCGCGGTTCGATCGGCAGCCCTGGGGTGAGCGCGGGCGCGAAGGCCCCGGCGGCGTTGACCACCTGGCCGGTTCCGATGCGCCCGGTCGCGGTGTGGACCGCCATGCAACCGGGTCGTGTGCTCTCGATACTCCGGACCTCGACCCGCTCGCGTACCTGGGCGCCGTGGCGGATCGCCCGCTGGAGGAAGAACCGGGTCACCGCCGGCGGATAGATCACGCGGTCATCGGGGAGGAACAGTCCGCCCACGAAGCCTGTCCGGAGCGAGGGTTCGAGCTGGCTCAGTCCGCGCGCATCGAGTAGCTCCGCCCGCACGGCGCGGGTGGCGAAGGAGCGAGCCTGACCCTTGGCGTGGGCCATCTCGTCCTCGTCTTCGGCCACCCAGAGCGTTCCGCACGGATCATCCTCGCCGTCCTCCGGGAGGTGGGGAACGATCTCCCGCCAGACTTCGAGCGAGTACGCGGTGAGCGCGAACTCTGCCGGTGGGCTGTCCATCACCACCAGGTGGCCCATCCCCGCTGCAGTGGTGCCGCCCCCGGCCATGCCGCGTTCGAGCACGAGCACGCGAAGCCCGCGTCGGGTCAGCGCGTCGGCGCAAGCCGCGCCGATCAACCCCGCTCCCACCACGATCACATCGTAGTTCTGCATCACCTGCTCGCGGTCCGGCGGCGCGGTACCTAGCGCAGCCCGGTTCGGAATGGATCGCGCGGGTCGTAAAGCAACGTCGCACGCGCGGAGATGAACGCCCGACCGCGAATCAGCGGAACCAGCTCGTCGCCCATCCGCTCCAGTCGTCCAATGAACAATCCACCGACGATACTCTCCTGACGCCACTCCTCGCCCAGGGCGAGGTCCCCCCTGGCGTGGAGCACCGCCAGCTTGGCCGAGGTTCCGGTGCCGCAGGGGGAACGGTCGTACTGCGCACCGGGGCAGAGTACGAAGTTCCGGCTGTGGTTCGCGGCGTCGACCGGCGGTCCGAACAGTTCGATATGGTCGATCTCGCCGCCGTCGTCCCCGGTGATCGAACGGTCGAGGAGGCTCATCTTGATGGCCAGGGTCGCCGCCATCAGCTCGCCGAGGCGACTCGGTCGCACTTCGATGGCGTCGTGATGGGAGAGGAAGAACCAGTTCCCCCCCCAGGCGATGTCGCCGGTCACCGTCCCCACCCCGGCAACCTCGACCGGGACATCGAGTGCCGCCACGCGTGCGGGGACGTTGGTCAGGGTGACGCTGGCGTCGTCGTGCAACCTGGCGCCGACCGTGCCGACCGGGGTGTCGATCCGGACCACTCCAGGGGCGATGCGTCCGAGGTGTTCGAGCGTGCGCACCACGCCGATCAGTCCGTGGCCGCACATTCCGAGATAGCCGACGTTGTTGAAGAAGATCACCCCGGCGATCGATCCCGGCTCCACTGGTGGGGTGAGCAGCGCACCGACCATCGCCTCGTGCCCGCGTGGTTCGAGCACCACCGAGGTGCGGAAGGCGTCATGTCGCGTCCGCAGCTGTTCGCGCCGCTCGGTCATGGTGGTCGCGGTCAGTTCCGGACCGCCACGGAGCACCACCCGAGTCGGCTCCCCTTCGGTGTGGGAGTCGATCACTTCGATTTCGTGCCTGGGCTCGGACATCGTTCCTCGGTCGTTTCGGGTCGCTGGATGGATGCTACCGCGGGTCGCGGGTGGGGAGTCCGTCGACCAGGCGGAGGATCCCGCGCGGGTTCGCCGCCTGCAACTCCGGGGGCAACGCCTCCTCGGGAAAGTCCTGAAAACAGATCGGCCGCGCAAAACGCTGGATGGCGGCGGTGCCGACCGAGGTGAACCGCGCATCGGTGGTCGCCGGGTACGGCCCCCCGTGGTGCATGGCAGGAGAGACTTCGACCCCCGGAGGGTACCCGTTCCAGATCAAGCGGTCGCGGCAGAGCACAGCCAGCACGGTCGGCCCGAAGATCTCTTCGGAGAGCTGCGGGGTATGGAGAAAGGTCTGCGCATCGGTCGCAAGGAGCGCGCTCCCCGCTCGGGTCGCGGCGGTAGTTCGGGTGGCCGCGGTCGGCTTCGTCCCTGTCGTGAGGCTCTGGACCCCCAGGACCTCGCGCGCTCTTTCGAGACCTGCGTGGTAGCAGTCGGTGATGCGCGCGGTGAGCATGGTGCCGGCAGGCGTCGCATGCAGGGCGGAGGCGAGAGCACCGAGGAAGTCACGCGCGGGTTGACCTCCTTCGAGGATGATCAACCCCGGTTTGGTGCAGAACTGACCCACACCGAGAGTCACCGCGGCGGCGGCCCCCTGCGCGAGGAGCGCGCCGCGGGCTGCCACCGCCCCAGGGAGCAGAAAGAGCGGATTGAGCGAACCCATCTCGGCGAAGACCGGGATCGGGATCTCGCGGGCCGCCGCGGCGTCGAAGAGTGCCCGGCCGGCGGTGAGCGACCCGGTGAACCCCACGGCCGCGACCGCGGGGTGACGAACCAGCGAGAGGCCCACGTCGGGATTCGACCCGTGGAGGAGGTTGAGCACCCCCTCCGGCAGTCCGGCGCGGCGCGCGGCGCGCGCCACCGCGAAGCCGGCAATCTCGGAGGTGCCGGGGTGAGCCGGGTGCGCCTTGACCACGACCGGGCAGCCGGCGGCCAGGGCGGATGCGGTGTCGCCGCCCGCTACCGAGAAGGCGAGCGGGAAGTTCGAGGCGCCGAAGACCGCCACCGGGCCGATCGGTTGCAGCATCCGCCGCAGCTCCGGGCGTGGTGCGGGCGTGCGGGTTGGGTCGGCCCGGTCGATCCGCGCGTCGACCCAGGATCCTTCCTCGACCAGGCGCGCAAAGAGGAGCAGCTGCCCCGTCGTCCGCTTCAGCTCGTTCTCGATCCTCATCTGGGGGAGGCCGGTCTCGGCCTGGGCGCGCGGAACGAGCGTTCCGGTAGTCCCCTCGAGCTCGTCAGCAATCGCGCGCAGAAACTCGGCGCGAGTGGTGGCCGGGCAGCCGGCGAATCGACGAAAGGCGAGTCCCGCCGCGACCGCCGCGCGGTCGGTCTGCGCGAGATCTGCATCGTGGAACACCGGGGCGAGTGCATCTCCGGTCGCTGGATCGACGGCCCGGAACGAGGGGCCGGTTCCCGCTTCCCGGCTTCCGCCGATCAGGTTCGCGCCCGAGAGGTCCATGTCGTTCTCCTGGTCGAGGTCCGTGTCACGCCGACGCGGATCTTACGCGTCTCGTGCCCTGGAGCACACGGCGCTTTTCCCGCGCCTCGGACAGTCATAGACTCGCGGCGCTCCCGATCCAGGCACCGAACCCAGGAGGAACCACCCGTGCCCCATGCACCGGTGCTCGATGACGAGCGGCGAGACGACCGACTCGCACTGCGGGCGATGTTGCAGGAGATCACCGAGGGGATCAATCGACGCGACTGGGACTCGTTGACTCCCTGGCTCGACCGCGACGTGCAGGTGACGATGATCGATTGCGCGACTCTCAGGGGACCGGAAGCGCTCATGGACTACGTCGAGAGCAAGCTCGAACGCTTCGGCTCGGTCCTGATCGGATTCACCGTGGATCCGTCGCTCGCCGCTCCCGCGGTCTTTCATGGCGAAACCGCGATCGTCGCATTGCAGTCCGCGGATCGGTTCCACTTCCGCAATGGGCGCGACCTGACGGTGCAGAGCACCTACAGCGCCGCGATGGTGCGTAAGGAGTCGGGCTGGAAACTCGTGGCTCTTCACGCCGGCGTCAACGCCTTCGCCAATCCGATCTCGGACCAGAAGCAGCTCTGGCTGACCGGGGGAATGGTCGTGGCCGGGTTGGCTGGCCTGCTGGTCGGTAGCATCGTCGGAGCGGGGCGGGGACAGGGACGCGCGCGCGAGCGGGGGGCCGCGCCCGGAGGCGAAAGCGGGTCTGGACGTGCCTATGTGCGTCAGTTCGGACGTGGCCGCGAACAGTAGACGCAGGAAGTTGGAATCGCGATGAAGACCGCTGCGGGACCTGTCCTGCCGCCCCCGCCGTTTCCCGGGGGGCGCGCGCCAAGCGACTACCCGATCCCGGAGACGCGGAATCTGCTGCTGTCGCTCTCGGCCTTCGGCTTGGCCACGGCCTGCCTGGTGGGGGCGTCCCGGAGCGCAGGCGGGCTGGCGCTGGCCGGCTGGGCGCTGGTCTTCTCGTTTGCCATGCAACTCGTGTACGCCTTGATCCACCAGGCGGAGCATGGCGTGCTGCACGGTGACGCGCGGTTGAATCACTGGATGGGCGTCGCGCTGTCGTGGCTCTTTCCGGCATCGTTCACCATGATCCGGACGACGCACCAGGGGCATCACCTCCGGAATCGCACCGACTACGAGATGTTCGACCTGTACTACCCCACCGACGTCCGCCCGCTCAAGTTCGCCCAGTTCTATGCGATCCTGCTCGGTCTGTTCTGGCCGGTGGTTCCGATTGGCGCCCTCATTGCGGCGATTTCGCCTCGGATCTTCCGCCTGGCTCCGTTCCGTCGCGCCCTCTCGACTTCGTATCTGCTCGGGGACATTCGCGAGCAACAGGCGAGCGCCATTCGGGCCGAGGTTGGGCTGAACCTGCTCTTCTTCGTGGCGTTGTTTGCCTGGTGCGACCTGCGCCTCGCGGCGGTCGCCTGGTGTTACGCCGCCTTCGCATTCAATTGGTCGACCCGCCAGTACGTCTCGCACGCATTCACGCCGCGACGGGTGTACGACGGCGCGCTCAACCTTCGCACCGACCCGGTGAGCAGCCTCCTGTTGTTACGCGGCGAGTGGGATCTGAACCACCACCGCTACCCCACGATCCCGTGGATCCACCTGCCGCGCCTCTCGGCCTCGACCGAGCCGCGTGGATCGTACCTTCGTCAGTACCTCCGGCAGTGGCTGGGACCCCGCCCCTGCACCGAGCCGGCGCCCGAGGCAGTCGCCGAACTGCCGTTGAGTCTCTGGCGGTCGGCTGACGGGGTCACGCGGGACGCGGCGGGCGCACGGGACGCGGCGGGCGCGCGGGACGCGGCGGCCGACCCCATCGCCGGATCGACCTCCGGGGGGAGCCCCTGTCATGTACGCTGAGCCGCTCATCAGCGGTCCGCTGCGCGCGGTGTTGCGCCAGGCGCGCGATGTGGAGCGCCTGTTCGACGACTCTGCGCTCGATCTGGCTGCCCTCGATGCCCCGACTCTCTCGGCGCTGACCCGCGTGCATGGCGTGGACGTCACCACCGCCCTGCTCTTCGACCGCGTCCGCCGCGATCCTGCGAATGCGGGGTTTCTCCGCGCGCTGGAGTCTGTGTCGGCTCTCGCGTCGGCGCGGGAGGTGCATCCGACGCTGTCGCCGGGCCTGGTCGTCCGCATCGTGCCGGCCGCATTCTACCGCGAGTATCCGGTCTACGGCGGTGACGGACGGGTGGTTCGGCGGGCTGCTCGGAGCCTTGGACTCGAATCAGAACTCTGGCCGCTTCCGAGCACCGGATCGGTGCGGGGGAACGCCGCCCAGCTCGGGCGGTTCCTGGAGCGCGAGGCCGATGCCTCGGTGATCCTCGTTTCTCTCAGCAAGGGGGGAGCCGACGTGCGGATTGCCTTCGAGGGGAATCCCGAGCTCGCCCGGAAGTGTCGAGCCTGGGTCAACGTCGGGGGGTTGATCCGCGGGACGGCCATCGTGAACGACCTGCACCGGGGCGCATGGTGGAAACGCGGACTCCTGCGCGGTTACCTCGCGCTCACCGCGGCCGATCCGCAATTGATCGAGGAACTCCGGCACGGAAACGAGACCTTGCTCGCTCCCAAGCCTCGCTTGCCGCGGGACCTCCGGGTCATCAACCTGGTCGGCTTCCCGCAGCGATCGGAGCTGCGCGGTCGCCTGCGAGAGCGACATGCCCGCCTCGGAGATGCAGGGCCGATCGCCGGACCTAATGACGGCATGACGTTGATCCGAGATGCCATGGTGGAGCCGGGATGGACTCTGCCGATCTGGGGTGCGGACCACTATATGCGCGCGCCGGGCTGCGCGCGGGCCATCCGGGGTGTGCTGGACCTGCTCCGTCGGCAGGTCGAGTGGGCCGGGGAGGAGGAGGGCGAGAGGACGGTTCCCTCGCCAGGCGGAACCGGAGTCGGCCCGGCCGCGTCGTTTCGTTCGGCGGGAACCGGAGCGGAGGCCTAATGAGACTGCTCTCGACCGTTCGGACCAGGATCGAAGTTGACCCGGGCGACGGGATCACTTTCTTGAAAATAGTTGAGGTAAAATGGGTTATGTCTCTCGGGGCAAAGTGCCATGCCGCCTGACGGCTCACTCCTTGGTCTCATCTTGCGACGCTCCGGACTCCGTCCGGACGGAGTTGGCTCTCCGGTCAGTAGACCTCACGTCTCAACAGCGGACGGGAGCGGATCGGCCGCGGTGGTGTCGTCTCTGATCGCCTCGGATCGGAGAGAATCTCCGCAGGCTCTGGACGCTGCCTTCACCCCGGGGGCTCCCGCACTCCCCGAGGCTTGGTACCTCGTCGGTCCGTCGGCTCAGTTCGCCCCGCTCTCCGGTTCCGGGATCGCAGGCCGCCGGTGGCTGCCGAACGGCGTCGGCGGTTCACGGGCCCGCCGTCCCGTCGTCGCCCATCTGTTTGGGCGACCGCTCGTTCTATGGCGTGACCGAGCCCAGCAGGTGGTCGCCTTGCCCGGCTACTGCGCACACCTGGGCGCGTTTCTGGGCTACGGCGAGATCGTCGATGAGAAACTCAGGTGTCCGCTCCATCATTGGTGCTACGACCGTGCCGGCCACTGCCGCGATGCCCATGACCGACCGATGCCCGATCACGCTCTTCCGTCACTTCCGGTCGTGGAGGCGCTGGGCGCGGTGTTCGTCGGCACGTTCAGCCGCGAGGCCGCGTTCCGTGTCGGGACCGACTCCCGCATCGAATCCTCGACCGACCGACCGGACCTCTCCCCGCGGTTTCCGCTCTCCGCCGATCCGGGAACGATCTCGTCGGTCTCCGCTCCCGTGCGGTTGCGCACCTCATGGTTGGCGGTCGCCGCGAATGCCTTCGACGTGCGTCATCTGGAGAGTGTCCACGGGCGGACGGTGGTTGGTCGTCCGGAAGTGGAACAGACGGACCGCAGCTTCACCTTGCGATTTCAAGCCAAGGTCACCGGTTCGGCACCGTACGACCGATTGATGCGGCGGCTCTCCGGCGACCGGGTCGAGGTTGCGATCACGAGCTACGACGGGCCGCTGCTCGAGGTGTGGAGCCAGGTGGGTACTCGACGCACAGGGCTTGTCCTGTCCCTGCGCCCGATGCCCGATGGGGTGGAAGTGGTTCCGATGGTGCGCACGTTGTGCAAAGGGGCGCGTCGACCCCCGCCGCTCGCATCGCTCTCGCACGCCATTGCACGTCGTTTGTACGCCGCGTTCCTGAAGCGTGACGTCGAGCTGCTCGACCAGATGCAGTTTCGCCCCAGACCCGAAGGAGAGGAGGACGCCGTCTTGGCCCGCTTCCTTCAGTTCGCCCGCAATCTCCCGGCGACCCGACCGCCGGTCGCCGAGACCGCGGCCAAGCTGGACAGCTCTCGACCGCCGGGTCCGGATGGAACCGCGTCCCCGGGCGCAAGCAGCGGTGCGCGGCCGGCCGCGGAGCTGCCGGCCCGGTCATGAGTTCGAGTCCCCCGTCGTTTCCTGGCGCAGCACGTGCCTCCGGTCCCGGCTCCAGCGAACGTGCCAACCTCGACGCCAACCCCGACGGCAGCCCCGACGCCAACCCCGACGCCAGGACCACCTTCAGCGCTGCCCCTGGCCCGGCGGCCCGCCGGACCGATAGCCCGTTGGCCCTGCGTGCTTACTGGTACATCGCTGCGCGGTCGCGAGAGCTCCGTCGGAAGCCGCTTCCCCGGACGCTCCTGGGCGAGCCGATCGTCCTGTTCCGGCGCGACGACGGGAGCCCGGCCGCGCTCGAGGACCGGTGCGCGCACCGAAATCTCGCGCTTGCCCGCGGATGCGTCCGGCGCGGCACGCTGGAGTGCGCCTATCACGGATGGCGCTATGACGCCGCTGGTCGCTGCGTCGACATCCCGGCGTTGGTCGGGGAAGCCGACCGACCGGATATCCGGATTCGGAGCTATCCCGCCTGCGAGGCGGATGGTTTCATCTGGGTCTATTTCGGTGCGGAACCTCCCGCCGGCCCTCCACGTCCGTTCCCGCACCACCGTGAGCCCGGATGGATGTCGTTTCTACTCGTCAATCGCTTCGAGGCCGGGGCCTACGCCTGCCTGGAGAACTTCCTCGATTGTCCGCACACCGTCTATGTGCACACCGGATGGTTCCGCTCGAAGCGCGCGCGCGAGCTGAGGGCGAAGCTCCGGGACCTGCCCGACGGTTACGAGGCGGAGTTCGTCGACGAGCGGAACGCGCAGAGCGTGGTCTCCCGCCTTCTGTTTCCGCGCGGGTCCCGCCTGATTCACACCGATCGGTTTCTCATGCCGACCACCTCGAGGGTCGACTACCGGTTCGGAGACCAGCGGCACTATGTCATCACCTCGCAGTGCACCCCGGTCACGGAGACGGAGACGATGGTCTACACCATGGTCACCTTTCGATTCGACCGGCGAGGATTGCTTGGCCCTTTCGTTCGCCTCTACTTCGAGCCGATCGCTCGGCACATCATTCGGCAGGACGTCGCGATCCTGCGGGCGCAGAGCATGGACATTCGACGATTCGGTTCGCCCCGCTTCAGAAGCACAGCGGCGGATCTGCTCGGACCCCAGATCCTGCGTCTGTGGCGAGCGGAGAACCACCGGCGACCAACCGACCCGAGTGTCACCGCGCCTCGGCTCGGCGGAACGGACCGGACCACCGCCGAAGGAACCGCCCCATCCGGCACCGAAGTCATCCTGCGTTTCTGATCGATGGAGAAGCAACAGAAGGCACTCTGGCTCGCACTCGCCGCTCTCGGCCTCAGCGGCGTCCTCTTCCACGCTGCGCAGAGGCAGGGGGCGATCGGCGGACCGATCTCGTTGCCCAAGCAGATCTGGCTCTGCTACGCCCTCTATGCTTGGTACGCGGTTCCGGTCGTCCTCCTCACCCGCCAGGACATCGGGCCTCGCCTTCGACGCATGTACGTCGGGCACCTCTGCTGGTGGGGAGCCCGCGCGGTGGTCGAGCTTTGGATGCTCTACGTCACCATCTCCTGGACGCCGCTCTACGGGATCGCTCACGACCTGATTGCGATCGGATGGCTGACCGCCTGTGCTCCTGCGCTCCGACCACGCCTGGCGCTCGAGCCGGCCATTGCACTCATGCCTCGGCCCGCGGCGCGTCCAGCCGGGGCCTCAGTCGGTTCCGCCTCAGCCCCCGGATCCGCGTCCATCTCCGCGTCCATCTCCGCGTCCATCTCCCGCGTCCATCCACGCGTCCGACTCGCCGTCCGTCCCTCGGATCCCGTCTACGGATCTCTGGAATGACTTCGCCCTTCGCTGGGCCAGCACGATCCGGATCGGCCTCGTGCCCGAGATCATCTTTGCCGCCTGGTTCCGTCACTTGAACGATGGGCGGGTCGGGGTCTACTTTGCCGATGCTAGCGAGCGCTTCCTCGCCGTCAACCTGGCGACCCTGGTCGCGCTCCTCTGGGCAGTGCCCAACCTTGCCATGTCCCTGATCGCGCTCTCTCCCCGGCGGGCGCCGGAGACCCAAAATGCTCGTCTCTGAGACCGTTGCTCTGGCTCAACTCGGCGAGGAGGAGATCGCCCGGCTGTTCGCGCTCTTCTCCGCGCACTACGATGGGGCAGATGCCACGCAGTTCCGCGTCGACCTCTCCGAGAAGCAGTGGGTGCTGCTGTTTCGGGCCGAGCAGCAGATCGTCGGTTTCAGCACGCAGCGGGTGCTCGCGGCACAGTTCGAGGGAAGGCCAGTGCGGGCGCTCTTCTCCGGCGACACGGTGATCGACCGTCGGCACTGGGGCAGCCAGGTTCTGATGAAATCGTGGTGCCGCTTCTCCGGTCGGGTCATCGCGCAGGAACCTGAGACGCCGCTCTTCTGGTTCCTGCTCTCGAAGGGACACCGCACCTACCTCTATCTGTCGCTCTTCTTTCGCGACTGGTTTCCGCGACGCGGGGGGGCCGGCGATCCGGGGCTCGAACCGCTCCTGAATCAGCTCGCACGGGCGCGCTACGCGGATGGGTATGATGAACTCACGCACTGCATCCATCCGGTGACCCCGCACGATCGCCTCAAGGCGGACCTAGACAGCACCGAGGAGCGGCACCACAATCTCGATGTTGCGTTCTTCCGTGAGTGCAATCCCCGCTACAGCGAGGGGGTCGAGCTTGCCTGCATCGCGCGAATCTCGCCGGAGAATCTCCGGGGCGCGGCGCGTCGCGAACTGGAAGCGGGCATCGACGAAGGCGGGATCGGGTGAGGCGAGAGGAGGCCGCTCCGGAGACGCCTCCGGAAGGGTCGCCGGATTCGAAGGTGATCCCCCCTCAGTCCGCCCCGTCGCGGCCGCGACCGATCGCCTCGGTTCATCGTCTCGGCTCGCGTCTGGCGCACGAACTCTGGCTTCTCGCCGGTCGGTCCGCCACGCGCCGCTTCCATCAGGCCCTGCGCGATCCTCGGGCGGCGCAGGAGGAGAAGCTCCGTCGGATTCTGGCCCGCAACGCCGACTGCGAGTTTGGCCGCCGCCACGGCTTCGGGCGAATTCGCACCGTCCGGCAGTATCAGGATGGCGTCCCGATTCGGGGCTACACCGAACTCGAACCGTGGATCGAGCAGATGAAGGCCGGACGCGGCCACGTGTTGACCAGCGAACGCGTATTGATGTTCGAAAAGACCAGCGGTTCGAGCAGCGGCGCGAAGTACATCCCGTATACCTCCGCGCTTCGCGAGGAGTTCATGGCCGCCGTGCAGCCGTGGATGCGAGATCTCCATCGTGGGCGACCCGGTCTCATGACGGGGGGAGCGTACTGGTCGATCAGCCCCGTCGCCGCAGTGCGGGAGCGGACCGAAGGGGGGATCCCGGTCGGATTCAGCGAAGATGCCGAGTACTTCTCGCCCCTCGAGCGCTGGATGCTCCGGCGCATCCTGATCGTGCCCGGGGAGATCGCGCAGGTGGGGGACGTCGCCGCCGCGCGTTACATCACCCTGCGCCTGCTGCTCGCCGATCGCGGTCTGGCACTCGTGTCGGTCTGGAATCCGAGTTTCCTCACGCTGCTCGTCGACGCCCTCCTGGAGCATGCCGAATGCCTGGTGCGCGACATCGCCTGCGGCACACTCACGGTGCCGAGTCCCGCCGGGGGCGCGAGGGCCGCCGCCCGCTCCTCCGCCGCGAATCCTCCGGCTTTACCAGGCGCCGAGGCCCCCCGCGCGCTCCGTCCGGCAGAACTGCACGCGCGGCTCGCGCGCGGGCTCCGCCCCGATCCGGCGCGGGCGCGCGTGCTGGAGCGCGCACTCCGGCCTTGGCGACGTTCCGGATCGGCGCGCGCCCTCGAACCGATCGATCTGACGCAGATCTGGCCCAACTTGCAGGTCGTGAGTTGCTGGGGCGATGCGTCAGCTGCCTTGTTCCTGCCCCGGATGCGCGCCCATCTCCCGCAGGTCACGGTGCAGACCAAGGGACTCCTCGCGACCGAAGGGGTGGTCAGCATCCCCTTCTGGGGGCAGCCGGCACCGGTCGCCGCAGTCACTTCGCACTTTCTGGAGTTCATCGACGATCAAGGCCAGGTCGCGCTGGTCGATGAGCTCCAGGTGGGTGAGGGGTACGAGGTCGTTCTCACCACCAGCGGCGGTCTGTACCGCTACGCCCTGGGGGACCGCGTTTCGGTCGTCGGGCACCTGGAGCGGGCGCCGCTCCTGCGCTTCGTCGGTCGGCAGAGCCAGGTCTCCGATCTCTGTGGAGAGAAGCTCTCGGAAGCGCAGGCCGGCGTGGCGATCGACTCCGCGCTTCGATCCGCGGGGGTCACCGCCGCGTTCGCCCTGCTGGCCCCTCGCTGGGCCGATCCTCCGCGCTACGTGGCTTACATCGACTGCGTCAGCTGGACCTCGTGCCTGGAAGCGGCGCTGGCCGATCGACTCGAGGGTGAACTCCGCCGCGCCCACCACTACGACCATTGCCGCCGGCTCGGCCAGCTCGCGCCGATCGAGGTAACCCGGGTGCGCGACGGTGCTGCCCGCTATCTGGCGCGGTGCGTTCAGTTGGGCACCAAAGCCGGCGATGTGAAGCCGGCCGCGCTGCGCCGCGAACTGGACTGGGGGATGTGGCTCGCAGACGCGCGCGACCGGGCGGCGCACTGATTCCCTCTTCCCTCCGCGAATCGCCCGACCTGCGCGCGGGTGGCGAAGGGGAGAATTCCAGTAGTTTCCGTCGCGTGATACCGAAGTTCGCGCCCTGGGCGTATGCTCGAGCCGGGGTAGGAGATCGATTCGATGACGCTCGTACGTGCCCAAGCGGCTTCTGAGTACCGCCGCAGAAATCCGTTCTGGACAGTCGTAGTGGTAGCCTCGCTGTTCCTCTCAGGTCGGGCGACACCGCAGTCCACCTTCCCTGTGATCGACGGCGGCCCCCCGGGCGAGGGGGCCTCCGACCTCTTGGTTGGCGATGTTCCCGCGCGCCTCTTCATCGCCATGACTCTAGAACCGGACAGTTGCGTGGCGCGGGACACGATCGTGGTCGCCTGGCGCGTGACCAATCTCTCCGACCACGCCTCGCACACTCCGCCGATCAAGCTGCGCCTCATGGGACCTGATGGAGCGCCTGTCCCCCTGCGGTGGGGACACCAGGTCTCCCCTCGCCGCGAGCTTCCCCCGGGGGGAGTTGAGGAGATTCGCGCCCGGGCGGTCATCGAGCCCCCCGATCCGGAGGAGTTGTCGATGTCGCGGGAGCGCAGGGAGGCGTCGCCGGAAGATCGTGCCCGGATGATCATTCCTCCCGCCGGACTCGTGGCCCGCGATCCGGATCTGCTCTGGATCGAATGGCCGACGGACAACGACACCGTCGCCCCAGGGACCTACAAGCTCGGCGTGAAGATGGCCGGCGAGGCGGCGGCCTGGGGCCTCGACGAGTATGCCGAGGAGCCGTGGATCGAGGCCCCTCTGGTAGTACTGCCGTAGGCCGCATCCCGGTGTTGGTGGAGTGGACTTCGTTCCAGAACGACAAACCGGCTTTGAGGCAGCGCCGCCCGATCCCGTCCTCGATGAGCGGACTTTCCGTCAAGCCTGGCCCCATCCAACCAGCAAGTCGCGGGGCGTAGATTGCAGGTACTGGAGTCGACTGGTAGGTTGGTGTCGGTGCGCAGATTGTCTGCGTCGTATCCCGCGAAGTCCCCTTCGAAAGAATCCATCATGGCCCAGCACTTCAGCACACGCATGGGGCGGCGAGGATCCGTCATCCTCCCGGCGGCGCTCCGCCGTCGCTTCCGCCTGAACGAGGGATCACCGCTGGTCGCGGAGGAGCGCGAGGGAGGCATCTTCCTCCGCCCGGCGATCACCATCCCGATCGACGTTTACTCTGCGGACCGGCTCGCCGAGTTCCTGCTCAACAACTCCGGCAATCTCGCCGCCTACGAAGCGGCTCGCACGGAAGTGCGCAACCTGGGCATCGATCCCGACACCGTCCCGCACGAGAAGCCGATCGCCTAGCAGGTTCCGGGGTTGGCGAACCGCCCCCACGGCAGGAAACGATCGGAATCGGAGGCTCCGTGAGCGGAGGAATCCCGCGCCGCGCGCATCACATGCGGTCCTGCCTGGCCGCGATAGCCCTGGTGGCGGCCCTGGGGTGCGGATCTGAGGAGCGGAGGGAGTCGCTGCCGCCGGGGAACAGTGCCGCGCCGGGGAACAGTGCCGCGCCGGGACGCGAATCGCGCTCGGCGAGCGAGGTCGGCGCGGCGAGTCATCCGAGGTGCACGGCCGTTCACGACGGCGACACCATCACCATCCTCGAGGAAGGCAATCGTGAGGTCCGTGTGCGCCTGCTCGAGATCGACGCTCCGGAGAAGGCGCAGGCGTTCGGTGATGCCGCGCGGGAGCACCTGGCAGGGTTGGTCTTCGGGAAGACGGTCGCGGTGCGCGGATCCGAGCGTGATCCGTACGATCGCCTGCTGGCCCATGTCTACGTCGATGGAGTCTGGGTCAACCGGCAGATGGTGGCCGACGGTTTCGCCTGGCAGTTCGACCGCTATTCCCACAGCTCGGAACTGGCCGAGGCGGAGCATTCCGCCCGCAGCACCCACCTCGGACTGTGGCGGGATCGTCATCCAACACCTCCTTGGGAGTGGCGGCGCGAGCGGCGAGGGAGGGATCGGTAGCGAACCTCGGGGCGTGATGCGAGGCGATAATTGCGGATGACTCCCCGAACTCCGGAGAGTAGCCTATCCGCGGGTGAACCCGCTGCGGGGCTGCGAAGTTCGGCGGTGGCGGCAGTAGTCAGCGGAGTTCCCCCAGGCAGACCAAACCTCCCCGGCAAGGCCCCGTCTCCCCGGCGGGAGTGGCGCATGCATCGAACCACCGGAGTTCGAACTCCACGCATTCGGGCATTGGGCTGGGTCGAGACGATCGATGCTCCGTGTTGGGTCACGGGGCCGGACGGAACCCTGCTCTCGATCAACGCACGCGCGCGGTCCCTCTTGGGGCAGCGCGGAGAGGAGTGCGTCGGCTCCCCCTGTCATCGGGTGTTCGGCGGGCTGGACGGAGAGGGGAACCCGTTCTGCGCAAGCGCATGCCCGCTGCGACTCCGGGCCGACCACGGACTCCCCAATCCGCCCGTGGTCTTCTCCGTTCCCGCGGACCGGGGGGCGCGCATGGATCTCCTGGTGTGGGTCGCCGCAGTCCACACCGGGAAGGGAAGGGCGCCCTGCCTGGCCCATATCGCGATTCCGCGAACGCGCGAAACGCGGCTCGAGAAGTACCTCGCCCAGGTTGCCGCCCGCACGCCGGGGGTGGACCCCGACGACGGAATCTCCCACCTCACCGCGCGCGAGCGGGAGATCCTCGGCTTCCTTGCTGCGGATCTCACGCTACGCGCTGTGGCCCTGCGTCTCGGAACCAGCTACGTCACGGTTCGAAACCACGTCCAGCACATCCTGACCAAACTCGATGCCCACTCGATCGCGGAGGCGGTGGCGCGCTGGCTTCTCCGCGGATAGCCGTCGAGCCACCCGGTCGAAGAATCAGGTGGCATCGAATCGGTGCCGGGCGCCTTGGTCTGATGTCGCGCCGCGACAGTGGGAAACCGTCCAGACTGCGCCGGGCGGCCGAGCTGCGACGCGATGGTGGCGGCTCGAGACCGAGGAACGTCGAGTGTCGCGGGGGTATGCGGGGCTGCTCGTCCACGGTCTCGAACCGCAGCCGCAGAATGCGGCCACCCGCGGCTCCGGGGAATGATGCGACGGCATCACCGGAGATCGAGAGGGAAAATCTCCATCTCGGTGCAACCGATTTGGTGTCTCCCCTCGTAAGGCCGAGGTCGAGCCGGACCTCCGCGCCAGATCTCCAGCTCAAGTATCTTCCAGCGAAGCAGGTCGCGCCGGTGCCGAGGCGAGATCTCGAGGCAGGGTCTCGAGGCAGGGTCTCGAGGCGAGATCCTGCGGCCGTAGCTCCAGGCTGCGGTCCCGGCGCTCGAGCGGCGGCGCCGTTTGATCGTCCAACGAGGAGGTTCAGGATGTGGGGTGTCGTCTCGCTGGTCTGCGGTGCGCTACTGGGGGCTGCGGCCGCCTCGGTTACTGGGGCGGAGGTCGCCGCCCCGGACGGAGGCGGAAGCGCAGCCCCGTACTTCAACGACAGCTACCCCCAATGGTCCCACGGTGGTCGGTGGATGGCCTTCACCAGCGATCGGTTCGGGGACCCGGAGATCGTAGCGTTGGATGCCGCGTCGAGATCGGTCATCCGTCTGACCGAGTCACCGGGGCGGGACGCTCATCCTTCCTTCTCGCACGATGATCGTCGGATCGCCTTTCAAACGCCACGCGGAAACGGAACCGATACGAACGTGTGGGTGATGGCCGCGGACGGGACCGATGCGCGTCAGCTCACCACCCTGGCCGGCTTCGCCGGAGTACCGACGTTCTCGCCCGACGACCGGAAGATCGCGTTCCAGTGGCGCGTCGCCCCCGCCGCTCGTTGGCGGATCTGCGTGATGCAGGCCGATGGCTCGAACATGCAGGTGCTGACCGATGGAAGCGCCAACTGCCAGGTTCCCGTGTGGTCGCCCGACGGGAACAGATTGCTGTTCTTCTCGGATCGTGGAGGGCCGAACCGACTCTTCACCATGGCGGACGACGGTGGTGCACTGCGTGAACTGCAGACCATGGCCCCGTCCGGAGCGAACGACATGGTCGGGGCCTGGTCTCCGGATGGGCGGCGGATCGCGTTTCTCTCCGATCGTGATCGGAACGGTGACGGCGTAAGCGAGACCGATATCTACGTGATGACCACCGACGGGCGCGCCCTGCGGTGCCTGACCGAAGGCGCGCTCGGGGCGGAACTGGTGAAACAGTCCGTAGCCTGGGCGCCTGATGGCTCGTCGGTCTACTTCTCGGGCCACTCCGCGAGCCCGAAACCGGCGGAGGAACTCTGGAGCGGCATTTACTCCGTGGCCGCGACCGGAGGCGATCCGATGCGCATCGATACCAGCTCGGGTGCCGCGGGCGGGGCCTGGCGCGGACACGATTTGAAGGCCGACGCGCGCGGGCGGCCCGCGAACGAGCGAAGCGCAGATCGCGAGGCACTCCTCGCCGCCCATGCGGCGGTGCTCCGTGCACATCGCGAGGACGACCTGGCGGCCTGGCTCGCGATCGAGGCCGACACCCTGACGCTCGGCAACCGAGGAGAGATCCGTCGGATCGCGAAACAGGATGGAGCCGCCGGGCGCGAAGCCTATCTGGAGCAAACCGAGTTTGCCGTCTATCAAGATCGGGTCCCTCCCGCGGTCACGGTGTCGGCCGACGGCACCCTGGGATGGGTGGTGGCACAGGTGGAAGCGCAGGGGGTGCGGCGCACCGACGACGGCGTGACGCCGTTGCACGACGTCTGGGTGTGGGTGGAGCTGTACCAGCGACGCCCTGAAGGTTGGCGCATGGTCGGCAATGTCTCGAACGTGAGGGCGGTCGAGTAAGCGGATTCCGTGCGCCGACGGCTTCCGGTCGCGCCGTCCGGAGTGCGGGGCCGTGCCGGTCCTGATCTCCGCTTCCACCTGCTCCGGATGGGATAGGAAGACGTAGTGGGAGGCGCGCGGGATCTCGACGATGCGCGCGGCGGGAAGCGCGCGCGCGAGGCGTCGACGTTCCCCCCGTTCCCAGCGTCCCTGAGCCGCGCAGGCGCGGCGGGCTTTCAGTTCCGCAACCCCACGACCGATGCCGAGCGCTCGGGTCCACGGCACATCCTGCTCGATTCCGCGGTCCGTGCTGTAGATCGCGAGCACCGGCGCCTGGATCTTCGCGTAGTCCGGCGCCGACTCGCCTCGGACCACCTTGAGGTTGATCGACCCCGAGGTGACGTCCTGGGCGAAGCGACCGTCGGGCGCAAAGAACCTGGTCGCGAGCACTTCGCCTGCAGGCCACTCCACTCCGTATATGCGTTCGAGGTACGCGCGAAAGGAGGCGACGGACGCACGATCCTCCCGATCCGGTTTGGGCGGGGCGGGCGGTAGTTGATGGCGAGCAGGGCAACCAGCAGCCGGCGAGTGCCGTGGGAGCGATCGTAAGCCGCGTCCAGATAGATCAGACGGTCGATCCGATCCGGAAAGCGAACCCCGATCTCGCTCAGTTCATCTCCGGCGACCGAGTGCCCGACGAGCGTTGCCCGCGTCAGCTGCAGGGCATCCATGAGAGCAATGACGTCTTCGGCGAGGCGACAGGTATCGTAGCCGCCGTCGGGCTGGTCGCTCTCCCCGAATCCTCTCCGCGTGAATGCGTAGACGTGACACTGGTCGGTGAACCGGGGAGCGAACTCATCCCAGATGTGAGCCGAATTGCCCAGACCGGCGAGGAAGATCATGGTCGGGCCGGTGCCGCCATGGTCGATGTAGTGAAGTTGGGCCCCGTTCACCTGCACACGGTCGCAGGTGGCGCCGGGTGGAACGCCCGGCTCCAGGTAGCCCGCCTCCTCGCGCGCAATCTCCGGAAAGGGATGGCGAGCGGAAGCCGCGCATCCGGTCCAGGAAGGGGCCGCGAAGCCCAGGAAGAGGACGACGGCGCCGAGCGAGGTGGCGCTGGGGAAGTTGCTGCGGTCTGCATCGATCACCTCCTTCGGCGCGAAGGACACCGGTGATCAGGTCGACGACCGCCTGGTCGACGGTGGGCGTGTCCGCGTGATCAGAACCACGAAGCCACGACCTTGATGGGGATACAGAGCGGCGAAGGCGAAGAATGTTCCTGCGCTACCGTCATGGAAGAGGACTCGGTTTTCCCCTTCGGAGAGCACGGACCAGCCCATGGCGTAGTCGCCGATCGGCTGATGGAGGCGTTGAAAGGTGGAGTCGGCCAGGATCGCGCCGTGGTGGTTCAAGGCGCGAAGGTGCAGCTGCGCGAACCGGCCATAGTCTGCGATGTCCATGCTCAGGTCTCCCGCAGGGGCGACCACCGCCGGAAGGCGCCCGAGCGATGGTTCGATCGGCAGGAGGCGTCCGGAGCCCGGGTGGTCCGGGTCGATGGTGTGACCGCACGGCTGATCCGCGCCATGGTCCAGTGGCCATCCCACGACCGCACGGATTGCCAGCGGGTCGAGCAGGCGGGAGGTGAGCAGCGACAACCACGACTGACCGGTTCTCCGCTCGATGATCGCCGCCGCGACCGTGTACCCGGCATTGGAGTAGACGTAGGTGCCGACCGGGGATGCGGGCGGCTGGCTCAGGATCCAGGTGGCAAACGCCTGCCTCTGCTCCGCCTCGGTCCCGGGAAACGCGGGCAGTTGCAGCAACTGCTCGTATTCGTCGAGTCCCGGCATTCCGCTCCGATGCTGGAGCAGCTGCGCCAGGGTCACCTCTCGGTAGGCGCTCGTCATCGTCGTGGCCAGTTCGGGAAAGGCCTCGGCGAGAGAGAGGCTCCACTCGACGACCCCCTCCTCGACCAGCTTCGCAACGGTCGTTGCGAGCATCGCCTTGGTCTGGGAGCCGATGTGAAACAGATCACGCTCCTCGATCGTATCGGCGCCGTCCTGGCGCCGTGTGCCCGTCACCGCGAGGTCGAGCGCATCCTCGGTGAAAGCCGCCACGGCCAGGCCTGGGAGTTGGTGCCGGACCCGCACCTCTTCAGCCACGCGCTCGAGCATCGGGACGGGTGGCGGGGTGGGGGCGTTGCTCTCGTCCCCGCAGCCGCAGACGGTGAGGATCCCCAGCAGGAGCGCTGTCGCGCCGATCGGTGTGTTTGAGATATGCATGCCGTTCATGTCGGTTCCTTTCGGCCCGGCGACGATCGGCGCCCATCGCCGGCCGTTTCGGAGCCAAGGCCAGGATCGGGCCGGCCACCGGTCCCCGCCGTGTGCCTGTGGTCACGAAATCGACCGTGACTTTCGGCACTAGCGGCGGCCGGGGCCGGGGGGGACAATTCGTGACATGACGAAGTTGTCGACCCAGACGAGCGCCACGACTCGCGGTGTGGGCGGTGCGCCCCCGACCCTTCATGTACTGATGGCGGCACTTCTCATCGCATGGATCTGGATCGGCGTGGTGGCTCTCTTTGGCGGTCGGGTGGTGTCGCCCGCGGGTGTCGCGACGGGGGCCGCGGCCCTGCTGGGCTTCGGAGTCGCAATGATCCTGCTTCTGCGGCAGGCTCCCCTCGAGCGTCCCACCCGCGGCACGGTCCTGCTCCTTCTCGTACAGGCGGTCGCTGCCACGGCCACCGCCACCGACCTGTTCATGTTGCTGGCGTTGGAACTTCCGCTCGTACTCCCGCCCCGGTGGGCTCGAAGCGCGTTTGTCGGTCAGGTGCTGCTCACCCTGAGCGTCGGCCTCGTGCTCGCCCGCCTTGGCGGGTTTGAAGCGTCCCCGGAACTCGACGTGCTATCGGGTACCGCCCAGGTGGCGATCACCCTGGGGTCGATCCTGGGGTGGCAACTGGTTGCCTTTGCCGGAGGAATGCTCGCCGCGACCGAGATGCGTGCGCGCAGGAAGATCGCCGCTCTCTTCAGTGAACTCGAGCTGACCCATCGGCTGCTCTCCGACCGGAGTCGGGAGGCGGAGCGGGTGGCGATCGCTCGCGATCTACACGATACGGTGGGCCACCGTCTGGCCGCGCTCGGTGTGCACCTGGACCTGGCGAGTCGGCGCGCGCGGGGGGAGGAAGCCGAGGCCCTGCGTGTGGCCAAGGAGTCGGTGCACGAGCTGCTCCGCGAAGTGCGCGAAGTCGTCGGGACGATGCGGCAGGAGCAGCCGATCGACCTCAAGCGTGCGCTGGCGAAGCTGCTCGACGGGATCCGGACCCTCGAGGTCGAGTTCACCCTCGCTCCGGAGGCGGTGCGTGTTTCACCGCAAGCGGAGCATGCACTGCTTCGATGCGCCCAGGAGGCGCTGACCAACGTGCTTCGTCACGCTCAGGCCTCCTCGGTGCGCGTCGATCTGCGACCGGACCGATCTGGTGTGGCGCTGCGGGTGGTGGACGACGGAAGGGGAGTAGAACAGTGGGTGGATGGCAACGGACTCAAGGGGATGCGGGAGCGACTGGCGGCGGTCGGAGGAACGCTGGCCATTCACTCCAGCCGAGGAGCCGGAGTTGATCTCACGGCGTGGGTGCCTCGGGTGGGGGACGCGGGATGATCCGCATCCTCCTGGCCGACGACCAGACCTTGCTCCGCCGTGGCCTGGCCGGGATGTTCAACCTGACCGCCGATCTACGCGTCGTGGCCGAGGCGGCCGATGGGGAGGCCGCGTTGGAGGAGCTCGAACGGCACCAGGTCGACGTCGCGGTGCTCGATGTGCGCATGCCGAAGAAGACCGGGATCGAGGTGCTGGAGATGCTTCGATTGCGCGGATCGGTACTGCCCGCCATCCTGCTGACCACCTTCGACGACGATGTCGCCCTCCTGGCCGGAGTGCGGGCCGGTGCGCGTGGATGGATGCTGAAGGACGTGGCGTTCGAGCGCCTGGCGGAGGCGGTGAGGGAAGTCGCCGCGGGGGGCACAGCCCTGCTTCCGGCAATCACGGAACGGGCCGTTCGCTCCATCGCCGCGGCACCCCCGGAGTTCGAATCTCTTGACCTACCGGATCGCCTGACGCCGCGCGAAACCGAGATCCTCCGGCTGATGGCCGGCGGGTACAGCAACCGTGAGATCGGAGAAACGCTGTTCATGGGAGAGGGAACCGTGAAGAACCACACCTCGCGGATTCTCTCCAAGCTCGGCGTGCGGGACCGCACCCGGGCGGTGCTCAAAGGGATCGAGCTGGGGTATGTCTAGACGGCGGAGGACGCCGTCCGGGACGAGGAGTCAGCGGTCTCGTCCCGGTTCCAGCCGCGACGTCTCGGCCGGGTTTCCCTGATCACTGCCGCCTGGACTCCGACCCGCGTGCCGCATCTTCTTCGAGGAAGCGGTCCACCACCTCGGGATGGGCGTCGAAATACTCCTTCTCGGACTCCGCGCAGAAGTAGTAAGTCCGTCCGCGATACTCGGAGCGGATGTCGGTGCTCGCGGTCATCTGGCAGAGCGGACAGATCGGCGATTGGTCGCTCGGCTCCGGCAGCCGAGCGTAGTTGGCATTCGACCCGGGGTCGAGCCATCCGGAACTCTGATACTCCATCGCGTCGACGATGGCGTGCGCCTCGGCCTCTCCCAGATAGCGGGCCACTACGCGGAGCGCGAGGTCGATGCCCGATGAGATCCCTCCGGATGAAGCCAGGTTCCCGGTCTCGACATAGCGTGCCCCTCGCTGGAGCTGCACTTCAGGGAACGCGCCTGCGAATCGGAAGTGCCCGCCATGGTGGGCGGTGGCCGGCCGGCCATCGAGCAATCCGGTCCGGGCCAGAACGAAAGCGCCGTTGCAGACCGACATGGTGAGGTCCGTTCCCGCGGCGGCCCGTCGGATCCAGTCGACCATCTCGGGGCTGTCCTCGCTCATCGCCGGGATGACGATGACCTTCGGGGCGGGAGCATTCGCGAAGGTGTAGTCGTGAACAACTCGCATGTTCCCCCCCACGAGCACGGGTTCGGATCCGCCGGCCACGAAGTAGGGCTTGAAGAGTGGCTTGCCCTCGGGTGTCCAGGCCGCGGCAAACACCTCGAGTGGACCGGCGAAGTCGAGCACCTCGGCATCCGCCCCGATGACGAAGGCCACCGGAATCTCGACCCCCGGCGTTCGCGGTAGAGAGGCGATATGGGCGGGCGTGGGCTGCGCCGCCCGGGAGTCGCCGTCGGCTCGACCTTCCGTCGCTGCGCGCGAAGGCGCCACCATGGCTGCACTCGAGGCGAGGGTCAGGGCAGAGGTCACGGCGAAGGCCACGAATACCTCCCTGCCGGTGTTACGCTTGATCATGTCTCGATCTCCTTCAAGTTCGCGGCGTCGTCCGTGCGACACCATCCGCCCGCCGAACCGAGGTCGCGGGTCGACCTCGCCTCAACCTGCTTTCCGCGCCTTGCCACCGGTGCGTGTCCCTTCCGCGCCGGGACTCTCCGAGCGCCGGAACCGCTCCCGGTACTGGCCGGGAGTGATGCCAATGGTGCGAAGAAACGTCCGCCGCATCGATTCCAGAGTGCCGAGCCCGCTTCTGCGGCGAATCGTCTCCAACCGGTGCGACGTTTCCTCCAACAGCCGGCGTGCCGTCTCGACACGGACCGTCCCCACATAGTGCGCCGGAGTGATTCCGACCTCGCGCTTGAAGAGGCGGGCGAAGTTTCGCGGACTCATACCCACGCGGTGGGCGAGGCGGCCGACCGAGAGATCGTGATCCGGGTGCTCCGCGATGTAGGTTTGCAGGTCACGAAGCGGTTCGTGCTCCGCCAGCTGGGCCGAGAGCTGCGCACTGAACTGCGCTTGTCCACCGGGTCGTTTGAGGAAGAGAACCAACTCGCGAGCCGCGGCCAGGGCGACCTCTCGGCCGAAGTCTTCCTCGACCAGAGCCAGGGCCAGGTCCATTCCCGCGGTGACGCCGGCAGACGTGTAGAGCGATCCCTCCTGCGTGAAGATTCGGTCGGCCTCGACTCGAACGTCGGGAAACTCCCGCGCGAGATGGTCGAGATGGTGCCAGTGCGTCGTTGCAATCCGCCCTCGGAGCAAACCGGCGTCAGCGAGGAGAAAGGCCCCGGTGCAGATCGAGGCCAGCCGCCGCACCCGGGTCGACTGGCGCCGGATCCACCGAATCAGGTTCTTGTTTCCGCGGCATGGCCCTACACCCATACCTCCGGCGATCAGCAGGGTGTCGACGCCGCGGTCGACCTCGGAGAATGCCCGGTCGGCGTGGATCCGGATGCCGGACGAGGTGCGAAGCCGTCCGCGCCGGAGGCCGATGATCTCCACCTCGTACACGTGGTCCGCGCAGCCGCCTTGATCACGCAGCCAGCGTGAGGCTCGGGAGAACACCTCGAGCGGCCCGGTCACGTCGAGAATCTGGACGTCGGGGAACGCGAGCATCGCGACCCGGCGGGCGGAACGGGGCCGGGAGACAGCCGAGGGAGGCGACGATTGGATCTGGCTTCGCATGGGCCGGATGATCCGGGGAACAGCCCATGGCGGCAATGCCATTCTCACCACGTTTTCTGCCACCAAGCCGAGCTCAGGAGAGAGGCGAATCCGGCGCGGGACGGGCGCGATCGATCCGCTGGCGGCGGCCAGCCGGGCCTGAGCCAGGCCCGAGCGGTCGTGCCCCGATCCGTGACTTCATGTCCCTTCCCGGTTACCCTCCGGGCATGGAAGTGCAGATCTTTGGTACCCAGAAGGACAACGATACGAAGAAGGCGCTGCGGTTCTTTGCCGAGCGCGGCGTGAAGACTCACTTCATCGATCTGCGGGAGCGGCCGATGTCGCCCGGCGAGGTGAAGCGGTTCGTGGACAAGTTCGGGATCGAAGCGCTGATCGACCGCGAGTCGAAGCGGTTCCACGAGCTCGGGCTGGCCGCGGCCTCGCCCGGTGCGGATCGCTGGCTCGAGCGCCTGCTCGCCGAGCCCTTGATCCTGCGGCAGCCACTGGTGCGGCAGCAGCAGAAGCTGACCGTCGGACTGGCCGAAGCGGAGTGGAGGTCCTGGTGCGGGCGATGAGGAGCGGTGACGGGGTCGGTGGTCACGGTTCGCGCCGCCTCGGATCCCGCGGGGGCGAAGACGAGCCGCTGAAGCTGGGACCAGATGGCAAGCCGCTACCGAAGAGACCGACCTCCGAGCGCCTGCGCGAGCTCTGGCCCGACATCTGGGCGTTGGTCAAGCCGAGACGCGGAATCCTGCTGCTTGGGCTGTTACTCATGGCGATCAACCGCGTCTCCGGGCTGGTGTTGCCGTCATCGACCAAGGTCCTGGTCGATGATGTGATCGCCAAGCGGAACCTCGAACTCCTCGCTCCGCTGGTCCTGGGTGTGCTCGGCGCGACCCTCATCCAGGGCGCGACCTCGTTTGCCCTCACCCAGCTTCTCTCCAAGGCGGCGCAGCGCTTGATTACCGAGCTTCGCGTGCGGGTGCAGGGTCACATCGGTCGACTTCCGGTCTCCTACTACGATGCCAACAAGACCGGGGCCCTGGTCTCGCGCATCATGAGCGATGTCGAGGGGATCCGGAATCTGGTCGGAACCGGGCTGGTGGAGCTGGTCGGCGGTGTGATGACGGCACTCATCGCCTTTTTCGTGCTGCTACGAATCAGCCCGATGATGACCATCGTCACCTTCACCGTCCTGATCCTCTTCATGCTCGTCCTCAATCGTGCTTTCAGCACCATCCGTCCGATTTTCCGCGAACGGGGCAAGATCAACAGCGAAGTGACCGGGCGGTTGACCGAATCGCTCGGAGCGGTGCGCACGGTGAAGGGGTATCACGCCGAGGGGCGCGAACACGCGGTTTTCCAGGCGGGCGTGGGGCGCCTACTGGAGAATGTTTTGAAGACGCTGACCGCAACCTCCGCAATGGGGGTGGCCTCCACCGTGCTCCTAGGGTTCGTCGGCTCGGCCATCATGTTCGTCGGAGCGAACCAGGTACTGAGTGGAGCCATGACCCTGGGTGGGTTCTTCACCTACACCGCCTTCCTCGGCTTTCTGGTCGCTCCGGTGTTCCAGATCGTGGCCATCGGCACGCAACTGACCGAGGCGTTCGCCGGATTGGAGCGCACCCGCGAGGTCCTGCGGGAGCGCCGCGAGGATGATGACCCGAGAAGGACCGTGGGGCTTCAGGACATTCGGGGACGCATCACCTTCGAGAAGGTGTCGTTCGCCTACGAAGCGGACAAGTTGGTGCTGCGCGAGGTGAGCTTCGTCTCCGAGCCGGGCACGGTCACCGCGCTGGTCGGCTCCTCCGGATCGGGCAAGTCGACCATGATCGGACTGGTGGCGGCGTTCCACGTACCGCGCAGCGGGGTAGTTGCGGTCGATGGGATCGATCTCGCAACCGTCTCGCTCGACAGCTACCGCACCCGGATCGGGGTGGTGCTGCAGGAGACCTTCCTGTTCGATGGATCGATTCGCGACAATGTCTCCTTTTCGCGCCCGGGAGCGAGTGAGGCCGAGGTGCTGGAGGCGTGTCGCATCGCGCGCGTGAGTGAGTTCGCCGAGCGCTTCCCCGAAGGGTACGACACCATCGTAGGGGAACGCGGGGTGAAGCTCTCGGGTGGGCAACGCCAGCGGGTGTCGATCGCCCGGGCCATCCTGGCCGATCCGCGCATCCTCATTCTGGACGAGGCGACCTCGAGCCTCGATTCGGAGTCCGAGGCGCTGATCCAGGAGGGACTTGCGCACCTGATGAAGGGGCGCACGACCTTCGTGATCGCTCACCGCCTCTCCACCATCCGTCGGGCCGACCAGATCCTGGTCGTCGAGGACGGGGCGATTCTCGAGCGCGGCAGCCATGAGGAGTTGTTCGCGGCGCGGGGGCGCTATCACGAGTTGTACACGAAGCAACACGGTCTCGAGGCGAATCTGTTCCTGGCTCCCGGGGAGGGGGACACGATCGAAACGGCCAAGGAGCGAGGTCCGATCCGCGGCGCAACCGGTCCGTCGAATGCGCTCGGCATGCTCTCGCGCCGTGATCCGTAGCGAAGGGAGGCACGGTTGAAACGTTCCGGCTATCGACGATGCTTCCGCCATCCGGCGGGCCACGGCGCGAAGTCGGCGGCGATCCCGGCGGTTGTTTTCGCCTGCTTCGTGTCGATCCTGGGCGGGTTTCCCTTGCCGGCGTGGTCTGACCCTCCGGAGCCCGGCTTCGCCCAGCTCGGCCGCTCGGGCGCGGATCGAAGCGGCGCGGATCGAAGCGGAGCGGCTCAGTCGGACGGGGAGCCCACGAGTGCCGAACGCCGCCAGGCTCTGATCACGGTGTTCCAGGAGGCGCTCCGGGATCAGCGCTGGGAGACGGCGATCGCGGCGGGGGAGCAACTGCAGCCGATCGGCCCCGGGAACGAGACGCTGGCCTACAACCTGGCCTGCGCGTACGCCCGTTACGGGAAGGCGATGCCGGCGGAACAGTGGTTGCTGCGGGCCGCCGAGTCGGGTTTCGAGGGGCTTCGGCTGGTTGCCCGAGATCCTGATCTCGCGCTGATTCGCGGATCGAAAGGATACGAGGCCGCACTCGAACGGATGCGCCGCAATCGCGCGGACGGCCTGGAGGAGTACAAGGCGATGGCGGCGAAGCGCCCGCCGCTGGTTTTCCTCCCGAGCGAATTCGATTCCACCCAGGCTGCGCCGGTGATCATCGCGCTCCACGGCTATGGTGCGGACGCGTTGGACATCGCTGGGGCCTGGCGGGAGAACGCCGCGGCGATCGGAGCCATCCTCGTCGCCCCGGACGCCGTCCGCCCGACGCCGACCGGGCAGGGCTTTCAGTGGCTCTACGCCGACGAGGGCGAGTGGCGCGTGCTGGAGACCCTCGAGTATGTGCGTGCGCGCTACCGGATCGATCCGAGGCGGGTGGTGCTCACCGGATTCTCCCAGGGCGGTAACCTCACGCTGAGCGCGGGGCTGGCGCACCCGGTTCTGTTTCCCGCCCTCATCCCGATGTCCGGCTTCTACGATCCCGAGGAGTTGGTGATCCCGACCGAGGCCGCAACGCAGGTGCGCATCTACCTGACCGTCGGGGGCTCGGAACGCGGCGCAGAAGGGTTTGCGCGTGCCCGAGATGCATTCAGCCGGGCCGGCTATCGGGTGCGGCTCAAGACCTATCCGGGCGTGGGGCATTCGTTTCCCCCGAATCACGTGGCGGAGCTGCGGTCCGCCCTCGAGTTCGTTCTGGCCGCGGACTGATCTTCCGGCACCGGTTTCCTGCAACCTCCCGTCTCCGATTCCGTGTTTTCCCCGGCGCCGAGGGCGGGTACCCTCTGGCCCGGTCGCGCGCGGAGCGCGGTCAAGGAGGATGGAGCACGATGGACGCGGAACGACTCTTGGGCGAGCTCTTGCGCACCGGCCTTCGGAGCGGGAGCAGGGTGCGGCACGGGCACCGCGGCCGCCATGGCCACGGCATGGGGCGGGTCTTGACCTCGCCCCAGGGGCTCACCATTCTGGGCGGCATTGCCATCGCCGCGTGGGAGCACCTGCAGCAAAAGGGGATCGTCGGCGGTGGATCCCGCGGGCCTGGCGGCGGGGCGGGGACGCTGACCCAGCCAGGCACCGGCCCGATCGGCGAAGGAGCGTCCTTCGCGCCCCCGCCACCCCCTACGCCGGAGGAGCTGAAGGCGCAGGCGCTGCTTCTGGTCGAGGCGATGGTCTTGGCCGCGAAGGCCGATGGGGCCGTCGACGCGGAAGAGCGCGGCCGGTTGCTCGGGGAGTTGGAGAAGTCCGGTGCGTCGGACGAAGACCGCGCCTGGCTCGAGGCGGAGATCGCGAAGCCGGCGGATGTTGACAGCCTGATCGTGCGTGTGAACAATCCGCGGCTTGCCGCCGAGGTGTACACCGCCTCCGTCGCCGTCTGCGGCAACGACGCGCCGGCGGAGCGCGCCTATCTCGGGCTCCTGGCCGCGCGGCTGGGACTGGACGGGGCGCTGATCGCGGAGATCAATCGCCGGGTCGAGGAGCAGGGAGCTGACACCGGGACCTGAGCCGACTCAGCTCCCGGGGCGAACGCAGGGACCTGAGCCAAGGCAGGCAGTTGAGTCGGGGTCAAGGACTCGACCGGAGGCCGGGACTTGATCACAGGCCGGGACTTGATCACAGGCGGGGACTCGATCAGAGGCAGGGACTCGATCAGAGGCCCGAATCGATTTGACCTTCGAGGAGGATAGAGATGAATCAGTGGCACTTCTTCGTCAGCGGGCAGAAGGTCGGGCCGATGGATCTGACCGCCGCGGTCGACTTCGCCAAGCAGAACCCGGAAGCGCTCTGCTGGCGTCCCGGGTTTGCGGAATGGATCCGGGTATCGCACGTGGCCGAACTGACCGGGACCGGCTCTGCCCCGCCTGCCGCGCCGACCGCCGCCACCGCGGGGCGCAGCTCGGCGGATGAGATCGACTTCAAGATCTACGGTTCGGACATGCAGTTTGTCGAAGTCGAGCTCGATCCGGGCGAGAGCGCGATCGCCGAGGCCGGCGGCATGATGTACAAGGACCGCTGGATCGAGATGAACACCGTCTTTGGCGACGCGTCCGCACAGTCGCAAGGGTCGGGCTTCATGGGCAAGTTGCTCGGGGCGGGCAAGCGACTGCTGACCGGAGAGAGTCTGTTCACCACCGTCTTCACCCACAACGGGTCGGGCAAGGCACATGTCGCCTTCGCCGCGCCGTTTCCCGGCACCATTCTGCCGATCAAGTTGACCGACGTCGGCGGCCGCCTGATCTGTCAGAAGGACAGCTTCCTCTGCGCGGCCAAGGGCGTCTCGCTCGGGATCGCGTTCCAGCGGAAGATCCTCACCGGCCTGTTCGGCGGCGAGGGATTCATCATGCAGAAGCTGGAGGGAGATGGCTGGGTCTTCATCCACGCTGGCGGCACGATGGTCGAGCGGAATCTCGGTCCGGGGGAGACCCTCCACGTCGATACCGGCTGCGTCGCCGCGCTCACCGACACCGTGACCTTCGATGTCGTTCAAGCGGGTGGGATCAAGTCGGTCCTCTTCGGCGGCGAGGGGCTCTTCTTCGCGACTCTGACCGGCCCGGGGAAGGTCTGGATGCAGTCCTTGCCGTTCTCCCGCCTGGCCGGAAGGATGTTGGCGGCCGCGCCGCAGTCCGGCGGATCCCGGGGTGAAGGCTCGATCCTCGGCGGGCTGGGCAACTGGATCGGCGGCGATCAGGAGTAGCCCCCCGTTCCCAGGGGCGTGGGCGTCTCCCACCGGGGATGCCTGGTGCTGGCAGGCGACCGGATTCGCGTCCGGTCGCCTGTTTCTGATTCTGGAGAATCGTTGTGACGGCCGGCGTCGCGGCGACTCTGTGGTCTTGAATCGCAGGTAAGAGTCGAATTCGCACTCGCACCGCGCTCCAGACCAACGGAGGACCCATGCGTACGTCGAGCACACCTCAGTCCATTTCGTGCCGCGAGTCGATCGTTCCGGCGGTCGCGCTGTTCTTGTCACCCCTCGCGGTGGCCACGCTGTTGATCCTGACCGTCCTCGCCCTCGCCGGATGCAGTGAACGCGAACGCCTCGCCCCACCGGAGGAGCCGGGGCCGAAGATCACCTCGATGGAGCCGGATTCGATCGAGATCGGCGCTCAAGTGGAGATTGAAGGGGCGCACTTTGGGGCGAATCAGGAGGGAAGCAAGGTGCACTTTGGCACGCGCGAGGCCACGGTCGCTCTGTGGTCCGATCAGCGGATCGTCGCCACGGTGCCGACGTCGGCCGTCGACGATTCCGTGTACCTCGAGGTGGACGCCCGGACGAGCAACAGAATCCCGTATGCAATCGTGGAGCCGGTGGTCGCGCTGCGCCTGGACAAGCTGCAACCGGCGCGGACGACCACCGGCGACATCATCACCATCTGGGGGGCCGGCTTCGACGGGCAGCCGGGTTCCCCCGAGATGATCGTTACCTTCAGTGGCCCAAACGGGCGAATCCAGGGGCAAATCACGGTCTGGACGCCCACCTCACTGCGCTCGTGGGTCCCGGTCGGTGCGGTCGACGGCACCGTCCAGGTCGAGATAGCGGGGCACCTGAGCAACGAGGTTCCATTCTCGGTCGCGCCCACGCGGATCGCCTACACGGCTCATGTAAGACCGATCCTGCAGGCCCACGGGTGCTTCGGCTGTCACGGTCCGGATCGAGCGGAGGCGGGGCTCCGGGTCGACACCGCCCTCGGCATCCTGAATACACGGTCGACGCACGCCCCCGTGGTGGTCCGCTGGGATAGCCCGCAGAGTCTCTTGATCCAGAAGCTCGGGCCGAATCCCCCGTTCGGAGATCGGATGCCCAAGGGGTGTACGGAGTGCGTCACCGAGGCCGAGATCCTGACCCTGCGCGACTGGATCGATCAGGGGGCGCCGGGCTACTGACGAGGCGCATCCGGCCCCTCGAGCCTGAGCGTCCCCGGTGCTCTGCTGAGCCGTAACACAATGCCAAGGCAATGGTTGAGGTCGCAGCGAACTCCGTCCGGACGGAGTTCGCTGCCGCGTTCTCGGTTACCGGACCGGGATCCAGAGGGGGAGGTCGATGCGGAACCTCCAGGGGCGCGACGCCCAGTAGGGGCCCGCGTAGTCGATTCCGACTCGGGGCCCTCGGGTGACACACCGGTCCGAAACATGGTACCCGCCATCTTCCACCCAGAGCAGATCCGAGCTGCAGGCATCGATCCGATTGAGTTTCAGGTCGACCGAAAGATGCCGGGTCACCCGGCCGGGGCCTGACACCTCGGCCCGCGCCGGATTGAGGGTGCCCCTCGGGATGAAACGCCGGGGATTCCCGGAGACGCTCGACCGGTCTGGCGCCCGGACGTCCATGCGTGCAGGCCGGCGGAGCGCTCCAGCGTCGTTCGCGCCGTTGCGCCGTTGCGCGCCCTTGCGCCGTGGCGCGCGGATCGGCGGAGATCCGACCGCCACCACAGGAATGACCCCGCGGATGAGCACTGCCTCCGGGCGTTCCCGGCCTGCGGTGCTGAAGTTCAGCATCCAGTGCATCCCGTAGCAAAGGTAGACGTACACCGTGCCGCCATCGTCATAGAGCGGCTCGACCCGGGGAGTCCGCCGCCCGCGCGCCGCGTGGGAGCCGAGATCGCGCGGCCCCTTGTACGCCTCCACTTCGGTGATCAGGGCGCGGATGTCGGGTCTTGCCGACTCCGAACCAGCGTCTCCGTCGCCGCCCCAATCCCCTTGGTCGCGGCCCCATTCCCTTCGGTCGCCATCCATGCGCCGAACGATCACCTTGCCGAGCAACTCACGGGCGATCTGCAGCGTGGGGCGATTGAAGTCGGATCGGCCGAGCCGGGGCCGATCTTCCTCCGTTTGGTCCGGATCCCCGCGAAGCGTCGAGACGACGGGGGGCTTCTGGCCAGTGGAGCATGGATCGGAGGAGGATCGCCGGGCCAGCGGGGCGGTGGGGCGCAGCTCCGACTCGCCATCCGGCCGCTCGGAGATCTGCCCGTCGCCCGACTGGGGCGGGAGTCCCGCGGACTCGATCACGCTCGCCTCCCGATCCGGCTGCGCGGGGCTAGTCCCCTTCTCTCGCCAGGCCAAACTTGATTGCTCGGTACCGCATCGTCTTGTACGACAGCGACAGTCGGCGCGCGGCCTCGCTCAGGTTTCCACCCGACAGGCGGATCGCCTCGCGCAGCAGCCGCTCCTCGACATCGGTCAGGGAAACCGCTCCCCGACAGAGGAGTGTCTCGGGGCTCACCCCGCTCTCTTCGTCAGTCGCCGCCTCCAGCGAGGAGCCGGTTTCCGCCGCCGACGATGGCGAAGGCGGCGGTGCACCTCCCACCGAGGTACCTCCCACCGACGCCCCACCCGCCGAGGCCCCGATTGCCCGCGCGACCGCGGGGGGCAGGTCGCGCACCGTGAGGGCATCTCCCTCGGCGAGCGCCACCATCTTCTCCATCAGGTGCTCCAGCTCGCGGACATTTCCCGGGAAGGCGTAGGTGCCGAGAGCGGCGAGCAGACCCGGGTCGATCTCGGGTACCGGGAGCCCGGACCGGAGCGCGGCGCGTTCCGCGAAGTGGGCGGCGAGGAACCCGATGTCCTCCCGGCGCTCGCGGAGCGGCGGGAGTTCGAGCTCGAGGACGTTCAGACGGTGGAAGAGATCGTCCCGGAACTCTCCTCTGGCGGCCATCGCCCGCAGATCCCGATTGCTCGCGGCGACGATCCGCACCTCGATCCGAAGCGGTTGGGACGAACCGACGCGCTCCACGATCCGATCTTGCAGCACGCGCAAGAGCTTTCCCTGGAGGCTGAGCGGCATCGAGCTGATCTCATCGAGAAACAGCGTCCCGCCGTCGGCCTGCTCGAACCGGCCGGCCCGATCCTGCGAGGCGTGAGTGAATGCACCCTTCTTGTGTCCGAACAGCTCACTCTCGGCGATTCCCTCAGGGATGGCGGCGCAGTTGACCGGGACGAACGGCCCCGCGGCGCGCGGCCCCTGGAAGTGGAGCGCCCGGGCGACGAGTTCCTTACCGGTGCCGCTCTCGCCCGTGAGCAGAACGTCCCCCGGAAGTGGGGCCAGGCGCGAGATCTGCTGCAACAAGCGCCGAACCCCCGGACTGTTTCCGAGGATACGCGGACCAACTTCGTCCTCGAGCTTCTGCCGGAGCTTCCGATTCTCCCGCACGAGGAACGCGCGCTCGGCGGCGCGGGCCACGCGGGCGATCAGTTCCTCGCGGTTGAACGGCTTCTGCAGGTAGTCGTAGGCCCCGTGTTTCATCGCCTCGACCGCGGACTGGACCGTTCCAAACGCGGTCATCAGGATGACGGCCAGCTCCGGCCGGCGACGCTGGGCGGCGCGGAGCAGCTCCAGGCCATCCATGCCCGGCATCCGCAGGTCGGTCAGGAGCAGGTCGACTGGGTCCTGGTCCAGAATCTGGAGGGCGGCGACCCCGGTCTCCGCGGTTCGCACGTCGTGGCGCTGATCGCGCAGGATGTCGGCCACGATGGTTCGATTGGCGGACTCGTCATCGACCACCAGGATGTTCAAGCGACGATCGATCATGGCTCCATCATAGCCGCGGATCAGGCGAGCGGAAGTAGAACCCGCATCACGGTGCCGGACTTCGAGGACTCCGTCTCGACCGTGCCCGCGTGGGCCTCGACCACCGAGCGCACGATCGAGAGTCCCAATCCGGTTCCATCCTTTCGACCGGAGACGAACGGCTCCCAGATGCGGGGGAGGAGCTCCGGTGCGATTCCCGGTCCGTCGTCGCGAACCGTGACTTGAAGCTCGCGCCGGGCGGTTCCATCCGGGGCGACGGCGGTTCGCACCTCCGTCTGGAGTGAGATCAAGCCGCCGGTCGACACGGCGGCGAGCGCGTTCGAGAGGAGATTGTTCCAGACATTCGGCAGCCGGAATCGATCGCCGGACAGGAGATACGGCCCCGGGATGTCCGACCGGAGAGTCACCTGCTTCCGCTCCGCCTCCGGACGGAACAGCTCGACTGCTGCCCGCAGTCCTTCCGCCGCATCGTGCGCCTCGCGCGCGATATCGCTCGCTCGGGCCAGATCGAGGAAGGTGCTCACCAGCCGCTCCAGACGCATCACTTCCGAGGAGACGATCTCGTGATAGCGGTCGAGGCCGTCGTGCTTCGATTTCTCCCGGATCTGCTCGAGGGTGAGGAGGATGGCGTTCAGCGGATTGCGGACCTCGTGCGCAACCCCGGCCGCCATCCGGCCGATCGCGGCCATCCGCTCCGCCTCGGCAAGTCGCTCCTTCATCTCGCCGCTCTCGCGCAAGCGGGCCACCATCTCGTTGAATGACTCGGTCAACTGCCCGATCTCGTCCGGACGCTCCGGTCGGATCGAGACGTCCAGGTCGCCTCTCTCCACCCGGCCGAATGACGCGCGAAGATCCCGCAGCGGCCGGGTGAACTGGTTCGCCATGAGCGCGGCACCGATGACGCCCACACCGAGCATCGCGGTGAGCCAGGCCAGTCCGCGCCGGCGCGAGCGCTCCAGCTCGGCCAGCAAGTCGTCGGTCGGAAATCGCATCTCGAGCGCGTAGAGGCTATCGAGCCCGCCGACCGGGAGGGGGAGGTTCACGATCACGTCGGTGGCGGGTGCTCCTCGCGGGGGGACCCGGAGTGTGCCGCCGGTGTTGAGCGCAAACACGAACGCCTTGCCGGAGTCCCCCTTGGCGTGGCCGAGCAGCCGATCCACGAACACCTGGATCGAGTCCTCCGGCAGCGCGCCCTCCACCCGGCGGGTGAACACCGGCTTGCCGTTGGTCACGACGCTGTCGGCCTCGAAGAACCACCCGTTCTCGATCGCCCCTTCGCGCATCACCTCGGTGCCGACCGCGCGGTGGGTCACCATCACCCGCGCGGTGAACCGGGTATCGTTGCCCATGGTGTCGCAGACCATCGAGGCGATCTCGGCCGCCTTGCCCCGACCCGACGCCCCAGCCGTGTGGATCTCGCGCGGCCGTTTTCCGCTCGTCGCATCGGAATTGTTGCTGGACTCGACCGATTCCATCACCAGGATCCTGCTCTCGAGAGTGGAGTGATCGGAAAGCGAATCGAGCCCGGTCCACCGGTAGGCTCGGGTGCGCTCCAGCACCTCGCGTGTGCTGCTCGCCACCTCGGCGCTCAGCCGGGAGAGCCGCTCTTCCATCGAGCGGCGCTCCCGCTCCGCCAGGAGGTACTGGAGCGCGGTCACCGCCACCAGCAGCAGTACCATCATGGAAGTGAGTCGGACCTTGAGCGTCATGACCTTCCGGTTTCTGGTCGACGAACCCATGAACAACTCGAGCCGTGGATCGAGCGTTGAACCGTGGCGCCGTCGGGCCGAATCAGCCCTCCGGCTTCAACTCGATCCGGTGCACGATCGGGAAGTCGTCCTTATCGTGAGCTACACCGTAGAGTCGGCCGTCGGCGCCGATCTCGTAGGAATCGTAGGTATCGTCCAAGGTGAATCGCCGACGATACTCTCCGCCCCCGCTCCATTCGTCCGTGACGACCTTATCACCCTCCTTCTCCGAGGTCATGGCCCAGATCCTTCCGTCGGGGAAGACCAGGAGCCCGGTCAGGTCGGCCTGGAACTTCGGCATCAGATTCGCGATGTCGGCGCCGTTCAATTCGATGGCGTGCTCCCCGGCTTCGCCCGCGCGGACCGAGGTGGAGACGTTGCCGTCGCCCGACTCCTCGCGCGTGATCATCACCACCCGGGGACCGCTACCTTCCTCCTCCGCTCCGTCGTCCTGGCCCCTGCGTTCGCGCGCCAGGTCAGCCATGGTCGGCATCGCCTGGCGCTCGAACGGGCGTCGGAATCCGGCGGTCACCCTGCCCCCTTCGATCTTGTGGATGCCATAGATCTGATCGGAGGCGGCGTAGGTGGTTCCGCCGACCACTCCGAGGGAGCCGGCCGCCCCCCCGATGTTGAACTCCAGTACCCGCTCCGCGCGATCCGGGTTGGGAGCCTCGCCCCCGAACTTCCAGACAGACTTGCCGCTCCGATCTAGCGCCTCGAACTTCGGCGCGAGCGGGCCGCCGTAGGCGAGAACGAGCCCGCCGTTGTCCTGTAGGAACAGGTCGCGAACCGGGCGCTCCATGATCTCGTCCCGGAGCAGCTTTCCCGTGGAGTCGAGGACCGAGACGCGCTGATTCATCATGTCGTAGAGGGCGATCTCCCCCTTGGCGTTGACCGAGAGGCAGGTGGGCATCTTGAACTCTCCCGGTCCTTCCCCCTCGCGACCGAATCCGCGGAGGAACTTCCCGCTCGGATCGAAGACCTGAATCCGCAGGTTGCCGTTGTCGAGTACGTAGATGTTGCCCGCCGCATCGGCGTCCACCGCGACGCGCCCCAGCTTCTCGAAGAACTGAGCCTCATCCGGCGCATTCGGTCCGCCGATGGCAAGGTTCGAGCTGAAGGTGTAGCCGCCGGAGCCGCTGGGTCTCGCGACCTCCGTCATGGGAGGGTTCTCCGCCGCCACCACCGGTCGCGGGGAGTTGGCGGCAATGGCCAGACCGATCAGGCCGAACAGGGCAAGCTGGGAAGGGAAGGGGAGCTTCGTGATCATCGGGATCTCCTTTCTCATGGACTAGTTTCCGGCGCTCCGCGCGGGGCGCGTGCGCTTCCGTTCGAACAGGATGAAGAGGGCCGGCACGACCGACAGGGTCACAATGGTCGACGCGCCGAGCCCGGCGGTGGTGGAGAGGGCGAGGCTTCGCCAATTGCCGCTCGTTCCCGGGTCTGCCCCGATCGCCAGCGGTAGCAGCCCGGCCACGCTGGTGAGCGTGGTGATCAGGATCGGAATCCAGCGTTCGATCGAGGCGCGAAGGGCCGCTCCGACCACATCGCCCGTGCGGCGCAGGATCTGTCCCGCCCGGTGCACCCAGAGGAGGGCATTGTTCACCGCCACCCCCGCGAGGAGGATCAGGCCGACGTAGGCGGTCCGATCGAACGGGAGGTCGGCGATCCAGAAAGTGAGCGCGATCCCGATGAACCCGAGGGGGACCGAGAGGATCGCCACGAACGGCAGGATCAGACTCTCGAAGAGGGCCGCCGAGACGAGATAGATGAGGACGAGGGCGAATCCGAGCGCCAGTCCGATCGCCTGCTCCTCGCGCCGCGAGAGAAGCAAGCCGAGCCCTTCTTCCAGAATGTACCCCGGAGGGAGTGTGGTTCCCTCGATGAACGACCGAACGTAGCGATCGGCGATCGGTCGCGGCCCGCGGAAGTCGAACGAGACCGCTCGTTCGTACTGCTGATGACGGCGGTGGATCTCCGCCGGTACCGGGCGCTCCTCGAGCCGCGCCAACGCTCCGAGTCGAACCGCCGTCCCCCGCGGGGTGAGGAGGCGGGTGTTGAGCAGGGCTTCGGGGCTCTGGGCCTCCCCGCCGGCCAGGCGCACCCTGGTGTTCACGTCTCCGGACAGCCCGGCGCGACGTCCGGAGAAGAACTCCCCGGCGATCGCCGGCTGGATGGCCGCGACCAGGTCACGCACCGAAAGCCCGTGTCGGGCGATCGCCTCTCGATCGGGTACCACGGCCATCGCGATGGCGTCGTCGAGCATGAAGTTGGAGGCGTTGGTGTCGATCTCGCGCACCCGGGGATGGTTCCCGAGGCGTCGACCCAGGTCGTCGGCGAGTCGGCCCAGCTCGAGGTAGTCCGGTCCACGGAGATTCAGCTGGTAGCTCGGGGTGGTGGTCCCGCTCGACCCGCTGAATCCCGGGCCGAACCCGGTGATCGAGACGTTGGCACCCGAGACCGCGGCGGCGCGGACGGTCAACTCTTCCTTGATGGTCTGGGGGACGGCAGTCTCGGCGCTCCGGGGGGAGAAGCGCACGCGCAGCATGCCTCGATTGGCCAGCACCAGTGCCTCGACCTTGGTGATGTGTCCGGCCGCGCGCAGGGGATGTTCGAGGATGAAGCGTTCGAACCGGGTGATCATGGCGTCGACATCGTGGAGGTCACTCCCCGGCGGAAAACGCATGCCCACGTTCAGGCTGGTGTCCGTTTCGGAGGGAAAGATCGAACCGCGAGAGACGAAACGATCGAACACGAAGAGGCTCCCGCCGAAGGCGAGCAACGCCACGAGGGCGGTGGTGCCCGGGCGGCGGAGCATCGGGGCGAGCAGTCTGCCGTACCCCCCGTTGGCCCGCGAGCGAAAGGTCCGCGCCGCATGCTTCCGTTCATCAGGTCCGGTCGCGGGTCCGTCCGGTTCGGACAATGCCCAGCGCGCCAGCGGAGGGGTCAGGGAGACCGCGACGACCAGGGAGGCGAGCAGGGAGAGGGAGACCGAGAGGATGAACGGCAGGTAGTAATCGCGCAGGTCGCCCGAGAGATAGAGAAACGGCGTGAGCACGACGGTGGTGGTGGCGGTGCCCGCCACCAGGGGAAACAACACTTCGCGGGTCGCGGCCAGGGTGCGCAGCCGGGTCCACGCTCCCGCAGGGCCGGCGGTCGGTCCAGGCCCGCGGTGGCGCAGGCCGACGTTCTCCAGGATCACGATCGAGTTGTCGACCGACATGCCGAAGGCGAGGGCCAGTCCCGAGAGGGTCACGAGGTTGATGCCGATTCCCACCACCCGGAAGCAGACGAACGTGGCCAGGGCGGAGAAGAGAACGGTCAGGAGGACGACCAGAGGGGAGCGCCAGCGGCGCTCCAGCACGAGCAGGACCGCGAAGATGGCCAGGATGGAGACGAGGGAACGTCGGCTGAGGGAGTCCAGCTCCCGGCTGATGCTCTCGCTTTGATCGTGGAGTACTGCGACGTCGACGTCGGCCGGGAGTGAGGCGCGGATCTCCTCCAGCGTCCGACGCACGCTGCGCACCACTTCGAGCACGTTGCTTCCGGCCTCGCGCTCGAGCACCACGGTGATGGCCGGGTTCCCATCGATGCGCGACAGCCGTTGCGGCTCTTCCCAGCCGTCCACCGCCGAGCCGACGCTGCGCACCCGCCGCGGGAGCTCGCGGGATCCGCCGACGATCACCTCGCCCACCGTCGCCGCCGCGGCCGGTGGCCGATCGAGAACCACCGGCAGGCTCCAACCACCATGGGCGAGCGCTCCCAGGCCGTCGTCCGTTCCGACCCGGTCGAACGCGGAGAGCACCGAACCGACCTCCACGTCACCGCGCTCGATCGGATCCAGGGCCAGGTCGATCCGGGTTTCCGGGTCGCGCCCGCCGTACACCTCGAGATCGGAGACGCCAGGGACACCGAGCAGGCGGGGGGTGATCTGGTCATCGACCAGCTCCCGCAGCGCCTGGTCGGTGCGCGCTCCCTCGACCTGGAGAACGAAGAAGTCCCCTCGGCGCATCTCCTCCGGCACGTAGCGGTCGATGATCGGCGGGTCGACTGCCGTCGGCAGGTCGTCGCGGAGGGCAGCCAGACGCTCGCGCAGGAACACCTCGGCCCGGTCGACCGGTGACCCGCGCTCGAGCGCGATGTCGATTCGAGCCCAGCCCTCACCGCTGACCGAGGAGACCTCATGCGCCTCGGGCAGCAGCTCCGCCTCTGCCTCCACCCGTGAGGTCACCAACGCTTCCATCTGCTCCGGGCTGGCGAAGGGCCAGGAAAGCTGCACCGAGAGCGCCGGATAGTCGAGATCCGGTGAGAGTGAGAGGGGCAGATCGAAGAGGGTCGCGGTGCCGAAGAGGAGCAACGCCAGGTACACCGCTCCGGTGGCGACCGGGCGCCTGAGCGGGAGCATCAGGGCGCGCATCGTAGGTCTCCCTTGGCCCGAAGGCGAAACCTGTCGCGCCAGGAGCCCCCTCCGCGCGTCCTCTCTCCGCCCAACAGATCGAAGAGGACGGGGATGACCAGGAGGGTGAGGATCGCGCCGGAGGTCAGCCCCCCGATCAGTACCGTGGCCATCGGCGCCCTGAGTTCGGCGCCCTGGCCGAAGTACATCGGGACCAGGCCGAGCAGATTGGTCACCGTGGTCATCAAGATCGGGCGATAGCGATCGCGGCTCGCGATCCGGACCGCCTCGCGCGGGCTGTGCCCGCGTTCCCGCAGCTGGCGCAGGAACTCGACCTTGAGAATCGCCTCGTTGTCGACCACGCCGACGAGGATGACGAGCCCGACCGCGGCGAGCGCGCTGATCGATTCCCCGCTGAGGAGCAGCCCGATGGCCACGCCGACCAGGGCCAGAGGAACCGAGGCGAAGACCAGCAGCGGCAGAGTGAGCGACTCGAACTGCGCGGCCAGGATCAGAAGCACCAACCCGGCGGAGAGGGCGAAGGCGCGGAGCACCTCGCCGAGCGTGCGTTGCATTTCCTGCCAAGCTCCGCCGAAGCGAAGGCTGTAGCCGGGAGGGAGGCCGACCACGGCGGAGGCGCGCTCCAGCGCGCGCTTCACCCGCCCCACCTCGCGCATCGGCCCATCCCAGCGCAACGCGACGACTCGGTTCTGATCCTCGCGCAGCACCAGGGCGGGAGACGCGGCCGTCTGCACCGATAGCAACTCCTCCACCGGGAAGACCCGTCCACCGGCCACCAGCGATCCCTCGTAGGGAGCAGGGCGGATCGCCTCCCGGACCACCACGGCGTGCTCCTCGTCGAACCGGCGCAGCTGGGTCGCCTCGAGCCCGCCGGAGCGGGCGCGGACCGCGTCGATCACTTCGGTTTCGTTCAGCTCGTGTCTCCAGAGCGCGTCGCTCAGGAGTGACATCCGGTAGTGGGGACTGACCTCTCCCCGCTGGAGCCGCAGCGGCTGCCCGGCATCCACCGAAGCGCGATCCGCGCGCAGACTCCGCTCCGCCTCGGCCTGTACGCTTTCCAGCAGGCGGTCGGCGACCGCGCGGTCTGCCCCGCGAAGTTCGCAACTGAGGGTCGATTCGCCACTGGGGAGCAGCGCCATCATCTCGTCCCGCGATGCCGCGACCTCGATCTCCGTGCCGTTCATCCCATTCCAGCGCTGGAGCAGTTCGCGCACGATGGGGTCGCGTTGCCCCATCTGATTCGCATGCATTCGGATGCGGAGCGTGGCGTAGTTCGGCTGGCGCTCACTGCTCACCAGATCGATCTCCGAGGCCGAGCCGACCAGGGTGAAGACCTGTTCCACCCCCGGCTGCGTCGCGACCCACGATTCGATCTCACGCACGACCGCGTCGGTTGCCGCGATGTCGTGACCGGAGGGAAGACGGAGGCGAAGTTCCGCTTCCCGGGTGGCCACCTCGGGCAGGATCTCGCGCGGGAGCCAGGCAAGGATCGCGATGCTGACTGCCAGGGCCGCGCCGACCCACCCGAGAAAGCGCCGCGGCCGCGCCAAACAGGCTTCCAGGGTCCGATGATAGAGGCCGTAGAGCGGTCGGCGCTCCACCGGAGACGGCGGAAGGCCGAATCTCCCGACGAGCATCGGAAGAAAGGTGAGCGACACCAGCACGCTCATGCCGAGGGAGACGCAGACGGAGAGCGAGAGATCGCGGAGCAGGCTACCGATCGGACCGCGCACGAGTGAGACCGGCAGGAACACCGCCACCGTGGTCAGCGTGGAGGCGAAGATCGGCATCGCCATCTCCCGCGCCCCTTCCGCCGCCGCGGTCCGCCTATCCTTCCCCTCGAGCTGCAAGCGGTGGATGTTCTCCAGCGCAATCACGCTGTTGTCGACCAGCATGCCCACACCGAGGGCGAGGCCGCCGAGGGACATCAGGTTGAGCGACACGCCGCAGAGGTCGAGGATGGCGAAACTCGGCAACACCGAGATCGGAAGCGAGGTGCCGAGAAAGAGCGGGGAGCGGATGTCACCGAGAAAGAAGAGGAGGATGCCGAAGGCGAGCAGTCCACCGAGCCAGACCGCCTGCCAGACGCCGGAGATCGATTGGCGTACGAACGGCGTCGGATCGGTCACCACCGCGACGTTCAGCGTGGGAAACTCACTTCTGACCTGGGCCAAGGTTTCGTGCACGCGGTCAGTGGTGCGCAGCAAGTTTGCCCCGGCTTCGCGGTAGAGAAGGATCCCGACCGCCGAGGCGCCGTCGAGCCGGGAGTACCCCTCCGGATCGGCGAACCCTGTCTCCACCCGCGCGACATCGCGGACGCGCAACGGTCGAGCCCCGGCCCAGCGGACGATCGTCGCGCCGACCTCGTCCGCGTCGGTGAGCCCGGTCTCGAGCGAGAGCGCGTAGCGGATCCCCCGTCGCGCCACATACCCGCCCGGGGCCTCGACATTGGCCTCGCGCAGCGCCGTGGCGAGGTCACTCGCGCTCACACCGTGCACCGCCATTCGCGCTGGATCGGGTGTGACGTGCATCTCCGGACGCGGCGCCCCGACCACCTGGGCCCGCGCGATCCCGTCGATCTGCTCGAGCCGCGGCTTCAACACCGTGCGCGCCCAGTCGGACGCGCCGCTCAGATCGCTCGAGGCGAGGGCCAGAACCATCGAGGCCTGCTCCTCGCCGCTCGCGGTCCGGAGAAGAGGACGTCCCACCCCTCCTGGGAGTTCCCACCGCACCGCGTCGAGTCGCTCGCGGACCGAGAGGGCCACCAGTTCGGGATCCGCATCGGGGTGCAGCCGCACTTGCACCGAGGCACCGCCAGGCAGCACCCGGGTGGAGACGCCGCGCACCCCGCGCACCGCGACGATCGCTTGCTCGATCGGACGGGCCACGCTCTCCTCGACCTGCTCGACCCCCGCATCGGCGTAGGGCACCCAGACGTTCAGCTCGGTCGCGGCGATTTCGGGAAGCAGGGTCACCTCGAGCCGGGTCAATGCCACCAGGCCGAGCAGCATGGCGGCGAAGAACAGCACCGAGGTGGCGATCGGTCGCTTGACCGCAAGGGCAGCGAAGGTCATGGCGTGAGCGCCACCTGGATCGGCGCTCCGTGGGCCAGGGTCATATGCCCCTCGACCAACACGGTGTCGCCCGGGTCGATTCCACTCAGAATCTCGATCTCGCGCTCGGTGCTGAGCCCGATTTCGACGTAGCTCCACTCCGCCCGGCCCTTGCGGGCACGGAAGGCGAGCAGGCGGCGGTCCCGCTCGAGCACAGCGGAGCGCGGAACGACCAGGCGGTCGCCCAGCTCAGTTCCGCCGATCTCGACCTCGGCATACATGCCTGGACGGATGCGGTTTCCCGGGTTCTCGAGCACGATGTAGGCGGTGCCGGTGCTCCGTCCCGGGTCGATGACCGGATTCAGCGCATCGACCGTGCCCTGGAAGCGGGCCTCCCCCAGGGCCGGGATGCGGACCGCGGCCGGGGCGCCCAGCTCCAGCGCGGCAAAGTCATCCTCGAGCACCTCGGCCGGAATGCGCAGGCGCGAGACGTCGATCACCTCGGTCAACACCTGATTCGGGGCCACCCGCTCGCCCACGTTCGCGTCCAGCCGCGCGACCCATCCGTCGAAGGGTGCCGTGATGATGGCGCCTTCCAGGTCGAGCTGCGCACGGGTCACCGCCTCGTCGGCAGCACTCAGTCCGGAGCGATGGCGGAGAAGCTGCTTGGTCTCGTCCGTGGCCTCCGGCTGTCCCAAGAGCGCCGCCTGGTACTCAATCTGGGCCCGCGCTCGTTGCGCCTCCGCCTCGCGGAGCGCGATCTCGAAGGGCCGGCGATCCAGGGTGACCAGCTCCGCCCCGCGTCGCACCGCCGATCCCTCGCGCGCGCCGATCGCCGTCACCCGTTCTCCGACCCGGGGGGAGAGGCTGGCCCGACGCAGCGCTTCCACGCGCCCCGCTCCCGTCACCAGGAGTCGGAACGGTCCCCGCTCGACCACGCGTCCCCGGACCGGCAGCGCGACCATGCGCGCGGATTCCTGGGGATCCGCCTCCGTCTCCGTCTCCTCGGCGTGAGCGACGGCGGGTTGCTTCTCGGAGCGAGGCAAGAGCGCCATCGCCCGGTTGCGGAGATCGGGGCGCAGCGCCGCCAGTCCGACGATGCCAAGTGGGAGCAGCCAGAGGAGGAGGTTTCGAGTGCGCATGCGAGACCCACTTCAACCCGCATGCCACCGCGCCGGCGGCGATAACTCCTTGCCTGGCGCTCTGGCTCTGGACTCACCTCCTCCGGCGTCGCCTCCTTTGCTCCGATCCAGGTCCCCAAATGGGGAAGAGAGGCAGACCGCGCGAGGCAGCGGACGAGATCCTGCTATGCTCCGACCCGAACCAGCCGCGGTGGCGCGGAGAAGGAGGATCGATGTCGGGGCAGTATCGCGACGCGCGGGAGGCGTTCTGGCGCCGTCACTACGAATTGGGGCAGGACTACGATACCTATCTCGCCGGCTCCAATCCAGTGCATGCGGGCAAGTGGCGGACGATGTCCGACCAGATCTCGCCCCTGACCCTGGAGGAGGTGGCGCGGGTCCAGTTCCATCGGCGTCGCCTCCACGTGCTGGTCTACACCGGTGTTTGGTGCGGCGATTGCGTCCGCCAGGGACCGATGATCCAGCGGATCGCCGAGGCGGCAGCCGATGTCGAGGTGCGGTGGATCGACCGCGACGTCTCGGCGGAGCTCCAGGAGGAACTGCGGATGATGGGCGCCCTGCGCGTTCCCGTGGTGGTGTTCCTCTCGGAGGACTTCTGGGAGATCGGTCGCTACGGCGACCGGACCTTGTCCGCCTACCGGGCCAAGGCGCTCCGGGAGGTTGGGCCGGCCTGCGACGCCGGGGTCGTCCCGCCGCCGCAGAATCAGCTGCTCGCGGAGCAGGCGGAGTGGGTCGATGCCTTCGAGCGAGCGTTGCTCATGGCTCGGCTTTCCCCCCCGCTCCGGGAGCGGCACGGAGACTGAAAGCCAATCAACGGCTGCGCGCAAACCAGGAGGGTCCCATGTCCGAATCCTTGACCCGAGAGCCTATTCTGGCTGCCATCCGGGCCGCGCTCGAGCCGCAGCCGTTCGTTCATGCCATGTGGGAGGGGGGCGCGGCCGGCTTCGGTCGGATCGATCAATGGTCCGACATCGATCTCCAGGTCGATGCCGACGACGACCGGGTGACCGATGTCTTTCCCCTGGTCGAGGCCGCAATCGCACCCCTCTCTCCGATCTCCCTGCGCTACGAGATCCCGCAACCCGCCTGGCACGGGCACCATCAGGTGTTCTATCGACTGAAGAACGCCAGCCCCTATCTGCTGCTCGATTTCGTGGTCATCCGCCGGAGCAATCCCGACAAGATGATCCAGCCCGAGATTCACGGATCGCCGGCGGTTCACTTCGACAAGGTGGGGGCGACCCGCTGGACTCCGCTCGACCGGGCGGCGCTTACCGCCAAGCTTGACGATCGGAAGCACAGCCTTCGGGTGAGTTTCGAGCTGTTTCAGATTCTGACCGAGAAGGAACTGCACCGGAAGAACTGGGCGGAAGCGATGTCGTTCTACCACTCGTTCACCCTGCGTCCGCTGGTCGAACTGCTCCGCATTCGTCATTGCCCGGAGCGGCACGGATTCTACGTGCGCTACTACAAGCACGATCTGCCCCTCGAAGTGTCGGCGCGACTCGAGCCGCTCTTCTTCGTGCAGAGTCCGGACGATCTTGCGAAGAAGCGGGCCGAGGCGGAAACCTGGTTTCGCTCGCTCATGGCGTGACCACCGTCCGGTTCGAAGAGGCCCGGGCGGCCGATGATCCGGAGCTCCGCCGCCTGATGGCGCGAAACGAGATGCCGGGCACGATCTCGCTCTCGTTCCAGCGCGAGCCGTCCTACTTCTTCGCCACCGGACTGCAGGGGGATGACGCGCAGGTGACGGTCGCGCGTGATCCGGCCGGCGGCGAGATCATCGGCGTCGCCACCCGGGCGTTGCGATCGGCCTACCTCAACGGGGAGGTGCGTCCGCTCGGATATCTGTCCGACCTCCGCCTGGAACGGCGCCATCGCGGGGGGACGCTGCTCGCCCGAGGGTATCGCTACCTGCGCCGCCTCCACGACGCCGGAGGGGCCCCGTTCTACTTCACGGTGATCGCGGAAGCGAACCGCCACGCTCTCTCGCTGCTTCCTTCCCGCCGGGCCGGTCTGCCGGTCTATCGTGATCTGGGCCGGGTTTGCTCCCACGCCATCAACCTCGGCCGGCCGCGCCGGGAGCCGATCGGCGATTGGCAGATCCGCCGCGGCACCGCAGACGACGCGGAGGCGATCGCCGACTGCCTGGCACGCAATCACTCCCGGCGACAGCTCGCTCCCGTGGTGACCGCCGAGGAGCTCCGCACGGGACGCTGGCGGGATCTTCGGCCGGACTGCTTCTATCTCGGGATACGCGGCGGACGGGTCGTGGGAGTGGCTGCGGCCTGGGATCAGAGCGCGTTCAAGCAGACCGTGGTCACGCGCTATCGTGGGGCGCTGCGGCTCCTCAAGCCCTGGATCGACGCCGCTGCACCGCTTCTGGGGACGGGACGACTTCCCACTCCGGGGCTTCCGCTACGATCCTTCTACGCCGGTCTCATCGCGGTCGATCACGACGACCTGACCCTCCTTCGCGCGCTTCTCCTGCGGATGCACAACGACGCCTGGGGCTCAGGGTATCTCTACTTTCTTCTCGGGCTGCACGAGCGCGATCCACTGGCGAGCGTCTATCGCTTTTTTCGCGTCACCCGCTTCAGCGGGCGACTCTTCGCCGTCCATTGGGAAGACGGCGCCACTGCGGTCGAGGCCCTGGACGACCGTCCGCCCTACGTGGAACTGGGGATGCTGTGATCGTTCCCTCCTGGAAGGACCCTCGCTGGCCATTCGCGGCCCTGCTCAGCCTCTATGCCGTGGTCGGCTGCAGCCTGCTTGGCCTGAATCGAACCCCAGGGCAGATCGTCCTGGTGGTGGGCGCGTCGTGTCTCCTCGATCTCCTGTTCACCCGCGTGCTGCGCGGGAGAGTCTCGGAGTGGCCGCTCAGCGCCTACATCACCGGCATGTCGCTCTCGCTCCTGGTCAACTACGCCCACGGAAGCTGGCTTCCGCTCGTTCCGGTGCTCCTCGCGATCGGCTCGAAGCATCTGATCACCCTGGGCGGTCGACACGTCTACAACCCATCCCTCTTCGGTCTCGCCGTGTCTCTCCTGATCGCCGACCATAGCATCTCACCCGCGCCCGCCTATCAGTGGGGGGGCTCCTGGATCGTGCCCGCCTTCTTTGTCGCCTCGGCTCTGGCCCTGTTCGTGGGGCGGGTGGGACGCGGCTGGCTCGTCCTCTCTTTCCTTCTCTTTTACGCGGCGCAGACGGCGCTCCGGGCCCAGGTCATGCGCTGGCATCTGCCACCTGAATCGCTCTTCCTCGGCACCATGGGCGCGCCGTCGTTCTATCTCTTCGCGTTCTACATGATCACCGATCCCCGGACCTCGCCGCCCGGTCGGACCGCGCAGATCTGGACCGGCTTCGCCCTGGCGATGCTCGATCTCTACTTTCACACCCGCGAGAGTCTCTATACCTTCTACTACGCCGGCTTGGCCCTGGCCACCGCGCGGCTGCTCTTCGGCTGGATTCGCCCGCGAGGCTCTCGCCTCGGAGCGCCCGAGCGGTCGTCCGGGAACGCTCCCGCGGCGCGCTTTCGCATCGTCTTGGCGACGGCCACCCTGAGTGCGACCCTTCTCCTCCTCGGGGCGACGCGCTCGCGCCATGCCGACCTCGATCCCGGATTCCGGTTCGACCGAGTCGACCCCGAGCAGAGCGGGGTGAGGAGTCAGCTCGGGACCACCCTCGAGGAGGTCGATCCGCGGGTCGCGCACGTGGCGAAATGGGTACTGTCGGTGGGGAGCGCCGTGGCCTGCGCCGATGTGGATCTCGACGGACGGATCGATCTGTTTCTGACCGGACCGATTCATCGCCCGGAGGATCGGGCGGTGCTCTATCGCAATCTGGGGGAGTTTCGCTTCGAGCGCGTGCCGATCCCCTGTCTAGACCCGATCGTCCGCGAGCCGTCCGCCCATGGGCTGGTCGCCGGGGCGCTCTTCGCCGATTGGGATCAAGACGGCGACTCCGATCTCTTCCTGCCCGTGGCCTTCGGCTCGTGCCGCCTGTTGGCGAACCGGCTCCAGGAAGCCGGTGAGCTGCGATTCGAGGATGTGACCCGCGCAGCGGGACTCGAGGCGCACTCCGTGTCGCTCTCCGCTCAGGCGCTCGACTACGATCGAGACGGCAGCCTCGACCTCTTCGTCGCGCAGGCGATGGCCCCCTATCTGCCGGACTACGAAGCGCCGACCCCGCTCAACCTGTTTGCCCTACCGGCGCCCGCCCATCCGGGGGATCGCCGGATGTTCCACTTCATGCACGCGAGCTGGTACGACGCGCGAAACGGCGGCCGCAATCGACTCTATCGCGGATCGGGCGGACTCCGCTTCCACGAGACTGCGCAACTCGAGATGGCCGAGACCCACTGGTCGCTGGCCATCGGCGCCTCCGATCTCGACCTCGACGGCTACACCGACCTCTATGTGGCGAACGATTTCGGCCCGGACGATCTCTACCAGAACCGCAGCGGTGCCGGCTTCGTGCTGCAGCGTGGGCGCGACGCCGGTTCGATCGGACGGGACACCTACAAGGGAATGAACGCCACCTGCGCGGATTTCGATCGTGATCTCGACCTCGACCTCCACGTCTCGAACGTGCACCAGGCGCTCCAGGCCGAAGGGAGCCTGCTCTGGATGAATCACTCTGAACCCGGGGATCTCCGATTCCAGGACCAGGCAGCGCGTCGCGGAGTCCTGAACGAACGTCGCTTCGGCTGGGGGGCGGCAGCCGGAGATCTGGACAACGATGGCTGGATCGATCTGGTGCAGGCCAACGGAATGGTCGATGACACGCCTGATTCGCTCTATCCCGACTGCCCCGACTACTGGTACGTGAACGAGAAGGTGATGCGGTCCGGTCCGGAGATCCACGCCTACGCCGATCGGTGGGGGGACTTGCGCGGGCGCGGAATCTTCGGACGGGAGTTGAATCGCGTCTACCTGAATCGCGGCGCGCAGGCCCGACCCCAGTTCGTCGACCTTGCCCCGGCGGTCGGTTGGACCGAGCGCACCAACTCCCGTGGCATCGCACTGGTCGATCTCGACGATGATGGCCGGCTCGATGCCGTGGTGACGCACCCCTTCGCGGTGGCGTCGATCTACCGGAATCGCGACACCACAACGACGCCCCGGGCGTGGATCGGGATCCGGCTGGTGGGGGATGGGGTCACCACGCATCGCGACGCCCTCGGTTCGCGCTGCGTCGTTCGCTGGCGCGAGAACGGGGTCGAGTTCGCCCAGGTGCGCGAAGGAACGGCGCAGAGCGGGTTCAGCGCGCAGGGGGATCCGCGGCTGCACTTCGGGCTGGGGGAGACGAAGCAGCCGGTCGACGTCGAGGTGTCGTGGTATGGAGGGGAGACGGAGGTGTACCGCGGGCTGGAGGCGAATGCGTACTACGAACTGCGGGCGAAGTCAGCGGCGCGTCGGGTCGACGCGCCGCGGGTTAGTGCTCTTCGCTCTCCTTTAGTTTGCTGTAGAGCGAGGCCAGGCTGATCTGCAGGCGGCGCGCCGCCTCTTCCTTGTCGCCGTCGAAGTGGTCGATCACATGCTGGATCAGGCGGCGTTCATAGCCCCGCACGACTTCTTTCAGCGGCTGCCCGAACCACTCGATCATCGAACCGATCGGCTCCTTCGCTCCCGAACCGACGTGCAGGTCGAGCGGAAGGTCCTTCGGGTGGAGCGTCCGGTCCTGGGCCAGGATCAGCGCGCGTTGGATCACGTTCTCCAGCTCGCGCACGTTCCCGCGCCACGGGTGGTGGAGGATCAGTTCCATCGCCCCCCGGTCGATCTCGAATGCCGGGCTGCGTAGCTCCATCCGGTGCTTGGAGACGAAGTGCAGCGCCAGGGCCGGAATGTCCTCCCGCCGTTCGCGCAGCGGAGGAACCTGGATGGAGAGCACGTTCAGCCGGTAGTAGAGGTCGTCGCGGAACTCGCCCGTCTCCAGCCGGGCCTCGAGATGGCGATTGGTCGCAGCGACCAGCCGGGCATCGATCCTGACCGCGCGCTTCGCCCCGAGCGGAATCACTTCGCGCGACTCGATCGCCCGCAGGAGCTTCGCCTGGATCGAGGGGGAGAGTTCACCGACCTCGTCGAGGAAGAGCGTTCCCTCCCCGGCCAGGATCATCAGCCCTTCCTTGTCCCGATCGGCGCCGGTGAACGCTCCCTTCTTGTATCCGAACAGCTCCGACTCGAGCAGGTTCTCCGGCAGGGCGGCGCAGTTCACCGGCAGGAAGGGCCCGTCGCGATGCTCCGAGGCTTGGTGCAGGGCCCGGGCCACCAGCTCCTTTCCGGTTCCACTCTCTCCGGTGATCAGCACCGGACGGTCCATCGGGCCGTAACGCGACACCAGGTCGCGGATTTCACGCATCGGGTGACTGTCGCCCACCAGCCCGACCGATGTCTCGTCGCGTCGCAGGATGCGCCGCAAGCGCGCGTTCTCCTGGAACAGGTCGCGATTCTCCAGGGTGCGCCGCACCCGGAGGAGCAGGTCGGGGAGCACGATCGGCTTCTGCAGGTAGTCCATGGCGCCCACCCGCAACGCCTCGATCGCCGTCTCCAGGGTGCCAAAGGCGGTCAAGACCATGAATAGCGTGTCCGGGCACATCTCCCGTCCGCGGCGGATCAACTCCAGCCCGTCCATCTCCGGCATTCGCAGGTCGGTGATGACCAGGGCGAACTCCTCGTGCGAGAGGGCAGCCAGCGCCTCGCTTCCCCAGCCGCGCGTCTCGCAGGCCACTCCTTCATCGGAGAGGTACTCGCGGATCGAATCGCGGATCGCCTCCTCGTCATCGACGATCAACACCCGTGCGCCTCCGGCGCGCACCGTACGGGACAGCTCCATGAATCTCCTCGGATGGGAAGTGCTAGGGCTGGGTGGCTCGCGGCGGATTGGGCGCCATCGGGATCCACACGGTGAAGGTCGAGCCGGTCGCAGGTTCGCTGCGCACCTCGATCCGACCCCCCAGATTGTTGACGATTCCGTAGCTCACCGATAGCCCCAAACCGGTTCCCTTGCCCACCGGTTTGGTGGTGAAGAACGGATCGAAGATCCGGTCGAGCAGTTCGGGAGGGATGCCGCTTCCCTGGTCCTCGATCTCGACTGCGATCTCCTGCCCCTCGACGCGCGAGCGCAGGGTCAACCTGCCCCCCTGGTCCATGGCGTCCAGGGCGTTCAGGATGAGGTTGAGGAAGACCTGGAAGAGATGATCCGCGACCAGGGTCACCCGCGGGAGGTGGAGATCGGTCGCCTCGATCACCTCGATGTTCCGACTGCGCCGATCGTAGCGCGCGAGGTGCAGCGCGGTCCGCAGCACCTCGTTCACGTCGGTCGGGGCGGGCGAAAGCGATGGGGGTCGGGAGAAGTCGCTCATCTCCCGGACGATCTTGGAGATCCGGTCGATGTGGGTCAGGATCAGATCGAGCTGCTTCTGCACCGACGGATCCTGGGAGCGATGCCGCAGTAGCTGCGCAACCGAGGAGACTGCGGTCAGCGGGTTTCCGATCTCGTGCGCCACACCCGAGGCGAGGAGCCCCAGGGCCGCCATCTTCTCCTGATGGACCATCTGGGCGCGCGACTGCTCCCGCAGCTGTCGGATCGGCTGCTCCAGCGAGCGATGCACCAGGTAGGCCGCACCGGCCACCGTCGCCATCATGACCATCATGGCGGTCACGATCAAAAAAAGCCGCAGCGGCCCCGGACCACTCTGGAGAATCCGCCAGTGAATCACGAACAGCGAGATCGTGATCAGCAGGGACCAGAGAATGAGCCGGAGCCGCAGCGATCGGACACGAGCGTCGAGCACGTAGCTAGGAGCGTTTCACCCCGCCTACTTCGCCGCGTCCTTCTTCGGAACGTGGTGCTCGATCTTCTTGACTGCCTCGGCGAAGGCGAACTTCGGAGCCTCCGCGCCGCCCTTCCAGCAGTCTTTCGGCATGGTGCTGTTGTGGCAGCCCTGGCAGGACTTCTCGTTCGGCTCGATGAGGCCCTTGGCCACCGAGGCGGCCTTGTCCTTCATCACGTTCATTGCCTTGTAGTCGGAGCCCGGGCCATGGCACGACTCGCAACCGACACCGGCCAGATTGGCCGCCGTCGCAGCCGCGGGATCGTAGCCACCCGGCTTACCGAAGCCGGTCGTGTGGCACGGCAGGCAGGTCGGATCCTTCTGCTTGTCCCCTGGGAGCTTGGCCAGCGCCTGGGCGTGATCGGTTTTCTCCCAGGCTTCGTAGATCGCACCCTTCGCTGCGCCCATGTGGCAGGTCTTGCAGGCTTTCGAGCCGACATAGCTCGGTCCCTTCGGGCCCTCGGCGTGCCCCACCGGCGCCTGAACGGTGAAGAGCCCGACTGCGAGAACCGCTGCGGCCAACCCTACGAACTTGAGCGACCTCATCGTCCCATCCATAGCTCTACATCCCCTTGTTCGTAGACAACTTCGGTTGCGGCGGCCCTCGCCGGGTGAGGACTCCACCGTTTCAGCGGGGTCGGCGGGCGACCCCGTCCGGCATGTTAACACCGGAACCCCGTGGCGCAATCCCGCTCTCGGTCGTCTTGACACCCTTCCCGCCGCGAACCTAGAGTGCCGCCTTGGTCATCGGGGCGGGAGATTGAGATCGACTCGCACCGAGGGTGCGGTCCCCGCACCTTGAGTTCCCGGGCCCCGAGGAATGCGCCTTGTCGACCGACAATCGCTCCGGGAAAGATACCCCCGAGCCTCCGGAACGGGCCCTGCTCCTCCCCGACGGTGAGTCGGCGGGCGGCCCAGCCCACCACGAGCCGGGACACTCGTTGCGTCAGCTTACCTGGGTCCTCGCCTGGGCCGTGGTCTTCTGTGACATCGGCACCAGCGTCTACTACGTCCCCGGGATCCTCTACCATCAGGTCGGCGACCTCGCGCCCTACTTCGTTGCTCTCACCACGCTCGGCTTCCTGCTCCTCGCCCAGAAATACGCCGAGGTCTCCTGGCGAAATCGCGAAGGGGGAGGCGTGGTCACGGTCGCGACCAAGGCCTTCGGGCCATGGTGGGGCGCGTTCGGCGGGATCCTGATCACGATCGACTACTTCCTGACCTCCGCCATCTCATCGGTCTCCGGGTTCCACTACCTCGCCACCGTGGTGCACGGCATCGAGCCGCACGTCGTGCTTCTCTCCTGCGTCGGTCTGGTGTTGCTCTGTTTGCTGAACATCGTCGGCGTGCGCGAGAGTGCCGGGGTCGCGCTCTGGATGGCGCTAGCGTCGCTCGTAACCAACCTGATCACGGCAGTGATCTGCCTGGTCCAGATCCGCCCGGAAGAGCTCTCGCGCCTGCTCACCGCGGCAAGTCAGTTCCAGGACCTCACCCCCTGGGCGATGGCGGTCGGATTCGCCGGGAGCTGGCTCGCCTTTTCCGGCCTCGAGTCGATCAGTCAGCTCTCGCCGACCCTGCGTGAGCCGGTCAAACGGACAGTGCACTGGTCGATGCTCGCGGTGATCGTCACCATCGTCCTCACCTCGCCCATCCTCACCGCCTTGTCGGTCGCGGTGCTCCCGCCGGAGATGAAGGTCGCGGGGTCCGAGACCTTCATCAGTGACCTCGCCTCGCTCCGCGGCGGCGCCTGGCTCAAGCTCTCGGTCGTGCTCTCCGCTTCGGCGCTCCTTCTCTTCGCCGCCAACACCGCGATGATCGGCGGTTATCACGTCTTCCTCGCCCTGGCCAAGAACCACTTCTTCCCCCGGATTCTGGCCAAGCGGAACGAGTTCTTTTCCACCCCGCACTGGGCGATCCTGATCACCACCATCGTTCCGTTGCTCGTGATCCTCTTCGTCCACGGTCAGCTCAACATCCTGGGCGACATGTACAGCTTCGGCCTCCTCGGGGCGTTCACCTTCACCTCCCTGGGCCTCGACGTCATCCGCTGGCGCGATGGCAATCGCGGCGTGGTCTTCTGGGTCGGGATCCTCACCACGGTGATGGTCGGCGGCTCCTGGGCGGTCAACATCGTGGAGAAGCCGCTGGCCACGATCTTCGGCGGCGTGCTCACCTTCCTCGGCCTGATCGTCGCCCTCGGCGTCCGCACCGACTGGTTCATCGCCAAGCTCAACCGCATTCCCTTCATCAGCCGCCGGGCGGAGAAGATCCGCCACGATGTCGAGCTCGAGGTCGAGGAAGAGACCGAGATCGTCAGTCTGGCCGGAGCGGTCGCGATGAAGCCGCTCTATCACTCCTCGACCCTGGTCGCCGCCCTCGGCTTCAACCAAAAGCTGATGGAGGAGGCGATCCGTCGCTGCAAGGGGCAGAACGAGCAGGCGCTCTACCTGATGTCGGTCACCGAGTGGCCCGGCCTCTTCTCGGGGGCCGAGACGAAGCCCTCGCAGTTCATCGTCAATTCGATCGGCGAGATGTCGAAGTACGCCCGCGAGCAAGGGATCTTCGTCGTCCCCGTCTTTTCCATCTCCGACAACGCCGCCGGCGCCCTCGCCGACGCCGCGCGTCGCCTCGAGTGCAGCGCCGTCATGCTCGGCGTCTCCCAGCGCTCCGCCATCTACCACATGCTCCGCGGCAACGTCCTCCGCGGCCTGACCAAGCGACTCCCGGAGGGGTGCAAGATCATCAGCGTGGGGTAGGTGGAACGACGCCTCACTCCTCCAGCATCGCCTCGACCTCACGCAGCTTCCGGTGGAACGACGGCCAGTCGTCCTGCCCGACCAGCTGGCGTGTCTGGGAGATCGCGTCTCGCGCGGCACGAAGAGACGCCGCACCCGAATCGCGCCGGAACGACAGAGCCGCCAATCGTGCGTGCGATAGGGCCACGCGAGCCGTCGGCACCGGATAGGGGACCTCCACCACGACCGAGTCGGCCCGTTCCAGGGCGAGCGTGGCCGCGGCGAGGTGCTGGGCGAATGGAACCGCTGGGACTGCGCGTTCCGCCAGATCGAGTCGGAGCTCCGCCTCGAGCAGGGCGTGATCGAGGCGTAGCAGCGGCCGCGACCTTCGCAGGTCCGCTCTCGCTCCGTCGAGAATCGACCACGCGCTCTCGGTATGCTCCGTTTGCCGCGCTCCCGAGGTCAAACGTGCCGCGATGAGATGAGACCGCGCGATGGACAGTCGCGTCTTCGGGCGCGCCCGGCCCACCACCTCGTCCTGGTAGGCGATCGCCTCCTGATAGCACCGGAAGGCCGAATCGAGCGGAGCGGCGCGTCGACTGAGCTCGGCCACGCGCGTGTAGGTCATGCCGCGGTCCACGAGATACGCCGCATAGGCTTCGCGAAGCCGGAAGTAGTCGGGATTGCGCCCGGCGCTCTTCAGGGACTCGAGTCCTTCGAGGACAAGTCCGAGGCTGTCGAGCGCCACCCCCAGTCGAGTGAGCGACGCGCCATAGTCGTGCTGAACCAAGGCCGGTTGATGCAAGGCATTCGTGGAGTCCACTCCCAGGGTGTAGTTCGGATGAAATGGCCCGGTTGCCACCTCGAGCGCATACTGAAGCCCATCGGCGGCGATGGAGAGCTGTGTGACCGGAGACTGGAACTCCGCGAGCGCCATCCGGCATCCAGCCACTCCGCTGTAGGCGACGTGTTGCGGATCCTCGAGGATCGAGGCGCGAAACGTCGCGTCCCGCGGAATGAACTCCGCGATTTCGACATCGAAGGAACAATTGCACGCGGCCTCCCACGATCTGCGGCAATCCTCCAGGGCCTCCAGGTCATCGTGGGACATGGCGCGAAAATAATAAGCCTCGCCCAGGCGCCAGTAGGTGAAGCGGAGCAAGTGTCCGAAGAACCGCCGCTTCCCGATGGAACGCAGGTCGGTCAGGAGATCGCCGAGCTCGGTCACCGTACGATCAAGGGTGCTGTCGGTGTAGGCGGTGTGATGAAGCGCGACTTGCGCTCGCGAGAGGGTCGCGACCGCGTGCTTCAGGACCCGCGCCGCCCGGATGCGGGGGTAGACCGTGACCAGGGCTACGGTGACCGCCAGCAACGAGATCGCGAAGGCAACGAGGAGAGGAGCACGCCGCCAACCGCGAGTCCCTGCCCGTGAGGCGAGGTTGATGCGGCCGGGGCGTACCGGGGGGAGCGTAGCGGCCGGAGACTCCCCGCGCAGGTACCGCTCGAGGTCGGCGCCGAGTTCAGCGCATCTGGCATAGCGATCCTGCGGCTCGTACGCCAGGCAGCGAGCCAGCACCGGATCGAGAGGGTGCCCCGTTGCTCCTGATGGGGCCAGGACCTCCGACAGCCGGCGCGGCTCCTCGAGCGCGATGGCCCGGAAGTACGACACGAAGGTCGGATGCTCCGGTACGTCGTACGGAACCCGGCCGGTGAGGAGTTCGAAGAGCAGCACACCGATGGTGTAGATGTCGGACGTTTGGCCGGAGGCGTCGCGGCGGTCGGCCAGCGCCTCCGGGCTCATGTACCGGACGGTGCCGATCAGTTCCCCTTCATTGGTGATGCGCGAGACATCGCGGGCGGCGGATCCGATGGTGGCGGCGAGGCCGAAGTCGAGAATGCGCGGCACGCCGGAACGGTCGACCAGGATGTTCTCCGGCTTGAGATCGCGGTGGGCCACGCCGCGACCGTGGGCGTGCTCCATCGCGGCGCAAACCGCGATGATCAACCCTAGGCGCTCGCGCTCTCCCAGCTCCTCGCGTGCGGCGTAGGTCAGGAGATCGACGCCCTCGATGAAGCGGGTCACGAGGTACTGGAGCTCTCCCAGCGGACCGTTCCATCGACCCGCCGCGATGTAGGGGACGATCCCTGGGTGATCCAGCTTGGCGTGCAGTTCAACCTCTCGGCGAAAGCGTGCCGCGCCCGAGGGAGTGGAGAAGATCGGCCGGATCACCTTGAGCGCGACCCGCTCGTCGGTCCGCTCATCGACCGCCAGAAAGACATCGCCCATCCCGCCCGAGGCGATCGAGTGGAGAAGACGGTAGGACTCGATCCGCTCGGGTATCCCGAATCCACCCACCGCGGAGCCGGCGCTCGCATCGGACGGCCCGGGAGGTGATTGATCCTGTCCTCCGCCGCTTGGCGGTGGGTCCGACCCAGGATCGTCTGGCGGCTTCTGATCCATGCCACGCAGAGTAGGAAGTGCTCCTCCCACCTGTCAAACTCCGCGATTCCAGGCCGCGACCGCGGACTGCCGTTTCGGCTATGCTCGTTGCCTACCGTGCAAGGAGTGCCGCGTGAACGAACGTGAAATGGAAGAGGTCTTCGAGAACGCCCGGCGGTTTGCCCACCGTTTGCTCAGCAAGGAATGCGGCAAATGGTCGATCGAGGCGACAGTGCTGGTGAACGACTCGTATCTCCGTATTCGCAAGTGGGCGGCCAAGAATGACCTGACCCGCGCGCAGTTTCAGGCGGCGCTGGCCACGGCCACGCGGAACAGGCTCCGCGACTACATCCGGCGGCAGAAGGCGACCGTTCACGGGGGTCATCTGGTGCGCGTTGGGCTCGACGAGAGTCTGACCCGTCCCGGGTTGGCGGACCCCGGCAATGAACTGCTCGATCTACTCGCCCTGGAGCAGGCCCTGGAGACGATCGCCCGGTCGAACAAGCTCCAGGCGGAACTGATCATGTTGCGTTTCTATGGAGGATTGACCGAGGTCGAGGTGGCCGAGATCCTCGGTCGGTCGGTGCGCTGGGTGCAGGCCGAATGGGCCGCAGCACGGGAGTGGCTGCGCCGGCTGCTCGACCCGGGCAGCTATCCTGACGCAGCTCCTCCTTCCGTCGCCTAGGCTGGTCACCTTCGGATGGACTGGCCACCATCGGCCAAGCTGCCCCCGCCGGCTAGACCGCCCTCCTCAGGCTAAACCGCGCTCCGCCCGCTGGACCGCTGCGCGCTCCTGCCGTACAGTCTCCGCCCAGTCAACCGGCCGGAGACCGTGAACCTCGGGAAGCGATGCATGAACCTGTCCCTCCTCGCCATCGGATTCGGACTGCTGCTGATCGCGGGCTATCGCCTCTATGGCGGGTGGGTGGCGCGACAATTCGCGCTGGATGACGCGACCCCGACTCCGGCGGTAAGTCGAAGTGATGGCGTCGACTACGTCCCGACACGGCCGTTCTATCTTTTCGCGCAGCACTTCTCGGCCATCGCGGCGGCGGGGCCGATCGCTGGGCCGATCCTGGCCTGTCAGAGCTTCGGCTGGTTGCCCTGCCTGATCTGGATCGCACTCGGCGTGGTCCTGATCGGCGCCGTGCATGACTTCGGCAGCCTGACCGCATCCGTTCGTCACGGGGGACGGTCGCTGGCCGAGATCACGCGGGAGCAGCTCGGGCCGCGCGCGGGGCGCGCGTTCCTCGGATTCCTCTGGATCGCGCTCCTCTATGTCGTGGTCGCCTTCTCCGATCTCACTGCGGGTACCTTCGTGGCCGGAACGGAGGAACTCCAGCAGGGGAACGTCAGCTTCAATCCGGGAGGGGCGGTGGCGGCCGCGTCGGTGCTCTATCTGGCGCTTGCGGTCACGATGGGGCTGGTGCAGCGGTTCCTGCGGCCCCCCCTCTGGCTCGTGACGGTCATCTTCGTGCCCGCGACCTTTGCCCTCTCCTGGGCCGGAACCCACCTCTCGCACCTGCTGGTGCTCGATCATCGCACCTGGGCGCTTCTGATTCTCGTCTACTGTGGCGTCGGATCGGTCGTCCCGGTCTGGGCGCTGCTGCAGCCGCGGGGGTATCTCGGCGGCTTCGTGCTCTATGCCGCCCTCGCCGCGGGGTTGATCGGTATCTTCTTCGGCGGGTACGAGGTCGTCCAGCCGGCGTGGAAAGGGTGGGACGCGGGGGGCGCGACCGGAACGCTCTTCCCGTTCCTGTTTGTCACCATCGCCTGCGGGGCCTGCAGCGGGTTTCACGGGCTGGTCTGTTCCGGCACGACCTCCAAACAGATCGAGCGCGAGAGTCACATGCACCAGATCGGCTACGGCGCGATGCTGGCCGAGGGGTTCGTGGCCCTGATCGCCCTGGTCACCATCATGATCGCGACCACCGACCAGACGAAGGGGCTCGCCCCCGGCACGATCTACGGCAACGGGATCGGTCGGTTCATCTGCATCGTACTCGGGGAGGACAAGCTCGCTTTTGCCACCACCTTTGGGGCGATGGCCTTCTCGACCTTCGTCTTCGACACGCTGGATGTCTGTGTCCGGCTCGGGCGCTACATCCTCCAGGAACTGTTCGGTTGGTCCGGGCGGGCCGGAGCGGCGCTCGCGACGCTCGTTACCCTGGCGGTCCCGACCTACTTCCTCTCCTTTGCCGGCCAGGGCGGCTGGCTCAAGTTCTGGGTCCTCTTCGGCGCCTCGAACCAGCTCCTTGCCGCGCTGACCCTGCTCGTCCTCACCATCTGGCTCCGCCGCTCGAAGAAGCCGATCGCCTTCACCCTCCTGCCGATGCTCTTCGTTCTTTCCACCACCTCGGTCGCGCTGTTCAAGCTGCTGCGAGCGAATCTGGAGAAGGCGCAAGGCTTCGACATTGCGGCGATCAACGCCCTCGCCGCACTGTCGTTTCTCGGCCTGGCGCTGTTCCTCGCCCTGCAGGCTCTCACCGCCCTGCGTTCCGCCCGTCGGGGCTAGTCCGCGTGCGCACACGGCTTCCTCTGTGCGCACCGTCCCGCGGCCCTGCGGGGGATGGAACTTTCGAGTCAAACCATTGCAAAGTAGCTAATTATAGGTGTCGATTTTTTTGGCACCCGGATTGCCCTCCTGGAGTGAGATCGAAGTTCCACCACCCCAGGAGGCTCCATGCACCCGATCCGTCGTCTCGTTTCGCGCCGGTTGGTCCTGTCCACCACGGTCGCCCTGCTTGCTCCGATTCCCTTCGCGGCTGCTACGCCACTGATCTCGACCGTCCCGAGCGCGAGTGTGGCCGGAGAGCAAGCCGCCTCCGGATACGGTGACGTGGGGCAGACCGCGGGCGACTTCAACTTCGACGGGTACTCGGATCTGCTCGTCGGGACCCGGCTCTGGAACGGAGGGCAGGCCGTGGAGGGGCGCGTGTCGCTCTACCTGGGGAGTGCCGCCGGTCTTCTCCCCGCCGCCGTTGCGGCCGAATCGAATGAGATCGGAGCGGAGCTCGGGGCGAGTGTCGCCTGCCTCGGGGATGTCACGGGCGACGGGCGGGCCGAGTTTGCCGTCGGTGCTCCCTCCTTCGGCCCGAATGACGAAGGACAGGTCTGGGTCTACAAGGGCAACAGCTCTGCTCTCCTCAACAACCGCACCGTCCTCTCCGGTAGCGTGGCGAATGAAGACTTCGGCCGCACCGTCGCGGGGCCGGGGGATGTCAACGGGGATGGTTTCCGCGACCTGATCGTCGGTTCTCCGCTGTTCGGCAACGGAGAGGCGAACGAGGGGCGGGTGCAGCTCTTCCTCGGGAGTGCCTCCGGAATCGCGACCACGGCGAGCTGGTCGTACGAACCCAACGTGGCCAGCGTGCAACTCGGCTTTCGCCTCTCCGCCGCGGGCGACGTGAACGGGGATGGGTTTGCTGACTTCGTGGTTGGTACCCCGCGGTACACCAACGGACAGACCCGGGAGGGGAGGGCGTGGCTCTTCCTCGGCTCCCCCTCCGGCGCCGGGTCTGCCCCGGCCTGGACCTTCGAATCGAATCAGGCCAACTCCCAGTTTGGCGCCTCGGTCGCCAACGCAGGTGATGTCAACGGCGACGGCCTCGGCGATGTGCTGATCGGCGCCGACTCCTATGACACCAACCTCACCGACGCGGGGCAGGCGTTTCTCTTCCTGGGCACCCCGACCGGTCTCGCTGCTTCGCCGAGCGCGACCTACCCCGGCAACCAGTCTGGAGGCTCCTTCGGCCGCAGCGTCGCCACCGCCGGCGACGTGAACGGCGACTCGTTCGCCGACTTCCTGATCGGCGCGCCCAATCAGGACGGCGCCTTCACCGACGCGGGACGCGTGCACCTCTATCTCGGTCGCGCCGTGGTCCTTCCCCAGGACCCCGTGTTCACCTTCGACGGGCCTGAGACTGCCGGCACGCTCGGTCGCGTCGTGATGACCGCCGGGGACGTCAACGGCGACGGTTACTCCGATATCGCGGCCGGCAGTGCCAACCTCGACCTCGGCGGCGCCGACTTCGGCGGCGTGCTCGTGTACCACGGGGCCGCGGCCGCGCTCTCTCCCGCCGCCGGCTGGGTCAAGACCGGCACCGATCCGGAGGGGTTCTTCGCCGGAGGCGTGTTGATGATCGGGGACTGCAACGGCGACGGCTTCGACGATATCGCGGTCAGTGATACCAACGCCGAGCACGGCACCCTCGACGGGGAGCTTCAAGTGTTTCATGGATCGGAGAACGGCCCGGCATTCACACCGAGCAGCGTGCTCCTCCCTCCGCCCCCTCCCGGGGCGACCTCGATGAACTACGGCGGTTTTCCGCAGCGGGTCGGCGACCTCAATGCCGACGGTTTCGATGACCTGATCGTCAGCGCCTACTACATTGCCGACTCCTCGCTCGAGGAGCTGGTCGACATCTGGGAGGGGAGTCCGACCGGCCTCGTCTTCGGCTCACGGATCCTCGCCGCGCCGGGCCAGAGCTACTTCTGCAACGGTGCGTGTGACGTCAACGGCGACGCCTTCTCCGACCTGCTGATTCCGGAGTGGGATTACGAGCACGAGTACCGCAATCAAGGTCGGGTGCGCGTCTACCACGGTTCGGCCACCGGCCCGGATCAGATCCCCGACTGGGAACTGCGCGGCACGGGGGATGACACCTACTTTGGCGCCGATGCCATCCCGGTCGGCGACGTCGACAACGACGGGTTCGAGGATATCCTGGTTCGGAGCTACACGGGGACCGGCGGGGCCAACCGTCGAGGTCGTCTGCAGATCTTCAACGGCTCACCCGAGGGGCTCTCGCCGGTGGCCTCCTGGACCTATGACGGTCCGTTGCAGTCGCCCTACTTCGGGACGCGGATCACCGCGGGCGGAGATTTGAACGCCGATGGCTACTCCGACTTCCTCACCTCCAATGGGAATCAGGCGGACGGCGTGTATGAGGTGCTGGTGTTCCACGGGAGCGCTACCGGGCCGGGTTCGACGCCGAATCTCGTCCTGACTGAGCCGGTCGACGGAGACAACTTCGGAACCTGGATCAGTCACGCGGGCGACGTGAATGCCGACGGGTTCTCCGACATCGCGATCAGCCAGGGCAACCACGGCGAAACACTTCTGAGTCAGGTGCACATCTACTTGGGGACGGCCGCCGGCCTCGGCAACGCTCCCTCGATCACCCTGTCCGGCCAGACGCTCGGAGATCAGTTCGGCTTCCCGACCGACGGCGACGGAGACGTCGACGGTGACGGCTTCTCCGACCTCCTGATCGCCGACCGCGACCATGTGGTATCCGGAGTGGACGTCGGAGCCGCGTACATCCACTACGGCAACGACGGCGCCGCGCGGCTGCGCGCGTTCCGCCCCGAGCAGATGGCCGGCACACCCAGGATCGCCACCGGGGGCCGCGTCACCCAGAGCACGACCAGCTTCGAACTCGCCTGTCTGTTCCGCAGTGCCGCCGGCCGGACCGACGCGCGTCTCCGATTGGGCGAGAGTGACGAGGGCGATCCTCTCTTCGGTATCGATCGCTTCGGGGTCTTCCACGACACCGGCCCCGTGCAGTCGGGCGTCGGCAGCGCCACCCTGTTCAAGCAGGCGTTCACGCCCAGTGGACCAGTCATCACCTGGCGCGCTTGCCTGGAGAGCGAGGATCCCTTCTTCCCCCGCTCGCCCTGGTTCTCACCCCAGGGCAACGCGCCGACCGAGATCGACATGCGCTTCCTGCCGCTCACCGCGGACGTCTCGCCCGCCGGGCTCACCCCCGAAGTGTCGCTCTCCGCGCCGTACCCCAACCCGATGCGCAACGGGGTCGCAGTTGAGTTCGACCTGCGCGACCCCGCCAACGTCGACCTCGAGGTGTTCGACACCCAGGGCCGCCGCGTGGCCACGCTCGAGAAGGGCCTCCTGGCCGCCGCATCGCACCGCTCGACCTGGGACGGCACCATGACCACCGGAGCGGCCGCCCCCGCCGGCATCTACTACGTCCGCCTCCGCGTCGGCGATCAGGAGACGGCGCGGCCGATTACGTTGCTGCGGTAGCGGCCCTCCCGAGAGACGCCCCATCATCCACCGCCGCGCGACGTTCACCCGTCGCGCGGCGTTTCGTCGATTCGCGGCGCGACGCACTCAATCCATGTGTTCGATCGATCTCGCGAGGTTCCGCGCCTCGGCCCCAGCTTAGACTTCGTCCAGAACAACTTCGCAGTTGCCCACCAACCCGTCGCGCGGCAGAATTGATCCCGCAAACGCGAGCCGCCACTGCCGCCGTGCCGTACGACCGGAACGTGCCTCCGAGCAATCAGGCCTGGCGTGACTGCGGCGAGCGTGACCGCGGCAAGCATGGAGCGTGAGGATCCCGTCCAGGTAGCTGGTGACCCGCATTGCCGCGGCCGCGGCCCGTGCGTCGTTCGCCAGAAGGGGGTTCCGTTTGGCGGTGGAGCGACTGCGTACGCGCGCCTCAGACATAGCGCATCTCAACGTCGATTCTGGACACACGACCGCGGGCCATCGCCTCGGTGGCCGTGGCGCCGGTTTGCTCGCCGCGCAGGTTCAGGACTCCCGATGAGCGATGCATTCTTCACCCGGCCGATCCTGAACGGTCCGTATATCTATCCGACGCGGCACTGGGAGCTCGACCAGCAGGGACAGCCGACCCAGAAGATCGCCGAGACCCGTCGTCGGGCCGAGTTCATCACTCCGATTCCGAAACCGAAGAAGCAGCGCGGCGCCCCGCGCCAAGAGGCGTTCGTCTTCGACGAGGGCAAAGGCCTCTCGACGGATAAGCAACGCTACGATCCTACCCCGATTATCAACCAGTTGCGCTTACGCGTGGATCGTTGGCGCGAGATTCCGAATCCCGCCGACTGGCGCGTCACGCCCGAGACCGCCCGGCTGCTGCAACACTGGCGACACCACGCCTTCGCCAGCGTCCGGCCCTTCTTCTGTCAGGTCGAGGCGGTCGAGACCGCGATCTGGCTCACCGAGGTCGCCCCGCACGAGAAGGCGGGGCAGGACTTCTTGAGCCACCTGGCGCGGGCCAATGCGGACGCCAATCCGGACCTGATGAGACTCGCGCTCAAGCTCGCCACCGGTGCCGGCAAGACCACCGTGATGGCGATGTTGATCGCCTGGCAGACGGTCAACGCGGTTCGCCACCCCGGCAGCAAGCGGTTCACCCGCGGGTTCCTCGTGGTCACCCCCGGGATCACCATCCGTGACCGCCTGCGCGTCCTCTATCCCAACGATCCCGACGCCTACTACCAGAGCCGCGAACTCGTCCCCAGCGACATGCTGACCGACCTCGGTCGGGCAAAGATCGTCATCACGAACTACCACGCCTTCAAGCTGCGGGAGCGGGTCGAGATCTCGAAAGGTGGGCGGGCGCTCATCGAGGGCCGGCTCGGCGACCGCATGAACACGCTCGAGACCGAAGGCCAGATGCTCCAGCGGGTCATGCCCGAGCTGATGAGTTTCAAGAACATCGTCGTGCTCAACGACGAGGCGCACCACTGCTACCGCGCGAAGCCCGAGTCGGAGGACGACGAGAAGCTCAAAGGGGATGACCGAAAGGAAGCCGAGAGCAACCGCAAGGCCGCCAGCCTCTGGATCGGCGGCCTCGAAGCCGTGAACCGGAAGCTCGGCGTCTCGCGCGTCTTCGACCTCTCCGCCACCCCGTTCTTCCTAAGCGGTTCTGGCTACGCCGAGGGCACTCTCTTCCCGTGGACCATGAGCGACTTCTCGCTGATGGACGCCATCGAGTGCGGTATCGTGAAGCTCCCCCGCGTCCCGGTGGCCGACAACATCCCCGGCGCCGACATGCCGCGCTTCCGCAATCTCTGGGAGCACATCGGCACACGGATGCCCAAGAAAGGCCGCGGCAAGGGAGGCCAACTCGACCCCCTCGCGCTGCCGGTCGAACTCCAGACCGCGTTGTCCGCGCTCTACGGCCACTATGAGAAGACCTACCACCTCTGGCGCGAGGCCGGGATCAAGGTGCCGCCTTGCTTCATCATCGTGTGTAACAACACCGCGACCTCGAAGCTCGTCTATGACTACGTCTCTGGCTTCCAGCGCGAACTCGGAGACGGCAGCTCCCAGCTCGAGAACGGCCGCCTCGAACTCTTCCGCAACTTCGACGAGAACGGCAACCCACTCGCGCGGCCCAACACCCTCCTGATCGACAGCGAACAGCTCGAGTCCGGCGAGGCGCTGGACGACAACTTCCGCGCGATGGCCGCCGACGAGATCGAGCGCTTCCGCCGTGAGATCCTGGAGCGCGGAGGTGACCGGAAGGAAGCCGACAACATCAGCGACAACGACCTCCTCCGCGAGGTCATGAACACCGTCGGCAAGCCCGGCCGCCTGGGCGAGGGCATCCGCTGCGTCGTGTCGGTCGCCATGCTGACCGAAGGCTGGGACGCCAACACCGTGACCCACGTCCTGGGCGTGCGAGCCTTTGGCACCCAGCTCCTGTGCGAGCAGGTCATCGGCCGCGCCCTCCGTCGCCAGTCGTACGACCTGAACGAGGAGGGCCTGTTCAACGTCGAGTACGCCGACGTCCTCGGCATTCCCTTCGACTTCACCGCCAAGCCCGTCGTCGCGCCGCCCCAGCCCCCGCGCGAGACCATTCATGTGCACGCCGTGCGCCCCGATCGGGACCCCTTGGAGATCCGTTTCCCTCGGGTCGAAGGCTACCGCGTCGAGCTACCCGAGGAGCGCCTGACCGCCACCTTCTCCGACGACCACAAGCTCGTCCTCACGCCCGACCTCGTCGGCCCGACGCACACCGAAAACGCCGGAATCATCGGGGAAGCGGTCAACCTCGACCTCGAGCACCTGGAAGACACCCGCCGCTCCACCCTCCTCTTCCACCTCACCAAGCACCTCTTGATGACCAAGTGGAAGGACGACGACGGGCTCCCCAAGTACCACCTCTTCGGCGATCTGAAGCGAATCGCCAAGCAGTGGCTCGAAACCTGCCTCGAGTGCGTCGGAGACACCTATCCCGCGCAGCTCATTTACCAGGATCTCGCCGACCGGGCCTGCCAGCGGATCACCGCCGCCATCACCGCATCGTTCGTCGGACACCGCCCGCTCGTTGCCCTGCTCGATCCCTACAACCCCACCGGCTCGACCCGGCACGTCAACTTCAACACGTCCAAGCCCCGCCGTTGGCAGACCAGCTCACGGTTCAGCCACGTCAACTGGGTCATTGCCGACAGCGACTGGGAGCTCGAGTTCTGCCGCGTCGTCGAGTCCCATCCCAGGGTCAAGGCCTACGTCAAGAACCAGGGCCTCGGCCTTGAGGTCCCGTACCGATCCGGGTCCGTCGCGCGGCGCTACATTCCCGATTTCATCGTCCTCGTCGACGACGGCCACGGCGATGACGATCCCCTGCACCTCGTGGTCGAGATCAAGGGCTACCGGCGCGAGGACGCAAAGGACAAGAAGACCACCATGGAGACCTACTGGATCCCAGGCGTCAACAACCTCCGCACCCACGGCCGCTGGGCCTTCGCCGAACTCACCGAGGTCTTCCGGATGGACGCCGACTTCGCCGCCAAGGTCCAGGCCGAGGTCGAGAGAATGATTCAGACTGCCGGCACCCAACTCGAAGGATCAAGAGCATAGCCATGGCCAAGAAGCCCACCAAGTCCACCTACGCCCCCAAAAAGGTCGTCGAGACTCTCCTCCACGACGAGGCCACGCGAAAGAACATCCCCACTGCCGAGTACCAGTCCGTGGTCAAGGACGAACAGCAGTCTCCGCTTCGTGTAGCCTACGAGCGCCGCAACCGCGACCTCGACCCCCAACTCGTCTGGCGTGGTAAGGACGAACAGGACTGGAGCGACCTCGTCGTCAACGCCCCCCCGCTCTACATCCAGGAGAAGGTCCACCCCAAGGTCCTCATCGACGACCTCCTCCGCAAGAGCCAGGCCGACGCCAAAGCCGCCGACCCCCAAATCGACCTCTTCTCCGACTTCAACGGCATCCCCGCCGGCGCCGACAAAACCGAGTTCTACCAGCACGACCAAAACTGGTCCAACCGCATGATCCTCGGCGACTCCCTCCAGGTGATGGCCAGCCTCGCCGAGCGCGAAGGCGTGCGCGGCAAGGTCCAGTGCATCTACTTCGATCCGCCCTATGGGATCAAGTTCAACAGCAACTTCCAATGGTCGACGACCAGCCGCGACGTCAAGGACGGCAATGCCGCGCACATCACGCGCGAACCGGAGCAGGTGAAAGCGTTTCGGGATACGTGGCGGGATGGGATCCACAGCTACCTGACGTATCTGCGGGATCGACTTAGTGTCGCCCGAGACCTTCTCGCTGATTCGGGCTCGGTCTTTGTTCAAATTGGCGACGAGAACGTCCATCGCGTGCGACTCGCGATGGAGGAAGTATTTGGCGAGCGAAATTTTGTGAGTTTGATTTCGTTTGCGAAAACGACCAGCTTTTCTGGCAGCTACCTATCGTCGATTAACGACTACATCGTTTGGTTTTGTAAGAACGCAGACTCATTGAAGTTTCGCGCCTGCCTCAGGAGCAAAGAGCTGGGCGACGAGGGCGCCACGAGGTACAAGCCAATAGCATCATTTGGATCCGCATCTTCTCACCCATTTCAGCCGGATAGATTGGTGTGGATGGACAATACGACTTCGCAGGGAGAGTCGCGGGAGCAATCTCCTGCGGTCGCCTTCGAAGGAGAGTCTTGGGCTGTGGGCGCAGGCCTGCATTGGAAGACAACGCCTGCGGGAATGGAGCGACTGATAAAGGCAGGCCGCATCGCCAGTGCAAGAACTACGCTGAATTACTTGCGCTTTTTGGAAGACTACCCGGCGTTTCCCATATCCAACATCTGGTTGGATATTGGAGGGATAAAGAGTCGCAGCGACCCCAAGATCTACGTCGTCCAGACATCGACGTCGGCCGTGCAGCGGTGCATCCTCATGGCGACTGACCCCGGAGATCTCGTCTTAGATCCGACCTGCGGGTCAGGTACGACTGCGATGGTCGCCGAGCAATGGGGCCGCCGCTGGATTACGATCGACACCTCGCGCGTCGCGCTCGCCCTGGCGCGCGCTCGCGTCATGGGCGCGCGCTATCCCTTCTACCTCCTCGCCGACTCGCGCGACGGCCAGCTCAAGGAAGCCGAGGTCACGCGCACCGCAGCGAGTTCACAGCCGGTGCAGGGGAGCATCCGCCACGGGTTCGTCTACGAGCGCGTGCCGCACATCACGCTCAAGTCGATCGCGAACAACGCGGAGATCGACGTCATCTGGGAGCAGTGGCAGACGAAGCTGGAGCCGCTGCGCGAGAAGCTGAACGCAGCGCTCAAGCAGTCGTGGCAGGAGTGGGAGATTCCGCGCGAGGTCGAGGAGAAGTGGTCGGAGGCGGCGAAGGCGCTGCATGGGGAGTGGTGGCAGGCTCGCATCGCGAGGCAGCAGGAGATCGACAAGTCGATCGCGGCGAAGGCGGAGTACGAGTTCCTCTACGACAAGCCGTACGTCGACAGCAAGAAGGTGCGGGTGGCGGGTCCGTTCACGGTGGAGAGCCTGAGTCCGCACCGGGTGCTGGCGGTGGACGAGGACGATCAGTTGGTGGGACTTGGGGCGAACGCGAAGGCGGATGTTGAGAGGGCGCGGTCGTTCACGGAGATGGTCCTGGAGAACCTGCGGGTGGCGGGGGTGCAGCAGGCGAGCAAAGAGGACCGGATCTCCTTCACTGCCTTGACGCCGTGGCCGGGCAAGATGCTGTGCGCGGAGGGCAGGTTCCTCGAGGGTGAGGATGGCAAGGGGGTGGAGAAGCGGGCGGCGATCTTTGTCGGATCGGAGTTTGGGACGGTGCAGCGCGCGGACTTGGTGGCGGCGGCGCGAGAGGCGGGGGATGCGAGGTTCGATGTGCTGATCGCCTGCGCCTTCAACTACGAGGCGCATACCACGGAGTTCGGCTCGTTGGGGCGGGTACGGGTGCTGAAAGCACGGATGAACGCGGATCTGCACATGTCGGAGGATCTGAAGAACACGGGGAAGGGGAACCTGTTCGTGGTGTTCGGCGAGCCGGACATCGACATCCTGCCGGAGTCGGACGGACGCGTGCGCGTCAAGGTCAACGGCGTGGACGTTTTCCACCCGAGCACGGGCGAGGTGCGAAGCGACGGCGCGGATGGCATCGCGTGCTGGTTCATCGACACGGACTACAATGAGGAGAGCTTCTTCGTTCGGCACGCGTACTTCCTCGGCGCGAACGACCCGTACTCGTCGCTCAAGACGACGCTGAAGGCGGAGATCAACGAGGAGGCGTGGGGGACGCTGCACAGCGACACGTCGCGGCCGTTCGAGAAGCCGAAGTCGGGGCGGATCGCGGTGAAGGTGATCAATCACCTGGGGGATGAGGTGATGAAGGTGTTTCGGGCATGAAGGTGCTCCGAAAGCGAGGGGCATCCTCGTGCCGGAAGGTGGCCGGGGTACTTTTCCTGATGCTGGTCCTCGGGGGAGTGCCGGGAACGGTGGCACGGGGTGAGAGCGCTGGGCACTCCTCGGTAGTGGTGCTGGTCGACGCGTCGGGAAGCATGCGCGACACGGACCCGCAGCGGGTGCGCACCGAGGCGGTTGACCTGCTCATGGCCGCGCTGCCGGATGGGGACCGGGTCGCGCTCGCAGAGTTCGGGGACGACGTTCGCGATTTGCTCGGGGGGACTTGTAAGTCTCAAGAGCGAAGAGCGGGAGAAGATCAGCCGCGCGATCCGGAGTTGCGGCGAATCGGACCCCCACACGGACATCCTGGCGGCGTTGGAGTACGGGCTAACGGTCGCTCGGTCTACGGATGAGGTATCGCGACGCGCGTTTCCAATGGCAATCGTATTGCTGACCGATGGCCGCGACGAGCCGCGTGTCAGAGAGGCGCAGCGGGCGGAAAGGACGACATCGATCCTGGAGTCGTATGCCGCGATGGGAATTCCGATCTACGCCTTGGGGCTTTCCGACGGCGCCGATCGAGACCTACTGGGGCGGCTCTGCGCCGCGACTGGAGGAGACCTCGCGTTGGCTTCGAGCGCGCGAGACCTGCCCTCTGGGTTCTTCAACATCTCCAGGGGGATTGGGCGGCGGTGGCTCCTCTTTGAAGGGGATGCAAGTCCCGGTGAGCTTGCAGTTACGACGCCGGCATGGGCACCTGACGTGCTCGTGGCCCTCTTTCCTGCGACTCCTTGTACGGACCGATTGTCCTTGGATGGCGCTCGCGAGTTGACAGTGCGGCCGCGGTTTCAGCTGATGATGGCTAGACCTGGGAGTGGGGGGCAGTTGGTCGTGCAGATTCCATCCCCCGGCGGCAAGGTCTTGGTGACGAGTCAGGGCGACCTCGTGCTTTCCCCCAAGATCCCGAAATGCGTGCCGGTCGGGATACCGTTTCCTTGCGCGGCGCGGCTGGCTTGCGCCGCTGCCGCGACCGTCAAACCGGCGGCGTTCATCGACCGATCGACCGCGACCCTGGAGTGGGCGGGACAGACCTCCGGCCGTGTCTTCCTCTATGACGACGGTGCCCATGGGGATCAGGAACAAGCGGACGGCGAGTATGGCGGAACGGCGGTGCTATCCGAGGTCGGCGAAGTCACGTTCGAGATGACGCTGACGGCACCATTCTCCCCACGGTTGCGTGCTTCGGCGAACTGCCGGGCAGTGGGAGAGCCCCTGCGAGTTGAGTTGCCGACCTACCTCAGTTCTGCGTGGTCGTCATTGAGTGATCGTTTCGCTCACGTTCGCGTGCACAACGAGACGTCTGTGGACCTCCCGGTTCGAGTCGAGTGCGGCGGTCCAGAGATCTCCGTAACCACCGTGCGCGGCGAACGCGAGGCAACGGTTCCAGTTAGCGTGACGGGCGAGTGGTTCCGAAGTCGACGGGCGCGGATCGTGCTTCGGCACGTCTCGACGATTCAGCCACTATGGGAAGGGGACGTTACCGTCCCCGCACGAAGCACGATTCCGGCGTCCGTCGTCGCGATCCTGGCGGCTGCTGCTGCTTGCGCGGTGTTTCCGCGTCGCACCATAAGAGGTGTTCAGGTGAGGGTGGCATTTCCGATCGACGATGACTCCCTTCGAGAGACTCGAACCTGTTCCTGCAATGAGTCTGGCGCACTTCGCTTCGAGGGCATTCCTGAGCCCTACAACGAACCCGGATTGCTTCGAGCAATCCATGGAATCTGGAGGACTGGAGTCGTGTTCGAGCCCGCGGCTCACGTCAATCCAAGATTCAAAGGTCGCACTCCGGACCGGGTAGGAAATGGCTTTGTGCTGCGATCAGGCGCGGAGTGGACAGTGGCTGGACCCGCCGGGACGGCCAGGTACATTCTTACGATGAGGTAACGATGAATACGATGATCACGACCCCAACGTTTGTCATTGGCCTTGGTGGAGTGGGCAACGCGATAGTTCGCCTCATCCGGGAACGCTTTCTAACTTCGGAGAGCGGAGAGGTTCCACCAACCCTGTTTCTCCGTTCAATAGATACCGCAGACCAGAGCGAGCAGGCGACTCCGTGCGCCGCGGCTGGCACGCGAGGACTACACGCGACTGGGGCAGTTCAGCGCCGCCTCGGTCGTTTCGAACCTTGACCTATATCCCCTGATCCGGAACTGGTGGAAGTACGGTGAAGGCGCCTACTCGCCGTCCTTTGTCGACAACGGCGCTAACGCCCGCCGACCCGTCGGTCGCATCTGCTTCTTCCAGCAGTTCACGAAAGTACACGACGCACTCAGAGCGGACTTCGTGTCTGCGCTGAGCGTAGATCTGCAGGAGCGCCTCCAGCGAGCTGGGCTCGGCGGCGTCAGGCGAACACCACGCGTCTTCGTGGTGGGCTCAGTCGCGGGCGGAACGTGCTCTGGTATGTTTCTCGATGTTGCGCTACTTGCCCGGCATCTATTGCAGCAGGCTGGATATGAGCGGGACGCAATTCGCATCTCTGGGTTGTTCGCGCTTCCGTCCGTCATTCATCTCAGCTCCGGCGATGGCGATACGAATAACGGACGGCAACGTAGGGTAAACAGCGTCGCGGCACTCAGGGAGCTGGACTTTCTCCTGGATCACGGATCGGACCAACCGTTCACCGTGGAGTATCCTGCCCCCGTGGGGAAAGTGCGAAGCTCGGGTGCGCTGTTCAATCACGTCTTCCTGTTCACCGACACGAAACAGGGTGGGCACACATTTTCCCAGGAGGAAGACGTCTTGGTCCGCGCAGCGCACTACCTGTTCGGACAGATTTCACTCGGCACCGGTGAGCAGACATTGCTGTTACTGGACAATCACTCCAAGTATTTCGACCCATCGCAACAACGCGTTGCCGGTGGCCTCGCTGCCGTCTATGGCACCTTCGGCGTGGAGTGGTTGGAAGTGCCGAGGAAGCAGTTGCTGAATGCCTGGTGCAAAGAGATCGCGGAGCGAGTCGGCGCCCTCGTTGCCGACTTCGAGTGGGAGCAACAGCCGCGGCAGAACATCGCCCAGGCGCTTGCCTCGCGAATGCCCACCGGCTTCCACGCGTACCAAGCTGCTTTGAGGGTGGTGTCGCTGGACCCGCAGAGCGTCTCCGCGATTCCTGAGTTGGCGGACGCGGAGTCGTCACTACAGCCGATAGCCAGCGCCTCCAAGGAACCTGATCTGAGGCGAGCTCTGAACGATTTCGAAGTCGGGGTTCAGAGCCTGATCCAAAACGTGCGTAAGTCGGTTTCGCAGCGCCCGACGGCTCAGGAAGAAGACGATTGGTTGCGCAGTGTGACGCAAGAGCTCATCAACGATCCCGGGTTCAGGCTAGGAGGGGCGCGACGCGTTCTCCGTCACGCCGCGGAACAGCTCTCGGGGATCGCGGCGGCGAGCGAAGGAGCGGATGAAGCCCTGGACCAAGTGATCGAGCGTTGCAAGCGAGGGCTCTTTATGCGTCGAATCGACTCCACGGCTGCCCTCGACTGGGCCCGTCGTCGACTTCATCGGCAATCGGTCCAGATCATTCGCCACACCATTGGCGACGAGGCCGCGCGGCTAAGTCATAAGTGCAAACAGCAAGCCGACAGGTTGACCGCGATCCAACACACCGTGCGAGAAGAGTCCACCCGGTTAGGTGCGGAAGCGGAAGTCGCGTCCAGGGAGACCTTGCAAGAGTCGTGGTTGCTGGACCCGATGGACGTGGATCGGGCGGTACGAGAGAACCTCGATGCAGTGACGCGGGAGGTCAGTAACCGAGTCGCCAACGGGCTAAGCGAGCACGTGGCGAAGGGAGGCGGTGAGGACCACGCCGATGCGCAGGTTGAGGTGGCGAGAATCTTCAAGAGACTTGTCAACGAAGCCATCGAGTTGGCGGCGGTTCGCCGCACCGAGCGGCCGACCGACACCATCGAGCGAATCAAGGGTCGAATGCAGGCGTGCCTTCCGCTCGCCCACGTAGTCGACGATGGACCCGACTTCCTCGGAGTCATGAAGGCCGACAGCAAGGCCGTGCCCCTGAAGATGGTTGTTACGGGTATCGGAGGAACCGAGCGTGCAAAACTGGACGCTTGGGCCAAGGAGGAGAAGGAGCGCGCCGGGCACGAGAACGCGTTCCAGGTGGTGGAGAGTGGCGATCCCTTGCGCGATGACGCGCTCTACCTCTCGTTCGGGTGGCCCCTCTGCCTGTTCTCGGAGATCCAGCGCTGCGAAGTCGACTTTGAGCAGGCTGAACAGAATGACCCTGCCCAGGTGGCCTTCTCGTTTGTCATGAAGGAAGTGGCGGGCTGCGACGAACACAGAATACTCCCGGTTGGCCGCGAAGAGGCGCGACTCCTCTTCGCGATCGCTTGGGCCCTGGGACAAATCCGGAGCTCCACGTTCTCTAAAATTGTGTTCGAGTCACCCCTGGTGGGGCAGAGTGTAGTGCAGCCGGTCAAGCCGGAGACCGCCATCCAGGACGCCGTGGAGCGAGTCAATGTCCTCGGTCTTGCGTGCAGAGTTCGGCGGCAACTGGAGAGCGAACTGCAAACCCGAGCTGGTTCGTCATCCCTGCGGTCTCGTCTGAACGGGGATATCAGCAGAATGCGCGCGAAGCTTGAGCAGATGAGGGAACAGGAGGGCGTGCCGGGGACCTATGTGTCCTCTGTCGAGGCGCTGCTCCAGGTGGCAGCCGGGTACGCAAACAGCATTGTTGAACTGTGAACCAATGCTCATTCGGCCTGGGGTGATTTGGGCGCTCGACGAGGATGCACACCGGGAAGCTGTCGGATGGTGTGGGCAGCTGTGCCCCGATGCCGCATCGCTCGTCCGAGTCACTCGCACTGCAGACGAAGTTGGCGGTGCGTTGAGAGAATTCAACCGGGAGAGCTTCCGCAGGGATCTGGTGAATCTGCACGGTTTGGACCTGGACCCAGAAGGTACTCGCGTCACGGTGGTACTGATTGCAAGTGCAATGAGCCGCGGAGCGACAAGTGAGTGGGGAGAGATCATTCGCGTGCTCCAGATGCTCGAGCGAGAGGTTGTGGCGATCGAACGACACGTAGTCCTTCTAGCCCGGCATGAAGCGGTCACGGTGCAGCAACGAACAATCGCATTTGGCGACCTGCCGTGGACGCCCTGGCTCATTGCCACCCGGACGGACGACGGAGTGACGATCGGCAAGGATCTCTATCTGACGATGCTGTACGATCTCATTGACACTATCGTGTTTTCCGATCGCGGTGAACGAGCTCCTGCGTGCCTCCGCAGCTTTTTACACATGCCGGAAGAGGCCAGAGCCGTCAAACTCATTGGGTCGCCACGCCACAATGCCGCCGACATCGTGGACGAGATTGCCAAGGTGTGCATGGGCATTCTATTGAGCGACCAGACTGGGCCACTCGGCGAGAGGCCCGAGGCTGCGGCGGAGCTGCGACAGAATCTGGATACAGCGATGAGGGACTTCCTGAGAGGTGCTGGCACGATGTCCTCGATCTGCAGAGAAGTCCTGGATCGGCGGGGGCTCGGCCGGCTCGCGCTCGCTCCGCTCCTGACCGAGGGGCCGCGATTGCTGGATGGACTTGTTCACCCGGCGTCACCATTTGGGCGGGCGGCGCGGGGGGAGAGCATTCTGAGCACACCTAAGGGGTACGAGTCGGGCGTCGGGGAGCGCCGGTCGCGGATCCGACGGTTGCTCCGGAGACTTGGATTTCGATCCGACGAGCGATGGCCGGGAGTTCTCGTATCGAGACGCACGAGAGAGGAGCTCGCGTTCATCGAGGCTCGGTACCAGTCCGCTCGCGAACTGCTATCGGGAGTCGAAAGGGCTGCTTCGCGCGCGAAAGCTGTGAGCACGAGGATCCCGGAAGCCCTGGTTCAAGAGTGGCGCAATCGGTGCACCCAGCTTCTTCGTGCAAGCCTTGAGCGCATCTCTTCATGTGATGATTGCTCCGGCGAAGTCGCAACCGCCGTGCTCGAGGAAGTCACCGTGTACGTGCGCGGTCAAGTAGAAGAGACATTCTCAGAGGCGCTCTGCTCGTGGTCGATCGATTCGCCGACCGTAACGAAGTTCAATGATGCCCTGGCTGCTGGGACACTGTTCCGCTTCATTGGGCGCATGAACGGCGGTCAGGCGCATGATCCCCTCGTCGTTGTGTCTTCAATTGAGTGTGGCGAAACCGTAAACGTGGGTAGTAAGCCAGCGCACCATGGCCGCATTCGCCTGTGGAAGCGGCAGCGTCCAGTACTGCTCGCAGTCACGCGTCCGCACGCAGCCGAGTTGCTCGCGTGGTGAGAAAGACTGACATCTAGCGATCGGAGCCGCACCATGACCGTTGCGCTGCAATCATGGAGTTCGAGTATCACGTTTGTGTGTTTGGTGTCGCTGTGTGTCGCCTATGTGTGGTATCGCATAAGAGAGAAGGACCGCCGTCCAACGCAGAAGGAATGGCACATGCTCTACGGGCAAGCGTCTAGTCTGCGCCACGACATGATTGCGACGATCGCGCTGTCCAAGCCAACGCGAAGAGCGCTTGCAATGGTTCTGACGAATCAGCGCGGCGTTGGGCGCCGTAGTGACATTCCGCGGGCGTTGGAGATCCTCGAGGATGCAGCGCACGAGCTGGTGCACACGACGCGAAGCGTCGGTGGACTCATGATTCTCGCTGGCTTGTTTTCGACTGTGCTTCAATTCGCAAATGTATTTGGCGGGGTGAGCGCAGGCACGTTAGACGCACAATCGCTGGGTACCGTTGGCGGTACTCTGATGCACGTGTACATCTACAATGCCTTCGCGGTTGGTATGGCACTGATTTGTCTGTGTCTTGGCGCCTACTACGCAACCGACGGGGCGAGGATACTGGATCTCGCATTCGATACGCTCGATCACTTGCAGGACCATGTGATCGACATAGCGGACCCGAAAGTGGTGGCCGCCATCGAGATATTGCAGGAGAGGCAGAGCACCCAGACGAAGGACCTGATGGAGAGTCAGCTCACCCGCGTGGAGTCTCTCGTTGGTGAGGTTCGGAGGCTTGCCGACGCAATGAAGTCGGTGGTAGAAGAACTCGGGCAACAGGCGGCAACGAGGCCCGAGGAGATGCTGGCGCCCATTCGGGCGGTACAGGCATCAATGGAATCGCTCCAGGAAGGACTGGACCTTGGGATCAAGGCTCTGGCTGAGCCCTTCGCCGGGGGCGTGCCAGCAATGCGGAAACTGTCCGCGGCTGCGGAGAAGCTCGATGCTACGGCGACGCGGCTCGGGGCAACGGACCCTGTCGTTGCCATCGGGGAGATTGGAAAGACAGCAGCGGAGTTGGCCCACTGCATCCGCCAGCTTCCAGAACAGGTAAGCGACGCCCTAATCAGAGTTACGAACGCTGCACCGAAAGCAGTTGAGAGTGGGGCCCGACGTGGAATCGGCGATCTGATCGAAAAGCTCTCTGACAAGATGTCGCACCCTCTGCGGGAGGGACACGCGGATCTCGATCGATCAGTGAAGGAACTCGCCGAGGAGTTCGGGAAACTACGTGAGGCTCTTGCTCTGGACCGTTCGGAGGCTTCAGACCGTGTCGCGCGTGGAGTGGCGGCCGCTCTGGATGAGTCACTGCGGAGAATCGACGCGAACTTGGGAGGGATACCGGTCGCAGTCGAGAAGTTATCCGATTCCGTTGTCAGCCTCGAGGCGCGGATGCAACAGAGTGGCAAGTCGTGGTGGCGCTAAAGAATGAGAAGACGACGGAGGGGAGTCGAGGATTCGGAGAACCCGGCATGGCCGGCCTTCGTGGACGTGTTCGCGTTTGGGATGGTGATGATGCTCGTGCTGCTCGTGGGCGCGCAGTCCCGACGCGGCGACGATGGCAGGGACGCTGAGCACCAGCTCCACCGTGCCAGAGCGCGAGCGGATAGCCTTAGCGCCACAAACGTTCAGTTGAGTGCACGGCTCCGGAATCTGGAGCGTGCCGCTGGCGACAGCGCATCCCCCACAGTCATGCAGGAGGTGGCGAGGATGCAGGCTTTGGAGATCATGGCGATTCGCGATGATCTTCGCGCAAGGCTGGGTGGCGACTGGAGTCACGATAGCGGTGGGGAGGACCTTGATCGGATCGTTGTGGACGAGTTCGGCGGCGAGGCGCTCAGTTTTGCCACCGGGCAGGCGGATCTTCCGCTGGACGCGCAGGAGCGATTGCGGGCGTTCGCGGTGGTGTTGAATGATGTTGTGGGCGCTCATCCGGCCTGTCGCGTCGTGTTGAGTGGAAAGGCTGATCCTCGTGCGATGTGGATGCCTTCTCATCCAAGAGACAATCTCGAATTGTCTGCTCTGCGTGCTGCATCCGTGGCGAGCATCTTCCGCCAGGCGGCACCGGTCACTGTGTCAGGCCTGCACGTCGTAGGACTCGGCGAAGTAGGAACACAGGCGCCAGGAAAGCTGACGGCAGGCGAGCGAGATGAATACTACCGCCGATATCGCACTGTGAGCGTAGAAATTCGTGTGAATGTCGTGGAGCTAGGGGAGCATGGCGCGCAAAGCCAATAGGGACAAGGGGCCGGCGAAAGCTGGGCTGCTGGACCTGGACCTGGCTCTGAAAGCGAGGGCAAGCCTGCATGCCCGGCGAGAATCGTCGCTGGATGGAGTCGAGCGGATGGTGCAAGCGCTGGGGGCGCGAGTTGGCCAGCAGGTGTGCGATGTGGGGATCATTCCCGCCGCCCGAGCGTTTGTACGCCGCTGTCGTGGCGACGCCACGTGGCCGGAGCTCACTCGTGAAGTGGATATGTGCATTGAGGTACTGCAGCAGCACGGGAGAGCCGAGAGTGAGACCAGGCTGGCTTGTCGCATGCTAGAGGAGGCAGTCAGCACACTGGAGGCCGGAGCAGTGTCTGTGCAAGCGCGGCTGGAGAGTGTGAGGGACGGACTTGAAGAGATTGAACAGGTCGAGTCACAACTGACGCCGGGCGAAAGGGGTAAGGTGTTGGGCCTATTGGCCGTGTCACCCGGACTCGCGGTCGCGGTAGCTAACGCCAACGCAGAGCGCACGCCTTGGCCTCCGCGAGGCGGGAGCTACACCTTCGATCCCTGGAGATCCGATTCGCAGTCCTCTCCTACTGGTTGCCCGCTGCGGTGTCAATGCTGCCGAGACGAGGGAGGCAGGCGGACAGGAGGGAGATCACAGAAGGCATCGAACGCATTGAAGGGAGTCTGGCGCAAGGCGGGGGGGCATCCATTTGCTCGCTTGAAGGAGGGCATCTTGCGATGGACACAAGCATGATGCACGTGCGGAGGTTGGCGAAAGCGGCACTCAAGCGGGACAGGAAGGCGGTTTCGCGGGAGTGCTGGGAGGAGGCGGAGCGATTTCTGGAGGAGTCAGTTCAAGGTGTGAGGCATCCGGCAGTAGACCCGCTGCGACCATTGATCGAACAACTCAAGACCGACCGAGGCGGAACGCGCGTAGGCAAGCGGGAGCTTCCGTCGATCTCTCTGATTGTGCCTGTGATTGGCGCGCTTGCTCGAGTTGATCAATGGCGCGCCGATACGTCCGCCGATATCTGGACTTGGTCCAAGAGTGGCGGACTGCGCAGAGGTGACGACGAGGACAAGGACTCGCCAGATCCAGGGGAGACTTGATGTGGTCGTGCGTCGACGAGTGTGTCGCTCCTCGCCCGAATGAATGTTGCGGCGGACGGTGAAACAGGCGTGCAGTTCCGCATAGCCGACACCTTCACCGACAGCCTCGCTCGCCTGACGGGCGAGGAGCAGAAGGCGGTCAAGACGACGGCCTTCGATCTGCAGTTGGATCCTGCGAACCCGGGGATGCGCTTCCACAAGCTCGACCAATCGAAGGACAAGAACTTCTGGTCGGTGCGCGTGAGTGGAGATCTTCGCCTGATCGTGCATCGGACTGCGGGGAGCCTCATGCTCTGCTACGTGGGGCACCACGACAAGGCCTACGCGTGGGCGGAGCGACGGAGGCTGGAGACGCACCCGACTACGGGCGCGGCGCAGTTGGTGGAGGTGCGAGAGCGGGTCGAGGAGATCGTCATTCCGAAGTATCTGGAGGTGGTAGAGCCGAGAGCACCGCAGGCGCGAATCTTCGAGGGGGAGACGGACGACACGCTGCTTTCGTGTGGTGTGCCGCTGGAGTGGGTGGATGCGGTTCGGCAGGCAACGGAGGATTCGCTGCTGGAACTGGCAGAGCACCTGCCGCGCGAGGCTGCGGAAGCGCTCCTGGATCTTGCTACCGGCGTGCGTCCGCGCGTGAAGGTTCCGATCCCGGCGGCTCCAGACCCATTCGAGCACCCGGATTCGCTGCGACGCTTCCGGGTGGTTGCAAACGTGGAGGAGTTGGAGCGGGCGCTCGATTTCCCGTGGGAGAAGTGGACTGTCTTTCTCCATCCGGCGCAACGGGACGCGGTAGAGCGCGACTATGGTGGGCCGGCGCGTGTCTCGGGTTCCGCGGGTACGGGAAAAACAATCGTGGCATTGCATCGCGCGGTGTTTCTCGCTCGAAGCAACCCAAACGCCAGGGTTCTGCTCACCACGTTTTCGGAGACGCTGGCGAACGCGCTGCGCGTGAAGCTACGGCGGTTGATCGACAATGAGCCGAGGATCGCTGAGCGCCTGGAGGTGCTGGCGATCGACGTGATCGCCAGGAGACTGCACGAGAGCAACTTCGGACCGGTACGCATCGCGTCGGCCGAGGAAGTCCGACAACTCGTTGCAGCGGAGGCGGCAGAGGTGCCGGGGCTGAAGTTCACGTCGCAGTTCCTCCTCGTTGAGTGGCACGATGTGATCGACGCGTGGCAGCTCGACTCCTGGGAAGCGTACCGCGACGTGGCCCGCCTGGGACGGAAGACGCGGCTGCCGGAGAAGAGCCGGGCGGCGCTCTGGGAGGTGTTCGAGGGGGTGCGGGAAGCCCTGCAGGCAAAGGCTCTCACGACTCCGGCCGCGATGTTCACGCGGCTTGCGGAGCACTTCGGGGCGGTGGACCGGCCGGCGTTCGAGTTTGCGGTCGTGGACGAAGCACAGGATCTGAGTCCGGCAGCTGCGATTCCTGGCGTCGCTGGGTTCTGGCCGACCGAATGGGCTGTTCTTCGCAGGAGATCTTGGGCAACGGATCTTTCAGCAGCCGTTCTCCTGGAAGGCACTCAACGTCGACATCCGTGGCCGCTCTCGGAACCTCCGGATCAACTACCGGACGTCGCATCAGATCCGGGTGGCGGCGGATCGACTGCTCGGTCCGGAGATCGCGGACGTCGATGGGAATGTCGAGGACCGGAGGGGCGCGATCTCGGTCTTCAATGGCGCTGAACCGACCGTGCTCGAGCATCGGACTGCCGAGGCAGAAGTCGGCGGCGTAGCTGAGTGGCTCAAGACGAGGCGGGCGGATGGAGTGCTGGCGCACGAGATCGGGGTCTTCGTCAGGTCTGAGGCTGAACTGCACCGAGCGCACGCCGCGGTGACCGCGGCTGGCTTGGCGAGTCGGGTGCTGGATGACTCCGTCGAGCCCGCCAGTGGGTTCGTGTCGGTCAGCACCATGCATTTGGCAAAGGGGCTCGAGTTCCGAGCGGTTGCCGTTATCGCCTGCGACGACGAGATTCTCCCGCTCCAGTCCCGAATCGCGGCCGTTGCGGATGACGCAGATCTGGAAGAGATCTACAACACCGAGCGGCACCTCCTGTACGTTGCCTGCACGCGAGCGAGGGACTTCCTGCTGGTGAGTGGAGTCACTCCGATCTCGGAGTTCGTCGACGACATGCAGTCAAGATAGAGAAGCGGCGACGAAGGCAATGCGCTGTTGAACAGACCATTCAGAGCCCGGGCGGTGCGTGACGTGAGGAGCGGTTGCCTGTGTCTCGCCACCCCAATTCGCGAGTTTATGGAGGCATTGCGATGACGGGAATCAATCAGGACTTCGGCCTCGGTTGTCGCCTGCCGCGATCGAGTGGCATCTCCGCGGAGGCTGAGTGGGTTCTCCGGGCGGTGGAGCAGGCTCAGGACCGGGCTGGGTCTTCACTTTCGCTCTTCTGGGAGAAGGCTGGGCTGCTCGCCGATCTCCGAGCGATGATGCAGGAGGGGGAACTGGTCGCCCCGGGGGCGAGCTCGAAGGCAGAGCAGTTGATCCGGGCGCTCCCGGTCGGGATTCCGCTTCCGGAAGTCGCCCCCGAGCCGGATGGCTCGATTTCGTTCGACTGGATCGCTTCACGGCTGCGGTCGATCAGCGTGAGCGTCGGCGAAAGCGCCCGCCTGGCCTACGCCTGGGTGGACGGCTCGGAGAGTGGCCACGCGGTCGCCTGGTTCGACGGCGAAGCGGTCCCCGAGGGCCTTCTTGACGAAATCCGGAGGATCTCCGGACCCGCCCGCGACTCGGCTTGAGCCGCTGCTCGGGCCGGCGAAGGGCCGCAGTCTTGGCCGTAGGGTAGAGGGTGCTCGCGGAGCAGCCTGCGTCTGCCGCCGTCCTCGACCTGGAGTATGCTAGGCGGACAGACGCCGCGAGACATTTCACCGTTGGACAATACGACCGGAACCCACGATGCCGAAACCAACCCGAGTGCCGATTACGCCGGAGGTGCTGACCTGGGCGATCGAGTCGTCCGGCCTGACGCCGCCAGCGCTGGCCGCGCGGCTTCATGTCGAAGCGTCACGGGTGGCGGAGTGGCTCAGTGGAGCTGCGCGGCCGACCGTGACCGAGTTCCGGCGGTTGGCGAAGCTGCTTCGCCGCCCGACCGCGACGTTCTTCCTCAACAGTCCGCCTTCGCTCAGGTCCCCGTTCGTGGAGTTTCGGGCCATGCCCGGAGAGCCCGCGAGGGAGCCGCTTCCGGAGGAGCGGGAGCGTATCCGCGAAGTCGTGAGGCTTCAACGATCGGTCGCCTGGTTGCTGGAAGAGCTGGGTGAGGCAGGCCCTGAACTGCCCGTAGTGCGTGCGTCCTCGAACCCAGTGGGGGCTGCGACGCGTCTGCGCGACCTGCTGGGTGTCTCGGTCGAGCAGCAGCTCTCTTGGCAGTCGGAGTACGAGGCACTCCGCGGCTGGCGGGATGCGCTTGAAGCGGCTGGCATTCTTGTCTTTCTCCTACCCATGGGCGCGAGCGCGGCCAGGGGCTTTTCGGTATGGCACCCGTCCGCGCCGGTGATCGTGGCGAACACGCATTGGCGAGCGGCTGCTCGGATATTCACCCTCCACCATGAGCTTGGCCACCTGGCCACACGGACGAGCTCCATCTGCTCGGAGCAGACCCTCGGTTCACGGGTGGCGGAGGAGGATGGTGGTGTGGAGCGCTGGTGCGAGCGGTTCGCGGCAGCATTGCTCATGCCGGAGGACGCGGTACGGTCGCAACTTCGCGAACTCGCGGCTCTGTCACCGGTGACGGATCTGGATACCGTCGCCAGACTGGCACGGAAGTTTGGAGTCAGTCTTCGGGCCGCGACCCTTCGACTGATCGGGCTTCAACTTGCCTCTTGGGAACTGTATCGGCAGGTGCCCGACTCCGCCGACAATAAGGCGGCAGGGGGGGGCGGGAGCGGTCGTAAGTCGGCCAAAGGTCCGCATCGATGAATACGGGAGCCGAACGGCGAAGATCTTCCTTCGCGGCTTGAGACGGGATGCCGTCGATGCTTCGGAGGTAATGCGATATCTCGACATCTCGTATCGCAACATCGACGAGCTGGAGCGGATGCTCTCATGAGCGCCGCTCCTGGGGAACCGGATCAGCGGGTCTATATCATCGATACTTCGTCAATCCTGGAAGCTCGGCGCCTTCTCGCGCAGGCCCCGCTTACTGATCTGAAACGCGTGTATAAGGCGCTGGCGGGTCTGGTGGAGCAAGGTGTCTTGCGGTACCCCGCAGAGGTCTACGAGGAACTGCTGCGCGGGCACGAGATGGTCGGCGACGGGGACGACGTGCCGTTTGAGTGGGCGGAGCAGACCCGCGACAAGGCAGTGCCAGAGGCCAGGATCTATGATCAGGTTCGCGAGGTTCTCGCCGTAGCGCCGATGCTCATTGATGTTGAGAACACGACCGGGCGAGAGGAGGCGGATCCATACGTGGTCGGATTGGCGATGGCCGCCCGCGACGAAGGTAGACGCGTTGTGGTCGTGACGGAAGATCGCCGTGACAGGGAGTTCAAGACGTCGGTCCAGAGCGCCTGCGGGCTGATGGACATTCCCGCGATCTCGATGCGCGTCTTTCTGGCGCGCGCCCGGATCTGGCCGCGCTCGTGATTGTCGCGATCTTGTCATTGCGAGTGCGCCGCGAACCGGGGACTATCGCGCCACCGCACGCCAAATCAACACCTGAACCGGTCGGTGGATGATATCTCGGGCGAGGTTGCGACGAGCTCCGGCCGCGGGAGCGGACCCGACTCAAGGCCCGCGACGAATGAAATCCGTCTCTACGAGTGCTGGGGAGTGAGGAAGCAACGATGGATCACGGGGGGGATTCGCAGGCAGTGTTTAGGAAGACCGAGGAGCTGATGGCAGTGGGCGAGTACACCTTGGCGCTCGCGGAGGCAGAGCAAGTTGTGGGCGCACTCCCGCCGGACAACGGTGCCGCAAGAGGGGCACTTGCCGGGTACCAGATAGATGTCGGTTCTCGCTTGGAGCGGGACGACATTGTACGAACCGGAATCGCTGGCTTGGAGGCGCTTCGGGGAGTCCTGGAGGATGGGCACGTTGACTACTGCCTCGGCAACGGCCATCTCGCTCTTGGCGGACGCGAGGAGGGAAACGCGGTTGGTGCTCAACCAAGCCTGCAGAAGGCCGTTGAGCACTTCGAGCGGGCGCTGAAGAACAGGCGGGATGATCAAGTCAGAACAAACCTGGCTACCGCCCTCCAGTACCAGGGTCGGTACATCGAAGCCTTGGATGAATACGACCTGGTAGTTCAGGCGAACCCGAAGCATGAGATCGCTCTCGCCCAGCGCGGAAGGTGCCTGTGGCTGATTGCGGCTCTGCTCAGGCACCACGGCGGCCTACTCGTTGGAGCGTTGAACGACCATCTCCGCGCGATCGAGTGCGTAGTTGGGCGCCCGGTTCCTGACAGCTACACGGACGCTGTTCGGCGGCTTCTGAAGCGGGGAGTGCGGCCGCAGATCCCGGAGAAGGTGATCGGTACGCCAACCCAGGAGTGGATTATTGGCGCGCAGTTGGGGCTCGATCCCTGTCCTATCTGCAAGACCGCCAGCCCGGGTGCGTTCGATGTCTTTCCGCTCTCGGGTCCGCTGCGGATGAAGAGACCGGGGGGCTCCTACGAGGCGATATTGGATACATTCAATGCGCTTTGCCGAACCTATGGAACGGCTCGTTGGTGCCTCATGCGGGGGCTTGGGGTAGTGGAGCTAGACCCCGGCGAGGATATCGTGCTCGCTCCAACCATGCTACACGCTCATACGTCCGTTCGGGCGGGCTTGACTGTCACAGCAGCAACCCAGTTCTTCATGGTGTTTCAGCAGGCATCTTGTTTGCTCAATCTGATCTTCGAACTCGGACACAACCTCCGGCAAGTGGACTTCTGGAGGGTGTGGGCACCACCTGATCCTCCGAAAGGGCAGAGACGATCGGCGCCCCTCGCTCCCGGAGAACTCCACCCGAAGCTGGCCCTGTCTCGGAACTTCGCATTGAATGCGCTCTATCGCCTCGCCTGCTCGCTCGATGTGAGGCAGGGTCGCCACGGTAGTCTACGAGATCTGCGGAACAAACTCGCGCACCGGATCGTAGTGGTGGGTACTGAAGATCGAGAGTCCAGTGAGTATGTCATGATGCGACCTGAAACGATTGAGATGGGAACGCTGGGCCTTGCACGCTTGGCAAAAGCTGCGATTTGGTATCTTGCTTGGACCGTGCAAGGGGAGGAGGACGCGGTGCTGGAGCGGACGCCCGGGGCGGTGATCTTGGATGGCCCGGGAGTCTTGCGGGTCTGAGAACGCGGCCGCTGTGGATGCGTAGGTCGGCGAGAATGTCAATTCGACGGACTATGAATTCTCATCAGATCGCGCGAGTCGAGACCTGCGTCCACCAGGGCACCGGAGTTTTCCGGGCCGGTCGCCGATCAGCCCACCAGGGTTCTCCCGTTTCTGCGGCCAGGGCAATTCAGCTGCACCGTCGCGCCGCGGGCGGTCTACTGATGCCCCCCGCTACCTCTTCCCAAACAACATCCGCGGCGCCAGGCGAAACGCCCGGAACCCGGTCTTCGAGCGCGTGGCGCGCAGGATCTCGAAGGCGGCCCAGCCGAAGTTGATCACGGTGATGACCTGGCGGCTGTCGGGAAAAATGAACTGCACGAGCCAGAGGATGAAGATGCCGCCGGCCTCGATGGTGGAGAAGTTCATGTTGAGCAGGAGCACCATGCCGAGGGCGGACTGCGATAGCGTGAGCAGGATCTCGTGGGCCTGGTGGTCGTCGAAGTGGATGGGGCGGAGCACGCCGCTGTAGACCGAAAAGACGATCGGCAGGGTGGCGGCGAGCACGGTCCACTGGTTGAAATTGCTCGAGACCATGTTCATCACGGCGGTCGGGGCGGTGGAGATCTTCCGGGCCCAGTTGAAGGCGGAGAGCTTCTCGGGGAACTCGCTCAAGAACGGCGCCAGCCACTGGATGAAGACGAACTGGGAAATCCCCGCGGCGGTGGCCAGGGCAAGCATGCTCTCGAGGAACGGTGTGGCGGTGAAATAGAGGATCGTGCCGCCGCCGGCGAAGAGCAAGAACACGATCAGGTTCCGGGTCGCGGGCTTGTTGCGCAGGATGGCCCGGGGAATCGCGTCGGCGTCCTCGATCTTCTCCTGCTCCTGAGGCGGCATCTTGCTCAGGGTCCAGATGTAGAAGAAGTAGATGGCAAAGAGGACCGCTGCGTCCCAGACGGTGAGCGAACGCTTCATCCAGATCACGAACCAGTAGAGCACGGCAGGGAGCAGGCAAACGACCTCGATCGAGTGCTCGTCCTCGAGCTGGATCTCCTTGAAGCTCCGGCCGCGCTTCCGGGCGAAGCCGAGCGCGGTGAAGTAGATCAGTGGCCAGCCGAGCCCGACGATCAGGCGAAGGGAGCCGGTGAGGTTGGCGATCATGAAGTGGGTCCGCGCTTCGTCCTTGGCCGCGGACTTCGCGATCACGAACTCGACCGCGTACTCGGGGAGGGTCTGGAGCCAGGCGAGGATCGCCAGCGCCGCCCCTTGCGACATCAGGAACTGGGCCGCCTCGGCCCCCCAGCTGATCAGCATCGAGCTCAAGATGATGGCGGGGAAGGTCCAGATCGCGCTCGAGGCCGACGCGCCGGCCGCCACATCGTGGGCGGCGCGCGCATGCGTGGCGCGGAAGAGGAGCACCAGGGCGCTGACTCCCCAGGGGCGGCCGCGGAAGTTCGGGAATGGCTTGGTGGACTTCGGTTCTTGCGACAACGTGGGTCCTCGTGGCGTCGTTGGTCCGAACGGCGTTTCCGCGGCCGCGGCAGGGTATCACCCGTGCCTTCGGAGGCGCCACTTGTTCCGGCCGGAGGGCAATCGGTACACTCTCCCGGCGCGGAGGAAGTCTCCCGCGCTTGGGCGGTGCCGCAATCCGCCTGGTCTCCCTGCCCGGCCCCCAGGTTTCCGGAGGATTGCGATGTCTCACCCGAGTTCGTCTCTGCCCCCCGCCGCTTCACGGTGGCTCCTCGCCGGTCTGGCCTCCGGCGTTGCCGTCGGCCTCGCGCTCTTGCTCGACGTGTCCCCGGCGGGCGCCGTGGTCCACGAGGTGCAGGTGATCCCGTTCGAGTTCGTCCCTCGGGACGTAACCGTGGCGGCGGGCGACACCGTCCGGTGGGTCTGGGTCATGGGGACCCACACGGTCACCCACGGCGCGAACTGCACCGAGGAGCCGAACTCTCTCTTCGACGTCTTCTCCGATCCCACCCACCCGGTCTTCGAGTACCAGTTCAACGACCCGGGAACCTTTGCCTACTTCTGCCGCCCGCACTGCCTCTTCGTCGATATGCAGGGCACGGTGGTGGTCCAGGGAGCAAGTGATGTCCCGCCGGTCGGAGGAGGGAGCGGAATCGCGCTGGCTGCCCCGGCACCGAACCCGGCGCGGGCGGGGACGATGGTGCGCTACGAGCTGGCGGAGTCGCGGCCCGTGGCGCTCTCGGTCCACGACGCCGCCGGACGCCTGATCCGGACGCTGGCCGGTGCTTCCGGGGCGCGGGGAGTGCACTGGGTCGAGTGGGACGGAAGGGACGACGAAGGGCTCGCGACGGCGAGTGGGATCTACTGGATCCGGTTGGACGCGGGGGAGATCAGCACGTCGCGCAGCGTGGTTTGCCTGCGCTGATTGCCGGCGTCCTGTGAGCTGCAGAGCATCAGGCGGGCGGCGGTGATCAGGCGGGAGGCGCTGCCTGGCTGCGGGTGCGGCGGGCGAGTTCCGCCGCGTGGACGCGAAGTTGGCTCGGACGCAGGGGGCGCGGCAGTTCCGAGCGACCGGGCTGCGGTTGGTTGCGCTCGGCCCGCGCGCGTGGGGCACGGATCCACAGAATCGCCTCGGGGGCGAGCCGTTCCAGAACCGGGTGATCGTCCCGACTCGCCGACTCATCGACGATCGCGAAGTCGAACGCCTCCGGCTCCGCTCCCGCGCACGAGACGGAACAGGCACCCCCACAGGCCTCGATCTGTTCGCGAATCGACTGGGCTAGCGGCTGCGATGGAACCACGAGCAAAACTCGCGCGCCGGCGAGATCGCAATCGCCGATCGCCTCGGTGGCGGTCGGTGAGGCACCCGCGCCGGCCAGCGCGGCGCTGAGGGTCAGTCGGAACGTGGACCCCTCATTCGGCCGACCGGTGGCCTGGATCGTTCCGCCCATGCACTCGATCAGCCGGCGGCAGATGGTGAGCCCGAGTCCGGACCCGCCGTGGGTGCGCGCAATCGAGGGATCGGCCTGGGTGAACCGCTCGAAGATCCGCTCCGCCGTCTCCGGCTCGAAGCCGATGCCGGTGTCCTCGATCGCGATCCGCAGTTCCGCTCGTCCCTCCTGGACGCGACCATCCACCCGGAGGAGAACGTGGCCGCGGCTGGTGAACTTGAGCGCGTTGGCCGTGAGATTGAGCAGGATCTGCCGCACCCGACCGGGATCACCGACGATCCAGCGGGGCGCATCCGGCGCATAGCGGACGATCAGCTCGACTCCCTTGCTCTCGGCCGCGAGTGCATTCTGGATCGCGATCCCCTCCACGATCTCCTCGAGGTCAAAGGGGATCTCCTCCAGGTCGAGGCGGCCCGCTTCGATGCGTGAGAAGTCGAGGATGTCGTTGAGCAGGCCGAGGAGCGCGCTCGCGGAATTCTTCGCCACGCCGACGTACTCGCGCGCTTCCGGGCCGAGGTTGCGCTCCATCAGGAGATCGAGCATCGCCATGACGCCGTTCATCGGGGTGCGGATTTCGTGGCTCATCTCGGCCAGAAACGCGCTCTTGGCGTGGGTGGCGCTCTCCGCCGCCTCGATGGCGGCCCTGAGTTCCAGCTCGCTCCGATGTCGATCGGTGACGTCGTGATCGATGATCAGGTGGCCGAAGACCCGCCCGGTCGAGTCGTGGAGGAGCGAGAGCGAGGCCTCGACGCGGACCTCGTCGCCCGCGCGGGTGCGGCGCGTGACCGCGCCGCGGTAAGTCCCGTTTCGATCGATCTCCATCGAGGAAGCGCCATCGAGCGCCGGGGCGTCGGGAAAGATCTCGTGCATCTTTCGCCCGATCACCTCGATCGCGCGCCAGCCGTAGCAGCGTTCCGCCGCCCGGTTCCACGAGGTGATCCGGTGATCCAGGTCGGTGGTGAGGATGGCGTCGCTCACTCCCGAGAGGAGAGTGTCGTGCAGGGCGAACCGTCGCTCCGAGTCGCGACGGGCATCTTCGTACAGGCTTCGCATCTCGCGACCGGAGATGAGAATGGCCCGCTCCAGCAGTGCCCGGTCCTGCTCTCCCTGGACGTAGGAACGTTCGACCGTCTCGAGGAAGCGCAGCCAGAGATCGGGATCAGTCGGGACATCCGCCTCGCTGAGGCCGAGCTTGCGCAGCTGCCGTTCGAGCATCGAGTGCATGGACCGACTAGGCCTCGGAGAGCGTGGTGAGGGTCATGGTCTGGTTGTGCAGGTCACAATGCCCCGTACTCCAGGGGGAGATCTCCCCATAGCTGTAGAAGCCCACCAGCTTGGTCCCGTCGGGAAGCCCCTCGACCGTCGCTTCCAGCTCCTCCTCGGCCCGCTCGCCCAGGATCAGCCGGCGCCCGACGCAGCTGACCGCGATTCCCAGGCGCGAGCCCGAGTGACTCGGCGGCTCGCTGGCCAGGTGCGCCGCCTCCGCCGCCCCCTGGATCAAACGGTCGAAGTTCGCCCGCATCAGCTGGGCCAGCGATCCCTGGGGAATGTCCCCCGCGAAGCGGAGGCTCTGGGTGGCCTCATCGATGCCGAGGATGGTGCGCACGATCGACTTCGCCTCGGTGTCCCGTTCGCGGATGCAGAGAGGAAAGAGCAGCGCGGACGCCGGGAGTTCCGCGGCCCGGTCGCCCAGGTACTCCTTGTAGAGGGCGAGGGCGGGGCGTCCGTCGAGTTCGTAGAGGACGTTCCCCTTCGAGCGGGTGACCAGCCGCTCGGGACCGAAGAGATCCCAACCCCCCTTGGAGCCGTGACCGACCTGCAGCCGCCGTCCGTAGAGCCCGACCGCGGTGACGAACCCGTTGGCCGGCTGCCCGTCGCGGAGTACCCAGGTCGTTTCGAAGCGAGGGCCATCTCCGGCCAGTCCTCCGGTCACGACCACACTCGGGGGGAGGATCTGGTTCAGGCCCCGCACCAGCTCGCTCCCATTGACGTGCAGCCCGTCGGAGAAGACGATCACCGCGCGCAGGTCGGGGCGAAAGAGGGCCTGGGCGATCTCGCGCCCTGCGGCGCAGGAGTCCGCGGCCGAGTGCACCGGCGCGGCCGCGTGGCGGAGCTCGGTTGCGTCGAATCGGGCGACCGCGACCGAGAGACTCTCGTCATGGATCGAGTCACCGAAGATTTCACCGCTGGTCGAGCACCCGATCAGGTGCGAGTGGGGAAAGTCCTGGCGGAGGCGATCGAGAGGAAGAGTCCGGGATAGACAGCTCGACGGCCCGAACACCAGTACGAGGGTTGAGTCGGAGTCGAGCGCACGCAGCTCTTCTCCCGGCAGCGGGGCTTCTACCTCGAGCAACGCGGTCGCCAGCCTCATGCAGTTCCCCCAACCTCCGGAATGCGGAGCAGCTTCGAGAAGTACGAATCGTGATCTGGTGTTCGGCCCAGAAGCGGCGCTTCTTGATCAATCGGTTGTTCGCTGAAACCCGTGGCATTTGCGAAGATGCAGCGGTCGATGGAACGGGGAGGGGAGATGGCGGTTCGGTTCCTGCTCGGAGTCGCCGGATCAGGGAAGACGCACCACTGCCTGGCCGGTCTCCGGACCGCCGAGGCCGAAGCGCGGGTGGCGATCTATATCGTCCCCGAGCAGTTCACCTACTCGGCCGATCGGGAGCTGCTGGAGGGAAGTGGTCTTCCCGGTCTTCGGCACACACGCGTCCTCTCCTTCAGCCGCCTGGCCACCTGGCTGGAGGAGCGGAGCGACCAGGCGTCCCCTCCGACCCTTGATCCGGCGGTGCGTCCCATGGTGCTGCGCGCCGCCCTGGCCCGACTCGACCCCGGCGCCCTGGGACCGCTCGCTCCGTTCCGTCATCGCCCCGGATTCCTCGACGAACTGGCGCGCTTCGTCTCCGAGATTCGCAATCACGGCATGGTCGACTTCCTCGCCGCGCTCGAGCGCGGCGAGCGGGCCGAGATCGCCCTGGGCGTGCGCGCGAAACTCCGCGCCCTCGGTCGCGCATTCGACGCCTATCAGGAACTGCTGCGGGAACTCAGGCGTGAGGATCCGGAAGAACGCCTGGCCCGGCTCCCAGGTCTGATTGCCCTGCAGGCGGCCGAGCTGCGCGGGGTTTCGATCTGGGTCGATGGCTTCCTCTCCTGGACCCGGCGCGAGCGCGATGCGCTCGTGGCGCTGGCCCTGGCCGGAGCGAATCTCGAGATCGCACTCTGCCTCGACCCGGCCGAGGCGTCGCCCCGTGCCCCCTTTCTGCCGATCGCGCGGAGCCGGAGATTGCTCGAAGCGGTGCTCCGGAAGTCGGGCCTCGAGCCCGCGCCTCCGCTCGTCTTCCCGGCCCGTCCGCGCTTTCGCGCCCCGGGACTCGCGGCGCTCGAGGCGAACCTGCTCTCCGAGCAACCACGGCCCGCCGAGGCTTCCGAGGTGACATTGCTCACCGCGGCCGATCGCCGACAGGAGGTTCAGCTCTGGGCCCGCGCTATCGATCGTTGGCTCCGGGTCGACGCCCCAGCCGCGGCGCCGCGCGAGATCGCGGTCCTGGTTCGCGACATCGAACCCTATCGCGAGGCGGTACACGAGATCTTCCCGCGCTACCGCATTCCCTACTTCCTCGATGAGCGACGGAGTGTGATTGCCCATCCGCGAGTTCGCTTTCTGATCGGCGCGTTCGAGGTGATCCTCTCCGGCTGGAAGCGCGCCTCGGTGATCTCATGGCTCCGTTCGCCGCTACTGGGAAACGCCCCGGCGACAATCGATCTGCTGGAGAATCTCTCGCTTGCCGCCGGACACAACTTCGAAGCCTGGCACGCCCCGGAGTGGCCCGATGCGCCGTTGCTCCCGCGCGAGCGGAGATGGCGCGTTTCCGCGCCGGAAGAGGCGCTCCCCACCGCGTCCGAGGCAGAATCGGAAGAGTCGGAGGTGGAGGCCGATGCCACCGACCTGCTCGAGGTCGAGGTCGAGGAGCCAGGTCCCGAACAGGTCGGCGACATCGGATTGGTCGAGCCATCGCGTCGACGTTGCCTGCTCCCGCTGCGGGCGCTCGAACTCGCGTGGGGATCTGGATTGAGTGGACCCGAGGCGCAAGGCGCGCTCCGGACCCATCTCGGACCGTTGGTCCGTCCGATCACCGGGGAAGATCCCGCGTGGGAAGCGCGCGTCGAGGAGGCGCTGGAGAAGCTGATCGAGGAAGCGGCGCTGATCTGGCGCGAGGTGCCGGTTTCGCTCGATGACTTCGCCCGCACGCTGCGCGAGGGGCTCCGGGCGTTGCGGCTCGGGGTCACGCCGGTGCGCCTCGATGAGGTCTCGGTCGGCGACGTGCGCCGCAGCCGCCTGCAGGGGATCCGCCATGCGATCGTCGGAGGACTGACCGACGGCGCCTTTCCTCGCGCGGTGCCGGATGGCCCGGTGGTCAACGAACTCGATCGCGCCGCCCTGGCCGCCCTGGGCGCGCCGCTCGGCCCGACCGCGCGCGAGCAGCAGGAGGAGGAGACCTACCTCTTCTACATTGCGCTCACCCGTTGCTCCGACCAGCTCGTCTTGACCTACGCCACCTCCGATGCCCTCGGCGGCCCGCTCGGCCCGTCACTTCTGCTCAGCGAGGTCGAACGCGCGCTTCCGACCCTCGCTCCGGTGCCGCCGCCGCTCCTGGTCGAGAACGGCCCGGTCGCGGCGGTGCAGACGCTGCCCGAGCTCGAGGCCACGCTCACCCGGCTGGCCGTGCAGGATGACGTGCGGGAGCCGTTGCTCGATCTGCTCCGAACCGTTCCGGACGGCGGGAAACCTGCACCCGGCAGCTCGGGCGATCCGTGGGATGACCTGCGTGCGCGCCTCGAACGACGTGTGGCCGATGGAGAGTTCGAGCGACGCGTGGTGTCGACCCATCTCGAGGCGGATGTTCAGGAAGTGCTCTACGGCGGGAATGAGCTGCTCTCGAGCGTCTCCCGCCTCGAATCCTACGCCCGCTGCCCCTATCAGCACTTCGCCGGGTCGGTGCTGAAGCTCACCCCGCGTATCGTGGCCGAAGTGTCGGCCATCGAGACCGGCCTGCTCGCTCACGCTGCGCTCGAGCTCTTCTTCAAGCAGGAAACGCTGGTTCCGCGGGCGGAAGTGCCCACGGCGCTCGCCGCGGTCTTCCGGCGACTCGAGACGCGCCCCGACCTGCGCGCCTTTCAGGTCGACCAGGCGGCGCGGCATCGTTGGACCAGCACCGAGCGATCCCTGGCCCGATTCCTCGACCTGGAATTGCAGCGGCTCGCGCAATCGCGTTTCCGGCCGCATGCGTTCGAGGTCGGCTTCGGGCCGGAATCGGGAAATCCGGTCGAACTGCGGCTCCCCGATGGGGGGACGCTTCGCCTGCGGGGACGAATCGATCGGATCGACCTTTCGGAAGGGCCGCACGGGGCCGAGGGACTGGTGCTCGACTACAAGCGCACGGCAAAGGTCGGTGTTCTCCGCGAGTGGAATCGCGGGGGAGATCTGCAGCTCGCGGCCTACCTTCTGTTCATGCGGCAGCGACTCGATTGGACCCCGGTGGCCGGACTGTACGTCCCGGTGATCCCCGCTCCGGTGCGGGAAGAGGAGCGGGCGGAAGGGGCGAATCCGGCGCGCATCCGCTACACCGGCGCCTATCCCCTCGACCGCCTGGAAGACCTCGACGGCGGGACCCAGGTGCTCTCCTCCGACAAGCGGTCTTCCGTCCCGTCGCAGGACGGCATCGAGTCGCTGCTCGCGACCGCGAGCGAACACCTGGCCTCGTACGGGGCGACGATGAGGCAAGGGTGGATCGAACCGCGGCCAGTCAGGTCGGGCAGCAAGCTTCCCTGCGATCATTGCGACTTCCTCTCGGTCTGTCGCTTTCGCTCCGATCGCGATCCGGTCCGGATCACGCCGCGCGAAGCGATGGTGGAGATCGCGCGCCAGCCGGGAGCGGATGGAGGGGGAGCATGAGCCGGCCGATCCGGTGGGATCCGGCCCAGCGCGCCGCGATCGAGACCTCGGGACGCGATCTGATGATCAGCGCCGGGGCAGGGACGGGGAAGACCACCGTCCTGGTGGAGCGAGTGGTGCGGAAGCTGCGCGCCAAGGAGACCTCGCTGGACCGGCTCCTGCTGGTCACTTTCACCGAGAAGGCGGCCCGGGAGATGCGGGAACGGTTGTACAAGGTGCTGGCGGCCGATCCGGAGCTCCGCTCCTATCTCCCCGAGCTACCGCGAGCCGCCATCTCCACCATCCACGGATTCTGCGCCCGCCTGCTGCGAGAGAACTTCCTCGAGGCGGGGGTCGATCCGGCATTTCGCATGGTCGACGAGCGGGGACAGAGAGAGGCGCGCAGCGAAGCGCTCCGTCGCGTCTTCCACGATGCCTATCGCAGTCCGGAGTCTGGTGACGAGTTCCGCTCCCTGGTCGAAATGGCGGGGTACGATGCCGACGGGGAGCGGCTACGGGCCGTCGTTCTCGCCCTGTCCGAAGCGGCCGCGGTCTCAGACGATCCCGACCATTACCTGGCGCGGCTCGAGGTGGGAGAGACCGAGATCGTGCTCGAGCAGCTCGGCTGGTACCGCTCCTTCGTCGAGCTGGCCTGGGCGGAGTGGCGCCGCGCGGTGGCCCTCTATGCCGACGCACTCGACGAAGGCCGCTCGGTCACAGATCCCGGCCGATGGACCAAGCACGAGGCGTTCCTTGCCGCGCTGGACAGCGCGACCAGCGGCGACTTTGACACGCCCGAGGCGCAGGAGCGGCTCCACCAGCGCCTCGCCGCCGCCGGTTGTCTCAAGCCCGAGGCGAAGCGGATGGTGTTCGAGGTACCGCGCGCCGTCGCGGGGGCCAAGAAGGGAACGGCGTTCGAGGCCTGCGTCGAGGCAGCGAAGAAGCTCTGGGCCTCCCCGCTCATTGCGCAGCTTCCGCTCGACCGTGTCCGCCTGGTGGAAGAGGAGGCGCGGCAGCGCTCCGCCCTGCGCCTCCTGGCGGAGTTGACCCGCGAGTTGCGCCGACACTACTCCGCCTGGAAGTCACGGCACGGGCTGCTCGACTTCTCCGACCTCGAACTGTTTGCCCAGCGTCTGCTGCGCGACAAAGGGGAGGCGCTGGCGCTCGCCGATCGTTACGACGAAGTGCTGATCGACGAGTATCAGGATGTGAACCGGCTGCAGGAGTCGATTCTCTCGCTCATCGCGCGCCCCGGACGCTCCTTCCGGGTCGGGGACGTGAAGCAGTCGATCTACCAGTTCCGGCAGGCCGATCCGAGCCTCTTCCGCGCGCGGGTGGAGAGCAGCGAACGCCTCGACGAGGAGGCGCCCCCTCCACCCGGGGAGACCCCGCTGGCGATCTTCCTCCGGCGCAACCATCGCAGCCGGCCGGCCATCCTGCGCGCCGTGAATGCCCTCTTCCGCGGGCTCTTCACTCCGGAGGTGATCGGCACCGCGTATGCCGCGCAGGCCCTGGAACCGGCGCGCACCGGGGACCCGGACCGACCCGCGCCGGACGGTTACCCGGTGGAACTCCACCTGCTCGAAGCGCCGCCGAACGCGACCGTCGACTCGCGCCCGGCCGAGCGCGAGGCAGCGTTCGTCGCCCGCCACCTTCCAGCCTGGATCGCGGAGGAGAACCAGCGCCGCGATCCGGCGGCGCCGCTGCGCTACGCTCAGGTCGCGTTGCTGCTTCGTACGCGATCGAGCGCTGCGGCGTTTCTCGAGGCGTTCGAGCAGGCCGGGATCCCTGCTGCCCTGACCGAGTCGGGGTCGCTGCTCGAGGAGCGGATGGTGCGCGATCTCCGCGCGCTCCTGCAGGTGGTGGCCAATCCGCGCGATGACATCGCCCTGGCCGCCGCGCTTCGTTCACCGCTGTTTCGCTGGAGCGACAGCGATCTGGCGCGACTCCGGCTGGCGCGACCGGCGGCGCTGAACCTGATCGACGCCCTCGCCGCCGCTTCCGGGGCGACCTCGGATGGGCAGGTGATTCCTCCGGGCGGAGACGGGGAGCGCTTCCTCGGCGCCCCCGCGGCGATGGCGGCACGGCTGGGCCCGGAACTCCGGGCGCGCGCGACGGCGTTCCTCCTCTCGCTGGGTGCCTGGCGGCGTGCTGCGGAGGAACTTTCCTTGCCGCGCCTTCTGCTCCGGTTGATCGAGGAGACCGAGTTCCGTCGCTTCGCCCTGCAGGCAGGAGAGGAGCCGGATGACTGGGTGCATGTCGACCGCCTGGTCGATCTGGCGCGCGAGTATGAAGAGGAACGCGGACCGTCGCTGGGCGGAATCCTCGCCCGGCTCGACGCGCTGGAGGCCGGTGGCGGCGTCCCGTCGGCGCGCCTACGCCGGGGCGACGCCGATGCGGTCGAGATCCTCACCGTGCACAAGGCGAAGGGGCTGCAGTATCCGATCGTGATCGTGCCCCGGCTGGGGTGGCGTTTCCAGGACGATCGCCAGCTGGGCAGCAGCGTGCGAATCGGGAAAGAAGCGGTGGGGCTGCGGAGCCTCGATGCCCGGCGCTGGAGCCGGCGTGACAACCTCGCCCGGGTGTTGCTGGAGCACGAGGCTCGGGCCGCCGGCACGGCCGAGGAGGCGCGGATCCTCTACGTCGCCCTGACGCGCGCGGAGGAGCGGCTCATTCTGGTGGCGGAGCGCGGAGCCAACCAGCGGCTCGATCAGCCGAGCACTCCGGCGTTGCTCGAGCATCGACGGCGCTCGGCCCGAACGGCTCTCGAGTGGCTGCTCGGCGGTCTCCCCTGGCCGCAGGCGCAGATCGACTCGACCGAACGCCTCCTGCTGCGCGACCTCGATTGGACTGCGGTGCTTCATCCCTGGACGGGAGAGGCCGAGCGCCCCGAGGGCGCGCCCCCGGTCGCTGACCTCGGCACGCTCACGACCGCGCTCGCGATCGCGCTCCGGCGCAGCCGGCGTCCGCTGCCGGAATCGACCGCGCTGGCCGAAGCGCAGATCCGCGGCAAGTACTGGGTGACCGAGTTCAAACAGGACGCGGACTTCGTGAGTCGCGAGGCCGAAGTGGAGCGAGAGGCCTCTGCCCTGTGGCTGCCGGAGCGCGAGCCGGCGGAGGGGGGACGTCGCCTCGGCACCCGCTTTCACATCGCCCTCTCGAAGCTCGACCTGTCCCGCGCCGCAGCGACCCAACTCGACGCCCAGTTCGCGCGATTCGCCACCGCTCCGTGGTGGGAGGGGGAGCGGCGCGCCACGGCCCTGGAGCGCGGCTTCGCCCACTGGATCGACACTCCGCTGGGGCGTCGTCTGCTCCAGGCGCAGGCCTCCGGGCGGGTCGAACGCGAGGTTGCCTTCTCGCTGCGCTGGCCCCTCGCGCGGCTGCTCCACTTCCAGCCGGAACTCGCGGCGGCGCTCTCCCAGCGCTCCGACGCGCCGACCTCGTCCGCCTCGTCGGCCGGGGGGGATCCTTGGGTGCTCCTTCAGGGGCGGATCGACTGCGTCTTCCGCGAGGACGATCGCTGGGTGGTGGTCGACTGGAAGACCGATCGGGTCGACGAACAGAACCGTGACGCGCGCGTCGCGGCCTATGGCGTGCAGATGGAGCTCTACCGCGAGGCGGTGGCCGCGATGTGGCGGACGCCGGAGGAGGTGGCTGCCGGGCTTCCGGTCGAGACCTGGCTCGTGTTCGTGGCGACCGGGGAGTCGTTCGCGGTCTAGCGTCCGTACCGACGCCCGAACAGCTCCATCCCGCGCAGGGAGACGATCGCCCCCTTGTGCACCAGCGCGTCAACCGCGCCGCTCGGCCGGTACTCGGTTGCCGTGAGGTGCCGCCCCGACGAATCCGACTCCGCCTTGGCCCGTGCGGCGAAGATGGAGTCGTGGCGCGCACCCTCCCGGTGTTGATGCCGCGTGAGCTCTGCGTCGATCTCGCTCCGTTCGCGATCGTCGAGGCGCAGGCGATAGGAGCCGGAGAGGCTCAACATCGCGGTCCCCCCATATCCAGCCAGCGCGACCTCGCCCGGAGCGAGAGCCGGTGGCTCGGTCTCCGAACCGCGACGCAAGGTTCGCGCGACGCGCCACGGCCGGTCGTCTTCCGATGAGACGAGAACGATCCAGCAGTTCGACCCCTTGCGCCGGGCGGTGTCGGCTTCCGCGAACACGCCCTCGAGCTGGATGTAGGGTTGCGCGTAGCCCCCGGCCAGATCGCGGCTGGTGTGCAGTCCGGCGAACGGGAGCCGGACCCGGGTTGCCCCGCGTTCCACGGCCGCATGCCGGGCGAAGATCACCCCGAGGAGCGCGAGCTCGAGGGCGATCAGAACGATCAACCGCCCGTGGCCACGGGCGGGCTTCATCCTGCGTCCTCCGTTCGTCCGCGGTCTCGTTCCACCCGGCGCTCGAAGGCGCTGCCGGCCCAGATGGCCAGCAGGCCGCAGAGAATGAACGCGATCGCCTTTCCGAGCAGGTTCCCCTGGTACTCGAAGAAGCGGGTCACGATCAGGATTCCCAGGGTCAGGGTGCCGAACCAGAACGGAGCCCGCCGGAGCTGCTGGACCGACCCGGCCACTCCGGTGATGGCGGTTGCGGCCAGGGCGACGTTGGCTGCGATCGCGACCGACCCCGGGATCGCCTTGAGGTGAAGGGCGATCAGCAGGAGAAACAGCGACCCCGCGCCGACGATGGCTGCCGGGCGCTCCCGGTGCGCGCGTCGCAGCAAGAGGAACCCGGCCACCGCCAGGCACAGCGCGGTCGGGATGAGATATGACCAGGCCGGATCGTCGTGACGCGCCCACACCCCGGACTCACGACCGATGTCGCGGAAGCTGAGGAAGTAGGTGACCAAGCCCCCCACGAACAGCCCCGCCGCGGCGGCGGTGCGGGAGAGGGGCGTGTCTCGTGGGGTCGACGCCGAGAGGGAGAGGAGCGTGATCGCCCAGGCGAGGACCGGCACCAGAACCGAGCCGGGGGTCGCGTGCTCCTTCGCCTGGGAGAAGCCGAGCGAGAAGGCGATGGCGATCAGGGTCACGAGGAGGAGCGTCGTCGACCCGGTCCGTCGGACCAGCGGGAGCGCGATCCCGATCTGGGCCAGCGCCGCCAGCCAGGTGATGCCGCCGTGCGTCGCCTGGTAGCCGACCCAGACCGTGGCCAGGATCTGACCGAAGATCGCACTGGGGGGCGAGAGGAAGAGCCAGGCGGTCGAAAGCCCCGCGAGACCCCAGAGGAGCAGTCCGAGCGGCCAGTCGATTCCCTGGTCGTAGTGGCGGGAGATCACGAACAGGCACCCGCCGAACAGCACCGATCCGAGGAGAAGCAGGGCATGCCCCAGGCCATCGCGCCCGCGCATCCCGGCCCGGTGCCCGCTGATCTGCGCGGCAAACAGGGCGAGGAGCACCAGGCCGAGCCGCGTCGGGGTGCCGAGCGCGTGCCAGTTCCAGGCAACCAGGGAGAGCACGCCGCCCCCCAGGAGCATCGAGCCGAGCACATAGACGGCCGCCGCGGTGGTTTTCGCCCCTGATTCCTCGTGGGCGTAGCGGGCCGCGATCGCCTCCGCGGTCGGCGCGTCGATCAGGCCCTCATCCCGCCAGCGTCCGAGTTCCTGTCGCAACCGTTGGCGAAACGCCTGCCCGGCGAAGTCGAAGAGGTCCATCGATCCCCCTGCGATCCAGGCAAGGGAGCCCGGCTAGATGCCGAGTGCCGCCCCTTCACCCCGCGGATCGGTCGCCCCGATCATGCACCCGGTCTCTGGAGAAAGGAAGATCGCCTGCACGTAGCCGCTCCCTTCCCAGGGGCCGATCCGGACGACCGGATGGCCCATCCGGGCAAGTCGCTTTCGGATCTCGGCCGGCATCCGCGCCTCGATCCGGACCGCAGTCCCCCCCCCCTCGCTGTCGTGCCGCCAGCGGGGTGCCTCCAGGGCGGCGGCGAGCGCTTCCGCTTCCGGCAGTCGCTCCGTCACCCTGAGCCGCCGCGCCTGCGACCAGTGGTCGGCCGTCATCGGGGCTGGGCCAGGCCAGGTGGAACTGCCATGCAGGATGTGCTGCACCACCTGGAGATTGGTCTGGACCTGGTTGTCCCCTCCCGGGGTGCCGGCGATCAGCCAGGGGCGACCCTGGCGGTAGATCATGTAGGAGTTGAGGGTGTGCAGGGTCCGCTTCCCCGGGAGCAGGCAGTTCACATGGCGCGGATCGAGCGAGAAGCCGACCGCCCGGTTGTTGAGCAGGATCCCGGTCCGCGGTTCGAGGAACCCGGATCCCCAGACGTGGAAGATGCTCTGGATCATCCCCACCCCATTTCCGTCGGCGTCGGTCGCGCAGAGATAAGTCGTGTCCGACCCGGGGCGTCCGGGCACTCCGGCACCGGCGCCGACTCGGTCGAGCAGCCGTCGGGCCGATCCCGGCAGGGAGGCGCGCACCGTCTCCACCTCGAGCCCGACCGGAAGCGGCTCGGCCAGCAGCAGGCGCGACAGCGATCGAAGCGTCTCCTCGGAGCAGAGGGCTGCGACGAGCTCGGAGGCCGCCACGGGCAGGAAGCGCGGATCGGTGAGGCAGCACTCCCGGAGGGCAAAGGCGACTTTCTTCGCCTCGACCTGCCGGTGCAGCCGCACCCACGGATCGCCTCCCGGGGCTGCCTCCTCTGCGGCATCCAGCAGCCCCTGCATGACCAGGAGGAGCAATCCCTGAGACGGAAGCGGCTGTTCGAATAGCAGAAGCGGCAGCTCGTTGCGCCGATTGATATCGAGTTGATAGGGAGTGGACCACTCACTTTGATGCTGGGCCAGGTCCGCTGCCCCGATCCGGCCTCCGGCGGCATCGACTCCCAATACGAGAGAATTTGCCGTCTCATCATGATAGAAGGAATCTCGCCCCCCCTCCGCAAGGCGGCTGAGCGTTCCCGCCAGCGGGAGGGGAGTCACCGTCTCCCCGGCTCGGAGCGGACGACCGTCGGGCGCCAGGTATAGGGAGGCCAAGCCCGGGTCCCGGGCGAGCGTCTCCCGGTAGAGGCGGATGGCGCGGGCCAGCTTGAGCGATACCGCGAACCCTTCCTGCGCCAGACGGAGGGCCGGAGCGAGCACCTCGCGCCAGGGGAGACGACCCCACCGGGCGTGGGCGTCCCACCAGGCGGCGACCGCACCCGGGACGGTGGCCGACGCCGGACCGTGGATCGGAACCGCCGCGAGGCCGGCGAATCGGTCCGCGGTCAGTCCCGCCGGGGCAACACCGCTTCCATTCAGCGCGACCGGTTCCGCCTTGCCCGCCTCGTGAACCAGGAGGAACGCGTCCCCCCCCAGGCCGCTGGCCGACGGCTCGATCACCGCCAGGACCGCCCCGGCGGCGATGACGGCGTCGATCGCGTGGCCCCCGCGCTCGAGCATCAGCAGACCGGCGGCGGCGGCCAACGGCTCGGAAGCGACCACCATGCCGCGGCGGGAAAACGTCGGAGGACGGATGATCATCGGGGTCTCCAGGTCAGTGGATGGGTGCCGGTCCGGGATAAAAGCAGCTCCGCCGTCCCCTCGCACCGGGAATCTACACCCGCGGGGGTCCCTGGAGCCTCGGTCTGCGACCCCTGCGCGCTTCGGCGGAGAGGAAACCCAATTGCGACCAGGAAACACACTGGATGCTCGAAAGGCGTACCACCTGCAACGATCCCTGAACTACTATCCCGGCACCTGAACCGACCGCGGTGGGGCCAACCTCTCGCAGATTGAGAGATCGCGGCATGGAAGAACAGGAGAACTTCGACCCGGCACTCGAGAACGGCGCAACCGGAAACGGGAAGCTCAGCATTGGCGCGCTTTCGCGCGCCACGGGCATCCCGATCGACACGCTGCGGACCTGGGAACGCCGCTACGGCTTTCCCGTGCCCGAGCGCAAGAATTCCGGTCACCGCGTCTACTCGGTGGAGCATGTTGATCGTCTGCGCCGCATAGCGACCGCCCTGCAACTCGGGGTGCGGGCGCGCGAGGCGGTCTCGGCGACCGATGGAGAGCTTGACGCGCTGGTCAAGGCGCTGCCCCCGGAAATGCGCGGGGTGGCCCGGCGTACCTCTGCCCGCGCGTCCGCCAGTCTCTCCGACAACGACGCCTGCGTGGCCGCGGTGGCCCGCTTCGATTCCTTCGAAATCCAGCACCTCCTGCATGCCACCTGGGTGCGGCTCGGGCCGGTGGGCTTCTGCGCGGAGTTCGTCGGGCCGGTTTTGACCGCGCTGGGTGAAGGGTGGGAGGCCGGGACCTACGAGATCCGACACGAGCACTTCTTCTCCGAGCAGGTCGCCGACTTCCTCCGGGTGGCGCGGCTGCCGTTCGAGGACCGGGCGCGGGGACCGCTGATTCTCTTCTGCACCCTCCCCGCCGACGCCCACGGATTCGGCCTGCAGATGGCCGCCTTGATCGGCGCGACCTCCGGCTGCCGGATTCTGATCGCCGGAACCGGCGTCCCGGTGACCGAGATCGCCTCCACGGCCCGGGAGATCAGCGCGGCCGCGGTCGCGCTCAGCGTTTCCAGCTTCAGCGGCGGGGAGGTGACCAGCCGTGAACTCACCAGCCTGCGGCAGCTCCTGCCCAAGCGGGTCGAACTGATCATCGGGGGGGCCGGGGCTCGCACGGTGGCCGGTGCCCGGCTGATGGGGGACCTGCGCGAATTCGACCTCTACTGTCAGGGACTCTCCCGCACCGCACACTGACCCGCGATTCCGCTCAGACCTTCCCTCCTCACCCGGTCGGGTTGGACCGGCCCTTTCCGTGGGCTAGAATGCCCCGCGGAACGGGCCGGTTTCCCGACAGCTCGTCCGTGCCCGGAACCCCTTGGGAAACGGAGCGCAAGCGCCGATTCTCTATCCGACCGCGCGCGGCCGGCCTGGCCGACGCGGTTCGCGACCGACCTAGCCTGGAGGAACGATGGCCCGAAGGATGGATGAGTATCTGAAGCCGCTGCTCGAGGAGGAGCGCTTCGACTTCTACCGCGCGATCTGCGATTTCGGGGAGCGGGAGATCGCGCCCAACCTCCTCCGCTGGGAGCGCGGGCACGAACTGGTCCCGACCTCCTCCATTTCGGCCATGGGCGAACTCGGGCTCTTCGGTCTCACGGTGGAGGAGGAGTTTGGCGGGCAGGGTGGATCGCACATCGATCTCGTGTTGATGGGGCTCGCCCTCGGCTACTACAGCCAGAGCGTCGCCATCACGCCGGGCGCCGCGACCAGCCTCGGCACCAAGCCGCTCCAGCTCTTCGGAACGCCGGACCAGAAGAAGGCACATCTGGCCGACCTCGCCGCCGGCCGCCGGATGTTCGTCTTCGGTCTCTCGGAACCGGGGCGCGGGTCGGATGCCGCCAATCCCCAGGTCACCGCCAGCCGCACCGCAGACGGCTGGCGCATCAAGGGGGAAAAGTGCTGGTCGACCAACGCCCGCTGGGCCAGCCATGTCGTGGTCCACGCCCTCACCGATCCCGCTGGACGTCCCGGCCACCGCTCCACCTGCTTCATCGTCCCGATGGATGCCACCGGTGTCCACTACGGCGAGATGGAGGGGAAGCAGGTCTGGCTCCAGTCCTCGACCGGTTCGATCGCCTTCGACGACGTTCTGGTGCCTGATACCGCCGTGCTCGGCGAGGTGAACGAAGGATTCAAGGTGATGGTCACCACCCTGAACGGTGGTCGCCTCTTCATCGCCGCCCTCTCGATGGCCTCGCTCGCTTTCGGCCTCGACAAGTGCCGCGACTACGCCCAGGAGCGGATCCAGTTCGACGAGAAGCCGATCGGCCGTTTCCAGCGGGTGCAGGACGTGCTTCTCGACATGGACATCGCGGTCGAGCAGGGGCTCACCTGGCTGATGCACCTGCTGCGGCGCTATGACGCCGAGGCGCTGGCCCGCGAGTCGGCCGCGAAGGTCAAGATCGAGTTATCGCGTCGTTCGTCCGATCTCCTCACCCAGGCGATGGAGATCTGTGGCGGTGTCGCCTGCCTGGACGAATTCGGTTTGATTCGCCATCACCGGGACATGTTCGTCTGCCGGGTCGGAGAGGGGAGCAACTTCGCACTGAAGTCGCTCGCCACCCGGCCCCTTCTCTCCCGCATCGGCGATCTGTTGCAGTAGTCGCGCACCCAAAGCCCGTAGGAGATTCCATGTCGCACCGCGTGCACAATTTCAATCCCGGACCCGCCGCCCTTCCGCTCCCCGTGCTCGAGCAGGTGCAGCGTGAACTGATCGACTTCCAGGGCACCGGCATGTCGATCCTGGAGGCCAGCCACCGCGGCAAGGCCTACGAGGCGGTCCATTTCCAGGCCATCGCGGACTTGAAGGCACTGGTCGGGGCGGGCGAGGAATGGAAGGTCCTCTTCATGGGGGGCGGCGCCTCGGCCCAGTTCGCCCTGGCCCCGATGAACCTGATCCCCCAGGGCGGTTTCGCGCAGTACGTGACCACCGGCAGCTGGAGCGAGGCCGCGCTCAAGGAGGCCAAGAAGCTCGGCGACGCCCGCGAGCTCTACACCAGCGGTCCCGATCACAAGCACGTGCCGAAGTCCGGCCAGGTCGCCGTCGACCCCAAGGCGGCCTACGTTCACTACACCTCGAACAACACCATCTACGGCACCGAGTACGACGGCACGCCCGAGTTCGGCCACACCGGTAACGGCCCCGGGCACGTCCCATTGATCGCGGACATGTCGAGCGACATCCTCTCGCGACCGATCGAGCTCGACCGCCACGCCGTCATTTATGCCGGCGCCCAGAAGAACCTCGGTCCTTCCGGGGTCGCCGTAGTGTGGATTCACCAGTCCGCCCTCGAACGCTGCCGCGGCGACGTTCCCCAGATCTGGAGCTACCGGAAGTTCGCCGAGAAGGACTCGTTGCTCAACACCCCGCCCTGTTTTCCGATCTACATCGTCGGACTGGTCGCGCGGTACCTGCTCGAGGCTGGTGGCCTCACCTGGGCCAAGAAGCGCAACGACGAGAAGGCGCGCATCCTGTACAACGCCATCGACGACTCCGCCGGCTTCTACCGCGGCCACGCCGAACCCGGCAGCCGCTCACAGATGAACGTGACCTTCCGTCTCCCCACCCCCGAACTCGAGGACCTCTTCGCCAAGCAATCGACCGCTGCCGGCCTCATCGGCCTCAAAGGCCACCGCTCCGTCGGCGGCATGCGCGCCTCGATCTACAACGCCGTCCCCCTCGAGTCGGTCCAGGCGCTCGTCGGCTTCATGCAGCAGTTCCGCGGGGAGCACGGGTAGAGAGAAAGCCGAAGGTTCTGGTCTCCGCGTCGGGTTCAGCTTCGTCCGGCAAGAGGGTGAAGTCACATGGTTCTCTTTCGCGCCGGGCGGACGTTCAACACGGGCATCTGTCCACGAGGCGACGGCTACGCGGGGCGTAGGCAAGCGAACCACCCGACGACGCTGGCCGCGACGTTGGCCCCCACGATCGGGCGGTTGGCCGCCTGAGCCGGGCGCTTCGGGGGAGCGAGTGGAGGGGCAGCGAACCCCTTTCTTGTTAAAGACTTGAGAAATCGACCGGGATATGGCTTGACGCCCCCAGCGCCGTGGGAAGATGCTTGTCAGCGGTCCAGCTTATGCCCGGGACAGGTTCGCATCCCGTGGTACGGAGGATCGCTGATGGCCGAAGCCGTGCGCCGCACTTGCCGCGTTTCGTTCCGCTCCTCGACCTCCAGACCCTCCTCATGCAGACCTGTACGAGCTGCGGCGGCAGCAACGACCAGAAGTACCGGCTGCTCCCGACGATCCGGAACAGCGGCGACGGGACGGCGGACAGCGTCGAGGCCAAGATGTGGGAGCCGACGGCCTCGGGTCTGTCGCTCTGCAAGACCACGTTCTCCGGAACGCTGCGGGCTGGGAAGCACCGGGCAATGGCGGAAGGCTTCGAGTTCTGCAACCCGGCCAAGACCATGACGATCGATTCCCTGACGGTGCGAAGGACGGTGAACGGGGATGTGGAACGCCTCCTGACCCACGCGGGCCTCAACCCGTGGGGTCACACCAAGGAGGTCTCGAACATCACCATCGATCCGCTCCTGAGCGGACTCAAGGTCTCTTGGTCGCCCCCCTCGAGCTTGACCGACGTGCTCGGTTACCGCCTCTACGTCGACTCGACCGGAACCGATGTCTGGGTGCCGACCGACCTCACCACTGACGCCACGACCCAGTTTCTACGCAATCGGGTGGCCGGAACGACCTACAAGATCGGGGTCGCGGTCGTAGACCAGAACTTCACCAAGGGGCCGATCCGCGAGAGCGTGACCCAGAAGACGAACCTGGCGGAGCGCAGTGGCTGGCCCAAGCGCCTGCCCAAGGGATGGGGCACCTCCGTGGCCTTGGTCGACCTGGACGGTTCCGGAGGCGAAGAGATCGTGATAGGGGGCACGGTGCTCTCCGCCTTCAAGGGGGACGGTACCTCGGCCACCTCGAACTCGGACGGCCTGCTCTATGATCCCAGCCCGAGCGTTCCGTCGAACTCCACCTCTCCAACCTTCCGCGGGGAAATTGCCGCGGCCGACATCGATGCCGACGGCAACATCGAGGTCGTCGGCACGCACGGTGATGGCAAGATCTACGCTGTGCGCGAGAACGGGACGAAGGTGTGGGATGCGACCTGCAGTGGTCTGGCCGGGGCGACCCTGGCCGATATCGACAAGACAGGGGACAGCAAGATGGAGGTGATCGTCAACTCCTACCCCACCGGGTCGCTCTACGTGTTCAAGCACGATGGCTCGGCGTTTCGCAACAGCAACACCGTGTTCCACGATCTCAGCAGTGACAGCGCGGCGAAGTACAACTTCGCGGGTGCAGCCGTCGGAAATCTGGATTCGGACAACAGCCTCGAGCTCATCCACCCGTCGAGGAACGGAACGGTCTACGCGCTGAACACCGACGCGACCTCGTACTGGACGAGGACCCTGATCTCCGGAGGGACGAACTTCTCGACCCCGGTGGTGGCGAAGTTCAGCGGCGGGACGCAGTACGATGTCGGGATCAACGCCACCGGATCGTGGTGGCGCTCCACCGTTCTCAAAGGCACCGACGGCACCGACCGTGCGTGGTGGGACGCGAGCGCGTTCCCGGACCTGCGCTTCGAGTCCGCTCCGGTTCAGATGCCCGCCGTGGCCGAGTTGAATGGCGCGAGCGGTGACGTTCCGGAGATGGTGGTTCTCAATAGCAACGATCCAACCAGCGGGTCCGGAGATCCCACCAATCGTGCGTCCGTGCTCTACAAGGTCGGTTCCACCCACTACCGGGCGGCTGCCTTGGATTCGATCCCCCTCCCGGGTCGCCGAGAGGAAGCTTTCGCCCGAACGGTCGGCAGTGCAGTGATCGCGGATCTGGAAGCGGACGGCGTCAAGGAAGTCCTGGCGGTCTCGAACCAGGGCGCAGTGTTTGCCTGGGAGGTGACCTGGAGCACCCTGACGAGTTCGTTCACGATCACGGCGAAAAAGGGCTGGCCGCTGGTGTTTGACGAACAACCCGGAAACGTGGCTCTCGGGAACATCGACAGCGATAGCTACATGGAACTCGTGGTCGCAACCGACGACGGTTACATCCACACCTATGATCTGCCGGGTGCCGCGTCGGGCAACATCCTGTGGGGCGCGGCGGGGCACGATGCACGCCGCACCGGGTACTACGACGCCGGCGCTTCTGGGCCGGTCCAGCAGGCGAATCCACTGGGTGACCTGCAACCCGGAGGAGGCAAGGTCCTCGGTACGGGCAGAAATCCGACCACTCTGGGAACGACCATCTCCTACCAAGTGCCGGGAACGACCCGGGTGGTGGTCGACATCGTCGATGTATCCGGCCGTCGTGTCCGGCGCGTGCAGGATCAGTCGGTCGATGGCGGAGCGCACGTCGTGGGTTGGGACGGGCGAGATGACTCCGGTAGTCGTGTGGCGGCTGGCGTCTACTTCGCGCGGATCCAGATGGGGGCGCTCGATGCGACGCGCAAGATCGTGGTGGGGAGGTAACAGGCGATGGCCGAGCGAGGAGACAAGATCATGCGCATGTACGGGAGAGTTCTGTCGCTTCTGTGGGCCTCGCTCGGCGTGGTTCTCGGCGGACGTTCGGCGTCCGCCGAGGACTGGTTCGGGCCGGTGGTCTCGACCCAGTTGCCGTTCGCGGCGCTCGCCGCAGGGTATGGCGACATCACGGGGGACGGCCGCTTGGAGGTCTTTGTCCACAACTCCGCCTCGGACTTGTTCGTCTACTCCGCGGACGCGAGCGGAAACTACTCACTCGCGGCGACCCGCGTTGGGACCTACCACTACTCGACGGTTGGAGACACGAATGGCAACGGAGTCCCAGAACTGCTTTGTGCCAATGGAAGCACTCTCTACATCTTCGAGGTCGAGGATGGGCTCCTTCCTACGAATCCGACGAGTGTTCCGCTAAACGCATCGGCCAGCGCTGATGCCATCCGATGCTTCGATCTCGACGCCGACGGCTGCGACGACGTGGTGTTCTGTGGGTACCGCGGAGTGCTCGTGGTGTGGGGCGTGCCGGACGGACCGCCTGGGGCCGGTGACTTTTACGAACTCCCTCTGGATTGGGTCTGTATCAACTCGGCCTTCGTGGATCAGACTGCGATTGGTGATGTGACTACGGACGGAGTCGTTGACATCGTGGTTGCCGCGCACTGGGGACTGAACACGGAGTGTCCGCCGAACCAGGCTGCGATACGTGTACTGCGGAGGTTGGGGCCGAGATCCTTCAGCTGGGATGCGCAGTGGATTGGGTACTTCGACTCCGAGGGGCAAGAGGAGACCCAGTACACCGACCTTCAGCTTGCGGATCTGGACATGGACGCGAAGCTGGACTTGGTGGCGGAGCGCAGGACCGGGGAGTTTCGGCTCTACCGAGGTCTGGGCAATGGAAGCTTCGTAGGAGTCTCGCCGAACATTGACGACTGGAACTACAGCTTGATCGTTCTGGATCTGAACGGAGATGGGATGCTCGATCTCGCCACGGGGAATGGCTTCTGGACGAAGGTGTATCGTGGGAACGGTGACTTCACGTTCACCGAAGTCGACGTCTACGGTGCGCCTGGTCTCGGAGGACGCTGGATTTCGCATGGCGACGCAACCGGGGATGTAGTCCGGGACCTCGTCGGGATAGGAAGTGGCAGCCAGAGTCGCGTCAATGTGTATCCCGGGTTGCTGAGCACGACCGCGGTGGAGTGGGCCGTTGGCGGGTCTGAGGGGCGGATTCGTGTGGTTCCGAGCGTGATTGGGCCGGACACGCGCGCCTGTCGGTTTGTCACCCTCGCCTCGCCACTGGGGAGGAGCCGTGGCAGGACGTACTTCGAGGTGGTCGACTTGGCAGGTCGGCGCGTCGCCACGGTCCTCGGGATCAGGTCGGGGGCTGAGGAGATTCGAGGGACTTGGGAGATCGGCCGGAATGCGCAGGGACCGGGGAGCGGCATCTACTTTGTGCGGCTGGGCGAGAGGGGGCCAGCGGGCCGAGTGATCGTCGTGCGGTAGATCCCCGTTGGGTCGGTCCGCGAAAAGTGGGCGGGCTAGATCACACCTTGGATCTTGCGCTGGGGTGCGGGATCCAAGGTGTTTTGTTGTGGGTCAGCTTGTGAGCTGGGGGTGGTCCTCGTCGCGTCGGGGTCGCAGCGTGAGCGCGGCGACGACGATCAGGATCGGGGTGATCGGGAAGCGCATCCGACTGCTCTCCACGGCGTCGCTCACCGCTGGGACGACGAGGTTCCAGGCGATCCAGAAGAGGAGAATGGTCAGGAAGGCGCTGTCGCTCCGGCGTCGGCGTCGTTCCAGTTCCGCCAGGCGCCAGGCTGCGGCGAGGAGGAGTGCGGGAAGCACGATCCCGGAGAACGGGGTGAGGCGTTGGATCGGTGTGCGGATGGCGTCACCGCTGGCACCGCCCTTGGGATGGTCGGAGGGGAGGAGATAGGGGAAGAAGAGGCGACGGTGGAGGGTGGCGTAGGTCTGGTAGCTGGGGCTGGCCGGTCCTTCGATCCGATCCGAGTAGGAGTCGCGGTAGGCGGGACCGGACCAGAGGAAGTAGTTGCCTGCAGCCTGCGCTACGAACTCGAGCGGGGAGTGGAGCGCGTAGTCGATGGCGCGCCGAGTGGCGCCTCGATTGGCCAGAACGAAGATGTAGTGGTTCCAGTTGGTCGTGCTATCGGACTTGGTCGCCTCCTCGATGGCCGGGATGGCGGAAGCACCCTCTCGCTGCTTGAACTGCGCGATCTCGGTGCGCACGGTGTCCGGCACCACCCCGCGGCGGGTGAAGGCCCCGATCACGCGCGTCTCCCAGCTAGGTGCGGTCACGAAGTTGTAGCAACCCCAGGTGGTGTAGGTCCATTGACCGAAGAGCGCGAGGTTCTTGGCCGGCCAGAGCGCGAGCAGGCTGATGAGTCCCACCAATGTGGCTCGCGTTCCTCTGGAGAGCCACGACCCTGCGGTTCGATCGACGCGCCGACGGGCGAGCAGCACGGCGCCGGTGGTCAGCACGGCCCAAGCGGGGTGATAGAGCGCACGCAACCAGACGCTCAGCCAGAGCGTCGCGGCGAGACCGAGAAATGCGCGGTTGGAGCCGCTCCGGAGGAAACTCCGGAGACATGCCGCCCCGGCGGTGAAGATCGCGGTCAACGGTAGCGTGTAGAAGAAGAAGTTCTGGAAGTACCAGAAGGCCGGATCGGTCAGGAGGAGGAGAGTCCCGCCAAGCGCCCAGGCGTTCGAGGCGGTCACCGCGAGCAGCAGCCGGTGCAGGCCGCAGGTGGTCAACCAGCCGAGCACGAGGAAGAGCGGCTTTGCCACCACGGCGGGATCGACCGAAAGCGCGGCGGCGCTCTTCAGGAGCAGGCCGGCCAGCAGATTGAGGAGCGGCGGTTGCGCGTGCAGGTAGTAGACGCTGCGCGCGAGGTCGTGGGTCAGCAGATCGGGGCTCACGAGCTGCCAGAGCTGGGTGTGAAACAGGAACTCGAATTCGCCCAGTTCCGCCAGCAGCAGGGCCGCGAGGTAGAGAATCGTCGGTCGCCCGAACCCCCGGACGGGCCAGAACGGCTCCGGGAAGGGGCGCGAACGTTCCGTTGTCCGGGCACGCGGGTCCACAGGGCCTCCTCGGCACGAGGGGATGGGTCGCTCTGATCGAACACCCCGGGGCGGAACGCGAGGCATCTGCATCAATTCTTTCGACCGGCAAGCTACGCCGCGAGGGGTGCGAAGGCAAGCCCCGGGCGGAGTCGTGGCGGGGACAGCGCGGCGCGTGGCGCGCCGCGCGCGATCAGAACGCCGCGTTTCCCGGCGTCCGCGGGAAGGGGATCACGTCGCGAATGTTGCCCATGCCGGTGGCGTAGAGGATCAGGCGCTCGAAGCCGAGGCCGAAGCCGGCGTGCGGCACGGTGCCGTAGCGGCGCAGGTCGCGGTACCAGCCGTAGGCTTCCTTGGGGAGGTGCATCTCGTCGAGACGGCGGTCGAGCACCTCGAGCCGCTCCTCGCGCTGCGAGCCGCCGATGATCTCGCCGATGCCGGGGGCGAGGACGTCCATGGCGGCCACGGTCTTCTCGTCGTCGTTCAGGCGCATGTAGAACGCCTTGATCTCCTTGGGGTAGTTCATGACCACGACGGGGCGGCCGACCAGTTCCTCGCTGAGGTAGCGTTCGTGCTCGCTCTGGAGGTCGATGCCCCAGGATGGGCGGAACTCGAACTTCTTCCCCTTGGCCACCGCTTTCTCCAGGTGAGCTACCGCCTCGGTGTAGGTCATTCGCTCGAAGCTCGCGGCGACGAACTTCTCCACCCGGGCGACGCACTCCTTGTCGATCCGCTCGGCGAAGAACTTCATGTCGTCGGCCCGCTCGCTGAGCAGCGCTTCGAAGACGTACTTCAGGAACTGCTCCGCCAGGTCGGCATTGTCGTTCAGATCGGCGAAGGCGATCTCGGGCTCGATCATCCAGAACTCGGCCAGGTGTCGGCTGGTGTTGCTGTTCTCGGCACGGAAGGTCGGCCCGAAGGTATAGACCTTGGAGAGGGCGCAGCAGTAGGTCTCGACGTTGAGCTGCCCGGATACGGTGAGGTACGACTCGCGACCGAAAAAATCCTGGGCGAAGTCGACGCTCCCCTCCGGGGTGCGCGGGGGATTCACCAGGTCCAGGGTGGAGACCCGGAACATCTGTCCCGCCCCCTCGGCATCCGAGGCGGTGATGATCGGGGTATGCACCCAGAAGAAGCCGCGTTCGTGGTAGAAGCGGTGGATCGCTTGACTGAGGCAGTGGCGCACCCGGGCCACCGCGCCGAAGGTGTTGGTGCGCGGCCTGAGATGCGCGATCTCCCGGAGGTACTCGAAGGTGTGTCGCTTGGCCGCGACGGGGTAGGTCTCGGGATCGTCCACCCAGCCGACCACCTCGATCGCGTCCGCCGCGATCTCGACCGTCTGGCCGGCGCCCTGGCTGGCGACCAGGGAGCCGCGCGCCACCACCGCACACCCGGTCGAGAGGCGCGCCACTTCCTCGGCGTAGTTCGGCAGGCTGTTCGGCGCCACCACCTGGATCGGATCGAAGCAGGAGCCGTCACTCACATGGAGGAACGACATCCCCGCCTTGGAGTCCCGCCGGGTTCGCACCCACCCCTGGACCGTGACCTCCGCCCCCGCCGAAACCGAGCCCGCCAGGAGTTCCCGCACCGCATGTACCGCCATCGCTCCCCTCCGAAATCCGCCTCCGCGCCGGTCTCCCGGCCCGGACTCGCGCCCTGAGCAGCCATCCGCCAAAGCGCGCAGTATGCCGGTTCGGGGCGGGCGGGCGCGAGCCCGAAGGAGCGACAGGCCGGAGTGGCGCACGGACGCTGGTGACTACCCCAGATACCAGGGCAGGACCGGAATGTCTTCGGTGCGAAGGGACCGCGTTCCCCCGTGGACCAGCGACACGACGCATCGATCGTTTCCCTTCAGGCTGCGCCACCAGCGGAGTCCGTCGAGCATCGAGGGATCGAAGGTCTCGCCGGACTTCACCTCGATGCCGATCAGTTGGTCTCCGAGGTCGACAAGCAGGTCGATCTCGTGGCCGGTGGCGTCTCGCCAGTAGTAGATCGGGGCTTCACGGCCGCGATTGGTGAACGCCTTTCGAAGCTCGCCGGCCACGAATGTCTCGAAGATCGCCCCGCGCAAGGGGTGGGTGGCCAAGATCCCAGGACTCCGAATCCCGAGGAGACAGCAGACGAGACCGGTGTCGTTCCAGATGAGTTTGGGGCGGCGCCGCAGACGTTTCCCGAAGTTCTGGTGGTGCTGCTGCAGCAGGCTGACGATGAAGCCGGCTTCCAACACGTTCATCCATTGCCGCGCCGTGGGCTGGGAGATGCCGACATCCTCCGCGAGACCGAGCAGATTCAGTTCCTGTCCGGTGCGCGCCGCCGCGAGGCGGACGAATCGCTCGAAAGTGGCGAGGTTCACCACCCGGAGTCGGTCGCGGAGATCTCGCTCGATGTAGGTACGTAGGTAGCTTTCGAGCCAATCGGTCGGGTCGAGGCGTTGATCGTGGATCCGGGGGTAGAACCCAGCCCAGATGGTCTCCCACACGGCGCGCGCGGACGGCGGAACGGGGGCATCGTCCGCGCCCAAGCGTTCGACGTCCAGTGGTCGCCTCCCCTCGAGTTCCGCGATGGTCAGGGGTAGGAGTTCGAGAACTGCGGTTCGGCCAGCGAGGGACTGCGAGACGTGCTCCATCAGGAGCAGGCTCTGCGAGCCGGTGAGGACGAACCGCCCGGGGCTCGGGTCTTCGTCCACCAGCGGTAGCAGGTATGAGAGCAGCTCTGGTGCCCGCTGGATCTCGTCGAAGATCGCCCCGCGCGCATGCCGCGCCAGCAAGCCCCGCGGATCCTCGACCGCCTCCCGGCGCACGTCGGCCGGCTCCAGCGATACATAGTCGAGCTCCGGGAACTCGCTCCGGACGAGCGTCGTCTTCCCAGATTGTCTCGGTCCGGTGATCGTCACGACCGGCATCGACGAGGCCAGGGATCGAGCCTTTGAAGCTAGTGCGCGATGGAACATGTTGTAATCATTGTGGATACGTTCTGTCGTATCAATTTCAAAATTGCATTTTGAAAAAGACACGAGTAGCCGCAACAGGTTCCTATTTTAGGAACTTACGGAGCAGCTCCTCCGAGAAGCCGACCAGGAGGGTCTTCCCCTTGCGCACAATCGGGGCGCGGAAGCCGCCGGTAGGGCCGCGGAGGTCGTCGAGGGTGCATTCGGCGCGTCCGAGGGTGCGGGCGGCCTTCCCCTTGGCGACGAGAATCGTATCGACGGAGGCGATCAACGCCTTGGCGTCGGCATCAGAGAGGGGAGACTTGCTCGCGTTTCGCTCTTCGGCCAGAGATGTGCTGCTTTCGTCCAGGACCGCACGGGTCTTCTTGCAGCTCACTCAGCCGGGGCGGTGGTAGTAGAAATCGAGCTTGGGCATCGGGTGGTCCTCTGGTTTGGGGTTGACACTTGGCCCGTTCGGGCTGGTGCAGAGTGCCGATCGGGGATGGCGGGTGCAACCGCGGCGATCCGGAAACGAGAAGTTCGTGTGCGTCCGTTTCGTGGTTCCAGCGTCTTCGGGACGGAGCGAAACTACGGGGAGACGTGGTCGAGGGAGCGCCGGGCGCGCGGAAGGAGATCGAGATGAGCGAGATGAAGAAGCTGCCGGTGGTCGAGTCGGGATGCTGTGCGGAGACGAAGACGGAGACGGTAGGTGGGGGATGCTGCGCCCCGGCTCCGAGCACGGCATCGTCGTGTTGTGCACCGGCACCCGCCGAGGCGAGCGGGTGCTGCGGCTCGACCTCGACCGAGGTGGGAGACATCCGGACGGTGGTGCGCGAACGCTACGGAGCGGTGGCCGAAGGTCGCGTGGGCGCGGCCGGATGCTGCGCCGGGCCGCAGGTGGCGGAAGCGACCCTGGCCGAGATCGGCTACTCGGCGGAAGATGCGGCGGCGATTCCGGAGGGGGCCAACCTAGGCCTGGGCTGCGGAAACCCGATCGCCTTCGCGGAACTCAAGGGGGGCGAGACCGTGCTGGACCTCGGCTCCGGCGCCGGAATCGACTGCTTCCTGGCGGCGCGGGCGGTTGGTCCGACCGGACATGTCATCGGAGTCGACATGACCGCGTCGATGCTCGAGCGGGCGCGCGCCAACGCCCGGAAGATCGAGGCGACGACAGTGGAGTTCCGGCTGGGAGAGATCGAGCACCTGCCGGTGGCCGATGCCACGGTCGACGTGATCATCTCGAACTGCGTGGTCAACCTCTCGCCGGACAAGCCGCAGGTGTTCCGCGAGGCCTACCGCGCACTGCGACCGGGAGGCCGCCTGATGGTGAGCGACCTGGTGCTGAACGGCCCGCTCTCCGATAGCGTGCGGAAGAACGTGGAGATGTACGTCGGTTGCATCTCCGGGGCCGAGCAGCGCGACCGCTATCTGGAGCAGATCCGCGGCGCCGGTTTCACAGACGTCGAGGTGGTGAGCGAAAGCGGCTATGCGGTCGGAGCAGATGCCTTCGCCGATGGCAGTGCGGAGCGCGAGGCGTTCGCCATGGTCACCTCGGTGAAGGTGCGCGCGGTCAAACGGTGAGGCCGGTCTCACCCGGAGCCTGTGCTCCGGGACCTTCGCTCACCGCACTCCTCGCCAGCGCGGTGCGTGCCATCCGGTGTCTACTACTACCGGCTGTCTGTCCCTGGCAAGGTGCTGACGGCTGCTACGGTGATCGTCAGATGATCCACGCGCGCGGACGGCGTTTGCTGCCCGCGATCGTTGCGCTGCTCGCGGTGGGGCTGGGCTTCCAGCCCCCCGCCCGCGGCGCGGTGCTTCGCGTGGCATTGGATGGTTCGGGGGACTTCACTTCGGTGGCGGCGGCGGCGCTTGCCGCCGCGAGCGGCGATTCCATTCTCGTAGCGCCGGGGCACTACGCTGATACCCATGTGCAGGTGCCGGCAGGTGTAGCTCTCGCTATCATCGGTGATGGCGATGAAGGCAGCGTTGTGCTTGCCAGGGGCTTGCACTGCCGAGGCGACGGACTGGGTCGGTTACTGTTGGAGGCGCTAGTGGTGGATGGCGGAGCGCCGAACATTGGGTTGCTTTCCCTGAGTGGTTTGGCCGAAGTCCGCATGTACAACGTGGTGTGCAGCCGTGGCGGACGGAGTACATCCATTGTTTTGTGTGACACAGTAGTGATCGAAGCGTGCCAGTTTCTCGACAACAACAACACGTGGGGTGTCAATGGTGGCGGGCTGAGCGTCACTGCTTGCCGAGCAGTGTCGATACTAGGAACGCTCTTCGCGGGTAATCGTACAACCACTGGAGGTGAGCCGGACGACTACGGTGGTGGAGGCGGCGGACTTTGGTTGAACGTCACGGGCGGTGGTTCGGCGAGCATCAGCGGCTGCACTTTCGTCGGCAACGAGGCGCCGAACGGCTCTGCGGCGACGATTGTCGGTGCCGCAGAAGTGTTCGGAAACACGATCGTACGCAATCGCGGCGGTCTCAGTGCGCTCTACGTCGTTGCCGCGGGCGCGAGAGTATACGCCAATGTCATGGCGGACAACGATGGCTATGGCATGCTAGAGAACGGGTCGACCGGCCGCGTGATTTGCCGCTGCAATGCGTTCTGGCGCAACCGTGGTTGGCCGGAGGGGCCGTACGCACACCGCGATCAGTGGTCCGGCCTCTGTGGACTCGAGCCCGACGGCAGCGCGGAAGAAATCTGGGACGACCCGAAGTTCTGCGACCTCGATGGTGGGCGTTACGGGGTGACGACGACGTCACCGTTGTTGCCGGAGAATCGGGGCAGCGACACCGGATCGTGCACGGAGATCGTGGGTGCCTACGGCGCGGAGTGCGAGGACAATCCACCGGCCATCACGCCGATGACCTGGGGGCGGGTCAAGGCGCGGTATGGTGCGAACGTTGCGGACCGTTAGCTCGCAAGGCAGCGCGGCCGGGGCGGGCCTCGTGGTTCGTGGGCCGATCGGGACGCCACTGGGCTCGAGCACACGGCGTGGGCGTTTGCCGTCGGTACTCAGGTGCCGTATGAGCTCGTGCGACAACAGTGCACGCAGCGTCCTCCCGCCCATTCCGCGGGCTCGGGGCGGCGCGGGCGGTTGGCCCGACCGGACATGTGATCGGAGTCGACATGACCGCGTCGATGCTCGAGCGGGCGCGCGCGAACGCCCGGAAGATCGACGCAACCACGGTGGAGTTCCGGCTGGGAGAGATCGAGCACCTGCCGGTGGCCGACGGAACGGTCGACGTGATCATCTCGAACTGCGTGGTGAACCTCTCGCCCGACAAGCCGCAGGTGTTCCGCGAGGCGTACCGCACGCTGCGACCGGGAGGCCGCCTGATGGTGAGTGACCTGGTGCTGCAGGGCGCGCTTTCCGACGCGGTGCGGAAGCGAAGGCAGTGCGGAGCGCCAGGCGTTCGCCATGGTCATCTCGGTCAAGGTGCGCGCGGTCAAGCGGTGAGGCCCGCCTCGCTCGTGGCCAGGGCTGCGGGGGCGCTGCTGGCGGCGCTCCTCGCAAGCGCGGCGCTTGGGCAGAATGGGACGGTACCGGGGGAGATCCGCCTGGAGGCCACGCAGGTCTCGACCGGCATCGAGTGGTCGATCGAGGGAGATCAGAACCAGAACTGCGTCGTGACCACCCGATTCCGCGCGCTGCCGTCCGGAGCCTGGCGAACAGGACAACCGCTGCTTCGGGTGGAGCCGGGGTTCTACAACTCCCACCAGATCGATCCGGGGAATCTGCTCGCGGGAAGCCTCTTCGATCTGGAGCCGGCGCGACTGCACGAGGTCCAGTTGATCTTGAGCGACGCGGATGGCGGAGCGCTCGACACCACGCTGGTCGTTTCCACGAGGGCTTGGCCGGGGCTGGCCAACCCGACGCGCACCTTACACGTGATTCCGGGCTCGGGCGGCGGGAGCGGGAGTCCGGGCGATCCATTCCGTGGGATTCCGGCGGCGGATGCCGCTGCTCAGCCGGGCGACCTGATTCTGCTGGCATCCGGCGTTTATGCCGACTCGCTGGATCTCCTCTCCTCGGGAACCGAGGGGGCGCCGATCGTCTGGAGCGGCGTCGACCGGGATGCGACCATCATCGACGGGCAGAGTCTTCCCTACAGCCTCATCGAACTGCAGGGGACCCACGACGTGATGTTCCGCAACCTCACCCTGCGCAACCCGGGATCCCGGTGCGTGCTGGGGAGTGGAACGCGAAACCTGACCTTCAGCAACCTGCGGGTCGACTTCTCGGTCCGCTCCGGACGCGAGATGTTCGGGCTCGATTTTCGCGAGGCGGCGCACGAGAACATCGTGGTCTCCGATTGCGAGATCGTCGGCCCGCTCGACTGGGCGGAGGGGCGCAACGAAGATCACTACGCGCTGATCCTGATCGGCACCGGGCACGTGGTGCGTCACAACCGGATCCACGGCGTCTACGACGGCATCATGCTGGGTGGGGACCGGGACGGGGTGGTCACCTCGAACTGCGATGTCTACGGCAACGAGGTGTACGACTGTACCGACGATGGAATCGAGTTCGACGCGTCGCGCCACAACATCCGCTGCTTCGACAACCGATTCACCAACGTGCTGGTCGGATTCAGCTGCCAGCCGGTCTACGGCGGACCGATCTACATCCTGCGCAATGTGGTCTACAACTGGCAGCTCAAGCCGCTCAAGTTCCACGGCTTTCCGACCGGGATGATCGTGGCGCATAACACCCTGATCGGCGCCGATCCGCGCGGGTGGGGAGGTGGGGAGTGGCGAAAGGTGATCCTGCGCAACAACCTGATCCTGGGCGGCAGTCAGACCAACGAGAGTGGTCAACCGATCTGCCTCGACACCCGCGGTCTGACCTCCGACCTGGACTACACCGGCTGGTACCAGGCGGTCGCGAATCGGTTCGCCCGGTTCAACAACGTGAGCTATCCGACGCTGGCAGCCTTTCAGGCCGGGACCGGATTCGAACAGCACGGGGTCTTACTCGATCACTCGGTGTTCGTCTCGGCTCCCGAGCCGCAGTTGGGCCCCTACCTCGGCGCCCCGACCTTCTTCCCGCCGTACCCTCCGGGGGCGCAGGACGTGGGACTGGTTGCCGAGGCGCTCGCGGTGGACGCGGGGACGCCGCTCCCGAATCTCAATGATGGATGGCTCGGCAACGCGCCCGACTTGGGGGCGTACGAGCGTGGCCGCACGCCGCCTGCCTACGGTCCGGGGCTCGATCCGGTAGCAGAGGTCGAGGCGACGCCGATCGCGGAGCCCGGTTGGCGGGTCTCGGTCGTGCCGAATCCGGTGGCGGCCGGGACGCGTATCACCTGGGTGGCCGAGTCGGCAGGCGGCCTGGAGCATCCGGACGTCCAGATTCGCCTGATCGACGTGGCGGGACGCACCGTGCGTACGGCGCGGATTCTGGGCGCGACCTCGTGGGACTGGGACGGAAGGGACGACAGAGGGCGGCCTTCCGTCGCCGGTTGGTACCGTGCAGTCGTGGAGGGCAGTGGTCGGCGGGGGGGAGCTACCGTGCTTCTCCTTCCTTCAGGGGTTGAGTGACCGGCGGGCCAGGCCATCACCGGGATCACGCCCCGGTTCTGCGGAGACGAATCCCGCAAATCGTGCATCTCGATGCGGGAGTTGCACGGATGAGCGCTCGCGCGGCGCGCGGTCCCGCTCCCAACTTGGATTCGCTCCCCTCCGCACTTCATCGTTTGGCCCGGGCGGCCGATACTAGTGGGGTCCTCCAGGAGGGAGTGAAGACGATGCGAAGACATCCGTTCTCGGACCGGCTCCGGTCTCTTACCCAGGAAGTGGTCCAGACCTACGGGTCTTTGGGCGCGCCGGCGTACCACCTCGACCCGGCGCGGAAGCTGCCGTCGCGCTCGGCCACGGTGCGGATCCTCGAACAGCTTTTCGCCGTGCTCTATCCTGGCTACTACGGCGTGCAGCACCTGACCCGAGAGAACGTCGAGTACCACGTGGGGGCGTTGCTCGACGACATCGCGGCCGATCTCTATGCCCAGGTCTACCTGGCCTACCAGTTCGACGACGCGCACGAGGACCCATCGAGCGATGATCACGCGCACGACGACGTCTCGCACGGCCACGGCCCGGATGGTCGGCGGGCGACGGAAGGGACGACGGGGAGACCGGATCCGGACGGGAGCGAGGGGCTGCGTCGTCGCGACGGCGACGCGATCGCGCAGCGGGCGGAGGAGGCGGTGGAGCGGTTCTTCGCCCGACTTCCCGAAGTGCGCCGGCTGCTGGTGCTCGACATGGTGGCGGCGATGGACGGCGATCCGGCGGCGCGGAGCTATGCCGAGATCATCTTCTCCTATCCGGGCTTCGAGGCGATCACCATCCAGCGGATCGCCCATGAGCTGTGGGAAATCGGCGTGCCTCTCCTGGCCCGCATCATGACCGAGTACGCGCATTCGAAGACCGGGATCGACATCCACCCTGGGGCTCGAATCGGGGGGTCGTTCTTCATCGATCATGGCACCGGAGTGGTCATCGGTGAGACGACCGATATCGGGAACAACGTGAAGGTGTACCAGGGGGTGACTCTGGGCGCCCTCTCCTTCCCGAAGGATGCGCGCGGTCGATTGATTCGCGGCTTCAAGCGACACCCGACCTTGCGGGACAATGTGGTCGTCTACGCGGGCGCGACCATCCTGGGCGGCGACACCGTGATCGGCGCCGGAGCGGTGATCGGCGGCAATACCTGGGTGATCGAATCGGTTCCGGCCGGGGAGAAGGTGCTCAACACCCGGACGAGCAAGGCGAAGCAGACCAAGATCCTCGATGCCTTCCTGGGGCATGGCGAGGGGATCTAGGACACTCGGACGACGAGACGCGCGGCATTCGCGATCGCCGGTCCGACTCTCAACCCAAAGTGAAGATGACAGAGGGATCAACCGGAACGAGGAGGAGTGATGGGACGGATCTACGACAGCATCGTCGACACCATCGGGCGGACGCCCCTGGTGCGCGCCCCGCACCTGGCGGGGGCGTTGGGGCTCAAGGCGGACGTGGCCTTCAAGCTCGAGTCGTTCAACCCGATGTCGAGCGTGAAGGATCGGATCGGCTTGGCCATGGTCACCGATGCGATCGCCACCGGGGTGATCAAACCGGGAACCACGATCATCGAACCGACCTCGGGCAACACCGGGATCGGACTGGCCTTCGTCTGCGCGGCGAAGAAGATTCCACTCATCCTCACCATGCCGGAGACGATGTCGGTCGAGCGGCGCAAGGTGTTGAAGGCGCTGGGCGCGAAGTTGGTGCTGACCGAGGGGACGAAGGGCATGAAGGGGGCGATCGCCCGCGCCGATGAGCTGCACCAGGAGATGCCGAACTCGATCGTCATCGGGCAGTTCGTCAACCCGGCGAATCCGGAGATTCACCGCAAGACCACCGGACCCGAGATCTGGGATGACACCGACGGCAAGGTCGACATCTTCGTCGCGGGGGTCGGGACCGGCGGCACGATCACCGGCTGCAGCGAGGTGCTCAAGGCGAAGAAGCCGGGGCTGAAGTCGGTGGCGGTCGAGCCGGTGCACTCACCGGTCCTCACCCAGAAGCGCGCGGGTGAGGAGCTGAAGCCCGGCCCGCACAAGATCCAGGGGATCGGCGCCGGTTTCGTGCCGGAGGTGTTGAACCTGGCCATCGTCGACGAGATCTTCCAGGTCTCGAACGATCAGTCGATGGAGATGGGGCGCCGGCTCTGCCGCGAGGATGGTTTGATGGTCGGAATCTCCTCCGGTGGGGTGGCGCACGCCGCGTTCGAGATCGCCAGGCGGCCGGAGAACGCGGGAAAGCTGATCGTGGCCGTGCTGGCCAGCCACGGCGAGCGGTACCTCTCGACCGCGCTGTACGACTTTCCGGGCGAGGAGGAAGAGTCGACCGCACCGTGATCGGGAGATGAAGATCGGATCGCGTGGCCGGCGCCGCGGGGAGCAGTCTCCTCGCGGCGCGGCCGCTTGGGGCGGCTCGCCGGAGGCAATCGCCGCTAGTAGTCGTCGTCCCCGTCGTCGACCTCGCCGGGTCGGAAGAGCTCCAGCGCATCCAGGATCTCGGGGAGGATCTCGCCGCTCGGGCCGCGCAAGAAGAGGTCGGCCATGCGGGAGATCGGTGTCGCCTCGGGGTTGACGTCGATCACCGTGGCGCCGGAAGTTTTTGCCCAGTACGGGATGTCAGCGGCCGGGTAGACGGAGCCGCTGGTCCCGACCACGAGCATCACCTGACAGTCGGTTGCTGCCTGGCGCGCCCGCGCGAGCAGCTCGGGGGGGAGTTCCTCGCCGAACCAGACCACGTCGGGGCGGATGAGATCGCCGCAGTCCGGGCAGTTCGGGGGCTCTTCCGCCGCGATCTCCGCCTCGCTGAGCTCGTAGGGGTGACGGCAGTCGTGGCACCGGTAGCGCGCGATGTTTCCGTGCAGGTGCACGACGTCGATGCTTCCGGCCCGCTCGTGCAGGTCGTCCACGTTCTGGGTCACGACGAGGAAGCTCGGGACGAAGGTCTCCAGTTCCGCCAGGGCGAGGTGCCCCTGATTGGGAATCACGTCCTGGAGCCGGCCGAAGCGCTGCATGTACCAGCGCCAGACGAAGCCGGGGTCGCGACGGAAGGCTTGCGCCGAGGCCAGTTCCATCGGATCGAGGTTGGCGTAGAGGCCGGTCTGGGCGTCGCGAAAGGTCGGCACGCCCGACTCCGCGCTCGCACCCGCGCCGGTGAGGCAGACTACGCGCCTGGCCTCGCTGAGAAGTTGTGCCGCGCGGCGAATTCCGTGGCTCATCAGAAACCTCGCGTCCCGGTAACTCCCGGTCGCGCCTGCGGGCCGCCCCCCTCGACCCAGGCCCGGATCAGCTCCCGCTCGCTGGCCGGAATGGGGCCGCCCACCGGCGGCATCGACTGCTCGTCCACCGCGCGGACCCTGATTCGCTCCCGCATCTCGAAGGCGCCGTCGTGGGTGCCTCCCGCCTCGGCGCGGTTGAAGCGATCGAGTCGGAAGAAGCCGGGGGCTCCGTTCTGCGACGGGACGGTGTGACACGGCGCGCACCGCGCGGCCAGGATCGGCTGGATGTCCGCGGTCCAGGTCGGCACATTGGCGGGCGGATCGACCGTCTTGTCTCCGGAGCCCCCGCAGGAAGAGAGGAGCAGGATCGCGGCGATCCCGGCGGACTGGGTGAGGAGCGAGGGGTGCTCCGGAAGGCGAACCGCCGGGAAGCCCGTGACGGAGAGGCGCGGGCGATGATCGGTCGTCATGTAGATCTCCTCTATCGGTGGCGGCGGAGCGGTCGGTTCCGTTCGGCGGAGCAAAGCGTACGGGAGCGCGCGCACTGCCCGCAACGTCGGAGAGGCAACGCTCCCAGGCGGTCGCATCGGTCCGACCGAGGCGATCAGCGCGACTCGCCTGAGGCGCGAAACGTCCAGGCGCGGTTGAGGGTGAAGTTCCACCCCAGTGCGACGATCACCGCGACCGCCTTGGCCAGGTTGGTCCGCAGCCAGTCGGGGTCGATCTGGAGGAACGCGCGATGCGCGGCCAGGAGAACGACGGTGTTGATCGCCAGGCCGCCGAGGCTGACCAGGACGAAGCGCATCAATTGACGCCCGGCCCGCGTGGGGTCGGAGTCGGCGAAGGTCCACCTGCGGTTCCAATGGAAGTTGTTCAGGATTGCGGCCGAGACCGCGAGGACGTTGCTCGGAGCGAGCGGTAGGTGAAATCCGGCGTGAAGGAGGTTGAGCAGACCGAAGTCGACCACCGCCCCACTCAAACCTACGAGGGCGAAGCGGAAGAGCCGCGTCGATTCGGAGCGCGGGGGGCGGGCGGCACGTCGCTCGGACAGCAGTGGCACCTAGGTGCCCTTCCGCCGCGAGAGGTTCAGGATCTCGCCGTCCGGCTGCTGGAGGCGGACCACCGGCTCGAAGTTCTCGATCCTCCAGCGACGAAAAGCGGGGATCGCATCGATGTAGGTTTCCTCCACCGTGACCACCCAGACCAGCTCCGGGCGATCGATCCGGGCAATGAAGCGATCGATCTTCTCCACTCCGGAGCTGAATCGCTTGCTGTTCGTGTCGGCTTCGTCGTCGATGATCCGCATGCCGGTGGTGAAGGCGAGGAGAGGCGCGAGATGCGAGTCGCCCACGATGCGGTCGGTCGGGGCCGCCTCGCGACGTAGAATCGCAGCCAGGGTGTCGGCGCCGAAGATGTGGTCGGTCTCATGCCAGAGCGCGCGCGTCAGGGTGAGGTACCCGCTTCCCGCCCGGCGGTGATCGCGCCAGAAGAGCGGCCGGACGAGTCGGTCGATCGCGGGCGAGGTTCCCGGCACCCAGGCGTAGGTGCGCTCGTAGCTCGTCCGGATGAAGCTCGTCTCCTTCGTGCGGAGCGCTTCGGCTCCGATCAGGAGGAACAACAGCACGGCGGAGCCCGCGAGCAGGAGGCCCCGCTCCCGGTGCGCGAGCAGAGAGCGCGTCGTCCGGGCCACGCTCACCAGGCCGACGCCGAGTGCGACCGCGACCAGGGCGAGAAGCGGCAAGAGGTAGTAGGTGTACATCTCCTTCAGTGAGAGCAGGAAGAGCAACTCGACCGCGATCAACCCGACGAGAGCCAACTGCCAGCGCAGGCGTCGACGCGCTCCCTCCCTCGCGGGCAGAGCCTCGCCCCCTTCGGACGCCTCGCGGCGGTGCTGCTCCCTCGTCGGTCGCTTTCCGCCACGCGGGTTGGGGCTGCGCGCGAGCCAAGCCTCCCCCGCGATTCCGGCCAGCAGAATCGGCAACGCGGCGCAGCCGAGAGCCTGATAGGCGAGGGCGCGATCCCAGCTCTCCTCGGTTTTCTCCCGATTCTCCAGCTTCATCGAGTGGTACCGGTACACCCCGAGCAGGTACGACCCGGGGGCCGGGGCGGCGACGATCAACTGGAGGCCGATGAAGGTGACGGCGAACCCGATCCAGGCCCACCGCCAGCCCGGCATGCGTCGCCAGGCCAGGAGCACGAGAAGGAAGGCGACCAGCGGACCGATGTAGAGCGCGACCAGAGAGCCGAGGCCGGTCACGATCCCGCCCAGGAGTCCGCGCCCGCGGAGGAAGGCCCAGGTCCCGACGATCAGCGCCGCCAGCGACAGGTTGGTCCCGGTCACATGGGTGCTGGCCCGGATCACGTCGAGCGCGGTGAGAAACGCGGCGAGCGCGACCACGCCGGCGACCGCGCCGTGGTCGCGACGCACAATCCGCCAGAGGAAGATCCCGGAGAGCAGGGTGGCGAGGGTGGGCATCAACCGAATGGTCGCAATCGTCTCGCCGAACAGCTTCAGGAAGGGGACCATCGCGAGCAGGTGCATCGGGGGGTGGGCGAAGAAGAAGTCCTGGTAGGGCCAGGCCCCCTCGCCGATCCGGCGCGCCAGGTAGGCGTAGATCCAGTCGTCGGTCATGGTCGGGCGGACGCAGTAGGTCTTCATCGCCGCGTAGAGGGCGAGCAGCAGGAGCACGGCCGCCGCCTCGGCGATTCCGCGCCCGGACCAGGATTTCCAGCGATCGATCGGCATCACGATTCGCGCGGCAGGGTACCAGGGGGGCTCGCCGCATTCACTGGCGGAAACGAGCAGTTTCGAGTGAGGGAATGTCCCGATCGGGAAATTCAGATGACGAAACGGCCGAAACGAAAGAAAAATTCCCGAACGGTAAATAATCCCTTGCCGTAGCCCCACTTCTGGTTCGATATTACCGATCGGGAACATGCATAACACACGAATTCAGAACGCAAAAGACCTTGGCGCAGTGATCCGTAGGTCACGGCGTGCGCAGGCGCTGCGACAGGATGAACTCGCGGGCGTGGCCGGGGTCGGCATTCGCTTCGTGGTGGAACTCGAGGCCGGAAAGTCGACCGCTCAGATCGGGAAGATCCTTCAGGTTCTTCACGCGCTCGGCATCCGGGTCGACCTGTCCGGCCCCCTGTCCGAGGACCCGAGATGAGGTCCCTGTGCGTCTGGTGGAGTGCCCGCCTGGTGGGTGAACTGACGCAGGATCGCGAGGGCCGAACCCGCTTCCGCTACGACTCCTCCTGGTTGGGGGATGAGATGGCGCCGTCGATTTCATGCTCGCTTCCGAAGCGGCCAGAGCGGTTCTCCTCCCGGGAGTGCCTTCCGTTCTTCGGTGGGCTCCTCCCGGAGAGTCGGCAGCGGGAGATGGTTGGGCGCGTGCTGGGAGTCTCGGCGGCAAACGACTTCGCTCTCCTCGACCGCTTGGGAGGTGATGTGGCGGGAGCGCTGCAGATCCTCCCGCCGGGGATCGCGCCGGAACCCGAGTCAGACACGCATCCCGGGGCGTACCCAGACGAGGACGCGCTGGCGAGGATGATCGACGAACTCGAGACCCGACCGCTGCTGGCTGGGAAGGGGGAACTGCGGCTCTCCCTGGCTGGCGTGCAAAGCAAGCTCCCGGTGGTGGTCGACGAGAACGGAGTCGGCCTTCCCGGCCGACGGCAGGCGTCGACGCACATCCTGAAACCGCCCATCCGCGAATTCTTGGGTACGACAGAGAATGAAGCCTTGGTCATGCGCCTGGCGCGGGCGATGTGCGAGACCGACGACTCCACCCAGAGGGTTGCGCCGGTCGAGATACGGTCGGCGGCTGGCCGTGGCTACCTGCTGGTGGAGCGATACGATCGGGTGAGAGATCGATCCGGCATCGTGCGGCGACTGCACCAGGAGGACTTCTGCCAGGCGCTGGGCGTGCCGTCGGATCTGAAGTACGCGGCCGAGGGGGGGCCGAACCTGAAGCGTTGCTTCGCACTGGTCAGAGGCGTCGCAACTCGACCGGGAGTGGATGTCCTGCGTCTGATCGACGCGGTCATCTTCAACGCGATTGTCGGGAACGCGGATGCCCACGGCAAGAATTTCTCCCTCCTGTACACCGGCAACGCCACCAGCCTGGCGCCGCTCTACGACTTGCTCTCGACCGTGGCCTACCCTGAACTCTCCCCCTCCTTCGCCATGAAGATCGGTGGTGCCTCCACCCTGCAGGCGCTCGGTCCGGCCGCCTGGGAGCGATTCGCCCGCGAGGCGGAGGTGGGGCTTCCTTTGGTGCGACGCCGGGTGGAGGAGATGGGGGAGAAATTGCTCGAGCGGGTCGCCGCTACTCGCTCGGAGTTCGACCGGACCGGTGTCGATCAACGGTGGATCGACACCCTGGTCGCGAGTCTGGTCGAAAGGGCGAAGCTCTGCCTTCGGAACGCTCGCGCCGCCGGCTGAATCACGCCCGGTTCCCGCTCATGCGCACCAGGAACATGCGCCTGACTTGCCTGGGGCAGTTCGCCCACCGGCGCGCGCAACGTCTGCCCGATTCGCCGTGACGGCGCAGGGCCACGGAATCGCGGCTCCGACCGACGATCCCTGAAGCCCCTGCCCCGCGAGTCCGATACCTGAAGCAGCGCAGGCCCTGCGCTGCCGAGGCGGTTCGGACTCCCATGGCGAGGCATTTCATGATGCGATCTTCGACCTCTGCGCGCGCGCGCGGACTGTGGCTGTACTTGCTCCCTCTCTGGATCGCCCTCCTCGCCGCTTGCGGTGCGGATCAGACGACCGCGCCGCCGAATCCGGTGTTCGACAAGACCAGCCTCGACTTCGGATCGGTGCTGCTGGGCACCTCGGCCGAACGCAGCTTCACGCTGCGGAACACCGGCGCGGGAAGCTTGAGCGGGACGATCGAGGCCTCATGTCCCGAGTACGAGGTGATCGCGGAGCCGGCCCGTACGCGCTCGGTCCGGACGAGCAGTTGACCGTGACCATCCGCTTCACTCCGACCTCGACCGGACTCAAGACCTGTCTGGTCAGCACCGGGAACGAAACCCTGCGCCACGTCCGCTGCGACGGAACCGGGACGGAGCTCCCGACTGGGGCGTGCTGCGCTCCAACCGGGGTGTGCACCGTGACGACCGAGGCGCAGTGCGGGACACCGAACGTGTGGCAAGGGGCTCAGTCCGCCTGCTCGCCGAACCCCTGTCCGCAGCCGACCGGAGCTTGTTGCGCGGCGGATGGAAGTTGCACCGTCAGCACCGAGGCGGCTTGCCTGTTGCCCAGCGCCTGGATCGGTGCGGGATCCGTGTGCGATCCGAATCCGTGCGCGCAGCCGACCGGCTCGTGCTGTGCGAGTGACGGGAGCTGCCGCATTACGGTCGAGGCCGACTGCGCCGCGGTGTGGACCCGTTTCGGTCTCTGTGATCCCAATCCTTGTCCGGAGCCGAGCGGCTCCTGCTGTGCTCCGGATGGAACCTGCACCGTCTCCCTCCGCTCCCAGTGCCAGGGAGACTGGACGATGTTCGCGGACTGTGATCCGAATCCGTGTCGTCAGCCGAGCGGCTCCTGCTGTGCTCCGGACGGCAGCTGCACCGTGACGCTGCAGTCGGAGTGCCCCGGTGTCTGGACCCTCTTCGCGGATTGCGATCCGAATCCCTGCGCCCAGCCGAGCGGTTCCTGCTGCGCACGCGACGGCAGTTGCACCGTGACGGTGGAGTCCGAGTGCGACGGGACCTGGACCCTGTTCGGTGACTGTGAGCCGAATCCCTGCGGCCAACCGAGCGGCTCCTGCTGCGCCCCGGACGGCACCTGCACCGTGACCCTGCAATCGGAGTGCTCCGGTGTCTGGACCCTGCTGGCCGATTGCGACCCGAATCCCTGCGCGCAGCCGAGCGGATCGTGTTGCGCCCCGAGCGGCGCCTGTACGGTGGCTACTCAGGCGCAGTGCACCGGGGTCTGGACCCTGTTCGGGACCTGCGACCCGAACCCCTGTGCGCAGCCGACCGGATCGTGTTGCCTCTCCGATGGCACCTGTACGGTGACCCCGCAATCCGCGTGCGCTGGACTCTGGACCATCCGGGCCGACTGCGATCCGAATCCCTGCTTCCAGCCGAACGGATCGTGCTGTCTCAGCGACGGTTCCTGCTCGGTCACATCGCTCGCCGCCTGCGGCGGGACCTGGACCATCTTCGCCCTTTGCTCTCCGAACCCGTGCGCGCAGCCGAGCGGATCGTGTTGCGCCGACAATGGCGTCTGTACGGTCACGACCGATGCGCAGTGCGACCAGAGCTGGACGATGTTTGGCGACTGCGACCCGAACCCGTGCGCCCAGCCGGTGGGCGCCTGCTGCGCGGCGAGCGGGGTCTGTGTCCAGACCTCCGACGCGCTTTGCGCGGAGAGCGACAGTTGGCTCGGGGCCGGAACCGACTGCTCGCCGAATCCCTGTTCGCAGCCGGTGGGCGCCTGCTGCGCGGCGAATGGAACCTGCACCACCACGACGCAGTCGGGCTGCGGCTCCGCGGGCAGCTGGCAGGGGAACGGCACGGCCTGTGATCCGAATCCCTGTCCGCAACCGACCGGGGCGTGCTGCACATCGTCCGGGGTGTGTACCTCGACGACCGAGGCGGCCTGCGGCTCGGGGAACACCTGGCAGGGGGCGAACACCGACTGCTCGCCCAATCCGTGCGTGATTCCGACCGGGGCCTGCTGCAGCGCGATCGGGAACTGCACCGTCACGACCGAGGCCGGATGCGCCTCCCCCAACACCTGGTTCGGTTCGGGAACCGACTGTCAACCGAACCCGTGCTCGCTGACCACCGGCGCCTGTTGCTCGACCGCCGGGACCTGCACGATCACGACCGAGGTCAGCTGTAGCGGCGGTAGCGTGTGGCAGGGTGGGTCAACCGACTGTTCTCCGAATCCCTGTCCCCTCCCGACCGGTGCCTGCTGCGCGCCTGCCGGTACTTGCACCGTGACCACCGAAGCCGCGTGCACCGGAGAGAGTGAATGGCAAGGGGCGGCATCGAGCTGTACCCCGAATCCATGCGTTGCCACCGGTGCCTGCTGCACGCCGGGTGGAAGCTGCACCGTCACGACCGAGGCTGCCTGCTCCGGGGCCAACGACTGGCAAGGGGCGGGTACCGACTGCTCACCGAATCCATGTCCGCAGCCGACCGGGGCGTGCTGCGCGCCGATCGGCACCTGCACCGTCACCACCGAGGCGAGCTGTGCCTCGGGCAGTGTGTGGCAGGGCTCGGGCACCGACTGTGATCCGAATCCCTGCGTGCCGACCGGGGCCTGCTGCGCTCCGAGCGGAAGCTGCCGGGTGACGAGTGAGGTGGGGTGCGACGCGGGAGATATCTGGGAAGGGGCGGGGACGCTTTGCTCGCCGAACCCCTGTCCGCAGCCGACCGGCGCGTGTTGCGCCACGACCGGCGCCTGCACCGTGACGACCGACGCGAACTGCACTGGAACGAGCGAGTGGCAGGGAGCCAATACCACCTGCGAGCCGAACCTTTGCGTCGCCACCGGCGCCTGTTGCACACCGGCCGGGACCTGCACGGTGACGACCGAGGCGGCGTGCACGGGGGGTAGCACCTGGCAAGGCGGCGGGACCGATTGCTCGCCGAATCCTTGTCCGCAGCCGACCGGCGCCTGCTGCGCTCCGGCCGGAACCTGCACCGTGACGACCGACGCGAACTGCACCGGGTCGAGCGAGTGGCAGGGGGCGAACACCACCTGCGAGCCGAATCTCTGCGTCGCGACCGGCGCCTGCTGTGCCGTGGCCGGTACCTGCACGGTGACGACCGAGGCGGCGTGCACCGGTGGCAGCACCTGGCAGGGAGGCGGCACCGACTGCTCGCCGAATCCCTGTCCGCAGCCGACCGGCGCCTGCTGCGCTCCGGCCGGCACCTGTACGGTGACCACGGAGGCCGGTTGCACGGGGGACAACGACTGGCAGGGCGCGGGCACCAACTGCGCTCCGAATCTGTGCGTACCGACCGGCGCCTGCTGTGCCGTGGCCGGTACCTGCACGGTGACGACCGAGGCGGCCTGCACCGGCGGGAGCACCTGGCAGGGAGCTGGCACCGACTGTTCGCCGAACCCCTGTCCGCAGCCGACCGGCGCCTGCTGCAGTTCCGTCGGCGCCTGTACCGTGACGACCCAGGCCGCCTGCGCGGCGCCGAGCGCCTGGCAGGGGGCGGGGACCGACTGCACACCGAATCCGTGCCCGGCTCCGACCATCACCCTCAGCCCGACCACCCTGAGCAACGGATCGATCGGCGTCGCCTACAGCCGCACCATCACCGCCAGCGGCGGGACTGGGCCGTATTCGTTCGACCTCAGCGCCGGAGCCTTGCCGGACGGCCTCTCACTCGCGAGCGGCGGTGCCCTGACCGGAACCCCGACCACGAACGGCAGCTCGAACTTCACCGTCCGAGCGACCGATGCGAACAGCTTCACCGGGACGCGCGCCTACACGCTCACCATCTCGGCCTCGACCCTCGATCTGACGGTGTCGAAGGTCTACATCACGCAGGCGACCCAGACCCAGGCCTTTGACGTGCCGCTGCTCCAGGATCGCAACGGGCTGCTGCGTGCCTTCGTGATCGCGAGCGAATCGAACAGCGCAACGCCCCAGGTGCGGGTCCGGATCTACAACGCCTCCGACGTGCTGACCCAGACCTATACCATCTCGGCGCCGGGGGCCTCGGTTCCGACCGCGATCAACGAGGGGACGCTGACCAGCACCTGGAACCAGCTCATCCCAGGTTCACTGCTGCAAGAGGGGTACTCGATCCTGGTCGATGTCGACCCGACCGACGTGGTCTCGGAGTCGAACGACTCGAACAACAGTTGGCCGTCGAGCGGGACCCCGCACAACCTCGACGTGCGCGTCCTGCCCGAGCTGGAGATGACGCTCGTCCCGGTCACCAACAGCGTCGGGACCGGCGGCGTCAACTCCGGCAACGCCTCGAGCTACATGGACCAGACGCGCCGCATGCAGCCGATTCCGGACTACGACGTCGCGGTGCGGGCGGCCATGAGCACCTCGACCGTGCTGGAGGCGGACGGTGATGGCTGGAACACGGTGCTCAACGAGGTGACGGCACAGAGAACCGCGGACGGCAGCTCGCGGCACTACTACGGTGTGGTCAAGGTGAACTACGGCTCGGGCGTGGCCGGCCTGGGCTGGATCGGCTACCCGGTGGCGATCGGCTGGGACTATCTGCCCAGCGCCTCCGAGGTGATGGCGCACGAGATCGGGCACAACTGGGACTATGGTCACACCACCTGCACCGGGACCGAGGGTGGGCCGGAGCCGCTATACCCATATGCCGGAGGAAAGATCGGGGTTTATGGCTACGACCTCTGGTCCTCCACCCAGCTCAGCAAGGACACCTACAAGGACCTGATGAGCTACTGCTCGCCGGTCTGGATCAGCGACTACACCTACAAGCGGGTGCTGACCTATCGCGAGAGCTATCCGACTCGACCCCAGTTCGGCGTCCAGGGAAGCGCCTCCCGGCAACCGTGCCTCCTGGTCTGGGGCGTGCGAGGCAACGGTGAGATCCGACTGGAGCCTTCATTCTTGATCGAGACCAAGCCGACCCTGCCCAGGCAGGGATCGCACCGGGTCGAAGGAGTGGATGCGTCCGGAGAGGTGATCTGGTCCCAGTCGTTCGAGCTGATGAGGACGACGCATCTCCCCGACGAGACCGCCGCCGGCTTCTGCTTCGCGCTGCCGATGCGGGAGGAACTGCTCGATCGGATCGCAACCCTGCGCGTGGTGAGCGGAGGAACCGTACTCGCGCAGCGCCAGGCAGCGAGTGACGCCGGAGCCCGCGCGTTCCGCGCGGCGCAGGCCCAGGCCTCGATCACCGCGGCCGGCGGAAGCGACTATCGCCTGACCTGGAACGCGGCGCTGTCCCCGGTGGTGATGGTGCGCGACCGCGACGAGGGCACCTGCCTGGGGTTCGCGCGCGACGGCAGTGCGTCGATCAGCTCGCCCTCGGGACGGCTGGAACTCTACTTCTCCGACGGCGTGCACACCCGCGTGCAGACCTGGTCCCCGAGGTAGGATCCCCGGGGGGAGAGTGGCGTGGTGCCCGGCTTCGCGCCTAGCACCGATCGGACACGGGTCCGCGCCACCGGATCAAAGCAGAACGCGCGCCCGAGTGGATCGGACGCGCGTTCGTCATGGACGGGGCTTTCTGGGTTCGCGGCCTACTTGCCGTTTCGAACCTCGCGAAGGAAGCGATCGACCTCGGCCCGCAGCGCTTCGGCAAGGCGCGAGAGCTCGTCCGAGGCCTGAAGCATCTGCCCCGCCGCCTCGTTGGTCTCCTGGACCGCGCGGGTCACCTGTTCGATGCCGGTCGACACCTCCCGTGATCCGCGTGCCGCCTGCTGGATGCTCTGCGTGATCTCGGAGGTCGCTTTCTGCTGCGCGTCCACCGAGTCGGCCACGGTGAGCGAGATGGAGTTGATCCGCTCGATCGTCCCCCCGATCTCCTGGATCGCGGCCACCACGTTGTGGGTCGCACCCTGGATCGAGGAGATGTGTGCCCCGATTTCCTCCGTAGCGGTCGCGGTCTGACCGGCCAGGTTCTTCACCTCGGAGGCCACCACCGCGAATCCCTTCCCCAGCTCGCCTACCCGTGCCGCCTCGATCGTGGCGTTGAGCGCGAGGAGGCGGGTCTGGCTCGCCACCTGGGTGATCAGGTGAACGACGCTATTGATCTTGCGCGAGGCATCACTTAGATCGCCCGCGGTTTCACTGGTGCGAGTTGCCTCGGTGGTGGCTTCGCGGGCGATGTCGCGGGACTCCCTCACCTGACGATCGATCTCCCGAACCGTGGTCGCGATCTCCTCGGTCGCAGCCGCGACGCTGTTCATCGAGTTCGAGGTCCGATCGGAAGCGGCGGCCACGGTATTGGCCTGCTCGTTGGTGTGCTCGGAAATCCGCGCCAAAGCCCCGGCGGTCGCCCGCGCTTCGGTCGCCGCGGCGGCCAGATTGTCCACCACCCCCTTGATCGCATCCTCGAAATCCGAGGCCAACTGAAGCCGCGACTCGTTGGCCGCCTTGAGCTCATCCGCCTTCTCCGACATCGCCCCGATGGCGAAGTTGATCAGATCGGCGGCGTGACTGAACGCGCCGAGCAGCCCGCGGGCCAGAACCAGGCGGAAGTACTTTCCCTCCGCCGCGTACTGCAGGGAGACGCGCGACTCGCGAACGAAGGCGTCGGTGAGATCGAGCAGATGGTTCACCCCGTGGAGGAACTCCCCGAGTTCGCCCTCCTCCGGCACGTGCAGGATTCGCGGTTCCAGGTTGCCCCGGGCCGCCGCGTTGCAGACCTCGATCGCCCGACGCACCGCGCGCTTGTACTGCTCGAGTTCGGCCCGGACCGCATCGATGTCGGCGACGTCGTTATCCGACTGAACCAGCGATAGATTCGACATGTTTGGCCCTCCGATCAGAGTGTCCAGACGAACTCTTCGTACTCGACGCCCTGGCTCTCGAGCGCCTTGACCAGGAGGGCGGTCGACGCCCGAATGCCCTCCTGCTTGTCGGTATACTTGGCTTCCTCGGCCAACAGCGCCCTGTAGATCGGGATGATCTTCTCCAAGGAGGCGCGAGTCGGTACACGACGATTGGAGTGATAGCCCACGATCTCCCCCTTGGGGCCGAAGGTGGGAGTCACATGTGCGTGAACCCAGTAGTGGTTGCCCGACTTGGACATGTTGACCACGTAGGCAAAAATTTCCTTGCCCGACTGGATCGTGTCCCAGAGAAGCTGGAACACACAGCGGGGCATGTCGGGATGCCGGAGGATGCTGTGCGGTGCGCCGATCAGCTCTTCCTCGGTGTAGCCGGAGACCCTGACGAACACGCGGTTCGCATAGGTGATCTTGCCGGTCAGGTCGGTCTTGGAGACGATGATCTCGTCGTTCTCGAAGAAACTCTCGATACCGGTTGGCCGCGGGCGTTCGATCGGCATGGCGGACTTCTCCCTCCGAGGTTGTCTGCGGGCCGGATGGCCGCATCCAACTGGTCGGACGGATTCGGGGGGAGCTTGAGAATCGGATCGTCTCCGGAGCAGCGGAGGTAGAGGTCCGAAATACGGCAGAAATCCCTTCGGAGGCGCCCGTCGGCGGCTATGATTCGGAGTTGAGCGAGCGGATCCCGTCTGCGGGGCGATGAACGTCGACCCCGGCGGCCCGCGCACCCTCGGAGGATGTTTGAGCAACGAGAGTCCGAAGCCGTGCACCCTGGCCGAACTGCGCGCCACTGGATACCGTCCCCGGAGCGTGAAGCTGGAACTCCGCGAGAACCTGCGGCGCCACCTGGAAACCGGCAAACCGTGGCTCGAAGGGATCGTCGGATACGAGGAGACCGTCCTGCCCCAGCTCGAGCGAGCGATCCTCTCGCAGCACGATTTCATCCTGCTCGGCCTGCGCGGTCAGGCCAAGACCCGGATCGTCCGCCAGCTGGTCAAGCTCCTCGATCCCTGGGTCCCGATGGTGAGGGGTTGCCCTCTGCGGGACGACCCGCTCCAGCCGACCAGCGCCTTCTCCCGGCGCCTTTTCGCCGAGCGGGGAGAGACGATGCCGATCGAGTGGCTGCCGCGCGAGGCCCGCTACCACGAGAAGCTGGCCACACCCGACGTAACCATCGCCGACATGATCGGCGACATCGATCCGATCAAGGCCGCGCGCGAGCGCCTCGATCTGGCCGACGAGAGCGCCATCCACTACGGCATCATCCCGCGCTCGAACCGCGGCATCTTTGCCCTCAACGAGTTGCCCGATCTCCAGCCGCGCATTCAGGTCGGCCTGCTGAACATCATGGAGGAGAACGACATTCAGATTCGGGGGTTTCCGATCCGGATTCCGCTCGACCTGGTCCTGGCCTTCACCGCGAATCCCGAGGACTACACCAATCGCGGGAACATCATCACGCCGCTCAAGGACCGGATCGACAGCCAGATCGTGACCCACTACCCCCGCTCGATCGACGATGCGATCGCCATCACGATCCAGGAGGCGTGGCTCGACCGCGGTCCCGAGATCATCGTGCCCCGCTTCATGGAGGAGATCCTGGAGGAGATCGCGTTCGTCGCTCGCTCCAGCGACTCGGTCGATCAATCGTCCGGGGTCTCGCAACGTCTCTCCATTCGGGCGCGGGAACTGCTGGTTTCGGCCGTCGAACGGCGCGTGCTGCTCGCCCCGAAGGAGCCGCGGGCGCCTCGCCTGGCCGACCTCGAGGCGGTCGTCCCGGCGGTTACCGGGCGGATCGAGCTGGTCTACGAAGGGGAGCAGGAAGGGCCGCTGCTGGTGGCGAACAAGCTGATCGGCCGCGCCATGTTGAAGGTGTTCGGGCGCTACTTTCCGCCGGTGTACGAGCAGAAGCCGCGCCAGCCGCGGGAGCGTCCCCGGAGGCGCGGGGAGGATCCCGAGCAGGTCCGCGGCGAGGGACGCGGAGAAGGACGCGGAGAAGGACGCCGCGAGGACTCCGATGCCCCGCCGACCGCCTACCGCCCCGTCCTGAGTTTCTTTTCCTCCGGATCGGTGGTCGAGCTTCGGGACGAGAGGACGGCTGAGGAGGACCGCAAGACACTCGATAAGGTGCCCGGTCTCTCCGAGATCGTCACTCAGCACCTCGGCAAGCAGCCCGACCCCGTGCGGGCCCTCGCCATGGAGTGGGTGCTCGAGTCGCTCCACCAGGCCAGCCTCGTGTCGCGCTCTTCTCTCGACGGCAAGACCCGTTTCAGCGACATGCTGGCCGACATGTTCAGCAAAGGGCGGTGAGGCGGAACTTCGCCGCCTCACCGCCCTTCAACACGGGATCTTTGATCGAACGCTCTCTGAACAGGGGGCTACCAACCCGCGCGCGGCCGGTAGGTCGAGAAGTGGGGCAGGACGATGTAGACGTTGTGTGCGTAGGCGCTGTACAGGCCGTACATGTCGACCCAGGACGCCGCCGTCGGATCCCACCACTCGATGGTGACCACCGGGCTGTCGAAGACCGTGCCATTCACATCGATGGTCAGGGTCACCAACGCGGAGAAATGCAACCCTTCCGGGCCGAGCACGCACTGGCCGTCGGCGGTGCCGGGATCGGTGATGGTGATCGTCTCGGTGCCCGTGAAGGCGCCCGGCGCGAACCAGAGCCGGTAGCGGCCGTTCACCACCTCTCCTCCGTCGGCGCCCTTGATTCTCTGCCTCACGGTGATCGGGGTCGGAGCGGGCAGTCGGTCGGAACCTCGCTTGCCGGAGGCGACCGTGCCCCAGCCGAAGTCGCGCAGCTCACTTGAAACGGACGGACTCTCGCTCGACTCGGGCGCACTGGGAGCGCCGCCTTCATGCGCGCACCCCACGAAGAGGCCCAAGCCCAGGATAGCTCCCGCCCATCGTGTGATCACCGAAGATTTGCAGAATCCGTGCATGTTCGTTCCTTTCGCTGCTGGGTGGTTGTGTGTGCGAGGCGAGACTCGCAATCGCGGTGCCATGCGGCTAACTCATTGCCGCGCGGCGTGCCGCCGAGCGGAGGGGGGGCGTCTCCTGGGTCCAAGCGCGAACCCGAGGGCGATCCCGGCCCGGTGCGCCGCCCGCGAATCCGCTCGCGCGCAAGAAGATGCCCGCCTGGAGTTGATTTCGACCATTTCGGGCTTCCTCGACCCTGGTTCACCGCACCGCGCGGGGTAGGAGTTGCCGGGCATGCCAGAGCGGCGCTACGCTGTCGACGGAGAGGATGCCCGCCGCCATGCCGCACCGCCCATCCTTGGGCAGACGGAGGAGCCGCCCATGAAGCCGATCCACCACTCATCATGGCGTCGGCGGGTGCTCGCACCTGCACTGCTCTGCACGCTCCCGAGCCTCGTCCAGGCCGGAGCAAACGAGGGAGGGTGCCTGCTCTTCCACGCGAATCCCGAACTGGTCTACACGAGCGATGTGGGGAACTATGCCGGCCTCGCGGGAGTGGGGAGCTGCTCCGAAGTGACCTCCCGGGTGGACGGGATCGGAAGCCACATCGTCCACCTTCTGGCCGCCTTTCCCGAAAACGTGCGGCCCCAGGTCGCCGCACTCGAATTCGGTCTGACCTACGATGCCGAGAAGCTCGAGATCGTGGTCGCGCGACATGAGGGCGACCTCGAGATCCAGACGGCGGATTGGCCGGCGAGCGGTTCCGGGGTCGCGTTGACCTTCCTTCTTCCGCGCGAAGCGGCGGTGAATGAGGTCTACTGGTTCGTGGTCTACGCGGCCAGCGAGGAGCCGACCGAACTCCGCCTGGCGGAAGCCTGGGGACGCCCGCCCGGGTTTGCCGATCACTCCCTGCTTTCCGTCGTCGACCCCGTGGTCGGACTGGGCGTTCTCGGGATCAACCGGGACGGGGTCACTCCCTGTCCAGGTGTCGGCGCGCCGCATGGCGCCTGTTGTCTACCGTCGGGACGTTGCGAGCAGATGTCCAACGCGGAGTGTGAGGTCGCCCGGGGCGCCTATCTCGGGGACGGCGTGCTCTGTGAAGTCCGCCTCTGCTACGACCAACTCCACTGCTGCACCGACACCGGTTGCCTCCCTCTGAGCAAGGCCGAGTGCACCAGTCAGGGCGGGACATTCACCGAGCGCCCCTGCCTTCAGGCCGAGTGTCTCCAACTCCCATCCGGGGGCTGCTGCAACCAGGGGCAGTGCAGGGCGTTGCTGCGTGAGGTCTGCGAGGAGTACGGCGGGGTCTACCTCGGGGACGACATTTCCTGCACGCCTGAGATCTGCCCCTCGGTGTTGGGAGCATGCTGCGCCCCCTCCTTCGGATGTCACCAGCTCTCCGAAGAGCGCTGCCACCAGGAGCGCGGTGAGTTCCGCGGTGTTGGCACGCGCTGCAATCCGGATTTGTGCCCGCGTGACCAGCGATTGGGCGCGTGCTGCTGGCAAGAGCTGGGCGCGTGCCTACTGAGCATCGAGGCGGAGTGCGTGGAGCCGGGCAAGCTCTGGAAGGGATACGACGTCGACTGCGATCCGAACCCCTGCCCGCCCGTGATCGGTGCCTGCTGCTTCGTCGACGGAACTTGCCGCGTCGTCTCCGGCGTCGAGTGCTTGTCGCCTCTGCCCCGAGGCACGTTCCTGGGGGGCGGCAGCACGTGCGACCCGATGCCTTGCGCCCCGCCGCCCACTGGTGCCTGCTGCCTCAGCGCTGGTGGGTGCGTGGTGATCGACGCCTTCTCTTGCAGCATGCGAGGCTCGTACCTCGGAGATTCGACCAGGTGCGAAGTAGGCACCTGCGTTGGTCGGGACAACCTTCCGACCGAGAAATCGCACTGGGGTGAGATCAAACGTCGGTACGAGCGATAGATGAACTCGATTGAGGCGCAGAGCGGTGGGGCGGGCGATCCGCTCGATCCGGACCAGCGAGCGGAGATCCGCGCGAGCATGGGCGTTGCCTCCGAGGGGGACCAGCGTGGCCAGCGCGACACGATCGGCTTTGCCGTCGATGCAATGCAGATGGCGGCCTGTGTCGATGCGGCCTCCGCGCCACCGCGGCCGATTCCGTTGGCGGGGGGTGCGTCCGGGGGCGAGTCGGGGCCGGTGCTGGGCGCGATCTGTCCGCACGATGACTATCTCTACGCGGGACGAGTGTACCGCGACGTGCTGGCCCATGTTCGCGCGCCGCTGGTCGTCATCATCGGGGTGTTCCACTCCTATCGACGACTGGGCGTGCGGGGGAGAGTCGGGTTCGAGGCTTACCGGAGCTGGAGATCCCCCGACGGCCCGATCGAGGTCTCGGCGCTGCGGGAGGCCTGGCGAGCAAGGCTGCGGCCCGAGGATCACTTCGTGAGCAACGCCTGCCACGATGCGGAACACTCGATCGAGGCGATCGCCTATTGGTTGCGGCACGGGCGTCCGGATCGGACGATCCTCCCGCTGCTGGCTCCGGCGGAGCGTTTCGATCGGATCTCGGAACTCGCGCGTCGCGCGGGGAGCGCCCTGGGCGCGGTGGCGATCGAGCGTGGACTGCTACTGGGGCGCGACCTTGCGGTCGTCATCTCGGCCGACGCCGTGCACTACGGGGCCGATTTCGAGCACACACCGTTCGGCGACCGGGGCGCCGCAGCCCACGAAGCGGCAGTGGCGCGCGACCTGGCTCTGCTCCACGATCTCTCGGGCGAAGTGACCTCGGCCAAGGTCGAACGCTTCTTCGAAGCCCTGGTCGACCCCGCGGAACCGGATCGCTATCGGATTCCGTGGTGCGGCCGCTTCTCCATTCCCTTCGGTCTCCTGCTGCTCCGCGAACTGCGGGTGGCGCTGGGGCAACCGTTGCCGCTTGCCGTGCCACTGGTCTATGGCACGTCGATCGATCCGCCTCGGTTGAACGTGGCATCGGCCCGGCCTGGAGTCACTGCACCGGCCGATGAGGCCCACTTCGTGGGGCACCCCGGGGTGCTGCTCGTCGCACCGTAGTCTGCGGCCGGCCAGGACTCAGCGCAGCCGGTGGACCAGTTCCTCGACCGAACCGCAGCGATCACCGAGGGCGCGAATCTCCGAACGGCTCATGCCGGCGGAGACGAACACCTCCAGGGTGACGGGGGCGGGCGCCCGGGAGATCTGGGGAGCGAAGCCGATGCGCCTCTCGTGGACCAGACGCTCCTCGGGATCGAAGACCGAGCAGGGTGGGTTGGTCAGGTAGGCGACCTCGATCCGGCGTTCGGTCCAGCCGAGCGTCAGGAGAGTGCGCACCTGGCGCCGCGCGGGGTCGTAGGCGATCGGCCAGAGTTCGCGGGCGTCGCGTGCCAGATCGGGATCGGAACCGCCGCTCCAGCGGAGGAACGGCGCCGGGTCGGTCTCGATGGCGCTATCGAGTCGCAGCCCGAGGTCCTCGCAGGCCACGTGAAACGCGCCGAGGAAGAGCGTTTCCATCTCGAGCAGCTCGTCGTTCAGACTCTTCACCCCGAGTCTGGTGGCCCGGGTGAGGCCCGCGAGGGTATCGGCGCCGAACACCTCGAGGAGCGACTGGGCGAGAAAGCGGTAGGCCAGGCCACGGCGAAGGTAGTGGGTCGGGAGTGGCTCGACCCGAAACGACGGCGTGATCACGAGCGCGCGTTGCTCACGGTCCGAGCCATGTTCCATCGGGGGCGCGCCGATTCGCATCGACGCGGCGTGACCGAGCGTACCCCGGAACAGCTCGAGCAGGGCGGCGCGGTAGCTGTCGGAGAAGCGAAGTCGGACCGCTTCGGGCGAGGCCTCGGGACGGGCCAGTGGCTCGAGCGACCAGGCGATCCAGTCGTGCCAGCCCGACTCTGCATCGGGGGCGAGGGAGATCTCGCTTTCACGGAGGCGCCGCACGCAGGCGTCGACCCGGGCGCGCGACTCGGTCGGAGCGGAGGCGCCGAGAAGCCGCTGTGCGATGCGATCGTCGAGACTCCGCCGGTTCGGGAGGAAGCTCAGTCCCGAAGCGGGGAGCACCGGAGCGTCGAGCGCCTGGTGCAGTGTCGGCTGCTCGGGGCGTCCATCGAGGCGCGAACGGAGCAGCATCAGGTCGTCGTAAATCTTGCGTAGCGCGGCGTCGGCGCGAAGGATCTCGGCGATCCGCGCGATCCCATCCTTTCCCTGGAGCGGCTCGCAGAGGAGACGCTCCTGGCGGCCGGCGATCTCCAGATCCTGTGATCCGGCGAAGAGACCGAGGGCGACGGCGCGCGTCGGATCGGCGAGAAAGGCCTGTGCCCGCGTCTGTGCGACGGTGGCGAACGGCTCGGGGAGGCCGGCGCCACCGATGCGGGCGGCGGTCATCACGGTGAGCGAGGCCTCATCCGGCTTCACCGTACCGGCGATGGTGCGCGCCAGAGTGCGCAAGAGGTGGGTCTTCCCCTTCCAGGCACCGACTCCATTCTGGGCGAGCGTTTCTACGCTCGCGAGGAGCCGGTGGTCGAACCGTCGCGCCTTTTCCGCGAGCACCGCGGCGGTCACGAAGCCGTCGGGCGCGACCTGCTCCAGCACCGGCGCCGGGAGGGACTGGGCCTCGGGGGCGTACCCTGTCCCTGAAGCGCGGAGCGTAACCGTGAAGATCTGCTCGGCTGTCTCCTCCACGACGCGGTGTCCGTGGACGCTGCGCTCTCGAGGGGCGGCCTTGGCTGGCGCGGGTCGGGCCATCTTGCGGAACAATTCTCGGAGCATCGACATCGGGAGACTCTAGTCGAAGCGGCGGTCGGGCATCTACTCTTCCGCGTCGGCGACGGAGTGCGCGGGTTGAGGAGAACCAAGGAGGATCGATGGCGGAATGGAGCGTGGTCTGCAAGGCTTCGGAGGTTCCGAGCGGCACCCTCAAACAGTGTGAGCTGCCGGACGGAACCCCGGTCTGCGTGGCCCAGGTCGACGGACGGTTCCTGGCCATCGGGGGAGAATGCACCCACTCCGGGGCGCCGCTGGGGGAGGGAGACCTCGAGGGAACCTGCGTGGTCTGTCCGTGGCACGGAGCGACCTTCGATCTGGAGACCGGGGAGGCCCGGACCCCACCGGCGCACGATCCGGTCGAAGCCTACCGAGTTCAGGTGGTCGGGGACGAGGTTCAGGTCAGGCGAGCGTAGCGCGTCCCGCGAGGGAGTGCGGATCTGCTAGGCTGATCGGTCGCACCGGGCATCACCTTCGAGGAACCGCATGCACTACCGCTTCGAGGCGTTCGACCAGTCGCTCCGGCAGCTTCTGCAGCAGTATCAGAACCTGTTCCGGTTCTTCCAGGAACTGCTCATGCGTACCAACGGGGATGTCGAGCAGGCGATCGAGTTCCTCCGCTCGCTCCAACAGCAGGGGTATCTGCCGCCGGACTGGGATCTGGAGGAGTTCCTGCGCAAGCTGGAGGAGCAGGACATCATTCAGCGCACGCCGATGGGTCGGACTCTGACCGGCAAGGGGGAGCGCGGTCTCCGCGCCGTCTCGCTGGAACAGATCTTCGAGGGGTTGAACGTCAGCGGGATCGGCAATCATCCCACGCCACAGGAAGGGCAGGGGGGCCGAGATCTGCTGCCGGAGCGCCGGGCCTACGAGTTCGGCGACGAGATGGCGAACATCGACCTGCAGGACTCGATCATGAACGCGGTCCGCCGGACCAAGGGGGAGGAGATGCTCCCGATCGAGGCGGATCTCTCGGTGGCGGAAACCGAGGCACACACCTCCTGCGCCACGGTCATCCTGATCGACGTCTCACACAGCATGGTCCTCTACGGCGAGGATCGGATCACTCCGGCCAAGAAAGTGGCGATGGCCCTCTCCGAGCTGATCCTGACCCGCTACCAGAAGGACGCGCTGGATGTGGTGCTCTTCGGGGACGAGGCGGTGCGGGTCGAGGTCAAGGACCTGCCCTACGTGGGGGCCGGACCGTTCCACACCAACACGCAGGAGGGAATCCGCTTCGCGCGGAAGATCCTCGAGCGCCGCCATCAGACGAACAAGCAGATCTTCCTCATCACCGATGGCAAGCCGACCGTGATTCGCCTGGCGGACGGCCAGCTCTACCGGAACACCTTCGGGCTCGATCCGGTGATCGTCGCGCGCACCCTCGACGAGGCGGTGATGTGCCGGCGGCGGAGGATCCCGATCACTACTTTCATGGTGGCGGAGGACGAGCATCTGAAGCAGTTCGTCCACCAACTGACCGAGCGGAACAAGGGCCGGGCCTACTTCGCCTCGCTCGATCGCCTGGGGAGCTATCTCCTGGTCGATTTCATGCAGAACCGGCGCCGGCGCGTTCGCTAACGGATTGGCCACGACCTCGCCCGCTGGCCGCGGTTCGATGGCATCTCAGCTTGCGGTTCGAGGCGACGCCCCCGACAATCCGACCATGCGCACCCCCATATCATGCGACGCCGGGCAGGAGCCGCGACGTCTGATCGCCGCTCTCATCCGGACCCTTGGTTGTCTCTTCGCGGTTCTGGTTCTCTCGGTGATTCTGACTTCGACCAGTGCGTCGATCTGCGCGGCCGCCGCCGGTCCCGCAGGGGAGACACCGTCGGGTACTTCCCCCGCAGCGGCCGGGGTGCGGATCTTCTATGTGATCCGCCATGTCGACCGGACCAATGAACCGCCAGAGGATCCCCTGCTCTCCGAGGCGGGGGTGGCGCGGGCGGAGGTCCTGGCGCGCACCCTGGGGAGCAGCGGCTTGAGCGGCATCTTCGTCAGCAACACGCGGCGTTCTCACGACTCGGTTGCTCCGCTGGCAAACGAGATCGGGTTGATCCCACACGAGTACTCCGCGGACGATCCGTACGGCGCGGCCAAGGCGGCGCTGGAGCTTGGCGGTCCGGTGGCGCTGATCGTCGGGCATGGCGACACCGTGGAACGGATCATCGAGGGCCTGGGGGTATCACCTCCGCCCGATCTCGGCTATGTGCAGTATGACGACCTCTTCGTGGTCGCTCGACCGGCGAGCGGACCGGCAGCCTGGTCCCAGTTGAACTATGGAGCGACGATCGAACCATGAGCGAGAAGCTCCCTTCCCTGCGCCTTGGCCTCGATGCGTTTCCTTCGCCGATGGAAGATCGGCCCGGACTGCTCTTGCGCGATCCCTATCGGTTTTCCGAGGCAGTGATCGTGGTCCCGCCGCTCTTGGCCCACGGGCTGCAGTTCTACGACGGGGAGCACCACGCCGAGGATCTGTCGGCCCACCTGGAGGAACTGATCTCCCAGCCGGTCCCGGCGGAGGTGATCGCGCAGATGACCGCCGCGCTGAGCCAGGCCGGGTTCCTCGAGGACGCGACCTTCGCCGCGCAGCGCGATGCCCGCATCGAAGCGTGGCGTCAGAGCGCGGAGCGCCTGCCGGTCCACGCCGGAAGCGGGTACTCCGACAGCCCGATGCACCTGCGCGAACGACTTGATCAGATCCTTGCCCAGTCGGAGCCGGAGGCGGGTAGTTCCGGCCCGGCGCGATCCAAGCTGATTCTGCTCGACGATTTCGATGATCCGGCGCCCCGCTCCCCCGAGCCGGACCGCTCCCCGCTGGTGGGGATCGCCGCACCGCACGTCAGTCCGGAGGGCGGGATCAGGAGCTATAGCACCGCCTATGCGCGGTTGCGCGCCTCGCGCCAGTCCGATCCCGACCCGCTCGAACGGGTCTACGTCTTGCTCGGGACCTCGCACTATGGTGAGCCGGAGAGATTCGGCCTCACGAGGAAGTCGTATCAGACTCCGCTGGGCGCACTTCGGACCGAGACGGAGATGGTCGACTTCCTGGAGCGCGAGGGAGGAGCGGCGGTCGCGATGGAGGACTACTGCCACTCGATCGAGCACTCGATCGAGTTCCAGGCGGTGTTTCTCCGGCACGTGTTGGGTGCGGAGGCCCGCATCCTGCCGATCCTCTGCGGCTCGTTCGGCCGCTGTCTGGTCGAGCGCACGACGCCCGAATCGGCCGAGCCGGTGCGCCGCTTTCTCGGGGCGCTCTCCGAGTTGGCCGCTCGGGAAGGGAGTCGGCTCTGCTGGATCCTGGGAGTCGATCTGGCCCACATCGGCGTGCGCTACGGAGACGGATATCCGGTGACCGCGGGCGCGGGACCGATGTCCTGGATAGAGGAGCGTGACCGCGAGCGGCTGGCCCGGATCGCCGAGGGGAATCGCCAGGCCTTCTTCGAACTCGCCATGCCGGACGGCGACGATCTCAAGTGGTGCGGCCTCTCCGCGCTCTACACCTTCCTCCACGTGATGCCCGAGGCACGGGGCAAACTCCTCCGCTACGACCAGTGGAACATCGATCCCCAATCGGTGGTCAGCATGGCGGCGATGGAGTTCGGGCGCGGGTAGAATGGCCCCGCGCCCGAGTCCATGCTCCGGGCTCAGTTGACGACGATCATCTTCGCGTGGCCGTCCGACCACCGGACTCCAGACGGTAGAGGTACACCCCGCTGGAGAGACGCTCCCGAGCGAGGTCGATCCGGTGCTCGCCGGCCGGACGGCGCTCGTCCAGGATCTGGTGCACCAGCCGTCCACTCAGGTCGTAGATCGCCAGGCGTACCCTTTCCTCGCGCGGGAGACTGAAGCGGATGCGCGTCCCGCGGACAAACGGGTTCGGATCGTTCTGTTCGAGGGCGAAGGCCAGGCTCGCGGCCCCAGCGGCGGGGGACTCCGCTTCCACCGTCGAGGTGATCGTGGCGCTGATCGAGAGCACAGCCAGAGGGCGTCTCGGATCGTTGCTCTCCAGCGACACCGAGCAGCCAACGGTGGTGTCGGTCAAGGCCGAAGCGTCAACGCAGACCGAGACCAGGATGCTATCCCCCGGGGCCACGATTGCGATGGAAGGATCGAGGCTGAGCCAGGCGCAGCTTCCTACCGTGCCGTGCCCCGTCTCGGGCATCCAATCGAGGGTTTGGCCGCCGCCGCCGCGCCGGGGTGATTCACCTGCGGAGCGATGTTCCGGGGCGGCCGGACGCCGCGATCCGCCGTCGCAGATTCCGGGGAGCGACGTGACGCTCAGGTTCATGATTCCATCGTCCGCTCCCAGGTCGGCGAGTGGGACGGTGAAGCTGACTGTTCTCGGGTCCTCCTGCACCATGTAGTAGCCGCTCAAGTACGCTCCGCTCACCGCGTCGAACAGGTAGATGAAGTTGCTGCAGACGTTGTCGAAGGCGAGTTCGTACTCCGCTCCGACCGACTGCGTGGCCAGGCCGTAGCCGAATGCCGGGGGGTTCGCTCCGGTGCCGGGATCTCGGTCGACGTCGAGGGAGATGAAGGCGTAGGGCGGTACCGATCCCAGTGTGTCGGCGAACGACAGGCGGAAGTCGATCTGCGTCGAGCCACGCGCCGCGTCGAGCGACACGAGATCCGGCCCTTCGCTGTCGAATCGCGGATCATCCAGCACCCGCTCGTAGGCCGGGCCGGTGAGCCCCGGGGGGGTCTCTCCGCGCCGGATCCCGGTGAGCGCCAGCGGAGCGGTGCCGGGGTTACGGATCACCAAGGGCAGGCAGAGGGAGTCGCCCGAGGTGAGGGTGAACGCCAGGGCTGGGGGATCCAGCTCGATGATCGGACGGACCAGGGCGAAGTCGAGCGGTGCCGCGGCGGGGACCTGGACCGACTCCGCCTCGGCCGGACCGAAGAGCGGGGAAGTCGCGGTCAGGACATAGGCACCAGCCGGGAGTCCGGGAAGCGCATAGTCTCCGCTGCCGTTCGTGGTCGCATGGTACGCACCGTACGGACCGACCGCGCTGATCTCCGCGCCGGCCACCCCGAGGCCATCCTCCGCCGCGGTGACCCGACCGGAGAGGCTATGCGGACCGGGGAGGATGGTCAGCCGGACCGGGAGCCCAGATCGTGCCGCGTCGTAGTGCGCCACCGCCAGATCGAGGTGGGCGGTGTAGCTCTCGCCTACCTCGAATCCCGGGAGTGCGGCTCGCGTCCGGACCGACACGAGGAGACTGTCGCCGGTCCCCACGGTATCGGCGGGTGCGCTGAACTCCAACCAGGGGTTCTCCCGCCAGAAATGCAAGGTGGTCCGCTCGCGCGCCGGGAACGGAATCTCGCAGCTCGGGGCGAGCGACTCGTCATTGCTTCCCGAACCGATCGCGACCAAGGGCGGCGTAAGGGGGAAGTCGGTCGGGGGCACCGACTCGTAGTTGAAGTCGATCGATCCGTCCCGCGTGACCACGATCTGGCAGTTCAACGGCTCCGCCAGCTCATTTCGATCGTAGCGGCGTGCGTCCTGGTACTCGACCACGAGTCGCTCGCCGTCGGCGTGCCACCGGATCCGACCGGAGTGCCGCAGATCGAGGTTCTCGAGGTACGGGGCAATGTACGGGGCAAAGTAGGAACCGGGAGGGCAGGGACCGTAGAAGTAGGGACTCAAAGAAGGGAGCCCACCGAGCGTGATGTGTCCGTTCTCCGAGATGTAGAACTCCGAGCGCTTGGCCCCGTAGAAGTCGAGCTCGAAGCCGATGGGGAACGGGCCGGCCGCGCCGTCCACGGGGAGTGGGCCGAGGGTCGCGGCCTCTGGGCCTAGCGGCACCCAACGAAAGGGAACGCCCGCTCCTGGTCCGTAGGCCGTACGGTAGCGATACGACGTGTCGGGTGGGCCCGAGTCGGTCGCGGGGTCGAAGAGAACGATGCCCGCGGATGCCTCGCCGTCATTCCGGATGCTGAACGCGACTACCGTGGAGTCGCCTTGCGCGATCGCGATCTCCAGCGTGTCGGGAACGAATGCCAGGTCCGCGGGCGGCACCGCCTCTCCTCGAAACAGGAGCTGGTGCGTCGGCGTGTCGGGATCGTCACTCGCGATGCTGGCCATGGCCTCGATCGAACCGACCGCGAGCGGAGTCCAGGTCACCTCGACGCGTTGCGCGTCCCCGGCGGGAACGGTGAAGCTCCCGGGTGTGAAGGCGAACAGGCCCTCGGCGACCGTCAGGCTGGCCACGGTCAAGGGCGCGACTCCGGAGTTCTTGACCCGGAGCAGGCGCGTCGTCGTCCGACCGACTTCCACCTGGCCCACGGCGAGGGTGTCGGGGGTCGAGATCTCGGGCAGCCCCACGACGAGGGTACGCGCGGTCTCGCGGCTGAACGGGAGTCCGGCGTCAAGGCCCTCGACTCCCACCCGGTACTCTCCGACCTCCTCGATGGCCACGGTTGCTCCCCAGACGCGGTCCCCGGCCTCCCCATCCTGATGGAAACCGTCGTCGAACAAGGTGAGCAGCTGCTGCGTAGAGCCGTCGGGGCGGAGAAGGCGGAAGGCGGTCGGGGCTCCGGATCCGCCAAGGTCGACGGTGAGCGGCGCGGACGTTCCGGCGCGACGCGTCGCGGCGCCGCCCAGGTCCAGATCGTGCGGGGTGCGGGCCATCGCGGTGAGGGCGAAGCGTCCCTGTCCACTCAGGCAGGTCACCTCTGCGGACCAGTTGCCGGGTGCGGGATCATCGATGAGATAGCTGGCCAGGCCGGTGGCGTAGGTGATGCGCACGTCGGGATCACCCGGAAGCACGATCTCCCCCGAGGGCCGACGCAACGCCAGACTCGTCTGATCGAAGATCACGTGATTCAGCAGCACGAGCAGTTCGTCGCAGCTCTGGTCGACCGCGATGGTCTGGGCATCGGCTGCCGGAGGAGTGAGCTGGATGTCTCGCGCCACCACCGTGGCTCCCAGCGGGAGCCGCTGCGCGATCATCCGGACGGCATCGACGAAGTCGGGGTTCGGAAAACTCTCGACGTAGAGTCCCCCCGTGGCCCGCGACACCTCGCTGAACGCGATCCGCGCGTCGATTGTGTCGAAGAGCTCGGAGGAGATCGGAGTCGGACCACCCGGGCCGGAGGTCCGCTCCCGGTTGGCTCCTTCCGCGGGGTCGTCCGCGCGGCTCGAGACCGCCTGATCGTGGCCGGAGTCCTGATTCTGACCGTCACTGGTCAGGAACGACTCGCAACTCCCGCTCAGCAGGGTGTTCACCTCGATGCCGAGCGCGCGCAACCGTTCCTTCGCCGCGTCGAGTCGTGGCCGCCCCTCCAGCGGATCCGCGTCGGTGGCCAGCACGGCAACTCCGCCGCCCGGCATGAGGTGAGCGAGACTGTCGAGCGCCGCGACCGAGGCTTCCGGGCAGGCGCCGCCGAACCCCGCCTGGAGATTGTTCAGCACCGCGCGGGTCTCCTCCGCGTCCCTGGACGAGAGTCGAACCAGCACGTCGTCCTCGAAGATCACGATGTGGTAGCTGGGGAAGCGGGACGGATGCGCCTCGTTGTAGTCGATCACCTCGCCCATCGCTTCCTTCACGTCCTCGATCTCGTCGTACATGCTCCCGGTCACATCGACGACCAGGGCCAACGACTGACAGATGGCGAAGCGGTGCAGTTCATCGGCACCGGAGGGACCGCGCATCACCGCGCCGTCACGGCTATTGTCCGCCGGGTCGATCGCCGCCGGGGTGGTGATCTGCCGAACGTCGTTTCCGGCCCAGTCCTCTCCGTAGAACTCCAGGAACTGCCTTCCGCTGATCTGCTTCTTGGTCTTCAGCTTGGCCTTCGGCACGGTGGCCGCCCAGATCAGGTCCTGACTCGCGGGCATTCGCTCGAGCGTTGGGGTGAAGCCCAGCGGGTCGATCGAACTCATGGCGGCGGCCTTCATCGCCTCGCTGAAGGTGACCTCGATCACGACGTCGGAACGCCCATCCGCGCAGCGCTTCCGTCCCAGGGCATCGCGCATGCCGTCGTCGGGATCGGCGTGGGAGAAGATGATCTCGGACCCGTCGAAGGTCCACTCGCCGGAGTAGAGCTCGCCGCTATCGTCCCGGACGACCACCTTCTGCACGAAGGGACGGAAGTTGTCGACCACCACCAGCGAGTCTTCCGGCGCCCCCCAGCCCACGACGTCGCGCGCCTTGGCGTGCACGGTGTAGCGCCCATCGGGGAACCGGGCATCGGAGTTCACCTGGGCTTCCGGCGCGTCCGATCCGTCGTTCAGGGCGTGTCCGGTCTGGGCGCGAGTGTTCCAGAAACGGGTCGCGTCCTCTTCGACGTGGCTCACCACCAAATGGTAGTTGGTGTTGATGTCGACGAAGAACGGTTGATCCCGCACCAAGACGGTGGCCAGTGGCGAGCCGTTCGTGAGGTCGTCCTTGCCGTTGCCGGCGAAAACGGTGTTGGGCTGAGACTCGGAGGCGACATCCTCGCCGAAGCCGACGGGCGCGGTGATCCAGTAACCGGCGTTGTACGCTCCGGCTTGCCGGATAGTGTCGAGCGGCCCATCGCCGTCATCGGCGTTCTCCGGGGAGCCCATGTCATCGCGCGACTCGGCCAGGATACTCAGCTGTCCGTAGACCGTCGGGTTGGGGAACGGCATGCCGTTCACCCCCGAGAGGAACGCCAGTGATCTGACGTAGGGACGGCTCCCCTGGGGATCGTCGATCGGAAAGGTCAGGCTGGAGAGGGGGTTCACCGTGGCACCAGGGAAGTTGAAGGCCGAGGCGAGGCCGAAGTGCAGGTGGTGCGGCTCCGAAGCGAAGTCGAGGATCGTCTCGATGTCCGCGAACACTACCCCTTCGACCAGTTGGCGCGGCCATCGTCCCACCGGGATGCCGCTGTCCGTTCCGTAGAATCGATTCTGCGGCGTGGCCGGGTAGGAATTCCAGTCGACGTAGTCGTGCACGTGATCGATGTGGGCGTATGCCCGGAATGGCTCACCGACGGTGGCCGCGGTCTTCACCTCGAAGATCCGGGAGGAGTAGTAGGCATAGTCGACCTCGAACTGATCGCCGGCCACCAACGAGTCGCCCGGTGATGGGAAGTTCGGCACCAGCTCGACTTCGTCGAGGGCGATGCCCGGTTGAACCTCGATCACGCGCGACACCTGGTACTCGATCTCCGGCTTGCCCGGGGTCACGCGCTTAACCTTCAGGATGTCGAGCATGTACTTCTGCCTGGTATCGGACAGCTCCAGCTCCCAGGGCCCGTCCACGGTCGGATTGTCTCCGAGAACCACCTGCACGTCATTGAGTGCCAGGTTGTATACCTTGAACAGCGTCTCATCGCCGGCGGCGCGCACCTGGCTCGCGCCATGGGACGCCGGCAGGTCGATCCCGCTGTGCCATCCTTCATGGTCCTCGACGTAGGAGGCGGTGGCGCGCAGCCCCCCCTCATGTTCCACCGGGAGAGTCAATGCCCGCGCGACTCCCGGCATCCCGCCCGGGAGGAGCCACCCAAGCGCCCCCGCCAGGCATGCCAGCTGAACCCTCCACCTCGCTTGCGGCATCCGCATCGTCCGCTCCTCTCCTAGTTCGAGGCGACGCTGCGCAGTGTGCGAAGCGTGGCCGATTCCAAAAGGTGATAGGTGGCGAGATCATCCTGGATCTCCTGCACCACCCAGAGATCGTCGCGGCAGGTGATGCCGGAGCCCGGGTTGACCCGTCCGCGCAGCGTGCGGTTGCCGAGTTCGACTCCGTCCCGATCGAGGGTACGGATCTGCGCTCCGCCGGAGGGTTGGTGTACCACCACGGCCAGGCGTTCGGCGGGCGCGTCCAGGCTCAGGAACGGTCGGTCGCTCCGGCGTTCGAGCGGGAGCGTCCAGATCACTCCGGTTCCCGAGAGGTCGTAGGCGATCACCCGACCGGTCGCCGTGATGACGAAGCGGCGCGCGTCGGTCAGAATCGCGGTGGAGTAGCTCGGCGAGAGATCGAGCGGCTCGAAGCGAGCGAGTTCGCGACCGACGCCGTCGTAGAAGGCGAGGCGGGTCTGTTGCACCCCACACTGAATGAGGCGACTCATCTGCTCGCCGTGGGCGACCACGAACGCGCCGTCATCGGTGATGTCGACCGCCGACAGCGGTTCGATCGGAAAGGACCGGAGCTCCGCCCCGTCTACCATCCGCACCGACACTCGCGCTGTCACCTCCAGGCCACGCTCCGGATCCGCCGGGCGGGACCAGGTCACGACCGCGGCAACCTGTCGCTCGGGGGAGGGAAAGACGCGGGTGTAGTCTCGCGCCTTGGCCATGAACTGATCGAGATCCCCCGACTCGAGCGCGCTCCAGGCTGCGGGCCAGCGGCCCGACGACGCCGGGGTGCTGAGTGAGTTGGCCGCCCACCGACGCACGTCGGGTGCGGCAGCGGTCCACGGGGCGCCAGTCTGGGCTGCGGCGCTCCCGGCAACCTCGAGCAGCGCCAGAACGGAAATGACGGGTATCAGACGCACGAACAGATCCTCCCCTCACAGTGTTGGAAATCGGTCGCAACAGGGAGGGCCCCGGTCCCGAGAGAAGGAGCCGAGCCCGCTTGGACGAGGGACAAGATGGCGGACAGAGCTGTTCAGTTCGTAGATCGGGGAGTGCTCAGTCTCTGCCCAGTGGGAGAAGCCCGGCTCGGCGGCGGTCGTGGTCTCTGGGGGCTACGGTGCTCCCCGGCGGAGATAGGCCACGCTGGACCCGAGTAGCGCTACTCCGACCGCCAGGCTCACCGCGGCCCGGACGGGCAGCGGGGTGTGCAGCCACGAGAGGGAAAGTCCGAGCAGCATGAAGAGCGCGATCAACCCCCAACTCCGCGGGGGGTAGACCTCGATCGGGCGGAGCGATCCGGAAGCGCGCGCGAGGCGGTCAAGGTTGCGGGCCGAGGTCCGGGAGAGGACGAAGCGTCCCTTCAGGAATCCGATCAGCAAAGCGCCGATCGCTACGGAAGCGAGGGGAACCGGCGCCATGGCCGAGCGCGCGGCGTACAGCCGTTCCACGCCACGCCAGGTGAGGAGTAGGCCGCCGAGGGCCCACAGACCGAAGGCCAGCCAGCGCAGACGGTGGGGTGACACCCGGAACGGGAGAAGAAGCAGCCCGAGAAAGACGAAGGGCAGGATTGGCAGGTTGCTCATCTCGGGACGTTACCTCATCGCGCCACCTCGCGGTCCTTGTACTTGGCGTAGAAGCGGGTGTGCCGAGTCTCGAGGTCGATCTCACGCCCTTCGATGAACGCGCGGGTGACGTGACTCCGGATGTCGAGTGGGTCACCATCCCAGAGACAGACGGTGCCCTCCTTGCCCACCTCGAGGGAGCCGAGCCGATCGCCCACGCCCAGGATCTGCGCGGGGTAGAGCGTGATCGCCTTCATCGCCTCGTCATGCGGGAGACCGTAGCTCCAGGCCATGGCAGCGTGGTAGGGCAGGTTACGTTCGTTCGCCGCCTCGCCACCGGTGGAGATGCAGAACGTGACCTCCTGGGCGAGGAGCCGGGCCGGCAGCGTGTAGGCGTGATCGTACGGCTCCCAATCGCGCAGCGGCTGGGCGAGCAGCCCCTGGGTGATCACCGGCACTTCGCGGGCTTTGAGCTCCGCCGCGGCCTCGGGTGCGTCGTATCCACCGGCGATGATCAGGCGGACCCGTTGACGATCAGCCCAGTCGAGCGCCGCCCGAATCTGCCGCAGATCACTCGCGTGGACCACCACGGGAGTCTTGCCGGCGAGCACTGGTCCCATTGCATCCCAGCGGGGATCGAACTCGACCCGTGGGGCGCCGCCCGTCGCGGCGTCGCGCGCGGTCCAGTAGGCGCGGGCGTCGGCGAAGAGCTGATCGAGTTCGGCCAAGGTGCGTGCGCGTCCGGCGAGCTGCTCCTCGACCGGCGGCTTGGCCTCCGGGGCGCGATTGACTCCCATGGCGGGCCACTGCAGGTGGAGTGCGGCGGGAGAGAGGATGGTCATCTCCTCGAAGGTCCAGCCATCGAGATGAAAGAGGGCGGAGAGCCCGGAGAGACGGCCGCCGCGCGGCACGGCGAGCGCGGTCAGGACCCCGTTGGCCCGGGCCACCGGGAGCAACTCCGAATCCGGGTTCAACACCACCATGGCGCGCGCATTTGGATTGAGCGCACCGACCTCCTCGTAGTCGTTCGACTGGCGGACCGAGCCGACCTCGGTCATCCCCAACACGGTGTGGGCCGAGACGAATCCGGGATAGACCGAGAGCCCCTTCGCGTCAACCACCTCGGCGTCCGCGGGGACCGACATGCGCCCGGTCACCGCGGAGATCCGGCCGTTCTCGATCACCACCGTGCCGTTCTCGATCGGTGGACCCGTCACGGGAAAGACCGTCCCTCCGACGATGGCCAGGGGACGGGCTTGCGGCTTCGGCGGTATCGGGGTGATGGCCGCGGCCTGACTGACCAGGATCAATCCGAGCGCCCCGGCGCCCGCGAGGGTGGCAGCGCGCATCAGTTCACCTCCTCGTGCTCATGCGGCATGCAGTGGGCGAGGCCGTCGCCGATCTCGTAGCTCTGCTTCTGCGGCGGTCCCTGCCGGGGTCCGTCACCGGATGCTCCGGCGTTCCAGCGGCGCGCCTTCTCGATCAGCGTTCGGCGTTCCTCGGCGAGGCGGGGGCGTTGGTCCAGATCGGTCTTGCGATCGAAGTACCGCTTCCCGTCGATCCAGGTTTGAAGGCAGATGCTGCCGGTCGAGAGCGGTGACCCATTCCATATGGCGAAGTCGGCGTCCTTGCCCGGCTCGAGCGTGCCGGCGATCCGATCGACCCCGAGCTGCTTCGCCACGTTGGTGGTGACGAACTTCAACGCCTCGATCTCGGGGACGGCGCCGTACTTCACCGCCTTGCTCGCCTCGAGATTGAGGCGGCGGGCCAGCTCCGAGCTGTCGGAGTTGTAGGTCACGTTGACGCCATGATGGTGAAGGATCGAGCCCGCGTAGGGAATCGCGTCGTACACCTCGGGCTTGAAGGTCCACCAGTCGCTGAAGGCGGAGGCGCCGACGCCATGCCGGGCCATTTCGTCCGCGACCTTGTATCCCTCGAGGATGTGCTGGAACACGGCGATCCGGAAGCCGAGCCGCTCCGCCAGGCGCATCAGCATCAGGATTTCATCTTGTCGGTAGGAGTGACAGTGGATGTCACGCTCGCCGCGCAGGATCTCGGCCAGGCAATCGAGTTCGAGATCGCGACGCGGGGGGATGGTCCGGTTCCGCGCGACGACCGGGAGCGCGTCGTACTCCCGCCGCTCCAGTTCGTAGTCCCGCGCCAGGCTGAAGCGCTCGAGATCGAATTGCTCGACTCCCATGCGGGTCTTCGGATAGCGCCGGACGTAGCGGTCGCCCCAGCTCTTCTGGGTCACGTTCTCGCCCAGGGCAAACTTGATCCCGGGGCGTGCCGCGGTCCACTTCATCGCCTCCGGGTCGGCACCCCAGCGCAGCTTGAGCACCTGGCTCTGGCCACCCATGCAGTTGGCCGAGCCGTGCAGCATGTTGACCGCGGTCACCCCTCCCGCGAGTTGCTCGTAGATCGTTCTCGACTCGCTGTTCACGATGTCCCCCAGACGGACCATGGCCGAGGAGGAGAGCGTGCCTTCGTTGATGTCCCCGACCCCGGCCGTGTGGGAATGGCAGTCCATGATTCCCGGGGTGACCGACAGCCCGGTGGCGTCGACCGTCAACACGTCCCCTGCGGGCTTGAGCCCCGGACCGACGGCGACGATCTTGCCGTTCTGGACCAGGAGGTCCCCGTTCTGGACGATCCCCTGCGGGCCGCAGGTCCAGAGGGTTGCATTCGTGATCAGCGCGGTGCGCGGGGTGGCGTTTGGTCCCGGCACTACCGCGAGTGGAGTTTCGGGTTCCGGCAGCGTCTCCGGCTCCTTGCCCGCCGGAGGTCCCTGACGTCGCACCGCGCGGACCCGGACCGGCTCGCCGCGCTCGTTCAGCCAGGTGCCCTGCTTCTCTCCCGCGAGGCCGGCCCGGAGTTCGAGCACCTGCGGCTTGACCGGTGGGTTGCCCGGCCAGCGGACCCAGAGGGTGTCATGTCCGGCCCGCACCGAGTCGGCGATCAGTCGTCCCGCGAGCGATGCCGCGCCGGGTGAAAGCGTGGCGGTGAGCGAGTCGGCTGCGCCGCGGATCCAGAGCCAGGCCGGGCGATCGTCGCTCGTCTCGGGGGCGCCGAGTCGCTCGATCTGCCAGAGCCCGCGCGCGTCGTCGGAGGCCTTCACCTCGAGTGTGCTCGGGTTGCCGTCCACCCAGATCTGCCGCACCCGCGTGTCCCGCGCGAACAGCTTGCCGTCGGCCACCACCAGATTGGCGATCTTGCCCGCCTCGATCGTGCCCAGGCGGTCGGAGAGCCCGAGGATGCGCGCCGGCTCGACGGTCAGCGCACGCAGCACCGTCTCCTCGCGCAGACCGCGCGCCATCGCCACCCGGATCTTGCTCCAGAAGAGCGACGGATCGGCGAGCAGATCGGTGGTGAGAGCGAAGCTGACCCCGGCCTGCTCGAGTCTTGCCGGATTGGACGGGGCATGATCCCAGGCACGCAACGACTGCAAGGTCACATCACGGCTATCGTCGTCCGTTTCCATGGCCGGAGGATCCGGAAACGCCACCGGCAGGATCAGGGCGGCGTTCGCCGATTGAACCAGCGGGATCCGCTTGTACTCGTCGCCGCTCCCGCGGAGCACCGCGCGCAGACCGAACTCCTGAGCGATCCGCCAGGATCGGTGGAGTGAGAGCACATCGGTTGTTTCGAACACCACCGGCGCGCGTCCCGCGATCACCGGTTCGAGCGCCTGGAGCGCGGCATCCGCGAGCGGACGCTCCTGCCCATCGGGATAGGCCGCATAGACCGCACGGGCCTCGCGGTCGTGCCGGGCGTCGAGAAAGGTCTGGCGCATCAGGGCTACCACCCCCATGAGGGAACGCGGATAGCCGTCGCGCGGGCCGCCGGTGTCATAGCCCAGGCACTGGAATGGCGCCTCCCCGACCACGATCTCGGAGGTGCGGCCCGGACGCAGGTTGAGGATCGCTCCTTCGCCGCGGAAGATGCCGGAATCGGGGACGACGAAGGCCGTGGTGATTCCCAGAGCGTGGTACGGCGTCCAGAGGTCGGCCCGAAAGTCGAGGCGATCCGAGAGGGTGAACTGTGGGTGGACGCGGCGGTTCGGATGGGTCGCCCCGGTCGCCGGCGTCGCAACCGGATCGAAATCCTCGTCGCTGCCGGCCGGCGGGGGAGTCTGGCCGAACAGCTTCGAGCGGCGAACGTACGGATCGATCAGCCCCGGATAGACGACGAGACTCTCCGCATTCCAGACCCGGGCGTCGGCCGGGATCGCGATGTCGGCGCCGACCGCTTCGATCACCCCATCGCGGATCACGACCGTGCCGCGCGGGAGTACCTCTCCCGGCCCGATCACCACCCGGGCCCCGGTGAGGGCGTGAACGCGGGGTGTCTCTGCCTGCGCCTCCGCGACCGCGGCGGCGGCGAGGCCGATGACAACGACCGTCTGCGCAACGAGCAGGCGAACCGGCGGTGGAAGAAACATGCGGACTCCCCCATGGCGGGCAACGGGTCGATCGAGAGGTCCTGCGACAGGCGCGGGATTCACAAGGGGGGAAGTCTAACGGGCCGACCGGAGGGAGTCGATCCTCCGATTTGCGCCTCCGATTTGCGCTGCGGCCGCGGTCCACGGTTGCGTCCCGCGCAGAGGGGCGGAAGGCCGAACGACCCCTCAGACCACGAGCGTGCCCTGCAGGATCGTCGCTGCCTTGCCCAGCAGGGTGACCCGATCACCACGCAGAGTGACCAGAAGCTCGCCGCCCCGCTCCGAGGCCTGATAGGCGCGGATCTCGTTCTTGCCCAGCTTCGGTGCCCAGTAGGGAGCGAGCGCACAGTGGGCCGAACCGGTCACCGGATCCTCGTCGATCCCGGCTCCGGGGGCGAAGAAGCGGGAGATGATGTCCCGTCTCTGCTCGTCGCTCCGGGCGGTGACGATCACCCCGCGAACCGCGCCGGTCACTTCGCGCAGACGAGCGAAGTCGGGCTGAAGTGCCCGCACGGTCTCGGCCGACTCCACCTCCACCAGATAGTCGTGTTGGTTGGCCCCCACGAACAGAGCCCGCGACAGACCCAGTGCTCCCAGCAGTCCGACCGGAGGATCTGCCTTCCGCCGCTCGAGTGCCGGGAAGTCGAGTTCGATCGCATCGGTCCGTCGCGCGGCGGTCAGCACCCACTTCGGGTATGGAACGCGATCGCGTCTCCCCCGGCGCGTCCGCACTGCCAGAGAACGTGGGCGCTGGCCAGCGTGGCGCGGCCGCAGAGATCGACCTCGACCTTCGGCGTGAACCAGCGGAGTTCGTACTCCGCACCGCGGGGCCAGAGGAACGCGGTCTCCGAGAGGTTCATCTCGGCCGCCACCTTCTGCATCCAGCCCGTCTCCTTTGGGGTGTCCGGGAGACAGACGCCGGCGGGATTGCCCGCGAACGGCACAGATGTAAAGGAATCGACGGTGAAGATCAGAACATTGCTCACCGAACTTCCCCCTGCGTCTGAATTGTCTCGGTCACGATGTTCCGTTCTTGTCGCGAATGTGTCAATTGTCTATATTGTCTCCATGACAACTTGGAGACCAGAGGTCCGCGACTTCGGCGGTCCGCGCTATCGCGCGATTGCCGATGCCCTGGCCAGAGATCTCGCGGAAGGGCGCCTGGCCCCTGGAGATCGCCTCCCGACTCATCGCGACCTGGCGCGAGCCCTGGGACTGACCATCGGGACCGTGACGCGGGCCTACGGTGAGGCCGAACGCCGGGGGCTGGTGCAGGGCGAGGTGGGCCGCGGGACCTTCGTGCGCCACGTCAGCCCGGCGCCGGACCCGTTCGGGCTCCGGGTGCGGGAGACGACGGAGCCGGGGACGATCGACCTGGCGATCAACCTCCCGGCGCCGGTCGGGGCTGAGCTCTCACAGGCGCTTTCGCGCACCCTGCGGCAGGTCGCCGATGCGCTCGAAGAAGCGTTGCCCCGCGCGGAGGTCGAGCCCGATCTCGCCGGGTATCAGCCGCGCGGCGGGGCGCGGAACCACCGCGTGATCGGAGCGCGCTGGTTGCGTCGCCTGGGCGTGGAGGCCGAACCGGACTCGGTGCTGGTGTTTCCCGGTGCCCAGCAGGCGATCCTGATCGTGCTCGCGAGCACCCTCCGCCCGGGGGACACCGTGCTGACCGAACAGCTCACCTATCCTGGCCTCAAGGCCGCGGCACGACTGCTGCACCTGAACCTGCACGGTCTACCGCTCGATGAGGAAGGGATCGTTCCCGCCGCATTCGAGCGCGCTTGCGCGGACGGGGCCGCGCGCGTGCTCTACACCGTGCCTACCCTGCAGAATCCCACCTGCGTCTCGCAGAGTCAGGCCCGACGCGCCGAAATCGCCGCCATCGCCGAGCGGCACGAGGTCTTGATCCTCGAGGACGACGTGCACGGCCCGTTGCTCGAATCACCGATGCGCCCCCTCCTCGCTTCGCGGCCCGATCTCGGCTGCTATCTCGTCACCCTTTCCAAGACCGTGGCTCCCGGGCTTCGTGTCGCGTTCCTGCGGGCGCCGGCCGCCCTGGGTGAAACCCTCGCCTCCAATCTCTGGGCCTCCACCTTCTCCGCTGGTCCACTGCTCGCCGAGCTGACCTGCCGCTGGATCGAGGACGGGACCGCCGATCGCCTGCTCTGTGCCCGACGTGACGAAGCCCGGCGTCGTCATGATCTGGCCGCCGACCTCCTGCGCGACGCGGTGTGGAAGGGGCATCCTTCCGGCTACCATATCTGGCTGCAGCTGCCGGGAAGCTGGCGGGCCGAGCAGTTCGCCTCCGAGGCCACGCGCCTTGGTGTTTCCATCAATACTCCTGCCACCTTCGCGGTCGAACGCGGCCTCGAGCCGCGTGCGGTGCGGGTCTGTCTCGGCTCCCCGCCCACCCGTGATCTGCTCGCGACCGGGCTCCTCCGACTGCGCGCGCTGCTCGATCGGGAGCCGCCGGGCGCAGCGGAGGTGGTGTGATTCCGGGGGGGATTCGCAGCTTCCTGGGGGTGAATTCGCGCAATCCGGTTTCTGTCCGATTCGACTCTGCCTGATTCGACTCCGCGCTGGTTCGGCACCGGATTGCCCCGTATCATTGAGGCACGCATCTTCTCGATCCTGCAATTTCCGGAGCCGCCTGCGCGACTACCAGGCGGAGACCCGGTCGAACGCTGAGGCAACCGACATGTCGTACTCCGTCCGTTCGTCACGTCCGTCCCGCGCCTCGGGCGCCCTGCTGCTCTGGCTTGCCCTCCTGATCCCCGGGCTCGCCCGCGCGGACGTGGCCCTGGTTCGTCCTGACGGTTCGGGCGACTACCCGACGATCCAGGCCGCGATCGACGCCGTGCCCAGCGGGAGCGAGATTCTCCTTCAATCCGGCGTCTTTTCCGGCGTGGGGAATCGCGCGCTCGATCTCGGAACCAAGGTGCTGACCATCCGCTCCATTGCGGACGATCCGGACTCCTGCCTCATCGACTGCGAGCGGGCCGGCCGCGGCTTCGTCGTGAGTGGCGGACAGGACTCGACTACCGTGCTGCGGGGGTTGCGCATCGAGAACGGGTTCCCAGCCGACTCGACGGCCGGCGGCGCCATCATGCTCTTCTCTTCGTCGCCTCGCATCGAGAACTGCGTGCTCGCCGGAAACGAGACCCTGCATCAGGGGGGCGGACTCGCTTGCTTCTCCGCGTCCCCGTTGCTGCGTGATCTCGAAGTCGTCGGCAACCTCGCCCAGGATGGCGGCGGCATCTACGCCGATTCGTTCTCGATTCCGGTGGTTGAACGCAGCACCATCGCCGCGAATCGCGGGCTTCGCCATGGCGGAGGCCTCTACTCCGATGCCTCCGACACCCTCCGGATCACCCGAACGATCTTCTGGGGCAACTGCGCCGACAGCTCCGCTGCCGAGCTTCGGGTCGCGGATGTCGTGCAGTTCATCTGCTCGGACCTCGACTCCGCCGGTGTCGGTGGGCCTGGCACGCCGTCCTTCGACGCCAACACGATCTTCTCCGACCCGCTGTTCTGTGCCCCTTCGCTCTGCTCGGCCGCACCTCAGTCCAGCGGGAGCTTTGCCCTGCAGTCCGGCTCACCCGCCAGTGCCGCCCTCTCGCTCTGCGGGGCCACGATCGGCGGTGGCTCCGAAGGCTGCTTCGTCCCGACCGGGGCCTGCTGCCTGGCGGACGGTTCGTGCGTGATCGCGAGCGCGGCCGACTGCGCGACGGCCAGCGGCACCTACCAGGGGGACAACACTGTCTGTTCGCCGAACCCGTGCCCTCCGCCGACTGGCGCCTGCTGCCTGGCGGACGGCTCGTGCGTGATCGCGAGCGCGGCCGACTGCGCGACAGCCAGCGGCACCTACCAGGGGGACAATACGGCCTGCACACCGAACCCCTGCCCTCCGCCGACCGGGGCCTGCTGCCTGGCGGACGGCTCGTGCGTGATCGCGAGCGCGGCCGACTGCGCGACGGCCAGCGGCACCTACCAGGGGGACAATACGGCCTGCACACCGAACCCCTGCCCTCCGCCGACCGGGGCCTGCTGCCTGGCGGACGGCTCGTGCCTGATCGCGAGCGCGGCCGACTGCGCGACGGCGAGCGGTACCTACCAGGGGGACAATACGGTCTGCACACCGAACCCCTGCCCTCCGCCGATTCCGACGGGTGCATGCTGTCGCTCGGAAGGCGTCTGCGAGCTTCTGACCGAAGCGGCCTGCGCCGATTCCCTTGGGCGGTACCTTGGAGACGCCAGCGCCTGCGCGCCGAATCCCTGCCCGACCTACTACCTGAAGGCCGACGGATCCGGCGACTTCGCTACCATCCAGGAGGCGATCGATGCAGCGAGCGCCGGCGCGATCATCGAGCTAGCCGACGGGCGCTACGCCGGGGTGGGGAACAAGAACCTCGACTTCCGGGGCGCCACCTGATTTTGCGGTCGGAGAGCGGGGATCCGGACTCCTGTTACGTCGACTGCGAGCTTGCGGGGCGAGGGCTCTACTTCAAGTCGGGTGAAGACACGATGACCGTGGTGCTCGGCATCGGCGTCCGGAACGGGCGACTGACCGGGACGCAGCGCGGCGCCGGAGTGGCCTGCGTCGGGGCGTCTCCGAAACTGGTCGACTGCCGGATCATCGGCAACGCCGGGGGAATTCAGGGGGGCGGCCTCTATTGCGAGAACGCGTCCCCTGTTCTCGAGCGCACGAGCCTCACGGGCAACGCCAGTCAGTTCGGAGGTGGGATCTATGCGAAGGGGGTCTCCGGACCGCGCCTGGTTGGGTGCACCCTCTCGGGGAACCTGGCGGATGTCGACGGGGGAGGGTTGTTCAGCGCTTCGTTGGTCCAGATCCACCTGCAGCGAACGATTCTGAGCGGCAACTGCGCGGATGGGGAGGGGGACGAGGCGTACCTGTTTTCCCCGTCGAGCGACCTCGCTCTGACCTGCTCGCTGGTCGATGACTCCGGGGTCGAGGGGCAGGTGGCCTCCTGCACCTCGATGGCTCCGAGTATCGACGATCCTCGTTTTGCGCCGCGCAGAGTTGTGTCGCGGCGCCGACGATCGCGGGTGACTACCGGGTGCGGACCAACTCACCGGCGCTGGCGGAGAACAGTGTCTGCGCGGCGCAGATCGGGGTGTTTGGCGCGGGCTGCGGTGCTCTTCCCACGGGGGCCTGTTGTCTCCCGAGCGGTGGCTGCGCGCTCCAGGAACAGGCGGTTTGTCTAGGACTCGGCGGGACCTACTCCGGAGATGGCGTCCCGTGCGAGATCGCGGGCTGCTCCGCGGGAGGCGCCTGTTGCCTGCCGACCGGAGCGTGCATTGCCGCGACCCCGGTCACGTGTGCGGGCTCGGGCGGGGACTATCTGGGAACAACACGGTTTGCACACCGTACCCGTGTCCGGCCATCGTCGTCCGGCCTGACGGATCGGGCGACTACGCAACCATCCAGGACGCCCTCGATGCCTGCGCTCCCGGCACGACGATCGAGCTGGCGGCGGGTGTCTTCGTCGGTCCGGGCAATCGCGACCTCGACTTCCGCGGCAAGGCGTTGACGCTGCGCTCGCAGGCGGCCACGCCGGACCTCTGTGTCATCGACTGCCAGGGGAGCGGGCGCGGCGCCTACTTCGCCACTGGCGAGGGGGCCGACAGCCGCCTCGAAGGGGTGACGATCGCCGCCGGTCGGGTAACCGGCAGCGGGCGCGGGGCTGGCATCGCGTGCGTCGGTTCCTCCCCGCACATCGAGAACTGCGTCATCGTCGGCGGACGGGCAGACGCGGACGGCGGAGCGATCTACTGCCTCGACTCCGCCCCGACGCTGCTTGGTTGCACCCTGGCCGCGAACCGTTCGGCTCGCGGTGGCGGGTTGTTCGTCTCCGGGGCATCCACTCCTCAGGTCGAACGCTCGGTCGTCTGGGGGAATTGCGCCGACGTGATCGGAGACGCCATCTATCTCGACGGCGCGGCAACTCAGGTGACGCTGACCTGCACCGTGGTCGACACCAGCGAGATCGAAGGCGCAGGCTCACCGATCTACGGGGTGGAAGTGGTAGTCGACGATCCGCTCTTCTGTTCCCAACCGTCGTGCGGCGCCGCGCCGACGAGCGATGGCGACTTCACCGTTTCGGCCGCCTCGGTCTGCCTTCCGCAGGCGAACGGGTGCGGACAGCAGATCGGCGCCCTGGGCGAGGGCTGCCAGCCGATCCCCGGCGCGTGTTGTCTCGGGGACGATACCTGCATCACTGCGGTGATCGATGCCTGCTCGGCAGAGGGCGGACAGTTCCTGGGCGAGGAGGTCGAGTGCCCGCCGAACGGCTGCGGCGCGAACTCCGGCGGGGTCCTTCTGGTCCACGCAACACCGGGGCTGCAGTACAGCCTGGGCGGGGAGTATTGCGGGGATGCCGTGATCACGAGTTGTGGCGGCGGCGTCTATGAGGTTGCCGGCGCAGACACGGTGGTGTTTCACGTCGTCGCGGCCTTCCCCAATGACGGCGCGCCCGGCCTGAGCGGCGTGTCGTTCGGCATCGACTATGATCCCGCTGCTTTCGCCCTGATCGACGGTGGCTCCTGCGCCGACTTCGAACTGGCGCAAACCGCCTGGCCCGACTCCGGCTCGGGCACCGCAGTGACCTGGAGCGTCCCGCGCACGACGACCCTCACCGAGGTCTACTGGTTTGCCGGGGTCAACCTGAACCCCGGCTCGCCCACCCGCTTCGCCCTGATCGAGCATCCGGAGGTCGGTGCCTTCTTCGCCGACAACCAGATCCCGGCCAATCTCGATCCCGTGGTCTGCCTCGGAACCCTCGGCTTCGACCAGCCCGGCGCCTGGTGCTGCGTTACCGTCGGGGTGGCGACTCCGCGGAAGCGCCCTCCCGACCGCCGTCGCGCTCCACGCCGTGACGCCCAACCCGGTTCGCGATCGCGCGGTGATCGCCTTCGATCTTCCCGCTCCCTCTCGATTCGAACTCGGCATCTACGGCGTCGATGGCCGTCGGGTCCGGCTGCTCGATGCCGGCGCCCGGCCAGCCGGCTCGCACCGCGTCACCTGGGATCGGCGCGGTGACCACGACCCGTCGGTCCCCGCCGGAGTCTACTGGGTCCGTCTCACCACCGATGCGCGTACCGAGGTGCGGAAGCTCTTGATCGTGCGCTAAGACCGAACACCGACGGGCCAGCGACCTCCCCCATTCGGGGGATTTGCCGATTTCTGGTGCAACTTGCTGTTGCCAGCGGACTTCGAGCGATCGGAGCAGCCGCCGGAAGTGTATCACGCTGCGTTTGCATCCGACTCCTGGGAGTACGTCGCGCTGCATCGGACGCCCGCTCCCCGGGCTCCGATGCGTGAATCCGGGGAGCAGGAGGCCCGATCGTATGCGAACTCATCTCGCCCCAGTCTGCGCTGCGCTCCTTTCCCTGATCCTCGCGTCCGCGGCGGGGGCCACGCCACCTCTCCTCTCGAGCGAGCGATTTCTCGAGGGGGACGCCGCCCGCGTGCAGCCGGTGGATGTCCAGGATGTCTGCCGCATTTCCGCCGGGGGCTCCGGTTACCTCGCGGTCTGGCAGGACAACCGGACCAATCTGCTCGGCTTCGCCAACATGGCCTATGAGCCGCTGACCGGAAACGGCCTCGACATCTACGGCCTTCGACTCGATCAGCACGGAAACCCGATCGATCCGGGACCGTTCGTCATCTGTCAGCTCGGACGGAACCAGATGCGGCCCGAAGTCGCGTGGAACGAGGCGGCACAGGCCTGGCTGGTCGTCTTCACCAGCGAGCGCGACGACTGGTACTTCTTCACCGATGTTCTTGGCGTGCGGGTCGGCGCCGACGGGAGCGTCCTCGACTCCCAGCCGATCGCGCTCCGTCCCGAGAACAACGATCCGGCGAACGACCGGGCCGACTCCCCGACCGTGGCCAGCGACGGCACGCAATGGCTCGCCGTCTGGCAGGACATCAACTGGCAGCTCGGCGGCAAGCCGAACCTGTCCGCGAAGCGGATCGCGGCGAACGGCACGATGCTGGACGCCGCGCCGGTGGTGTTGCAGCAGCATCCCGACTACGTCTTCGGTCCGATCGCCCCGCGCGTTGCCTGGGCCACCGATGAGTGGCTCGTGGTGTGGGAGCGCGCGGGCTATGATCACATCTTCGGCCGTCGTTACGCCCCCGGCCTTGCGCCATTGGACGCCGCCGCCTTCCAGATCAGCACCAGTGGCACCCATCCGTCCCTCGCCACCAACGGCAGCGACTTCCTCGTCTCCCATCGCTATCACAAGGTGCATCGCGTGACCCACGCCGGGGTGGTGCTCGATCCGGCGGGGATTCCGCTCGCCTCACCAAACGGGTACGAGCCGCGCTCCAACGATGTCGCCTGGGACGGACAGAACTGGGTGGTGGCCAATTCCGGCCCCTCCGGCAGCTTGCCCGTGATCTGGATCCAGCGGATCTCGACCGGGGGCGCCATCCTCGCCCCGGGCGCGTTCGTGTTGCGGCCGACGGGCGGCGATCAGTACACGCCGAGTCTCGCTTCAAGCGGCGCGGGTACCGCGATGGTCGGTTGGTCCGGCCGGAACATCTCCCAGCAGATGCTCGAGAACATCGAGGGCGCGTACCTCCGGGCCGACAACAGCGTCGGGTCTCTGGTTCCGATCAGCGCCGGGCTTCGTCGGCAGGCGCACGTGCGGTTCATTTCGTCCAACACCGGACATGTGGCCCTCTTCGAGTCTCGCGGCGGCGGATCGACCCGACTCCTCGCCCAGCGCCTGGACGAGGGCGGCAACGCGATCGACGCCGAGCCGGTGGAGGTCGCTGCGGTGCTCGAAGGCTACACCCTGAGCGGAGAGGGAACCTGGAACGGATCGGGCTACTTCTTCGTCTGGGCCTTCCAGGGCGCGGTCTACGGCCGACGCTTCGACGCCAACCTCTCGGCGCTCGACGCCGCGCCCGTGCTCCTCTTTGCGGACACGGCGAGCATTCCCGGAGTGTCTTCGATCGGCGGCAACTACTACATCGCCTACGCCCACAGCTTCAGCGGAAACCAGCGGATGCTGAAGGGCGGACTGTTCGACGGCGCCACCCTCGGCGCGCTCTCCGCCCGAACGGGGATCGGGAGCGGGTACAACGTCTGGTACACCAAGGTCCGCTCGCTTGGCGGCCGCTACTTCATCGTGTGGCAGCGCCAGAGCAATCACGACACCACCCACTCCACCACGCTCGGGCTCTTCGTCGACGCCAACGGGGTAGCCGGGACGCAGTTCCAGCTCAACAGCGCCACGGCCGACGCTCGCGATCCCGACGTCGTGGTGGCCGGCGATCGCGCCTTCATCACCTACGCTGATGTGGACGGCGGGGACGGCGGCGAAATCGAAGGACGGATCATGGCCGCCGACGGCAGCTTCCTCACCGCGCCGTTCGTGATCGCCGATGCCGCCGGGGCGCAGCGATTCACCGGCGCCGGCTTCGACGGCGAGCGCTTCCTTGCCACCTGGGTCGACTACCGCGACGTGCTCGGCATCGAGCAGCTCCGCGGCGACATCTACGCCGCGCGCATCTCGATCGACGGGGTGGTCGAAGACCCGAACGGCTTCGCCGTTACCAGCGGCGACCTCCCTGAAGATCTCCCGCAGACCGCCGGCGCCTCCGGCACCATGCTGATCGCCTACAGCCGCCTCACCGGCCCCGCCGGCGCAGAGGTGCAGCGCATCGGCCTGGCCACGCTTGGCGCCCGCGCCGCCGACGTCCCCCCGCACTCCTTGTTCGTCACCGAGTGCACCGTCGCCCCCAATCCCTCCAGCGGACCGGTCACGCTCTCATTCCGAAATCCGCTCTCCACCGACATGCCCCTCGAGATCATCAGCCTCGACGGCCGCCGCGTCGCGCGCGTCCTCCTCTCCACCGGCACTACCCAGTGGTCGTGGCCCGGCACCCGAGACGACGGCGCCCCCGCCCCGGCCGGCGTCTACTTCGCCCGGTTGCACACTCCGCAGGGCCCCGCGCCCCTCGGCCGGATCTCGCTGCTGCACTGACGCCCCGAGACGACCCTCGGGAGAAACCATCAGGATGTCCATCGTGTTGGACGGACGTGTCCAGCACGATGGATGCCCTCACGAGATTCCTGCTGCCCCAGCCCGGCGAAGTAGCGCATGTTCAACCGCCCGTCGATCCATCCAACTCGGATCATTCCCCTTGACCCGGGTCGTTCCCAGGTTGACACTTTCTTCGAGGCAGACCGCGCCGACAACAGAGCAAGGAGGAATCCATGGGCCGCTTTGGATCTTCGTTCGTTTCCGTCCCCGTGTATGGACGTGCCCTGTACTCTCCCCCCCCCCCCGACTTGAGGGAGCCACGGGCCGGGACGCCGCCGCGAACGTTCCCCGCGTTTCTGCTCCTGCTTTCCCTGCTTCATGTCGCCGGGGAAGTGCCTGCGACCGAGTTTGATCGCGCCAATGGATCGTGGATCGTGCGCTTCGCTCCCGAGGTCGTGACCCTGCCCGACTCCCTCGATCAATCCCGTGAGCCTTTCCGCATTCCAGCCGAGCACTTCCGCCTGTCGGTCCCCGAGACCGAGGCGACCCTGCGGTCCTTCGGGCTGCGCGAGATCCGCACCATCGCCGCGCCCTGGCGCAACCTCCCCCGAGAGGCCGAAGGATCGGACGAGGTCACACCAGGCGAGGAACTCGTCGACTTCCGCGATGTCTACGTCGTCGAACTCGATCCCCTCTTCGTCGACGGCCCCAACCAGCTCACCGAGCTTCCCGGCATCTTGTTCGCCGAACCGAACGAGTCGCTGGAGTTACAATACACGCCCTCAGATCCCTACTACCTCCCGAACTCAACGAATGTCGGGCAGTGGTACCTCCGCAACGTGGGCGGGACGTTGGAGGGGGTCACCTGCGTGCCGTTCTGGGACCTTGGGGCGTCGCACGCATGGGACATCTGGACCGAGGCCGGCACTAAGATCGCGATCATTGATGCAGGTGTCGATAGATATCATCCCGACCTCGTCGGCCTCATCGACATCAGCCTGAGCAAGACATTTGTCGCCGATCAGTGGTGGGTGAACCCTACCCACGGCACGTCGGTCGCCGGGGTTGCTGCGGCCGGGATCGACAACGGGGTGGGCGTGGCCGGGGTATGCAATTTTCCGACGAACTCCTCGGATAGCGTTCTGGTGGCTCTGCGAGTGTCTCAGTTCGGAACGAACGAGTCGCAGCAGATCTCGAATGCATGCGACGCGCTCGCTCACCTGTGCTCTCCTGCGGTCTATCCGCAGGCGAGGGTGGCCAACCTGAGTATTGGCGCCTGGCACTCGAAAGGGTGCTATTCAAGCGCCCTTCGAGACTGCATGCGCAACGCCTATCTCAAGAACATCACCCTCGTCGCCGCGGCTGGCAATGAAACAGACGGAGGGTGCGAGGACGGTGCGTGCCTGCCGGGTGCCCCCCCGGACTCGTGCGTGGTGTATCCAGGCGCGTTCCAGGATTTTGCAGTGTCCGTCAGCGCCACGAATTGCGCGGGCGGACGAGCTGGACCGAGTTATGCGATCGGCGGGTACATCGATGTCAGCGCGGGCGGTCGGACGATGGTCATGCCCACCCAGGGCGGTTACTCGATAAACCTCAACGGAACTTCGTTTGCATCGCCCCAGGTCGCGGGAATTGCGGCGCTCCTGCTGGGGCTGGAGGGCGCGTTGACGAACGACGACATCGACGAGATCATCAAACGAACCGCGCGACCGATGCCTGGGCTGTCGCCGATCGAGGTTGGGGCAGGCTGGGCTCAGGCAGACTCCGCCCTGTCCTACATCGCATACCCCCGCAATGTGAACCACGGCGAGTTCACGTCATACACGACCGCCGTGGATGGGGAAGGCTGGATTTTGCTTCGCGACGTCGCGGGCGTCACCCAGGTTTCGGGCCAGTATGAGCAGTTCTATGCCGAGCGGTATCACATCACTTCGTCCGGGACGTTGAAGAACCCCTACCCAACTACGGCGCTCTATGATGCCGTTTGGGCTCGCCCTCGAGCGTCGACTGGTTGGAAGAAGATCGACTCCACAACCGGGTTCGCCTACGACGGACAGGCCAACGCCAACTTCGCGCAGATAGAGTACTGGGACGGAGGGGACTCCGTTACCGTCGGCACCTACGCCTACCGCATCTACCGAGACGCGGCAAAGACGCAGTTCGTTTGCTGGAGGCCGCTCCGACCGAACGGGTTTGGAGATCCGTGCCCGCCCCCCAGCTTGTTCAAGCTGCAAGTCACCTACCTGACTCGGGCGGATCTCCCGCCCGGAAACCGCGCAGGGAGCCCAACTGTCTCTCCTGATATCCCGACCTGCAGATTCTGGTGGAGTGACGGAAAAATCAACTATGCAGCGACCCTCCCGGACAGCTCGCCCGGCACGATCATGCTGTTCGATGTGACTGGGCGGCGCGTTTGGCAGGCGGAGCTTCGCACGCCCGCACGCGATCACGCAGGCACGGTGACCGACTCCGGATCTGCTCGGAGAACGCTTCCGTCCGGAACCTACTTCGGGGGCCTGTTTGTTCGGGGGCGTCTGATTGCGAAGAGCAACGCGGTGACAGTTGCGAGATAGGAGGGAACGGGAGCATGAGAGATCGAATGCGGATCCTGGTTTTGGTGGCCCTGGTCGCTTTCGCACAACGTTGCGTGACACCTGAGGTGGCGATGAGCGCGAGCGCCTTGTGCGAGGGGATGACCGTCACGAGCACCGATGGGAGCTTCGAGACGGCGTACTGGTGGCAGTACGGAGGAGTGGTGGCGCCCGACTACGGCTCGTTTGCCGAGCGATTCGAGACGGATGGCCAGCTCTGTCAGATCGGGTTGCAGTTCACCGGGATCGGACTATTGGAGACGGGGGGCCCACTCGATCTCTACGTCTGGGCCAATGATGCGGAATTCCCGGGCACGGTCTTGTACTTCAAGACGAACGTGTATGTCGGCAGTGTCCCCATCTGGCCGGTGGTTCGTGAACACTTCGAAGATGTGACCGAGGTCCTTTGCGTGGACGGGCCCTACTGGGTCGGATACTGGGGAAACTGGCCGGGCGGATCCACGCAGTTGTACCTCGCAGTGGACCTCACCGGTGAGCCCGGACAGGCGATGACGAAGGTGGCGCCAGGGCTGGCGTTTCCGGAAGGCTGGCAGCCGGTGAACGACGTCTTCGGGCCGACGCATGCGCTGGGGATCAGCATCAAGCTGGCCGATTGCAGCCCGGTGCCGGTGGAGTCGATGTCGTGGGGGAAGGTGAAGAGCCTCTACGCACAGTAGACGGCCTCGCCTGGCTGAGCGCCGGGCGCGGGGGCGCAGCCCCTCGATACGGCGGGACAAAACATGAGGATGTCCATGGTGTTGGACGGGCGTGTCCAGTGCGATGGACATTTCCACGAGAATCCTGCTGCTGGGTGCCGCCCAGCAGCACGGGAACGCCCGACGGTGGATCATTCCGCTTGACCTCGGTCGCCCCCAGGTTGACACTTTCTGCGAGGTAGACCGCGCCGACAACAGAGCAAGGAGGAATCCATGTGCCGCTTTGGACCTTCGTTCGTTTCCGCCCACGTGTGTGCCTGGGCCCTGTACCCCCCCCCCGACCTGAAGGAACCGCGTGCTGGGACGCCGCCGCGAACGCTTCCTGCGATTCTGCTCCTGCTTTCCCTCCTCCATGTAGCCGGGGAAGCGTCTGCGACCGAGTGTGATCGCGCCAACGGATCGTGGATCGTGCGCTTCGCATCCGAGGTCGTGACCCTGCCCGACTCCCTCGACCAGTCTCGTGAGTCCTTCCGCATTCCAGCCGAGCAGTTCCGTCTGTCGGTCCCGGAGACCGAGGCGACGTTGCGAACATTCGGTCTTCGCGAGATCCGCACCATCGCCGCGCCTTGGCGCAACCTCCCCCGGGAGGCCGAAGGATCGGAAGAGGTCACGCCCGGCGAGGAACTCGTCGACTTCCGCGATGTCTACGTCGTGGAACTCGATCCCCTCTTCGTCGACGCCTCCAACCAACTGACCGAACTTCCCGGCATCCTTCACGCCGAACCGAACGAATCGCTGGAGCTGCAGTACACGCCCTCGGATCCCTACTACCTACCGAACTCAACGAATGTCGGGCAGTGGTACCTCCGCAACGTTGGAGGGACGATGGAGGGAATCACCTGCGTTCCCTTCTGGGATCTCGGAGCCTCCCGCGCGTGGGACATCTGGACTGAAGTCGGCACGAAGATCGCCATTATCGACTTGGGGGTACATCGCAGTCTTCCGGATCTCGTAGGTCGCATCGACATCAGTCAGAGTAAGACATTCGTCTCGGACCAATGGTGGGTGAACCCGCAGCACGGTACGTCGGTTGCGGGCATTGCTGCTGCAGCCACGGACAATGGAGTGGGCGTGGCCGGGGTGTGCAACTTTCCGCTAGACGCCGCGGACAGCGTGCTGGTGGTTCTCCGAGTGGGTGGGGTTGGTACCAACGAGAGCGGCCTCATCTCGAACACGTGTGATGCGTTGGCGTATCTGTGCTCGCCTGCCGTTTATCCGGAGGCGAAGGTGGCCAACTTGAGCATAGGGGCGGCCGCCTGGAAGGGATGCTACTCAAGCGCTCTTCGAGACTGTATGCGGAACGCCTATCTGAAGGACGTCACGCTCGTGGTATCAGCCGGCAATGCGATCGCCGGTGGTTGCAGCGGCAGCCCCTGCTTGCCCGGACCTCCCCCAGACTCCTGCGTGGCCTATCCTGGTGCGTTCGAGGACTTTGCTACCACCGCAGGTGCCACCAATTGCGCCGGTGGCAGGGCGGAGCAGAGCTTTGTGATCGGTGGATACATCGATGTCAGTGCGGGCGGGCGGACGATCGTCGCGCCCTCGTTGAGCGGATACACAACGAATTTCGGGGGCACGTCGGCTGCAGCACCGCAGATCGCGGGCATCGCGGCACTACTCCTGGGGATCGATAGTTCGCTCACGAACGACGACGTTGATGAGCTCATCAAACGAACCGCTCGGCCGATGCCTGGCCTCGACGAGATCGAGGTCGGGGCGGGTTGGGCGCAGCTGGACTCTGCGCTGTCCTACGTTGCCTACCCGCGCAACGTGAACCACGGCGAGTTCACCACGTACTCGGTGGCCGCAGATGGCGAGGGGTGGGTCTGGCTCCGCGACGTCGCGGGCGTCACGCAAGTCGCCGGTCAGTACGAGCAGTTCTATGCGGAGCGATTTCACATCTCCGCCGCGGGATCGCTGAAGAACCCCTACCCGACGCCCGCGCTCTACGATGCCGTTTGGGCACGTCCTCGAGGATCGACGGGGTGGAAGAAGATCGACTCGTCCACTGGATTCGCCTACGACGGTCAGGCTAACGCCAACTTCGCGCAGGTAGAGTACTGGGACGGAGGGAACTTCGTCACGGTCGGAACCTACTCCTACCGCCTCTATCGGGATGCGGCGAAAACGCAGTTTGTATGTTGGAAGCCGTTCCGGCCGAACGGGTTCAGTGAAAGCTGCCCTCCTCCCAGCCTATTCAAGCTACAGGTGACGTACCTGACTCGAGCCGATCTCCCTCCGGGATATCGCGGAAGCAGCCCGGGTGCTTCGCCGGTGGTGCCAACCTGCAAGTTCTGGTTGCGGGCCGGCGAGGTGCACTATGCGGCAACCGTGCTTGGCGACGCTCCAAGCACGGTTGCGCTGTTTGACCTGACTGGGCGGCGTGTGTGGGAGCGGGAGCTTCCAGCGTCGGTTCGCGACCACGCAGGCGTGGTGATGGCCCCCGCCCCGACATGGCGACCACTTCCGTCCGGCGCGTATTTCGGCGGCCTGTTCATCCACGGGCGACTGGTAGCGAAGAGCAGCCCTGTAATCATCGTCAAGTAGGAGGAAGCGTGAGATACCCATGCGGACTGCGGATCCTGGTGCTTGTTGTCGCGGCTGCGATTCTCATGCTCGCCGTTCCATGCCCCGGTGCTGCCAACGAGCGCGCCCTGTGCGAGGGGTCCACGATCACGAACGCTGACGGTACATTCGAGTGGGTCGCCTGGTGGGCGTACGGAGGTGTGCAGCCGCCCGATCTCGGCGCGTTTGCCGAGCGGTTCGACACGGGTGGGCAGATGTGCCAGATCGGGCTCCAGTTCACAGGGTTCGGAGCGTTTGAGCTCGGTGGGCCTTTGGACATTTACGTCTGGGCCGATCAGGAAGGCACTCCCGGCACTGTTCTGTACCTCAAGACGAACGTGTTCGTTGGCTACGTCCCGGTCTGGCCGACGATCCGGGAGCATTTTGAGGATGTGACCGAGATCCTCTGCGTTGACGGGGCTTACTGGGTTGGGTACTGGGGCAACTGGCCAGATTCCACAGTCGGCTTGTACCTCGCCGTGGATCTGACGGGTGAGCCGGGGCATGCAATGACCAAGGTGGCTCCTGGGCAGGGTTTTCCCGAAGGCTGGCAGCCGGTGAACGACGTCTTCGGGCCGACGCACGCGCTGGGGATCAGCATCAAGCTGGCCGATTGCAGCCCGGTGCCGGTGGAGTCGATGTCGTGGGGGAAGGTGAAGAGCCTCTACGCACAGTAGCGGGACGGCGAATCTGGCGGGGCAGCGGTCCCCAGGGGAGAGCATCAGGATGTCCATCGTGCTGGATGCGCGTGTCCAGTACGATGGACATTCCCATGTTTTCTCCGGCACCTTGTCATCCCGGCCAATTCGGCGGGGAAGGGGCGCGACCCTCCCTCGCGTCTGCGTCGTCGCTCCTTCCCTTCGGTACCCCAATCGAGTGTCGCTCCAACGACTCGCGGCCAGCTTCGGGCGTCCTGAGCCCGCGGCACGCCCGTGGCGCGTCTCTCGCGCGCCGGCCGCGCGGCCGGGGCTGAGGGGCACTCGGCGCTGGACCGCGCGGCGGGAGGCGGGCATACTGGCGCGCCGCGGTGGCGCCTGGGCTCGAGTCGGCCCGGGCGACGCGGAAGAGACGGAGACGGCCCGGAGGAGTAGCACCTAGTGCCCGCCCCAGCCCTCGCACTTACCGACATCAAGAAGCAGTACTTCGGCAATGCCGTCCTCAAGGGGGTCAGCCTCGAGGTGGGCGTGGGGGAGATCCATGCCCTGGTGGGGGAGAACGGCGCGGGCAAGTCGACCTTGATGAACATCCTCTTCGGGATGCCGGTCATCCGGGAAACCGGGGGATACGAGGGGACGATCCGACTGGGCGGGGATGTGATCGACCCGCGCACGCCGAGCGACGCGATGGCGCGGGGCGTGGGGATGGTCCACCAAGAGTTCATGCTCCTCCCGGGCTTCTCGATCACCGAAAACATCAAGCTGAACCGCGAGCGGACCCGGCCGAACCTGATCAGCCGGGGGCTGCGTCCGTTGCTCCGCTCCCGGGCCGCGAGCCTGGAGTCGCTCGACATGGCGACCATGCGGAGCGACACGCGGGCGGCGCTGAAGCAGATCGGCATGTCGCTGGACGAGATGCTGCCGGTGGCGGGACTGCCGGTCGGGCACATGCAGTTCATCGAGATCGCGCGCGAGGTCGACAAGGAGAACGCACGGCTCCTGGTCTTCGATGAGCCGACGGCGGTGCTGACCGAGACCGAGGCGGACGACCTGCTGCGAACGATGCGCATGCTCGCCGCCCAGGGGATCGCGATCCTCTTCATCACCCACCGGCTGGACGAGGTGATGACGGTGGCGGATCGGATCACCGTGCTGCGCGACGGCGAGGTGGTGGCGCGGGTCGATCGGAAGGACGCGACGGTGCCACGGCTGGCCGAACTGATGATCGGGCGCGCCCTACCGGAAGGGGAGCGGTCGCGGCCGAAGCGCACCCTGTCCGACGAGGTGATCCTCTCGGTGCGCGGACTCGAGGTCGAGATGCCGGGCGAAGAGGTGCGCGGGGTCGACCTCGAAGTGCGCCGGGGCGAGATTCTCGGGCTGGCCGGGCTGGCGGGCCAGGGGAAGATCGGCATCGCCAACGGGCTGATGGGGCTCTATCCGGCCCGCGGCCAGGTGACCTGGAAAGGGGAGCCGTTTCCGCTCGGGCACCCGCGCGAGGCGCTCCGGCGGGGGCTGGCCTTCGTGAGCGAGGATCGGCGTCAGGTCGGGCTGCTGCTCGACGAGGCGATCGAGCGAAACATCGCGGCGAGCGCGCTCGAGGCGCGGGGCATGTTCCTGCGCGGGCCCTTCGCGCGGTCGAACGGGGCACTGGCGCTCTACGATCAGAAGGCTGCCCGGCTCCACGCGAAGGCGCAGATCGAGGCGCTGGACATCCGCTGCCGCGGGCCGCAGGAGGCAGTGCGCCGGCTCTCGGGCGGTAATCAACAGAAGGTCTGTCTGGCGCGGGCCTTGACCCTCGACCCGGAACTGCTCTTCGTGAGCGAGCCGACCCGGGGGATCGACGTCGGGGCGAAGGATCGGGTGCTCAACCTCCTGATCGACGCCAATCGGAATGAAGGAAAGACGATCGTTCTGACCTCGAGCGAGCTGCTCGAGCTGCGCCGGGTGTGTGACCGGATCGCGGTGATCGACGCCGGTCGGGTGGCCGGGGTACTCCCTCCGGATGCGCCGGATGTCGAGTTCGGCTTGCTCTTCGCCGGGGAGCGGGTATGAGCGCCTTGCGTGATCTGGCGGTCAAGGTCGGCTGGACCCGGCTGGTCCTGATCGGATTCCTCGCCCTCCTCTGGTTGGGGGCGGCGACCTCGACCGAACTCGATCTCACCGTGCTCTTCACCGACTGCCTGACCCGCGCGGCGATGAACGGTGTTCTGGTCCTGGCGCTGGTTCCGGCGGTGCGCGCCGGCGTGGGGCTCAACTTCGGTCTGCCGCTCGGGATCGTCTGCGGGCTGCTCGGGAGCGTGATCCTGATGGACGCCGGCCTGCGCGGCCCGGCCTGCTTCTGGGCCTCGATCGCCTTCGGCGGCGCTCTGGGGGCGATCGCCGGCTTCTTCTATGCGCGGTTGCTCGAGCGGGTGAAGGGCGACGAGATGATGGTCGGGATCTACGTCGGCTTCAGTGCGGTGGCCGGCGCCTCGATCCTCTGGTTACTCCTGCCGACCCACAATCCGGAGCCGATCTGGCCGTTGGGGGGGAAGGGGCTCCGGAACACCCTGGTGCTGGACGGCTACTTCAAGCACGTGCTCGACGGCTTTGCCGCGGTTCCGTTCGGGCGGGGCACGATTCCCACCGGACTGCTGCTGTTCTGGGGGCTGCTCTGCTGGGTGCTGGCAGTGTTTCTCCGCACGCGACTCGGCCTCGGCCTCAGCGCGGCCGGGGCGAATCCGCGCTTCGCCGAGTCGAGCGGGATCGACGTCCGCCGGATGCGCACCGTCGGCGTCGTGCTCTCGACCACCCTGGCCGCGGTCGGGATCGTCGTCTTCTCCCAGTCGTACGGCTTCGTGCAGCTCTACAAGGCGCCACTCTTGATGGCCTTCCCCACGGTGGCGGCGCTCCTGATTGGAGGGGCCTCCGTGCGGGTGGCAACCATCCAGCATGTGGTAGTCGGCACCTTGCTGTTCCAGAGCGTGCTCACCACCTCGCTCCCGCTGGTCAATGAGCTGGTGGTGAAGGGGGAGCAGAGCTCGGAGCTCTCGAACATCCCGGAGATTGCGCGGCTCATCATCTCGAACGGGATCATCCTCTACGCGCTGACGCGGAAGGAGCAGGCATGATCGGACCGGCGGCGGCGTTGATCCTGGTCGTGGCCGCGGCGGAACTCAATCTGCCCGATTTCACCACGCTCTGGGACTTCGCACATCCCGATTCGACCGAGGCGGCGTTCCGTGCGCTGCTGCCGGCAGCGCGGGAATCGGGCGAGGCGGATTATCTCGCGCAGTTGCTCACCCAGATCGCCCGCACCCAGGGGTTGCAGCGGCAGTTCGATGCGGCGCACGCGACCCTGGACGAAGCCGAAGCGATGCTGCCGCAGGCGCTGGGCAAGGCAAGGGTGCGCTATCTCCTGGAACGCGGGCGGGTCTGGAACACCTCCGGTCACCCCGAAACGGGAAAGCCGCTCTTCCTCGAAGCCTGGGATCTCGCCCGGGCGGAGAAGCTCGACGGTCTGGCGATCGACGCCGCGCACATGGTGGCGATCGTGGGGACGCCGGATTCGTCGATCGCCTGGAACGAGCGGGCGATGGCCCATGCCGAGGCCTCGAGCGACCCGCAGGCCAAGGGTTGGCTCGGTTCGCTCTACAACAATCTGGGTTGGGCGTACCACGATCGCGGTGACTATGCGCAGGCGCTCCCGGTATTCGAGAAGGCGCTCGCCTGGTTCGCCGGGCAGAAGGCGGTGGACGAGACCCGGATCGCGAACTGGACCGTGGCGCGGTGCCTCCGCTCGCTCGGCCGGGCGGAGGCGGCCCTCGCTCGGCAGGAGGCGTTGGCCCAGGAGTTCGCGGCGAGCGGTGACGAGGACGGCTACGTCTTCGAGGAGATGGGTGAGTGCCTGCTACTCCTGGGCCGCGACGCGGAGGCGCAGCCGCATTTCGCCCGGGCCTACGCCCTGCTCTCGCGGGATGAGTGGTTGGCGGCCAACGAACCGGCTCGGCTCGAGCGGCTCAAGAAACTGGGCGAGGCACGGTGAGCGAGACCGTCGGACAGCGGCCGCGACGCGGCCTGCTCGATGCGATCCGGGAGAATCCGGTGCCGATTCTGTTCGGCATCCTCTGTCTGGTCGGGATCGTCGCCGCACGCATCTCGCCCCCCTTCCTGCTCAATGAGATCGTGACCCGCCTCTCGCGCAATCTCTTCCTGGTGCTCTCGCTCATCGTTCCGGTCGTCGCGGGGATGGGACTCAACTTCGGCATCGTGATCGGTGCCATGTGCGGGCAGATCGGACTCCTGATCGTCGAGAACGCCAATGCCACCGGCCTGGGAGCGCTCACCTCCGCCGTCCTGCTCTCCCTGCCACTCAGCATCGGCTCCGGGGTGCTGATCGCGCGGCTTCTCAATCAGGCCAAAGGGCGCGAGATGATCACCGGGATGATCCTCGGGTTCTTCGCCAACGGGGTGTATCAGCTCTTGTTCCTGTTGCTGGCCGGTCCGGTGATCCCGCTGCGGAACGAGCGGATCCTGCTGACCACCGGGGTGGGACTCAAGAACACGGTCGACCTGCTGGGAACCAAGAACCAGCTCGACTTCCTCGTCCGTCCGGCGATCCAGCTTCCGAACGGCAAGATCTTCGTGCCGCTGGTCACGTTCCTGGTGATCGCGCTCGCCGGTCTGTTCATCCGCT
>JADJQY010000039.1 GCA_016712505.1 Candidatus Eiseniibacteriota bacterium | reverse complement strand
GCGCACCGCCGCGGGGGGGTATAGTCATCTGCCCCGTCGACATCGACGTCCTCGCGAGGCCCTGATCACCACCAGCCGCGAGCACGATTCATCAACGCGGGTCAAGATCCGACCAATTCCGCCGACGTCTCGTCCTCGCCGACCAGCGAGCACAGACCGCGATCGACGCGTCAATCATGAACTCGGCGATCCTGCTCTTGCACCTCGATACCCCACACCTCCCAGCCCCCGACCAGACCCCGCTTCGACCGTGACCCGCGAGCACGGAAATAGAGCGACCTGACACACCTCTCTGCGACGGCCCTCCATGGGGAGGTCGGCGCCTCGCTAACGGGGGCTGGCCTCGCCACGCGGTTCGCCGTCGACGGGCAGAGCGAGCGAATGGGCCCCAGCGTCGACACCGGTGTAGCCCTACTAGCGCCACAGCGCAGCATGGTGGATCCACCATAGCCGTAGAAGATCGAGCAAAATCGAGCGAGCTCACGCCTTCTCGGATACCCTCACGGTAGCCGATGCCGACCACCGACAATTCCCTCGTCGAGCTCGAGAACCTCCTCGGACCGCACCTCGTCGGCGTCGCGCTTGGGGTCGGCGCACCGCCGCTGCTCGCGAACCGCTTCCGGCTCGAGGATCCGCGGCAGGGGGGAGCGCGCAGCCGGTCGTGAAGGCGCACGACCTCCGCCTCGCTCGCAGCGTCGCGCTCAAGCTCTATCCTTACCCGGAGCAGACCTTGATCGCCGAAGCCCAGGCCGAGGCGAGGACCACTCGCTCAGCTCCGACACGACAACATCGTCGCGGCTTCCTCGACGTCGACTTCACGGAGCTCGATCTCGCCGGTCGACCGCTCCCTGCCTCTTTCTCGTCATGGAAATACGTCGACGGACCCCATGTGCGGGCCTGGATCGCCAACGAGCCCGCACGCGGGCGCGCGATCATCGACGCCTTCCTGGCGGCGGGTGAGGGCCTCGCAGCCGCCCACGAGCGCGGATCCTCCACCGCGACGTCAAGCCGGCGAACATCGTCCTCGATCCCAAGAACAAGGCCGCGCGGATCGTCGACTTCGGGCTCGCACGCGAGCTCACGCGCGACACGGAGACGCCCAGCGGACGACCCAGTACGGCCTGACCAAGGGGACCCTCGCCTACATGGCCCCGGAGGCGGGCGTGGCCGCACCGAAGTCCCGCGATCTATTTTCGTTCGCGGTCTCGCTCTGGGAGTGCCTCACGGGCGAGCTCCCCTTCGATCCAGAAGAGCTCCTCGACGAGCTCCGCGCGCGCCACCAGACGCGCCTCAGAAGGAGCCCCCTCCCTCTCTTACTCGGGGCCGGCGCCACGGCGACCGCGTTCGCCGGGCTGGCGTTCGCCTTCTCTGGCGAGGGCGCGGAAGAGCATCCACGTGAGGCCCCCGCACAGATCCGCGACGACGCGATCGAGCCCGCCGCACTCGCGCACGAGCCCCGCACGCGCCTCTCCCTGCACCTGCGCCGCCCGCCCCCCGTTGCGACGGCGAGCGCTTCACTGGCCGCTGGCGCCTCACCTCACAGGTCCTCTGGGCCGACGACAGCTACTGGATCGGCGTCGAAGGCTTCTACCGCCTCGACCTCTCCGTGGACGCAACCTGCGCGCTCTCGGCGACGCTTACGCGCGTCGGCGACTCCGGCAACCGCCGCTACGCCCGGCCCCTGGTCGCTGACAGCGCCATGGAGGTCACGCGCCGCGGACGGTGGACTCTGGCTCGCGGGCGAGTTCAGGCTCTGGGGCGACAGCAGCCCCAAGCGGCACGTGTTCACCGTCACCCCCGCGGCGACGAGCTCGTCGGCGACTGGATCTTCTTCGAGACCTCCGATCGTCCGTCGATGACCGGGATCGTCCGGGCCGCGCGCGGCGCCACCGTCGGCCCCGTCGACGCCGAGCTCGCGCACAGCCCGTGCCCGTCGCAGTGCCGGATCCTCTGCATGGGAGCGCGCGCGCAGGCGCGCTGCGTCTCGGAGATCTGCGCCACCGGCGGCCAGCTCGGCGCCGACGGCTGTAGTGCGCCCGATCTCGACGCTCCTCCGCCGATCGGCGCACGGATCTCCTGGCCGCGATCTACAGCGGCGCAGCAGAGAGCGAGGTGGCCAGCGACAAGTGCCGCGAGCACGCGCGCCACCTCGCAGGCCCATGGCAGGTCTGGCAGGGCAGCGCCGCCCAAGACCTCGACCTCGTCGTCGACGGTTGCGAGCTCAGCGGCCAGATCCGCGCCCGCGACGGCTCGATCGCCTACCCAGCGACCGGCGCCGTCAACAGCAAAGGGCAATGGTTCCTCCGCCCCTCGCCGGAGGTCCAAGCGCCGATCTGGGCGCTCACTGGCCGAGATCCGGCGATCGGCGCCGCCGGCAGCTACCCCCGCGCCCCACTCGTCGCTACCAGGGCGCGATAGCGCGCCCTCCACAATTTCTGCGACCATCTGAGCCGATCGAGAAACCGCCGAGCACTTCAGCCTCAGGAGCCGCCACCATGCAACCACAGAGCAACGCCGCCATCGATCCCTTGATCCAAGACAACTGGCCCAAGCTGAAGCGCTTCTTCCGCGCCAAGGTCCCCGAGCCCGACTGCTACGAGCTCGTCCAGGACACCCTCATGGAGTTCGTCAAGAAGCACCGCGAGAAGGTGCTCGACAACCCCCGCGCCTACCTCTGGGGATCAGCGCGGTTTAAGGTGCTCAAGTACATCGACGGCAAGCGGAGCGCGACCGCCGAGTTCGACTCGAAGATCCACAGCGTCATGGGCCCCCAGACCACCCTGAGCGTCCGTTTCGATCGCCGCGACAAGCTGATGAACGCCCTCCGTTCGCTGACTGCGGAGCAACAGATCGCCTTCGAGCTCCACTACGGTGAGGGCATGACCAACGAAGAGGTCGCCCAAACGATGGAGCTCTCGCCGGCCACAGCCAAGCGGCGGATCAAGGAGGCGCGCGAGCGGCCCAGATCCTGCTCGCCAACTCATCCCATCTCGGGATCGCCGACGCCTGCCCGCTCCGGCTAACCGAAAAAAGCAGCGACCGCCCCGCCGCGTGCGCGTATGCTCGGGCCCTATGGCGCCCCAGTCTCTCCCGGCGAGCTTGAGGACCTGCTGGGGCCACGGCTCTTCGCGGCGAAGACAGGCTTCGGCGCGCCGGTGCTCCTCGAGAACCGCTACGAGCTAGAGCGCGAGGGGGCGAGGAGCGCGGGGGCTGGTCGTTCGGGCGCGCGACGTACGCTTAGATCGGCCGGTCGCGCTGAAGCCTCTACCCGAGCTTCGAGCCGGCGTTGATCGATGAAGTCCAGCGGGAGGCGAGGATCCTCGCGCGGCTGGAGCACCCGAATATCGTCGCAGTACACGACATGGGCTGCGCGGAGCTGACCTCGGGCAGCGCCGCGCCCCCTGCCTCTTCTTGGTGATGAATTACATCGATGGACCGCATATCCGGTCGTGGGTCGCGACAAATCGCCCATCGGAGGGGGAGATCGTGGACGCGTACCTAGCGGCGGGCGAGGGCCTCGCGGCCGCCCACGAGCGCGGGATCCTCCACCGCGACGTGAAGCCGGCGAACATCGTGATCGACCGGGAGACCGCGCGCATGGTCGACTTCGGGCTCGCGCGGGAGCTGCCACGGGCAGGCGAAGCGCAGGCGCGCGCGACCGAGTATGGGGTCACGAACGGGACGCTCGCGTACATGGCGCCGGAGGCCCGCAGAGGCCACGCGAACGCGCAGAGCGACGTATTCGCCTTCTCGGTCGCGCTCTGGGAGAGCCTGACGGAGGCCTTGCCCTTCGACCCTGAGGCGGGCACGTGGCTGCTCGCCAACCAAGCGGACTTCGACCGCGCCGGCGCCCTCCCGCGAGGGATCGCCAAGGTGCTGCGCCGCGGCATGAGCTTCTCGGCGAGCGAGCGACCGTCCCTGCGCGAAGTGCTCGGCGAGCTGGGTGAGGAGCGAGCGGGGCTGGCGCCCTCGAAGTTGCTCGGATTTGTGAAGGGGCTCGGGAGCCGGATCGAGGGCCTGCTCGGGCGCCCGTCTCGCGGCGTCACGGCGCGCTGGACGGCGCGCGCTCGCGAAGTGATGGCCGAGGCCGAGGCTGAGGTCGCGGCCAGGCGCGAAGCCGCACAGAAGCCGAAATCGGGGCCCCGCGGGACCGATTCCCAGGAGGAATAGACGGCGCCTGCGCTGGTATAGCCGACGATGAGCGGCCAAGGCGCCCGCACAGCAGAGGAGCCGACGCCCCTCACGGAGCGCCGGCGAGTGGGCTCGCGCGAGGCGCGCCCCAGGGTTAGCGTTTTCGCGCCGCCGGGTGGGCGGGATTGTTGGGGTTCTGCTGGTTCGCGCGGTTATCGCGATCCTGCTTGTGCTCCGAATTGTTCGGGTTCTTGACGTCCGAACGCTGATCGTTCGGGGTGCGTTTCTGGTCAGTGGCCATCGTGTCTTCCTGCCGTTTTCCGACGCCGCTCCATGCGGCGTCGTAGCTAAGTGCCGAAGGAGCACCCAAGCGGCTCACGGCCGATCCGATTCCCCCAGGAGCGGCCTCCCGCCCCCTTCTGCGCGCACAACGCCTCTCTCTCGCGATCTTCTTCGCCCGCGCCATCCACGCACCTATCAACCGGTCTACCATCCGGCTTGCCCATGGCCGAGCCACACATCCTCAAGCGCCGCGAGGTCATCGACGCTCTTCGTCGCGGCACTGTCCCACGCCGCGGCCTCGAGCTCTTCGCCGTCGGCATCGACCGCTACGTGATCGGAGTCGATCTCGACCTCGACGCGGCGGCAGCGGGCCGAGGCGCGTTTAAGGCGATCCGCGGCGAGTACGGCACCGGCAAGACCTTCTTCGCCCGTTGGCTCGAGCACCGCGCCCGCGAGGCTGACTTCGCCACCGCCCTCGTCCAGATCTCTGAAACCGAGACCCCGCTCTCCCGCATGGAGACCCTCTACCGCCGCGCCTTGGAGTCGCTCCAGACCCGCGAGTGGGGAGAGGGGGCCTTTCGTTCCCTCATTGATCGCTGGTTCTTCGACCTCGAAGAGGAGGCCATGGAGACCGAAGGTCTCGACCAGAGCGCCCCTGAAGGCGTCGCCTTGGCCGTCGGCGCCCTCCTCGAGAAGCGCCTCGCGGACGTCAGCGCCACCCACCCTCAGTTCGCCGCCGCCCTCCGAGCGATCCACGACGCGCGCCTCGCCGGCGACCACGCCATCGCCGAGGGTCTGCTCTCCTGGCTCATGGGACAGCCCAACGTCGGCGCTGACATCAAGCGCGCCGCCGGGATCAAGGGCGACCTCGACCACTTCGGCGCCAGCGGCTTCTTCCGCGGCCTGCTCGCCGTCCTCCGCCAGACCGGCCGCCGCGGCCTCGTCCTCGTCCTCGACGAGGTGGAGACCATCCAGCGAGTCCGCGCCGACAGCCGGGAGAAGAGCCTCAACGCCCTCCGTCAGCTCATCGACGACCTCGACGCTGGCAACTACCCTGGCATGGTCGTCATCATCACCGGCACCCCCCTCTTCTTCGACGGCCCCCAGGGCGTCCGCCGCCTCCCGCCCCTCGAGCAGCGCCTCCACGTCGACTTCTCCGGCGATCCTCGCTTCGACAACCCACGCGCCCCGCAGATCCGCCTCCTCCCCTTCGACCGCGCCCGTCTCCTCGACGTAGGCCGCCGGATCCGCGCCCTCTTCCCCGCCTCATCGCCCGCCGCCCGCGCCCGGATCGACGCCCTCGTCACCGACGATCTGCTCACCACCCTCGCCGACGGGATCACCGGCAAACTCGGCGGCAAGGTCGGGATCGCCCCACGGATCTTCCTCCGCAAGCTCGTCCTCGACCTCCTCGACAAGATCGACCTCTTCGACGACTACGACCCTCACCGCCACTTCAAGCTCGTCGTCGACGCCGCCGACATGAACGCCGAAGAGCGCGCCGTCGCCGGCATCGAGCGCAGCGTCGACGACATCGCCCTCGACCTCCCGGATCCCTGACGTGGCCGCCCCATCAGCCTTCGATCGCCTCTCGCCGGCCCTCCAGTACCAGATCTGGAGCACCCTCGGCTTCCGCGACCTCCGCCCCGTCCAGCTCCTCACCATCGACGCTGTCCTCGACGGCGACAATTGCGTCGTCCTCGCCCCCACCGCTGGGGGCAAGACCGAGGCCGCCTTCTTCCCTGTCCTTTCGGCCATCGACACCCACGACTGGCGCCCCGTCTCGGTCCTCTACCTCTCACCGATCCGCGCCCTCCTCAACAACCAGCACGAGCGCGTCGCCCGCTACGCCGCCCTCATCGGCCGCCGCGTCTTTAAGTGGCACGGCGACGTCAGCGCCGCCGCGCGCGCCCCCTTCCTCCGCGACCCCGCCGACATCCTCCTCACCACCCCCGAGTCCCTCGAAGCCATGATGATGAGCGCTCGTGTCCCCGCCGAGCGCCTCTTCGCTGGCCTCCGAGCCGTCATCATCGACGAGATCCACGCCTTCGCCGACGACGATCGCGGCGCCCACCTCTCCGCTGTCCTCGAGCGCCTCTCTCGCCTCTGCCGCCGCGACCTCCAGCGGATCGGCCTCTCTGCCACAGTCGGCAACCCGGACGAGATCCTCCGCTGGATCCAGGGATCCTCTGCCCGGTCTGCCCGGATCGTCGCCCCTCCCCGCGGATCGAGCGAAGTCGCCCTCACCCTCGATCACGTCGGCACCCTCGCCAACGCCGCGCATATCATCCAGCGCCTCCATCCTGGCAAGAAGCGCCTCGTCTTCGTCGACTCCCGCCGCCGCGTCGAAGAGCTCGGCAAAGAGCTCCTCACCCGCGGCGTCGACGCCCACGTCATCCACGGCTCCCTCGCCGCCAGCGCCCGCCGCGACGCCGAGCGCGCCTTCGCGGACGGCCAGGACTGCGTCATCGTCGCCACCAGCGCCCTCGAGCTCGGCATCGACGTCGGCGACCTCGACCACGTCCTCCAGATCGACGCCCCCTCCACCGTCGCCAGCTTCCTCCAGCGCATGGGCCGCACCGGCCGCCGCCCCGGAGCCATCGCCAACTGCACCTTCCTCGCCCTCGACGATCGCGCCACCGTCCAAGCCGCCGCCCTCCTCGACCTCTACCGCCGCGGCTTCGTCGAGCCAGTCCGCCCCCACCGCGCCGCCAGCCACATCCTCGCCCATCAGATCATGGCCCTCGCGATCCAGCACGGCGGGATCCCGCGCAGCGACTGGTGGGCCTGGCTCGACGGCGCCACCGCCTTCACCGATCTCACCGCCGAGGATCGAGCCGCCCTCCTCAACCACATGCTCGACGCCCAGATCCTCGCCGACCAGGGCGGCAAGCTCTGGCTCGGCCCACGCGGCGAGCGCCTCTACGGCCGCCGCAACTTCGGCGAGCTCTACGCCGTCTTCGACACCCCTCGCCTGATCACCGCCCTTTGGGACACCCGCGAGCTCGGCACCATCGACGCCACCTTCCTCCAGACCCTCGGTGAAGATCGCGGCCCGCCCACCTTCACCCTCGCCGGTCGTCCTTGGCAGGTCACCGGCATCGAGTGGACCCGCGGCGTCTGCCACGTCATCCCCACGGAGAGCGCCGGCTCAGCCCGTTGGAGCGGCAGCCCTCGCCACCTCGGCTACGACCTCTGCCAAGCGATCCGCCGCGTCCTCCTCCGCGACGACCACGACCCCGCCGCCTCCACGAGGGCCCGCGCCGCCCTCGATCGAGCCCGCCAGGACCACCAATTCCTCCGCGACGCCCCCGAGCCCCCCGTCCTCCAAAAGACCCCCGACGGCCTCACCTGGTGGAGCTTCGCCGGCGGCCGAGCCAACATCCTCCTCGCTCAGCTCCTCGAGCACGAGCTCGGAGGAAAAGTCACCGCCCGCGACCTCTCCCTCACCTGCCGCGAAGAAGCCGGCAAGAGCGAACCCCGCCTCCGCCAGCTCCTCCACGACCTCCAAGCGCACCACCGCCCCACCGCCCAAGACGCCCGAACCCACGCCCCCACCGCCGCCCGCACCAGGCTCTCCAAATTTGAGCCCTGCCTCCCCGACCCCCTCCTCACCAACCTCCTCGCCACCCGCTCCCTCGACCCCGAAGCCGCCCGCTCCGCCCTCAGCCCCGCACGTTAGACCAGCGCCATAGCCGTTATGTCAAATGCGGGCTATCGGGCTTGACCGTAACGAGTGGCTCTCCTAACACATTCATGGGTTAAAGAGGCATCACATGAGGCCAAGGAATGGAGAGACCGCCACAGCAGAGCAGCAGCATAGCGGCGAAGCTGGAGAGACGTTTGAAGCCGTAGGCGCGGGAGGTGACGACGCGGGCTTTGCGGTTGAAGCCTTCGGTGATCGCGTTGGTGACGCCGACAGTGATGTAGGCGGTGATCCCGTCGAAGTGCGCAGCGATCGTCTCAGCGGCCTTGACAAGCGGGGGCAAGCCTTCGGCCTCGACCCAGCGCAGCCAGCCTGTGAGGTCGCTGTGGATCGACTCTGGAGATGCGGTGTCGAAGATCGCCGCGAGGGACTCCTTCATAAGGTAGGCGCGGTAGAGCGGCTGGTTCTCCTTCTCGAGCTCTGTGAGCTTGTTGCGAGCGACGGCGTCGAGCTTCCAGGGCGAGCGCTGGAGCGCGAAGCGGGTCCCCTTGAGGGCGCGCTTCTCGGCGGGGTCGCGGAGTTCAGCGACCATACCGCGGCGGATCTCGTCGAGCGCGTCGTACCAAGCGCTGGACGTGGAAGCGATCGAAGACGACGCGGACGTGGGGCGCCCGCTCGCGCAGCGCCTTCTTGAAGGCTCCCGACATGTCGATCGACGCGACCTTCAGCGCAGCCGTCCCAGCGGGCCCCAGGGCCTCGAAGAAGCCGTCGAGCGCGGCGGCGTCCTTGCCCTCGGCGACCCAGACCACGCGGCGTGTGTCGAGGTCGACGACGACGGTGACGTAGCGGTGGTGCTTGCGGTAAGAGAGCTCATCGATGCCGATCCGACGGAGCCCGCGGAGGCGCTCGCTGGGGTCTCCTCCGTAGCGCTTGACCACCCGCTCGATCACGCGGCCGACCGTCAGCCAGGCGATCCGCAAGAGCCGCGCGACGGTCGTTTTATCTGTCTTTTGGGCCATCAAAGCGATCAAGTCCTCGAAGCCCTTCGTGAAGCCCGTGTCGTGCTCCGCCCAGGGAACCTGCTCGACCTTGACGCCGCACGACGAACACTCGACGCGGCGGATCGAGTAACGCAGCTCGCACTCGACCCCCCCGACGTCGAGGTGCCGCCACCGACGCACCCTCTGATCACGGATCGGCCCCGTGGCCCCGCAGGTCGAGCAGCGGCCCTTCGTCCAGCTCGGCGCGACGTCGATGACAAGCCTGTCCTCCTCGAACTCAGCACCGAGGACACGGACCTGCTCCATTCCCAAAAGGCGTCGTAGAAACGTGGTGATGCGCACGCCCAGATGCTCGATCCCGCGCGGCCCTTGTGCCAGTAAAAACTGGCCCCAAGAGATGTGCGCGAACGCAGCCACGACCTGTTTGCCAGACAACCGAGATTTCACGCGGCAGAACACATCCTTGGGGTCCATCCTGGATCCACGAACATGTTAGAAGAGCCATCTTTTTTATAAGCGCAAGGACGGCGAGGGCTGGCCTGCGGAGCGGTTGGTGCCGATCCTGGCGGGGTTGCTCGAGCTCTTGCCGTGGCTGAAGCAGTGGCACAATGAGCCCGACGCCGACGGCGAGCGGATGGGCGAGCAATACGAGCTCGTGCTCGATGAAGAGCTGCGCCAGCTCGGCCTGCGACGCGAGCGTTTGCGCGCGTGGCGGCCGGAGCCGGGCCGGCGTGGGCGTGGCAAGGCGGCGGCGGCGGTCGAGGCCCTGGCGGCTGAGGCGGCTGAGGCTGTGAAGGCCGAGCAGGCGCCTGCGGCGGCGGCCAGCGCGGAGCGCCCGGCGAAGCGACGCGGCCGACCTCCAAAGGACAAGGCGAAGCGAGAGGCGCCGCTGCGGCTCTTCGGCGATGACGAGGGCTGAGCGCCGCGGGCACCCGGCGCTGCACGCTGCACAACGACACAAGACCTCAGACACGAGACCCGAGACCCGAGATACGAGACACGAGACACCCGTCAGGACAGCCCACACCATGAGCACCTCGACCACCGCCCCCCGCGTCCGCGACCTCTTTAAAATTCCCGAGCAGATCGGCAAAATGGACTTCACCGTGGTGCTCGCGGACGGGATCGACCGGCCGCGGGAGACCGTCGACACCTACGTGATCACGCCGCAGCTCTTGCAGGCGTTTGATCAGGCGCTAGGGCTGGTAGGCGCGGCGCACACGAAGCGGAGCAGCCAAGCGGCGTATTTGCACGGATCCTTTGGTAGCGGCAAGTCGCACTTTATGGCGATGCTGAGCCTGCTGTTGGCGGACCACGAGGGGGCGTGGTCGCGGCCGGAGCTGCACGGGCTGCGGATCAAGTACCCGTGGATCGGCCAGGCGAAGGTGCTGGAGCTGCACGTGCATATGCTGGACCAGCCGGACGTGCAGACGCCGATCTTCGCGGCGTACCTGAAGTATGTGCGGGCGCGGCACCCGGAGGCGGATCTGCCGGGGATCTTCGCGGATGAGGCGCTGTTTGAGGACGCGGAGCGGCTGCTGTCCGTTTTGGGCGATACGAAGTTCTTCGGGCCGATGAACGCGCTGGCGGGGCCGGCGCCGGCGATGGACGCGGTGACGGCGAAGCTGGGGGGCGCGTGGAGCAAGGTGGAGGGGAAGCCGAACAAGGCGCGGCGCGCGTGGGATCGGGCGCGCTTTGAGGCGGCGCGTGGGTCGGTCGAGCCAGAGGTGCGAGCCGAGCTGCTGACGGCGCTGACAAAGACGCACCTGAAGGCGTTCGGGGCGGGGTTGTCGAGCTTTGTGGAGATCGACCGGGGGCTGGGGATCCTCAGCCGACACGCGAAGTCGCTGGGGTACGACGTGATCGTGCTGCTGCTGGATGAGCTGATCCTGTGGCTGAGTTATATGGGACGAACGCCGGAGAGGCTGGGGGCGCAGGTGCAGCGGCTGGTGAAGTTGGTCGAGGCGACCGACAACGACCGACCCGCGCCGTTTTGCTCGTTTATCGCGCGGCAGCGGCCGCTGCGAGAGATGGTGGGCGACGCGCTGGCAGGGCCAGATGACGCGCACTTGGCGGAGGTGCTGGACCACGCGCGGGGGCGCTTTGGGGAGATCCAGCTCGGGGACGATAACCTGCCGGCGATCGTGGCGAAGCGGGTGCTGCTGCCGCGGGACGAGGGGGCGGTGGCGGCGCTGCGCTCGACGTTTGAGCGGCTGCGGTCGGAGTCGCAGCAAAAAGGGTCGTGGACGACGCTGCTGGGGACGAACCACGACGCGGACGCGTTCCGGCAGGTGTACCCGTTCTCGCCGGTGCTGGTGGACGCGCTGGTGGCGCTGTCCAACGCGCTCCAGCGGCAACGGACGGCGATCCGGCTGCTGACGGAGCTGCTGATCCGACACATCGAAGACCTGCAATTAGGGCAGCTCGTGGGGGTGGGCGACCTGTTTGATGTGATGGCGGAGGGCGAGAAGGCGACGGAGGGGCCGATGGGGGCGCGCTTCGACGCGGCGCGGCGGCTCTATAAACACGAGCTGCTGCCGCTGATCCAGGCGGCGAACCAGACAGACTCGCGGGAGAAGTGCCAGCGGCTGCGGCCCGAGCACCCGCCCGACGTGGGGTGCGCGAATTGCCCGCAGGTGGCGTGCCGGAACGATAACCGGGCGATCAAGACGCTGCTGATCGCGGCGCTGGTGCCAGGGGTGGCGGCGCTGCGGGAGATGACGGTGCGGCGGGTGGTCGACCTGAACCACGGCTGGCTGACCGCGAAGATCCCCGGGCGCGAGACGACGACGCTGATCGGCAAGCTCCGGAAGTGGGCGAGCGAGGTGGCGGCGATCCGGCTGGGTGACCAGGCGGGGGATCCGCAGGTGGCGATCCAGCTCGAGGGGGTGGACGTGCGGCCGCTGCTGGCGCAGGCGCGGGAGGTCGATACGCCGCAGCGGCGGCGACGGGTGCTGTTTGAGCTGCTGCTGGCGGCGATGGAAGAGGGCGGCGAGCTGGCGCAGGGGGACTTGCAGCGGCGCGAGGAGTGGCGAGGGACGAAGCGGCCAGGGGCGCTGCGCTTCGATAACGTGCGGCAGCTCGGGCCAGATCGGCTGCGCTGCGCGGAGGAGCATGACTGGCGGATCGTCATCGACTATCCGTTCGATGAGGGGAGCTTCGGGCCGCACGACGATGAGCGGGTGATCCGTGAGTTTATGGCCGAAGGGACAGGCTCGTGGACGCTGGTGTGGCTGCCGAGCTTCTTCTCCGAGGCGAGCAATAAGACGCTGGGCGAGCTGGTGCGGCTGGGGCACATCCTGAGCTCGCGGGCGACGACGGAGCTGTTCGTCGGGCACCTGAGCGTGGAGCAGCAGGAGCAGGCGAAGGTGACGCTGCAAAACCTGGAGAGCCAGAAGAAGCAGCACCTGCTAGGGGTGCTGGCGAAGGCGTACGGGCTGGCGCAAGGCTCGGGAGAGGACGACCCCGATCTGGACCCGGCGCGGATGGTGGAGCAGCACTTGTATTTGCTCAAGCCAGGGGTGACGCTGCAGGCGCCGGCGGAGGGGGGCCTGAGCGTGGCGCTGAAGGCGTACACGCGCGCGCTGTTGGATGCGCGCTACCCGAGGCACCCGCGCTTCTCCGAGCCGCTGACGACGATGCGGAGCGAGCGGCTGCTGGAGCGCTTCGCGGCGATCGTGGAGGCGCCTGACCATAAGATCACGCTGGATCGGCGCGAGCTGGAGGAGCTGCGGGGGACGCTGGGGGAGCTGGGGCTGGTGCGGGTGACCGATACGACGGCGCACCTGTGGACGGATGGGATCTTGGAGACGATCGAGCGGCGGCGGCGTCAACGAGGGGTGGAAGACCCGCGGGTGGACGAGGTGCTGCGCTGGGCGGATGAGCAGGAGCAGATGGGGCTGCAGGCCGAGGCGGCGGCGGTGCTGGTGCGGGCGTACGCGCTGGCAGAGTCGCGGGCGCTGATGCTGGGCGGAGAGCCGTTCGATCTGGGGCGGACGAAAGGACGGGGGATCCCCGGGGAGGTGGTGCTGGAGCTGCCCGATCTGCCCGAACAAGGGGAGTGGGGGGCGGCGCTGGCGGCGGTGGGGCACCTGTTCGGGGTGACGCTGCCGCGGCGGGCGAGGACGGGCGAGAATACGCGCGGGCTGGCGCGGACGGTGGAGGAGAAGCTGAAGGGGCAAGGGACAGCGGCGCAGCGGCTCCCGCGGGCGATCGAGGGGTGGCGCGAGGCGCTGGGGATCGAGGAGGCGAGCGCGAGGCTGACGACGGCGACGGCGGCGAGCGAGCTGGTGGCGCGGTTGTCGGGGCGCGCTCCGGCGGACGTGGCGCGGGCGCTGGCGAGCTTCGGGGCCGAGGTGGCAGGGAGTAGCACGAGCCTGGCGGCGATCGGGCGGGCGCTGGCGACGGCGAAGGAGTGCGTGGCGGTGCTGGACGACCCGCTGGTGCTGGGGGTTTTTCGGCAACTGACAGGGCTGCGCGGGCAGGCCGAGGCCGAGGCGGTGCTGGGGCGGTGGCGACGGGGCTGCGGCAAGATGAGCTGCAGAAGGGGCTGGCAGGGAGCCTGCGCGAGCTGGCGCGGGAGGCCCAAGAGGTGATGGCTCGTTTGCGCGCGCCGCGGGAGACGCCGGCGGTGGTGCGGCCGCCAGAGCCGGCGCCGGTGGTGGAGGAGGCGAGGGTTGAGGCGAGGGCGGAGCCGCCGGCAGGGGCGGGGGTGCTGGTGCGGGCGGAGCGGCGGGCGCAGGGGCGCGAGGCGGTGAACGCGGCGATCGCGGGGCTGGAGGCGACGCTGGCGGAGCTGCGGGCGAAGGTGAGCGCAGGTGAGGATCTGGAGCTGACGGTGCGGATCGAGCTGTGGGGGAGGACGCGCTGAGATGCGGCTGCAGGCGCTGCAGGTGAAGGACCTGACCCATGTGGTCGAGCAGCTCTTTCTCCGCGATCGGGGGCGGCGGAGCTTCTTGGTGGCGGTGCAGGGGACAGGGGAGGCAGGGCTGCTGCGCACCCAGGTGGGGGAATTCGTGGTGGTGCCGGTGGGCTCGGAGGTGGAGCTGAGGCGGGCGATGCCGCCGCTGGATCTGGATCCAGGGGAGGCTGGGGCGCTGCGGCGGGTGTTTTTGGTGCCTTGGGATCGGCTGCCGCTGGACCTGAGCGGGCGCTTCGCAGGGCACGGGCGGGTGCAGATGCTGCCGCGGGTGAGCCTGCTGCAGACGCGGCTGCGGGTCGGAGAGGTGGATCCGCGGGTGCTGGAGTGCCCGCTCGCGGGGTACCTGATGGGCCGCGAGGTGGAGATGGATGTGTCGAGTATGGGGCGGCTGACGGAGCAGATCCTGTGGCAGGAGTGGCTGCGGGTGGAGTGGCGGACTCCAGGGGATCTGAACGCGCCGGAGCTGCTGGTGTGGGCGGCGACAGACGGCGGAGGGGGGCGGTTTGTGGCGGCGATGGGGGCGCCCGAGGCGGCGGGGGTGCGGGCGGCGTTGATGGGGTTTTTGCGGCAGCAGGTGGGGATCTTGGGGGCGGTGGCGTGGGCGGCGTGGGAGCGAGGCAGAGGGGCGGAGGTGCTGGCCTTTGGGGTGCTGTGCGAGGGGCTGGGGGCGACGGAGGATGCAGGAGGGCAGATGCTGCTGAAGGCGGCGGGGCGGGTGATGCTGGGGGGGGCGGATCCGAAGGCGGTGGCGGAGCAGCTCCAGGGGCGTGTGGCGCTGGCGATGGCGACGTTAGAGCGCTGCGACGAGCGCGCGGCAGGGGAGGTGCTGCGCGCCGCCGAGGCGATGGTGCGAGAGCACGCGGTGCCAGGGGTGCGGGCGCTGCTGGCAGGATCGCCGCGGCTGGAGACGAGCTGGAACCTGCGGCTGGAGGCACTAGGTGAGGCGCTGCTGGCGGTGGTGAAGCGGCGCGATCCGGCAGGGCTGGGGGCGGTGAGCGAGCGAATGCGCGATCTGGTGGCGCACGAGCGGATGAAGAAGCCCGACGCCGCGGCGGTGGCGCGCCAGGCAGAGATGGGGGCGCGACTGGCGGCGTGGCTGCTGGAGCGGTCGGACCGGCGGGCGGTGGAGACGCCGAGCTCGTACGCGGCGGTAGAGGCGCTGGGGAGCTGGTATACGCGAGAAGGCGGTTTCCTCGACTGGGCGCGGCGTTCGGCGCGGGCTGCGGCGGGGCGGAGCGGGCGCTTGGGTGAGGCGATCACGGCAGTGCTGCAAGAAGCCGATGAGGCGCGGCGTGCGCTGGATCTGCGCTTCGCGCGGGCGCTGGTGGATTGGTACGCGGCTGGCCGGCCGGCTTCGGCGGTGGTGCCGATCGAGCGCGCTGTGGACCGCTTCGTGGTGGAATTTTTAAAGGAGAGCGAGGAGCGGCGGCTGCTGGTGCTGCTGGTCGACGGGATGGCGTGGGCGCAGGCGGTGGAGCTGCTGGAGTCGCTGGGGGAGCGGGCGACGCCGTGGGCGCCGATCTCGTGGCGGTCGCCGGTCCCGCCGGTGCTGGCTGCGGCGCCGACGCTGACGAATGTGAGCAGGACGGCGTTCTTCGCGGGCAAGGTGATGCCGGCGGGGCAGGTGCACGAGACAGGCGAGGATCCGCGGCGCTGGCAGAAGCACGCCGGGCTGCGAAAATTGCTGCCAGGCGCGGTGGCTCCGCGGCTGTACTTGGGCGGCGAAGGACACCTGCGCGATGGGAGCCTGGATCCGCGGGTGCGTGAGCAGATCGAGCGGCACGAGGAGCGGGTGGTGGCGCTGGTGCTGAACGCGATCGATGAGTCGCTCAAAGGCGAGCCGCAGGTGGAGCACGCGTGGACGGTGGAGTCGATCCGCTCGCTGCCCGACCTGCTGGCGGCCGCGCGCACGAGCAAACGCGCGGTGGTGCTGGCGAGCGATCACGGGCACGTGGCAGGCGATCTGCAGGTGAAGGTGGAGCGGCGCGGGGAAGAAAAAGGGGGCGGGCGGTGGCGGCCGCTCGACGCGAGCGGGTTCGACCCAGACTTCGAGGTGGCGCTGAAGAGCGAAGGAGCGTGGCGGCCGCGTGGCTCGGATGGGGTGGTGCTGCTGGCCGATGACCAACACTCGTATCACGCGCGGCGGACGTGGGGCGACCACGGCGGGGCGACGCTGGCAGAGGTGGTGGCGCCGCTGTTGATGATCGGGTGGGAGGGGATGGGGCGCGAATGCGCAGAGCCGGGGAGCGACGAAGAAAGCGCGCTCGGGATCGCTGCATTGCGCCGGCCTCGGTGGTGGCACCTCGAGACAGAAGGAGCGAGCGGAGCGAGCGGGCGCGGCCGTGGGAGCCGCGCGAAGAGCAGAACTCCAGCCGAAGGGGTGATGGTGCTGCCAGGGATCGTGACAGAGGCAGGCGGGAAGGCGAGAGAGGGGGCGCAGGCGCACGTGGCGGGGGCGCACGAGGGCGGGGCGCAGGCGGGCGGGGCGCACGAGAAGGGGGCGAGCGGGCGAAAATCGGCCGCAAAAGGGAGCCCAAGCGCGAGCGGACACGCTCTGTCGACCGAGACCCAGGCGCTTGCCAAAAGCGAGGTGTTCAAGGCGCTGGCCGGCGAGAGTAAGTACCGCGAACAAGTGCTGGCGGCGGTGGACTACCTGGCAAGCCGCGGTGGACTGGCGCCGATCCGCGCGTTCGGCGACGCGCTCGGGATCGCAGAGTGGCGGGTGCCGCAGACTGTCTCGCGCTTCGCAGAGCTGCTGAACGCCGACGGTGAGGCGGTGCTCGGGTACGACCTGAAAGGAGGACAGGTGGTGCTGGACTTGGGGCGGCTGCGAGGGGGGTTTGGGATCGCGCGTGGGTGAGAGGCGGTTGAGGTGTAATCGCGCTGCGAGGCGGGGTGGGTTGGGGCGGGTGTCCTGTGGAGTGGACGTTGGTTGATTCTTGAATATAGGGCATTGCAGGGGGGGAGGCGGGGGGGTAGGGTGAGTCGTCGGGTGAGGCGAGGGGCATAGGCTGTCTGGGCTTGGGGTTCATTGACCTCTGCTGGGTGGTAACGTGCTTCCCGTGAGTAGGCCAGCGATGCGAATCTAAGGCGCGGAATCATCCAGAGTGCACAGATGAGCGATCCGCAACAGACTGAGGGGTGACTATGCCATGTACACTTGATGATGGACTACTTGCTCTGACCGCCCCTGAGAAAGCAGAGGTTGACCAGATCCTGCTGGATCCGAATGTCGTTGGGTATGGGGTCGGATCTCGTCGCACTGACGATCGCTGGTGTAACGGCCCTAATCTGGTCTTCCACGTCCGCGTGAAGTTCGATGAGCAGGAGGTCGCACGCCGACAGCCTTATGTTTCAAGGATTCCACGCACCATTGGGCGATTCACTACCGACGTCCTAGCTGTTGGAGACCCCTCTGTCGCAGCGATCGACATTACAGATCTCTTCACATCAGGAACAATGAAATCGAGGGCCGGACTCATCCGGAAATCTGGCAGCGATGGCTATGCATTGCTCTCAGGGCATGCCACTCTCACAGGAGAAGACTGGTCGCCCGGGTTGATAACGACCGTCTCAGATGGTACGAATCAGTACCAGTGCCCCGTGGTCGAAGGGGCTTATGGGGGACGTAGAGCGGTTGATTTCGCGGTTGCGCGCATCGCATCGCCTCTCGTGAACGTCGATTGCTATCACCCGATCTCCGGCATGGAGCGCGTGCGTTGCCGGTTCGGGCCTAATGAAGGTGAAGCAGTTGTGTTCGTGTCTCTGACTCGATCGGGGAAGCGTGTGAGAGGAGTCTGTCGCCAGAAGATGGCAATAGCCGAACTCCGGATAGGGAACTCTAAGGCATTCTATTCTGGCCTTCTTCTCGTGTCCCCAACGGACGTCGGGCCCATGGCCGAGAGAGGGGACTCCGGGACTCTTGTGTTCGATGGGAGCAATGGTGCGATCGGCATGATCGTCGGCCGGACGGACACGCCGGATCGAAGCGCATATGTTGCACCGATTGACTCCCTCCGTCAAGATCCGAAGTTCGGATTGTACAGTGGAGTGTTCTTCCAATGATGCCGCTTTGCACTGCTGTTTTTGCATTAACACCATTCGTTGCTCTGCAGAGCGCGTCCTCGGCAGGGAGTCCACGGGTGAGTTTAGAAACTCGTTTGAACGGCTCTCTCACCGTCTCTCAACCGCTTGTGGAGGGAATCTACAAGGCCGCGGGCTGTAGCGCCGAACTCAAGGCGTCCAAAATTACATGGACGACAGCGGAGTGTCCGGTGCTTAGTGGCTTGCCGGGGACCGACGGGAGTCTGACCCTCAAGAAGGACAGTGGTGAGACTTTGATGCTCGAGATCGGGCGTCCTGTCGATCATCCAAAATACACCATTGAACAGGCTAAGTTAGTACCGGATGTTCCAGAGGGTGATAAGGTATTCTGCTACACTTCAGGCAACTGGAAGCTCAGACCTTCCAGTTATGAAGGGCAGTGCTACGTCGAAGCGAGGGATGGTCAGATCCATAGAGTAGGTCCGTCCGCGGATGCCGCACCCGCTGCGCCGCCGCCCAGTACTAGTCTGGGGACCTCTTCTAGTCAAAAAGCGCGCGACAACGCCGCAAAGCGTTGCCGAGAGATCGCGACCTCCACCAATAGTGTGTGCTTCGTTGTCGAGCGAGACCTTCGAGCCAACCCTTCTGTCGTTGGTTACTCGCTTCGGGATCACATCATCGAGCCACATGTGTCCGTAAAAGTGTTTTTGGTCGTGGCTGACGATGTCGTGGGTTTGTCCAAGCTCAATGTGACGATGTTGGGGAAGCAAGGGCTCTACACGCCGGAGATCCTCGATAGTACTACCTCCGGTGAGGTGACTGCTCTGGTGGACGACAAACCACCTAGTGAGCGTCATGGTTACCATGAATTTTCATTCGGCCCGCGCCTTCCGGACTCTCCAGCGAACATAACGGTTGATGTGGAGAGAGGAAAGGAGTCCAGGACCTCGATCTTTGAACTCTCAGTGCAGAAGGTCTATGGGGGGGCCTTGAAGTTTGGATTAGCCACACTGATCGGCCCAGCCGTTGATCATGACTACGACGCCGTGAATGTGGATGGCAGCAGCCAGAGGGAGATTGTTCCGATTACTGGTGGCAAGGCTGAGTTTGAGATGGTAGTGGCTTACACTCCGTATCTCAGCGGTCGACGTGCGTATCAGGGTACGACGCTGCGCGAGCGCGGCGCAGGTTTCGCTCCGTATATTGGCTTGGGGTTGGTCAACCTCACATCTACGACAGGCCTGGAGTTCTTCCGCTCACTGCATTTGGGTGTCGAGTGGGAACCCGTTCAGAACTTTTCACTCGCGGTTACCATGGTTGGTCGCCGTGTGACGCGACTCCGGGATGGCTACATGGTGGGGTCTCCAGTGAGCGGCGACGTCGTCCCCACGCGCGAGGTTCTGACGTGGGGAGTCGGTGTGATCCTCAATGTTACGCCAAATCTCTTTCGTTTCGCTGCGCGTACGACATCAGGTCTCGTGTCGAGGTCATCAAAATGAGGACAATCATCATCTCTCTACTTTCTCTGTTTGTTGGCTCCTGCGATGGTGCAGGGGACACAAGTGATTTCTGGCAGGATCCTGGCGCGAGCTGTTCGCAGGATAATCCGGGGATTGCGACAACGGTTACAGTTCATGATCAGGGAGGACCTGTCAGTGCCAATGTGCGCATCTCAGGATCTGCCAGTCATGGGGATGGATATGTGATTCGTAACCTGTTTGTTCTCGGGCTCAAGGCAGAAAACAAGGGGTTTAACTTCGACTCGTGGGAGGTCACTGTTCCGTATGAAGTCCTCCTGAGTCGGGCTGAGGTTGCGGACGGATCTTGCTCCGATGAGCGCCCGGGCCTGTGTGTGCCCATCGAGATCGAGGCGGCAGATCCCTGCCCGGGATCGCCCCATCCCGTCACAATCTCAGATGCGGTTGATCTGCGGATCGAACCGAAGGTGAAAAACTTGGCCTTGTCCTTGGACTATGCATCCGGCGATTACGCTCCGCCTGGTGATATGGCAAAAGCCTCTCTCCGTGTAAAAGGTGACGATGGAGCCGCGTATGCCTCTGTCGATTTGAGCGCGAATGGTGTTGTGTTTCCGGGGGGCGGGCCCGGGGCGTTTAAGGTTCGACTCGATAAGGCCGCCGAGGCGAACCTTTTTGTGTCGAGCGAACGACTTGGGGAATCGGTGATTCTCGCTCGTTCAGGCGACGCTTCGGCGAGCATCAATTTGAGGATCGGAGGGCGCCCAATCCTGGTCCCTTCGCAGGTCAGCCTTGGCCAGAGTTCGTCCGCCTATGTAAGCGGACTGGTAGAGGGCGGCATTCCTGCTCCGGTGCTCTGTCGCTCTGCCGCTGTCTCGGGTGTCTCCGTTACCGCGGTTCAGGGCTCATTAACGGATCCGAGTGGTGTGATCTTTCCGGCAGGATCGCTGATTAGCTTCGTGATTAAGGTCGATGATACTGCTCAACCGACGATTTTTCAGGTCTCCTGTGAGGATGATCGGTACCGGCAGCAGAGCGCCCCTCTCGTTGTGACGATTCAGTGAGGTAACCATGAGGAAGAGTCGAATGATCTTGGCGCCGGCGGGAGTAGCACTTGTGCTCGCTTGCTCGCCAGCGGCGAGGATGGATAGGTGCGAGAGGTTGATTAACTTGAGCTCAGCGGTCGACAGGGCTAGATCTGCGGATGAGCAGGTTAAGGCGGCAGAGAAGGAGAGGCCGACCAAGGCCAAGGCGGCGGCGGCGGCGAAGGCGGAGGCGGAGAAGGCGGCGGCGGCGGCGGAGAAGGCGGCGGCGGAGGAGGAGAAGGCGGTGAAGGCGGTGAAGGCGGTGAAGAAGGCGGCGGGTACGGAGGCGGAGGCGGAGAAGGCGGCGGAGAAGGCGGCGGAGAAGGCGGCGGAGAAGGCGGCGGAGGCGGCGGAGGCGGCAGAGAAGGCGACTGAGGCGGAGAAGGCGGCGGCGGAGAGTGCGGAGAAGGCGGAAGCGGCGGCAAGCGAGTGGTCGAAGGTCGACGATCAGGTGTCCCCACGTAGGCATTGGCGTGGAAGTAAAAGTGGCCTTGATCGGCGACGGAAGAGGGCTTGTAAGGTAAATTAATAGAGGAATGGGATCGACTCACTAATGAGGAGTGATCTGCCTGAGCGATCGTTACGGCTCTTCTAACATGTTCGTGGATCCAGGATGGACCCCAAGGATGTGTTCTGCCGCGTGAAATCTCGGTTGTCTGGCAAACAGGTCGTGGCTGCGTTCGCGCACATCTCTTGGGGCCAGTTTTTACTGGCACAAGGGCCGCGCGGGATCGAGCATCTGGGCGTGCGCATCACCACGTTTCTACGACGCCTTTTGGGAATGGAGCAGGTCCGTGTCCTCGGTGCTGAGTTCGAGGAGGACAGGCTTGTCATCGACGTCGCGCCGAGCTGGACGAAGGGCCGCTGCTCGACCTGCGGGGCCACGGGGCCGATCCGGTGATCAGAGGGTGCGTCGGTGGCGGCACCTCGACGTCGGGGGTCGAGTGCGAGCTGCGTTACTCGATCCGCCGCGTCGAGTGTTCGTCGTGCGGCGTCAAGGTCGAGCAGGTTCCCTGGGCGGAGCACGACACGGGCTTCACGAAGGGCTTCGAGGACTTGATCGCTTTGATGGCCCAAAAGACAGATAAAACGACCGTCGCGCGGCTCTTGCGGATCGCCTGGCTGACGGTCGGCCGCGTGATCGAGCGGGTGGTCAAGCGCTACGGAGGAGACCCCAGCGAAGCGCCGCCGCGGGCTCCGTCGGATCGGCATCGATGAGCTCTCTTACCGCAAGCACCACCGCTACGTCACCGTCGTCGTCGACCTCGACACACGCCGCGTGGTCTGGGTCGCCGAGGGCAAGGACGCCGCCGCGCTCGACGGCTTCTTCGAGGCCCTGGGGCCCGCTGGGACGGCTGCGCTGAAGGTCGCGTCGATCGACATGTCGGGAGCCTTCAAGAAGGCGCTGCGCGAGCGGGCGCCCCACGTCCGCGTCGTCTTCGATCGCTTCCACGTCCAGCGCTTGGTACACGACGCGCTCGACGAGATCCGCCGCGGTATGGTCGCTGAACTCCGCGACCCCGCCGAGAAGCGCGCCCTCAAGGGGACCCGCTTCGCGCTCCAGCGCTCGCCCTGGAAGCTCGACGCCGTCGCTCGCAACAAGCTCACAGAGCTCGGAGAAGGAGAACCAGCCGCTCTACCGCGCCTACCTTATGAAGGAGTCCCTCGCGGCGATCTTCGACACCGCATCTCCAGAGTCGATCCACAGCGACCTCACAGGCTGGCTGCGCTGGGTCGAGGCCGAAGGCTTGCCCCCGCTTGTCAAGGCCGCTGAGACGATCGCTGCGCACTTCGACGGGATCACCGCCTACATCACTGTCGGCGTCACCAACGCGATCACCGAAGGCTTCAACCGCAAAGCCCGCGTCGTCACCTCCCGCGCCTACGGCTTCAAACGTCTCTCCAGCTTCGCCGCTATGCTGCTGCTCTGCTGTGGCGGTCTCTCCATTCCTTGGCCTCATGTGATGCCTCTTTAACCCATGAATGTGTTAGGAGAGCCAAAAAGATCGACGAGCGCCGCCGCGCGCTGGAGGTGATCCCACCCCGCCCACCCATAGATCGGCTCACCATCCTCGTCCGATTCGCACCCCGGATAGCTGATAAAACGCTCCTTGGGTACGTCGAGCTTGCCCCGCAGCCGGTAAAAATTAGCGTCGCGGAAGTCTTTGACATCATACTTCGGCGGCACCAGGATCGGCGCACCACCCCGCCCCGCGTCCTCCAGCCGCTGAAGCTCCCAAGTCTGCTCCCAAAGGGCGCGCTTTTCGGCTCCGGCGTCGGTATAACGATAAGCGGCGAGGAACGGCACGGACTCACGCGCGAGGATCTCACCGACCGGATCGACGCTGCCCCCCGCCTCGCGCACAAAGGTGATCGCCCGCTCGCACGGGCGCACTTCAGCGAGCTTGACGGTCAGCTCACGCCGAGCGCACGCCACTGGCTGGGCGCAGGCTTCTTCGAGCCGGTCGCCCAGGTAGTCGCGGGCAGCATCCACGGCCCGCTCCTCGTAGGTGGCGACCTTCGACGCAAACACACCTCGCGCTCCCCACCACTTTCGCTTGCAGACAGCGTTCTCGATGAGACTCAGGTCTCGACTCGTCGATCCTCGCCGCTTGCGCTCCTGCCAGATCCCACCTGCACCACGATCGAGGCAGTCCGGCGCGACATCGGCGGCGAAAGGCCGCCCCTGAATCGGTAACCGAACATCCTCATGCCACCTTGGCATCGGGTGACTAAGCCCGAAGAGCGGATAGACAGCCCAATCGAGCCCCTCCTGTACCGCGACCATACGCTCCAAGAGCCGCTGGTCCGCCGCCTCCGCTCGCGCGAGACCATTCCGCAGATCTTGGTCGCCATCCGCGAGCAAGAGCACCAGCGCCTGAGCTGGCCGCAGCACCTCCCGCTCGGCTTGTAGCCTCTCCATCATCTTTGCATACATCGTGAGAGACTTCAGCGCGTCCCGATCCGGGACCGGGAGCATCGAGATCGCGGTGCTCGAGAAGGCGTAACGATTCTCATCGGGGATGCCTTTCTCGGGTCGCGCCTCCGAGTGCGCCCCCTTCGGATACGCGACCTGCTTCAACCAAAAGCAAGCCGTAGAGCTATTGAGGTAAGCGAGCAGGGCGAGGTGGTCGTCCTCGCTGGCGCCCTCGGGGAGCTTGATGATCGGCGCGGTCTGCTTGAAGACCTTGCCGCCGCGGTCGAGCACGAAGTGGTTGTGGGTGGCGATCTCGGCGAAGGCGATGCTCAGCGGCGTCTTGAGCTTGTTTGCGTACAACTCCCGGAGCTCATACCACGTCAATCCGCACTCGATCATCGGCGTACCGAAGCGCTTGCGCTTGGATAGATTCGTCCGGTATGGCCAGAGATAGCGTAGTTCCTTCGCCGCATTGGACCTGCGGAGAACCTCTAGATCATCGTCGTAGGGAAACACTGTCTCCCCGACCGTCTCCAGCGCCCAGTCTCGGATCTTCTCCCCCATGACCAATGGGCGTGTTTGGCCGACATCCAGGCGACGACAGGCAGCCGTGTCGAGGATGTACACGTCGTCCTCGCCTGTCACCGCTGAAGTACCGACATGCTCTACAACCTCCCCCAGCCGCATCTCCGCCCGGGCCTCCAGCAACTCCTTCAGCGCCCCCGCCCCGCCCCCTTCAAGGCTCCAAGGGTGTTTAATCAAGATATCTCGCCGCACCGCCTCGACCGAGATATATTCGCCGTCATAGCCGACCTCGTGCCAATGCTCGAGAATGCTCGTCCACACCGCCCCCTTCGCCGGGTCCGCGGGCGTGCTCGGCTCACCGCGCTTCGAGAGCACCGCCAGCACCCTCTCGGACGCCTCTCCCTCGGGCCGCCGGTTGCGCCCGCACAGGATCACCGTCGGCGTCCCGTGGCCGGGGATGTACGCGCCGGCTGTGTTCACCACCAGCGTCAGATGCAGCTTGGGCAAGACCTCCTCGACCACCTTTTTGCCGTACTCGCGCTTCATGAACGCGTTCGACGTGATCTGCCCCGTGAACCCCCCCGGACGCGCGAGCTGGAAGAAGCGCTCGAGGAACGGCGCCGAGAGGGCGTACTCCCGAAAACACGCCGTATACAGCCTGCGGTACTCCTCCCGCATCACCGCGTCCTTCACCGTGATGTACGGCGGGTTCCCCACCACCGCCGCAAAGCGCTTGCTCAGCAGCGCCTTCGCCTCCCCCTCCTCGTCGAGCGCGAAGGTCAGCCCCGTCCACACCCCGATCTGCTGGTCAGGCCGGTCACCAAAGCTCCCCTGCTCGCCCCCCGCGTACAGCAGCGAGTCGCCCGCCACCACGTTCAGCCGCGGCGGCGCCCCCTGGGAATGCGTCACGCTGCGCAGGCCGATCGCCTGCCAATACGCCAGCGTCAGGCGAAACCGCGCGATCGCCACCGCATACGGGTTCAGGTCCACCCCGTGCACCAGCGCCATCGCCCGATTCGCCAGCTCCGCCGCCGGCAACCCCGGCTGCTCATGACACAGCCGGTCGAAGAGCCGCTCAAAGGCGCCGAGCAAGAAGTGGCCGCTGCCGCAGGTAGGGTCCAGGATCGTCGCCGCATCCACCCCGTACTCGACGATCGCCGGCTCCAGCGTCCGATCCAGGATAAACGCCTCGACAAAGTCCGGCGTCTGCAGCAGCGCGTAGGTCTCGCGCACGTCGGCGCTCAGGTCCTGGTAAAGATCGCCCAAAAAGCGCGTATCCACCTGCCCGAAGCGAAACGCCGGCGCCTCCGCGTGCGGCGCCCGCAGCAGATCCAACAGCGCCGCCACCCCCCCCTGCGAAGGCGCCAGCCGCCACACCAGGTTGTGCCGCGCGTCGAAGATCCCCGCCGTCGCCGGGATCCTCGCCAGCTCGCGGAAGATCGTCAGCACATAGTCCCGCGCCCCCAGATACGGCGCCAGCTCCCCGAACACCCGCTGGCTGTCCTCTGCGCCAGGTCCCGCCAAGCGGTGGCGCCCCAGCAGCCCCCGGTCCTCCAGCACCCGCACAAACACGCACGACAGCAGCCACGCCGCCGCCACCTGCACCATCCGCCCCCGCCGCCACACCTCGTACACCTCCGCCGTCCGCCGCGCCTTCACCTCCTCCGCGTGCCCCCGCCGCAGCTCCGCGCTCACCTCCACGCTCCCGTCCGCCCGCTCCAACAGATCCGCCGTCAACAGCGACAGCACCGGCTGCGCCGCCGCCAAGAAGCCCGCCGAGTCCAGCGGCGCCCGCGGGTCCTCCTGCCCGACCAGCTCCGCCCCCCTCTTGTTCTTGCCCGTGCTCGTCTTCCGTGGACCCGCCATCGTGCTCCTTGCACCCGCCAGCGACCTGCTGACGTCCGCCGCACCATACCACCGCACGCGCCCCCGCAAGACCCGCCTCCGCCGGCCCTCCACCCGCGCGAAAACGGGCTATCCATCGAGATCTTCGCCCCCTCTGCCCCCTCCGCGTGTTACAAGCGCCCCCCTATGGCCGCAGACACCGAAGCCGAGGGCACCACCGCCCACGAGGAGCCCCGCGAGGAGTTCTTCGACAACCAGCCCACCGACGTCGAGGTCGAGCTGACCGAGGCCGAAGAGCCCTCGCCGGACGCCAAGCCCTGGGATCCCTCCAAGATCCGCATCAGCACCAAGCCCTTCTCCCTCCGCCAAGTCGTCGACATGATCGACGACGGCGACATCGACCTCGCCCCCGACTTCCAGCGCCTCTTCGTCTGGACGCCCCTCCAGCGCTCCCGCCTCATCGAGTCGATCCTCCTCGGGATCCCCCTGCCCGCCTTCTATTTCAACCAAGATCACCAAGGCGCCATGCAGGTCGTCGACGGCGTCCAGCGCCTCACCACCATCCACCGATTCGTCAAGAAGGACGAGCGCCTCGGCGATCTCGAGTACCTCAAGACCCTCAACGACAAGAAGTTCTCCGAGCTCGACGTCGCCCTCAAGCGCCGCTTCCAGCAGACCCAGATCTTCGTCAACGTCATCGAGCCCCAGACCCCCGACGACGTCAAGTTCGACGTCTTCCGCCGGATCAACACCGGCGGCTCCCCGCTCACCGCCCAAGAGATCCGCCACTGCATGAGCCGCGCCCCCGCCCGCGCGCTCCTCAAGCGCCTCGTCGAGCTCCCCTCCTTCCACCTCGCCACCGCCAACGCCTTCAAAAAGGAGCGCCGCATGGCCGACCGCGAGGTCGCCCTCCGCTTCTGCGCCTTCCGCCACCTCGGCGACCTCGAGGAGTACCGCCCCTTCGGCAGCCTCGACTCCTTCCTCCTCGACTTCATCCGCCAAGTCGACGGCTCGCACCCGGACAAGCCCCAGATCGCCGACGACGCGCTCGATCGCCTGATCGCCGACTTCGACCGCGCCATGCGCTCCGCCAAGGTCGTCTTCGGCGCCGCCGCCTTCCGCAAGTACCCCACCTGGAGCGAGCGCCGCGGCCCGATCAACCGCGCCCTCTTCGAGAGCTGGGCCGTCGTGCTCGCCGACTTCCCGCCCGAAACCCTCCACCCCCACGCCGCCGCGATCCTCACCGCCGCCCGCAAACGCATGGAGGACTACAAGTACAACTCCGCGACCACCCAAGGCACCGGCGACTACAACAAAGTCAAGCTCCGCTTCGGCGCCGCCCGCGAGATCATCGCCGAGGCCCTCCGATGAACGACCGCGCCCTCCGTCAGCTCACCGTCGAGGGCTTCAAGCGCTTCGCCGCGCTCACCCTCGACCTCGCCCCCCTCACCGTGCTCACCGGCACCAACGGCGCCGGCAAGACCTCGGTGATCCACGCCCTCCTCCTCGCCCGCGAAGCCAGCATCCCCGGCGCCACCACCGTCCAGCTCAACGGCCCCTACGGCCTCGAGCTCGGCACCGCCAGCGACGTACTCAACATCCACACCGCCCTCGACCGCTCCGAAGTCGTCATCCACGCCGAGCTCGCCGACGCCGGCGCCCTCCACTACACCTTCGACGCCAGCCAGGAGGCCCTGCTCTACCTGCCGATCAAGGCCAACAGCTCCACCCCCGTCGCCGACCGCCCCCCCTGCGCCCTCACCGGCCCCAACCGAGCCTTCACCTACCTCTGCGCCGAGCGCCTCGGCCCCCGCGAGATCCTCCGCGCCAGCGCCCTGCGCACCGAAGATCTCGGCGTCGGCGTCCAAGGCGAATTCTGCGCCCAACTCCTCGCCGTCCACGACCTCAAGGCCAAGGTCCCGCCCGCGCGCCGTCACCCCGATCACCAAGACGAGAGCAGCGCCTTCCTCAAGTACCAAGTCGAGGCCTGGCTCTCCGAGATCGTCCGCCCCGTCGAGCTCGAGACCGCCTCCTTCCCCAACACCACCGTCACCGCCCTCCGCTTCCGCTCCCCCGGCGGCGACTGGGTGCGCGCCCCCAACATGGGCTTTGGCGTCTCCTACGCCCTCCCGATCATCCTCGCCGGCCTCTTCGCCCCCGAAGGAGCGGAGTCGCTCCTCATCGTCGAGAACCCCGAGGCCCACCTCCACCCCGCCGGCCAGTCCAAGATCGGCGCCTTCCTCGCCCGCCTCGCCCAGAGCGGCGTCCAAGTGATCCTCGAGACCCACAGCGATCACGTGCTCAACGGGATCCGCCGCGCGATCGGCGAGCAAAACGTCCTCGACGCCGACCGCGCGATCGCCCACTTCTTCGACATGGAGAGCGAAGCCGAGCCCTCGATCACCGCCCTCCGCTTCACCCCCGCCGGCGGCGTGAGCCAGTGGCCCCGCCGCTTCTTCGACCAATACCAGCTCGACGTCGCCGCCCTCACCCGCGCCCGCCGCGGCCCCGCCCGATAGCACCACCATGCACTTCATCCTCGAAGAGTCGAGCTGGGCCTGGGACGGCGAAGACCGGCTCACCTACATCGAACAGATCGAGCGCCTCCTCGATCGCCTCGACGTCGCCGACGAGCGCGGCGAAGGCGTCACCGCCAGCCGCGAGCTCCTCGAGCAGAAGATCGCCGGCGCCCCCCTCGCCGAGGTCCTCTGGCAAGGCGACGGCCCCCTCGCCCTCCCTCACGAGGTCAAAGAGCGCCTCACCCCGCACCTGAGCAGGCTCGACTACTGGGACGACAGAGAGCCCTACCTCGAATTCGAAGCGACGATCGCCGGCGCCCTCGTCATCTCCCCCTCCGCCGTCTACGCCCACGCCCACGCCGACGGCGACTCACCCCTCGCCTGCCTCCCCCTCCCTGGCCGCTGGTCCGGCCCCTGCGCCGTCCAGGTCGGCGAGCGCGCCGTCCTCCTCCACTTCGTCACCGACGAAGCCTCCCACCGCGCCTACTTCCGCGCCCTCGTTGACCGCGCCAAGCTCGACGAAGCCGCCATCGCCGACCTCGCCCCCCACGCCTACCCGAACACCTACTTCCTCGAGGGCGTCTGGCGCGGCCTCCGCGACTTCTCCGGCGGCCTCGCCCGCGCCCGCGGCCACCTCCTCCGCTTCCTCGCCGTCTTCGACGACCACGGCGCCTGGGTCTTCGGCGACCTCACCGGCCGCCTCTCCCCCACCGAACCTGTCCCTTCCGCCACATCCCGCGTCCCTGTCACCAACGCCCTCATCGAGAAGCGCTTCCTCGGCTGGGGCCTCGACCTCGCCCCCGAGAAGCACAACGTCCGCGATCACGCCGCATCACGCCGAGCCCGCACCCGCACCCTCGCCGGCGAATCCCTCTACTGCGAGTGGCACTACAAGCTCGAAGGCCACACCAACCGAGTCCACGTCCACCCCCCCACCAAAGCCACCCAAGGCCGCCCCATCGTCGCCATCTTCGCCGACCACCTCCCCCTCCCCGGCGACTGACTCACCCCGCCGCCGCCCGCTGGTGCTTGTTTTGCACCCACGAGGCCGGCACCTTCGCCCGCTGCCCTGGCAGCAGCCCTGGCAGCGGCAGCGCGTCCTCGGGCCGCAGCCCTGAGATCGTCGGCGCCCCCCCGTCATCGACGGACGGCACCACCAGCACCACCGCCGCCCCATCGAGCCGGCTCGCCCGCTCGACGAAGTCGCGGATAAACGTCCGCAGCCCGTAGCGCGAGCACAGGCCCGGCTGCAGCAGCAACGTCGGCGCCTTCGCTGGCACCAGCGCCGCCAGCAGCCCCTCGGCCGCGTCCGCCGCCAGCGCCGTCAAGTGCCCCCAAAACTCGCCCTCGGGCCCCTGCGCGTCGGTCTCCGCCAGCAGCGACGCCTCCCCCCCTCGCTCCACCAGCAGCGCCTCCATCTGATCCAAGAGCGCCCGATCCAGATGCACCACCTGCCCGTCCGGGTGCCGCTCATGGAAGAAGCGGATCAGCGCCTGGCTCCCCTTAATCGTCAGATCAGCGTTCAACTGCAGCACCCGCAGCCCGCCGCGCACCAGCAGCACCTTGAGCTGATCCTCAAAGTCGCGCGCCTCATTCGCATCCGCGTCGCGGGCCAGCCGCTGCCCTGGCATCGCCGTCGGCGCCCGGCTGCTCTGCAGCGCGCTCGTCGACGGCAGCGCGTCCATCTGCGCCCGCACATACACTCCCCCCTCCTTCTCCTCCCAGCGCAGCCCCAACGGCCGCAGCAGCGCGTGCAGGGCCTCCCCCTCCGGCAGCGGCGCGGCCTCCGGGTAACGCGCACGGATCCGCGCCTGCACCTCCGCCGGCTTCAGCTTATTCGTCAGGATCTGCGCCGAAAGCTCCACCGCCCGCGCTGGCGCCATTCCTCGCGGATAGATCTCATTACGGCTCGAGCGCGCCGCCCGCTCGCTCGCCGCCGCCGCGAGATCCGCCAAACGGCTCAGCTCATACGACGCCAACGGCGTCCCCTCCACAGCCCGACGCAAGGTCAGCTCCACCTCCCCCGAAGCCGCCAGCGGCACCCGCTCGGCCAGCTCGTCCGCGCTCGCCGCCAGCGCCCGCACCGCCGCCTCATGCGGCCGGCTACAGACCACCCACGGGCCGCCGCCGATCTCCACCAGCGTGATCCCCGATGCCACCTGGCTGTCCTCAGAGACAGCCACACGCGCGAGGATCCGCCACAGCACCGATCCCAAGCGGCGAAGCTGCGCCGCCTCGCTCGCCTCGTCATGATCGAGCCGCCGAGCCAGCGCCTCACCGATCCGCCCCAGCGGCGCCGCGCCGCCGAGCGCCTCCAACACCCCACCCGCCAGCTCTAGCAGCCCCGGCAACGCCGCCTGCTTCCGCCACTCGCCCGCCGCCTGGACGATCGCCTGGTAGACCCGCTGGGGTGTCACCTGCGCGTGCGCGGCCACGTCGCGCGCCCGGATCTCACCGCGATCTGCGAAGGGCTCGTCCGCCCCGAAGGCCCAGCGCAGCAAGCAGAGCCCCCGGTCCTTCTTCCCCTTGCTCGATCCCTTGCTCGCGCCGGGCCCGAGGAAGAGCTCGATCCACCCGTCCAGGCTCGGCATCGCCGTCGCCGCCGCGCCTGCGCCACGCGCCTCGATCGTCGCCCGCAGCACCCGCGGATCGAGCCCCGCGCGCCGCATCAGCCGCTCGATCTGCACCCGCGGCGCGCTCGCCACCGACTGAAGCGTCTCAAAGCCAGCGTCGCCCAGCACCGGCACGAACTCCCCCGGCAGCCCAGCCCCGACCACATAAAGATCACCGCCGCGCAGCAGCGGGATGAACGCCTCACCCTCCTCCTCGCGCCCCGCCGCCTCGCGGTGAAGCTCGCGCCACCCGTCCCGGAAGCGGAAGATCTCGAGCGCCACCTTCCGCCCCACCCCTCGGATCGCCGACAGCCGATTATTCGGCAGCGCCAGCAGCTCGGACATCCTCGAGATCCCAGCGCGCTCCAGCGTGTGCCGCGCCCGCGGCGACAGCGGCAGATCGCCCAGCAGCGTCTCAGGGGTCACCCGCGCCAGATCGCGAGGACGCAGCTCTGGCGCCGCGTCACTGACCTCCGCCCCCTCCACCGCCTTCCCGTTCGCCCCGAGCATCGGGTGGAAGCGCGGCGCCGCGAACGCCGCGACCCACGCCTGCCGCATCTCCCTCGCGGACGCGAAGCGCTCCTCCACGCTCGGCGACAGCGCCTGCTCGAAGAACTCGATGAGCCGCCCGCGCGCGTCGGGATCGAAGCGATCCGCCGCCAACACCAGCTTGTGCGCCGGATCCGGCAGCGGCTGCCCCAGCGCGCCCCACCCTGGCCGTCCCCCCGTCAACGCCTCGTGCAGCGTGATCGCAGCGCTCCAGCGATCCGCCGCGTGATCCCACGCCCCGCGCGCTCTCAAGAACGGATCGCGGTACGCGTCCGTACCCACCTTCAGATCCGAGAGCGGCACCTCCACCAACGAGAAGTCGAAGATCGTCAGCCGCCGCGCCTTCTTCTGCAGCGCCCCGATCCCCAGGTTCCCCGGCTTGATATCGCGGTGCAGCACCCCCTCCCGCGCCAAGTAGTCCAGCGCGTCAAACAGATCCTCCCCGTATCGGATCGCCTCTTCCACCGCCAACGGGCCCTCATCGACCAAGTGGCGCTGCAGCGTCCGCTCGCCCGCGAGGCCGAGCAACAAGCACACCCGCCCCCCGATCTCCCGCGTCTCACGCCACACGACGATCGACGCGTGCCGCAGCCGCTGCAGCAGCTCCCCCTCCGCGCGCAGGTGGCTGTCATGCTCCGGCCCGAGGCTGACCTTCAGCGCGTACACCAGGCCATCACGCTCGACCTCGAGCACCCGCGCCGACGCGCCGTGACCCAGCACGCCCCGCACCGTAAAGCCCCCCGCGAGCCGATCATGCTCCTCCGCCCGCAGCGGCTCGACCGTCTCCTCGAGCGCCCGCTCGGGAGCCGTCAGATCGGCCAGCAAGCTCTCGATCCACACGTCCGCGTCATCGATCCGATCGAGGTGGATCCGCTTCGTCGCCTCGAAGATCGCGTCGCGCACCGCCTCTGGCACGTCCGCGCGGATCATCCAGGGGTCCAGCGCCCCCACCGCCCCCAACACCGCGTCCCGCGCCTCGAGGCTCGCCGCCGGCGCCTCCCCCGTGAACAGGAAGAACGCCAGCGCCCCCAGCCCTAACACATCCGAGTGTGGCCCCCGCGCCGAAGCGTCCGCGGCCAGCTCCGGCGCCTGGTACACCGACGCTCGCGCGCTCAGCAGCTCGGTCCGATGCACCGTCGGCGAGACCAGCTCGCTCGCCCCGAGCTGGAAGTTCAAGAGCCGCACCTCCACCTTCCCGCCCTCGCCGCGCCGCACCAGCACCGACTCCGGCTCGAGCCCCCCGTGCATCATCGACTTGCGGTGACAGTGCGCGACAGCGCGGCTCACCTGCTGGAGCAGCTCGATCCGATCATCCAGCGACAGCTCCAGATCGCGGCGGACGAAGCGATCGAGCGTCACGCCGCCCGCGAACTCCTCAAACAGGATCGTCGGCCCCTGCTCGCCGGTCACATGGTACGCGTGCACGCTCAGGATATTGGGGTGCTGCCCGACCTCTTGCAGCAGCCGCACCTCCCGCTCTGCCTGACGTCGGCACGCCGCCTGCCGCTCGCTGCTCGTATGCTCCGGCACGCGATAGATCCGCGCCCGCCGCCGCATGTCCTTCAGCGCCACATGCGTCGCCTCATAGTCCTGGTACGTACGACCGTCCCCCAAGTGCGCCCCCAGCTCGTACTCCCCCACCTGCAGCTTCGCCCGCCGCGCCCGGATCCCCAGCTTCGAGAGCGCCTGGATCACCTCACGCATCAGCGGCGTCGGGATCCGCTCGCGACCCTTCACCTGCTCGTTGCCTGGAAAGTCCCCGTGCACCAGCGCCCGCTGCAAACCAGCGCGCCCGACCACCGCCGTACGGCTCGCCCCTGTCAGCCGGATCTGCACGTCTGGGTCGCTCAGGAAGATCAGCGGCTGCACCCACGGCGCGCGCCCCCGCATCGTCCGCTCGAGCGCGGAGCGCAGCACCTTGCACTTATGGTTCGTCAACCCGAGCGGCGACCCCACGTGGATCCGTCGCCCCTCCGGCGTCGTCCACAGCCACTCCACGTGATCCCCCTCGATCGTCCCCGGGCGGCTCTTGATCTCCACCACATAGATCGCCGAGTAACCGATCACCAGCAGATCGATCTCGTAGAGCGAGCCGCTCGGATCCAGCAGCTCGACCAGCCCTCGCCCTTGAAACGGATCCCCGCGCCCCTCGAGCGCCGTGAACGCGAAGTCGATCGCCTCGCGCTCCCAAGGGTGCGGGCTCGAGCCGACCACCAAGAATCGGTCGCTCTTCGCCGCCATCACTCCCCCCCGTGGATCTTCTCGGCCGCGTCGCGCACCCCTGCGTCCGCGTCCTTCGAGATCACCAGCTCCGCGCGCGCGAACGGTCGCTGCGCGCGCTCCGTCGGCCCCACCATCTGCGTCGGTCCACCCGCGCTCAGGATCGCGCTCGCCATACCGGCCAGTTGGCGATCAAGCGGCGCCTCCGCGACCACCAGCACCTGCTCATCCCAGCTCAGCTCGCCGCGCCGCGCGAACACCTCGATCGCCGCCCCGATCGCGCTCGCCCCCGCCACGATCAAGCGGCTCGTCGGCGTCACCTCCGGCAACGGGACCACCTCCAGCGTCCGCTCCCACGCCGCCGCGACCGCCGTCACCAGCGCCCTCACCTCACCGAGCTCCGGCGCCCGCATCACCTCGCGCCACAGCTCCTCCCCCCGCTTCGGCGTCAGCCCTGCCCACGACGGGCCGAAGGGCTCGTCCGCTGCCAAGCCCCGCAGAACGAACACCACCCGCGGCGCGAACGCCCGCGGCCACTGCGCGTCTGCGTCACGCAGCAGCAGATCGATCCGCTCGCTCGCCCCCATCGCCCCGTGAAACTGCTCCCACCGCCCCTCAGCGTCCGCGCCGAAGCGCCGCCCTCGCCCCTCCCGCGCCTCGACGAAACGAAGCGCCAACAGAGCCGCCTTGTAAAAGGCTGCTCGATCACCCTCATGAACTGCCTGGCCTTGCATGGACCCGCGGACGATATCATCAAGCGCCCCTCCCCCGCCTGACTCGCCGCATCTCCTCGTCGGCGACGACGACCGCGCCGCTCTCCTTCCTCAATCCATCTGCGCCTCGATCCCCACCAGCGGAGCCAGCCCGCCCGGCGCAGGCGCTGCCCCGAACGAGTACGAGATGTGATACCCGCCCCCATCACAGCGGCACGAGAACGACCCATCCGCCGCCGCCGCATCGCACGACGGCAGCGTATCGATCGGCCCGCACCCAGGCGGCCGCACCTCGCCCACCGCGATCTTCGCCTTCGACCACGTCGCCTTCTCCTGCTCCTCCGGCGTCACCTCCGTGTACGCCACGCTCTTGCCATCGGGCACATGCGCCGCGACCGCCGACCAATCTTCCGCTGCGATCGCGCGCAGCAGGTGCAGGTGTTGCCCCTCGATCGTCCGAGAACACCCCTCGGCGCCGCAGCAATCGCCCCCAAAGCCCCGCGACTCCACCGCACCGACCCCGCCCCCCGTCCTCGCGGTCCATCGCCTCGATCCACACCCACCGCAGCCGACACTCTGCGCCTGCGCCGCTGCGCTCCTCGAGCAGCGCCGTCGCCGCGTTGCTCACCTCGCTCACCGCCACCAGCGTCAGGCTCGCCCCTTGCCCCTCAGCCGCCCGCGTCCACCCTCCGAGCACCTCTGCGAAGCGCTGCGACAGCAGCTTATCGCCCTCGAAGCGGATCGGCGCCGCCACCGGAGCTGCCGTCGGCGCCACCACCGTCGCCGAAGCCTCGGGCGCTGACGACGGCCCCGCCTCCAGCGGCCCTCCTGCCTCCGGCTTGACCCCCGCAGCCCATCAAGCAGCCCCCCAAGAGCGCGACCAAACCTACGACACCGGCAAGACGGACCATCTCCTCCTACGTAGCCCCGCTCGCCCATCCACCGCAACCCTCACGATCCCGCCCGAGCCCCACGCGCCGCCCCGCCCGAGCTCCACGCGCCGCGCCACGCCAACCGCCCGCGCGCGCGCCAACGCCCCCGCCCTCACTCGCCCCACACCCGCGCCCACGACCGCCCCCGATCGTCCTCCGTGTCCTCGACGTCTTCGAGCGGATGGCGAAGCGGCCGGGCGACGAGGGCGGCGGCGGTCCCCTCCCCTTCGATCCCACCGAGGCCCCGAGCCTGCGGCATCGCCATGTCAAGCCGAGCAAGGTGATCCGCGCCCTCCTGGGGGGTCTCTCCGACCTCGAGCGCGAGCTCTTCGGCCTCCTCGATCGCCGAGGTCTCCGGCGAGCGCGTCCTCGCCGACGGCCCCGCGATCGCCGTCATCGAGGAGCGGATCGCTCGGCTCCGCGACGAGCTCCGCCGACGAGTCTCTTCGGGGTGGCCCGCCGGCGAGGCGGCCCTCGCCGGGCTTAAGGTAGGCGTCGCCGGCGAGGCGCTGGTGCTCGAAGGCGGCGGCCTCGCGGTCGCGTCGTCGAGGGCTCCAGTTCGGGATCCCAGTGGGGCCGGTGTCAGCGGGAGAGTTCGCGCTGCGCGCAAGAGGGCAAGCGCGCTGGCGGCCTCAAGGGACCGGTAGGCGGCTCGCAGGTGCCCATCGCGCGACGGAGTCCGCGCCCGTTAGTTTTCATAACAAAGTTACGTTGACCCGGCCGGCTGGCATGTGTTTCATAACGCAATGTCTAACATCTTCGTGACCTTCACCTCCGCCACGGGCCAAGTCCGCCTCCGCATGCCGCGATCTGTGGTCATGGTCGAGATCGCCGACGACGCCGACACCAGCGCCGCCGTCCACGTGCAGACCACCATCCGCCGCCCTGGGCCAGACGAGCGCGCCGTCGAACGCGTCATCATCGCCACCGCGGAGCAAGTGATCGAGCAGCTCATCACCTTCTTCCGGGGCTCCGCAGCCGGCGAGGTCGAGCTGATCCGATGGTCTCACGGCTGCCGCGGAGTCAGGCCCCCCGCAGGCGCTACCCGTGGTGTTTGAGGTCCCTGGAGAGCAACCAAGGAGCCCCCTCATGACCATCGCCTCGGCCTCTTCCACGCCCAAGGAGCTCCTGCGTCCGCGCGGCCCCGACCTGCGCGGCCGCACGCTGCTCGACCGCTTCCGCCTCGACGCTCTGCTCGCCTTCGGCGGCATGGCCGACATTTATGAGGCCCTCGACCTACGCCTGCGCCGCCGCGTCGCGATCAAGGCGCTGCACCCCGAACATGGCCGCGCCCCTGATCAGCGCCGCCGATTTTTTCAAGAGGCCGTGCTCGGCGCCCAGATCGATCACCCCCACGTCGTCCCGATCTTCGACCACGGCGAAGAGCGCGCGCTCGGCGGTGAGCCGGTGCTCTTCCTCGTCCTGCCGCTTCTACAAGGCGTCACCCTGCGCCAGCGGCTCCTTGAGCCCGCGATGCCGATCGCCGACGCCTTGCGCCTCACGATCCAACTCCTCGACGGCCTCGCCGAGCTCCACAAGCTCGGCGCCGTGCATCGCGACCTTAAGCCTGAAAACTGTCTCATCGTTCAGCGTCAAGGCCGCGATCACCTCATCCTGCTCGACCTCGGCCTCGCAAAATCCACACCGGCCCCTGCTCTCGCTCGCGCCCTCCTCGGCCCCCGGCGCGATGATCGGCACCCTCGCCTACGTCTCCCCCGAGCAAGCGCGCGAACAGCCGATCACCCCCGCCGCCGACATCTACGCCGTCGGCGTGATCTTGTTCGAGCTGCTCACCCGACGTGTACCTTTCCCCGGCACCACCGCCCTCGAGGTGCTCAGCGCCCACGCCAGCGAGCAGGCCCCTTCTGTCACCGAGCGAGCGCCCGATCGTGGGATCTCCGACGATCTCGAGGCCCTGGTCGCGAGCGCCCTTGAAAAAGATCCGGCTCGGCGTCCCGAGAACGCCGATGCGTTCCGCCGGGCACTCGAGGCCGCGGCCGGGCAGGTGGCTGCCCCTGAGGATGGCTACGAGCACGCGAAGGCGAGCCTCACCGCCTGGCGCGACTGCGCGGACCACGAGGCCCTCGTGTGCGCGCGCCTTGCTGCGGCGCAGCACGCCATATGGCGCCCGCTCGTTGAGTTGATCCAGATCGCAACCGACGCCGCCGGCCCGGCGTGATAGCTCGGACTCGTTCGCGGGTAAGAAGCAGGACCTGCGGCCCTCATGTCCGACGATCTTCAGTCTTCCTCCGACACCGAACCTTCCGTGATCAAGACGTGCGTCCGGTCCCAGATGGCTCCGCCGGCCTCGCAGATCCCCGCCTCCAGCTCTGAGCGGGCGAACGAGACCGCGTGGGCCATGCTGGTCTCTCGGGTCGGCCCCGTGATGACAACGCGGATCCTATCGCCGGGTGCGTCCAGCTCCTCCACCTCGGGAGTTGGAGACGCCAGCCAGCGGGCGAAGGCGCGTTCGAGGGCGCGCGCCAGCTCCGGGCCGTCCGTGCCCGACAGGGTGAAGACGATGCGGGGCAGCAGGGTGCTCATGGTGGCTGCTGACCGCCAAGGATGCCCTGGGACCCGTCGAGAAGCAACGCTCGGTGCCAGCGGCGGGCCAGCGACGCCTGCCCGTGTTCGGCAGGCGGCCGAGATCCAGCGTTTTCGCACCACAGCCTTCGCGTATCCTTATGCCGATGACCACCCGCGGCCCGAACCTCTTCGACCACGCCACCTCCGAGCTCTCCCAAGACGCAGCGCTGTGCTGGTGTATCGCCTGGGCAGACAGCCGGTATGCCGCGACGGACCCGGCGATGCACGCGATCGGCAGAGATCTGGTCGCATCCATGTACGACGCCGCTAAGACGGAGGCCCCGGGCGGCGACTATTCGGTCGTCATCAAGCGCCAGCTCGCTCACGTCGACATCGTCGCCGAGATCGGCGCGAACCACCTCCTGGTCATCGAGGACAAGATCCACTCGGCCGAGCACTCGAACCAGCTCAACGCCTACGCACTGGCGCTCGCGGCTAAGTACCCGCAGCGCCAGCGCGTCTTCATCTTCCTCAAGACCGGCGACCAGTCCTCGTATCGCGGGGTGCAGGCGGACCGCTGGACGACCTTCCTGCGCCACGAGCTGCTCGCGGTGCTGCGCCGCGGCGACGCGTGCCGAAATGCCATCTATCTCGACTTCCTCGACATGATCGAGGCCCGTGAGGCCGCGGTGCAGCGCTTCAGGACCACGCCGGTGAGCGAATGGAGAGGCGGAGACCCGGCCTACATCGGCCTGTTCCTGCAGTTGCAGATCCTGCTCGGAGACGGCGACTGGAGCTATGTGCCCAACCCCTCTGGCGGCTTCCTCGGGTTCTGGTGGAACACCTTGGGTATCGAGGGCGGTAGCATCTATCTCCAGCTCGAAGAGGGCGTCCTGGTGGCGAAGATCTGCGCGGAGACCCCCGAGCGCCGCGGTGATCTGCGCCAGCTATGGTTTCGCCGCGTGGCCGAGAGCGTCCCGCGATTCAGCCGGCCGAAGCGCTTCGGCAACGGCAAGTACATGACCGTTGCCACCTACGACGACGACTATCGCATCAAGAGCCCGGAGGGTCGCCTCGACCTCGAGGCCACCGTCCACGCGCTGCAAGCGACGACCGCCGCGCTCTCACGGCTCGTGGCGGCCTCGGCGAAGCCCTGAGCCCAAGCGAGGGCAGCGGCGCGGCGCACGTGCGGCTCTTGATGCTCGGCTCAGCGGCTAGCCCTCGCGGCCCGGCTCGCGGAGGTCCACGAGCAGCCGGGCGCCCTCGCTGACGACGACGACGCCCTCTTCTGGCGCTTCGCCCGCTCGCTCGCACAAAGGAAAACACGTTCTCGACTGCCGGCCTTGACCTCGCGCCCCGCACGGAGGCGCTCGAAGAGCCTGGCAAGAGAGCCCGGCTCGACGGCCTCGACGCGCTCATGCGCCTGTTCGAGCACACAAGCCCCGCCAGCGTGCCGCCTGGCCCGTGCTGGGGGATCGCTCACCGAGGGCTCACTCCTCGAGATCGGCCGAAGGCGCAGGGGAGATCTCTCCCGGAGAGATCTCCCTTTTTGTGAAAAAACTTTGAGGGGGCGGCGCCGCTCCAGGCCGCCGAGCACGACCTCGCCGCCCGGCGAGGGTGATCTCGAGCATCATCGCTGGTTCATCTGCGCGCCGTCCACGTTCGCCTGGCTCACAATCGAGCAATCCACGCTTCGCCCGGCTCACCAGTGCGTCATCCACGCTCACCGGCGCGCCTCTCGAGCACGAACTGTCGCTTGGCCAGAACACGTTCACTCATGGCAATGTGTCCATTTCACAGGACACATTGAATCGCCCGGCGCGAAAGGGATCGTTGCCAAGGGAAGCTGTCCCACTGGAACGTACTGACATGGGGCACAGCGTCATTATCCGCAGCAGCGCCGACCTCTGGGGCCTTCTGAGCGCCCTGGGCCTCGGCCACAAACACCGCAGGCAGCTGCGGATCGACACAGCGATCAAGCTCTTGTCCAGCTACGACGGCCTACGCGTCTCCTGGAGCGGCGTAGAGCAGGTCAGCAAGGCCCTCGTCGAGGCGACCGCGAAGGTGTTCCCAGGCCGCGCCACGCGCCTCTCCAAGCGCCTTGGCGGCCGAATCAAGGCTGACACCCTGAACCAGTACCTCCGCGGCCGCCGTGGTGTCGGCTTCGAGCACGCGTGCATCTGGTGCGAGGAGCTGCTGCCCGACCATCACCTCCTCGTGTTCATCGACGACCCTCACCTCGTCGAGAGACTGCGCGGATCGGCCCTCGACTTGCGCGCCGACGCTCCCGCCCACCAACCCCAACCCAGAGCGACTGAACCCCACGTGCACCCACGCGCCCCGCGCGGGAGAGCACTCCACGAGTGGACCGACCGAGCGGCGAAAGCGACACAGGCGCACCCCCTCGTTGGGTCAGGTCACCTCGTGAGATCACGTTTCTGTGACGCCAGGGCGGGTTTCAGGCTCGCTATGTCACTATTCAGGGCACGAGGCCGCGCAGACCATGGTCTTTCGTTGTTGGGACAGATTGAAGACGCGCTGGGTCGCCGAATTCTGGCCCTGGGAGCGCGCTCGAAAAAATCGTTGCCCTCTTCTCGCTCTTCGGCGTCTACTGATGTCGTGGAGTCTCAACGCCATCACGGCCCAGCGCTGCGCTTGACCAGCTCGCAAGATCGCGAGCGGGAGCTCATGAACAAGGAGGTGGAGGCCGCTCTCGCCACGGAGCGGGCGCGTATGGTGATCCAGCGAGAGAGCGCTCTAGAAGCTCGCGAGGCCAGGCTCCGCGAGGATGAGCGCGCGCTGGAAGAGGCCCAACGAGCCAACAGGAGAGACCGCTACACCCTCGATCTGGAGGCGGCGCAGCTCGCGGACGCGAAGGCCCGCTTCGACGCCCAGGTGGCGGCCGAGACCAAAAAGCTCGCCGAAACAGCGGCTCGCGTTGAAGCCGAGCTCACCGAGATGAGGACCCGCGAGACCAAAAAGCTCGCCGACGATCTCGCGGACATGAAGACCCGCGAGACCCAGAAGATCGAGGACATAAAGACCCGAGAGACCGACAAGATCACGCGCATGCAGGAGCGTTTCGACGCAAAGATGGAGGCCGAGAACGAACGGCTAACCGAGGCTAAGGCCCGCTTCCAGGAGTTCATCCGCGAGGAGAAGGCTCGCGCCGACCAACGTTCTGAGCGAGCGAACAGGCTGATCGAGATCGCCTTGAATCAAGGGGCCGCAGTGCTTGAGCAGCAGCCCATGTCCGATTTTGCCCTCTTCACGGGCGAGTTTCTCAATTGTTCAAAGAAAGGGATATGAAGCAATGAACGGCGTAGACATGACGATGACCCAAGAAGAGGCCGCCGAAGCGACGGTCATGGCGACCATGATCAACGTCACGGACAAGATCCGCGCGGCGGAGCGCTTCGAGCTCGCCTCCAGGCTCCTCAAGAAGGCGCAGGACCCTGAGCAGTTCATGCTCAGGCTCAACCGGATCCTGCGCGGCAGCCTGCTCGACAACGCCATCCTCGGCTTCTCCGCCGTCGCGGGTGTCAGCATGGGCACCATCTTCGGCCGCCTCACCCGCGGCGTGAAGAGCATCGGCCCGGTCCCCGCCATCGCGCTCGTGGGCCTGCTTGGGGTCATACCCGGCGCGCTCATGAACGAAACCGTCACTGTCCGTAACAGCCTCAGCCTCGGCGGCCTGATGTTCAGCGCTGGCGCCGTGCTTCAGAAACTCCTCGTGCCCTGATCCAAGCCCTCTTCGGATCGATCAAGTCCCATGAACCCACGCGCCCCTGAAGCGAGCTGCGACCCCGAAGCGCGCCGCACCGCCTCCACCGTGAGCGCCTGCGTCTGGCTCCCCGATCGCCCCCTCGACCTCACCCTCCCCCCTACCACCGCCGAGCTCCTCGACTTCGACCAAGCCCGCCACCTGCTCGCCCTCTCCCGCAACACCCTCTACCGCCTCCTCCGAGCCGGAGAGATCCCTGGCGCCCGCCGCGTCGGCAAAGCCTGGCGTTTCCACCGCGCCACCCTGCTCCACTGGATCGCCACCGGCACCGGCGCTCCCCGCCGCGGCCGCCGCCGATGAGCGTCAAACCCGCCACTCACCGCGGCAAACCCGTCTGGAGGATCCAGGTCATCCGCGACAGCGGCGCCTTCAACCGCCGCCGCTTCCTCGACCGCCGCCGCTTCACCAAACAGCACGCCCTCGACGCCGAAACCGAGCTCATCGCCGAATACGACGCTCGATCCCGCGCCGCGAACTCCACACCGCTCACCCTCGCCGAAGCCGTCGCCGCCCACACCGCGGCTCCCCACACCTTCGCCGCCTTCGCCGCCACCTACCTCGCCCTCCGGGACCCTGCCCGCTCCGACACCCGCAACAAAACCCGCGACCTCCACCTCCATCTCCTCCCCCGCCTCGGCCCTCTCCGCCTCGACGCGATCACCCCGCTCGTCATCGACACCCTCCGCCTCGATCTCCGCACCGCCACGGGTGAAGCGGCCACCTCCCGCCGCGCCCTCACCCGCCCCGATCCCCCAAAGGTGCCCGCCGCAAAGGCGCCCCCAGAGCCCCAAGACCATCAACAACATCCTCGCCACCCTGCGAGCCGTCCTTCACCTCGCCCACGACTACGGCCTGCTCCCCCACCTCCCTCGGATCCGCATGGAACGGGTCCCCCGCCCTGATCCCGTCTTCCTCGACGATCTCGAGATCGATCGCCTGCTCGCCGCCGCCCCCCTGAATGGCGCCTCCTCCTCTTCACCGCCGTCCGCACCGGCCTCCGCCGCGGCGAGCTCATGGCCCTCCGCTGGGACGATCTTCACCTCCACGCGGATCCTCCGACCATTCGGCTCCAGCGCGCCATCTGCATTCAACCGGACGGCCCCCTCCACCAAAGAGCCCAAAGGCGGCCGCCCCCGCACCGTCCCCCTCGCCCGCGACCTCATCGCCGCTCTGCTCGCGCACCGCCCCCTCCGCCCCAAGCCCAGCGCCCTCGTCTTCCCTGGCCCCATCCACGGCCACCTCGATCACCAGCGCTTCTGGCGGATCACCACCCGAGCCGCCCGCGACGCTGGCCTTGAAAACACGTCCACCCTCACCTCCTCCGCCACACCTTCGCCAGCCAGTGCTACCGCCGCGGCGTCCCCCCCCAGATCGTCCAGATGTGGCTCGGCCACGCCCAACTCTCCACCACCGAGCGCTACGCCCACCTCGCCCCGCTCGCGGGCGCGGAGCTCATCGATCGCCTCGCGTCGAGCCCGTAGACCAAGACCCCTCGACCTCGGACGAGCCCGCGCTGGCGATCGCCGAGGACCCTTGATGTGGTACAGCTCGCGCGTGCACGGCCTCGGACACTCCGAAAGGACAGGCCAGATGAGTGTCAAGGCGACCACCCGCCGGGCGAAGCCCGTGTGGGAGATCCAGGTGATCCGCGAGGGCGGCGAGTTTAATCGCCGCAGGTACCTCGACCGGCGGAGCTGTCGTAAGGCGGCGGCGCTGGCGATCGAGGCCGAGCTGATCGCCGAGTATGAGGCGATGAAGAGGCCGCAGCCTGGAGCTGCCGGGGCGGCCACAGCAGAGACGATCGAGGCGCGGAGCTCGGTCGAGGTGGAGCGCATGCCTGAGCAGATCGCGAGGAGCGCGCTCCTTCGAGGATCGCAGCTCAGGTCCCGAGGAGGCGGCGGGTCGTGGTGACCGCCGCCTCGCCAACAACAACAACGACGCTGACGCCGGCGCACGTGCCGACCTTCGCCGAGTTCGCGGAGCGCTACCTCGCGCTCCAAGATCCGACGAGGTCGGATCTACGCAACAAGGTCCGCAACCTCCGGCTGCATCTGCTCCCGGAGCTCGCGCACCTGCGGCTCGACGCCATCACATCGATGGCGATCGACGGGCTGCGAGCGAAGATGCGGGCGCCGACGGACGAGGTCGCGAGCTCTCGGCGGTCGGCGGGGCGCAAGGAGGCGCCCGTGTGTGCGCGGCGGAAGGGCGGGCGGAAGAGCCCGCGGACGATCAACAACGTGCTCACGACCTTGCGGTCGATGCTGCACCTCGCCCTCGACTACCAGCTCATCGAGCGGGTGCCGAGGATCCGCATGGAGAAGGCGGAGCTCCCCGACCCGGTCTTCCTCGAAGAGGAGGAGATCGATCGGCTGGTGGCGGCGGTGCCGGTGGAGTGGCGGCTCTTCGTGCTCACGGCGGTGAGGACCGGCCTACGGCGCGGCGAGCTGATGGGGCTGCGGTGGGACGACCTTCGGTTGGAGGTCGAACGACCCAGCCTACGGGTGCAGCGCAGCGTGAGGCAGGAGGACGGGGGCAGGCTGGGCGAGAAGCCGCCCAAGGGGGGCAAGCCCCGGTCGGTGCCGCTGACGCGCGATCTCGCCGCCGCGCTACACACCGCGCGGCCCACGACGGTGCATCGCACCTCGCTGGTCTTCCCGGGGCCTCTCCAGGGCTACCTCGATCACCAGCGGATCTGGAAGATGCTCGTCCAGGCTGGCAAGGACGCCGGCCTCGACAAGCACGTCCACCCTCACCTCCTCCGCCACACCTTCGCCTCTCTCTGCTACAAGCGCGGGATCCCCCCGCAAGTGGTCCAGCTCTGGCTCGGCCACGCCCACATCACCACCACCGAGCGCTACGCCCACCTCGCCCCGAACGCGGGCGAAGATCTCATCGACCTGCTGGTATCTCCCGCAGGAACAACAACCCCCGCGGCCCCCTGCGCGATCCGCGGTAACACCACAGGTAACACCAAGGGGGTCAAGAAACGTAAAACGCTGCCTAGGGGGTCCTAGACAGCGTTTTAAGGGTGGGCGCGACAGGTGTCGAAGACGGCGCGAGCGAGCAAACGAACCCGTGTGATGTCGGGGACTTGGCGTCCAACTGCTTGTAATCGCTCCTTATTTCGGCCCACTGTCCGCCCGCCCCGTACCGTCTTGTACCGTCTCGTGGAGCAGAGTTAGGGCAACGGCGGGGCAACGGCGCGAAACCCGCGGGTCAATTTTTCCTGGCGCGACAGGCTGTTCCCCTGTCGCGCATGCAGGCGAGCACCGCACCCTGCCCTAACGCCACGATCTCGCCGCCCCGCGACAGGGAGTCGGGACAACTCCCAAAAATGCCACCCGATCGCCCTCCTAGCGGCACTCGTCACAGGTTCTGGCCTCACCCCTGATCCGCGCTCAGGACCGCCGGAGCGCCACCCCGCCCGCCGCCGATACCCGAGGCCGCCCGCCCAATTTCCGCGAGCACCTGGTAAATGGACCCCATCCGAACCCGAGGCACCGCCCCTGCCCTAGCGCCACGGCCTCGCCGCCCCGCGACAGGGAGTTGGACCAACTCCCAGAAATGCCACCCGATCGCCCTCCTAGAGACAGTGACCGCGCGGCCCATGGTCTCGACGTGGGAGAAACTACAAAATGCGCGCGGATCCAGGTGCAAAACGTGGTAGTGGAGCGTGGTAGCCTGGCATATGCGCTCCTGTTCATGTCAGGCTCGGATCGTCGGCGCTCTGCTGAAAGCCGACGATCCGATGGTCACGCGCGCCCGAGCCTTACTAGCGGCAATGCTCCTGGCGCCGCTCGCCTGCGGCGGTGGCGCGATGTTCTCCGCGACCGCGGAGACCGCGGGGACGACAATCGCTACCGAGAGCGCCACAGAGAGCGCCACAGAGAGCGCCACCGGGAGCGCCACCGACACCAGCGCCGGCGACGGGTGCCCGCCGGGCCCTCCTGCCGCGACCAGGCGCTCGACGCCAGCGCGCTCCAGGCGGGCGTCGGCGGCTTCCCCGTCGACGTCGACGACTGGGTCCTCCTCGAGATCGAGCCGCTCGGCGACGTCAACGGCGACGGCTTCGCCGACATCGGCCTCGCAGGCTTCGTGATCTTCGGCGAGCCGAACCCGGCCGCGCTCTCCGACGATCCGCCCGTCCTCGCAGCTCGCGGCTTCCCGATCCCGTCGCCCTCCGACCCTGGGATCCGCCTCGACCCGCGCCCCGCCGGCGACGTCAACGGCGACGGTCGTGACGACGTCCTTGTCCTCGACAAGGACTCCGCCACGGCCTGGCTCGTCCACGGCAAGGACGACCTGGCGCCGGTCGATCTCGCGCTCGTCGCCGCCGGCGAGGGCGGCTTCGTGATCACCGGTGTGTACGCGCACCATCCCTGGCGCCGCCTCGATCGCCCGGGGGTCGACGTCGACGGCGACGGCCTCGCCGACCTCGCGCTCGACAGCGACGTCGAGACCAAGATCCTCCGCGGCCAGGTCGACGGCGCGCCGATTCACGCGACCACCGCGCCCGCCCTGGCGTCGTTTCCCGTGGTCTACGATCGGACGGCGACCGATCTCGACGGCGATGGGGGCGTCGAGGTCGTCGTCTGCGGCGATGGGCTCGATCTCCTCCGCGCCCCCAACGCCTGGGACGCGCCAGCGCGCGACCGCGACGATCGACACCTCCTGCGACAGGATGTGGGCGGGTGATGTCGACGCCGACGGCTACGACGACCTCATCCTCGGCAACGACGCCGATCTCGGAGATCCTCACGCGAATCCTCCAGGGCCCCTCGATCTCGCGGTGGAGACGATCGCTGTCGACGACGAGTGCTACTTCTTCGACTTCGCGTTCGCGGACATCGACGGCGACGGCGACGCGGAGCTCCTCGCACAGACCTTCGAGGGGGAGCATCTACGCCGTCTACGTCGAGTCCTACGCCCCCAAGGAGACCTGCGAGGCGCCGCTCTGCTCGCCCTCGGCGGTCGAGCTCGTCACCTCCGTCGAGCCTTTCAGCCGGACCATCCGCTCCCCGGTGGTGACTTCAACGGCGACGGCCGCGACGACCTCCTGGTCCTCGACGCGGGCGCGATCATGACCGGCGCCTGCGAGGCGCCGCCCTGAGCCATGAGGCGGCCTCGTGGCGAGGGAGTGCTTCCTGCCCGCGGACCCTAGCGTGACCACCAGGCGAGACGGAGCAGACGGCTGACGAGTCGCTGGAGCTAGCGGGCGGCGCAGAGGTGCATCGCGCGGGCGTCGCCGGCGACGGCATCCTCCTATGGGGGCGTGACGGGCGTCTATACGCCATCAAGCGGTCCCGTGAGCCGTTCCGGCCTCGTGTCTGGACATGACATCGAGGTCGTCGGCACCGAACGGGTCGACGCAAACGCATCAATCTCAGGAGGTCTCATGAACATTCTACAGTTATTTCAGATCTTTGATCCGTCTGGTCCGCCCGGGGACGCAGCGAGCGCCCATAGCACCAAGCGCGTCGTGGAACCGGTGGCCCACAGCAGCGGCCTGGCGCCGGCGATCCGGGCGAGCCTCAACGCGAAGCTCGAGCGTCTCTTGCGGCGGCCTATTATCGCTCGCGTCGGCGACCCGCGCCCGAGCCCCAGGAGAGTTACGACGAGGGCGAGCTGCCGGACGTATTCCGCGCGCTCCTAAGCTCGGTGCGCGACGCCGCACCGGCGACGGCTGCAGGCCGTCGGGCCGATCCATGGCGCGAGGACCCCAAGGAAGGGACCTTCGCTGTGAGCGTCGTACTGGACTACGCCGACCTCTGGCGCGGCTGTGAGAAGGAGATCCTCGAGGCCGTGACCGGGACCGTGGAGAATCACGTCACGTTCCTGACCGATGAACAAAAAATGCTGCTCGAGCGCTCCCCGCGGGAATTTCTCGCGCTCGAACCCCGGCCCGAGACCACCGAGCTCCTCGGGTTCCAGACCCAGATGATCGGTGGCAGCCAGCGCGTCGTGGAGTTGACCGTCGCTGCGGCTCCGAAGTCACCAGGGAGCGTCCATCATATCGCTATCGTGCCCAACCTGATCCCGCTCGAGCGCCAGTTGGATGCTCTCCGCTGCATCGAGGGTGCGGCGGAGGACGGCGCGATCACGCCGCTCCGCGTGCTTCTCGGGCTGAGCGCCGCGGACGGACTCACCTCGCAAGCCGTCGTGGACGACACGCCGCTCCAGCCGTCGTCGGATCGGCGCCTTGATGAATATCAGAGCGAGTGTGTACGGAAGGCGCTGGCCACCCCGCACTTCTCCGTGATCAAAGGACCGCCCGGCTCGGGTAAGACCACGGTCATCACCAGCATCATCCGGCGCGCCCTCGCCAGGGGCGAGCGGATCCTCGTCGTATCCCCGACGCACGTCGCGGTGGACAACGTGGTGGAGAAGCTCGCACCGCAACGTGATGCCAGCGGCACGGACAATCTTGAGGTGCGCAGCTTACCGGTGCGATACGCCGCCCGGCCGAAGAAGCTATCCCAGTCCGCGCTGGCCTACTGGATCGGTCCCAAGAAGCAAGAGCGCGGCGCCACGATCTCACGCCGTGTCGAGCGCCGCCTGAGCGAAAAACTCCCGCTGGCCAGGGCGTTGTATGCGCTCGAGGACAAGGACGCTCCTGGCGACGCTCCGTTGTCCGCGACGATCGCCGAGGTCCACGGGATCATCTGCGGTACGCCGATCGGAGTCCTCTCCTTCGATCCGGTTAAGCACGCGGAGCCGGGCAGCTTCGACCTGCTGATCGTCGATGAGGTCTCGAAGATGACCTTACCCAGTTTGGCCATCGCCGTGAAGGCGCGCCGCTGGGTGCTGGTGGGCGATCCTGACCAATTGCCGCCGTACAATAACGGCGAGGAGAACGGCACGACGCTCGATGACATCCTCGACCCGCTGCTCGAGCTGGTCTGCTCGGTCGGGGGGATCCTCGAGCGGACCCACCCCGCGGTTCGCCGCGGCCAGCGATTGATCGTCGTAACATCATCGCCGGCGCGCGTCGTCAAAGCCATTCGCGTCCACCTCGTCGCGGTCGGACTCGATAGCGTTCCGTCGGTCGCTCTGCTCAACGAGGCTCACGAGGCCGGCATCGTGGTCTGTTCCCCCATGGAGGCCGACGCGGCCGTGGATTTTGTCCCCGTGCGCGGCCGCGATCGGACACACAACCCGATCACGCCGGAACCGTGAACATACTCGTCGAACGCGGCATCCACTTCACGCGCCCTGCGTTTTAAGCGGCCCGCGGCTCGTCGAGCCGCGGCTGCGGGCGCCGGTGCTGCTCTTCGACAACGCCTTCGCCGTCTATCATGCGCAGCCTTGGACTGTGCGCGCCGGCCAGAAGCTGAGGCTGGTCGGCTTCCGCAATGGCATCGACAAATACCTCCCCACGGCCGAGGCTCGCCGCGCTCGGCGGAGGTGATGCCGGATCGCCCGCGTCCGGGCCGCGCTCATCGAGGCGATCGCCGAGGCGCTTCGCGGTCAACGCGGTATCTGTCTATGATTGGCTCACCGGCATTCCGACCGAGCACTTCGACACCTCACCGCTTCGGGAGCTCGACGCGATCGTCGGTCCTCTGGCCGAGCTCCGGGCGGCCGTCTCGCCCCTTGTGGGGACGCTCAAGAAGCAGTTACCGCATGCACTCAAGCCTCTCACGGGTCCCGCGAGACCTTTCTACTTTCGTGAGGCGCTCGAGGACGGAGCCCCCGGACACTCGGCCGGGGTGCCGCGTGAGGCTGGTGCCGGTTGAATCCCCGGGGACAGGGCGAGGTGAATGACGACGAAGCAAAAGTGATCTGGCAACGCCCTGGAGAAGCTGAACGCCGCCGATGGAGCCGCGGGGCGCCGTCCAGGTATCCTCGTCATCACGCCCTATCGCGCGCAGGAGCGGCGGATCGCGGAGGTTATCGACGCGATGAGAGCACGCGGCGGCCTCGAACACCTCGAGGTCGAGGTATGCACCCTCGACCGCTGCCAGGGGCGCGAGGCCGAGTACGTCTTCATCAGCCTGGTGCGTGGCCGTGCGACGCCGTTTCTGGACGTTCCGAAGCGGTGGAACGTCGCGCTCACCCGCGCGATGCAGGGGCTCTTTATTGTCGGTGATATCGATGCTTACCTCCGCGAGGCCGACGCGGCGCGACGCGACGCTCGCGCTCGAACCGCGGCTGGGCGACCGCTCATGAGCCTGCTCGCCCGGATTCTTGAGGCGTATTCTCTCCAGATAAACTCTTGCCATTCTCCCCGGGGGTACCCTCAATGATCGAAGCTAATGATAAACCGATCTACATGCCCTCACGCGGTGAAATCGAGACGCTCTGTATCCTCCACGCGGTCGGTGTGTCGGGCTGCCGGACGCGCGAGTTGGCGGTGCGCCTCGGCTTGTCGGTCACCCTGGCAGATGTAGTAGCAGAGGGCATGGGGCGCCTCGTCGATGTTGGCCTGCTCGACCACGTCGATGGTTGGTTCACAGTGACCCATCGCGGACGAGAGAAGCTCACGAAGAGGCTAGCGGAGCTTCGCCTGGCGTAAGAGCCAGAAGGCGCGGCCTCTTCCACCACCCCTCGCCACCGCATGGACCTTCACACGAAGAAAAGATAGGCCCGCAGCGCACTACACGCGCGGGCATATGGCCTCTCCTGCCACCGCTCACTTACTGCGGCGGAAGAGCAAGCAGATGTCGTACTTGGCGCCGTGGCTGGTGACCCGGAAGATCTGCGGGTTCGACTCCTGGTCCGAGGGCCAGGTGTCAGTCAGCGCCTTGATCCGCGGCGACCGGTAGGTGATCACCTTGTTGCCCTTGTGTTTGAGGATCTCCGGCCGCGCCAGCCAACCGCCGAGCCAGTCGATCAGCCGCTCCATCGCCTTGCGCAGCACCTCCCACCACTTCGGCGGCACCTTGTCCTCTGACATCGCGGCGAGCTGCTCCTCGATCTTGTCCATCAGCCAGCGCACGAAATCCCCGAACCTCTTTCACGTCGTCGCGCTCGAGCACGGTGAGCAGGCAGCACACCACATGCGTCGGGAATTTCTTGGAGCCGGCGATCGACACCTTTCTTGATCAGCTCGGTCCCGCCGTACTCCTCGCGCTGGCCCTTCTTAAAGTCCCCGAGGTGGAAGTCGATGCCCCTCGCGCTCTTGGGCCGGTCCGCCGGGAAGATCTTGCCGACCATGTACATCTCGTCCTTGCCCGGCCACTCGTGGGTGTCCTTAATGCACTTCGTCCAGTCGATCCGCAGCTCCACGTGCTTCATCGCCACCTCCACCTCGGTGTCGTCGCCATCCCCTCAGGCGCCTTCTTGGCGGCGACAGGCCGGATCCTCGCCGCCGGATCGACGGCGAGCTGCGCCGCCAGCCTGCGCAGCGGCTCCTCGACCCACGGGCCGCCAGCCTCCAGCTCCACCTTCGCGCGTTGCATCGTCTGGGCGCGCAGCGCCGCGTCCCCGCCCGTCGACTCGCGCAGCATCTCGGCAGCGACCCCCTC
>JADJQY010000038.1 GCA_016712505.1 Candidatus Eiseniibacteriota bacterium | reverse complement strand
AGTTGAAGAAGTACAGCATGCCGATCCAAGTGATGCCCGCGATGAAATGGATCCAGCGCAAAGCGAACAGGTGGATGGTGTGGACGTCCAAAGTACCGGCGTACGCATCTAGCATGGAGTCTCCTTGTCGGTTGAACTGTGACGTGACAAGATTTTATCAAGACCGCAGCGTGATGGCAAGGACCCCGGGCGTGCTCATGGCCGCTCAAAGGAGCATAAAAAACACAAAATATAGTGGTTTTTGGCCAATAATGCCTTGACACACCACAAGAGCGGTCCTATACTCCAGATAAAGGTACGGCTCAGATGTCAGATGCGGAGGTGTCGCGGAAGGATGTGCGGCACTCCGCTTTTTCGTCGAGAGTATCAAAAAAGATTTTTATAATCATTATCGGATCGCGGTTCGGCAGGACGTCAACGCCCAGGCGGAGGCTCTCATGCAGCATACACCCAAGACCAAAAGCGCTCTCAACGGACAGGTGTCGCCGACCGGCGATATGAAGGGTCTGAAGATCGAGCGGCGATTCACGAAGCCCGGGGCCGATCCGCTGGACGCCGTGCAGTACGAGAAGCGCTCCTCCGCCATCACCAACACGAACGGCTCGGTGGTCTTCCGTATGGAGAACATCGAAGTCCCCAAGAGCTGGTCCCAGCTGGCGACGGACATCGTCGTGTCCAAGTATTTCCGCAAAGCCGGGGTGCCCGGCACGGGTCATGAGACCAGCGTGCGGCAGGTGGTGCACCGCATCGCGCATACGATCCGCGGGGCGGGCGAGGATTTCGGCGGATATTTCCCGTTCGACGAGGATGCCGATGCCTTCGAGGCCGAGCTGGCCCACCTTCCTGGTGACCCAGAAAGGCGCTTTCAATTCGCCCGTGTGGTTCAATTGCGGTCTGGCGGAGGCGTACGATATCCGCACCGGTAGCGGCGGCAGTTATTATTGGGACTTCAAGAAAGGCGCTCCGGCCCTGACGAAGGACTCCTACAGCAAGCCGCAGTGTTCGGCCTGCTTCATCCAGAGCGTGGACGATGATCTGATGTCCATCTTCGACCTCATCAAGAACGAGGCGCGCCTGTTCAAGTTCGGCTCGGGGACGGGCACCAACTTCTCCAGGATCCGCGGCCATCAGGAGAAGCTGTCCGGCGGCGGCACCTCCTCGGGGCTCATGTCCTTCTTGGAGGTCCTCGATAGGGGAGCCGGAGCCACGAAGTCCGGAGGAACGACGCGCCGCGCCGCCAAGATGGTGTGCCTCGACATGGACCATCCGGAGATCGAGGATTTCATCAACTGGAAGGTCCGTGAGGAGCGCAAGGTCGCCGCGCTCATCGCCGCGGGCTATCCGTCCGATTTCAACGGTGAGGCGTATCGCACCGTCGGCGGGCAGAATTCCAACAACTCCGTGCGGATCAGCGATGAATTCATGACCGCCTGTCAGGAGGGCGGGCCCTGGCAGACCCGCTTCAGGACGACGGGAGAGCCTTATAAGACGTATGAAGCCCGCGCTCTGATGAAGCAGATCGCGTTCGCGGCTTGGGCCTGCGCGGATCCGGGAGTGCAATTCGACACGACGATCAACGATTGGCACACGTGCGCCGGGACCGACCGTATCCATGCGTCCAACCCCTGCAGCGAGTACATGTTCCTGGATGACAGCGCGTGCAACCTGGCGTCCCTCAACCTCATGAAGTTCCTCAACGAAGACGGTAGTTTCGACGTGGCCGGGTTCCGTCATGCTTGCCGCATCTTCATCCTGGCGCAGGAGATCGTCGTCGACCACTCGTCCTATCCGACCCAGCGCATCGCTCAGAACAGCCACGATTACCGTCCGCTGGGACTGGGCTACGCCAACCTCGGTACCTACCTGATGGTCAAGGGTATCCCGTATGACTCCGAGCGTGCCTACGCTCACTGCGGGGCGCTGACGGCCATCATGACGGGACACGCCTACCGCACCTCGGCGGAGATCGCCCGCCACAAGGGGCCGTTCCCGGGTACGAGCCCAATCGCGAGTCCAACAATCGCGTGATGCGCAAGCATCGGGACTCGGTGTTCCGCATCGATGAGAAGTACTGCCCGCAGGACCTTCTAGCGGCCGCGCGCGAGGATTGGGATGAGACCGTGCGGTTGTGCGAGAAGCACGGTGTCCGCAACGCTCAGGCGACCGTCATCGCGCCCACGGGGACGATCGGCCTCTTGATGGACTGCGACACCACCGGTATCGAACCGGATTTCTCGCTCGTGAAGTTCAAGAAGCTGGCGGGCGGCGGGTATTTCAAGATCGTCAATCAGTCCGTCACACGGGCCCTGGCCTCTCTCGGGTACCGGGACGACCAGGTCCGCGACATCGTCACGTACGTGCAGGGGACGATGACGCTGGACGGGGCGCCCCACATCAATCCGCCGACGCTCAAAGAGCGCGGATTCACCGATGAGGATATCGAGAAGATCGAGGCGGCCCTGCCGGGGCTCTTCGAGCTGGGGTTCGGGTTCAACAAGTGGGCGCTCGGCGAGGATACGTTAAAGAGACTGGGCTTCAAGGAAGAGCAGTACAATGCTCCCGGATTCGACATGCTGCAGGCGCTCGGGTTCAGCGACAAGCAGATCGCTGAGGCCAACGACGTCATCTGCGGACGCATGACCATCGAAGGCGCTCCCGGACTCAAGCGGGAGCACCTGCCGGTCTTCGATTGCGCCAATAAGTGCGGTAAGTACGGCAAGAGGTACATCGCTCCGATGGGGCATATCCGCATGATGGCCGCGGCGCAGCCTTTCATATCGGGTGCGATCTCCAAGACCGTCAACCTGCCCAACGAGGTCACCGTCGAGGAGATCGAGCGGATCTATGTCGACGGCTGGAAGCTCGGGCTCAAAGCCGTCGCGCCTCTACCGCGATGGATGCAAGCTCTCTCAACCGCTCAATTCGACCAGCTCCTCGGGCACGGCCAAGACGGCCTCCGCCGGGAGACGGGACGCATATCGCCCAGCGCGAAAGGCTGCCGAAGAAGAGGCGGGTCCACGCAGGAGGCGCGCATCGGCGGACACAAGGTGTACGTGCGTACCGGCGAGTATGAGGACGGCCGCCTGGGCGAGATCTTCATCGATATGCACAAAGAGGGCGCGGCCTACCGCAGTATGATGAACTGCTTCGCCATCGCGGTATCCCTGGGTCTGCAGTACGGAGTGCCGCTGCAGGAGTACGTGGATGTCTTCACGTTCACACGCTTCGAGCCGTCCGGCCCGGTGGATCATCCGAACATCAAGTACGTGACCTCCATCGTGGACTATATCTTCAGGCTGTTGGCGATGGAGTATCTGGGCCGACACGACCTCGTGCAGGTGCCGCCCTCGGAGGCATCCGTCGTCTCGCCGACGATGCGCCCGCGGACCAAGCCGGCGGTCAAGCCGGATGAGCCCGACGAGGATGGTAGCGCCCGCGCCGCGGTCAGCTCCGCTCCATCGGTCGAGGGGGCGCTCAACGATCACCTCGGCAAGATGATGGGTGATGCGCCGTTCTGCTCGCTCTGCGGACATGTGACCGTGCGCAACGGTGCTTGTTACAAATGCCTCAACTGCGGCAACTCGATGGGATGTTTCTTGATCCGATCCTGAGCAACGCTGCGCGGTCATACCGGAACGCGCGTGATGCGGCCGGGGCTGTGAGCCCCGGCCGTTCTTGTGGAGTTGAAGATGCGTATCGACGCACCTGACCTGCATCTGGAGGCCACGCTCGAGTCGGGGCAGGTGTTCGGCTATGCGCGCCAGAAGGACGGAGCTTATCGCGGAGTGTTGCGCGGCAAGCTCGTCACGCTCAGGTCTCACGGCGCAGTGCTGAGCGTCAGCGGAGCGGTGCTGCCTACGGCGCGAGAGGTCCGTGACTATTTGGACCTTGATCGGGATCTTGGGCATGTGTACGCGCATCTAGAGACGGACCCGCGTCTACATTCGACGCTCAGCGCCTACCGTGGACTACGCTTGATCCGCCAGGACCCCTGGGAAGCTCTGGCTTGTTTCATCCTCTCCTCCAACAATAACGTCAAGCGGATCCAGCTCATCCATGACCAACTGGCCGCACGTCTTGGCGGCGGCGCGTTCCCGAAGGCCGAGGCGATCGCGCGTTGTCATGAGCGGACTCTGCGCGAGATGGGGCTGGGGTACCGCGCGCCGTTCTTGCAGCGCTCGGCCACGTACGTCGCTAACAATCCCCACGCGCTCGAGAGTATCCGGACGGCGGATTTCGGCGCTGCCCGGGAGCTCGTCTCCTGCTATCCGGGCATCGGACCCAAGGTGGCCGACTGCGTGCTGTTGTACGGTTTTGCGCGATACGAGGCTTTTCCCGTGGATGTGTGGATGCTGCGCGTGATGCGGAATTTGTACTTCAACCGGC
>JADJQY010000037.1 GCA_016712505.1 Candidatus Eiseniibacteriota bacterium | reverse complement strand
TGCATGATCGTCAAGGAACTTCAACGGATACCGGTTGTGGTCGGCGCCCTCCAAGGTGGATCTAACGGGTCATCTCATCCCTTTTGAGACGCTCGGCGCGGACAGGGACGTGCAGGAGGTCTTGGGCGAGGCGGACGTGCTGATCACGGATTATTCGAGCTGTTATATCGATTACCTTCTCTGCGATCGCCCGATCCTCTTCTACTGCCACGATCTGGACCGCTATCGGTCGGAGCGAGGGTTCTATTTCGAGTACGAGTCCGTGACGCCCGGTCCGCGGACGGCGTCGGTCGAGGAGCTCATCCGGCATCTGGACGCGGCTTTGTCTGGAAAGGACGAGTACGTCGCCTCCAGAGCCCAGTTGCGCGAACGTTTCTTCAAGGATCCTGACGCGGGCTCGTGCGAGCGGGTGTATGCCGCCGTTCAGGCGGCCGTGGAGGCGCGCCGATGAAGGTCCTGCAGATACCGTTCACGTATCATCCGGACGTCGTCGGGGGTACGGAGACGTACGTCCGCTCGCTGGTGCATGGCCTCCGCGCTCTGGGCGTCGAGTCGGCGATCTGTGCACCCGGCACTCTGGACGGCACTTCGAGCAGGGGGTATACGTGTGCACCGCTTCCGGACGGCGTACGGTGATGCATCGAGCCTTTATGGGTATCCGCGGTCCGATGTCGCGGCATTCGACGGGATACTCGATGCGGAAGGTCCGGACCTGGTGCACTTCCATGCTTTCGTCGGCGGGCTGACGCCCGGTCTTGCGGCTCAAGCACGCCGTCACCGGATCCCGATCGTCTATACGTACCACACGCCGACGGCTCTATGCTCTCGAGGCGATCTTCTGCGTATGGGAAAGAAGGTCTGCGAGGGCCTGTTGGACCCGAAAGACTGCGCGTCATGCACGCTGCAGGCCAAAGGCGCTCCGGCCGTTGCGATCGCCGCGGTGGGATCCGTACCCGCTCCTTTGAAGTGTGCTTTGGCGCGGGTCGCCCGTGGACGTTATCGGACAGCGCTTACGCTGCAGTCGGACCTGGGCAGGCACCGGGCCTCCTTCGAGGATCTCGTGTCAGGGTCCGAGCGGATCATCGCTGTATGCGAGTGGGCGTTCCGGCTACTCCGGCTCAATGGGGTCCCGGAAAGCAAACTTCTGCTGTGTCGTCACGGGGTGGAGGCACGTGAGCGAGTCCGATCGGGCCGGGACGGCCACGGCTCATCGCTCCGGTTGCTTTACGCCGGCCGCTTGAACGTCGATAAGGGTCTTGATGTGGCGGTAAAGGCACTTCGATCGCTCCCGTGACGCGGACGTTACGCTCGATATCAGGGGCGCGGCGCAATCCGAAGCCGACGAGCGCTACGTCTCCGAATTGAGACGGCTGTGCGTCGATGATCCGCGCATCCGTTTCATGGAGCCGTATCCTCCCGAGAACACATCCGAGATCATGAGTCGATACGATGCGCTCGTCGTCCCGTCGTTGTGGATGGAGACGGGCCCGCTGGTCGTGCTGGAGGCGTTCGCCGCCGGCGTGCCGGTCCTGGCGTCGCGTCGGGGGTATGCAGGAGCTCATCGTCGAAGGCGTGAACGGCTTGTTAGCGGAGCCGGGGGACGTCGAGGATTGGGCGCGCATGCTCCACGGCGTTCTCACGGACACCGGACGGCTGGACAGCCTGCGGCGTACGATACGCCCTCCGCGGGCGACAGTGGATGTCTGTAGGGAGATGCGGGATGTCTACGAACGCGCTCTTGGCGGAGGCCGGCCATCGTGAAGGTTTATTATTTCCAATACACGCCGCCTCAGAACTACCCGCCGTTGTGGCGGAGCGCGCGCTTGTTCAGGCGGTCGGGCTGGGATGTGCGGTTCTATGCGCCGAGCTGGGCGGACGCAGAGGAGCTGCGCGTGTTCTCCGAGGAATGCGGTGCGGCCGTTCGTCTGCTCGGGACGGGCGGTTCGAGCGCGGATAAGATCGGTTATCTGGCCTACATCGCGGGAGCTCCCGATGCATCGCCCGGGACAAGCCCGACTGGATCTATTTGTCGGATATTTACGCCGCGCCGTCGCGGTGTTGCGCACCAAGGGAACACGAGCCATCTATCACGAGCATGACCGGTTCAGCGCGCAACATCCCAGCGTGTGGATGAGATCCCTGGATCGAGTGCGGCGGAAGGCCTGCCGGGTGGTGGATCGGGTCATCGTGCCCAACGAGCGCAGGTTGGAGCATCTGCGGCGGGAAACCGGGATCCGTGCGGAGCAGGGTCTCTGTGTCTGGAACTGTCCGCTGAGGAGGAGGTCGCGCCGGCGTCGCCGCGATCCTCCGGTCCTCTGAGATTGGTCTACTCCGGGACGATCGTGCCCGACCGTCTGCCCGCTCTACTGCCACAGAGCCTGCCGGAGAATGCCGTGCTATCGATCCTCGGATACGAGACCGTCGGTCACCCGGGTTACGCCGGTGAGTTGATCGAGAAGGCACGTCTGGCCGGAAAGGGTCGCTCCGTCGTCTGGGGGGGTGCTCGGATGTCCAGAACCGAAGTCTTGAAGTATCTGCGCGAAGCCGACGTCGGGCTGGCTCTCCTGCCGATGCGGACGCAGGATACGAACCTTCGGTGGATGGTCGGCGCCTCGAACAAGCCGTTCGAATATCTTGCTTGCGGCGTGCTGCCTCTGGTCTCGGACGACCCGGATTGGAGGGAGGTCTTCGTGGAGCCCGGCTATGCACTCTCCTGCCGTCCGGACAGTCAGAGAGCCTGCGGCGGTCCCTTCAGTGGGCAGCCGATCACCCGCAACAAGTGGCCGATCGGGCGGAGAGCGGTCGTCAGCGCATCCTATCCGACTGGAATTACGAGACGGTATTCGCTCCGGTCCTGGAGTATCTGTGCGGGGAGCGCATCACATGAACGAGCCGTTATTGAACCTCGTGATCTGGAGCCTGCTCATCTACATCGGGTTCGCAATGGTCCCGTATCGAAGGATGCCGACCTGCGGCATGCCACTGATGTATCTGTTCGTGCTCTACCTCAATCATTGGTTCGGCGCTGCGATCCATTGCCTGCCTTGGTATGATTCGGGTGTCTACGAGTTCGTATATCTGGGGTTCGAACAGAGCTTCATCGGGATCTGCGGGCTGATCGCGGGTGTTGGTCTGGGCTCGTTCCTGGCGGCCGCGTTCATCGGGCACCTGCATCGGTCGGAGGCACACAAGTCCAACCCTCTGATCGTCGAGGTCTACGTGATCACGGGCCTGATCTTCTTCTTGGCTTCACCCGTGCTCAACCGTATCCCGAGCGTCAGGACCTTTGCGAGCGCCGGTTGGGCGCTCCTGATCGCCGGCGTCTGTCTCGGGGCCTGGAGAGCCGCCATTCAAGGCCGCAAAGGCGGGCTCATTGCCTGGCTCGCATTGAGCGCGTTCTTCCCGGCATACTCGCTGATCGGGGACGGTTTTTGAGCTTCGGCATCGCGGCCGTGAGCGTGGTCTTCGTTTTTGTGGCCGTCATCTATCGACCCAAGTGGCATGTTTGGATCGCCTCCCTGCTCGTCGTCTATTTAGGTCTGTCGTTGTTCGTTACCTATATGCGCGATCGCGACGAGATCCGCGCGGAGACATGGTCCAGATACTCGACGGCGTCCGACCTCCGGGGAAGGTGCTGGACATGCTGGGGCGCTTCGAGCTGTTCGACCCGCGAAGGACGGAGCATCTGGATCGCATCCATCTGCGGCTCAACCAGAACGAACTCGTCGGACGCAGCGTGGACATGATCGTCAGTGGGGGCATCAACGCGGCGCGAGGTGAAACATTGGTAATGGCCGTCGCGGCGATGGTGCCGCGCATCATCTGGCGGGATAAGCCCGTTGTCGCCGGTAGTATGGATATCGTCGGTGATTACACGGGGCTTGTCTTCGCTGAAGGCACGAGCGTAGGTATCGGGCAGGTGATGGAGTTCTATATCAATTTCGGGAACGTCGGGGTCCTGGTCGGCTTCGTGATCTTCGGGTCTCTTTTGCGCATCTTCGATGTCATCGCCGCTTCGTACCTGAGGAACGGGGACTGGGTACGTTTCATCCTTTGGTTCGTACCCGGCATGGGCATGCTACAGGCCGGAGGATCGATGATCGAGGTCACCTCGACGGTGGTGTCGGCTCTCGCGTTCTGCCTGATGATCAACAATTATCTCCTACCCTGGTTCGTGACGCTCCGTACACGCAGAGCACGGCGGCACCGGAACCCCGCCCGGGGCCGGGGGTACTCATGAGGATCCTCCATGTCACGCCGACCTACGAACCGGCGTACCGTTTCGGAGGACCGATCCGCTCCGTTGCAGGACTTTGCCGGGCGTTGGCCCGCCAGGGAGAGGACGTGCATGTCTACACGTCGTCCAGCGATGGGCGCCGGGATCTTGATGTTCCGGTGGACATCCCGACGCTCCGTGACGGAGTGAAGGTCACTTATTTCAAGTGCGCGTTCCCGCGGCGCATATACCGGGCCCCGAACATGGCTCGTCGTCTGCGTTCGGCAGCGGAACGGTGGGACGTGATCCATGCGCACTCGGTCTTCCTTTGGCCGACCCTGACGGCCGCGTCGATCGCGCGCCGGCGCGATATCCCGTACCTGGTCAGCCCGCGCGGCATGCTCGAGAAGGACCTCATCCGGCAAAAGAGCCGTTGGCTCAAGACGGCCTGGATCGGGCTGTTCGAGCGGAATAATCTAGCCAACGCCTCGGCGGTACATGTGACTTCCATAAGAGAGGCGGAAGAACTGCGCCGCTTCGGCTGGCCTCTGCGGGCGGTCGAGGTCATACCTAACGGAGTCGATGCTTTCAGTGCTCCCGGAACCGGGCCGGGTCAGAGATTTAAGGAGCTGGGTCTGACGCAGAGACCTTTCGTCCTGTATCTGGGCCGTATCCATTGGAAAAAGGGCCTCGACCGGCTCATCGATGCGATGAACTTGGTGCCTGATGCCGATCTTGTGATGGCCGGCAACGACGAAGAGGGATACCGGGCTCTTCTGGAGCGCCGTATCGCGGAGCTCGGTCTTGAGGGCCGCGTCCGTTGGGTCGGGCCCGTCGAGGGGGAGATGAAGCGGTGCTGCTTGGCAGCGAGTTCGATGGTCGCCTTATGTTCTTATTCGGAGAACTTCGGTAACACCGTATTGGAGGCGATGTCCGCCTCGAAGGCCGTTGTCGTTACCCCCGAGGTCGGTCTGGCGCCGGAGGTGGAGCGTGGTGGCGCGGGTCTGGTCTGCGAGGGGCGTCCCGAGGCTCTGGCGGCCGGCATCCAGCGGTTGCTTCAAGACCCGATCCTAGCCGCATCTTACGGAGAACGCGGGCGAGCTCTGGCCGGCGAGTATTTCGATTGGGAGAGCGTCGCGCGCCGGATGAGGACCCTCTACGATCGCATCCTTTCGGAGAAGCGTCATCGATGATCACCGACATCACTCCTGTGATCTTGACCTATAACGAGGAGGCTAATCTGGACCGCACTCTTGCGGCGCTGACCTGGGCCAGCGAGATCATCATCATGGACAGCCTGAGCACCGACCGGACGATCGACATCGCTCATCGCCACCCCCGGGTCCGTTTGCTTCAGCGAAAATTCGATGACTTTGCTTCGCAGTGGGCCTATGCTCTCGAGCATGCGGCCATCCGCACCGGATGGGTGCTTGCTCTGGACGCCGACTATGTGCTGGCGCCGGGCTTCGAGGAGGAGTTGAGAGGGATCGCCGGGCGCGGGGGTGTCAGGGTACCGGGTGAATTTTGTCTACATGATCGACGGCCGGCCGTTACGGGGCAGTCTCTACCCGAGCTCGGTGGTGCTGTTCAGGAGAGGTTACGGCAATTACGTGATGGACGGGCATGCCTACCGCTTGAAGATCGATGGCGCCGTGGGCCAGCTGGTGACGCCGATCTATCACGATGATCGTAAGACCGACGAGCGGTGGCGCCGGGCAGTGGACCTACGCTGTCAAGAGGCCGCCAAAGCTCGCTCACGAGCGCTGGTCGGCGTCCTCTTTGGGCGGATCGGTTGAGGCGGTTGCCGTTCGCGGCTCCGGTGATCGTCTGGCTGTATTGTCTCTTCGCGAAAGGATTGTGCACACAGGGTGCTCCGGGTTGGAAATACGCCGCGCAGCGCGCCTATGCTGAATACGCGCTGTCCGTTTGCATGCTACGTCGATACCTGCGGAGGACGGCTTGATCATCCCGGGTTTGAACGCCTATCACGGCGATGCGTCGGCCTTGTCTGGTCCGGGATGGTCAGCTCATCGCGGCGGCTGAGGAGAAAGCGTTTTCGGCGGGTCAAGCACTGGGCAGGTCTGCCCACCCGAGCCGTCGGATATTGTCTGAGTTCAAGCCGGTATCGGGCTGACGGACGTCGATCGCATCGCCGTCAATCGCGATCCCCGTGCGCACTTGGGTAAGAAGCTGTGTTATCTGGTCGGGCGCGGTCGTTTCGATCTGACAGCCGTGCTGGACCGGGCGCGGAACAGCCGCCGCATGCTCGATCTCAAGACCCTGCTCTGCCGTGAGAGCGGCCTGGACCCAGAAGACGGTCCGAGCCCGGGTGCACTGGATCGAACATCATCGCGCTCACCTGGCCCGCGCATTCTACGTCTCCCCCCGTTCGAGCGTGCGGCCGTCGTGTCGGTGGATGGGTTCGGCGACTTCGTCAGCACGCTCTGGGGAGGGGCTCGACGGAGCGATCCGGACAGGAGGGCGGTCTCTATCCGCACTCGTTGGGGTTGTTCTATCTGGCGCTCAAACAGTATCTCGGTTTCCCGAAATGCGATGTGATGAGTACAAGGCCATGGGTCTGTCCGCCTATGGCAGCCGTCGTATGCGGAGGCCTTACGGCGCGTCGTGCGGCCCCGTCCGCCGGGTCGTTCGAGTTGGATCTCACCATTTAAACATCACACCTCCGGGGTCGAGATGTCCTGGGGAGTCGGGCGAGCCACGGATCGGTATCGTCTATACCGACAAGCTCCGCGCGCTATTGGGACCTCCGCGCCGGCCGGAGGAGCCGATCGAGGAGCGCCACAAGGATCTTGCGGCTTCGATGCAGCTGGTCTATGAGGAGGCTCTTTTCCGTCTACTGAACTACGTTCGCGACCGTACGGGGCACCGGGACCTCTGCCTGGCCGGCGGGTGCGCGATGAACAGCGTCGCCAACGGCAAGATCTATGAGAACACACCCTTCCGGCGGTTGTACGTGCAGTCGGCGGCCGGAGACGCGGGCGGAGCCATCGGCGCGGCGATGGAGGTCTGGCAGAGGCGTTCGGGTGGCCGCAGGCTCTTCTCGATGGAGCATGCTTATTGGGGCCTGGAGTACTCGGCCGCGCGTATCGCCGAGCTGTTGTCGAGTCGCGCCGCGCAGCTGGCCGAGCAAGGGTGTCAGTGGCGCTCGGAGCCGGACGAGAGCGCGCTTTTGGAAGAGACGGCCGCCGCGCTGGATCGCGGGGAGGTGGTCGGCTGGTTCCAGGGGCGGATGGAATGGGGGCCGCGCGCTCTCGGTAACCGGAGTATCCTCGGGGACCCGCGCCGCGCGGACATGAAAGATATCCTCAACTTGAAGATCAAGCGCCGGGAATCGTTCAGGCCGTTCGCACCGTCCATCCTGAGGGAGAGCGTGTCCGAGTGGTTCGAGACCGACGACGATGTGCCGTTCATGCTGCAGGTCTACCGCATCCGTCCGGACAAGCGGCCTCTCGTGCCGGCGGTCACGCACGTCAACGGTACAGGCCGCCTGCAGACGGTCACCGGGGCGCAGAATCCGCGCTACCACAAGCTCATCGAGGTCTTTTACCGGAGGACCGGCGTGCCGATGGTCCTGAACACGTCGTTCAACGAGAACGAGCCGGTCGTGTGCGCGCTCGAGGAGGCGCTCGAGTGTTTTTTGCGCACGCGCATGGACCTGTTGGTGCTCGGGGATCACCTGGTCCGTCGCGGGAGCGGCACATGAGCTCGTTCCTGTTCGTCAATCAGGCTTATCGTCCGGATCCGGTGGCGACGGCGCAGTTACTGGACGATCTCTGCCATGCCTTGGCCGGGCGCGGACACGAGGTCATGGTCATCGCGGGGGACCGCGGTTACGACGCCCCGGCCGAGCGCTATACGCATCGCCAGCGCTCCGGCGGGATCGACGTGCGCCGCATCCCTTACGTGTCGCTCGGCAAAGGCGGTCGGATGAGAAGAGCTGTGAGCTTCGCGAGCTTTCATGCGCGGCTGTTCCCGGCTCTTCTGTCGCTCCCGGCGGCCGATGTCGTCGTGGCGTTGACCTCGCCGCCCTTGTTGGGTGCGACCGTCGCGGCGGCGGCGCGGCTGAAGAGGACGAAGCTCGTGCAGTGGGTGATGGACCTCAATCCGGACGAAGCCATAGCGGCCGGGTGGCTGCGTGAGGGGGGTTTCCTGGAAAGGGTCTTGCGCGACAGCGCACGGAGCAGCTACGCGCGTTCGGAGCGGGTGGTCGCACTGGATACCGATATGAAGGCCCGCATCACGGAGCGTTACGGAGTGAGCGCGGAGCGGATCGAGGTCATACCGCCCTGGGATCCGGGGGGGCTGGCCGAAGATGCCGCCGGTGCGGATCATTTCAGGCGCACGCAGGGCCTTGCCGGCAAGTATGTCGTGATGTACTCGGGCAACCACAGCCCGTGTCATCCGCTGGGCACGTTGCTGGACGCCGCGCTGCGGCTCGCGGATCGCCGGGATATCGTTTTTTGCTTCATTGGCGGGGTCCGGCGTGGCGGAAGTCGCGCATTTTGTCCGCGCGCACACTTCGGCCAATATCCTGCAGTTGCCGTACCAACCGATCGAGAGCTTATCCGCGTCTTTGTCGGCGGCCGACCTGCATGTGGTGGTGATGGGAACATCCTTTGTGGGGATCGTGCATCCGAGTAAGATATACGGGATCCTGGCGGTGCGCAGGCCGTTCGTGCTGATCGGGCCCGACCGTTGTGCGATCGGGGACATGGTACGCGATCAAGGGATCGGGTACCGTGTGGACCCGGCGGACGCCGGAAGTTTGGCCGCGTACATCCGGTCGCGAGCGGATCAGGGGCGCACGGCCGACCGCGATGATCGGCGGGCCGATGCGGCCAGGGGTCTTTATGGCCGCTCCAGAGCACTGTCTTGCTGGACGGAACTGCTTGAGAGGATAACAAGAAGTGAATGAGTCGATCCTGCTGCAACTGACGCATCTGGCCGTTTTTGTCACGGCCGTCGGAGCGTCCTTGTTCATGACACCGCTCATGGAGAAGATCTCCGTGCGGAGCGGTTATCTGGACTATCCGGGCGGCCGCAAGCAACACGCCCGTCCGACGCCGCTTTTGGGAGGCGTGGCGGTCTTCGTCTCGTTCTGGGGTGTCGTCTGGGTCGGGTTGTGGGTCAGCCGTATCGTCCGCTCGTTCGGCGACGTATCCTGGATACCGGACACCGGCTCGATCATGCCGCAGGTCGCGGGTATTTTTTTGGGCTCCCTGATCCTGTGCATCGTGGGGCTCTTGGACGACCGCTACCACTGGTCACCTCTGCGCAAGCTCGTCGGCCAGGTCCTTGCGCGGGTATCCTGCTGGGGCTGGGGCTGA
>JADJQY010000036.1 GCA_016712505.1 Candidatus Eiseniibacteriota bacterium | reverse complement strand
GCGATCGGACGGTCGTCGGGTTACGCGCGGGATGGCGCGTCCGTCAGCGCCCCGCTAGAGCAGGTGGAGCCAGTCCCCGAAGAGGAAGTCGAGGGCGACCGATGAGCAGCGACATGCGCGCCATGACCGTGAAGCCGTAGGAGGCTCCGAACGATATCATGAAGGAAATAGATGCCCACCTTGGAGAGCACGCCGACGGCGCCCCGGTGCTCCGGTCGAGAAGAAGAAATAGACGAGGGTGGTGAGTACCCCAGCGATGAGAGGAAGTTGTTGAAGTTCGTCGCCATGCTGTCCGTGCTCACCGAGGACGTTCGCCTGCACCTGGGCGATGAGGTCGCCCTGGAGGAACCCGATCAGCTGGAGCCCGGCGTGGGCCCCGATCATCGCGCCGATGGGCCAGCGGGAGAGCCACCGTCGCCCGGGGAGCAGCCGGGTGAAGAGGAGCACGGAGAGGGCGAGCGGGATCCGGCTGATCCAGTCGCCGCCCTTCAGCGGCTCCCAGAGGCTCGCGGCTGGAAGACCGTCCGGAACTGGAAGGCCACGTAGTAGCCGGCCGCCGTGCCCACGAAGAGGTGTTCGGCGAACTTGTAGACGACGTTGTCCTTGTAGAGGAAGCTGAGGATCGCGATGGTGAGGAGCCCCGCAATCGTGTTGCCGATGATCTCCGGAGGCATCAGGCGGCCCTCCCCTTCTCGCGCCAGCGGGAGGAAGTAGACGAGGTTGCCCAGGAAGATGAAGAGGATGATGACGGGTGCCCCAGCGACTGGGCGTCCATCTTCTTGCCGGCCGGCCCGATCCCCCGACGAGGAACCCGTACTCGGCGGCCCGGCGAGCCGCCGAGGAGCCCGGAGAGCTGGCGCTCTGGAAGTAGGGGGTAGTACTCGGGCGCGGAGACGGCGGTACAGCCCGCCACCGATGGGAAATCGCGAAGCGGCTCCGGACCTGCTGGACCCACTCCTTCGTCCCGGGATAGCCGCCGAGACGTTGACGATCATGTCGATGTCGGAGTAGCGGTCGACCCGCGCATGATCGGCATGGTGTCGATCGCCTGACCGGCGAGTCTGACCGGATAGACCCCGCGGATGCTCTCCCGAGCTGGTTCATGACGACTTCGCGCCCTCGCCAATCCGAGGTTCACGTAGTCGATCCCCTGCTTCTTCCCGAACTCGCCCGCCGCGATCTCGGTGAGGGCCTGGTTGACGAGGGGTGGACAGGCCGGCCAGAGCGAACCCGCGATGATCTTGACGTCCTTCCGGCAGAGATGGCGGATGGCGGCCTCGAGCATGGGCTGGAGTTCGGGAGGCTTCCCGGATCGTAATCGGCGGCCAGATAGACGATGTCGCCGGGCTGGAGTGCCTCGACCGAATCGTAGAACGCCGTCGACTCCGCGCCCGGAATGATCGGGAATCCGATCGGGAAGAAGAGCGGGAGGAGCACCGCAAAGAAGATGAAGACGAAGATGATCCGACGATCGAGCGTCTCCAGGCGGGTCTTCCAGTCCTTCATCGGTCGCCTCCGAGTGCGCTGCGCCTGATTCCGAGGATGATCTGAGGCTCGTGGCGATCGCCCGGAGGGCCGCCCCGATGAGGATGGCACGCTTCGCCGCGATGTTCGGGATATCCATGATCCACTGCTGGATCTCAGGAGGGAGTGACCCGGTGAAACGGAAGGAGGAGTTCACCCAGGTGGAAAGCCGACCCGACGGGCACCCGACCGATCATCACGAAGATCGCGGTGAGGGCGAGGAGGGCCGCTTCGATCGAACGGATCCGGAAGGCCCGGAAGGCGGCCGACGCGATGTAGAACGCGAGGAGCGCGAACATCGTCCCCTGCATGGGAACGTAGACGTTGTTGTAGAGCCAGTCGAACGGCGAGCCCTCGTCGGTCCCGCCCGCCGGAAAACCCAGGGCGATGAACCAGAACTTCGGAAGGACCCCGAGGAGGATCATGACGAAGAGGCCGACGAGGAGCGGGAAGCTGTACGGGTAGTCGCGGTCCTTCCGGCTGATCTTGTGAAGGTGGATCCGCGCGACGTTGGCCACTCCGAGGACGACGGCGGCGGCCGCCACGATGATCGTCCACCTCGACTTGGCCCCGGGTCTCCGTTGCGATCCAGGGATGGGGCACGGAAGAACCCGATCACCATGATGCAACCGAAGAAAATCGTCAGGAAGAGGGGGATCTCTCTGCGCACGGATCGGCTCCTAGCGGATCACGGTAGTTGCGGAAGGCCTCGGAGGTACCCCAGGGTCGCGCCGACCGCCGCGACGAGCAGGAAGACCAGATGATGAGCTTCATCATGTCGCCGCCCTTGAGCGTCCCGACGAGCATGGGCTCGCGGGGAAGGTAGGCGGAGGTAGCGAAGCTCCTCGCCGATCATCGTGCAGTCGCAGGCCACCAAGAAGAAGGGAAGCTGGTGGATGTTCGCGGTACCGGCAATCTGGATGGCGCCCGTCGTGGAAGCCGGTCTCCGCGAGGACGAGCGACTCGGCGAAGAAGGAGCCGAGGAAGAGGTTCGCGGCCGGCCGTTCCTGCAGCATGATCCCGTTGACCGCCGCGGTGAAGGCGAACTGCTCGTCGGAGAGGAAGCGGATGTTGTCGGCGCGGAAGCTCTCCGGACGGCCCGCGTCGAGGTAGCCGGAGCGGACCGTCTCCTCGGCGAGGGGAACGACGAAGGCCTTGGCGAGCGGGACGATCAACTCCGTGTCGTACTTCGCGACCATCTTCGCCACGCTGTTGAGAATCGCCATCGAGTAGATCGTCTGGATGTTGCTTGCGTCGTCGATTCCCGGAACGTAGAGGACCGGTTTCCCCATCTCCGTGGCCCGTCCGATGGCCTCTTCGATGGCGTCGAGCCCGGCGATCTTCCGGATGAAGAGGCTCCCCCCCCGCTTCGCGATGTTCAGGAAAATGAGAATCAGACCCAGGTAGAGGAGGAGAATGAGGAGGAGGTTCGTCCTCCCCAGATCGAACCACTGGGCGCGGGGCACGACGCTGAACGACTGCCCGTCGACCCGATAGTGGTAGGTCCGGCCGCGCTCACGTCCCTGGTCGACATAGCTGGCCGCGCTCCCGGACAGCCGCGACCATCTCCCAGGGCCCCTCGGCGCTTTCCGCCCGCTCGATCCGCACGGAGTCGCCCGCCGCGGCGTCCCACTCGAGGAGGACGGCCTCCCCTGGTCGTTCGGGTGGTCGCGCACGACCATCCCGGGAACGGCCGCTCCCGCCAGTCGGGTGCCGACCGCCGACATGGCGAGGACCCCGAGGAGCGGGAGGACGTAGGACAGGACGAGGCGGGCGATGACGGAGTTCACGTTTCGATCATCTCCACGTTGGCCCGGGGAGCACCGCGCGGTCGTTCCGTCAGCGAAACGAACCTCCAACACGCGGACCGTAGCTTCTGACTCCAGCTTTTTGCAATTCCGGAGGCAAAGCGGTGACCTCGCCGGGCGGCCGAAGTAGGGGTACGGATCGCCCGGATCGGCGACCCGATGGTCATCCCCTGGACCTCCCGGCCTGCTCCCGCACGTCGGTGAGAGGTGGGTCTGGGTGGGGATGAGGATCTCGGGACGCATCACCCCTGCCCGGATCTGAGTGCCTCGTTCGCGGAGGCACGGTGTCCCGTGCTGGCCGAGGAGTTCGAAGGTCCGGTTCGCCATGGTCATCCGACCGAACCCCTCGGTCACGACGATGCTGAGGTCCGAGGCGTCTCGTGGCCGGTGCTGGCCACCGAGGTCGTAGCCGAGCGGCTCGCGGAGATCGGCGTCGTCGATTCCCCGACGACGAGGGCGCGCGCCGAGTTCCTGGGCACGGCGGATGGCAGGAAGACGAACCCGGGATCCCCCGACGACGATCTTGCCGGTGTGTTGCGGACCGAGCCGATCGGGGCCGATTCCTCATCCGGCGACTGGACGGCGATGGCGATCTCCCCGCTCGTCTCCCCACCGACTCCGAAGATCCCCTGGAGGAAGGCGCCGACCGCTTCCATGACGACACCCTCGCCCGGAAGGATCTCCGTGACGGTGCCGTCGAAGTAGGCGTGCACCTCGACGGGGATGGGCGCCTCCCGGAGGATGAGCTGACCCGTCACCGTGGAGATCGACTCGAGGGTCCCGTCGACGGGCGCCTTGACATGCGCCTTGAAGAGCCCGAAAAAGCTCTTCGCGGTCGCGATGATCTCGTCCTTGGTGACGTGGTCGCCGAGCTTCTTCAGCATGTAGGCGCCGAGGTCTTCCTGGTGGATCCCGAGGATGCTCGCGGCCTTGACCGGCTGGACGTTTCCGGGCAGCTCGGTCCGGGCGACGACGTCCTCGGCGCGCATGACCTGGCCGGCCTTCACGACGACCTGCCCTTGAGGTAGACGCCGCTCGCCTGACGATCCGGGTGCGCGCGGTGACCCGCAGTCCCGGTATTATGCGTGAGCCAACGCTCGCTCCTTTCCGGCGGACCCGGCCGGCGGCCGGGGCGTCGCCGACTGCTCCCTAGACCGCGACCGTGGCGCGCGAGCCGGGATAGATGTCCATGGCCTCGGCCCACTCGGTGAGTTTCCGGATGCGCTCGCGGGGGCTCGGGGGATCGTGGACGGCCGGCGCCCGCGGCAGTCGAGGAAGATCCCCCCAACCCCGCCGACGAGCTTCGCCTGGATCGACCGGCCCGGGCCGGCCCCGAGATCGAGCTTGCCCTGCGGCTCGAGCGACGCATCCACCGTCACACCGACGGGGAGCGGAATCCGCTCGATGGAACCGTACGCCACCGAGATCCGGCGCGGACCGTCGGGCATCTGGATCGTCCTGGTGAGGGCCGGCTGGCCCTCCTTCCCGCGTCCGATCGGCGCCACGGCCGTCCCCAGGTGGATGAGGCAGTCCGCTACGAAGACGTCGGTGGCGGCCTTCTCGTTCACCTGAGCGAGGACCCGAGCTGCGGCATCATGAAGATCGAGTCGACGGCGAGCTGGGTGATCCCTCCGGGAGAAGGCGTCGAGCATCATCACTTTGACCGACTGGATCCGGCGCGGGCGTGGGAGAGGACGCCGCCCGAACCGACGAGGAGGTCGAGGTGGAGGAGGTCGATGAGCGTCTCCCCCGAACTCGTCTGCTCGAAGGTGTCCGGAGATGGTCCGCTCCTGCTGGACTCCTGCCCGGCCCCACGGCGAGCGCCTTGTGCTGCTCGAAGGCGAGGCGGAGCGCCTCCCGCGAGATGGCCTGTTCGATGATCAGTTCCTCGAGCGACTGGGGGATCGTCGTCGGTCGGATCATCTTGTTCTTGATCCGATTGCGGAGCTCGGACTCGTCGAGGTCGAAGGGTATCCAACGGAGGACATTGGGGAGGCCGGCCTCCGCGAGACGTCGACCGAGTAGGACATCCCGAGGTTTCGCGCTCACCGTCCGGTTGAAGACGTCCTGGAAGACCGAGAAGATGTCCGTGGTCGCCCCACCGATGTCGACGCCGACGACCTGA
>JADJQY010000035.1 GCA_016712505.1 Candidatus Eiseniibacteriota bacterium | reverse complement strand
CCTCCCTCGCGGTCGGCGAGCGAGCTCGTCGCCATCGAGGCATCCCGGTCGACGATCTCCTCGTCGCTCCCCGCAACCGCGTCTCCGCGGCAACGCTGGTTCGCACCAGGTGCGCACCCGTGAGAAGCTCCTCCCGCGGACGGATCGGCGAACTCGGCACGTACGTTCGCCCGTCAGGGGGAAGGGGCGATGTTCACGCTGCCGCTCGAGCTCGAGCCGTCCGAGGCGTGTCTCATCCGGATCGCGGAGAGCCGGCGTCCTCGAATCGCCGACCTCGGCCACGGCTTCCTCTACCTCGACGCCGCGCGGATCGACGACGCGGCCTTCCGCGGATCGCTGCCCGCGCTCGCCGCGGCCCGCGGCGTGGTCGTCGACTGCCGCGGCTACCCAGGAGGACTGACCCCGCGTTGGCTCGAACACTGGCTGACCGCGCCGGCGAAGTCTCCGCAGTGGCATGTGCCCGTCGACCGCGCCCCCGACCGCACCGCGCGCACCTTCACGGTCCGCGACTGGACGATCACGCCGCAGGCGCCGCGGATCACCGCACCCACCGTCTTCCTTACCGACGCCCAGGCGATCAGTCGCGCCGAGACCTACCTCTCGATCGTCCGCCACGCGGGGATCGGAAAGATCCTGGGCGCACCGACCGCGGGAACGAACGGAAACATCCTTCCGTTCACGCTCCCTGGCGGCCTCCGCGTGACGATCACGGGAATGAAGGTGCGCACCCAGGACGGCGCGCCCTTCCACGGCATCGGGATCGAGCCCGACATCGCCGTCGCGCCGACCTCGGCAGGGATCCAGAGCGGTCGCGACGAAGTTCTCGAGGCAGGGATCGCCGAGCTGCGCGCGGCGTTAGGGCGGCAATGACAGAGACCGTTTCTCCCGCGATGCGCCCTTTAGTTCTCCCCCAGTCTCCCCGGCGCCTTCGGTGCTCTTCCGGGCGCCCTCCGCGGCACCTCTCCTCGGGTGTTCCTCCGCGGCGTCTACGAGTCGGCGGTCGCCCGGGTCAGGCCTCGGGGCCGATGAGGCCCATCGTCGTCCCCGACGGGTCCTCGAAGTAGCCGAAGCAGGCCAGCCCCGGCAGCGCCATGGGGTCGCCGATCTTCTTGCCCCCGCCTGCTTCGATCTCCGCGATCTTCGCGCGCACGTCCGCCACGTAGATGTAGGCGACCGCAGGCAAGGCCGGGGTGTGCGACTGGAAGACCCCGCCGATCCCCGCCCCGGGATCGAAGGCCACGAACGCCGGCATCGTCGGCGCCGCACCCCAGCCGAAGAGCGACCCGAAGAAGGCGGCCGTTCCGTTGCCATCCGCGGCATACATCTCCAGGCTGCAGACCGCACCGCCGCGGGCTTCGGATTGGATCCGAAGGGGCATCGGCACCGGCGGAGTCTCGGACCGGGCGGCATCGCGCTCGTCAGCCCATAGATCGTCCCGGAGGTGTCGCGAAAGCGCGCGAGGTTCCCGACCATCGGCACACTCCACGTCGCGCGCTCGACCGAGCCTCCCGCGGCGATGGCGCGCTCCAGGGCTGTATCGACGTCGGCGACCCGAAGGAACGGAACGACCCCCGGGAAGCCGTCGGGAGTGCCCGCACGCAGCGAGACCGTCGGGCCGGCCGGAGTGACCGCGGCGACGAGTTCGGGCGACATTCGATGGGTCTGCCAGGCGAAGACCTTCGTATAGAAGTCCGCTGAGGCGTCCAGTTCGTTGGCCGAGATGGCCACCATGAGGATCGGATGGTCCCCGCTCCTGAAGGTACGTTCGGCAGTGCCACACTCACGAGAGAACCCTCCTATCGATTATGGTGTCGGCCCACGGTACGGGCAGCGCGCGCCCCGGTGACAACCCCCCCCCCCCCCCCCCCCCCGCCGCCCCCCCCCGCCCCCCGGCGGCGTTCCCCCGCCCGCGGCCCCCGCTCGCCGGCAAACAGCGCGCCGCGCGCCTTGCGCTGGCACCGCCCCCCCCGCCCGGGCCCCCGCGGGCGGCCGGGACACCCGGGGGCCGGGGCTTCCCTCCCCCCTCCGGAGGCGAGGAGCCAGGGCGCTAGACACCGAGGCTCGCGAAGTCGAGGTCTTCGACCCTTGGCCGTCCCATTCTTTCTGCCGGGATAGCTCAGCCACGTCATGGTCACGTTGAGGTCCGTGACGATGCCCGCGGCCTCGACCCGCGAGCCATTGCCGAGGTCGATGCTCCCGGTGCTGTGGGCATCCGCGATCAGGGTCAGGTCATACCCCGATCCAACGCCGCATAGGAGGTGGCCCGGATGCACCAGTTCGTCGAGGCGCCGGCAATGACGAGGTGTGTCGCGCCGAGTCCCGCTAGGACAGGCTCGAGGTCCGTCTCCTCGAAGGACGACTCGAACCGCTTGTGGATGTGGATCTCTCCGTTGGCAGGTCGCAACTCGGGCACGAGATGCCAAGCCGTCGACTCCCGTGGCAGGTCGTGTCCCTCATGCTGGACCCAGATGACGGGAACTTGGCTCTCCCGCGCTCGCGCAACGGCCCGCGTGATGTTGTCGACGACGCGACGTGCATCCCAGGCCTCCGCCATGACCCCAACTTGACGTCGATGACGAGGAGCACGGTTCGATTGCCGGGGCGTACGGTTGCTATGGTGGATCCTCCGGTCGGATGGTCGGTGCCTCCGAGCGAGTGTACCGCAAGTGCATCGCTCCGAAGCCCGTGGGATAGAGCGGCTCCTCCTACTTCCGCCGGGTGGGCTGCTTTCCCGACGTGGACGGACTCGCCGCCTTCGTCGGGTCGCCCAGCTCGTCGTTGAGCGCGATGGCCTCCCGGGTCAGGCGACGCACCGTGGTCGGTTTGATCGTCATGCCCTCGCGCAGCTTCAAGGTGGCCATCTCGTACTTTCCTCCGGGCTCGAGCCGCGGTTCGATCGCACCGAGACGCTGTCCCCGCCAGAAGCCAAGGAAAACGCGGTCGTCCTCCGCACGGATCAGGAGGACCGGCCCGTTGGCCGTGTAGACGAGGTGTGGCCCCACTTCACGACTTCCGTCGAGCGTCTTGGCGCTCCGGACCGCGGCGCGAAGGGGCGACGACGAGGTCGCGGCGCCATCCCTCCAGCGCGTCGACGTAGGCATCAGGAGTCGCGGCGGGTGTGACCTTCTTCATGTCCGATCGCTCCTGAGGGCAGATGGTGGAGGCCGGCTTCACAGAACCGTGTAACGGACCTTCCAGCTCTCCGGAAAGGTCAGCCCGTTCCCGTAGACGAAACGAATGAGCTGGCCATGATGCTGGACCTCGTGCTCGAGCAGGTCGAGTGCGAGTTCGCGCGCTGCGCCTCGGTCAACTGCCGGAAGTCGATCCTCGTCAGGACTCTCCGCCGTAGCATGGAGGGCGTCGAGCACCGCTTCCTTGGCCCGCGGCTCCGCCAAGCTGCAGGAAAACCCCTGCCACCGCCCCGCCTCGATCGCCCTCGTGTAGCTCTCGCGGGCGCCGACCATGCACCAGAGCTGCCCGGCGATGCGATTGGACGGCAGGGTTCGGCAGGTCCGAGCCCAGCGCCTCCTCGTCGAGGTGCGCGACGAGGTCGCGCGTGAGATCGGACGCGCGGACCAGTCGTGTCGTCAGTGCCTGGTTCATCGATCTCCCTCGACCCCGATCATCGGGCCCGTTCGTGTCCTCCGACCAAGGCCGTGCCGCGAACCACTCCAACACCCGCAACGCCCGCAGCGTGATCCAACGGCTCGGCCGACCCTCGCTTTCGTCCAGTTGGGCAGCCATCGTCCCAGGATGCTGACATTCGAGCAGCCACCGACCGTCACTGCCCCGCTTCGACGCGACCAGCTCGATGGCCTCGGCGACGCGGTCGTCCGGCAAAACGTCGGCTCTTCGCAGGTACTCGAGCCCGCGGAGCACATCGTAGTGCCACCAGGTCGGGAAGGAGAAGGACGTCCAGACGGTGTCGCCCTTGCGGTCTCGCGTGATGACCTCCCCGGTCGACCGACGGCGGAGAAGACGGCGCTCGAGGAGGTACTCCTGTCCGCGGAGGCGCGCCTCGGTCACCTCGGTGCGATTCCCGCCCGCCAGTTCGTGCTCGAGCAGGGCCTCCAGTACGCAGATCGTCGAGTTGAACGAGGAGCGCGTCGAGCCGCTCTCGGCCTCGCAGTTCCAGCCTCCGTCGGAAAGCTGCTCGCGAAGCAGGCGGTCGACGATCCGCTGCACGTCCTGGCCAAAGTAGGCGCCGCTCGCCGCCACCTGCCCGTTGATGCACGGTTCGAACCTCGCCCGCGAAAAAGGGCGCCCCACGAAGTCCCAACCGCGCCAGGTGCCGTCCCAGTCCCAACCCTGCCAATGCACGCCGTCGCGGACGCGGCCGAGCGCGCGACGCGCCGGGTCGCCTCGGGTTCGGACCCAGTTCGCGCAAGAGCGAGAGGATGTGCATCGTGGAGTCCAACCCCTGGTTGAACGCCGCCCCACCCCACGATCCGTCGGCTCCCTGCAGGGCGAGCAGACGCGCGCCCACACCTTCGGTGGCGACCCGAGCACGCTCGGCCGCGACCTCCGCCGCGGGCGCACCCACCAGATCCCGCAGCGTTTGCCCATCGGATCGCCGGGTCACCGTCGAGCAGCCACGGGATCACCGATGACTTCGGGGCATGACTTCCTGGTCGCGTGGTTGCCATCTGGTCGTCCTCCCTGATGTGACCTAGCAGGCTGCGGAGAATCCGCGCCTCGTGCGGCGGGGCTCTTCCGCAACCCGCTCGAGTTGCGCCACCCACTCGTGTCCGGGATGGCAAATGTCGAGAGCAGCAGCGAGCCATTTCCGGGCGTCGGTGTCGAGGGCGTCCGGAGGTCCTCCTGGTCCCTCCGCAGCACGGCGATGTCGGCGTCTCGGTGCGGCCGAGGGCGGGTCAGCGCCCAAGT
>JADJQY010000034.1 GCA_016712505.1 Candidatus Eiseniibacteriota bacterium | reverse complement strand
CCGAAGCCGAAGGTCTCGGAACCCATCGGAGTCGAGCGCGACGGTGCCCGCGAGGACGAGGAGATCGGCCCAGGACAGCTGGCGACCGTACGCTTCTGCTTGATCGGCCAGAGGCGACGCGCCTTGTCGAGGTTGCCGTTGTCGGGCCAGCTGTTCTCGGGCGCGAAGCGCTGCCCGCCGTTGCCAGCGCCGGCCCGCGGCCATCGGCGATCCGGTAGGTTCCGGCGGCGTGCCACGACATGCGGATGAAGAGCGGACCGTGTGGCCGTAGTCTGCGGGCCACCAGTCCTGGGAGTCGGTCATGAGGGCGCGAGATCCTGACGGCCTCGAGGTCGAGGGACTGGAATTCCTTCGCGTAGTCGAAGGCCGCGTCCATCGGGTTCGACTTCGTGGAATGCTGGTGCAGGATCCTGAGGTTGAGCTGGTGAGGCCACCAGTCGGCATTCGACTTGGCTCCGGCCACGGCCTGGGTCTCGGCACCACCGGTGAACGGGCACTTGGATTCGGGGGACATCGTCACTCCTCCTTCGGCGTACGGGTCAGCGGCGTCGAGTTTGCCGCACGCAGGGGCGACCCATGGAATCGTTTTTCGCTCAATCCGCCCGCGTCGAATGCTACTGCGGTCGCGGCGGGAGCCTCTGCCTGCACTCGGCCGGAGCCGACATCCAACGTGGATGTGAGCGGGAGCGGTCGGCGACCCGAGGTCCGCGGCTCCCAGGCGGATGCAGGTTGGTTCGCCGGCTTGCTATCGACTCGTGACGCGCCGGCGCTCCTTCGCCCGACAGGTCTCGCGAGTTTCCACCCACGCCGCGCCTGCGCCGGAGTGAGCCGGTGCTCGCATCGCTCACACTTCGGGCCGGGCGGCTCGTCTCGCCTTCGGGCGGCCTCATCACGGCGCGGATCAGCGGGAACGCTCAGCGCCGGTCCGTGGCGGCGTGGGCGGTGAGGTCGTCGGGGTGACGAACTCGAGCGCGGAAAGGTGGGTCGCTTCGAGGACGACGGGCGAGGCGACGCCTGCGTCGAGCGCCTCCTTCCAGCGCGTCACGCAGACACACCAGCGGTCACCCGGCTGAGACCCGGGAAGTTGAAGGCCGGGACGGGCGTGGAGAGGTCGTTCCCGGTCCGTTTCGAGAACTCGAGGAACTCCGCCGTGACCTGCGTGCAGAGCACGTGCACGCCGATGTCCCCAGGCCCGGTGTGGCGGTGGCCGTCGCGGTAGAACCCGGTCATCGGGCGCCCGCTGCAGATCTCGAGGTCTCCCCAGGACGTTCTTCGCCATGATGCGCTCCTCGCCGGCCTCCCCGCTGCGTCTCCAGGCTGTCCCACGTCGAGAGTCTACTCAGGTGGCCCGGCCGCACAGCCGCGGACCGTGGCGGCGCCTCGAAGCGCGGATCGGCGCAGCGCGGCGGACCGCCGCAGCGGCCTCGAAGCGCGGACCGGCGCTCTGCTGCAGACTGTCGAGGCGGCCTCGAAGCGTGGACCGGCGCTCTGCTGCGGACCGCCGCAGCGGCTTCGAAGCGCGGATCGGCGTAGCGCGGACTGTCGAGGCGGCCTCGAAGCGTGGTCACTCCTGCGGGGTCAGAGCGGGACGAGGTGGGCTTCGACCCAGGCGTCGTAGGCCGCCGCGAGTCGGTCAATGGAGGGTCCGCGCCCACCGATCGGGTGTCCGTCGATCTCCGCGATCGGAAGGACCGCGCGGCTGCTGCTCGTGAGAAACGCCTCGCTGACCCTGGGGAGCTCGGCGCGCCGCACCGGCTCGAGACGGACGGGGAGGATCGCGGGCGCTACCTCGAGCACGATCTGCCGGGCGATTCCGGCGAGGGACACCCTCACGGGCGGTCCGCAGGGTCCCATCGAGCACCGCGTAAAGTTGCTCGTCGCCCCTTCGAGAATTTCGTCGTGGGCGGAGACGAAGAGCAGTCCTTCGAACGTCCCCGCGGGGAGGACGAAGGCGGTGCGGACCGTCATCCAGGCACTCGCCTTGACCTCGAGGGCGCTCCCGACGGGCCCCCTCCATCGTCGCGCAGACGACGCCACGGTCGTAGAGCTCGCGGGCCGGGGATGGAACGGCTCGAGGACGATCTCGAGTTCTCCGGGGCGGGCGGCGGGAGCACGCACGAGGAAGCGGACGGACTCTTCGCCCGTACCGCCGAGGTCGAGCGTCTGCGCGGTGAGGTCGCGGAGGACGGCCCGAAAGCGGCTCCGATCGGAACCGAGGGCGAGCCCTTCGCGCCGCGCGGATGCCTCGAGACGATCGAGGTGCTCGTCGAACTTGAGGATCCGCGGTCCCGGGTAGGTCCGGTCCGCCTCGTAGGCCCCGACCGCGGGGTTCGCGAGCACCCAGGCGATGATCCCGGCGGCGGGATCGCGCGTGACGGCGGGTGCATCGTCCACGGGGGCGTGATCGCCGCGGCGGGCCCGCTGGTGGCGGCATCCTCGCTCAACCGCTCCGGCCCGGGCGGTGTGCGGGCGCGGTCCGACGCGGTCAGCGGCGCGAAACGCCATCGCGCTACGAGAACGGTCGGCAGCTCCCTCGCTGCCAGCGGGCGATCGTCTCCTCGACATCGAGCGGCATGAGGTTCGAGGGCGGCCCCGAGGTGAGCGTCGCGTTGACCCGCCGGACCCCGCTCGTTGATGGCCGTGAGGATCTCGCGGACCCGGGGTTCGGACCGCGTCGCCCGCATCTCCCCGAGGGCGAGTTCCAGGTCCCCTGCGCAGCTGGAGGGACTCGGGGAGGACCGAGACCTGCTCGCGGCGGAGCTTCTCCTTCACCCACCAGAGAGGATCGTCGTCGAGGCCTGGAAGCGGCTGACCGCGCCCCGGAAGCGCGTCGAAGTCCCCGCGGCGGATCGCGGCGCCGATCTGGTCTTCGATCTCTTCCGGACGGAGATGCCGGGGACGGTGGGGTCCTGGGACATGGTACGAGGATAGCCGAACGGGAAGGCAGAAGCCTCCGGATCCCGGCGACCGCTATGGATCCCGTCCGAAGACCGAGCCGGAAACGACGATGAGGCTGCCGCCACGATCCGGTGCGGCCGAGGTGGGAGTCGTCGCCGGTCGGACCAACGCGGGACATGGGGGCGAGCATGGGGACGATGCGGGACGACCTCCGGAGTCGAGAGCGGCAGCACGCTCGTCCATGCGTCCTTCCTCGCGTTCCTCGAGGAGTTCGACGTCATCACGAGACGCTCGCGCACCCGCTTCGAGGAACGCGACTGGCATGGGTGCGAGTCGGACATCGTCGAACGTCTCGACCTCTATCCGCAGGTCATCGGGCGGACCATCGCGGTCCTCGGCCGACTCCTGGGGGCACGGCGGCTCGAGGAAGCGATCTGGGGGCGGATCCGCGATCGCTACGCGGAGCTCGCCGACGCCGGCCCCAACCCACAGATCGCACGTACGTTCTTCAACTCGGTGACCCGACGGGTCTTCGAGATCGACGGGGTCAACCACGGATCGAGTTCACGGCCACGGACAGCGTCCTCGCCGACCGCCCCGTCTCCCCGGACCTCCTGGCCGTCTATGAGCTCGGCGCGCCTTCACGGACCCCGCGGCCTCCAGCGCGACGGCCGACCTGGTGCGCGACGCGAGGCGCGACGGCGGGCGCGACGGCCGACCTGGTGCGCGACGCGGGCGCGACGGCGGGCGCGACGGCGGGCGCGACGGCCGCCTCACGGCCTCGTCGCGCGGATCCTCGCGGATCATCGCTTCGATGCGCCCTGGAGGGGCGCGGGCGGACGCCGCGGAGGTCGCCATGCGGCTCCTTGCTCGGTGGCGCCAGCCGGACACCGCTGACCGGGGCGACCTCGTGAACCTCCGCATCGAGATCGTCCGCTCGGTCTTCTACCGGATGAAGCACGCCTACCTGGTCGGACGGGCCTCGTGCGGCGAGGTCCACTTCCCCTTCATCCTCGCGCTCCTCCACGACGACGATGGAGTCTTCGTCGACGCGGTCCTCCTCGAAGAGGACGAGGCGAGCGTGCTCTTCAGCTTCACGCGGGCCTACTTCTCGGTGGTCGCACCCGACCCGGACGAGCTCGTCCTCTTCCTCCGCTCGATCCTCCCGCGGAAACCCGCCGCCGAGCTCTACCTCTCGATCGGCTTCTACAAGCACGGCAAGACGGAAGTCTATCGACGGCTCGTACGCCACCTGGAGAGTTCCCACGATCAGTTCGTCATCGCAGAGGGCGAGCGCGGCATGGTCATGCTCGTCTTCCTCCTCCCGTCGTTCGACCTGGTCTTCAAGCTCATCCGCGATCACTTCGCGCCGCCCAAGACGATGGGACCCGACGACGTCAAGCAGCGCTACCGGCTCGTCTTCGAGCGGGACCGGGTCGGGCGGCTCGTCGAGGCGCAGTCCTTCGAACACCTCCGCTTCCCGACGGCGCGCTTCTCCCCAGCGCTCCTCGCCGAGCTGCGCACCGCGACGGCGCGGTCCGTGCGCATCGACGACGACTTCGTCCACCTCGACTTCCTCTACGTGGAACGGCGCGTCCGGCCCCTCGACCTCTACGTCCGCGAAGTCGACAAGGAACTCGCCCGGCGGGCGATCATCGACTACGGCAACGCGATCAAGGAGCTCGCCGCCGCGAACATCTTCCCCGGCGACTTCCTCCTCAAGAACTTCGGCGTCACCCGGCATCGGCGGGTCGCCTTCTACGACTACGACGAGCTCTGCCTCCTCACCGACTGCAACTTCCGGGACCTCCCCGTCGCGCGCACGCTGGAGGAGGAACTCGCCGCGGAACCGTGGTACGCGGTCGGCCCGAACGACATCTTCCCCGAACAGTTCGGGAAGTTCCTCGGCATCCCCGTGGGGCTCATGGATGCGTTCCTCGAACACCACGGGGACCTGCTCGACCCGCGCTTCTGGCGCGGCCTCCAGGATCGGCTCCGCGCCGGGGAGGTACCGGATGTCTACCCGTATGCGCAGCGGCGGAGGCTGGGGACGGGGGGCGCGCGGAGGTAACGGCGTGGACAGAACCGGCCTCACTCGAGTGGCCCGCTGCTCCCGGACTCAGTTCCGTTGCGGAGCGGGCGACGGCTCCCCAACGCTGTCCCCTGTCGCACCCCCGAGGAGCCGCTTGAGTTCCCCCCAGGAGGCTTCCCGCGTCGGCGACACCTGGCAACCCATTCCGAACGCGCCCACGAGCCCCTCGCAGCCCTGCTCGCGGAAGAGTTCCGTGAAGTTCGCGGGAAGGCCGGGCGAGGTGGCGCGGTCAGCGTGTAGTCGCCCTCGCGCCGGTTGCAGAACCCGGGATCGATGATCTCGTCGGACCCCTCCCCTCGCCCCAGGTGCAGTGGCCGCCCCATTGCAGGTCGTCGGAGTCCCCAGGTCCAGTTGCCCCAGAAGAGGTTGCATCCGCACTCCCGAGCTGCCAGACCCAATACCCGAAGCACTCGTTGAAGGCAAAGATATTGTTCGTGATGTACGCGTCGAGGCCATCGAAGTGGATCGCCGCATCGAGGGACTTTGTTGCCGATGAACGTTTGTTCGTGATTCGGGGTACTCCCTCCCAGTAGCCGACGTCGATCGCCGCGGCCTCCGAGCCTCGTTCCCCAGAAAAGCAGTTCCGGATCTCGATCACGCTCCCTCCTTCGTTGCTCGGGCAGACGTAGATCGCACCTCCGCTACGTCCAGTCGTGTTGTCGATGAAGGTACAGCCGTCGACGACGTGATGGGAAGGAGCGTCACCATTGGTTGCCAAGCGGAGACCACCACCCCTGGATTCGCCCGATGGGTGCGTCGCATTGCCCATGAACGCGCACTCCGAGATCAACGCCGAGTCACTCGCGCACGTCAGTCCACGGTAGGCGCCGCCGGAGAACTCGCTGCCCTGAATAACAACGTTGCGGGCCCAGATCGTCGCAGCCGTGCCTGCTGGCGAACTCAAGATGCGAATGTTGGACAACTCGAAGCCACTCGATACGTTGATCCACGCGCGGGGCAGGATCGGCCTTTCTTCCCCTCCCTCCTCTCCCGACACCCACGGTGACTCCCTGAAGTAGAGGAAATCTTCGGCAGAATAGTCGCCTGAGCCAATGAGGATCGAGTCCCCCTGGATGCCGCCTCCGATCGCCTCGCGATTGCTCGTGAAGTCTCCGGTACCGTCGAGGCGCACGCGCCACTCGCGCGCGTGCACCTCCGACCGAGACCCCACTGCGACCACCAGGAGGGCGCAGGCCGCGGTGATCGCCGCCCTCACCTCCGCACCACCGTGCGGGCGATGTGCGTCCCGTCGGGACCCTCGATGCGGTGGAAGTACACCCCGAGGCGACCGATGCCCACGCGTCATCGCTTCCGTCCCAGGTGACGCCGTGCCCCCCGGTTCCAGCAACGTCCCGTCCAGGGAGACGCGCACCCGTCGCCTCGCGTCGTCGAAGACCGCGAGGTCGACCGCCCCGCCCTGACTCAGTCCGAACTCGATGCGATCGGAAGCGAGGCGAGAGCCGGAGGCCCGTTCCCGATCGCGCACCGGCCGGTCCTGCGATGACGGCCGGTGGAACACTCGAGCCCATGCCGACACGGGGTTCACTTCTGCCCCGCCCCGGACGTCGATGGGCGCCCAGCGCTGTCCGACTCCGCGCCACCGAAGAGCCTCTTGAGTTCGCCCCACGAGGCATCCTGCGTCGGCGACACCTGGCAACCCATTCCGAACGCGCCCACGAGACCCTCGCAGCCCTGCTCGCGGAAGAGTTCCGTGAAGTTCGCGGGAAGGCCCGGCGAGGTGGCGGTCAGCGTGTAGTCGCCTCGCGCCGGTTGCAGAACCCGGGATCGATGATCTCGTTGGACCCCCTCCCTCGCCCCAGGTGCAGTGGCCGCCCCATTGCAGGTCTCGTCGAGTCCCCAGGTCCGGTTGCCCCAGAAGAGGTTGCATCCGCACTTCCCGAGCTGGCAGACCCAACGCCCGAGGCACTGGTTGAAGGGAAAGATATTGTTCGTGATGTACGCGTCGAGGCGATCGAAGTGGATCGGCGCATCGAGGGAGTTGTTGCCGATGAACGTGTTGTTCGTGATTCGGGGAACTCCATCCCAGCAGTAGCCGACGTCGATGGCTGCCGCCTCCGGGGCCTCGTTCCCCAGAAAGAAGCAGTTCCGGATCTCGATCACGCTCCCTCCGTCGTTGCTCGGGCAGACGTAGACGCACCTCCGCTACGTCCAGTCGTGTTGTCGATGAACGTACAGGCGTCAACGACGTGATGGGAGGGAACGTCACCATTGGTTGCCAAGCGGAGACCACCACCTCCGCCCTGGACTCGACCGATCCAAGTGTAGAGTTTTCTTGGAACTCGCACGCCGAGATCAACACCGAGTCGCCCGCGCACCTCAGGCCCGAGTCGACGCCACCCGAGAACTCGCAGCCGCGGACGACAAGATTGCGGGCCTGGCTCGTCGCCGCCCAGCTCGTCGGCGCGCTCAGGATCCGGATGTTGGACAACTCGAAGCGTGACACGGCGCCGATCGCCGTCGGTGGCAGGATCGGCCTTCCTTCCCCTTCGCTTTCTCCCGACACCCAGAGCGGCTCTCTGAAGTAGAGGAACTCTTCGGAGGAGTAGTCGCCAGAGCCAATGAGGATCGAGTCCCCTCCAGCACGCCGCCTCGATCGCCGCCGATCGTCGTGAAGTCGCCGGTACCGTCGAAACGCACGCGCCACTCGCGCGCGTGCACCTCCACGACCGAACCTGCGAGCGCCATCAGCGCACAGGCCGCGGTGACCGCCGCCCTCACCTCCACACCACCGTACGCGCGATGTCCGTGCCGTCGGACCCTCGATGCGGTGGAAGTACACCCCGAGGCGACCCGATGCCCGCGATCATCGTGGGCGTCCCAGGTGACGCCGTGTCTCCTGGTCCCAGCAGCGTACCGTCCGGAGACCCGGATCCTACGCCCCGCCACGTCGGCCAGAACACCGCGGGGTCGACCGCTCCGCCCCTGGCTAGCCCGAACTCGATGCGATCGGAAGCGAGGCAGAGCAGGGGAGGCCTGTTTCCCGATCGCGCACCGGCCGGTCCTGCTATGACGGCCGGTGGAACAGACTCGCCCTGCCCGACACGGGGTTCACTTCTGCCCCGCCCGGACGTCGATGGACGCCCAGCGCTGTCCGCCCCGCACCCCGAAGAGCCGCTTGGGCTCGCCCCAGGAGGCTTCCCGCGTCGGCGACACCTGGCAACCCATCTCCGAACGCGCCCACGAGACCTTCGCAGCCCTGCTCGCGAGAAGAGCTCCGTGAAGTTCGCGGGAAGGCCGGGCGAGGTGGCGGTCAGCGTGTAGTCGCCCTCGCGGCGGTTGCAGAACCCGGGATCGATGATCTCGTCGGACCCCACTCCCTCGCCCCAGCTGCAGTGGCCGCCCCATTGCAGGTCGTCGAGTCCCCAGGTCCGGTTGCCCCAGAAGAGATTGCATCCGCACTTCCCGAGCTGCCAGACCCAGTACCCGAAGCACTCGTTGAAGGCAAAGATGTTGTTCGTGATGTGCCCATCGAGACCCTCCAGGTAAACCGCGGCATCGAGGGACTTGTTGCCGATGAACGTGTTGTTCGTGATTCGGGGAACGCCATCCCAGCAGCTACCGACATGGATCGCGCCCGCCGAGGGGGCACTCATTCTGCAGAAAGAGGCAGTTCCGGATCTCGATCACGCTCCCTGCCGCATTGCTCGGGCAGGCGTAGATCGCGCCTCCGCTATCGCTTGCCTTGTTGCCGACAAACGTACAACCTTCGATGATGTGGTGAGAGGAAACGTCACCATTGCGTCGAATCGGAGCCCACCCGCCCGGATCGACCGATGAAATCTCGGTTCTGTTCGCTACGAAGACGCACCCCGAGTCACGCTCCAGTGTCACCGCATGGCATTCCAAACCGGCGTCGTTGGCGTGAGAGTCTCGCAGTCCACTATAGTCGATATGCGAGCGTGGCGAGGCCAGCCCTCATCCGTCCACGGCGAGCCAAGGATTCGAACCTGGCGGGCTCAAACGCGTCCACTGAAGCGCCGACCCAACTTGCGTGGCAAGATCGGGCCGATCCCCCACGACCCCTCTCCCGAGACCAATAGGTGCTCTTGGAGAAGCTAGAGACCACTCTGCCGAGTAGTCGCCGGGGCGAACCAAAGGACCGTGTCCCCGTCCGAGGCGGCGTAGGATGCAGCGTCGCGAATGTTCGTGAAGTCGCCGGTACCGTCGAGGCGCACGCGCCACTCGCGCGCGTGCACCTCCACGACCGACACTGCCAGCGCCATCAGCGCGCAGGCCGCGGTGACCGCCCCTCTCACTTCCGCACCACCGTACGGGCGATGTGCGTTCCGTCGGGACCCTCGATGCGGTGGAAGTAGACACCCGAGGCAATCCGATGCCCACGGTCATCGCGTCCGTCCCAGGTGACGCCGTGTCTCCCTGGTCCCAGCAGCGTACCGTCCAGGAGCACGCGGATCCGCCGCCCCGCCACGTCGAAGACCGCGAGGTCGACCGCTCCACCCTGACTGAGCCCGAACTCGATGCGCTGCTCGCCCCGGTTCGGCACCGGCGCAACCTGCAGGCGCAATGAGATCCACGCGCTCGTTCTGGCGCGGGCTGAAGGCCAGCAGGATGAAGGAGGCGGTGTTCCGAGAGTTCCTCCCATACTGGGGCCACCCGTCCTCCGGCCAGCTCGTTCCCGGGATCCTGAGGAAGTGGAGGCGCTTGTCACGGCTCGCGATGAGGACTCCCCCGTCCTCGCCCGCCACGAGGCAGGGAGTCAGCGGCTCATCCCCGATCGACATGGGCCACCCGGCCTTGACTCCGACCGCATCGGGGTCTGGGCTCCCAGGATTCCTCCACTCCGCCCACGACTTCGCCATAGACCGTCAGGATGGAGGATCTCGAGATCTCCGCCGTCGCCCAGGTCGCCCGCGACCCCCTCGTGACGGATCAGGGCCCCGCCTCCCGATCCGAAGCGGTGGCCGGTGGTGGCGGGTACTTCCGAGGAGATCGCCTCGAGGTCGCCGAACTCGTTGTTGTGCTCTCCCGCAGGGGCAAGAGGAAGTACTCGGTCTCATAGGCAGTCAGGCTCGTGTACTTCCATCCGCCCACCATCGACTCCTCGCCCTGGTTCTGCGGATCCAAGTCGGCGAGGATGGGTCGGACGCCGGGTTCACCGGAGCCGTTGGCGATGAACAACCAGTCCTCGCTCAGCGCGTAGTACTCGAGGGAGCCGTCATTCCCGTCACGGACGAAGACCTCGCCACAGGGCTCGGGACTGCAGATGGGAACACCGTCATCGTTCGTCGGAGTCTGGTCCGTGCAGATCACTTCGGCAACTCCATCGCCGTCGATGTCTCCGACGGAGGGCGCCGAGATCCGTAACTTGGCCGTCCCGTTGTTCTCCGAGTTGAACTGCCACCGGGCGCTCGCGAGCGTAGTGCTGCTCCGGTCTGGCGTATCCCACTGCACGAGCGCGCCGTTCCGCATCGACTGTACGATGTAGTGCAGCACGGACGACGCGTCCGGCCAGGGGTAGTACCACTCCGCCAGGTCCGATGGGATGATCCACCGGCGTCGAAGTGGGCGTAAGCCCCTGGGTTCGTCGTGTAGTTCGAGAGGTACGGTTCTCCGTCGTCCATCCAGACGTAAAGCGTGTCCGTACGGCCGGCGATGGCCACCTGGTACTCCGAGTCGAGATCGATCGGGTTGAGCTCGAGGACCATGGGAGCGGTGTTCCACGTTTTGATGCTCTTCTTCCAGCTGCTGAGCGTATCGGGCTCGAAGTCTCCGTTCGCGTCCGGTCCGGAGAGGACCACGGCGTGACGGCATCACCGACGACGTTCCCGACGATGGCAGTGCCCGTTCGTTCACCCTCATCGAAGAGCGGGAGCTCCACGAGCTTCTCGGCGAACACCGTCGACGCCTCCAAGGGCAGGCCAGGATCGTAGAAGAACCCATCCGCCTTTCCTGAATCGGGGTCCGCCACCGCGGTGCCATCGTCGAGCCACCAGGCGTAGATCTCCCGTCCCTTCTCGTCGAACGGTTCGAGCCCGCTCACCGTCGATGTCCGATACCTCGAAACGAGAGGCTCCGAACACCTGGCCCACGGGGGCGAGGGAGTCGTCTCCGGCGCCATCCCCTGACGTAAACGAGATAGCGGGTCACTGGCTCTCCATAGAGAGAAGCCACCGGGTCCCAGCGAAGTTGAATCGCGCGGCCACGCGGTTCTGCCACGAAGAGCCCCGGATCCGTAGTTTCAGGCGGGCCACCTCCGCCGCAGCCAACCTCCCCGGGATCGTACCACTGGTTCTCCTCATTCCGCAGAAGCACCTGGATCTCGAGGTCGAGGATCGAGTTCGCGAGGCTCGCGCTATCGGCGGCACAGACCACGATCGAGTCGGCCAGGACTGCAGCCCGGTCCGGATCGAGACGGCCGTAGGCGGCCAGGCTGTCGTTCACGGTCGCACTCCCGGAGACGACCCGCGCGGTCGGGAAGAACGACCGGGCCAACCCCGCAGCCGGAGGCCGTCGTCGCGACGTCGTCGAGGACCCACAGATCCAATGCCGGCGCGTGGACTTCGAATGCCAGCTCCCCATGGGTGTAGACCGTCCCATTTTGTTTTGCCGTGGCCGTGAACGGGAGCACTGTCCGGTCGGGCACGTCGCCGGTCAGCTCGACGTCGAAGTTCCGGCCGATCGTGTCTCCCACGGCGACGCCCAGGACAAGCCCGGTCGCATTTGCCGTTACGGTCACCCAGTCGACGGCCTCGGCCCGGAACGTCAGGTTGTCGGCGCTTGCGTCCCCGTGGAACTGGAACCAGATCGAGTCCGCGGAGGCAAAGTAGGAGTCGACCCCCGACTCCCCGGTCATCGACACCGCTGAACGACCCGTCCGTCCGGAGGATCCCGGTGAACGTGCTGTCCGTCTGGGCGGAGGAGGCGGGCCGACACTACGTACTCGCCCGTGTCGTGTTTGCGCCACACCTTGAAAGTTCCTCTTCGAGACTCACCGCGTTGGGCTCGCCGTGAATGGAGACGCCCTCCCAGGTCACGGGCAGTCGGAACGACTCTGTCACCGTGTTGGGCGGGGTCGCGCTCTTCGAGCCGATGTAGACCTCGGCTGGGCGGTACTCGCCATTGATCTGGAGGTGGAACTCCACCGAGGGAAGTGGGGCGGAGAGAGAGAACCGGGGACGTGGCGGTCGCACTTCCTCCGTTCCGCCAGATGACCCGAAGGAGGGCGATCTCGCCAGCCTCGAGGACCCCGTCTCCATCCCCGCCGGGCTGTCGTCGTCCAGGACATGGTGGTCGTAGGTGGTATGATGGTGCCGGCCGGATCACGTCGAGCGTGTCGGCCCCCGGAGTAGAAGTTGCGATGGGCGGCGTTGATGCGGATGCTCGTGTCCCTCCGCACCGTGAAGGCCTCGAAGACGGCCGCCGCTGGCGTTGGTCACCGCCGTGGCCCAGGCCACCGAGTCCCGCTGCGCCGTGACGATCGCCCCCTCGACGGGGCCCAGGGAGTCCGCCCCGCGCACGGTCACGCTGATGGTCTGGGGACCGAGGCCGACGGCGTTCGGGAGCACGACCTCGAGGGGCTCGGGGACCTTGGCAAAGACTTCCATTCCGGGATCGCCGAGGAAGGGACGCATGGTCGCACGCTGCACGTACCCGTAGTACGTCTGCCCGAGACCGGAGGCCGCGGCCCAGGCCACAGCGGCACCGATGTTCGGTGGGGAGCTGCTGGTATCGGCGAGGAAGCCAAAGAACGTCGGAACCATGTCGTTGTACGTGACCTTGGACATGTACTTGCCAAGATACGCGACAGCTCCCCATTGGTGGCGAGAAGTTCCTCCGCGATCGTCGCGCGATCGAGCGCGTTCGTCCAGCTCCCGTGGCTGGCGACGATCGAGTGGCGTGGCGTCTGGGCCTCGCCTTCGGCAATGATGATCCCGTTCGTCGGGAGCGGACGGTCGCAAGGGTCAGGGTTCTATG
>JADJQY010000033.1 GCA_016712505.1 Candidatus Eiseniibacteriota bacterium | reverse complement strand
GCGACATCGTCCAACCGGCGACGATCTCCCCGACCACTGACTTCGACTGGTACCAGGTCGAGTTGGTCGCCGGCACGATCTTCAATGCCGGTACGGACGCCGACGGCGTGGCGCCCGTCGGTGATACGCGCTCTCTGGATCTAGCGCCGACGATTGTGTGACCGAGCTGGTCTACAACGACGACGGCGGTCCGGGGTTCTACTCCTACGCGACCATCACCGCGGGCTACACCGGTGTCTACAATATCAAGATCGACTCCTACAGCAACGCGTACGAGGGCGGCTACTTCCTCTTCACGGAGTGCATCGTTTCGCAGGATCCGCCGGAGAACGATGCGTGCGCCGGCGCTCTGCCCATCGAGCGCTGCACGCAGGGAGTCATCGAAGGCGATCTGAACTTCGCAATCGACGACTACGATCCGGGCGTTCCGGGACCGAGCTGCACGGGCTACGCGGCGGCAACGATGTCACCTACGTCATGACGCTCGAGCAGGGCGATATCGTCTCCCTGTTCTACTATGGCGGCTATGACGAGGCGATCTCACATCGTGACGGACTGCGCGGATGCTTTCGGCAGCTGCCTGATCGGCGCGGACGACACGGTCGGCACCGGCGAGTCCATCGACTGCGGTGGCACCGGCCGACGGCGTCTACGTGATCGCGGATGCCTACGGGGGCCGGAGCGGGCGCAACGTTCGAGCTCACCTACTCGATCGACTGCCCGATGCCTCCGATCTCGGCGTGCTGCTTCGGTGAGGAGTGCAGGATGCTCCTCGAGGTCGACTGCCTCGCGCAGGGCGGCGACTACCAGGGTGACTACTCGGTCTGCGACCCGAATCCGTGCGTCGTCCCGGTCGAGGAAAGCTCCTGGGGCGAGATCAAGAACCAGTACCGGTAGGACTCGGTCGCAATGGACCCTGGTCCGGGGTCCATGCGTCTCCTGACGACAGGACGCCGACGCCTGAACGCGTCGGACCGCTGGAAGGCCTGATCTCGCGATCAGGGGAGCCTTCCATGATTCCTCTTTCCTCGCGGCGTGAGGGCACCGATGGCCCTTCGGGCCAGTCGGCGGGGGGGCGATCAGCTCCAGGCCGTTTCGATGTGCCGGGAGAGCACCCCGTCCTCGATCCGCACCAACGCGACGCCCACCCACCCGCGCACCCCGACGTAGGGAGGCCGAAAGCAGGTCTCCGGATCGGACGCGATGAGCGAAGCCTGCGCACCAGGCGGCACCGGGATCCACACGGCGATCCGGCCGTCTCCATGGTGGTCGTTCGCGAACATCACGAAGACCTTCTTACCGACGAAGAACGTCGGCTCGCCGTGGGAGAGCTTCTCGAACGTTCCGGGCAGGTCGAGGCAGACCCGCCGTACCCGCTCCAGCTGTGTTCGGGACATGAGGGAATCGTAGCAGTCGATCGCACGCGCTCCCAGAGGCTTCCGGTCGAGCGGGCACGCCGATCGTCCACCACGCCTGGTCGCCTCCGCCCCGTGCGCCATCTACCTCGGTGATCGACGCACGGTCAGGTCGGCAGGCTTCCTCGCGAGGCCGAGACGAGCGCGATCGTGACGGGGCACCGGCGAGACCGTCAGTACACGAACGGGATCAGCTTGCGCACGCGACGCTGGTAGGCAGCGTAGTCCGGGAATCGCTCCCGAAGCCACGCTTCTTCCCGACGGACCTTCGCCTCGATGAAGAGCCAACCCGCGAGGACGTAGGCAAGGGTCAGCCACCCGTGTCGAACGAGGGCCATCCCAACGCCGCGAGGAGAACGCCGCTGTACATCGGATGGCGTACGAGCCCGTACACGCCCGTCTCCCGCAGGACCGCGCCCTTCACGGGTACGGCAGCGGCGTGAGACGCTTTCCGATGCTGCCGACCCCGACGGCCCCGAGAGCCAGCCGCCGATGAGCCGCGCCAACGATCGAGATCGCCGTTCCGCCGGGAAGGGCCAATTCGGCCAACCGTTCCATCTCCGCGGCCCGGCCGCGATGAGCAGGAGGACGAGCACCTGGGCCCGCCACGCCACGCTACCACTGCGTCCCCTACCTCCGGCCTCCCACCGCGCCCATTGGGTGCGGCACGTCCCGCCATCGACGCTCCCTCGCCGGCGCGTTTGACCGAACAGGCCCGAGGGCCAAGGAGATCCCAGGTTCACGCCTGAAGGTCTTCGAGTCCGATCCACTCCGCGTGTCCCGGGGCGCCCGCTGCGGCGCTTCGCAAGGTACGGTAGCACGAAGAGGTACAGACCGGTGAAGAGGAGCAAGGCGAGCGGGAGCAGAGGCGCATAGGTTACCCAGTTGGGTGGCTTCCCCTGGGACATGACGACCTAGTTCGCGATGACGGTCACCGTGAAGGCGATGGGACACCCAGCGGTGAACCTGCCGCACCCACCTGTTCCAGTTCAATGGGACCTCCTCCTGGGACGAGCCCGCCTCGGATCCAGGGTTCCCGCGGAGCCGCCTCACGACCGTGGTCGACGAACGCCGCCAGGTGCTCGCCGGTCAGCGTCGACCTCGCCGCCACCAGGTCGGCCGGGGTGCCTTCGAACACGATCCGCCCGCCGTCGTGGCCCGCGCCCGGCCCGAGGTCGATGATCCAGTCGGCGCGCGCCATCACCGCTGGATGGTGCTCGATCACGATGACCGACTTCCCGGAGTCGACGAGCCGGTCGAGCAGGTCGAGCAGCTGCGCGAGGTCGGCCAGGTGCAGCCCGGTGGTCGGTTCGTCGAGCACGTAGACGCCACCGTCGGCGCCCATGTGGGTCGCGAGCTTGAGCCGTTGCCGCTCGCCCCCGGACAGCGTGGTGAGCGGCTGGCCGAGGCGCAGGTAGCCGAGCCCGACGTCGCCCATGCGCTCGAGGATCGCGTGCGCGGCCGGCAGTTCGGGCTTGGCCGGTGCCGAAGAACGCGACGGCATCTTGGGCCGGCAGATCGAGCACCTCGGCGATGTTGAGCTTACCGAGACGGTAGTCGAGCACCGACGCCTGAAACCGCCGTCCCTCGCACTCCTCGCAGACCGTCGAGACGCCCGCCATCATGGCCAGATCGGTATAGATGACCCCGGCGCCGTTGCAGGTCGGGCACGCGCCCTCGGAGTTCGCGCTGAACAGAGCGGGCTTCACGCCGTTGGCCTTCGCGAACGCCTTGCGGATCGGCTCCAGCAGATCGGTGTACGTCGCCGGGTTGCTCCGCCGCGAGCCGTGGATCGCGCCCTGGTCGATCGACACCACCCCGTCCTGGCCGCCACCGAGCCGTGGATGAGGGAGCTCTTGCCCGACCCGGCGATACCGGTGACGACCACCAGCACGCCGAGCGGGATGTCGACGTCGACGTCCTTGAGGTTGTGCGTGCAGGCGCCCGGACCTTCATCACCCCGTCGGCGTCCGGACGGACGGTTTGAGCCAGGCCCGGTCGTTGAGGTGGCGCCCTGTGAGCGTGCCGCTCGCCCGCAGCCCAAGGACGGTGCCCTGGAACACCACCCTGCCGCCCGCCGAGCCGGCGCCGGGGCCGAGGTCGACGACGTGGTCGGCGATGGCGATGGCCTCGGGCTTGTGCTCGACCACGAGCACGGTGTTGCCCTTGTCGCGCAGTCGCGAGCAGCAGCTCGTTCATCCGCTGGATGTCGTGGGGTGCAGGCCGACCGTCGGCTCGTCGAAGACGTAGGTCACGTCCGTGAGCGACGACCCGAGGTGGCGGATCATCTTGGTGCGCTGCGCCTCGCCGCCCGAGAGCGTGCCCGACGGCCGGTCGAGGCTGAGGTAGCCGAGCCCGATCTCCACGAACGAATCGAGCGTCTGCCCAGCGTGTCCAGCAGAGGGGCGACGGATGGCTCGTCCAGCTCGCGGACCCACGCCGAGATCGTTGATCTGCATCGCGCACGCGTCGGCGATGTTGATTCCCGTGATCTTCGACGACCGGGCCGCACTGTTCAGCCGCGTGCCGCGCAATCGGGGCAGGCCGTGAAGGTGACCGCGCGCTCCACGAACGCCCGGATGTGCGCCTGCATCGCGTCGACGTCCTTCGAGAGGAACGACTTCTGGATCCGCGGGACGAGGCCTTCGTAGGTCAGGTTGACGCCGTTGACCTTCACCTTCACCGGCTCCTTGTAGAGGAAGTCGTGGAGCTCCTTCTTGGTGTACTTGCGGATGGGCTTGTCGGGGTCCAGGAAGCCGCACCCGAGAAGATCCGCCCGTACCAGCCGTCCGCGGTGTAGCCGGGGATCGTGAGCGCGCCCTCGTTGAGCGACTTCGTGTCGTCGAAGAGCTGGGTGAGGTCGATGTCGTGGACCTTCCCCATGCCCTTCGCATCGCGGGCACATCCCGCCCGTGACGCTGAAGGTGCGCACCTCCGTCTGTTTGTCATCCCCCTTCTCGATCGAGACCCGACCCGACCCGCTCATCGAGGCGACGTTGAAGGAGAAGGCCTGGGACGAGCCGATGTGGGGCTTGCCGAGGCGGCTGAAGAGCACGCGCAGCATCGCGTTCGCGTCGGTCGCAGTGCCCACCGTCGAGCGCGCGTTCGCGCCCATGCGCTCCTGGTCGACGATGATCGCGGTCGTGAGCCCTTCGAGAACGTCGACCTCGGGCCGGGCCTGAGTGGGCATGAAGCCCTGCACGAACGAGCTGTAGGTCTCGTTGATGAGCCGCTGCGACTCGGCCGCGATGGTGCCGAACACGAGCGACGACTTGCCCGAGCCCGAGACGCCCGTGAACACCGTGAGGCGCCGCTTCGGGATCTCGACGCTGACGTCTTTCAGGTTGTTCTCGCGCGCGCCCTGCACGCGGATGAGGTCGTGGTGCCTCGGATCGAACTCGAAGGCGATGGACTCGGTCTGTGACTTGGGGTCTTGCCGATCGAGTTCATACGCTAGGACGTCGCTCTTTCCGCGGCTTCGTCCGGCCCGAGGTGTTGAGGGCGACGGCTTCGCGAACGAGCTCCTGGAAGGCGCTCGCGTCGATCTCCTCACCTTCACGGATGTCGATCGCACGGCGGACGTTTCCGTCGAGACTCGAGTTGAAGAGTCCGGCCGGGTCCCGGAGCGACGCACCCTTCGCGAAGGTGAGCTTCACGACGCTCTGGTAGGATTCGCCGGTGCAGATGATGCCGTCGTGCGACCAGACCGGAGTGCCCATCCACTTCCATTCCTCGACGACGTCCGGGATCTGCTTCCTTGATGAGCCCGCGCATCCTGCCGAGAACCTCTCCGCGCCAGTCCCGAGGTCAGCGATCCTCTGGGAGATGAGCTCGAGGCGGACTCGCCTGATTCGCGTCCGATTTCTTCATGTCCGTCTCCTGTTCTCCCGACTTCGAGTCCTGGTTCGTCTGGTTTGCGATGAGCCGGTGCAGCCATGTGTAGATCCGCCCCAGCCGGGGTTCGTGAATACTCCGGCTACGTTCAGCCGTCCATTTCCTCCAACAGTCGCTCGAGACGATCGACGCGATCCGTCCAGAAGGCGCGGTAGTGGGTGATCCAGTCGATGAGGGGCTTCATCCCGCGCGGCTCCACCCGGTAGTAAACGCAACGTCCCCACGACGGCCATGCACGAGCCCGGCCGCCTTCAGCGTCGCGAGGTGCCGCGAGAGACCGCCGGCTGGGAGATCTCGAAGCGCGCGGTGAGGTCCTGACCGCGGCTTCGCCACGCGTGAGAGAACTCGAAAATCGCCCGACGACTCGGATCGGCGAGTGCCTGAAAGATCTTGGTTTCGACCATGGCGACGCCCGGCATGCAGTTACATTAGCGTGGGCTTATGGGTGTGGGAAGAGGAAATCAACCGACCCCCAACGACGGGCGGTCGCGGGCCTACGTCGCCACAACGCGCAGGGTCAGTATGGTCTGCAGATAGCACCGCGGCAGGTCGAAGTCCTTGCCCGCGAGGTTGTTGCGCGAACGCGCTACCGGGCAGAACGCTCGTTGACGATGACGGGCAGCTGCCCCACCCACCTGTCCCAAGTCTCCGCATCCGTCACCAGATCGCACACGAAGTTCGCCACGTTCGCCATATTCGTGCTTTCTGGCCTGAAGAGACCGCTCACCAGGCTCTCGTCGTGAAGCGAGTAGGCCGGAGCGGCGCCCTCGAGGAGCGTGTCCGGGCGTACCACGACCCACTTCACGAGCGGATGGTTCCGTCCCCATCGTGACGTGAAGGAAGTCTGCGGCCCGCTGATTGTCCCTGGCTGGTGGAACCAGACCGCGGAGAACCCAGAGAAACGCCCTCCTCCAGCATGCCGCGCCGGGGCTCGGGCCTGCCGGGGTGATTGCCGGAGACGCTGCTCGCGAGGATGTACTTCACGGGCCCTCGGGCTGCGATGCACAGATCGCCTCACAAGGCCGCGCCGTCGCCCGGGTGACGAGATCATTGGCGGACCGAGCACTCCCTTGACGCTGATGACGTGACCGGGCACGAAATGACCGCGTCACAGCCGCGCACGTGCGTGACGAGGTCGTCGTGGCGGGAGGACAGGAGGTCGGCCTCCACGACCGTCAGTCGCGGATCCGCCGCGACGCCGTCCGGGAGTCTACGGGCCGATCGTGCCATGGCGCGCACCCTGATGTCGCGCACGAGGCTGCTCGAGGACGCGCCGTCCGGTGCGTCCCGTGCTCCCGACGAGAAGAACGGTCTGTCCTGGAGACATAAGGTCCCTGACCTCCGGTCGTCACCTCTCCTGTACATCGGTGCTCAGGTACTTGAGCCCGGAATCGACCATCAGCGTGACCACCGTGGCGCCCGGCCCGAGCCGCTCGGCCACGCGAAGTGCGGCAACGACGTTGGCCCCGGAAGACGTCCCCGCGAACAGCGCCTCCTCCCGTGCCAGGCGCCGCGCCATGTCTTCTGCGTCGTCGGTGCTGACCGCCACGATCTCGTCGACCAGAGTCGGATCCCAGAGGGGAGGGGTGCGGCCGATGCCGATCCCTTCGATTCGATGGGCACCCGAAGGTCCGCCCAGCAGGACCGAGGACTCGGCCGGTTCCACGACGACGATTCGGGTGCTCGCTTCGTGGCGCTTCAATACGGTGGCGACCCCACGTGAAGAGGCCGCCGCACCGGCGGAGTGAACGAAGGCGTCGATCTGTCCGTTCGTTTGCAGCCAGATCTCCTCACCGAGCGAGTGGTAGCCCGCCACGGTGTCGGGGTTGTTCAGCTGGTCGAACCAGAAGGTGCCGGGTTCCTCGCTCAAGGCGCGCGCGGCTTCGATCATCTCCAGGATCAGCTTCTTGGTAGTCC
>JADJQY010000032.1 GCA_016712505.1 Candidatus Eiseniibacteriota bacterium | reverse complement strand
GGAGCTCGCTCGCCATGAGAGCAACGCGTTCCTCCGGGCTCAGCGGAATGCGCGCCGGAGCCGGAACACTTCCGATCCGTTCACGGCACCAAGGGTAGTCGGCCACGCAGAGCTCACGGAGGCGGTAATCACCTCGTCGTCCTTCACGCTCCCCCCCGACGAACATGAAGAGGGCGTAGTCGCGGCCCCGAAGGAACTCCAGCGGAGCCTCGTAGTCTGCGAAGCGGCTCCGGGTCCACGTGTTCGATTCGACGACCAGGACCGGACGAGACCTTTTCAGCGTCTTCTCGAGCCCCTCGAGGACCTGGAGCTCGTGCCCTTCGACGTCGATCTTGATCAGGTCGACGTCGGCGAATCCGTAGAGAGCGAGGAGGTCGTCCGCGGGGAGACCCGGGACGGGTAGCGTGGGAAGCTGCGCGGGGTCGGCGGGGACGTGGCCCCGGGCGTATCTCGCGAACTGGAGGAAGCGCCGGTTCGTTCCGAGGCTGCCGCGTGACGGGCAGGACCCAGGAGAACCCGTTCGCGGATCCCCCTCGAGAGGCAGGAAGTTCTCCGCGAGGAGCTTCGATTCCCCGGGTTGCTCATCGGGGCCGCGGGCCCGAAGAAAGCGAGACGCATCCGATGTTCGCCCCGATGTCGACGAACCGGTGGGGCACCGGCCCTCCGAGCAGGTATCGAAACTGTTCCGGGACCGGAAACGCCGAGGCGAACTGCTGTCGATAGGCGTCGAGCTCGCCGGAGTCGACGACGACCGAGATCTCGCGGCCTACCTCGGGCACGAAATGGCGACATTCCCTCATGTCTCACGACGGTAGCAGAGGCGCGGCGTCCGAGGTGCCGTCGCGCATCGGCTCGGGCGTGCCTCGCGTCTTAGCGCTTCGCGTAGCATCTCCACCCAGGCAGGAACGGTTTTGTCCCTCGTCTCCTACTCTCAGAACTTCGAGGACGTGATGCTGTAGAGCCCTTCGCGGCGTGGCGGAAGGGTTCTATCTCGACATCGGGGCCGCGCGGCCGGACAGGCATCCATCACCGCGGGTCTTCTACGACCGGGGCTGGAGCGGCATCAACGTCGAGCCGAACCGCGCTTCCACGCCGAGCTCGAAGCGAAGCGTCCCCGCGACCGGAACCTCTGCGTGGCGGTCGGCGCTGAGCACCTCGCGGTCCTGCACGTCGTCGACGGGACCGGCTTGTCATCGCTGGACGCCGGGATCGCCGCCCGGCACGCGCGCGAGGGCCGGGTCGTCGAGCGTCGCGAGGTCCCGGTCACGACGCTCGCCTCCTGTGGGCCCTGTACGCGGCCGACCGCCCGGACGTCCACTTCCTGAAAATCGACGTGGAGGGCATGGAAGGGGACGTGATTCGGGGGCAACGACTGGAGCCGAAACCGGCCCGGGTCGTCGTGGTCGAGGCGACGCGGCCGATGTCTCAGGAGGAGTCGCACCAGGACTGGGAACCGGATCTCGTCGCGGCTCGCTACCAGTTCGCGTACGCCGACGGCCTGAACCGCTTCTACGTCTCCGAGAGCGTGCAGAGGCCCTCCTCCCCGCCTTCCGGTATCCGCCGAACTGCTTCGACGACTTCGTCCCCGCGGGCCTTCAGCGGGCCGAGGAGCTTCGCTCCGGGCCGAGACCCGGCCGCGGACGCAACGGAGCTGGCGAGGAAAGAGGCGCTGCGGGCAAGCGCCGCCGAGATCCGCGCCGAGGCGGCGAACCGCGCGGTCGAGGCCGAGGAACGGGCGGGAGCAGCCGGGCAGCGGGCGGAAGCCGCGGAGACGCGCTCGAGAGAGCGTGGACGCGCACGACCGAGCCGAGGCCAGGCGGGACACCGGTCCCGTCGCCGCTGCCGAGGCTCGAGCTCGTGAGACCGAGGCCCGTTACGCGGAAGCCCGGCGGGCCATGTCCGCGATGGAGCACAGCCTTTCCTGGCGCGCTACGAGGCCGCTGCGACTCCTCCTCCCCGGGGAGCCAGGGGCCGGATCGGGACGAGCCGCCCGGGAGCTGATCTCGAGGCCGGTCGCTACGGTTGGCTCGCGGCGAGCGGAGACCGGTACCCGAGCTCTTCGAGGTCGAACCGGAACCTGTCGGCGACGATGGTCTCCGTCTCCCGGTCGTAGTAATCGGCGGGAGCCATACCGCGGGGGCGGTAGCCGGCCTTCAGCCGCGGCAGGCTCGCAGGTTCGTATGGAACGCCGACCCGTTCGCAGACCGTCTCGAGGTTCGCGAAGAGACTCTCGAACCGGATCACGAAGTCGACGGCGAGACGGCCGCCGACGACGTACGTGTCAAGATCGGGTACGGTGCCCCCCGCGCGAACCCAGTCGCGAAAGCGGCGGATGACCTCGGCCGGGTTCGGGCTCCCCTCCTCGGCGACGGGCCGATCGTCCGCTCCGGGCGCCGTCGCGCCGGCGCGTTCATGGAAGTGGAAGGCCGAAACGACCCGGTCGAACGGATTTCGGACGACGCAGAATTTGAAATAGGCGGTCCGATCTTTCGCCGACGCCCGCCGGATCTCGGCGGCCGGTAAATGTGGTTGAACCAGCGGCAGCGCGCAGGTCCGGCCCCCGGTAACCGACGATCCCGCTTCGGTGACCGACTCGTCACGGTAGTGCGACGGCGACCACGCCCCTCCGGGAGGCACCAGCGTTCGAAGTAGGCCTCCACGGGAGGTGCCGGCCGTCTTCATGGTCTTCGTGTAGATGAACCTCTTCCGGTGGCTCACGAGCATAGTGGTCTCTCCGCCTGGAAAGTGGCCGCCGAGCGGCAGAGCAAGCCGGTCCCAGCGACGCCGTCATGATCGGGTGTGCGCCCGCCACGCTTCCCTCGCCTGCTCGGGCGATCGCTCGGGCACGTGGCTCGCGTACTCAGGCGCCCGGTAGACCGGGGGGCGTGCGCAGAGACGATCTCGTAAGCCGTCGCCGAGTCGAGCACTTCCAGTCCGACCCCAGGACGCCCTTCCAGAAGTGACCCGGCGTCGCGACGAACCGGCGGCGCATGTCGTCGAGGAGACCGTCTGCCCGAGAGCGACAGGTCTCGCGGAGATTCCGCGCAGAGCTGGCGTCCGACCGCGGCGAGCGATCCTCCCGGACTGGCGACGAAGTCCTCGTACCGGACGCGGATCGCTTCGACGTCGGACCACCATTCTGGAGTGACCGACAGAAGGGCGCGGGCGCGTGCCGAAAGCGCCCACGACGAACGCCCAGGATCGTCGGCTTCGCTCCGACGAGGGCGCTCTCGTCGCCCCCCTCGCCCGAGCCAGAACTCGGTCGCCGGCTCCGACTGCCGGAACTGCAGGACCGAGACGAGGACGTCGAGCGGGTGCGCGCGATCGTCACGACGCGAAGCCGCCCTCACGCAGGGCGTTCCGGAAGTCCGGGAGCCGGTGCCAGTGGAGCTGCACGACGAGGCGCTCCGGGAGGGCCGTCCAGGGGATCCCGGTGGGCGTGTGGACGGCGATCTGCTCCGGGCCGTACGCCTCCGCGAGGAGGGTGCGGATCCAGGTGTTGCCCGTCCGAGGCGTCGCCACGAGCGCGATGCGGAGGGGCTTTTGGCGTCGACCGGGGAAACCCATTCGCAAACGCGTGGGCTTCCCGTGAAGCCGGACCCGTCGGTCCTCCCTCGTATCCTCGTTCCGAACCCGGCGGCGTCGAACACGCCTCTGGCCTTCAAGCCGACCTGCCCCCGGCTCGGGCTGTTCCCTGTTCTCCGTGCGGTTCAGGGTTCTGCCTTTCTCTCGTCGCGCCTGGAAGCCTATTTTTCACCAGACTTCCATTCTCATTCGAAAGACCCGCGTCGTGCGCCAGAGCTTCCCGAACGACAGGACGAGGCCGCTCCGCGAGAGCACGGTTTCCTGCGGTCCGAAGTGGTAGGCGTCGATGAACCACTCCTCCGTTCGAGGTGCCCCTCGAAGGCCGCCGAGACATCCACGAATTCCAGCTCTCCGGCTCCGGAGGAAAGGAGTGCACGCATCTCGGAGTAGCAGGGCTCCCAGAGCTCCGCGCCAGGCATACCGTCCCGAATTCGCCGTTCGCGGTCGGAGAGGTCTTTCCTCGTCGTTCGGACGTTCGGCTGTAATGCGAACGCTACGCGCGCTCCGGCGTCCCGGGCTGCCCGGACGACGGCGTCGACGTTCGCCCGCAGGCGAAGGCAACATCCCCGGGTGACGGTGTCGCTTCCAGAGATTCCAGCGGATCAGGCCAATCTAGCCCCGCGATGCGTAAGCCTTCGCGACGACGGCAATGTCGACTTGGGCGTCAGAGTACGTCCTCAGGCTTCGCATCGAAGCCGCCCGCGGCCCAGTGAACGTCGTTTCCGCCCGACAGCATCAAAATGAGGTCCGGCTCGAGGTTCACCACCTTCAGCTCCACCCAGGGAGCCTCGTGGGTAGAGACGTAGCCCGGGACGCCAGTACTGATGACAAGGTACCTCGGCCCCTCCGCTGCCCCATCCCGGTTGAGCGCCTTCTCGAGGAATCCGGCGACGGTCTCCTCCTGCGAAGCCGCGCCCGTTCCATGTACGCGACCGATCCTCCAGTGAGGAAGATGCGGACCTCGTCCGCGGCCTTCGGACCGTAGTCGGGCCGGACGTCTCGGAAGTGGTGGCGGTTGATCGTGGCATTCGCGGTCTGCCCTTCGCGAGGCGCGGTACCGATGAAGGGGAACCGTGACGGGCGGCGGTGACCACGAGATCTTCGAGGTACTCCTCTGACTTTCCGGCGGCGGGAAAGACCCGGAGGATGTCGGCCGCCCGGAAATCCGGCGAGTTCCTCCTGCGGATGGCATCGAGAAGGGTCGCGTTGCCTCGTGTCCGCTCGATGACGCTGCGAAGCTCCCGCTTCACGAGGAGCCGGTCGAAGCCGACGCCGGCGAGGAAGATCGCCGACACGACGAGCGACAGCGACGCACCGCTATGGCGGGTCTCACGGATCTCCGCTGGTAAGCCGGCCGCAGTCTTGGCGGTCGTCAGGGCCTTCATGGAACGGAACCCTGTTTGCCGCCCGTAGCCCGGCGATCGCCCGGGAGGATTCCGCTGTAGAGCACGAGGCCGCCCACGCGGGTCTTCTCCGCGGAATACCCTGCTCTGCGCGCGGGAGCTCTCCGTATCCTCCGGTCGGCGCCATCCAGCAGAAGGCGGGCGCCGGATCCCCGTGAGCCCGTAGCGTCATCACCGGAATCCGGTCGACCGCGATCCTGCCGAAGGGGACTCCGCCAACGCACGGGACGACAGGAACACGAGGTCGGTACACCGTCCAATAGCTCCCGTAGACCGACTGAACATTCCGGTTCCGGAGAGTTCCCTCAATACCGCGCCGGCCTCCGCGAAAAGGATGTCGCGGCTGCCGGATCGTCACTGGTCATCCTCGGAAATCGCGCAGCCGGGCGCCCGCACGTGGCTCGCCACGGCAAAGACGAGGGCGCGGCAGCGACCGCAAGGCGTGCCTGGGGCGCCTCAGAAGACTCGCAAGAAGGAGCCGTTGAGCGTGGCGAACCCAATCAACGTCGGAAGGAGGTGGCGGGGCTCCGTCGGCCGCGATCCGGGCGGCGAGAAGGTCACGACGTAGGCGCCTACGAGGACGAAGGACGAAAGTAGAGGCGCCGCATGGCGAGCGGCATCCCGCGTCTCGCTTCGCGTCAGGGCGCAGGGGAGGGCAACGAGGGCGGCGACGAGCAGCAGGGCCATCCAGATCGGCGGATGCCAGCCGCGAACGACGTCGGGCCAAAGGCGATCGGGAGGCTTTCCGTGACCAGCGACTCGACCTCGAGGCAAGTTTCGCCGGTTCCGACAGGAGACCTCTGCCTGTGTGAGGCTGGCGAACCGGGTTTCACGTTCCGGACCCACCAGGGCAGGCTGCCCGCGAAGGCGCAGGCCACTGCGAGGCGACTCGCGGACCCCGATGCGGCGTGACACGAGCCATGAGAGCCCGCCACGGCCGCCACCGCGAGGTAGGGAATCGCGGCGAGGTGAATCCAGAAGGCGAGACCGCACGAGCCACCCAGGGCCGCCGGGGCCGAACCCGCATTAGGAGGCCTGCCGCTAGACGACGCTCCACCTCTACGGTCAGGAGAAGAGTCAGGACGCCAAAGAAAGTGAGGGACGCGTACGCGCCATCCGACGTCAGGAGCTTGTGGTAGAAGTACGCAGGGCTGGGGGCTGCGCAGAACCCGACGAGGACCGGTCCGGCCGCCGCCGCGGGCGCGCAGCACCCCATAGCCCCCAGGACGGTCCCGACCAGGACCGCGGCCATCGTTCCCCTGTAAGCGCGCGTGGACGGCTCGAAGACCCGGTTGACCGGGGACAACAGGTAGGGCTCGAAAGCCCCTCCGTACTCGGCCCCGTAGTAGAAGGCGGGCTCGGCCACCCCGTCTCGTATGTCCAATGCCATGAGCGAGGGACGGCCTGGTCGGACGTGAAGGGGATGCGACCGCGCAATACAAGTAGTCCGGCGAGAGCGCCGACGACCGCTAGAAGCGCGAGCCCGTGGACGAGCGGGGGAAAGCGAACAGCAGAGAGGGCCAGGATCCTACGGGTGCGAAGCCTCTCAGGCTTCGCACCCAGTCTCTCGACCCTCAGGGGCAACGGCTCAGGAGCGAAGTAGCGCGTGATGTCCACCACGACGTGCGCCCAGGCCGTGGAGCCGGTCGGTCCGCCACCGAGGAAAGATCCCGAAATCGCCTGTCCTAGGTTTCCTCCGGGCGCGCCCGTCGGGCCGGTGCAGGTGCCACCGTCACACCCGACAGGACCGGAATGATCGCGCCATTGGCGACGGCGAGCTCACCTGCGACGAAATTGAGCGTGGCGAAGAGGCCGATCGCCGGGCTGTCCGACGGGAAGAACCTGAAATGGCCGTCAGCCGTTGGCGAGATGGCCGTGACGTTCGCCGAGATGGCGAAAACCCCCGTCGCCGGAATGCCGCAGAACCCCTTCGCCGTGAACAGG
>JADJQY010000031.1 GCA_016712505.1 Candidatus Eiseniibacteriota bacterium | reverse complement strand
GGATGGGCGGCCGGGCGCTGGAGCTGGTACGGTCCCAAAGGGGGGCTCTGGCGAGAGCGGTAGATCAGATCCTGTCGATGGATGGCGCCGGATCGTCCGAGCGCCCGTCGGAACCGGTCATAAAGGAAGGTCCAGATGAAAAAAGCGTTCGTTAGGGTACTGGCAGGGCTGTACGGAGCGCTCGTGCGCTTGACCCAGTGGAGCTACACGACGTTCCCGTTCCGCATCCGTAAAGTTCAGGCTCATGTCATCAGTATCGGCAACATCACCTGGGGCGGCACGGGCAAGACGCCGCTGGTGATCAAGCTCGCGCAGGAGATGACCTCTCACTATGGGCGTAAGGTCGCGGTGCTCACGCGCGGATACGGCGATGACGAGGTCCAGGAGATGCGTAAGAAGCTCCAGGATATCCCGCTCATCGTCGGGCGCGATCGTGTGCGTTCCGCTCAGGAGGCCGTGGAGAAGTTCGGGCCCAATACCTGATCCTCGATGACGGGTTCCAGAACCTTCGGCTCCACCGGGACCTCGATGTCGTCAATATCAACTCGACGCAGCCCTTCGGGCCCGGCGGACTGATCCCATCCGGCACGCTGCGCGAACCTCTGGAGAACCTCTCCCGAGCCGACATCTTCATCCTGACCAAGAGCAACATCGGCTCCAAGAACCTCGCGTGGATCCGCCAGAAGATCGAGCAGATCAAATATGCCCAAGGCCGCGATCTATGAGGCCGTGCATCGTCCGATCCAGTTCTCGGATCTGACGCGCGAGCGGATCAGCGGTCTGCATGAGGTGCGCGGCCGCAAGATCGCGGTGATCTCCGCGATCGCCGACCCCTACTCGTTCGAGAAGACGGTGGAGACCCTCGGCGCGGAGATCGTGCTGGCGGCGCGATTCGATGATCATCATGACTTCACGCGGGAGGAGCTGCTCGATTTCGCCACGCGCTGCCGGGAGCTCGGGTGCTCGGACGTCGTGACCACCGAGAAGGATTCGTTCCGCTTAGCGCCCGCCCTCGCCCGGTACGAGTTCCTCAACGGACTCAACTTCAGGGCCCTCCAGATCGAATTCCAGCTGCAGGATGAGGAAGACTTCGTTAGAAGATGTCTTAATCGTTAGCCTCGCGCGCGGCGCGCGGGGTCTGGTACGCCGTCTCTCGCCGGCGTCGGCCCTGCGGCTCGGCAGGGCTTTTGGGCGGCTGGCTTGGACCCTCTCCAAGCGCCGCCGTATCGCCGTGCGTAATCTCCGCTCCGTCTATGCGGACCAGATGACCGATGCCGAGCTGGAGCGCATCGCACTGCGCTCGTTCGAGAACCTCGGTATGAACATGATCGAGCTCCTGCGTTTTCCGGAGATGGACGCTCGCTACCTGCATGAGCATGTGACCGTCCGCGGCCGCGATCACCTCGAGGCTTCCTTACGCCAAGGCCGGGGCGTCATCCTGCTCACGGCTCATTTCGGCAACTGGGAGCTTCTCAACACCGTCAGCAGTTTGTTCGGTTACAAGATGGTCGCCCTGGCCCGCAAGCAGAAGCACCCGCGCGCCGATGCGTTCCTCAACGGACTGCGCGAGACCAAGGGCAATAAGATCGTCTACAAGGGCTACGGCGTCCGGGAGATCCTGCGAACGCCTGCAGGACGGGGGATCGTCGGCATCCCGAGCGATCAGGACGGGGGGCGCGGAGGGGTGTTCGTGCGTTTCTTCGACCGGCTGTCATCCACTCCCGCCGGCGTCGCGACCTTCGCGCTGCGTACAGGGCGCCGATCCATCCGGTGTTCAGTTTCAGGAGGGTCGTGATCACCACCGCATCGAGGTCTGTGCGGCCCTCGAGCCGGCGCCGGCCGGCGTGAACGAGCTTGAGGCCGAGCGGCATCTCCTCGAACAATTCTCGGAGAGCCTGGAATCCGCCGTACGCCGGGCCCCGGATCAATGGCTGTGGGCGCATCGACGCTGGAAATCGACCCCGGACCGCACGGTCGTCGTTCTACACGATGGCCGTGCCGGACATCTGTCCCAGTCGATGGGGCTGGTGGAGGAGTTGCGGCGCGAGCGAAGTCTCGGTGGCCCGGCGAGGAGACCGGTCCGGTCCCGTGTCATCGAGGTCGTCTTCCGGAGCGAGGCTCGGCGCTCGATCTGCAGTGCGACCGCACGCCTCCTCCGGGGACATGTCCCGCTACGCGACCGGTTGTTGAGGTGGGCGCTGACGCCGTCCTCCTGGGAGGCGCTTGCCCGAGCTCACGCCGATATCGTTATCTCGACCGGATCGTCGTCCGCGCTGTGCAATATCCACCTGTCCCGTCGCACGCTAGCCCGGTCGGTGGTCATCATGGACCCCGGCCTACCGCAAGGGCATTTCACGGCGATGATCGTGCCCTATCATGATAAAATACGTCACGGCAAGAACGTCTACCGGACCGTTGCGGCCCTTTCGGCGCTGGCGCCCGCCGAAGTCGTCCGCTCGGGGGCGGAACTGCGCCGTCGCCTTGGTCTTGAAGGGCGGGCCGTGATCGGGTTCTTGGTCGGCGGGGACGTCAGGGGAGGGCAGGGGCTGGACCGCGACGGCCTGGTGAAGACGGTCGACGCCCTGCTCCAGCATCTGAGGACCACGAAGTCCGTCGTGTTGATCACGACGTCGCGCCGCACACCGGACTGGGTCGCGGAGATCCTCAAGAGCCGGTTTTCGAACAAGGAGCATTGCCCTCTCTTGGTCATCGTCACCGAATCCAATCCACCAGGCACCATGGCCGCCATCCTGGGCGCCGCCGATCAGGTCCTTGTGACGGCCGAGTCCGTTTCGATGATCTCGGAGGCCGTTCGGGCGTCCAAGCCCGTATTGGCCCTCCATCCGTCCGACAGCATCCAGCCTAAGCCCAAACACCGCAGATTCCTGCAGAGTCTCGGGGCCCGCTACCCGCTCATCGAGTCGGGACCCTCAGGCCTGGAGCAGGCGCTTTCGAATCTGTCCCGTCGCCGCGCGGAACCGGCGTCGGATCCCGATCGAGCCGATCTGTCGGCCGCGGCCAAGGCGATCCTGTGATCATCCTGCAGATCCTGCCCGAACTGAAGTCCGGCGGCGTCGAGCGCGGTACCGTCGATCTGGCCAAATACCTTACGCGCAATGGACACACCGCTATCGTCGTCTCCGCCGGAGGACCCCTCGTCAACGACCTTACCTCGGCAGGCGTCAAGCACTACCGTCTGCCGGTACACGCGAAGTCCCCCTGGGCCATCTGGCGATCGGTCAAGACGCTGGTGAAGATCGTGCGTCTGGAGAAGGTCGATGTGATCCATGCCCGCAGCAGGGTGCCGCCGTCGTGGCCTTCTTCGTCAGCCGCAGCACGCAGGTGCCGTTCATCACGACCTGTCATGGATTCTACAGCAAGCATCTCTTGAGCCGCGTCATGGGCTGGGGCAAGCTGGTCATCGCGGCCAGCCACATCATCGGCAAGCGCATGCGGGACGATTTCAACGTGCCGCACGAGAAGATCCGTCTGATCCATCGCGGCGTGAACCTCGAAGAATTCACACCGCGGTCGGCGCCGTCCCCGGATGCGCCCATCGTCATCGGCATGGTCGGACGTCTGACGCCGATCAAGGGGCATCCTCTCTTCTTGAAGGCCATGGCCCGGGTCGCGCGCGTCTATCCGAACATCCGTATCCGCATCATCGGGGACTCGCCCAAACCGCAATACAAAGAGGACCTCCTGTCGCTGACGCGCCAGCTCGGCTTGGCGGCTTGCACGGATTTCATGGGGACACGCTACGATATCCCCAAGCTGCTCTCCGAGATGTCCGTGCTGGTCGCTCCGTCGATCGGCGAGGAGGCCTTCGGTCGAGTGGCCATCGAGGCGGGGGCCTGCGGTGTGCCGGTCGTGGCGACGCGGATGGGGGGATTGCTCGATATCATCGATGATGAGGAGAGCGGGCTCTTGGTGCCGCCGGATGACCCGCGCTTGCTGGCCGATGCCGTGCTGCGCATCCTCAAGGACCGCGAGCTCGGAGAGCGGCTCGCCGCCCGTCTGCGCGCGAAGGTCGAGAAAGAGTTCAGTTTGGACCTGATGTTCAAGAAGACCCTAGAGGCCTACCAGGAAGCCGTCACGCGCAAGCGCATCCTCGCCATCAAGATGAGCGCCGTCGGTGATGATCCTCAGCATGCCCTCCCTGCGCGCCGTCCGGGAGACCTATCCGGAGGCGTGGATCGCCGTGCTGGTCGGGCGTAAAGCACGCGCCGTGGTCCGTAATTGCCCGTACGTGGACGACGTCATCGTCTATGAGGACCGGAGCGGCAGTCGATGGGCGAGCCTGATCAAGATGGCGGCCGTTCTCGCCAAAGAAGACTATGACATCGCCATCGATCTGCAGAACAACCGTTCGAGCCATATCCTGACCTACCTGTGCGG
>JADJQY010000030.1 GCA_016712505.1 Candidatus Eiseniibacteriota bacterium | reverse complement strand
CGTCAGTTCCAACTCCACGTATTTGCCGATGCGCACGTCCTTGACCGAACGCCCGAACCCGAGCGTCTCGAGCGCGTGCTGGACGGCTTTGCCCTGAGGGTCGAGCACTGATTTTCTGAGAGTGACGTAGACCTTTGCCTTCACTTTGTTTGACCCCCTTTGGCGGTTGTTCCGAGGACCCGGCGGAAGATGGTGTCGACGTGCTTGAGATGGTAATCGAGGCCGAACAGCGCCTTGACCTCGGCGACCGAGAAGCGCGTGCGCACTTCCGGTTCCTGCAGGAGCAGCGCGCAGAGGTCGAGCTTCTTGTCCTTCCAGGTCCGCATCGCGTTCTTCTGGATGATCTTGTAGGCTTCCTCGCGTGAGAGGCCCTTGTCGATGAGCGCAAGAAGCGCGCGCTGCGAGAAGATGAGCCCGCGTGTGCGGCCGATGTTGTCGAGCATGTTCTCGGGGTAGACCTGCAGCCCCTCGATCACCTCGCGCATCTGGCTCAGCATGAAATGCGCGGCGATGAAACTGTCCGGCAGGATGATGCGCTCCACCGAGGAGTGGCTGATGTCGCGCTCATGCCACAGCGCGATGTTCTCCAAAGCCGCCAGCGCATTACACCGCAGCAGGCGCGCCAGTCCCGTGATGCGCTCGCAGTTGACGGGATTGCGCTTGTGCGGCATCGCGCTCGATCCGGTCTGTCCCTCGGAGAACGGCTCCTCGGCCTCGAGCGTCTCGGTCTTCTGCAGGTGGCGGATCTCCGTGGAGAGTTTTTCGAGTGAACCGCCGAGTACCGCCAGGGCGGCCATCACTTCCGCGTGACGGTCACGCTGGAGGACCTGCGTGGACACCGGGGCCGTCTTGAGCCCGAGGATACGCAGTGTACGTGCCTCCACGCGCGGGTCGATGTTGGCATACGTGCCCACCGCACCGGAGATCTTGCCGTAGGCCATGTTGCGGCGGGCGTTCTCCAAGCGCTCCTGAGAGCGCTTGAACTCCTCGTAGAAGAGCAGCATCTTGAGCCCGAACGTCACAGGCTCCGCGTGCACGCCGTGCGAACGGCCCATCATGGGCACATCCTTATATCGGAGGGCCTGGCGGCGAAGGGCGCTGATATTGAGTTTTAGTTCATCTAACAGAACATCGATCGCCTGGCAGATCTGCAGGCTGAGGGCGGTGTCCAGGACGTCGCTGGAGGTTAATCCTTTGTGGATGTAGCGGGCTTCTGGGCCGACGGCTTTGGTGACGCTCTTGATGAAAGCCGTGACGTCATGCTTTGTAACTCTTTCAAATTCATGTATTTCCGATACTTTGAAAGCGGCTTTCTTACGGATGGTCTTGGCGGCTTTGGCGGGGATCAGCCCCAATTGGGCCATGGCCTCGCAAGCAGCGACCTCCACCTCCAGCATGAGCCGGAAGCGGTTGTCCTCGGTCCAAAGTTTGACCATAGAGGGCAGTGTGTATCGGGCGATCATCGAGTAAGCGCTCTCTAGAAAGATGGGTTCCTGAAGCCGCTGATTCGAAAAGAGAGCACATTATAGCAGAATTCCACCGGAGGTAAAAGCAAGCGGCTTGGGCCGTGTACCCCATAACAAACCACCCGCGCCGAACAGCGGGCGCGGGTGGGTCGTAGAGGATCGATGTGCGGCGTCGTGCGCCGCCCTCGTCAAGCGGAGCTCTGGACCGCGCGGCGGGCCGTATCGATCAGACGCAGCATCGCGTCCACCGGCAGCTTCATCGGTTTCATCAGGAAGACCCGCACGGGCTGGCCGTCGGCGGTGCGCAGCGTCACGACCGACAACAGGTCGCGCAGCTCGGCCGGCAGTCTTTGGAAACTGAAGTTATCCGCGAACGTCAAAGTCAGAAGGATCAGCATGGCGGAGTTGAACGTCTGGGCCTCCTGCGCGGGCTCGACCTCGACGTAACTGACCTTGTCCTTGGGGTTGACCTGGATCCCCGCATCCTTCTGATAGGCGATCGCCAGAGCTTGGAAGCCGGGGTCCAGACCCAGGCTCTCCAGACGCGCGGACACCGCCGTCTCGATGTTGCCGGTCAGATCCTCGGTCTGCGCCTGACGCGTGACCTCGGCGAAGGTGAACTTCAGTCGAGGCGCCACGACCTGCAGGTTCTTCAGCGCGACGTTGATACGATCGGCGGCGGCCGGCGAGGCGGGCTGTCCGTACACGGCGATCACGACATCACCGGTGATGTCATGGACCTCGGGTGCGCGGTTCAAGATATGCGCAGCTTGCGCCAGGTCCGGCACCTTGAGCCAACCGTCCTGATCGAACAGGATCTCGGAGGAGACCGCGAACACGCCCCGTCTTGGACCCGGCGAAGCTCGTGAAGGCCTTGACGCCCTGCACGAAAAGCTGTTGAGACCCCTGATTGGTCATATGGCGTACGGAAGGCAGAGCACCCAGATCCTTCTCGGCCGCGATGAGATCACGTACGGCCTCGGTCAGACGCGCGGAGGCGGTATCGACCGGCTCGGCGGCCAGACGTGCGGCGGCTTTCTGCAATTGCGGAGCCTCGGACAGAGCCACGCGCGCCGTCCGTTGTTCGACGGTACGCGCAGGAGCGATATCGACCAGATCAAAAGGACGCGTCAGATCACGCGGCGCTCCCAAGCGCACGGACACGGACCGGCCGACCGGATCGAGGGCGAGCGTCACGACGACCAGGCGATTGCCCAGCAGGTACGGAACGAGTACGGGCCGCTGACCGGACGGCAGATCGATCGCCGCGGAGGTCCGGATACCGAACAAGGCCAGGCTCTCCGTCTCTTCGGTCGTGAAGTTGGGTTCGCGCGCCAGCTCGCTCTCCTGGGCCAGACGAGCGGCGGCCGTCGGTGCGGGCAGGTCACGAGCGGATAGGATCTGTCGGAACGGGTAGATATCGATCGCTGTGCGCAGGTCGGTGTTGAACTGTCCACGGACCTCGTACACGGCGCGGACGGCGTCGGCTTGCAGCTGCTCCTGCCGCGCGCGGACGGCATCGGCGTTCCACTGTTCGTTGTTGAGGTTCTGCTGCCATTCCAGATAGGAGACCGTGACCCCGCCTCCGTTGGCCAACACGTCGGAGATCACGAACCCTCCGGTGTTGATGAAGCTGTAGTAAGCGCCGTTGGTCACCGCTCCGTTGGCACCCTCGGCGATGATCTTGGTCTGGATGAGGTCCACGTTGTCGCCGTTGACCATGTTCTCGAGCGCGGCGGGCACGAAGACGTCCGTCGGAGCGGACAGGAAGTACTCCGCGGCTCCCTCGCCGGTGCGTAGCGTGGCACCATCGACGAGATACCCGGCCGTATTGATCCCCTGGAACCCGCCTGTCTCAGCGCGCAGACGGCGCAGGGTCTGGATATCGTCGAGTGTGAAGCCCTCGGGCTTGGAGACGATACCGCGTGCGCCCTCGGAGATATGCTGGACCTTGGCCCCCTCGCGGATGAACTGCTCGATCGCCGGGATACCGACACCGCCGAATCCGATGACCTTGACGGTCAACCCGGTCAGAGGTGCAGCGTTCGTGACGGGCTTGCCCTCGGCGCGCAGAGCGGCCTTCAGACCTTCCTCACGCTTGAGGGCCTCTTTCAATGTGAATACAACGCCGTATCCGGTGGAGTTGTCCCTGAACTCGGACCCGCCATGACGGACCGTCTTGGACGTGAACACCGATGTCAGCCGCGCCAGCGGGCGCGCGAAGGCTGGCAGAGCCCCCGGGCCTTGACGGCCTTGCTTACGCACAGTCGCCAGATACTCACTGACGGCCGTTAGATACGGTGTGTTGAGGAGAGCATTCTCGGGGTGAGTGGTGGTGGTCGCCTGGCGGTGCACTTCGGCGATACGCGCGGCGAAGTTACGGTCCTCCCACTGATCGACCACGCCCTCACGCAGCGCCGCGGTGATGTACAGCCGCAACAGCTCGTCGGTCATGATGTCCATATCGGTCGCGCGGCTGCCCGTATCCGGTGCAGGGACGTCGATGTTGTAGCCGATCTTACCCTTCTGATACAGGTCGCGGACATAGTTGCGGATCACACGGGCGCGGAACACCGCGTCGGTCGTCGGAAAATCCGCGATTACGCGCCGGCCGCCCTGCTCGAAGACATCCGCGAACAGGATGGTACCCTTGCCTCCGCCGTACGGCAGATTGGCCACGGCGGTCTTGATGGACATGCCGACCGCCAGCGCGCGCGTCTCCTGCTCGACCCACGAGCGCAGGAAGTAACGCAGCTCGGCGTCCGTATAGACCTTAGCG
>JADJQY010000029.1 GCA_016712505.1 Candidatus Eiseniibacteriota bacterium | reverse complement strand
TCTTGATGAGCCGGAAGAGCGGAAGGGAGCGCGGAGTCGCGCGGTCCATAGACGACCGGAGGACGCAAGGCGATCGCGCGGAATCGGCCGCTCTCCTTCTCCACCGCGAAGAGGGCGCGTTCCCCGGCGAGCTTGCTGCGTCCGTAGGGGGTGATGGGCAGATCCGGTCGGACTCCGTACGGATCGGATGGCGACAGCTTGCCGTGGCGATGGCCGGTCCGCCGGCCGCGAGGGAACTGCGGTAGACGAGACCCCACCCGGCTCACCGCGTTCGCCCAGGGCCTCCGCGATCCCCCGGGTGCCGTGCTCGTTGACCGACTGGAACTCCTCGTCGTTCTTGCCGCTGAGGACCGCCCCGAAGTGGAAGACGTGACGGACACCGAGACAGGCACCGGCCATGGACGCCTTGTCCCGGATGTCCCCGTAGGCGATTTCGACGGGCTGCTTCCGGATCCAGCGCAGGTTCGAGCCACGGCGCACGAGGATGCGGACACGACAACCATCCTCGATGAGCCGCTCCACGAGGTGGGAACCGATGAATCCGGTGGCACCGGTGACGAGGCAGGCCCCCTCCACCTGGGGGGGACGCGGCCCTTCGGCCCCGCGCGGTCCGGGGCCGGCCGCACGGTCGTCCGACCGGGCATCCCGGCGGGCCTCCGCGGTCCGGGGCCGCCGCACGGTCGTCCGGTCGCGGAGTCCACGGCGGCACGCCGCAGGCCAGGGTGGGGACGGGGCCTTTCGGCCGTTCGCCGGCCGAACCATCGCGCACGTTGCTAACCTTTCTCGCTCGCCGCGGAGGGGACGCGAGGGCTGTTCATAGATCCGATACGTCTTGTAGACCCGCGCACCGATCTGTTCGAGCGCCCGCCGCATCGGTTCGTTGTCCTCGAGAACCCAGGAAAACTCACCGGCCCGATATCCCTTCGCCGTACCGCGCCGGTAGAGGTGGCTGTAGGGAGCACGTCGGCGCCGAGGCGGCGATACTCGTTGAGCACTCCCAGCGTGAGGACCCGCAGCCGGTGGATCCGCCGCATCTCCAGCATCATCCTGGGGAGGCCGAACGGCCAGAGCTTCCCGTTCGCCTTGCGCAGAGCCTGGTTGAGATCCGGGAGGGCGAGAGCGAAGCCGATCGGCTTGCCATCCTTCTCGGCGAACGCGACGAGGTCGGGGTCGACGACCGGCTTGAGCTCCTTCGCCATGTGGTCGATCTCCGCGTTCGTCATCGGGACGAACCCCCAGTTCCGCTCCCAGGCCGCGTTGTAGATCTGGCGGACGATCTCGACCTCGGCCCCGAATCTCCGTTTCTCGAGAGGACGGACCGTGATCTGGTTGCGCTCCTCGATCCGCGCGAGCATCTTGAGGAGCCGCTCCGGGATCGTGTCGTCGGTCATGTAGTACGCGATCGCGCATCCGTTCCATCCCGCGGGCCGTCAGCCAGTCGGCGGCCGCTTGGAGGAGGAGCGCGACGACCTGGTCGTCGTCGATCACTTCGAAGAACCCGAAGAACCCGGTCTTCTCCTCGTGGAACTCGTTGTGCGCGCGGTTCTCGATCGCCGCAATCCGTCCGACGACCTCGCCGGGCTGCCCTTCGCGCGCACCGCGTCGCCGCGCCAGGAAGTACTCGACCTCGGCGTGCGCGTGAAATGGATGGCGCCGCCGGTCGAGCATCTTCCGGACGTCAGAGACGAGCGGAGGCACCTACGACGGTTCCCGAGCGGTAGACGCCCAGGGGAAGCGCACGAAGGCCTCCAGATCGCGTGCTCCCCTCACGGGCGCGATCATGAAGTCGGGGAACGGCATGGGACCTCTCAAATCAGCCCGACCTGCTTCCTGCCCGCCGGAACTTCTCCAGCGCTTCGTCGATCAGCTCGTCGGTGTGCGGCCATCAGGCTCGTCGGATCCGGCACGTGCCTTCCGGGCACGGCGGGCGGAATGACCGGATTCGTGAAGACGCCATGGTCGAGGAGCGCGCGCCAGAAGAGGAAGGTGTGCTCCAGCTCCCCGACGAGAATCGGGATGATCGGTGTGGTCGTCGACCCGAGTCGAAGCCGAGGGCGTGGAGTCCGTCGTAGAGTCGCTCTTTGTTGCGCCAGAGTCGCTCCCGGAGTTCGGGCTCCGTGCGGATGATCCGGAGACACTCCGTACCGTCGCGACGGGTAGGAGCGCCATCGAGGCGCTGAAGATGAGCGATCGTGCGTGGTGCTGGATGTAGTGGACGATCGGCTCGTCCGCGGCGACGAAGCCGCCGATGGACGCGAACGACTTGCTGAAGGTCCCGACGATCACGTCGCATTCCCTGGTCAACCCGAAGTACTCGTGGACCCCAGCTCCCGTCGGCCCCATCACGCGCCGACGGAATGGGCCTCGTCGACCATGAGACGCGCCGTGCCTGCGGCACACCGGAGCGGATCGCGGGGAGATCGGCGACATCGCCCTCCATGCTGAAAGATACCGTCGACGATGACGAGTTGTCCGCCGTCGGGACACTCGCGCGCGGCCTTTTCAGAGTGGCATCGAGGTGCTCGATGTCGGCGTGGTTGTAGCGATAGCGGGTGGCCTGGGAGAGTCGTGCACCGTCGATGATGCTCGCGTGATCGAGCTTGTCCGTGATGATCGCGTCGTTCCGCTGAGCCAACGTCGCGATGGCCCCGAGGTTCGTCTGGAACCCGGTCGAGAAGACGAGGGCGGACTCCTTCCCGAGGAAATCGGCGAGCTCCGCCTCGAGTTCCAGGTGGAGGTCGAGGGTGCCGTTGAGGAAGCGGCTTCCCGTACAACCGGTCCCGTACTTCCGCGCCGCTTGCGCAGCGACGCCTCATCACGCGCGGATCATGGTCAGCCCGAGGTAGTTGTTCGACCCGAGCATGATCTTCCGCGCACCGTCGATGACGACCTCCTCCCCTCGGACCCCGAGATCGGGATGAAGTAGGGATAGAGGCCTGCGGCCTTCGCTTCCTTCGCACGGGTGTAGCTCAGGCACTTGTCGAAGAGGTCCGGCGCCCGATTTCCGACGGCGGGTCCCTCGATACTGCGGCTGCTTTCCATCGAGACCTCGTTACGGTAAAACCTTGGCGTGATTGATGCTAGAAGCCGAACTCCCGGCTGTCAAGCGGCGAGAAGCTGCGCTCCCCAGGGCCGGCGGCGAGAAGCTGCGCTCCCCCACCGGCGGCGAGGCTGCGCTCCCCGGCGGTGCGCTCCCACCGGCGGCGAAGCTGCGCGCCACCGGCGGCGAGCCCCGGGGGGGGCCCCCGGGGGGGGGCCCCCGGGGCCCCGGCCCCCCCCCGGGGGCGGGCCCCCCCCCCCCCGGCGGGGGGGGGCGCCCCCCCCCGGGGGCGGGGCGGCGCCCCCCCCGGGGGCGGCCGGCGGCGGGGGGCAAGGCCGAGGACCAGAGGGCCCCATGGCCCCCGGCACCAGGACCTCGCTGGGCTCGGAGCACCGCTCATCCGAGTGGCTTCCACGCCGACTCCTAACTCTCCCGGGGACGACTCCGCGCTGGCTTGCCGCCCCGGTTGTCGGATACTCCGTCTGATCAAGCGTTACGCAGGGAAAACTCGGGCGTGCATCCACCACGGCCCAAATCGCCGTACTCGGCCCAGGAGCGGCCTTCGTTCGGACCCGCACCCTCCCCCATCCAGCCGCTCGAGAAGGAACTGATGAGTTTTGATGCGCTCGGGCTCCGGCCCGAGATCATGCGCGCCCTCGAGAGATCGACTACCGGGAACCGACGCCGATCCAGACCATGGCCATCCCGTTGCTCCTCGAAGGCCGCGACGTCATGGCGTGTGCCCAGACCGGAACCGGCAAGACGGCCGCCTTCGCGCTCCCCATCCTCCACCGCCTCGCCGCTGGCGAAAAGAACCCGCTTCGGGCCCTCATCCTCGTCCCGACCCGCGAGCTCGCCATCCAGGTGGCCAAGAACATCAACGCCTACGCCACCCACACCGGAATCACCACGACCTGTGCGTACGGCGGAGTGCCGATCGAACCCCAGGAGATGATGCTGCGCCACGGCGTCGATGTCCTCGTGGCCACGCCGGGGCGCCTCATCGACCACGTGGCGCGGGAACATCGACTACCGCCACACCTGCGTCCTCGTGCTCGACGAGGCCGATCGGATGCTTGACATGGGCTTCATCAAGGACGTCCTCGAGATCGTCCGGGAAGTTCCACGGATCGGCAGTCGATGCTCTTCTCGGCGACCCTCGGCCCGGATATCACGCGCTTGTCGAAGGAGCTCCTCCGGGACCCGGTTGGATCGAGGTTTCGCCTCCGGCCTCCACCGTCGACAAGGTGGAGCAGTTCATCATCAAGGTGAACCGGGAGGAGAAGGCCGACGTCCTCGAGGGCCTCATCCGGAAGTACTGACATGCGCCGGTCGATCGTTTTCTCGAAGACGAAGATCGGCGCGTCCCGCCCTCGCCAGTCACCTGCGGCGGCACGGTATCCGGGCGGAGGCGATCCACAGCAACCGGAGCCAGGAAGAGCGCGTCCGCACGCTGGAGGCTTTCCGCCGGGAGCATCTACGTCCTCGTCGCCACGGACATCGCAGCGCGCGCGCATCGACGTCGACGAGATCTCCCACGTCATCAACTTCGATGTCCCTACGCCGCAGAGGACTACGTCCACCGGATCGGACGCACCGCGCGGGCCGGACGTGGCGGCATGGCCCATCACTCTCGTGACGAAGGAAGGAAGATCGCGGGCTCCGGGCCGTCAGGCGGCTCATCGGCTTCGCCATTCCCGAGCAGGGGGCGCCTCGTCCCCATGGCGCCCGGGGAGCGGGGCAATGAGCTGAGCCGACGCCGCTGGCGGCCGGGAACGTGGTTCCCGCGAGGGCGGACGGGCGGGTCGCGGCGGCGGTCGAGTCGAGACCGCCGCGCGTCGCGAAATCTCGACGAGGTCCTCGGCGAGCCGTCGCCCTCGGCACGCCGCATCGAGCGCCGACCGCAACGGAATGGAAGCCGATACCGCCTGGCGCCGGCGCCGTTCGCGTGGCGGCCGCGAGAGGGCGCCGGTACTGCCCCGAGAGTGGACCGGATTCAGGGGAGACGGCGGTCGGTGACCGCCGCAGCGAACCTCGCCTCGAGCGGCGCGGCGAGCGTGCCCCCGAGACGGCGCAGAGCATCGAGCGTGAGCGACCGCGACCCGGCCGTGAGCGCACTCGAGGTCCGCGGGATAGCGCCGAGCGGGACGGGAGCGGGGCGCAGTGATCCTCCGAGCCGCGTCACCGCGGACACTATCCGGAAGTGCGCAAGGACCGGCGGATCATCCGTCCGCGGAACGCGACCGGGACGCGGCGCCGAAGCGCTCGATCGTCAGGACGTTGCTCAGAAGCTCCGTCTCGGACGCAACGACTAGACAGTCGCGGAACACCTCGGTGCGGAGCGAGAGTGACCGCCGCCGCGACGCCCGCGATGTGACCGCGCGCTCCACTCGGCGTGGCGGGCCAAGAGAGACCGCCGCGAGACACCGAGCACCAGCGACTCAACCATGGCGGACCGCGGAGAGCCGATCTCGCGCCGCGGCCATCGTCTCGTCATAGCGCCTCTCGAGGCGATCGTTGACGCCGCGGCACCCGGCGATGACCCGCGTACTCCACTCGCGGTAGCCGAGCCTTCGCTCCAGTGACCAGCTGACGGGTGCAGCCCCCGACGTCCTGGACGTTACAGGTGTGGTCCGCAATCTTGGAGCCTCACGGGCACGGCTCGATATCTCCGGCGCGCGCACGATCTGCAGCCGCTTGCGCTCCTCTCTGCAAGCTCTTGTCGTCGGTCACTTCCTCGACGAGGGCGCGGACATCGGCACCGAACTCGCGTTCGAGCTCCTCCGCGGTCGTCATGGTGTCCTCGATGGTGTCGTGGAGGAGGGCGGCCTGGAGGAGAGCCACGTCGGTGACGCCTCCGACCGTGGCGAAGCCTCGGCGACGGCGAGGGGATGGTTGATGTAGGGGCTGGCGTCGGGATCCTTGCGCCGCTGTTGTCGGTGCTTGGCCGCCACGAACGACGCAGCGCGCAGGAGAGATGTAGTATCGCTCATCCGCCGATTCTAAGGTCGGACGGGCGGAGCATTCACGGCCAAAGAGGAGGGTGGATCGAAGAACTCGGCTGCGATTCCGCCCCCGGCGCCGGGGATTCCCCGGTCAGAACGCCCGCTCGAGTTCGTGGAACCGCTGTCGGTCTGCGAACACCTGGGTCGAGACCCGGTGACGATAGTACGTCCATCGCCACTCCTCGAGCCCTGCTCGATCGGGGAACCGCCGCTGACCCAGGACCTTTCGCCACGCGAGCGGTGCCTCGACCAGCCCGAGGTACATCGCCGCGGTCTGCTCGTCGCCATTCTCCCTTCGTCGTTTGACGAAGTTGCGCCACACCTGAAAGATGCTCGCTCGCGAGATCGCCTCCATCCGCCGCTTGCTGAACGCGATCGTCTCCCGCCGGTGGTTGGCATGGCTGTGACGGAGCAACAGGTCGGTGAGATTCGCGGCAAAGAGCGGGTTCTGGAAGGTGCGCGCCTCCTTCGATGACGTGACTTCGTGAAGGATCTCCGCGCGGGTCTTCTGCTCCAGGCGAACCTGCCTGACGGCACGCGGATAGGCCTGGTGTTGGTCGCTCGCCAGCTCCAGCCGACCGTCCGCAGGGACGTGCCGGCAGAGGCTCTTCAGGAGGTCCGTCATCCCCTTCTCGACAGCCCTCGGATCGGGACGACCGAGCTCGGTCTCCAGGGCCTCACGCTGGGTCTTCTGCTCGGCGGTCATGCGACCTTTGCGCCGCAGGGGGCTGTCGGTGAAGTCGTAGAGGAACCAGGAGCACTGCCCGGCAGCGAGGTTGAGGTGGAACGGGAAGTACTGGGAGTACTCGAAGCTCTCGAAGCCGTCGACCACCACGGCCTCCTCGATGACGAGGTCCCGGGTGCGTTCGAGGTGGAAGAGCATGCAGTGTCGGCCGAGGCGGGCGACGTGTCGACCGATCGTCGCATGGGAGACCTTGAGGCAGCGGGCGGCCTGGCGAAGGCCCGTGCCATTGGAGACGAGGTCGGCGATCTTCGCGGGAAGATCGCGCCTCCTCAGCCAGTAGTCGGTGCAGAAGGCGCGCGTGGAGAACCCGCGTCGACAGGCGAGGCAGAGGAAGAGCTGGAACTGCCGGCCATCGGAGCGTCGGGTGTAGATCCCGTTGCGCTTCCAGCGCCACTCGGGGCCGGCCTCCAGGTGGAAGCGGCAGAGGCGGTTGGCGCAGAAGGGGGGCGTGAAGTCCGGGTCGTCATCGGGGGTGCGTCGGGAGTCTGACATACCCCCGGAGAGGAGCGCGGTTCATGCCAGGGGAGCCGGGTTCTTCGATCCACAACCAAAGAGATGGGCCCCGCTAGACGCGCGGGGCCCATCGTTTCGACACTTCAGCTGTCGGGCTGGGGACTACCAGCGGTCGTTCCGACGGAACCCGCGGCCGCCGCCGCCGCCGCCGCCACTACCACCAGCACCGCCCGCACCACCGCGACGATCCTCCGCCTCGTTGACGCGCAAGGCCCGGCCTCCCATCTCCGCCCCGTTGAGGGCGTCGATCGCGTTGAGTGCAGCGGCGTCGTCCATCTCGACGAAGCCGAAGCCCCGCGGACGGCCCGTGTCCCGGTCGTTGATCAACTTCACGGAATGCACGGTGCCATGCTGCGAGAAGGCGCGGTTGATCTCGTCTTCGGTCGCATTGAAGGGCAGGTTCCCCACATAGAGCTTCTTCAAATCAGGTCTCCAAACGCCGCCGAAGCCGGATCGCAAAGCGAGCAGGTCGACCCCCGGATACCCGGACGTGTCTTGCCACAACCCCGACGCGTTCGCCGGGGACCTTCCCCTCATCGCTGGGGAAACCGAACTCGAAGCGTGCACCCCAGTCGCCGCTCACGGAACCAGGGGACGGACGAGTCGAATTTGTGTGCGTCTGCCGCCACACTAGGGGTTCCGCCGCCCCGAACCAAGAAGAAACCGGGGGCCGGGATGATGTTTACTGGCGGGGAGGTCAATCCGACAAAGAAAGACCCCTCCACGAGTCAGGGCGCAGACGGGGCATGGTATCTTTGCGCCCTTCCGGGAGAGGTCTATCTTTTCATCGGAGCCGAAGCTCCGAAATCTGCGGAGGGGTCGGCCGAGAAGCTGAGTGGGGGGTGGCGACTGCGGCCCGATGAAAAGCTCGCAAGGTCCGGTCCACCTGGGGTCGACGCAGTCGTCCACACCCAACCTAGCTCCCTACCGACTCCCTCCTCCGAGGCTTTGCCTCCTCCGATTCCCTAAGTTGCCACGGACCGCTACGTTACGGCCGCAGCTGGCTGATCTCTTCGCTCGATTCGTCGGTGGGCTCGGCGCGCTTCTGCTCAGGCTCCGCTTCCAGTGAACCCAGCGTCCTGGCGATCACGCTGACCACGACCCGCCGATTGTCCACCGCGTTGCCGCCGACTGGCTTCTCTTCCCCGTAGCTCACCGCCGCGAACCGCTGCAAGGAACTTTCCGACTGCTCGGCAAGGAACCGGAGCACGGACTCGGCGCGCTTCTGGCCGAGCAGACGGTTGTAGGAAACCGACCCGGAGGAGTCTGCAAACCCATAGATGTCAACGATATACTCCGGGTGGCCCTGGATGAGGCCGGAGGCCTCCTCGAGAGCCGGAAGTCCGTCCCCACCGATATCAAAGCTGTCGGTCGGGAAGTGAACGGTGTAGGACGCGACTTCCTCATAGCCAACGCGACCCAGGGCCAGGTCCTTCGCCTCTCCGGCGTACTCGAGAGCCAGTTCCGCCCGAGCCATCGCCTCGGCCGTCGAATTGCCGAGGATCTCGATCTCGGAAGCGAGGCGACCGTCTTCGGCCTCCATCTGCTGCCTGATCGTCTCGAGCTCGCCCCGGACGAACCCCTTGGTCGCACACCCGCTCGCGCCGACGAATCCGGTCAGCACCAGGGTCTGAACCAATCTGCTCGCAATCGAATTCACTGGACCTCCGCCCTGCGGCCTTGTATTCCCACGACGACCCTTCGTCGCTAGCAAACTTGGTATGGAATTGGCGTGCCATCTTCTGACTCTGCAACCTCCCCGGACCGCGAACCAAGGTTTTCAATCAGTTACAGGACCCACCCCTCAATCCAGGCACAGATTTCTTCCCCTTCCGGGTGCGCAAAGTCGTGGAACATCTATCTAGTGTTACCTTTCTCCATGGTGAGGGCCTGCAAGCGGGTCGCTTTGCGGGTCGCACAACGAGAAATGGGCCAAGGGAAGCCCGCCGCAATGGCCGGCCCCGACGTTCGAGAGCAATCGAGAGGCAGGAGCGGTGATGAATCGAGTGCAGCGCATCCTCGTGGTCGACGACGAAGAACCGATCCGCCGGGGTCTTTCCCGAATCGTCTCGCGGCTGGGGCATGAAGTCGAGGTGGCCGCGGATGCGGAGGAGGCACTCCAGCTCGCCCTGAGCCGCGCCCCGGACCGCGTGATCACGGACCTCAACATGCCCGGACGCAGTGGACTGAGCTCGTCGAAGACCTGCGCGAACGGGGATCGAGGCCACCGTCATCGTTCTCACCGCGCACGGCTCCATCCACAGCGCGATCGAAGCGACCCGGAAAGGGCGTCTACGATTATCTCCAGAAGGGCCTCGAAGCTCCCCAGGTGGAAACCGTGCTCGTGAAGGCGCTCGAGCACACCGCCATGCGGCAGGAGGTCCTCCACCTGCGCCGTGAGCTCCAGCGGCAGGGGCGCTTCAGCAGCTCGTGGGAGAATCTCCGAGCATGCAGGAGCTCTACCGGATGATCGACCAGATCGCACCGACGAACGCATCGGTGCTCATCACCGGAGAGTGGCACCGGCAAGGAAGTCGTCGCTCGAACGATCCACGGCCTGAGCCCGCGCCGGACCGGCCGCTTCGTGGCGATCAACTGCGCGGCGATCCCCGAGAACTTGCTCGAGAGCGAGATCTTCGGCCATGAGAAAGGATCGTTCACCGGCGCCACCGCGTCCCGCTCCAGCTGCTTCGAGCACGCCCATGAAGGCACGCTCTTCCTGGACGAGATCGGCGACATGCCCGCGGGCCTCCAGACAAGCTCCTGCGCGTCCTCGAGGACGGACGAGTCCGCCGGGTCGGAGAGGGACCCGCGAGATCCCTGTCGACGTAAGGGTCCTCGCGGCCTGAACGTCGATATCGCATCCCGACTCGCGTCTGGGCGGCTCCGTGAGGATCTCTGTTTCCGACTCAACGTCTTCACCCTCCACCTTCCTCCCTGCGGGACCGCACCTGGATGTCCCCGTCCTCCCTAAGCACTTCCTGACGTTCGCGGAGGAAAACGGTAAAAGCTCCTCGGCATCTCCCGGCACCATGGGTCTCATGACCCGCTATGACTGGCCCGGCAACGTCCGCGAGCTCCAACGTCATGCAACGCGCGGCGATCCTCTGTGTGAACGACGAAGTCAGCTCCACCACCTGCCGCCGTCCGTCCGTCGGTCGTCCGCCGGGAGATGGTACCCGGGACTCCCCCAGCGTGAAGGTCGGGACACCGCTCGAAGAGGTGGAGAAGGCCGTCATCCTCCAAACGCTCGAAGCGTGCGCGGGGGAACAAGACCCGGGCCGCTGCCGTCCTCGGAATCACGACGAAGACGCTCTACGCGAAGTTGCGGCGTTACGGGCGGCTCCACGTCACGGAGGTGCTCCAGTGAGACTGGGCTGGGGATCGCGGCAGGTCCTCGCGCTCTCGGCCCTCGCCGTCGTCCTCCGCAATCACCTCGGTGCTCTTCGAGATCGTAACGTCCTCGCCTCCACGGAACGGGCCGCGACCGAGGCTGGCTATGTCACGGACACGGTCGAGCGGACGATCCTCCTGCTCAACCAGCGCAACCCCCAGGCCGACCTCGCGACCCTGGCTGCCGATCCCCAGATCGGGCAGGTCCTGGCCTCGGGGCTCGCCCACGCTCCGTCCCTCCTCGGGATCGCGGTGACCGACCCCGAGGGGATCGCGGTGGCCCACGGCATCCCCCAGATGATCGGTCAACCGATCGGAACGCTTCCCGAGCTGCCCCGCCCGACCGGCTTCTCGGACGCGATGCCTCTTCGCGGAACTCAGGGGCATGCAGAACTACGGAAGTGAGTTCGGAGCTCCGTCAGGGACCGCGTTCGCCACGATCCGTGCGATCTCCGGCACCCTCCTCTGGGACGAGGTGCGCCGGGTCCTGCGACGCGGAGCTCCTCACCGGGCTTGCCCCCCTCTCCATGGCCCTCGGCCTCGGCGTCCCTCCTCGGCCAGGTCACGAAAGTCCGCGTGCGGATCCTCGAGGAGGGCGTCGCGGCCATCCGAGAGGGCGTTCACCCAATTCCGGAGGACGGGGTCGGCCGTGTTCGGGCATCTCGCCCGGGAGCTGAACATCCTCCGCGATCGCGTCCAGATGGAACCGCGGATCCTCGCAAACGTCGGCCAGCTCTCGCGGTATGGCCCACGAGATCAATCAGCCGCTCCAGGCCATCCAGTTCGCCTCCGGGCGCTGGAGGATCCCCGCAGCCTCTCGCCGGAAGAGATCCGAATCCCACGTCGCCGCCGCAAAGACCGCCGTGGAGAGGATGCGGAAGTCCGTGGATGGGTTCCTCCGGGTCGTCCGGATGAAGCCGATGGTCGTCGAATGGATCCCGCTGAACCCAATGCTCGAGCAGGTTCTGCGGGATCTCGAAACGGAGGCAAACCTCGCTGGACTCGAACTCGACCTGGATCTCGACGCGGAGCTTCCGGAGCCTACGCTGATGCTCAGGTGCTCCGGCAGGCCGTCGAGAACCTCGTGAAGAACGCGATCCAGGCCCAGCCGTCACGTGAAGGACGAGTCATCATCCGCAGCCGCTTCGAAGGGGAGTCGATCCTCCTGACCGTGGAAGACTCGGGCCCGGGATCCCCGACGATGTCCGACCGAAGATCTTCA
>JADJQY010000028.1 GCA_016712505.1 Candidatus Eiseniibacteriota bacterium | reverse complement strand
ATCTTCCCCAGGTCGCCAAGTTCCTGACCGAGAAAGGAAACCGGATGATGGAGTTCTCCCTCCTGACCAGCGCTGTGCGACTCGGACCCCGTCAGGGTCGATCGCTGCACGCGAAATTCGTCGCGGCCGCCGAGGCTCTGGACCTCGATGTGCTGCCCGAGCTCTACATCGAGAGTGGGCCCGTGAACGCCTACGCCTTCGGGACATCGCGGTTTCGCGTCGTGCTCGGATCGCAGCTCCTTGACCTCATGACCGAGGAGGAGGTCGTGGCGGTGATCGGCCACGAGCTGGGCCATGTGAAGTGCGAACACATGTTGCTGACTTCTATCGCCCGTCTGCTGGCACGGGGCGCCCTCAAGGGAATAGCGAGCGCGTTCCCTCTCGTCGGTTCAGCGGCGCTGATCGGCTTGGTGGCCGCTTTGCAGAAGTGGTCGCGCGTGGCAGAAGTGAGTTGCGATCGCGCGGCGATGATCGTCGTGCGAGACGAGCAAGTCGTCGCACGCGCACTCGGCAAGCTCGGCGGTTGGTCCAAGGCCGTGGCCGAAGAAATCGATCTGGACTCGATGGTCGTGCAGTCCAAGGAATACGAACACCTGGCTGACGGGCTCGATACCGGCCTCTTCCAGCTCATGTACATGGCGGAGACATGGGACATGTCCCATCCCTTCGTGGTCGACCGAGTGCGTCAAATCGTGACTTGGGGGCGGTCAGACCAGTACCGAGCCCTAGAGGAGGCACGTCTCGAGCGGCAGGTTGAGGCCTGAAGCTGTGTGCGGCGGGCAGACCGGAAGCTCAGGCGATCGAAGCGGATGCCAACCCATGGCGCCCGCGGGGCAGTTGCTCTCATGGCGCCTCTCGGGCCATGTGACGGATCGGCGAAACGACAGGATGAGAATCCGCGCAGGTCCGAGACCTCCACGGATGTCGTTCGGTCTCACACAGCCCCAATCAACGGACTGTGCGAGAGACACTCGGTCCTGTTGCCTGGCGGAGAGTTTTCCTGTCGCCGGTCCAGCGCTCTTGTGCGGTCAGCGATGGGCAGGTCGTCAGTTCTGCTTGGGCGCAGCGGGCACTTCCTGCGCCGCCGCCCATTCGCGGGCCTTCTCCACGGATCTTTCGAGGATGCGCTGGGCCTCTGCGTGCTTGGGGTTCAACTCCAGCACACGCTTCGCGGAATCGTGTGCGACGCGCCATGCCCCAGTGAAGTACGCCATGCGGGCCTTCTGATGCCAGCCCAAAAGACTGTCGGGCTTGTGCTTGACCCACCTGCCGGCCAAGGCCAGGCCCTCGATGCCATTGCCCAGGTTGTTCGACTCCTCGCAGACGATCGACAGCTCGTACTCCGTGAAGTCTGGGTGCGATCCGAACCACCTGATGTCGTCCATTGCGCCCCCAATGAAGTTCACGTCGAGATGACGCCGGATTTCCGGATCTCCGGGGACAGAGGCCTCCTCAGGATTGCTGTTGTCGTACCGGATCAGTTCACACCGGCAGCGCATCCTCAGAAACCGCGCGGCGCGCTCGACGCCGCGCACTAGCGAGGCGCGCGAGATGGCCGTCCCGAACACGTCGACGGCACGTCGGAAGTACTCCATCTTCTGTGCCGGGGAGTTGTCGTGGGTCGTCATCCAGCAGGACGCTTCCAGGAACGCGAAGAACGCATCGGGGTGCTCCCGGCCTGCGCGCGCGAACAGTTCGCGCGCTTCCTTGAGTTTGTTCTTCTGGACGAGCAGCATCCCCTGCGTGGCGTGAGCCCAGGCCGCCCGCAACGCCGGCAACTGAAGTCCCATCACGCAAAAGGAGCCCCGGTCTTCGCGTACTTGGTCGCGATCCACTGGGACTTGAACAAACGACCGAAGGAACCGGAGGTCGCGCTCGGATCGCCGATGGCAACACCACTCGTGAACGTCTCGTCGAACTTGTCCAAAATGGAAATGCAAGCCTCGACGGCAAGCCGATCTTCCTTGCCTCCGAGTTTCTCGAGCGCCTCCAGCGCGCCGGCACCCTCAGGGGTTCCGCGGCTGCGCAGGAGGATGAAGGCAAGCGTCGAGGTGCGGCGCGATCGGACGGCCGCTGGCGCCTGAACAGCTCTGCTCGAGGGCCCAGCTTCACCCAGATTTCCCTGGAGCACGAGCAGGGTCAATTCGTGCATGCTCGCCCCGTAGTGGTTGGGGTCGAGATCGAGGGCTGCGGCGAGTTCCCGGCCCGCGGTGACCGTGTCCGACGCTAGAAGCGCGCGGGCATAGCAGAGGTCGGCGCCTTCCAGGCCCTCCTCGAGGTTGGCAGGGAGGTCCGAGGTCGGGTCAGTCGCGCTCCGCATTGCCAGCAGATTCAGGTCGACCGCCAGGAGACGCCGTTTGGCGCGAAAGGCGTCGTCACCCGAGAATCGCGCCAACCTCTGCAACAGGGCCTCTCCTGCTGTAAGGTCAGAGAGGGCGACTGCGGCGCGGGCACGGCGCATGAGAAGGTCGGACGCCGCCCCTGGGTTCGACTCCGGAGAATTCGTCTCCGCGGCGAGCAGGACCGTGTCCCAATCGCCTCGCTGTTCGGCGAGCTGGAGTTTGCGGATGCGATCGAGCTCTAACTGACCTTGCAGCTCCTCAGTTCGTTGCTTCGCGATCCCAGCCTGGGCGGCTTCCGCGGAACGTGCCGATTCGAGGTCCTTGTTCTTCTGCTGCAGTACCAGGTTGGCGATAGCCAGGGTAGTCGTGATCGCCAGCACGGCGAGGATCCCAACGCTGATAACCGGATGCCGGCGCATCGCGAGGTGGCCACGGCGGAGCGCGGACGCCTGACGCGCACGGATCGGCTCGTGGGCGAGGTAGCGCTGCAGGTCCTGCTCGAGCTCCCGCATTGACTGGTATCGATGCGGGGGATCCTTCTCGAGGGCCTTGGCACAGATCAACGCAAGTTCATTGGGGACACCCGCGTGGATCGTGCGCGGATCGACAAGCTCCTGAGAGCGAATCCTCTCGTAGATCTCGGGCTCGCTTCCTCCCTGGAATGCCCGCACATGGGTCAGCGTTTCGTAGAGCGTGGCCCCCAGGGCAGGCTACGTCGCTCCGCGCGTCAACGGGGCCGCGCGACGGTTCGACTTGTTCGGGGCTCTTGTAGCTGGGTGTGCCGGGCTCGGAGCCCGTGCTGGTGACGCCGGCACACTCGAGATCCTTCGCCAGACCGAAATCGCCGACCTTCGGTTCGCCCCTCGGCGTGAGCAGGATGTTCGTCGGGTTGATGTCGCGATGGAGGACACGGGCTTCGTGGGTGGCCTGAAGGGCATCGGCGATGACCGCGAACGTGCCGGCCAGAAGGCGGTAGTCCGGCCTCACCGGGACCGGCGCATCCCTTTGCTCTCGGATGAAGTCCGCAAGGGTCCTGCCGCCCTCGATCAACTCTTGAACCAGGTAGTGCGTTCCCTCGTGCTCTCCGACCCCGAGCACCGCGACGATGCCGTGATGGGCAACCTTCGACGCGGCCACGGCCTCTGTCCGGAAGCGCGCGACGCGGGCCGGATTGAGGCTGAAATAGGGCGGCAGTACCTTCAGCGCGACCCGGCGATTGCCCAACGAGCGTTGCCGGGCTTCGTAGACGATCCCCATCCCGCCCTGGCCGAGCTCTCGCAGGAGGTCGAAGTCTCCGAACCTCCTCACGACGCCCGGGTCGCCCGGAAGAGGCGAACCCGAAGCAGCGTCCTGTGGGGCGCCGGAGTGCGCCTCCCGCCCAACCGAATTCAGTACCTTGAGCAGGCGAGAGACGGCGTCTTCGGCGCCCTTGAGGTTCGAATCGTCAGAGTTCGTCATGACACGGGCGATTGTCCGGGCAAGACGTCGAACGGACAACCCGCGAATCGGGGCCGGGCAGGCAGCGGGAACGGGAAAGGTAGGCGCAGGGAGGCCGCGGGCCCCCTTCGCGGGGGTCGGGGACTCGTGGACCGACTTCGGGGAATCCATGACCGCCACGGTTGTCCGCGCCTTTCCATCTGCGGAGGAACGCTTGGAATGCCGCGATGATCCCGGAGAAGTCCCTTGCAGCACACCCCGTCCACCGCGCTAATTGCCCCCAATCGAACTCAGAGGCCCATGCCCGAATCGCAGATTCCCTCGCATGACGACGAACCCAACGCAGAGGCGGAGAGATCCACGCTCGAGTTGCTGGATCGCTGGCACGCCGGGGACAAGGCGGCCCTGCTTGTCCTCATCGAACGTCACGCTCCGTGGCTCAAGCGCTACGTGGGCCGCCAGATGACGGAGAAGCTTCGTCGCTTCGACACGTCCGAGGACGTGGTCCAGTCGATCCTGTACAACCTGCTTCGGTACACGCCCCCTTCCGGCCCGAGAACGAACGTCGGTTTCGTGCACTGATCGCCCGTGTCGTCCGAAACCGGCTGTGCGAGTTGCACGACGCCTCATCGCGGGAGATTCGGGATCCCGACCGGACCGAGAGCTTCCCGTCGTCCCGTCGCGAATCGGCGGAGGTTCGGGGCTCGGCGGATCGCCTGAGCGAAGCGTGGCCGAGCAGGAAGAGCGAGGATTCCTCCTGCTTGCGATGCAATTGATCGATCCGGACTTGCGGAAGATCATCGTCCTGCGCGATTTCGAAGACCGTTCATATGCCGAGGTCGCGGGTTTCCTGGGTATCGGGGAGGAGGCCGCTCGGTCCAGACATCGGCGTGCGCTCGAGGAGCTTAGGGACCAGATTTCCCGACTGAAGGCGGGGCAACTCAGAGACCTCGAGCTCGAGCTCGGCGGGGAGAAGTGGTAGCCAGGCCGAGCCCGTGATGGCCGGCGGCTGGGCTGACGAACGCTGCCGTGCGAACGTGTCTCCAAGGTGGGAACCCGAATTCGGCAGCGTGCGGATGCGCAGCGGCCGTCTCGCGCCAGGGGCAGGGGCGATGCACAGGATTCCCTGAAGGGGCCCCACGTGGAAGGGCCGCCGGGGGTTGCAAGAAGAAAAGCCCGAAATCCTTACCGCTGGCCGGCCCGCGCCTTTCCGGGTCATGGCACCCCATGAAGACGCCGGAAGCCGCTGGCTCGGTGTCCGCCACTACCGATCGGCCGCAGCTCAACCATGGTCCTACATTCGCCGCAGTCCGAATCGCTGCAAGCACGTTGCCCCCGCGGCCTTCACGCCCGTTCTGAACGATCTTTTCTCAGTACGCTCGCTTCCGTGGATCCGGCACTGCATGCCCGAGCTGAAGCGGCAGCGCAAGCTGGTCTAGTCCTCCCAGGCGGCCGGGCTCGGGTCGAGCCCGGCCGCTCCACGCCGCCCTGCGCGGCTGCAGCACGCCGGAGGCGCGTGGCCCAATCCCGGTGCCGTAACTCCGCGGACAAGGAGCCCTTGGAGGCCCGTCCAGCCCATTCGGCCGCCTGGTCCGGACGACCGGGATGAAGCCAGCCCGTAGGATGGAGGGCCCCCGCAGCGCTTCCCGCGGCGTCCCATGTTCGACCAAGAGAATCCCCTGCTCTCGCCCTCGTCCCAGGTCTGGCAGCGCCTCATCGAAGCCGTCGACCCCGCCAGCCTGCTGGTGGTGATCGAACAGCGCATGGGCGGGAGGCTGCGGGACGAGCACAGCGCCGAGGACATCCTGCAAGAGGCCTTGCTGCATGCCTGGCGTGGACGCACGACCTGCGAGTGGCGAGGAATCCGGGCCTTCCGGTCGTGGCTCTTGACGATCATCGACCACCGCCTGCACGATCTCTCCGATCGGGCCGCAACCGCAAAGCGCTCCAACGGGCACGCGGTGCTGAGTTTCACGGCGCTCGATCAGGGGCACACCACCACGTCGGCGGGAGAATCGCTGCTTCCCCCCGTATCCACGACCCCCAGCCGCGTGGCGATGTACCGCGAGCAGGCTGCAGGGATGGCGACAGCGCTCGCCAGCTTGCCGGACGAACTGCGCGAGATCGTGCGCCTGCGGCTTTTCGAGCAGCGCCCGCTGGAGGAAATCGCGACCCGGCAGAATCTCGGCATTTCGGCCGTGCGGCACCGCCTTCGCAAGGGCTCCGAGCTCTACGTGAGAGCGCTCCGATCGACGATCGGTTCGCAGCAAATTCCCAAGAACGGTGCGACGGATTCAGCAGGAAGTGCCTCTCCAAGTGATGCGCCGCCACGGCGCGTTTGACTTGAGAGCCATGCCGCAGGCACCTCCCACCCCGGACGAGGAGTTTCTCGACGAGCTGTTCGAGCGCGCGGTCGCGCTGTGCGAGGAGGGCTCGGCCGTGGATGTCGACGAGCTGCTGGCCGGCCGCGAGCACCTGCGGGCGGAAGTGGAAGCGCTGGTGCGCACGGCGCGGCTTGCCACCCCCTTGCGCGGCCAGCAGCTGCCCGAGGTGTCCGGATACGTCGTGCGCTTGGGAGCTCGGCCGGGGGGGATGGGGGTCGTCTATCTGGCAAGGCAGGAGAAACTCGGGGGCCACGTCGCCCCTCAAGGTGCTCCCGACCGCGGCAGCGCTGGCGCCGGGTGCGCGCGAGCGCTTTCTGCGCGAGGCCAAGACCCTCGGCGGTCTGCGCCACCCGAACGTCGTGACCGTGCACGACGTCATCGCCACCGGGGGTGTGCACGCCTATGCCATGGAGTGGGTGGACGGCGCCTCACTCGCGCAGGTCATCGAACACCTCGAGCCGAAACGTTCACAGGGCCGGATCGATGACACGACGAATTCGCGGCGCACGACCTCCGAGGTGCGGGCTTTCCTGGGCGGACCGGCCGCGGGAGCCGATGAGCCTTACCCGATCTTCGTCTGTCGCGTCGGGATCGCGGTCGCTCGCGCTCTCGGCGCGTTGCACCGGGCCGGGATGGTGCATCGCGACGTCAAGCCGTCGAACATCCTGTTGCGCAAGGACGGCACGGCGCTGCTCTCCGATTTCGGGCTCGTCCACGCGGCCGACGGGGTGCTCACCCGGAGCGGGGATTTCGCCGGCACGGTCGCCTACTCGTCACCCGAGCAGCTGGTGGGGGAGGCGGAGAGCCTCGACGCGCGTTCCGATGTTTATGCGCTCGGCGTCACGCTCTACCACGCGCTGGCCCTGCATCTGCCGTTCGACGACCCGAGAGGCCGACGGACGCGGCCCGCGACACCGGCCGCGATGGTCCGCGCGCTGGAGAGTAGATCGGCCGTGCCGCTGCGCGCCTGGAACGGCCGTCTGCCGCGCGAACTCGAGACGATCGTCGGCAAGGCGATCGAGACACAACCGGCCCGGCGCTACGCGACCGCCGACGACCTCGCCGACGACCTCGAACGCATGCTCGCGCTGCAGCCGATCCGTGCCCGGCGTGCGAGCAGGCTCGAGCGTGCGGTGAAGTTCGTGCGCCGCAACCGCGCCGCGACCCTGGGGCTGGGCGTTGGCAGCGTGCTCTCGCTCGGGCTCGGCGCTGCACTCGTCGTTTACGTCTTCCTCGTACCACACTGGGTCAAGGACCACGTGCGCAAGACGCGGCTCGCGCTGCTCGATCCCGTGCATTCCAACGTGATCTTCACAGTCGCGTTCTACGGAGAGCCGGAGAGGGACAACAAGGTGGTGCGCTTCATCGACGCGCACGGCATGCTGAGCGAGGCCCTGGCGAACTACGACGCCGCCCTGCGCTGGGCGCCGCTGCGCGCCGAGATTCGGGAAGAGCGCGACACGGTCGTTGCCGCGCTGGGAGGTCCTGCGCGGCTGATCGAAACCCAATCCGCATCCGCGGACTGGCACCGCCGCATGGGCCTGCTGTCCTTCCTGCGGGGCCAGGTCGAGTCCGCGAGGAAACACTGGGGACAGTTCGAATCGCTGCGAAAGCCGAATGCCGAAGCGGATCCGCTCGTCGACGCGGCGCTCGGCGTCCTCTACCTCGCACGCGAGGAGCCGGCCCGGGCCTACCCGCGCCTGCGAGAGGCCTGCCGCCTGTTCCCTGATGTTGGGTTCCTCACGATGTACTTGGCGGACGCTGCATGCAAGTGCGGTGACCTGGACGTCGCGGAGCGGCTGCTCCAGCTGGCGAGTAGCCTGCCGGAAGGCGACCCCAACGGAGGATGGGATCGCGTTCGAGCCGAACTCTACGCCGCGCAGGGCCGCGACGCCGAGGCCGAGGCTTCGTATCGGCTGGCATCCACGTTCTCTCCTGCCAATCTGAGTTTCGCGCGCGCCATCTCGCACGCCGCGGGCGTCTGGACGAAGCGCTCGATCGCTACGTCCTTTTCACGGGCTACACGCAAAAGAAGCAGTTTCGCGAGGAGTACGAGCAGAATCTGCACCGTTGGTGGAGCGGACTGTCGGAGCAGGGAGGTTAGCGCATCCGTGCGACCCTCGACACCGAGCCCGGCGCGCCGTGCTCGCTGGTCAGTCGCTTGCGCCTCTACATGGACGAGCAGGCGAGGCATGAGACGACTCAAGCCTCCGAGACGGCGCTTGCCAGTTGCTCCCTGCAAGAGCTGTGCTCGATCCTGCAGACGCAAGACGTGCTCCTGTGGTCAAGGCTCGTGGCAGCCCCGCGCGTGGTGCGGGAACTGCAGTACCTCGCGTGGTTGAACGCGTGGCCGGCCACGCTCGGCACTGCGCTGCGCTGGCTGGCGTGCCGGGTGGGAACCAGCCTTCCCACAAGCGATGGAACTCGGAGTGCTGCGATTCGCGCTTCGACTGCGAGGAATGCAGAGCGCCCGGCTGCGAAGGAAACCCACTTCCGGGGTCTCGGTGATCTCCCGGGCGGCGCGTACTACAGCCACGCGAACTGCCTTTCCTCCGACGGCACGGCCCGTCGGAGGTGGCAGCGCGTCGTCGTCGGACTCGCGAACACTTGAGCAGTTCCATGCGTTTCTATGGCGCGCGGACACTGGAATGCTGCCAATCGGAGACGCCTCGGGCCGCGGCGAGTCGGGCGAGGTGTGCGGTCTCACTGCGGACGGTTCGACCGCCGTGGGCTGGTCTTGCGGGCGCGCCTGAGGCCGGCAGCAACCGAACACTCAAGAGGGGATTCACCTGGACGCGTGCCACCGGCACGGGCACAGTTCGCGCCGATGAGCCGGGAAGCCAGGAGAGTGTTGCGAGTTCGATCGCCGAAGACGGGTCCCGCGTCTTCGGCTGGGCCGACGGCTTCAGTCCGTGGACTAGGATGAAGCGCGCGTCGAGGTGGACCCTGTCCGGGGCCCAAGACCACCAAGTGAAGAGCTCGGCTTTCGTGACGTGCTTCGAGCGCTGCTCGCGCAACGGCCTCTGGGCGGCGGGGAATCAGATGCTCGCGCCCGGGGACCGCGCCACGCAGGCGGTGCGCTGGTCCGAGGAGGCGGGATGGCAACTCCTCCGCGGCGGTAACTATCTGTCAGCTTTCGCGGTTTCGGACTCCGGACTCGTGGTTGGCGAATCTCGATCACGGGACGCAGCGGAGGTCGAAGCTTGTCTCTGGAAGGGCGACGCTCTGCCGCAATTGCTCGGCGATCTCCCCGGCGGGGGCACGTACAGCCGCGCGCGCGCGGTGCTGCGCGATGGAAGCCTGATCGTCGGCGAGAGCAAATCCTCCGCTGGGGCTCGAGGCGGTGCTCTGGGACGAAGAACGCGAGTTGCACCGTATCGCCGATGTCCTCGCCGCTGCCGTTGTGCCTGTGCCGAGCGGCTGGAGGCTCCAGACCGCCTCGGACATCGTGGAGACCGACGCGGGCATCACGATCTGCGGCACCGGAACCAATCCGGCGGGCCACACCGAGGCCTGGATCGCGCGCTACTAGCCCGAATTCCACGGTGGAGTGCCTCTGCCTCCTGTGATTCTCAGTGAGAAACGCCGGAAGCTGCGACGGTCGGCGCCGGAGGCATTTCTGCCCGCAGGATGGCGCCCTGGAGGCCGTTGCGATGTCGCCGAACTCAGCCACGATCGAGCCGTGGGCAGGCCCTGCGACCTGCAGGATGTGCCTGCGCATGGCCTGCGCGAGGCGGGGCCGCACTCCGCGCCGTGATGAGTTGCGGACGGGCTTCGTTCCTCGGGGGAACGGAATCCGGGACCAGGCCTCCCCGCGCTGACTGCGGTCGGCCGCGAACCCCGACGTGTCCGGGGCGCAGCCCGATCGTAGGGCGTGGTGACGAGAATTTTCAGAAAGCCCGACGCTGGCCCGGCGTCTTGCCTCTCCGACCTCCTAGCCCCTCGCACCCGCAAGGCGTCCGCGCGTCCGAGGGGACATGCAGGAGCTTCCCCCATGCGCCAGCCGTCCCTCATTGCCCTCCATTCCCTTCTGTCCCTTGCCGCCAGCGTCGGGCTGACGCCCACCCTGAGCGCACAGACGCCTCCCACGCCGGGCCTGGGTTCGGGGTCCGCCCCCCGAATTCCGATCTTCTTCGTCGAGAGCCGCGACCAGGGTTCGGAGGCACCCCGGTTCGCCGGGAGGTCCGGCGGACTGAACACCTTCCTGTACGACGACCGCATCGCGTTGCGGGTCCAGGGCGAGTGCCAGCAGGCCGACGTGTCGCTGTGCTTTGAGGGTGCCGT
>JADJQY010000027.1 GCA_016712505.1 Candidatus Eiseniibacteriota bacterium | reverse complement strand
CGCGCTTCATTCGATCGGAAAGATGGACGAATGGAATAGTCTCCTTGCCCGCCTCTATCTGATCGGCGACAGGCTTAGGGTGAGAGGTTATCCGGATTCCCCGGGATTCGATCCCGATATTCCGGAGTGGACGGATGGAAAGGGTGAGGCGCTTGGAAATTAATCACCGCGATTCCCAGCGTATCCAAATGAGCCCGGAACCAATACCCGCATTCAGGCACTCTATCGTGGGGCGGCGGCAATGCGATCAGGGAGAGATCGCCCGGTGAAACCAGCGAGCTCCCCAAATCGCTTGGGCGTGCGATCAAGTCTACAGATATGCGACACCGATGGAGAAGGTTGTATGGCTGATGCTTGCTTCGGAACGCGCGATTCGCGGAGGCGCGATGGAAATCGACGTTGAAGCGGAATTGCTAAAGGTCGATGAGTATCAGAAATTGGCGGAAAAATTACATCTCAACTGACATGAGCGAAGACCAATCACCCGACGCGCGCATGGAGGAAGCCTGGGACAACTCCGACGGCTACGAGGTCGCGGGCCGGAAACTCACATGGAGCCGGGCGCACGTCGTCATGGCGGAACGCATCGGGCTCAACATCCGGCGAGCATTGACGGCGCAGGCCGACGCGGAGGCCGTTTCCGTGACGTATGACGGCGTTTTCGAGGACATCGCCGTCATTCTCTACGTCGCCTCGCTGGACGCGGCAGGCTTGCGCAGGGCGCGCAGGAACCCCGACGCCGCGAAGGATGCCGCGTGCGAGATTTTCGACGACTGGGACATTCCGCTTTCAGGCCCGCGATTCGAGGAAGCACAGGGCGTCGCGATGCGGATGCTCGCGGACGTGGCGGACTCGCAGACGAAAACCGAAACCAACGGAGAGGAGGCCCCCGACGATGGCGGAAAAAAGCATTGAACGGGAGCAACGGCGCGGCCTATGTCGCGGCGGTGTCCGAGATGATCTCCGGGAGCCTGACCCCGGAGCAGATCGAGACGGAACTCCCGTATGCCCGCGGACTCCAATTGCTGATCCGCTGGCACGGGCGGCACGGAACCGCCTGCTATCCTGCGTCCTCCTCGTCAACGGTCGCGCCGTCGGGATTCTTGGCGGCGATGGGAATGTGTCACCCTTGATTTCTACCCGATGAGCATCATGGGAATCCGATACACATCAGAGGAGGATTACGCGATTTTCGGACACCCACCAATGCCCGACAGGATCGAGACGGAGGGATTTCCGGAGGGTCGAGTCAGACTCAGGTTCCGGCAAGGGGAATGGGCGCGGGCGTTCGTCAAGACGAGCCACGGGCTCCGGGTCTTTGCCGTGAAGCAGCAGGGAGGCAAGATCATGCCAAGCATCGAACTGGCCAGAACCGATTCCGTTGGATGCGGGGAAATTACGACATGAGCGCGTCCCTGAAAATCGACTACTCCGAACTCCAGCGGGCCATGCGCGAATACGCGAAGGTCAGCAAGGCCGACGGCGCGGAGATCGTCAACCGTTTCGGGCGGGACGTTGCCTATGCCGCGCTGAAAAAGACGCCGACCGCGACCGCTACGACCATCGGGAAATACTCGCCGAAGCTGAAAACCTACGAGGGCCGGATGCACTTCGTAAAGGCAGCGAGGAAGGGAGTCAAAAAGGGCAGCGATCCGTCGCAGGTCACGCGCACGAAGACCGGCAAGGTGGCGAAACGGCAGAAGGGCGGGCCGCTGACTCAGGCCGCGCTCGCATCGTTCGGAAAGGCGAAGGCATCCGGCGGCTACATCAAGGCCGGATGGTTCAACGCGATCAAGGACATGGGTGGAAATCCGCGCTCGCGTCCGCCGAAACCCGGAGGAAAGGCCGCGCTCGGGCATGGGAAGAAGGCGACGGCGCGCGCGCTGGTCGCGTGGATCTACAACTTCTCCACGGGCGCGGACAAGGTGGGCAATGACGCTCTCCAGTCCGCCGTCTCCGAAGTCGCCCGGAGCAAGCTCCAATACGCCCGCGAAAAGCTCGCGAAGACCGCCGCGAAATTCAGCGGGCGCAAGAACTCGAAACGGGGGGGGCAAGGGGATTTTTTTTGGTTGCGGGGTGGGGGGGGGGGGGGGGGGGGGGGGGCGGGGGGGGGGGGGGGGGGGGGGGGGGGGGAGGGGGGGGGCGGGGGGGGGGGGGGGGGGGGGTGGGGGGGGGGGGGGGGGGGGTCCCCCCCGGGGGGGGGCGCGGCGGGGGGGGGGCGGGGGGGGGGGGGGGTGGCCCAGGCCTGAAACGCTAACCGAACGCAAAAATGGCAGCAACCGCAACACTCGTTGGACGCATGGCATGGGACGATTCCCAGCTGACTCGCGGGCTCAAGGGCTCCGAGGGAAAGATCGCGGCATCGGGCAAGCGGATGTCTGGCGCGATGAAGTCCGCCGCCGGGCTTTTCGGCGGGTTCGCGGTCGGCTCGTTCCTCAAGTCATCGGCGCAGGCTTTTCTCCAGGAGGAAAACGCCATCGTGAAATTGCGCGGGGCTCTCCGGGCATCCGGGGCCGACGTGGACGGGGCAACCGAGATGATCCGCAAGCTCGGTTCCGAACTCCAGAAAACGACGACATTCGAGGATGATGCCGTGATCGGGCTGGCGCAAATGGCGATGTCGATGGGCGTGACAACCGACAAAATCGAGGAAGTCATCAAGGGCGCGGTTGGATTGTCGGTCGCGTTCGGAGTCAGCGAGACAACGGCGCTGAAGATGAGCGCGAACGCGATGCAGGGCAAGTTCACGACCCTGACCCGCTACGTCCCCGCGCTCAAGAACGCGAAGAACGAGGCCGAAAAGATGGCCATCGCGCAGCGGGCAATGGCGAACTCGTTCGAGGTCGCGCGGGAGGAGGCGAAATCGACTTCCGGGCAACTCACGATCATGCGCAACCAATGGGGCGACATGAAGGAGGATCTTGGCGCGAAGGTCGCGATTCCACTCATGGAGGGGCTCCGGGACATGATGCCGGTAATCGAGACGCTGGCGAAGACGATGGCCGATACCGGGCAGTTCGTCGGCAAGGGCGTGGACGGCTGGCGGACGCTCGGAAAGGCCATCGACGACATTGATTCCAAGCTGCTCAAGCTCGGCAACAGCGGCCCGTCCACGGAGGACGAGCGCGACAGGCTGCGGCTCCGGGACAAGGATCTCGGGCCGGACGGGAAGCCGTTCCACGAGAAATCGCAGGAGGAAAGAATCAATGAGGCGCGGGCCAAGGCGCGGAGTCTTTTCCCGGATCTCCGGCAGCACCAGGCCCCGTTGCTCGGCGGCGCGTTCCGGACGAAATCGGCGCTGGACGGATTCGGCGCGCGGGGAGTCCGGGACATGAAGGGCCTCGACGACTTGAAGCGCGGGGAATGGCGCCTGAACGCGATCCCGAAGAATTCCGGGGTGGATCTCCGGGAACGCCAGCGGGAGCACATGATCGGGCAGTTCCGCGACCTTGAATTCTTCCAGAAACAACAGATGGCGGAGGGCGCGGTCGGAAACCCGAAGAAGGTCGAGGAAATCCTCGAGAAGATCAACGCGAACCTCGAAAAGACACTCAACGTGCGGCAGACCCGCTAAGAACACGAATGGCAGTAGCCTACACAGGAACGAATGTCCTCGTCCTCCAGCCGGGGACGGACGTGGAAACCTCGCCGGAGGGAATGACGACCCTGTACCCTGAAATGCAGGTGCAAGTCAGCGGACCGCGCGTCTCGCTGGCGCGGCGAGGCCAGGGGGACGCTTGCCCCGTCTCCGGCTACACCGCGCTCTTTGCGTCGCCCCTCCCCGATTCACGGAAGAGGGCGCGTTCGCGATGGTGTACGTGGTCTACCAGGGCCTTGTCTCGGGCCGGAATCCCCGGAGTCCGAAACGGACATCAGCTATACCAGTGAGGCCCGCACAATTCAGCTCGTCACGTCTGCGGACGCCGCGAACAACACCTACGACGTGTCCTACGTCGCGCCGACCGTGACCGCGCATTACGTCGCGCTCGCAAAGCCGGGATCGTTCCGGTTCGAGTCCTCGGTCGATTCGGAGGGCGATCCGACCATCGTCAGCACAAAGCCGGTAGCGCCGTCTCCCGTGATCGAGCTGAACATCGATGAACACTACCTCGCGGAGAAGGAGTCAAGGTGGCTTGAGCGCCGGCAGTCGGGCGGAATCTGGCAGTGCTCCGAACAACATTCGATGGTCATTGTCAACAAATCCGCCTTCTCATGAGCCTCCGCCCTCAATTCTCGGGAGATTCCCCGCTCGCCGGACACCTGAACGCCATCTGCGATTGGGTCGAGTCGAACCGCATCCTTCCCGGCCCCTACGTCGACCGCTCGCCGGACGGAATCCACGTCCTCGGGAGCAGGGCAACGGGAGGCGCGACCGAAACCTATCCCTTCAAGGCGATTTCCGTTCCCGTGCTTCCCGATGATCCCCCCGCCGATCCGCTCGCCATCGCCGTTGAAAGGGGGCACGTCGTCAACATCGACGGCATTCCCTTCGCGCCGTCGAATCTCCGCGCGCCAATCGTCCTTCCGGCTGAAACCGAGGACATTCCAATCTATCTCGACCTGACGCTGAACCCGGAGACGGGCGAAATCCTGTCCGGCACGGTCGAATTTTCCGACACCGGGACAATCCCGGAGTCTCCCGCAGGGGACAGCGGAACAG
>JADJQY010000026.1 GCA_016712505.1 Candidatus Eiseniibacteriota bacterium | reverse complement strand
CTGCTTGGGCTCCAGTTTCCCGGGGACGAACTGCAACCCTCTCGCGAGCACGAGCATTGTCTCGGCGTGGGGCGAGCGCTCGATGGCGGCGATAAAGCGCTCGAAAGCCCTCGCGGACTGTTCGGGTCTCGGTTGTCCCGGGACTGACTGGAGGCACATCGCGAGAATCCGCAGCTTATCAGGGTGGGTCGCCTCTCGATGGCGGCGACAATGCGTTCGCACGCCTCGTGGCATTGCTCGGGTCTCGGTTGCCCTGTGATCGACTTGAGTCCCTCCGCAAACCACACCGGCAGGTAGCTTTCCTCTTCGATGGCGTGAACCTGGCTCTTGAGCGCCTCCTCGATCTGTTCGGGCTTCAGTAGTCCGGGAAAGGAGCTTAGGCCCATCGTCAGCGAGTTGATCGTATAAGGGTCTTTCGCTCTTCTGATGGCAGAGAAGAGTCGTTCGATCGCCTTCTGGGCATCTTCTTGTTTTGCTTGTCTAGTCAGCGATTTAAGGCTCTTGGCGAGTAGATGCTGTGTTCCACTGTTTGATGAGCTCTCAATCAGGGTGACTATATGTTCGAGCGTCCGGAGGGAATGTCCAGGCTCCAACTGACCTGGAAGGAGTCGAGGGTGTCAGCTAGCGCGTCCATGTCGTCAGTGCTAGTCGCATGCAGGATCGCAGAGGCAACAGAATCGAGCGCTCTCTTGGAGTGTTCAGGATTGGGCCTTCCGGGGAGGAGCTTGGAAGCTTCTCGCGAGCATGCGCAGCGTATTGGCGTCGCTTACCTTCTCCATGCCGCCGACGATGCCGCGGAAGACGAGTTCTGTCTCCTCGGATGACACGTGATCAAGTAGGGAGAGTGCTTGGCCTAGATGGATCCATGCAATCGAGACCTCCAGCGACTTGCATTCTGCCACCGCTGGCAATCTCGCGGTCTCTATCCAAACTTCTCGGAAAACGCGATTCCTCATCCGATTGCTCAGGCCTACCACCGCATGGGCGATCCAGTCCATACGTCGAACGAGCTTGATCGTATTGCCCTCGAGGAGCGCTTGTCTCAGAAACGAGATTCGAACGTCCTCGTCGGCTTGGGCCAATTCATAAAGTGCGGAGATCTCCGCTGATGAGAGGGTGTCCTTATCATTACCGATCCTGGCGAGAAGTAGTCTCGCGCTCTCCTCGTTGCGCATCAGTCCAAGCCAGGCGCGTGCCTCCCAAGTTCCCGCGGTAATTCCAAGCAGGAGGACGCAGGTCGGGATCCACCGCAAAGCGCTCAGGGCGGCAAAGGTCCGGTGTGTTCCGAATCGGAGCTTGCCGCGTAGGCGATGCCACAGGAAGCGGAGTTGGGCGCTTGGTGTCACCAGTGCTCGCCACTTGTTGCCACCCTCCGCGCGTGCGGGCCCGCAGGAATTCCTCGTGAGCTTCTTCTGCTCGCGCTGCCAGCGGTTTGCACGCCGGTCTTCTTCGACGACTGCAGCGCACAAGTAATCGTGGTCCAGGACGAGCTGTTCTTCACCTGTATCGGGAAGTACTTGGCGGCGCAGCACGGTCTTCTTCTGGTCGCACAGATCCGTCACCGCGCGGTCGAATGCCTCCTGGTGGGCTCCGATCATCTTCATCAGGGTGGCGCTTGGCTTCGGTGTCGTCTTCATCAGGCTGCCGCTGCTGCGCGAGCTTTGGCGGTCGATGAGCGCCATGAGAAGGCAACGCAACTTCTCTACTGCCAAGCCTGAATGTTGAGCGGCTTCGATAAGGCGTTGGTGAACGAAAGCGGCTTCAAGTCCGACGGCTCCGCCCTGGCGTTCATAAGCTGCGACAGTCAGGGATTTAAGAGTTCTGAGGCCGCCGAGAGCGAGCTTTAGGCGAGCGGGGAGCACTGCTCCCGCATGCTGGAGATCTTCCGTCAAGCGGGCGCGTAGCCTGGTCCAGCCGTTCTCTGGTGTTACGAGGCACATTGTTCGGGACAGTTCGAGTCGCGCTCTTTGAGGTCGAGCAGGTCGGCGGCGTGACGCAGCTTGCTGTCGGCTGACGCCGCGCCGGGGCTCTGCCCCGGACCCCGAGGTTTGGAAGGCATGGCCGCCGGTTGCACGAGCCCGTCGGCGCGACGAGAGAGAGCGGTGACAACGAAACGAGGCCCCGACGACTTGGTCGCCGGAGCCTCGAGGGGCATCATCGTGCACCCGTCGGACTGGCTATCCCTTGGCGAGTTGCGCCTCCGCAGAGCTCGCCTCCGTTTCGCCAGATTCGGTTCTCCGCGTCAGCGGAGGGTTTCGGCGCACTCGCGCACAGCAGCCATCACGATGCTGCCGTCGACGAGCCCGCCCTTGCCGCGAGCGGCGATCTCGAGGCAGCGCTGCGCGAGGACATCGACTTTGCGGAGGATGCCGCCGCTGGCTTCGCGTACCGCGAGCACGGCGTCCTCGCTGAAGACCTCCTGCGCGCAGCCGGCGTTCTTCATGCGATGTCGCAGATAGCCGGCGATCTCCTCGGCTTTCAGCGGCTCGAGATGGACGCGCGTCGGTAGCCGCGTGGAGAGGCTCTCCAGGATGTTCCTCCCGAGGCGCTCCTTGAGTTCAGGGAGCCCGACCAGGACCAGCGAGAGGAAGGCCTTGGAGTCCATGCGGAAGTTGAGCAGCAAGTGGAGCTGCTCGAGCATCGAGAAGGGCATGAGCTGCGCTTCGTCGAGAAAGATCACGGGGTGGATCTTCTGCTCGTCGGCCAAGTCCTCGACGTGCTTCTGGATCTGGCGAAACATCGCCGAGGGCTGCGCCTTCGGCTCCAGACCCAAGACCATCGAGAGCTGGCGGTAGAAGTCGCGTGGGCTCACGTTCGCGTGGTGGAGGTAGGTCACGCGGAAGCGCGCGGGGTTCAGATCGCGCTGTAGCGCGCGCAAGACGCAGGTCTTGCCGACGCCAGAGTCCCCGGTGAGCGTCGCCGAGGTCTTCATCTCGATCGCGGTGCGCAGCCGCGCGATGGCATCGGCGTGGCTCGGCGCGGTGAAGAGCTCTTCTGCTTCGAGCTCCTTCGTGAAGGCGGCCCTCGAGAGGCCGAAGCGGGTTAGCAGGGCACGCATGCGTCACCTCCTTCCTCGATCGTCTCGATACGCCCCTTGCTGCCGCGATCGTGCAGCGCCCGCTGGATCAGTCCCTCGACGGGATTGAGCCCCGTGGGTTTCGGCGGCGGCGTCTCGTCGTTGCGGCGCGTGCGGGATCGGTACGCATTCGCCACAGGGTCGACTTCGCGCAGCGGTACGCGCGTCTCGCCATCCTGCACCCAGATCACGTCCGGTCGCAGCACGGCGTAGCCGAGCTTCACCTTCTTCCGGCGCAGATGCTGAGGCACTTCGTAGCAGCGCTTGCCGACCGTGCAGGTGGCGTCGTTGCGCACGGTGCGTTCAAGCTCGGCGACGAAGCTCGCTTCGAGCTCGGCGGGATCGGGGAGGAAGCGCAGCGCTTCGGCTTCCTCTTCGAAGAGCTCGAGCGGGGTCCTCCCACCGATCCCGCTGTGCGGCCGCACGTTGTAGTCGCCGTCGGCGTAGGTCATCAGGCGGAGGTTGAGATCCTCGATCGTCTCGATCGCGCCAGGCGCCAGACGATCGAGGACCTGCGCTCGCAGCGTCCGCCAGAAGCGCTCGATCTTGCCCTTGCTCGCGCCATCGTAGGGCCGCGCGTGGACGAGGCGGATGCCGAGGTGAGCGCAGGTCACCTGGACATCGGCCCCGGTGAAGCTGCCATGGTTGTCGAGCAAGAGGCAACGCGGTGCGCCACGGCGACGTACGGCCTCGAAGAGGGTCCGCAAGAAGTCCTGCTCGCGCTCGTGAAAGGAAGCGCGGAGGTAGGTGACGAGGCGGCTCTTGTCGTCGAGGAGGCCGAAGATCTTCACCCGCGTCTCGCGACCCGAGGCGGGATCGAAGAGCTTCGGTCCGTGGCAGGCGTCGACCTGCCAGAGCTCATTCACCGCCGAGGCCGTGAAGCGGTGACGTGCCGCGACTTCGAGCTCCATCTTCGGACCGCTGAGCCCGTGACGTGCGAGCAGACGCACGATCGAGGAGACGCTGAAGTCCGAGCGCTTCACGCGACCGGCGTCCACGAGCATCTTCTGGATCAGTGGTGCGGATCGACCGGGATCCTCGCGCTTCAGGTCGAGGATCAGCGTCGCGAGCTCCGGTGGGATCGAGCGTGAGCGATGCCGATCGCTGCGCTCCTTCGGATAGAGCGCCTCGAAGCCGCTCTTCCGGTGGAGACGGAGCCAGGTGTGGATCGTCTTCGCCGCGATGTGACGGGGCTCGCCCTGTGGGTCAGTCCAGGTCTTCTGAGCGCGCTCCTCGAGGGAGCGGCGCAGCGCGCCGCGGCGAAGCGTGGTGTGGATCAGGTCGCCCAAGACGGCGAGGCGGAAGAGCGCCGTCTCGCGCCGGGGATCGTCGGTGGCCATGTGGTCCTCCGTGAGGGGTTGGGGCCGATGGTGCGACGATCGCTGAGCGAGCCTCCGTGATCTGCGGACTTACTCTGTTGGCGCGGATACCGCGCTCTGCGGGGCGGTGTTGAGGATCGTTACTCTCAGCCAGCGCGAGCGATCGGCCAGCTCCGCGTCCGTGTGTGCGCGGTGTGCTCGGCGAGGCGGCACGCGGCGGATTCGAGCTCTCCTCGCGCGCTGTGCGCATGCGCAGAGACCAAGGCCAAGAGTCGCTCGAGCCCGCGCGCGCATGAGCGGCGCTCGTGCGCATCTCGCTTGGCGTCGAAGCCGATCTCGCGCGCCTTCCAGCACCACAGCCGCACGAGGAGATCGCGCCGCCACCGCTCGAGACTCTTCCAGCCCGCGCTCGTCGCGCCGAAGACCATGCGCGCACAGAGCTCTCTCGCACTGCGGCCGAGCAGCAGGGAGCCGACGAGCGCGAGCAGGATCGCGCTCCCCGCGTACCACCGCCACGGCAGGAGCTCCGCCGGCAGCACGCCGAAGGTCCGCGCGCATCCGAGGCAGCGGAAGCGGCGCACGTGGATCACGATCTCCGTCGCTCCAGGCAGGCCGCGCACCTGCCGCGTGTACGTGCCGTGACCGACGATCCCGAGCGAGCTGCCGGGGCGCTTCGCGGGCTCGTCGCAGTGTGGACAGGTCGGTGGGCGTAGGGCGGCCACCGAGGGGAGTCGATCCAGCGAAACGCAGTCCTCGACGGCGATCGCGAGCGCAAGTACGATCGGCACGCTAACGCAACGAGGACGTGAAGCGCTTAGTCGGCCAAGACATGGGGCGCTCGCGTCCTCGTCCTATTTCGGAGCAAGGCGGAGGTGCCGCCGACCACGGCGGACGGCGGCGGGGAGATAGGGTACGCGCGCACTCCGCGGGGCCAAGCCGCTCGCGCTCTTCGAGCCCATCCGCAGACGTCGCGCGCTCAACCGCCTCGGAGAGCGTGACGCGGACCCGGCTCTACGCGCTCATGCTGCGGGCCGCGGAACATGTTCCCCCCCTTTCCCCCCCCCCCGGGGGGCCCCCCCGCCCCCCCTCCTCCCGCGGGCGGATGGACCGGCCAACTCATGCGCTGAGAAACAAGAAAACTCGCCGTTGGGGTTTGTCTGGGGGGGGGGTGCGGAGGGGGGAATTTTTTATTTCCTCCTCCACCGCCCCCCGCCCCCCCCGGGACTCCTCGCTATCCCCACATCCGCGGCCCCCCCCGCCGGGCCCGTTTGTTGCTGCACCCCCCCGCCCCCCCCACCTTGCCCCCCCCCGAAGTGACCCAAAATCAGCGCCCGGTGCCCCCCCGTTTTTTCTTCCCCCCCCCCGGGGCCCCGCCCCCGCCCGGGATCGTTTTTCCCTGCTTGCCGCCCCCAACCCCGGCGGGTGAGGCCGGTGTGCGCCGGCGGCGTCTGGGCATACAGATTCTCCTGCTCTGTGCTCTAGTTTCTCGAGTTCTTTCCAAAGCGCCTCTGAGACCGCCGATCGCGGTCCTTTTGCCCAGTCCTCGCCGTAGATATGGATGTAGATAGGCAGGAGTTGATTTCCGTCGCGTAACGCCGGGCATAGTCCGGAGCGGAGCAGAGCAGTCTTGCCGCATCCGGATTCGCCCGTGAGAAAGACCAACGCGCGGTTCACGCAGGCGTCTTGGAGGGACTTGATCGCATCTGTGCGGCCCACCAGGTGTGCGCGCTTGTCTGGATCAGGGTAAGCTCGACTTTGGGGCCGAAACGTGAGGGCTGCGGCCGGGCCCACCACACCAAGAAGATGCTCAGGACGAGAAGGGGGAGGGCGACGGAGAGCCAGGCCAGCAGTGGCGTCTCCGGGAGCGTGGAGCCCCAGAGAATAGCTTTAAGCCTGGGAACATCCTCCTGGTAGAACGCGACGACGACCTTAAAAAGCGTAGACACCGCGGTGATGCCAGCTGTTG
>JADJQY010000025.1 GCA_016712505.1 Candidatus Eiseniibacteriota bacterium | reverse complement strand
GCGACCGATGCTTCCGGGCAGGCGCCGCCGAACCCCGCCTGAAGGCTGTTCAGCACGGCGCGCGTCTCCTCGGCATCCTTGGACGAGAGTCGAACCAGAACCTCGTCCTCGAAGATCATCACGATGTGGTAGTTGGGGTAGCGGGACGGATGCGCCTCGTTGTAGTCGATCACCTCGCCCATCGCTTCCTTCACGTCCTCGATCTCGTCGTACATGCTTCCGGTCACGTCGACCACCAGGGCGAGCGACTGGCAGATGGCGAAGCGATGCAGCTCGTCGGCTCCGGAGGGGCCGCGCATCACGGACCCATCCCGGCTGTTGTCCGCCGGGTCGATCGCGGCCGGAGTGGTGATCTGACGCACGTCGTTCCCGGCCCAGTCCTCTCCGTAGAACTCCAGGAACTGTCGTCCGGTGATCTGCTTCTTGGTCTTCAGCCTGGCCTTCGGCACGGTGGCCGTCCAGATCCGGTCCTGGTTCGCCGGAGTACGGGCGAGGGTCGGGGTGAAGCCCAAAGGATCGATCGAACTCATGTCGGCCGACTTCATCGCCTCGCTGAACGTGACCTCGATCACGACGTCCGATCGGCCATCCGCGCAGCGTTTCCGGCCGAGAGCGTCCTTCATCCCATCGTCGGGATCGGCGTGGGAGAAGACGATCTCCGAGCCATCGAAGGTCCACTCGCCGGAGTAGAGTTCGCCGGTCCCGTCGCGGACCACGACCTTCTGCACGAAGGGGCGAAAGTTGTCCACGACCACGAGCGAGTCCTTCGCCGCTCCCCAGCCCACGACGTCTCGGGCCTTGGCATGCACGGTGTAGCGTCCATCGGGGAATCGGGCCACAGAGTTCACCTGAGCTTCCGGTGCATCCGATCCGTCATTCAGGGTGTGTCCGGCCTCTGCGCGGGGTGTTCCAGAATCGAGTCGCGTCCTCCCTTACGTGGCTCACCACCAGGTGGTAGTTGGTGTTGACGTCGACGAAGAACGGCTGTTGCCGCACCAGAACGGTCGGGATAGGCGAGCCGTTGGTGAGGTCGTCCTTACCGCTGCCGGCGAAAACGGTGTTGGGCTGGGCCTCGGAAGCGACATCCTCGCCGAATCCGACCGGCGCGCTGATCCAGTAGCCGGCGTTGTACGCCCCGGCCTGCCGGGTGGTGTCGAGCGGGCCATCGCCGTCATCGTCGTTCTCGGGCGATCCCATGTCGTCGCGCGACTCGGCCAGAATGCTCAACTGCCCGTAGACCGTCGGACTGGGGAACGCCATACCGTCGTAGCCGGAGAGGAGCACCAGCGACCTGACGTAGGGACGGTTCCCCTGCGGATCGTCGACCGGAAAGGTGAGGCTGGAGAGCGGGTTCACGGTGGCGCCGGGGAAGTCGAAGGCCGAGGCGAGCCCGAAGTGCAGGTGGTGCGGCTCGGAGGCGAAGTCGTTCATCGTTTCGATGTCGGCGAATACCACCCCCTCGACGAGCTGCCGGGGCCACCGCCCGACCGGCACCCCGCTGTCGGTTCCGTAGAAGCGGTTCTGTGCCGTGGCCGGGTAGGAGTTCCAGTCGACGTAGTCGTGGACATGATCGATGTGGGCGTACGACCGGAAGGGTTCGCCGACCGTCGCCGCGGTCTTCACCTCGAAGATGCGCGAAGCGTAGTACGCGTAGTCGACCTCGAACTGGTCCCCGGAAACCAGGGAGTCGCCCGGCGACGGGAGGTTCGGAACCAACTCCACCCCGTCGAGGGCCACGCCTGGCTGCATCTCGATCACGCGCGATACCTGGTATTCGATCACCGGTTTGCCCGGGGTCACCCGCTTTACCTTGGGATGTCGAGCGGGTACTTGTGTCGGGTATCCGAGAGTTCTGAACGTCCAGGGACCGACCACGGTCGGATTGTCTCCGAGCACGACCTGGACATCATTGAGCGCCAGATTGTAGACCTTGAAGAGCGTTTCACCCCGGCCGCGCGCACCTGCCTGCGCCGTCTGACGCCGGCAGGTCGATCCCGCTGTGCCAGCCCCCGTGATCCTCCACGAAGGACGCGGCGGCGCGGAGGCCTCCTTGGTGCTCCACCGGCAAGGTGAGAGCCGCGGCCGACCCCCCGGCGAGACTCGAGACCAGGAGTGCGAGCACTCCCCGCATCCACCGTTTCTTCCCCGCCTGCTCCATTTGCGGTCTGCGCATCGTGTTCTCCTCTCCTAGTTCGCGGCGACGCTGCGCAGCGAGCGGAGCGTGGTCGGGTCCAGCAAGTGAAAGGTCGCGAGATCGTCCTCGATCTGCTGCACGACCCAGAGGCCGTCATGGGAGGCAACTCCCGAGCCGGGATTGATCCTTCCTCTCAGGGTCTCGATCGCGAGCTGCTTGCCGTTCGAATCGAGCGTTCGGATCTGGGTGTCGCCGGCCTTCCGATTCACCACCACGGCCAGTTGCTCGGACCGGGGATCGAGACTCAGATATGGGCGCGCGCTCCGCTCCTCGAGCGGGAGAGTCCAGGCCACTCCGGTCCCGGCGAGGTCATGGGCGATCACGCGGCCGGTTGCGGTGATCACGAAGCGGCGGGCCGAGGTCAGGATCGCCGTGGTGTAGCTCGGCGCAAGGTCAAGGGGTTCGAAGTGCGCGAGTTCGCGGCCGGCCAGGTCGTAGAACGCGAGCCGCGTCTGTTGCACGCCGCAGCGAATGAGGCGATCCATCCGTTCGCCGTAGGCCACCAGGAACGCTCCATCATCGGCAATGTCCACGGCGGACAACGGCTCGATGGGGAAGCTCCGCAGCTCCACCCCGCGCACGTCTCGCACCGACACCCGCGCGGTCACTTCCAGACCGCGCTTGGCATCCGCGGGCCGTGACCAGGTGACCACGGCAGCGACCTGTCCGCCCGGCGAAGGGAAGACGCGCGTGTAGTCGCGCGCCTCGGACATGAACTGATCGAGATCGCCGGACTCCAGGGATCTCCACGCCGCCGGCCACCGGCTGGACGAACCCAGGGCGTTGAGCGAAGCGGCGGCCCAGCGCCGTACTTCGGGTGCCGCGGCGTTCAAGGGAGCCGCCACCTGACCCGCGGCGTCCCCGGCCAGTCCGAGGAACACATAAGCAGAAACGATCAGTGTGAGTCGCACGAACAGAGCCTCCCCTCACGGTTTTGCAGAAACGGTCGCGAGCGAGCGGGTCCAGAGCCCCGGAATCGGGAACTTGGCCCGTTCGAACGAGGCCCAAGATCGGGGAAAGGACTGCTCAGTTCGTAGGTCGGGGAGTGCTCAGTCTCTACCCAGGTTCAAGGGGGGGCGGGGAACCCGGGGCCCGCTAGCGCGGAAACCCGCGCAGGTAGTCGAGGCTCGAACCGAGCAGCGCCACTCCCACGGCGAGGCTCATCCCGCCCCGGACGAGTAACGGGGCGTGCAGCCACGAGAGGGAGAGGCCGAGCAACATGAAGAGAGTGATCAAGGCCCAGCTCCGTGCCGGGTAGACCTCGATCGGGCGAAGGGGACCGGGGGCGGCCGCGAGGCGGGCGAGGTTCCGCGCGGAAGTACGAGAGAGAACGAAGCGACCCTTGAGGAACCCGATCAAGAGCGCTCCGATGCTGACCGCGATCAGGACCGCGGGGGAGACGGTCGACTGGGCGGCGGCGAGCCGCCCGACGCCCCTCCAGGTCAGAAGCGCCCCCCCCAGGGCCCAGAGGCCGAAGGCGAGCCAGCGCAGGCGCCTTGGTGCCACCCGGACCGGGAGGAGCAGCAGGGCGAGGAAGACAAATGGCAGGACCGGTAGGTTGTTCATCGCATCCACTGTCTCACGGCACTCGGCTCCTCATCGCGCTCCGGAGTTCATCGCGCTCCGGTGCTCATCGCGGAACGCGGCGGTCCTTGTACTTCTGGTAGAGGCGGGTGTGCCGATTCTCGAGGTCGATCTCGCGCCCCTCGATGAACGCGCGTGTGACGTGACTCCGGATGTCGAGCGGATCGCCGTCCCAGAGACAGAGGGTTCCCTCCTTGCCCACCTCGAGCGAGCCGAGGCGCTCGCCCACTCCCAGGATCTGCGCCGGGTAGAGGGTGATCGCCTTCAGCGCCTCGTCATGGGGGAGGCCATAGCTCCAGGCCATCGCGGCGTGATAGGGGAGGTTTCGCTCGTTGGCGGCGTCGCCTCCGGTCGAGATGCAGAAGCTGACCTCGTTCGCGAGCAGGCGAGCGGGCAGGGTATAGGCGTGGTCGTACGGTTCCCAGTCGCGGAGGGGCTGGGCGAGGAGTCCCTGGGTGATGACCGGCACGCCGCGGGACTTGAGTTCCGCGGCGGCCTCTGGAGCGTCGTATCCGCCGGCGATCACGATGCGGACCCGTTGACGGTCGGCCCAGTCGAGCGCGGCGCGGATCTGCCGTAGATCGCTCGCGTGCACGACGACCGGCGTCGTGCCGGCCAAGACCGGCCCGATCGCCTCCCAGCGCGGATCGAAGTCCTGCCGCGGAGCGCCGCTCGCCGCAGCGTCGCGCGCTGTCCAGTAGGCGCGGGCGTCGGCGAAGAGCTGGTCGAGTTCGGCCAGCGTGCGTGCGCGGCCGGCGAGCTGTTCCTCGACCGGCGGCTTGGCGTCCGGCGCCCGGTTGACCCCCATCCCCGGCCACTGCAGGTGCAGGGCGGCGGGAGAGAGAACGGTCATCTCCTCGAAGGTCCAGCCGTCGAGATGGAAGAGGGCAGAGAGGCCGGACAGGCGTCCTCCGCGCGGTACCGCGAGGGCGGTCAAGATGCCGTTCGCGCGGGCAACCGGGAGCAGTTCCGAATCGGGGTTCAACACCACCATGGCGCGCGCGTTCGGATTGAGCGCCCCGACCTCCTCGTAGTCGTTCGACTGACGGACCGAACCGATCTCGGTCATGCCAAGCACGGTGTGGGCGGACACGAAGCCGGGATAGACCGACAGTCCCGGGCATCGATGACCTCGGCGCCGTCAGGGACAGCCATGCGACCGCCGACCGCGGAGATCCGGCCGTTCTCGATCACGACCGTTCCGTTCGCGATCGACGGGCCGCTCACGGGGTAGACCGTCCCTCCGACGATGGCGAGGGGCCGGGACTGGGGCGAGACCGTCACCCGACGCGCCCACGTTCCAGCGGCGCGCCTTCTCGATCAATGCCCGGCGTTCGTCAGCCAGCTTCGGCCTTTGGTCGAGATCGGTCTTCCGGTCGAAGTACCGCTTCCCGTCGACCCAGGTCTGGACGCAGATGCTCCCACTCGAGAGCGGCGATCCGTTCCAGATCGCGAAATCGGCATCCTTGCCCGGCTCGAGCGTGCCGGCGACCCGGTCGACTCCGAGTTGCTTTGCCACGTTGGTGGTTACGAACTTGAGCGCCTCCACCTCCGGGACCGCGCCGTACTTCACCGCCTTGCTCGCCTCGAGATTGAGGCGTCGGGCCAGTTCCGAGCTGTCCGAGTTGACACGGGACGGTCACGCCATGATGGTGCAGGATCGATCCGGCGAACGGGATGGCGTCGTACACCTCGGGCTTGAAGGTCCACCAGTCACTGAAGGCCGAGGCAGCGGCGCCGTGCTTGGCCATCTCGTCTGCGACCTTGTACCCTTCGAGGATGTGCTGGAACACCGCGACGCGGAAGCCAGTCGCTCCGCCAGCCGCATCAGCATCAGGATCTCATCCTGGCGATAGGAATGGCAGTGGATGTCCCGCTCGCCGCGCAGGATCTCGGCGAGGCAATCGAGCTCGAGATCGCGCCGCGGTGGGATCGTCCGGCTCCGCGTGCCCGCCGGAAGGGCGTTGTACTCCTGCCACTCCAGTTCGTAGTCACGGGCCAGACTGAACCGCTCGAGATCGAACTGCTCCATCCCCATCCGCGTCTTGGGATAGCGCCGCATGGCGTTCGCCCCAGCTTTTCTGGGTCACGTTCTCGCCCAAGGCGAACTTGATGCCCGGGCGGGCCGCGGTCCACTTCATCGCTTCCGGATCGGCGCCCCAACGTAGTTTCAGTACCTGGCTCTGTCCGCCCATGCAGTTGGCCGAGCCGTGGAGCATGTTGACCGCCGTCACCCCGCCGGCCAGTTGCTCGTAGATCGTCTTCGACTCGCTGTTGACGATGTCGCCCAGCCGGACCATGGCCGAGGAGGAGAGCGTCCCCTCGTTGATGTCGCCGACCCCCGCAGTGTGCGAGTGGCAGTCCATGATTCCCGGGGTGACCGAAAGCCCGGTGGCGTCGATGGTCAGGACGTCGCTCGTCGCCTTGAGCCCCGGTCCGACCGCGACGATCTTGCCGTTCTGAACCAGCAGGTCACCATTCTGGAGGATCCCCTGCGGTCCACAGGTCCAGAGGGTGGCGTTCTTGATCAGCGCAGTGCGGGGGGCAGCATTCGGCCCCGGCACCACTGCGAGCGGGGTTTCCGGTTCCGGCAGCGTCTCCGGCTCCTTACCGGCGGGCGGACCGCTGCGTCGCACCGCGCGGACCCGGACCTGTGCGCCGCGCTCGTCCATCCAGGTGCCCTGCTTCTCCCCCGCGAGCCCCGCTCGGAGTTCGAGCACCTGCGGCTTGACCGGCGCGCTGCCCGGCCAGCGGACCCAGAGCGTGTCATGTCCCACCCGGGCACCGAATCGGCGATCAGGCGTCCCGCCAGCGAAGCTGCTCCGGGGGAGAGGGTGGCAGTGAGGGAGTCCCCCTCGCCGCGGATCCAGAGCCAGGCCGGTCGATTGTCGGTCGCGCTCGCCGCTCCGAGTCGCTCGATTCGCCAGAGACCGCGCGCATCGGCCTCGTTCATCGCTTCCAGCGCGCTCGGATTGCCGTCGACCCAGACTTGCTGCACACGTCCCGCGGGCGAACAGCTTTCCGTCGGCCACCACCAGGTTGGCGATCTTGCCCGCCTCGATCGTCCCCAGGCGATCGGAGAGTCCCAGGATCCGTGCAGGTTCCAGCGTGAGCGCGCGGAGCACCGTCTCCTCGCTCAGTCCACGCGCCATGGCGACGCGGATCTTGCTCCAGAAGAGCGCCGGGTCGGCCAGGAGATCGGTAGTCAGCGCGAAGCTCACGCCCGCCTGCTCAAGCTTGGCCGGATTCGAAGGGGCGTGGTCCCACGCCCGGAGCGACTGCAAAGGTGACGTCGCGCGCGTCGTCGTCAGTCTCCATTGCGGGGGGATCGGGGAAGGCGACCGGCAGGATCAGCGCGGCGTTCACCGATTGAACGAGCGGGATCCGCTTGTATTCATCGCCGCTGCCACGGAGGACCGCCCGCAGACCGAACTCCTGCGCGATCCGCCACGACCGGTGGAGCGAGAGCACATCGGTGGTCTCGAACAACACCGGCGCCCGCCCGTGATCACCGGCTCGAGGGCCTGGAGCGCCGCATCGTCGAGCGGATGTTCCTGTCCCTCCGGGTAGGCGGCGTAGATGGCGCGGGCATCGCGGTCGCGCCGGGCGTCGAGAAAGGTCTGTCGCATCAGGGCCACGACCCCCATCAGCGAGCGGGGGTAGGTCGCGTCGCGTGCCGGTGTCATACCCCAGGCACTGCATCGTCTGCCCGCCGAGGGTGATCTCCGAGGTGCGCCCGGCGCGCAGGTTGATCGCGGCTCCCTCGCCGCGGAAGATCCCGGAGTCCGGGACCACGTAGGCCGTGGTGAATCCGAGCGTGTGGAACGGCTTCCAGAGATCGGGTCGGAAGTCGAGTCGATCCGACAGCGCGTACTGCGGGTGGACGCGGCGGTTCGGGTGGGTGGCGCCGCGCGCCGGCACCTCGACCGCATCGAAGTCGTCGTCCTCGCCCGTCGGTTGGGGCGTCTGGCCGAAGAGCTTCGAGCGGCGGACGTAGGCGTCGATCAAGCCGGGATAGACGACCAGACTCTCCGCGTCCCAGATCCGGGCATCGGCCGGGATCACGACATCGGCGCCGACCGCCTCGATGATGCCGTCACGGATGACCACGGTGGCGTGGGGGAGCACCTGACAGGGCGCCACCACCACCGTTGCTCCAGTGAGCGCATGCACCCGCGGGGTCTCCGCGGCGGAGCGGGCTGGATGGAACGACATGAGCGCCGCGGTGAGAAGGGCGACGGGAAGCGAGAGGCTCCATGAACGCGGACGTGGCATGTGGGTTCCCCATCGAGACCTGCGGATTGGTCCGGCGCGTCTGGGTCGAACGCGGGATTCACAAGGCGGGAAGTCTAGCGGGCGGGAGGTGGGGAGTCGACCTCGGTTTCGCTCGCGCCCCGGGCCGCGCAGGGCGCAGCGCAGGGCGCAGGGCGCAGCGCGCAGCGCGTGGCGCGCGCGTCGAATCCGGCTCTTCAGACCACGAGGGTTCCCTCAAGGATCGTCGCCGCCTTCCCGAGCAGGTTCACCCGGTCGCCCCGCAGGGTCACCAGCAGTTCCCCTCCACGCGCCGACGCCTGGTAGGCCCGGATCTCGTTCTTCCCCAGCTTGGGCGCCCAGTACGGGGCGAGCGCGCAGTGCGCTGAACCGGTCACCGGGTCTTCGTCGATTCCGGCTCCCGGAGCGAAGAAGCGCGAGATGATGTCGCGCCGCTGCTCGTCGCTACGCGCGGTCACGATCACCCCGCGAACCGATCCGGTCACCTCGCGCAGGCGCGGAAAGTCCGGCTGCAGCGAGCGCACCGTCTCGGCCGACTCCACCTCGACCAGGTAGTCGTGCTGGTTCGCTCCCACGAAGAGCGCGCGGCTGAGCCCGAGGGCGCCGAGCAGCCCCACCGGGGGCTCGGTTTTGCGCCGCTCGAGCGCCGGGAAATCGAGTTCGATCGCATCCCCCCGGCGCGCGGCGGTGAGCACGCCGCTGCGGGTGTGAAACGCGATGGTCTCGCCCCGGGCCCGGCCGGTTTGCCAGAGCACATGCGCGCTGGCCAGGGTGGCATGTCCGCAGAGATCGACCTCGACCTTCGGGGTGAACCACCGCAGTTCGAACTCCCTCCGCGGGGCCAGAGAAACGCCGTCTCCGACAGGTTCATCTCGGCTGCGATGCGCTGCATCCAGGTGGTCTCTTTGGGTGCGTCCGGCAGGCAGACGCCGGCGGGGTTGCCGGCGAACGGCACAGATGTAAAGGAATCGACGGTGAAGATCAGGACATTGCTCATGCATCCACCTCCCGCGTCAAAATTGTGTCGCTTGTGATGTTCTCTTCTCGCCGTGAATGTGTCAATTGTCTATATTGTCTCCATGACAAGTTGGATCCCGGAATTGAAGGAGTGGAGCGGTCCGCGGTACCGCGCGATCGCCGATGCGCTGGCCCGCGATCTGGCGCACGGACGGCTCGCACCCGGCGATCGCCTCCCGACGCACCGGGAGTTGGCCCGAGCGCTCGGACTCACCATCGGGACAGTCACCCGCGCCTATGGTGAAGCGGAGCGGCGCGGCCTGGTGCAAGGGGAAGTGGGACGCGGCACCTTCATCCGGCACGCCGTACCGGCGCCCGACCCCTTCGGGTTGCGCGTGCGCGAAGGCGGCGACCCGGGCTCGATCGATCTGGCGATCAACCTCCCGGCTCCCGTTGGTCCGCAGCTCTCCGAAGCCCTGGCGGCGACTCTTCGTCAGGTGGCCGATGACCTTGCACCCGACACGGGGAGGGAGCCGGATCTGACCGCGTACCAGCCACGCGGGGGAGTGCGCGCGCATCGGGCGATCGGGGCGCGGTGGCTGCAACGGTTCGGGGTCGAGACCGATCCGGACGCCCTCCTGGTCTTTCCCGGGGCGCAGCAGGCGATCCTGATCGCCCTGGCCAGCACGCTGCAACCGGGCGAGACGGTGCTGACCGAGCAGCTCACCTACCCGGGCCTGAAGGCGGCGGCGCGGCTGCTTCACCTGAATCTGCACGGGCTGGCGCTCGACGCCGAGGGGATCGTCCCGGCGGCCTTCGAGCGGGCCTGTGCCGAGGGAAACGCACGCCTCCTCTACACCGTTCCGACGCTGCAGAACCCCACCTGCGTCACCCAGAGTCCGGCCCGACGGGCGGAGATCGCAGCGATCGCGGAGCGGCACGGAGTGCTGATCCTCGAGGACGACGTCCACGGCCCGCTGCTCGATTCCCCGGTACGCCCCCTTCTCGGCGCGCGTCCCGATCTCGGGTTCTACCTCATGACCCTCTCCAAGACCGTCGCCCCCGGATTGCGCATCGCGTTTCTACGGGCCCCGCGGGAGAGGTGCGAGATGCTGGCTTCGAATCTCTGGGCGTCGACCTTCTCCGCCGGACCCTTGCTCGCAGAGGTGAGCTGCCGCTGGATCGAGGACGGCACCGCCGACCGTCTGCTTCGCGCGCGTCGGGACGAGGCGCGCCGGCGTCACGATCTGGCGCGCGACATCCTCCGCGACGCCGAGTTCAACGCCCATCCCTCGGGATACCACCTCTGGCTGCAGCTTCCGGGGAGCTGGCGCGCCGAGCAGTTCGCGGCCGAGTCGGCGCGCCTCGGAGTGTCGGTCAACACCCCCGCCACCTTCGCGGTGGAGCGCGGGCATGAGCCGCGCGCCGTCCGGGTCTGTCTCGGCGCCCCCGCGACCCTCGATTACTTGCGGACCGGCCTCCTGCGTCTACGCGCGCTCCTCGATCGCGAACCGCACGGAGCCGCCGAGGTGGTGTAGTCCGGGGTTCTGGAATCGCCTTCCGTCCGTGATTTCCGGGTGGTTTCGCGCAGTCAGGTCGACGAACGGTTGACTCCGCGCTGGTTCGGTCCCGGGCTGCCCCGTATCATTGAGAGGCGCATCTTTCCCGAGCAGCCACCTTCCGGCACCGTCCCCCTGGTCAGTGGGCGGAATCCCGGATGAACGATGAGGCAACCGAGATGTCCCACCCGTTCCGTTCGTTCCGATCGTTCCGTGCCCCCCTCCGGCCAGGCCGAGAGGTCGGTGGCTCCGTCGCCAGGGTGCTCTTGATCCTGCTTGCGCTCCTCGGACTCGGCGGCGGCGGCGCGCGGGCGGATGTGGCGTATGTGCGCCCCGACGGATCGGGGGACTACCCGACCATCCAGGCCGCCATCGATGCCGTTCCGAGCGGGAGTGAGGTGCTGCTCCACTCCGGAGTCTTCACCGGCCCGGGCAACCGTGAACTCGACCTCGGAGCCAAGGCGCTCACCCTCCGCTCCGTTGCCGACGATCCGGACTCCTGCATCATCGACTGCGCGCGGAGCGGACGCGCCCTTCTCATTGCCGGGGGACAAGATTCCACCACCGTCCTCCGCGGCCTCGGCATCCGGAACGGATTCCCCGCAGACTCGACCGCTGGTGGTGCCATCGCACTCGTCGCGTCTTCTCCCCGGATCGAGAACTGCATTCTGAGCGGAAACGAATCACTGCTCGCCGGGGGGGCGTTGGACTGCGCCTCCGCCTCGCCCCTCCTTCGTGACACGCAGATCGTGGGCAACCTCGCCCTCGACGGTGGCGGCATCTCCGCCGACACACTCTCGTTTCCGTTGATCGAGCGGAGCACGATCGCGGGGAACCGCGGCCTGCGGCATGGCGGTGGCATCTACGCGGCGACGACCGATACCCTGACGTTCACACGGGTGATCTTCTGGGGAAACTGCGCCGACACGAGTGGTGCGGAGATCCGGCTCGCGGGTGTCGCTCAGTTCCTCTGCTCCGACGTCGACTCCAGCGGGATTGAGGCCCCATCCGCGTCGCTCTTCGACGCCAACACGATCTTCGTCGACCCGCTTTTCTGCGCGCCGTCGCTCTGTGCGCTCGCGCCGGAGACCACCGGTAGCTTTGCCCTCCAGACCGGTTCCCCCGCTTCGGCCGCACTTTCTCCGTGCGCTGCGACCATCGGCGCTGGACCTGAAGGATGTTACGTGCCGACCGGCGCCTGCTGCCTCGCGGACGGCTCGTGCCTCATCGAGAGCGCGGCCGACTGCGCGACGGCCAGCGGCACCTACCAGGGGGACAACACAGTCTGTTCGCCGAACCCGCGCCCGCCGCCGACCGGCGCCTGCTGCCGCGCGGACGGCTCGTGCCTCATCGAGAGCGCGGCCGACTGCGCGACGGCCAGCGGCACCTACCAGGGGGACAACACAGTCTGTTCGCCGAACCCGTGCCCGCCGCCGACCGGCGCCTGCTGCCTCGCGGACGGCTCGTGCCTCATCGAGAGCGCGGCCGACTGCGCGACGGCCAGCGGCACCTACCAGGGGGACAACACTGTCTGTTCGCGGCACCCGTGCCCTCCGCCGACTGGCGCCTGCTGCCTCGCGGACGGCTCGTGCCTCATCGAGAGCGCGGCCGACTGCGCGACGGCCGGCGGCACCTACCAGGGGGACAACACGGTCTGCTCGCCGAACCCGTGCCCTCCGCCGACTGGCGCCTGCTGCTTCGGAGACGGCTCGTGCCTCATCGAGGGCGCGGCCGACTGCGCGACGGCCGGCGGCACCTACCAGGGGACAACACGGTCTGCTCGCCGAACCCGTGCCCTCCGCCGACTGGCGCCTGCTGCTTCGGAGACGGCTCGTGCCTCATCGAGGGCGCGGCCGACTGCGCGACGGCCGGCGGCACCTACCAGGGGGACAACACGGTCTGCTCGCCGAACCCGTGCCCTCCGCCGATTCCGACGGGTGCTTGCTGTCGCTCGGAGGGAGTGTGCGAACTGCTGACCGAAGCGGCCTGCGCCGATTCCCTCGGGCGGTACCTCGGAGATGCCAGTGTTTGCGCGCCGAATCCCTGTCCAACCTATTACCTGAAGGCCGACGGATCCGGCGACTTCGTCACCATTCAGGAGGCGATCGATGCAGCGAGCGCCGGCGCGATCATCGAGCTAGCCGACGGACGGTACGCCGGGGCGGGGAACAAGAACCTCGATTTCCGCGGCACCACCCTCACCCTTCGCGCGGAAAGCGGAGATCCTGATTCCTGCTACATCGACTGCGAGCTGGCGGGGCGCGGCCTCTATTTCAAATCGGGCGAAGACAGCCTGACTCTGGTGATCGGCCTGGGGGTTCGAAACGGGCGATTGACCGGGACCCAGCGCGGCGCGGGAGTGGCCTGCGTCGGGGCGTCTCCGAAACTGGTCGACTGCCGGATCATCGGCAACGCCGGGGGAATTCAGGGGGGCGGCCTCTATTGCGAGAACGCGTCCCCTGTTCTCGAGCGCACGAGCCTCACGGGCAACGCCAGTCAGTTCGGAGGTGGGATCTATGCGAAGGGGTCTCGGACCGCGCCTGGTTGGGTGCACCTCTCGGGGAACCTGGCGGATGTCGACGGGGAGGGGTTGTTCAGCGCTTCGTTGGTCCAGATCCACCTGCAGCGAACGATTCTGAGCGGCAACTGCGCGGATGGGGAGGGGGACGAGGCGTACCTGTTTTCCCCGTCGAGCGACCTCGCTCTGACCTGCTCGCTGGTCGATGACTCCGGGGTCGAGGGAGCAGGTGGCCTCCTGCACCTCGATGGCTCCGACTACGACGATCCTCGTTTTTGCGCCGCGCAGAGTTGTGTCGCGGCGCCGACGATCGCGGGTGACTACCGGGTGCGGACCAACTCACCGGCGCTGGCGGAGAACAGTGTCTGCGCGGCGCAGATCGGGGTGTTTGGCGCGGGCTGCGGTGCTCTTCCCACGGGGGCCTGTTGTCTCCCGAGCGGTGGCTGCGCGCTCCAGGAACAGGCGGTTTGTCTAGGACTCGGCGGGACCTACTCCGGAGATGGCGTCCCGTGCGAAATCGCGGGCTGCTCCGCGGGAGGCGCCTGTTGCCTGCCGACCGGAGCGTGCATTGCCGCGACCCCGGTCACGTGTGCCGGCTCGGGCGGGGACTATCTGGGGAACAACACGGTTTGCGCACCGTACCCGTGTCCGGCCATCGTCGTCCGGCCTGACGGATCGGGCGACTACGCAACCATCCAGGACGCCCTCGATGCCTGCGCTCCCGGCACGACGATCGAGCTGGCGGCGGGTGTCTTCGTCGGTCCGGGCAATCGCGACCTCGACTTCCGCGGCAAGGCGATCACGCTGCGCTCGCAGGCGGCCACGCCGGACCTCTGTGTCATCGACTGCCAGGGGAGCGGGCGCGGCGCCTACTTCGCCACTGGCGAGGGGGCCGACAGCCGCCTCGTAGGGGTGACGATCGCCGCCGGTCGGGTAACCGGCAGCGGGCGCGGGGCTGGCATCGCGTGCGTCGGTTCCTCCCCGCACATCGAGAACTGCGTGATCGTCGGCGGACGGGCCGACGCGGACGGCGGAGCGATCTACTGCCTCGACTCCGCCCCGACGCTGCTTGGTTGCACCCTGGCCGCGAACCGTTCGGCTCGCGGTGGCGGGTTGTTCGTCTCCGGGGCATCCCTCCTCAGGTCGAACGCTCGGTCGTCTGGGGGAATTGCGCCGACGTGATCGGAGACGCCATCTATCTCGACGGCGCGGCAACTCAGGTGACGCTGACCTGCACCGTCGTCGACACCAGTGAGATCGAGGGCGCGGGCTCTCCGATCTACGGGGTGGAGGTCGTGGTCGACGATCCGCTCTTCTGTTCCCAACCGTCGTGCGGCGCCGCGCCGACGAGCGATGGTGACTTCACCGTTTCGGCCGCCTCGGTCTGCCTTCCGCAGGCGAACGGGTGCGGACAGCAGATCGGCGCCCTGGGCGAGGGGTGCCAGCCGGTCCCCGGCGCGTGTTGTCTCGGGGACGATACCTGCATCACTGCGGTGATCGATGCCTGCTCGGCAGAGGGCGGACAGTTCCTGGGCGAGGAGGTCGAGTGCCCGCCCAACGGATGTGGCGCGAACTCTGGCGGGGTCCTTCTGGTCCACGCAACACCGGGGCTGCAGTACAGCCTGGGCGGGGAGTATTGCGGGGATGCCGTGATCACGAGTTGTGGCGGCGGCGTCTATGAGGTTGCCGGCGCAGACACGGTGGTGTTTCACGTCGTCGCTGCGTTCCCGAATGACGGTGCACCCGGCCTGAGCGGCGTGTCGTTCGGCATCGACTACGATCCGAGCGCGTTCTCCCTGATCGACGGTGGCTCCTGCGCCGACTTCGAGCTCGCGCAAACCGCCTGGCCCGACTCCGGCTCGGGCACCGCAGTGACCTGGAGCGTCCCGCGCACGACGACCCTCACCGAGGTCTACTGGTTTGCCGGGGTCAACCTGAACCCCGGCTCGCCCACCCGCTTCGCCCTGATCGAGCATCCGGAGGTCGGTGCCTTCTTCGCCGACAACCAGATCCCGGCCAATCTCGATCCCGTGGTCTGCCTCGGAACCCTCGGCTTCGACCAGCCCGGCGCCTGGTGCTGCGTTACCGTCGGGGTGGACGACTCCGCGGGAGCACCGCTCCCGACCGCCGTCGCGCTCCACGCCGTGACGCCCAACCCGGTTCGCGATCGCGCGGTGATCGCCTTCGATCTTCCCGCTCCCTCTCGATTCGAACTCGGCATCTACGGCGTCGATGGCCGTCGGGTCCGCCTGCTCGATGCCGGGGCACGGCCAGCCGGCTCGCACCGCGTCACCTGGGATCGGCGCGGTGACCACGACACGGCCGTCCCCGCCGGAGTCTACTGGGTCCGTCTCACCACCGATGCGCGTACGGAGGTACAGAAGCTCTTGATCGTCCGCTAGGGCCGAACACCGACGGGGCCGGCGACCTCCCCCATTCGAGGGATTCGCCGACGCCTAGTGCAATTTGCTGTTGGTCTTGGACTTCGGGCGGTCGGTGCAGCCGACGGATGGGTATCACGCTGCGTTTGCATCCGACTCCTGGGAGTACGTCGCGCTGCATCGGACGCCCGCTCCCCGGGCCCCGATGCGTGAATCCGGGGAGCAGGAGGCCCGATCGTATGCGAACTCATCTCGCCCCAGTCTGCGCTGCGCTCCTTTCCTGATCCTCGCGTCCGCGGCGGGGCCACGCCACCTCTCCTCTCGAGCGAGCGATTTCTCGGGGGACGCCGCCCGCGTGCAGCCGGTGGATGTCCAGGATGTCTGCCGCATTTCCGCCGGGGGCTCCGGTTACCTCGCGGTCTGGCAGGACAACCGGACCAATCTGCTCGGCTTCGCCAACATGGCCTATGAGCCGCTGACCGGAAACGGCCTCGACATCTACGGCCTTCGACTCGATCAGCACGGAAACCCGATCGATCCGGGACCGTTCGTCATCTGTCAGCTCGACGGAACCAGATGCGGCCCGAAGTCGCGTGGAACGAGGCGGCACGGGCCTGGCTGGTCGTCTTCACCAGCGAAGCGCGACGACTGGTACTTCTTCACCGATGTTCTTGGCGTGCGGGTCGGCGCCGACGGAGCGTCCTCGACTCCCAGCCGATCGCGCTCCGTCCCGAAGAACAACGATCCGGCGAACGACCGGGCTGACGCTCTCCCGACCGTGGCCAGCGCGACGGCACGCACTGGCTCGCCGTCTGGCAGGACATCAACTGGCAGCTCGGCGGCAAAAGCCGAACCTGTCCGCGAAGCGGATCGCGGCGAACGGCACGATGCTGGACGCCGCGCCGGTGGTGTTGCAGCAGCATCCCGGACTACGTCTTCGGTCCGATCGCCCCGCGCGTTGCTGGGCCACCGATGAGTGGCTCGTGGTGGGGAGCGCGCGGGCTATGATCCATCTTCGGCCGTCGTTACGCCCCCGGCCTTGCGCCATTGGACGCCGCCGCCTTCCAGATCAGCACCAGTGGCACCCATCCGTCCTCGCCACCAACGGCAGCGCGACTTCTCGTCTCCCATCG
>JADJQY010000024.1 GCA_016712505.1 Candidatus Eiseniibacteriota bacterium | reverse complement strand
CGCCTCCCGTGACGCCGGCTAGAACTCCAGTTTCACCCCCATGGTCGGCAGGATCCGAAACCCCTGCTCGTCCACCGTCCCGTTCAGCTCATTGAACCGCTCTTCGTTCACATTGAGGTAGTTGTAGAGGTTGACCACGTCGAGGAATCCGACCAGGGCCACGCGACCGAGTTGACGCCGATAGTCCGCCCGTACGTTCAAGGTGTGGAACGGATCGAGGCGCTGGTCGTTGTTTCCCACGATCTCCTTGGAGAAGCGGAGGAACTCAGGGTCTTCCAGCACATCGCGATGGACGACGTAACTGTCCTTGGGCCGGCCGCTGGCGTAGCGCCACTTGGCCGAGAGGGTCCAGCTCTGGTTGAACTCGTATCCGGCCAGGATCGAGAAGATGTGCGGCTGATTGAAGTCCGAGTCGTAGGCGCCGCGTCCGTCGTGGTCGTTGCGCTCGCTCACGGCGTAGGAGTAGTTGATCTGCCCATACGCCCGGTCGACCAGCTTCTTGATCAGGCTCAGGTCGACTCCGGCCGCGTGTCCGTCGGCCTGGTTGGTTCGGCGCGAAACGGTGCGGTCCGGCTGCACGATCAGGTTGTCGAGCGCCTTGTAGTACCCCTCGGCCGTCAGCTTCAGGTCTTCGGACAGGTATCGGGTGAGCCCCAGGATGTAGTGGTAGGCGGTCTCGTTCTCAAGTCCGAAGTTGTTCGCCGGGTCGGCAACCAGCACCCGGAGCTCCGGGGTTTGGTGATAGACCCCGGCCGCCAGCCGCAGGCTGGTCCGCGGGGAGAGGGAAAGCCCGAGCCCCCCGCGCGGCGCGAGATAGTGCTCGCGGTTGAACGGGTTGTAGTCGTGGCGGAGACCAAGCTGGGCCGAGCCCCCGGAGAAGGGGGAAAGGCGAAGGTTGGCGAAGGTCGCGGCCAGCGTCCGGGCCTCGTCGAAGGAGTAGTTCACCTCCCCGGGCTGGAGCAGGAGGTACCTCTGGTCCGGAGCGGCGCGGTAGTCATTGGAATCGAACACGTAGACCGTGTCGGTCCCGCTGATCACGAACGACTCGTCGAACGAGGTTCGCACCGCCTCGAAGCCCAGATTGAGCTCGGTGTCGCGTGAAGGCAGGTAGGTGAAGACGCTCCGTCCCCCCAGCTCGCCCGCGCCCCGTTCGAAGCGGAAGGTCTGGCGCGATTGCACCTGGCTCCGGTTCGTCGCCCCGTCGAGCGGCACGCCATCGGCCGGCCAGGCGCGCCCGCCGATGATCAGGCCGTCGGTGCGACTGGCGTAGAGCGACGTCCGGAGAAAGCTGCGCTCACTGCTCAGGAAGCGCCAGTTCAGTCCGAGCAGCGACTTCTCGTCATCGAGCTCGATCACATCGGTCGGCTCGAAGTCTCCCTCGAGCACATCCTGGGTTGTCCGGTCGAACCACTCGGGGGCGTGCAGGGCGAGCAGCGACAGTTTGTGCCGCGGACCGAACTCGGTGGTCGTCTTGACGATCAGGTCGGTGAAGCGCGGGGAGCCGAACTCGTCCTGCCCGGTCAGCTCCAGGATTCGGGTGAAGTCCTGGTGGCGGGCCGAGACCACCAGGCCGCTCCCCCGCAGTCCGGGCAAGGGGCCGTCGTAGTTGAACTCCGCCCCGAGGATGTCGACCCGCGCATCGATCGTGGCGTCATCGGGGTCTCCGTCCTTCAGCTTCAGATCGAGCAGGGAGGAGAACTTCCCGCCATACTCCGGCGAGAAGCCGCCGGCCTGGAAGTTCGCCTCCTCGATCAATCCCGGGGCGAAGATGCTGAAGCGTCCGCCCTGGGCCTCCTCCTCCTCGGTCCCGCCGCCGTTGAAGTGGGTCACGCGGCCGATCGGCATGTTGTCGAGCAAGATCACGTTGTCCTTCGGACTACCGCCTCGGACGGAAAAGGCGGAGAACTCGCCGCCCGAGGTGGTCACCCCCGGCAGGGTCTCCATCGCGCGGAAGACGTCGCCCGAAGCTCCCGGAGCGCGTCGAATCTCTTCGCGCGAGTAGGAGTAGTTCGAGACCACGTCCGAGCGATCCTCGCTGAAGACGTCGTTCCGGACCGAGACCTCGGCGAGCTCGATCACCGCGGGCACCAGCTCGATCTCCGGTACGCGGGTCGATTTCCCGCGGACCACCCGGACGTCGGTCTCGACGTGACGCTGGTAGCCGACGAACGAGATCTCGAGCTTGCAGAGGTCCTCGGGCAGGGCCGCGATCAGGAAGGCTCCCTCCGCGTCGGTCAGATCGCCCCATGAGGTGCCGAGAACCGAGACCTGTGCGCGCTCCAACGGCTGCTTGGTCGAAGCGTCGAGCACCCGGCCGGTCAACGAACCCTGCTCCTGGGCCTGGGCGCCGCTTGCGGCCAGCCCCAACAGCCACCCCCATCCGATCAACTTGCGGAGAGACATCGACTTCCTCCTTCGGAACCTCGGTCGCGACTTGCCGCCACCCTGCGCAAGGCGAACATGCTCTGGGGGCAGGTGCACGGGATCGCGGTGCTCGCCCTCGACGAGCAACTGGGTGGCCCCTTCGGCGCGGCCGGCCTCGATCCCGCACATCTCGCGGCGCAGGCGGTCGGAATCTGGTGTGACGGCATCGAAGCGGCGCAGTCCGGGTCTAGCGCACCACCACGAAGCTGATCGCCGCGGGGCGGAGTGAATCCGGGGTCGGTCCGGCGAGACGTACCCAGTAGCGACCGGGAACCAGATCGCGCGTGGCCAGGGTCACGGTCTCGACGTGCGGCGCGACGGTGATTCGACTCAACCCGCGTCCCGAGACGTCATAGACCTGGAGTTCCGCGCGCTCTCCCCGTTCCGACGGCAGCCGCAGGCGCAGCCCCTCACCCCCCCGGACCGGATGGGTGAGGAGTCGAAGCTCGCCGCCACGACCTCCACCGGCCCCGCTGACCTGTGCTGGCGCCAGTGCGGTGCGGGCGATCCGGAATCCCTGTCCCTCGTACCCGAAGTCGGGATCGTCCGCGTCGCGCGTGGCGCAGCGGGTGTAGGGAGCGCCGTAGAACCAGCCTCCGCCGTGCAGCACCTTCTTGGTGCCGGTCGGGGGGCCGAGCGGGTCGATCACCGGGTCGGTCGGCGCGACGCACACCCAGTAGTCGTTGCACCACTCTCCGACGTTGCCGCCCAGATCGTAGATCCCGAGTGCGCTGACCCCGGCCGGGAACGATCCCACCGGCGCGGTCCAGCCGCGGCAGTAGTTCGTCCCGGTGGAGTGATTGGCACGCGTGCAGTCCGCCGGATCATCCCCCCAAGGGTGATTGCGTCCGTCCGGAAACCTCCCTGCCCACTCGGACTCGGCGTCCATCGGAAGTCGATACCCGACCGCTCCATAGGGATCGCCCCCATTGCACTCCCAGGTGAAGGGATCGTAAGCCGGGGGAAGCCCCTCTTCGATGCTTCGCCAGTTGCAGTAGGCGGCGGCGCCGAACCAGGTGACCCGGACCACGGGGTGCGAAGCCGGGGTGTAGCCGCCCGGGTAGGCGTTGATCAGCGCGTACGGCGCCTCGCGGACCGAAAAGACGCCGTCCGCGAACTGGAGTTCCGCGTACCAGGTGCCCAGTTCGCACAGCGTCGCGCCCGACCCGGTGGTGTCGCGGACGCGCGTGCCCTCGACCGCCACCCAGCCCGCGTCGTACGCGGCCTGGAGTCGGTCGACGAACTCGGCGTTGGTGACTTCGGTGGTGGCGAACCAGTAGTCGCGGGTGAGCGTCACCTCGCGCATCGAACTTCCGCAGACCGCCTCGGGATCGCCGGCGGTGAACGCCGCGGCGGGGACGAGCGCAAATCCCGGCTCCGCCGGGCAGGGGAGGACGAAAAGGCACGAGCAGAGCCCGGCCGCGATGAGTGTGCTGCTTCGCATGATCGACTCCAGGTGGCCCGCCGCGCTTCCCACGCGCCTTAAGAGCGTAGCCGCTCGGAGCCGCCGGGGTCATTTGCTTTCTCCTGCGGGCCAGCTTGATCGGGCGAACCGGCATGAGGCATCGTGTCCGGGCTCACCACGGTTGCGATCAGGCTTCTCGTCAAGCGGGAGAGGGAACACATGCGAATCGGCATCGATCTCGGTGGGACCAAGATCGAAGGGATCGTACTCGGTGCCGACGGCCGCGAGTGCGCGCGACGCCGGATTCCCACCCCGCGAGGCGACTATGAGGGTACGCTGCGGGCGATCGCCTCACTCGCCCTCGAGCTGGAGGCCGCGAGCGGCGAGCGTTGTTCGATCGGCCTGGGAACCCCGGGGGCGGTTTCTCCCGCGTCTGGTCGGATGAAGAACTGCAACTCGACCTGGCTCAATGGGCGCCTGCTCAAGGAGGATCTCGAGGCGAGGCTGAAGCGCGTGGTCCGCCTGGCCAACGATGCCAACTGCTTCGCCCTCTCCGAGGCGATCGATGGGGCCGGCGTTGGGGCGGAGACCGTCTTCGGCGTGATCCTGGGGACGGGCTGCGGCGGAGGTGTGGTGGTCCGACAGCAGCTTCTGAGCGGCCGCAATGCGATCGCCGGCGAGTGGGGTCACAATCCGCTCCCCTGGCCGCGCGACGAGGAGCGTCCGGGGACACTGTGCTACTGCGGTCTGAGCGGCTGCATCGAGTCGTTCCTTTCCGGCCCGGGCCTGGCGGCCGATCATGGTCGCCTTCATCCCGAGCAAGCGGGACTCGACGGCCCGGAGATCGTTGCTCGCGCCGAGGCGGGCGAAGCCGAGGCGCTCGCCACCCTGGGCCGCTACGAGGAGAGGCTCGCGCGCGCCCTGGCCCATGTCATCAACCTGATCGACCCGGACGTCATCGTGCTCGGCGGCGGACTCTCACGCATCGAGCGACTCTATCGCGAGGTGCCCCGCCACTGGCTTACCTGGGTCTTTTCCGATCACCTATCCACCCGTCTTCTGCCGCCGGTTCACGGCGACGCAGGGGGCGTGCGTGGTGCCGCCTGGCTCTGGCCCGAGGAGAACGCATGAACTTCACCGAGACACTGTCCATCCGGAAGCCGGCCTCCTTCCGGCTCGAAGCGGTCGATCCCGATTCTACCCCCGGGGCCAAGGGGAAGGAGCAGGCGCGCACCCGGATCGAGAAGAACGCCGCCGCGATCGACGAGCTGCAGTACCGGCTCTTCGCCGAGAACCAGCGCTCCCTGCTGATCGTCCTTCAGGCGATCGATGCCGGCGGCAAGGATGGCGCGATCCGAACCTTGAGCGGCGGCATGAATCCCCAGGGCTGCACCGTGACCTCGTTCAAGAAGCCGTCCGAGGTCGAACTCGACCACGACTTCCTCTGGCGCGTGCACCAGGCCGTGCCGCGGCGCGGCGAGATCGGGATCTGGAACCGTTCGCATTACGAGGACGTCCTGGTCGTGCGGGTGCACGAGCTGGTGCCCAAGTCGGTCTGGTCCGCCCGCTACGAACAGATCAACCGCTTCGAGGCGAACCTGGTCGCGGCCGACGTTCACATCCTCAAGTTCCTGCTCCACATCTCGCGGGACGAACAGAAGGAGCGATTCCAGGCTCGCCTCGACGATCCCGAGAAGCACTGGAAGTTCTCCCCCGCCGACGTGGAGGAGCGGAAGCACTGGGACGCCTACATGAAGGCCTTCGAGGCCGCGATCCGCAAGTGCCACACGGCAGATGCCCCCTGGTTCGTCATCCCCGCGAACAAGAAGTGGTATCGCGACCTGGCCATCACCGAGATCGTGCGCGAAACCATGGAGTCCTGGAAGATGCAGTACCCCAAGCCGAGCTTCGATCCCAAGTCGATCCGGATCGAGTGAAGGAGGGGCTAGCGACCGAGCAACTCGCGCACGCGCGCTGCTTCCGGAGCATCCGGGAACCTCTCGAGAAACTCGTTGCTCCACAGCGTTGCCTGTTCGGGGAGCTTTAGCCCGTTGCGATAGGTGTCGATCAGGCTGAGGTACGCACTTTTCCGCGTCGGATCGAGAGTCACCACCTGTCGGAGGCGAGTGGCCGCTTCCTCGTGTGCTCCGCTCTTGCCGTACGCCAGCGCGAGGACTTCAAGGAGAGTCACGCTGTTCGGTTGGACCTCGAGCGCCTCACTGAGCACCTTTACTGCGGCTTCTCCCTGGCCCTGGTAGATACGACCGACACCCAGGTTGGTCAGCACTGTGACCGAGTGGAGTCCGCCGTCGTAGGCGCGCTGGAGTTCCGTGACCCCCTCGTCCACCTTTCCCAGCTTGAGGAGAAGGGAACCGACCTGGGCCTGCTTCGTCGTGTCCTTTGGGTCCAGCTCCAGGCCCCGACGAAGGTGAGGCTCCGCTTCCTGCACGCGACCGCCGTTCATCAAAGCGGATCCAAGCGCGGAGTGCGCCCGCGCGCTCTCCGGGCGCGTTTCGATCGCGGCTGAGAAGAGGCTGATCTCATCCTTCCATTCCGGCAGTCGCATCTGTAGCAAGGCGAAGCAGGGGATGGCGCAGACGGCCAGGGTTGCAATCCCGCGGGCCCCCCGGGAAAGGACCCCGTCAAAGGCGGCCCCGAGCGTGAGAAGAAAACCGGCCGTCGGCAGATACATGAAACGTTCGCCGTAGAAGTCGCCTGACGGCTTCCACTGCAGCACCGGAATCAGGCCCCCGAGGAACAAAACGAGCCCAACCCCCCCGGACAGCGCGCGCGGATCCCGACTCCTCCCCGCGCGCCGCACGACGAGAGCGAGAACCACCGAAGCCAAGGCCAGCAGTGCGAGGCCGCCGATCGCCATCGGTTTCGAGAGGTTCGCCACGGTTAGAAACTGCGGTGGCTCCGTGCAAGATGGCCAGGGAAGAACGAGGCGACTGAGATGAAAGAAGAAGAGCGCTCCGCTCTGCAGGATTCGCGGCCCAAACGCCGGATGTTCGTGGCGGGCAGTGGGGCCGAACGCGCGATCGTCCAGGGCCGCGACTCGCAGCGCCAGGTAGATCGCAAATCCAACCGCGAGTGCCCCGGCGATGCCACCAAGTGTCCGACGCGTGGGGCGGAGCACGAAGAGGACAAGGCCGGCCGCGGGAAGTGCCGCGAGCGCCGACTCCTTCGAGCCCAAAGCGACTAGCAGTAGGATGCCTGGAAGTAGCCAGGCGACTCCGGGCAGCTGCCCGCCCTGCGCACTCCGGAGCCGTTCGGTCGCGGCGCCAGGGGAAAACTGCGAGGCAACCGACAGCACCGTGGCCAAGGCGAAGCCGGTCGCGAGCAAGTCGGTGCGGGCAGAGATCCAGGCCACAGCCTCGGACGGGGCCGGGTGCACCGCGAACAGACCGCCGACAACGAGCGCCGTGCCGCTCGAAAGGCCAAGTGACAGGGCGAGGGCGCCCAATGCGGCGGCGCTTCCCGCGTGCAACAGGATGTTTGCCAGGTGAAACTGGACGGCTTGGCCGTTGCTGGTAACCCACTGGACGGTATTGAGAAATACCACCACCGGTCGGTAGTAGAGCAAACTGGCGTTGGCTGCCTCGTTCTCTCCTGGGCGCCAACCGAATCCCTGCCACAGGCTTGTGCTGAGACTGCCTAGCTGGTGGGCGGCCGGATTCTGCACGATGTAGACGAGATCGTCCCAGACGAAGCCGTTTCGGAGGGTGGGGACATAGGCAAGCAGCCCCAGGAGGAGTGGGACCCAGATCGCGAAACTGAGATTGCGATCCACCAACGCTCTGGTGGGAGTCGCCCGTTCTGGTTGGCTCATGGACAGCGATCCTATGCGAAGACCACCGTGATCGTCACCGGCCTTTTGGGGCTCCTCTCGATTTCCCGTGTGAACAGGCTCATAGGATGACTTGAGCCCAGGGGTCGTCGTGGAGGAAGCAGGTTTGGTAGATCTTGAGCATGAAGTATTGGGGATCGCGATAGCCGTGGGCGCGACGACGAAGTTGCGCGATCTTGCCGTTGATCGCTTCGACCAGGCCCATCTTGATTCCATGCTCGAACCCACCGACCAACTTCTCCATGTGTTCCCGCAGTCGATGACCGACTTGAACCAAGGGCTTCAGTCGGCTGCGGACGGCCATCCGGCACCAGCCTTCCAACGCTCGGCGCAGCGCCCCGAGGTAGATCCAACCGTACCGGAAGATCCCGCGCAGCTGCTCCTTCAGCAGATAGGCTCGTTGGAGAGTACGATTCTGGCGAAGCAATCGCCCGAGCAGTCGCTTCTCTCCCAGGTCCAGCGCTTCGCGCGCGCGAAGCAACATCCACTTCTTCACCTTCAACTGTCGGCCCAGCTCATCGCGGGAGCGCCCCCGAACACCTCTCGCCGGATCGTGTTCACCGCTTCGTTCACCCACTGGATGACGTGGAACCGATCGAGAAGATGGACCGCGTGCGGTACAGCCTGTGCGATCACCCCGACGTAGGCCGGACCCAGATCGCTGATCACCCCTTCGATCCGCGCGCATCGCTCCGGACCCAGCTCCTCGAAGAAGGCGCGCAGGCTCTCCGCCTTCTTCCCCTCGCCCAGCCAGACCACCGATCCCGACTTCAGGTCGGTCACCACCGTGAAGTAGACGTGTCCACCGGTACGCGACACCTCATCCACGCCGATCCAGGTCAGGCCATCGAGCGAGGGTCGATCGCCGCCCAGGGCCAGCTCGATCGAAGTCTTGTCGACTCGACAGACCGTCTCCCACGAGAGCTTGGCCATCTTCGCCACCTCCGAGACCGGCAGCCGACGACAAAGCGCGGCAATCAACTCGAAGAATCGCCGGGTCATGCGGTGCCCGGGCACCTCCCACGGCATCTGCTCCACGCGCGTCCCCCCACAGCAGGCGATGCGAAGGGGCGTGAGCACCACGTAGGTCTCGAAGTCGCCAAGCGACCGATCGCGCCAGCGTCGCTCCATGCTCTCCTCGAACAGCCCTTCCCGGTGACGCTTCCCGCACTGGGGGCAAACATGGACTCCTCGAACATCGTGCAGGCGAACCAGCTTTACCGCCGGACGGCCGCCCCGGTCGGTGCTCTCCTCGATCTCCACCGACTCCACTTCGAACCCTTGCAGTGCCCACGTCTCTCTGAGAGTCTGACCCTGCTCCTGATGACCCATCGACGCCCTCCTTCTTGGTCGAAGAAGGCGACATGGGAACTCAGGAGCGTTTGCTTTGCAAGTGCGGGCCTAGCTCCACGATGCGTCCAGGAACCCAATCAACACGGACTTTCGAGAGGAGCCCCTTTTGGCAGCGTTCCGGGGCGGATGCTGATGATGGTTGCAGATGCGCCGACGCTCACACGAAAACGGCACTTGACTTGATCTCGCCCCGTCGGGACCATGATCGGGTAGTCTACTGCGTCCGATCGAGGTGCCGCCGATGAAGAATCCCTACCGATGCGCTCCTCCGGCCCCCGACGAGCGATCGTGCTCCGTCCGGTCGTGCTGTCCCCCCCCCCGGGGCTGGAGGTGGCGACCGAGCGTGTCCCGTCCAATGTCATCCAGATTTCAGTCCGTGCCCCGGATGGCCCATCCGGCGGCAATTCTGCTGGCCGCGAATGAACAGGAGTTTCGTATGACGTTCAATGCAACTGCCAGGGCAAACCCATTGAGGGAGATTGCTCTCTCGCTACTGACGATCTGCGCCCTAGCCGGAACGGCGCGCGACGCGCGAAGTAACTGCGCCTCGTATGACACCTATCTGTCGACACTCGGTCGGATCGACATCGGAGGCGCGGGGTACGTTTTGGAGGTGCGTGATCACCTTGCCTATTGCGCGGCCTATTGGGGTGGGATCCAGATTTTTGACGTCTCGAACCCGTCACTGCCGCAGATTATCGCGGTGCTCCCGACCCCGGATGCCTGTGAGGATATCGCGCTGGCGGGGAACCTGCTTGCGGTGGCAGTGGTCAGTGGTGGGGTTCAGCTCTATGAGATCACCGACCCGACGGCTCCGTTGCTTCTGGGAGAGTGGAGTGACGGTGGCGCGGTGGTCGGAGTTGCGTTTGCTGGGAGCCACCTGCTCGCGACGGACGCTTTGGACGGCCTCGAAGTGTTGGACATCGCGAACCCGTCCGAACCGGTCGAAGTTGGGTCGCTGGACCTTCCCTACCCGGTACGCGTCGAGGTTCAGGGCGACCTGGCCTGCGTGATGGATCAGCAAGATGGGCTCTACACTCGACATCGCGGATCCATCGCAGCCGCTGGTGCTGGGATCGATCGAGCTCACCAACCCCGGGTGGGGCCTCCAGATCGTGGAGAACCTCGTCTACTTCACGGACTATGGGCGAGGCCTGTACATTGCCGACCTCACGGATCCGACCGCGCCGGAAGTGATCGGTTCGCTTCGTCTTCCCCCGTACAGCTTTCAGCTTTCGGTCTCCGGGCCTCGGGTCATCGTAGTTGATGGGACTCTCGGGGCGCGCGTCATCGATTGCAGCGACCCGACCGATCCAAAGCTTCTCGGAACGAAGACCTTCCTCCTGAATGCAAACGGTGCCGCGTTCGATGGCGATGTGGCGATTTTCGGACTGGGGAACATCCGATCGAACTTCGGGCGCATCGAAGTCGTCGATCTCTCCAATGTGCAGAGCCCATTGGTTTCCCAGATCGGAACCAACGGGCGTGCTTGGAATGTCGATCTCTTCGATGAGCACGCTCTGGTGGCCGATGCAAACGCGGGGATTACCCTGGTGGACCTGAGTGATCCCACCCACCCGCGAAGAGTGGGGCGCGCGGATACTGCGGGGGAGGCGATGTCAGTTGCGCTCGACGGCAAGTCGGCCTTCGTGGCTTGCTCAGGCGCCGGGGTGGAGGTCTTCAACATCGAGGGATGGTCTCCCCCGGTGCGGATCGGGGCAGTGGATACGCCCGGACACGCGACAGGACTGGCTCTGGGAAAGAACGGCTACCTCTACGTGGCCGATGCCTTGGCGGGACTCGCGGTCATTGACGCGTACGACCCCACGACTCCCAGCCATGTGGGGCAGATCCAGTTCGGCGACCGGGCGTGGGAGGTTGCGGCCGTCTATCCCTATGCCTATGTCGCGACCGGAGTTTTCGGTCTCAGTGTGGTGGATGTCTCGAACCCGGCGCTTCCGGTGCAGATCGGCAATATCAGGCATGGCGGCTCGGTAGTCTACGACGTGCAGGTGGTCGGCGATATCGCGTACGTCTGCTTGAGTGACGGCCTGTGGGTCGTTGATGTTACCGATCCACGGCAACCGCGAGAGCTCGGATACGCCGAGGGATACCCGACTGGTTTCCGGATCTCCGTCCACGGAGAGTACGCCTATCAGGCGAGTGACCTCGCTGGGCTGCAGATCTACGAGATCTCCGATCCCACCCAGCCTCGCCGGATCGGGGGGGATGATACCGGGGGCTCCGCCTTCGGGATCGCGTCGAACGATGATCACGTGGTCGTCTCCGACTACGGCAGCGGTCTGTACGTCTTTCGGCACCAATGCCCCGTCACTCGATTCTCCTCCGGAGTCGAGGCCCCGGCGCAGGAGATACTACTCTCAGCCTGGCCAAACCCGAGTCGCGGAGCCGTTCGCGTGACATTCGAAGCTCCGGAGCGCAGTTCAGGGACCGTCGGCGTGTTCGATGCCTCCGGGCGGCGGGTGAGAATCCTGGCCGAGGGCGAGTTTGTCGCGGGGATGACCGCCGTGTCTTGGGATGGCCACGGAGACGATGGGCACCCGCTCCGAGCGGTGTCTACTGGGCCCGGATAGCTTCATCCAGGGGCGCGCGGACGATTCCCATCGTCATCCAGCGTTGAAGTTTGAATCGGTGCGGGGAGCCCCAACTCGTTCTGGCTCCCCGTCCCCGATTGTCTCCACCCGCCCCTACGGCGTCAGCACCACCTTCGCGTTCTTGCGGAAGCGGGGCGTCTCGAGCCGGAGCAGGTATGTGCCGGCGGCGAGGTTCTCCGGGGCCCACTGGACCTGGTGCGCCCCGGCGGCGTAGCGCCGGTTACCGATTTCCGCCACCTGCCGGCCGCGTACGTCGAAGACGCGCAGGTCCACGTTGGTGGCGGCGGATAGCTCGAAGCGCAACTCGAGCGGCCTGCGATCCCCCAGGCGGAACGGATTGGGGCTGGGGGCGAAGAACCGATCGGAGGCGAGGTCGCCGAGCGGCGTCACGTCGGCGGCGGTGTTCATCCAGTCGAATGGAGCGAAGCCGGCGCCGAAGACCGAGTCGATCACGGTCTGTGAGGTGCCAAAGTGCCTCCCCAGGATCGTGGCCGCCATCTGGCGATAGTCGTGCTGGATCTGCATGTTGCCGTAGATGTCGAGATTGGCCAGGTCGGGGGAGGTGCCGCTGATCCCGCCGCTCACCCCGTTGCTGATCACGAAGTGCGGCGCGGCGGTGCCGTGGTCGGTGCCGTAACTGCCGTTCTCCTCCACCCGGCGCCCGAACTCGGAGGTGGTCAGGATGCAGATCTGGTCCTGCTTCCCCTGGTTCGCCATATCCTGCCAGATCGCACCGATCGAGTCGCCGATGCTCTGCATCAGCGCGGCGTGCTGCGTCCCCTGGTAGGAGTGGGTGTCGAAGCCGTACTCGCTGACCAGGAACACCGGCGTGCGCAGACCGCCCGAGATCATCCGGGCCACCACCTCGAGCTGACGGCCCAGGGTCGACTGTGGGTAGGGGACGGTGTTCGTCCCGGTGGTGTTGGCGGCATCGATCGCTGCGGCGTACTCGAACGTCGCGAGATCGAGATTCCGCAGGTACTGTAGCTCGTCTCCGCCATGGGTGGCCGGGAGCTGATCGCCGTACTCCCCGGGGAATCCATCATTGACCAGGAAGTTGAACGACGAAGGGTCGTCGACCACCAGCCCGGTGATGCCGCGATTCCCGTTGAGCGGGATGCGGTGCGCCCCCTGCATCAGGGCGAAGGGGGACTCCGGTAGCCACGACGGGAAATCGGTGTAGATCGCCTCGAGCCACCGCGCCATCCAGCCGGTATCGAGGAGGGTCGGCTCGTCCGAGCCGCTCATCCAGATGTCGGTGCCGCGGAAGTGCGAGAGGTTCATGTTCGGATAGCCGACCCCCTGCACGATCCGCATCTTGCCCGCTTCCCAGATGGGGAGCAGCCCGGCGAGCGACGGATGCAGTCCGGTCTCCCCATCGAGGACCAGCACCTGCTCGGCGGTGAGACCGATGGTCGGCCGCGCCGCGGTGTAGATCGGGTTCGCGTACGGCACCACGGTGTTCAGGCCATCATTCCCGCCCGAATAGTTGATCCAGATCAGGATCCGTCCGGCGAACGGCGCATCCTCCGCCGCCCCGGCGGCGGAGGGCCAGAGGAGCGATCCCTGGCGCAGGAAGGACGGCACGATCAAGCCAGCGGCGGAGAACTGCAGCGCGGCCTTGAGAAAGTTCCTCCGATCCATCACCCGGTCCTCCCTCTACTTCAGTTGGTAGTCGGCCATCTTGAACGTGGCCCGCAGCAACTCACGAATCTGATTCGACGCCGTCGGGAGTGAGAGGTTCCACTCCCCGTAGCTCATGCCGCCGAGCAGCGCATCGAGTAGCGCCTGCCGCACCAGCGGAGTAGGGGCCATGCCAAAGACGGAGAGCGCCACCTCGTCCACCAGGGTGCCGGCGTCGTCCGGATTGCTGCACTGCTGCGCATAGTTGATCGGCTGGAACGACATCCCGAGCGACCAGCCGTACTGACCGGGGAAGATCGAGACGGCCGAGAAGTAGCGCCGCCAGGGGAGGGTGTAGGAGTTGATCCAGCTCCGGTAGCCCGGCCATCCGCCCACGTTCGGCGGGTTCATCAGGATCTCGCCCACTACCATGGTGGCGTAGTTGAAGTAGACCGATTCCGGATTGGTCGGATCGCTCAGATCGATGCCGATGTGACCAAAGGTGCGGATACCGCCCACCACGACATCGATCCCGTCCTTGTAGACCGCCCCCTTGTAGGCCGTGTCGTAGAAGCGCGCGCTCTTGAGCATTCGCTCGAGCACCGGCTTGATCTCCCAGTTGGAGTCGCGCAGGGTCTGCGCCAGGTCCTCGATCAGCGCCTCGTCGGGATACTCATCGAGGAAGTAACGGTAGAGCTTCCGCACGATGAACCGGGCGGTGGCCGGTTGCTCGAAGATGATGTTCACGATGTCGCCGGGGAAGAAGTTTCCGGTCTGGCCGAGGAAGGTCTTCGGCCCATTGTCGTGCCAGCCCGCCATGAAGACGGTCGACACGCCGTCGAAGGTGGTATAGCCGGTGTAGGCGCGGGCCGCCGCGACCACGTCGTCCTGCGTGTAGTTTCCCACCCCCATGGTGAAGAGCTCGAGCAGCTCGCGCCCGTAGTTCTCGTTCACGTTTCCGACCGTGCTGTAGATGCCGTCCAGCCAGATCAGCATCGCCGGATCGATCCCGATGTCGCGCACCAGGGTCTTCACGTTCCCCAGCGCACTGGCGCGGAGGAGGGCGTTCTGCTTGTAGAGCGAACCCGGAATGAACACCTTGTCGGAAGCGGTGGCGAAGTGATCGTGCCAGAAGAGGGTCATTGCCTCGCGCATGCTGACCGGGTCCTCGATCATCTGCTTGGTCCACCACAGCTTGAGCAGGTCGCGTCTCGTGGAGTAGAGGATGTTGAGTGAGTCGAACTGCTGCTGCGTCCACCCGCTGGTGTCCGGGTAGGGATCGAGCGCCCAGGGGAACGGCAGCGCCGGCTGCGGCCGGGTGGCCAGCAGGGTCGTGACCGTGCCGTTCATCCCGGTCGCGACGGCCCCGTTCATCTCGGAGAGCTTCGCTCCGATCATGGTGCGGTTGAGCAGGTGCGCCGTCTGGGTCAGCCCCCACGGCCCTGCGTAGACGCCCCAGTCGCTGTGGATCGGCGCCGGGTTGCCGTCACCGTCGATTCGGCGGACACCGTCCCAGGGGGCGAGGCTCGATCCCATTGCCGGGTCGAGCGGCTGGATCTCCACCCGCTCCCCGTTGATCACGCAGGAGCGGCCCAGCTCCGCGTTCCTCGCCGCGGCCATCTCCAGGAAGCGGAATCGCTCCTTGAGTGCCGCCTCATAGGCCACGCGCTCCTCGGTGGTCGGGATCCGCGTCGCCGCCGGCACCGAGCGCGCGTCGTCGATGTCCTGGATGACCACTCCGCCCTGAAATGGCGAGGCAGCGAGTGGCGAGGCAGCGAGTGAGGAGGCAGCGAGTGAGGAGGCCGCGAGTGGCGAGGCAGCGACAGGGGGTGCCTCGACCAGTGAGGCGGCGCGCGCGGTCGCAATCGAACCGGACAGCGCGAACAGGCCGACGAGCGTGGCGCTCACCGCGGTGAGCACCGCGGTGCTGCAGAGCCGGGCGCGCATGATCTCCGAGAGGGGGAGTTGCAGTTTCAAACCAACCTCCAAGGTAGATATGGGGCCAACAGTGTGCGTCGGGGGGGGCCCGGTGCGCAAGCGAGGAGGACCGATTGGCAGATTTCTCACGATTAGCGAGGACGCGCGCCCACGGACCCGGGCGGCGCTACGGTGTGTCCGCTTGTGAAATCAGGTGCAACTCTCCCCGGGGACAGTGTGCGCCAGGCAAAGCGTGGCAGGGGAGCATGGGATGCCCTGGCGACTCGCGTGATTCGCATCGATCGCGCCCCGGCGCGGGGAGGCAGGGTGCGAGTCGTGGATCCGATGAAAGGAATGACGGATGGAGGCACCGGGTCGCCGCATGGTCGCGACGAGACTCCAGCCGATGGCCCACCCACCCCCGGAGTCCCGGTCCGGCTCGCTGGGACGTCCGGAGAAGGTCCCTGAGTGGGGTCCGCTCTGGGCGGGAAGGGGGGCGGACGAGAGGAGCGTGGTGTGGTGAGTGCTGCCTCGGTCCCGCGCGCCTTGCCTGTCGAATAGCTCCGGTCGACGCCCCGAGCGCCGCTTGAACACTCCGAAAGCAGTTGGAGCGCGTGGGGACTCGTTCCGGACCGCTGTAGGTGGCTGGATCTCGGGATGGCGCGACGTGGCGCGGGTGAGACTCTGCGGTGGCGCACTAGGGTGCCTGCGCGTCAGTGCGGCGGCGGGGCGGTGTGACTGTGTGACTGTGCGTAGGTGCCACGGAGAGGAGGCGCGAAGGTGCTTGGGTGCGATGCCGCGACAGCGCGTAGGTGTGATGCTGCGGCGGCGCTCATGCACGATGCTGTGGTGGCACGAGGACGCAAAGTCGCGGCGATGCGATGGCGCTGAGATGCGGCGCCGCGGCGGAGTGGAGATGCGTCGATGCGGAGAAGCGTCGATGCGGAGAAGCGGCGGCGCGGAGATGCTTCGGAGCGGAGATGCCATGCTGCGACGGCGGAAACGACGGCGCGGCGCCAGCGTCGAAGCAGTCGGGCCTCCGACCGTTGGTGGGTCGCGAAAAAAGTGTGCATGGAGAGAAAAACGGATTGACGGTTGCGCGATGGGCTCGAAGCGCGGGTCTGGAACGGGTCCGTCGCGTCGCGTGTGATCGCCTGCGGAGCCGTAGGGGAGATCCACGGCGATTCGTGGCGATTCGAAACGTTCTTTCGAGAGTTGGGCGCTCTCGGTCGCTCGCTGGCCCTCCGGAAGTGGTGGGGTATCGTTCGTTCGAGGCGTGCGGTGCGAGCAACGCACGCGACACGCGACGCGCGAGACGTTGTCGCGGGGCGCCGAGCGCGGAGCGCGCTGGCGTGGAATCAGCGAACGAACCCCAACGAAGGCACGGAGGCCGAGATGCGCAGCAACATGGCAGAGGTGGTGTCCCAGGTTCCCCAGACGACGGATCTTGCGTCGCTCACTGACGTGGAGGTCCTTCGCGCGTTGGCGGGCTGGGCGCGGGCGGAGCGGCGCGTCACCGCAGAGTTGCTCCGGCATCTCGGCGAGCTGGACGCGCGGCGTCTCTATCTCGGGGCCGGTTGCTCGTCGACCTTTGCCTACTGCACCGAGATCCTCCGCATGTCGGAGCCCGCTGCCTACCACCGGATCACCGCCGCTCGCGCCGGGCGCCGGTTCCCGGAGTTGCTCGCGCGACTCGCCGCGGGGGAACTGCATCTGAGTGCGATCTGCCTGCTCGCTTCGGAGTTGACGGAGGGGAATGTGGCCTGGTGGATCGCGCGCGCGTGCGGGCAGTCCAAGCGCGCGGTCGAGCGGATGCTGTTTGATGAGAGGCGAGTGCCCGGTGTTGCTCCGGTGATGGCGGTGGGCGAGGTCGTGGGCGATGCTGCCGTTGGTGCGGCGGTCGGTGCGGGTGTCGTCGCTGGCGGTGCGGCGATCGACGGGGATGGTCGTTCTGGGCGGACGGCGTTTGCCGAAGCTCGGCCCGATCCGGGGAGTGTCGCGCAGGGCGGGCGAACGTCCGGGCAGGGCTCGTTGCTGACCGCGGGCGCGATGGCCGATTCGGTATCGGCCTCCGGCCCGGGTTCCGAGGCCACGTCGCTCCCGGATCGCGCGGCGCCGGCGCCCGTCGGTCCCGCGCGCGCCGGCGCGGCGTTCAGCCTGCCGAAGCTCTCGTTCGTGGCCGATCCCGAGCTTCAAGATCTGCTCGCCCGGGCGCGGGATCTCGCGAGTCACAGCAATCCGAGTGGAGATCTCGCGACGCTGCTTCGGCTCGCGCTCCGGGCGTTGATTGAGGGCACGGAGCGACGGCGGTTCGGGCAGCGGGTCTCGGAGCGGGCTGCGCGGTCGGACGGGGGGCAGACGACGGGGCGTCGCCGTGCTCCGCGCTGGCGTTCGCGCTACATCCCGATCGCCGTGCGTCGTGCGGTCTGGCAGCGCGATGGCGGGCGGTGCGCGTTCATGTCGCGCCAAGGGCATCGTTGCGGGACGCGTGCCTTTCTCCAGTTCCATCACCTCATTCCCTTTGCTCGGGGCGGAGCGCACACGGTGGAGAACCTCGCCCTGCGCTGCGGCGTGCACAACCGGTACGAGGCGCGGAGCGAGGTCGGGCTGACGGACCGAAATGCGGGCCGAATCGCTGTCCGGTCGGCTGCGCGGCCTGCTGCGCGGACGGTGGCTCGGTCGGCTGCTCGGTCGGCAGGTGAGGACGTCGGGTTGGAGATCGGTCGGCTCGATGCTGAGCGCGTCGCGGATCTTGGTCGGGGAGCGTCGTGCCACCACGTTGCGACGCGCGGGTAGACGGATCCACGCAACTCTCCCCGGGGACAGTGTGCGCCAGGCAAGAGGCTCGTGTAGGCAGTCGTGCCGGACGAGCCTACTGCAAAGCCCGAGGTCGGCGACGCTGGGGCAGCCGGGGCTGCTGCACGGAGTCGAGTGCGCTGCCCAGCGCTCAGATCTCGCCGATGCTCGCTCCGTGGCCGACCGCTCCAGTTCGACGCGGGGGCTCCGAGCGGCGACCAACCCCCCACCAACCCCCGACCAACCCCCGATGAACCTTCGATCCGGCAGAAGCACTGCCCCGAGAATTCCGTTGTCCGCCCTTAGTCCTTCTTCTATCATTGCCGCGCTGAACTTTTAGGGGGCCGGCCGCCGAGTGCCCAGCTCGGCGTTACCCAACCGGAGGTAGCCGAATGTCTCGAACTCGCCCATCGCGCGCCGCCGCACGCACTCTCCGCCTGCTGCTGCTTGCGTCGCTCGTGATGTTAGGCCCGCTCGCCGCCACCCCGTCTCACGCCTGGACTCCTCCGCCGGCCCCGCTGCCGATCGAGCCGGGGGATACGGATGGGAAAGACTTTGACGACTACGAGTATGACCGGCCCCAAAGAGGAGGTTCTGCGACTACCGAAGCCGGGGATCCGGTACTCCTGTCAACTCACGCACCGGAGTCGGACTCTCGCGACGAGCCGGGCCATTGTCGAGGCCTACTCATGACGCTCCTTCGCTGGATCAGCACGGTCCATGGAACGCTAGGGAGGATGTGAGAGTCTATGGAACGGCGGATAGAGGACGACGTCTTGCCCCCTAGCTTCTCCCGATCGCTCATCGAGTCTCTGCTGGACGCGCAGGATTACGATAGCATCGCCGCCGAGATGAGCGGGTTGGATGCCGATCAGAAACTGCTTCCCGCCGTGCGCCCGGTTTGGTTCGAGTATCTCTGGCGATCAGGGCAGAGCGACCTTCTGCTGGATGAGATTCGGCGCCTGCGGCAACTGCACGCGGAGGACCGACACGCCACATCCGTCGCGGCGCTCTATCGTGCAAGACTCGAGTATCGGGACTCTCGGATTGATGCAGCAATCGAGACCCTAAGCCTGACGCTTGCCGACCCCGAGTCGCCGTCGAGGTTCCCGACGCTCGATGGCGATCTCCATCAGCTCCTCGGAAAGTGCTGGTTGCGTCGACGGGAGATCGGCCCAGCCCGAGACCAACTTCGCATGGCCCTCGGGTGTTTCGAGCGCGCTTCCGACCTTGTGAGAGTGGGCCAGACCCTCGACATCCTGGGTCAGCTTGAGACCCTCGGTCAGAACTGGGGTCGGTGCCGCGCGATGCAGGTGAGGGCGCTCCGTCTCTTCCTCGAGGCCGGTGACCTCCGTAGTTGGCTGATCTGCGCGCTCAACATGACGACGGCGCACATTTTTCGCGGCGAGTTTCTGTCCGCGACCGCCCTGCTTCGACGCTGCCTTCCTCTCGCAGAGGAACTGCAACTGGAGAGTCGCGTCGCCCGGGCTCGGCGCCTGCTCGGATTGCTATTGACCAGGCAGGTGCGTCATGCGGATGCCCGTCGAGCCGTGCGCGAGGCAATTCGGGCAACAGCGCGTGTGGAGGAGCCGCGTGGTCGGGCGTTGCTCTGTGAGTACGTAGGCGAGTTCCGTCTGGCCGGCGGCTATCTCGCCCGCGCCCGTCGATGGTTGACGCGGGGTCACTTCCTGGCGTTTCGAAATGCCGAACGGGATGTGATGGGAGAAACCCAGCGGCTCCTCGCCGAGGTAGAGTTTCAGTCCAAGAACACTGCTACGGCACTCAAACTCGCCGAGGAAGCCATCGATACCTTCTTGAGGACTGGGGAAGTAGACGAACTCGCCGTCTGCCGCCGCGTCCGCGGAGGCATCCTCCTCCACCTCGGTCGCACGGCCGAGGCGGTCCACGACCTCGAGCGCGCGGTCGACTTCTTCACCCAGATGGGCGAACGGTTCGAGATCTACCGCGCCCAACGACTGCTCGCCCTTGCCCGGGGTGAAGCGATCGACGATGCGGAGACCGTGATCGCGACTCTTGGACGTTCCTATGACGCCGAGGGCGCGCGGCTCCGCGCCGAACTCGAGGCGAACGAGGTCGACCCGATCGCTGACCTGCTCAAACAGCCGTTTCCCGCGAACGCGAACCGGCTGTCAGCCGGAGGCCCTCAGGCCGCCGACCACGGCGCCGACGCCGCCACCGAGACCGACACGGCCGGCAACACCGACCTCACCGGCAACACCGATCCGGCCATCACCCCCCCGAACCCCACCTGGCCCCTGACGCGCGAACAGATCGAAGAATCGATCTCCCAGGCCCGCCTGCGGACCATCCACCTCCTCCGCACCGCCACCAACCCGGGCTTCCCCGAGCTCCACGGCAAGAGCCCGCTCCTCCGCGCCGCGCTCCGGCAGGTGCGCGAAGCAGCGCCGACCGATCAGCCGATCCTGATCCAGGGAGAGACCGGCACGGGAAAGGAACTGGTGGCCCGCGCGGTGCACGATCTGAGTCGACGGGCGCGAGGTCCGTACGTCCCGGTCAACTGCGGCGCGCTCAGCCCGGAGATGCTCGACAGCGAGGTGTTCGGACACCAGAAGGGCGCGTTCACTGGGGCGATCACCGAGCGCGCTGGCCTGGCCCGCACGGCATCGGGCGGCACGCTCTTCCTCGATGAGATCGCGGAGTTAGGCTCGGGCTCGCAGCCGCGCCTCCTCCGCATGCTCGACTCGGGCGAGATCCGACCGGTGGGGGCGGACCGCGCGATCAAGGTCGATGTTCGCCTGGTGACCGCGACGCACAAGGATCTGCGCCAGGCGATCGAAGCGAACGAGTTCCGCCGCGATCTGTATCACCGGCTCTGCGGCCTGACGATCTATCTCCCGGCGCTCCGCGATCGGATCGACGATCTCCCGATCCTGATCGAGCACTTCGCGCAGCAGTTGCGCGAGCGAGGGATCGAGTTCGTGGGGGTGAGCGACGCGGTGCTGACCTCGATGAGCGCCTACGACTGGCCGGGCAAACGTGCGCGAGCTGCGGAACCAACTCTTCGCCCTCACGAGCCGCTTCCTGCCGGGACGGCGGGTGACCCAGTGGTCGGCGCCGGTCGACCCGCGCCAGGCGATCGCGACTGCGCTCGAACTGACCGAGTCGCAGATCGACGCGGCGCTCCGCTTGCACCAGGGACGGGTACTGCCGGCGGCAACGACCCTCGGGATCAGCAAGCAGGCGCTCTACCGCCTGTGCGAACGCTACGGTATCGACTACGGGAACTACCGGTAGCGCCACCGCGCGAGCGCGCGAGCCGCGTTGTCCGTCCCGCCCCGCACGGCGTAGTTCCCCCCACTCCCGCCCCGACGCGCGCCGATCCGCCACACGTCCGCCGGACCCTCCTCGATTCGTGCGACTCTCCCCGGGGGCCGTTCGACATCGAACTCTCCCCGGGGACAGTGTGCGCCAGGCAAAGCCTGGGAAGGGAGGATGGTGAGCCTCTTCGGCTCACCTGAAACTCATCGATAGCGACCCGGTGGGTCCGAGTCCCACCCGGCAAAGCTGTCCAGCAGCCGGAACCGAGCATCGGGTGATCCCGAGGCAACGCGCGGGTCACCGCTTGATGCCGACGCTAGAGATACCGCGAGGCCAGCCGACGTCGCGATCACCTGGCTCGTCCGATCTCCGGCCCTTCTCCCCGCTCCCGATTCACTGAGAACGCTCAACAGGCCTCACGCTCTCGCGACCGAGTGACTCGCATCCGCCTTCGCGGTCAGTTCCCCTCGATGCTGATTCGCACCTCACCCGGCGAACTCACGGCTCGGTTCCCGCCGCGACGCGGGCGGCCGCCTCGCGGGACTTCACCGTCGCCGCGCAGCGCCCCCGCCCCCGCTCCCGCGCCCCCGCTCCCGCCTCCCGCAGCGCGCGTGATCACCACCACCGCTCCGAGAATCGCCGCCGCGGCCAGCCCGGTGCGGAGCGACACCGGCTCGTCGGCCAGCGCCCAGCCGAGGAACACGGCGACCACGGGATTCACGTAGGCATAGGTCGCGACCTTGACCGGGCTCGTCACCTGGAGCAACCAGATGTACGCGGTGAACGCGATGAGCGAGCCGAAGACCAGCAGGTAGAGCACGGCGAGCAAGGATCGCAAGGAGACCGCCGCCGGGTCGAAACTGCGGTGCTCGCCAAGCGCGAGACCGGCCACACTGAGTAGCGCGCCTCCGGCCAGCATCTCCATCGCGGTGGCGAGGAACGGCGACCCGGGAAGGTTCACCCGTCGTGAGAGGAGTGAGCCTGTGGCCCAGCAGAGCGTGGAGACCAGGATCGCCAGCGCGCCGAGAGGATCGATCCGCCGTCCACCGGCGAACTGCTCCGGGCCGACGATCAGCGCCACCCCGACCAGACCGAGGCCGATGGCGAAGCACATGCGCGCCGTCGGACGCGTGCCGCCGGGAAGGGCCCAGCCGAGGAGCGCAATCCATAGCGGCATGGCGCCGATCATCAGCGCGACCATTCCGGAGGGAACGCGGGTCTCGGCCCAGCAGACCGCGCCGTTGCCGCCCAGGAGCAGAAGGCCTCCGATCAACCCCGCCGCGCGCCAGTTGCCGGCCGTGGGCGCGGGGCAGCGGGGGCGGACGATGGCGTAGAGCACGGCACCGGCGAGCAGAAACCGCGACCCAGCCATCAAGAACGGTGGGATCGTCTCGATGGCGAAGCGAATGGCGAGGTAGGTCGATCCCCAGATGAGGTAGATCGCGAGAAAGGCGAGAACAAGGCGAAGCCGGGGGACTTGCGTCATGGTCGCGATCTAAGCGGAGAGCCGCGTCCGGGGCTAGCGCAATCCGGACGCAGCACACGATTCAGCAGGCGTGATTGGACTACCGGAGACGAACGATTGGCTCCGCGAGCGTGGCCGAGGCGCCGGTCGCGCCCGTCACGCGAAGCCAGTAGACCCCGGACGGGACGAGGCGCCCATCCCCATCCCGGCCATCCCAGCGCCAGGTACCATCGAGGGCCGAACCGAAGCTCCGCACCGCGCGGCCGCCGGCATCGACGATCGAGATCGATCCGATTGCCCCCGGCATGCCGACCAAACGGATCTGGGTCTGTCCGCGCGAGGGATTGGGCGCGAGCCGCACCGACCAGCCCTCGGTGCCGGTCGGCACGTCGGTCGTCGCTCCGCCGAGCTGTCCATTGGACTTGATCGCCTGGCCGTAGATGTCGGGTGTGCCGTTTCGATCATCCTCCCAGACCATGCGGCAGATGTCGTCGGCATCCACCACCACCGGCAGGCGCGACTTCGAGCTGAGGTGCGACGAAACCACGACCGGGCCCCAGACGGTCCCGCCGAGGGCGTCGACCCGGTAGCCGAGCACCCGCTCCTGGTTGAACATCCCGGTCGGCTGGTCGGAGAAGAACACCTCGGCCCCGCCGGTCACCGCAGCGGCGCGCGGGGGGGAGCGGAAGGTGGTGCTCATGGTGACGAGGACACGCCGACATCACCCCAGGCGCGGACGCCGATCGGGGTGATCTTCTGCATGCGGATCCCCCACTGCGACTGGTTGGTCGTCTCCTCGTTCCAGAAGACGAAACACTCGTTGGTCGCGGCGTTGTAGGCCAGACTCGGATTGATGTGGTAGCGCGCGGCCAGCGTGGAGACGAGCACGCCGTTGTGGGGAACACTTCCGCCCCGGCGCTGGTCACCCTCTGCACCACCGAGTTGTAGATGTTTGACTGGCTGCGGTGGAAACAGAAGATCGCGCCGCCCGCGGTGTCGGCCACCATCTGCGGCTGATAGCCGATCGGGAGCGAAACGGCGTCGTAGACCGCGAGCGGTCCCCAGGCGATCGTACCATCGGCCGCGACCTTGACCGCGCGCAGATGGCGCGGGGCGCTGAAGCTGTCGATGTCGCGGAGGTAGCCGACGATCACGCTGCCGTCGTCCGAGGGAATGACGCGACAGAAGGCCGGCGATTCGTTCGGTGCGGTCACGATGTCGATGCCCCCAGCGGCAAAGCGGGGCGTGCCGTCCGGGGCATAGCGCTGCATCCGGAGACTCCCGTCTCCCACGTCGGGCAGCCGCGGCCAGACGACCACCACATCGCCGTCCGAGGCCTGGCAGAGCGCGGGGGAGGGCTCGTAGTCGTCGTTCGCCGAAACGGTGATCCCGTCGTCGCCCCAGACGAAGGCACCGTTCTGACCGATGCGATAGAGATAGACGTCGAGATCACTCCCGGCCCGGGTGTCGGTGAAGGCCACGATCGCATCCCCGTCGCGCTCGAGAAGTAGATCCCAATCGACCAGCGAGGTCGATTGCGGGTGGTCGCTGATCAGGAGGCCGTTGTGACCCCAGAACTCGAAGCCCATGCCGTCGAGCCGCTGGAGGTAGACCTGGTATGCGCCGGCCGAGCTATCGAACCAGCCGACATAACCGCCGCCGGACCAGTCATTGACGATCTTCGGCAGGACCTGCTCGCCGCTCCGATCGGCAATGGCGAAGTTGGCTTCCGGGTCGCTGCCCCAGAGCGCGTGGGCGTTTCCGCAAAGGGAAACGAGCAGGGTTCCAGCCACGACGCAGACTGGCGTGGGGCGATTCCTCATCATCGGTTGCTCCTTCTCTTCCGGCCCTGGCGGGATTGCGGGGGGCGTGAAAAGGATACGCGCGCCGACCCCAGACCAACAAGGCCGCGAGATTGACCCCGAAAACCGCTCGGGCGTATCCTCCGCACCTACCCTTTTGGAGACGGATCTCATGCTGCTCAGTATGACTGGCTACGGGCGCGCAGAAGCGGCCTTCGAGCGGAAGCGGTTGTCGATCGAGGTGCGCTCGGTGAACCATCGGTTCTGCGAGATCTCGGTCCGTCTGCCCAAGATGCTGGCCAACCTGGAGGCGCAGATCCGGGAGCGAACCCAGGCCAAGCTCTCGCGCGGGAAAATCTACGTGAATCTCTCGCTCGACGGGAGCGAGGAGGAGACCGGCGCGCTAAAGGTCAACGACGCGGCCGCAACTGCCTACTTGAACGCCCTGAAGGACCTCCAGCAGAAACTCAAGCTTCCCGGGGAAATCCAACTCGCCACGCTACTTGCGCTGCCGGAGGTGCTCACCTGGGATAGCCAGGTGGTGGAGGAGGAAACGGCCTGGAAGATCACCGGCCCGGCGCTCGAGAAGGCGCTCGACGACATCCTCTCGATGAAGCGGCGGGAGGGGGACAACCTGGCCCGCGATCTCCTGCAGCGGGTCGACCTGATCCAGTCGGCACTCGAAAACGTGGTCGAGCGGGTTCCGCACATGGTTTCGTCTCAGCGCGAGCGGCTCGCCAATCGGCTGGCCGAGATCAGCGCCGACCTGGAGTACAACCGGCAGCGGCTCGAGTCGGAGATCGTGCTCTTCGTCGATCGGACCGACTGCACCGAGGAGTGCATCCGCCTCCGCTCCCACCTCGAGCAGTTCCGGGAGCTGGTCCGGGCGCCGGAGCCCGCCGGGCGCAAACTCAACTTCCTGCTCCAGGAGATGAATCGAGAGGCGAACACCATCGGATCCAAGGCGCAGGACGTGGCCATCGCCCGCGACGTGATCGTGATCAAGGAAGAGATCGAGCGGATTCGCGAGCAGGTGCAGAACTTCGAGTAGAGGCGGGAGGCGTGCCGCACCAGCCCTCGCGGCGCGCGCGCCGCGCAGCCCTCGACTCATTCGACTCGGAGCAAGGAGTTCGTTCTCGAAATGTCGGCCATCCCCCGTCTCCTGACCGCAGCGTTTCCCTTCGTCGTTTCCGGCCCCTCCGGGGTGGGGAAGACGGAACTCTGCACCGCACTCCTCGAGCGCCTCGATGCGTCGGCGCGTTCGATTTCGGCCACGACGCGACCGCAACGGCCGGGTGAGGTCGACGGCGAGAGCTACTTCTTCTATGGCTCGGAGCAGTTTGCCCGCGAGCGCGAGGGCACCGGGATGGCCGAGTGGGCAGAGGTGCACGGGCACCTCTACGGCACGCCGAAGGCCTGGCTCGATGCCCAGCTCGCGCGCGGCCTCACCGTCGTGCTCAACATCGATGTCCAGGGAGGGATGAAGATCCGCGCACGCTACCCCGAGGCGGTGCTGGTGTTTCTGCTCCCCCCTTCGATCGAGGAGCTGGAGCGCCGCCTGCGCGGTCGACAGACCGACCGCGAGGAAGACATCCAGCGTCGGTTGAACCGCGCCCTGAACGAGATGCAGATGCTCGATCAATATGACTACGCCGTGGTCAACGCCGACCGCGCGGCGGCCGTGGAGGAACTCCTCTCGATCGCACGGGCCTAGCGCGCCCGGATCTCGCGCTGTCTGGACCGAGGAGGCAACTGATGGCACGGGTTGTCTTGGGGGTCGCCGGGTCGATCGCCGCCTACAAGTCGGCCGAGCTGGTCCGCCTCTTCACCAAAGCCGGGATCGAGGTCACCGTGGTGATGACCCGAGCGGCCACCGAGTTCATCACCCCGCTTACGCTCGCCACCCTGAGCAACCGTCCGGTCACGGTGGAACAGTTCGGCCCGCCGGTCGGGCCGACCGCCGGATGGGAGTTGAGCGACAGTTCCGGCGGTGCGGTACTTCGCGTTGCGGAGTCGGACCGTCCGATGGAATCAGCAACCGTGGTCGGGGGAGAGGGGCCGCGGTCCGCCTCCGGCATCGAGCACATCCGCGCCACGCGCGAAGCCGACCTGATCGTGGTCGCCCCCGCCACCGCGAATCTGCTCGGCAAGGTCGCAAACGGAATCTGCGACGATGCGCTCTCCACCACTCTTCTCGCCTCGACCGTGCCGGTCCTGTTCTGCCCGGCGATGAATACGCGGATGTGGGAGCATCCAGCGGTGCGGGCCAACGTCCGCCAGTTGATGGAGCGGGGGGCGCAGTTCGTCGATCCGGGAACGGGCGAGCTCGCCTGTGGTGAATACGGGGCCGGGCGGATGGCCGAACCGGAGGAGATCCTCGGCGCGGTTCGCAGACTGCTGAGCGGCGTGCGCCGCGGGCGTTTGCTCGTCACGGCGGGAGGGACCGAAGAGCCGATCGACCCGGTGCGCTGCATCTCGAACCGTTCGAGCGGCAAGATGGGATTCGCGGTGGCGGAGGCGGGACGGGATCTTGGCTACGACGTGACCGTGATCCACGCCGCCACGTCGACCCCTCCGCCCTCGGGCGTCACCTTGCTGCCGGTGCGCACCGCGGAGGAGATGGGGAACGCGCTCCATCATCTCCACGCCGACTTCGATCTCCTGGTGATGGCAGCCGCCGTGGCCGACTATCGACCGCGCCGGGCGCACGCGGTGAAGCTGCCGAGCGGCGAGGCGTCGATGCGAGTCGATCTCGTGCCCAATCCCGATCTCCTCGCCTCCTTGCGCGGGCAGCGAGAGGGAAAGTTGACCGTCGGATTCGCGCTCGAGTGGGGTGGAACGCCCCGGGAGCGCGTGGCGCGGGCCCGGCGGAAGCTCCAGGAGAAGGGGTGCGACCTGATCGCGCTCAACAATCCGCTGGAGAGCGACTCCCAGTTCGGGGGGGACACCAACCGGATCACGCTGCTCTATGCCGACGGACGGACGCGCGAGCTTGGATTGCTCAGCAAGTACGACGCCGCGCGCGCACTGCTCGATGGTCTGCCCGCCCCCCGGCCGATCGCGCCGGTGCTTTCGCTCGTGCCGACCACCGCGGGCGCGAAGCCCAAGACGAAGCCCTCGACCAAGAACCCCCGACGCACGGCCACGCCCCGAAGGAGCGGGCCGTCCGCCAACCCGCAGAAGCCCCCGCGCGGCGGCTCGCGAAAGAAAGCACCACGATGACCCAGGATCTGCACGAGAATCTGCGCGAGAACGACGACCGCACCGAGAGCGAGGACCTGACCCAATGGGCCGCGCGCGAAGTGCTGCGCCTGGCCGAGGAAGATTACCGCCGCGGCGTCCGCTTCTGGGCCGACCCGGAACTGGCGGCCCGGGTGCGTGATCTGATGAAGGAGGCGACCGCCGGTCCCGGACGGGTGCAGGCGCCGCGAGGCGCGGTCCTCCCGGCGCAGGCGCGCGTGGAGTCCGCGGCGCGGAGCGGGCCACCTGCTGCTGCGGGAATGCCAGGACCTGCGGCACCGGGCGCGGGTTCACCCGGTCCTGTATCCCGACCCGCGAGCGAGGCGGGGGCACTGGGGCCGTCGACATCTGGGCCGCCGACATCGGGGGCGACCTCCGGGATGTCGACCCCCGGAACACCGGGCGCGCCGAGCAAGCGTCCGGTCTGGGGTGCCCCACCAGCCGCCACGGGGCGCGACGCCGACTGGGCGGAGCAACTCGAGGCGCTGCGCCAGGAAGCGCTCGTCTGCCGGAAGTGTGCGCTGTGCGAGACGCGCAGTCAGGTCGTGTTCGCGGGGGGAGACGCGCGCGTGCCGCTGGTCTTCGTCGGCGAGGCTCCGGGTGCGGACGAAGATCGCCAGGGATTTCCCTTCGTGGGTCGCGCCGGGCAGCTCCTGACCAAGATCATAGAAGCGATCGGTCTCGATCGGGAGCAGGTCTACATCTGCAACATCCTGAAATGTCGTCCGCCGGAGAACCGGAACCCGGCGCCGGACGAGATCCTGGCCTGCGGACCGTACCTCACCCGACAGCTCGAGATCCTGAAGCCGAAGGTAATCTGCACCCTGGGCCTGTTCGCCAGTCAATATCTGCTCGAAACGAGCGAGCCGATCGGTAAACTACGCGGGCGCTGGTTCGCCTACCGGGGGATCCCGGTGATGCCGACCTACCATCCTGCGGCGCTGCTCCGGAATCCAAACCTCAAGGCGACGGTCTGGGAGGACGTGCAGCTCCTGCGCAAGAAGCTCGACGAATAGCGGCCGCCGGCGGGTTGCCGACCGGCCACCACGCAGGCCGGCGACGACGCAGGCCGGCCACCAGGCAGGCCGCAACCAGGACCATCGAAGACCCAGCAGGTTTCCGAAGACCATTTCCCGAGGCACCCATGTCGCTGCGCGAACGAATCGGATCCGGAGAATCGACCCACGTCGCCGCAGGGCGCGTTCCGCCGCAGGCGGTCGACGCCGAGATGTCGGTGCTCGGGGCGATGCTGCTCGAGAAGGAGGCGATCGGCCGCGCGACCGAGATCCTCGATTCGTCCTGCTTCTACCGCGACGCGCACCGCAAGGTGTTCGAGGCGATCCTCGAGCTGTACGACCGCAACGAGTCGCCCGACCTGATCACCTTGACCGAGGAACTCCGCAAGCGGGGCCAGCTCGACGGGGTGGGGGGTGCGGCCTATATCTCGACCCTGCTCGATCAGGTCCCGACCGCGGCAAACGTCGAGTACCACTCGAACATCGTGCTCGAGAAGGCGGTGCTGCGGAAGCTGATCGAGGTCGCGACCGAGATCGTCCAGCGCGGCTACGAGGCGAGCGACACCTCGGGCCACCTCATCGATCGCGCCGAGGAACTGATCTTCGGGATCAACGATCCGCGCATGAAGCGCGGCTTCATCCCGCTGAAGCAGCTCCTGCCCCGGGCGGTCGACATCATCCAGGAGGTCGCCGACAACAAGCGCGCGGTGACCGGCGTCCCGACCGGCTACCTCGACATGGACAAGATGACCGCCGGATTCCAGCGGGCCGACATGATCATCGTGGCCGGCCGTCCGTCGATGGGCAAGACCTCCTTCGCCATGAACGTGGCCGAGCATGTCGCGGTCAAGGAACGACTCCCGGTCGGCATCTTCTCGCTCGAAATGAGCAAAGAGCAGCTGGTGATGAGGATGCTCTCCTCCCAGGCCCGGATCCCGGCCCACCGTCTGCGCACCGGCTACCTTCGTCCGGAGGAGTGGCAGTCGCTCGCCATGGCCGCCGGCGTCCTCTCCGAGGCTCCGCTCTTCATCGACGACACCCCCGCGATCAGCGTGATGGAGATGCGGGCCAAGGCGCGACGGCTCAAGAAGGAGCAGGGGCTGGCCTTGATCGTGGTCGACTACCTCCAGCTCGCCCGCGGCTACTCCAACCCGGAGAGCCGCCAGCAGGAGATCTCGCAGATCTCCCGCTCGCTCAAGGCGCTGGCCAAGGAACTGGAGATCCCGATCATTGCCCTCTCGCAGCTCTCTCGCGCGGTCGAGCAGCGCGAGGACAAGCGCCCGATGCTCTCCGACCTTCGCGAGTCGGGCGCGATCGAACAGGACGCCGACCTCGTCTGCTTCATCTTCCGCGAGGAGTTCTACCGCCCGCAGAAGGAGGAGGTGCGCGGCGTCGCCGAGGTGATCATCGGCAAGCACCGCAACGGACCGACCGGCACCGTCCGCCTGGCCTGGATCGGCGAACTGGCCCGCTTCGAATCGCTGGCCGACGGCGTGGAGTCGGACGCGTTCTAGCCGAGACGCCATTGGACCTCGGCCGCCGGCGGAAATGTCGGCTCCTATCCGGCTGAACTGCGATAGACTGATGTCTACCTCTCCCCCCTCGAAGTCCGAGAAGTGGACCGCTCTCGGCGCCCCAGGGGGGGCGTCAGAAGGAGGAACCGATGCGTACTGCCTGTGGCATCGCCGGATTCGCGATTCTTCGCGCCGCTGCTGTGGCACCAAATGCGCGATTGGCGCCAACACCAGCATTGTACGATAGTCGATATGCGGAGGCCGGTCTGCCTGTGACGCCGTGGTCTCGCACGTCACCGGTGCCGACCCAGTGGTGTTTTTCGCCATTGCCGCGTTCGCCCCCGGTAGCTCCCCGCGTCTGGCCGCGATGACCTTTGGGATCTCCTACGATGCAGGCATCGTGCTTACGGCCCAGGGAGCCTGCGGGGATTTCGAACTCCCTACTGGTGACTGGCCAGCTTCCGGATCTGGTACCGCCGTCACCTGGAACGTGGCCCAAACGGGGGACCTGGTCACGGCCTACTGGTTCGCGGGCTACAATTACTACGCTCCCCAGCCGGCACTTCGCCTCATTCCGCACCCCTAGGTGGCGGGTTGTTCGGCGACGACGTGTGCCCGCCAATCTGGATCCGATCCTCGCTCGGTGTTCTCGGCTTCGACGCCGCTGGCGGCACCCCTGCTTCGGGGCCAACCCCCGGCGCCTGCTGTTTCAGCGACGGTAGCTGCGCGGTGCTGAATGCCGCTGCCTGCGTCCAGAACCGTGGTACCTATCAGGGGACAACAGCACCTGCGGCCCCGAACCCCGCAATTGGGCCTGCTGTCACGTCGATGGGACCTGTACGGTCGTTCCGGCCAGCGAGTGCATCGACCTGAGTCTACCAGGGGAGCGTCCCGAACCCCTGCCCGCTGGCCGGCGGCTGCTGTCAGGGCGAGGTGTGCGAGATCTTCACCGAGGACCACTGCGGTGAGCACGGTGGCGACTACATCGGCGACAACACGACCTGCAACCCGAACCCCTGTCTCCCGGTGGCGACCCAGAGGTCGAGCTGGGGTCAGATCAAGCAAGTCTATCGGTAGAAGCCGAGGCGCACCCCCTGCGCCGGTGCCCAGGCACATCAGGCGCTCGACGAGCTGAAATCCGCGACGGCTCGACGCCCTCTTGCGCCGAGCCGTCGCTTTTTGTCCGGCCGGCCGCCGGCGCTCCCGACCCCCGAGGTTTCGCTCACCGCGCGAAATCCCCCATATTCCGCGGACCCGTGGCAACCGCAACCCACGGTCGCAGTTGCGCTTCTGAGGGAATTTCTGCTGGACGGCCGGAAGAATTCCGGTAAGCTGATATCAGTTCGTTCCGCCGGACTGACAGCAAACGGTTTGAGACAAACGCCCTACGGAGCGATGCGTTCTTCCTGTTCCATTGCTCTTCTCGCGACCGTGCTCGCGACCGGCGCCGCCGTGGCCGGCCCGAACGCGGGCGGTACGCTCGTGCTGCACGCGAACACCAGCATTGCCTACACACCGGATCAGTCGAACTACTGCGGCGAGGCCGGCCTGACCGCCTGCGATGCCGCCGTCTCGAGCGTCACCGGCGCCGACCCGGTGGTGTTCTTTGCCGTCGCGGCGTTCCCCTCGGGCAGCTCGCCCCGCCTGGCGGGTCTGACCTTCGGGGTCAACTACGATTCCTCGGTCACGCTGGTCGCCCAGGGCGCCTGCGGTGACTTCGAGCTGTCCACCGGTGACTGGCCCAACTCGGGCGCCGGCACCGCGATCACCTGGAACACGGCGAACACCGGCGTGCTCGTTCCGGCCTACTGGTTCGCGGGTTACAACTACTACGCGCCCCAGCCGGCCCACTTCGGCGTCGGCCCGCACCCCACCCAGGGGGGCAACTTCGCCGACGACGCTGTGCCGGCCAACCTCGACCCCGTTTCCGCGTTCGGCGTGCTCGGCTTCGATGCCCCCGGCAGCGCCCCCTGTCCGCAGATCGGCGCCACCGGTGCCTGCTGCTTCAGCGATGGTAGCTGCGCGGTGCTCGGCGCCGATGGGTGCGTCGCCAACGGCGGCTCGTATCAGGGCAACGACACCAACTGCGATCCGAACCCCTGCGTCGCCGCGACGGGTGCCTGCTGCCACGTCGACGGTACCTGCACGGTGGTTCCGGCCAGCGAGTGCATCGATCACGACGCGGTTTACCAGGGTGACGGCACCACCTGCGATCCGAACCCCTGCCCGCCGGCCGGCGCCTGCTGCGAGGGTGAGGTTTGCGAGATCTTCACCGAGGACCACTGCGGTGAGCACGGTGGCGACTACATCGGCGACAACACGGTCTGCGATCCGAACCCCTGCCTCCCGGTTGCGACCCAGAAGTCGACCTGGGGCCAGATCAAGCAGACCTACCGCTAGTCGGTCGGACGCGCATCGGATGCACCTCGCACGGAGCAACCGGGTCGCGTAGGTCCAGAGACTCCAGATGGGCTCGGCGGTTTCCTCCGCCGGGCCCATCGTCGTATCGTGAGGCTCGGTTCGCGTGCCCGTAGACATCTGTACGACAGGAGACCCCACCATGCGCATGAAGCGCCTCGTCGCCCCCGCCGCCGCCTGGATCGCACTCTGCGCCGTCACCGGTGCTGGTCATGCCCATATCACCGCGGAGGGGCTCTTCCTCCGGGTGGACGGCAGTCTGGTGGTCCGGGTGGTCGGCAACACGGTCACCGGCTCCCTCGCCATGCCGGACAACCTCTCGACCGACGACCTGGACGTGACCTTCCTGGACGAGAACGGGGCGGAGTTCGTTGCTCCCGATCCGGCCACGCTCCAGTGGTCGATCAATGCGGTGATCGCTTCGGTCGCCCAGACCGGCCCTTGGTCGCTGCAGCTCACGGGACAAAACGTCGGCACGACCAATCTGGCGATCAAGATCCTCTTCGTCGATCACGTCGACTACACCTCCCCTTCCATTCCGGTCCGGGTGGTTGGGGCGAGTGACGTTCCGGTGACGGTCCTCGCGCCTGGACTGGTCGCCTGGCCCAACCCCTGCGTCGATCACCTTCGGTACGCGCTCACCGGTCCCGCCGCACAGTCTGCTGGGGGCAGTGATGAGGTCCGTCTGCTCGACACCGCCGGGCGCCTGATCTGGGCCGCTCCGGTCGCCGGTTCGGACGGAACGGTGCCGATGGCGGGTCTGCCGCTGGGATCGTACTGGCTGGAGTGGCACTCTCCGGGGACCGCGTCGGTCACCACCCGCGTCATCCACGTTCGATGAGCCGCGGTTCAACCGGCGCCACGCTGCAGTGGCTCGCGCTCGCAGGCGGTTTCGCGCTCGTTTCCTGCGCCGACATGGGGGAGCGACTGCTCGACGGGAACCTCCCCCCGATCGAGGCCTGTTCGCACTTCGTGCCGTTCGGCTGGGATCTGCGCGACGGCTCCGCCGTGGTGGTTCGCGAGGATGACCGCGTCGTCCAGGGACGGATCTCGCGCCCGATCGATCCGGCAGGCGTCGACTTGAGCTTCACCTTCTACGATCAGGACAGCTTGATTCTCGAGCCGCCCGGCGACGAGTGCCTCGATCACTGGCTCGAGTGGTCGGTGGGGGACACCGCGGTCGCCGCCATCTCGAACCACCCGCAGGAGAAGTGGGGGATCCGGCTGCGAGCCAAGCAGGACGGCACGACCTTCTTCCGGATCTTCCCGATCCACGCCATCGAGGGGACTCCGCACCATCACTACGAGTCCCGCGAGGTGGTGGTCCAGGTGGGAGACGGCGGCGCAGGGTTCGCGTTTACCGGCCTCCGACTGACGAGCGGCGGAGAGGAAATCGCGCGTGAGCGGCACGGCGCGGTGCGAGGCGCGGTGGAGCTGCGCCCCGGCGCACTCTCGGTCCCCCTCGATATCGAGCTGCTCGAGGCCAACGGGCGCCTCGTTCCCCGCGACCAGCTTCGACCGAATTCGGTCCTCGCGGTCGAGACCGGCGATCCGACGATCGCACGGGTCCACGTTGTGGGCGGAGACCCTTGGACCATGCAGATCGAGGCGGTCGGGGCTGGAGTCACGAATCTGAGCGCGCGCCTCACGCGCGATGGTCTGACCGATTTCGTCAGCACCACGGTGCCGATCCGGGTCACCGCGGGGGGGGCGCCCGGCGTCGCCGGAATGGCATTCCGCCAGAACTGCGTGCTCACGACCACCTATGGGTGGGACGCCGCGGATCTGGAGACCGAGGTGACCGGGCTCTTCCGCGCCCGCCCCGATCAGGTTCCGGTCGACTACCGGATCGAGCTGCTGGGGGAATGGAGCGAAGAAGCCGGGCGGCGCGATCTGGTCGAACTCGACCCGGACGAGTGGTCGCTCTACCTCGAAGGAACGAACCCTCAGGTGGCGGCGGTGGAGGCGGTGGAAGACGCCGAGGGGTTCGTGCTC
>JADJQY010000023.1 GCA_016712505.1 Candidatus Eiseniibacteriota bacterium | reverse complement strand
GCGGCCATGAATCCTCCCCGGAATCGGCTCCAACGGTCGAAGGACGGCGAGATTCTGCACCGATTCGGTCGAGGTTCGCAACTTGGAAGTGCTGGCCGGAAGTCGGCATCGATGACGGTCGTCCGCGGCGGCACGTGCGGACGTCCGCGGAGAGAACAGCGGACCGTTCACACTTACCGGAGACATCCATCGTCAGAACCGATCGAGAAGTCCCACTTATCGTGGTCACTCCGGCGTGAATGAATCCGCGGCCCCGCCGCCGAGAATCACGGCCTCCGATTCGAGGCTCGCGCCACCCACGACGCCCTCCCCGTCTGAGTTCGTCCGCCCCCTACCCGTCCCTCCCCTCAACCCCTCCAGCCCATCCAGCACGATCTCGAGCCCGTGATCGAAGAGATCCGACAGCACCACGGGCTGTCCGCCTTCCCCGCTCCTCGCCACGAACGCGGTCACCGCGGCGAGATGTGGATACGCGTCGAGCGACGCCCCCTCCCCCGCCTCCCACGCGTCTCGCGACGCGTCTTCATCCTCGACCGCCCAGCTGATCTCCTGCTGAACGAACCCGTAGAGGTAGCTGTCCAGAAGCAGGAACGCGCGGTAGGCCTCCGACACGCTGAAGCCGCCGCTGCGGAGGAGGCCGAGGACGGTGTCGGCGTAGTGGAGGCGGACGGGAGTCGGGCGGCGGAGGCGGGACTCGAAGAGCGTGGCGGACCAGGGGTGGGCGAGGAAGGCGCGGCGGGCGGAACGGGCACGGGTGCGCATGGCGTCGCGCCAGGGGGTGCCGGGGGGCGGGAGCTGATGGTGGCGACGACGTGGTCGACGAGCTGGTCGAGGAGGTCGTCCTTGTTCCGGACGTGCTTGTAGAGCGACATCGCCTCGACCCCGAGGGCGGCGGCTAGGGTGCGCATGGAGAGGGAGGGGATGCCCTTCCGGTCGGCGAGACGGAGGGCGGCCTGGAGGATCCGCTCACGACTGAGGGGTTGCCGCTTCTTCTTGTCGGGCAATGGCTTCATGTCGCTCCGGGGGTTCGCTCCGGTCCGTTCGAGCAGACGGCGCTTGACGGGATTACAGCGTAAGCCATACTGGGCTTACACCGTACTCCTGGAGCGAACCTAGAGCAGCGCACGCCGGGGTCAACGGGAGGCTTGGTCGATCCTGGAGGAACGTCATGAACAGGAATCTGACCGCGCGCTCCGTCGTGCGGGTGTTCGTTCTGACCTTGGTGTCGGTGCTCGGGTCGGCGTCGCTCCTGCCGCTGGCCTTCGGTCAGGCGGCCGGACCCGAGGGTCCGGAACGGCCCTGTCTGCTGAGCAGCTCGGCCTTCATGCTGGCCAACCTGGACTCCAAGGACTCGCCGCAGTTCTGTCAGCTCGCCCTGGGCTACCGCCTGTCACGCACCGACGTGCTCGCGCTCGAGTTCATCACCTGGCGCTACTTCCATCCGCTCGGCATCCCCTACGGACCGTCGTTCGACTCCGACGACGAGCGGTACCCTGGCCGGGTGCGCGGCACGGGCGCCGGCCTGGCCTACCAGCACTACTGGTGGCGCGGGCTGTACACGGGGGCGCACGCGACGGGGCTGCGGCAGTCGTACGAAGACCTGGATGGCCGGCTGATCCGGCATGGGTTCCAGCTCCTCACGGTGGCGCGGCTCGGGTACCACGTCGAGTTCGCGCGCGGACGCTGGTACGTCGAGCCGTCGATCGCGGCGACGGCCTGGCCGATCAACACGAATGTGCCGGAGGAGTTCAAGGCGCGGGATGAGAAGTGGAAGGGGTACTTCCTGGGGGAGCCGGGGGTGATGGTGGGGGTGAGGTTCTAGGGGGGTAGTCGGAGGCCCTGATTGAGAGATGGCGAGCCGGACTGGCAGAACCGGGGGGGCAAGGACACTCTTGCCGAAAGTGCCGGATCGTGCGGTGGTCGGGTCGAGAACCCATCAAACGGCAGCAGATGGCGCTCGCGAGACCTCGCAGCGATGGCATCGAATCCGCACGCCGGGGTGGGGTGGGGATAACTCGAGCGCGATGACTCGTGGCGACCCGGAAGGGTGAGCGGCCGTGGATCTCAGGCAATCGGACCGGGACAGTCTAGGTGTCACTCGAAGGGCAGAAGGGAGACGGCGAAGAGCATGCGGGTGGCCTCCGGATCGCAGTCCGGCGACTCCTTCGACCGGGTCGGCTCCCCGAACTCCTTCTCGAGTCGCTTGACTGCGGTCTTCAAGTCGATCGAAGCGAGATCTTCGACTTTGGCGCTCTCCTGCAGCATCCGCTGAAGGACGGGATGATCAGACTCGAGCGTCTCTCGCGCCACGGCCAAGGCGACCCCAAGCCAGGACCTCGAGCTCCGTGATATGTGCACGCCCGCAGCGCGCCGGTCGGAGGCACCGCGCTCCGAGATCTCCGAGCTCTGCCAGCGCGAGATTCCAGGTCGCGTAGACCACGATCGGACTCTCACAACGTCCTGCCAGGTGGTGCCGCTTGATGATCTCCCGCAGCGTATTCTTGGCCGTGACTCGAGAACTCGTGCCCCCGTGCAGCAGTTCGTGAATCGCGAGATTGATCTCCACCTCATCGAGAATATCGCCCCGACGACCTGGGGGCATCCAGCTGGTGGAATCGGCCAGGATCGCACGACGCGCCCGGTTGAGCAGGAACTCGGCATCGAGGAAGTCCGGACTCTGGACATTGGCCGCGGCCCAGTTGTTGAGCGCTCCCGCGATCTCGATCCCACCCGGAGCCCGTGACGAGAGACAGAGCACGCGGAGCCCCTCCGCCGCCTCTCTTCGAGCCGCTTCGTCGTTTCCCTCGGCGAGAAGGAACGTGCTCAGATTCGTGCGAAGGTAGCCCAAGGTGGGTGCATCGGCGTCCAGAAGTTCGCCGGCTCTTGCTATCGCGGACACGAGGCGCGCCTTCGGCTTCCGGTGCTCCCCACTCTCGCATTCGATCCCGGCGAGGTTGTTCGACGCTGCGAACTCGTACATGGTGGGGCGGTCGCGAGGCCCCGACTCGTAGGTGGAAATCGCGTGCTGGAAGTACTGCCTGGCCTGGTCGGCGTCCTCATCGGCAAGACTGATCAGGCCGGCGCGAAACCGCGCGTCGCCAAGCTCGATGTCGGTGTCGCCAAGACAGCGGCGGCGGAGTCTGTAGTCCTCCTGCACCAGAGAACGGAGTCGCGCCAGATTGTCGCGAATGGGACCTGTGGTGGCGAGGCGGTGGATCTCTCCACGGACCTGATCGGCCCGGGCGAGCAATGAGTCCGGAGCGGACAGTTGAGCTTCGAGTTTCTCTTCGAGTGTCACGAAATCCTGCCGCAGCCACGGCTGCTGACCCAACGCTTTCCGCGCCAGTCGGAGCTCATCCAGCGCCCCTGCGTAGTCTCCCGATGCCCTCCGATCGCGGATCGCCTCATAGAGGCGATCTTCGAGCACCCGCTGGTAGCGCTTGGCTAGTGCGCTGAGATTTCCCCGAATCGGGGCAGCGGACTCTGAGAGACGATTGCATCCCTGAGGGACTCGCCGGGTGATCGACGTGTCGGAGCTGACCAACAATGGGAGCCCCTGGACCTGCACCGATTCGGCGGATGGAGTGAGGACCACGATGAGCCGCTCCCCTTGCGGCAACTCCGCCCAGGCCCGAGATGTGCAGACACTCAACTCCGGCGCATACGAGAGCGTAGCCAGCGGTACATCGGCACCGTGGAGCGTTGGAGAGAGAATCGTGCTTCCCCAAAGCGTCTCTCCCAGCCGGAGCAGGAGGGGCGACTCACCGTCTCCCGCAGCCTTGGAGGGGCGAGCCACGAGTTCCGCATGGAACGGGTATCCGGCCTTTCCCAGAGAACTACTGGCGGTTCGCCGCTCCTCGGCTCGAGCGAGTGCCTGCTCAACTTCCCGCAGGCCAAGGGTTGATTCGGAGAGTCTCTCGAACGTCACCGTGCCCGCCACGGGATCCACGCGGCCGAACAACTGGCTGTTGGCCAGGCACGGCCAAGGAAGCCCGAACGCCGCCTGCGTGAGAATGAGGTAGGTACCGCCCGGGGAAATGGTCAGCGGCACATCGTGGGTGACGCTTCGGGCACCCATCACTCCGCCTCGCCGCACGAAGCCTGATTTCCGTGTCGTGGGCGAGTACGGGACGCGAACGTCGGCATCGGAAACGTGATAGAGAGTCCAGATGCTTCCGGTGTCGTCCTTGACGCCTTCCCATGACGACACTTCGCCGAACAGCACCGTATCCGAGGCTGCCGCGACCGACTCGATGAAGGCAAGTACGTCTTCGGGGGCCGGAGCAGAATGGACCGGGACGGTGAAGAGGGTGGTGCACACAAACATCGTGGTCAGGGTCAACCCGACTTGTGTGGTTGTGAGTCTCATCAAAAAGTTATCCCCACCAGGGTGCGGTTTGTTCACCCTGGCCAGCCGACGCAGTGTGCAGACGGCGGGTCGAGTTGGCCGAGCATCGCGATCACCCCAGCGAACCACTGCAAACTCTTTCGGCCGACGTCGCCCAACCCCCGAGCGTTTTCCGCCTGAGAGAGGAGAGGATCGACCGCACCGCGCGGCAGTCGCGTTCGAAATCCGTCAGGAAACACCGCCACATACCCCGTGGCGGCAAGAGGCGTTCCGCGAGCGCTGAGCAACAGGTCGAAACCGAGATGCTCAACTCTTGGCCACTGCCGCGCCGTCGAACTTCCTTCGACGTGCGGAGCGATGCACACCCCACAGACCTCTCCCGGAGGTCTCCGAACTCGCAGGAGGCGAGGGCGCATGTCTGCCTCGGCACGGGCGCCGGCGCGTCGGCGTAGCGACGCATTACCCTCGTTCCCCGTTCGCGCTGGAGAGTCTATTCCTCAGCACGTTGACGCGTCCAGGGTTAACCTAGCTTCTGCGAAGTCTCCGTGCTCCGGCGCGGGCTCAAGTCGCCGAAAGTCCACGAAAAACAGTGTTCCATACAACCCATTATAAAGCAACGAATTAGCTAAGATACATTTACCTTTGACCTGCATGTTCACCGTGAAGTGCCTAGGATCTGCGTCGCGAGGACTGCGAGTTCCTTGCCGCAGGGGATGCACAGGCGCAGGGTATCGCCGCGCGCCGCGTCGTCGAAGCGGACGTCGCAGATCACCTTGTCCCGCCTTCCGTTCTCGCGCTTCTCCTCTCGTTCCTTCCAGATCTGAGTTGGGGAACCCGTCCAGAGGACTCGATCCTTCACCAGGCCGCGGGGGCCGGGATGCTGCGATTTCAATCGCAATTGAAGTTCGGCGGGGACGCCGCCAGAGAGTCGATAGGCGACAATGGCTGTCCACCCCGCCGTGTCGGGCGACGCCTTCACGATGAACGGCTCCAGCCCCGGACGGTCGGCGCCATAGAGGAGCTGAAGGCCGAGGCTGTCCGCAGGTCCAATCCGTGCGGAGGACAGGAGTCGATCGAAGTGGCGATCGCAGGGAATCTCCTTTCGGCCGCTAGGCGCGGCCGAATCATTCACCCACTCCTTCGTTTCCGCGCTGTCCATCACGTTCTGACAGGAGGATGGGGTGAGTGGATGGGTCATCCCCAGGACGTGGCCCAGCTCGTGCATCAGTACAGCCCAGAGGGGGTTGAGCGGGTCATTGTCGGCTTGCTTGAAGAATGGTTGGCCCTCGTCGTCCGCGATCCAGATCTCTGCGCCCGAGATGCAGTAGGTCGTATCGGAGGCGGCTGCACCCTCTTCACAAGTGAGCTGGGTCCGGGCATTGTGATCACAGGTCGAGGCCCGCGGCTCCGTCGGGAGCTGGCTCACGTCGGTGTTCAGGTTCTCCGGCACCCATCGATTGTCGGCTCTGGCTCGCGCCACGGAGTTGAGCCGGAAGACCGCCATGGAATCCGCCCCCGCGCTCGAAGGTGGACTGTCAGACACGAGAACTCGGGGAGTGTTGGCCATTGCCTGGCTGTTCCAAGCACCCGCTGCGCGCCGCAGCGCCGTCACGATTTTGGACCGATCCCCCTTCCACTCTCCGACGAACACGACCAACGCGTCCGTTGTCACTGCCGGGGTGCGAAGGGAGTCGAACGCCATCCCCTCGACCACGGTCCGGCTCCCGGGGGTCAACCGATAAAAGCGCGGTTGATCCGTGGTCAGCTTTGTCCAAGCGCCCGCCATCGAGAGGTCAAAGGCACAGATCAGAGCGACGCACGCGCCGATCGACCGGCACGCAAAAGCTGTGCGGGAACCGCCGCCCCCCGCCCGGCGCGATGCAGACCCCTCGTCCCTCACGACCCAGCTCCTTTTTACAATCCCCCATCCCCGGACGCAAAGAGCACACCTGAAACACGGGCAGTGACCGCCGCATGTCCATTCTCTCCGCGAACCGAGGATCTACGCCGTCGGCAAAGCGGAGCCGGTGGCCGCTAAACTCAGCGCGGTCGCGTGAGCAGCCGTGGGGGCAAGCGAGCCGGTGCCCTCGCACCCGTTGGCAAATCCGGAATACACCCTCGGCCGGCGGCGCCGGGCTCTCGACGTGACCCGGATCGTTGCGCTGGGAGACTACTCAGCCGCCACACGCTGTCAACGCGGAAAGTGCCGCTCGATGCGCGCGACGGCACGGACGGAATCGCGGTTGGTCGCGGCTCGAGGCCCCAGCCACGCGCCCCAAATGTCGACGAACGCCGGATGGTCCGAGTTCGCGCGATCCGGCTGCGATCCGTTCACAGCAGCAGCGCTTCCACGACGTCCGCGGCGCTTCGCGCCCCGCCACAGGCGCGAAGCTCCTCGCCCAGCTCCCGGGAGCAATTGCGGAAGGTCGGCTCGGTGAGAAGTCTAGCCGCGGCGTTCCGGATCTCGCTGGGGTCGGGCGATGGATGATCGAGGGCGATCCCGGCCCCCAGTTCCGCCACGCGTCGGGCGTTTCGAAACTGGTCTGCGCCCTGCGGAATGATCAACATCGGAACGCCGAAGTAGCACGACTCGTTGATGCTGCCCATTCCTCCGTGAGTCACGAACAGGTTCGATTGGGACAGCACCTCCGCCTGAGGCCACCAGGGACGGATCTCTGCGTTCTGGGAGCCCGAGTCCACGAGGAGATCTTGCACCGACGGAGGGATCCGAGCCCGGACGGTCAGCTTCAGCGGCGCGAGCGATCCGAAGATCACTCGATATAGGTCGGCTCCGGGATCGAAGGTGGTGCCGAAGGAGACGTATGCAGCGCCGGGCGTTTCATCGTCGCCTCGCCCACAGGTGGCATGGCTCCGATCACGCGCCACTAGCGATGCTCCGACGAGCAGATGTCCTGTCGGGAGTTCGGTATCCTGGCGACGCAGTGAGGGACAAACGAAGACAATCGCCGGGTCGCAGTCGTCCCGACTTCGACCGTAGGGCCGGTCACTCGCGAGTCCCTGGAGTCGGCGAAAGGAGTTCATGCGCCGGAGGAGCCGCGCCAGGTCCGCGCCGGTCTCCTGAGCCTCACGAACGAGTCCCAGGGCAGAACCGATTCCCGGAGCTGCCGGAGGATTTGCATAGGAGCACACCTGCGGAATGCCGAGCTGCTCCGCTGCCCACCGGGCACCGAGCGCCAGCTCGTCCGCGAGCACGGCGCGAGGACAGCGTCGCGCCAACGCCGCATGGACCGCCGGATACAAGTTCTCCGCCTCGGTCGCGGCGACGGCCAGGTAGGACAACATCGATTCCCCGCACCGACTCCAGTCGGTCGGGGTGCCCCCGGATCGAAGTGCCTCCAAGGCTGCGATCGCAACGGCGCTCCTCCCAAGGCAGTCCCGTGCGAGCTTGCCGTGATTCTCGCCACAGTGAAGCAGCACCTCATGTCCCCGCGCTGCCAGTTCCTCGGCGACGCCGAGCAACGGATACGTATGCCCCCACAATGGCACCGAGTACACCAGGATCAAAGCCACGGTGCGATCCCCTCGATCCCGCAACCCAACCTGAACTCCCGCCTCTTTGGCGGATCGGCGTTCATGACGAGGTCCGTCGCCCCGACCTTGGGCGCCGAACCCCGGCAACTCAGCAGTTTGACCTGCAGATCCTCCCGGATCCCGGTGGAATGTACTGCCCGTTGCGGGGCTTCACACACCACCCAGCCGACCGCCGATGGGAAGATCAACCGCGCGCTGGATGAACTCTGCCGCCATGCCGCAATCCGTGTATCGAACATAGTACCGCTGGGCCGTTCTCGCCCAGGAACTCCCAACCTCGAACGACGCCCGGCACCATTGAGACACCCTACCTTGCTCAAGTCGCGTCAAGGCATCGGCGGACGACAGCTCACGGACGAAGAACGGCGCTGCCTCTTGAAAATGCGGGGAGACGATGAGCCGCACCCTGCCGGAGGGACGCGCCCACCGCCCCCCAAACTTGCTCGGTCCGTAGCGCCCTCCGGTTCCGGCCTCGGCACCAGACCCAGCGCTGGTCTCACCAAGGGAGGAGGGCGATCTCGCGCGAAGAAACACCAGCCTCGGGAATCGGTGAATGAGACCGTCCACCCGGGACAGCGCGGTTGCTTCATCCGAGAACAAATGGAAACCACGGGTGACCAATTCCGCCGTCAGCGTGCTCTTGCCGCTATGCGTCCCACCGACCAGCAGCACGACCTTGCCGCCACGACTCACGGCTGCGGCGTGAAAGACAACAAACTCTCGGGACGCCCGGGCCACCTCGGAGAGGATGGCGCCGATCACGCCATACAGATCGCACACCCCGATGTCCCGCGCATTTCCCGGCCCCCCAGCCCATCGAAACCGGCCAGGGCATTCACCCGACTGCAACGGCACTGCAATTTCGACGCTCGATGCATTGCCTCGCCAACGACAGTCGAAACAGGCGGCGATCGCCTGAAGCGCTCGGGCATCGTCCATTTGCACGCGCACCGACACATCGAGCAGCTGTAAGCGGAGTTCAGCCATGTCGGAGAATTCTGCCTATTGCGTGGACGCAAGTCCAGTAGACTTGGCTGTCCCGCACCCCCATCGCCCGTTTGCCCCGGCGATTCGCCTGGCACACAGTCCTGCACCTTGGATCTCCCATAAGCGATCCTACTGCCCACGCTCTGGCTACGGGCCATGTCCTGATTGGATCAATCGGAAGCATATTCGTAGCCGCGCTTCGTAATCCGGTTGACTCCACACCGGGTCGCGCATAGCTTCTTCCGCGCTGAACCGATCGGCGGCGCTCCCGAGAGACCCCCCTCTTCAATGGGCACCCGCGGCGGTAGCGTGCGCTACCGCAACATTCATCACTCTCGTGGCAAGGATGGAGGATGAGTATGAAGGACCCCGATCACGGAGACCCCAGGCTCCGACCCGATGACGATGTTCGTCGCAATATGGCCACGGCTCGGAGAACGTTCATCAAAGGTTGCCTGGCGCTCGGCGCTGGGGTCCTCGTCTATTCGACCCCGGCCGTGCGCGCCTACGCCGGCTCGCAATACATGTCTCCCCGGCCCGGTGTTTGATGTCACACTGCCCGCCCACTACTCTCTCAACGCGGCTCCGATTGCGCTTCGGTTTGCCATCACCGGCCACCAACCAATTGATGTGAACTTCAACGTCGCGGGCACGGTGTCTTTGGTGGCCAGTGGAAGCCCCAACGTCGCCACGGTCTTGATCACAGGCGCGCTGCAATCGGTGAGCAACAACCCCCTCCAGCCTGCGGGCCTGAACTGCGGTCAGCTCTCAGCCACCTTCGCAGCCAACACCGTCGTCGGTGAGCTCAACTTGCTGACCGGCGTCTACACCCCACTCCCAGACATCGAGGTGCAGCTGGGCTCGATCCTGCGGCGCCGGTCCCGGCTCAGTGGGGCAAAGTGGCGGGGTACCAGTGCAGAACAGCGATGGGGACAAGTGCACCATCAGGGACAATGACCTTTCGATGTTCGCGGCCATTTCCGGTTCTCCCACGATCATCACGGAGAGTTCAGATCGAACCTCGTGCCGATCTTGTCAGCACCTCCCGCTGAGGTAGAGCAGGGCATTACTCGGGTTTAGCAACCGCCTCGCGCGCCGCCTGGCAGCGCCGCGCGAGGCGAAAGGAGTTGCCGTGAACCAGGATATCTCGCTGACCGCTCGCCCCGTGGCTAACCCGCGCGTGGTCGTTCAGCAGTTTGACGATGAGTTGGTGGTCTATGATGAGGAACAGGCGCTTAGTCTCCACTTGAACACGGCCGCGGCGATTGTCTGGCTGCACTGCGATTCAGCGACGACAGTAGAGGCGCTGGTCGACGCGGTCTTTGCGCTGTATCCTGAGACTCCACGCGCGAGGGTCGAGGAAGATGTCCGCGTCGCCCTGCGTGAGTTGATGTCGCACGGCTTGATCATCTGCGATGTGTCCTAGCGCAGAAAGTCAGTTGCGCGTGTGCCTGGCCACGTCGACGCTTTGCATTCGATCGAACGATTCCAAGGCGCTGGCGGATCTCGGTCGCCTGTTCTTCGCCGTCCAACCGAGGACGACCCTGCGGAGGTTACGTATAGCGTCCGGACGGATCGGCACCTGCGACCAAATCGGCTGCACGTGGTAGAGGTCGGCGACCGCCCACTCTGTATCACGGCCTACTATCCGTCGGTGGTGCGCGCTATAGACACACACGCCGTATCGAGTGCGCGGGCCAACAGTCCCGGTGCACTGGCCGTGCACGCCGTCGCAGGAGTGTGGAAAGGAGTCGGCTTCTTGCTCTTGGGAGGAGCCGCGCAGACCCGCGCGGAGATCGTGCGAACTTTACAGCCCGCACCCGACTTGCTCGCTGGGTGGTGCGCCATGGTCCGCAATGGCCGCCTGCTGCCGGTGAACCGCGCGGTGCCCCTGTGGACAGCCAAGCATCCGCTAGTGGCCCGCGCGCGGATCGGCAGCGTGTACCGGGACTCCGTCGTGCCCGTGTGGCGGTATCGGGTTGGGCATCTTGCTCCCGCGCCCGCCTACGAGGCACCCTGCGCGTGGCAGTGGCGCTGGAGGAGCGAGAGCCGAAGGCACCAGGCTTCAGGCCGGTCAGCTCGGCGGAGCTGATTGCCATGGCCCTGGCGTGCACCATCCCCCTCCAGGCCGGCGAAGCGACCCTCGTGGATACCTGCGCTCGCGCGCTGCGCGGTTCTCGCGGGTATGCGGTCCACCCATCCGTGGGCGACCTCGTCCTTCCGAGTTTGCTCGAGACCGTACCGGCCGGCAACCCAACTTGAGCGGCTGAGCGCGCAGTGCTTGCCGAACGGAGGAATTTTTGTCGGACTCGGTAGTGCCATTGGATGCGGACGCGATTCGGGCGCTCCTCCCGCTTCGGCATCCTTATCTGCTGATCGATCGTGTCATCTCGGTGTTTCCCGGCGGATGTATCGCCCTCAAGCACATCACCTTCTCGGACCCGAGCTTTGTGGGCCACTTCCCCGAGAAGGCGGTCTATCCGGGCTCGCTCCTCATGGAGTCGATGGCGCAATCCGGCTACTTCATGGGGACGCCCGAGGACGCCACAGCTCCCGATCGAACCGCCTACCGGGAAAGCTTCCTCGTCTCCGCAAACCTGAAGTTTCATCGCCCGGCCGTTCCGGGAGACCAGATCCTCCTACGGGCTCGCCTGGTGCGTCAGGAGAATGCACTGGTTCACTACAAGGTCGACGCGCATGTCGGAGCCGCACTGATCGCGTCTGGCACGTTTGGGGCACTGTTGCGAGTGGCGACGTCGGAAGAGCATCCGTGACCCCGTTGGCTGAGAAGAACCAAGTTGTTCTGCTCACTGGGGCCACACGCGGCATCGGCCGCGCCACTGCGCTGTCATACGCGGCTGCGGGTGCTCGCTTGGTGCTGAACTACGCCGCAAACGACCACGCTCTGGACTCGCTCCTGCAGGAGGCTGCACTTCCCGACGATCGGCTGATCGTGGTCAAGGGCCTGGTCCAGGATCCACAGGTGTCTCGGCACATGGTGAGGGCTGCGCTAGCACGTTGGGGGCGGATTGATCACCTTATCAACAACGCGGGCGCGATCCGCGATGTCCCGATGGCCCTGATGCAGGCCTCGACTTGGGATGAGATCCTGGCGGTCAACCTCGACAGCGTGTTCCATTGCTGCAAGCACGCGAGCAGGCCGATGGTTGCCGCACGACGCGGAAGCGTAGTCAACGTATCCTCGCTCACTGCGACCCGCGGTCGCCTGGGTCAAACGCACCATGGCGCCGCCAAGGCCGGAGTGCTGGGCCTCACGCGCTCACTGTCTCACGAGTTGGGACGATATAACGTGCGGTGAACGCCGTTGTCGTTGGTTTCGTCGACACCGACATGACCGCTGCGCTCCCGCTCGCAGTCCGCTCCGACGTAACCGCCCACTGTCCGCTGGGGCGTTGGGGTCGTCCGGACGAAGTGGCGTCTGTGGTGCGTTTCCTAACCTCGGATGCTGCCTCGCATGTGACCGGCATCGAGTATCGAGGTGACCGGCGGCATGTGACCCAGCCCCAGAAAAGGGCGAGGAGATAGTGTATGCCAGATGCCAAAGACACGATCGCACGATACGTCTCGCAACGTGAGGACATCACCCAGCGCGTCAGGCAGTGTCCGTGGATGGGCTTCGTTTGGAGATTGATCCGGCGCAGATCGGACTCGACGCGCCGCTCTTTGGGTCGGGCCTCGGTCTTGACTCCGTGGATGCCCTGGGGATCGTGGCGACCCTCGAAGTTCGATTTGGCCTCGAAATCGTTGATGGCGACATGGCCCTGTTCCGCTCGGTAAACACTATCGTCGATTTCATTCTAGCGCATCAGGGGTGGCGCAGCCCTCACCTGATTTCCATCCGCCGGCGCCAGCCCCCACGGCGCGCCGACAACTGCCGAACAGCTCTCTTGCGGGCGTCAGGGGCTGGTGGTACTTGATCTGTCGCAGACCTGCACGCCGCAGTTCGCCTGAAGCATCGAGGTTTCAGACCTCGCGCGGTGTGTCGCCGGAAACGTGCGGGACATGGCGGTCGGGGACGTGCTGCACACGCTGATACTCGGAGATAAGGGTGATGTCCAGGAGATCATTTGGCTGCTGCGCACGGAGGCAGGGTACCGTCTGCTTGCCGAGGACTTCGGTGATGCCGCGGCGTTCGCTGCGACGGTCGCGAACATCACCGTGCCGGCCTGTCGGTCACGGACGATACGGATCGGCACGCACAGGTCGCCATCGTCGGACCCGAAGCACAGGACGCACTCTCCGCCCGCCTGGGACCCGACATACTTCGTTTGGCGTACCTCCAGGCCCAGCGGATGACCTATGACGGATGCGATCTGCTCGTGTCGCGGCATGGCGACCCGTGAGTCTGAGGTACCGGATCCTTTCCGCCGAGAGAGCAGCTACCGGTCTTGGACCGGTCCTTACCGGCCCCGCTGGGACCGCCCTGGTGTGCCGACGCACAAGCGGTTTCATGCTCTGCGCGCGCCTGAGATGAGTACTGCATGCGCACTGCCTCGTCCCTGGGTGTTGTCCGGCTTAAGCCGATTGCAGTGGATGCTGAGGGCTGAACTTCAGCACAACGCGAACACGGCACCACCGAGTCGAGACCTTCACGGGCCGACGGGCAACCGCGGTCGGGCGAGACGGAGCCTGCGGCGGTAATGAGCTTTTCCTCTCGGGCGGTCCCGTAGGGGAGATCCGTAGGAGCGGTTTCCAAGCCCGATTCTCGCATTGACTTGGTCTGGCCTACGTGGAAGAAGCGTGGCTTGGCCGGGCCTGATCTACGAGCTTCGAAGCGAAGGCGGCGCGAGTGGGGGTATGCCAGGCGCCAGGTCCGCGCCGTTGTTTCTGACCCGCACGGGTTACCGATAAACCTGAACGTTCAGGGCGGTACGGGACAGATCATGGTGGTCTCCAGTGCCGTCAGCGACGGCGTTCGGTACAACGCCGGAAGCGGGTCTGTTCCCGCGCTCCTTGAGGGACGCAAGGGTTCTCGCCCCGCACTGTCCGGTTGGCTGTCGTGCGCGTCAGAGCATCTGGTGGTAGAGCACCGCAGACCACTCCTGGAAGAGGGGTTGCCGTCGCAGCGCATTCTCCGCCTACCGCGTCTTGACCGCTTCGTCGCCAGTAAAGCGCGGTCGCGCCTGGGAAGCGGTACTGGAACCCTTCGGCGTCGCCCCGGAGCGAGTTCGGAATCTACTACTGGCGCGCGGTCCGATCGAAGTCGCTGAGGATCTCAGCGCCTCCTTTGGCGAGGAGCGACACGAGAAACCGGTCCCGGTGAAGTTCCAGGAAACCCGTACTGAACGCCCCCGTGGCGCCCCGCGCTGCACTATCGGTGGCGAGGGCCATCCACCACCTTTGTTCCGGGCAACGTGAGCGGGCTGGTGGTTTTTGGATGCCGCGCCCGCAGTCTGTCGCTGGGACACGTGGACGTGGCGTGGGTGGGTGTGCCGATGTGTTCACCGACTTCTAGTCTCAGCGCCTGACGATCTCCGGATGCTCTCCAGGACCGCGGTCACTGGGGGCGGGCCTCCCCCTTGGTACGCTAGAGACGGCATGCCTTGGTGAGGGAGCCGGTTCCTCATCACTCAGCGGTCGGGAGCGGGAAGCGGAGAAGGTCACGGTAGGCGAGGGATCCGGGCGTCCCACCTTCCGGCAGAAGTGGATTCGTAACATGGGTTTGCCGTGGATGGCGCTGGATGTGCCAGCGCGATTCCGGCGTCCTTCAAGCCTGCGGATCGTGACCGGAGGCAGTCCACGGAGTTTACTGCGCGGCTACCGTGGACGAAGCCCGATGGAGCTGAGCTACGGCTTGTTCCGCGCGTCCGGCTCGCGTCGACGACGATCGTTGGTCCTCCACGCCGACGCGATGGCTCGTGGACACGGCGCCGCCGCGAGCCCAGTCTCCCTCCTCCCGGCGTCTATGCGCCGGCGGTCGGGGGTTCGCCGAAAGCGCCCCCTACGGACGTCCCAGTAGATGGTTGAAGCGGGCCACCGGCAGCTCGCTCAGGTTGCGCCCTGACCGAGGTAGTACACGAGGCTGCGCACGGCGGGTTTCCGGTTGCGCGGTGCTCGCCGTCGCCGAAGACCTGAGGCGACGTCATGAGGCCTATGTCCCATTTGTTTCCGGGGGCAAAGGGCGCTCGAACCGGCACCGGCCCGCCATGCTGCGCGAGTGCCCCGGCTACGCAGCGGATTTCCCGTTTGCGGCGCCGTCCTCGGAGTGGATCTGGAGAGGTAGAAATCGGAGAACGGCGATGTCAAACCGAGGAACTTCCCGTCTTCCCGCAGCACTGCGGGACGTTTCCTCTGGTCTCGCCGCTGTCTGAGAAGTGTGACCCGAAACTGCGACACCGCGTCGCCTGCGGGGGCAGCCCGGTTGGCGGTTTACGGCGTACGCCGCGTCGTGTGCCATCGGATAGGACGCTGCGACGCGCTGGTCGGACAGCGCCGTCAAATCCTCGAAGACGGGCTGTCGCGAACACCCCGCGATGATGTTGGCAGCTCAGGGCGGACGTCGGTAAAGTCGGGCGCCCGTGCGAGCAGCGTCACTAGGCCGGTTGTCGTCTGAACGTGAACGACTCGCATCAGATCGTGGTCTCGGGAAGGCGGACGCCGTGATCGAGGTCCGGAGGTTGGCCAGGGAGAGTTCCTGAAGTGGAAGCACCGTTTTGAACACCGCCGGGGCGTTTCCCACTCGCCACCCATGCGAGATGCAGCCGGATCGGTCCGCCGGAGTGCCGGCTCATCTGGGAGGACGCGCCAGCGCCTCCTGGACGCTAACACCGGGGAGTATCTCACCACTCGCGGAGGCTGTCGAACGCACAGCATTGGTCGCGATGTTCGCACCCGTCTGTTGGGATCGGATCAGAAGCGATGGACGGTCGCGAGCGACGACTGTGTAGTGTTGAGTTGGGGCCGGGACGAGTAATACTGGCCCCGCTCCGGGCACGCAAACCGGCAGGCCCTCGTGGTTTCCAACGACAACCTCGGCGGGCGCTCCTTACCGTACGATCGGCACTTGGGCACCCCTACCTACGACGAGACTTCGGTGAGGAGCATCGCCCGCCAATACGTTGCTCGAGCCTACAGGGCCAACATTGCCGAGATACGACGCGGCGGGCGGCGCTCATCGAGGGGTTGCCGTGACCGGAATGGGCATCGTTTGTGCCCCTTGGAGCGAACGGCAGATCGGTAACGGAAGCACTTCGGGAGGGCAGAAACGGAATCGCCCCGGTGCGGGGCTTCGACCTACGCGCTGCGCAGCCAACACGCAGGTGAGGTGCGCGTCGAAATCCACGGTCACGTTCCTGCTGGCCTCCGCCGAACTCCCGATCGAGTAACGTTCTCGCCCGCACTGCCACAGCGGAGGCGATGGAGATCGCTTCGCCTCACATCAACCAGGTGCACTGCGTGCATTTGGGGGGGGGCACCTGCTCCGGCGGCTTTCGAGCGCCTCTGGGTACCATCGGAGTTCACCAGGGCCGCGCACGGAGCGCCAAGCGCGCGCCCCGGAGGTTCCGCATCGTCCCCAGTCGCCCACCTTGCGCGATCCTGCGCTTCTCCAGGGTCCAGCATTTGCCAGCGTCCAACGCCCTGCGCCTCGGGGGCGGTACAGACGCCATCGCTGCTGACCTGGTTCTCCCAGGGCGGGTGGATCTCATGATCGCCGGCGGCCACGATGCTGAACCAGC
>JADJQY010000022.1 GCA_016712505.1 Candidatus Eiseniibacteriota bacterium | reverse complement strand
CGTCGCCCCGTGTCGCGTTGGCGGGCGTTCTGGCTCGGTTGGTCCCCTCCTCGGCTGGGACGCCGCACGGGGCGTCGGGGGAGCGGCACGGGGCGAACACCGGGGGTCCGGCAGGCCGTGGAGGGCCGGACGGGGTGGCCGGTGCGCCTCGCGGGGTCGGTTGCGGCGCATGCGGCGCGTGCGGCGTGTCTCGTCCCCACCTACTCCAAATGGGGGTGGCGCGCACCCGTCGGTCCCAGCCCTTGGACGCCCGATGGAATCCTGTGCGTCACATTTTGCGTCGCGCGACTTTCGCGCGTTGCGAAAGCCGCTTGCTTTCTAGGCAAAACGCAAAAGTGCCCGGGGGTTCGATTCCCCCCGGCTCCATTTTTCGAGGCTTGCGCACCGGGTTGCACCGGGGCGCAAGCCTTTGCTTTTGGGGGAGTTGCGCGGGATGTTGGGGAGCGACGATCAGGCGATTCGGTGCGCCGTGCGCTCCGGTGCGGACGCATGCTGCGTCACTTTTTGCGTCACTTTTCGGCCGGTCACCCGCGACAGCACCTCGTCGGGCATGGCCAGCGTGTAGTGCCTGGCGCTCACGGTCAGGCTGTGCCCGAGCCACCGCGCGACGAGGTACGGCGCGATGCCCTCGTTCATCCACTGCACCTCGCACGACCGCCGCAGGCACTGCCAGGTGTCATCCCACGGCTCGACCTCGGCGGCCTCGATCATGGCAACCATCTTCCTGCGCCGGCCGCCGGCCGAGCGGATGGTCACCAGGTGGGCGTCGTCGTCCTTCCCGAGTTCCTCGTACCGCTCCTCCATGATCTCGAAGAGCCTCGGGACGATGGGGACCACGCGCTGCTCGTGGCCGGGGTGCCGCTCGGTCTTCGGCGAGTACACCCGCATCAGCCCGGCCCGCCAGTCGATGTCGCGGAAGGTGAGCAGGTGGGTCTCGCCGGGTGTCCGGAGCCCCGCAAGCCGGGCAAGCCCGATCAGGGTGCGCCACTCGCAGTTCGGGGCGGCCGCGAGCACCCTCTCGATCTCCTCCGCCGTGACATACCTGTGGTTCTTCGTCGGGGTGACGCCGCCCTTGAGGCGGGCGAAGGGGGATCGGAGCAGGACCTCCCGGTCCACCAGCTCGCGGAACATGGTCTTCGCGTTGCCCGTGTGGGTCTTGACCGACGCCTCGCCCATGCCGCCCTTGGCCAGGCTCTCCCGCCAGCGGGCGGCGTCCTCGGGGCTGATCTGCTGGAGCACCCGGTCCTTGCCGAAGAAGGACTCCAGGGTCTGGCGGGTCCGCTCCAGCTTCTTGATGCTCGCGGGCTTGAGGCCGGCGCGGGAGGCCATGAACTGCTCCATCCAGTCGCCGAGGGTGCGGCACTGGCGTCCCTTGGTCAGGCCCACCGCCGCGAGCTTCTTGTGCAGCCAGTCGTCGATCGAGCCCAGCCACTCGGAGGTCTCGCGGTCGAGGGGCTCGCCGCGGAGCTGGGCACCGAGGATGGTCTCGACCCTGGTCGCCACGGCGTCGGCGAACTTCTTCTCGACATTGCCGAGGTGGATCGTCTTGCGGTTGCCGCCGGGGGCGACGAACTGGACGCGCTTCTTGCCGTCGGGCAGTGAGGTGACGCTCGCCATCAGCACGCCTCCAGACGGGCCGCCGGGCCCGGTGGGGACGACTCAAGTGCCGCGGGTTGGGGGAGGCAAGGCGTGGGAAGAAGGTGTTTGGAGGGGCGAGGAGACTCCTTGAACTGCTCAGCCGCGCGAATCAGGATGGGGTCATACGGCATGGTGCCCCCCGACCTCGTCCGGGCGCGGATCGCCGCGCATACGCGCGGCGATGTCCAAGAGCGCCAGATGCTCGGCCCGCTCTCGCGGAAGTCCGCCTTCGTACTCCATGATCGCTGCGCGCTCGTCCCACTCGAAATGCCACTCCGGGGGGAGGTCCTCGGGCACGAGCCTGTCTGACTCGGGGAGCGGACGACCGCCGTCGGGGTTGAAGATGGTGTTCAGGTCCAGCCACATCATTCATCCCCCCGGCGGGGACTTCCGTCGTTCCGTCGCTCGTAACTCCCTGTGCGACAATGGCGTCCGACGGAAGTACCGCCCCCTGCCGGCAGGCTTCCGTCGAGCCATTGCGTTCTGTCGGAACCGTTCCGGCCACAACGCCGACTTCCGCCGGAACCCATTCCATGGCAGGGACTTGCGCACTGCCGGAACGCCGGAAGTCGCCCCCGGGGAACACCTGTTCGACGCTCGGCAGGTCGGAGACCTGCAGGTCGAGCGGGTCCACGGGGAGCAACTTCCACCTCGCCGGCTTGTTGCCGCGAGGCGTTTCGGTCTGCTCGGCCATCCCCCCGTCGGTCAGGGCCGCCAGCCAGTCGCGGACGGCCCGGGCCGTCACCGCCTCGCCCGCCGCAGCGTCCGTGGTGCTGAACTCGTCCGATCCCAATCGCCGTTCGAGCCGCTCCCGGAACCGCATCGCGGCGGGGGAGACCCTGTTCCCGAGCAGACCGGCCAGCGGACCATCGAGCAGGCGGTGGACGATCTGGTAGTCCAGCGGCGAGGCGATGAGCCGGCTCTGCCCGCTCTGCTCGCGCTGGAACTGGTGCAGCAGCGTGCAGGCCGAGACGGCGTTGAGGATGTGACCGAACGCCCGGCGACCCTCGACACGCTTGGGCGACAGCAACTCGGAGAGTCGCTCGGCGTAGGGGATCACCACATCACGCTGCTGCAGCAGCCGCTGCATGGCGTGGTGCCGCTCGGTAATCGCGTCGATGGCGTCCTGACGGCGCTGTCCGCTGTACGCCCTGGCCAGCGCGGCATAGATGCGCTTGGTCTGCTCGGGCCGCTCGTCGGTCTGGAGCAGCAGGCAGCGGTTGGCGTCCTCCTCGAAGATCTTCGTGACCGTCGTGGACTCGATGTAGGCGATCGGGCCGTCCTGCTCGATGAGCGTGGTTTCGATCTGGCCGCCCACCTTGACCGGCATGAGCTTCGAGAGCTTGCCCGACGAGAGCATCTCTCGCAGCGCCCGGGTCGCCTCGGCGGTCTCCGGGCTCTGAACCCGGCTCCGCTCGCCGGCGACCACGAACTTGTGGACAAGCGCCCCCTCCGGCATGTGGAACAACGCCTGCGGCGTCATCTGCGTCGCGTGGATCACCGCCTCGGGCGGGAACAACCCCGAGACCATCTCCTGCTGGTACGACTTGCCGCTCGAGGTGGGGCCCTGCGTGATGGCGGCAAGGGGCTTGCGAAGCAGGCGAGAGGTGCCGACGAGGTAGATGGCTGCCGTCAGCTCCCGCTCCCCGGCGACGCCGAGTGATTCGATGTCGTCGACGATGCGCTTGATCAGCAACGGGTCGCACAGCGCCACGCGCGCGTCGCGCACCACACCGCTGGGCATCTCCTTAAGGAGGTCGGCCGACGCGGGCTGGGCGGATTCGGGCTTGCCGGGCCGCCCACCCCGCTCCAGCATGGCCTTGGCCATGCCCGCGGCGAGCTTGTCCAACTCGGCCAGGACACTTTCGTGCTCGAACGCAGGCGCGCGTTCGACGACGGCGGCGGCGTACTTCTCGCGCGCCTTGGCCGAGCCCAACTTGAAGGCGTCGACGAACGCGCTCCCGTCCAGGAAGGTCGTCACCACCATCGAGCGGCCGTCCGAGCCGGCGGGGACGCTGGAGATATCGATGCCGGGCGAGCCATCCATGCTCAGGCCCTCCTCGTGCTCAAACGCACGGCGAGTTGAAGTGGTGTGGCTGAAGCGATGGCGTCGTGGACATCCGCTGGTGTAGCCCCGGCACGGAGCCACTCGCAGGTCCTTTGTGGGAGGCTCGATCACTCGGACATCGCGGCAGGAGCAGGCGAGCACCGGTGCGAGGTCGTCGGCACCCCCGCGGCCCGCGACATCCGCGTCGGCGACGATGACCACGCTCCCGGGCTTCCGGCGCCGCAGCACCTCAGTGATCAGCCGCGTGCCGCCCCGGCAGGACGGCCTGCCGATGGCGTCGAAGCCGAGGTCCAGCGCCGCCGCGGTGTCGGTCGGCCCCTCGGGCAAGAGCAAAGGGCCGGCTCCCGACAGGCCCGTCGGGATGTGCAGCCCGTGCGTCCCGCCCTTGACCGAGAACTTGCGGCCACTGGGGGTACGCAGACGGATGCCCAGAACCACGCCGCCAGCATTCGACATCGGGAAGGTCCAGTTCCGGCCGTCCCAGCCGGTGCCGAGCCGCCAGAGACTGTCGGTGGTGACGCCGAGCTGTTCGGCGAAGCGGTTGAGGTGCCCGGGCCGAAGGCGGCCCCGGCAGTCCTCAGCGAGACGGCGCAGGCCGGTGTCCGGCCCCAGGGGTGAGAGATGCACCTTCCTGACCCGGACAACCTGCCGCGCGTCCTTGCGAAGCACATGCAGCCATCCCGCCTCCCCCCACCGCTGCTTGGACTCGGTGCGGGAACAGATCACGCGCGAGGGCGGGTCGTCGCGGCTCACGAGGCACCAGTCGGGGTGATCGCAGATCGGGCACGGGCACGCCTTGGTGACGCGCCGGAAGTCGTCGAGCAGCATTACTTGCTGCCCCCCGTCGCCAGACCCTCCCGGGCAACTCGCTCGACCTCCTCAACGCGCACCCTGGTGGCCCGGCCGAGCCGGACCACCTCCAAGATGCCCTCGGAGATTGCCCGCCAGATCAACCTCTCGCTCACCGACAGCCGGCGGGCGGCCTCGGGGACACTGCACAACACCTTGTCGTCCACTGACTTCTGCATAGCGTGACTCCTTCAACTCGCGACCGCGGCGTGCGGCTCGCTATGTGAAAGAAATCACGCTTGGCAGATCTGGTCAATGCCCTACGGTGCCCCCCAGTCCAATTGGTGTACGGCTCTGTCGCACTCTGTCGAACTCGGTCGCACTCAGGTGCTACCTTTTCTTGCTGCGGGGGCCGCTGGTGGTGCATCCGGAGTGGCCTCCTCCCGAGCCCATGGCTTAATCTGCTTCAGATCGAATTCCCATCTCTGCGCACCGACCTGACGGGCCTTCGTTCCACCCCGCGCGATGCTGTCTTTCACGGCGCGCCAGTCGGATCTGCCCAACCACCTCGCTGCCGCGGAGAGCGAAACGGGTATCGTGGGCTCGCCAGGCATTCGCTGGTGCTCGGAAAGCGGGATGAACGGGCTCTTGGGCACATTCGGAGGTTTCGCTGACTTGGACCCACTCCGCGAGAGCTTCAGCATCTTCTGCACGGACTCCAACTTGGCCAGTTCCTCATTCGTCACGATGTCTCCCGCGTGCCACCGCTGGTGCGGTTCACCCGGGTGCGCAGCCTGCTTGGCGTTCCACCTGTCCATGGGAAACGCCGCGACCCGCTGCGCGCTGGAGATGGCCGCGAGCAGAAGAGCATCCGCGCCGCTCCCTCCGATGCCGACGGTCTTTACCCGGATTGCCGAGGCCGGGAGTTCTGTCCAAGGGCCTTCGGCGCGTCAGCCGCCATGAGCCGAAGGCCCACCGGGAGCTCGCTCTGCGGTACGCCGTGTGCTCGCAGCACCGCCTCGATCGTGGCTGTCAGCTCCGTGTGCAGACTCCATGTCGTTTCCGAAAGTGCGACCGCCTGAGCGACTCCATCAACACATCGGCCACCCTCGACTGGGACCGTCGTCGCGTCGAGAGTCTGGTAGAAGACATTCAACGCCGCCTGGAGGGCCCCGATCTGGTCGGGAAGAGGACGCGGGGGACCTGGATTGGGCTGATCGACTGCGATCACCCGCGTTGGGATCGGGGACACCCCTGCGCGTCCTTGCTCCACCGGCACCGGGACCAGAGGCGTCCTGATCCATCCGAGTGCGACAGATGACTGGACCAGGAGGGCGAGAGCGTCAGGCCCGAAGTCTCGGAACACCGCGGCCCGATCAAAGTACCCCGTCAACCGCGCGGTCGCCCGTTCACGCCCGTTGCGCTCGGTCGCCCGCCGGGCACGGGTCCATGGGCACTTCGCAGATTCCGTCACGCCGCCGAGCCAGTCCTCCGCGTCAGGGTCGAGCACCAACCCCGCGACCACGGTGTAGAAGATCGCGTTCCTCTCTCGAACGCCACGCTTGAGATGGGGGCCAAGAGGGTTCTCGTCATCCGGCTTCTGGATGGCCGCGACAGCGTCTTGCATGGCCCAGACGAGCCGCTCGGCCCTCACGCGGTTGACGGTCGGCTTCGGCACCGGGCTCGAATGCCCCGATCGCTTCGCCCGACTCTGGGTCTGCGCTTTCAGGTGGGCACGGATCGCGGCGTCGGTGAACTCCGCATCCAGCCTACCCCCGGCCCGGGCGATCGCCGCGGCTTGGTCGGGAGCGAGGCGGCGTACCACCGCCAAGAGACCATCGCGGTTGTGGACGAACTCCTTCGAGAAGCCTCGGTCGGTGATGCGGGGCATGGCCGCCAGAGTAGTGCACGCCGGCGTAACCCGCCCGAGCAGGGCTGCTCACCCACCCGCAAAATACCCGCTCGGTGACGGGCGCGTGGCGAACTCGTCCACCTCCTCCGGCTCCCCCGACATCGGCACATTGATCCGCGTCCTGGCGGACGGCGTCAGCCCGAACTCGCACTCCAGCCTGGTCAGGGCAAGCGACAGTTTGTGGATCTGGGCGACCTGCGGGAACTGCCCCAGGCTCTTGATCTTCTGGTTCCCGTCCTTGATCGGGTAGGTCGAGCCGTGCTTCCTCACGAACGCCAGGGCGGTCTGCCACTCGACCCACAGCTCGCAGTACCTCGCCAAGGCGTTCCCGTCGATCTTCGAAAGCACCTTCATCTGCATGAGGCGGGGGACAAGCTCGTCCCACGCCAGCCCCGCCGCCTCGCCCAGCCAACCCGGCTTCGGCGGGGGCTCCAGCGGCGGCTTCGGCGGGGCACGGTTCAAGTCCGCGCGGGGGCTGCCCCTGAGGCGCAGCACCCCTTCCGGCAGCGGCCTGGGTCCTCGGGCACCCATTAGGCGGCGCTCCTCGGGTCACGGTTGGTTCTGTCGATCATGGTCAAGCCTCCGTACTCGCGGTCCGTCCTGGGGGTTTCACCCCCCCCCCCCCCCCCATACCAAAACCCGCGTCTGAATTGATGACGCTAGCTGGCCGGTCCCTGCGCGAACCCCCAGGGGAATCGACCCCCTACCCCCCCTTGAAATCCCTGTGCCAGGAGCGGGCCTTGGGGGGTGGCCTTGTGAGTTGCCGTCTCGGTCGGGCGCTGGCCGCCGTCGCCCGCGTGGGGCGCGTCGTTGGCCCGTGGCGCGTTCGGTGCGGTCGGGCGAACACTTGGCCGCCTCGGGGCGGCGCGGGCGCACGGGCGGTCGTGTTGCGTCGGTCGTGCTCACGCGGGGATTGTAACACGGCAGGCGGTCTAAACCGTGTTGTTGCAGGCGGTTGCGCGAGGTCGGCGGCGCGTGGTCTCTGCTCTGGGACGCACCCGGTCGCACCCTGCGGTCCCGTGGCGCACCCGGTGCCGCGAGAGATTCCGGGGTGGCCCTGCGCGGGCGGGAGTACTTCTATCCCTGTAGCGCCGGAGACCGGGCCGGAGGAGGCTCGTTGTCATTCGGCGGGCGCGGGTGGCTTGGGCGCTTCCGGCGGCGTGGCTCCGGCTCGGGCTCGGGTACAAGCTCGACCTCGATCATCGCGTGCCAGCCGGGCAGCATGTTCAGCGTGGATCAACACCGGGGGGCGCGACCCTGCCGGTGGAAACCCCCGATCACGGCTGACTGCTGCGTTGCACGCGGTTTGATACCCGGTTACTGTACCTCTTTCCGCATCGCTGACTCTGGGGGGCGTGATGGCCAAGAAGCGTTCGAGCCGGACCAAGAGCGCCGCCAAGGCGGGGACGGAACCCAGCCCGACCGCCGACTACCGCCACAAGCAGGAGAAGCGGAAGAACAACCCCCCGGCCAAGATCGCCGCCGAGGGTGTCGTCCCGGTCATCCCCAAGGCCAAGTACGCCTACAGCCCCCACCGGCCCCCGACCCTCCGCTTAGACCCCACCGCCGACGCCGACACCCTGCCCGAACTGCTCGCCGCGGCGAAGACCCGCAAGCTCACCGACGACGAGGCCGCGACACTCGCGGCCGCACTCCGCGTTCACGAGCCCTGGCTCGAATGGGCGGACAAGCAGGAGCAGCACCGCCGCGGCTACTTCGAGGTCGATCCCGTCGCGCTCAACATCCACGAGCGCGTCAGCGCCCAGGCCATCCTCAAGATCGCGGCCCGGCAGGATGTCGAGCGGTCGCTGTTCGCCGACCCCGAGCAGGAGTACCACGAGGCCGTCCAGTTCTACAAGCACGACATCGACTGGACCAACCGCTTGATCCTCGGTGACTCGCTCCAGGTCATGTCGTCGCTGGCCCGCCGTGAGAACCTCACCGGCAAGGTCCAGATGATCTTCATGGACCCACCCTACGGCATCAACTACAAGAGCAACTTCCAACCCATCATTGGCGATGTGGATGTGAAGAACCGTGACGAGCATCTGACTCGGGAACTCGAAATGGTGCACGCATTTCGGGATACTTGGCACCTTGGCGTTCATTCGTACCTCTCGTACCTCCGAGAGCGACTCCTAGTCGCTAGGGATCTGCTTGCTGATACAGGATCACTCTTCCTGCAAATTGGGGATGATCGCAGTCACTTGGTTCGCAGCGTGATGGACGAGGTGTTTGCACCATCCAACTTCGTCGCGGAAATCGTCTATGTGAAGACCACGGGCTCGACGAGCAATGACCTATCTCGCGTCTACGACACGCTGCTCTGGTATCGCAAGTCCGCCGCCATGAAGTTCCGTCCCCTGTTCCATCGCAAAGTCGCGGGAGAAGCAGGGGCTACGGGCTACACCACAGTGCTTCTTGCCAATGGCGAGCGTAGACCAGTGGGCCAGTTATCCGACGACGACGACGAGACGCTTCTCCCAGATGGTGCTGTATTGATTGCATCAGACAACTACACATCTCAAAGCCCTGGTTCTCGTTATAATGTGTGGCTCGAAGGCCGGACCTATAGATCCGAGCCGGGGTATTGGAAGACGGATAGCGGGGGCATGCGACGCGTTCTGCAGTGCGAGCGGATGCTACCCGGCAAGACTTACCCCGGATACTGCCGGCGGATCACAGATTTTGAGTGCTTCCCGATCACAAATGTCTGGACAGATACCCTGGGCCAGAACCAGTTTGGTGGAAAGAAGATTTACGCGACACAGACTGCTCTGAAGGTCTTGCAGCGTTGTATCTGCCTCACCACCGATCCGGGAGACCTCGTACTTGACCCCACAAGCGGGAGCGGCACCACGGCCGTAGTCGCTGAACGAATGGGTCGCCGGTGGATCGGAATCGACTCCAGCAGGGTGGCGATTGCAACGGCACGGCACCGCCTGATTGTCCAAAAGTACCCCTACTTCATGTTGACCGATCCGGAAAGGGATGTTGCCGGCGGCTTTGAATACAACAAGCTGCCCCACATTCAGCCTAGCGACATCGCCCAGAACAGGGCGATCGACCCGATTCTCGCGGAGTATGGCCCGCTGCTGGACCGCAAACTCGCCGATCTGAAAGCAGCAATCCAGCTTGAGATCGAAGCTCACGAGAGCCGTAGTACGACGGGCCACGGGGATTCCGCACATGGTGGCACCCAGCGGTGCCAGAGTCGCTCGCTGGTTCGCACCCGAAGCCCGTGCAGATGGCGTTCGACGACTACAGACGCTACGCCACACTAGAGCAGGCTGGGCAGGGCTCACTGCTCGATGCCGCACTGCGCCGATGCAATGCTGCACTCCAAGCGGTCGATCGCTCCTCTAGGCAGGCTCTTGCGAATCGCCTCGCTGCGAAACAGCGGAGCGAAGGCAAGCGGGCCGTGACGGAGGGCGACAAACGACGCTGGCTGCTGCCGCCGCTCAACAGCGAGACGAGATCACGGTTGGATGAAGGCATTGATCGGCAGGCACCCGGGTGGTACCACTGGGAGGTTCCGTTTGAACCGGACAAGGAGTGGCCTCCAGAACTCCAACACGCGGTAAGCGAGTACCGCCAGTTGTGGCGCAGGAAGATGTCCCTGATCGACGACTGTGTCGGCCGCAATGCAAAGGGCCAGGACCTTTTCGACGATCCGAAGCCGGTCGACAACATCGTCCGCGTGAGCGGGCCATTTACGGTGGAGGCCGTGCAGCCGCCGGAGATGTCGCTCGGCGATATCGTCGATGCGGGACGGTCGGAGGACTTCGAGGGCTTCGCCGGTGCGCCTGACCAGTTGGAGTCGTTCGACGCCGACGATATGCCCCGAGAGATCCGGCTGGTGGACACCCGGGGCGATCTGGAGGCCCGCAACGCCGCGGCGTATCTGCGCAAGATGTACGAGCTGATCCGCGACGACGGGGTGCGGTTCCCCGATAACAAGCAGATGGTCTGGGCGAGCGAGCGCAGGGGCAGCCGCTGACCCCGCTCTTCGAGGACGGCCGAGCCGACTGCATCCACGCCGATGGGCAGTGGATGGACCAGGGGCAGACCGAGGCGCTCGACGACAAGGTGGCGGTGGTGTTCGGGCCGCAGTACGGGCCGGTGACGGCGAAGATGGTCGAAGACCTGATCCGTGCCGCGAACCGGGCGGGCTACGACGCCCTCGTGATCGCGGCATTCAGCTTCGACGGCCCGGCCCAGGCGGTGGTGGACGAGGCCCAGCACCCCAAGCTCCGCATCCACATCGCCCACATCCGCCCGGATGTAAACCCGGGGATGGACGGGCTGCTCAAAGACCCGGCCAAGCAGAAGGGCGGCAAGGTCAAGAGCGCGGCCGCGAGCCAGCAGCTCTTCACCGTCTTCGGCCAGCCCCGGGTGAGCCTCGAAGGGCCGAACGACGACGGGGAGTATGTGGCGAAGATGGAGGGGGTCGATATCTACGACCCGGTGCAAAATGTGATCCGGCCGACCAAGGCCGACAAGGTCGCCGCGTGGTTCCTGGACAGCGACTACGACGGGCGGACCTTCTGCATCACCCAGGCGTTCTTCCCCGACCGCACGGCCTGGGAGAAGCTGGCCAAGGCCCTCGGCGGCGTGATCGACGAGGACCGCTTCGAGGCCTTCAGCGGGATGGAGAGCCTGCCGTTCCCGCCGGGCAAGCACAAGGCGGCGGCGGTGAAGGTGATTGATCCGAGGGGGAATGAGGTGATGAAGGTGGTGAGGCTGTCATGAGTTCGATCTTCTCCGATCTCCTGGAGAAGCTTCAGATGGGCGACGAGTCCGTGGAGATCGAGGCCAAACCGGGCAAGGCGATCGCCACGAGCGTGCTCCAGACTGTCTCGGCGTTTTCGAATGAGCCGGGGCGGGGCGGCGGCTACATCCTGCTGGGCGTCGATGAGGAGCCCGATGGGTTGTTCGGGGTGAGCTTCCGAGTTTCGGGTGTGAACAACCCGGGCAAGCTGCAGGCAGATCTCGCCACCCGGTGCGCAAACGACATGTCCCCCCCGGTGCGCCCGCAAATCGATGTAGAGGCCCACGAGGACAGAGCCGTCATTGTCGCGTTCATACCCGAAGCGCCCACGGGCGACAAGCCGGTCTATGTGAAGTCGGAGGGTCTGCCCGGAGGGGCCTACCGTCGCATCGCAAACACTGATCAGCACTGCACGGACGATGACCTTTCGGTGCTGTACCAGAATCGGTCCACGACCACATACGACGCGACACCTGTGGAGGGCACGACACCCGACGACATAGAGCCTGCGGCGGTGCGAGAGTATCGGATCAGGCGAGCTGAGGTGAAGCCAGATGCCGGCGAACTCGTGTTCGGCGACACCGATCTCCTGTATGCCCTCGGCGCTACGGCCATACACCGGGGCCGGCAGTGCCTCACGATCGCCGGGCTGATGCTCTTCGGCAAGGAGGCCTCGCTCCGGCGGTTCTTCCCGATGGTGCGGGTGGACTACATCCTCGTCCCTGGGCGCGAGTGGGTGCCGGACCCCGAGAGCGCTTATTCGGCCGTTGAGATGCGCGGCCCCTTGGTGCTGCTCATCCCCCGTGTCGTGCAGCAGGTGCTCTCCGATGTTCCGATGGCGTTCTCTCTGGCGGGGAACTCGATCCACCGCAAGGACATCCCCCTCGTGCCGCGAGCGGTCATCCGTGAGGCGGTGGTCAACGCTCTGATGCATCGCAGCTATCGCCACTCCTCTCCGGTCCAGATCATCCGATACACGAACCGCATCGAGATCCGTAACCCCGGCGCATCGTTGGTCGCTGAGGACAGACTCGGCGAGCCCGGCTCCTTTCCACGGAACGAGAAGATCGCGGCATCGCTCCACGAGATCGGCTTGGCGGAGACGAAGGGCACCGGCATACGCGCCATGCGTCAGGCGATGCATCAGGCCAACCTGACGCCGCCGCTCTTCGAGTCCGACCGACAGCGCGACGAGTTTGGCGTGATGCTCTTGGTCCATCACCTGTTCAGCCAAGAGGACATCGCTTGGCTCGGACGGTTCAAGGAACTGAATCTCTCCGACGAGGAAGCGCGATCGCTGGCGGTCATTCGAGAGGCGGGGGCCATCACGAACGCCATGTTCCGGGACATCAACGGGGTGGACTCGCTCGCCGCCAGCGGAGCTCTCCGAAGGCTTCGGGACGCCGGGTTGCTGGGGCAGCGGGGGAAGGGCAGGAATACCTACTACATACCGACCGAACACCTGCTGGGGGAGAGCGCTCCCCGAATGTCTCCGGGGTCTGGGGCCAGAGACGGGGCGCAATCTCCGGGGTTCAACCCCGGAGATATGGCCCAACCTCCGGGGTTCGGATCGCAATCTCCGGGGTTCACCTCCTCCGTCGGCAAGGCCGCAACTCCCTCCACCGACCTCCCCCCTCTCCCCCCGGATCTTGCGCAAGCCGTCCAATCGCTCCGCAAGAAAGCGGAACCGGAAGCCATGCAGCAGATCATCCATCGCCTGTGTGCCTGGCACCCGCTCCGTCCTGCCGAGCTGGGGGCCATCCTCGGACGCAATCCGGAGTACCTGCAGAAGAAGTACCTCGCGCCGATGCGCCAGCGGGCCGAGCTCGAGTTCACCAAGCCGGATCCTGCCGACCCGCAGCAGTCTTATCGAGCCGTGGTAGCCGAGGACGGGCAGCCATGAGTACCCACCCCCAGAATCTGCCGGTCCAGCCCGTCCCATCCCCCATCCTCTGCAACCCCTACGAGGAGCCTGCGGACCACTGGCTCTACGACCGCGACACCGGCAAAGCCACCCAGGCGGGGTTCCGCCGTGCGGCTGCGTACTGGTACAAGACCGAGAAGGTCGGCTCCGCCCAGGCCGGGCTCTTCACCGATGAGGACCAGGACCCACTCGAACTCGTGAACCGCCTGCGCGAGGATGTCCGGCGCTGGCGTGAGTCCGGCTACCGTGGCGCGACCTCCATGACCAAGGACCTGCTCCGCCACTGGGCCCGCGAGTCGGGCGTCGCCAGGGGCGGCTTTCGCCGCCTCTTCTTCTGTCAGCGTGAGGCTGTCGAGACGCTCATCTACCTCGCCGAGATCCGCCTCCCCGAGATGCAGCGGAAGGCCAAGAGCCGCACCGGCTTCACCAACTTCGAGGTGACGGACGAGCACCTCCGCAGGCTCTGCGCAGGCGAAGATCCCGGGTTCGGCACCCGTCATATGGAGTACTACCCCACGCTGCTCGACCAGCCCGCCGACGCGGCGATGCTCGGTCTCCGCCGCCTCGGGTGCAAGCAGGCCACCGGGACAGGCAAGACCGTCGTCATGGCCATGCTGATCTGCTGGGCGTTCTGCAACCGCGGGGTGAACCCACAGAGCCGCGAGTTCCCCGATGTCGTGCTCATCTGCTGTCCGAACCTGACGGTCAAGGAACGGCTCCAGGTGCTCAAGCCGGGCGACCGGAAGAACTACTACGACGACTTCGGCATGCTCCCGGGCAAGTACCGCGAGCTGCTCAATCGAGGAACGGTGATCGTCGAGAACTGGCACCAGTTCCAGCCGCAGTCGGCGCACAGCGAGGGAGGGAAGTCCTACGCCGTCGTGGACAAGGGTGAGGAGGACGCCGACTCGTTCATTCGCCGAGTCTTGGGCGTCGGGCCGGAGAGACTGCCGATCATGGTCCTCAACGACGAGGGGCATCACTGCTGGCGGCCGAAGCCCGGTGAGGCCGCCGAGGACGGAGCCGACGACGAGGAACGCGTCGCGGTCGCCAGTGGCGATCAGAAGGAGGAGGCCGCCGAAGCCCGCGTGTGGCTCGATGGACTCGACCGGATCAACAACGCGGGGCTGCTCGGCAGAGGCTCCCCGTGCGTGGGCCTATGCGTTGATCTGTCCGCGACTCCGTTCTACATCAAGGCCAGCGGATACCCCGAGGGCTCGCCATTCCCCTGGCTGGTCAGCGAGTTCGGTCTCGTCGATGCCATTGAGAGTGGCATCGTCAAGATCCCCCGCTTGCCGGTGCAGGACTCTACCGGACGGCCCGACCCCAAGTACTTCCGCCTCTGGCGCGACCACATCTGCGCCGACCTGGAGCCGGGCGAGAAGCTCCCCGGTCGTGGGGGAGGGAGACCCAAGCCCGAGGTGGTCTACCGCAAGGCCGAGGGAGCACTCTCCCAGATCGCGGGCCAGTGGAAGGAACGATTCGAGTACATCCGCGACGCCGCCCCGGGCAAGGACCAGATCCCGCCCGTGCTCATCATCGTCTGCGACAACACCGCCGTCGCCGAGGAGTTCTACCGCCGGATCAGCGGCGAACGGGTGGCCGATGTGCTGACTGCGGAAGATGTCGAGGAGGTGCTCGGCGAGGAGGATGAGGACGAAGAGGCCGCACCCCGCAAGAAGGGCAAGAAGGCAAAGACGCAAGTGGTGTACGGGAGGGGCGAGATCTTTGCCGACCTCCTCTCCAACACGGCGGAGCGGCAGTACACGCTGCGCATCGACTCCAAGCTGCTGGCCGAGGCAGAGAGTGACGACCCAAGCAAGAAGAAAAGTGAAGCAGCCGAGGAGCTTCGCCAGATCGTGGCCACGGTTGGCCGTCGCGGCGAGCCGGGAGAGCACATCCGTTGCGTCGTCTCGGTCTCGATGCTCACCGAAGGGTGGGATGCGAGCAATGTCACCCACATCCTGGGTATCCGAGCATTCGGGAGCCAGCTTCTCTGCGAGCAGGTGGTCGGCCGAGGCCTTCGACGGATGGACTACACGCCAACCGTTCAACCTGATGGGAAGCTACTCCTTTCCGAGGAGTTCGTCGATGTTTATGGCATCCCGTTCTCGATGATCCCATTCAAGGGACGGGGCAGCAAGGCGGCCGCACCCGAGGACAAGCCCAAGAACCATGTCCGAACCGACCCGGACCGGGCGCACATGCGGATGCAGTTCCCGGTGGTCGAGGGCTTCGTCTACGCCCTCAACCGGAACATCATCCGGTGCGATGTCGACTCGATGGAACCACTGGATCTGGAGCCCGACCACGAGCCCACGGCCACATTCGTGCGGGTGACCGCGGGCTACGCCGAGGGGGCGGCGGGCGCGGTCACTTCACCGTTCCCGGTAGTGCTGCAGAACCGCGAGGAGTACTACACCGAGAATCATGTGGAGACGATCAAGTTCGAGTTGGCCCGGCGGGTCCTCGACCGTCTACTGTCCGGGGCTGAGCAATCGGAACATGACCGGAAGAAAGCGGCGGTGCTCGCCCTGCAGTCCAGGCACCAGCTCTTCCCTCAGATCTTTCGGTATGTGGATGAGTACATCTGCCGCAAGGTGGACTACCGCGGCTGTGCGCCGGGGGAGATCGGGCTTCAGCAGTACGCCAAGCAGGTAGTGGAGCGGCTCGCGACGGCGATCGAGCCGGACGAAGCGCAAGGCGAATCTCCTCTGCTTCCGGTGCTCAACAAGACGAAGCCGATCGGGTCAACCGATGATGTGGACTTCAAGACGGTGAAGTCCACGCGGATGACGACCGCGAGCCATGTCAACCAGGTCGTGCTCGACAACCAGACCTGGGAGGCCAGTGCCGGGTTCCGGATCGAGCAGGCGGTCCTGCAGAAGGCGGCGAGGTGCTATGTGAAGAACCAGGGCCTGGGACTCACGATTCCCTACGAGTTCCTGGGAGTGGACCACTCGTACATCCCCGACTTCCTGGTGAGACTCGCCAATGGCGTGACCCTCATCCTGGAAATCAAGGGCTTAGAGGACAACCAGGACAAGGCCAAGCACGAGGCCGCCCACCGCTGGGTCCGGGCTGTGAATCGCTGGGGTCGACTCGGCCGGTGGGACTTCCATGTGAATCGCGACCCGCAGCAACTGATGCCCGAGCTTCGCGCGATCGCGCGTGGCTAGCGGCTGACGGGAGGCACGATGCACGCAGATATCTATGGCCGACTGTGCGAGGCTGCCAAGCGAGGGGTCCTCCTGTCCTATACGGACATTGCTCCGCTTGCAGGTCTGGACATGATGAGAGCAGACCACCGCGAACAGCTAGGTGCGATTCTAGGTGAAATCTCCGAGGCGGAGCATAGAGCAGGCAGACCCCTCCTCAGCGCGATCGTCGTTCACGCTGGAGATGATGGTCGGCCCGGCCAGGGGTTTTTCACTCTGTCGCGTGATCTCGGACTGCTGCAGCCTGGGGAGGACGAAACGAGCTTCTTCATTCAGGAGTTGAGCAGGGTCTACTCAGCGTGGCAGCGGTAGCTTGTCCGAATCTAGAAGATTGCTGCCGTCGGGGCGGTCTCATACCTGCCCGTTGCCCCCTACCACTCCCTCCCCCGCATCGCCTCCACCACCGCCCACGGCGCGATGTGGTCCAGGTACCGGGCCGTCGTGGCGATCGACCGGTGCCCGAGCTGCTTGGAGATGATGCCGATGTCCACGCCCTCGGCCCGGAGCTGGGCGGCGTGGGTGTGGCGCAGCCCGTGGGGGTGGACCCGCTTTTGGATCCCCGCCTGCTCGCCCAGGCGGTTCAGGAGCCTTCGGATGTACGAGGACGACACCGCCCCGCCCCTGGGGGTGCAGAACAGGGGGTAGCGGGCGTCGAGGCCCGTACCGGCCCGGAGCCGCATCCACTCCCCCACCAGCCGGAAGGCCCCCGGGTCCAGGCCGATCGTCCTGGCCCGGCCGCCCTTGCCCCACAGGACCCGCACGGCCCCGGTGGCCGGGTCCAGGTCCTTGGGGTAGAGCGCCAGGGCCTCGGAGACCCGGAGCCCGCCCCGGTAGAGAACGGCGATCAAGGCGCGGTTGCGGGCGCAGGAGGGGAGGCCCTCCCCGCAGGCGTCCATGAGCGCCCGGACCTCGGCGTCCGAGAGGACCTCGGGCGGGAACCGGCGTCCGGCGTTGGTGAAAATGGGTGGTTTCCCTCGGTTGGATGTACGGGGCATGGAGGCTCTCCCGGGTGGTGCTCAGGCCCGCTCGCGCGGGCGCTTGGGCACCAGTACCTCGGGAGGGGGGCAGGAAGCAAGGCCGGAGTGAGACGCTGGACTAGGGCAGCGGCTAACCTGAGGCGAGCAGACCCAAGCCTACCAAGCCGGGAGTCCAACCAATGGCGGAGCAGGACAGTTCACCGGAGAGGTCTCCTGTCTCGATCACAGTCTTCCTTGGGATAGCTGACGCACTTGCGTTGGCCAAGCCTGTTGTTGAAGCCGGCTGCAATCTGATCAACTCCGTCCTCGGCAAGCCGTGCAAAGTCGCTGGTGAACTCCTCGCGGATCAGATCTACGCATTCCAGTGGCATAATCGTGTGCGCATATTCGCCAAGGCGCAGGCACTACTTGACGAACATGATGTACCTGCCGCAGTGCTGCCTACCGGCTTCCTCATGCCCTTACTGGATGCAGCTGGAAATATCGAGGCTGACGATCTTCAGAATCTCTGGGCACAGTTGTTGGCCTCAGCGGTTCAGCACCCGTCTGCGAGACATCCGATGTTCGTCGATGCGCTCCGGCAGATGTCCAGCGAGGACGCGCTGCTCTTTCACGCCATCTGCACAAAAGTCGTTGACCCCGACGACATGGCACCCCCGTTTCCTTTGTTGGGTAGTTCCCTCAGCTGGAGACCCGATCCCGGTCAGAGTGATCTCATCCCAACGATCTACCGCCTGGAGGCTCTCCGCTTGGTGAGCGTCACGGGCACGGTTCACTATGGAGACGATCCTGGAGGACCGCTGCCGACCGGAGCGGTCACCGGCTTCGGCTTGCGCTGTGGAGGCAATCTCAGCGGATAAGCCCGCATAGCCGGTCAGTCCCCCCTTGCCACCGGAGTGGGACTGTCGCACCCTCGGCAAGTCGCATCGTCGATCGTAAGCACGAGCCGTCGTGAAAGGCGATCGTTATCGCCGCCAGGCGTTGCCGATCGAAGCCCTTGCGCGTCGGTCAACTCCACGCGGAATGTCGCGCTGATGTCCGTGCGAAGTTCCGCCTGTGCCCGCGCGGCGTCCGTGCCCATGCCGACATGGATACCCTCCCCTCGACCGCAGCACAAGTCGGCATGTGTTCGGGTCAATCCGCCGCGGGCGGCTGAAGATCCACGGACGCGCAGAACTTGCTCGTGAATCGGATGGCGACACCTCAACCAAAGGCCCGACACCGGGGCCCTCAGGCAACCAGCCACGGTGGTATGCTCAGGGTTCGAAAGTCGGGAGTGGACTCTCGACTCGTGTTGATCTACTGAAATGCGCCTCCATGCGGCACAGCGGCTGGCTCCTGAAATTTGGTATCGGCGGTGTGCAGGCGTCGATCGCCCAATCGCGCAGACTCCGCGATCTCGCCGAGGGCTCCAAGTTCATTGTCTCTGCTGTAAACGCCGCGGCCGTGAAGGCGCAAGAGCTGGGTGCGGTCATCGTTACGCCCGCTGGTGCGGCGGACGGCAACCCCTGTGGCAACCACCTCGTTGTCGAGTGGCGGGAAGCAAAGAAGGCCGTTTCTGAATTGGCCGCGGAGATGGCAACGAGCGCTCGATCGACATGGGTAATGCCGGGGGCGGGCGTTGGGCGTGACGGCCAGAGTCAAGCGGACCGGGTGGCCCTCGAGCACCTTGAGCAAGCGATGGAACTGTGGTGGGTGGCCACCCCTCTCCCTGCCGACGACCCACGGGCGTGGGCGGAGGCGTACAACACACTCGCTCTGCTTGCGCTCGACCGCCGTTGGACTCGCTCGTTTTCACAACTGACGCCCCTGCCGGGCGGCGCAGCAACCTGCCTGCAATGCGGGGTCCGGCCGCGACTGCAAAGGGCTTCAGTGGCGGCGGCGAAAGCGTACCTCTCGGAGGATGAGGAGCCCTGCGCCGTGTGCCTTACTCGGCGCGTCGCGTCATTTGGATCTCAGCAGGACGCCACGCCTTCGACCGTCTTGATTGCGCGGGCTCCATTCCAGTATCACCAAGGCTTCGCCAGGCATCGTGCCGCGTTTGAGCAATCGCAAGTCTCTGATCCCGCACTCAAGCAGATTCTGAGTGAGCTGATCTCGCACACGGTGGAGACGGATGAGCCACAGGTCGCGAGGAAACTCGTTGAGCTCGCAAGGCAGTCTCATCCAGATTCACCGGCGGAGATTGATCGCGCTGTCAGGGCTATTACGGCGTTGCCCCCCTATTACGCGGTGGTCATGTTCGATGGTGATAGGATCGGAGAGTGGTTCAGCGGCGGGTTGTCGAACGCTGGCCGAGTGGATCTCCGATCCTGGCAACAATCGCTCTCCGGGGCACTCGGAGAGTTTGCAAAGCGGGTTCGGAAGGATCTCTGCTTTCCGCCCGCCAAACTGGTCTACGCCGGCGGGGATGACGGGCTCGTGTTCACGAGCCTGGACGGCTTGCTCTCGCTGATGGCACGACTTCACGCCTGGTGGCACGAGGCGATGGAATCGCTCCCTGGCAATGAGCGACCCACACTCAGCTTGCACGCCAGCGTTGTCCATGTCAAAGAACCACTGCAGGCCGTGCTTGCCCGCGGTCGGCAAGATCTGGAGCGGGCCAAGGATGTCGCGGATCGCGACTGTTTGTCGCTCCTCGTGGACCCGCGGGGAGGAGCCCCTTCCAGCTTTGCTGCGAAGTGGAGCGAACTGGAATTGATCCGGGACGCCCTGGATTGGTTTCAGCAGAGCGCGTCAGGCCGCGTGGGACACACGCTCCTGGAGCGTTCGGCGGCGTTCTTCGATACCCGGATCGGCGCGAACGGCCTTCCTGTCCTCCAAAGCAACGATGCGTGGCTCCGGGAACTCGACCTGTGTGTGTCACGCTCAGAGCGTGGGCCGGGCAGCGAGGCGTGGAGCCGCGTCCGTGGCTGGATGAGTCATCGTGTGAGCGCTGCTTGGCTGCAAGACACAAGCGACGGAGTCCCTCGACCAACTCCCTGGCAGAGTGTTGCCGACGGCCTGCAGGTCGTCCTGTTCCTGGCGCGCCAGTTGAAGGCCATTGAGGGCGCCGCAAAGGGAGGTACGCCGTGAGCCGCTGGCAGCGCTGCGAGTTCGAGCCTGTGGATGTGATCGTCAATGCGGACGGGCGACCGCTCGACTCCTCCTATGGGTTCGAAGGGCCGCTGACGCCCGCGCCATTCTCCGGCGCCGTTCGCACTGCCATACTCCGTGACAAGGGCCTGACCGATCCCTTGGCCAGCGATCCGGGCGGCGTCCGACAGGTTCTTGGCGTCCCGCACAAGGGGCCGCCTGCAGCCTCGGCGGCGTATCGCTTCGCTGGGGCTTGGCCGCAATCCAGAGCGGGTGAGCCGTTGCTCCCGGCGCCGGCCTTCGTCCTGCGAGACCCTTTCGGAACCCTTCTGCCGAGACCGGTCCAAGCCGAGGGTCTCCGTGCCTGGGATCACGCTGATGGGCTACCATCGCTTCTGGGCACGCCTGGCGTGAAACGCGGGCATGTTGAGGATCGCCTCCTGCCCCTCTCACTTCTCTCTGTAGTTCTCGGAGGCGACCAGACAGTCTCGGGGCGCGCGTTTCGCAATCTCGTTCTCTCCCCAGTGAGGGCGGAGCGTCGATTCGGCCACCGACGCGCCCCCACCGGCGCGCCCGAGACTCACATGCTCTTCAGCCGCGGGGTTCTCCGCTCGGCAGAGGCGATGCAGTGCGGCAAGCCATTTCTCGCGAGCTGGGTCGGCTTCATCCGCGGCGTCGATAGCCTCCTGCCTGCCGATGGCTCCCTGCTCCGAGTCGGGGGTGATGGGCGGCGTGCGGCCTTCCGCCAGACCCCAGCGGACCTCGGTCCAGTTGCGAGGCTTGGAGCCGATGTTTCCAAAGCGGTCGCGGGAGGACACCGCGAAGTCCTTGTCTATCTCGCGACCCCCGCCGTGTTCTCGGCGGGGTGGCGCCCGGGCGAGTTGCCCGGGTTAGAACTGGTCTCCGCGGCGGTCGGTCCCCCGTTCCCGCTCTCCGGCTGGGACTACCACCACAACCGGCCGAAGCCGCAACGCCTCGCGGTGCACGCGGGCTCGACATATTTCTATCGCGTCACCGACACGGCCGCCGCGGCCCTCACGCTGACGCAATTGCACTTCAATGATTCGATCTGCGATGATCTCTCGGACGGGCTGTCCGGTTTCGGCATGTGCCTCGCCGGGCTGTTGTCTGTGCCAACGCGCGAGGACGGAGAGCGCCAATGACGACCCGACGGCTCGAACTGCTCCACTGCATCACACCGCTGCACAATGGTTCGGGTGAGGGGCTCGGCGTGATCGACCGCCCCGTGATCCGAGAGTCAACAACCAACTACCCGTACATCCAAGGCTCGACGATCAAGGGCGCTCTGCGCGCCATCGCCGCCCAGACCCACGGCAAGGCCACCGTGCAGGAGGTCTTCGGCCCGCGAGCCGACGACCCCGCGGGCCAAGGGCATGGGCAGGGGATCAGTCAAGGGTGCGCTTCATTCGGCGATGCCTCATTGGTCCTCCTTCCCGTGCAGTCGCTGCAGGGCATCTTCGGGTGGGTCACCTGCCCGCTCATCCTTGCGAGGCTGGCTCGCTGGTGCGACCTCTCCGGGAATGGCGGGTTGCACCGCCTCGCCATGGCCGCCGCGGGTCGGGCGATCCCTTCCGGTCGAGTCCTCCTCTCCGGCACGGATCTGTGCTACAACCACCGTGAGGTTTGCCTTGGCGGCATGGTATTCACCGCTGTCGATGGGTCGGGGCCACCCGACTCCGACTCGCTGAAACTCGCCGAGGCGTTCGGAACTGCCTTGTTCGACGCCGCCCCCGGCTTCTGGTGGACTTGGTTCGCCCCCCGGCTCGCGATTGTCAGCGACGACGACTTCGCGCTGATGGTCGGGAGCGCGCTCCCCGTCGAGGCGAACATCCGAATCGGCCCCGATGGCGTCACTGAGACCGGCAGCCTCCGCTACACCGAGTTCCTCCCCGCGGAGACCGTGCTGGCGGCTTTCCTCGCCATCGACAAACCTCTGAGAGGCGGCTCCCCGGCCGGCGAGCTTGATGCGGCCGCATTTGTCGATCACTGTCTGAAGAGTGGGCCCATCCTGCAGTTCGGCGCCGATGAGACCAAGGGCAAGGGCCTGGTGCGGATTCGCCCGGCGGCCTATCCCACGGGCGGGACCGGCAAAGGAGCCGACGATGCAACGCCGTCGTGATCTTGAAATGTTGAAGCACGCCGACCGGCGGTTGGACCTCCACTTTCGCTCAGCTCGCTCCGGCGAGACGCCTCGTTGAAGAGTACCGCTCCCGCATCCGCGGCGCCGCGGTGCACACCCGCACCGCCGGGGTGGTCCAGTTCTTCCTGTTCCTCGAGAGCAAGTCGGGAGACGAGACGGTCGACGGATGGATCGCCGGGGATCTCTGGGATTGGCTCTGGGCGGAGTCATCGGTCACCCGCGGCCTGCCTCCCCCGAGGCGCAAGAGCAGACGCGGGGGCGGCCGGGCGTGCTGCTGAAGCTGACCACGCACACGCTCGCCGTGCTTGAATCTGAAGCCGTGGAGTACCTCGACCTGCTTGCTCGCCTCCTCGAAGGCCGATACCAGGCGCTCAAGGCGGCGGACGAACAACGGCGACGGGAGAAGGCGAAGGCCCAGGCGCGCGAACCCGCTGAGGCGACCGACGCGCCGGCGACGCCCGAGGCGGCGTCATGATGCTTCTCAAGCCCGCCGATCTTCGCCTCAGGAGTGCTGGTGAGAGCGCGAACGCCTGTCTCGTTTGGAACCGCTACATGCGGGATCGCGGGCAGGATGATGGCGACCAGAACCGCCTGCGGGAGTTCTGCGTTTGGGCCGAGCAATTCGGGCTTGCCATAACGCGCGACCCTGGCCCGCCTTCGCAATCGTTGCTCTCCGCGCTCAACGATCGCCGGCGGGCCGCCCTCAAGGTCTACCCGTGGTTCCTCGATCCGAGCCCCGCCTTCACCGCCGCCTCGCGGCTGGCCATCGGCCTGGGAAACCCCGCGCCCGCCGAGAACTCCGGCCTCACACTGCACCACACCTACGGCTTCCCCATCATCCCTGCCGCCTCGCTGCGCGGCATCACGCGACGATACCTCGTCGATGCGTGCGCGGGGTACACGATCCGCACGAACGGGGGCGAGGAAGCGGTGCCGCGGTGGGATCAACCCGTGGACGCGGGCGACTGCTTCGAAGCGCCGAGCGACGAGGAGGTTCCGAGATTCTTTGAAGCCGTCAGCGCAACGATTCGGGCCGAAGTGCCGGTGGAGACATGCACCGTGGGCCAGCTGGATCAGTTTCTCTTCGGCGATCAGGGCCGCGGCGGCGCCGTCGTCTTCTTCGACGCTTGGCCGACTCATGCGCCAGAGCACGGCTGGTTCGAGCCGGATGTGCTCACCCCACACCATCCGGGGTACTACGCCGGCGCGGACACCAAGCCGGTCGCAAACGATGGCGAATCGCCGAACATCATAGCGTTCGTCGTCCTGCGGGAGGGCGCGGCTTTCGAGTCGCCGCTCGCCTCGGCGCCCCGAACAGCGGCGATGTCTGAGGATCTTCGGGAGTCGTGCCTGATGGTCGCCGAGCGGCTGCTGCTCAACGCACTCGACCACCTCGGCATCGGCGCGAAGACGGGCTCCGGGTACGGCCGCATGACTCCGCCAAGGAACGCTCGTGGGGGCTACCAATGAACTTCTTCGCCAGCGTCGGTGTGAGCGTGTTCGAGCAATCGCGGTGCTGGAAATGGAAGGGAATGGCGGCGCCCGAGGCGGAACGCTTGCAGGGGTTGCACTACGAGGCATTCGTGAAGGAAACCTGGAGCGCCAACGCGCCCGAAGGCCGGACAGAGTCGTTGTATCAGTTTCTGGAAAGCCAGCGGAACGGATTCCTGAACCCGAGCGGCGCGCTGGGCGCCATTACGAAGAATGTCTTCACCCACTTCGACCCAGGCACATGGGATGAGCATCGTTACCGGGCGCTGCCGGCGGAGATTGCGACCATCTACAAGCTGTGCAAGAAGGACCACATCCAACATGGGGACACCATCACCCTGCTCCATGGGACCGACGACCGGGGCAAGATGGCCGCCGCGGCACTCTCGGCGATGCTGAACGAGATCAAAACACACCGCATCCCCGCCGCCGAACCGCCGATGCCCGCGACAATCGCGGACCCGATCGAGCTCAACTGGAATCCGCTACGGCAGGACGATTTCAGCTCTGCCATGAATCGGGCGCTGGACGCGATCGGCCCCCGGTTGTCCGGCGGTCGTCTGGTACTTTCCGGAGGATACAAGGCCGCTGGGCTGTGCATCGCCCACTGGCTGGCGCGCCAGCCCGGCATGTACTCCTCTACCGCGATCATCGTGCTGCACGAGACGAGCGAGGACCCCATCGTCATACCGGATGGCGTGTGCATCCGTCCCGCGCCGCGTCCGTCCGGCGGTAGCGTGCCGCAGGCGAACGCATGAACGCGGGCCTCACCAACGCGGTCGATCACGCCGAGAACAAGGCAGCGGACCTGATCGCGGGCATGCCCTTGGACGGTCCCAACGGATACAGGCTGGCGAAGGACTTGCATGACGCCCGCCGCAGCACCTCGACGGGCGCGGGAGACCCCCCGCGGGCGCACGACCTGCGGGGCCTGCGCGCCATCGCCTGGCTCGCCCAATCCAAGACGCCCAACCTCGGCGACTGGGACGCTCTGCACCCCGCGCTCGACGAATGGCTCGGCCTGCTGATCTCCGCACGGCTGGCTCGGTCGTTCGCCTTCCTCAGCGCCTCACCCCCCGAGGCCGGCCCGCTCGGGACTGCACGCGACGGCGACTTCGCAGTCCGACGCCTTCCCTTCCTCGCCCGCGACTGGCCGTATCTCTCTCACCAGGAGCGCGAGCTCGCCCTCACGATCTTCGAATGGCAGCCGGCCAGCGTGAGCGACACGGGCGAAGACCCGGTGCCGGCCCTCGTCTGGTGGCTCCGGGACGCCAGCCCTCTCGTGCACGACGAGATCGAGGACTTCCTCAGTCGCAGGTACTGCTTCGCCCTGCGCCATGCCCTCCGCAACGCCCGGAGGCGCGACACGCACGCGCCGGCGAACGCGATGGCCCGATGGCGGCGCGACTTCATCCAGAGCCCCCGCCTGGGCGCTTTCGCCGCGATCGGGTTCCTCGGCCTCTTCGGCATGGATTCGGCGGTCGTCCTAGCCTTCGCCTCGCCCTGGTGGGTCGCCGGTGTGGGCATGCTGCCCGCCGCAATCGCCCTGCTGCTTATCACAACCCTCATTAACTCGACGAACCGCGGCGCCGGTCTGCCGCGGCCGCGCACGCCGTGGCGGGCTTGGGAATCCGCTGGCCTTCGCCGCGCGGCCCGAACTTGCTCCCTGTACGCGCTGTGGGTCATGGGAATCCTTCTGGCGGTGGGCATCGCCGTCGGTCTGCTTCAGCGAGGGGGCGCCTGCGAACCCGCACTCTGGCCGGCAGGCTCGCTGGGCAACGCGGTGCTCCCCAGCATCCCGATCCTTGGCGGGGCGCCATGGTCGTTGCTGCCCCGCTTTGTGCTCGGCGCCGCCGCCTTCGGCGCATGGGTGATGCTCACCGGCACGCTCCTACAGTGGTTCTGGGAGGGCAAGGCTGCCGTCGAGCGAGTGTGACCGAATCACGCGATCGGGATGGCGGGATGGCGGCTCGGATCGAAGCCGACCGCGCCGAGAGTCGCCTGCAGCGGCTGCAGAGGTGAAGCGTTCGGCGGCCACCGGGCGGGGCATGTCGCAACGGGAACCAGGCCCTCCCGCACGCTGTACACCCTGATCCACACCGGCGAGGCCCGCCGGGGATTCACGCCCCCGAACACCCCCTCGTGGGCCGAGGGGTGGAGACTCAGCGAGCTATGACAGGATTTCATCAGTGTGGCCAAGAAGCTCTCCCAGCTCCTGTGCAAGTCCCCGATATGCACCTTGGCGGTGTCACTGCCGTCCGAGCCGATGCCGAAGAAGTACTCGTCCGATGCGCTTCCATGGGTCGACCCCGACTTCTGGAGCCAGGCGTGAATCCGCCCGCGCGCTTCCGAGAGGCCCTGATCGAGCGTGCTCCGGACGGCGCCCGCATCGCGAGCCGCGGCCGGCCCGAAATCAGGGGGAAGCCAGACAGGCCCATCCGCCGCCCGCCCCCGCCGATCGATGCCGACGATCGACATGGAGCCGAACCCCCGCCGACACCGATTGCCCAGCGAACCGAGCGCAAAGGCCGACCACGCTACCGCGAGCAGCGCATCGGCCAGCAGCGGCTCCCTCGCCGCCGCGGCCGCCCGCACGGTGAACCTCAGCCGCCGAGCCTGGCCCGCCGAGAACGCCTCGCGATCGCCGAAACGCATCCTTCCCTTAATCAGCTTCCCATGGGGCAGAACCTGCGCTGAGCCGCGATCCATCGGCCCGCTCGAGATATCCACCACCCTCAATGTCGGCTCCCCTCCGTCGCCGCTCCCACCCGCCGCCCCGAGCAGCCGGCGCTCGGCCTCCCGCGTCGCCTTCGGGTCAAACTTCAGCATCGGGCCAAGCCACGCCCGGGCGAATGTGCGCATCAGGCCCCGCACCGACGGGCCGCGCAGCATGCCCCCCGGGTCCACGGCCCCTGCCTGAACTCCTCCGAGCAGGAGCGGCGCATCAAGATGCAACCGGAACTCGAATGACTGCATGGGCGCAGTATACCGATGCCCCGCGCGAGCAGCGCGGGTAAACGCCGACCCTGCCCCGCCAGCCCTACGAACCCCGAGCGCTGGCTCGGGTTCCCACCGAGTTCGGCCGGCTCGAGATCATTCTCGAGGAGCCGCACCAGCCCCTCGAATAAAGGGCCTCTTCCCACATGGCCATACGCTGAAAGGCAGCCCACCTACCCGGGAGTCGCAATGGCCCTTCGAACGGAAGGGCCTCCTCCCACCCTGCCCACCGATGACTGACCGCGAACAGATCGACCAGGTCGCAATGGCCACTCGAAGGAAGGGCCTCTTCCCACGGTCCTGACAATCTGGCAATTGAATAGGATCTCGTCGCAATGGCCCTTCGAAGGAAGGGCCTCTTCCCACCACGTTTCTCGAAGGCGTATGTGGTTTTCTGTGGATTGTCGCAATGGCCCTTCGAAGGAAGGGCCTCTTCCCACAGTACACGCGAGCGACCGGGGAGGCGTTTACCGAGTCGCAATGGCCCTTCGAAGGAAGGGCCTCTTCCCACAAGAGCCTGCCTCTTCCCAATCTGGTCCTCCAATTGTCGCAATGGCCCTTCGAAGGAAGGGCCTCTTCCCACCAAGATGAAGCGGCCGGAGAGAAGCTCGTCACTGGTCGCAATGGCCCTTCGAAGGAAGGGCCTCTTCCCACCTGACAATCTGGCAATTGAATAGTCTCGACATTTTGGGTCGCAATGGCCCTTCGAAGGAAGGGCCTCTTCCCACCAGAATGTGGCAAGCCCTGGCATCAGAAACGCTAACGTCGCAATGGCCCTTCGAAGGAAGGGCCTCTTCCCACCTGGTGGGACTCAGACGAAGGTCTGGCCTTCAATGTCGCAATGGCCCTTCGAAGGAAGGGCCTCTTCCCACCAAGCACAAGGAGAATGGTCATGTGGAGGTCTCTTTGTCGCAATGGCCCTTCGAAGGAAGGGCCTCTTCCCACGCGAAGAAATCGACCGCAAAAAGGCAGTCAGCAGAGTCGCAATGGCCCTTCGAAGGAAGGGCCTCTTCCCACGGCAGATGCGATCTGGCACTACTCGGGGTGATAAACGTCGCAATGGCCCTTCGAAGGAAGGGCCTCTTCCCACCGCACTCCTCGGCGATCCGCGCAGCGGAATCGCTCCGAAATGGTTGTCAGACCTAGATTTGTATCCTGCTCCCGCTATTCGTGTCCTCGTCCCGAGGTGCCAAAGAGCCACCCACGCGCCCGACGGCACGCTGCCTGCGGGGCCGTTTCCGGGAGGGCGGGATGCTCCCTCGCCCGTTCCCCTTCCCCGGCCTCCACACATCCAACCGGGTCGCGCCCAGAACCGGGCCGCAGACACCCTTGCTCCAAGTGTATCAGCCGCCGGTCGGCGCGGAGCGCCGGGGCCCAAGCCGCCTCGCATTTCAGCGAAAGAGCACCGGATCCCAGGGTTCGATCTCCCGCTGCCAGCGGAAGCGCCGGCGGGCGCCCCGCTCATCGATCGGGACGAGCTCGAACGAATCCTCGACCTCCAGGTCCGCGGCCACCCTGAGGCGCAGCTCGGCCACCTCACCGGGATCGAGCCAGACCTCGAAGACCGATTCCTGGATGCGCTGGCCGTAGCCGCGGAGTGTCCGCGCCACGCTGCGGCGCCTCCGGTCCGCGGCGATGTCGTAGGCGGCGAGATAGAGACTCATGGTGCGTGTTCCTCCGTCGGGCCTGTCTCGGGGTGGCGGAAGACCTCGAACCGCACGGCACGGTCCTCGATGTGCCGCCGGAGCGAGCGGGCCGCGAGCAGCATGTGCGTGCGGTAGGCGCATGTGTCCGTTCGGCCCGCCGCGTGCGAGGCATGGGCAAAGGTCCCATGCACCGCGCCCAGGATCTTCCGGAGGGCCTGCGGCGAGATTGTCACCGGATGCTCCGCGGCGGTATCTCTGCGGAAGTCGGTCGGCTTCAGCAGCTTCGCGGCGTGGATGACGGCCCTGTCCATGAGGTGCCGGAAGGGCTCCTGCAGGTCACTGGCGAGTGTCGCGTGTCCCGAGCGCGGGGCGTGCAGGAACCCAATCGTGGGCACCAGCCCCGCCAAGCGGATGGCAAGGACCAGTTGCCTGTGCAGCGCGGTCATCGCGATATTGAGCATGCAGTTGGCGGGGTCCTCCGCGTCGGGCGCGACTCGCCGGGTGAAGGCGCACCAGGCGGGGAGGCGCGCGCCGAGGGCGTTGTACCACCGCGCTGCCGCGGCGCCCTCGACGCCCCGGAGCGATTCGAGCGACCCCGCCGCAAGCGCGCGATCGGCCAGCGACCGCAGGGTGGGGGCGAGCGGTCGGTCGGGGTATGGCTCGGTGGCCGCGGCCAGCGCGGCGTAGTTGGCGATCTTCGCGGACAGCAACACCCTCGCGAGGCCGAGCTTCCACGGTTCGTCCTGCGAGAGGGCCACCTGCCCGGCCACGGCCGTGGGCGATTCGACCGAATCAATGGCGGAGAGCCCCGCCACCACATGCCCACGGTCGTCGGCGAAGGCACTCGCCGGTCATGGCGAAGCAGCCAGGAGATCGCGGGCCCCGAGAGCGTCGGGCGGCCCAGCACGAGCAGCTCATGGACCCGCTCGAGCGAGACCCGCGTCTCGCGCCCATCGCCGTAAGCACAGCGCAGCTCGGCGCCATCCGCGGTGAGATGCGATGCGCCCGGACCGACGATCACCCAGGACAGGTCGTCGGGCGAGGCCGCCTCGGTCTCTCCCGGCAGCAGCGCCCACGATGACTCCGGCGCGGGCCGCGAAGCCTCCCGCCACCCGATCTCCTCGATCCGCCGCGGTCCGCCGGTGGCTTCGGCCACCCACCGGTCCCGCCGCTCGAACCGATAGCCCAGGAAGTCAAAGGCCCCGAGATCGACATGCCGCGTCTTCGATTCGTTCAACTCGAGTGCGAGCGCCTGAGCCGCCTTGGTCGCCGTCTCGAAGACGGCGTCCGCTTCGGCCTGCGTGCGGTAGAGAACCAGGAAGTCGTCGGCATAGCGAATCAACCGCCCACCCTCCGCGCTGATCTCCTCGTCGTACTGGTCCAGGAAGAGATTTGCGAGCAGAGGCGAGATCGGAGCCCCGGTGGGGACGCCGCAATCGGGGCGGGGGCTGCCACTCCTCACCCACCGCATGAGCAGGTCGGCCGTTGCATCGTCGGAGAGGCACGCATCGAGCCGGTCGCGCAGGAGCGTGTGGTCGATCGAATCGAAGAACCGCCGGAAATCGGCCCGCAGTCCGAAGCGGTATCCCTCCTCGAAGGCCCGTCGCACCCGCGTGGCCGCGCTCGCTCGCCCCAAGCCCCGGCGATAGGCGATCGAGGCTTCCTCGAGCAGCTTGTCCATGGCCGGGGCCAGATGGGTGAGTATGGTCCGCTGGAGCGCCCGGTCCAGCCGGGTGGGAATGGCGAGCACCCGCTGTCGGCCGTCCGCCTGCACGATGGGCACCCGGTAGACCGGCTTGGGCTCGTAGCGGCCCTCCCTGACCTGTCGCGCGGCGCGACGCAGCACTCCCGCGCCAAGCTCGTAATGGCTCGCGGCCTCGTCCAGTTCCCCGCCGCTCAGTGCATGATCAAGAAGGCCCGCCGACCGGCGGCATTCGAAAGGGTCGTGCCCCAACTCGTCGATGCGGTAGGCGCCTTGTCCGAAACGGGTAGATTGGCCGACCCTGGCGTGCTGCCCCCAAGCGAGTGCGCCCGCCTGCGCGGGGTGCAACCCGTGCAGCCGTACACGCCCGAGCGCGCCGGCGAACAGCTTCAGGCGCCGGGGACCGCCATACGCGAAGTCCATCCAAACCAGACTGAGCCGCGAGACCTCGATTGATCTCCCGGACGCGATGTCACTCCCTGTCGGGGCCGATCGCAGCCCAAGCTCGTGCAGCCGGCGCATCGTCCGGATGACGAAGAGCCCCGGATCGAAGAATCGTGCGTCGAAGCACTCCGCCCCCGGCTCACGCAGCGGCTTCGGGCGCATCATCTTCAGCGGAGTGACGAACCGCAGGGTCAGCTCGGAAAGCCGCGCAGCGCTCATCGCCTCAGCCTCGATCCGTTCGCGAGGGATACACTCGAGAGGACGCCCGGGCGCCCACTCGCGACCACGGACAAGGTCCTCCACCCCCGTGATCTCGAAGTTGCCCGCGAAGACCAGCGGCCGTTCCGGCCGCTCACTCCCCACGGCGCCCAGGCCCTCGACGACGAGTGTCAGCACTTCTTCGGCCCGATCCGATTCATCGGCGAGCAGTGTGAATCCCATTGCGAACGGTTCACCCCGGCGGACCCGGAGTCGGCCCATCTCAGGCGCGTCGAGCATCAACCCGTCGGGAAGGATGTCCGCCTGCCCCGTGGCGCGGCCGTAGGCCGCGGCGAGCAGGGCGTATACCAACCCTCCCTGATGGACATGCAGCCGGACCTCTCGCGCGGAGGTGAGAACGATGCGGACGCGATGGAAGGGCGATCTTTCCCCGGCGGGCATACCACCAATGTACCGTGGTGCGGACGAACACCTCAGCAGGCGCGCCGCGGCGGGGCGGCCCTGGGCTCGAAGCTGGAGTTGCGGTCCATGTCGTCAAAGCTGGGTCGGATTTCCGTATCGCTTGGTGATGCGGCGTGCAGCACCGTGGGTTCGAGTGCGCCGAAGGCGAGCTTCTGGCCGGGTGCACCGACGCTTCAGAGAATGTGACTCTTCAGCCGCCCAAGCGGATCGACCCGAACAAGGGCCGACTCTCGCTCCGGTCGCTGGGAGGGCACCCATGTCGGCATGGGCCCGGATGCGGCGATCCAGGCCAAGCTTCGCACGATCATCGACGCCGGGTTGAGCGGGGATGTGAACGAGGAGTAGCCGAAGCACAGGGTCAACTGACCTCGGGCCTAGTCGAAGCACATCGCCGCCGCGAGCCGAACCTCCCCGCTCCCCCCGCCGTCAATCACCCTTGTCCAGGATGTCCCGTCGAATGTCCAGGTCTCATCGAGTTGCGAGCATTTGGTGCCCCCGGACATCACGAACTGGCCATGCACCCGGTCGAACCCCAATGCCGCGGCCGCCCGGCCGCTCGGGCCGCGGCGACATCGTGCTGGCTTCGGGAGTCTCCATCCCCCCACCAGACATCATCGAGGTACGCCCCGTCGAGGCCGAACCCACCGAACAAGCGCACCCTCCCAGAGACGGGGTCGTAAGCCATCGCCGGGTAGACTGTGGGAGGTGGACCCACTTCGCTCGCCACCACCCACTCAAGATCACAACCCTGCGGACCGCGTAGCGAAACAAGACCCGGAGCGAGCAGATCTTGCGCGCTTCCGAGTTCGTCTTGCACGGCTCGGAGTTGGGTTCGATGCACCGTCACAAGGCTACAACGGCGACTAACCCCGCGCCGTCGCCTACGCCTTTTGGCCGCCCAGTCCCACAACCCCACGAAAGCGGGCCTGCTCAGGCCCCGGCCCGGGCCTCGGGGAACCGGACAAACACCTCGGTGGGCCGCCCGCAGAGCCCGCAGCGGCGTGAACCGGGGGGTTTCACCCGGTCGGCGACCCGGCCCACGGCCTCCGGCACCACCGGAAGGTGACCGGCCCCGCGCCGCCGCCCCGCAGGCGGGGCACGCCCGGCCCCGGCCCGCTCAGGCGGGCCACGCGGCGTGCCAGGGGTCTAGCCACGGCGCTGGCCCTCCCCCGCCCCCAGGACGATGAGCTTCGACACCCGCCCGCACGACGGGCAGCCCGCGGCGTCGGAGATCGTCTGCCCGGCGCCTTCGTCCACGAGGGCGAAGATCCCCAAGCCCCGGCAGTACCGGCACGGCCCGCGCGGCCCGCCGGGCCGGGCTTCGAGCCGGGCGACGCGGCTGGCGATCGACCGGCGCGGCATCACCCGGCCCCCTCGTGCTGCTGCTCCTCTTCGACTGGTCCACCGGGCCGCGAGGTCGTCGAGTTCGATCGACTCGCGCCGTGTGGGCAGCGCTACGGCGTCGGACCCGCGCGGTGTTCGACGAGGGGGTCGTTCATGATCTTGGCGGGTTGTTGACCGCGACGGCGCTGTACCGCTGGGTCATGGCGATGGACAGGCTGAACGCCCGCGCGCCTGGCGCGCGGTAGCACTTGTTGAAGGTTCGCTCCTTGAGCCATCGGTGCAGCAAGCGCTCGTCGTGACGCTGGCGCGCGAGCGCCCGGCGACGGTCGTCTCGTTGATCAGCGCGATGATCGCCTTCTCCTGGCGGACGGTGAGGCCGTCCTCGTTCACGCGGGTTCCTGAGATGCCGCCCATGGGGGCCTCCTTGCTCACACAGGGGCTTGTCCCGGGCGCCCAGGGAGCTTGCCCTGGCATGGGCACGGGGCCGCCGGGAATCATCGGCATCTGGAAATGCAGGCCGAACGGCCTTGCAGGCTGCGGGTCCATGCCACATTGTCACCCGGCGGGGGAACCGACCGGGCCAAGGAGCAAGGCCATGTTCATCAAGAAGATCGTGCTGGAGGGGGCGGACGGGGATGTGGAGATCAGCCATACCGAGCGGGGCGCGCTGGTCGCCGCCGACGGCGTCGAGGCCGAGGTCGCCAAGACCGACCCCCGCGAGGAGCGGTACGGCGTCGCGTACAACGCCGCGAAGGTCCTGTGCGGCACGACCAAGCGCGGGGAGCCCAACGCCACCAACTCGATGATCCACGAGGTGCTCGACCTGATCGACCGGGTCGCCGGCTGCTGAACCACCAACGCCAAGGAGACGACGATGAGCGACCAACTGACCCAATCCCAGATCGACGACCTGAAGGCCGACCTCGCGTACCACGAGCGCCAGGCCGCCCTGATCCGCGAGCGGCTCGCCCGGGTGCCCGCGCGCTCGGAGCTGGTGGCGAGAAGGACGCCCGCCGAGTGCCGGGAGCGACGCCGACAAGCTCGGTGGCTCAACGACGAGGACGAGCAGGTCCAGTGCCAGACCTGCGGCTTCATCTGCGCGGTGCCGCGCGCCTGACCACCCCCACCCCCCCACGCGGACGCCCGGGGAACCGGGCGGGCCGCGCAGCACCAACGCACCACCGACCAAGGAGACCGCGATGACGACCACCCCACGACCACCCCCACTACCAACCCCGCCCCCGCCGACGCCCGCGAGGCGATCAAAGCCGCGTACAAGGACCTCCGCCAGCGTTACTTACCGCTCGAACTTCTGGAGCTGCCAGACCTGCCCTGGCCGCGATCCCCGAGGGCGCGGCGACAAGTATGTTCTACCACCGCCAGGACACCCCCGACCTCGCCAGCGAGGGCGGGTGCCACTTCGCCTGGGGCGGGGACGGCGAGGAGATCGCGGCCGCCCTGCGCCGGGCCGGGCTGGCGGTCGAGTGGGACGGCACCCCGCACCAGCGCATGTGGGTCGAGATGGCCTGACGACCCCCACGCGGACGCCCGGGGAACCGGGCGGGCCGCGCTTGAACGACCACCACCACTACCAAGGAGACCGCCATGACCGAGCAAGCGATGCAGAACGCCATGAAGGAGATCATCGAGGCGCTCGTGGAGCGCCGCAAGGGCAGCCGGGACGAGCCGTGCGAGGAGTTCGACGACCTGGCCGACGA
>JADJQY010000021.1 GCA_016712505.1 Candidatus Eiseniibacteriota bacterium | reverse complement strand
CTCCGCGCGGATCAACTCCTGGAAGATCTGGAATGACTGGTGTGGACCTCCTGAGAGGGCCCAGGTCCATCCCCGCCTCTTACCACTTGAGCGCCATGCTCCTCGGAGGATGCGCCGGATCGCCTCGGTCAACGGGACATCGAAGTAGAACGCCAGGGTGGGGGCGGGAGCGAAGGTAGAGGAGCTCACGCAGCACTCGCGATTGACCCCGCGCACCCCGTCGCGCGCATAGGCGGTGTAAGCGACCGGTCGGCGAGCACGAGAGATCGCGCCGGCTTCTCAGGGCGGGAGGATCTGCATGTGGACGCGACTGGCGAAATCGGCCGCGTGGATCAGGCTGAAGCTCATCGGGGTGAAGCAGCTTCTCGCGCTTCGCCGCGCCGCGTGGTCGCTTGACGATCGGCGAACTGTTCCACTCGGTGAAGACCACCAGGTAGCCCTGGCTCACCAGCCATTTGTGGAGCAGATCGATCTGTGAAAGCCTCTTCCCGGACCGTCGACCCTTCGACGATGAAGAGCTTCCCTTTGGGCTGGGCCAAGTACCGTCCTTTCCCACCCCGACCATCCCCAATGCCTCAGGCCTTGGCCTCGGCGACCGCCGGCTCACGATCCGCTTCGACCCTTTCGCCGTCACCCCCGATGCGCAACTTCCGCCCGAGGCGCGCTCGAACGAGACCGCGAGGTCGCGGGCCCGCCACGCCTCGAGGGTGGGGGGAGGAGAGCCACACCCGCCCGCGCGGTCTGCCGCACCCGCACCTTGCTGGTCGCGTTCGGCGGACAGCGATCGGTGATCGCATCGGCGATGGCCGGAACCACCGCCGCCTGCCGAACCGAACCGAGTCGCTCGTGCCCGAGCGGTGGCTCGCTCGAGTTCGACCGAGACCGGCTCGCGTGCCCGACAGGTCACCAGCGCGGGAAAGCAGGCTGACCTCTCGCGCGGTCAGGCCGGCCAGGTCCGCGTATTGCGCAGGATCCACCCCGCGTGGCGATGGCGGTTATAGTAGTCGACGCTCCGGCCGACATCCAACGCCAGCGCGCCGAGGCGCAGGGTCTCCCCCAGTTCGGGCGAGGCGGCGGGAAAGATCCGCCGACAGAGGACCAGGGCCAACTCGGCCCGACGTCGGGCCTGACGCTCGTCCCAGCTGGCGAAACGCCCAGCGTGGCCAGGAACGCGGTGTCCCGAACGACGCGCGTCGCCGGGGCCAGCGGCTGGCCCGAGGAGTAGACACCCGCCCGGGTCCTGGCCCGAGACCCAGAGGTCTTCGTCCCGATCGCTCCATCGCCACTTCGAGACAGATCGCGCCTCCCACGATCGAATCGGCCCGATCGGCGTTGAGCGCCCGGAATGCGCCGCGCGGGCGCCAACCCAGTGCGGCGTGATCCGGGTCACGATCGATCGCAGCCGCGCCAGGGGAGGGCATATCCGTGCAGTCGTTCGAGGGGAGGTACGGTCGCGTCGATCGATCTTGCCAGGTTCCGGACCGGAGCCGCCGGTGGCGATCACTGACCGTCGTCCTCCAGCTTCGGCAGACGCAGCGCACGAGAGCATCGTCGACATGCCTCCGCAGGCGTTGCACCTGTCGCGCGGTGGGGATCCGACGGAGAAAGCGGGATCGCTCAGGCGGGCGAGCCGAGCCGCGGCAAGGTCCGTCGAGTCGATCAGGCGCCGCCGGGCGAAGCGGTGATTTCCAGACTTCCGCCCCGAGGTCGGACATGTAGCCCGACCCCGATGGGCAGACCCTGGATCGCGCCGCGGAAGGCGTAGGCCTCCTCCCCTCGCCGCTCGGGATCTCGACCCGCAGGCCGGTGGCGGCGAATCGCCTGGACGATCTCTCGCTCGTTGGCCGCCTCCCGGATCGCCGGAGGTGGCGATAAATCGGGGCGCTTCACTCTTTCCCGCCCGAGGCGTGAGCCGATAAAATCCTGCACCCTGAGGTGGTCCGCTCGATCGCCCGTCGAGTCGGTGCCCGATCGGTTCAGGTCCTTGGCGAGTCGGAGCGGTGCGCGTCCATCGGCCACGATCTCGAGCACGCCCGGTTCCATCTCGCGTACCACCACCACCGGCCGGAGTTCGAGCCGAGGTCGATCACCGCCGGGCTGGAGCGACCCGATGGGCGGCCGCCCGCTTGCCTGCGCTCCGAGGCGCCGCGGTCTCGCTACGCACTGGCCGGGTCATCCCACCACTTCGAGAGACTTCGGTCTGCGGCGCCGGCATCGTCTTGTAGTGCGGAGGCGTCGTTGCAGAGCATCACGTGCCCGACCGGGTCCTTGAAGTCGAGGATGTTGAGGCAGGCCGGTGATTGGTCGAGGCGATCGCGGTAGCCGCGCGCATCGATTCCGGAGCAGGCTGGCCAGGATCAGGCGGATGGTCGCCTTGTGACGACCACGATGACCGACTTCCCGAGGTGGCCTGGACGATCTCGTGTACCACGGGCAAGGCCCGCGCTTTGCCTGGGAGCTTCCGACCTCCGTCCGGAGCGAAGGTGAAGGATCCTCCTCCTCCCCAGGAGGGCGTACCCGCAAGGATAGGCCGCCTCGACCTCCGCCCGGTCTTTTCCTCCCAGTGGCGTGGCCGATCCCGCGCAGACCGTCTCGGGCGATCGGCGAAAGCGCCGTGCGGGCTGCCCAGGATGCTCGCGGTCACCCGATCGTCCGCCGCATCGGGCTCGAGAGTGAACCGCATCGACCGGCGTCCCGGTCAGGCGAGTGGCGAGGGCGCGACCTGTCGCCTCCTTCTTGTCCGGAGAGATCGACGACCGCACCGGCGAACCGGTCCTCGGCGCTCAACACGGTGGCTCGGCATGGCGGACCAGATAGGGACGGGTTCTCATCGCTTCTCCTTCTTGCCTGCGTCACGACTCGGGGTCGCCTCGCGTGGGTTGTACGGCGCTCGCCGGACGGGGGAGCGCCGGAGGGGACGCCGAGTCTCCCCTTCCCGCTTGGAGGGGGTTTTCGCTGGACAGGGTGGCATCGAGCGGCATCCGATGTTCGGAACACCAGGGCGGTCTCTATGTGTGCGACTTCCGGGCGGGCGGCAAAGGCGATTCGAGCGCGGGGTTCCTCCAGGAGGGTTGTCGCGGACCGGACGCAGGAAATCGTCCGCCCCGCCGACATGATAGACCGCGACCACCTCGGTCAGACCGTGCAGGTGTTCCCCGGAAGCGGCGTACCAGATCGAGCGAGTGCTGTCGCAGACGGATCGCGATCATCGCCTTGAGCCCCAGCCCGTATGGCGGCGCGATCGACCTCGGCGTGGAATCCGCGCAGCACGTTGGTTGCGCTCAGGCGTCGCACCCGCTCCAGGCAGCTCGACTCGGCCAGGTCGACCCGCGCCGCCAGCTCCTCTTGTTGGAGAGCCGCGCATTCTTCGGACAACTCGCTCAGGATGGCGCGATCGATTCCGGTCGAGTCGCTCGGCTGACTTCCTCGCGACGAAGATTATTCGGATGAACCGCCATGGAGCAGAATCTTATTCTAGCAGTGTTCCGGCAGCCAGATGGTATTCCGACCGACAGCAGGAGGAACTTGATGCGTCCTTCGACCCGATCGAATCGCTGGCCGGCTTGCGGCACGAGTTCGGTGAGCATGGCGGGGTCAACCTCTCGATCGAGGCTTCGACCACCTTCCACCGTGATGAAGGCGGCCACCATGCCGGACATCTTCCACAGTCTGAAGGGGCCGGAAGAGGGGTGCTACCTCTACGGACGGCACTTCAACCCCACGGTCTACGTCCTCGGGAGACAGCTTGCGGCGCTCGAGGGGATGGAGGCCGCCTACTGCACCGCGAGCGGCATGGGGGCGATCGCCGGCACCGTGCTCGGGATCTGTGACCACGGCGACCGCGTGGTGGTGAGCGACACGATCTACGGCGGCGCCTTCGCGCTCTTCCGGAACTTTCTCCCCCGGAAGGCGGGGCTCGAGGTCGACTTCGTTCCCATTCGCGACCTGGCGGCAGTCGAGCAGTCGCTGGCTCGCGGCGCGAAGCTCCTCTATCTCGAGACGATGTCGAACCCCACCCTGGTGGTGGCCGATCTGCCAAAGCTGGCCGCGCTGGCCCATCGCTACGGCGCGCGGATGGTGGTCGATAACACCTTCTGCCCGTTGGTCGTCTCGCCCGCCCTTCACGGGGCAGACGTCGTGATCCACAGCCTGACCAAGTTCGTCAGCGGCGCTTCGGACATCATCGGAGGTGCGATCTGCTCCTCGCGCGAGTTCATCGCCCATCTCATGGACGTGAACGAAGGGGCCCTCATGCTCCTCGGCCCGACCATGGATCCGCGGATCGCCTTCGATCGGACCCTCCGGTTGCCCCATCTCGACTCCGGGGGCCGAGCACAGCCGGCGCGCCTCCCTCTTCGCCGAGCGACTCCGGGCGCGCGGCCAAAAGGTCATCTATCCCGGAATGCCGGATCACCCGCAGCACGAGCTGCTGGCCACCTTGGTCAACGACGGCTTCGGCTACGGCGGCATCTTCGATCTCGACCTGGGGACGGCGGAGCGGGCCAACGAACTGATGGAGCTCCTGCAGAACCGCGACCGCTTCGGCTTCATCGCGGTCAGCCTGGGTTACTTCGACACCCTGATGTCCTGTTCCGCCAGCAGCACCTCGAGCGAGCTCTCGGGCGAGGAACAGGCGAAGTCTGGCATCTCGCCGGGGCTGATCCGGATCTCGATCGGCTACACCGGCACGGTGGAACAACGCTGGCGCCAGATGGAAGATGCGCTCGACATGCTCCGGGCGGTCGCCTGAAACCGATTTCCACCACGCGGCGTCCAACCGGTAACGAAGGAGGAACGATGACTCGGAACGTTGGTTCGATCGATCGAGTGGTTCGCATCGTCATTGGTCTCGCCCTGATCGCCTATGGCGTGGTCGCCAAGAGCTGGATCGGCGCCATCGGGATTGTCCCGATCGCGACCGCGCTCATCGGCTGGTGTCCCATCTATCTCCCGTTCGGTCTCTCGAGCTGCCGCGCGAAGACGCGCTGAGTTCGAACCCAACCGGGCACCTCGGTTGGACCCGCTCGTCGGGGCTTGCGCTCCGCGAGGCCCGCGCTCAACGGGGCCCGCGCTCCTCGGGGCCCGCGCTCCTCGGGGACCGCGCTCCTCGGGGACCCTGCGACCCGGACCATTCCGCTCCGGCAGGCGTGCGGAATGCACCCCGACCGGGGCGGATCGCCTGCCGTGATCGCCGGCATGCGGCGCGGCGAAGCACGTAACCATCGAATCCACGCGGCTGCCGGCCGAGAATGCCGGGGCCTCGGCCACTTCCTGAGCGCCTGAATCTCGGCACGCCGTTTGCGGAAGACCCCTGGGCACACGAGGGCTTCCGCATGTCAACGATCGCTCTCCGTCGGCTTTGCCGACCGCTGGCGCTGGCCTCGGCCTGCGCTCTGATCTCCGTCTCGTCGGTCGGTGCGGCCAATGGCGTGGCCTCCGGGAAGGTCGGTCTGATCGACGCCGGGACGCAGGCCTTCGGCTTCAGCGCCTCGACCAACCACTGGACCCCGCGCAACCTCGACAGTCCCGCGGCGGTCCTTCTGAGCGGCGAGTTCCTCGGCTACATCCGCACCCAGGCGAAGATCCTGCTCTATAACTCGACCAACGATCGCTGGGTCGCCGCGACCTACGCCGGCACCCCGCTCGGTGAAGAGGTGGAGGGTGCGACCGGTGTCTTCTGGTCGACCACCACGCTCTACGGCTCGGCGGCACACTGGACGGTCTGGAAGACGACGCCGGTCCCCGAGCGGGGAGACGCCGATCGGGGAGGCTCCGCCGGCTCGTTCGGCCTCGTCTGGTCGAGTCAGAACGCCCTCGCGTTTCATGCCGCGCCGGGTACCTGGATCTCCCAGGCACTGGACGGCCCATGCCTCGGCGGGATCGCGAGCGATGGCCTTGGCCTCGTCTGGACTCCCACCTCGGCCTACTCCTTCGATCCAGCGCTCGGCACCTGGACGCACCTCGATCTCGGCGCGACCAATGGGGTCAGTGTCGCCGGCTCCGGCGACGTGGCGCTCGTCTGGGGGATGCGGAGGCGCAGGCCTACGCGGGGTTCTCGGAAGCTGGTTTCCCTACACCGACGCCGGAGCGATCGAAGGCGGTGCGGCGAGCGGAGAGATCGGACTCTTCTGGAGCGCGGCTCGCGCCTACTGCTTCAACGCCAACCTCGGTCTCTGGAGCTGGATCGACCTGCCGGGAGTGAGCGCGATCGCTGCGGTCGATCCTTCCGAGAGCCTGCTTCGTCTCGAGACCCACCCCTGGCGGTCGGAGCTTCAGTTTCGCGTGCTCGGCCAGGGGACGGCGCGGGTGCGACTCCTCGATCCCGCCGGGCGCGAAGTTCGGGCGGGGGATGTCGGGCCGGGTTCGAGCGAGCGCTGGGATCGCTCCTCGTCCGGCGCCCCGCTCACGGCCGGGGTCTACTGGCTCGAAGCGTCGCGCGGGGCGGGTCGAGTCGCGACGTGCGGTGATCCTCGGCTCCTGACCTCCTCCCGACCTCCTCTTGATCTCCTCCTGATCCGCTGAAACCAGGGTCGCGCGGCTGTGGTACCCTCCGCCGACCATGTCACGCACCGCGATTCTCGGCACCGCCGGACACATCGACCACGGCAAGACCCTGCTCATCAAGATGCTGACCGGGGTCGACACCGACCGCCTCAAGGAAGAGAAGAAGCGCGGCATCTCGATCGAACTCGGCTTCGCCTCGATCGAGCTTCCCTCCGGCCGGAAATGCGGGGTGGTCGACGTCCCGGGCCACGAGAAGTTCATCCGCAACATGCTCGCCGGGGCCGGCGGGATCGACCTCATCCTCTTCGTCATCGCGGCCGACGAGGGGATCATGCCCCAGACCCGCGAGCACATGGACATCCTCCAGCTCCTCGGCGTGGAGGAGGGAGTAGTCGCGTTGACCAAGGCCGATCTGGTCGACGCGGAGTGGCTGGAGCTGATCACGTCGGAGGTGCGCGGGTTCATCGACCGGACGTTGCTCAAGGGCGCTCCGATCGTGCCCCTCTCGTCGGTGACCGGCCGGGGCAAGGACGAGCTGCTGCGCATTCTCGACGAAAAGATCGAACGCCACGAGACCCACCCGCGCGGACGCTTCGTCCGGCTGCCGGTCGACCGGGTCTTCACCATGGAGGGATTCGGCACCGTGGTGACCGGCACCCTCTGGAACGGGCGGCTGCGCGAAGGGGATCGCGTCAGTTTGATGCCGCGCGGCCTGGCTACCCGGATCAAGGCGCTCGAAGTGCACAACGAGCGCGTGACCGAGGCGGTGGCGGGGCAGCGAGTCGCGGTCTGCCTGCACAGCGTCGATCGGGAAGCGGCGGAACGGGGTGACTGGCTGGTCCTGGATGACACCCTCGCTCCGGTCTCGCAGGTCGACGTGCGGCTTCATGCCCTGGCCGGACTGGCCGGCCGATTCCGCACCGGATGCGGGTCCGCTTCCTATCTCGGGGCGAGCGAGGTGATGGGGCGGGTGGTGCTGCTCGATCGCGAGGAACTCAAGCCGGGGGAGAGCGGCTTCGCCCAGATCCAGCTCGAGGATCGCATCGTGGCCGAACGGGGCGATCGTTTCGTGATCCGGAGCTTTTCCCCGATGTTCACCCTCGGTGGTGGCAAGGTGCTCGATGTCTCGGGCGCGCGACGTCGGCGCTTTCGCGCCGAGGACCTGGCCACCCTCAAGGTGGCGGAGGAAGGATCGCTCGATGATCGCGTGGTCGAGCGCCTCGGAGCGCGCGGCGCGGTCGGACTCCTCGAGGTGGAGCTGACACAGCTTCTCGGCCAACCTCCGGCCGAGATCAGAATCGCGATCGAACAACTGCTCGGTGAGGGGCGGGTGCGTCGGGTCGGCAAGAGCCGCCTGGTCGCGGCCGACCAGTTCGCCACCGCCGGCGCCACCCTGGCCGAGTTCATCCTGGAACAGGAGAAGGCGCAGTCGTTGCGCTTCGGACCGCAGAAGAGTGAGCTCAAGAGCCGCTTCGAAGGACGGATCCACCCCGAGGTTGGGGAGGCCTGGATCCAGGAAGAGCTGGCCGCAGGCCGCCTCTTCGCGCGCGGCGATCGCTTGCGCCGGAGTTCGCCCGACCTTCCGCTCTCTCCGCGCCACGCCGCGCTGCGCGATCGGCTGCTGGCTGATCTGAACGAGAAGGGGTTCTCCGGTCCGTCGCAGAAGGAGTTCCTCGAGGCGTTCGCCAAGGACCCGGATGCGGCGGAACTGCTCGCCCTTCTGGTGGCCGAAGAGACGATCGTGCGCCTGCCGGGCGAGATCCTCCTCCCCGCGCCGCTCCTCGATCAGTTTCGCGAGCGGCTGGCGGCCTACTTCGACCAGAAGCCGGAGATGACGATCGCCGACCTCAAGGAAGTGTTCGGCGTGTCGCGCAAGCAGGGCGTGCCGCTCTTCGAGCACGCCGACCGCCTGGGGTGGACCAACCGTCGGGGCGACGTGCGAGTCGCCGGGCATCGGCTGAAGGCGCGCGAAGAGGCGTGAAGGGCGCAGTCCCGATGGCGCGTGATCGCGCCTGGCTCCTCCCGGTCGCGGTGACCTCGGTCGCAGCCCTCCTGCTCCGCGTGATCTACCTGGCCGACTCGGCCGACAACCCCTTCCGGCGCCATCTGGGTCTCGACCTCGAGGTGTACGACCGCTGGGCGCGGGAGATCGCGGGTGGGGGCGGGCTGGGGGAAGCTCCGTTCACCCAGGCGCCCTTCTTTCCCTTGATGCTCGGGCTCGCCTACGCGCTTCTCGGTCCGGATCCGGAGAGGGCTCTCTGGCTGCAGCTTCTTCCTTCGGTGCTCACCGTGGCACTTACCGCCTGGACTGCGGGGCGGATCCACGGGATTGCCGCCGCCTGGATCGGGGGTGGGCTTCTCGCGCTCCACGCTCCGGCGATCTTCCTCGGTGGAGTGCTCCTTCCGTCGACCTGGAGCGCCTGCCTTGCGGCGCTCTTCCTTGCCGTGTCGGTGCGGGGGGCAGAGAGTGCGACCCCGCTGGCTCCCTCGCGCGCTGCGGCGACCGGGGGAGTGGCCGGTCTGCTGCTTCTGGCTCAGCCGACGCTTCTCGGCCTGCTCGCGCCGCTCGGCCTCTCACTGCGCCGTGCGCGCCTGCTGTTCTCCCTCTGCTGCTTGGCCTGGCGCTCCCGCTACTCGCGACCCTGCTCTGGAACGGGCTCGCCGGTGGGGTCTGGACACCGATCTCCGTCAACCGCGGCATCAATCTGTACATCGGGAACGGTCCGGAAGCGAACGGGGCCTACGTTCGTCCGAGCGATCTCCGAGAGGATCGCGATCTGATCGGACTGCGCGCCGCCGCGGTGCGCCTCGCGCGGGAGGGCGCGGTACCGCCGGGCAGCACGATCTCCGCGTCCCGGGCCGACGCCTACTGGACTCAAGCGGCGCTTGGTGCCATGGCCCAAGACCCGCTCCGCGCCGTCGCGCTTTTCGGAACGAAGCTCGGCTTCCTCGCCGCGCAGTACGAGATCCCTCAGGTCGAGTCGATGCGCTTCGAGTCGCGGTTCTCACGGTTGCTCCGTCTGCCGCTTCCCGGGATGGCGCTGCTGCTCGGGCTCGCGGCATTCGGCGCTGTCCTGGCGCTCGGGCGGAACGACCGCGCAGGTGTCGAGGTCGGTCGACGCACGCGCGACCTTCTCCTGGGCCTCGCGTTCTCCGCCGCACTGATCTGCCTCTTCTTCGTCACCGCTCGCTTTCGCCTGGCGCTCGTTCCCTCGCTCGCCGTCCTGGCCTCCGGCGCCCTCTCCGCCTGGCCGGTTGCTTCGCCCACCCGACGGATCGTTGCCCTGGCGCTTGGCGGACTGGCGGTCGTCTGTTCGCTCCTCGGAGCGCGAGGCATCGATGCCGCCACCAGCGACGGGCAGTTCCTCTTCCGCCTGGGCGTGATCGCGGAGAAGGAGCAGGACCTCGGCCTGGCCAGGGAGCGCTATGCCGCGGCGATCGCGATCGATCCGAACGAGGCCAAGGCGCGGATCAACCTCGGAACCTTGCTCGCCCGCGAGGGGCGGCTGGAGGAGGCCCGGCCACTTCTGGAGCGCGGCGTGGCCCTCGACCCGCTCTCAAGTCTCGGCCGTATCAGCTTGGGGCAGTTGGAGTTGGTAACCGGTCGTCCGGCGGAAGCGGTCCGTTGGTACGGGGAGGCGGCGGCCCTCGATCCCGAGTCACCGCTCGCGCGCGAGGGGCTCGTCTTTGCGAACTACGACCGCGGGCAGGTCGCCCGGGACGATCTCGAGGCTCTGCTCCGCCTCGCACCCCAGGGATCGCCGATCGCCCAGCGTGCGCGGAATCTGGCCTATCTCCTGGAGTCGCGCGCGCCGCTGGCAAGCGCTGCCTGGCTGGGCAGTGCCCCGCTCCGGGCGGCCGATCTGTTGTTCGTGCGCGGTCGTCTCGAGCAGGCGCGGGCCGCCTACACGTCCCTGGGCGACGATCCGGTTGCGGGGGAGGCTGCGCGTTTGGCCCTCGCACGGCTCGCGCGGTGAGGTGATCGGACCCCTGCCCGCAGGCTGAGAGCATTTTTTCCATGAAAATCGATCATCAGATGGACGATTTTCATGGTAAATTTCGCTATGACCCTTCCAAGACCCGAAGCCAAGGCTGCACTCGACGGGGCACTCCGCCGCAGCCCGGTCGTCGTCCTCACCGGCCCGCGCCAGTGCGGCAAGACCACGCTGGCCCGAGAACTGCTCTCCGAGGACTCCCCGAACTACTTCGATCTCGAGGACCCGGCGAGTCTCGGTCGACTCAACGAGCCGATGACCGCACTCGCCCCGCTCGAAGGACTGGTCGTGATCGACGAGATCCAGCGCCGCCCTGAACTCTTTCCGGTGCTGCGCGTGCTCGCGGACCGTCGAGCCCGACCCGCGCAGTTCCTCATCCTCGGGAGTGCCTCCGGGTCGCTGTTGCGTCAGAGCTCCGAGAGCCTGGCCGGCCGGAGCACGCGCGTCGAGATCAGCGGATTCGGCCTGAGAGAAACTGGAGTGGAATCGGCGCAGGCACTCTGGCGTCGCGGCGGGTTTCCTCTCTCGTTTCTTGCTCCAGGCGAGGAGGAGAGTCTCGCCTGGCGCACGGACTTCATCCAGGCACTCCTCGAGAGCGATCTACCCCAGTGGGGGGTCCGGGTCCCCGCGATCGCGCTCCTTCGCTTCTGGAGCATGCTCGCCCACTACCACGGGCAACTCTGGAATGCAGCAGAGCCTGCTCGGGCGCTCGGAGTGAGTCCGCTCACCTGCCGCCGGTACCTGGATCTCCTCACGGACGCGCTGATGGTGCGACAACTCCAGCCCTGGTTCGCGAATCTCGGCAAGCGGCAGATCAAATCTCCCAAGATCTTTCTCCGAGATAGCGGTCTGCTTCACCAGCTTCTCGGGATCGGCACCGAGAAACAACTTGACCCACCCGAAGGTCGGCGCCTCCTGGGAGGGCTTCGTGGTCGAGCAGGTGCTGCGTCATGTCCCGCACGACGAGGCGTACTTCTGGGGCACGCATCAGGGGGCCGAACTCGACCTGCTCCTCCGGCGGGGAGATCGCCTCTATGGAGTCGAGTGCAAGCGAATCGACGCCCCGCGAGTCACCCGTTCGATTCGGGTCGCCCTGGAGGATCTTGGCCTGGAGCGGGTGGCGATCGTCTATCCGGGGGATAAGCGGTTCGAACTCGATTCCAGGGTCGAGGCCGTACCTCTGACCCTCCTCTCCGAACGGATCGATCCGTTCGCGTGGGCAGACCAGTAGGGCGGGTTCTCCCGCCGCGGTTCGGCTCAATCCTCTTCCCACTCCGGCGTGCGCCCCTCATCGGGGTCGCGCGGCTGGACCATGATCATCTTCTCGCGTTCGACCATGGCGAGGCCGGCCGGGGCCTTGCGCGGTTTGCGCACGTACTTCTTGAGCGTGTAGATCACCGGAGCCTTGCCCGCGTGGCGCGCCTTGCTGAAGAAGGCGGCGATGGCCGCCGCTTCCTCCATCGTCTTGGCACTCGGATTGTCCTTCCGCCCCTCGCGCCGCAACACGACGTGGCTGCCGGGCACGCCGTGGGCGTGGAACCAGAGGTCCTCAGGGTGAGCGAGAACATGGGTCACATGGTCGTTCTCCTGATTGGAGCGACCGACCCAGACCGTCCAGCCGTCCCTGGTGGTGAAGGCGCGCGGACGGAAGCTCTGCCGCGCCCGCGGATCGCCGCGCTTGCCGCCGCGCGTCCCCTGCCGCCTTGCCTCCACCCTTGCCGCCGCCCTTGCCGCCTGCCGCTCCCTTGCTGCCGCGTGCGCCGCGGGTCGCGCCGTCACCGGCCGACCCAGGATCGACCGGCGCCGCGGGCCGGCGGTAGAGCGCGCCAAGAGCCTCCTTGCGCCACGACTCGAAGGCGGTCGGCGAAGGGCAGCTCTCGGCATCGCGGATCCGCGTCTCGAGGTAGGAAAGCTGCACCACCGCCCGCTCGATCAGCTCGAGTCGCTTCTTTCGATGCGGCTCACCGCGTTCCCACCGGCGGGCCTTCCGGAAGTATGACTCGGCGTTCTCCTTCGCCGATTTTGCGGGGTCGAGCGGGATCCGGAGCGGCGGCGCGCCCTCCGCGCTCCAATCTTGCGCGATCAGCTCGGCCTGCCCGCGCGCAATCTGGGCGAAGTTCTGCAGAATCGCCTCGCCGAATCGCCGATGGGCCAGTCCCTCGCCTTCGGCGCCGCGTTCGGCCAGCAGGCTGGCGCGCAGACGCGTGAGTCGCCGTCCCTCCTGTTCGATCTCGCGGAGCCGTCGCGCGCGCTCACCGGCGTCCCGCGCCCGTTGCTGCAGCGCCGCATGAGCGCGGCCGAAGAGGCTCCACAGCTCGGGATCCTTCCGCGCCGCGACGAACGCCTCGAAGGTCGGGAGCGGAAAGAGCGCGATCTCGGCCGCGGGCAGGGAGAGCTTCTCCGCGGTCATGAACTTTCGGCCCGGCCAGGAGACCTCGGCCCGTCGCGGGAAGAGATAGAGCAGCGGCTCCGCGGCCGGCGCCCTCGCGGCGAGGAGGGCGAGCGCTCGCGGAATCGCCACCTCAGGCTCCGTACTCTCGCTGAGGGCGCGGGCGATCGCGTCGGCCGCGGCCGCCAGTCCGATCCGAGGTCCCATCCGGGTGAACGTCTTCGGCCACGCTTCGGTCGGCTGATCGGCGACCTGGAGTGCGAGTTCCAGCGGGTCTGTGCGCGTTGCATCGCCTTCGCTCCGGGGTGGGGGAGTGTACCGTTCCCCCGCCGTCGGTCCGCCGCGAAGCAGTGACTCGATCACGATCCCCTCCGCGTCGAGCAGACGCAGGTTGCCGCCGCGGCCGGTCCAGGCGGCCAGCAGCCGGCGTCGTTCCCCGTCCGCGGTTTCGAGCGCGAACCCGAAGAGGCGCGGATCGTCCGCCTCCTCGATCCCGCGCAGGAGTCCGCCCGGCAACGATCCGAACGGCCCGCCGGTCGAGCCGGGCTCGAAGTCTTTCGGCAGGAAGGCCAGGTGCAGGCTGGGGTGCTCGGCGGCCACATCGATCACCAGGCGGCGACGGGTGGCTCGATCGGCGCTCTCGACCCCCAGGCCGAGGCAGGTTGCACTCAACCGCTCGCTCGAGAGGATCCGGAGCGGCCAGGCCAGGCTCTCGCGCAACAGGTCGACCGCGAAGTGGAGCACGATGGTTTCCATGGGGCGCATCTTCGCCCATCCGGCGGCGGCGGGTGAACGGTCTCTTTTCCCCGATCGGACCCCGCGCCACGCGCAGCTGTCTGCTAGGCTGCGCGGCGATGTCGACCCATCCCTATCTCGGTGCCCACATGTCGATCGCGGGCGGACTCCACCTCGCCCTGGAGGAGGCGGCACGTCATCGCTCCGGCGCGGTGCAGCTCTTCACCAAGACCTCGAACCAGTGGGCGGCCAGGCCGCTGACCGAAGAGGCGATCCGGATCTTCAAGGAGACCGATGCGCGCCTCGGCCCGTTCGAGATGGCCGCCCACAGCTCGTACCTGCTCAACTTCGGCACGGCCGACGAGGCCCTGTGGCAACGGTCGATCGATGCCTTCGTGATCGAGCTCGAACGTTGCGAGGCGCTCGGCATCCCGCGCCTGGTCTTTCATCCCGGGGCGCACATGGGAACCGGAGAACAGGAGGGGCTTCGGCGGGTCGCGACCGCGCTTCGCCAGGCGATCGCGCGCACCGCAGGCTTTCGCGCCCGTCTGGTGATCGAGTCGACCGCGGGGCAGGGGACCTGTCTCGGTCACAAGCTAGAGCACCTCGAGTTCCTGCTCCAGGAGTCGGGGGATCCCGGACGGCTCGGGATCTGTCTCGACACCTGTCACCTGCTGGCTGCGGGCTACGACTACCGCGGAGCGGAGGGGTATGCCGGATTCCGGGAGCAACTTCGCGCGCGCCTCGGGCTCGCCTCGATCGTCTGGTTCCATCTCAACGACTCGAAGAAGGACCTGGGCTCGCGTGTCGACCGCCATGAGAACATCGGCGACGGCCACATCGGACGAAAGCCGTTCGGCTTCTTCCTGAAGGACCCGGCGTTTCGCAACGTCCCGATGGTGCTCGAGACGCCCAAGGAGGAGGAGGGGGACAAGCGCAACCTCGCCACCCTGAGGCGCCTTTCGCGCCTGGCCTGAGCGTGGCGCGCTCCGCCATCACCGCACCCGAAAGGATTTCGTCATGCGTGCTCCCGACGACATTGCCCTGATCGCCTTCGACATCGACGGCACGCTGGTCGAGTCTCCCCACGGGCATGTGATCTGGGAACTGCTCAACCACCGCTTCACCGGCGGCCCGGAGATCGGCGCCGCCCGCTTCCGTTCGTTCCTCGCCGGCGAAATCGACTACGCGCAGTGGGTCGCGCTCGATGTCCAGGGCTGGATCGACGCCAGCGCCACCCGGAGTGAGATCGTCGAGGAGGTCCGAAAGCTCCGGCCGATCGACGACGCTCACGACACGCTCCTTGCCCTTCGCGCCCGCGGCTACCGCCTCGCCGTGATCTCCGGCACGCTCGATGTCGTGATCGAGGAGCACTTCCCCGAGCATCCATTCGAAGCTGTCTTCACCAACAAGCTCCACTTCGATGCGGAAGATCGCCTGATCGGCTGGACCGCCACTCCGTACGATCAGGAAGGGAAGGCCCACGCCCTCGAGATGCTCGCCGAGCAGAACGGGCTTCCCCTCTCGCGCTGCGCCTTCGTCGGCGACCACATGAACGACTGCGCCGTCGCCCGCCGCGCCGGCTTCAGCATCGCCTGGAACCCCAAGGTCCCCGAGCTCGAGCAAGCCGCCACCTGCACCGTGCGCGGCACGTCCCTGCGCGCGATTCTCGATCGCTTCCAGGTCGGGGCTTAAGCGACGTGGCGCTGGGTGCCGTGCGCCCGGTCGGAGAAGGAGAGGTCCGATGAAGCCCCAGCTCTCACCTGAACTTCGGCTCCTCGCACACCTCGAGCTCGAGCCCGAGGCGCCGACCCTGGAGTTTCTGCATCGGATCATCCGGGAGCACCAGCTTCGCGTGCCGTTCGAGACCTTAACCAAGCTGATCGACTACGAACCCGGGCGGGCGCGCGGCGACTTCATGCCCTCCATGGAGGAGTACGTCGATCGGGTCGTCACCCGCGGCGCCGGAGGGCTCTGCTGGACGCTCGCCCGCGGCCTGCGTGAGCTCTTGCACGCCCTCGGTTTCGACGCCGCCCTGATGTACATGGACCCCGGCCACTGCTGCGTCCGGGTCGAGTTCCCCGAAGGGCCCCAGTACGCCGACGTCGGCTACGCCGCACCGATCTTTCGCGCCTACCCCCTCTTCGAGTCCTTCACCCTCGAAACCCACCGCGAGTCGTTCGACTATCGAGTCGACGGCGACGCCATCCAGGTCACGCGCAATCCCGGCCCCACCAAGCACCTCGATCCCACGCCCCGGCGCCTCGCGGAGCTGCAGCCGCTCATCACCGCGGCCAACGACTGGACCGTCCTGAGCAGCTTCCTCCGTCGGCTCGTCTACGCCCGTTACCTCGACCGCGTCTACACCACGCTCCGCGATGGTGTCCTGACCCGCTACACCGGCCCCGACCCTCAGACGGTCGAGCTCTCCGCCGATCAGATCCCCGCCGCGCTTGCCGACGTCTTTCACGCCGATCCCGATCTCTATCGTGAAGCCGCCGCGGTGAAGCGACGTCACGAGCCCGATCCACGCCCGGAGTGCTAGACTCATCCGGTTGCCGAACGCGCGCAACTGTCCCCGGGGACAGTCCGGAGCGGTTGCGGTCATGCGATTCACCCGCGGCTGGCGACCTGGAGTGGACGATCGAGGCGTGGACGCGCTTTCGTGGGGGATTCGGGGGATACGTGTGGTCTGGGGGCAGACGTACGATCGCGTCCTCGCCATTGTCGCTCCGGCAGCCCGCGCGGCTGATCGCACGGTGCGCGAGTGGGTAGAATCTCGCAGCGCCGCCGCGCGGAAAGGACTTGACGACGGAAGGCGTGCAGGTGGGCCAAAACCCCGTTCCTGAGTTGGAGCGCGACGCCCATGTCCAGTTGGGTGCCGAGTGTGCCGATTTCGGGTGGCCGTTCCGCCGACGCCACGGAATAGGAGCCAAGATGCACTTTGCTCCCCCCCCGCAGGTGCAGCGTTGCAATCGGGCGCCGGCCATCCTCCGTGCCCCTCTTTCCAGAGAACCCGCTCTTGCCAATATCGCTCACCCACCCGTCCACGGTTGTGTTCGCGGGCTAGTACGCGAACAACGCGGCTCCGGTGCCACCAAACAGCCGATGCGGCGCGCCTTGTTGCCTGGGCTGGCCAACACTACGGTGGGGTGGATCAACACCGGGGTTCCACCCGTTTCGAGTCCGCGATCGCCGCGCGCGAGCCTCTGCGGTCACGCCTCCGTCCGGGGCTTGGGTACCGTCGCCCCGCGGGCTGCTACGGAGACATGGGCCGTCGCCTCGATCGCTCCGCCATCCGTCGCGGTTCTGCTCCACCCCCAGCGAGACGCGAACGCGGAGTGGTGTGTGTTCGCGCGGCCCGAAGAGCCGATCCCTCTCGCGGCGATGTTCAAACTCGCGGACGCTCGCCCGGCGAGAGGCGAGAACATATGAACTTCCCAACAGTGACCACCACCACAGGTGTACGCAGGGCTCCAGGAGCCCGCAGACCGCCAAAACAGCGAGGTGCATAGGATGGGACCAGATTCCGAACTCGTTCGCGTGCCACTCTCGAGGAATCCCGCCGAGCAGGCGAGGGGCGTCAGGAGTGTCCGAGGTGCTGCCGCACTCGCTGCGTGCTGCGCGCTGGCGCTCGCGGAGGACTCGATTGCCGGACCGAACGCTGGAGGCTCCCTCATCCTCCACGCCAATACCTCGATCGTGTACAGCCAAGACGTCACGGACTATTGTCTTCAGGCCGCGCTCGACTCCTGCGAAGTCGCGGTTACATCCGTTGAGTCCAACACAGGGGTGACCACGGTGTTCTTCGCGGTGGCCGCCTTCTTGCCCGGAAGCAGTCCCCGGTTGTCGGGGATCTCCTTCGGAATTCACTATGACCCCACCAGATTCGTGCTCGTGGACTCGGGCTCATGTGCCGATTTTGAACTCAAGTCCCCAGGGTGGCCGAGTACCGGCACGGGAACCTCGCTGACGTGGATTGAAGCCAGAACCTCGCGCTCGCAGCCCGTGTATTGGTTCGCCGGCTACAACGACTCGCTCCCCACTACCTTTCAGCTCGCGTCCCATCCCACCCAGGGGGGGAACATGGCAGACGACTCCACGCCGGCCGTGCTTGATGAGATCAGCATCTACGGGCTGCTGGGGTTCGGTGTCGACGGATTCGCCCCTTGTCCGCCTTGTGAGTCACCGCTTTCGGTTGCGTATAACGCGTGGCCGCAGCCCGATGTAAGTTGCGAATTCCCTCTTACGTTCATGATTGATTCCACGGCGGTGTTCATATACGACGCCAACGGAGTATATCAGGAGTTCACGAATCAGACGGTCACACTCTCGCTGGATGAGGCGGATACCCTTCGCGTGGAGGGACTGCCTCTGTATCCCATCCGTCCGCGTAGTCTTTCCCAGCGCAGTCGGCCATCTCAGTATGTCGGGGCAGTCCTGTGTGATCGCGCGCTGACCTTTCGGCACACCCTAGAGCGCGGTGGAGGCGTGTGGTATCGAAGCGGTACCCTAACTGTCGGCTCACGATCCGATGGCGTGAAGGAAGTGCAAACTAGACAGAGAAAGAGGGTCGCGCGATGAGAGCAATGCCGAACAAGGCGATGATGGCTGTCATCGCGGGCGTCATGACCACAGCGCCAGTCGGGTCGCAGGCACATGCCTACTGCAATGCGTTAGACACCAAGATTGTGTTCGCGTGCTTCAATGACTTCCAATGGCCGTCTTACTTGTACACTGGTATTGTGGAGACCGCTGGGCAGAACATGGAGTGCTGGGAAACACTTACATATGTTACGCAGGAGTATCCAAGTGAGGACGTGCCGGATCCGAATGTCGAGTCGATCGAGATGTACGCCTCAGATTCCAAGACGTTGGTGCTTGACTCACATGGACGGGCGGGGGCGTTCGGGGCGGAGTACTACTCCTCGGCTTCCGCGCGGGACGACAATCTGTGGGTACTACAGAACGCCTTGGGATATGGGGAGGATGAGCTCGAGACCACCTATCTTCTCTACAGCGACCCACCCCAGAACATCGCATACGGCATCAAGTACATGAGGCCAGCGATTGAGAGCAGGCTCTCGAATGTGATCTCACCCGACGCTCTCATCGTTGGAAACTATTGCGAGAGTAGTCTCGGGAGCAATTCTTGGGGAGCTACAAGTGAGTGCTGCGGTCGCTCGTTCATTGGATGGGGCGACACGACGCAGTGTGGTCCGGCTACCTGGGCGTTGCAGCATCTGTTCGCGAATCTCGGTTGTCTCGTGGATAACGCCTGGATCCACTCGGAGGCGGCGGCACGGGAAGTCGGGATGGTGCATGCAGGGTACTATGGAAATCGCCTGAATTGCGCCAAGGGCTGCGACCGCCTCGCGACGCTTGGTGGTGCCGCGTTCGACGGTCGTGCGGTGCTCTGGCAGGTGTCCGAGGAGCGCGCGGGCGATGAGTATGTGGTCCGCGGCAGGCGAGTAGGGAGCGAGGAGTGGCTCGTGGTCGCCACGGTAGCTGCAACCTCGGATGCGGAGCAGTACGAGGTGCGATCGCACCGAGTCGAGGTGGTTGGGGGATTGGAATCCGTCAAGATCGAGCACGCGAGCGCGGGTGTCGCCCGGCGAGGATCTGGAGTGATCTTTCCCGATGCCTTCGCATACGACTCGCTCGAGAGGGCTCGGGCGCGAGTTGCTGCGGGGGGGCTGCTGAGCGACGAGGCGGACCTGTGGCGGAATCGTGGCGTCGATCGCCAGACGGAGCGGTCGGGGCTCCGGGTTGCGCGGGAGGAGCAGGCAGTCGTTGCCCCAACAGGGATCAGCAGCCCTGGGTGCTCGGATTGCGGGGACATACTCATCTACTCGACTGATCACGTCCTGGCCTTGACGGCCCAGGACCGCTATGGGTCCACCAGCACGTATCCCCCGAGTGCTTTCAACAACCACTGCCAGAGAGTCATCGGGTCGGGGGATCTACTCGAGGCCCGGGCCGCGCTCGAGGACCTGGTCGAAACCAACATCGCGTGGAACGCCAGCTCTTCGGAATCGGATAGGAAGTACCCCACTGATCCGATGTTGGTTATCGTCGGATCCAGAGGCGTCGTCCCTCCGCTCTACTTCGCGAACGACTACGTAAACACATGCCAGCAGCCAGCGTGTGCCAGCTACTTCGATGCGGCGGACCTGACCGGTGACGGCCGACCGGACTGCCCCGTGCAAGTGATGCCCGTCGACAATGTGACCGATCTGAACCGCATGATTGCTGCCGCGGAAGATTGGAACGCTGGTGCGTTTGTCGATCCGAACGAGTTGATGCTGATGTTCTGCAGCGACGTCAGCCCCACCCTCCAGGTGCTGCCACAGGAAGAGGCGGGGTGCGAGGCGATTCGCGAACTGTATGAAGCCAGCGGACGACGAACCTACCTGCCGCTGGTCGAATCCCAGGCGAGGGTTCAGCTGGACTTTTGGGGGCGGCGTCAGCACGGCATCGACATGATCAATGCCGGCGTCCGGGATTTGTGGGTGCAGGGTGCGTACACGGAGTCGGGTCGGATGACGGACTTCGCCTGGGGAGACGAGCCCTCCCACCCCTATCCCATTGCGGCCTTGACGAAGAAGCAGCGCATGATGGTGTATGCGCCGGGGTGCTGGACGGCGAGTGATCGGGCAGGGGTCAGTTTCGATGACGACGTGCCACGCCGCTGGCTGCTCAATGATCCGGAAGGGACCATGGCGGCCGGTGTCCTTGGCTCGTTGGATTCGGGCTGGGATGTGCACTTTGCGGGCTGGCGACAGATTCTAGCGAGCGCGCTCCTGGGTGCGCCGACGGGGAAGCCGATTGGCCGTGTCGTATTCGACGCCGTTCGTTCCCTCCCTCCCGACCTGATCCGCCTTGGTCGCAGTGTCGTCCTCTATGGCGGATTCGTTCGCATCCGCCACGATACGGTCCCGACCGAAGCGTTGACCGAGCCGGGTGTCCAGTCGGTGGTGCGGGTCGGTCCCAACCCAGCGCGGGAGAGTGTGGTCGTGAGCTTTCATGGGCGGCCCACTGGCCAGGGGACGATCCGTTTGATTGATGCCTCCGGTCGAGAAGTGCGGCGGGCGATCGTGCACGAGCAGGCGACGGTCACCGTTCCTCTACGCACTCAGGATGGTCGGCTGCTCCCAGGCGGAGTGTACTTCGTTCGGGTGTCGAGCGAGCGAGGAGAGACAACGCATCCAATTGTCGCTGTCAGGTGACCGGGCGACACGGTGGTGCCGCGATGCGTGAGCTGAGACCGTGGCTCAGAACTGCGCGCGTGCGCTGGTGAAGAGTGTGCCTCCGGGGGGACTCGTGGTGGAAGTGCTGACGTCCGCCCTGGCCCCGATTGGGACCCCGGTTGCGAGAGAGTCACCGGCAACCTAGCAGGCTGCTGAAAAACCGCTCTGCTGCGGTGAACGATCCTCTCGCTGCGGCGGGCGGGCGCGTCGCTGCGCTGCTCAACGTCGTACAGTGACTACGCTTGCGCTGCTCGCTCTCGCGCCCGCCTCGCTTCGGTCTCGCTCACCTCGCGACGAGCGGTTTTTCAGCAACCTGCTAGGGCTGGCGAGGTGAGGGCGTGCCGCGTAGCTCGAACTCCAACGCGGTCACCGGTGGATCCTGCGCGACAACCGAGTTCTCTGGGCTGGAGGGAACCGATTGTGGGGATAGCGGCGATTGGATACGCGCCTCGATCAGTATCCGCGTGAACTGGCGCTGGGAGGTGCGCAACCTTGACGCCGACGCTTGCCGTCCGACCATTGTGCGGAGTTCGCCGCCATCCAGGTCATGCGCAGTCCCGGCCCCACCAAGCTCCTCGATCCCACGCCCCGGCGTCTCGCGGAGCTGCAGCCGCTCATCACCGCGGCCAACGACTGGACCGTCCCGAGCAGCTTCCTCCGTCGCCTCGTCTACGCCCGTTACCTCGACGGCGTCTACACCACGCTCCGCGATGGTGTCCTGACCCGCTACACCGGCCCCGACCCTCAGACGGTCGAGCTCTCCGCCGATCAAATCCCCGCCGCGCTTGCCGACGTCTTTCACGCCGATCCCGATCTCTATCGTGAAGCCGCCGCGGTGAAGCGACGTCACGAGCCCGGTCCACCCCGGAGTGCTAGACTCATCCGGTTGCCGAACGCGCGCAACTGTCCCCGGGACAGTACGGAGCAGTTGCGGTCATGCGATTCACCCGCGGCTGGCGACCAAGCGAGGAAGGAGGAGACGACATGGCACGTTGCCCTGCCCGCGCGATCGCGGCTGCCGGCTTCGCTCTGGTTGTTGCTAACGGGAGTTCGACATTCGCAGCGCGGACGGCGCTGTCCAACGCCGACGGGAGCTATGAGACCGCCTACATTCCCCGGGAAGACGTGCTCCTCCCGCCCGACTACGGGGCTTTCGCGGAGCGATACTCGGGTACGTGGGAGGTAGTCGGCGTGACGCTGGAATTCACACAGATCGGGATCTGGGGAGGAAGTCGACATGACCTGTTCCTCTGGCTGGATGATGGTACCGGTTCGCCCGGAAGTGTGCTCTGTGTGCGACAGGTCGACCTCCAACCGCAGCCCGCCTACTGGCCAGATTGCAGCCACTACGAGTACAGCTTCTCCCCCGGTTGCTGCGTGTCGGGTGATTGGTGGATTGGTGCGTGGCTCGTCTATCCTGGAGCCCCCACCTACTACCTCTGCTCCGACCTCACCGGCGGCGCCGGCACCACCAGCATGATCAAGATCCCGCCGGGCCTGGAATGGCCGGAGGGCTGGCAGGACGTCGATCTGGTGTTCGGCCCGACGCACGCGCTGGGGATTGGGGCGCTGGTCGAGGAGTGCGCGCCGACGCCGGTCGAGGCGCGGACGTGGGGGCGGGTGAAGTCGCTCTACGGGCGGCGGTAACGGCCAGCTCCAGTAGCCGAGCATCCAACGATTGCCTTCCCTTGGGGGACCTGAAGAGGCTGGTTCAGCGCGGATTGCACAGGACTCCCTGTGGGCTTCGAGGCGCCGGGCACCCGCCTGGAAAAGGGCTTGACGGTCGGAGATCGCGAGATCGATGATTGTGGCGCTCCGGGGTTGGAGTGTCGCGCCCAGTTCTGTACTGGCGCGGTACGCGCCGATTTCAGGCATCCGCCCTGCCGCCGCAACTGAAAGGAGCCCAAGATGCAGTTAGCTCCCCCCGGGTCCACATCGGGTCCCTGTCGGCATGCCTGTTAGCCATTTCTCTCGCAGGGGGTTCCATCGGCACTTGCCGGTGAGTTGCCTGCGGATCTGTGTGCGCCCGGAATGGTGTTGGCTCGGTTCGAGGCGGGTGCGATCACCCCGCCGAAGGAACTCGATCAGCCGGGTCGGGCGTTCACCGTCCCGCTGGAGTCCTCGACGGTTCGGGATCCCGCCCTACTCGCGGTCTTGCTTGAAGCCGAGGTCGAGAGTTTGCGTACAATCTGCCCGAACTGGCGACACATCAGCCCCGCCGACACGCTCGACGACGTGGGCAATCGGATCGAACTGGTCGACTTCAGGGATGACTATGTCCTGCTCCTGCGGAGAGGCGCAGACGTCGACCGCTCCGTTCAGGCGCTGACCGACCGCCCTGGAGTCTCGTCCGCGAGCTGCAATCGTCTGGGAATCCTCCACTTCACTCCCAACGATCCCGACTACCCGAGTCAATGGCATCTCAACAACACCGGACAGCAGATCCCTGGGGAGCTTCCCTGCACCCCCGGGTGGGACATGAACGCGCCCGAGGGGTGGGACCACTGGACTCGCGCGGGCAGCATGATCGGGATCTTCGATTCGGGCATCTCAGTGCTCAACACCGATCTGACACCGTTCATCGCCCCAAGTCCGGTGAGTGCATCGTTCATCTGGGCTTAACTGGTGGGAGTACGCGACTCACGGGACCAGCGTCGCCGGGGTTGCTGGTGCTCGAGGCAACAATGGGTCCCTGGTGGCTGGAGTTGCTAACCTGGATGCCTCGGACCCCGATCCCTTCCTCGTGGCGATCAAGATCGCGGGCACCGCGCAGTCGCCTCCCGCCACGGTGTCGGAACTAGATGTCGCGGCGGGCTTGGATCACATCTGCTCGCCGATCGTGTACCCGAGCGTCAAAGTCACCAACCACAGCTACGGAATCATCGCGTATCGGAACTGCAACTCGACTCCGTCTCCCGCATACCGGGACGCAGCGCGCAACGCCTACCAGAAGAACATCTTGTGTGTCAGCTCGGCCGGCAACGAAACTGTCTGCGCGGGCAACATCCCCAGCTGCGGAGGCCAGGTACCGGACACCTGTGTCTACTACCCAGGCGCGTTCCCGGAGTACTCGCTCACCGTGACGACGGTCGATTGCTGGGGTCAAGTCGGCTCGCCTCTCCAGGTCAATGGTTCGCACATCGACGTGTCCGCGCCGGGAGGCTGGCAGGGTGACATCACGACGACGCTTGGCGGGGGCGGCATCACGACCTTGTTTGGGCAGACGTCCGCAGCGGCGCCGATGGCGTCCGGCTTGGCGGCCCTTCTTCTCGGGCGGGACAGCCGACTGATCAATGATGATCTCTCCGAGATCCTCCGACGAACCACCCGGCCGGTCGGATCGTATTCTCCGATCGATGTCGGTCGGGGACTTGTCCAAGCGGATTCGGTACTTATGCTGCTTGACAGTCCACGACAGCTCGGATTCGCGGCGGTGACTGGAAACTACGCGTCGCAGTACTTGGAGACTCGCGATGTGCAGTTGAGAAACGTGTCAGGCGTGGGCTTGACCGGAGAGAACTGGGGCAACTTTCGCGTCGAAGTGTGGCAGGTGGACTACATCGGGATTCTCAAGAGCCCGTTCGGCACTCCTGCGCTCTACGACACGATCTTTGACCTTGCCTGGCCACGACACCGGTTGTCCACGGGGTGGCGCCACATCAACGAGCAAATCAACTCCTCGTACGACGCGAAGTTCTTCGGAAACCACGTTGACCTGCTCTCTTACGACCCGAGCGGCAGTGCCCATTTTCGCACATACACGTACAAGATCTTCGACGAGACCGGCCAGCAGTTCCTGTGCTGGCAGCCGTTCAAGCCAGCAGGGCAGGCGGGATCGTGCCCATCGAGCGGAAGTTTCAGAATCAGTTACGGGGTCGTGGCGCACCAAGACATCCCGGGTGTGGCAGAGCGCGAAGTTCCGCACGACAGCGCGCTGCGGTTCCGCACGAGTGCTCGGGTGGTGAGCGGTGAGTTGGTGTTGCATTGTCGCGCTACCGCCAGATCGAACGTCAAGATCACCGTGATCGACACCTCCGGGAGGTGTGCGCACGTCTTTGCCGACCAGGTCGCAGTGGCCGGGGGGGAGACCATCGCTCGAGCACCTTGGCCCAGCGGACTTGGGGGGTCCGTCTACCTTCTGCGGTTCACGGAGGCGGAGACTGGACGCAACCTTGCAACGGAGAAGGTCGTGGTATCTCGGTAGGCGGCGACGGGAGTGAAGGGAGGAGTCAAAGTGAGGGTTCGACTGCGCATCACCTATCTGGTCGGCTTGGCCGTGCTCGCGAGTTCGACGTCAGCGGCCCAGACACGGTTGTCCAACGCCGACGGTAGCTATGAGACCGCCTACATTCCGCGGGAAGACGTGCTCCTCCCGCCCGACTACGGCGCATTCGCGGAGCGGTACTCGGGGGCGTGGCAGGTCGTGGGCGTGACGCTGGAGTTCACTCAGATCGGGATCTGGGGGAGTAGCCTGCATGACCTCTTTGTCTGGCAGGACGATGGCTCGGGTGCGCCGGGCCAGGTGATCTGCACGAGAAGGATCGAACTCGAGCCGCAGCCTCCCTATTGGCCCAACTGCCTTCACTACGAGTACAGCCTCACTCCTGGATGCTGCGTGTCGGGTGACTGGTGGGTTGGTGCGTGGCTCGTCTATCCTGGAGTCCCCACCTACTACCTCTGCTCCGACCTCACCGGCGGCGCCGGCACCACCAGCATGATCAAGATCCCGCCGGGCCTGGAATGGCCGGAGGGCTGGCAGGATGTCGATCTGGTGTTTGGCCCGACGCACGCGCTTGGCATCGGGGCGCTGGTCGAGGAATGCGCGCCGACGCCGGTCGAGTCGCGGACGTGGGGGCGGGTGAAGTCGCTCTATGGGGGGCGGTAACGAACGGCTCGGAATGCGCCGGGCAACCAACGATCGCCTTCCTCGCGGGAGGCCCTGGGGAGGATGGTCCAGCTCGGCTTGCACATGATTCCACGTGGGCTTCGAGGCACGTGGCGCCCGCGCTCGCCGACGTCTTTCGCGCCGACCCCGATCTCTATCGTGAAGCCGTCGCGGTGAAGCAAGGTCACGAGCCCGATCCACCCCCGGACTGCTAGACTCATCCGGTCGCCGAGCGCGCGCAACTGTCCCCGGGGACAGTTCTGATCGGCTGCGCTCGTGCGCTGCACCCGCAGCCGCGGACCAAGCGAGGAAGGAGGATGCGACATGGCTCGTTGCCCTGCCCGCGCCATCGCGGCTGCCGGCCTCGCTCTGATCGGAGCTCTCGAGAGTTCGACATCCAGAGCGCAGAGCGCTCCTGTCCAATGCCGACGGGAGCTACGAAACGGCATACTGTCCGCGACCCGAACTGCTCGTTCCGCCGGACTACGGCGCGTTCGCGGAGCGCTATTCCGCTCGTGGGAAGTCGTGGGCATTGCATTCGAGCTGTCGCAGATCGGTATCTGGGCGGGGACCGCCTATGACTTGTTGGTCTGGCAGGATGATGGGATGGGCGCCCCGGGGCAGGTGGTGTACATCCAGTACATCAGTGTCGGTGACTCCCGGCCTACTGGGCCAAGCTGTCGACACTACGAGTACGCGTTCCCAATGGTTGTTGTGTTTCCGGCGATTGGTGGATCGGTCTCTGGTCGCACTACGATGACTGCCTCAGCTACCTCTGCTCCGACCTCACCGGCGGCGCCGGCACCACCAGCATGATCAAGATCCCGCCGGGCCTCGAATGGCCGGAGGGCTGGCAGGACGTCGATCTGGTGTTCGGCCCGACGCACGCGCTGGGGATTGGGGCGCTGGTCGAGGAGTGCGCGCCGACGCCGGTCGAGTCGCGGACGTGGGGGCGGGTGAAGTCGCTCCATGGGAGGCGGTAGCCTTCCGAAACGGGTGATGGCGGGATCCGGATCGCGGAACCGGCGATCCCTCGGATAACTCGGGCCGCAACAATGCCTGGACTCGGCGTGCCGTGGCGGATCCTGTCCGCATGGGGTCTCGCCTCGCTCGTGCACCAGTTCGGTATCGCATTCAACCACGCTCCTGCATCGCGCCGTTCGCGCGCATCTTCCGGCCTCGCGTCGCGTGGATCCTGCCTGATCGTCGATGATGCCTCCGCGATCGGCCCGATTTGCGGACTGCTGTTCCCGCTTGCCCAGTGCGTCCCGACTCCCCCGCACTCCGCGCGACTCTCGCCCAAAGATCCGCGCGAGGCGATCGACGGTCGCGATGATCGCGGCGTCCGACGACGCGCGGTAACTCAGCATGAGCCTGGACTTCATCCGCCTCCCCAGGTAGTAGCGCGAGAGGGGAGAGACACCCATGCCGAGGTGGCGCACGGCCGCGACCATCGTTAGCCGCGATCCGGTCCCCGACACCGCGAGGGAGGATCGCACCAGCATCGCTTCGCTCCGACCGGGAAGGACTCGACCCGAGTGCCCATGTTGCCGACCCGCGCGTTCACAATCGACCGGTCTGACCGTTCACGATGAGCGGAATACGCACTCGAAGCGCCCGATGCCAAGTCCAGACACGCGAATTCTCCCTCGACGTACGCGACAGCGCGGCCGACTAGGGGCTCAGCTAGCGGCCGCCCCTCAGTCCGTGGTGTAAGTCGCCTTCACGGCGCCCCAGCTTGAGTGCAACGCGGGCGTCGGCGCGCAGGGGAACCGTTTCGGCACCGATCCCGAGGGCGTTGTGGGGACCCCAGACGACGGAGACGTTGTGCCATCCGTCGATACCCGACTCCGGGCGGATGTTGGTGAACGGGCAGCCGCCGACGTCGGACAGGTCCGCGGTGGTCCACCAGCGCACCGATTGGCCCGGCCAGTTGGGCCAATAGCCAGCCCACCAGGTTTCGCCGACGCAGCAGCCGGGGGGCAACGCGATCACATGCCGACTGGCTTCCGGCCAGAAGGCAACGACCCCGGATCGACATTTGTGACCACATACCACGTTCCCAGGCTGTCCCGCGTCGTCACTCCAGATATACGCATGCATTCGCCCCGGTCCGTTGTCAGATGTCTTGGTGAAATCGAAAACCACTGCGCAAACCTCTGCACTCCCCGAATAGCATTCCGCGAACGCGCCGTAGTACGGTGCCTGCACGCCCCCGTACTGCCATCCGAACGCTGCTCCATAGACGCCGTCGGCGTTGAGCTGCAACTGCCCGCAGTCCTCCTGGGCTCCATCAACCGCCGTGATCGTAGTCGAACCTAGGTACACCTCCACGGGCGGAGAATCCGCCGCATTCGATTGGGCTGACGCTTCAATCAGAAGCACGCACATCCAGGTGCAGTGCCGCTTCGGAAAACGCAGGCGTACCATCTCACCCTCCGATCCGCGGTCACCATGCAAAACGGCCAAACAACGGCAATCGTCCCGGTGCAGGCCCGCGCGACCCGTCACAGGTGCGCCATTCTCAGGGTGAGTACCAAATCCGGAGCCTAGGATCGGCTCCAGACCCGCACGCCCAGAGAGAACCAAGTCGCCATCGCTGGCCGGAAGTAGCTCAAGCAGCATCGCGTTCTGGCTCAAGACGTTCGCGCTCCACGGGCCAAGCAGCACGGGACGGTAGTCACCAACGACCGTGGTGGTCGCCAGCTTTTCGTTCCGTAGTCGGTGGCTTCGGCAAGCGCACCAGGTTGCCCCACACCTGATTGAACCTGTAGATCCACCCAGGTTGCTTGAGTCATGATCGCCGATTGTAGGCACTTCCGATTGAACGTGCTCGGCGATCCACTCCAGCGGACGACTTCGAATTGAACGGCGGCCGAATCCACGGTCACGCCGTTAGGAAGCGCCACGTACCCAAACCGCAGAACACCCGTCGAACCAGCTCCAATTCGAAGAGAGTCGGACTGACTGTAGTTCGTTGTTGGATTCATCTGATCGAGCCAGGTATCCGTGCAGTTCGTGTACTCGGAATAGTTGTTGCAGCCCACATCGATCGCGCCGACCAGACCACGTCAGGGCGCCTAGCGCAGGGTGAGGAGTCGAGGAGCGAGTATGGACCCGCCTCGGCACCGCAGAAACTTGGATCGACGGAGAAGCAGGACATGCAAGTCGCCGCAGGACCGTCCGGATCGTTTCCGAATGCGTCATTGCACGCAAGTGTGGTCGTGATGTTGGTGGTCGTAAGTTCCTCCTACGCAGGTCCCGCGTTGAACGCAAAATACAGTTCGATACGGAGGCCGAAATCGGCAACGTGTCGCCGGCATCGTTCTCCCCACTGCAATGCCGGCTCCCACGGTTGCTTCATTGTGTACAAATGTAACGTTGCGAAAGTCATTGTTCGTGGGTGCGCTGCGCAAATCTATCCAGAGGCCGGCCCCGGCCGAGGCACGGTTCCAGGCGAAGACGCAATGCTGCATGTCGTGGGGTAGTGGTAGAAAAACGCGCCTCCTCCGTACCGATTGGCAATATGCCGACGAACTGGCAGTTGTGAACCGGGATCCTGGCGGTACCAGGAGCGTGGTCCGTGTGCATCCCGCCACCATCGATGAGAGCCACGTTGTCGGAGAATGCATTGCGCTTGAATTCCGACAAAAGCGCGCTCCCGCCTGCCTGGTACCACACGTACAGTCCACCACCTGATGACGCAACGTTTGCGGAGAGGGTGTTGTCGTTAAACTTACCTGCGAAGGTGCCGTGTAGTGCCACACCGCCTCCAAAAGTGCCCCAGCACTCGCGGATGGCGCGTTCTTGATCAGATTGCGGCTGAATGTGCAACCATTGATGGATGTTCCGGGTGCTTCCGTGGAGGCCCAGAGTGCACCTCCGAACGCAGGCTGCCCAACGTATTCGTGATAGTTGTCCTGGAACGCACAGAGTTCGAGGGACCACTGTGCTGGGCTCGCGATCCTCACGGCTCCGCCCCCCGAGCCCGACCCGGTCGAGGAATTCTCGCGGAAGCTGCAGCGGCGGATGCTTCCGGTCCATTGAACCGAGCGGAGGCGTTGTAGACGCAGACGGCGCCACCGCTAGCGCTCGAGCGGTTCGCATCGAAGACGCAATCTTCGATCGAAACGTCCGAACTGCCGCTTATCCAGATCGCCCTCCGTGGCCCGAGGGGCCGGTCGCGTTGCCACCGGTGAATGTGAATCCTGCGACGCCGCCGTTGATCTCGCCGCCGATGCGTATGCCGGTCACGTTGCCCACGGTGATGTGGCGGCTTATCGTTGATCCGGCTTGAAGCGTGCAGGCCTGAGCTCCGTGCTCACTCCGAAGGTGGATGTTGGCGTCCGTCGCGGTCCACTGAAAGTCAGTCAATGTCCATTGGCCGTCCCGCACGACTATCTCATCGCCGGGCTGAGCCAGGGCGAAACCAGCTGCGACGCTCGGTTGGCCGCCGGGGCCTCCGACGAAGACCGTACTTGCGTGAGCTGATGCACCCGCAGCGAGCAATACGGCAGCGAGCGAAGCGCATCGGCCGATTCGGCGAGGCAGAAAGCAACTCCCGGGCGTCCTGGCTCTCAGGGCGACGACGATGACCAGGTGAGGCAGGAGTCGGAGATTTCCGCATTGCGGCCCTCCCGGGTGATTGGAGTCAGTTCGCAACGACGGAGGATACTCGGCTCCCGCCATGCACGTCAACGGGAGACCGGTGAACAGGAGAGCGGTGAACCACCGGCGAGCGTCGGCGGAAGACGAGGCCGATCGCCCGTCGATGACCCCGGATGGGCGCCTCGCGCGCGGTGGCTTGCACCCTCCACGGACCATCTGATGCCGAGGCATTCATGATCTTGTCCTCGTTAGGGGAGGGGATCACAACTTGGGTGGGATCCAAGCAACAGCGCGGCTCACGGGTGGACTGGATGGCTGTTCTCAGGAGTTCCACAGCCCGAACTACGAATCGCGGAAGGTCCCGGAGTCCGCGACAGTCGATCACGGGCACGGCGTCGCAGGTGGTTGAGCCCGCTCGACCCTCGTCGGGGATTCTGGGTTGGCGAACGTGGCGTCCTGCGCGCGGCGCCAGCCGCCCCACTGAACGAGGCTCCACGCTTTGTCGCCGACCGCGATCTTCGATGGAGGGTCATTTCCACAGCCGAGATCTGGTGGGCAGCCGATCCGAGGCGAATCATCCAACTGGAGGAGCCCGAGGCTCACGCCGCGTCGCCGAGCGCGGTCGCCGATCGATGGGCGGTCCAGGCGGTACGCGGTATCAACGGGTGTCGCGGTTCGAAGCCCGTGATCATGAAGTGGCAACGCAGGGACGTCCCTGCGGACTCCTCGCCACCCCGGCGCGGTTGCCGTTGCGCGCCGTCTCAAATTCGCCGGTATCAAGGGCGACTCAGCGGTCCCCCCCTCGATCGGATCGACCTCAGCATCCATGTTCCCGCCGTCTCTCCGCGCGAAGTGACCGCCGCGAGTTGTTGCTCTGTCGAGTCATCGCTCGAGGTGCGCGCCCGTGTCACCGCGGCCTCCCCGTGCAGCGTGCCCGCTTCTCCGATCTTCCTTCTCTCCACGCTAAATCACCTTGCATGATTCTGCAATGCCACGTCAGTAGGAGCCGAGCGGCTCGCGCCGGGTCTTGAGTCGACTGCTGAGGCATCGGAAGATGGCCTCGAGCACATCGGTCATGGTCTTCTTGTCGTGGTTGCGGGTGACGTTGTCGTGGGACATCCTTCCAGAGCCGCTCGATCCGGTTCTCCTGCGGGCAATAGGGAGGTAGGAAGTGCAACACAATCCGATCGGCGAGTTGGGCCAGTGCCTTCACCACCCACTGGCTCTTGTGGATGACGTAGTTGTCGAGGATGAGAGTTGGATCTTCCGCATCCCGCGATAGGTCCGAGCCAGGAGCCACAGCAAGCGAACGAAGAGCCAATCTCGCCTTCTGCTCGCCCTCGACGTAGATCAATCGCTGACGAGCGTGGTCGTAGGCACCCGCCAGATACCGCTTCTCGTTTCGACCCGGGGTCTCGACGAAGCACTGGGTCCCGGGCAGGGTCCAGTCGCGGCCGATGCGCGGGTTCTTGTGCACGTCGATCTCGTCGGCGAAGAGCACGACCTCGCGGTGGGCGCGGTGGGCGGCCAAGTCGGCGCAGTGGGCAAACCGCCGCTCGCGTCGGCGCCGATTCAGGGGCATCGCACGAAGGGGCGGGCCTGCTTGGCGGAGATGCCGAGCGAATGGAGCATCCTTGCTCAAATGACCACGCGAGAGGCTGACCCTGAGCTCCTTCGCGATCACCGCCAGCACCTCCAGCGACCAGGCGCTCCGCTCGAGGCCGTGATCTTTGGGGCCGCCAACCGGATCTGCCAGATCCCGCCGCGTACGTCCTCGTCCACCTTGAGCGAGCCGTATTCGGCCCGGCGATCGAGCAGCCCGCTTTCGCCTCGGCCGAACCGAGCGACCGCTCGCCAGGCAAGTGGAAGGAGCGCAACCGAGCGCCAGCGCCGCCGCTGGGTGCTCGTCCCTTCGGCCACCTTCCAGCACCACCCGGCAGCGGATCCGAAGATCGGCATTGCGGGTCTTTCGATCCACTCGGATAATACGGTGTCGGATCGGACGAGACAGTCGTCCGTGAACGAACATCGTAAGACCTCCTTGTCGTCGCTGGATCTAGACACCCAAAGACTGACAGGTGAGGTCTTACGGCTTCCAGTCTTGAACTTCATGCCCGCTCCGGGCCCCTCGCGGGAATCGTTATCTTGAATCATGCGAAGTGATTTAGCGCCCAGATGTGCGCCCAGCACCTGGAGCCATTCTGTCCCCTTTCCTCCCGGCCACGCGCGCCTCCGATCCGCCATGGAGCGCCTCCTCAGCGCCCGCGCCGCCCTGGAGTTCACCCAGATTGGGATCTGGGGAGGTACCCAACATGACCTCTTCATCCGGCAGGACGATGGCTTCCGGAGCACCTGGCCAAGTGATGTGCACGGCGGATCGTTGCTGAGCCAGAGTCCAACCTGTCGGCCGGACTGCCGCCACTACGAATACGCCCTCACGCAGGCGCGCTGCGTGTCGGGGGACTGGTGGGTTGGTGTCTGGTCGTTCAGCCGGCGGCGCGACATACTGGCTCGGTTCCGACCTCACCGGCGGCAAGGGAACACCAGCATGGCCAAGATCCCGCCGGGCCCGGGTGGCCCGAGGCTGGCAGAATGTCGACCAGGTGTACGGGCCGACGCATGTGCTGGGGACTGGGGCGGTGGCCGGAAATGCGCGCCGACGCCGATTGAGTCGCGGAGTTGGGGGGGCGGATGAAGCCGCTGTACGGGGGCGGTAGCCTCCACACCTCCTCTATCGGCGCGATTCTGATCGCGGAATCAGCGACCCTTCCGGTCGAGGCGGACCGTGGCGCCGCTGACTTGGCGCACCGTCGTGTGTCCCCCGTGAACTCATCCGTTGGCGTCAGCGAGACCTGATGACCCATCTCTCTCCTTGTTCTTCCTTCCACACCGCTCTCTCTAATCGTCTCGAGCGGTGATCGCGTTTCAGTTGGGCGTTCGCGTGGAGGATCGGTCTGCCCCCCCGACGTCTGGGTCCGCGAACTCCGGGCCTCCCGTCCCGCCCGCCCGAAGATCCGCGCCAGCCGATCGACGGTCGCGATAGATCGCGGCGTCCGACGACGCGCCGTAGCTCAGCAGCAGTCCGGATTTCTTGCGCCCGACGTAGTAGCGCGAGAGGGGAGAAACACTCCATGCCGAGGTGGCGCACCGACTCGACGACCTGCGTTTCGTTGAGGTGACGTGGAGGTTGGACCACGAGGTGGAGGCCGGTGCCGGAGGGACCGAGGCGGACGTGATTGCCCCAGGCGTGGGTGGCGCGGGTGACGAGGGAGATGACGACGCTCGGCGTAGCGGAGGCGGGCCCGGCGGAGAAAGGCGGTGAACTGGCCGCTGGCCAGGAAGGCGGCGAGGTGGCCTGGGAGCGGCGATGAGAAGACTGCCGGCTCGGACATGCGGCGCGCGGCGGCGAGGGGGGACGATGAGGCTGCGCGGAGCGATGACGTAGGCGAGGCGGAGGCCGGGGAAGAGCGCACCTTGTTGTACGTGCCGATGTAGAGCACCCGATCGTGCTGGTCCATCCCTGGAGCGCGGCGAGGGGCGGCTTTCACTCCGGAACTCGCTGTCCTGTAAAGTCGTCCTCGATGACCCAGGTGCGGGTCTTGGCGGCCCAGGCGAGCACGGCGAGATTGCCGCGCAAAGAAGAAGAGGGCGAGGGGACGCCGAGGGGGAACTGGTGCGAGGGGGTGAGATAGAGAAACTGCCGACCGCGGGCCGGGGCGCTGGTCGGCGATCAGACCGGTATGGTCGACCGGAACGGGATGGAGGCGCGCTCCGGCGGCGAGGAAGGCGGCGGGGGGGGCTGGGATATCAGCGACTCTTCAATGCAGGCGACGTCTCCGGGATCGGCGAGGACGACCCGCGCGATCGAGCGCCTGTTGCGTGCTCCTCACGATGACCACCTGCTCGGCATCGCAGCGCAAACCACCCCCGAAGCGGACGATGCCGTACTCGGCCGACGGAGTTCAGGCAGGCCGGCCTGAGGCGCGGACTGCAGAAAGGGCGATGCCGCGGCGACGGGCGTTGCGCGCCAGCAGGCGATTCCGGCGCGGGAAGGTATTGTCGATGTCGGTCGACCAGGAGACCGGAAGCGGAGTCGGCGCGGTGGCTAAGGTGCGCCAGAGAGCGCGATTCGAGCAGGGTGCCCCGGCGACGGAGGCGGGCGGGTTCAGGGCGCGCGGGAGGAACGGCGAAGGTTCGGAGAGCGGGGGTCGTTCGCTGGGCGAAGGGGGCGGCCTCCTGGAGATTCTCCGCCACGAGCGATCCAGCCGATCCGCCGAACGATGTACCCCTCGGCGACCAACTGCTCGAAGAAGGCGCTCTCGACGGTGTTGCACGCGAGACCCAGGTCGGCGGCGAGGGCGCGGCCGGAAGGGAGCGGACTGCCGGAGGGGAGAAGGCCAGAGGATGTGTTCCACCAATTGCCGGTAGATCCGGGCGTTGCCGACGGGGCGCCATCGTGCGAGCGCCGGTGGCGATCTGGATTTCCTTCGGCGCCGCCGCAGGTGCGCGCAGGATCCGGTTGTCTGGGCCGGTGAAACTTATCGACTCCCTCCTGGCTGTCGGGAACTCAAAGTGGCACCTATCAATATCATAAGTGGCGCTTGTGAGAGGTCCACTCGGCTTGCGACTAGCCTGATGATTGCGACACAGCACCATCAACCGCAGGAGGATCGAAGCGGTGAGTTCCCCGTTGGTGCACGCGCCATCCTGTCCGCATCAGAGAGGCGCCGGCTGCCTCGGTAGTTGCCCAGCCGGTTCCGCCGGAGGGCGACGAAAGCCACCAGTACTACCGCCGTTACATCGAGCGGGTGCCGCCGGCAATCTGCTCGAGATCGCGTCGTCAGGTGGGCGAGGTGGTCGACTATTCGGCGCGTTCAACGAGGCGCAGGCCGGTTCGCTCCTACGCCCCGAGACGATCAAGGAAATTGCTGGGGCACCTGATCGACGCTGAGCAGATCTTTGCCTTCCGCGCGACCTGGTTCGCGCGCCGGAAACTGCAGGCGCTGCCCCCGGGATTCTCGCAGGACCACCTTCGGATGGCCCCGGCGGTTTTAATCGCCGCCCGCTGCAGGAACGCTGATCGCGGAGTGGATCGTGGTGCGAGGAACGATCGCGTTGCTCGAGGGCGCTTCCGGCCGATGGTCCCGTCGCGGAGGATCGCCTCAGGCGGGAGTTCAGCGATGCCGACCCGCTGCATCTGTCCGGGGCATGTGATCGACCACTGACGCGGTGCGCAGGCTCTATCTGGCCGACCCGTCCTGGCCGAAATGAGGGGCGGGCGATGCACGCACGCTTTGTTCCTGCATGGAATGACCGGACGGTGGTGCCGAGGGAGTGGGGATCGGTGCGCTGATGCTCTTGGTGACCTGCAGGCTGATCTTTGATTTTGGCTCGAGGGGCAGGCCGACTCGTACCCCGCCTCCGGCGGCGCGGGTCGAGGTGGTCACCGACACCGCTGCGGACGATATCGGCATTCCCGGCCTGCCGCTGGATGGAGAACGACCAGGATCCGGACTGGGAGCGGTACATGCGCGCGCAGCGAGACCACGCGCGGGCGACGCTCGACGCGATGCCGGGCGCACTGGAGCTGCGCGGCGATCCTGGAACTCTCGGGAGCAGCCGGCGGTCAACGCGGTGCAGTCTTCGGGCGGGCGGTTGTTCGTCGAACGAAGGCCGGCGGGGGCGAACAACTTCATGCTGTTCGTGCGGGACGAACTCGGGGGCGAGGAGCGACTCCTGTTCGATCCGGAGACCCGCACCGAGGAGATCCACCACGCGCTCAACTACTGGGTGCCGTCGCCGGACCCGGAAAGTGGGTGGCGCTCGGCATTTCGGCCTCGGGCGGCCAGGACGCTGACATCGCGATCCCTGGAGGTCGACACCGGGCGATTCCTGCCCGAGGTGATCGACCGCTGTCAGTACGCCTTCCCGGCCTGGCTCCCCGATTCGCGCGGGTTCTTCTACATCCAGCTCGCTCCGGGTCGGGAACGCGGGAGCGTGGAGTACTACCGGGACATCTCTTCGTCTGCTGGCTGCATCGACTGGGCACCGATCCCTCGACCGACGTCAAGACTCTCCCGGACAGGAGATGTTCCCGGAGGTTCCGGTCCAGCTCGCTCGAGGCGGCCTCGATCGCGCCACACCGGGGACGGAGTTCGTGGTTGCCGCGGTGAACACCGGGGTGCAGCCGGAGCTTGCGCTCTACCTCAACACGGCTGGCCAACGTCGGCGGGGAGGAAGGCTGGCGCCCGATCTGCGGGGGTGGAGGACGCCGTGACCGGGTTCGTCTCGCGCGGACATGAGATCTTCCTCCTGAGTCATCGCGATGCGCCACACTTCCAGGTGCTGCGTGGCTGACTGCCTCGCCGGGATCTCCTCCACGACCGTGGTGGCTGCCGGAATCGGAGACGATCCTTCAGGGGCTCTACGTCCGGACGTGACGCGCTTTACATCCATGGCGCGAAGGACGGAGTGGATCGCCTCAGACGACACCGGAAGGTTTGAAACGGCGCGACGATGGAGGTTGCGATGCCTCCCGCCGGATCGATCACCATGGTCGCGGCGGAGGCGCAGGCGCGACGGCCTTTTCTCTTCGGACTCCGCTCCTGGCTCCCGTCGAACGCGATCTTCGCGCTCGAAGCGGACGGCGCGGTCCGGGCGACCGATCTGACGCCGCCGTCGGCCTTCGACCCCAGCAGGTTTGCCTCGGAGGAGCTGCTGGTCACGGCGCGGACGGTGTCTCGGTGCCGCTTTCGATCCTCGTCTACCGGAAGGGGGTAGTGCGCGACGGAAGTGCTCCGACCCTGATCACCGCCTCCGACGCGTACGGGCTGAGTGTCACGCCGAACAACCAGACGATGATGGCCTTCCCGCTCAATCTGGCCTTTCTGGAGCGGGGGCGGAGTCTGGGCCATCGCCCCGGGGGGTGGCGGAGGGGACGCGGGCTCAAGTGGCACGAGGCCGGGAAGCCAAAAAACAAGCACCGCTCGTGGGAAGATCTGATCGATTGCGCAGAGTATCTGGTCTCAGGGCGATGGACCTCCCCGGCACGCTTGGCGGTGCATGGCCGCTCGGCCGGGGCGATTCCGATGGGGCGCGGGGTCACCGAGCGGCCAGATCTCTTTGCCGTCGGGATCAGCAATGTCGGAGTGCACAACAGCCTCCGGGGGAGTTCACTCGGAGCAGGCCAGCGAACCCGCCGGAGTTCGGCAACAACACGGCTGAGGAGGAGGGCTGCGGCTCGGGCTCCGATTCGTGCGCCCACGTGCATTGGCTTGCCTACGGCGGTGTTGCTCTCTACCGGGATGACCGATCTCACGGGTGGCGCTTTCGTTTGGTGGCCAAGTTTGCCTTTTACCGCTTGCACCTGCAGGTGGCCGCGAGCACCTCAGAACGCCCGGTGCTCATGCGCGAATTCCAGGCGAAGCGTGGCGTGGAATCTTCCCGCGAGCAACGCGACGGGGAGCCAGCCGACATGTTCGGCTCCATCCTCTGAAAACGACGGGAGGTTTGCCGCAGGACACGCGGCGCTCGCAATGACTCGGGCGCCGCGTACTCGAGGCAGCGTAAACCAGCCCGCAGCCGGGTCGCCGTCGTTCACCGGGCAGCGGCACCGGAAGCCGTTCTCGTGCGGGTCGTACAGGTAATCGGCCTCCCATTCCTTGGCGCGCTCCGCGGGAGTCTCTCCCGGATGGCAGCAGCGGTGGAATCCTGCCTCGCCGTCGGTGGTCGTGGGGTGGAGCGACATTTGCACACCAACCTGGCTTGGCCGAGAGATCCCTTGTGTCGATCAGGGCCGTGATTCGTTCAGGCAGGCCGGGCTGACGTGCAGCTTGAAGATAATTAACGGTACCGCCCGGCAGCCGCCGCCAATGCAGATGCCAGACGACCGATCGTTCAGGAGCTGGACGATCGGGTTGCGTACACCCCTCCACGAAGAAGGAGAAGATCGACTGGCGATCCTCGGAGTGCTCCGCCAGAAGATGGAGTCCGGGAATCGCTCGCGGCCTGCGAAGGTGCGGGTATTGAGTTCTTCCTCGCGGGCCAGCATCCGGTCGACTCCCATCCGCTCCTTGAGTTCGAAGCAGAGCGGGGGGGGGATCACGCCTGGAGAAACGTAGGCGTACCCCCAATCACTCCCGCGCCTCGGGATCGCTTACGTAGCGGCGGCCCCCACAGGTTGGTCCAGATCGACCGTGCCCCCGCCCGGCTGGTCCGGGACCTCGTTCCGATCTGAACGCGGAGGCGAAGATCAACACTCCTGAGGTGCCGGGTCCGCCGAGAAGACGGGTGCGGGAGAGGTAGACTGCATCGAGAGCCCGCGAACGTCGTGCGGATGCATGTCGATCTCTCGACGTACGGCGCCGAGGCGGCGAAGTCGACGAAGCAGACCCGCCGTGCGCGTGCATCACACGGGCGAGATCATGATACGGGACACGGACGCCGGTGGTGATGACGTTGGAGCAGGCGGTGAAGGCATCACTTGACGTCTTTCGTCCGGCCGCGAAACCTTCAACGTTCCCGGTCGAGATTCTCCACGCTGACCAGCCGCTCCCTTCGGCTCGACTGCAGCGGGGTCGGCCAGGGTCTCGAGCCTGCCACGGGATCTGGTTCGTGCGGTACTTCCATGTGATTTGATGAAGACCGGGCGATTGGACTCGGGTAGCTCGCAGCGACGACGCAGCACCCTCAGGAACCCGGAGTCCCAGGATCCGCTGCAGCTTGTTGCCCCGGGTGGTCCCGGCGGAATAGGCGGTGACGATCCCGTCTTCCGATCCGGCATGGACCGCGTCCTTGATCCGCTGCTTCAACGCCAGGTGGTACGCCTCGGTCATGCGCGCTTCGGTGACCGTGGAGCCGGGGTGCGTGTTCCCCACGAACGGGCCGAAGTCGTGCAGCATCCGCTTTCACCTCGAACATCGAAGCCCGATAGGGCGCGCTCTTAATCCAGTCGGCGTAGATCAAAGGACGCTCGCCGAACGGGGACACGAACGTCCGCCAACCGGTCCCCACGATGTTCGCGCGGAAGCGGGCAAAGTGCCGCTCCAGCTCACTGCGGTCGATCGCGGAGGGGACCAGGAGAATTCTGGAACCGGGCGGGTCATACTGAATCCTTCTGCGGCCAGGCGCCGGGGTTTCGCCAGAGTAGCCGCCAGGCGGCCTCCCGAGCGGGATCAGGCTCGCCCTCAGTCGAGGTTCTTGCGGAAGGAAGCGCCGCGCGGCGAGGTCAGGATGCCGATCCCGAACCCGAGCAGGGTCAGTGTCTGCGGCCAGAGGACGTCGATTCCCGACCCGGAGGAAGATGCCGCGCAGGATCGTGTTGTAGTAGCGGAGGGGATGGCGTGCATCTGGGGCTGGTTCCGCCGCGGCATGTTCTCGATAGGAAGA
>JADJQY010000020.1 GCA_016712505.1 Candidatus Eiseniibacteriota bacterium | reverse complement strand
CGGTCCGCTCGGCATGCCCAGGTGCACGCTCTTCGTAAGCGGCGAGTTCATTCAGGCGGTACCGACCTCGGGCAACGCCGGTACACTGGTCTTTGGCGTCCCCAACGATCCGACGCTTCTGGGAGGCTCGTTCTACAGCCAAGCATTTGTTGTGGACCTACCAGCCAACCAGGCGGGCATCACGGTCTCAAACGCGTCGAAGGCAGGATCGGCGCGGAAGTAGGGTGTGGGCCGCAGGCGACGTCCAAGTAAGGGTCTCTGCGGGAGCGCAGCGTGAGGCCACCAGCGGCATTCGCCCGCGTAGCCGGCGCCGCTCCCTCTCCCCGACCTCCAGGAGCATTCCGTCCGGACATCCGGCACCCCAGCATCCATGCGGGTCCGGGGCGATCCAGCCGGCCGGAAGATGGTCCTTCCGCAGGGCGCGCTTGGCGCCCTCCGCCCTCGCCCCGCGCCACCGGCTCCGTGTCAGGGGAAGTGGTATCTGACGGCGTGGGGGACACCAATCGTTACGCACCGTCCCCAACGAGGGGGGCGTCCGAGCGCCGACTCCCCGTAGCACGCGCATGGTACGCGTCCGGTCACCCCATCTATCGCACCCCCCAGCCCCTGCCCGACTATGCCGCCTCCCAACCACTCCACGGAGGTGACCCATGGCAGGACGTCCGCCGTCCGAAGCCCGCGCCGCAGAGATGCGCCGCGTGCTCGCCGATCTCGACCGCACTGATCTCTCGACGAAGGCCTTCTGCGAGCGTCGCGGCATCAGCCGCTCGCTCCTGAGCTACTGGCGCAAGCGTCTGACCGCGACGGACGAAGCGATGCGCCTCTCCCACGGATCGCTCTCCAGCCTTCGTCCCGGTGCGCATCGTGAGTCCGCGCCAGAGCGCGAGCTGGATCGTCGAGCTCTCCGATGGGACCCGCATCCATGTGCCGCCCGGATTCGACCCCGATGAGCTTCGACGCCTGATGCGCGAGGTGCGCGCATGCTGAGCCTTCCTCCCTCGGTGCGCATCTTCGTTGCTCGCGACTGCGTCGACATGCGGAAGTCCGTCGATGGACTCTCCGAGCTCGCGCGGGTGGTCATCGAAGAGAACCCACAGTCGGGCCATCTCTTCGTCTTCTTCAACCGCACGAAGGATCGCACCAAGATCCTCTGGTGGGATCGCTCGGGCTACTTCCCTGCTCTACAAGCGGCTCGAAGTCGGTCGCTTCCATCTCCTCGATCGCACGGGGCGCAAGCCGCATGTCATCGAGCTGACAGCCGCCGAGTTGGCGCTGCTTCTCGAAGGCATCGATCTGCGCGGCGCGCAGCGTCGACGCACGCACGACGATCGCTTCGAAAAATCTGCTTAGCGCTGTAGAGCATCGAGCCGCGAAGTGCTATCTGACGGCAGCGATGGTCACCGCCGATGTCGATCTCCTGCGCCTGCTCGAGACTCGCGATCGCGATCTCGAAGAGCTCTCGAAGACCGTCGAGATGCTGCGCGAGGACAACGAGCGGCTCGGCGAGCGACTGAAGACGCTGCTCAACGCGCTATATGGGCGCAAGTCCGAACGCATCGCTCCAGGGCAGCTCGATCTCTTCACCAAGCTTCCTGCGGCTGCCGAAGTCGCACCGGAGCCAGCGCCATCCCCGGATTCTGCCGCAGCAGGGGGGCCGGCTCCGAAGCGGCGGTTGCGCAAGGGACATGGTCGCAACGGCTTCCCCGCGCATCTACCTCGCCTGTTGACCGAGCTCGACCTTCCAGAGGGCGAGCGCACTTGTCCTGATTGCGGCGTGGGAATGCGCTGCATCGGCGAGGAGAGCTGCGAGCGCGGACATGTGGTCCCGGCGCAGATTCTCGTGCACCGCTGTGCGGAAGAAGTACGCCTGTCCGGCAGGCCACGCGATGAAGACGGCGGAGGCTCCCGCAGCGCTGATCGAGCGCTGCAAGTACGAGCCCTCCGTCTACGCACACATCGCCGTCGCGAAGTACTCCGATCACCTGCCGCTCCATCGACAGAGCGAGATCTTCAAGCGCTACGGGATCGACCTTCCGAAGTCGACGATGTGGGACATGCTGGGGCGCGTCGACGAGCTCGTCTCGCAGCCCGTACTCGAGAGGATGCGGGCGGAGCTCCTGCTGGAGAAGATCATCCAAGCCGATGAGACGCCCGTCACCGTGCGTCTCGAGGGCGGCAAAGGCACGCAGCAGAGCTACGTGTGGGTCTATCGCGCCGGTGCGAAGATCGCCTTCGACTTCCGCATGGGCCGTGATCGGGACGGCCCGAACAAGTACCTCGCACTCTGGCAGGGAATTCTGCAGGGCGACGGATACAGTGGCTATGACGAGATCACGCGGCGCAACTGCCTGACTCGTGCTGGCTGCTGGGCGCATGCACGTCGCAAGGTGAAGGTCGCGTTGGACCTCAAGTCACCGGAGGCCGCGCGGCTGATGGTGCCGATCCAGCGCCTCTTCCGCCTGGAATCCACGCTGAAGCGACGCGCGGAAGCGCGCGGCTACTCTCGTGAGGAGTACCTGCTCAAGGGCCAGCGAGCGGTCCTACCGAAGGGACCGCTGGGGAAGGCCATCGGCTACATCGAGAACCAGCGCGAGCCGCTCGGTGTTTTCGTAAACGAGCCCAGGCTGGAGATCGACAACAACCAGGCTGAGAACGCTCTGCGCCCGATCGCGGTCGGCAGGAAGAACTGGCTCGTCTTCAGCAGCCCTCGTGGCGGTGCCGTGGCTTGCCGGCTCTATTCGCTCGTCCTCCCTGCCGAGCGGCGGGGCTCAACCCCGAGCTCTACCTCGAAGCCGTGCTCCGCGCCGTCGCGACGACGCCGGCAACGGAGATCGCCTCGCTCACGCCATGGGCTTGGGCGGAAGCGCACCCGGAGCACCGGCTGCCCTCGGATTGAGTCTCCCCGACTGGCGTCAGGCAGCCCTGGCCAGGATGGGATCACCGGACGCGTACCGCGCATGGCGCGCTTCGCCTCGCCCTCCGCCACCGGTCCCGAGACCTCCTGGCGCTCGTGGAGAGGTGGCTTGTGTGGGGGCTCGTCGCGAAAAGTCCGGTTCGGGCTGGCGGGGAGCACGGATGTCAATCAGGGGGACAGAGGCCGTAATCGTCTCAGTATCTTGATGAGAGTATCCCGTTCAGCGGTTGGCGGTCCCGTCGGCGTCTTTGTGATCTTTCGGGGTACTCAGAGTATATGAGGCCACGGCGTGGAATCTGGATTTGTCTGGCTTCTCTAGGACAAGCTTGAGCAGCAAGGTTCCGTCGCGTCCAACTCCATCGTTCAGGAACTTGGCCTCCACCACCCGCCCTTCGCCCTGCTCCGCAACGCTTACGCTGTCACCTTGCATCACGACCGGAGTTAGCGTTCGTCCGTCTGACCCCCACACTGATTGGGCAGCGGTGAAGTACACGTGTCCCTGCCAGGTGACTGCGAGATCTTCGGCTGTTACTCTTCGGGACCCAAGCGCACGATCGTGCTTCTCCAGGTCCTCGCGAGTCGCAATGACGGACCCCGTTCCGTCCGGAGCGCTCAGCCAGATCGCCCAGGCTGAATCAGGCCTCGGCTGGTATCCGCCGTTCTTTGGTTTTGGTAGCTCGACATTGGCTAAGACCGCCAAGTGGCCAGCATCGCTGCAGGCAACGCGATTGGCGTGAGACATAGTGCGATCTTGAAGAGTCGGCCCGCCCTTGATGGGGAAGGACAAGACGGCCTGGGGGGAACGACGGCGTCCGAAACGAACCTCGTTCTCTCGTGTTAGAATCGCAGCCTCGTACCTGCTCGCCAGGCTTCTTGCGGTGCTGGGGACGGAACGCTTCGCAACCCAGATGGCATCCTCTTCGGAGGCTTTGAATCGTCCATTGTTCATAATGAAGCTACGCCTGGAAGGGCCCTTGGGCCCGCGCGAGTCTAGCGCGACGAGTGACTCATGCTCTCCGACGAACTCCAAGCTCAAGCACCCCATGAATGTCCACTCTTCGGCTCCCGGGAGAGGATGCCCCTCCTCCGCGAGAAGCTGCAACTGGTGCTCAGGTGTCCAAACAAAAAGACCGAAGGACATCGCTCCGCCGGCCCTGGAGAATGAGCTTTGGATGATGACTTCCGCGGGTCTCGTCACATTTACCCGGCCTTTGCGCGCCCAGAATCCTCGCGTCGACAACGACGCGCCTTCAACGTTCGCGATTGGTGTTCCTTCTCCGAAGAGATGTCGTCCGCCGGTCGGTGAGGCGACATAGAACTTGGACCACTCGGCGCTGTTCTCCCCGATCCCTTCAAAAGTCTCGGCGACAAGGTAAAGGCCACAGCCCCAACTGGCCTCGACGCGCGCGCTCCACTGCTTAGGGGCCGGACTTGGGAAGAGGCGATGGTACTCGGACCAGGCACCACTGAATTCGCTCATGACTACCTGGTCTGGTTCATGCAGCTCCGAAAGAAGCGGAAAGCCGGCCATGGCGGACAGCTTGCCGTCGATCGCGTACGCCCGCTGTATGGAGGCCATCCGGAGATTCTCTTCCAGCTCGTAGCGCGCCTTCGCGTCGAGATAGCGCGCCGTGACATCTGCGGCAACCGCAGCGTCAACCTTGGGCCGCGGCTCCTCTCGGTCTTGGTCGGTCCCGAAGGTGGTCCCGGCGCGCTGCAGGAGGTAGGTCGGCGGGTCCGGTACCACATGGACGAGCCTCGCCCGCGGAGCTGTGGCGGTACTTGGAGTCACAGGCTCGCCCACCTTTGGAGCTTCGACTGGTGCTGCCTTGCGCGGCCTCGAATCGGGAGTGCTTCCTCGTGGTCCCCTTCTTCCACCATCCTGGCCAACCGCAATGCTGGCGCAATGCAAAGCCACGCCGAAGAACACGATGATGCAGGGCCCGTGAGTTCTCATTGATTTGTCTCCAATCTTGACGGATCGACTGAGGGCGCGATTGCCCACCAGCATTTCAGGGACTCGGAATCCAACTTCTGCGGGATCAGCCGCGAGTCTTGAAAATCCATTGGCACGCCGCTGAGGGGCTAGCCGCTGAGGAAGGCCGGAACTCAGGGAGGCGGGACCTCCACCATGCCTGGGCGTCCGGGTTCTTCGTAAGCGCACGGTAGTCTCAAACCTCAGACATTCCAGGTCTCCGCATGACGAAGTGGTCAAGCGATCCGCCCGACTCTCTCTTGGGAGGGTCGGCAGTCGTGCGCCATCTCCCGGAATCCCGGCATTCGATGCCCGGATTCGGCAGGCAGCCCCCAGCCCGTGACCGACCGCTAGGCTCCGGTTGCCCGGCGCGAGGACGATGTGGAATCTGACGGCTTGTGGGACACCAATCGTTACGTGTCGTCCCGAACAAGCGGCGCCCGATCCGAAGCGCCCGTAGCCACGCATGGCGCACTGGGGAGGACGAGCGGTGCGGAGGAACTCGGCAGGGCGAATCCGGATCAACCTGCCGGGGAAGAATGCCAATTGAAGAGCCAGTGATCGCGGAGGCTTGGCTCGCTGGGGTGGCGACCTCCTGCGCAGCAGCGGCCAGATCGGCGACGGCGGGCCGGCGACAAGATCGATCACCGCAGATTCGGGACCTATTGGCTCGGAGAAGGTGACTCACTGATCTCTTCCGTTTCCATCGCCCGCTTTCGGTTTCCAGGTGCGGTTCGAAGCACGCGGATCGGCCCGCTCGCCCCATTGGACGACCCGACGCTCCATCTGGAGGTACTGACTCGAGCTCAGCCGGCCGCGACCGAATGCCATCAGCTCCCGCAACGACATGCGTGCATTCGAGGGATTGTGTCGGACGTCGAAGACTCCGTTCCGACTGCCGGCCTTGGCGGAATTTACCGCAGCTTGAATCCACCGGCGATTATGCGCCAACTGGATTGCGCTCTTGTATCTTTCTGCTTGGCGATCTACTGTTCGTTTGGCTCGCTCCTGGGCGGCCTTTCCTGTCAATCCCGCACGAGCGGCGCGTTGAAGCTCCACGCTCATGCGCTCAGCACGAAATCTCTCGGTTGCTCGCGTAACGCGCCGCTCGCTCATAGCGCGATACGTTGTGGATGGGCGTCCAGCCGCATTGCGCATTTCGGCGTTTACGTTCACCCAGTTGCGTTGATCTCTGCCGATGATTGGTGTCGCCTTTGCGGCCGGACTTCGACCCGAAGACGGGCTGTTTGGCCGAGAGGCGACTTGCCCGGATGGCCGCTGCCCGGAAGTACGCGGAGGCGAGGCCTCCGGTGCGTGGGTCGTGGCGCCACTCGTGAGTTCGCCGCTCGCTGTGGGGAGTGCTGCCGGGAGGCTTGTTGAGGCGCTTGCTGCTGCGACGCTTGTCTCTTAGCGGCATTCTGAACTGCGCGCTGCTGGGCTGCTTGTTGTCGAGCGGCCTGCTGCGATGCGCGTTGCTGCGCGGCCTGCTGTGAGGCGCGTTGTCGCGCGACCTGCTGTGAAGTGCGCTGTTGCGCGACCTGCTGTGTCGCACGCTGTTGTGAAGCCTGCTGCGCCGCGCGTTGCTGCGCGGCCTGCTGTGCTACTTGTTGTTGCGCCGCCTGTTGCGACGCACGTTTCTGCGCGGCTTGCTGTGCCGCGCGCTGCTGTGCGGCGCGCTGCTGGGCTGCTGGTTGCGCTGCACGCTGTTGTGCGACGGCTTGCTGGTTCCTGCTCCGCGGCAGCGCGCGCGCCGTCACCGGTGCCAGGCCGGCCCAAAACAGGACCGCGATTCCTAGGGTCAATGGCTTCATCGCTTCTCCTCCTCGGAGATTTTCTGCGCTGGTGCGGACTCGGCGCTCGCGGCTGGTAAGATCTCCGCTTCGACGGGGGGACGCTCGACCGACTGCTCGACGAAGAGAATGCTACCGTCGGTGTTGCCTATGAGGCCCCAAACTCGTCCGACGATAGTGTCGACCAAGAATCTATCCGCGCCGTACGAGTAGCTCGCCTCGACTGCAAATCGACCGGGCTCTGGTAGCGCAACATCAGGCGCAGGCTCTACGGGGATGCGCACCCAATGGCTGATTGCGATGCGTGGTTGATTCATCGGGTTCTCGGCCTCTGGTACGAATCCGCACCAGACGGCTCCCGACGCGGTGTCGAGGAACATATGAGATCGAGGTCCTTCGCCGATCGGATTCGGAAAGAGCCGATACCGGCCGGGCACCGCGGCCAATTCCTCGGGTGTCGGGACATACTCATCTTCCGGAATCTCGAACTCTTGGCCCGTTGGTGCTTGGTCTTGCGTTGCGAGCCGAGCGGAGGCGCCGGTTTCCAGGGCACTGACCTTTTCGCCGTCGAATCGGATCATCAAGAGAGCCAAGGTCAAGTCGAAAGCCAGACACAGCATCACCCAGATCTTCATGGTTGAATCTCAATGCCATCGGTGCATGGCTACGGATTGTAGTTCGAGTGCGTGCGGGAGAGTGTGGCGCCTGAGAAGTGCGTTTCCATCTAGGCACTCGACGTCACGGTCTCAGGCAAGCCGCTCGCAACTCTTAGCGCTATCCACCCCTCGATTTCCGGCACACTTTTTCCGAATCTTGCGTCTGATGCCACCTCTGAGGTACGCGCCCCTGAACACCGGCATGACCTGGCCGACCGAGCACACGCACGGCATCATTGAGAGAGGGCAACTCCGAGAATGCGGTCGGGCGATTCCGGTGGCCTCGTTTCATTCTCGCGCGAAAGCGGCTCCGGGAGTCGTGCTTCCTACGGGAGCGACGGCGTCTCTATCAAGCCGGTCAGCGCCCGCTGCGCGGTCCAGGCAGCAGCCCCACGACAACTACAGAGACGAGGTCAAGGTGAACGTAGCAGTCGCTGAACCCGGCGCGGTATCCTGGCCGAGCAGGATCACGGCGGGCGAACTCGCTCCGTTCCAGAGATCGACAGTCTCGCCGAGATCTACACAGCCGCTACGAGTTCAATCGACCACCAATGTAGAGCAGACCCGTTCCCGTCAGAATCGTCATCAGTGTTGCAAACCCCGCGCACGGCGAGCTCATTGCGCTAGGAGCGACACGATTTCCGACGATCGTGTAGGAGCCATCCCAGGGAGGCGCGACGTTGGAGATTCCGATCGCGCGGCCGACGATGTACCATGCCACGAATATCGCGATCCCAGCGACGATTGGGCGATACCATGCGCCTTCGATTACGATGATGATCCAGTCGACTATGGGTTTTACGGACTCCAAGGTTCGGCTCCTCGTCAGGTATGGGAGGGGGGGGCTTTCTTCACGCAATCGAGCGCGTAGCCAACGTGGGCTCCGCCAGAAAGCCTGAAGGAAGTTAGCGTAATCGCGACATCTACCACGAACCAAATTGTGTGGGCCACCTCGCTAGGGCTGACGATTGCAATCATGACCTTCGCGCTTGCGACGCGCCCATTCTCGGGCGTCCGGCGATTTCCAGGGGAAAGTCGCAGGCCCGCGATGCATTATGTAAACCCATCGCAAGGTTGGTCAGTTCGGAGAGGAGGACGCCTGCGGCGGTTCGGACTGGGCGCACTTCGCACGACTGAACCATCATCTGTTGTTGGATCTCTCGAGACTACATCAATCAATGGGATTCGCAGCGAGCGAAGGGCGAAAGCCGTTATCGACATTGTAACCTGGCTCTATGCTGAAGCGACTAGCTGAGCGACCTAGCAAGTGGTCGGCGTTCCAGCTGCCGCCGCGGAGCACCCTATGAGGACTGCTCCAATCCTCTTTTTCCGCGCGGCCGGCGAAAGGATGGGCGCTCGGATTCGAGAAGTAAGGCCTGTACACGTCATGACACCACTCCCAGAGATTTCCATGCGTGTCGTGCAGTCCAAAGCCGTTCGCACGAAATGCGCCCACAAGTTCGGCACGATCGCCGAAGTTGGCCGCGCCTCCAGCGCCTCAACAGTTGGTCCGCTCCACCACGGGCTCGTAGTTCCAGCTCGGCAGGCGTATTCCCACTGCGACTCGCTCGGCAGGTTCGCGCTTCCGCAACGTGCGCTTATGCCCCAACATGCCAACCAGCTAACCGAAACGAGTGGCTTTGCAGATTCGTCCCAAATATCCTCCGGCCAGCCCGCGAGCCGCGCCCATTGCCCGTTCGTCATTTCGTATTTCGAGACCCAAAATGCGTCAACCGAGACCTGGTGCACCGGGCCTTCGTTATCGTTGGCGTCAGGATCGTAATGCTCCTTGGCACGGTCCCTCTCGGCACCCTGCCAGGCCCGGCCCCGGAATCAACACGTAGACCATTCCGGTCTCAGGACCGATCACCCAGCGATTCGAATCGTCATGCTCCGGCTTCGGCTCGATCGGTTGCGGTCGCTCACCGCTCGGCAGATGCCAAGCCTCCCAGTAGCCTTGCGGGTTTTTCGAGAGTGGCAGAAGGTGCTCGGTTGGTTTCAGACCCGCCTGGCCCCACGCGGCGCGCGCTTCCGCGCTCGTGACCGTCGCCGCGAGCCATCGCTCCGTCAGCTCAAGGCGCCGCCTTACCTCGGGCACGCTGGTGCCGAGGGTAGCGCCGATTGCGGAAGCGGACTCTGCGGGGACCCGTGAAGAACGATTGCAGCGCATCTTCGGGGATCTGCACGGCGATGCCGCGGGCACGTGTTGCGTGCAGCAAGGCGTCAAGGTCTTCAGCTTTTTTCAGCCAGGCGCGCAGCGCGGGGATCGTCTCCGACCGCATCGGCCAAAGATCATTCTCAGCCGATGCGCGCAGAGCAGCGATCGTCTCACGCGCGCGAAGCGCTTCGTTCTCGGTGCTCTTCTCCGCCACAGTGGCATGGAGCTGCCAGACATAGAGCCCGGTGGCAACGGTCGAGGCGAGGACCACGATCAGCGCGGAGAGGTACAGCTGCTTGTGCTGTCGGATGTTCTTTTCGCTCGGTACAGCAAGCTGGGAGGCACCGCCTGAACGGCCTTTCCGGCAAGGAGTCGCTCAAGATCCTCTGCAAGCGCTTCCGCGGTCGCGTAGCGCCGAGCGCGTTCCTTCTCGATGGACTTCATCACCACCCAGTCCAGCTCTCCACGCAGTATCCCGAAAAGCGACTGCACATTGGGAGATACGCCGCTTCCAGCGATCCAGGCGGCTGTAGATTTGCTACTCACACGCTGGCTCGGGCGCGGAGGATCGGTATCTCGGAGAACAGCCAGAACGCTCGCGAGACCCTGCTCGTGGAGCACTTGCGCATCGAATGGAGTGCTTCCGGTCAGGATCTCGTAGAGCAATGCACCGAGCGAATACACGTCCGCGCGCGTATCGATGTCGAGCGAGCCTTCCGCCTGCTCCGGGGCTCATGTAGGCCAGCGTCCCGATGATCGCGTGATGCTCCGTGAACAGCGTCTTCTCTGTCAGTGACCGATTCAGGGCCTTCGCGATCCCAAAGTCGATCACCTTTGCCACTGGCTGGCCGTCCTGGGTGCCGACGAGAATGTTCTTCGGCTTCAAGTCGCGGTGGATCAACCCCTTGGAATGCGCGTGCTGTACAGCTCGGCACACCTGGACGAATAGGATGAGACGATCGCGTACCGGCAGATGGTGCTTGTCGCAGTACTCCGTGATCGGAATGCCTTTCACGAGCTCCATTGAAGTAAGGCAGACCGCGCTCCGTAGTCCCCGCGTCGAACACGCGTGCGATGTTTGGGTGCTCCATCAGCGCTAGGGCTTGCCGCTCTTGCTCGAATCGGGCCACTATCTGCCGACTGTCCATGCCGGTCTTCAGGACCTTCAAGGCGACTAGCCGGCGCAGGGGCTCCTGCTGCTCCGCCATCCAGACGTTGCCGAAGCCGCCCTCCCCGATCTCCTGGAGGAGCTTGTAAGACCCGATCCGAGCGCTCGGGGATAGCTCTTGTCCACCGCTTCTGACTCCCGCGACAACACCAGCCTCCTGGACCACGGCTCTCACTGCCGGGGCGGTGCCTTCCGGGAAGGACTGCTCTTCCTCGTGTGCCTCGACGAGCCTCCAAACTTCGGCAACAAATTCCGCGTCGCCGCCGCAGAGGCGCTCCAGGTAGCCGCGGCGCTGATCCGCGGGGCGGCGCAGAACGGCATCGAACACCTTGCGCAGGCGGTCTTCGGACTCCGGTCATGAGCAGGGTTCTGACTTGGGGACTGCGGCTCAGGTTCACCCGCCGGGAGAGCGCGTGGATGTCATTCCACCCTGCGGGTGAGCGCCAGGAGGATGGCCCGCAAACAACGGCCCGGTCGGGAGGAGTGCATATGAGGGCTGCTCACTCCGGGAGAACGCGGTCCCTTGCTTCGCCGAGATCTGCCAGCAGAGCGGCGCGCGCGAATTCTCCATCCCGGCGCACGGAGCGCTCGGAGATCGACAAGGTCTCGGCGATCTCCGCGTCGGAGAGACCAGCGTAGAGCCGGAGCGTTACGACCCTTGCGGCGCGAGGATGCCGACGGCCGAGGCGTTCGAGGGGCTTCGTCGATGGCGATGGTGCGGGACGGGTCTTGCTCGATCGCGACGAGCGGCTCTTCGAGATCCACCCTCTCGCGGTCGCCTCCCCGGCGAAGCCGAAGCCGAGCTCGCGCGCCCTCGATCAGGATGCGCCGCATCGCTTCGGCGGCCGCGGCGAAAAACTGGGCCCGACTCTGCCACTGAGTCGAACGCTCCGCGGCGAGCCGCGCGTACGCCTCGTGGACGAGCGCGGTCGGGCTCAGCGTGTGGCCCTGACGCTCCAGGGCCATCCGGCGGCGAGCCGGGCCATGGAGCTCCGTGTACAGCGCCTCGATGAGCGCGCGCCCGGAGAGATCGAGCTGCCTCGCTTCGGGGAGACGAGGGTGGCTGGTTCGTGGTGTCGGGAATGGGCATGGTGGTTCGCTCAGCTGCCAACGCGCCGTCGAGTCGGCGAGTCGGTCACGCGGAACCTAGATTTCCCGGTGAGAGCCTCAATGGGTAGCCGAGCGACCGAATCGGCTGGCCTGGTGCGGTCGGCACTGCTCTCGGCTGGTAGATGTCTCCAGGAGGCGTCAGCATCGGGTCAGGCTGATCCGCAGAGCCGGCAGCGCCGTTCCTCCGGCTGGGGCGGGATCCGCGAACACCAAGCCAGTCGGGCGCTTGGACGGTCACGTGCCCACGCCTTCGCGATCACGAGGCGCGGATTCGAGCGCCCGCCCTGGTGCCCTCGAGCTCGGAGGCGACGGCACCCGCGACCCCATCGGCAGCGAGGCCACGACGAGCGCTCGGATCGCGGCGCTCGTGAACGGCGGCGGGCCCCGCCGACGCCTCCCGAACCCGCCGCTCCCTCCTCCTTGGTGCACAGTGTCCCGCTGTGTCCGCTCGCAAATCGAGCGATCGTCCCCGCCGATCGCCCTGTCGCACTGCGTCGCGCTGTCACCCCATCCCGCGCGGACGCCGCACTTTTGGTGACATTTGTGGTGAGTTCGGCGCCATTCGCGCCCCCAAGCCCCGATAGGCGGGTTTGTAAGTCTCGCTTCCACAAAGACTTACGCGATGATCCCGGAGGATTCGAACCCCGACCCTCGGTTCCGAAGGACTAAGGTCGTTCAGATGCTAACGGCATACAATGGCGCCGTATGTCCCGTAACGCCGCGCAAACCAAAGATATCGGTTGCTGGCGTTCCGCTTTTTGCTTTGGGCTGCGCTCGCCGCAAACGCGGAGACCTCTGGTGGGCTCTTGGTGAGCCGAGAGCGCTTCTAGAGGGATAGCAGATGAACCAGGCGAAGCCGACTAGGCGCCGCAGCAGCCCCCACCCTGGAGTTCGCGTGCTCCAGATCACTTCTCGCTCCGGCCGGCGCTTCTACCAGGCGCGCTACACCGACCCGGACACCGGGCGGCTGGTCTGCGAGTCGCTGGACGCGAAGAACATCCTGAACGCGGACGGCAGGCGCTCTTGGGCGATCAACAAGTCCGTCGAGCTCCAGCGACGGAGAGCGGAGCTGCACTTCGGAGCCGAGCGCCATCAGGACGTGAGGCTCGAGGATGCCATCCGGGACTACCTCGCGATCTGCGATGCGACGCTCCGGCCGAAGACGAGCCGTGGCTACCGCGACGCCATGGACCAGTTCTCAGGCTGGGCGAGGAAGGGCGGCGTCGAGACCACGAGCCAGATCAACGTCCGCGTCCTGGCGCGGTACAGGGAGCACATCATCCAGACGCCGAAGCGCTCGACGATGCGCGGAGGGCGGCGCGGCCAGCGCGGGCAGACGAAGGTCGGCCGCGCACCGAGGACATTGAACCGCGAGATGACGTACATCCTGACGGGCGCTTCGCGCGTGGGTGCGAGTGGTCTGCTGCCCGGTCTGTCCCGCGACGCCATCGCCGACGCGTTCCGCCGAGTCCTGGCTCGAAGCCGCAGCCGACCTTTCCTCTCGTTCGGCGAGGCCCAGCAGCCTTGACCGCCGCGATGGCCCACGACGACGCGGCGTTCGAGCTCACCCGCGAGGAGAAGATCAAGCGGCTGCTGGGTGGGAGGACGAGGCGCTACGACGCGATCGCGCCGATCACGCTCTTCCTTCTGCTGAGCGGAGCTCGGCGCGGCGAGGCCATCGCGCTCGAGTGGAAGGACGTTCACATCGACGCGCTCGACGAGAACGGGAACGCCGTCGGCGAGGTGATCGTCCGACCGGAGGCGAGCAAGACGCGCACGTCGCGGCGGATCGACCTCGGCCTCTGCCCTGCGCTGCGAAGGCTCCTCCTCGCCATGCGCGAGCGGCGGGGCGGGGAAGCGAGCGTCTTCCGCCTCACCGAGGATCAACTCGTCACGGCACAGCGCAGACTGGTCCGCTCCTACGGCGCGCCAGCCAGGTTCACCTGGCAGCTTCTCCGCAGCACGTGCGCGACGGTGCTCGCGAACGCGGGCTCGATGTTCGGCGGCTCGGCGGCGTTCCGCGGAGACCGGCAGCTCGGTCATTCGATCGTCGTCGCCGAGCGCTACTACGTGGGGCTCCTCCGCGGCGTGCCCGCGTCCGCGAAGAGTGTCGAAGCCGCGCTTCAGGTCGAGGAGCTCGCCGGTAAGATCGTCGAGATGGTCGCGCAGCGTGGCGAGGCTGGGTTGGTGGTGGGGGTAGCGTAGGGGAGCGTGGCGATCGCTGAAGGAGTTCTTGATCGAGAGCGCCGAGCCGGACATCCCCAGCGTGCTCGCCGCGTTCACCGAAGGCGTCTACACGATCGAAGCACGGGCCGTCACCGGTTCCCTGATGGTGGGCGAGGCCACGCTGCCCCACACGCTGCTCGCTCCGCCGACGTTCACGCCGAGTGGCGGAGCGCTGGTAGATCCGGCGAGCGCGACCGTGACCTGGTCCGGCGTGAGCGAGCGGAAGCCTACCTGCTCGAGATCGAGAACGACGACCTCGACGCGAACCTGACCGTGAATCTGCCCTCGACCTCGTTCGCGATCCCAGTAGGCTGGCTCGTACGCGACACGGAGTACGAGATCGGCATGGCGACGATCACCGCTGTCGGCAATCTGAACTTCGGCGAGAGCACCGTCGTCACGATTCCTTGAACGGCGCGGCCAGCGCTGCTCCATTCCGGAGCAGCGCGGGACCTCGCGACCGGCGCTCTCAGGCGCTCTTGCTCGCGATCACCGTGTCGAAGACCTTCTGCGTGCCCTGCGGCGCGTCGAAGCGCTCCGTGCATCGCGCTCTGGATCTGCCAACCATGTCCGCGAAAGTGCTCCTCGACCGCGCCGCTGGCGAGCAGGCAATACCCTCCGGCTCGAACATGTCGAGGAAGGTCGTCCCTCGACGAGCACGTTGATCACGGCGATCCCTCCGGCCACGACGTGCTCCTCGATCGCCTCCATCAGCCTTCCGCACGGCGGCACGGGAAGAACATCAGCAGCCCGATCGAGACGATCGCATCGTATTCGCCCGCAATGCTCCAGGTCGCGAGATCGGCCTGCTCCGCCTGCACCAGCACGTCGCGTCGCCGAGCCCCGTTCCGAGACGTGCTCGATCGCAGTCGGACTGCCGTCGACGGCGAGCACCTCGCAGCCGCGCAGCGGCCGCGACGCTGAGGTTACCTAGCCCACATCCGAGATCGAGCACGCGACCCCGAGGTACGGCAGCGCGGCGCTCGAAGACGTTGAGCGCCAGCTCGCGCGCCGCGACTTGGCGCTGGAACTGCGCATCGAAGAAGGCGAGGGATCGGTGCCGCACGGCATCTGGTCGCGATTGGATCATGGCGATGCTACGGAGCGTTCACCTTCGGCACGAGCGACCCTCCTGCGCCTCCATCTCCATCGACATCGATTTCCATTCGGCCCCCTCCGGAGCACCATTTCGCCGACGCACCTCGAGGCCTCTCGGCGCGATCGGGAAACCAAACGAGCGCCGCAACGAGCGCTGGAAGCAACGGCCGCATGTCAGGCTTCGCTCGCTGCGACTCTAGCTGAGCCCCGATGATCGCTCGATTCATCGACTATGGGGTGCCAAGACGATGACGGACATACCGACGACAGCGAGCGCCGTGCCCAAAAGGTCCCAGCGATCCGGGATCACGCCTTCGACCCGCCACATCCAGATGACGGCGACCGCGACGTAGACTCCTCCGTACGCCGCGTAGGCGCGTCCCGCGCCAAGCGATGGGTGCAAGGTCAAGAGCCACGCAAATGAGCCCAAGCTCAGCGCGGCAGGCACGAGGAGCGCAGCACTCGCTCCACGACATAGCCAGAGGTACGGCAGATAGCAGCCGAGGATCTCGGCCAAGGCCGTGACGACGAAAAGCAGCACCGTCTTGCAGAAGAGCATCCGACGTCCTTCTTCGCACTCGGAGGTGGCTCCGAGATCTCTTATCACGATCGCCACACGCTTGGCAGACTTCGCGGCGGTGGGGTCGAGCACACCTCCGCTCCCCGAGGATCACTCCTGACGCGGCGCCTGACGAAGCAGGCGCAGTCCATTGAGGATCACCGCGAGGCTCGCTCCCATGTCCGCGATCACCGCCATCCAGAGATTCGCCACACCTGCGAATGCCAAGGCGAAGAACGCCGCCTTCATCGACAGAGCCAGCGTGATGTTCTGCAAGAGCACGGCGTGCGTGCGCGAGCTGAGCCGGAGGAACTCTACAAGTCCTCTGAGATCGTCCCGCATGAAGGCGACGTCCGCTGTGTCGATCGCAACATCCGTGCCGCCTTTCCCCATCGCAAAGCCGATCGTGGCCTTGGCTAGCGCAGGTGCGTCGTTGACCCCATCTCCGACCATGCCCACGTGCCCGTAGCGTGCGAGGAGCTGATCGATCGCGGCCACTTTGTCCGCCGGCAAGAGGTCACCCGGACATCTCGGATCTCGACCTGGATGCCGATGCTGGCTGCGGTCCTGGCATTGTCACCGGTCAGCATCGTGGTGCGCAGCCCCATCGCATGCAGCTCTCGGATGGCATCGACGCTGGTCGGTCGCACGGTATCTGCAACGGCGAGCACTCCGAGAGCCTCTCGCTCCGTCATCAAGACAATGGCGGTCTTTCCGAGAGCCTCTAGCACCTGCAGCTCCTGCTCGACCTCCGCTCCACAGATCCCGGAATCCTCCGCGAGACGATGGTTGCCGAGCAGCATTCGTTCTCCAGCGACAACACCGGCGACGCCCCGCCCTGGAAGGGACGCGAAGCGATCGACCGGAAGGCGAGCACCGCTCCACCCTGCAGCTACTGCGCGGGCCACTGGGTGATCCGATAGCGCGTCGAGGCTCGCGGCGAGCTGTAGCACTCGATCACGGTCCATCCCGCGTAGCGGGATGACATCGGTCAGCCGCGGGTGTCCCGCCGTGATGGTGCCGGTCTTGTCGAGTGCCACGGCGCGCAGCTTGCGACCCGACTCCAGGTGCATGCCGCCCTTGATGAGGATTCCTCGCCTCGCAGCAGCAGCAAGACCACTCACGATCGTGACCGGCGTGGAGATCACGAGAGCGCAGGGGCAAGCGATGACCAGCAGCACCAGCGCGCGGTGTAGCCAGGACAAGAAGGGCTCACCAAAGACCGCCCAAGGCAACGTAGCTACCAGGACTGCCACGACGCAGATGATGGGAGTGTAGACACGCGCAAAGGCATCGACGAAGCGTTGCGCCGGCGCTCGCTGGCCTTGTGCTTCCTGCACGGTCCGGACGATCTTCGCGATCGTGGTCTGGTCTTTGCCTCCGGTGGTGCGCACGTCGAGCACTCCTTCGGCGTTGATCGTGCCGGCGAAGACGGTCGCACCGATTCCCTTCTCTACGGGCACGCTCTCGCCGGTGATGGGTGCCTGATCGACCGCAGAAGCACCGAAGACCACGATTCCGTCGAGCGGCACGCGCTCGCCAGGCTTGATGCGCACGACCGCTCCCGTGAGCACCTCCTCGGCTCGCTTCTTGATCCAGGACCCATCTTCTTGGAGGACAGTGGCATCTTCGGGTGCCAGCGCGAGCAGCTCACGCACTGCGCTGCGTGCGTGAGAGAGCGAGCGCGCCTCGATCCACTCCGCCAAGGAGAACAGGAAAACGACCATGGCGGCCTCTGGCCACTCGCCGATGCACATGACTCCGACCACGGCGATCGACATGAGGAAGCTGATGTTCAGCGTCAGGGTGCGCAGCGCGGCCCAGCCTTTGCGAAGTGTTGGCAGCCCGCAGAGCCCTATGGCCAGGATCGCCATGACCACGACAAGCGCATGCTGCTCGCCGAACCCAGCCAAGGAGACGCCTTCGCTGCCAAGGGCAAGCACGCCGCCGGCAGCGAACGCGATCGAGCGCAGGCGTGCTTGACGAGCCAGCGTCGCAGCCGATAACTCGTCGGCTCTCTGCGCCTTCAGGCCGATCGCCTTCAACTCTCGGATGATGCTGGAATCGTCGGGTAGCGTGTGCTCGACGGTCAGTCGGCGCTCCGCGAGGTCGATGCCAATGCTCTCGATTCCACGCAGCGCGGCCAGGCGCTGCCGAATCGAGACCTCCTCGGTTGCGCAGTCCATTCCCGGAACGACGAACTCGGTTCTTCGCATGTTGTCTCCGTTGCGATCACGTTCAGCATCCAGACCGACCATCACCAGCCGTCACAGGCCCTACCCTGCGGCCAGCCCACGAGGCGCCAGATCTTCTCAGAGTCGGCCCGATCGACCCACGGCCGATCACGACTCCTCGGGCGGCTCCTTCGTCTCACGGATCTTCGAGAGCGCAACCCGATTTCGTCCTCTCGCAGCTCCTGCGGCGATCGCCCTCCGTCTCGGAGCCCGAGGCCAGCGTAGACGGCTCCTGCTCAGTAGATCGGATAGAGAATCGGAAGCGCACCAACCTCGTGTAGAGCGCAGATCAACGGCGGGAGTCCGATGAGCGGCATGTAGAGGGCGACGGTCCAAGCTCCACGGCGAAAGGCTGCCGAGCAGATCGTCACCGACTGCGCTTCTTGGTAGGCGGAGGCACGCGGCCAGAACGATGGGGTCTTCTCGCAGTAGCGCAGGAATGCTCTCCCGTGAACCGCCTCCAACTCGCGCTCTTCTTTGCGAAGAACAAAGGCATAGAGCGCGTAGAACGACACACTGGTGAGGATCGTCAGGATGATCGATCCCGCACAGAGCATGAAGCCGGTCGCGAGCAAGAGGCTCGAGACGTAGATCGGATTGCGGCAGAGCGAATAGGGCCCGTCCGTGACAAGCTCCGCTCGCTTCCTGCCCGCGATGTGGGCCAGTGCCCACACACGCCCGAAGGCCCCAAGCCCCCCGATGACGCAACCAAACAGATAGAGGCCGGCGTGAAGGACGGGTGCCTGCTCCGACCAATAGTTCTCCCCGCTGAGCAAGAAGAGCACGACGAGGCAACCGAACAACCGTGAAGCAAGCAATCGGTGCTTCGTCCGGAAATACTTCCTCCGTGCAGGAGCGACTCGAGGATCCATGGGTACGTTGCCCGTGACTTCAGCGGCCGCCACACACATCGTCATCGCGGCCGATTCGTTGGATGAATCGGAGAACGGCGCCGTGCTCTCCTCTGTCATTGCATCGAGAGCCCGAGGCACGCTGGAGTCGGACGCTTCTGCGTCAGCGACTCCAGCATGGTCGATCACGTGATTGCGATCTGCTGGCATGGGGCCGGCCTGATCAGCGCGGCAGAGCGAGGGATGCTCGCACAGGACCGCTTTGCCCTGCGAGCTCGATCCAGAGGGCGCTACCTTCGGGGAGCGAGCTCGGCACGTCGATGTGGCCGTGCATGCGCATCTCGGCCTCCTTCTCGAAGCGCATCTTCATCGAGCCCTGCCCGGATTCGATCCCGATCCAGCCGCGCAGGCTCTCGGGGAGCTTGGCACCCGTCTCGAAGTCGAGATCGATGTCGGCCTCCTTGCCCGGGGCGATCGGGCCGAGGTGGAAGACCTGGATCCCGAGGTCTCCCAGCGCGATGCGTCCCATGGCCGTGCGCTCGCCGTGATCCGCATGTTCGCCCCCACCATCGCCGTGATCATGGCCATCGTCGGCGGTGTGCGCGGGTGTGGACTTCGGCTTCGGCTCTTCCTCGCCGCTGCAGGAAGCGAGGAGCGCGAGCACGGCAGTAGAGAGCGAGAGCAGCAGGATCGACTTCATGTGAGTGCCTCGAGGTCAGAGGTCTGTGCATCTGCTCCGACGGGGTGGTTCCGGAACATCCAGAAGAAGCCCGCGGGAACGAGGATCAGATTCAGGAAGGTAGAGGAGAGCAAGCCACCGAGCACGACGACGGAGAGCGGCGCCAGGATCTCGCTCCCGGGCTCGCCCGCCGCCAGCACGATGGGGAAGAGGCCGAGCGCCGCCGTGAGCGCCGTCATGAGGATCGGCACCAGGCGCTCCATCGATCCGCGGATCACGGCTTCGTCGAGTGAAGCTCCCTCCCGCATCAGATCGAAGTAGTGGCGAACGAGCAGGATCCCGTTCCGGACGGCGATCCCGAAGAGAGTGATGAAGCCCACCAGGCTCGCGATCGAGAGGACCGGCGCCTGATAGCGCCCGGCCCCGATCCCCAAGAGCGCTAGCGTGTTGCCGACAAGGCTCGGCGATTCCGCGATGTAGACGGCGAGGATGCCGCCGATCAAGGCCAGCGGGAGATTCACCATGACCAGGATCGCGGCGCGCAGCGAGCCGAGCGCGGTCTGGATCAGGATCAGCATGAAGAGGATCACGCCCGCGCCCATCGCGAGCAGAGTGCGGCTCGCCGATTGCTGCGCTTCGAACTGGCCCCCGACCTTCAGCGTGCACTTCTTCTGCGTGACCATCGGCTCGATACGCTCGCGGACTGCCTCGGCGAGCTGGCCCAGGTTGTAGCCCTCGGCGACATTGCAGGAGATCACGGCTTTCCGCCGCATCCCCTCGCGCGCGATCAGGTTAGAGGTCGCCTCGCGACCGATGTCGGCGACGTCGCGAAGCCGCGTCGAGGAGCCCATGGGTCCACGTAGCAGGAGGTTGCCGACGTCGGCGACGCGCTCGCGTTGCTCGGGATGCAAGCGCACGGTGATCGCGAAGCGGCGGACCCCCTCGTTCACCTCCGCTACGGTCTCACCCATCAGCGCGTCCTGCACCTGCTCGGCTGCGTCCACTGGGCTCAGACCGATCGTGGCCAGGTCCTGCAGGCGGTAGCGCACGGGCAACGAGGTGATCATGACCTCGCGATTCGCCGCGACGTCGCGCGTGCCGGGCAGCTCCTTCAGCACGGCTTCGATCTCCTTCGCCAGACCGCGCAGCACGGCGAGATCCTCACCCTGAACGACGATGGCGATGGCTGCGGGCGTCCCGGAGAGGACATGCGACAGCCGGTGCTCGATGGGCTGTCCGATGCTCGTCGTGATCCCGGGCACCCCAGCCAGCACACGGTCGATCTCGCGACGCACATCGAACTTGTCGCGCCCGGGCTTCACCGTGACCTCGATCTCCGAGCTGCTCACCGGCTCGGCGTGCTCGTCGCGCTCTGCTCGCCCCGTGCGCCGCACCACCGAGCGCACCCCGTCGATCTCGCGGAGCTGCGACTCGATACCGAAGGCCAGGCGATTGCTCTCGGTCAAGGAGGTCCCTGGCGGCGCCATCAGGAAGACCGTGAAAGTGCCTTCGTTGAACTCCGGCAGGAAGCTCGAGCCATAGGTCGAAGCCAAGCCGAGGCAGGCGCCCGTGATGAGAGCCGAGCTCGCGAAGAGGAGCTTCCCCCGACGGATCGCCCAACGCAGCGCCGGCTCGTAGCGCCGCTTCAAGAAGCGCACGAGCGCTCCGTCTCCATGGGCGGCGAAGCGCGCGTTCCCGAGCAGCAGCCGGCAGAGCACAGGGGTCACGGTCAGAGCTACGACCAACGAAGCGAAAGTCGAGACGATGTAGGCGATGCCCAGCGGTCGGAAGAAGCGCCCCTCGAGACCTTGAAGGAACAGCAGCGGCACGAACACGAGGCAGATGATCAAGGTGGCGAAGACCACCGAGCTCCGGATCTCGTTGCTGGCGTGGAATACCACCTGGAGGACGGGACGCTGCGACGCGTGCGGTAGAGCGGCGTTCTCCCGCAGGCGCCGGAAGACGTTCTCGACGTCGATGATGGCGTCATCGACCAGCTCGCCGATCGCGACGGCTAGACCGCCCAGGGTCATGACGTTGATGGAGAGCCCGAGCGCGGACAGCACCAGGAAGGCGATCCCGAGGCTCAGCGGGAGCGCCGTCAGCGTGATCAGCGTCGTGCGCACGTTCATCAGGAACAGCACGAGGATGAGCGCGACAAAGATGGCCGCATCGCGCAGCACGACGACCAGATTGTTCACCGAGAGGCGGATGAAATCCGACTGGCGCATCACATGGCGATTGAGCACCATCCCTTGCGGCATCGTCTGCTCGGCTTGGTCGAGCATCGCATCGATGGCGCTCGTCAGCAGGAGCGTGTTCGTGCTGGGCGCCTTCTGGACCGAGAGGACCACGGCGGATCGTCCGCCTTCTGCGGCAGTCCCGCGCTGGGGTGTCGCGCCGATGGCGACCTCGGCGACCTGCCCGACGGTGATCGGCGTGCCGTCCTTGAAGCGCACGACGGTCGCCGCGATGTCCGCCGCCGAGCGCACGCGCCCCGTCTGCCGGATCGGGATCTCTCGACCATCGACGTTCGGGAGATAGCCTGCGCCGGCCGTGCTGTGCGCGTCGCGGACCGCGTCGACGACCTCTTCCATCGAGAGCTCGAAGAGGGCGAGCTGCTCTTGGCGGACGTGCACCTGATATTCAGGCAGCTCGCCGCCGATCGCGACGACCTGGGCCACGCCAGGCACGGACAGGAGCAGGTTCCGCAGATCGAACTCCGCGTACGCGCGGACCTGCATCGGGTCGTTCTCGCCCCCGGGCGAAGAGAGCGAGAGGAGCAGGATCTCACCGGTGATCGAGGTGATCGGCGTGATCTCGGCATGCGCCCGCTCCGGCAGCGACGCGCGGATCGCGGCCAGCTTCTCGGCGACGAGCGTCCGGGCGCGATAGATGTCCTCGCCCCATTCGAACTCGACCCACACGAGCGAGAGACCGATCGCGCTCGAGCTGCGCACGCGGCGCATCCCGGGTAGCCCGCTGACCGAGCTCTCGATCGGGAAGGTCACGTACTGCTCGACCTCGTCCGCGGCGAGACCGGCGGCTTCGGTGAGCACGACGACGGTCGGCGCGTTGAGCTCGGGGAAGACATCCACCGGCATGTGCAGGATCTGATAGCCCGCGAGCGCCGTGGCGCAGGCGGCGAGGAGCAGCACCAACACGGGCTGCCGCAACGAGAAGGCGATGAGGCTTCGGAACATGTGCGCGCCCTACTTCTCTTCGCCTTCGTGGAAAGTACCGTCGGCATGGAAGTGGCCGCCCTTCGACGCCGAGTCCGAGCTCGCGAGCATCAGCTCGTAGGCGCCGGCGAGGACGACTTCGTCGCCATCCATCAGGCCGCTCTTCACTTCGATCCAGCGCCCGTCATCCGCACCGAGGTCCGCCTCCACCCGGATCACCTGATCCGGGTCCGCGGGATCGCGACGGAAATACACGCGTCGGAGACCGTCCTGGAGTACGGCGGAGAGCGGGATCGCGAGCTCGGTCGGCGCCTCCGAACGCGCCTCGATCTCGAGGAACCCCGCGACGCCTGGCTTCATCCAGTCCCGCGAACTCGCCGGCTCCAGGAAGAGCTCGAACGTCCGCTGCTGCGGGTCGGCCTCCACGCCGAAGCGCAGCAAGCCGGAAACGCGATCGTCCGCTGTCGCGCCGCGTTGAGGCAGGGCCACATGTGAAGGCAGCCCTTCTCGCATGCTCGCGAGATCGCTCTGCGGCGCCCGCGCGCGGAAGCGCACCTGGCTGAGATCCGAGAGCGTGAGCAGCCGTTCACCCGCCTCCACCCAGACGCCGTTCGCGACCGGGACCTCGCTCACCACGCCGGCCGCCGCGGACCGGATCTCCACCAAAGTGATGCTGCGCCAGAGCGGCACTTTGCTCTCGCCGCTCGAGACCGGCGCCGAGAGCAGCCCGGCGGGTTTCGACAAGATGGTCGAAGCGGCGACGAGCGCCAGCTCGAAGCGATCACGAGTGCCACGAAGGCTCGACTCCAGCTCGAGGAGCGAGGCCTCGACTCCGACACGCTGCTCGATTGCCTGCGCGAGATCCGAGCGCACCTGGGCCCGCTGCACGCGAGCCTCCGCCAGCTCGCGCGCTTGCCCTCCGACGCTCTCACGCATCTCCTCCAAGACGGTCGCCCGCGCGTCCATGACCCCGATCGCTTCTCGCAGGCTCTCCTCGTGGGCGCGATGGGCTTCGAGCAACGGCTGCGTGGCGCGCCCCCGCGCCTCCTGGACGAGCGCCGCGGTCGACAGCTCCCCGAGCTCGCGCTGCATCTGCCTCCACTCCAGGGAGTCGATGCGGTAGAGCACGTCGCCGACCGCGACGCGCTGCAGCGGCGCCACCAGCAACTCGACCCGACCCGCGATCGGCGTGCGGACTTCGTGTCGTGCAGAAGCCAAGAGCTCGAAGTGGCCGGCGTAGCGCTGCGTCGCCGCTACGCGCCGGCGCTCGACGGCGACGTACTCGATGCCGAGGTTCCGACGCACACTGGCCGGCACCTGGATTCGATTCGTCGCCGGTTCGGATGCCTCGCGCACCGGCGGGCTCGACTCCTCGGGGGCGCACGCCGCGAGCCCGAGAGCCAAGAGCGCGCCGATGGATTGGATCGTGTGCTTCATCGCCGTTCCTCCCTCGTGATCGGGGCCAAGACTTCCGGCCAGTACAGTGCGTTTCGCTCGATCGTCGCCAGGCCCTCGAGCACGACTGCGTCGAGCGCGACGCTCTTCGCCTCGTACACGCGCAGCACGGCATCCAAGATCAGCAGCACGTCGAGCTGTCCCAGGTCCGTGAGCGCGCGACCGCGCGCAAGCTGCTCCTCCGCGCTGGGAATGAGCTCGCTCTCCACGAGCCGACGCTGCTCGCGAGCGGCCTCCACCCGTACTTCGCTGAGAGCCAGATCCTGGAGCGAGCGCTCGAGCGCGCTGCGGAGCACTTGCTCGGCCACGAGGCGCCGGGCGCGCGCTTCGGCGATGGCCCGGGCATTCGCGTTCCAGAGCGGCAGCGGTAGAGAGAAGCCGAGCACGCCTCGCGATTGCCCGTCTTCATCCTGCCAGCCTGGATAGAGCGTCAGATCCGGCCATTGCTCCGCCACTTCGAGCTCGAGATCGCGTTCCGCGACGAGGTGGGCGCGCTCCGCGCGGACGATGGCACGGCCTCCTCGCAGCCGCTCTCGCCGCGCCTCGGCGTCCGCGACGAGGTCCGGAACGACGAGTGACGGATCGAAGCTGAGCGCGCTCGCGGGAGGCAGCCCGAGCCAGCGCTTCAGCTCCAGCTCAGACGTCGCGACCTCGGCCTTCACGCGGATCGACTCCGCGACGCGCGAGAGCCGCTCCATGGAGAAGACGCGAGCTTCGATGCGCGTCAAGGCACCGACGTCGGCCAGGCGCTGCGCGATCGACTCCAGGTCGCGCAGCGCGAGCAGGAGATCCCCCAGGATCGCCGAGCGCAGCCGACCGGCGCTCCAGCGGACCCAAGCTCGATCGACCTCGTCCAGCGTGCGCGCCTCGGCGAGCCGAGCTTCCGTTCGTGCCAGCACGAACCGCTCGTCGGCGAGGTCCTCCTCGAGACCGAGCCGGCCGGAGAGGGGCAGAGTGAATCCGATCGAGGCTGCGAGGAGCCAGGGAGTGGAGGTGCTCTCGAGCACGCGCCCGACGCTTCCGTTCAGAGACGGATCGTCGAGCAGCCCTGCATTCTCGGCCGAGGCTGCCGCCACACCGGCCTCGAGCCGAGCGATCGCCAGGTCGGGGTTGAGATGCAAGGCAATCCAGCGCGCTTCCTCGCGTTGGACGCCATCCTCGACCGTCCCGAAGACCGCTGCGGCTGGTGGCGCATGCGCCGAGCTCGCGCGCAGAGCATCGACGAAGGCGCTCAGCGCAGCGTCATCTGGAAGACGCGCGGCAAACTGGCGCGCGTGCTCCGAGAGATCGACGGGGGCAGGAGCATAGCTTTGACAGCTCGCTCCGGTGATGCCGAGCAAGAGCACGGCATGACGGGACTTCGACATGAGATTCGACGCATGGAGGAACGGCTGGATGAACGCCGGAACGAATCCGCGTCCGAGCGCGAAGACTCATTCCGACCACTTCCGGCGCAGGGCCTGTCGCCCCGCGCTCACCGCGTCGAATCAAACTCTGAGAATCGTCGTCGCGAGGAGCTTGGATATCTGCTCACGTCGCGGTGGCTCGAGCTTCGAGCCATAGATTCCGCTCGACTCCTCAGAGTGGAGGAGCAGGAGGAAAGAGGGCAGCAGCTCGGCGGAAAGCTTCTCGCAAGCCGGGTCGAATCGGATCGACTTCGGAAGCGGACCGATGCCAGCGCTGAGCGCCGCGTCGGAGCAGCCTTCATGATCGAAGCAGAGGAGCGGAGCTGCGCCTGGCGCGTCAGACCCGAGATGCTCGAGGTGCTCGCCAGCCGCCTCCCCGCACCCTGCGTGTTCCCGCGACGCCAGCTCGATGGAGCTGTGGTCACGAAGCGACACGACCGCGTGCTCCTCGTGCTCCGCCTCACAGCAACTCGAGCTGGAATGAACGAACTCCACTGCGCTCGCGCAGTGAGGCCCGTCGCAGACCACGAAGAGCCGGAGATAGCCCACGAGCAACACGAGCAGCAGCCCCCAAGCAGTCGCTCGGGGGATCATCGCTGCCGTTCGCTTGGGCTGGGTACGCATGGATTCGCGGAGGAGAACGCGCTAGGCAGTCTTTCGGGTAGGGCCGTGCTCGGGTGAAGGAGTAAAGCAAGGAACTCGCCGCTCCCGCTCCGAGCAGTCTACCCGTGATCCGGAAGTCCGTCAAGGACCGGACTGGCGGATCTCGACAGCGGAAGGCTCGTGCTATGCGCGCCTTCTCGCGCCATCTCGACCTCGATCTTCGACCCGCGGCAAGGACGGCGCAGCGCCTGAGAGCCCCGCGGGATCATCCTCGGATCGAGCTAACGAAGGTCCGTGTCAGCGTGTCGGCCACTCCAGCCCCTCGGGCAGCTTCGGCCGCTCGCGCCGGAACCATCCGCTCGCGACGATGGTGTGGTTGCCCTGCGCGTCCTTCTCGAGCTTGCCTTTCGCGGCGACGAGGTCGAGGAGCCGCAGGTCCGCGAGCGGATCGGCGAGCGTCTTGCCCTGCGCGTCGCGCGCCTCGACGGTCAGCGAGGCCTGCGCCCTCTTCTCGCCCGGGATGCAGCAGTAGTCCCACGGCGTCGGGCAGGTGTCCGTCGAGTCCGGGCCGCCGCCGCAGTAGTCGAGCTTGGTGTCGATGAGCGTGAACACGGCCAAGCCGGGCACGATGCTGCTGACGCGCCCGTAGACGACGACCTCGCCGTTCGTGTCGGCCTGCGCCCGCAGATCGGCGACGGAGCGCGCGCTCGCGGGATCCGCGGCGAGACGGAGCGCTGCTCCGGGACCGCTGGTCGAGGGAGAGCCGCCGCCTCCGCCGCCGTCCGTAGTGGGCTCGCTCTTCGAGCAACTCGCGAGTGAGAGCAGACCGGCGAGCAGAGCAACGTGACATCCGATTATCGAAAATTTCATGTGCGGCCCTCCCAGGGCATCGACCAACGGAACGCGTACCGAGCGCAGCGCGGGCAGCAGTCCGCCCAACGCGCCGGCGCCGAGTGCGGCGGCGAGTCCGACGCCGCGCACGAGAGGCGAGAAATCAAGGCGACGGGCAGCTTCACCAGCCGGCCGCTGCCGCCTTCGCGGCGGTGCTGGTCGAGCCACGCCAAGAGCTCAGCGCGCTCGGCGATCGGCGGTCCCGCCTCGAAGGCCCGCTCGGGATAGGGCGTCTTGTCTCCGGGCGATCCTGGGGAAGTCGACGACGTCATGGGATCGGGCTGCGCGGAATCGGGCGTCGACGAGTCGGACGGCGGAGCAGGTTGCTGCGCAGAATCGCAGCTCGACCCAGCGGCGAGAAGCGCGAGGAGTGCGTGGACGCGGATGTTCCCGAGCGGACCGTGCATGAGGAGCACCCTGTGCGGGGAATCGAAGAGGGAGCGCGGTCCCACGATAGCGCATCTATCCTGGCGCATCGCTACCACGACGAGCGCTGCATCGGCGTCCCACCCCGCGCTCCAGAACATCGGCGGGTGCCGCTGAGGAGTTCCGGCGAACGCACCACTCCGCTACGCGAAGCTGTCGGCGCTCACCTCGCGCAGAGACCGCGTCAACCCATCCCCGCAAGGAGCTCCGCCACCGCCCCCCGCGGGATCAAGACGCGCGATGTCGCGGCGATCGGTCGAGCCTCACGGTGGCGCCGGAAGAAGCGCTCGTCCTCCGAGCGGTAGCTGCTGGAGAACTCGACCGTGGGCTCAGCGGGCACGCTGATCGATGGTGCTGGCTGCGCACCTACGGCGGCGCCGACCACGCCATGCACGCCGCCGCGCTAGAGATCCCGCCTCAACCCAGCTTCGGCCCGATCGCCTCGAGCACCGCCCGCTCCACCTGCTCGCGCGCCGCTGCGTCGACCGGACGGACAAGTTCTCGGCGCCGGCCGCTCGTGGACGTAGGCGCGGGGAAGGAGAGCGTCAGGCTACCGGACCGAGTGCGGCGAACGGCGATGCCGTCGATCACGAGCAAGGCGTCGATGATGACTGCGACGAAGCCCAGGAGGCCGGAGAGGCGGTCCTGGTCGGTCCCTGGGGTGAACGAAGTCGACGTGATCCGCATCTACCGGCACCGTGCCCATGGGAGCGCTCGGCGCCCGAGCTAGCTCGGGATCATATCCGGTACGGATTTCCACGTCATAGCATTTACTGGAAAGCCCATGGCGCACATTAGGGCATACCGAGACGTTATGGAAAATCAACCGCTCGAAGGTCGCGGGGCACGCGACCGGATGTGCGATCATGCAGCTCGTTCGAGTCAGGTGTCCCCCAGCCCCGCGTAGTGCAGTGGCTAACTAGTGCGCAGTACGAGGGATGGTTGTAGCATTGCGTCCGGGTGGTGTGGGAAAGCGGAGACGAAGAACATGATCGCGCATCAACTTGGGGAGTTCATCCGCGCCGCGCGCACAGACGGTTCGGCAGTGGCGCTCCAGCACGGTTTGGTGCCAACGACTTCCGAGCGAGCAGTGATAGGCGCCCTGACCGATCTGAGAGCGCTTGGCTCGAGTGTGGCCGACTTGATGGCAGCAGGTCGGGTGCCGGATACCGTGCTTGGCGAGCCTGGGTGGATGGCCGCGATCGAGATTGCAGCTCGGAGCACACGGTTCAGCGCCTGTTCGCGAACGGTTCCGCCAGGCCGACGGCCCTGAAGTCGACGGAGGACATGATTCGCGACCTCATCGGCGCGTACGATCGAGTCGGCAGCATCGAGACCTGCTTGATCCGCAGCTCGTCGCCCGATGGCGTCTTGGTGAACGCGTCTGGGTCGTTTCCGACTGTTCCCGCCGAGCCTCGGACGACGCTGGAGGAGTTGACGCTCGCGTGTGGGGAAAGGGAGCTCTGGCACGGAGGGCACGGACTCGGCCACCAGTCGGGGCGCTCCGCTTCGGGAGAAGAGATCGGCGGCCCGCCCTTCGTGAGGCTAGGCGTGACGGTCTCCACTTCGAAGGCTCGAGCGGACCACTGGCAACCTCGGCGCACTTGGGATGAGCCCGCACTTCATGCGCTGCGCATTCCTAGCTTCGCACGCGAACTCCTTCGGGAGGTCAAGGAGCTGAAGCGGATCGTCGAGTGCAAGGATGTCGATGCTCACCTGCAACGGGCCGACCAAGAGAAGGACCCTGAACCGGTCGTTCGTGGGGCTATGTTCCCTAGCCGAGACGCGACCGAGATCTTGTTGCGGTACGAGCCGGAGAAAGGCTTCCCGCTCACGATCTGGGCAAGTGGAGTGGCGCCGCGATCCCTGAAGCAACCGCCGCCGCAGGTAGAGGGTGTGCTGATGAAGGCGCTGACGGTGGCGATGGAAGCGCGCAGAGGGTCCGTCCCATCGGTTTCTTACCGGGGACACTTCGAGCCGCAGTCGCTGCAGATCCGACCGGGCGGGAGCCGGCAGCAGTTCCTGGACTGGTGGGAGGAGTTCATTTCCAGAGGCCAGCCGCTCGTGCCGAGCGGCAAGAAAGACATCTACCTCGTGAGCTGGCGGATGGCGCTCAGCCCTTCGCAGTAGAGAGCGACGAGCGACGCCGTCGCCCGGCGAAGCCGGTCAACAGCGCGAAAACCGAGTTCGTTCGGAAACTGCCAACGCCTTGTAGCTCAAGGCTTCCGGCTCCGGATCGAGGTCTCAACACGCTCGCCGGAGCGACGGGAGAGCGACGACGCCCCCGGGAAACGGCGCGCGCAGTAGGCCAATGTCTGGTTCGACGGCGCGGCGCCCTTTCCAAGGCAGGACCCTGGGATGGCAACGTCCGCAACGAACTCGAGCCTATCTGCCCGCACTCTCGCGATCGACGAGGAGCTCGCCGACGCCGGCCTCAAAGTCACCATGGGCGCGTCCGAAGCCTGTGGCGTACTGCGCGTCGATCGCCGCACGCTGACCCGGCTGATCGCATCCAAGGCGCTCGCCGCTACGCGGATGTCGCCGAGCGGTAGCTCGCGGGTCCTGCTCCGGCGGCGCGAGATCGCTTCCTTCCTGGCCAAGCTCGAGGAGGGGTGCTGAGCCGCCGCCGCCCGCTCTCTTAGCGGGTGGCCGAGCGGACTCGGTAGATGTCGCCGCCGGGTGCGGCACCGGGAACGGACTCCGTCCGTTCCACGCTAAAACTCCGCGCGCAGGAGGTGGCGGAGCTCTGGACTCACGGCGAAGCCCTGCTCGCGCAGCTTGCCGCGCTCACGGCAACCTCCCGCGTCGATCGCGGAGGTCGCGCGGCAGATCCGCCGGGGGGCTGGCGAGGCGCATGCCGGCGAGTACTACACGATCGCGGTTGGACACCGCGAGAGCGGCAGGCCGTTCGATATCGACGCGGGTTATGAAACTCCGGAGGCCGCGGCTCGCACGCTACTCGTCCAGTCGACGAGGCAGTGCGGCACATGGAGAAATGCATTCGTATCGTGCGCTCGGGTCATTCGCGACGGCGTGTCTGAGATCAAGCAAGGCTATCGCAAGGGCGAAAAGCGTGCGTTCTCACGCAAGGACCGGCGCGATGAGGACGGGGTGCGGCTCGTCGCAGGGATCGCTGCGATCCCCGGCGACCTCGATGTGCGCGCTGCGCGGAAAGAAGCTGATGCGTGGTCGATCGAAGGCGGCGTGCTCGTCAAGGCCAAGCTCCCGCTGCTCACTGCGGTCACGCCGGAGGCGATCGCAGCGTACTGCTATGTCGACGGCCGGATCGACGCTGATGTTTGGAGGTCTGGAAGTGGGATTCAGTGCCGAACCTTGTCTCGAGGCGCGGAGCACATCGAGAGCGAGGAGCACTTCGAGGCGGTGCAGCTGGTCTTCGTCGGGCTCGGTATCGCGCGCCGAACGCATTGATCAGGCGCACGGGTTGCACGAGCGACGCGTACGCCGAGCTCACTTTAACATCACGCGGGTCCCAGGCACCCTCAATCAAACGCCATCCGGAGAACAAGGACGTATGGCTCCCGGACCGACCCTGCGCGATGCTCCGAGAGGCGGAGCGCGGCTACGGCTATCTCCGAGCTCGAGTGCGTCATCGAGGACGAACTCGGTCCGCAGTGGAGAGACCTCGTCCGGTCAGCTCTTGCAGGTGGGGCGAAGAAGCAGAAGGTCGAGGCACGGCGCCAGACGAAGCGACCTCAAGGAGGCGGCTCGCGGCGATCAGGCCGATCAGCTTCAGTCTGTCGATTTCCAGCGGACTGCCGATGGAGAGATACGAGTCGTCAGCGATGTGCGCGTTCTCGCGCTGCCGGAGCCGCTCGGCGTCGGGCGCAACCCGCTCGACGAGATCAATGCACGAATCTCGTTGCGCTCGGCGGCGCGACTTGCGGGCTGGACGGAGCTCGGAGACGGAAAGTGGTCGAGGCCTGGATCGTCCTCGGGTAGCGAGCACGGGCACGAGCTCACGACTCAGGACGGGACCAAGATCCTCAAGATCTGGACCACGAACCACGAGCGATATCCGCAGGGAACGAACCTCAACACCCGCGTATCTCCTCACCGACGCGGCATACCAGCCGCGCACCATGGAAGAGACGGTGGAGGCGCGGAGGAAGTTCTCAGATCGATGTAGCGAGAAGGGCTTCGGGGAGCGTCAGGCGCGTCAAGTGCGTGCGGCCGATGCGCTGAGCTCGGGCGTGTCGTGCCACCCCGTACACGGGCCGAGCCGCTGCGCGTGCATCGTGCGTCGTGTGTCGAGTCGGCGCGCGATGCAGCGCGGAGCGAGCTGCGAGCCTGGCTGGACGGTGGCGATCGATCCCTACATCTCGCTGGCGTGCCCGCCATGGGCAAGACCACGCTCGCGGTGGAAGAGGTGCTGGGCGCACTCGTCGAGCGTCGCGGCCGCTGCGTGCGTGGCATAGCCTTCCTCGGCGAGCCCACGATCGAGATCACGGTCGAGAAAGTACGTGAAGGCGCTCGAGATCGTGCGGCGGAAGGGCCTGGAAATTGATGTGCGCCTCCTGCTGGGCCGCCAGGTGGGCGAGGAGCACGGCTTCTATTGCGAAGACGCCAATGCGGCACGCCTGCGGCAGGCCGCGGGGCACGGAGGCTGCTCCGAGTGCAGGATCATCGAGCACTGCCGGTTCCACTCGGGGCGATACCTACACGATCGTCGCGCGCTGGATCTCGGCCGACGGCGGGCATCCCCGAGCAGGGATGCTTATAATCGCGACACATGCAGCTCTGTCCTCCGGTCTGCTGCAGGCTCCGCATGCACCAGCGATCTTCGATGATATCGGTCTCGGCATCTTCGGGCATCTCGGCATGGTTGAAGAGATCGAGTTCCGCACGAGAGCATGGTCGACGCTCGGGATCGTATCAAGCGTTCCTGCATGCCAACGGAGGAGTTGAAGCCAGTTCGAGAGCGCTGACCACGTGGGCGACCGAGAGTCGTCGGGCGCGCAGCGCCTGGAGCTTCGGCTCCAGGAGCTTCGTGATCGCTTGCGAGACGCGCACGACTTCGAGGGCGCGCCGCGGTTCCGACGTTCGCGATGGAGGCAGCCTGGACGAGATCTCCGCCACAAGCGCTTCGACAAGCTCGCGGGTGATCCGGATCGCCTGATTCGAGGCTCTGCGCACCATCGCGGAGC
>JADJQY010000019.1 GCA_016712505.1 Candidatus Eiseniibacteriota bacterium | reverse complement strand
AAACCCGCGAGAATATCGGCCTCGTTGTGGACTACCTCCAGCTCATTACACCCAAGAGCAAGGAGGAGGGCGCGAATCCTAACCTCTTTGTAGCCGCCGCGAGTAAGGCTCTGAAAAACCTCTCCCGACAGTTAGAGCTCCCGGTTCTCTGCCTCTCGCAATTGAGCCGCGCTACCGAGACTCGCGGAGGCGAGCGAAAACCTATTCTTTCCGATCTACGAGACTCCGGGGCAATTGAACAGGACGCGGACAGCGTGCTCTTTGTTCACCGCCCGGAATATTACCGGGCCCTCACGAAACAAGACCGCGTGGAGGTCGCTGGGGTTGAGTATGCCACGGAGGGCCTCGCCGAGGTAATCATTGCGAAAAACCGCAACGGCGAGACCGGATCGGCGGCGCTACATTTTGAGAAAGAGTTCCCAAGATTTTGTAACTTTGAGACGAGCGCGCCCGGGGGTGATCCGGGTTATTATGGCGAGGCGCGTGGGTTGGATGAGAAACCGTTTTAATCAGGACAACAGGACAATGAAAACAGACAGACAGCAACCCGCCCGGCTCGAAATTTCCGAACGGGCGTTCTCTGAGACGTTTCAACTCGTTCACAGCGCGCTCGACACGGCGCTAAAAAAACACGGGCGCGGGTCGTTTGTTTCTACTCACGAGGCCGTGGGTGCGCTTGCGGAGGAGTATGCAGAAACCCTCGCGGCGGCCCGGCTCACCACGCTTGACGTTTGCGAGGAGCTCTTAGACTGTGCGATTGTTTGCATTGTCGCTCTTGCAAGTTACAACGAGGCGCTCTTGCGAGAGAGTGGCCACATTGAGGGAAGCTGGGGAGCCCTACCCAAAACCCCCGGCGACCTTGCGCTTGAGAAACTGCTCTTAATGGCAACGCCGGGCAATGGCTACCCTAAAGGGATCAGAGAGGACGTTGGGGCAACGCTCGCCATAATAGAGGGCTTGAGGCGCGGTGGGGGCGAGGAATGAGCTTTTCTGCTGGACATATTTGCGCTAAAGCAATGCTCGACTATTGCAAAAAGCACAAACGAAAAAACTCCGTTACTATGGAGCGTGAAATTTGCGAGGACATATGCAACGAGGTGTTCACGCTGGAGGCCAAAGTCACTCTCCTCGCCGCCCGCACCGTGGAACTCGAATCACAACTCGCATATGAGGCCGGGTTTATTGTCGGGCAATCCGCAACCGAGCTCGAACAGCTCCGCGCGTTTCGGGACGAGTTGCAAGCCGAGAACACAAAGCGGACGCTTGAGAATAGGAAACTCCGAGCCGAAGTGAGCGCGCTCACGCTTGAGAACGAGCTCCTCCGCTCGGATCGAGACAAGTGGAAACAGCGCGCGGAAATAATTGACAACGCGGGCGAGCTCTTAGCAGAGAAGAGAATAGGGGAACTTGAGCTCGCTTTGACACAAGAGACAGAGGCCCACAAGCTCTTATTGGCCTCTCTTCCCTACCGGGTTATTGACACGGAGGCGGGCGGTTTCCTCGTGGCGGCTTGCTTTGACCTTGACACGGCGAACGAGACCCTCCGCGCGCACACCGCGCGTCTTGATGTGTGCCCGGACGAGTATTGCATAAAGAGGGTCAAGTGACAGAACAGCCGAACAAGCGCCCGCCGGGCCGTCAGGCAACCGACGAGGCGGCCATGAAGGAGACAAAGTGATGGATGCTTTTGTAGAAATTCTAAGGGTGGAGTGGCCAACCGGGGCAGTTATAATCTTCTACTTTTTTGTGTTTTTTGTTGCGCACCGCTCATGTAAAGCGTCATCACGCTACCGCATCGCGGGGCTTGAGGCAGAAGTCACCCGCCTCCGCGTGGACAAGGACATTGAGAAAAACAGACAACTCACAGCACGCATCGCGGAACTGGAGGCCGCGATAAAGCAACACAGAGACATTAAGCAGGGTGACGGGAGCTTCGATATTTATGACGAGTTGCTTTATAACGCGTTAAACATGGATAGGAAAGTATGAAGTTAGATTATTGGCATACAACATGGTTGTTCATCGCGTGGGTTGCGACTGTTATATTGGTAGCAACTTGTATTCTTCAATGGATTTTATCGTGAAAACACTCAGCGAAATGACACGCGATGAGCTTGAGGCCGAAGTCACCCGCCTCCGCAAGGTTATTGAAACGGCGGCGAAGTGGTGCGAGAACATGGAACACCAAGAGGAGCCTCTTTGTTTATACTTTAGAGGCGGGGGTGAGGATAGTTGCGACTGCATGAAAAGTTGGGGTGCGGAGAAGCTACGGAAAGCCCTAAACGATAGCAACGCGCTGGAGGAAAACAAGGGGGAGGCCTCCTCGTGAGTGATCCTGTCCGCCGTCCGCCGGGCCGTCCAGCAACCGAGAACCTCGGGCGGTTTTACCTCTCCACGGGTCTCCTCGCGCACCCTAAGGCACTCAAGCTCCGCCGGGAGCTCGCGTTGGAGGACCGCGAGGTTTACCTCCTCGTGGCGCGTTTGTTTGACTACGCCGCCTCGTTTGCCGGGTCCTCGGGCCATATACCTCGCTCTGAGTATGGTGCGCTCGCGGCGTTTTGTTTTTGGGACGGAGACCCGTTTCTCCTCGTCTCGGCGTTTCGGCGGGCGGGTTTTGTGGACAACGAGGGAGACGTCCACGGCTGGCTTGAGTTTCAACCGGACGCCCAAAAGCGGGCCTCACGCCGAAAGAAACCGAACGAGAGTAATTATCTGAACGCAATTCAGGAAACGGACACGCCCACAACAGGGCAAACCGAGCCCCCTGTAATTATGGATAATTTAACTCCCCAAAACTCCGAACCCCCCTCTAATATTTTGGAGAGTTTAATTCCCCAAAACTCTCAAAATTCGCAAGGTGCTGTTAATACAGAGCAGGCAGAAAACGGAGAAAATTTGGCACAAGACTTGCTCTCTCAGAGAGATACTCTAAGAGCTACAGTTACTCTCCCTGCTCACGTGCGCGCGCGCGAGAGCGGCCCAAATTCAAGCCTCGGGCAAAAAGTTGAGGCACTTCTCGCAGACCTCGCCACAAGGAGCGGACAGGCAGGCCCCAAACTCGGGCCGCTCGCACACCTCGCCGAGCTCGTGTTCAGGTGGGCCGAAATCCCCGAACCGACCGCCGGGCAACTCGCCCGCCTCCGCCTCGCCGTTGCGCAAATTGGACCCGAGGGGGTTGAGAGACTCGTCCGAGATTTCCGCGAGCGGGGGTACGAGCCAACAGATCGGCTCTCCGCGTTGTGCGGAGCCGCCCGGCGAGAGTTTGATGGAGTCCCCAGCCCGGCGGGACAACAGCCAGAAAACACGCCCCACGGCCCCCAGGACACGCCAAACGGGACAGGGGAGGGGAAGTGACCAAGCTCCCAACTCCGGCGCGTCTGACGCGAATCGCGATAGCCCTCGGCGAATCTGGCAAGCCCGCCTCGCACGACAAACTCCGAAAGCTCCTCGGGTGCGGCAGAGCCTCGCTCTGGAGATGGCAGACCGGAAAAGCCGAGCCGCTGGCCCCATTTCTGAAACGCATTGAAGAGATAGAGCAAAAATTGCATCTATAACAGCGCAAGACTTGCACTAATGCCAAAAACACCCCAACAGCGGGCCGAGGAGAAGCTCCGCAAACGAGCCGCGCTCAACCTCCCGCCGGAAATAAAACAGCTCCGCTTTCACCGGAGGCCTCGCCCGTTAGCCGGACAGATTCCCGAGGTTGACGTCGCGGCCCTCGACCTCTCCCCGTTCAAAGCGCGCGGGGACGCCGCCGGGTTATCACCGACCGCCTCGCGGTTTCTTGCGCTCTACATGGCGGACCGCCTCGCGGGGAACACAACCGCGCGCTCGGTTCTCTACCGCCGCCTCACGGGTTGCTCCGAGTCCTCGTGTCTCGCTGGGAGTTACCATGTTTGGAGGGCTATTGTATCTAAGGGAATAATTCACGAAATTCTAACAGCGGCAGGAGTGACAGAGGACGCCGCGCTCACCGCTCTCCGCGAGTCTCTGGAGGGTAAGTCAATCACCCGCCGGAGAGACGAGGCCGGGTTTGTGGATTATGAGACAACCGAGAACCCAATCGCAAAACACGCGGCGGCAAAGACGGTTCTCGAATTGCTCGGAGTTTATACTCAGCGTTTGGATGTAACGCTCACACAAAAAACATTCGCGGATATTGTACGAGAGGCGTCTCTGGCGGACAGTCAAGAGGCCGACTTTCGAGAACTCTAACAGGACAAAGAACAGGACAAAAAGCAATGAACGAAAGAACAAGTAAGGCCGACCTTTTGGCGGAGGTTGAGCGACTGAACAACCTACTTGCAATCCGCCGAGACGAAATCGAGGCCGTTGACAACAAGCTGGAGGCCACACTCCGAGCTCGCCGCGAGGCGGAAGAGCGCCTCGCGGGCTGTATGCTTAAGCTCGAAAGCAACGAAAAGGAAATATCCTCCTTGCGGGCAGACCTCAATAAATCGCGAGACGCGCACGCGGCCACGAGCACACAACTCAATAACACTCGTTCTCTTGTTGAAAACCTCAATCGCGCCGAGGCGAGCTCTGCAATCCGCTCTTTGGCTATTGTTGACGGCGTGGCCTCGCAACTTGAAGCAATACGCAACGCGCGGGACCTCCTCCTCCGGGTTGTACCGTTGGACGGACGGAAGGAGGGGCAATGAGAGCTCTCGTGTTTTTCCTCGCCGGGTTTATTGCATTCCCGGCGATCTGTTTTGCGGTTGCCGCTTTCTATGGCCTCGCGCGCGAACACGAGGAGACAACCTACCCGGATCAGGAGGACAAGTGAAAAAGACACTCCTCAATCCAAACGCCCTCTTTTGGGCCTCCGCAATAGTTTGCGGAGCAATTTGCGGCGTTATTTGTTCTCGTTTCGGGTTGCACGCCGCCCGCTCAGTTTGACGAGCCAGCGCGCGTCCGGGTTGACTCGGACCGGACAGATTGGGAGCTCGTTATCGGATCGGACACAACCCGCTCGGAGGGTTATTCGTTCCTCTACGCAGAGCTCCCCCCGGACGCGGACAAGGTGACACTCCTCACCTCCGGGCCGCGCGGCTACGCCCGGCGCGAAATCTGGCCGCTATCCGAGCCCGCGTTTGCGTTTGGGGCGGACACGCTCACCCTCGAACGCAACAGCGCCGGGGATTGGAGGCTTGTTCCATGAGAGAACACAAAGAGCTCTTGAGGCTCTGTCAACAGGCGAACACGACAGAGGCGGCGGCGAAAATAAACGCCGGGCTTTCGGAGCCCGAGCGCAGAGAGATTGCGTGGCTGGAGGGCCGATCTGAGGGAAAAATTGCAGGACTGAAAGCGGCGTTGAGGGTTATTCCAAACCAAAACGAAACTCAAGGGCGAGTCTTGGGGACTGTATTAAAAAAACTCGTAGCCGCGCGCAAGGCTCACCGCCGGAACTTCCCGCTCTCGGAGAGCAGGACATGAGAAAAGTTCTCCCTATCGCCTATTGTGCGAGCGCGTTTCGCGCCGCAACTCCAGAGGAGGCCCGCGCGAACGTCCGCCGGGCGAGGGCGCTCTGCAAATACGCCCTCTTGGAAGGTTTCACACCCTACGCTCCTCACCTCCTGCTTACGCAATTCCTCGCCGACGAGGACCAAGTGCAACGCGAGCTCGGAATAAACGCGGGCTCGGATGTAATGAGACATTGCGAGGCTTTTTTTGTATGCGAGGAGGACCTCAAAACGAGCGCCGGGGCGCGGGCGGAGTTAGACCTCGCCGAGTTCTGTTATGAGCTCTTGATCTTCCGGGTTTCACGCGCGGAGCTCGATGCCGTGGAGTTCACCGGGAGCGATGTTTGGGAATGAGCGCGTTTCTCCCGTTTGGTTTTCTGCCCGAGTTAAACCGCTCCAAACGTGCTCACGTTGCCCAATGTTCAAAGACATTCCCGGTCAATTCGGTATAGTTGACAACTCCCAAACCGCCGGGTTAAGCTAACATTAACGGCTCTGGTTGATATTCCCAGACAGCGTTAGAATGACACGGGACCACTTAGAACACGCGCTCACCGGGCTCGGCCTCAGGGTGCAAAATAAGACACTTTGCACCTTAGACGCGGAAAACGAGAGGGCGCGCGTTCTCTGTTCATTTCGGACCGTTGCCCGCGCGGAAATCCGGCGGCTCTCTGCTACGCTGTTCACAAGACACTCGCGCGGATATTGGGAGTTTAGGTTTTCTTTGGACAATATAACGGACGGGCTCGCGTTTGAACAGCTCCGCACCTATTGCAAAGAACCGGAGGCGGGCGTTGCCGATTAAGCCAGAGAACCTCCACCTCTACCCGGACCGCAAAGAGTGGAGAGCGATCCGGGAGGAGGTTCTCGCGCGCGAGGGTAACGCTTGCAAGTTTTGCGGCGCGCCCAACCGCGAGCTAATCATTCGAGACAGAGCGGGACAATGGCGAAAAGCCGAGGATGCAATGGCCCTAAACTCATACGAGGGAATGAAGGCTTTTGACGAAAACGCTCCTCTCGTTCGGATTGTCCTCACGGTTGCACACTTGGACCACGACCCGCAAAACAACGGCGAGCCCGGAAACCGCCCCAACCTTGCGGGGCTCTGTCAAAAGTGCCACCTCGCGCACGACAGAGCGCTCCACTCTGCGAACGCCCGCAAAACCCGCAACGCAAAAAGAGGGCTTGTTGAGCTCCCCGGAATCCCTCACTCTTAGCGAGCGAAAGCCGCAACACTCGCCGCTCCTTGTGCAGGCCGCGCGCGAGGGTTGGGCTCTGGATCGTTTGGCGCGGGCCTACAGAGAGGACGCCGTGGCGTTTGTTGCGGACATTCTCAAAGTGAGAATGCATCCTACTCTCGAAGAGTTTCTCGTTGCTTTTCAAAACAACTCTCGGATTGCGCGGAAAGGTTGCTATTCGTCCGCGAAAACCTTTGACGCGGCCACGGCGGCTCTTTGGTTTCTCTACACCCGCCACCCCGCGAAAGTTGTTACAACCGCGCCCTCCGGGAGGCAGGTGGAAAAGCTCCTCTGGAGTGAGATTAACACGCTCCACTCTGCGAACGCGGCGAGGCTCGGCGGGCGTTGCCTAACGACAGAGCTCAAGCTCGCCCCGGATTGGTTCGCGTTTGGATTCGCGGCGGATCAATACAACGAGAGCGGGCAACAGGGTTTCCACTCCCCGAACGTTTGCTTTATCGGGGACGAGGCACCCGGACTCGCCCCCATAATTTTCAACCTATACAGGAAATTTTGCGCGAACCCCGGAACCGACAAGGCGCTATTTATTGGAAACGCAATTAATAGCGCCACTCCGTTCGGGGCGTGTTTTACCTCGCCGGGTTGGACAAAACTCACAACGCGCGCGAGCGACTGTATAAACGTAAAAACCGGGAGGCTTGTAATTCCCGGAATGGTCTCTCTTGAGTGGGTGTTGCAAATGCAAAAGGACTACCCTCCAGAGAGTGCGATCTACCAAATGATGGTAGAGGCTAAATTTCCTGAACAATCAGAGAGGGGCCTCATCCCTACCTCGTGGGTCCTCGCGGCGTTTGAACGATGGCTAAAGCTAAAAGGAAACCCTCCAAGCGGAGACAAGCGCCTCGGGGTTGACATTGCGCGCGGCGGATCAGACGAGACGGTTTTTACATATCGGGTGGGAAACTTTGTAATAGAACAGCGCGCAATATCTACTCCAGACCTTGCACAATTGACAGATACTCTTGAGGCGGAGGCGCGGCGCGGGTGGGGAGTTGCGCTTGACGTTGTTGGTATAGGGGCGGGAGTGTATGATCAGCTCCGCGCGCGCGGAGTATCTGTTCAGGCGCACAACGGCGCGGAGCGTTCAAACAAGAAAGACCGATCTGGAAAGCTCGGTTTTGTAAACAAACGATCCGAGGTTTATTGGTCTATTCGAGAGCTCCTTGACCCGGAGAATGCAAGAGGCAACGCGGACGCGAACCTCCTCGCGTTACCCCAAGACGACAAGCTCCTCCAAGAATTGACCGCGCCCGATTGGTCTCCCGTAGCCGGAGGAAAGATCAAGGTAGAGGCCAAAGAGGACGTTAAGGCGAAAATTTCCCGCTCGCCGGACAGAGCGGACTCTTTGACAATCACAGAGACGGCTCTCCCGAGTGGGTATTTGGAGAACCTTGTCGCCGCAATGGTTCAAAAGCAGGAAACAACAGCGCCGCGCACGCCGCGCGGGAGGAGCGATACAATGAGAGGAAACTACTAAATGAGCTCGAAAGAAAAACCCTCGGCGCTTGCAAGCGTGCGCTCGTGGTTTTCGCGCCGCCCTCCGCAGATTGCGGTATCAATGGGTTTCACACCAGAGCGCGAGGAGGGCCTTTGGCTACAGCGCAACCTCCTCGGAAGAGTGCCTCGCTCGTTGCACGCATCAGACCAAGCGGCAATGATTGAAAAATGTTACGCGCTCTATACTCGAAACCCATTTGCTCGCCGAATTGTAGAGATGCAAAAGGCGTTTGTTATTGGGACGGGGTTTAAGTTTCGCGCCGAGCACCCCGTTATTGACACGCTACTCGGCAAGGCGTGGGAGCGAAACAAAATGAGCCAACGGATTCCCAATATACAGCGCGACAAAAGTATATTTGGCGAACACAACGCGCGCCTACTCGTCAACGCGGCGGGGAACTTTCGCTCGGATCAATAGACCCGCTCGCAATAGAGGAGCTCGAAATTGACCCAACAAACTCCGAGAACGTTCTCTCTGTTTTTGTCGGGCACAACGGCAAACGCTACAAACTCCCCACGATTAGGCGGGACCACCTCGGCGTCGCTAAAGTGCAAATGCCTCTCGTTTACGGGAACGTGCCGAGCGAGAACATTGCAGGCCGTCTCGTTGGGGAGGTTGCAATGTTCTCCGTAAATAAACCCTCCGGGGCGTATAGAGGCACCTCTGACCTCTACCCAATAGCGGACTCGCTGGAGGTGTTAGATGAGATGAGTTTCAATTTCGCGGACCGCGTGAAACTTGCGAACTACATTCACTTTGTTATGACCGTAGAGGGCGCGACCCCGGAACAGGTGAGCGCCATGAACACTCCCGGGAGCGCTCTGTATATTCCTCCGCCGAAACCGGGACAGCGCCTCGTGGTCTCTGATAAGATCAAGCTGGACTCGTGGAGCCCGAACACGAACGCCTCGGACATGAAAGAGGCGATCCAGACCGCGCTCCTCCCGATTGCGGCGGGCTCGTACAACTCAATTCACGATTTCGGACTCGGCGAGGACGTAAACAGAGCGAGCGCCCTCGAAATGAACTCGCCGCGAGACAAATTTTACACCGAGCGCAAAGAGGCGCTCGTGTCCGAGGTTTGGCTTTTGGATGAGTTTGCCATTGAGCAAGCCCGGATTTTTCTCCCGCAACGTTTCTCTGGGATGAGCGAGAGTGATTTTGCGCACACCGTAGAGGCTGGAGACGTTTCGGCGCGAGACGAGACCGCGCGCGCGAACGTTCTCAATAGTACACTCTCCGCCGTGGCCGCCGCAATACAAACCGGAACAGTTACCCACGAGCAAGGGGTAGAGATAACCCGCGCGGCCTACGCCGCCGCCGGGTTCGAGGTAGATTGGAACGCGCTCGGGGGAATGCCAACCGCTCCCGAGCAAATACAACCGGACAGCCTAAACGATAGCGCGCGCGCGGCGGACCAGATACTCGCCGCAACAGAGCAAGCGCTCAACCTGTAACCACGAGGACAAAATGCAAAACGGACTCTCGCTCACCTACCTCACCGCCCCCAAAGGATCGCTCGTTTTTGGCGGCGCGGCCCTGATTCAGACGGCCAAACAAACCCCCGGAGAGATCGGACGCCGCAAGGCGCAACTCGCCGCCGTTGTGGAGGCCGCGCTCGCCGCCGAAACTCCGCTCCTCGTCCTCCCCGGAGAGTTTGAGCCCGGCGTTGCATTCGTGGCGGTCCCGGCGGTTTCACCGGAACAGCAGGCAACCCCCGGCGATACCCCCTCCCCGTTTGCGGAGGCGGAGGCGGAGCTCGCCCGCCGCGAGGAGGCGCTCGCCGAACGCGAGCTCGCAATTGTGGAGCGCGAAAAAGCGCTCAAAAAAGACGAGAAAAAAGCGGCGAAGCAAGAAGAGTAAACCGTGACTCCGGGGCTTGACAGGACGCTCCTCCAACAATTGAAACGGCTTGAGGCGGAGGAGGACGCGCTCCCGCTCGCGGGAGACCTCCCCGCAATGAGGCTCGTTTTGGTTTGGCGGCGGATCACAATTTACAACCGCGCCCCGGATGACTACCGGGACCTCTTGAATCGCTCCCTCGCCCCGTGGAGGCGGTTGTGGCTACCGTTCGAGTTGGATTATGCAGAGCTCGCCGCCGCCGCCGATATACCGACCGAGCGCCTCGCCCGCGAGGAGGCGGAGCGAGCAATGAGCCTCCTTTGGGTGTACCCGGACAACACAACTCACGCTCACGCTCACAACCTCGCCGCCGAAACGTACAAGGCGCGGATCGCGCAAAACACGCGCGCCGGGTCTATGGCGAACCTCGCTCGGAAAATCGGACTCATTGAGGCCCGCCTCGGATTGGGCAAGGAGGCCCCATAATGGCAAAACTCTCGGCGGAGCGTATGCAAACAATACTCCGCTATCAAAGGGACATCAGGAGACTCCAGAAGGAGACCCAAAAGCTCCCCGGGGCGCTCCGCCGGGACGTTCAAAGGATTGTTGACCGCCGCCGGGACACAATCCGCGGCCTCATTTTGGAGACCGTGCAGGACCCGGAGAGCCCAATTCCTGCCCGATCTGCAAACGGCCTCGGAAACCGGATCGCCGCCGAGGTGCGCGCCATGCAGGACGAGGTGGCCGCCGAGGTCTCGCTTGGACAGCGGACCGCGTGGGAGGACGGCGTGAAGGCCGGGAACTCCCTCCTCCGCGCCGCAACGCTTGAGGAGTCCGCGTTTTTCTCACCCTCGGCGGAGCTCTTCAATATTGCCACGAAACACTCCGCCGACCTCATTGTAACAGCAGGGCGGGAATATATTCCGCGAATTAATGCCATGATTGCGCGCGGCGTTCTCGGCGGCCTCACGCCGTTTCAGGTAATGGAGCAGATGGATAAACTCCTCGGAAACACCTCGGCGGCGAGTGGGATTCACCGGGCGCGGGCGGACCTCGGCGGGATCGCCTACCAGTCCGAGCGGATCGTCCGAACCGAGGTAAACCGGGTCTATTCAATAGCGCTTGACTCGTTCAATGGCGAGCTCGTGCAACGGCTCGGGCCAGAGGCCTCAAAAAAGCTCAAGAAACGCTGGGTTTTTGGGACATGGCGCGAGGGGCGGAGGGAGGATCACAGAGACATAGACGGAGAGGAGGTCCCGTTTGACGAGGAGTTCTCGAACGGCCTCAAGTACCCTCGGGACCCGGCGGCGTGGGACAAACCCGAGCAGGTGATCAATTGCGCGTGTACGTGGGTGATCTCAGCGGACAGCGTAGAGGAGGCCGCGCTCTCCGCGTTGGATAATCTATAACAGTCTCGCCCGCCACGCGCGGGGTGAGAATAAGAGGCCTCTGCGCGTTGCCGGGGCCTCGGGCAAATTCAGGAAAAAAGAGGCCCCAGCTACAAATATAGCCGGGGCCTCGGTTTCTCTACCACTCGCTCACCGCGCGCGGGTTGCGTTTTCGTTTGCGCGCCGCCCGCGCCGCGTCCTCCTCCCGCTTGAGGAGGAGCGTATAGAGGCCCTCCGCCGAAATGGAAACCCGGCGGCGGCGGCCAGCCTCCCGGAGGGTTATGATGTTCGGCGGGGAGAGCTCAATCACAACCGCGCGCCCGGACGGGAGGCGCGTCTCCGAGGTGCGTGCGAGAGGCCGCTTGAGGCGTGTCATTTGCGCTCCTCTCTTCTCCCGATCCCTCCGCACCCCCTACAGCTCTCGCAGTTTTCCCAATGTCCAACAATGCCCGCCCCCTTGCACTCTGAACACTCAACAATCTTGAACCCGGGGCGCGGAGTGTTTCGCAAAACCCTCCGCCGCTCCTCGCTCTCCGCGCGGGCTTTGTGTTTTTCGTGCTCGCTCCAGTAGTCTCCCATTATAACCCTCCTTGAGACGATCCGCTCGAAATGAGGCTATTAAGAAACGAGTTCGCGGCGGCTCTTCCGGCGGTCTCCAGTATATCGGAGAACGCCACAACGTCCTCGCTCCAAATTTCCCAAGTCGGGCCGGGCTCTTGCGATAGGTTGGCAAAAAAACCCCACTTGAGCTCATGATAACACTCCAGCGCGCGCTCGTCTCCGAGGCAATAGGCGGCAACCGCGAGCGCGAGTTGCGCGGGCCCGGAGCCTCCATATCCCCACTCGAAACCCGTGGAGTGTTTGGCGAGGTCTAAACCCGTGGGCGAGTGTTTGGCGAGGTCAAAGCGCGGCGGGAGAGGTTTGTGTTCTACGCCTCCGGGAATGTTCTCGAAAACGAGAACGGGTCGAACGAGGCCGCTCTCGTACCGCGAGGCAGATATGCAGACTCCACGCGGGCCCAAGAAACGCGAGGAGTTAATTTTCTGAATGGTTCTCATTTTGTAGATCCTGCTTAGTTTTAGCGGGCCCGGTCCGTCGCCGGACCCGCGAGGGTTATTGGTTCACTTTACAAGTTGATATTTTGATTCAACAATAATCTGCGCAACGAGTTGTTTTTGGACAGGGCCAGCGTTCGAGCGTTTCACGAGGAAAAAATCTAAGCCGTTCTCTCTTACTACGGTTGAAACTGCAAACTCTGTTCTCATAAGACGGAGGGCAATTTCAAACTCCGTAGCTCCTATTGAGCTCCAATTCCCAAAATAATGAATAAACGGCTTAACAGTGGAGAGGCTTATTATTTCCTCATCTGAGAGCGTATTAAGGACAGTGAGGCTCTTTTTTGTTTGCGCGAGGGTTTCCATTGTAGCTCCTGCTTCGGGTTTGGCGTTGCGTTTAACTTATGGGGTAAATATACGCTCTGGAGGGTAAGAAGTCAAGGGGTAGGCGAGATTTTTTTGAGCGCTAAGTTACGAAAACACAACGCCACGGCGTCCGGGTGCGAAAAAAGCGGAGGCGCGGCGGCCTCTTTAGGCACTCACCCGGAGGGTTAATTATTTCGAGTTTTCTTTGCGGGGCCTCTTGACAACTACACTCCAGAGGGTTATATTGGACTCATTGAACGGCGGCAACGGGCCGCCGGAAATGAAACCCTCAAGGAGCTACACAATGGAAACCCCAACCGCCCGCGCAACCTACACCGCAACTCGCCGCCTCGTGAATCTACACCTCACCGGACGCCGGGGCGAGCGAGCGGACAACCTGAGACGTTTCGGCCTCTTTGTCTTTGCAACCGGAGACTCGGCAGAGATCACAGAGAACCAAGCGGACGCCGCCGGGCGTCCCTGTTTGCGCGTTACGGCGGAGACGGTAGAGGTTCTCTCTTGGGGGCCCGGCGCGATCTGTCACAAGAGCGAGGGCGTGTTCCCCAATAACTACGGGCTCTCGCTCCTCAAGCGGCCACGCTTGACTGTCAAGGAGGCCCGCTAATGGCAACCCTCCGCACAACCCGCCCGCGAGACTCTCAGCGCTCGCGGGCCTACGAGTGGGAGAACTCGGTATTTGCCGGGCCCGCGCAACTCGCGCCGGGGCAACTCCGCGCCCTCCTTGCCCGCGTTTGGAAGTTTGCCGGGCTTCCGGCGGCCTCGTGCCCGGAGCTCGTGCTCTCTCGCTCTTATGGAACCTCGAAAGCGTTTGGGGCTTACAAAATATCGCTCGCGCGTTGGGGCCGCTCTCGTTGGGTTCTCTTGCACGAGGCGGCTCATTGCATAGTGGCCGCCCGGCAGATCGCTCCGGTTGAGCCTCACGGGCCGGAGTGGCTTTCGGTTTACATTAGACTCCTTGAACGGTTTGGGCAGACGGGCTACACCGGACTCCGCACCTCCGCTAAAAGCTGGGGCCTCCGGGTTGCGAGCGCCGAGGTTGCCGAGAGGCAATTCCTCCGCCGCCCAAGCCGCAAGCCCAAGCCTCCCCGCGCCCCGGCTCTTCGGGCTCTATCTAAGGAGGTTGCGGGGCAATGAGTCTCACTATCCTAAACAACGAAAGCAAAAAGACTTGCTCGGAGTGTGGGGGAGAGTGTTGCAAGCGAGCTCCGGGGCAATACGTCCCGGAGGACTTTGGAATCAAAACAGGAGAGCCCGCCTCACGCGCGAGCCTCGCAAAGATCAGAGCGGGTCTTGTCTCGGGAGCGTTTATTGCTCACTCTGTTAGCTCGAAAAATGTTTTTGTATTTCCGGGCCTCTTTGGGCGGAGGCCACGAATAATGATTTTGAGACCGAGGCGACAAGGCGAGGCCGCGGAGGAAATGTTTGCCCTCTCGGGAGGCTGGGATCAGTCCCCCTGTAACAATTGGAGCCGAGCGCGCGGTTGCGGTCTTGTTTTTGATTCGAGGCCGTGGGCGTGTCGGGCTCTCAGGGCGGGCACAAAGGACGGGGTACCAAATTGCAAAATTCCGGGGGAGTTGTACGAGTTTTGCATTGCGGAGGGTGTCCCCTTGTCGTCTGTTCACGAGGTCCTCGTTCGCTGGAGGCCCTACCAAAGGCAACTAAAACGGCTCGTTGCGCAAGCCCGCGCCTCCAAGAGGGGGGATCAAGGAGAACCTCTTGACAACTAACCCTCAAGAGTGTATATTAAAGAGGCGGACCGAGAGCGGGCCCTCTCTGACCGATTGAAAAGCCGAGGGTAGGGCGGGGCGGGCTTTCTGGTACGGCTCGCGGCCTCTAAAAAGGGCCGGGATTTACACCCCGCCGCTTGCCTCGGTTTGAAGGAGGACGGGGCTCGCCTCTCGGTCCGCCGGGAACACAAAAACAAAAAGAGAGAGAACATGAACGCAAAGAAACGAAAGCGCCCGATTGACCTCGCCCGGTGGCCGGGCAGATTAACCCTCAGAGACACACAACGCCTCGCCTCGGCCCTCGTCCTCCGAGAGGGATCACGGGCCGCCGCCGCCGCGCGCGCCGGGGTCTCCGTTGTGACCCTCGGGCGTTGGATTAACGGAAACGACCGCGCCCCGGACTCGCTCCGCGCGCTCGTTGGACAGCGCCGCCAAACAACCGCGCGGAGGGTTGGGAAGTGAAAACCTCCTCACGCGCCCCCGCCGGGTTTTGCCGATACGACCGGGAGCGCCCTATACTGTCAAAGGCCGACCGAGACGCCCTCGCGTTTTTCCTTTGGGTTGATAGCGGGAGAACCCTCTATCCGTGGCGGGCACGGCGCGCCCCGCTCGGTCTCAATCAGAGGCCGGGCAAAGGCGAGAGGCTTTCAAGACGCCTCCGAAGGATAGCCCGGCGCGGGGAGGTTTTGTGGAACTCTCGCAAATTCTAAAAGATACGCCCCGCTCGTCCGGGGCGTTTTTTTTGCGCCCGGGTCTTGACTTTGACGCTCCAGAGGGTTATATTTACCCCGTAACATTGACAACGGCGCGCCGAGCGCCAAAATAAACTCAGGAGCTACACAATGGGAAGCCTCAAATTTAGTAAAGCAGAGCAGGCGGGCCTTAAGGCGGCGGCCTCACGTTTCGCGGCGGAAACGACAAAACAAAACGCCCAGCTCGTTGCAATGGAGCTCGCCCGCCTATTCGAGGCGGAGGGTTACAAAGCCGAGCCGGGCGTTGAGATTGCGCACCTCCCCGAGAGCGCGGCGACCGTGGCGATTTACCACGGAGACGAGCCGAGCCCGCGCAATCCCAAAAACGCCCTCGCGCTCGTTCGCGTTGGGGTTTTTTATAGAATGTTTGGACAAGCCAACCCCGTTATCATGGTAGGTGTTCCCCTACGCCGTGTGTACCGATCCGAGAAAATTTTCTCGTATAAACCGCTCTCGTTCGAGCCCAAAAAACTCCTCGGCTCGTGTCTCCCGCTTGTTTCCGAGCGCGCCGCCGAGCGATCTATTCAACTCGGAAACGAAAGCATACGCTCGGCCACGGCGGAAAACGCCCTCGCGGAGATCAATAAGCGCCTCCGCTCGTACAACGTAGAGACGGTTGGCGAGGCGCTAATTGCGGACGTTTTCACCGCGAGCGAGTTTGACGAGGCCACGGGCGGAATGTTTAATCCGACCCTCATGGTTGCAAACGACCCCGTGTCACTTGACAGATCGTATATTTTCCGGGTCTCTCGGGGCGGTTTTGGAGAGAGATTTGTTGTGGTCGGAGCGTGCAACCCGGACGCGAAACACCTCACCGCCACCCTCTGTTTTGTTGAGCCGATTGTTGAGACGGGCGGGGCCGTGGGGACTCACGCCTCGCTCGAACGGTTTAAGCTCGCGCCGTCCGTTCTCCCGGCGGCGGCGGTTGAGGCGTGGAAAACCGAGGCCGACCTCGCGCCCGCCGTTGCTCACCTATTCCGCCTCGTCTTTAAGTTCTCTGGGGCTCTGGAGAGGTTTTTTTAAACAACAGCAACCCGCCCGGCTCAATCTTGGGCCGGGCGGGACAAGAGGATAGAATGAAAACGCTTACAAAACTACTCAAACCGCGCCGTCCGGCGTCTCGCGTTATTCAGGACGCGGCGGACGAGGCCGAGCGAAAATACACCCGTTTTGCATCGCACGCGCGGGACTGCGCAAAGTGCAAGGCCGCGCCGGACCCGGAAAGCGCCGAGAACTCGCTCCTCTGTTTTGAGGGCCTCACGCTCCGTGAAATTTGGGGACGCGCCGAGGTGCGCCACGCCGCCCTCGTTGTGGAGGCCGGGAGCCCCGAGCGCCCGCCGCGCCGGAGGCCATTTTGAAACCGCGTGCAATTGGGGCGCGAGGCCCCGCTGGAGGCCCCGAAACGCGCTCCCGCAAGAGCAAACACAACCGCCTCCAAAAGTCGGCGCGCGCGTTTCTGGCTACTCATAGCGCGGTTGAGATGGAGCTCCGCGAGGAGGCCGAGGTGTTAGAGGAGGAGGTCGGTTGCCGTCTCGCGTGTTTTCGTGCCCCGAGCGCGCGCCCGCGCCCGCCCGTAGGCAAATGAGCCGAGGGTGTTGCCAAACGTGCGGAGACCGATCCTCTCCGCTAATAGGGCCATATTGCCCGGAATGTAACCTCGCCGCCGAGCGGGGTTGCTCTCGTTGTGGTTCGCGCGGGACCGAGCTCGCGGTCCGCCGGGGTGTCTATCTTTGCGCGGCTTGTCTTGCCGAGGCGAAAAAAGCAAAAAAAACGCTTGACAGTTAACCCTCGGGAGCGTATATTTACCCTCGTAACGTGAACGCAACGCCAAACAACACGCGGGACAGGAGAGCGAAAATGAGTAACTACCTAAATAGGGCGCTAATCACAAAAATCAACACGCTAAAAGCTTTGTGCGATTCGCGCGGGTTGATTGTCGCGCAAACAAACAGCAGACTCAACGGAAAATATTTGGAAGCAATTAGAATTTATAGAGATCAGTCAGACCGTGGGCACCCCGCCCGCGCGTTGCATGTAGCCTCGGACTTACGGGGAGTTGGTGAGATTATTCGCACGCTGTCCGCCGCGTAAGTTTCGCTTGAAACAAAACGAGCGCCTATTTGTGCGCTCGTGTCGGAGTCCCCTTGCGGGGGCTCTTTTTTTTTGTTACTGTCCTCCCTATGAAGCTCCGCCTCACCGGGCAACGCCCGCAACTCCTCGCCGCTCGTCAAGCCGCCGGAACTCCCGGAGGTTTCGTTTGGGACGTTATGGCCGTGGCCGCCGGGTTCTCCGCGAACTATCTGGAGGGGACGGGCCTCAGAATGTACCACGAGGCGGAGGACCTAAAAGCCGCCGCCTCGTTGTTTGAAGGCCGCCCGGTTTACGCCCTCAAGTTTATATCGGAACAATACAAACCCGCCGGACAGCAGAGCGAAAAATACGCTCACACTCCGGCGGACGTTCGGGATATTTTGAAAGATCGGGGCCTCATTGGGAACGTGGCGGGGACGCTCAAAAATTGCAGATTCGGGGAAGCGCCGGACGGGACAGAGGGGATTTTGGCAGAGTTGCACCTCCTCCCCTCCTCGGCGGGGCTCGCAACAAAGCTCTCCGAACTTTGGGCTCAAGGTGCAACGGACTTTGTGGGCCTTTCGTATGATGCCTACACCCTCCCGGAATTTGCCGAGGTTGAGGGGGAGCCCGTTTGTAAACTCAAACTTTCACAAGTCAATTCATTAGACGTAGTAACAACTCCGGCGGCGGGCGGCAAATTGCTCCGCGCGGTTGCCGAACTCGAAAACTCAGGAGAGAGGAAAATGACCTCAAAACTTAGGGCAACGCTCGCGGCGTTTGCGTATGCGAACGCCCCGAAACGGACGCCGGAGCCCGCAATTTTGCGACTGCTTCAGAGTGCGGACGAGACCGAAACGAAACAGGCCGCCGGGGAAGTTCTCAAGGCCACGGCGGACGAGCTCCGCACCGCGCAAGGGTCAGAGGAGACGGTTGCCTCTATTGAGCAAATTGCACAAATGATTCAAGCGGGAGACGCGGAGGGCGCGCTCGCCGGGTTGGAGGCTCTCAAGGCCCAGCTCGCCGCAACGCAAGCCGCCGCCGGGGACGCGGACAAAGAGAAGGCGGCTCAACAGGCCGCCGAGGACAAAGCAAGGGCGGACGCCGCCGCTCACGCGGCTCAACAGGCCGCCTCCGCGAACGCTGACAGCGCCGCCGCGAACGCAACCCGCCTCGCCGCGTTGGAGGCTCAACAGGCCGCCCTCGCGGACACGCAAACGGGGGTTATGATTGAGGCCGAGGTTTCCAACTCGGCGCTCCCGGACGCCTCAAAAGCGCGGGTCACTCAGAGCCTCAAGTCCGCCCACGCGGGTGGAAAGCCTCTCGACCGGAAACTCGTAACCCAAGCGGTTGAGTCCGAGCAGGCCTACCTCGCCGCGCTTGCCACGGCAAACAACGGCCTCCCGCTCTCCGTTCACTCGCTCCAGACGCGCGACACGCGAAACGATGCAATCCTTGCCCTTCAGGGCCTCGTCTCTGGCCGCGATTTTACGAACGAGCGCCGCGAGGTGATCCCCTCGTTTTTCTCATTTCGTGAAGCCTACCGCGCGTTCATGGGCCGGGACGTTGAGGACGTTCGAGACCTACCGGAGGTGTTCCTCGGCGGCCCCGGATTCCGGTACACCTCGCGCCGCGAGCGTTTTAACTCGCTCGGGAGAAAGCCGCTCAACCTCCGCCACACCGAGGCTCAACGTTTTCGCGCGTTGCAGGAAATTACGACCTCGGACCTCGCCTCCATTTTCGCAAACGTCCTCCACAACGCGCTCCTCGTGAGCTACGGCGAGGCAACGGAGCTCAACGATTGGACGAAGATCGCGAAAAAAGTTTCTCTCGCCGATCTCTACGCGCACAAGTTCTCGCGCCGGAGCAAGGGACGCGGAGCCGTCCCCGCCGTCTCGGAGGGCGGGACGTACAACGAGCTCACCGATCCGGTTGACGAGGACATTGATCTGACCGCCTCGAAGTTTGGCGGCCTCGCGGTGATAACCCACGAGGCTATTATGAAAGACAGAATTGACAAGCTCCAAAACGTCTCCTCGGAGCTCGCCTACTCTGTGAAGCAGGACATTTACCGCGAGGTTTTTGACTATTTCGTCAATAACGCCGCCATTTATGACGGCGTTACGCTGATCCACGCCGCCTCGCACGCGAACGGCGCGGCCTCCGGCGGAACGGCGCTCTCGCCCACCTCGCTCAAAACGGGCCGCATTGCCATGATGGACCAGACGGCCTATGGAGACTCGCGGGACGTTCTCGGAATGCGAAACCTCCCCAAGACGCTCCTCGTCCCCGCCGAGTTGGAAGAGCTCGCGGCGGTCCTGACTCAATCGGATCGCCTAATTCAGGCGGCCTCCGCCGCCGGGGGTTACACCTCCGGGCAGATTTTGCAGGGGGATGCCGGAACGCCCAACCTCAACAAGGGGATGGACTACCTTGTCGTGCCATATTGGACGGACGCGGATAACTGGGTCATGGCGGCGGACCCGGCAAAAGTGCCCGGAATCCTCATGGGTTTCCTCAACGGAGACGAGACGCCGGAGCTCATGAGTGAGGCCGCGGACTCCGGCGTGGATTTCACGGCGGACAAAAAGAGGTTCAAAGTCCGCCAATGGCGCGACTCGGCGGTAGTGGACTACCGCCCGTTTTACGCGCAATTCGTATAACATAACTCGCCGCGCCCTTATGCCTCCGCCGGGAGCCGTCCTGTCCCCCGGTGGAGGCGGGGCGGTGAGTTAGTCAACCCAAAACCGAAAGGCCCTCAGATATGGCAGAGCAAAACGCCACTCGCGGACTCTCAGGAGTTCACAAGTCCCTCGTTAAGGTCCCCGCGCACGCGGCGGCAACAGCTACGGAGCAATGGCCCGTATTTTTCGCCCCGTTCCCGTGCATTGTGACCGGGTGCAAAATTGTTCCCCAAGCGGCGGCGACCGGGGACAACACGAACACCACGAACCTCAACCTCGTAAACAAGGGCGCGGCAGGATCGGGAACGACCGAACTCGCAAACCTTGACCCCGTGACCGGGACAAACCTCACGGCGTTCGCGGACTCGTCCCTCACCGTTACCGGATCGCTCGCCAACCGCACGCTCGCGGAGGGAGACGTTTTGACCCTCCAGCACGAGAAAGTGGGAACGGGCCTCGCCATAGCCGAGCTCCTCGTTGAGATTAGCTACAAGGCGGCCTAAAAATGGCGCGCGTTCTAAACGTTGAGACGTTATTCGGCTCGCCGGACGGAACAAAAGCCGCCCTCGCCGGAGGCGGATCAGGGACAACGTACTGGAGCGACCCGGTTGACCTAAGCCGCCACGATGGAGGCCCGCTTATTCTTTTTTGCGTAGCCTCGGGCGGCGGCGGCGGTTGCACGGCGGACCTGTTTACATTCTCTACGCCGTCAAATGATAAGGGAACCTCTCCGACCGCCGGAGAGCAAAAAACTCGGGGCTATTACGCCACTTGCTCCGTGACCCCAACCGCCGGAAGTGAGACCCAATACCTCGGCGTTGGACTCTCTACGAACAAACGTCAAGGGCGGTGGGGGCGCGTTGGAGTATTTGTCGCCGCCGGGTTGACCCTGAATCTCTACGCTCAGGTTGAGTTTAGAACGGAGATCTAATGAGCGCGCGCTCGTACACGTACAGAGACCTCACCTCGCTCGCCGGGGCCTATACCGTGGGGCAAACAAAAACCTCGGACTCTTTCCAATCGGAAGGGAGCTCGCGGGTTAGAGTTGGCGTTGTTTGCACAACGGCCACGGGAACGTCAACTACTATAATATTGCAGGGCTCGGTTGATGGGACAACGTGGTTTGATCACACGACAGAGAACCCCGTAAAACTGGACCTAAGCTCGGGCGAGAGCGGTTCGCATTTGTTCGAGTGCCCCTCCAAATTTTCTCGCGTCAAGCTGACTTGTGGAAACGCCATTGCAACGCTCGGTGGTGTTGTGGCGGAGCTCTCAACGGTCTCATAATGAGCGCGAGAACCTTAGGAGAACTCGCGGCTCGCGCGCTCCAACTTTGCAAAGACGCGGACGCGGGACTCAACTCTCCAAATGATGAGGAGGCCGCTGTAAACTCAGCGGTCTCTGCTCTGAGTAAGTGGAGGCCGCTCGTAAGAGTTCACAAATACACGGGAGACGGAGCAACGTACAACCTCGCGGCGCCCGCGTTTTGGGTTGTGGGGTTTTCTCGCGTTTTGGAAATTAGAACTCCGTGGACAGACGCCTCACAGTCTCCGCGCTCTCCTTTGACAGAGGAGGAGTTTTTTGTCTATCTTGACTCGGACGGTGTAGAGAAAATAAAGCTCTTGAGGGTTATTCCGGCCACCGGGGAAACTTGCCGAGTTTTGTATACCGTCCCGCACGTTGTAAACTCTACCTCCTCAACAATCGCAAACGCGGAACACGAGGAGGCCGTTATTGGTTTTGCGGCGTCTTTGTTGCTTCAGCAAATGGCCTCCTATTGCAACGCTCTCGCAAATACCTCCCTCGGTGCTGACTCTAAGGACCACGCCGCCCGCGCCGAAAAATACTCCAACCTTGCGGGCTATTATTTGAAACGGAGCGGGCTGGAGGATGGACTCTCCGCGCACGCCGTAACAATGCCACGAACGGACACGGGCGGAAACAGACGCCTCACTCATAAGTGATTAAGTGGACAGCGGACACGAGCGAAATAGAGAGCCTCGCTATTACCAAAAACCCCGCGCGTGTGCAAGAGATTGCGCTCCGAGGTTATGGGTTGACAATGGCGGCGGCTATAACAATATTGAGAGCGGCGGTTGTTCCCAAAACGCCAAACGCTTTCGGGTTCTTGAGAAACTCCATTCAGGGCTCTGTAATTGAGCTCGGGAGTGAGGGTGCAATTATCGGGCGGCTTGAGAGCGCGTTGCAATATGCTCAATACGTAGAGGAGGGAACACGGCCACGGAGAGAGATCGGAGCGAGTCCGCCCCCCGTTGGTCCTATAACTCTTTGGGCGCGGCGTAAATTGCAACTCACCGGAGACGAGTTAGACCGTGCGGTCTTTTTGATAAGAATGAAGATATACAACAAAGGGACAAAGGGCGCTCGAATGTTTGAGCTCGGATGGAAACAAGAGGAGGCTCGCGTTGAGTCTCTCTTTGACAGAGCCCTTGATAAAATTGTGGACGCAATAGAGAGAGAGATGTTTTGAATTATCGCTCTCTCGTTCAAACGATAGCGCGCACGCTCGCCGCCGTTGAGGGTGTTGGGAAGGTACACCCTTTGCGAAGGTTTGCAAAGAACCCCTCGGACGTTGAGGCGCTTTTTGTTGACAGCGGAAAGCTCAACGGGTGGACCGTTTCCCGGTCCGCTTTTACAAATGAGCATATTGCAACAAACGCCACTCACGAGAAGGCTCACTCGTTTGTGATTCGTGGGTTTTTCGCTTGGACAGAGACCCCCGAGTCAGAGATTGAGTTCAATGAGATACTTGACAGGATTGCGGACGCCTTTTCGCCAAGCTCTGACCTCGGAGAAGAGGTTGAGATCGCCGGGCCAATAGTGGCCCGGGAAATTGATTTCGTGCAGACGGCCAACACGCTCGCTCACTATTGCGAGCTCGAATTTTCAGTTATTGAACTCTCGAACTATTAGGAGCTCTTGAGATGTCAAACCAAGCTCTCGGCTATATTCAAAAACTCGCATTTCGACTCCGTGGCTCGACCGGGACAACGAGCTCGCTCCCTACGGACGGTTGGCCGTCCGTTCTCGGGACTCCAACTCCTCAGGACTTGGGGGCCTATTCGTTACTCCCCGCGCTATCCGAGGGAATCTCTGACAACGAGACCCACCTCCAAGATGATGTCTTGGATGGATCGGCGGGGGTTTCGATTCTCGACCTCACAAGCCGCCTCCCCTCTGGCCCGGTAGAGCTCGGCGCTCGGTATAGCACACTTGAGCAGATTTTCGCGGCGGCGCTTGGGTTTGAAAAGCCACGATCTACGACCGTTCTCGAGAGCCCCGCTGTTACGTCTCTCGTGACCTCTACGGCCACGGGCGGAACGATCACCACCCTCGTTAAGACGGCGGCGGGTTGGACGCCTAACGCTTACGAGGGCGCGTTTGTTCGCATGGAAAAAGTGTCAGCCTCGCCGAACGCTGTTTTTGAGGTTCGGCGAATTGTCTCGAACGATGCCACGACTCTCACCGTCACTCCGGCCTTCACAACCGCCCCCGTAAACACCGATCCGTTTACAATTTTTCGAGTTGCTACTCATACGATTGAGTGCGCAAAAAACATGCACGCGGAGAGGCTCGCTGACTTAATGAGCCTCCCTTATGATACGACCAAGTGGCTCACGCGCGAGGGCGTCCTCGGAATTTCGCGCTCCCCCGTGGGAGTTTGGGAATATCAGGCCGCCATGATCAACAAGCTCAAGGTAAAACTCTCGCCCAAAGACGGCCTCACCATATCGGCGGAGTTTGTCATGTATGGGTACGACATACGAACGAGCTCACGCAACTCCAGCGCCGCAACGTGGACTCACAACCCTCTCCTCGCGCTAACCTCAATCGGCGGCTCTGGCGCGCAAACGGCCAGACAACTCCGCCGCGTGCAATTCAAAGACTTCGTTATTCGTTTGGGGACGTACAACACGAGCGCTCTCGGGGCTACGGACATTCTCGGCGTTTCCGAGTTGGAGTTTGAGATTGACAATGGCCTCGCAACAGAGGACCAAGACACGAAAAACGGAATTTACAGGATTGAACCTGTCCGCTCTAAAAAGCGAATCGTCAAGGGAAAAATAACCCTCCCGAGGTTTAATGATTCCGCTCGAATTGCGGCGCTCCGCGCGGAGACGGCTCAAAAGATGGACATTGTTTCAACCGGTCCGAATATGTTTCTCGCGGGTCCTCCGGGAACCCATAGCCTTGAGTTCTACTTCCCGAAAATTAAGCTCATGGCCCCAAGTGTCTCTGTTCCCGGCCCCGCGCCTCTGACCGAGGTACTTGAGTTTCAAGCCCTCGCGCCGGAGCTCGTTGTTTCGGGTATGCCCACGCCGAGCGCGGGCGCGGATAATAGCGAGGTCTTTGTCAAGACTGTTTCGCTCTATCCGTTCAATGACTTCATGGGACAGCAAACTACAACCTAACAGCAAAGACAGGACAACAGGACAAAATGAACAACAGCGACCAAACACCTCGGCGCGGCGTCCGGCTCATTGAGCCGGAGGAAACGCTCTCCTTTAAGATCGACCCGGAACTTGACACCTCTTTCACCTACCGGAGAGTGCCTGATCACCTCAAGGCTCAATGGTCCGTGGAGTGTATTAAGGATATGCGCACGGGTGAACTCGACACCTTTGTGTTATTCTGGAGGGCCATTGAATACGGCCTCATTGGCTGGAGTGGAGTGTACGATGGACACGGGCGCGAGGTCCCATTCTCGATTGAGAATGCAAAACGGCTTGATACATACATTTTGACCGAGCTCCGTGACCGGATCAACGGGGCGCGAGGGTTTAAGGAGTCCGTTTCCCCTTTGGCCGCGTTCGGGAGTATGTAGAGCTCCAACTTACTCTCGGTTGGGGTTATTGCCAGAGTTGCTATAACTCCTCGGCAGAAGAGGGAGAGCTCCCGCCATGTATGGCAGACCCGGGGGGGTTGTGCGTGTTCACACGGGAACACAAAGACCCGGAGCTCCGCCGCCCGTTTCAACTCTCACCCGGCGAGCTCCTCGCGTTTGATCTCTATAAGACCGCGCGGGCGCTTTCTGAGTTTGACTCTCGCGGCCTCCCCACGCTCTCGAACTTAGACCTCGCCCTCCGCGAGAGTTGCTTGACCTTAGAGCCCGGAGAACGCCGGGCTCTCTTGCAACGAGTTGCCGTGATTCATAACACAATACGCGACCACGAGGCGGCGCGCCTCGCAAACCCGAACCCGAACGAATGAGCCCCCCAACTCGAACCGCCGGAATAACGCTCAAAGCCGGAGTAGATACCGCTCAGGCGTCCTCCGAAATGAGCTCGTTTCTCAAGGGGACCCAAGCGGAGGCACAGAGCGCCGCGCGGGGAATGAGTGAGGCTTATAGGGGCTCTCTTGAGGCCGTCCGCAATTATACGGCGGTTGCGTTCGCGGGGGTTTCGGCGGCGAGCGTGTTCGCGCTCCGGGCGGCTCAACAAGCAGAAACCTCGGTAGGCCGCGCCCGGTCCGCCGTGACTCTGGCCGGAGAGAGTTGGGATGTTTACGGCGGGCGCGTAACAAAGGCGGCGGCAAACCTTCAGGCGCTTACGAAATTTGGCGAAGAGGAGCTCCTTGACACGTTCGCGCGGACCGTTTCCCTAACAGGGGACGTAGGGGCCTCGTTTGACGCTATGGGCAAAAGTGCTGACCTCGCGGCGGCGCTCCAAATAGACCTCGGAGCGGCGGGCGATCTCTACGCAAAGGCACTCGCGGGCAACGTTGAGATGCTGGGGCGGTTCATTCCCGCGCTCCGTGGAAAACTCGCGGCGCTTGGAGACACGGCAACCGCCGCCGAAAAAACACGCCTTGCGATGAGTGAGCTCGCAAAATTCACGGGGGCCGCCGCCGCGCAAGCGCAAGATAGTGCGGGGAAGTGGAACAACCTCGGAGATCAGCTCGGCGAGGTTCAAGAGGGAATTGGGGCCGCCCTTATCCCAGCCACAAACCGCCTCGCGGAGTCTCTCCTCCCGGTTGTTACAGCGCTCGCGGAGTGGACTGCAAAAAACCCCGAGCTCACCGCCGGAATAGTTACGGCAACGGTTGTTCTCACGGGCCTCACCGCCGCCGTAGCCGCCCTCGGGCTCGCGCTCCCGGCGGTTTCCGCCGGGCTCGCCTCTATTGGGGTTTCGGTTGCCATGATACCGGGGTTCGGTTGGGCTATTGCGGGGGCCGTCGCAATAGCGGGCCTCGCCGCTGCGTCCCTAACAGGGGCGGAGAACGCCGAGCGCCACACAACCGCGCTCGAAAAAACGGCGGATATTACAGCGAAAATATCCAAAACTCCTCCAGTTATTACAATTTCGATCAAGGGGCCGAACGGACAGGACCCGCGAAACTATACAGACGAGGAGTGGGCCGCCATGAACGAGGCGGCGGCGCAGAAGCGAAAAGAGGCCCACGAGCGCGAGCTCGCGGATGTTCGCTCTCTGGCCTCAGACAAAGCCACGCTCTTTATTCGCAACCTTGAATTTTCGGCCTCCCTTGAATCCGAAGCGCGCCGCGCCGCGCACGAGGCAGACCTCGCGGACTACCGCGCGCTCACCGGGAGAAAAGGCGAGCTATTCATTCAGGGGCTCGAAATGGAGAAGCAGAAAAAGCAGGAACAGCGAGACGCCGATCTCGCCATGCAGGAGGCCGAGCGCAAAGTTTGGACGGGGCACCTCGCCGGGCTCGGCGCGGCCTACGACACGTTCACGAGTTCTCTTGTAAATATCGAAATGACCGGGAAACAGCGCCGCGAGGCGATTATCCGAAGTTTTGCCTCTACGGTTCTCCAACAGGCCTCCGCCGTGGTCAAAGACGCTCTCGCGAAAGACATAATCCTCGGACAGAGCAAGGCCACGCTCGCGGCAACCGGGGCCGCCGCCGATGCAACCGCAACAGCCTCCTCGGTTGCGAACTCCGAACTCCGGGCCGCCGCCGAGAGCAAGAGCCTCGCGGCGAAAGTATACGCTTTCTACGCCTCGCTCGGTCCGTTCGGAATCCCCCTCGCCGCCGCCACGCTCGGCCTCATATTCGCCGGAATTTCGGGATTTGTCTCCAAATTCGCGGCGGGCGGATCGGTCCCCGGAGCGGGGTACAGAGACTCCGTGCCCGCCCTTTTGACCCCCGGCGAGTTTGTTGTTCGCCGGGAGGCGGCTCAAAATAACCTCCCGCTCCTACAGGCCATAAATTCAGGGCGCGGGGGAGTTGTGGCGGGCTCTGGAGGGGGAGGTGCGATTCATATTCATCTTGACCGGGACGCGGGTCTCGCGGACGTTCTCCGCCTCCGCCGCTTGTTTGAGGAGTGGCTACCGCCCGCGCTCGAATCTGCCCGCGAGCGCGGAGCCTTCACGCCGGGAGCGGGAATTGGAGGAGCGTTCTAATGATATTCACCTCAGGCGCTACGGTTGTTACGATTAATGGCGCTCAACCGGAGGCGAACCTCCCCGCCATTGAGGCGAAACAAACGCGGGACGTTGCCGAGGACGGGACGGCGTATATCTACGACCAAACGACCCGCGAGTGGCTGTTTGAGCTCCGACTCCGCTTGACAAATTCGCAACGCTCCTCACTCCGCTCGTTTTTTCATTCAACCGTACAATACAGCAAGACCGCTTTCTCGCTCACACCGGACGCCGGACTCGACCTCGGCAAAGGTGCGGGCGTGCAATTAACGAATGTTCGGCTCTGGCAGGGCTCGTATATTGAGCGCCCAATGGCGGGCTCGTCTCGCTATTTGGTCTCGCTTTTGTTGCGCACAAATTCGACCGGAACAGGAGCGCCCGCCTAATGGCGCGCACGCTCTCCTCTAACGTCTCCGCCGGAATTGCGGGAGACTCCGCTCCGGTTTGGCTCTTAGAGGTTGACTCTGACTCCTCGACTTTTAGGTGGGCTACGGCGAATTGTAACGCAACCGCCGTGCCCGCGTGGACAGGAAACACTTTTGACGGATCGCGCCTCGCGGAGGGAGGGCTTGGGGACGTTACGGTAAAGGTTGACCTCGCGCGCGGCGGCAACCGCGCGGAGCTCTCGGGCTTTTCGTTTAGGCTTTTGAACTCTGACCTCTACTCAGACACGCTCGCCTCGCACAAATTCTCCGGGCGGCGCGTGGAGTTGCGGATCGTGTTTATTGACAAGGCTCTCCCCTCGTGGGGAAACGCCGCTCCGGTGTGGAGTGGATTCATAACAGAGCCACCCAATTGGGACGCTCAGTATATCTATTTTAATGCCTCTCCGAGTTGGGTTTCTCGCCACAAAACACTCCCGCCGAGGGTTATGACTCGGGAGCAATTTCCAAACCTACCGGACGAGAACGAGGGGCGGCGCGTTCCAATTGTTCTCGGAGACTGGAGGCTCGGTCTCGGCGAAAACCGCTCGGGAATTGCCTCCAACCGATCCCCCGGAGCGAGCGAGGTTATCCACAGAGATTATTTTCCCGGATTTTTGGATAGACCTTTTCAAAAGTCCGGGAATCAGCCAACCTATAACCCTCGCGCGGTTTTTGCTGATCATTACCTCCGGGACTTTCCCGTCCCGTTTCAAGAGGGAACCAAATTTCTCTACAGCGAAGAGCGCAAAGTTTGGACTCAAGCCCGTGTGAAGGCAAACACTTTCGGCGGGACTGGAGACCACTTCCGGGGAATTGTCGCAATGAGCTGTTTTCCCACGACCTCGCTCGACATTACCGAGGAGTGCCACCTTGTCCCCGTTGTGGACGATGTAAACTCCGCGAATGTTACAAGCCTCTCTAATGCAGTAGATACGGACGATTCAAACTATACAGAGCTCAACGGAGCGGCGGACGTTGCGGCGTATGAGGTCCCCAATCTGTACGGCGGCGGAAGAGTTGGGAACCTTGTACTCCGTTTTTGGATCACCCGGACGGGCTTTGTTGATGACAAGGTTCAATATCGGGTTACAAAAGACGGCTATGCTACGGTGGGGTGGAGTGATCTTCCAACCTACGGCTCGCTCGGAGGTGTAACACTTGGGACGGCGGGCGCGCCCGCGTTTGGATCGGACGAGGGGCTCTATAACGGCCTCCGCGTGGAGTTTCGTTATCAACAGGTGGGCGGCTTTGACGGTGCCTCGTTCAAAATCTACTCCGTATATTTCGAGGTTCTTGAAAAAAACGGATCGGCGCGCGCGGCGGTACATGAAACAGGCTCGGGCTTAATATACGAGCGATGGATTGACAGCGCCTCGCACACAACCGCGAAAAACGCCGGAGACTTAATAGAGAACCCGGCGGCGGCGGTTGAGGCGCTCCTTGCTCACTATTGCGATATTAACCCTCTCAATACAAACGGGGCGCTCGTTTTTGACGGCGGGGACCACTTAGAGCTCGAAACGAGCGAGAGCCTTGAGTCCGTTGCAAGCGCCTTCACGCTTGCGGCGTGGGTGTATATCACAGAGAGCCCGATCTCAACTCCTCATGTAATCATTAGAAAATGCAACGCTCTCGCCGGGGCAACGGCGGGGCCTTACGATTTCTATATAAACTCCTCCGGGCGTCTCGTCCTCGCGGTTGGAGACGGCGCGAGCGAGGTTGCCACAACCGGAGCAACAGCGCTCTCTCCTAATACATGGTATTTTGTCGCGGGGACTTGGGACGGGACAACCGCCCGCGTTTATGTAAACGGAGTAAACGATGCCTCAACGGTTGCGGGGTTAGCCCTCGCGGACTCGGGGGCCTCCGGCTCAATCGGGGGCAACTCTGACCTCGCAAACTCGGGACTCACGGGGCGGATTGACGAGTTGCAGGCTTGGAACTACGCCCGCTCCGCCGCCACACTCCTCGCCGAGACGAGCGCGAAAACTTACCACACCACGGGCGAGGAGGGGCTCGTTCTCCTCTGCCATTTTGACGAGGGAGACGGAGACCACTTCCGAGACTCGTCCGGCTTGTTTAATGATCCAAAACATACGGGCGGGACCACAACTCCGACCTCGTGGGCCGATGGGACGGTAAACACTCCAGAGGGTATAAACTCCGGGGCGTTTGATGATGTTCACTCTAACCGAGCGTTATGGAGACTTGCAACGGTTCTCGGTGTGAGCGCCGAGGCTAAATTGTCGCTCGAAATAATCAAAGACGTTTGCAACGAGTTTTCTCTTGGGTATTTGCAGGACGCCGCCGGGCGAGAGAAAGTCTCTCGAATTGAGGCCGTAGGGAGTCCCTCAACAATAGGCTCCTCGCATATTTTGACAGAGGGGACAAAAACAAGCGCGCGCGTTGGGCGCGGAAAAATTACAGACCTCCGCAACGAGTTTTATTTTCACTTCAAGCGCAACGCATCCTCTCTCGAATATGAGGAGCTCTTGTTTTGCATTAACCCTCAAGCGGGAGTATTTTCGAGCTCGTTTTGCAATTTCGCAACAGACGCCGAGGCGTATTGGGACAAGTGCCGGGCGGCGGGTAGAGAGTAAGCAGGTTCTCAAGTGGGAGTTTTACTCAAACTTCATACGAGACGCGGGCACGGCGGAGCTCGCGTGCAAGGCGTTTATTTCGTGGCTAACAGAGCTCCCGCTGTTCTTCTCGTTTGTCAACTCGCTCTCTTTGTTTGAGTTGGAGCTCTTTGATGGCCGAAAAATATCACACCCGCTCCTCCCCGCCGATTATGATGCCGCAACGGTTGGCGCTAAACAGTTTCGGCTCACAGAGCAAACAATTAGCCCCTCCTCGAATAGACAAAAACTCGTTTTTCGGAGTGTTGGATCAGAGACGCTCCTCCCCCCGAGCCTCTCGTTGCCGGGAGAAACAACAAAGGGACCAACACTCGACCTCAACGCGGATAGCATTTCGGGCGTTTTAGATGGAGACTCCCTCGAAACATGGAGCGGAGACAATGGCGGGGCAACTTTTGTGCAGGCAACAGCGGGGAGCCGCCCGAAATATTGGGCGGGGCTCGGGCCTATAGCGGGAGCCGCTGTTTATTTTGACGGGGCAAATGATAACATGAAGAGCTCCTCAATCATGAGCTCAATAGTTGGGGCGAGTGAGTTTCATGTTTTTGTTGTGGCGGCGGTTGCGGAGGCAACGGCGGGCGGCGGAGCAAACCCATTTGAAAACGAAACTCTTCTCTCGCAAAGCGCGGTTGACAAGTGGGCTGTAACATTCAGGGCGGGAAATCCAGACGCGGGAGTTTGTTTGCATGATGGGGCAACTCAAGACGCCATTTTTAAATACACCGGACTTGAGAACGCTTGGGCTCTGTACGAGTTCTCGCACAACGGCGCGGAAATTCTTTGCAGAATAAACGGACAGCCCGGAAGCCCAACCTCGGCGGGCTCGTGCTCTGATCTAACAGGGACAATATACCTCGGTACAGATTCCGGGACGGCTTACTTTTTCAAGGGGTACCTCGCGCGGCTCGTGGTTTACAACGCCGCCCTCTCGGAGGATGAGGCTCAACTTGTGCGCGAGTCTCTTAACACGTTATACGGACTCTATGCCTAATAACTTAGACCAATTTGGAGGCGGAGCTACATTGGACGAGAAACTATTGCACGAGCTCTCACGACTTGGAGAGCGCGTGGCGGTGTTGGAGACGAAACAGGACTCTCAAACCGAGCTACTTCGGGAAATTCTCACTCAGGCAAAACTCACAAACGGGCGCGTCTATCGTTTGGAGTCCGAGGCCTCGGCGCTCCACGCTCGCGCGGATAGCAACTCCTCGGGAATTGCAGAGCTCAAACGCGCGGAGCGCGGCGTTCTTGTGGCGGGTTGGAAAGTCTCGATCTACATAATTACAGGCGCGGGCGCGTTCGCGGCGGTGGCGATGAAGGCGATTGAGGCGCTCGCTAAATAATGATGACAGGAGGCCCCTCGTGAGGAGTTTTTGGCTTTGGATTTGGCGGAGAATTGACGGCAAAAAGCTCGCCGCGACCCTCTCCGCAATGGCGGGCTACGGGATCGCCCAACTCGTTGTAATGTTCCCCCTCGGGTTTCCAACCGGACTCAACCCTCCGCTCCCGGCTTATATTCCGTGGGAACCCCTGCTCACTCTTCTCTCTCTCCTCGGGGTCTCCGTAGGAGCGGGCCATAAAATTGTTAAGGCCCGCCGGAACCGCGAGAAACAACAAAACGAAAAGGACGAAAAATGAAACTCCCCGAGTTCATTATTCAGGCGTTGCTCCCCCTCTTGGGACAATGGGCGGACAAAACGATCCCCGAGCCGACCAAGCGGCTCTTGTACCTGAACATTTGCGCGCTCGGCACCGAGGGCGTGGCGTGGCTCAAGAAAACCCAAACGACCCTCGATGAGGCGGCGTTCGATGTTCTCCATGCCGAGGCCAAAAACGAGGTCTTTGAGTGTGGGCTCTTCCATGAGTCCACGTTCAAGGCGTTGGACGAGTTTGTCTCGTTCAAGGCCGAGTGACCAAAGCAAGCTGAAAATAAAAGCCGGGGCCGCAAGGTCCCGGTTTTTATACTCTTAAGAGCGAGAGCTACAGCTCAAAAACAGAAAAAAGAGGCTCGCGTGAAAATAAACCTCACCCAAAAACTCGCGCTCCGCTTGCTCCGCCGGGGCCACTCGCTCCGCGCGGTTGCCGCCGCGTTTGGGATTGAGGCCCGCTCTTTGCATAGACTCCTCGAAAGTGTTCCCCGTGGAACAGAGAAACACGGAGAGGCCTCTGTTTGTTTGCAGTTTGACGAGTGCGGCCGCTTGCAAGTGTTTGAAAAAAAACAGACGTAAGCAAAAAAGGAAAAAACCCTCCGCGCGCTTGACAAAGGCCCTCGCGCTTGCTATATTGGACTCAACGCGCCGCAATAGGCGGCGAACGCGAAACCCTTCAGATTGGGAGCTACAGAATGACCCCTCTCGAACAGCAACTCAACCGAGCCTTGTCCGCTCTCGCTCTTGCACCGCGCGAGGCGGAGTGGGTTTTTGGGGAGGTTTCCCGGCGGGCCGCGCCCGGTGGAGACCTCTCACCGACTATAGCTTTCAACCTCGGCGCGCTTGATGAGCTCGCCAAATACGCCCCGCTTGCAAACCACGAGCGGAGCCCGCAAAACCGCCGCAATGATCCACCTTTCGGCTTTAATTGCCGTTCTGAATCGAGACCAACCGACTAAAGGCCGCGCCCGTTCTCGCGCCGTCCGGCGGCGCGCGCGCCTCGCACGTTCGAGGGTTTTCCCCTACCCTCGCCAAACGCGAGCGGCGCGAGAACAAACTAACAAAACTCAGGAGCTACAAATGACTGAACGAAAAACCCCTCCCCACCTTGCGCCGGAATATCGGCGCTCGGGAATTGGGGCCTCGGAGATTGGGGCCATTTTGGGCCTCTCAAAATGGCGGACGCCGCTTGACGTTTACGCCGAAAAACTCGGATATACCGAGCCGCAACCGGACAACCCGGCGCTCCGTTGGGGGCGTATTTTGGAGCCCGCCGTGGCGTCCGCTTACGCGGAGGCGCGCGGCGTGGAGCTCGTCCCCGGTGAGCACCTTCGCCGCGAGTTTGACGGTTGCCCGTTTCTCCTCACGCCGGACTACCTCAGCGAGGAGGAGGGGCTTGTCGTGGAAATTAAGACGGCGGGCTCGCATATGGCACGGGAATGGGGGCAGACCGGAGAGGACGGTGCGCCGCGAAACTACGCCGCGCAATTGGTCCTCTATTTGTGGGGGGTTGGACTCTCGGGTGGGGTTATTGCGGCGCTAATTGGCGGATCAGATTACAGAGAGTACCCTCAGGCTCGGGACGAGGAGCTCGAACTCGCTCTCCTCACCGCCGGGGCTAAATTTTGGCGCGACCACGTTCTCGCCAAAAACCCGCCCGCCGCGCAAAACACCTCGGACGAGGCGAAATGGATTGAGCGGCGGTGGCGCGAGAACACCTCGGCAACCGTCCTCGTGGCAACACCGGAACAGGCGGACGCGCTCGGCCAACTTGACCGCCTCCGCGCGGAGCTCAAAGAGCTGGGCGCGCGCGAGGAGGAATTGGAGAACCTCCTCAAGGCCGCCATTGCAGACGCGACCGGGCTCTCCTCTGGCGAGTTTGTTGCCAAGTGGAGCCTCTCTAAGGGCTCGCGCCCGAACCTCCCAAAAGAGATTGATTTAGACGCCGTGGCGTTCGAGCTCAACCTCCCGGTGGCGGGCCTCGTGGAGACAATCAGAAAGCACACGGCGGAGCGCCCCGGCTCGCGCCGTTTCACCTTTAACCCGGTAAAATCAAAATGACCACAACAGGACACTCAAACCTCCCGGCGACCCAAGTGCAGACCCCGCTCTCCTCGTTCAAACAGATGTTAGAGCGGGCGATGCCTTCAATTTCTGCAGTTCTCCCGCGACACCTCACGCCGGAGCGCGTGGCCAAAATAGCAACTCTCGCGGTTTCTCGGTCCCCGCTTTTGTTGGAATGCACGCCAACCTCCATTGTACAAACCGTTATCATTAGCTCGCAATTGGGGCTCGAAATGGGTGGGCCGCTCGGCCACGCCTACCCGGTCCCGTATTGGAACAGCAAGCTCAACGGCGGCAACGGCGGGCGCGAGTGTCAATTCGTGATCGGCTACAAGGGCATCATTGAGCTCGCGCGGCGGTCCGGCGAGGTTCAGTCCATTGAGGCGCGAATTGTCCGCGAGGGGGACGTTTTTGAATATGAAATAACAGACGCCGGAACGCGCCTCCGACATGTTCCCAAGTTGGACGGCGAGCTCGGCGCGTGGAGACTGGTTTATTCGATAGCACGCCTCACCGGGGACACGCTCCCGCAGATTGAGCTAATGAGCCGCGCGCAAGTATTGGCGATCCGGGACCGCGTGCAACGCAACGCCCGGCGCAAAGATGAAGGGCCGTGGTTCACGGACGAGGAGGAAATGGCCCGAAAGACCGTTGTTAAGCGGTTGGCAAAATTCCTCCCGCTCTCGGTTGAAAAGGCTGGAGATTTTCGCGCCGCCGTGGAGTTGGACAACCGGGCAGACGGCGGGGAGAATGATATTTCGGGCCTCGGTTTCGAGGCCGCCGAGGTTGTGGCAACCGAGGCCGCCCCGCCTCCTCCGCCGCCAACACGCGGAGCGGCGGGTCTTAAGGCGGCGGTATCAAAACAAGCCCCTCCCGCGCCCACAAGCGCACCGGAGGCCCAAATAGAGCCCGAACCCGAGGCGGCGGCAGTTGGGCTCGCTCCGGCGGCGGGCGGGCCCACAGAGGACGAAATCAACCGGGCGGAGTGTGTGCGGCAAATTACAGCGCGCCTCGCGGTTTTGTCGAAAGGGAAAAAAGACGCCGAGGCTTATAAATCGGCTTGTCTGTCCTCGTGGTCGGACGGTTGGCACAAGAGCGAGACCGAGCTCGGCGATGCAACCCCGGCGCTCCTCCAACAGATACTCACCCGCGCGCTCGAAAGCTAACCCCGGCGGGCGTGGCCGCTCGCGGGTGTGAGTAGCTCCGCGCTCCGCGTGGCGGCTCGCCTCGTCCGGGACAAATTATAAACGAAAGAGAGAACAGAATGCCGGAACAGGTAACACTCACAACGCTCGTCCCCTTGACCCTCTCCACGGTTTCGGGCGGCCACGTTGAGAGGCAATTTCAAGAGGAGCTCGCGCGGGTGCGCGAGGTTCTCACCGACCCAAAGCGCTCGGGCGCTTGCCGGGTTACGATCTCGCTTGATTTTGTGCCGGAGGACTCGGCGAGTTTTGTGCGCGTCCTCTCCACGGTCTCCAGCAAACTCCCGCCGCAAAAGCTCGCGCGCGTTGTGACAATTCACAACGGCGAGCTCATGGAAGATCGAACCTCCCCGGACGCGCGGCAACCGGGGCTCTTCGCGATGAGTGCCGAGGAGGTGCGTGGTGAGTAAAACCCCTCCTCTGTACCCACCCGACCAAGAAACCTCGGCGGCGCTCGCCTCGTTTGAGGAGTTTGCCGCCGAGCGCGCGGTTGTGAGTGTTTACGATGAAACGCGGCAAATTGCTCGCATGTTTTCCCACGCAACGATGCAGGAGGTCACACTAACTCCTCCCGTGCGAGAGTATACAGCGAGCTCGTTACTTGATCTCTGCAAGTGGCTCGTGCGGTACGGAGACCCTCTGCGCTCCGCTGTTTACGTTACTCCGCACGGAGGCCGCCCGGGCGTGTACGCCTACACCTCTGAAGAGTGGAAACGCCAGCTCGCTCACGGAGTGTTTTTGCTGACCCCCTCCAGAGCGTTATCGCGTTGGGTTGGGGTTATTGACAGTAAACAGGGATCGGCCACTCGGCGCGAGTTTACTCAAGACGAACTCCTCAAGTTTTTGGAGGCGTGGGGAGGCGATGTTTTGACCCCGAGCGGGCTGGAGGGTGTAAAACTCCAGCTCCGCAACCTCCAACTCGCCGCGAAAATTGTCTACAACAAGAAAATTCAAGACGAGAACAACGTTCGGTTCGAGTTTCAAATTGAGGAGCAAAACCCGGCGAAAAGCGCCTCGCTCCCGAAAATTTGGGAGTTGAGTGTCCCGGCGTTCGAGGGGTGCGCAAATTGCAATATCCCCCTCCGGTTGGGTTATGTCATTCCCCGCGATGCCAACTCACCCGAGGCGCGCTTTTATTTCGAGGCCTTGACGTTGCCCGCGATTTTTGAAGGTCAGGCAAACGAAATACTCTCGCAAGTTGAGGCCTACCTCGGCGGCGAGTGGGCGGGCTTGATATTTCGCGGGGAGGCCAAACAGCTATGAGCTCCAAGTTTGAACAGCGCGCGGAGGCGTATTTTGCGGCTCGCACGCAACTTGCCGCGAATCTGCAAATTTTGGGCGCGGTTGGCGAGCGGCTTGTGGCCACTCCGTCCGGCGGCGCTCCGGCGTTTTCCGAGCCCTCGCCGTTCGCGGGGGTTGATCCACTTGAGGTTGTGGATCGTTGCCTCGCCGTCGCCGAGCGCGCTCGCGAGGCCATGAAAGCGGCCTCGGTGATTTTCATTCCCGAGCTCCGCAACGGTTCGGGAGGCCATGAGGCCGCCGTTGCCGCCGTTCGAGCGGTTGGGGAGACGGGCCCGGAATGAGTCTCGCGGGTTTTGACTCGGACCACGCGCCGGAGCTCTCGTTTCGGTTGCGCGAAATTGCGGAGGAGGTCTCGGCGTTTCTGTCAGCCTTTAACCGTGGGCGGGCTCGGGCTATTAAAGCGCCCGAGCTCGCTCGCGCGTTCGGGCTAAAGCCGCAAGAGCTCCGCGCGTGCATACATTACCTCCGCACCCGGGAGCTCGTATGTTCGGACGGGGCGGGGTATTATATTCCCGAAACCCGCACGGAGGCCGAGACTACATGCTCGCACCTCTCCGAGCGCGCCGCCTCAATTCAGAGGCTCGCGGACAAACAGCGCGATCTCTTAGAGGGTCGCTTCCCCCTTCAAGCGGCCCCAGCCCACTTGAAACGTTTTCGCGCCCGCACCTATTGACGCTTAACTCAGCAAAAGCTATATTCAAAGCATGAGAAACACCGCCGCAACCGTCCAGACCGTCTCAGCTCGCGCGGAGTTTTCCGCCGAGCGCGTCCGCCGCTTGAGGGATTCTATGTCACTCACTCAGGAACAGCTCGCGCACCTCCTCGGAGTTACCTTTTCCACGGTAAACCGTTGGGAACGCGACCGCTCCCGCCCCAACCTCATAGCGCGCCGCCTCCTCCTCTCATTGGAGCGCCGCCATGTATTGCGGGAGGGTGTGTGAGCTACCTCGCGCCTTTGATTGTGTTTGAGCAAACCTCTCTTCCGCTCGGACGCCAAACCCTCGCCGAGGGGGAGTTGCGTTGTTTCGCAACGGACGGCTCGGGAATTATTCTCCCGGCAACGTCCGGCGCGCCGGGTTTTCAGTCTAATGCGAACTTTTGGACCGTGGGCAAGGGCCCGCTCCCGCCCGGATCGGGCTACTCCGTCTCCACAACGCCGGAGGTGCGGTACAAATGACAGAGCGCGGGCAAGGTTGGGAATTGCACCTCGGGGACTCTCTCGAAATTCTCAGAACCCTCCCGGCGGGGAGCGTTGATTCGTGTGTCACCGATCCGCCGTATTTCCTCGGGGCGCAACCGGACACAGAGGCAATGTTAAAGGCGTGGCTTTCTGGAGAGGAGTTTCGTCCGGGAGGCCGGGGGTTTATGGGTTGCTCGTGGGACTCAACCCTCCCCGGTCCGGCGTTGTGGCGCGAGGTCTCGCGGGTCCTCAAGCCCGGAGCGCACGTTCTCGCGTTTGGCGGCTCGCGGACGTTCGACCTCCTCGCGGTTGGCTTGCGGCTGGCCGGGCTGGAGGTGCGAGATACGCTCTCGTGGCTTTATGGGAGCGGGTTTCCAAAGAGCCTCAACGTCTCGAAATCATTCACCGCCGCCGGAGACGAGGAGGCCGGGGAGTGGTGGAGTGGGTTTGGAACGGCGCTCAAACCCGCGTGGGAGCCCGTTGTTTTGGCCCGCAAGCCCCTTGTGGGTACGGTTTGCGAAAATCTCAAGGTTCACAGTTGCGGGGCGCTTAATTTAGACGCGGGGAGGCACTCGCCGGAGCCGTGGAGCAAAAACACAACAGGCTCGCGCGATCTTGGGGGCCCCGAGGCTCGCAATCCGGCGCTCCGGTTTGGAATGAGGATCACCGAGAAACACTCGAACGAGGCCGGACGTTTCCCGGCAAACGTTATTCTTGACGCGGCGGCGGCGGATCAACTCGGCGGAGCCTCCCGTTTTTTCTACACCGCCAAAGCCTCCGTAACAGAGCGCGAGGCCGGGTTGGAGGGCCACGAACTAAAACCCGCCGGAGGTATGGAGGGGCGGCGAGACGGCTCGCTCGGTGGAGAGCCCGTGCAACGCCGGAACGCTCACCCGACCGTTAAGCCGCTTGATTTGATGGAGTATTTGGTCCGACTTGTAACTCCTCCCGGGGGGATCGTTCTCGACCCGTTCACGGGCTCAGGCTCGACCGGGGCGGCGGCGTTGCGGTTGGGTTTTTGTTTTGTTGGCGTGGAACTCTCGGAGGAGTATCACAACACGGCCTCTGCGCGGTTGCGCTATTTTAACGCCGAGGGTTTATTTTCATAAATGGAACCCTCAGGAGCTACACAAAATAACGGCGGCGGCGAGGGGGTGTTCTATTCGCTTGATACAGAGCGCGCGGTTCTCGGTGCAATTTTGTCAGAGCCGAGCGCGTATTTGCGAGCGGCGGTGTTTGTGCAAGAGGTTTCGTTTTACCGCCCCCCACACCGCACGCTCTGGAGGTGTTACTCCGCGCTATATTCGCGCGGTGTGCCTCTTGATTTGATAACGGCAACGGACGAGCTCCGGCGTGTTGGGAAACTTGACGAGGTTGGCGGTCCGGTTTTTTTGGCCGACCTTGCATCGGAAACTCCCACGGCGGCGAATATAGAAAGTTGGGCGGGGACCGTTGCGGAGTATGCTCTCAAGCGCGAGTATTTGCGCCTCGCGTTCGAGGTCAAAAGCAAACTCCACGAGACGGGAACGCGCGCGGAGGAGGTTTCGGCTCTTATTTCGGCGCGCGTGACTCAGGCGCTAACGCGCACCGCGAGCGGCAAAACATTGGAGGCGGGGCCGTTAGCCTCGGAGGTGATCCGAGACCTCGCGGAACTTGTCAAAAGCGGGAGGCCGTTTAACGGCCTTGCTACGGGTTTCCCGGCGTTGGATCGAAAACTCCGGGGGTTGAAACCGGGCCTCCATATTATAGCGGGGCGGCCCTCAATGGGAAAAAGTCAGCTCGCGCTTGATATTGCGCTCGCCGTTGCGCGCCGCTCGCGCGTTGGGGTTGGGCTCGTTTCGCTGGAGATGGGTTCGCGTGAAATCATGGAGCGTATTTTGCCCGCCATGAGTGGAGTACATGGCTGGAGACTCAAAGAGGGCGCTCTAAACCGGGACCACTTCAACCGCCTAAACCACGCGGCGGCGGAGTTGTCCGAGCTCCCTTTTGTGATTCAGGACGAGGCGGGGCTTGGAATTGTGGAGGTTTGCG
>JADJQY010000018.1 GCA_016712505.1 Candidatus Eiseniibacteriota bacterium | reverse complement strand
CTTCGGCAAGCGTGCGTGAATCACCCCCGAGTCCCCCGATAGCGTGCAGCCATCTCCACCGGAGCCCAGGAGGCCCCGCAGATGCGCCGCACGATCCGCCCCGAAGACGTCACTCGACTCCACGCCCTTCGTCAGCGCATCGAGCGTTGGCGCGTGCAGCGCGAGAAGCGCACGCGCATGCCGCAGGCTCTCTGGGATGACGCGGTTGCGTGCGCTCGCGTGCACGGAGTCTGGGAGACGTCCCAGGTGCTCGCGATCGGTTACGCGAGCCTGCGAGAGCGCCTGACCGAGGGCTCCCCGAGCAAGTCTTCCGTCTGCGGGGGCTTCGTCGAGCTGGCGCCTCTTCCTATCGCTGGCGACGGCGATGCGCAGGCTCGCCTTGTCGTCGAGGTGCATCGGCGGGACGGTTCGCGCTTGAGCGTGCAGCTCCCGAGCAACGCTCGCGCGGAGATCGTGACCTTGGTCGAGCGCTTCCTCGGTAGCGAGCGATGATCCAGCTCACCCCGCACATGCGCGTGCTCGTCGCCATCGACTCGACGGACTTCCGACGCGGCATCGATGGGCTTGCGCAGCAGTGCCGCGACGTGCTGCGCGAGGACCCGCTCTCGGGCGCGGTGTTCGTGTTCAAGAATCGCGCGAGCACGGCGATAAAGTTGCTCGTCTACGATGGGCAGGGCTTCTGGCTCTGCCTGAAGCGACTTTCCGCGGGTCGCTTCAGACATTGGCCCACGAGCACGACACCGCATAGCCAGCTCGCCGCACACGAGCTGCACGTCCTGCTCTTCGGCGGAGATCCGACGAAGGCCCTTGCCGCACCGATGTAGGCGCCCGCTGCGCGCCGGTGTAGTTCAACCGGCGCGAGCGCCTTCGGATTCGACCTCGGCGAGCGACTCCTGGTAGTTCCACGGCAGCCACCGGCCCGGCTCTTCCGCGACGCGCTTCTTCTGCTTCAGCAGCGCCACCAGATACGGGAAGGCGTCGACGCCCGCGAGCTCCGCCGTATGGATCAGGCTCATGAAGAGGTCGCCGACCTTCGCTCCGTTCTCGGTCTTGTAGAAGAGGGCGTTCTTGCGGTGCAGGATCGCCTTCTTCAGCGCGCGCTCGCAGATGTTGTTGTCGAGCGGGGCGCCCGGCTCGCGGAGGAAGACCGTGAGCGTCTTCCAGTGCTTCTTCATGTACGCGATCGCCTTCCCGAGGCCCGAGTTCGGCTCGACGCGCTTCTGGTCCAGCTCCGTCTGCATCCACTTCTCGAGCTCATCCATATGCGGCTGGCTCTTCTGCTGGTGCAGGAGTAGGCGTTCCTCGGCGCCGAGCCCCATCTGCTTCGACTCGGCGTCGTTCATGTAGACCTTCGCCAAGAGCTCCAGGACGTGCTTCACCTGCTCGGGGAAGCCGTTCTTCACATCGACGAAGTTCCGCCGCGCGTGCACGAGACAGTGGGAGACGATCGTCTGGAGCTCCCCGGGGAGATTCCACGAGAGCGCGTCCGACATCTGGATCGGCGGAGAGAGCTCGCCGCGACGATGCGCGAGTAGCGCCTCCAGATTCTCTCCTGCGTGCTTCTCGCCGGTGTAGAAGAGCGAAACCACCTGCCGCGTCTCGAGCTCCGAGATGATCCCCGTGGTGAAGATCCCGCGCCGCTCCTTCTCCTTTGCTTTCGGCTCCGACTCACCTTTGCGACGCATCTCGAGCGCCATGGAGAGGACCTGCATGCGCGTGTCGTCGTTAGGAGCAATCTCCCCTGAGCCGCGAGCGTGATCAGCTCGTCGTGGACCGGCGCCAGCGCCAGACCTGCTTCGTAGGCGATCTCCCACTGCGTCGAAGACGGCATCGGGATCCCGAGGTTCCGCTGCAACTTCTCCAGGCGGTAGAAGGGAATGCCCGCGCCGTACTTCAAGAGCGCGATCATGGCGGCGGCGCCCTCGTCGTACTTCTCTTCGCCGACCTCTGCCGGCGGCTTCGCGACGAAGAGCTCGCCGCAGCTATGGCAGCGCAGACGCTCGAGCTCGTAGACCGTGGCCGAGAGAGGCGCCATGCCGTGCACTCGCACGATCGGGCTCGGTTCGCCGAAGGGATAGAGCTTGCCCGCAGAGCAGCAAGGGCACGGTCCACTGCTCTGCAGGTTGCCCACAGGCACCGGGACCCGTTTCGCGCCTCGATAGTCCGATGCGCGAGTGCGGCCGTGGCCTTTCCTCTTCTCCTTCTTCTGCTGCGCCTCCGCAGCTCCGGCTGAGCTAGACCCGGCATCGGGCGGAGGCGCACCCTCCGGCTGCGTTCCGCTCCCGAAGAGGTTCTCCAGGCTCTCCGTGCTCGCGCCGAAGAGCAGCTTTCGCAGACGGTCGAGCGATGTACGCGACGACTCCAGCTCGCCCGTGATGACCGAGAGTCTCGATCGCGGACTTCAGCGCCTGCAGATCCGACGCGCTGAGCACTTCGCTCGGCTCGCTCCAGGATCGTGTCGAGCTCGGCGAGCCGCGTCTCGCGCTCCTGAAGAGTGGTGGCTTGGCGTTCCGTCTGCTCATGCCGACCTCACGAGCTCCTCGCGGAAGCGCTTCGAGCGGCAGACCGAGCACTTCCTTCAACGGGCGGTTTGCCCGATGCGTGAGATCATCCTTGCCGCGACCCTTCGTCATCCCGAGCGGGACCCAGTTCGCGGCGCGGTAGCAGGTACCCGCGAAGCGCTCCCGGTGGATGAAAGTCTCCACGAAGTGGATCGGGTGCCCGTAGAGCTCGTTCCAATCGCTGCTGAGTCGTCGCGTCACGGCGCCGAGCAGATGCGAGGCGAGATGCGGGACGAAGACCCATGGCAGGATCAGGAAGCGGCTGTTGTAGGCGACGCCGTGGATGTTTCTCCGCCGCACCTCGGGCTTCCAGCCGATGAAGCGGTCACGCGGCGCGAGGTGCCGTGGCGCCGAACTCCACGTGAAGCACGCCAGCGGTCGATCCCCGGCGGAGACCAAGTACTTCAGCTGCTCGCCGACCGGCTGCGTGTAGCCGAGGTAATGGTGCTCTTCGAGCAGGCCTCGCAGCAGCGGCTCTTCCACGGTGCGCCGCACTTGCCGGATATCGAGGCGCGGTAGAGTTCGCAGATCGCAGCGGATCGGCGTCGTGTCGACCGTGACCTTGGCGGGGCGCGCTCGCTCCGCGAGAATTGCGCGTGCGGAAGCGCACGGGAGGCAGCGTGATCTCTTCGGCTCGATGGAGTTCCAGCATCAGCGAGCGGCAGACCATGTCACGGAGCGCGCCGTTCGCCTGGCGCCAGTCCCACTGCTCGCATAGCAGACGGGAGAGCTCGCGACGGCTGGCAGTGGGCTGTGCCGCGATCAGCTCGCGGATCTGGGCGAGCGCGGTGCTGTCGATCGTGCGGCCGCGATGTTTGAGGACCGTGTCCATCGGGCACGGTGGCAAGGGCCGGTCTGGAACGCAAGCTCTAGGCGGTGGAATTCTGCGGGTGGCGCACGCTTGCCGAAGGACACGCTGAAACGAGGTCGAAATCGATCTCTTCCGACGGAGGGTCGAACGTGCTCCTCCCCGCCAGACGCCAGTTCTATCGATCTCCGCGACCTGGCCGCCGGCTCCTGCGTCAGCTCATGCTGCCGTCTCTTCGCCGCGCAAGCTCCGCAGCCGTGCTCCCCGTCAGCTCGAACCGGACTTTTCGTGACGAGTTCCGTCGTACGCGTCCGGTGATCCCATCCCTGGCCAGGGCTGCCTGACGCCAGTCGGGGAGACTCAATCCGAGGGCAGCCGGTGCTCCGGGTGCGCCGCCCAAGCCCATGGCGTGGGCGAGGCGATCTCCGTTGCCGGCGTCGTCGCGACGGCGCGGAGCACGGCTTCGAGGTAGAGCTCGGGGTTGAGCCCCGCCGCTCGGCAGGAGAGGACGAGCGAATAGAGCCGGCAAGCCACGGCACCGCCACGAGGGCTGCCGAAGACGAGCCAGTTCTTCCTGCCGACCGCGATCGGGCGCAGAGCGTTCTCAGCCTGGTTGTTGTCGATCTCCAGCCTGGGCTCGTTTACGAAAACACCGAGCGGCTCGCGCTGGTTCTCGATGTAGCCGATGGCCTTCCCCAGCGGTCCCTTCGGTAGGACCGCTCGCTGGCCCTTGAGCTCAACGATGAGCGCATCGATCTCCGCGAGCAGGCTCGCGCTGCGACGACGACGCAGCGTCGATCGATGCTCGAGGTACTCCTCACGAGAGTAGCCGCGCGCTTCCGCGCGTCGCTTCAGCGTGGATTCCAGGCGGAAGAGGCGCTGGATCGGCACCATCAGCCCGCGCGGCCTCCGGTGACTTGAGGTCCAACGCGACCTTCACCTTGCGACGCATGCGCCCAGCAGCCAGCACGAGTCAGGCAGTTGCGCCGCGTGATCTCGTCATAGCCACTGTATCCGTCGCCCTGCAGAATTCCCTGCCAGAGTGCGAGGTACTTGTTCGGGCCGTCCCGATCACGGCCCATGCGGAAGTCGAAGGCGATCTTCGCACCGGCGCGATAGACCCACACGTAGCTCTGCTGCGTGCCTTTGCCGCCCTCGAGACGCACGGTGACGGGCGTCTCATCGGCTTGGATGATCTTCTCCAGCAGGAGCTCCCGCCCGCATCCTCTCAGTACGGGCTGCGAGACGAGCTCGTCGACGCGCCCCAGCATGTCCCACATCGTCGACTTCGGAAGGTCGATCCCGTAGCGCTTGAAGATCTCGCTCTGTCGATGGAGCGGCAGGTGATCGGAGTACTTCGCGACGGCGATGTGTGCGTAGACGGAGGGCTCGTACTTGCAGCGCTCGATCAGCGCTGCGGGAGCCTCCGCCGTCTTCATCGCGTGGCCTGCGGGACAGGCGTACTTCTTCCGCACGTAGCGGTGCACGAGAATCTGCGCCGGACCACATGTCCGCGCTCGCAGCTCCTCGCCGATGCAGCGCATTCCCACGCCGCAATCAGGACAAGTGCGCTCGCCCTCTGGAAGGTCGAGCTCGGTCACCAGGCGAGGTAGATGCGCGGGGAAGCCGTTGCGACCATGTCCCTTGCGCAACCGCCGCTTCGGAGCCGGCTCCCTTGCTGCGCAGAATCCGGGATGGCGCTGGCTCCGGTGCGACTTCGGCAGCCGCAGGCAGCTTGGTGAAGAGATCGAGCTGCCCTGGAGCGATGCGTTCGGACTTGCGCCCATATAGAGCGTTGAGCAGCGTCTTCAGTCGCTCGCCGAGCAGCTCGTTGTCCTCGCGCAGCTTCTCGACGGTCTTCGAGAGCTCTTCGAGCTCGCGATCGCGAGTCTCGAGCAGGCGTAGGAGATCGACATCGGCGGTGACCATCGCTGCCGTCAGATAGCACGTCGCGGATCGATGCTCTACAGCGCTAAGCAGATTTTTCGAAGCGATCGTCGTGCGTGCGTCGACGCTGCGCGCCGCGCAGATCGATGCCTTCGAGAAGCAGCGCCAACTCGGCGGCTGTCAGCTCGATGACATGCGGCTTGCGCCCCGTGCGATCGAGGAGATGGAAGCGACCGACTTCGGAGCCGCTTGTGGAGCGGAAGCAGCCCGAGCGATCCCGCAGAGGATCTTGGTGCGATCCTTCGTGCGGTTGAAGAAGACGAAGAGATGGCCCGACTGTGGGTTCTCTTCGATGACCACCCGCGCGAGCTCGGAGAAGTCCATCGACGGACTTCCGCATGTCGACGCAGTCGCGAGCAACGAAGATGCGCACCGAGGGAGGAAGGCTCAGCATGCGCGCACCTCGCGCATCAGGCGTCGAAGCTCATCGGGGTCGGAATCCGGGCGGCACATGGATGCGGGTCCCATCGGAGAGCTCGACGATCCAGCTCGCGCTCTGGCGCGGACTCACGATGCGCACCGGGACGAAGGCTGGAGAGCGATCCGTGGAGAGGCGCATCGCTTCGTCCGTCGCGTTCAAGCGCTTGCGCCAGTAGCTCAGGAGCGAGCGGCTGAGGCCGCGACGCTCGCAGAAGGCCTTCGTCGAGAGATCCGTGCGATCGAGATCGGCGAGCACGCGGCGCATCTCTGCGGCGCGGGCTGGACAGCGGACGTCCTGCCATGGGTCACCTCCGTGGAGTGGTTGGGAGGCGGCATAGTCGGGCAGGGGCTGGGGGGTGCGATAGATGGGGTGACCGGACGCGTACCATGCGCGTGCTACGGAGACTTCGGCTCGGACGCCCCTCGTTGGGGACGGTGCGTAACGATTGGTGTCCCCTACGCCGTCAGATACCACTTCCCCTGACACGGAGCCGGTGGCGCGGGGCGAGGGCGGAGGGCGCCAAGCGCGCCCGCGGAAGGACCATCTTCCGGCCGGCTGGATCGCCCCGGACCCGCATGGATGCTGGGGTGCCGGATGTCCGGACTGTGCCCTGGAGGTCGGGGAGAGGGAGCGGCGCCGGCTACGGGCGAAGACGCTGCTAGGCCCCTATCGCTGCGCTCCCGCAGAGACTACGATTGCCGTCGCCTGCGCCCCACCCCTTCTCTAGCCGATCCTGCCTTCGACCACCGTTTGAGACCGTGATGCCCGCCACGTGCTGGAAGATCACAACAAATGCTTGGCTGTAGAACGAGCTCCCAGAAGCGTCGGATCGTTGGACGCCAAAGACCAGTGTACGGCGTTGCCCAGGTCGGTACCGCCTGGAATGAACTCGCCGCTTACGAAGAGCGTGCACCTGCAGCAGCCGATGGATCGAGCGGATGGGGATATCAACGGCGGCCACGATGTCCGCGACTGCCCAGGAAATGAAACAGGACGTTGCTGGGGATGCGTCGAGCTGACTGCGAAGTTGTCGCCGATCCACGGAGCTGTCCCGCCAGCTACCAATGCGGGCACTCCCGCGCTACCAGCTCCCGCCGAAGGCGACGTAAGTCGGTAGGGTTGACGGGGAGTACTCCCAAGTATCGGAAAGAATGGAGTTACTTATGTAGCCGCCCAGAAGGACGGTCCTGCCCCGCGCGCTGTCGTAGGCGAGGCTATGCCACCCGCGGGCGGACGGACTTGCAGTCGAAGTCCGCTGCACCCAGTTGCTCCCGTCCCACTCCCACGTGTAGGAGAGGCTCGAACCACTGAAGAGCACGGTCCTTCCCCGCGCGCTATCGTAAGCGAGCGCAGCGGTGAAACCTGCCGGCGGGCTTACCGCCGGAGTTTGTTGCGTCCAGTTGCTGCCGTCCCACTCCCACGTGTCGGAGAGGGACGAGAAGGGACTGCGCCCACCGAAGAGTACGGTTCTGCCCCGTGCACTGTCGTAGGCGAGGGCGTGGTCACGGCGGGCGGGCGGGCTTGCGGCCGGAGTCATCTGCGTCCAGGTAGTTCCGTCCCACTCCCACGTGTCGGAACGGTAGTTGTAATAATCGTGCCCACCGAAGAGTACGGTCCTGCCCCGTGCACTGTCGTAGGCGAGGGCGTGGTCACGGCGGGCGGGCGGGCTTGCGGCCGGAGTCATCTGCGTCCAGGTAGTTCCGTTCCACTCCCACGTATCCGGGGAGGGCTAGAAAAGTCACCGAACCCGCCGAACAGCACGGTCTTGCCCCGCACGCTGTCAAACGCAAGGGCGTGGCCCAAGCGGCCGGGCGGGCTAGCGGCCGGAGTGAGCTGCGTCCAGATGGTCCCGTCCCACTCCCGTGTCGGAGAAGGAGCGGAGGTTGTTGTTTCACCCACCGAAGGACTTGTCCACCCGCGCGCTGTCGTAGGCGAGGGCGTGACGATAGCGGCCTGTGGGCTTGGGGGCCGGAGTGAGATCCGTCCAGGTGAACCCGTCCCACTCCCAGGTGTCCGATAGGCGGCCATTAGTTCTACTGACCCCACCGAATAGGACGGTCCTGCCCCGCGCGCTGTCGTAGACGAGAGCACCTTGAATGCGGCCAGTCGGGCTTGCCGCCGGAGTCTGCTGCACCCAGGTGGTCCCGTTCCATTCCCAAGTGTCGGAGAAGTGGGGGGGGCCGCCAAAGGAGGCGGCCATTCCGCCGAAGAGGACGGTCTTGCCCCTTACGCTGTCGAAGGCGAGGGCGTGCTGACCGCGGGCGGACGGGCTAGCGGCCGGATTCATCTGCGTCCAGGTAGTTCCGTCCCACTCCCACGTGTCGGAGAAGTAGGTCCCACCATTGGCGTTTCCGCCGAAGAGGACGGTCTTGCCCCGTACGCTGTCGAAGGCGAGGGCGTGCTGACCGCGGGCGGACGGGCTTGCGGCCGGAGTCATCTGCGTCCAGGTAGTTCCGTCCCACTCCCACGTGTCGGAGAAACTCAGGGTACCGGACCCTGAGACTCCTGCCCACCGAAGAGTACGGTCCCGCTTCGTGCACTGTCGTAGGCGAGGGGCGTGGTCATGGCGGGCGGGCGGGCTTGCGGCCGGGTCATCTGCGTCCAGGTGGTCCCGGGTCCCACTCCCACGTGTCGGAGAGGTATGAGCCATTGCCGGCGACGGCGTAGAACCCGCCGAAGAGCACGGTCCTGCCCCGCGCGCTGTCGTAGGCAAGAGCGTGGCCAGAGCGGGCGGGCGGGCTTACGGCCGGATTTTGTCGCGTCCAGTTGCTGCCGTCCCACTCCCACGTGTCGGAGACGTAGCTACTAACTTCCACCCCACCGAATAGGACGGTCCTGCCCCGCGCGCTGTCGTAGGCGAGGGCGTGGCCTTGTCTTGCATTCCAGACGCGCATCTCCCAAGCGGTCTGAGCCGGGGAGAGGAGGCTGACGCTTGCGACCAGGAAAACGGTCGCCACCGGCCCTACACCTGCGGACCACACGGCCGCAAGGCCCCTTCGTACGCGAGTTCCGGCACTCGCGAGCAAGGATGGTAGGACCCGTTCATCCGCAGACCTGTTGGCCGCGCAGGGGCTCGTTCGCAGACGCATGGCAGCCTCCAAGATGTCATGGCTGATGATCAGGAGGAAAGAGAACTGGCGATTCGGCCGGCATGCTACCACGGCCTGGCGGCGGAGCAGCCGTGCCCTTCTCATCCTGAACCGCCCTTCCAGCGACGAGGTCCACCGCGCCTCCGCCCCACCCCACCCACCTCTCCACGAGCGCCAGGGGGTCTCGGAGCCGGTGCCGTAGCTCCCGCCCGAACCGCTCCAGCTCCTCGACCCGCTCCACGAGTTTCGCGACATCGGCCGCCGGCTTGCCCGTCGGGATCGACGTGGGCTCCACGGACGCGCGCGCGATCGGCGCCGGGATCACTCCGGCCCTCTTCCCGTACAGCGCTCTCCAGCCGGCCCACGTGCCGTACGCGATCCCGAGCTCCGCGGCGGCCTCGGCTTTGGTGATCTCGCCCGTCTGAACGCGTTCAAGCACAGCGACGCGGCGCGCGGTCTCCTGGACGTTCGCGGGACGGCCACGGCGCTTGCCGGTGGGCGAGGACACCGGCTTTCGCCGCGGGCACCGTCGGCGCCTGCTCGATCTCCCCCTTCCCGCCCCCGTTCCGGTTCGCCCGCTTGAAGCTCTGCCAAGAGATCTTCGCGACCGACGCACTGCTCGATGGCGCGGGCCAGCTCGCGGTCGGCGGCGGTTTCGGCGGCGGCGGGGCGCACGCTGCCTGACCCAGCCCCCCGCCGGAATCGGGGTGAGCGCGCCCTAACCCCCCCCAGCGCGGGAGGGAGCCCCCCCCCCCCCGAGAGCCCCCCCCCCCGACCGCTCGCCGCCCTGATCCTCCTGAGAGTGCTCTCGGTAATCGATGGGAATCGGCTCTCGCTCTTTGATGGTTGGGGCTCCGCCCCAAGCCCCGGGATTTTGGAGGCATGAGCTCCCGGGAGCCGAGGCTCTGAAATGCAGAAAGGCCTCGCCGAGGGTATCGACGAGGCCCCGAGCCAGAAGGCTCCCGGTCGACCTGGCTATCCCTTGGCCGGTTGCGTCCCCGCAGAGCCGGCCTCCGTTTCGCCAGGTAGTACGATGACGATCAGCGAGCGGACTTGGGCTTGGTGGTCGCCTTCGATGCGCGTTCGCGGTAGAGGTCGAAGTAGAGCTTCTCGTCGAGCGTCGTGATCTCGTGCTGCGCAGCGTGAGCCAGGAGCTCGGCCGCGATGTTGACGAGGACGCGGCAGTTGCCGAGCGCGTGGTCGCAGAGGAGCGCCTTCAGCTCGGGACTCATGAGCATGGGTGCTCCGGCGGTCTCGAGCAGATGGTCGAGCTTCTCACGGAGCTGCGCTGGCGTCAGCGCCTCGAGGGGGAGGCGGAGTCGAATGCGGCTTCCCAGCGGGATGAGCTCTTCGCGTTGCAGCATCTCGAGCAGCCGTCGATCGCCGCAGAGGATGACGGAGAGCAGGAGCTTGGAGTCGAAGCGGGCGCTGGTCATGAGACGCAGCTCGTTCAGCGCCGCGACGCTCATCTCCTGCGCCTCGTCGATGAGGAGCAGCGCGCGCATAGAGGAGCTCTCGATGTGTGCGAGCCAGCGCTCGCGCAGCGACTTGAAGCCGCTCCAGCGGCTGCCGGCTTTCAGCGCGACGCCGAAGAGCTCGCCGAGCTCGAGGTAGAAGTCGATCAGGTTGCTCTGCGGATGTGCGACGGCGCCGACGCGGAGATTCGGAATGCGCTCCATGCGTTGGGCGATGGTGCGGAGAGCGACGCTCTTTCCGAGGCCCGACTCGCCGACGATGAGCGCGAAGCCGCCGTCCTTTACGAGCGATTGCTCGACGCGCCAGCGGAATCGATCGAGCTCAGCGGAGACATGCAGCGCTTCATCGGGGAGCTCGGGGGAGAAGGGATTCCACTTCAAGCCGTAGAAGGAGAGGAGCTTGCGGTTCATCGCTCTTCCTCCGCGCGCGGGATGTAGGCGGGCGGGAGCCCGCTCTCGATGTAGGCCGCGAGGATCTCCTCCATGCGCGGCGCGAGTCCGTCCGCCTTCGGCGGGACGGGTGTCAGGCTTCGCTCCTCGAGCGCCGCACGTGCGCCTTCGGCATTGCGGGCGAGATCGACAGGGTAGATCGCGGCGAGAGTCTCGTCGGTCTCCGGATCGATCATCTCGACCGTACTGAGATCCCAGCTCGCGTAGCGGAGGACCACTTTCCCGAGCGAGCGGTAGCGCGAAGGAATCTCCAAGCGCTTGCCTTCAAGGCTGATCGTGCCGTCGCTGCGGCGCTGGGATCGTGTGACGCGGCGTCGAAACGCGCGCCGCAGCTCTCCGATCGAAGGACTCTCACGTAGGACACTCTTTCCCGCGCCGAAGCGCTCGAGCGGCGTCTGCTGGGTCTCGCTGTGGAGGCGCAGGTGGTAGTCCTTCTCCTGCCAGGCTTGGGTCCACAGATTCAGATCGCGCAGGCTCGGCTGCCCGACTCCCTCGACCATCGCGAGCAAGCGTCCCTCGACGGAGCCCCAGAAGCATTCCTGCTTGCCGTTTTGATACGGCGAGTAGGGCAAGGTCCGCTCCAGCGTTATGCCCAGACGCTGCAAGCCCATGCGGACCTCTTCGGCGCGCATCGCTGCTCCGCAGTCGGAGTAGATGGCGCGCGGGAGCCCACGCTTCAGGAATGCCTGGACCAGACCGTGGACGAGCGTTTCGGTGTCTTCGCAGAAGGACCACTGGAGGTGGCAAGCGAGCCGCGAATGGTCGTCGAGGATGCCGAGCAGGATCGGCCGCACCCAACCGTCCTTGGTGAGCACCGGGCGCGAGGCGTGATGGAAGTCGAGATGCCACAGTGCCCCGACGTGCTCGACTTCGAAGCTCCGTACCTCGCGCTCGGCCAGGCGCCGCTCGGCACGTAACGCTCCCGGACTGCGAGGACTTTTCGGCGCAGGTAGCCGGCGCCATCCATGCGCGCGGAAGTGGCGTTGCAGTGTGGCGCGCGATGGAGCCGCGCCGAGCTCGGGCTGGCGGCGAATCCGCGTCTCGAGATTCTCCAGGTGCAGCACGAGCGACCAGCTCGGGTGCGCTTCGTATTGCGCCTTGGCTTCAGCGGCGAGCGCTTCACCGATCGCCCTGCGGCTGCCGTGGTCCTTCCTGCGCTTTCGGCGCAGCACCGCAATGGGATCGCTCTGGTCCACGGCCTCGTAGTACCAACGCTCCAGCGTAGAGAACGCCACGCGGAAGGGCTCGCCGCTCCTCGGGTGCTTCCAGTGCTGCGCTGAGAGCTCGCGAAGGCGCTCCTTCAGCTCACCATGCACGGGCGGCGAAGCCAGCAAGCCACCGATCACTTCCAGGCGAAAGCACGCCCAGCGATCAGAGATGCTCATCGACGATGTCGTCATCGGTCTCGGTCTCCTCGATGTGCGCCGAGGAGGAGCCCTCGACGCGGGAGAACGGACCTTAAGCCGATGTCGTCGCTTCAGCGATCGGCATCCTCTGCGTGAGATTCGACTCTCAAATGAAGACCTCAGCGAGCGTGATCGACGCACTGCTCAGCGGAGACAAGAAGCGCAGCAACGACAAGCATCCGGAGACGAATCCCTGCTCGCGCCGCGAGCCAGAGAGAGCGCGGCAACGCGAAGCGCCCACCGGCGCCATCCGCGAATCGCCCCGCGCTCACACGCCAGAATGCTCCGTCGGCGAACTCGCCGAGCCACCAGGCGCGCCAGCGCTCCAGCGTGCGGCGCGAAACGTCGAACGCGCGCTGGAGAAAGGCCAGTCGCCACGACAGGAGACCCCCGCGTAGCGCGCAGAGGAGCACGACCAACGCGCCGAAGTAGACCCGCCGGCCGAGAAAGCGCACCGAGCGCGGCGTGCGACGACGTCGGCAACCTTCACGCCCACAACAGAGGCTCAGCCGCGAAGCGAAGTAGTGCTCGAAGGCATCCTCGATCCCACGCGGCTTGCGCCCGTAGTCGGCGCGATAAAGCGGACCGCCGCAGTCGGGACAGCCCCGCGATCGCACGCGCTCGAGCTCGGAGAGATCCTCATCCTGGAGAAGCTGGCAGAGCTTGGCGAGGAGCGCGTGATGCGGCATGATCCGAGGGTCTCGAGAGTTGTGGTAAACCCAAGAGACAATCGCCCTCGGAGAGTCGCAAGCTCTTCGAGGGCGACTTCCTGCCAAAACCTCGACGATCGTGAGCCGGAAGGGGGTGTGGACCCCTCAACGAGCGGGAGCGGGCTCACCTCCCCGCGACCACACTGCTCGCGTCCTCGTACCAGGAGCCCCAGCACGTCGTCGTGCGCGGCACGCAGGTGCTGCTCGCGCCCCCCCTGGCTCCGGCGCAGCGCTACCGGGCTTCGAATCGGAGGAGACCGGCGCCTCGATCATGGTCATCGAGCTGCCCGGACCCTACGCCGAAGGCGCGAAAGGCATGAACGAGCAGGGCCTGCGGCGCGGCGGGATGACGCTGGTCACGTCCGAGTCGCTCGCGGTCGCGGGCACGCAGGGACTGCTGCTGCGCGCCAAGCAGACGAGCAACGGCCTCGAGTTCGGCAAGTGGATCCTCGTCTTCGGCGACGCGCAGCGCACGATCCAGGTCGTGGCCAACTTCCTCGAGACGAGTGCGGCAGAGCTGGAGCAGCCGCTGCGCGCGGCCGTCGCAGGTGCGCGCTGGGACCGCTCGCTCGCGGTCGACCCGTTCGCCTTCCTGTCCTTCGCGATCGCGGTCCCCGGCGAGCTCAAGTTCTTCGCGCGTGTGCAGAACGCGCTCCTCTTCACGCGCACCGGGCAGGCCAACAAGGACGCGCCGCAGGAGCCGCTCTTCACCGTGGCGCCGTCGCTGTCGGCGATCGAAGTCGGCGACCTCAAGGCCGCGGCGGAGCGGCGCCTGGCCCAGTACTCCAAGGTGCGCGAGGTCGCGATCGAGAGCTCGGCGGCGCTCAAGCTCGCCGGGCGGCGCGCGTGGGAGATCGTCGCGACGGCGAAGGACTCGAAGTCCGCCGCAGCGCTTCATCCTGCACCAGGTGATGCCCTCGACGGCGAAGGTTACTACCTGCTCGGCAGCGTCGGCCGACGGCCGCGACACCTATCTGCCAGTATTCCGGAACGCGGTGCGCAGCTTCGCCTTCAAGCCCGCTGAATCCGACGCGCAAGAGCGCGTCGGTCGCGGCTCGACTCGCGCCGGGGACTGCACCGCGGAAGCACAGCAGCCGTGCTCCCGTCACCCCGCTCCTCCCTTCCCACGCCAAGTTCCACCCCAACCGCCGCTGCTCCGCCCCAGCCACCTCTCCACGAGCGCCAGGAGGTCTAGGAGCCGGTGGCGGGGGTCTCGAGCTCTTCGAGCGGCTCGGCTCGATCGGCCTCCATTCCGCCGGCGACTTGGCAGAAACAGAAGGACGGGTATGATCCGGGTCCGGCCTTCGAGGCCTTTCAACTGGTCAGACGAGTCCGAGGCGAGGCGGGGATGTCGGGTGCCTAGATGGGAAAGCAATCCTAATGCACCACACCTCTACGTCTGGAGTAGAGCATCAAGTGAGCGACGATCCAGAAAGCAGATTCCCAAAGCTTTGGGACACGATGGATGCGTTCGGCTTCCCGATTGGACGCGTCGCAACAGTAGGTGTCATCTTCCGGCGTTATTCCAGGGGTCAACTTGCTCACAATTTGGGTAGGCCAAGAGCCGATTGACCCTGTGATTCACTTCTCCGCCCAGTCATAGGGATACGGGCGCACCTGATTGAGGCGCCTGATCAGCACCTCATTGATCCTTCCATCCTGGCGGCCAAGTGCGGCAAAGCGCTAGATTTTCCGGCAGTTGGATTCTACTCCGAAGAGATGTTTGCGGATTACTTACGTTACTAGCTTCCGAGTCTCGAGTGGGCGCCGTGGCCTCGACTCGGTCGGAAGTCGGATCAACTGCCTTGGCGGCAGCAAAGAAGAAGATGGATGCCGAAGCGCTAAGGCGATGGGGCTTTGATGCCCATCTCGATTCACACCAACCCTGCTCCCCGCCACCCCGAACCGCACTCTCCGCGAGGAGTTCCGTCACGCCGACCATGACTCCCAGCGTCCTGCGAGGACTTCGGGCGACGCCACCTGGTGGTAGCCTGACCGGAGTCAGTCGCGTTGACCTCCTCCCGTTCGATCCTGGACTCGGATTGCAGAGCCAAGGAGCGGGGCATCCCTTCGTGGCGACCAGGCGAGAAGGGGTCGGCGCGCCTCGACACGCAGCACCGGATACTCAATCGCAAGCATCACCTGGGCTTGACCCGCCAACGCCATGAAGCTGATCTCGTCCATCCGGTTCCTCCGCGCAGTCTCGGCGCTCGGCTTCACGATGGTTCCTGCCCGTCGAGGGTGATCGTCGCTTGCGCGTTCGGAGATGGTCGCGGGCACGATCTGTTATGCCGCGGGCCACGAAGGCGGATGTGACGATCGCCGGCACGAGCAGAGCCACGCCGAGCGCTGGAGCAACTGAGCCGCGCCGACGACACGGTCGGGACGCAACAGATGCTCGACCCCAGGACGTGGTGCGCATCACCCGGGGCACCCGTGCCGTCTTGGTCGAAGCTTCCGAAGTGCGATTCGAGGATGGCCCCTCGCTGGCCAGAAGCGCTGGGTCGCCCGGTGGTTCCCCTGGGTCGACAAGCCGAGCGAGTTCCGCATCGATCCTTCCGCCCGGTTCGCACCGAGTACGACAGCTCGGCGCCGTCGCTCCGCAAGCTGGGCGGGTGAACGCGTCGCGCCGCGCCGTCGCGACGTAGGTCGGTGACTCCGACGCGCCTGCTGAAATGCGCCGCGTTCCGATCACGTAGTCGTCGTCGAGGGAGGCGTTGGCGCCAACGCGCGCGTCTCCTCTGCCCGAGCCGACCAAGCGCGTTGGTGAAGATCGCCCGCGCCCGGACACGATTCTCACCGAGCTCGCGGCCGATCGCTGCGAACGACTCGGGCTTGCCGGTCCTGAAGCCGAAGCGCAGCACCACCGCGGAAAGCTCGCGGTCGGTCAGCGAGGCGATCGCCGTGGACCAGGACTGGACGAGCTCAGCGGGGAGGCCTTCGGGGATGGCGTGAGAGGACGGCAGAGGCTCGAGGTTGGCGGTGATCAAGGACCGGATTGTGGCACGAGATCTGCGCCCGCGCCGAAGCTCAGCCGCCCGCCCTCGAAGTCGGTGTGGCGAAGGGTCAGGACGGTGGCTTCGGAATTGGAGAAAGTAGGCGAGCGGCGGTCCAGAGGGGGGAATCGAGCCTGTCGGGGGTGGCGGCGAGCCTTCGTCCGTGACGGCGGGGTCGCCGGTAGCTTGCAACAGGGGGCTGGGGTTGAGGGGCGATTTCCAGACTGGCCGAACCCAGACCACGCTGGAAATCGCCGAAGTAGCGTGAATCATTCAGTTCGCCATGAACCCGAGACTCGAAGCGCACCTGACGGCAGTACAGAAGGTCATCACCGGCGACAAGGTGCCGTCAAATGGCGCTCCGATCGCGCCATATCGCCCAGGTCCGCAGCTCGTCGAGTTCTTCAATGAGTTCGGGTTCAACGACTCGTACTCATGGGGTGGCGGGTTCTCGACCTCGGAGCGTCTGCTGATGAGCGCCTCGGCCAGCTCAATGGCCGAGCCGGAATCGTAGGCGCGATTGAGGCCGCACTGAATCCTGCCGAGTTCGTCGAGACCGAGTTCACGCCCGAGGCGACGGCAGAATACTTGAACAAGTATCTCACCCCAGACGGTTGGGAGTTAGTCCCATCGGGCGGTCGATACCGACTGCGGCGGCGCGGTGAGAGCTTGGTCGCGTGCGAAGCGAAGCTCGAGCCGCAGCAGCACGCTAGCCACGAATTCATTGCAGAGCAGATCGCCGCGGGACAAGAAGCTTCGAGAAGACGACTACGATGGTGCGATCACCAACGCGCGCTCGGCCGTCGAAGCCGTACTTGCGGACATCGAGGCGCGGCTCGATCCCACACAGATCAGCATTAGGAGGGAACTAATGGCCAGCATCGAGACTCTAGAGGTGCTCACCGAATTAGCACTAAGGTGGCCGGGAGTAGCTCCTAATCTCTTCCCATCTACGCGAGTTCGGCGAACCATTAGGCCACATCTTCATGGCGGACTTGGCGAGATCGGTGAATGCCCTTGCAGGCCGCCCGGCTCTTGCTGATGATGAGCGCGAGCGAATCGTAGAGCTTCGCCTTTCTGGAGACATGCTTTGTAGGAATTACGCAATTTGCAAGCGAAGATCGATCGCATGTAATCTGTCGTGTGCGAAGGAATGATCTCCCCTTCCAGCTCCCTGAGCAGGTGACGTGACCGCTTCTCCTCCGAGGCCGGGCAGAGGCCGGCCGGCGGCAGCGCGATGGTAACAGACGACGAACGGTGCCAGGAACGTTTTCACCGAGCGGAGGTACGGTGCCAGAAACGTTTTCACCGGGCTCGTAGCCGTGCTCCCCTCAGCCCGAACCGGATTTTTCGCGACGAGCCTCGTCACTACCCCAGCCACCCCTCCACGAGCTCAAGCATCGCCCGCACCCGCTGCTTCAACTCGCGGCCGAAGCGCTCGAAGTCGGAGAGGCGCGTCGCCGAAGGGGCCACGGCTGGATGTCCCTGCCGCTTCGAGTGGTAGGCCCTCCAGGAGTTCCACGCGGTCAACTTGATGCCGAGCTCGGCCGCAGCCTCGTCATGATCCAGCTCGCCGCGCTGCACGCGTTCGAGCATCACGAGCCGCGCCGGGTCTACAGGTCGGCCGCGTCCGCGCCTGCCCGTGGGGATCGACGTGGGCTCCACGGATGCGCGCGATCGGCGCCGGGATCACTCCGGCCCGCTTCGCGTACAGCGCCTTCCAGCTGGCCCACGAGCCGTACGCGATCCCGATCTCCGTCGCTGCCTCCGCGTTCGAGATCTCGCCCGCCTGAACGCGTCCAAGCACAGCGGCGCGGCGCGCGGTCTCCTGGACGTTCGCGGGACGGCCGCGGCGCTTGCCGGTGGGCGAGGACGCCTGATCCGCCGCGGGCACCGTCGGCGCCTGCTCGATTTCGCGCTTCTCAGCCGCGATCCTGGTCCGCGCAGCGCTGAAGCGCGGACGCGAGGTGAACGACGGCGCAGGTGAACTCGCGGTCGGCAAGCCGCAGAAGACGAGGCAGCGGCAGCGGTGCGGTTGGTTGCCGGCTGGGAGCTGCTTGCCGGTTATCGGGCGTGGAATGGCGGGAGGTTGTGGGAGAGAGCAGCATTGCCTTCCGAGCATTCTTCATCGTCGAAGAATGGAGTAGGAAGGATTCCGCGTCTCCCAAGCAGCAATCGCCACGAATAGAGCGCACGCATGCGTTAAGCCATCATGAAATGCAATCCTCAGGCACTCAAACAATCGCGTAGCGGAATACTGGGCTTTAGCAAGCAGCTCTCGCAATCCAATCGATAGCACTTCAAGACAGGCTTTCCCATGCATCACAAGGTAGGGACTAGCGCTTGAAGCGTTATGAGGAGCTGTACCAACTCAGCAGGAGAAACGTTTCCCAAGAGAGCTGCCTCTGAGAGCAAACCGATCCTCGTCTATTGTCCATGTAGTAATGTCAATGAACTTCCAAGGGCTGAGCCCATTCAGGTCGACCATCCAACTCTTGCGCTTCGCCAGCCACCGGATCTTCCCAAACAAGATTGATCTTTCGAGTAGGGCCTTTCGAACGTCCCCTCTCGTTCGCTCGAAGCCTGCCCGCAATCCGGAATCCGTGATTTCGTCCAGCACAGATTCAAGTGCAGGGCTCTGAACTAGCATTGCTTCTAGGTCTCGCGCATCAGTTCTCACGAGATTCGGCGATGGCAGGGAAACCCCATCAAGCGAGTCGTAGTCGTCATCGACGATACCAAGGATGCCAACGAGGCCCAATCGATCTGACTCTAGCAGTACCTGCGTAACAACTTGCTTATTACCTGCCACCACCAACTGGCAATCACTCCCGGAAGCTCTCGAACTCCAGAACTTAGAATCGCTCGGACCTTCGAGGACGAGTAAGGCGCTGGAATGCGCTTCGCGTCATTACAATCTCGGCTATTACGTCACCGCAACTCCGCGTAGTAAGGGCAGTCATGCCCGTTCACCGCTCGACTCACCGTCAGCCTTCAGCTCCACCAGCAGATCGTTGCGATCCCCTACTATGAATGGCGAGTGCGTCGCAAGCACCACATCGAAGCCGGTCGCTTCAACTATCTCCAAGAGGTCAGAGAGAAATGTTTTTTGCCATGTAACGTGAAGCGACAGCTCCGGCTCGTCAATCAAAACGAGCGTGTTGGGCCTGACCCTGAAGAGCAGGTCGTATAGAAGCACAAGCTCGTGCTGCTCTCCCATGAGAGAGCATCAAGCTCCAGTGGCTTCCCATCCGAACCGACCGCCAGCAGCCCGCTTTCCTTGCCAACCTGAATTGCCTTGTGCCTGAATTTGGGGCCTAATTTTCTCAATCATGAGTTCGATGCGCCGCGAAAGGTCGTCCAGAGATGCTAGCTTCTTTTCCGAGTCCTCTACATATAGCGTCATAACCGAGCGCTGAGCATCGTTAACGTTCTCGAGGGTCGACACATCAAATGGATAGGCGGGGTTCTCCTCCATTAGGCGTATCCGGCGGAGCTTGTCTCGCTTGGCGGTCAGCTGATTCATCCGCGCCTTCAATTCGTCTACGGAGAGGCTCTTCCATACCTGCGCACTCAACAGGCGCCGAGGAAATGACTGGTCAAGTGACTGGGACTCGCGCGCGTAGCCGCCCAGCGCGTCCGATATCCGTCGCTGGAGGTCCTTCGCGTCTTCTTTCACAGTTGCAATATACTGGCTGGGTGGCGCTCCGCCCAAAAGTGCATAGTGTGGGGTATGCCCGAACGTCCGGATCCTGGTTGCGACGAACCGCAAAAGGGCGCTGCGCCTCGATCAAGTGTACTCCTGCCACGGCGCCTAGTTTCCGAAACCACGACGGCTCGTTATACAGCCGCTCAGGCACAAGATCGGGGAATCGCGTGATGATGTCATCCGCACTTAAGGCTTCGCCCGTTCTGAGATCGAGAAATTGGTCCGAACCGGCACGATGAAGCCAGGGCGTGTCGCGCTCAATTTGAGTTGCGAGCTTCACTATCTCTTGC
>JADJQY010000017.1 GCA_016712505.1 Candidatus Eiseniibacteriota bacterium | reverse complement strand
CCGGCAACCGCCGCCTGAGGAGCGCGGAGTCCAGATCCCAGACGAAGATCTCGCCGGAGGCGGCACTCCCCGCGATCACGTTCTGCGTCCGGTCCATGGCGATCGCGGGGATGTCGTACTCGTGGCCGGAGAAGATCCGCGGCTCCGTCCGGGCGAGCGGGTCCCAGACGCGAATCGTGCCGTCTCGGGCTCCGGTGGCGAAGAGCGGCAAGCCCCGGGTGGAGGCGATCGAAGTGATCGGCCCGCGATGCTGGTCGATCGCTTCCCACTCGAGGCCGGTGCTCCAGTTGAGCAGGCGGAAGCGAGTCTCCTCCGCGTATCCGACCCAGGTGGTCTCGCGGAGCAGGTGCAGGTACGAGGGGTCGTACGGGACGCGGTCACCCCAGGTACGAGCGGAGCCGGCCTCGAGGTCGAAGGCGCGGAGCTGGCCGTCCCAGGAGATCGCCAGGAGGTGTCGTTCAGTCGGCGCGAGCAGGATCGTGAAGGCGGAGTCGCGGCCGGGGTACCCGCTACCGAGCAGGCTCCCGTCCGCGCGGGACCAACCTTGCAGCGTGCCGTGATCATCGATCGAGACAAGGTCCGGACGGTCGTCACCGAGGAGAAAGAGCGAACGGATCGGTACGCTCTCGCCCCCCTGGTTTCGGGGCGTCTGCGTTTCCGCCGCCTGGCTCTGCCCCGGCGCCATCCGGGCCAGCTCGCGACGGTGGCGCAGCTGCCTACGCACCACTGCGGCGCAGAGGAGAAACCCCACGTAGCCGCCGAGGGTCCACGCGAGGAACCGATGACGGGTTTCCTCGTCGGCGACTCTGGAGACCGCGGCGAGGATGATCCCGCAGGCCAAGACCAGGAGGAAGTGCTGCAGTCTTTGACGGTCCACGATTCCTCCGGGCAGCGAGATGGGGATGTGCCATGGTAGCGGATCCCGGGTCGGCGGGGGGGCGGAATTGGCTCCCCGGCTTTGACCGCATCGCGTTTGCCTGATAGCGTTGCCCGCCGCCGCGCCGGACCGCGCGACGATCTTTCACCGCGGAGAGTTCAGGTGACGGTTGTGCAGCAGCGAGACGTATGGTCCGCCCCGCTCCTGGCCGGAGTGGTGATCGCGCTGCTGCTGCGTTTGCCGATCGCTTGCCTGCCGGGACTGGGACGCGACGAGGCGGCGTATGTCTACTGGTCGCGCCATCCGGAGCTGTCGTATTCGCCCCTGCTCCAGCTCCTGCTCCGTCCGTTCGACCATGGGAGCGCACTGTTGCAGCGGATCCCGGCGCTCCTGCTTGGCCTGCTCCTGCTCTGGCTCTTCGACCGTCTGCTCCGATTGCGCGGGGCATCCGGGGATGCGCGGCGACTTGGAGTGCTGGCCCTCGCGGTAGCCCCGTGGCAGACGCTGGTCGGCGGGGTGATCCATCCGGACAACCTGCTGATGGTCGGGGTGCTCGGCCTGGTCTGCGCGACCCTGGAACGGCGGCCGCTGCTCGTCGGCATCTACGCCGGAGTCGCGGTGGCGGGAAAACTCTCGGGGTTTCTGGTCGTGCCTGCCGCCCTCTGGGCGCTCTCGACGATGCGGAATGCGTCGCCGCTCGGGCGGTGGCTGGGGGGCGGGATCCTGCTCGCGGTCTGTCTGCTGGTTGGCTCCGCGATCCGGACCACGATGGTCGCGGAACTGCTCAGCTTCGGAAAGGTGGTGGCCCCGGGAGCCACCTGGCGCGGCCCGCTCATCTGGCTCCTCTCGGTGCTGTTTCAGGCTGGTCCGCTCCTCGCGGTCGGCGCCATATTCGGGGGGGCGGCGCTGGTCCGCCGACTTCGCTCTGGAGTGGCGCCAGCCCCGGACCCACGTGGCCGGCCGGCCGTCGGGCTAGCGGAGACCCGGGTAACTGCGATCCTGGCCGCGAGCTTCGTGCTGGTCTTCGGTGCCGCAGCGATCTTCAACCAACAGTGGAAGGAGAACTGGATGTTCCCGGCGTTCGTTCTGCTCTGGCCGAGTCGTTTCGATTGGAATCGTGTCACCATGGCCGGGCTCATGATCGCCACGGCCTCGAGTACCCTGGTGTCGCTCGGAATGGCCGACCCGAGCAGGGTAGCGGCGCTCGAGCAGCTTTCTCCCGGCGGCTACGCGGCGAAGGCCGGGGCGCGGGAGGCGCGGGTTTCGGCGGCGAGCCGTTGGACCGAGCGCCTGGCGGAGTATCGCTCGATCGAACCGTTCGCCGCCGAGGTGCGCCGCGCATTCGGCGGACGGATGCCGCGCCATCTCGTTTCGGACGACTACGGCCTCGCCTGCCAGCTTGCCTGGGTGAGTGTGGGAACCGAGGTGATCCTGCCGCGGGATGGGGTCTTCTGGCGAACGGTGCCAGCGGTCGCGCCGGACGACTGCGCGCTGCTCGCGGTCCAGGCCCCGGCGGAGCAACTCTGGGCCGCCGTTCCCCAGACGGTCGAGCTGGCGCGTCTGCCCCATCCCTACGCGCGCGCACTGGTCACGCTGGCGCTCGCGGCGATCGAGCCGGGCGTGCCTGGAGCCACGCAGCCGGTCGACCCGTTGTCTGCCCCGTTCGACCGATTGCTCGGCAGCTACGTCTCCGGGGAGTCGGTGCGGTATGCCGCCTGGCATGCGAACGCGGCCGATCGCGGGGCGCTCGGCGCCTACGTCGACGCCCTGGAGGCGACGGTCGCCTCGAAACTCGAACCGAAGGCCGGGCTCGCCTTCTGGATCAACCTCTACAACGCCGCCACGCTGGAGCTGGTCTTGAGTCGCTATCCGGTAGAGAGCATCAAGGAGATCGGCAGCACTCTGAAGTCGCCCTGGAAGAAGAAGGTGGTCAAGGTCGAAGGCCGCGAGCTCTCGCTCGACGAGATCGAGAACGAGGTGATCCGTCCCGGCTGGAAGGACGCGCGGATCCACTTCGCGCTCAACTGCGCCTCGATCGGGTGCCCGCCGCTCGCCGCGGAGGCGTACCGCGCGGAGATGCTCGACGCCCAGCTGGATGCCAGCTGTCGACGGGCCCTCTCCGATCGACGCTGGCTGGCGCTCGACGGTGGGGTGATCCGCGCGACCAAGCTGTTCGACTGGTATGGAAGCGACTTCGAGCAGTGGGCGGGCGGAGTGCGCACCTTCGCCGCGAAGTATGCCCCCGCGCCGCTCCAGTCGGCGCTGGCCGACCCGAAGACGAAGATCGAGTTCACCGACTACGACTGGAAGCTCAACCAGGCGAAGTAGCCGCTCCGGGAACGAGAACGGCGGCCACGGGAACCGCAGCCGCCGTCGCGAGCCTCGAGGTCGCCTGATCGCGAGGGCTTGCGCTTACTTGATCAGGAGCAGCTTCCGGGTGATCTCCCGTCCTCCGGTCCGGAGGGCGTAGAAGTAAACCCCCGGTCCCGCGGGAGCCCCGAGGTCGGTCCTTCCGTCCCAGACCAGGGTGTGTTCGCCGGCCCCGAGCTGACCCGAGTGCGCCCGGCGGACCTGGCGCCCGGCGGCGTCGTAGATCGCCAGCTCGACCTCCGAGGCACTCGGGAGCCGGAGCGTGATCTCGGTCCGCCCGGTGAACGGGTTGGGCCGCGCATCCTGGACGGCGAAGGTCGGCTCTGCGGGCTCCGGAACCTCCCGCGCGACCTCGATCGGCTTCGTCCCGGGAGTCCGGTTCTCCGGATCGCGCAGGGAGACCGAGAGGAGGCTGGGCTTCCACCCGGCGCGCTTCACCCGGAAGCGGAGCGTCGCGAGCGGACCGTCTCCGTCGAACGCGAGTCCCTGACCGAGCCGGGCGAGGTCGATCACCGTTCCCGGCTGCGCGGAGAGGTGGGCGAAGAAGACCTGATCATCGGCCGCCAGCCCGGCCCGCTCCACGGTCAGCAGCTCGAGCGCCTCGCGCTCGTAGGCCACGATGGTGTGGACGCCCTTCACCGTCCCCTGGTTCCCCGAGAGGGTGAGACTGTAGAGGAGCTCGTCCGGCCGCGTGACCGGCAGGGGTTCGAGGCGCAGGCTCGGCCTGATCGCGACGTCGCTCGGCGAGCGGGGTGCGGGCCGACTGACCGAGTTGAAGTTGATCGCGAAGAGGATCAGATCCTCGAAGTCGATCAGATCATCGCAGAGCGGCCGTGCGTCGACCGTGAAGTCGGTGGTCGGGCCGACGTCGAGGTAGGCGAACGGGCTGCCGCAGCTCGGCGTGAGCGTGATTCCGTAGTGGTTTCCGAGTTCGCTGATGTCGAGCCCGTTGACCAGGTTGTTCCCCGCGGGGGGGGGATTGATCCCGTCGGCCACGTCCCCGAGGTGGTAGCTCAGAGATCCGCCGGAGAGGTTGGAGGCGGAGGAAACGTTCCCGCAGGCGTCCTTGGTGAAGACGGCGTAGTACCAGAAGTCGCGGCTCGGCGGCTGGTCGCTCTGGCCGCCGGCGGTGACGCCAGTCAAGGTCCATCCCGCCGGAGGATAGCCGGGCACCGCGGGTGCGGTCGCGCCGCAGTCGTCGTACTCAGGGTAGCTTCCGAACCCTTTGCGGTAGACCTCGACCACCGCGGCGTCTCCCGGCGGGGTGAAGTTCACCACGATGTCGGTCAGGCCGTCGCCTCCGTTGGCCGTCTTGTCCTGGGTGGTGGCGAGGTTGCTGACCGCAACCGGGGCCACCGCGTCGATCGTGACCGCCGCCGGGCCACCGATTGCGCTGGCGATCGTCCCATTGCTGCAATCCCGGAGCCGCAGGGAGTTGATCGTGACCGTGCCGGTCCCGGTCGGCACCGTCCGCTCCACCTGGATGGCGAAAAGCGTGCCGCTCGCGGCATCTGCGCCGCAGGGAGTGCCGAGGATCGCGCAATCGATGGTGTAGGTCGGGCCGGTGCCGGTGCGGTAGACCTGGGTATTCGGATTGACGTCGGAGAGATAGTCCCCCTCGACGATGCTGAGCAGGTTACCGCTCCCGCCGCAGAGTTGCAGTTCGGGGGAGAGGGTGAAGGTGACGCTGAACCCGCGCAGGTGGGTGTTGTCGGTCCGCGCGATGGTCACCGGCACCTCGACGCAGGTGGTTCCGATCGAGAGGCAGTCTCCCGGATTCTGCGGAGCGACGGTGTTCGCGCTGCATTTCAACGCGAGGGAGGACTCAGCCCCGACCAGGAGCAGGAGCCCCGCGAGCCAGGAAGTAGGTCTCATCACGATGTCTCCTTCTTTTCTGCGGGCACAATCACGATGGGGAATCACGGGAGTCGAACGCAGCGCCGGAGGTCGACCGGGATCAACGCACCAGCAGGACACGGGCCCCGGACCGTTCCGCCCCGGCTCGCGCCTCGAGAAAGTACGTGCCGGTCGGGAGTCGCTGGTCACCGAGGTCCCCTTGTGACCAGACGACATGCAACGGCCCGACCGGCACATCGGAACGAGACCAGCGCCACCACTCCCGACCGGAGAGGTCGAAGAGTCGGAGGGTCACCGGCCCTGGACGCGAAACACTCCACGCGACTTCGGTCCGCTCGCGTGTCGTATTCGGCCAGACGTGGAGCGGTGGAGACGGGAGCGCCCCTTCCTCCACCGCGGAAGCGTCGTACACCACCACCAGCGCGTCGGTGAAGCTCACCTGCCGCGGGCGAGTGGGGTGATTCGGCCAGACGTACAGTCCGGCGTCATAGAAGGTCTGATCCGGTTGCGAGGCGATGTGCAGGGGTGACGATCCGATCGCATCCGCGGTGTAGGTGTAGACCGAGAGCTCGCCCGGCCCGTTGACGTTCACTCCGCTACAGAGGATCACGTGGGTATAGGTCACGGTGGAGTCGGTCTGCGTCGTGGAAACGAAGCGATTCGGGCAGGCCGTGGTCATCAGGCTTCCCTGGGCCACAGACTGGAACGAGAGGATCGCCGGATCGTGTTCGATCGTCACCTCGTATCCGTTGAACTGCTGCGCCGTCGAGTCGACCGCAAATGCGACACTGAAGGTCGCCCCCAACGGCACGCAGATGAAGTCGGGCGAGAGCAGGGCGTGGAACGGCTCCGGTTCCGCGCGGACGCCCTGCGCCCCCAGGCCGAAGAGGGCGACTCCCAAGGAGAGCATCGATCGAAGCTTCATGTTGGACCTCCTTCGAGTGAACTAGCGGATCCTGAAGAGCGAACGGGTCTCCACGCCCTCTGGGGTGGTGAGTCGAGCCCAGAAAAGCCCTGCGGCCACGCGGCGGCCGTGGGCGTCCCGTCCATCCCAGCGGAGCGCGTGGCTCCCGGCCGCGCACTCGCGCCCGAGCAGGCGTTGCACCAGCCTCCCCGCGACGTCGAACAGGTCGAGCCGGACCGGGCCTGGCTCCGGCAGGGTGAAATGGAGGGTGACCCGATCGGAGAACGGGTTGGGCTCGACCGACAGGGCGGCGGTGACCGAGGTCACAGGCCCCGGGGTGTCCGCCGGCGACTCGCCGCCGATCGGAAGATTGGCGCGGTCGCGCAAACTGGTCCCCACGAGGCGCGGCGTCTCTGTCCAGTCGCCGGCCACGCGCAGCTGCGCGACCTCGCCATATCCCTTGAGCACTCCGTCCGGACCGAGCGCCGCGAGATCGATCCAGATCCCGTCACCGGTCCGCGGAGATTCGAAGAAGAGAGGATCCGGTTGTTCGCTCTGCAGCGCACCGGGCGCTACCTGGAGACGATCCAGATCGTTCGGATCCAGCCTAACGAACAGGTGCAACCCGCGCACCGAAGCGCGGTGGTCCAGAAGGTGGAGCGAAGCGACCGAGCTCCCGTCGGTCCGGCTCAACCGCAGCTCGACGCGCGGCCGCTCGGAGGTTGCTGCGGCGCTGGGTGGATCGACCGGCGCCTCCCGACTGACCAGCCCGTAGTTCATGGCGAAGAGCATCAGATCCTCGAACTCGATGAAGCTATCGGTCAATGGGCGCCCGTCGACCGAGCCGGTGGAGGTCGGCCCGACGTCGAGGCAGTTCCAGGCGTAGGCGCTCGGACTGAAGTAGTGACTCCCCAGATACGAGAGGTCGGAGACGTCGACCTGGTTCTCTCCCGCGCAGTCGGAGATCCCGCTGTGCACGTCCCCCAGATGGTAGTTGAGCGTTCCCTGGGTGACGTTCGAGGCGGCCGACACGTTGCCGCACGCGTCCTTGCTGAAGAGCGCGTAGTACCAGAAGTCACGCCCCGGCGGTTCGTCGGCCCCGGGCGCGGTGATCGCGGGGAGGAGGGACCAGCGGGACGGCGGGGGATAGGTCGGCGCAGGGGGAACCGAGCCGGGAGACGGCGCGTCGTCGTACTCCGGATAGTTGCCGAACTTCGCCCGGTACACCTCGACCGCCGCTGCGTCCGAAGGGGGAGTCCAGGAGAGTCCGATCTTGGTCGTGCCGTTGGCGTCGTTCCCGGCGAGCCACTGGACGGCGGAGAGGTCGGACACGGCGATTGGAGGGGTGGTGTCGACGCTGAGTGCGGCGCTCGCGCCGGAGAGCGCGGGCAGTGGACCGTTGTCGCAGTCGCGCACCACGACCGAGGTCACGGTCACGCTTCCCGGTCCATCCGGCTCGCCCGTCTTCTTCGTGAGGTCGACGGTGAAGAGGGATCCGCCGGCGGTCGGGCCGCAGGGGAGTCCCAGGACCGCGACATCCACGGTGTAGGAGCCGCCGCCGTTGTCGGTGACGTGAAGGGTGTGCCCGTAGGGCCCGGAGAGCCAGGCTCCGCCACTGCCATAGAGGTCGTGGATGCTCCCACCGAGTCCGGCGCAGAGATCGAGGTTGCTACTGAGCTGGAACGTCGTGCTGACCAGGCGCGCGGGCGTGGTGTCGATCCGGGTGAAGTCGAACTGCACGGTGGCGCAGGGATCGAGGATCGAGATGCACGGACCGTCGACCGTGGGGATGACCGCATCGGTGATCGGGAGGCCCAGGACCTGGAGCCCGAAGTTCATGTCGAACGGGCAGGGGCTGCCCGGCACCGAAGGGTAGTCGATCCACCCACCGGTCGGAGGCACCTTGACCAGGTTGACGTAGTCCTCGTAGTCGAGGAGCGGGTCCGGCGTGGCGCAGGCGAACCAGAGAATTGTCGCCTGGTAGTCCGGCAGTGTGGTCTCGGCGCGCAGCGCCACGTAGTAGTCGGTCCCGGAGAGCGCGATTGGCGTGGTGAACACGAACTCGCGATAGTGGGTCGGAGCGTGGAGCAGGGTCCACGCTCCCGGCACGTTCGCCAGCAGCGTGCCCGGAGCGCCTCCGGGACCATCGGTCAGATAGAGATCGAGCGTGATGCTCGTGAAATCGGCGGCCTCGCCTCCCAGATTGGCGAAGATCGGGTGCGGCCCTTCGTCTCCGTAGGCCCACCAGAGGCGCATGCTGGTCACGTAGGTGTTGGCCGGCACGGTGAAGCGGCGCGCGGTGAAGTCGTAGTTCCCGGCCGATTGCCGGTAGGTGCTGGTCCAGGGATAGCATCCGCCGCAGAGCGCGAATGGATCGGTGATCGGCGTTCCACTGTCGAAGACGATTGCGGGGTTGGCCGGGATCGGCGGAGCCGGTTCCCAGGTATCCGCATGCGGTGCGTGGCCGATCGGCTCCGCGCCGTTCGGCCGGTCCGGTGCGCCCCAGGACGCGGGGGCCATGACGAGCACGGTCAGAAGCGCCGCCGCTCGCGCGGCGGGGAACAGGGCGATGAGCATTCTCGAGCGCATGATGTCCTCCTTCTGCCCCATCCCATGCGGCACATGGGCAGGACGACGAGACCGGGCCGCCGCATCTGCGACGCGCGAGGGGATGGGGGTCGGAATGGCGTACGGCCTGCGCCACCCGACCCCCGGGGAGTCCCGGCGGCGGCGGTGCGGAAGAGAGACTCCCCACACCGCCGCCGATCTCGTCTACTTCAACAGGAGGAGCTTCCGCGCCTCGGAACGTTCACCGGTGGCGAGACCGTAGAAGTACACTCCCGGACCGAGGCGCTCGCCCGCATCGTTCCGTCCATCCCAGCCGATCGCATGCTCACCGCCCGACAGGCTTCCATCGAGCAGGCTCCGCACCAGACGACCGGCCGCGTCATAGATCCGGAGCTCGACCCGAGCCGCTTCCGGCAGCCGGAAGAGAATCTCGGTCGATCCCTGGAACGGATTCGGCCGCGCTCCGAGCAGGGCGAACGGCGTCACCGCGCTCGGCGCCGGCGTGGTCGCGTCGGCCGCGATGGGCTGGCTCGAGCCATCCAGCTTCTGGTTCTGGACGTCACGCAGATCGGTGACCAGGAGCGTCGGCTGCGCGCCCAGCGTCTTCGGGCGGAAGGAGAAGATCGCGATCTCGCCCGATCCCCGGAATGCCAGCCCATCCCCGAGCAGGGCCGCGTCGAACCACGCCCCCTTCTCTTCGTCGAGCGTCTTGGCGAAGACCGGGGCGATCTGCTCCGCGAGGAGCGCCCCCTCGGTCATCGACACCAGCTCCAGCTTTGCCCGATCGAAGCCGATCAGCGCATGGATCCCCTTCGCCGTGGCCAGGTTTCCCTCGAGGAAGAGCCGCGCCACGAGCGGAGCGTTCGGGTTCGCGCGCGGATCGATCGCCAGGCGCAGGCTCGGCGTCCCCTCACTCGCGGTCACGTCGCCGTCCCCCTCGGGCGGTGCGAACGACACCGTCCCGTGGTTGATGGCGAACATGATCAGGTCTTCGAAGTTGATCTTGTTGTCGGTGGTCGGCCGCGCGTTGACCGAGAAGTCGGTCGTCGGACCGACATCGAGGTAGTTCTCGGTGTCGCCGCAGGTCGGTGAGAGGGTCTCGCCGTAGTGGGCGCCGAGAGCCGAGATGTCGGCGGTGGCGACCAGGTTGTCACCCGTGCCGGTAACGAACCCGTTCGAGACGTCCCCAAGGTGGTAGTTCAGCTTCCCCGCGGTCATGTTCGAGACGGCCGAGACGTTTCCGCAGGCGTCCTTGGTGAAGACCACGTAGTACCAGAAGTCGCGCGCGGTCGTTTCGTCGTCCTGGCCGCTGGCGGTCACCGAGGTGAGCGCCCAGCCTGCTCCGGTCGGCGGGTAGCTGGGGATCGCGGGCACGCCCGAGCCGGCGCAGTCGTCGTAGTCGGGGTAGTTCCCGTATCCCTTCCGATAGACCTCGACCGTCGCCGCGTCGCCCGGCGCGGTGAAGGCCAGGTCGATCTTCGTCGTGCCGTCGGCGTCGTTCCCGGTCTTGATCTGGGTCGCGACCAGGTTCGCCACCGCGACCGGCGGAACGGTGTCGATCGTGATGTTGATCGGCGCCCCCATGGTCCCCGGAATCGGCACGTTGTCGCAGTCGCGCAGGATCAGATCGGTCATGGTGACCGTGCCGGTACCAACCCCGGAACCGGTCACGTTCACGGTGAAGAGCGTGCCGGTCGGCGTGGTCGTGCCGCAGGGCATGCCGAGAGTTGCCCCGTCCACGGTGTACGAGCCGCCGCCGTTGTTCAGGACCTGGTACTGCGCGCCGCCGATGAGGTACGAGCCAGTCACGATTCCCGGACCGCAGAGCGAGAGACCGCCGCCCAGAGTGAAGGTCACGCTGAAGCCGCGGAGCAAGGCAACGTCGGTGCGCGTGATGTTGAACGGCACCGCGACGCACCCGCTCAGGACCGAGATGCAGCTCCCCGGCCCCACCGGTCCAACCTCGTTGCTGAAGGTCGGGGTGAAGGCGCACGGCGTGGAAGAAGCGTTGCTCGTCCGCCAGGGGGTGTAGTCAACGTTGGCGCCGAGGACGTCGTCGCCTGCGCCGGCCGGACCGGCGGCGTCGCCCCACCAGTTCTGCTCCGCGTCCTGGGCCGCGCCGCTCGCCGTATTGTCGTAGCCGGCGGTCAGGTTCGAGGCGATCTCGTTGTCATTGGCCGTCAGCGAGACCGCCGCACCGTACGCCACGACTCCGCGGTTCCAGTCGCGGATCTTGTTGTTGGTCGCGGTGACGCTGACCGGGCCACCGGCGGAGCCGACCCAGAGGCCGTCGGAGACGCTGAGGTCGTTGCCGATCAGGCAGGCGTTGGCGAGGCTGCCGCTCATCGACAGGAGCAGCGGACTGCTTCCGCCCAGGGAGAGCGCGGCCGCATCGACCGGCTCGACCTGCGGACGCCCGGCGACGAGGGCGCCCGAGTCCTCCGGATGCGTCAGCGAGCTACTGGTGTTGTAGAAGTCGATGCCGTCGTGGGCCGGGGCGGCCAAGCTGTAGGTCAGATCGACGCCATTGATGGTGGCGTTTCCGTCCTGCACGTAGATCCCGGTCTGGCAGTCGTCGATGCCGTGCGCACCGTTCATGTCGGTGATCGAGAGCGGTCCGTTCGCATAGGCGATGACTCCGGTCGAGGTGACCGAGGCCGGAGTGTAGACCGAACCCGAGACGCTGCAGCGCGCGATGCTCCCGCCGCCGCCAAAGGAGTACTGGATGCAGTTCTGCGCGATCAGCGCGGTCGGCCCCTGTCCGGTGACCACGCAGTCGTGCATGTCGACCGTGGTGCCGGTGCCGGCGAAGACCGTGCCGTTCTTCTGGAAGTCGTCGATCGTGGTGTTGCCGACCTCCACGTTGTAGGTGCCGGCGACGTCGTTGTTCACGTAGACGCCCATGCCGTGCTGGCTGCCGTTGAACGGGTTCTCCCGGATGCCGGTGACCCGGGCGTCGAGCAGCTTGCCGTCGCCGTTCCAGAAGGCGACCCCGATGAACCGGTAGTTGCCGGCCGCGCGGCCGAGCCCATTGACCGTCAGCTCCTTCAGGATCACATCCTGTGCGCCGTTCACGAAGACCACCGGATGGTTCGGTGTCGGACCGGCGGAATTGAAGAGCGCGGGACAGGAGACCGGCGCCTGGATGGTGCTCGACGCGACCCCCGCGCCATCGATCGTGAGGCCCGGGGTGGTGATCACCACCTGCTCCTCGACCACGCCCGCCCGGAAATCGATCGTGGCGTTGGCCGCGGCGACTCCGAGCGCCGGGGCAAACTTCATCCCGGTTGCCGGATCGACCACGTAGACCGAAGTATTGCGATTCTGGAGCCATCCCGCGGTCGGCCCACCGGCCAGGATCGCGGCGAGTCCTGCCCCCTCCGAGGCATAGTAGAAGCGGTAGTTCGGTGCGGCGCTCGAGCCGACCAGATACCCGAACTCCGCCGGAGACACGCTCAGGTTGGTGATCGGGTGAATCCCGTTCGACTCGGAGTAGATCGCCACCGGTTCACCGAACGAATTGCCGCCCGGAACCAGCGTGACCCCGTTCGACCCCGGAGTGTACGGACCGGACGCGGTGTAGACCGCGATCCCGCCCCACGGATTCCCTGCGGTGGTGATGTTGCTCAACACCGTGCCGTCGCAGTTGGTCAGGCCCACGCCGACGCCGAAGGCTGCGCCGTGGACGTAAACGTTGTTGATCGAACTCGGGGCGTTGCAGCCGTTCAGGTCGATGCAGGAGCGGCGGGTGTTCCACACCTCCAGATCATCGATCACCACGGTGGCGTTGTCGCCTGCGACCTTGAGGCCGTACGAGGCGGTGTTGGTCGGATGCCCCTTGAGGGTGAAGTGCTGGAACCGGAACGCGTAGTCGCCCATGGCGTCGATCCCGTAGTCGGCGAAGCTGCTCGCGTCGATCAGAACGCCCGCGCGCGAAGCTCCGTCCAAGGTGCACGGCGTGTAGACGTTCGGCGCCTCGACGTAGGTCCCGTTCGCGATCTTCACCGCGCCGCCGGGATAGACGTCGTCGATGCCTGCCTGGATCGTGGTGTACGGCAGCCGCGGGCTACCGATCCCTCCCGGCCCGGCCGCAGCGTCGACGTACACCGGCACCTTCCGGCTGGCCGCCGCAATCCGCTGATCCCAGCACGACCCGCCGTTGTTGGCGTTGCTGAGGGCGAGGAGGTCCGGGTACAGCCCGGGAGTCGTCCAGTCGAACAGGACGATGTCCCACTCGTTGGCCGTGGCCAGAGGACCCCAGCTGTTCCCCGTGTAGGTCACATTGCCCGCTCCGATGAACCCGCCCTTGGTGTTGTAGACCAGGTTCCCGGAGACGGTGCCGCTGGCGTTGTCCATGTAGGCGCCGGAACGCAGCGTGTGCCAGGTGTTGTTCAGGATCTGGACCCCCGTGACGCCGGGGGAGACCGCCAGCGCGCGATTCACCACCCAGCCGCTCATCGGGAGGGCCTGCGGCGGCCCGTAGATCGTCGTATTGCTGATCGTGACGTTGTTCGCCGTGACCTGCAGGAAGGCGGCGACCCAGGGCGTGGGGCTGGTAAAGGTGAGCCCATCGATGACGACCCCGGGGGCGTATACCGCCATGGCAATCGAGCTCGCGGTGACGTTCACGGTCGCGCCGGGGGATCCGAGGATCTGGAGGTTGGCCAGGTTGATGTTGATGACCGAGGCAAGCGATTCAGTGTGCGAACCGGCGACGACGATCTGATCACCGGCGGCGGCGGCGGCGACCGCGTTCGCGATGGAAGGATAGGGGACAGGTACATTGAGGGTTGCGGCGGACGCCTCGGAGGTTCCGAGGGAGTGGATGAGTCCGAGAGCGCTGAACACGGACAGCGCTGCTGCTGCGCGAAGGCGCACGTTCATGGGGTCTCCTCTCCGCCCCTCCCGCCGGACGGAAGGGCAAGCACTGCACAATCAATTTGTGGAACAGGTTTGAATGCTTGTCTGGAGTGAGCCGTCAGATGGCGGCTTTGGGTTCATTGATGTCGAGGGGGGGACCTCCTTCTGGAGCAATACCGATTGTCGATTCCATCCGGGCCAGAACGATGCTCATCCGATCACGACTCGATGCGGCGAGGTCGCGTCGGAAGGCGATCGATCGCTACGGAGTGGCTGGACACGTGGTCGCTGGACACGCGGGCCCGGTCGATACTCACTGGCCGTTTCACTGGCAGCCGTGCGGGCGCGAGCAGTGGGGGAGGCGAGGGGGGAAGGAGGCTCGGGTCCCGACCGACCTGTGCGGGTCGCGCTCTCTACGCGTCGACCTGGGCGGTGCGCACTTTGCGACCGCGTCGCGACCGACGTTGGGAGAAGGCAGTGTGGCAGATCGTCCCGCCACTGACCCGGTTGGCCCCGTCTCGTCTTGTTCTGATCCCCAGTCCGTTCACGCCCATCTGTCGCGCCGTCGTAACTCGTTCCGTGGCGCGTCGCACATTCGCCGGGGAAGTGACCGCGCATGACCGTAGGACCGCGGGTGGTCGCGGTCAAGTGAGGAATTGTGGGGGTGGGCAAACATCCGAGATGATCCCCGAATTCCGGTACGGCCGGAGCGGACCGCCCGGCCGGTGGACATCTTGCGCGGCGGTTTGCTAGCCTTTTAACGTTAGGATCAGCGACTGGAAGGGGTTGTACCGATGCTTGACCAACGCGCGCTGGTGCTGAATCGACACTGGGTCCCGATCGGGACGACGTCCGTGCGGACCGCACTCTGCCTGCTCTACCGGGCGGCGGCGCGGGCGGTCGACCCGGAGGACTACACGCTCCACGACTTCGATTCGTGGACGAGTCTGCGCGTGGCGGAGGAAGAGCCCTGCATACGCAGCGTGACCTTCCGCGTCCGCGTTCCGGAGGTTGTGCTGCTCACCCGGTACTCCTCGGTGCCGCACCGGAAGGTCACCTTCTCGCGCAAGAACATCTATCGCCGTGACCGTTACACCTGCCAGTACTGTTCCGCCAAGCCGCCGCTGTCCGATCTCTCGGTGGATCACATCGTTCCGCGCTCGCTCGGTGGGCGCTCCTCCTGGACCAACTGCGTGCTTTCCTGCCTCCGGTGCAACCGCAAGAAGGCGAACCGGACCCTGGCCGAGGCGGGGATGCGTCTGCTGAAGCCGGCGGTAGAGCCGACCTGGACCCCGTGCATCACCGTGCCACTAGGCCATCGGCGTACCTCGTGGGAGCAGTTCATCTCACACGAGTACTGGAACGTCGAACTGGAGTCCTGAGCTCCGCCCACGCACCACTTCGATCCCCCGGATCCGCGGGTAGCCACCCGCCCGCTCGTCGCGTAAACTGCGACCGCCAATGATGCGAGCGGGATCCGACATGGACAGACTGATCCGGGCCGATGGGCTCGAGGTGGCCCGGGGACTGCCGGATGGGTCGTTAGACTTCGTCTATCTGGACCCTCCCTTCGGTGCGGGGCGCACACACGCCACGCTCCGGGGAAGGGGGAATCGCGGCGCTCTGGCTGGCCGCCGCGCCTATGCCGATCCGGGAACCGATGGCGCGCCATCCCCCTGGCTGACCGCTCTCCTGGGGGAAATGCCCCGTTTGCTCCGACCCGGAGGAGCGATCATCCTTCACCTGGACTGGCGCACCGTACATCGCGCAAAGGTGCTGCTGGACGACCTGCTCGGAGCCGAGAACTTCCTGAATGAGATCATCTGGCACTACGCCACCGGCGGGATCCCGGGTCGATGGTTCGCGCGCAAGCACGACACCTTGCTCTACTACCGCAATGGCGGCGAGCACCACTTCGAGCGGATGACGATCAAGAAGTACCTGGCCCATCGCATGTCGCGACGCGGGTTACCGGAGTATCGCGATGAGGGGGGCTGGTATCGCTACCGCTCGCTCGACGATGTCTGGGAGATCCCCTGGCTCACCCAGGACGCCAAGGAGCGCACCGGCTATCCATCGCAGAAGCCGGAGGCATTGCTGGAGCGGATTCTCCGCGCGACGACCCGGGTCGGGGACCTGGTGGCAGATTTCTGCGTCGGTTCCGGGACCACGGCGGCCGTTGCCCGACGACTCGGCCGCGCCTGGCTGGCGGTGGACCGCGAGCCGCTGGCGATCGACGTGACGCGGGCGCGTCTCGACGCGATGACCATGCGGGCCCCGATGCTCGCCGGCTTGGGTGACGAACCACTCCGAGCCTACCAATTCGAAGATCGGCTCGAGCCTTCGCTCGCGCCGGGGAAGGAACTGCCGTGAGCGAGATTCTCCGCGGAGTGCCGCCGTCGACCGGGCTCCGCGATGTCTATGCCCAGAAGGCTCTGTCGCAGATCCCGCGGCTGTTGTCGCTCGAGGATCGCAATGAGTTCTCCAAGACCTACGGCTGTTTCAATCGTGAGTACTGGCTCTGCCGTACGACCGACTTTCCCTCCTCGATCGCGCAGTTCGGCGTGCAGGCGCTGGCCCTCGCCTGGGCCACCCCGATGCCGGACAATCCGTTCTATCAGGAGGAGAAGATCCTGGCCTGGACCCTCGCCGGGATCGACTACTGGATGAAGATCCAGAAGGATGATGGTTCGTTCGACGAGTTCTATCCGAACGAGCGCGGGTGGGCCGGTCCGACCGGGTTCCTCGTCTATGCGATGTGCGACAGCTACCGGCTTCTCGGGGATCGGTTCCCCAGCGCGATGCGCGGGCGCTTCTTCGAGGCGGTGGCGCGCGCCGGTCGGTTCCTGGCCAAGTACGATGAGCCCGGCGTGTTGGCCAACCATCACGCCATGGCGATCCTGCCGATCTACGAAGCGTACGATCTGGTCAAGGACGACAAGATCCGCCAGGGATTCGAGGTGCGCCTGGAGGACTTTCTGAGCTACTGCTATCCGGAGGGGTGGTGCCTGGAGTACGACGGCACCGACCTGGGCTATCTCTCGGCGACCGTGAGTTTCCTCTCCAAACTGCAGAAGCTCTATCCGGACGAGCGGCTCGACCGGGTCTGTCATCGCGCGATCGACTTCGCGGCGCATTTCGCCTATCCGAACGGTCACTACGCCGGATCGATGGGAAGTCGCCAGACGTTGCACTTCTATCCGCACGGCTTCGAGGTCTACGGCGGCAAGGGGGTCGGCCTTGCCTCCTCGGTGGCCGAGCATCTGCTGCGCGGCCTCTCCCAGGGAGCGCTGGTCCCGCCGGAGATCCAGGAGGATCGCTACTTCCTCTATCGGATTCCGGGGTTGCTGCAGTCTTGGGTCGACTACTCGGAACGTCCGGAGGTGCTGCCGCCGCTTCCGTCGGAACGGGAGCCGTTCAGCCGCACCTGGCCCGGAGCGCGCATCCATGCGCGCAAGGGACGCGATGCCAGGGGGCGGGACTACTACTGCCTGATCAACCTGGCCAAGGGCGGCGTGGTGAAGCTGTTCCGCGGGGACAACGGGGCGTCGGTGGAGAACGATTGTGGCTTCATCGCCTCGCTCGCCGACGGCAAGGTGGTCACCTCGCAGTGGATCGATGCCGATTTCGTGATCCGAGCGGGGGACGATCTACTTCCATGGAAGCCGGAGTACGACCCGTCGGCGGAAGCGGCGGTGGGGGCAAATGCCGACCGCTTCGAGGTGCAGGGGAACGCGCACTTCATGGTGATGAAGCTGTTCACCCCAATGTCGATGATCGCCTTCCGGCTCTTCATGCTCGCCGTCGGCTGGCAGACCCGAATGGCCTACGAGATCAAGGGCTGGATCCGGAACCTGCTCATGACCAAGAGCGGTGCCGGTCCGGTAGCCTTCAAGCGCACCGTGACCTTCGGCCCGTCCGAACTGCTGATCGAGGACGAGGTGCGAAGGCTCGGACCGGCGATCGAGCGGCTGAAGCTCGGGGACGAGTTCCACGTGCGCTACGTGCCGCAGAGTCGTTACTACCAGCCGCAGGAGCTGGCGATGCGCGGGCATGAGATCCCTTCGGATGCCCTGGCCAGGCTCAACCAGAGCGGTGTGCTCCGGGTGCGCCGCCGCATCGACTACCATGACGGCATGACGTCGCTCGAGATCGGCCACTAGGCGATGGGGGAGCTCACGCCAGAGCCGCCGCGACGCGTCCCCGATCCCGCCCGGACGAGCGTCGACGCGCTGCGGGAGAAGATCCGGAGCACCCCGCGCGGCTGGCTCAGGCTCGGACTGTTCCTGCTTTTGACCATCGGGGTCTTCTGGGGGCTCTTCCGGTTCCTGGAACTCGACTACCGCCTGGTGCTGGCTCGCCTGGGGCAGGCGGACCGGGCAGTGCTGGCCGGCGCGGCCGCGGTCACCTGCTTCTTTCCGGTGCTCTCGGCCTTTCGGTGGCGTCGAGTACTCGGCGCGCTCGGCTACGAGGTGTCGTTCCGCAGCTGTTTCGACATGATCATGGCTGCCTGGCCGATGGGGACGATCACACCGAGCAAGACGGGCGACTTCGTGAAGGCGCTGTACCTCCGCGACCGCGTGCCGGTCCCGCTGGTGCTGGGGAGCGTGCTGGCGGAGCGGAGCCTCGACGTGCTGATCTTGCTCCTCCTGGCCGCCCTCGGTTCCGCGCTCCACGCGCAGTGGCGCTACGCCATCCTGGCGGGTGGAGCGTTTCTCGCCGGCTTTGGCGCCATCCTCGCTCTGCTCCGCTTCCGCCTGCCCGTTCCGAAGAAGTTCGAATCCAAGGTTGAGCCGATGCTTCGCGCCCTCCGCCTCATTCTGCAGTCGCCCGCGCTTCTCGGTTCCGTGGTGCTTTACACCGTGCTCAACTGGTTCGCCAGCATCGCCCAACTCGTGCTGTGTTATCAGGCACTCGGCACCCCGGTGCCGCTGCTCTATGCGATGGGTGCGCTGCCGCTCGCGATCTTCGCCGGGCTGCTGCCAGTCACGCTGAGCGGGATGGGTACGCGCGACTCGGCCTTGATCTTCCTCTTCTTGCCGTACGCCAGTCACGATGTGTCGCTGGGCGTCGGGTTGCTCTATTCGCTCTTCGGCTACTGGATCCCGGCGGTGATCGGACTACCGTTCTTGAAGCGCGCGCTCCCCCGATCCTGAGACTCCCGACGAGCGACGTTGTTCCAGCTTCGCCCAGGCGGCGCGCACATCCGGCTGATTCGGATCGAGGCGAAGCGACGCCTCGAACGCATCGACGGCCGCCTCCTCCCGTCCCAGCGCGGCAAACGCCATCCCGCGATAGAAGCTCGCTCGGGCATAGGGGCCGGCGAGCCGCTCGAACTGACTGAGGTCGAGAAGCGCGGCGTCGAATTGCTGAAGTCGCATCCGCGCCAGAGCCCGATTGAAGTAGGCCCGAGCGAAGTTGGGGTCGAGCCCGATCGCAGCGTCGCAGGAGCGGATCGCCTCCTCGAGACGGCCCGCTTGCCCATGGATCGTGGCCAGATTGTTGTGCGCCTCGGCAAACTGCGGGTGGATCGCGATGGCGCTCCGGAAGTGCTGCTCCGCTTCGACCAGCCGGCCGATCTCGAGCAGGAGCTGCCCGAGATTGTTCCGCGCGATCCAGGCCGAGGGGTTCTTGCTCAGCGTATCGCGCCAGAGCGTTTCTGCGTTGCGGTAGATGCCCGACTGCCGAAAGGTCAGTCCGGCGAGCAGCAGGCAGATCGTGATGGCCGTCGGGAGATCCCAGGAGCGAGCGGGCCGCAGCCGGAACCAAAGCCCGACCAGCAGTGCGAGAGGTCCGATGCTTGCCAGGTACTGGAAGTGATCGGCGACGAACGAGAAGCGCATCGGATAGACATTGAGGAAGCCGAGGGCGGGGAAGAGCGTAACGGGATAGAAGAGCGCCGCGACCAGCGGGCCGTACCCGAGCCGACGGCGCAGGGCAAAGCCCGCCCCGATCGCGAACAGCGCGAGGAGGGCCGGGAGGAGCGCAATCGGGGTCGCTTCGATGTTCCAGCGGGGATAGATGAACGAGAGCGGCCAGGGCGCCATCAGCTTGCTCGGATAGAACCAGAAGACCCGCCCGGCGATGACGAACCGCTCCAGCAGCGAGAAATCCCACTCCGCGCCGAGCGCCCCGACGCGGTACTTCTCCAGCCATGCGGTGAGGAGGCCGAATCCGCCGCCGAGCGCGAAGAACGGGAGTAGCGGCAGCCCCACGCGGCGGAGCCACGACCGGGGATCAGGAGTCGGCGGACGGTAGAGGAGCGCGAGCGCCACGGCCGCGGGCAGGGTCGCGGTGACCGTCTTGCTGAAGAGCGCGCACTGGAACAGCCCGAGGGCGAGGGCGTACCAGCGCCAGTCGCGCATGCTTCCGGCGGCAGCGGAGGAGGCGTTGGACGTGCCCGCGGGGCGATCGTCCGGCGCACCCGGTCTCTGAAAGCGGAAGAACGCGAGAGCCGAGGCAAAGTAGAAGACGGCCGAGAGGACGTTCTTCCGCTCGGTGACCCAGGCCACCGACTCGACGTGCACCGGATGAAGGGCAAAGAGCGCGGCCAGCATCAGCGCTCCCGGCACCGAGAGCGCCCGAAGGATCCGGAGCAGGAGGGTTGCTCCGAGGAGGTGGAGGAGGACGTTGACCACGTGATAGCCGCGCGGATCGAGTCCGAAGAGATGTTGTTCGATCCAGAAGCCGGTGAAGACCAGGGGATAGTACTGGGGTGAGGCATCTGGTCGGGTCCAGATCTCGAACAGGCCGGAGAGCGAGCGAAGGGCCGGGTTGTTCAGGATGTAGGCGTCGTCATCCCAGACCCAGCCTCCGCCCATTGCCGGGGCGTAGGCGACCAGGGCGAGGAGCAGGAGGAGCAGCCAGAGGCGCTCGAAGCTCGATCGCGGGGAGGATGCTCCCGGCTTCATCGGCTCGCGTCGCGCGCTCATCGATCAAATCCAGCGCTTGCGGCGAAGCCAGAGCAGAAGCACCAGCGCCACCGCCCCCATCATCACGAGGGCGGCAGGGTAGCCGTACTTCCATCTCAGCTCCGGCATGTCCTGGAAGTTCATGCCGTAGACCCCGGCCACGAAGCTGAGCGGGATGAAGATGGTCGAGATGACCGCCAGCACCTTCATCACCTCGTTCAATCGGTTGTTCTGGCTCGAGAGGTAAAGATCGAGCAGGCCGGAGAGGACGTCGCGATCGGTTTCGATCGTGTCGATCATCTGCACGCAGTGGTCGTAGACGTCGCGGAAGTACATCAGGGTTCCAGCCTGCACCAGTCTGGACTCCCCGCGAGAGAAGGAGGCCAGCATCTCCCGTAGCGGCCAGACCGCCTTCCGCAGGCGGATGGTGTCGCGCTTGAGCAGGTGGAGCTCGTGCAGGCTCGCCGGTTCCGGCCGGTCGATCAGGATCTCCTCGACCGCCTCGATCCGCTCGCCGAGCTTTTCGCCGACCACGAAGTAGTTGTCGACGATGGCGTCGATCAGCCGGTATGCGAGGTAGTCCGAGCCGTTCTTGCGCACCGCTCCCTGGTTCTCGCGAATCCGTTGCCGCAGCGGATCGAAGACGTCGCCGCCGGCCTCCTGGAAGGTGAGGAGGAAGTTCGCTCCGATGATCAGGCTGACCTGCTCGAACTCGATCTCGTCGTGCGGGGCGTGGCAGTAGATCATGTTGAGCACGGCGTAGATGTAGGTGTCGAACTCCTCCATTTTCGGTCGCTGGTCGGTGTTCAGGATGTCTTCCTGGACCAGAGGGTGGATTCCGAAGTGATCGCACAGTCGCTGCACTACCTCCGGGTCGTGCAGGCCGTCAACGTTGATCCAGGTGACCGAGGCAGAGTCGCGAAACGAGCAGGCATCCGGCAGTTCCACCGGGATCTGTTCGCGGAAACCTTCCTCGTCGTAGTCCAGGACCGAGAGGACGACCGCCGCTTGTCGCTGCTCGCCGATGTGTACCAGCGAACCCGGGGGAAGCCCTGCCTTTTTCGATCGACGCTTCTCGGTGAGATGTCGGCGCTTGGTCCGCTTGCGCCAGCGAGACATCTAGCGGATCCCCAGGGCGGCGAGCACCGCGGCGTCGGGTCGCTCTCCTCCCGCGCGCGCCGAGACCACACGGCGTCGCAATGGGGAGGTGTAGTAGTGCAGCAGCACCAGAAGTCCGAATCGATCGGAGAGTTCGCAGCCCGCGATGAAGAACCCAGCCTTGAGCTTCGGCACGATCACGCGCGAGTTGGTCGCGACGTGCCGGCTGGTCACGATCTGGAAGCCATCGGTCCTCAGTTGCTCCAGCACGTGGGGGAGCAGCGCGGTGTAGATCCCCTTCCCCTGGTGTTCGGGCAGGATACCGGTGTTGATCATGTAGAACATCTCGGAGCTCTGCTGTAACCCGTAGGTCCAGCCGATGAGCTGATCACGATGGTAGATACCCCAGCATAGCTCGTGGAGACCGTCCAGGCGGCGGCGGAGCAGAGTCGTGCGCGCGCGTTCCTCGTCGTTCATCAGGAGCGACGGATCGGCCTCGAAGGCCGGTCCGAACACGAGCGGTCGGAGCCGCGCCAGCGAATCGCCCAGTTCGGAACTCGTTCGCACCTGGGCAACGTAGTCGCCCACGAGCGGGATGACGCGATCGGACTCCATCTTGCCTCCGAGGCCTTGGTACCGGATCGGGAGAGTATCCGGTCGAGGGCGCGGGGGGAAGGGGACAGGATGGCGTGGGTGGCGTTGGCGGTGGCGCGGGGCGTCGTGTGGGTGGCGCCGGCGCGGGCGCGGGCGGTGGCGCAGGTCGTGGCGTGGGTGGCGCGGGCGCCGGCGCGGGCGCGAGTTGTGGCTTCGGTGGCGCGGGCGGGGCGCGGGGGCTGGCGTAGGTGGCGCCGGTCGTGGCGTGGGTGGCGCGAGCGGGGGCGCAGGTGGTCGCGCGGGTGGTGCGGGCGGCAGCGCCGGCGAACGCGGTGGAGCGGCTCGGCCGCCGGTCATGAACGGCGAGGTGCGGAGAGGTTCTTCGGGAGTCGGGCGGCGAACGCGGGAAAGAGTGCCAGGTCGGTGAACGCCGGCGTGAGTGTGAGCCGTGTGTGGCGGCGGCGACGTGGAGGTGCGGCAAACCGAAGATATAGCTATGCGAAGATGCGATCGCGCGGCTCGTCCGCGCGGCGGCGGGCGCGGCGGCGCGCCGACGCCGGGGTGCGGCGGCGCGAGGGTGCGGGTGCGCGGGGGCGAGGGTGCGCGGGCGCGAGGGTGCGCGGGCGCGCGGGTGCGCGGGCGCGCGGGTGCGAGGGTGCGAGGGTGCGCGGGTGCGCCCCAGCCGACATGCGGCGGCATGGTGATGCGGCCGCGCGGGGATACCATGTCGTGATCGCGGGGAACGGCGGCGCGGTTCCAGCGTACAAGCTGTCGGCCCACGTCCGGTGGTCAGTTGCTAGAAAAGTGTACATGGAGAGAAAATCCGTTTGACGGATGTGCGAGAGGCACGAAGCGCAGGTCCGGAACGGTTCTCTCGCGTCGCGTGTGGTCGCCGGTGGAACCCGTAGGAGAGATCCACGGCGAAAGTTGACGACTCGAAGCGTTCCTCCAGCGACTGGGTGCCCTTGAGCGTTCGGTGGCCCTCCGGAAGCGACGGGGTATGGTTCGATCGAGGCGCGCGGGGCGCGCGTTGCACGCGGCACGTTGCGCCGGGCGCGGAGCGCCCGGGCGTGGAATCAGCGAACGAACCAGGACGAAGGCACGGAGGCCGAGATGCGCAGCAACATGGCAGAAGTGGTATCCCAGGTTCCCCAGGCGACGGATCTCGCGACGCTCAGCGACGGGGAGATCCTTCGCGCGGTAGCGGGCTGGGCGCGGGCGGAGCGACGCGTCACCGCGGAGTTGCTCCGACATCTAGGCGAGCTGGACGCGCGGCGTCTCTATCTCGGGGCCGGTTGCTCGTCGACCTTTGCCTACTGCACCGAGATCCTCCGCATGTCGGAGCCCGCTGCCTACCACCGGATCACCGCCGCCCGCGCCGGGCGCCGGTTCCCGGAGTTGCTCGCGCGGATCGCCGCGGGGGACCTGCATCTGAGTGCGATCTGCCTGCTCGCGTCGGAGTTGACGGAAGAGAATGTGGCCTCGTGGATCGCGCGCGCGTGCGGTCAGTCCAAGCGTGCGGTCGAGCGGATGCTGTTTGATGAGAGGCGGGGGCAGGGTGTTGCGCCGGTGATGGCGGTGGGCGGTGCGGTGGATGGCGCTGGCGTCCACACTGGGCAGATGGAGCTGGCCAAAGGTCATCTCGATCCGGCGAGTGTCGCGCAGGGCGGGCGAACGTCCGGGCAGGGCTCGTTGCTGACCGATGGCACGATGGCCGATTCGGTATCGGCCTCCGGCCCAGACTTCGCGCCTGCTCCGGCTCCGGGCCGCGCGGGGATGCCGGCTGTCGCCTCCGTGCGCGCCGGCGCGGCGTTCAGTCTGCCGAAGCTCTCGTTCGTGGCCGATCCCGAGCTTCAAGATCTGCTCGCCCGGGCGCGGGATCTCGCGAGTCACAGCAATCCGGGGGGAGATCTCGCGACTTTGCTTCGGCTCGCGCTCCGGGCGTTGATTGCGAGTACGGAGCGGCGGCGGTTCGGGCAGCGTGTGTCGGAACGGGGTGCGCGGTCGGACGGGGCGCAGACGACGGGGCGGTCGCTGGTGCGGTCGACGGAGCGCGCGGTGCACCGTGGGGTGGCGCAGTCGGAGTCGGCTGTGTCGCGGGAGGTCGGCAAGGCTGTGTTGCAGGTGGCCGGGGCGGCTGTGTCGCCGGAGGCAGGGCCGATCGCATCGCCGGACGCCGGGCCGACCGCGCAGTCGCAAAGCAACGGAAGTCACACGAGAACGACGGTGCATCGCCGTGCTCCGCGGCGGCGTTCGCGGTACATCCCGGTCGCGGTGCGTCGCGCGGTCTGGCAGCGCGATGGCGGACGGTGCGCGTTCCTGTCACGCCAAGGGCATCGTTGCGGGACGCGTGCCTTTCTCCAGTTCCATCACCTCATTTCCTTTGCTCGCGGCGGGGCACACACGGTGGAGAACCTCGCCCTGCGCTGCGGCGTGCACAATCGGTACGAGGCGCGGAGCGAGTTCGGGTCGACGGATCCACGGAACTCTCCCCGGGGACAGTGGGTGCGAGGCGGGAGAGTCGCGTGGGCAGGCTTGCCGGACCCGAAGCGCCATGTCGGGGGACCGGGTGCGGAGGGTGTCGCTTCACCAGCTGCCGTAGTTTAGACCTGAGTTGACAGTCAGGAGCCCGAGCAGGGCATCGCGCTGTGGCCGGAGGAGCCCGTGGGGATCCGTAGGGGGCAGCGCGGTCGGCCTTCAGCCCCGGAAGCCAGAACGTCGTCAGGCTTCCCCCTGTGCTAGAAATCTGTTGTCGAGACAGCAGCACAAGGAGAAAGCCATGACGACGTCGCAGAGGATAGCTCGCGGCCGCTTGACCCTGCTCGAGCTGGGTGAGCAGCTGAAGAACGTGAGCGAGGCCTGCCGGATGATGGGTGTCAGTCGGCTGCACTTCTACGAGATCAAGAAGGTCTATGGAGAGGGTGGGCTCGAAGCGCTGAAGGCGAAGAGCCGGCGGGTCCCGAACCCGAAGAACCGGGTGGCACCACTGCCCCCCTGCGGGCCGGGCCTGTTGCAAAGCCCGGGGTCGTCGACGCTGGCGCAGCCGCGGCTGCACCGGAGTCGGGCACGGCGCCCGTCGCTCAGGTCTCGCGGATGGTCGACCCGCGGCCGACCGCTCCGGTTCGCCACGCGGGCTCCGTGCGGCGAACACCCCGCGACAACCCGGCGGCCAGCCCACGCCCGCCCCACGCCCACCCCGCGCCCGCCCCGCGCCCGCCCCACGCCCCACCCGCGCCCCACCCGCGCCCCACCCGCGACAAACCTTCGGTCCGGCAGAAGCACTGCTCCGAGAATTCCATTGCCTGCCCTTGGCCCTGCTTCTATCATTCCAACGCTGAACTTTCAGGGGCCGGCCGCCGAGTGCCCAGCTCGGCGATACCCAACCGGAGGTAGCCGAATGTCTCGAACTCGCCCATCGCGCGCCGCCGCTCGCACTCTGCGCTTGCTGCTGCTTGCGTCGCTCGTGATGTTGGTCCCGCTCGCCGTGGCACCGTCCCACGCCTGGACCCCGCCTCCGGCCCCGCTGCCGATCGAGCCGGGGGATACGGATGGGATGGACGATGACGACCACGAGCTGAGCAGGCCGGGGGAAGCCGAGCGACACGCGGATCTCGCCACCTCTACTTCGAGGCACGCGGAACCGAGGTTGGTTGGGGAGAGTTCCTCCGAGCTGCACTTCGCGGTCATGCGTCTCTTCCAGGTGATGATGAGAGTATGGAACTGATCGGGAGTGCCGCGTGAACCCCGGGCAGACCGCCTGGACCGACGGGGAGGGGCTACCCCTGAACTTCTCGCGCAGCATCTTCGAGTCACTTCTGGAGATCGGTGACCTGGAGGGCGCGGCCCGGGAGTTGGAACGGCTTGGAGACAACGACCGGCTGCTGCCGCCCGTTCGTGAGCTGACGCTTGAACTGCTCTGGAGAACGGGCGACCTCGAACGGCTCCTGGCTTCGCTCCAGGAGCTTGACGTTCGCCAGGGCGACGATCCCCATGCTACCGCTCTGGCCGCACTCTACGGCGCGCGCATCCACTACCGCCGGAGCGATCTCCGCGGCGCGGCGGCGCTCCTCGCGGAGTGGTTCGGCAAGAACCCGGATCCCGTGCTGCCGCACCTCCTGCACGGGAAGCTGTTTCAGATGTCGGGCAAGGTATGGTTTCGCCTGCGGGAATTCTCCACCGCGCGGGAGCAGTACCGCAGATCCCTCGGCCGCTTCGAGCGGGCCGGAGACAGGACGGCGGTTGCGGTCACACTGGACCTGATCGCGCAGGTCGAGCGATCCGACCGGAACTGGTCGCTCGCGGACGGGATGTTGTCGAAGGCGCTCCGAATTCTCGCGGAGATGTGCGAGTTTCAGGGATGGATGCAGTCGGCGATCAATCTGGCCGTGACCCGGATGTTCCGAGGGGGGTTTCTCTCCGCGGAACTGCTCCTCCGGCGCGCCGGCGCGCTGGCCGAGGAGTACGACGATCCCATCCGGATCGCGCGCGTGGCACGGTTGGAGGCGCTGCTGCTGACCCGACTTCCGCGACGAGGCGCCGCGAAGCAGGCAGTGCACCGTGCACTCCGCGCCACACTCCGCGTCCCCGATCCCCGGGGCCGCGCGATTCTCTGCGAGTACGCCGGCGAGTTCCGCCTCGCCGGGGGCTACCTCTCCTCCGCCCGTCGGTGGCTGACGCGTGGCCACGCGCGCGCCTCGCGCATTCCCGAGCGCGACATCATGGGCGAGACCCAGCGCCTTCTCGCCGAGGTCGAATTCCAGTCGAAGAACGTCGATCGCGCGTTCGAACTGGCCGAGGCGTCACTCGCCGCATTCGAGAAGATGGAGCACCTGTATGAAGTCGCGGTCTGCCGCCGCGTTCGCGGAGGCATCCTCCTCCACCTCGGTCGCACGGCCGAAGCGATCCACGATCTGGAGCGCGCAGTCGAGTTCTTTACCCAGATGGGCGAGCGGTTCGAGATCTATCGTGCCCAGCGGCTGCTTGCCCTGGCCCGGGGCGAAGCGATCGACGAGGCGGACACCCTGATCGCGACCCTGGGGCGTTCGTACGACGCCGAGGGTGCGCGCCTGCGGGCCGAACTCGAGGCGAACGAGGTCGACTCGATCGTCGACCTGCTCAATCAGCCGTTCCAGTCCAGGCGGGGCGCGGCTGCGCTCGATGTTGCCATGGACGAAAGCGCGGGGTCGTCCCCCGATCCAGGAACTGATCACCTCCCTCCGGCCCCGCCGAACCCGTCCTGGCCCCTGACCCGCGAGCAGATCGAGGAGTCGATCTCCCTCGCGCGCCTACGCACCGTCCGGATCCTGCGCTCGGCCGCGAATCCCGGTTTTCCCGAACTCTATGGAACGAGCCCGCTGCTGCGCGTCGCGCTCCAGCAGGTGCGCGAGATCGCACCGACCGATCAGCCGATCCTGATCCAGGGGGAGACCGGCACGGGAAAGGAACTGGTCGCGCGCGCGGTGCATGATCTGAGCCGCCGGTCCAAAGGCCCGTATGTGCCGGTCAATTGCGGCAGCCTGAGACCGGAGATGGTCGAGAGCGAACTTTTCGGGCATCAGAAGGGGGCATTCACCGGGGCGATCAGCGAGCGGGCGGGTCTGGCGCGCACCGCCTCGGGCGGAACGTTGTTTCTCGATGAAATCGCGGAACTCGGGCCGGCTTCCCAGCCCCAGATCCTCCGCATGCTCGACTCCGGCGAGATCCGACCGGTGGGCGCGGACCGCGCGACTCGCGTCGACGTCCGCCTGGTGACCGCGACGCACAAGGACCTGCGCCAGGCCGTCGAGGCGCACGAGTTTCGCCGCGACCTCTACCACCGGCTCTGCGGCCTGACGATCTACCTTCCCGCCCTGCGCGATCGGATCGAGGATCTTCCGATCCTGATCGAGTACTTCGCGCAGCAACTGCGTGAGCGCGGCATCGAGTTCGTGGGGGTGAGCGACGCGGTGCTGACCTCGATGAGCGAGTATGACTGGCCGGGCAACGTGCGCGAGCTGCGAAACCAGATCTTCGCCCTCACGAGCCGCTTCCTGCCGGGACGGCGGGTGACCCAGTGGTCGGCACCGGTCGATCCTCGGCCGACCGTCGCCACCGCGATGGAGCTGACCGAAGCGCAGATCGATGCGGCGCTCCGCCTGCACCAGGGACGGGTGCTTCCGGCGGCGGCGACCCTCGGGATCAGCAAGCAGGCGCTCTATCGCCTCTGCGAGCGGCACGGCATCGACTACGGGAACTACCGGTAGCGCGACCGACCGAGCCGCGCACTCCGTCCTGAGCCGCGCGGAGTAGCCCGCCCAGTCCCGCGCAGTCCCGCCCAGTCCCGCCCAGTCCCGCCCAGTCCCGCCCAGTCCCGCCCAGTCCCGCCCAGTCCCGCGCAGTCCCGCCCAGTCCCGATCTGCCTGCCCCAGAACTCCCGGGTCCCCGCAAACGACGCGCCATCAGGTGCCGATGGGCAAACGTGCGCGGCCTCCGCGTGTGAGTCGCCCCGACGCGCGCCGCCCCGCCCCCACGCCCGCCTGACCCGCCTCGATTCGTGCGACTCTCCCCGGGGGCTGTTCGACTTCGAACTCTCCCCGGAGAGAGCACGCGCCAGGCAAAGTCCGGGAAGGGTCGTCCAGGAAGCCGGGAGATCCCGCCTCACCGCCCCCTGGACTTCACGTCTCGTCGCGACCGTCTCCCTGTCCGCCCTGTACGGATCACCGCATCAGCAGCAGCTTCCGCTCCCATGATCCTTCGCCACTGGTCAGACGATAGAAATAGACACCCGACGCCACGGCGCTACCGCCGTCGTCACGGCCATCCCACACCGCCTGGTGCTCCCCGGGACCCGATGGACCGGCGAACAGACCGCGAACACGGCGCCCACCGGCATCGAAGACCGTGAGGTCGATCGTCCCCGCGACTGCCAGCCGATACCGGAGGGTCGCGCGATGACGGACCGGGTTGGGCTGGCTGGCGTGCAACCAGGTCCCGGAGGATGGCGCGTCCTCGATCGCGGCCGAGGGCGCGGTCACCCCATCGAACGAGATGTCGTCGATCGCGGCCTCGACCAGGTCCTCGGCTCCGCTGTCGCAAGCGATGAAGCGAACCTGTACCTCACTGGTCAGGTCGATGAAGTCCCCCAGATCCCACACCTTCTCCGTCCAGACATTCTGACTCGGCCCGAGAATCTCCAACACCTGCCAGGTCGCCCCGGCATCGCTCGAGACGGAGGCCTCGAAGTCTCCCGTCTGGCTGGCGCCGAGGCGCGCCCACCAGCGCCAGTAGGTCAACAACACCGTGCCGGCGGAGGAGAGGTCGATGACCGGGGAGGTGAGGGTGACGCAGCCGCCGTCGACATCCGACTCGTCCGGCGGACGAGATCCGCCTCCGCCGCCCCGCAAGGTGAAGAAGCACCGCACTCCGGGATCGGGACTGTGATCGGTCGCTGGTTCACACTGCTGCCCGCCCGAAACCGTGCCACGCGGGCTGTTGCGCTCCCAGGTTCCGACCGGGGTGTCGCCCGCGGCGAGGAGCGTCCACCCTTCGTCGCTCTCCGCGTCGTCGGTGAAGAAGGTCTGCGAGAGCAGGATGTCGTACAACCCCGAGGGGGCGGTCGGAGGATCGAGGGCCGCGTTCCCGGCCACGTCCTCCGCGCGAAGATAGAACTCGATGTGATCGCCGAACTGCTGCGGCGGGATCTCGGCGGTGTAGTCACCTCCGCCCACCGGGGCCATCGGCACGGACAGAAAGCTCCCGCCGTTGACCCGATAGACCAGCTCTGCCGTCGCGAGCTGACTCAGATCGACGATCGCCGCCGTTACCGGGATCGGATCACTCTCGTCCAGCACTCGGGCGGTGTAACGCAAGTTCGAGATCGACGGCGCGGCGATGTCCAGCAACGAAAAGTCGAGCGGGGTGACCGTGCCGTCGCTCACGTTGACGTTCGCGATCGACTGCGTCGCGAAGGACGGGTGCAAGGCCTCCAGGGTGTAGATCCCGACCGGCATGCTCGCACTGTAGGCGCCGAGCGCGTTCGAAACGACCGAGCGGTCGAGTTCCACCACCCGCACCACCGCGCCGACGATCGGCGTCCCACCGTTCGAGCCGTTCCGCACCGTGCCGGACACCGACCCGTAATCCGCCGCCGACTGCAGCACCGCGGCCATCGCATCGATGAACCCCCACCCGTGCGTGTTGTCCTCGCCGGCCGTCCCTTGATCGCGCGCCGTTTCCATCAAGATCCGCTTGACGTCATCGACCGGAAGATCGGGGTTCGCCGAGCGCATCAGGCCGACCACGCCGGCCACGTGCGGCCCGGCCATCGAGGTGCCGGAGAGATATCCGTAGCTCCCTCCGGGAAGACTCGAGTAGACGTCGACCCCCGGCGCCACCACCTCCGGTTTGATTCGCAGCTCTGCGACCACATTGCAGCCGGTCGGACCGCGGCTGGAGAAGCCGGCGATGTGGTAGGGGAAATTGATGTCGTTGGTGCAGTCGACCGCGCCGACCGAAAAGACATTGTAGAGCGTGCTCGCGCGGTCGGCCGGCGAGCGGAGCGAGGTTGCGCCCGGTCCTTCGTTCCCGGCCGAGAAGGTGACCACGCAGCCCGCGGCCTCCAGGCCGTCCAGCGCGGCCCACCACCGCGTGTCGCAGTCGACGTAGTTGCCGCCGAACGCCTCGCTGATCCCCCAGGAGTTCTGGCAGACATCGGGAACATCGTCGACCGTGGTCAGATTGCCGTCCGGGTCGGCCATCCACTGGTAACAGTCGATCACGTCGTTGTCGAAGGCCGCGCCCACTCCCTGATTGATCGCATTGGCGGCAATCCACTGCGCGCCCGGGGCGACCCCGATGGTGTCATTGGGTGCCAGGCCGGTGATGGTCCCCATCACGTGAGTTCCATGACCGTGGGTGTCGGTGGGGAAGGTCGGGCTGCCACCGAGGACGTCGTGCCAGCACTCGGCCGCGGGGTGCGCGCCGCCGAAGCCCCGCCAGCGGGTGCGCATGGCCAGATGGTTGCCGTCGACCCCGGTGTCGAGGCAGGCCACGATCGCCCCCTCTCCGCGGATGTTGAGGTCGTACCAGACCTGATTCGCGTTGAGCGCCTTGACTCCCGGAGTGATGCCGATCGCGGCCGTCGGGTCACCGCCTCCCGGCGGCGTGGCCGGTCCCACCGGTTCGATCAATGTTGGACGGAAGTTCTGCTCGATCAGCTCGACGTCCGCCCGGTTGGCCAGTGCCTCCAGCGCGCGCCTCTCAGCCCGCACCACGACCAGGTTGGCGATCCAGTAGGGGGTGAAGCCCTCGATCGCGCCCCGGCGTCGGCCGGCCTCCAGCTCCGCCAGGAGGGGCGACTGCGCGGTCCTGGCCTGCGCCTGCAGCGCCCGCACCACTTCCTGGTGCCACTCCCGGCGATTCGCGCGACGTGACGCCAGGGAGGCTTTCAGCGCCTCCAGGTCGACCTGCTCCTTCAGGACCAGGATCGCGCTCGCGGGTTCGGCCAGGGCGAGGTGGGACAGTTCCTCGGCGAGTGCGGGGTGGATCCGCCCTGCCTGGGCGTCGGGGGCTTGCGTGAGGCTGGCGCCGAGTGTCGCCAGCAGGGCAACCGTGGCGGATGGTGGCGCCAGTCGCGCGGAAACGGCCGATCGGATCGATCGGCGGAACGGACGCTGCCGGGAGGGCGTCATCGTTTCTCCTTCGCTCTGTGAAGCTTCGGGTGGTGGCGGAGCGCTTCTGAAACTCAGTCGCGTCCGCTCCCGATTTGATACCGACATCTCCCGGGAAACGAAGAACCGCCCCCCGGGGAGTTCCCCAGGGGGCGGCAGGTGAGAACCGGGCTCGGCTCAGCCCGAACGATCTCGATTAACGGACCAGGAGCATCTTCCGCTCGGCCTGGAACTGCTCGTTCTGCAGGCGATACAGGTAGACGCCCGAGGCGACCGGGCGACCGTTGTCGTCCCGACCGTCCCACACCGTGGCGTGCTCGCCCGCGGCCTGGACGCCGTTGACCAGCGACCGGACCTGGCGACCACTCGCGTCGTAGATCGTGATCGTGGCCGGCGAGCTCGCGGCCAGCCGGTAGCGGATCATGGTCTGCGGCGTGGCCGGGTTCGGCCGGTTGACGAACAGGTAGCTACCGACGGTCGGGATCTCCGCCACGTCGACCGGCGGGTTCAGCACCCCGTCGACCGCGAAGTCGTCGATCGCCGCCTCGACCAGGTCGTCGTCGCCGGTGTCGCACGCCTTGAAGCGGAACTTCACCTGGCTCGAGAAGGTGATGAAGTCACTCACGTCGAACGACTTCTCGGTCCAGGCGTTGACCGTGGTGCTCAAGGTCTCGATCGTGACCCAGGTGCTGCCGTTGTTGCTCGAGACCGCAACCTCGAAGCTGCCGGACTGGCTAGGCCCCAAGCGGGCCCACCAGCGCCAGTAGCTCACGATCGCCTCGGACGCATTCGAGAGGTCGATCGCCGGGCTGGTCAGGGTCACGCAACCATTGTCCACGTCCGACTGGCCCGGGCTTCCGCCAGACGTGCCCTGCTTGGTGAAGAAGCAGTTCACCCCCGGCGCCGGGGTGTGATCGTCCGCCGGCTCGCACTGTTGTTGCTGCGCGACGTAATACGTCCCAAGGGGATCATTCCGTGTCCAGGTGCCGACCCCGCTGTCGCCGCCGGTGGAGAAGCTCCATCCCTTGTCGGTCTCGGCATTGTCGGTGAAGAAGGTCTGCGAGAGCAGGATGTCGTAGGTGCCGAGCGGCGCGTTGGCCGGATCGACGCCCGAGTTCCCCACGTTGTCGGTCGCGTGGATGTAGAACTCGATGTGATCACCGATGTGCTGCGGCGGGATGTTCCCGACGTAGTCACTGCCGCTGACGAAGCTCATCGGCACGGAGGAGAACGCACCGCCGTTCACCCGGTAGACCACTTCCTTGACGTTCAGAACGCTGAAGTCGGTGATCGCCGCGGTGACCGGGATCGGGTTGGCCTCGTTCTCGATCGTCGACTCATAGCGGACGTTCGAGATCGCCGGCGCACCGGTATCGGTCAGCGAGAAGTTCTGCGTCGTGAGCTGACCGGCGGTCAGGGTCAAGTTGAGCACCGTCTGGGTCGCGAAGGAGGGGTGGCTGCAGGTCACCGTGTAGGTACCTGCCGGAGCGCTCCCCTGGTAGGCGCCAAGCCCGTTCGCGGTGAAGACGCGTGCCGCCTCGACCAGACTGACCTGCGCGCTCGGAATCGGCGTGCCGCCGTTCGAGGCGTTGGTCACCGTGCCCGCGATCTGGCCGTAGCCGACCGCCGACTGGAGCACCGCCTCGTAGGCGTCGACGAAGCCCCACCCGTAGGTGTTGTCTTCACCCGCCGTGCTCTCGTCGCGCGCGGTTTCCATCAGGATCCGCTTCACGTCCTCGACCGGCAGGTCGGGGTTGACCGAGCGCATCAGGCCGACCACGCCGGCGAGGTGCGGACCGGACATCGAGGTTCCGGAGAGCAGGGTGTAGCTGCCGCCCGGCCAGCTCGAGTAGACGTCGACTCCCGGACCGCAGATTTCCGGCTTGATCTTGTGATCGGCCGGTACATTGCAGCCTGTCGGGCCGCGGCTGGAAAAGCCTGCGATGTTGTACGGGAACGTGTTGTCGTTGGTGCAGTCGACCGCTCCAACCGAGAAGACGTTGTAGAGGGTCGTGGCGCGGTCCGAGGGCGAGCCGATGGTCTGCGAGCCCGGTCCCTCATTACCGGCCGAGAAGGTCACCACCACGCCCGAGGCCTCGCAGCCGTCGATCGCCGCGTTCCAGCGGGTGTCGCAGTCGGTGTAGTTGCCACCGAATCCTTCATTGATGCGCCAGGAGTTCTGCACCACGTCCGGCACATCGTCGACCGTGCCGGCGTTGCCGTCCGGATCGGCCAGCCACTGGAAGCACTGGATCACGTCATTGTCGAAGCCGCTGCCGACCCCCTGGTTGATGGCGTTGCAGGCGATCCACTGCGAGCCCGGGGACACGCCGATCGTGTCGTTCACGGCCAGACCGGTGATGGAACCCATGACGTGGGTTCCGTGTCCGCCGGTGTCGGTCGGCTGCTGGGTGTTGGTGCCGAGCACGTCGAGCCAGCACTCCTGCCACGGCTGCGCGCCACCGAAACCGCGCCAGCGCGTCTTGAGCGCGTTGTGGTTGCCGTCGACGCCGGTGTCCATGTTGGCCACCAGGGCGCCTTCGCCGCGGATGTCGAGCTCGTACCAGACCTTGTTCGCGTTGATCGCCTTGACCCCCGGCGTTATGCCGATGGCGGTGAGCGGGCTCTGGCCGTCGCCCGGGGTGGCCGGCGCGATCGGCTCGATCAGGAGCGGCTTGAAGTTGCGCTCGACCTGCTCGACATCGAAGCGGTTGGCCAGCTCTTCGATCGTCGCCCGCTGGGCGCGGACCACGACCAGGTTGGAGATCCAGTAGGGGGTGTAGCCTTCGACCAGACCGCTCTGCTTCTTCGCCTCGAGTTCGCGCAGCAGGGTGGCCTGACTCTCGGCCGCCTTCTCCTGGAGGGCGAGGACCACTTCACGATGCCACTCGGCGCGGTTGGCGCGACGGGCCCGGAGCGACGCCTGAAGAGCGTCCAGATCCACCTGGTCCTTCAGCACGATGATCGCCGTGGCCTGATCGTTCAACGAGAGGGACGAAAGTTCTTCCTGGAGGGCCGGATGGAGACGGCCGGCAAAGGCCGCTCCCGGCAGGAGAGTGCCGGCGGCGACGACCGCGGTCAGCGTGGCGCCGATCCACGCGGGGATGCGACGCGGGCTGAGCGGAGTCGTCGGGGGGACGCCCGGACGGGTCGAGGGCATGTGTATCCTCCTACTTCCTGTGGCAAATGTGCGGGGGCTGGTCCCGCAGGGGGACGCATCCGCGTCCGGGGACGACAGATGCACTGCGGCGTAAATTGTAGACCATCTCTGACACCGTCTCCAAGCGGTCGCACGGGCCGAGATGAAATCTCATGAAGCGGGGAGCAGCCGGGCCAGGACGGCCGCCCGGTCGTCTTCCCCGGCGCCCCCGGCCACGAAACCGGTCCAGCTCGCCTCCAGGCGGCGCAGGCCCTCCTCCGGGAGGGGGGCGGAGAGGGCATCGTGGACCGCCCGGTCGAAGGGCGAGGTGCCCCCCAGATCGGTTTCATCGAACCGGGAGCCGTCCGGCCCGGCCGCCTCGCCGTAGCCGTCGGTGAGGAGCAGGAGCCGGAGGTCCGGCCGTCGGGCGATCGAGCCGGTCTCGCGGGCGGCGAGCGGGAGGCCGGTGTTCATCGGGACGCCGGTCGACTCCAGCCGGACGATCGTCTCTCCCGGCAGCAGGGCGAGGGCAGGGGGGTGCCCGCGCCGCAGTAGAGCAGTTCCCCTTCCGCCGGATGGTCGAAGACCAGGAGGGCGGTGAGGAACGATCCGATCCGCACCTTGGCCAGTTCCTCCTCCAGGGCGTAGAGGACCGAACCCGGATCGGTGATCTCGCTCGAGAGGCTCCGGACCTGACTCTTCACGATGCCGGTGATCATCGCCGCGGAGGCGCCGTGCCCCATCACGTCGGCGATGAAGAGCGCGCTGCCTCCGTCGGGGAGGCGCCAGTAGTCGAAGAAGTCGCCCGAGAGCCGCTCCGACGCGGCGTAGTACGAGGCGATCTCGATCCGCGGGCCCTTCCAGCGCCGCGGTGGCAGGAGTCGCTCCTGAAAGACGCGGGCGCTCTCCAGGTTCTGCTCCAGCACCCGGACATGATTGGCCACCCGCTCCTCGAGTTCCTGCCGTTCGGCCGCGCGCTCGGCCAACGTCTCGAGCACGGTCATCGGGAACGGTTTCCGGAGGAAGAAGAACGCCTGCCGGCGGACCGCGTCCTCCAGCGCCTCGTCCGGATCGGCGGCCGAGCCGGTCATGACGATCACGTCGATGCCCACACAGCAGGTCTTGATCGCGGTCAGCAGTTCGAGCCCGGACGCGCCGGGCAGGCGCACGTCGACCACCGCAAGGTGAAAGGTCCCGGTCTCGAGCAGCTCGAGCCCCTCCTCCGCGGTCCCCGCCTCGCTCACCTCGAAACGCCGACTCAGCACCCGGCGCGCCATGTAGCGCATCCCGGGCTCGTCATCGACCACGAGCACGCGACGCTTCTCGCCCGGCGCGGGCGGCACGCGATTCGCGAGCAGGAGCCGCTCAGTGTTGGGAATGCTCATGCCCCTCTCTCGCGTTCAGGTTCTCCGTTGGCGGGGCGCAGATCGATCGTGATCCGCGCCAGGTCGGGCGCTTCGCGCGGCAGCCAGACGATGGCCGTGGTGCCGCGTCCAGGCCCGGAGTCGAGTTCAAGTCGTCCATCATAGTCCCAGACGATCGAACGGCAGATGTCGAGTCCGAGACCCGAGCCGGCCTCCTTGGTGGTGAAGAACGGCTCGAAGACGCGGGTGCGCAGTTCCTCCGGAATGCCCGGCCCGGTGTCGGCGATCTCGATCCGCACGCCGTCGGCCTCTCCGCGGATCCGGACGTCGATCCGTCCTCCCTGGCTCGCCATCGCATCGCGGGCGTTGTAGAACAGGTTCAGGAAGAGCTGCTCCATCTCGCCCCGTCGGGCCAGCACGGTCGGGGACGACTCCTCCGCGGTCAACGACACCGCGATCCCCGCCGCGCCGAGACTGGGGCGGAGGATGGTGATCGCCTGCTCGAGCACGGAGGTGAGGTCGAGCCGTCGCGGCGCCTCGGCCCGCCCGCGCGCGACGGAGAGCAGTCCTTTGAAGATCCGGGCACTCATCTGGGCGTAGTGGGCCAGCACCTCGAGGTCGCGCTCCACGTCGTCCAACCCGATCGACCGGTCGGCCAGGTCACGCCGCAGCGTCTGGATCAGCGGCAGCATCACGCCGAAGGCGTTGTTGAGGTCATGCGAGATCGCCCGCGCCAGGTCGGCCAGCGCCACCTTCCGCTCCGCGCTGATCAGCCGCTCGTGCTGGGTGTGCACCAGCTCGGAGTTGTAGACCGCCACCGCGGCGAGCGCTACGAACAGGTGAGCGCCTCGAGATCGTTGCGGGTGAAGGCCGCCGCGCTCCGTCCCTGGATCTGGAGCAGACCGAGCACGCTCGACTCGCGCGTGAGCGGCACGAGGATCCGCGCTCCGCTGGCCGGCGCTCCGGGCATGGTGTCGCGTAGCGCGCGCACGATCGACTCCGGCGGCAGCTCCGACGGCCCGAGTCGGGTCCACGGCCCGAACTCGGACGGCGCGGAGGCGGAGGTGTCCCCTTCGACCGCGGTGGCGTCGCCGCGCAGCAGAATCGGTCGACCGAGCCGACGCAGCCAGTCGATCGCCGGATCGTCGATCTCGTAGGCGCGACCGATCCGATCCGACTTCGCCTTCGTCCAGGTGATGATCTCGGCCTGGAGGAGGAGCGCCCCGCCCGAGGGGGAGACGAGGTGGACCGATCCGCTGTGGTCGTACTGCAGCAGTCGCTCGAGCCCGTGGAGGATCTGGTAGAGGACGTCCTTCGGGCGCAGCTCGCCGAGCAGCTTGGCGTAGATCCGTTCCTTGACCGACTGGGCCCGTTCCCTCTCCCGGTGCATCAGGTACCCGATGACGATCTCCGCGGCGTCGCGTCCGAGGAAGGCATCGGCGCGCCCCCAGTTTCGCCCGGGCCGACGAAATCCCAGCACCGCGACCACCCGCTCTCCCAGCGCGATCCGCACCAGGAGCAGCTCGCGATCGGCCGGCCCGATGCCGCGACGGAGGAACTCGGCGCACTGCTCGAGAAAGGGCGGCCCGGCCGGCTCGAGTTCGGGGTTGCGCGCGGCGCGCTCGAGCAGCTTGGTGCCCCGCGGGGTCAGCGCCAGGCGGTAGGGCGACTTGAGCGTCTGGTCGGCATAGCGAGCATCGACCTGGATCGCGATGTCGGCCTCCAGCGCCTCGCCGAGCTTCCGCAGCGCGATCCGGACCACGCGACTGGTATCGAGCTGGCTCGAGATCCGTTCGAGATCCCGACCGAGCTGGTAGAGGAACTGCGCCCGACGATGGAGCGTCTTGTAGCTGGGGCTGCCCATGAGCGGTGGGAGGGTAGCACGAGGTTCGCTCGCGGCGCTTCCTTGAGGCACGCGGGAGGGGAATGTTAGGTTCTGCCCCCATGAGCAGCACCTACGGTCTTCTCTATCGAATCGCCACCTGGGGCGAGTCCCACGGCGGCGGGGTCGGCGTGGTGGTCGACGGCTGTCCGGCGCAGCTCCCTCTCGCGGTCGCCGACATCCAGCCCCAGCTCGATCGCCGACGTCCCGGCCAGAGCCGCATCGTCACGCCGCGGCAGGAGGCCGATCGGGTCTCGATCCTCTCCGGGGTCTTCGAGGGGAAGACGCTCGGCACGCCGATCCTGCTCTCGGTCCCGAACGAGGACGCTCGCCCCGGGGCCTACGAAGAGATGAAGGACCTCTACCGCCCGAGCCACGCCGACTTCACCTACGACGCGAAGTACGGGTTTCGGAGCTGGCAGGGGGGCGGACGCTCCAGCGCGCGGGAGACGATCGGTCGCGTCGCCGCCGGGGCGATCGCGGAGAAGATCCTCCGACTGGCCGAAGGGATCGAGATCGTGGCCTACGTGCGTTCGATCGCCGGGGTGAGCGGCGACTTCCTCGACCCCCTCCGCGAGGTGTCGGGCGGCGACCGCGGGACCGGCACGCGCGCAGTTGGCACGGGCCGCTCCGGCGGAGGTCGTTCCGGACGAGCTGGAACTGCCCCCGGGGGCAGCCTCGATCCGCTGACCCTCACCCGCACGCTGGTCGATCGCACCCCCGTGCGCTGTCCTGATGTCGCGGCGGCCGAGCGGATGATCGCCCTGATCGAAGCGGCGCGCCGGGCGGGCGACTCGGTCGGCGGGGTGATCGAGTGTGTCATCCGGAACGTCCCGGCCGGCCTGGGTGAGCCGGTCTTCGATCGACTCGAGGCCGATCTCGGCAAGGCGATGCTCGCTCTCCCCGCGACCAAGGGATTCGAGGTCGGCTCCGGTTTCGCCGGCACGCTGCTCCGGGGCTCGGAGCACAACGATGCCTACATCGCGCGCCGCGCACCGGCCGGGCGAAGCTCGAGCCGCACTTCGGGCACTGCCGGCACTTCCGGCACTGTCGGCACCGTCGGCGCGTCCGGCGCCTCCGGGACCTCCGGCCCCGGCTCGCGGATGATCGGCACCCGCACCAACCGCTCGGGCGGCATCCAGGGCGGGATCTCCGACGGGGAGCCGATCGTCTTTCGCGTCGCGTTCAAGCCGACCGCCACCATCCGGCATCCGCAGGAGACGGTCGACACGCGCGGCCGGAGGCAGACCCTCTCGGCCCGCGGGCGGCACGATCCGTGCGTTCTGCCGCGCGCCGTGCCGATGGTCGAGACGATGGCCGCGCTGGTGCTGGTCGACCACTGGATGCGCCAGCTCGCACTGCGCGAAGCCTCGTCGCGCGTGGTGGCCGGAGCCCGGCTCGAACGGAAGCCGCGCTCCCGCCGCACATGATCCCGTTTGTCCTGCTCTGCATCCTCCTGATCGCCGGTTGCGGGCGGGACAGTCGCCAGCCCGCCGAGCGCCCGAGTGCGGCTCGTACTGAGGGACGGCCGCAGAGCGGCGGCACCCTGCTCCTGCCGGTCGAACCGCTCCGACTCTCGCTCCATCCTCTGCAGGGGCGGAACTCCTTTCAGCCCCAACTTTGGGACGGACTCCATCCGGCGCTCCTCCGTCCGCTCCCCAACGGTGCGCGGAGCCAGATCGTGCGGGGGGACCTCGCCCGCGCCTGGGACTGGAACGAGGAGGAGCGCACGCTCACCCTGCGTCTGCGCGGCGACCGTCTCTGGGACGACACCACCCGGGTGAACGCTCGCGACGTGGTCGCCAGTTACGAGGCGTATCTCGATGCCGGCTACTTCGGTTCGGTGTTGCCGGCCGGCGGCACGCGGGCCAAGCCTCTGCCCGCGCGCGGCGGGGCGTTGCTCCTCCGCGTCGAGGCGCTCGACGACAGCCTGGTCCGCTTCGTCTTTCGTGGCGATGTCGCCGCCTGGCGCGCCTACGAGGCGTGTTCCCATCCCATCCTCTCCGCCGACTGGCTCGACGATCGGCAGAAGGGAAAGGGATCGAGTCTCTCGCGCCCCCTCCCTTCGGCCGGCGCCTTCCGGATTCCGCAGAACCTCACCGGCAAGAACCTGATCTTCCGGGCGAACCCGCTCCTGCCGTACGTCACGCGCCCCTGGGTGCGGCACGTCCTCTTCGAACCCTGCCCCGGCGTCGACTCGCGGGTGATTCGTCTCGCCGCCGGCCGGGCGGACTACGTCGCGGACGTTCCCATCTTTCACCTGGTCAACTGGGTCCCGGCGGAAGCGCAGGTCGCGGCCCACGCCCGCGGGGTCGCCTCGATCGAGATGCTCTGGTTCCGCTGGGACGACCCGCTTTTCACTCCGGCATTTCGCGAAGCGATCTCGCTGGCCATCGATCGCGATCGCCTGGTGAGCAGCCTCCTCTCGTGGCGGGGCCACAGTTACGGAGGTCCCGCCGGGGGAGTGCTCGAACCGCGCGTGCACGCTCTCGCGCCGATCGACTCGACGAAGATGGCCCCCGCGGAGCCTGCGGTGTTCGGCCCCAGCCTGCCCGAGACTCTCTCGGTCGAGGCCCGCCTCGATTCCCTGCTCCGCGCCAATCCGGCCCCGACGCACGCTGTCGCTCGCGCCCAGGCCCTGCTCGACCAACTCGGCTTCGTCGACGGCGACGGCGACGGCCTGCGCGGTCGCGCTCTCTTCGCCGGCGACTCCTCGAGCGTGATCGAGACCCCCATCCGGATCCGGGTCCTCTACGATCGCAGCAACGAACTCCGCGAGCGGATGCTCACCTATCTCGAGGAGGATCTGTTCACCATCGGCATCCTGCTCGAGCCCGAACCGGTCGACTCCGATCTCCTCTTTAGCCGCTTCGAGAGTGGTCTCTTCCAGGCTGCCCTGCTGGGCTTCCGTCCCCCCGAGGCGCCCGATCTCTCGCCGCTGTGGGCCTCCTGGGGTCGCTGGAACGGCGGCGACTACGCGAGCGTGACCGTCGATGGCCTCATCCGGACCGCGCTCTCGACCAGCGACGACGCCCGTCTCGAGCAGGTCAACCGCGAGATCGAGGCCCGCGTCCGCCGCGATCGCCCCGTCGCCTTTCTCGTCTATCGCGAGGAGGTTGACCTCGTCTCCCCCCGCGTCCGCGGCGCCGCCGAAACCCGCGGCGATCTCCTCGGCCGCCTCTCCAGGGTCTGGCTCGCCGACACCACCGACGTCCCCTCTCTCTCCGAGGTGCTGGCCGACTCCTCCCGCGCGTTCGTCCGCTAGGCGCCACGACGCTTCTCCCAATGGCTCCGGATGACACTCGGCCTGCCTGGTGATAGCTTCTCAACAGGAGGTGGTGGCAGTGACTGACTCCCGACGACATACTCGAGCTCTCTCGACGACTCTCTTCTTTTTTGTGTTTGTACTTGTAGGTTGGTTGGGCGTCACTAGCGTCGACTTCGGTGTCCACTGGGATGAGAACAAGCTCATAGGCTCACTACAGGATACGGCTCGTGGTGGGGAGTGGATTCCCAGGTGGTACCACTATCCGTCCATGTGCTACGACATCGGGATGTTGGTCGTGGTTGGCTCCGCGCTACGCGATCGTACCTTGAACAGATCTGAGGGACTTGGCGGCTATTTGCCTCGAATCGCAGGTGACGGGCGCTTTCGCCATGATCTACGCCGAGTGTTTTTCCTGCTCAGCTCGCTCGCTGGACTAGGAACCTACCTGCTCGCGCGGCGACTCACCGGATGCAGCTGGTCCGCGCTGTTTGCCGGCAGTCTGCTACTTTCATCCTGGGAGTACATGTACCACTCCCGATGGGTTGCACCGGACGCGATTCTAGCTACGATTGTGATCTGGACACTCCTGGCCCAGCAAATCCTTCGCGAGAAACGAAGTTCTAGTTCAAGGCGTGGCTGGGTCGTGATTGCATCGGTGCTCGCGGGAATGTGCATCGGAACCAAGTATCCAGGGGGGATTGTCGTTCTTCCGATGATTGTAGCGATCGAAGGCTGGCCGCGTCATGTTCCCTGCGAACAGGCATCGCGACGACACCAGGGACATTTTGGAGATCTGGTACTAGCGGCACTTGTGACGGCGTGCTCATTCCTGCTGATAACGCCGGGCCTGGTGGTTCAACCGCTTCAATTCCTGCAAGACGTGCTGAGCGAAGTCTCGCACTACCGCAGGGGGCATGGAGGATACACGGTGGCGCCAGGCTTCGACCACCTCTCGAAGATTCTGGGATACCTAGTGTTCTGCGGTTTCTCGAAGTTTTCCGCGCTTGCCATATGCTACTTCATGCTCGTTCTCCTCGGCACCGGCGCGTTACTGCACCGCCGCAATGACGACGCCCTCTGGCTCCTTGTGTTGCCGGTAGCGTACCTAGCGTACATGTCCTCCCAGCGTGTGATGATTGTTCGGAACTACCTGCTCGTGCTGCCCGTGCTCGCGGTACTCGCCGGCGTGGGCGTTCAGGTACTTGTGAACTGCTCGCGACGGCTCCTCCGTCAGGTCCTCCCCTCAATGGCAGTTGTGGGGATCGTCGTCGGTCTCTGGGTCTTTGCCTGCGCCTCACGGAGAATCGAGCACCGCATCTGCGCCGATCCCGGCGGGGCGCTCATAGCTTGGCTACGAAACCAACCGGACGAGAAGTTCTGCCTCTCCCCTCAGGCTCGACGACTCATCCAGGATCGCTTGTTGGTGGCTCCTGTCAACGTTTCGAATGACCCCGCCCACGCGAGTCACTTCGTCTACCTTTCAACCGAGGTCGTGGAGCGATCTCTGCTTCCCGCGAACACGTTCGGCAGATATCGGACGGTGTGGTCTGCATTCGACGACGTCAACTGGGACTACTATCCAACGTGGGTGGGGTCGCTCCGGATCTTGGATGTCTCTACCGACGATGCATCCGTCAAGGGATTGATCCTTCGCGCGATGCGCAGCGATCAAGAACAGATTCAGCCGTGACGCTCCCCCGCCTCGTCGTGGGCGGGCCTGTTGGTACCTGGAGCCGGAGGATTCGTGGTGGGACAGACCAACACCGTCGGGTCAATCCCATCCCTGGTTGGAAATCACACCGGCGCACGCCTTGCGGCCAGACGGGGGTAGACGTGCGGTTCAACGCGTAACTCGGAACGGCCTGAGGAAGGCCGGACTAGGTCTAGATTCTCCAACGTGATAAGTAGGTATCGCTGATCAGTCAGTAGCGCTCCACTCGGGCTGCAGCTCTCTGCGCGCGGATGCGTAGGGCGACCGGGCCTGGGAAAGCTCGCTTGGCGCGTTCTCGGACCGGAACGAGCTTGCGGCGCAGCCCGCGGATGCCGCAGAATTCCGGGAAGCAGGTTAGGAGAGCGCAAGTACCTCACCGAAGGGTCGCCCGCATCTGTCGTGGCTGCCCCACAGATTCAGAGGACGAATGAGCCACAAGGAGGGGCCGTGAACAGAAAGCAGCTCTGGCGGAAGTCAACAGCCGAGAGAATCCTTGAGTGCCACGCCTGGGCACGTTGTGCCATCGGCCATGGGGCGCTCGTCCTCGCCATTGGATTCTTCCCGGTGCGGGGTGCGAGCGCGCAGCCCAACTGGTCTTTCGAGGGTCCAGTTGACTGTCCGGGCACTCCGGGCGCATGCGCTGGTCGAACTCTGTCGAGCCTTCAAGTCGCTGGCCAGCACTTTGCTGGAAGCGCTAGCGGTGGCCTCTGGTTGTCCACAGATAGCGGAGCGAACTGGAGCGAGGTTCTCGACGGTCCGGTCGGTGCGCTCGGAGTCCGCCCCCCGAAGTCCGGCTCTGAGTCCAATCGAATACTGATCGGAACTGGGGAGTGGAGTGGCTCGTTCGCGTACCATGCCCCAGGTCGCGGAATCTTCATCAGCGAGCCGCCGGGTGCTGCACCAGTGCAGGTGTGTTCGTGGAGCGAAGCCGATGATCGCGGTGTTGCCTGCTTTGCGGTAGATAAGGACGGCGATCTCGTCTGGGCCGGGACTTCACGCGGACTCTTCAAGTCCACCAACGGCGGTTTGTCTTGGAGCGGGCCTGACTCGTACTTTCAGGCTGCCGAAATGAGCAGTATTGTCGCGTCTACGGACGTGGCCGGGCATGCTCTCGTGTGCGTGCTGCCAGGAAGTTCGCCGACCCTGAGCAATGGAATCTACAAGACGACGAACTCAGGTCTGACTTGGCAAAAGGTGACCCTAACTACACCCCCTGGCCTAGTGGTGACAATTGGAGACGCGCTGTGTTCGCGAGTTCCGGGACATCGTCCACTGTGTATGTAAGGGTCGTTGGTCGTTACACGGAGCAGCTCACTTTCATCGGAAAGTCAACGGACTTCGGGACATCTTGGTCGACTGTGTGGGACGAAGATACATCCACACCCTATTTTACGAACTTTGCACCGGCCAAGGGAAGGTCGGCATTCGCCGTTTCGGACGCGGATCCCGATGTGGCAGTCATTGGCGGTGTGTCGGCGTATTATACAACGAACCTGTCAGACGCAGTGCCCACGTGGACCGTGCTGCCCGGCACGGGTACACCTCCTTTGTATCATGTCGACATCAATCATGCGACGAGCGGGGTAAGCGAGTTTGGAGATCCAGTGATTTGGCTGGCAACCGACGGAGGACTCTACGGGGTAGATGTTACTTCTCCGGGGATCTATACGCACGCCAATGCGGGTTTGCACACGCTGCAATTTTACTCTATCGCCGTGGATCCTGTCGACGACTCGTTGTTGTACGGTGGGACCCAGGATCAGGGAGTTTGGGCTAGGCGCGTCCCGGACCCATCTGAAGACGCTTGGTACAGGGTGGGGAACATCATCGACGGCTTTGAGGTGGCATCCCTAAACGGATGCCTGTTCTGCACCGGCGCACCGGTGGGATCCGCGGGCTTTCTTTTCACGAACAGCGGGAGTGGTGCGAACATTCAGACGAGTTGCGACGGCGGGGAGACTCGCGCCCTGTTGCGAAGTACGCTCGGGGCTGGGCATTTTCTGCCCGATCCGTTGGCCCCCAGCAGTCGACTCTACTACACGGAGCCGGCAGCGACGGGGGGATACAGTTTGCGTATGCTCGAGACAGGCCCGTGTCCGAGTAGTGACCCAGTCATCGCTTCCTTTGGTTCTTCAGTGACTGCTGCGGATTTGGTAGCTAGCGCGACGAACCCGCGGGTGTACGTAGCGAGTGGGGGCCAACTGTACCGGGTTGAGAGATCCGGAACGACGTGGTCAAAGATCAACCTCGGTAGGGGATGGGCGACTACTTCTCTGCGGATTCGAGACCTCGCGATCGTACCAGGCGCAACTTCGCTCGATGACCGTGTCTACGTTGCGCTCGGACAAGATGACTTCATCTGGGTGGGCTGGGGCCTGACGACGGTGTATGCCTATCAGAATGGCTGGTCGGCGGCGGGCACCGGGTTGCCTCTGGAGCCCATGCTGTCAATTGCAGTCGATCCGACAGCCAACGGAACGGTGTTTGCCGGTAGCAACCATGGTGTGCACGTGAGCACCAACGCCGGCTCGAGTTGGGCGAGCGCGACTGGAGACCTGCCAGATGTGATGATCGCCGACTTGGTTGTACATCCGATCGCCGGGAGGCTGTTCGCTGGGACTCACGGTCGAGGGATCTACTCGACTGACCTGACCGCGTTGCGAGGTGAAGGCGGTCAGGGATCCGCCTTCCCACTTCGTGGACAGGCGCAACCGTCTTGGGCACGCATGACGATCGAGGAGCGTGATCAGGCATTGTTCGTGAGCTGTCCACGGGCGGTTCAGGGAACATTGGTTCTGTACGACCCGGCAGGTCGTGAGGTCTATCGACACGACGTGAGCGTGTCCGACGCGGGGGCGAGGATTGAGACGACCACCGTGTTTTCTCGTGGGGTGTACATCGCGCGACTGCGAAGTGCTGACGGGGGGGACTTCCGGGGGAAGCTAGTTCTTCGCTGATACGGATGCCGCGTGCCGCGGTCCGTTCCGGCGCGGCAGGCGCGGCGCGGGCAGTTGCTGAGTTGTCCCGTCTGATGGACGGGCGTGTCCAATACGATGGACAGCCGACATGGATTCCCGGGTCGCCCGCCCTCCCGGGAAGATGCGGCTCGCGAACAGCTCGCGTCAGCCTGACTCGCCCCCACCCTGGCGTGTGAGGAAGACCGCGGCGGCGAGAATCAGCCCTCCACCGAACCACTGCAGCGGCGCGAGGCGCTCGCCCATCAGGAGCGCGCCGACCAGGACGGTGGTGAGGGCTTCGAGGGTGGAGAGGGTCGAGGTGCGGACCGGTCCCACCCGTGAGAGGCCGGCGAAGAGCAGCAGGATGGCGACGACGGTCGAGATCAGGCTGATGCCGAGCACGGGGGCCCAGTCGGTAAACGTCCGAGGCCAGGTCGGTCCGGTGCGGAGGAGCAGCAACCCGTAGCTCACCGCGGCCGACGCGCAGACGACGGTGGTCGAGACCATGGCGGGGACCCCGCGCGTGACCTTGACCCCGGCGACGATGTAGGCGGAGTAGAGCACGGCGGAGCCGATGCCGAGGAGGATCCCCTTCGCGTTTCCGCCGCCCACCGGGCCGATGGTGAGCAGCGTGCCGCACATCGCGAGCGCGAGCGCGAGCCCGCGCGTGCGGTCGATCTTCGTGCCGTAGAACGCCCGGGAGAGGAGCGCGACGAGGCCGGGGTAGAGATAGAGCAGAAGGGCGACCAGCCCGGCCGGGATCAGCTCGAGCGCCTTGAAGTAGCAGAGCGCCTCACCCACGTAGCCGATGGCGCCCATCGCAACCAGGGCCAGCAGGCGGCCGGGGCCGGGCCAGCGCTCGCGACGCGCGGCGGTCACGGCGATCAGGATCACGGCGGCGAGGGCGAACCGCAGGAAGAGCAGCGTCTCCGTACCGATACCGCGGGCGCGGGCCACCGCGGCGAAGAACGCGAGAAATCCGAACGAGACGGCGGATCCGATGATAAGGAGCGATCCGAATGTGCTCGACCGTGCTGTCTCGCGCATTCGGATCGCCCTTCGTTGTCGTGGTGCGGCGCTCAGGGGCCCGGGATCGATCGATCCCCGAACCACGGGTGTTGGCGGATGACTACCTAGGCACGCCCATCGCGCGAAGCGATCCGGCGCGCCACGGTGGCGCCGCTATTCAGGCCCCCTCCATGTAGCCGACGAACTTGTAGCAGGTGTGCTCGCCGGCGATGTGGAGCCTACCCATTCCCTTGGCCAGGAGCGGTCCCTGGCTCGTGACCTGTCCCGGTGCGGGGAAGGAGTAGCCGGCCATGCTCCACGGATCGGACGGCCAGTTCATGAAGCGGGCGCGGATGAAGTTGTCGCGGTAGCCGGGGAAGAGCCGCTCCATCGCCGCCTTCATCTCCATGTCGCGGGCTTCGGCGTCACGTGAGCGATGACGCTCGGCCACCACGCCGCTGGAGAAGGAGGTGTGGCAGTAGTTCCCGTCTCCGATCTGCGCGTCCGTGCCCTCCCAGGTGAGGCCGACATCGCCGTCGGAGAAGGCGTACTGCGAGATTCCCTGGTCGTACCAGAAGCGAGACTTGACCTCGGCCAGGTACTTCACGCTGTTGCCCATCTGCGGCTGGAGCGTGGCGGGGATCTCCGGCGAAATCGAGATCTTGCTCCAGACGCTCGGCGCGACCGCCAGGATCACGTCATCGGCCTCGAAGCTCTTTCCACTTGCGGTCTTCACCGTCACGCCGCCTCCGACCACCCGGATCTCCGCCACCGGCTCGTTCAGGCGGACCCGATCCGCTCCGATCTCGGCCGCAAGCCGGGTCGCGAGCTGCTGGTTTCCGCCCAGGCAACGGTAGACCTCGCTCTCGGTCCAGTAGGTTTCGAGGCCGCCCCCCTTCACCTGCGACAGGTTACCAAGGTAGCTCTGTCGCTCGACCGAGACGCCATTGTCGTGGGTCAGCTCGGTCACGAGCGCGAGGCGCCCGAGATCCGAGATCGACTGCGACTTGATCCACTCGGCGGTCGAACGAGCATCATGTCCGCCGGCGCCGGGGCTGTTCCACGGCTCCTCCTCGTTGATGTTGCGCGCGTCGCCGGTCATGCTGGCGTAGGCGGCATCCATCTCCTCGTAGAGCGCCTCGACCTCTTCGGGGCTCAGACGCTTCTCACCGAGGAGGAACGGTTCGTCGAACTCCTCGTCTTCCGACATGTCGAGGAACTGGAGCCCGAATCGCTCGGCATAGGCCATCCAGGTCGGGTGGTTGGAGCCGACCAGTTCGGCGCCCCCTTCGACGTTTCGACCCGCCACGAAGTCCGAGAACGAGAGGACGCGTCCGCCGACCCGCTCGCGCGCCTCGAGGAGCAGCACGTCGTAACCGGCGGTCTTCAGTTCGTAGGCGGCGGCCAGTCCGGCGAAGCCCGCGCCGATCACCACCACGCGTGGCGCTTCCGCGCCGCCCCCTTTCATGGTCTTGGCGCAGTTCGAGAGCAGGACCGCGGCCGAGGCGGCCAGGCTCTGCTTCAGAAACAGTCGGCGACTTTCGAGGACATCGCGGGGCGTGAACCGCCGCGCGAGGCGCGAGTAGAGCGAAATCGACACGAGACCCTCCTTCGTCTGTCGGAGCGCCGGCACGGCGCGGCTCCGGGACGCCGTGCCTGCGCGACGGTGCCCGGGACATCCTGTCCGCTGGGAAATCGGAAGGGGAGAATAGCGGCCGGCCGCCGGCCGGACAACTACGCAGCATCGGGCCACGATGGGACCGGAGGAGGCGACGGCGTGCAACCCGTGAAGGCTCGTTCCGTACAGCCAATCGCGCTATGGTCGCCACTGCGGGTGGCAGGTCGATCGCTGGGGAGAGCGCCGGGCCGCTCTCGGGTGTGCGGCGCGGGATGGGAAGATCATGTGATCACAACTCACAGAGGGGGAGCCGATGCTCGTGGTGCGGGATCTGGTGAAGGTGTACCCGGGGCCGGTGGCGGCGCTGCAGGGGGTGAGCCTGGATGTGCCGAAGGGGATGTTCGGGCTGCTCGGTCCGAACGGCGCGGGGAAGTCGACCTTCATGAAGATCCTGGCCGGGATCCTGGAGCCGACCTCGGGCTCGGTGCAGCTCGATGGAGTCGATGTCCTGAAGGACCCGCCGCACCTCTGGAGTCGGCTCGGCTACCTGCCGCAGGAGTTCGGTTTCTATCCTCATCTTTCAGGTGAGGCCATGCTGCGTTACCTCCTGGAACTGAAGGGGGTAGAGGCTCCGGGAGGGCTGAAGGCGCTGGTGGCCGAACTGCTCGAGCGGGTGAACCTCGCCTTCGCCGCCAAGCGCAAGGTGAAGGGGTACTCGGGCGGGATGCGGCAACGGCTGGGGATCGCGCAGGCGATTGCGGGCAACCCGCAGCTGATCATCGTCGACGAACCGACCGCCGGGCTCGACCCGGACGAGCGGCTTCGCCTCTACCGCATCCTGGCCGAGCTGGCGAGCGAACGCACGGTGCTCCTCTCGACCCACATCGTCGAGGATGTGTCGGTGCTCTGTCCGCGCTTCGCGGTGATTCGCGGAGGAAAGCTGCTCGCGCTGACCACGCCGTCGGAGGCACGGGTCGCCCTGGCGGGCACGATCCACGAGGGACAGGTGCCGGAGTCGGGACTCGCGGCGCTCCGCGGCTCGGCCCGCGTCACCTCGGCGATCCTGTTCGAAGGGGAGAACCGCGTGCGGGTCCATGTCACCGAAGGGCGCGCGCCGGAAGGGTTCGGGCCGGTCGAGGCGAACCTTGAGGACGCGTACCTGGTGATGATGCGGCGGGCGGAGGAGGCGGACCGGCGGCCGGAAGCGGTCGGAGGGCGGGTATGAACCCGAAGCGCTTCCTGGTCGTCTTCGCCGGGGAGATGAAGGAGAACCTCACCCGACCGATCTTCTGGGTCTGGCTCCTGGTGCTCGGCTTCCTCTCCTGGGGTCTCTCGACCGGACACGTGCGGATCGCCTCGGGCGACAGTGCGGTCGGCGGGCAGAAGGCCTGGTTTACCTCCGAGTTCGCCATCTCCCAGTTCTTTGCCATGACGGTGCTGATCCTCGATGCTTTCTTCATCGCGGTCCTGTCCGGGACCGCGCTGGTACGCGACTTCGAGATCAAGGTGGGAGAGGTGCTGCACTCGACCCCGCTCCGGACCGACGAGTACGTGTTCGGGAAGTTCGCCGCTGCGATCACCACCGGCGCCGTCGTCCTGCTCGCCAACGCACTGCTGCTCGCCGTCTTCAACCACGTGCTGCCGAACGCAGAGGCGGAGGATATCCGCGGACCATTCCAGCTCCTGAACTACGTGAAGCCGGCGCTCCTCTTCGGGCTGCCCACACTGTTCTTCGTGAGTGGGGTGTCGTTTGCCATCGGGGCGATCTCGAGGCGCCCAATCCTGGTCTTTCTCTTCCCGGTCGCCCTCTTGATGGTCGACGCCTTCTTCCTCTGGGAGTGGTCGCCCTACTGGTTGAACCACCAGATGAACCGGATCCTCCAAGTGATTGAACCCGGAGCGTTTCGGTGGATCAATGAGACCTGGCTCAAGGTCGATCGAGGGGTGGAGCACTACAACCTTCAGCCGGTCGGACTCGACGGGGTCTTCCTGCTCAACCGGCTGATCGGACTCCTCGTCGGGGCGGCGGCCGTGGTCTGGGCACAGGCCCACCTCGCGGCCAACATCCGCGGTCGGAGCACTCCTCAGGCGATGCGCGCCGCGGAGCGCGCGGCGGCGAAGCAGGCCCGCCGGGCAGGGGGGTCGTCCGAGGAGGCGGCGGCCACGTCCGGGGCCATGGCAGGAACCACGGCAGGGATCACCGCAGCGACCTCGGCCGGGATCGCCAGTCTGGCCGGTCGGCCGCTCAGCGCGCTCGCCATGCGATCGACCCCGCCGCGTCTGATGAGCGGAATCGCGAGCGTGCTGCGCTTCGAGTGGCAGGAACTCTGGAGCAGCCCCGGCCTCTACCTCTTCGCGCCGATCATCCTGCTCCAGATCCTCGGAGGCAACCTGGTCGCCGTCGGCGCCTTCGACACCCCGCTCCTGATCACTGCCGGGACGGTGGCGGCGCGCTCGATGAACACCATCACGTTCCTGGTCTCCCTGCTGCTGCTCTTCTACACCGTGGAATCGCTGCGGCGCGAAGATGGGGCGCAGCTCAGCGGCATCTACTTCTCCACTCCGGTGCCCACCGCCTCGATCCTCTTCGGGAAGGCGCTGGCCAACAGCATGGTCGGCTTCGTGGTGGTGCTCGCTTCGTTCCTGGGTTGTGTGATCGCACTCCTCGTCCAGGGGAAGGTGCCGCTCGAGATCGGACCCTTCGTCCTCCTCTGGGGAGTGCTCCTGTTGCCGACCTTTCTCCTCTGGAGTTCGTTCGTCGGCGCGCTCTACGCCCTCACCCGGAACCGCTATACCGTCTATGCCGTCGGCTTCGGAGTCCTGATGCTGACCTTCGCGCTCCAGATGACCGGGAAGATCAACTGGGCCTCGAACTGGAACCTGTGGGACACCGCATTCTGGAGCGACATCGCCCCGCTGCCGCTCGACCGGCAGGCCTATCTCTGGAACCGCTTCGGCGCCCTCGCCCTGACGGTGCTCTTCACCGCGGTCACGGTGCGAGCGTTTCCCCGACGGGACAGCGACGCCACCCGCGTGCTGCAGAACCTCCGCCCCGGTCCCTTCTGGCGGGGCGCGCTGCGGCTCGCTCCGTATCTCGTGGTGCCGATCGTCTGCGTGATCGCCCTGGTGGCGCTGGTGCGGGGCGGCTTTCAGGGAAAGGGGGCGGAGAAAACGGAACGCGAGCACTGGGTGCAGAATCTTGCGACCTGGAAGGACGCGCCGATTCCGAGCATGAGCTTCGCCGACATCGACCTCACGCTCGAGCCGAAGCACCATGCCTTCCGCTGCCGCGGGGAGTTCCACCTGGTGAATCGGACCGAGAAACCGCTCGCCCGCTTCGCCGTGACCGGCGGGTTGCACTGGGATAGCTGTGAGTGGAGCCTCAACGGCTCGCCCTACACTCCGGAGGACCGGACCAGCCTCTTCGTGATCAAGCCGGATCCGCCGCTCGCTCCCGGCGACAGTCTGGTCCTCGGTTTCAGCAATGCGGGGCGCTGGCCGCGAGGCAACACCCGCAACGGCCGGGGGATGAGCGAGTTCATCCTGCCGGAGGCAGCGGTGCTCACCTACATCGGTGGAGCGACCTTCGCGCCGGTGGTTGGATACAACGAGGCCATCGGCGTGACCGACAAGAACCGCTACGAGCCGCGGGTCTATCCGGACGATCACTGGAAGGAAGTGCTGCCCCCGGCTTTCGGCGGGGATACACCGTACCGCACGCGGATCAAGGTGACCGGACCGGCGGAGCTGACCTACAACTCGGTCGGCGTGCTCACCGCGGATGAGACGAGCGGTGGCCTCCGGACCATGACCTGGGAGAGCGATTTCCCCGTTCGCTTCTGGAACGTGGTGGCCGGCAAGTGGGCGGTGAAGCGGGGCGAGGGAACCGCGATCTACTACGACCCGAAGCACCCCTACAACATCGAGGAGATGTCGCGGGCGCTGGATGCGGCGCGCAAGTACTACTCCGAGTGGTTCCGGCCCTTCCCCTGGCAGGAGCTGAAGCTGTCGGAGTTCCCCGCGCTGGCCTCCTATGCCCAGGGGTTCCCGACCAACATCACCTTCTCGGAGTCGATCGGCTTCCTGACCAAGAGCGACGATCGCGGAAACGTCGCCTTCCTGGTGACCGCCCACGAGGCGGCGCACCAGTGGTGGGGGAACCTCTTGACCCCCGGACGCGGACCCGGGGGCGATATCCTCTCGGAAGGGATGTCGCACTTCTCGACGGCACTCCTGCAGCAGCAGGTGCTGGGAGAGCAGGCGCGGATCCAGTTCCTCCTCGGGATCGAGGATCGCTACGGCGACTCGCGACAGGCCGACTCGGAGCGGCCGCTGATCAAGATCGACGGTTCGAAGCCCGGGGACACCACGGTCACCTACGACAAGGGCGGCTGGGTGATGTGGATGCTCTACGACCTGATGGGGCGCGAGGCCTGCCTCGCCGGACTGCAGGAGTTCATGCGCCGCTTCGGGAATGGCCCGGACTACCCGCTGCTGGAGGACCTGGTCCTGACCCTGCGGGAGTATGCCCCCGATCGGGAGGCGTTCGATCTGTTCGTCAAGCAGTGGTACTTCGAGGTCAACGTGCCCGAGTACCGGCTGCGCGACCCGAAGACCACCGAAAGCGAGGGTACCTGGACGACCACCTGTGTGGTCCGGAACATCGGGACGGCGCGGATGCCGATCGAGGTCGCGGCGACCCTGGGCGAACGATTCCGGAAGGACAAGGAAGCTGCGGCTCCCGCCGACTCCTCGGCCAGCGGGGGAGACCAGGGCAGCTATCAGGAGATTCGCGCTTCGCTGGTGCTCGGGCCGGCGGAGGAGCAGACCGTGACGCTCGCCTCGAGGTTCAAGCCGGAGGCCATCCTGGTCGATCCGGATGCGCGTGTCCTCATGCTGAACCGGAAGGTGGCCAAGGCCGCGCTCTAGCGCCGGAGGGACCGGCGTCAGCGCCCGCGGAGGGCGAGCGCGGTGGCGGACTGCTGCCGCGCCTCGAAACCGCGGCGGGGACCCGAGTAGAGCAGTTGGCCACCGTGACGGCCGCCGCCCGGTCCGAGATCGACGATCCAGTCGGCGGCCCGAATGAAGTCGAGCTGGTGTTCGACCGCGACTACCGCATGGCCGCGATCGAGCAGGGCGCGAAGCGCGTCGAGCAACCTCCGGATGTCACGCGGGTGGAGTCCGGAGGTTGGCTCGTCGAGCAGGAAGAGCTTTCGCCCGGCGGTTTCCTCGGCCAGGAACGAGGCGATGCGCAGTCGTTGCGCCTCCCCGCCGCTCAAGGTCGCGGTGCTCTGCCCCAACCGGAGGTACTCCAGCCCGACCTGTTCCAGCGGGCGCACCCGTGCCGCCGCGCCCCGTATCTCGGCGAACGCCTCGCGCGCCTCGGCCACCGAGAGATCGAGCATCTGAAGGATGTTTCGTCCGCGCCAGGTCACCTCCAGCACCTTCTCCTTGAACCGGCGCCCGCGGCAGCTCTCGCAGACCACCTCCACGTCGGCCAGGAACTGCATCTCGATCGTGACCCGACCCATCCCGCGGCAGATCTCGCAGCGCCCCCCCTCGACGTTGAAGGAGAAGGCCCCCGGCTTGAGGCGCAGCCGCTTCGCCGCCGGCGACCTGGCCAGGAGGGCGCGGATCGGATCGAGCAACCCCATGAACGAGACGATGGTGGATCGACTCGAACGGCCGAGCGGATCCTGCGAGAGGAGCACCACATCGAGGAGCGCATCGAGGCCGGTGATCGACTTGAGCGCGCCGACCTCCTCGACCGCTCGACCGAAGTGTCGTTCGATCTGCTTCCAGAGCACATCCTCGAGCAGCGCCGACTTGCCCGAGCCGGAGAGCCCGGTCAGCACCACCATCCGGTCGAGGGGGAGAGCGAGCTGTTCGATCTCGAGGTTGTTGTGACGGATGCCCTGAAGCAGGAGCTCCGGTCGCGGTGCGGACTCTCTGGCGACCGAGGCCTGAACTTCCGCGCCTGAATCGGCCACGAAGTACCCCGGATGTCGGGCAAAGAACTCCGCCGGCGGCCCTTCGTAGAGCAGTTCGCCCCCCGCTTCACCCCCCGATGGACCGAGGAGGATCAGGTGATCGGCGGCGGCCACGATCTCCGGGTCATGCTCGACCACCAGAACGGTGTTCCCCCGCGCGCAGAGCGATCGCATCACCCCGAGGAGGCGCGCGGTGTCGCCGGCGTGCAGCCCCACCGTCGGTTCGTCGAGGACGTAGAGGGTCTGGGCCAGCGCGCTGCCGAGTCCGGTGGCGAGGCGAATGCGCTGGGTCTCGCCGCCGCTCAAGGTTCGCGCGGTGCGGGAAAGTGAGAGATAGTCGAGCCCCACTTCCAGCAGGTAGCGGAGCCGGGTCGAAAGCTCGTGCAGGAGCGGCGCCACCCGCGCCCGTCGCTCGGTGGAGAGATCGAGACGATCGACCCTCTCCGCGAGCTGGTCGATCGGCAGGCTCTCGAGTTCCTGCAGGTTGAGCTGGTCGAGTCGGACCGCGAGCGCCTCCTGGCGTCGCCGCGAACCGCGGCACTCGGGACAGACGAGGTAGCCGCGAAAGCGCGCCTGGAAGATGCGCACATGCGGCCGGTAGCGCTTGCGATCGAGGTACCGGAAGAACCCCTCGACGCCGCGAAACTCCTTGTCGCCCGACCAGACCCAGGCCTGCTCTTCCGCGGTCAGTTCGCGATAGGGGAGGTCGAGCCGGATGCCGCGCTTCGCACCGACCGTCTCCAGCTTTCGCTGCCACTCCGCCGCCATGGCGGTTCCGAACGGCACCAGGGCGTGGGCGCGGAGGGAGCGGGACGGGTCGGGGACCACCTTGTCGCGATCGATCACCCCCACCCGCCCGAACCCCTGGCAGGCGGCGCACGCGCCGAGCGGGCTGTGCGGCGAGTAGCCGTGCGGCGGCAGGATCTCGGTGCGGGCGCCGCAGCCGCCGCAGTGGACCCCGCGGCGCAGGGTGTGCTGCGGCGTGGTCCCGCCCGGCGCGAAGAGGTGGAGCGTCCCCTGCCCCATCCGCCATCCGGCCTCGATCGCCTCGGTGGCGCGTTGTCGGGTCATGCCTCGCACCGCCAATCGGTCGATCACCAGCAGACGATCGTGTCCCTTCGGTGCCTCCTCCTGGATCTCCCCGTCGACCAGGAAGCGGGTGTAGCCGAGACTTGCCAGGACCTCGTTCGAGTATCCCGTTTCCTCGGTCGGGGGAATCGACCGACCCCTGCTCCCCTTGCGCACGCCGGAGCTCTTCTTGGACCGAGTCTTGGCCTTCACCCCCCCTGACGCACCGTCGGGGGGGACCGGGGCGCAGAGGATCCAGCGCGAGTCGGCGGGGAGGGCGAGCAGCCGCGCCACGGATTGGTCGAGGTCGAGTGCCTCGGCCACAGCGCCGCAGGCCACGCAGTGGTGGGTCCCGGCGTGCGCCACCAGCAGCTCCAGGTAGTTCGCCACCTCGGTGATGGTGCCGACGGTGGAACGGGCGTTCCGGATCAGGTTCTGCTGCCGCACCGCGACCGGGGGCTGCAGCTCGCCGATCCGATCGGCATCCGGGCGATCGAGCCGGGGCAGGAACTGCCGGGCGTAGGTCGAGAGGCAATCGACGAACCGCCTTTGCCCCTCGGCGTAGATCGTATCGAAGGCCAGGCTCGACTTGCCCGAACCGGAAACCCCGCTGATCACGGTCAGCCTCCCGAACGGGACGTGGCAGTCGATCGCCTTCAGGTTGTGCGTCCGCACCCCCCGCAGTTCGCAGTAGGGCGCGCTCGGCACGCGGGAAGCCAGCCGCGGGATGCTATCCTCCGGAGGCGTCACTTCCCGTTGTCCCGACCACTGAGGGGTTTCCATGCTGCCTGCTCTTCGGGGTCGTCGGTTCCAGCGATCCACAGGTCGTGGGAAGGGCGGAACATACTCCAGGCGAAGGGAGACTGTCGCGACGTGAGAGCAGATCCGATCCGGACCGAGTGTCGGGCTCGAACCCTGGCCGGAGTGGTGTCGGCCGCGATTGCCGCGCTCGTGCTGGTCGCCGGCCCTGCGCCGGAACCGGCCAGTGCCCAAGACGAGGCATCGGATCTGCGGGCCAGCAACTGGGAGCGGCTCTGCGTCCTCGGCTTCGTCCCGGTGGTCGAACGCGTTCTCGCCAGCTCGGGGGCCGAGCGGCGCCTCGAGCCGGGAGAGCGCCGCCGGGTGCCGGGCGCCGGCCCGGACCTCTACCTGCAACGAGCCGGTGCCGACCTGCTCATCACCTTGAAGGAAGGGCGCGCCGCCGGGCAGAAGAGCGCGCGGGCCGACACGGTCGACGACGTGCGGCTCTACGATCTCGACGACGACGGCACGGTCGAGCGGATCGTCGACTACCAGGACCTGGACGGAGACGGCAAGGCCGAACGACAGGTGCTCTACGGGGTGCACGGCGGGATGCTCCATCACGCGCGCCTCGCGCTGCTCCTCTTCGAGCAGTATGACGACGACGGCCGCTTCTTCGCCCTGACCCACGGGCAGTATGAGCAGAAGCACAACCAGTGGGACTGCGACTACTCCTGCAACGGCTTCTTCACCGCGGCCCAGTACGACGAGACCACCCGCCGCTGGCTCTCCTTCGAGGAGAACCCCTTCTGCTTCTATGACCACGACCAGGACGGGTTCACCGACGAGGTGCTCCGGATCTCGGGAGAGACCACGCGGGTCACCTCGTTTCGTTGGAGCTGGGATCTCGACCACGATGCCGGACGTCCCTCCGCCTCCAATCCCCAGGCGAGTCCCTACGACTACGATCTGGCGGTGATCGGGGTCGGTCGCGTCGTCGCCCCCGCCGCCCGCTGCGACACGCTGTTTCTCCGTCCGGGCGATCCGAACTGCGGGGCGGACGATCCGATGAGCAATCGGATCACCCTGGTCGACTACACCCAGGCGCGCGATTTCGTGGCCGAGGCGCGGTGGGAGAAGTTCCTCCTCTGCTTCGACGAGAACGACCGCAATGTCGACCCCGGTGACCCGGAGGCACACGACCGCTGGGAGGGGATCATCGCCGAGGAGGTCCCCGGTTTCCAGGTAGTGGGCGGTCCCCCGTGCGCGCTCCACGACAAGCGGTACGAGCTCGACCGCGACGCCAGCGGTTCCGGCGCGCTCTACCACTCGGAGATCGACGGCCGGGTCCACCTCTGGGGCGCCGATTGGGGGCAGATCGAACACGACGCCAACGGAGACGGACGGACCGACGAGATCCTGCGCACGGAAGACCGCGACCAGGACGGCGTCTTCGACACCTGGCTCTGGGACGGTAACGCTGACCGCACCTGGGAGGTCGAACGTCACGTGCCGGACGCGTCTCGCCGCGTCACCCGCCTGGCGCGCACCGGACAAAGTCCCCTCCCCGCGCTGCGCGAGGTCGAGCGCGCCCGTCTGGCGTCCGGGGGCGCAGCCCCATTGACCCAGGAGCAGTGCCTGTCTCGCGACCTTGCCGCCTGGCGCGCCGGCCGACCGCCGATCAACTAGACGCCTCCGGCCTCCCGGTTTACGATTCGTCTCCTGAGACGGGAGCGGCGCAGGGTTGCGTCGCGGAGTACCGGGACGAGGGAGAGGCACATGTCCGACGCGTCGAGCACCAATCCAACCAACCCCAACGGGGCGAGCGCGGTCCCGGAGATCTATCCGGTCAAGCCGCAGTTCACCGCGACGGCCCACATCCGGACTCGCGAGGAATACGAGCGACGCTACCGACTCTCGCTCGACCACCCGGAGTGGTTCTGGGCGGCGGAGGCGGAGAACCTCTCCTGGTTCCACAAGTGGGAATCGGTCTTCGATCAGGACTACCGCGAAGTTGACATGGCCTGGTTCTCCGGCGGGCGGTTGAACGCTTGCTACAACTGCGTCGATCGACATCTGAAGGATCGGGGAGAGCAGACCGCGATCATCTGGGCGATGGACGAGCCGGGGCAGTATCGCCACATCACCTACCGCGAGCTGAAGCACGAGGTCTGCCGGGTGGCGAACGTGCTGCTGCACCATGGTGTGCGCCGCGGCGACCGGGTCGCGATCTACATGCCGATGATCCCCGACCTCGCCTTCGCCATGCTGGCTTGCGCGCGGATCGGGGCGATCCACTCGGTGGTGTTCGGCGGCTTCTCGGCCGAGGCGTTGCGCGATCGCATCCTCGACGCCGGGGCAAAGGTAGTGCTGACCGCCAACGAGGGGTTGCGCGGCGGTAGGCGGATCCCGCTGAAGTCGACGGTCGATCGGGCCTGTGAAGGGCTCTCCCAGGTGACGACCGTACTGGTCGCGCGCCGCACCGAACTCGATCCGCCCATGGTTCACGGGCGCGACTTCTGGCTCGACGAGGAGTGCAAGCGCCAGCGCTCGACCTGCACTGCGGAGTGGATGGGGGCCGAAGACCCGCTCTTCATCCTCTACACCTCGGGTTCGACCGGCAAGCCCAAGGGGGTGCTTCACACCACTGCCGGCTATCTGGTCTATGCCGCGATGTCGCACCGGCTGGTCTTCGACTACCATCCCGGCGACATCTACTTCTGCGCGGCCGACATCGGGTGGATCACCGGGCACAGCTACATCCTCTACGGGCCGCTGGCCAACGGGGCCACCACGGTGATGTTCGAGTCGATCCCGACCTACCCCGACGCCAGCCGTTACTGGCGAGTGGTCGACGACCTCAAGGTGAACATCTTCTACACCGCGCCGACCGCCATCCGCGCCATCGCGCGCGAGGGGGACGGACCGGTCAAGCGCTACTCCCGCGAGTCGCTCCGCATCCTCGGGACGGTGGGCGAGCCGATCAACCCCGAGACCTGGCGTTGGTACCACGACGTGGTCGGCGAAGGACGCTGCGCGGTGGTCGATACCTGGTGGCAGACCGAGACCGGCGGCATCCTGATCACGCCGCTGCCCGGGGTCACGCCGATGAAGCCCGGCTCGGCCACGCTGCCGTTCTTCGGCGTCAAGCCGCTGGTGGTCGATGACCAGGGGCGAGTGATCGAGGGGAACGGCATCTCGGGGAATCTCTGCATCGCCCAGGCCTGGCCGGGCCAGGCCCGCACCGTCTACGGCGATCATCAACGGTTCAAGGAGACCTACTTCGCGCGATTCCCCGGTCTCTACTTCACCGGCGACGGTTGTCGACGCGACGAGGACGGCTACTACTGGATCACTGGACGGGTCGATGACGTGATCAACGTCAGCGGCCATCGTCTCGGGACGGCCGAGGTGGAGAGCGCGCTGGTCGCGCACGACGCGGTGGCCGAGGCGGCGGTGGTGGGATTCCCGCACGAGATCAAGGGACAGGGGATCTTCGCCTACGTGCTGATCAACCCCGAGTTCGAGCAGACTCCCCCCGGAGAGTTGATCGGACAGATGAAGGAATCGGTGCGGCAGATGATCGGCGCCTTCGCCGCCCCGGATCAGGTCCTGATCGCCCCCGGCCTGCCCAAGACCCGGAGCGGGAAGATCATGCGTCGCATCCTGCGGAAGATAGCGGCCGGAGACTACGAGGGGATGGGGGACGTGACGACGCTGGCCGAGCCGGCGGTGGTCGAGGCGCTGATCGGCGAACATCGGAAGCTGGTCGGCGGGTAGCGGCCGGCCGCCGATCCCCCGCACTGGGGATGGGGTCTCCGGCGGCCCGGTCACTAGAGTGGAGCCGACCGTCGGGTGCACGAACCGAGGAGGCTCCATGCTCGATCGCTTTCCGTCATGGGTGTTGCCGCTGCTGGCGCTGCTGGGCTCCCCCTTGATCTCGCTCGCGGAGACTTCCAGCGAGACGAGCGCTCCTCTCAGCCTCGATTCCCCTTGTGCCTCGCCGGAGCGTCGGCAATTCGACTTCTGGATCGGCGACTGGCGCGTGGAACTGCCCGATGGCAGCCTGGCAGGGACCAATCGGATCACTCCTACCTTGGACGGCTGTGGTCTGGAGGAGCACTGGATGGGCGCACGGGGGATGACCGGCCGCAGTTTCAACTACTTCGATCCCTCCGACCAGCAGTGGCACCAGACCTGGATCGACTCGCGTGGCGGCGCGCTGCTGCTCGCCGGGCGCTTCGACGCGGGGGAGATGCGGCTCAGCGGGGCGACGCGAACCGCAACCGGGGCCGAGGTGATCAACCGCATCACCTGGACGCCCCAGGGACCCGATCTGGTGCGGCAAGTCTGGGAGACCTCCACCGATCGGGGGACCACCTGGTCGGTAGTGTTCGACGGACGGTACAACCGCGTGCGCTCCTGACCCGCGGGAAGGGCGGAAGCGCGCGCAGTCAGCGCATCCGTCGCTCGGGCGAGATCACCCGCGCGAGGAGAAGGCCGGCCGCGAGGGCGACCGCCATCAGGATCATGCGGAACGCGGTCTCGACCCCGGTGATCACCTCGCGATCGAGCAAGTCGGCCACGCTGCGAAAGCCGACGCTCCCTGGCACCAGGATGAGCACACCCGGCACGGTCGGAATCGTGGCCGGGCGTCCGGCGAAGCGCGCATAGAGATTCGCTCCGAGACCGACGGTCAGCGCGCCGAGCATCACACCAAGTTCGGGGCCGAAGAAGGCCGATCCGGCGCGCGATCCGGCCAGGGCCAACGCCCCCGCGAGCACGATCCCGGGGAAGTCGCGTGGCTCCGCCTTGAGCAGGGCGAGGTACGACACCGAGGAGATCACGACCGCGATCCACTCCCAGTACCAGGGGAGATCGGGCGTGGCCACGAGTGGCGCCGGGCCGAGCACCGCGACGATCAGGCGAGTGCCGAGCGCGACGCCGAAGCCGAGCCCGAGGAAGACCGAGAAGGCGCCGGTGAGGCGTGCGGTCCCCGAGGCAAGGTGCCGGGTGGAGAGTTCGGTCATGGCCGTGGTGAGCATCATCCCGGGCAGGAGCACGATCAGGCCGGAGAGAATCGCGGTCGAGACCGAGAAGCCGCCCCAGGTGATCCCGAGCAGCGTCGCCACCGCCCCGGCAGTAAACGCGGCCAGCGGGGTCTCGACCCGATTCCAGGCCCGGTGCCGCACTGCGAGGCGCTCGACCAGACCGACCAGCACGCCGAGCAGCGCGGCGACCGCCCACCCCCGCAGGTTGCCGCCGAAGAAGATCGCCGCCGCGCCCGAGGCGAGTCCATACGCCACGACACGAGCCGGGCCGGCGAAGCGGTCCGGCGCCCGCTCGATTGCTTGGATTTCGCGCACCCCTTCGGCGGGGGAAAGGCGCCGTGCGATCACTTCCTGCATCACTTCGTCCACCCGCCCGAGGCGACCCAGATCGGGTGCTCCCGGCTCCACCCGCAGGAGATGCGTCCGTTGGGTGACCAGCGTCCCGAAGGACGAGAAGATCGAGGTCGGGGTGGAGAAGAACTGCCCCTCGAGGCCCAACTGGTCGGCGACCAGAGTCAGCGTCTCCTCCAGACGATGGGCCGGAGTGCCGTAGGCGTGCAGCGCGCGCGCCATCTCGAGCACGAAGGCCACCCGCTCTTCGTGGACGCGGGTGACCTCGTCCCTCGGACCGGTCGGTTGGACTCCCCCTACCTCGCCTACGGACGACACCCTACTCGCTCCCTTCGCGCCCGGCGCGGGGCGTCGCGCCGCGCCGACTGCGGGCGATCTCGCGCCCCTTCTCGGTCAGTCGGAAGATGCCCGCCTCCCGGATCATGTAGCCCCCGATCAGGAACTCGCGCCGGATGGTGCAGAAGTCCTCGTGGATCGCCTTCAACCAGAGCGACAGCTCCTGCTCGGTGTACTCGCTCTTCCGCGGCAGGCGGCGGAGAAGTTCCTCGAAGACGATCTCCTTCTTCCGCCGCTGGGCCGGGATCGACTTGAGTCGCGGCCCCTCGAAGAAGGCGTTCAGCACACGACGGATGTCCGACTCGATCTCCTCCTCCGCCCCCCACTGCTGCACCTTCTCCCGACGGCTCACCGATTCGACCAGGGACTGCAGCGCCTTGGGGTCGAGGGCGAAGTAGGTGTAGGGGGCATGCCGGGTCTCGAGCACGAATCCGCACCCCTTGAGCAGCTTCAGGTGATGCGAGACCGTGGGGGCCGAGACCCCGAGCAGCCCGGCCAGCTCCTGACCGCTCCGTTCGCGTTCCGCCAGGAGTCCGAGCAGGCGCAGCCGGACCGGGTCGGCCAGCGCCTTGAATCCCGTGACCACCTGTTCGATCGGCGAGATCGCCTCCATTCCTGCCTCCTTCCGCCCTCCCTGGGGCCGGTTGTACCAAGTCAACATCGACCAACATCAATTAGATGATGATCAAATTAAGCGAACGAGAAGAGGGCGGGCAAGGGGAAAGTACCGGATCAGTCGGCCAGGGCACCCCCGCAGGAGGAGCCCGCGCCGGCCGTACAGCCGAAGCAGTGCGGGGCGGTCACGATCTGGCGACGCGCGAGGGGAGCGATCTGGAAGTCGCGGATGTGGCGCGGGCCGCCGTGATCGACGGTCAACTCGAGCATCTGGTTGAAATCGCAGTCGTAGAGGGTGCCGTCCCAGCCGACCGAGAGAGTGGTGCGGCACATCAGCCCGTTGACCGCCGCCGGATTGAAGGCCTGCACCAGCTTCTGCATGTAGGTTTCGAGGTTGCCGCTCCGCAGGAGGAACTCGAGGAAGCGGCTGATCGGCATATTGGTGATGGTATAGAGCGAGTTGAAGGTGACCCCGTGCCTCCGCGCGAGTTCGCGTCGCCACTCCGCCTCCAGCTGGGACTGCTTGGCGGGGAGAAAGGCCCCGACTGGGTTGGTCACCAGGTCGAGCTTGAGTCCCGAGCCAGGGACTCCGTAGCCCAGGTCGTTCAGCCGTCGGAGCGCCTCGATCGACCCGTCGAAGACCCCCTCGCCGCGCTGCGCGTCGGTCTGCTTCGGCAGGTAGTAGGGGAGCGAGGCGATCACCTCGACCTGGTTCTCGGCCAGGAACTCCGGGAGGTCGCTGTAGTTCGGGAGAAGCAGAATCGTCAAGTTGCAGCGGTCCATCACCTGCCGGCCAAGTGCCCGGGCCTCACGCACCATCCGACGGAACTCCGGGTGCAGCTCTGGCGCGCCGCCGGTGATGTCGAGGGTGGGGATGTCGGTCTGGGCCAGCACCCGCAAGCAGTGATCGACCGTCTCGGCCGACATCACCTCCCGGCGATCCGGCCCGGCGTCGACGTGGCAGTGGTGGCAGACCTGGTTGCAGCGCTTGCCCACGTTGATCTGCAGCACCTGGATCCCGTCGGCTCGCAGCTCCGGGTGACCGGCGCCGGCGACCTGGGCTTCGAAGCTCCGCTCGATCGCCAGGGCGTGGAGCTGCCGGAGCTGGACCTTGGGATCGGCCAGCGGCACGCGCAGTTTGTTCAGGGTTGGTTCCGCCATCGTCTCCGCGCCCCGGGGCTACATGCTCAGCTTGTGGAGGTGATTGCGCATCTGGACGCCGTGGACCAGGCTGGCCCCGCCGCGGATGGCCGCCGCGACATGCACCGCCTCGGTCATCTGCTCCTCGTTGGAGCCTTTCTCCAGGCAGGCCGTGGTGTAGGCGTCGATGCAGTAGGGGCATTGAACCGCGTGCGCCACGGCGAGGGCGATCAGCGCCTTCTCCCGCTCGGAGAGCGCCCCTTCGGCGAACACCGCGGAGTACCAGGCGAGGAACTTCTGCCAGAGTTCGGGTGAGCCGTTGGCCATCTCGCCGAACTTCCCCAGATCGTGCGACTCGTAGTAGTGGGACATCAGGCCCTTCCCTGGTAGATGGTGATCGAATGCGCGACCGGCGAGCGTAGGAGCCCGCGCTCCGGCTGACAATCGGTGAATTCGCGCGCTCACTTGCCGGCGCCGCGCCGGCTCAGGCGTCGATCGGTCCCTGCGGACGGAGTGCCCCACCGGCCGCGCGCACCTTCGAGGGGAGCGCATGACCTAGTAGGCTCTCCAACCGATCCCCCGCGTGCCGCACTCGATCGAGGTCGACCCCGGTTTCGATGCCGAGACGCTCGAGCAGATACAGGAGATCCTCGGTCGCCAGGTTGCCGCCCGCCCCCGGCGCGTAGGGGCAGCCGCCCAGACCGCCCGCGCTCGCATCGAAGATGGCCACGCCCCGTTCGAGGCCCCGCATCACGTTGCTGAGCGCGGTTCCGCGCGTGTCATGCAGGTGGAGCGCGGTGTCCGCCAGGGGAAGCGTGCCCTCGAGTGCATCGAGCAAGCGATCGACCTCGCTCGGCACCGCGACTCCGACCGTGTCCCCGAGGGAGATCTCCTCCACCCCGAGGTCGCGCAGCCGTGCCACCACCTCGCGCACCGCGGTGGGCGCGATCGGCCCCTCGTAGGGGCAGGCAAAGGCGGTCGACACGTAGCCGCGAAGCGAGAGGCCGGCGGCCTGCGCGCCGCGGACCACCGGGCGGTAGCGCTCGATCGATTCGGCGATCGAGGCGCGGATGTTCTTCCGGTTGAAGCTCTCCGAGGCGGCGGTGAAGACCGCGATGCGGGAGACCTCGACCGCGAGCGCCCGCTCCAGTCCCTTCTCGTTCGGGACGAGGACGGTGTAGTGACAGCCAGGGCGTCGGGTGATGCCGCGCATCACCTCTTCGGCGTCGGTGAGCTGCGGGATGCGGCCGGGGGCGACGAAGGACGTCGCCTCGATCTCGGGCAGGCCGGCAGCGGAAAGCGCATCGATGAAGGCGATCTTCTCCGGCGTAGGGATGGGTGTCGCCTCGTTCTGCAGTCCGTCGCGCGGCCCGACCTCGACGATCCGGACGCGCGGGGGGAGCGCGCGGATCATGGGGCCGGGTCCAGTTCGAGGCGCAGCAGCACCGACCCGAGGTCGACCGTTTCCCCCTCGCGGCAGAGGATCGTCTCGACCGTCGCCTTGGCCGGCGCCTTCAGAACATGCTCCATCTTCATCGCCTCGAGCGCGAGGAGCGGATGCCCCTTCTCGACCTGCTGGCCGGCGTGCACCTGGATCCGGCGCACCGTCCCGGTCATCGGGGCGCGGACCTCCGGTTCCGGACCGGATGCGTTCCCGGCGCGGGGGCGCGCGCCGGGGGCCGGAATGGTGAAGCGGTGCGTCGCTCCATCCAGGTGGACCCAGACGGTGTCTCCTTCGCGCCTCAGATACGCGAAGGTCGAGTGCTCTCCCCAGTGCACCCGGAGCTGACCGTCGGCCCCCTCGATCCAGCAGAGGGAGCCGCCGTGGCCGTCGACGCGAAAGGTGGCGCTGGTCCCCTCGGCCTCCAGTTCGACCGCCTGCGCGGTGCCGGCATGTTCGAGCGTGCGCTGGGCGCGAGTCTGTTCCGGCATCGTTTCCTCTAATTCTCCGCCCCGAGGCGGAAGCCGTGGAGGGCTGTCCAGGGAGAGGCAGGGTCGGCGGGGAAGGTGGCGCCGGGAGAGAGCGAGGCGACGCGGCTCGCCGGGGCCAGCCCCTCCGCCGTCAGCGCGGCCAGGGCCCAGGCTTCGGGGCCGGGGATCGCGCGGGCCGACTCCAGGTCGAAGCGGGTGTCGATGTCGTTGGTGTAAGTCTCGCCGCGCTGGAAGCGCTCACTCGCGAGCACCGCGCGGAGGAATCCGAGGTTGGTGGCGAGTCCGAAGACCACCGTCTCGGCGAGGGCGCGCGCCAGTCGCTCCAGCGCCTGTTTGCGATCGTCACCGTGCGCGATGATCTTGGCCAGGATCGGATCGTAGTGGACTCCGACCTCGCCTCCTTCGACGATTCCGCTGTCGACCCGGATGCCCGGCCCCTGCGGCTCGCGGAGCAGGACGATCCGCCCCGCGCTGGGGAGGAATCCGTTGGCCGGGTCCTCGGCGTAGAGGCGAGCCTCGATCGCATGTCCCCGGCCGCTCACCAACTGCTGCGCGATCCCGAGCGGTTCGCCCATCGCCTCGCGGAGCTGCAGGCGAACCAGGTCGATCCCGGTGACCGCTTCGGTGACCGGATGTTCCACCTGCAGGCGGGTGTTCATCTCGAGGAAGTGGAACGAGCGGTCGGGGGAGAGGACGAACTCGATCGTTCCGGCGCTGCGATAGCCGACGGCGCGGGTGAGCGCGATCGCCGCCTCGCCCATCGCCCGTCGCGTGGTCTCGTCGAGCGCGGTGGATGGGGACTCCTCGAACACCTTCTGGTGGCGACGCTGGATCGAGCACTCGCGCTCCCGGAGGTGGATCACGTTTCCGTGCGCATCGGCGAAGACCTGGATCTCGACATGCCGCACCGGCTCGAGGTAGCGCTCGAGGATGAGGTGGTCGTCGCCGAAGGCGGAGAGCGCTTCGCGGCGCGCGGCGGCCAATGCCTCGGCCACAGAGTCACCGGCCTCGACCCGCCGCATCCCCTTGCCTCCGCCGCCGGCCGAAGGCTTGATCAGGAGGGGATGGCCGATCCGTGCCGCCTCATCCAGCAGGCGCGCGTCGCTCTGCTCGTCACCGTCGTATCCCGGAATCACCGGTACTCCAGCGGCCTCCGCCAGACGCCGCGCCTCCGACTTCGATCCCATCCGACGGATGGCGTCCGCGGGGGGACCGACGAACACCAGGCCGGCGGCCTCGACCGCTTCCGCCAGGCGGGGGTTCTCGGAGAGGAAACCGTACCCCGGGTGGATCGCTTCGGCGCCGCTCCGCCGCGCCGCTTCGAGGATCGCTTCGACCCGGAGGTAGCTCTCCCGGGCTGCGGCCGGTCCGATCAAGACCGCGCGGTCAGCCTCGAGGACGTGCCGGGCAGTTCGATCGGCCTCGGAGTAGACCGCCACGGTGCGCAGACCCGCCTCGCGGGCGCCGCGGAGGATCCGGACCGCGATCTCGCCGCGGTTCGCGACGAGTAAGGTCTTAAATGGCTCTCGTTTCAACGGTTAAGGCTCCAGAGGAAAGTTCCCGACTTCGACTCGAGGTGCGTGGACCGTCGGCGCGCGGCGGTGCGACGCGCGGCGGTACTTTAGCAGTCCCCACCCCTCTGCGCGAAAGCCCCCGGAGCGATCTGCCGATAGTTTCCCCAGGACGGGGCCCAGAGGATGGGGACCCGGGAAGGGGACGGATCCTCCATAGCGGCCAAATTTCTCCAAAATAGAGGCTGGAGACAAAGTCTCACTTGTTCCGGACGTTCCCAAACGGTAGAGTTTTAATCGGTCGGGATGTAGCCGCAACTCGAAGTCCCCACGAAGTTGGAGCTCCGTTCCAGGTTAGACAACGCGGTTTCGGCGCCGGTGAGGTCCCCGAGGTCCGCATCTTGGGAGAACGCGCCGGCGTTCGAGAGTGCATGTACAACGCTTGGTTGCTCCGATCGGAGGACGCTACATGAAGCGAGCGTTACGGAACCTTTGGCTGTCCGCGATATCTGCGGTGGTGGGCGCGTCCTTGTGCCTCTCCAGCGTGGTGCAGGCGGCCGAAATCCAGTATCAGATGGATCCTGAGATGCCCGAGTTCGTGCGGAACCCCGGAGGGGTGCTGACCGCGAACTGCTGGGTGATTGCCGAGCGTTCGGAGCAGACCGGGGTGCTCCGCGTCGCGCTGTTCGAGGATCAAACCAACATCCCCATCCTCGAGGAAGAGGTCGTCGCCACGGAGCACACGCTCACCTGGGAGGTTCCGTTCGGAACCCGCGACGGCGTCTACCGCTACGAGGTGACCTACACGCCGGAAGGCGGCGAGGCCGTGTCGCTGCAGGCCGGTGTCCTGCTGCTCAGTGCGACCCGCACCCTCTGCGTCTACAAGTTCATCGACCTGGACGGCAACGGCATCTTCGACGGTGCCGACTACTGGCAGCCGAACTGGGAGATCTGCCACGACGACCCGCTCGGCCAGCACAAGTGCGCGGTCACCGGCGTGGGCGGAGTCTACTGCTGGCGCTACGTGCCGTCGGGGTACTTCACGGTCTGCGAGACGCCGCAGCCGGGCTACATCAACACCACCCCGCTCTGCCAGGTGGTGCGCATCCTCGGAAGTTCGACGGTCAATGTCTTCTTCGGCAACAAGCCGATCGTCGGCGCCTGCTGCTATCCGGATGGCTCCTGCGTGGTGCAGGGGCAGCTCGACTGCGAGGCGAATGGCGGAATCTTCCAGGGTGACGGTACGGCCTGCGATCCGAACCCCTGTCCGCAGCCGACCGGCGCCTGCTGTTTCCCTGACGGTCACTGCGAGTTGCTGATCGAGAGCGAGTGTGCGAACGCCGGCGGGACGTGGCTTGGGTTGGGCGCGCCCTGCGATCCGAATCCGTGCCCGCAGCCGACCGGCGCCTGCTGCTTCTACGACGGACACTGTCCGAATCCGTGTCCGCAGCCGACCGGTGCCTGCTGCTTCCACGATGGGCACTGCGAAGTGCTGACCGAGGAGGCGTGCACCCAGGCGGGCGGCATGTGGCTGGGGATCGACGCTCCGTGCGATCCGAACCCCTGCGAGCAGCCGCTCGGCGCCTGCTGCTTCGAGGACGGCTCTTGCCTGGTCCTGACCGAGGCGGAGTGCATCGAGGCGGGTGGCATCTGGCAGGGGATCGACACTCCGTGCGATCCGAACCCGTGCCCGCAGCCGCTCGGCGCCTGCTGCTACCCGGACGGGAGCTGCGTGGTCTCGACCGAGGATGACTGCCTCGCGGGCGGCGGAAGCTACTACGGCGACGACACGGTCTGTGATCCGAACCCGTGTCCGCAACCGCGTGGCGCCTGCTGCTACGAGGATGGAACCTGCGTCGTCTCGACCGAAGAGGACTGCCTCACCGGAGGCGGAACCTACTACGGAGACGGCACGATCTGCGATCCGAACCCCTGTCCGCAGCCGCCGGAGTTGGGTGCCTGCTGTCTCGTGACCGGTGAGTGCGTGATCCTCACCGCCGATGACTGCACTGCCCAGAACGGCAGCTACCAGGGTGACGACACCGACTGCGATCCGAACCCGTGCCCGCCGCCGGTGGCCACGGAGAAGAAGACCTGGGGAACGATCAAGCAGCAGTACCGCTAGATCGAGGTCTCTCCGGACCACAAGCGAGCGTTGATGCACAAAGACCCGGCGCCCGGGGGTTCCCACAGGAACTCTCGGGCGCCGGGTCGTTTTTGTGCGATCACGTGGGCAGGTGCACTGCGGGGCGTCTACCTCGGGGGGATGAACCAGCCGGGCTTCCGCTTCTCCAGGAAGGCGGCGAGTCCCTCACGTCCCTCGGCGCCGGCCCGCAGGGCGGCGATCCAGCGCGCCGTCTCGTCGAAGACCGAGGTGTGCTCGTCATACTCCTCGTCGTGGTCGTGGGTGGGATCGTCGCAGTCGTGGGGATGCGAGGAACCTTGATCCGAGCCGAGGTTCTGTTCCAGATCGAGCTGCAACGGCAGGCTGAACGCGACCATCTCGACCAGCCGCTTGGCCTGGCGCGAGGCCGACGGAGCGGCGGAGAGAAGCACCTTCACGGTCGAAGCGATCGCGGAGTCGAGCTCGGCCGCCGGGACCACCCGATTGACCAGGCCGATCCGGAGCGCCGTGGCGGCGTCGAACCGCTCGCCGGTCGGGAACCAGGCCCGCCCGTGCGTCGGCCCGATCCGATCGAGCACGAAGGGGGAGATCACGCAGGGCAGGATCCCAAGCTGGACCTCGGTGAATCCAAATGTGCAGTCGTCGGCGGAGACCGCGAGATCGCAGGCCGCCAGCAGTCCGGTGCCGCCGCCCAGGGCGGCACCCTGAACCCGGGCGATGGTGTAGACCGGGCAGCCTCGGATCGCCTGGAACAGCCGCGAAACCCGGCGGGCGTCGGCCAGGTTTTCGGCCTCGTTCCGCTGGCCGATGCGGCGCATGTACTCGATGTCGGCCCCGGAGCAGAACGATGCCCCCTCCCCCGAGAGGATGATCCCGCGCGGGACCCCCGGGACGTCGTACGCGGTGGGGGGGCCTTCGCCGTGCCCGTTCCCGGGCACCCAGAACGACTCGTCGCCGGTCGCCTCTTCCACCGCCGCAGTCACTTCCTCGAACGCCCCGGTCAGCGCCTCGATCAGTTCCTCGTCGAGGGCGTTGTGTACGTCGGGGCGGTTGAGGCGGATCTCGCGGATCGCCCCCTGGTCGCGCACGACGATCTTGCTGTCGCTCACGTACGGTTCTCCTACATGCGGAAGACGGGGAAGTGGGTCGGCTCGACCTTGGCATTCAAGGTGGCCGACAGGGCGAGAGCCAAGGCCTCGCGGGTTTGCCCCGGTTCAAGGATGCCATCGTCCCACAGGCGGGCGCTCGAGTAGTAGGGATGACCTTCCCGCTCGTATTTCTCCAGGATGGGGCGCCGGATCGCCTCCTCCTCCGCGGCGCTGAGCGTCGCTCCCCGCGCCTCGAGCTGCTCCCGCTTGACCGTGACCAGCACCGAGGCGGCCTGCTCGCCCCCCATGACCGAAATGCGCGCGTTGGGCCACATGAAGAGGAAGCGAGGAGAGTAGGCGCGGCCGCACATTCCGTAGTTGCCCGCGCCGAACGAGCCGCCCACGATCACGGTCAGCTTCGGCACGGCCGCGGTGGCCACCGCCTGCACCAGTTTCGCGCCATCCTTGGCGATGCCCCCTGCCTCGTAACGCCGTCCGACCATGAAACCGGTGATGTTCTGCAGGAAGAGCAGCGGCACGCGGCGCTGGGCGCAGAGCTCGATGAAGTGTGCCCCCTTGACCGCGCTCTCGGAGAAGAGGATGCCGTTATTGGCCACGATCCCGACCGGATAGCCGAAGAGACGCGCGAACCCGGTCACCAGCGTGGTGCCGTAGAGCGCCTTGAACTCGTGGAAGCGGGAACCGTCGACCAGTCTCGCGATCACCTCGCGCACGTCGAACGGCGTCTTGAGATCGCGGGGAAGGATGCCATAGAGCTCTTCCGGGTCGTAGATCGGCTCTTCCGGCGCCCGGAGATCGAGCTCGACCTGCTTCCGCCAGTTCAGGTTGCGCACGATGTTGCGCGTGATCTGGAGTGCCTCGGGGTCGTCCTGCGCGTAGTGATCGGTGACCCCGCTCACCCGGCAGTGGACGTCGGCTCCCCCCAGATCCTCGGCCGAGACCTCCTCACCGGTTGCGGCCTTCACCAGCGGCGGCCCGCCGAGAAAGATGGTGCCGTTCCCCTTCACGATCACCGACTCGTCCGACATCGCGGGAACGTAGGCGCCCCCGGCGGTGCAGGAGCCCATCACCGAGGCGATCTGTGGGATGCCGCGGGCGGACATCTGGGCCTGGTTGTAGAAGATCCGGCCGAAGTGCTTCTCGTCCGGGAACACCTCGGCCTGGAGCGGCAGGAAGGCGCCGCCGGAGTCGACCAGATAGACGCAGGGAAGGTGGTTCTCGAGCGCGATCTCCTGGGCGCGGATGTGCTTCCGCACGGTGAGCGGGTGGTAGGTGCCCCCCTTCACCGTGGCATCGTTGGCGATCACCATGCACTCCACCCCTTCGATCCGCCCGATCCCGGTGACCACCCCGGCGGCCGGCACGTCATCCTCGTAGACGCCGTGGGCGGCCAGGGGCATCAGCTCGAGGAAGGGGCTGCCGGGATCGAGCAGGTGGTCGATCCGGTCGCGCACGAACAGCTTGCCGCGTTCCTCGTGCTTCCGGCGGGCATCGGACGAGCCGCCGGCGCGGACGCTCCGGAGAAGGGTCCGGAGATCCTCGCGCAGGGAAAGGTGGTGCTCGCGATTGCGCTTGAAGTCGTCGTCGTTGGGATCGACCAGGGTCGGGAGGACGTCCATGCGAGGATTCTCTTCCAGGTTACGGACCGGGATCGGCCCCGCGGGACCCGCCCCAGGGCAAAGCAACCGCCGAAGTCTACCCGAGGCCCGAGTGAGGCACAACCGAACGGACGGGGGGGCGGAGCGTCCGCCTATTGACGTTGTGGCCGCCGCCGTGAAAGGGTGGGCCCTCGAAACATCGGGGAAGGGAGTCGAGACATGTTAGCGACCCTCGACGCGCTGGAGCGCGTTTCGGACGAGGCTCTGGTCCGGCTGCGCGAACGGATCGTCGCCACCGGACACGGGCCGGCGGTCTATGACGTCACCGAGGCGATCGCGCCCCATCTGTTCCATGCTCTCCGCCTGCCGTTGATCCGTCTGGCGCTCCGGCGCCTGCGGGGGCCGGAGTGGACCCTGGCCCGTCTCTTCGTCTACGACGACGTGGTTTCGCCCTTCGAGTGGGACCTCGCGGCCGGCCCGGAGTGGGGACCGCTCGGCATGGAGTGCGGCCTCGTTCGGCGTGACGCCGATGGGATCCGGGGGAACTTCCACCTCGTGCAGACCAGCGGGGTGTGGGTCTTCTCCGATACCTCGGTGACCGAGGCCGATGCCGTGATGGGGCCGGGGCCGACCACGTTGATTCTCGAGCGAATCCTTCCGAAGGAGTTCCCGCTCGAGGACGGGCGCCAGGTGCGGGTGCTCGACCTCGGGAGTGGAGCCGGGACCCTCTCCCTGGTCGCCGCCGCGCGCGGGGCGGCAGTGGTGGCGACCGATCTCAACCCGCGCTCGCTCCGATTCACCGCGCTCAACGCGCGCTTCAATCGGCTGACGCTCGATCTGCGCGCGGGCGATTTGACCGCTCCGGTGCGCGGGGAGCAGTTCGACCTGGTCCTCTCCCAGCCCCCCTTCGTGGTGCGTCCGGCCGGAACCGAACACTCGCTCTACATGCACGGGGGAGCGCGCGGTGACGAGCTGGCACTGCGTCTCCTGCAGGAACTGCCCGAGGTGCTGGCCCCGGACGGGCAGGCTGCGGTGTTGTTCGACACCCCGCGCCTGGCGCGGCGCAGCCTCGATCACGAACTTCGCACTCTCTTCTCCGAGGTGGCGGTCGACCGGGTGTTGCTCCAGGGGCCGGGCATTCCGTCCGACTACCTCTCGGTCGGCTACGCCTACGAGATGACCGGGACCTTCGGCCGGGAGTTCGAGCGCACCCTGGAGGTCTACCGCGAACATGTGGAAGGGCTGGGGGCGGCCCACTTCGATCGCGCCCTGGTGCTCCTGCGTGCGCGCCCGGATGCCGATCAGTATCTGGCGGTCGAACTAGCGGTGCGCCAGTACCCGACCGCGGAGGCGCTGCGCAGCCTCTGGCGCGCCTGGGATGCGAGTACGCTCGATGACGAGCGGTTCGGTCGCCTCTCGCTTCAGCTTCCGACCAGCGCCCGTTGGGTCGAGACCCGTCCCAAGCCGGTGCTGGAGAGCGATCCGACCTGTCGTCTGACCTTTGTCGGCGCGGCGTTCCAGCACGAACTCGAACTGCCGTTCTCGGCCCTCCTGGTCTACTCCGCCCTGGAGAAGTCCGAGACGGTCGAGGCGGCAATCGACGCCTACGCCGGTGAGATCGATTCCACCCGTGACGAGGTGCGTTCCGAGGTGCTCGGGTTCCTCCGCGATTCGCTCCGGCGAGGGGCGCTCGAGGTTCGGTGAAGCAGCGCTCTCCGCTGCCGCGCGAGGTGGACACCATCCCGCGCATGATCGCGCACGCCGCGTTGGCTTACGCCGACCGCGCGGCGCTGGTTTCCCGCACCGCGGACCGTGGCCTTGCCCCGCTCAGCTACCGCGAGCTCCATCGACAGGTGGTGGCGTTGGCCACCGCCCTGATCGAACGCGGGGTGCAGGCCGGGGATCGGGTCTGTCTCTTCGCCGACAATCGACGCGAGTGGATGCTCATCTCGCTTGCGGCCCAGTTCGCCGGAGGCTGCGACGTGCCCCGCGGCGCCGACGTGACCGAGCCGGAGCTGCGTCACATCGTACCGCACTCCGGCGCGCGACTGATCTTCGTCGAGAACCGCGCGCTCCACGGCCGCCTGCGACGCGCCGACTGCGATCCGGCAATCCCGATCTACCTGATCGACCTCGAGACCGACGGAGCGCAGCCGCCCGACACCGGCAGCCTCGCGGCCCTCTTGGCGCACGGTGAAACGCTGCGCGCCGGGGGAGATCGGCGGGTGGAGGAGCGGGTCGCGGCGGTCGGCGGGGCCGATCTGCACGCCCTCATCTATACCTCGGGGACGACCGGTGTACCCAAAGGGGTCCAGCTCTCGCACGCAAACATGCTCTCGCAGATGCGGAACATCCCGTTCACCCTCGACACCCGAGATCGGGTGCTGTCGATCCTCCCGATCTGGCACGCTTACGAGCGGATGTTCGAGCTGGCCTGCCTCAGTCTGGGCGCGACGACCTACTACGGCAGCGTGCGCAGTCTGGCGGACGATTTCCGCGAGGTGCGTCCGACCTTCATGGCCTCGGCCCCGCGCTTGTGGGAGAGCGTACACGCCCGCCTGGAGCATCGGATTCGCTCCGGGGGAGGGCGCCATCGGGCTCTGTTTCGGTTCGCGCTCACGGTCTCGCGCGCCTGGCGTGGTTCGTGGTTCTTCCTCCGGGGACGCGCGCTCGACCTCTCCGGCCGGCCGCGGCCGGACTTGCTCCTCTTTCATCTCATCCGATGGCTGCTGCTTGCGCTACCCGGTGCCGCCCTCGATCTCCTGGTGATGCGCCGGCTTCGCCAGGTGGTCGGGGGACGCCTGCGCGGAACCATCTCCGGCGGCGGCGCGCTGCCGATCCATATCGATGAGTTCCTGAACTACGCCGGGATCCCGCTGCTCGAAGGGTACGGCCTGACCGAGACCTCGCCGGTGGTGGCGGTGCGCACCTGGGGCAAGCGGGTGATCGGGACGGTCGGACCGCCCTATCCGGGGACCGAGATCCGTCTGGCCGATCTCAATGACGGTGCGGTGGTCTATCCCGATCCTTCAGGTCGAGAGCGAGGAGGCGGACGGGGGCGCCGCGGGGAGATCCAGGTCCGCGGTCCGCAGGTGATGCAGGGGTATTACCGGGACCCGGAGGGCACGGCGCGCGTCCTGAGCGACGGTTGGTTCCGTACCGGCGACATTGGCGTCGTCACCTGGAACGACTGCCTCAAGATCGTCGGACGCTCGAAGGACACCATCGTGCTCCGGAGCGGGGAGAACGTCGAACCGGAGCCGATCGAGAACGAACTCCGAAAGCTCCCGCTCATCGCCCAGTGTATGCTGATCGGCTCCGACCAGCGTCACCTCGCTCTCCTTCTGGTTCCGTCACCGGAAGAGCTGCGGAGGCGCGGTCTCGTGGTCGCGGACGACCTCGCGGCGCTCAGCCGCGATGAGCCGGCCCGGCGCCTGATCGAGCAGGAAGTCAGCGCGCTGATTCACCCCAGCCGCGGATGGAAGAGCTTCGAGCGGATCGCGGCGGTGCGGCTCCTGCCTGCTCCGTTCGAGGTGGGAGACGAGCTGACCGCCACCTTCAAGATCCGCCGGCACCACGTGCTCTCCAAGTACGCAGAACTGGTGGCCGAACTCTTCGCCGACTCCGGAAAGTCCTGAGCGAAGCGGCGCGAGGCGCCGCTCAGCGGATCCAGACGATTCGCGCGCGCTCCCGATCGCGACCGGCCTCCAGGTCGGCGAAGTAGATCCCGGACGGTACCCGATTCCCGCGCGCGTCTCTCCCGTTCCAGAGCTCGAGGTGACCGCCGGACTCCTGCTGACCGCGCACCAATCGGTGCACGATTCTCCCCCCGACGTCGTGGATCGTGATCTCCACCTCGCGTGGTTCCGGGAGGTAGTACCGCAGCGCCACCTGCTCGCGCGCCGGTTGCGGCATCGGCGGGGTGAGGAAGAAGCTGCCGAAGCGCGGGCTGAATGCAGTGAGCGGCCCGATCGGCGCGCGCTGTCCGTCGGGGCGGAGCCCGACCACCCGATACCGATAGCCGTGGCCAGGGCGGACCGCGTAGTCGTCGAACGCGAACGGCCCGTGGGCCGGGAGAAGTCGCCCGTCTTCGAGGGCCACGAACGGTGCCTCCCCGGTGGCCAGGAGCGGTGCCCGCTCGATCAGGAATCCGGTCCAGAGGGATGGATCGGCGTTCCACTCGACGCGGTTCCGACCCGGCTCGGTGAAGAGCCTGAGGTCCTCGATTCCATCCCGCGCCGCAGCGCCGCAGGGGGCGTCGAGGATCATGATCTGGTCCTCCATGGTCGCGGCGATTCGACTTGCGCCGACGCCGATCTGCCCGCCCGAGGCCGCAACCGTGCCGGCGATGGTGGGGTGGGTCGGATCGCTGCAGTCGACCAGCACCAGTCCGGTCGATTCGAGCGTCACCAGGATGAACGGCGGGGCCGATTCGATCGAGGTGGCGCGGCCGGCCAGGTGCACGCTGCCGAAGGAGCTCGGTTGGCTCGGGTTGGCCAGATCGAACAGCTCTACCGAGGTGCTGCGATCGATGGCGTGGAGTCGCGATGCGATGGCCAGACGATCGAGGCCGAAGAACGCGCCGAGCGAAGGGTCGCCGGGACGGCGGACCGTGGCGAGCGGGTTCCATCCATCGCTCGACTCCCAGCTCCGCAGCTCGAAGCCGGATCCGAGCGAGACGATCTCGCCGCGCGCTCCGAGCAGCAGGTCGCGGACACCCGCCTCGGACCGAAACTCCCCCTGAAGCCGGGGTCGTGTCGGCTCCTCGACGTCGTAGAGCAGAACGTTGCTCTCGTCGCCGACCGCGAGCCGTTCACCCCACAGGGCGACGGAGGAGAGGGGACGCTCGGTGACCCGATGGATCTCAGGCGCGAGTCGATCGGAGAAATCGATCACACTCAGTCCCTGTGGCCCGACGGCGAACACGTAAGGTGGGCGGTAGACCAGGTCGCTCCAGGCGTCCTGCTCGTCGAACCAGCTCTGGCGGATGATCTGCCCTTCCTCGGTCCAGTCGAGCACCTCGATGCCCAGCGCTTGCTCCGCGATGCCGATCGAGCGGCCGGAGACCGAGAGGGCGGTCGGAGTGGCGCGGGTGCGCATCTGATCCCGGGTCGAGGCCCCGTTCCCAAGCGGAGTGTTCGCGGTGGAGATCCCGTCGTCGTGTCCGAGTACCACGGCGTCGGAACCGAGATCGACGCAGTGGATCGGGGAGGCGCCGCGCAGGGAGCCTCTGGTCTTCCACTCTCCGTCCCTGCCCCGGGCGAGCACCTGGAGGACGCCGCTCTTGCCCGGAATGGCCGCCTGATCGGCGGTCAGTTTCGGCTTCGCCGCGCCGCCGATGTCGGCCGGTAGCTCCTGCAGCGGCACCGGGTCGATCGGATCGGCGAGATCACAGAACACGGCGCCTGCTTCGCTGCTCACGATCAGGAGCCTCTGTTCGTGGATCGCGACTCCCAGGGCCTCTCCGGCGATCGGCAGACTCCCCACGATCCGCGGTCCCGGGGTGGCAGCGAGGTGAACGATCGCCAGACCACCGGTGCCGCAGGCCACGTAGGCCAGGTCTCCCTGCACGGCGACGCCGACCGGGCTGCCCGGCACGGCGACCGTGCGATCGAACCGGATCGCGCCGAGATCGTCGAACCGCCCGAGCCACAGGCCCGCTCGTCCCGCCGCCGCGACGATCGTGCTTCCGCGGCGGGCGATCTGCGGCACTGAACTGCCGACCGAGATGCTGTGGATCCGTTCCGGGCTTGCCGGATCGCTCACATCGAACAGCTCGAGCGTTCCCGCATCGGTGCTGAGGAGCACCCGGTCGCGATAGAGCACCAGTGCGTCGAGCGTCAGCCGCCCGAGTGGGAAGGCGCCGACCCGCTCCGGATCGCGGAGATCCGCCACGTCGTAGACGACCAAGCCTCCGCCGGCCGCGAGGTAGAGCAGGTTGCTGCTCCGCGCCAGGCCGTAGACCCCTCCGGGGATTTCGCGGGTGGCGAGCCAGTGGGGCAGAGCGGCGTAGTCGAGGCAGGGCGGGTCGATCGCGGCGAGGGCCGGGCGAAGGCCGACCTGCGGAGTCAGTCCCGGGCAAAGGCAGAGCGCGATCGCCAGCGCGGCACACCGCCCGGCGGCCCGAGCGCGCGACCCGATCCTGGGTTGGTCTTTGATTCCAGCCTGCGGCGACCGGTCTCTCACTGGGAGGCGAGCCGGCATTTGTACCTCGTACGTGACACCCCGGACACGGGCCGATGATACGCACCGCGGGGGGCGCGGGGAATCGCGGAATGTCGGAATCTGCCTCCGGATCCGGCTGTCGGGACGTCGGTCCGGACCGCGGAGCGCCGGGTCAATAGACCGGCATGGCCGAATCGATCTCGTCCGCCCAGGCGAGGATCCCTCCGGAGAGGTTCCGGACCTTGCGAAATCCGGCCCCGCGCAGGAACTCCAGCGCCTGGGCGCTCCGGCCGCCCATCTTGCAGTAGAGGATCAACTCGTCGGCGGAGTCGAGCTCGACCACCCGCGCCGGCAGATCGGGGAGGGGAAGCAGCTTCGCCCCCTCGATCCGACAGATCTCCCACTCTTCGGGATTGCGGACGTCGAGCAGCACGAACCGGTCGCCGCGCTCGAGTTTCTGCCGCAGTTCCTCCGGCTCGATCGTGAGATCCTTGCTCAGCGCCTCCTCGTGATGGGGGACGACGCCGCAGAACTCCACGTAGTCGATCAGTTCACGGATCGTCGGGTTCTCCCCGCAGATCGGGCAGTGGGGGTCTTTCCGCAGCTTGAGTTCGCGGATCCGCATCGAGAGCGCGTCGTAGAGCATCAACCGACCGATCAGCGGTTCTCCCTGCCCGAGGATCAACTTGATCGCCTCCGTTGCCTGGATGGTGCCGATCACTCCGGGCAGCACACCGAGCACGCCCCCTTCGGCGCAGGAAGGAACCAGCCCGGGCGGTGGAGGCTCCGGATACAAGCAGCGGTAACAGGGACCATGCGCGGCCCAGAAGACCGAGGCCTGCCCTTCGAAGCGAAAGATGCTGCCGTAGACGTTCGGCTTTCCCAGCAAGACGCAGACGTCGTTCACCAGGTAGCGGGTGGGGAAGTTGTCGGTTCCGTCGATGATGATGTCGTAGTCCTTCGCGATCCCGAGCGCGTTCTCCGAGGTGAACATCACCTCGTGGGTTTCGATCCGGACGTTGGGGTTGACGTCGGCGATCCGGTCGCGCGCCGAGTCGAGCTTTTTTCGGCCGATGTCCTTGGTGCCGTGGATGACCTGGCGTTGCAGATTCGAGGCGTCGACCACGTCGAAGTCGACCAGTCCGATCCGGCCGACCCCGGCCGCGGCCAGGTAGAGCCCGAGGGGGGCGCCGAGGCCGCCGGTGCCGATCAGGAGGACGCTGGCGTTCTTGAGCCGTCGCTGTCCGTCCATGCCCACCTCCGGCATGATCAGGTGACGGCTGTAGCGCGCGATCTCCTCCTTGTTGAGCACGGAGGTGGGACGAGCGAGCGGCTCCGGCGCACCCCCGGCGATCGAGGGCACGATCGAGAGCACCGTTCCGGCGGCCAGCGCGGTCGCCTCGCCTTGCTGGTGTCGCACGTCTTCATCCCCGACGAACAGGTTGACGAAACTGCGGAGCTTTCCCTCGTTGCTGTAGAGGTGGCGCTTCAACTCCGGATACCGCGTGGTCAGAGCGGTCATCGCCTCGCCGACCGTGGTTCCCTCGACCTCGACCTCGGCCTGTCGGCCGGTGAAGGGGCGGAGTGGGGTGGGGATCAGGATCTTGACCATCATCGATCTCCTTGCCTCGTTTCTGGTGCCCTGCGAATTGCGGGCGGCCTGCTCGCGCCGAGGCCCGAGCCGAAACTGTACCTCATGCCACCACCTCGAACGGCTCGCTCTCGAAGAAGGCGTCCGGGTCGACCACCTCCCACGAGGTCAGGTCGACCGCCTTCCCCTGATGCACCGCCACGATCAGATAGCTGAACCAGGGAGAGGCGTGGTCGCGGTCGAACTGTGACGGGTAGGCCGGGTGGTCGGGATGCGAGTGGTAGATGCCGACCAGATCGAGCCCCAGCCGCGCCGCTTCCGCCTCGGCCTGGTGATACGCGTCGGGCTCCACCAGGTAGCGATTCCGGGGAGAATCGTCGCGGGTGTTGGTTGCCCGGCGGGTGGTTTCCACTACCTTGGTTCCGTTTCGGTCACTTCCGAGGAGAAAGCCGCAGCACTCGTGCGGGTAGGTTTCCTCGCCGTGTCGACGGATCTCGGCCAGGTGCTCTTCGCGCAGTCGGATCATCGGCTAGTCCTCGTTCCAGAACGACTCACTGAGGTACTTGTCCGCACTGTCGGGAAAGACGGTCACGAAGACGCCGCGGCCGACGCGCTGGGCCAGGGACAGAGTCGCGGCCAGGGCGGCACCGGCCGAGACGCCGACCAGGAGCCCCTCTTCCCGCGCGAGCCGCTTCACCATCGCGTAGGCCTCCTCGGTCGGGATGTCCAGGTTCTCGTCGGCCAGCGTCGGATCGTAGATCGCCGGCACGATCGCGGTCGGCATGTGCTTCATCCCCTCCAACCCGTGAAATGGCGAGTCGGGCTGAAAGCTCGCGGCGAACAGGGCAGGGTTGAGTTCGCGCAGGCGTCGCGTCGTCCCGCAGAAGGTGCCGCTGGTGCCTAGGCCCGCGACGAAGTGGGTCACCCGCCCCTCGGTCTGAGCCCAGATCTCCGGCGCGGTCCCCTCGTAGTGCGCGCGCCAGTTGGCCGGGTTGCTGTACTGATCGGGATAGAAATAGGCTGCGGGGTTCGCCGCGTACAGCTCCTTCACCTTGCGGATCGCCCCGTCGGTGCCGTCTCCGGGGTCGGTGATGACCAGATCGACGCCATAGGCGCGGAGGATCCGCTTGCGCTCCGGGCTGGCGCTCGCCGGGAGGGCGAGGCGGACCCGGTAGCCACGCGCCGCCGCGATCCAGGCGTAGGCGATCCCGGTGTTGCCCGAGGTGGCGTCGAGGAGGATCGTTTCCCTGGTCAACGCACCGCTCCGCTCGCCGGCCAGGATCATGTTCAGGGCGGCCCGGTATTTCACCGAGCCGCGCGGGTTCCACCACTCCGCCTTGGCGTAGATCTCGACCCCGCTCAGTTCACGATCGATCGCGGCGAGGCGGAGGAGGGGAGTGTTCCCCACCAACGTGGTCGGATCGTGCGTGACCCTGAGCGCTGCGCGGCCTGGATCGACGCCAGCGGCCATCGCCGGGGGTAGCGGCGCGGGGCGAAGGATGGGATTCATCGAGCGGTCCCTCGGATCGTCTCTTGGTTTGGGGTCATCGGTGCCGGATCAGACCTTCTTCACGTGGAGCCCGCACTCCTTCTGCTCCGGGTTCTCCCACCACCAGCGGCCGGCGCGGATATCCTCCCCTTCGGCCACCGCGCGCGTGCAGGGGGAGCAGCCGATCGAGGGGAAGCCGCGCTCGTGAAGCTGGTTGTACGGGACGTCGTTCGCCCGGACGTGGGCCCAGGTCTGGTCGAGTGACCAGTCGATGATCGGGTTGAGCTTCACGATGCCGCCGAAGCCGAGATCGATCTCTGCCTTGGGCGTGTCGGTGCGGGTGACCGCTTGTTCGCGCCGGAGGCCGGTGATCCAGGCGTCGACGCCGGAGAGCACGCGCTTCAGCGGCTCTACCTTCCGGATGTTGCAGCACTCCTTCCGGTTCTCGATCGAGACCCGCATCGAGTAGTACCCCTTGGCCCGTTCGAGCTGCTCGATCTTGGCCTGATCCGGAAAGGTGGTCTCGATCGCGAGGCCGTACTTCTGCCGCACCCGCTCCATCACGTCGTAGGTCTCCTCGTGGAGCCGACCGGTGTCCAGGGTGAAGATCCGGAGTTTCGGGGCGTATCTCGCGATCAGGTCGATCACCACCACATCCTCGAGTCCGAAGCTGGAGGCGAAGGCGACCCGGTCGCCGAAGGTCTGGTAGGCCCAGGCCAGCAGTTCTCCCGCACTCTTCGACTCGAGTGCGGCGAGTTCCTCGTTGGTGAATGTCCTGGTCGGCATCGTTTCTCCTTCTGCCCTGGTTGGTCGTGACTCGGTTCGTGGCCAGCGGTCTTCGGTTTCAGCCCTGTGCGTCGGCGTCCGCGTGCGGAAGCAGGCCCGGGAGCGGTGCGCGTTCCGGATCGGCGCGCCAGGTCTTGAGCGCGGCGGTCAGGCCGCGGGACTCGACGAGGAACTTCTCGACCCGGTCGATCAGCGAGGGCAGCGGCTCCGGTCCTACCGGCTTCCGCGCCAGGAGCGGGTCGAGTGCGAGGCGGAGCTCGTTCAAGGTCTCGGGGGCGTGTCCCCGGTCGATCAGGCGGGCGCGGCACTCGCAGAGCGTCTCCCAGTCGGAGTTCGCGCTCTTGCCCAAACCCTCTTGCAGGGTGATCCGCGCGATGCTCCAGACCGCGCGATTGAGTTCGGCCAGGGCATCGACCCAGACGGTGTTTCGACGAAACACCTCGACCTGCGCGAGCTGGTCCTGCACCTCGGCGAAGGGATCGACCCCGAGATCGACGCCGGCCCCCGCGCACTCCCCGACGCCAAGATTCGCGGTCGAGAACTCGCGATCATCGCCCCAGTCGAGGTAGTCGTCCGGAGCCTCGCTCGGCGGAGGAAGGGTGAGGAGCGGCCCGAGCCACGCCTCGACCGTGCTGGTCTCGATCCGCTGCAGGAATTCGGCCAGGTCCTCGCCGTTCTGTCGTTCCGCGAGGTAGCGCTGCAGCAACGTGCGGATGATCCGGGGGGCGTTTCGGGAGGGAATCTTGACACTCCCCTTGGCGATCAGCGCTCCCTTGGCGTCGATCCGGCCGCCGAGGTGAAGCTGGTAGTGCGGCGCCTGTTTCCCCGCGACCTTTCGGGCCACCCCGTGCAGGCCGATCGTGGCCACGTGATGCTGGGAACAGCCGTTGGGGCAGCCGGAGATCTTGATGCTGGTCCCGGCGAACTCATCGAGTGGCAACCCGGCCGCGCGGAACTCCTCCTCCAGCGCGCGCCCCAGCCCCTTCGAGGTCGTGATCCCCAGGTTGCAGGTGTCGGCTCCGGGGCAGGTGAGCACGTCGAGCACCGTGTCGTTGACCGCGCGGGCCAGTCCCTGCGGCTCGAGTTCCGTGTAGAGCCAGGCCAGGCGATCGGTGGGGACCCCTCGGAGGAGGATGTTCTGCTCCTTGGTGATGCGCGCCTCGATCCCGCCGAGCGCGCGGGCGATCGACGCCAACCTCCGCAACTCGGCCGGACTGGCATCTCCGATGGGGAACGAGACCATGACCGACCGCCGCCGAGGATCCCGCTCCTCGAGCACATTTCGCCGCAGCCAGGTGGCGTGACGCGCGTCTTCCACGAGCTCCGCGGTGATCGGAATCGGCTCGGGCAGCGGACGCGCGGCTGGAACCGGCCACTCCTCTTCGAGCAACGCCCGCTCCCGGGGCTCCAGCCAGTACGCCACCGCGAGATCGTCTCGCGCCTCGATTGCCGAGAAGCTCTCAGCATAGAGGGCGCGGTACGCCTCGATCCCGAGGGTCGCGACGACGAACTTCGAGCGCGCCCGCGCGCGGTTCTTGCGGTTGCCATGCAGGCTGAAGATTCGGACGATCGCCTCGGCGGCGCGCAGCAGGTCTGCCGCGGGCAGGAACTCGGTCAAGGTCTGCGCGAGGTAGGGGACCGAGCCGGTCCCGCCACCCACCAGCAGCTTGAAGCCGCGCTCGAAACGGCCATCCACCTGGCGGAGGACGGCCACCGCTCCGATGTCGTGGATCGCACCGGCCGCGCAGTCTCCGGGGCAACCGGAGAGGGCGATCTTGAACTTCCGCGGCAGAAGCTGAGCGGACGGATGGCGCAGGAGGAAGCGCGAGACCGCCTCGGCGTAGGGCAGAACCGGGAACGGCTCCTGCCGACAGACCCCGGAACGCGGACAGGAAGTGACATTCCGCACCGAGTTTCCGCACGCCTCCCGCGCTCCGAGACCGGACGGGGCCAGACGGCGGAACAGCTCCGGGAACTCGTCCAGTGGGATGTGGTGGTACTGCACGTCCTGCCGCGTCGTGAGGTGGGCCACGCCGTGCCCATGGTGCTCCGCGATCTCGGCCAGGGCATCGAGCTGATCAGCGTTGACCACTCCGTTCGGAATCTTGACCCGCAGCATGTGCACGTCCGGCTGGCGCTGTCCGTACATCCCGTGGATCAGTCGGAACTCGCGAAACTTCTCGGTCGGCAACTCCCCGCGCTGAAAGCGCCGGATCTGCTCGGCGATCACCTCGATCTCGGGCAACCACGGCCCCTGGAGCGGCGGCAGGTCCGCACCGCCCGCCGCTCCAGCCTTCGTTTCTCCGCCCGAACCGATCGTGGCGTCGTCCGGCCGCAAACGATCGGTCATATCCCACTCCCGTCGCGCAGCGTCTCGGCCATGCTCTCGATCAGCACCTGCGCCACCTCCGGACGGGTGAACTCCTTCGGCGGCAGTTCGCCGCGCTTCAGCATCTCGCGCACCTTGGTCCCGGAGAGGTTCACTCGTTGCTCCTCCGGGTGCGGGCACGACTTGAGCGAGGCCATGCCGTCACAGGTCAGGCAGTAGAAGGTGTTCTCGAACGGCAGCGGCGTGATCCCGAGCTCGCCCGGGGCGAACTCCGAGAAGAGGCGCTGTGCGTCGTAGGTGCCGTAGAAGCTGCCGACCCCTGCGTGATCGCGTCCCACGATGAAGTGGGTGCACCCGTAGTTCTTCCGGATGAGCGCGTGGAAGATCGCCTCCCGCGGGCCGGCGTAGCGCATGGTGGCGGGGAAGACCGAAAGCATCGTCCGCTCGGGACGGTAGTATCCCGAGAGCAGGACCTCATAGCACTTCATCCGCGTTTCGGCCGGGATGTCGTCCCCTTTCGTCTCGCCGACCAGGGGGTGGACCAGGAGCCCGTCGACGATCTCGAGCGCGGCTTTCTGGATGAACTCGTGCGCGCGATGGATCGGATTGCGCGTCTGGAACGCCACCACCGTCTTCCAGCCCCGCTCGTCGAAGGCGCGCCGCGTGGTCAACGGATCGAGATGGTACTGCGGGAACTTCACCGTGTCCGGCCGGCGGAGCAGGTGAATCGGTCCGGCGAGGTGCAGGTTGCCCACGCTCAGCAGGCGCGCCACGCCCGGGTGGTCATCGCTCACCGTGCGAAAGACGTTCCGCGCGTACTCGGCCTTGTCGTAGACGTACACTTCCTGCAGCTCGAGCGCGGCCAGCAGGCGCCCCTCTTCGTCCGCCAACCCCACCAACTGTCCGACGTCGAGTCCGCGCGCCTCTTCCTGCGTCACCGGCAAGACGATCGGGATCGACCAAGGAGTTCCGTCGGCGAGCCGCATGCGCTCGACCACCGAGAGGAAGTCGCCCTTCCCCAGGAAGCCCCGGAGCGGCGAGTACCCTCCGTTCGCCAGCAACTCGAGATCGCTCTGCAGCGCCGGGGAGAGCGAGAGACGCGGGGCCGTCCGCAGTCGCTCCTCCCACACCGGCCGCTCCTGGGCCGGTACCTCCAGATTGAGCAGCCGTCCCCCGTGCGGAATCGACGGACCCGGTGCGGTCGGCGTGGGAATCGTCGCCCCCCGCGCTGCGCCATTTCCCCCCGCGGCTCCGATCGGGCCTTCGACAAGGGTGGGACGCGCGGCTGCCTGGTTGCTGGGGTTCATCTCTCCTCCTTCGGACGCCTCTGGTTTTGCAGTCGGTGGTTCGCAAGGATCGCGCGATCGGCGCGGGATCTTGAGCGGAGGGGCCGCCACACGCGGGGGGAGACAGAAAACCCGCCCCCTTGTGGGAGGGCGGGTCTTCGCTCAGCTTCTTGGGGCTGCCTGTCGGTCAAGACCTCTGGTCTCGCTAGACGCTATCCCCTGAATCTGTCACTCGACCCTCCCTCCCGGTGGAACAACAACAGCAACAACAACACGAGCGACCGAGACGGCCGTTCCGGATCTCGCCCGAAGGGGCAACGATCGCGTGTTGGGTTTGTTGCGATGGGAGGGTCAAAACCAGCTTTCCTCTCGTCCTGTCGACGTTTCGAGTCTCAACGGCCCCGAGGACCGCGATTCTGAGCTCGGCTCGAAGCGAAACTTGTAAAAGCCTACGGAGCGACGCGCACACTGTCAATCGGGTTTCTGATCAAGAATGCGTCGGCGCAGTGTGAAAGGCTCGGCCCGACCAACACGATCGCCGGTGTCGCGAGGGCGCGAGCGATCTCGCCCAGTCGCGCAATGGAGGTCGGCACGATCTGCTCATCGGGATGGGTCGCGCGCGAAACGAGCAGAACCGGAGTCTGCGGCGATCGGCCCGCCGCGAGCAGAAGTTCGCCCAGCTCCTCCAGATGTCGACTTCCCATGTAGATCGCGAGCGTGTCGGCGGAGGCGGCGAGGGCAAGCAGGCGATCGCGATGGGCCTCGCCGTCGGCCCCGGCCCGGGTGCGGAAGGTGACGAAGGCGCAGCTCGCGGCAAGTTCGCGCGCGGTGAGTGATGCTCCCGCGCTGGCGGCCGCGGCCAGGGCCGCGGTGACGCCAGGCACCACCTCGTACGCGATGCCCGCGGCGCGGAGCGCTTCGGTCTCCTCTCCGAGTCGAGCGAAGAGGGCGGGGTCGCCTCCCTTGAGGCGCACGACGCGCGCGCCGGAGCGCGCCCACTCGATCAGCGAGCGCTCGGTGGCGCGAGCCTCGGAGATCACCTGGCCGAGGACCCGGCCGACCGGGACGCGGCGTACCCCTCTGGGAATCACCGCGAGGAGATCCGGCGGGAGGAGCGCATCGTGAAAGACGACGTCGGCTTCGCGCAGCCGCCGGGTCGCGCGGACGGTGAGCAGTTCGGGATCTCCAGGGCCGGCACCGACGAAGCTCACGCGGCCGCTTCCGTTCTCGCGCGCCCTCGAGGGGATCGACCGGTCGAGTCCGCGACGCCACGCGATGAAGGTCTCGACCCCCTCGCGGAGGATCGTTTCCCACGGGGGAGTGGAGTGTGCGGGGCGCGGGCAACTCTCGGCCAGGCGCCGCGCCTCGGCCTCGAGCGCGGAGAGATCGAGGAGTCGCACCCCTTCGGGCAGTTCCGAATCGACCACGTTGGCGGGCATACCGAGGTCGATCGCGAGCCGCGGAGGTTCCTCGGGCCAGTGGGCGCGCCGCACAAGTGCGCCGCGGCTGGAGCAGGTGATCACCACATCGACGGCCGAGAGTGCATCCCGCAGTTCCGGCACGGCGCGCGCGCCGACGCCGTCTGCCAGGCGCCGGAGATCGTCGCCCCGTGATCCGTGCAGCAGGATCTGGTCGAAGCCGAATCGGCGCGCCTCGCGCAGGACCGCCTGTCCGGCCTTTCCGGCGCCAACCACCAGGAGTCGGCTTCCACCGCCGTGGATCCGCGCGCTCCGGAGCGCGAGCTCACTCCACGATCCCACCGCCGGGGTGACCAGTCCCTCGCTCCGCAGGCGCCGCGCGCTCCGGAAGGCCTGATGGAACAGACGGTGGAGGAGCGGGCCGACGAGCGATCGATCGATCGCGGCGCGATACGCAGCGCGCACCTGACCGGTGACCGAGGTTTCTCCCCAGAGTACCGAGTCGAGTCCCGCAGTGACCTGGAGCAGGTGCCGCGCCGCCTCTGCCTCGCAACGCAGTTCTGGGTCGAGCGTGTCCGGATCGAGGCCGGACACCCGGGCGAGGAGTGCGCGCCATGCATCGCGTACCGCCTCCGGATCCCGTGCCACGCCGTAGAGTTCGAGCCGGAGGCAGGTCGACACCAGCACCGATTCGGCCAGGTCGACCGAGGACGCGGCGCCGGACGCGATCTGGACCAACGCGTCCGCCTGCAGCAATCGCGGGAGCAGTGCCCGGTGGGTGCGGTGGTTCAGCGAGAGGACGAAGAGCTGCATCGCTCCTCCTTCCGCTCGTTCCCCCAGGCGGCGACCCGCGCCCGGATCGCTTCCAGATCTCCCTGCTCGAGCGCCGTGACGGTCGCCTCATCGAGCAGCTCCGCCAGGACCGCCCGCTTCTCGCGGTAGCTCAGCGCGCTCGTCGCCTGATAGGTCCCGCGGGCCTTGGCCAGCAGGTCTACCCCCTCGGCCATGTCGGGAGAGAACTGCGTTTCCAGACGGTCACGGAGCCGCTGGGCCAGGAGCGGAAAGCCGCCATCGGTCCCGATCACCACCTGCAGCGCTCCGCGGCTGAGCTGTGCTCCAAAGGTGAAGTCGCACCGTTCCGGCACGTCGACCACGTTGCACCAGATGCCGCGTGCCGTCGCCTCCCGGCGCACCTGCTCCTGCACCATGCGGTCGTCGGTCGCGGCGATGACCAGCGTCTGCCCTTCGAGATCGGCCGGGGTGAACTCCCGCTCCCGGACCCCGAGCTGCGCCGCCAGTGCCGGCGGAAGGGCGTAGCGTTCGATCCGCGGGGCGACCAAGGTGACCTCAGCCCCGCTCTCCAGGAGCTTCTGGGCCTTCGGCCACGCGATCGCCCCGCCCCCCACCACCAGGCAGGCCTTGCCCTCCAGTCGGAGGAAGATCGGGAAGCTCGGTCGGTTCATCATCCATCTCCCGCGGCGCGATGCCGCCCGCGTTGCTGTGCCGCCCGTGCTGCTGTCGGCCGCAAAGCGCCGGATCCCAACCCCCACGTCGACCGGATCCTCCGCCAAAAAAGCGAAAACCCACCGCCGGGGCAGTGGGCTACTTCGTCTCGTGGCCGTTCTGCGATCAGGCCCAGGCCGAAGCCGTCCTCCTCCCCGGAAGCTCTTCCCGGGGACAACAACAGCAGGTGCCGTGGGTGATTCGACGCATCTCGGACTCTCCTCGCGCTCGCGCGCTCAAATGACTGCAGGCAAGTATGGGAACGTGGGGCGGGGGAGGTCAAGTGGCTTCGCGAGGACAGTGGCTTCGCGAGGATCGAACTGCCAAGTCACGGTGCGATCCCACGCGCTTTCGCCCAAGACGCTGTCCGGCACAGGGTCCGATAGCCAGACCCTGGCGCGACTTCCGTCAGCCACGAGTTGGGGCCAGGGGGGTCCGATCGCCGCGGGATCGGTCCCGGTTACTCGAGATCAAGCACCCAGATATCGGCGGTGCTGCCCTGATACTTCACGAAGGCGACTCGCGACCCATCCGGGGACCACGTACCGCTTGCCTCGATCACCGGCTCCGACGTGAGTGCTCTCGGATTCGACCCATCGGCTCCCATCAACCACAGATCGAAGTTCCCCGCGCGGTCGGAGGAGAAGAGGATTTGCGAGCCGTCGGGGGACCAGCGAGGCGAGGTGTCTCCGCCCAGGCCCGTGGTCAACCGAGTATTCTCGCCGGTCGCCACATCTACGAGCCAGATCCCGGTGTCCCCGGTTCCGTCAGCGCTCAGAGCAATTCGGTGGCCGTCCGGCGACCAGTCCATCGATCCGATCGCATCTCCCGTGGCACGCAACACGGTGACGTCGCCGCCAGTGGCTGCGAGGACTCGAAGTTCCTGCACCGTCGAGGGGAACCCGGCTGCCGCGAAAGAGAAGGCAACGCGCTCCCCGCTTGGCGACCAGGCGGATCTGCCGAGCTTCTGTCCGCCCGGACTCAGAAGCACACGCAGTACTGAACCAGAGGTTGGTGAAATCGTGGCGAGCTCGGTTTTGGTTGCCGCGCCATCGGGGACTCCCATACGGCAGAGAATCTCGTCGCCGTCCGGTGACCACCGGCCGAAATCGGAGAATTCTGACTCCGTCAGCCTGCGCCACGTTCCGTCTTCGACCGTAACAAGATACAGCTCGCGTGTCCCGACACCGGCCCAGTCCGCGCTGAACAGCACGGACCTGCCGTCCGGCGACCAGTCGGGAAACGATGCTCCCAGGCCGCCGGTGCTCGTCGTGAGGCGGGTCAAACCGAGCGCAAACGTCGTCCCCTGGGCAATGTTCGACAACGCCGACTCGTTGGGACGTTCATCCAAGGTCTTGAGTGCGAAATGGTAGCTTTGGCTGGGCAGGAGCCCCGCCACCACATGAGTCTGGATCGTCCCAGGCTCGTCGGGGGGCGCGAGCCCCTCCGCCCGCGCCGCTGACCCCCAGGTCTGTTCGGTGATCTCGGACTCGGAAAAGCGGAGATCGTAACGCGCGGCGCGACCCGAGCCGCCATCGCCGCCCGGTGCCGTCCACCGGAGGGTTGCCTTGGTCGCGGTCAGAAACACTGCAGCTAGGTCTGTCACTCGCCCCGGTGGTAGATCGTCGGCAAGCTGGATGGAGACCGGATGGGACGGGTCGGCCACGTTTCCCGCTTCGTCACTCGCTCTCACCGAAAAATACCATGTGCCGAATGGAAGGTCGCTCACAACGATTTGCTCGAGGCGACCGGCAGGTTGTGGCTGATGAGGACCGCTGACCACGAGCGCGGAGTCCCACGCTGCCAGAGTGATCGGGGAGGTGGATCGACGTATGTCGTAACTGGTGGCTTGCCCGCTTGATCCATCATCTCCCGGGGCCGTCCAGTCGAGTCGAACCTTGTGTGGTTCAAGTCTGAGTACCGCCAGGTCGGAGATGACTACGGGAGGAGTTCGATCCCCCCCGGTGGGGGGAGTAGCGGAATCCCCACCGCAGCCAAACATTGCCAGCAACGTCGCGAGGATGGCGGAACATGGTCGCATCAGGTGCCTCCAAGTGAGTAGCGGGCGAGGGCGATCTCACAAATGCAAGACCGCCCTCGAAGCCAGCGTCTACCTGATCAATCGCCGCAAGTCGGACAGTACTGGGTGTACTCCTCGCAATCTTCCTTGTTGTGAACGATCAGTCCGGCTGCGACGTAGGTGCCGGTGCTCACTTGGAAGTTGTAGACGTAGGTCGGCTGGTTCACCCGCCGAATCGTGCGAACGATCTCGTCGGTGCCGTCAGCGGCGGTGAGCATGTCGCCTGGACGGAGATCGCCGGCGCCGGTCCATGCACCCCGCACGAGAATCGGGTGATTCTCGGTAACGCGTAGCCGATCATTGATGATCAAGTAGTGACCCACCTTGTATGGTGCGTGCACCCGTACCACCTCGCCACCCCGTAGCTGGGCGGCCTCTTCGTCGTAGGACAAGACCTGGTCACCCACCTGGATCATCTCCACGCTCACCTTGGATCCATCCACCAGGGTGATCGGCGTGCCCTCGAGCAGACAATCGCATCCACCCCCGGATCCCTCGCAGTTGCATGGCTCCCAGGCGCCGAACCCGCCCTCACAACCCTCCGGTGCGAGCGGCGTCCACACGCAGCGCCACTCACGATTTCCGGTGGAACAGGATCCGCGCCACTGGAACGCAGAGCTGCACCCGGGAAAGGGAGCACAGCCGACTTCCGTTCCGATCTGGCTACAGTTCGGGACCGCGAGAGCCGCTTGGGGGGGGGGCAAGAAACGCGCCGAACAGGCACGCCACGAGCAGGAAAGAATTGAATCGCATAGACACTCCTTCGCGCTTCGGATCACATTCGTCGTCTATGTCGCTTGATCGACATCGGGATTGCCCAAGATCGCTCGCCCTGGCTGGAAGGCCGTGACCGGACAACCGATGTCGAGATGTGGTTGGACGTCTCGATCGTGTCGGTTCGGGGTAACACACGAATCGGCCGGTTGCCAAGGTGCGACGCTGGGCGGCCCCGAGCCCAATCGACGCGCTGTTCCCGATCCTCCCTGCTGCCGGAGCCGAGCCGACCCTATCGATGACCCGGCTTCGACCTCGACCGCACGGAAGATCGCCGGGAGCGTATCGAGGGGCCCGCAGCCCGTCAAGGCAAATCGGGGCTGCTGCCAGATGATCGTCTGGCGGCCGCGTGCCCTGGCACCTGGCCGGCCGGTCGAAGCTCAGGGTCCACCCATTCGGGCGGAGACGGCGACCTTGACTACTCCAGCTCCCGGGTGAAATCGGGCCAGGCCAACGCGCGCACTCCGGGGGAGATGGCGGTGCGTGCCTCCGAAGCGCGCGCGCCAGGATCGTGGACGAGGAGGAGTTCGAGCCGTTTTCGGGGGAAGGCCGCCCGTGCCGCGGCGTGCAGTTGGTGAAGCGAACTGGTCATTCCGGGCAGAGGGGTTCGGGTTGCCTTGCACTCGATCAGGCGCAACCCATCGCGCGGTGCAGGTACGACGAAGTCGACTTCGAGACCCTGATGATCGCGAAAGTAGTACAACTCGCGCCGTGCGCCGCGATTCGCCTGGCTCTTGGCAATCTCCGAGGCGACGAATCCCTCGAAGATCGGGCCGAGGAACGGGGATCGCCGTAGTTCGGCTTGGTTCGCGATTCCAAGCAGGTGACAGGCCAGCCCGGAGTCGGCCAGATAGATCTTGGGCGACTTGACCAGACGCTTGCCGAAGTTCTCGAAGTAGGGGGGCACGATCAGGACCTGGGCGGTGGTCTCCAGGATCGAGAGCCACTGCGAGACGGTGGGGATCGTGACGCCAAGCGGGGCGGCGAGGTCGGAGCGATTCAGGGTCTGACCGTGTCGCGCGGCAACCAGCCCGAGGAATCGCCGAAAGGTGGAGAGGTCGCGCACCGCGGTCACCGCGCGCACGTCCCGTTCCAGATAGGTCTGGACGTAGGACGAAAACCAGAGCGCGGCCGACCTCGGTCGCGCGATCACCTCGGGGAACCCTCCTACGTGTGGGTTGCCCCGCTTCGACTCGCGGGCCGAAAAGGGCAACAGCTGGAATACTGCGGCGCGACCGGCCATCGACTCGGTGACGCCGCGCATGAGCGGGGCGTCCTGGGATCCGGTGAGGAAGTACTGCCCGGTCCGGCGTGGGCGCCGGTCGATCCGGCTGCGTACATAGGCGAAGGCCTCGGGCACATTCTGAATCTCGTCCAGGATAGCGGGTGTGGGTAGCTCATCCAGGAACCGCTGTGGGTCGGCACGAAATCGGGTCACCACGTCCGGGTCCTCGAGCAGGACGTAGCTGCCCTTGGGAAAGAGGTGGCGGAGAAGCCACGTCTTTCCCGATCGTCGCGGCCCACTCAGCACCACCGCCGGGAAGGCCTTCGCTGCTCGCTCGAGCGCGCGGGCGAGATCTCGTTGAAGGGAACGCATCGTTGAGAATTCTAAACTAGTACTTTAGAATTCTCAAGGGTCAGTTTGGCCGGTGCTCCGGCCAAAGGCGAGGTCTATACTCCTTCCGCGACGAGTCCAGCCCGCGATCGCGAGGTCTTTCGGGAGGGGAGTCCCATGAGCCGTGTACGGATCGCCCAGCGGCTGCGTGCCGCGTCCACCGGGGTCGTGTTCCTGATGCTGGTCGTGCCGCCCGCCGCGGCGGGGCCGAATGCCGGGGGCACCTTGATCGTCCACGCGGATCCGAATCCGCTGTCGACCGGAGTTCCGGACTGTGTGCCTCAGGGGCTGAGCGACTGCGCGACGGCCAACCTGCGGGTGGATGGGGTGAGCGTCCACGCCTTCTGGGTGGTGGCGGCGTTCCCGACCGGGAGCGCGCCGCGGCTGGCCGGGGTGACCTTCGGCATCAGCTACCCGCCGGAGCTGACCCTGATCGATGCGGGGCCATGCGCCGACTTCGAGCTGGCGGAGGCCGGCTGGCCGGGGAGCGGCACCGGGACCGCGCTCACCTGGAACACGGCGCAGACGGGGCTACTGACCCCGGTCTACTTCTTCTCGGGCTACAACTACTACGCGCCGACCCCGGCGGTGTTCGCGCTTGCGCCGCATCCGACCCAGGGAGCTGCCTTCGGCGATGACGCGAATCCTGCGGTGCTCGACGAGATCGCGGCGCTGGGATCGCTGGGCTTCTCGACCGACGGCGTGCGGGCCTGTCCGGAGCAACTCCCCCCGGGGGGAGCGTGTTGCTTCGGCCACGGCGTCTGTCAGCGGCTCTCGATCAACGATTGCATCATGCAAGGGGGCGTGTTTCAAGGGTTCGACACGGTCTGTGATCCGAACCCATGTCCGGTTGAGGTCTGGGCCTGCTGCCTGCGCGACACCGATTGCATCAACCTGACCGAGGAGGAGTGTGCCACCTATTCCGACGCGCACTTCGTTCCGGGAGTGCTCTGCCAGGGCGATCCTTGCACCGCCTTCTGGGGTGCCTGCTGCACTGGCGATGGTTACTGCTTCCTCTTGACCGAGGCCTGGTGCCTCGACAACGGCGGTGAGTTCCTGGGCGAGGGATTGTCGTGCGATCCGAGTCCCTGTCCGCCCCCGGTGTTCGGAGCGTGCTGCACATCGCAGGGGCTGTGTCGCACCCTGACCGAGAGTGAGTGCGCGTCCCGGGGGAACAGCTACCTGGGCGATGGCACGAGCTGTGATCCGAATCCCTGCATCGCCGTCCCGACGGGAGCGTGCTGCTCCGGCAACGGCGCGTGCGTGGTCACGACCGAAGAGGCCTGCCAGATCGGTGGCGGGAGTTACATCGGTGACGGCACGGGCTGCGATCCGTACCCCTGTCCCGCAGGAGCCTGCTGTCTCTCGAACGGAGTCTGCATCCTGCAGGCGGAGGTCTCGTGCGTCGACGGCGGCGGGGCGTTCTTCGGCGGGGGGAGGGGCTGCGATCCGTGCCCCTGTCCGCCCGCGGTCTGCTGCTTCAACGACGGTTCGTGCCAACTGCTGACCGCGCAAGAGTGCGCGTTGCTCAGCGGCGTCTTCGATCCCGGCCAGACCGAATGCGCTCCCGACGCCTGTCCGCCCGGGGGCGCCTGCTGCTTCGGCAATCAGACCTGTCTGGTGCTGACGGCGGAACAGTGTGCCGACCTGCAAGGCGAATGGCTCGGGGACGGGAGTGACTGCGTGCCGAGTCCCTGCCTCGAACTGAACGGTGCCTGCTGCCTCGATGACGGTTCCTGTCTCGAGGTCACGGAGCTCGAGTGCATCGCGCAGGGGGGGCTCTACCACGGTCCGTTGACCGCGTGCCTTGCCACCGACTGCTTCGGCCCGATCGGCTGCGGTTCTCCCGAGCCGGTCCGGCTGGATGGTTCGAACGGGGAGATGATCGCGTCCGTCTCCAGCCGATCGGCCCTTCTGGGGGGCGCACCGGATCGTGCGGCGGGCAACTGCGGCACGCTCCTGGCACGCGCGGACGGCACCTATGAGAATGGCGGCGCGGTGCGCACCGACGCGGTGCAGCAGCCGTACTACGGCGCCTGGGCGGAGTGCTACGAGGGAGCGTACGAAGTTTGTCAGGCGGTGTTCGACTTCACCCAGACCGGGACCCAGGCGGGGCAGAGGATGGATGTCTACCTCTGGGAGGACCTGGATGGCTGCCCCGGCCAGGTGCTCTGCCTGCGGGCCAACGTCGATCCGGGGCCGGTGGCTCTCTGGCCGAGCGTCTCGCGTCACACCATCGATCTCGAAGGGTGCTGCACGCCCGATCGCTGGTGGATCGGCTACTGGCCGAACTGGCCGGGCGAGAACTACGGTTGGTTCACCACCTTCGATCTGAACCCAGCCTCGGCTGGTTGTCCGAAGATCTGTCTTGCCCCCGGGATCTTCGGGCCGGACGGCTGGCAAGATGTCAACGTGGTCTGGAACAACGTGCATGCCCTCGGCATCGCGGCGGGGGTGCGGTCCTGCGGCAGCGACCTCGGCGCCTGCTGCCTGCCGGACCAGACCTGCACGGTCACGCGGGCCGATGAATGTGCCGGGGAGTTCCTCGGGGTCGGCACCGACTGTGACCCCAATCCCTGCATCGGGCCGGTGCCGGTCGAGAAGATGAGTTGGGGCAAGGTGAAGGCGTTGTTTCGGTAGTCTACGCTTGGGAGTCCCGAGCGATGTAGATCGCCGCGGCCTCCAGGTCGTCCGCGGCTGGTTGCGTCCAAACTACTTCTCGAGCCATCGAGCAAGTCGGCGCCGGACGTCTTCCGGGGAGACCACGTCTCCCGCCCGCGCGGCGTCCAGTGCCTTCTGGACCTTCTGCCGTACGTAGATGTGGTATTGGATGTCCTCGAACGAGGCTTCGTCCGGAAGGCAGTTGAGTAGTTCTCTGACTTCGTCCTTCGCCGTTTTCATGGTACCTCCACCCCGGTTGTAGCCGAGCGGCGCGGCGGAGTCCTCGCTAGTTGTCGAGTCCTTCGAGACCTTGGTCGGCGCCGTTTGCCTCCCCGGGCTGCGAGTTCCTATCATGGTCGCCGGGCGACACCGGGCGGAAGCGGTGGGTTTCCGTCGAGCGCAGTGCATTTGGGAGACCGTGATGCCAACCGTGGAATGCTCTACCCGGAGTCACGCCGTTCGATCGAGACCGGCCGGGGCGCGCCGTGGGTCGGCGATGTTGCGCCGGACGCTGGCCGCGGCGGTCTGCGCGCTGATGGCGCCGCGGATCGCCTGCGGACTGGAGACGATCTACCTTGCGAACGATGACCACACCGACTACTTCTGGTCGGGAGATGGAACCCAGTACCGCACCGCCTTCCTCGAGATGCTCGACTACTACATGGATCAGGCGGAGGCCACGGCGGCGAATCCCCCGGATCAGCGGGGCCGGTTCAACACCGACGGCTCGCTCTGGATCTGGGAGTACGAGAAGAACCGGTCGGAAGCGGAGTTCGATCGCCTGGTCTCGCACCTCGGGGCCGGCACGATCACGATGCCGAAGAACACGGCGATCATCCTCTACGGCGCGATGCCGACCGAGGCGGTGCTGCGCGACATGTACTACGCAGGGCGCCTGGAGCGCGCGCACGGGCTCTCCTTTCCCACCGTCTACCCGATGGAGAACCAGGTGCTGCAGGGAGGCCTGGCGTCGCTGTGGGCGGGATCGGGGGTGCTCTATTCCTGGAAGGGGATCTGCGACTGCGCCACCCTGATCAACGCCGCCGACCGGCCGCGCGAGATCTACCGCTTCGAGGGACCGGATGGGCAGGGGATCACGCTCAAGTGGAACTCCGCCCTGAACGGCAATCAGAGCATCGGGGGGTACGCCGAGGCGCGCGACCCGTTCGGAATCGTCAACTACTGCGAGACGAACGCGGCCTATAACGCGCGGTGGGTCTGGCCGAGGCACGGGGCCTTTGGGTATGGCTGGGACGATCTCTCTTCCACGACGAATCTGTTCATCCAGGCGGCGCAGCAACTCTCGAACCCGAACCGCCGGGTGGTGGTTTCGAATCAGGTCGACTTCTTCGAGGACTTCCTGAGCCACCACGGCGCGGAGATCCCGACCTTCGGGGGGAGCTTCGGAAACGAGTGGGAACTGCTCTGCGCGGCGATGGCCGATGTGACCGCCGGCGTGAAGCGGCGCGTGGAGACGCTCCGCACGGCCGAGAGCCTCAAGACGCTGGTCGATCTCCACGATCCGAATCTGCTCGCCGGCCGCGAAGCCGAGCGTGACCTGGCCTTCCTCGCCATGGGGCTCTTCTATGAGCACTGCTGGGGGGGCGACGGCGTGGTTCCGCAAAACGTGCGCATCCAGTTTCAACGCGATCAGCTCGCCCGCATCGCGCTCTACGTCGATGATCTGCTGCAGGACGCGCTCGTCGCCTTGGGTGGTCTGGTGGCGCAGCCGGGTGGGACCGAGCGGCACGTGGTCTGGAATCCGCTTTCGTTTCCCCGAACCGAGGCGGTCGATCTCGCGGTGGCGACGCCCGGCACGGTGCACGTCGTCGAGGTGACGAGCGGTCTCGAGGTGCCGAGCCAGGCGGTCACGGTGAACGGGCAACCGCGGCTTCGGATCCTCGCCTCGAACGTGCCGTCGGTCGGCTACCGGGTGTACGAGGTGCGGCCCGGGGCCGGGCAGAGCTTTCCTCCGTCCGCCACCGTGACCCTCCCCTCGTTCGACAACGGGATCTACCGCGTGACCCTGGGCGCGCGCGGGCAGATCACCAGCGTGCTCGATCACCAGGACGGGGATCGAGAGCTGGTCGAGGCGGGCGGGGCGATTCACGATCTCGGCAATGGCTCCGGTTCGGTGGTGGTGGAGAACGCCGGACCGGTCAGCACGACTCTGCTGGTCAACGCCGGGGGCTCGCCGCCGCACCAGACGCGGGTCACGCTGACCGCAGGGCTCGATCAGATCGCGATCGAGGGGAGGATCACGGCGAACTTCAACACCAACGTCGGTTACCTCTCGCGCTTCAACCTGGCCGGCATGACGATGCGACACGAAGAGGTCGGGATGATCGCGCAGGTGGCGCGCGCCGCGGCCGGCGGTGACTATGCCGACCAGAACGCGCGGACCGACTTCCTGACCATGAATCACTTCGTCGATCTCTCGACGGCGAGCCGCGGGGTGACCCTCTCGAACTGGGATGGCGCCTTCTTTCAGGCCGGGAACAGCACGGTGTCGACCCTCGATGCGACCACCCCGTCGGTCCGGGCGATGGCCGGGTTCCGGGTCGGCGGCTACGGCATTCCGAACCAGGGGGCGACAGCACGTTTCTGAATCGCTACGCCTTGACCGCCCACGGGGCGTACGACCAGGCGTCAGCGATGCGCTTCGCCCTGGCCCACCAGAATCCGCTGGTCGCGACCCGCGTGACCGGCGGCGTGGGCGCTCCGCTCCCCGAGGATCAGTACGCGCTTCTCACGCTTGGGTCCGACGATGTGCTTCTCTGGTCGCTCAAGCCGAGCGAGGAGGGGATCGACGCCGGGCTGATCGCGCGGGTCTGGAACCTCGCGGAGGGGACGAGCGCCATGGCGCTATCGCTCCCCCCGCACTCCTTGGCCTCGGCCAGCGCCGCCACGCACGTCGAGACCGACCTCGCCCCGGTCGTGCTGAACGGCGGGGTTCTGGA
>JADJQY010000016.1 GCA_016712505.1 Candidatus Eiseniibacteriota bacterium | reverse complement strand
GAGATCTGGGAACCGAAGATGAAGAGCCTTCCTCCCGCGCCGAGGTAGGAGGAGAGCCGGGCGCCCGCAACCTCCGTGCGATTGAGACCTGTCTGCTGCGTCGCGGTGGTGTTGAAATGAACCGACCAGAGGATGTGCTGGTGGCGGAGACCACCTCCAGAGGGAGATCACGCGGTGTGGGTGAATTGATCTCGGACGCGCCGTCCCCGAACAGTCGAACTGCTCGACCGGCCCGAACTGCTGCGCGCGGGCGAGGAAATTCTGCATCAGGAAGGCGTCGTGAGTTTGATCGGATGGATTGGCGCAACGCGCATCGTCCACGAGCAGGGCGAACTTGTCGAAGGTGAAGACCACCACCTTGATTCGGATCTTGCAGATTCGCTCCGAGGAGGCCGCGTCGGAGATGTCGCGCATCTTCACGAAGAGCACATGGGTCGCTTCCCCCTCGGAAGCGGGGAAGATGAACGGCTCCTGATTTCCCTCCCAGCGGCCCCAGCCGATCCAGCCGCCGATGCCGCGGGGGTCTCGCGCCGTCTCGTCGGATGGGTCGGCGAGATCGAGACCGTAGTTGGAGTTGCCGGGCAGGGAGCCGTAGGCGGAGGCATCACCGGTCCACCGGAAGTGGAGTGGCCGACCAGCGGGGACGCTGACCGACCAGAAGCCATCCCCTTCTCCACCGAGGGGAAACTCATTCGAGCCGATCGAGGTCTCGGAGATTGTCACGAAAGGCGCGACGTTGGAGGCGCGCACGTTGAACGCGATGAAGTTTCGGCTGCGGGTCAGAATCGGCTCCGTCGCGCCTGCCTCGTCCACCGCGCGGACTGCGAACCCGAGGGCGGCGGCGACCGGGAGTTCGCGCAGGAGCAGGCTCCGTTGTGATTCCGGCACCCGAATCCACGCGACCTTCGAGCCGACCCGCAGTGTGTCGAGCAGGAGGTTCTCAGCGTCGTGAAACTTCGCGACCACTACCTCATCCGGTTCGAGGGGGGTGTTGAGGGCGATCAGCTTGTACTCGTAGTAGACCGGCTTGCGATCGGGCCGAGAGCTGTCGAGATCGTCCCCCTCCCAGCGCACCACGAAGGTCCGCAGCAGTTCTGGGGCTTCTCGGTCCCGCACGTCGGGAAACGTGATCCGGCTCGAGGGTGCGATGGTCTTGGCATTGAAGGTCCGATAGTCGCCTTTCGAGACGCTGAACTCGTTGTCGATGGCGCGGACGAAGAAGGTGTGCCAGTCGGAGAGGTCTCTCCTGGGAGTCGGCGCGTGGCCCCTCGCGAAAGAGGGAGGAGAAGCTGGTGGTGTCGTGCCACGCCCGCTCGCTGATCGTGTCGTCGACGGCGTACTGATAGAACGCGACCAGGCCGTCGTCGTCCACGCCGTGCCAGCGGAAGTCGACCTTGTAGTCGATGCCGATCGAATCGGGGTTTGACGCTCCGGCGGTGATCCGGACGGATGGGCGGCGATTCCCAAGCCGGGTCCCGTCGGCCGTGTCGTCGGGAATGAAGGTGCCGCAACCGGCAGCGATCCAGCTCACGACGAAGAGTGGGACCAGTATCTGGAACAGAACGAACAGGCGAGATGGAACGAGGCGAACCTCACGTGCGCGACTACCGGGGCGACGCATCTTCGCTCCTTGGGGCTTTGACGCCCGGCCCGATCGCCGAAAGCCACCGCTCGATCCTGCGAGCCGTCGCCTGGCGATGCGAGCCTCTGTCCCCGGCAAGACAAGACATACGCTAGTGCACTTCGATCGGCGGCGTGCAGGAGAATGTAGAGGGAAAGAAAAATGACGAGGGGCGGACCGCTGGGCCCGCCCCCTCGTCTGACCGGGCACTACCGCGCCAGCCCGAACTCCTCTCGGATCGCCTCCTCGGCATACTCCAGCCAGGAACGGTTGATCAGGCAGAGCACGGAAGAGAGCGAAGTGGAGATCAGCTCGATGTTGATCCCCTTCTTCGAGATGGCGCGGAACACCCGGCCGGCGACGCCGGGCTGGGGCGCCAGGTCCGCGCCGGCGAGACCGACCAGGGCCACCTCCATGTCATACAGCGTGTCCACGGCGCCGATCCGGGGAGCGAGATCCTTCAGTGCGGCCACCACCTGAATCCGATGACTATCCTGAACGGCAACTGAGATGTCTGCCCGTTGATCGCTCCGGCCGCTGGCCACTACCAGATCGACATTGAGGCCGAGGTCGCCGAGGGCGCTGAACACCTCGGCCGCGACGCCTGGGTGATCCGGGACTCCGCGCAGCGTGACCCGCATCACGTCATTGTCCACGAACAGATGCAGCTCGTTCATCGTCTGCCTCCTTCGCCGAGGCCGGGGAACCGTGGGGAACAATCGTCCCGCTGATCCGGCAAGGGGTCAATGGGGCATTTTCGCCTCTCCTCGAGCCGGCCTCTCTTCGCCGTTGCCAACCGGGCGCCATTCCGCGAAATTCCGTGCTCAACCGAGTGAGGAGCGCATGGCCAAGTTCAACCTGTTTCAACGGATCTCGCAGGCGCCGACCAATCCCCACCCGGCTGCGCCGAGCCGGACCTTCGACGTGGCCGATCTCTACCGGGGACCGGTGGAGGCGGAGGCCACGGCGCCCGCGGAGCAGGGAGTGGCCCTCGATGAGCGGCTGCGCCAAGCCTACTTCTGGATCGTCAACACGGCCGTCATCTCGCCGCACTACGATATTGAGTACCTGGACGGTCCACCGCCGACCTTCATGCTGGGGGACAGCAAGAGCAAGCTGATCCTGCCGACCGCCCAGAGCTACTCGAGCTTCGTCCTGCTGCCGCTGCTCACCTTTGCCACCCGACGGAAGTGCCTCTTCATCGGCGGACCGGGGCGGGGAAAGACGGCCAGTGCGCTCCTGATGGGACTCCTCGCGGGGTACCCACTCCGGGAGGTGCGGCGGGCGATGCAGCACGGTCATCCGCAGATGACGATCGCCGACCTGCTCGGGAATCCGCTGCCGGCCGATCTGGTGAACGCCCAGCGGATCGAGGACATCCGGATCTCCTGGCGGAGCTGGCTCTCGATGCGGGTCAAGATCGTGGATGAGTACAACCGGATCCCGACCCGGACGCAGAGCGCACTCCTGACCGTGATGGGAGACAACTATGCGGAGATCCTCGATCACATCCACGAGTGTCCCGAGTCGGCGTGGTTCCTGACCGCGAACGACGAGCAGGGAGGCGGCACCTACCAGGTGATCGAGGCGCTGCGCGATCGCATCGACGTGATCGTTCAGGCCTTGGCCTTCAATCCGCGTTTCCTCGAGGATCTGCTCACCCGAATCGAGGACAACGTCCGCCCGGAGGAACTGCTGCCGCGGCAGATCGTCTTCAGTGAGGCGGAGGTCGATCGGATGGGGGAGGAGATCCGCGCCGTCGAGCTCGCGCCGGAGGTGAGGCGACGGATCGAGTTTTTCGTCAGCCAGTTCGAGTTCAGCGAGTTCGCGGCTGAGGTGTTCGAGTACAAGACGAAAGACACGGTTCGGCTCTCGGGCGTCGAGTGGCACACCATGTCGGCCCTGGAGACAGGGCGCGATCGCCTGAAGGACCTGGGGGCGCAGACCAAGAACGGGCTCTCGGTTCGGGCCATGATGACGCTGCTGGTCTATGCCAAAGCGCTGGCCTACTTCTGTGGGAACCGCGTGGTCGAGCTGGCGGATGTTCGCCAGGTGCTCCCCTTCGTGCTGCACGAGAAGCTGGTTGCCGATCCGGACGCGCCCTTTTTTGCCGCGTCGGGGAATGCCTCGCTGCGCTCCGATCGGATCGGATGGCTCCGGCGGCTGTTCGACCTGGCCTGCGGCGAGTACGAACGGCTGAATCTCGACCGCGACGATGCGGTGCGGCTGCTCGACGAGGAGTTCCGCTTGGGCTTGGATGGCCTGAACGAGTCGGAGACGCGCGCGCGATTGGTGCGGATCGAGCGGGTGATCGGCGAGCTGTCCAAGGGAAAGAAGCTCTACGGACACCTCTACGATGATCTCCTCAAGCTGAAGTACTTGCATCAGCGGTACACGAACTATCTGCGCTGGTTGGCCACGCGATGAGGTTGCTGCGATGCCGCGGGTGAGCGATCGTCTGGGCTCGGTGCTCCAGGCGACACGAGACGAGCTGAACCATAGGTTCGCCGATGCCCGGCGCGCCAACGCGGGTCTGGACGGGCAGGCCTTCCTCTCGTTCGTGGCCGAGTCGATCGACCCGCTGGCGCAGGCGGTTCCCGCCGGGAATGGCGAGCGGATCCACAGCGTGGTAGATGCGGCCTACGACATTGGCCTGGAGCTGTTCTCGAAGGGGCTCGTTGGGGGGCAGGCTCGCTCCCGACAGATCGAGGCGGCGTGGCGGGAGGTGGCCACGGCGACCGGCGGGTTGCTTGCTGCCACTCCTCGCCGACTCCTGGCCGCTCTCACCAATGCCGTGGTCAACCTGGAGGGTGAGGGGGGCGTGCGGAGGAGTGGGTGGCTCGGATGGCCACGATAGCCCCACGCTGCGGCGATCTGGAGACCCTGCTTCGGGTCGGCCAGGTGGCGGCGTGGCGCGCGGGGCTGGCGCATCACCGCTCCGGAGCGCTCGCCGTGGCGGACGGCCTGGACGAGGGGCTGGTGCGGGCTGCGCTAGACGTGAGGAGTGGATCCTGGAAAGAACTGCGAGCGGGGTTCCACGACAACCCCTGGTTCGATCCGAACGGAGAACGCTCCGGCCTGCGGTTGGTGGCCGAGGTGGGAGCTTTTCGCGGGTTTGGTGGTCTGTTCCGGCAGCCACCGCAGGTGGCCGCCGCGGAAGAGCAGTTCCTGGTTCGCAGCGGAGCGGAGCATTGGCTGATGACCGTGGACCTCTACGGTGCGACCTTTCATCGCGCCACGGCGGGCGAGTTCGAGCAAGCGGCGCAGAATCGAGCCTGGCCGCGCGACCTGGAACTGAAGCGGGGGACTCTCATACGTGGGGGGCAGTCGCTCGCGCTGCCGGTTCTCGAGCAGCCAAACAGCCTGGTGGCGAGCGCCTACACGGTGGCCGCCACGACACCGCACTCGCACACCATCACGCTGGTGGCGTTGGGCTAGAGACGGCAAGCTTCAAGATGACCGATGGAACGAACCTCGAAGGGCTGCGCGCGCACTGGATGGCGCAGTGGCCGAAGGCGCTGGGGGCGTGGAGCCGATTCACCCATCTGCGGCCCCCCATGCTCTGCCTCGATCGGGACGCGGCGAAGCGCGAGGGGCTGTCGGGGAGTTTCGCCATGATCCGTCTCGACGATCAAGCGGTGGTCGTCGATCTGACCCAGGTGGCGACGCTTGGTCTGCAGGAGTACGCAGTCGAGATCCTGGCGCACGAGATCGGTCACCACGTCCTCGCGCCGGCGAACCTCACCGATCACGTCAAGCAGATCGCGCGCATGCGTTGGGCGCTTCCTTCGATCGAGCAGCAAGCCGGAATGGTGGCCAATCTTTACGACGACCTCTTGATCAACGACCGGCTGCAGCGGAGTGCGGGATTGCGCATGGACGCGATCTACCGGAAGTTGAGCGGCGGCGCGCACGGCGCGGTCTGGACCCTCTACATGCGGATCTACGAGATCCTCTGGAGTCTCGAGCGCGGCTCTTTGGCCGGGGGAGAGACGGACGATCGACTCGAGGGAGACGCGATTCTCGGGGCGCGGCTCATTCGGAGCTACGCTCGTGACTGGTTGGAGGGGGCGGGAAGATTCGCCGCGCTGCTGTTGCCTCACCTGCTGGAGGACCGGAAGTCAGCGGAGTTGATCGCGCAGTGGCACGATACGCAGCACGCGGCCAAGGGGGGCGACCCGGCCGGCTTGAGTGAAGAGGATGCGGGAGAGCGGGACGGGGCGATCCACCCTGCACGGGATCCCGATTTGAACGATCTTGCCCCGGATGACGCCGGCTCTCCGGCGGAGACCATACCGGCGCAACCGGGTGGTGCGGGCCAGGGGCGCGGGCAGTCGCGCGAGCCCTATGTCTACGGCGAGATCTTTCGCGCCGCGGGGATCCGCATCGACGATCACGAGGCGGCGGTGCGGTACTATCGCGAGCAGGCGCTCAAACATCTGGTCCGGTTCCCGACCCGACGGCAGCCTTCCGGCAGTGATCCGCTGCCGGAAGGCCTCGAGCCCTGGGACATCGGGCATGCGCTGGACGACGCTGACTGGGTGCAGTCGGTCTTGCAGAGTCCGCGGGTGATTCCGGGGATGACCACGGTGCGGCGCGTCTGGGGGACGACCGAGGGGAAGGAGCCGCGTCGTCTGCCGATCGATCTCGACCTCTATGTGGATAGTTCGGGATCGATGGCCGATCCGAGTCGAATGATCTCCTTTCCCGCGCTGGCCGGCGCAATCCTCTGCCTCTCTGCCCTGCGCGCGGGAGCGAGCGTGCGCGCGACGCTCTGGAGCGGTAAGTCTCAAGTGCAGGAGACGGATGGCTTCGTGCGAGACGAACGCGCCCTACTCGGAGTGATCACCGCCTACTTCGGGGGCGGAACCAACTTCCCGATTCATCGACTGCGAGAGACCTACGCGAAACGAGGCAAGGAAGCGCGTCCGGTGCACATCCTGTTGATCTCGGACGATGGGATCTCGACCATGTTCGAGACCGATGAGCGCGGGAACGATGGTTGGACGGTTTCGGTCGACGCCCTGCGCGCCGCCGGTGGCGGGGGGACGATGGTGCTGAACCTCCCTGAGAGCTGGGAACAGTCCGCACCGGCGGGAAGTCCACATGCCCTGATCCGGAGAGCCCGCGAAGAGGGAGGCTGGGGTGTCCACCGGGTGGCGAGTTGGGAGGATCTCATCGCGTTTGCCGCGGAGTTCGGCCGGCGAAACTATGGGCCGGTACCGGAGTCGGCCCGGACCGGAGCGGGGGCGGACTGACCCGATGGTCGTGGTCTGGCGTGTCACGGAGCAGTGCAATCTCGCCTGCGGCTTCTGCGGGTTCGATCGGACCCTGAACCGGGTGCGGGTCGAGACTTCGGTCGAATCGCTCCGACGCTTCGGAGCGGTGCTCCGGGATTGGAGCCTGGCCTCGGGGGAGTCGGTGCTGGTGAGCTGGATCGGCGGCGAGCCGCTAGGTCGGGACGATCTGCGCGCAGTGAGTCGGCACTTTCGGGAGGATCTGGGCCTCCGGGTAAGCACGACCACGAACGGAACGACTCTTGGGTCGGCCGCGGTGCGATCCCACCTGCTCGATCACTACGCGGAGCTGACAGTGAGCGTGGACGGGGTGGGCCCCTTGCACGATCGCCTCCGGGGCTGGCCGGGCGGATTCGAGAACCTGTCGCTGTCGGTGCCGATCCTGGCGCGGGAGGCGCGGGAGCGGGAAGCCCCTCTGCGGCTGCGGGCCAACGTGGTCCTGATGCGCGACAACCTCGAGCAGTTCGAGGACCTGTGTAGCATCCTCGGAGATTGGGGTGTGGTGGAGATCACGTTCAATCAACTCGGCGGCGCAGACCGGCCGGAGTTCTTCCCCGAGCACAGGTTGAGAGAGGCGGAGGTCGATCGGTTGCGGGTCATCATCCCTCGGGTGCGCGATTCGCTCGCTCGGCGTGAAGTGGCGGCTCCTCGGCGGCGCGGCATACCTCGAACGGTTCGCCGCGACGGCCCGGGACGACCACCACTTCGTGACCGACTGCCGCCCGGGAGAGTCGTTCCTCTTTATCGACGAGCGCGGGCGGGTTGCTCCATGCAGCTTCACCCCCGGATTGATCGGCGTTCCGATCGAAGAGCTGGATTGCGCGGAGGCCATGATGAACCTGAGTCAACGCTTTGGGCAGTCCCGGGCACGGGCGGGATCGGTGTGCGGCAACTGCCAGAGCACCCAGGCCTGCCAGAAGTACGCGGCGTAGATGGAGCGGGAAGGACCGGCGCTCGAGGCGCTGATGCGCAGACTGGCCGACACGCCGCCTGACTTCCAGGCCGAACCCTGGATCGGAGGGAAGGGAGAGGTGCATGTCGACGCGGTGGTGCACGATTTGTTGCGCCGCCTGGGATACACGGTCGACGTCGCCGACCTGGTCGAGTTCACCGCGGCGCGTGCGGCGGAAGATCGAAATCGGCTCGCCTTGGTGCTGCTCCTGGCCTGGCTGCTGGCGGACGAATCGATTTCGACCGTAGGAGTTCCCCAGGACGGGGTGCTCGAGTTGCTGCGTCAGGAGTCCCGGGCGCTGGCGGAGCGAGTTCCGGCCGGTAAGTTCACCGCCGATCCGGACCGCCGTGAGGAGCTGGTTCGGCTCGCCCTCGCCCGTCTGGGGTTGCGGCCGGCCGGAGAGACTCCGGCCCAGGCACAAGATCGACTCTCGACCATCAGCTCGGTGGAGCGCGCGCGCGTACTCAAGGCGGCCCGCGTGGCGGAGGAGCGCGCACGCAAGATCCGCGAGGAGTTGGCGCGGAAAGCGGCCGAGGAGTCGGCCGATAAGTGGGGGCGGGAATGAGCACGAAGGAGCGGCCGGATCAGATCACCGATCAGGATCGCTATCCGACCCTGAGCGAGCATGGACAGGCGTTGCTCCGGTTTCTGCGCGAGCACCCGAATGCGCCGATTTTCAGGAACCAGAGCGGAAACCGCCTGGAAGCGACCGATCTGGAACAGGTTCGGGCGTTCGAGGCGGAGGTGCTCCGGTCAGAGGTCGGTTGGCCCCGAAACGGTCACCCCGCATGGCTCGAGGGACACCTCGAACGTTGTCTCGAGTGGGTGCCGCACTATCGCCGCTACGGCTCGAAGCCGCCCCGCTTCGAGGATCTCCCGACCACGGACCGCGGGGATCTGGGGCGGGACATCGCACAGTTCGTGCCGGACGATCTGCCGATCGATCGACTCATCAACTTCCGCACCAGCGGCACCACCGGGCACGGGCTGCTCCTCGCCTCTCACCCTACCGTGGCGGCGGGGTATCTCGCGTTCCACAAGCGCGCGCTGCGCCGCCTGGGGATCGAGCTGACCCACGGGCGAGGAAAGGTCGGAGTGGTGTTGGTCGGCTGGCAGCGGCGTTGCTTCACCTATGTATCTGTCACCCCGAGCATGGACGAGTCGGGGTTGGTCAAGATCAACCTGTGGCCGGGCGACTGGCGCGATCCGGCGGACCGCGCGAAGTACCTCGATGCACTCGCGCCCGAGGTGTACACCGGGGACCCGATCTCCTTTGCCGAGCTGCTCGACCTACCGCTGACCACCCGCCCGCGCGTGCTTCTCTCGACCTCGATGCAGCTCCTCCCTGGTCTGAGACGACGGCTCGAGGCGCATTTCCGCTGTCCCGTGCTCGACCTCTACTCGATGAACGAAGCGGGACCGGTCGCGGTCCACGACGATGTCCTGGGAGGGCACCGGCTCCTGCAGCCTCGCCTGTATGTCGAGATCCTCGGTGCGGGCGGCGAACGGGTGGCTGATGGCGAACGGGGGGAGATCACCTTGTCCGGGGGATTCAATCCCTGGCTTCCCCTGCTGCGTTACCGGACGGGGGACTTCGCCGCACTCTCCGCTGTCGGGGATGCCCCTGTCCTGATCGGGCTCGAAGGGCGACCACCGGTGCGGTTTCGCGCGGCGCACGGCGAGTGGTTCAATAACATCGAGATCACCCATGCGCTTCAAGGCTTCGCCATCTCCCGCCACACGGTGCACCAACGCGCCGACGGTTCGGTGATGGCGCGCGTGCAGGGTGTGGCGCTCGATCCGGCCGAGGTCGAGCATGCGCTTCGGGGGCTGTTCGGGGCGGGAGCGTCGCTTCAACTCGAGCTGGTGCGCGAGTTCGGGGACAAGGTGATCCAATACACCAGCGCGCTGGACGGCGGGATGGCGTGATCTCTCCGCTGGAGATCGCCGCCAACGGGGTCAATACCCTCTCGATCCTCCTCGCGGGCCTGAACAGCGTCCACACCTGGTGGACCGGGATCCTGGGTTGCGTCCTCTTCGGCTGGCTGTTCTTCGGCAATCAGCTCTATGCCGATGTCACCCTGCAGGCGTTCTTCGTGGTTACCAGCGCGATCGGATGGTGGACCTGGCGTGGGGGAGAGCGCGGGCCGGCCCCGGTGGTGCGCCACGCGGGACGCGGCGAACTCGTCTCGGGAAGTGCGGTGGCACTGGTGGCGGCCGCCGGGTACGGCTGGGTCCTCCATCGTTTCACCGATGCCTATGCGCCGCTCGCCGACTCCGTGGTCCTCTGCTTCAGCGTCCTGGCGCAGCTCCTGCTCATGCGCCGGCGCTACGAGTCGTGGTGGATGTGGCTTCTGGTCAACAGCGTGGCCGTGCCGCTGTATCTCTCACGGGGGCTGCGCCTGACCGCGCTGCTCTACCTTGCCTACTGGATCAATGCGGTGGTGGCGCTGATCCGCTGGCGCACATGGGTGCGGGTCGGTTGACGCCGCGGTACCGACGAGGATTGGTGGTGGGGAAGTTCGCTCCGCTCCACCTGGGACACGAGGCGCTCATTCGGAGGGCGCTCGATCAGTGCCATGAGGTCGTGGTCCTCAGCTGGTCGAACCCGGAGATCCCTGGGTCCGAGCCGGAGCGGCGTGAGCGTTGGCTTCACGATCGATTCCCCACGGTCCGCGCGATCGTTCTTGCCCAGGAGAGGATGAACGACCTGCCTCCGGACGCCCCGCGGCATCTCCCCAGGAACGACGCCGATCCTCCGGAGCTCCGCCAGTTCTGCGCGAAGATCCTGAGCAGCTTGACTGTGGAGCCGATCGATGCGGTGTTCACCAGCGAGTCGTACGGGGATGCCTTTGCGCGCCATCTGACTGCGTTCTACCGGCAGCACGAAGAGGATACGGCCGAGGTTGCGCACGTCCTGGTCGATCCGGATCGGATCGCGGTTCCGATCTCAGGCACGCAGCTACGGTCCGACCTTCATGCGCTGCGCCACTTTCTTGCCCCCTCTGTCTATGCCTCGTTCGTGGTCCGGGTTTGCCTCCTGGGGGGTGAGTCTTCGGGGAAGAGCAGCCTGGCCGCGGCACTGGCGTCGCACTTCGGTACCATCCAAGTGGAGGAGTACGGTCGAGACCTCTGGGAAGAGAGGGACGGTCGCCTGGGGTTCGAGGATCTGCTCCGGATCGCAGAGACCCAGATCAGCCGGGAGGAAACAGCCCTCCGTTCGGCGAACCAGTTCCTCTTCTGTGACACCTCGCCCCTGACCACGCTCCACTATTCTCATGTGCTCTTCAGCCGAGCGGACCCGCGGCTCGAACAGCTCGCGGATCGGAACTATCCCCGCGTCGTGCTCTGCGCCCCGGACTTCGACTTCGTGCAGGACGGCACCCGTCTCGATGCGACCTTCCGGGCGCGCCAACACGCCTGGCTTCTGGCCGAACTGGCGCGACGCAAGACCCCCTACTTCCTGGCGGAAGGGCCACTCCCACTGAGGGTTGAGGCGGTGGCGCGCTGGCTGGTCGAGCGCGGATCCTGACATCTTCCTTACCCCTTCACCCCCCTTCTTGACGCCGCTCTTACCCGATCCTGCTCGATAGTCTTCTTCGGCCGGAATGCGGCCGAGGAGGAACCGATGTCCGATCTGCTGGTGCTGCTATCGCTGACGCTCTTTGCGCTCCTCACCGCCGGGCTCGTGCGCCTCTGCGAGAAGGCGTAGCCATGTCGCCGCTCGATCTGCTCGCCTGCGTCCTCTGCTGCGCCCTGGTGATCTACCTGGTCTACGCGTTGATTCGCCCCGAGCGCTTCTGAACTGAGGAGAGACTCGATGTCCGGCTCACTCCAGATGATCGCCACGCTGCTCCTGACCACCATGCTGGCCTGGCCGTTGGGTCGGGTCATGATCGGTGTCTATGAAGGTTCGCCGCCCGCCTGGCTCAGGTGGCTGCGGCCATTGGAACACGCTCTCTACCGCCTGGCGCGGATCGATCCCGCGCAGGAGATGACCTGGCGGCAGTACGCCTCTGCATTCCTGGGATCCAGCACGGTCGGAATCCTTCTCCTCTACGCGTTTCAGAGATGCCAGACGCTCCTCCCCTGGAATCCGGCGGAACTCTCCGCAGTGTCCCCCTGGCTGGCGTTCAACGCCGCGGTCAGCTTCGTCAGCAATACGAACTGGCAGTCATACGGCGGGGAGTACACGATGAGCCACTGGGTTCAGGCGGTGGGTCTCGGTGTGCAGAATTTCCTCTCCGCCGGCGCCGGCCTGGCGATCCTGGTTGCGCTCACCCGGGGTTTTGCCCGCACCCGATCCCAATCGATCGGCAACTTCTGGTCTGACTGGACGCGGAGCGTCATCTACCTGCTTCTGCCGCTCTCGCTTTTCCTCTCCGTCGCCCTGGTGTCGCAGGGGGTGGTGCAAACGTTCGAGGCGAGGGTGACCGCCACCATGGTTGACCCCGCCGGAGCGGAAGGCGAGGGGCAGATCCTGGCCGTCGGTCCGGTCGCATCCCAGGTGGCGATCAAACAACTGGGCACGAACGGTGGCGGCTACTTCAACACCAACTCGGCCCATCCCTTCGAGAACCCGACTCCGCTCTCGAATCTCTTCGAGCTGATCTCGATACTCCTGCTTCCGCTCGCCACCTGTTTCTACTTCGGACAGGTGGTGCGTGATCGCCGGCAGGGCGTCGCGATCGCGATCGCCATGTTCCTCCTCCTTCTGCCTCCGCTCTGGTGGGGGTATCAGGCGGAACAGGCCGGTACGCCCGGGATGGCCGCGGCCGGGGCCGACCTCTCCGCGCGAGCCGGATCCTCCGGGGGAAACATGGAAGGAAAGGAAACGCGCTTCGGCATCGCGCAGTCGGTGCTCTGGAGCGTCGCGACCACCGCCGCATCCAACGGCTCGGTGAACTCGATGCACGACAGCTACACCCCGCTGGGCGGTCTGGCGCCGCTCTGGATGATGCAACTGGGGGAGGTGTCGTTCGGGGGAGTCGGGTCCGGGTTGTATGGAATGCTGGTCTTCGTGATCGTGACCGTGTTCGCCGCCGGGCTCATGGTCGGTCGCACTCCGGAGTATCTGGGGAAGAAGATCGACCCCTTCGAAATGAAGATGGCCTCGATCGTGCTGCTGATTCCCTCGTTGGCCGCGCTGGTCGGCACTGCGATCGCGTGCGCCAACCAAGCCGCCCGTGCTTCGATCCCCAACCCGGGACCGCACGGATTCAGCGAACTGCTCTACGCCTTCACCTCGGCGGCGAACAACAACGGGAGCGCCTTCGCCGGACTCAATGCCAATACCGATTTCCTGAACGGAGCCCTCGGGGTTTGCATGCTGGTGGGGCGGTTCTGGGTTGCCGTGCCGATCCTGGCCCTGGCCGGAGCGTTGGCCCGAAAGCCGGTCGTTCCTGCGGGGAGCGGCACCCTGCCGACGCACGTCCCACTCTTCGTGCTCTTCCTCTGCGCGGTCGTGGTGATCGTCGGCGCCCTGACCTACCTGCCGGCGCTGGCCCTCGGACCGATCGTGGAGCATTTGGCGCTCTAAGCGCAGGAGGAAAAGGTGACCAGAGGAGCCGGAACGACCAGGCGAGACACCGACCTGATGCTGATACGCCAGGCGGTGCGGGACTCGCTTCGCAAGTGTGATCCGAGAGTGCAGGTGCGCAATCCGGTGATGTTCATCGTGTGGCTCGGCGCCCTGATGACCGCGGCCTACGCGCTCGAGGCCCTGCTTGCTGGTCAAGGCGATGGCGCGGGATTCTTCGGCGCGCTCACCGCCTGGTTGGCCTTCACGGTGCTCTTCGCCAACTTCGCCGAAGCCCTGGCCGAAGGGCGCGGCCGGGCTCAGGCCGCGAGCCTGCGTTCGACCCGCGGAGCAGTTTCGGCCAAGCTCCTGGGGACCGCGGATCGCTCCGCGCCGAGGAAGCTTGTGCCCGCGACGGAACTCAAGCGCGGTGAGTGCGTGCTGGTCGAAGCGGGAGATGTCATTCCCAGTGACGGCGAGGTGATCGAGGGGATCGCCAGTGTCGATGAGAGTGCCATCACGGGGGAGAGCGCGCCGGTGATTCGGGAGAGCGGTGGGGATCGCAGCTCGGTAACGGGCGGAACGCGCGTTCTCTCCGACTGGCTCGTGGTGCGCATCTCGGCCGAGCAGGGGGAGACCTTTCTCGACCGGATGATCGCCATGGTCGAAGGGGCGAAGCGCCAGAAGACGCCGAACGAGATCGCCCTCACCCTGTTTCTCGCCGCCCTGACGTTGATCTTCCTCTTCGCCGTGGCCACCTTGCACCCCTTCGCGCGATTTGCGGTCGTCGCCTCCGGGCAGGGCAGCCCCGTACCCGTTCCGGTCCTGATCGCGCTCCTGGTTTGCCTCATTCCGACCACCATCGGAGGACTGCTTTCCGCCATCGGCATCGCCGGAATGGACCGCCTGATCCAAGCGAACGTGATCGCCACTTCCGGCCGTGCGGTCGAGGCGGCAGGCGATGTCGATGTGCTCTTGCTGGACAAGACCGGCACCATCACCCTCGGGAACCGCCAGGCCTCGGCCTTCCTTCCCGTCGAGGGAGTGCGCGAGGAGGATCTGGCGGAGGCGGCGCAGCTCGCCTCGCTCAGCGACGAGACACCGGAAGGGCGAAGCATCGCGGTGCTGGCCAAGGAGCGCTTCAACCTGCGGGAGCGCGACATGGCGGGGAAGAACGCACGCTTCGTGCCGTTCACCGCCCAGACCAGGATGAGCGGCGTCGACTTCGAGGGGAGGGTCATCCGCAAGGGGGCCTTCGACGCGGTCGAGCGGCATGTGGCCGCGATGGGCGGCACCGTGGTCGGGGGAACCCGGGCCATCGTGGAGTCCGTGGCGAAGCAGGGGGCGACGCCGCTGGTCGTGGCGGTCGACTCCCGGGTGCTGGGAGTCATCGTGCTCAAGGACGTGGTGAAAGGGGGGATCCGGGAGCGATTCGCCGAGCTGCGTCGGATGGGGATTCGTACGGTCATGATCACCGGAGACAATCCGCTCACCGCGGCCGCGATCGCGGCCGAGGCGGGGGTGGATGACTTTCTGGCCGAGGCTACCCCTGAGGCAAAGCTCAAACTCATCCGCGAGCAACAGGAGGGGGGGAGGCTGGTCGCGATGACCGGCGACGGCACCAATGACGCACCCGCCCTCGCCCAGGCCGATGTCGCCGTGGCGATGAACTCCGGAACTCAAGCGGCCAAGGAAGCGGGAAACATGGTCGACCTCGACTCCAACCCGACCAAGCTGATCGAGATCGTCAAGATCGGCAAGCAGCTGCTGGTCACCCGTGGGGCACTCACGACATTCAGCCTCTCCAACGATGTGGCGAAGTACTTCGCGATACTTCCGGCCGCCTTCGCCGCGACCTATCCCGCGCTCCGGCAGTTCGACCTGATGCGCCTCCACAGTCCGGAGAGCGCGATCCTCTCCGCCGTGATCTTCAACGCGGTGGTCATCGTGGCGCTGATTCCGATCGCCCTGCGCGGCGCTGCCTGGCGACCACTCTCGGCCGAGCAGTTGCTACGGCGGAACCTGCTGGTCTACGGACTGGGTGGGCTTGTCGCTCCCTTCATCGGGATCAAGCTGATCGATCTCGCCCTCGTGGCTCTGCATCTCACCTAGAGGAGTCGAACATGCTGGCCACCCTTCGCACCTCGTGCATGCTCATTCTCGCCTTCACCCTGCTCTGCGGCGGCGCCTATCCGGCGCTGATCACCGCGATCGCGCAGGTCGCGTTCTCCCATCAGGCGAACGGGAGCCTCCTTCGGCAGGAGGGGCAGGTGATCGGATCCAGGCTCATCGGGCAGCCGTTCCATTCTCCGGGCTACTTCTGGGGTCGGCCCTCCGCGACCGGAACGCCGTACGACGGCGCCGCCTCGAGCGGTTCCAATCTCGGGCCGACCAACCCCAGCCTGAGGGTGCGGATCGCCGCTCGGGTTGCCGAGCTGCGCGCCTCGGATCCGGAGAGCCGGGAGCCGATCCCCGTCGATCTGGTCACGACCTCTGGGAGCGGGCTGGATCCGCACATCTCTCCCGCCGCGGCGAGATGGCAGGCTCCGCGAGTAGCTCGCGAACGAGGGCTGGAGCTGGCCGCGTTGAACGCCCTGATCGCGCAGCATACCGAAGGACGCACGTTCGCCCTGTTCGGCGAGGAGCGGGTGAATGTACTCACCTTGAACCTCGCGCTGGACGGGAAGGGTGACGATTGCGCGGGGCGGTGAACTGAAGCACTATCACAGCGCGAGGCACTGATGACCAGCAATCAGGGGGCGGCGCTTCGGGAAAGCGTCGAGCATGACGCCAGGTGGAGGCCGGGTGGACGAGAGCCAGCGCGATCCTGAAGCGATGCTGAGGCGCGCCCGCGAGGAGGAAGCGCGCGCCTCCCGGGGGCGGCTCAAGATCTGGTTCGGGGCCGGTCCCGGCGTGGGCAAGACCTATGCGATGCTGGAAGATGCGCAACGGCGTCGCGCCGCCGGGGAGGACGTGGTCGTCGGATGGGTGGAGACCCACGGACGCAGCGAGACGGCCCGCCTGCTCGATGGACTGGAGATCCTACCGGCGGCTGAGCTCTCGCATCGGGAGATCGCACTGCGCGAGTTCGATCTCGACGCCGCCTTGATCCGTCGACCCGCGCTCCTCTTGCTCGACGAGCTCGCTCACAGCAATGCTCCAGGCTCCCGCCACGCCAAGCGCTGGCAAGACGTGAGCGAACTCTGCGCCGCGGGCATCGCGGTGCATACGACGATGAACGTGCAGCACCTCGAATCGCTGAATGACGTCGTGGCGCAGATCACCGATGTCCGCGTCCGTGAGACGGTACCGGACCAGGTGTTCGAGCAGGCGGACGACATCGAATTGGTCGACCTTCCGGCGGATGAGTTGCTGCGGCGCCTGGCGGACGGAAAGGTCTATCTCGGTGCGGTGGCCGAGCGCGCAGCGGAGCACTTCTTTCGTCCGGGAAACCTGATTGCCCTGCGCGAACTGGCGCTCCGGCGCAGCGCCGATCGGGTCGACCGCCAGGTGCAGCGCTGGAAGCAGGACAACGCGATTGAGCGCACCTGGTCGGTGCGCGAGAGGGTACTGGTCTGCGTGGGGCCCAATCCAATGTCCGGGCGGCTGGTGCGGAGCACGCGCCGCCTCGCCGACGCGCTCAAGGCGGAGTGGATTGCCGCGTTCGTCGAGAGTCCGGGCGCGCTCCGGCCGGCGGACGCCGGCCGGGAGGTGGTCGAACGCTCGATCCGCCTGGCCGAGCAGCTGGGGGCCGAGACGGTGGTACTGAGCGGCACCTCGGTGAGTGACGAGATCTTGCGCTACGCCCGCAGCCGAAACGTGACCAAGCTGGTGGTGGGTAAACCGGAACGGCCCCGATGGAAAGACCTCCTTTTCGGCTCGCCGGTCGATGAGTTGGTGCGGAAGAGCGGAGACATCGACGTCTACGTCATCCGCGGCCACGAGGACTCCGGGGAGGCGGGACACCCGCTGGAGCTTCGCCCCAGCAGTCGCCCCAGCGCCTACCTTGGAGCAGTGGTGGTGGTTGCCGCGGTAACTGGAATCGACTTCGTGCTCGCGCGCTGGCTGGCTCCGACCAACCTGATCATGCTCTATCTGGTCGGAGTCGTGGTGGTCGCGGCGCGGCTGGGCCGCGGGCCGTCGCTGCTCGCAACGGTACTGAGCGTCGCGGCTTTCGACTTTTGCTTCGTGCCTCCGCGCTTCACCATGGCGGTGTCGGATTCGCAATATCTGATCACCTTCGCGGTGATGACTGCCGTCTCGCTCGTGATCTCCAGCCTGGTTACCCGGGGGCAGCGCCAAGCGGTGGATGCTCGGGCGCGAGAATGGCGCACCGCCGCGCTCTACCGCCTGAGCCGTGAACTTGCGCGGGGCATCGATCTGGATGACCTCGCGCGGGTGGCAGCCGATCGCATCGGCGAGGTGTTCGATGGCAACGTGGCGCTCTTCCTTCCCGGCACGGATGGGCAGTTGGTCCTGCGGGGCGGCGAGATTCCCTCGGCGATGGAGGAATCGAGCGAGCGCGCGGTGGCGCACTGGGCGTACGATCTGGAGCAGAGCGCGGGACTTGGAACGGCGACCCTTCCTGGAGCGAAGGCGATGTACGTGCCGCTGGTCGGCACCGAGGGAACGGTCGGAGTTCTGGCCATCCAGCCGCGGGACCCGAAGCGGCTACTCGCTCCGGAGCAGATGCACCTGCTCGAGACCTTTACCAACCAGGCGGCGCTGGCCTTCGAGCGGGCCGGCCTGGCGCGACGGGCGGAGGAATCGCGCGTGGGAGAGGAAAGCGAGCGGATGCGGAACAGCCTCCTTTCATCCGTCTCGCATGATCTGCGGACGCCGCTTTCGGCCATTGCCGGAGCGGCAAGCGCACTGCTCGATCCCGACGCGGGCCTGCCTGCCGGGGCGCGAGATGATCTCGCGCGTGGCATCCTGGAAGGGAGCAACCGGCTCAATCGTCTCCTCGAGCACCTGCTCGACATGACCCGGCTGGAGACGGGCGTTCGTCTGACCAAGGAGTGGCACTCTCTGGAGGAGCTCGTGGGATCGGCCCTGGCACGAGTGGAGCCGTCGGAACGCGCGGGGTCGATCGAGGTGCGCCTCCCGGACGACCTGCCTTTGGTGCCCTGTGACGGTGTGCTGATCGAGCAGGTGCTGGTGAACTTGCTGGAGAACGCACTTCGCCACACTCCGGACGGTTGCCCGATCTCGGTGGAGGCGCGGGTGATGGAGGGAGACCTGCTGCTGGAGGTCAATGATCGGGGACCAGGGCTTCCGAGCGAGGCGCTGGAGCGGGTCTTCGAGAAGTTCTTTCGCCTCGCCGATACGGCGGCCCAGGGCTCGGGGCTCGGTCTGGCCATCTGTCGCGCCATCGTCCTTGCCCACGAGGGCACGATCGCGGCTGAGAATCGCCCAGGGGGGGGCGCGAGCTTCCGCATCGTGCTTCCGCTCCCGGCGCCTCCGGAGCTGCGCGAAGTCGAAGAAAGGGATGGGACTCCGTGAAGCCCGGAGTGCTCCTGATCGAAGACGAGCGCCAGATTCACCGCTTCCTTCGACCGGTGCTCGAGGGGCACGGATATCGTGTCGAGGCGGCAATGACCGGAGAGGCCGGCCTGGCGGCGGCCGCGGCCAAACGGCCGGATGTCATCCTGCTCGACCTGGGGTTGCCCGATCTCGATGGTCTAGAAGTGACCCGCAGGCTCCGCGAGTGGAGCCGGACCCCGATCATCGTGCTCTCGGCGCGGGGGCGTGAGGGGGACAAGGTTGCCGCCCTCGATGCGGGGGCGGACGACTACGTGACGAAACCGTTCGGGGTCCCTGAGCTGTTGGCGCGCGTCCGGGTGGCGCTCCGCCATGCGCAGGATCGCTCGCCGGAGGGATCTGAACCGGTTTTTCGCGTGGGAGATCTCGAGGTTGATCTGGGGCGTCGTCGGGTCTGCCGGGGTGGGAAAGAAATTCACCTCACGCCGATCGAGTACCGGCTCCTGGCGTACTTGGTGCGGAATTCCGGACGGGTCGTGACGCATCCAACCCTGCTGGCCGAGGTCTGGGGGCCGACGTTTCGCCAAGAGACCCACTATCTTCGGGTCTTCATGGGACAGCTTCGCAGGAAGATCGAGGACGACCCCGCCCGCCCGCGCTTCATCCGCACCGAGCCGGGGGTAGGCTACCGCCTGCTCGACGAGTAGCCGGTCGCTTCTCACCCGCTCCGCCACGACTCGGGAGCGGAAACTCCACTTCCGCATAGATTTTGTCGATATCTCCCGGAGGCCATTGCGGGCATGTGCTCGATCGATGGTAGGAGGAGGCGTCGCGTTTCGACGCGCTCTTCGTCGCGCTACCGGCGATCTCTCCGCCGCGTCGCACGAGGGTACTGGCGTTGCTGACTTCGCCCCGGGTGAAGCCGGCACTATTCGAGGATTGCAGTGAAGACGGCACCGCGGTGGAAGATGACCTGGCGGCAACGCGAGCTCCGGCTCGTGGCCAGGCTATTCTGTCTCCTGCTGGTGTTGGTCGCATCGACCGGAGCCGAGACCCGACGCCCGGTTCCGCTCGAGATCTCGGCCGCGATCTTCCAGAAGGTGCATACCTACGACGCGCTGGTACAACGTGACCCCGGCTCCGAGATCGCGGCGGCGATCGTGTACCGCAACGCGGGAGACAAGCAGAACGCGGTGTTCGTGGCCGAGGTGCTGGATCGGCTTTCCCGCACGTCTCGCGCCCATCCCTGGCGGGTAGAGGTGATCCGGTTCGACGAGCACTTCGACGCCGCGATGACGGAGGGTGAGTTCACCAGCCTGTTCCTTCTCTCCGATCCGACTTTCCCCAAGGCGGATCTCGAGGCGATCCGGAAGCTCTCCGAGGAGCGTCAAGTCCTCACCATGACCGACGATCCGAAGCTGGTGAGTGACGTCTGCATCTTCTCGGTCGACCTCGAGAACAGTCACCCCAAGATCTGGATCCACCTCGATCGCGCGCGCCGCAGCGGGCGGGACTTCGAGTCGGCGTTTCTTCAGCTCTGCCGGCAGGTGGACCGATGATGCACGGCGCCATCCGCGGCTGGGCTCACCTGGGGATCCGCGGGAAGATCATCCTGAGCGCGCTCATGCCGCTGCTCATCACCGGCCTTTCGCTGGGGCTCTACCTGCCCGGACGACAGCGGACCCTGATCGAGACCGGGATGTATCAGAAGGTCGAGGAGGTGGCCCGCACCCTGGTACAGAACGTCGTCCCTTCCCTCGACTTCGAGGATCACGAGTCGGCGGGTCACATCCTTTCCGCCTTCCACCACATGCAGGAAGTGGTCTCGGTCCGTCTCTACGACGAGAGCGGCACGCTCTTCTCCGGCTGGACCCGGGAGAGCGAAACCCCGATGGCGATCGCGGCCGAGGCGGACACGAATCGGGTCGAATCGGCTCGTCGCCGCCTGACCAAGGTCGTTCCGGTTCTCCATGATGGCCGGCTGTTGGGAAAACTCTCCGTCTCGGTGGACACCAGCTTCGCCGAGCGTGCCGTGGCTCACGAGCGGATGACGCTGCTCCTGATCTTTGGTCTCGTCCTGTCCCTGAGCGCGGTGGTGGGCGGAGCGTGGGGAACGTATCTGGCCCGCCCGATTCTGGCCCTGCGGGCTGCGACGCGCGCGGTGTCCGGGGGAGAGTTTGCCACCTCCGTCGATCTGCATCGGGACGATGAGCTGGGTGAACTCGGGCGCGATTTCAACCGGATGACTACGCGCCTGGCGGCGACCACGACGTCGCGCGACACCCTGGAGGCGGAGGTTCAACGAACCCAGCGTGCGCTGGAGGAAGTACGGCTGCTCAAGGATCGAGCGGAGGAAGCGTCCCGAACCAAGAGCCAGTTCCTGGCCAACATGAGTCACGAAATTCGGACGCCGATGAACGGAATCCTCGGAATGACCGAGTTGACGCTGGACACCGAACTCAACGACGAGCAGCGGGAGTGCCTGGAGTCGGTCCTGAGCTCCGCGCGGTCGCTCCTCTCGATCATCAACGACATCCTCGACTTTTCCAAGGTTGAGGCGGGGAAGCTGGTGCTCGAGGACGTGCCGTTCGACCTCCATGATCTGCTCGACGACACCCTTCGCCTCCACGCACTCCGGGCTGAGCAACGCGGACTGGAGTTGGTGGCCCACATCGATGAGGCGCTCCCGGTTCAGTTGCGCGGCGATCCTCTGCGGCTCAAGCAGATCCTGACCAACCTGATCGGCAACGCGATCAAATTCACTCCCTCGGGCGAGGTGCGGATCTCCGTCCAGCGCGGGACCGAGCCGACGGGCCCTGCGGCGGGCGAGGGGGCGGTGGCCATTCGCTTCTCCGTCCTGGACAGCGGCATCGGCATTCCCCCGGAGAAGCTCGGTTCCATCTTCGAGGCGTTCAGTCAGGCGGACGGCAGTACAACCAGGCAGTATGGCGGCACTGGCCTGGGCCTGTCGATCTCGCACCGCCTGGTCGTACTGATGGGGGGACGGCTCTGGGTGGAGAGCCAGGTGTCGACCGGAAGTGCCTTCCGATTCGAGGTGCCGCTGGGTGTGGCATCGTCCAGAGGGGGAGCGGCGGCGCCGGACGGACCGACTGTCCCCTCGCGTGGCCTGCGCGCGGTCGTGCTCGATGACAACGCCTCCCAGCGATCGAGTGTCTGCTACATGCTCCGGGCGCTCGGAATGCTGGCCGCGCCGGTGGCGAACCTCGAGCAGCTCCAGGTCAGACTCGAGGATGAGCCCGATCGACCGGTCGATTTGCTGGTCCTCGAAGCGCCCGCCGGGCTGAAGGAGACCGAGGCGCTGAAGCGGGCCTCGGCCGGGACGAAAGCGGTGCTCTGGCTGGTTCCGGCGGTGGGCTTGCTTGGAACCACCCACACCGGGGAAAGCCTGGGTCCGTTTCGCATCGCCAAACCGATCTTGCCGCGCAACCTCGCGCAGGCCGTGACCGAGGCGCTTGGTCAGGCTGCGGTGGGAAAGGCGCCCCGGAGCGCGCGATCGAGCACCGGTGAACGGGGTTCGGCCCTCGGCTCGTTGCGCGTGCTGCTGGCCGAGGACAATCCGGTCAACCAACGCTTGGCGGAAAAGCTCCTGAATCACGCCGGACACCAGGTGATCACCGCCGACAACGGAAAGGCCGCGGTGGACGCCTGGGAAACCGGAGACTTCGACCTGATCCTGATGGACTGGCAGATGCCGGTCATGGGCGGATTGGAGGCGACCCGCCGGATTCGGGAGCTCGAGCAGGAGCGCGGCGGCCACGTCCCGATCGTGGCTCTGACCGCGAACGTCCTTCAAGGGGACCGCGACCGGTGTCTCGCGGCCGGGATGGATGACTACGTCGGCAAGCCGATCGATCGCGAGCAACTCTTCGCCGTGATCGACAAGGTCATTCGGGCCTCCGCCGGTTCGAATCGAGATCACGCCGCCTGATTACTGCCCGCGCGCGGAGGTTGTAGAATGCCGCGCATGTCCCCGTCGACCCGCACCACCGCAACGTCGATCGACTTCCGCACCGCCGAAACCGGCGAGATCGAATCGGTCCTGCAGCAGCCCGGGTGGGAACTCGACCCGGCCTCGGCCGCCGCGGTGCGCGACCGCGCCGCCGCGCTGGTCCTCGCCGATCCGTCGCGCGCCTTCTCCCTCTCGACCGCGTTGCTCGACGCGGGGCTCCGATCGACGGAGCCCGCGGTGCGCATGCACGCCTGGCGCTGCCGCGCCGAAGCGTGTCTCTACAGCGGCCGTGTCGAGGCGTCGGGTGACGCTTATGCCTCCGCTTGCGCCGAGGCGGAGCGGGCGCGCGATCGATCCACCCTGGGCCAGATCTTGGTCGGCCGGGTGCACGCCCTCGCGCTCGCCGGGCGGGGGCGAGAGTCGGCGCGGCTGGCGGCCCGAACCGAGCGGCTGCTCACCCGCAATCGGGATCGGGTCTACCTGGCAAAGCTTCACTCGAACCGCGGCAACGCCCTGTATCAGCAGGAGTCGTTCGCCGCGGCCGCCACGGCGTATGCGCGAGCGGCGCGGATGTTCCGAACGCTCGGGGTGAAAGACCAGAACTGGTTCGTCCTCCGCATGAACCAGGGGATCGCCGCGACCAGTCTCGGGCAGCTCGAACAGGCACACCGGTTCTTCGTCGAGATCGAGCGGGAAGCGATGGAGGCCGGCCTCGACTATGCGGTCGCCCACGCGCAGTACAATCGGGCGTTCATCGAGCGGGCGCGTGGAGACCATCGGCGCGCGCTGCGGCTCCTGACCGTCTCGGGGGCCGCGTTTGCTCCCCTCGGAGCCCTCGATCTGGTGGCCGCGGCTGACCGCGCCCGGGCCGAGATCTATCTCGAGCTCGGCATGGCCGCGGAGGCGGAGGAGCTTTCGGAATCGGCTGCCGCCCGGTTCTCCGCCGAGGGAATGGAACTCGATGCGGTGCTGGCGCGTCACGCCGGTGCGCGGGCGCTGCTGCTATCCGGTCAGTTTGACCGCGCGCATGAAGTGCTCGCCGGAGCGGTACAGTTCTATCGTGCGCAGCGGATGCCCGCACGCGAGGCGGTCGCGGTGCTCGACCAGGCGCGCGGGTACTTCGGAAGCGGAGACCTCGCCGCCTCCGACCGGCTCGGGCGGCGGAGCGCGCGCCTGTTCGAACGGCTGGGGCTCGACCGCTGGAGCATGCAGGCCCGGGTTCTCGCGGTGGAGCTCGTCCTGGAGCAGATCCGGCGATCAGCGGTAGCGGCATCTCGCCGGTCCACCCGTCTGGCCAAGGCCGCGAACCTCCTGGCGCCGATTCTGGCCAGGTCGACCCGGCTCCCGTTAGGGGAGCGACAGCGCCTCTTTGCCCTGGCTGGACGGATTGCTCGACTGGCCGGAGATCCGGGCGGCGCGGCGCGGCACCTGCGTCGGGCGGTTGATCTGCTCGAGGCCGAGCGGCGCTTGATTCCAGGGGTCGACCTCCGGGCCGGGGCGTTCGCCCGTCGAGTGTCGGTGTTCCACGACCTGATTGCCCTGGAACTCGATCGCGCCACACCTCGCGTAGAACGAGTCTTTGCCTGGGCGGATGCGGCGCGGGCGCGCGGCTTCCGGGAGCGGGCGGCCGGGCTTGGCCCCTCGCATCGACTCTCGCTGGAGCGGATGCGCGGACAACTGGGCAGCGCGACCCGTCAGTTGGAAGAGGCGGAATTCGAGGGGCGAGCGGTTGCGCAGATTCGCGAACTGGAGCGTCGGACGCGACTGCTGGAGCGGGAGCTGACGCAGCGGCTCCTGCACGAGCAATCGAACGACGATAGAGTTTCTGCCTTCGAGGGCTCCGCCGGTCTGGGTGCGGTGCGCCGGGCGCTCGCCGCCGGGGATGCGCTGGTCAGCTACTTCGTCAGCTCGTCGGTCGTGCTGGCCATCGTCGCCCGTCGCCGAGCCGTCGAGTTGGTGCTGCTGCCGACGGATGCCGCTGAGATCCGGGAGCAGATCGACCGAGTGCGCTTCCAGTTCGACGCGCAGGCACTCGATCGCGATACCGAGCAGGCCGGGGCACCACCGACGAATCTTGCCTTCTCCCGGCGATCGTGCGACGCGGCTCTCCGGCGGGTGTTCGATGCGCTTCTCGCGCCACTGCTGCCCGCGCTGGGCTCAGCCCATCGTCTGCTCATCGTGCCCCATGACTTTCTTCACCTGGCGCCCTTCGAGTGCCTGCACGATGGCGCGGACTACATCGATCAGAGGTTCTCGATCACGCGGCTGCCGACGGCCGACTTCGTGCTGCGAAAACGTCGCGCCCGGGGAGGCCCTTCCAGGGCGGTAGTGGCCGGGATGATCGCCTCCGGTCCAGGTTTCGTGGAGGCGGAACTCCGCGCGGTTGAGCGGCTGCTCAGCCGGGGTTCCGAATCACGACCGGTGAGCGTCCTCCGCGATCCGACCAGTGAAGAGCTGCGAACGACGCTGGACGGCGCAGGGCTATTGCACCTCTCGACCCACGGCGTGTTTCGCGAAGACAATCCGGCGTTCTCGCGACTGAGCCTGCGCGACGGTGCGCTGTTCCTCGCGGATCTACACGACCACCGTCTGGCCGCGGAGTTGGTCGTGCTTTCCGCCTGCAACAGCGGGCGGGTGTTCGCCGATTCCGGCGACGACCTGGCGGGAGTTGCCCACGGTTTCCTTGCCGCCGGGGCGCGCCAGCTCGTGGCCAGCCTCTGGCGGGTGCACGATGCGGCGACTCGTGAGCTGATGGAGGCGTTCTATCGAGCCTACGTGGAAGGGACGGAAAGCGGAGACGCCGCGCGTGCCTTGCGCGCGGCGCAAGCCGAGGTGCGCACGCGCTGGAACCACCCCTTCTACTGGGGGGCCTTCAGCACGCACGGCGTCTGATCTCGGTTAGCGGAGAATCCGGATCGGCGTGCCCGCCGTGCCCCCGTGATCCGTCCTGCCCGCGTGATTCGCGCGGGCGAAGTAGACGCCACTGGTCACCGGTCGACCCGCGTCGTCACGTCCGTCCCAGAGGATCGGCGCGTCGGCAGGCCCGGTCAGGTGCCGCACGCGGCGCCCCGTGGGGTCGAAGATCGAGGCATGGAGTGTCGAGTTGCCGACCGGAGTGGCCAACCGGAGCTGAACCACACCGCGCGACGGGTTCGGATAGGCCAGGAGTCGACCGAGGCTCGCGCTTCGACCGTTTTCTCCGACGTCGCTGGCCAGGCCGCACATCGCCCACTCCAGGTTGATGCGTCCCCAGCCGAGCTTCCCCCAGTACGGCTTGTTCTCCGGGAGCCAGTAGAGGTCGTCGGTTCCCGCGCCGACGCGATGCCAGATCGCGTCCATCTCGAGATCGGGGCGGACCGACTTGATCAACGCCACTTCGCCGCTGACGAACGGCGTGGCGAAGGAGCACCCCGATCCGATGGCCCAGTTGCCCCCCGGGAAGGCGCTTCTCACTCCGGACCCAGGTGCGGAGACGAGCACCTTGCAGTTCCAGTCGGAGAAGTCGGCCTTCACGTCGAGCGAATCGACCGCGGCCACCATGATCGAGGTGGGATGTGCGGCGGGGAAGAGCGGCGGGTCTTCCTCGGCGTAGTTCCCCGCGCCGCTGACCACCGTGACTCCCTGCCCATAGGCGTACCAGAGCTGATGGCCGATCGCGTTGATCTCGAACGGCGCGCCGAAGCTCATGTTGATGACATCCGCCCCGACCATCAGGGCGTAGCGGATCGCCTTGCAAACCCGGAAGACGTCGCTGCATCCCTCGGTGTCGAGGACGCGCAGCGGGAGGATCTCGGCCTGGGGAGCGACCAGGGCGATCACCCCCGCCACCATCGTCCCGTGTCCGAACCCGGCGTCGACCCACTCATCCCCGTCCTGGTCGATCCCGTCGACCTCCTCCCAGGGGGCGTCGTCGTCGTCCACGAAGTCCCAGCCGTAGTCGACGAAGTGGCCGACGAGTGCCTCGTGCTTCGGATCGATGCCGGTGTCCAGCACCGCGACCAGCGTGCCGTGGCCCCTCCCATACTCGTGAGCCTGGTCGAGGTGGATCCGCTCGGTCAGCTCCTGGTCCTCGTAGTCTTCGTAGGTTCCGCCAATCATCGCCAGGACCATCTGCCGGACGGCCTCCGGCGTCTCCTGGTAGTAGTTGGCGTCGGCGAACTCGACCCGCGGGTCATCGCAGAACTCGATCACCAGATCGTCGACCACCTCGATCGACGACTCGACCAGGTAGAGGTTGGCCTCCGGGTAGGCATCGAGGAGCACCAACCCGTAGTGCGCGTACGACTCGATGAAACTCTCGATCGAGTGGTCCTTGGCCAGATTGATGACGATCTCGCCCGGGTCATAGCTCAAGCCGTCATATTCATTGCTGTCCAGCGCCAGCGCCGGCTGGGGGGCGCTGAGGAAACCACAGATGACACCCAACCCGAGGAGAAACGAAACCAACGCGCCTCGGATGCCGGGGGAGGGGACCAGGCAGGAGCTGGTGTCGGCAACCATGTAGAACCTCCAGACAGTAGCTAAAAAGGATACGCCATCGACCCGGTGTCAAGGCAGCTGGATTCTGACCCGATCCCGACTGCGCGGGCGACTCACCCCGGTAAGCCGGTTCACTGGAGTCCCGTTAGAACGGTGGACGCCGGGATGGCCGGGGAAGATACCGCCCAGGGCTCAAGGCCCCGCCTGCGCAACCTACGGGAAGAAAATGCCGTGCCGAATCATCGCCATTTGGACTCGCTGTCGCAACTTGGTGCTCAGGTTGGGCTTGCAAACGGCCGATCGCCTAAGTGGCCGCCGAGATTGTCCGCGAGTGCCCCTCGCCCGGGCGGGATCTTGACTTTTTGTGTCAACTACTGTGGACGGTGCCGCGTGTTGCTGATCAGCGAGGATCGGGAAAGCTACCTGCATCTGGAGGGTGTTCCCGGGGACGAGATGCCCACCGTCGACGTGGTCGCTTGCGTCGACGCGGAGGTGGTCCGGAACGAATCGGTGGTGCTGCTCGGTGTGGGGAAGTTCTTGAAGGAGCTCGAAGCATTCGCCTCTTCGCGTCGAGGGGGGCTGACGCTCTGCGGGACCGACGAATTCCGCCTGTGCATCGAGCCGGACGGGGCGAGTGGGGATATCTGGATCAGTCTCCAGGTCGCGCGTGTCCTCTATACCCGCAGCCCGCGCACCGGTCGACTGCGCTCCGGCCGCCGCCAGCTCGAGGGCGGGTTTGCGGTCCCCGGAGAGTCGGTCACTCCCCTCTGCCGCGACCTTAGGCGGTTGCTCCTCCGCGAAGCCGCGTAACCGGCGCGGCCCTCAGGCGAGAAGCATCCGGCCGGCAATCTCACCCAATGCAAACGTGACCGCGTGCGGCGATGCCATACCGACTGCCCTGAGATCACGAGAATCCTCAGAGCTCGATCTGCTCCGTGTAGCTCCCGAGCGAAACTTCGATCGTCGGGTCGCAGACCGGATCATCGAAGTCCGGGGCGGCGAAGTCGACTCCGGCGTCGAGGTCCTCGCTGCGGGGGTTGGGGATGCCGAGATCATCCACGTACGCGGCCGGGATGGTGAGAACGACATTGCCCTGCGTCGGGTAGTTGCAACTGGCCGGCCAGACCAGTGGGTCCTCATCGTCGATGGCGAAGTGGACGGTGAAGCTCTGATCGACCTCCACCGCGCCGCTTCCGGTCAGAGTGTAGACGTTGGCCGTCGGGTCCTGCGGGTCGAAGACGATCTCGGCGCGCAGGGCCAGGTCCAGGCCCAGAGCCTGCTCCGCCGAGGTGACCGTGTTGTGCAGGGAGAGCGCGAGATTCTCGAGTCTCCCGGAAAGGGCGTCGGTCCCCTCGATCGCGTACCCACCCCCCTCGACCTCGAATCCGGAGAACGCGAGCTGCAGTTCTCCACCGGCCTGCGGGGTGAGGCGCCCGCCTACTGTGATCTCACCCGCGTAGGTCGCGCCCGAGCGGGTGACGCAACCCGAGCCGTAGTCGAGCGACACCAGCACCGAGTCGCGCACCGATTCGACCGCGACGGTCGGGCAGCTTCCCGCGACGCCCGGGCCCCGGTGCTCGAGGTACTGGGAGAGCCCTTCGAGCGCCGGCCCGATGGCCGCGAGCACCTGATCCATCAGCGCGGCGATCGTCTCGGCGTCTTCGGTTTCGTAGTTTGCCGGCGGATTCTGGTCTCCAGGGTCGGTGCCTCCGTCCTCGCCGCATCCCATCCCCAGCACGCACAGTGACCAGGCCCAAACGGCCTGCCTCTTGAGTCCGCGCATCATCTGTCTCCAGGTTTCCCGTTGAGCGACTCCAGCGCCCGACCAGCATGGCGCGCCCATTCCTGGAGACTATCGGCCGATTCCTCCCGGCAGCCTGAGCCGACCAGGACAATCGATTCCCGGGCGGGCGACCCTTCTCCCGCATCTCGCGGCGGGTATCATGGGCGGGAACCGGAGGTGCCATGAGTACGATCAACCTGCGACCCGCCCGAGGGGAGGCCGATCTCGAAGCGACGCGCCGCCTCTTCCTGGAGTATGCCGCGTCTCTGGGCTTCAGCCTCTGCTTTCAGGGGTTCGAGCAGGAGCTGTCCGGGCTGCCCGGGCGCTACGCTCCTCCATCGGGAGAGATCCTGCTCGCGGAGTCGTGCGGCGCGTCGCCGGCCGGGTCGGCCGAAGCCGGCCGGGCGGTCGGAGTGATCGCCCTCCGCGGGCTCGATGCCGAGACCTGCGAGATGAAGCGGCTCTACGTGCGGCCGGAGATGCGTGGTCACGCCCTGGGGCGTCGCCTGGCGGTGGCGCTGGTGGAGCGCGCGCGGGAGGTTGGCTACCGAAGGATGCGGCTCGACACGGTCGAGTCGATGTCCGCGGCGATCGCCCTCTACGTCTCCCTCGGCTTCCGGGAGATCGAGGCGTACTACGACAACCCGCTACCGGGCGTCCGCTACTTCGAGCTCGAGCTCGACTGACCTACGGGACAAACGCGAACGCCGGAAGGAAACTCCTCCCGGCGTTCCAGTCAAACGCGATCCTTGGCTCTACTTCAGACGGAGCAGCTTCTCGGTCCTGGTCTTCCCGCCCGCCTCCAGGCGGAAGAAGTAGAGACCGGCCGGTAGGAGTCGGCGAGCCTCGTCACGCCCGTCCCACTGCGCGACGTGGTACCCCGCCTTCCGGGGGCTGCCGTTCAAGAGCGTTCGCACCAGGCGGCCGTCGGCGGAGAAGATGCGCAGGGTCGCGCTCCCTTCGCGGGGTAGCCCGAAGCGGACGACGGCGTCACCGCGGGTTGGGTTCGGGGCGGCGTGGGAAAGCCAGAGCGATTCCGGCACCAGCCCTGCGGTCGACACACGATAGCGACCCAGCTCGGTCCCCGAACCGTCGGCCTCGACTTCGACCAGGCGGTACTCATACTCCCGGGACGCTTCCGCTGTGAGATCGACGAAGCGGTACTCCCCCTCGGAGTGCTGGGCGAAGGGGGACTCGGTCAGGCGGAGTTCTTCCGACAGCTCCGGCAGAAGTTCGCGGCGATAGAGGTGGAACCCGATCGGGGCCAGGTCGCCCCCGGCCTTCCACGAGAGCACCACTCCCTCCGCCCCGGCGTTGGCGCTCCACGACTCGAGCAGGATCGGGGTCGGCCGGAGCACCTGGAACGACACCGGGACCTCGACCGTCGAGTTGGTCGGATCGTTCGAATCGAAGATGAGCTTCGCGTTGTAGGTCCCGTAGTCGAGGCCGGTGGAGTTCATGAACACCGCCAGGGTGATCGGACTATCGGCCACCGCCGACACGTGAGTCGCGCCGGTGGTCAGCCACGAAACCTGGGTGTTGTTCGGCATCCGGTCGCGCGGGAGGCTCTGTGGATTCGGCCCGTAGCTCACGACCAGCGCATTGGCATCGCGGGGGCCGCCGATCGCGCTCTTCGACAGCTCGAACTCCGCCGTGGTGGCGCCGCTGGTCAGCACATACTCGAGAGGCTCGCCCTGCACGGGGTTGAACTCCTCGTCGACCAGTACGGCCAGGGTCTGGAAGGCCGCCTGGGCAAAGGCCCCGGCCAGCACGAAGTACTCTGCCCCCTGGAAGCCGGTGTCTCGGTCCTTGTCGGTGTCGAGCGCGAGCAGGAGATTGAAGTCGGTCGTCGGGCTCCCCCACGCGCTGTGGGCGGTGATCCGGAACCGGACGTTCGCACTGGTTTGCCGGACCTCGAGTCGCGCGATGTCCGGAGTCACCGGATCGACCGCGTCGGTGGACAGGGTGACCCAGTCCGGACTTACCGTGAGGAGGTCGACCCGCAACCGGACGTCCTCGATCGTCTGGGTTTCCCCGGCGACGTAGACCTCCGCCTCGAGCTGTCCCGAGCCGGTGTTCGACACCCGCACCCCGCGCTCGGCGGTGGCGCCGATCGAATCGACGCTGGCCGCCACCGCCTCGAGGTCGAGGGCGAACACCGGGCGGAAGGCCGATCCTTCGACCGGTCCCGCCAGACGACTCTCTCCGGTGTCGTAGACCGCGCTCACCCAGTAGTAGTAGCTCTGTCCCTCGGTCACCGCGGCATCGCTATAGCTGGTCGCGGTGATCGGAGTGGTGTTGAGCCGCACCGGAGTGGCGGTCGGATCGTCCGCGCGATAGACGTTGTACCCGGCAACCGGCGCGATCCGCTTCACCACGCGGAGCTGCGGGGCATCCCAGAGCAGATCGACCGTGGTTCCCTGACCGCCGCTCGCTCGCAGCGACAGCGGGCGAAGATAGACCTGCCGCTCGACGATCTGCAGGTCGTCCAGGTACCACCCGAAGCCGGTGACCCCCTCGTCCGACGTGAATCGCATCCGGAGCTGGAGGTTCGTCGCCTCGAGGTACGGGCTCAGGTCGAACTCGGCCAGGCGCCAGGATCCGTCGCCGCCGGTGAAACCGGGCTTTCCGGTCGAGATGATGTTGTTGTCGTCATAGCCGCCATCCGGATGGAGAACAGCCCAGGTCAGGCCATCGGTCGATGCTTCGACGACTCCCCCGTCATAGTCCGGTTCGCAGAGAATCGCGTGACGGAAGGCCAGCCCGGCCACCTCATAGGCCGAGAGATCAAGTCCGTTCAGGACGAGCGAGGATGTGGTGTTGTTGCTGTACGCGCCGTCGATGTTGGTGCCCCAGCAGCTACCGCCGGAGTAGGCGCTGATCGGGGAGACCGGCATCCCCCATTCCCACTCGCCGCTCGGCAACAGGCCGCCGTTGTCCACCTCGAAGTCGCGGGTGAACCCGCGCACCAGGTTGAAGGTGTAGTACCCGCTCGGAGGATCGTTGGTGGTGTTCGCGGCGGTCGATCTGTCCACCGCCTCGATCCGATAGTCGATCGCGTCACCGCGGCCCAGCCCGGTGAACTCGATGAACCCCTGGAAGGTGTTGCCGGCCAGAGGGCTCATGAACGAGGTCTGCTCCGGACCGCCGTTCCGCTTCCAGTAGAGGAACGCAATCTCGATCTGCCGATCGAGATTGTCGGAGATCTCCGCGCGAATGTCGGCCAGGCGTCCATCGGCCGGCTGGTCGAGCATCGGGTCGTGCACGATGCTCGGAGGGGTGGTGTCGGGGCCGATCTGGAAGACGAACGGGTCGGTCGCCCCTCCCTCGGGATAGGCAACGGAGGTGCCGGTGGTATCCGCGGCGGTGAAGTAGTACTCGATCACCGTTCCGGCCGGTCGTGCAGCGAGCCCGTGGGTGAATTCGCGAACGTTGGCCGTCGCGGTCATCGGGACATCGAGCGTCTCCTCCGCTTCACCCGAGACGATCCGCAGGTGGAGCATGGCCGCGTTCTGCAGCGGAAAGACCGAGAGGAAACTGGCGGTGAAGTCGTAGCTCGATGCGGTGTTCTCGGTGTCACGGAGCGGAGCGTGGGAGACGTGGATCCCGTAGTCGCCGATTCCGTGCCGCCGGAACGAGCTGGTGATTGCTCCGAAGTTCGGTGTTCCATCGTAGATGTTGCCGTCGCCCGCGTCGTAGAGCAGCAGGTCGGCGAAGTAGTCGTCGAAGTTGTCGCCGTACCCGTAGCGCGTGAAGTGCCAGAGGGAGTCCGCCCGGGCTTTCCCCACCTGTTCGCGCAGATCCCAGAGGGCGCCGGCGATGATCAGTCCGTCGGTATGCACCTCGTCCACGACGTCGTCCGGATAGACCCGATCCTCATCGATTCTCCGGAGGTCGGTGCCCGGGCCAAAGAAGCCGATGCCGATCACCGGCTGGTCGGTGATGGTCGCGGCGTAGTAGTCGGAGAACCCTTCGTGCATCGCGCCGCTGGGGAAGAAGGGGCGGTACTGCCAGTCGGTGATGCCGTGGGCGTACTCGTGGTAGATCACGTCCGCGATCTGCCCGGTGTTCACGCAGGGGGCGCCTGCGGCGAAGAAGTTGATGCCGGTGCCATCCCAGAAGGCGTTGCAGCGGTCGTTGATGTTCACCGTGATCGGCATCGGGTAGTCGAGCAGGGTGAAGTCCGGCTGGGTGAGCAGGATGTGATCGTGAGCGATCATGGCGTGATAGTACGAATCACGCTCGGAGGCATCCGAGGTGGTGGCATGCCAGTTGAAATCGGCCTCCACCGGTTGTCCGTCCGCCAGGGGAACGGCCGACTCCGGGGTGGCGTCGTTCGCCTGCGCGTCCAGGATGCGGCCGTACGGCCCGATCAGACTGCTCCGCAGCTCGCGGCCGGCGGACGCCGGGGTGGTCAGCGCGTAGCGACCGTTGACGTCCGCGGCGGTGGCGACCGTGGTCTGATCCGGGTTCCGGACCGTCACCGTGACATAGGGCATCGGCTTGGCCTCGAACACCCCGTTGGCCGTGACCATCTCGATCGAGCCGGTGACATCTCCGGCCACGTCGGCGTGGAAATTCAGACTGTGACGCCAGAGGAGCGATCCGTCCTCTGCGTCGACGTATGCGGCCCAGCGGCCGTGTGCTGACTGCTGCTCCAGCTCCGTGCGCCAGACCAGGCGGAACTCCGGCCCGCCGGTCCGGTGGATCGGCAGGATCATCAGCTCGGCCGCCCCCTTGATCTCGCTGTCGGCGGGTAGCCCGAAGCGGGCTTCGCTTTCCGCACTTCCCCGTGCGGCCCGCGGTGCGACCTCGATTCCGATCCCGGGGTAGGAGCGGTTCACCACCGACACCGCCCGACCGTCGAGCGTGAGGCGAACCGTGACGCGGCTTCCCCAGATCGGCACCCCGGCGTGCGACTGGTTGAAGTGGACCCAGAAGCCGCTTCGGTCCTCGATGGTACGGACGTGGGTCAATTCATCGACCGCGACCCACGGCTCGGCGCCGCGCAGAAAGGCGAGGGCAGCCGATGCCGCGCTCCCGGCGGGCAGGATTCCGCCGCTCCAGCCCGGGATGGCGGTGGGAGGGCCGTCCAGTCGGGCCGCTCCGCCCTGCGTTCGATCCCAGCGTGCGACCCAGCCACGATGCTGGGAGGCGAAGGCTCCCCACGAGAGCTCGCGGGTCAGCGGCGATTCTCCCCGGGTGCGCAGACTCTCGACCGTGGCGCCACGGCGATCGACTTCGATCCCCGCGGGCGACGCTGGCTTGGTTACGGCCCAGGCCGTCAGGCTCGGGAGCGAGAGAGCCAGGGCGAGAAGAACGGGACGACGCACGGCGACTCCTTTCCAAAAGTGGGGCTTCCTGCGGGCCGGATGGGAACGAGAAAAACGCCTCCGGATGCTAGAATCAAGGCGGTTTCTCATCTGCCCTGATCTCTACGTCGAAAGGAGTGCCCGAGGATGCGTTCCGTCATCAGAATCCTCACCCAGGCCACGCTGGCCACCGCGGTACTGGTCGCGATCGGTGCGCCTCCGGCGCTCCGGGCGGCGGAGCGGCCCGACGCTCGGCTCCGGGAGGAGGGGGAGGAGCGCAAGCTGAACGATCGGCGCGCCCTCTGGAACGAGGAGATGCGGCGCACCCCCGAAGGGGTCGACTGGCGCGCGATCCAGGAGGCGAACTGGCGCGGGGTCTTCCTGGAGCGGCAGGGGCGCCTCGAGGCAGGCCTCAGGAGCAACCTGTGGGATGAGATCGGGAGTGCTAACCTCGCTGGCCGCACGCACGTAACGGTTCTGGACCCGGCGGGCGGAGGCGGGTTGCTGCTCGGGTCGGCCAACGGAGGCGTCTGGAACGGCAACCTGAGCGGGGTCACCTGGGCGCCGAAGTCGGACGCCGTGGGGTATGCCTCGGAGCACCTGGTGGCGGTGTCCGGCTCGCCGGAAGTCTGGGTCTCGGCCGCCGGGAACCGGGTGCATGCGACGACCAACCGGGGTTCGAGCTGGTTCGTCCCCTCCGGTCTCCCCGAAACGATCAACGGCGTCCACCGGATGGTGCGCGAGCCCGGAAGCTCGCGGCGCGTCTTTCTCCTGGTCGATGGCTGGCAGGGGGGGCTGAGGCGTCAGTTCGTCTGTCGTTCCGACAACGGCGGCGTGTCGTTCAGCATCGTCAACAGCAGCTTCGGTGTGAACAAGCGACCCGACCTCTGGACCAGCCGCACGGCCGTCTCGGCCCTCTACCTCATGCACGGCGAGAGTTGTCACCGCTCGACCGACGGAGGGGCGAGCTTCACTTTGGTCGGCACCGCACCCGCCACCGCCTCCCGCACCGTGCTGATGGGGTGCGAAGCAGGGGCGCCGACCCTCTACTCCGCCCTCCAGGTCTCCGGAGCCTGGAAACTCTACCGTTCGACCGATGCCGGCGCGACCTGGTCCATCCGTTCGAACCTGGCCTCCTTCTACGAGACCCTCGGTACCACCATCTCCAATCCGAACATTGTCTTCTACGGAGAGGTGAACTGCTGGCGGTCCACCAACGGCGGATCGAGCTTCACCCCGATGAACCAGTGGTGGGAATACTACGGTCAGGAAGATACCAAGTTGCACGCCGACATCTTCGGCCTCGATTGCGTTCTGTACAACGGTACGGAGTATCTCTTCTTCGACACCGACGGCGGAACCTATCTCTCGGACGATCTCGGGCTGACGGTAGACAACATCTCGCAGCAGGACCTGGGAATCAGCCAGTACTACAGCATTCTGACCAGCGTGAACGATCCGTATCTGATCGGAGCGGGTGCGCAGGATCAGGGATATCAGATCTCACAGCCCGAACTTGGCGGGCCCTACCTCAACTTCGTGCAGGCGATCAGCGGCGACTACGGGCACACCACTTCGAGTGATCACACACTGAACATGGCCTACTCCTGCTACCCCGGGTTCACCCTGGTGCAGGAAAACGAGGTGGGACCGACGACCCTGCTCTTCGTCGACTTCCCGCCCGAGCCGGACGGTGTCTCGTTCCTCCCCTTCCTGCTCGCCGACCGGAACGACCCCAACTCGTACTACTTCTGCGCCCGACACATCTGGCACTGCACGCGGGTTTCGGGTGAGACCTATACGAACACCATGCTCCCGTTCGATTTCGGCGCCGGTTTGGGGCACTACGTGACCGCTTTCGCCATCTCTCCGGTCGATCCTGCTTACTGGTACGTGGCGACCAACGTCGGCCGGCTCTACCGCTCGACCGACTCCGGGGCGAGCTGGTCGCTTTCAGCTTCGACCGGTCCACAGAGCCACTATTTCTATGGAACGGCGCTCGAGCCCTCGCTCACCGATCGCGACGTCTGCTATGTCGGCGGCAACGGCTACTCCGGCCCGGCGGTGTACAAGACGACCGATGGCGGGATCACCTTCACGGCGATGGGCACCGGTCTCCCTTCCACCTTGGTGCTCGGCCTGGCCCTCACCCCGGATGAGACGCTGTATGCCGCGGCCGAGTCCGGCCCGTACGTCTGGAACGAGGGAGCCGGCGCCTGGCAGGACCTCTACGGCACCGAAGCTCCCCTCACCACCTACTGGGATGTCGAGTCGGTGTCGGCGCTCGGGGTGGTCCGCTTCGCCACCTACGGGCGAGGGATCTGGGACTACACGATTCCCGGTCCGGCCGCCGTCGAGGCCGCGGCCCCCTCGAGCGGTTTCGCGCTCTTCCCGAATCCGGCCGGTCAGGAGGTAACCGTCCGCTTCTCCGCGGGGGCGGCATCCTCCACGCTCGAGCTGTTCGATGTTGCCGGGCGGTTGCTGGGGCCCGCCCGGGCCGTGTCTGCCGGGGAAACGCGGATCGATCTCCGCGACTGGGTGGGTCGGGACCTGCCGCAGGGGGTCTACTTGATGCGGGCGCGGAACGGAGGGGGAGCGACCGTGCGTCAGCTCCGGATCACCGGATAGTCGCGTCGACGCTAGCGGACGATCAGGAGCCGTCCGCTGGCGCCGTTGGCGCGGGCCCAGTAGACCCCGGTGCGGAGCGGCTGCGCCTCTCCGTCCTCCAGATTCCACTCGATGCGCATTCCACCCGCGTCCGCCGCCGGAACGAGGTGTCGCACCTCACGGCCGCGCACGTCGTAGATTCGAACCCCCTGCTCGAGGAGGCCGGCCTCCAGACCGGGGCGGCCGTTGGCCAGGGTGATCGAGACCCAGGAGCGGGCCGGATTCGGGCTGAACGAGAGGCTCCACGGCTGGCCACCGGCGGAAGGGACATCGGTGGCCGGGCCGAGCGGGCCGGCAAGCTGCGCCACCGTGGCGAGCGCGGCGCGCCCGATCTCGGTGGCGAATGCCGGATTGGTCTTCTCGTAGGTGTCGGTGGTGCGGTGATAGTACGGGTACTCGTCCCAATCGAGATCGATGGCCAGGATGGCGGGAATCCCGGCGTCCTGGAACGGGACATGGTCGCTCCCGAACGAGAAGTAGGAGAACTCGCGGTCGAGAGACGTGTAGTGGTCGGTCGCGTCGGCCATTGACTGCATCAACGACGACCACGCGGTCTCCCCCTCGATCAGCACCCCGTAGTCGGTCGTGGTGTAGGAGATCATGTCCATGGTCACGGCCGATTCGATGTCCCGTCCCTGGCTCAGCGCTTCGTTGACGTAGGCCTGGCTGCCGTAGAGTCCCTGTTCTTCGCCGGTGAAGAGCACCAACTCGATGGTGGATGAGAACCGCTCGCCCGCGAGCGCCACAGCTGCGGCCAGCACCGCCGCGCTGCCGGAGCCGTTGTCTTCCGCGCCGGGCGCAGAACTGGTTGGGTTCTGGGAAATCGAGTCGAGGTGACCGCCGAGCACGTAGATCTTGTTCGGCGTGGTCTGGCCCGGGATCGTCGCGATGATGTTCTTGAGCGCGTGTCCGCTGCGGGTGTAGTTCTGATAGCGGACCTGGTACCCCAGCGCCAGCAGTTGCTCGTAGGCGTACTGCCACGACTTCTCGCCCCCGGTGCTGTAGGAGTAGCGGGTGGCGAAGGTGTAGGGGACGCCCCCGACCAGAACCGAGTTCATTCCCGAGAGGTCGCGGAGGTAGTCATCCAGGTTGGCCTGGGTGAAGCGCGTGGCGATCTGATCGACGATCGGGGAGAAGGTGAGGCTCTCGCTCCGCTCGCGCAGCTCGGAGACGATCGATCCAGCGGGGATCTCGACGCCGCGCCGGCAGCCGTAGCGCCAATCCCCGGTCTCCTCGCCCTCATGCGCAGCGGCCGGCCCCGCAGCCAGTCCCGCGGCCAGGCCCACGGTCAGGCCCAGGATGCAGCTCGCGGCGATCCGATGTTTCCCGTTGCTCGTCCCGTGCTTCATGCTTCCATCCTGAGGGTTGGTCGAGTTTTCCGTCCGGGGTCGATCGTTCCGGCGATCAGGATACACCCTGCGCCGGGCGGTCTCACCCCCCTAGCTTCGGCGGTCGAAGGAGGCTGGATGATCCCTTCTGGTTGGACCCTCGAAAACGAGCTCGGCCGGTCGGTCGAACTGGGTTGGTTCACCCTGACCGGAGTCACGGTCGTCGAGCGGTCGCCGGAGCTCGATGCCGAGGTCGATCAGGTCATCGGCGAACTTCAGGCCCGGTATGCGGAGCCGTCGGACGCCGCGGCCTGGTTGGAGCCCGCGCGCCGCCTGTACCGAACGCTGGGGATCGACCCCTCCCGCCGCCGGCCCGCCTCCGAGGCCCTGCTGCGGCGCATCCTCCAGGGGAAGGGACTCTATCGGGTGAACAGCGCCGTCGATGCGGCGAACCTCGCCTCCCTCGCGCTCGCCTTCCCGGTCGGCCTCTACGACCTCGACCGGATCGAGAGTCCCGAACGCAGGATCGTGCTCCGCCTCGGGCGGGCAGGGGAGTCGTATCCCGGCATCGGGAAGGACGACATCCATCTCGAGGATCGCCCCTGTCTCGTCGACCATCTCGGCCCATTCGGGAATCCTTCTTCCGACTCGTTCCGCACCCGGGTCACGGTGGAGACCCGCAGCCTCCTCTTTGTTCTCTATCAGCCACCACCGGGAATCGAGTGGAGGGAAACGGCCATAGGGACCTTGCAGAGGTGGGTCGGCGGCCGGCTCGAGGAGTCGACCGGGTAGCGATCAGGCCGCGCGCTCGCCGGAGAGCTGCTGATCGGCGATTGGGAGCGTGAACCAGAAGGTGCTGCCCACGCCAGGTTCACTCGAAGCTCCGATCTGCCCGTGCATGCGCTCGATCAGATTCTTCGAGATGGCGAGCCCCAGCCCGGTGCCGCCGAACTGTCGGGAGGTCGAGGCCTCCGCCTGGGTGTAGCGCTGGAACAGCCGTCCCATCGCCTCCGGACGGATGCCGATTCCGGTGTCGGTCACCGAGACCCGCAGCACGGCGTCAACCGCGGTGAGCCGGACCTGGATCGATCCTTGGGGGGTGAACTTGAGCGCGTTCCCGACCAGGTTCCAGAGCACCTGCCGGACCCGGGTCGGATCTCCCAGGACACTCGGGGTTGCCTCGGAGATCTCGGCCGAGAGTCGAAGCGGCTTCGGCCCGACGGCGTTCGTCGCCAGGGCTATCACCTCGCGCACGATCGGGGCGAGTTCGAAGGCGCACTGCTCGAGTTCCAGGCCCCCGGCCTCGATCTTCGACATGTCGAGGACGTCGTTGAGCAGGTCCAGGAGCGCCCGGGCGGATTGGAGCGCCATCCGTCCCGTCTCCGCCTCGTCCTCGTTCAGCTCTGCCTCGAGCAGCACCTGGAGGCAGCCGATGACCCCGCCGAGTGGTGTACGGATCTCGTGGCTCATGGTCGCCAGCAGCTCGCTCTTCGCCCGGTTGGCCGCCTCGGCCGACTCGGTCGCGGCGCGCAGCGCTTCCTTGGCTCGCTTCTCGTCCGTTATGTCGCGAAACGCGCCGAAGAGTCGCACGCAGCGGCCGTTCACCATCTCCGAGGCTCCCTGGGCGCGCACCCAGACCCGATTCCCGAGCGCGGTGATCAGTTCGAGCTCGAGATCCCACGGGGTGCCGTACTTCATGCCGTGCTCCACCGCGGCGGTGATGATGGGCCGCGACTCCGGAGCGTAGAATTCGATCGCCTTCGAGATGTCCGGCTTCCAGCCCGGTGAGACCTCGTGAATGCGGCAGGTTTCCTCGGACCAGGTCAGCTCGTTGGTCAGAACGTCGAACTCCCAACCTCCAACCTTGGCGATCTTGCCTGCCCCCCGAAGCAGCTCGGTCATCCGCAGGAGCCGCGCTTCGGTCTCCTTGAGGGCGGAGATATCGGTGCGAACCGCCACGTAGCGATCGATCTTTCCGTCCCCGTTTCGAAACGGCGTGATGGTGGTCGAGAGCCAGTAGTAGCTGCCATCCTTGCGTCGATTTCGGATGTCGCCGTGCCAGGTCTTTCCGGAGCGGATCGTATCCCAGAGATCGCGGAAGAACTCCGCCCCGTGATAGCCCGAGTTGACGATCCGGTGATCTTGACCCAGCAGCTCCTGCTCACTGTACTGGGAGATCACGCAGAACTGATCGTTGACCTCGATGATCCGCCCGCGCGCATCGGTGACCGCGACGATCGCGTGCTCATCGAGGGTGTCTCGGTACTGCCGCAGCTCGGTCGAGGCGTGCTGACTTGCCTCCTCGGCCTGCTGCAGGGCCTGCAGTCGCTCCGCGAGTTCGCGATCCAGCGGGCGGAGCAGGAGCAGATGGAACAGCATCGTCGTCGTCAGGCTGAGGACGATCGCGTCGGAGAGATCGAGCAGATTGATCGATCGATTCTGGACCGCCGCGATGATCGCCATCACCCCGAGTTCGAGCGCGAACACGACCAGAGCCAGCCCACCAAGCGCGCGGGGGCTGGAGAGTGGGGCGTTCGCGGAGATGCGCCCCCTGGTGAGGTAGCGAAGCGGCATATCTCCAGGAATCGGTTGTCGTCCGACGCATCTTGATCGGGTGTGAACCGGTTGTGCCCACCTTCCTCCAGCACGGTCGGCAAATTTTGCCGCGTCCGGCGGGGAGAGATCTCGCAACGAGGAACTGGGGAGGTTCTCCACGGCGCCCGATCTCTTCTCGGGTCGGGTGGGCATCCCGCGCGACCGTCCCGGACGAAAAGGAGGAATCGAACATGAAGATGACGATGTGGCTGGCACTGCCGCTCACGATCCTCGCCGCGGGCAGCGCCCGGGCCGAGGGGAGTCTGGCCCTGACCGAGGCGGGAATGGATGTCTTCTCCGCCTATGTCTGGCGCGGCTATGAGGTGGCGGACAAGGCAGCGGTGCAGCCTACGGCCACCATCGCGGTATCGGATACGCCGTTCGCCCTGAACCTCTGGGGATCGTTCGTGGTCCAGGAGCGGAGCGACTTCTCCGCGGTCGACGAGGTCGACGCCACCCTCAGCCTGAACCGCGAGGTGGCGATCGGACATCAGTCCTGGGCCCTCTCCGGCGGGGGTACGCTCTACACTTTCCCCGGTGCCGAGGATGGGTATCGGCGTTCGGAGGAGGTGTTCGCCTCCGCCACCATGGTTCATCCGCTCGCCCCGTCGGTTCGCGGCTTCTATGACTTCGGACTGTTCGACGCGGCCTATGTCTCGATCGGGGTCGCGCCGGCGTTCCGCCTGAGCGAATCTCTGGCCGTGACCCTGGCCCCTTCGATCGGCCTGGGCGATGCCGACACCAGCTTCGGTCTCCAGGATGCGACGCTGGCCGCCTCGACCGCCTTCGAGTGGTCCGGCGTTCTCCTCCGGCCGACACTGGGCTACAGCTACGCCCCCGACACCGTGAACCCGGATGAGCAGGGGATCTGGGGTGGAGTCGGCGTCCGCTTCGTCGCGCCCTGAGTAGCCTGTCGATCACTCGTCCGCACCGTCGGCCGCCGCGCGCCAACCGCGGCGGCCGAATGCTTTCTCGGAAATCGACGATCCTGGCCCGATTCGCGGGCAATCTCCCCCAGTTCGCCTCCGATCCGGGGGCCTCGGCGTGCGCCCGGGGTGACGAGGTCCGGGGGAGGTGCCTCTCGCCCGAAGATTCGCAGACCGCGCGCGGCATCGCGCTCCTCCCGGTCGGTTGCCGCCGCGTTGCAGAATCCGTTTCCGCGCGCGCGCCGGACGCGCAGTCCGCAGAGTCCGGTTCGTGAAAACTTGCGCATCGCCCGACCTTCGATCTGGCACGGGGGTGAAACTCGTTTGCAGATCGCGCCCTGCGATCTTCCCCTGATCCGGCCCCCGCGGCCGGACGCCTCGAACCGGACTTGGCTCGCAACTTTCGACACCTCTCTCGTACGCGATCCGAGCGGCGGGCCCGGCTGGACGGCCCCGCCGGAGTAACGAGGGGAGTCGATGATGAAGCGACTGACGACCGTGATGCTGCTGGCGACCGTGACCGCTCCGGTTCAGGCCGGGACCATCCTCCACCTCGAGGAGGTGGGGTTCGATCTGAACTCGCAGTACGTCGCGCGGGGCGCCATCGTGGCGGATCGCGCGGCGGTGCAACCGACCGCGACCCTCTCGTTGACCAATGCACCGGTGACGGTGGACCTCTGGGGATCGTTCGTCGCCCAGGACCGCGAGGTCTTCGGCGAGGTCGATGAGCTGGATGTCACCGCCACGTCCGGCCTCGAGGTGCCGGTTGGTTCCCAGAAGTTCGATCTGTCGTGCGGGCTGACGCGCTACCACTTCACCGGGGCGCCCTCCGGGGCAGAGACCTCGCATGAGTTGGGTCTTTCCTGCGCGCATCAGAGTTGGCTCGCGCCTCAGATCGACTACTACTACGACATCGACCTGCTCGATGCGCACTACCTGCAGGTGTGCTGCGGTCCGGAGGTCGGGCTCAACCAATCGGGCTCGCTCTCCTTCTCGCTCGCGCCTTCGGTGGCGATTGGTGACCTCGGACAAGAGTTCGGATTCCAAGATGCGTCCATGGCCATGTCGGCGTCGCTTGCTTGGGGATCGATGAGTCTCTCGCCGACCTTCGGCTATAGCTACGGGAGCGCGGAGCAAAACCCCGACCACCATGGCTGGTGGGGCGGATTCGGCGTCCGCTTCGTGAATGAGTGACCCTGTATCGAGTGACCCTGTATCGAATGATCCTGTGCGGCTGCCCACCCCGGGCGGCCGGTTCTTCCCCAAAGTGCAGACAAACCGTTCGTGATTCGGTCCGAAATGGGGTCCGGGCGCGCCGCGCGGGCGGACGCCCCCCATCTCCGGGAAAGGAGCGATCGAGATGACCACGTCAGGAGCACATCCACCGTAACGCGACGCGCGGCCCTGGCCGCGACCCTCGAGCGGGGCTCGAAGGCTGGGGAACGTGCGAACCCGTGGACCAACGCCCGGCGCTCCGGGCGAGTGAAGGGCACCGGGACCGACCTTAGGTGGGGTCGGTCCCGGTGTTTTTTGTCGCTGCGGCCTCAGCCCGCGGCCCACGTTCGACGCACCCGGCGCGCCGGGTGCGTCGGGTCAGGAGAGCAGGAGCTCGAGGTCGTCCCGCCCGAGGTCGCGCAGGACCGCGTTGTCCTCGTTGATCACCGCATCGGCCAGAGCGCGCTTCGAACTCTGCAGCTCGAGGATCTTCTCCTCCACCGTTCCGCGGGCGATCAGGCGATAGGCGAAGACCGGCTTGGTCTGCCCGATCCGATGCGCGCGGTCGATGGCCTGGGCTTCGACGGCCGGATTCCACCAGGGATCGAGGAGGAAGACATACTCCGCCGCGGTGAGGTTGAGTCCCACGCCGCCGGCCTTCAGCGAGACGAGGAACAACCGGCACTCCGGATCGTTCTGGAACTGATCGACCTTCCCCGCGCGATCGCGGGTTCGCCCGTCGAGATAGGCGTAGTTCACCTGGTCGGCGTCGAGGCGGTCGCGCACGATCGAGAGCAGCGAGGTGAACTGCGAGAAGACGATCGCCTTGTGCCCCTCATCGATCACCTCGATCAGCCGCGGCAGCAGAAGGTCGAGCTTGGCACTGGGGTCGCCGCGCCTCTCGTCGTCGAGGAGTCCGGGGTGGCACGCTGCCTGGCGCAGACGGAGGAGCGCCTCGAGCACCTGCATCTTGGAGCGGTTGAGTCCATCCCGCTCGATCTTGCTCCGCAGCAGGGAGCGATAGTGGTCGCGGAGATCGTTGTACAGCTTCTGCTGCTTCGTCTCCATCTCGCAGAAGATCGTCTGCTCGCTCTTCGGCGGCAGGTCGGAGACCACCTGCTCCTTGGTCCGCCGGAGCACGTAAGGTCGGAGCGCGCGGGAGAGGGCCGAACGGGTCTCCTCGTCCGGATTGCGCAGTCCGCCCCCCCCGGGACGAAAGAGCGAGGCCGCGCCGAGCATCCCCGGGTTCAGGAACTCGAAGAGGCTCCACAGTTCGCCCAGATGATTCTCGATCGGCGTGCCCGAGAGGACCAGCCGGTGCTTCGCCTTGAGGAGCCGGGCCGCCTTGGCCGAGTCGGTGTCCGGATTCTTGATCGCTTGCGCTTCATCGAGGATGACGTAGTCGAACTCGATATTGCGGAACATCACCGCGTCGCGACGGAGGGTGCCGTAGGTCGTGATCACCACGTCGACCTCGTCCAGTACCCCTTTCAACTCGCCGCGGTGGGTGCCGGTGTGATCGTGGAGGTGGATCAACGGCGTGAAGCGCTGCGTCTCGGCCTGCCAGTTCCAGACCAGCGACTTCGGCACCACGACGAGCGAAGGCCCCGGGCGCTCCCCGCCTTGCGGATGGGCGCGGAGGCGATCCTGGCGGCGCGCTTCGAGCAGCGCCAGCACCATGACCGTCTTCCCCAGCCCCATGTCGTCGGCCAGGCAGCCACCGAACCCGAACTCGCGGAGGAAGTGGAGCCAGCCCAACCCTTCTCGCTGATAGCCGCGGAGCAAGCCGCGAAATCCTTCCGGTGGATCGACCGCCTGGATTCCTTCGAAGCGCGCGAGCTGGGCGCGGGTTCGCTCGAACAGTTCATCGACCCGCACCTCCGGCTGGGCGGCCAGCAGCGTGTCGAGCAGGCCGACCTGCGAGCGACGGAAACGGACCACCCCGTCCTCCGCAGTGCCCAACCCGGCGAGCAGTCCGTAACGGCGAAGCCACTCGGTGGGGAGAAGCCCGAGCGTTCCGTCTCCCAGCGGAATGGCGTTGTCCCCCCGGCGCAGGGCGGCGAGCAGTTCGGGGAGCTTGGCGGTGGTCTCGCCGAAGCGCACGCTTCCCTGGAGATCGAACCAGTCGACGTTCGAGCGAACCTCGATCTTGAAGTCGTGGGCGGCGCGGTAGACCCGGCCCTCCGCCTCGACCCTCCAGCCGGCCCCGACCAATGCCTCGACCGCGGCGCCGAGCCGCGAAGGGAGCAGCTCCCACTCCGGCGGTGAGTCGTCCTCCCGTACCGGACGAAACCCGAGATCGCGAAGCAGCGCGCGCGACGCCTCCTCCACCTCGAGATCACGCACGATCACCCGTCGCTCTTCCGGCCGACAGACGGCGCGCGAGTGCTCCCCGTCCTCGATCACCGCGCCTCCATAGCTGAAGGTGAGCTCGACCGGGAGGCGCGGCTCACGCCGGTGATCCGAGACCGGGGCGTGCACCCGGAGCTGCGGGGTCGGCCGCAGTCGCACCTCCTCGAGGGTCAGGTCGGTCGGCAGCTCGATCTCCGGCAGGTGCGGCAGGCGGTGCAGTTCGGTCAGGAACTCGAGCGCTTCCTCCCGCTTGATCTGCATCTCCGGGAGGGTGCGAAACTGCTGCACCCAGGCGTAGCCCTCCTGGATGTCGACCGCGGCGACACTCGTCCCCTCGAAGAGCACGCCGGTCGAGTGGACGCACTCGGGATGAGAGAGCGCACGCAGCTCCTCGCCCCGCCGCAGGGTCGCCTCGAAGACGTACCCCTCCTCGCGCGGCTTGAGCGCAAGCTGCATCTGCCACGGATCCCCTTCGACCCAATCGAGCGGCGCGAGCAAGACCGGCGGGTGGACCTTGTCGAGCAGATAGGCCCGTCCGGTGGCGCAGATCGCCGGGAGGATCATCCGCGGGACCAGCCCGCGCATTTCGTACCGGGAAGGGATGGTGTTCGTGGCTCGCCCGCTCATCACCCAGAGCTGCTCCGGGGTGAGCGAACCGGCCAAGGTCGCGAGAAGCCGCGCGTCCTCGTGGTGCCCCAGCACCGGCAGGGTCGAGTAGGCGATCCGGGCCGGTCGGAGCCGCCCCAACCTCCAGCCAGCTTCCGATCGCGGGTCAGGATGTGCAGGATGATCGCGTTGCCTCGCCGGGACTCGAGGAGATCGACGGCGTAGAGGATCTCGCGCCCGCGCGGCCAGGCGTCGGCCTTGATCTCCCGTTGCTCTTCGAGACTCAGCCGGAGGCCGGTGATCCGCCGCTTCCACTCCGGCAGGTTTTCCCGCGGGGCCTGTGGCTCGCGCTTGGCCGGTCGTGGCGCGGCGTTCGGCGTCGGGCGGTCATCCGCCCGGGCGTGGAGCATCACCGCCCAGATATGCTTGCAGGGACCCGGCCGCTCGCGGAAGGCCGGACAGGTGCAGACGATGTTGAGCCCCTTCTCCGTCTGCCGCAGCTCGATCTCGTAGAGTTCGTTCCCCTGCACCGTGGCGCGGATCAGGTGAGGATCGCTCTCCAGGATATGGACCCGCCCCCGGCGGAAGTACGGCTCCCCGCGGCGTCGGATCTCCGGCGAGAACATGGCGGAGTAGGTTGCGATCAGGTCCATGGCACCTCGTGAAGCGAGCTCAGGATTTGGACGATTCGCCCATTGAAGCAAATCTGCCCCCTTTGGGGAACCTCTCTGGCCTCTTTCCGGCAGATCGTCCCCCGCGCGGCCGCGGCGAAAAGTCGAAAATCGCTCGTAACCTCGCTCCAGCCGCCCCCGTATGTGGGATGGCGGCCCGACGGCACGAAACTTCATGGAGCCGTCTCAGGGTCGCCCCGTCGGCGTGGCCCGCTGCGGCAATCCAGTTGGGATCAGGAGCGTTGATGTCCGAGTTCGTGAAAACCTGTCTTCGTAGCCTTGGGCTTCTGCTCTTTCTCGTCGCCCTCGCCCTGATCTCGGTCTTCTGGCCGTTCGGCGGCGGGATCGCGCAGACCATCCTCGAGGAATCGATCGGGGGCGGCTCGGTAGGTGCCGAGACGACGGCACCGATGCCCGACTTGGTTCGCCGCGCGACCAATCCGGAATCCCGCGTGGCGGGACCGGATGCGGTCATCCACCGTCTGGCCTCGACCCCCACTCAGGTTTCGAAATCAGCAAGCTTCCGTCAGCCCTGCTGACCACGACCGGATGCTCCCGGCCGGCACGGGTCCCGTGTGAGTGCCTCCCGCAGTGGCTGGTCCTCCCACGTGGTCGCCGACGCGCGTGATCCAGTGGGCACCCCGCAGAACCAAATGCCTTCGCACGAATCCAACTAGCCACGTCTGCGCCCGCCCTTGACCGAGCCGGTCACCAACATCCGATCCCGCGTCGATTCAGTGTCGAAGGGGTCTGGCCTTTGCTCAGCTCGGGCTTCGTGATTGTGCACGAGATCAGCGCTGGTGCACAGTTGCCTACGTATGATTCAACCGAAGTGAGAGGGCGCAGCAACAGGTGGGGATAGGAACATGAGGCGTAGCGTCGCGACGGCCTTCACGGCCGTTGTCATCGCGGTGTCCGGAGTCCTCCCGGCCGGCGCAGCCTCGGACCGTCCGCTTCGGGTCCGTTACGGCACAGACGTCGACTCGATTCTCGTGCCCCCGGGTACCCATGTCCTCTCCTATCAAGCCTCGGCCGGCCGGGACTTGGTGGTCAGGGGCCAAGGCAGCGCGGAGACGTGTATCCTGGTCGCAGAGGAAGGAAGAGGAATCATCGAGGGCGGGCGCCTTGGCTCGGGTCGCCTTGAAATCTCCGACGTCACGCTCACCGGTGGTGCGGGTTCAACCGGGACTGACGGGGCGCTTTGGGGAGGGGCTGTCTATTGGGGTGACGGCGGCGTTCCCACCGCCACGGTGCAGATCCAGCGCTGCAAGTTTGTCGAGAACCACATTTGGGGCGGGCCGAGCCAGCGAGGTGCATACGGTGGAGGCGTCGGACTGTACAACTGCGGACAAGTGGTCATCGAACAAAGCACATTCGAGAACAATAGTACAGACGCAACGGGTAGTCACTTGTACGCGAGCGTGAGCAGAAACATCGAGGTGACAGGCTGCACATTCGAGTGGGACTCGGGAGACATCGGGGCCCGTGGACTCATCGTCATAAACGGAGCGATGACAACGACACTGCGCGAATGCAGTGTCACAACGAATGCGAAGCCGCTGGGCCTGCTGGCAGGAATCGCTATCGGTAGTCAGCACACTGTACTCAGACGATGCTCACTTCGCGATCTGGATGGATCGATCGGAACCACTTTGCTCATAGAGGCAGACCTACTTACTGAAGTCTACGCGAGCGTGGAGATGTCCGATTGCGAGGTGTGGGTGGGGGGAGGTGTATCGGGTGGGGAGAGCGGGTTAGTGGAGATCGACGCTGTGAACATGGACTTAACCCTGCACAACAACACTATCGTAGGCACGGGCCTGCAGGTTAACGCCGGCAGAGTGCGAAATGGCACCGTCTCGCACAACGTGTGTGCGTACGGGCGAACAGGGATTGGCGGGCGAGGGCGGGTCAATCTCTCCTGCAACGTCTTCTGGCCACTTCCACCACTGGTCACCGCAGATCTCGACTCGACCGCCAACCGAGTCGCAGACCCCCAGTTCTGCGGAGTCGAGCAGGGTGACCTGACCGTTCGGTCCGGCGGTCCGTGCGCGATCGAGGGCTCACCGTGCGGGATCATCGGTGCCTTGGGGGTTGGCTGCGCTCAGACCGCGGTTCTGCGGTCGACCTGGGGGGCAATCAAGGCGAGGTTCCTGCCGCCCTCGCGGGAGTGAGCTAGCCGGGGCGGAGGAGAGGCTTGGTTCGGCCGAGGCGGGAGTGGTTCGCCCGTTCCCGAACCCCTTCTAGTACCCGATCGCGGCGCGCAGTTGCGGGAGACGCGGATGCTCTGGATTGATCGCCTCGACCTGGTTGAGGAGCGCCCGGGCTTCGTCCTTCCGATCGAGCCGCGCCACCAGGTAGGCCAGCGCGAAGAGACCGTCCTCCGCGTCGGGGTAGAGTTCCAGCCCCTTTCGATAGGCCTGCTCCGCGCCGAGCAGGTCCTGTTGCATCTCGCGTGACGCCCCGAGGAGCAGCCAGGTGCGCGCGTTGGCGGGATCGAGCTGGAGCGACTTGTCGAGATAGGGAACCGCGCGACGGGGATCTGCGCGGAACTCCTGCGCGGCGCGCTGATTGAGTGCCGACACCTGCTCGGGCACGAGGTGGGTCCGTCCCGGGGTCCAGGGGAACACCTCGAGCACTTCGGGCTTCGGCTCCGCCAGGTAGATCGGCCGGATGTTGGTCACCTCGAGCCAGTTTCGCAGCACGGCCAGGTGGGTCACCTTCTCCCGCGCGAAGAATTCGGCCAGGAAGGTGGTGTAGTTCGGCTGGTGCAGATAAGGGATCGCGTCGCGTTGGATCAGCCCGACGGTGTCGACCACCCGCCGCTCGGAGTAGAAGGCGATCGCCCCCACGTCGTGCGTCGCGATGACCGCGTCGGCCGGCAGATTCGCCTTCATCCAGCGCCCCGCGCGCTCGTGCCGCGCCAGATGGTAACCGCACGCCTCGGTGAAGATCCGCGCCGCCCGAGGGATGCCGAACGCCTGGGCTCCGACCAGCGCAGCCAGCAGCACCAGTCCGGTCGCGGCGGCCGGTTTCCCGACCCGTGCTTCCTTCCCGCCGAGCAGGAGTCCGCGCAACGTGGCCAGGCCGAGCAGCGCCACCGCGGGGAGTGCCGGCACCAGATAGCGGGAGAAGCGGTGCGAGAAGGGGAGGAGCAGCATGTAGGCCAGTGGGAGTGCGATTGCCCACCCAAGTTCGGCCCGGAGTGCGCCGCGCTCCCCGCGGACGAGACGCCACACCTCGAGGCCGACTTGCACCAGCGCCAGCGGGGTCAGTGCCCAGAAGGCGAGGGAGAGGAAGCACTCGGCCAGATCGCCGCGAATGAAGGTCGGAATCGGCGTGTTGTAGTAAGCGTGCTTGGCCGCGAAGGTGTTCGGGATCAGCACGCCGCCGGTGAGCAGGTTGAAGAGCGGGTAGGCCACGAGCAACCCGGCAAAGGGGACGAGCCAGGCGGAGACCGACCCGCGCGGGGCATCTGCGGTCGAGCCTCCGGACGGGAAACTGGCCCGGAGGCGAGCCAGGAGCGCGTCGAGCCCGAACACCGCGGCCAGGATGAGCGCATCGGGACGCACCCAGAGCGCGAGGCCGAGGGCGATGCCGAGGAGGCGCATCCGTCCTTCCGCCCGAGCCCAGAAGGCGAGCGCCACCAGGAACAGAAACAGGCTCGTTTCCATTCCCGAGACGGCGAGGATCGCGATCCGGGGATCGAAGGCGAGGATCAGCACGAATCCGGCCGCCCAGACGATGTCACCCAGATGCTTTCGCGCCCAGAGCGCGGCGATGCCGAGGAACCCGGCGTGGAACAGGATCCCGAGTGCGTAGCTCAGGACCTTCTCGTCGCGAAAGAGCAGATAGCCGACCGAGAGGATCAGCGTGTAGAGCGGCGCGGTCGATCCGGCGCTGGCGCGATCGCCGGGGAAGTAGGCGAAGGATTGGTGGAGGGCCAGATTTCGCGCGTAGGTCAGGTGGATCCAGGGATCGTCGAGCGGAAAGCCGTGCGCGCCGTTGGCCGAGTGCGCGGCGGAGATCAGATAGAACGCAAGGGCAACGGCCAGGAAGACCGGGACGAGCAACCAGGGATCGAGGAATGCGGTGGCGATCCGACGCTGGAGCCCGCGCTCCGGCTCCGCTTCGTCACTCATTGGGGCGCCGCTCACTGGCCGCTCCGGGCGCGGGTGAGCAGAGGGTCGACCACGCGGATCAGGTCCTGCCATTCCGCCGGAAGGCCGCCGCGCCCCGCCAGCCACGGCCCACTCGCGACGCGTGGCTCGGGGTTCGCTTTTGAGCTCGTGGCCGGAGCGGTCCACTGGACGGTGTACTCGATGTAGTCGGCCCCCTTCGCGCCGAAGCGTCCCCAGGCGGAGTCCGGCAGCGACGCGAGACCGGTACGGAGGCGCTCGAACTCCTCCTCTCGTAGCGACCTCGAGCAACCGTTCGCCAGTTCCGCGTCGCGAGACGGTCCAGGCGCCGATGGTGTCGATCGCGATCCGTTCGTTCCAGCCGACGATTCCCCCGGTGCGTTCGATCACCAGGAAGGGTTGGGCCGCGGCAGGCACTACGTGATTGGGCTTGGGTTGCACTTTGGGACTTCCGCACGCAGCGAAGAACACGAGGCCCAGCGCGGCCGCGCCGACCGTGAAGGCCGCGCTCGAACTCCGCCCGCCGCAGCGAGAGGATCGTTCACCGCGAGAGAACGGTTCTTTCCGCACCTGGCTAGTCCGTCTTGACGATGATGCGGTTCGGCCCACCGTCGATCTTGATGACGGTGAACGGGGCGGCGTTGGCCAGCGGCTCCAGGCACTGCTCGATCCGCTCGATCCCTTCGATCCGCGCCTTGATCAGATCCGAGTTCCAGAGGTCGCTGGTGAAGTACGTGTGCACCGCGGCCGGGAGGTTGGCCAGTCCCCAGGAGTACGAGGTCGTCTGGTTGTGCTCGTAGTTCATCACCTCGGCGTTCACCACTCCGGCCGAGCCCGCCTTGCGCTCCTTGGCCGAGATCACCACCGCGAGGTCGTAGTCTTCGTCCTTCACCGTCAGGACCTTCTCGTTCTTGCCGGCTTCGAGGTTCTTGTGCGTGTTCCACACCTGCGCCCCCTCGAGCGTCCCGAGCACCTTCTCGTGCCCCATGTCCCAGAAGCGGAGCGTGCCGAGTTTGCGCAGGATCTCGAACGGCATCTGGATCTCGATCTTCTGCCCCTCCGTCACCTTGTCGACGATCTTGACGAAGACCCAGATCTCCGCCTCGGTCGCGTGAGCGACCACGGGACTCAGGCCCGCCAGGGCGAGCACGACGGCGGCACGGCGGACGGCGCGGAATGGCATCTCGAGAACTCCTCCCTCAGGATTGCTCGACCGGTGGACGGGTCATTATAGGCAGATCCGCCCCAGGTTCTACCCTCCGCCCTCCGGGAGTGTCCCGATCTCCGGCGGTCAAACGCGGAAGTGATCGAACCCCCCGGCCCGGAGGAGTGCCTCCTCATCCGGCGTCAGCCCGATGATCCGCAGCCCCGGGGCCTGCGTCACCTCGCCCACCTCGGAGACCGGGAGGGGAGCGCAGGCGGCCGCGAGGTCGAGGCCGGGGGGCGCGGTGAAGCAGAGCTCGTAGTCGTCGCTCGCCCCCAGGATCCAGTGTGCGGCAGCGTTCGGCGCGGTCGGCGGCCCGCTCGCGCTGAAGTTCGGCGCGGTCGGCAGCCCGCCTGCGCCTCCGCTCGCCAGAAACGCTGCGGCCGCCTGTAGCGACCGGTCGGCGCACCCCGGCAGCCGATCCCGCTCGATCGCGATGCCGTGTCCGGAGCGTTCGACCAGGTGCCCGAGGTCACCGAGCAGGCCGTCGCTCAGGTCGATGGCGGCAGTCGCTCCCGCGGAGCGGAGACCTCGGCCGGCCAGGAGGCGCGCACGCGGGCGCAGGTAGGCGTCGAGCAGGGGGCCGCTCCAGGGGTGCTCGAGACCGAAGCGGATCAGGGTCGCGGGAGATGCCGGTCCGCCGTCGGGTCGGGACTCGAGGTGGCGGATCAGGTCGAGTCCGGCGCCGCTCCGTCCCGGAGTGCCGGTGACGAAGACCCGATCTCCTACCCGCGCCCCGTCTCGCCGGAGCGCCCCACCACGTTCCACCTCACCGAGCACCGTCAGGTCGAGGAACCACTCCTCGCCGGTGATCGAGGCGAGGTTGCCCCCCACGATCCGGGCGTCGACCTCGAGGTCTGCGCGCACGGCGTCCAGACCGTCCAGCAGTCCTTCGTAGACCCCGAGCAGGTGATCGAGGCGGAAATTGCGCGGAAGGCCGAGCGAGACCAGGACGAAGCTGGGGGTCGCGCCCATGGCGGCGATATCGCTCAGATTGACCTCGAGCGCGCGTCGCCCGATCTCCGCCGGCGACATCCAGCGGGGGAGGAAATGTCGCCCGGCGATCTGCACGTCGGTGGTCACCACCAGCTCGTGCCCGTCACGGGGGCGAAGGAGCGCGGCATCATCGCCGATCCCGAGGACGGTACCGGGGTGCGCCGCTCCCGACCGTTCCTCGATGTACCGGCGGAGGCGCTCGATGACCGTGAACTCGCCCAGGGCTCCGAGCCTCTCGGCGTCGCCGCTCATCGCGGGGAGTCGGCCGAACCGCCACGGGCCGCGACGATCGCCTCGGCGAAGGCCCGGGTGGCGACCGTGGGATCGTCGGCGCAGACCACCGCGCTCAGGATGGCTACCCCATGCACCCCCGTGCGCAGGACCGCCTCGACATTCTGGAGCGTGATCCCGCCGATCGCGATCAACGGCATGCGGCAACGCTCGACCGCCTGCTCGAGACCGGCGAGCCCGAGGACGGGACCGGCGTTCGATTTCGACTGGGTGGCGAAGATCGGCCCGATCCCGGCGTAGTCGAGCCCGGCCCGTTCGAGGGCGGCCGCCTCCTCCGCATCGTCGGCCGATCCGCCGATCAAGCGCACCGGTCCGAGCAGATCGCGGGCGATCAAAGGCGGAAGGTCGTCGGCGCCGAGGTGAACCCCGTCGGCGTCGGCGGCCAGTGCGATGTCGGCGCGGTCGTTCACGATCAACACGACCCGCTTCTTCCGACAGAGGGCGCGGAGTTCGATCGCCTCCTGGATCCGGAGACGGGTCGCGCCGGTCTTCTGCCGGTACTGGATCGTGTCCGCTCCTCCCTCGAGCGTGAGGCGCGCGAGATCGAGGTGGCTGAAGCGCTGCTGTAGCGTGGTGTCGGTGATGACGTGAAGCCGACCGATTTTCATCCGTGCGCCTCGCCGGGGGTGTGAAGGGTCGCCGGGTCCTCGAGGAACCAGAAGTGGTCGGTCGGTCCGTGGCCGCGGCCGATGGCGAGTCCGTGCTCGATCGCTCCGGCGACATACCGTTTGGCCGCCGCCACTGCATCGGGCAGCGGGAGTCCACGGCCGAGCTGGGCGCAGATCGCCGCCGAGTAGGTGCAGCCGGTGCCGTGGGTGTTCCGGGTGGCGAAGCGCAGTGAGCTGAACTCGCGGATCTCGTCCTCGACGAACAGGAAGTCGACCGCGCGCGTGGAATCGAACCCTGGCCCGTCGAGATGACCCCCCTTGAGCAGGACGGCCGCCGGCCCGAGGGCGAGAATCCGGCGTCCGGCCTCGAGCAGATCGGCCTTCGTCTGGATGGGGCAGTCCGCCAACAGCTCGGCCTCGTAACGGTTCGGGGTCACCAACGTGGCGAGCGGAAGCAGCTCGTCCCGCACCAGCGCCACCGCGTCGGCCGCGAGGAGCGAGAACCCGCTCTTCGAGATCATCACCGGATCGATCACCAGAGGCGGGCGATCGGGAAGTTCGCGCAGGAAGTTCGCCACCAGCGAGACGAGGGGTGCGGAGGAGAGCATGCCAGTCTTCACCGCCGCGACCTCGAAGTCGCTCCAGATGGCGTCGAGCTGCGCCCGCACCAGGTCGAGCGGTAGGTCGAAGGCCTCGGTGACCGCCTGGGTATTCTGGGCGGTGATCGAGCAGAGGACCGACATTCCGAAGACGCCATTGGCATGCATCGCCTTGAGGTCGGCCTGGATTCCCGCCCCGCCTCCGGAGTCGGAGCCGGCGATGGAGAGGCACTGTCGTGGTGGGTTCTGCATGGGCGCATTGTACGCCCGGAGCTGGGGATCGGTCAGCCGACTAGGCGGCCTTCTCCCGGGAGGAGGCCAGGGGATCGGAGTGGATCCAGCGCTCGAGCATCTGCCGGAGCTGCTCGGCGCGGAACGGCTTCGACAGATAGTCGTCCATCCCCGCATCGAGACACTTCTCGCGATCCCCCTTCAGGGCATTCGCGGTGAGGGCCACGATCGGGGTGTGGCGATGGGGCTCTTCGCGCCGACGGATCTCGCGTGTCGCCTCGTAGCCGTCCATCTCCGGCATCTGGCAGTCCATCAGGACGAGATCGTAGGGGACGAGTTCCAGGGCGTTCAGCGCCTCGACGCCGTTGGCCGCCACGTCGACCGTGTACCCCAGCTTGGTCAAGGTGAGGCAGGCCACGCGCTGGTTGACCGGATTGTCTTCGGCCAGGAGGAGACGCGGCGGATCGTTCGGGCGCTCCTCATCCTCCGAACGGGCCAGCCGTCCGGCAAAGAAGCGCTCGAGCGAGCGAAGCGCTCCCTGATGATCCCCCCAGGCGACGAGATCGACCGCCCCGGCGTCCCTGAGTTCCTCCCTGGGGCCATCTCCGGCCGCTCGGCTCAAGACCAGGATCGGCGGACAGGTGTGCTGGAACTGTGCTCGCATCACGCTGATGAGTTCCACCGGATCGATACCCGGCGTATCGAAGTCGATCAGCACGAAGCTGAACGGGTGGTTCTCCTCCTTCGCTTCGAGCAGGCAGGCGAGCAGTCCGCGTTGACCGAGCGATGTCGGCACGATCCGGCGCGACCGTACCTGCGGGCAGAGCTGGGCCAGCAGTCCGCCGTTCTCGACCCCGTCGACGCAGAGAGCCCGGAGAGGCGGCTGCTCGTATTCTCCGGCGCGGGGCAGTCGCGCGGTGAACCAGAATCGGCTGCCCACTCCCATGGTCGAGTCGACGCCGATCTCGCCGCCCATCCCCCGGACCAGGCGACGGCAGATCGCGAGACCGAGTCCGATTCCGCCATGGTGCCGCGCCGAGGATCCGTCCGCCTGGGTGAACGGCTCGAACAGGCGTGACAACGTTTCGTCCGCGATGCCCGGCCCGGTGTCCTTGACCTCGAATCGGATCAGGTCGGGTGCCTCCACGCGGGCCAGAATCTGGATGGTGCCGGTCTCGGTGAACTTGATGGCGTTGCCGATCGGGTTCTGCAGCACCTGACCGAGTCGCTCCGCGTCCCCCAGGACCCGGCGAGGGATCGATTCATCGATCTCGATCTCGACCGCGAGGTGCTTGGATCTCGCCGCGTGTCGTTGTCCCTCCCCGATCTCACCGACGACCGTCGCCAGGTCGAACTCGGCCGAGGCGAGCACCACCCGTCCCGCCTCGATGCGCGAGAAGTCGAGGATCTGGTTGATCAGCGCGAGGAGCGACTCACCCGAGTTGCGGATCGTCTCGGCGAACTCCCGCTGGGTGCCATCGAGCGGAGTGTCGAGCAGATGGGAGACCATGCCGAGCACCGCGTTCATCGGGGTGCGGATCTCGTGACTCATGGTGGCGAGGAACTCGGACTTCACCTGGCTCGCCTGCTGCGCCGCAGCGCGGGCGAGTTCCAGGTCGGCGTTGGTCTGGGTGAGCGCCTGGAGGATCCGCTCGAGTTCCCGGGTCCGGTTCCGGACCTGCTTCTCCAGCCCGACTGCCGTCTGGAACATGGTGAACGCGTTGTTGCTCTGTGCGTCCATGCCGTGCTCGACCCGCTCCATCAACACGTCGCGGGTTCGCTCCAGCTTGCGGATCTGCCCCTCGAGGCGGTCGACCTCGGCTCGGGCCTCCGCCGGCCAGCTCGCGCGCTCCGGCTGTCGGTTCCCCTCAGGCGGCATCAGGGCCGGTGCCATCCGCCCGCTTCACGCCGATCGCCACCCCGGTGAAGGTCTGGTTCACGTGTACCGAGTCGATCTGTTCACCGTAGGTCGCGAAGCCCACCACATGGAAGCGGTGGAACAGTTCACCGACCGCGTCGCGCAGCCCGTCGCGGTCGATCTCGAGCTTCCGCAGGATGCAATCGCAGCCCAGGATCAGTTCCGGTGCGCCCACGACCCGGGAAACCTCGACGAAGGCCGCCTCGAGATTCGCCACCAGGTTGCCCCCCGTGGCCAGGGAGAGGACCACCCCCTCCTCGATGGCGCAGAAGAAGGTGAGGCTTCCATCCGGATTGGCGCGTGAGATGGAGCGAACGAAGGTGTCTCCTCCGACGCGCACCACCACCGGATTCTTGGCGAACACCGCGGGGCTGAGGTCCTCCGGGGAGACGCCGACGAGTCGGGCGTACTCGTCGCGCGCGATCTCTCCGTTGATCTCGGTCACGACCCGGCGTTCGGCGTCGGCCCCGGTGACCACCAGCTTCTGGTTGGCCGGGATGAAGTGCTGGGTCTTGAAGACGCGGAACGGCAGATCGGTCTGGATGAGCACCAGCACGGCCCGGTCCCGGGCAAAGGCGCCGTTGCAGAGGACTGCCGTTTCGCGGAACTGGAGCGCATCGCCGGCCGAACCGCCGAAGAGCGGAATCTCTCCCAGGGCGGCGGAGATGCTGCTGACCACGAACTCCTCGCGCACCGACAGCCCGTCGATCAAGAGGAGCGCGAAGGTGTTGGTCGGGCTCGGGGCGATCCCGCGCGTGCGGAGGCGGGCGAGGGCGGTTCCGGCGACATGGCGACCGCTCTGGGTACTGAAGTGCGCCAGATCCTCGATCGGTTCGACCACCACGCGGAAGTGCTCCGACGGGAGGACGATCGCGACGGCGGAGTCATCGGCATACCCACTGGGGGCGATCTCACCTGCCGTGGTGCAGCCGACCCACGGGGTCCCGGGTAGGTAGCGGTGCAGCTCCGCGGCGAACGCTTCGCGGTCATAGCGCGGGGAGACGAAGACGATCCCGAGTTCGTTCTGGGTGGCGCCGAGGGTTTCGCACAGTTCCCGCACCGCCTGGCGTGGGGTAGCGGCGCCCGTGGTGGCCTGCTGGATGCAGCTCGAACCGACGATCATGGAGCCCTCCGGTTTCCTTCACATGGATCACGGTCTGTCTGGGGGGAGACTCAAGGTAGGGGTTCGGATCCGTGGCGCGCCTTCTTGACCGCGAAGGAAGGAGCGAGCGCGGGCCGGGCTGGCGGCGGTCGGAGCGGCGCGTGTTGGGACCCGGCTGTGCGGACTCTGGTCCTGGCCCTGGCCAGGGCTCTGGCCCGCAGGTCTCTGGCCCGCACGTTGACCTCTCCGACCGGGCGGTTTAGGTTCCTCCGCCATGGATCCCATCGGCACCCGCAAGGAGTACGGCGCAGGCGATCCGGGGGACGGCCCGGTCGATCCGGCGGCGTTCGATCCCGATCCGCTGCGCCAGTTCGAGGTCTGGTTCGCCACCGCCCTCGGCGCCGGGTTGGTGGAACCGCACGCCATGGCGCTCGCGACCGCCGATCGCAATGGACGGCCGTCGGTGCGCATGGTCCTGCTCAAGCGCTTCGCGGCCGACGGATTCGTCTTCTGCACCAACTACGAGAGTCAAAAGGGGCTCGAATTAGAGGAAAATCCGGCGGCGTCGCTGTTGTTCTTCTGGGATCGGCTGGAACGCCAGGTCCGGATCTCGGGCGGGGTGGCGCGTACTTCCGACCTGGAGTCGACCGCCCACTGGAATGCCCGCCCCCGCGCCAGTCGGATCGGAGCGCTCGCCTCCGCCCAGAGTCGGAGTGTCTCTTCCCGTGACCAACTTCTGGCCGCGGTGGCTTCCCTGGAACTCCGCCATCCAGGCGAGGAGGTGCCCCGGCCCGAGACCTGGGGCGGGTATCGGGTCACCCCGACCGAGTACGAGTTCTGGCAGGGGCGCCGCGACCGTCTCCACGATCGGGTGCGCTACCGCCTGGAGGGTGGCGTCTGGGCGCGGGAGCGACTCGCCCCTTGAGCACGCGCGCGCTGCATGTGCGGATGGCGATCGGGCTGCTGGTCGGGCTGGTCGCAGGAGTGGCCGCGCATCTTACCTTTGGTGATGCCCCGGCCCTCGCCGGCTTCGTGAAGTACGTCTCGCAGCCGATCGGCCAGATCTTTCTCCGGCTGCTGATGATGCTGGTGATCCCGCTCCTCTTTTCCGCTCTCGCGCTCGGGGTGGCCGGCCTCGGGGATCTGCGTCAGTTGGGGCGCATCGGCTGGCGCACCTTGGCCTACACCGTGGTGGTCTCCGCCATCGCGGTGGCGATCGGGATCACGCTGGTCAACCTGGTGCAACCGGGGGCCGGTCTCTCCGAGGCGACGCGGGCCAAGCTGATGGAAGGGGCCGCCGGCCGCGCCTCCGGCATCACCAGCGCCCCGGCCCCGAAGAGCGGAATCGATCTCATCGTCTCGATCGTGCCCAACAACCCGATCAAGGCGATGGCCGAGGGGGACATGCTCGCGGTGATGTTCTTCTCGCTGCTCTTCGGCATCGGGCTCGCCATGACGCCGGGGGAGTCGGCGCGCCGGCTCGAGGGGGTGCTGGAGGGACTGTTCGAGGTCTCGATGCGCCTGATCCATCTGGTCATCGGCTTCGCGCCGCTCGGAGTCGCCGCACTGCTCTTCACCCTCACGGCACAGCTCGGGTACGAGGTGCTGGGCAAGCTGCTCAAGTACGTGCTGGTGGTCTTCTTCGCCCTCGCGATCCATCAGGTCGTGGTCTACTCGCTCGCCGTGCGGCTCTTCGGCGGAATGAGTCCCATCCGTTTCTTCAAGGGGATCGAGGAGGCGATGATCACCGCCTTCTCGACCGCTTCGAGCAACGCGACCCTGCCCACCGCCCTTCGGGTGGCGGAGGAGAAGCTCCATCTGCCCCCGCAGATCAGCCGCTTCGTCCTGACCATCGGGTCGACCGCCAATCAGAATGGAACCGCGCTCTTCGAAGGGGTGACGGTGCTGTTCCTGGCCCAGTTCTTTGGCGTGGCCCTCTCGCTTTCGCAGCAGATCATGATCGTCGGGATCTGTATTCTGGGCGGCATCGGGACGGCGGGGGTTCCGGCCGGATCGATCCCGGTGATCGCGATGATCCTCGGCATGGTCCACATTCCGGTCGAGGGGATCGGACTGATCCTCGGCGTCGACCGTTTTCTCGACATGTGCCGCACGGTGTTGAATGTCTCGGGCGACCTCGCCGCCGCGGTGGTGGTGTCGCACGGCGAACGACGATCGGAGTCGTAGTCGTCGGGGTAGGCGGCCGCTCGGTTACGCGGCCGCTGGTTTCGTGGCCACGGAGTTCGTAGCGGTCCGGGTATGCGGCCGCTGGTTTCGTGGCCGCGGAGTTCGTAGCGGTCCGGGTATCCGGCCCGGTCTCCCAGGGTGTGCCCGCCCAGATCGGGCCTTCCTGGCTCAGGGATGAGCCGGGGGAGGGCGCGCGTCGGCAGACCGGTGCAGCGGGCTCGACCAGGGAGGGGAGAGGGAAGATGAAGATCGTCCAGTTGGTGATCGATTTCGTGCGCGGATTGCGCGGCGACGAAGCGGTCACCGCCGTCGCGCCGGGCCCCGCGGTTCCGTCCCGCCCCGTCCGTCGCCGACCGGCCGAGACCATCTCGCGCCTGCCGGTCTCGCGCCAGGAGCGTCGCTCCGTGCAGCGCGTCAAGCGCGTGAAGCAGCGCGCGCAACAGGGGCCGCTTTCCCGCCAGGAGACCCTGCGCTCCTACGGCGTTCGCCACACCCGCCGCACGCTGCGGAACGATCTCTCGCCCGTCCTGCGCGAGGATGTCGAAGGCTGGATGCGCCTCTGGGGCGTGCCTGGCCTGGAGGAACGGCTCGACATCCGCTACAGCGGGCGGCTCACGCGCTCCCTCGGGCGTTGTCATCCGGCCCACGGGCTGGTGCGGTTGAAGCGCAGTCTGGCCGACGGCGATCCCGCGCTGCTCCGCGAGGTGGTCTGTCACGAGGTCGCCCACGCCGCGGTCTTCGCGATCCATCGGCGTCGGGTGCGGCCGCACGGCAAGGAGTGGGGCGCTCTGATGCGCGCCGCCGGCTACCGCGCCCGTGCGACCTACCGCCTCAACGCCGCGCCGGTGCGCGGAGGTGAGCGTTCGCCCGGAGAGAGGGCCGCGCTCGGAGAGGTTGCGTGCTCCCGAGGCGAGCCGGCGTGTTCCCGGAGCCGGCATGCGCCGAGATCCGGCACGCTCCGAGCGCCGACCGGGATCAGAGCGTATTGATCGTGTCGATCATTTCGCGCAGGCGCGAGAAGCGCTTCTTGTCGAACTGGAACCAGATCGGCGAAAGCCCCGCGACGAGCGGGTCGGCCGCGTCCTCTTCCAGGATCGCGCACGCTTCCAGGGTGCCGTCGGCGATCAGATCGTCGAAGTCTCGCTCCAATCGGGCGAAGTCCTCGGCGCCGAGCGGCTTCTGCAACCGGAGCATCAAACGGTCGCCCACGAAGCGGGAGGAGTGGTAGACCCGGTAGAACTGGCGAATCTCGGTCAGTGCCTCTTCCGGGGTTTTCGCCAGGGTGAGGAGCTTCAGATCCTCATCGTCGATCATCTCGCGCCCGACCAGTTCCTTCCGCACGAACTGCATCCAGCTCTCCCAGTAGGTGCCGCCCGGCTCGTCGAGCAGGACCACCGGAGTGGGATCGCACTTGCCGGTCTGGAGTAGGGTGAGGAGCTCGAAGCATTCGTCGTTGGTTCCGAAGCCGCCGGGGAAGAGGATGAAGGCGTCGGACTCCTTGATGAAGATCAGCTTCCGGGTGAAGAAGTATTTGAAGTTGATCAGCCGATCGGCCCGCACGTGGCGGTTCGGTGCCGGTTCGAACGGAAGGCGGATGGCCAACCCGAAGCCGCCCTCGAGGCCTGCTCCCTTGTTCGCCGCCTCCATCACTCCCGGGCCCGCGCCGGTGATCACCTGGTAGCCCGCCTGGACCAGTTCCTCTCCGGTCCGCTCGGCCAGTTCGTACAGCTCGGTCCCCGGGCGGGTGCGCGCCGAACCGAAGCAGGCCACCTTGCGCTTGCCCCGGTGCCGCTGGAAGAGTCGGAAGGAGTAGCGCAGTTCCTTGAACGCGCTGTTCAGGATCTTGAGGTCGAGGCGATCCGGGTCGTCCTTGGCCAGGCGCACGCCGGACATCAGCACTTCGTAGTGGAACTCGCGGTTCTTCACCTCGCCGACCAGGTCGAGCAGGTGATTCGCGCGGGCCTCCGCCTCTTCCCAGGAAAACGTCTGTTCGCTCAAGCTCACTCCTCCCGCGGACCGGTTCGGGGGAGGCTAGCACAGCGCGGGGCGATTCGGTCAGGTTATGCGCGCCTCAGCGTCGCGTCGAGGTGACGGCGCATCTCGCCGATCCGCGTGGTTGCCATGCGGGCCTCGTAGTGCAGGCGATCCCCTTCGAGCAGGAAGCTGCGTGCCGTCCGGACCATGCGCGGGTCGTTCCCCAGGAAGCTGCTCTCCAGCTGAAGCAGCATGCGCCCCTCGCCCAGATGCTCGGGATCGAGGGTTCCCCGCAGGATCTCCATTCGCCCGTTCCCCTGCGTGTTGGTGAACTCGATCCCTCCGTCCTCGAGCGGACGGAAGAAGCCGCACTCCCAGTGGAGCGGAGAGGTCGGCGCGCCATCCGGACCCAGCCGCCAGGTGCGTTGCTCGAAGTGCAGCAGCGGATCGACGCCATTGCTGTAGAACTGACTCTCCTCGGAATAGGCGACGCTCTCGATCCCCGGGAAGGCGACCGCGCCCGCACCGTGCCAGCGGCCGATCAACGGGGCCAGCGCGGCCATGATGGCGGCGCTGCGTTCTCCCCCGGTGAGGTGATCGAATGGACTCGGCACGCTGGATTCCTCGACGGTTGGGTGCGTGACGACCGGCAGGTCCGAGGGGGCGGTCGTCTCGTGCCGGACGATGGTATCAGAAGTCGGTGTCAGGAGCCGGAATCAGGAGCTGCAAGCCGCGCAGCATCGACATCCAGGCCGCTACTCCCCAGAGATTGACCCCGATCCCCGCGACGATCAGCGCGCGGTAGAGCCGCGAGGGGTGCGGCCCGGCGGCGATCGCGAGGAGCGCGATCAAAGGAACCGCGAAGTCGAGGCTGAAGCGGTAGCCGAATTGCATCCAGCCGGTGTTGTAGTAGGTGAGCAGCGGGAGCAGGAGCAGTCCGATCGAAAGCCAGGCCGCCCGGATGACCCGCCGTGTGGCCGAGCGCGGGCTCGAGCCCGAGCCCGAGCCCGCGCCCGCGCCCGAGCCCGAGTCCGGCCCCGATTCCCTGCCGGCGGCGGCGCGCAGGCGGGCGAGGTAGACGATCGCCGGCGTGGTGAGGAGGAGGCTCATCCCCTCGAAGTTCGGCACCAGCATCTGCCGCTTCGCGTCCCACTGTGGGAGCAGCCAGAGCATCGCCGCCAGATTGCGCGTCACGTACTGCCAGTGGAACTGCCCCAGCTCGCGCAGGTCGGCGGCCAGCTTCGGGGGCACGTTGGCCGTGCGGTACCCGAAGTCGAACAGCGACCCGAAGCGCGCCTGATTGTACAGAAGCAGCGCGCCGATCGCGGCGACCGCCGGGATCGCGGGGAGCAGCAGCCGCGGCGTGGCCCCGGCGGAGAGCGAGGGCCGCGGCGCGGTCCCGGCCGGGAGCGGGAGTGGTAGCGCAGCCCTCGATCGGGGCGAGTCGACCGCGCACAGCGCCCAGAGGAACGGCGCGGTGAGGATCAGGTTCGGCCGGCCGAGGATTGCGCCGGCCAGCGCCAGTCCCGCCGCCAGCGGCCGCCGCTCCGCCGCCATCCAGCCCGCCGCAGCCACCAGGGCGACGCTCGTCACCTGTCCCAGGTACCAGACCGACCCAAGGATCGCCACCGACCAGTAGACCGTCCCGAGGCCGAACAGGCCGGTCAGCCAGAGCGCCCCCCGCGCGTCGAGCGCGATCAGCCCCCGGTCCGCGAGCGCGCGGAGCATGCCATGCACGCAGGCCACCCCCAAACTCGCCATCACGATGGAGAAGAGGACCGCGTTCACCCCGTCCGCCCCGAACAGCGCCACCCCCGGCAGCAGCAGCAAGGCGGGCAGCGGGGGAAAGGGGAGGTACCAGCGCCCCTGGTACTCGGTCAGGTCGTGCTTCGAGGAGGGGACCGGGACATCCAGCCGGCCGTGCAGGAAGGAGTTCGCCAGCTCGTTGAAGTAGGCCATGCCCGAGGAGCGCGTGTGTTCCCCCAGCATCACCGTGAGCCCGTAGATGAGGAGCGCGATCAACAGGACCCCGCCCTGCGTCCGGAGCCGGGATCGCGTTTCCGCTCCCTGCGCCGGGAGCAGGGTTCGCGTTCCCGGATTCATCGCGGAGCGGCTCTCATCGGGTCGCTGGGCTCGGGGCGAGCTTCGGTTCGTTCTCCCGCTCCACCAGGTCGGAGTAGTAGACGTCCCAGACGAACACCTCCGTGAGGCCGATCTCGTTCATCGGCGTTCCCGCCGAGAGCGCCATCGCCTGTTCGACGCTTTCCGCCCGGATGACCGTCAGTCCCCCCGCGTGGTGCTCGAAGCCTCCTCCTCCGCAGCTCACCAGGTGACCGCCCGCCTTCAGGCTGCGCAGCCACTCCATCAGCCGCGGGATCCGCGCCTCGAACTCCGCCTGGCGGAACGTCTCGTCCGGTTCATGCGCGCGCCAGATCAGCGCGTAGAGCGTGGTCATCGTTCCCTCCTGTTGCGCCCCTTGCCGCGAAGGTCACCGCTCCGTCCCGGAAGGGCAAGCCCTTCTCTTACCGGCCGGCCGCCACCGCGGCGCCGGTGCTACTTGTGGCCCTCGCGCCGCCCTTCATCGCCGTCCCCCAGGCCGTCCCCAGACCGTCCCCGGTCGTCCCCGATCGTCCCCGGTCGTCCCCAGGGCGTCCCCAGGCCGTCGCCAGGTCGTCGCCAGGTCGTCCCCTCCTGCCGATCTCCTTGGTGCTCAATCGATTGATCGTTTCCTGGAACTTCGGCGTCGTTGCCCTTTCGGCCCCGGCCAACTCGTCCTGGGACGGAATGGTTTTGCACAGGTTCAAATACATTCCACCCCGGGGAGAGTTCGGGGTCGGCTCCCGGGCGGTCCAGGCGGTGTGTCCCGGTCCTCTTTCTATCTCATTGGCTCACGGTTTGGCCCAGCAGATCCGAACAAATGTATGGTATCGTTTCGGGGCGCAAAGGAGAGAGATCCCATGTCCCAGCCACACCTCAAGCCTCTCCCCCTCTTCGCCCGCCGGCGGATCGAGACCGAAGGGGCCCTCGCGGAGGAGTTCGCCCCCGCGACCGACTTCGAGTCCTGGGAGGATTCTCAGGAGGCCGATCCTGTCGATGCGTTGCCGATCGATATCGATATCGATCTCGATCCGCTCCCCCAGCGCGAGCCAGGCGACTCCGATCTCTCGCCCCCGCCCGGCACGCCGGACGTGCCCGATACCCCCGACGCCCCGTACGCGCCGTACGCCCCGGACACCGCCGACGCCTCGCACGCGCGCCGTACGCTCCGTACGCCCCGGACGCCCCGACCCACTCGACGCTCCGGCTGTTCCCGATGCGCCCCGTCCGCAGATCACGCCGTTTCTGTTGCCGCTCATCCGGACCGCGCGCGCGCCGTCCGAGCGGCGGTGGAGTGTCGAGGCGTTAGCCGGGCGTCTGGTGGAGCTGTCCGCACCCGCCCACGGTCCCGGTGCGCTCTACACTGCGGCCAGCGCCCTCCTCGTCGAGTGTCAGTTGCGCGGGGAGATTGCCGCCTGGGTTGCCGCCGGCCCCGCCCACTTCCATCCCGGCGACCTCGTCGAGTGTGGAGTCGATCTCGCCGCGCTCCCCGTCGTCCGGGCCGGAGATCTCGCCCGTGCCGCCCGCGCCGCCGATCGTCTGCTCCGCTCCGGCGGCTTCGGCCTGCTCGTTCTCGACCTCATCGAGGCGTCACGCGGGAAAGAGCTCACATCCCGCGCTCCCCGCGCAGCGTCACCCCCACGAGTGTCACCCCCACGAGAGTCATCCCCATCCACCGACCGCCGCACGTCCCGCCGTGTGCCAGGGTACGTCAATCCCGTCGCCCCATCCGATCGTCAGGCGCTCTCGAGCGACGGCACGCTCCAGGTCAGTTTACTTGCCCGTCTCGCCGGCCTCGCGCGCCATCACCAGACCGTGCTCGTCGTGCTGACCCAGAAGCCCAGCGACTCCCCCTCGATCGGCTCGATCGTCTCCCTCCGCGCCGAGAGCGTTCTGCGCAGGACAGCCTTTGATCGCTTCGAGTGGTCACTTGACGTGTTGAAGGATAAGACGCAAGGAGGGGGCTGGCGACATGCCGCGGTGTGTCGGGGGCCGGAAGGGCTCTGCTGACGGTCGAGTAGGCTGCCAGCCGTCGGGCCACCTTCGAGCCAGCTGTCGGGCCACCTTCGAGCCAGCCGTCGGGCCACCTTCGAGCCACCGTCCCGCCACCTTCGGCCCAGGCAACCACGCCCATCGGTTCACCCCGAGAGACGCGTGCCGTGCCGCAAGAAGTGATTCAGCCGCGCTTCCCAGTCCCGCATGAACCCCGTGTAGAACTCTTCGGTGAACGACGCCACGAACGCGTCCCCCAGCGGCCCCAGGCTCGTGTGGGTGTAGGTCACCTCCGCTTCGCACCCTTCTCGTGTCGGGCTAAGCCCGATGGTGAGCCGACACGCCGTCACCTCCGGCGTGATCTTGATCATCTCCACCAGGCCAGACCGCCGATCATGCAGCGTCACATACCAGATCGCACCCCGCGGCTCCGCCGCAGTGAGAAAGACGCAGTCCTCCTCCGCCACCCCCGAGGCCGAGATCACCAGAGACGGATCCCACCCCTCGATCCACTCGGCTTCGCGCACCGGGCAGAGCAGCGGCAGCACCACCTGCGGAGCGGCCACCAGATGCTGGACGTAGGTTCGCGTGACGCGCAGCGGAGGAATGATCTTCATCGGACTGCCCTGCTCCTTTCGGTCGACTTCCGGATGGCCTCGTGGCGGCGATCCGTCCCGGGCGCGAGTCGTACTACATCCTGAGTGGCACCGTCGAGATGACCGTCGACGGCAGCACCATGCTGGCCCGGAACCTGGGAGCTGGCCTGAGCAACGATTTGTCGCGGTGGGCGATTCGGCCGGAGATAGGATTCCTGATCAGCCCCGACGATGAGGGAGTCTACGTGAGCTACGGCCTCGGATTCACCGTCAACCCGAGTAAGTAGGGACGCCCAGAACGGGCGGTCCGCACTGCGCCGGGGTCGGTGAGGGCGGTCACACAAAGGCGGCAGCCCTGAACCGCTTCGCGTCTGCGGGTGGCACCCCGCCTATCCGGAATGCGTCGGCGCCCCCGCGGTGGTGCCAGAACTGGATCCGGAGTAGAATCAAACGATGAACACTCAGAAGTTGCGTGAGGAAGCGTTGGCACTCCCGGCGAATGAGCGAGCCCACTTGGCCCACGACCTACTCCACAGCCTCGAGGATCCACCCGGCCCCGACCTGGATTCCGCTTGGTTGGCCGAGATCGAGAAGCGCGCTCGGGAGTTAGCCAACGGAACTGCCATCCCCGTCGACTGGGTCGAGGCACGTGAGCGGATTCAGCGACGTCTGCGCGAACGTCGGGGATGAAACTGCGGCTACATGCCGAAGCTGAGGAGGAGCTCTTTCAGGCTGCGGCTTGGTATGAGGCTCAGGTCAGCAGCCGAGGAGTCCCCCGATGAACGAAGCCGAGCGTGCCGCGAACCTCCCGCCCACCCCGCAGTACCAGTACGCCCAGCGCGTAGGCAACCAGCTCTTCGTCGCCGGACAGGTCCCCCACGATGCCCTCGGTCAGCTCGTCGGGCCAGACGACCCCTACCAGCAGGCAATGCAGTGCCTGCACAATCTCGTCACCGTCCTGACCGTGCACGGCTTCGCCGTGTCGGACGTCCGGCGCCTCGTGATCTATGTCGTCGGCGAGCAAGCCAACCTCTCGAAGGCCTGGAACGCCGTCGCCGAACAGTTCGGCGGCCAGGTCCCCCCCGCAACCCTCCTCGGAGTCGCGCGCCTCGGCTATATCGGGCAGATCGTCGAAGTCGACGCCACCGTGCTCAAGGAATAGGCTCCCCGCCTTCGGCGTTGCTCCTAAGTCGCTTCGGTCGACGCTGCCCAGCAGGAGCGCAGCGCCTGGGCGGGCACATTCTCCGCCTCCCGCTCGCCGATAACCCCGTAGCGGCTCCGACCGTAGCCATGATTTTCCACCCCTTCGATCACTTCACGAACCCAATAACTCATTGTCAAATTTTAGTTTGCCGCAGACGCAGACGCAGACGCAGGCGCAGGCGCAGCCGCGGCCTCAACGCCGCTCCGCCTGTGACACGGCAGTCATGCAGCGATCGTGTCCGCGCCGACAACTCTTGTGACTGGCTGTCGGTGAGCCTGAGGACCCTGAACCCGCGATCGGTCAGATTCCTACGGCCTCCGGGGAGCAGCGACAAGTAGACTGAAGTCCGCTCAAGTACCCAGGAGGCAATGTATGCGCACATTCAACGTGATCGTCGAGAAGGACCCGGATACGGGTCTATTCGTGGGTTCGGTTCCAGGCTGGCCGGGAGCTCATAGCCAGGGGGCAAGCTTTGAAGAACTCGAGAAGAATCTCCGCGAGGTCATCGCGATGCTTCTGGAGGACGGCGATCCGAAACTGGAATCGGAATTCGTGGGGCTTCAGACCATCCAGGTCGCGTGACCCGTGGACTCCATCCCAATCCTGAAACCGAGGGAAGTCGCCACGCCCCTGGTGCAGCTCGGCTTCCAGGAAGTTCGGCAACGGGGATCGCACCGTCAGTACCGACACCCGGACGGGCGAGGTACGACCGTCCCCCTTCACTCCCGACCAGACATTTCACCGACCCCGCGGCGGAAGATCGCTCAGGCCATCCGACTCACCGCCAAACAACTTCTGTCAGGTCGCTGAGGGCGGGCCAGCTCCGGACCCGATCACTCTTCGCCCCAGCGAAGCGCAGTCGTTCGTCATCGATTTCAGAATCACCGCGGCCGGGGCGAGCCAGCCAATCGCCAACCCATGCCCGCACTCTTGCCCAGTGCGACGACGTCGACCCAGCGACCGCGTTCACCTTCCATCAGGGCGGCCCATCCAGCCAGCAACCCGGCAAGCCCATCTCGTGGGGGCAGCACAGTCGACGACCCGCGCCTCGAAGCCCAACCCCGCCTGCGACCTCACGTCGCACACCCCTTCAGCGCCGACGCGCGCCCCCCCCGTCGACCGCGACTCGCCACCCCGTCGCTCCCCAGATCCAGTCTCAACCGCCTGCACAACCACGCCGCAGTGATGCGCACAGATAACCGTGCGACCACCGTTCCTCTCGCTCGACTTATACGTCCACCTTCACGAGTTTTCCGTTGCCATCCACGTCCAGCCCATGGAAAATCCCCCCGTTCTTCATCCATCGTTACCGCAGCGAGGAGGAGGCATGGCCGCCGCCGCATTCCATCGACTCACACCATTCCCGGACACTCCGCCAGCACGGCGCGCCGCGTCGCAGCATCCCGCTGTTGCTTTCACCAGTCTCGACGGCCCCGTGCCATTGCCCGTGTCGCCGTTGCCCGTGTCGCGGGTGCCCGTGTCGCAGTTGCCCGGAGGCCGATTCTCGCTGCGCGAGAACAGTCGAGTCCTGGGCAGGCAGGGCGATTTCTGCTTCCGTGAAACTCCCGTTCCCGACGCGGCCGATCCGGAGGACCAGACCACGCGCGTCATCCTGCTCGTCGCTGCGCCTGGCGGACGGCAGGTCGAAGCCGGTCCGCGGGAGAGCGTCCTGGAACGTGCGAGCATTGATCGGAGGCTCCCCATTGCCCCCTGCGGGCGAGGAAGCACCCTCCCGGACGGTCCAGGAGGAAACGTGTGGGTGCTGCCCCTCCGTTGCCCGCAGTCCCGAGCCCGGTCCTGCAATCCGCATCAGCCAGGAGTGTCTCGATCTGACCCGTCGCACTCGACGACAGGCGACGCGCGTGGGATGGATCATGCTCGTCCGGGAGAGGGGACCCCGATCCCGCGGGCAGAGCCTCGGCGGCCCATCGTCGGCACGGGGGAGGCTGCAGACCAGCCGGCAGAGCCAGGCTTGCGGTCTGGCTGGCCGCGCGGCCGGAGTTATGCGGGTGCGCGTATCGATCGTCCCGGCGGCGGAGGGAGCGAAGTGAGTCGGTTGGGGCTGAGGTGGTTGCGCTCAGCGAGGTCCGGCAGTCGGGGCGTTATCCGAGCGAGTTACACGGGCGAATCTGCTGGGGCCGCGCGGTTACGCGGACCTGTCGAATAGTAGTTAGAGACTTGAAGCGACGATCGGAGTTTTGATGTTGGTGGCGGTCAGCAACGTCGAGCGCGGAACGGGCGGATGTGTCGTCAACGGCGTTCCGCGCTGGAGGGTCGCCGCGTAGCCGGTCGGCTCGGCCTCGCGTCTCCGCCTCAGCTCAGCTACGCGGACGTGACCGCGCCGGAGCGACCATGTGCCGCGCTCGGCGGCGAAGCGCTATTCTCGGGACGCCGGTGGCACCGACTCGGCAACTTCGGCGGTGGAACCTGTCGGCGAGTTCAGGTCCGAGCTCTAACCACGCGCTGCACCGGACGGCCGGCGCGACCGCAGCAATGAATCGATCGCACTTCGGCTGGGCGCCGTCCGCCGTTGAGCGGGAGCGTTAGAGACTTGAAGCGACGATCGGAGTTTTGATGTTGGTGGCTGCAGCAACGACGAGCGCGGAACGGGCGGATGTGTCGTCAACGGCGTCTCCGCGCCGGAGGGTCGCCGCGTAGCCGGTTCGGCTCGGCCTCGCGTCTCCGCCTCAGCTCAGCTACGCGGACGTGACCGCGCCGGAGCGACCGGGGACCGCGCTCGGCGGCGAAATGCTCGATGGGGCGTCGGTGGCATCGACGCGGCAACTTCGGCGGTGGACCCCGTCGGCGAGTCAGGTCTGAGCTTCAACCCACGCGCTGCACCGGACGGTCGGCGCGGCGGCAATCAGGAATCGATCGCGCTTCGGCTGGGCGCCGTCCGCCGTTGAGCGCGAGCGTTAGACCGCGAGGCGAGCACCTGTGAGTAAGAACAAGCTTTCAGACAAGGAGGCAAAGGTCCTCCTACTCAAGTGGCCCACGCGGACGAAGCCTGGCCGCTCCGGGGTCGCGGATTTTGATCCGCGGCCAGCCCAGGGATCAGAAACGACCCGGGCCCCGTCTTCATCCCCAGGCGCCGAGCTGTTTACGACGCAGCCCGATGGTCTGTGGGTCCACTTCAAGAATGAACAGTCCTGCGATGTGGTCGCGGTTGAAATCTGCGGGACGGTTCAGAAACTTGAACGACAAACGTTCCCTGTTATATCCCGGCCAGCCATAGCTTGGTATTGTCGCAGCGCGGCGTGGTTGGGGTGAGGCGATCACCGTCCAAAAGGCTGGCAAGCGACCCGCGGTGGCAGGCGCGTGTCGTTCGCGGTGGAGCCGACTGGCGACTTGCAGGTTCCCGGTCAGACACCCCCGCGTTCTGTACGGAATTCCGAATGCCTTGTACGACAAGTGGTGTCGCGAGCACACCCTACTGGCTACGAGTTCTTCGCGCGACATTCCGTCACTGGAAACCTACAAGAGTCCAGCGATGCAGAAATTCCTTCGCCAGATGTCCAGTGCGTCTCAGTTTCGACTCAGGTGAAGTAGCGATGATGGTTCGCGGTCTAACAACCGGTTGTGCAGTGGTAGGGGCGGTTATTGCGCGGCCCGCCGCTGAACCGGAGTGTGTAGACGTGCCAAGGGGTACTGATGCTGACAGATGCTTCCATCCTTGAGCGCATTCGGTAACTCTGTCGCTCAAGTGGCATAAGGATCAGCCGTAAGATGTCGCTGCAGAGATATACACCGGCACTGTTACGATCGCGAGTCAGATGTGGGGGCCGTCCAGTCCTCAGTTGGAGGCGGTGAAGCGACTACGGACGACATGCAGGCTTTGACGCTCTTCCGCCAACAAGGGCAATCAACATCATACATCAGTGCCACGGCATTCTTGCGTGGCTATGCGGCGGATATTGAGGGCGGCAGGCTCGGAAGTCTGCGCATGGAGCATCAGGGACAAGTATTCGCGGACTTCTGACCGGAGCCAAGGCCGCGATGGAGAGCGGTGCGTCGCCCGTGGCCGCTGTTCTTGCTGCCACCGCACCTGAAGATGCCCTGAAGCGCTTTCGGCGAAGCAAAGGACTTGCTTCTCGATGACAAAGACCTCTCAGAGGTCATTGGCGCCCTGAAGTCCGCCGGGGTCCTCTCTAGCGACACAAGGAGCTCTGCTTCGCGGTATGGTTCCCTTTCGCAATAAGGCACTTCGCGGAGTGGGCGAAGATCACCGACGGCGAGGTCGACGGGTCATCGCCTTCATGGAGGAGTTTCTGCCAAGTGCTTTCACTGATGTTCTTGGTCTAACAACGCCATGAACCCGTCGGTCGTCGCTTCGATGCCGCCCGCGGGTTATGGCAGGAAGTTAGACGTCACCACACGGAACCGTATGAAGACTTCGTTCGTGCTGATCGTCATCGACATGCAGGTGGACTTCTTTGAACGGGTGCCGGCGCTCGCGGCGCAGCGCGCGTTGCTGGTGGCCGCCATCAACGAGCTGGTCGCGGATTTCCGTCGGGCCAGCCTGCCCGTGTTCTGGGTGCGCCAAGAGTTCTCCGCCGATCTGAGCGACGCGTTCCTCGATATGCGTCGCCACAACACGGCCATCACGGTCGCCGGTACGAATGGCTGCGAGATCCTTCCCGAACTCGACAAGCGTGCCGGCGAGCATGTGATCGTGAAGAAGCGCTATAGCGCGTTCTTTGGGACCGGCTGGAGGACGCTGGCGCCCTTTCTCGCCGGCGACCCTCGTCCTCGCGGGGATTCAACACGCATGCCTGCATTCGGACGACGGCGATTGATGCGTATCAACGGGACTACGACGTGATCCTGGCGGGCGAGTGCGTCGGCTCGGGTGATCGCGAGCACCACGAGATGACCCTGAACTACCTGGATGATCACATCGTGCGGATCTGAGCAATCCCGACCTCGCCGCACGCCTCCGTGACGTCTAACAATGCATGAAGCAGACGCTGCAGACTCTGAGGTGTGCGCCGGCTGCGCTGGCGCTCTATGGAACTGCGGCGCAGCTTATGCTTGGCGTTAGAAGGACAGGATTCGGAGCAACCGGACGTCGAAAGGACGCCATCAATCACCGCCTCGCGGCGGCTAGCAATGCCCTTGTTGGCTCGGGTACTTCGTCCCCAGTTGACTTGGTCTGTCACCGAACATCCAAAAGCGGCCACGACCGAACACTTCAAAGCCGGCCACTCCAGTGCAGTGGCGGTGAGTATGTGACGTGGTCGCGTCGCCGGGCAAGCCGGATTCGGCTCCACGGTGGTTTCGTGCTCCTCCTGACTCACTCCTTCACACCCGCCTCCGACGACGCCCCTGCGTTTGCTCGCCGCCGCATTCGATAGCTCTTCCCCGTCATGGTCAGGATCTCGGCGTGCTCGAGGAAGCGATCGAGGATCGCCGTGGTGGCCGGGACATCGCCCAGGAACTGCCCCCAGTCCTCGGTCGGGCGATTGGTCGTGATCACGGTCGAGGTCTTCTCGTGGCGACGAAGGAAGACCTCGAGCAGATCCTCCGCCCCGCTCGGACCGAGCTTGCGCATGCCGAAGTCCTCCAGCACGAGCAGGTCGACCCGCACCAGTTGATCGACCAGCACCCGGCGCTCGCCGGTCGCCTCCGCCTCGGCGAAGTCCTGCGCCAGGTCGAACGTGTTCTTGACCAACGCGCGGTGGCCGGCGCGGATCACGCCTACCGTGGATCGCCGCCACCGCATGACTCTGCCCACCCGGGCGGACTGATCAAGAGCACCCCGCGACGTTCGGCGATGAACCGTCCGGTGGCCAGATCCAAGAGCCGGCCGCGAGGCAGCTTCGGGTTGAACGACCAGTCGAAGTCGGAGAACTCCTTGACCTCGGTCAGCCCCGCTTCCTTCACCCGTCGCGAGAAGAGGCGATCGGAGCGTCGCGCCAGTTCGTCGTCGACCAAGAGTTCCAGGAAGTCGCGGTGCGGAGACTCCCTCCGGTCGCGTTTGCTGCAAGCGCCCGGCAACGCCTCGGCCATGCCGGAGAGACGGAGCTGACGGAGACGACCATCGAGTTGCACGCTCATACCAGATCCTCCAATCGGTAGTCGGACAAGGGACGGATGCTTTCGTGTTCGGCACGAAGCACGCGGGCGACGCTCGGCCCCGAGCCCTGCTCGGTCAGGCGCCGAAGATCGCGGTGACGGAAGAGCCCATGCTCCGCCGCGCGTGCCGCCGCCTGCAGCACCCGCTCGCGTGGATGCAGGCGGATGAGGCTGAGCGCGCCTTGGATCGTGCGGTAGGCGCGCACTCCGCGCTCCTCGATCACCCGCTCGGCCCAGAAGCGAAGTTCCGCTCCCACCCGTTCGCAGCGACCGAGCAGTTGCTCCTGGAAGGCACGTTGGGTCGAAGTGGTCTCGAGCGGCGAACCACCAGGCCGCCGCGCGAACTGGCCTGGAGCGAGGCGAGGATGAACCGCCACCAGTTGATCCTGCGCGAAGAGCCGAACCAGATGCCGATCCCATCGCACCCCGCAGCTCGCGGCTCAGGAACTCGAGCGGGGCGGGGTAGAACGCGCCCTGAACCTCGACGTGACCATCGGGATGCACCGTGCGCATTCCACTCTCGAAGATGGCGACCGGCGCCAGCGGCAGCGGTTGCAGCGCCGGCAGCTCGCTCTCAAGGAAATGAGTGTAGACTTGGCGTCGGGTGGTGCCGTGGATGCGCAAGCGCGCGATCGTCCGGTTCCAGTGACGCAAGAACCGGTTCTGTTCGTCCAGGCTCTCGAAGCGCCGACCCTTGAGGGCGTTGTTCTTCACGTAGCCGCCACTTCGCTCCTCCTTGCCATTCTCCCGCGGGGTGCGCGGCCGGATCGGCAACGGGGTGAAGCCCCAGTGGCGGGCGAACGCAGTGTAGACCTCACTCGCATCCGGATCGTAGAGACAGGCTCGCACCACCGCCGCCTTCAGGTTGTCATGGCGGATGACCCGAGGCACCCCGCCCAAGTCCCGGAAGGCGTTCTCGTGCAGGCGGAGGAACTCCGGCCGGGTCTGATCCCAGACCCCCTCTTCGTAGCCGTGGCGCGAGTGGCAGAGGGTCAGGCGGAAGACCCAGGGTCGTTGCCATTGACCGGTAGTCGCGCGGAAGGTGGGTGCGCCCTGGAAGAAGTCGATCTGGCCCTCTTCGCCCGGCTCGGGAGTGGTAGACCCCGACCGCGCGCACCGGACGATCGAGCGCGCGGACGTAGCGCTTGATCGACTCGTAGCTGTACTCGTAGCCGTACTCCTCGACCAGGTCCTGCCAGATCCGCTGCGCGCTCAGCCCGAGATCCACCTTGGCCACGATCGCGTCGTGGTAGGTCGCGGCCTTCTTCCGCGCGGGGAGCGAAGGGCCGGCGGTCACTTTGGCCGCATTTGCCCCAGAGCCGGGGAACACTTTGGCCGGGTTTGAACCGTCGAGGTCCGGTTCCACTGGGTCGCGCGCAGCTCAGAACCTTCCGAGCCGGCGAACACTTTGGCCGCATTTGAAAGACGCAGCCGAGCGTAGCGCGAGATCGTCTCCCGACGTACCCCGGTCTCCGACTCGATCCGCCGGTAGGTCCAGCCCAACTCGAGCAGCGCGATAACTTGTTGGCGTTTCATCATCTTCAGGTAGTTGCCCATCCTCACCCTCCCTGGTTGTGTCCAGGAAGAGTGCTGGTTCTACCGCTACCTGAAGTGGCCGCTTTTCAACTGTTCGGTGGTGGCCGCATTTGGGTGACCGGTGACATTTGCCGAAGCGTTCGCCGCCGAATGGATCGCGGCGTGGAACAGTCATGACCTGGACCGGATCTTGGCGCACTACGAGGATGATTTTCAATTCTCGTCGCCGTTCATTCCGGAAGTCGCGGGGGAGCCAAGTGGGAAGCTCCAGGGGCAGACTGCCATTCGCGAGTACTGGCGTCGGGCGCTGGCGCGACGCGCCGATCTGCGCTTCGAGCTGGTGTCGGTGCTTGTTGGTGTGCGAGTGTCGTCATCCTCTACAAGAGGCATGACGGAAGGCTCGGCGCGGAGCAATTCGAGTTCGCGGATGGGGGAAGGTCGTGCGATCCTCCGCCCACTATGCGGAGAATCGGACGCTGACTGGTGCCGGGAGCGAAGCGACCTGCGGCGGCGCTTTGGGGCGCTCCGACGTCCCGTTGCGCCGTAGCGCCGGTCAGGGGCTGGTGCGGGACAGGCAGTGCCGGGGCGCGCCCCGGAAGGTGTCGGAGCGTCCACGAGATTATCGGTCACGATGGCCCGTAAACAAGGAGAAGGCGGATGACCAAGGTCACACCGTTCCTGATGTTCAACGATCAGCTCGAGGCGGCGATCGCGTTCTACACCGCCACGTTCCGAACTCCGAGATCAGGAATGTTGCCCGCACCGGCACGGACGGTCCGATCAGTTCCGCGGAGTTCGTCGTCGGTGGCCAGGTCTTCATGGGCTACAACGGGGGTGCGTACTTCTCCTTCTCCGAAGGGTTCTCGCTCTACGTGGATTGCGAGGACCAGGCGGAAGTCGACCAGTACTGGGACAAAATGGTCGCGGCCGGGGCGACGCCCACCGCCTGCGGCTGGATCAAGGATCCGTTTGGCCTCTCGTGGCAGATCGTCCCGCGGCGATTCATGGAGCTGATTGCCGACCGGAATCCCGCGAAGGTGAAAGCGGTGATGGATGCCATGATGACGATGGTAGAGCTCGACGTGGCGGCCCTCGAGAAGGCCTACCACGATGCCTGAGAGCGAGCACCCGCGCCATCGGCATCAGGATCGGCGCGCAAACAGCGATCTCTGCCGACCGCGGGCCATCGCCGCCGATCGGCGGAGTCTCCCGTGCCCAGTGGCGGAGGATCCGGGCCTTACAAGTTCGATTGGTTGGTCCGGGCCTCGTGCCGCCGAAATGGTCGGCGGAACTAGCCGAAGAGATCGTGCAGGTATCCACGGCGCAGGCTATGGACATGGCGAGGCGCCTGGCGGTGCATGGGAGGGCCACGTGAAAGCACCCGTTCTCGTCTCGGTCTTGCAGTGGCAGCGGTGCTCTTGACCGCGCCGCTCGCCGCGGCCGCCACCACGCCACCGCCGGACGCGCCGGCTGCAGACCGCCTGATCTCCGGATCCACGGAGTTCGGCGTCGCATTGTACAAGGAGATGGCGAAAACTCCGGGAAACATCGTGGTGTCACCGCTGAGCGTGCTGATCGCGACCGCGATGCTGGATGGGGCCGCCGAAGGCGAAACCCGGACTGAGATCGCCACGGGGGCGCGATTCGGGGTGCCGGAGACGGCGCTACATGACGAGCTCCGAGAGCTTCTGGACGAGCTCGCGACGCGAGTCAATCACTGGGCAGAGTTGTCCTTCGCGAACGGGCTGTGGGTCGATCGGTCGTGCTCGATGGCCCGCAGTTACCAGGCGCTGCTGGAACGATCCTACGATGCGATGGCGGACACGCTAGCAGGGTGCTGAAAAAGGCCAGTCATGATCCAACTCTCACTGCTGACGTCGCACGGATGTTCGCATTTCCCCGAAAACGACGGCCTCTTTCGGGCGAATACACCATCCCGTGGGATAGCCGGTGGGCCGGTGCACCTTTTTCAGCACCCTGCTAGAGCTCGGCGCGCAGCATGGACGAGAGCTGCGCGCGCATCAATCAATTCGTCGCCGAGCGGACTCGCGGCAAGATCACCTCGGTTGTCGATCCAGAGACAGTCACCGAGGCAACCCGGCTGGTGCTGGCGAACGTGCTGTACTTCCTCGGAGCGTGGGAGCACAGGTTCCGGGAAGGGGATACAAAGGCGGAACCATTCCACCCGGAGGCGGGAAAGGCTGTCTCTGTGCCCATGATGCACAAGGAGCTGGATACTCGCTACCACGAGGACGACGTGGCTCAGGTCGCGATGGTGCCGTACCAGGGGAGCGGTCTCGCAATGGTCCTGGTTCTGCCACGCCGGTCACGCACGCTGCGTTCCGTGGAGGAGGGACTCTCGCCGGCCCAGGTCTCCGAGTGGCTTCGCGGCATGGAGCGCCGCGGGGTGGACGTCGCGATACCCCGCTTCGAGGTGTCCAGTGAGGTCAACCTGATTCCGCTGCTCCGCACGCAGGGCATCAAGCGGGTCTTCACACCTGGGAGCGCGGAGCTGCCGGGTGTCTGCGATGACCCCGAGACATTCGTCGGCCTGGCGAGCCACCACGCGACGCTTGGGATCACCGAGGGGGGTACCGAAGCCGCTGCGGCGACGGTCTACAAGATGACGAAAGGGCTGGACGACGCCCCACCGGAAGTCGTCGCGTTCCGCGCGGACCGTCCGTTCCTCTTCATCGTGGGGGATGTGGAGCGCGGGACCGTTCTGTTCATGGGGCGCTACGCGGGCCCGGCAATTGACCCCGGGCAAATGCGGCGGTCGATCGGGGCTTCGGGGGCGCCGGCTACGGCGGGTCCAACTCCTAGCGCGCCGCTTTTGCCGAGCGGATGTCGCCCGCCTGCGTGTACTCTGGATTCTCAGACTACTGTTGGACGCGCGTGCAGCGGCGAGCCAACGTGGCCTCGTTGCGCGAACCCCAGCGCGAGCCACATGCGAGCCCGCGAGGACTTCCACGCGGCAGGCCGCCAGCAAATGCGCGATTGGGCGGATTGGAGGATGGGATGATACGAGCAGCCCGCGCTGAAGCGCGTGTGTTCCAAAGCTGGCTGGATTATCAGAGCGCACTCAAGCGCGCCATTGCCCCGCTCACGGCGGCGCAGCTGGAGTTCCGGCCGCTCTCCGGTCGTCGTTCCGCCGGTGAAATAGCCGAGCACATCGTCTTCGGCCGCGCGCTGCACACCCATCGTGTTCTCGGAGACGAGGCAACCCCCGTGAAGCCGTTCCTGAGTTGGGACCGATCCGGGGAGTCTCCGCGCTCCGGGCGGACATCGTGGAGGGCCTCGAGGTGACCTGGGGGAGTGATCGAACGCGCTCTGATGCGCGGGGACGCCATGGATGAGGTTTCCGACAGCGAAGAGCCAACAGTCGAGGAAGTCATCTGGGGACTCCTCGATCACGACCTGCCCCACGCAGGGCAGTTGTCGCTAGTCCTTCGAGCCGCGGGGTTGCCCGGCGTGGAAATCTGACCTCGCGGAGCCGCGGTGGATGCCTCGATGCGGGCTTCGCTGTCGGCGCATCCGTCGATCGCTACACAGGTCACCAAGCGGGCGCGAAGCCGCCCCGACCAGTGACCGAGGCCTCCAACTTGAGTGAGGATCCATCCTGTGTTCTCGCCGGAAAGGAAGAGCAGCGCGATGCACCGATTCCTGATCTCGTTCGACGATGGCTCGATGGACCACATACCACAGGACGGAACTGCCGGCCGTGGGCGAGGCCGCACGCCGTGGTTCGGGAGGCGAAGGCCGCGGGCGTCTGGATCTTCGGTGGCGGTCTTCACCGGCAGCGATCGGGCATCGTCGCGACGGACGGCACCGTCACCGATGGACCGGCACCGGAGACGAAAGCGGTCGTCGGAGGGTTCTCGATCATCGAGGTCTCCTCGCGCGAGGACGCCTTGGCCTGGGCGGCGCGGTTCGCGAAGGCCTGTCGGTGCGCGCAAGAGGTGCGCGAGATCATGTTCGATCCGGAGTCGTGATCCTGCCTGTGATCACCGGCGGGAAGACGGAGACATCAACATCGAGGTCGGGTCGGCGGCGGAGATCATGGTCGTCACCCCTGCGCGCCCGATCGAAGGGAGAGACCATGGAAAACAACCGTCTGCCGCTCGAGACCCGATCGCTGCGGCTTCGGCAGTTCGTGGCTGACGATGCGGCGAGAGCCCTATTTTTGAGTAACGAAGAGTCCTCTCGCATCGGGCTTCCCAGCCAGGTGTACAGAGACCTCGATCACGCGCGCTCGGAGGTCGCGTATCTCGTGAGCCAGTGCTCGGTCCCGGGAAACCCGAAGCAGGGTCCGTATGTTCCTGGCGGTTGAGCACCGGAGCAGTTCCACCCTGATTGGCCACGTCGGGCTGAGCCCACTCGACGACGACGTCGAGATCGGCTTCTCCATCGCGGAGTCGTTCCAACGGCAGGGGCTGGCGACCGAGGCGATCGACGCCGCGTCACATTGGGCCTTCGAGACGTTTGCGCTCGCCCGGATCCTGGCGATCACTTCCGCGACCAACACCGCGTCGAGGCGCACCCTTCTGCGAGCAGGATTCATCTACGAGGGGGACAAGACGATGCGCTTCCAGGGCATGGACGAGGCGGTGAGCGTTTACGCGCGGTTCCGCCGATCCGACACCGAATGAACGACGATGGTCTCGCATCCGCGAGTTTCCGGACGGGCGGATCGATCGGTTCGAGTGGGGCATCTAGTGCGGTCGGCTGCTTCGAACTGGCGCCCCGGGCATCGGACGCAATGCTACGCTCATCCGCTTCCTCCGGGAAGGTCCGCGTCGGGATTGGGGTAGGCTCCCGCGTCGGAGTGCGGTACTCGAGCCGGAGCCCCGAGCGGGGAGTTCTGTTGCACGCCGGTCGATGGAGGCGGTAGGCAGCACGGGCTCCCGGCGTTCACCCGTGCCGGCAACCGACATGTGCCTCTGAGCGGCGGACTGCCAGTGAGTTGCAATGGCGGCAGGTGGCCGGCATGCAGAACGCGGACTACATCGACTGATCGGAGTAGGGTGCGCCTTGTAACCAGGTGGTCAGATTGGAGGTCGCGATGCTGCTGGGATCCCCTTACCAACGCCTTGTGAAGCGTCCTGGACTCTGGGTCGGGATCCTTCTCTTGCTCAACTCTACCTCCGAACTGTCCGCCAACGGCCCCGAAGTTGGACGGGATGCCGGGATGATCTTCCCGGTCGCTAGTGACAGCGTCCAGCTTGTCACGGAGTATGTCGTGGTTCGGATTCCGAGCGACGTTTCCGAGGCAGGGCAGGCGACCTGCTACACACCCTGCGCAACCTGGCGAGCACGCGCAGGGACTTCGAGATGGCGTTCGTCGCGAAACCGCAATCGCCCCGAGCCCCGAGGAGTACAGACGTGGGTACGAGGGCGGCGTTCGAAGTCGTGCTCGATGGCTCTCCGCTCGAGGTCCGCTACGCGCCGATCGCTCGGGGAGCGTGGACCGCGTTCGCACCTGACGCTCCGGACTCTCTGCCGGTCTGGCGGGTCGCAATGGACCCAGGGGCGACGCGTGACCTGAAGATGCGCTACCCGGTCACATGGACACGGGGATCGGATGGAGACGAGAGCGGAGCCGTGATTCGCTACCGGGCGCGAGCTGCCGCTCTCTGGGCGGATCGAGTGCTCTCGGCCTCGATTCGGTTCGAGTTGGACCCGCTCGCGGCGCGCGTACTGCAGTGCGCCCCTCCCTCGGGGAGCTGCTTCCAACTCTCCCTTGGCCCGCCGGGGTACCGCTGGAAACACGGCGCGGTGGAGTGGGAGTTCACGAACTGGGAGCCGGACACCGACTTCTCTTTCGGGTACCACACGTCCGTCGACACGAGATAGAACACTGGCCGAATTCGAAGCCGCGAGCGGACGGTCGACCTCCGAAAGGCCGACTCCACGATCGCCGGGGTGGTCGGAGTTGTAGGAGTGGCCGGAGGGCGCTTGGCGCACGGCCGGCGCCCGGACGAGAACCGTCCAGTTCCAACTCATGCGCGAACCGCATCGACCCTACGCCTCCGCCGGAGGCCCCTCTGGGCGTGCCCAGAGTTGGCGGTGAGGATCGGCCCCGGCTATAGTGTCCGGTCGGTCATGACGGTGCCCGACCTCGGCGCGAGCGAATGCGGTGCGGCGGGAACGGAGTAGAATCACCGCCATCGCGCGAGAAGGACGGCGCCAACATGGCAAAGCATCGAGCATCCCTGCCCCAACTGACCGGCGAGTTCTTCCTGACCGACGGTGGCATCGAGACAACGCTCATCTTTCTCGAGGGCCAGGAACTTCCGCACTTTGCTGCGTTCCATCTTCTCCAGTCAGCGGACGGCGAGGGCGTGCTGCGAAAGTACTTCCTGACCTACGCCGAGTTGGCCAAGCGACTCAACACCGGTCTCGTTCTCGAGAGTGCGACCTGGAGCCAATCCGGATTGGGGCAGCGGCTCGGTTACGCCGCCGACGCGCTCGCGGAAGCGAACACGAAGGCCGTGCGCATGTTGGAAGAGATCCGCGCTCAGTACGAAACTCCGGAAGCTCCGATTGTCATCAGTGGATGCGTCGGGCCACGGGGTGACGGATACATCGCCGACAGCGCCATGTCCGTGCCGGACGCCGAGGAATACCATCGCTTTCAGATCGAGACCTTCGCTCGGACAGCGGCGGATCTGGTGACCGCCATCACCATGAACTACGCGGAGGAAGCGATCGGCGTGACGCGGGCGGCCAAGGGGGCGGGAATGCCTGTGGTCATCTCGTTCACGGTGGAGACGGATGGACGGCTTCCGACCGGGCAGCCGCTGGGAGATGCAATCCAGGAGGTTGACGACGCCACCGGAGCCTACCCGGCCTACTACATGATCAACTGCGCCCATCCGAGCCACTTCGACCAAGCAGTCGACGCAGAGCTACCGTGGTTGAGCCGCATCCGGGGTTTGCGCGCCAACGCATCGCGCATGAGCCACGAGGAGCTGAACGAAGCTCCGGAACTCGATGCCGGGGTCCCGGCCGATCTTGGCCGGGAGTACGCCGAGCTGAAACGGCGACAGTTGAAACACCTGAGCGTCATGGGCGGTTGCTGCGGCACCGATGATCGTCACGTCGAGCAGATCGCCTTGAGCTGCCTGCCACTGTTCCGGGAATCTGCCTGATGGCGGCGAGCTGCTCCACGAACTGACGGACGATACTCTCCGCCCTCGGGCGGCCGCCGGACCTGAACGTTGCCCGAGAGGGAATCGGCATCAGCGCCGATCAGCACCAAGGAGCGAGGTATGTGTCCCCCAGCGCGAGGATTGAAGTCCGAACTCTCCCCGGTTTCGTGCCTGGCGCCCGCTGGCCTGGGCGGGAGGCGCTAGCCCCGATGCGCGTCGCGCCACTGGTGGTTTCGGACGCGCGGCAGTACCGCGAGTTGATGCTCGAAGCGTACACCCAGGCAGCCGACGCATTCACCTCCACGACGGAGGAGCGGGAGGCGGAGCCGCTTTCCTGGTGGGAGCACCGCATCGCGTCCCCATCGGGGCTGAGCCAGTCCTTCGGGGCGTTCGATGGGGAGCAGCTCGTCGGTACGGTGGCGTTGGCATACTCAAGCAAGCCGAAGACTCGACACTCGGCGCTCGTCATCGGGATGTATGTGCGCCCCGTGGCGCGACGGCGGGGAGCGGGTCTCATGCTGATGCGGGCCGCAGTTGCCGCGGCGGCCGAACGTGGGGACGTGCGCACGCTCCGCCTGACGGTTACCGAAGGGAACGCCCCAGCCATCCGGCTCTACGAATCGCTTGGCTTCACCGCCTGGGGCATGGAGCCGGAGGCGATCTGTACGCCGTCGGGCTACAAAGGAAAGGTCCACATGTCGCTGACCCTGTCGGGAACGAAGGCGAACGACTAGCGCCGCGTAGACCGGAGACTGCCACACCGGGATAGGGGGTTTCCGGGCGCCTGCGCTCCTGGTATTCTCGTCCAAGACAACGGTCGTGCTCCCCTGGGGAGACGTCCAAGGGTAGGACGGCCCCGCCTCGGGACCGAGAACCGCCGCTACCTCCCAACGTCCGGTGCGACAACCCTTCGCAGAGAACGGTAGACGTGGCCGAAGATCCTCCTTCCACAACACCGTTTCAGAGCCCGCCTCCCGACGCGCGAAGTGCGTTCTCCGGGAGCGAGAAGATCGCGGGCCGCTACGAGCTGATCCAACGGATCGGCGGAGGCGGCATGGGCGAGGTGTGGCTGGCCCAACAGATCGAACCGGTGCGCCGCCGTCACCATCAAGGTGGTTCGAGCCGGGCTGGACACCAGCCAGATCGTGGATCGCTGAGTCCGAGCGGCAGGCCCTTGGCAATGATGGACCACCCGGCGATCGCCACCGTCTTTCGACAGCGGTACGGCCCCGGATGGACGGCCGTTCTTCGCCATGGAGTACGTGAAGGGCGAACCGATCACGACCTACTGCGACCGGCACCGCCTGGGCACGCGCGAACGCCTGAGATTGTTCATCGGCGTCTGTGAAGGCGTTCAGCATGCACACCAGAAGGGGATCATCCACCGGGACCTCAAGCCGTCGAACGTACTGATCTCGATCGGGACGACGGACCGGCGCCCAAGATCATCGACTTCGGTGTCGCCAAGGCGATGTCACAGCCGCTCAGCGAACGGAATCTGGTCACCGAGTTCGGCGTTCTGGTTGGAACGCCCGAGTACATGAGTCCCGAGCAGGCGGAGATGGGCGGCCTCGACGTCGACACACGCACCGACGTCTACGCGCTCGGCGTGCTTCTCTACGAATTGCTCACCGGCGTGCTGCCGTTCGACAGCCAGGAGCTTCGTCGGGGCGGGTACGCCGAGATCCAGCGAGTCATTCGCGAGCAGGAGCCATCGCGACCGAGCACTCGCCTCACGGGGCGCGACACCGATGCTTCCATCGTCGCGCGGAATCGACAAATGGAACCGCGTCGGCTGGTGCAGCAACTTCGAGGAGACCTCGACTGGATCACGATGCGCGCGCTGGAGAAGGACCGCACGCGCCGCTACCCAACGGCGAACGGCCTCGCCGCCGACATCGAGCGATACCTGCGAGATGAACCGGTGACTGCCGGCCCGCCGAGTGGCCTCTACCGCGCGCGAAAGCTGTTCCGCCGGCACCGCATCGCCGTGTTGGCCGGGGCGGCGGTTTCGCTGGCGCTGGTGGCGGGCGTGATCGGTACATCCTGGGGACTCCTGCGTGCCCGAGCAGGCGCGCGAGGCGCGCCGACAAGCGGCGATCGCCGAGGCGGTGAACGAGTTCCTGAACGTGGACCTCCTGGCCGCAGCCGTTCCCTCCACTCGGAAGGGTCAAGGCAAGGACGTCACGGTGCGCGAAGTGCTGGCTGCGGCGGCGGAACGCCTCGATCGCGACTCGAACACAGATGGTCGCTTCGCGAAGGAGCCGCTCGTCGAAGCTTCGATCCGAACCGCCATCGGACGCACCTACCGCAAGCTCGGTGAGTACCAACCCGCCGAACCCCACCTTCGACGTGCGCTCGCCCTGCGGCGCAGCGTGTTAGGGCCAGAACACCCGCAGACGTGGTGGGCAATGCATGAACTCGGCCTCCTGGAGTATGACATGAGCCGCCTCGCGCAGGCGGAGTCACTGCTGGTAGGCGTGTACGAGCGGAGCCGGCTCCACCTGGGGCCGGAGAACGCGGACGTGCTGAGCGTCGAGATGCGGGTCGCAAACCTCTATCGGAAGCAGGGCCGCTTCAAGGAAGCGGAGCCGATCTACGTTCACAACCTCGACGCCCGGCGACGATCTTATGGGGACGAGAGCGCTTCTACCCTCGACGCGGCGGTAGCCCTCGCCAATCTCTACCAGGAAACGGGACGCTACGAGCAAGCGGAACCTCTCCACCGGCAGGTGATGGAGACCTATCGCAGAACCCTAGGTGAAACGGATCTGGCCACCGTGACAGCGACCACGAATCTGGCAAACGACCTCGCGCTTCTCGGACGCTTCGAGGACGCCGAGCCACTCATGAAGCTGGTGCTCGATCAGAAGGTCGAGCTCTATGGACCGGACCATCCGACCACGGCTCAACAGCGTGAGCAATCTCGGGGAACTGAACGGTCTGCTCGGGCGGGACGCCGAGGCCGAGGCGTACCACCGCCAGGCGCTCGCCGCACGCACCCGTGTGCTCGGGGCGCTGCATGCGCGCACCCTACAGTCGCAGAAGTGCCTGGCGGTCAGCCTGGTCAGCCAGAGGCGCTTTGCCGAGGCCGAGCCCTTGGCCGCCGCCGGCGTCCAGAACGGCACCCAGGCCCTCGGTGAACGCGACCTCGATGTGTTGTCGCTGCAGGACGCCCGTGCTCTGGCGCTGATCGGTTTGCAACGTGCCGGGGAGGCGGAGAAGCTGCTGCGAAGTACGCTGAACGTGCTCGAAGACCGGAAGGCCAAGGGGGAGGACTCCGGGGAGGAAGGATTGGCCAACCTGGTTCGGGTCCATCTTGGAATGGCGCTCGCCGGTCAGCACCGCTGGCCCGAGGCCGAGAGCTTGCTGGTTACGTGCGTCCCGCAGTTGCCGCAGCGAGAGGCGGAGACTCGGCGTGCGATTCGTTTCGTCGTCGATTTCTACGACGCCTGGAATCGCGCGGAACCGGATCCCACTCGGATGGCCCGGGCCGAAGAGTGGCGGAGGCGACCGGAGTCGGCGCAGGCGGCATCTGCCTCGCGCTGAGCGCACCGGACCAACGCGGTGCGGCGAATGGTTACGCAACTGAAAGGACAGGGAGATGTTTGCTGGCAGCGCGACTCGCGTTCCCCTTGCCTGCTCTCGCCGGAACCCGGCCCGACGGCGGTCCGACGCGACCCTGACCGCGATCGTTCTGTTGGGGCTCGGCACGGCACCTTCGTGCGCGCAGTCACCAGATGCAAAGAACGCGACACCCAGGCCCGCCGTACCCAACGCACCGAGGCTGCTCCGCTACGAAACGGTTCGATCCATCCTGCAGGACAGCAAGGGAAACTACTGGTTTGGAAGTTGGAACGAGGGTGCCTGCCGAGTCGACGGGGACAGTCTCACCTATTTCACGAAGGATGACGGACTGAGTGACAACCAGGTTCGGTCGATCCATGAGGATCGCAATGGAGTCATCTGGTTCGAATGCGGGTTCGGGCTGCGTGGCTTCGACGGGAAGCGATTCATCAACCCGTCAGACCGTAACTACGGCGCGAAGGATCAATGGGATTTGCAGCCCGGTGATCTCTGGTTCAAGGAGGATGGAGGAGCGGGCGTCACGGAGGCCGAAGGGAAGCCCGGAGCATACCGGTACGACGGAACGTCCTTCACCTATCTCACCTACCCACTCTCCGACGATCCGTCCATGATCCCTTCGCGCTCGACGACCGGCATCTCCCAGGGAAGGCCGGAGAGGGTCTGGTTCGCCACCTACACCGGGGTGATCGGCTACGACGGAAGGTCATTTACCCTCATCGACGACAAAAGTCTTGGTCACACCGCGGAGACAGGGTGGCTCCACGTCCGTTGCGTACTCGAGGACAGCAAGGGTAACCTCTGGATCGGGAACAACGGAATCAGGGTGATCCGCTACAACGACGGCACCGCCACCCAGGGCACGCAGGGGCACGGCCTGGGGAAGGTGGGCATGCACGGGGGGCGGGGATCTCCGCTCCCCGGAGACGTGACGGACGGTTCTCCCACCCTGCATCGCGTGTTCTCCATGGGAGAGGACCGCGAGGGAAACATCTGGTTCGGCACGATCGATTTCGGCGTCTGGCGATATGACGGCAAGACGCTCACGAACTACTCCGCCAAAGACGGGCTGACCAGCAAGGACATCATGGCGATCTACACCGATCGTCAAGGCAATCTCTTGGTGGCCGGGAACGGCGTGTTCAAGTTCAATGGGACGTCGTTCGACCGGGTGCATTGAGAAGGGGGCGGACCCACGGTGCGCCCGCAGAAGCTCACCTCTCAGCGGAGGATTGGAGGCACAGGTGACTGACCTTCCGCCCGGACCGGCCGGCGCCGCGAGCGCACGCTCCAATCGGTCCTGGCTCGCCCTTCGCATTCTGCTCGCCGGTCTCATCGCGGCGCATGGCTGGGCGCGGCTCCTCACGGGAGGGGTAGTCCCGTTCGGCGGTTGGCTCCAGTCGCAGGGGATTCCTCCGGGGCCGGTGATTGCCGCAGCCATCACGGCGGTCGAGATACTCGGGTCGGTGCTCTTCGCCGCCGGACGCCTGGTCTTCCCCCTGTCGCTCGGGTTCGCCGGCATCTACATCGTCGGCATCTTCCTGGTCCACCTGCCGGAAGGGTGGTTGGTCGTCGGCCTGGGGAGGAATGGCGCGGAGTACAGCGTGCTGCTGGTCGCCTGCCTGATCCTGGTCGGCCTCCAGCATCGCTCGCCGAGAGGAGCGAGTAAGTGAGCCGCAATCGATTCTGGCCACCGACGGCGATGGACGGACTCAAGGTCGCCCTAGCTTCGGCCGCGCTCCTCATTGTCCTCGGGTGTGGCGAACAGCCATACGATTCCAGATTCAATAGCCAGGTCAGTGATCCGGCCTATCCCGCGGACGGACCGGTCATTCTGTTCGACGAGGGGCATCGCAACACTCACACCACGACGTCGGGCTACAAGCCGCTGGCAGATCTGCTCCGCAACGATGGATACAGCGTGCGGGTCGTGCACCAGGCGCTCAGCCCGGGGGATTTGCAGGGAGTCGCGGTGCTCGTCCTCGCGCTGGCGCGGGGGGCCAATGACACGAACGACGAGCCGGCGTACTCAGAAGCGGAGCGGGCCCTCGTGGATCGATGGGTTCGTGCCGGCGGGTCGCTGCTCCTCATCACCGACCACTGGCCGTACGGGGCGGCCGTATCGTCGCTTGCCCAGAGGTTCGGCATCGAGATGGGGGCGGGCATGGCGCAAGATCTCACCCACCACGACCCCGAGCGCGGGGACAGTCATCTGATCTTCTCCGTGGAGAACGGACTCCTTCGGGACCACCCGATCGTCCGCGGTCGAAACTCGGCCGAGCACGTGAGGCGCGTGTTAACGTTCACCGGTCAGACGATCCGTGGGCCTGGCGGGGCGGTGTCGTTCCTCGCCCTTTCCGACGAGGCCACGGAGCGGCCCCCCGGTCCGCCCCGCGTGGAGCGGGCAGGAGGGGATGTGCGCGTCCACATGGAGTATGGCGAACCGACCGCCGCTGCGGGCCGCGCCCAGGCATCGCGGTCGAGATTGACGCCGGGCGGGCGGTCGTTCTGGCCGAAGCAGGCATGCTGCGAGCACAGCGCCCAAAGAAGGGCCTTCCCGTCGGCATGAACGCTCCCGGTTACGACAATCGACAGCTGGCGCTCAACATCCTGCACTGGCTGTCGCGTCTCAGGTAGGCAAAGAGAGACGAACGCTACGCCACGAACCTAGACCTTGAGGAGGTCCCACTGCATGCCCACCGGTACCGAACTCGCCCGCCCGTTCTTGCCCACGAAGGACTTCGAGCAGTCCAATCGGTTCTATGAGGCTCTGGGCGTCGACATGACCCTGGACAGCGAGGTCGCCATATTCAGGGCCGGGAACGGGGATTCATTCTGCAGAGGTACTTCCAGGAGGAGTGGGCCGCGAATTTCATGATGCAGCTGATGGTCGATGATCTCGATGCGTGGTGGGCTCGGATCGAAGAGTTGAGCTTGCCGGACCGCTTCGGCGTGCCCGCACCCAAGCCGCCGGCGATGCAGCCGTGGGGGCTCCGGGTCGCGTACATCGTCGACCCAGCGGGCGTGTTATGGCACATCGCGGAACGGCGCACGGACGTGACGCACGACAGGTAGCCTGGTGCCGCCGACTGCCGGCATCGATCGACTCGCGGAGTTGGCGAGAGCGGGTCAGGAGTCATCAACCTGGCCCTGAAGGAGCGGTTCATCCGGTCGCGACGCGGGCGGTCCAGTGCGCGGTCGACGCCAGCGGGATCCGTCATCGCGCCTTGACCGGTATGGCTGCAATAGCCACATTGATACATATGAAAACAACCCTGAACATCGATGACGCACTGCTTGCACGGGCAGCGAAGCTCACCGGGATCACCGAGAAGACATCCCTCGTTCGTCTGGGGCTGGAAGCGCTGATCGCCGCTGAGAGCGCCCGGCGCCTGGCGGACCTCGGGGGCAGCGAGTGGAAGCTGCGACCCGTGCCACGACGGCGGACCGAGCAGGCGAGCTGATCCTGGCCGACACGTCGGTGTGGGTGGACCATCTTCGGCGGGGCAACGAGGAGCTGCGCGCGCTCCTGTATCAGAGCAAGGTCCTGTGCCAGCCATGTCATCGGCGAGTTGGCCTGTGGCTCTCTCGAGAGTCGCCGGGAGATCCTGACCCTGCTTCAGTCACTGCCCCAAGCAGAAGTGGCAGAGACCGAGGAGGTTCGGCGTTTGATCGAAGAAGCACCTCTCCACGGCCGGGGTATCGGTTGGGTGGATGCGCATCTACTCTCTGCCGCCCTCCTTTCGCGCGCCGCGGTCTGGACGCTCGACCGGCGGTTGGGGGTGGCTGCAAGAGCCCTTCGAGTGTCGACGTGAACCAACACGCCGCGGTGAGCCGGAGCCGAGAGTGAAGATCGCCCAGCCGCGCTACGATTCGGACCACGGACCAGATTGAACACGAATACAGGAGGGCCTTGGCTACCTGGGTGGTACCATTCGATCGGTAACGTGGGCTCGGCCGTTCGAACGGCATTGCCCACAAGGAGTGACCGATGGTGCGCATCGCCTTCGCAGCGTTCATGCTGCTGCACGGCCTGATGCATTTGGTGGGACCGACGAAGGCGTTCGGATGGGCACAGGTCAGTCAGATGCGGACGCCCGTCTCTCCCGCCGCCGGAGTATGCTGGCTCGTTTCAGCGGTGCTCCTCGGTGTCGCTGCCGTGGGATGGGCAGCACGGGCGCCGTGGTGGTGGTACCTGGCGCTGCCAGGTGTGCTGCTGTCGCAGGGGCTGATCCTGACGGCGTGGGGCGACGCACGGCTTGGCACTGTCGCCAACCTGATCATCGCGGTCCCGCTGCTCGTAACCGCCTTGGACACGCGACCATCGAGTTTTCGGTCACGCTTCGATCGTGACCACAGAGCTCTGCTTGCCGGAGAGACGGCTCTCGCCCCCCTCGTGACCGAGGCCGATCTCGCGCCGCTGCCGCCCCTGATGCAGGAGTATCTTCGACGGATGGGGGTCGTTGGGCGACCGCATGTGCGTAGCCTTTGCGTGACGTTCAAGGCCCAGATGCGCAGCAGCGCAACTTCCCCTTGGATGCAAGCCACCGCGACGGAGTACGCCTTCTTTGCTCATCCGGCCCGGCTGTTTCACATGAAAGCGGTGCGCGCGGGCATTCCGATGGACCTGTTCCACCGTTACGTCGACGGCGCCGCAACGTTTCAAGTGCGCGTGGCCGGGCTGGTGCCGGTGGTGGACAAGGGGGGAGCGGAGATCACGAACGACGAAACGGTCACGATCATGAACGACGCTGGTCGTCATGGCGCCGGCGGCAGTCCTGGATCTTCCGTTCACCTTCGAGCCAATCGACACCAGAACGTTGCGCGCCACGTTCCGCAATGCAGGATTTGCGGTGTCCGCGATCCTGACGTTCGACGATGCAGGTGATCTCGTCGGCTTCTCCTCTTCCGACCGAGCGCACAGCCGCGAGGCCGCAACCTGGTCCACCCCGATCTCCGGGTATCGCTCGGTCGACGGAGTTCGAGTAGGCGCCCTCGGCGATGCGAACTGGATCGAGCCCACTGGTGAGTGGACGTATGGCCGCTTCGAGATCACGTCGCTCGCCTACAACCTAGCTCTGTGAGCCTCGTATGCTCGGGTAGCGGTCTCGATCGAGCGAACTGGCGCGACGGCTCCGCACGCCGAACGGCGTCCACCCGAGCAACGCACGTCACAGCTGCAGTGAGGAATGACCATGCAGTCCATCGACCTTGTCCGACAGAACCTGGGGAAGAGCGCTGACCGAGTCCTGGTGCGGATCGAGGAGATGCGCGACCATTGCTGGTTTTTTCCGACCCCGAACGGGGCGGGCACACTCTGTGGACGTTGGGGCACCTGGCGTACATCGAGTCGTTGATCATCCGATCGTTCATGCTCGGTCAGGCGAACCCATTGGCTCACTGGGAAGAGATGTTCGATGGTCCCGACACTAGTGGTGACCCCAGTCGGTTTCCGCCGTTCGAGGAGGTTCTCGCGATGTGCCGCAAGGTGCGGGAGGAGACGATCGCCATCCTGGCGACCCTCTCCGAGGGCGACCTCGACCTACCGGGCGCCAGAACACCCGCCGGATTCGAATCGACCTTCGGCACCTACCGCGATTGCTTGCAGTTCGTCGCCGATCACTGGTACATGCACCGGGGCACCTGGCAAATGCGCGCCGCGCCGCCGGATCAATCGTCATGGGTGAAGCACCCGGACGACCGCGGAGGGTGTGGTTGACGCTGGTGAAGGAGAGCCAGCGATCGGCCCCCCGGCCCACAAGGAGTTCGGGATTCTGGAGTGCGAGATGAACATTCCGCCGCGTCGAGCAAACTCAGAGCTCCGGTTGATCGTTCTCGACGCCGCAACTCGGGCGCGCTGTCTCTCCCTGCGCGCGCGGCCGGATCAGCAGGCGTTCATCCCCACGGTCGACGCGTCACTGGCTCTGGCGGCGCTCTATCCCGACGCGAGGCCGCTGGCCGTTGCGGTCGGCGAGCGGGGTGATCGGGCTCGCGATGTATGGGGTCGACCAGGCGAGCGGCACCTGGAAGATCTACCGTCTGCTGATCGACGCGGCCTCGCAAGGGGCCGGAATGGGAAGAGCCGCGGTCCGAGCTCTCATTCGGATCTTGGCGGAAGCGGCACGGGGCCGGGAGTCGATCCTGGTCTCGTACCACTCCAGGAAATGTGCCGGCGCGCCGGCTCTACCTCGCGGAGGGTTTCGGGAGTTGAAATGGACGCGGGGAAGGTCACTGCCCGCTGGACGAAGCCACTGACCAGGGATCGCGCAGCGGCCGAAGATCGGTTGCGCTGAGCGGGCGCGCCGACCGACCTCGGCTCGATCGAATCGATCTCCGGTCGGCTCGGCGCGCCCGCGCCAGAGCGTTCGTTTCTACGAACGGTTGCGGTGGCGATCGCTAGCCCCTCACCCTTCGGCCCCCGGATCCCCCGCCATCAAATCTCTCCGGGCCATGCCTGCCACCGTGGTGTCTCGCGGGCGGCGACTTCGGTCGATTGATCTCCGTAGAGGTAGAAGGAGAACGTTGCCATGACTGTGGCGCCGTACTTGATGGTGTACAGGGCTGCGGTGCCGGGTCCCGGGCTGTCGAGACGGAGGAGGGCGCCGGGTGGGCTTGGGTTGATGTGCTCCACCACGCCGCCCATCGCCGGGACGCCGGCGGGGACGGTCCACTTCTCCCCGATGCCCGCGCCGTTGAACCCGAGCGCCGTGGTCAGGGTTGCCCAGGCGTCCGCAGGCGTTCCCGCGACGGGCGCCATGAACTGCATGAACGCCGAGCGTTGACCGCGGAAGTGGGTAAGGTAGATCCGGAGGACACGGAAGATACCGGGCCAGCCGTTCTCGGTCCCCTCGAGTTGCCCATCCCAGTCGTTTGTGCTGGCGAAGAGGCTCTGCACCACGAACCACGCAGACGCCCCGCCCGGGCCTCGACGGTCCACTCGGTCGCGATCGGCGGCGAGCCCGGGACCCAGCCCGCGCCCTCCCTGGCGAACAGTCGCGGCGGATCCCAGGCCGTCACCACGGAGCGTGACTCCATGCCGGGGCCGAAGTTGAAGCTCACCGCGACCGGCTTTCCATCGCGCTCTTCGAACTCGGCCGGCACGAACCAGGCGGAGATACCCGGTCCGGTCGCGATGGCCTGCCAGACTTCCTCCGGCGTCCCCGGGACCTCGACTTCCACCTGGATGGAACGACGCCCCGATGCTTCCTTCTTCACGCTGGTGATCGCTCGCCCAGGTTCGGACTTCTGCGGCATCGGATGGGCGACGACCACCAGGCGGTGTGCGCGGGCCCCGGTGCCGATTCGTGGTGGTACTTCGACACGAGCTTGGTGATCGCTGCGGTGAGCTCGAGGCTGAACGCCGCCCGGTCCGCGGCCGACTGGAAGCGAACCTCGGTATCGACCGCCAGCGTCGCCAGGCGCTTTCCCGTCTCATTCGCGCGACGATCGAGATCTCCGACCTCCCGGACGACCCGCGCACCCAGGGCGATGAGATACGCCCGCCGAGAGTTGGTCGACATCTCGATCCGGATCCACCGCAACCGGGCCGAGGCGCTCGGTGAGACGACGTACGAAGCAGCCGTCGCGACGAGCAAACGTTCCGTCAACCCGCCCCACTTTCGCTCCTCGGCGAGCCGTACGAGGCCGTGCGCTTCCAGAACGTGCGGGTGATAGTTGACCTTCTGGCGGGCCAGGCCCACTCGTGGCCAATGTCGCGGCCGAAGCGGGCGTGGCCAGTTCGGAGAGAAGGCGACTCCGGGTCGGCTCCAGGGCTACAGTCGCGGGCCGCCGGATCTTCGATAACGGATGTCGAACATGCGGCTAGACTATCCTTGACAACAAAATTTGGCAAGCGAGTTTCGCCCGGATCCAGCGCGGTTTCGCTGGATTGACCCCCATGGTTGGAAACCAGCCGTGGGCTTCGACAGATCCGGCGACCGGCGGGATCAGAGGAGGTGCAGTGCAGTCTGATCTGGTGTTCTCGACCGACCGACTCACGGTTCGCCGCTGGCGGAGTCGGACTACGAGGCGCTGCTCGCGGTGTATGGCGACGCCGACGCGATGCGCTGGGTAGGGGTGGTCAGCCGATCACCCCCGAGGAGTGCCGACAGTGGTTGGTGGTGACGGGCCGCAACTACGAGAGTGCGAGGCTACGGGATGTACGCGGTGGAGCGGCTCGTAGCCCCAGGGGCATCGGATTCTGCGGGATCGTTCACCCCGGAGGCAGGAGGAGCCGGAGGTCAAGTACGCCTACCTACGCTCAGATTGGGGCAGGGGCTTTGCCACCGAAGCACTCGTGGGCCTACTTCACCACGGCGCAGAGGATCTTCCTTCCAGCGCATGATGGCCACGGCTGCCCCGGAGAATACCGCCTCACACCGGTGCTGCGAAGGCGGGTATGCGAATCTGGCGAACTGAGAACGGATGCGGACGGATCGCGAACGCAGTATTCTACTGGTTGCACCAGGAAATGCGCACTGACCGAGATCCTGGGCAGCATCTGACGGACTCCTTACCGAGCACCCGTCGTAACGCGCGGCTCGAACCTGGACCCGCTACCGACGGCGGGACGGATCAGACCGAAGGGGTAGACCATGATCGACTGCTGTTCCTGATGCACACCGACGGCCGGGAGCAGGCGGCCGGAGCCGAAGACGAGGCCTGGGAGCGGTACATCCAGGGGCTGAAGCACGCCGGGCACTTCGAAGGCGGAAGTGCGATCGGAGCTGGCATCTGCGTGAACAAGTCCGGCCTGTCGGTGGCGGTATCGACCCACATCGACGGATTCATCAAGATCCGGGCGGAGAGCTGGGATCAGGCGCGCGAGCTGCTGGCCGGGAAACCCTGTCTTCGAGGCCGGGGAACGATCGAGATCCGGGAACTCCCGCGGACGTGAGACTCGGGTCCCATCCTGCTCCAAACCAGCCGCACGGCTCCAGCGCGCCGCGTCGTCTTGACCGGAGGCCCTGGTGCGGGAAGACCACGCTCCTCACCGCGCTCGGACGTCTGGGGCACTTCGTCGTCTCCGACTCTGCGCGCGAGATCATCGCGAGCGGCTGGCGCGAGGAGAGACCCTCGCCCTGACCCCACGACCTTTGCTCGCGAGATCCTGCGCCGTGACGCGAGAAGTACGCCACGCTCCCCGCCCACCTCGCCCTGGCCTTCTTCGACCGAGCGCTCTCGAGGCGATCGCCGTGCTCCACGAATGCGGAGCCGATGCCGAACGACGCCCTGAATCATGCGATTCGCGCCTACCGCTTCGAACCCACGGTCCCGTCCTCCTCCCGCGGGAAGCGATCTACTGCAACGACTCGGGAGCGTGACCACGCGTTCGACCATGCGCAGCGGGTGTACCCCGACGTCGTCCGCTGGTACCGCCGCTGGGGTATGACGTCCACGAAGTGCCACGGGTCTCGGTCGCCGGGCGAGTGAGCTACCTCCTCTCCGCACTCGAGTCCCAGATCCCACCAACCTCGAAGACGGAGGAGTGAACATGAGCGGCTACGCCGCCACGATCCTGAACCTGGTGAGTACGAGGTGTGGTGCAATCGCCAGGCCGTTGCGTTTCTCTCCCGGCTGACCGAGGCGGAACTGAGAGGTGATCTCGGGTTCGGTCTGCGCACTCCCCATCGGACCATCTCCCACATCGTGGACGTGATGAACGGGTGGAGCGGCTCTGTCGGGCCGGTCATCGAACCGCCGGTCTGGACACCGTACGACGAGACGGAGACGCTGGAATCGATCGGGAGAACGATCGCCCGTGTGGGTCAGTCCTGGCTTGCGGCGACCACGGAGTCGCATCGAACGGGCCTGCTCGGGATCGATCGGCGCCTGGAGCAGGTGTTCCACTTGATCACCCATGGATCCCACCACCGGGGGCAGCTATTGAGCATGATCACGATTCTGGGACACGAGCAACCGTTCGAGGGCGGCGACTACGGCGGCTGGTTGGGAATCCCGAGGGCAGGCCGTTCCATGGGATCTCGATGGAAGGTGCGGACGCCCGGGTCAAGGGTCGCGCTGACAGCGTGGATCGCCTCCCCACCACGCACCCATCCACCCAGGGCCCAATTCCGGAAAGATCCCCATGCAGATGCTGGGAATCGCGTTCGGCACGACCGTCTGGGTCAGCGTGTTGGCCCTAAACCGAGCACCGGGGCGAGACTGGGATCGCTTATGCGAACGCAATCGTTCGGCACGATCCGAGTTCGGATGGTCGAGTACCCCTGGCTACGCCGCGGACCACTGGTGCAGCAAAGGGCATCCTCCTGTGCCTGGAGGAGAACTGCACACCGAGCTGCAGGACGGACGTAGTTTCACCCTCGGGCCTGGAATGAGCTATCAGGTCGCTGACGACGGCGAACCGCATCGGTCCTCCACCGCGATCGGCGCCAAGCTGTTCCATCGTGGACTGAGGCGAGG
>JADJQY010000015.1 GCA_016712505.1 Candidatus Eiseniibacteriota bacterium | reverse complement strand
ACAGCCAGGCGATGTACTTTTTTGCGTTCGCGGTTCGACCACCGGTCGTATGAACTGGGCAGATCGTGAGTACGCAATAGGCCGCGGCGTGGCGGCGATCCGCCACAAGACGAATCCTGCGCTTCAGCCTTTCGTCCGCGCAGTCGTTGAGTACGGGCTTCCGGGCTTGTTGGCTCAGGCGACCGGATCGACGTTTCCCAACGTCTCCGCTGATCAGCTTGCCGGGTTGTGGTGGCCGCCGACCGCGGAGGACGAACAACGCGCCATCGCCCACATCCTCGGCACGCTGGACGACAAGATCGAGCTGAACCGGCGGATGAACGAGACGCTGGAGGCGATGGCGCGGGCGCTCTTCAAATCGTGGTTCGTGGACTTCGACCCCGTTCGCGCCAAGGCCGAAGGGCGGGATCCCGGTTCGCCCCAGCCCTCGCCGACCTCTTCCCGGATCTTCGAGGACTCGGAGCTGGGGGAGATTCCGAGGGGATGGGAGGTGAAGAGCCTCGATGAGATCGCGCGCTTTTTGAACGGGCTGGCGCTTCAGAAGTATCCACCCACCAACGGTAAATCACTCCCCGTCATTAAGATATCGCAGCTCCGCGCTGGGAACGCGCAGGGCGCTGATCAAGCCAGCGCAGACCTGGCCCCGGACTATGTCGTAGCGGACGGCGACGTGTTGTTCTCGTGGTCCGGATCGTTGGAGTGCGTTCTTTGGGCAGGTGGTAGAGGCGCACTCAATCAGCATCTGTTCAAAGTAACTTCGACTACGTACCCGAAGTGGCTCTACTACCTCTGGATTCACCAGCACCTCGCGGACTTCCGGCACATTGCAGCATCGAAGGCCACAACGATGGGGCACATACAGCGGCACCACCTATCAGGGGCCAAGGCTGTCATTCCAGGGTTCGATCTGCTGGCTGCGGCGGACCTGCACCTTGGGCCGCTGATTGACTCAATTCCAACGCTGCTCGCGCAGTCGCGCCATCTCGGTGTTGTGCGTGATGAACTGCTGCCAAATCTCGTATCAGGAGCGGTTCGGATCGAGAGCCCAGAGGCGTTCTCGGGGACAAGCGCATGAGTACGCTGGACCCTTTGGCCCTTGGTCCGTTTGAGATCATTCTGCATGCAGAGATGCACTATCGGGATGGTGACGACTTGGACCGTCGCATCGCGGTTGTTGGCTTCGACAATGCGATCGAGTTGGCGATCCACACCTATCTGAGCCTTCATCCGATTCAACGACAGAACCGCATCTATCCAAAGGTCGACGTCGATAAGGCTCGAGAACTTCCACAGCAAGGTCGAATTCTTCATTAATGAGGTGGCTGCTCGCGATCTGCCAATCGTGTGCGACCGGGCAAAGTTCATCTGGTACCACGAAGTCCGAAACGGCCAATACCACGTCGGTGGCGCAACGATCCCACAAGCCCGTGAACTTGAAGGCATCCGGAGAAGCGGCGATCTGGGTCTTCGGTCTTGTTCGAGATTGCTGACGTGATTAGGTTGATTGAGCAGCACCTTACAGCGCGATCAGGTAACGATTTGCCGAAGAGGAACGACGATGACGACCGTTTGATCGATAGTGAGTACGGGACCGTCGACTTGGCAGGTAAGCCGCACTACGTGAGTGAGCTCGTCCATCGTTTCGATCCAGTGTGGTATTCGGAGCTAGCAGGCGAAATAAGGGCGCGGGACGCCGCGGACGCGGCAATGAATGAGGAGCCGCCGAAATGAATACGAGCTCCTTCAGCGAGTCCGTTGTCGAAGACGCCGCCCTCGCTTGGCTCGAAGGGCAGGGCTACGCCGTGCTCCACGGCCCGGACATCGCCGCAGGCGAACCTTTTTCCGAGCGCAGCGACCCGAACTACCGCGACGTTCTGATGGAGCGGCGGCTGCGCCAGGCGCTGGTGCGGCTGAATCCCGAGCTCCCGCCCGAAGCGGTGGAGGACGCCTACCGCAAGCTGACGCGCGTGGATGCGCCGTCGCTCGTAGAGCGCAATCGCGCCGCTCACCGGATGCTGGTCGAGGGCGTCACGGTCGAGTACCGCCGCAAGGGACGGCCGATCGCCGGGGCGCAAGCGCGGTGATCGACTTCGACACACCCACCAACAACGACTGGCTCGCCGTCAACCAGTTCACCGTGTCGGAGGGACAGTACACGCGGCGGCCGGACGTGGTGCTGTTCGTGAACGGCCTGCCGCTGGCGGTGATCGAGCTCAAGAACCCGGCCGACGAGAACGCGACCGTGTGGTCGGCCTTCCAGCAGCTCCAGACCTACCAGGCGCAGGTGCCGGGGCTGTTTGCGGCCAACGTGGTGCTGCTCGCCTCCGATGGTGTGCAGGCGCGCATCGGCTCGCTCGGCGCGGGCAAGGAGTGGTTCAAGCCGTGGCGCACGATCACCGGGCGCGAGGATGCGCCGCAGCAGCCGGAGCTGCAGGTGGTGCTGGAGGGGCCAAGAAGATCGCCGGCTACCACCAGTTCCACGCCGTGAACGCGGTGGAGGAGACCTGCGGGCGGCGCGCTTGGTGCCGGCGAAGGGGGGCCGGATCCGTCCGGCCGGTACGAAGCGGGGCAGCGCCGGGGGCGACCCGGCGACCGGCGCGTCGGAGTGGTCTGGCACACCCAGGGGTCGGGCAAGAGCCTGACCATGGCCTTCTACGCGGGGCGCGTGATCCTGCACCCGGCGATGGCTAACCCGACAATCGTGGTGCTGACCGACCGGAACGACCTGGACGACCAGCTCTTCGGTACCTTCTCGCGCTGCCGGGACCTGCTGCGCCAGCCGCCGGTGCAGGCGTCCGACCGGGCCGACCTGCGCGCGAAACTCACCGTCGCCTCCGGCGGCGTGGTGTTCACGACGATCCAGAAGTTCTTCCCCGAGGAGAAGGGCGACCGGCACCCGGTGCTCTCGGAGCGGCGCAACATCGTGGTCATCGCCGACGAGGCGCACCGCAGCCAGTACGACTTCATCGACGGGTTCGCGCGGCACATGCGCGACGCCCTGCCGAACGCGTCGTTCATCGGTTTCACCGGCACGCCGATCGAGAAGACGGACGCCAACACGCGCGCGGTGTTTGGCGACTACATCAGCGTCTACGACATCCAGCGCGCCGTCTTCGACGGAGCGACGGTGCCGATCTACTACGAGGGCCGGCTGGCCAAGCTGGGGCTCAAGGAGACCGAGCGGCCCAAGATCGACCCGGAGTTCGAGGAGGCGACCGAGGGGAGGAGGTCGAGCGCAAGGAGAAGCTCAAGAGCAAGTGGGCGCAGCTCGAGGCAGTCGTTGGCTCGGATAACCGTATTCAGCTCATCGCTCGCGACCTGGTCGAGCACTTCGAGAACCGGCTCGCCGTGATGGACGGCAAGGCGATGGTGGTGGTGATGAGCCGCCGTATCGCGGTCGAGCTGTACCAGGCGCTCGTTGCGCTCCGGCCCGGCGTGGCACGGCGAGAGTGACGAGGAGGGCACGCTGAAGGTCGTGATGACCGGATCGGCTTCGGACCCGCTCGAGTGGCAGCCGCACATCCGCAACAAGCCGCGGCGGGAGGCAATGGCGGCGCGCTTTCGCGATGCGGGGGACCCATTCCGGATCGTGATCGTGCGCGACATGTGGCTGACCGGCTTCGACGCGCCGAGCCTGCACACGATGTACGTGGACAAGCCGATGCGCGGGCACGGGCTGATGCAGGCCATCGCGCGGGTGAACCGGGTGTTCAAGGACAAGCCGGGCGGGCTGGTGGTGGACTACCTGGGGCTGGCCGACGAGCTGAAACAGGCGCTGGCGACGTACACGGAAGCGGGCGGCACCGGCGAGACGGCGCTCGATCAGGCCGAGGCCGTGGCGCTGATGCAGGAGAAGTACGAGGTCTGCTGCGGGCTCTTCCACGGCTTCGATTGGAGCCGCTGGACCACGGGCACTCCACAGGATCGTCTGTCGGTCCTCCCTGCGGCACAGGAGCACATCCTCGCGCAGGAGGACGGCAAGGAACCGCTGCTGCGGGCCGTGACCGAACTGTCACATGCCTTCGCGCTCGCGGTGCCTCATGAAGAGGCGCTCCGCATCCGCGACGACGTGGGTTTCTTCCAGGCGGTGCGCGCGGTCCTCGCGAAGAGCATGCCCGGCGAGCGCAAGACGGACGAGGAACTGGACCTCGCCATCCGCCAGATCATCTCGAGGGCGGTCGTCTCGGACGAGGTGGTCGACATCTTCGCGGCCGCCGGCCTCAAGAAACCGGACATCTCCATCCTTTCAGATGCGTTCCTGGCTGACGTCGCGGTATGCCGCAGCGCAACCTCGCCGTAGAGCTGCTCCAGAAGCTCCTCAAGGGAGAAATCCGGGCGCGGGGAAAGCGCAACGTCGTCCAGGCGCGCTCCTTCGCTGAACTGCTCGAGCAGACCGTGCGCAAGTACCAGAACCGCGCCATCGAAACGGCCCAGGTGATCGAGGAGTTGATCGAGCTCGCCAAGGATATGCGAGCAGCGAGTGCTCGCGGTGAGAAGCTTGGGTTGTCGGAGGACGAGCTGGCCTTCTACGACGCGCTGGAAACCAACGACAGCGCGGTCAAGGTACTGGGCGACGACGCGCTCCGCGCAATCGCGAGGGAGCTGGTCGACACGGTCCGCAAGAACGTCACCATCGACTGGAATCCGCGAGAGCGTCCGTGCGCAGCTGCGGGTGTTGGTGAAGCGCATCCTGCGCAAGTACGGCTATCCGCCGGACAAGCAGGAGAAGGCGACGCAGACGGTGCTGGAGCAGGCGGAAGTGCTGTCCGAGGTCTGGGCAAGCACTTGAGCTCCCAAGGGCGAGCCCCAGTTGGGAGTACAGGAGTTCCGAGATCCGTCGGCGCGCACGGATTCCGCTGAGTTCGAGGGGGAGTCGAGGCGGCAGGCCACGCTCTCCGGGGTCGGCGCAGATCCCTCGACCCGGCCGACTGCGAGGGAGGGAAGACAGCCGGGATCGGGGTCGACCACAGTTCGGATGAACCCCGCAGAACCGCCATTATCACCCGCCTAGAAGCCTGCGGGCAGGTCTCCCCTCGTACGGAACCACAACAACCTTCCGCGTCCCCTCATCCGGCAGCGCGCTCACGCGCATGAAGTACACGCCCCCAGGCACGCGCACCCCCGCTTGGTCACGCCCATCCCACACCCTTTGACCACGCCCCGCGGCCACGAGCTCGTCGGCCACGGACCGCACCATACGCCCGGACGCGTCATACACCTCGATGCGCACGTGGCGCGCTTCGGGGAGCTGGAAAGCGAGCGTCGTCACGTCAGCGACGGGATTCGGGGTGACGGGGAGGATCTCAAAGGCGAGGGGTTGTGTGCCGAGGAGGTCGGGCTCCCCGCTGCCCGGGTCGTCGCCGATTCCGGTGGTTGCGTTGCCGCCGAACCAGAAGCCGGTGCTCACGACATAGAGTCCGCCGGTCGAGGTGGTGGCGCCTGCCTGGCCGATGGTCCCGCCGACACCGAAACTACCTCCGCTGGACCGTGACGCGCCGCCGCTGGCCACGACGAACCGGGGCACAGTGAGCTGGGCGAGGGCGGGACTGATGGCGAAACAGACGAGTGCGGCCGAGAGGGTCAGAGCGGGGGTCCCGTTCATCGGTTCCTCCAGTGGCTGGATCGAGTGACGGCGGGTTGAGGAGGGCGCATCACCGGCTACCTCGGCCCGATCACGCAGAACGACCAGTCCGAGTCGGTCTCGGGGTTGCCGACGAAACTGATGGCGACGTGGAAGCTGCTGGCGGTGAGGGATTTGATCTCTGCTACCCGGGGTTCGATGCTCACGCTGAACGGCGTGGCGGTCACGGAGGGCACGCCGGCAAACGGCGTGGTGAAGACGATGGTGTACTGCCCTTCGCTGGTGCGGGTGCAGGTGAAGCCGGTGCCTGCGTCGATCGTTCCGTTGCCGTCGATGTTGCCGCGGAGGAGGCGGAGGTTCTCTTCGCCGGAGGTGGCCCGATACTGGCCGGTGGGGCCGAGGCGGATGTCGCCGCGGACATCGAGTTTGGCGGTGGGGGTGGTGGTGCCGATCCCGACCTTGCCGTCGGGCTTCACGACGAGCGATCGGCCTGCCAGGGTGTGAAGGATGACGTCACCGAGGTCGGAAGCGAGGAACGTGCCGGTGTCCCCGCTGCTTCCATCCCCGACGTAGCCGGTCCGCGTCCCGGAGGCGTCGTTGAATCCGACCCAGGCCAGGTTCGTACTTCCGGTCGCGGGACCTTGGACCCGGATTCCTTCCTCGACTCCTTTGACGTGGAGCCGGGTCGCCGGCGCGGTGGTGCCGATGCCGACATTGCCGGCGGTGTCGACGAGGAGGGCGTCGGTTGGTCCTCCGTTCGAGGCGTCGAGCGAGTGGCCGTCGACCCCGCGGGCCTCGAGCGCGAAGGGGGCGGCGGTGATCTCCTGGCGCGGCGCGAGCGTCACGAAGGAGCCGGACCCGGCGGGGCTCCGCACGATGAGCTCGAGCCAGCGCTCCTCGCCCACCTCGAAGGCGGTCGCCCCGAAGTCGAGGTTCACGCTGAACGCCCCGTCGGACACCGTCACGTTGGTCACGACCACCGTGGACCCGACCTGCGTCCCCCCGGAGGCCGCCCCGAACAGCTTGAACTGGAAGTCGGCCGTGCCGCTCACCGGCGAGCCGGAAAGATCCAGCCTCCCCTGATAGGTGAAGTCGGTGCCGAGGGGCCCGGCCTGGGCGACCCGGGCCGCGCCGAGGGCCAGGGGCATGGCGAGGGTCAGGGCGAGGGTCAGGGGCAGGGCCAGGGTCCGGCAGAGGGAGGAGAGCCGCGCGGCCGCACCTCTCCGCATCGCATGGCGTTCCTGGACATCGCGTTCGGTCGTCACCATCGAAGTTCCTCCTCTCGTCGGGCGGTCGCAGGCGCGGCGGGAGCCGCATGCCGTGGACCCGGCCCGTGTGCTGTAGGGAGAACAATCGGCGGGCAGAAAACGCACACGGCTTCCACTGATCGATCGCGACCGTCGCCCGCGCCATGCCAGTGCACAGGTGCCGCCTGACGTTCATGCAAGAGCTACTCGCAAGAGAAGCGCGTTGCCCCTCTCGGCCAACCCGGTGCAGACTCCTGCGGTCGCTCCAGACCCACCATCACGGAGGCCCACGCCCATGACCCCGGCCAAGAACACGATCTGCCTCTGGTTCGACCGCGACGCGGAGGCCGCGGCGCGCTTCTACGCGGCGACCTTCCCGAACTCCTCGGTCGGCGCGGTGCATCACGCCCCGGGCGACTTTCCCTCGGGCCAGCAGGGGGACGTCCTGACGGTGGAATTCACCGTGATGGGGATCCCGTGTCTGGGGCTGAACGGGGGACCGGCGTTCCAGCAGACCGAGGCCTTCTCCTTCCAGGTGGCGACGGAGGACCAGGCGGAGACGGATCGCTACTGGAATGCGATCGTGGGGAACGGGGGGCAGGAGAGCGCCTGTGGCTGGTGCAAGGACCGGTGGGGGGTGAACTGGCAGATCACGCCGATGGCGCTGATCCGTGCCTACACGAGTGAGGATCGGGCGGCGGCGAAGCGGGCTTTCGACGCGATGATGGAGATGACCAAGATCGACGTGGCGGCGATCGAGGCGGCGGTTCGGGGGTGAGGCTGGAGAGCGGGCAGAATTGAGAGTGCCTGAGTCAGAATGGGCCACATGGCAGATGTTGACAGAATCTGCCGTCGCCGGCCCCCCCCCCCCCCCCCCCCCCCAACCCCACCCCCCCCCCCCCCCCCCCCCCCCCCCCCCCCCCCCCCCCCCCCCCCCCCCCCCCCCCCCCCACCCCCCCCCCCCCCCCCCCCCCCCCCCCCCCCCCCCCCCCCCCCCGCACAAACCCCCCCCCCCACCAACCGGGCCGGCCCCGCCGGCGACGCCCCCCCCCCCCCCCTCTGGGCACTCCTGCTGGTCGTCGCGACCTGCGGGACGCCACGCGCCAACGAGGCTGTCCGCGAGCGACCGGACTGGGAGACCTTCTTCCGCGACGCGGATGCCACCGGCACGCTGGTGATCGTGGATGAGCGCGAGTCGCCGCCTGCGACCTGGGTCTTCGACCGCGAGCGGGCGGCGCGACGCTACTCCCCGGCGTCGACCTTCAAGATCCCGCATACCCTCTTCGCCCTGGACGCCGGCGTGGTGAAGGACGAGTTCCAGGTGTTGGCCTGGGACGGAGTGGAGCGGAGCTTCCCGGGTCACAACCAGGATCAGACGCTGCGCACGGCGATGCGCTACTCGACCTTGTGGGTCTACCAGGGGTTCGCCCGGGAGATCGGCGAAGCGCGGGCGCGCAGCTACCTGAACGCCCTGGGGTACGGCAACGGCGATCCGTCCTCGACGACTGGGGACTACTGGGTGGACGGCAGCCTGAGCATCTCGGCCCTGGAGCAGGTGGCCTTTCTGCGACGTTTGTACCGGAACGAGCTCCCGTTCAAGCCGGAGCACCAGCGGCTGGTCAAGGACCTGATGATCAACGAGGCGACCCGCGAGTGGATCTTGCGCGCGAAGACCGGCTGGGAAGGATCCTACGGCTGGTGGGTCGGCTGGGTGGAATCGGATGCGGGGGCGGTCTTCTTCGCCCTCAACCTCGACACGCCACGCCGCGGCGACGACCTGCCGAAGCGACAGGAGATCGGGCGGGCGGTGCTGCAGTCGATGGGGCTGCTGAACTCGGAGTGAGACCTCGCTACGAGGGGGTGCGGAAGGCCATGAAACCACGAACGACCCTGGCGCTCGCTCTCGTGCTCTCCGCTTGCGGACGCTTCTGCCGCGCGGACGACGGGGCGATGAAGGCGGCGGGAGCTGGGCAGGTCCGATCGGGACCGCCGAGGTGGTCGTCGAGTGGGACCCGCTGGAAGCCCCGATCGATTCGGTGGACATCCAACCGAAGGGCTACCGAACGTCGGGTAACGAGATCCGCTGGCACTTCAACGACCTGAACCCGGGGCCTTCGGATGAGAACGGCTCGATCAGCCTCTATTGGTTGATTCCGGGTTTTCACAGGTAGTCGCGGCACGCGCGCCTGTGCGTTGCGCCGGTGCGATCGTTCACCTTGCTCGAGAACCGCGATGAAGCTGCGGTCTCCCCGGGTTGCTCCAGCGTCTGTCGCGCGCAAGGCACCCGTACCCGGATCTCTTTCCACGACTGTTTGCCTCCCTCCCGGCTCCCTGCCGAGCCTGCGGTCGCCGGTAGCCAGTAGGCGGAGTGCGGCAACCGGTGGCACGCCGGGGTCCGCGAGCGCGGCTCCCGTTGGCGACTCACGAGACGCACCTAGCGTAGTTCGGGACATTGTTTACATTTCATGCCATAAGTCTTGATAACGCCAATCGCTATTCAGCTCCGGCAAACCGGAGGAGAGGCTGGCCGAGATGAAACGAAGTCCAACTGGCCGCTACGAGCTGTCAGGCTTCGGAGGGGAAACCGTCCGCGCGTTCATCCCTGCGCCGCTGCCGCCGGATCCGCCGCTGGCCTTCGAGGGGAATCTGCAGCGCACGCTGGAGCTGGCCGCGCTGGCGGTGGGGCGGCTGGATGGGGTGGCGACCTTACTGCCGGAGAAGTACCTCTGTCTCTACTCCTACGTCCGGAAGGAAGCGGTGCTGTCCTCTCAAATCGAGGGGACGCAGTCCTCCCTGTCCGACCTGTTGCTCTTCGAACTCGATGAGGCGCCGGGCGTACCGCTGGACGACGTGGTCGAGGTCTCGAACTACGTAGCGGCATTGGAGCACGGGCTCGCGCGCTTGCGTGAGGGATTCCCCCTCTCGAGTCGACTGATCCGGGAAATCCACGGTGTGCTGCTCACGGGTGCGCGTGGAAGCGGCAAGATGCCGGGAGAGTTTCGACAGTCCCGGAACTGGATCGGCGGCAGCCGCCCGGCGAATGCGGCTTTCGTTCCGCCGCCGCACGCGGCAGTGCCGGAGTGTATGGGAGCGCTGGAGCGATTCCTGCACGCCGAGGACGATGGATTGGCGATGTTGGTGCGTGCCGGGTTGGCGCATGTTCAGTTCGAGACGATCCACCCGTTCCTCGACGGGAACGGGCGGCTGGGACGTCTGCTCATCACCTTCCTGCTCTGTCACGCCGGCATCCTGAGTGAGCCGCTGCTGTACCTCAGCCTGTACTTCAAACGAAACCGAGCTGCCTACTACGAGCTACTCGACCGCGTCCGCCGCGACGGCGACTGGGAGGCGTGGCTGGACTTCTTCCTGGACGGTGTTCGAGTGACGGCGGAAAGCGCCGCTTCCACCGCCGAGCGCCTGGCGGGCATGTTCCAGATGGATCGCGCGAAGGTCGCATCCACCGGGAGACGAGCCGGTTCGGGCCTGCGGGTACACGACGCCTTGAAGGCCAGGCCGATCACATCCCTGACGGCCATCTGCACCGCGACCGGTCTGTCGTTCCCCGCGGCGGGCTCCGCCTCTGCGTCACGGGGGCCAAGGTGGGCTCACCCACCTTGTCGATCCTCAGCCTCCAGACTAGAATCAACGGTGTCGGCGCACGATTTGGGGGTCATCGATGAAGTTTCGCGTACTGATTGAGCAGGATGAAGACGGCATGTTCGTTGCCGAAGTGCCCTCTCTGCCTGGCTGCCTGTCGCAGGGAGGCACCCGTGCGGAGGCAGTTCGCAACGCGCAGGAGGCGATCGCCGCCTATCTCGAGAGTCTCCGCGCGCACGGGGAGCCGATTCCCCCGCCCATCGACGAGGAAGTCGTCGATATCAAGCTATGACCCCTTTGCCACCCATCTCGGGTCGCGAAGCGGCTGTGGCATTGGGGAAGTTCGGGTACGAGCTGGATCGACAACGAGGGAGTCACATGGTGCTGCGCCATGCAGCTCAGCCCCATCGGCGCGTGGTCGTGCCGGATCATCGAGAACTCGCGAGGGGCACGCTTCGGGCGATCATTCGCCAGGCAGGCTTGACGGTTGATGAGTTTGTTTCCGCCCTGCGGTGAGTCCCGCCGAATCATCGATGTAATCCACGGCGTTCGACCGAACTGCCGCTTGGCTTACGTCGCTGCACTTGTAGCGATCGCTGCGCGCACCGCGTGGACAGGACCGGTCCGCGGTGTGGAGACCCCCGCGGCACGCATGAGTGGGGGATGGCGGACATGAATCACGCCCGGACCCGCCAGATCGGTGATGGAGCCCTTGCGGAGCTTCCGTCCAACCGGGTCATCGCGGCGACCGTCCGATATGCGCGGGCGGAAATGCCGTGGCTGGTGGAACTCATGGACCGCCTGGGAGTCAGCGTCGCGGACAGCTTCCGTTTCCAGTTTCTTGCCGAACGGCTTCGAAACGAACGCGAGCGCATGGGGCTCACGGTCAAGGATGCCGCGATCCGTTCCAAGATCCCGCAGTATCGAATCAATGAGGCGGAAACCTGCGCGGGTGGTGTGGTGGATCTTCGGTTCTTCGCTCGCTACGTCGCGTTTCTCGGTGCGGAGGCGCGGGTTGGCGAATGGTGTCGCGCCTACCCCTGGCTGGCCCGCAGCTCCGGAGTTGCGGGTGTGCTGAAGCAAGGGACCAAGCCAGTCCGTCCCGCGCAGTCTTGATCGGGCATGAAAGGAAACGGCGAAGGGGTTCCCATGGACTCCCGCGGGTGCAGCACCCGTAGCGTCGTCGCGATGGGGGGAGCGAAGCTCACCCCCGACCCTTGGACGTGTTCTCTTCGATGCGCCGAATACTCTCCAGGATCTGCAGGATGTACGCCCGATCCGACTTCATAACGGCTGTGCCTCGCCAACGACCCCGTCCCTAACGAACGGGTTCAGCCCTCTTTCGGTTACCAGGTCGACTCTTCGGCGCAGAAGATCCTCGAGATCGAGGATCAGCCCGGCAGGGAACCAGGGTGAGGTCGGCCCTGGGACATCGACCAAGAAGTCGACGTCTGACTCAGGAGTGTCGTCCCCACGCAGCACCGAACCGAAAATGCGCAGGTTGGTAGCGCCGTGCTTGCGAGCGACCTCGATGATCTCGGTCCGGCGCTGTCGGATACTCTCCAAAGTGGTCATGCGAGCCCCCACGGGTGTCCCGCGGCATCGTAACATACTCCGGCGCCATTTCGTTGCGTGTGGTCGGTGGGTCGTCTCGGCCGGACGATGAACCCGTGTGGAGGCGGGCGGGATCTCCTGGGTGGTAGCGTTGGGGTCGCGCGCGAAATTCGCGAGCAACGCGATCGTCGTCCGACGTAGGCTTGACCGGGCATAGAGATGGAGTGAAGCGGAGTGATCAGCGACAACTATTTTTCCCGTCGACGGGAGTTCTAATTGTCGCTGATCAGAGGAGGACCGCTATGAACCCCGGCGGGTGCGCCAAGGGTATCGTCGTTGCCATCGCGCTGGCCTTGGTCGGTTGCTCCGATCGGAGCCCTGACATACCCGAAGAGCCGGCACTGGGGTTGGGCACAGACCTGACCGGGCGGCACCTCGAACTGGCTGACTATCGGGGGAAAGTGATCGTGGTCAACTTCTGGGCCAGCTGGTGCCCACCCTGCAAGCCGGTATTGCGTTCTCTCGACTCCTTGCGCGCCGACTATCCAGACCGAGTCGCGATCGTAGCGGTGAACCAGACCGAGTCCGCCGATTCCGTGAGTCGCTACGTGGATCGCACGGGCCTGCGACTCACCATGACGCTGGATCCAGACCACAGTGTCATGCGCGCGATCACGGACAGTGAACGGATCCCCACGGCGGTGGTCTTCGATCGAAACGGGATCCGCCATTCGGAGGCGCTTGGACCTTCACGCATCCGAAGCGAGGTGTGGCAGGCGGTGGAGCTGCTGCTCGATGAGTGACGAAGCAGATCGAGGGGCGACCTCGCCCGGCGACCTCCGCGAGCCGCGTAAACATGACCGGTCGAGAAGGGGCTGCGCATGGTGACCATCCGCCCGATGGACCTGGAGTGCGCCGGAACTTTGAAGGCGGTGCGGCTGAGCGCGCTGCTCGACACTCCGACCGCCTTCGGCTCGACCTACGCGGTCGAGTCACAGTGGTCCGAGGCCGAGTGGGAGCTACGGGCCGCGCAGTGGCAGAGCGATCGGTCAACCTGCTACCTGGCCTGGGACGGCGATCGTGCCTGCGGAATCGTTGCTGGGTTCATCGACCAAGCAGATTCGACCACGGCGCATCTGGTCTCGATGTGGGTCGCGCCGGAACATCGTCGGCATGGTGTGGGGCGCTCGCTGGTCGAGAGCATCCTCGAGTGGGCACGCTCTCGGGGAGTGAACACGCTGTGTCTGACGGTCACGTCGAACAACGACACCGCCGCACGATTTTACGAGCGCCTGGGGTTCGCCCCGACCGGCAAGGTAGGGCCGTATCGCAATGATCCGACGCTCAGCGAGTTCGAGATGAGTCGGCCAATCTCTGGGCCAATCGCGGCCATGGACAATCGCCGCAATGGACCCAGCTGAATCTGGGTGTACTGCTGGGAGGTAACGCGAATGCGCGCAACAATGCTGCTGATCGCGGTCGTTCTGACCTGTGTGGGTCTCATGTCCTGTTCCGACGATGAGAGTTGCGCTCCGGTGGTCCCGGATCCGCCGGGGCGGTGCAGCATCGTCACGAATCCCGATGAATGGCCGGTTCTGCTGTCGATTCCCTTACCTAGGTACCCGAGGGAAGCAATCGAAAACGGTGACGAAGGAATCGTCCAGGTGATCGCCGGAATCAGCACGGACGGTGTTGTCTGCGGGAGGCGCATCCTGACATCCGATGCCGTGACCCTCGAAGGCGCCGCTCTCCAGTCGGCGGTCTACAGCGAGTGGATCCCGGCGAGACGGGCCGGTACGCCGGTCGCGGTCGAGGTGGTCATACCGCTGAGATTCTCGCTGAACGCCGGAAGTCCTCGCTGTGTGGTGGGGCCGATTGAGGATGCGCCGGATCTTCGATGACCCTGCCCTGCGGAATCGTTCGCGTCGATGACTACGACCCTGTTTGGCCCGCGCTCTTTCAAGCGGAGGCGGCGCTGCCCGCGCGCCGGGTCTAGACCTTCATCCACCTGAGCCGGAGCGCGTTTCCGAGGACGATGAGCGAGCTGGCCGACATGGCGATCGAGGCGAGCATCGGGTTAAGCGTCCAGCCGAGCGACGGCTGGAGCACCCCCGCGGCGAGGGGGATTCCGAGGGCGTTCCAGGCGAAGGCCCAGAAGAGATTCTGCCGGATGACGCGGAAGGTGGCGCGGGCGAGGCGGATCGCCTGGGCGACGCCGCGGAGGTCGCTGCGGATGAGCGAGAGGCCGGCGGCCTCGAGAGCGACGTCGGCGCCGGTGCCGATGGCGATCCCGACATCGGCCTGCGCAAGGGCGGGGGCATCATTGATGCCGTCACCGACCATGGCGACGACGTGGCCGGACTCCTGGAGGGCGCGGATCTCGGCGAGCTTGCCGGCGGGGCGGCGCTCGGCGCGCACATCCTCGATGCCGAGCGTGCGGGCGACCTGGAGCGCCGTGGCCTCCGCATCGCCGGTCAGGAGCACGATCCGGAGACCGAGGGCGCGCAGCGCGTCGATCGCCTCGCGGGCCTCGGGCTTGATGGCGTCCTCGAGGCCGAGGAGACCGGCGATCGTGCCGTCGATGGCGACCAACACGACCGACTTGGCGGTGGACGCGAGTTCCTCGGCGCGCCGCCCGAGGTCGTCCCCGCCGAGCGCGAGGGAGATGCCGCGTTCGCGCAGGAAGGCAGCGCTGCCGATCAGCAGTGTGTTCGCGCCGACCGTGGCCTCGATGCCGCCGCCGGGAACGGCCTGAAAGGCGCCGGGTGATTGGACCTTGAGCCCGTTGGTCCGGGCGGTCCCGACGATGGCCGCGGCGAGGGGGTGCTCGCTCGCGCTCTCGGCCGAGGCGGCAAGCGCGAGGAAGTCGAGCATCGACCAGTCGTCGGTGGTTTCGATGTCGATCAGGGTGAGCACGCCGGTGGTGAGGGTGCCGGTCTTGTCGAAGACGAAGGTGTCGACCGCCTGCGTCCGCTCGAGTGGGGCGCCGCCTTTCCAGAGGATTCCCTGTTCGGCTCCGCGGCCGGTGCCGACGGTGACCGCGGCGGGGGTGGCGAGGCCGAGGGCGCAGGGACAGGCGATGATCAACACCGAGACGGCGGCGAGGAGCGCGAAGCCGAACCCTGCGGGGCCGAGAACGGCCCACCAGATCACGAGCGTCAGCGCGCCGATGCCGAAGACGATCGGCACGAAGACCGCGGCGATCCGATCGGCGAGCCGCTGGATGGGGGCCTTGCCGGACTGCGCGATGCCGACCAGCTCGATGATCTGACCGAGCACCATCTCGACCCCGACCCGCTGGGCAATGAACCGGAAGGCGCCGGTCCGGTTGAGGGTGCCGGCGAACACTTCGCTGCCGGGTCCCTTCTCGACCGGGATCGGTTCGCCGGTCAACATCGACTCGTCGACCGTGGAGCGGCCGCTCAGGAGCTCGCCGTCGACCGGGATCCGCTCGCCGGGACGGACGGCGAGTTCGTCGCCGGTCCGCACCTCCTCGGTCGCGATGTCGCGCTCGTGCGACGCGCCCCCTCCGGCGCGCTCGACCCGATGGGCGATGCGGGGCTGCAGATCGATCAGACGTCGGATGGCAGAGCCGGCGCGTGCCCGGGCTCGCGCCTCGAGCAGGCGCCCGAGCAGCACGAGCACGATGATCGTGGCCGAGGTCTCGAAGTAGATCGGCGGGTGGCCCGCAGGATCGTGGGGGATGGCGTGCGGAGCGAGGGTGGCGACGGTGCTGGCCAGGAACGCGCTCAGCGTTCCCACCGCGATCAGGGTGTTCATGTCGGCAAAGCGGCGCCGGAAGCCGGCCCAGGCGCCGGTCAGGAAGGGCCAACCGGCGTAGAACTGGACCGGCGCGGCGAGGAGCAACTGCAGGCGCGGATCAAGGCCGTGTCCGGATCCGAAGAGCGAGAGATGTCCCCCGGCGAAGAGGAGCGCGGCGAGCGGGGTCGCGATCCAGAGGCGGAGGCGTTGGCGCTGTTCGCCCCGTGCGCGGGCGGCATCGGCGGCGGTGTCGTCGGCCAGCGCGGCCGATCCGCCGCGTTGGCTCGGCCGATTGAGATGGACCAGGCTGTATCCGGCCCCTTTGAGTGCGCGCTCGAAACCGTCGGCCTCCGGCCACCGCTCGACGGTGAGGACCGCCTTCTCGGTCGCGAGGTTGACCTCGACCGAGGAGACGCCGGGCACGGCAGCGAGCGCCTTCTCGACCTGGGTGACGCAGGAGGCGCAGTGCATCCCGCCGACCCGTAGGATCGCTCGCTCGCTCACGCTCGGGTCACCAGCGGATCGCGGTCGCGCCCCAGGTGAAGCCCGAGCCGAAGGCGACCAGCACCACGAGGTCGCCCGGCCTGGCGCGCCCTTCGGCCACCGCCTCCGAGAGTGCGATCGGGATCGAGGCCGCAGTCGTATTGCCGTAACGCTGCACGTTGACCACCAGACGGGCCGGTTCGATCGACAGGCGCTCGGCCACCGCGTCGGAGATCCGCTTGTTCGCCTGGTGGGGCACGAGGAGGGCGATGTCCTCGCGCTTCGCGCCGATCTTCTCCAGCACCTCGTCGACCGCCTCGACGAAGCGACGCGTGGCGTGCTTGAACACCTCACGGCCGTTCATCTGCGGGAAGTGCCGTCCTTCGGCGATCATCTCGGTCATCCGGGTCGAAGGGGCGAGGCAGGTCGGTACCTCCATCCAGAGTTCCTTGGCGTACTGCCCTTCCGAGTGGAGCACCGAGGCGAGGATGCCGGGGCCGTCGTCGTCACCGGCCACGATCACCGCCGCGCCGGCGCCGTCGGCGAAGATCACCGCCATGTCGCGCCCCTCGGTGGTGAAGTTGAGTCCCATCGACTGGGTCTCGGCCCCGACGAGCAGGATCCGCCGGTAGGTGCCGGAGCGGATCAGGGCATCGGCCATGGAGAGACCGTAGACGAACCCGGTGCACTGAGTTCGCACGTCGAGCGCGCCGATGGTGGGACAGCCGAGCTTCTGCTGGAGGAGCACGCCGCAGCCGGGGAACATGTAGTCGGGCGAGAGGGTGGCAAAGATGATGAAGTCGATGTCGGCCGGGGTCAGTCCGGCCTGGTCGAGTGCGGCGCGGGCTGCTTCGAGCCCGAGGTCGGAGGTGCCCTGCCCCTCGCGCACATACCGGCGCTCGCGAATGCCGGTCCGTTCCACGATCCAGGCATCACTGGTGTCCATCAGCACCTCGAGGTCGTGGTTGGTCACCACCCGCTCGGGCACGTAGTGCGCAATCCCCGCGATCTTCGCTCTCATCCTGCCGCCTTTCCGTTCGATCGCCGGATAGTAGCCGACCGGACCCGCGGATCCGATTTTCATCCTCGCCTGCAACCGTTTTGGCTGGACGCCGTATGATGTCGTGATGATATCATATCGACATCAAGCCCCGTCCCAGGGGAAGGAGGATTCCATGACCGAAGCGCAGAAAACCCCGGAGCGTGAAATCGGTGCCGCCTCTGGCTGGCCGATGCTCGTCCTCGTCATCGTGTTGTTCCTGGCCCTGCCCGCCGTTTTGATCTATGCCGCCAACACCCGGGGCGAGAACCCATTGCTGGTGGTCGGCGGGATCCTGATCGGGCTGTTCTCGGTCCTGCTCTGGAGCGGGTTCTTCGTCATCGCGCCGAATGAGGCGCGGGTGCTGACCCTGTTTGGCGACTACCGCGGGAGCGTGAAGCGGAACGGGTTCTTCTGGACCAACCCCTTCATGACCAAGGCGCGGATCTCGCTGCGCGCGCGGACCCTGAACGGGGAGCGGCTCAAGGTGAACGACAAGATGGGCAACCCGATCGAGATCGCCGCGGTGGTGGTCTGGCAGGTCTCCGACACGGCCAAGGCGACCTTTGATGTGCAGGACTATGCGCAGTTCGTCGCCATCCAGAGCGAGACGGCGGTTCGCCATCTCACCAGCGCCTATCCGTATGACGGTGGGGAGGACGAGGTGACTCTGCGCGGCGCGACCGATGAGGTGAACACTCACCTGCAGCGCGAGCTGCAGGAGCGGCTGCACCGGGCCGGAGTGACCGTGATCGAAGCGCGCTTCTCGCACCTCGCCTACGCGGCCGAGATCGCCGATGCGATGCTCCGGCGCCAGCAGGCGACCGCCATGGTCGCGGCCCGCTTCAAGATCGTCGAAGGAGCGGTCGGCATGGTCGAGCATGCGCTGGCCGAACTCGCGAAGGGAAACATCGTGCAGCTCGACGAGGAACGGAAGGCCGCCATGGTCTCGAACCTGCTCGTCGTCCTCTGCAGCGAGAGTTCCGCTCGCCCCGTGGTGAATACCGGCACGCTCTACCCGTAACGGGTTCGACGCCGACGGCAACCGTCCTCCGCGGCGCCCGTTCGGCGCCGCGTGACTGGGAGGCGAGATGGCGGAGAAAAAGGCGTTCCCTCTGCGACTCGACCCCGCCCTCTACGAGGCGATCCGCCGCTGGGCGGACGCCGAGTTCCGCAGCGTGAACGGCCAGATCGAGTACCTGCTCCAGCAAGCGGTGGAGCAGCGCAAGAAGGGGAACAAGGATCCCAAGGGCGGCGACGCGCGCTGAGTGCGTCGCTGCTGACTTCTAGCGAGTCTCCTCAGGGCCAGAGAGCGAACGGATCTGGATCCCCCGAAATCGCAGGAAGTCTCGATCCTCGGTCAGCAGCGTGTCCGCTCCACGCTCCACGCAGACCGCGGCAATCTGCGCATCGAATACCAGGTTGCCGGTCGCGTGCCCATCCCGGACGTACTGCTGGAAGATCGCCCAGTACCCCGGACCCGGATACAGCAGCCGAAGGCTCGGGCTTCGGAAGAGATTCTCGAGCGCCCGCAGCGCTTCTTCCGGGGGCGTCGGCGGCGAGAAGACCCTGGGGTGAGTCACGACGCGAAGGAACTCGCCCAGGCAGAAAATGGGAATGGCCCACGGGGTCGTTCCCTCCGCCAGGGTACGAAGCATGGCCACCGCTCTTGCATGGTGCGGAGTGCTGGACCGATCGGCGTAGACCAGGATGTTGGTGTCCACCGCGATCACTTGTCCTCCATCGCGTCGTAGAGCGAATCTCGATCTGCCAGGTCAATGCCCGCCCGGAGTGGACCCTCATGGGGTGTCCACTCGAGCCGAAATCCAGTTTCGACTGGGGGCTTCTCCGCCAGGTCTGCCGCAAGTGCCTTTTCTACAACGGCTTTAAGCGTTGTGCCTAGCTCCTTGGCGCGGCGTTTTGCTGCCGCCAGCAGCTCGTCGTTGAGGTCGAGTGTCGTGCGCATACATCAGTATGTATCGGCGACACATATCGATGCATCACGATTTTCCTCCTGCGGTCTGACCAGTCGCGACTACCGCCAATTCCCGCTGGCCAGGAAGGCGGCCCAGTAGAAGGGATGGTCCGTGCGGCCCGCCGCGCGACGGTCGGCGAGGATCGCGAGGCTGGCCGCGGCGACGGAAGCGGGGATATCGCGCTCCTGGGTGAAGCGGGCGCGGTAGAGATGCTCCATCCAGGCGCGGGTGGCGGTGTCCTCGATCGACCAGAGGCTCATGACCACACTCTGCGCTCCGGCGATCTGGAGGGCGCGGCGGAGGCCGAGGAGCCCTTCGCCCGGACGGGGCTGACCGAGTCCGGTATCGCAGGCGGAGAGGACGGCGAGCTGGACGGTGCGGAGGTCGAGGGCAGCAATCTCCTCGGCCGAGAGGATGCCGTCTTCGACTTCGGGTCCGGCGTCGGCGCGATGGTTGGCTCCGGCGAGGACGAGGCCGGCGAGTTGCAGGCTGCGGGCCGACTCGGATGCGGAGGCGCCGGGAGCGGGGGGCGCGGCGGGCGCGGGTTCTCCGACCAATCCTCCGATGCCACGCTGATCGTCCGATCCGATGGCGCAGTCGGCTCCGAGGAAGAAGCCGTGCGTGGCGAGATGGAGGAACACCGACCCGGGGGCTTCGGCCTTGAACACTGCCTCGGAGGCGCGGGAACCGCTCAGGATCTCGACCTGGTGCGGTCCTGCCTCATGGGTCTCCTTCCAGATCGCCGAGACCTCCTCCACCTCGCGTCGGGTCTGGGGGAGGCGATCCCAGCGCACCCGCTCGAATTCCGGGCAATGGGCGCGCTCTCCGCGGAAGAGCGAGAACGCGCCTCCGGAGGGGAACTCCGGCGAGGCTGCAGGTGCACGGCGGCGGGGATCGAGGTCGTAGTCGGGATCGGCCAGCGCGAGGAAGCGGGCGCGCGCGGCGGGACGCGCTTCGGTCGGGAGGAGATCGCGTTCGGCGTTCAGGCTCTGGAAGCTGAATCCCTCCTCGATGGCAAAGGGCGTCGTGACGCCGGGAAGCGCGGCGAAGGCGAGACCGTGGAGCGATCCGTCGGGGACGATGAACAGGCGGCGGGTCGTGCCGAGCTGCGTGCGGATCGGGACCCAGATGCGCGCGGCGAGGTCAGCGGCGGCGCGGGCGTACGCGGCTTCTCGTGCCACCTCCGTCCCGCGGGCCACGGGATGGATCGTCTCGGCGCGCCAGCGCTCGACCAGGAGATCGATCTCCGCGGCGGAGCCGAGCGCGAACTGCAGGGGCGGAGCGTTTGGTCCGACCTGCAGGAACGCGAGGTAGCGTTGGCCGTCGCTCTTGCCGGTGCAGGCTGCGGCCGTGGCGCGGTCGTCGCGCGGGGTATCGCCGGATTCCGCCAGCCCGTCGTAGCGCACGAAGGAAACGAGCGCGGCATCGCGGGGAAGTGCGGCGAGCAGTTCCGTGAATCCGGCCCGGGCGCGCTGGATCTCGGCGCGGAGAGAGGGGCTGCCGTCGAGGAGGGCGCGTTCGCTGCGATCGCGTTCCACCCGCGCACTGTCGAGCGCGGCGCGGAACGACGCCGGATCGTCGGAGGGACCCTCGACCAGCAGCCGCACGTACCGTTCGACCGCCCGGGCGTGCGCGTGGCGAGCCCCGTCGTCGATCGGATCGGAGTTGTAGGCGCGGTGCCGCCGGGCCATCTCCTCGCTGATCAGGCCGCGCGAGAGGACGACGGCGTTCCAGGCTTCCGCGATCTCCTCCGGCGAAGGCTCCGTGTCGGACTCGGCCGAGAGCTGGAGCAGCAGGTCAAGCCCGCTCTCGCGGGTCGACTGGTAGTCGAGCGCCAGTTCTTCCGGCATGGCGCGGGCAGTGAGCAGGAGGTGCTCGCGTCCCGCCTGCTCGACTGCCAGGGCGAGCGCGCGTGCCTCGGAGTTGCGACCGAGGGCGGTGAGGGCGGAGGCGCGCATCAGGTCGGTATGGGCCACGAGCGGGTGTCCCTCGCCGAGGGCGGCGGCCTGGATGGCGCGCGCGCGGTCGTACTGCGCGAGAGCGGCATCACAGTCGCCATCTTGGGCGAGGAGGGTGCCGTAGATCTCGACGTTGGTGGCGAAGTCGGAATGCTGCTGGAGCGGCGTTCCCTCGCCGATGGCCAGCGCGCGGGCGGCGAAGGCGAGCGCCTCATCGACGCGCTCTTGATCGCGCAGCAGTCCGGCCAGGCGCCAGAGGACGATCGCGACGTCCGGGTGGTTCGGTCCGGAACTCGCCTCGTAGGCAGCCAGGGCCTTTCGATACTGGGCCTCGGCGGCGGTTTGATCGTGCCGTTCCTCGGCCAGGATTCCGAGACTCCGGTAGCTCTGCGCCAGCTCGGGGTGGGTCGGGGGCAGCAGCGCCTCGCGGATGGCGTGGGCTCGCTCCGCGTACCGCTGGGCATCGTCGAGCGCGCCGAGGTTCCAGTAGACCCCGGCGATGTTGTTCAGGAACTGCGCCACCAGGGGATGGTTCGATCCGAGCTTGGCCTCGCCGATGGCGAGTGCCCTCTGGTGGAAGGCGATGGCGTCGGCGTACCGGCCTTCGCGCGTGGCGACGCTTCCCCGGCTGGTCAGCGGTCGGGTGAGTTCGAGATCGTCCGGTCCGAAGTTCCGCTCGAAGATCGCCAGCGCCTGCTCGAACGCCTGGTCGGCCTCGGCGTAGCGACCGAGGGCCAGGAGCGTCGATCCGCGGCAACTCTGGAGCACGCCGACTTCCGGATGGTCTGCACGGCCCGCCTGGCGATCGATCTCGAGGGCCGCGGCCAGATCCTCCAGCGCCTCGGCGAAACGCGCCTGTCCGTGGAGCGCGATGGCCAGACTGATCCGGACCCGCACCAGGCGTGGATGGTCCGCTCCGAGGCCGACGCCGAGGATCGCGAGTGCTTCCCGGAACCGGCTCTCGGCCACCGCGGGGCGTCCTTGACTGATGGCCAGCAGACCGAGATCACTCAAGCTTCGTCCGGTCAGCGGATCGTTGGCCGGAAGCTGCGCCGGCGGATCGCGAGGGCGCGTTCCAGGATCGGCTCGGCCTCGTCGAGCCGCTGCATGGCCGTGAGAACGCGGCCCAGTCCGCTCAAGCTGGTGGCGATCGAAGGATCGTCCGGGCCTAGGTGCGCCTCGCGAATCGCGAGGGAGCGCTCGGCCAACCGCCGTGCTTCCCCGCTCTGGAGCTTGTTGCGGGAGCGCATGGCGTCGACCACGAAGTCGAAGAGCGGGACGTAGCGCAGTGAGTCGCTCACCGCGGTGGCTCGGAGTCGCGCCAGTTCGGCCCGCGCGGCCGACTCCCCCTGCTCGAACTGGCCGTTCTCGAGGATCTGCTCGATCTCGGCAAGCGCGGGATCGTGCGAGCGACCGTCGGTCCCGGTTCCGCCGACCGAACGAGGGAGGAGCATCCCGAGGCACGCGACGAGAACGATCAGCCACGGCCAGAGATGAGGGCGGCGGGTGCGTGCGCCTCGCAGCGAGGCGCGCGCGTTCCGGGCGCCGTGCGGCGGGCACCGATGCTCGCTGTTCCCAAGGCGTCGTGCCGGGACTGACGAAGTGGAACGCTTCATGGGGTCGGAACAGTGTACACCGGATCCCGAAGGCTGTCGTCCCGGACGCTGGGGTCCCGGACCGGAGCGTTCGGCGAACGATCCGGGCGTCGCTTCGGACGCGGGGCGGGATATACTGCAGCGCCGGATTTGATCGAGCAGAGGCGCGTTTGGGGGGGAAGGCATGGCCAGGAGCGAGGGACGACCGGTGCCCGGGCATCGGCGCGATCCGGAAGATCGGGCGGGTCGCGGGGTTTCGCGGTATCTCTGGCTGCTCCTGGTTGGAGCTCCGGCGCTCCTGGCCCTGCTCCTCCATCTCGAGCTGCGGGGGAGTGAGTACTTCCGCGTGCTCGCGGTCGACGCGCGCACCTACCACGAAACCGCCGCCGCGCTGGCCGGAGGCAGCTTCCGCCCCGATGGCCCGTGGTGGCAGCCGCCGTTCTATCCACTCTTCCTCTCGGTGCTCTACCGGCTCTTCGGGGCGGATCCGACGGCGGCCTATGTCGTGCAGGCGCTGCTCCACGGTGCGACCGCGGCGATGGTGTTCGGGCTGGGGCGCTCCTGGTTCGGGACGCGGGCGGCCTGGATCTCGTGGGGGATCGTTGCAGGATTCGGCCCGCTGGTCTTTCACACCCAGCAGCTCCTGCCCCCGACCCTCTGCGTCGCCCTGCTCGTCGCCTCGATCTGGAGGCTCGCGCGACCGGGAGGACTCTGGACGCGCGTCGTGGCGGGAGGGCTCCTCGGGCTGGCGGTGATCACCGTGGCGTCGTTGCTCCTGGTGCTGCCGGTCCTGCTCTGGTGGATCTGGAGCGACCGGGATCGCGACGGCGAGGGCGGCGACGGTGCGCGCGGAGGTCGTCGTTCAGAGCCGCGGTGGCTCTCTCCGACGGTGTTCGCCGCGATGGCGCTGCTTCCCGCGCTGCTCGTCACCGGCTGGAATGCGCGGGCCGGAGGGGAGGCGGTCTTCATCTCCTACAACGGCGGGATCAACTTCTGGATCGGAAACAACCCGGAGTACGACCGGACGGTGGCGATCCGTCCGGGGCGAGCCTGGAAGGCGCTCACCCTGGAACCGCAGATCGCGGGGGCGCGTGGCTACAACGCCCAGTCGCGCTGGTTCTACGATCGCGCGTTTTGCTGGATCGGGGAGAATCCGGGCGCGGCGCTCTCACTGGGGATCCGGAAGCTCCACCTGACGCTGCGGGGCGATGAGCTGATGCGGAATCAGGCCATCTACCCGTTTCGGAGTGAGTCGTTCCTCTTGCGGCTGCTTCTCGGATCGCTCTCTCCGGCGTTTCCGTTCGGATGGCTCTGGCCGCTGGCGGCGGTCGGCGCCTGGGTGGTTCTGCGCGAGCGAGGAAAGGGTGCGCACGCCGCGCGGTTTCTTCTCCTGCTTTCGCTCGTGCTCCTGATCTCCGTGGTGGCGTTCTTCGTGACCGGGAGGTACCGGCTGCCGCTCGTCCCCTTTCTCGCCCTGCTCGCCGCACCCGGAGCGCTGGCGCTGGTCGACGCGGTGCGTGCGCGGGCCTGGGGGCAGCAGGGTTGGGTTTGCGCTCCTCACCCTGGGACTGCTGGTCGCACACCTCGGAATTCCGCGGGTCGATTCGGCCTGGAACAGCGATGCGCTCTACGACGTCGGGCTCGAGCGGCAGAGAGGCGGGGATCGGGCCGGAGCGAAGGAGATGTACGAGCGAGCACTGGTTCTCGACCCGAACAATCTCGAGGCGACGAACAACCTGGCCGGTCTCTGGATGGAAGAGGGGCGGAGCGTCGATGCGTTGCCGCTCTTCCAGAAGGTGCTGGCGGTCTATCCGGACGATCGCAACGCACGGAGCAACCTGGGGGCAGCCTACCTGCGGATGGGGGAGTGCTACCTGGCGGGGAGCGAGTACCAGCGGATCCTCGCCCGCGATCCGAACGACGCACTCGCTCGGGGCAATCTGGGGATGTGCGATGCGGCGGCGGCACAACTCGAGCAGGAGTGGATGAGCAGCGAACCGACGAAGTTCCTCGATGCGACGCTGGCCAGCTTTCGCGCCGATCCGAGCAACGGCTACCTGCGGGCGCGGATGACCCCGCTCTTCGAGACGGCCGGTCGCGCCGCGGAGCTGACCAGCCTGCCGCCGGTGGCAACCCCACGCTGATCCTGCTTTCGGCGGCGCGAGGTTCGCTCTAGCATCGCGCCCGGGCGCGGGAGCGGAGGGAGCGATCGATGGACTATTGCCACACCCCGATCTCCGGCAGCGGGGAGTCGGTGCAGTTCGCGCTGGTTTTCCTCACCGGACTGACCATGAGCATCGGCCACTGTCTCGGCATGTGCGGCCCGATCGTCACGACCTATGCCGTGGCCCAGCGCGAACCGGGCGAGGCGCGATCGCGGCTTCTCCTTCCGATGGCGCGCTATCACCTCGGGCGGGTGCTGGCCTATGTGATCGTGGGTGGACTGCTCGGAGCGATCGGAGCGGCCGCTTCGGTGATGGGGGCGGCCCGCACGGTGGAGGCGGCGCTCTCCTTGCTCGTGGGGATGTTGATGTTGACCCTGGGGATCGGGCTGGCCGGCCTGCTGCCGACCGAAACGTGGTTGGGGCGCCTGCCGCTCGCCCGCGCAGTCCCCCAGGCGATCGCCCGCTCGATCCGCTCGCGCTCGGCCGGACGCCAGTTCGGTCTCGGGCTTGCGAACGGGTTTCTCCCCTGCGGCCCGGTCTTCGCGGTCGGGATCTCGACCGCGGCCTCGCAGCATCCGCTGACCGGGATGGCCGCGATGGCGGTCTACGGCCTGGGCACCGTACCGGCCCTGATCGCACTCGCCTTCGGCGCCGCGGCGCTCCCGGCCGCCACCCGGAAGTCGTGGCACCGCGTGGGAAGCATCCTGGTCGTCTTGATCGGGGTGCAGCTGCTCCTGCGCGGGGCGGCGGGGCTCGAACTGATCCCCCACGCGGCCGTCGGCCCTGTCGTCTTCTGGTAGGAGCGAATCGAGACCCCATCTCGATTGGGCCGGAAGTGGCCAATTGTTACACAGCACCACCCCCCCTGCTATCGCTTGAGTTCCAGGCACTTCCGAGATCGGGTCGCAGGGAAATTGAGATTCTGTCTAATTAGACGGAATAATTCTCCTCATGGCCGAAGAAAAGATTGTCGAATGTTTCAACAGGTCGTAAGTTTCGTCCTGTCGCGTCCGACCCCCGATCCGTCGGGGCTCGAACCGGTTCGGGGCCTGAGGGGACCAAGGTTCAATGTCAGCGACCGAGAGGATGCCGGCGATCTTGGATTCGGCCGCATTGCCGACCGACGCCGCGCGCGAATCGCTCGACAGTGACGTCCACGCGGTTGGACGTTCCACCTGTCTCCATTGTGCGCTCCCGCTCACCCCGGAGCAGCGCGACGTGCGCTTGGACTTCTGCTGCACCGGATGCCGCGCGGTCTACACCCTCATCCACGACGAAGGTCTCGATCGCTACTACGATCTGAAGACCGGCGCGACGGCCCCGGCCGCACCGGTGCGCGGGGACGGCATGGCGTGGCTGGAGCCGCTCCTGGCGCGATCCGCGCAGGGTGAGGTCGCCTCGCTGACCCTCGACGTCCAGGGAATCCAGTGCACGGCTTGCGTCTGGCTGCTGCAGGAGTTGTTTCGCCGCAGCCCGGGGGCGGTCTCGCTGCGGGTGAACCCGGCGCTGGGCAAGGCCGACCTCTGCTGGCGCCCGGGACAGCTCGATCTCCGCACCTATCTGGCCGAGGTGGAGCGGTTTGGCTATCGCTTCGGACCGCCGCACAAGGTCACGGCGCCGCGCTCACGCGGCCTGCTCACCCGGCTCGGCCTTTGTGCCGTGCTGGCGATGAACGTGATGATCTTCAGCCTCTGTTTTTACACCGGGATGGGGCCGGAGGATGGATCGGTCTATCGCCTCTTCGGGCTGCTCAGCTTTCTCATGACCTTCGGCGCGGTGCTGGCCGGCGGGTCGCTCTTCATCGAGTCGGCGGTCCGGGGACTGCGGATAGGCTGGTTCATCTCGATCTGCCGATCGCCCTGGGCATCGTTCTCGGCTTCGCGGGATCGAGCTGGACCTACTTCACCCAGGGAGCCGAGCACGCCTTCTTCGACACCGTGACCACCTTCGTCACCTTGATGGTGGTGGGGCGCTGGTTGCAGGAGCGGGTCCTGGAGCGGAATCGCCACGCGCTTCTCTCCGCCGACGGGGTCGAGCACCTGTTCACCCGCCGCGTGGAAGCGGGGAGGCTCGAAGCAGTGCCGGTCACCTCGATCCGCACCGGAGACGAACTCTGGGTGGTGCCGGGTGACCTGGTGGCGGTCGACGGCGACGTGCTGGAAGAGACGGCCGCGGTCTCCCTCGACTGGATCACCGGAGAGTCGGACCGTGTTCCGCTCCGCCCGGGAGACGCGGTGCCGGCCGGCGCCTGGAACGCCGGCGAGTCGACGCTGCGCCTGCGCGCGCGCCAGGACTTCTCCGCCTCGCGCCTCCACGAACTGCTGCGCACGCCACCGCGGCGCGATCCGGCCACCGATCCTTCCCGGCGGTATGAGCGTCGCTTCTCGGCCATCTACGTCGGACTGGTGCTGCTGCTCGGCGCGATCGGCTTCGCCCTCTGGATGCCGCGCGGCTTCGATCGCGCGCTCGCGGTGGCGACCTCGATCCTGATCGTCACCTGCCCCTGTGCCATCGGGCTGGCCACGCCGCTGGCCCACGAGCTGACCCACCTGGCCCTGCGTCGACGTGGAGTGTTTCTCCGCGATGACCGGTTCCTTACCCGCGCGCTTTTCGTGCGGAAGGTGCTGTTCGACAAGACGGGCACCTTGACCATGGGGGGCCTGGTGCTGAGCGGACAGGGGAAGGCGGCGCTGGCCTTGCTCGGCCCGGCGGAGCAGATCGCGCTCTGGAACCTGGTGGTCCGGAGCAATCATCCGGTGAGCCGCTGCCTGGCTGAATCGGTTCCGCTCGCCGCGCGCCGGATCGAGGCGTTGACCGAGGTGACCGAGCGGGCGGGGGACGGCGTGCTCGGTCGGCAGGACGGCCACGAGTTACGGATCGGGCGACGGAGCTTCGCGCTCTCGGAGCCCGGAGACGATGTCGAGGGGGCGACCTTGCGCAGCGGACATGACTCCAAGCCGGGTGAGTCGTGGACGTACTTCACGCGTGACGGTCGTCTCCTCGCAGCTTTCTCGCTCGAGGAGGAACTGCGGCGGGATGCCGCCTCGGAGATCGCGCGGCTTTCGGCCGACGGGTTCGAGCTTCATCTCCTGAGCGGCGATCGTGCGGCCAAGGTGGCCGCGGTGGCGGAGACGTTGGGGATCGACCCGACGCGCGCCCATGGGGATCTGACCCCGGAGGCGAAGGCTTCACGGGTGCGTGCCCTCGATGCGCACGACACCCTGATGGTCGGGGACGGCCTGAACGACAGCCCGAGTTTCGCCGCGGCCTACTGCGCCGCGACCCCGGCGGTCGATCGTCCCGCGTTGCCCGCCCGGGCCAATTTCTACTTCCTCGGCGAAGGGATCGCCGCGGTCCGGCGTTCGCTCGAAGCGGCGCGGCGGCTCCGGTCCGTGCTCCGTGGCAACCTCGCCCTGGCGCTCGGGTACAACGCGATCGCGCTGACCCTCTGTTTCCTCGGCCTGGTCGGCCCGGTCCTGGCCGCCATCCTGATGCCGCTGAGCTCGATCACCGTGGTGGCCGCCACGGTGCTGCGGCTGTCGGAGAGGAACGCGAAATGGATGTCGTGATCCTGATGGTGTTCGTCAGCCTGATGCTGGTGGTCGGTGCGGTGGTGCTGCTTCTCAACAGCATCCACGGCGGCGACATGGATCACGCGGACCGACTCTCGTTATTGCCCCTGGAAGAGGACGATGGCCGCGGCGACCTGGGCAAGGGTCACCGCCGGCCGGACCGAACGCTCGTTGCCATGCCAGAACCTGATGGAGAGTGACGGAGGAACCATGGAGCCAAGAAACGCAAGAACCAAACAGATCGTCTACGACGACGCGATCACCCGGCTGTTCGTCATCGCCACGGTGATCTGGGGCGTGGTCGGTCTGCTGCTCGGCGTGATCATCGCCACGCAGCTCTTCGCCTGGCAGCTCAACCTCGCGCCCTGGCTCTCATTCGGACGCCTGCGCCCGCTGCACACCAACGCGGCGATCTTCGCCTTCGTGGGCAACATGATGTTCGCCGGGATCTACTACTCGACCCAGCGACTGCTCAAGACCCGGATGGCCTCGGATCTCCTCTCTCGTCTCAATTTCTGGGGCTGGCAGACGATTATCGTGCTCGCCGCGCTGACGCTCCCCGCCGGATTGACCCAGAGCAAGGAGTACGCGGAACTGATCTGGCCGATCGACATCCTGGTCGCCGTGGTCTGGGTGATCTTCGCGGTCAACTTCTTCTGGACCTGCGCCATCCGGAATGAGCGCAACCTCTATGTGGCGCTCTGGTTCTACATCGCGACCATCGTCACCATCCCGGTCCTCTACATCGTCAACAACCTGCAGATCCCGACCAGCCTCTTCCACTCCTACTCGATCTACGGCGGGGTTCAGGACGCGCTGGTGCAATGGTGGTACGGCCACAACGCGGTGGGCTTCTTCCTCACCACTCCGATCCTCGGCATCATGTACTACTTCCTGCCCAAGGCGGCGGGACGGCCGGTCTACTCGTATCGACTCTCCATGGTCCACTTCTGGGCATTGGTCTTCGTTTACATCTGGGCCGGCCCGCACCACCTGCTCAACTCCGCCCTGCCTGACTGGGCGCAGAGCGTCGGCATGGTATTCAGCGTCATGCTCTGGGCTCCCTCCTGGGGCGGCATGGTCAACGGCCTGCTCACCCTGCGGGGCGCCTGGGACCGGATCCGCACCGATCCGATCCTGAAGTTCTTCGCCGCCGCTATCACCTTCTACGGCATGTCGACCTTCGAGGGGCCGCTGCTCTCGCTCAAGAGCGTGAACAGCCTGGCGCACTACACCGACTGGATCGTCGGCCACGTCCATTCCGGAGCGTTGGGCTGGAACGGCTTCATGGCGGCAGGGATGCTCTACTGGCTGGTGCCGCGACTCTGGAACGTCGAGCTGAAGTGGCCCAAGCTGGCGGACGCCCACTTCTGGATGGGAACCTTCGGGATCTTGCTCTATGTCGTCGCTCTGTGGATCAGCGGCGTGAACCAGGGGCTGTTCTGGCGCGCCTTGGACGCCGACGGCTATCTCAAATACCCGGACTTCGTCGAAGGGCTCCGGTCTTCGATCTTTCTCTGGCAGATGCGCGCCATCGGCGGCCTCTTCTATCTCGTTAGCTGGGTGCTCCTGGCGGTGAACCTGTTCGCGACCATTCGCGCCGGCCACGCGGTCGATGCGAAAGCGGACGTCGCGGTCGAGGATAGGATGACCGGCACGCCGGTCTGGACGCTGATCAAGGGGAAGCCGGTCGTGCTCTCGATCGTGATCGTGGCTGTGGCGGTCGGATTCGGGCTGTCAGGTCCGCTGCAGAGTGCCGTCTGGCTGGCGGTCGCCTCGGCCATCGTGATCGCGGCGGTGTTGATCGGAGGGATGGAGTCGCGCGAGTCGGGAAGCTGGCACCGACTGATCGAGGGACGCCCGCTGGCCTTCACCCTGCTGGTACTGGTGGCCATCCTGGCCGGTGGGATCGCGGAACTGGTCCCGGCGGTCGTCCTGCGCCGCGACGTCCCGGTGGCCGCGACGGCCCAGGTGATTCCGGCCTCGGTTGCGACCCCGGCCCCGGCTACCGGAACCGCGGCCACGCCGGCTCCGACCGGTGCGGCGACGGCGACCGACCCGGCCGCGACGGCCGCCGCGCCTGCGCCGACCTCCGCGGCTCCCGCGGCGACACCGTCCGCTTCGACCACTGCAGCCCCGGCCACTGCAGCTCCCGCCACCGGCTCGACCGCTTCGTCGGCCACTCCAGGCTCGCCCGGCGCGCGCTTCGAAGCGTTCCCGGTCGACACCAAGGTGGTTCAGAAGCCGTACAGCCCGCTCGAACTCGAAGGGCGGGATACCTACGTGCGGGAAGGGTGCTACAACTGCCACAGCCAGATGATCCGCCAGTTGCGCGCCGAGACCCTGCGCTACGGCGCCTTCTCGCGCCTCGAGGAGTTCATCTACGACCACCCGTTCCAGTGGGGTTCGAAGCGGACTGGTCCGGACCTTCATCGCGAAGGCGGGAAGTATCCGAACCTCTGGCACTACCAGCACCTGATGGATCCGCGGGCGTTGTCTCCCTACTCGAACATGCCCGAGTACAAGTTCCTCAAGGCGGAGCGGATCGACTTCCGGCAGACCCACAAGCGCCTCCAGGCGATGCGCACCGTGGGGGTGCCCTACACCGACGACGAGATCCAGAACTCCGCGGAGATCTGTCGTTCGCAGGCCCAGCTCATCGTCGACGACTTGACCGCGCAGGGGGTCAAGATCGAGCCGGAGAGCCGGATGATCGCGCTCATCGCCTACCTGCAACGGCTGGGGCGTGGACCGCAGCCGACCGGCTGGACCAAGCCGGCGTCGGCGGAGCTCACTGAGGGAGGACGCTGATCATGTACCGCGAGTTCCTTGCCGACAGTCCGCACCTGATCTTCCCGCTGGCCGGGCTGGTGATCTTCCTCACCATCTTCCTGCTGGTGCTGGGATACGTGTTCATTGGGCTCAAGTCGAAGCGCGACATCGACCCGCTGGCCGCGTTGCCGTTCGAGGACGGCGAAAGCGGCCGAGCGGCGAAGAGGGGGGTGTAGCCATGGGGCAGAAACCACGCGACGAGATGCTCGACCACGAGTTCGACGGGATTCGTGAGTTCGACAATCCGCCTCCAGCCTGGCTGATGAACATCCTCTGGGCTTCGATCGTCTTCTCGGCCGGCTACTGGCTCTACTACCACACCCTGGGTGTGGGAAAGCTGCCGAAGGATCGGCTCGACCAGGCGAACGCCCAGGCAGCCGAACTGCAGCTCAAGAAGATGGCGGGCAAACCGATCACCGATCAGTCGCTCCTGCTCATGTCCCAGGTTCCCGATCAGGTGACAGCGGGGCGGGCGATCTTCGAGCAGCTCTGCGTGCAGTGCCACGGCCCTCGGGGCGAGGGGATCGTGGGACCGAATCTCACCGACGTCTACTGGCTCCACGGCGGGCGGCCGACGCAGATTCACAACACGATCGTGAAGGGCGTGCCCGAAAAGGGAATGGTCGCCTGGATGGATCAGCTCGGACCGGACCGGGTGAACAAGGTCGCGGCCTACGTGCTGACGATCAAGAACACTAACGTTCCGGGCAAGGCGCCGCAGGGGAACCCGGAAACGGCGGACGCGGCACCGACATCGAACGGGGCAAGTACGGTACCGGCGGGAGCCACGACACCCGGCGGGGCAACTCCAGGCGGGACAGGTCCAGGCGGGACAGGTCCAGCGGGGGCGCCTCCGAGTGGGACTGCTCCGGGGAGTTCAGCTCCGACCGAAACAGCTCCCGCAACTACACCCGCGGGCAGTGCACCTCCGGGTGCAGCTCCGGGAACGGGAGCGCAGGGCACCGGAGCGAAGGAAGGGAACGATCCGACGCTCCACGCCGGAAATCGCTAGTCGATCGAGGGGAGGTTCACGATGAGCGCGCCTGATCCGAGCGGCGCGGGTTCGAGCGGTCGAGGGGCGACGGGCCCGAGACGGCCGGACATGGACACGGTGTTCCTCTTCAATGAAGACGGCACCCGAAACTTTCTTCACCCGGCCGATGTGAGCGGTCGCTGGCAGACGCGAAAGCAGATCGTCTGGGCCGTGCTCCTCCTCGTCTATCTGGTTCTTCCCTGGGTGAAGGTGGGTGGCCATCCGGCCATCCACCTCGACATCCCGGGGCGTCAGGCCTTCTTCTTCGGGCTGACCTTCACGAACCAGGACTTCTACCTGATGTTCTTCCTCCTCTCGGGCATCGGGTTCACCCTCTTCGTCCTCACCTCGCTCTGGGGTCGGATCTGGTGCGGCTACGCCTGCCCGCAGACGGTGTTTCTCGAGGGGGTCTTCCGCCGGATCGAGCGCTGGCTCGAAGGCCCGCGCGAAGTGCGCATTCGGCGCAACCAGGGACCCTGGAGCGGTGACAAGCTGGGGCGCAAGCTCTCCAAGTGGGCCATCTACCTCGTCCTCTGCTTCGGCATCGCGCACGCCTTCATGGCGTACTTCATCCCGGCCGAGGAGCTCCTTTCGGTGGTGCGCGGTTCTCCCACTGCCCACTGGACGGCGTTTCTCTGGGTGATGGCGATGACCACCCTGCTCATGGTCGACATGAGCTGGTTCCGCGAGCAGGTCTGCGTGGTGGTCTGTCCCTACGGCCGGCTCCAGTCCGCCCTGATCGACGCCGACACGATCCAGATCGGGTATGACAAGCAGCGAGGGGAGCCGCGGGGAAAGGCCGGAACGACCACCGGCGACTGCGTCGATTGCTTCCGCTGCGTCGCGGTCTGTCCGACCGGGATCGACATCCGAAACGGTACCCAGCTCGAGTGCGTCGGCTGCACCAACTGCATCGACGCCTGCGACTCGGTGATGAAGAAGCTCGGGCGGCCCGAGGGGCTGGTGCGCTACGACTCGCTCCGGGGGTTCGAGGGGAAGCGGCGCGGACTGCTGCGACCGCGCGCCTTCGTTTATGCGTTCCTGGGGCTCCTCGGCCTGTCGGTGGCCACCTTCGCGGCGTCGCATCGTTCCACCTTCGAGGCGAACCTGATGCGCGCGAAGGGGCTGCCGTACGAGCTGGGAGAGACCTCGATCCGCAATCTCATCACCATGCATCTCCAGAACAAGACCGGGGAGGCGCGCACCTATTTCGTGGCGCCGGCGCTGAGTGAGGAGGCCGAGGAACTCGATCCGGAGTTCATCATCCCGGAGAAGCGGGTGCACATCCCCGCGATGGGAGACGTCAAGATCCCGCTCTTCGTGACCGTCTCGCGCGAGAAGTACGAAGAGGCGTTCGAACTCTCCTTCGCCGTGACCGACTCGGCCACCGGGAAGGTGAAGCCGGTGAAAGCCAAGTTCCTCGGGCCGTAGACCCGCCGGACCGACGCTACGCGCGCCAGCGGCGCTAGGCGCGCGGGGCGGGCGCGGGCGCCGTGCCGTAGCGCTGGGTCACGTAGCCGACGATTGCTCCGACGATGCTCCCGGGGAGCATGATCTCCCAGTAGTAGTGCTTCCCGGACTCATCCGGCATCGCGGCGACGGCGTAGGCGAGAAGCAGGCCGATCACCAGGCCGAAGAGGATCCCGGAGCGAAGCGAGCGGACCTTGCGGGAGAAGGCGCCGATCAGCACGCCGGCGAGCAGCCCCTTGCAGGTCGATCCGATCACGATGCCGGTGATGAGGGGCGCGGTCTCGGGCGCCGAGACCAAGGCCGAGAGGCCGTCGAAGATCCCCAGCACTCCACCCACCGCCAGCCCCAGCACAGGTTTGTTCATCGTCCCTACCTCCTCTTGATTGTCGTTCCCGTCCTCAATACCGCGTTTGCGCCGCATCCTTTATCCGAATCACCGACGCAGCCAGAGAATCAGTGCCGCGCGCATCACCAGGTAGGCGACGATGATCAGAATCGGCGTGCGGTACTTTCCGGCCAGTCGAGCGATCCGCTCGAACAGGCTTTCGCGATGGGCGGTCACCGGCTCGCGGGCGCGGAAGCGCAGCAGATCGTCGCGCACCTCGAGCGCGCCGGCGAAGCGCGCCTCGGGCGTGGGGGCGAGCGCCTTCCGGACGATCGAGGCTAGTGGCCGGGGCACCGACGGAGGAAGGCTCCCGCCTCGTTCGGCGGGATCGCGCGGCGGCGGTGAACCCGACAGCAAGTAGTGCAACAACGCTCCGAGCCCCCAAACGTCGGTTGCCGGCCCCGCGTCCTCGCCCCGTTCCTGCTCCGGAGCCATGTAGCCGGGTGTGCCGAGGATCGTCCCTGGCTGGGTTCCGGCCCCGTTCGGGAGCGACGGGGGGCTGGCTGGGCTCGCCGGAGTTCCGAGTGCCGCCGTCCGTTCGGGGCGAGCATCGACCTGGGGCCGCACCTTGGCCACTCCCCAGTCGAGCACCAGCACCTCGCCGAACTCCCCGACCATCACGTTTTCCGGTTTGAGGTCGCGGTGGATCACCCCATGGGCGTGGGCAAAGGCGACCGCCTCGCAGAGCCGCTCGACGATCGAGACCGCTTCCTCGAGGCTCACCGGCATCCGCGCGTCGAGGCGGACCCCACGCACCCACTTCATGACGTAGTAGAGACGCCCGTCGGCCAGTGATCCGACGTCGTGGATCGGCACGATCCCCGGGTGTTCGAGCTGGGCGAGGATCCGGGCCTCCTGGGTGAGCCGCGCCAGGTCCTCCGGCGTCGGGTCGGGCAGTGCGAGCAGCTTGAGGGCCACGGTGCGCTCGAGTTCGAGGTCATCGACCAGGTAGACCGCGCCCATGCCACCGCGGGAGAGGAGCGAACGGAGGCGATACTTCGTGCCGGTGAGGTCCGGCTCCTCCATCCCGGCCCGCAGGCGCGCGATGCCGGCGTCGGAGATCCATTTCATGTCGGGTCGATCCCCAGCAGCCGGCGCGCCTCCTCGGCGAACTCGACCTCGCTACCGGTGATCTCGCGCAAGGTGCGGAGGACGATCTCGCGGAAGCGACGGCGGGTGGCCGAGAGGTAGTTGGTGACCTGGGTGACCGGGATCGCGTGCGCCGTGGCGAGTTCCTGATAGGTCGGTCGTGGCGCCGGACCGTCGGCCTCGAGGTCGTAGCGCTCGAACAGCGCGAGGTGGACCTCCTTCCCTTCCGCGCGCAGTGCGGCGGCCAGGGCGGAGTGTGAGAGCTGGAAGAGGGTGCGGGTCCACTCCTGGTCGAACTGCTGCTCGGCCGAGAGATCGTCGCTGGGCGGATGCTGCCGGATCTCGCCTTCGGCCGTCTCGAAGTCGAGGGGAACGAAGGCAACGTCTCCGCCCCGCTTCAGCCGACCGGCCGCCTTCCGTTCATTCGAGACATAGGAGTCGGCGGCCAGACGGAGGTAGGCGCGGAACGTGCCGCGCGCCGGGTCGTACTTCTCGATCTGACCCTTTTCGAGGCAGCGGGCAAAGAACCCCTGGGTCCAGTCCTTCGCCTCCTCGTTGCTCGCCTTCCACCCGATCCGAAGGTGCTTGTAGACCGGTTTCCAGTAGGCCGCGATCAGCGTGTCGAGCGCGCGGGCGCGCACCTCGGGGTCGGCATCGGCCGCGCGCCTCACGGCCGAACGTCGGGTTTCGGGAAAGCGATCGCGGTTCCCCCCGATCCGGGTGTCACGCTCCACCGCGCAGGCCTCCGCGCTTCCGGCCGGGTCCGCGCCGCGTCACGCGTGGCGCTCGACGTAACGCAGCGCGCGTTCGATCGCGGGGACGAACTGCTCCGGTCTCGGGAGCAGGCTGACCACCCAGAAGGCCTCCTGGTCGAAGTCGAAGAAGTAGCCGGGATGGACCTGGATCGCCTCCTCCTCGAGCAGGCCAAGGGTCCACGCCTCCTCGCTCCGCACCCGGGGAAGACGGAGCACGGTGGACCAGCCTCCCTCGGTGTGAAGCGCGCTGATCGGGGACTGAGGGACGAGGGCGCTTCGAAGTGCGGCGTCGTTGCTCTCGATGCGCGCCCGGATCGCGTCGCGTGCCGCGCTGCGCGTGGCGAGGAGCGTCTCGAGCCCCCACTGTGCGGGCGTGTTGACCGAGAGGTAGGTGTCGGCGATCACCTCGAGCCGGGACAGCGCTTCGCGGGCGAGCGCGGATGGTCCGCCGACCCGCATCCAGCCGACCTTGATCTGGGGAAGCGCGGCGCACTTCGAGAGGCCGCCAAGCGAGACGGTGAGGGTCGGCAGATCGAGGGCCGCGAGCGTTCCCGCCCGGAGTTCGTTCGCGGAGCCGAGTCCGTACTCCAGAAACACCTCGTCGGAGAGGATCGCGAGGCCGCGTCGAGCGCAGATTTCGCCCAGCCGTCGCGCGTCGTCGAGATCGAGGAAGTTGCCGGTCGGGTTGTTGGGGTGGATCACGACCACGGCCCGGGTTCGTTCGGTGCAGGCGGCCTCGAGCGCGTCGAAGTCGATCTGCCACCGACCGTCGTAGCGAAGCGGGTACGAGACGAGGCGCGTTTCCTCCAGGTCGGCGAGAAATTCGAGCAACGGGTAGCTGGGGCGCGGGACCAGGATCTCGTCTCCGCGCTCGGTCAGGAGCTTGAACAGCCAGCCGTACGCCTCGCTGGTGCTCGCGGTGAGGACCAGATGGTCGGGCGAGACCGCATCGGCGGCTCGCGTGAGATCCCGGGCCAGCGCCTCGAGCGCCGAGGGCAACCCACGGCTGGCCGGCTCGTAGAGTAGGGCACGGGGATCGGAGAGCGCGCGGAGGATCGCCTCCTCGGGATAGGGGAGCCCGGCGGCCGTGGGATTGGAAAGGGTCAGGTCGACCGCGTCGGGGCGAACGGCCCGGCAGTGGGCCCAGGCTTCCGACAGTCGGTTTGGTTCGGCCGGCCACCCGGTGCGCCGGGAAAACGTGATCATGGATCCTCCTCGCGGAGGACGATTGTCGCCCAATCCCGGCGGGAGGGGAAGGGGGCAGCCCGACGAGGGGCAGGCGCCCACTGCCGGTTGCGCTTGCCCGGACCCGGGGTCTGCGCTAACGATAGCGCCCATCAAGGAGGACGCATGTCCGACGTACTGGTTCTGTCCGGGGTCTCCAAGTCGTTCGGGGACCTCGTTGCGGTTTCTTCGCTCGATCTTTCGGTCGCGCGTGGCTCGGTCTTCGGGCTGCTCGGTCCGAACGGCGCGGGAAAGACCACCACGATCCGGATGATCATGGACATCATCCGGCCCGATGCCGGCACCATCCATCTGCTGGGGGATGCGGACGCCGAGGCCCGACGGGCGCGCACCAGCTACCTGCCGGAGGAGCGCGGTCTCTACCGCAAGATGAAGGCGCGGGAACTGCTGCTCTACTTCGCCCGGCTGCGCAACGTCCCCCCGGCGGAGGCGCGGGCGCGGGCCGATCGCTGGCTGGCCCGCTTCGAGCTTTCGAACTTCGCCGAGTCGAAGCTGGAGGCGCTCTCGAAGGGGATGGGGCAGAAGGTGCAGTTCATCGCCGCGATCCTCCACCAGCCGGAGCTGATCATCCTCGACGAGCCGTTCTCCGGCCTCGATCCGGTGAATGTCGAACTGGTCAAGAGCGTGATGCTCGAGCTGCGGGACGCGGGGACTACCCTGATCTTCTCCACCCACCAGATGGACACGGTCGAGAAGCTCTGCGACTCGATCTGCCTGATCAACAAGGGACGGAAGATGCTCGACGGGCCGATCGGTCAGATCCGGCGACAGCACGGCACCAACACCGTCCGCCTCGAGTACACGGGCGAGGGGCGCTTCATCAAGGATCCGGCGCTGGTGGCGAAGTCGGACGATTCCGGCCGGTTCGTCGAGCTGGTGCCGGCGCCCGGGGTGACCCCGCAGCAGGTGCTGGCGGCGGCGGTGCGTGAGGTGGAGGTGCATCGGTTCGAGATCGCCGAGCCGTCGCTGCATCAGATCTTCATCGAGACGGTGCGCGCCCGGGGCGAGGAGGTGGCGGCATGAATCGCATGATGGTGGTCGCGATCCAGGAATTCCTGCTCAAGGTCCGCTCGCGGGGGTTCGTCATCGGGACGATCGCGACGCCGCTGCTCCTGGCGGCGGTCTTCGTCCTGCCCGCAATGTTCATGAACATGAGCACCGACCGGGCCGCCACGGTGGTGGTCGTGGACGAGTCGGGGCTGCTCGCCGATCCGCTGGAGCGGGCGCTGACCGAGGAGGCGACGAAGAAGGCCAAGCCGGATCAGCCGCTCTCGAGTGAACAGGAGCAGGACCGGGCGAAGCTGACCCTGCTACGCGAGCCGATGGCCGATCGTCCGCTGGAGACGATCGTGGCCGAGCTGTCGAAGCGGGTCTCGAGCGAGGAGATCACCGGATTCCTCGTCCTGCCCAAGGACGCGCTGGACGGAGGGGAGTGTCGCTACTACGCCCTCTCGGTCTCCGATTTCCGGCGGAACGAGCGGATGGAGAACGCGATCGAGACCGCCGTGCGGGAGGTGCGGATCGCGCGATCGGACATTGATCCCGAGGTGCTCAAGCGGCTGCTCGACAGTCCCTCGCTCAACACCTTCAAGGTGGGCGAAGGAGGCGAGGCGGCCGAGGACAAAGGGCAGACCTTCATGCTGGCCTACATCATGGGGTTTCTCTTCTACATCATGTTGACCATCTACGCGGCGCAGATGCTGCGCGTGGTGCTCGAGGAGAAGACCTCCCGCTCGGCCGAGGTGATCATCTCGATCGTCCGCCCAAGCGAACTGGTGGGGGGGAAGATCCTCGCCAATGCCGCGGCCGCGCTGACCCAGGTCACTGTCTGGGCGGTGTCGAGCTGGGTCATCTCGGCCCAGATGGGCGGTGGGGGCGGTCTGGCGGCCGAGGTGATCGACGGCCTGAGCAGCGCGGGACTCTCGCTCGGGCTGGTCCTGCTCCTCGGGGTCTACTTCCTGCTCGGGTTCCTGTTCTACGCCACTCTCTTCGGCATGGTGGGGGCGATGGTCTCGAACGAGGAAGAGGCGCAGCAGGTGCAGTTCCCGGTCACCCTGCCGCTGATCTTTGCCTCGCTGGTGATGTTGCTCGCGATCCGTGATCCGAGCGGGCCGATGGTCCAGGTGCTCTCGTTCGTGCCGTTCTTCACCCCGCTCCTGATGGCGGTGCGGCTCTGCGTGCTCCCGCCCCCGCTCTGGGAGATCGTGGTCACCATCCTGCTCCTGGTGCTCGCGGTGGCCGGTGTGACCTGGCTGTCGGGCCGGATCTTCCGGGTAGGGCTCCTGATGTACGGCAAGCGACCGAATCTGCCCGAGCTGATCAAGTGGGTGCGGCAAGGGTGATCGCGCGGGCGTCGCTCCCTGCGGGGAGCGGCGTGTCGGTGACACAGGGACCCGCGAAGGAGTTGAGCCCCACGACAGCGCCAGGCCCTGCGTGGAGCTGGGCCGCTAGATGGAGGTGAGTGGCCCGCCGGTGCGGCGATAGACGCGCCAGCCGGGCCGCTCGATCGCGATCTCGTATCCCTCGCGGCCTTCGTCCCACAGGCTGGGCATCAACATGTGCAGCCGATCGGTGATCCCGGCCTCGAGGGTCGGATTCACGATCACGATTGCTTCCGGCGCGAAGCCGGCGGCGCCGGTGGCCACGCCCTGCATGGCGGCCTCGATCCCGATCAGGCTGGCCGGACGGGGCGCAAGTGCGACCAGCGGGAAGGCGGCCTGCTCATCGAGCACCACGGTGTCGAGCCGGCCGAGGATTCGCGAGGTCACCCGGGCATCGGCATAGGTCGACTCGACAGGAGCGGTGAGGCTCACGCGCCAGGTGCGCGCCTCGGGATCGGACCAGGCGCGGGTCAGAACCCAGCTACCGGCGTTGAGCGCCAGGACGAGACAGAAGGCGGCGCGGGCCAGCCCGGCGGGGAGCGGCTCGAGCGTCAGCCAGAGAGTGGTCAGCGCGCCGGTCACCGCCAGCCAGAACGTGGGCGTGGCGCCGTGCCCGAGGGCATGCGACTCGATCACCGCGAAGAGCGGCACCAGCAGACAGGCGACCGCACTGACCCGATAGCGGATCGAGCGGATGCGGCTGAGCAGCAGACCGAGAACCAGAACGAGCGGGGTTCCGAGCGCCACGATCGCCAGGGTCAGGGGGAGGCTCGCGATGCTCGGTGCGATCACCTCGGTGGCATGAAAGCGGTCGAGACGGACGACGCCGTGGTGCGGCTCGAGCCAGAGGGCGAAGGCGGATCCAAGCGGCGCGCGCTGCTCCAGCGCGTGGCCGGCGGAGACCAGTGCATAGGTCCCCCCGGGGAGCGCGCAGATCCGGAGTGCGTTCCAGAGCCGGGTGGAGTAGCGCCCGACTCCGCGGAGTGCCGTGGGGAGCAGGATGGCCGTCCCGACCAGCAGGTACAGCGCATTCGGTTCGCTCAACACCAATAGCGACATCGCGCCGGAGAGCCCCCAGCGCGCCCCGCGGTCGCCGTCCTCGATCCGGGCCATGAAGTAGACGCAGAGGAGCAGCGAGCCGAGGCCGAGCACGGCAAGCGAGGGATCGGTGAGCAGGTGGAGCAAGGCCGGGGCGGAAATGAGCGCAAGGGCCGGCAACCAGATCGGGAGCGGCGTGCCGGCGCGCTCCATCCTCGCCGGCGCGAGCGGGACGGGAGCGAGCGGTTCCGACGGGTCGGTCGCGACTCCGGAGTTGGGATCGTCCCGGCGCAGCCGGTTGGTTTGACGCGCCACCCATCCGAGCCAGGCGACGATCAGTCCGGACACCGCCGCGGTGGGGACGAGGAGTCCCATCAGTCCGCTCCGGGGGATGGCATGGGTCAACTGGGTGATCAGCAGCGGCAGGGTGTGGCCGAACTCGCGCCAGAGATCGAGGCCGTTGGGGCTCAGGTGATGACCGCGGGTGGTCGAGGCCCAGTGGCGCAGCGCCGCTTCCGAAACCGCTCCATGATCCGCGGTGCGCAGTCCCAGCACCGCGAATCCCAGGGCGCTGAGGAGGAAGAGCGCGCGGATCACGATCGGCCTAGAGGCCCGCGCGCGCGGGAGGAGCGAGGGTCTTCTCCCGTCCGTAGCGCTCGAAGAGCTTGCCCCAGGTGGTGCTCTTCTTCCACTTCTCGAAGACCAGTCGATCGCGCAGCGGCCAGCGATAGTAGTCGTGATACGCCTCCGACCCGAAGATGAAGAGATTCACCAGCGGGGTGCGGAAGAAGAAGTTCTGCGCCTTCTTGAGCGCGCCGAACCACATGACGTCGCCCACCCGGCTCGCCATGTTGTCGCCCACGGAGAAGTTCCACGACTCGTTGCCGAGGTCGGTGTCGCCCACCAGCTCGATGTCCCGCGGGTCGCCGATCCCGAGTCCGCGCTCGTGGGCCAGCCGCACGAAGTCGAGCTTCATCGGATCGAATCCCATCAACTTCGCCGCGATGGCGTCAATCGCCACCTGATCGGCCGAGGCGAGCATCACATTCTTGATTTCGGGGTACATGGTGCGCGGTCCGGGCCCATTGCCGGCCGTGGTGCCGTCCATCACCGCGAACAGCCCGGGGTGGATCTCCTTCTGAATGGCGAGCAGATCGACCAACGTCTGGTGGATCCAGGAGTGGGTGTAGTGCCGCTTGGTGTTGAGCAGGCCGCCGAAGGCGTTCTTCATCGCGCCGGTGGTGGTGGTGTAGATGTGACACTTCACCGTCGGGAGGTGGATGATGTTCTTCCCGTGGAAGTAGTCCGGCACCATGATCCCGTCGGGGAAGATGTGATCCAGGACCAACATCGAGGCCTTGGGTTTGTAGATCTCCCACTTCATGTCCTCGTCCTTGAAGTTGTAGAGGACGGGGATGTCGTAGGCCTGGAAGATCGGGATGTACTGGTTCAGGTCCTCGCCCTTGAAGGCGTTGGTCACCACCGTCTTGTTCTGGACGCAGGTAACATCGGTGTAACCACCGGCGCGGAGGCTCCGCACCACCCCTTCCATCTGCCAGGGGGTGGTGTTGGCGCCGGGGAAGGGAAAGTGCCAGGAGATGTTGTCCTTCAAGATCGTGGTCGCACCGGGGGCCAGGGCCTTCTGGAACTCGGCCAGCTTCATCAGCCGATCGATGTCCTCGAGGATCGTTTCAGGGCGGACCCTCAGCACCGCGACGCGCGACTTCGACATGGATTCCCCTCTTCTTCCCTGTTCTCGCCCGAAGGTAAGCCCATCCTGGGCATACAGTTGTTCGATTCGTGGAACCGTTGGCCGGGGGCCTCGGGATCCGCGCCGGTCTCCGCAACCCACGGAGTATATCGACCCCCCGCCCATGCCACCTAGACCCCGCGCGATCTTTCTCCCGGGTGCCCCGGCCTGCCCCTTTCGTCCGGGGTGGAAACGTGCGATGAAAGGCGGGGCCGGGCGCAACATCGGCGCGCGAGCCGCCGTAGTGCGGACCAGGGGACTGGCCAGACGCCCACCGGGGTCGGAACGGGACCGGCCAGTCCGGGGAGGGGGCGAACGCGCTAACCTTAGGACTGGGAATCTGTTGATCTTGGGGGGAGTATCAGGAGACTCATGTTGTCAGCCGTGAATCATGAGCGGATCGAATCGCGATCCGCGTTGATCCACCCTCCCGTCGGCCGGGTGGTGCTGAGCGTATGCGCCGCATTGCTCCTCGGGGGCCTGGCGCTCTCCCTCTCCACATCGCTCGCCCAGGCCGAGGTAACCTTCGTGAAGCCCAAGGGAGGCAGTTCCTCCAGCGGCACCTCGGGGAGCGGCTCGCCCGCGGGCGGGGGCCCCGGCGGACAGTCCGGGGGGCGCCTGTCGGGGATCCGGAGCGCCGGGAATCCCGCCGGCCCCAGCGTGATCACGATCGAGGACATCCGGAAGCAGGGGCTGCGGCGGGGGCTGTTCGTCCTCAGCGAGGAAACGCCGCTCCACGTGCGCGCCGAAGGATTGAGCGACCCCGACGGTGACGTCTTCCTCTCTTACGGCTACATCCTCGACATGAAGACGCGGCGTCCGGTCTGGAGCATGACCGACAGCGACTGCTGCTACGACAAGAAGGCCGAGAACTGGCGCGCCGAAGAGGAGGTGACCCTTCCTCCCGGCACCTACGGCGTCTACTACGTCGCCTACGGCGGCAAGATGCCGATGAAGGGGAAGTTCAAGATCTTCGGCCTCGATCTCGGCGAGATCGACTCCGACTTCGGCCCGACGGTCGAGTGGGATGACGAGGGGGATCCGGAGCGCTGGGGCATCTGGGTCACCGCGATGCGAACCGACTTCAAGCCGACGCCGGTGAGCACTGCGCTCGATCAGCCGTTCCCCGATGCGGTCGTCAATCTGCTCGGCGTGGGGAACTCCACTCGCAAGCGGGTGGGGCTCAAGCTCGACCGGGCGGTGCGATTCCACCTCTGGGCCACGGGAGAGTGGTGGGAAGGGGCGGACGATTTCGCCGACGGCGCATCGATCATCGACCAGAAGAGCTGGCGGCGGATCTGGCAGCTCGAGCGCGACAACACTGTTGCCGCCGGCGGCGCCTCCAAGAACCGGCTCTTCGATGATGAAATCACCCTCCCGGCCGGCAACTACATGGTCAACGTCTTCACCGATGACAGTCACGCCACCGACACCTGGAACACCGCTCCCCCGTGGGATCCGGCCGCTTGGGGTCTCGCCCCTCACTCCGGTCAACCCGGCCGACCGCAATGCCTGCCACGTGGTGAAGAACGTGGTCGGCGAGAGCGCGCTCCTGGCCATCGACCGCGTGGGAGACAACGCCACGATCTGCAAGCCGTTCGTGGTGAAGAAGCGCACCGCGATCGCGGTGCACGCGCTGGGCGAGAAGGCGGGCGGCATCTGGGCCGACTTCGGATGGATCGAGGATCGGAAGAACCTGGAGCCGATCTGGGAGATGGACACCATCGCGACCTTCCCGGCCGGCGGCGCGGCGAAGAACCGTGAGGTGCAGTCGTACGTCGTTCTCGATCCGGGCTCGTACAACCTCTGTTACGCCACCGACGACTCGCACGCCTACGACGACTGGAACGACGAGCCGCCCTACGACTCGGATCTCTGGGGGATTCAGCTCCTTCCGCTGGGTGACAGTGCTGCCGGGCAGGTGGTCCCCGCCCCGACCTCGTCTGGCGCGTCGGGGACCGATCAAACCATGATCTCGCTCGCGCCGGCGAAGGACGGGCAGCACGTGGTGAAGCGCTTCACCTCCGAGGGGACCACCAACGTCCTCCTGATCTGCGTCGGTGAAGGGGTGGGCGACGAGATGGCCGACTACGGCTGGCTCGAGAACCTCGACACCGGAAAGACCGTCTGGGAGATGAGCCTGGAAGAGAGCTGGTGGGCCGGCGGCGCCAAGAAGAACCGCGAGATCCGCGTCGCCCTCAAGCTCCCCCCGGCGAAGTACGCCCTCCACTATGAGACCGACGACTCCCACGCCTTCGGCGACTGGAACGCCGCCCCGCCGCGTCAGCCCCATCTCTGGGGGATCACCTTGATCGAGCTTCCCCCCGGCTCGAAGTACACCTACACCCCGCGCCACAAGCGCGAGGCGCCGCTCGATGAGGATGGCAAGGACTGGGACGTCGATCCGGATGCCGCGCACGAGAAGTACCAGCGCTTGCTGGAGAAGCTGCAGGAGAAGAAGAACCGGTAGGACCTGGGGCGGTTGTCCCTTCGGAGGTCAACCCATGGTGGCGTGGTCGAAACCACTGCTGTTTGTCGGGGCGCTCTTGATGCTTCTCCTCGGCCTCGCTCGGGGCCTCGGCGGGGGAATGTTGGTTCTCCAGGGACCGTCGGCCGATCCCGACATCCGCGCGTCCGCGGCGGTTGTCTTCGGTGTGGGAATCGGGCTGTCGATTCTCGGGACCGCGTTGGTGGTGGCTGCGATCGGCGTGTTTCGCCGCCAGTCCGCCTTCTGGCGAGCCGGGATGGTCCTCACCTTGCTCTTCTTGATCGACGGCGCGATCAACGGGTACCTCCTCTACGGGAGCCCCGGCGACCGCGGCACGCTGGTCAATCTCGCCGCCGCGGCGCTGATCGTGGGCTGTCTGCTCGCGGGGCGGTCGGGGCTGCGGTAGCCGCGGGGGCGGCGCTAGCCGTGGGGGCTTGCGCTGGACGTGGGGGCTTGCGCTGGACGTGGGGCTGCGCTGGACGTGGGGCTGCGCTAGCCGCGGGGTCCGCGCGAGACGCGGGGCCTGCGTGGGGCGAGGAGTGGTCCGGCACCAACTGCCCCCGGGGGCAGTTGGTGCGCTGCGCGAGAGTCTTACCCGCTAGTTGTACAGGCCCTTGATCGACCCCCAGGTGGTTTTCTCCGTCGTCGGCGTCGTCGGCCGAGCGATTCCGCCCACCGGCTTGTCCCGCCAGCGGACGATCTTCCAGGAAGGGAGACCGTTGACCGGCTCATCCGGGTACTCGCGGAAGAAGAAGTCGGCGCCGTCGCCGTCGACCAGGAACTCGAGCGGCTGATTGTCCTCGCCCACGGTGTGAACTTCGAGGTGGACGCTCTGCACCGTGGCCTTCCAGACGCCGTTCGGGCCGCCAGGGAACTGGTCGCCGGTGGTGGCCTCGACCGGAGCTAGCTTGGTGAAGTCGAGGACGATCTTGTCGATGGTGTCGTCTTCGAACATGTTCTCGGTCGAGACCTGATCCGTGGGAAAGTCCCAGCCCGTCGGGATGGTCGGGTCGCGATCGCGGTCCACCTGCGCGAACTCGAAGAAGAACTCTTCCTCCGCGAAGAGCGCGCGGTACTTCTCGATGTTCATCTCTTCGTACGATCGGACGAGGTTGTCGAGCACGTTGGCGATCGAGGTCGCGGGGAGGTAGTGATCGATCGGCGGGTCGATCACCTTCTTGTCGTCATCTTTGCAGGCGAAACTGGTCAGGCAAAGAAGCGTTACCGGGAGCAAGGTGCGAACGTTCATGTCGGCCTCCGATTGGGAGTAGGGCGCACTCGGCCATGCCGCCAGATGAACACGCGCCGTTCTGGCGGCGCGGTACGGATCTGCAGGACGACCCCCGCGGCGGCGCTGGTGGGGGCGCAGATAGTGTATTCCGATCGCGGGATCGGCTCAACGCTCGATCGCGGCGGGATGGCCGGAAGCGGGGCGCGCTGCGCGGGGTGGGCCACTGGAGGGCGTGGGCCACTGCAGGGCGTGGGCCACTGCCCGGCGTGGGCCACCGCTCGGCGTTGGACCACCGCTCGGCGTGCTGAGAGCACACGCCGTCCGAGAGCACCGCGCGTCGGGAGGGGGCGCGACCGGTTGCGGAGACTTGATCGCAGGAGCGCTCTCGGCCTCGACCGGAACGGTGCCGGTTCAACCTGCAGGTTGAGGGTTTGCACCGCGAAGTGAACGGTCAGCCCGCAGCACCTGCCGTGGTCGCCGATGATCAGCGACAATTAGAACTCCCGTCGGCGACAATTAGAATTCCCGGTTTCGCCTGGGTCTTGGCGTCTCCAAGTTCCTCATTGGGAGGGACTTATCGAGATGGTCACGGACAGCCAGGTGGAGAAGCTGAGGAAGCTGATGCAGAAAGGAACGAGCGTGTCGTTGGCGGCCGCCAAGTCCGGGATGGACGAGAAGACGGCCCGAAAGTACCACCGCGGCGGCCGTCTCCCGAGCGAGTGCCAGCCAGCCCGGGACTGGCGGACCCGCCCGGATCCGTTCGATGAAGTCTGGGCCTGGAGCGAGGCTCTGCTGAAGGAGGCTCCCGGGCTTGAAGCGAAGTCGCTCTTCGACGCTCTGCAACGGAAGTACCCCGGTCGGTTCCCCGATGGGCAGGTGCGAACGTTCCAGCGCCGGGTGAAGAACTGGCGGGCCCTCGAAGGTCCTGCCCGTGAGGTGTTCTTCCCCAGCAGCACCACGCAGGGGAGTTGTCGCAGTCGGACTTCACGAGCATGAGGACCCTGAAGGTGACGATCGCCGGTCAGCCCTTCGATCATCTGGTCTACCACTTCGTGCTGACCTACTCGAACTGGGAGACCGGGACGATCTGCTTCTCGGAGAGCTTCGAGAGTCTGAGCGCTGGGCTGGAGAACGCGCTCCGGGAGTTGGGCGGGTCGCCGCGACGTCATCGGACCGATCAGCCTGGCGGCGGTGCATCAGATGCCGCACCGGGACCAGTTCACGCGACGCTACCAGGCCTGCTGGGGCACTACGGGGTGGAGGCGGAGCACACCGGCGTAGCCTGCCCGAACGAGAACGGGGACGTGGAGCAGAGTCATAACCGGTTCAAGCGGGCGGTGGAGCAGGCACTCCTTCTGCGGGGAAGTCGGGACTTCCTCGATCGCTCGGGCTACGAGCGGTTCTTGCGGGAGATCTTCGGCCAGCGCAATGCAGGTCGGAAGGCGCGCTTCGAGGAGGAGCGCGCCGTGCTGAGGCCCCTCCCTGTCCACCGGCTGGAAATGCGGCGCCGGATCGAGGTTCGGGTGGGTCAAGGGAGCACGATCCGGGTGTTGCACAACGCGTACTCGGTCCACAGTCGTCTGATCGGTGAGACGGTGACGGTTCGCTTGGGAGCCGAGGACCTGGAGATCTGGTACGGCCAGCGGCAAGTCGATCAGTTCCCGCGCCTGCGCGGGGAGAAGAAGCACCGGATCGACTACCGACACGTGATCGACTGGTTGGTGCGCAAGCCTGGAGCCTTCGCGGAGTACCGGTATCGGGAGGATCTCTTTCCCACCAGCCGCTTCCGGATGGCCTACGACCAGCTGGTCGGGAGGGATCGTGCGAACGCCTCCCGGGAGTATCTGGCCATCCTGCAACTCGCGGCCACGGTCAGCGAGACGGGCGTGGACGAGGTGCTTCGGCAACTGATCCAGCGCGAGGAATGGATGACCGGGCAGTCGGTCGAGCATGGTCTTCGGCTCCAGAATCCGGTGGAGGACAAGACCGAGGTCGCGATCGATGCCGTCGACTTGGCGTGTTACGACGAGCTGCTCGAAGGGGCGATGGAGGCGGGATGCGAAGCGGTGGTCAATTGAACGCCCGCCTGGTCGCGAACCTGCGGGCGCTTCATCTGCCGGCGGTCCGTGAGAGCTTCGAGGCCGAGGCGGTGCGGGCACTTCAGGAATCGCTGAGTTACGAGCACTACCTGCTCGCGGTGTCGGATCGCGAGGTCGAGGCACGGCAACAGAATCGCACCGCCCGGCTCCTGCGTGAATCTCGTCTCCCTCTGGAGAAAACCTTGGAGACGTTCGACCTGAAGCGACTACCGCGGAAGGTCGCGGTTCAGTTCCAGACCCTCCTCGACGGGACCTTCCTCGATCGGAGAGAGAACATCCTCGCCTTCGGCAACCCGGGATCGGGGAAGACGCATCTGCTCTGTGCGCTCGGTCACGAGTTGGTCCGTCGGGGACGACGCGTTCTGTTCGCTCCGTGTGCGCTGTTGGTCCAGGAGCTGCTCATCGCGAAGCGCGACTTGAAGCTGGCCCGGGTTCTGAAGCGCCTTGGTGGCTACGATGCCATCCTCGTGGACGACATCGGCTACGTCCAACAGAGTCGGGAGGAGATGGAGGTGCTCTTCGCGCTCCTGGCCGACCGTTACGAACGCGGAAGCGTACTTCTGACCAGCAACCTGCCGTTCTCGAAGTGGGAGGCGATCTTCAAGGACCCGATGACCACCGCGGCGGCCATCGATCGGCTCGTCCATCATAGCGTGATCCTGGAGCTCAACCTCTCGAGCTTCCGGCTGGAGGAGTCACACCGCAAGGGTCGGGGGAAGAAGGAGGACGCATGAGAGGCTCCAGGAGCCACGATCGCGACCCTCCGAGTACCTGGGGTACCCCTGGGATAGCTCGAATCCCGGGCGCTGCCAACCGCGAAGAGGAATGAGCACTCGAGCCCGAACGTCTCCGAGGGCCGGGCCACAACCCGTCCGCTGTTCCGAAAGAAGTCCGAGGGACTACTGAGGATGCAGCAGGATCCCTCTCAATCCGAAACCAAGGGCCGGGAAGAATAGTTGTCGCCGACGGGAAAAGTAGTTGTCGCTGATCACGCCGACTGCCCCCAGGGGCGGTGTGCGTCAGGGCGGGCCCGGGAAGGGAGGATGGTGAGCGTGTCTGCGGCTCGCCTGAAACTCATCGATGCCGATCCGGGGGGTGCAAGGCGGGGCGACTCATGGATCCGATGGAACGAGGAACGCATGGGAACTCCCGATCCCCGCAACGTCTCGACGTCACTCTTGTGGAGAGCGCGGATAGCGCGGATGGCCCGGGAGTCCCGGCCCGGATTGCTGCGGCGAGTCTGGGACGAGGGGCGGGGGAGGCCGCTCACGCCGCGAGCCGATGCTGCGAGGAGTTTGCAGCGCGGGTCTCGCACCTCCCGGATCCGCGTCGGGGGAAGGAACCCCCAGGAGGGTGACGCCTGTCGCGACTGGTAACGCTGGGTGCGGGGACCGAGATCCGAGATCCGAGATCCGAGATTGCGACCTGTAGTCGAAATCCTACGTCGAGTTGTACGGAGGAGGTCCGTGACTGGGGTCTGTTCCGGGCGAAGGGGAGCGCGGTGCGGGGCGTGGTGGGTATTGCCTCCGTCTCGTGCATCGTGTTTGTCGGGTGACCTCGGTCAGCGCTGCGACCGTCGCGTGGGCTGCCTGAAAGCGCTCGGGGCGCGTGGGGAATCGTTCTGGAGGGCCGGCGGTGGCCGGGCCTCGGTCTGGCGCGACGTGGCGTGCGTGAAGTCCTGCGTTGATGCGGTGCTGCGTGGGTGCGTTCGTGCTACGGCGCATCGGTGTCTCGGTGTCTCGGTGTGACCGCGCTTCGGTGCATCAGCGCGGAGGCGCGATGATGCGGCGCTGCGGCGCTGCGGCGCTGCGGAACTGCGATACTGCGGTACTGCGGTACTGCGGTACTGCGACGGCGGGAGATGTCGGCGCGGTTCCAGCGTCGAAGCTGTCCGGCCCACGACTGTTGGTCAGTTGCGAACAAAGTGTGTATGGATAGAAATACGGATTGACAGTTGTGCGTATGGACTGATCCGCTGGTGCGAAAAGGCTCTCTCGCGTCGTCCGTGATTGCACGTGGAGCCCGTGTGGGAGATCCGCGGATCGAAATGACGATTCGAGACGTCTGTTCAAGACTTCGGTGCTCTCGGTCGGCCGCAGGCCCGCCTGAGGTGGTGGGGTATCGTTCGTTTCGGTAGAGCGTTGCGAGCAGCGAGCAGCGCGTGGAATCAGCGAACGAATCCCAACGAGGGCACGGAGGCCGATATGCGCAGCAACATGGCAGAGGTGGTATCCCAAGCGGCGGATTTCGCGACGCTCAGCGACGGAGCGATCCTTCGCGCGGTCGCGGGCTGGGCAAGGGCGGAGCGACGCGTCACGGCGGAGTTACTCCGGCACCTGGGCGAACTGGACGCGCGGCGTCTCTATCTCGGGGCCGGTTGCTCGTCGACCTTCGCCTACTGCACCGAGATCCTCCGCATGTCGGAGCCGGCCGCCTACCACCGGATCACCGCTGCCCGAGCCGGGCGTCGGTTCCCGGACCTGCTCGCGCGGCTCGCCGCGGGGGAGCTGCATCTCAGTGCGATCTGCCTGCTCGCTTCGGAGTTGACGGAAGAGAATGTGGCCTGCTGGATCGCGCGTGCGTGCGGGCAATCGAAGCGTGCGGTCGAGCGGATGCTGGTCGGTGAGAGGGCGGTGCCCGGTGTCGCGGCGCCGATGGTGGTGGACGGTGCGGCGGATGACGCTGCGGCTCCTGCCCGGGACGCTGCGGCGCGTAGTGCGGACTGCCGTTCTGGGCGGATGGCGTTTGCCGAAGCTCGACCCGGTCCGGGGGGTATCGCGCAGGTTGGGCGACCGGCCGGGCCGGGTCTGTTGCTGACCGAAGGCGCGACCATGTCCTCGGCATCGGCCTGCACCCCAAGTTCCGAGGCCGCGTCGCTTCAGGAACGCGCTGCGACCGAGGCTGTCGCTACCAGGCCCGCGGGCGCGGCGTTCGGTCCGCCCAAGCTCTCGTTCGCGGCCGATCCCGAGTTGCAAGATCTGCTCGCCCGGGCGCGGGATCTCGTGAGTCACAGCAATCCGAGTGGAGATCTCGCCACGCTGCTTCGGCTCGCGCTCCGGGCGCTGATCGCGAGTACGGAGCGACGGAGGTTCGGGCAGCAGGTGTCGGGGCCGATCGCGCAGCCGGACGGGGCACCGGCGGAGGGGTGGTCGCTGGAGCATGTGGCGGCACAGGCCGGGTCAGCTGTGTCGCTGGAGGCCGGGGCGCCTGTGCCGTTGAAGCCCGGGGCAGCTGCGCCTCTGCCGGCCGAGCCGAGCGGGTCGTTGCGGGCGCGGCCGCACGGATTGCCGCGGGGCGGAGAAGTTCACGCGGGACCGACGGTGCGCCGGCGTGCTCCGCGGTGGCGCTCGCGCTACATTCCGATCGCGGTACGTCGCGCCGTCTGGCAGCGGGATGGCGGGCGGTGCGCGTTCCGGTCGCGCCAAGGGCACCGCTGCGGCACGCGTGCCTTCCTTCAGTTCCATCACCTGCTCCCCTTTGCTCAGGGCGGGGCGCACACGGTGGAGAACCTCGCTCTTCGCTGCGGGGCCCACAACCGTTACGAGGCGCGGAGTGACGTCGGGTGGGCTGACCGGTCCGCAGGCGAGGGCGTCCGGTCCGAGATCGGCCCGCTCGATGCGAAGCGCGTGGCGGAACTTGGTTGGGCCGCGGCGCGCCACCGCGTGGTAAGGAGCAGATCGACGGACGGACGGAACTCTCCCCGGGGACAGTGTGCACCCGACTCCGTCGTCGCGAAGGCAGTCGGGCCGGGCATCGGGTGTCATACCCGGAGGCCAGATCGGGAGGGCATCGCTTCACCGCCACGTTCGGGGAAGATGCTGCCGGCGAACGTGCGGGCAGGGAGTCGCGAAGTCGCACGCGAGTCCTGAGTCCTGCGTCGGTCCAGGCCGATCACCGGAAATGGTCGCTGCACCGGCCGAGGACGTCGCCGCTGCACCGGCCGAGGACGTCGCCGCTGCACCGGCCGACGTTGGTGGACTGGCGGATGTCGTCGCCGCTCCGTCCGGGCCGGTTGCACCGGTCAAGATCGCCGCCGTTGAACCAGCCGGGGCTGCGGCACCGGAGTCGATCGCGGTGCCCGCTGCTCCTGTCTGCTGGTGGCCGATCCGTGGCCGATCCGTGGCCGATCGCTTCGATTCTCCGCCGGTGCCCCGACCGCCGACGAAACCCCGACCGGCCAGAAGCACTCCCCGAGAATTCCGTTGCCGGCCCGTAGCCGTGCTTCTATCATTTCGGCGCTGAACTTTTAGGGGGCCGGCCGCCGAGTGCCCAGCTCGGCGATACCCAACCGGAGGTAGCCGAATGTCTCGAACACGCCCATCGCGCGCCGCCGCTCGCACTCTCCGCCTGCTGCTGCTTGCGTCGCTTGTGATGTTGGGCCCGCTCGCCGCTGCACCGTCCCACGCCTGGACCCCACCGCCGGCCCCGCTGCCGATGGAGCCGGGGGATACGGATGGGCAGATCTACGACTTCCCTGATCGGCCGGGTGCGCCCACCCATAGCATGACTCGAAGTGCCGAACGGCGGGCAGTCGCGGAGGAAGCGGAGGTCGGCGCTTCACCGGCGAGTTTGTCCGAGCTTATGGCGCGCATCCTACGGTTGTTCGAGGCTGTAAACTTCGCGCCTGGACAAGGATCTAGGGGCGTCCCCCCGATCGCTCGGTGAGGTAGAGCAATGGCAGACCCAGAGCGCGACAACCGCGGCTACGAGGAGGGTCAGGCTTCACTGGCGCTGCTCCGTGTCTGCTTGGCATCCGGTGACATCACGCGAGCATGGGCACTGCTCGGCAGTTTAGAGAGTACGGATTCCGGGGAACCATACCTGTTGGAGTGCCGCGCCGACCTTCTCTGGCGAGAGCGCCGGGTTGAAGAGCTTGCGGCCTACCTGCGCGAGTTGGAGTCCGGAGAGTCGCAGTCGGGTACGACTCGATTCGTCATCGCTCTGGGGCATGCGCGAATTGGAATTCAGCGTAACGACTACCACGGGGTTGCTTCTCGAATGGCCAGTGCTCTCCAGGAACCGAGCGCGCTAACTAGGCCGCAGGCAGCGGAGTTGCTGGATCAGGCAGGGCGTTGTTGGTTTGCTCTGCGTGAGACCAGTCGAGCGAGGACGATGTGGAATCGGGCGTTGCGCCAGTACGAGATCGGCGGGGATCAGCTTCGCTCTGCGCACATTTTGCAGATGCTGTCGCTGGTGGAACGTCAGGGGACCGCGTGGTCCCACGCCGACTCGCTGCTCGCGGAGGCCCTCCGCATGTACGGCACGCTCGGAGCCGAGAGTGCTGCCCTCACGGCGCGGCTGAATCTCTCGAGCCTGCGCTTGTTTCGAGGTCAGTTTCTCCTCGCCGAGCCGAGTCTCAAAGGCGCCACTGCCCTGGCCGAGGAGCTCAACGAACCTGCACGGGGGCTAAAGCTCCGTACTCTCCGAGCCCTGCTCTTCACGAGAACAGGTAGGCCCGGTGCAGCGCGCACAGAGGTGGTCGCAACGCTCGCCGGCCTTCGGAGTCAACCTGACCCAAGAACGACGGCTGCGCTCTGCGAATACACCGGCGAATTCCGCCTCGCCGGCGGCTACCTCTCCCGCGCCCGCCGCTGGCTGCAGCGCGGCTACGCCCTCGCCTACCGAATCCCCGAGCGCGATATCATGGGCGAGACGCAACGCCTCCTCGCCGAGGTCGAGTTCCAGTCGAAGAACCCCGGCCGCGCACTCGAGCTGGCCGAGGAGTCACTCGCCGCCTTCGAGAAGATGGAAGACCTCTACGAAGTCGCCGTCTGCCGCCGCGTCCGCGGAGGCATCCTCCTCCACCTCGGTCGCACGGCCGAAGCGATCCACGACCTCGAGCGCGCGGTCGACTTCTTCACCCAGATGGGCGAGCGGTTCGAGATCTACCGCGCCCAACGGCTACTCGCGCTGGCCCGTGGCGAGGCGATCGACGATGCGGATACTCTGATTGCCACCCTGGGACGTTCCTACGACGCCGAGGGAGCGCGCCTGCGGGCCGAACTGGAGGCGAACGAGGTCGACCCGATCGCCGACCTGCTCAACCAGCCGTTTCCCGCGGACGCGGGTCGGTTCCCCGCCGGGAGTCGCGGCGCGGACGGCCACGGCGCCGATACCTCCTCCGACACCGACACCGACACCGGCACCGCCGACACCCGCGACCCCGCCGCGAACACCGACCCGACCCGCGTCTCCCCAACCCCACCTGGCCCCTGACCCGCGAACAGATCGAGGAATCGATCTCCCTCGCGCGCCTGCGGACGATCCAGGTCCTCCGCACCGCCACCAACCCGGGCTTCCCGAGCTCCACGGCAAGAGCCCGCTCCTCCGCGCCGCGCTCCAGCAGGTGCGCGAAGCAGCGCCGACCGATCAGCCGATCCTGATCCAGGGGGAGACCGGCACGGGAAAGGAACTGGTGGCCCGCGCGGTGCACGATCTGAGTCGGCGGGCGCGGGGTCCGTACGTCCCGGTCAACTGCGGCGCGCTCAGCCCGGAGATGCTCGACAGCGAGGTGTTCGGACACCAGAAGGGGCGTTCACCGGGGCGATCACCGAGCGCGCTGGGCTGGCCTGCACCGCCTCCGGAGGCACGCTGTTCCTCGATGAGATCGCGGAGCTAGGTCCGGGCTCGCAACCGCGCATTCTCCGCATGCTCGACTCCGGGCGAGATCCGGCCGGTGGGCGCGGACCGCGCGATCAAGGTCGATGTTCGCCTGGTGACCGCGACGCACAAGGATCTGCGCCAGGCGGTCGAAGCGAACGAGTTCCGTCGCGATCTGTATCACCGGCTCTGCGGCCTGACGATCTATCTCCCCGCGCTGCGCGATCGAATCGACGATCTCCCGATCCTGATCGAGCACTTCGCGCAGCAGTTGCGCGAGCGAGGGATCGAGTTCGTGGGGGTGAGCGACGCGGTGCTGACCTCGATGAGCGAATACGACTGGCCGGGCAACGTGCGCGAGCTGCGGAACCAGCTTTTCGCCCTGGCGAGCCGGGCGCTGCCGGGACGGCGGGTGCCCCAGTGGTCGGCGCCGGTCGACCCGCGTCAGGCGATCGCGACCGCACTCGAACTGACCGAGTCGCAGATCGACGCGGCGCTCCGTCTGCACCAGGGACGGGTGCTGCCGGCGGCCGCGACCCTGGGCATCAGCAAGCAGGCGCTCTACCGCCTCTGCGAACGCTACGGCATCGACTACGGGAACTACCGGTAGCGCGACTCGCGCGACTCCCGCGACTCCCGCGACCCGCGCAGTCCCGCACCGATCCGCGCAACTCTCCCCGGGGGCTGTTCGACATCGAACGACGTGCGGCCCACCCATCTGCTGCTCGCCGCGCTGCTGCTCGCCGTCCTGCTGCCGGCGCCTCTGCTGCTCGCCCTCCTGCGGCCCGCCCCGCTGCGATCCGACTCGCCCCGCCACGATCCACCCCGTGATGGCCTGCCGCACGGCGCCCCGCCCGACTCGCAGGTGACCCACATCGCGGCTCAGCCAGCCGGCACGCCGCCCACCTCGCGACGAGGGACCTACTGCAGGTACTTCAATATCCACGCGTCCTGCAGGGCTTGCATCTCGGCCACCGACCAGCCGGACCGTCCGTTCATGATGAGGGCGAATGCGACCACGCCGTGACGCCGATCGACGAGGTAGCCGGCGAGGGCGCTCGTGGGATGATCGCCGAGGGTGCCGGTCTTGGCGCGCACGGGAGGGCGTGGGTCGACCTCCTTCCAGCGGCGGCGCAGCGTGCCCTCCTCGCCGGGGCCGGGCAGCGAGGCGAGGAGCGCGGGCTGGATCCGAAAGTCGTTCCAGTCGCGCTGCAGCAGATGCACCAGCGCCGCTCCGGTCAGCCGGTTTCGGGGAGACAGCCCGCTGCCGTCGTGGAGCACGATCTCCTGCGCGGAGCGCGGAGCAAGCCCCTCGGCGTCGCGCAGCCAGCGAGTCAGGACGCGCGCCCCATGCGAGAGACTGGCCGGCACCTGCACCGCATCGGCGGCGGTGGTGGTCTCCCAGCCCTTCGCGACCGGCGAAGTCGTCGACAGCGACATGGCAAGGAGATCGGCCATCAGATTGTTGCTGTGACGATTCGTGCTGCCGACCAGGTCGGCCAGCGGCAGCGAGGGGAAATCGAGCAGCAGACTTGCCTTCCGCGGTATCGAACCGAAGACGGTGGCCCCGCGAACGGTGATTCCGGCCTCGGCCAGAAACGTCCGGATCAGTGCGGCGGAAAAGGCATCAGGATGCTCGACGCTGCGATACTCGAACTGCGGCTCCGCGTCGGCCGCGATCACCCCCTCGACGATCACCACCTCGCCATGCGCGAGCGAGTCGGCGTACTCGAGAGTCGCAGCGGCACCACGCGGTGGACCGCTCCCGATCGAAGGCGCGTCGCCGCCCATCGGGGATGCAGACAGAGTCGGGGCGCCGTCGTGACCGCTCGTCAGAGTGTCCGCCGGGTCCGTCGGATGCGCCGGGTCCGACGATCTCTCCGCGCCGACGCCCGCACCGCTGCTTCGAATCTCGGCTCCGCCACGTGCGGTGATCTCGGCCGGGGTACTCGAGGCGGCCCAGGAGCCGTCAAGCTGCGCAAGTCGCACCGACCAGGCAGTCTTCCCTCCCGGAGCGCCGGTGCGAACGCGGTTGACCAATCGGAGGTACGCGCAGGGAAACGGATCGAAGCCGACGAACGCGGCCTCGCCGGGGCCGGCGCCCGGCTCGACTCGAACCGTGATTGCGTTGAAGTTCACCGTGAGCGGCGAGAGCCCGGCCGCATACGGACGATCGGAGTCTTCGCGCTGCAGGCGCGCGGTATCGGCTGCCTCCGGAACGAACGCGCCGAGATCGATCACCAGCCGACCGGTGACCTCGGTCACGCCCTTGAGCTGCAACTCGTGGGCCAGGAGCCACAGCCGCTCGGTCACGAGGAACGGATCGCCCCCTCCGCGCACGATCAGGTTCCCGTCGAGGACCCCGCGGCGGATCCGGCCATCTGACCAGACCTGCGTATGGAAGAGGTGTCGGGGTCCCCAGGCCTCGAGCGCGGCGCTGGTAGTGACCAACTTGGTCACGCTGGCCGGGATCAGGGGACGATCGGGGTGAAACGAGACGCAGCCGGGGCAAGCGGCGGAGTTGCCGCTCGAACTGCCGGCTGTCCTGCCGACTGCCGTGCCTTTCGCCGTGTCGGTTGCCGCGTCGGTTGCCGGCGTCGCGGGGACCGTGCTCTCCGCTGCCCCTCCCTGGGTTGGCGCGGCTGCGGGTGTCCCTTCCGCGGGACCAGGGTCGGCCGTCACGGGGGAGAAGACCGCGGTGAACGCGAGCCCGGCGGCCCGTTCCGAGCGCTGAAACCGCTCGATCTCGGCTCGCAGATCCGCGGGCGAGGCGAGCGCGGCCGGGGCACGGAAAATCGTGCCCAGGAGACAGATGGCGACGAGCGCCTTTGACCAGCGGTGCATGACTCCTTGAAACACATCGAGTCGGCGGGCGTCCAGCTTCGATTCGGTTCCATTTTTTTTCGGCGAGTCGCAACCTTTCGTTCCCCGCGCCCGTCTATCTGACCGCGCGGGCAACCCCGCACCGTGGTTCGACCGAAGTCCAGTCTGCGCCACAGGCGCCTGGTATCTCGAAAGTCCCAGCCGACAAGCCCCCGCGCGAGACCGCCCGGGGAAGCACGAAGGAGGATCCGATGTCGTTCACTCTCAGAGCAAACGGGCCGCACATGGTCGGCCGGTCGCGGCGGTTCGCCTGGGCGATCGGCGCGGGAGCCGGATTGCTGATCCTGATCGGCGCCGCGACCGTGACGCGCACGAAGGCGGGCGAGCCGGTGGGCTGGGACTCGATGAAGCGCGATGTCGAGCGGCTCGAAGAAGATCTCGACGACCTCCTCCTCGACAGCCCGAACTTTCTCGTCTCGGGACGCGATGACGCGCACGGCATCTACATCGACGAAGTGGGATTGATCCTGACCTTCGACGCGTCGCTGGTCGGCAGCAACTGGAACGGGAGTCGGAGCTGGTCGTGGAATGGATTCGAAATGCACCGTGGCCACGTCGTGATTCGCGACCTGGGCGACCTCGATGACGAGGACGATGAAGACCGCGACCGATCGGATCGGGATCGCTCCGATCGGGACCGGTCCGATCGGGAAAGCCGCCGCGACCGGGATCGTTCCCGCGAATCGCGACGGTACGAGCGCGGCAAGGAAGAGCTGGTCGACTTCATGGTCGACTCGAAGGACCTGGTGGGTGACCTGCGCGGTGATCAGTGGCTGATGGTCGTCGCCTGCATGCGCGACAGCCGCCATCTCGACCGCGAAGAGATCTCCCGCGTCGTGGTCAAGGCGCGGGTGGCAGATCTCAAGGCACACGACAGCGGCAGCCTCTCGGCCGAGGCGCTCCGAGGCAAGATCACGATCGAAGAGTACTGATACCCCCCCCCAGCGACCGGAGCCCGGTCGCACGCGAGCCTGTGCTCGCGAAGCCCGCTACCGCCGCTCGGCTGTGCGCAGCCGGGCGGTTCGGTTTTTTGCCCGGGCCACCGCGTCGTGACGGTGATCTGCGACCGCGGGCTCAAGTATCTCCAGGGGGATCTGTTCCTGTAGCAGAGCAGGGAGAGCCCCCCGCGGTACGGCGGTGAGCGATCCTCTCGCTGCGACGGCCGGGCGTTTCAGCACGCCGCTAACGGCGGCGGAGCGTGATGCGGAAGTGGTCGCCGAACGGCGCCAGCGTCGAGATGCGGCGCACTCGCCGTTCCCAGGCTGCGAGCCAGCGGAAAAGGGTGCTGGGGAGCCGCAATCGGAGTGAGGGCGCGGGGAGCACGAACGGAAACGGCTCCACCGCCACGACCTCGAAATCGGTTCCGAACGCCTCGATCAGCTCGCGAGGATCGCGGAACCAGAGTTCGGTCTTGGCCGCCCCGCCGGCTCTCGCCGGGAGGCGGTGCGATCCGCGGCGAAGGCGTCGGAAGGCGGCGCGAGGCCGCAGCCGGAGCAGATAGTGGACCTGCTCGCTCAGGCACGAGCGGGACATGAGCGACACCACGACCGGGGCACCGGACCGCAGTCGTCCGGCCAGGGCGGAGGCGACCGCCCGAAGATCGTTTTCGCAGTTCAAGGGGCCGAGCGACGAGTAAGCGCCGTCGAAACGCGCGTCCGCGGGGAGTGCCTCGGCGAGGCAGCCGGCGGTGGCGGTCACCAGTGTGATCCGGTCGGTCAGTCCCTCCGCGGCGGCGCGGGCGCGAGCCACGACCAGCATCGCGGGGGAGGGATCGAGGGCGGTGATGCATCGTCCGCTGCGGGCCAGAGCCGCCGCCTCCTCGCCCGTGCCGCAGCCGAGTTCGAGCAGCGCAGCGTCCGGGGCAAAGAGCCCCTCGAGACGTGCGAGGTTGTCGCTGCGCATCCATCGCAGGGACTGATTTTCGGCGATGATGGCGTCGTAGGTCGCGGCTGCGTCGTCGAACGCGGCGGGATCCGCAGGCGCGGCCGCGGCGGTCGGGGAGAGCGGCCGTGCGGTCGGCCCTTCGTGGCGCGGAGGACGCACGGCAACGGCGAGCAGAGTGGCACCGCACTGCGCCGCGGCGGCGACCGACTTGGCCGCGGCGATTCCGGCCGGGCCGAAGGGTCCGGCCCAGAGCGAAGCGAGGAGGAGGTCGACCGCGAGGCCGAGGACCGCAAGGCCGAGCACGCGTTGGGTGCGCCCGGCGACCAGAAGTGCGGTCGTGGCGGGGGCCGAGACGCAGGCAAAGCCGACGACCGGCGCGAGCCAGCGGAGGGGGATCCCTGCCTCGACGTATTCCGGGCCGAGAACGAACCCGAGCGCGGTCGCGCCGAGCACGACACAGCCCGCCACCACGAGACCGACGGTCGCCATGCGGCGGGTCGCGCGCCAGGTTTCGGCGACGGGATCGGTCGAGCGAGCCAGGTGAGCGACCTGCGCGGCGCCCCAGGCGCTCGGGACGGCCAGCGCCAGGGTGAGAATCCGAAGCGCAGCCCCGTAGTGGCCGGCCGGTCCGAGCCCGAGGGTCCGATCGACGATCCAGAGATCGACCTGCAGATAGAGCGCGGTGGCAAGGCTGGCCAGGGCAAGCGGCAGCCCCTCGTTCAGCCGCAGAGGAACCGGCGCCGACGATTGCGCCCCGACCTCCGCCGGGGGACGCTGCGACGGGAGGGCGATCAGCCCGAAGAGCGCGAACGCCGACTGGCCAACCGCGACCGAGAGGGGGTCGGGCCGGATCAGGGTTGCAATGACTCCGCCGAGAGCGGAGATGGCGGGAACGAGCGCGGCGATCTGGGCGGCCCGCAGCGGCCGTCCGAGTGCTAGCCAGGCCGGAGTGAGCCCGCTCCAGAGGAGACGAGCGAGGAGCGCGGGGGAGAGGGCGAGGAGCAGCGCCGCCCCCTGGGATGTCACATTTCCCGGCACTCCACGCCGCAGCGCGACAACCGCGATGAGGACGAGCGCGAGACCGAGAAGGAGGCGCACCGCGGTGACGCGCTGCCAGAGACGACGTGCCTGGCGCGGGGCGAGCGCGATGTCGCGACCGAGCCCGGGATTGAGTCCAAACTCCGCCAAGGGGAGGATTCCGGCCACCAGGGTGCCGGCCAGGGAGTAGATCCCGAAGTCGACCGGATGGAGGGCGCGGATCACCACGAGCCCCGCCGCCGCAGTGAACGCCTGGGCAATCCACTGACCCAGAAGGAGCCACGCGGCATCCTTGGACGCGGACGGGTGCGTCATCTCAGCGACTCTCTCTCCGTTCGTTCCACTGTCTTCCACCGGGCAGACGTGTGTTGTGCTGTTTGTGAACTCGCCCCCGACTGCTAGACTGACGGGTCCGTCCGCGGGGCCAGGGACGGTCGGACTAAGGTGCCGTTCTCAAGGCGGCATCCTCGGGGCTCATGTGGTGGGCGTCGAGAAAAAAGCGATGGAGTGGGGCGCTGTCGGGAAGACGGTGAAGCCATCGCATGCAGCGGGGACCATGATCGACGTTCTCTTCACGCACTCGTATTTCCTGCGCTTCGACGCGAAGCAGTGGGAGGCGGCGAAGCCGTACCCGCCGCTGGGCACGATCTATGCCGCGGCCGAGGTCAGGAGCCGCGGCTACACGGTCGCGCTGCACGACACCATGCTGGAGGAGAGCGAGGAGTCGCTCGAGCTCGCGCTCGACCGGCACATGCCGAACCTCCTGGTGATCTACGACGATGGTTTCAACTACCTGACCAAGATGTGTCTCTCCCGCATGCGCAAGGCCGCGCTTCGCATGGTGCGGATCGCGCGGCGACGTGGCATTCCGGTCGTGGTGTCCAGCTCGGACGGCAATGACCATGCCGAAGGCTATCTCGCCGAAGGGGCGACGGCGGTGATCGCGGGCGAAGGGGAAACCACCCTGGGTGAGCTCGTTCCCCGCCTGATCGGCCTTCCGCGTCGGGGAGCCTCATCGAACGCGATCTCATTCGAGCCGGAGGCGATCGCTCCGCTCCACGACATCCCGGGGATCGCGTTTCGCGAGGTGAGCGGACGTACGCACCGCACGGCGGCTCGGGCGCTGATGCCCAACCTCGATCTGCTGCACCCTCCAGCCTGGGACCTGGTGGACGTGGAGCGCTATCGCAGCCACTGGATGCGTCGACACGGGCGCTTTTCGCTCAACGTCTCGACTACCCGGGGTTGCCCCTACCGGTGCAACTGGTGCGCGAAGCCGATCTACGGCAATCGCTACACCGTGCGGACGCCTGCCTCGGTGGCCGAAGAGTGGGTCTATCTCAAGCGCGAGCTGCGACCGGATCACCTCTGGATCACCGACGACATCTTCGGGCTGAAGCCGCGTTGGGTCGAACGGTTCCGCGACGAGCTGATCGCGCGGGACGCGATCATCCCGTTCAACGTTCAGGCGCGGGTCGATCTCCTCGGGGACGAGACGGTGCGCGCCTTGCGGGAAGCGGGCTGCGAGATGGTCTGGGTCGGAGCGGAGTCGGGCGCGCAGAGCGTGCTCGATGCGATGGAGAAGGGGACGCAGGTCCGCCAGATCGAGGCGGCCACGGAGCGCCTGCGACGAGCCGGGATCAAGGTCGGCTTCTTCCTGCAGTTCGGATTCCCGGGAGAGGGCTGGGAGGAGATTCACGCCACGATCGCCATGGTGCGAAGACTGAAGCCGGACGACATCGGGATTTCGGTCTCCTATCCGCTTCCGGGAACGACCTTCTACGAGCGCGTGCAGCCCCGGCTGGGGGAAAAGCGTAACTGGGTCGACTCCGACGATCTCGATCCGATATACCCCAGTCTCTACGACCGCGCGTTCTATCGCGCCCTGCACCGGCGGGTGCACAGTGAATTCCGTGCGCGGCGCGGATGGGACCTCCTGCGGCGATCGCTGCGGGGAGAGAAGCTCGCACCGGCGGAGGGGCGCGCGGTCCTGTCCGGCATCAAGCAGGCGTTGTTGCTTCCGCTGCGGCTGCTCAAGCTTCGCGCCCTCCGGCGTCCACTGCCCCACTCCGTGACCATGGCGCCGCCCCGCGACCCGGACCTGCCGGCGCCGAACGAGAGCGAGGCGGTGCTGTCTTCCTGACCGGACCCGGTCGGGACGCGTGACGGCATCCAATCCTCCGGCATGGACATCCTCCTCACGCACGGCTACTTCCTCGCGGACGACGCGCGTGAGCGGGAGATCATGCGCCCCTACGCCCCGCTGGGGCTGCTGCATCTCTCGGCCTGGCTGAAGCAGCAGGGCTTCTCCGTCGCGGTGGCCGACGCGACTTTCGCCTCGGTGGCCGAGATCGAGGCGCGGATCGAGCGTGAGCGACCGCCGGTCGTCGGGATCTACGGGAATCTGATGACCCGCGGCAACGTGGTGCGGCTGGCCCGCGCGGCCGGCGCGGCCGGCGCGCGCGTGATCCTCGGCGGTCCTGAGCCGTCCAGCTATCCGGAGGAGTTCCTCGCCCGCGGTGCCGATGCGATCGTGGTGGGCGAGGGGGAGCAAACCCTGGAGGAACTGCTCGGCGCGCTACGCACTCACGGTCCGCACCGGCTGGAACGGGTCGCCGGGGTGATCTATCGCGACGAGAAGGGCCAGGTCCGTCGCACCCCGCCGCGCGGCGTGATCAAGAACCTGGACGACTTGCCCGACCCCGATCGGGCGGCCATCGACCAGATGCGCTATGTGGAAACCTGGCGACGGCATCATGGCGCCGGCTCGATCTCGCTCCTCACCGCCCGCGGCTGTCCCTTCACCTGCGAGTGGTGTAGCCACGAGGTGTACGGTCGTACGCACCGGAGGCGCTCGGTCGGACGGGTGGTGGCCGAGATCGAGCAGATTCGCGAGCGGTACGGTCCGGACCAGCTCTGGATCGCCGATGACGTCTTCACCATCGGGCACGGGTGGCTCTTCGAATTCGCTCGGCGGATGCGCGAGCGGGGGCTCACCCTGCCGTTCGAGTGCATCAGCCGCGCCGACCGGATGAACGCGGAGGTGGTCGAGGCACTGGCCGCCCTGCGCTGTCGTCGGATCTGGATCGGCAGTGAGAGCGGATCCCAGCGGATCCTCGATGCGATGCGGCGTGGCGTCACGGTCGAGCAGGTGCGACGCGCCGTGGAACTGGCGCGTCGTCACGGGATCGAGGTCGGGATGTTCCTCATGTGGGGCTACGAGGGGGAGGAGCGGGCCGACGTCGAGGCGACGATCGCACACGTGGGGGACACCTCGCCGGACGCGTTCCTGACCACGATCGCCTATCCGATCAAGGGCACGCCGTATCATGCCGCCACCGACGGGCGCCGCCGCGAACCGCCGGACTGGGAGGGTGGCAGCGACCGACAGATCGCGATCGCGCGCCGTTTCTCGCGGCGGTTCTATTCCTTCGCCGATCGGCGTCTGTCCAGCCGGCTCGAGATCGGGCGTGCTCGCGCACGCGGTGGGGCCACGGCCTGGACTCATCGCTGGCGACACGAACTACGGGACCGGTTCTACCGCCTGGCGATGTCCCTGCATTCGGGTCGCGGTGTCACATGATCCAGAGCCGGAGTGCTGCCTGGTTGCGTGGTCTCCTGATCGGACTGGCTCTTTGTCTCGTCGCCTCGATCGTGATCGAGCGCGTGCCGGCGGCGGTGCGGGACTGCCGGGGGGACTTCGCCAACTACCACGTTTCGGCGCGCCTGGCGATCGAGGGAATCGATCTGACCCCCGCCTACCGCAGCTTCGCCTGGTTTCAGCAGCATCTCGATCGAGCCGGATACGCGCACCAGATCGGGGCCTTCCTCCCCTTTCCTCCCGAGACCGCGCTCCTCGCGCTGCCGCTCGCCCAATGGTCGCCGCGACCGGCGCGGACGGCGTGGGTGGCGTTGCAGCTCGGGCTCATCGCGCTCAACGCCTGGCTCCTCTCCCGGCTCGCCCGCGCCCCCTGGTGGCTCGGCTGGTTGTTGCTCGCGCTGAGTGGCGTGGCCCTCGAGGCGGAATTGAAGCAGGGGCAGGCCTATCTGCTGGTCATCGCCTCGCTCTCGGGCGGGCTCCTGCTCCTGCGTCGCGGCCGGGAGGTGTGGGCCGGGCTGCTCTTCGGCCTGCTGCTTCCGATCAAGTACGCCGCACTGCCGTTCTTGATCGTCGGCCTGGCCGCGCGCCGCTGGCGTCTCACAGTGGCGACCGGAGCGACCGCCGCGCTCGTGGTCGCCATCGGGATCGCGCTCCTCGGATGGCCGGTACATCTGGCGTTTCTCCGTGAGGTGCTCCCGCGACATGCGGCAGGGGAGATCCAGGATCCTTACCTCTCGGTGTTCCAGAGCTTCCCTTCCCTGTTGCGTCGCATGTTCGTTCTCGAGCCGTTGCTCAATCCGGAGCCGTGGATCGATGCTCCGCGTCTGTTCGCCGGGCTGCGCGAAGGTCTGCGCGTGCTGCTCCTCGGCTTGCTGGCCGTTCCCGCGGTGCAGGCCTTGCGGGGGCGCGGCGCGCTGGAGCCGACCGCGCTCGCCCTGGCCGGCTGCTGGAGTCTGGTCGCGGCGCCGGCCGGCGCGACCTATCACTCGCTGCTCCTTCTGCCTCCGGCCGCGCTGCTACTGGGGCATGCGCACGCCGAGGCGGCACGGCGCAGGGATCGTGTCGCCCGGTGGCTGCCGGTCGCGGTCCTGGGTCTCGTGGGGCTGAGCGGGTTGCCCTGGGCCCTGTGGCTCCGTTCCTACGATCACGGCGCGAGCGCGCCTCTGGCCCATGGGCGGCTCTGGGTGCTGCTCGCATTCACCGTGGTCGCGCTCCAAGCGAACCGGCGTGCCATTCGGATGGCCCAAGGGGGGCGGTTCGGCGCCGGTTGGTGCGCGCTGGCGGTGGCTGTTGCGATCGGGGCGGGGTTGCGGGGGAAGGCTGCGGCCGCCGAACCGGGAGTGACCTGGCTGGGGCGCACTGAGTCGATCCCGCAGGCACTCATCCTCGATCGCGTTCTCTGGGTCGAGGACACGTTGGCGGTGCGGGCGCTGGGAGACGGACGATACGCGTGGGTTCGACTCGACGGTCAGGGGCTCCTCTCGGAGAAAACGTCGGCGCGCGCCACCCGGGTTGCGGCGACGGCCGCGGGTGGCGCGATCCTGGAGCAGGGATCCCGCGATTGGCGGGTAGAGGAGTGGGGTGAGACCGCGGAGCGGGATGGGTGGGTGGTGGCCTCGGGCCGCTCCGGTGCGAACTGGGATCTCGGTCTCCGCGATCCGCGCACCGCAGAATGGACCCGCCTGACCACCGACCGCGCACGCGACACCTCGCCCGTCTGGCTGGACCACGGGACTTTGCTCTTCCTCTCCGATCGAGGGCGCGGCGTCGCCTGTCCGACCCTCTATCGGCTCGACCTCGGAGCGCGCGCCCGATGAATCCGCGGCGCATCGGTTTCATGAAGCAGCTCGATGAGCGACTCGGCTCGATCCTGGCCCGGCTGCTGCCGCTCCCGCCTTCCGTCGCCGTGGATCGGGCTCCAGAACGGGTGCTCCTGATCAAGTTCTGGGGGATCGGTTCGTTGATTCTCGCCGCTCCGGCCATCGCTCGTCTGCGTGCGGCGTGGCCCACGACCCGGATCGACCTGCTCACTCTGGCCGGCAACGAAGAGGTGGCTCGGCTGATCGGGGGGATCGATGCGGTGCGAAGCCTCAGGCTCGGCTCCCTCCCGCGAATCGTCCGGGAGCTGCTGCGGCTGCGCCGAGACCTCGCCCGGGCGCGCTACGACGTGGCCATCGACTTCGAGTTCTTCGTCCACACTTCGAGTCTGCTTGCCGCGTCGGCCGGGATCGCGCGACGGATCGGGTTCGCCCGGCGGCGCGGCGGAAAGCGGCGACTGCTCACCGAAGCAGCTAGCTTCGACCCTTCGCAGCACACCGCGGTGAATTTCCTCGCGCTCGTCGCGGCCGCCACGGGAGCCGGCGATCCGGAGCCCTTGACCTCGGTGCCGGCCGGGGAGGTGATGCTGCCGGAGGAGGGGCGCGATCCGTCTCGGCGCTTCGGCTTGCACGGACCGTATGTCGTCGTGAACGTCAATGTCGGAGCCCTGGCGTTCGAGCGGCGCTGGCCGGTTGAATCGTTCGCCGCGGTGCTCCGTCGCTTCGCCCGAGACACCGACCTCGACGTGGCGCTGATCGGATCCGCGGAGGAAAGGGGCTACGTGGCCCGCGTCGCCGGCCTGGCCGGGCGCGGACCGCGCCTGCACGATCTGACCGGGCAAACTTCGCTGGCCGATCTGGCCCGTCTGCTCGCCGGTGCCACGTTGGTCGTGAGCAGCGACTCGGGACCGGCCCATCTGGCTGCCGCGGTCGGCGCCCCGGTGGTGGTGCTCTTCGGGCCGGAGACCCCGGAGCGCTATGGGCCGCTGGGTCCGCGGGTCCGGGTTCTCTACGGAGCTCGGTTCTGCAGCCCGTGCATGACGATCGAGAACGCGAAGACGGTGCGCTGTCCGTACGCGGCGGCGTGCATGCGCGAGATCAGCCCGGATTCGGTCTGGGCGGCCATCGAGCTCGAGTTGCACCGCTCGGTCGGTCGTCCGGACGAGCGGACGGGGCTGCGATCGGGGTCGGACCGCCTACTTCGGGATCTGCGTCGAGTCGATCGGGGCGGAAAGCCCCTCGATGTTGAGCTGCCGCCCCGCCTTCTCGAGAACCTGCTTCTGCGCCTTCGTCGGGCCGCCGTCCGGCAGGAAGATCCAGTGGCCGTCGCGCCACCAGTAGGTCATCGGGAACATCGTCCGGAACGGATCTTCCAGACCGCAGAGCGTCTCGCGATTCACCGTCCAGCGAATGCCGCGCAACCAGGCGATGAGATGCGACTGGAGTTCGGGCGGGCCCTCCTCGCCTTCGTAGCGATCGACCGTGGTCGGAGTGCCGTAAAGGTCGGTCACCACGCGGAAGACCATCCAGTAGCGCTCCGGGGTGCCGGGTTGCGGGCCGGAGAGAGAAAGGGAATCGGGCGGCACGGTGCCGCGCGGCGCGAGGGGGCGGCCGCGGCCGGAGAAGCGATGGGTCGGCGAGACGGTGATCTGGCCGAGATCGAGGGTGGAGTCGGCCTCCGCCTGGGGCCGCTCCCAGAGGGCCAGGCGCTTGCAAAGTTCGGCGCCCGGAGCCTGGACGGTGAGGTATCCCCGCTTTCCGTCCCAGGCGACGAGGAAGTTTCCATACTCGTCGGTGGTCGAGGCGACTTCAGCCGGGAAGAGGGTGACCTTCACTCCCGGGACACCGGTCGTTTCATCGGGGCCAACCGCGGTCCCGGCAATCCACCAGCCCGCGACTGCCGTGGGGGCAGTGACCGCTTCGCGCGCGGCTGCGGCCAGGAAGAGTGCGATCAGAGTGCGTGGGATTCTCATGCGCAGTGGGTCCTCGCTTGCGTAGACTCGGGTGCGGGCGCCCCTGCGCCCTCGATCACAGTACGGAAGACGGGCCGTGGGGGTCCAGCGCCGCCTGCGGGCGGATTGCCCGGCCGGCGGTTTCCACCCGAATCGGACATGGGATGAGTGGCTCCACCGAGATGACCGAGCTGAAGCTGTTGCACGAGGCGCTGGCGTTTCGCGCCAAACGCGTATTCGATCCGGCGGAGTCGGTGCGGCTCCGCGGTCTGCTCGAACGGGTCGAGGATATCCTCCTCGCCCCTCCGGACGCCCGGCCGGCGTTGCGGCTCTCCCCGCCGGAGCAGGAAGTGCTGGTCCGCCAGGTGCTGGGCTACTGCGCCGAACTGACCGGGCGCGGCGCGTCACAGCTCGGCCGCGAGCAGGCGGCGCGGCTCAGGCAGCTGGTCGACCGGATCGCGCCGGGCACCCTGCGGAAGCGGCCATGGTGGAAGTTCTGGGGCTGATGCGACCCGCTTCGGTGGGGTGAATGCGGAGCGCTGGGTCTCAGCGCGGTCCGAATCGCTGAAGCGTCGTTCCCTTCAGATCCTTGAAGTGCAGTTTGAGCCGGCCCGGTTCGAGGATCACGTCCCCTCCGGCGGTCCGGGCGCGGCGGGAGCGGAACCGTCGGAGCAAGACCGCCCGGCAGATCGGCTCGCTCAGGGTCGCGAGGGGAGTGAGCAGGCGCTCCCACAGCCGCTGAAGCGCCCGTCCTGCCCGATCCGACGGCCAGAGGTTCTCCGGCCGCCAGGGCCGGGCGTTGGGAAAGTGCTCCCGGGCCCACAGATTCTGATCGAGCAGCCGGTCGTAGATCGGCGTCGCCTCCAGCGGGCGCAAGTTGACCAGCTGGTGGGCGGTGTAAAGGTCGCGCGCCGCGACCGCGAGGTGGGCCTCGTCGACCAGGTAGTTTGCACAGAAGATGTGGCGCTTTCGCAGGAGATGCGAGACGAGAAAGATCGTGGCCGCCACGGTGGCGAGTTTCCCCTCGGCCGCGACCACGAAGAGATCGACGTCGGAGTGATCGGGTGAGTTCCGGTGCGCGGTGCCGCCGCTGAAGGCGAGCATCCGCACGAATGGCAGCCTCGCCAGGTGACGCAGATCCGCCTTGTTGGCCGCGATGAGCGCTTCATGCCGCGCCTGCATGTCTTTCCGGCGCTCGACCAGGGTGGATCGATCGACGAGGAAGAGGTATCCGTCGGAGTTCCCGATCTGGGCGCGCAGGGCTGGGTCGACGCGGAGCGCGCGTTCGATCTCCTCGGGCGTGGCTGCGATCCGGAAGAGCCCGCGCGCGAGTTCGTCTCGGGTCATCGGGCTCTGAAACAGATCTCCGTAGCGCAGCGTCTCGAGGATCGCGGACGAGAGCTCCGGGCGAACCGGCACGGGCGGGCCCGCCACTTCGGCGCCGGCCTCCGGCAGGGGGCCGCGCACCGCCCCGAGACGACCGAGCGCCTGCTCGTAGACCGGGATCGCCCGCGCGGCGGAGTGCGCCCAGGTGAATTCCGCCGACCGGAGGAGGCCCCGCTGGCGAAGCGCGGCATGTTCGACCGGGCTTTCGAGCACCCGTCGCATTCCGCCGGCGATCGATTCGACGGAGAAGGGGTCGATCTCGATCGCCGCTCCGCCGCAGACCTCACGGATGGCCGGCGTGGCCGAGACCACGGCCGGTGTCCCGACGCGCATCGCTTCGAGCGGAGGGACACCGAACCCTTCGTACAGGGACGGGAACACTAGCAGATCGGCGCCTGCGTACAGCGCGGGCATCGCCTCGAGCGGGACGTAGTCGAGAAAACGGACGGACTCTCGCGCCGCGAGAGCCTCGACCGTGGCGAAGATCGGATCGAACTTCCACCCCCTCGCCCCCACGATCGCAAGGTCGTGGGGAAGGCCGGTCTCACGCTTCAACCGATCGAAGGCGGCGAGCAGACGCGGGAGGTTTTTTCGCGGTTCGAGCGTGCCGACGAACAAGATGTAGGGATTCGGAAGCCGATGTCGGTCCCGTACCGCGGTGATGGCCCCAAGGTCATTCACCGGCCGGTAGAGGTCGGCCGGCGCGGCCGGAACCACGTGGACCCTTGCCGGATCGATCTCCAGATACTCGACGATCTCCCGTCGCGCGGCTTCGGTGACGGTCAGGATGCCCAGCGCCCGGCGCCCGACCAGCGGCATCAGATTCCGGGTCAGCACCCGCTTCTTCCAGGTGAAGAACTCGGGGTGGCGGAAGAGCACCATGTCGTGGAAGGTCACGACGAAGGGGTGCCGCCCCAGGATCGGAGCATTGAAGTTGATGTAGTGGGTGAGGTCGGGCTTTTCCTCCGCGATCAGCCGCGGGAGGACGAACTGCATCCAGGCTGCGCGCTTGGGGAAGAGACGGCGGTCGACGAAACGAACGCCGGTCGGGGGGGCTTCATCCCAGAGCGGCGGACGATTGGAGAAGAGCAGGATGTCGTCGAGTCGTCGCGTTGCCGCCAGCGCTCGAACCAGGGATTCGACATGGTATCCGATTCCGCTCTTGGCCTGGGCCAGGGGCGTGGCGTCGATGCCGAGCTTCATGCGCGCCCCTCCGTCCGCACGTCACCCGGGTCGCCGAGGCCGGACGCCGCCAATCCCAGCGCGAGGGTCAGGCTCACCGCGTGGGGCTCGAGCATGCAGTCGAGCAGGCCATGCACCAGGTACGCGGTCAGGAGCCCCAGGCCGCCGGCGGCCGCCAGGTCACCTCGGGGTCGGCGAAGACGCCCGACGAGCGCGGCGGCGATGGACCCGATCCAGCATGCGAGGCCGGCCGTGCCCAGAAGGCCGGTGGTGGCGAGCGACTCGATGTAGAGCGAGTTGGCGTGGAGGCGCGGATCGTAGCCCTCTCCGGGCAGGGTCTCCGCGTAGCGATGGCGAAACTGGTCCGGCCCGATCCCGAGCAGAGGCTGGGCGCACAGGTAGGAGACTCCGAGCGGCCAGAGCGTCGAGCGCCCGACCAGCTTGAGCTCCGGCCAGGGATCGCGCTGGGCGGAGCGGCCGCGCGCCCACGAAGCGACTGAAACCGCCGCGCGCTCGCGCTCGCCGCGCACGCTGAGGAAGGTCCGGGCGGAGGGGTTCTGCATCTGGCTGAACCAGCTGACTCCTTCCTGCACCAGATCCCAGAGCACCACGTAGTCTCCCTCTTCCTTCGGCGCAACGACCAGAGCCGACAGCACCAGATCCTCTCCGGCGCGCACGTCGCGAGGGAGAGGCGTACGCGGTCCGTCGAACACCACCTCCCGCTGGTTGGCATCGAGCAGATGATACGAAAGATTGACCTCGTGCGGCGCATGTCGTCGCCAGGTGAAGGTGCGGGTGTTGTGAAGGCGGACGGGCAATCTGAGTTCCTCGCCCATCGTGGCGGCGGCCAGGGAATCGACCGCGTAGGCCACTCCGTGGGTTGGTCCTTCGGCTCGGGTGAGGCGGCCGCGGAGAATCGGGTTACTCGCCAGCGCGAACAGAGGTGGGCCGGCGAGCATCACCAGCCCCATGACGAGGAGGCGCGGACGGAGTCCACGGTCTGCGGTCCGCAGAGTGAGCAGCGTGACCAGCACGAGAGCGGAGAGAGCCGCGACCATTCCTCCCCGGCTCAAGGTGTGAAAGAGCGCGGACGTCAGGAGTGCGGTGACCGAAGCGAAGGCGATCGCCCGGTCCCATCGCCGCTCCAGCCCGAGGCGGAACGCCTCGGCCCCGGCCAGCACGGCCAGCAATTCCAGCGCCCCTGCCGCGGTATTGGCGTGCTGCCACGATGAGGTGAGGCGGAGTTCTCCGTTCACGGTCGCGATCTTGTCCCGGAAGAGGTGCATCCAGGAGGTGAAGTCGGCCCAGCGAAATGTCTCGAGGATCCCGAGGAGCGCGGCGGCCATGCCGCCGCCCAGGAGCGCCGAAAGGACCCAGGCGCGCGCCCGGCGCGGCGTGAGATCCCTGCGGGCGAGGAGGAAGACCAGGACCGCGGTGGCCAACCTTCCGGTGAATCGGAGCGAGGCGAGGTGGTCCTGACTGGCCAGAAGGGACGAAGCGGTCAAGGTCGCGATCCAGGCCAGCCCCGCCACCGCGATCCGATCGAGTTTCAGACCGCGCTGCGCCGTCGCCGCCCAGAGGATGTACGGGAGGAGGAGGCACTCGAGGTTGGTCACTCCGACCGGGCCGACGCTGAACCAGGTCGCCTTGAGTTCGAAGGGGAGGGAGAACGCGAGCAAGGCGAGCCAGCCGACGCGCAGGGTCATGCGTTCCCGGTCTGCGCATCGCGCGTTTCGGCGCGCATCTTCCGCGCGACCAGGCCGAAGCAGAGCAGGAAGAGCAGCCCCTCGGTCGCTACCGTGGCGGCCGCGGCCCCGACGCCGGCCCAGCGGGGAATCCAGAGGTAGTTCAGCCCGCAGTTGAGGAGCAGGCAGGCGAGGGCGAAGATCGCGTTCCATTTCTGGGCGTGGAGCGCGACCATGAAGTGTGTCAGGCCGTAGTTGACGTAGATGAAGATCAGGCTCGGGGCGAGCACGCGGAGGATGGGAAGCGATCCCTCGTAACCGGGGCCGAAGAGCAGGCGCAGACCGAAGGTGGTAAAGAGCAGCAGTCCGGTCACCACGGCGAGAGAGAGCACCACCATCCAGCGCAACGTCACCTGGTGGAGGCGCCGCATCTCCGCCCGGTCGGTGCGCGCCTTCTCGGCGAAGGCGGGGTAGACCGCGGCGAGGAAGATTGCCGGGAGGAACAGGAGACTCTCGAGCAGTCGGTAGGCCGCGCCGTAACGACCGACCTCCGCGTCGTCGCACATCCGCTCGAGGAAGAGCACATCGATCCGGAAGTAGAGGATCGAGATCAGAATCGCGATGCCGATCGGTGCGGCTTCGCGGAGGGCTGGGGTGATCGGGAGGGAGAGCGCGGGAGTGGTCAGGAGCCCGCGGCGGCGCAGGCGCACGACTGCCACGATCGAGGTGATTCCGGCCGCGACGAAGAGGGCGAGGGCGAGACCGAGTGGGCCCGCGCCGGCGGCCAGGAGCGCGACTCCGATGACCAGCGCCAGGCCGCTGTGCACCAGGTTCAGCATCGCCTCCTCGCGCAGCGACTGAAGCCCGCGGAACATGTAGTTCCAGAGCTCGGTCCAGGACTGGGCCAGGCTGGCCGCCCCCATGGCGAAAACCAACGCCCGATCCTCCTCCGGTCGCGGATAGAGGAAGGTCGCCGCGAGCAGGAGTAGAAGCATCAGGAGGGTGAGCAGGCCCTTCGCCCGGATCGACTGGCGCAGGACCGCGGCGCGCGACTCCGGCTCCTGCGCCACTCTCCGCGACAGGTACATCTGGAGTCCGAAGTCCGATCCGTTGGCCAGGATGTTCCCCAGGGTGAAGGCGAAGGCATACCGCCCGAAGGCGTCGGCCCCGAGCAGGCGCGCGGCGAGGACGAAGAGGAGGAAGCGTCCGGCCTTGACCAGCAGTTCGGAGATTGCTTTCACCCGCAGGTTGTCGGCCGTGGCTCCGGAGAGACGAAAGCGTTCCCGCCACCCGCCGCGCGCTGCGGTCGCTCGGTCGTTCGGAGACATCGGGGCTCAGTGATCCCGCAGGCGACGCCGGAGGGCCAGGACCGAGAGGCCGAAGAGGGTCGCCTCGGTGATGCAGGTCACGACCGCGGACCCGGCTGCGCCGAAGGGACCGATGGCGAGGAGGTTGAGTCCGATGTTGAGCGGCACGCAGATCGCGACGATCAAGGCGTAGGCCCGCTGGGCCCCAAGGGCGACCAGCAGGTGGGTCAGAGCGTAGTTCGGGAAGAGAAACAGGAGACTCGGGGCGAGAAGCCGAAGCAGCGGGGCGGCATCGCCGTAACGATCGCCGTAGAGCAGCCGCAGCAGAAACGGCGCCGCGACCAGCAGGCTGCCCACAATCAGGAGCGAGAGGAGGGTCATCCAGCGGATTCCCTTCCGCAGCAAGGCCAGCAGCTCGGCGCGGTGGCGGTCGGCGTACTCGGAGAATGCAGGGAACAGCGCCGCCATGAAGAGCGCGGGGAGAAAGCGGAAACTCTCGAAGAGCCGGTAGGCCGCACCGTACGAACCGACCTCGGCGTCGCTGCGCAGCCGCTCCAGCAGCACGAGATCGACCCGCATGTAGATCGTGGCGAGGAGGAAGCTCACTCCGATCGGCGCCGCCGCGCGCAGGGTGTCCCAGATCTCATCGGTGGTGGCGTGGGCGATCTTGCCCCGTCGCGCGACCAGAGACATGGCGATCAGGTTTGCCGCCACCCCGGCGCTGAACAGGGCCAGAAACAGCTCTCGTGGGCCATGTCCGTGGAGCAGGATCCAGATCCCGATTCCGGTGCCGAGCGCCATCTGGGCCGCGCTGACCACCGCCTCTTCCTTGAGCGACTGGAGGCCGCGGAAGTAGTGGCTCCAGAAGTCGGACCAGGACTGCGCCATCACCGTGAGACCGGCCAGGATCAGGATCACCTTCACCTCGGCGGGGCGCGGGTAGAGCAGCGCCGCCCCGGTGAGGGCGGTAAGCACCGCGAGGGAGAGGATCGCCTTCGCTCGGAACGCCCGTCCCAAGGCCAGGTCGCGCGCCTCCGGGGCGCGGGCCACCTCCCGGGCGAGCATCAGGTGGAGCCCGAAGTCGGCGCCGTCGGCCAGGATCAGGGCAAAGGCGATCGCGAACGCGTAGAGGCCGAACTGCTCCGGCCCCAGGAGCCGGGCAGCCGCGATTACGAGCAGCAGACGGCCGCCCTTCACGATGAGCTCGGAGAGTGCCTTGACGCGTAGGTTGCTCGAGATCGTGCGGTTGAAGCTCAGGGCGCGGCGAAGGCTTGGGGCGATCCCCGGTGCATCCACTGCCATGGCCGCAGTATAGCCTCAAGCGGGCGGCAGTCGTAGACTGTCACGTCGGATTCCGGGCGGGTCCCAGCCGAGGGCGGAGTTTCCGCGCAACCCGGGCGCCCATCTCGAGGACAAGGAGGAGCAGGTGATCGAGCAACGGACCTACGGGCTTGCAGTACAGGTGGCGGGAGACTATGCCTCGGTGCGGGAGAAGGTCGGGGAGGCGCTCAAGGCGGTCGGATTCGGCGTGATCACCGAGATCGACATGCGCCAGACGATGAAGCAGAAGCTGGAGGTCGAGTTCCGCCCCTACACGATCCTGGGCGCCTGTCACCCGACCCTGGCGCTCTCGGCGCTCGAGGCGGAGGACGACATCGGACTGGTCATGCCGTGCAATCTGGTCATAGCGGCCAATCCGGGGGGAGGTTGGACCGTCTCCGCCATCGACGCGGTGGTTCAGCTGTCGAAGATCCCGAACCCGAAGATCCAGGCGATCGCGATCGACGTGCGCGGACGGCTGGTCCAGGCTCTGGAGAGTCTGCAGTAGGAACCAACCCCGATCCGGGAAGGGAGTCCGCGTGCTGAAAGCCGATGATCGTTTTCTGGCCATCGAAACCAGTTGTGACGACACCTGCGCCGCGGTGCTCCGTGGGGACGGTACCATCCTGTCCAACGTCGTCTCCTCTCAGGGAATCCACGCGGAGTACGAGGGGGTGGTGCCGGAGTTGGCTTCACGCGAGCACCTGGCGTTGTTCCTTCCCGTCCTGCGCCAGGCTCTCCGGGAGGCGGATTCCGAGCTCTCGGACCTGAGGGCGATCGCGGTGACACGCGGGCCGGGATTGATCGGCTGTCTGCTGGTCGGCCTCGCCGCGGCCAAGGGGCTTGCCTACGGGCTCGGCGTCCCCCTGGTGGGGGTGAACCACATCGAGGGTCATCTGCGAGCGATCGAAGGGGTGACCCGAATCGAACCGCCGTTCGTGGCCCTGGTAGCCTCGGGGGGCCACACCGAGATCCTGTTCGTGGAGTCGTGGGGTCGCTACGAACTGCTCGGGGCGACCCGCGACGACGCGGCCGGGGAGGCGTTCGACAAGGTGGCGAAGCTGCTCGGGCTCGGATTTCCCGGTGGTCCGGTGGTCGATCGACTCGCGGCGCAGGGGGATGCGACCGCCTTCGCCTTTCCCCGCGCCTGGATGGGGCTGGAGTCGGGAGGGCTCGACGTCTCCTTCAGCGGACTCAAGACCGCGGTGAAGCATGCGGTGGAGCGACATGGGATGCCGACGGAAGACGAGGCGCGGAACCGCTTCGTGGGTGACGTCTGCGCTTCGTTCCAGGCCGCCGCGGTCGAGGTGCTGGTGGCGAAGCTCGAGGTAGCCATGAAGCAGACCGGGGCGGATCGGGTGCTTCTTTCGGGAGGCGTGGCATGCAACTCGGCGCTTCGGGCCGGTACCGCGGCACTCGCAAATCGAGTGGGCGGTACGGCATACTGGCCCACGCCTCGGCTCTGCTCGGACAATGCAGCGATGATCGGACTGGCGGCGCTTCCGCGACTCATCCTCGGGGAACGGGACTCCTTGGACCTCGCGGCGGTTGCGAATCTGGATGATCTGCCATTTGGGGAGACCCGCGTATGAACGCTCGCTCACTCGGATTGGGAATCGCGGCGGTCGGAACGGTCGCGGTCGCGCTTGGTTGGTTGGCGACGCACCCGGTCGAGGGGCCGGTGGGCGCGGGGACGCGCTACGCCGAGTTCCGCCGCGAGCAGCGACTCGCGGGCGAGGAAGCGGAGCGCCGGAGTGAGGGGGAGATCCCTCGCCTCGAAGGTGCGATCGGCTCCCGGCGCGATGACCCGATCGGCCGGGCGGTCCAGGAACGGATGCAGCTTCAGGATCCGTCGATCGGAGCGATTCCCGACGGCATGCGGGCGAAGGAACGGGCTTTTGCGCACGCGATGCAGCGCTCCGCGCTCCCCCCGTCGCGGGACTATGCGGTCTCGACCTGGAGCAATCGCGGGATCTTCAACCTGGGGGGGCGAACCCGGGCTCTGGCGCTCGATGCTTCCGATGGAACGGCGCGAACCATGATCGCCGGCGGGATCTCCGGTGGGCTCTGGCGGACGGTCAACGAGGGGCAGAGCTGGTCTCTGGTCACCGGCGGCACCGATCTCTACTCCCCAACCTGCCTCGCACAGGACACCCGGAGCGGCCGTCTGCAGACCTGGTACTGCGGCACCGGTGAGTTCAGCGGCAACTCTGCCGCCGCGGTCGGCGCGGCCTACTACGGCACCGGCATCTGGAAGTCGGCCGACGGAGGCCAGAGCTGGTCGCTGCTCGCCTCGACCTCGCCGGGAAGTCCCACTGGCTTCGATAGCGGCTTCGACTACGTGTGGAGTCTGGCCATCGATCCCTCGAACGCGGCCCAGGATGAGGTGTACGCGGCGACCGTCGGCGGAGTGCAACGCTCGCTCGACGGGGGCCAGACCTGGAGCTTCGTCAAGGGGTCGCTCAACGGCCAGCAGATCTCGTATCAGAACGACGTGGCGGTGACACCGTCCGGCGTGGTCTATCTGGCGCTCGACAGCGGCGGTCCGGACAAGGGGATCTGGCGTTCGACCGACGGCGCGAGCTACACCAAGATCGACCCGCCGCAGCTCGGATCGACCTTTGGTCGGATCGTACTCGGCCTGGCCCCCTCGAACCCGAATACGCTGTGGGCGTTGGTCGCGCCGGCCGGCCAGGGATCGCACAAGCTGTTCAAGTACTCCGCCGACGCGAACTCCTGGGCCGATCGGTCCAGCCAGCTCTCCGGTCTGCCAGTGGCCGCGGACAACAACAACTGGACCTTCGATTCGCAGGGCGGCTACGACATGGTGATGACGGTGAAGCCGGATGACGAGAACGCCGTCTTCATCGGCGGCGTGCACCTGATCCGTTCCACCGACGAGTTCCAGTCGGCCGGCGCGCGTCGCTGGGTGGGGGGCTGGCTCTACCCGGATCCTAACGGACAGTCGTTCGAGCAACACTCGGACCAGCATGCGCTGGTCTTCCACCCCACGAACCGGAGCATTGCCTACTCGGGCAGCGACGGCGGGGTCTGGAAGACGACCAACATCCTCGCCGCGACGGTCGAATGGACGTCGCTCAACAACGGCTATCTCACCACCCAGTTCTACCACGCAGCGCTCGACGAGGGGACGGCGGGAAGCCCGGTGATCAACTGCGGTCTCCAGGACAACGGGTGCTGGACGGTGCACTCGGCCAGCGCCAACGCGAGCTGGATCGATCAGTTCGGCGGCGACGGGTGCTACGTGCACGTGGCCGATGGCGCCACGGCCGGCGGGAACTACTACTTCTCCTCCCAGTATGCCTTCATCTACCGGATCGTGCTCGGGGCGAACGGGTCGTTCGGGGGACAGTTCCAACGAGTCGACCCGGCCTCGCTGAACGACTCCAACGTGCTCTTCGTCAACCCCAGCGCCATCGATCCCAACGACACGCGGCGCCTCTACGTGGCGTCCAAGGTCGGCCTCTGGCGGGCAAACGACGCCACCGCGATCTCGACGCCCAATCCGAACAGCGAGACCGACAACGGCTGGGTCCAGGTCACCAATCGAGGAAACGAATACGTCACCGCGATTGCCGTCTCCCGGAGCCCATCCAACATCGTCTACTACGCCGGATACGACCTGGGCGGGGCCGGCGGCAAGATGTACAAGATCACCAATGCCAGCAACGCCCCGGCGGGATCCAGTCCGACGGTCATCACCGGGAGCAACTTCCCCGCGGGGGCCTACATCAACTGCATCGCGATCGACCCGACCAATGCGGATCGGGTGTTGATCGCATTCAGCAACTACCGCATCTCGAGCCTCTTCTACACCAGCAACGGCGGTACCTCCTGGACGGAGGTCGAGGGGAATCTGGGCGGCACCGACGGCCCATCGGTCCGCAGCTGCTTGATCATGCCGGCCGGAGGAAGCACGGTCTTCTTTGCCGGGACGAGTATCGGACTCTTCTCGACCTCGAGCCTGAATGGGGCGGCGACCAGTTGGACGCAGGAAGGGACGGGCGAGATCCGCGATCTGGTGGTGTCCTGGCTGGTGGGGCGCGTTTCCGACGCCACGGTCGTGGCCGCGACGCACGGCGGCGGTGCCTTCACCGCCACGGTCACCGGAGGTTCTGCCGCGTGCAACACCCGCTCCGGAGATGCCAACGGGAACAATCAGGTCGACGTCACCGACCTGACCAGCGTGGTGAACCACATTCTCGAGCAGCAGCTGCTCTCCGCGCAGGCGGAGCTCTGCGCCGACGTGGCGGACGACGATACGATCAACGTGCTCGATCTCATCCAGATCGTCCGGATCATCCTCGGTCTGCCACTCACCGAGGATCGAGGCGTCACGCACGCGCCGCTCGCCTGGTCGCGGGCCTGGAACGATGGTCAACTGTCGCTGCATTTCGCCGCTCACCAGGTGGCCGCTCTCGAGTGCGAACTGGAGCTCCCGGAGGGGGTGCGATTGGCGGACGCCCCGCGCGTGCGCGGGGCGGACCCGGACGACCTCGAGTGGAATCAGGTCGGGCGCCGCCTGGTGCTTCTGCTCGGGCCGGAGGCGGGCTTGGCCGCGCGCGGTGCGCTCGACCTGGACCTGTCGTTCCGACTCGATGGGACGGGGACCCTCATTGAGCCCCTCCTCGCGCGTTTGATTGCGGCGAGTCCCGAGGGACGCGAGCTGACCACCCTCGAGCAACGCGATCTCCCGGGCGGGCTCCAGCTCCTCTCGCTCGGCCCGAATCCCACGCAGGGATCGGTCGAGCTCCGCTACCGACTGAGTGGCGCGCAGGCCGTTCGGGCGACGATCCACGATGTCTCCGGTCGCGAGCTCAGGGTGCTGCCTGCGCCCGCGCTCCCGGGTGAGCAGTCGTTGACCTGGGACGGACGAGACGCTGCCGGGAACGCGGTGGCGAGCGGCACCTATTTCGTGCGTCTGGAGGCCGGTGGCGCGACCGTCGGCCGGAGCGTGCGCATCGTACGGTAACGGAGGGGCGGGTGCGCCGCGACGGGTTGGTCCCGTTGCGGCGGCGGCCACGGCATCCAAAATCGAGAAGGAACTCCTTCAAATGAATCTGCGGACCCACAGCCCCTTCGGTCGACCATGCCGTCGCTACGGTCGGGGTGTCTCGTTCCTGCCGAGCCTGCTCGTCCTCCTCGGTCTCCTCGGCCTCGCGGGGGCAGCCGGCGCGACCGACTCCCTGGAGCCGAACGACGACCATCAGCTCGCGCGTCGGCTGACCAGCGGGCAGGCCGTGCAGTCGTTTCTCTCGAGCGAGTTCGATCAGGACTGGTTCGTCTTTGCCACCGGGCAAGGAGGCACTTTCAGCGCCAGCCTGACCTCCGTTCCCGGCGACGCGGACTACGTTCTCTCTGTTTATACGCTCGGCGCGAACGGATCTCCCGAGTTGGCGGCGGAGGCGGACGACGGCGGGAACGGCGGAGACGAGACGATCTCCGGCACGATCAACGGCGCCGGCGTCTTCTATGTCCGCGTCACCCCGTTTGCCTTCGGCTTCAACGCCACGGACTCCTACACCCTCACGGCGAGCTTCCCGGGAGGATGGCCCGGCGGGGCGAACGATGCCTTCGAGCCGAATGACGACCCCACCCTGGCCATCCAGCTCAACAGTGGGCAGACCCTGACACCGAAGATCTCCGCTCCGGGCGATCTCGACTGGTTCGGTTTCCAGACCACTCAGGCCGGCGATCTCTCGCTGGCGGTGACCTCGATTCCTCCGGCGGCCGACTTCGACCTTCGCCTCTTCGAGATCGGTCAGGGTGGGGCCCTGGAACTGCTCGATGAATCGGTGAACGAGCCGGGACAGAGCGAACTGATCGATCTGTCGGGAGTGCCCGCCGGGACGTACTACCTCGTGGTCTATGGCTGGAGCGGCAGCTACGACGGCAACGACGGATACGAACTGCTGCCCACGCTTCCCGGTGGGGGCGGTGGTGGGAACCAGCCTCCTACCATCACCCTGACCGCCCCGAACGGCGGGGAGTCGTGGCAGGTCGGCTCGCAGCACGCGATCACCTGGAGTGCCAGCGATCCGAACGCCGGTGACGCGCTCGCGATCAGCCTTGAGTACTCGGTCAACGCCGGCGGATCCTGGACCGCCATCTCGAACGGCCTGGGCAACAGCGGCACCTTCAACTGGACGGTGCCGAACGCTCCTACCGGCCAGGCGCGCGTCCGCGCCACCGTCTCGGACGGACAGGAGACGGCCCAGGACCAGTCGAACGCCAACTTCATCATCGCGGCCCAGCCCACCGGGCAGAACACCCTCGCGGTGGCGAGTGGGTCGGGGCAAAACGGCACCCAGGTGGCGGTGGCTCTGTCGCTCGACAATGACGACGCCGTCAAGGGACTCCAGACCGACATCACCTTCGATCCCGCAGTGGTCACCTTCGTCGGGGCGCAGGCAGCGTCGCGTGGCGCCAGCATGACGGTCAGCGCCGCGGTGGTCGGGGGCAACAAGGTGCGCGTCGTGATGTACTACGCGACGGCCGAGACGATCACCGCCGGCCAGGGCACGATCGCGAACCTGACCTGGAACCTGGTGGGCGCGGGCGGGACATCTTCTTCCCTCACGCCCGGGGCGACGATTCTCTCGGATCCGAACGGCACGGCGCTCACGGTCACCACGCAGGCCGGAACGCTCTCGGTCTCCGGCGGTGGGGGCGGCGCCTCGCCGCAAGTCGCCCTGAGCGCGCCGAACGGAGGAGAGAGCTGGCAGGCGGGGACCCAGCATGCGATCACCTACTCCGCCACCGATGCCGACACCCCGTCCAATCAGTTGACGATTCGCTACGAGTACTCGACCAACGCGGGTGGGGCCTGGACCCAGATCGCGGACACGCAGACCAACAGCGGCAGCTTCAACTGGACCGTGCCGAACGCGCCCAGCGCCCAGGCCCGCGTCCGGGTCACCGCGAGCGACGGCGCTCGCACCGGGAGCGACGAGTCCGCGGCCAACTTCACCATCGCCTCGGCTCCGGGCGGCACCAACACCCTCGCGATCGGAAGTGGGAGCGGCGCGGCGGGGGGAGAGGCGACGATCAACCTCTCGCTCGACAACGATGATGCGATCAAGGCGCTCCAGACCGACATCGACTTCGATCCCGCGGTCGCGAGCTATGTCGCGGCCAACCTTGCTCCCCGCGCCTCCGGCATGCAGATCTCGGCCAGCCTGATCGACACGAACACGCTTCGCGTGGTGATGCACTATGAGAACACCACCAATCTCGCGGCGGGAACCGGGGCGGTGGCGGAGATCACCTTCAGTCTGCTCGCGGCCGGGCAGTCGGCCCTGACCCTGTCGGGGAGCGTCCTCTCCGACCCGAGCGGCAACGCCGTGGTCGTCGCCGAGCAGGATGGTTCGCTCACCGTGACCGGGGGAGGCGGCGGGCAAAGCCCGACGGTCAACGTCCTCGGTCCCAACGGCGGGGAGGTGCTGACGGTCGGGGCGACCGCGACGATCAACTGGACCGCGACCGACCCCGACACCCCTTCCGGCAACTTGATCGTGACCATCCAGTACTCGACCACCGGGGTGAACGGAACCTACCTGGCCGTGGCGAGCGGCGAGGGGAACGACGGAGCCTTCGCCTGGACCGTGCCGAACACTCCGGCCACCACCTGTCGGGTGAAGATCACCGTCTCCGATGGACAGAACTCGGCCAACGACACCTCGAATGCCGACTTCACGATCCAATCCGGCGGGGTCACGGCGAACACCTTGAGCCTCGGAACGGGGGTGGGGGCGAGCGGCACGCAAGTCACGATCCCGGTGAGCCTCGACAATGACGACGTTGTCAAGGCACTCCAGTTCGATGTCTCCTTTGATCCGGCGGTGCTCACCTTCGCCTCGGTGAGTGGTGCCGGGCGCGGTGCAGCGATGAATGCAACCGGGCGTACTCAGTCTTCCGGCCGGGCGCGAGTCGTGCTCGACTTCCGCAACTCCTCGACCCTCGCCGCCGGGAATGGCCAGATCGCCGCGCTGACCTTCAACCTGATCGGGGCGAGCGGTACGAACAGCACGCTGCTCGTCAGTTCTCTGCTCCTCTCCGATCCCGACGCGTCCGAACTCGACTCCGACGGGGTGAGCGGTTCGATCAGCGTGGAGGGGGGAGGGGGCAACGGTCCCACCCTGCGGCTCTTCGCCCTCAAGAACCCGGGGCGGGAGCGGACGCTGCAGCTCTTCCTCTCGTCGGATCAGGCGCTGAGCGCCAATCCGACGGTCACCGCGGGCGGGGCGGGAGTCACGATGACCCTGGTCGATCCTTCGGAGAACCTCTACGGCGGCACGGTCGCGATCGCTTCCGGAGCGGGGTCGGTGACGATCACTGCCCAGGGACAGAGCGCGGGCGGCACGGGCAATGCCAGCCTGACGGTGACCTTCTGATGCGCGCCGCGGGGAACCTGAACCACCTTGAAAGCCAGAAAGGGATCGTGATGCCACATCCGAATGCCGGACCGCGCGGGGGGGCGATTCGACGGCTCTCGGGCGCTCTGCTCCTTTCTCTCGCCCTGTGCGCCAATCTCGGCTGCGGCAAGCGGGACAAGGTCACCCCGCCCGAGGACCTGACCACCGTCCAGCGGGTGGCGCGCGGCTGGCAGGCGTTCGAACGGGGTGACCTCGATGCCGCGATCTCCGACTTCGACCGGGCGGTGAACGACAGCGCCTCCTACGGCGATGCACACCTCGGCCGCGCCTGGACCCGCTTGTCGCGGGCCACCTCGTCGGCCGATCTGGGGAATGCGATCGCGAGCTTCGACTCGGCGGAACTCCTTGGCTTCTCCGGCGCGGAGAGCAAGGGGGGGCGCGCCGCGGCCCGGCTCGGCCAGGGCGGCACCAGTCTTCCCGCTGCCGTGCTCGACGCTCGGGCGGCCCTGACCGCCAACCCGTCTTTCGCTTTCTCCCACCGCACCGGCTTCGACTTCCGCGACCTGCGGCTGATCGAGGCCTATGCCCAGGCCGGTCAGATCGAGTTCTCGGATGCGCTGGTCGCGGCCGACCTCGTCTCTCCCAGTAACATCCAGGAGGCGAATCCATCGACCTGGACGGTCGATGGGGTCACGCTTCCCACCTTTGCCACCGCGGTGCTTGCGCACCTGCAAAAGCTGTCGAACCAGTTCGCGGGCTGAGGCGCTCCCGGGCGCGCTCCAAACTCAGAGGAATCACAGTGATGAACCAGTCTCAACCGAACTTCCAGCCCCTGGCCGCCGCTCTTGCCGGTTTGCTTGCGTTCTCCTCTCCCGCGTCGAATACCGCGCTGGCCGAGGACTCCGCTCCGATCGCAAGCCTGAACTCCGCGGTGCGTGGGTTTCCGATCGCCGGTGGCCTGACCGCGGCGGCGGCTTCGAAGATCGATCCGCGTCTGCTCCTGACCATGGCCCAACCGGTCCGGACCCCGAGTGGCCTGGCCGGCATGGGGCGGCGAATGCCGATTCTCGGGACCTCGATGCAGGACCTGCGCTACCCGGTGCTGATTCGCTCTGATTTGAGTGATCGCGAGTTGGCCGCGCTCGGCGCGGCGCCGGACTCGCGGGCCGGAGAGATCACGACGGCGGAGGTGTCGGAGCGCGACATTCCGCGACTCGCGGCCCATCCTGGAGTCCAGGCCGTGGAGGCTTCGTACTGGCTCCAACCGACCAACGACGTCTCGGTGCCGGAGGTGCGAGCACCCCAAGTCTGGAACGGGACGCCGGGCTATACCGGGCAGAATGTGCTCTTCGGCCTGATCGACGATGGCATCGACGTCAACCACCAGGACTTCCTCGACTCCAGCGGTGGAAGCCGGATTCAGTTCATCTGGGATCACTTCCGCGATGGACGTGCCCCGGCCGGGTTCAACTACGGCAAGGAGTACACCAAGCAGCAGATCGACTCGAACGGCGCCGACGAATACCAGAACACCGGCGGGCACGGTTCGCACGTCGCCGGTTCGGCGGTGGGTGACGGTTCGTCGAACGGCGTGAAGTACCGCGGCGTGGCTTACGAAGCCCAGATCGTGGCGGTGCGGAACGGCTACTGCGACCTCTTCTGCTACGGCGGCGGCATTCCCCCGTGGGGCGACTCTTCCACCAAGGGCTCGCTCGATGCGATCAGCTACCTCCTGCAGAAGAAGCAGGCTCTGGGCAAGCCGATGGTGGTCAACCAGAGCCAGGGCGTGATGATGGGGCCGCACGACGGCACGACGTTGCTGGAAGCGGCCTACAACAACTTCATCAACCAGCAGGGGCTCATCATCTGCATCGCGGCCGGCAACGACGAGGAATCCGGCTGGCACGGTCGGAAGACGGTGTCGACCGGTCAGACCGCCACGATCCAGATGGCGCACACCGAGAACCAGGGCGTGCAGCCGACCCTGGCCTTCGAGGGATGGACGAAGCAGGGGGACCGCGTCCGCTGGCGCCTGGTGACCCCAGCAGGGGAGACGCTCGACATCGATGCCAACATGCCGAGCAACAACTACCCGGGGGTGATCGCTCCCGCGCATTCCGACACGATCTTCTACTGGTCGTCGTCTCCGCATCCGGTCAACCAGCAGGGATACGTCAGCATCTACGTCCAGAATCGCCGCCTGGGGGCAGCAACCGGCACCTGGCAGCTTCAGGCGACCGGGGAGTCGATCACCGCGGGAGGCCAGGTCGACGTCTATCTGGAGCGCAACCAGTACAACTTCGCCGTGACCGGCGATGCCTTGAACCTCGATGCGATCGTCGGGATGCCCGGCACCACGACCAACGCCATCACCGTGGCGTCGTACACCACCAAGATCCAGTGGGCTTCGCAGGGCGGCACCGTGGGACCGAATCCGCCTCCCACGGTCGGCGAGATCTCCAGCTTCAGCTCCTGGGGCCCGCGGCGTGACGGCGCGCAGAAGCCGGACATCGCGGCACCCGGCGAGTGGATCATGTCGGTCAAGGCGAACGAGCATCAGCAGAACGCCCAGCAGACCGATCCCGACGGGGTGCACATGATCATCTCCGGAACCTCGATGGCCACGCCGCATGTCGCCGGCGCCATCGCCCTGATGCTGCAGAAGGATCCCACCCTCACCGCGGCGGAGGCGAAGCAGACGCTGAGCCAGACGGCGCGCCACGACGCCTTCACCGGCACCGGGTGGAACAAGGAGTTCGGCAACGGCAAGCTGGACGTGAAGGCGGCGGTGGATGCACTGGGGGGAGGGTCCGCCTGCGGGACCACCTCCGGCGACGCCAACCAGGACAGCGGGGTCAACGTGCTCGACCTGGTGGCCACGGTGAATGACATTCTCGGGATCGAGGCGCTGGGAACGGGCGCGCTTGCGCCGACATCGACGGCAACAACACGATCAACGTGCTCGACGTCGCCGCGATCGTGAATGTGATCCTGGGCGGGCGTCCGGCCGGGGACACTCCGCGACGCCCGGTCGCCTGGGCACAGACGATCGAAGGCTCGACCTTCCGCTTCGCCTTCGATGCTCGTGACGCGCATGGGCTGCAGTTGAGCTACATCTTGCCCCGTGGCTACGAGGCGGCCGGAACGCCGCGGCTGGTCGGGGCGGCGCCCGGCACCACGCTCGGCACCCGCACGGCGGTCGGGCAGACCACGCTGCTGGCCTACAACCCGAACGGCGGCCTCTCCGCCGACGCGGATCGGGTGGTCCTGGAAGTCCCCTACGTCTACGCATGGGAAGGTGGAGCAGGGGAGGGGGACTTCGCCGTGACCAACCTGATTCTCGCCGACCGGTTCGGTCGCGAGCTCACGCTCGAGTCCGAGCCGAGTGAGACCGAGGGGATCGACGGTGGAGTCCGGAGCTACCTGGCGGCGGCGACCCCGAATCCGGCGGCCGCGGGGAGCCGGATCAGTTACGACCTTGCGTCCAGCGGAGCGGTCCAGATCGCCCTGTTCGACGCCTCCGGGCGCCGCATCCGTGACCTCTACCGCGGCTTCCAGATGGCCGGGGGGCACCTCCTGCGCTGGGACGGCCGCGACGCGAGCGGCCGCGAGGTGCCGGACGGTGCCTACTTCGTCCGGTTGACGACCGAGCGCGGGACCGACAGCCAGAAGCTGCTGGTCATCAAGTAACGCGGCCCGGCGCCGGATCCAGAACCAGGCAAAAAAGGACGGTCGGTGCGACACCGACCGTCCTCTTCGTTCGCCGGCCAGCTCGCAGCGGTCGTGCAGGCTGCACGAGGTGCCAACCCGGCCCGTGCGATCCGCCGGGCGGCCGCGGACCTGGGCGTGCGCATCGGTCCCCGAGCGATCACGTGCGCGCGCCCGAAGATCGCCCTCGCCGTCGTTTCGGGGCTCAACATCGCCATTTGCGGATCCGATTCATGGAACTGGACGGAAGTCCGGCCCCCCAGGAAGGTGGGCGCAGTTCCGGCACTCGGCTTTAGGGACGTAGCGGGTCGCAGCACACAATGACCAATCTGGGAAGGAATGTGGAAACCGACACCCTGGTCAAGCCCGAGAAGATCCTGGTGGTGGAAGACGAGCCGTCGCTTCGGCTGCTTCTGCGCACCATGCTGGAGAATGCCGGCTACACCGTCCGACTGGCTGAGGATGGCCAGGCCGGGCTCGAGGCAGTAACCGACGAGACGCCCGATCTGATTCTGCTCGACGTGATGATGCCGCGCATGGATGGCTACGAGCTTTGCCGACGGCTGAAGTCGAACTACAACACGTCGCAGATCCCGATCATCATGTTGACCGCCAAGGCGGAGGCCGACGATCGACTGGCCGGCCTGAACTATGGCGCGAATGACTATCTGGCCAAGCCGTACGAGCAGCGTGAACTGCTGGTTCGGGTGCGAAACCTCCTGCAGTGGGGGAAGGTGCAGCGCGACGCCAATCCGTTGACCGGCCTGCCCGGCAACCATGTGATCGAGCGCGAGCTGTCGGAGCGGATCGCCAAGGGCGGTCCCTTCGTATTCATGTACCTCGATATCGACAATTTCAAAGCGTTCAACGATTTCTACAGCTACCAGAAGGGAGACCAGGCGCTGCGCCTCTGCGCGTTGATCCTGCGTCAGAGCGCCGACCGCTTCGGCGTGGCTGGAGATTTCGTCGGTCATATCGGCGGGGACGATTTCGTCCTCATCCTCTCGGTCACGCATGCGCGCGAGATCGCCGACGAGGTGATCCGTCGATTCGACGCGGAGATCCCAGAGCTCTACAGCGCCACCGATCGGGCGCGCGGCTACATCCAGGTAGTGAATCGTCAGGGTGAGCTGGAGCGCTATGGGCTGATGACGCTCACGATCGCCGCCGTCTCGAGCGAGTCGCGGCAGATCACGCACGTGGCACAGGTGTCGGACATTGCGGCCCAGCTCAAGCACTACGGCAAGGAGCAGCGGCGCAGTATCGTGGTCTGGGAGCGACGCGGCGCGTAGGCGCCGGGCGGTCCGGACGTTCAGGGGGGAACCGAGGTGGAGCGGAAGCGCATCCTGGTGGTGGACGACGAGATCTACATCGTCCATATCCTCGAGTTCAGCCTTACCATGGAGGGGTACGAAGTGGTCACCGCGGCCGACGGTGAAGAGGCGCTGAAGAAGATCGAGGAGGACCGCCCCGATCTGGTCGTGCTCGACATCATGATGCCGAAGCTCGATGGCTACGAGGTCTGTCGCCGCATCCGCCGCGACGAGGATCATGCGCAGTTGCCGGTGATCCTGCTCTCTGCCAAGGGGCGCCCGGTCGACCGCGAGGTCGGGCTGGAGGTCGGCGCCGATGACTACATCGTCAAGCCGTTCAGTCCGCGGCGCCTCCTGGAGAAGATCCGCGAGCTCCTGAATCGCGGGGAGATCGGTCGCGCGGCCGGGTTCTAGGTTCCAGACCGCTCTACTCCTCGCGCGCCCGACCTTCCCACGACAGCGCGCCCGAGACCAGCCAGGCGCTGGTGCTCGACCCTTCCGGTGCACCCATCGGGATCGCTACCCGCAGTTCATGCTCCCCTGGGGGGAGTTCTCCCAGCGGGATCCAGTAGGGATCGACCGGCATTCCCGGACACCAACCCGAGCGACTGAAGTCGGACGACGACAGGCCGTTCCAGAAGTTGCCCGAAGCCGGGTTGAGCCGTCGGAAGGTCGCGCAGTCACTTCGCCACGGCGTGATCGCGGTGAGCAGCTTCCCATCGAGGATGATCGAGTTGGTGCGCGGGGTGAACTCGTCCCCGCCCCCCCAGCCGCCGTGACCGGTGGTGAAGTAGCGGAGGCGCGGCTTCTGCGCGCCGGCCGGAAGCGAAAAGCGCACGCGAAGCGTGTCGTGCTCGAAGAGTCGCCCGCGATCGAAGCCGCTCATCCCGATCAGGTTGACCGTGCTGAAGAGCGGCGCCAGGCGGGAGGCACCGGTCTCGCTCTCTTCTCCGCTCGGTGCGAAGCGCTCACCCGGATAGTACCGGAGCCTGAGGCTCACCTCGTGTCCGCCCCGATCATAGTTCTCGATCACGGCGACGAACCAGACCTCCTCCTGGAGGTGCGAGATCAAATCGGTGACGTCGATCTTGAATCGGAGCGAGTCTTCCCAGACCAAGCCGTCGACCTGCACCTGCTGGTTGTAGTGACCGACGCCAAACGGCGTGATGTAGCGCAGCAGCTCGAGCGGTGGCGTGAACCCCTCCCGTGCCGTCACGCCGCGGTAACGCCGCCCCATCCGTCCTTCGAGGAGGGGGGTGGCCGACGAGTCCCCGGAAATCGCGGCGAAGAAGGAGCGAGCCTGCGCCGCCGGCAGGGCAAACACCAGGCCGGTGCGATCGTAGGCGTCCCCGCGTGAGCGGTGGGTCAACTCGGCGAAGATTGCGACGTCCGGAGTCGCTCGCGGCAAGCGCACCTTGCGGGCGATCAGGGTGCCGTTTCCCAGGCGGAGGAGTCCGCTCGAGTCGGCCGGGACCGGGGCGCCGTTCTCCCAGGCGATCGGATCGCGTTCGAAGATCGACACCGTGGTGATGTAGCCGTCGGTCACGCGCGCGCGGTAGGCCGGGAGGTCGAGCATCGTGCCCCAGTCCGCCTCCAGGCGCGGCCTGGGGGAACCCGGATCGAGTGGCTCGATCGATCGGGCTTCGACCACGTAGTTGCCGTTCCGAACCAGCCGCAGAATCAGGCCGGTTGGGGCAACGAACTGCGTGGAGGGCGAACCGCTCACCGGCGCCGACTCGTCGACCCACAGCTCGATCCGGTTCGATCGGAGGGTGGTGCGAGCCAGGCGGCAAGACCGCCCGAGGATCTCGGTCCGCTCCTCACTCCACTCGAGCGGCGGAAGGCTTCCGAACTCCGCCGTGGTGGTGATCCGGGCACCGTCGCGCAGCCGGGCGGTCTGATAGGTTCGGCCCGCGCCATAGTCGATCGCCCGGGTTTCGATGGGCGCTCCCGCGAGCAGCGCGCGATCGTACGCCACCCGCAAAACAGCGACCGCTCGATCGCACTCCAGGATCGTCTCCCCGTCCTCGGCCACTGGCTGTCCCTCGAACGCGGCGCCGTAGATGATGCGCAGCGCTGTGTCGTCGGCCAGGGCGACGCCTGCTGCCAGGCAGGACGCCAAGAGACCCATCCACCCAGGCCACCCCATCCAGCGCCGCAGCCCCGCCGCCGCACGCCCCGCCAACGACTCCCTTGGCTCCACGGTTTCCTCCCTGCCCGGGCGACCCCGCCCGGAAGCGGGGGGAGACTAGCAGGTCGACGCGGGCCGCGCGCCGGTCGACTCGATCAGGTACTCTGCCTGGGTGAGCGAGGCGAATTTTCAGACGGCCGGGAGCGGTACCCCCCGCGGCCGAGCGCGGGTGGAACCCGACGCCAGCTATGCCGAGATCGCGCTGCCCACCGCGCTCCGGCAGGTCTTCACCTACGCCGTGCCGGAGGAGTTCCGGGCGGAGATCCAGATCGGGCAGCGGGTGATGGTCCGCTTCGGCGCCCAGACCCTCGCCGGGTACGTGGTCGGTTTCACGGCGAAGCGGCCCGAGGTCGCGCGGGTGCGGTCGATCGAGCGGATCCACCCACCGGAGGTGCTCTTCCCGCCAGAGATCCTCGATCTGACCCGCTGGGTCGCGGACTACTACATCGCGAGCTGGGGACAGGTGCTGGAGAGTGCGCTCCCGCGCACCGTGCGGGGCGGAGTCGTGCGGGAAAGGAAGCGGAAGCAGCTCGCGGCGGCCGAGACTCCGGTCCCGCCCAGCCTGTTCCCGCAGCAGCAGGTGGCGGTCGAGGCGATCCGCGCGGCGCTGGAACGACGCGCGTTCACGCCGTTCCTGCTCCACGGAACGACCGGTAGCGGGAAGACCGAGGTGTACCTCGAGGCGGTCGAGGCCGTTCTCCTCTCGGGCGGCAGCGCGCTCTACCTTGTGCCGGAGATCGCGCTCGGAGCTCAGATCTTGCGTCGGCTCGAGGCCCGCTTCCCGGGCCAGGTCGGTCTGTACCACAGCCAGGCAGGAGAGGGAAACCGGAGGCGCGTCTGGCGCGATGCGCGCGAAGGACGACTCCGCTTCGTCCTCGGTGCCCGCTCCGCGGTCTTCTGTCCCCTGGTCGACCTTCGGTTGGTGATCGTGGACGAGGAACACGAGCCGGCGTTCAAGCAGGACGAGACCCCGCGCTACCACGGTCGCGACACCGCCGTGGTCCGCGCGCGTCGGTCGAACGCCGTGGTGGTGCTCGGATCCGCGACGCCCTCGCTCGAGTCGCTGCGGAACGCGCAGCTCGGGAAGTACACCCTGCTTTCCATGCCCGAACGAGTCGACAGCCGTCCTCCCGCCAGGGTGACCCTGGTCGATCTCGGCGAGGTCCATCGCCAGGCGCAGGAGCGCAAGGTCGCGCGCGCCGATCAGGATCCGGATGACGGCCCGGAGGCCCGCGCGCGCCGCCAGGAGGATGCCTGGGTCGACCGCGTCTTCAGCGATCTCCTCCGGGAGAAGATCCTGGATCGCCTGGCCCGCGGAGAACAGACGATCCTGTTTCTGAACCGTCGCGGCCACTCGACCGTGGTGCAGTGCGCCGACTGCGGTCATACCCTGCAGTGTACCCAGTGCGATGTCGTCCTCACGTTTCACAAGGGGGAGAACGCGCTCAAGTGCCATTACTGCGGAGCGGTGCGCAAGCACGTCGATGCCTGCGAGATCTGCTCCGGGCACCGATTCTTCTTCGGCGGGTTCGGTACGCAGCGGGTGGAGGAGGCGCTGGGGCGGAACTTCCCCGGGGTACGCGTGGCGCGAATGGACCAGGATGCCACGCGGAAGAAGGGGGCGCACGACGCCCTGATCCAGGCGATGGAGCGGCGCGAGATCGATCTGCTCCTCGGGACCCAGATGGTGGCCAAGGGACTCCATTTCCCCAACGTCACCTTGGTGGGAGTGTTGCAGGCCGACCGCGAGATGCTGATGCCCGACTTTCGCGCCCAGGAGCGGGCGTTCCAGCTGCTCACCCAGGTCGCGGGTCGGTCCGGTCGTGGCGCCATGGCGGGAGAGGTGATCTTCCAGACCCTGATGCCCGATCACTACGCCGTCGCCTGTGCCGCCACGGCGGACTTCGAGGGGTTCGCTGCGCGCGAGCTGGCCGTGCGCGAGCTCTTTCGCTATCCCCCCTTCACCCGTATGGTCCACCTGCTGCTCGACGGCCCGGTGGAGGAAAACGTCCGGCGTCGGTCGGATGATCTGCGCGACTTCCTGCTCACCCGGCTGGGGGAGCAGCGGGGAGGAGTACGCATTCTCGGTCCCGCCCCCATGCCACTCTCGCGGCTCAAGGGCCAGTATCGCTGGGTCATGACCCTGAAGGGGCGGAACTCCGACTTGCTGCGCCAGCTCGCCACCGAGGCGCTCGAGGCCAAGCCGCCACGCGGACTCTCCGGGGTCCGCATCCAGGCCGATGTCGATCCGGTCTCGATGATCTGAGGCCGACCGGCAACCACCCTACATCCCACGAAGGACGTCCCATGCCTGACCGCGCCGGTCTGATCTGCTTCGACAACGACGGAACCCTCTTCGCCTCGCACGAGGTGGCGAACCCGGCGATTCAGGAGGCGCATGTCGCCTTTTGCCGGGCGGCCGGGCACGAGCTGCCCGCTCCGACCGACGCTGAAATCTGTCGCCTCACCGGGCTTCCCGGGCTGGAGTTCTTCGTCCAACTCTTGCCCGAACCGCTCAAGTCGCGTGCGGCCGAGTTTCGCCTCATCTGCGTGGAACTCGAGGCGCGGGATGTGTTGGCCCGGGGGCGACTCTTCCCCGGAGCGCGTGAGCTACTGCTCGAACTGCGGGCGCGGGGGAAGAAGCTCGCCCTGGTGACCAACGCCGGCGATCGCTACATCGGTGCGGTGGCCGAGCGGGTCGGCTACGCCGCGCTCCTCGACGGCCTCTACCACCACGGCAAGGACGGAATGGCGAGCAAGGCAGAGATGCTGCGGGCGGCGCACCGTGACCTCGGCGGCGCCGGAGTGGTGATGGTCGGCGATCGTCACAGCGATCTGGAGGGGGCGCGCGCCACCGGCGCATTTTTCATCGGCTGCACCTACGGGTACGGCGAGGCCGCGGAGCTGGAAGGGGCGGATCGGTTGGTGGGATCGGTGGCGGAACTCCGGTCGCTGCTCGTCCCTTGACACCCCCGAGACCCCTCCCTACTCTGCAATCCGATCGTCCACGACGACGTTTTTGGCCCGTCCAGGAAGGTCCACCCCGGGGATGGGGAAAGGGAATCCGAACATGAAACAGATCCGCTGTGCAGCGGCCGTAGCGATCACCGCGGCGGTCGTCTGGGTAGGATGCAGCAACCCGAACCTGGCTGGAGGCAAGCTCCACTTCGATCAGAAGCGGTACGACCGCGCGCTCGAGACGTTCAAGCTCGCGCGCCAGCAGATGCCCGCTTCGGGGGAGGCCCGCATGTGGCTCGGACGCGCCTTCGCCGAGCTGGAGCGCGCCGACTCGACCTCGAACACCACCGAGAAGGCCGACTCCGCGGCGGCGAACTTCGACCTGGCGATAAAGCTCGACCCCCGCATCCAGAAGATGGTCGAGGACGTTCGCGGCCACTACTGGAGCGAGCGTTTCGCGGCCGGAATCACCTCGGCCAAGGCGGCGCAGGAGAACACCGACAGCGGCGACAAGTCAGGGGCACAGAGGAACTACCGCACCGGCCTCAACTACTTCAAGAAGGCCTTCGTCTATGCCAACGAGAAGGACCGCAAGCAGACTCTCGAGAACCTCGGGAAGATGTACTTCAACCTCAACCGGGTCGACAGCGCGCTGACCATCTTCAACACGGTCCGCGAAATGGCTCCAGAAGATCCCGCGACCAAGGCGATCTTGTACAACGTCTACTTCGGGCAGGGCCAGAAGCTGTACCAGGATGCGGCCGATGCGATGGAGAAGCGGACCAGTGCCGACTCCACCGTCGCCCGCAGCGCCTTTACCCAGGCGCTCGCGCTCTACGCCCAGGCCTCGGAGGTGGTGTCGGAGGACCCGAAGGAGCAGTCGGACCTGCTCTTCCAGCGCGGTTCCGCCGCCTACGAGCTGGCCTACCTGGACAAGGGGCAGGAGAAGGAATTCCTGCAGAAGGCGGCCGACTTCTACGCTGGCGTGCTCAAGCTCACGACCGACGACGTCGACGTGATGTACAACCTGGCGCTGGTCTACAAGGACCTCGAGCAGTATCAGAACGGCCGTGACTGGGCCCGGAAGCTGGTGGACACCAAGCCGTCGGACGGCACCTACCATGAACTGCTCGGCATCATGGAGGACAAGCTCGGCAACAAGAACGCGCGACTCCAGGGGATCATCTTCGGACGCGCGCTGCGGAACGGCAACCAGGTGGCAGCGGCCGACGCCCGCGCCCGGTCGGAGAAGCACGGACCGACTTCGGACATCGCGCGGCGGTTTCGGGAGAACGGACAGCCGGACGAACTGCGCACCTTCACCGACTCGTCGAACAACGAGTGGGAGTGCTGGTTCTACTGGGTCCGCGGCACCGGCTTCGCCTTCGTGGGCGGGTCGCAGCGCTACGACACCAAGTTCGCGGCCCAGAAGTAGCGACGTGCGGACCCGGCACGCATGGACCGAGCGGGCCGCACTCCGATGAACGAGAATCGAGCGGGCAGACTTCCTCTCCTTCGGGAGGCGGACTGCCCGCTCGATCCGCTTCGGGGGCTGACCTGTGCGGTGATCGGCTACGGCAATCAGGGGCGCGCCCAGGCGCTCAACCTGCGCGACTCCGGCATCGATGTTTGGGTCGGCGTCCGGCCGGGCGGCGCCGGAGCTGCGGCGGCGACGGCCGATCGGTTCACGGTCAAACCGTGGCAAGAGGCCGCCTCCGCGGCCGACCTCGCCGCCCTCCTGACCCCGGATGAGACGCAGGCCGCTCAGCTCGAGCAGCTCGCCGCCACGGCCGGGTCGCGCCTCCGCGCTGTGGTCTTCGCTCATGGCTTCACCGTCAGATTCGGAACGCCTCGCCTCGATCCGGCGTGGGACGTCTTCGTCGTCGCACCGGCCGGCCCCGGCGTCCAGGTGCGGAGCCGCTATGTCGAGGGATTCGGCGTACCGGCGATTCTCGCCCTGCATCAGGACGCGTCGGGCAGGACGGAGGCTCTCGCCCGGGCCTACGCCGCAGCGATCGGTGCCGCGCGTGCCGGGGTCTTCCGGGCCGAAGTGGCGCAGGAGGCGGAAATCGACCTCTTCGGCGAGCAGGCGGTCCTCTGTGGGGGGATGAACAGCCTGTTGACGGCGGCGTTCGATACCTTGACCGATGCGGGGTATCCACCCGAGATGGCCTACCTGGAGTGTGTGCAGCAACTCCGCCTCACCGCGGAGCTGGTGGAACGGTTCGGCATCGAGGGGATGCGCCGACGGATCAGTCCGACCGCGCTCTACGGTGACCTCTCACGCGGCCCCCGACTGATCGACGAGACAGCCCGTGCGACGCTGCGGTCGGTGCTGGCCGAGGTGCGCGACGGCCGGTTTGCGCGCGAGTGGCTAGGGACCGCCGCCCGCCGCCCCGACTGGGTGCGGGAGGACCTCGCCGCGGCCCGGAATGACCGGCTCGAGGCGGCGGGGGAGGTGGTGCGGCAGCTCTTCCGGCCCCCCTCGGACGGTCCGGACGAGGGACCGGCCTCGGGCGAATCCGGTTGACATCCGGCAAACGGGTTCGTAGATTGCGCGGGTTCGTCGGCCGTACCAGTACCGTCGCGGCATCCCCCGAGCGTTGTATCCGCGTGTCGTGTTCCCGCGTGTAATCCCGTACTTTTCAGCAGTCCCGTTCCTTCCCCGCCCACACGCAGGGGACCGAGTCGGGAAGAACCCAGCCCGCGGTGCCATGTGCCGCGAGGCGCAGAACCCACAAGACTGGATCAGAGCAATCCCCATGAAGAATCCCCCGCAGCCCAAGGACGAAGAGACGACCGAGGCCCCCGTCGCCGCCGCCAGCGATTCGCCGGCGATGGACATCTCGGAGATGAAGAAGAAGACCGTGTCCGACCTGATGAAGGTCGCCCAGGATCTGGGCATCCAGGGCACGAGCGGACTGCGGAAGCAGGACCTCATCTTCAAGATCCTCGAGGGTCAGACCCAGAAGAACGGGCTCATCTTCTCCACCGGGGTTCTGGAGATCCTGCCCGAGGGGTACGGCTTCCTCCGCTCCACCGACTACAACTACCTGCCGAGCGCGGACGACATCTACGTCTCGCCCTCCCAGATCAAGCGCTTCGACCTCCGCACCGGCGACACGGTGCAGGGGCAGGTCCGTCCGCCCAAGGACGGCGAACGCTACTTTGCCCTCCTGCGGGTCGAGGCGGTCAACTTCGAGAGCCCGGAGGCGGCGAAAGAGAAGACCCTCTTCGACAACCTCACGCCGCTCTACCCGATGGAGAAGCTGAACCTGGAGATGAAGAGCCGGGACCTGTCGACCCGGATCATCGATCTCCTCTCCCCGATCGGGAAGGGACAGCGCGGCCTCATCGTCTCGCCGCCCAAGGCGGGAAAGACGATGGTCCTGCAGCGGATCGCCAACGCGGTGACCGAGAACCACCCCGAGGTGATGCTGATCGTCCTCCTGATCGACGAACGCCCGGAAGAAGTGACCGACATGGAGCGCTCGGTCCAGGCCGAGGTGATCTCCTCCACCTTCGATGAACCTGCCGAACGGCACGTCCAGGTAGCCGAGATGGTGATCGAGAAGGCCCGCCGCCTGGTCGAGCACAAGCGGGACGTGGTGATCCTGCTCGACTCGATCACCCGCCTGGCCCGCGCCTACAACACGGTGGTGCCCCACTCCGGCAAGATCCTCTCCGGAGGCGTCGACGCCAATGCGCTGCACCGCCCGAAGCGCTTCTTCGGCGCAGCGCGCAACGTGGAGGAGGGGGGCTCGCTCACCATCATCGCCACCGCACTGATCGAGACCGGCTCGCGCATGGACGACGTCATCTTCGAGGAGTTCAAGGGCACGGGAAACATGGAACTGGTGCTCGATCGGAAGCTCTCGGACAAGCGCATCTTCCCCGCGATGGACATCAATCGCTCCGGCACCCGCAAGGAGGAGCTGCTGATCCCCGATGCCGATCTGCGCAAGCTCTGGATCCTACGTAAGTTCCTGAGCGAGATGAACGTTGTCGAGGCGATGGAGTTCCTGGTCGAGAAGATGTCGGTCACCAAGACCAACCGAAAGTTCCTCGAGTCGATGAACGCCTAACCGCGGCGGGGCAGCGCCCCGCCGCTGCCTTCCCGCCTTTTTTCCCCGGCGCAGCTCTCTTCTCCCTCCGGGCGGCCCTGCACCAAACCGCGGAAGTCCCCCGCTCCACCTGCTCCCGACCCACGTGGATTTGAAATCGGCGGCGCGTCACGCGCGCCGCCCACTCCGGTTCCCGCCGTACGTCATGCGGCGGGACTCGACGGATAGGTGGGATCGCGGACCCGAAACGTCGAGCATGCACATCGGTGAGCCTGCGACACCTCACCGGTCTACTCCTCGACCCCTCGTGCCGGCCGGAGCGACAGAGGTGCTTCCGGGGACGCGGGGCGCGGCTTCGGGCCGCGCTGGGTTCTCTCGGGATCGCATGCGTTTCCCTGCCCCGCGGTCGGTCGACTGGGGCTACACGACCTGCCCACGATCCGAGGGGACCGCCATCCCGGGGCGTTCATCGCTGGTCGGCGCATCCGAGACTTGACACGGTGTTGCACTCAACACATCATGCAGTGTGTTGAGTGATCGTAGGGGCACGGTTGCTGTCGTTCCAAGGCCCGATGCTCCTGCCAGGCGGTCAAGGAGTACGGATACACGCTGGTCAGGTGCTCTCGGCGGCCCGTTGGATATCGGCGGTCAAGCACCACTCGGAGGCAAGAGAGATGCGAGGAACGATCATTGTGACCCTGGTCCCCACGGCACTACTCGTGACCATGGGACTCATCTCCGGCTGTGGCGGAGGGTCTGGGGGCCAGTCCAAAACTGCGAGGGTCACCACGGCGGACCGGCAAGAGGCTCAGACCCTCTACAAGTCGCGGTGCGCAGCTTGCCACGGACAATTCGGGCGAGGGGATGGACCCGGCGCCGCGGCACTCGATCCCAAGCCCCGCAACTACGGGGATGCCGAGTGGCAGAAGACGGTCACTGACGAGGAGATCGAGAAGGTCATCGTTTACGGCGGCACCGCCGTCGGCAAGAGCGCGCAAATGGTTGCGAATCCAGACCTGCAGGCGAAGCCCGCGGTGGTGGCGGCGCTGCGCGAGATGGTTCGATCGTTCGGAGAACTCTAGGTGGGTGACGGCGGGATCACTCCCGCAGCTCCGGTACCTGACCCTGACCAAGGAGAATACCATGAAGCCTCGCCGAGGGCTGCTCTCCACGGGCGGCACCCTGTTGATCGTTGTGCTCGGGCTCGTCGCCGTTGCCTCGTGTGGAGGTGGCAAGAAGGCTGGCGTCGGTGCAAGTGCCGACCTCAAGCAGTTGATGCTGGATCGGGGGCTGACCGAAGAAGACGTCGTCTCCGCCCTCAAGACCTTTACGCCCACGGGTAAGAAGGACGAGTTCTACCTGTTCGCCTCCGGCGGCCATGGTGGAAACATGGTCGTCATCGGTGTCCCGAGCATGCGAATACTGAAGTATATCGGAGTCTTCACCCCAGAGCCGTGGCAGGGCTATGGCTTCGATGAAGAGACGCAGGGGGTTCTTGATGCCGGCTCTCCGCCGGGACACACGCTGACCTGGGGCGACATGCACCACCCTGCCTTCAGCGAAACCAACGCCGACTACGACGGTCAGTTCATATTCGCCAACGACAAGGCCAACGCCCGGGTAGCAGTCATCGATCTGCGCGACTTCGCCACCAAGCAAATCGTGCAGAGCGGTCTGGTCATGAACGACCACGGCGGCACCTTCGTGACCCCCAACACCGAGTACGTGATCGAGACCTCTGCGGCGGCAGCACCGCTGGGCGGCACCTACGCGCCGATCTCCGACTACAATGACAAGTACCGGGGAGCCCAGATCTACTGGAAGTTCGACCGCGCGAAAGGGCGCATCATCAAGGAAGAATCCTGGGCTCTCGAGTTGCCCCCCTATATGCAGGACCTGGCCGACGCGGGAAAAGGGGCCAGCGACGGCTGGGCGTTCTGCAATTCGCTCAACACCGAGCGTGCCACGGGGGGTATCCAGCAAGGAAATCCTCCGTTGGAATCCGGGGCATCACAGAACGACATGGACTTCCTGCACGTCATCAACTGGCGCAAGGCCGAGGCGGTCGTCCGAGCGGGGAAGACCACGACTATCGCGGGCATGCGCGTGATCCCCCTCGAGACAGTCATCTCCGAGGGGTTGCTCGCGTTCGTGCCCGAGCCGAAGAGTCCGCATGGAGTAGACATCGCGCCCAACGGCACCGACATCGTGATCTCGGGTAAGCTCGATACTCACGCAACCGTCTATGACTTCAACAAGATCAAGTCGCTGATGGAGTCGGGCACTTACGAGGGGACAGACCCCTATGGTGTCCCCATCCTCCCGTTCCGCGACACCATCCGTGGTCAGGTGGAGATTGGCCTAGGTCCATTGCACACGCAGTTCGATGACAGGGGATTCTGCTACACGTCGATCTTCATCGAGTCGAAGGTGGCGAAGTGGTCACTAGCGGACCTTGCGCTGATCGACAAGACGCCCGTGCACTACAATATCGGTCACCTCGCGGCGGCCGAGGGCGATGCCCTGCATCCAAAGGGTCGCTACTTGGTAGCGATGAACAAGTGGGCCATAGATCGCTTCAACGGGGTTGGGCCGCTTCTGCCGCAGAACTTTCAGCTCATCGACATTTCCGGCGACAAACTGCAAGTCATCTACGACATGCCGCTGCCGCTCGGGGAGCCGCACTACGCGCAGATGATCAGCGCCGATAAGCTCAAACCGATAGAGATCTACTCTCCGGTCGGAACGAATCCGATTACGATGAGCCCAGATCCGCATGCGACGGTAAGGGAAGAGGATGTTCGGATAGACCGAAAGTCAGACGGCGTGCACGTCTACATGACCCTCGTGCGCAGTCACCTGAATCCCGATATCATTGAAGTCAAGAAGGGCGACCGGGTGCACATTCACGCCACGAATCTCGAACAGGCGCTGGACGCTACGCACGGATTCTGTATTGACATGTACAACGTCAACCTGAGTATCGAGCCGGGCAAGGTCTGCAATGTGTCGTTCACCGCGGATCGCGCAGGCGTGTTCCCGTACTACTGCACCGAGTTCTGCTCAGCACTTCACATCGAAATGGCTGGGTACCTGCTGGTAAAATCGAGCTAGCAAGGAGCTGGACACGGAACGCCCGAAGCTGTGATGAGTGTTGGAGAGGAGTAGGGGTCGCTCCTCCCAACCCCATCCGGGGGTCTTGGAGGCTCACGCGATGCGTGGCGTCGAGTCGAAGCCGGTCTGCATCTGCCGCAGCGTGACCCGGGAGGGGGTATCCCTTCCGATCATCGGCTGCGCCCGATTCGCGCGATCGTTGACTCGGCCCGGCGCAAGAGCGGTGTGGGATGCGCCGACCGAGAGCAGAGTCGGGGAGCGGCTGCCTCGCGGCGCCGGGTCCGGACCCTTGCTCACGCCGGGTCCGGAGAGCGCGCGCACTGACGACGGGCTCTCCAGATCTCCGTTCGGCGTGGACGGAATCCTGATCGCAGCCATGGCAAGCCGCCGTGGTTTCCCGGCGAGGTACGGCCCTGCATCGAGACCCGGCGACACGAGTGGCGGGAGCAGACCGGAGATTTGCCTTCCTGGCCACGAGCGAAGCAACGGCACTCAAGATTCAGAGACCGACTCCGAGGCTCGACTCACTCCGAAGGACGACTGTCAGGGCGCGGCTCTGGGCCGTCAAGGTCGTCTCTTGTCCGAGAGCCGCCACGGCATGGTGGTCGAAGGGTGTCTTTGGACTGCCGGTGGAACGGGCGAACGGGGGCCGCGAGCAAGATGGCTCCAACCTGCCCGGGGAAAGGTGACCCCGCGCTGAAGGGCTACGACACGCGGGAATTCGTTCGTCGCTCTCAGCTGCCTGGAGTAGTTTCGCACTTGGCACCGCGCCCGAAGAGATTTCGGAGCGGGAACGACCCGCGGACAGCTTGGCAACAGGGGACAGGGCTCAACCAGCACCGGAGGAGCCGGGTCGGAGAAGTGTCCGCGTGGACCAGGGTCGGAAGTGGAGTGGCAGAGACGCGGCACCGGGGCCAGGCACGCATGGAGCGGCGGAACATGTTCGGGTCGGCGATGTGCACCTTACCCCGAACGCGCAAGTTGAGTGGTGAAGGGACAGGGGGGTGGAGCAGTCGCCCAGAGGTGGATGGTTGTGTCGCGTCGGGCGGCCGAGAGCCCACCGATCTTCGATCGAGACCCGACGAACCCGTCGTGGGTGCAGGCGCCGGGGCATCCCCAAGGATCGAGTGGACAAACGTGGGTGATTGTCAGCCCCCAGCGACGGAGCTGCGCCGCGGGAGGCGAGAGTGAGCAGACGGCGGAAGTGTGACCGATCGAGCCGCGCTCTTTCGCAGGCATTGGCGACATCGACGGCGATCGCGTGGCTGGCCGGTTGGGGTGCGATTCCGACCGTGGCCTCCGATCTCCCGATACCTCCATCTGCGACGAAGCCGCCGCGTCCGGTAGGTGGCATCGCGGTGGCGAGCGGATCGTCGTTGGCGGAAGCCGTCACTGCGGCGCCCCCGGGCGCCACTCTGTTGCTCTCGCCCGGATCTCACGCTGGCCCGGTCGTCATCGACCGACCGCTCACGATCTGGGGACCGCGGGAGGCTATCATTTGCTCCTTGGGCCAGGGCACGACCATTGATGTGGAGTCGTCCGAGGTCCACTTGCTCGGGTTCTCGGTGGAGGGCAGTGGTGATCGATTCGAGGACACCGACGCGGCGATTCATCTAAGGGGCGATGACTCGTCCGTAGAGGGAGTACGCATCACCCGCGCCCTGTTTGGCGTGGCGGTAAGCGGCGCTCGCCGGGTGCGTATAGTTGGCAACGAGATCGTTGGCTCGGGCGTACGCAACTTCGGCCTGCGCGGCGATGCCATTCGGCTCTGGGAAGTCCGAAACGCGATCGTCGCGCGAAACCGCGTTGTCAGCGCGCGAGACATCGTGGTCTGGTACTCGCCGGACAACGAGATCAGCGGCAACTTCGTCGAGTACGGACGATATGGAACCCACTTCATGTACAGCAGCCGCAATGCGGTTCGGCATAACACCTACCTCAACAATTTGGTCGGGATCTTTGTCATGTACTGTGACGACTTCGAGCTCAGCGGAAACCTCGTGGCGTCTGCCGATCCAAACGATGGAATGGGCATCGGTCTGAAGGAAGCGGGTGATGTCACGGCGACCGGAAACCGTATCGTGCGGTGTCCGACCGGAGTGTTTATCGATACCTCCCCGATCCAGGTGAGTCACCTGAACCGATTCGTTGCCAACAGCGTCGAGTTCTGCGATACGGGAGTGCTGTTCCACAGCAGCGAGAAACAGAACGAGTTCACCGACAATGGATTTCGCGGGTGCGTGACGGCCGTTCGCGTGGACGGCCACGGCGACGCTACCCGCGTGTCGTGGCGCGGCAACTACTTCGAGGATTACGCCGGCTTCGACCTCGATCGTGACGGCACCGGGGATGTGGCCCATGAGCCGCGTTCCCTCGCTGGTCACCTCACGAGCACGCGCGAGGTTTTCCGATTTTTCCGGGGCACGCCCGCGTTGGGTCTTCTGAATGTCGTGAGCCGCATACTGCCCGTGCTCACTCCCGCCGTGGTGTTCTCCGACCCGACGCCGCGGCTGCACCGCCCGCTACCCCCGGAGGCTGGGAGTGGACCTTGAGCTTCTGAACCTGACCCGGCGCTTCGGACGGACTACAGCGCTCGACGATCTATCGATCCACATCACCACTGGTCGGCGCGTCGCACTGATCGGGCCTAATGGTTCCGGCAAGTCGACCCTGACGCGCGTTCTGATGGGTATCATCGACGCGGAAGGCGTGATCCGAATGGACGGGCGCGATGGGCGCCGGGAGCGCGCGGATCTGGCAAGGCGCCTTGCTTACGTGCCGCAGGTGGCCCCCCAATTCGGGGCCAGCGTCGCGGAGATCATCCGCTCGATCGGCGTCATCCGACGGCTGCCCGACGGTCGTGTCGCCGAGAGGGCATCGCGTCTGGGGCTAGACGTGGGCGCGGTGTCGGACAAGCCCTTTCGCGCCCTGTCCGGAGGCATGAAGCAGAAACTCTTGATTGCGCTCGCCATGGCTCCGGCCTCCACACTGCTGATCCTGGATGAGCCTACGGCGAGCCTGGATGCGGCGGCCAGGCAGGCCTTCTACGAGCTCATCGGCGAGCTTGACGGGAGCGTCACCCTACTGCTTTGCTCGCATCGGTTGGAAGAGGTGCGGCATCTAGTCGATCGCGTGCTGGGGTTGCACTGCGGAAAGCTGGCCTTCGACGGGCCGGTAGGTGAGTACCTGGGCTCTCGCAGCCACGGAGTGGTGGAGGTGTACTTGCATGCGACCACCCACGAGCCGTGGCTTCGCGCGAACGGGTTCCGTCCCGGAGCCGGCCGGGCGTGGGCGCGGACGGTCACCCACGCCGAGAAGGTTGCTCTCGTGAACCAGTTGACCTCGGTGTTGAAGGGCGATGTCGAGAACCTCGTTGTACGCGATCTCGACCTGGTCGAAGACCCGATCCGCGACGAGAGCACCAGGGAGGGAATCGCGTGAGCGCGCCACGACTTCTGGCACCCTTCGTGAGTGCCGTGGTTGTTCTCGTTGTCGTGGTGGTCGGCGTCATTCGCCACTACGAGGCACTGCCCCAGGGGCCGCGCGAGGTGGTGTGGGATCACACACCGTGCGCCGAGTGCAGGATGTCCGTCAGCGATCGCTCCTATGCCGCCCAGATGCAGCTCGTCGACGGGCGGGTGTTGGACTTTGATGACTCTGGTTGCCTCTTTCGCTTCGCCGGTCGCAACGATGTGGGCGTACACGCGATCTACTACCGGCACGTGCGTGAGGACCGCTGGCTTGCCGAGGGCGAGGCGGCGTTCATTCCGGCGGGGCCATCGCCAATGGGCTACGATCTTGGTGCAGTTTCGACCGGCACTCCCGATTCCGAGGCGGCGGTGGACCTTCGGGCGGACTTCGCGACCGGGGGATTGGACGCGCCCGGCAGCTCACCCGATAAGGACGGGCAGTCCCATGGGCATTGATGCGAAGCATGTAGTGGCGCTCGCGCGCCTGGATCTAGGCGATGTGCTGCGCTCGCGCTGGCTTGTCTTCAGCTTGCTGCTCTATGCGGCACTGGCCGTACTTTTCTTGCTCGTCGGCCTGCGGGAGTCGACCGTGCTCGGATTCACAGGCATGGGACGGGTTCTCCTGTCGATGAGTCACGCGCTCGTGCTTCTCCTGCCGCTGTTGGCGCTCTCGGCGACGGCACAGGTAGTGAATCGCGCCCAGGACGAGGGCGCTCTGGAACTGCTGTTTAGCCATCCGATTACGCGTGACGAGTATTTCGTTGGTGTCACCCTGACGCGATTCTGTGTGCTGATGGTCCCCTTCGTCGGACTGATGTTGTTGGTCGCCGCAATCGGCTGGCTCGTGCTCGACGGCGCACCGGCGTGGGGTTTCCTGGGCAGGGGCGTCCTTGTCTGCTCGACCCTCATCTGGGCCTTCACCGGGGGGGGGCTCGCAATCTCGACTTTCGTGCGCAACCAGGCAAAGGCGGTGATGGCCCTGCTGGGCGTATGGGTTGCCTCAGTGGCCCTGCTCGACTTCCTTCTGATCGGTGTGATGTTGCAGTGGCGCCTCAACCCTCAGAGTGTCTTCTTGCTGGCAGTCTTGAACCCGGTCGAGGCGAGTCGATTGGCGTTGCTCTCCTCCGCGGAGCCCACGCTGTCCGTTCTTGGTCCGGTGGGCTTCTATCTTGCGCACCGAGTGGGCGCGAATTCGTTGCTGCTGCTCGGTGTAGTGTGGCCCGCGGTGCTCGGAACTGCGTGCTGGTTCATGGCACTGCGACGCTTTCGTGTCCAGGACCTCACCTGATTGAACTGCCGTTGCTTGGCCTGCAGCGACGGGAAGGGACTCAGTGGATGAAACGAAGACTAGACGGTTTCATGACTGTGGCGAGGGACGAACTGCGCGGGCGGGACCGTTGCCTGCTCTTGGCGCTGATTCTGCCGTTGGCGATCAGCTTCTTTTTCCCCCTGTGGCGCATCCGCATGGAGGCACCGCAGTATCCCCGCGGGCTCTACATGGACATCTATCTCTATAAGCTCGGGGGCGGCAATGGTGGTCACGACCTAGCCGAGTTGAACGCGCTCAACCACTACATCGGTATGCACAAAATCGAACGCAGCACCGTGCCCGAGCTGGGGTGGATCCCGTTCGCCTTCGGCGTCCTCGCGCTCTTGACCCTGCGCGCGGCCGTGATGGGGCGCGTGCGCGATCTCATTGACCTGAGTGTTCTGATTTGCTACGTGACCCTCTTCTTCCTCGCGCGCTTCATTTTGATGCTCTACCGCTACGGGCACGACCTCGATCCGACTGCAGCGCTCAAGATCGAGCCGTTCATGCCGGCAATCGTCGGGTCCAAGCAGGTTGGGAACTTCACGACCCAGTCCTACCCTCTGGCCGGTACTCTGCTTGTCGGGATCTTTGCTGGCGGCGTGGTACTCCTGACCGCGTGGCAGTTCTTCCGCCGCGCGAGCCGGGAACCAGTGTCGACCGGTGGCGCGTAGGGGCGCGGAACGCGGTGGTCAACCAGACGACCCGCTATGCACTGCAAATTCTCGGCTATCTGGCCAGGGCTGGTACGGCGCTGACTCCCCACGAGCAGATCGCGCGTGAGATCGGAGTTCCTGCGAACTACCTCTCCAAGATTCTCACCCAGCTCCGCAAGAGCGGCGTCGTCGAGTCGCGCAAGGGATGGGGGGGCGGCTCCCGACTCCTGCCCGAGGCGACGGGGCGTCCGCTCGTCGACATCGTTCGACTATTCGCTCGTGACGAGTCCGCGGGAATCCCCTCTTGCGCCTTCGGATTGCCCGAGTGCCGAGGGGACGCCCCGTGCCCGCTACACGATCAGTGGACCCGGATCCGAGACTCGTTCCAGGACCTGCTCTGCAAGACGACGGTTGGAGACTTGCAGAGGGGAACCGTGCGTGTAGGCAGGTCAGATCTGGGGACGGGGAGTGAGTGACGGTTCGTGTCGCGTTCTTGTCCGTCGTCGGACCTGACTCGCCTTCGAACACTTCGAATCCGCGTGTCCCGAAAGCTTTGTCGGCGCTGCGCTGATCTTGGTTCTGCGCCCCACCGCGCGAGCCCCCCGTTCCCCCTGCTCCCGACTCACGTGGGCCGAATTCAGCGGCGCGCGTCACGCGCGCCGCGCTCCCTGCTTCACCACCGCCTGCATCGCCGCCTCCACCGCCGCCGGATCGCCCAGATACCTCCGGTCGATCGGCCGCATCTCCGCATCGAGGGTATAGACCAGCGGCATCCCGGTTGGGATGTTCAGTTCGACGATCGCCTCGTCCGAGATTCCATCGAGATGCTTCACCAGCGCGCGCAGACTATTGCCGTGTGCTGCGACCAGGACCTGCTTCCCCGCGCGGATCTCCGGCACGATCGCACCGTTCCAGTAGGGGAGCACACGGGCGACCGTATCCGCCAGGCACTCGGTCAGCGGCAACTCTTGCGGCGTGAGGGCACGGTAGCGCGGATCGTTCCCCGGATATCGTTCGTCGTTCGGCTCCAGGGCCGGCGGCGGCGTGGCATAGCTCCGGCGCCAGATTTTGACCTGCTCCTCGCCGAACTTGGTCGCCGTCTCCGCCTTGTTCAGCCCCTGCAGCGCGCCGTAGTGGCGTTCGTTCAGTCGCCAGTCGCGCACCACCGGAATCCACATCCGGTCCATCACATCGAGGGTGATCCAGAGGGTCCGGATGGCGCGTTTGAGCACCGAAGTGAACGCCTGATCGAAGGCGAACCCCTCGTCGAGGAGTGCCCTTCCCGCCGCGTTCGCCTCCTCACGCCCCTTCTCGCTCAGGTCCACGTCGGTCCACCCCGTGAACCGGTTCTCCTTGTTCCACATGCTCTCGCCGTGGCGGAGCAGCACGATGCGATACACCCTACCTCCTCGGTTGCAGGAATCGTCTCGATCCGACGGCCTCATGGTGCCACCGACGCCGGACGGAAAGAAGTCGGAAGCATCGGACATTTCCACCGGCCTCCGCAAACGTGCGGAATCGAACAGTCGAGAAATGGCCGCGAGAACACTGATCTTCTCGACTACGAGTAGGCTCTCGGACTACCCTTGTCGTGTCGCTCCGCACGAACCGAACGAGGAGGGGAACAATGGAACTTCGCACCCCAGCCGCGACCGCAGCACGCTCAACGATCGTTTCGTTCTCCGGCGCTCTTGTCGTCGGACTGGCCGCTTGGCTCTCGCCGGCTCAGGCCGGCCCCAACGCCGGAGGAACGCTGATCGTCCACGCGCAGCCCGAGTTCGACGCAACAAACATCGGAAACTGTGAGAGCACCTGTGACTGTCTGTCACTCACCAACTGCGACCAGGCGCTCGCCACCGTGGGCACCGATCGTCCGTACTACTTCTTCGTCGTGGCGGCTTTTCCCCCCAGCGCCGCGCCGCGGGTGGCCGGAATCACCTTCGGCCTCCAGTATCCCGGTGACCTATCGATCCTGAGTGCCGCCAAGTGCGCGGAGTTCGAGCTGGCCGATGCCGGCTGGCCCGCGTCGGGCACCGGCACCGCGCTCAGCTTCAGCAGCGCGCAGACCGATCTCCTGGTCCCGATCTACCTCTTCAGCGCGCAGAGCTACTACGGCGGATCCCTGGAGTTGATTCCGCACCCGCTGCAGGGTGGCTCGTTCGCCGACGACTCCGTTCCGTCGCAGCTCGATCCCATCGCGGACTTCGGCGCGCTCGGCTTCGGTCAGCCGGGGGTGACTCCGTGTCCTGCGACCGGCCCCCTGGTCGGCGCCTGCTGCTACCTCGAGGGGTTCGCCTACATCTGCGATGTGCGAGAACCCGCGTCCTGTGCCGAAATCGGTGGCGATTTCCGCGGCCTGGACACCACCTGCGACCCGTGGCCCTGTGAAGAACAGGTGCACCCCTGCTGCCTGCGGGTCGCTGGATGCATCGAGATCGGGATCTCCGCCTGTATCGAAGCCGGAGGCTATCCCGTGCTTGGAGGAGTCTACTGCTCGTGGGTCGAGTGTGGGACCGAGGTCCCCGGCGCCTGCTGCCTGCCCGACGAGTCCTGCGTCATCGTTCGGTCCCCGGAGTGCTTCGATGCCGGAGGGAGCTGGATCGGTCCATTCCGAAGCTGCGACCCCGAACCCTGCACATCGGAGGGCGCCTGCTGCCTGGACGACGGATCCTGCGTCCAGATGACCGAGTTGAACTGCCGGGTGAACTCCGGGCTCTGGTCCGGGACGTTCGTTCCCTGCGACCCCGATCCTTGCCCCACGGTCGGTGCCTGCTGCACTGCGGTCGGCAACTGTCGCGTCTTGACCCCGGAGGAGTGCACCGCACAGGGAGGCGAGTACCTCGGGGATGACCAGCCCTGCACACCCGATCCGTGTACCGGGGCTCCGGGTGCCTGCTGCCTCGACGATGGTGTCTGCGTGATCCGCTTCCAGGCGGAGTGCACCGGAGAGTTCAAGACGTTCCTGGGTGAGGGGAGCTCGTGCGATCCGAATCCCTGCCCGGTGCGCATCGGTGCCTGCTGCCTCCGGTACCTCGGGACCTGCACCCAGACGAACCCGAGTGACTGCATCGAGGCGAATGTCCTCTACCTCGGGGATGGGGTTCCGTGCGAGCCGAACCCCTGTCCGCAGCCGGCGGTGGGTGCCTGCTGTCTCGCCGACGGAAGCTGTCAGCCTCGCAGTGACGCAGAGTGCGACGGTCTCGGCGGGGCCTGGCTTGGGGCGGGAACCTCCTGCGATCCGAACCCCTGCGCGCAACCTCAGCTTGGGGCCTGCTGCCTTGACGACGGCACCTGCGTGATCCGCCTGGAGGCAGATTGCCAGGGGCCCTACACGGTCTTCCTCGGGGTTGGCACCGTCTGCGAGCCGAATCCTTGTCCGGTTCGGATCGGCGCGTGTTGCCTGATCGACTGGGGCACCTGCACGCAGAGGAACCCGAGCGATTGCGCAGGATCGGACAGGATCTATGTCGGGGATGGCGTCCCCTGCGAGCCGAATCCTTGTCCGCCACCGCAGGTTGGAGCGTGCTGTATGCCCGACGGTACCTGCGTGATTCTCCTGGCCCAGGAGTGCTCCGATGATGGCGGGACCTTCCAGGGAGGTGGGAGTCAATGCGACCCCAACCCGTGCTCGGGGCCAGTACCAACGGAGACAACGACTTGGGGGAGAGTCAAGGCGCGGTATCGCTAGTCGGAGAGAGCGAGGCGGCGGCGCGCGGTGCCGCCGCCTCGTCCATCCAGAAACCTGCGGAAACTCCTCGCAAACCGCGGGGGGAATTCGGTACTCTTCGTGGGTCCTTTCTCCGTCGCCCGGGGGGCGGTCGGCGGGGTGGACTCATCTGCTTTCCCGAGGAGGCACGGTCCGATGAAAGAGGGCATCCACCCGAGTTACCGTCGCATCAACATCACATGCGTTTGCGGCAATACCTTCGAGTCGAGGTCCACGATCGGTAAAGACTTCCACGTCGAAATCTGCTCGGCCTGTCATCCGTTCTACACGGGCCGTCAGAAGCTGGTCGACTCCGCCGGACGGGTCGAGCGGTTCATGCGGAAGTACAACATGCCGGGCGACGCGGCGAATGCCGGGCCGGGCGGCTCCGGTCAGGTTGGTGCCGCGAACGCGGACCAGTAGCGCACTCCTGCACATGCTTCAGCTCCCGGGGACGCTTCACGTCTCCGGGAGTTCTTTTTTGATCCTCCGGCGCGCTCTTCCTGAAGGCGCCGGACCACCGAACCAACCGACGACGACAGGGCGAGCGGACCGATGATCGATCTCTTGAGAACCCGCGACCAGCTCCGGGAGCAGCTCGACAATGTCACGCGTGAACAGATCGACCCGAAGGTCCTGGGCGATGCGCGCGAGATGAAGCGGCTCGGCCGCGAGCGGGTGCGCCTCGAGCAGATCCTCCAGGGGATGGAGGTCTACGCGAAGGCGGACGCGAGCGTCCGGGAGTACGAGGAGATCCTGCGCCAGGGAGATGATCCTGACCTGGTGCAATTGGCCAAGGACGAGATCGTCGCGTCCCGCGCGGAACTCGAGCGGAGCGAGGTGGCGCTCAAGCTGCTGCTCACCCCGCGCGACCCCAACGACCTGAAGAACGCCATGATCGAGATCCGGGCGGGCACGGGTGGCGACGAGGCGGCGCTCTTCGCGCGCGACATCTACAAGATGTACACCAAGTATGCCGAGGCGCACCGCTTCCGGATCGAGGAGATGAGCTCCAGCCTCACCGAACTGGGGGGGGTGAAGGAGATCGTCTTCCTGGTCGAAGGGGAGGAGCCGTTCGCCACCTTCAAGTTCGAGAGCGGCGTGCACCGCGTGCAGCGGGTGCCCGAGACCGAGGCCTCGGGCCGGATCCACACCTCGGCGGTCTCGGTGGTGGTACTCCCGGAGGCGGAGGATGTCGAAGTCGATGTGGACGAGCGGGACCTCAAGATCGATGTGTTCCGCTCCTCCGGACCGGGCGGACAGAGCGTCAACACGACCGACTCGGCGGTCCGCATCCGTCACATCCCGAGCGGCCTGGTCGTGCAGTGCCAGGACGAGCGGAGCCAGCTCAAGAACAAGAACAAGGCGATGAAGATCCTGCGCGCGCGGCTCCTCGATTTGAAGGAGTCGGAGCAGACTGCGGCCACCGCCGCGGCGCGAAAGTCGATGGTCTCGACCGGAGATCGGAGCGCCAAGATCCGCACCTACAATTTTCCCCAGGGACGAGTGACCGACCATCGGATCGGGCTCACGCTGTATAACCTGCCCGCGGTGCTGAACGGAGACCTGAACGAGCTGTTCCAGTCGCTCAGCCTCGCCGATAGCGAGGCGCGGCTCCAGGCGTCCACCGCCGCCTCCGAGTAGCCCCCTTGGCCCGTTCGCTCCTGACTGAGCTGCTCCGTGAAGGAGCGGCCCATCTGGCGGAGATCCGGAGCGATGCGCCCCAGCTCGAGGCCGAACATCTGCTGGCCCACCTGCTCCGGATTCCCCGCGCGCGCCTGGCCCTGGCCGACGACGCGGAGCTGACCCCGAGCCTCGTCGCCGCCTACCGGGAGTTGCTCGCCCGCCGCAGCGCGCGGGAGCCGCTGCAGTATGTCCTGGGGCACACGCCGTTTGCGGACCTCGATCTGCAGGTCGGGCCGGGGGTCCTGATCCCTCGACCCGAGACCGAGGTGCTGGTGGGGGAACTGCTGCGGGAGTGGCGGGGGGGCGAGCGGAGCGGCCGGCGTGGCTCGCCGTTTGACCTCATCGATGTCGGGACGGGCTCAGGCGCGATCCTCTACGCGCTGCTCTCCGCCCTGCCCGAGTGGCGCGGACTTGGGGTCGATCGTTCCCGCGCCGCGCTGGAGTGGGCGCGGCGGAACCGCCCGACGGCGCTCCGGGAGCGTGCCTCCCTGGTTGCCGGGGACCTGCTCGAGTCGATTCGACTTCCGCGCGGTTCGGTGTGGATCGTGGCCGCGAATCTGCCCTACATTCCGCGCGGCGAACTTTCCAACCTGGAGCCTGAGGTGCGCGATCACGAGCCGTGGTTGGCGCTCGATGGCGGACCGGACGGACTCGACCTGGTGCGTCGTGTTCATCCCGTCGCTGCCGAGCTGCTCGCGCCGGGCGGACTTCTCGCTCTGGAACTCGCAACCGATCAGCCCGAGAGAGTGGCACGGGAGCTTCACGCCGGCGGGTTCTTCCCCTCGCTGCGCATCTACAGCGACTGGACCTCGCGCCCGCGCGGCGTGATCGCACGACGCGGCTAGTCGAGAAACCGGGAGCGCCCAGGCGCAACCGAGGAGGGAAGATGGACGCATTCAGGGTTCGGGGTGGTGTGCCGCTCCAGGGCACGATCGAGGTCGGAGGGGCGAAGAACGCCGCGTTGCCGATCCTGGCCGCAGCGCTCTTGATCCCCGGGCGCACCTTTCTGCGCCGCGTCCCGCACCTCCGAGACGTCGAGACCATGCGCCGCGTGCTCGAGGGCTTGGGCGCCAGAGGGGGCTACACCGATCACTGCTTCGAGGTGGACGCCACCGACCTGGCCGGCCATGAGGCGCCGTGGGACCTGGTCCGGACGATGCGCGCGTCGATTTACGTGCTCGGTCCGTTGCTGGCCCGCTTCGGCCGCGCGCGGGTGGCGCTCCCCGGCGGTTGCGCCTGGGGTCCGCGCCCGGTCGATCTGCACATCAAGGGGATGGAAGCGCTGGGGGCGCAGGTCTCGCTCGAGCACGGAGACATCCTCGCCGTGGCGCCGCCCGGTGGACTGCGCGGCGCCCATCTCGCCTTCGATGTGTCGAGCGTTGGGGCGACCGGAAACGTGATGATGGCCGCCTGCCTGGCCAAGGGCGAGACGGTGATCGAGAACGCGGCCCGGGAGCCGGATATCGTCGCCCTGGCCGACTTCCTGAACGCGGCCGGTGCCCGGATCGAGGGGCAGGGGACGACCACGGTGCGGATCCGGGGGGTCGCGTCGCTCCACTCGACCGAATTCGAGAACATCCCGGACCGGATCGAACTCGGGACCTACCTCGCGGCGGCCGCCATCACCGGGGGAGAGGTCACACTCGAAAAGGCGCGCCCCGATCACTGCGGGATCGTGCTCGACCGCCTCCGGGACATGGGGGCGCAGGTGCTGGTCGAGGCCGACTGCATCCACCTGCGCGCCTCGGAGCGGCTCCGGGCCATCGACGTGACCACGCAGGTCTACCCGGGCTTCCCGACCGATCTCCAGGCCCAGTTCATGGCGCTCCTGTCGGTGGCCGAAGGGAGCGGGCTGGTGACCGAAACGATCTACCCTGACCGGTTTACCCACGTGCCCGAACTCCGGCGTCTGGGAGCAGACATCCAGCTCAAGAACAATGTCGCGGCCGTGCGGGGCGTGGCCGCATTGAGCGGCGCCCATGTGACCTCGACCGATATCCGCGCCTCCTCCGCCCTGGTGCTGGCCGCCCTGGCCGCGAAGGGGGAGAGCTGGATCCATCGCGTCTACCACATCGATCGCGGGTATGAGCGGATCGAGGTTCGCCTTGCCGGGATCGGGGCGGACATCGTTCGGGAGTCGGTCTCCGGCCCCTGATATCGAGGCTCGCAACTGTCGATGCCTGATGTCGATGCCCGACCGGCGGAGGGGACGGGGCTCACTCCGCTGGTGCCGCGCTCACCACCGTGGTATTCAATGTCTTTACTGGTTCCTAACTTCCCTTGACTTGATTTTCACCGCATCTATACTTCTCAACGCTGAAAGAAGAACTGAACCCCGTTCTCTGAACTGAGGGTGGGTTCTCAACCATCGTCCCATCGCCGGCATCGGAGGTCGAGCCTTGCAACTGGGACAGCGTCGGGGAAACAGAGCCTCGACACCGCCCGACCGGGTCGAAATGCTCCGGAGAGTGCCTCAGGCGCCTTCCGGAGACGCATCGTGGATCGCCCGCACTGTGAGGAGCCGCGGAACGTGGCTCCAGTCTGAGGGGGGCGGGCGCCGCGGAGGCGTGTTCGGTCTGGTCAGGCGTTCGTCCGAGCTGGTCCTCCCTGCGGCCGGTTTCCGCGGTGCTCGTGGCACCGTCGGAGCCGTCGGTTCGGGGTCTGGGGAGCTGGGGTCTAGGCACCGCTCTTCCGGATCGTCTTCTTTCTATGGGGTCGGGGTGATGCGTTCTTTTCGAGTAGGGCGCGCTGCCTCGTTTGTGTCCGTCCAAACCATCCCCCCTTCGTGCTTCGAGTTACTCGTCGTGCGGAAACATCTGGTCCAGCTTCCCCAACCGAATCGCCAAGTTGTGACCCTGCCCGCGCCGCGCGCGGACAAGGGGAGCGACCGGTGTTCGGGAGGGGGAGAACACTAGAGCAACGAAAGGAAGAGGAGGCCTGTCGTGAAAAGGTTCCTTGCCCTCACCCTGGCGGTTGTCGCTGCTGCGTCCGTATCCACGGCGTTTGCTCGCGTCGCTCCGTCCGAGCGGGTGATGAAGTTCGAAGACGATGCCCGCGCCCTCGGGCTCGGCAGTGACATGCCAGCCGCGCAGCCCGACGGCTTTGCGCGCGCCGACACGTTCAACTATGGCTACTACCAGACGATCTCCGGGGTGAAGTACGCCGTCCCGGGCGATTCGTGGAGCTTCGACCACGGTGCGCCGGATCCCTTCGAGGGTTGGTACGCGGTCGACCTGAGCGCGAACCCGGTTGCCTATTTCCAGCGGATCACGCCGACCTCCTGGTCGGGCCACACCAACGCGGTCAATGCTCCGATCGCCGCCGGCTCCGGAGCTGCCTGGATCGGCGCCTTCGAGGATCAGGCTGATGCCCTGTGCTGGGAGGCCGGACTTGGCTACGGCAACTCCTGGTGCCAGCGTTGGACCAGTCCTGCCCTCACCTACACCGGTACGGGCGACGTCACCCTGACCTTCGACTACTTCAACGACACCGAGCCGAACTTCGATTACACCGCCCTCAAGCTCCGCCTGGGGAACGGTGACGAGGTGGCCATGAACGGTCTCGGCTTCACCGACCGGGTCGGGATCACGGCGGGGAACTTCCCCACCTTCGAGGCGGCGAACTTCACCGCCTTCAATGCCCAGTTTGCCGGGCAGACCAGCTTCCGCTTCGTCTTCGAGTTCACCTCGGACGGCGGTTGGTCGGACGAAGACGCCAGCTACTCGACCGACTACGGCCCCTTCGCGGTCGACAACATCAACATCAGTGGTTCGGTCACCGGCGGCCCGATCACCTACGACTACGAGTCGAGTGACGGCGGCTGGGCGGCCTCGACCTGCTCGCCGATCGGTACCTTCTTCGGGATCAACAACCTGTCGAACTACACCGTCCTCGATCCCTGCGCCTGCAACCTCGCGGGCAACGTGATGAGCTTCCACCAGGGAACCGGCGACGCCGGAACCCATGTCTACGGCCAGCACGTTCTTGCCTACTCGCCTCCGGCGGACAAGAGCACGCTTGGCGCCGGCTGCTTCACCATCCTCGCGGACTGGGATCAGTACTCGGTCCAGCCGCGGGCGAACGGTGTCTTCCACCGTCCGGGCTGGAACTTCTTCCCGTTCGTCTGCCCCGAGACCGGCGTCTCGCAGTGGTCGGGTCGCAAGGGTCAGGACACCTTCAACTCGACCGGTGACGACCCGAACTGCTTCCGCAACCGGAACATCGGCACCGACTGGGGCGTCCCGGGCGACTGCCAGCAGGTGGCGTTCGTGTTCGAGACCTACGCGTCCTGCGACGCCTTCGGCATCCCGAGCACGGTCTGCACCAACGTGACCAACTTCACTCCGCTGATCGACAACGTCCAGATTCGCGTCACGCAGCAGCCCTGCGCCCCGCGGGTGGCCTTCGATCCGGGGACCTACTTCCAGGACGGTTACGGGCAGGCCCTCCTGCTCTCGACCACGAATGCCGGCAATGCCGACATCACCTACGACCTCTCGCGCGACACCACCGATCCCGATCAGCTGGGCGACTCGCTCATGATCAAGGGACCGACGCCGACCTCCTCCACCAAGTGGGAGAGCCGGATGTACTGGCGGATGCGCCGCGAAGGCCCCGGACAGAGTGGGGTGAGCGGTTATGCGGTGTGGAAGGCCCAGATTGCCGACGGCTTCTCCATCGTGGGTGACAATGCCCAGTTCGCAGTCGGTCTGATGGACTCGGCCCAGAACGGCACCAACCCGTTCCGTGACCGGTTCATCTCCGAGTTCCGCGAGCAGGACGACGACTTCCAGGGCGAGAACGCCAACAACAACGAAATGCTCCGCGACGGCATCCTCGCGCCGGGTACGCAGGTCCAGTACTTCATCACCGCGAATTACACCTGCACGCCGAACGACGCGTTCTACCTCCCGGACACCGCCGGAAAGAACTTCCTCGAGTTCGAGATCCTGCCCGCGTGGCGGACCGTCTCGGGCGAGGCCAAGTTCCCCTGCATCCTGTTCGTCGATCTCAACACCGGAAACCAGGGCTACGTCGAGCGGGCGCTCTCGAACCTGGTCGGCGACTCCCGTCCGGATCCGGACACCTACAACCCGGCTCCCTGGGATCGCTTCGACTACGCCGACCCGACCTCGAACTGGAACGCCCCGTTGGCCCGTTCGGTGAACGGCAACAACGGCGCCGGTCTGGTTCAGTTCCTCGGCTATCGGATGGTGCTCCTCTCGACCGGTCGGACCACGAACGGAACGATGGAGACCCCGGACTTCACCATGATGTCCGACTGGCTCACCGCCATCGTGTGCAACTCGAACACGTCGCGCCAGGGCTTCTACGGCAACGGCGACAACACGGTGAACCTCATCGGTTCGATCAACCCGGCCTTCCTGGTGAACAACCTGGGCGCCACCCTGAAGTGCGACTCCTACAACCTGGACAACTGCGGACCGACCACCCCGGCAGACGAGAGCTTCTGCGTTCGTCTGAACAATGCTCCGGGCGGTCAGTACTCGCCGTTGGCGAACTTCGATGCCTTCGGCAACTGGTGCCCGCAGAAGTTCACCTTCGACGTCCTGAACGCCACCGGCGGCGGCATCGGCAACCGGGTGTTCAACGACTACGATCGCGTCCCGCCGACCAACACGAACTACGCTCAGATCGTGAAGTCGGTCACCGGCGCGAACAGCGACAACTACCGCACGGTGGTCGATGCGGTGAGCTGGGATCACATGTCGACCCGTGACGTCTCCCTCGAGTGCGTGGGCGACACGGCGCACATCGTTCCGGCCATCCAGAACGAGATCTCGGCCGCCTTCACCTGGATCTTCGGCAGCGGCGGCGGCGGCACCCCGAGCTTCTGCATCAACCCGTGCACCTCGGTCGACGTCGACTCGGATACCCCGGTCGTCACCGGCCCGGCCACGCGGTTGTTCCAGAACACGCCGAACCCGTTCAACCCGCGCACCTCGATCCGCTTCTCGCTCGCAGCGGGCGGCCCGGCCGAGCTCTTCATCTACGACGTCAACGGTCGCAAGGTGAAGACTCTGGTCTCGGGCAACCTGACCGCGGGTGAGCACACCGAGGTCTGGGACGGCACCGACGACGCCGGCCGCAAGGTCGGAGCGGGTGTCTACTGGAGCCAGTTGAAGGCCGGTGGGTACGAGAGCAACAAGAAGATGGTCGTCCTGAAGTAGTCGTCAATCGACGCGCTTCGAGTTCGATCGTTTGCTTCAGGGGGCCGGATCCGCAAGGATCCGGCCCCCTGTATTCGTGAAGCGCCGACCCGTACCTCGGCGCCGGCCTACCTCGCCGACCCGCCTCCCCGGCCTACTTCGCCGGGTGGGAGCCCCCAGGGGGAACCGGCGGGTCGGTCGGCGGTGTGAGCCCGAGCTTTCCCTGGGTCGCCTTGTGAGAGCCGAGCACGTTCTTCCAGTCGTAGAAGATCTCCTGAGTGCGCCGGGCAATGCGAGCGCTGAACTCCTCCGTGGCGAACGTGCCGGTACCGGCGTCCCCTTCGAGTGCGTCGTCGATCCACGCCCGGAGTTCTTGCGATCGGATCTCGGCGGAGATCGCCCGTTCGCGCATCGCGGCGAGTTCTTCGGCGACCGGGGCCACCTCCTCCGCCGGATCATTCGCCAGTGCTTCGAGCCACGGGACCACGACTGCCGCAGATCGCTCCAGTTCCAACGCCGTCAGGCTGGCCACAGCGAGGTCGAGTTCCTTGACCGTCGCTTCCCGGTAGAGCAGGGCGGCATGCCGGGCCGCTGCCGTCGCTTCGATTCCGATCAGCGCGTGGCGGTAGGCCTGGGACGTGTCCCCCGCGAGCGCAGGGATGGCGGCCGTGAGCAGGATGGCCGATGGACCCGCGACGCGCGCGAGGCGGGAGGCCAGGTGACGGAAGGCAGGATGGGCGTTCAGACGCATGGAACCGGCTCCTCGTTCTGGGGACTCTGGGTCCTCGGATCTGCTCCGGGTAGTCTAGGCGGCGCCGCGCGCCCCGTGGTCGGGAATCGTCATCCCGGGCGTCGGCGGAACTTTCTTCCCCCCGGGGGCTCCCGAGAGCCCGGTCCGGCGGGAAAGCGACGCGCCCGACCGATTTTGTCGTGAGGATTCGCCCAGATCTCCGGAACGGCGTATTGTTGGCACCGGGATCACTCATCATGTCGCCTCGGATGGCCGTAAACGGCAGCGAAGGCGAGGTGAGTGAGTCGAGTCGTCGAGGCGCAGGTGCCGCACTGTCCGTGGCGGTCGCGCCCGTGTACAGCCCAGGGGTAGCGTGGCCACGCCCAAGAAACAGCAGTCACTCCCACTCGACGATGCCTATGTCGAGTCGAGCAACGGTCAGAATTGGACCGGTGGATGGGGCTGGCGCACCCTCTCCGGAGGTGACGACCTGTCGGGGCTGCACGACTGCTGGGACGACCTCCGATCGCGGGTCGGTGCCCCGTTCTTTGCCGGCCCGGAATGGCTCGACACCTTCGTGCGGGGTTTCGGGCAGGACGGGGGAGAACTCCGCCTGCACGCCCTCTTCCAATCTTCGCGCTGCGTGGCCGTGCTTCCACTGCGTGCCCGTCCCGGGATTGCCCGGGTGCATACCGAGTTTGACAATGAGCACTGGCCGTTCTTCTGCCTGGCCTTCGATGCGCGAGTGCCCGGCGTGGCCGAGGAAATCGTGCGCCACCTGCTGGAGCAGTGCGACCTGGTCGACCTGAGCGGCTTGCACGAGAACGCGGAGCCGGTCCAGGCGATCGCCGCCGCGGCGCGCTCCCTGGGCCTGGCCGCTCCGATCGAGCGCCTGGTGAAGGGGGACACGTTCCTGAGGATCCCGCAGGAACTGAACGGTTGGACCGAGGGGCTCAGTCGGCACCTGCAGCGCGACATCACCCAGGGGCGTCGGCGGCTGGAACGGAGCGGCGCGGTTCGACTCGAGGTGACCTGCGGCGGGCCGGACCTGGCCGCGCGGCTCGACGAGGCATTCGCCCTTGAGGCGCGCGGCTGGAAAGCGGAGTCGGGTACCCCGATCGACGCCGTCCCCTCGACCCACCGGTTCTATCGGGAGCTGGCGGCCGAGGCGTCACGCCGCGGGGCTTTCGCGCTCTACCAACTCCGGCTGGACGATCGGCTCATCGCCTTCGAGTACTGCCTGCGGGACCAGCGGCGCATCGACCTGCTCAAGATCAGCTACGATCCCGCCTGGGCTCGGGTCAGCCCCGGCACCGTCCTCCGCGGAATGATCCTGGAACGAGAGATCGCGCTGCGCGAGGTGGACACCTATCATTTCGGGCGACCGTCGGAATGGAAGCTGCGGTGGACCGATCAAGTGGCCCCGCTCGTTCGCCTGAGCATCTACGCGCGCGGCTGGCGCGGGCAGTTGGCCAATCTGGCCTACGATCGGTTTGGTGCCTCGCTCCGGAGAAGCAACTTCGTGCGGCGCGCCTCGCGCTGGATGCGCAGCCTGGTCCAGGCCCTTCCCTTCTGAGCGGTCGAGCGAGGAGCCGACCGTTTGAACCAACCTGCCCGCAGCCCCGCGTCTGACCCTGTACCGACCGGCGCCCCGTCGTCGGTTCCGGTGGTCGGCGATCGCTTTGTCGCCATCGAGGTGCAGGGCGAGGCCGCGCTTCTGGAGCACCTCGCCGGCTGGGAGGCATTGGTCGACGCGGCGGTCGAGCCGAATCTCTTTCTCGAACCGTGGATGGTGCTCCCCGCGCTGCAGGGGTTGAGCGGAAAGCGCCCGGTCTCGTTCCTCCTCATCTACGAGCCGCCGCGCAGCCACCTCCAGAATCGCCGCCTCCTGGTCGGACTGGTGCCGCTCGAGCGAACCCGCTTCGGGGGCGCGGTGCGGCGCCCGGTACTGCAGCTCTGGCGTCATCGCTTCGCCTATCTGACCACGCCACTTCTGCATCGCGAGTGCGCCCGTGAGGCCTTCGCGGCCGTGCTCGACTGGCTGGAGCGTGAGGCCGGGGGCATGGTGCGCCTGCCGATGTGGCGCGCCGAAGGACCGGTGCACGAGATGTTGATCGAGGAGCTCAACACCCGCGGCTGGCCATTCCATCTGGACGATGTCTATACCCGGGCCTATCTGCGCCGCGGCTCGGGCGGCGATGCCTACCTCGAACGGAGCATGGACGCCAAGCGGCGGCGGAACCTGCGCCGCCTCGGGGACCGGTTACGAGAGGCGGGAACGGTCGAGATCTGCACTCCGGGGGCCGATGACAAGCTGGAGTCCTGGGTGGAGGAGTTCCTCCGGCTCGAGGCCTCGGGCTGGAAGGGGGCGGCGGGGAGCGCGTTTCTCTCCCGCGACGCCGACGCCGACTTCCTGCGCCGGATCGCGGCCGCCGCGAACCAGCGCGGGCGGTTGGAGTTCATGGCGCTGCGCTTCGAGGGGCGGCCCATCGCCCTGAAGCTGAATCTCTGGTCGGAGGATGGAAGGCGAGGCTACGCCTACCGGATCGCCTTCGACGAGGAGTTTGCCAAGTTCTCGCCCGGGATGCTGCTCGAGCTGGAGAACATTCAACGGTTCCACGACCGCCCGGCGGCGGTCGAGATGGACTCGTGCGCCAGCCGGAATCGGTTTCTGCTGAACCACCTCTGGCGCGAACGGTTGACCATCGAAACCTTGTGGCTGGCCCCGGCCGGTCGCGCGGAGTTCTGGTTGCGGGCGATCCCGCTGCTGCGTTGGTTGGAATCCCGGCTTTTCCGCCGGCGCGGCGACAGGTCGAACAGGGAGGAGTAGGTCGATGGCGCGTTGGCTCGATGTCGATCCCGAAGTGTTTCGCGCGCACTTCAACAAGAAGCCGTTCTTCATTCGCCATACGCTGGCGAACCATCCGCTCTTCTCGCTCGATCGCCTGGTCAAACTGTCCCAGGACCTCCCCCCGAGCTACGTCGAGTGGCGGGCGGGCGGGCTGAATGTCGATCAAGACCCGGCGCTCACTCCGATGAACGGCCTCTCGGCCGAGGAGACGCTGCGGCAGATCTCCGAGAACCGCTCGTATCTGATCCTGAAGTGGGTGGAACACGATCCTGAGTACCGGCGCCTGCTCGACGAGTGCCTCGACCAGCTGGCCGAGCATTCCGAGCCGCTCTACCCCGGAATGTGGAAGCGGGCGGCATTCATCTTCATCAGCTCCCCCAACGACACCGTGCCGTACCACATGGACCACGAGCACAACTTCTTGCTCCAGGTGCGCGGACACAAGGTGGTCCGACAGTGGGATCCGGACGATCGGTTCATCCTCACCGACCGGGAGATCGAGGATCACTACGCGAATTTCAAGCACCGGAACATGCGCTATCGGGAAGAATTCGGCCCCACGGCCTGGACACTTCCCCTTCCCACCGGCCAAGGGCTGCACTTCCCGGTCTGCGCTCCGCATTGGATCCAGAACGGAGATGAAGCTTCGATCTCCTTCAGCATCACCTTCCGGTCTCGCTGGACGCGGCGGCGCGAACTGCTCTACCACGCCAACGCCAACCTGAGAAAACGCGGCTTCAAGCCGTCCCCGGTGGGGGAGAACCCGCTCGAAGACATCTGGAAGCTCTCGCTCATGCAGACCGCGAGCTTCGTCCGCCGCCTCGCCGGGAAATCCCAGGTCGAGAAGCGGCAGTACTGACCCTCTTCCCGCGGGCGGTCGGCATGGTTGCCCCCACCCACGCCCTTCGCTAAGGTCTCCTCCGACGACCCGAACCCCCGAGGTTCGCCCGATCGGCAGGAGCGAAGGAGGCGTCCCGTGAAGCAGTTGGTCCGAGGACTGCTGCGATTTCAGTCCGAGGTCTTTCCGGAGCGGCGCGAGCATTTCGAAAGCCTGCGCGAAGGGCAGGCCCCACGGCCTGTCTCATCGCTTGCGGCGATTCGCGGGTCGATCCAAGCATGGTGCTTCAGTCTCAGCCGGGCGACCTTTTCGTGCTCCGGAATGCCGGCAACCTGGTCCCGGTCTATCCGGAGATGGTCGGAGGGACCGCCGCGTCGGTCGAGTTCGCGGTCGAGGTGCTCCGGGTCCGGGATCTGATCGTCTGCGGGCACTCGCACTGCGGTGCGATCCGGGCCTTGCTCGACCCTGAGCAGCTGTCGCACCTCCCTGCGCTGCGCCAATGGCTCGACTACGCCGCGCCGCTGCGCGGTCGACTGGCCGCGATCCACCCGGTCAATCCCGAGGAGCGTCTCGACCTGGCGGTGAAGGAGAATGCCCGGCTGCAGCTCTCCCACCTGGACAGCCACCCGAGCGTGCGGGCCGCGGTCGCGGAAGGCCGGCTCCGTCTGCACGCCTGGGTCTACTACTTCGAGCACGGAGAGGTCCTGACCTGGGACGCGGACCAGGCCGAGTGGCGCACGCTTCGCGATTGGGCGCGGGACAACGGGCTGGCTGACGACGCGGACGACGAGGGGGCTGGCCGAGCGGAGAAGGTGGTGCGCCAAGGCCACCAGGGTAAGCCAGACGGAGCATCGTGATGGCCGCGCACGAAGAGATCGAGTGGCAGTTCGAGGCAGACGATCTGCACGCGGTGGAGCGCCGCCTGGAGGCCGCCGCGGCGTCTGATCCCGCCTGCGCCCTCTCCGCTCCGCGCGACGTCGAGTTGCTCGATCACTACTTCGATACGCCGGAGCTACGCCTGCTGCGCGCAGGGTACGCGGTGCGGCTCCGCTTCGGCCAGGGAGCGCCGATTCTGACCATGAAGCAGCTGCGTCGGGCAACTGACGGGCTGTCCCGACGGCGGGAAGCCGAGCAGCCGGTTCCCCTGCAGGGAGCACGGTTGGAGGACGACCGCGAGGGCGACGGCGAGACCTCAGCGAGCGCGACCGCCGCCTTCGCCGCTGCTCTCCGGCTTCCCGGACCGGTGAGCGAGGAGCTGTCCGGCATGATCGGACCGCGACATCCGCGGCAGATGTTCGCGCTCCGCCAGTCCCGACGGATCCGAACCCTGACCCGTGACGGCGTGGAGATCGCCGAGGTGGCGCTCGATCGCACCGCCGTAGTGACCGATGCGTCGATCGGGGAGCCGCTCCTTCGGGTCGAGATCGAGGTGCGGGAGGAGTCCGAACTCGAGCGCCTGACGCAGCTCGTCGGGCGGTTGCGGGAAGATCTGGGGCTGCGCCTGCCCCGGATCGCGAAGTTCCGCGCGGGGCTCGCCGGCGCGGGGATCGATCCAGAGCAGCTCTTCGACGTCGGTCCACTCGATCACTCCCTCCATCCCGCCGCGCACGAGCTCGCCTATGTGGCGCTCCGTCGACAGCTGGTCGCGCTGTTGCGTCGCGAACCGGGCACGCGCTCCGGGCGAGACATCGAGGAGCTGCACCAGATGCGCGTGGCGACGCGCCGCATCCGCGCCGCGCTCTCGCTCTTCGCCGAGGTGTTGCCGGCTGGGGTCCTTCGCGAGCGGGAGCGCTTCCGTTTGCTCGGTCGCGCCCTCGGTGCCGTCCGCGATCTCGATGTGCTGGGGGAGGCGATTGCCGCCGCGCGCGACGCCGAGTTCCGCGACGAAGTTGGGCGGGAGCAGCTCGATCAACTGGCCACGTTGATCCTGCTCCGCCGGGAGCGGGCGCACACTCGACTCCGCCGCGTCCTGGACGCCCCGGCCTTTTCTCGGCTGGTCGAGCGTTTTGCGCGTCGGCTAAAACGCGGAGCGCCAGCGTTCAATCCGCCGTTGGGGAGCGTAACCACCGCGGAGCCGTTGAAAGCGGAGCTCGATGAAGCGGGGCCGACCGGAACCGGCCTGGCCGCTGCGGAGAGGCCTGTTCCGGACGCGCCGGCGCGCGGTCGCCTGCTTCCCGCTGCACGCGAGTTTCTAGGGGTCTGGATCGAAAGGCGCCGGCGCAAGCTCCGCCGACGGCTGGAGGAGGTCCGCCAGAGTGCCCCTGTGACCGAGCTGCATGCCGCGCGGATCGCGGGGAAGAAACTCCGCTACGCGATCGAGTTCTCGGCCGGACTCTACGGCGCGGCGGCTGGTCGCTACGCGCGACGTCTGGTCGCGTTGCAGGACCTGCTCGGAGTAGTTCAAGACGCCGAGGTGGGAACTGCGATTCTCCGGGATCTGATGCGACGCGAAGGGCGGGATCGCGAGACCCGGGTGGCCGCCGGCGTGGTGCTCGAACGGTATCGCCGGAGCGTCGTCCGTTCCCGCCGTGATCTCGAACGTCACGCTCGACGGCTGCGCGGTCGCCGCTGGCGCGCCCTCCGGACCCAACTGCACGCCACCGCTTCATCGGAGGGAGTCGCCTGATGGATCTCTTTCTCGTCCGCCACGCGATCGCACACCAGCGCGATCTCAATCGCTGGCCCGACGATGGTCGACGCCCGCTGACTTCGGAGGGGAAGCAGAGCTTCCGCCAGGCCGCGCGCGGTCTGCGACGCCTGGTCGATCCGCCGGTGCTGGTCTTCTGCAGCCCGCTCACCCGGGCGCGGCAGACCGCGCGGATCCTGGAGCGACGCGCCGGCTGGCCGGCAGCACGAGTAACGCCACTACTCGCGGAAGGGGCTGGGTGGGCGGAGCTCCGCTTGCTCCGCGCCGACCAGGAGTCGGTCGCCTTCGTCGGTCACGAGCCGCACCTTTCGGACCTGTGCGCGGCCCTCCTGGCGGGGAAGACGATGGCCAGAATCGAGTTTCGCAAGGGAACCGTTGCCCGCCTGGCGATCGAGCCGGACGATGACCGAGCGACCCTCCGGGCGCTCTGGCCTCCCGCCACCCTCCGCGCGGTTGGAGGCTCCAGGGGCTGAGTGCTTCGGGGTCACGCGGGACCGGGCCGAGTGCGGCGGGATCGGAACCCCCGTGGGCTACCTGGCGTCGCAATCATCTGATTGGCAGGCAGATACGATTCACGGAACTCTTTCCGGAACGAGTTCGGATCCCGGTTCCGGGAATTGAGATTCCCTTGCGTCAGTGTGTCCCTGCCGGCCGCGGGACGCGTCGCACCTCGCGACCGAACGCCGCGAAGTAGGCCGTGCCCAGGACGCCGCACGCGAAGGCGGTCCAGAGGTTCAGTGCGGGGGCGATCGACCAGAGCCACCCCCCGAGGAAGGCCGCGAGGCTGACGATCAGGTCGCGCGCCAGGTAGTACGCGCCCACCGTCCGAGCCTCGATCCCTTCGTGCGCCAGCTCCACGATGAGTGCCTTCCGCGTCGGCTCGCCGAACTCCTTCAGGCCGCGGAGGACGAAAGCGAAGGCGAGCATCCAGGTGGAGGTCGAGAAGAACAGGAGCGCGGGGAAGAGTGTGAAGAAGGCGAAGGTGGCGACGACATACGGTTTCCGCTCGGCCCGATCGGAGAAGTACGCCACCGGAAGGTAGATCGCCATGGCGGTTGCCATCTCGAGCGCCGAAAGCCAGCCGAAATCGGGGGCCGACTTCCCGGCGACGTTCATCACCCAGAGCACCACGAAGGCGTTCGGGATCTGCTCGCAGAAGCGGATCAGGACATCGGAGACGAGCAGGCGGCGGAGTTCCGGGCGGAATCCGCGGAGGAGGCGCCAGGGGGAGATCTCCTCGAAGGGCTCGGGTTGGTCGCTGGCCATCCGCTGCTGGAACGGAATCGCCGCCAGGGCAAAGCCGAGGGCGATTCCGAACGAGATGCGGACGCCGTCGACCAGCCCGTAGCGCGCGATCAACCAGCCGCCAAGGATTGGGCCGATGGCCATCGGCACGCGCCGGACCATCGAGTGGAGGGACACCCCGAGCGCGCGGCGCCCGGGCATCCGCTTGCTCACGAAGCTGAGCGTGGCCGGCAGCGAGAGCGCCGACCAGGCGAGGAAGAGGCACGATGCGGCCAGGACCGCGGGCCAGCTCGGAAACAGCACCACCAACGCGTAGCCGGCGATCGAGATCAGGTTGAAGACCAGGAGCGCGCGGCGCGGTCCGAGGCGGTCGCTCAGCACTCCGCCCGGGAGCGACCAGAGCGCGCCTACCAGGTTCTCGAGCGCCCCGTAGAGCCCGATCACCAAGGCGCCTCCGCCCAGGGCCTCCAGGTACTTGGGAACGAACCGGGCGCCGATCCGCTCCCCGAGTCCGATGAGCACGACCATGGAGAGCAGGGGGATCACTCCGCCTCCTCGGACTCCCTCTGCATGCTGGCCAAGAGCGGCTCGACTTCCCCGCAGATCTGCCCGAAGACGTCGGCCACGCTGCCGCGGGCGTCCAGCGTCTTGAAGCCGTAGTTCGAGGAGAGGCGCCGGAATTCGGACAACAGGTCGGTCTGGTACTGCACGAAGTTGTCGAACAGGCTGTCGCCGGGCAGGTAGTCCTGCCCCGATTCCCAGTAGTCGAATCCGGTCGAGGAAAGGACACGCGGGATGAGCCGGTCGACGTCGACGTCGAGGTAGACCACGAGATCGGGCACCGGGGCGAATCCGTAGAGCGCCTCGATCCACTCGGGCCGTACGCCTCGCACGGTGGCGCGCGCGATGAGCGAGAAGATGTAGCGATCGGTGAGCGCGATCATGCCGGCCTTCAGCGCGGGCACGATCTGCCGTTCGAGCCGATCCCAGAAATCGGTCGCGTAGAACAGATTCAGGGTCATCGGATCGAGGGTGTGCCCCTGCTTCGCGCGCTGGATTCCGGCCCCGGCCAGGGCGCTGCGGGTGAATCCGGTGTCGAGCACGGCGAAGCCGCGCGCCTCCAGCCACTCCTTGAGGAGCGCGACGTGGGTGGAGCGCCCGACCCCGTCGGTCCCCTCGATCGCGATGAGGCGGCCGGGGAGCGACTGGGTCGGCATGTTCGGCGGACGGTGGCCATAGAACAGCATCGGGGTCATCAGACGTCCTCCTCCGCCGGGGTTGCAGGTGCATCGAGGTAGCGGCCGAGGAGGCCGGTCTGGCTGAGCGCCGTGTGCACGCTTCCGCTGTCCACCCGGAGCACGTCCCGGAGGTGCGGCATGACCGCATCGCGCACCCGCTGCTGCTGCTTGATCAGGTGCTGCGTGGCGTCGATGCGGATCAGCTTGTGCTCGTCGACGATCCGGTCGTACTCCGCCCGGATCATCCCCTGGAAGATCTGAAACGACTGGTAGGGATCCTCCGAGAGGCCCAGGTCCATCCCCGCCTCGTACCACTTGAGCGCTGGGCGCCCCTCGAGGATGCGCCGGATCGCCTCGGTCAACGGGACATCGAAGTAGAACGCCAGGGTGGGGGCGGGAGCGAAGGAGTAGAGCTCACGCAGCCACTCGCGATTGACCCCGCGCACCCCGTCGCGCGCATAGGCGGTGTAAACGTACCGGTCGGCGAGCACGATCGCGCCGGCCTCCAGGGCGGGGAGGATCTGCATGTGGACGCGACTGGCGAAATCGGCCGCGTGGATCAGGCTGAAGCTCATCGGGGTGAGCAGCTTCTCGCGCTTGCCGCGCCGCGTGGTCGCCTTGACGATCGGCGAACTGTTCCACTCGGTGAAGACCACCAGGTAGCCCTGGCTCACCAGCCATTTGTGGAGCAGATCGATCTGTGTGCTCTTCCCCGAACCGTCGACCCCTTCGACGATGAAGAGCTTCCCTTTGAGCTGGGCCAAGCTACCGTCCTTTCCACCCCCGACCATCCCCAATGCCTCGAGCCTTGGCCTCGGCGACCGGCCGGCTCACGATCCGCTTCGACCCTTTCGCCGTCTACCTCCCGATGCGCAACTTCCGCCCGAAGGCGCGCTCGAACGAGACCGCGAGGTCGCGGGGCCGCCACGCCTCGAGGGTGGGGGAGGAGAGCCACACCGCCCGCGCGGTCTGCCGCACCCGCACCTTGGCGGTCGCGTTCGGCGGACAGCGATCGGTGATCGCATCGGCGATGGCCAGAACCACCGCCGCCTGCCGAACCGGAACCGAGTCGCTCGTGCCGAGCAGTGGTCGCTCGAGTTCGAACGAGACCGGCTCGTCGCCCGACAGGGTCACCAGCGCGGAAAGCAGGCTGACCTCTCGCGCGGTCAGGCCGGCCAGGTCCGCATTGCGCAGGATCCACCCCGCGTGGCGATGGCGGTTATAGTAGTCGACGCTCCGGCCGACATCCAACGCCAGCGCGCCGAGGCGCAGGGTCTCCCGCAGTTCGGGCGAGGCGGCGGGGAAGATCCGCCGACAGAGGACCAGGGCCAACTCGGCCCGACGTCGGGCCTGACGCTCGTCCCAGCTGGCGAAACGCCGCAGCGTGGCCAGGAACGCGGTGTCCCGCACGACGCGCGTCGCCGGGGCCAGCGGCTGGCTCGAGGAGTAGAGCACCCCTTCCCGGGTACCCTGACCCGAGACCCAGAGGGTCTTCGCCCCGATTCGCTCCATCGCCACTTCGAGACAGATCGCGCCGCCCACGATCGAGTCGGCCCGATCGGCGTTGAGCCCCGGAATCGCCGCGCGGGCGCCAAGCTTGTGCGGCGTGATCCGGGTCACGATCGATCGCAGCCGCGCCAGGGGGAGGGCATATCCGTGCAGTCGTTCGAGGGGGTAGTTACGGTCGCGTCGATCGATCTTGGCCAGGTTCCGGACCGAGCCGCCGGTGGCGATCAACTGACCGTCGTCCTCCAGCTTCGGCAGACGCAGCGCACGGAGCGCATCATCGACATGCTTCCGCAGGCGTTGCACCTGTCGCGCGGTGGGGGGATCCGACTTGAGAAAGCGATCGCTCAGTCGGAGCGAGCCGAGCGGCAAGGTCCATGAGTCGATCAGGCGCCGCCGGGCGAAGCGGGTGATTTCCAGACTTCCGCCCCCGAGGTCGAACATGTAGCCCGACTCGATGGGCAGACCCTGGATCGCGCCGCGGAAGGCGTAGGCGGCCTCCTCCTCGCCGCTCAGGATCTCGACCCGCAGGCCGGTGGCGGCGCGAATCGCCTGGACGATCTCTCGCGCGTTGGCCGCCTCCCGGATCGCCGAGGTGGCGATGACCCGGGGGCGCTTCACTCCCGCTCCGAGCGTGAGCCGATGAAAATCCCGCACCGCGGAGATGGTCCGCTCGATCGCCTCGGTCGAGAGGGTGCCCGATCGGTTCAGGTCCTTGGCGAGTCGGAGCGGTGCGCGTCCATCGGCCACGATCTCGAGCACGCCCGGTTCCATCTCGCGTACCACCACCACCCGACCGGAGTTCGAGCCGAGGTCGATCACCGCCCGGGCTGGAGCGACCCGATGGGCGGCCGCCCGCTTGCCTGCGCTCCGAGGCGCCGCGGTCTTGCTACGCACTGGCCGGGTCATCCCACCACTTCGAGAGACTCTCGGTCTGCGGCGCCGGCATCGTCTTGTAGTGCGAGGCGTCGTTGTAGAGCATCAGCCGTGCCCGGACCGGGTCCTTGAAGTCGAGGATGTTGAGGCAGGCCGGTGATTGGTCGAGGCGATCGCGGTAGCCGCGCGCATCGATTCCGAGCAGGCTGGCCAGGATGAGGCGGATGGTCGCCTTGTGTGAGACCACGATGACCGACTTCCCGAGGTGGGCCTGGACGATCTCGCGCACCACGGGCAAGGACCGCGCCATGACCGAGAGCCCCGATTCCCCTCCGTCCGGAGCGAAGGTGAACGGATCTTCCTCCCAGGAGGCGTACTCCGAAGGATAGGCCGCCTCGACCTCCGCCCGGGTCTTTTCCTCCCAGTGGCCGTGTCCGATCTCGCGCAGACCGTCCCGGGCGATCGGCGCGAGGCCGTGCGGCTTGCCCAGGATGCTCGCGGTCTCGATCGTCCGCCGCATCGGGCTCGAGTAGACCGCATCGACCGGCGTCCCGGTCAGGCGAGTGGCGAGGGCGCCGACCTGTCGCCTCCCTTCGTCCGAGAGATCGACGTCGACCGCACCGGCGAACCGGTCCTCGGCGCTCAACACGGTGGCTCCATGGCGGACCAGATAGAGACGGGTTCTCATCGCTTCTCCTTCTTGCCTGCGTCACGACCTCGGGGTCGCCTCGCGTGGGTTGTACGGCGCTCGCCGGACGGGGGTGCGCCGGAGGGGACGCCGAGCCTCCCCTTCCTCTTGGGGGGAACCTCGCTGGACAGGGTGGCATCGAGCGGCAGCATCCGGTGTTCGAACACCAGGGCGGTCTCCATGTGTGCGACCTCCGGGCGGGCGGCAAACGATTCGAGCGCGAGTTCCTTCAGGTGGAGGGTGTCGCGGACCGCGACATGGACCAGGAAATCGTCCGCCCCGCCGACATGATAGACCGCGACCACCTCGGTCAGACCGTGCAGGTGTTCCTGGAAGCGGCGTACCAGATCGAGCGAGTGCTGTCGCAGACGGATCGCGATCATCGCCTGGAGCCCCAGCCCGATGGCGGCGCGATCGACCTCGGCGTGGAATCCGCGCAGCACGTTGGTTGCGCTCAGGCGTCGCACCCGCTCCAGGCAGCTCGACTCGGCCAGGTCGACCCGCGCCGCCAGCTCCTTGTTGGAGAGCCGCGCATTCTTCGACAACTCGCTCAGGATGGCGCGATCGATTCGGTCGAGTCGGTCGGCCGACTCCTCGCGACGAAGATTATTCGGATGAACCGCCATAGAGCAGAATCTTATTCTAGCAGTGTTCCGGCAGCCAGATAATATTCCGACCGACAGCAGGAGGAATCCGATGCGTCCCTTCGACCCGATCGAATCGCTGGCCGGCTTGCGGCACGAGTTCGGTGAGCATGGTGGGGTCAACCTCTCGATCGCGTCTTCGACCACCTTCACCGTGATGAAGGCGGCCACCATGCCGGACATCTTCCACAGTCTGAAGGGGCCGGAAGAGGGGTGCTACCTCTACGGACGGCACTTCAACCCCACGGTCTACGTCCTCGGGAGACAGCTTGCGGCGCTCGAGGGGATGGAGGCCGCCTACTGCACCGCGAGCGGCATGGGGGCGATCGCCGGCACCGTGCTCGGGATCTGTGACCACGGCGACCGCGTGGTGGTGAGCGACACGATCTACGGCGGCGCCTTCGCGCTCTTCCGGAACTTTCTCCCCGGAAGGCGGGGCTCGAGGTCGACTTCGTTCCCATTCGCGACCTGGCGGCAGTCGAGCAGTCGCTGGCTCGGGGCGCGAAGCTCCTCTATCTCGAGACGATGTCGAACCCCACCCTGGTGGTGGCCGATCTGCCGAAGCTGGCCGCGCTGGCCCATCGCTACGGCGCGCGGATGGTGGTCGATAACACCTTCTGCCCGTTGGTCGTCTCGCCCGCCCTTCACGGGGCAGACGTCGTGATCCACAGCCTGACCAAGTTCGTCAGCGGCGCTTCGGACATCATCGGAGGTGCGATCTGCTCCTCGCGCGAGTTCATCGCCCATCTCATGGACGTGAACGAAGGGGCCCTCATGCTCCTCGGCCCGACCATGGATCCGCGGATCGCCTTCGATCTGACCCTCCGGTTGCCCCATCTCGGACTCCGGGTGGCCGAGCACAGCCGGCGCGCCCTCCTCTTCGCCGAGCGACTCCGGGCGCGCGGCCAAAAGGTCATCTATCCCGGAATGCCGGATCACCCGCAGCACGAGCTGCTGGCCACCTTGGTCAACGACGGCTTCGGCTACGGCGGCATCTTCGATCTCGACCTGGGGACGGCGGAGCGGGCCAACGAACTGATGGAGCTCCTGCAGAACCGCGACCGCTTCGGCTTCATCGCGGTCAGCCTGGGTTACTTCGACACCCCTGATGTCCTGTTCCGCCAGCAGCACCTCGAGCGAGCTCTCCGGGCGAGGAACAGGCGAAGTCTGGCATCTCGCCGGGGCTGATCCGGATCTCGATCGGCTACACCGGCACGGTGGAACAACGCTGGCGCCAGATGGAAGATGCGCTCGACATGCTCCGGGCGGTCGCCTGAAACCGATTTCCACCACGCGGCGTCCAACCGGTAACGAAGGAGGAACGATGACTCGGAACGTTGGTTCGATCGATCGCGTGGTTCGCATCGTCATTGGTGTCGCGCTGATCGCCTACGGCGTCGTGGCGAAGAACTGGATCGGCGCCATCGGGATTGTCCCGATCGCGACCGCGCTCATCGGCTGGTGTCCCATCTATCTCCCGTTCGGTCTCTCGAGCTGCCGCGCGAAGACGCGCTGAGTTCGAACCCAACCGGGCACCTCGGTTGGACCCCGCTCGTCGGGGCCTGCGCTCCGCGAGGCCCGCGCTCAACGGGGACCGCGCTCCTCGGGGACCCTGCGACCCGGACCCTTCCGCTCCGGCAGGCGTGCGGAATGCACCCCGACCGGGGCGGATCGCCTGCCGTGATCGCCGGCATGCGGCGCGGCGAAGCACGTAACCATCGAATCCACGCGGCTGCCGGCCGAGAATGCCGGGGCCTCGGCCACTTCCTGAGCGCCTGAATCTCGGCACGCCGTTTGCGGAAGACCCCTGGGCACACGAGGGCTTCCGCATGTCAACGATCGCTCTCCGTCGGCTTTGCCGACCGCTGGCGCTGGCCTCGGCCTGCGCTCTGATCTCCGTCTCGTCGGTCGGTGCGGCCAATGGCGTGGCCTCCGGGAAGGTCGGTCTGATCGACGCCGGGACGCAGGCCTTCGGCTTCAGCGCCTCGACCAACCTCTGGACCCCGCGCAACCTCGACAGTCCCGCGGCGGTCCTTCTGAGCGGCGAGTTCCTCGGCTACATCCGCACCCAGGCGAAGATCCTGCTCTATAACTCGACCAACGATCGCTGGGTCGCCGCGACCTACGCCGGCACCCCGCTCGGTGAAGAGGTGGAGGGTGCGACCGGTGTCTTCTGGTCGACCACCACGCTCTACGGCTCGGCGGCACACTGGACGGTCTGGAAGACGACGCCGGTCCCGAGCGGGGAGACGCCGATCGGGGGAGGCTCCGCCGGCTCGTTCGGCCTCGTCTGGTCGAGTCAGAACGCCCTCGCGTTTCATGCCGCGCCGGGTACCTGGATCTCCCAGGCACTGGACGGCCCATGCCTCGGCGGGATCGCGAGCGATGGCCTTGGCCTCGTCTGGACTCCCACCTCGGCCTACTCCTTCGATCCAGCGCTCGGCACCTGGACGCACCTCGATCTCGGCGCGACCAATGGGGTCAGTGTCGCCGGCTCCGGCGACGTGGCGCTCGTCTGGGGGGATGCGGAGGCGCAGGCCTACAGCGGGGTTCTCGGAAGCTGGTTTCCCTACACCGACGCCGGAGCGATCGAAGGCGGTGCGGCGAGCGGAGAGATCGGACTCTTCTGGAGCGCGGCTCGCGCCCTACTGCTTCAACGCCAACCTCGGTCTCTGGAGCTGGATCGACCTGCCGGGAGTGAGCGCGATCGCTGCGGTCGATCCTTCCGAGAGCCTGCTTCGTCTCGAGACCCACCCCTGGCGGTCGGAGCTTCAGTTTCGCGTGCTCGGCCAGGGGACGGCGCGGGTGCGACTCTCGATCCCGCCGGGCGCGAAGTTCGGGCGGGGGATGTCGGGCCGGGTTCGAGCGAGCGCTGGGATCGCTCCTCGTCCGGCGCCCCGCTCACGGCCGGGGTCTACTGGCTCGAAGCGCGTCGCGCGGGGCGGGTCGAGTCGCGACGTGCGGTGATCCTCGGCTCCTGACCTCCTCCCGACCTCCTCTTGATCTCCTCCTGATCCGCTGAAACCAGGGTCGCGCGGCTGTGGTACCCTCCGCCGACCATGTCACGCACCGCGATCCTCGGCACCGCCGGACACATCGACCACGGCAAGACCCTCCTCATCAAGATGCTGACGGGGGTCGACACCGACCGCCTCAAGGAAGAGAAGAAGCGCGGGATCTCGATCGAGCTTGGCTTCGCCTCGATCGAACTTCCCTCCGGCCGGAAGTGTGGGGTGGTCGACGTCCCGGGCCACGAGAAGTTCATCCGCAACATGCTCGCCGGGGCCGGCGGGATCGACCTCATCCTCTTCGTCATCGCGGCCGACGAGGGGATCATGCCCCAGACCCGCGAACACATGGACATCCTCCAGCTCCTCGGCGTGGAGGAGGGAGATCGCGTTGACCAAGGCCGATCTGGTCGACGCGGAGTGGCTGGAGCTGATCACGTCGGAGGTGCGCGGGTTCATCGACCGGACGTTGCTCAAGGGCGCTCCGATCGTGCCCCTCTCGTCGGTGACCGGCCGGGGCAAGGACGAGCTGCTGCGCATTCTCGACGAAAAGATCGAACGCCACGAGACCCACCCGCGCGGACGCTTCGTCCGGCTGCCGGTCGACCGGGTCTTCACCATGGAAGGATTCGGCACCGTCGTGACCGGCACCCTCTGGAACGGGCGGCTGCGCGAAGGCGATCGCGTCAGTTTGATGCCGCGCGGCCTGGCTACCCGGATCAAGGCGCTCGAAGTGCACAACGAGCGCGTGACCGAGGCGGTGGCGGGGCAGCGAGTCGCGGTCTGCCTGCACAGCGTCGATCGGGAAGCGGCGGAACGGGGTGACTGGCTGGTCCTGGATGACACCCTCGCTCCGGTCTCGCAGGTCGACGTGCGGCTCCATGCCCTGGCCGGACTGGCCAAGCCGATTCCGCATCGGATGCGGGTCCGCTTCTACCTCGGGGCGAGCGAGGTGATGGGGCGGGTGGTGCTGCTCGACCGGGAAGAGCTGAAGCCGGGGGAGAGCGGCTTCGCGCAGATCCAGCTCGAGGATCGCATCGTGGCCGAACGGGGCGACCGTTTCGTGATCCGGAGCTTCTCCCCGATGTTCACCCTCGGTGGTGGCAAGGTGCTCGATGTCTCGGGCGCGCGACGTCGGCGCTTTCGCGCCGAGGACCTGGCCACCCTCAAGGTGGCGGAGGAAGGATCGCTCGATGATCGCGTGGTCGAGCGCCTCGGGCGCGCGGCGGTCGGACTCCTCGAGGTGGAACTGACCCAGCTTCTCGGGCCAACCTCCGGCCGAGATCAGAATCGCGATCGAACAACTGCTCGGTGAGGGGGCGGTGCGTCGGGTCGGCAAGAGCCGCCTGGTCGCGGCCGACCAGTTCGCCACCGCCGGCGCCACCCTGGCCGAGTTCATCCTGGAACAGGAGAAGGCGCAGTCGTTGCGCCTCGGACCGCAGAAGAGTGAGCTCAAGAGCCGCTTCGAAGGACGGATCCACCCCGAGGTTGGGGAGGCCTGGATCCAGGAAGAGCTGGCGCAGGGCCGCCTCTTCGCGCGCGGCGATCGCTTGCGCCGGAGTTCGCCCGACCTTCCGCTCTCTCCGCGCCGCCGCGCTGCGATCGGCTCCTGGCTGAGCTGAACGAGAAGGGATTCTCCGGTCCGTCGCAGAAGGAGTTCCTCGAGGCGTTCGCCAAGGACCCGGATGCGGCGGAACTGCTCGCCCTTCTGGTGGCGGAGGAGACGATCGTGCGATTGCCGGGCGAGATCCTCCTCCCCGCGCCGCTCCTCGATCAGTTTCGCCAGCGGCTGGCGGCCTACTTCGACCAGAAGCCTGAGATGACGATCGCCGACCTCAAGGAAGTGTTCGGCGTCTCGCGCAAGCAGGGGGTGCCGCTCTTCGAGCACGCCGACCGACTGGGGTGGACCAACCGTCGGGGCGACGTGCGGGTCGCCGGGCATCGACTGAAGGCGCGCGACGAGGCGTGAAGGGCGCAGTCCCGATGGCGCGTGATCGCGCCTGGCTCCTCCCGGTCGCCGTGACCTCGGTCGCCGCCCTCCTGCTTCGCGTGATCTACCTGGCCGAGTCGGCCGACAACCCCTTCCGGCGCCATCTGGGTCTCGACCTCGAGGTGTACGACCGCTGGGCGCGGGAGATCGCGGGTGGGGGCGGGCTGGGGGAAGCTCCGTTCACCCAGGCGCCCTTCTTTCCTTGATGCTCGGGCTCGCCTACGCGCCTCTCGGTCCGGATCCGGAGACCGCCCACTGCCTGCAGCTTCTTCCTTCGGTGCTCACCGTGGCACTTACCGCCTGGACTGCGCGGCGGATCCACGGGATTGCCGCCGCCTGGATCGGGGTGGGCTTCTCGCGCTCCACGCTCCGGCGATCTTCCTCGGTGGAGTGCTCCTTCCGTCGACCTGGAGCGCCTGCCTCGCGGCGCTCTTCCTTGCCGTGTCGGTGCGGGGGGCAGAGAGTGCGACCCCGCTGGCTCCCTCGCGCGCTGCGGCGACCGGGGGAGTGGCCGGTCTGCTGCTTCTGGCTCAGCCGACGCTTCTCGGCCTGCTCGCGCCGCTCGGCCTCTCACTGCGCCGTGCGCGCGCTGCTGTTCTCCCTCTGCTGCTTGGCCTGGCGCTCCCGCTACTCGCGACCCTGCTCTGGAACGGGCTCGCCGGTGGGGTCTGGACACCGATCTCCGTCAACCGCGGCATCAATCTCTACATCGGGAACGGTCCGGAAGCGAACGGGGCCTACGTTCGTCGAGCGATCTCCAGGAAGATCGCGATCTGATCGGACTGCGCGCCGCCGCGGTGCGACTCGCGCGGGAGGGCGCGGTACCGCCGGGCAGCACGATCTCCGCGTCCCGGGCCGACGCCTACTGGACTCAAGCCGCGCTCGCCGCCATGGCCCAGGACCCGCTCCGCGCCGCCGCGCTGTTCGGAACCAAGCTCGGCTTCCTCGCCGCGCAGTACGAGATCCCTCAGGTCGAGTCGATGCGCTTCGAGTCGCGCTTCTCCCGCCTGCTCCGTTTGCCGCTACCCGGGATGGCCTTGTTGCTCGGGCTCGCGGCCTTCGGCGCTGTCCTGGCGCTCGGGCGGAACGACCGCGCAGGTGTCGAGGTCGGTCGACGCACGCGCGACCTTCTCCTGGGCCTCGCGTTCTCCGCCGCACTGATTTGCCTCTTCTTCGTCACAGGCCGCTTTCGCCTGGCGCTCGTTCCCTCGCTCGCCATCCTGGCCTCCGGCGCCCTCTCCGCCTGGCCTGCCGTTTCGCCCACCCGGCGGATCGTCGCCGTGACGATCGGCGGCCTGGCCATCGTCGCTTCGCTCCTCGGCGCACGCGGGATCGATGCCGCGACCAGCGACGGGCAGTTCCTCTTCCGCCTGGGCGTGATTGCGGAGAAGGAGCAGGACCTCGGCCTGGCCAGGGAGCGCTATGCCGCGGCGATCGCGATCGATCCGAACGAGGCCAAGGCGCGGATCAACCTCGGAACCTTGCTCGCCCGCGAGGGGCGGCTGGAGGAGGCCCGGCCACTTCTGGAGCGCGGCGTGGCCCTCGACCCGCTCTCAAGTCTCGGCCGTATCAGCTTGGGGCAGGTGGAGTTGGTAACCGGTCGTCCGGCGGAAGCGGTCCAGTTGGTACGGGGAGGCGGCGGCCCTCGATCCCGAGTCACCGCTCGCGCGCGAGGGGCTCGTCTTTGCGAACTACGACCGCGGGCAGGTCGCCCGGGACGACCTCGAGGCTCTGCTCCGCCTCGCACCCCAGGGATCACCCATCGCTCAGCGTGCGCGGAACCTGGCCTATCTCCTGGAGTCGCGCGCGCCGCTGGCAAGCGCTGCCTGGCTGGGCAGTGCCCCGCTCCGGGCGGCCGATCTGTTGTTCGTGCGCGGTCGTCTCGAGCAGGCGCGGGCCGCCTACACGTCCCTGGGCGACGATCCGGTTGCGGGGAGGCTGCGCGTTTGGCCCTCGCGCGGCTCGCGCGGTGAGGTGATCGGACCCCTGCCCGCAGGCTGAGAGCATTTTCCCATGAAAATCGATCATCAGGTGGACGATTTTCATGGTAAATTTCGCTATGACCCTTCCAAGACCCGGAAGCCAAGGCCGCACTCGACGGGGCACTCCGCCGCAGCCCGGTCGTCGTCCTCACCGGCCCGCGCCAGTGCGGCAAGACCACGCTGGCCCGAGAACTGCTCTCCGAGGACTCCCCGAACTACTTCGATCTCGAGGATCCGGCGAGCCTCGGTCGACTCAGCGAGCCGATGACCGCACTCGCCCCGCTCGAAGGACTGGTCGTGATCGACGAGATCCAGCGCCGCCCTGAACTCTTCACGGTGCTTCGCGTGCTCGCGGACCGTCGAGCCCGGCCCGCGCACTTCCTGATCCTCGGGAGTGCCTCCGGGTCGCTGTTGCGTCAGAGCTCCGAGAGCCTGGCCGGCCGGAGCACGCGGGTCGAGATCAGCGGATTCGGCCTGAGGGAGACCGGAGCGGAATCGGCGCAGGCACTCTGGCGACGCGGCGGGTTTCCTCTCGCGTTTCTTGCTCCGAGCGAGGAGGAAAGTCTGGCCTGGCGCGCGGACTTCATCCAGGCACTCCTCGAGAGCGATCTACCCCAGTGGGGGTCCGGGTCCCCGCGATCGCGCTCCTTCGCTTCTGAGCATGCTCGCCCACTACCACGGGCAACTCTGAATGCAGCAGAGCCTGCTCCGGGCGCTCGGAGTGAGTCCGCTCACCTGCCGCCGGTACCTGGATCTCCTCACGGACGCTGATGGTGCGACAACTCCAGCCCTGGTTCGCGAATCTCGGCAAGCGGCAGATCAAATCTCCCAAGATCTTCCTCCGAGATAGCGGTCTGCTTCACCAGCTTCTCGGGATCGGCACCGAGAAACAACTTCTGACCCACCCGAAGGTCGGCGCCTCCTGGGAGGGCTTCGTGGTCGAGCAGGTGCTGCGTCATGTCCCGCACGACGAGGCGTACTTCTGGGGCACGCATCAGGGGGCCGAACTCGACCTGCTCCTCCGGCGGGGAGATCGCCTCTACGGAGTCGGTGCAAGCGAATCGACGCCCCGCGAGTCACCCGTTCGATTCGGGTCGCCCTGGATGATCTTGGCCTGGAGCGGGTGGCGATCGTCTATCCGGGGGATAAGCGGTTCGAACTCGATTCCAGGGTCGAGGCCGTACCTCTGACCCTCCTCGCCGAACGGATCGATCCGTTCGCGCGGGCAGACCTGTAGGGCGGGTACTCCACCCGCCGTTCGGCTCAATCCTCTTCCCACTCCGGCGTGCGCCCCTCATCGGGGTCGCGCGGCTGGACCATGATCATCTTCTCGCGTTCGACCATGGCGAGGCCGGCCGGGGGCCTTGCTCGGCTTGCGCACGTACTTCTTGAGCGTGTAGATCACCGGTGCCTTGCCCGCGTGGCGCGCCTTGCTGAAGAAGGCGGCGATGGCCGCCGCTTCCTCCATCGTCTTGGCACTCGGATTGTCCTTTCGTCCCTCGCGCCGCAACACCACATGGCTGCCGGGCACGCCGTGGGCATGGAACCAGAGGGTCCTCAGGGTGAGCGAGAACATGGGTCACGTGGTCGTTTTCCTGATTGGAGCGACCGACCCAGACCGTCCAGCCGTCCCTGGTGGTGAAGGCGCGCGGACGGAAGCTCTGCCGCGCGCGAGGATCGCCTCGCTTGCCGCCGCGCGCGTCCCCTGCCGCCTTGCCTCCACCCTTGCCGCCGCCCTTGCCCCCTGCCGCTCCCTTGTTACCGCGCGCGCCGCGGGCCGCGCTGTCCCCGGCCGACCCTGGATCGACCGGCGCCGCGGGCCGGCGGTAGAGCCCGCCGAGAGCCTCCTTGCGCCACGACTCGAAGGCGGTCGGCGAAGGGCAGCTCTCGGCATCGCGGATCCGCGTCTCGAGGTAGGAAAGCTGCACCACCGCCCGCTCGATCAGCTCGCGTCGCTTCTTTCGATGCGGCTCACCGCGTTCCACCGGCGGGCCTTCCGGAAGTGTGACTCGGCGTTCTCCTTCGCCGATTTTGCGGGGTCGAGCGGGATCCGGAGCGGCGGCGCGCCCTCCGCGCTCCAATCTTGCGCGATCAGCTCGGCCTGCCCGCGCGCAATCTGGGCGAAGTTCTGCAGAATCGCCTCGCCGAATCGCCGATGGGCCAGTCCCTCGCCTTCGGCCCCGCGTTCGGCCAACAGGCTGGCGCGGAGCCGCACGAGTCGCCGACCTTCCTGTTCGACCTCGCGGAGCCGCCGCGCACGCTCACCCGCGTCCCGCGCCCGTTGCACCAGCGCCGCATGGGCGCGGCCGAAGAGAGTCCAGAGCTCGGGATCCTTCCGCGCCGCGACGAACGACTCGAAGGTCGGGAGCGCGTAGAGCGCGATCTCTGCCGCGGGCAGGGCGAGTTTCTCCGCGGTCATGAACTTTCGACCGGGCCAGGCGATCTCGGCCCGCCGCGGGAAGAGATAGAGCAGCGGTTCCGCCGCCGGCGGCCGTGCGGCGAGGAGCGCGAGCGCTCGCGGAATCGCCACCTCAGGGTCCGCACTCTCGCGCAAGGCGCGGGCGATCGCGTCGGCCGCGGCCGCCAGTCCGATCCGAGGCCCCATCCGGGTCAACGTCTTTGGCCACGCCTCGGTCGGCTGATCGGCGACCTGGAGCGCGAGTTCCAGCGGGTCGGAGCGTGTTCCATCGAGTTCTGTGCGGGGGGGAGGAGTGTAGCGTTCCCCCGCCGTCGGTCCGCCGCGAAGCAGCGACTCGATGACGATCCCCTCCGCGTCGAGCAGACGCAGATTGCCGCCCCGGCCGGTCCAGGCGGCCAGTAGACGGCGCCGGTCTCCCTCCGTGGTTTCGAGCGCGAACCCGAACAGCCGCGGATCGCCCTCTTCCTCGACTCCGCGCAGCAGTCCGCCCGGCAACGAGCCGAACGGACCGCCGGTCGAGCCGGGCTCGAAGTCCTTCGGCAGGTAGGCCATGTGCAGGCTGGGGTGCTCGGCGGCAACATCGATCACCAGACGGCGTCGGGTGGCTCGATCGGCGCTCTCGACGCCCAGGCCGAGGCAGGTTGCACTCAACCGTTCGCTCGAGAGGATCCGGAGCGGCCAGGCCAGGCTTTCGCGCAGCAGGTCGACCGCGAAGTGGAGGACGATGGTTTCCATGGGGCGCATCTTCGCCCATCCGGCGGCGGCGGGTGAACGGTCTCTTTTCCCCGATCGGACCCCGCGCCGCGCGTGGCCGTCTGCTAGGCTGCGCGGCGATGTCGACCCATCCCTATCTCGGTGCCCACATGTCGATCGCGGGCGGACTCCACCTCGCTCTGGAGGAGGCGGCACGTCATCGCTCCGGCGCGGTGCAGCTCTTCACCAAGACCTCGAACCAGTGGGCGGCCAAGCCGCTCACCGACGAGGTGATCCGGGTCTTCCAGGAGACCAACGCCCGCCTCGGCCCGTTCGAGATGGCGGCGCACAGTTCCTATCTGCTCAACTTCGGTTCGGCCGACGAGGCTCTCTGGCAACGGTCGATCGACGCCTTCGTGGTCGAGCTCGAACGCTGCGAGGCGCTCGGCATTCCGCGTCTGGTCTTTCATCCCGGGGCGCACATGGGTACGGGAGAACCGGAGGGACTTCGGCGGGTCGCGATCGCTCTTCGCCAGGCGATCGCGCGAACCGCCGGCTTCCGCACCCGACTGGTGATCGAGTCGACCGCGGGGCAGGGGACCTGTCTCGGTCACAAGCTGGAGCACCTCGAGTTCCTGCTCCAGGAGTCGGGAGATTCCGGACGGCTCGGGATCTGTCTCGACACCTGTCATCTCCTGGCCGCCGGCTATGACTACCGCGGGGCGGAGGGGTATGCCGGGTTCCGCGAGCAACTTCGCGCGCGCCTCGGGCTCGACTCGATCGTCTGGTTCCATCTCAACGACTCGAAGAAGGACCTGGGCTCGCGCGTCGATCGCCACGAGAACATCGGCGACGGTCACATCGGGCGGAAGCCGTTCGGCTTCTTTCTGAAGGACCCGGTTTTTCGCAACGTCCCGATGGTGCTCGAGACGCCCAAGGAGGAGGAGGGGGACAAGCGCAACCTCGCCACCCTGAGGCGCCTTTCGCGCCTGGCCTGAGAGCGGCGCGCTCCGCCATCACCGCACCCGAAAGGATTTCGTCATGCGCGCTCCCGACGACATCGCCCTGATCGCCTTCGACATCGACGGCACGCTGGTCGAGTCTCCCCACGGGCATGTGATCTGGGAACTGCTCAACCACCGCTTCACCGGCGGCCCGGAGATCGGCGCCGCCCGCTTCCGTTCGTTCCTCGCCGGCGAAATCGACTACGCGCAGTGGGTCGCCTCGATGTCCAGGGCTGGATCGACGCCAGCGCCACCCGGAGTGAGATCGTCGAGGAGGTCCGGAAGCTCCGCCCGATCGACGACGCTCACGACACGCTGCTTGCCCTTCGGGCCCGCGGCTACCGCCTCGCCGTGATCTCCGGCACGCTCGATGTCGTGATCGAGGAGCACTTCCCCGAGCATCCATTCGAAGCTGTCTTCACCAACAAGCTCCACTTCGATTCCGCGGAGCGCCTGATCGGCTGGACCGCCACCCCGTACGATCAAGAGGGGAAGGCCCACGCCCTCGAGTTGCTCGCCGAACAGAACGGGCTCCCTCTCTCCCGCTGCGCCTTCGTCGGCGACCACATGAACGACTGCGCCGTCGCCCGCCGCGCCGGCTTCAGCATCGCCTGGAACCCCAAGGTGCCCGAACTCGAGCAAGCCGCCACCTGCACCGTGCGCGGCACGTCCCTGCGCGCGATCCTCGATCGCTTCCAGGTCGGGGCCTGAGCGAAGTGGCCCTGGGTGCCGTGCGCCCGGTAGGAGAAGGAGAGGTCCGATGAAGCCCCAGCTCTCACCTGAACTTCGGCTCCTCGCGCACCTCGAGCTCGAGCCCGAGGTGCCAACCCTCGACTTCCTGCATCGAATCATCCGGGAGCACCAGCTTCGCGTGCCGTTCGAGACCCTGACCAAGCTGATCGACTACGAACCCGGCCGGGCGCGCGGCGACTTCATGCCCTCCATGGAGGAGTACGTCGATCGGATCATCACCCGCGGCGCCGGAGGCTCTGCTGGACACTCGCCCGCGGCCTTCGTGAGCTCCTGCAGGCGCTCGGTTTCGACGCCTCCCTGATGTACATGGACGCCGGCCACCTGTGCGTGCGGGTCGAGCTCACCGAGGGCCCCCAATACGCCGATGTCGGCTACGCCGCACCGATCTTTCGCGCCTATCCTCTGTTCGAGTCCTTCACCCTCGAGACCCACCGCGAGTCGTTCGACTATCGAGTCGACGGCGCCGCCATCCAGGTCACGCGCAACCCCGGTCCCACCAAAGTCCTCGATCCCACGCCACGGCGCCTCGCGGATCTGCAACCGCTCATCACCGCAGCCAATGACTGGACCGTCCCGAGCAGCTTCCTCCGTCGCCTCGTTTACGCCCGCGACGTCGACGGCGTCTATACCACGCTGCGCGACGGTGTCCTGACCCGCTACGTCGGCGCCAGCCCCGAGACGGTGGAACTTTCCGCCGATCAGATCCCCGCCGCGCTTGCCGACGTCTTTCACGCCGATCCCGATCTCTATCTCGAAGCCGTCGCGGTGCAGCGACGCCAGGAGCCCGATCCACGCCTGGAGTGCTAGACTCATCCGGTCGCCGGACGCGCGCAACTGTCCCCGGGGACAGTCCGGAGCGGCCGTGTTCACGCGCCTCACCCTTCGCCGCCGACCCCGAGCGAGGCATCGAGGAGTGTGCGCCGACGACGGTCGAGGCGCGGACGTGGGGGTGCGTGAAGTCGCTCTACGGTAGACGGTAGCGAACGGCTCGGATTCCGCTGCCCACCCTTGCCGCCGAGAAGGTCGTGGTATCTCGGTAGGCGGCGACGAGAGCGAAGGGAGGAGTCAAAGTGAGGGTTCGACTGCGCATCACCTATCTGGTCGGCTTGGCCGTGCTCGCGAGCTCGACGTCAGCGGCCCAGACACTGCTGTCCAACGCCGACGGGAGCTTTGAGACCGCCTACCTACCGCGGGAAGACGTGCTCCTCCCGCCGGACTACGGGGCATTCGCGGAGCGGTACTCGGGGGCGTGGCAGGTCGTGGGCGTGACGCTGGAGTTCACTCAGATCGGGATCTGGGGGAGTAGCCTGCATGACCTTTTTGTCTGGCAGGACGATGGCTCGGGTGCGCCGGGCCAGGTGATCTGCACGAGAAGGATCGAACTCGAGCCGCAGCCTCCCTATTGGCCCAACTGCCTTCACTACGAGTACAGCCTCACTCCTGGATGCTGCGTGTCGGGTGACTGGTGGGTTGGTTTGTGGCTCGTTCAGCCCGCGGCGGCTACGATACTACCTCTGCTCCGACCTCACCGGCGGCGCCGGCACCACCAGCATGATCAAGATCCCGCCGGGCCTGGAATGGCCGGAGGGCTGGCAGGACGTCGATCTGGTGTTCGGCCCGACGCACGCGCTGGGGATTGGGGCGCTGGTCGAGGAGTGCGCGCCGACGCCGGTCGAGTCGCGGACGTGGGGGCGGGTGAAGTCGCTCTATGGGGGGCGGTAACGAACGGCTCGGAATGCGCCGGGCAACCAACGATCGCCTTCCTCGCGGGAGGCCCTGGGGAGGATGGTCCAGCTCGGCTTGCACATGATTCCACGTGGGCTTCGAGGCACGTGGCGCCCGCGCTCGCCGACGTCTTTCGCGCCGACCCCGATCTCTATCGTGAAGCCGTCGCGGTGAAGCAAGGTCACGAGCCCGATCCACCCCCGGACTGCTAGACTCATCCGGTCGCCGAGCGCGCGCAACTGTCCCCGGGGACAGTTCTGATCGGCTGCGCTCGTGCGCTGCACCCGCAGCCGCGGACCAAGCGAGGAAGGAGGATGCGACATGGCTCGTTTCCCTGCCCGCGCCATCGCGGCTGCCGGCCTCGCTCTGATCGGAGCTCTCGAGAGTTCGACATCCAGAGCGCAGACGCTCCTGTCCAATGCCGACGGGAGCTACGAAACGGCATACTGTCCGCGACCCGAACTGCTCGTTCCGCCGGACTACGGCGCGTTCGCGGAGCGCTATTCCGGCTCGTGGGAAGTCGTGGGCATTGCATTCGAGCTGTCGCAGATCGGTATCTGGGCGGGGACCGCCTATGACTTGTTGGTCTGGCAGGATGATGGGATGGGCGCCCCGGGGCAGGTGGTGTACATCCAGTACATCAGTGTCGGTGACTCCCCGGCCTACTGGCCAAGCTGTCGACACTACGAGTACGCGTTTCCCAATGGTTGTTGTGTTTCCGGCGATTGGTGGATCGGTCTCTGGTCGCACTACGATGACTGCCTCAGCTACCTCTGCTCCGACCTCACCGGCGGCGCCGGCACCACCAGCATGATCAAGATCCCGCCGGGCCTCGAATGGCCGGAGGGCTGGCAGGACGTCGATCTGGTGTTCGGCCCGACGCACGCGCTGGGGATTGGGGCGCTGGTCGAGGAGTGCGCGCCGACGCCGGTCGAGTCGCGGACGTGGGGCGGGTGAAGTCGCTCCATGGGAGGCGGTAGCCTTCCGAAACGGGTGATGGCGGGATCCGGATCGCGGAACCGGCGATCCCTCGGATAACTCGGGCCGCAACAATGCCTGGACTCGGCGTGCCGTGGCGGATCCTGTCCGCATGGGGTCTCGCCTCGCTCGTGCACCAGTTCGGTATCGCATTCAACCACGCTCCTGCATCGCGCCGTTCGCGCGCATCTTCCGGCCTCGCGTCGCGTGTGATCCTGCCTGATCGTCGATGATGCCTCCGCGATCGGCCCGATTTGCGGACTGCTGTTCCCGCTTGCCCAGTGCGTCCCGACTCCCCCGCACTCCGCGCGACTCTCGCCCAAAGATCCGCGCGAGGCGATCGACGGTCGCGATGATCGCGGCGTCCGACGACGCGCGGTAACTCAGCATGAGCCCGGACTTCATCCGCCTCCCCAGGTAGTAGCGCGAGAGGGGGAGACACCCATGCCGAGGTGGCGCACGGCCGCGACCATCGTTAGCCGCGATCCGGTCCCCGACACCGCGAGGGAGGATCGCACCAGCATCGCTTCGCTCCGACCGGGAAGGACTCGACCCGGAGTGCCCATGTTGCCGACCCGCGCGTTCACAATCGACCGGTCTGACCGTTCACGATGAGCGGAATACGCACTCGAAGCGCCCGATGCCAAGTCCAGACACGCGAATTCTCCCTCGACGTACGCGACAGCGCGGCCGACTAGGGGCTCAGCTAGCGGCCGCCCCCTCAGTCCGTGGTGTAAGTCGCCTTCACGGCGCCCCAGCTTGAGTGCAACGCGGGCGTCGGCGCGCAGGGAACCGTTTCGGCACCGATCCCGAGGGCGTTGTGGGGACCCCAGACGACGGAGACGTTGTGCCATCCCGTCGGATACCCGACTCCGGGGGGGATGTTGGTGAACGGGCAGCCGCTGACGTCGGACAGGTCCGCGGTGGTCCACCAGCGCACCGATTGACCGGGCCAGTTGGGCCAATAGCCAGCCCACCAGGTTTCGCCGACGCAGCAGCCGGGGGGCAACGCGATCACATGCCGACTGGCTTCCGGCCAGAAGGCAACGACCCCCGGATCGACATTCATGACCACACATACCACGTTCCCAGGCTGTCCCGCGTCGTCACTCCAGATATACGCATCCATTCGCCCCGGTCCGTTGTCAGATGTCTTGGTGAAATCGAAAACCACTGCGCAAACCTCTGCACTCCCCGAATAGCATTCCGCGAACGCGCCGTAGTACGGTGCCTGCACGCCCCCGTACTGCCATCCGAACGCTGCTCCATAGACGCCGTCGGCGTTGAGCTGCAACTGCCCGCAGTCCTCCCGAGCTCCATCAACCGCCGTGATCGTAGTCGAACCTAGGTACACCTCCACGGGCGGAGAATCCGCCGCATTCGATTGGGCTGACGCTTCAATCAGAAGCACGCACATCCAGGTGCAGTGCCGCTTCGGAAAACGCAGGCGTACCATCTCACCCTCCGATCCGCGGTCACCATGCAAAACGGCCAAACAACGGCAATCGTCCCGGTGCAGGCCCGCGCGACCCGTCACAGGTGCGCCATTCTCAGGGTGAGTACCAAATCCGGAGCCTAGGATCGGCTCCAGACCCGCACGCCCAGAGAACCAAGTCGCCATCGCTGGCCGGAAGTAGCACAAGCAGCATCGCGTTCTGGCTCAAGACGTTCGCGCTCCACGGGCCAAGCAGCACGGGACGGTAGTCACCAACGACCGTGGTGGTCGCCAGCTTTGTCGTTCCGTAGTCGGTGGCTTCGGCAAGCGCACCAGGTTGCCCCCACACCTGATTGAACCTGTAGATCCACCAGGTTGCTTGAGTCATGATCGCCGACCGTAGGCACTTCCGATTGAACGTGCTCGGCGATCCACTCCAGCGGACGACTTCGAATTGAACGGCGGCCGAATCCACGGTCACGCCGTTAGGAAGCGCCACGTACCCAAACCGCAGAACACCCGTCGAACCAGCTCCAATTCGAAGAGAGTCGGACTGACTGTAGTTCGTTGTTGGATTCATCTGATCGAGCCAGGTATCCGTGCAGTTCGTGTACTCGGAATAGTTGTTGCAGCCCACATCGATCGCGCCGACCAGACCACAGTCAGGGGCGCTAGCGCAGGGTGAGGAGTCGAGGAGCGAGTATGGACCCGCCTCGGCACCGCAGAAACTTGGATCGACGGAGAAGCAGGACATGCAAGTCGCCGCAGGACCGTCCGGATCGTTTCCGAATGCGTCATTGCACGCAAGTGTGGTCGTGATGTTGGTGGTCGTAAGTTCCTCATACGCAGGTCCCGCGTTGAACGCAAAAATACAGTTCGATACGGAGGCCGAAATCGGCAACGTGTCGCCGGCACTCGTTCTCCCCACTGCAATGCCGGCTCCCACGGTTGCTTCATTGTGTACAAATGTAACGTTGCGAAAGTCATTGTTCGTGGGTGCGCCGCGCAAATCTATCCAGAGGCCGGCCCCGGCCGAGGCACGGTTCCAGGCGAAGACGCAATGCTGCATGTCGTGGGTAGTGTGGTAGAAAAACGCGCCTCCTCCGTACCGATTGGCAATATTGCCGACGAACTGGCAGTTGTGAACCGGGATCCTGGCGGTACCAGGAGCGTGGTCCGTGTGCATCCCGCCACCATCGATGAGAGCCACGTTGTCGGAGAATGCATTGCGCTTGAATTCCGACAAACGCGCGCTCCCGCCTGCCTGGTACCACACGTACAGTCCACCACCTGATGACGCAACGTTTGCGGAGAGGGTGTTGTCGTTAAACTTACCTGCGAAGGTGCCGTGTAGTGCCACACCGCCTCCAAGTGCCCCAGCACTCGCGGATGGCGCGTTCTTGATCAGATTGCGGCTGAATGTGCAACCATTGATGGATGTTCCGGGTGCTTCCGTGGAGGCCCAGAGTGCACCTCCGAACGCAGGCTGCCCAACGTATTCGTGATAGTTGTCCTGGAACGCACAGAGTTCGAGGGACCACTGTGCTGGGCTCGCGATCCTCACGGCTCCGCCCCCCGAGCCCGACCCGGTCGAGGAATTCTCGCGGAAGCTGCAGCGGCGGATGCTTCCGGTCCATTGAACCGGAGCGGAGGCGTTGTAGACGCAGACGGCGCCACCGCTAGCGCTCGAGCGGTTCGCATCGAAGACGCAATCTTCGATCGAAACGTCCGAACTGCCGCTTATCCAGATCGCCCCTCCGTGGCCCGAGGGGCCGGTCGCGTTGCCACCGGTGAATGTGAATCCTGCGACGCCGCCGTTGATCTCGCCGCCGATGCGTATGCCGGTCACGTTGCCCACGGTGATGTGGCGGCTTATCGTTGATCCGGCTTGAAGCGTGCAGGCCTGAGCTCCGTGCTCACTCCGAAGGTGGATGTTGGCGTCCGTCGCGGTCCACTGAAAGTCAGTCAATGTCCATTGGCCGTCCCGCACGACTATCTCATCGCCGGGCTGAGCCAGGGCGAAACCAGCTGCGACGCTCGGTTGGCCGCCGGGGCCTCCGACGAAGACCGTACTTGCGTGAGCTGATGCACCCGCAGCGAGCAATACGGCAGCGAGAGCGAAGCGCATCGGCCGATTCGGCGAGGCAGAAAGCAACTCCCGGGCGTCCTGGCTCTCTAGGCGACGACGATGACCAGGTGAGGCAGGAGTCGGAGATTTCCGCATTGCGGCCCTCCCGGGTGATTGGAGTCAGTTCGCAACGACGGAGGATACTCGGCTCCCGCCATGCACGTCAACGGGAGACCGGTGAACAGGAGAGCGGTGAACCACCGGCGAGCGTCGGCGGAAGACGAGGCCGATCGCACGTCGATGACCCCGGATGGGCGCCTCGCGCGCGGTGGCTTGCACCCTCCACGGACCATCTGATGCCGAGGCATTCATGATCTTTGTCCTCGTTAGGGGGGAGGGGATCACAACTTGGTGGGATCCAAGCAACAGCGCGGCTCACGGGTGGACTGGATGGCTGTTCTCAGGAGTTCCACAGCCCGAACTACGAATCGCGGAAGGTCCCGGAGTCCGCGACAGTCGATCACGAGCACGGCGTCGCAGGTGGTTGAGCCCGCTCGACCCTCGTCGGGGATTCTGGGTTGGCGAACGTGGCGTCCTGCGCGCGGCGCCAGCCGCCCCCACTGAACGAGGCTCCACGCTTTGTCGCCGACCGCGATCTTCGATGGAGGGTCATTTCCACAGCCGAGATCTGGTGGGCAGCCGATCCGAGGCGAATCATCCAACTGGAGGAGCCCGAGGCTCACGCCGCGTCGCCGAGCGCGGTCGCCGATCGATGGGCGGTCCAGGCGGTACGCGGTATCAACGGGTGTCGCGGTTCGAAGCCCGTGATCATGAAGTGGCAACGCAGGGACGTCCCTGCGGACTCCTCGGCCACCCCCGGCGCGGTTGCCGTTGCGCGCCGTCTCAAATTCGCCGGTATCAAGGGCGACTCAGCGGTCCCCCCCTCGATCGGATCGACCTCAGCATCCATGTTCCCGCCGTCTCTCCGCGCGAAGTGACCGCCGCGAGTTGTTGCTCTGTCGAGTCATCGCTCGAGGTGCGCGCCCGTGTCACCGCGGCCTCCCCCGTGCAGCGTGCCCGCTTCTCCGATCTTCCTTCTCTCCACGCTAAATCACCTTGCATGATTCTGCAATGCCACGTCAGTAGGAGCCGAGCGGCTCGCGCCGGGTCTTGAGTCGACTGCTGAGGCATCGGAAGATGGCCTCGAGCACATCGGTCATGGTCTTCTTGTCGTGGTTGCGGGTGACGTTGTCGTGGACATCCTTCCAGAGCCGCTCGATCCGGTTCTCCTGCGGGCAATAGGGAGGTAGGAAGTGCAACACAATCCGATCGGCGAGTTGGGCCAGTGCCTTCACCACCCACTGGCTCTTGTGGATGACGTAGTTGTCGAGGATGAGGTGGATCTTCCGCATCCCGCGATAGGTCCGAGCCAGGAGCCACAGCAAGCGAACGAAGAGCCAACTCGCCTTCTGCTCGCCCTCGACGTAGATCAATCGCTGACGAGCGTGGTCGTAGGCACCCGCCAGATACCGCTTCTCGTTTCGACCCGGGGTCTCGACGTAGCACTGGGTCCCGGGCAGGGTCCAGTCGCGGCCGATGCGCGGGTTCTTGTGCACGTCGATCTCGTCGGCGAAGAGCACGACCTCGCGGTGGGCGCGGTGGGCGGCCAAGTCGCGCAGCTGGGCAAACCGCCGCTCGCGTCGGCGCCGATTCCAAGGGCATCGCACGAAGGGGCGGGCCTGTTTGAGCGAGATGCCGAGCGAATGGAGCACCTTGCTCAAATGACCACGCGAGAGGCTGACCCTGAGCTCCTTCGCGATCACTTTTGCCAGCACCTCCAGCGACCAGGCGCTCCGCTCGAGGCCGTGATCTTTGGGGCCGCCAACCAGGATCTGCCAGATCCCGCCGCGTACGTCCTCGTCCACCTTGAGCGAGCCGTATTCGGCCCGACGATCGAGCAGCCCGCTTTCGCCCTCGGCCTTGAACCGAGCGACCGCTCGCCAGGCAGTGGAAGGAGCGCAACCGAGCGCCAGCGCCGCCGAGTGGGTGCTCGTCCCTTCGGCCACCTTCAGCACCACCCGGCAGCGGATCCGAAGATCGGCATTGCGGGTCTTTCGATCCACTCGGATAATGCGGTGTCTGATCGGACGAGACAGTCGTCCGTGAACGAACATCGTAAGACCTCCTTGTCGTCGCTGGATCTAGACACCCAAAGACTGACAGGTGAGGTCTTACGGCTTCCAGTCTTGAACTTCATGCCCGCTCCGAGGCACCCTCGCGGGAATCGTTATCTTGAATCATGCGAAGTGATTTAGCGCCCAGATGTGCGCCCAGCACTTGGAGCCATTCTGTCCCCTTTCCCCTCCCGGCCACGCGCGCCTCCGATCCGCCATGGAGCGCCTCTCCCTCAGCGCCCGCGCCGCCCTGGAGTTCACCCAGATTGGGATCTGGGGAGGTACCCAACATGACCTCTTCATCCGGCAGGACGATGGCTTCGGAGCACCTGGCCAAGTGATGTGCACACGGCGGATCGTTGCTGAGCCAGAGTCCAACTGTCGGCCGGACTGCCGCCACTACGAATACGCCCTCACGCAGGCGCGCTGCGTGTCGGGGGACTGGTGGGTTGGTGTCTGGCTCGTTCAGCCGGCGGCGCCGACATACTGGCTCTGTTCCGACCTCACCGGCGGCAAGGGAACACCAGCATGGCCAAGATCCCGCCGGGCCCGGAGTGGCCCGAGGGCTGGCAGAATGTCGACCAGGTGTACGGGCCGACGCATGTGCTGGGGACTGGGGCAGTGGTCCAAGAATGCGCGCCGACGCCGATTGAGTCGCGGAGTTGGGGGCGGATGAAGCCGCTGTACGGGGGGCGGTAGCCTCTCACACCTCCCTCTATCGGCGCGATTCTGATCGCGGAATCAGCGACCCTTCCGGTCGAGCGGACCGTGGCGCCGCGCTGACTTGGCGCACCGTCGTGTGTCCCCCGTGAACTCATCCGTTGGCGTCAGCGAGACCTGATGACCCATCTCTCTCCTTTGCTTCTTCCTTCCACACCGCTCTCTCGTCGTCTCGAGCGGTGATCGCGTTTCGGTTGGGCGTTCGCGTGGAGGATCGGTCTGCTCCCCCGACGTCTGGGTCCGCGAACTCCGGGCCTCCCGTCCCGCCCGCCCGAAGATCCGCGCCAGCCGATCGACGGTCGCGATGATCGCGGCGTCCGACGACGCGCCGTAGCTCAGCAGCAGTCCGGATTTCTTGCGCCGCCCGACGTAGTAGCGCGAGAGGGGAGAAACACCCATGCCGAGGTGGCGCACCGACTCGACGACCTGCGTTTCGTTGAGGTGACGTGGAAGGTGGACGACGAGGTGGAGGCCGGTGGCGGAGGGGCCGAGGCGGACGTGATTGCCCCAGGCGTGGGTGGCGCGGGTGACGAGGAGATGACGACGCTCGGCGTAGCGGAGGCGGGCCTGGCGGAGAAAGGCGGTGAACTGGCCGCTGGCCAGGAAGGCGGCGAGGGTGGCCTGGAGGAGCGGCGATGAGGTGCCGTCGGACATGCGGCGCGCGGCGGCGAGGGGGGCGATGAGGCTGCGCGGAGCGATGATGTAGGCGAGGCGGAGACCGGGGAAGAGCACCTTGTTGTAGGTGCCGATGTAGAGCACGCGATCGTGCTGGTCGAGTCCCTGGAGTGCTGCGAGGGGACGGCTTTCACTCCGGAACTCGCTGTCGTAGTCGTCCTCGATGACCCAGGTGCGGGTCTTGGCGGCCCAGGCGAGCACAGCGAGACGCCGCGCAAGGGCGAGGGGGACGCCGAGGGGGAACTGGTGCGAGGGGGTGAGATAGAGAAGCTGCCGACCGCGGGCCGGGGGTAGCTGGTCGGCGATCAGACCTTCGTCGTCGACCGGAACGGGATGGAGGCGCGCTCCGGCGGCGAGGAAGGCGGCACGGGCGCTGGGATATCCGGGCTCTTCAATGCAGGCGACGTCTCCGGGATCGAGGACGACCCGCGCGATGAGATCGAGCGCCTGTTGCGTGCTGCTCACGATGACCACCTGCTCGGCATCGCAGCGCAAACCGCGGGCGAGCGAGGCGTACTCGGCGATCTGCCGACGGAGTTCGGGCAGGCCGGCCTGAGGCGCGGACTGCAGAAGGGCGATGCCGCGGCGACGGGCGTTCCGCGCCAGCAAGCGATTCCACACGGCGCGGGGAAAGGTGTCGATGTCGGTCGACCAGGGACCGGAAGCGGAGTCGGCGCGGTCTTCGATTCCGCCGAGCGATTCGAGCAGGGTGCCCCGTTGACTGAGGCGGGCGGGTCTAAGGCGCGCGGGAGGGGAAGGCGGGGTCCGGAGAGAGGTCGTTCGCTGGGCGAACGGGGCGGCCTCCTGGAGATTCTCCGCCACGAGCGATCCGGCGCCGATCCGCCGGACGATGTACCCCTCGGCCACCAGCTGATCGAAGGCGCTCTCGACGGTGTTGCGCGAGACTCCGAGGTCGGCGGCGAGGGCGCGGCCGGAAGGGAGCGGACTGCCGGAGGGGAGAAGGCCGGAGAGGATGTGTTCCCGCAATTGTCGGTAGATCCGGGTGTACAGCGGGGCGCCGTCGTGCGAGGCGCCGGTGGCGATCTGGATTTCCTTCGGCGCGCCGCGCCGCGGGCGGCGGGATCCGGTTGTCTGGGCCGTGGGGCGAAACATCGACTCCCCTCCTGGCTGTCGGGAACTCAAAGTGGCACTACCATCGTATCATAAGTGGCGCTTGTGAGAGGTCCACTCGGCGACTAGCCTGATTCCGGAACACCCACCATCAACCGCAGGAGGATCGAAGCGATGAGTTCCCCGTTGGTGCACGCCATCCTGTCCCGCATCGAGGCGCCGGCTGCCTCGGTGGTGGCCCAGCCGGTTCCCCCGGGCGGCGACGAGAGCCACGAGTACTACCGCCGTTACATCGAGCGGGTGCCGCCGGGCAATCTGCTCGAGATCCTGCGTCGTCAGGTGGGCGAGGTGGTCGACTTCTTCGGCGCGTTCAACGAGGCGCAGGCCGGGTTCGCCTACGCCCCGGAGAAGTGGACGATCAAGGAGGTGCTGGGGCACCTGATCGACACCGAGCGGGTCTTTGCCTTCCGCGCGACCTGGTTCGCGCGCCAGAGCGCGGGCGCGCTGCCGGGATTCTCGCAAGACGACTGGATGGCCCCGGCGGATTTCAATCGCCGCCCGCTGCAGGAACTGATCGCGGAGTGGATCGTGGTGCGCGCGGGAACGATCGCGTTGCTCGAGGGGCTTCCGGCCGACGGTCCGTCGCGGAGGGGGATCGCGTCGGAGCGGGAGTTCAGCGTGCAGGCGCTGCTCTACATCTGTCCGGGGCATGTGATCGACCACTTCGACGCGGTGCGCCGGCTCTATCTGGCCGACCCGTCCTGGCCGAAATGAGGGGGCGGGCGATGCACGCACTGTTCCTGCATGGAGTGACCGGGATTTCGGGCTGTGAGGGGTGGATCGGTGCGCTGGTGCTGCTCGTGACCTGTGGTCTGCTCGTCGGTGCGACCGAGGGGCAGGCCGGCCTCGTACCCGCGCCTCCGGCGGCGCGGGTCGAGGTGGTCACCGACACGCTGCACGGGGCCACGATCGACGATCCGTACCGCTGGATGGAGAACGATCAAGATCCGGACTGGGAGCCGTACATGCGCGGGCAGGGCGCGTACGCCCGGGCGGTGCTCGACGCCATTCCCGGTCGAGCCGAGCTGGCCCGGAGGATCGCGGAGCTCTCGGGGGAGCAACCGGCGGTGAACGCGGTGCAGTCCTCCGGCGGGCGGCTGTTCATCGAGCGCCGGCCGGCGGGGGCGAACAACTTCATGCTGTTCGTGCGTGACGAGCTCGTGGGCGAGGAGCGGCTCCTGTTCGATCCGGAGACCCGCACCGAGGGGGAGATCCACCACGCGCTCAACTACTGGGTGCCGTCGCCGGACGGAAAGTGGGTGGCGCTCGGCATCTCGGCCTCGGGCAGCGAGAGCGCCAGCATCGAGATCCTCGAGGTCGATACCGGTCGGTTCCTGCCCGAGGCGATCGACCGCTGCCAGTACGCCTTTCCGGCCTGGCTTCCCGACTCGCGCGGGTTCTTCTACATCCGGCTCGCGCCGGGAAGGGAGCCGGGGAGCGTGGAGTACTACCAGGACATCGTCTGCTGGCTGCATCGACTGGGCACCGATCCCTCGACCGACGTCAAGACTCTCGGGCAGGAGATGTTCCCGGAAGTTCCTGTCAGCTCGCTCGAGGCGGCCTCGATCGCGCCGCTCCAGGGGACGGAGTTCGTGGTTGCCGCGGTGAACACCGGGGTGCAGCCGGAGCTCAGGCTCTACCTCAACACCCTGGCCAACGCGGCGGCGGGGAAGGGGGGCTGGCGCCCGATCTGCGGGGTGGAGGACGCCGTGACCGGGTTCGTCTCGCGCGGAGATGAGATCTTCCTCCTGAGTCATCGCGATGCGCCACACTTCCAGGTGCTGCGCGTGACGACTGCCTCGCCGGGGATCTCCTCCGCGACCGTGGTCGTGCCCGAGTCGGAGACGATCCTTCAGGGGCTCTACGTCGGACGTGACGCGCTTTACATCCATGACATGAAGGACGGAGTGGATCGCCTCCGGCGACGCGGGGACGACGGCGCGGTGACGGAGGTTGCGATGCCGCACGCCGGATCGATCACCATGGTCGCGGCGGAGGCGGAGCGCGACGGCCTGCTCTTCGGACTCCGCTCCTGGCTCTCGTCGAACGCGATCTTCGCGCTCGAAGCGGACGGCGCGGTCCGGGCGACCGATCTGACGCCGCCGTCGGCCTTCGACCCCAGCGGGTTTGCCTCGGAGGAGCTGCTGGTCACGGCACGGGACGGTGTCTCGGTGCCGCTTTCGATCGTCTACCGGAAGGGGATGGTGCGCGACGGAAGTGCTCCGACCCTGATCACCGCCTACGGCGCCTACGGGCTGAGTGTCACGCCGAACAACCAGACGATGATGGCCTTCCCGCTCAATCTGGCCTTTCTGGAGCGGGGCGGAGTCTGGGCCATCGCCCATGTTCGTGGCGGAGGGGAGCGCGGGCTCGAGTGGCACGAGGCCGGGAAGCTACTGAACAAGCACCGCTCGTGGGAAGATCTGATCGATTGCGCGGAGTACCTGATCACGGGGCGATGGACCTCCCCGGCACGCTTGGCGGTGCATGGCCGCTCGGCCGGGGCGATTCCGATGGGCAGGGCGATCACCGAGCGGCCAGATCTCTTTGCCGTCGGGATCAGCAATGTCGGAGTGCACAACAGCCTCCGGGGGGAGTTCACTCCGAACGGGCCGGCGAACACGCCGGAGTTCGGCAGCAACGCGACTGAGGAGGGATTCCTGGGGCTCAGGAGCTCCGATTCGTGCGCCCACGTGCGTCCCGGCACGCGCTATCCGGCGGTGTTGCTCACCACCGGGATGACCGATCGGCGGGTGGCGCCCTGGTTGGTGGCGAAGTTCGCCGCGCACCTGCAGGCCGCGAGCACCTCGGGCCGCCCGGTGCTCATGCGCGTCGACTTCCAGGCGGGGCATGGCGTGGGATCGACCCGCGAGCAACGCGACGCGGAGCTGGCCGACATGTTCGGCTTCATCCTCTGGCAGACGGGAGGGTTGCCGTAGGGGAGAGACGCGGCGCTCGGCGTGACTCGGGCGCCGCCTACTCGGGCAACGTAAACCAGCCCGCGACCGGGTCGCCGTCGTTCACCGGGCGGCGGCACCGGAAGGCGTTCTCGTGCGGGTCGTACAGGTAATCGGCCTCCCATTCCTTGGCGCGCTCCGCGGTCTCCCGGATGGCGGCGACGATGAGGTCTGCCTCGCCGTCGGTGGTCGTGGGGTGGAGCGACATTCGCACCCAGCCTGGCTTGGCCGAGAGATCCCCGCTGTCGATCAGGGCCGTGATTCGTTCGGAGCGGGCCGGGCTGACGTGCAGCAGATAGTGGCCGTAGGTACCGGCGCACGAGCAGCCCCCGCGGGTCTGGATGCCGAACCGATCGTTCAGGAGCTGGACGATCAGGTTGTAGTGCACCCCCTCCACGAAGAAGGAGAAGATCGACTGGCGATCCTCGAGGTGCTCCGCCAGGAGGTGGAGTCCGGGAATCGCTCCGAGGCCTGCGAAGATGCGGGTATTGAGCTCTTCCTCGCGGGCCAGCATCCGGTCGACTCCCATCCGCTCCTTGAGTTCGAAGCAGAGCGCGGTGCGGATCGCCTGGAGAAACCCAGGCGTACCCCCATCCTCCCGCGCCTCGAGGTCGCTTACGTAGCGGCGGCCCCCCCACGGATTGGTCCAGTCGACCGTGCCCCCGCCCGGCTGGTCCGGGACCTCGTTCCGATCGAGCGCGGAGGCGAAGATCAACACTCCGGAGGTGCCGGGTCCGCCGAGGAACTTGTGCGGGGAGAAGTAGACTGCATCGAGGCGCGCGTCCGGGTCGTGCGGATGCATGTCGATCTCGACGTACGGCGCCGAGGCGGCGAAGTCGACGAAGCAGACCCCGCCGTGCGCGTGCATCACACGGGCGAGATCATGATACGGGACACGGACGCCGGTGACGTTGGAGCAGGCGGTGAAGGCTCCGATCTTTCGCGTCCGGCCGCGGAAACGGGCAAGTTCCCGGTCGAGATTCTCCACGCTGACCAGCCCGCGCTCATCCGGCTCGACTGCAACCACGTCGGCCAGGGTCTCGAGCCACGAGGTCTGGTTCGAGTGGTGCTCCATGTGAGTGATGAAGACCACCGGGCGGTCCGACTCGGGTAGCTCGCAGCGACGACGCAGCACCTCGGGAACCCGGAGTCCCAGGATCCGCTGCAGCTTGTTCACCACGGTGGTCATGCCGGAGCCGGCGGTGACGATCACGTCTTCCGATCCGGCATGGACCGCGTCCTTGATCCGCCTTCGCGCCAGGTGGTACGCCTCGGTCATGCGCGCGCCGGTGACCGTGGAGCCGGAGTGCGTGTTCCCCACGAACGGGCCGAAGTCGTGCAGCATCCGCTCCTCGATCGGCCGATAGAGGCGCCCGCTCGCCGTCCAGTCGGCGTAGATCAAAGGACGCTCGCCGAACGGGGACACGAACGTCTGCTCGATCCCCACGATGTTCGCGCGGAAGCGGGCAAAGTGCCGCTCGAGCTCACTGCGGTCGATCGCGGAGGGGGGACCGGGAGAATTCTGGGTCGGGCGGGTCATACTGAATCCTTCTGCGGCCAGACGCCGGGGTTTCGCCAGAGTAGCCGCCGACGGCTCCGGAGCGCAATCCGACTCGCCCTCAGTCGAGGTTCTTGCGGAAGCGCCGCGCGGCGAGGGTCAGGATGCCGATCCCGAACCCGAGCAGGGTCAGTGTCTGCGGCCAGAGGACGTCGATTCCCGACCCTTTGAGGAAGATGCCGCGCAGGATCGTGTTGTAGTAGCGGAGGGGGATGGCGTAGGTCACGAACTGGATCGCCCGCGGCATGTTCTCGATCGGGAAGATCAGCCCCGAGAGGTAGATCATCGGGATCATGACCGCGAAGATCGAGGTCATCATCGCCTGTTGCTGGGTGCGCACCAGGGTCGACACCAGCAGCCCAAGACTGAGATTGGTCAGCAGCAGCGGAAGGGAGAGCAGGACGAGCAGCGGGAACGAGCCGACGAGCGGGACCCGGAAGAAGAAGACGATGAGGGCGGTCACCGCGCAGATATTCACGATCCCGATCAGGGCAAAGGGGAGGAGCTTTCCCACGATCAGCTGCCACGGGCGGATCGGCGTGACCAGGATCTGCTCCAGCGTCCCGATCTCCTTCTCCCGTACCACCCCCATCGAGGGGAGGATGAGAGTATTGAGGAGCAGGGTGAGGGCCAGGATGACCGGCAGATAGAACCATCGGCTCTTGAGGTCCGGGTTGTACCAGACACGGGATCGCAGATCGAGCGATCCTGCCGATCCGGTCGATCGGACGGCGCCACGCGTGCGGAGCAGACGCTCCGCCTGGTTCGAGACGATCGCGGTGGCGTAGCTCATGCCGACCACGGCCGAGTTGGAGTCGGTTCCATCGACCAGGATCTGCACCTCACCCGGGGTGGAGCCGCCGGTCGCTCCGCTCGCCGTGGCCGCGCCGAAGCCTGCGCCGATCACCAGGGCGATCTGGGCGCGTCCGGTGCGGAGCCAGGGATCGACCTCGGCCAGGGCATCGAGCTGCTCCACGAGCTGGAACCGGTCCGAGGCGAGGAAACGGTCGAGGAGCGCGCGGCTGGCGCGGCTGCGATCGAGATCAACCAGCACGGTCGGGATCTCGAGCACGTCGTTGTTCGCCGCGAAGCCGAGGGCAAAGAGCTGAAAGATCGGGCCGATGAAGAGGATCCGCAGCATCTGCTTGTCGAACCGGAGCTGGAGGAACTCCTTTCGCACGATCCGGCGGAGGATCTCCATCTACCCCTCCTTCCGGGTCAGGCGCAGCCAGGAGAAGGCGAAGACGGCGAACGAATAGAGACAGAGGAAGGCAAAGGTGTCGAGGTAGTCGGTCAGGGGCGCCCCTTTCAGGATGATGCCACGGGACATCACGAGAAAGTAACGAGCCGGCACGAGGTGGGTGATCCCCTGGAGGGGCAGCGGCATCGACCGGAGGGGAAAAATGAACCCGGAAAGAAAGATCGCCGGGAGCATCGAGAGGGTGGTCCCGACCTGAAAGGCGAGCGCCTGGGAGTCGACCAGACTGGAGACCAGAAGCCCGAAGCCGAGGGCGCCGATCAGGTAGACCAGGGTGACGATGAAGAGGTCGAAGTAGGAGCCCTTGACCCGCACCCCGAAGAGCAGATCGGCCGCGACCAGGATCACCACGCTGGCCAGGAGGGAGATGCCGAGATAGGGGATGGTCTTTCCGATCACCAGTTGACCGGCGCCGAGCGGCGTCACGCGCAACTGCTCCATGGTGCCGCGCTCGCGCTCGCGCACGATCGAGAGGGCGGTCGAGAGCACGGCGGTCAACATCAGGATGAAGCCGATCAGCCCGGGCACGAGGAAGTGGGTAGACCGGAGTTCCGGGTTGTACCAGACCCTCGGACGGTAATCGATCGGCGGCGAACCGCGCGAAAGGCTCCGCCCGGCCAGCTCGACGTTGGCCGATGCGGTCAGCGCCGCGGCGTAGCCGAGGATGGTGTTCGCCGTCTGGGAGTCGGTGCCGTCGGCGAGGAACTGGATCGAGGCGGTGCGGCCGGCGGCGAGATCGCGCGCGAGTCCGGCCGGAATGACCAGGACCGCCTTCGCCTCCCGCCGTTCGAGGATATCCTCCGCCTGGGCGCCGGGTGCGAGATCGAGCGTGCGGTCGAAGAAGGTCGAGTTGATGAACGACGAGACCAGCTCGCGACTGGCCCGGCTCTGATCGAGATCCTGCACCGCCAGGGCGACATGACGGACGTCGAAGCTGAGGGCGTATCCGTAGAGCAGGAGCATGATCGCCGGCACGCCGATCAGCATGCCGAGGGTGATCGGATCGCGCGATGCCTGCCGCAATTCCTTCCAGGCAACGGCCAGGATCTTCCGCATCAGTGGCTTCCTCCGATCGGGGAGTGATCGCCCGGAGGAGGGGTGGAGGTCGTCGGCCCGCGCGCCTCGGCGTCCGCCTCCTCGATCGTATGGATGAACACATCTTCGAGCGACGGAATGATCCGTTCGACCGCCGCCGGTTCGTTCCCGGTCTCGTGCAGGAGCGCCAGCGCGGCGGCCCGCGCCAGGTCGGCGTCGCGCACCACGAGGTGCAAACGCGTGCCGAAAATCGATGCCTCGAGCACCCACGGCTCCGACTCCAGCCGTACCAGCGCCTCCGCGAACCGCGGGCAGGTGACCTCGAGGATGGCGCGCCCGGCGAACACTTCTTTGAGTTCCGTCACGGTGCCGAGGGCGACCAGGCGACCAGCGTGGATCAGCGCGATGCGATCGCAGTGCTCCGCCTCATCGAGATAGTGGGTGGTCACCAGCAGCGTGATTCCTTCAGCGGCCATCGTGTCGATGAGTTGCCAGAACCTGCGCCGCGAGATCGGATCGACGCCGCCGGTCGGCTCGTCCAGAAAGACGATCTGCGGGCGGTGGAGCAGGGCCGACACGAGGGCCAAGCGCTGCCGCCATCCGCCCGAAAGATCGCGCACCATCGTGTTCGCCCGATCTTCCAATCCGGCGACCGACAACGCCCAGGCCTGTCGGTCGCGGAGCTCGGCGGGGGAGAGCCCATAGACACCACCAAAGAAATCGAGGTTCTGTCGGACCGAGAGATCCTCATACAGACTGAATTTCTGGCTCATGTAGCCGATGTGCCGACGGACCGTCTCAGGTTCGCGGGCGACGTCGAACCCGAGCACCGAGGCGTCGCCTCCGCTGGGCGAGAGGAGCCCGGAGAGGATGCGGATGATGGTCGACTTCCCGGCTCCATTGCTGCCCAGGAGCCCGAACACCTCACCCCGCCGGACGGTGAAACTAACATCGTCCACCGCTCGGAAGGCGCCGAATTGCTTCCGCAAGTGCCGGAGCTCGATCGCGGGCGGCTCGGTGCTCCACGGGAGCGTTCCCGGCGCGGCGGGAAGAGCATTCCGCTTCATCGTCCGCTCCCGCTCTCGCTCCCGGCCGAAGCGGAGCCGACCAGGCGATCGCCCGGATGGTGTCCCAATCCGCGCAGCCGCGCGATGAAGAGGTCTTCGAGCGAGGGCTCGACCAGTCGCATCGACTCGATCGTCACGTCGCCTTCGGCCAGCGCGAGGCGGATCGCGTCGAGCTCCGCCCCGGGGCGCAGCGCGATGTGCATCCGCTCGCCGAATACCTCCACCTCAGCGACCATCGGGTGGGTGCCGACGATCTCCTGGGCGCGTCGACGCGGGCGGGCGATGAGCTCGAGCAGGGACGTGCCGTAGCCCTGCCGGAGAGCCCCAGGCGTGTCGACGCCCAGAAGTCGGCCACGGTCGATCAAGCCGACCCGGTTGCACCGCTCGGCCTCATCGAGGTACGGCGTGGTCAACAGCAGGGTCAGCCCTTCCTGCTGCAGCTCGGACAGAATCCGCCAGAACTCACGGCGCGAGACGGGATCGACGCCGGTGGTCGGTTCATCGAGCACCAGCAGTTCGGGGGTGTGCACGAGCGTGCAGGCCAGGGCCAGCTTCTGCTTCATCCCGCCGGAGAGCCGATCGGCGAGCCGGGCACGGAACGGGAGAAGCCGAAGGCGCTCGAGCAGCTCATCGCGCCGGGGTCGCCAGCCGCGCACCCCATGCGCCTCGGCAAAAAAGGCAATGTTCTCGTCGATGGTCAGATCGCCGTAGATCGAGAACCGTTGCGAGAGATATCCGACGCGTGAGGAGAGCTGTCGCCGGTGGCGCAGCGGATCGAGACCGAAGCTCGTTACCTGTCCCGCGCTCGGGCTGAGCAGTCCGAGCACCGCGCGCAGGGTGGTCGTTTTGCCAGCGCCATCCGGCCCGATCAGGCCGAACATTTCGCCGGACTGCACCTCGAAGGAGATGCCGTCGACCGCCCGGGTCGAGCCGTAGCACCGGACGAGCCGCTCCAGGCAGACGACCGGCGGCCGCTCCGGGGAGGTGGTCACTTCCCGCCGCCCCGCGCGTCGATCCCGGCTGCGCCGAGTCCAGCTGAAGCGCGGCCGGTGTCTCCGATCGGAAGACGCGCCTCGGCCGGCATTCCGGGCTTCCAGTGCCCGTCGCGATTCTCGAGCGCAACCTTCACCCTGAACACCAGCTTCACCCGTTCGGACTTCGTCTGCACGTTCCTCGGGGTGAACTCCGCCTCACTCGAGATGAAGCTCACCTGACCGGTCCGCACCGCGCCGTCATCCGATCGCACCTCGATCGTCTGACCGAGGGAGAGACGGGGGAGCTCCGGCTCGGCCACATAGATGGTGAGCCACGGCTCCTCCAGCTTCGAGAGGAGTGCGATCGGGGTTCCGGCGGGCACCACCTCACCCGGTTCCGCCAGACGCTCCGTGATCCGCCCGGCGGTCGGCGCGATCACCCGGGCGTCGGCGATCTGCTGTGCCATCTGGGCCAGCCGGGCCTCCGCGGCCTGCAGGCGGGCGAGGGCCGCATCGATCTCCTCGCTCCGGCTTCCATTCTCGAGCCGCGTCAGGCGTTCCCGCGCCGCCTCGAGTCGCCCGCGGGCCAGATCACGGCGCGTACGGGTCTCGTCGCGTCGCTGCTCGGTGACCGAGCCGTCGCTGAAGAGCGCCTCGCTCCGGGCGAACTCCTTCTCCGCTCCGTCGACATCGGCCTGCGCCTGGGCGACATTGGCTCGCGCTTCGCCGATGTCCTCGCGTCGCGCGCCGTTCCGGCGCAGGCGGTACTCGGCCGCCGCCTGCTCGCGATCGGCCAGGGCGACACTCCGGGCCAGCACCAGATCGGTGGTGTCGACCACCGCGATCAGCGTCCCGTCCGACACCTGGTCCCCCTCGCGTACCGGGATCGCGGCCAACCGACCGGAGACCTTGCTCGCGATCCGCACCTCGGTCACCTCGATATGTCCGGAGGAGAGAAACCCGTCGTTCGCCTTTCCCCCGCAACCGAGGGTGAGCGACACGGCGAGGGCAACGCCCAGCGATGCGACCAGCGCGCGATGCTCTCCGAAGCTCTTCAGCATCATCGACCACTCCTTAGGGTTGTCGCCTTGCGGCCCTTGGCTGCTGGACGGCTCGGGGGGCGCGTTGGGCTGGAGCGCCGCTTCGTCGGCGCGGCCAGCAGCGCGCCGAGCCCCACTTCCTCGACCCATCGGACGTACGCCTCGGGATCGACCCGCCCCACCGGTACCCGTGGATCGGTGGCCAGCGATTGCCGGTAGGGGGCGGTGGCGAAGAAGAACATCAGACTGCCGAGGATGGAGAGATGGGCATGGGCGGGATCGACCTGGCGGAACACGCCGCTTCCGACCCCCTCGGCCAGGATCTCGGAGAGGAGGCCGAAGACCGCGATGAGGCGGGGCCGCAGCACGTCGTCGATGGAAGCCCCGCCGGCCAACACCTCCCGGAGAACCATGCTCGAAAGGTGCGGATGTTCGATGTGCATCCGCCCGAACGCTCCGATGAAGCGGCGCAGCTTTTCGTCCGGGGGGTACGCCCCCATCCGGATCTCGCGCAGGGTTCCGACCACGCGGTCGAAGTTCTTGAGCAGGATCGCGACGTAGAGCTGTTCCTTGCCCCCGAAGTGATAGTTGATCATCGCCTTGTTCACGCCGGAGAGGCGCGCGATCTCGTCGGTCGAGGCTCCGTCGAGGCCGCGTGCGGCGAAAAGCGCCTCGCCGGCGCCGAGGAGGCGCTCCCGGGTCTTCTCCGGATCGCGGGACCGAGGTCGGGTCGTGGCTGGTGGCATCGTCCTGCTTTCTCTGGTTCCACCGATCAGTCAATCAACTGTTCAGTTAACAATCGGCCGGTCTGGTTGATTTGTCAATCAAATGTTCAGTTGACAGGTCTCCGACGTGGGGATTGGTGCCCGGAGTTGTCGCCCTCTCCCAGGGTTGCCGCCTTCGGCCGAGCGGTGTCCGCCGCCGATTGACCAGGCGCGACCCGACCAATGCGCGATGTATCATCGCCCGGGGCAGGGATGCGGTCGAACCACTCCGAGAGGCGATGAATGAGCGATCGAAGATCAACTTTACGGACTCGGATCTCCCGAGCCGGGGCGCGGTGCGTTCTCGCCTTGGGCGGGCTCGCCTTGGTTCCGGCGCTCGGTGAGGCGCAGCAGTTCGTGGAGTACCCCGGACATCCGGCCACCTACGGTGATCACCAGATCACCACGACCTGGACCGGTGGTCCGACCCTGCTCACCCTGACCTTTGAGTCGGATGAGAACATCCTCCACGAGGACGGCCTGGGGCAGAGTCAACGCACCGCGCGGAACACGCTCACCTTCGCGCCTCCGTCGGATCCGGCGAACCCCCAGGACTACGACGACCTGGCGATGATCGACGTGTACGGGATGCGCCTGCCTCTGCTGCAACAGATGTCGGCCGACGGCACGAGCACCCTTCGGTTCGACTTCGCCCAAGCGGTCGAGGTCGGGTTCGATCTCTTCATCACCGACGTCGACACCGCGGACGACGTCCGCCTGCGCGCCTTCGGGCCGGGCGCCTCTCCGATCGACATGACGACCTGGGCGGTCAGTGCGGACGGAGACCTCTCGCTCTACAAGAACACCGGCACGGGCTACAGCGAGATCACCGCGCCGAGCCCACTGATCACCGCCACCTCGGCGGAGCTGCAACTGCTGGCCGCCGACGCCACCAACTACAACCGGTCGTATACCGTCCTGAGAGCGCCGGTCGAGACTCCGGTTGCCGCGATCGAGGTGGAGTTCACCGGCATCCAGAACAGCCCCAACCGCGCTCAGGGAGGAAACGGCGCGCACATCTACGTTGGTCTCTCGACGCGACCGCCCACGGCCGATGTCGCCCATCCGGGACAGCCAGGTGGATTGACCGTGCTCTCGACACTGCCCCTCCGCTCCGGAGCCGACCTCCGGCTGGCGATCGCGCTGGCCGAAGCGGGGCCGTCCCGCCTTCGCCTGATCGACCCGGCGGGGCGCACGGTGGTCGAGGGCGGTTCGTTCGAACTCGGTGCCGGCCGGCACGAGAGCACCATTTCGACCAGGGGCATTCCCCACCCCGGCGTCTACTTCATCGTGCTCGAGACCAGGGACGGTCGCGCGGCGCGGAAGCTGGTCATTCGATAGGCCGGTCGGGAGACTGGCCTGGCAGGAGGGAGACGATGTCCAAGATCACCTTCTCGTGCGTCGGCAAGACGGTCGAGGCGGAAGACGGCACCTGGATGTATGACGTCTGCGATGACGCCGGGAGCGGAATCCCCTTCGCCTGCAAGGCCGGGGCGTGCGGGACCTGCGCCACCGAGGTGAAGAGCGGGGGAGAGAACCTCGGCACGCCCGGCGCCAGAGAACTGCGAACCCTCGAAACCAAGGGGCTCGATCCCGCAAGGTATCGCCTCCCCTGTCTGGCCGATGTGCATGGAGATGTCGTGTTCGGCGCTTCGGCCGGGGCGGCCGAGTCGGGGGCAAGCCTTGCGATCCATGATGTGGTGGTCGAGTCGTATCGTCCGCTCAACCTGACCGTGGCCGAGATCCGCTTCTACGTCGAGAGCGACGGCTTCGCCTTCCGCCCCGGGCAGTACATGATCCTCCATGCGCCCGGCGGTGAGCAGGTGGTGCGGCGTTCGTACTCGATCAGCACGCCCCCTTCCGACCGCCAGCACTTCGAGATCTGCGTGCGCGCCGTCTCCGGGGGGCTAGGATCGAACTTCGTCCATCGCCTCCGTCCCGGGGACCGGCTCAAGGTCGAGGGACCCTATGGCGACTTCGTGCTGAACGAAGAGTCGCGCCGCTCGATTTTGATGGTCGCGACCGGGACCGGCATGTCGCCGATCAAGAGCATGCTGCTCCACCTGCTCGACACCCGCAGCCGCCGCAAGGTGCGGCTCTTCTTCGGCCTTCGCTCCGACGCCGACCTCTTCTACACCGATCTCCTGCGCGGGCTCTCGGCCCACTACCCCGAGTTCGGCCACGAGATCATCCTCTCCGCGCCCGATCCCACGCGCTGGGCCGGGCCGCGCGGCCGGGTGACCGACCTGATCACCAACCGACTCGACCCCCGCGATGCCGCGTCCACCGAGGCCTACATCTGCGGTGGCCGCGACATGATCGAGTGCTCGCGACAGCTTCTGCTCGAGAAGGGGATGCCGGCGAGCTCGATCTACCACGAGAACTTCTACTAGGAAGGGCTACCAGCGTTCGATCTGCCGCCGGTGCCGGAGCAGGTGCACGATGCCGTGCTCCAGGATCATCTCTGGATCGTAGGTCGGCCCCCAGCGAACCTGGAACGCCGTGCCTTCGAGGGCCGCCTCGCCCTTCTCGTAGAAGCCTTCGAGTCCGTCCTCGGTCCAGTGGAGTGCGGCGGTGAGGCAGGTCCGCAGGTCGGACGGGGAATCGGGCGGGACGAAGGCAGCGCGCGGATCCTGATCGGCGATGCCGCGTGCCTTCCGGATGTAAGCGGAGTAGCCGCGGGCGGCGAGGATCACGTGGGCGCAGAGCTTGCGCAGCGAGACGCCGTCTGGATCCTCGCTCGCCCTCGGCTCGTCCCACTGCTCCTTGGTGATCGCCTCGGCCACACGCAGGAAATCCTCCGCGGCACGGGCGTACTCATCCATCAGTGCCCCCCACATGCCGGGGCGGCCGGGGTACTTCAGGAGCGAGCTGCTCATCGGGTCCTCCTCCGTTCGGGTGGAAAGGGAGGGTAGCGAATTCACCTGCTGCGATGAAGCGTTTCCTCCTCCATACTCCGCCCACCGCGCAGCGAACCGTCGATCTTCCAGTCCAGGGCGCCCGCGCCCGAACCGTCGAGGAGACTGCGCATGAGTGCGCCGGGTGAAGCTCTCTCCGTGAACCCCGATGTCGCCGCCCGCCCGGTCCTGGTCACCGGGGCGAGCACCGGAATCGGACGCCATCTGACCGAGCGGCTGGCGGCGCTCGGTCACCCCGTCTTCGCCGGCGCGCGGAAGCCAACCGATCTCGAGGCGTTGGGCGCGATTCCCAACGTCACCGCGCTGCGGCTCGACGTGAGCAACCCGCAAGACGTGGCCGATGCGGTCGAGGCGGTTCAGCGTCGCGGCCTGGGGCTGCGCGGGTTGGTCAACAACGCCGGCTTGGGCGGCCTGGGCCTCTTGACCAGCTGGTCGGACGAGGAACTGCGCGAGCTGTTCGAGGTCAATGCCCTGGCCCCGATCCGTCTGGTCCGCGCGTTCTTGCCGCAGCTTCTGGTCGCCCGCGGCCGCGTGGTGAACATCGGCTCACAGGGCGGGACCCTCTCGATGCGCTACTACGGTCCGTACACCATGACGAAGCACGCCCTCGAAGCATTCAACACCGCCCTGGCGGACGAGCTCGCACCGCACGGGATCGGGGTGTCGATCGTGCAGCCTGGGGGAGTGGAGTCGGCGATCATCGACAGCGCCATGCCGGGTATCCGCCGACGCTTTCTCCGCGCCGGCCCGCCCTTCGAGGAGGAGGCGGCCGGGATTCTGGCCGAGATCGACGCGCCGCCCCCAGCGCCCGAAGAGCAGGCGAAACGGGCCGAGGCGTCGGAGTCGGCGGAGAATCGAAAGCCCTCCTCGCCCGAGATCGTGACCGTCGCCGCGCTCGACGCGCTCTTTGCGCCCGCGCCGCGCAAACGGTATCTGGTCGGGACGCGCTGGGAGGGGGGACGGGTCTTGCGCGCCCTGATCGAGCGCTTGCTCGATGCCAACGCCTGCCCGACCCTGGGATACACGGTCACGGAACTCGTGGCCATGCTGGAGGAGCAAGCTCAGGCCCGCGCTGCGATACCCGCGGAGTCGGCCCGTGATTGACGCCCCGAGACGCGCGGTGCATCTGCGCGCGGCGGCCGCCTCGTGCGCGTCGCTCCCTGCGCAATTGACCCTCGATCGTCTCCCCACTACCCTCGCTTCCCCGTCCGGTAGACGCGACGGGGTGTAACCCGAGGGGAGGTCAGCTCTGATGTCCCGGAATCCCGACTTGCGGTCGGCCGCCCTGGGCTTGTGCAGCTCAGTTCGACCCGGACTGCGACGGCGCATCTACTCCGGCGCAGCCCTGGTCCTTCTCACCGCGCCCTCTCTCCACGCTGGCGGGACGCCGCGTGGGAGTCGACCCGACATCGGTCCGGAGTACTTCCAGCAGGGGGTGGAGTACACGATCGAGGCCCGGCTGGACACCGCGACCGACCGGATCTCAGGCCGGATGCGGCTGGTCTACACCAACCAGAGTGCCGACACCCTGGAGACCGTCTGGTTCAACCTGATCCAGAACGCCTATCGGCCCGGGAGCCTGAACGACGCGCGCTCCCAGTCCGAGGGGGACTACAGCTACCACGCCGTGCCGGGGGCGGAACTCCCTGGCACCACGATCGAGTCTTTGACCGACGGAGCGGGGAGACCCTTGGCGCGAAGCGAGGACGACACGCTGCTGCGGGTCGATCTCGCCCGGCCGCTCCTTCCGGGCATGAGCGAAACATTCGAGATCGACTTCGAGACCCGTTTCGGGAAGCCGAAGCGGCGGATGGCGAAGGGGGATGACTACTATCTCGCCGCGCAGTGGTACCCGCAGCTTGCGGTCTTCGATGCGACCCGAGGGTGGAATCTCGACTACCACCTCGGGAAGGAGTTCTACGGAGACTTCGGCCGCTACGAGTGGTCGATCACCTTACCGGCGCACTACATCGTGGACGGGAGCGGCATCCTGCTGAACGAGGCAGAGATGCTGCCCGACAGCCTGAAGGCCAAGCTTGATCTCCGGCGCTTTGCCCACAAGCCGCTGGGGGAACCGGCTAGCGTGATCATCCCGCCGACCACGGCGGAGAAGACCTGGCGTTTCCTGGCCGAGGATGTCCACAACGTCGCCTGGTGCGCGTCACCCAGTTTCCGTCTGGCCGAGACGGAGTGGGAGGGGATCCGCTGCATCGCGATCGCGCGCGAGCAGCACGCCGCCGGCTGGCAGAATGCGGCCGAGGTCTGCCGCGCCTACGTGTCCGACTTTTCGACCCGCTGGGGGCGGTATCGGTATCCCAAGATGATCGTCTCGGACGTCGAATCCGGGATGGAGTATCCGATGTTCACCGCCGACGGAGGAGTCGATCCCGACTACATCACCCTCTTCGGGCACGAGATCGCGCACAACTGGTTCTATGGCATGATCGGTTCGAACGAGACCTACCGGGCGTTGCTCGACGAGGGATTCACGAACTACATCTGCGCGGTGGCGACCGACTCGATCTTCGGTTCGGCCAGTGCCACCATGTGGCGCGGCTGGTACGCGCGCCACTTCTATCCCACCATGTCGAACGACTTCGAGCGCAACGACCTTCGCTACCTGCGGTTCGTGCGCGCCGGGTACGAGCGCGACCCTCTCCTGACCGGCTCGAATGACTTCGACGAGTACCAGAGCTACCGGCAGGTGTACCAGAAGACCTCGATCATGCTGCGACAGATGGAGCAGATGCTGGGGCGCGAAGCGATGTCCCGGGTCATGCGGACCTACTTCGAGCGGTTCTGTTTCCAGCACCCCTATCCGGAGGATTTCCGGCGCACAGTGGAAGATGTGACCGGGCATGACCTCGAACCGTACTTCGACGCATGGTTGCAGCGCGCCTGGACGATCGACTACGCGGTGCGCGGGGTGGAGAATCACCGCTCGCCGGAGGGAGGCTGGACGGCGACGATCGACCTCGAACGCAAGGGGCGGATGGCCATGCCGCTCGATCTTCGGCTCGATCTTGCCGATGGGTCGACGCAGTGGGTCCTCGTGCCGGGCCGGGAAGGGATCCTGAAACAGCCTCCCGGTTGGATCATCGCGGAACGCTGGAACGGCTGGGGTCAGATCCGCCCTCGCCATCGGATCGAGGTGCCGGTCCGGGCGAAGGTCCGGCGGGTTTCGATCGACCCTGAATGCCGCATGGTTGACCTCGATCGACTCGACAACCGAAGCGGTCTCCTGCCGAAGAAGCGCTATCACCTCGACAATCTGAAGGTCTACACGCCGTCGCTGGATGCGATCGACGTTTACGCACGTCCCACCATTCGCTGGAACGGCGTCGATGGGCTGAAGCTCGGCCCTCGACTCAAGACCGGCTACCTCGCAACGGAGTTCACCCGCGATCACCACGCCGAGGTGGCGCTGCGCTATGCCCCACGGTCCGAGGTGCTCGAGCACGACCTCTTCCTCGAACACCGGCTCCGGTTCTTTGGACCGTTGACGCACGGATTCGTCCGGAGCCGGGAGGCCGATGGACGGGATCTGCGGGAGATTGGGTTCGAGGATGTGCGTCGCGCGCGGCTCTACGAGGACCCGGTCCACCGGCTGCGCCTCTTCTATCGGCACAGCCGGTTGCGCGATGGGGACTACCTTCCGGACGGACAGGTGTGGGGGCGAAGGGGGCTGCGCTCCGTGCACGGCCAGTACGCCTTCGATTGGTCGCGCCGAACGGTGCGCGGGACCCACCTCATCGACCTGGAGTCGAGCGCCTACGGGGGGACACGCGACTGGGCCGGGGCGCGGGTGGAATCACGGTTCCGCTGGTCCGGCACCCGCCCCGTACGGCTCCGGCTGTTCGGCGCCCTCGAGGACGGAGAGGTGCCTCCGCAGTATGCCCTGCGACCAGGCGGTGCCTCGTTCTTCGATGCGACCGAGCGCAACTGGATGCTCGCCGCGCACCAGATCCTTCCCGTGGGGTCGGAGGAGCGGCGTCTGCACGTCGGGGGAGGCGCGAATCTGCGGCATCTGAACCAGACGCACTCCGGGACCGGCGAACGGGTCGACCGGATGATCGGCCTCAATCTGGAGCAGCAGGCCTCGACCCCGGCCTTCGCCAAGCGGCTCTCGGTTCGGGGGCAGAGCCTCTGGCCGCAGTTCTACTCGTTCCTTGGCGCGGCCTGGCTGCGCGGCCGGACGCAGGAATCGGTTGGAGACAGTATTTTCGTCCGGAGTCTCCGCGTCCACGGGTCCGACGAGGACCACCCAGGAGGGGTGCAGCGTCGCTGGTCTTTCCGCGGAGAGGTGGGGATCGGCGCGTACCTCCCTCTCGTCTGGATTCCTTCGTCGCTCGGAGACTACACCCTGCGGACGGATTGGACACCGATCACCTTCGACTCTCGCGCCTCCGGCCTTCGCCCCTGGAACGCCGGCGGCAGGAATGGGGCCACGTGGGTGATCGGCTTGGGGCGGGCATGGGAGTGACTCCTTCAAAGGACCTTCCCGAGGGTCACGCCTAGACGCGTCGGTCGATCGTGGTCGATGCCTCCCTGGCGTCTCCCTTCGGGGCAGACACTTCGTATTGGCCAAGGAGGACAGTGTGAGAAGAGAACTACCCCGTCCCGCCGCGGTGCTCCTGGGGTGGGCCGTTCGGCCGTCCGTCCGATCCTTCTGACCGCCGTGATCTCGACCTTGGGGCAGGGAGGGATCGCTCCCGCCCGCGCTCTGGCCGAAGTTCCGGCCACCCAGGACGGGATCCGACAGCTGGCGAACCCGGTGCTCCCCCCTGGAGTGGAGGCGGCCCTGAATGCGGAGACCTCCGCGCGACAGGCTGCCTCGCTCGAGCGGTTCCTCGATGCCGCCGAGCGGCTCTATCCGCAGTGGTTCGCCGGCCGGAGCTGCTCCGGGCGCCCCTATGAGCTGACGGTGCTGAGTCCATACGACGAGAGCGGAGCCTTCATCGGCTCGGCCGGCGGTGCGGTTGCGCTCGCGCGGAACGGCGACGGTACGGAGCGCTCGCCCGTTCTGGGTTCACCCGTTCTGGCCGACTGGACCCCGTACACCGGCACCTTCGGACTCGCGCAGTCGGCCCACCTCCATCGTCGCGCCATGATCGGGCCGAAGATCGCGGAGATGCGTGCTGGGGTGACCAGCG
>JADJQY010000014.1 GCA_016712505.1 Candidatus Eiseniibacteriota bacterium | reverse complement strand
CATCGTCGACCTGGAAAAGAGCCAGGGGATCGTGGTTGGTCGATCATCGCGACGGTCGGAAGTACGTCGACTTCTTCACCGGCGTGGCCTCCATGCCGACGTCTACAAATTCACCCGAAGATGGCTTTCAACGACGACGTGATCCGCCACCTGGGACGGATCGCGCTGGAACAAGCCGTCGAACAGCGATCTTTACCGGTCGAGGTGTCGACTTCGTCGAGACCTTCCACCGCATCGCCGTGCCTGAGCACTTCGGGTAACGTTCTTCGTCGTGAAGGCGGTTCGGTCAAGCGGTCGAGAACGCGGTCAAGGCCGCGTTTGACTGGAAAGTGCGGAAGAACTCCGCCCGCGGATAAGCACCCCGGAGCGCGGGTACGCCAGACGGGCACGGTCATCAGGTGATCCACTTCCGCGAGGCGTTTCACGGGCGGACCGGGTACAGCCTCGATGACCAACACCGACCCTGATGAAGTACCGCTGGTTCCCCAGGTTCCACTGGCCGCGGGGTGAGTAATCCGAAGGCGATCTTCCCGGTTGAGGGGAGAACCTGCAGGCGACCATCGCGGCGGAGGAGTGGACGGTGTGGAGATTCGCGACGCGCGTTGCCCGGAACCGGGACGACATCGCCGCGATCATCCTCGAGCCGATCCAGGGCGAGGGGGGCGACAACCATTTCCGCGCGGAGTTCTTCCAGGCCCTGCGCCAGCTCGCCGATGAGCATGAGTTCCTCTTCATCGTCGACGAGGTGCAGACCGGGGTGGGGCTTACCGGTCAGTGGTGGGCGCATCAGAACTACGGCGTGAAGCCCGGACCTCTTGACCTTCGGCAAGAAGACGCAGGTCTGGAGGCGTGCTCGCCGGCCCGCGCCCCCCTGACGAGGCCGAGACTAACGTCTTTCGGGTCTCGAGCCGGATCAACTCACCTGGGGCGGCAACCCGATCGACATGGTCCGGCGCGGCTCTACCTGGAGATCATCCAAGAAGAGAAGCTGATCGACCACGCCCGGACGGAGGGCGCCTTACCTGATCGAGCGGCTGTGCTGGATGCCGGCCGAGATGCCCGGCGTCTTCGGCAACGTCCGCGGGCAGGGGCTCTTCTGCGCCCTCGATCTCCTCCCCCGACCGACCGCAAAAGCGGGTGCTCGACGCCGCCTGGAAGGAGGGCCTGATCCTCCCCCGAGCGGCGAGCGGTCGCCCGTTCCGGCCGGCGCTCAACATCCCACGCGCTGCTGGACGAGTGGGCTGGCCCGCTTCCAGGCCGCGGTCCGCCCGCCCTGGTCTAGACAGCGTTTAGGCGCGCGGCGCCAGATTGGGCCGGATCGCCCGCGCCGCTTTCTTTGAGTTCAGCCGGAAACGCCTGGATTCAGGGGCGTTTCCGGCTGAGGACTCGACTTTCCGCTGGCCTCCATCCGAAACCCGTGCTAAACTATTCGGGCCTGTTTACGACACGACACAGAAGCAGCCCACATAGGGGAGGACCCTACGAAGCGAGTGCCACTCTCGATGCTTGCGGGCGCGCCCCATCGCACCCGGCCAGGCGTTTGCCATCGACCCGATTCTGACCTGACCGACCCACTGTAGCGCGCTCACCCCGGACTCTGAATCAGACCCGCGGCTGTCCCTGCCCCTGATCGCGCGGGCGTCGCCATGATGTACCTGGCTCCAGTTCGATGCGCCGCGTGAATCTGATCGCCAACGTGTACGAACCGGTACCTGGGATCGATCACCCTGCCCGGCCGGGGCTTCGATGGAGGCCGCCGCGATCGTGGCCGCTCACGACGTGCTCTCGATCTACCCGATCCGGCAGGGGATGCTCGATTCCGCGATGAACGCGGACCTCGCCCAGGTTCCGATGGCCAGGCCAAGCTCGATGGCATCGAGGTCGGGCACACGCGGTCGCGGGCAACATGATCGCGGGCCTGGCAAACGACGGATCGAACTCGATCCCACCTACGTAGGGAGAACACCCCGGGACACTGGCGCCCGACCTATCCCGATTTCCGCACCGGCCGCCACGCCGCCTGGGGAGATGTCACCCCGTTCGGTCTGGCTTCCGGAGACCAGTTCGCGCCCCGCCCCCGCCGGCGCTCGATAGCCCGGAATACTTCGAGCACTGGAACGAGGTGCGCCTCTACGGGTCGAACCAGGGCGACCCGCAGTCGACGTTGCAGCGCGAGATTGCGTTCTTCTGGGCCAATGACCAGGACGGTACGTCGAAGCCGCCGGGACAACTCTGTCAACTGACCAAGATCGTCTCCCAGATGCAGGGCCTGACGCTGGTCGAGAATGCCCGGCTCTTCGGTCTCCTCGGGATCTGCCTGGGCGACGCGGGGATCGCCTGCTGGAGTTCGAAGTACGACACTGACCTCGACTTCTGGCGTCCAGTGACCGCGATTGGGGAGGCCGACACGGACGGCAATCCGCAGACCCAGCCGGACCTCGACTGGACTCCGCTTTCCTTCACGCCAAACTTCCCGGGCTACACTTCTGGACACTCCACCTTTGGAGGATCCAACTCGCAGCTGATGCGACGCTTCTTCGGCTTCGACGAGATTACCTTCGACCTCCAGACGGAAGATCCGCACTTGGACGCCGGTTGGACCCGCACCATCCACAGCTTCACCCAGGCAGAAGAAGAGAATCGCGACAGCCGCATCTGGCTGGGAGTTCACTTCCGATTCGACTGCGAGCAGGGGGTCGAACTGGGCCACCACATCGCCGACTGGGCCTACGACAACTACCTCCGGCCGATCGAGCCGCTGACCTCCTCGGTCATCGGCCGCCGGAATCCGGTGCAGCTCCTGACCATTGCGCCCAACCCGACCCAAGGGGCGGCGAAGTTCCGCTTTGCCCTCCAGGCTCCGGGGACGCTCGGGGTCGGGATCTACGACGCCTCGGGACGCGAGGTCAGCCTCCTTTCGAAGAGCGCCACCATCGGCTCGAACTGGATCGAGTGGGACGGTCAGACTGCCGATCACCGGCCGGTTTCGCCGGGCGTCTACTTCGTGCGCGGCTCTTTGAACGGTCAACCGGTCGACCCGAAGTCGGGCGGTCGGTTCACGGTTCTCCGGTAATCGCGGGGCTCGGTTCAGAACCGGGCAGGAAAACCCCCTTGGCCACAGGCAAGGGCCCTCGGGCAGAGGGAAAGGAGAAGCAGATGAAGCTGAACTCGATCGTGGTGGCCGGGCTTGCCATGCTCGCTCCGATCGGTGCGCAGGCGATCTCGTTCACGGATGTCTCGGTCGCCGCCGGGGTCTCGATCTTCTCGAACGTCCCCTGGGGCGCTGGCGTCGCCTGGGTCGACTTCGAGGGGGACGGCGATCTCGACCTCCTCATGGTCGACGGTCAAGGGGACGCGCACCGCGCCTTCCGGAACAACGGCAACGGCACCTTCACCGATGTCGCGGCGGCCATCGGGCTGCTCGACACCGGCTACGGCAAGGCGTATGCCCCGGCCGACTTCGACAATGACGGGGGACGCCGACGTTTTGTTGACCAACTACGACACGAACCAGATCAACCGCCTCTGGCGGAACAACGGGAACGGCACCTTCACCGACATCTCGGTTGGCTCGGGGTTCGACTACAAGGACCAGTCGACCGGCGCGGCCTGGGCCGATTACGACAACGACGGCGACCTCGATTGCTCGATCACCACCTACGGGTTCTCGCACCGCGATCGCCTGATGCGGAATGACGGCAACGGGGTGTTCGTCGATGTGGCCATCGCACTCGGCGTCCATGACCCGACCGGCTGGGGCTACCAGCCGGGCTGGTTCGACTACGACAACGATGGCGATGTCGATCTCTACTACGCCAACGACAACTTCTTCGGCGGAACGGGCAACAAGCTCTACCGGAACAACGGCAATGGCTCCTTCACCGACGTCTCGGTGGCCAGCGGGGCCAACCTGGCGATGAGCGCCATGGGCCTGGCCTTCGGCGACTACGACCACGACCTCGATCTCGATATCTACATCTCGAACATCATGACCGGAAACCGGCTCCTGCGGAACAACGCCGACGGCACCTTCACCGAGGTGGCGGCGGCGTCCGGCGTCGCGGTGAACCAGATCTGCTGGAGCGTCGATTTCGTCGACATGGATCACGATACCTGGGAAGACATCTTCGCCGCCGCCTTCGGGAACACCATGCAGGACCCGGACGGCACGCCGGACTTCGTCTTCGAGAACATGCACGACGGCACCTTCATGGATGTCTCGGCCGCTTCGAACGCGGACAACGGCGGCGTGACCTACGCCTCCGCCTGGGGCGACTACGACACCGACGGCGACCTCGACCTGGTGATCACCAACTACTGGGACGCCGATCCGAGCGATCTCCCGAACGCGCTCTATCGCAACGAAGCGATCTCGCCCGGCAATCCCTCGGACAGCTGGCTCCAGGTGGAACTGATCGGCACGGTGTCGAACCGGGATGCGGTCGGGGCGCGGGTGACGGTGGAGATCCCGGGCGCCACCCTGATCCGCGAGCAGCAGTCGGGGACCGGCTACCTCTCCTCGAGCCAGCATGCCCTCCACTTCGGACTCGGCTCGGCCACCGAGGTGAGCACGCTGACCGTCCGCTGGCCAGCCGGCGGAGTGCAGACGTTGACCAACGTGGCCGGCGGCCAGAAGATCACCATCGTCGAAGGCGGCTCGGCCGACGTGGCTCCGGTCGCTGCGGCGCAACAGCTCTTCGTCAGCCCGAACCCGTTCCGTGGCTCGACCGAGATCCGCCTCGCCTCCGCGCTCGCCGGCGGGGCGCAGATCCGGATCTGTGACGCCTCCGGCCGTGCGGTCCGCTCGCTCGAGGCGGGCCAGTCGACGACCTGGGACGGACGGGCCGACGGTGGTGCCCAGGCGCCAGCCGGGATCTACTACATCCGTCTGGAGTCGAACGGTCGGCTGATCGAGACCCGGAAGGTCACCCTGGTCAACTAGCCTCTCCTGTTCAGTCCGATCACGCGCGGGCTCCGGGACCTCCCGGTGCCCGCATTTCTTTGTCCGGAGGTCGGGGTTCCCGCCCCCGCGCCGACGAAGAGGGAGTCTCCGGCCGCCACGGCGGTCTGCTACAATCCGGGCCGTCGGGAACGCTCCCCCGCCCAGGGATCAGTGGGGGCGCGGCCGACCGGAAACTGGCGGCACAAGGAACGCCGCAACTGCGCCGATCTAGACCAGGGACGTGCCGTCCGTGGAACCTGGGGGTCGCATCGACCGCCCTGGGATCGAGCACTCAATCGCAACCCCTCGAATCCGGACAGGGACGTTCGGAGGTCATCGAGGGGACGCGCCCGGTCAGGGATGCCGAATGCGGGATCGTAGAGGGGAATTCGCGTGAACCACCAAGCCTATGCGCCGATGGTCGAGGTGACCCGTGGCGTGAGCATCGAGTCGGCCCATCGCGGCGCCATCGCCGCGGTCGACATGAACGGCCGTCTGATCGCGTCGATCGGGACACCGGCCCACCCGGTCTTCGTCCGTTCGTGCGCCAAGCCGTTCCAGGCTCTGGCCCTGGTTTGCTCCGGGGCCGCCGATGCCTTCGGCGTGACCGAAGAGGAACTCGCGGTGGTCTGCGCCTCACACAGCGGCGAGCCCGAGCATGTCCGGCTGGTCACCAGCCTGCTGCAGAAGGCCGGGATCAGCCTCGATCATCTGAAGTGCGGCGCGCATCCGCCCTTCGACAGCAACGCCCGTCGTGCCCTAGCCGCTCAGGGGGCCGCGCCGAGCGTGCTCCACAACAATTGCTCCGGGAAGCATGCCGGGATGCTGGTCACCGCGCAACATCTCGGCCTGCCGCTCGACGACTACACTGATCCCGAGCACGCAGTGCAGGTCGCGATCCGGGTCCTGCTCGGCTTCCTCTCCGGCCTCGAGCCGGAGGAGATCACCGTCGCGGTCGACTGTTGCACCGCGCCGACCTATTGCCTGCCGCTGCGCAGCTTCGCTCTCGCCTTCGCGCGCCTCGCCGCGGTGGGCGAGGGAATCGCCATCCAGCCCGCCGGAGAGGGCTGGGACGGCGAAGAGGACGCCCCGGTGGAGTTCGATCTCGAGGCGGAGAGCGCCTTCCCCGTCTCCATCCGCGACGGCCTCACGCGCGTCTGGCGCGCGATGCGCGATCATCCGGTGCTCATCGCCGGCACCCGCGGCCGCCTCTGCACCGACCTGATGCTCCACGCCCGGGGTCTCGGCCTTCCCCTGGTGGCCAAGAGCGGCGCCGAGGGCGCCTACGCCATGGCGGTGGTGCAGGACGGCCGTGCCTACGGCATCACGCTCAAGGTCGAGGACGGCGCCCAACGCGCCCGCGACGCCGCCGCCATCGACACCCTCCTGCAGCTCGAACTCTTGCCCGAGTCCTCTTCCGAGGCGCTCGCCGGCTACCACCGCCAACCGGTCCTCGACCATCGCGACCGCACCGTCGGCGAAGTCCGCGCCCGCTTCCGCCTGAGCCACGGCCTGCCCGGCTAACCGCGCCGCGCGGCCCGCGCGGCGCTGCCCCCCTGCTCCCCGCCATGTTCTCTATTCCGCAATTGCTACGGCATGTCGACTCTCGCTACACTCCCCTCCCGCGGAGTTTCCGCAGCCCCCCATGACCCCCAGGACATCAGGAGGCGCTCATGACCCCGAACGCAGGATGCCCGGCCCTCACCCGGATCTTGGTCCCCATCATCGCCCTCGCCGCCACGCTCGGTCCCGCCCAGGCGGTGACCCATGTGGTCCAGGTGAACAGTCTCAGCTTCAACCCCGCGACCCTGACCATTCAGGTCGGCGATACCGTGCTCTGGCAACGCGTGCTCGGAATCCACGACGTCGTCTCCGGCTCCGACTGCGTTGGCGATGGCCTGTTCGAAGCTCCGATCAACGCCATGAACCCAACCTTCTCCTTCACCTTCACCAGCCCCGGCGTCGTCCCCTACGTCTGCATGCCCCACTGCGCGTTCGGCATGGAGGGGGTGATCACGGTGGAGGGGACATCCGAGGTACCCGGCGGACCGAAGCTCGAGCTCCCCACGCTCTCCGCCCCCTACCCCAACCCCAGTCGCGACGGCGCCACGGTTCGTCTCTCCAGCCGTCACGACACCGAAGTTACGGTCCGCATCCTCGACGCCTCCGGCCGCGTACTGCGCGACCTCGTCAGCGGCGAGATGCGCCAGGGCGAGCACGACCTCTGGTGGGACGGCCGGGACACGCAGGCGCGCGCGGTCCCCAGCGGCATCTACTACATCTCGGTCCGCTCCCGCGACCGGGAGACCTCCGTCCCCGTTCTCATCCTGCACTAGACCGAATCGCCCCGGAGCAGGTGCTCCGGGGCGATCCCCACCGACGCCCGGTCGCCGTCGCCGCCGCCTCGCGTTTCCACAACCTCACCGATAGAGGGCCTTCACTGCGCCCCAGGTGCGCCCCCGCCACCGCGACCGGCGCACACGGACCGACGATCGCGCCGATGCCCAGTGCCTGGGTCGGCTCCCAGCGCACCGCGACATCCTGCCAGCCTTCGGGATATCCCAGCCCGGGGGCGATGTTGGTGAGAGAGCAGCCCCGATTTGGCCCGTTCTGATCTGCAGCAATGTAGAAGCCCAGATTGGAACCACCCCAAACGCCCCGGAAGCCCACCCACCACGTGTCCGAGACACAGCATCCGGGTCCGACGGGGACATCGAACGTCGACCAGTCGGGGTAGAGTGGCGGAGGCAGAAAGGCATTTGGCGCAATGCACCGAACCTGACCCGGGAGCCCATTCCCGTCATCGTCCCACACGAACACATCGGCGAACGGCGGGTCCTGGAATCCGTTTCCCGTCACGGAGAGCTGGACTGCGAGTACTTCGTACTCCCCCGAGTAGCACTCGGCAAACGCACCGAAGTCCGGAGCCGGTGACTCGTATCCGAACCACGCCCAACCGTTCTCCCATGTGCCGTCCGCGGTCAGGAGTAGCTGTTGAGCCGCGGCTGCGTTAGCCGACAGGGCCATGAGAACGATGTGAACCGTTACCCGCGGAATCTGGCCATGGAACGAACCCTCCTCACCTTCTGGTAGCCAGAACGAAGCTCACAGGCCGAGGCTCTCGGCGATCTGACGAAAGCTGAGCCCACTTTGCCACCGGAGACGAAGTACGTCCCGGATCTTGCGCATGGATAACCTCTTCGCTGACAAGCCGCACCGCCCTTCTCCCCCGGAGAAAGGCCGCAGGCTAGTCGGTTATCCCGCGTCGTTCATCTCCACTCACGCCTCATTGGAGGCGTCCGGCATGGTCCGGAACCCTGTCCGGCTTGCTCCGGAATCGGCGTCCGGCTTGGACCGGAATAACCATCCAGAAGCTGTACCGGATCGAGCGGGACATCCGAGGTCAGGATCCGCCCGCACGGAAGGCAGCGCGCCGCCGGGGGCGAAATGCTGGCCGGCCCGATCTTGACCGAGATGAAAGCGTGGTTGGATGCGAGCAAGGGAGACGTACCGCCGACGAGCTTGGTCAGCCGGGCGATCTCGTATGCCTCGGAGTGGTGGAACTCCTTGCTCCGTTACCTCGACGACGGCCGGCTCGAGATCGACAACAACCTGATGGAGAACGCGATCCGTCCGTTCGCGATCGGCCGGAAGAACTGGCTGTTCTCGGACACGGTGCACGGCGCCGAGGCGAGCGCCAACCTCTACAGCCTGATCCAGACGGCGCGGGCGAACAACCTCGAGCCCTACGGCTACCTCAGCCATCTGTTCACGGAACTGCCGAAGGCGACAACAGTCGAGGACTACGAGCGGCTCCTGCCAACCCGCTGGCGACCGGAAGTGGAGTCACGCACTTCCTGATCGGTGTCCAGAGGGGCTTGTGGTTCACTTGGCGCATACGAACAGGGACGCGCGTGATCGCTCGAGCGTCGGGGTCGCGGCTGGGCGGGGTGACCGGCGAACGGTCGGCGGACGTGACCCGGTCCGCGGCAAGGCACCGAGTTGGGTCAGTCGATTGCGCCAAGTGTAGAGTTGCCGGCAGTCGAGGCCGTGGTGCGCGGCGTACGCGGCGGTGGTGGTGCCGCTCCTACGGCAAGCCTCCAGGTGCTTGCGCCAGTATTCTTGCTTCGCGGTCAGCGGGGCGGTGGGGACTCTTCGGGGCATGGGGCCCTCCTTTCCTGGAGGGCAATCTCGCGGATCGCGGGGGGCTATGGGAAGATGGGGTTCAGTTGGCGGTTACTACTGAAGGACAATTAACTTCCTGACCTCCGCTCGCGTTCCCCGGGTGTGTCCAGTCTTTGTGTAAACCCGATCATGAACTTCGCTCCTGAACCCGGATCTCGTCCGATCCGTACCTTCCGGCCGGGCCTCCTCGCGCCTGCCTTTATCGATTGCCAGCGTCATCCGTTGTCCCTGCCGTCGGCGCTTCAGATCCGACCGGCGAACACGATGGAGAAGTGATTGAGCGCCGCGGTCCAGTCTTTGATCGGGCGACTCCACCGGGCCGAGGCGTGTCTCGGGCCAGATAGAGGACTTTGCGAACCGAGTCGCCGTTGGGGAACGCGCCGCGCTTCTTCGTCACCTTCCGCATGCTCGAGTTCAGCGACTGATCACATTGGCGTAGATCACCTTGCGAATCGGCGCCGGGTAGCTGAAGAACGGGATGATCCGATCCCAGTTCCGCCAGGTCTCGCCGATCGAAGGGAACCGACTGCCCCACTTGGCCTCGAAGGCGAGCGCCGCGGCCTGACCGATACCGCAGGTAGATCTCCTGCAGATCCTGGGCCACCGCCTTGCGCTCCCGCCAGCTCACGTAGCGCAGAGAGTTGCGCACCATGTGCACGATGCAGAGCTGGACCCGAACGCCGCCCCAGCGCTCGGAAAGCCCTTCAGGCCGTCCACGCGCGATCAGGATGTCCTGCACCCCGGTTCTTCAGCCGGTCGGACGTCAGCCAGAACTTCGCCCTTCCGCTTCGCCCAGCCAGAGCCCCGCAACCCTCGCCCTCCGTGGTGATCCCCAGGCCAGGTCCCGGCACCGCCCGCCCCGACGCTTCACGCAGCGCATCGAGGTAGACGATCGGGTAAACCGGGTCGAGCGGACGACTTGCCACGCCGGACCTTCCAACACCCGTCGGTTACGGTCGAGATCAGGCTGGAGAGACCCCACCTGATAGAGATCCTTCAAGTGGCCTTGGATCCCGCGTCGTCAACCCACGCAGTGAGCGCAACACCTCCGCAGCCCTCCAGCCGCCGCTGCCGCTTGGGCACCAGCGCGGCTCGAACTCCCGGCGCGATCCGGGGACTTCGATCTCCCTTGGCCAGACTCCGTGATGATCGCTTGGCCGGTGCCGTGCGCGAGTTCCCGGAGTGGGCCCGAGACGGCGTGCTCGTACCCAAGGTGCCGGCCCGCCTGCAGTGCCCGCTCGGCCGCCGCTTGGTCATTTGCTTCAGCAGCCCGCCCGCCCAGAATCTCCTTCGGACTCAACCCCGAATGAGGTCTCGAACCGCGAGGGCCGCGTCCTGCGCGCTCTTCGCCATGGCATCCTCCGCTGTTCCTGTGAGATCTTGCCACAGGCGTTTACACAGAAGAAGCTACACTCCCCGTTCCCCATCTAACAACCGCCCACAGGACGCCGCGCGCCCCTCGAGACTCGAAAGGAATCTCATGCGCTCCTCCGCTAAGGTCGCCGCGAAAGACACTCTGGACTCGCCGCCCACCGACGTCGACCAGGTCTACGCTTACCAGTCCGGTACCGGGTAGCGACAACTGTAGCAGCCCAGCGCCTCGTACGGGATTCGGCACTACGCGGCAGGACACAACTCCCTCCAGCCCGCCTACAACTTCCACTTGGCTCGGCGACTCGTCTCGGCGACTCTTGACGTGTCCTCCGAGCATCACGAGCCCGCGCGCGTACCTCTCATACCCCGCCTCGCCAAGAGCAATCGCGGACCTCCAGAGCACTCGCACGGCAGGCTCTCCCTCAGACGCGCTTACCCAGCTGTCGGCAAGTTCCTGCTCGCAAGCCTCGTGTCGGTAGTCCCAATCTGCGTTCAACTGCCCAATCACGCACGCCGCCTTCGTTCCATCCTCCGGCGCGAACAAGAGGCGCGTGCAGATCGGTTCTGTCTCCTCACAGTCGCGATAACACTTGGGATTCGCACCAACACACACGGGCATGAACAACGCTACGCGCTGTCGCGTCGTTAGTTGCTCCACGGGATAAAGGGACGCACTGAGAAACCCAGTGAGCGTGTGCTGGCTGGTGGATGTGCCAAGAATCCACAAGTCCCGCAGCCCGGCGTTTATCGCATCAACGCCTGCCTGAAACCTGTTGTTCACTGGTACCGCAGACTCCAAAACGACTCCGCCGACACGATTCCCATGCTCGCCATACCGCTGCATGACTTCCCAAGATCGATCTCTCAACCAATACGAGTTGCGCCCTTGCCACCTGTCCCCGCAGAATGCGACCACCTTGCCGGAAGGCTCAACGTCGATCCCCTCATTCCAGTCGTCAGCCGCAGCTAGGGCGCCAGCAAGTTCAACGGCATCGTCCGTCGGGATGACTTGCACCGGGCACGATGGTACTCCATCTGCGTCGACGTCCGCGAAATCCAGCTAACTCCGGCATACGTCCGGCGTCAGGTACTGGCACGTTCCGTACTCGTCATCTGGAAACAACGGCATCGCCACACCCTGGCTACTCGGTGCGCCAACAATCACCAGTGTCGGACCAGGCCAGACAGGAAACGTACGCGCTCCGCAGTCTTCGTCACACTCGTCGTTCCAGTCTATGTTGGCTGACAGCACGGCACCCAATGCGCTGCGTACGCTACTGACCGTGCCATCTCCAACGAACTGGCGTACTTTCAACGGCCACGGTCCATCGGGAGTGTCATACGTGTCATACTGCGCGAAGTGACTTGCAGCCGTCGCTGCGAGCGCACTGCTCCGCGAGTACACTACAACATCGGCGCAGTCGTCACAGTCCGGCGCAATCGATGTTTCGCGCGCGCTCGTTGTGGCTCTCGTCGGCGAGAGCACCATGGCGGGCACTCCACCGGGTGGGGGTGTACTCCCAGAGACACGTGGTCGCGTACTTTCCAAGCGCGTTACCGGCGTCGCCGCCGACGCCTTACACGGCACCTCGGCTGTAGACAGTGCTTCACCGCTGTCTCCACGGAAGACAATAAGCGCCGCCGTAGCCAGCGGGGCCGCGCTCCTAAGAGCCAACTCGTATCGAGCCTCATCCAGCGCCGGGGGGACATCAAGATCGTAGACGCGCGTCCACTCCGCAGCGCGAAGCGTGCGATCTTCGGCACTCGCAAACACTTCGCATGTACCGCCAGAATGCGGACCTTCCAAGCGCCATTTCAACACGCCATCGACGCATCCGATGGCTTCGATGCGCGCTGCTACGTCGATGCACGCCCTCTTGCAGTTCAGCTTGTTGTCGTAGTTGCCCTCGACCGTCAAACCGCCGGAGAGGCCGCTCCCGCTCCATCGGGTGATGCGCGCACCATCCTCCGGCTTATCTAGACACCCCATGATCTGCAGAAAGCTCGTCATCTCTGGAACGGATGGCTCGGTACTCGAGATTTCTCCGATGACGGTTCCTTCCGCGGCGAACGGATCGTCGCAGATCGCTGGAAAGTAGTCGCACGCGGCGGCTGCGCTCCAGCAGCCCAGGATGAAATACAGCCCACCGTCGTCGTTGTTTGGTGCGATCTCGCTGGCGACTCCGTCATCCGTTAGCGCGATGCCTATGCCGTCAGAAGTAGACACCGCGAGCAGCTCGCCCGCGTCCAGGTTAAGGTCAGTGATGCGTTGATCCCGAAGCTCTGGCGTCAGCCAGTACTCGAGGACCAACCCACCCTGTGGGCCGCCGTGGGTCAGCTCAAGCCAAGTGTGCGCGCCAGTTGATCCTCTCGATCTGCGTCGGCAACGGGTAATCAGCTTCCTCCCAGGAGTCGTTCGGTGCGAGCAGCCAGACGAACTCCTTTGAGTCCGGAAAGTAACCCATCGGGACCACTTGGAATGTCGTTCAAAATGCTGGTGATTGCATCGTGCTTGTAACTCGCGAGCATCGCGAAGTCGAGATGCCAGAAGCCGAAAAGATTGGACGTCGTAGATGAACATGGTGCACCTACCGCGATCCCAACGCTGAGCGCCATTCCTATGGAAGAGGCGAGAACGAGCAACCATCTGTTCTGCATACCGAGGTGGCTCCTATCTCGAGGTTGAGTTTGACCGGATAGCACACGTCACGCCGTCCAATGAGATGACTGAGCCTGACGGGCTTGCGCCATTACCTTCTGGAGCGATTGGATCAAAGAGCATGCCGCCTCCCGCGTCATGCGAGTACTCCGCAAGCGCAGTCGGCTCTGATACCACTAACGAGACACCCTGCTCGGGACGGCCAAAGTACTTCTCTAGTATCCATGTCTTGCCACTGACGTCTGACGCTACCGTGGCAATGCGCGTGGACGATACGTCGCACAAGCCACTTGAATGGAACACCTGAAGGGCACGACGAGCGGCGTCTCGTGGAGAGGCACCTGCAGCTAGCGACTCAAAATAGGACATCCGAGCCGCAAACTGCACGCTTGCGATACTGTCATTGAAGGCCATGCTCGCCTGCCCCCAGGTCTGTCCCCTTGCGACCCAGCAGTAACCAATGGGACTTCACCGTAGAGAGACTGATACTGTTCAGTGGTTAGCATGCGTGGTGAATCCGGATCGCGGAGGGGAATCGACAGTGCACTTGCAATTGTCACGCGTCCTGACTCACTCCATTCGACCAGGACGCTGCGCCCTGAGAACGTGGACTTAGTAGGCCCCCCACCAAGCTCTAGCGTCACTGACTCGGGAACGCTGAGTGAGAGCGGAAAACTGCACTCCGTTGACGGGTCACTACCGCTGTCCTCCGGATTACCTTCACCCGAGCCCTCGCCTTCAGGACTCGGGCACGGGGCTGGACCCTCCCATTCCGAATCCAAGCGTGCCGAAGCCCTCCACCGCATCTAGCACCGCGGGCACAGCGTTGTCCGCGAAGTACCCGCCCTGAACCGGGTGGGGCACCACTTGAAACACGCTCGGCTCGCTGGCTGCGTACGCATATCCGGCAAACCAGTAGAGCGGGATGAGCAACGCCGTCTGTGCGGTATCCCAAGTCAAGGCGGTGCCGCTGCCCGACGCGGGCCAGTCTCCCGCACTCACCTCAAAGTCCGCGCAGTTCCCGGATGCCTGGAGATACAGCTTCGCTGAGTCGTGCTCGATACCGAATGTGACACCCGTCAGCGCCGGACTGCCGCCACTAGGAAAGGCCGCTAACGCGAAAAACACGGTTGTCACATTCGGATTCGCTGGTACCGAAGAGACGGCGAGATCGCAGGTGGCGAGATCGGACTGCGCGCAGTAGCTCGTGGCATCGGTGGTGAACGCAATCTGTGTGTTGGCGTGAGAATTATGGTACCTCCTGCGTTCGAGGAGGCAAAGAGGAGTTGCTCCAGCCTACCGCGCAGCCGATGAGCAAGACGATGCTTCTCGATGAAACCATGCAAGCTCTCCCTTCGCCGGAAGGATCGAGTGTGCGCAGGAGATTTCGCCCGGCTCGAGCGTCTGTCAAGGAAGTCTTGACCTCAGCGAAGCCCATTGGCCACTGCATTTGCACGCCGGACCTACTTCCTCCGCCCGACACCTCCTCTCGTCCAAACCCCCGCTCACCACCACCCTCCTCAGCCGAACCGCTGAGGGGTGGGCAGCGGCTCAGAGCCAGCCGCGCGCCGAGCCTGGTTCACCTTCCGAGGAACCGAGAGCTGTTGAGAGCACATGGGGGATAAGGCCCAACCGGAATCCGGCTCAGCCACCCTCCCACCATTCGTTGGGCGGCGGAACGAAGCTTTTGGAGATGGGCGAAGGGGCGATGTAGGGGGCAACATCTGGGTTGGCGATGTTGATGCCGTCGTCGAGGATGGCGATGGGCGACCCGGCCAGGGAGTTGATCTGCCAGGCTTCGGGGGCGTTGATGTCGAAATCGGGGATGCACTGTTGGGTGCCGCCCGGCTCGATCTGGCCGGTGTTGTTCAGGTGCCACTGGTCGGGGTAGTTGGGATCGTTTGGTGGGCTGGCGGGTTCGAGCAGGTGATTGCACTCGACTGTCTTGATCCCTGGCTGGCCCTCCAGAAGCGAGAGGGCGTCGCAGACTCGAGTCCCTGGGGCGAGCCGGGCGAGATAGAGATCGCGTAGGTCGATGAGCTGGCGCCTCTCCCCAACGCTGTCGAGCGTGTCGGACGCAGGATGTAGCGCCAGTTGGCGCCGACGGTCGAAGGGCTGAGGACGCCGGCCCGCGGAAGCAGATAGCTCAGCAGTTCGGGGTCGCCGGTGAACTCCGAGACCGGGAGATCGAACTCCTGGCCCCGCCGCTGGAGCTCGACCGGGGGCTCAACCCGCGATTCGGAAAACGTAACCAAGAGAGCTTCCGGAGCGCAGTTGGCGCAGTCCTCCCACGAATCCTCCGCTGCTGCGGGAACGGACGCGAAGGTTCGGATGACCGAAAACAGAACTGAAAGAAGAAGCGCGCCACGCCTGATCTGCGTTAGTGCTTGGGGGGGGGGCAAGTTGCGGCTGATTCACGGTCACCATCGGGCGGTCCTCCGATTCGTTGGTGTGTAACCCCTTAGAGACGCACGAAAAGTAGACTCCCGGGCGTGGAGTCAAGTGCAAATGAGGGCGTCGGTGTTCGGCGGGCAGCCACTTGCGGGCGCACTCAGCGCGCGATCACGCCTCGACCAAACGCAGGAGATTCGTCGACTCGGCGAGGTGCGTGGGGCCGGCAAGCAAGACGATGGTGTCGCCGCGGCGGACGAGGCCTTCGCGGCGGACGAGGTGGATGCCGTTTTGCATCATCTGGTCGGTGTTGCGGATGCCCTGGAGATGGAGCGTGCGGGTGTTCCAGGCGAGCGAGAGGCGACGGCGGGTTTCGTGGTTGGGGGTGAGCGCGATGATCTCCACCGTGGGACGGCGCGAAGCGAGAAGACGCGCGGTATTGCCGGTGAGCGTGAAGACCACGATTTTCTTGGCGTGCGCGCGTTCGGCGAGCGCCTTGGCGGCCTCGACCATGGCGAAGGCCTGGTGATGATCGGAGTCGGCCGGGTTGCGCGCGGAAGGCTTCTGGTCGAACGAGGCGAGGTCGAGGTGCTGCTCGGCCTCCCGGGCGATGCGGGCGAGCATGCGAACCGATTCGATTGGGTACTGGCCGCTGGCGGTTTCGCCGGAGAGCATGACGGCGTCGGTACCATCGTAGATGGCGTTGGCGACGTCGGAGACCTCGGCCCGCGTGGGCGTGGCGCTGGCCACCATCGACTCGAGCATCTGGGTGGCGGTGATGCCGAAGACGCCGGCCCGGCGCGCGCGCTCGAGGATCTCCTTCTGCCAGATCGGTACGCGCTCGAGCGACAGTTCGACCCCGAGATCGCCGCGCGCGACCATCACGCCGTCGGAGACGGCGATGATCCGTCGAGGGATCGAGGGCGGCGGGCTTCTCGATCTTGGCGATGACCAGGGGCATGGCGCGCTTGGCCGCGCGGCGGGCGAGCAGGCGGCGGAGGTTCTCGACATCCTCCCCGGTGCGAACAAAGGAGAGGGCGACCATGTCGGCCCCCTGCTCGACGGCGAAGATCGCGTCCTTGCGGTCCTTCTCGGTCGGGACCTGCACCTTGAGGCCACGAGCCGGCACGTTGACGCCGGCGCGCGACTTGAGCAGGCCGCCGCGCACGACCCGCGCCTCGAGCCGCTCCTTTCCTTCCGCTCGATCAGGAGCGAGAGGCGCCCGTCATCGATGAGCACCCGGTCCCCGGCGCGGAGGTCGCGCACCAATCCGGGGTAGTCGACCACGATTTCGCCCGGACGTGAGAGACCACGGCGGCAGGTGATCTGGAGCCGGTCCCCGCGGCGAAGCGGGATGAGATCACCACCAGTGTTCTTGCCCGTCCGGACCTTCGGCCCCTGGAGGTCGAGCAGAATGCCGATCGGTCGATCGAGCCGTTCGGCCGCGGCGCGTACCTTGGCGATCGCTTCGGCGTGGCTGGCATGGTTGCCGTGGGAGAGGTTGAAGCGAAACACGTCGACCCCGGCCTGGATCATCCGGCCGAGTTCGCTCGCGGTGCCACAGGCCGGTCCGACGGTGGCGACGATACGGGTTCGATGCACGGCGCGGAGGATACACCACGCGGGGCCGGTCGAGTAGACTGGCGCGTCGATCGAGCGATCGGCCAGAGCATCGGGAACGATCCGAGAGCGTGCGGCACCGGAGGGATGTGATGAAGCGGACAGCGGCTCCTGGTGGCGTCGCGACATGGGTGCTCTTTCGCGTCGGGCTGGTGGCGCTGCGCTGGCCCTTCGTGGTCGCCGCGCTCGATCCGTCGGAGGAGCGGGTGGTGGAGGTGCTGGCCGAGGGGGGCTCCCTGGCCGAGCGGACCGGAGCGGCCGCCCACGATCGAGAGGAGCTCTACGCCGGCGCGGCGGCCGAGGTGCTGCGGCAGCGGATCCCGATCGCCCCTGAACTGCTCCGCTTCATGACCTACGGCAGCGGGCAGCCTGGTGGTCTCCCCAGATCGCGGCGCCGCTCTACAGCCTGTTCGGACCAAACTATCTGGTCTGGAAGCTGCTGCCCCTCGCGGTCGCGACCCTGGGAGGACTGTTCTGGTTTCTGACCGCGCGGCGTTGGTTCGGCCCCCAGGTCGGGAGCGCTTTCGGGCTGCTCTATCTGCTCGCACCGAGCACCTTCCTGCGCACCTCGTTGATCGCCAAGGGGGACCACGCGGAGGCGATGGCGCTGGTCGGCGTCGTGTTCTACCTCGCGACCCGTGCGGCGCAGGCGACGAACGAACAGACCAGGTTCCGCTTCGCCGCGGGGCGGGGTGTGTCTTCGGTCTCGGCGTCTATCTCTCGTACTCGGTGGTCCCCCCGATCGCCGGAGCATTGGTCGCGGGGCTGGTCCTCTCCCGACTGCAGCCGGCGCGCGCCCGGAATGGCCGAGCGGGCGAACGCCATGCTCCGAGCGGTCTCTTCGCCGGGTACGACCTCGCCCGGTGGACTCCGTCGTGCGGCAGGCCGCGGCGTTCGTTTGGCTAGGGCTGGTGATCTGGGGGATCGTCCGCTGGTCGGGGCGGTGCGGAGTAATGGGCGGCGAAGCCCGGCGTTGATCCTGCTCGCCGCGGTCGCCGCGGGGGTTGTGGCCTTCAGCTCCGCGCGCCCGATGCCAGCTCGCGTTACCTCGTCGCGGTCTATCCGCTCTTCCTGCTCGCGGTGGCGATGTTGACCGAGGCGGCGGGACCGATCGCGCGCGGTGGCCCTCGCGGCTCTGGTACTCGGGGCGGCGGCTCCAGCTCTCGGTCTTCGCCGGCTTGTCCTGGATCGCCCTCCGCGCTCCGCTCAAGGGGTATGACTGGGATCTGCTCGGCGAGGTGGTCGGCCAGAAGCTGTCGAGCGAGACCTGCGCGAGCGCTGCCGGAGCGGCCGAGGATCTACTTCTGGCGGGGCTGGGAAAGCGCGCCTTTACATCAGATTGATCCGGGCAGGGAACGCCGCGTGCCGCGCTGGCCGAGGCGGAGAGCAGTTTGCGTACGAGGGGGATCGCGATGGCGAGAGCGAGCGCCCCGAGGTCGTCGCGTAAGCATGGGGCCGCTGTCTCCCGATGCCCGCGCCGCACGCTACGAGGTTACCTCCGCTATGGGGAGGTCGCCTGACCCCGTTTCTATTCGAGGGTCGGGCCGGGCCCTCGAACGTGTGCCGTGTCCGAGTTCCCGCCGCAAGATCAGTCGCCAGGTCGGGGCCCTTTGATCGCGCGCACGCTGGCGATTCTTGCCACGCATCGATGCTCCACGCGGGAACCCGCGAGTAGGTCCCCGCGTCACGTCGGGGGTACCGTGTCAGTAGCGGCAGAGGCGAGAGCGTGCAGCCTTCGCTTAGTTTCCAGACCGCCGGTAGGAAGGAGCGCGCATCGTCCATCCGGGGAGGCCTGGCCGGCGGAGTACAGCGACCGGCGGGATGGCGATGCAGCCGCGGTGTGGCGGATGAACTGGTACGCGAGCTGAAGGTGCGAGGATCGCGCCCGGTTGCTCGGAGCAGCTACCGCGTGATCCTCGCGGTCGTCGCGCGAGCGACCGGGCAGGCCTCGGTCGTTTCCGGGCGTCGCGAACGACGAGGCGCTGGGGGAGGCGGCTGCCCGGGCATCCCACGATCCTTCGCTCGTGGCACGACCGTTCCCGGTCGGGCCGGCGGATTGAGTCCGGAGCGCCGCGCGGCCTAGCGAGAGTGGTGGGGCGAGTCCGCGCTGACCGCGCGGTAGATCTGGGTTGGGGCCCCGGGGGCCCCGAAGGTTAGGCCCGATCGTGAGTTCCATCCCCCCGCGCATCCTCTGCCTCTGACCTCGGCGACGTCGTGGTTCGCATTTGCCACACCTGGGCGGAGGCCTGCGCGCGCGCCGGGCTTCCGTATCGAGGGGAAACGCTGGAGGAGAGTGC
>JADJQY010000013.1 GCA_016712505.1 Candidatus Eiseniibacteriota bacterium | reverse complement strand
AGGCGGGCGGGGTCTTGGTGGCCGCCGCGGTGGAAGAGGAATGCTGTGATGAGGTCGACGGGGCGGTCGTCGAGGCGGCGGGGACCGGAATGGGGGCCGTTGATCACGTGGAGGACGCTGACCACGACGGCGGCGAGGCCGGGCCACTTGACGCGCTTCCGAACGGCGTAGATCTCGCCGCCGTGAGTGCAGATCCAGCGGAGGCCGCTGGCACGGGTGTCGCCTTGGGCGATGGTATTGGTGGCGATGAGGCCGAAGGTGCCGCTCCTGCGCGTGTGGTCGAAGGCGCGGCGAAAGAAGTGCGCGACGAGATCGGCGTTGCCGTGGCTGTCTGGGTGCACATGCTGGAGCCAGTGGGGATAGGCCTCGGGGTTGGCGGCGGCGATGGTGTTCTTCCCGGCGAACGGCGGATTGCCGACGAAGGCGTCGAAGCCGGGGTTGGCTCGGTCGAAGACTTCGGGGAACTCGATCGGCCAGTGGAAGGGGGCGAGGGGTGGATCGGCGTGACGGAGGTCGGAAAGCGGGGCGCGATGGGCGTCGGCCTTGCCGTCGAGAACGCTTGCGACGTAGGCGTTGCGGACCGCTTCGCGCTCCTTGGGTTTCTCGGAAGAGAAGTACGCGGCGATGACGAGGTCGCCGAAGAGCCGGACGGTGGAGAGTTCCCGCTGGGCCTGGTGCCAGAGGTCGCGAAGTTCGCGATCGGGGATCTCCTCGGAGGCTTCGCGGATCTGGCGGCGGAAGGCGGCGGCGGCGACGACGTGCTGCTCGACCTGCATGGCCTCGAAGCCGGCCTTGAAGGTGGGAGCTTGGGGATCCCAGTGGAAGGTCTCGATCTGGCGGCGGGTGAGGCCGACGAGGGAATCGCCGTGACGGAGTGCGTGGTCGACGAAGGTCAGGGGGTGATCCTTGGCCAGGGTGACGAGCCAGAGGGAGACCTTGGCGAGATCGACGGCAACGGGGTTCCGATCGACGCCGTAGAGACAGCGCTGCGCGATCAGCCGACGGGCGAGGATGAGCTCGTCCTCGTCGGGGGGAATGCTGGGAAGCTGGCCGTGGGCGTGCCAGGACTCGACGAGGGCCTCGCCAAGCTGGCGACAGGTCTCGACGAGGAAGGCGCCGGATCCCATGGCGGGATCGCAGACCTTGAGGTCCAGGATCTGCTCTGGCCGTGGCGGGTGTCCGTCGGCACCGCGAAGGCGAGCGAGGATCGGTTCGAGCGTGGTGCGAACGATCGGCTGGGTCAGAGAGCGCGGGGTGTAGTGCGAGCCGGAACGACGACGCTCCTGGCTGGGCTGGAGGACCATGGCGCCGGGGAGCACGAGATCGGGCGTGGCGGCCTTGTCGATCACCGGCTCGAGGGCGGCGTGTAAGTCAGCCAAGGTTGCGGCACGTTGGGTGGCCTTCTTCACGGTCTCGGAGAGCTTGCGATCGGCCCGCTCCTGGAGCGTCTTCTCGCGCTTCGCGGGCGTCTCGGCGAGGAGCGCTTCGAGGTCGATGGCGGTGGGGGCGCCGTGCTTCTTCTGGGGCTTGATGGCCACGCTGGGGCCGGTGGCGGTCTCGAGGCGGAAGCCCATCATGGTCTCGTAGACGGAGCCGATCTGCTCCACATCGAGGGCGCGGTAGGAGATCCGCTCACCGTCCAGGACCAGCAGCTTCTCGAGCGCGCGGTAGATCGTGCCGTCGGAGACCAGGGGCGCGTGGATGCGCTCGTGGAGCTGGCGGGCACCGCTCCCCGAGCGGCCTTCGAGGAACTTGAAGCGGTCGGGATCGAACAGCACACCGTGGCGCGGCGGAAGGCTCATGGTGTCGGATCGGGCCCCGTCGTGCACCATCCGGAAGAGGACGAGGAGTTGCGCCCAGGCCCCGTAGCGCTGGTCCATGGTGTCCGGGTGGAGGGCAGCATCCTCTCGCAGCCGCGCGTGGAGGCCGGCCAGCGAGTAGTAGCGGAGGAACGTCTGCTCGGCGGGCAGCATGTCCCGCTCCTCGGCATAGAGCAGAAAAACGAGGCGCAGGATGACGGTAAGAAGCGCCCGATAGACCTCGTCGGGATGTTCCGCGAGCGGTTCGCGGAGGAGCGCGCCCTTCGTCGCATCGTTGGCCGCCTGGAAACCTCGCAGGAGTTCGTAGAGCGCGTGGAGCACCTGCTCGGCCAGGCGCTCGCTGACCTCGTTCTGGAACTTCCGGCTCTCCTCGAGGAGCGCGGGGAGACGTTGGTGCCTGGGGAGGGCGAGCAGGCGCTCCTGTCGGAGCAGGAGGCGCAACGCGGTGACGATCGGGCGCCCGGCGGTCTGAATCATGTCGGCGACCCGGAAGTCGATCCAGCCGGAGCTCTCCCCTCGCGGCGCGGAGATCAGGCGAATGATCTGTCCGTTCCAGAGGAGCCCGGCGGGAACGCCGGTCTGGCGGAGGAGGCGCTCCATCCGACCGTGGGGCGAGACTTCGAATCCGCCGCCACTGCGGGTGACCTCATCGAACGGCGTGCCGAGGTCGAGCCGGGTGATCACGAGCTGCCAGGGGCTGGCCCCCTCCTTCGGCTCGGGCTCGCGGACGGCGAAGTCGGGGCGGAGCGTCTCTCCATAGTCCGGGAGCGCGACCTCGAGTTCCGCCGGAACCGGAAAATCGACGCTGCCAAAAACCGACGAGGCGGAAAAGTTCCACTCGAGCACCGATTCGGCAAAGGCCGGGAAGTCCGGCAGATACCGCTCGGATTCGCCGTCCCCCGATCGGTCACGCTCGACCATGCAGGCGAGGAGCCGTGTCTGACCTTCGAGATCGCGCCGGTTGAGGATCGCGCCGGCCCGCACCAGGGCAGGGGCGGACACCACCAGCCCGGTGGGACGGACGAAGCCAAGCCACTCCAGGTGCGCAAGAACCTCGGGATCGAGCTTCGCCGCCATCAGTTGGTCTCCGGCCAGAGGTACGCGAGCCCTACGGGTTCGACGCGCGTCGCGCGCACCTCGTAGAACGAACGTACCCGGTCTGGTTCGGTTTGCAGATCACGCTCGAATTGATCCAATCGGTGTCGCCAGGATCGGACGTCGGACTCGAGCTGACGCCGTTCGTCCTCGGTGAAATCGATCGAGAGCTGCGCACCGGCCGACTCGTGCCGCGCGAGCTGTACGCGGACCCGCTCCCGCTGACGCTCGAGCGTCTCGCGCAGCTTGCGCGCTTCCTGAGTCCCGCGTTTGCAGCTTCTCGATCGCACTTGCTCCAGCTCGGCGTGCCAGGGCTCGAGGAGTGGAAGAAGTTCCTCGATGTCACGTCGAGCTGCCCCGAGGAGCTTCTTCTGAACCGGGGGGCTGATCGCGCGCCCTCCCCGAATTCGGAGAGCGCGCTCCAGGAGTTCCAAGGTCTTCGCCTCGGCGTCGCGGCCGTAGGCGGAGAGGGGCGCCTTCCTCTGACTGGGTTCGCTCCAGCGGGCGGTGAGCGGGACCAGCTCCTCGTGCAGGCGTTCGGCGCCCTGCCCGTAGAGCGAGAGGCGTCCGAGCAGAATCACCCGCGGGACCGAGTCGGCGGCTTGGGCCAGACATGCGCGGGAGAGATCGTGATAGATGAATCCCTGCGAGCGGAACCGGCCGAGCAACCGCTGGGCGACCCGTTGCTCGAGATGGAGATGCACCGTGTCCTCGGTGAGGATGCCCGCGTCCTCGAAGATCACCGGGCGGATCGGCGCCTCCCGCCGCCAGTCCGTGATCTTCTGAGTTTGCTTGCGGGGAACGCGGAGGGTGTCCAGGGTCGAGATCCAGCTTCGATCCGCCTCGGTCTTTCGCTCCAGCGAGGGAAAGCTCCAGACGCTCCGACCATCGGCCTCGGTTGTCTCGATCAGGCGTCCGGCTCCCAGCAATTCGAGAGAGCAGGACAGAGCCTCCCGGAACGGCTCCGCCTCGAAGCCGGTCCACTCACGCGATGCCTCGAGCAGGGTGCGACAGCGCTCGATCTGGCGCATCAGATCGTCCTGACGCTCGCGCGCCGCCTCGAGTTCCTCCTCGGCGATCCGGAGTGCCTCCCGGTCCGCTTCAGTACCGCCGGTGCCCATCGCCTCGATCGCAGTCGCCAGCGCGTCGGCCTCCCGGTGGCGGATGCCGTGCTTCATCCGGAGTTCGATGTCATCGTCGATCACTCGGGCCAGGCTGCCGAGCTCCTTCTTGATCGTCTCCGTCTTGCGCACCAGCACCTGCAGCACGCGATCCTCGATCCGCTGCGGCAGGACGAAGTAGTGGCAGCGTACGACCGGCTCGGGTTGTAGCTTTCGGTCGATGCGCCCGTTCCGCTGCTCGATTCGGCCCGGATTCCAGGGCAGATCGAAGTGGAAGAGGTCAGCGCAATGCGCCTGGAAGTTCAGCCCCTCGCGCGCCGCATCGGTGGCGAGCAGGATGCGCAGCGGGTCCTTGGACGGATCGGTATTGAACCGCCGCTGGATCTCCTTCCGGTGCTGACTGCTGGTCAGTCCGTCGATCACCTCGATCCGATGGTCCGCGCGATCGGCCCCTTCGATCGCCTGCTCGAGCATCTGCTTGAGGTAACGCTTCGTCCCCTCGCGGTTCTCGGTGAAGACGAGGACGCGACGTTGGTTCCACTTCGGAGCTGTCCCCGGGGACAGTTGGCCGAACGGCGGCAAGTCCGGGCAGAGGTTGGCCCGGATCCAGTCGACCAGGCTTGCGGCCTTTGCTTCCAATCCGTATCGCCCGGCCTCGGCGATGCGGGTCATCTCGTCGAGCAGGGCCTGCTCCAGCGACCAGAGCGCGTGCGCGGTCGCATCCCGCGGCGCCTCCCCCTCGGCCGCCGTCGTGATCGCCTCGATCTCGGTCGCTTCGGCGGCCTCCAGTTCCTCGTCGCTCCAGTCGCCTCGCTCGTCGTCCGCTCCGGGGGCTCGGGTGAAGAGATCCTCGATTCCCGGAGAGAGCCGGGACGTGGGCTGGGGGCCGGGCTGGGGCGTGGGCTCGGGCCTCAGCCGCAGACGGGACCCCCGCGTCCCGTTCCCACTGCCGGGCAACGGTGGCGCGGTGCACCCGGAGACTGCGGGCGAAGGCTTCGATCGACGACAGAAGACGCTGCTGCAGTCCGACGACCAGCAGTCCCGCCGCCGACTGGGTCCGTCGAGTGGTCGCTGCGAATCGACGCTCCCGCAGCTCGCGGTAGCGGTCCAGTAGAGCCGAGAGCTGGAGTTCGGGGGCATCCGCGGGAAGATCGTCGATGACGACCGGGATCAGTTCGCGCTTCGGAAATCCCCCCTGCACTTCCCGGATGTCTTCCTTCAACCGGCGGACGAGCACGTCCCGGTGCGCCTCGCGCCCGTCGACCTTCACTCCACGGGTGAATCGGTAGGGATCGAGCAACTCCAGCAGGGTCGAGAAGCTGTTCGAATGTCCGTTGTGCGGGGTTGCCGACAAGAAAAGCCGATGTTCGAAGCGTCCCGCGAGATCGCGCACCGCTCGGGTGAACTTCGTCTCGATTCCGTAGCGCCCCCCGCTGGCCGGAGCGGCGTGGTGCGCTTCGTCCAGGATCAGCAGACTCCCCGGGAGGAGCGGCCCAAGCCACTCGCGCATGGTGTCCGCATACGTGGGGTCGATCAGTAGATTGTGCGAGATCAGAAACCGACTGTGGGTCCGCCAGGGGTTGGCCCCGAATCCCCGCTCGCGCCGCATCCGCGTAAGGTAGGCGCGGTCCAGAATCTCGAAGACCAGTCCGAAGCGTTCCTCCAGCTCGGCTCTCCACTGCTCGAGAACGGATGGCGGGGCCGCCACGACGATCGTCTTGGCCCTCTTTCGGAGCAGCAGCTCACGCGCGATCAGTCCAGCCTCGATCGTCTTCCCCAACCCGGTGTCGTCGGCGATGAAGAGGCTCACCCTTGGCAGCTGCAGCGCCTTCCGCAGCGGTTCCATCTGGTAGGCGTCGATCTTGATCCCCGCTCGAAATGGGGCCTGAAAGAGGTTGGGATCGGTGGCGGTGACGCAGCTCCACCTCAGCGTGTGGAGGAAGGCGGCGAACTGGCGGGGATCATCGAATCCTTTGGCGCCGAGATCCTGCCAGTGCTCGGTGTCGAGGATCTCCCGGTCGAGTTCGTAGTCCCAGTAGACGTCGAGAGCCTCTCCTGGGCGTCATCCTCCGCGCAAGCCAGACGAACGATCGACGAGTCTCCGGGGGTCGCCGCCGGAAGGACCTCTTCTACCAACCAGCGGCGGGCACGGAGATGAACGAGTTGGCCGGGGCTGGGCAGGGCCGGGTCGTTCGCGCCCTCGGCGTGGCTTGGCGACTGGAGCTCAGCTTGGTCGACAGCGTTGCGGCGCGTCTTGTCCACCGGGGCCTCCGCGTATGTATGAGCTTACGGGGCCGGGGCGAGCCAGATCAGGGCAGGCGCGCGGCCGCGGGGAATGCGGGGGAGCTCTAGCAGGAATGGGGGGTGGGGCGAAGAGGGGGCACGCGAAGCGGGCGGGCGCCGCGCCGCTATCTGCGCTGGTCGCTGAACGCTTCGTCGTCCGAGCCTTCGCCACCGGTTGGACACCCGCTGGGGCCGTGCTGGCTTCGTCGGCGACGGCCACACCGCGGTGCACAACACCTTTTTGGTGATGATCTTCCTGGCGAAGATAATCCCTTTCTCATCGAGGCGTCGCTGGGCTTTCTCTGTGTCGGCGAACTGCACGTCTCCGGAGGCCACCCAGATCCAGACAGCTATCCGGGTGCCGTCTTGCAAGTGGGAGCGTAACTGCTCCCGAGCCGCCGCCTTCTTCCGTATCAGGGTCGTGATCTCGTCGGTTCTCGCCGAGTGCGGCTCCACCGCCACCACGGCCTGCGTCGGTGAGTAGCCCAGGAGATAGTCCCAACGGTTCTCCTGCTCGTGTCCCTCGAGCAGGCCGGCGTCGATGTCGAGACTGTCCGCGAAGTCTTTGCGGATGTCCTTGTCCAAATGTGACTTGTCCGTCGATTTCATCGCCTTCAGGCCGTCATGGACTAGCGGTCGGAGTGAGGACTCACTGCGGAGCGCCCCCCGGACCGGAGTTTCCGGTGGCTTTCGAGTCAAACGCCACGCTCATTGGCGGCCGCGCGCACTGCGTCCCCGAACCGCGACGAGTACTCGGTCAGCCCGCCCCATCCCGCGATCCGCTCGTCTTCAGCCCCGGGGTCGAGGCTCGAGATGTCGAGCGACGTCACCTTTCCATCCGACCGGAAGTAGAATAGCTGCGCCCGATAGGCTTTCTCCAGAGCAGCCTCCGCTACGCGGCGCATCTGTTGAGACTTCGGCACGTCGAAAGCCTCGCATACGAGCTGCCAGCGCGCCTGGTATTCCACCAGGCGACGCATCATCCATACCATCGTGAGGACGTGCGGCGAATGGGTCGACAACACGACGCGGTATCCGCGCCACAGAAGATCGAGCACGAGGAGCATCACGGCGGTGATCGCCTGCGGATGCAAGCCCATCTCCGGTTCCTCGATCACCACCCAGTCGGTTTCCTCCCGCTTGGTCATCTTCGTGGAAGGCAGCAGATGATAGAGGCCGAGAAGCAGGGGCGTGAATTCTCTTTGACCGGCCGTCCAGGTCATGAACGGCAGGTGCATCTGTCCGTGTGCCAATCGCAAACGCCGGGCGTGGTGAGAGGACTCCTCGACGCCGACCTTGCCCCCGTGGAACACCGCGGCGTCGACTTGATCCCGGATCTCCTTCTTCAACCGCTTCTCGACCGGGAAGAGGGTGCCTGCGTCCCGACCGTTGAACCGGTCGAAGAGATTCTGGCTGAACATCCGGGCGACGGCAGGGGTCTCGGAGGTAAGCTTTTGGAACGGTGCGGCCCAGCCGTCTGAGATCAGCATGGAACGGTGAGCAGGGACGAAAAACAGGGTCTCGGTTCCATCGCCGATGCGGGCGATGGTCTTCGGCTTGATCCGACGGTTGCCAAGGGTGATCTCCGACTCATCGTCGCGCCACGCGGGTGCCATTCCGCTGCCGAAGATCAGGTCAATGAGCACTTCGCTTCGGTCTTTTGCATGCCCGGCAGCCTTCAGGGCATCGAAGACCTGTCTCCCGTCCATGGCGACCTTGAGCCACTGAAGAGCCAGACTCTTGCCTGCCCCCTGCGGGCCGACCACGACTGTCAGGTCGCCCAAGGTGAGATTCACCTCCGCGATATGGGCGAAGTTTCGAATTCTGAGATTGAGTGGCATTGAGCGCGCTGAGGTCTCTGGCTTGCGCTGTTTCACCTGTGAGTCCCTTCTCGAGACGGCGCGGAAGCGGTGGCCCGCGAATCGCTGGCAGGATTCCGATTCACGGATCGAGGTCGCCTCCCCCCTAGAACTCCACCAACCGCGTCACCAGCACGCCCTTGAACTTCCCCACCCGCGTCAGGTAGGTCCGCAGCGGCACGCGCGCGACGCCGGTCTGCTCGTACTCGCCGGGCATCGGGATCGAGGCGGGATGGATGAGCATCGCCTCGCCGTTCTCGCGCGCGATGATGCCGAGGTGATGGATCAACGTTCCCTTGACCCGCTCCTCGAGGGCGCCGGGGCGGTTCTCGTCGCCGACGAACCAGACGATGTCGCCGGGCTCGAGGCGCTCGTAGGCGATGTTGTTCGTCGGGAGGTAGCTCAGGGTGTCGGCGGGGACGCGCGAAGAACCGACGGCATCGAGGGTGGTGGAGCCGCACTCCGCGGTCACGTCGCGGCCCCAGACTCCGCTCTTCAGCATGTCCTCGGCGAACTGCAGGACGGCGGGGTCGTCGTAGTCGACGCGCCCGTCATCCTTCACCGCGTGCTCGACCGAGGCGCCGTAGAAGCGGGTGCCAAAGGCGAACTGGATCGCCTCCTCGGCGGTGGTGGAGCGGGCAAGCTCCGTCGTGCGATACATGAAGAGCACGCAGTCGGTGGCGTAGTCGAGGGCGAGGAGACCGCGAGAGACATACCCCCCCTCGGCCCGCCCGTAGAGGTACTGCACGTCCCCGCGCTCGAGAAAGTAACGCGCCCAGGCGGCGGTGCGCTCGCCCAGTGACTTCCCGGCCATGGTCTGCATGACCGAGTCGATGGTGGCGCTGGAGAGGACGAGATCGTGGTCGAGGTTACGCCGGACCATGACGTTGAACCGCTCGACCATCTCGTCGTCCCCGTGGGGACGCGCCGGCGGGGCGAGCATGAAGAGCAGCATGAGGAGAGTCCCCCATCTCGTGACCATCGACCGTGCGGACATATGCCTCCTACGCCCCGATGCTGGACCCTGAGCCTGGGTCGGGGTCGCCCCGATTGGTACGCCGCGGGAGTCTAGCGGGGTCCATCGTTTCTGACCAGTGTCGGGACGACGGCGACGGCATGCCAGGAGGATGGCGGCCAGGACGAGGCGACAGCCTTGACCGGTCGGCGGGCGGACGGTACGGTCCCGCCCGGTCGGCGAGGTCGGGGCTGAACGAAAAAAACCGGGGAGCGGCGTGAGCGAAGAGCGAAAGTCGGGCCGGACGGCCTGGGGATGGATGGCCGCCTACCTCTTCCTTCGCTGGATCCTGGGCACCCTGCCGGGCTACACCTTCGACGTGAACGCCTACAAGCGGTGGGCGCTCTTCGCCGCGCGCGACGGGCTGACCCAGGTCTACCGGACCTCCGACTTCGACTACCCGCCGCTCTACGCCTACCTTCTCTGGCCGATCGGAAAGCTGTACGGGTTGCTCTCACCGGAAGCACTGCAGAGCATGAGCGACACCACGCTGCTGACCGTGCTGATCAAGCTCCCCCCGCTCTTCTTTGACCTGCTGCTGGCCTGGGTGCTCGCGCGCTTCGGACGGGATCTCGATCTGCGCGGGGCCAAGCCGCTCCTGCTCGGAACGAAGCGACTCGCCTGGGGACTGGTACTGCCGGCGTTCTATCTGCTCAACCCGGCGGTCTTGATCGACACGGCCTACTGGGGGCAGCCGGACTGCATCCACTCCACGTTCGTGGTGGTGGCGTTCCTTGCTCTGGCCGCCGGTGCTCCGGGGGTCGACTCTCCGGCCGTGCTGGGCCGGATCCGCGGCGCGGGGGCGGCGTGGGTGGCGCTGGCCCTGGCCACCTTGATGAAGCCGCTCGGGGCACCCTATCTCCCCCTGCTCCTGGCCCTCACCGTGGCCTGGTACGGTCTGCGCGGGGCGATGCTCGGAATCGCGGCCGCAGCCGTGACCACGCTCGTGGTGCTCCTACCGTTTCTGCTCAATAACCCGGCGAAGACGCTCTTCGATCGCCTGGTGGGGGACGTCGGCGCCATGCCCTACACCTCCGTCAACGGACACAACCTCTGGTGGGCGCTCGGCGGCTGGCGGAATGCCGAAGAGCCGTGGCTGGGACCGCTGACCGCGACGCACGTTGGGCTTCTCCTCTTCGGCGCGCTCCTGGTGGCGTTGCTCTGGTTGGGGCACCGCATGCACCGGACGCCCCAGGGGGCCGCGGGACGGGTCGGCACCACCGCCGGGCAGGGACTGACGCTGGCGCTGGTGCTGGGTGTCGGATTCTTCATGCTCTCGACTCACATGCACGAGAACCACCTGTTCATCGCGATCCCGCTCGTCCTCCCCCTCCTTCCCCTCGCGCCGAGACACCAGAAGCCGATGCTTCTGCTGGCCTTCGCGCTCACCTTCGGCATCGCGCTCAATCTGCTGCTCCACGATCTGACCGTTCCGCAGCAGCCGCCGTTCACCTGGGGTGGACCGAGCGGCGTGGAGAGCGTGCACCTGAAGCGCCCATTCTTCGTGACCGAGCTCTGGACCATTCGCCTCGGCACTGCCTGGAACCTCGCCCTCTTCGCGGCGCTCCTGGTGGCGTTGTTCCGCCGCCCGGGCCTGCTCGACGCGGTCGGGCCGGACGAGCGACACCCCAGTTAGCCGCGACCCCTAACGAGCAATCCAGGCTGCAGGCCTGGACCCGAGGTCATCGCGAATCACTCGGAGCCAATGCCCCCTCGACACGGCCTGGTGACGGGCTTTGACCTGCGGCGACGTCCCAGTCGGCCCAGAACTCCGGGGTCGCTTCGATGCCTTCGCCGCGTTCGATACTGGCCAGGCTCGGGCAGGCTAGCTCCTTCTGGCTGGGCTCTCCGTACCCCGTGCCTAGCCCCCCCTCCCCCGGTGCATGCCGGCCGTTGTTCGATCCCATAGGCCCCCCCCGCCTACCTCCATTAACTGTTGTCATCAGTTGCAATCGGCTAGACGGCGTTGCCTCTCGAGCCCGAACTCCCCCAACCGAGGTTCACGGGCTGGAAATCGAGTGGCAGTGGATTTCGGCCCTCGTGGTCCTGTGCGGCAGGGAACATGAAATCAACCACTTGCGATCTTGCCCCCTTCCGGGCTTCGGCAGCTTGCCTACGCGCGCAACAGTCTGAACGCGTGGGTCCACTCGTTCTGATTGAAGCCGAGGATGCACCAGAGCATGGCCAGCGGTTCGATCGCGCGGGCTGCTTCGACCTTCCCCATGTCGGCGGCGTCCCAGCCGAACTGATCGAGCAGCTTGGTCGCGGTAGCCTTCGCTGCCGGGTCGTTGCCGCAGATGAACATCGTCGGGCGACCAGCCTCGTAGCTCGGATTGACCATGCGGGCCGCGCCGACCGAGTTCCAGCACTTGACGAACTGCGCCTGGGGAAACTCGCGCTGGAGGCGCTCCATCAACGAGTCGTCGTGCGAGGTGAAGTACTGCAGCACGCCGTTGATCGGCGGGGCGTCGGCGATCGGGTTGGTGGCATCGAGCACCGGCTTCCCGGCGAGATTGGCCACTCCGCCCGCGCGGAGCGCGTCGGCCGCGGCCGAGCCCTTCACCGCGAGAACCAAGACCTCTCCGTACGCCGCCGCGTCGGCGAAGCTGCCGACCTGAGCGCCGGGGTTGGCCGCCTTCCATTCGTCCAGTTTTCCCGGGTCGCGGGTTCCGAGCTGCACGGAGTGGCCATGCTTCAAGAATCCTGCCGCGAGCGTCGTGGCGACACTGCCTGAACCGAGCAGTCCGATCTTCATCCTGGGCTCCTTGGGTTATGCGCACAAACCTCACCCGAGGGCGTGCACCGAGGCGGACTCAGACTCGCCTCGAACGCCGTGGGCGCCAGCCGGGGAACTGACTCAGATGACTCCTGAAACGCCGGGTTTCGCCGGCTCAGTGAAAAGTTGCGATCTCGGAGAGCGCCTTCCGGTCGATGTCGGGTACCTGGGCCTGGTCGGCGGGAAAACCGGTGACGAGAATCAGAAACGGCCGCTCGTGTTTCGGGCGCGCGAGGATCTCGTTCAGAAAGTTCATTGGACTCGGCGTGTGGGTGAGGGTCGCGAGGCCGGCCCGGTGGAGCGCGGCGATGAGAAACCCGGTGGCGATGCCGGTCGACTCCTGGGCGTAGTAGGTCTTGTACGGAGTACCGTCTTCCTTCACTCCGTGGGCCTGGGCAAAGATCACGATCAGATAGGGCGCGATCTCGAGAAACGGCTTCCGGTCGTCGGTGCCGAGCGGCGCGAGCACGTCGAGCCACTCCTGCGGGGCGCGCTCGCGATAGAAGCGGCGCTCCTCCTCCTCGGCCCCCTCCCGGATCCGACGCTTGAGATCCGGGTCGGCCACCACCGCGAAATGCCACGGTTGCAGGTTCGCACCGCTTGGAGCCGCACCGGCGGACCGGATGCTGTCCTCGATGATTTCCCGAGGCACCGGACGGGGCGAGAAGTCGCGTACCGTGCGGCGGAGGCGGATCTCCTGGTAGAAGGCCTGCGCGCGGCGCCGCATCTCCTCTTCGGGAACGGACTCGAAGTGGAGCGGCACGAATCGGGAACCGGACATCGGGCACCTCCTTCGGACGGGTGGCGAGGATTCTGCCACGACCGGGCGGGATCGACCACTTCTCAGCCTCGGTTCCGACTCGGTTCCCTCCCGGCTCGATTTCGCTCGATTCGGGGAACCTCCTTTCCCACTACAGGGCAATCTCTTCCGGGATCGGCCGGGATCCCGCTTCGGGGGGGGCAAAAATGGCACGCCCCTTGGAACTCCTTTCCGGGCACACCCGCGGGAGCGGGATCCAGGGAGGGATGGACAGCGATGAGAGGATGGCTCGCGCGCCACGGAATCGGCGCGTTGGCGGCACTGTTGCCGTGCGGGGTGGTACTGGCGTGGCTCCTGGGCATCGCGCGGGCGGAGGCGCGGGTTCCGTACGATCCGATCCTGGAATGGAATGGTCCGTACTTCTCGGTCGGCAACGCGGCCACGGTCGATCAGCTGGTGAACAACCCGCCGATCGACATCGCCTTCTCCGCGCCGAGCGGAGTCGCCGCTCGCGACCACGCGGACCGCGATGTAGTTTATGTGGTCGACACCGGTCACAGCCGGGTGCAGGCCTTCGAAGTCAACGCGACCTACATCTATCGCGATCAGCTCGATTTCACCTGGACCGAGCCGGTGACCGGCGCGGCCCAGTGGGACAGCGATGAGATCCAGTTCCCGGAATGGGCGGCTTCGGCAACCCGGTTCCTCGTCCCGCGTTCGGAGCTGCTCTGGATCAACGGCGTACGCTGGACCCGGGTGGCCAGCCTGAGCGGCTTCAGCGCCTCGGATCACGTCTACACCATCGACGACAGCGACGCGAGCGGAGCGCCGGAGATCCTCCTCCCGGCCAACGCGCTCACCTCGAGCAGCAAGTTCGCCGTCCGCTACATCCTCTCTGACGAGCAGACCGGAGCTTCGGCCAGCTTTGGCATCGGCGATGTCGACTACGGCGTCGGCGCAGCCGCGAGCCCGGTCCTGGTCACGATCGGAGAGTCTTCGGGCGGGCCGTCCGCCTGGCAGAACGTGGTCGCGATCGCCGCGAGCGAGAACGAAGTGACCGCGACGAGCGACGACCTCTTCCTCCTCGACGACGGCGACACCTCGATCGATCAGAACGAGGAACTTTTCCAGTTCCGCGTGGCCGACGATGGAACGGTCACCTACATCGAGGCATATGACGACTACCTGGCGACCCCGGGCGACGTGGCGGTGGCGCGCTCCGGCGCCTCGACCGCGACCTCGGCGGCACTGAGCAGCGACCAGGGGCCGTTCGATCAAGGGACCCTGACCATCGTCGATGCGAGCCAGGTGACCGGCCACACCTACGACATCACGCTCGTGCTCAACGTGGTCACGATCACCGATCGCACCACCGGGAGGGTGCTGGTCTCGAGCGCCACCCTCGCCCAACTGGCCGATCCCTTTCTCGGCATTCCCGGGCTTTCCCTGCCGCTCAACGGTGCGATGACCGCCAACTCGGTCCTGACCACGACGGCGGCGGTCTCCCACCGGTATCTCTTCGTGGCCGACACCGGCGAAGACCGGATCAAGGTGATCGCCGCCGGTGACGGAGCCTCGGCCACCTGGCCGGGCGACTGGCTTCCGGGCGACGCCCACACTCCGGCCGCCCAGCCGACCGGCGCGGGATCGGTCGGACTCACCGCGGACGTCGACTACCGCTACACCACGCCATCGACCACACCGGAAGACTACGTGGTCTTCACCAACACAGCCCCGATCAAGGAAACCTCGCTCCAGACAATCACCTTCGATCCCGGTGGGACTCCCGATGTCTGGACCGTCACCACCGATCTCTCCTCCGCCTCCTCGTCGGCGAAGGTGTTTCAGATCGACTGGCACACCGGCCGCATCCTCTTCGGCGACGGCGTACACGGGAGGGTTCCGGCCTCGAGCACCCAGTTTCAGTTCAGCTACTCCACCACGCCCGATGTGCTCCACTACGGGGCGCTGGGAGACGGAGTCGGGGAGTTTGACGCCCCGGAAGGAATCGCCGCCCGCTGGAACGCCTCGCTCGGGGTCTACGATCTGTACGTCGCCGACACGGCGAACGATCGGATCGTGAAGCTGGCCTTCGTGCCGAAGAACGCCGCGCAGAATCTCCCGGCGCGGATCGACTGGGTCACCAGCTGGGATACCGCTTCGGGCGCGGCCGATCCCCTCGACACTCCAGTCGACGTCACCGTGTCGGCCGACGGCGACGGCGTGATCTGGCTGTCCGTGGCCGATCAGGGGAACGCGCGCGTGGTGCTCTACCGCGATGTCGCGGCAGCGAGCGGGGGCGGGACGGCCGCGCCGACCTTCGATCACTCCCTGGGCGGCGCGGGCGACGCGTTCGGCGCTTACCAGGACCTGCGCAGCACCTGCTTTCTCGCCAACGAAGCGGACCTGGATCTCTACACCGTCGATGCGGATCGCGCCGTCGTGACCAAATACGAAGAGTCGCCCCAGCCCGCGATCGCCCTCGACTTCACCGGACCGAGCGCGCTGCCGCTCTGCTTCGCCCCGACCGGGGCCTATCTGTTCTCATTCTCGACCCAGAACGCACCGGAGGGGGGTTGGGTCGACTTCTACTACGACACCGCGGGAACGTACACCCCCGCGACCGCAGATCTCTGTCTGCCCAGCGGGACGATCGGAGGGAACGCCACGCAAGCGGTCTGGTCGTTCGACGGTTCACCCGGAGGCACGCCGGCGGACAACGAGAGCTACTACCTGTACGCGGTGCTCCGCGATTCGAGCGGTGTGGAGGTGGCGGTCGACGGCAGTGCGGCGGACCAGCTCCTCTGCATCGACTCCGACATCCTCCCTACCGTGCGTATCGCCGACGCGCTCGACGGCGATCGTACCCTCTACCTGCAGAACGGTGTCGAACGCACCATCCTGCTCCAGGTGGCGAATCCCGACAGCGTCGTGGCCGCCGGCTTCACCGCCAGTTTCGATCCCGATCTGATCGAGATCCTGAACATCTCCTCGGGAAACGGCTGGGACGGCACTGGCTTCACCAACCAGGTCTTCACCTCCGACGCAGACAACGAGGCCGGGACCCTACAGGTCAACTCCAGCGTGACCGGCGCCCCGATCGGCCTGGTGACCCCCGGACCTCACACCCTCGCCCGGGTCCTGCTTCGGGCGCGAGGCGACGCCATCTCGACCTCGACCCGAAATCGGAATGGGACTCTCACCCTCTCCACCTTGACCTCGGGCATGAGCGACATCCGCAATCAGGCGCCTCCGGACTGGCGCGCCTCATCGCTCCGGATTCGCCTGGCCTACCTCGGCGACCTCGCGACCGACGGCTCCGGCGCCGACTCCACCGTTCCCCACCTGATGCCGAAGCCGGACGGGAAGATCAACTATGCCGACCAACTCGCCTTCACCCTCGGCTGGAACGGCAGCAACCTGGCGCAGGACCCGATCGCCGATCTGGGGCCGGCGACCGGCATCGCGCCCGATCTGGTTCCCGCGCCCGACGGGCAGTACGACATCGAGGACATTCTCGCCTTCACCACCATGTACTCCTGGTCGAACAGCGACGCCCTGCGCCCCGCGGGTGAGCCGCGGCTCGGGCGTGGCAACGGCTCCAAAGGTAGCGGCTCGCTCTTCCTGCAGCCGGCGCACGCCGGCACCTCGCCGGCCGCCCAGGTTCCTCAGGTAGCAGGCCCGCGCCCGAGACTGTTCTCGGGGGCCGGAGTGGACGAACTGGCGCCGACAGCCGTGAGCCACGTCGAGCGCCTCGCGACCGGCGAGGAACTGGTCGTCGCCCTCGGACTGGAGTCGGCGAGCGGGCTGACCGGGGCACAGTTCATCCTCGGTTTCGAACCGACGGCACTGGAGCTGGTGGCGATCGAGGACGGCGGCTTCCTCCGGGGGGCGGACGGAGGGATCTTCTTCCGCCGCGCAGGTACCAACTGGCTGGAGATCAGTTCGACTCGGCTCGATCGTGGCGAGCCGGGATCGAATGGGAGCGGCATCGTGGCGCGGGTGCGATTCCGCCTTCTCGACCCTGCACGCGCATCGATTGACCTGGAGTACGACCTGCGGGCAACGACCGGAGCGGCGCTGGGCAGGGGAAGGCTCCAGGTTCTGCCGCTGGTTGGGACATCGCGCCCCTTCGCTCTCTGGCTCCCATGGCCCAATCCGGCGCGGCACGAGGCCAGGATGGCGTTCTCGCTCGAGCAGGCCCAGCCGACACGCCTCGCCATCCACGACGCGGGTGGCCGCCTGGTCCGCGTGCTGGTCGATGAGATCCTCGCACCAGGCGTTCATGCGGTGACATTCGACGGACGGACGGATGACGGGCGGCCGATCGACAGCGGCGTCTACTTCGTGAGGGTGGAGGTACCAGGGTGGGCGGAGAACACGAAGCTCCTCTGGCTGCGTTGACCCGCGCTGACCTCGCGTTCATCGCGACCGGGCCCCCAAGTATCGACTACACTGCCACACCATGCGCATGGCACGAAGGATCGGATGGACGCTTCTCACCCTCCTGCTGCTCGGGCTGGGGTACGCCGCGTGGGACCTGTTCGCGCCTCTCCAGACGAGTCTCCGGAGCTTCGATCCGGTCGAAGTGGCCCAACTCGAGGCGAGGATGTGGCGCTCGTACTACGAGCAGAAGCCGATGCCGCTCTATCTACAGCTCGCCCGCCTGCTCCGCACGGAGTACGACCTGCCCTATCTGCGCTCCCATCGCGTGGCCTTCGATGCAGCCAAGGCGGCCTTCGTTTTCAAGCGCGGGAAGCGGCGTTCCGATTACGAACAGGCGATCCCGCCCCTGGTGCAGTACTACGCGCAGATTCGCGGGGTCTCGAAGGAGCGCTTCGACGTGGCCCATGCCGCGCGCCTCGAAGTGGAGTGGTGGATCGTCCACCGCGAGCGGAAGCGGATGCCGCCGACCGAACTGCCGCGAGCGCTGGCCGCGCTGCAGGCCGAGCTCTACGGACTGGGTGAAGAGGAGTTTTTGGACCACGCCCGTCTGCGAGCCCAGGCGATGACCCTCCGCGATGACCAGGCCGAGGCCGGAGGACTGACCGAGGCGGATTGGCTTCGGATCGAGGACCTGCTCCTCGAGTCGTGGAAGTCGCTGCATCGCGTGGTCAATTCCGGCGGCGCCTGACCGGCCGGCAAGATCGCAGGTCATCGGGAGGGGGCGAATCCCCCGTGAGTCCTCGGCCAGTCCTTGGCCAGTCCCTGGACAGAATGCCGCCATTTCTCTATCTTTCGCGCTTTCCACGATGCTGAATCGAATCTTCCAGGAGCTGATGCCATGTCGATGAAAGTCTGCCTCATCCCGGGGGACGGGATCGGGCCTGAGATCACCCACGCCACGAAGAAGGTCATCGCCGCGGCCGGCGCCGACATCGACTGGATCGAACTACCGGCCGGTGCGGGCGCGGTGGCCGAGCACAAGGACGTGCTCCCGCAGCACACCATCGAGGCGATCCGCGAACACCGCATCGCGCTGAAGGGCCCGCTGACCACCCCGGTCGGGGGCGGCTTCCAGAGCATCAACGTCCGCCTGCGGAAGATCTTCGATCTCTATGCCGCGGTGCGTCCGATTCGCAGCCTGGAGGGGGTGAAGACGCGCTACGACAACGTCGAGATCGTGGTCATTCGCGAGAACACCGAGGGACTCTACTCCGGCCTGGAGCACGAAGTGGTGCCGGGGGTGGTCGAGAGCATCAAGGTGGCGACCCGCGTCGGGTGCGAGCGGATCGCGCGATTTGCGTTCAAGTATGCGAAGGAGCGGGGTCGGCGCAAGGTCACGGTGATGCACAAGGCGAACATCATGAAGCTCTCCGACGGCCTCTTCATCGAGTGTGCGCGGAAGATCCACCAGCAGGAAGGGCAGGGGATCGAGTACGAGGAGATGATCATCGACAACGGCTGCATGCAGCTGGTGCGCGACCCGTCCCGATTCGACATGCTCCTGCTGGAGAACCTCTACGGGGACGTGCTCTCCGATCTCTGCGCCGGCCTGGTCGGCGGGCTGGGCGTCGTCCCGGGCGCCAACCTGAGCAGCTACTGCGCCATCTTCGAGGCGGTGCACGGCAGCGCTCCGGACATCGCGGGCCAGAACAAGGCCAACCCGCTCGCTCTTCTCATGAGCGGCGTGATGATGCTCAATCACATCGGCATGGCGGAGGCAGGCGACCGGATCAAGACGGCCTACAACGGCCTCCTGGCCAGGGGCGACAAGAGTGAGTTGACCCCGGACATCGGCGGAACCGGCGGCACGACCCAGTTCGCCGACGCGCTCTGTCGCCGCATCCGCTAGCCCACCGTTCGAAGTCAGGCGAGGAAGAGATGGCACACCCCTTGGCAGGAAGACCGGTCCCGAAGGAGCAGCGCATCGACGTCGACGCGCTGCTCCGCGCGTTTCGCGAGCGCCTCCCCGATCCGGACGATCCCCGCGAGCTGGTGGCCTTCGGCACGAGCGGTCACCGCGGCACCGCGCTGGCGGGAAGCTTCAATGAGGACCACATCGCGGCGATCGCCCAGGCGATCTACGAGTACCGGCGGGAACAGGGGATCGCCGGGCCGCTCTTTCTCGGGAAGGACACGCATGCGTTGTCCGCGCCGGCGGAAGAAGTGGCCCTCGAGGTCTTCGCGGCGAACGAGGTCACGGTGATCCTGCAGTCCGGGAGTGCACTCTCCGCCGGAGGAGCAGGGTCCGCCGGAGGAGCAGGGTCCGCCGGAGGAGCGGCGACCGAGGGGAGCACCACCGGACTGACCGCCACGCCGGTTCTTTCGCATGCGATCCTGACCCACAACGCCCGCCTGGGCCTGCACCCGGGGAGCGCGCGGGCCGACGGCGTGGTGATCACGCCCTCCCATAATCCGCCGGCCGACGGTGGCTTCAAGTACAACCCCCCGAACGGCGGACCGGCGGACAGCGATGTCACGACCTGGATCCAGGATCGCGCCAACTCCCACCTGCGGAGCAACAATCAGGCGGTGAAGCGGATCCCCTTCGCGCGCGCCCGGACGGCGGCGACCACCCGCGAGGCCGATCTCGTCGCGGCCTACGTGGCCGACCTGGAGAACGCCATCGACTTCGAGGCGATCCGCGCGGCGGGTCTCCGGCTGGGAGTCGATCCTCTGGGAGGCGCGGCGCTCCCGTGCTGGGCGCCGATCGCCGAGCGCTACAAGCTCGATCTCACGGTGGTGAATCCGGTGGTCGATCCTGCGTTCGGTTTCATGACCTTGGATCATGACGGCCAGGTCCGGATGGACTGCTCGAGCCCCTACGCCATGGCGGGACTGGTCGAACTCAAGGACCAGTACGACATCGCCTGGGGCAACGACCCGGACGCCGATCGCCACGGGATCGTGACTCGCAGCGTGGGATTGATGAACCCAAACCACTATCTGGCCGTCGCGATCCGCTACCTGCTGCGACATCGCCCGCACTGGCCCCAGAGCGCGTTCGTGGGCAAGACGCTGGTTTCGAGCAGCCTGATCGATCGGGTGGTCGCAGATGAGCGAAGGGCGCTGCGTGAAGTGCCGGTGGGCTTCAAGTGGTTCGCCCCGGGGCTGTTCGACGGCAGCTGCTGCTTCGGCGGCGAGGAGAGCGCAGGCGCGAGTTTTCTCCGCCGCGACGGGTCGGTCTGGACGACCGACAAGGACGGACTCCTCCTCGGTTTGCTCGCGGCCGAGATCACGGCAAAGACCGGGCGCGATCCGGGCGAGCACTATCGGGAGTTGACCGGGAGTTTCGGGGCCCCGCTCTACACCCGAGTGGACGCGCCGGCCAGTCCCGAGCAGAAGAAGGCGCTGGCACGCCTCACGCCTGAGTCGGTTCGATCGACCGAGCTCGCGGGCGAGCCGATCACGGCCAAGCTCACCCGGGCCCCGGGCAACGACGCCCCGATCGGCGGACTCAAGGTGACGGCGGCGAACGGCTGGTTTGCCGCGCGCCCTTCCGGCACGGAGAACGTCTACAAGATCTACGCGGAGAGCTTCCGTGATGAGGCGCACCTCAGGACGATCCTGGAGGAGGCGCAGGCGATGGTCGACCAGGCGATCGGGTAGCGCGGCCGCGGGGGAAACGCGGACGATCTTCGCGCGCCCGGTGCGGTTAACGTCGCGGCGGGAGTCGGATCAGCGCCGCGCCGGTACAGAGACCGAGCACCAGCCCTCCGGCGATGAGCACGAACAGATAGATCAGGAGCCCCAGAACGCCGCTGATCGCCCCCTGCTTTGGGAGCTGATCAGCCAAGGCGGCGGCGGCCGAGGCACCCGACCAACCGATCAAGGACGACACCACCCACCAGTGCAGCGCGCGGAAGCCCGCGCGGAGCAGGTAGGCCTGCCAGACTCCGACGATCAAGCCGCCGACCGCGACGCAGACATAGAGCGAGTATGGAAGTTCGCGTCCCAGGAGCTTGCCCACATCTCCGACCAGGAACGGCAACGACAGACCGATCGTGCTCGACCAGAACCACGGGGCCCGTCTGGGCCGGAAGGCACCGATCAGCGGCAGCTGCATCAGCCCCACCCCGGCACCCATCCCCGCTCCGACCAACACCTGCGCGCCGCCGATTCCCACCATCTCCCCGAGCAACGCGAGAAGGATGATGATCGGCACACCAAGCACCCAGCCCAGAAAGGACTACTTCCGACGCGGTCGCGCCTCCGGAGACGCCGCCCGCGGGTCCTCCGGCCAGGAGTGCCGCGGATACTTCGCGCGGAGCTGGCCGCGCACCTGGGGGTAGACCGTCCGCCAGAAGCTCCCCAGATCGCTCGTCACCTGCAGCGGCCTTTGACTGGGCGCGAGCAAATGCAGAAGCACCGGTACCCGTCCCTGGTTCACGCTCGGAGTCTCTTCGCTGCCGAAAAACTCCTGCAGGCGCGCGGCCAGGATCGGCGCGGCGCCGGGCCGATACTCGAGCCGCGCGGCGCGCCCGCTGGGCAGCGTGACCCGCGCCGGTGCGCGTTGGTCCAGGAGGCGAAGGAGGGAGACCTCCCGCCCGGAACCTACCTCCTGGCCTCCCGCGGCCGAGTTGCCGAGGGTCGCCTGCAGTGCTTCGAACAAGGAAGCGGCGCGGAGGTCGGCGAAACTCCGCTTGCCCCAACTCAGCATCCGAACGGCCTCCCCCAGCCAATCCTCGTAGCGCCGGTCGATCGATCGATCCCAGGCCTGGAGAGAGAGAAAGCGATCGCGGAGGTCGATCGCCTCCTGGGTCCAGGCAAGCGCGCGATCGGGATCGGCGAGGGCGGCCTCGGCCAGGGCGTCAGTGGCGGCCTGTGGGTCGAGCTGGCCGGTCTCGCGCTCGTCGATCACCAGATCGCGAAACAGGACGCGGCGCGAGGCGACCACGCGCTCGAGGCGGGAGTCGAAGCGCGCCAGGTCGTCGGTGCGCATGTCGAGCGGAAACGCAGCGCGGAGAACCGTATCGTCCACCTGAGCGGCGTTCCGCACGCGGACGAAGCGCCCTTGTCGATCGGAGGCGTGCTCGGCATCGAGCGCCAGGAAGAGCGATCCCTCCTTCACCACCGAGTGCTCGGAGAGGCGGACTCCGTGCCCTCCGACCATGACCCCGTTCAGGGGATTGCCGGAATGGCGACGCACCACGCGGTCCGGGTGGCCGACCAGGAGCGCGCGGAGGAGATCGTTTCCGATCGTCCGTGCGTCGCGCGGCGAACGCGCCCGAGGGCTCGATTCACGCGGAGTTCCCCCGGCGGCCGGAGTCTGTCGGGGCGCGAGCGCTCGAAGCTGTGCCGCCACGCGATCGACGCGGCGTGCGGCTCGGCCGTCGAGCCCGAGTCGTTGGCAAGCCGCGGGGGCGAAGTTGGCCGCCCGCGCCTCGCGCACCAGGTCGAGTTGCACCGCGAGATCCGATTCATAGGCGAAGGTGTCGCGCGCCGAGGACGGCCCCCCCGGAGCGCCAAACGCGCGGGTCTCGAGCCGGATGTCACGCTCCCCGAGCAAGGCGACCTCGTCGGCCGCCTCGCGCAACAACCCCAAGCGATCGGCTTCCACCAGGACACGCGCCTGCCGCGGCGGGAGGGGAAAGCGGAGCATCGCCTCGCCGATCGATGTCACCCGCAGAAGGACTCCCTCGGTTCCGGAAGGCACGTCGCGGCCGGCCGTTTCGATCGCGCCCAGGTCGCGCAGGTGCGTGATCCCTCGGGCGACCGCCTCCTCCGAGGGAGGGGAGAGCCAGGCAAACTGCTCCGGCCGGCTGGTTCCCCAGGCGATGAGTTGCAGGAGCGTGCCGGCCAGATCGGTGCGCGTGACCTCGGGCTCGGGACTCTCGGGCCAGGCATTGAGATCCGTCTGACTGTAGAGCCGGACACAGATTCCGGGGCCGAGTCGACCGGCACGTCCCGCGCGCTGGGCGGCCGACGAGCGGCTGATCCGCTCCAGGTGCAACCGGTCGAACCCGCGTGCCGGATCGAACCGTTTGACCCGGGCCAACCCGGTATCGATCACCGCGGTGAGTCCCTCGACGGTGAGCGAGGCCTCGGCCACGTTGGTCGAGATGACCACCCGGGGGCGAGGACCGCCGCGCACCGCGAGTTCCTGCTCGTCCACCGGTAGCTCGCCGTGCAGGGCCCGCAGGTCATATCCGGCGCGCTGGGCCAGCGGCGCAAGTTGATCGAGCGAGCGTCGGATCTCCCCCGCCCCGGGGACGAAGGCCAGAACGCTCCCCTCCACCCCCCGCTCGAGCAGCCGCCGGAATCCCAGGGTCACACGGTCCTCGATCGCCCGCAGGTTCGACGCCGGTTCGTAGAGCAGCTCGATCGGATGCTGGCGACCGGCGCTTTCGATCGTCGGGCAGGCGAGGTACTCCGAGAGGGGTGAAGGATCGAGCGTCGCCGACATCACGATCACCCGCAACTCCGGGCGGAACGCGTCCTGTACTTCGCGCAGGAGCGCCAGGGCGAGGTCGGCGTCGAGGGAGCGTTCGTGGAACTCGTCCAGGATGATCGCCCCGATGCCCCGCAACTCCGGATCCCGGAGCAGGCGACGGGTGAGGATCCCTTCGGTGACGAAGCGGATTCGGGTGCGAGCCGAGGTCTGCTCCTCGAAGCGAACCTGATAGCCGATCGTCTCTCCGGGACGCTCGCCGCGTTCGCGCGCCACCCGCTCCGCCGCCATGCGAGCCGCGATCCGTCGCGGCTCGAGCACCCAGATCTGTTCCCGTGCTTCGAGCCACGCCGCGTCGAGCAGGGCGGGCGGAACCCGGGTCGTCTTCCCCGCGCCCGGCGGCGCCTTGAGCACCAGCCGCCGCTCCTCATTCAGGCTGGCCAGGATCCGCGGCAACACTTCGTCGATCGGCAGTGGAGGGAGCGCGATTCGGCTCATCCCTGCACCCCGTGCGCTCCGTCTCGGACCTGGCCTCGGACCGCCGAAGTGCTCCCGCGACGAGTGAGCGGTTCACCTGTCTTCCGGCACGATGTTCGCTGCCACCATTCTTGGGGTGTCGTGCTTTCGAAACGACGGCGCATGGGATCTGTGTACCAGATCGGGGCGTTCGTTGACAGAAGTGGCTGAATCTGCCCCGGAACCGCGCCCCGAGGCTCACACCTCATGTCGTCCCGACGGTGCCAAACCCGGCCGCCGCTAACGAATCCGTTACTCGTCCCGAACCGAGTCACGGATCCGTTACTCGAGCCGAAGCCGCCGCGCCGAACCGCGGGGCCGGAAGGGAAACCTTGACGAGCCAAGGGGAGAGCGAAAAAATGGACGCCGGAGTGAACGAGTGGGGCTCGGATGGTCGGGGGTCGCCAAGCGGAAACATCAGGCGCGCCCTCTCGGACGTGGGACCGGGTCACGGGGTTGCCGCGCTGTCGATGGTGGATGAGCGTCCGGGGCTAGCGGCGGTTCTGGGGGAGGCGGAGCGTGCTCTGGCCGCTCTCGACGCGATCGCTCTGGTCGTGCCACCTCTGGCCTCGAGCCCGGGGCTGCTCTCCGAGTTCTGCGTGCGCCGCGAAGCCGTGAGCTCTGCCCGTCTGGCCGGCGGCCGTGCGGGGTTGCTCGACCTCCTGTCTTGGGAAGCGGACGACGAGACCGCCGCGCCGGACCTGGCCGTTGAGATCGCGTCGATCGCCCGGATGATCACCGGGCAGGCCTCGGCGCGCGATGAGATGGCGTTGGCGTTCGGCGAGCTGCCAACGATCTCGCTCCTGGACGGGCTCTTCCGAGCCATCGGTGGCCCAGGCGCACGGCGTCGCGCTCTTCCCTCCGCATTGCTAGCTTCCTTCGAGCGCGAGCTTCGCGGGGCGAGCCCGGATGACCCACCGCTCCTCCGGATCGCTCGGGCACATGCTCGGCTGGAGCTTCTCGATCCGTATCCGGGACACACCGATCGGATCGCGCGCATGATGGTCACCCTCCTGCTCGAGCAGAACGGCCTGCTCTTCTCCCCGATCCTACCTCTGAGCGAGTACTTCCTGCGGCACCGCGACGAGTATGCGCGACGTCTGCACGCGCTTCGGATCGTCGATGGTAGGAACGACCTCCGCGAACTGAACCACCACCTCACGACGTCGTACGGAAGCGGGTGCCCGGCGGAGCGCATGTGGCAAGAGTGGTTTGCGTTCTACCTCGTAGCCATTGCTCAGGTAGCCCGGGGAACGGCCGGCTTTGCCGCCGGCCTGCTGCGTCTGGTTGCCATCGATCGGAGTCGGCTTCTGCGCGAGGCGATCACGAGTGCGACCGCACTTCGACTCTTCGAGGGACTGCCGCAACACCCGATCGTCACCGTGTCCGGAGTCTGCCACAACCTGTCGGTGAGCAAACCAACTGCGACCCGAGCGATCGACGTTCTCGCGGCCCTCGACATCCTACGAGAGAGAACCGGTCGCACGCGCGATCGCTCCTGGATCTACGATCGACTGGTTCGTTTCCTGCTGTTGCGAGGCTCGGCGCTCGGCGAGGACGACGACGAGGTGATCGGCCCCCGCTCGATCCAGCTCCGTCGCGCCGCGTGACCTCACTCGGTGGTCGGCCCCGCCGGCGTCGCCTTCGCGCCTCGCCGCTCCGTCACCACCGTCCGCACCGCCAGCGCCCCGAGAATGATCGTGCCCCCGAGGCTGGCCCAAATGCCGGGGAGCTCGCCCAACACGAGGAAGACCCAGAGCGGGTTCAGCACCGGTTCGACCATGCCGAGGAGCGAGGCCTCGAGCGAGGCGACCCGCGCGATTCCGTAGTTGAAGACGATGTAGGCGATCCCGATCTGGAAGATGCCCAGGATGGCGAGGGCGGCCAGATCACGGGACGAGGGCAGGAATGCGGCCTCCTTCCCGGTCACGAGATGGAGAACCACCATGCTGAGGCAGAGCAGGACATTTCCGGCGACCATGGCGCCGATCCGCAGGTCGGAGTTCGCGCGGGGGTGGCGGAGAAGCAAGAGGAAGGCGGAGAAGAAGACGCCGGAGGCGAGGGCGATCAGATTCCCCTGCGCGTTCGCGGGCTCCAGCTTCCCGAGGAAGAACAACCCCATGCCGCCGAAGGCCACCACCAGCGTGGCCAGATCGAGCCGTGTCGGAGGCTGACGCAGGAAGGCGAACCCGACGAACGCGACCCACAAGGGGGCGGTGTACTGCAGAAAGATCGCATTCGCGGCGGTGGTGAGACGCGTCGCGGCCACGAAGGTGAGCAGGGTGAGCGCGTAGCTGAGGACCAGCGCCATCGAAAGCGCGGGCGCGCGGCGAAGCGCGGAAAGGTCGGGGCGCGCGCCGATCGCGATCGTGGCCGCGGCGAAGAGCGACCGCCACTGGGTGATCACGAAGGCATCGACCGACACCCACTTGATGAACAGACCTCCGATGCTCCAGAGGACCGCGGCGATGATCACGGCAATCAATCCCCGGCGATGCTGGCGCGCCGCGCCGGGCGCCGACGGGGTCATGGTTGTCCCGACCGATCGACGGGATCCGAGGGTTGGTGCCCGCTACAGCGGATCACCGGGAGCACGGGATACTTACGGAAGCGCGGGTCGGTCGCGGCGAGCCCGCACATCCAGAAGGTCGACCCCTTCGCGCTGTCGACGCGGCGAGAGTGCCGGCACTCGACGCAGAGTCCCACCCGGGGATCGAACCGGATCACGCGGGGCCGCCCGGCTCGATAAAGGGCGGGAGGCCGAGCAGCGCGCCCATCCGCTTCGCGTTCTGCGCCGCCTTGCCGCCGTGACAGTTGTTGAAGAACACGAACATCTCCCGGGTCCGCGCCGACATCTCCTTGATCTTCCCCGCCCATTCCTCGAGTTCGGCTTCGGAGTAGAGGTAGTCGTACCGTCCGGCGTTGTCGCCCCCCCACCAGGCTCCGGCATTCCGACCGTGAAAACGAACATAGCCGATCTCGCCCACCGTCTCGGTCCAGGGAGGAAACAAGCCCTTGAGCCGCGGCTCGTCAACCGCGACGAAGCCGGCCGACATATCGCGCAGGAAGCGGAGCGTCTCCGGGCGGGCCCACGACTCGTGTCGAAACTCGACGAACAACGGAAGCACCGGGTAACCCTCGCGCAGGCGGCGCAGATGATCGAGGTTTTGCCGGGTGCACCGAAATCCCCAGGGAAACTGGGCCAGCGCGCCGTGAAAGCGGCCGCTCGACTCCAGCGGTTCGATCGCCTGCAGAAACGCGCGGCACTGCGCGGCGACCTCCCCCGCCGGAGCGTTCACCGTCGCCTCAGCGCGGCTCTCCAGGTCCCGACCGGGGGATCGTTCGACTCCCGCGCCGGACCGCCCGGTTGCTCCTTCGTGGGTCAATTCCTTCTGCAACTTGACCACGAAGCGGTAGCGCGGCGGAGTCCGCTCGGCCATACGGGCAAAGGTCGCGGCGGTCGGCAGACGATAGTAGCTCGCGTTGATCTCGATCGCGGGAAAGTGGCCGACGTAGTGCGCGAGCATGTCGGACTGTCGGGTACCCGCGGGATAGAGGGTCCCCACCCAGTCGCGAAAGCTGTAGCCCGAGGTCCCGATCCAGATCATGCGCCATGATAGACCACGCGGCGGTCGAAACCAGCCGGTTCGACCGCCAACCGCCTCACTGGATGGCGCCTTCCTTGCCGATCAGTCGCCGAACCAGTCCGACCTGCCCGATGTGATACGCCTCGTGGAAGTTCAAGAACACCACCCGGCTGCCGATCGTGCCGCGTTCCGTGGCCCGGTCGAGGATGGTCTGATCGACCGCCCCGAGGACCGATAACAGTGTGGACTGAGAACGATCCAGTTCGCGGAGCAGTTCATCCCAGGGAAGGAACTCGGGCCGGCTGGAGTGGCCGACGGTCCCGCGATCGTAGACCGCGGTCTCGGCCTCGCTCCACATCCGCGGCGCGCCGACCGCGAGATAGAGCTGCTCCCGGGAGGCGATCATGTGCCCGAGCAGCGAATTGGCGCAGTTGCCGCCGGGTTGCGGGGAGACCAGACTGTCGGCGTGGTTCAGGCCTTCGAGGTTCATGCCGAGTGCCATCCGGCTGAAGCTGTACATCTGAACCAGGTCTTGTGCGGTCATGATGCTCTCCTTTCCGTGTCACTTGAGGATCCGGGAGTCGCTCGGCACCGTCCCCGAATGCCACGCCGGTGGTCCAGGGATCGGGCGCTCTCTTCATACCACGGTCGAACCGTGCGCCTTTAGCCCCCGGCAGCGATCCGCCGCGCCTCTGCCCTACCCGAGCCGGTGAGAAAGATCCTGGATCTGGTCCATCCAGGTCTTGAGCTCGGGAGCATACTCGCGGGGGACGCAGTTGCCGCAGATCTCGCCTGCCTGTCGGCGAATGGTGGTGAGGCTGGCCCGAAGCGTGAAGCCTTGCATGTTCTCGGGCGACCGATGGACCAGGTCACTCATCTCCCGCATGCAGGCGGCGAGATTGGCCAGCAGTGCCTCCATCTCGATCTCGTCCGGTACCTGATCCGGGCGGTAGAGCAGATCGTGGATGGCGTGGAGTTCTCCCGAGAAGACCATGGCCGCGCTCTCCATCCGACGGGTGAGCTGTTCGTGGTTGCTCGCCCGCCAGGCGTCCTCGAGCCCCATGGCCTGCAGTTCCGAGAGGACCAGATGGAGATTGGTCCGGAGGCGGCCGAGTCGTTCCTCGAAGGTGGTGCGGTGGATCTGCTCGGTCAGCAGCTCCTGGCGACCGGAGACCAGCTTCGAAACCACGATGCCGAACACCAAGAGCCCCGCCGCCCCTTCGAGCACCGCCACCAGCCGCATCGGACCGACCGGGACGACATCTCCGAAACCGATCGAGGTGGCGGTGACGAAGCTGAAGTAGATCGCAGTCAGCGCTCCGTCGAAACCACCGCCAACCGGACTCCCCTGCTCGCGCAGGCCAGGCTGTCCCAGCACAGCGCCCAGAAAATAGAGCAAAGCGGAGCCGAAAACGACACTTAGCCAGAGCAAGAGCAACCGCCGGTAGCTCGCATCACCCAGCAGGTGGACGAAGGCCCGGGCGCCGCGCAAGGCGCGGGAGGAGTCCGCCCCCCGAGCAAACGTCACGCCACGCGCCGCCCGCCCGGAACGGAGCGAGGACGCCGCTCCAGAGCCCCCCGCGACGAGTGGCAGACCGGCGTCACGCCACTCCGCCAGGCCCCCGGTGTACTCCCAGACGTTGGTATAGCCGAGATCGGAGAGCAGGCCGACCGCCTGCGCGGAGAGGGGTCAGGTGGGCCCGCCGCAGTAGACCACGATTTCACCCCTGCGGTCGGGAAGAACCGCGGAGGCACGGCGAGGGATGTCCTCCACCGGCAGTGAGAGCGCGCCGGGGATGTGAGCCTCCGACCACGAAACCGCGGGAAGCACGTCGACCAGAACCAGGGACGGATCACGCAGCCGCGCCTCCAGACGCCGACGATCGATCACCCGCATACGGTTTCTCCGGCCGCGGAGGTGTCAGGGAGTCGCAGCGCGTCACACCGAGCGAGGCGGCGTGCGCTGCGGGGCGCAGGGAGGCCGATCACAGATCCGGGTACCGCTCGGTCAGGGCCTTGGGGCGCGGCCCGTGCAGTTTCCAGTTCTTGATCGTGCCGCTGGGGTCGACCTTGAGCCACTCCGGCAGGCTGCTCGGAGGAGAGCGGTACCAGGAAGTCTCCATCACCGGAAGCGGGTAGTCGTAAGCCCGGAGGTCGTCAAGCCCGAGGTCGGGAAGGAAGAACGGCATCTCGAGGTGAATCTCGGGGAAGTAGGCGGCCGCGCCGATCCGCGGGTTCGCCGGATCGTCATCCCCCCGAACCAGGCTGCGCCACTCGGTGATCGCTCCCAATCGATGGGTCCCGAACTTCCTCACGTGCGCCCCTTCGATGTTGTCGATCGAAAGGAACAGCAACGTGTCGCCCCGGTCGACTACCCGCTCCTCGGTGACCCGACCGGCAAAGCAGGCCTCATAGAGCAGCTCGACCGTACTGTGTTCCGACGTGGGTTGCTCGCGGTTGATCACCGGCCGCACCCCCTGGTGGTCGAGCTCTAGATCCATCCGTCGAATCCGGACGGTCACCCCGCCATCCAGGATCTGCTCGTCGTAGGCGTCCGGAATCGCGTAGTTGATGCAGAAGCCGCCGCGGCCAATCCGCACCTGGTCGATGAACCGCAGCGGGTAGACCGCCACGTTCGCGTAGTCGGCGGAGAACGGGGCCAGCGGGGCGTCATCCGCCGCCACCAACACCTGCCGTGTCTGATTGGCAAAGTCGGCCGTGTAGCGAAAGCCACTCCAGCTTCGGAGTTGGAAGTGGATCAAGGCACGCTTCTTCGCCTCGTCGCTCCCCGGACGTCCGAATCGCCCGGCCCGGTAGAGGCTGTCGGTTCGCGCGACCACCCGATGGTTGTGTCGCGAAAGCGCCTGCCCAACGGAATCGGTGATCGTCGCGGTCAGCGGTAGCTCGGGCAGGCCGCCATTCCCGAGACAGATCGGGATGCCCGAGCCGCCCGGCTTCGTCTCGCCCGGAGCAGCCGAGGGGTGCAGGAGGCCGATCCCGAGCAGCGCGAGCGCCAGCATCGAACGGGCCGCCGGACGACGGCCTCCGCGCGTGAACCGAGGGAAAAACATCGGGGCCGCGGCTACTTCTGCGAGCCGGAGGTCGGCTTGCCCTGCGCGGCGCGCGCGGTCGACAGCTCCGCCTTCACCTGATCGAGCAGCGCCTGGTCGAACAGCTTGCCGACCAGGGCCTGCTGCACCTGGGCGCCGAGTGCCTTGAACGAACGGGCCTGATCCGGGGTGAGGGTCACGGTCTGCACGCCGGCCTGAGCGATCACGTCGGTCGACCTTTCGTTGTCGGCCACGGTGGCGAGCCGGAGCTTGTCGAAGTAGCCGCGGCAGAGCTCGCGCACCTTCGCCTGGTGCTGCGCCGGCACCTTCGCCCAGGCTTCGTTGGTCACCACGACCGCGCCGAGCCCGTGGGTGAGCGGCAGGTCGGTCACATGCTTGACCCGGGTGAACCACTGGAGGGCGATGCAGGCCAGCGGTGAGACGTAGACCGCCGAGATCAGTCCGGTCTGAAGCGAGGTCATCACGTCGGTGACGTCGAGGGGGACGGGTGAGACCCCCGCGGTCTTGAGCAGCGCTTCGGCCACCGGGTCCCCCTGCCACAGCCAGATCTTGGTCGAGCGGAGCTGTTCGGTCGTGGCCAACGGCTCCCGGCTGTAGAGGTAGATGAAGCCAACCTCGGCCCATCCCAGGAGCGTATAGCCCCCCTGATTGATCTTCTGCTCGAAGATCGGATCCATCCGGGCATGCACGGCCAGCACCTCGTCCTCGTTCTCGAAGAGGAAGGGCAGTTCCATGACGCGGAGACTCGGGGCGATCTCACCGAGCCCGACCCCGGTAAACCCCGCGCCGTGCAGCTGCCCGGTGCGGATCTTCCGCAGGACGACATCCTCGCCCCCCTGAATTCCGCCCGGGTAGAACTTCAGGCCGACCGCGTTCTGGGTCTCGGTCCGGATTGCCGTGTCGAGTTCGTCCATGATCTTCATCCAGGTCGAGCCTTCGGGGGCGAGCGTCGCGATCTTGATCTCGTAGTTTGCCTTGGCGGGCGGGGGCGCGGCCGCCGCGGCTGCGGCGCCGAACAGGGCCGTCGGACCCGAAGCGCCGGCCAGGGTGACCCCCAGGGTCAGGGCGGCGAGCACCACGCGCAGGAGGACACGGCGGGGACTAGAACAGGTCATCCTTTTGCTCCATCAGTAGGGCCGCCTTCCGTTTGGCGACCTCGTTAAACAACCGATACTCGGGCAGCAGATCGTCCGGCGCGTTTCGTACACGCTCCAAGGACCGGGTGAAACCATCCTCGTCGAGGGTCTGGCGGCAGTAGTACTGCGCAAAGAATACGTGGTAGAGGAGCATCCGGTTCCCCGAGATGCGCTGCGCCTCCTCGATGTGGGCGCGCCCTTCCTCCGGTTTTCCTCCGAACATCACCGGGCGAAAGCACTGCATCGCTCCCAGCATCACATGGGCCATGCCGAGAAAGTAGTCCGGTTCGAGTTCGAGCACGCGCCCCAGATACGCCTCCACCATCCCGAGTTGGGCCACGGCCGCCGGATCGTCGAGTCGGAGATTGATCCACCCTGACCAGTTGGCAATCGTCCAGAAGAGCAGCGGCACGTCGTCGCGATCGATCTCCTGCAGCCGCGGCGTCAGCTCTTCGAGCGGCCCCTCGGTGACGAACCACGGTTTGCCGCTCAAACCCTGTCGACCGAGTCGAAGCCCCTCGGCATAGAGACCGGCGGCGCGTTCACGGTCGGTGTCCTCCACGAATCCGTAGGCAAAGGAGAAGTAGAGCTGTCCGGCCAGGGCGTGGAGGCGGGCGTTCCCTCGCTCGGTTTCACAGAGGCCGCGGAGCAGGAGCAGGTTGGCCGGGATCCCCGCCTCGACCGTCACCAGGTCGTGATCTCGATAGGTGGCGACGACCGACTCCTGGAGAATCGGCAGCATCGAGCCCACAGCGATCTTCCGGGTCGTGCCGCAGCCCAAGCCGAAGACCGCCAGCGCCAGCGCCAGCCCCAGGGGCAGCAGCCGGGGCAGCAGCCTGGGGCAGCAGCGCAGCGGGGAATGGGCGACGGACCCCGGCCAGACCGGGCGCGCGGATTTCGATTCAAAGGGGGCACGGAGCCGGAGCCTATCGGATCGACCGGGGGGAGTCAAAAGCGGTCGATGGCCTCTGCACTCTCCCCTGCGGCGCGTCCCGCCGGCCCCCATCTCCTTGACCGCGGCGCGGAACGGCGCGTACTATCCCGCGATTCATGCCCGCGTGTCGCGGGAGGAGGTCTGATGCCGAAGAGAAAACCCGGACCCTACCGGCCGGCCCCGGCGAAGCGCCCGGTGCCCAAGCCGGAAGAAGAGGTGCGGGAGATCAAATCCGATGCACTCGAGTTCACCGGCACGGTCGTGGAACCGCTGCCCAACGCCATGTTCAGGGTCGAGCTGGAGAACGGGCACATCGTGCTCGCGCACATCTCCGGCAAGATGCGGAAGAATTTCATCCGCATCCTGCGCGGCGACAAGGTCACGGTCGAGCTATCGCCGTACGACCTCAGCCGCGGTCGCGTCGTCTATCGCTACAAGTAGCCGTTAGCCCCCCTTTCATCCCGAGCTTCGAGATGCCGCGGGGGGCTCCCCCCGCGGAGGTAGGGATTGCCCTTCTGGGATTGGGATGATATCGGCCCGGACGACGAGTCGTCGGTCCGCAGACTGCCGATCGCCGAGTCACTGCGTCGCCTCGCGGCACGGATGCGTCCGTACCGCAGCACCGTCGCGGGCGCGATCCTGCTCATCCTGACTGCGGTCGGGGCGGAACTGATCGGCCCCCTGCTCATCCGCCGGCTCATCGACCACGACATCCCGGAATCGGGTCGCAGCGGGCGCTTCGACGCCATCGTCCAGACCGCCGGGCTCTACCTCGGTCTGCTCGGCGTCGGTGCGATCGCGACCTATCTCCAGTCGGTCATGGCCGCCCGGATGGGGCTCTCCCTGGTGCGCCAGCTCAAGCAGGACATGTTCCGGCACCTGCTCGATCTCTCGGCCGATTTTTTCGATCACAATCCGCCCGGACGGCTGCTGGCGCGGGTCGAGAGCGACTCCGAACGCTTGCAGGTGCTCTTCTCCGAGGTGACCCTGGCGCTGGTCCGGAGCCTCGTCCTCCTGGTCGGCACGGTCACCGTGATGTTCTTCGCCAGCCCGTCGATCACGCTCGCGGTGCTCGGGCTGGTGACCCCGTTCTTCATCGCCGCCCTGTTTTTCATGCGGTGGATGCGGCCCCTCTACGGAAAGACCCGAGGCCTGTACTCCCGCCTCTCGACCTTCGTCACCGAGTACGCTCAGGCGGTTCCGATCCTGCAGGTGTACGGCCGGCAGCGCTGGACCCTGGACAAGCTCGACAAGGTGCAACGGGACCGATTTCGCGCCGAGACCCGGTCGGAGTTCCTCGACTACGGCTTCTGGAGCCTCTTCTTCACCGCGGAGGTGCTCGCGGTGATGCTCATTCTCTATCTCGGCTTCGCGCGCAACTTCGGTGGCGCGCTGACCCTGGGTACGGTCGTGCTCTTCGTCGAGTACACCCGGCGGCTCTTCTTCCCCATCGTGGTGTTCACCGAACAGCTTCACTTCATGCAGAAGGCGTTCGCCAGTGCGGATCGCGTCTTCGGCATGCTGGAGTCGAAGAGCCAGGTGATCGACCAGGCCGACGCTCGCACCACCATCCCACGGAACTGGAAGGAACTCGCCCTCGAAGAGGTCAGCTTCGAGTATCGAAGTCCGGAAGGGGACGCGGCCAAGACGGTGCGCGCCATCGAGACGGTCTCCTTCCGGATCCGCCGCGGCGAGCGGATCGCGCTGGTCGGCCCGTCGGGAGGCGGAAAGTCGACCCTGACCAACCTGCTGCTCCGCTTCTATCAACCGACCAGCGGACGGATCACCCTCGATGGCGTCGATCTCCGGGCGTTCGACCAGAAGGCCTGGCGCGATCGGATCGGCCTGGTGCTGCAGGATATCCACCTCTTCCCCGGCACCGTGGCGGAGAACCTGCAGGTGTTCCGCCGGGACCTCGCGCGAGTCGATCTGGAGCGGGCCTTCGATGCGCTGGGAGAGCGCGGCCTGCTCGATCGCCTGCCCCAGGGGCTCGATACCCCCCTTTCCGAAGGGGGTCAGAACCTCTCGATGGGCGAGCGGCAGATCGTCTCCTTCGCCCGGGCGCTGGTGCGCGACCCGGATCTCCTCATCCTGGACGAGGCCACCTCCTCGATCGACCCGGCCACGGAACGAAAGATCCAGGAGAGCCTCGAGCGGCTGCTGCACGGACGCACTTCGGTGATCGTGGCCCACCGGCTCTCGACCATCACTTCGGCCGATCGGATCCTGGTCATGCAGCGCGGCCGCCTGATCGAGGAAGGGACGCACGTCCAGCTCCTCGCGCGCGGCGGGGTGTACGCCGCGCTGTTCGATCTGCAGTTCCGGGTGGGAGAGCCGGTATGAGCGTCGCGGCTCAGGATCCAGCCATCCGAACCGAGGAGCGAACGGAGCCCCCCTTTGCGATTCCGGGCGGCGTGCGCGGCAAGCTCCGCTGGATCGCCGAACTGTGGCGGCCCCACCGCGGCGCCCTGGTGTTTCTCTTCGCCTTCACCCTGGTCTCGAGCGGCGTGGCCATCGCCTATCCACTGGTGTTCAAGCTGGTGCTCGACCGAATCGGCGAGGGACTGGCGAGCGGCACCGGCGGGTTTCCGCGCGCGCTGTTGCAGAATGCCCTGGCGATGCTGGGCGCGATCGCCGTGGCGCGCTTCCTCGCCGGCTTCTACCCCGGCGCGCGGGCCTACATGAACCTGACCTTCGACCGCCTGGTCCGAACCCGCGTCTTCACCTCGCTGCTCGGCAAGGACCACCACTTCTTCCGCCGGTTCCGCACCGGCGACCTGGTCACGCGGCTCCTCGACGACATCTCGGAGTACCCGAAGATCTCCTGGTTCCTCTGTTCCGGCTTCTTCCGCGCACTCGACTCTGGGAGCAAGATCACCTTCTGCGTCGCGGCGATGTTCCTGCTCGACTGGCGCCTCTCCCTCCTCGCCGTGTTGCCGCTCCCCCTGCTTCTCTGGTGCATCTACGCGGTGCGGCAGAAGCTGACCAGCGCCTACGACGCCCAGGCGAAGGCGGTTTCGGAGACGAACGATCTGCTCGAAGCGACCTTCTCCGGTGTCCGGATCGTCAAGGCGTTCCGGGCCGAAGAGGGACAGTCGCGCGCGCTGGGCGAAATCCTCGGCCGCCGCTTCGAGGTGCAGTTCCGGGTGCAGCAACTCTGGGCGCTCTTCTTCGTGCTCGAGACCACGGCCAGCCGGGTGGGCCAGCTCGTGGTACTGGGGGCGGGCGGGGTGATGGTGCTCCGGGCCGAGATGACCCTTGGCACCCTGTACGCCCTCTTCGTCTATCTCGACCTGCTGGTGCAACCGATGATGGACCTGCCCAATGTGCTGGTCACGGCACGCCAGGCCTTCGTCAGCATCGACCGCGTCGAGGAGATCAACGCCTTCCCCGCGGGACGGACGCCGGCATCGCGCGGCCATGGCGACCGCCGGCCTGAGGAGCGCGAGACCGGCGCATCGATTCCGCTCGAACGGATCGACCGGATCTCGTTCCGGCAGGTTGCGGTCGAGTACGAACCTGGTCGACCGGTCCTCCGAGGCCTCTCGTTCGAACTGTCCCGCAGAGAGACGATCGCCCTGGTCGGGTCGGTGGGGGCGGGGAAGACGACCGTCCTTCGCCTCTTGGCCGGATTGCTCGATCCCCTGCAGGGGGTGATCGCGGTCAATGGTCGGCCTCTGGCCGAGTACGATCCGGAAAGCTACCGTCGGCGGGTCGGCTATGCGCCGCAGGAATCGCTCCTCTTCAGCGAGTCGATCGCCGAGAACGTTCGGCTCGGGAGAGCAGAGACCGGTGCTGCGACCGAGGCCCGGATCACCCGCGCCCTCGAGATCGCGCAGATGGGGGAGGAGCTCCGCGCCATGCCCGCGGGCTCCGGCACGGTTCTCGGACAGAAGGGGACGCTGGTGAGCGGGGGACAGCGCCAGCGCGTCTCGATCGCGCGCGCGATCTTCGATGCCCCGGAGCTGCTGCTGCTCGACGACTGCACCGCGAGCCTCGACGCCCGCAACGAGGACCAGCTCTGGAGGGATCTGCAGGAGCTCTGCCCGGAAGCGATCGTGCTGGTGGTCAGCCATCGACTGGCAACCATCCGCCGCGCCGACCGCATCCTCGTCTTCGACCAGGGCACGCTGGTCGACCAAGGCACCCACCCGGAGTTGTCCGGGCGCTGTGAAGCCTACCGCGGCTTCCTGACCCGTGAGGAAGAGCGGGAGCGACTGGGCGTGTAACCCCGCGCGGAGCGGCCCGGTCGATCGCGATCGGGTCGCAGGTGCATCATGCTTCGATCGACCACCTGCATTTCGCTCTTCGTCGCACGAGACCGGTGCGATCGGCCTTCGCTTCTGCCATCTTCGCCCTTGAGTCGAGACCCGATGCGGACTGGGTGGAGGAGAGGAGGCGGTGATGTTCTCGAACTACGAAACGGCGCGGGAGTGGATCCGAAAGCACGACGTGCGCATGGTGGATCTGAAGTTCACCGATCTGCCGGGGCGACTCCACCATGTGACGGTGCCCGCCGCGGCGTTCGATGAGCGGCTGCTCGAGGAAGGGGTCGGTTTCGATGGTTCCGCTCTGGGACTCCGCTCGGTCAAATCGGGCGACCTCGTCCTCCGCCCCGAACTCACCACCGGCTTCCGCGACCCCTTCTGTCAGGCTGAGACCCTCTCGTTCCTCTGCAGCGTACACGAGGCCGACACGCGCGAGTCGTCGCCGGCGGATCCCAGAACGGTGGCGCTCCGGGCCGAAGCGTTCATGCGCGCCGAGGGGATCGCCGAAGCAAGTGTCTGGGGACCGGAGTACGAGTTCTATGTCTTCGACCGCGTCTCCTGGGAGAACGAGGTCAACGCTGCCGGATATCGCCTTCAGAGCCGTGAAGCCGACTGGCACAGCGCGGAAGGAGGCCACGGCCACCTGATCCCGCTCCACGGCGGCTATCACGCGATCCCACCCAAGGATCAACTGCACGACCTGCGCAGCGAGATGTGTCTCGTGCTCGAGGAGATGGGAATCCCGGTGAAGTACCACCACCACGAAGTCGGTGGACCGGGGCAGTGCGAGATCGAGATTCCGATGCTCGGGCTGCGCGAGGCGGCGGACGCCACCCAGCTGGTCAAGTACGCCACGCGCATGACCGCGCGTCGCCACGACCAGACCGTGACCTACATGCCCAAGCCGCTTTTCGGCGAAGCTGGGAACGGGATGCACTTCCACCAGATGTTGAAGGGGGCCGGAGGGAATCTCTTCTACGATCCGGCCGGGTACGCCAAGCTGAGCCGCACCGCGCTCGCCTATGTCGCCGGCTTGCTCCTCCACGGCCCCGCCGTTCTCGCCTTCACCAACCCATCGACCAACTCCTATCGCCGGCTCGTTCCCGGATACGAGGCGCCGGTGAACGCCTTCTTCAGCCTCGGGAACCGGAGCGCGGCCATCCGGGTGCCGAAGTACGCCGACAAGCCCGACACCACCCGAATCGAGTTCCGCCCCCCCGATGCCACGGGAAACGTCTATCTCGCCATGGCGGCACAGCTGATGGCCGGGCTCGACGGAATCCGGCGGAATCTGGACCCGACCGCGCTGGGCTTCGGTCCGATCGATCGGGACGTCTTTGCCATGAGCGACGCCGAGCGCCGCGAGATTCGCCCCTTGCCCCGGTCGCTGGCCGAGGCGCTCGACGCGGTCGAATCGGATCACGACTTCCTGCTCGCCGGGGAGGTGTTCCACCGTCCGCTGCTGGAGCGCTGGATCGCGGCCAAGCGGGCGGAGGACCGAGGGGTGGCCACCCGGCCCCATCCGTACGAGGTCGCCCTTTACTTCGATCTTTGAGCCGGCCCACTTCGGTTGGGACGAGGGGCCCGGATTCGCACCACGGGTCTCAATAAGCGATACCGCCGGACGGTCGCCCGGCGATACTCTTCAGTGATGCTTGAATGCGCCCGGGCGGGGTGCCCGGCGCCCGGGGGAGCGACGATAAGCAGCGCCGTGACTTCGGCCCGGGTTGAGAAAGGAATGGTCTCTGGCCTCCCCGTCCCCCAGGGCTTAAGTAGAGGGCGGCGGGCGACGGGCGTTGCCCGATCGCAATCGGAAGAGAGGCGACCACGGACTCGAAGGACACGAACGCCGGACGTGACTTCCAGGTCCTGTCGCGACCGGGTGAACTCCGCGCTCTGGCGCAGGAGGAGCGGCTACGCATCCTCCATCTGCTCGGGGGCGAGGCGATGACCGGCGCACAGGTCGGGGAGCGGCTGGGGATCCCGGCCAACCGCGCGCACTATCACCTGGGGCAGTTGCTGCGCCACGGGCTCGTCCGCGAGACCGGCCGGGGCCGGAAGCGCTGGAAGGAAGAGCGCATCTTCCAGGCGACCGCGCGTCACTTCGTGGTCGACCCCGCCCTCGGCGGAGCCCGCTCCGAAACGACCGACGCCATGCTCCGTTCGGCCGAACTGGCCTTTCTCCGCTGGCGGCGGGACGAGGTGCTGCAGTTCGACCTCGCCTCCTTCGCTCGCAATCTGGTCCACGACTGCCTTCGGGTCGGCACCGGCGAGCGGGTGCTGCTCATGTTCAGCGCCCCCGCGCTGGAATTGGCCGAGGCGCTCCAGGTCGAACTCGAGGCGGTGCAGGCCCGCCCCCTGGTGAAGATGTGGTCACGAAACACCATCATCCGCACCCTGGAGCGCCATTCGGTCGAGGAGCTCGCCGCGATGCCGTTCCTCCCGGAGCTCGATGACCAGGCGCTCGACGCCGGCATCTACCTCTCGACCACGATCCCGCAGGGCGGTCCCCCCGGACCCGACCTCTTGCCCAAGCTCCCCCATCTGATGGAATCGGTCTCGAGGTGGCACCGGTCGATGCGCCAGCGCGGCCTGCGCTACATCGAGGTTTCCCTCCCCCACCTCTCGGGGTTCGCCGGGGGGGATCTCTCCCCTGAGCAGTGCATCGACGTCTACTGGCGGAGCCTGGGAGTCGACTATCCCGAGCTCCGGGCCCGACTCGATCGCCTGCGGGCCAAGGTCGGGTCCGAGAGCCGATTCTCGCTCCAGGACGGACGGGGCGGATCGCTCGCCTTCGACATCGATCCGAAGTCGGCCTACCTGAGCGACGGAATCATCTGCCCGGACGACCTCGCCGCGGGCCGGTGTTTCGACGAGTTGCCGGCCGGCGCGCTTGGGTACCTCCCGGCGGGCCGCGCAGCCGAGGGCCGGATCTCAGTCGAGTCGGCCTACATCGGACGGGGACATGTCCGGGATCTCGAACTCGAGATCCACCAGGGGGTGCTGACCGACTGGAAGGCGGGCCAGGGGGCGGACGATCTGCGCCACCGGCTCGAATCTGCCCTGGGTGACTGGAACGTCGTCTCCGAGCTCCGCGTCGGGGCCAATCTGCAGGCCGCGGGCCTGACCGGAGTGCCGGCCCTCGACTGCTGCCTCTCGGGGGTGGTCACCCTCGGACTCGGAAACAACGAACTGCTGGGCGGCGACGTCCGCTCCACCTTCGGCCTCGCGCTGCCGATGGCTCGAGCCACCCTGCGCGCCGGGGACCACCTCCTGGTCGAAAACGGGCGCCTGGTCGACTGAGGCGGGACGCGGACGGGAGCGGCCCGACCTCGCGTGCGCGGACCCCGCCACTCCGTTGACCCTCCGCCCTGGCCTACCTATACTTCGCGCTTCTCCCGGACGTCCCCGCTCGGACGCCCGAGGGAGAGGGCCCCCCAGACTCGCCGGAACGCTTCCGGGCCGCACGCCCAGTCGGCTGCGCGCGGCACGGTGGCGACGTATCGGTCGAGTGGCACGGAGCGACGGCTGCAAGCGGCGCGGCGCTCCGACAACGAACATTGATCAGAATCGGGATGCTCCGACCGGCACCGGCCCGCTCACGGCTGACTGTCGTCGGAAAGAACGCGGAGGAAAGGGCTCGCGATGATCGAAGTTCGCAATCTGGTGAAACGATACGGCCCGAACGTGGCGGTCAACGACGTCTCGTTCGAGGTGCCGCGTGGCGAGGTGGTCGGCTTCCTTGGCCCGAACGGTGCCGGAAAGACGACCACCATGCGCGTCTTGACCTGCTACCTGCCGGCCGACGGCGGGAGCGCCAAGGTGGCCGGGCACGACGTGTTCGAGAACCCGGTCGAGGTGCGGAAGCGGATCGGCTACCTGCCGGAGAGCGCCCCGCTCTACCTCGACATGGGCGTGATCGAGTACCTCGAGTTCGTCGGCGGGATGCGCGAAGTGCCCAAAACGGAGCTTCCCCGCCGGATCCACGAGATGGTCGACGCCTGCGGGCTCGGACCGATGGTCAAGAAGGACATCGGGCAGCTCTCCAAGGGATACCGTCAGCGGGTGGGACTTGCGGCCACCCTCATTCACAACCCCGATGTGCTGGTGCTGGACGAGCCGACCACCGGTCTCGACCCGAATCAGATCATCGAGATCCGGCAGTTGATCCGCGACATCGGGCGCGAGAAGACGGTGATCCTCTCCACCCACATCCTGCCCGAAGTCGAAGCGACCTGCAGCCGCGTCCTGATCATCAACGAGGGACGGATCGTGGCCCAGGGGACGCCGGAGGAACTGACCCGTCGCGCGGCCGGAGAGCAGAGCGCCCGAGCCTCCTTCAAGGCCGGCGCGGCCGAAGTGGAGCCGCGGCTGCGCGCCATGAATGGCGTGACCCGGGTCCGGCCGCTGGAAGCGATCAAGGCGGGCACGTGCCGCTACGAGCTGACCTGGAGCGGCGCCGGCTCCGACCTCGAGGAGGAGATCTTCCGTCTCGCGGTCGCCCAGAACTGGATCCTGACCGAGCTGCACGCCGAGTCGCTCAGCCTGGAGCAGGTGTTCACCAAGCTCACCGTGGGAGAGAAGTGAGATGTCGACGACCGTACTGACTTTGACCCGAAAAGAGTTCGCCAGTTACTTCCAGTCCACCATCGCCTACATCTTCATCACCCTGTTCCTGGTCTTGTCGAACTGGCTCTTCTTCTGGTTCGGCGGGTTCTTCACCATCGGCCAGGCGACCATGCGCGACTATTTCTTCTTCGTGCCCTGGCTCTTCCTCTTCTTCGTGCCGGCGGTCACCATGCGGCTCTGGGCGGAGGAGAAGAAACTCGGCACGGTGGAGCTACTCCTCACCTTCCCGGTCAAGGACTGGGAAGTGGTGTTGGGCAAGTTCTTCGCCGCCCTCCTCTTCCTCAAGGTGACCCTGGCCCTCACCTTGCCGCTCGCCTTCACCATCATCGGCCTGGGCAATCCGGACGACGGCGCCCTGATCTGCGGCTACCTCGGGTGCGTGCTGGTCGGAGGGGCGTTCCTCGCCATCGGGCTCTGGGCCTCGTCGACCACCGCCAACCAGATCGTCGCCTTCATCGTCACCGCGGTGATCTGCTTCGTGCTCTACGTCATCGGGACACCACCGGTTCTCTCGGCGGTGCCGCAGGCCCTCGTCCCGTTCTTCGCCACCCTGAGCATCTCGGCTCATTTCGAGTCGATCGGGCGCGGGGTGATCGACACCCGGGACGTGTTGTATTACGCCTCGATCATCACGTTCTTCCTCTTCTTGAACGTGCGACAGATCGAAAGCCGGAAGTGGAGCTAAGCGGGAGGCTGTCATGGCAGACAAGAAAGAACGCGTTCTGAAATACGGTGTGAACTCCGGCCTCGCCGTTCTCATCATGGCCGGCATCCTGATCGCGGCGAATGTCATCGGCACCCAGGTGTTCGGGCGACTCGATCTGACCGAGGGGCGCGAGTTCACCATCTCCCCCTCGACGAAGAACATCCTGCGTCGGCTCGACGACGTGGTCACGGTGAAGTGCTTCTTCTCCAAGAAGCTTCCCCCGCAGTTGGCCAATCTCGAGCAGCAGGTGGCCGACCTGCTCAAGGAGTACGAGGTCTACTCCAAGGGGAACCTCAACGTCCGCTTCTTCGATCCCGGCACGAGCGAGGATCTGAAGGGGCAGGCGCGCACCATGAATATCCCCGAGCTGCAGATGAACGTCCTGGAGAAGGACCAATACCAGGTCTCGAACGTCTATCTCGGGATCGGCCTCCAGTACGGCGACAAGGTCGAGGCGATTCCGGTGGTCGAGGATGTCTCCAACCTCGAGTACGACCTGTCCGCGGCCATCGTCAAGCTCACCCGCAAGGAGGAGCCGTCCCTCGGTTTCCTCTCCGGCAACGGTGAGCGGACCCTGGACCGCGAGCTGGAAGGGATCAAGCGCACGCTGGAGACCCAGTACGAGGTTCGAGCGGTCGACCTGGGTGACGGCCAGGTGGAAGTACCGACGGACATCAAGACCCTGATCGTCGCCGGCTCGAAGAACGTCGCGCCGCGCGAGGCCTACCAGATCGATCAGTTCATCATGCGCGGCGGCAAGGCGGTCTTCCTGGTCGACCCGATCACCATGAATGAACAGATGGGGCTCGCCGCGATGCCGGCCCGCAGCGGCCTGGATGAACTCCTGGGACACTACGGCGTCGGCATCAAGTCGGCGCTGGTGCTCGATCCGCGCTGCGAGTCGGCCACCTTTTCCCAGGGGTACATGGCTTACCAGGTGCGGTATCCCCTCTGGCCCAGTGTTTCCCAGCAGCTCGGCGGATTGAACCTCTCCAATCCGATCACCGCCGGACTCGAGGCGGTGACCCTCCCCTGGACCGCGCCGCTCGAGGTCAACCTGCCGATCGAGGCCGACACCAAGAGCAAGGAGCCCTCTCCGGTCGCGGGAACCAACGCCACCCAGCCGAATGTGAAGGCGGTGGTGCTGGCCAAGTCGACCGACAAGGCCTGGACGCAGGAAGGGCGCTATGAACTGAACCCCCAGGCGTTGATGACCCAGCCGGTCAATCAGATGGGACAGTCGATGCCTCTGGCCGTACTGGCCAGCGGGCGCTTCGGCAGCCTCTACGCCGGGAGGCCGGTTCCCCCGGCCACCGCAGCGGCCGAGGGAACACCGACCTCGACCGACACGCCGCTGACCGAGAGCCCGGAGACCCAGATCCTGGTCATCGGTTCGTCCTCCTTCGTGACGAACCAGTTCTTGCGCATGTATCCGGCCAATGCGCTCCTGCTCCAGAACGCGCTCGACTTCCTCGCGAGCGGCGATGATCTCATCGCCATCCGCTCGCGCGGGGCGACCGAGCGTCCGCTGAAGGAGCTGTCGTCGGGCGCGAAGGCAGCCTTGAAGTACCTCAATACCCTCGGCATCGCCGCGCTGGTCGTCGTCTTCGGACTGATCCGCCGCGTGGCCCGACGCAACGCGCGCGAGCGCCTGGGTGAGATCTACGGAAAGGGCGGACGTCATCATAGCGGGCCGGAGGTGGCCATGATGGAGGAGGGAGCGACCCGATGAAGCCGCGTCAGACCCTGATCCTCGCCCTCGTTCTGGTGGTCCTGGCCGGGATCGCCGGGCTGGTCGAGGCGAACAAGAAGAAGCAGCGCACCCCGAAGGGATCGTCGGTCTTTTCCGGCTACTCGATCGACAAGACCGATGCGATCGAGATCAAGGGGAAGTCACAGGACGTCCGTCTGGAGAAGAAGGACGGGATCTGGACCGTAGCGACCGAGGGCGGCTACCCGGCCGACCCCAAGAACAGCAAGGACCTGGTGGAGAAGATCGGCGCCTTCAAGACCACCGACGTCGTCTCGACCAACCAGGAGAACCACCGGGTGTTCGAGGTCGACTCCACCGGAGTCGAGGTCAAGACGTACGCCGGCGGGAAGCTCACGGCCGACTTCATCGTCGGTAAGCCCGGTCCCGACTTCATGTCGAGCTATGTCCGTCCCCAGGGGAAGAACGAGGTCTATCGCGTTCCGGTCTATCTGCCCTCGATCGTCGACCGCGGTGGCGAGACCTGGCGGAACAAGCTGGTGCTCAGCCTGGAGAAGGAGAAGATCACCGGCTGGACCACGCAGACTCCCCGCGAGAAGGTGACGGTCGAGCGCGACGCCCAGGGCGCGTGGAAGCTCACGGAGCCGTTCGAAGCGCCGGCCCGCCCCGACATCGTGAACATCATCCTCGACAGCCTCACCCGCGTGCGGGCGAGCGGGTTCGGGGACAGCGTCGAGTCACGCCTGGCCGAGGTCGGGCTCGACCCCGACACCACCTGGATCGAGGTTCGCTCGGAAGGTGGCGGGACGCAGAAGATCGTGGTCGGCGCGGCCAACAAGGCGAACCAGACCTTCACCAAGCGGATTGGTGAGTCTCAGATCTATCTGGTCCCCAAGGGGCGGTGGACGACGATCGTCCGACCCGCAGCCTTCCTCCGCGCGGAGGACGGGAGCGAGCCGAAGTCCGAAGGCAACGAGGCTCCCGCCCTCGGAATCCCCGCCGGAAAGTAGCCCCCCCATCGCGGCGGACCCTTCTGGGTCCGCCGCTACAGGGTCAGAAAATCTCCGGACACCACGGGGCGCGTTCGCCACGGAAGAGCAGATCGGCCCGCCCCAGGGCGCCGGCGCTCCGTTCCTCGATGCGGCTGGCCCGGGCGAGCTGCGAGGCGGTGAACCCTCCGAGATACAACGAGCCGAGCGCCTCCACATCGAGCCTCAGTTCGGCCGCGGCATCGGTGCGGACTGCTCCCTCGAGCGAGACGCGATACCGTCCGGCGTTCCAGGGACAGAAGGGATCCTCCACCTCGAGCACCACCGCCGGCGCGTCGGCGAAGCGTCGGGCGTTGAGCGCGGCTTCGACGTCGACCAGCCGGACCCAGAGCGAGTCGCTGATCACCGGACGCAGGCGACGCGGGTGGGCCAGGAGGAAGAGCAGCGGGTGATCTACCGAGAGGTTGCCTGCCCGCACCTTGGCGATCCAATCGATCTGGAGCAGGAAGTGCCAGATCTCGCGCGTCGCCTCGGGCGTGGTTCCGAGCGCCTCGAGCACGTTCACCACCCCGGTGGTGATTCCCCCGTCTATCGCCTGATTCAGGCGATAGAGGCAGTACGCCTCCGGTCGTCCGTCGAGGTAGAGCACCACCCGGTTGAGCTCGCCTGAGCTGCCGCGCCGGCTCGGCGTGTCGGCCAGCCGGCGGTTCTTCCACCAGCCTTCCTTGCGCGAGAACATCCCGGGGTAGTCACCCCGCAGCCGATCGTACACTTCGGCAATCGGTGCGTAGGCCTCCTCCAGGGGATGGAGACGGAGCTCTCCGCGCGGGGTGAACGGACGGGCAAAGACACAGTCCGACTTCGGCAGCTCGATCGCGGCGTTGAGCGCGGCCATGCCGTAGCCGAAGCGGCCGTAGATCGTCTCCTCCGAGGCCCAGAGGTAGGCCACCGGTTCCTTCCGCGCGTGCACGTCGTCGATCTGCGCTCGCATCATGGCGCGAAGAACCCCGCGCCGCCGATGGGTAGGACGCACCCCGACGATGGTGATGCCGGCCGCGGCCACCCGGCCTCCAGGGACCGTCAGCTCGTAGCTATGTGCGCCGCAGCCTCCGACCACCGCCCCGGCCTCGCGTGCCATCTGGGTCCGGTCGCATTCGAAGACCTGGAGAACCTGGTCGACCTCCTCGATCGAGACTCCCCCGCCGAAGTAGTGACCGATGGCGCCAAAGGCATCGATGAACTCTTCCTTGGTCTGACAGAACGAAACCTCGATTGCCATCGCCAGCCTCCTCTCGGATCTCAGTCCACCAGGTCGAGCCGGTAGGGAAACAGACTGAACGCCCCGCCGGTGTGGATGAAGAGCACGCGTTCCCCGCGGGCGAAGCGGCCGCGTTTGACTTCCTCGACCAGGCCATGGAAGGCCTTGCCGGTGTAGACCGGGTCGAGCAGGAGTCCTTCGGTCCGTCCGACTTCCCGGATCAGCGCGAGTTCCTCGGCGTACGGTACCGCATAGGCCGGCCCCTTGTACCCTTCGATGACCGACACCTCTTCCGCGGCCAGGAGCGGTGCGGTGCTCTCCGGCAAGAAGCGTTGCCGAAACTCCTCCGCGATCTCGATCGCACGAGCACGAAAGTAGAGGGCGGAGTCGCACACATTGACCCCGTGCACCTGAGCCTGCGCCGGGTTCGAACCGCCGTCGCCGCGCCGCCCGGCGAGCTTTGCCCCGAGAGCCAGTCCGGCCAGGGTACCTCCCGAGCCCGTGGCGCAGACGATGTGGTCCCACTCGGGCCCACCGCCGGCGCTCTGGCTGGCCAGCTCCTCGAAGAGAATCACGTACCCATAGCTCCCGAGCGCGTTGGAACCCCCTTCGGGGATGACGTAGGGGCGCCGGCCGGCGGCTCGCAGCTCCGCGGCCGCGGCGGCCATCAACGAGGCGCGGGCGGCGTACTGCTCCGGCGTGATGAAGCGCAAGTCCGCCCCGACCAGAGCATCGAGGAGGAGGTTTCCATCGCGCGTGCCCGGGTCCTCTCCGCGCAGGAAGAGCAGGCTGTCCAGCCCGAGGCGACGGGCGGCGATCGCGGTCGCGCGGCAATGGTTCGACTGCACGCCACCACAGGTGATGATCAGGTCGGCCCGCTGATCCAGGGCTTCGGCGAGGAGAAACTCCAGCTTGCGCACCTTGTTGCCCGTGAGATCGGAACCGGTCTCGTCGTCGCGCTTCACCCAGATCTCCGGGCCGCCGAGCGCGGCGGAGAGGCGGGAGAGGGGGTGAATGCGGGTGGGGAGGTTGGCGAGAGAGATGCGACGGGGCGGGTGAGGGAGAGGGATCATGGTAGGACGATCCTGTGGAGACGACACGAGACGAGCGGGGGCTCGTCTCGGAGGTGAAGGAACTCAGCGGCGGATCGCTGCGCGATCCGCCGCGGTTAGAACATCCGCTTGATGCTGTCGATGAGCTTGGCCCCGCCCAGATCGTTGAACGTGATGACCACGATCAACATCAGGAGCATGAGCATGCCGACCTGCTGGATCCCGAGCTTCACCCGGGTCGAGATCGGTCGACGGGCCACCGCTTCGATCAGGACCATGGCGAGATGGCCGCCGTCGAGCACCGGGAAGGGAAGGATGTTCAGCATCCCGATGTTGATGCTGATGAACGCCGCGAAAAGGAGCAGGGCGGTGAAGCCGGCCTTGGCCGCCTGGCCAGACCACTCCGCGATCTTGACCGGGCCGCCAAGATCCTTGATCCCGGCCTGGCCGGTGAAGAGCATCTTGAGCGTCGCTCCCCCCATCGAGAGGTTGGTGCCCAGCAGCTTCCATCCCTCGCCGATCGCGGTGGCGAACCCGACCTTCTCGTAAGTCACCCGTGGCCCCACCCCGATCAGACCGACTTCCTTGATCTCCCCTTCGACCAGCGTCTTGTCCCGCTTGGGCGTGACCGCCGCCTCCATCGTCCGGCCGTCGCGCTCCCACCGGATCTGCACCGGGGTCTCCGGGTTCGCGTGGATCACCTTCACCATCGACTGCCAGTCGGTCACCGGGGCACCGTTCACGGCCACGATCCGGTCGCCCGACTTGATTCCCGCCTGCGCGGCCGGAAACTCCGGGTTCACCGCCTCGACCACCGGCTCCTTGGTCTGGGGGACCCCTTCCTTCATGGTCACGCCGGTGTAGATGGCCACCGCGAGGAGGAAGTTCATGATCACTCCGGCCGAGATCACGAGCATCTTCTGCCAGGTGTTCTTGGACATGAACTCATCCGGCGCGCCGGTGATCTTGTCGGGGTTTTCCATGCTCTCGTCGATCATCCCGGCCATCTTGACGTAGCCGCCGAGGGGGATGAGCGAGAGGCAATAGTCGGTGTCGCCGATCCGCTTTCCCCAGACCCGGGGCGGGTAGCCGATCGAGAACTGCTCCACCCGGATGCCGACCGCCTTCGCGGCCAGGAAGTGTCCGAGCTCGTGAATCGTCACGACCAAGCCGAGCACGAAGAGAAAGGCCGGCAGTTTGATCAGCAGTAGTTCCTGGAGTCCTGGTGCCATCGATCCTCGATCGGCGCGCGGGCGCCGTGGTTCTGGGAGACTCGCGGACGTCGATCGTCCGGAGATTACTCGTCGCGCCGGAGCATCCCGGCGCGAAGCAGGAAGTATAGCAACTGGGCGACCGCCGCGGCTGCAGCGGCGATGTAGGTCATGGCGGCGGCGTTCAGCACCCGCTTGACCCCGTCGGCCTCTTCCCGGGTCACGATTCCCTCGGCGGTCACCAGCTGGACCGCGCGGCGGGAGGCGTCGAACTCGACCGGGAGGGTGACGATCTGGAACAGCACCGCGCCGGAGAAGAGGAGGATCCCGATCTTCACGAACAGGTCGGCCGGCCCCACCATCGACATCCCCTGAAGGAGAAATCCGATCATGAGGAGCGGCCAGGCGAGAGTCGATCCGAATTTGGTCACCGGAACCAGGGCCGAACGCCACTGGAGGGGGAGGTACCCCTGGGCGTGCTGCAGGGCGTGCCCGGCCTCGTGGGCGGCCACCCCCACGGCGGAAACGGTGATCCCGTCATAGACATCGGGCGACAGGCGGAGGACTCGGGCAGTCGGATCGTAGTGATCGCTGAGGAAGCCGGAGACCCGCTCGACCCGGACCCCGAGCCCGGCCCGGTTGACGATGTGTTGTGCCACCTGCGCTCCGGAGAGGCCGCGGACCGTCGGCACCTGGGCATACTTGTTGAAGGCTCCCTTGACCCAAAATTGCGCCACGATCGAGAGGAGCAGCGCCGGCCCCACGATCAAGAGGTAGAGCGGATCGAAGAACATCATCATCGCCTCCAGGAAGATTCAGCCCTGCGTCGCGCGGGTATCGCCGCGGACCAACCGGATGGAACCAAACGGATGGAGCCTGGGTTCCCGGCCAGCCTGCCAGGGGGGGCGGGGTCGGTCAAGACAGGATGGCTCGTCCCCCTGTTCCCTGGGTCCTTCTATCGGCCGGGTCGGTCGTCTTCCCGCGTTTCGACCGCGCGCCGGAAGTCGGCCGGTCGATCGAGAACCGGGGCGGTGTTGTAGGCGGCCGAGCCTCCCGGAGCGATGCTGAGAAAGGTCCAGGCGTTGCCGCGCAGGGCGCGCGCGACCAGGACCACCTGTCCGACGTGATAGCTGGCGTGAGCCAGCGACCGAAGGAGCGCCTCGCGCACGGTCAACCCCTGGCCCCGGATGGTGACGGTGCTGCCCAGCTCCTCATCCGAGAGGGCCGCCAGGGTGGTCAACAGCACCCCCCATCCCTCGTCCCATTTTTCCAGCAACTGCGCCTTGGTCACCGCCCGATCCTCGAATTCCTCGTCCCGCTTCCGCCACGGCTTCTCGCCGTCCGTGGTCAGGAAGTCGGTGAACCGCGACTTGAAGTTCCCCGAGAGATGCCAGACCAGGATGGCGACCGAATTCCCCTCCGGGATCGGCTTCCGGGCCAGATCTCCGTCGTCGAGCTGGCGCATGGCCGCCTCGGCCAGCGCGCGGTAGCGTCGGTACTCTTCCTCGATTGCGGTCAGCAGCGGACGTGTCATCGCTTCCTCCCCGCCGGCGAGGGCCGGTGGTTTGATTCTACGGCTCCGGCGCCGGGTCTCCCGCCGGCGCTCCCCCCCCAGTCGAAGACTCGAGCGGAGTTCCGGGCAACTCGATCTCGAAGGCATTCCCCGGGGCGATTCCCTGGCGCAGGAGATCGATGCGGCGCGCAAACTCCGCCGCGGTCGGCTCCCCCGGGTTGCGCTGCCGCAGCGGCTCGAGCGCGCGGGCCGCTTCATCCAGGAGAGCCGGGTCCGGGCGCCGGCCGGTGCGCACTACCTCGTCGGCCCGGCCGACCAGCGCCATCACCAGTCCCATCTGGGTGGCCAGATTCGCCTCGTTCCGCATCCCGGCCTGGCGAAAGGCATCGACCGCCTCGCTCAGGCGACCCAGCCCGAGATAGGCGGTACCGAGCCCATGCATCACCCGCTGACGCGGATCGAGGTCGAGCGCCTGCTGAAACGCGGTCACCGCCTCTTCCAGCCGATCGCAGAGGAGCGCGCTCGAACCGTAGCAATTCCAGAAGTCGGGATTCCGCGGCACCATCCGGACCAGGTGGGCAAAGGCATCGGTCGACTCGGAGTAGAGCGCGTCGCGGGCCGGGCCGCGCGTCATCGTCTCCGCCTTGGCGTAGAGCACCTTGCCGATCATCTCGACACCGACCTTGTGCTCCGGATTGATGAGGAGCGCCTGGCGATACAGTCGCTCCGCGTCATCGAGCTTCTTCTGCGAGTAGTAGACCGATCCCAGGAGGAGCAGAAAGCGCGGGTTCTTGGGATAGGCCTCGACACAGCGTTCGTACATCTCCTCCGCGCGGGGCAGGTCGCCGCCCTTGCGGTAGTACTTCCCCACCTCCTCGTAGGCATAGGCGCGGGCGAAGTTCGGAAAGTCGCCGGCCACATCGACGAAGCGCGCGATGGAGCGATCCTCAAGATGGAGCAACAGGATCCACGGAGCGACCACCAGGGCCGAGGTCCCCCAGAGCAGCCCAGCGGTGCGCGGGGCGCGCCCGGCGCGAACGGGAGCCCCGGGCGGATCACCGGCGGCGGCGGGAAGGGCCAGAGCCGCGAGCAGGAGCAGCCCCCCGGTATGGGCGCTGAAGAGATCCCAGTCGCGCGCTCCGCCAAGCTTCCGATCGATGAAGATAATGAACCCCAGCACACTCACGATCTGCACCACCAGGAACAACACCTCCGGCCGGCGCCACTGCGAACGCACCCAGCCCACCCGGCTGACCACGACCAGCAGCGCGGCCGGGGCCATGATCAGCGCGAGGCTGAGCAGGTCCTTCCAGTGGTAGAGGGAGAAGAATCCGCGCTGCGGCTCGAAGAGCGGAATCCAGATCGACTTGGCATTCTTGCTGTCGATGAACTCCTTCCGGAACCACTCGCTGTCGTATCCCGCCGCGAGGTGGAGCACCACCGAGAGCCCGAAGATGAGGAGCGCCGGAAGTGCCGCCTCGAGCCACCGCCGCGGGGCGGAGCGGCCGGGTGTGCGCAGAGCGAGAATGAGCAACGCCGGCGCGCTGAAGAGCGCCGTCAGGTGGAACGCGATGGCGAGCCCGAACCAGACCGACGCCATCCAGAGGTGTCCGCGTCCCTGCGCCGCCAGGACTCCGCTCAGGAGGAACGCCGTGAGGCAGAGGTAGAGATTGGCGTAGCTCTCGACGTAACCAAAGAAGAGCACCACCGGCCCGGTGGCCAGGAAGAGGCAAACCCAGAGCGCACGGCGCCAGCGTTCCCCGGCGAGGCGCCCCGCGAGCGGAAGCAGCACGGACAGGCCAATGACCCCGGTCAGCACCGCGCCGGCGCGATAGAGGGTGAACGAGTCGATCGGCTGCGACGTCTTGAGCGCATGGTGAAGTTGCTCGTGCAGGAGATAGTCCATGTTGTCGAAGGCACGGAACTTCACCCCGCGATCGACCAACTCGCCGACCAGATACCCGTCTCCCATGAAGAACGAGCGTTCGCGCAGGAGCACGAACAGCACTCCCATTCCGAGCACGAACAGGGTGCGCTTCCAGAAGGGGCCGAAAAACAGATCGGGTAGTGTCCCGGAAAGACGCTCGGAGAGCCACTCCTGCGCGCGCCTCCAGGAGAGCAAGAGCGCGCCGAGGGCGGAGAGCACCAGGAAACCGCGGGGCAGGTAGGCGAGGTGATTGAATCCCCACGCCCCCGGCCCGATCAGGAAGAAGCCGAGCAGCGGCAAGAAAGCGAGCGCGAGGAGGAGCAGCGGAAGCGCGCGCCCGGGAACGCCCGGAGCCTCCGGCGCCAGCAGTTCATCGCCGGTCGCGGTCTGTGACTCCGCGGGCGCTGACTCCGCAGTCGCCGGCTTCCGCCTCTCGGACGATTTCGGTGTGCGTGCGATCTTCGCCTCGACCTGCGCTCTTCCCGCGGCTCACTCGATCCGAACCAGCGGACAGGTGGCAGTTCCCCGCCCGCTGAACAGCCGCACCCAGTAGACTCCCGGCGGGACCAGACGTCCCTCCGCATCGCGACCGTCCCAGCGACGGTCGAAGGCGGGAGAATACCCAGGAGGGAGCGTCCGCACCAGTCGCCCCGCGGCGTCAAAAATTTCACACCGCGCGGTCGTCCCCCGGCCGACCCCGGGGGCGAGGATCGTGGTCTCGACCCGAAACGGGTTCGGACGAACCTCGATCTCCCCTTCGCCCACCGGCTCGATCGGCGGAGGATCGTCGGTGCGGCCGCGGTGCGGCCAGGTAGAGATCACCATCGAGAGATCCGCCCACGGCACCTGCGGCTCCTCGACCCCGCCGACCACGCGACAGAAGTTCGCTCCGGTCACCGTGGCCACTCCCGTCGCGGGATCGACCTCGAGTTCGATCCCGGTCACTCCGCTCTCCAGCGATCCGATCCGGCCGGCGCCGACGCCGTAGGCGAGCGGCGTGGTCGAGAGCAGGTGCGCCGGCCAGGCGAGGTACTGCGGGAGATCGGTCGGACCGCCCGACGGCCGCGCGCGCAGCGGGACGGTCGCCACCACGCGGTACTCCCGCCAGAGCGCGCCGGCGAAGGTGTACTCGCCCACCAGTTGACGCTCCCAGGTCATCCCCGGCACCTCGGCCCGTTCGGTCAACCGCAAGGTCTCCCAGCGCGCCCGGCGGGCGACGACGTGAAGCGCATTCTCGAGATCAACCACTCCCCGCCCGTAGAACGAGCGCGGGCAGAGTTCCGGCGGACAGGTCGGATCGAGCGTCGGGTCGACCCGATACGGTCGCGCGGACGCCAGGAGCACGCCGGCCAGATCATCGGCCGAGAGTTCGGGCACCTGCGCCGAGACGACCCCGGCGGCGCCGCTGACCAGCGCCGCTGCAGCCGAGCACTGCCCGGTGGTCGGCGCATAGAGCCCCGCGCCGGACGGGTTGTCGTAGACGAAGGTGGTCACCACCGCGCCGGAAGCAGGGGCGGCGAGATCGATCTGATGTCGATCGACGGTGGTGCCGTTCGCGCCGCCGTAACAGGAGACGCGGGTATCCCAGAATCGATCCTCCCAGGTACTCCCGCCGACCCCGAGCACGAATGGCACATTGGCCGGAAAGCGCGGCCCCGGCTGCACGAGCGACTGATCCCCGCTCGCCGCCACCACCAGCACTCCCGAGAGGTGGGCGTACCAGAGCGCCTCCAGTACCTCGAGCGGCGCGTGGCCGCTGGAGGCGAACGAGGCGTTCACCACCGCGAGACGTCGGGGCTTCCCCTGCTGGGTCTGTCCCAGATCGAAGTCGACCGCGGCGACCAGTCGCGTGTGCCAGAGATGGGATACGAAGAGGCAGTTCCCCTCGGGCGTGTCACAGCCCGAGCAGGGGCAGGACGGCACGTTGAGATCGAGCACCGAGCATTCCCCGCAGACGCCGGCCACGCCAATCCCGTTCCCGACGCGCGCCGCGGCCAGCCCCGCCATCTTGGTGCCGTGATCGCCGCACCAGTCGGCCTCGGGACAGAGCGAGAGCCGTGGATCGCGGGCGAACTCCTCCAGCACCCGCAAATCGGGATGGGTGTCGAGCAGCCCAACATCCAGAAAACCGAGCACCACCTCCGGTGCGCCGAGGTAGGGCGAGAACGAGAAGCCGTGTCCGAAGGCTCGGATCGCCGCCTCGATCGTCCGCCAGGAGGGATCGATTCCGACGTCCGCTCCAGGAATCGCCGGAGCGCACCGTGCCCCGTCGCCTCGCCTTCCTTGATTCCGCAGCGACCACTGAGGATCCTCCGGCCAGCCCCAGGGCCAGGAGATGAAGTACGGATCGTCCGGAAACTGCACCGGATCTCCGCTCATCACGGGCGCAATCGACAGCGACTCGACCAGCCGGAGCTCGGGCCATCGGCGCAGCTCCGGTAGGGCTCGCAGCGCCGCCTCCCCATCGGCAAAGACGAGATGGTGGAAGCGCGACAGGTCTGGCGCGCGCGACGATCGCCCCGGGCCGCTCCGCACCCGTTCACCGCGAGGCGGATCAGGAAACGCCGGCTCGAGTCGCATGGCTCCGAGCGCGCGCAGGCGGCTCGAGAGATCCGACCCCAGCGCGTCGATCCCGCGCCCTTTTCCGATGGCCCGCTCGGGATCGGCGAAGACCACCGACAGAACCGGACTCGGCCGCGCCTCGAGCTGTTCGCCCACCGATGCACCGACCTCTCTCGCTGCAGAGGAGGGAGTCCACTCGGCGATGGATAGAACGAGCAGCGCCAGCCCTAAGGCGCCAACCCGAGGTTTCATCCACACACGGAGCGCCCGCATCGCGGCCTCAAACCGCCGTGACGCGGACCGGGCAGTCATAGTACGCGGCGGTCACGCCGTCCCGCGCCGTGTCGGCGGTGATCAGGAGGTTCGGACTGGTCCGGCCGTGCCGCGCCCCCCCCATCGGCACCACGACGAGCCCATCCAGCAGGGTCTCGTCGACCGACAGCTCGACCTCGATCGCGCCCAGGCGCGACGCGAGGGTAAAGCGCCCGGAACTTCGCCCCGCGGCGCGAGCGACATCCGCGGCCATCGTGCCGGTCAGCCGCTCCGGCTCGCGCGACGGAATGGTCTGCGAGAGGTGACGCTCGCGATTCTTCGGCGTGAGGAGGAGGAACGGGAACTCGCGCGACGGCTGCGGCAGATCGGACTCGCTCGGCAGGCCTGCGGGAAAGAGATACCGCCCGCCTTCGCGCGGAAACGCCGTGTCCGCGTAAGGCACATCCTCGTGGGCGCGACTCCGCGCATGTCCCCTTTCGTGGCACATCGCCCGCCACTCTTCCTCGCCGAGTACGGAGCCCATCAACCGCCGCGACCACTCCTCTGCCGTGCCGGTCATCTCATCGCCGAATCCCATGCGCTGCGCCAGGGCCTGGAAGATCTCCAGGTCGCTGCGCGCCTCGCCTTGCGGCGCCACCGCGCGATTCTGCCACGCCACCAGCGCGTGGCCCCACGAGGTCACCACCCCCTCCTCCTCGAGGAAGGACGGGTGCGGCAGCACGAGATCCGCCTGCCGCGCGGTGTCGGTCCAGTGCAGATCGACCACCACCTTGAACGGAATGCGGGCCAGTGCTCGAGCCATGGCGTCGTTGTCCGGCAGCATCGCCGCGGGATTCGCCCCGTTCACCCAGAGCACCTCGATCGCCGGGTCGAGCGCGGAGAGATGACGCGGCCAATCGGTCGCCCCGAGCGGACGATGGTTGGCTCCAAGCGGCGCCTCCCACCGCTCGGTATCGGTATCGCGCATGTGGCGAATGCTGTAGCTGAGCCCTCCTCCGGCGCGACCGTAGGAGCCGACCAGCGCGGGCAGCGCGGTCACCCAGCGCGCGTTTTCGAGGCCGTTCCGATAGCGGATCGAGCCGGTGCCGAAGAGAATCGCGGCTGGGTCGGCATCGGCGTAGAGAAGCGCAAGACGGCAGATATCGGCCCGGGCTACGCCGGTGATACGCGCCGCCTCATCCAGGGAGAGATCGCGCACCAGACCGGCAAACTGCTCGTACCCCTCGGTGCGGTCGCGCACGAACCGCGCGTCGATCCTCCCCTTCTCGATCAGCACCTTGGCCATCGCGGCCGCGAGCCAGGCATCGGTTCCGGGGCGGAGTCGAACCGATTCGGAGACGACCGGAGAACGCGCGATGGCCAGCGGGTTGATCGAGATCACGACCGCTCCCCGATCCCGCGCTTCCTTCAAGAACGCCATGCGATGCGGACCGGAGATCAGGGGGTCCCGCCCCCAGAGGAAGATCGCCCGGCTGTTTCGAACATCGTCGAAGGCATGGGGCCGGTAGTCGCCGAGCTGCTGCTCGAGTGCGGTCTTTCCCGCCCCGAGGCAAAAGTCTCCCTCGGCCACGGTCACCCCGCCGAGCAGATTCCAGAATCGCGCCGAGAGCCGCTTCAGCACTCCCATCGATCCGGACGACTGAAAATGAAAGACCGCCTGCGTGCGACCGGCCGCGCGGAGGGTCTCCAGACGGCCGACGATTTCGTCCAACGCCTCATCCCACGACACCCGCGCGAACTCTGAGCCGCGTCGTCGCATCGGGTAGACGATCCGCTCATCGCTGAAGGCCCGTTCGGGATAGCGGTACGTCCGGGCACAAAGCGTGCCCCGTGAAATCGGGTGGTCTGGATCCCCGTCCAGCTTCACCACTTGGCCATCCACTACCTCGGCAACCATGCCGCAGGCATCCCAGCAGTCGAGCGGACAGACGGTGCGCACCCGGGTCATCGAGCCTCCTTGGCCTGGCGTGGAACGACGGAATGGCCGCCGGTCAAACTATCCCTGGAATTCTGGCGCAGAATGGCCGAATATTCAGTAGGAACCATATGACCGAACGTCATCTGTCAAATCAACACCCCTGGATCAACGCGCTGACGCGTCCGGACACCCCCAAAGTGGCGCCACTGTCCCCTGGCCTGCCGCATGTCCCGACGCGAGAACGGCGACGATTGAAAGAAAGACCCGGAGCCCCGCCCGGCCTCATAGGCAGTCCCGGCGGCGGTCCGGCAAGGAGTCCCCTCTCTACATGACTGATTTTGCGTCCATGGGGCTTTGCCCCGAGATCCTCCGGCCCTCGAAGAAGCCGGCTACACGAATCCCACCCCGATTCAGGAACAGGCCATCCCTCACGTTCTCGAGGGTAAGGACATCATGGGCTGCGCCCAGACCGGCACCGGCAAGACCGCAGCCTTCACCCTTCCGATCCTGCATCGCCTGCGCAACGAGGAACCGGGCCACATCCGCGCCCTGATCCTCGTGCCGACGCGCGAGCTCGCCATCCAGGTCGGTCGCAGTATCCGCACCTACGCCGCGCACATGCAACTCCGCTCGACCGCGGTCTACGGCGGCGTTCCGATGGAGCCCCAGGAGATGATGCTGCGCTACGGCGTCGACCTCCTGGTCGCGACCCCCGGCCGGCTCAAGGACCACATGTGGCGCGGCAACATCGACTATCGCCACACCTCGGTGCTGGTGCTTGACGAAGCCGACCGGATGCTCGACATGGGATTCATCGATGCGGTGCGAGAGATCGTGCGCGAGATCCCGGCCGAACGCCAGACGCTCCTCTTCTCCGCCACGCTCGACCCCGAAATCCAGCGGCTGGCGCGCGACATCCTGCACAACCCCGTCCGGATCGAGGTCGCCCCGCCGACCAGCACCGCCGACGGCGTCGAGCAGTTCCTCGTGCGGGTCGACGGCGACTCCAAGCGCGAAACCCTCGCCGCGATCCTGCGGGATCCCGACATGGACCGCGCCCTCGTCTTCACCAAGACCAAGCGCGGCGCTTCCAGTCTCTCCGGTTACCTCAAGACGCGCGGCTTCCGCTGCACCTCGATCCACAGTGACAAGACCCAGGAACGCCGGCTCGAGGCGCTCAACGCCTTCCGCGACGGCGGCATCCGGATCCTGGTCGCCACCGACATCGCGGCGCGCGGGCTCGACGTGACCGGCATCAGCCACGTGGTCAACTTCGACATCCCGCACTCGCCCGAGGATTACGTGCACCGGATCGGTCGCACCGCCCGGGCCGGCACCAAAGGGCGCGCCATCTCCATCATGAGCCCCGAAGACGGCCGCGGACTCCTGGCCATCGAGCGACACCTCGGCAAGCGTCTCCCGGTCGCCGAGATGATGGTCGGCGGCGGCCTCCGCGTTCTCTCCGAGGGAAGTGACTTGGCCGGCGGCCCCGACGGCTCGCACGGCAGTCGCATGGGCTACGGCGGTCGCAGCTCCCGTGGCGGCAGCTCCTCGCGCGGCGGTCGGGGATCATCAGGACACGGTTCCTCACGTCAGGGATCCTCGAGTCGTGGCTCGGCCGGTCGCAGCTCGGCGGGCGAGACCGCCGCCGGATACACCCCGTCCGGGGTTCGCCCTCTCCGCGAGCAGGTCGGCGCCGCTTCGCACGGACTTCCCACCCCGCGGGAGATGGTCGAGCGCGAGACCATCGCCGCGGAACTCGGATCCGACGGAGCACCCCGCAAGCGTCGTCGGCGTGGCGGACGCGGCCGGAGAAAGAACCCCGCGCTCCTTCCTGAGTCGACCCCGATGATCGCCGGCGCACCTGGCGGCAGCGATCGCGCCCAAAACGGCGGGGGCACGAACGGCGGCGGCGCGAATCGCAACGGCGCTAACGCACGGGACGAACGCCCCAGCTTCGGCGACGAAGGGAGCGATCCCTCCGGCCGGTCGCGTCGGCGCCGCGGTGGCCGTCCCGACGAAGCCGCCACCATCGCCGTCGACTCCATGGCCGTCCCGCGCACCCGCGCCACCGGCGTCACCGTGCCCACTCCCCGCGACGGCCAATCCCGTCGCGGCGGCGAGCCCCGGCGAGACGGCGAGGGCCAGCGCAACGGTGCCTCACGTCGTGACGGTGATACGCGCCGCGGCGGTCCCGATTCGCGTCGTAACGACGGCCCGGTCAACCGCAACTCCGGCGCCCCTGGCCCGCACCTCCGCCGTCACGTCCACGCCGGCGAACCCGCGCGCGCCCTCACCGCCAAGGAGCACCTCGAGGAGGCCCGCCGCAAGCGTCGCGAGAAGGAAGGCAACTTCCTCACCCGCTTCATCGCTCGCCTCGGGCTTCGCGGGGACTGAGCGGGAGCGAACTTCCTCTCGCCGATCCAAGGGATCCGGCGACAAAGCCCCATACGCCTCGGGCGCGCCCCCCGCAGAGGGCGCGCCCGAACGAGTCGCCTAAATGATCGCCCACCACGGGCACGCTACGAGGCCCGGCTTCAGCACGCGGATGGTTGGATCGCAGCTCACGAGCACACCGCGGGGAGTGTTCGCGTGGCGTTCCCGGAACGTCGCGAGATGGCGCGCGTCGCCCGCACCCACGTTGTTGCTTGCCTTGATCTCCACGGGCAGGAGTTGTCCGCGCTCCTCGAGGATGAAATCGACTTCCTGGCCCGAACTCAGCCGCCAGTGATAGAGGTCGCGGGTCGGGTCGCCATCCTTCCATACGAACAGGTCGCCGGCGATCAACGTCTCCAGGTGGAATCCGGTCGCAGTGGTGTCGCGCGAAGCTGCAAGCGAAAGTGCCGCATCGACGCTGTAGAGCTTCGGGGACTTGATGACCCTCTGACTCGCGTTACGGAAATACGGCGGTACCAGTTCGATCAGATAGCTGCGTTGGAGTGCATCTAGCCATCTACGAATGGTGCTTACTGGAACTCCGAGATCGCTGGACATACCTGAGATGTTGAGTTCCCGTCCCGTGCGCATGGCAGCGAGTCGGACGAAGGCCTCGAGCCGGGAAGTGGATTCGACCGAAACGATCTCCCGAACGTCTCGCCGCGAGAAGATCTCGACATAGTCATCCAGGATCCTCAGCCGCTGATTCGGGGGCGCCGCAACAGCCCGCGGGAAGCCCCCAGTCTGAACCACCTCCCGCCAATCCAGCCGACCACTTGACTCCGCCCGCTTCTCCAGTTCGCGGAGCAGGATCTGCTCGTCCGTATCGAAGAGGAAGCTCCACCCCGGGTGCTCCTCATCGAATCGAAGTTCGCTCAGGGTGAGGGGCCTGAGAGTGCGATACGTGGCGCGGCCGAGGAGAGAGTCGCTCACGGCCTTGCTTACCCGTGGTTGACTGGATCCACTGAGCAGATATTGCCCCTTCCGCGGATCCCGATCGACCACCGCCTTGATGGCCAGCAGCAGGTCCGGTGCTCGCTGGACTTCGTCGATGAAGGCTCCATTCTCACCGAGGTCGTCCAAGAACCCCTCCGGGTCGGCCAGGGCTTGCGCACGCACGTCTCGATCGTCCAGAGTACGTCTCGCAAGCCCATGTTTTGCAGCAAGTTCCAGACACAACGTGCTCTTCCCCACCTGCCGGGCGCCCATGACGACAACCACGGGATACAGGCCCATGTCCGTCTCGAGTCGACGGAGCATCGTCCGGGGGTACAGAAAGTTTGCGCTTGTCGTATCCATACGTTATATTGCCCCTCAGAGGACAATGTACCGTAGGAGATATCAGATGGCAAACTCGTATTCCGTGAACGACCTACTGGAGTTTCTCGATCAGTCCGGGGACAGGGGGCTCATGCCGGTGTCGACGGCACAGGCGCTCTCCGTGGCGTCCCGGAACGTGCTCGGGGTCTTGAGTGAAGGCGAGAAGCAGGACTTCGACCAGCTTGACCTGGATGGAGTGATCAGACGCTTCACCAGCAGGCGGGCGAAGGACCTGAGCCCGACGACCCTGAGAGAGTATGAACGGCGGGTTCGCCGTGCGATCGATCTCTTTCGGCAGTGGCGAGAGAACGGGGGAGCCTTCACCACCAAGACGCGCGCAACGTCGGGCGCGGGGACGAGAGGGAACCTGGCAGGCGATGATGCAACCGGCTTCAGAGATGCGGGGACGATCCGTGAGCTAGAGTCGCGCCCCGGGACGTACCTTTCTTCCCTCCCGATTCGCCCAGGGTTGGTGATTACCATTGGCAACATTCCGTATGACCTCACAGGAGCCGAGGCCGAGCGACTTGCCACCTTCGTCAGGATGCTGGCGGTCGGCGAGTAGGTTCGGAAGTCGCTTCGAACGGTGCTGGTGGGTGCCACCCAGGATCTGGTCCACGCCTGAGCGAATCGGATCTCGGCGTCCCCGGATCTGCCCCCCTTCCGCCCCCCGCGACGGCTCCCCCACCCCCGTTGGCAACACTCCCCCCCCTGCGGTATTCTTCCCTTTCCAAACCCAGAGAGAGCGACAGTCAGGCGCGGCCGGGCGAACCGGACCGCGTTGGTTCAACCATGGCCCGCGGAGGCCGAGGAGAGTCTGTTTCCATGATTGCAGCGACCCAATTGCGGGTGGGCACCGTCATCCTCTTCGAGGGGGAGCCCTGCCGTGTTCTCAAGGCCCACCACCACACGCCGGGCAACCTGCGCGGGATGATGCAGACGAAGCTGGTCTCCCTGAAGAGCGGGAACTCCTTCGAGCATCGGTTCCGCTCGGAGGACAAGTGCGAGCTGGCCGATCTCGAGGAGCACACCCTCAAGTTCCTCTACCGCTCCGGCGACGAGTTCCACTTCATGAGCACCGAGAGCTACGAGATGATGACCCTCGACAAGGAGACCCTGGGCGACACGGTTGACTATCTGCTCGAGGAGTCCGAGGTGAGCGCCCTCTACTACGAGGGGCAACCGGTCTCGATCGACCTGCCGAACTTCGTCTACCTCACGGTGAAGGAGACGGAGCCCTCGATGAAGGGGGCGACGGCGAGCGCTTCACCGAAGCAGGCCGTGTTGGAAACCGGGTTGGTGGTGAAGGTGCCGCAGTTCATCGGGGTGGGCGACAAGTGCAAGATCGACACGCGCGACGGGCACTTCGTCGAGCGCGCGTAGCCGCGCGGGAGAGAGCTTGATGTCGATGCGCCCGTCCGTTCGCCCCCACGCGAGGACGGGCGTGTTTCGTTTCCTCCCGGGCACACCGCGCACCCGGATCCTCCCGAAGCTCACCCTGATCGTCTCGGGGCTCACCCTGAGCCTCTCCGGTGGGTGCAGCGATCGCGGCGATCAGCCTCGAGGACCGCATCCGATCACCCCGCCCGCCGCCGACCTGGTGGGCGAAGTGCGACTGGTGGGGAACCTCTTCACCAAGTCGGGCCAGGTGATCAAGCAGCGGATCGAAGACGACGCGGATAGTCTGCGCATCTACCTGCTGGCGCTCGGGGCCGACACCACGTCAACCGGCGCGGCGACCGACTCGACCTGGACGGAAAACGGCGCCTATCGGTTCGCGGAGCCCCCGCCGGGGAACTACCGGGTGGCGCTTCGGGTGGCGCGAAGCCCCTTCCTGAGCACACGAGCCTTCGCCTGGAGCGGCGACCAAACGCCGGCCCCGCGGCTGGTCATCCGACCGAGCGGCCCTCTGGAGTGTGTTCCGAATCCATTCGCGGACGATCATGGCGTTGGGGCCCAAGGAGTGCTGCCCCGCGCCGGGCAAATCGACTTCGAGGCGCGATCACTCGCGGGGACTCCGTGGTTCCGCTTCGAATACGACGCCCCGGAGGGGTTCTACCACATCCACTGCGGCGGAGACCCAACCGCCCCCCCGATCGCCCACGGTCCGCACTGGCTCTGCGCCTTCTACGAAGGCGAACAGTGGTACAACGTGGTCTGGAGCGAGGAAGAGTGAGCCCGACCGGACGGGATCCGTCCCGCCCCACAGCCGTCGGAGCACAGCGCCCGGTTCTGGTCTTCCTCTTCGCCTTCGGTCTCGCGCTCCTTCCCCGGCTGCTCTTCTTTCTCGAGTGGCGGGGCGCCGCCCCGCTCAACCTCCCGGTGGTCGATGCCGCGACGTACGACAGCGAGGCGCGCGCCTGGCTGGCCGGCAGCTGGCCGGGGGCCGATCCCTTCTGGCAGGCACCCCTCTGGTCGTTCGTGCTCGGCACGGTCTACCGTCTCTTCGGTTGGCACTGGGAGGCCGCCTGGTTGCTCCAGGCGTTCCTCGGCGCGGGGAGCGCGGTCCTGGTCTATGCCCTGGCGCGCCCCCGCATGGAAGAGCGGTGGGCCAAGCTCGCGCTCGCGCTCGTCGCGTTCAACGGACCGCTGATCTACTTCGAAGGACAGCTCCTGCGCGAGACCCTGGCGATCTTCCTTCTGCTTCTCTGGGCCTGGTGGGAAGACCGGCAGCGCGCGCGGCCGATCATCGATGGTCTCGTCTCCGGGCTTCTCCTGGCCGGCGCCTCGCTCTGTCGGGAAAATGCCCTACCGCTGGTTCTCGTCGCCGCCGCGACGCGACTCCTGCCGCGGTTCGCACCGGTTGGATCGCATCAGCGTGACCGGCGCCTCTCGCTCGCGGCTCTGGGACTCGGCCTCGCGCTCGGCCTCCTGCCGGTCACCGCGCACAACCTCCGCGCCGCGCACTCCTGGGTTCCGATCTCGACCAGCGGCGGGATCAACCTCCATCTGGCCAACAACCCGAAGGCGGCGGAGACCCTGGCCATCCGCCCCGGACGCGATTGGGACGCGCTCACCGCACGCCCCGCGCGTGAAGAGGGGTTGTTCCTTCCTGCGGAACAATCGCGCTACTTCTACCGGCAGGCGGTCCACTACATCGCGACCGACCCGCTCGGATTCCTGCGCGGGCTCCTGGCCAAGAGCTGCGATCTCTTCGCCGCAAGGGAGATCAAGCGCAACCTCGACCTGTACGAAGCGCGTGAAGGTTCGCGACTCCTCTCGCTCCTCCTGTGGCGACTGGGCGATTTCGGGTTCCCGTTCGGACTCCTCTTTCCGCTCGCGGTGGTCGGCATCGCCTGGCGCGCGCGGAGCGATCGCCTGCTGCTGATGGCCGCGGTCTACGCCCTCGGCCTGATCCTCTTCTTTCCCTCGGCGCGACACCGGTTGCCGCTCGTCCCCTTCCTGATCCTCTTCGCCGCACACGGCGCGGCCGAGATCTGGGACCGGGCGCGCGCTCCACACGCCGCCCGCACGCTGCTACGCCCTGCCTTGGCGCTCAGCGCCGCGCTCACCCTCTCGGTACTCAGCGGATCGTGGTTCGTCGGCCGGGCGCGCACGGTCGACCAGCCCGCCGAGCCCCCCTTTCTCCGCGGCACCAGTCTCGCCGCCCTCGGTCGCGATCCGGAGGCGATCACCCAGCTCCGCCGCGCGGTCGAACTCGATCCGGGGCACGAGGAAGCCTGGTCCGACCTCGCCGTTCTCCATGGCCGAAACGGTGATCTTCCCCGAGCCCTCGAAGCTGCTCACCACGCCCTCGCCGCCGACTCCAGCTTCGCCGAAGCCTGGGCCGATCTCGCCGCGACCCAAGCCGCCGCCGGCGACACGCTCCAGGCCGAGCGCGCCTATCGTCGCGCCCTCACCCTATCGCCCGATCTCGAACCCGCCCTCGTCGGCCTTTCCTACCTCCTGAGCCGCCAGCGCCGGGACACCGAAGCCCTCGCGCTCGCCGCCACCTTCGCGCAGCGCGCCCCCCGCTCGGCCGAACTCACCCTGCTCCACGCCAATCTCCTAGGCCGTGCAAGCCGCCCCACCGAAGCGCTCGCCGTCCTCGAACGCGGCACCCACTACCGCGCCGACCATCCCGACCTCTGGAACAACCTCGGCATCGCCCGCGCCCGCGCCGGCAACCTTTCAGGCGCCGAAACCGCCTTCCGCCGCGCGCTGTCCCTCGCCCCTGGGCACGCCTCGGCACAGCGCAACCTGGAGCGGGTGGCGGGGCAGCGGAAGTAGGGTCTGGCTCTGGATCACATCACGATGTTGGGGTGGGACAGGTCGAGTCTGCGCGGTGCGCCGACGATCGATCCCGGGCCCCCCCCCCCGAGGGGGCCCCCCCCCGCCGGGCCCCCCCCCCCCCCGGCCCCCCGGGCCCCCCCCCGTAGCGCCGGCTACTCCTCGTCGGACTTGAAGAGGCCTTCGGGGCCGCCCTTCGGTTTGAACTTGCGGAACTCTTCTTCGAGCTTCTTGACCCGGTCCTGCTTGCGCTTGTCGACCTCGCCGCCGCGGAACATGCGGTCCATCTCGGCCTTCTTCTCGCGCTCGCGCTCGTAGAACTCGTCGAGTTCGCCCTTCATCTCGGGTTCGGGCACGCCGCGGGGAAGGGCTTCGAGGGGGACGGGGTCCAGGATGTCGACCCGGGTCTCGAAGGGGCTCTCGAGGACGCGGAGGATGGCGCGCTCCTTGAGGCCGCGGATGAGGACGAACACCTTCTCCTGGGGGAAGGTGAGCATCCCGGCGACCTCCTCGGGCGTGGGGAGATGGCCGTTCCGGTGCTGCAGGAGACGGACGGCTGCCACCACCAGGTGGGACTCTTCGTAGTTCGGGACGAATGCCATGGCGGAAGAGTGAACCAGCCGGGCCTCGGTTTCAACGGGGATCCGCGTCCCGGAAGGGAGTGTCCGCCGCGATCAACGTTCGGGCACGAGGTCGTGGCCGACCTGGATGAAGAGGAAGGGACCGCGGTCCTTCTCGGCGGCGGCTCCGGCGATGACCGGACCGATGGGGGTGCGCTGGAGGAGGCCGCCCTGGAGGCCGCGGCGGGCCTGGGCGAAGGCCAGGTCGTCGAAGCTATCCGACCAGAGACCGGCGCGTCCTTCGCACCACAGGGAGAGGTTGGACGCGATCTCGAACCCGAACGAGAGGCCGGAATCGGCGGTGAACCGTCCGAAGGACCCCTCCTCCAATCGCCCGAGGGTCGAGCGCGTGAGATCGACCCGATGTTCGAAGCGGAACGGGAGATCGAGTTTCGAGACGCCGGCAATCCCGGCGTCGGTAGTCATGCTGAGCGGGCCGAGGGCGAGGGAGAGAGCCGCATTGCCGTCGTAGCTAAGGTGGCTCAGCTCGAGTTCATGATCGAAGAAGAGTTCGTAGTCGACCCGCGCCCTCAAGCCGCGACGAGGCAGCATCCGCTGATCGGTGCCATCGACGAGCAGCGTGGCGAAGAGGCTCCGGTCGGTGGCGCCCCATCCCTGCGGTAGTCCGAGCGCGCTGATCGACTCCTGGCCGATCGCCTCCGCCTCGTCGCGCAGGACACGGAGCCCTGCGAGGAGGAGGCCCTGCCGCGTGCCGAACGCCCCGGTCGAGACCTGGACGCCGGTCAGGGTGCGCCGTAGCTCTCCGCCGTCCTCACGTCGGTAGAGCGTGCGATTGCTCTTGGCCACCAGGTCGAAGACCAGCGGAACGCCGCGCAGGCGCCCGGAGCGCACCCCCAGTTCCCCACCGTCGCGATAGTTGCCGAGGGCGAGGTTCGCGTACCAGGTCTCCCCCAGCCGGAGCACGTTGTTCCGCGTCAGCTCGATGTTCAGATTGACCAGTCGGCTGTTGTCGTAGAGCAACCCGAGGGAAACGAAGGTCGGGGTCCGCTCCTCGAGCTCGAGCACGATCCCCACCTTGCCCGGAGAAACCGACTCGAGCCGCGGCCAGACGGAGTCGTAAAGGTTGGTGGCCGAGAGGCGGCGGAGGCCGCGGCCGAAGTTCTCGAGATCGAAGCGATCCCCGGGCGCGAGGCCGAGTTCCTCCCGCGGCACCCAGGAGTAGGCGACCCGCCGTCCTTCGAGCCGGATCCAGGCCACCTCGAGGGAATCGATCTCAGGCAGGGCAAGATCACGGAGACGCCGGGAGCCGCCATCTCCCGGCATCCGCGCCCCCACCTCCGGATACTCGCGGCTGGTGGGAGGATCGGGGTCCGGGGTGGCGGTCGTCGACCCCGGCTGCGTGTCGGCGACCGTCGGCTCGACTTCGAGCATCCGCCGGAGTGCCGGCAGCTGGGACTTCGCCGCCGCGTAACCGGCCGCGATCATCTCTTCGGCCCGGTCGTACTCGCTCATCCGCACGCCGGGGGTGCGCGGCTCGATCCAGACGTCCCACCCCTCGGTCGAGAGCGAGTCGCACGGTTCGGAGAGGATCCGGACCAGGCGGAGCGCGACGTCGGTGACATCGTTGATCTCGCGCTGATCGTGCATCGATTGCGTGCAGTTGACCGCGATCACGCGGTCGGCCCCCATCTCGGCCAGCAGTTCGATCGGCAGGTTCTCGCGCGGGCCGGCGTCGACCAGGATCCGTTCCGGGTTACGCATCCGGATGGGGGGAAAGGTCACCGGCACCGAGATGCTGGAGCGGATGGCGCGCGCGAGGTCGCCGGAGCGGAACACCTCGAGTTCGCCGCTCTTCAAGTCGAGCGCCACGGCGCGGAACGGAATCGGCAGACGGTCGAAGTCCCCGTTCGCGGCCAGATTGGCCGGCGCGGCGTGGGAAACGATGGTCCAGTTCACGTTGAAATCGCTGACCAGAGCCTGCGGCAGGCGGTACTCCCAGCCGTCGAAGTGGAGGCCGAACGCCTGGGGCCGCACCACCTGCTTCTGGAAGACGCTCAGGTTGGCGTAGGCCGACGGTTCGCCGAAGATGTCGGATCGACGGGCCAGTCCACGAAGCGAGTCGGCCGAAACCCCCGCGGCGTACAGTCCGCCGATCAACGCCCCCATCGAGTTGCCCGCGATGCAATCGATCGGGATCCCCTCCTCCTCGAGCGCGCGGAGCACGCCGATCTCAGCCAGAGCCCGCGCCCCACCACCCGAGAGGGCGAGACCGATGCGCGGGCGGGCCACAGCCGACTGGGCCATCCCGAAGACCAGGGCGAGTGCGATCGCGAGGGCTGCACCGAAGCGGCGCGCGCATCGGTGATGCGGACCATCCGGGCGGGCGAGGGGGACCAACGGCAACTCCTTCTTTCTCGGTGGACCCGCGGATTCTTGGGTTCGATGCCCGTCACGGCAAGCAGTTTCCGGAGGAGAATTCGACGTTTGCCCCGCTGTTTGCTACGCTGCCCCGATTACCTCCGGGAGGAATTCATGCAGGATCAGGAGATCGCACAAGCCGTGGCCGGCCTCGATCCCGAGGCCCAGAGGCTCTATCGGATTCGCCACTCGCTCGCCCACGTGCTCGCCCAGGCGGTGCTGTCGCTGCAGCCGACGGCCAAGCTGGGCTTCGGCCCGCCGGTCGAGAACGGCTTCTACTACGACTTCGATCTCGAGGAGCCGATCACCGCGGCCGACCTGCCGAAGCTGCAGAAGAAGATGAAGGAGATCCTGAGACAGAAGCAGAGCTTCACCCGCACGGAGCTTCCGGCCGACCAGGCGATCGAGAAGACCACCGCGATGGGCCAACCGTACAAGGTGGAGGCGTCGAGCGATCTCAGGGCCAAAGGGGTCGAGGTGATCTCGTTCTACGAGAACGGCCCCTTCACCGACATGTGCGAGGGCCCGCACGTCGAGACGACCAAGGAGATCCCGGAAGACGCATTCCTGCTCGACTCGATCGCCGGCGCCTACTGGCGCGGGAGCGAGAAGAACAAGATGCTGACCCGGATCTACGGCCTGGCCTTCGCGCGTAAGGAGGAGCTGGACGACTACCTCGCCCGGCGCAAGCTGGCCCAGGAGCGCGATCACAAGAAGCTCGGGCGCGAGCTGGAGCTGTTCCATATCGAGGAGGAGATCGGCAAGGGGCTGATCCTCTGGCTGCCGAAGGGGACCGTGCTGCGCGACGAGGTCGAGGCGTTGGCCAAGGAGTTCGAGTTCCGCTACGGCTACGAGCGGGTCTCGACCCCGCACATCACCAAGCAGGAGCTCTACTATCGCTCGGGGCATCTTCCCTACTACAAGGAGTCGATGTTCCCCCCGATGGAGGTGGCAGAGGATGATTCCCGGGCGATGGAGGGGGACGCCCCCGGGGAGGCGGCCGGGGCGCGGCCCAAGGAGGTGTTCTACCTCAAGCCGATGAACTGCCCGCACCACCACATGATCTACAAGCATCGGCCGCGCAGTTACCGCGAGTTGCCGGTCCGGCTGGCCGAGTACGGCACCTGCTACCGCTTCGAGCAGTCGGGTGAGCTCTCCGGCCTGCTCCGCGTCCGCTGTCTGACCATGAACGACGCCCACATCTATCTCACCCGGGCGCAGGCGTTGGAGGAGATCCGGACCATCCTCCAGATGTACCGCGAGATCTACGCGGTGTTCGACTTCACCCGCTACCGCTTCCGGCTCTCGCTACACGACCCGGCCCGGACCGAGAAGTACCACGACGACGAGGATCTGTGGCGCGAGGCCGAGGCAGTCCTGAAAGAAGCGCTGGAGCGAGAAGGGGTGGAGTACTACGTCGGGGAAGACGAGGCCGCCTTCTACGGACCGAAGATCGACATCCAGTTCCGGAACCTGCTCGGGCGCGAGGAGACGGTCTCGACCATTCAGTACGACTCGGTCGCACCGAACCGGTTCGACCTGACCTACGTCGACGAGCACGGTCAGGAGGAGCGCCCCGTGGTCCTGCACCGCGCGCCGCTCTCCACTCACGAGCGGATCCTCTCCTATCTGATCGAGCACTACGGCGGCGCATTCCCTACCTGGCTCGCCCCGATCCAGGTGCGGCTGATCACGGTATCGGACGAGCTGCTCCCCTACGCGGAGGAACTGCGCGGCATCCTCCGCGCCGAGGGAGTGAGGGCGGAGGTCGATCTTTCGCCCCACTCGTTCGGAAAGAAGATCCGCAACGGCGCGATCGAGAAGCTGCCGATCCTGCTCGTGATCGGGAAAAAGGAGGCGGAGGAGCGGGCGGTAACGGTACGCCGTTATCAGATCGAACAACAGGACACGATGCCGTTCGCCGAGTTCCACAACCTGTTGCGGGACGAGATTCGCACCCGACGCCACGTCAGGCCCGCCTAGGGAGCGAGCGCAGAGAGAAAAACGAGACCGCACGTCTCAGCCAGATTCCCCGACGGCGCCGCAGCGCGCCGCCGGGGAGACCTGAAACAGGGGCCGGGGCCCCCGCCACAGTTTTCCCCATCTGTCCGTTCCAGATCTAGATCTTCTTCCGCTATACTTCCACCGCTCGTGTTGGTCTCCCAATCACACCCACCCCCACCTGGGGTATCGATCAGTGTTCCGCGGCCGGCAGGAGGCCCCTCGCACCGCGCGGCGCTCTGAGAAGGAGAAAGCATCGGATGAATCGTCATGCCCTGAGTTTGGGCCTGCTGGTGGGTCTGTCCGCGGTCGTCGCGGCCACCCCGAGCCAGGCCTTCACTACCCACGACCACGGCCATGAGTACGAGATCCAGCTCCAGCAGTACGACCTCTTCAACCATCAGTCCGACGCCGCGCAGATCGAGCGCCTGTCGGTCGAGAACTCGCTCATGCGGAGCTTCGACGGCGAGTGGCGCGTCTATTCGTGGAACCCGCAAACCGGAACTCCCTCCGCCTTTTACGGCAGCGGTGTCCAGGTGGCGGAGCAGTTGGCCTCGCAGGAAGAGGCCCTGGGCGTGGCCCGCGGAATCGTCAACCAGAACCGTGACGTCTTCGGCGCCAATACCAATGATCTGCGCGTTTCCTCGCAGCGTTCCGGCCTGGGCAAGCGTTCGGTCTTGTTCCAGCAGTCGTACCACGGCTTCGACGTGATCGGCGGGCGGGTTCTGACCGTCTTCACCGAGAGCGGCCGGTTTTTCATGGGCGGCTCGGAGTACTACTCCGACATCACGGTCGACTGGCGGCCGAACTTCCCCTCCGGCGTGGCCGAGGACGTCGCGAAGCGCGGGCTGAACTTCAACCCCGAGACCGACAAGGTCGAGGCGGGGACGCGGCTCTTCATCCTGCCCGTTCCGACCAGCGAGACGAGCGTCGAGCATCACCTGGTCTACAAGGTGACGCTCCGCACCCAGGAGCCGTTCGGCAAGTGGGTCTCCTACGCCGACGCTCACGACAGCGAGATCGTCTGGCGCTACAACGATATCCACTACGTCAACTACACCGGCGACGCCGACGGTGACGTGCAGGAAGACACCTACTGCAACGGCGCCGAGAGCACGCCGTTCAAGTACCTCCGGGTCAACGTGACCGGGGTCGGCACCACCACGACCGACATCAACGGGAACTGGACCCTGGCCAATGGCGACAACACGCCCCGCGGCGTGACCGCCGACCTCTACGGTCCCTATGTCGATCTGAACAACGTGGCCGGCGCCGAAGCGGCGTTTTCCGGCACCGCGACTCCCGGCACCCCGTTCAACGTCCTCTGGAACAACACGAACTCGCGCGCCGATGAGCGCGATGTGTTCCTGGCGGTGAACGACGTCCGAGACTTCATGTTCCAGTTCGATCCGACCTTCAGCTACATCAACCAGCGGATCACCGCGAACGTCGGCATCAACGACGTTTGCAATGCCTACTGGGACGGGACGATCAACTTCTTCAGCGCCGGCGGCGGCTGCGCCAACACCGGAGAGATCCAGGGAGTGGTGCACCACGAGTTTGGTCACGGAGTTCAGGCCGCGATCCTCGGCTCGCAGGGGAACGAGGGGCTGGGCGAGGGCAATGCCGACGTCCTGGCCAACCTGCTGACCCAGGAGTCGATCATCGGACGCGGGTTCTTCGAAGGGAACTGCGTTACCGGTATCCGCAATTCCGAGAACTCGCTCCGCTATCCGGAGAATGTGGTCGGGATCGAGATCCACGCTGCCGGGCAGGTGATCGCGGGCTTCCACTGGGACATCATGGAGCTGCTGCAGACCCTGCACGGCTTCGAGACCGGCACGATCGAGTCGGCCGAGCTGTGGCACTTCGGCCGCATCCTTAGCCACCCCTTCACCCAGCCGGCCCAGGTGCTCGGCACCTTCGTGGCGGATGACGACAACGGCAACCTGAGCGACGGCACGCCGAACTACGACGTCCTCTGCGTCGCGGCGACCAACCACGGCTTCAGCTGCCCGACCCTGACCCAGGGGATCACCATCACCCACACCCCGATCGCGACCAGCACGACGGAAGGGGACAAGCTGGTGACCTGCACCATCACGAATACCGGCGGTACCCTGGTTCCGGCGGAACTCTACGTCGACTACCGGATCAACGGCGGCAGCTTCGTGCGCGTTCCGCTCGCTTCGGGCGGGCCGAGCACCTATACCGCCACCATCCCGAACGTGCAGCAGCCGGCCGAGGTGGAGTACTACATCCACGCGGCGAACTCGCTCGGGCAGCAGCGGACCAATCCGCTCCTGGCGCCGACCTACGTCCACTCCTTCGATGTCGCGCTGGTCTACGACACCCAGGAGGTCGCGAACAGCTGGATCGTGAACCCGGACGGCAACGACAACGCAAGCACCGGGCAGTGGGTCCGCCTCGATCCGAACGGGACTTCGGCCCAGCCGGAGAATGATCACACCGCGGCTCCGGGTACGCAGTGCTGGGTTACCGGCAATGCCCCGGCCGGCTCGGGCGACGGCACGGCCGACGTCGACGCGGGCAAGACCACCCTGCAGACGGTCGGGTACGACCTGAGTGGTGCGTTCAGCGCACGGGTGAAGTACTTCCGCTGGTTCTCGAACGATGCCGGCGCCAACCCGGGCACCGATCCCTGGGTGGTCGAGGTCCGCAACAATGGCGGAGCCTGGCAGCAGATCGAGAACACGCTCACGTCCTATGCCGGTTGGCTCGACATCTCGGACGATCTCGTGGCCCGCTTCGGCGGCGCCATCGGTACGGTCGAACTCCGCTTCACCGCGCGGGACAACGATCCGGGCTCGCTGGTCGAGGCCGGAATCGACGACCTCGAGATCCTGGCTGACATGGACGGCTCGGTCGACGTCACCGATCCGACTCCGGGCGCGGCGCTCCGCCTCGCCCTGTTCGGTTCGGCTCCGAATCCGGCCCGCAACTCGGCGACCATCGGCTTCCAGGTCCCCGCGCAGACCGACATCAAGATCACGGTCTACGATGTCAGTGGTCGGGCCGTCCGCACGCTCATGAACCAGAGCGTGGCGGCGGGGAGCCATGTCACCACCTGGGACGGTCGCGATGACTCCGGTCGCGCCTCCGCCTCCGGCGTCTACTACTACCGCATGACCGCCCCCGGCTTCAGCGCCACGCGGTCGCTCATCCTGGCGAAGTAATCCCGCGGCGCGCCCCACGGGCGCGCCGCTGCCTGCTTCCCTCTGGCATCGGCCCCTGCCGCTCCCGCAGCGGACAGGGGCCGATCCCTTTTCCCCGACGTTTCCTGTGGCGCCAGCCCCCTCGCTCCCCTGCTATCTTCTCCCCCCATGACCGACCTCCGTGACGACCTCACCTCCGTCCCCGGCTTCCGCGTCGGCAGCGCCGAGGATCTCGACGCCGCGACCGGCTGCACCGTCGTGCTCTGTCCCCCTGACGGCGCCGTGGGCGGCGTGGACCAGCGCGGCGGTGCGCCCGGCACGCGCGAAACCGATCCCCTTAAGCCCCTCCATCTCGTCCAGCGCTGCCACGCCGTGGTCCTCACCGGAGGGAGCGCGTTCGGCCTCGATGCCGCCGGCGGGGTCGTGGCATACCTCGAGGAACGTGGGATCGGCTTCGCGACGCGCGCCGCCCGGGTTCCGATCGTCCCCGCCGCCGTGCTCTACGACCTCGGGATCGGCCGCGCCGATCGTCGCCCCGACCCCGAGATGGGACGCGCCGCTTGCCTCGAAGCGGAACACGGCGGAAAGGTGCGGCAGGGGAACGCCGGGGCCGGAGCGGGAGCCACGGTCGGCAAGGTGAACGGGCTCGAAGGCGCAATGAAGGGGGGTCTCGGCTCCGCCGCCCTCGAGGTGCTCCCCGGGATCTGGGTCGGTGCGCTCGTCGCGGTCAACGCCTTCGGCGATGTCTTGGACTCCGCAACCGGCGGCATCCTCGCCGGCGCACGATTGCCCGGAGCGGCCCCGCACGATCCCGCCTGGGCGGACACGGTGGCCGTTCTGCGCCACCGCGGCGGGCGCCCCCTCGGCTTTGGCTCGACCCCGGCGATCGAGCCGGCTCCCGCCGAGGGGAGCAACACCGTGATTGGCGTGGTGGCGACCAACGCGCGGCTCGACAAGGAGGGGGCGAACCTGCTGGCCCGGATGGCCAACGCCGGACTCGCGCGCAGCCTCCGTCCGGTGCACACTCTGGTCGATGGCGACACCATCTTCGCCCTCGCAGCCGGTGAGGTGGAATGCGACGTCAACCTTCTCGGCGCGGTTGCGGCGGATCTGGTCGCGCGCGCCGTGATGAACGGGATCATGCGGGCGCGGGCCCTGCACGGGGTGCCGTGCGCCCACGATCTCCGCGGTCCGGTACGGGGGCTCCGCGTCCGTGAAACCACTCCCGAGACGCTCGAGGCGGACATCGACGCGGTTCGCGAGGTTGGTCGGACCATCCTGACCTGGTTCCGGATCACCTCGGTCGAGGAGATGATCCCGGCGGAGATGCGTTACCGCCGTACCTTGATCGCCGAGGTGGAGGGCAAGGCGGTCGGGTTCATCCTGCACGGCCCCTCCGACCTGCATCCCGAGGAAGGACTGACCGAGATCCACTGGCTCGCGGTCGATGCTGCCCATCGTGGGCGTGGTGTGGGCCAGGCGCTGGTGCGTGTGCTGGAGGAGATGGTGGCGCGGACTGGCGGTGTGATCGAACTCTGGACCGTACCCGACGCGGAGTACTTCCCGCCCTACGACTCGACCCGAGCCTTCTACCGCGCGACCGGATTCGAGCCGTTCTACATCGATGCTCCGGCCCGGGCCGAGTTCGGCCTCGAGAAGCTCTACTTCCGGAAGCGCATCCCCAAGGCAGAGTGACCTCGGGATCCCCCGCGAGGTGCGCTCATCTCGGCCCGAAGAAGAACTGATCGATCGGGAGCAGATCCCGTCGGGCGCGCCAGGCCTCGAGCACCGGCAGCACCTCGCTCGTCCGCAGCCGCAGCGCCGGGATCTGATCGATGTGGAACCACCCGGCCTGGATCGAGTGTTCGTCCTCGAATTGCTTGAGTTGGCCCCCTACCGCCCGCGCGAGCAGGAAGAAACGCCAAACCTGCACGTCGATCTCCTCGGTGCAGGCTTCGAGGAGCGGCCGCTGCTCGAAGCGGACCAGCCCGAGCACTTCCACCTCGAGCCCCGACTCTTCGCGCGCCTCCCGCACCGCCGCATCTCTGAGCGACTCTCCCGGCTCCACTCCTCCGGCCGGGAAGTACCAGGTGTCCCGCGGTCCGGGTTTCGCCTCCTGGATCATCACGTAGTGATCGTCCCGCTCGACCAGGAGGAGCGCCACCGCCTGGAGGATCACCGGCTTTCCACGACTCATGCCTGGCCTCCCAGGCGCGCGGAGAGGAGGTCGAGCACCGTCGCAAGCTCCGACCAGGTGGTGGCGCGGCCGAGGGAGAAGCGGATCGCCCCCATCCCCTCCTCGGGTGGCACCCCCATGGCGCGCAAGACGCCGGAAAGTTCCACGCTGCCGGCGTGACAGGCCGACCCGGTCGAGGCGGCAACGCCATCGAGCGAAGCGAGCAGGTCCGCGCCGACCGATCCGACGAAGTTCACACTGGCCGTGTTCGGCAGACGGAGATCCGGGTGACCGTTGAAGGTGACGGCCGCGCCGAAGCGCGCGCGGAGCGTCTGCTCGAAGCGATCGCGCAGCACGCGAATGGCCTCCGGCCCCCCTTCGGCTTCCGGGTGATCGAGAAAGCGGTGGGCCAGGTCACAGGCCGCCCCCAACCCGACCGCCAGGAGCACGTTCTCCGTTCCCGCGCGCCGCCCCTCCTCGTGCGCCGCGCCGTGCACCAGGGGCTCGAGTTCCACCCCGCGCCGCAGGTAGAGCGCGCCGACCCCCTTGGGGGCATACAGCTTGTGCCCGGCAATCGAGAGCAGGTCGATCCCGAGCGCGCCCACATCGAGCGGGACCTTTCCGACCGATTGCGCGCCGTCGACGTGGAACCGCACCCCGCGAGCACGGGTGAGCGCCCCGACCTCCGCGATCGGCTGGAGCGTACCGACCTCGTTGTTCGAGTGCATGAGCGAGACGAGGAGCGTGTCCGGCCGGAGCGCGCGCTCCACCTCGCCGGGATCGACGCGGCCGAAGCGATCGACCGGCAGCACGGTCACCTCCGCCCCGAGTCGCTCGAGAAAGCGGAGCGGGTTCAGGGTTGCCGGATGCTCCACCGAGGAGGTGATGAAGTGCCCACCGGGACGACCGTGTCGGAACCAATACCCCTTGAGCGCGTGATTGCTCGCCTCGCTTCCGCCGCTGGTGAAGACGATCTCCCGCGCCTCGGCGCCGATCAACGCCGCGACCTGCGATCGTGCGTGGTCGACGGCGGCCCGCGCCGGTCGACCGGCCCAGTGGAGACTCGACGGATTGCCCTGCGCCTGCTCCAGGAACGGTCGCATCGCGTCGGCCACCGCGGGATCGATCGGTGTACTGGCGTTGCAATCGAGATAGATTTCGCGCACCTCGCCTCCTTCGCTCTTCCTTCCGACACCTCAGAGTATCCCATGGCCGAAAGTTCCCCGCTGAGCGCGCGAAGATTTTCCTTCGACCCGGGAAACCTGCCGCAGATCGCTGTGTATCTACGCACGTCCGAAGGCCGGGCGGCGGTGGAAGTGGGCAAGGAAAGCCGACGCAGGTCAAGAGGCACCGGAACCTACGCGAGGCCCGGTACTCTCTGAAGAAACCCCTCCTTCAGTCGGACGGGATCTCCGGATGTGGGCCTGCCGCCTCGACCGCGGCAGGCCCCACCACCAAGGAAACGCGGGTGGGGTTCGCCGGGGCGGCCGGCACCGGGGAGACGTCGAGGCGGTACCAAGTTTGTGGGAGCTGGGCGTCACGGGCTGATGCGTGGGGTCAGCGGAGAGGGTCGGCATACAGCTAGTCTTCTCATGCGCCTGTGTACCCGGACGAGTTGGCTCTCCACCCTTTCTCCGAGCGGACCCACGGTCCGCCAGTGCCTTGGTCAGCGTTCGTGGGTTGGGATGTGGGGTTGGGATCAGAGTGAAGGCGACTCACCCGATCATTTCGGCCCTCCTGGGGTGAGTCGCCTTCCGCCATTTTGCCGCGTCCTCTTCACCCGGCCGGGCCGAAGCTCGGAATGTCGCCTTTCCGCTGATTCGGGTATCCTCCCGGGTCTTAGGCAGGAAAGGCAGACTCGATGCTCCCAGTTCCCCCATCCCCGACCCGAGCCCAGACGCGACGCGTCACGCGCGAGGTCGCGATCGGCCCGCTCGTCATCGGAGCCTCACACCCGGTCCTCATCCAGTCGATGACCATCGCCGACACCATGGACACGGATGCGGTGGTGGCGGAGATCCGGCAACTGGTCGACGCCGGTTGCCCGCTGGTCCGGGTTACCGCCCCGCACGTACCGGCCGCCGAGAATCTGCGGGAGATCAAGCGCCGGTTGCGGGCCGATCGGATCGACGTGCCGCTGGTGGCCGACATCCACTTCACCCCCAAGGCGGCGCTGGTCGCGGCCGAGATCGTGGAGAAGGTCCGGATCAATCCGGGAAACTACGCCGATCGGAAACGCTTCGCGGTACACGAGTATTCCGAGGTCGAATACGAGAGCGAACTCGAGCGGCTGCGCGAGACCTTTCTGCCCCTGGTGCGGCGGTGCCTGGAGACCGGCGCCGCCATGCGGATCGGCACCAATCACGGATCCCTCTCCGACCGGATCATGAATCGGTTCGGCGACACGCCGGAGGGGATGGTCGAATCCGCCCTGGAGTTCGCCCGGATCTGCGCCGACTCAGGCTTCCACCGCCTCGTCTTCTCCATGAAGTCCTCGATCCCGAGCGTGATGATCGCGGCCTATCGCCTGCTCGTCGCGCGGATGGAGGCGCTGGGGATGAACTACCCGATCCACCTTGGGGTCACCGAGGCGGGAGACGGACTCGAGGCGCGGATCAAGAGTGCGATCGGGATCGGATCGCTGCTGGTCGATGGAATCGGGGATACGATCCGGGTGTCGCTTACCGAAGACTCGATCCACGAGCTCCCGGCCGCCCGCGCCATCCTGGAGAGTGCCGCGCGGCAGGAAGCGCCGCCGCTCGCGAAAACGATCGCGCTCGACACCCGGGCCACCCGCACCCGTCGCCCGACGGCCCCCTGGGTCCTCGGCTCCCTTGCGATCGGCGGAGATGCCGCGGTTCGGGTCGAGCAGGCGATCCGCCTGGGCGACACGCCACAGGTACTGGCCGATCTCGATCTCCCCACCCTCGGCGAGGAAGGAGGAGCGGAGTTCCTCTCGCTTGCCTGGCCGGGGATCTGGCCGGAGCTCTCGGAGATCGAGTCGATCCGCGCCGCGCTCGGAGGGAGGGGCCGCCCCGCGCCGCCGCTCCTGCTCGAGGCGGTGATCCGGGATCGGGCGGACCTCGAGTGCTTCGACGCCCTGCTCGGGGCGGTCGAAGGGGCGAGCGTAAGCATCCTCGCGCCGAACGAAGCTGTGGATGCGCTGGTCCAGGAAACCGCGCGCCGGCTGCTGCACCACCGGCGACCGCTGCGCTTCCGCCTGGCGCAGGATGAGGATCCAAGCCAGTCGATCCGCTGGAGCGATCTCGCGCGCGGGGTGGGCCTCAACACCCTCGGTCACGTGGTCGCGCCGCGCGCCGACTGGATCTTCGTCCTGCGTGCGCTGCGCGCCGGCCTGGGCGCGCGCGAGGATCTGGTCTTCCTCGAGGTCCCGCACCCCGGCCCCGACGCCGCGCTCCTCGCCGGTGCCGCCCTCACCGACGGACTTGGCGATGCGCTCTCGCTGGTCCCGTCGGATCGGCTTCCCTGGCCTCCCTCCGAGCGCCGCTGGCGCGAGACCGCGGTCGAGTCGGCCTATGCCATCCTGCAGGCCGCGCGCCTCCGGTTGACCAAGGCCGAGTTCATCGCCTGCCCCTCGTGCGGACGCACCATGTTCGACCTCCAGACCACCACGGCCCGCATCCAGCGACGCACCGGGCATCTCAAGGGGGTCAAGATCGCGGTGATGGGATGCATCGTGAACGGCCCGGGCGAGATGGCCGACGCCGACTTCGGCTACGTCGGCAGCGGCCCGGGCAAGGTCGATCTTTACGTCGGGAAGGACCGGGTCCGGCAGGGCGTACCCGAGGCGGAGGCGGAGGACCGGCTGGTCGATCTGATCCAGGGACATGGTCGCTGGATCGAACCCGCCGCCGGAGTGCGCCACGACAGGGGAGAGGCATGAACGGGTCGTCGCCGGAGGAGTTGTTCTTCATCGAGCCGGACGGCTCGAATCGCGAAGCGGCGCGTCGCCTCGGCTACCGGATCGTCGATCTGCTGGTCGATTCCGCGGCCGATGCCGCGGAACGTGCTCCGCTCGATCGCGACGTGGCCCAGCCGCAATCCGTGTACGTCCCCTCGCGAGAAGGTCGAAGCCTCGACTCCCTCTTCCCCGAGCTGGATCGCTTCGTGCGCCACGGCATGAACCCCGGTCACCCGGGCTACCTCGGACACATGGACACCATCGGCTCCGCGATCGGCGCCTTTTCCGACGCGATCGTATCGGGCCTCAACAACAACATGCTCGCCTTCGAGATGTCGCCGGTCTGGAGCGAACTGGAACGTCGCCTCATGAGCTGGGCCACACGGCTGTTCAACCTCGGCGAAGACGATTCCCCGCGAACCGGGATCAGTCGACCGACGGGCAGTCTGGTCAGTGGCGGCACGTTGGCCAACATGACGGCGCTTCTGGTGGCGCGAAATGCCCTCGGCGGCTCACTCCGAGCGGAGCGCGGGTTGGGGAGCGATCCCTCCACCCTCTGCTTCATCGCCTCCGAGCACGGCCACTACTCGTTCCAGAAGGCGGCCAACCTGCTCGGGCTGGGGCGCGAAGGCTGGGTGCGCGCGCCGGCCGATCGCCACGGGCGGGTCCAGGTCGAGGCCATGGAACGGATCGTCCGCGAACTGCGCGACGCCGGTCGCACCCCCTTCGCCCTGGTGGGCATCGCGGGCACCACCGTCACGGCGTCGATCGATCCGCTGCGGGAAATCGGCGCTCTGGCCCGCCGGGAGGGGCTCTGGTTCCACGTCGACGCGGCCTACGGTGGCGCGATCGCCCTCTCCGCTGCGTTGCGGCCGAAGCTCGACGGCGTCGAGGCGGCCGATTCGGTGACCTTCAATCCGCAGAAGTGGATGTACGTGCCGAAGGTCTGCGCCAGCATCCTCTTCCGCGACGAGCGCGACGTGGAGAAGCACCTGCGGGAAGACTTCCTCTACGGGAACTCGAACCAGAAGACCACCGGCGAACGCGCGGTCAACCTCGGGGAATACACCCTGCAGGGCACGCGCCGGGTCGACGCACTGAAGCTCTACCTGACCCTCGAACACCTCGGCACGGTGCGGATCGCCGGCTGGATCGAGGGCCATGTCGCTCTGGCCAAGCGGATGTCGACCCGGATCGAGTCGGAGCCGGCGCTCGAGCTCCTGCAGCACCCCTACCTCAACATCGTGGGGTTCCGTCACCTTGGGGGGCGGGCACCCGACGATCCCAGCCTCGATGCCCGGACGCGCGCGATCCAGGAACGGATCGAGTCGGAGGGACGCGCCTGGCTCAGCCTGCCGCACTATCTGGGCCGGAAATGGCTCCGCGCGGTCATCCTCCATCCCCGCGCCAACCAGGAGTTGCTCGACGGGGTGATCGACGATGTGCTCCGGATCGGCGCGGAAATCTAGCAGCTCCGCATCATCCACTCCGAGCCGGGAGCAGCCAGGCGTAACAGTCGCTCAGATGTGTTGATCGACCAGGACCGGGTTCCCATCCGGATCGACCACCACGAAGTGGGCCGGCCCGCTGGTCGTCTCGTCCGCCTCGGTCTGGAACCCGACCCCCTTCGCCTTGAGCTGCCGTTGCAGCTCGCGCACGTCGGTGTAGCCGGGCACGACCTGACAGTTCGCGTCCCACCCCGGGTTGAAGGTGAGGATGTTCTTCTCGAACATCCCCTGGAACAGCCCGATCAGCTGATCACCGTTGCGCATGATGAGGTAGTTGTGTTGCGGGTTCCCCGCGTAGACCGCGAAGCCCAACTTCTCGTAGAACTCCTTCGAGGCTTCCAGATTCTTCACCGCGAGACTGATCGAGAAGACGCCGAGTTGCATGGCCCACCCTTCCTGCTCGGAGATGCCCCAAGTTTGCGCGGCGGAAGAAGGGACCGGCTCCTCTCGACCCGACCGCGCGCGAGAATCTACTACACTTGTAGCAGACACGGCAAGCCGTGTCGGAAGGGCGGCCGGGTCGAGGAGAGGGCGGTCAGTCCTTCTCTTTCCGGTCCTTGACCAGCCAGTTCAAGATCGAGGAGACCACGGCCAGAACCACCGCGCCGAAGAGGGCGGGCAGGAAGCCCGAGATCTTGAACCCGTCGACCAGGCGGGCGGTGAGGGCCAGGAGGCCGGCGTTGATCACGAAGGTGAAGAGCCCGAGGGTGAGAATGTTGAGCGGAAGGGTGAAGAAAATCAGCACCGGCCGGACGACGGCGTTCAAGATGCCGAGCAGGAACGCCGCGATGGCCGCGGTCTTGGCCTTCTCGACCGAAGTTGTCCCGGCGATGGCGATGCCGTCGATGACGTAGGCGGTCAGACCCAGGGACGCGGCGCTGACGATGAAGCGAATCAGGAAACCGACCATCTCTCTTTCCTCCTTGGCGAGCGCTCGGGCCGCACCGGCCGGAGGGTACCACGACCGCTCGCCGGTGACACCCGCAGGCGCAACGGGGCGCGGAGGATCGGAACCAGGACCGCTCGGTTGGGATGGACAACGTCGCGAGGCGGGGTCCAATATGGCGCCGGTTTTGAGATCAACCGGGATGGCATTTGATGGAGCGACGACGGCTGAGCGATGTGGAGATCGACCGGGGGCTTTCCGACCTCGATGGCTGGGAGCTGCGGGGCCAACGACTGCATCGCGAGTACCGCTTTCGTGACTTCCCCAGCGCGATGACCTTCATGAACACGGTCGCGGTCGAGGCCGAAGCGCTCGATCACCATCCGAACTGGAACAACGTCCACGCGCGGGTCGAAATCGAATTGTGGACCCACGATCGCGGCGGAGTGACGGAGTTCGACCTGGAGCTGGCCCGGCGCTGCGCGCGAATCGCGGCGATCTTGGCCTGAAACGACCGGCGAACCGAAGATCGAGGGTGAAGAGAGATCAAGCGCGGGGCGGGAACGGTCGATCTTTGGCGAGGTGTGGCGCGGTTTCCACCGCGGTTCCCGAAAGGAGTCCAGAATGGCCATGAGTCCCTGTCATCAGCTGCGCGAGGCCGGCACCTCCGTGTGGCTCGACCAACTGAGCCGCGAGCTGATCCAGAGCGGAAAACTTGCCGAGCTGATCCAGAGCGCGGCCCTCGGCGGCGTCACCTCCAACCCGGCGATCTTCCATCAGGCGATGACCACCGGGAACGCCTATGACGCCCAGCTCATGGAGCTCGGAGCCAAGGGGCTGAGCGACGAGCAGGCCTACGAGGAGCTGGCGGTGACCGATATCCGCCTGGCCTGCGACACCCTCCGCCCAGTGCACAAGGAGTCGATGGGGACCGACGGCTTCGTCTCGCTCGAAGTGTCGCCTCACCTCGCCCGTGACACCCAGGGCACCCTGACCGCCGCGCGGCGTCTGTATCGCTGGGTCAATCGTCCGAACCTGATGATCAAGATTCCGGGCACGACCGAGGGGGTGCCGGCGATCGAGGAGTGCCTCTACGAGGGAATCCCGATCAACGTGACCCTGCTCTTCTCGATCGATGCGTATGAGGCGGTGGCCAAGGCCTATGTGCGGGCGATCGCGCGACGGGTCGCCGAGGGCAAGTCCCCCAAGGTTCCCTCGGTGGCGAGCTTTTTCGTCAGTCGGATCGACAGCCTCACCGATCAGCGGCTGGATGAGGCGGCGGAGAGGCAGCCGGCGATGCGGCCCCAGATTCTTCGACACCCTGGTCGGCATGCACTGCGTCAACACCATGCCGATGGATACCATCGTGGCGACCCAGGACCACGGCAAGATCGTCGCGAGTGCGATCGAGTCGGACCTCGAGGGAGCCCGCGAGCTGTTCGGACTCCTCGGCCTCTACGGGATCTCCTTCCAGGCGGTCACCGATCAGTTGCTGAACGAGGCGATCCAGAAGTTCAACGATCCCTACGACAAGCTCCTGGCCTCGCTCGGATCGAAGATGGGTTCGCTGGCCGGACGTTCCTGAGCGCGCCGTGACATCGTCTGGGCCCGCTCCTCCCGGGAGGAGCGGGCCCTTGCGCATCCGGCCGCGGGTTGGAGCCGGCGCGATCGGGGGTTCACGGCGGGGGAAGGATTCTGTACCCTTGGCGGAGCGGGTTCACCCCCATTGGCGACCGATCCAGGACCGGAGTCGATTCGTGACTTCCTTCCAGCGCGCGACGCTGTTCTTCATCTACTTGATGTTCAACCTCTAGAACGAGAGGGGCGCCTGCGCACGCCCCATCCCCCGTCTCGTTCACTGCCGCGTATTCACGCGTCCGAGCCGTTTACCCAACCGTAACGCAGCTCCAAGGCACGAGCGCATCCGCCCCCGGGCGGAGGGAGGTTGAAATGCTGGATCGTCATACCCAGCCTGGAAATGTCGTGGCCACCCTCAAGAAGCACATGCTGGCCGACGGCTTCGAGGTCATCGTCGACCTGGAAAAGAGCCAGGGATCGTGGCTGGTCGATCATCGCGATGGTCGGAAGTACGTCGACTTCTTCACCGGCGTGGCCTCCATGCCGATCGGCTACAACCATCCGAAGATGGCCAACGACGACGTGATCCGCCACCTGGGACGGATCGCGTTGAACAAGCCGTCGAACAGCGATCTTTACTCGGTCGAGATGGCCGACTTCGTCGAGACCTTCCACCGCATCGCCGTGCCCGAGCACTTCAAGTACTCGTTCTTCGTCGAAGGCGGCTCGGTCGCGGTCGAGAACGCGGTCAAGGCCGCGTTCGACTGGAAAGTGCAGAAGAACTTCGCCCGCGGATACACCCCGGAGCGCGGGTACGCCGACGGGCACGGTCATCAGGTGATCCACTTCCGCGAGGCGTTTCACGGGCGGACCGGGTACAGCCTCTCGATGACCAACACCGACCCGACGAAGTACCGCTGGTTCCCCAAGTTCCACTGGCCGCGGGTGAGTAATCCGAAGGCGATCTTCCCGCTCGAGGGGGAGAACCTGCAGGCGACCATCGCGGCGGAGGAGCGGACGGTGCGGGAGATTCGCGACGCGGTTGCCCGGAACCGGGACGACATCGCCGCGATCATCCTCGAGCCGATCCAGGGCGAGGGGGGCGACAACCATTTCCGCGCGGAGTTCTTCCAGGCCCTGCGCCAGCTCGCCGATGAGCATGAGTTCCTCTTCATCGTCGATGAAGTCCAGACCGGCGTCGGGCTGACCGGTCAGTGGTGGGCCCACCAGAACTACGGCGTGAAGCCCGACCTCTTGACCTTCGGCAAGAAGATGCAGGTCTGCGGCGTGCTCGCCGGCCCGCGCCTGGACGAGGTCGAGACGAACGTCTTTCGGGTCTCCAGCCGGATCAACTCCACCTGGGGCGGCAACCTGATCGACATGGTCCGGGCGCGGCTCTACCTGGAGATCATCCAAGAAGAGAAGCTGATCGACCACGCCCGGACGGAGGGCGCCTACCTGATCGAGCGGCTGCGCCGGATGTCGGCCGAGATGCCCGGCGTCTTCGGCAACGTCCGCGGGCAGGGGCTCTTCTGCGCCCTCGATCTCCTCCCCCCGACCGACCGCAAGCGGGTGCTCGACGCCGCCTGGAAGGAGGGCCTGATCCTCCTCCCGAGCGGCGAGCGGTCGCTCCGGTTCCGGCCGGCGCTCAACATCCCACGCGCGCTGCTGGACGAGGGGCTGGCCCGCTTCCAGGCCGCGGTCCGCTCCGCCCTGGTCTAGACAGCGTCTAGGCGCGCGGCGCCAGATTGGGCCGGATCGCCCGCGCCGCTCTCTTGAGTCTCAGCCGGAAAACGCCCGGATTCAGGGGCGTTTCCGGCTGAGGACTCGACTTTCCGCTGGCCTCCATCCGAAACCACCGTGCTAAACTATTCGGGCCTGTTTACGGCACGACACAGAAGCAGCCCACCATCAGGCGGAGGACCCCATGAAGCGAGTGCCACTCGCGATGCTTGCGGGCGCGCTGGCCATCGCACCCGGCCAGGCGTTTGCCATCGACCCGATTCTGACCTGGACCGACCACTGTAGCGCGCTCACCCGGACTCTGAATCAGACCCGCGGTTGTCCCTGCCCGATCGCGCGGGGCGTCGCCATGATGTACCTGGCCCAGTTCGATGCGGTGAATTCGATCGCCAACGTGTACGAACCGTACCTGATCGACTACCCCGCTCCGGCCGGGGCTTCGATGGAGGCCGCCGCGATCGTGGCCGCTCACGACGTGCTCCTCTCGATCTACCCGATCCGGCAGGGGATGCTCGATTCCGCGATGAACGCGGACCTCGCCCAGGTTCCGGATGGCCAGGCCAAGCTCGATGGCATCGAGGTCGGACACGCGGTCGCGGCCAACATGATCGCGGCCCGGGCAAACGACGGATCGAACTTCGATCCCACCTACGTAGGGGAGAACACCCCGGGACACTGGCGCCCGACCTATCCCGACTTCCGCACCGGCTGCCACGCCGCCTGGGGAGATGTCACCCCGTTCGGTCTGGCTTCCGGAGACCAGTTCGCGCCCCCGCCCCCGCCGGCGCTCGATAGCCCGGAATACTTCGAGCACTGGAACGAGGTGCGCCTCTACGGGTCGAACCAGGGCGACCCGCAGTCGACGTTGCAGCGCGAGATTGCGTTCTTCTGGGCCAATGACCAGGACGGTACGTCGAAGCCGCCGGGACAACTCTGTCAACTGACCAAGATCGTCTCCCAGATGCAGGGCCTGACGCTGGTCGAGAATGCCTGGCTCTTCGGTCTCCTCGGATCTGCCTGGGCGACGCGGGGATCGCCTGCTGGAGTTCGAAGTACGACACTGACCTCGACTTCTGGCGTCCAGTGACCGCGATTCGGGAGGCCGACACGGACGGCAATCCGCTCACCCAGCCGGACCTCGACTGGACTCCGCTTTCCTTCTTCACGCCAAACTTCCCGGGCTACACTTCTGGACACTCCACCTTTGGAGGATCCAACTCGCAGCTGATGCGACGCTTCTTCGGCTTCGACGAGATTACCTTCGACCTCCAGACGGAAGATCCGCACTTGGACGCCGGGTGGACCCGCACCATCCACAGCTTCACCCAGGCAGAAGAAGAGAATCGCGACAGCCGCATCTGGCTGGGAGTTCACTTCCGATTCGACTGCGAGCAGGGGGTCGAACTGGGCCACCACATCGCCGACTGGGCCTACGACAACTACCTCCGGCCGATCGAGCCGCTGACCTCCTCGGTCATCGGCCGCCGGAATCCGGTGCAGCTCCTGACCATTGCGCCCAACCCGACCCAAGGGCGGCGAAGTTCCGCTTTGCCCTCCAGGCTCCGGGGACGCTCGGGGTCGGGATCTACGATGCCTCGGGACGCGAGGTCAGCCTCCTTTCGAAGAGCGCCACCATCGGCTCGAACTGGATCGAGTGGGACGGTCAGACCGCCGATCACCGGCCGGTTTCGCCGGGCGTCTACTTCGTGCGCGGCTCTTTGAACGGTCAGCCGGTCGACCCGAAGTCGGGCGGTCGGTTCACGGTTCTCCGGTAATCGCGGGGCTCGGTTCCGAACCGGGCAGGTAAACCCCTTGGCCACGGGCAAGGGCCCTCGGGCAGAGGGAAAGGAGAAGCAGATGAAGCTGAACTCGATCGTGGTGGCCGGGCTTGCCATGCTCGCTCCGATCGGTGCGCAGGCGATCTCGTTCACGGATGTCTCGGTCGCCGCCGGGGTCTCGATCTTCTCGAACGTCCCCTGGGGCGCTGGCGTCGCCTGGGTCGACTTCGAGGGGACGGCGATCTCGACCTCCCTCATGGTCGACGGTCAAGGGGACGCGCACCGCGCCTTCCGGAACAACGGCAACGGCACCTTCACCGATGTCGCGGCGGCCATCGGGCTGCTCGACACCGGCTACGGCAAGGCGTATGCCCCGGCCGACTTCGACAATGACGGGGACGCCGACGTCCTGTTGACCAACTACGACACGAACCAGATCAACCGCCTCTGGCGGAACAACGGGAACGGCACCTTCACCGACATCTCGGTTGGCTCGGGGTTCGACTACAAGGACCAGTCGACCGGCGCGGCCTGGGCCGATTACGACAACGACGGCGACCTCGATTGCTCGATCACCACCTACGGGTTCTCGCACCGCGATCGCCTGATGCGGAATGACGGCAACGGGGTGTTCGTCGATGTGGCCATCGCACTCGGCGTCCATGACCCGACCGGCTGGGGCTACCAGCCGGGCTGGTTCGACTACGACAACGATGGCGATGTCGATCTCTACTACGCCAACGACAACTTCTTCGGCGGAACGGGCAACACGCTCTACCGGAACAACGGCAACGGCTCCTTCACCGACGTCTCGGTGGCCAGCGGGGCCAACCTGGCGATGAGCGCCATGGGCCTGGCCTTCGGCGACTACGACCACGACCTCGATCTCGATATCTACATCTCGAACATCATGACCGGAAACCGGCTCCTGCGGAACAACGGCAACGGCACCTTTACCGAGGTGGCGGCGGCGTCCGGCGTCGCGGTGAACCAGATCTGCTGGAGCGTCGATTTCGTCGACATGGATCACGATACCTGGGAAGACATCTTCGCCGCCGCCTTCGGGAACACCATGCAGGACCCGGACGGCACGCCGGACTTCGTCTTCGAGAACATGCACGACGGCACCTTCATGGATGTCTCGGCCGCTTCGAACGCGGACAACGGCGGCGTGACCTACGCCTCCGCCTGGGGCGACTACGACACCGACGGCGACCTCGACCTGGTGATCACCAACTACTGGGACGCCGATCCGAGCGATCTCCCGAACGCGCTCTATCGCAACGAAGCGATCTCGCCCGGCAATCCCTCGGACAGCTGGCTCCAGGTGGAACTGATCGGCACGGTGTCCAACCGGGATGCGATCGGGGCGCGGGTGACGGTGGAGATCCCGGGCGCCACCCTGATCCGCGAGCAGCAGTCGGGGACCGGCTACCTCTCCTCGAGCCAGCATGCCCTCCACTTCGGGCTCGGCTCGGCCACCGAGGTGAGCACGCTGACCGTCCGCTGGCCGGCTGGCGGAGTGCAGACGCTGACAAACGTGGCCGGCGGCCAGAAGATCACCATCGTCGAGGGCGGCTCGGCCGACGTGGCTCCGGTCGCTGCGGCGCAGCAGCTCTTCGTCAGCCCGAACCCGTTCCGTGGCTCGACCGAGATCCGCCTCGCCTCCGCGCTCGCCGGCGGGGCGCAGATCCGGATCTGTGACGCCTCCGGCCGTGCGGTCCGCTCGCTCGAGGCGGGCCAGTCGACGACCTGGGACGGACGGACCGACGGTGGCGCCCAGGCGCCAGCCGGGATCTACTACGTCCGTCTGGAGTCGAACGGTCGGCTGATCGAGACCCGGAAGGTCACCCTGGTCAACTAGCCTCCCTTTTCAGTCCGATCACGCGCGGGCTCCGGGACCTCCCGGGGCCCGCTTTTTTTGTCCGGAGGTCGGGGTTCACCGCCCCGCGCAGACGAAGAGGGGGTCTCCGGCCGCCACGGCGGTCTGCTACAATCCGGGCCGTCGGGAACGCTCCCCCGCCCAGGGATCAGTGGGGGCGCGGCCGACCGGAAACTGGCGGCACAAGGAACGCCGCAACTGCGCCGATCTAGACCAGGGACGTGCCGTCCGTGGAACCCTGGGGGTCGCATCGACCGCCCTGGGATCGAGCACTCCAATCGCAACCCCTCGAATCCGGACAGGGACGTTCGGAGGTCATCGAGGGGACGCGCCCGGTCAGGGATGCCGAATGCGGGATCGTAGAGGGGAATTCGCGTGAACCACCAAGCCTATGCGCCGATGGTCGAGGTGACCCGTGGCGTGAGCGTCGAGTCGGCCCATCGTGGCGCCATCGCCGCGGTCGACATGAACGGCCGTCTGATCGCGTCGATCGGGACACCGGCCCACCCGGTCTTCGTCCGTTCGTGCGCCAAGCCGTTCCAGGCTCTGGCCCTGGTTTGCTCCGGGGCCGCCGATGCCTTCGGCGTGACCGAAGAGGAACTCGCGGTGGTCTGCGCCTCACACAGCGGCGAGCCCGAGCATGTCCGGCTGGTCACCAGCCTGCTGCAGAAGGCCGGGATCAGCCCTCGATCATCTGAAGTGCGGGGCGCATCCGCCCTTCGACAGCAACGCCCGTCGTGCCCTAGCCGCTCAGGGGGCCGCGCCGAGCGTGCTCCACAACAATTGCTCCGGGAAGCATGCCGGGATGCTGGTCACCGCGCAACATCTCGGCCTGCCGCTCGACGACTACACTGATCCCGAGCACGCCGTGCAGGTCGCGATCCGGGTCCTGCTCGGCTTCCTCTCCGGCCTCGAGCCGGAGGAGATCACCGTCGCGGTCGACGGTTGCACCGCGCCGACCTATTGCCTGCCGCTGCGCAGCTTCGCTCTCGCCTTCGCGCGCCTCGCCGCGGTGGGCGAGGGAATCGCCATCCAGCCCGCCGGAGAGGGCTGGGACGGCGAAGAAGACGCCCCGGTGGAGTTCGATCTCGAGGCGGAGAGCGCCTTCCCCGTCTCCATCCGCGACGGCCTCACGCGCGTCTGGCGCGCGATGCGCGATCATCCGGTGCTCATCGCCGGCACCCGCGGCCGCCTCTGCACCGACCTGATGCTCCACGCCCGGGGTCTCGGCCTTCCCTGGTGGCCAAGAGCGGCGCCGAGGGCGCCTACGCCATGGCGGTGGTGCAGGACGGCCGTGCCTACGGCATCACGCTCAAGGTCGAGGACGGCGCCCAACGCGCCCGCGACGCCGCCGCCATCGACACCCTCCTGCAGCTCGAACTCTTGCCCGAGTCCTCTTCCGAGGCGCTCGCCGGCTACCACCGCCAACCGGTCCTCGACCATCGCGACCGCACCGTCGGCGAAGTCCGCGCCCGCTTCCGCCTGAGCCACGGCCTGCCCGGCTAACCGCGCCGCGCGGCCGCGCGGCGCTGCCCCTTGCTCCCCGCCATGTTCTCTATTCCGCAATTGCTACGGCATGTCGACTCTCGCTACACTCCCTCCCGCGGAGTTTCCGCAGCCCCCCATGACCCCCAGGACATCAGGAGGCGCTCATGACCCCGAACGCAGGATGCCCGGCCCTCGCCCGGATCTTGGTCCCCATCATCGCCCTCGCCGCCACGCTCGGTCCCGCCCAGGCGGTGACCCATGTGGTGCAGGTGAATAGTCTCAGCTTCAACCCCGCGAACCTGACCATTCAGGTCGGCGATACCGTGCTCTGGCAACGCGTGCTCGGAATCCACGACGTCGTTTCCGGCACCGACTGCGTTGGCGATGGTCTGTTCGAAGGCCCCATCAACGCCATGAATCCGACCTTCTCCTTCACCTTCACCAGCCCCGGCGTGGTCCCCTACTTCTGCATGCCCCACTGCGCGTTCGGCATGGAGGGGGTCATCACGGTGGAGGGGACATCCGAGGTACCCGGCGGACCGAAGCTCGAGCTCCCCACGCTCTCCGCCCCCTACCCCAACCCCAGTCGCGACGGCGCCACGGTTCGTCTCTCCAGCCGCCACGACACCCAGGTCACCGTCCGCGTCCTCGACGCCTCCGGCCGCGTACTGCGCGACCTCGCCAGCGGCGAGATGCGACAGGGCGAGCACGACCTCTGGTGGGACGGCCGCGACACCCAGTCCCGCGCCGTCCCCAGCGGCATCTACTACATTGCGCTCCGCACCGGCGACCGCGAGACCTCCGTCCCCGTTCTCATCCTGCACTAAGCCGGATCGCCCCGGAGCAGGTGCTCCGGGGCGATCCCACCGACGCGCGCTCGCCGTCGCCGCCGCCTCGCGTTTGCACAACCTCACCGATAGAGGGCCTTCACTGCGCCCCAGGTGCGCCCCGCCACTGCGACCGGCGCACACGGACCGACGATCGCGCCGATGCCCAGTGCCTGGGTCGGCTCCCAGCGCACCGCGACATCCTGCCAGCCTTCGGGATATCCCAGCCCGGGGGCGATGTTGGTCATCGGGCAGCCCTGATTCGGGCCGTTCAGATCTGCACCGATGTAGAAGCCAAGTTGTCCTGCGATCCAGAGCCCGCGAAATCCCACCCACCAATTGCCGGAGACGCAGCAGCCCGGCCCCATCGGCACTTCGGCATTCCAAAAGTCCGGGTAGGGCGGAGGGGGCAGATAGAAGTTGGGCGTAACGCGCAGCACCTGCCCCGGCCTCCCCGCACCATCGTCTGCCCAGACGAATACATCTGCAAACGGCGGATCCTGGAGTCCGTCCCCGGTGATCGAAAGTCGAACCGCCACCACGTCATACTCACCCGCGTAGCACTCGGCAAATGAGCCGAAGCCCGGCTCAGGCGCTTGGAAGCCGATCCAAGCGTATCCGTCTTCCCAACTACCGTCGGCGTGTAGCAGGAGCTGATCGGCGGAGGCACCCGGAACGATCCACACCACGCAGAGGAGGGCAAAGGTCAGGCCGACTCGCAGCGCTCCCCGACGACGTGATGTAGCCATCATCTCGAGCTCCTTTGAAGTCCTATCTATAGAAGGCTTTGACCTCACGCCAGGATTGGCCCTCCACCGCCACGGGCGCGCAAGGACCATCGATCGTGACAATGCCCAGTGCCTGGAGTCGGAGCCCACTGCACCGCGACATCCTGCCAGCCTTCCGGAAGGCCCCGACCAGGCGCAACTTTCGTGATCGGGCAGCCTTGGTTCGGGCCATTCAGATCCGCCCCGATGTAGAAGCCAATCTGCCCTCCGACCCACACGCCACGGAATCCGACCCACCAGTCGCCGGACACACAGCAGCCGGGGCCCACAGTAACGTCGTAGATCGAGAACCGGAAGAACCCCCGAGGGGGGAATGGCACGTTGGTCGCGGGGCACCTCACAGGACCACGCAGCCCGAGCCCGTCATCGTCTCAGACGAAGACCTCGGCGAATGCCGGAGCCTGGCCCCGGGAGACGGATGAACTGCGACCACATCGTGCTCGCCTGACTAGCACTCGGCAAAGGCGACGTGGTCGGAACATTCGTCGCGCGCCCCGCGCACGCACCACCGGCGTTTGATGCTGCCCCAAGAGACCCTTCGCACGGCGATCGGCTTATCGCACACATCCGGAGCACAGGGTGTGTTCTCCCCTAGAAACAGACCTCCAGATGAAACGCAACACCGATCGCTTTCCTGGCGACAGTCCGGGCCAAGGCAGCAAGCGCCAACCTGACGCTCACCGCAGGTGGACTCCACATAGCCGTAGACTCCCCCATAGTCGCCGAGTCCGTCGCTCGACTCACAGCCCAGGGTCTGGCAGAACTCCACGTCGGCGTACACGACTCCGTTCCCGAAGATGATCTGAGCTCCACCGGACACACGAGAGCTGTCCACCGCGGAGCAGGTGAAAACCGCGCTTCCCACTAAGGCGACCACGTCCCCGGCATCGCAGTTTCCCCAGATAACACTTCTCTCGACTTCCAGTGATCCTCTACTAACAACACTCGGACCATCCACGTTATCGGCTATCGTCGTGGAGAACAACTGCAGCTCCCCTGACGCGTCTATCACGATGCTCGCCGTGTTCCTGGCAATCAGCGAGGATTCGATTCGCACTTGCCCCGCGCTCAACAGCGCACTAGGACCGCCCAGGAGGCCGAAGTTGTTCGTAATCTCGCAGTTTCGCAATGTGACAGACCCCGACCCATCCACGCGCACCGGCGTCCCTGTGTTGCGCCTGAACACACAGCTTTCTATTTCGGTCGACCCACTTGATTGGGTCCTGAGTACGCCCAGTTCGCAGACGTTTCCGATGAACTCACATCCGAAGACCCGGGCCTGCGCTCGATTGTTGACCTGAATCGCCGCCGCCTCGCCACCGCTGAGGTCGCGAAACTTGCAGCCAGTGACCTCGAACCGCCCTGACCCGATCGCGATCACTGCGCCATCCTGAGGGAACCCGTTTCCGATCTGGAACCCCTCTACCACCATTGAGTCTTGCGGCCGGCCGCCAAACTCGACGAAACTCGCCCGCCCCTCTTCCAAGTCGATCTGCGCGCCTCCGGGTTCGACGGAGAACAGGTGGATTGACTTCGCGTACACCATGATTCCCCGACTCCCCGAACCGTAGCTGCCCGGAGCGACGCCAACACTGTCCCCGTCCTCGCAGGCAGAGATTGCGGCGCCGATCGTGGAATAGTCTTGCGGGACGTGAATCGTCCGCGCCGTGGCCGTCCCCCTCCCACCACCGACAGGAAACATGTCGCAAGCTGCAGCACTTCCGCCCCTCGAAATGCCCGCCAGGAGTAGCCGCGGATGCCTTCGCCCGGATTGGCCTGTTGTATCGGTTCAGTTGAAACGTGACACCTTTAGGCTCCAGACTATGGAGCCAGGAGGAATCACGGATGAGCGAGAAGCGCGCGCGACGGAAGTTCACGGCTGAGGAGAAGGCGGCGATGCTCCGTCGGCACTTGGTCGACAAGGTGCCCGTCTCCGATCTGTGCGATGAGTACCGCATTCAGCCCAGCCTCTTCTATCTCTGGCTTCGCCAGGCGATGGAGAACCTGAGTGGCGTCTTCCAGAATGGACCTCTCGGAGGCCACGTTTCCCCGAAGGAGGCCGCCCTCAAGAAGCGGATTTCGGTTCTGGAAGAAACGGTCACGAACCGCGAGGCGAAGTTGGCGAAGAAGGATCGGGTCATCGCCGAGATCTCGGCCGAGTACGTGCAACTAAAAAACGCACTTGGGGAGCCCTGAACGGTCGCTGGGTTCCCCAAGAGCAGCGTGACGAGGTGATTGACTTCGTCGAGCACTGGACCGAGAAGACCGAACTTCCGCGGCGCCGCTTCCTGGGTTGGCTGGGTCTGAAGCCGGGCAAGTACTACGCCTGGCAGGAGCGCTACGGGCAGGCGAACGGACACAATGGGCAGGTTCCGCGCGATCACTGGCTGGAATCTTGGGAGCGAGAAGCGATTCTTCGCTTCCGCGCCGAGCACCCGCTCGAGGGGTACCGGAGGTTGACCTACATGATGATCGATGCCGACGTTGCGGCGCTCAGCTCCAGCTCGGTCTACCGTGTGCTCCTGCAGGCTGGGTGCATTGATCGTTGGAACCGCGGGGCCTCGAAGAAGGGGCGTGGGTTCCAGCAGCCCACGGAGCCACATGCTCACTGGCACGTCGACGTGACCTACCTCAATCTGGGAGGGACGTTCTACTATCTCTGCTCGGTGCTCGATGGGTACAGCCGTTTCATCGTTCACTGGAGATCCGTTCGGCCATGAAGGGAGATCGACATCGAAACGATCGTGCAGCGGGGGCGGAGAAGTTCCCGGAGGCTCGACCGCGAATCATCACCGACAACGGACCGCAGTTCATTTCGCGGGACTTCAAGCTCTTCATCCGCGAGGCCGGGATGACCCACGTTCGCACCTCGCCCTACTACCCCCAGTCCAATGGGAAGATCGAGGCCTGGCACAAGACGATGAAGGTGGAAACGATCCGACCGAACTGCCCCGGGACCTTGGAAGAGGCGATTCGGTTGATGGAGGCCCATGTTCGGTACTACAACCACGAACGGCTCCACAGCGCGATCGGCTGGATCACTCCGGCGGACATGCTGGCGGGGCGTGGCGATGAGATCCGGGCCGCGAGGGATCGGAAATTGGCGGCGGCGCGAGAGGCGCGACGCCAGAAGCGGCAGTGCGCCTGAGCGGCAGCGCCATGTGCATAGCCATCAACCCACGGTGTCATGTTCACGCTGAACCAAAACACTGTCGCCTCTTCTGATGCACTTCTCTCAAGTCCCCATGGGGCCCCTGGCCGGGGTGGGTGGGCGTGCGAGCGCCCGGGGGCGGTTAGAACGCGGAGCGACTGAGGACGCAGGCCCCAGCTTGCGGCCCGGCGAGGAAGCTGGGACGCAGCAGATGCGAGAGGTGACTGACCGATTTGAGGAAGCAGTTGGAGGTCGGACTCGAGGCCCTTTCGGGTGGAGAAGGAGGGGGTGTTGCGGCGGGTGCGACGGTGGACTTGCCCGCTTGGTAGAACACTCGCTGTAGACCCGCTCCGACTTCTCGCTGGAGGGACTGCGCCCAGCGCGGCTCCTGGCTGAGCCAACACCGCGTTGGCCAGTCGCGTAGGTGAGCCTGGTCCCCCGGGGCCCACAGCCCCATGAGTGGACCCAACCGCGAGCGCCAGGCGCCTTCCCCGGCCGTTGCCGGCGCGAAGGATGGCGGCAGAGGTACTGCGGGCCGCGCGACGGCGGCGCCCGTGTGTGAGTGTGAAGAAGTGAGGGCGTAGTCGCGTGGGCCGGCCTGCCGCGGCGGCCGGAGTGGCCCTATCGGTTCAGTTGAAACGTGACACCTTTAGGCTCCAGACTATGGAGCCAGGGAGGAATCACGGATGAGCGAGAAGCGCGCGACGGAAGTTCACGGCCGAGGAGAAGGCGGCGATGCTCCGTCGGCACTTGGTCGACAAGGTGCCCGTCTCCGATCTGTGCGATGAGTACCGCATTCAGCCCAGCCTCTTCTATCTCTGGCTTCGCCAGGCGATGGAGAACCTGAGTGGCGTCTTCCAGAATGGACCTCTCGGAGGCCACGTTTCCCCGAAGGAGGCCGCCCTCAAGAAGCGGATTTCGGTTCTGGAAGAAACGGTCACGAACCGCGAGGCGAAGTTGGCGAAGAAGGATCGGGTCATCGCCGAGATCTCGGCCGAGTACGTGCAACTAAAAAACGCACTTGGGGAGCCCTGAACGGTCGCTGGGTTCCCCAAGAGCAGCGTGACGAGGTGATTGACTTCGTCGAGCACTGGACCGAGAAGACCGAACTTCCGCGGCGCCGCTTCCTGGGTTGGCTGGGTCTGAAGCCGGGCAAGTACACTCGCCTGGCAGGAGCGCTACGGGCAGGCGAACGGACACAATGGGCAGGTTCCGCGCGATCACTGGCTGGAATCTTGGGAGCGAGAAGCGATTCTTCGCTTCCGCGCCGAGCACCCGCTCGAGGGGTACCGGAGGTTGACCTACATGATGATCGATGCCGACGTTGCGGCGCTCAGCTCCAGCTCGGTCTACCGTGTGCTCCTGCAGGCTGGGTGCATTGATCGTTGGAACCGCGGGGCCTCGAAGAAAGGGGCGTGGGTTCCAGCAGCCCACGGAGCCACATGCTCACTGGCACGTCGACGTGACCTACCTCAATCTGGGAGGGACGTTCTACTATCTCTGCTCGGTGCTCGATGGGTACAGCCGTTTCATCGTTCACTGGGAGATCCGTTCGGCCATGAAGGAGATCGACATCGAAACGATCGTGCAGCGGGGGCGGGAGAAGTTCCCGGAGGCTCGACCGCGAATCATCACCGACAACGGACCGCAGTTCATTTCGCGGGACTTCAAGCTCTTCATCCGCGAGGCCGGGATGACCCACGTTCGCACCTCGCCCTACTACCCCAGTCCAATGGGAAGATCGAGGCCTGGCACAAGACGATGAAGGTGAAACGATCCGACCGAACTGCCCCGGGACCTTGGAAGAGGCGATTCGGTTGATGGAGGCCCATGTTCGGTACTACAACCACGAACGGCTCCACAGCGCGATCGGCTGGATCACTCCGGCGGACATGCTGGCGGGGCGTGGCGATGAGATCCGGGCCGCGAGGGATCGGAAATTGGCGGCGGCGCGAGAGGCGCGACGCCAGAAGCGGCAGTGCGCCTGAGCGGCAGCGCCATGTGCATAGCCATCAACCCACGGTGTCATGTTCACGCTGAACCAAAACATCTGCGCTTCGTGAATTATCCGGGTTAGCGCGATGCCTATGCCGTCAGAAGTAGACACCGCGAGCAGCTCGCCCGCGTCCAGGTTAAGGTCAGTGATGCGTTGATCCCGAAGCTCTGGCGTCAGCCAGTACTCGAGGACCAACCCACCCTGTGGGCCGCCGTGGGTCAGCTCAAGCCAAGTGTGCGCGCCGTTGATCCTCTCGATCTGCGTCGGCAACGGGTAATCAGCTTCCTCCCAGGAGTCGTTCGGTGCGAGCAGCCAGACGAACTCCTTTGAGTCCGAAAGTAACCCATCGGGACCACTTGGAATGTCGTTCAAAATGCTGGTGATTGCATCGTGCTTGTAACTCGCGAGCATCGCGAAGTCGAGATGCCAGAAGCCGAAAAGATTGGACGTCGTAGATGAACATGGTGCACCTACCGCGATCCCAACGCTGAGCGCCATTCCTATGGAAGAGGCGAGAACGAGCAACCATCTGTTCTGCATACCGAGGTGGCTCCTATCTCGAGGTTGAGTTTGACCGGATAGCACACGTCACGCCGTCCAATGAGATGACTGAGCCTGGACGGGCTTGCGCCATTACCTTCTGGAGCGATTGGATCAAAGAGCATGCCGCCTCCCGCGTCATGCGAGTACTCCGCGAAGCGCGAGTCGGCTCTCGATACACTAACGAGACACCCTGCTCGGGACGGCCAAAGTACTTCTCTAGTATCCATGTCTTGCCACTGACGTCTGACGCTACCGTGGCAATGCGCGTGGACGATACGTCGCACAAGCCACTTGAATGGAACACCTGAAGGGCACGACGAGCGGCGTCTCGTGGAGAGGCACCTGCAGCCAGCGACTCAAAATAGGACATCCGAGCCGCAAACTGCACGCTTGCGATACTGTCATTGAAGGCCATGCTCGCCTGCCCCCAGGTCTGTCCCCTTGCGACTCCAGCAGTAACCAATGGGACTTCACCGTAGAGAGACTGATACTGTTCAGTGGTTAGCATGCGTGGTGAATCCGGATCGCGGAGGGGAATCGACAGTGCACTTGCAATTGTCACGCGTCCTGACTCACTCCATTCGACCAGGACGCTGCGCCCTGAGAACGTGGACTTAGTAGGCCCCCCACCAAGCTCTAGCGTCACTGACTCGGGAACGCTGAGTGAGAGCGGAAAACTGCACTCCGTTGACGGGTCACTACCGCTGTCCTCCGGATTACCTTCACCCGAGCCCTCGCCTTCAGGACTCGGGCACGGGGCTGACCCTCCCATTCCGAATCCAAGCGTGCCGAAGCCCTCCACCGCATCTAGCACCGCGGGCACAGCGTTGTCCGCGAAGTACCCGCCCTGAACCGGGTGGGGCACCACTTGAAACACGCTCGGCTCGCTGGCTGCGTACGCATATCCGGCAAACCAGTAGAGCGGGATGAGCAACGCCGTCTGTGCGGTATCCCAAGTCAAGGCGGTGCCGCTGCCCGACGCGGGCCAGTCTCCCGCACTCACCTCAAAGTCCGCGCAGTTCCCGGATGCCTGGAGATACAGCTTCGCTGAGTCGTGCTCGATACAGAATGTGACACCCGTCAGCGCCGGACTGCCGCCACTAGGAAAGGCCGCTAACGCGAAAAACACGGTTGTCACATTCGGATTCGCTGGTACCGAAGAGACGGCGAGATCGCAGGTGGCGAGATCGGACTGCGCGCAGTAGCTCGTGGCATCGGTGGTGAACGCAATCTGTGTGTTGGCGTGGAGAATTATGGTACCTCCTGCGTTCGAGGAGGCAAAAGAGGAGTTGCTCCAGCCTACCGCGCAGCCGATGAGCAAGACGATGCTTCTCGATGAAACCATGCAAGCTCTCCCTTCGCCGGAAGGATCGAGTGTGCGCAGGAGATTCCGCCCGGCTCGAGCGTCTGTCAAGGAAGTCTCTGGACCTCAGCGAAGCCCATTGGCCACTGCATTTGCACGCCGGACCTACTTCCTCCGCCCGACACCTCCTCTCGTCCAAACCCCCGCTCACCACCACCCTCCTCAGCCGAACCGCTGAGGTGGGCAGCGGCTCAGAGCCAGCCGCGCGCCGAGCCTGGTTCACCTTCCGAGGAACCGAGAGCTGTTGAGAGCACATGGGGGATAAGGCCCAACCGGAATCCGGCTCAGCCACCCTCCCACCATTCGTTGGGCGGCGGAACGAAGCTTCTGGAGATGGGCGAAGGGGCGATGTAGGGGGCAACATCTGGGTTGGCGATGTTGATGCCGTCGTCGAGGATGGCGATGGGCGACCCGGCCAGGGAGTTGATCTGCCAGGCTTCGGGGGCGTTGATGTCGAAGTCGGGGATGCACTGTTCGGTGCCGCCGGGCTCGATCTGGCCGGTGTTGATCAGATGCCACTGGTCGGGGTAGTTGGGGTCGTTTGGTGGGCTGGCGGGTTCGAGCAGGTGATTGCACTCGACTGTCTTGATCCCCGGCTGGCTGGCCCTCCAGAAGCGAGAGGGCGTCGCAGACTCGAGTCCCTGGGGCGAGCCGGGCGAGATAGAGATCGCGTAGGTCGATGAGCTGGCGCCTCTCCCCAACGCTGTCGAGCGTGTCGGACGCAGGGATGTAGCGCCAGTTGGCGCCGACGGTCGAAGGGCTGAGGACGCCGGCCCGCGGAAGCAGATAGCTCAGCAGTTCGGGGTCGCGGGTGAACTCCGAGACCGGGAGATCGAACTCCTGGCCCCGCCGCTGGAGCTCGACCGGGGGCTCAACCCGCGATTCGGAAAACGTAACCAAGAGAGCTTCCGGAGCGCAGTTGGCGCAGTCCTCCCACGATTCCTCCGCTGCGGCGGGAGCGGACGTGACGCCTCGAATGATCGAGAGCAGCACGGCGAGAAGCAGCGCGCCACGCCTGATCTGCGTAAGTGCTTGGGGGGGGGCAAGTTGCGGCTGAGTCATGGTCACCATCGGGCGGTCCTCCGATTCGTTGGTGTGTAACCGCTGAAGACGCACGAAAAGTGGCTCCTCTCGATTTCCCCGTGTGAACAGGCTCATAGGATGACTTGAGCCCAGGGGTCGTCGTGGAGGAAGCAGGTTTGGTAGATCTTGAGCATGAAGTATTGGGGATCGCGATAGCCGGGGCGCGACGACGAAGTTGCGCGATCTTGCCGTTGATCGCTTCGACCAGGCCCATCTTGATTCCATGCTCGGAACCCACCGACCAACTTCTCCATGTGTTCCCGCAGTCGATGACCGACTTGAACCAAGGGCTTCAGTCGGCTGCGGACGCCATCCGGCACCAGCCCTCCAACGCTCGGCGCAGCGCCCCGAGGTAGATCCAACCGTACCGGAAGATCCCGCGCAGCTGCTCCTTCAGCAGATAGGCTCGTTGGAGAGTACGATTCTGGCGAAGCAATCCCCGAGCAGTCGCTTCTCTCCCAGGTCCAGCGCTTCGCGCGCGCAAGCACATCCACTTCTTCACCTTCAACTGTCGGCCCAGCTCATCGCGGGGAGCGCCCCCGAACACCTCTCGCCGGATCGTGTTCACCGCTTCGTTCACCCACTGGATGACGTGGAACCGATCGAGAAGATGGACCGCGTGCGGTACAGCCTGTGCGATCACCCCGACGTAGGCCGGACCCAGATCGCTGATCACCCCTTCGATCCGCGCGCACGCTCCGGACCCAGCTCCTCGAAGGCGCAGGCTCTCCGCCTCTTCCCCTCGCCCAGCCAGACCACCGATCCCGACTTCAGGTCGGTCACCACCGTGAAGAGACGGTGCCACCGGTACGCGACACCCTCATCCACGCCGATCCAGGTCAGGCCATCGAGCGAGGGTCGATCGCCGCCAGGGCCAGCTCGATCGAAGTCTTGTCGACTCGACAGACCGTCTCCCACGAGAGCTTGGCCATCTTCGCCACCTCCGAGACCGGCAGCCGACGACAAAGCGCGGCAATCAACTCGAAGAATCGCCGGGTCAGCGGTGCCCGGGCACCTCCCACGGCATCTGCTCCACGCGCGTCCCCCCACAGCAGGCGATGCGAAGGGGCGTGAGCACCACGTAGGTCTCAAGCGACCGATCGCGCCAGCGTCGCTCCATGCTCTCCTCGAACAGCCCTTCCCGGTGACGCTTCCCGCACTGGGGGCAAACATGGACTCCTCGAACATCGTGCAGGCGAACCAGCTTTACCGCCGGACGGCCGCCCCGGTCCGTGCTCTCCTCGATCTCCACCGACTCCACTTCGAACCCTTGCAGTGCCCACGTCTCTCTGAGAGTCTGACCCTGCTCCTGATGACCCATCGACGCCCTCCTTCTTGGTCGAAGAAGGCGACATGGGAACTCAGGAGCGTTTGCTTTGCAAGTGCGGGCCTAGCTCCACGATACGTCCAGGAACCCAATCAACACGGACTTTCGAGAGGAGCCCGAGTAGACTCCCGGGCGTGGAGTCAAGTGCAAATGAGGGCGTCGGTGTTCGGCGGGCAGCCACTTGCGGGCGCACTCAGCGCGCGATCACGCCTCGACCAAACGCAGGAGATTCGTCGACTCGGCGAGGTGCGTGGGGCCGGCAAGCAAGACGATGGTGTCGCCGCGGCGGACGAGGCCTTCGCGGCGGACGAGGTGGATGCCGTTTTGCATCATCTGGTCGGTGTTGCGGATGCCCTGGAGATGGAGCGTGCGGGTGTTCCAGGCGAGCGAGAGGCGACGGCGGGTTTAGTGGTTGGGGTGAGCGCGATGATCTCCACCGTGGGACGGCGCGAAGCGAGAAGACGCGCGGTATTGCCGGTGAGCGTGAAGACCACGATTTTCTTGGCGTGCGCGCGTTCGGCGAGCGCCTTGGCGGCCTCGACCATGGCGAAGGCCTGGTGATGATCGGAGTCGGCCGGGTTGCGCGCGGAAGGCTTCTGGTCGAACGAGGCGAGGTCGAGGTGCTGCTCGGCCTCCCGGGCGATGCGGGCGAGCATGCGAACCGATTCGATTGGGTACTGGCCGCTGGCGGTTTTCGCCGGAGAGCATGACGGCGTCGGTGCCGTCGTAGATGGCGTTGGCGACGTCGGACACCTCGGCCCGGGTGGGCGTGGCGCTGGCGACCATCGACTCGAGCATCTGGGTGGCGGTGATGCCGAAGACGCCGGCCCGGCGCGCGCGCTCGAGGATCTCCTTCTGCCAGATCGGTACGCGCTCGAGCGACAGTTCGACCCCGAGATCGCCGCGCGCGACCATCACGCCGTCGGAGACGGCGATGATCTCGTCGAGGTGATCGAGGGCGGCGGGCTTCTCAATCTTGGCGATGACCAGGGGCATGGCGCGCTTGGCCGCGCGGCGGGCGAGCAGGCGGCGGAGGTTCTCGACATCCTCCCCGGTGCGAACAAAGGAGAGGGCGACCATGTCGGCCCCTGCTCGACGGCGAAGATCGCGTCCTTGCGGTCCTTCTCGGTCGGGACCTGCACCTTGAGGCCACGAGCCGGCACGTTGACGCCGGCGCGCGACTTGAGCAGGCCGCCGCGCACGACCCGCGCCTCGAGCCGCTCCTTTCCCTTCCGCTCGATCAGGAGCGAGAGGCGCCCGTCATCGATGAGCACCCGGTCCCCGGCGCGGAGGTCGCGCACCAATCCGGGGTAGTCGACCACGATTTCGCCCGGACGTGAGAGACCACGGCGGCAGGTGATCTGGAGCCGGTCCCCGCGGCGAAGCGGGATGAGATCACCACCAGTGTTCTTGCCCGTCCGGACCTTCGGCCCCTGGAGGTCGAGCAGAATGCCGATCGGTCGATCGAGCCGTTCGGCCGCGGCGCGTACCTTGGCGATCGCTTCGGCGTGGCTGGCATGGTTGCCGTGGGAGAGGTTGAAGCGAAACACGTCGACCCCGGCCTGGATCATCCGGCCGAGTTCGCTCGCGGTGCCACAGGCCGGTCCGACGGTGGCGACGATACGGGTTCGATGCACGGCGCGGAGGATACACCACGCGGGGCCGGTCGAGTAGACTGGCGCGTCGATCGAGCGATCGGCCAGAGCATCGGGAACGATCCGAGAGCGTGCGGCACCGGAGGGGATGTGATGAAGCGGACAGCGGCTCCTGGTGGAGTCGCGACATGGGTGCTCTTTCTCGTCGGGCTGGTGGCGCTGCGCTGGCTCTTCGTGCTCGCGGCGCTCGATCCGTCGGAGGAGCGGGTGGTGGAGGTGCTGGCCGAGGGGGGCCTCTCCTGGCCGAGCGGACCGGAGCGGCCGCTCTACGATCGAGAGGAGCTCTACGCCGGCGCGGCGGCCGAGGTGCTGCGGCAGCGGATCCCGATCGCCCCCGAACTGCTCCGCTTCATGACCTACGGCAGCGGCAGCCTGGTGGTCTCCCAGATCGCGGCGCCGCTCTACAGCCTGTTCGGACCAAACTATCTGGTCTGGAAGCTGCTGCCCCTCGCGGTCGCGACCCTGGGAGGACTGTTCTGGTTTCTGACCGCGCGGCGTTGGTTCGGCCCCCAGGTCGGGAGCGCTTTCGGGCTGCTCTACCTGCTCGCGCCGAGCACGTTCTTGCGCACCTCGTTGATCGCCAAGGGGGACCACGCCGAGGCGATGGCGCTGGTCGGCGTCGTGTTCTACCTCGCGACCCGTGCGGCGCAGGCGACGAACGAACAGACCAGGTTCCGCTTCGCCGCGGGGGCGGGGTGTGTCTTCGGTCTCGGCGTCTATCTCTCGTACTCGGTGGTCCCCCGATCGCCGGAGCATTGGTCGCGGGGCTGGTCCTCTCCCGACTGCAGCCGGCGCGCGCGTGGATTGGTGCCGCCATCGGGATGCTCGTCGGCCTGGCTCCCTGGTTCGGGACGGTGGCCCGGCTCAAGGGGAGCGCGTTTCAGGTCTATGGACAGGGGCTGGGCGAGCTGGACGGGTCGGCCGGAATGGCCGAGCGGGCGAACGCCATGCTCCGGAGCGGTCTCTTCGCCGGGTACGACCTGCCCGGTGGACTCGTCGTGCGGCAGGCCGCGGCGTTCGTTTGGCTAGGGCTGGTGATCTGGGGGATCGTCCGCTGGTCGGGGGCGGTGCGGAGTAATGGGCGGCGAAGCCCGGCGTTGATCCTGCTCGCCGCGGTCGCCGCGGGGGTTGTGGCCTTCGTGCTCCGCGCGCCCGATGCCAGCTCGCGTTACCTCGTCGCGGTCTATCCGCTCTTCCTGCTCGCGGTGGCGATGTTGACCGAGGCGGCGGGACCGATCGCGCGCGGTGGGCTCCTCGCGGCTCTGGTACTCGGGGCGGCGGCCCAGCTCTCGGTCTTCGCCGGCTCGTCCTGGATCGCCCTCCGCGCTCCGCTCAAGGGGTATGACTGGGATCTGCTCGGCGAGGTGGTCGGCCAGAAGCTGTCGAGCGAGACCCTGCGCGCGCTGCCGGAGCGGCCGAGGATCTACTTCTGGCGGGGGCTGGGAAAGCGCGCCTTTCATCAGATTGATCCGGGGCAGTGGAATGCCGCGGCCGCGCTGGCCGAGGCGGAGAGCAGTTTGGTGTACGAGGGGATCGGGATCGCGATGGCCGAGAGCGAGCGCCCCGAGGTGGTCGCGCGTAGCATGGGGCCGCTGTCACCCGATGCCCGCGCCACCACGCTACGAGGTTACCTCCGCTATGGGGAGGTCGCCTGGACCCCGCTCTATCTCGAGGGACAGGGCCGGGCCCTGGAACGTGCGCTGTCCGAGTTCCCGCCGCAAGATCAGTCGCAGGTCGGGGCCTCGATCGCGCGCACGCTGGCGATTCTTGCCACGCACGATGCCCACGCGGGAACCCGCGAAGTGGCCCCCGCGCTCGACGTCGTGCGGGGCATCGCGTCGAGCGCGCAGTGCGCGAGCGCGGCGGCAGCCTCGCTCTATCGCACGACCGCCGGTGGAAGGAGCGCGCATCGTCCACCGGGGGAGGCCTGGACGGCGGAGTACAGCGACCGGCGGGATGGCGATGCAGCGCGCGGTGTGGCGGATGAACTGGTACGCGAGCTGAAGGTGCGAGGATCGCGCTGGTTGCTCGAGCAGCTACCGCGTGATCCCGCGGTCGTCGCGCGAGCGACCGGGCAGGGGCCGCTATCGTTTCCGGGCGTCGCGATCGACGAGGCGCTGGGTGAGGCGGCTGCCTGGGCATCCCTCGATCCTTCGCTCGTGGCACGACCGTTCCCGGTCGGGCCGGCGGATTGGAGTCCGGAGCGCCGCGCGGCCTACGAGAGCGGTGTGGCGCGAGTCCGCGCGCTGACCGCGCGGTAGATCTGGGTTGGGGCCCCGGGGGGCTCCGGGTTAGGCTCCGATCATGAGTTCCATCCCCCCGCGCATCCTCTGTCTCGACCTCGGCGACGTCGTGGTTCGCATTTGCCACACCTGGGCGGAGGCCTGCGCGCGCGCCGGGCTTCCGTATCACGAGGAAACGCCGGAGGAGAGTGCCGCCCGCCACGGCGCCCGGCAGAAGTTGATCGCCCGCCACGAAGTCAATGAGATCACCGATCGCGAATACTTCGAGGGGCTGGCCTCGCTTTCCGGCGATCGTTACTCGGCGGACGATGTCGCCCGGATCCACGACTGCTGGTTGCTGGGCGAATTCGATGGGGTCGCGAGTCTGATCGAGGAGTGGAACCGAAGGCCGGGGCATCGCACTGCCTGCCTCAGCAACACGAATGCGCGCCACTGGGAGCTCCTCTCCTCGGAGGCGCTCCGCCCGGGGGAGTTCCCGGGATTCCGCGCCATCCAGGAGCGGCACGCCAGCCAGATCCTCCGTCTGCGGAAGCCGGGCGCTGAGATCTACCAGGCCTGCGCACGGGAACTCGGGGCGGCCGGGGGCGAGATCGTCTTCTTCGACGACCGGCCGGAGAATGTGGTCGCCGCCCGTGCGGTCGGCTGGCAGGCACACGAGATCCGGCACGACGGCGATCCGGCGGCGCAGATCCGCGCGGTGCTCACGACGCTGGAGTGACGCCGAACCTCGGCACGGAGGTGGCGCGGTCGATTCCGGGGTTCGTCAGTCGAAGGAGCGGTCGTTCGGAGTCCCGGTGTCCTCGATCTCGTCCACCTTGAGCGTCTTCGCCCGGGTGACCTTTCCGCGACCGAACCGATCCTCGATCTGATCGATCACATCGGCCAGCTTCCGCTTCCGCGAGTCGACTTCCGGCGGGCGGAAGAGATCGAGATTGTCGCTCCCCTCGGCCTGCATGTGGGTCACGCCGACTCCGATCAGGCGGATCGCGCGCTCTTCCCAGGCCTCGCGGAAGAGCGCCCGCACCTGCTCGAAGATCAGATCGGCATCGGCCGTGGCATGGGGCAACGTCACCTGACGCGAGATGGTGTGAAAGTCAGCGAACCGCAGCTTGAGTTGTACGACCCTTCCCTCGACTCCGTCCTTGCGCAGCCGCCGAGCCACCCGCACGGCTTGATCGAGCAGCACGCTCTCGAGCTGCTCGCGGTCGGTCAGATCGCGGGCGAAGGTCTGCTCGTGGCTGTACGACTTCGCGTCCCAGCTCGGCACCACGTCACGTTCGTCGCGGCCACGGGCCAGGGCGGCGAGATGGCGACCGTTCTCGCCGAAGTGCCGCTCCAGCCTCCCGGGTTCGGCGTCGGCCAGGTCACCGACGGTGCGAAAGCCGAGCGTCTGCAGCGCCTCCTCGGTCTTCGGGCCCACCCCCCAGAGTCGGGCGATCGGCAGAGGACGGAGGAACGACTCGAGCTCGTGCTCCTCCACGATCACCAGCCCGTCGGGCTTCTGAAAGTCGCTCGCGATCTTGGCCACGAACTTCACCGGCGCGATGCCGACCGAGGCGGTGAGCTGGGTGGCAGCGCGGATCTCATCCTTGATCCGCAACCCGACCGCGCGCGGTTCACCCAGGGCGAGTTCACTCCCGGTCAAGTCGAGGAATGCCTCATCGAGGGAGAGCGGCTCGACCAGGGGCGAGAAGCTGCGCAGGATCGCCATCACCTGGCGGGAGGCGTGCGTGTACTTCGCCATGTTGCCGTCGACCCGGACCAGTTGCTTGCACAGGCGCTCCGCCCGCCACATCGGCATGGCCGAGCGGATCCCGTACTTCCGCGCCTCGTAGGAGGCGGCCGCCACCACACCGCGCTGGTTCCCCGGGCCGCCGACCACGACCGGCCTCCCGACGAGCTTCGGGTTGTCCCGGATCTCGATCGACGCATAGAAGGCGTCCATGTCGACATGGGCGATGACGCGGGGCACGGCGGCGACGACTCCTCTCCTGCCTGGTCCTTCCCTCGGGGGCTGCACATGCGTATCATACGATCACCGCGACGCCGGGGCTCGCGGGATCCCTCGACCGATCGAGGTTCCAAGAAAGGAACGTCGGGATGCGTCCATCCTTCGCGCCGTGCGTCCTCTCCGTCGCCACTCTCTCGCTCGTCTCGATCGGTCTCGATCCGCTCTGGATTGGGCGCGCGCGGGGCGCGGAAAGCGACGGGACGATCCGTCTCCGCTGGTCTCCGGTCGTCGATCTGGCGGCGCTGCAAGCTCGCGCCAGCCTGGATGAAGCGGTGCAGAACGTGGTCGCGGCCCGCCCCGAGAATCCGGGGCTGACCCTCGTGCTGCTCGCGCCGGGGGTTCGGGCCGAGGCACCGATCGTGGAGGAACCCAGCGGCGGAGCGTTCCCGAACGCGATGCTGCGGGAGGTCACCTGGAACGGAGTCCCGGCGGGACGGGGCTGGCTGGAACTGCACGACGCCGACCACCAGGTGCTGGAGCGCTGGGAACTGGCCATCCCGGCCGAGCTGACCACCGGCTACGACCTTGACTGGACCTCCTTCCAGCTCACGCGGCGGCCGGCGGCCCCCGATCCGTGCGGGCAGTGGCTCAGCTTCGATCCCGCCAGCCTGCGGCGGCTCCCCGGCCTGGGTGAGGAGGCGGTCGATCGGCTCGACCTTTTCCCCGCGTTGGCGACGCTGCTCAATGGACAGGCTTCCGGGATGGGCGGGCGGCTGCGGCCGCGGTCGGTGGCGCTCGACGAAGCGGGAGTCCTCTCCCAGACGCCGCTGGGGACCGCGGGGGCAGCGGTCGGGAGCTTCGACCGCTGGATCCTGACCCGGTCGGCCGTGACCACCGGTTCATCCGAGGTCGCGGTCACGGCCAGTGGAGGATCGTCGGGACGGCACTACGCGAGCGCGCAGTTCGGACTGCGCGACGATCGCGAGTCGGGCTCCTGGTCCCCGGTGGGGCCGATCGAGCTGCGCGGGGTGGTGCAGGCCGACGTCGAAGGAGATGCCGGACCGCTCGGGGTCGCCGAGGCCAAGCTCGAGGACAATGACCGAACGGCGGTCGAGGCCGGGCTCGAGCTGCGCTTCCGCCCCGGGGGCTGGGCCGAGGCGGGCGCGCCGCTGTCGCGCGGGGTGGTTTCCCTCGACATCTACGCGGCTTCGTTCGAGCGGCAGTACTCTTCCCCGGAGTTCGCTCTGGCCACGGCGCACAACCCCAAGGAGGAACGCGCCGATCTGGCGGCCAACGTCGGCTACGACTTCGCCGTCGGACCCCTCGATTGCGCCCTCTCCGGCCGCTTCCGTCGTTCGCTCTCCGAAACCGGTGACGGCCGGTTCTTCGATCTCCTCGACCGGTATCGCGCGACCGCGGCCAACGCGGCGACCAGTCCCGACGGGATCTACTGGCGCGGGGACGATCCAGGCACGGCAATCGACGAGGGCCACCTCTGGAACTACTATCTGCGGGACTTCACCAGCGGTCGGGAGGTCGCGCTCGCCGCACGCGGCGCCTGGACCGAAGCGACCCCCTTCCGGGTCGGGGTGGCCCGCAATCAGGTCACCTGGCGGCAGTTCGAGAGCCTCGACCCGAAGACCGCGTTTCGCGGGGTCGAAGGGGGCGGCTACGAGTACACCAGCGTGTTCGGCTATTCCGCCGACGGGGACAAGCAGGCCGAGGAGCCGGGCCAGGCGGCACGGCAACCAGGCTGGACTACCGGATACCTGAGCCAACGCTGGAACGGCTCGACAGTGGCGCTGGAAGCCGGCCTGCGGTGGGAACACTTCTCCGCCGGCCAACGCCCGGTCGCGGACCTCGCGTTCCCCAGCGGGGCCGACACCATCCTGGCCGCCGACGATCTGGGTGAGGCAGAGACCACGACCGAGGTCCTACCCAGGCTGGGGGTCTCGTGGTCGGTCGATCCGCGGACGCAGCTCTACGCCGACTTCGGCCGGAGCCTCACGTCTCCCCCGTTCGAGGCGCTCTACTACTCCCCGCACCTCTTGCAGGCGCTCGATCTGCACGCGCGTGAGGGGCAGCTCCTGACCGGACGCGGTTACATCTTCGGCAATCCGAATCTGAAGCCGGAGGCGACCTCGCGGTTCCATCTCGGCCTGGCCCGCGAGGTGTCTGACGTGCTGCGGGTGCAGGTTTCGGCCCACCTCGACCGGGTGAGCGACACCTGGATTGCCCGTCCGCACGGGTTGGGGACCGACAGTCTGCTGTTTTACGAGAATGACGGCGAGCGGCGCGAGCGTGCGCTGCTCGTGATTGCGGACCTGAAGCGCGGCGCGCGGGGCAATCTCCGGACCTACTACCGCCTCGGCGCGGCCGAAACCAATCGCATCCAGCCGTCGCCACTCTACCGCGGCCTCTCGCGCGGCCTGCTGCCCGTCCAGAGCGCCGGCACCCACGAGATGCGCAGCTCGGATCCGTTCTACGCCGAGGATGGCCTGGATCGCGGCTTCTTCCCCGCGCTCGGAGACCGAACCCATCGGTTGGCCTTCGTGTACGAAGCGCGTTTGAGCGAGGGAGGCTTCTTCGGCCTTCTGCCGCATGTCGATGTGGCGCTGACCGCGCGGTTCGCCTCCGGCCTCCCCTACACCCGCACCTACGTGCGCGAGGAAGGAGCGATCGATCAGCTCGGCCGCACTCCCCGAGCGATCGATCCGCTCGACATCCAGGGCGAGCGGACTGCTTGGAGCAGCCAGATCGACCTGGCGCTCGAACACGAGATGCTCTTCTTCGGAAAGCCGCTGCGGATGCGGGTCGAGGGGCGAAACCTGCTCGATCAGCGCAATCCCCGCACGGTCTATGGCGCCACCGGCGAAGCGGACGACGACGGCTGGCTCGACAGCGCCTCGGGGCGCGACGCAGCCGCACTTGGCGGTGACGATTACATCTCCGCCTACCGGGACAAGATCGAAAGCCCGCTCAACGTGGAGGATGGCGCGTCGATTCGGGCGGCGGTGAGTGTGCGGTACTGATGCCGGAGCGGAGGCCGCAGTTAACACGGGAGGACGGCACGAAGGAAGTCCGCCTGGGTGAGCTGTGAGTTCCAGGCGGACGACCCGCCGCTGCTCGCCTTCCTCATCCGTTGGTTGGACGAGAGCTTCCTTTCCGTTGCGCCGGAGGGGCTGGTCAAGCAACTCGACGGCGGGCGGGCGCAAGCTGGTGCGCCGCGAACTCCTTCCGGGAGGAGTTCGGCCCCTCCCCTTGACCGTGAGATGGGATCGGTCGACGTCCTACTGATACAGCGACTTCACCCGCCCCCAGCTCGACGGTTCGATCGGGGTTGCGCCGCAGACGGTCGTTTCACAGCCGATGCCGAGCGCGGCCGCCGGGCCGAAGGCGAGCGACACGTCCTGCCAGCCGGTCGGATAGCCGATGCCTGGCGGATAGTTCAGTAGCTTACAGCCCCCGAAACCATCCAGGTCGGCCGCGACGTACCAGTAGACCGGGGTGAACACGTTCCCCCAGTTGCCGCGGTGCCCCACCCAGAAGTTGCCGGTCATGCAGCACTCCACCGGAAACGTGAGGGTGTGCCGGGAAACCGACGGCCAAAGGGCCACGGGGTACGGGTCAATCTCCGGGAGGATACAGACGACCTGACCCGGTAGGCCGTTCGCGTCGTCCCACACGGTGGCGTCGAACGTCTGGCCCGGCCCGAAGTCAAAGACCGTGGTGAGATCGAAGACCACCGCGCAGACGTTCGCCGGTCCGGTGAAGCACTCGGCGAACGTGCCACCAATGTCGGTGCTGAAGAAGCCGTGACGCACACCGAAGCCGTTCTCGTAGCTGCCGTCCCCATTCATACCGAGGGTGCCACAGGCCTCGCGGCCGGTATCGATCAGGACACCGCTGCCCGGCCCGGTCTGGGCGACCTGGTCATCGGCCGGGACCGGCGGTGCGGTAAGGATGCAGTGGCCCAGGAGCAGTAGGGTCGCGCCACGGCGCAGGTACGGTCGGCATCCGAGAACACGATCGACGGGAATCATGGAGTCCTCCTTCGCTGTCGGGGGGCGCGTACGAGTGTACCGCCGGCAGAGCTGAGGGGGGAGAATTCCCGGCAAACGAGGAATCCCGGCGCCGATTGGGGCGCCGGGATTCTTAGGTCAGTCCGCTGTCATGCACCGGCGCGTCGCTGCGCGACGCCCCGGAGGTTTAGCGATACTGGTTCTTGATCGTTCCCCAGGTCTTCCGCTCGGTCGCAACCGGCGGCGGGCAGGGGTTCGGGTCGCAGACCGAGCCGTCACCCTGGTAGGTGCCGTTCTGGCCCGCGCAGTCCTCGTCGGTCGTGATCACGCACTCGCCGGTAACCAGACAGCAGGCACCGGTCGGCTGCGGGCACGGATTCGGATCGCAGATCGTGCTGTCGCCGTAGTACTGACCGCCGCCGGTCATGCACTCCTCCTCGGTCGAGACCAGGCAGGAGCCGTCCGGATAGCAGCAGGCACCCTTCGGCTGCGGGCACGGGTTCGGATCGCAGGCCGAGCCATCACCGTAGTACGAGCCGCCATTCATGACGCACTCCTCTTCGGTCGAGACCAGGCACGAGCCGTCAGCGTAGCAGCAGGCACCGGTCGGCTGCGGGCACGGGTTCGGATCGCACAGGGTGTCGATCCCCTGCCAGATGCCGCCCTGGGCTTCGCAGTCGGCCGAGGTGGTGATCGCGCAGCTTCCGTCAGGGAAGCAGCAGGCACCGTACGGCTGCGGGCACGGGTTCGGATCGCACAGGGTGTCGATCCCCTGCCAGATGCCATCGCCCGCCGCGCAATCGGCCTCGTTCAGGATCTCGCAGTGACCGTCGTAGAAGCAGCAGGCGCCGAGCGGCTGCTCGCACGGATTCGGGTCGCACGGAGCGTCGATGCCGAGCCACATGCCGCCGGCATTCGCGCAGTCGGCCTCGGTCAGCACCTCGCAGTGGCCGTCGTGGAAGCAGCAGGCACCGGTCGGCTGCGGGCACGGATTCGGATCGCACGGAACGTCGATGCCCTGCCAGATCCCGCCCGCGTTGACGCAGTCGGCCTCGAACAGCACCTCGCAGTGTCCGTCATAGAAGCAGCAGGCACCGGTCGGCTGCGGACAGGGGTTCGGGTCGCACGGGGTGTTGTTCCCCTGGTACGTACCGCCCTGCTGGACGCAGTCGTTCTCGGTCAGCACTTCGCAGTGTCCGTCGTAGAAGCAGCAGGCGCCGGTGCAGTAGTTCTCGCGCACGTTCAGGAACGTGACGCTCGGCTGCGAGCCGGCGGTGACGGTGACGTCGTAGCTGGTCGGACCGATCGGGATCCAGCCCGGGATCTGCGGCTCGCTGACCGTGTAGTCACCGACCGGGATGTTGTCCAGGCAGACCTGTCCGTTCGCATCGGTCATCCGGCAGATGACGTCGTCGTTCGGGGTCTCGAAGCAGATCCACCAGTCGGCGACCGGAGGATCACTCGGGTCGAGCTCGCCGTTGCAGTTCGCGTCCTCGAACTTCGAGGCGCAGAGGCCGCCCGACTCGCTGCAGACGTAGAACGTGACCTCGGCATTGGCCTCGTTGCTCGACTGGAAGGACCAGTACTCGACGCGGACCCAGTACTTGCCGTCGGCCAGACCGTTCGGGACCACCCAGCTCCGGGCGATGTTCAGACCGGTGTTGCCCGGGTAGGTCTGGGTCTCCAGGGTGATGGTGCGGGTGGGATCCTGCAGCGTGTAACGCACGAAGTTCGGCGTCGTGGTGTGCTGGATGTCCCAGAAGATGTCGACCTGCCCGCCGGGGTTCGTCACGCAGAACGGCGGCTCGGGATCGCGTCCCAGGGTGATTGTCGCCACGCGGCTCTGCGCAAACGCCGACGTGGCGGCGATACACATGAGCGCGGTGTAGGCTGCGCGTTTCCAAAGGTTCATAGGCATCCTCGCTTGGGTCCGCATGGGGGCCTCCCGCCGACGGGCTTGCCCTTCACCTCGGCACCCTGGTGTTCTGTCCCTAGTGCGTCGACCTTCGTGACCACGAGCTGCAGTCCGATTCGGCCGTTTCCACGAGTGATGCAGGTGCGGAAACCCGATCACGAGTGTAAGGGCCAGGAACGCCACTGCCGCGCAGGGGACTGCACGGAGTTCGCCCCTAATGTAAGACGCAACGGATACTATTCCTCTCGGCCCGGCGGGTCAACGCCGCAACCTCGCATGGCAAAATAATTTCGAATCAGCGAAGTCCGACCACCAGGCGGGCCAGACCGGTCTCGCCCTCGGTGGAGAGCCGGAGCCAGTAGACCCCGCCGGCCAGCCGGTCGAGCCGCCCGAGTCGATCGGTCGCCTCCCCGGACGCAAGGAATCGGCCCTGTTCCACGCGGCGCCCCGCGGCATCGGTCACGGACCAGACGACGTCGCTCCCGGGCCGAGGCGGGGTGGCCCAATGGACTACGAGCGGCCCGACAATCGGGTTCGGGCCGACCCGGAAGGCCAACTCCGGCCGTACGGCCCCCGGAACCGAGGTGGTCACCGGGGTGACAGCGATCTTTCGGCGCGAGAAGCGGGAGGCGGTGGTCAGCGAGGCGTCCAGAACCTCCTGGATCGCGCCGGTCGGATCGGCGAGGAGGTGATCCCAGACGATCTGGTCGTTCTCCGGCGACTGCCCAACGTCCGGGAGGCCGCCGGGGGCGGACGGATCGAGCGTGGGCAGGATGAGCGACCCCGCATCCGCCGCCGTCCAGACCTCCCAGAGTGCCCGTGTGGCGACGGTGGAGTCGGCCGCGGTGGCCGGCTCCAGGCGGAAGGCCCCGAGCGACCAGGTCGGATCCGGAGTGAACCCGGGGCGGGCGACATCGCTCCACTGGTACGACGGCCCGGCCTGGGCCAGATCGGGGAGCATGAAGAAGTCGCCCAGGGTTCGGGTGGCCGGAAGGCTCAGGGCCGAGCGATCGACCCGACCGGCCGAGAAGAGATCGGCCCACGAGCTGTCGGCGTAGGTCCCGGCGATGTAGGGCAGGGCATCGCTCAGATCACCGGTCGGGTTCCGGCCGGAGAGCAGGAAGGAATCCTGGGTGTCGGCCAGGCCCCCTTTCGAATCGAAGAAGAGGGTGCGGAGTCCCTGCGGACTCGGCAGATCGGCAACCGACGCGACCTGGAGTGTGGTGCCGTTCGGTGCCTCGGGGACGTTCACGGTCAGGTTCTGCGTCAGATTGAGGTCGCTGTTGATGGTCAGCGTACGGTCTCCGCTGACCGCGATCTGGCGGTCGACACCTACTTCGCGGGTGGTCAGGAGATTGAGGATCTCTTCCGGCGGGGCGCTCAGGGCATCGATCGGCAGGCGTCCGGCCAGCGCGACGAAGTCGTAGATCGCGTTGTCCCGGATGAAGAAGTGGTAGTTCGGCTTCGAGAAGGTGAAGAAGAGGAACTCGGTCTGACTCGGCATCACCACGTTCCCGGGAAGCACGGTCGGGCCGACCACGGGGAAGTTCACCGTATCGGCCGGCACATCGATCGGCAGGTTGCGCTCCCGCAGCAGGTCGGTGAGTCGCACCGCCGGATAGACGAAGGAGAGGTCGAAGTTTCCATCGTTGTTGGTGACCGCGATGTTGGTCACGGTGCCGGAGACCTCGGCGCTCGGCCCGTAGACGCCGCTGCTCGGGATCTCGCGGGAGAGACGGACGGTGATCGAATCGGTCACCGCGTCGATCAAGCTCTGCCGGGCGAATCCACCGGCCGCCACGGTCACCGTTTCGAGCGCATCGAGCGACGGATGACTGAACACGATCCGACCGTCCGCGCCCGTCAGGCCGAAATTGCCCGCAAACGGGGAGCCCGGGGCTGCGCCAACCTGGACGTACGCACCGGATAGCGGTGCCCCATCCCGGCCGTCGAGGACTCGCACCGTGACCGTACCTGCGAGGAGGTCGACGGGGTGGAGCAGGAGGCTGAGGGCAAGGGCCGGGAGTGCGGCGGCCGTGGGACGAATGGCGAAACCGAATCGGGCAGATGTCATGAGATCCTCGTGTGGTTTCGGTCGATCGATCGGACGATCGATCCATCGGGCGATCGATCCATCGGGCGATCGATCTATCGGGCCGCGTCGGGCGACTGCGCCGGCCGCGTCGCCGGTTCGAGCCACGTCCGCGGCCCGGAAGAGCGGAAATCGGGCGCGAGAAGTATGACATATCCTCTGGCCAACGCGAAGCGCGGGCGCGGGCGCGGGCGCGGGCGCATGGCGCAGGGTGCGGGCGCGGCACGCGGCACGCGGCACGCGGCACGGGGCGCGGGCGCAGGCGCGGCACGGGGGTGCGGCGTGGCGAGGCAGCGGGTGCCGGGAGGTACCTCGGGGCGGGAGGCAACGGCTCAGGGGGAGCGTCCCCGATTCTGCGGCGGCCCCGACTCGAACAGAGCGCAGCACCAAACCCCGCCCGATCAGCGTCCCGGAGACCGCGCGAATCCCCCGCCAGCCAGCTCGTCCCGGGAGGAGTTCCGCCGATCGATGCCTTCCGTCGGCCCGAGTCCGTCCAGTCGCGCCTGGTACCGATTGTGCGGCGCGCAGCGCAGTTCGAGGTTCTCCACGCTGTGCGCGCCGCCTCGGGCGAACGGGACGCGGTGATGGAACTCGAGCAGGCTCCGCGCGGCGCAGCGATGGCCGGCCGCGCCGACGAACGCGCAGCGGCCGCCATCTCGAAGCCAGACTGCGCGGCGCACCGGCGCAGGAATGTACCGAGACCGGACCGATCCTCCCCCAAACTCGCTCGCCTCCTGCGCTTCGCTCCGTCGGGGGGTCCCGGAACTCGAGATCCGGCGACGGCGTCGGCCCCACTTCCGCCCCTCCACACGCTCGAGAAGCGCCCGGAGGGCGAGGCCAAAGATGATCGCCGGATCGCCATCGGGCACCGCATGTCGGAGAAGTGCACGGGCGCGATCGAGCTCGGTCCGAAGCTCGGCGTCGATCGCAAGGCGCAACACTTCCGGCGGGCGCGAATCGCTCCGACGCAGCTCCGGGGTGACGCACCGCACCGGCCCGTCGCACTCTTCCTGGCTGGCCCGAGAGCCGGAACTGCTGTCCGGCCCCGACTCCGCGGCGAACAGATCGAGATCCGTCGCGTCCTGAGGCGCACTCCGCGGCGTCGGCCGATCGCTCGACTCCTGACCTGCCGGGGTCGCGTTCACTCGGGCGAGATCCAGCAGGGCCGGCTTCACGTGGGCCGAATGCCGCGCCCGCTCCCGGGCAACGATCTCCTCGACCTCGCGACGTCCCCGTCGCTCCGCCGCACCGAGTAGCCGCTCGATGTTCTCCTGCCGAAGGACTGGAGCGAGCAGCGAGATCGCGCTGAGATGAAGATCGCCCCGCCGCAGTCGATCGAGAACCGAGGGGTATCGGCGCGCGACCCGAGCCACGGTGATGCGCCGGTACGCTGCAGCCTCCGACAGACCAAGCCGCTCGGTACAGTAGGCAAAGAGAGAAGAGTAGCCGGCGGGCAGATACAACTGACGCCGGTCGAACTCTCCCAGGTGTTCCAGCAACACCACGGTCACCTTCCGTTCCCGCGCCACCAGAAGTTCGATTCGCCCCGACAGTTCGTGATCAGAGATCGCCTCCAGCGCGACGCGTCCGGAGGCAGAGCTTTCCACGCAATGCGACACTTGATTCATTTGTACATTATACCCGTATGCTGACGGACGGCACGCAGGCACCACAGGGCGCCGATCGCACGCCGATCGAGCAAAATTACCAGGTTTTCTGCTGCATCGTCACGACAGCGCTCGGAACCCGACCAGGCCCGATCACCCCCGCCTGGGCGCGTCATGCGGCATCGCACTTCCGGAAAGACGTCAACATATTTGTTCTATTTGTACGATTCTTTCCGAGCGCGCCGAGCGGTCGCACAACTCCTCCCGGGAGGAGTTGCCTGCTGTACAACCGAGGAGCCAAACGGAGCATCCCTCGACGGAGCGCGGCGCCATATCCGCCTGCTCGACGCCATCACCGCCAACACCCGCCGGCCCGTTCGCCCCTGCCCGCTCCTCCCTGCCCGTTCGTCCCGGCCCGTTCGTCCCTGCCCGTTCGTCCCCGCCCGCTCGTCCCTACCTACTCGCTCCTGCCCATTCGTCCCCGCCTACTCGTCCCTACCTACTCGCCCCTGCCCGCTCCTCCCTGCCCATTCGTCCCTGCCCGTTCGTCCCCGCCACCACGACTCTGCTCGACAACGGCGCGCTCCAGGTCCCGAGCTGACTCCCCCACGGACGCTGACCGAGCATTCCAGGTCCGCCAGCCTCCTCCGAGCACGCGCGCTCTCAGCAGCGTACGATCACCACCCGAGGTCCCAGCCTCGACGTCGCCCATACGCGCAGCACCGCAGCGCTCCCGATCCGGCGCACGCCCCGCCGCGCCGCATACCCGCGCCACGTTCGCCGGCCTCCTCTCCAGCCCGCCGGTGGGGTATCATCCCGTGCGCGCCTCCCCGCCCAGGTGCGGGAGCAGGTCCGGAGAGGACGCGCAGGCACCACCGACCCAGCCAGGAGCCAGTTCCCGTCGATGCAAAGACGAATCGGACCTTTGATCGCCGGACCAGAGAGGCGCCCCACACTCGGCATCGCGGCCCCCTCGAGTGCCGTCGATCCCGAGCGGTTCGCCCGCGGAATCACCTACCTCGAGTCGATCGGCTTCAACTGCCGCCTCGGCGCGCTCGCGGGACGCCCGATCGATCGTTCGAAGAGCGCGCTCCACGCGGCGACGCCGGACGAACGGGCGAGAGAGCTCCGCGCGCTGGTCGCGGATCCGGAGGTCGACGCGATCGTGGCCGCGCGTGGGGGGGCCGGCGCGCTGGGATTGCTCGGGCGACTCGACCTCGCGGAGCTCGCTGCGAGCGGCAAGTGCCTGGTCGGCATGAGCGACTGCACCGCGCTCTCCCTCCCGCTCCTCGCGCAGTACGACACGCCGAGCCTGGCCGGACCGATGGTGGTGCAGCTCCACGACGGCTGTCCGGAGACAACCCGTACGAGCTGGCGCGATGCCCTCCTCGGGCACACACCGCGGGAGCTTCCACCCCTCGCCGAACCGACGCCGACCCCGCTCACCGTTCTCACCCCGGGCCGGGCCGAAGGACTCCTGATCCCGGCCAACCTCTCGCTCCTCGCTGCGCTGGTCGGAACCCCGTACTGTCCTTCGCTCGATGGCGCGATCCTCTTGATCGAGGAGATCGATGAGACCCCTTCGAGCCTCGATCGAATGTTCGAACGGTTGCGGTTGAGCGGCGCCTGCGATCGCCTGGGCGGGCTGATCCTGGGACAGCTCACCAACTGCCTCCCTCGCGATGGCGCCAGCATCGAAGCGGATGGGGCGAAAGTGGCCGAAGCGTGGGCGCGGAGCCTGGGAGTCCCCGCGATCGCCGGATTTCCCCACGGACACGAAGCGCTCTGCCTGACGCTGCCGGTCGGGGTCCCGGCCCGACTCGAGACCGATCCCGGCCAGCTCACCCTGCTCGACTCGATCTGGACGCACGGCCCCGGCCTTCCGCCGGCCGACCCGCGGTAGAACGGGGCACCCCGATGTCGAAACCTCTGCTCCCCGCTCCTCCGGTGCTCCTCACCTTTCTCACGGCGCTCCTGATCCTGCTCGGCGCGGGACATCTCCTGCCGCAGTCGATCGGCGAGGTCCGGTTCTGGGCCCTCGACGCACCGCGCTACCTCTCGATCGGATGGACCGCCGCCGCGGCGGTCGCGGCCACCCTCCTCTTCCTCCGGCTCCAGCCGAAGCCCGGCGCGGTCGGAACCGCCGAAGGTGGGACAACCGCGTCCCTCAGCCCCGGCCGCGGCGCGACCCTCCTCTGGCTCACACTCCCCCTGGTGCTCTTCGTCGTGCTCCGCTCCGAGTATGCCTTCCTTGGTGACAACTTCCTCCGGGTGCACGAAGCCGAACGCGGGCTCAGCTCACCCAACGAGGTCGGGATCATGGCGATCTTTCACCTCGGAACCCGGATCGCGCGGTCGCACGATTGGGGGGATGCGCGCGGCGTCATCACCCTGGTGAGCTGGATCGCGGGGGCGCTCTTCGTCGCCGTGACCCTCGCCTTCGCCCGGAGGTCCGCGCAGCCTGGGCTGGTCTTTTCCGGTCTCCTTGCCGGTGGCGCCTCGCTCCTTTTCTGCGGCTACGTCGAGGTCTACCCGCTCGTCCTGGCGGTCGGTGCCGCCTCGGTCCACTTCGCCTGGCGGGCGGCGCGCGGGGACTCTCCGCCATGGATCGCGATCCTGCTCTCCGCGGCGGCAATCGCGCTCCACCGGATCGCGATCGTCTGGGCTCCGGTCGCGGTGCTGCCGATTCTGCTCGCTCCGGGGACCACCGTCCCCCGACGTGCGCTGTGGCTCGCGCTCGTGCTCCCCTGGATCCTGGGGATCACGGCAGTCGTCGCGACTCCCCTCGGAGGAGGACTACTCCTTCCGCTGTTCGGTGGAAACAATCCCCACTACCAGCTGCTGAGCGCAGCCCGCCTCTCCGACTTCCTGAACGCCCAGTGGATCGGCTCCTTCGCCGGGGCACTCCTCGCTCCGGTCGCGCTCTTGCAGGTGCTGCGGGCTCCGAGCATTGATCGCCCCACGCTGGTGCTCGGCGCGGCCTGGTACCTCCCATTCGTGGTGCTCTTCTTCTTCCGCCCCACTCTGGGCGGCGCCGACTGGGACGTGCTGGCGCTGGCCAGTCCCTTCGCCGCGCTCTTCGCCCTCACGGTCCTCCCGCCGGCCGTGCCGCGCGCCGTGGTTGCTCTCTCGCTCGCTCTCGCCCTTCCCTGGATCGCGGCCCAGCACGGCGATCCGGCGGTGGCGCGAGTTCGCGATCTGATTCGCACCGATCGAGGCGACTACTACCGCACCCATCCGCCGGAAATGCACCTGGCGATGCTCTTCGGCTCCAACCGACGCTTCGCGGAGCAAGAGGAAGAGCTGAAGGCCGGCGCGGCCCGGTTCCCCAAGGATCCCCGCTATCCCTACAACCTGTCCGCGCTCTATCGCCTGCAAGCGCGCTGGGATCTGGCCGAGACCTTCGCCACGCGGAGCTGGCAGATGGAACGGGCCTACCTCCCCCCGGTCGACGTGCTCTACGACGTCTTCCGCGAGACCGGGCGCCGGGAAGACCAACTCCTGGCCGGCCTGGCCCTGCTGGAGGCGTACGACAGCCAGCGCGAGGCGGTGACCAAGTACCTCTCCGAACGGCGGATCGAGCAGATCCGGTCCGAGGTGGAGGCCCTGCGCCACCTCCTTCCGCCGGAGACCGGCCCGCACTAGCAGAGCGCTGAAAAGCCGCTCTGCTGCGGTGAACGATCCTCTCGCTGCGGCGGGCGGGCTCGATCGGCAGGAGATGCACGCAGCGCAGTGCTTGACACCCCGGCTCTCTCTCCCTAGCGTTTCGCGGTTATGAATTCATCTCAATCCGATCTCTCCCGGCTGCGCATCGATCGCACCTCCGCGAGCACGCCCCGATCAAACCGTCGTCCCCTCTACTGGATACTCGGGCTGATCGCCATCGCGCTGGTCGGTATCTCCCTGGGTGCCCGGGGGCGTGGAACGGTCGCGGTGACCACCGCGATGGCGGAGTTCTCCGGCGGCTCGGGCGGTGGCGCCGGTGCGGCGCTGACCGCAAATGGCTATGTGGTGGCCCGGACCAAGGCGTCGATCTCGTCGAAGGTCCCGGGGCGACTCGAGTATCTCGGGGTCTCCGAGGGGAGCGTGGTCCAGGCAGGGGAGGTGATCGCCCGCCTGGAGAACGCGGACTATCGCGCAGCGGAGCGCCAGGCCGAGGCCCAGCTCGCGGTGGCCAAGGCGGCTCTGAGCGAACTCGAGGCGACGCGCGACCAGATCGCGCGCGACGTGCGGCGCAACGAGGAACTCTATCAGGACAAGCTGATCTCCGATCAGGAGTGGGAGCGCCTCCGCTCGCGACAGACCGAGGCGGAGGCCCGCGTCGCCTCGGGTCGGGCGCAGATCCAGGCGGCCGGCGCCGCGCTGGAGGTTGCCCGGGCGAATCTGGAGAACACCCTGATTCGAGCCCCCTTCTCCGGCACGGTGCTGCGGAAGGATGCCGAGGTGGGCGAGCTGGTTGCCCCGACGCAGGGAGGCGGCGGGCTCACGCGCGGAGCAGTCGCCACCGTGGCCGACCTCACCACCCTCGAGGTGGAGGTCGACGTGAACGAGGCCTACATCGCGCGGATCCGCCACACGCAGCCCTGTCGCATCATCCTCGATGCCTACCCCGAGGTTTCGTTCAAGGGGCAAGTGCGCCAGGTCCTCCCGACGGCCGATCGCCAACGCGCCACCGTACAGGTGAAGGTGGCCATCGGCGAGCAGGACGCGCGCATCCTCCCGGAGATGGGCGCGCGGGTGGAGTTTCTCGAAGAAGCGAAGCCGGACACCCCCGACGCCCCGTCGCGCATCATGGTCCCGGCCGCGGCCGTGCGCCAGGAAGGGGGCAACCCGGTGATCTGGGTGGTGCGCAGCGGCAGGCTCGAACGCCGCGAGGTCGACGCCGGCCCGGTGAGCGGCGAGCGCCGCGAGATCCGTCGCGGGCTGACCGGCGGCGAGCAGGTAGTGATCGACGGGCCGGAAGTGCTGAAGCCCGGACAGAACGTCAAGGAAGGTCGTTAGTCCTCGAAGGAGTGCATGTGGCGCTGGTCGAGATCCGCAACCTGACCAAGATCTATCACCGCGAGGCGCAGGAGGTGCTGGTATTCCAGGACCTCGACCTCGACATCAATGAGGGGGAGTTCCTCTCCCTGATGGGTCCCTCGGGCAGCGGAAAGAGCTCGCTGCTCCACCTGCTCGCCGGCCTCGATCGACCGACCAAGGGGACGGTCGCGGTCGGCGGAGCGCAGATCTCCGCCATGTCCCAGCGGGAACTGTCGGATTGGCGAGCCTCCAAGGTCGGGTTCATCTTTCAGTTCTACAACCTGCTTCCGGTCCTGACCGCGGCGCAGAACGTGGAGCTGCCGCTCATGCTCACTCCCCTCTCGGCCAAGGACCGGCGTGATCGAGCCCGCTTCGCCCTCGAGGTGGTGGGGCTGGGCGATCGCACCGATCACTTTCCCCGCCAGCTCTCTGGAGGGCAGGAGCAACGCGTGGCGATCGCCCGCGCGGTGGTCAGTGACCCGGCGCTGATCCTGGCCGACGAACCGACCGGAGATCTCGACGCGAAGTCGGCCGACGAGGTGCTGACCCTGCTCCAGAGGTTGAACTCCGAGATGGGCAAGACGATCGTGATGGTCACCCACGACGCGCACGCGGCCGAACGGGCGCACGCCGTCATGCACCTGGACAAGGGCGTGCTCACCCGCTGAGAGAAGGATCCCGATGAAGTTCTTTCTGCTCGTCTGGGCCAATCTGCGGCGCAACAAGCGGCGCACCTTCCTCACCGTGGCCAGTGTGGGGTTGGCGCTGTTCCTCTTCGGCGCGCTCCGCTCGGTCATCACCACCCTGGAGGACGCCGCTGCGGTGGGCAGCGAGTCGCGGGTCGTGGTTCGGAACGCCATCTCGATCATCTTTCCCGTGCCGATGAAGTACTTGAGCCAGCTCGAGGCCCAGCCGGGGGTGAAATCGGTCTCGTGGCAGAACTGGTTCGGCGGGGTCTACATCGACGAGCGGAACTTCTTCCCTCAGTTCGCCATCTCGGCCGAACGCTACCTCGGCATGTACCCCGAGCTCTCCCTGCCCCCCGACCAGAAGCAGGCCTTCCTCGCCGAGCGCACCGCCTGCATCATCGGGCCGAAGCTGGTGAAGAAGTTCGGCTGGAAGCTCGGCCAGACGGTGTCGCTGCGCGGCACGATCTACCCGGGCGAGTGGAACTTCACCATTCGCGGGATCTACAGCGTGAGCGACCCGAGCTTCGGCGAGGACATCTTTTACTTCCATTACGAGTACCTCGACGAAGCGACCAATCGCCAGGCGGTGCCGGGCACCTATGTGCTGGAGCTCTCGGACCCCGGTCAGGCGGCGGCGATCTCGAGCCGGATCGACGCGGCGTTCATCAACTCCGAAGCAGCGACCAAGACCGAGACCGAGCGAGCCTTCCAGGCCGGCTTCATCTCGATGTGGGGGAACATCGGCTTCCTCCTCTCGGTGATCGGGACGGCGGTTTTCTTCGCCATCCTGCTGGTGGCGGCCAACACCATGATGATGGCGGCACGCGAACGCACGCGGGAGATGGCGGTACTGAAATCGGTCGGCTTCCGCGACGAATTGCTCTTCGGGCTGATCATGTCCGAGGCGGCTCTGCTCAGTCTGCTGGGCGGCGCGGGCGGGATTCTGGGAGCGAAGGCGCTGTTCGAGTTGACCCGCTTCGACGGCGGCGGGATGCTGCCCGGTTTCGAACTCAAGTGGGCCACGGTGGCGGTCGGGATCGGAATCTCGCTCGGGCTGGGATTGATCTCCGGCATCGTACCCGCGGTGCAGGCGGCCCGTTTGCCGGTGATCGAGGCGCTGCGCAAGCTGGTCTAGCCGGCCCGGAAAGGGTCCGGCATCGAGTGTTCGACGACCCATCGAGTGATCGACGGCGCACCGAGCGCCGCAAACGCGAAAGGCATCTGGAATGGCGGCCATCCCGCTCGTGTACAACCTGCGCAGCCTGAAACAGCGGCCCCTCTCGACCGCAGCGACGGCGATCGGACTTGGGCTGGTGGTCGCTGTCTTCATCGCCATGATGGCGCTGGCAGAGGGATTCCAGGCTGCGCTCACCACCACCGGGGCGCCCGACAACGCGCTCATCCTGCGCAAGGGAGCGGACGGCGAGATGTCGAGCGGCATCTCCCGCGAGATCGCCTCCTCGATCGCGGCGAGTCCGTTCATCGCCCGCGACGCCCAGGGCCAACCGCTGGTCAGCAACGAAGTGTACGTCGTCCTCTCGCTCCCCCGGCTCGGCGTGGGAATGGCAAACGTGGTCGCGCGGGGGGTGAGTCCCCAGGCCTTCGAAGTACGGAAGGGGATCAAGATCGTCGAGGGCCGACGGCCGCAGTCGGGCAGCCCGGAGATCCTGGTCGGCCGGGCCATCGTCAGCCGGTTCGCCCATTGCCGGGTCGGCGACAAGCTCAGCTTCGCCAAGCGCGAGTGGACGGTGGTGGGCCACTTCAGCGCCGACGGCTCATCGTTCGAATCGGAGATCTGGGGCGAGAACGAGCAGTTCGCTCCCGCCTTCGATCGAGAAGGCGGCTTCCAATCGGTCACCTTCCGGCTGGCCAATCCGGAAGCGTTTCCCGCGGTCCAAAAGGCATTGCAGGACGACCCGCGCTACCAGGTCGACGCCTATCGCGAAGCCGATTTCTACAAGCGCCAGTCGGCCATGCTCGCCACCGTGCTGCGGTTCGTGGCCATCTTCATCACCGCGGTGATGGCGATCGGCGCGGTGTTCGGCGCGATCAACACCATGTATGCGGCCGTCGCCACCCGGGGACCGGAGATCGCCGTGCTGCTGACCCTCGGCTTCAAGCCGGGATCGGTTCTCCTCTCCTTCATGCTCGAATCGCTGCTCATCGCGCTGATCGGCGGGCTGATCGGCTGTGCCCTGGCGCTGCCGATCAATGGCATCGTGACCTCGACCACCAACTGGTCCTCCTTCAGCGAGATCGCCTTCGCCTTCCGGGTCACCCCCGCGCTCCTCACCGCCGGGATGCTCTTCGCCCTCGGCATGGGCTTGATCGGAGGCTTCTTTCCCGCGCGCCGCGCCGCGCGGGCCAATGTGATCGAGACCATCCGGCAGGGTTGACCCTCGCCCCCGATGTGCGATTCTCCCGCCCATGGAGACACCGCCGCCCTACGACCCGTCGTCCGAGACGCGTGAGGCGTTCGCCCTCCGCGCCACCCTGCAGGGGGTGAGTTCGGCCTTCGCCGCGCTTGGCCGGGTCTTTCTCTGCGTCGATCGGCAGTTCCGCATCCTCCACGCCTCGACCTTGCTCGACCGATTGGTCGGCCCCGGGGCATCGGCCGCGGTGGAAGGAGTCGCGGTCTCCGACCTGCTCGGAGACGAGCTATTCGGCAGCGGCGGCACGCTGCGTCAGTTGCTGCTGGCCGGCGAGCGTCGCGAAGGTTGGCGCGCCTTGCTGACCCTCGACGGCCGTGATCCGGTCGTGGTCGCGATCAGCGCGGCCCCCTTCAGACCGGAGCCGGGCGCGGTCTGCGATCTTCGGGTCGCCTACGTCGTCGTGCTCCGCCCTGCGACCGAGGACATCACGGCCAGCAGCCCCTCCGGCGTACCCGGGCTGATCGGCCGCTCCGCCGCGGTGGAGCGGATCGCCCGGCTGATCGAAACCCTGGAGCAGAGCGAGGCGACCGTCCTCCTCTCGGGCGAGAGCGGCACGGGGAAAGAGATCGCCGCTCGAGCCATCCACGCCCGCTCCCCCCGCCGCGACGGCCCGTTCGTGGCGGTCAACTGCGGCGCTCTCCCGGGAGAGCTGCTCGAGAGTGAGCTGTTCGGCCATGTGCGCGGCGCTTTCACCGGCGCGGTGCGCGATCGGGTCGGCCGATTCGAGGCAGCCGGCGGCGGAACCCTCTTCCTCGACGAGGTGGGCGATCTCCCGCTTCACCTGCAGGTGAAGCTGCTGCGCGTGCTGCAGGAGCGGACCTACGAGCGGGTCGGAGAGAACCAGAGCCGACGGGCCGATGCCCGGATCATCGCGGCCAGCCATGTCGACCTGCGCGCTGCCGTCCAGAGCGGCCGGTTCCGCGATGACCTCTACTACCGGCTCCGCGTGGTGCCGATCGAGATCCCTCCCCTCCGTGAGCGGCGGACCGACATCGAGCCGCTGGCCACCCATCTCCTGGCGCGGGTCGGGGCGCGGCAGGGACGGGCGCTCCGGTTCTCGCCCGACGCACTCCGCGCGCTCCTCGGCTATGGGTGGCCGGGGAACGTGCGGGAACTGGAGAACGCCCTCGAGTACGCGGTAGCGGTCTGTCAGGGTCAGACCCTCATGCCCGACGATCTGCCGGCGGAGATTCTCCAGGGAGCAGGTCAGGCCGGCGCCGGGACCGCCGTCTCCTCCGAGGTCGAGGATCCGGCGGCGATCGAACACCGGAGGCATCCGGCACCACGGCCGGACGTGGCGTTGCGGAGGGCCCTCGAGCAGCACCACTGGAATCGTGAGTCCGCGGCCCGCGCCCTCGGCATCAGCCGGACCACCCTCTGGAGGCGGATGCGGGAGGCCGGTGTGCGCGAGTAGATGTTGCAGACGAACCATTTTGTTGCACCATTATGTTTCAAGCAACGTTTCGCGCTGACGGCCGAATTCGTAAGCGCCTCAAAAGCAATGATCTAACAATCTGATCGATCTTGGCACGCTCCCTGCGTGGGAGGTGGGGTAAGACCGGCTGAAACACCCGGCATCCCAACTTCCGCCTGGAGGCAGCCATGATCATCAGGAACCGGACTCTCGCTTGGGCCACCTGTCTCGCCATCGTCGCTGTACCGACCGCCCATGCGACCAACGGGTACTTCGCCCACGGATATGGAACGGAATCGAAGGGGATGGCCGGCGCCGGCGTCGCGCTTCCCCTTTCGGCGCTCTCTCCCGCCACCAACCCGGCAAGCCTGGCGTTTCTCGACTCGGCCGTCGACCTCGGGGTCTCCGTCTTCTCTCCCGACCGGAGCTATCGCGTCAGTGGCACGCCGTCCGGAATGCAAGGCACGTTTGGGCTCACCCCGGGCCGGGTCGAAAGCGCCTCGAAGGGCTTCGTGGTCCCGACGTTCGGAATGAACTACCGCCTGAACGACCGCACCGGAGTCGGGCTGGCCGTCTACGGCAACGGAGGAATGAGTACCGACTACGAGGCCGCGACGTTCTACCAGGGGAATGCCGGGGTCGACCTCTCTCAGCTCTTCCTCGCCCCCACCCTGGCGCGTGAACTTGTGCCGGGCCACGCTCTCGGCCTCACCCCGATCATCGCCTATCAACGGTTCGAGGCCCGTGGACTCGCCGCCTTCGGGCAGATGTCGTGCGACGCCTCCTGTCTGACCGGACGAGATCACGACAACTCCTACGGCTACGGGGCACGGGTCGGCTACCTCGGACGGCTCGCTCCGTCACTCGCCCTCGGGGCCAGCTATCAGTCCCGGCTCGCGATGTCGGAGTTCGATCACTACCAGGGGCTGTTCGCCGAGAGCGGAGACTTCGACATCCCGTCCAACTGGACGGCGGGACTCGCCTTCGAGCCCAACGCCGCCTGGACCCTCATGGCCGATGTGCAGCAGATCCGCTACAGCGAGGTCGAAGCGGTCGGCAACCCCCTCCTCCCGAACCTGCAGAGCACCCCGCTCGGAACCGATGGCGGAGCCGGGTTTGGCTGGCGCGACATGACGGTCTACAAACTCGGGCTGCAGTACGAGGCGAGTCGCGACTGGACCTTCCGCGCCGGCTACTCCTACGGCGAGCAACCGATCCCCGACTCGGAGGTGTTGATGAACATCCTCGCCCCCGGAGTGATGGAACAGCACGCGACCCTCGGCCTCAGTCGTCTGATCGGTCCGACCACGACCCTCCACCTCGCCGCTACCCATGCCTTCGACCAGACGGTCAAGGGACAGAACCTGCTCGAGGTGCCGGGAGCGCAGGAGATCGAACTCGAGATGAAGCAGTGGGACTTCGAGCTCGGGCTCAGCTTCGGACTCTGATCCGTCGCGCAGCAGCAGCAGAGCGCCGCGCGGTGGTGCGCGGCGCTCCGGGAGGAAGGGAAACGACCATGACTCGCTCGGCAACCCAGGACAGCAAGCGCAGCGGATCCCTCTCGCGCCGCCGGTTCCTCAGCCTGGTCGGTCTGGGCGGAGGCGCCGTGGCCGCTTCCCGATTGGCCCGCCCCGTCCACTCCGCCGGCGGTGCGGACGGCCCGGCGGCCGGCGCATCCGGCTCCGAGGATCGCGTGGAGCAGATCCCCACCTTCTGCGACATCTGCTTCTGGAAGTGCGGCGCGATCGCCTCGGTACGGAACGGCCGACTCTGGAAGGTCGAGGGGAACCCCGACGACCCCCTCTCGCGCGGCCGCCTCTGCCCGCGCGGGACCGGAGGGGTCGGCGCACACTTCGACCCCGACCGACTTCGTCGTCCGCTCATCCGGCGCCGGAATCGAGGTGAGGACGAGTGGGTCGAGGTGACCTGGGACGAGGCTCTGACCTACATCGCCGACCGGATGAAGGCGATCCGGGTCGAGCACGGCCCGGAGGCGATGGCGCTCTTCAGCCACGGTATCGGCGGCACCTTTCTCAAGCACACCATGAAGGCGTTCGGCACGCCGAACCTCTCCGCCCCCTCGTTCGCCCAGTGCCGCGGACCGCGCGACGTCGGCTTCAACCTCACCTTCGGGGAGGACGTCGGCTCGCCCGAGAGGACCGACATCCGAAACACCCGTTGCCTGGTCCTCCTCGGCTCCCACCTGGGGGAGAACATGCACAACACCCAGGTGCAGGAGTTCGCCCAGGCGGTCGGCTCGGGCGCGACGGTGATCGTGGTCGACCCGCGCTTCTCCATTGCCGCGAGCAAGGCGAAGCACTACCTCCCGATCCGACCCGGCACCGACCTCGCCCTGCTCCTGGCCTGGATGCAGGTACTGCTGAGCGAGGATCTCTACGACCACGCCTACGTCGAGCAGTACGGATTCGGCTTCGAGGCCTTCGCCCAGAGCATCGCCCGCTACACCCCAGAGTGGGCCTACCCCGAAACCGGGCTCGAGCCGGAGTTGATCCGCGAAACCGCGCGCGAGATGGCCCGGCACCGTCCGGCAACCCTGGTCCACCCAGGCCGCCACGTCACCTGGTACGGGGACGATGCCCAGCGCAGTCGCGCGGTCGCGCTCTTGAACGCGCTCCTCGGGAGCTGGGGCCGGAAGGGCGGGTTCTTTCAGCCCGCGCACCTGAGCATCCCCGCCTATCCCTACCCGGAGTACCCGCACAGCGAGCGGGGGAAGGTCGACAATCCGGGGCGCAAGTACCCCTTCGCCACCGAGACGATCACCAACGGCATTCGCGAGGCGACCCTCACCGGCCAGCCGTACCCGGTCAAAGGATGGTTCGTCTACGCGACCAATCTGCTCCAGGCGCTCCCCAATCAGGAAGAGACGCTGCGCGCGATCCAGAACCTCGATCTTCTCGTGGTGGTCGATGTGGTTCCGAGCGAGATCGCGGGTTGGGCCGATGTCGTGCTGCCGGAGTCGGTCTATCTCGAGCGGCACGACGACCTGAACGTGGAGTGGTTCCGCGAGCCGTTCGTCGCGCTCCGCCAGCCGGTGGTGAAGGCGCCCGACGATCAAAAGCCGAACTGGTGGATCGCCCGCGAGCTGGCCAGGAAGCTCGACCTGGCGCAGTACTACCCCTGGACCGACATCGAGGAGTACCTCCGCGCGCGGATCGAGAAGGCCGGACTCTCCTACGACGAGTTGCAGGCGAAAGGAATCCTGCGCGGCGCGCCGCAGCCGGTGTACTTCGCCGATACCGGGCGGAGCGTCGAGCCCGGCGCGGTCGGAAGCGATCCGCTCGTCGGGCTGGAAGCGAACTTCCCCACCCCGAGCGGGAAGATCGAGTTCTACTCGACCCAGCTCGCGGCAGCGGGATTCGATCCGGTGCCGACCTACCGCGCACCCGAGCCGGTGCCGAACGGATGGTTCCGCATCCTCTTCGGACGCTCTCCGGTCCACTCGTTCAGCCGAACGCAGACCAATCCGATCCTGCACGAACTGATGCCGGAAAACGTGGTCTGGGTGAACGGCGACGTGGCCGCGCGCCTCGGCCTCCAGGGTGGGCAGAAGGTGCGCCTGCGGAACCAGGACGGCGTGGTGAGCGATCCGATCGCCGTCCGCGCCACCCAGGCGATCCGCGGCGATTGCGTCTACCTGGTGCACGGCTTCGGCCACACCGCCAAGGGACTCCGCCGCGCCCGGGGGAAGGGCGCGAGCGACGCCGGCCTGCTCACCCGCTATGTGGTCGATCCGCTCATGGGCGGGACCGGAATGAACGTCAACTTCGTCACGATCGAACCGGAGGCATGAGATGGCGCGCTTCGGCATGGCGATCGACACCCGGCGCTGCGTCGGCTGCATGGATTGCGTCGCGGCCTGCAAGACCGAGAACGACGTCCCCGAGGGGTTCAACCGGGATTGGATCACGCAGGAACTGCGCGGTCGCTTCCCCACCCTGTCGCTCGAGATCCGGAGCGAGCGATGTAATCACTGCGACGACGCCCCCTGCGTCAGCTGCTGCCCGACCGGCGCCAGCCACGTGCACCCCTTCGGGCAGGTGGTCCTGGTCGATCACGAGGCCTGCATCGGCTGTAAGGCCTGCGTCGCTTCGTGTCCCTACGGGGCACGCTTCATCCACCCGGAGGGTTACGCCGACAAGTGCACCTTCTGCATCCATCGGGTGAGGGAGGGCCAGGACCCCGCCTGCGTCGCGGTCTGCCCGACCCACTGCATGCACTTCGGCGATCTCGATGATCCGAACTCGGAGATCTCGGCTCTCCTGGCCTCGCGTGCGCACCACGCCGTGTTGCCTGAGGCCGGCACGCGGCCTCGGATCTTCTACCTGACCTGAGGGCACCATGTTCGAGACGATCACGACCCGCGCCAATCATCTCGTCGATCCCCACCTCCACGTCTGGGCCTGGCAGATCCCGCTCTACCTCTTCCTCGGGGGCTGGGTGGCCGGCCTGCTGATCCTGTTCGGACTCAAGCTGCGGCGCGGAGCGAGGCCGGCGCGCGACAGCGTCACCTACCCTCTCCCCTGGATCGGTCTGGGGCTCCTCTCGCTCGGCATGCTCGCCCTCTTCCTCGACCTGGAGCACAAGCTGCACGCGCTCCGACTCTACGTCTCGTTCGAGCCGTCCTCGCCGATGTCCTGGGGGGCGTGGATCCTGCTCATCGTCTACCCGGTGCTCGTCCTCGGGGCGCTACTCGATCCACCGGGCGCGCTCACCCGCCGCTTCCCCTGGCTCACCCGCGCCGCCCGGTCGATTCGCTGGACTCCCGACCGCCTGCGCCTGCTCGGCCTGGTCGCCATCGCCTGCGGCATCCTTCTCGGGGTCTACACCGGGGTCCTCCTTTCCTCCCTCGGTGCACGCCCCTTCTGGAGCAGCGGATTGCTCGCCCCGCTCTTTCTCGTCTCGGGACTTTCGGCCGGCGCCGCCTTCGCCCACCTGATCGCGCGACGCAGCGACGAGCAGCGGCAGATGGTGCTCCTCGACACGCGACTTCTCGCGGTCGAGCTCGCGCTGCTGCTCCTCTTGGTCCTCGGACTGGTCGGCGGGGGGGCGGTACAGAAGGAGGCCGCAGCGCTCGTGCTTCGTGGACCGCTCACCGCGATCTTCTGGGTGCTGGTGGTCGGGGTCGGCGTGGTGCTGCCGCTCGTGGTGCAGCTCCTGGCCATCCGGGGTCGGGTCCACCACCAGCCGGTCGCGCCGCTCCTCGTCCTCGGCGGCGGCCTCGCGCTCCGCTTCGTCATCGTCTGGGCCGGACAGGCCAGTCACTGGCTCCACGGCTGATCGGGAAGGAGATTTCGATGTCGACCACTCTTCGCTCCGTTGACCAGCCCGAGCGGGTCGCCCCCTCCGACGCCTCGGCCGAGGCTCACGCCTCGACGCGCGTCGCTCAGCCCTACATGGATCCCTACCTGGCCGGAATCGGGCTCGGGCTGGTACTCCTGGCGGCGTTCGTCATCATGGGCCGCGGACTTGGTGCGTCCGGAGCCTTCACCGCCTTCATCGCCTGGCTGGCTCATCTAGCCGCGCCGGCCTGGGCGCAGCAGAACGAGTTCCTCGCCGGCTACCTCGGCGACGGGAGTTCGCATCCCTTGAAGGCCTGGTTGGTGTTCGAGGTGCTCGGTGTGGCCGTCGGCGCGTTCCTCTCCGGAATGCTCGCCGGGCGGCTCCGCACCACCACCGAACGTGGACCGCGCGCCTCGGTGCGGGCTCGACTCATCGCCGCGACGTTGGGCGGCGCCTTGATGGCCTGGGGAGCGCACCTCGGTCGGGGCTGCACCAGCGGACAGGCGCTGACCGGCGGGTCGTTGCTCAACCTCGGAAGCTGGATCTTCATGATGTGCGTCTTCGGCGGTGCGTACGCCGTGGCCCGATTCCTCCGCTGGCAGTGGCGGTAGCCGAGGCGACATCCAGAGCGTCGGGTCGCGAACCAAGGAGAGTTCCATGCACGCCCCCTTCTTCAAGTTCGGAGCCTTCGGGGACGAGGTCGGTCTGATTTGGGCCTTCGTGCTCGGAATCGGATTCGGCTTCTTCCTGGAGCGGGCCGGTTTCGGCAGCGCCAAGAAGCTCGTCTCGCAGTTCTATCTCGACGATCTCGCGGTCTTCAAGGTGATGTTCACCGCGATCGTGACCGCCATGCTCGGGACCTTCTTTCTCTCGCGCGCCGGGCTACTCGATCTCGCGCTGGTCTATCGCACCCCGACCTTCTGGGTTCCGCAGGTCGTGGGCGGCCTCCTGCTCGGAATCGGCTTCGTGGTCGGCGGATACTGCCCGGGCACGTCGGTGGCCTCGCTCGCCACCGGTCGCCTCGACGCCGCCGCCTATGTGTCGGGCATCGTTCTGGGCACGGCCGGCTTTGCCCTGGCGTTTCCGGCACTGCGCGGGCTCTTCCACGCCGGATCGCTCGGCGCCCGCTCGTTGCCCGAAGCGCTTCACCTGCCGGTTGGGGTCGTGGTCTTCCTCGTCGTCCTGATGGCGGTGGGCGGCTTCGTCGGAGCGCAAGCGCTGGAACGCCGCTTTGCGCGCATCCATCCGGAAAGGAGCTGAGCGATGTTCCGCCTCTCCCGCCTCTCCCTGCATCAACGCCTCGCCGGCACCGCCTTGGTGCTAGGCTCGCTCGCGGTCGTGATGCCGCAGCCTCCGGCCGGTCGGGTCACCCTGGACACGGCGGAACTCGCCCGCCTGGTGCAAACGACCGAGGATCACGTCCGTCCGCGCGAGCTCGCGGACTGGATTCTCGCCGGCCGGAGCGACTACCGCTTGATCGATCTGCGGAGCCAGGCGGAGTTCGCGGGGTATCACATCCCGGGAGCGGAGAACGTTCCGATCGCCGGGCTGATCGACGCTGGCCTTCCGCCCAACGAGACGCTGGTCCTCTACTCCGACGGCGGGATCCACGCAGCCCAGGCCTGGGTGCTCTTGCGTGCTTCAGGATTCCGGTCGGTCTACTCTCTGCTGAACGGCCTCGACGGCTGGAAAGAGGAGGTGCTCTTCCCGGTCACGCCCCGCAGTCCCACGGCTGAGGAGGCCCGCCACTTCGCCGCCGCGGTCGAGGTTGCGCGGCACTTCGGCGGCGCACCGCGCGCAGCGGACCCGACCGAAGGCGCCTCCACCTCCACCTTCACCTCCGTCCTCGCTCCCCCGGTGGCGTCGCCCGGGTCGAGCATCGCGGCCCCGACTCTCCCCTCGGGCGCGCCTCGCACTTCCGGCAGCGGTGCCAAGCCGAAGAAGAAGGAGGGCTGCTGATTCGCGCAGGTCGCCGACTCCTCCCGGGAGGAGTCGGCGACCGCGATTCGCGCGGCAACTCTCCACTGCTGCGATCCGCATTGTCGATCGCCCGCTCGATGGGCGAGAATCGACCGGCGCGCGCTGAACGGCCGAACGCGCCGGCCCGGGTCAAACCAAGGAGAGTCCTCGATGCACCGAGCCCGAAACGCCCTGGCGAAGGTCGTCTGCCTCGCGTCGCTGATCACCACCGCGCCGACTCCGGCTCCCGCCGGCACGCCCTGCCTCGAGGCGGCCTTCTTCGATCTGGGGAACACCCTGGTGGAAAACCCCGGCAGCGGGATCTTCGAGCTCCGGAGCGGCGCGGCCGAGACGATCACCGAGCTTCAGGGGCTAGGGGTGCGCCTCGGCATCATCACGAATGTCCCGGCCGGGTGGGACCTGGACGACCTGCGCGCCATCCTGGCGCAACCTGAGTTTCTCGATGAGTTCGAGGTGGTGATCCTCTCCTCGCAGGCCCCGGCGCCGAAGCCCAACCCGGCAATCTACACCTTCGCCCACCAAACGCTGGCGGAGCCCCGTCCACCGATCACCTCGACCGCGTTCGTGGGGGAGACACTGAGCGAGATCGGCAACAGCGTGACCAACCCCACCCAGGGGGCGCGCGCGGTGGGGATGATCGGCATCCACCTCTCCGACCTGCCCCCGAATCCGATTGCCGACTACACCATCCCGAGCGACAGCCTCCACCACGTCACTCTGATCGTGGAGGAAACCTGCAGTCCGGCCGGCGCGGAGGAGTGGAGCTCGGAGCGAGGCGGGCCGCGGCTGCTGGAACCATGGCCCAATCCGTCCGCCAACGAGGTTCGGCTGCGCTTCGTGGCGCCGGGTGCACCCTCGGCCGAACTGGGGATCTTCGATGCGCAGGGGCGACGGGTGGCCACGTTCCTCGATCGACGCGCGGTCGGCGAGTTCGTGTGGAATGGCTCGGGAAGCGACGGCATACCGATCGCGAGCGGAGTCTATTTCGCACGCCTCCAGGTGGGAGATCGGTTCGATCAGGTGAAGTTGCTCCGCCTCGATCGGCGTTGAACCACAGGGAGAGCCCGAGGAGCAATGAGCCCCTCGAGGGACCGAGCGCGGGAGCGGCCCGGGTCCTCGAGGGGCTTCGTCTTGCTGGGTGCACTCCGGCCTCGCCGCCCGACCCGGGCACAGGCAGCGGCGCGCGCCCCGCGCGCCGCGGTTAGCCCGCGAGCTTGTAGGTGAGGCCGGCGCCGAGCGTGCTCTTGAAGCGGCCCCCCTTGTCGATCTCCTTGTCGTAGAGCAGCTGGTTGTAGAGGCTGACCACGAGGAACTTCGCGATGTCTGCGGTGAAGGTGTTCTCCAGGTTGAAGTCGGTCGCTTTCCAATCGTCGGCCCGATCGGTTCCTTCGAGATCGTCCTTGGCCGAGGAAACGAGCGCCTGGAAGACGGTCAGCTTGTTCTCCCACTTGATCGTTTTGCTCAAGGGGCGATACCGATCGGAGACGAAGGTCAAGCCGAAGTCGTTCGTGGTCTCGGTCTCGCGCTTCGTCACCTCACCGGAGACGATCTCGATCGGAACGTCCCGATCGATCCGTTGGCGCGCCGCCGCCCCGAGACGGACGGTCCAGTCGCGATCCTCGGCGTGCTCGATCACCCGCGCGACACCCGCCGATTCGGTGAGCAGCATCGGATTCACGATTCGGGTCTTGCTCGGGTCACTGGCGTCGACGAACTGGCTCTCGAGCCTGAGGGCGACGAAGGGATCGACGAACTTGCCCAGCGGGAAGCGGCCGAGCGATTCGATGTCGATCAGGTCGGTCGACTTGGCGGGAGAGGCCCAGTCCTTCGTCTCCTTGTTCTGCGTATGGGTCTGCCCGAAGGCCAGCTTCGCCGTGTTGCGGCTGACGAACTTGGGCGAGAGCATCCGCTCGGAGAGCGTGTTCCAGCCCAGGGTCCAGGAGATCGAGCCCGCCTCGCCGCCGGTCCAGTTGTCGCTGTAGGCGCTCTGCGTGATGGTGTACTTGATGTCCGAGAGGACGTTCCAGTGATCGCTGGGCGGCGGTGGCGGATCTTCGGCATTAGCCGTGTGGGTGATCGCAAGCGTCGAGAACGCTGCGAGAATAATGGCTCGACTCAGGCTCATGAGGATTCTCCCCGTCCGGGTTGTGGTTTCCGCCGCGATCAGGGGGTCACAGCGATAGTGGCTTCGACGTTGACCGGTCGAAGCGCGGAGTGTATACGCGACGCAACACGTTCGAGCAAGCGCCGAACCTCCACTCCGGAGTGACCGCGAAGCGCGGCGACGAACGCGGAACCAAGAGACCCGAGGATCCAAAGGGGAGGTGGCATGCTCAAGGAGTTCAAGGAATTCGCCATGAAGGGCAACGTGCTCGACATGGCCATCGGAATCATCCTGGGAGGCGCGTTCGGCGGGATCATCAACTCGCTGGTCGCGGATGTGCTCATGCCTCCGATCGGTCTCGCCATGGGCGGGGTGGACTTCTCCAACCTGTTCCTGGTTCTGAAGGAAGGGGCGACCCCGGGTCCCTACGCATCGCTCAAGGGGGCCAAGGAAGCGGGTGCCGTGGCGGTGGGTGCGGGTGTCTTCCTGAACACGATTATCAACTTCCTCATCGTTGCCTTCGCGATGTTCATGCTGGTCAAGGGAATGAACGCGGCGAAGAAGAAGGAGGCGGCGGCTCCGGCCGCTCCGGCCGAGCCACCGGCGGACGTGAAGCTTCTGACCGAGATCCGCGACCTGCTCGCCAAGCGCTAGGGCGCCGATAGGCCGCGACCGAGGGTCGATCAAATCCTGATCGACCCGGAACTTGGCAAAACATGGACGGCCTGGGGCTCCCCTCCCCGGGCCGTCCGCCGTTTTCTCGCCACCACCGGATCGTTCTGGCTACTCGTCCTTGCGCAACCGCGCCGAGGTCACCTCGCTCGCCTCGTGGGGACGGTTGATCCCCCGCGCCAGGAAGAGATCTTCGAGGCAGCGGATCGAGAGGGCGGTCCAGCCTGTCTGGTGTGAGGCGCCGAGTCCGCGGCCGGTATCGCCGTGGAAGTACTCGTGGAAGAGCACGAGGTCGCGCCAGTGGGGATCGGTCGAGAAGCGCGCATCCTTGCCGTGACAGGGACGCTGCCCCCGCTTGTCCGGGAGAAAGAGACGCGCCACTCGGTTCGAAATCTCTCGCGCTACCTCGGAGAGATTGAGCATCCGACCGGAGCCGACCGGACACTCGACCTTGAGCGAGTCGTCATAGAAGCGGTGATAGCGTTCCAACGCCTCGATCAACAGGTAGTTTAGCGGCAGCCAGATCGGCCCGCGCCAGTTCGAGTTTCCCCCGAACAACCCGGTGTTCGACTCCCCCGGCTGGTACTCCACCCGGTACTCCCGCCCTTCGGCGTGGAAGACGAACGGCTGATCGCGGTGGACGCGCGAGAGGGAACGTACGCCGTAGGGCGAGAGGAACTCCTTCTCGTCGAGCATGTAGCCGAGAACGCGCACCAACTGCTCCCGCGAGGGAATGGCCAGCAGCCTGAGGCGGTGGGAGTCGGCGTCGCCGGTCTCGCGACAGGGACTGTGACGCGCCAGCTCGGGCCGGTTCTCCAGGAACCAGTTCAGCCGGCGGCGGAACCCGGGGAGGCTCTGGATCCACCCTTCGTTCAGCACCTCGCCGGCGCAGAGCGGGATCAACCCCACCATCGAGCGGACGCGCAGCGGGATCGTCTTGCCGTCGACGTGGAGCTGGTCGTAATAGAAGCCGTCTTCCTCATCCCAGAGTCCGGTACCGCCGACCGAGTTGACCGCATCGGCGATCGCCACGAAGTGCTCGAAGAACTTCGAAGCGATATCCTCGTAGGCCGGATTGTCGTGGGCCAGCTCGAGCGCCATGGCGAGCAAGGTGGCGCAATAGAATGCCACCCACGCGGTGCCGTCGGCCTGCTCGAGGTGACCGCCGGTCGGCAGCGGCCGCGACCGGTCGAAGACGCCGATGTTGTCGAGTCCGAGAAAGCCGCCGCTGAAGATGTGCTTCCCCTCGACATCCTTGCGATTCACCCACCAGGTGAAGTTGATCAGGAGCTTCTGGAAGACGCGGGTCAGGAACGTGCGGTCGCGTCCGCCGCGCGGGCCGGTCATCTTGTAGACGCGCCAGCAGGCCCAGGCGTGCACGGGTGGGTTCACGTCGGAGAAGGCAAACTCGTAGGCCGGCATCTGGCCGTTGGGATGCATGTACCACTCGCGCAGGAGCAGGACGAGCTGCTCCTTGGCGAAGGCTGGATCGATCTCGGCCAGGGGAATCATGTGGAAGGCGAGGTCCCACGCGGCGAACCACGGGTACTCCCATTTGTCCGGCATGGAGATCACGTCCCGCGCGTGGACATGGGCCCAGTCGCGGTTACGCCCTGTGCTCCGTCCGGGTGGCGGGGGCGGCTGTGACGGATCCCCCTCCAACCAGTCCTTCACCGCGTAATAGTAGAACTGCTTGCTCCAGAGGAGGCCGGCGTAGGCTTGCCGGAGCACGCGTCGCGCCTCCAGCGGCAGCTCCGGCGGCACCACCAGCGCGTAGAACTGATCCGCCTCCCGCATCCGCTCCGCGAAGACGCTCTCGAACTCCTCGAACGGATCGTCCTTGGCCTCGTCCTCGGAGGTGAGCCGCAGCCGGACCGTGCGCTTGCCGCCCGGGGGAACGACCAGGATGTAGTGGAAGGCCGACTTCGTCCCCGTTTCTGCCGGGTTGATCGCCTCGGTCTCGCGGTCGATCACGTACCGGTGGAAGGCATCCTTCACGTAGGGGTGTTCCCCTTCGACGCCAAAGATGCGGGGGTAGTTGGTCTCGTTCTCGGTGAAGAGCACCAGCGGAACGGTTCCGGCGGGCGACCGGCGGATCGCCCTCAGGCCGGAATCGGTGACCAGCGCGGCGTCTCTCCCCACCGGCAACGCCGCGGCGGGGACCGCGGTCGGGGCGGGAGGCGCCGGCTCCGCGCTGAGGCGGAAACGACCGAGACTCGGGTGGGTGGCCAGCACCGAAAGCGCTCCCGCCCGTTCCATCTCGGGTCGGGACCAGTAGTCCTCGCCCGTCCGACCCCAGGCCCAGGTATTGCGGAACCAGAGTGTGGGCAGGAGATGGAGGGTCGCCGCCTCGGTCGAACGGTTCATGACCGTGATCCGGATCAGCACATCGTCCGGCGTTCCCTTCGCGTACTCAACCTGCACGTCGAAGTAGCGGTTGTCGTCGAAGAGCCCGGTGTCGACCAGCTCGAACTCCGGTTCATCCTTCCGGCGCTTCCGGTTCTCGGCCACCAACCGGGCGTAGGGGTACTCGCCGTGTGGGTACTTGTAGAGCCCCTTCATGTAGGAGTGGGTCGGGGTCGAGTCGAGGTAGAAGTAGACTTCCTTGACGTCCTCGCCGTGGTTCCCCTCGGGCCCGGTGAGACCGAAGAGCCGCTCCTTCAGGATCGGGTCCTTGCCGTTCCAGAGCCCCAGCCCGAAGCAGAGCCGCCCTTCGCGATCGCAGATTCCCAGCAGGCCGTCCTCACCCCAGCGGTAGACGCGGGACCGGGCATGGTCGTGCGGGAAGTAGTCCCAACAGGTACCGTCGGCCGAGTAGTCCTCGCGGACCGTTCCCCACTGTCGCTCGGAGAGGTACGGCCCCCAGCGCTTCCAGTTGCGCTGGCGGAGAGAGTCTTCCTGCAGCCGCAGGCGCTCGGGATCGGTCCGCGGACGGCGGGGCGCGGCGGATCCAGGGGTTTCGGGCTGACCCGGGTGGTTCATGCAGCGATGCTCGGCTTCCTGACCATTGTTGTTCAACTCGTTCGGCCACTCGGGGCGTGATCTTGACGGGGAACGGCCGCCGCCTCGCGGGTCGGCCTCCGGTCCTGATCGCTGGGGTGAAGGGTGTACCCGAGCCCGTCGCGCGGTGCAAGCAGTCCCTGTTGCGGCCTGAGGCGATCGGGGAGCAGGAAGCCGCGCGCCGGGGTCCCCCCGTCGGTTGACATCGGGCAGGGCGGTGCCTAGTGTCCGGCCGGAGCGTTGAAACTCCACTCCGCGCGCCATCCGCGAGGTCATGATGTCGCCTACATCCGCCGGATCCTCCGTCATTCCAGGGCCCATCTCCTCCGATCTGCTGATCATCGGCGGCGGCATCCTCGGGCTGTCGACCGCCTGCGAGGCACTGTCCCGCGGGATCTCGGTCACGCTCTTCGACCAGGCCCCCGAGCGGAGCGCCACCCTCGCCGCGGCCGGAATGCTCTCCCCCTACGCGGAGTCGATCGAAACGCCGTTCCTGCAGGAACTGATGAAGCAGGGGCGGGTGAGCTACCCGGCCTACGTCGCCCGACTGGAAGAAATCTCCGGCGTCCGGATCGAACTGGCCTTTCCCGGCACGCTCCTTCCCTCGGTGGTCGAAACCGACGGGGCGCGACTCCAGTCGACGGCCGAACGGTTCGCCGATATCGGAGCGCGCGCCCGCTATCTCGATCCGACCGATCTGGCGGCGGACGAGCCCCGGCTCGGTCCGATCGCGGCTGGAGCAGTGCTCCTCGAGGACGAAGGGTATGTCAATCCGCAGACCCTCCACACCGCGCTCCGCGCCGGGTTCGAACGACTGGGCGGCGAGTGGATACCGCTCCACGGGCTAGGCCTTGCGGTGCGACAGCAGCGGGTGATCGGCGTCGAAACGGCCAACGGCCTGGTACTGGGCGGTGCGGTCCTCAATGCGTCCGGCGCCGGGGCGGACCGCTTTCTGCTGCCTGAGGACCAGGAACGCTACCGGGCGCGTCCGGTCCGCGGACAGGCGATCCGGCTCCGCCCGCCACGCGCGGCCGACGGGATCCGCAGGGTCATCCAGCTCCCCGGCACCGGCTACCTGGTCCCGCGGGCCGACGGATCGGTGATCGCGGGGGCCACCAGCGAGGCGGTCGGACCGTTCCCCGGCCTGACTGCGGAGGGGATCCACGCGGTGCTGGCTGGAGCGATCCGCCTCGTCCCGAGCGCCCGCAACTGGAGCTTCGTCGAGGCCTGGAGCGGGCTCCGTCCGCTGGCCGGAGAGGGCGAGCCGGTGATCGCCCCCGACGCCCGACCGGGCCTGTTTCACGGGCTGGGGCTCTATCGGCACGGTATCTTGCTCGCACCGGTCGCGGCCACGCGACTGGCCAAGATGATCACCGACTATCTCGGGAAGTCCGGGAGTTGACCCCCGGTGACGGAGTCGGTTCGGAGAAGGACGGCATGAAGCTCAAGGTGAACGGCAACGAAACGGAACTGCGCGCGGTCGAGTCGCTCGCCGATCTCCTGCGCGCCCTCGAACTCGACCCGGAGCGTCCGGGGATCGCGGTGGCGCTCAATGATCGGGTGATCCCGCGACGGGATCTGGGCGCCACGCGGGTGAACGATGGAGACCGCGTCGAGGTGATTCACGCGGTCCAGGGAGGTTGATCCGATGTCCACGCTGCGCGGAGGCTCCGGGAACACGCTAACCATCGCGGGGCGCGCCTATCGCTCGCGTCTCATGGTCGGCACCGGCAAGTACAAGAGCTTCGAGGAGACGGCCCTGGCCCTGGAGGAGAGCGGGGCGGAGCTGATCACGGTCGCGCTCCGACGCATCAGCCTGAACCGGGGCAAGGGGGAGAGCCTCCTCGACTTCATCGACCCGAAGCGGTACGCGCTGCTCCCGAACACCGCCGGCTGCTACACGGTGGAGGATGCGGTCCTCACGGCGCAGCTGGCGCGCGAAGCGCTCGGCACCAAGCTGGTCAAGCTCGAGGTGATTGGAGATCCCCAGACCCTGTTTCCGGACGTGCGCGGCACGCTCCGGGCGGCAGAGATCCTGATCAAGGACGGCTTTGACGTCCTCCCCTACACCTCGGACGATCCGATCATCTGCAAGGAGCTCGAGGCAATCGGCTGCCCGGCGGTGATGCCGCTGGCCGCCCCGATCGGGTCCGGTCTGGGCATCCGGAACCCGTACAACCTCCAGATCATCCTGGAGACGATCCGTGTGCCGGTGATCGTCGACGCGGGGGTCGGCACCGCCTCCGACGTGGCAGTGGCCATGGAACTCGGCTGCGACGGCGTGCTGCTCAACACCGCGATCGCCGGCGCCACCGACCCGATCCTGATGGCCCGCGCCATGCGTCACGCAGTGGAAGCCGGACGCGCAGCCTACGAGGCCGGGCGCATTCCGCGGAAGCTGTACGCCAACGCCTCGAGCCCGATCGAAGGCGTGGTCCGTTCCGGAGCGTGATCCCGTTTCGGCTCTACGTCATCTCCGACCGCCGCCGCATGGGGATCGACCCCGTGGCGACGGCGCTCGCCGCCTTGACCGGACACCAGGCTGCGCTGCAGTGGCGCGAGAAGGATCTCCCTGAGAGCGCGCTCCGCCCCGACCTGGAGCGCCTTCGGCCGCACCTCGCCCCGGAACATCTGTTCCTGAACGGTGCGGTCGACCTCGCGGCGGAGCTCGGGCTGTCAGTGCACCTGCCGGAGTCCGGGATCACGGTGACCTCCGCCCGGGAACGACTCGGCCCGAACGCGCGGGTCGGCCGCTCGGTGCACTCCCTGGCCTCCGCCCTGGAGGCGGCCCGGGCCGGAGCCGACTTCGTGACCTTTGGTCCGGTGTACGACACACCGTCGAAGCGACTCTTTGGCCCTCCCCAGGGGATCGCCCGGCTGGCCGAGGTCTGCACCTCCTGTCCGCTTCCGGTGTTCGCCCTGGGGGGAGTCACGCTCGCGCGCGTCGACGACTGCCGCTCCGCCGGCGCGTTCGGCATCGCCGCGATCGGGGCGATCTGGGATGCCCCGGATCCCAGTGTTGCGATCGCAGCCTTCCAGGAACGACTCCTGCCCTGGAGCTGAGGGATCGCCGCTCCCTGGTCTCCACCGGCCGTGGGCTGGTCGTGCCCCACCAGGATCGGTATAGTCGCGAGCGCACGCGTGCCCGGCGGGCCGCGAAAGGAGGACCAGGAACGTGAAGGCAATGACTCTTGGCGCCGCAGTCTTGGCGCTCGCTCTCTCCGGCTGCAATCAGAAGCAGTCGGTCGACCATCCCCCGGCCAAGGCGCCGGAGGCGAAGCAGACTGCGGCCCCGTCGACCCCCGCGGCCGGGGCCAACTCACAGACGCAGACGCCCGCGACACCCCCCGCGCAGGCAAACGGAGGGAAGATGGTAACCAATCCCAGCGGACTCCAGTACGAGGACCTCGTCGTCGGCACCGGGCCGAGCCCGGCCCGCGGTGAGAGCGTGCAGGTGCACTACACCGGCTGGCTGACCGATGGCAGCAAGTTCGATTCGAGCAAGGACCGAGGAACCCCCTTTGTCTTTCCGCTCGGCATGGGACGGGTGATCAAGGGGTGGGATGAGGGGGTCGCTTCGATGAAGGTCGGCGGGAAGCGCAAGCTGATCATCCCGGCGAACCTCGGCTACGGCGCCCAGGGCGCGGGCGGAGTCATTCCGCCGAACGCCACGCTGGTCTTCGAAGTGGAGCTGCTCGGAATCCAGTAGATCCTCGCCCGAGACGCAACGCCGGGAATCGAACATCACGGATACGGCACCGCGGAGAGCCGCCCCTAGGGGCGGCTCTCTTCGTTTTCTCCTCCCCGGCACGTCGTTTGCATCTCTCTCCGTGGGTGACCAGAAGTCGACGGCGAGGTGCAAGCGCCCACACCCCGCCTCCACCTCTTCCCCCTACCGGCTCAGCCGGCAGGCGGGACGCCCTGGCCTGGCCAGGCGGTTCAAGGAGGAACTGCCATGCATCTGCACACTCATCTGAAGGCGCGACTGGGACGGTTCGTGGTCGGCGCTGCCCTCGGTTTGCTCATCAACTCCCCTCTGGCGGCATCGACGTCGGAGATTCGTCGTCCACCGCTCCCGCTCGGGGAAGACCCCGTCGAAAGCCCGACGGACACCGTTCCCGATCCGGGAGGAGCGGAACCGCAACACGAGGAGTGGTACCGCGCGCGGGTGCTCGACACCGAAACCGGTCTGGGAGTCCCCGGAGTCGCGATCGAGGTCACCGAGATCGCACGGCTGGTACGGTGCTCGACCCACGTTCCCCCCTCGGGCTGCACCAACTGCAGCAACGAGACCTGGACGCGCCGTCAGGTGGACCACTCGGACGCCGAGGGGAAGATCGAAACCGTGTTCACCCACCAGCAGTGCGACCTGGTCAGCATCGATCCGTACGAGTGGGACACCAGTCTGCACCTCCAGTGGGAAGCTCCGGCGATCTTTCCCGATGCGCAGCCCCCCGAGGCAGCCTTCCTGGTCGCCGCAATCGAGGAGGGGCCGTACCCATACCAGCACACCATCTGGGTCACCGCCGAACAACGGATCGCGGAGCGCTTCGCTCCGGTGCTGCATCGCCACCGACTGAACGAGCGGCAGAAGGACCTGGGCGACGTCGACTGGACCCTGGCCACCGGAACGACCATGACCGTGACCGATCTCCTCGGTCGCTCTCCGTATCACCAGCGGCCGGTGCCCCCGCTTCATGTGCACGATGAAACCGCGGGGAGCTGGGACAGCTTCGGCGCCGATGTCGGTCCAACCATGTACTGGCTGCTCGATCTCCCGGGGAGCATCCACAACGAGGGGGCACCGATCGGCCTGCGGTCGATCTACTACCACGTCTTCCCTCTCGGGGCCGGAGCGGTGGTCCAGTACTGGTTCTGGTTCAACGCCAACGATCACCGCGCCAACCACGACCCCGAGATCGACGCGTTTCACGAAGGGGACTGGGAATACGTCGCGCTCTACATCGAGCGCAGCCCCACCGGGTGGCATCCGGTGCAGGTCAACTTCCAGATGCATCAAGGAGGGGAAAGCGTCCCCGCCTCGGAGTGCTGGTGGAGCCCGACGGCCGCGGCGAACTACAGCCAGGTCCAACAGGGGTACACCGCGGACACGACCCACTTGCATGTCTGGTTCGCGGCGAACACCCACGGGACGTACAACCGCTTCGCCCCGAGGTACAAGCTCTACGTGAACGGGTTCGATGGTTGCTATGGACGGCACATCGACGCGGTCGACTACAACATCGCGAACTCCACCCGTGGTCCTCACGGCTTCTTCGAGTATGACCGCCTGGTGCAACTCGGCGAGGTCTGGGCGGTTTCCGAGGCGCACGGGGAGCATTGGGCCTTCCACCTCGAGGGGGACGGGCCGGAGTTTCTCCGGTTCGTCGGTCGGTTCGGCGAGTCGGAGTGCATCGAGCATCCGGAGTGTCTCGAACCGTGCTCGAACCCCTTCTTCAAGGCATACTCCCTCGCACCGCGATCCCCGGCCATTTCCGAGCCGCCGCATCTGTGGCGCAGCTTCCACTTCGAGAATGGGCGCTGGGGGTTCGACGACGGCCCCTTTCACAGCTACAGCTTTGTCGGCGGGCCGATCGCCGACGCATACCTGGGGGTGGTGCGAACCTGTGCCGAAGGGGGCTCCCACAGCGCCGGCGACTCGCTGCGCTTCACCGTGTCGGCCTGCGGTTTCGGCACGGGAGAGGCGCGGGTCACGGTCCTGAGCGGTAACCCGACCCTTTCCGGTCTCGACCCGACCGGCTGTCGAGCTCTCGACTGCGGGGCTGACAGCACCTTCACCTTTGCCGCACAGGCGTTGAGCGGTGAGGGGCAGCTGCGGATCGATATCTTCCGCCTGGACGGGGAAGAAGCGTGCGTGGCGGAGAATCTCCTGCTCGATGTGCACCACGAGCCTTGCCTCACGTCGGAGGCAGCAGATCCGGTGCCGGCCCCGGAGAGCGAGGGAAGCGACGCGGCGCTCCGCCTGTTCGCGACCCCGAGTCCCGCCGCGGAACGGACCACCTTGCGCTGGGGGCGCCCTCTGGGTCGAAGGAGCGCACTCCTGGTCTACGACGTGAGCGGTCGTCTGGTGTCGCACACCGAGATCTCTCCCGAGGCCACCCAGCACGAGTGGATCGCACCCCACACGGAGGACCGGCCGAGTTCGGGGATCTACCTCGCCGCGCTCACCAGCGAGGGCCGGCGCCTGGCCACCGCGCGCTTCACCTTGGTGCGTTGAGGAGGAGAGGCAAGGAACGAGAGGCCGCAACGAGCCCTCCTCTCTCCCCGCGCCGGCCGGGGAGAGAGGAACGGAGCATGCGCTCCGGAGGACGCCCGGCACTACCGAAAGGAGCTCCTGTGCAAATCGATCGACCTGCGTTCGCTCCGATCCTGATCTGCCTGCTTTCGATCCTCGCGCTGGTCGGCCTCCCGGGCTGCAGCCACCGAGAGTCCTTGAGCGTGCCGATGACCCCGGAGGTCGCAGCAGAATGGACGACCCGGCTTCACGGACGGAGCGTCGCGGTCGGCGACACCACCGGCGTGTACACCCTCGGTCGCGACCTGGCGTTCTCGACCGACGCGGTGACACTGAGCGAGCGAGGGCAGCCGAGGTCCATCCCGTTGGCGGTCGTGAAAACCCTGAGGTACCGGGATCGGGGCGAGGGGATGCGCCGGGGTGCGACCCGCTTCGGGGTTCCTGGCCTCGCGGCCGGCCTGGTCCTCGGCGCGCTCCTGGCCGGGCAGGATCTCTGCCTGGAGAACTGCGGAGAGTCGGATCCCAGCCCCTGGGAACGGTTGGGCAGGGGAATCGCCGGAGCGGCGCTCCTTGGTACCGCTGGCGCGGCCATTGGCATCCCTCTCGGCGCCGGGCTCTTTGCGTGGAGGGAAGTCTCAGTCTCACAATAGCGTTGCTCCGGCGCGGGCCAGCGTGACACACTGGCCGCAGCCAACCGACACGTCCAGGCAAGGGGCGTGACAGATCCTGCTTTGTCCCCCAGGGCAGGCCTCCAATGGAGCGAACTTCGAACGCGGAGTCTCGAAGGAGGTGCTCGTTTGGGAACAATCGAACTGCGGAGTGAGTCGGTCTCGCCCGGCGCGCCAATTCCGGCGCTGCACACCTGCGACGGCGCAAACCGCTCGCCTGCGCTGCGTTGGACCGCAGGGCCGGAGGGGACCGTCAGCTACGCGATCGTCATGGACGATCTGGACGCGCCGCTTGGGGTCTGGGTTCACTGGCTGGTGTGGAATGTGAGCGGCAACGAGATCGAGCCGGGGCTCCCGTTGGCCGCGATCCCCACGGCTTACGAAAGCCGAAGTCGAACCTGGGTGCAGGGACGAAACTCCTGGGGGCGGCTCGGCTACAGCGGCCCCTGCCCGGCGATGGGCGAAGCTCACCGCTATCGGATCCGGGTGTTTGCCCTCGATCGGTCGCTGGATCTCCCGCCAGGCAGCGGTCTCAGCGAGCTGGAGGCGGCACTGGGGCAGGCAAAGCGGGCGGAGGGGGAACTGATCGCGACCTACCTCAGATCTCCGGGCAGCGCGGCGCGCGACCGCACGGCCTAGCAGGACGGGCAATCGTGGCGTGGGACGCGCCTGACGAGGATAGCCACGGCGGGGAGCCGGCGCCGGTGGAAGTCCCGATCGAAGCGGCGCTCGACCTGCATTCCTTTGCCCCGAGGGACATCCCCGGGGTCGTCGTGTCGTACCTCGAAGCGGCGCGCGAGCGGGGGCTGGTCGAAGTCCGGTTGATCCACGGCAAGGGGACGGGGTTCCAGCGAGAACGGGTCCGCGACACCTTGGCCCTCCTCGATTCGGTGCAGGCGTACGCCGATGCCCCCGCGGGCCGGGGACACTGGGGCGCGACCATCGTGCAACTCCGCCCGCGCGAGGAGCGAGCAGCGCAAGCGTAGTCACCGTACTACGTGGAGCAGCGCAGCGACGAGCCCGCCCGCCGCAGCGAGAGGAGCGTTCACCAGAGCAGAGCGGTTTTTCAGCACCCTGCGAGGGCCTCGCTCTGGTACCGTCGCCGGTTCGCCGCCCGTCCAAGGGGGTTCAGGCGCCCCCCGGGTGGCATTCTCGAGCGGTCCCCGAAAGCTGAGGTTTCCGATGTCCGACCTGTCCCGGCAGATCGATGCCCTTCTCCCCCTCGTGACCAAACCGAGCCGCTATCTCGGGAACGAGTTCCACGTGGTGCACAAGACGCCGGAGCCGGGAATGGTGCAGTGGTGCCTGCTCATGCCGGAGGTGTACGAGATCGGCATGAGCCACTGGGGGCTCAAGGTCCTCTACGAGGTGTTGAACCGCCGCCCCGATGCGCTGGCTGAACGGTCCTACGCCCCTTGGTTCGACATGGAGGCGCAGCTTCGCCGGCATCAGATTCCCCTCTTCGCGCTCGAGTCGCGCCGTCCCCTCAGCGCCTTCGACTTCGTCGGCTTCTCTCTGCAGTACGAGCTGACCTACACGAACCTGCTCAACTGCCTCGATCTGGCCGGGATTCCTCTACGCTCCGAGGACCGGCGGGAGGAGGATCCGCTCATCATCGCGGGCGGACCGTGCGTCTCGAACCCGGAGCCATTGAGTGACTTCATCGATCTCTTCCTGATCGGCGACGGTGAGGAGGCGGTCCAGATCCTGACCCACGCCTACAAGCTGCTCCGCGGCCGACCGCGGCGAGAGATCTTGCGCGAACTGTGCAAGATCGAGGGGATCTACGTGCCGTCGATGTACGAGGCGAGCTATGGCCCGGATGGCCTCTTCGCCGGCATTCGGCCGCTCTTTCCCGACGTCCCGGCGCGAGTACGCCGCACCTTCATCACCAACCTCGACGATGCCCCGGTTCCCGAGACGCCGGTGGTCCCGCTGCAGGATATCGTGCAAAACCGCCTCACGGTCGAGGTGGTGCGCGGCTGCACGCAGGGTTGCCGCTTCTGTCAGGCCGGGTATCTCTACCGGCCGATCCGCGAGCGCTCGATCGAGAAGCTGCTCGAGATCGCCGACAACGGCATCCGCAAGTCGGGCTGGGACGAGGTCGGCCTGGTCTCCCTCTCCACGGCCGACTACACCCAGCTCGAGCCGTTGGCCGACGTGATGAACGCCCGCTTCGGCCGGGACCAGGTGGCGATCAGCCTCCCCTCGCTTCGGGCCGATTCGTTCGGGGTCGGCATCGCCGACCGGGTCAAGGAGACGAAGAAGACCGGCTTCACCTTTGCCCCCGAGGCAGGCAGCGAGCGGCTCCGCCTGGCGATGAACAAGATCATCACCGACGAGGAGTTCTTCTCCGCGGCACGCATCGCCTATGAGCGCGGCTGGAAGCTGATCAAGATGTACTTCATGGTCGGGCCCCGACCGAGACCTGGGACGACGTCGAGGGAATCGTGCGCTTCGTCAACCGCGTGCGCGAGATCGGACGCGAGTACGGCCCCGGACGATCGATCAACGCTTCGGTCGGCGCCTTCGTGCCGAAGAGCCATACCCCGCTGCAGTGGGACGGCTTCGAGTCGATCGCCTCACTGCGGGAGAAGGTCGAGTTCTTGAAGCGCGAGGTCAACACCTCCGGCAGCCGCCTCAAGTGGCACTTCGTCGAAACCAGTCACCTCGAAGCGGTGATGTCGCTCGGCGATCGCCGGCTCGGTCGCGCGCTCGAGATCGCGTTCCGCAAAGGGGCGCGCTTCGACGGCTGGACGGAGCACTTCAACCACCGCATGTGGATGGACGCGCTCGCCGAGGCGGGTGTCGATCCCACCTGGTACACCCGGCGGAAGGAACTCGACGCCCCGCTGGCCTGGGATCACATCGACATCGGCGTGCTCAAGAAGTGGCTGGTGCGTGAGCGGAAGAAGACCGAGGAGCAGCAGTTCGAGATCGGCAAATCGCTCGTGGCCGACTGTCGTCACGGAGACTGCACCGCCTGCGGCATCCCCGGGCTCCCCAACGACACCGAGCTGACGCCCAAGATCCCCTCGGAGGAGTTCGAGCGGCTGCTCGAAAAGGCCCGCGCGCTCGCACCGCGCAACGAGGAACAGGGCATCCTCTGGCCGGCGCGCATCCGCTACGAGAAGACCGGTCCCTGTCGCTTCATCTCGCACCTGGAGACGATGGCGGTGGTCGCCCGCGCGTTTCGCATGGCGCGCATCCCCGTGGCGCACACCCAGGGGCACAATCCCCGGCCCCGTTTCTCCTTCGGTCCCCCGCTCCCGGTCGGGGTCGAAGGATGCGCCGAGGCGTTCGACGCCGACCTCATGCGCCCCTGGACCAGCAGCTTCGCGGAGCAACTCAACGCCGTCCTGCCCAGGGGCCTGCGCATCCTCGACGGCCAGGTGATGACCACCGCGCCGGGCACCCGCCGTGCGAGCCTGATGGCGGAGGGGGAGCGCGCGACCTATCGCATCGACCTGAGCGATCTCCCGGCCGAAACCCGCGCCCGGCTGCTCGAGACCGCGGCGAGCTTTGCAGGCCGCGAGAGCTGCGTGGTCGAACGCACCGCCTGGGCACCCAAGGGGTCGCGTGAGATCACGAGTTGGGAAAGCCCGATGGATCCGATGGCCGAGCCCGAGCCGGCCGAAGGCCCGTTCACCAACGGCTACGACGGGACCGGGGCTGGGGCGGCCGATGGCGATGCGGCCATCGCCGAAGGTGCCAACGCGGCCCTCGTCAGCGCCGAGGTGACTGCGGTCCCAGGAGATCGTGATCGTGCTCCCGGGCGCGACCGGCACCGCCGCGATCGCAATCCGCAGGGACGGGATCGCCATGCCAACCGCGGAAGGGCCAACCGCGGAAGGGCCAACCGCGGAGGGAAGGACGACGCCCCGCGCACGGTCGACCTCAAGCAGGCAATCATTCGGCTGGAGTTCGGCTCCGACGCCCGAGCGCTCGACCTCGAGGTGTTCCTGGCCCACGCGAACGGGCAGGTGGCCAATCCCAAGGTAATCCTCGAACGACTCTTTCTGCTCGGCCCGGAGGAACAGGCTCGCGTCCGCATCCTGCGCGGGGCGATCCTGCGTGCGGATGGGCGGCTCCTCGTGCCCGTACCGGTCGGCACCAGCGCGGTGGCGACCGTCGCGGGGACCGACCGCGAGCTGAGCCAGACCCGCTAGGGGGAACTGCCTGGCCGATCCGCGGTAAGGCCCGGCCCCAATTCGGCCGAAAACATCCGGAGGAGGAGATCGTTCGGTTCGCTTACGGTTTCCACCGGGCCGGCGGGTCTGCCGTCGCCCCAAAGACCGATCTGCGGTCGGACGATTCCAAGCCAGGGAGGGCAGGATCATGCTGTTCATAGTCGCGCTTCTGGTCGCCATCGGCGCCTTCGCTGCGGCCGCCGGGGTCCGTCGTCAGCAGACCAAGGGCTCGGGCGGAGCCGCGTTCGTCATGACCGTAGTCGCGGTGGTCTTCTCGGCGGTTGCGATCGGTCAGTGGATCCGGGTCATCCCGGCCGGGAACGTTGGAGTGGTCGACCTCTTCGGCAGCGTCGCCCCGCGTGCGCTCCGGGCCGGCATCCACCTGGTCAACCCGTTCGCGCGGGTGGTCAACATGACGATCAAGACCCTCGAGATCAAGGAGACGATGGACGTCCCTTCCAAGGAAGGGCTCGCGATGGTGATCGAGATCAGCGTGCTCTTCCATCTCGACCCGGAACAGGCCCCCACCGTCTACCGCACGGTCGGGGAGGAGTACGTCCCGGTCATTCTCGAACCTCAGTTCCGCTCGGTCACCCGCGGGGTCACTGCATCCTACGAATCGAAGGCGCTCTACACTTCCGAGCGCGAGCAACTCGCGCACCTGATCACTGCCGACCTGCAGAAGCTGGTCGAACCGCGCGGGATTATGATCGAGTCGACCCCGCTGCGCAAACTCACCCTTCCCGACCGCCTCGCCGGTGCGATCGAGGAGAAGCTCCAGGCCGAACAGGAGAGCCAGCGGATGGAGTTCGTGCTCCTGAAGGAAAGTCAGGAAGCAGACCGCAAGCGGATCGAGGCCGCCGGCATCGCCGACTTCCAGCGCATCATCGCCTCCGGCCTGAACGACGAGGTGCTCCGCTGGAAGGGCATCGAGGCCACCCTCGAGATGGCCCGCTCCCCCAACGCCAAGGTGGTCGTGATCGGCGCGGGCAAGGAAGGGATGCCGCTGATTCTGGGGAACAACTAGGGGCGACGCGGTGATCCGTCGCTACGCCACGTCGCGGCGAAGCGCCACGTCGCGGCGAAGCGCCACGTCGCGGCGAAGCGGTACGTCGCGGCGCGGCGGCGGGTCAGCCCTCGTTCCCGGTGCCCCCCGGCTCCGCCAGCTCCACCATCACCTTCCGCCCCTCGAGTTCGACGCAGTCGCCGACATAGAGAGTGCGACCGCGGCGCGTTTCCACCTCGCCGTTGACCATCACTTCTCCGTACTGGATGCGGATTTTCGCCTGGCCTCCGGTGTCGCAGAGTCCCTGCCACTTCAGGAACTGATCGAGGCGGATGCTGGGATGCCGCGGTTGGGCCCAGGGATCGATCGCGTCGGGTGGCTCGTCGGCAGCGCCGGGACGCGCAGTCTGGGGCGTCGGGCGGTCATCGGGTTGGTTCGGCACGTGCTCCTCACGGGTGGATGTGTCCTCGATCGTAGAGCAGATCGCCCGCGCGGCGGAGAACGAATCGCTCCCAGACTCCGGGCGGAGAGCTCCTGCGCCTTCATGAGACTGCTCCCGGGATGATTGCCGCCCGGACGTACTACCTGCTACGCTTTCCTCTCTGCCGCTGCATCCATCCGCTCGCTGGAGGTCCCTCGATGGTCCGAACGCATCCCCCGGTCCGCACCGTCCAGCCGCGACTGCGCCAATTGGCCCACCTGATCGGCGAGAGCCGGGAGCAAGGCGCGCGGACAGCACCCGGAGGCGGGGCAGCGACGGCCCGTGCGGTCCGCGCGGTATTTACCGCAGCGGCAGCGGCGTTCCTGCTCCCTTCTGGCTCCGAGGCCGCCGTCCGGCGGGTCTGGCCCGACGGGTTTGGCGCCTATCCGAACATCCAGGCGGCCTGGAACGCCTCCGCGTCAGGGGATGTGATCGAACTGGAGGACGGGCTGTTCGTCGGTCCGGGGAACGCCAACCTGGCGCTGAACGCAAAGTCGGTCACGGTGCAGTCGGTGTCGGGAGACCCTGAAGCCTGTCGGATCGACTGCGCGGCGGGGCCGATCGGCTTCAGCGGCGGAGCGGCCCCGCGCTTCGAAGGGATCCAGTTCGTTCATGCGTTTGGCTGCGACGCGAAGAAGAGCGACCTGCAGTTCGTGAACTGCATCTTCGAGGCGCCGTACCAGGTCGCGATCGCGATCGGCGGCACGAGCTATCAGTTCGAGCAGTGCATCATCCGCCGGGGACAGGGACTCCTCTTCGGCGACGTCGAAGGAACCTTCGCCTTCTCGAACTGCGAGTTCCGCGACAACCTGGACACGGTGGCCTCCTCGGTGGCGATGACCTTTCAGGACTGCCTCTTCACCGGCAATACCACCCCCGACGGCTCGGCCGTGATCGATTGCTACTACCTGTTCTTCCCTCAGGCCACGACGTTCAGCGGTTGTCGCCTGGTGGACAATGCGGCTCCTCCGATCGCGGCGTTCGACGCGTTCGTGATCCTGGATCGCTCCCTGATCGCGGCGAGTACCGCACCTGCGGTCGACTTCACCGTCGGATTCTCCGGCGACGTCGCGCTGGCGATCACCAACTCGACCATCGCGGACATGGCGGGTGGCCCTGCGATCCGGGTGCGCCGCACCTGGGACGTCCTCCCGGTGAACGTGAGCCTCGATCGCACCATCATCGCGTTCACCGAGGGAGGCGCCGCGCTCGAGTGTATCGACCTCGCGCCGGGGAACGTCCCCTCCGTCTCCTGCTGCAATCTCTTCGGTAACTCCGGGGGGAACTACGTGGGGTGTCTCGACGGGCAAGGGTCGGGGAGCGGCAACCTCGAGGTCGATCCCCGATTCTGTTCCGCCTTCGACCGCGACTATCACCTGCAGGAGACCTCGCCCTGCGTTCTCGATCCGACCTGCGGACAGATCGGCGCCTTCGGGGTCGGATGTCTGACGGCAGGTGTCGATCCGGACGGGCTCGAGGGGGATGCGCCGGGCTCGAGGTGGAGGCTCCGGGCCGAGCCGAATCCGTTCCGTGGGGAGGTCCGGGTGTCGCTGGTCGGTCCGAGGCGGGACCAGGATCCGGCGGCGGTAGGCGCCCGGGGGATGAGCCTGCAGATCGTCGATGCGGCGGGCCGGGTGGTTCGCAACCTGGCGGGCGAGATCGACGCTTCGAACCTCGAGTGGCGCTGGGACGGTCGGGACGCTGCGGGGCGGCGCGCCGCCGCGGGCGTCTATTACCTACGTGCCGCAACCGGACGCCACCCCGGCACAGGCGCCGACGCGCCCACCCTGCGCGTGCTGCGCCTTCCGTAGGCGGCTCGCTCCTCGACGCTTCCGCTCGAATCCCCCCGGCCCGGGTTGTCCGCCCCCTTGCGCCCGTCTAGGATGGGCCGGAAGAGCGCGCCGTTTCCTCGCGCGCTCCCCGGTGAAAGGAGCCGATATGAGCAAGAACATTTCGATGCGGAAGCCCGCGAATCAGGCCTGGCCTCTCTACAAGACCGACGACGCGGCCTGGAATGCCTTCGCTTCCGCGGCCGCCAACATTCCTCGCGGCTTTGAAGTGCCGATGTGGATCGGCGGTCAGGAAGTGAAGTCGGGCGACAAGATCAAGTCGCTCGATCCGACCAATGGAGAGGTCTTCTGCCTCGGTCAGAAGGCGACCAAGGAACATGCCACCATGGCGGTCGAGGCGGCTCTGGGCGCGAAGGAGGCGTGGGCCGCGCTGCCGCTCGAATCGCGCCTGCAAAAGTTCCGCGACCTGGAGTGGATCCTCTACGAACGCCGTTACGAGTTCATGGCGGTCGCGGCGAAGGAATGCGGCTACATCGCGAACGAGGTCGGAGTGGAGTGGGCCGAGATGATCGATTTCATCCGGTTCAACAGCTTCTGGATGTACGAGCTCTCGCAGACCCAGATGGGCGACGGCCCGTCCGAGACCAACATCATGAACCTCCGCCCGCTCAAGGGATTCACCTCGGGGATCACCCCGTTCAACTTCCCGATCGCCATCGGCTACAACCTGCCCACGGTGATGGCGATCTGCGGCAATACCGTCGTCTGGAAGCCTTCTTCCGACGCGCCCCTCACCTCCTGGATGCTGATGAAGGCGATCGCCGACGCCGGATTCCCGCCTGGAGTGATCAACATGATCACCGGCTCCGGCGCAGTCGTCATGCCCCAGGTGCTTAATCATCCGGAGCTGAGCGCGCTCAACTTCACCGGCGGATACGACACCGCGCTCGACATCGGCTCGGTGTTGTACAACAAGGAGCTGCGCCGACCGCACTTCCCCCGCTTCGTGGCCGAGACCGGCGGCAAGGACTTCATGTACGTGGACAAGGAGTGCGACGTCTGGGATGTCGCCGCCTGCATCATCGCCGGCGCTTTCGGACGCTCGGGACAGAAGTGCTCGGCCAACAGCCTGGTCCTCCCCCATCGGAAGATCTGGCCCGATCTGAAGGCGGCCCTGCTCGAGCAGATGAAGTCGTTCAAGGTCGGCGACGTTCTCGAGCGTTCGACCGACATGGGTCCGGTGGTCAACGAATCGGCGTTCAACGATATCTCGGGCTTCATCGAGCGCGGACTGAAGGACCCGAAGGTCAAGACGATCTGCGGCGGGGAGTTCAGCAAGACGAAGGGCTTCTGGATCCAGCCGACCCTGTTCGAGGTCGACGCCGACGCGCATGAGCTGGTGAACGTCGAGATCTTCGGCCCGGTGACCACCGTCCGGGTGGTCGACGACGTGGAACACGCTCTCCGGATCATCCGCAGCAACACCTACAAGCTGACCGGCGCGGTCTGGTCGAGCGACGAGAACTTCCTCGCGAAGTACGTCCCGATCCTGGGGGAGCACGCGGGCAACTTCTACATCAACCGCAAGACCACCGGCGCGGTCGTCGACCAGCAGCCGTTCGGTGGTGATGGCGCCAGCGGCACCAACTACAAGGCCGGCGGTGCCTGGTACCTCCTGCAGTTCCTGAGCCAGGGTTCGGTCACCCGCCGTCACGCGCGCGTCCTGCGCAAGCCGGGCCAGTGGGGCTGGATGGGCTAGGTTCGGATCGGATCGTGGGGCCCGGGCAGCTGGCAACGCCCGGGCAGGTGGCAGCGCCCGGGCAGCTGGCAACGCCCGGGCAGCTGGCAGCGCCGAGGCAGCTGACAACGCCGAGGCTGCCGGCAACCCCGAGGCTACCGGCGACCCGCAGCGGCCCCCACGACAGATCCACGAAGAGACGGCGCCCGAGTTCGCTCGGGCGCCGTCGCCCGTTTCGGGAAGGCGGATCGGCACGGCCTACCATCCACGTAAAATAATGCTCCGTATTATTTTACCGATTTCGGGAACTCTGTCCGGACAGAGTTCGGCGTCGCTCTGATCGGCGCGCCGGACGGGCGCGACCAAGGTGCGAATCCCCTCCAGGTCAAAGGTCCGCTGCGGGTGGAATGGAAGTCGGCTACACTGCGGAACATGGAACCGATCGTCGCGGTGATCATGGGCTCGCGGTCCGACTGGGAGACCCTCCGGGGCGCGAGCGAGATGCTCGAGCAGCTGGGCGTGCCGCACGAGGTGCGGGTCGTCTCCGCACACCGCACTCCGGACCTGCTCTTCGAGTACGCGACGAGCGCTGAGGCGCGCGGAATCGAGGTGATCATCGCCGGGGCCGGCGGCGCAGCCCACCTGCCCGGGATGACCGCAGCCAAGACGATCGTCCCGGTCCTCGGGGTGCCGGTGCAGTCGAAGGCGCTCTCCGGCATGGACTCCCTGCTCTCCATCGTTCAGATGCCGGCCGGGATTCCGGTGGGGACCCTGGCCATCGGCCAGGCCGGCGCGATCAACGCCGCCCTTCTCGCGGCCGCGATCGTCAGCCGATCCCGCCCCGAGATCGCCGACCGGCTCCGGGCCTTCCGCGCGAACCAGACCGCCAAGGTCCTCGCCGAACCGGATCCGCGCTAGGCGCGACCGTTCACCCCCCACCCCCATGACCTTTCGGTACGCATGAAGATCGGCATTCTGGGCGCCGGACAGCTCGGTCGGATGCTGGCCCTGGCCGGCCTCCCGATGGGGCATAGCTTTCACTTCCTCGATCCGGGGGAGGGAGAATCGGTGGCGGGGCTGGGGGGCTTCACCCGTGCCTCGTTCGACGACCCGGACGCCATGGCGCGCTTCGTCGCGTCCGTCGATCGCGTGACCTTCGAGTTCGAGAACGTGCCCGCCGCGGCAGTCGCTCGGATCGCGAGCGAGCGGCCGGTCGCCCCGGGCGCGCTGGCGCTCGAGCGGTCGCAGGACCGGTTGATCGAGAAGCAGCTGTTCACGGAACTCGGAATCCCGACCGCCCCGTTTCGGAGCATCGAGACCCCCCTGGACCTGAAACAGGCGGCGGCGGAGATCGGCCTCCCTGCGGTGATCAAGACCCGTCGGCACGGGTACGACGGCAAGGGTCAGTGGGTCGCGACGCAGACCGGAGATCTGGAGACCGCCTGGCGCGCGCTCGGCGCCCAGCCGTTGATTCTCGAGGGGTTCGTCCGCTTCCGCCGCGAACTCTCGATCATCGGCGCGCGCGACGCCTGGGGAGGGACGGTGTTCTACCCGCTGGTGGAGAACCACCATGGGGATGGGATCCTCCGTCTCTCGCTCGCCCCGGCAGCGGTCGAGGCTGAACTGCAGGCTTTCGCCGAGGGGTACGCCCATCGTCTGCTCGATACCCTCCAGTACGAGGGAGTGCTCGCGCTCGAGCTATTCCAGGTGGGCGACGAGCTGTTCGCGAACGAGATGGCGCCTCGGGTCCACAACTCGGGACACTGGACGATCGAGGGGGCGGAGACGAGTCAGTTCGAAAACCATCTCCGCGCCGTGCTGGGCCTTCCGCTTGGCGCCACCGCCTCCCGGTGCCAGAGCGCGATGGTCAACCTCATCGGATCGCTCCCGGTCGACACCGACCTCCTCGCCTGCCCGGGCGCTCACCTGCATCTCTACGCCAAGCAGCCGCGGCCGGGACGCAAGGTCGGACACGTCACGATCACGGCCGAGAGCGATCCGGAGCTTCGTCGACGGCTGGGCAATCTCATGAGGTACTTGCCGGCCAATCTTTTACCGCACCTGCCTGCCCCTTTGGTGCGGCAAGTGGCGCCGGGCGAGATCCTGCCTGTACCTGGCGCGCGGGAATGCTAGGATGGCGACCGTCTTTGCCGAATCTGCCCCCGACCGGCGGGCAAGGGAGGAAACGCAATGAGCCGTAGGGCAGACGCCCGTCGGTATCTGTTCGTGGTGTGGGAAGGGGGCGGGACCATTCCGCCGGAGATGGCCATCGCCAAGGGCCTGGTCGATCGTGGCCACGAGGTCCGGGTGCTCGGTGACCCGTGCGTCGAGGGGGACGCGCTCGCCGCCGGCTGCTCCTTCACTCCCTACCGCCGCGCGCCGCATCGGCTCTCGCGCGATCCCGAGACCGATCTGCTGCGCGAGTGGGAAGCAAAGGGCCAACTCGGCTCGTTCCTCCGGGCGCGGGATCGGCTCTTTTTCGGCCCGGCCTACGACTTCGCGCGCGACGTCCTCGACACGCTCGAGCGGTTCCCCGCCGATGTGGTCTGCGTCGACAACATGCTCTTCGGCGGCATGGTGGGCGCGGAGAAGGCTGGAATCCCGACCGCGATCCTGATGCCCAACATCTACACCTATCCGGCGCCGGGCCTGCCGCCGCTCGGACCCGGCTTCCAGCCCGCCCGCGGCCCGCTCGGGCGCCTGCGCGACGCCGCCTACCAGCGAGTGAGCAACCGGCTGCTGCAGGCCGCGTTCGAGTACCTGAACGACGCCCGGAGCCGTCTAGGCCTCGTCCCGCTGCGCACCCTGCACGAGCAGGTGGAGCGCGTGGAGCGGATCCTCGTCCTGACCAGCTCCGGCTTCGATTTCAAGGCGAACAAGCTGCCGCCGAACGTGCGTTACGTCGGCCCGCAACTCGACGATCCGTCGTGGGTGCCGGAGTGGCGCTCCCCCTGGCCGGCGTTCGACCCTGATCCGTTGGTCGCGGTCGCCTTCAGCACGACATTCCAGAATCAGGGACGGACGCTCAAGCGCGCGATCCAGGCGCTCGGCTCGCTTCCGGTGCGCGGCTTCGTCACCCTGGGGCCGAGCCTCGACCCGTCCGACTTCGACGCCGCCCGGAACGTGACCGTTGTCCCGTCCGCCCCGCACAGCGCGGTCTTCCGCGAGGCCTCGGTCGTCGTCACCCACGCCGGCCACGGCACCTTGATGAAGGCGCTGGCCGCCGGCGTACCGGTGATCTGCCTTCCGATGGGACGCGATCAGAACGACAACGCCGCGCGCGTGGTCGCCGCCGGGGTCGGCATCCGCCTCTCCGCCCGCGCCCTCTCCCGCACCATGCGGAACGCAGTGCGGCGCGTGCTCGAGGATCCGTCGTATCGCGAGAACGCGCGCCGGATGGCCGCCGCGATTTCACTCGAGACCCGCAGACCGCTCGCGGTCGAGGAGCTCGAAGCGATGGCGCGCCGGGCCGCGAGTGGGAAATCGGCGGCCAAGGCCCGTCGCATCCGTCTGCGCGAGTCGCGCGAGCGGGAGCTGGTCTCGGTCCGCTGATCGGCCGCTGGTCGGCCGGCTACCGGCTCATGCGCCGGCGCAGCTCCGGCTACCAGTCCATGCGCCGGCGCAGCTCCGGCTACCAGTCCATGCGGCGGCGCAGCTCGGTGATGTGCGCCGTGTGGTGCCGTCCGTGCCAGGCGTAGAGCCCCAGGAGCCAATCGAACGGAAGTACCCCGGGATGGTCGGGGTGGCGTAGCGTCCGATCCCAGACCGTCTCCGGAAGGCCGCGGAGCAAGCGGACCCAGCGGGCGTGGAGCGCCTCGAGCAGTTCCAGGGACATCGCGACCGGGGCCTGGCGCGCATCCTCCAGCTCGGCCCACCGCTCCTCGTAGTAGGGCCGGATGGTGGGACACTCCTCGGTCAGGGTGAGGCGGAACCGGGTGTAGCTGTTGATGTGGCTGTCCGCGACATGGTGCACCACCTGACGCAGAGTCCAGCCCTGGTCCCGGTAGGGGGTGTCGAGCTGCGGGTCGCTCAGCCCTTCGACTGCGGCCCGGAGTTGTGACGGCAGGCTCGCGATCTCGTCGACCCATCGCATCCGCTGTGCGGGGTCGACCGACGCAGGAAGAACGAACTCACCGATCGGGTAGCGCGGATCGCTCATGCAGTCCTCCTGGTCGTTTGCGCGGGAGGTTCGGTCCGGGTTTCGCTCAGGGGAGGTCGTCGCGGCGGAGCGGGTGGGTCAGGCAGTGTGGTCCGCCGCGCGCCCGGGAAATCTCGTGCGAGGAGATCAGGATGCAGACCCGTCCCTCCTCGTCCAGATCGACTTCATCGCGGCCGAGCAGCAGATCCTCCGCCTCCACGATGCGGAAGCCGCGCTGGTTCAGCTCCTCCGCCGTTGCCTGGTTCCGGTCGTAGAGGGTGATCACGCCCGGCGTCAGGACCAGCGCGTTGGCGCCATCGGTCCACTGCTCGCGCTGCTGGGTGACCGGATCGGTGCCACCGCAGGGGATCGGCTCGTACTCGATCCCGCGCCGGGCGAGCGTCTTGAGCAGATCCTCACGCGGTTGCATCGAGAGCTCATCCGCCTGCAGGTCGATCTCGTAGATGTGCGCTTGCTCCGAACCACCCGGCAGAATCACCGGCGGGTAGACCAGGCAGGCGTTCCGATCGACCGGGGTGAACAGCGTGTCGAGGTGCATGTAGGCCCGGCGTTGCGGCAACTCGACCACGAAGAGCCAGCGTGGCCCCTCCTCGCGCTGTTGCAGCGCGCGCGCCAGTTGCTGGATCCCCGTCCGGTTGGTGCGCTCGGAGTGCCCCACCATCACCGCATCGCGGGAGAGGACCAGCACGTCGCCCCCTTCCAGGGTGGGTCGATGCTTGCCCACGAAGAGCGAGCTGTCGCGATCGAGTTCCAGCGGATCGAGGATGGTCGGCACGGCGGCCAGCTTGGGATGGAAGCGGAACATCGCCCGGGCCAGCATCGCCTCCCGATGGCGAGCCGGAGCGGCCATGGCGGAGAAGACGATCCCCTCCCCGATCACCACCTGCGGATCGCGCTGGAAGCACCAGTTCGGAATCGGCGCCACCAGGTAGAGGTCCTCAACCTCCACCGCCCCCTGCACCACCTCGCTCCGGATGCCGCCGATCAGGATCTCCGCGATCTCCGCCGCAGGTCGCCGCTCGAGCTGCTCCCGCCGGTTGCGCGGCAGGTCCTCCAGGAGCACATCGAAGATCCAGCGCCGTGCCTCGTCGATCCCCAGAGTCTCCTCCAGCAGGTCGAGCGACTCGACGATCTCGATGCCCAGCCATTCGAGGACGCGCCGGAAGCGGGCATGCTCTTCCCGGGCGCGGTCGCCGAAGAGGATGTCGTCGAACAACAGCTCCTTCATCATGGCGGGGACCATCGAGTCGACCTCCGGTCCCGGCTCATGCACCAGAACCTCACGGAGGCGACCGATCTCGGAGTTGACCCGTACGGGGGATTCGGAATTCATAGACCCGGAGGGTAGCCGGGCGGTCGACCCGGCGGCAAGTGCAGTCGCACGCTTTGCTGCTGCCACATGATTGTGTCCTCCCCCAACTGCCACATGAGAATGTCCCCCCAATCAGGACATTCCGGATGAGCAGAGATGAGGCCGGGGCGGCCGTCTCCAGACCCATCCGAGGCGAAATCGGCCCCGCCATTCCGCACCGACACTGCACGCGCCCCTCATCCGGACCGAACAGAGTCGCGCTAGTCTCTCCCCTGTCGAGATGATCGACGCGAGCGGGAGGACGACGTGGACAGGACTCCCGCTCGATTGCGGTTCACGGAGGCTCGAGGCTTGCGGACACCTTCCACCCGACCGGGGTCGATGCACCGCGCACCTTATGAGCGCTGGGACCCGAGAGGAACGAAGCCCCTCTCCTCCTGAGCCTCCGGTTCTTGTTCGCTGCATCCCACGCACCACACCCAGGCGGGCGTTCCGAGAGGGCGCCCGCCTGATCGTTTCGGCCTCCGCGGCCGCCCGCGAGTTCTCCGCGAGCCTCGCGTTCGGGGTTGCTCACGAGAAGGATGCTGTCTTCTCGGGCTTGCCCCACGAGCGCTGAATCTCCGTCCTCTACGTTCCGCTCGCTGTTCGCCATCGAGACAACCCACAAGGAGGAGATCGTGAAGGGACGTTCGACCATCGCGCTCGGATCACTCTGGGTCGTGGCCGCAAGCGCCACCGCCTTTGCCGCCGACCCCTACGAGCACGCACCCGCCTACGCCAAGGCTGTGGCCGGAAAGACCACGCTGCGCCCGATCGTCACCACCGGCCAGCAGTTCGCCCTGACCGACGGCGCCGAGGGGGAGACCTTCCGGTTCGTCGGCATCCCCGACGGGATGGGCCTGTACAAGCAATTCCCGGAGCAGCCGGCGAGTAACCGCCTGGTGCTCCTGGTCAATCATGAGTTCAATCAGACCCAGGGTGGGCCGGCCGGCCCGCTTCCGAGCGGCGCACGCCAGACCGAGTTGATCCTCTCGCTCAATCGTCGCGGGGCCCCGCGTGCCGAGCTGCGGCCGCTCGTCTCCGGCAGCTACGAGATCGAGCGGGTCTTCGTCGGCGAGCCGCCGGTCGAGGTAAACCCGATCACCACCGGCATTGCGCGGCTTTGCTCCGCCTTCCTGGCGAACGCGAACGTGGGCTTCGATCGGAACATCTTCCTCGCCGGCGAGGAGTCGGAAGGATCATCCACGTTTGACGGCCAGGGTGGCCTTTGCTTCGGTACGATCGATGGTGACGCCTACGCGCTGCCGCGGATTGGCCACGCTGCGTGGGAGAATGTCGTGGCGGTGCCCGGAACCGGAGCCAAGACGGTGATCTTCGGCCTCGAGGACGGCCCCTCGGGTGGTGACGGTCTGCACTCGCAGCTCTACATGTACGTCGGCGAGAAGAACCCGAGCGGCATGGACGCGCTGTCGATCAATGGCCTCAACAACGGCTATCTCTACACCTTCGTCTCCAACGATCCGACCCGGACCGGCGAGTCGACGTTCATGGTCGAAGGCTCGACCGTCTCCGGACGCTGGGTGGAGGTCGACTGGACGTTGAATGACTCCGCCCTCGACGCCGCCACCAAAGCGGTTGGCGGGTTCGGCTTCGTTCGGATCGAGGATGGCTGCTCGGACCTGAACACCGACGGCCGCTTCTACTTCGCCACCACCGGCCGCGGTGGCACGTCGAATCCGTTCGGCCGCCTCTACCAGCTCGACTTCGACCCCAAGAACCCGCTTGCCGACGCGAGTCTGACCTTGCTGGTCAACAGCGACGTCAACCGCTTCATCAGCCCGGACAACATCGACATCACCGCCCACGGCGAGCTGATGATCTGCGAAGATCCGAACTACAACCTCAGCACGCTCGGCCTGACCCGCGACACCGGCCTCTGGGCCTACAACGTGAACGACGCCTCCCTCACCCTGGTGGCGGAGCTCGATCGCGACGCGGCACGCACCCACGCCCTCGGAGTCGACCCGGGCAACAGCTCGGACCCCGGCTCCGACGTGCCTGGCGGCTGGGAGTTCTCCGGCGTGATCGACGCGGAGGAGTACCTCGGTCGCGGCGCCTGGCTGCTGAACGTCCAGGCGCACAGCCTGCGAATCGTCCCGGTCCCCGAGACAGTCCAGGGCGGCCAGGTCCTGCAGCTCAGCTACCTCCCGAGCGGCGGCGCATCCAACGGCAGCGGCACCGGTCTCATCCCCGGCACCGATCAGCGCCCTGCGCAGCAGCTCCCGAACAACGTCGTCTCGCTCCAGGCCAATCCGAACCCGTTCGCGGCCACGACCACCGTGCAGTTCAGCCTGGCCCAGGCCGGCCAGGTCGAAGGTGCGGTCTACGCGGCCGACGGGTCGCGCGTGCGTCAGCTCGCTTCCGGTGAGATGGCGGCCGGCGCGCACACGCTGGTCTGGGACGGCGTCACCGACCGCGGCACGCGCGCGGCCAGCGGCGTCTACTTCGTCCGGATCGCCACCGGCACCGAGACTCGCGAGGCCCGCATCACCCTGACCAAGTAGTCTCTCCAACCAATCGAGCAACCTCGAAACCCCGTGGCAGCGACGCCCCCCGTCGCGGCCGCGGGGTTTCGCATTGTCGGGGAAGTGAGGAAAGCGCCAGTCGACGAACGGTTGGTCTGCGGCCGTGCCGCGCCACAGTCGATCGATGCTCTTCAGAAGAGATGCAACGCCTCAATACGCTCGCGAGCGGGCACAGTCTGTCACACAGAAGTCAAGCGCCACGATTGGCGCTTGACCGCGTGTCAAGACATTCATACGATCTTCTATGGAATCCACCCCGGCCCCATGTGTCGAAACTTCTAATGAGAGGTGTGGAGATGAATCCGAAGATCGTTCGGAATGCTACCTTCCGCTTGCCTCGCTTAATGCTACTCCTCATCGTTCCTTGTTTGCTCGCCTCGAGCCTTGCTCACGCAACCTCGGAAGCGTGGATTGTCGGCCGCGGGAGCTGGTGGTCCGTGGGTGATCACATCCAGTTCGTGGGTGACTGCACCTACGGAACTCCCAACTGCGCCAACGCGGCGCCGGAGGAGGATGCATGTACACCCTGACGCACTGGCATCAAGCACGAGAGTTGGCCGCGCAGATACGCCACGCTCAAGGGAACCGGAACGCAAAACTCGGGTCGATCGGCGCGCTCGGGGCGTGTCTGGTTGCGACTGCGGTCGCCGGTATGGTTTGGGCCAACCCGGTTCAGGTGCCCGCGCTCGAAGATGGGGCCGTCGCCCCGTCGCGTGGCGTCGACTGCGGCACGCTGCTCGACAACTCGGATGGCACCTGGGAGCAGGCGATCGCCTGGACCGGACCGGGAGTCGCCCCGCCGTACTACGGCGCGTTCGCGGAGTGCTACAACGGGGAGGGTGAGGTTTGCGCGGCGCAGTTCGCCTTCACGCAGCTTGGCTACTACCTCGGGCAGGCCATGGACGTCTATGTCTGGGGCGATGAGAGCGGGGTACCGGGTCAGGTGCTGTGCCTGCGAACGGGCGTTCTCCCGGGGGAAATCGCCGTCTGGCCGGAGGTCAGTACGCACGTGGTCGAGTTGAATGGATGCTGCGTGACCGGCAACTGGTGGGTTGGATTCTGGGGCGTATGGCCGGACGCGTACGAAGGCTGGTACGTCGGTCGCGATCGGTTCGGCGGCAACGGTTGTCCGTTCACCAACGCCGCTCCGGAGTCCGGATTCGATCCGGGATGGCAGCGCGTGGACGGCATCTTCGGGGCGACCAAGTCGATCGGGATCGCAGCGCAACTGCGCGACTGCAACCCGGTCGCGACCGAGGCCTCGAGCTGGGGCCGGGTCAAGGCGCGGTACGGCTACTGAGTTCTTCCCAGCCAACTCCAGTTTCCGTTGGAACGCGACCGTGGCTCAGGGCACCGGTCGCGTTCTGCATATGCGGATGCGGATGCGGATGCGGATGCGTCAACTCTGCCGACTGATCTCACCCCGGTACTCCGCGGCGTCGGGGTCGAGGCGACCGGCGGCCCAATCGTCGAGCGAGCTGAAGCAGGTGGTGTGGGGCCAGCGAGGATCGGGTTCCGGGCGACCGGACCAGGAGAGATGAACGACGGCATAGGGGTACCCATCCCCGGCGAGGTGAAACAGCACGTCGTTCCGATCCTCGCGACGCCCGATCGCCACTGCCGTCCGGCCGAACAGCAGATGCCCCGGGGACAGTTCCCGAGCGAGTTCCCGCGCCAGATCGGCGGCATTGTCCGCCCCGCACGGGACCCAGGGTTCCTTCCAGACGAGGGCGCGTGTTCGATTCGGCATCCGCTTCCTTCCCGGCCGCGGGGCTGGCCGGACGCCCCACGTGAGTCTGTGTCCGGTCGCCGCCCGGCGGCGCACGTGGCGAGACGGTCTCTGGCCATTTCTTCGCCGGATGGCATTCTCTTCCCTTCCTCCATCGGACGTTCCGGGCTCAAGGTGGAGCCCTCTCTGCTCCGATTCATCAGGGATGGCGGCTTCCGGCCTGGACCCGACTCCCCGGACGCCCGGCTCATCGAACCTCGGAACTCGAAAGGAATCGAGATGACGAAGACCGCGATCTTGTTGGTGCACTGCCCCGATCGCCGCGGGCTGGTGGCGGCAATCGCCGATTTCCTCTACCGGCACGGGGCGAACATCCTCCACGCGGACCAGCACCAGGATGCGGAACTGTCTCTCTTCCTTACCCGGATCGAGTGGGACCTCGAAGGGTTCGACCTCCAAGGGGCAGGCGCATTCCGGCCCGAGTTCGCCGAGTTGGCCGAGCGATTCGAAATGGACTGGCAACTCAAGTTCTCCACCGACCGACCACGGGTGGCGGTGTTCGTCTCGAAGGTCGACCACTGTCTGGTCGACCTCCTGCACCGACATCAGAGCGGGGAGTTGCGCTGCGAGATCCCGATGGTGGTGAGTAACCACCCGGACAATCGGCGCATCACCGAGTTCTACGGGATTCCGTTCCATTTGACCGAAGTGACGAAGGAGAACAAGGAGGAGGCCGAGGCGGCGCAACTACGGATGATGGCCGACGCGGGAATCGATCTGGTGGTGCTGGCCCGCTACATGCAGATCCTCTCCCCCCGCTTCGTGCAGCAGTATCCGTCGCGAATCATCAATATCCACCACTCGTTTCTCCCGGCGTTCCTCGGCGCACGCCCGTACCATCGCGCCTACCAGCGTGGCGTGAAGCTGATCGGGGCGACTAGCCACTACGTCACCGAGGTGCTGGACGAGGGACCGATCATCGAGCAGGATGTGGCGCGCATCTCGCACCGGGACTCGGTGGACGATCTGATCCAGAAGGGGCGTGACCTGGAGAAGGTGGTGCTATCGCGGGCGGTGCGTTGGCAGATCGAGAGCCGGATCCTCCTCTATTCCGGCCGCACCGTAGTTTTTGACTAGGGTCGTGGCGCGAAGATTCGTGCAACTTTTCCCGCGGTTCGGACCTCCCGCAGGGCCGGCTTTGGATTCCGCGTCGGCTCGGGCTGGGAGCACACGAGGGTGATCCGACCAGTCGCTCGATAGATCTGGCTCGCGACGGGAGACGCCTCAGAACGCGTGGCGGAGCTCATGGGTCCGCTGTTTCGTGCCGTAGATCGCCGTCTTGATCCTCGCCCAGTAGAACTCCCAGGTCGGCCCGGGGAGGTTCTCCGCCCGCGGAAACAGACGACGTTGCACGAACTCCCCCCAGCGAAGCGGGATGGCGGCGAGTCCGGCGAGCATCGCCGCCGTCGGGCCCGGCCGATTCTCCTGGCGGGACTTCACGAAGTTACGCCAGACCAGGAAGAGCGCCGCGCGCTCGATCGCGCCTTGCCGGCGCTTGCTGAACGCGATCGTTTCGCGCCGGTGATTCGCCTGTCCGTGACGCAACAGGAGGTCGGCGAGGTTCACCGGGAAGAGCGGGTTGTCGAGGGTGCGGGGCGCGCTCCCCGGCGTGACGTAGTGGTCCAGCCTGTGTCCGCTGGTGCGCGTGAAGAGGCGCAGCGCCGGCGGATAGGCCGGATGCTCGTCGCTGTGGACCTCCAGCCCGCGGGGGGAAGTGCACTCCTGCTTCAATCCGCGAAAGACCAGGTCGAGCAACTCGGTCATTCCCCGCTGGATCGCTTTCGGATCGGGACAGCCCAGCGTGCGCTCGAGTTCTGCCCGACGGAGCTTCTGCTTGGCGGTCATTCGACCCTTGCGCCGAAGCGGGCTCTCGGTGAACCCGTAGATGAACCAGCTCCGAAGCCCCGCCGCGAGGTTGAGATGGAAGGGAAAGTACTGGGAGAACTCGAAGCTCTCGAAGCCGTCGATAGCCACCGGCTCGACCACGTTGCGGTCACGCAACCGGCTGTAGTGGTAGAGCAGGGCCTGGCGCCCGCCGCGAGCGAGGTGGCGCATGAGGGTGGAGTGATGGAGCTGGAGCACCCGGCCAGCCTGACGGAGGCCGGGGCCTTCGCAGGCCCAGGCGAGGACGTGGGGGTAGGCATCACGGCGGCGTAGCCAGTAGTCGCCCTGGAAGGTGCGGATGGAGAAGCGGCGGCGGCACTTGCGGCAGCGAAAGCATTGGAAGTGTCGGTCGTCGCTGCGTCGGCGGAAGGAGCCGTAGGGCTGCCACGCGAAATCCCGCGGATCGAGGTAGTGCGGGCAGTGCCGGTTGGGGCAGTGCGGCGGCACGAAGTCAGTCCCTTCGATGAGTCGGGCGCGGTGCGCGGGTTGTCGGCGATGGTTCGACATCGCTGAGCAAGAGGAGCGAATTCGGTGCCAGGCGGGCATCCGGACCGGGAAGCCGCTAAACCGCCGCAGTCGCAACGCGACTAGCCGCTGTGCACGAATCTTCGCGCCACAACCCTTGGCTAGGGAGACATCGATCGCCACACTTGAGGCGGGGTCGGGGATCGCTTGCGTGGCAGGCTGACGGCCAGTTTCAGCGCAGAGGAAAACGCACGCGCGACGTGTTGATTCCAGGTCTCTAGAAGCCGCGAACTACGCCGTTTTCGCGCCGTTTCCGACCTCAGCGCCTCGACATCGGCGAGTCCGAAGAGTAGGCTCCCTCTCGTGTTGTGGTCGGGCGTCGGTCGACGTCCGGTGTGTGGTGGACCAAACGAGGGGCAAGCCCCAATGATCATTGGAATTCCGAAGGAAACCTTCCCCGGGGAGAGGCGCGTGGCCCTCATCCCCGCCGTTCTCCCCCCGCTCATCAAGGCCGGTCATCAGATTCTGGTGGAGACCGGGGCGGGGTTGTCGGCCGGCCAAACGGATCATGCGTACAGCGAGAAGGGAGCCGAGATCGCGGCCACTCGTGCCGACGTGTTCGCGCGGGCCGAGATCGTGGCTCAAGTTCGATGCCTGGGAGCGAATCGCGACGCCGGCCGAAGCGACCTCGCGCTCTTCCGCCCGGGGCAGTGCGTGATCGGATTCGCCGATCCGCTCATCGCACGAGAAGAGACTCGGCTCTTTGCCGAGCGCAAGTTGAACCTCTTTGCCATGGAACTCATCCCGCGCACGACCCGCGCCCAGGTGATGGATGCCCTTTCATCGATGGCGACCTTCGCCGGGTACAAGGCGGTCCTGATCGGGGCTTCGCACCTGGGCAAGATGTTTCCGATGATGATGACCGCGGCGGGTACGTTGTCCGCGGCCAAGGTGTTCATCGTCGGCGCGGGCGTGGCTGGTCTCCAAGCCATCGCTTCGGCGCGCAAACTCGGCGCGGTTGTGCAGGCCTACGACGTCCGCCCAGCGGTGCGCGAGCAGATCGAGAGCCTTGGGGCCAAGTTCGTCGAGTTGCCGCTCGAGACGGCGGAAGCCGAGGGCAAGGGTGGTTACGCCAAGGAACAGGATGAGTCATTCCTCCGCCGCCAGCGCGAGATGATGTCGAAGGTCCTGGCGGAGAGCGATCTCGTGATCACGACCGCGGCCATCCCGGGCAAGAAGTCGCCCATCCTGGTCACGCGCGACATGGTCGCGGGCATGCATCCGGGCTCGGTCATCGTCGACCTCGCGGCAGAGCGCGGCGGGAATTGTGAACTTACGCGCGCGGATGAGGTCGTGGAGGCTGGCGGCGTGACTATCCTCGGCCCCACCAATCTGCCCACCACGGTGCCGATCCATGCGTCCCAGCTCTACGCGAAGAACGTGGCCAACGTCCTGCTCTACGTCATCAAGGAAGGTAAGGTGCAGAACAACGCGGAGGATGAGATCATTCGCGAGACGCTGGTCACATGGGACGGCGCGATCGTGCACCCGACCCTGAAAGACGCGCCCGAGTTGGCCGGCGCCGGGAGGAAGTAATGGACCAATTCGTCTTGCTGCTGACGGTCTTCGCCATGGCGATGTACCTGGGGACTGAACTGATCACCAAAGTCCCTCCGACGCTGCACACCCCGTTGACCTCCGGTTCCAACGCTCTCTCCGGGGTCACGATCGTGGGAGCGCTCCTATCCGCCGGAACGAAGCACACGACCCTGACCACCGTGCTCGGCTTTCTCGCCGTCAGCTTTGCGATGATCAACGTCGTGGGTGGATTTATGGTCACGAATCGCATGCTCCAGATGTTCAAGCGGAGGGACTAGGGCCATGGTCTTCTCATCCACTGCGGTCAATCTCATCTATCTGCTTTCTTCGATTCTCTTCGTCTATGCGCTCAAGGGTCTCTCCCACCCGCGGACCGCGGTGCGGGGGAACCAACTAGGCGCTCTCGGCATGCTGCTCGCGATCATAGCGACACTCCTTTCGGCCAAACTGAGCCTGGAGGTGATCTTCGCAGGACTGCTCGTCGGTTCGGTCGCGGGTGCGTTCATGGCCATTCGGGTCCCGATGACCGGGATGCCTCAAATGGTCGCCCTGCTGAACGGGTTCGGCGGCGCCGCATCACTGCTGGTGGGCGGCGCGGTGCTGATCGAGGTCCAACACACGAGCCAGGAGATGGAACTGAGCGGCCTGGTCGCCACCGCCCTTTCCGGCCTGATCGGAGCCGTGACCTTCTGGGGCAGCTTGGTGGCGTATCTGCAGCTACAGGAGGTGGTTCTCAAGGGAAAGCCGATCCTATTCCCGGGTCGTCACGCCCTCAATGTGGCGTTGGTTCTAGGATCGGTTGTCCTGGGAGCAATGCTGGTCATGAACCCGGAGCAGACCAACACCTACTGGTTGCTGGTCGCGGCGGCATCGCTGCTCGGCGTCCTGCTGGTCACGCCGATCGGCGGCGCTGACATGCCGGTCGTCATCTGCCTTCTCAACTCGTATTCGGGGCTCGCGGGGGCGGCGACCGGTTTCGTGCTCAACAACACCATGCTGATCATCGCCGGTTCGCTGGTCGGAGCATCGGGCATCATCCTCACCCAGATCATGTGCAAGGCGATGAACCGGTCCCTGGCCAACGTGCTGTTCGGGGGCGTGGGGGCGGTCGCGATCGACAAGAACGCGCAAGAGAAGATCTACGCGGGAAAGATCAAGTCGGTTTCGGCGGACGAACTGGCGATGTTACTCGACGGGGTCCGCCGGGTCGTGATCGTGCCCGGCTATGGCCTCGCCGTCGCCCAGGCGCAACACGCCACGCGCGATCTCATGCACCTGCTCGAGGCACGCGGAGTGGAAGTCCTCTTCGGCATCCATCCGGTGGCTGGGCGAATGCCGGGGCACATGAACGTACTCCTGGCCGAGGCGGATGTTCCTTACGACAAGATGATCGAGATGGACGAAATCAACCCGCTCTTCGATCAGACCGACGTGGTGATCATCAATGGGGCCAACGACGTGGTCAATCCGCTGGCCCGCACTGACCCGAAGTCCCCGATCGCGGGCATGCCGATTCTCGACGTGGACAAGGCAAAGACGGTGATCATGATCAAGCGGAGCCTGAGCCCCGGTTTCGCCGGCGTACCGAATCCGCTCTTCGCCATGGACAACTGCCTCATGTTCTTCGGCGACGGTCGGAAGGTCACGCTGGAGTTGATCGCCTCCCTCAAGGAGGCGGCGGCCTAGCGGGCGAGTCTAGCTCGGGGCCAGGTCCGGTCCCTCGAGGCGGGCGCGGGAACTTCGGTTGCCGCGCCCGTTCGTTTGCGGCGCGAACCGTGGTCTGCACCAGGTGGGCGGTCGCCAGATGGGGCGGACTGGGGTACGATCCGGCAGATGCGTCTGGCGCCCCGCCCCGCGGGGTAGACCGATCGTCCCGAGGAGGAGGAGTCCATGCGGATCTCATTTCACGGCGCAGCCCGTAGCGTCACCGGTTCCCGGCATCTGATCGAGGCGAACGGACAACGGATCCTGCTCGATTGCGGTCTTTTCCAGGGACGACGGGAGGAGGCCGACCGCAAGAACCGCGAGTTCGGGTTCGATCCGGCCGAACTCGACGCGGTGATCTTGAGCCATGCCCACATCGACCACTCGGGCGCACTTCCGGCGCTGATCAAGCACGGATTCAAGGGGACGGTGCACACCACCCTGGCCACGGCCGACCTCGCCAGCCACATGCTGCGCGACTCCGGTTTCCTCCAGGAGAAAGACGCGGAGTTCGCGACCAAACGGGACCAGAGGCGTGGCAAGCGCGTGCCGCCGCGCGAGCCGCTCTACACCGTGGAGGATGCCGAGAACGCGCTCCACCAGTTCGAGGCCCGGAGCTACTACCGACGCTTCTACGTCGCCCCCGGAATCCACGCCACCTTTCACGATGCCGGCCACATCCTGGGGTCGGCCATCGTGGAGATCGAGATCGAGGAAAACGGGCAGAAGCGGTCGGTGGTCTTCAGCGGCGACCTGGGCCGGAAGCGCCTGCCGATCATCCGGGACCCGGATCAGGTCGAGACCCCGGACATCGTGATCATGGAAACCACCTACGGAGACCGCGATCACAGTCCAATCCAGGAGGCGGCGGGACAGCTCGCCGCCATCATCAAGAAGCTTTGCGATCGGCGAGGCAAGCTGATCATCCCGGCCTTTGCGGTCGGGCGCACCCAGGAGATCGTGCACACCCTCTCGCAACTCTGGTCCGACGGACAGATTCCCCATCTCCCGATCTTCATCGACAGCCCGTTGGCGGTCAACGCGACCGAGGTGTTCCACCGTCACCCGGAGTGCTTCGATGCCGAGACGCGGGCGCTACTCCGCGACGACGGCGATCCGTTCGGGCTGCACAAGATGCACTACGTGCGAAGCAACGAGGAGTCGCGCTCCCTCAACGACCGCGAGGGCCCCTTCGTGATCATCTCCGCCTCCGGCATGGCCGAAGGCGGGCGGGTGCTCCACCACCTGCGCAACTCGATCAGCGATCCGAAGAACGGGATCCTCTTCGTCGGCTACCAGGCGGAGCACACCCTCGGCCGCCGCATCCTCTCCGGAGAGCCGGAGGTGAACATCTTCGGCGAACCCCACGAAGTCCGGGCCGAGATCTTCGTCATGAACGAGTTCTCCGCCCACGCCGACCGGAACGAACTGCTCTCCTGGCTGAACGGCAACAAGGGACGCCCGCGTGATATCTTCCTGGTCCATGGCGAAGAGGCGCAGGCCCTGGCCTTCGCCGACCGACTCGAGCACGAGGGGTTCATCGCCCCCCACGTGCCCACCATGCACGAGACGATCGCCCTGGGCGGGAGTCACCCGCGGAAGCAGCGCTGAGATTGAGGCCCAGGCCACCCACGATTTCGATCACACGGGTCAGGGTGTCTTCCACCACATGGGCGGCCGCCCCGCGTGCCAGCTCCGACTTCGGCCGAAACGCGATTCCGCACCCCGCCGCTCGAAGCAGGCACACGTCGTTGTCGGAGTCGCCCACCGCGATGACGCGATCGAGCGTCAGGCGCAGGCGGTCGAGGAGTTGGCCCAGGGCGTTTCGTTTGCAGAGGACATGTTCCGGACATCCGAGCCCACAGGACATCTCGGGATTGAGGGCAACATCTCCGGTCGCTCGCCCGTCGCGGAAGTGAAGCAGATGAGCGAGACAGAAGTCGGCAAAGACCCGGCGCCGGACCACATCGGCGGCTACGAAGAAGCTGTCGGTGATCACCCCCACGCGCCACCCGAGCTGGCGGAGCTGGACCACGGTTTCGACCGCGCCAGGGGAGAGGACCATCCGCTTCGCGACATCCTGGAAGGTCTGCTGGCGGACCCCTCGGAAGAGTCGCCCGATCCCACGGGTGCGCTCCTCCGGCGCCAACTCCGCGCGATCGAGGTAAGCCGCCAGGCCGCGCGAGCGTCCGGTTTCCCTGGCCAGAAGCTCGACGAACCGTTCGTCGACCAGCGTACCGTCCATGTCGAAGAGCACCAGACCGGCGCACTTCCCCTGCTCCTCAGACGGTATCGGGCGCGTCGCCTGGTGCCGCCGCTCACGCTCGGCCGCCTCCCGCACGCGGCTAGCGCCGAGACGACGGTATCGAGCTGCGCGGTCGAGAATCGTCCGACTCACCTGCAGTGCCATGTCCCCGAGTCGATCGAGCGTCTGACTCCGATGCTCGATCGATCCGATGTCCACCTGAACGACGCGCAGCCCGGACATCACGGCGTCGATGAGCAGGGCCACGTCCACCCCGTAGTCATTCTCGAAGGTCAGCCGCTCGAGCACCCTCCGGCGAGCGGCGATGATGCCGCCGAGCGGCTGCTCGTACTGATCCAACTCGGGGAAGAACGCACTCAGTAGCGGACGCGCCGTAAGGACCGTGACCCGACCGGCTTGGCGAACGAAGCGCGCCTTGACCATGTCGGCTTCCCCGGCAAGAAGCGGGGCTACCATCCGGTCGACGAGATCCGGAGCCAGATCCGTGAGGTCGCCGTCGAGAAACAACAGCGTCTCCTCGGAAGCGGAGCGGACGCCATCCTCCATCGAAGCACCCTTCCCCAGGAGCGAGCTGCTGATCGTGGTCGCGCCCGCGAGGCGGGCGGCCTCAACCGTGCCGTCAATGGAGCCATCATCGATCACCACGACCTGGGTCACGCGTGGATCCGACCGCACGAACTCGACCACCGCGCGTATGGTTTGCACCTCGTTCCGCGCCGGGATAATCACCGATATCATCAGGGCCTCCTCTCTCGTCCGGGTGGCCTCAGGTTCGGCCGGACACCTGGTCAAGCCAGGGATGGGAATCACGGATGGTGAACCGGTGGCCGCGCCTCGAGGGATGGGGAGGCGAGACAAAGACCATCCGAGGGAGATGGGATCGCGCTAGTCCAATCCCGTCCGGTGAATCGTGTAGGATCAGATCGCCTCACGCAAGGAAATCCTGACCGAGGATCAAGCGGCCCCAGAGTCCCGCGGGTTGCGAAGAAGCAGGGCAATTCCCGTGTAGAGCAGCGTGGTGGCGACCCCGCTTTCGGGTCCGTAAGCGCCGCCGAGCAGCCAGGAGGCGCTCGCCCCGTCGACCAGCTGCACGTCCAGGAGGTGGCGTGGCGCGAGTCCGGAGACGGGAAGCGACCAGATGACGCCGAGACCGAAGTTCCATCCGGCATGCGCCCCCATCGCGGCCCAGAGCGATCCCTGGCGAAGCACGAGCAGAGCGAAGACGACTCCGGCCAGCAGCGTGTTGACGAAAGCGAGTGGCGTGAACGCGGGATTGCCCAGGTGCCCGGCGGCAAAGAGCAGCGACGGGGCGAAGACCACCCAGAGCAGGCGGCCGGGTCCTTCGGGTTTCCAGGCGAGCAGAGTCCGTTGCATGTAGCCGCGCACGATCAGCTCCTCGGAACTCCCCTGGAGCACGAAGCCGAGGGCGTAGAGCAAGATCCCGCCCGCGATCGTCGCCCCTCCGGCGTGAGTACCGCCGCCGTTCCACGAGCCGATTCCGCCCCAGCGATAGGCGCCGGAGAGGAGTCCGAGACCGAGCAACAACCCTGGAAGCCAGAGACCGGCCGACCAGCCGAGGAAGAAACGCGACCACCGCGCACGTCCCTCGAATCCCACCCCGGAGAGGGGCGCGCGATCGACGAATCGGCGAAAGAGCCAGGTGACGAGGAGAAAGACCGGCGCCGCGATCACCGTGGCCCAGAGCAGGGCGTCGGCGTCTCCGCGCTCGACGACCTGTCGGAGCCGCGCCGCCGTGACCGCGGGCTCCCCCGGCGTGGCGCTCCCCTGCGCGGTGAGATAGGCCACCACGCCGAGATACTGCGCGCCCATGCCGAGCACGAGGCAGGCGCCAAGGTAGCCGCACACCCGAGACAGAGCCGCACGCGCGGTCAGATTCACCGCGGGCTTCCGATCACGGCAGGAACTTCTCGATCTGTTTCATCTTGGCCGGGAGGTACTCCTCGAGCACGTAGTTGAGACCCCACTTGGCCAGGGCCTGCTGCTCCGCGCGAACCCCCATCTTGAGTAGCTGGTCCATCGCCTTGGCCCAGGGCTTGTGCTCCTGGAAGAACGGATCGTTCTTGATCGCGTCCTTGGCCCGCTTGATGTCCACGTCCTTGAGCGGGTGGGTCGGAAGTTTGTAATCGACGATGTCCTGGGGAGTCACCCCGAGGAAGCGAGCCTGGGGCACACAGAAGAACTGGTTGATGTGGGCGGCGTTTCCGCTCCCCACCTTGAGCGTCCGGTAGATGTTCGAGATCCCGTAGGGATCGCAGTCGACGAAGGCGTAGACCGGAATCTTTTTCTCGTCCGCCAGGCGACGGATGAAGCGGCGGGTGGCCCGGGTGGGAACGCCGCCCATCGAGACCAGGATGCAGTTCGAGGTCTTCCAGAACTTGTGCGACTGCAGGCGCTGGAACATACCACCGGTCTCGATCGCGAGGATGAAGCTCGCGTCGGTCTCGAACGACAGATGCTCGACCGAACTGGGAATCGAGTAGGCGCCGGAGCCGAATCGGGTGCAATCGATCCGCTCCACCTCCCCGGTCTCGATGTCCGGATCGTAGACCACCAGCTCACCCGCCACCGCGCCACCATGCTCGTCGGGCAGGAAACGGAGCTGCTCGCGATTGATCTTGTTGACCGAGAAGAGCGCCTCGATGTCGTCCATCACCGCGTCGCTCTCGGTCTGCTCATGAAACATCGCCTCGCCCCAGTTCTTCGACTGGTAGTAGGCGTCTCGCTTGGTGGCGAAGTCGCTCGTCTCGATCAGGCTCTTCGAGAGCGACATCATGCGCATGGTCTGGGCGAAGGTCTTGACCGTGTTGACCGTGAGGGTGCGGACTTTCTTCTGCCGCCCGATCTCGAGGTAACCCCGCGTCTTCGAGTACGAGACGTTGGCCAGCGACCGGACAGGCAACTTGAGATCTGGCTTGTCCCGCTTCAAGATCTTGGTGTGGATCTCCTCCGCGGTCTGGGCGATCACCTTGACCGCCGTTTTGTCCAGGTCCTGATTCCGTTTCCGGATCTCGTCGACCTGCTTCTTGGTGAGCTTCTCCATGCTGTCTCCCTCGCGTCGCTGCGGGCCGGATCGGATCCGGTCATCCCGAATCAGACCGATTCGATGATCTCTTCCTCGTCCTCCGGCAGCTCCAGACCACTGCGCGACCGTTCGAGCGTCTCGGTCAGGACGGTGATCGTCTTCTCCCGCTCCTTGTCGCTGAACTTGAGCATCTCTTGCAGCGCGATGCCGATGTGCGGAATGTACTTCTGAATGTACGAGCGCTTCTTGCTCTCGTCCGCCTCCCGGCGCCGCCGGCTGATGTGCGTCCCGAGGCGGCGACCGGCCTCCTGCAGGCCGAGCCGGATCTCCTTCACGATCTCGGGATAGTGGGCCACCGCCTCCTTCGACTCCGACGTGAAGGGCACCCAGACCGATGCGATGTGAACCAGGAGGACCATCGGCCCGCTCGGCAGTGCCCCTTTGGATTGCTGCAGGTGATACGACTTCCAGTCGATCGAGAGGACCGACTTGGTGATCGCGCAGGCCGACTGCTGATAGAGGAGCGGCACCCGGTTGGCATAGCGATAGAGCGTGATCAGCTCGTCACCGGGCAGGTCGCCGCCGTAGGCCAGTCCCACCTCCACCTGAAACGGATTGCCGCGGTAGACCGCCGGCGGGCGGGTCACCGTGGCGTAGAAGTCGGCCCGAACCTCCTGCTGCAGCGCCTTCAGCAGGAGATCCTCGCCGATCGGCGAGATGCAGTTGCTCGGCGGAGCCATGATCTTGACCGTGCCGAGCGCCTTGTGCAGCGCCTCGGTCTGTTGCGGACTCAGCGCGGCCGGCCTGGCGTTGTGCCCGATGCGCGCCTCATCGGCCAGCTCCACGGCCACCTTGGGGCTCACCCGGGAGAACTCCCCCTGGAGAAACGCGGTGAGCTGCCGCGCCTTCGTGTCCTTGAGCAGCTTGACCAGGACGCCCAGCTCGACTCCGTGCGGGTGCGGTTTGATTTCCAGCGGCTCGGGGGGAAGGGCATCGGCCACCCGCTCGAACACCTCCGGTCCCTCCTCGCCGTCGGACACGGGAGGCAGCCACTCGATCCGGGCGTGCGGGTTGGCGATTGCGATCTGGCGCAGGTAACCATCGACCGAGTGCCGCCCGCGCTTGTAGGTCGCCTGCAGGGTGATCTCGACCCGCGTCCCGTGCTCCACGTCCCACTCCACCACCCGGTCGACCAGGATGTCCGACTCGTTCTTGCGGGTGTCGATCGCCAGTTCGAAGTAGTGGGCCGGCTTTCCCTTTCCGGTGCGGGAGGTGATCGCGACCGGCTTTCCGGTGGTGAGGAGGCCATACATCCCCGCAGCGGAAATCCCGATCCCCTGCTGCCCTCGGCTCTGCTTCAGGGTGTGAAATTTCGACCCATACAAGAGCTGCCCGAAGATCTTCGGGATCTGCTGGCGCACGATTCCAGGGCCATTATCCTGCACCACCACCCGGTAGCGATCCTCGGAGATCGGGTGCACCTCCACCTTGACGTCAGGCAGGATCCCCGCCTCCTCGCAGGCGTCGAGGGAGTTGTCGACCGCCTCCTTGATCGTGGTCAGGAGCGCCTTGGAGGGGTTGTCGAAGCCGAGCAGGTGGCGGTTCTTGGAGAAGAACTCCGAGACGGAGATCTCCCGCTGCCGCGCCGCCATCTCGGTCGCCGTCCGGCCGCGACTGCGTCCATTCTGCGCCGCGGCGGTGACCGCCCGTGGCGCCCGTTCCCCGACCGATCCGGCACCGTCGGCGTCGCGCCCCCCCTTCTCCGCTCGGGGGCTCACCCCTGCGCGCCGCGCCGCGGAGATCGAGCCGTCGCCGACGTTCGGCGCTCCGTCCGCCGACGCCGGGGTGAAGAAGTCGACCTCGATCTGGAGCGTGTCGACGGGGTTCTTCCCCTTGCCGCTTCGGGCGCGCTTCGCGTCCTCTGCCATTTCCTACGTCCTTTCCTGGGGTCCGATCACTCCACGGACCATCCCTGCCCGGAGCGTCCAACAAGTGGGCGCATTCTCCCCATTTTTCGCTCGATGCGCAACGATCGACCGCGCGGGCATCCTCCCGGTCGCCCGCGCCCAGAGACCTTCTCGGTGTCCGATGCGCGGTGCTGACACCGCGTTGCGTACCTATCGTCCGTGGGGACCGGCAGCGAAACGTCAGTTGACACCCCTCGCGGGCGAGGCAATACTGCCGATGTGTACAGATACGCGTGGTGCATTTGTACGCATGGGTGTGTCTGCCGATCCATCTCTCTAGCAGAGCGACGCACCACCGAAGCGGTGAGCGGACGGAGCCACCAGCGCAGAACGGATGCAGTCGCCTTCCGCATTTGACAGTTCGAAAGAGTGGTCGCGGGTCCGACATGAAGATCCGCAGACGAGCAGATCGTGCCAGGAGTAGGTCCGGCGAGGTAACGCGCCGCCACAGTGTAGGCCGTAGAACCCGCGTTCCCACGAGCGCGATCCCACAGGGGAAGGAGCCAGGAGATGAAGAAGACATCGAAGCGTGCGGCGGGTGGTCGAGGAATGACCCCTGAGCGCATCAAGCGTGAGGCGGCGATTATCGCCGACATCAAGGCCGGAGAGCTGAGCTACCGGCAGATTGCGAGCAAGCACGAGGTTTCCCTACCGACCGTGAACAACAAGGCGCGGAAGGCCGGAATCAGCCGCGGTCGGCGAGAGGGGGCCAAGATCGTCCTCCCCGCGCCGCGTCGCGGACGTCCGGCCGGCACCACCCGCGCCGTCATGGCCGCGCGGGTTGCAGCCGCCCGGAGCGCACGCTCCGGCGCCCCGGCCCGCCGCGGTCGCCCCGCGCGCAAGGCGGCAACGGCGAGCATCGTGGCGGCCCCGATCACCGCGATCCGCCGTCGTCGTGGCCGGCCCTCCGCCCGGGCTCGGAAGGCTGCCACCGTTGCCGCCCGCCAGATCCGGTCGCAAGCCGGGTTCGCCGAGGCGTTCCGTCAACTGGTGCTGGCTCATCACCCGAACATGACCGTCTCGCGCTTCGACAAGCTGATGCGGATGGTTCAGGACGCGGCCGAGTAGCGATTCCGCAGCCCCGGCGGCCGTGTCGTTGCCGGCAGTCGGGATTCGAGAACTCGGAAGAGGCCTGGTCGCCCTGCGCGGCCAGGCCCTTCGTTTGCCCTGGCTTGACACCTCTGACCTCCGCTTCCTACCTTTGTTGTTTCATGCCTAGTCGGCCGGTCACGGCCAGGGGAGACCAGATGGCGAAGCTCTTCAGCGGAATCCAGCCCAGCGGCGAGATCCACATCGGTAACTACTGCGGCGCGATCCGCAACTGGGTTCGCCTGATGGACCAGTACGAGTGCATCTTCTGTATCGTCGATTACCATGCCCTCACCGCCCAGTACGACATCCCCACGATGCAGAAGCGGATCCACGACGCCGCCCGGGTCAACATCGCCTGCGGCATCGATCCCAAACGGGCCATCCTCTTCGTCCAGTCCCAGGTGCCCGAGCACACCGAGCTCGCCTGGATCTTCAATACCGTGACCCCCATGGGCGACCTGGCCCGCATGACCCAGTTCAAGGAGAAGAGCAAGCAGAACGAGGAGAACATCAACGCCGGCCTCTTCACCTACCCGGTGCTCCAGGCGGCCGACATCCTGCTGTACAAGGCCGGCGCGGTTCCGGTCGGCGAGGATCAGATCCAGCACATCGAGCTGACCCGCGAAGTGGCGCGGAAGTTCAACGCCCGCTTCGGGGAGCTCTTCCCCGAACCGGCCCACCTGGTGCCCAAGGAGGGCGCCCGGATCATGGGGATGGACGGGAAGAGCAAGATGTCCAAGTCGCTCAACAACTACATCGGGGTGCTCGAGTCCCGCGACGAGGTCTGGAAGAAACTCGCCCCGGCGGTCACCGACGAGAACCGCAAGCGTCGCACCGACGTCGGCAACCCGGACATCTGCAACATCTATTCCCTGCACAAGGCGTTCTCGCCCGAGGAGACGGTCGAGACGGTCAACCGCGAGTGCCGGGTGGCCGGGATCGGCTGCGTCGACTGCAAGAAGATGCTCCACCAGAGCATGATGACCACCCTGGAACCGATCCAGGAACGGGCGGCCGAGCTGGCGCAGCAGCCCGCCCTGGTCGATCAGATCCTGGAGGAGGGCGCCGCGCGGGCTGGAGCGATCGCCACCGCCACCATGACCGAGGTTCGGTCGGCCATCGGGGTACGCTAAGCTCCGCAGCCTCGATAGCCACCTTCCCGACGGCAATTTGTCCCTCCACGACGACGCGCGGGAACCGTTCGGAGTCCCCCGGGTCTAACGCGGCGGGTTGACCCCGCCCACGGACAGACCGCATGCTCCAGGCGGTCCCCTCCGGAACCGAGAGCATTGGAGTTTGTTTTGCAGAAGTCATGCACGCCATCGTTCCCTCGGGGTCGGGCCGGGGTGCTCTGCCTCCTGGCGAGCGCACTCTTTGGCGCAGTCGCTGCGCCAGGTCGCGGCTGGGCCGGTCCGAACGGCGAAGGCAGCCTCATCGTCCACGCCAACCCCAGCCTCAACTACACGATCGACCAGGCCTGGTGCGGCCGCGCCGACATCTCACGCGCCGAGCGAGCCATCGTGGACGTCGACCCGAGCGACAGCGACCACACACGGAAATACATCTGGTTCGTGCTGGCGGTGTTCCCGACCTATGCGTCGCCGAAGGTGGCAGGTCTGACCTTTGGCGTTGAGTACGACTCGCAGGTCACAGTCGAGGCAGTCGGTCTCTGCGGTGCATCGTTCGAACTGGCGTCCTCTAACCCGAAGTGGCCGGAGTCGGGTAGCGGCACGGCGCTGACGTGGAACGAGACTCAACGGGACCGGGTGTTTGAGGTCTACTGGTTTGCAGGCTACGGCTACACGGAGAGCACATTTAGCCTGACCGATCACGCGTTTAGCGCGACCGGTTTCGCCGATGACAGCGTCCCCGCCGAGATCGATCCGATCGAAGGCTACGGCACGCTCGGCTTCGGCGTCGCCGGGCACAACCCGTACCTGGCGTTCCTTCCCACCGGAGCGTGCTGCAATACGACGGGGGTCTGCACGACGACGATCCGGGATCTATGCGAGGACGCGGGAAAGACCTACTTCGGCGACTACAGCGATTGCCCGGTCAATTCGAGTGAGCAATGTCGCGGGCCGTGCTGCATCGATGGACAGTGCAATCCGGGCTACACGCCGCGGGAGTGCGATCGCGCGGGCGGCGAATGGAAGGACTTCTACCGCGACTGCGGCCGGACGGCCTGCATCCCGACCCGAACGAGTTTCGGGACCCTGAAGAGCATCTACCGGGACTGACCGCGCGATCCTGCCGGAGGGATGGACTCTCCCCGGGGAGAGTTGGGTGGTCAGAACTGCGCCGGGGCGTCGCAATTCCGAAATCGCGGACACCCCACGCCCCCCCATCCGCTACAATCAGGGGGCCTGGCTCGAAGATTCGTGGTGAACCCAACTACGCTTCGGAGTCGTAACGACTTGCGCCCGCACAGATCTGTGTAGGCGGCAGAGCGTTTCGTCGCAATGGGTTACAGCTAAAACCACGAATCTTCGATCCACAACCCAGGGAAGCGAGGAGGCGTGAAGGTGCGTCATTGGTTGGTTCTGGCGGCGGCGGCCGCCCTGCTCTCCCCGACGGCGGCCGAAAGCCGAGGGGAGTCGATCCTCCATCAAGCCAAGGAGTTCCGGGGGGCGAAGGCCTCGCGGGCGGTGGTGCGGGAAACCCTCGATCGGGCCGATCGGGTGGTGGTGAAGTTCGCCGAGGGTTCGGCCATCCGGCTGCGTGACGGGCGGCTGGTGAGCCTGGAGCCGGCGACCGATCTGACGGCGCTGGGGGCGTTTGTCACCCGACACCCGGAGGTCCGGTTCGAGCGGCGCTTTCGGCGGCCGGAGGGGCTGCTCGAGCAAGAACGGCTTGCGGGGAGCGTGCAGAGCGGGCGACGCCTGGCCGACCTCAACCTCTACTACGAGGTGATCCTGGCCGCGGGTTCGGTCGCGGACGCGAACGCGGTTTTGGCCGAGTTGCGGGCGATCGACCTGGTCGAAAACGCCTTTCCCGATCCGATCGCCGTCCCGTCGTCATCCCTCGTCGTGGGGCGCGCGAGCGGAACCGATGAGGCGACGCTCGGGGGGCTCGTGAGCGGCGCCCCTGGATCGAGCGGGGCGGCCTGGCGCGACGCGGATCCGGGACTGCCGACCCCCGACTTCTCCAACATGCAGGGGTATCTCTACGCCTCGCCGAGTGGGATCAATGCGCAGGCGGTCTGGGGCTTCCCCGGAGGGCGCGGCGCGGGAGTGCGGATCGTCGATATCGAAGGGGGTTGGCTCTGGAGCCACGAGGATCTGCCAGCACCGTTCTTCCAGAGCGGGACGCAGATCAACGATCCGGGGTGGCGCAATCACGGCACCGCGGTCCTGGGCGAGATGGTGGGCCAGGACAACGGCTTCGGCGTGACGGGGATCGCCTCGGACATGCAGGCGGGCTGCGCCTCGATCGGCGATCAGAGCGTCGCCTCGGCGATCAACGTGGCGGCGGCCGCGGGCTCGGTGGGCGACCTGTTCCTGATCGAGCTGCATGCTCCAGGCCCGAACGCGAACGGGAGCGGCCAGTACGGCTACGTTCCGATGGAATGGTGGCAGGACAACTTCGACGCCATCCAGACCGCGGTGGCGAACGGACGGATCTGCATCGAGGCGGGCGGTAATGGCGAACAGAACCTGGACGACCCGGTCTACCTCAACCTGTTCGATCGCTCGGTGCGGAACTCGGGCGCGATCATGGTCGGGGCGGGGACACCGACCGGCCTGGTGGCGGAGTGGTTCACCAACTACGGCAATCGGATCGACCTCAACGGTTGGGGCTCATCGGTCACATCTTCCGGGTACGGCACCCTGCAGGGGGGCGCAGAAGAACAGTGGTACACCTCGGGATTCGGCGGGACCTCGAGCGCGAGCCCGATCGTCTCCGGCGCGGTCGCCTGCCTTCAGGGGATGAGCAAGGCGCACTGGGGGGTCACCCTGAACGCGCAGGTCGCGACCGCGATCCTGACCCAGACCGGATCGCCGTATGTCGGCAGCAAGCGGATCGGCCCGCGGCCGGACCTGGTGGCGGCGCGAGCCATGCTGCTCGAAGGGGTGGGCACGATCTCCGGCCTGGCCCGCGATGCGGAGACGTTGGTTCCGCTGCCCGGCGTGCGGATCGATCTGCCCGAGGCAGGGAGCTTCGCCATCACCGACGTCAACGGGCAGTTCTCGCTCCCGGTTCTGGCCGGTGACTACACCCTCGAGGCGCAGGAGTTCTTCCACCAGGACGCCTCGGTGCCGGTCACGGTCGGGGCCGGGCAGAACCTGGTGCAGGACGTGGTGATGGATCCGAAGCCGACCGGGGCGCTCTCGGGCACGGTGCGGGCGGAGACGGGGGGCGCCCCGCTGGCCAACGCGGAGGTCCGACTGCTCGGCGTGCCGATTCCCGCCACCACGAGCAACGGCGCCGGGGCCTACTCGATTCTCGGCATCCCGGCGGCAACCGGATATCTGGCCGTGGCCGGACTGGTACCGACCAAGGGGGCGGCCTATCGCGAGGTGGATGTCGTGGCGAACAACACCACTCACGAGGACTGGGAACTGAGCGACGCCCAGAGTTTCGAGGCGAACAACGGGTCGTACTCCAGCCAGACTCCGTGGGGCTGGGGCGTTCCGACCGGCGTCGGGCCCGGAGGGGCCTTCTCCGGCTCCAAGCTCTGGGCCACCAACCTGACCGGAAACTACGGCGATAGCCAGTCCGCTTACCTGACCACCCCCAGCTTCAACTTCAGCGGAGCGACGCGCCTCTTCCTCAGCTTCTCCCACTGGTACAGCCTCGAGGCCGGCTTCGACGGCGGCAACGTGCAGGCGAAGAATGGGCTCAACTGGTCGACCGTGAGCCCGGTCGGCGAATACCCGATCGCGTTTCTCGACGGCCTGGGCGGGGAAGCCGGATTCAGCGGCGAGAGCCAGGGTTGGGATCCGGTGGTGTTCGATCTGAGCGCCTTCGTCGGCAATGGGGTCCAGGTCCGCTTCCACTTCGGCAGTGACGGCGGGGTCAACGCCCCCGGCTGGTACATCGACGACGTGGCGTTCACCACGATGAGCGGAACCACCGATGTGACCAACCCAGAGCCGGCCGCGGCCCTGGCTTTCACCGCGGTGCAGCCGAACCCCGCGCGGGGGATCTCTCGCCTCGAATTCGCCCTTCCCACCGGCGGCCGCACCCGGGTTCGGATCGTCGACGCGGGGGGCAGAAATGTCCGCGTGCTGCTCGACGCTCCCCTCACCGCCGGACGCCAGTCGGTCCAGTGGGACGGACGGGATGACAGCGGGCGAGCCCTGGGCGCCGGGGTCTTCTTCGCCCGGATCGAGACGGGAGGAGAGGCGATCGCCCGCCGCCTGGTGCGCCTGCGCTAGACCCCGGATCGGGTGTTCCTTTGCGAAGGGCCGGCCGCGGAATCCGCAGCCGGCCCTCTTGGCATCTCGTGCCCACGCAGCGCTAACGGTCTCCCCCCCAACGCTCGATATCAGGATCAGGACACGTCCGGTACCTCTGGGGGACGAAGATGCCTGAGCCTGAGAACATCCACGATCCGGCGAATGCCAACCAGACCGCCGCGGTCCGTAACTGGGCCGACATCCTGGCCATCGCCGACGCGATTCCCACTCCGCTTCTCGTCGTGGGGCGTGACGGCGGGATCTCCTTCTTCAACGCCGCCTGGCTTCGGCTGACCGGCCGCCCGCTCGCGGGGGAGCTTGGCCGGGGTTGGCTCTCCGGAGTCCACGAGGAGGAGCGCGAAGCCACCGACGAGGCATTCGGCCAGGCGGTCCAGCGGCGGGAGGCGCTCGATGTCGAGTTCAGGATCCTCTGTGCCGACGGCGAGCACCGCTGGATGCACGCCCAGGGTGTGCCGCTCTACAGTCCGGCCGGTGACCTCGCCGGGGTGGTGGGGAGTTGCGTCGATGTGAGCGACCGCCGCCGGCTGCAGGAGGAGAATGACCGCTACTTCCAGGACCTGGAGGAGGCGAAGCAGCGCGCGGAGACGGCGGCGAGCGAGCTGATCATCCAGGCGGAGGAGCTGGCCCTGGCCCGCAATGTGGCGCAGAAGGCGACCCAGACCAAATCGATCTTCCTGGCCAACATGAGCCACGAGATGCGCAACTCGATGAACGGCATCCTGGGCATGACCACCCTGCTGCTCGACACCACCCTGACCGACGATCAGCGGCAGTACGTCGAGGCGATGCACGAATCGGCCCGACATCTGGTCACCGAGCTGAACGACCTGCTCGAGCTCTCGAAGATCGAGGAGGGGCAGATCGCGATGCGAGCGGAGCCGTTCTCTCCCCGTGAGGTGGCGAACTCGCTCGTGCTCCTCTTCGGGCCGGAGGCGGAGCGGAAGGGGCTGCACCTGACGACCGAGGTGGACTGGCGGGTGCCGGCGATCGTGATCGGGGACGAACCGCGGCTGCGCCAGGTCCTGACCAATCTGCTCAGCAATGCGATCAAGTACACCGAGCAGGGCGAGATCCGCTTCGCCGTGCGTTCCAAGGGGACCACGGCCCAGCGGTCGCTGATCCAGTTCGAGGTCAAGGACACCGGAGTCGGCATCTCGGAAGAGAAGCAACGGACCCTGTTCGAGGCCTGGCGACCGGAGCATCTGGAGACCGAACGACGTTTCCAGGGATCCGGGCTCGGCCTCTCCCTCACCTGGCAACTGATCGCGCGCATGATGGGGAAGATCTGGGTCGAGAGCCAACCGAGTCAGGGAAGCTCCTTCCACATCGTGCTCCCCTTCACTGCCCCGAGCGAAGAGCAGGTGACGGAGTACCACAGCTCCCGTCGAGCGGCCCACTCGGGCGTCATCGCGGGATCGAGCGGCGACACGTTGCGGGTGCTCCTGGCCGAAGACAGCCGGGTGGGCCAGCTCCTGGTCACGCGGCTGCTGGAGAAGTGGGGACATGACTGCTCGGTCGTCGCCTCAGGGGTCGACGCGATCGAGGCGGCGCGACGCAACGAGTGGGATCTGATCCTGATGGACGTCCAGATGCCGGAGATGGACGGGTGGACCGCCACCCGTGCCATCCGCAAGCTGCCCGGACCGGCCGGGCAGGTGCGGATCCTCGCCCTGACCGCGTTCGCCATGGAAGAGGACCGGCGCAAGTGCCTGGAGGCCGGGATGAACGGCTACCTCTCGAAGCCGATCGCACCCAAGGAGCTCAAGACCGCACTCGATGGTCTGATCGCGGAGCGACGGGCGGCGTGACCCACGATGGGGGAACGAGCGGCCGGGCGATCGCGCACCTCTCGGCCCGCGAGCTGCTGCAGGCGATGGGGGAACTCCTGTTCCTCCTCGACGAGCAGACGGTGGTGATCGACTACCTGGACGGAGGCGGGAACGATCTCGCCCTCGATCCGGCGCTCTTTCTCGGCCGGTCATTGGCCGAGTTCTTCCCCGCCGAGACCGCGGCCGGGCTGTGCGCGATGCTGACCGAGGCGCGACAGGGGGGGCAACCCGGGTCCTTCGAGTACCAGCTGGCGGTCAACGGTCAGACCCGGGAGTACGAAGCGCGGGGGATCGTCTGCGCCGACGGGACCTACCTGGTCGGTGTCCGCGACACCACCGCGCAGCGGGAGTGGGCGCGGGTTCAGCTCACCTCGGCCAACAGCGCGCTGGCTCTCCAGGCGGAGGAGCTGGCACTGGCCAGAAACGCCGCCCTCGAGGCGGCGCGGCGCAAATCCCTCTTCCTCGGAGAGGTGGGGCAGGAGATCCATGACCCGCTGAGCGCGATCCGCGACCTGGGCGAATCGATGCTGCAAGATGATCTCTCGCCGGCCCACCGAAACTGCATGGAAGCGATCGTCGAGTCGAGCGCCTCGGTCGTCCGGATGATGGCCGACCTGGTCGAGGTGATCCGATTCGAGGCGGAGGCGCGCCCGCTCGAGCGGGAGCCCTTCTCCCCCGCGGAAACCCTGCGCCAAGCAGTCGAACGAGCCTGCGCCGGGGCGGCTCTACCGGGCGAACGCGTCGTCCTGAACGTCGATCCGAAGGTGCCGGCATACGTCCTGGGGGACGTCGAGACGCTGGCTGAGGTGATGGTGCAGTTGCTGCGGAACTCACTCCGCTTCGCCCCGACCGGCCCGATCGAACTCCGACTCCGCGGCCGCGGAGGAGCACGCAGTCAGTGGTTGATCCGGCTCGAGGTGGAGGATCGGGGCACTCCGATTCCGGCCGCCGAGCGACGGGAGATCTTCACGGCGTTTTCTCCGCTGGTGCTCAAAGCGCACCGTACGAAGGGCGGCGCAGGGCTCGGCCTGATGCTGGCCGCGCTGCTGGTGGAGCGGTTGTCGGGGAAGCTCTGGGTCGACGGCTCGCCGAGCGGCGGCAATGTTTTCCACTGCGTCCTCCCCTTCGCGGTGGCAGAGGCGGAAGACCTGGCTCAGCTTCCCACGCCGCCGCCGGACGAGTTGCCCCGCGCGCCGGAGCAGCGCGTCCGGATTCTCCTCGCCGACGACAGCCGGGTAGGCCGCCTGCTCGTGCAGCGGATGATCGAAGCCTGGGGCTACGACTGCGTGGCGGTCGAGGATGGGGCACAGGCGGTGGCGGCGGTGCGGGACCGGGACTTCGATCTGGTGCTGATGGATGTCCAGATGCCGACCATGGACGGCCTGCAGGCGGCTGCGGAGATTCGCGCACTCCCCTCCGCCCGCTCCCGGATCCCGATCCTGGCCCTGACCGGGATGGACAGCAAGGAAGACCGGGAGCAGTGCGAGGCGGCGGGGATGGACGGACATGTTCCCAAGCCGATCCGGGCCCCGGAGCTGCGCGCCGGAATCGCGGAACTTCTGGCCACGCGCCGCGCTGCCTGATTCCCCGACCGGCACTCGAAGTCAAGTCCAGCCTCCCCTCGGCCGAAACTGGAGAGAGGGATCGCGCGCGCGATGTTCTTCGCGTGAGCGGAGTTGCCTTCCGTTCGAAGAGGCCGAATCGTGCTGAACACACTAGGCTACACCGCACTTCTCCTCGCCCTGGCGGGCCTGGCCAGCGCGCACCTGCGCGCGCGCGTCCAGGCGCGCAGACGAGAGGAGGAGCTACGCGCAAGCGAGCAACGCGTGCGGCAGTTGGAGGCCGCGGGGCGGAACATCGACCTGCACTGCCAGCTGCGCGACGCGATCCTGGATTCGATCGACGATGTGATCTGGTCGATCGCCGCCGCCGACTGGAAGCCGATCTACATGAACCGCGCGGTACAGTCGGTCTACGGGTGGTCGGTGGAGGACTTCGAGCAGCACCCGAGGTTGCGCCTCGATCTGGTCCATCCCGATGACCGGCCGCTGGTCGCGGAGCGTTGGGCGGAACTCGACCTCATCGGCACTTCCGCGATCGAGTATCGCATCCTGCGCCGGGACGGCGTCACCCGTTGGGTCCAGGATCGGTGTCGCATGGCGTTCGGAGAGGACGGCCGCCCGGAGCGGATCGAGGGGATCACCATCGACATCACCGAGCGGCGCAACGCCGAGGCGGCGATCACCCGGGCCACGGCCGCGGCGCTGGAGAACGCCCGCCTGAAGGCGGAGTTCCTGGCCAACATGAGCCATGAGGTGCGCACGCCGCTCAACGGCATCCTGGGAATGGCGGAACTGGCCCTGGCGACGCCGCTGACCCCGGAGCAACGCGAGTTCGTTCGCACCATCCGCGCTTCCGGCGACGCGCTGCTCCTGACCCTCAACAACCTGCTCGACTACTCGGCGCTGGAGTCCGGTCGGATGCAGCTCGAGGTGGCCCCGTTCCGCCTCTCGGAGGCGATCGAGTCGGCCACGCGAGCCTTCGCCTCCGTTGCCGCGCAGCGCGGAGTCGAGATCCTGGTCGACCTCGATCCCAGCATCGCCGATCTGCGGGACGGGGACGGAGAGCGCTTTCAGCAGATCCTCACCCACCTCCTGGGCAATGCGGTGAAGTTCACCGAGTCCGGCGAGATCCTGCTTCGCATCGCGACGGACGCAGACCACGACGATCTCGACTGGATCGTCCTCTCCGTCCTCGACACCGGAATCGGGATCGCGCCCGAGCAGATGGGACGGATCTTCGCTGCGTTCGTGCAGGTGGATGGATCGAACTCTCGCACCTACGGCGGCAATGGCCTCGGACTGGCGATCTGCGCCGAACTGACGCACCTGATGTCGGGAAGGATCTGGGCCGAGAGCGAGAAGGGACACGGAAGCGCCTTTCACGTTTCGATCCCCTTGCCGAAAGCGAACTCCGAGGACGCCGAACTGGCCCAGCTCCCGGAACTGGCGGGAAAGGCGCTCCTCCTGCTCGACGACAATCCCGCCGCCCGTCGTCTGATCGGAAAGATCTTTGTCTCACTCGGACTCACGGTCCATCCCGCAGACAGCGGCGAGGCAGCAGTGCGGGCTCTCAAGCAGGCGCAGGAGGCTGGGACACCGTTCCACTACGTGGCGATCGACACGGCTCTCGGCACGTCGGACGGATTCGCCGTGGGGCGCCGCATCCGCTCGATTCCGGAGCTCGAAGGGGTCGAGCTGATCATGCTCACCTCGCCGGCGCTGCGCGGGGAAGCCCGGCGCTGCAGCGAGCTCGGCGCGTTCGCCCAGGCCACGAAACCGCTCCTCCGCCACGATCTGGTTCGGGCATTGACCGCTGGACTTCGGCAACGTGCGGCGAGAGCGGCGGTCCGGAACGCTCGGCTCAACGTTCTGAACTCGGTTCCGGAAGTCGGCTCGGAGCGCGAACTGGATCGAGCGCACATCCTCCTGGCCGAGGACAATGCGGTCAACCAGAAGCTCGCCGTTCGGCTGCTGGAGCGGAACGGCTATCGCGTGACCGTGGTGGAGAACGGCCAGCTGGCGGTCGCCGCGCACGCCCGCGAGCGGTTCGATCTGATTCTGATGGACCTGCAGATGCCGGTGATGGACGGGTTCGAGGCCACCTCGAACATCCGGAAGGCGGAGGCCGAGACCGGTCGACACACTCCCATCGTCGCCCTAACCGCGCATGCCATGAAGGGAGATCGGGAGCGGTGTCTCCTGTCCGGCATGGATGAATACGTGACCAAGCCGATCAAACCGAGCCTGCTCTACGCCACCATTGACGCTCTGCTCGTGGCCGGACCGGAGCCGGGGCGCGAAATGGCGGAAGGCGCCGACGGCCACGGGAACCCCACGGACCAGGTCGACGATCAACCGCAGGCCGATGCCGCTTGAGTACCCCGTGACCCGGAGACCGCGATCGATCCGCTCCCGTCTGCACCTCACGCTCTGCGTGGCGTTTCTCGTCGTGTTTTCGGCCCTCTGCCTGCAGTTCGTTTCCGAGCGGAGCGCGCTCGACTCATTGCTGGACCAACGGACCGCGGCCGCCGCCCGGAGGTTGGATCAGAGCGTCGAGCTGGCCTCCCGACCGCTTCAGACCTTTGCCGCGGACTACACCTACTGGACGGAGTTCGTTGAATTCGTCGACGCCCCCTCGCCCGACTGGGCTCAAATCAATCTTCTCCCGCCGATCGAGACCTACCACGCGGATGCGATCTGGGTGCACCGCACCGACGGCACGGTGGTCTTCGCTCACGACGTGACCGGTCCGTCCCGTGCGCCGTCCGCGGTCGTGTCCCCAGGGGAGATCGCCGAGAGCCTGAACGGTGATCGCACGCCGCATTACTTCCTTCGGACCGGCCGCGGGCCGATGCTGATCGCCGCCGCGACGATCCACCAGGACGGCGATCCGGACCATCGGACCGAGCCACACGGCTACTTCGTCGTCGGGCGCTATCTCACGGCGGCGGCCTTGCGGGAGGTCGGCCAACTGTCGGATGCGCAGGTGACGGTGACCGACTCCGCGGGAGCGGGCTCCCCACGATTCGGCGAGATCACGGTGTCGATCCCTCTCCCCGGGCGGAATGGTGCCCCGGTCGCCTGGCTCTCGGCGCGGACCGCCGCACCGGAGCTCGTCGCCGCCCGAGATGCCTCCGATCGGGCGCTGCTGTTGCACGTGGCTCTGATCGGCGGAGTGTTGCTCGTGCTCGCCGCGGTCATCCGGGTCTGGATCACCGAGCCACTCGGCGCACTGGCCCGCGGCCTGCGCACCGCGGACAGCGCCGGCCTGGAAGACCTCGAGCAGCAGGAGCACGAGTTCGGCGACCTGGCCCGGATCATCCGTGGCTACGCCGAGCGACGCGAGCTGGAGCGGGAGCTCGAAGCGAGACGTCGCATCGAACTCGAACTCCGCCAAGAGAAGGCGCTCGCCGACCGATCGAGCGAGTCGAAGAGCCACTTTCTGGCCAGCATGAGCCACGAGATCCGCACTCCGATGAACGGAATCCTCGCACTCCTCGAGCTAGTGCGAGACACGGCAAAGCTGGAGCCGGAACATCGGGAGCACCTGCAGGTGGCACACCGCTCGGCGGAGCGCCTGCTCGAGCTGATCAACGACATCCTGGATCTGTCCAAGATCGAGTCCGGCCGGGTAGAGGCCAGCATCGAGAGCTTCGACCTGCGCCTCTTGATCGAGGAGGTGGCCGCTCCGGTGCGGGTTCAGCTCGAGTCCCGGGACATCCAGCTCCACATTCGAATCGATGAGGCTCTCCCCTCCGCCCTGGTGAGCGAACCGACCTGGCTGCGGCAGATCCTGACCAACCTGGTGGGGAACGCGGCCAAATTCACCGCCCGGGGGGAGATCAGCATTGCCGCGATCCGGGCAACCATGGAGACGAAGAGGGGCGTTCTCGACGCCGTCGTCCTCCGGGTGCGCGATACCGGCGTCGGGATCCCGACCGGACGGTTGGAGTCGGTCTTCGAGCCGTTCACCCAGGCCGACCGGACCACGGCGCAGCGCTATGGCGGCACCGGGCTCGGACTGGCGATCTGTCGCGAGCTGGTGCAGCGACTCGATGGCGCCATCCGGGTGGAAAGCACGGTGGATGAGGGAAGCTGCTTCGAGGTCGTGCTGCCGCTCCGGCCGCACGACTCGGATCGTGCCGCAGCCTAGAGAGGCGGCAGGCAATGTCCAGGAATGAAGAGCGAGGAGGGAAGATGGATCGTTTCTACCGCTTTCCGACGCCGAGCGCCGGAGGCGCGCTGGCCGAAGCGATGGCCGGCTTCGCCATCGTCACCCTGTTTGCGGCGGTCGGCTCCCTGGTCTGGCTCGATCGCCTGCCCTTCCTGAACGAGTTGCGCGGAAAGGAGGCCGGGCTGCCACTGAAGAGCCTGGCCGCGGGCTGCGCGATGTTCTGCGGGCTGCTCGGACTGCTCCTGGCGGTGCGCGGACTCCACAGCCTGACCCTGACCGTGGCCCGGCGCGGCGGACTCCTGCCGATCGAGCGGAGCGTCGGCCCCTTCCTCCTCGCCGGACAGCCGGGCGGTGCCTGGGCCCTGGCCCTGGATGTGGATGGCCCCGCTCTCGAGTTCGCGCTCGACGAGGCGACCGCCGCGGAGCTGTCGCGAATCTTCGATCCGGACGAAGTCCTGCTCGCAGAGTGGATCGATCTGCCCGAGGACGAGGGTGGCCCGGCGCTCCTCTCTTTGGCCCCGGCAGAGGAGGACGCCTCGCAGGTTCGGCGCGCGGCTTGACGCGCGCGCGACCCCGTCCGTAGAGTTCCGGCCTCGAAGTCGCGAGCCGGAAGGAACCGCCCATGCCCCAACTCGAGCCGCTTGCGCCGACGCGCGCGAGCGGCGCCGCGCGTCTCCTCGCCTATTTCGCCCGTCTGGGGGCTTTCGGCGCCAACGCGAGATTCTATCTCTGGGGTACGCTCCTCCTGGGCATCGGGCAGGGCGCGACCTGGGTGCACATGAACCTCTTCTACCGGGAGAACGGCCTGGGCGAGGAGATGATCGGCATCATCCTTTCCACCGGTTCGCTCGGCACGGTTCTCTGCGCCATCCCTGCCGCGATCTGGATCGACCGGTTTCCCGCACAGCGCGTGTTCAGCGCCGCTTCGATCGGTTTCGGGGTGGTGTTCACGTTGATGTTGCTCTTCCCCGACACGCCGGTGCTCCTGCTCGGCGCACTCCTCAGCTCGAGTCTGTTCACCGTGCACCACATCGCCGCACCGCCGTTCTTCATGCGCAATGCAAACACCGACGAACGGATCTACCTTTTCGGATTTGCCAACGCCATCGAGACCGCGGCGACCATCGTGGGCGCACTGGGCGTCGGCTTCCTCGCCCGGATCTGGACCGCTTCGCTGGGGAACAACCTGGATGGACTGCGCTACGCCCTTCTCGGCGCGATGATCCTGTCGGCCTTCTCGGCGCTGCCCTATCTACGCATCCGGAGCGCGCCGCCGGAGAGGGCGGCACGCTCCCTACGCGACTACTTCCTCACCGACAATCGGGCGTTGCTCTGGAAGCTCACCCTTCCGGCGGCCCTGGTCGGGATGGGGGCGGGGCTGATCATTCCGTTCCTCAATCTCTACTTCCGGGATCGCTTCCACCAGGGACCGGAGCAGATCGGGGTGTACTTCGCGGTCAGTTCTGCCTTGACCGTGGTGGGGTTCCTGGCCGGCCCCCCGGTGGCGCGGCGGATCGGCAGCGTGGCCGCCTGCGTCCTCACCGAACTCCTCTCGATCCCGTTCTTCCTGCTCCTCGCGGTGGCGGACAGTCTGCCCATGGCGGTCTTCGCTTTCTGGATGCGGGGCGCGCTGATGAACATGAACCACCCCATCTCGCAGAACTTCGCCATGGAAGTGGTGGCCCCGCATCAACAGACGGTGCTCAACTCGATGCGATCCCTGGCCTGGAACTGCTCCTGGATGATCTCGACCCGGATCGGTGGCTGGTTGATCCAGGAGCACGGCTTCACCCTGCCCATGCTGATCACCATCTCGCTCTACGCGATTTCAGCCGCGCTGTTCTGGCACTTCTTCGGAGGTCGGCGCCGGCCTCAGCCGGTCAGCGACCCGACGCGATGAAGGAAGCCCAGTAGAAGGGGTGGGTGGAGTGTCCGCCGGCGCGACGCGCGGCGAGGATTCCCCGTTCGGCCGAACGGAGCGCCTCGGCGGTCGACTGGTGATCGAGCCAGCGGTGCCGATAGAGCCTCTCCATCAGGTCTCGCGTCGCCGCATCCTCGACCGGCCAGAGACTGAGGATGCCGGTCCGGGCGCCGGCGATCCGGATGGCGCGGCGCAGGCCGAATACGCCCTCTCCCGCGCGCAGATCGCCCACCCCGGTGTCGCAGCCGGAGAGCACGACCCACTCCGCCGCAGAAAGATCGAGTGTGGCCAGTTCCTCCGCGGTGAGCACGCCGTCTTCGCCGTCCGGCGGCGCCAGGCCACGCTGGTTCGCTCCGGCCAGGGCGAGCCCGGAGAAGCGCAGGAGATCCTGGCGGTCGATCGCCTCCTCCCGGGGTGAACCATCGCCCGCTCCAAGGTACCCCGAGCGCGCGGGTGGCTCCGGCACGGGGACTGCCGGAGCGGCGATCCGGCCGATCCCGCGGCGGGACCCCGCCTCGTCCTGCCCGCCCTCGGTGCAATCGGCCCCCCGCACGAATCCGTGGGTCGCGAGGTGAACCACCCGCGCGCCGGGGACTCGCTCCTTCAGCCGCCCCTCGGTGCCGGATCCCCCTTCGAGCCGTTCGATCGGCCCCAGTCCGGACGCGCGCCAGGTGCGCTCGATCCCGTCGAGTTCCGGGCCGGTTTCCGGAAGCGGCTCGAAGTGCGTGCTCCGCCATCCGGCGCACTCCCCGAACGCGCCGCGGAACCGCAAACGTGCGCCGAGCGACTCGAGCAGACCGGTGGCCGCGCCCGTGGGCGGTTCGGGACGAGCATTGGGGTCTCCATCGTAGTCCAGGTCCCCAAGGGCGAGGAGTCCACCGGAGTGGAGCTCGGAGGACTCGGCGGAAGGCTCGGGTGCCAGCTCGCGCTCCTCCGAGAGCAGGTGGAGGAGCGGCGAGGACTCGACGAGATACCCCCCCTCGGGGCGCGGCAGCGCGTCGAAGTTGATGAGATGCAGAGCGCCATCCGAGATCAGCCACACCTGCTCCGCGGATCCGAAGCGCTGGCGCACCGGATCCCAGATCCGCTCGCGCAGGGCGGTCCCGGCCCGGACGGCCTCCGCCTCGCCGCTTCCGCTCGGATCCCGGGTCACCGCGCGCCGCCAGGAGGCGACCAGCGAATCGATGGAACCCGCGGCGCCGAGCGACACCAAGCTGGGCGCCACCGCCCGACCGGGAAGCACGAAGGCCACGTAACCCGCGCGATCGATCCGGCCCGTCCCGGGCCGGACGGGGAGAGCGGGAAGCGCGGAGGCCGGAAGCTCGTAGCGCGCAAAGGCGACGAGGGCCGCGCCCTCCGGCAGGGCAGCGCCGATCGCGTCGATCGACACCAACGCTCCGCTCCGGGATTCGTCATGATTTTCCGCGGCCCAGGCGCGCTCCGCCTCCTCGGCCTGGCGCTGCGCCTCGCGTAGCTCCGCCACCTCGACTCCGTCGGCCACGAGCAGGCGAGCCCAGGTGCGTCGCGTCGTCTGGAGCCTGCGCCAGAGCGTGTCCGCGGCAGCCTCGGTCTGTGCCCCGGCGGCCGCTCGTGCCCGCCGCGCGAGGGCATCGAGCACCAGACCGCGGGAGGAGGCGACAGACTCCCAGAGCGCCGTCCGTTGGGCCGTCGTGGTGGGAGTCGCCGCAGCGAGGGCCAGGGCGAGATCGAGCCCACGGCGAGGGTCGGCCGCATAGGCGAGCGCCTGCCGCTCGGGCATCGACTCGATGGTAAGACGCAGGTGAGCACGCCGGGCCTCTTCCGCTTCGAGCGCACGCGAGAGCGCACGGCCGGTCTCTCCCTCCGAGGCAAGCAGCAGGGCCTCCCGGTACCGCGCGCGGGCCACCTCGGGGTGCCGCTGGCCGAGCACGCGGATCAGCAGGTCCGCGATCCCCGCTTGCCGCTCCTGCGCGGCGGGGAGATCTCCGGCGGCGATCAGGATATCGACCAGATCCCCCGCCTCGACCAGGGTCGAGATCGATTGCGCGCCCCGACGGCGGGCGAGGAGTTCCACGCCGGCAGTCGCGAAGCGGCGCGCTTCGCTCAATCGCCCGTGACGATAGGCAATCTCGGCCCGCAGGTTCAGCAGGTCGCCGAGTTCGGCGTCCTCGCTGCCCAACCCCGCTTCGACTACTGCCTGGGCACGGGCCATCATCGAGTCGGCCGCGGCATAGCGGCCGATCTCCGAGTAGGTGCTGGCCAGCGTGGCATAGGTCACGGCGCGATCGGTATCCATCCCGCCAGGCAGGCGTTCGCAGAGTGCGAGGGCCAGCGCGGCCCAACGCGCGGCCTCGAGGTCGTCGCCCAACATGCTCTGCAACACCGCCAGGTTGTTGTAGACCGAGACCAGCTCCGGATTGTCGTCGCCGCCGAGGGCACGCAGAATCTCGGCGCTCTTCGAGAGGTGGACAAACGCCTCCTCGTACTGCCCCAGCTCGATCAGGACGATCGAGAGATTGTTCTGCGTGACCGCGACTCCGGGGTGCTCCTCTCCGGTCAGGGCCACCTTTCGCCGCAGAACCTCACCGTGCAGACGCCGCGCTGCGCCGTAGTCTCCGAGATCCTGGAGCACGTCCGCCTCGACCCCCAGCGCGGTGACGGTGTAGATCGAGTCCTCTCCGTAGGTCGCACTGAAGATCTCCCGGGCCCGGCGGATGGCATCGAAGGCGCGCTCCACCTGCCCGACGCGGCTGGCGGCCACGGCGACGGCGAAGAGCGCGTTCCCGGTTTCCTTGTGCTCGGCGCCAAGCAACTCGGTGCGGAGGGCGAGCGATCGCTCGGCGCTGTCGAGCGCGGCCTTGAAGTCCCCCCGGAGCGATTCGAGTTGGGAGAGTTGCCCGTAGGTCGATGCGGTGGTGACATGGCGTTCCCCGAGGCGCGCCCGATAGATCGTGAGCGCCCGCTGCAGGTAGGCGTGCGCGCCGGCGTAGTTGCCCGCCGCTCGCTCCAGGTTCGCCAGGGGGACGAGAGCGCGGGCCACCGGCTCGGCGTCTGCCCCGAAGAGCCGTTCGCGAACTCGAATCGCCTCCTCGACGTGGCGTCGAGCGAGCTCGGGATTGCGGTCGAACTCGGCCAGACGGGCGAGGGCCAGGTGGCTCCAGGCCGACTCCTCACTCTCCACCCCGAGCCAGCGCAGGCTCAGGCGCCCGGCGCTCCGAAGCTCCGAATCAACCTCGCGCACGCGCGCTTCAGGAGAGCGCGTGCTCACCATGGCGACGCGCGCCAGGGCGCGGGCGACCAAGCTGGAGTCGATCGGAGCGGAAGCTTCCACCAGTCGCACCGTCGCCTGGGCCAGGCTGTCCGCTGCCGGAAGGCGATCGGCACGAAAGAGGCTATCGGTGCGGGCCAGCCACTCCACCGCGAGTTCGCGAGTCCAGAGGGAGTCCGGGGTCGAACCCGCAGTTGCCGGTGGCGTCATCCGGAGTCCACACACCAAGGTGAAGAGAACGGGGAGGAGAGCGAAACCTCCGGCGCGACGATGAGACTGCATCGCCCGTCCGCTCAGTGGTCCTTCGGCATGCGGATCAGCTTGGCCGAGCCGGAGTAGCTCAGGATCTTGGCCGGGACGCCGACCACCACCGCCTTGTTCGGTACATCGACCACCACCAGGCTGTTTGCCCCCACCACCGCCTCGTCCCCGACCTTCACCGGGCCGGTGATCACGGCGTGTGGCCCGACCCAGACCCGGTCGCCGAGGATCGGCGCGCGGGTGCCTCCGGCCGCGCCGATCACCACCCCCTGGCCGATGTTGACGTTGGCGCCGAGCTGCGCTCCGGGGTTGATCCAGATTCCGCCGGTGTGGCCGATGTAGAGCCCGGGACCGATGCGCGTGGTCGGCATGAGGTGCGTATCGAGCAGGGTCGAGACCCAGTCGTTCCACGGTTTCCAGAACAGTTTCAGCAGTCCCCCGAGCGGACGGGGCGCCTCGATGTAGATGTAGTTGCCGAGGCGATAGAGGTAGACGGCCCAGAGTTCCTTGGTCGTCATCACCCGCCGCATCCGGCGCAGCGGTGACCACGCGGGATCGACATAGCGCGCAAGATCCGCGGGCCACGCCTCGCGGAATCGGGGGATCCCGGCATGCCGCGAAGCCGCTCTCTCCGGCGAGGGGACCTGACCTGGCGAGGCGGACTTATCCATGCCGCCGGATCGCCGCCGCCATGGATGAAATCGACTCGAAATCGTCGGGGCCGCCGCTCGCCATCAAATCGACGCGGTACTGCTGCTGGATATGGCCGATCAGCTTGATCAACCCGAGCGAGTCGATGCGCCCGGTCGCGACCAACGCTTCATCGTCCGCCACCTCTGCCTGGCCGCTGCCCTCGAGCAGATTTTCCAGGATGAACTGCCGCAGTTCGTTCTCGATCACCTAGGGACCTCCAACATTTGTCGAGCGCTCGGTCAGCGAAACTCGATCGATCTTACCGGTCGAGGTCCGCGGTAGGGCATTCAGAATGTGAATCTTCTCCGGCACCATGTAGAGCGGCACGTACTCCTTGAGGTGCAGCCGCAGGGCTGCGTCATCTGCCCCAGGGGCCGCGGAATCCCCCGGCGTCACGCCGGAGGAGCCGGGCGTGGCGCCGCGCTGGGCGATGTACGCCTCGAGTCGGTACCCGGCGTCGGGCTCGGGCAGGGCCACGACCGCCGCCTCGGCCACGGCGGGGTGCGCATGGAGGGCACTCTCGATCTCACCCAGTTCCACCCGGTAGCCGCGCACCTTCACCATGTGGTCGCGACGCCCGAGAAAGGTGAGGTTGCCGTCCTCCTCCTCGCGCACGCGATCTCCGGTGTTGTAGAGCAGGTCGCCCCGACCGGGGCGGGGATCGGCCAGCAGCCGCTTCCGGGTCAGTTCTTCGTCTCCCCAGTACCGGGTCAGGAGATTCGGCCCACCGATCCAGAGGTCCCCTTCGGTGCCGCGCTCGACCGGCTGCCCATCGTCCCCCAGGATCAGGCCGTGCAGGTTCTCGCAGACGATTCCGATCGGGATCGGCCGGGTCTGCGCGTCGGGGATCTCCTTCACCTCGAAGTAGGTGCAGACGTTGGTCTCGGTGGGGCCGTAGAGATTGAACAGGCGGGCCTGCGGGAGAGCGCGTCGGAGGGAACGGAGCGGCGGGGTGGGGAACACCTCCCCGGCGAAGAGCACCACCCGTGCGCTCGGCCAGGTCGCGGCCGAGAGCTGCCCTTGCTCCATCATCGACACGAGCGCCGAGGGGACGGAGTACCACATGGTGATGCCCCACTCGCCCACCTTCTTGGCCAACCACGGGGCGAGCATCACCTCGGTCGAGCGGAGCAGGCGCACCGAGGCGCCGACGGTCAGTGTGACGAAGAGATCGAAGGTCGAAAGATCGAAATGGAACGGGGCGTGACTGGTCATCCGATCGTCCGCCTCCGGCTCGAAGGTCGCGATGCACCAGTCGACGAAGGAGAGCGCGGCACGGTGACTGAGCACCACTCCCTTCGGGCGCCCGGTGCTCCCCGAAGTGTAGAGGATGTAGGCCGGCTCCTCCGGATCGACCGCGATCGGATAACCGGCCAGCAGATCGGCGAACTCCTCCTCGGCGGGGGGAAGCGCGGCGAGGGCCCCCTTTCCCTCCTCGAAGCAGAGGCGCAGGGTCGGGATCTCCGACCGGATCTCCTCCAGATGCTCCATGCGCAGCGTATCCACCGCCAGAGCCGAGACCCCGCAATCGGTGGCAATGAACTGCGCCCGGCGGAACGGCATCTTGGCATCGATCGGAACGTAGGCCGCACCCGCAAGGAGAGTGCCGAGCAGCACGCGAAGCGAGAGCTGCGACTTCTCCATCCAGATGGCGATGCGGTGGCCCGGTCCGATCCCGGCCGCGCGCAGCCGCTCCGCGACCGCAATCGCCCCGCGATACGTCTCCTCGTAGGTCCAACCGTCGTTTCCCACCAGGACGGCGAGGCGCCCGGGGTGAGCGGCGGCCGTGGCGACGAGCCGCGCGGAGAGAGTCTGACTGCCCGCAGAGTGAGAACGCGCGCTCATCCCGGACGCCACGCTTTACAGCCCGAGGTACGAGCCGATCAGCTTGCGCTGAATCTCGCTCGTCCCGGAGTAGAGCCGTCCGCCGATGGCATCCCGATGCTCACGCTCCACCTCGTACTCCACGGTGAACCCGTAGCCGCCGAAGATCTGGATCGCGTCGAGCGAGGCGCGGACCTGGGCCTCGGAGATGAACAGCTTCGCCATCGCGGCCTCCATCGGCATTTCCTGCCCGTGATCCTTGGCCCAGGCGATCTTGTAGAGCAGAAGCTGCGCCAGCTCGATGTCCATCCGCATCTGGATCAGCTTGTCCGCCACGGGGGTGAACTTGGAGATCGACTGCCCGAACTGCTTCCGTTCCCGGGCGTGGCGGCGACATCGTTCGTAGATCCGCCGCATCGCTCCGAGATGCGAGGCGAAGATGAAGGCGCGTTCATATTCCATCGAGGCGTTGAACAGCTGCATCCCGGCCCCCTCCCGCGCCAGGCGTTGGGTGGCGGGGATGCGCACGTTGTCGAGAATGATCTCCCCCATCGGCGAGGTGCGGAGGCCCATCTTCTCGATCTTCGGACCGAAGGAGACGCCGGGCATGTCGCGGTCGATCAGGAACGCGGTGATGCCCAGCGCCTTCAACTCCGGACGGACGTTGGCGAATACGATGGCGAAATCGGCCACCGGTCCGTTGGTGATGAAGGTCTTGGTGCCGTCCAGCACGTAGTGATCGCCATCTTTCACCGCCCGGGCACGCATCGCCAGGGCATCGGAACCGGAGTCGGGCTCACTCATGCCGTGGGCGCCGATCAGCCGCCCCTCCACCATCCCGCGGAGGTAGCGCTGCTTCTGCTCCTCGGTACCGAAGTGGAGGATCGGCATCTCGACCGACCAGATCTGCGCGTTCAAGGAGAAGACCAGGCCGTTGTCGTGGCAGGCCTCACCCAACGCCTCGCACACCTTGACCGTGGTGGTCAGATCTTGCCCTTGCCCCCCGTAAGCCTCCGGGACGTGCAGTCCCTGGAGCCCCATCTCGGCACAGGCGGTCCACCCTTCCCGGTTGAACGCCGCCTCGCGGTCCCGCCGGATCAGGTCCTCGTTGAGCCGCGCCTGGGCGAAATCGCGCACCGCCCGCGCCAGCTCCTCCTGCTCTGCCGAAAACGTAAAGTCCATGAGTTCTCTTCCCGGGGACCCCAGGGCCCCGACACCTGTGACCGACCACCAATTCCGACCGTGAAGGGCCAGTATACGCCAAGCTGGCGGCCCATCCCCTGCTCTCGAGTCCCTAACGCAAAACCAATTGCACCCACCGCGGCCGACCCGCTAGAGTTTCCCGCACACGAGAAAGGAGGTGGTCCGAAGATGCAAGATTCGACCCGTGAGGTGCCTGAACGTTAGGCAGCCCGTCCGTGTCTCGCTAGTCATTGATCGGAACGGATTGCCGCCGAGCGGAAAAGACCATCCGCAGGGGGCTCTTCCGAGCCGATGACCGAGGTTCCGCAGGCGGGCTGCCGGCGGAAACCAAGCAGGTAACCGAAGCCCAGGGGTTCCCGGATTGGTCGTCCGGGACCGAGTCCCGCAAGGGAAGCGGAAGAACCCCTGGGTTTCCCTTTGTGCCGGATTCGGGCTTTCCCTACTTCGGCGACCGGCCCCCACTGAGGTTTCGACCAACCCGGGCTGTCTCTTTCGCCTCAGGATTCCATGCCGAACTCGCGCCCCACTTTCGACTGGAAGGTCCACCTCTCCCAGATCTTCGTCCAGATCAGCTTCGGCGGGTTCCACGTGGCGGGGAAATCGATCCTCTCCCATATGCCTCCGCTCGCCCTGGGCTGCGCCCGGGTGATCGGGGCCACCCCGCTTCTCCTGCTGCTCGCCTTCCTGATCGACCGGCGCTTGCCGGAGAAGCGCGATCTCCCCCGCCTGGCGCTTCTCGGCTTCCTCGGGGTCTTCGCCAACCAGGTGCTCTTCATCTTCGGGCTCAAGTTCACCACCGCCACCAATGCCGGGATTCTCATGCCCTCGATCCCGATCTTCGCGGTCGCGGCCGGGGCGCTGCTCGGCGTGGAGAGGCTCGACCGCCGCCGCATCCTGGGGATCGCCCTCGCGGTCGCCGGAGCCCTGGTCATGCTCGATCCGATGCGCTTCCAGCAAAACGGCCGGACCCTGCTCGGCAACGTCCTTCTCCTGGCCAACTGCCTCGCCTACGGCATCTTCCTCGTTCTGCAGCGACCGATGCTCAAACGCCTCCCCCCGCTCACCGTGATCGCCTGGTCGTTCTTCTTCGGCGCGATCGGGGTGCTGCTGGTCGGAATGCGCGACTTTCGCGCGGTCGACTGGGCGGATCTACCGGGCGTGGTGCACGCGCAGCTCGCCTACATCGTGATCGTGCCCACCGCGATCAACTACGCGCTCAACAGCTGGTCGGTGCAGCGTTCGTCCCCTTCGCTGGTGGCCACCTACACCACGCTGCAGCCGCTGACCGCGGCCTCGCTCGCCGCCTTCTTCCTGCACGAGCGGCTCTCGCCCAATGGCGCCTTCGGCTTCCTCCTGATCGTGGCTGGCCTGATCGCGGTCACGCGCGCCGATCGGCCGGAGGGTGGATCGGCACCGAGGTAGGGAAACCCGGTCACACCACTACCCCGGGCTTCGTATCTGAGGGGGAACGCAGGCCCACGTCGTTGCGACCGGCCGATGTCATGCCACCTCAGACAAGGAGAACCCTGCCGTGCAGAATCTGCAGCAGTCAACGAGCAGACCCGTTGGACGTCGACTTCCGATCCTTGGCTCACTCACCCTGCTCGCCGCCCTCGTGGTTGCGGGGTGCCAACGAGATGCCGCCCCGCTCGCGCCGACCGGGGACGCGACCGGCACGGAAACGGCCGCGCAGTGGTTCGCCATCACCGGTCCGACCGTGATCACCGTTTCCGGTCACTACCGCGTCACGCGTGACTTCGAGGTGGACGCCGGCGACGGGATCGTGGTTCGGGCGGACAATGTCGCCCTGAGCCTGGGCTACCACACGCTCACCGGACCGGGGAACAAGGAAGGGCGGGGCATTGTGCTCGAGAATGCCTCGAACGTCGCCCTCTCCAACGGCACACTGGCCTCCTTCGGCGCCGGACTGGTGCTGATCGACAGCGACAACGCGCTGATTCGCGGCATCACCGTGGAGGGGGGTGATGAGGTCGCCGATCCCCCGAACGGCATTCCCCCCCAGATCGGAGCGATGCTGGTCAACAGCGATCACAACCGACTGGTTGGAAACACCTTCAACCTGGTCAACCTGGGAATCTTCGTGCGGGGAGGAGCCAGCACGCGCAACTCGATCCGGCTGAACAATGTCCAGGGGGGTGACCACGGGCTCCTCGGGATCTGCTACAACCCCGTCCCGGGGCAGGGGGACGTCGGTCCGCACGGCGACGACGTCCGGCAGAACACCCTCCGCCGCTTCGGCACCGGGATCCAGACCAGCGTCGGTTCCGTCGGAAACACCTTCACCCGCAATGTGATCGATTACTTCAACTCGCCGTGGGAGGACCTGAACGGGACCAACCACTTCGTGATGAACGAGACCATGCAGGTGCAGCCCTAGCCCACGGGCGGGGCCGAGGGTCTCGATCCCGGTCAGAAGGGAGGAGTGGGCGAGCAGACGACCCACTCCTCCTGAGCAGCGGTCGAAGCCGTTTTGACCTTGCCAGGGATCGATCGAACCGGTCTACTCACTCCTCGTGAATCAAGACGAGACGAGCAGCGGCGTCGCCGCGGTCACGGTCGACCTCTCGCGCGTGCGCGCCAGGGATCCGGAATCGCTCGGCCTCTTCTTCGATCGCTACTTTGACTCCGTCCACGCTCTGGCCGCGCGCATGATGGGTCGGCGGGAGCTGGCCGAGGATGTGGCTCAGGAGGTGTTCTACCGTATCCTCCGGTCGATCGAACAGCTCGACCCCGCGCGCGACCCTCGCCCCTGGATCATGGCCATCACGGCCAATGTCTGCCGCGAGGTCTGGCGATCCCGAGGCTACCGATCGGCCCGGGTCACCGACCCGATCGAGACGCACGCCGCGGCTCTGACCAGTAGCGCGGTCACCGACGAGCGGCGGCGGGAGCGGCAAACCCGGGTGCAGGAATCGCTGCTTCAGCTCGATCCAGACTCGCGCCTGGTCATTCTCCTGCACGACTATCATGGCTTCGATCATGCGGAGATTGCGGAGACGGTCGGAATCTCTCACGCCGCAGCCCGCAAGCGTTACTCACGAGCGATCGCGATCCTCGCGCCGCTGCTCGAAGGACTCTGGCCATGAACGACGACCTCGACCCCAAACCGCTCCCTCCCGCGGAGGAGCAACGGCTGAGCGCCTTCCTCCAGGCGGACGCCGCCGCCGGACTCGATCCGCGCGGGGGAGCCGAGGTCGCCCCCGAGGCCGCGGCGCGCCGCGAGGCGATACGTCGGGGCTTCGTGAGCGGAGGCCTCGAATCATCCCTGCCCGCGAGTGGGGGCGAGGCCCATCGCGCGAGCACGACCGAGATACGCGGAGGGACGATTTCACTCGACTCCCTCCTGCCACGCCGCACCCGCAGGGTATGGCCCCGGGTCGCCCTCGCGGCGGCGGCCGTCCTGATCGCGGTGGTCGCCGGGCGGGCCCTGATCGTCGGCAATTCCAGAGAACCAGCCCTGGCCTGGTCGGTTCGCCAGACCACCGGGACGGGTGCCCTCATGGTCAATGGACGCCCCCAACCGCCGCTACTCAAGGCGGGAGACGAGGTGCGCTTCGAGGGGGAAGGCATGGCGGATTTGATTTGCGAAGGGCATCTCGCAATCCAGCTCCCGACCGACGGTGCGTGCACCCTTCCCGCGTTCCGGCCCCCGGCCCGGGCAGGGTGGAGAGGATTGACCGGTGGCCGCCCGCAGACCGCCCAGGCGTCCGTGCTCGCCGGAGAGGTCCGGTTCGTGACCGGCGCCCAGTTCCCTGGAAACCACCTTCGCCTCTCGACCCGGGCGGCGGAACTCGAGGTCACCGGCACCACCTTTGCGGTCATCCTCAACGCGGAGAGCACCTGCGTCTGCGTGCTCGAGGGCGCGGTCAAGCTGCAACCGAGAGCCGGCGCCCAATCTCAATCGCGTGCCGGGTGGAGGGTGGAGGCCGGAACTCGGCGGTCGGTCGCGGTCGACGGCGGAACCCGGATCGAACCAATCCTTCCGATGGAGAGGATGAAGCTCGAAATGCTCCGGGACACGGCGCGCTAGCGCGAACGAAGTGGGCTGCCGCTCGTGGTCCGGGTGCGCCGCGGGGGAAAGATCCTCGGGAGGAACATCCCGGTCAGCCTCCGATATGCGCCGTACTCAGCCGCCAGCGGGCTGCGCGCGAACTTCTCTTCCTCCTGCCGGGCAGTGCCAAGGAACAGGAGGCACATCACCGCAGGGACCACCGCAGAAGCAGGCGCGGCGGTAACGAGCGCCGCCCCGGTCCAGGCGAGAATGTAGGAAAGATAGAACGGGTGCCGCACCCAGCGGTAGGGCCCTCGGGTGACCAGGTGCTCGGGAGCATCGACCGACCACGCGAGCGACAGCGGGCGGCGGCGATTGGTCGCCAGGGCCCAGAGAAACATCGCGAACGCAGCGGCGAACAGGGCCAATGCGCTCCCTTCGCATCCCGGCCCGCCCCGGTCGCCTCGTGAGTAGGTCAGGGCCAGAAACGAACCGGCAAGCGCACCCGCGATCCAGAGCCGGTGGAGCCCCGGCCTCACTCCGGTCGGATTGCGAAAGAAGCGCACGCTGGCCCAGATCACCAGGCAGACGTAGGCGAGAGCGACGAGAGGGACGAGCATCGGTGCCGGGAAGCACCGCGGCGCTCGAAGCGCCGCGGTGCGGTTAAATCGTGATGTGGTAGCCGGCGTCGACGTAGAGCGTCTCGCCGGTGATCCCGCTGGCCAGCGGCGAGAGCAGGAAGAGCGCCGCCATTCCCACCTCGTGCGGGGTGATGTTGCGCCGGAGCGGGGCCTTTTCCGAGTGATACCCGAGCATGCTGGTAAACCCGGTGATGCCGCGGGCCGAAAGCGTGCTGACCGGGCCGGCCGAGACGCAGTTGACCCGGATGCCGCGGGGGCCGAGCTCGTGGGCAAGCTGCCGAGTGGCGTGCTCCAGCGCCGCCTTGGCCGTGCCCATCACGTTGTAGTTCGGCACCGCGCGCTGCGCCGCGATGTAACTCAAAGAGACGATGGACGCCCCCTCACCCATCATGGGCAAAGCACGGTGGGTCATGGCGAGCAGGGAGTAGGCGCTGATGTCGAGGGCCAGGTGGTACCCGTCCCGGCTGGTGTCGTAGAACGCCCCCTCAAGGTCTTCCTTCTTGGCGAAGGCGACCGCGTGGACGAGGTAGTCGATCCGCCCGACCTGCTCCTGGATCTGGCCAAACGCCCGGTCCATGCTCTCGTCCGACGCCACGTCCATTTCCACCAGCACCGTCTCGGGAATCTCGTGGGTGAGCTTCTGCACCCCGTCGCGGAAGCGGTCGCTCTGATACGACACCATGAGCCGCACACCCGAGCGGGCCAGTTCCTTGGCCACCGCCCAGGCCAAGCTGCGGTGATTCGCGACCCCGGCGATCAGGGCGGTCTTTCCCGTGAGATCGATCGTATACATCGAGCGCCTCCTCTTGCGAGTCCGTCGCTTTTAGTCGAAGCGGGGACGCGACGCAACCGCCATCTCTGCCCGGCGTCGGCGCGAGATCAGCCGCCCAGTCCGTAAAGCGCTGCCAGAGCCCGGCTTCCGCGATCGATCTTTCGATAGGTGGGAATCCCCCCGCGCTGCAGGACCTGGACGAAGTCGTCGTACAGCCGCCCGGAATCGACCACGGCGACCATCGGCTTCCGCGAGCCCCGGAACACGCGAATGAGCTCCTGGGCCAGCGACCCTGCGGCATAGACATTCTCGGAGTGTGCACCGGACAGAGAGGGCGGGAGGTTCTCGAGGCTGGGCGTGACCGGAATGGCCGAAACCAGGACCGCGTCGACGAACGGATCTTCGATCAGAGCCTCGGCTGCCGCGACGAACTGCGCGGTGGTGGCCATCGGCGTGGTGTCGACCGGATTGTCGGCGTGCGCGATGCCGGGCAGGCAACCCTCGAGCCGCGCGCGGGTATCCGCGGTCAACGATGCCGGCTCGAGACCGAACAGCCGGTCCATGACGGTCGAGCACTCGAAGCCGGCGTTGGAGAGGACTCCAACCCGGGCCTGGGGTCCGGCGTGCCCCGACGAAACGGTGGAGGCGGCCCAGCGGTCGACGAGCAAGGTGAGGATCTTGATCGCATCCTCGAACTGATCGAGAGTCTCGGCGACCAACGCGCCGGCGTCGGCCATCAGCGCGCGGGCCACCGCGTAGTCTCCGGCCAGGGATGCGGTATGCGACGCCGCGGCCTTCGCGCCTAACGCGGTCTTCCCTGCCTTGAAGACCACCACGCGCTTCCCGTGCCCACGCGCGAGGCGCGCCGCCTGGACGAATCGCTCCCCGTCCCCTGGCTTGAACCCTTCGATGTAGAACGCCAACACGCGCACCGAGTCATCGGCCGCGAACCAGTGGCAAAAGTCGGCCACGGTGAGGTCCATCTGATTGCCGAAGGAGATGAGGGCACGTGGGTAGATCACCCCGTCGAGGTTGCTCGAGAGGGTGACCAGGTAGGCTCCGCTCTGACTGACCGCGACCATGGCGTCACCCGGCGCGTCATGGAACGGCAGCTTGTAGTGCGGAAGGAAGAAGGTGTTGTACTGGCCCTTGGAGACGATCCCGAGACAGTTGCCTCCCACCAACACCGGGCCACCGTCCGGACGACGGTGCGACGACTGGAGCGCCTCGATGATCTCCCCCTCGAGATTGCCGCGGCCGGTCTCGGCGAAACCGCCGGGGATCAGGATCACCGACCGGGCACGACTCGGCTCGGCGGAAAGGGCCACGATCGCATCGCGCGCCCCTTCGGCCGGAATCGCCACCACCGCCAGATCGACTGGGTGCGGGAGCGCGTCGAGCGAGGGAAGGCACGGCACCCCCTCGATCCGCTCCTCGCGGGGGTGGATCGCGTAGAGGCCACCGTAGTCGAGTCCTTCCGCCGCGCGGAGGTTGTGCAGGATGATCCGTCCGGGGTTGGCTCCCCTGGAGGAGGCCCCCATCACCAGCGCAGAACGGGGAGCGAGCAGGGAGGCGATCTTCTCGAGCGGGCGCGCAGGCGCGATCTGCGGCAGGACCTCGATCCGCGCCACGCCGTCCACCGCGACCATCCGGCCGCCTGGGGTCACGCGGAGCGGGTTCACCTCGATCTCCGCGAGGGCGAAGCGCCCTCCGTCCCGTTCCACCTCGGTCGCCGCAAACAGGTCGGCCAGGCGGGCGAGGCTCTGCCCGACGCGCTCGAGATCGAGCGGCGCTCTGGCGTGGAGTCGGCTGGGACGAAACAGGAGCGCCAACGCGGGATGGGTCTCCACCGCCTGCGCCAGGGCGCGCGGGATCTCCGCTGGAGGAAGCACTACGGTCGAGCGCCCTGCCCCCACGGCGCCGTACCATTCGGTGAGCAAACCGCCCAGGCCGAGCACCACGACGACACCGAAGGCGGGGTCACGTCGCACCGAGAGGAGAACCTCGCCGGCCGGAGAGCCACTGAGATTGGCCACCCGCTCCGAGACCAGGACGCCGCGCAGCCGGGCCGACGGCGCGCGGCGGCTCACCTCGCGCCAGACCTGTCGCGCCGTGCGTTGAACCTCGCCGGGATCGCACGAGGCGAACGCGACACCGTGGACATCGGACTTGTGCATCAGGTCGGGGGAAACGATCTTCACCACCACACCGGTGCCAGCCTCCGGCAGGAGCGCCTCGAGAAGATCGACCCAGGCGGAGGAAGAATCCTCTCCCGGTTCCCCCTCGAGCAGCGCCGAGCGCGGGGTCTCGATCCCGGCCGCGCCGAGCAGCGCGTAAACCTCATGCTCGAGCAGCGCGCTGCGCCCCTCATGGACGACCTGGCGGAGAAGTTCCGCGGGAGACTGGGCGGACTGCATGCGACGATCCTTCCTGCCGGGAAGCCTGTCTGCTTCGATCCTGCCAGAGCCTACTCATGCGCCGTCGCGGCGGCAACCGTGGGACGGAGGTCCGTTGCCCGGCGTTCGGACCTCCGATTCACCCGCTGGGCTCTGCTTGGTCGAGCAGGGTATAGTCGGGAGGTCGACCGTCAAGGAGGCTCCATGGCACCAATCCGGCGGCAGCTTCTGGCCGCGCTCCTCGCGGCCCTGCTGCTCTCTCCCGTCGTTGGCCTCGCGGGCATCGCCGGGTCGGGCAAAGACGCCGGCGGCGCGGCGCTGCGCGCGCTCCTCCCCGACGCTGGGGTCCCCGACATCGACACGTTCATGCAGATCGGCGGCCATTTCAGCCCGAGCATGAGCCAGGATGGTCGGCGGCTGTTCTACTTCTCCGCGGCCAGCGGAACCAGCCAGCTCTACCGGCTCGATCAGGGCGGCTTTCCCACCCAGATCACCTTTCTTCCCGGCCCGATCACCTACATGGTTGAGAATGAGGATCTGTCCTACGCTCTCTCGGGCTTCGCCTCGCCCGGAAGCGAGAACGACCAGATCCACCTGATCGACCTGACCACCGGACGAGTGCAGGCGCTGACCAACGATCCCTCGGTGCGTCACGCCTCCCCGCGCTGGAGCGCCGACGGCCTCTCGGTCTACTACTGCGCGAACCAGATCGAGCGGACCTCGTTTTCGCTCTTCGTCCACGACTTCCGCTCCGGGGAGAATCGGTTGGTCCTGGAGCGCTCCGGCACCAACTCGGTCTGCGACCTGAGTGGCGACGACCGGCGGCTGCTCTTCTACACCTCGACCGGAAGCAACAACAACGATCTCTATCTGCTCGACCTGGCGAGCAAGGCGGTGCGACACCTCACGCCGCACGAGGGGGCGGTGCAGTACTCCGCCCCGTTCTTCTCCGCGGACAGCCGTGGTCTGTACATGATCTCCACCGCGGGCGCGGGCGGGGTCTCGCGTTTCATGTACCTCGACCTGGAGAGCCTCACCCTTCGCGCGGTCGGCGATCCCACCTCTCCATGGGACGTCGAGACCTACGGCGCGTCGGCCTCGCGTCGCTACCTCACCTGGGTGGAGAACCAGAACGGCTACTCGCGCATCCTGCTCCTCGATACCGAGTCGGGGAAGCTGCTCCCCACCCCGGAGCTGGCCGGGATCGTCTCGACCGCGCAACCGACCGACGAGGGACTGCTCTGCTTTTCCTACAACTCCCCCACCCTGCCCCCGGACGCCTGGGTCTGGGACTTCCGCGCCGCGCAGCAGGGGCGTCTCGACACGGCAGGCCCGAGGCAACTCACCTTCGCTCCGTGGGCCGGAATCGATCCGACGATCTTCCGCGCCCCGGAGCTGATCCGCTACGCCAGCAGCGACGGGTTCGAAATCCCGGCCTGGCTGTACCTGCCCTCCGACTTCACCGTCGGACGGCCGGTCCCCTTCATCGTCGACGTTCACGGCGGCCCGGAGGGACAGTCGCGGCCCGATTTCAACCGCCACTACGGCTACCTGTTGCAGCATGGCTTCGGGATCCTGGCGCCGAACTTTCGCGGCTCGACCGGGTACGGGCAGCGATTCCTCGATGCCGACAACTACAAGGGACGGCAGGGAGCGATCGAGGATGTGGCCAACGGCGCGCGCTGGCTCCTCGAGCGTGGATACGCAGCCCCGGGGCGCATGGGGGTCAAGGGGATGTCGTACGGCGGCTTCATGACCATGGCGGTGATGGCGGAGTACCCTGATCTGTTCCAGGTCGGAGTGGAGCAGGCGGGAATCGCCAACTTCGTCTCGTTCCTCGAGCAGACCGCCGACTACCGACGGGCACTGCGGGAGAACGAGTACGGACCGTTGAGTGACCGCGCATTTCTCGAGTCGATCTCGCCCCTGACACGCGCGACGCGGATCCGCGGACCGCTGATGGTGGTGCACGGAGTGAAGGATCAGCGGGTGCCGATCGGCGAAGCGCGACAGATTCTACGCGCGGTGGCTCAGAACGGCGTCCCGCTGGACAGTTTGATCTTCGCCGACGAGGGACACTCCATCGCCAAGCGGGAGAACCGGCTCACCTACTTCCGCCGGATGGTCGCCTTTTTCAAGCAGCACCTGCAGCCGCTGTCGGAGACCCGGTAGCCCGGTGACCCAAGAGCGGCGCGGGCCGCGGAAAGAGGCTAGCCCAGTCGCGCGACCCACATGCCGACCGCGACGCCGCCCAGACCGAGCAGCATCTGGAGGGCGATGTTGGCCAATGCGGTGCTCAGTTGGCCGGCCTGGGCCAGGCTCCAGGTTTCGAGGCCGAAGCTGGAGAAGGTCGTGAACCCGCCGAGGACCCCGATGACCACGAAGTAGCGCACCGGTGGGGTCATGCCGCCACGACCGAGCGCATGTCCGGCTACCCAGCCGATCACCAGGCAGCCGATCACATTGACCGCGAGCGTGCCCCAGGGAAATCCGCCCTGCCGCGTGCCGCGCTGCACCAGCTCCGCGATCAGGAACCGCAGGATCGCGCCGATCGCGCCGCCTAGCCCTACCCAAAGGAGTTTCATCACCCGCCGGTTATAGCCGACCGGAGCCGGTCGGTAAACGCCCCGCGGTCCGATTCTCCGGGGGTTGCGAAGCGCCCCGGCATGGGCGAATCTCCGGGGATCGAACCCAAAGGAGGCGCTCGTGGCAGAGGTTTTCGTTCACCCGCAGGGGCTGTGTGAGTCGGAGGAAGTTGGCCAGGGAACCCGTATCTGGGCCTTCGCCCACGTGATGAAGGGCGCGAAGGTCGGGTCGAACTGCAACATCGGGGAGACCGCGTTCATCGAAGCCGGGGCGATCCTGGGAAACAACGTCACGGTGAAGAACGGGGTCGCGGTGTGGGAGAAGGTGGTGATCGAGGACTACGTCTTCCTCGGGCCGTTCTGTGTCTTCACCAATGACAAGATTCCGCGGAGCCACCCCGACTTTCGCACCGGCCGTCAGGGCTGGGATCCGACCCTGGTGAAGAGCGGCGCCTCGATCGGCGCCAACGCCACGATCGTCTGCGGCACCACCCTGGGCCACTGGGCCTTCATCGCCGCCGGGGCGGTGGTGACGAAGAACGTTCCCGACTACGGCATGATGGCCGGCAACCCCGCGCGACAGATCGGCTGGGCGTGCAAGTGCGGGCGTCGCCTGCCGGAAGCGCTCACCTGCTCCTGCGGGCTCAGCTATCGATTGGAGGCGGGGGGGCTGCTTCCGATGGCCTAGCCGCCGGGTCGAGGGCCGCGGGCAAGCTCGGCTCCGCGGCGCGGCTCCCGGGATCTGGGGATCGAGCGAGCAGCGCCTCGTAGACCAGCATCGCCACCATGCAGGCCCAGGTCACCTGGGTGAGGAAGATGATGGAGAACCCCCAGGGGGTGCCGGTCGAGAGGGCGAGCCAGAATCCAACCCAGGGGATCAACGAGAGTCCGACCTCGGTCGAGCCGAGAGCGACCAGGACCACGATCGCCGCGTAGGCCAGAGCGACCGCGGCGATCGATCGGGTCAGAAAGACCACGGCGGCAAGACTGACCAGGACGAGCAGAACCCCACCGATCAGCAGTCCGACGCTGGCCGCTAACGGGGTCAGAAAGGCGTCGCGCCCCACGCGTCCGAGAAAGAAGACGGCCAGGACGATGGTCGAGGGCAGGGTGACGATCAGGAGCGCAAAGAGCCGGGCCAGGGATCTCACCGCGCGTGCTTCCCCGGGGGCGAGGCCGTCCCGCTGGTCCCGGCGCTCTCTCCCGAGCATCGAGAAGATCGGCTGGGTGAAGGCGAGCAGCCCATGCCAGACCAGAAGGGACACGCCGATCTCCCGACCGAACAGACCGCCGAACCGGACCGCGAGGATCCCCAGAACGAGGAAGACCAGACTGCGCCGCAGATAGCCGCGATGGGCGGCCAGCTCGCTCGTGATCTCGTGGCGCAGCATCGGCGTTCGTGGTCCTCCCTTGCTTCCGGTCCGGATCGGCGACGATAGCGCGCCGGGTGTCGCAAAACCAGGGCGGTGATCGACGCGCGACGCTACAATGCCGCTGCCATGATTGCTACCGGCATGAAACAGGGTTCGAACCGATGAAGGTGCTTGCGATCTACGCCCTCCCCTCCTTCTGGTCGATGGGAGAAGGAAAGGGGGCCACCGCCTTCAGCCGCACGCTGGAAGCGCTGGCTCGGGCGGGCCACCAGGTAGACGTCTCGCTCCCGGCGGAACCGGCGGAGCCGTCGGAGGCCGACGGACGAGCGAAGGAGCCGGGCGCAGGGAGCCCGAGCCGCACCTCCTTGATCGAGAGCTTTGCCGGCTGCGCGCTCCACCGCACCTCGACCCGGCGCTCCTTCCTCCCCGACGCCAATCTGCCACTCCTCCAGCGCCTCTGGTCCCGCTGGGAAAACTGGCGCGCCTACCAGAGCTGGGGCTACGCGGCGGCGGTCGACCGGGCACGGGCGGTGAGGCCGGACCTGGTCCTCGCTCTCGGGGTCTTCGAGGCACCGGTGGCACGACGACTCGCAGTCGAGCTGGGCGTGGCCAACGCAACCCGTCTCTTCGGGAACAACCTCTCGCTCAATCTGGGCGATCCGCTGCGTTACTACGCGAACTTCCCCGAGATCGCCGCCTTCCGGACCCGCACCCAGCTCCTGCTCCTGACCAACGACGGCGCCAATGGCGCCGAGGTGGTCCGCCGATGCCGGGTCGATCCGGGTGTGTTCCACCATCTGCGCAACGGTCTCGAGTTCGACCGCTTCGCCCCCGGACCGCGGGAGACCGCGATCCGTACCCGCCTCGGACTGGCGCCGGGAGATCCGCTGCTCATCACGGTGACGCGACTGGCGGACGAGAAGAAGCTCGAGCGGGCCATCGCCACGCTGAAGGGACTGCGGGACCGATACCCCGGCGCGCGCCTCGCCTTGCTGGGAGACGGTCCGGAGCGGGCAACCCTGGAACGGGCAGCTGAGGCGATGCAGGTTTCCGCGCAGGTCGACTTCGTCGGAGCGGTTCACCAGGCGGAGCTCCCCGAGTGGTATCGAAGCGCAGATTTCGTGCTCTCGCTGCTCGACCGCACCAACGCGAGCAACCCCGTCTTCGAGGCGATGGCCTGTGCCCGCGTGGTGGCAGCGCTCGATGTGGGGACGACACGCGAGGTGGTGCAGGCCGGCCGGACCGGCGTTCTCCTCCGAACGGAGGATCTGCCGCAACTGGGGGCAATGCTCGCCGCGCTCTTCGCCGACCGGTTGCGGATGGAGCAGATGGGCCGCGCGGCCCACGATCACATTCGCACGCTGCTGGTCGATCCCGCGGCGCGGCTCGCGCAGGAGGTCGCGCTCTACGAACGGGCCGCGGCCAAGGGGATGGCATGAACCTCGACCCGTCCAACCCGGCGCTCCGAGTTGCGCCGGGCGACCAGCGCGCGGTCGCGCACCTGGTGACGCCGTACCTCTTCCTCACCGGAGGCTGGATTCATACCCAGCTGGTGCACAACCGCTCGTTCCGGCCGGTGGTGATCACCCAGGCAACCGAGAACGAGACGGTCTTCCCCTTCTCGCCGGTCTACAACCTGGGCAATCCCCGCGCCCAGGATGGCGTGCGTCGCGCCGACCCGCTCTGGACGCTGGTCTCCAAGTACCTCCTGGGGCAATTCCCCGCCGAGCCGTACCGGGCAATCTACGAACGCGAGAAAGTCGATCTGATCCACGCACATCTCGGCTGGGAGGGGGCGCGAACGGTGATGACCGCGACCGAGCCCAAGCGCCCGTTCGTGGTCTCGTTCTACGGACGGGACGCCGGCATGCTGCCCCGGAGCGCCTACTGGCGCGCGCTCTACACGCGCCTCTGGAAGCACGCCGATCGCTTCATCGCCGAGGGGCCGTTCATGGGGGAGACGCTGGTCAAGATCGGCGCCCCCGCGGACCGGATTCGCGTCGTCCACCTCGGCATCCCGCTCGAGCAGTTCCGCTTCGCCGAACGGAGCGTTCCTCCGGGGAATGCCCCGATCATCGGCCTGATCGCGGCGTCGTTTCGCGAGAAGAAGGGGATCCCGTTCGCGCTCCAGGCATTCGCCCGGATCGCGCGGCGCCACCCGCGGGTACGACTCCGGATCATCGGCGACGGCCCGCAGCGGGCGCAGATCGAACAGCTCGCGCGCGGACCGGAGCTCGCTGGCCGGGTCGACCTGCTGGGCTACCAGCCTCCGGCGGTCTATCGCGCGGAGCTGGAGCGCGCGCACTTCTTCATGGCACCGAGTGTCACCGCGGCGGACGGCGACAGCGAGGGTGGCGCGCCGGTATGCCTCCTCGAAGCCCAGGCCGTGGGCCTACCGGTGGTGGCCACGGTGCACTGCGACATTCCGGAGGTCACCCGTGAGAATCAGAGCGCCTTCCTCGCGCCGGAGCGAAATGTGGAGGCGCTCGCCCTGCGGCTCGACGATCTCCTCTCCGATCCCGCGCGGTGGCCGCGAATGGGACGGGCCGGGCGGGCTCACATCGAAGAGGAGTTCGACATCGTGCGGCAGGTCGAGCGGATGAACGAGGTCTACCGGGAGTTGCTCTGAGCGATGTGCGCGTCCGGCTCGATTCCGCGCGCGGCCTCACGCGGCCGAAGCAGCAGCAACGACCCGAGCCCGAGGAGCGGCACCAGCGCCGATCCGAGAAAGAGCGGATTCATTCCCACCAGCGCGCCGATCGGGCCGACCCCGACCGACGCGAACCCGATTCCGGCCAAGAGCGCTGCGGTGTAGTAGGCGGTCACCTGGGCGCTCGGTCGATCGGAGTTGGCGGCGAAGAGGCCGATCAAGAGCGGTACCACCGCGCTGCAACTCAGGCCGGCGAAGGCATAGGCCACGATCGCCTGGGTCTCGGTCCGGGCGAACCGCACGGCGCAGAACGCGGCGCTCATGGCAACGAAGAGGACGGCACAGAACGGGACCATCGGAATCCGGCGGAGAACGAAGCTGGCCAGAAATCGCCCCGCGGTCATGGCGATCCAGAACGCCGAGAGCGCGGCGGCGCCGGCCGCGAGCGACAGCCCCTTCGTCCCGATGAAGTAGAGCACGGCCCAATTGACCAGCGTCGACTCGCTCACGCCGTAGAAGAACCCTGGGACGGCGAACAGATGGAAGCGCAGCGGCAGTCCGGCCCACGAGATCCGTTCGGACCGCGCGCCCCGAGCACGAAAGACGCGCGGCGTGCGCAGCCAGGTGCTGAAGGCGGGCAGGCCGATCCCGACGGCCAGGATGAGGGGAGCGAGCCACCAGACACCGCGCGCGCGCAGCGCCGCGACCATCGCCGGGCCGAGCGCGCAACCGAGCCCCAAGGTCCCGTGAAGCGCGGAAAGGGCGGCGGTCCGCGCCTGGGGCGCGATCTCCATCGCCGCGGTGTTGATCGCCAGGCCGTGCAAGGCCAGACCGGCCCCCAGCAACACCGCGATCGCGACCAAGGCGGGCACCAGAGTCCCGACGGGGAGAAGCGGGAGCAAGCCGAGGCCGACCATCGCGAGGACCAGCACCGCTGCCCCCTGGAGATACAACCCGCGGAGCGAAGCGCGCTCGAGGATCCCGGGGCCGCAAAGCGACCCGATGGTGGCCACTCCGAGCATCGGGAGAAAGAGCGCGCCGTAGGTCGTTTCCTGCACTCCGAACTCGGTCTTCAAGATTCCGCTGGTGGCGGCAAAGGCGATCCCGACCGCCCCCTGAGCGAAGGCCGCGCCATACACGGTCACGATCGAGGGATGCATCCCCTTCGCGCTCGCCTCCACCTCCGCTGCCTCAGGGTTGATGATCGCTCGCCTTTCCGATCGCCACACGGGTGGAGCGTCCCTCCGGCAGGTACTTCCGCGCCGCCGCGCCTGCCTCCTCCGGAGTGACCTCCCGCACCTCGACCGGATAGCGGTCGATCTCCTCGATCCCCAGGCCCGAGAGTTCATAGAAGGCCAGGCGCTGGGCCAGCGCGAGGTTGGTCTGAAGGCCCAGGTAGTGCCGAGAAATCAGCTTCCGCTGGGCAGCCGAAAGCTCCTCCGCCGGAATCGGCTCGGCCGTGAACCGGGCGAGGTCTTCCACCACCTCGGTCGAGATCTGGCGGTAGATCGAGGGAGAGACTCCCATCTCGTTCTGTGCCGACCCGGCGCCCAGCCGCTCGGTCTGGTAAAACCAGGATCGGTACGCGACCCCCTTCTCGTAGACGTACTTGAAGAAGAATCGATCCCCGAGCACTCCGACCGCGGTGCGCAGGGGGATGTAGTCCGGATCGGTGACGCTGACCGTGGGCCAACCGGTGTTATAGACCACCTGCTCGCTGTCGCGTTCGATCGTGACCTCGACCGCCTCCTTCGGCGCGCCGTCGATCACGCGCGCGTCGATCGCGATCGCCTTCCCTGCAGGCAGACGACCGAACCGACCCTGCGCCCAGCTCTCGATCGCCGCGGGGTCGACCGGGCCACTGACCGACACGACGACGTTGGCCCCGACCACGGTCCGGGCCAGGAACTCCCGGAGATCGGACTCGGCGATGCCGGTGATCGACTCTTCCGTGCCGAGCAGCGGTTTCCGGTAGGGCGACTTGCGATAGAGCCGGTCGTAGAACTCCCGATTCAACGCGTCGAAGGGGCGATCGCTCAATCCCGCGATCTGCGCCCGCAGATCCTCTCGCACCTTTTCCCGTTCTTCCGGCGGGAGCGTGGGCGCCACGGCGACGTCGGCCAGGATCTCGAGCGCATTCCGATGCGCCCCTGCGGGCGTCTCGACCGTGATCGAGATGTAGTCCGCGCTGGCGCTCACCTCGAGATCTGCGCCGAGGTCGGCCAGCATCTGCGCGATCTCGGTCTGTCGCCTCCCTGCCGCCCCCCTTGTCGAGGAGGTTCGCCACGAAGTTGGCCAACCCATCCTTCCCCTCCGGTTCGGCCCACTGACCTCCCCGGATCAGGACGACCGCACCGACCACGCCGGATTTCGGATCCGGACGCACCACGAGGCGCGCCCCGTTCGGCAGCACCCGGCGGAGCGCGGTGGGGGCGATCAGGGTCGGGCCGGTTGCCGCATCCGCGCCGTCGCTCGCGCTGCCCGACACGACCGGCAGCGTCGAGGCGGGTTGCGGGACCAGCGACGCGGCGCCGGCCGATCCGTCCGCGCGGGTTTCCATCTCCCGCCACTCCTCGACCCAATCGGCGAGCCAGGTGGTGGGATCGAACGGTTCGCTCTCGGTCGGGCGGACGAGGGCGAGGTTGCCCCGCTCGGGGGCGAGGTAGATTCGCGCCACCCGCGCGACGTCTTGCCGGGTCACCGCAGCGAGAAGCGCGGGGTAGCGATCGACATCGTGCGCCGTGCCAAGCATCTGCGCCACGGCCAGCGCCTCGGCTCGCCGGAAGGGAGTCTGCTGCTGCATGGTCCGGGCGGCGAGCAGCGCAGTCCGCGCTCGATTCACCTCCTCCACCAACGGCGGGTTGCCGGCCAGATCGGCCAGCGCGGTTACCACCTTATCCAGGGCGGTTCCCGCGTCCTCCAGGTCCATCTCGAGGTCGATGGCGAAGAGTCCCGGATCGACCCGGCGATCCGCGTAGGCGCTGACCGAGCGCACCAGGTCCTCCCGCACCTTGAGCACCTGCCAGAGGCGCGCGCCGTCGTCATTGGCCAGGATCGCGGCCAGGAGTTCGAGCGCGGGAAGGTCAGGATGGTTGGCCGGCGGGATCGGGAACGCGAGCGTGGCGCGGGCCTGCGCCGTGTTCAGCGTCTCCTGGCGGAAGCGGAACTCCCGCTGCTCCGGCTCGATCAAGCCCTGCTCGAACGCCGCGCGCCCTGGGGTGAATCCACCCCACAGTTCCCGCACCCGAGCCAGCGTATCCTCCACCCGCAGATCTCCCACCAACGCGAGGATCATGTGGTTCGGAACGTAGCGCTCCTCGTAGAAGGTGCGGAAGGTCTCGAGACTCGCCCCCTCGATCACCTCGCGACGGCCGATCGGGCTCACCCGGTAGGGATGCACCTGAAAAACCGACTCGAGCATGGCGTAGTAGAGGCGATAGTCGGGTCGATCCTGCCCTTGGTTGTACTCCTCCATCACCACACGGCGCTCTTTGTCAACCTTCTCCTGGGTGAGGTCGAGGCCCATCCAGGCATCGGTCGACCGCCGCAGCGCCTCGTCCAGGTTCTCGCTCGGCACGGTGAAGCCATAGTTGGTGTAGTCGTCGGAGGTGTATCCGCCGCTCTCCTCGCCCAGCTGCTGCATGACGCGGCGGAACTCCAGCTCTGCCTGCTCGCGCGAGCCGCCACGGAAGATCAGGTGCTCGTAGTAGTGCGAAAGCCCCGACAGATCCGGGGTCTCGGTGCGGCTCCCGCCCTTCACGACCAGGGCCCCAGAGACAATCGGTCGACTGTGATCCTCTTCCAGGATCACGGTCAGGCCGTTGGGCAGGGTCTGGACCAGAATCTCCGCCCGCGCCGCGGTGAAGGAACTCGCGAGCAGGGCGCCCCACAGAGCCGCACGGATCACTGACTGTCCTGTCATCTGTCCTCCGCCAAGGGTTCGACCGGGGCGATCACCCCGGATCCGTCGCAGGGGCGCGACTTCAATAGGTCCGCAGGGAGCGATCGATCCGCAGGGCCCACTCGTGGATCCCTCCGGCCAGACTCCAGCTCTGGGAGTATCCTCGGGCTCTGAGGAAGGCCATCGCCTGCCAGCTCCGACCGCCCAGGTGACAGATGGTGATGATCGGCCGATCGTGCGGTAGTTCCCCGAGGCGCGCCGGGAGGCCGGCCAGCGGCATCTCGACCGCCCCGTCGAGCCGGGCGAGCGCCACTTCGTGCGGCTCCCGCACGTCGAGCAGGTAGAGATCTTCCCCCGCCGCGATGCGCCGTTTCAGATCCTCGCAAGCGATCTCGGGCTCCTCCGGATCGAGCGGCCTCCGATCCGGCGCCTCCGAACCTGTCTCTTCGGTCACCGAAAACTCCCCTCTTGCCCGTTCCTGATCCGTTTGCCCGACTCCCGCGCCGACGGTCGTTGACGGTCGGTGTCGGCGCCGATACTCTCCCCAGACTTATGTCTTTGTCCAGCGGCAGGGAAGCTACCGGACGAGGGCGGCGACGCACTCCCCTTGGGCATCAACTCGATCTCATGGATGACCTCGGGGCCGATCTGCGCGGACGCGCCGATCTCCTGCCCACGCGGGTGCTCCTTCGCCACCCCTCCTGTACGCGGGTGCTCGAGAGCATCCGGCAGGTTCGCGCGTTCTATCCCGAGTTGGATGGGATCTCGCTCCGGGTCGGACTGACCCGCAGCGCGGCCGGCTTCGCCTCACGGGAGGAGCCGTGGATCTGGATCAACCCGCGAAAGCTGGTGCGCCATACCATCGCCCACGAACTGACGCACCTGCTGCAGAACCTGGGCCACGTGCCATCCGGGGAGAAGGCGGCCGATCTCTTCGCCCTGGCCCGCCATCCCGTGCTCTGCGATGACGTGCCGTACTACCTCGCCACACCGCGATCCCTCCGGGACGCCTGGCCGGCGGCCACGGCCGAGATCAGCTCTCTCCTCCACCGGACCGCGCGCGAGTCGGTGGATCGTCGGACCAGTGGAGAGCGTCGCTACCTCGTCTGGTTCGAACAGACCCTGCGCCTGCGCTGGTCGGAGCGCCGCGCCGCCGCTCTCCCTAACACCGACCCGCTCCTGGTGCAACCGACCCTGTTCTGACCAGAGGGGAGCCCCGTGCCCTCAGCCCTGAATCGCGGTCCAGACTCCGGGGTAGCGCCGGACCATTCCCGATGGGAAGAGTTCGAGATCAGCCACGAAGGACCCGCCGGAGCTCCGGTAGCGATACACCGTCTCGCTCAGCCTTTCGTATCCCTGTTCCAGTCGCTCCAGCTCGAGAGACGGAAACCGAAGCCAGGCAGCGGTGACCTCCGCGCCGCCACCGACCGGCAGGGACAGCCTCCGGACCGGGAGCAGATTGGTCGATGGACTGAAGTTCAGGTCCAGATCGATGCAACCATCCACGGCCGGGCAATGCTCGCCGTTCAGCAACCACCGACCATCGGCGACGGCGATCTCGATCTGGACCGCGCGATCTTCGATCCAGCCCGACACGGTGGCGGAGCGCGTTTCCCATGCCGGGTTGCATTCCACGGTGTAGTCGAGGCGGGCTCGTAGCCCCTGGTGCAGGAAGATCGCGCTCCCTGTGAGTCGCATCCTCTCCGCCCAGCACTCCAATCGGCAGTGCTCGTGCCCCGAAAAGAACTCCGACCGCCAAAGGTAGGACTCCGGAGTCTCAACCGGGCGCCCGGAGAGTGCGGACAGATCGCTCCAGCCGTAGGCCACCTCGAACAGCGCCGCCCCGCCGATCGTATCCAGCTTGCGGGCGAAGACCTGGCCCCCCATCCGGTCGTAAAATCCGCGCGAAGGATTCTCTTCGACCACCCAGAGCATCATGTCGCGCGTGCCGCGCGCCATCAGTCCCGCGACCACCGCGTCAAAGAGCATCTGACCGATGCCTCGCCCCTGCCGACCTTGCAGGAGATAGATCGCGTACAGCTCCCCGGCGAAGCCGTGCGTACCGTCCCGCTCCGGGCCGCCCGCGGCGAAGCCGACGATCTCGCCGTCCTCCTCCTCCGCAACCACCGCGAAGCCCGGCCCGTCCACCACCTCCAGCCGTCGGCGCCACGCCTCCCTCCGCTGCTCGATCGAGAGCCCCGCGAGATACTCCTCCGGCACCAGCCCCTGATAGGTCGTGCGCCAGCTCTCGACATGAACGCGGGCGATCCCGCCCCCGTCCTCCGGGCGTGCGGCGCGGATGCGTGGAAACCGCTCCACGGCGATCTACGTCGCCTCGCGCGAGGATCTACCGAAGCGGCGGGCCGATCGGGCACGCGCTTTGGCCGCTTCCTCCTCGCGCGAGCGGGGCGGGACATGGGTCTCGAGGGATTCCAGGAGCTTCTTCGCTACCTGCGCGACCTCCTCGACCGCGAGCGCGAAGGCCGGCTCATTCGCCTTCGACGGCTTGGTGAACCCGCTCAGCTTGCGCACGAACTGCAGCGATGCCGCGCGAACCTCGTCCTCCGTGACCGGGGGTTCGAAGTTGAACAGCGTACGGATGTTCCGGCACATGGTGAGCCGACTACTTTGCGTACTTCGGCTGATAGAGCTGCACCTTGAAGTCGCCCGGAACCTTGAAGTAGGTCACGAAGCCGTAGCCGTGATCCTCGACCTCGCGGGTGAACTCGACTCCGCGTCGGCGGAGTTCCTCCACCGTGGCGTGGATCTCGTCGCAGTAGAACGAGATGTCGCAGGTGCCCGAAGGCACCCCGCCCACCTCGGTCGGATGGACGCCGAGGTCGGCCTCCGGAGCGTCGAAGATGAGCCATCCTTCGCCCACGTCGGTACCGGCAAGACCGAGTTTGTCCCGAAGAAACGCGCGGAGTTCCGCGGCCTGGGACGAGTAATACATCGCGTGCATGCCCTTGATCATCGCTGCCTCCGGGGTTAGGTGGGTATCAGGCGGCCTCGACCGATTCTAGCAGCGGCCGCCGCCTCCGCCCAGCGGGACAGGGTGGGGCTACGCGATCGGCTCGACCAGGTGCTTTCGCCGCTCCGGCGGCGGGTACGGCTCCGGCCACTCCAGGATGAACTCGTCTGCCAGCACCGCCTGCAGCGAGGAGAAGTCGTTGGACGCCATCAGCCGCCAGAATTCGCGCACCACGCCCTTGGCCGATCCGCTCATGCCCACCACCCCGCGATTCCTTCCGGTCTCGAAATCATCGATCCCTCAGTTTCTGTCCTGGTGGTCGATCGGTTCCCCATCCGCCGCTCGAATGGCCGCGATGGCCCGCCGGTAGCGCTCCATTCGCTCCAGGTCCCGCGGTGTCGGCCCGGGAATGCGCGACAGGTCGCTGTTGTCGAGCAGATCGGCGAGCTTCACCCGCCGGCCGATCGGGTCGGCAATCGCGCGCTGCACGAACTCAGGGTACTCCTCCCCCTCGCGCTTGGTCACGGAAACGAGTGCCGCGAGAACCGGATCGGGGAACCCTTCAGCTCGCAGATCCTCGATCGAGACGGCGGTGTCCTCCAGGACGTCGTGCAGTACCGCGACGATCCGCTCCTCGGGAGTTCGGACCGCCAGCATGACCCGCAGCGGATGCAGGATGTACGGCATCCCCGCCTTGTCCACCTGCCCCTCATGGGCTCGCGCGGCGATCGCGATCGCTCTCTCCAGACTGCTCATGATCCCTCCTGCCTGCGCAGGAGAATACCCGTAATCCGCCTCGTCCGCACGCCGCGCGAAGGCGCGGAGCCGGGCGGGAACTGCGCTCGCGCCGTCGGCGAGGAGGGTTGCCGGGACGGAGCACAGGGTTCCTCGACGCGCCGCTCGACTGATTCCGATCGACGCCACTTCCTGACTACTTGGCCTTGCCGGGCTTCCGCCGGTCGGGCGACGCCGAGGGCTGTGTGGCCTTGACTTTCCCGGCCGCAGAAAGCGCCCATGAGGCATCGCGGGTCAAGGTCTTGATGTGCTCGACGCGGCGAAAGCGGAGGGCGGTCCAATCCTCGTCGATGGCCACGGAACGGACCGGCTCGAAACCGGCCTGGCCCAGGACGGACCAGCCGGTGTCACGATTGAAATCGCACTGATACCGTTTGGAACTCTGCTTTGGGTAGGCGATCCAGAGGGTGACGTCCCCGGGGGCCCGCTTCGTGAGCGCGGTCGAGGCCTTATCGAGTTGCGCCTGGGTGATGGCGAAGGCGAGGGCAAAGTCGATCGTTCGTACCTTCGAGGCCTGCCGAACCACCGAGACCCCCTCCAACCGGGCCAGCTCCAGCTCGAAGCTCTCGGGGGCGTTCAACACGACGATCTCAGGCTCGGACTTCAGATTCAACTTTCGGAACAGCTCGGTCATCGATCACTCCTCCGCCCCGGACCAGGCGAGCTCCCGGCCGAACAGTTGCACCAGTTCACCGGTGTCGGGGTAGGCGACCGATCCCTCGGAGCAAAAGCCCAGCTTGGCCAGGAGGCGGATCGAGCGTTCATTGTCGCCCGAGGTGATCGCCACCAGGCGGCGGAGCCCCAGAGCCTGAGCCGCGTACTGCATGACCGCCGCAGCCGCTTCACGCGCATACCCCTGGCCCCAGAAGCCCGGCAGGAGCGCGTATCCGAGGTCGGCGTCGGCGAGGAAATCGCGCTTCACCAAACCACAGATCCCGATCGGGACCCGCTCGGAACGGAGTTCCACCAGGTAGAAGCTGAAGCCGAATCGCGCCTGCATGGCGATCGGCCCCTTCTCCAGGTAGGCCCGGGCCTGCTCCACCGTGCGCACCCCCCGATCGCCGATGAACTGGATCCACGAAGGCTCGTTCACCAGGCCGAGCACGAAGGGAGCGTCGTCACTCGTCAACAGGCGAAGGTCGAGGCGCTCGGACTGAATGACCGGCACGGGACCTCCGGCAAGTGGCTACTGCGCGCTGAGAAACTTCACCGCCTGCTTGGCCGCGTACATCCGCTTGTCCGCCTCACGGATCAGCGCCTCGGGCTCGCCGAAATTCTCTGGCCCGGTCTGTACGATGCCGAAGCTGATGTTCACGTTCATCAAGCGCTTCTTGATCTCGGAGGAGAGCCGGCTCATGTACACCTCACGAGCCTGCTCCTCTCGGCAGTTGGAGAGAATAAGGCAGAACTCGTCTCCGCCATATCGAAAACAACTGTCTTCCATGCGCGATACCCGCTTCATGCACGAGCCGATGATGCGCAGCACCTCGTCTCCATGCTGGTGGCCATGCGTGTCGTTGATCGCCTTGAACTCGTCGATATCGAGATAGACGATGGACAGTGGTTCGCCCCGGCGCTGACAGGCGCGGATGGTGCGCGTGAGGCACTCCTGGAGCGTGCGCACGTTCTGGAGTTCGGTGAGCGCGTCGAGTCGCGTCATCTCCTCCAACTGGCGGGTGCGCTCCTTCACCTTGTCCTCAAGCGCGCGGGCGTACTCCTCCGACTTCCGCTTGGAATTGTCGAGTTCCGAGACCAGGCTCCGGAGGTAGGTCTCGAACATCAAGGTGAGATCGAACATCAGGAGGCGATCGAGGGCGTCGCGCGAGCGTTGACGATCCTCCGCCTCGGGGATCATCTCGTCAAGGAGGCCGAAGAGCAGGCCACGCAGCATCTGTTGCGCCCCGAGATAGAGCTTCGGCTCGACGCCGATGCGCTTGTGGACCAGCCCGACGCGCAGTCGATGGTTCACATACTCGACGTCGTACTGCCCGCTGAATAGGTCGAGAATATACCGCCGCTGCGCGTGCTTCATCCGGGCCAGGGTGTCGGCGTCGCCGATCACCAGCGCGACCTCGGGAACGCGAGTCTGGGCCTCGTAGAAGGAGTCGACCAGCGCATCGACGCGGCTTTCGACGATCGCCTTGAGGCCTCGGAGCAGCTTGGCATCGGCTTCGGACAAGGAGAGAAGCTCCTTGCGGTGCGCGATCTCGAACTCTGTGATGCGCATCTGCTCGATCAGGGTCTGTTCGGTAGGTTTCACGGTCGCTCCCCATTCTTCGCGAGACGGCCTGTCAACGATCCAACCCTCGTCCCCGCGCGGTGCGCGGAAGACGAGCGCCGGTACGATCGCGACGTCATCTCACGGAGGCCGGGTCTCCGCGACGAACGCGTGTATGGCACACGATCTCGAATGCTCTGTTCGCTGCGCCGGAAGGACTACGACTCCGGCCGCCCTGCTTCTCCTGATTCGAGTCCCGGCCCGCGCGCTCGCACGTTTCCTGTGGGGGGGTAAGCGATGTTGCCTGATTGCGAAAGCCGGCCGGAAACCGGGCGCGGGTTGCCGAGCCCTTGGAATCGGCTTTCGGTCGCAGGCGCTCGGATCATTAGATCCGAACGCCCGTCTCGAATCGTGGAATCGTCGAGGGAGCGAGCAGCCCGCTGAGTGGGTGATCCGACCCACTCTGGCCGCTTCGAACCAGGCGTGATGGCCGGGCGCTGATCAACCCGGCCGGCCTCCACCTCATCCCCGAGGTCAGGACCGGAGATCTGTCCCGGCCGGCCCCTCCGGAGATCGGGAGCGACCGATCGGAGACAGCGCCCCCGCGACTACCCCAGCTCCGCCACCAGTGGCGCGTGATCGCTCGGCCTTTCGCCACCGCGCGCTTCGAGATCGACCGTGACGCCGGAGCAGGTTCGAAGTGCCGCTTCGGACATCAGGAAGTGGTCGATGCGGAGCCCCTCGTTCTTCTTGAAGCCGAAGGTGCGGAAGTCCCACCACGTGTAGTGCCCGCCCTCGGCGGTGAAGTGGCGGAAGGCGTCGGCGTAGCCTAGGTCGACGATTCGCGCGAGAGCCGCCCGCTCCGCTGTGGAGCAGTGGATCTTCTCCCGCCACTTCTCTGGGGCGTAGACGTCGCGATCGTCGAAGGTGATGTTCCAGTCGCCGCCGAGGACGACCTTCTCGTTCTTCGGATACCGCCGCTCGAGCAGGCGGGCGACGCGGTCGAGCCAGGCGAGCTTGTAGTCAAAGCGGGGGTGGCCCACCTCCTGCCCATTGACCACGTAGAGATTCAGGAACATGGTGTCACCGACCGTGGCCCCGATGACCCGTGCTTCCGCATCCTCCACTTCATCCTGGAGGCCTCGGAACGGGTCCTCGATCCGGTGCCGCGCCAGGATCCCGACCCCGTTGTAGGTCTTTTGTCCGAATACCTGGAAGTTGTAGCCGGCCTCCTCGATCGGCTCGGCCGGAAACTGCTCGTCCTGGCACTTCAGTTCCTGGAGAAGGACCACGTCGGGCTTCTGCCTTTCGAGAAACTCCAGAACACGGGGCAGTCGGGCGCGGATGGAGTTGACGTTCCAGGTGACAATGCGCATCGGATCCTCCGTAAGGTAGCTGCGATGGTAGCGGCTCGATCGGTCGATCGGAAGAGCATGCATTGCAATTCGCGATCGAGCAGTGAAATGCCTCATCGAAAAGTACCTGTCGTGCGTCGATAGTGAGGAGACGATGAAGATCCTGGTCACCGGCGCTACCGGTTACATCGGTGGACGACTCGTTCCCCGACTCCTCGAACTCGGTCACGCCGTGCGTGTCCTGGTGCGGGACCCGGCGCGGATCGCCGGGCGAAGCTGGGCCGTCCGGGTGGAGATCGCAACCGGCGACCTGGTCACCGGCGAAGGGCTGGAGTCAGCCCTCTCCGGAATCGACGTTGCCTACTACCTCGTCCACTCGATGTACGGCGGAACCGACTTCGCCGCGCGGGACGCGGGCGCGGCCCGGCGCTTCGCCGCCGCGGGCTCCGCGCTCCGACTGACCATCTACCTCGGGGGGCTGGTGCCACGCGCCGACGATATCTCGGCCCACCTCGCCAGTCGCGCGGAGGTGGGAGCGATACTGCGCGCGGAGATCCCCACCACGGAGCTGCGGGCCGGACCGATCATCGGATCGGGATCGTCCTCCTTCGAGATGGTCCGCTACCTGACGGAACGACTCCCGGCCATGATCGCCCCGCGGTGGATCCGGAATCCGGTCCAGCCGATCGCGGTGCGCGACGCCATGGAGTACTTGATCGCGGCGCTGGACCGGCCGGCACTCGGGGTGGTCGAGATCGGCGCGGATCCGCTCCCCTTCATGGACATGATGCACGGGTACGCCGCGGTGCGTGGTCTGCGCCGGATCATCCTTCCGGTCCGCGTGCTCGCTCCCACCCTGGCCGCGCGCTGGGTGGGCCTGGTCACGCCGATCCCGAACGCGCTTGCGGTGCCGCTGATCGCCGGCGTGGTGCACCCCGTGCTCGCCGACCGGGCCGCGGCGCGGGCGCACTTCCCCGGGATCGTCCCGATTTCGTACCGCGACGCGGTGGTCCTGGCGCTTGGTCGGACCGAGCACGGGGCGATCGAAACGCGCTGGAGTGATGCCCTCGGCGACGCGCCGGCTTGCAACCCGACGACCTTCGCCACCTACGCCCAGTCCGACTGGGAAGGGGTCATTCGCGAGGTGCGGACCCGACGCGTGGCGACCCGTCCCGACCAGGTGTTCCGCGCCTTCGCCGGGCTGGGAGGAGCTCGCGGTTGGCTGGTCTGGAACTGGGCCTGGAATCTGCGCGGCCTGCTGGACCGCGTGGTCGGCGGTCCCGGGCTCCGGCGGGGTCGACGCGACGCCGATGAGCTGCTGGTGGGGGACGCGGTCGACTTCTGGCGTGTCGAGGCGGTGGTCCCCGGCCGCCTGCTCCGACTGAGGGCCGAGATGCGCGTCCCGGGCGAGGCCTGGCTTCAGTGGGAGGCGATCGACGAGGGCGACTCCACCCGACTGGTCCAGGTATTCAGCGATCTGGTGGATGCGGTCGCGCGCGTGGCCTTGAAGCAAGACGGGAGAAGGGCGGCATGAGAATCCTGTTCATCGGCGGCACGCGGTTCGTGGGTCGCCATCTGGTCGAGCTTTCGCTCGCGCGCGGACACGAGGTGACGCTGTTTCATCGCGGGGTCTCGCATCAGGGGCTCTTTCCGGGGATCGATGAACGGATCGGCGATCGCGACGGAGGTCTCGATGCCTTGAAGGGAGACCACTGGGACGCCTGCATCGACACCTGCGGCTACTTCCCGCGGGTGGTGCGCGCTTCGACCTCGTTTCTGGCCGGTTCGGTGATCCACTACACCTTCATCTCGAGCATCTCGGTCTACAAGGAGTTCAGCCGACCCCGCCAGGACGAGACTTCCGAACTTGCCACCACCCCGGACGAGACAGTGGAGGAGATCACCAACGACACCTACGGCGCGCTCAAGGCGCTGTGCGAACGGGCGGCGGAGGAGGAGATGCCGGGCGGCGTGCTGCACGTCCGTGCCGGCCTGATCGTCGGGCCGCACGATCTCAGTGATCGCTTCACCTACTGGCCCACCCGGGTCGCGCGCGGAGGGGAGGTCCTCGCCCCCGGCGACCCGAAGCGCGCCATTCAGTTCATCGACGTCCGCGATCTCGGGGCCTGGATTCTCTCCCGGGTGGAGGTCGCGACCACCGGCGTGTTCAATGTGACCGGCCCGGCCGCGCCGCTCAGCATGGAGACGTTTCTCGAGAGCTGCCGCCGGGTGGTCAACTCCGACGCCCGCTTCACCTGGGTACCGGACGACGTACTCGCCGCAGCCGAAGCCCGCGCCTACCTCGAGCTACCGCTCTGGATCCCGGGCATGGACGACAGTTTCGTCTGTCGGCGAGCGATCGACTTCGGCCTTTCCTTCCGGCCGCACGAGGAAACGATTCGCGATACCCTGGCCTGGGCCGCCACCCGCCCGGCGGACCACGCCTGGCGCGCCGGTCTCTCCCCGCAGCGCGAAGCCGACATCCTGGCGCGCTTCCGCGCGTGAGGCTGGCGACCGAGCGCCTCGTCCTGCGCGATCTGGTGGCGGACGATTGGCGCGATCTCCAGGCGTTCGAAGGAGATCCGGAGGTGGTGCGCTATCAGGAGTACACCGCACGGACCGAGGAGGACTGCCGTACCTACATCGCGGCGTTGAACGAGGACGCCGAGGCTGCTCCCCGGATCACGCGCGACCTCGGAATCACCCTTCCTGAGGAAGGCCGTGTGGTCGGCCGCGTGGGGCTCCATCTCATCAAGCCGGCGCTGCGCGAGGCCGCGGTCTGGTATGTCCTCGGCCGCCCTGTCCGGGGCCGTGGCTACGCCACTGAAGCGCTGCGGGCGATGATCGGGTACGGCTTCGGGGAGCTCGGACTCCACCGCGTCTACGCCGATATCGACCCCAGAAACGAAGCCTCGCGACGGGTGGTCGCGCGGCTCGGTTTCCGTCTCGAGGCGCATCACCTCGAGAACGTGTTCTTGAAGAGCGAGTGGTGCGACACCGAGATCCACGCCCTGCTCCGGCGGGAGTGGAAGGGCTAGCCAGGGAGTCGGTCGGCGACTGCGGCTAGCTCGCCTTCGCAGTCCGACGGGTTCTGCGGACTCGGCGCGCCAGGATGGGGAGCAGCGCTCGAAGCGTCGAGTTTACCGACTCCGAATCGGGAAACTCCTTGGCCACGTCAGGATCCAGGACGATGACGTTGGTCCCCTTGGAGTACCTCGCGGCGTGTTTGCCTCGCACTCCGCCGGAGAAGTCATATTCCGCCCTCATCTCCGAGACCTTTGCCACCGCGCGCCCCTTCTTACTGATCTTCTTCATAGGTCAGACGTTCCTTTCGATTCGCCAGGCGGGCGCTGATCAACCGGATGTGCGCCCCACGCTCGGTGTACGAGACGGTGTACAGCTTTCCATCGTGTGCCCGCCCAACACTTAGAAAGCGTTGCTCGTCACGTGAATGATCCGGGTCGACGATCGTGATCTCGAACGGGTCCCCGAAAATCGTGCAAGCGTCTTCGAAGTCGACTCGGTGTTTGCGCAGGTTCAGCCTGGCCTTGTCCGCATCCCACTGGAAGAGCACCGCGCCTCCCTCCCTGCCGCGAGCTACGCCCCCGACGCGGCCAGCGCCTTCTCGATCGTCGCGGTGAGCTTCGCGCCGCGGCAGGCGTCTCCGATTCCGATCAGCGATCCGTCCCGACCGACCATCACCGGACTGGGGATCGACTTGACCAGGAAGGCGGCGACGAGCGGCCCCTTCCAGTCCTGCTGATCGTAGACGTGACGCCACGGCATGCCGTTCTGCGTCACCCAGGTCCGGTACTGCTCCGGCGTGGTGCGATCGGCATAGTCGAGCGAGACCGAAAGCACTTCGAACCCCTTCGGGTGATAGCTGGCATACGCGCTCTTCAGTCCAGGCAGCTCCGCCCGGCACGGGCCGCACCAGGTGGCCCAGAAGTCGATCAGCACCGCCTTGCCGCGATAGTCCGCCAGGGTGACTCGCTGGCCATCGATGTCGGTCGCCTCGAACGGGAGCGGCCAGAGCGCGGCCAGGATATCCCCCTGGAGGAAGATCCCCGCCATCTGCTGCGCCCCCTCGTCCGTCGCGTACTTCGTGGCAAAGTCGCGCACGCGGTCTTTCAGCGCCGTGCGCCCCTCACCCGCCTCGACCAGGTCGAGCCAGAGGCCGAGGGCCGCAGCCGAGCCGTCGAACTTCGAGCCTCCGACCATGGCGGAGAGATGTTGCCGCGCCCCCGCCGCGCCGGACGCCCAGTTTGGATCCTTGGCGTCATCGAGTCGGTACCGGCAATACTCGGCCAGCGCCGCCCGGTAGCGCGCCTCATCGGCCCCATCGGAGTTCGGCTTGGTCGCGAGATAGGCCGTGACCTCCTTGCGCATCGCGTCGGTCACTGCACCCCACGGCTCGTAGGGCGACCGGAGCCGGGCCACGGTGCGCACCCGCTCCTGCGCATAGTTCCATTCCGGCTGGTCCTTCTTCTGCAGCGCCAGCGCGGCGAGACGTCGCGCTTCGAGATCGAACTGCGCCGCGGTCGTCTCCCAGGAGTGCCAGACGTTGCGATGGATCCGCACCCGCCGTTGCTCCCGATCCGACCAGGCCTTCAGGCTGTCCGGATTCGCGATCAGATCCGCCTGCCCGGCGTAGTCCGGCAGCCCGCCTGCGAGCTTGGCTTCGCCCGCCGCCCGGTTCGCCTTGGTCTGCTCGACCAACGGTCCAAATCGCGGGTCCGCTTTCAGCGGCTCGAGATCCGGATCGTAGTCGAGCTGATCCGGATCATCGAACCCGTTCGTCACCGTCGCGGCCAGCGCGGCGAACGCCTCGTCCAGCTTGCCCGAACGCGCGTAGGCGCACGCCTCGTTGTAGCGAACGAACCGCCCCTTCGGCACCACGGCATCCCCGGCACGGAACGCCGCCACCGCCTCCTCGAGTTTCCCCTGCTCGAGCAAGGCGTACCCGGAGTCCGAGAGCGCGCTCTGCCGCGCCAGCAGATCGGTCGCGTAGTTCGTCGAAAGAGGCAACCCCGTCTTCGCGGTCGGCTTGGTTTCCTTCGTGGCACACCCGGCGGCTAGCGCCAGCCCACTGATCACCGCCAGCGCGAACGATAGGCGCATGAGATCTTCCTCTCGCTTCGGGTCGAACTCCGACCCGGATTCGGGTCCTGGGCCATGTGCGTGCGCGAAATCGCACGCCAGTGACTGCTCCGCGGCTGCGCGTACCGCCGACAGATGCGCGAACGCGGCCGCGGCCCGGAAGGCCACGACCGCGCCCGATGCTACTGCCCCCGGGGAGAGTTCGCGAAGCGCTTTCCCGTCTCGCGTCCTCCGGAGGCCGACCCGCTACTTCCCGTACAACGCCTTCACCCGGCCCCAGGACGCCGCCTGGATGGGCACCGGCATTTGGTTCATCTCGACGCCGATACCCAGAGCCTTCATCGGCCCCCACACGACCGAGGCGTTCTGCCAACCGGTCGCATAGCCAAGTCCAGGGGCGATGTTCGTGACCGGACAGCCTCCGAACCCGTCCAGGTCGACTGCCACGTAGAACGGTACATACTGTCCGGGCCAGTTTCCCCAGTACCCGGCCCAGAATTCGCCCGGCACGAACTGATTGAAGTTCACCGTGTGGCGACTGACCGACGGCCAGTATGCGATCGATGACGGCACGTACCCGAATTGAACCGCGATCACATTGCCGGGGCAGGTACCGTCGCTATCCCAGAGGTAGGCATCAATCGAATCATCGAAATGGCTACCGGTCTGGGTCAGATCCAGAACCAGGGAGCAAACCTCGTCCCCACCCTGATAGCACTCCGCAAACGCGCCGAAGTAGGGCGGGCGGACTCCACCGTACGACCAGCCGATGCCGTTCTCGTACTGTCCGTCCGCGTTCATGCTCAGAGTGCCACAGCCGGTCCCCCTCGACTCCGGGATCAACACCCCTTCTCCGGGGCCGACCGACCTCGGCTCGCCCCCTCGTGTCCCCGACACCGCACCCGGCTGACATCCGATGGTGGTGACACAAGGGCTCGGAAGACAGTCCGTCCCGATCCCCTGGAACGCGCCCCCATTGACGAGGCATTCCTCCTCGGTCTGGATGGAACAGATCTCAGCCACGCAGCAGGCACCGCGCGGTAGACACGGCTCCACCGGACAGATCGTCCAGTCGCCCGCGTAGGTCCCCTGCTGGTTGATGCACTCCTGCGACGAAGCGAGCATGCAGGTGCCGTCGAGTCGGCAGCAGGCCCCGTCGATCGACAGGTCGCTCGGGCAGGGGGCGACCCCGTCCTGTCCGAAGCCAAAGCTGCCCAGCCGCTGCACCGGATCGATGACCGCGGGCACGCGGTCGTCCGCGAACACGGCACCTTGGGTCGGGTGTTCGATCAGACTCATTCCGTCCAGGCGCCCCTCGTAGGTATACGCCGCGAACCAGTAGACCTCGGTGATCAGGGTCGTCCTCGCACTACTCCAGGCCAGCGCCGTCCCTTCGCCGGTCTCCGGCCATCCAGCAGTCGGCACCTCGAAGTCCGCGCATGCCCCCCAATCCTCGAGCACGACGCAGTTTCCGTAACTCAGACCAAAGCTGACCCCCGCGACTCGGGGGGTTGAGTTCTCCGCGAACGCCGCCAACGCGAAGATGACGGTGGAGGCGAGCCCGTCATGGCGCGTCACCGCATCGTCACAGGAAGCGAGGGTTGCCTGCCCGCAGTAGTCCGATCCATCGTCGGTGTAGGCCAGCGCGCTCTCCGCGTGGAGGATCAACACGCCACCTCGATTGACGCCTTCGCCGCCCGGCGTTCCGCGAAGGCGGTGCGGCGCGAACTGAGGCTTGGCCGACGGCCGATTCTCCCAGCGGACGACGGGCGCGAGGTTGCAGTTCCGGGGGCACGGGTTCGGGTCGCAGCTCGTCCCGTCGCCTTGGTAGATCTCGCCTGCTCCCTGACAGACCGATTCGTACGCTACCCTGCAGCTACCTTCCCAGGTACAGCAGGCACCAAGAGAGGGACAATCGAACTCCTCGCACGGAACCCCATGGTAGCTCCAGACGCCATCCTGCGCCTCGCAGTCGGCGCGAGAGAGCGGGACGCACTCCTGCGAGGGGAGGCAGCACGCTCCGGAGAGCGGGCCGCACGGACTCGGATCGCAGTTACTTCCATCCCCCTGGTACGCATCCCCCTGAGCGAGACAGTCCGTCTCGGTCACCACGACGCACTGCCCTTCGACCGAGCAGCAGGCGCCTCGCGCGGGACACTCCGCTTCCGCGCAAAGCGTTGCCCAGCCGTTCCAGATTCCATCCTGCTGGGCACACTCCGCCTCGGTGGTGTGGATGCACGATCCATCGAGCAGACAGCAGGCCCCCGGCACGGGGGTGCACGGGTTCGGGACGCAGTCGGTGCCGTCCCCTTGGTAGACGCCTCCCGATTCTGCACAAGACTCCGGTGTCCTCACGACGCAGCTCCCGTCCGCAGCACAACAGGCGCCGGCGACCGTGGGAACGGTCGGACAGGCCACGAAGCCCGGCTGGTCGAAGCCGAGGACGCCGAAAGCGGCAATCGGGTCGAGCAAGGCCGGCACCGAGTCGTCACCGAAGTACCCGCCCTGCGTCGGATTGGGGGTCAAGGCAAACGCGGAGGGAACGGGTGCGTAGTAGCTGTATCCGGCGAACCAGTACACCTCGTTCATCAACCCGACTCGTGCCGCATCCCAGGTGAGCGAGGTTCCCGTGCCCGGCCCCGGCCAACCGGAGTCCGTGAGCTCGAAGTCCGCGCACGAACCCGATCCCACAAGGAGGACGCGGCCGTCTTCGTAGTCCAGTCCGAAGGTGACCGCCTTCATCCGCGGCAACCCATCCGGTGGGAAGGCCGCCAGCGCGAAGATGATCGTTCGCTGCGAGCCGTTCACCCTCGCGTCGATCTGCGAGCAGTCCGGCAGCCCCGACTGTCCGCAGTACGACGCCGTGTCCTGGCACCAGGTGATCCCCTCCTGCGCATGAAGCAAGAGGGTTCCGTTGGCGTTCGGTCCGGCAACGGCCCGCGGTGCCGCAGCTCCCAACGTCAGGAGCGCGACAACGAGCATCGCTTCTCGATGCGATCGATCAGGCCACCGCGACACTCGCATGTTTGCACTCCCTGGGATTGGTGGCCCCACGAACCCAAGCTCTACTTCCCGTACAACGCCTTCACCCGGCCCCAGGACATCTTGCGCGTGGCGGTCGGCCCATCCCCGATTTCGACCCCGATGCCGAGCGCCTGGGTGGGCCCCCAGACAACCGAGACGTTCTGCCAGCCGCTCGGGTAGCCGATGCCCGGCGCGATGTTGGTGTAAGGACAACCCCCGAAGCCGTCGAGGTCCGCCGCGACATAGAAGGTCTCGCTGCCGCCAGGCCAGTTCGGCCAGTATCCGGCCCAGAAGTTGCCGCCGACAGCGACCCCGATGTCGACCACGTGTCGACTGATCGAGGGCCAGAAGGCAATGCCGGTCGGCACGTAGCCGATGGCCACTCCGAGCACGTGTCCAGGACATCCGCCGTCGTTATCCCAGATGTAGGCGTCGAGCGACTGTCCGCTGAACTGACCGATCTGGGTGAGGTCGAGCACGACCGAGCAGACGCTTCCGACCGCCGAATAGCACTCCGCGAACGCGCCGTAGTACGGAAGTTGCACGCCACCGTAGCCCCAGGTGTACCCGTTCTCGTACGAGCCGTCGGGGTTGAGATTGAGCGTGCCGCAGCCGGTGCCGCGGGTGTCCGGGAGCAGCGTCCCGGTGCCGAAGCCGACCGACGCAGGCTCGTCGCCGCGCGTGCCGGAAACGGTGCCGGGGCGACAGCCGCCGCCGGTCGGGCAGGGATTGGGACTGCATCCAACCCCCACCCCCTGGAAGATCCCGCCGTTTGAGGCACAGTCACCGGCGGTGCGAATCGAGCAGGCCGTAACGACACAGCAGGCTCCGCGCGGCTCGCACGGACTCACCGGACAGTCGGTCCAGTTCCCCGCGTAGGTCCCTTCCTGCCCGGCGCAGGTCGCGGCAGAGACGACCACGCAATCGCCGGTGAGCAAGCAGCACGCGCCGTCGGCCGGCAGGTTCGAGGGACAGATGGCCTGACCGTTGCGGGTGAAGCCGAACCGACCGAGGGCACGTACCGGATCGGTGACCGCCGGAACACTGTCGTCCGCGAAGGTCGCGCCCTGTGTCGGGTGGCCGATGAGTTGTAGCTCGTCGACGCGCCCCTCGTAGGAATAGGCCGCGAACCAGTAGACCTCGGTCAGTTCGCCAGTTTGAGTCTCCGACCAGTAGAGCGCGGTCCCCTCGTTCGGCTCCGGCCACTGCGCGGTCGGGATCTCGAAGTCAGCGCACGCACCCCAATCATCCAGAACGACGCAGTTGCCGTAGGAGATCCCGAAGGCGAGCCCCGCCATACGCGGCGATGTTCCGGGGGCAAAGGCCGCCAAGGCATAGATCACGATCGGCTCGGCACCATCGTGTCGAGTGATCGCGTCCTCACAGACGGTCAGCGAAGACTGCCCGCAATAGTCGCCGCCGCCATCGGTGTAGGTGACCGCCGGATCGCCGTGCAGGATGAGCACGCCGCTCCGGTTCGGTCCGGTCCCATCCCCCGCGGGCCCGCGGCCGGGCCAGACGAAGGTCGGTTTGGGATCGGGACGGTTCTCCCAGTGCACGACCGGCTCGAGGTTGCACGGCTGCGGACACGGGTTGGGATCGCAGAGGGTGTCGTCGCCCTGGTACTCCCCTTCGCAGGTCCAGGGGAACCCGACCACGCAGGTCCCATCGTCGTAGCAACATGCCCCCGCCGCCGGGCACTCGACGGTGGCGCATTCGCTTCCGATCCCCTGGAAGAATCCGTCCGACGCTGCGCAATCGGTCAGGGAGAGAAACTCGCAGAGTCCGGACGGCAGACAGCAGGCGGCGGGGACCTCCACGCACGGGTTCGGATCGCAGTTCGTATCCGCGCCCAACCACAGTCCTCCAAAATTATGACAGTATTCGCCGGTCGCGAGGAAGCAATCGGCGGTGCCGGTGCAGCAGGCACCACCCGGCGGACAGAGATCCGGGGTACAGGTCGTGTCATCCCCCTGGTAACGGCCCGCCTCATTGAGGCACTCGTTTGGCAGCAGCACCTGGCACTCTCCGGTGTTGAGGCAACAGGCCCCCCGCGCCGGCAACGGCTCGGGACACACCACCGGACCGTCGTCCAGGTAGAAGCCGAATCCGCTCACCGCCGCCACCGGGTCGAGGATCGCCGGGATGCTGTCGTCTGCGAAGTACAGCCCCTGCGTCGGGTGGACTCGAATTCCCATGGTGGCGACCCGTGCGTCGTAGGCGTAGGCGGCGAACCAGTACACCTCGTTGATCGGCGCGGTCTGCGGCGTGAACCAGGTGACCGCGGTTCCTTCGTGGTTGTTCGGCCAGCCACTGGTGGTGGCTTCGTTGTCACCGCAGTGTCCCCAGGATTCGATCACCGCGCACTCCGTGCGCCGCAGGCCGAAGGTCACTCCGGCCATCCGCGGGTGACTCCGGAAGGGGAACGCGGCCAGCACGTGGATGATGCGCGAGTCCTGACCGTCGTACCGATTGATCGCCTCCTCGCAGTCGGTCAGTTGCGACTGTCCGCAGTACGACCCGCCACCGTCGGTGAAGGTCAAGTCGGGGTTGCTGTGCATGATCAGCACGCCCCCCTCGTTCGGTCCACCGTTGCCGCGCTGGGCCCCGGCAATCGGAGGCATCGTTTCGGAACCCCGCGCCTCGGATCCTCCGCCGGAGAATCCCGGGCAGGGCTGCGGGCAAGGATTCGGATCGCACGCCGTGCCGTCGCCTTGATAGACGCCCAGGCAGTCCGGCCCGAAGCTGAGCACGCAGTGGCCATCCACGAAGCAGCAGGCGCCAACCGGCGGACAGATGACCTCCGAGCAGTCCGAGCCGATCCCCTGGAAGACACCTCCCTGGGCGTGACAGTCGGCCACCGAGCGAATCTCGCAGCCCCCGGACGGAAGGCAGCACGCCCCCTCGAGCGCCAGACAGGGATTCGGGTCGCACACGCTCTCGCCTCCGATCCAGATCCCCTCGGCGAGGGCGCACGCGTCGCTGGTCAGGATGGTGCAGTTTCCTTCCGGGGCGCAGCAGGCCCCCCCAGGGGGACAGAGGTCGGGTTGACAGGCGACATCGTCGCCCTGATAGGCGCCGCCGCTCGTGCTGCAGGCCGCCGGGGTCAGGAACGCGCAGTCTCCACTCGGAAGACAACAGGCGCCGGCCGGAGGGAGGGGCGCCGGACACACCGGATCGCCATTCGAGATATTGAATCCGAAACCGCTCACCGCGACCACCGGATCGAGGATCGCCGGAACCTGATCATCGGCGAAGTAGAGTCCCTGCGTCGGATGGGTGCGGAGCCCGAGGGTCGCCTCACGCCCGTCATAGGCATAGGCCGCGAACCAGTAGACCTCGGTCATCAGCCCGGTCTGGGCTTCATCCCACGCTACCGCGGTTCCCTGGTTGTTCCCCGGCCACCCATCGGTCGCGATCTCGAAGTCGCCGCAGGATCCCCAGGCCTCGATCACCGCGCAGTCGGTGCGGCGCAGGCCGAAGGTCAGCCCGATCAGGCGCGGGAAGCTGCGCAGCGGGAACGCCGCCAGCACGTGGATGACCCGCGCGTCACTTCCGTCGTGGCGATTGTTCGCCAGGGCGCAGTCGTCCAGTCCGGAGTCGCCGCAGAACGGTCCTGCTCCGTCGGTGTAGGTGAGTGACGGATTGCTGTGCATCAGGAGCACGCCTCCCTGATTCGCCCCGCCATCGCCGCGACGACCAAACAGATTCGAACTCGGATAAACCTCCGGCAGTTCGGACTCCCCGCCGCCTTCCGCTACCCCCGGACACGGTTGCGCGCACGGATTCGGATCACAACTCGAACCGTCCCCCTGATAAGCATCGAGGCAATCCGAGGCAAAGAGCACCACGCAGGTGCCATCCGCGGCACAGCACGCGCCACCCGGAGGGCACGCGCCGACGCCGCATTCGAATCCGATCCCCTGATAGCCGCCTCCGGCCGATGCGCAGTCCGTCGCCGACAGGACCACGCACGCTCCGGATGGAAGGCAACACGCAGCCGGGACATCGAGGCAGGGGTTCGGATCACAATCCGAACCCGCTCCTTGCCAGATTCCGTCTGCCAGTGCGCACAGCTCACTGGTCAGCACCTGACATCCGGTGTCGGCAGCACAACACGCTCCGGCCGGCGGACAGGGATTCGGCTCGCAGACGGTCTCATCTCCTTGATGCACGCCTCCGGCCTGCGCGCACCCACTCGCCGAAAGGACGGAGCACGATCCATCCGCGGCGCAGCAGGCGCCGGTCTGCGGAGGCGGCACGGAGCAGGGAACGTACCCCTCTTGATCGAAGCCCAGGCGCCCGTAGTCCGCGATCGGATCGAGCAGGGCCGGAACGGAGTCATCAGCGAAGTTGCCCCCCTGCGTGGGGTGTGACCGCAGGGCAAAGGTCGTCGGATCCGGAGCGTAGTAGTTGTAGCCGGCGAACCAGTAGGCCTCGGTCACCGCGGAGGTCTTTGCCGTGTTCCAGGTGATCGCGGTGCCCTCGCCACTGTTCGGCCACTGTGACGTGGTGATCTCGAAATCCGCGCACGACCCCTGGGCGACGAGAGTGACGCCACTGGACTCGTATTCGACTCCGAACGACAGCGCCTTCACGCGCGGAGACGCGCCGTCGGGAAACGCCGCCAGCGCAAACCAGACCCGCGTCGTCTGACCATTGACGCGGGCATCGACCTCCTCGCAGCCGGGCTGCCCCGAGAGTCCGCAGTACGACTGCGTGTCCTGGCAGTAGGCGATCTGCTCGGCGGCGTGGAAGAGCAGCACCCCTCCGGCGTTCGGACCCGCCCAAGCGAGAGGGCCGGGCGCGGCACCGAGCGCCGCGAGCGCGGCGCAGAAGCCAAAGATCCGTGAAGTGCGCGCAACGATCTGTCGAGTCGTGGAACGGGTGTAGAAAAAGCGCATGATGCCCTCCGAGTCCGGGCGCTAGACGGCGCGTGCGCGCGGCGGGGGGATGGAGGCGCACGGCGTGTCGCACGCGGTCGGCCCTGGCCGCGCGCGGAAATAGTGTAGTCCCTCCGAGGTCGTGCGCGCGAACGAATTCTCGACAGGTACGGGCGGCGCCCGCCTACTCCTGCAGCAAGTCCAGCCAGGCATCGAGGTCGAGCGTCTCGAACCCGCGCCGCACCGTCTCAGGGAGTGAATCGGGCTTGGTCGGGTGACAGAGAACCAGCAGTTGCGCTTCTTCCGGGGGTATGAATCGATTGTAGAAGTCGGGGTTGGGGATCACCCGGCCGGTCTCGCCGGGAGCAGGGACGAAGAGTGGTTCGGTTCGGTGGGTCAGGATCGCCCGGATCGCGGGCTGGTCGTCGTTGACCAGCACCCCGGGCGACACTTCTCGCAAGCGCGGCGTCGCAAACGACTTATCCTCGAAGGAAGCGATCGCGTGCGTCGGATCGACTCCCGCCGTGACCACCGACTCGATCGAGTTGACCAGGATCCGGAGTTCGATCTGCGGCATGGTCCACATCACCTCGTTGGGGCAACCACACGGCTCGTAGAAGCCGTTCAGCACCAGCTCCACCTCGCCCGCGGCCGGCGGCTCGGACCGCCCCCTCACGGTAGCCGCCAGGGGTCGGTAGGGCGCGCCGCCGCGCACCCCGGCCCACAGCTTCGGCCCGACGATCACCCCGAGCGGTGAGGCGAGATCGGGGTGGGACTGGAGAACCGCGACGACTCCGACCAACGTGCTCTGCAGCCGAGCCTCCACCGGCGCGGAACTCTGCCCGCGCGAGAGCATCTGCAGCGGGAGCCAGCGGCCGGGCTTGAGCTGCGGTTGTCGCGGCGTCTCGGCCTCCTGCGCACGACTCGTCGGAGTGCTGAAGAGCGCCGCCCCACCGAGACCGAGGATCGCGAGGGTCAGGACAATGGTCCGAACTGGGGGTTGCCGCAGCCTCAGCGACCCGTCATCTCCCCGACCGTCGCGGAACGTGGTCAGCGGCATCTTCGGTCGGCTATCCGTTCGTTGTCTGCTCATCATGCGCGGAGTCTAGCCCAGGAGTCGCCTGATCGGGACCACGGAGGCAGCTCCGCTTGCACGCGCCGGGTGGGACGCGGTGGACGGCCACTGCACCGGTCCGCTAGGTTTCCCCGCGTCGACCATTCGAGCCGTGTCGCGCCGCGAAGGGCCCGCGACCCCGGCGGCGTCGAATCGAGACCGAAGGCCATCGGGAGAATCGGAGCCATGGACGCGCCCCCGTCGATCGCCCCTGGATCGGGATATCTCGGACTGCTCGCGGGACTGGTGGCAGTCTTGATCGGCACACACGCCCTCCTGCGCCGCCGGATCGGTCCGGATCGTCTCCATCTCTGGACCGGGCGGTTCGAGGGGGCTGTCTTCTGCGTCGTCCTGGCCCTCATGATCGGCCTCTCCGGAGTTCAGATCCTCCTGCGCAACCTGTTTCATACCGGCCTGCTCTGGATCGACCCGCTGACCCGAACCCTGGTCCTGTGGCTCGCCTTCCTCGGCGCGTTGGCTGCCACTTCGCGCGGACGGCACCTCCACATCGACGTGGTGCAACGCGCGCTCCCCAAGGAGCAGGCCGTCCTGACCCGGCGGATCCTCTCGGTCGGTGCCGCGCTGGTCTGTGCCTTGATGTCCAACGGCGCCTACGAGTACATCCTCCAGGAGAAGGAGGCCGGAACTCACGGATTCCTCGGAATCCCGAGCTGGCTCGCGCAGTCGATTCTTTTCTGGGGATTCGGGCTGCTTTCCTATCGTTTCGTGATCCAGGCGATCTGGCCGACGGCCGAGGAGGCCCACGCGTGAACCTCCTGGTCGCCCTCGGGCTGGTCCTGGTCGCGATTCTCGGTGCGCCGCTCTTCTCCGTGTTGGCCGGATCGGCCCTCTTTGCCTTCTGGCGGCAGGAGATCTCCTCCAGCGCCGTCGTGACCGAGATGGCGCGCCTCGCGACCTCCCCCATCTTGATCTCGATCCCGATGTTCACCTTCGCCGGCTATCTCTTCGCCGAGAGTCGGACCCCGCAGCGGCTGGTGCGCGTGACCAGCGCCTTCTTCGGTTGGATCCCCGGAAGCCTCGCCATCGTGGCGATGGTGGCCTGCGCCATCTTCACCGCCTTCACCGGCGGTAGCGGGGTGACGATCGTCGCCATGGGGGGGCTGCTGATGCCCGCCCTGATGGCGGTCGGATTCCGCGAGCGCTACTCACTCGGGCTGCTCACCACCTCGGGCAGCCTCGGCTTCCTCTTTCCCCCAAGCCTCCCCATGATCCTCTACAGCTTCGTCGCGACCCAGGCGGCAAGCGGACTCGGACTCCCCCCGGGCGCCACCCCCGACGTGGACAAGCTGTTCCTGGCCGGCCTGCTCCCGGGCGTCTTCCTCATCGCGCTGCTCGGCGTCATGGCGGTGGCCCAGGGTCGCGGTCGCGAGGTCCAACGCACCTCGTTTCGCGAAGGGATGCGCGACCTCTGGCCGGCGGTCAAGGAAGCGGCCTGGGAGATCCCTCTCCCTTTCATCATTCTGGGGGGCATCTTCGGCGGCAAGCTGACCGTGACCGAGGCGGCGACGGTCACCGCGATCTACGCCCTGCTGGTCGAGGTGGTGATCTATCGCGATATCAAGTGGAGCCGCATCCCCGCCATCGCGACCGAGAGCATGACCTTGGTCGGCGCGATCCTGATGATCCTGGGCAGTGCCATGGGGCTGACCAACTACCTGATCGATGCCGAAGTACCGATGCGGGTGCTCGAATGGATCCGAACCTTCATCACGAACAAGATCACCTTCCTGCTCGTGCTGAACGTCTTCCTGCTGATCATCGGCTCGCTCATGGAGATCTTCTCCGCCCTGATCGTGATCCCGCTCATCCTGCCGATCGCGCTGGAGTATGACGTCGACCTGGTGCACCTCGGGATCATCTTCCTGACCAACCTGGAGATCGGCTTCCTCACGCCGCCGTTCGGGCTCAACCTGTTCATCTCCTCGTTCCGTTTCCGCCGGTCGGTGACCGAGGTGTACCGCGCGACGGTGCCGTTCCTGATCGTGCTGGCGATCGCTCTCCTGGTGATCACCTACTGGCCCGATCTGAGCCTCTGGCTCCCGCGTCTCTACGGCAAGGGGAGTGCGCTTCCGGGGAACTAGCCGCCGCGGCGGGCGGCGATCGACGAATCAACCGGCAGCCAGCTCCTCGAGGAGCGCCCGGGCGAGGTGCTCGTAGTCGGCCATCTGATTGTGGATCTGGGCCGACACCCGTACGATGCGGCGCGGCGGGGCCGGCCAGTTCACGATCGGCACCTCGATTCGATGACGCTGATAGAGCGCCTCCTGTAGCGGGTCGATCTCATCGATCGCGGTCCCGACCGGCCGTCGTGGTGCCGGGTCGTCCGGGAGCGGAACGGTGGCCAGCGAGCCGATCATCTCCTCCGGCGCCGCCGGCGCGACCCCCAGGGTGCGCGAGAGCAGCTCCCGCGCCGCCAGGGCGAGGGTGCGGTTGCGCGCCCGGAGCTCCGCCCATCCCCGGGGAACAACCCGCCCAGATAGCGGATCGCCTCACCGACGCACAGGTAGGCCGTCGGATCCCAGGTTCCCTGCCAATCGAAGAGGAGGCGGAAGCGCGAGCGATCGGTGCGCGTGGAGTTCCACCCGTGGCTGATCACCGGCGGGCGAACCAACCCCTGATGCTTCGGCGCCACCCAGAGGAAGGCCGCTCCCTTCGGAGCGCAGATCCACTTGTGGCAGTTGCCGGTGTAGTAGTCGACCCCGAGGCGGCGCAGCGAGAGGGGGACCATCCCGGGAGCGTGCGCTCCGTCGACCAGCACCGCGATCCCCCGCGACCGGAGTTCCGCCGCCAGTCGGTCGATCGGCAGCACCAGACCGGTCTGGCTGGTCACATGGTCGATCATGGCCAGGCGCGTGCGGGGCGTCACCCGGGCCAGGAACCCTTCAATCACCTGGTCGGCGGAGCGCAGCGGATAGGGGATGGCCGCCACGACCACCTTGGCCCCGCACTCCTCCGCCTTCACCTCGAGCGCATTCCGGCAGGCGTTGTACTCCTGATCGCTGACCAGGAGCTCGTCCCCGGACTCGAGTCGAAGCGACCGCAATACGGCATTGACCCCGCCGGTGGCGTTCCCCACGAACGCCACGTCGTCCGGGTCGGCGTCCAGGAAGTCGGACAGGATCGCTCTGGACCCTTCCAGAAGGTCGGGCAGTTCGCGAACGAAGAAACGCACCGGCTCGCTCTCCAGCCGGGCGCGAAGTTCGGTCTGCTTCTCCAACACCACGCGTGGACAGGCGCCGAACGAACCGTGGTTCAAGAAGGTGATCGAGCGATCGAGCGCCCAGAGGTGGGCGAAGTGGGCCGACCCCGCGGCCCCAGACTCAGTAGCTGAATTTTCCAAGCTGCACCTTTCCCCGGAAGACCCAGTAGACGATGGCGGTGTAGGCGAGCACGAACGGCATGCCCAGGAAGGCGATGGTGCGCATCAAGCGCAACGTCTTCTCCGAGGAAGCCGCGGTGTAGATGGTCAAGTTGTGTGCCGGATCGAGACTCGAGACGATCAGATTGGGATAGAGCGCGATCCCGAAGAGAAAGGTGAGCGACGCGATGGTGTAGGCGGACGACAAGAACGCATACCCTGGTCGCTGGAGAAAGATGGCTCGCGGAATATTGGCAATCGCCAGCACGTTGAGAAAGACTGCGCCCCAGGCCCATGGCATCCGCTCGAAGTTCCGCACTGCGGCGGGAATCGAGACCAAGGTCACCATGGTGGTGAAGAGATAGACCACGAGGAACAGGCCGAAGGTCCGCCACATCCAACGCTGGATCCGCGATTGGAGGTCACCTTCGGTCTTGAGGTAGAGATAGATCGAACCGTGCATCGCGAAGGTCGCCACGGCGAGACACCCGACGAGCAGCGGGTACGGCCGCAGCAAGTCAGCCAGCCCCCCCTCGAACTCCCCGGTGGCCCCGATCGGCAAGCCGGCGATCGAGTTGCCCACGGCAACGCCGAAGAGAAAGGTCGCCCCCGCGCTGGCCAGAAAGAACGAGCCGTCCCAGAAGGCCCGCCAATGCGGCTCCGGCCTCTTGCTCCGGAACTCGAGCGAGACCGCGCGGAAGATGAGGGCGCAGAGCAGGAACATGAACGGGAGATAGAATCCGGAAAAGGCGGTGGCGTAAGCCCGGGGGAAGGCGGCGAACAGCGCGCCGCCGAAGGTCACGAGCCAGACCTCGTTCCCGTCCCAGAGCGGCCCGATCGAGTTCATCAGGATGCGTCGCTCCGAGTCGTCCCGCACCGAGAGGTGCATGATCCCGACCCCGAGATCGAATCCATCGAGAATGGCGTACCCGGCCAGCAGGACTCCGAGTGTGGCGAACCAGAAGAGGTGAAGGTCCATCTAGTGCTTTCCTCCCGGTCCTCGTCGCGCGATCCACTTCCGCACCTGGGTGAGGGAAGGACCCGAACGATCGGCCAATCCGGTGATCGTAGCCAGAAGTCCGCGCCCGGCGTACCGCGGCTCATCGGCGGTCAACTCCTCCGGACCATGCTGGATCTTGTCATTCAAGACGTAGACCCAGACGGCGAAGAGAAGCGCGTAGATCACACCGAACATGAGGATGGAGGCGAGGACGTGCTCGGCCGCAACTGACTTCGAGAGCCCGTCGGCGGTGCGGAGCAAACCGTAGACCACCCACGGTTGTCGTCCCACCTCGGCCGCGGTCCAGCCGAGCAGGTTCGCCGCGTAAGGGGCAAGCACGGCAAAGACGAATACCCAGAGGAGCCAACGCTGCCGCCAGAGTCGGCCGCCGAACCGGAGGAGGTGGGCCAGCACCACCAACCCGAGCATCGTCAGGCCGAGTCCGACCATGAGGTGGAAGCTCAGGAAGGGGATCTCGACCGGCGGCCACTCGTCGCGCGGGATCCGGTCCAATCCGGTCACCGGGGTAGAAAGGTCGCCGTGGGCGAGAAAGCTGAGCAGGCCGGGGATGGCGATGCCGTAACGCACCTGCTGCGCCTCCACATCCGGCCAGCCGATGAGGTAGAGCGGGGCCGGCCCCTCCCCGGTGTGGAAGTGTCCTTCGAAGGCTGCCAGCTTGGCCGGCTGATACTTCGCGACCACCTTCCCCTGAATGTCGCCGGTGAGTGGGGCGGCGAGCGCCCCGACCGTTCCCAACGCCAGCGCGAGGGTGAAGCTGCGCCGGGCAAACTCCTCGTGCCGCCGCCGCAGGAGGTACCAGGCGGAGATGCTCATGACGAAGAACGCCCCGAGCAGGAACGATCCGGTCCAGACATGCAGGAGTCGCGGCACGCTCGACGGGTTGAACACCATCGCCCAGAAGTCCACGATCTCGGCCCGACGCATCAACCCCTCTCCGACCAGGTGGTGTCCGGCCGGCGTCTGCTGCCAGGAGTTGGCCACCGTGATCCAGATCGAAGAGAAGATGCCGCCCAGCGCAACCATCACGGTGGAGAAGAGGTGCATGCGCGGGCTCACGCGATCCCAGCCAAAGACCAACACGGCGAGAAATCCAGATTCGAGGAAGAACGCGAAGATTCCTTCCGCCGCCAGGGCCGAACCAAAGACATCCCCGACGAAGCGCGAGTAGGTCGCCCAGTTGGTTCCGAACTCGAACTCCATCACGATCCCGGTCGCGACCCCCATGGCGAAGTTGACCGCGAAGATCTTCGTCCAGAATCGGGCCATCGATCCGTAGATCGGCAGCCGGGTGCGGTGGAACATCGTCTCCATCATCACCAGCAGGACACCGAGGCCGATGGTGAGCGGAGGAAACAGGTAGTGAAACGCAATGGTGAACGCGAACTGCAGTCGCGAGAGCATCAACGCATCGAGGGGCATGCGGTCACGCTACCGCCGCCCCCCGGGATCGTCAAGGCGGGCTAGAAGCCGTCGGCCATCCAGGGCTCCGGGCCGGAGAAGATGCGATCCGCCGCGCGCAGCGCCCGCTCGTCCCCCTCGATCCAGCCGAGCATGGCGAGGGTCCGCGCGTCGAACAGCGACGTATAGAGCGGCACGAGCCCGCGCACATCCATCTTGAGTCCGGCGGTCGCGATGCTCCCACGCTCCACCTGCATCGTGCCCTCGGCCAGCCGAAGGTGGAATCGACCGTTGTTCGCCGGCAGGAGGTCGTCCGTGACCTCGATCGTGAGCTCCTGCTCGATCTCGTCGGGATATCCGCGAGCGATGAGCGCGGCGGGCAGGTCGAGGATGCGAACCATCCACCGCTCCCAGCTGAGCGGCGTGGTGTCCGGGCGTGGCTCGAGGAAAAGTGACTGCAGCGCGTCGTTTGCCGCACCCTGCCAACGCACGGTCGTGATCTGCGCGCGGTGATCGGCGATCAAGGCCCAGAGCGAGGTGAGGGCGGCAGCGCTGTTCGCGACCAGTTCGCGGGCTTCGATCGCGGCCTCCTTCTCCCCGCTCAGCGTGTGCAGGCAGACGTACCCTTCGATCGGGCTGCCGACGACATAGGTCTGAGCGTTCCCATCTCGTGGCTCCAGCATGCGCGACCAGATCTGCGGTGTGCGGGCGAGAAACCCGTTCGCCCGCCGCGCGGCGCACTCATACGGGGCGTGCAATTCCCCCTGATGGCTCGAGGCAAGCGGTCGCGCCGCGAGCGGGCGGGGCATCTTGCCCAGGCGCGCAATCGGCATTTCATAGCTCGTCCGATATCCGGCCTGCTGATAGCCGACCTTTCGGTAGAGCGTCTGGGTCGCGGGGAACAGAGTGGCGATCGCGTAGCCGGAGCGGGCCAGTTCCTCGGTGTTGCGCCGCATCAACTCCAGTCCGACCCCGTACCCGCGCTCTTCCGGCGGAACCGCCACCACCGCGACCCCCGCCATCGGCACGACCCGACCGCCGAAGTACTGGCCCATCGGATAGAACCCCAGCCCGGCCACGACCTGGTCGTCCCTCCGGAGGAAGCGGAAGTTCTCCTCGCCCATCCGCTCCACGTAGCGAGGCCAGCTCGCTTCCGGGAACTGAAAGGCCTGAAGTGCGATCTCCCGGAATCGCGCGAACTCCGCCGCATTGCGTGACGCACCGTAGTCGAACATCGCTCCACCTCCCTTGTGGAAGCGAAGCGTAGTTTGTCGTACCTGCTATGGCAAGCCGGCGGCCGAGGGTGGGCGCAACAGTGCGCTGCGGGGATGCGAAGCGCGCGCCTCTCGACGCGCGCGCGTTCGGCGCCCAGGGCCCGGAGGAGACGGGGCCACCAGTCTCGACCGGGTGGGGGTGGGCGCCGCGCTCGGGCGCGACCCCAGCGGGATCTCGCCCTCAGATCAAGGTTCAGCTATCCTGAGGACACGGCGGTTTCCGGGCCTCAGTGCGGAAGCCGTCCGCCGAACCTCAGCCCGCGGGGCAGGAGGTCGAGCAGGGCATCCATCCGCGTCTGCTGTTCCGTGGTCAAGAGTGGCCGGATCCGCTCAGCCGTCGCCTTCTCGGTCTCCCATAACTCCAAGGCGGCATCTTCCGGCTCGAGGGATCCGGCCCCAACGTTGCGCAACGTGGTCTGACGCTGCGAGATCGTCTCTTCCAGCACCGCGCGCACCCGGGAGGTCTGCTCGTCCGAGAGCCCGAGCACGCGTCCAAGGAAATCAGCGCGGCGCATCATCTGCTCATCCATCCGTTGCACGCGGTGCTCGATCTGTCGTGCCAACCGCTCGCCGCGGAAACGGTGGATCCGCTCGTACTGGTCCGGGGTGAGGATCGACTGGGCGGAGGTACGAAGCGACTCGCGCAATTCGCGAGAACGCGCCCGCGCCTGCTCCGCCGTCATGCTTCCGGCCTCGAGTTGGGTGGCGATGTCGCGGACCCCTTCGGCGTGCCGCTCGAGCAGATCCCGCATACCCGTCTGCTGCGTCGCATCCAACCCCAGATGGCGGGCCATCCGGTCGAGTCCGCGCGCGCCGTGCCGGCCCATGAACGCCTGGACCTCCGAACGACGGCTCTCGCGCCGCTGATCGAGGAAGCGCGCCAGGACAAGAAACTGGTCCGGCTCGAGGATCTTCGAAGACTCTTCCAGAAACCCGATCATCGGCGAAGACTTGCCGCCTTCATGGCCGCGCGGAAACCAGTCCCGCGGTCCGCTCCGTCCATCTTGTCCCCCATCGGTCCGTCCACCGCGACCCTGGTGCTTTCCGAACCGCGCGCGACGTTCGGACCAGGAGTCCGCACGCTCCCGTCGTTCGGCGGCCAAGGTCTCGAGGGCGGAGGAGAGGCGGGCGGACTGATCCGGAGTGAGTTTCATTTCCGCCGGAAGATCGGAGAGGGCAAACGCACTGGGGAGATCGCCCAGCGTTCCGAAAGTCGCCTCGGGAGAGAGGGGGGAGGCAACCGCCTCGTCGTCCGCGGAATTGCAGCCGCTGCCCAGCGGGAGCAATGCGAAGGTCAAGAGGACCGCACCCAGCGTCAGGCGCGCTCCGGACGGCCCTGACCCTCCCGATAGCGCTGATCGAAGCGAACGGTAGAGAGTACCCAGCCTCAGGTTGAACTGCGTCATGCCGAACTCCTTGCCACGGCGATCCGCTGCTTCCGAGCGGCGGCCGTTGGTTCTCGCCCCCCGAGAACGTCTCAACGCCTACGCAGCACTATACGAACGAAATGTGGCAGGAGTGTGGCAGAGGGATGGCGAATCTTGATTCAGACGGCGGGTTCGACCGCGTCCCGGAGCGGGAGGTCGATCTGCAGGCAAGCCCCGCCCTCGGGTCGATTGACCGCGTGCGCTTCTCCGCCATGCGCCCGCACGATCTCGCGCACGATCGCCAGGCCCAACCCGGTCCCGGCGGTCGACCGCGAGGGGTCGGCCCGATAGAAGCGGTCGAAGACGTAGGGCAGCTCCGCGGCGGAGAAACCAGGCCCGTTGTCCTTGACCTCCAGTCGGGCCCGGCCCTGGTGCCGGAGAACGCGCACCTCGACCCGCCCTCCTTCCGGCACATAGCGAAGCGCGTTGCCGAGCAGGTTGTCGATCACCTGCTCCAGCCGGTGTCCGTCCGCGCGAACCAAGCACGGCACGCTCTCCGCGGATCGATCGTCCCCCCAGGTCAGATCGATCGACCGCTCGCGAAAGCGCGGGGAGAAGCGACGCAGTGCGTTGCGGCAGAGCTCGGCCCAATCCAGCTCGACCAGATCGAGCGCCCCGTGCCCCGCCTCGAGGCGCGCGAGATCGAGCAGCTCGCGAACCAGACGCTCCATCCGCTCGGCCTCCTCCAGGATGGTCGAAACGTAGTGCGCGCGCTCCTCCGTCGTGGCGGAGATCTTTGGATCGATCAGGGTCTGAGCGTACCCCCGAATCGAGGTCAAGGGAGTTGCCAGCTCGTGGGTCACGTCGGCCAGGAAGCGACGTCGCTGCACCTCGGCGTCCTCCACCTGAGCGCGCGCGATGGCCAGTGCTTCGGTCATCTGATTGAGGTTTCTTCCCAGGCGCCCGATCTCGTCCGGGCCAGGGTCCGCGATGCGGGCGGTCAGATCCCCCTGGCGCACCCGCTCCGCGTGCACCCCCATTTCCTGCAAGCGGCGGGCCAGGCCGCGGAACAGCACGAACCCCGCCGCCCCTCCGATCACCGTGGCCACCGGCAGATACAGCCACCCCGGACTCGGTACCCCGCGTGGCCATCCCGGCGGCTGGCGGGTCGAGGCGATGGCCAACACCTCGCCGCGCCCCACACCCCCAACCTTGACCGGCGCAGCCGCCATGACCCGTGGCCCGTGGCGGTGTCGTCCCGGCCCGCGATCTTCCACCTGGCCGCCACCGATGCGTCCCGAAACCAGGTCTTCGCGGTACGCCGAGATCGCGCCCATCCAGGATCCGTGTCCGGGACCGAGCGGACGGTCGGCGTGGAGCGCCCCCTCATTCTCCCGGTAGACCAGGACCACCGGCCCCTCTCCGCGCGAGATCACCTCGAGCACGTGTGCGACCTTGGCGGTGGGATCGCGCTCCAGCTCGTCGGACAAGGTGCGGGCCGCGGTCTGGGCCAGGGTGCGCGCGTCCCGCTCGACCCATTGGCGGGCAATCGGCTGGACCACGCGATAGACGAAAACCGCCTGGAGAACCCCGGCCGCCACGAGCGCGATCAGAAACGCGCCGGCGAAGGTCCAGAGAAGACTGGGGGATCGGAGGCGTCGCATGGTGGTAGCAGACTAACGCCCCGAGGCCGCCGGGCGTCAAGCCGAGTCGAGATCCGGCTACCGATCCGCGGGACCTCAACCGAAAGGAAGGGGGCGCAGGACGCGCCCGTCCCCGCTCCGGAACCGTGCTCGCCGCCCGGTCGGACCAGATTTCACCCGGCAAGGAGTGCCGCCGTACAATGCAGGGCATGAGCGCGAACCCGACACCGATCGAGGTCATGAAGTTTGGCGGCACCAGCCTCGGCGATGCCGGCCGGATCCTCGCCTCGGCCCGGCTCGCCTTGGGCGAGCGGTCGGGGCGGCGCCTGGTGGTGGTCGGTTCGGCCATGGCAGGAGTCACCAATACCCTCATCGATGCGGCGACCGCCGCGGCCCGCGGCGAACGCGAACTCGGGCTTCGCCTCCTGGAAGAGATCCGCCGACGACACGACGCCGCCCTGGACGACCTGATCGCGCGCACCGGTCGAGCCGAGGGTAGCGGCGACGTACGGGCCGAACTTCACGCTATCGTGACCGAGTTGGAGGACCTGGTACGCGGCATCGTGGCCGTGACCGAGATCACTCCGCGCATGCGTGACCGGGTGGTCGGCGCCGGCGAAAAGCTGGCGGTTCGACTCCTGGCCCTCGCCCTGCGCAGCATCGGGCAGGCCGCACGCGCACTCGATGCCGATCGCTTCCTCGAAACCGACGGCCGGTTCGGCAACGCAACGCCGCTCGCCGGAGTGGCCGAGCGCGGAATCTGCGCCACCCTGGAGCCGCTGTTGCAAGACGGCGAGATCCCGATCGTCACCGGCTTCATCGGTCATGCCCCGGACGGGGCCACCACCACGTTCAGTCGGGGCGGATCCGACTACACCGCGACAATCCTCGGCGCTGCCCTGGGGGCGGAGCGGGTGACGATCTGGACCGACGTCGACGGCGTCTACAGCGCGGACCCGCGTATCGTCCCGGAAGCCCGGCCGGTGGCGCAGCTCAACTACCGCGAGGCCGGAGAACTCTCCTACTACGGGGCCAAGGTTCTGCACCAACGGACCATCATTCCGGTCGCCAAACGCGGGATACCGGTGGTGATCCGCAACAGCTTTGCCCCCGAGAACAGCGGCACGGTGGTCGACGGGCGTTTCTCCCCCGGTTCCCATCCGGTGAAGGCGATCAGCGCCGTGCGGGGCCAAGCTCTGGTCTCGATCGAGGGGAATGGGATGGCCGGCGTGCCCGGGATCGCCGCCCGGGTCTTCGGGACCTTGGCCCGAGCCGACATCAGTGTGACCATGATCAGCCAGTCGAGCAGCGAATCATCGATCTGTCTCGCCGTCCCCGAGAGCGACGCAGTTGCGGCCGAGCTGGCGCTCAAGCGGGGGCTACGCGACGAACTTGCCTGCGGCGACGTCGAGGAGGTCACAGCCCGACGCGACGTGGCACTCATTGCCGCGGTCGGGCTCGGCATGGCGCATACCCCGGGAATCGCCGCCCGGACCTTCGCCGCCCTGGCCAGGCGCCGGGTAAACGTGCTCGCGATCGCCCAGGGTTCTTCGGAGCTCAACCTTTCGCTCGCGGTGGATGGCGATGACGGCGATGAGGCGGTGCGCGCGATCCACGACGAGTTCGAGCTGCAAAAACTCGATACGGGCGAAACCGCCGCGCGACGGATCGACCTCCTGCTGATCGGCCTGGGGAGCATCGGTCAAACCCTGCTTCGGCTCCTCGAGGAGCGGGCGGAGCACATGCGCCTCCGCTTCGGACTCGAGCCACGGGTGGTCGCGATTGCCGACCGGAACGGTTTCGTCTTCCGCGCAACCGGCCTCCCGCCAGGGGAGCTGGGGCGGATCCGCGCGGCCAAGGCGAGCCGTGAACCGCTGCCGGACCTCACCCCGAGCGACGAGCCGGCGGTGGCGATGCTGCGCCACGCCACGCGGTTCCGCCTCGCCCGACCGGTGTTGATCGATCTTTCCGACGGGGATGGCATGGAGGCGCTCTTCATCGAGGCGCTGCGGGCCGGCTGTGACGTGGTTACGGCGAACAAGAAGCCGCTGTCCGGCGCGACCCGCGACTTCCGACTGCTTCACCAGGAAGCAGGGTCGCGGCGACGGCTGCTGAAGGCCGAGGCCACCGTCGGGGCCGGCCTGCCGATCATGGACACCCTCGAGATGCTGCTCGCGACCGGAGATCGTCTGCTCCGCGCCGAAGGATGCCTTTCCGGAACGCTTGGATTCGTCATGACGCGGTTGGAGGAAGGGGCGCGTTTCTCCGACGCGGTCGAGGAGGCGGCCGAGGCGGGCTACACCGAACCCGATCCGGTGGTCGATCTCTGCGGTCTCGATGTCGCGCGCAAGGGGCTGATCCTGGGGCGCATCTCGGGTCTGGCCCTCGATCCGGAGGAACTGACACGCACCGGGCTGGTCGAACCCGAGCTAGCGGGACGTGACCGCCAGGATCTTCGGGCCGCGCTCAAGCCGCTCGACCTCCAGTTCTCCCGGCTTCGCGATGAGGCGCGGGCGCGCGGAGAGGTGCTCCGATACGTGGCCCGGATCGCGCCCGGTGAGATCTCGGTGGGGCTCGAGGCCGTGCCGCTCGATGCGCCGCTCGGCCTGCTACGCGGAACCGACAATCGGATCGTCTTCCGTTCGGAGCGGTACGATGCGCGTCCCCTGGTGCTTTCCGGTCCCGGCGCCGGAGCGGAGGTCACGGCGATGGGGGTGCTCTCCGACCTCTTCCGCATCGCCGCCGAGCGGGGCGGGAGATGAGCCACACCGTTCGCGTCTTCGCTCCCGCCACGGTGGCCAATCTCGGCCCCGGCTTCGACCTCCTCGGCCTGGCCCTCGAGGGGCTGGGCGACACCGTGCTCGCGCGGTTCGGCACGCAGCCGGGGGTAACGATCGCCGCCGTCACGCTGCACGACGGTGCACCGGATCAGGGCGGCAAGCTCCCCCTCGACCCCAGGCGCAATTCCGCCGGGATCGCCGCCACCCTGACCCTACGCCGGGCCGGAATCGAGGCGTCGATCGAGCTCGAATTGCAGAAGGGGCTGCCGATCGGCTCGGGCCTCGGCAGCTCGGCGGCCAGCGCCGTGGCCGGGGCCTATGCCACCAACCTGCTGCTCGGTTCGCCGTTGCGCAAGTCCGAGCTGATCGAGCCGTGCCTCGCGGCCGAAGAGGCGGTCGCCGGCCGACACGCCGACAACCTCGCCCCCGCCCTGTTTGGCGGGTTGATCCTGATCCGATCGATCGATCCGATCGATCTGCTGCGCCTGCCGGTGCCGACCGGCCTCAACGTCGTCGTGGTCAGCCCGGCCTTCGAGCTCTCCACCCGCGTCGCCCGCGAGGCGTTGCCGAAGGAGGTCTCGCTCGCACAGTCGACCCGGAACACCGCCAATGTGGCCGCGCTGGTCACGGCGTGCCACTCCGGAGACCTCGGCCTCCTCTCCCGGTCCCTGATCGACGAGATCGTGACCCCGGCACGTGCCCGACTGATTCCGGGGGCCGAGCTGGTGATGGCGGCCGCCCGCGCCGCCGGCGCGCTCGGCAGTTCGATCTCCGGCTCCGGCCCGTCCATCTTTGCCCTCACCCACTCACCGCCGACCGCGCGACGGGTGCGCGAGGCGATGATCGAGGCCTTCGCCGCGGCGGGTCTCGCCGCCACCGGCCACATCTCGGGCGCCGACTGTCCCGGCGTCCGCGCCCTCTGAGGAGACACCATGCCCCACCGTCCCTGGATCCTCGGCTGCATCGACTGCGAGCGGCGCTACGCCGCCGAAGAGGTGCGCTACCGCTGCGAGTGCGGAGCTACGCTCGAAGTGCGGCACGACTGGACCACCCGACGTGCCCTGCTGGACCTCGGCCCCTCGGTCTTCGATCAACGACGCCTCTCGCGGGAGGCGATCGATCGCTCCGGCGTCTGGCGCTTCCGCGAGCTGGTGCTTCCGCTCGCCGGCTCCGAGGTGATCACGAAGCCCGAAGGAAACACCAACCTCTACTGCTCCGATCGTCTCGCGGCCTACACCGGATCGGCCGGATTGTCCTTGAAACACGAAGGGGAGAACCCCACCGGTTCCTTCAAGGATCGGGGGATGACCGTGGCGATCAGTGTCGCCTGCGCCCTCGGCTTCGCCCGCGTCGCCTGCGCCTCGACGGGAAACACCTCGGCCTCCATGGCGGCCTACGCCGCCCAGGCCGGCATCGAAGCCTATGTCTTCATCCCCGAAGGAAAGATCGCCTACGGGAAGCTCGCCCAATCGCTGGCCTACGGCGCTCGCACCATCCAGATCGAGGGGGATTTCGACCTCGCGATGAAGCTGGTCGAGGAGGTGTGCCGCGCGGATTCGATCTACCTCGTCAATTCCCTCAACCCCTATCGCATCGAAGGTCAGAAGGCGATCGGCCTCGAGTTGCTCCAGGATCTCGGCTGGCGCCTGCCCGACTGGATCGTGCTCCCGGGGGGAAACCTGGGCAACAGCAGCGCCCTGTTGAAGGGACTCTTCGAGCTACGCGAGATCGGCTGGCTCGACCGCTTGCCTCGTGTGGCGGTGATCCAGGCCGCAGGCGCGAATCCGCTCTACACCGCATTCCACAACCGCACCACGCTCCAGCCTCTCGCCCAGGCGGAAACCCTGGCCACCGCGATCAAGATCGGCAACCCGGTTTCCTGGAAGAAGAGCCTGCGCGGACTGCTCGCCACGCACGGCCTGGTCGAGCAGGTGAGCGATCAGGAGATTCTGGACGCCAAGGCGCAGGTCGACGCCGCGGGCATCGGTGCCGAACCGGCGTCGTGCGCCACGGTGGCCGGAGTGCGGAAGCTGATCGCGTCAGGCACCATCCGCCCGGATGAACGGGTCTGCGGGATTCTGACCGGGCACCTGCTCAAGGACCCCGACCTCACGATCGCCTATCACCAGAGCACCGCCCTGGGAGTGACCTCGAACTTTGCCAACCCTCCCGTCCGGGCCGAAGCGAGCCTGGCCGGAGTGCGGCGCTGGCTACGGCGCTGATTGCGACCCAGGAGCCGTCCGCGGCGGGAAAACCCGCCGCCGAGGGACAACTACGAGTGCCGCACCACGATGTGATTGACGGTGCGCGCCACGTGACGACCGTGGTCGGCCGCTTCCTCGAGCAGATCGTACACTTCCTTCCACCGCACCAGGTCGTAGGCCTCCGGCCGCCGGTGAAACAGCCGCTTGCAGGCCAGGCGGTAGAGCTCGTCGATCGTCTCTTCCAGGGTATCGACCTTGGCCGTGGCCTCGCGCACCGGTCCCGCGTCGAGCGTCCGCAGCTCATGCACCGCGATGACCATCTGCTCGCACATCTGGTCGAGGGCGCGCAGCATCGCGCGGAGATCGTCGTTCGGGGTCTCGATCTCGAAGGTCTCGAACCGACTGGCCATCGAGCACAGCGAGTCGGCCACGTCGTCGATCGTCACCGCCAGCAGGTGGATGTCCTCCCGCTCGATCGGTGTGATGAATGACTGCTCCAGGCGAGTGGTGATCCGCTTCACCACTCCATCCGCCTCCCGTTCGAGACTCTTCACCCGCCGCCAGATATCGGCCGGGATCCGATCCCCCTCCACCGCCTGCAGCAGCTCCCGCGCGATCCTGCGCACGATGTCGATGATCTGGTTGAAGTCCTCGAAGTACTTGTCGTTCTTCGGCACCAGGTTGAACTTCATCGTTTCTCCTTGGAGGTCAGGGCAGCCGCGCGATTGCTCAGATGAAAATGGTCAGCACGAAGTAGCTGATGGCGCTCAAGAGCGCCGCCGCGGGTAGGGTCAACACCCAGGCACTCAGGATCTGGGCCGTGATGCCCCAGCGCACGGCCGAGATCCGTCGGGTCGCTCCGACCCCGGTAATGCTGGCCGTGATGGCGTGGGTGGTCGAAATCGGCATTCCGAGCCGGCCGGCAAGCTGGATCACGCTGGCCGCCACCGTCTCGGCACAGAATCCATCGAGCGGCTGCAGCTTGACCAGACGCATCCCCATGGTACGGATGATCCGCTTGCCTCCGGAGAATGTCCCCAGCCCGATCACGATCGCGCAAGAGAGTTTGACCCAGGTCGGCACCGGCGCTCCGGTCGGGAGCGCGTGCCCGGCGATCAGGGCCAGGGTAATGATGCCCATCGTCTTCTGAGCATCGTTGTGTCCGTGCTCCAGCGCCATGTAGCCCGCGCTCAGGGTTTGCAGGGCGCGGTAGATTCCGTTCACCTCCCGCGGTCCCCGCTTCGCGGTTCGAAGCATGATCCCGATCGCTGCCCCGAGCGCGGGAACGATGAACACCCAGAGCGGCAGATGGACTCGGAGCGTGTAGCGCAGCGTCTCCCCGACCACCAGATGGAGGATGAAAGTGAAGAATGCGCCGAGGAGTGCGGTGCAGAACCAACGCATCAGGGTTCGATCGAGCAGGCCATCACCATCGATCGCCCGATAGAAGATCGAAGTCACGATCACGGCCAGGGTCAGGCCGATGAGCGGAGAGGCCAGGGTCGGGAGCAACACCTTCGCGTTCACCTTGTCCCAGTGAACGCTTCCCGCGTCGAACGCCGCCGCCAGCGCGGCTCCGACCAACCCCCCGATCAGCGCATGGGAGGAACTCGACGGGATGCCGTAGAACCAGGTGATCAGGTTCCAGATGATCGCCCCGAGCAGAGCGGCCAGCGCCAGCTCCTGCGAGGCCACCGACTTGTCCACGATCTGGGTCATGGTGTCGGCGACCTTGGTCGGGTAGATGATCCCGCCGACGATGTTCAACCCGGCGGCCATGGCCAAGGCGTCGGTCGGCCGGAGCGCCCGGGTCCCGATACTGGTCGCGATCGCGTTCGCCGCGTCGTGGAACCCATTGGTGTAGTCGAACACCAGGGCCACGACGACGACCGCGATCAGGATCCAACTGATCTCCCCCATCGCCCCCCTCAGTCCTCACCGCACGCCGTACGGCATGCCTCACCGCATGGGACTCGACCCGTCACTCGAAACCGCAAACGGCGCACACCATACGACGCCCCCCGCGTCCCCCTCAACCCTTGGGTCCGGACGAGGCGGTGAGGGCAGGAAGGAAGAACTCAGCCCGATTCTGCCGGCGTGGTGTAGCGGTAGCCGGCTCCCCAGACGGTCTGGAGGTACTGCGGATGGGCCGGATCGCGCTCCAGCTTGCGCCGAAGCCGACTGATCAGACTGTCGATCGAGCGCGCATCCACCACCCGATCTTCACCCCACACGTGGGCCAGCAGGTCGTCTCGAGTGAACACCCGACCTTCCCGCTCGGCCATGAAGACCAGGAGGTCGAACTCCAGGGTCGTCACCTCGATCGCTTCGCCTCCGCGACTCACCGTGCGCCGCTCGAGGTCGATCTCGAGCGCACCGCGAACAAGGGCGCTCTCCCGCGCGGGTGCGGAACGTCGAAGGAGCGCGCGGACGCGGGCCACCAGTTCCGCAGTACTGAACGGCTTGGTCAGGTAGTCGTCGGCACCGATCTCGAGCCCGAGCACCTTGTCCGACTCGCCGCTGCGGGCGGTGAGCATCAGCACCGGCACCTGGGTCTGGCGGCGCACCCGGCGGCAGACCTCCAGGCCGTCGACGCCCGGGATCATCAGATCGAGCACGATCAGGGCGGGGAGATCGGCCGCCACTTCGCGGAGCGCGGTGTGACCGTCCCCCGCCACGCGGCAGGCGAACCCGGCCGCCTCCAGGTTCTTGCGCACCAGGGCGGCAATCTTCGGATCGTCTTCCACGATCAGGACGCTCGGGGTCATCCCGTCCTCAGTTGCCCAGCGTGAAGGCGAAGAAGAGGGTTCGCGTGCGGGCGACCGGATCGTCCTCGTGTCCCTCATGCGCCGGCCGCAGCTCCTCCGCCTTCAGGTCGAGGACGTTGGAGAGACCGAGCGCGTAGCCTGCCTCGAGACCGCCGCGCATCCCGCCGAGCGGGAACTCGACCCCAACCGACGCGTCGAGCGCGAACTCCACCCCTTCGATCTGGTCCTTCTTGTCCTCGGTTTCGTCGAAGGAACCCGCCTCGGTGCGGTCCTTGGCGGCCAGCGTGATCCCCAGCGCCGGACCGACGACCAGAAACGGGCGGGTCGCGCCGCGGCCAAAGGAGAACCGGAGCCACGCGGGGACGGAGAGGTACTCGAGTCGCGTCGTGCTCTCGACATCGACCGGTCCTGATCCGCTGTCGATCGTCTCTTCCTGCCGAGCACCCTTGGAGGTCCACAGGAGTCCACTTTGCAGCGCCAGCCCAGGACCGAGGTCGTACCTGACTACCACTCCGAGGTGCGGTGCGGTGCGACTCGACACCTCCGCCTCCGGTTCGGGATCGAACGCCGCACTGGCCAGGTTGAGCCCGCCGCGGAGCCCGAGATGCCAGGGACCCGGCGAGGCCCACGCCGCGACCGGAAAGGAGAGACCTGCCGCCAGCAGCAGGAAGCCGACACCTGAAGCCTTGGATTGCATGCTCATCGTACCACCATCCCTGAGGAGACCTACGCTGACTGATCCGGCACTAGTCGAGTCCATCGTTGGAGAACGAAAGGGTGATCCGCGCCGGCCCCGAATCCTCCCCCATCGGCCAGGCGAAGTCGATCTGCGCATGCGAGGCCTGCCCCGTTTCGATCAGGCTCTTGCGCAACCCGACTCCCAGGTTCCAGCGCAGGCGCGCCGGGTCGTGGTCGACCGTGGCCAGCGCGTGTCCGATCGCCCCCGCCTCGGTGTAGGGCACGACCTGGAGCCCCAGCCCCGCCAGGACCGGCAGGCGGGTGCGACGCAGCCGCGCGCTGGAGAGTTCGTATTGCCCGCGGGCGTAGAGCAGATTGCGACCGACCACCGTCCAGGGGCGCACTCCGTGCAGCCCGCCATCTCCACCGAAGCTGGCCAACGCCTGGAGCGGCGCGCCTGCGGTTGCGCTCGAGGCGCGGAGTGCGAACGCCCATCCGTCCCCCCGCTCGAAGGAGCCGTGGTGATAGAGGGAGAATTCGGTGCGGGAGAACGGATCGTCCGGCCGCGCCCCACGGGCCTGCCAGGTCACGCCGCCTCGCAGATAGAGACCATCCGGCTGCTCCGGGGTGGCGAAGGCCGGCGCGCGATCGACGCGCAACCGGAGCCCGTTCGCGGTCAAGGAGCGGGCGGCGAAGTTCTCGCTCATCCAGAGGTCGTCACCGAAGAGATGCCAGTCCTCGACCACTCGAAGGGGATCCTGCTCGGTGCGAAACGCCCCCAGGCGGATCCTCTGCCCCGCCCCACGACGGAGGAGCAGGTCGAGCGATCCACCTCGATCCCGCAGGTAGTGCCGGGCGTCGTAGCCGCCGAAGAGGGCGAGCAGGCTGTTGCCGTAGGGGTCGTGATCGCCGAAAGCACGAACGCGGTCGTGCCACTCCAGCTCGGCGCCAAAGAGCAGGCTTCCCTCCTCCGGCGGAAGGAGCGGATCGGCGCCTCCCACCCGGATCAGGGCCGATCCTCCTGGACGCTCACGACCGAGGTCGTAACCGAAGCGCGCCTCCACCCGCTCGGCGAGCCCCAGCACTGGGCCGTAGCCGAGCCCCATCTCCAGATGAACTCCCTGAACCTTGGAGTAGGCGAACCGGGGGAGCGGCTCGACCCGCCCGCGTCGCGCCTTGGCCAGATTCCGATCGTAGGCCGCAAAGGCCGAGTCCCAGTCGGTCGCCTCGAGGTCGCCCAGCGAATCGAACGTCGCCGCAGAGGGGGATGGCGCCGCCGGGAAATGCTCGGCCAGCGAGTCGCGGCCCGAGCCCCCGGCGCGCGCCGGATCGAGTCGCAAAGGATCGATGCCGACCGGAATGCCCGCCACCCGCGCCTCGGCTCCGAGGTCGGCAACGAACAGCAACATCAGGAGCCACCAGGGCGAGATCCGCACCACTCCTCCCAACCAACGCGAAGCGACTGCTGTGCTATGCTGCGCGGTCGAATCGAACGCGGCCCAGCCACCGTCTCGACCGGAGCGTAATGCCGCGCATCCTACCATCTCGAAGTCGAACGGGACATCGGACCATGAACGAAGCGTTGCTGCGGTACGAAGTGAAGAAGCTGCCGGAGCGGATCGGCCTAGCCGGCCGGATCCTGTTCCTGGCCGACGATCCCGTGGTGCTGGAAGCCCAGTTGAGCGGGACCGATCCGGCGGTTGATTGGGACGCCGTCGCTGCGCGCGGCGCCGCCGCCCTCCCGTTCCCGCTGCGTGACGACATCTCCACCGACGAGATCACCCCCGGCTGGGTCTGCTACTACGCCGACGAAACGCTCGGGCGGTACGTCTACGTCGGACTCCGCTCCGGCGATCGTTTCCCGATCCGCAAGGAGGGAATCCACGGCCAGGGGTTCGTCGTGGCGGTGAGCGGAAAGCGACGCGGCAAGGGTTCGTCGCGGGAGCAGTCTCCCTACGCCGAGCGGGCGGCCGGGATCCGCGTGGTGATCGCCGAGAACATCGAGCGCATCTACCGGCAGAATTGCCAGAATCTCGGCGTCCTGGCCTCGACCGACTTCTCCCTGCTGGCGCGCATCGCGCGCGGCGAGGAACTACCCCTCTCCGCCTTCACCGCGGGCGAGGACGAGATCACGCGCCAGATCATCGAGTACGGCGGACTTTTCTCGTTCAACGTGGCGCGCATGCAGGGCAAGGCCTCGATCCCGCCCATCACCACCCCCGCGCGCGCCATGACCCTGGCGGAGAAGATCTTCGCCCGCCACATGATCGTCGACCTGGCCCGCGGCGCGGTGGGCGTGCCGGCGGTGCAGCCCGGGGACGCCGGCTTCGCCCAGACCGACATTCGCTTCAGTCACGAGTATGTGACCCCGATGGCCGCGGCATTCTTCGAAGAGTCGATGGGTCCGGAGGGGACGATCACCGATCCCGAGAGTGTCTACTTCTTCCGTGATCACCTCACCTTCCTCGGGCAGGTGATGACCGACGACAAGAAGAAGATGGGACTGCTCGAGGCGGCGGAAAATCTGGCCCGAACCCAGGAGAGCTTCGCCCGAAAGCACGGCATCCGCCTGCACGGCGAGATCGGGCGCGGCGCGGAGGGGGAGCGCGGTTCGGAGGCGATCTGCCACTCCAAGGTGGCGCAGAGTTACGCCCTGCCCGGGCAACTGGTGATCGGCACCGACTCGCACACCCCGCACTCCGGCGCGCTCGGTTGTCTCGCCTTCGGCGTCGGTACCACCGACATGTTCAACGCCTGGGTGACCAAAGATGTGCGGGTGCGGGTCCCTGGCAGTGTCCTGATCAACGTGACCGGCACACGCCCCGAGGGGGTGACCGCGAAGGACTTCATGCTCGCCATCCTCGCCCATCCCTATGTCAAGGGGGGCTCGGCCATCGGCAAGCTGGTCGAGTACGCCGGAGCGGCGGTGGAGGAGCTGAGCGTCGACGAGCGCGCGACCATGACCAACATGGCAGCCGAGGTCGGAGCGATGACCGGCATCGTTCGGCCGGACGAGAAGACCGCCCGATTCCTCGAGGAGTGGCGCGGCCTCTCCCGCGACGAGGCCGAGCGCCTCTGCCAGGGATGGTTCAGCGATCCCGATGCCGAGTGGGAGAAGGTGATCGAGATCGACGGATCCGCACTCGAGCCGATGGTGGCGCTGCCCGGAGACCCGGGGAACGGCGTGCCCATGAGCACGCTCTGCCGGGAGCGCGGGTCGGTTCCGATCGAGATCGCCTACGGAGGATCCTGCACCGCGGGGAAGCGCGCGGACATGGACATGTACGCCGCGGTGCTGAAGGAAGGACTGGCCCGCGGCCAGAAGGTCCACGAACGGGTCACCTTCTGGATCCAGTTCGGCTCGCAGGAGGTCAAGGAGTACTGCGCGCGGATGGGCTACCTCGAGATCTTCGCCGCATCCGGCGCACGGGTGATCGAGCCATCCTGCGGGGCCTGCATCAATGCCGGGCCGGGGGTCAGCTACGCCAGGGAGACGGTAACCATCTCCGCCATCAATCGGAACTTTCCCGGCCGAAGCGGGCCGGGGCAGATGTACCTCGCCTCGCCGCTCACCGTGGCCGCGTCCGCGTTGGCGGGAGAGATCACCGCTTGGACCCCGGGCGCGCTCGCGGCGCGACCGTAGCCTCGCCGCGCGGCGCGTGACCGGGTGATGGCCAGCGTGCTCGGCGCCATCGGGGCGCTGCTCTTGCCGGTGCTGGCCCTGCTCGGCGCCACTCGCCGACTGCCCCTGCCACCCGCCACGCGCTTTGCCCTCAGCTGGGCGCTCGGCCCACCCCTCTGGACGACGGTCGTGGTACTGCTGCGTCTCGCCGGCCTCTCGCTCTCGAGTTGCGCCGGGATCGCCACCGCCCTGGCCGCTTTGAGCCTGGTGGTGCGCCCCCCCGATTCGCGGGAGCGTCGGTTCTGGTTCGAGTCGCGGGTCGGAGCGGCCGGCATCCTCTTCGCCTGGGGGCCGCTCCTGCTCTTCTTCGCCGCACACCACTTCGAGGCGCGCGCCTGGGACTCGCAGTTCCAGATGCAACTCGCGAGTGCATTCACCTCCGGCCTTCCCCCGGTCGAGAACCCCTTTCTGGCCGGTCACCCCCTGGCCTATCCCTGGTGGCTGAACGTCGAAGTCGCAGCGCTCCGCCAGCTGACCGATCTTTCCCCGTGGCATCTCTTTGCCCTGACCAGCCTGCACGGTCTGCTTGGCACCCTGCTCGCCCTGGCACTCTGCCTGCCCGCGCGCGTCGGAAGTCGCGGCTTTGCGCGGCTCTGCCTGATCCTCGCCTTCTGGGCGCCCAATGCACTCGGTTGGCTCGTGCTCGTCGCTCGCTGGTTCACCGGCGAATCCACCGGCGCCGCCGCCATCGCGCGCGAAGCCGAGGCGTTCAGTCGTGTGATGGACCAGATCGCGATCGGTTACAGCCCCCGGCTCGCCTTTCCTGCCCACAAGTGGCTCCAGGGCGGGAGCTTTGCCCTGATTTTCACCTACCTCTTCCTCGCTCTCCATCTCCTGGCGCAGCTTCGACCGGGACTTCCGTCGTCGAAGTTTCAGTCCCACCACCGGTCGATCGCCTCCGCGGTTGCCCTCTGCTTCGCCGCCTGGATCGTCACGCACTACATGAGTGCACTGCTCTGCATCCCCACGATCCTGATCGCCTTCGCCGGGCGGATGCTGATCGATCGCGTCCGGGCGCGCCCGGACGAAGAGGCGCGCCTCCGTGCCGCCCCGACCCTGCTCTGGGCCGCGGCCGCCTTCGCGACCTCACTCCTCGCCGGCGCGCCCTATCTCTGGCACACCTTTCGCTTCGCCCTCGAAGCGGGCGGGGGGAGAGAGATCGGCCTCGGCTCTTCCACCGCGTCGTTGCTCGGACTCGCAGTCCTTCTGCTCCCCTACGGGGCGATCGCCCGGCTCTCCCGCAGCGGAACGCGCCCGGACTCGGGCCCGCCCTGCGACTTCGCCGAGTCGTTCCTGCAGGCCGCCCTCGTCGCGTTCGCCGCGCTCGGCCTGATGCTCGATCTTTCCGATCACAACGTGACCAAGGTCCTGATGCCCGCGGGATTTCTCGCTCCACTCCTGGCCGGCCCGGCGCTCGAGCACGGCTGGCGGTGGGCCAAGGGGCTCCGGAGGTGGGTCGTCCGAGGTTTCGTCAGCCTCGCCCTGTTCGGAGCCGCCCTGGTCGTCGCGTTCGCGGTCGCCTGGCGTGACGACCCGCCGCTCTACCAACTCGACTCCCGCATCGACGCGGCGATCGCCCCACTTCCGCGCGATGCGGTGCTGGTCGCCGATCAGTTCCTCCCGGAGGAAGCAACCCGCGCCGCCTTCCTCATCCAGCCGGCGCTCATCGGACAGTGGGGATTCCGCGACGCACTGGTGCGGCGGCAGGGAGCGATCGAGGCGCTCAAGGGGGCTCCGATGCGCAGGCCCGAGGCCATCCCGGCCAGCCGTGCCTGGTTCTGGCCCGATCCGGAGGCGATGGATCGCGGGCAGGCCTGGAAGGAGCTGCGCTCCCTCGGTCGCCCGCTCATCTTCATCCTGCCGCGTGACGGCTGGAGCGCGCTGGAGCGCGACTCGCTTCAACTGGTGGCGCGGACGGCGGAGTTCGAGATCCACTTCGCGCCGTGAGCGCTCCGATCAGAACTTGATCAGCTTCCGCGCGTCCCGGAAACCACGCGCCTCCACACGGTAGAGGTAGACGCCCGGCGGCGCCGATCGACCCTGCGCGTCCGCTCCGTCCCACTCGACCTCGCGCACTCCCGCCGGCTCCTCGCGGTCGACCAGGACCCGGAGCAGACGGCCGGTCGGATCGTAGATCGAGAGTCGCACGTTTCCGGCGCGGGGCAGCTCGTAGTGGAGTCGCGTGCTCTGGGTGAACGGATTCGGGCGCGCGGGTGCGAGGAGAAAATCGGTGAGCGATGGAGTCGCGCCTCCGGGACCCGCGCCGACCCGCCCGGCAAGGACCCAGAAACCCAGCGACCAGAGGTGATCGTTTCCCGTCGAGACGCCGACCCCGCACTCCGCGATGGTCGATCCCAGGCGGTACACCCCATCGCTCGAGGCGGAGCTTCCACAGCTGAAGGCCCCCTGCTGGACCACGATCTGCGCCTCCGCCACGTTTCCCCAGGACCCCGCGACCACCACCGCGAGCGAGGCCGAAGCGAGCCAACGCCACCACGGCCGGACCGTTCCGCGATGAGCGCCGCTCATCGTCCGCTCGCGGCGATGCGCGCCTCCAGAGCGTCGAGGCGACGCGAGAGCTGCTCGTTCTCCCGGGCCAGATCGGCACGGGATTGCTCGAGCTCGCGCAGCGCGGCGAGGAGGAGGGCGGACAGTCGGCCGTAGTCGACGCCTAGTTCACCGCCTTCACCGATCACCTTGACCACCTCGGGGAACACTGCCTGGAGCGCGTCGACGTCGACCGCCACCGTCCCTTCCCCGGCGTAGCGGAGCGTCCGCACCGACAGGAGACGACGCAGCACATCCCGAAGCTCCACTGCCTCCCGCTGACCCGGTCCGCCCGCCGCCTCGAAGAAGCCGGTCGCACGCACCGTTCCGTTCACGTCGAGGCGGAACCCTTCCTGCGCGGCGAGAAAGCCCAAGGCGACGGACCCATCCGGCGCGATGGCCAGGGCCGGCGCGGCTCCCGTACCCGGTGCCACCAGTAGAGAGGGAGACGTCCCCTCCGCCTCATTCGTGGCCCCGACCAGCCAATCACCCGTCTGGGCCCGGAGCACCAATGACTCCGTCAGGCCCGCGCTCTCCGCCTGCCCCCCACCGATCGCCACGTCCCCCCGCGCATCGAGTGTCTGCTCCGGGCTGGTGGTTCCGATCCCCAGTGTGCTCTCGACGGTGAGCCCTCCAGCGCCGGTGATCGCGACCGCCCCGGCGTCGGCCTCGATCGCGCGCCCCGCCCCTGGACCGCCATGGTCGTACGCCTCATCGAGGGAACCGCCGGTCGCCCCGGCGGCGCTGATCCGCAGTGTCCCCGGATCGGTCGAGAGGATGGTCACGTTCTCCCCGGCCTCGAGCAGCACGTTGTCGCGGAGTCCGTTCAACGCGCGCACCACCGTGTTCGAAGCGATCTTGGTGTCGGTCACCACCAGGTCCGCGAGCTTGGGATTGGTCACTTCCCCGTCGCCCAGTTTCAAACCGGTCACCGCACCGTCGGCCAGCTTGGCGGTCGTGACTCCCCTTTCCTGCAACTTCACCGTGGCCACCGACCCATCGATCAGCTTGGCCGTCGTGATCGCGCCATCCGCAATCCGCGTCGTCGTGACCGCGCCTTCGGCCAGCTTCACCGCCGCGACCGCACCGTCTTGCAACTTGACCGCGCTCACCGACGCATCACCCAGCTTCGCCGCGGTGACCGCGCGGTCCTCGAGCTTCGCGGTGGAGACCGCACCGTCGGTCAACTTCGCTCCGTTGATCGCGCGATCCTCCACCTTGGCGGTCGAGACCGCGCCCGGGGCCAGCTTCGCCCCGGTCACCGCCGAGGTGCCGAGATGCGACTCGAGCACTCCGCCCGCCCGCAGGTTGATCGTGGTGGTCGGGCCGGCCGGATCCTGGATGCTGAGCGCCTGATCGGTGTTCCGGATCCCGCGCACGCCGACCTCGCCCTCCCCGGCCGGGGCGGTGATGGTGATGACGTTCCCCTCGGCGCTGATGATCGTGCCGTTCGCTCCTTCGAGCACCACCTCGTCCCGGATCCCGTTCAGTCCGCGCACCACGCTGTTCGGCCCGAGCTGCTCGGCGCCGATCGCCGCCTCGGCGATCCTCGATCCGGTGATCGCCCCCTGGGCGATCTTCGATCCGGTGATCGCCCCCTCGGCGAGGAACTCCGCGGTGATCCCCTTCGGCGCCAGACCGACCGCGACCTCGCCATTCGCGCCGCCGCCCACCAAGGGGGCGGTCACCTGCACGCCGGTGATGTCGCCACCCGAGGGGGTACTCGCGGCCGAGATCACCAATCCCTCCGGCTGCTGCGCGAGGATGATGTTCTCCCCCGCCACCAGCGCTACCTCGCCCTTCAGACCATTGAGGCCGGTCACGGCCGCTCCGGGCGCGAGTTTCGTCGCGCTCACCGCTCCGTCGGCGATCTGCCCCGTTCCGACTCCCCCATTCGCGATCGAAAGGGTGACCTCCCCGGCCTCGCCCCCGCCGCTGAGTCCCGCGCCGGCGCGCACCGCGGCGATGTCGCCCGAGGAGGCGCCGCCCGAGGCCGAGATCACGAGGCCGTTGCCACTCGGGGTGATCGATACGTTGTTCCCGGCGATCAGGCTGACATCGTCGCGCAGCAGGTTGAGACTCTTGACCACCTGCCCCGCGGCGACCTTCGCCCCGGTCACCGCACCGCTGGCCAGTTTCGCCGCAGTGACCGCGTTGCTCGACAGCTCCTCCGCACCCACCGCACCGCTCGCGATCTGCTCCGCCGTGACCCCGCCAGGCGCAATCCCGAGCGTCACATCCCCGCTCTCGCCGCCGCCCGAAAGTCCGGTCCCCGCGATGACCGCTCCGATGTCGCCGCGCGCGTTCGGCGCATCGATCACCAGGGCGCCGTCGACCTGCTGCAACGTGATGTTCGGCCCGGGGGTCAAGGTCACCGCATCGGTCATCCCATTCAGACTGCGCACCGCGACCCCATCTTGCAGCTTCGGCCCGCTGATCGCGCCGTCGACCACTCCTCCGGCCGTCAAGGCGTAGGGCGCCGAGGTCAGAGGTACACGCGGAGCCAGCTCCGAACCGTCATCGATCGCGACCCCGAGCCAGTACGGCCGATCGAACGGGAGGGACAAGGGAGCGACCGCTCCGAGCACGGCGTGAAACACCCCCTGCTGCACGGCCAGCTCCTGCGTCTCCTGCCAGAGGGCGGTTCCCCCCTCCGGGCTGGCGTAGAGGCGGAAGTGCAGCGAGTAGCGATCGTCCTCGACCAACCGACCGCTCGGGTCCGCGAGAATTCCCTGGTAGTTGAGGCCGGCCGGCACCTGAGAGCCCGCTTCTCCCCCGGCCAACAACAGCCCGGCCAGGGCCATCCACCCATAGATGCGCATCGGTTGTCCTTTCCTCGGTTCTGGGATCTCGGCTCCGCCGCCACGATCGGGAATTCTTTTCCCAGCGGAGCTTGGCGGTCCTCCTTCCAGCGGGGGAGAGAGTACCATGACCCCGCTCCTGGAACCGACCCGCACTTGAAGCTCGAACCCGGCCTGACCGATAGATCTAGGGATGACCGAACCACAACGAAATCCGAACCCCGACGACTGGGAGTCGCTGGTCGACCGGTTGCTGCCCGATGATGAGACCGCGCGCCCTCCGAAGGGGGATCCGCCGCCGGCGATCGTGATCTACTCGGACAACGCGCGTCATCCCGAGTCGCACCAGCCCGCGCGCCAGGAACTGCACTCCTCGGCCGTGGTCGAGCCGATCGAGGAGCCGGAGGGCGACCCGGTCACGCTGGCGGAACCCGACATCGCGCCATTGCTGCAAACTCCGTCTCCCCAGAACCAGCGACGGGAGCGTCTGCTCAAGTGGCTGGCTCCCGCGGTCGCCGTGCTGATCGCCCTGGCGCTCGGTTGGTGGGCGACGGCGCCCAGCCCGGCCCTCTCTCCCGATTCGCTCCAGTACATCAGCGCGGCCAAGAGCATCGCCGGCGGCCATGGTCTGACCACCGCGGTCACCCCGCTCGAAATCGGCCCCGCCCGGATTCCGTTTTCCGCCTGGCCGCCGCTCTTTCCGATGCTGCTCGCTCTGGGCGCAAAATCCGACGCGGTGGCGTGGGCCCGGGCGGTCAACGTCGTCTGTTTCGCGTTGACCCTGCTACCGCTCGCCTTTCTCGCGCGCTGGCTCCTGGGCGCGGCCTGGGGCGCGGTCGCGCTTCTAACCTACGCCTGCTTCCGCCCGGCACTCCTCACCACGTCGTTCATCTGGTCGGAGACGCTGTTCACCCTGTGGTGCGTGGCCGCACTCGCCTGCCTGGTTCGCGGCCTGGAAGCAACCCCCGCTGGCTCTGAACACCCCGAGGAAGAGGAAGGGCCGATCGATGCCGGGACCTTCTGGATCATCGGCGCCGGCCTCTTCGCCGCACTCGCTTCACTCACCCGGTACACCGGCTTCGCCCTGATCGGGGCCGGGGCGATCGCGGTCGTGCTGCGAAACCACAGCGATTCCGGCGCGCACTCGCTGCGCCGCCTGGCCGCGTTCCTCGTACCGGCCGCGCTGCCGATCACCCTCTGGTGCGCGCGTAACCAGTTCCTGACCGGTCACATCTTCGGCGAAGAGCGCGTTCGCGCCACCCAGCGACCGGCGGAGGTGATCCTCGACACCATCCGTACCCTGGGGGGTGATTGGATCGCGCCACCCGCCTTCGCGAGTCCCGTTCTCCAGTCGGCGCTGATCTGGACGGCCGGAATCGCCGCGGTCGCCCTGGTACTTGTCTTCGTGCAGCGCTTCGGTCCCCGGATGATGGAGTCCGACCGTCGCAGCCACACGACCGGCGTGGCGCTTTCCGCCTTCGCCATCCTCTACACGCTGCTGGTCGTGGTCTCGACCATGAGCATCGCCACCGACCGGGTGAACACCCGGCTCCTCCTTCCCAGCTACCCCGCGCTGCTGCTTCTCGGCTTCATGATGCTGCGCGGCGCCCGGGACGGCGCGAACCGGCCGACCCAGATGGCCATCGGAGCCATCACCACCCTGCTCGTGGCCAGCCAGCTCGCGGCCGGGCCCCGCTACGCCGGCGCGGCGCGCGAGACCCAGGACCTCTCCCACCCCTACTGGCGCAGCCTGCAGTGGGCGCGTCCCGAGTACGAGGCGCCGGAGGCGCCCCTCCTCGCCCGGCTTCACCCCGACGCGCTGATCATCTCGAACGTCTGGGATCGGGTGGCGCTTCACTCCAGCCACCCGACCAAGCCGCTGCCCGGCAAGGATGAGAAGGGCTGGCCGGGAAGCGTGCTTCGTCACGCCAATGCCTATATCCTGATCGACCCGGAAGTGCGGGCCAATCGGGTGGGGATCACCGAGGTCGAGCGGATCGGCGTGCTCCCTCCCGGCGCGGGGCTGATTGCCGAGGCGAACGGAGTTCGTCTCTATCGGATCGTGAGCGAACTGGGACCGAACGACCTGCCGCGTTCGACTCCGGTGCGGTGAGTTCAGGGAGGATGAGATGGGCATCGGTCGCTTCCGCCGTCTGCTGACGCTGACGTTGCTGCTTGCAGCCTGCTTCAGCGTCTGCCCTGCGTGGTCGGCCGCGGCCGCTCCGGACGTGGAATCCCTGATCCAGCAGGCACGGGAGGCGTCCGGGGCAAACGATCACGCCACCGCAGTCGTGGCCTACCGGGAGGCGATCGCGCTGGAACCCGCGCGTCGCGACTCCCTTTCCTTCGGGCTTGCCTCGCAGCTCACCTGGGCCGGACGCCACGACGAAGCGATCGCGGAGTTCCGCTGGCTGCTCCGGAAGCAGCCCGGTCATCTCGCCGCCTGGCGCACCCTTGCCCTTGCCCAGGCCTGGAGCGGCCGGACCCCCGATGCCCTGGCCAGCTATCGCGCCGTCCTGGTCCGGCAGCCTCGCGATCTCGACGCCCGCTACGGCGAGGCGCGCATGCTCTCCTGGCTCGGTCGGACCACCCAGTCGGTGCACGCCTACGAGTCGCTGCTGCGCGACGCGCCCGACCATCGGGACGGCCGGCTCGGCCTGGCCATGGTTCACAACTGGCGCGGGGATCACGAACGATCCGGGCGGATGTTCTCCTCCCTGATCGAGACGGATCCTTCCTCCGCCGCGGCGTACGAAGGGCTCGCCTGGGCGCAACACTGGAACGGCCGGCCCGATCTTGCGCTCCAGACCCTTTCCCGGCAGGAGCAGGCCGGCGCACGTTCCACCGCAGGGGAAGAGCTTCGCGCGATCATCCTGCGCGAGTGGTCAGCTCACCCGACACTCGCCTTCGACTACGCCGAGGACTCGGATGACTTCATCTCCGAGGCGGCCCGCCTCGATTTCGAGTTCCCGATCGCCTATCGGGGACACGCCCGCGCCGGGGTGGTGCTCAATCGCTTCAGCCGTACCGGCCGGCCCGACGTCGAGGATACCTGGATCACGCTGGGTGGAGACGCGCGTCTGCATCAGCGCTGGAGCGCGTCGGCCCGGGCCCAGCTCGCGATCAAGCGGCCTGATGGCGCGGACTACACCCCGGTCCAGGAAGAGGTGAACCTCGCCTGGCTCGGAGGCGACCGCGTCCGAGCCGATCTCGGCTACTCCCACTTCGCCCTCTTCAGCTACGAGTCGAATCCGGACCGCATCCTCGGCGATCAGGTCGGGGCTGGACTCACGCTTCGACCGGAGCACCGGACCACGCTGATCGTGAGCGGCGACTATGCCAGCTACTCCGATGACAATGAGCGCCGCGGCATGCGCGCCCGCGCCCGCTATGCGCTCTTCGCCCGCAAGCCGCGGACGTTCGTCGAACTCGGCGCCCAATCGATCAACTTCCGTCGCGATCTCCCGAATGGGATCTGGACCCCCGACGACTACCGCGCCGGCTACGGTCGAGTCGATTTCGAGATCAACCCGGATCGCAGCTGGACCTTCGTCGGCGCGCTCGACGGCGGATGGGCCAAGGAAGCGCCCGGGGACTACACCCCGTATCTCGCCTACTCCGGGGCGTTCATCTGGAGGATCGACCAGGTTCGACTCGAGGCGCTCGCCGGTCGCTCGGACGGCAATCTCGAGACCGAGCGAGGCTACCGCCGAACCTTCGGCGCCCTCCAGATCACCGGCGGATTCTGAGCCCCCGGCAATCCCCGCTTTCACCCCACGGTGGTCTCCACGTACGCTAGTCTGCGCCCGCTCCGCCAGGACCATCAACGCTGGAGACCCCAATGCGGCGAGCGATCTCGCATGCAGCGCTGTGCTGCGCCCTGCTGACCACCCCTGCCCGGGCCGCGGCCGACGATGCCTGGTGGACCGGCTTCGCCTCCCCGCCCGGCGGTGAGGGGTGCGAGAACACCGTCTTCGGCCTCTCGGCAATCGATGGCAGTTTGTATGCCGGCGGGATCTTCCAGAACGCCGGCGGCGAGGCCGGAACGCGCAATGTCGCGCGGTGGACCGGCGCGGCCTGGCTTCCGCTCAAAGCCGGCGTGCGAAATGTAGTCCACTGCTTCACTGGCTACGGTCCCGACGTCGTGGCCGGGGGCAACTTCGACAAGTCAGCCGAGTTTCCCGGTGTCGCGATGGAGCGGATCGGCCGCTTCGACGGAGTGGAGTGGTATCCCCTCGGATCCGGCATGAACGGCGAGGTGCGCGCCGTGGTGATCTGGAACTCCGAACTGATCGCCGGGGGACGGTTCACCCTCGCGGGCGGAGGATCGGCGAACTACCTCGCCCGCTGGGACGGTGCGGCCTGGCACCCGTTGGGCGCCGGCGTGAGCGGAGTGGCGGGAGAGACGAAGGTGAACGCCCTCGCGGTGTGGAACGGCCGGCTGGTCATCGGAGGCAGCTTCGATCTGGCCGGAGGTCTCGCCACCCGGGGGCTCGCGGTCTGGGACGGCGTCAGCTACGACACGCTGAACGAGGGGCTCGATCCGGCAGGTGAGGTCCACGCGCTCCACGTCCGCCCGGAAGGGCTCTACGCGGCCGGCGCCTTCAGCACCATCGGTGGAGTCCCGGCGGGAAACTGCGCACGCTGGGACGGGACCGCCTGGGCTTCCCTCGGAGCGGGGTCCGATGGCGCGGTTCGCGCCCTCGCCTCGTACGACGACGCGCTGGTGGCGGGCGGGTCGTTCACCACGATCGGCGGCGCCGCCGCGGCCAGCGTGGCCTGGTGGAACGGGTCCGCCTGGTCCCCGCTCGGCTCCGGCATCGCCGGAGTCGTGCAGGCCCTCGCGCCGCTCGATGGCAGCCTCTATGTCGGGGGCAGCTTCACGGCTGCAGGGGAAAGCGAAGCCAAGAACATCGCGCGCTGGATCGGGCCGCTGCCGATCCCGGCCGGGACGACGCCCGGAACACCCCGCGCCACTCTGCGGATCTCGCCGCAGCCGGCGCGGGACCGGGTCACGCTCCGGTGGAGCGGCCCGGCCGCCGGATCAGGGCTCTCGCTCCACGACGCATCGGGGCGCGCGCTGCTCGACCTACCGCCGAACGCGGGCTCTGGATCGAGCGGACAGGCCGAACTGCAGCTCCGTGATCCGGACGGTTCCCCGCTCCCCTCGGGGGTCTACTACCTCCGTTCCGACCGCGATCGCTCCGTGCTCGGGCGGGTGATCGTCCTTCGCTGAGTTCCCGCGAGGGCACGATCCGCGCGGCGGTCGTTTCCCGCGCGGTGCATCACCGTTCCAGGGAGGCGCGCAGGAACCAGGCGTTCTTCTCGAATTCGGTCACCACCTGGGTCATCAGATCGACCGAATCGGTGTCCCCGTTCTGCTCCGCCACCCTCCGGGTCTCGCGCACCCCCTCGAGATACTGCTCGAACCGATCGGCGAGGTGCGCCATGTGATCCATGTCCCGGACCGCGCTCACCGGGTACTCCGGAATCCGGGAACTGGCCGCGACCTGCCGCGCCGTCCCCTTGACTTGCAGACCCAAGGTCACCGCCCGCTCGGCGATGGTGTCGTTGAAGGCCGCGAGACCGATCGCGAACTGTTCGAACAACGGGTGCAGGGAGGCGAACATCGGTCCCTTGATGTTCCAGTGCGCCACCTTGATCTGGCCGTGGAGGTCGAGACCATCGAGCAGGCGATCATTCAAGCTCGCCGCCACCGTACCCCGTGCCGACTCGGACAATGTGCTCGGACTCTTGTACATCTGAGGCTCCTTTCGTTCTCCTGCGCCGCGCTCAGGCGGCGCTCAGGGTGGCCTGGCCCGGCTTCCAGTTACACGGGGTCAGCTCACCGGTTTGAAACGCGGCCAGGAGGCGGAACGTCTCCTCGACATTCCGTCCGACGTCCAGGTCGTTCACGCTCACGTGCCGGATGATCCCCTCCGGGTCGACGATGTAGGTGGCACGGAGCGGTACGCCGGTCCCCTTGTGCAGGATCCCGAGCGCGCCGGCCAGCTCGCGCTTGGTGTCGGCGAGCATCGGACAGGCCAGGTCGCGCAGGGCCGGATGCTGGTTTCTCCAGGCCAGGTGCACCCAGTGCGTGTCGCAGCTCACCCCCAGCACCTGTGTCCCGCGCGCCGCGAAGTCCGCCGTCCGCTGCCCGAATTCCGCGATCTCCGTCGGACAGACGAAGGTGAAATCCATCGGCCAGAAGAAGAGAACGCGCCACTTCCCACCGTACGACTCCGAGGAGATCTCGGCAAACTCCCGCCCTGGCGCGGTGCTCACCACGGCAGTCAGACGGTACTCCGGGAAGCGATCTCCGACGGTCAACATGCACACCTCCATTAGAATTTTTCTAGGGTTAGATTCAGTCTAGCTATTCATTAAAAAAACATCGCCTAGTGCGCCCGCCGACGTCCCCGCATCACCACCTGGTACTCCCGAACGTCCATGCCGGGCAGGGTTTCGACCCGATCCACCGAGACCGCGTCCCAGGGAACATCCAGAATCGCCCCGGACTCCTCGTCGATGAAGTGATGGTGCGGACCGAGGTTGGGATCGAACACGATCCGCCCCTCCGCCAGAATCAGCTCACGCAGCAACTTCTTTTCCACGAACAAGTTAAGGGTGTTGTAAACCGTCGCGCGCGAGATCATGGGGAACCGCTCGCGAACCGCGGCCCACACCTGATCGGCGGATGGATGATCCTCGGTCCGGAGGACATACTCTCCCACCGCGACCCGCTGGGCCGAAGGTTGGATCCCGTTCCCCTGGAGGATTGTCACGACAGCTTCGTTCATGGCTTTAGACTACGTCTAACACTGTATATCGTCAACATCTCTCTTCTCTTGAGAGTTCATTTTCATCCAGTTGTCCCCCCGACTCCCCTCTGCGACACTGCGCCCGTCCGAGTCTCGAGGGTCGGGCTCACCCGTGGGGCACGCGTATGGATCGACAGACAGTATTCGGCCGCCGCGGGCTGTGCTTGGCACTGGCCTGGATCCTCACGCTGTCGATCCTGGCTTTCGCTCCCGCGGATCTCGCGCACCATCTGCATGGCTGCGACGACGACCAGGGACACGATCAGAGCACCCACTCCTGCCTCCTCTGCCAGGTCACGCACCACGCGGAGGGGGCGCTCCACGACGACCCGATCCAGTTCGCCCCGCCCCGCGCAACAGAGACCGCGGCTGAATCGGGAGCGATAGCCGCTCCGATGCAGTGCCAGGATCGCGCGCGAGAAGCCCGGGCGCCTCCTCCTGTTTGCGAGAGCACCTGAGTCGTCCGCGCGAGGCGCGTGCGGACCGCGAGCTTTCGTTCGAACAGGAGAATCTTCGATGAGCACCACTCTTGGCGCGCGCGTCGCGGCGTGTGCCGCGGTCGCGTTGCTTCGCGTCCTGAACCCCGTGACCACTCCCGCTCTGGCCCAGGAAGGTGGAACCAGGTCCGCCCTGGGAGTGAGCAATGCCCTCAACCCCGCCATCAGCTTCAATGCACTCTTCCTCGGCACCTGGTCCGACAATCCGGTCTCCGATCCGGAAGGCGGAACGAAGGACGGTCTCGCATTTCAGGAGGCTGAGGTCGTGCTCTCCTCCGTCGTCGATCCGTACTTCCAGGCATTCGCCACCGTCACGCTGAGCCCCGAGGAAGGGACCGGATTGGAGGAGGGGTATGCCTGGGTGACGTCGCTTCCCTCCGGTGCCGGTTTGAAGTTCGGCCAGCTGAAACTCCCCTTCGGCAAGCACAACGAGTTGCACACCCACGCCTTCCCCTGGGTGAGTGCGCCGATCGGCACGGCCGGGCTGCTTGGCCCGGAAGGGGCCAACGACGTTGCGGTGGTTGCTTCCTACCTGCTCCCGACCAGCATCTATCTCGAGCTGCAAGGCTACGCCGGAGACGGTTCCGCGGAGATCATGGACGCGGAGGAAGACCGGCTCGCCACCGGTGGTCGGCTCTCCTCATTGCTCGACCTGGGGACAAGCGCCACGATCGAAATCGGAGGATCACTCCTCAGTGGCCCGGCGGGGGCCGAGGATGCCGAACAGCGTTCTCTCCGCCTGGATCGGAACGTCGCCGACCTCGCGCCGGTCTTCGGACTGGCGTCGCGGGTCGATACGGAGGATCCCGAAATCGCGACCTACGTGGGCGGCGATCTGACCCTCAAGTGGCAGGATCTCACCCAGACGGGCGGGCGCGCCCTGATCTGGCAGAGCGAGCTGATCTCGGGTCGGTTCGACCAGGATCGAAACGACCAGCTCGGTGCCTACTCGCTCCTCCGCTGGAAGGCGCTTCGTCGCGTCTGGCTGAGCGGAGGCTACGCGCTCTTCCGGGAGAGCCTGGCCGAGGGAGAGGACTTCGACATCCAGGAAACCCGGGCCCAGGTGGCGTTCGTGCCGAGCGAGTTCAGCCTCCTCCGCCTCGAAGTCCGGCACCGCGACTGGAGCGCCCCGGAGATCGAGGACGACTGGACGGCCAATCTTCAACTCAACTTCACCATCGGTTCCCACCCGGCGCACCGCTACTAGGAGGCACGATGTCCCGATCCAAGACGGGCGCGCGCCTGCTGCGCGCGCCCTGGTCCGCGTGTCTACTGCTGCTCGGCCTGGTCCTGGGCCACGCCGAGGCCAAGGTCCAGATCGTGACCACGCTGCCCAACCTCGCTTCCATCGCCTCGGAGGTCGGTGGAGAGTGGGTCGAGGTCGAGGCGATCGCGGCCGGATATCAGGACCCTCACTACGTGCAGGCCCGCCCATCCTACGCCCGACGGCTTCGCGACGCCGACCTGCTGATCGCCAACGGCCTCGAACTCGAGTCCGGGTGGTTGCCGCTCCTGATCGACTCGGCCCGCAATCCTGCGGTACGCCCCGGTTCCGCCGGCTTCCTCGACGCCGCGAGCGCCGTGCCGCGCATCCTCGAGGTTCCAGGCGGGCCGGTCGATCGCTCGCTCGGTGACGTCCATCCCCAGGGCAATCCCCACCTCGATCTCGATCCCCGAAACGGCGTGGCGATCGCAGCGGCGATCTCGCGCTCGCTGGCCAAGATCGATCCCGGACACGCATCCGTCTACGAAGCGAACCGCGCAGCCTACGCGCGCAGACTTGGCGATCGGATCGTCGCGTGGGAGACGCGCGCCGCCGGGCTTCGCGGCCAGGCGTTCGTGGCCTTCCACAAGGAGTGGGAGTACTTCGGCGACTGGCTCGGACTTCGCCTGGTCGGCTATGTGGAGGACCGGGCCGGCATCCCGCCCACGCCGCGCCATCTGCTCGACCTCGTCTCGACCATGGAGCGGGAGTCAGTTGGAACGATCCTCCTCGCACCTTACAACGACCGGAAGGCCGCCGAGGGAGTGGCCGCCGAGGCGGGCGCGGAGATTCGCGTGCTCGCCACGCAGGTGGGAGCGACCGCGCAGGTTCCGCGCTACGAAGACCTCTTCGAGGAGGCGCTCAACGCCCTGGTCGCCGCCGCCCCGCCGAGTCATTGACCGAGAGAAGGGATCCCTCGTGCACGACTTCCTCTCCATCATGGCCGCGCCCACGGTGATGGCGATCGTACTGGTCGGCATCCACGCCTACCTCGGGCTGCACGTCGTCTCGCGCGGGGTGATCTTCGTCGACATCGCCCTCGCCCAGGTCGCCGCGCTCGGAACCGCGGTCGCTCTCGTGCTCGGGGCCGAGATCGGCGGCCTCGGCGCCTACCTCGCCGGGGCCGGGGCGGCGCTCCTCGGCGCCGCCCTCATCGCGGCCACGCGGCACCAGAAGGAACGCGTTCCCCAGGAGGCGTACATCGGGATCACCTACGCGGTGGCCGCCTCCGCCATGACCCTCTTCCTCTCGCGCACTCCGCACGGAGCGGAGGAGACCGAGACCCTTCTCCTCGGTCAGATCCTCTGGGTCCCCTGGGACCGGGTGTGGAAGACGGCCGCCCTCTACGCACTCCTCGGGCTGTTGCACTGGGCGTTTCGCCGACAGTTCGGGGCGGTGTCGTTCGATCCCCAGCGGGCCTACGCTTCGGGGATGCGGGTCCGGGGGTGGGACTTCTTCTTCTACGCCACGGTTGCGGCCGCGGTGACCAGCTCGGTCCAGGTCGCCGGCGTCCTCATGGTCTTTGCCTTGCTGGTCGTGCCGGCCGTGATCGGTTCGCTCCTCGCCACCTCGCTCCGGAGCCGCCTCCTGATCGGTTGGGGCTCGGGCGTGATCGTCTCCATCCTGGGCTCCGTGGTGTCGTACCGCTTCGACCTCCCGACCGGCCCCACCATCGTCACCCTCTTCGGCCTGACCCTCGTCCTGGTCTACCTTCTCGCCGGGCGCCGAGCGGCGGCACGGGCCACATAGTCCCGAGCGGATCTTCCGGCAGTGGATGTAGGATCTGCCCGGGGCCGGGACCGAGCGGAGGCAGGGGCCGACGACGCAAGGCGGAAAAGGAGACTCTGATGCAGTACCGGAGGTTGGGCGGAACGGGGCTCAAGGTGTCCCCTCTGTGCCTGGGGGCGATGATGTTCGGGCGCTGGGGAAATCCGGATCACGACGAGTCGATCCGCATCATCCACCGCGCGCTCGACGCCGGGATCAACTTCATCGACACGGCGAACGTCTACTCCGAGGGAGAGTCGGAGGAGATCGTGGCCAAGGCGATCGCGGGGAAGCGCGAGCAGGTGGTCCTGGCGACCAAGGCATGGGGGGCGATGGGCCCGGGGCCGAACCAGCGTGGTCTCTCCCGGAAGGCGATCCTGGAACAGTGCGAGGCCAGCCTCAGGCGGCTCAAGGTGGAGGCGATCGATCTCTACCAGATCCATCGGCCCGATCCGACGACCCCGTGGGAGGAGACCCTCGGCGCACTGACCGACCTGGTTCGCCAGGGAAAGGTGCGGTACCTCGGCTGTTCGTCCAATCACTACGACACCGAGGGGCAGCGGCGGCTGCCGGCCTGGGAGATCGTCGAGACCTTCTGGCTGAGCGAGCGGAGCCGCTTCGAGCGGTTCGTCTGCTTCCAGCCGCCCTACAGCATCCTGCGCCGCACCATGGAGGCGGAGATCTTCCCCATGTCACTCCGGTTCGGGCTGGCCAACATCGTCTGGAGTCCGCTGGAGGGGGGCTGGCTGACCGGGAAGTACCGTCTCGGAGGGCAGAACCCGCTCGACAGTCCGCGCGCGTCCGGCTGGGTCGGAGACATCAACAATCCGCGCTTCGTCCGGAGGCTCGAGATCGTGGAAGAGCTGGTCAAGCTGGCCGCGAGCCGCAACGTGCCGCTGGCCGAGCTGGCCGTGGCCTGGAGCCTGGTCCACCCGGGCGTGACCTCGTCGATCATCGGCCCGCGCACCATGGAACAGCTGGAGGGAAACATCCGGGCGCTCGATCTCACCCTCGACGCTGCGACCCTGGCCGAGATCGATCGGCTGGTGCCGCCCGGCACGAGCGCACTCTAGCTGGCTCTCGCTGACTACCCGGCGACGGGCGGCTCCCGTCGCCGGAAGGCCACGATCGCCTCGATCACCCCGAGGAGCAGGACCAGGAGCGAGGCGAGCAGGAAGGCCTTGAGCCCGCGTCCGGCGCCGATCGTGGCCAGGGGGACGACGCCGAGCAGCTTCACCTCCGTGCCTTCGATCATCCGGAAGGCGGCGAGCGCGACGGCGACCATCACCACACCGGTGAACAGGTGCAGGAGCGCGGCCGGCCCGTGACGCCGCCCGCGGGTTGCAACCGCGACGCTCGAACCGACCATGGCAAGCAGAGTTACGATCACGAGCAGGGTCGCCCCGGGGGACCGCGAGATCCCCCAGACCAGAAACGCCCGGCCCTTCGCCCAGGGCTGGGTGAGCGACCACGAGGCGAGCAAAAACGACGGGATCAACCCGACCAGGGGCAACCAGGGGATCGCGGGGCGGACTCTCTGGGTCAGCCGGGCTCGCCGACCGGGGAGCGTTTCGGGCATCGTCGCACCTCCTGCAACCGTCATTATCATAAAGAGTTGGGTATCTGAACGAGGTTCTATAGAAACCTGCGCGGAGGCCGATCTCGGATTCTGTTAGACTGCGCCGTTCGTTGCGCCGAAGTCGAGCCGAGCACGGAAAGGCGGTTCCGTCAGTCTCATGCCTCCACAGGCTTTGCAGCTCATCCAAGCCCCGATCCAGGGGGTGCGCTATCGGCCGGAGTTGGTCTACAAGAAGGCCGACCTCCATCTGCACTCGCACTATTCCTACGATGTGCTGAATCTGCCCGACCTGTCCCCCCGCGCGCTGTACGAGAAGGCGATCCGCAAGGGGATGGGCTTCTTCGCCCTCACCGATCACGACACGATGAAGGGAATCCTCGCACTGGAGCGAGAACTCGCGGCCGAGTACGGCACCGAGCTACCCATTCCGATCATCCGCGGCTCGGAGATCAAGGTGAAGGATCGTGCAGTGGGTCACACCATTCATGTCAACGTGCTCGGCCTGGATGAAGCGCAGTTTCTCGACCTGGCCCGCCGGAGAAAGTCGCTCGACGCGTTTCTCGCCTACTGCGTCGACCACCGTCTCTACCACGCGTACAACCACCCCTTCTGGTTCGAACGCGGGGAGCGTCCCAAGTTGGAGACGGTCAGCTCGCTCATCGCGCGTTTCCCGGTGATCGAACTGAACGCCGGCCGGATTCCCCAGCTGAACCATCGCACCGCCACGCTGGCCGCCCACTACGGCAAGCACCTGGTTGCGACCTCCGATTCGCACACCGGACAGGTGGCCAAGGCGTACGCCATGGCACCCGGGAGTACGGTGGAAGAGTTCCTCGGGAATCTGCAGAACGGGACCTCGGTAGCGGTGCCGTGCAACGCGACCTTCGCCGACTTCATGGACGAGGTGAAGCACGTGATCGATCTCGTCTTCGCCGGCCAGGAGGCGTTTCGCATGAAGCGCACCTTCCTGCGCACCAATCCCTGGGCGCGGGCCGTCGCCGCGGCCGCACTCCGGAGTGAGCGGGTGATGAAGCCGGGACGTCTGCAGCGCAGCCTCTGTCGCAGCCTGCAGGTGCTGGCGCATGGACCCGCCTGGGCGTTCATCCGCCAGCAGGAACGGATGGATCTCCGCCTGGGCGACGACACGCTGGGCGAGCTTTCGCTGGGCGAACTCTCCTCGAGCGAGGCTCTGGCCCACTAGTCCGATGCCCGATCCGAAGCCGGTTCCACCCGATCCGATCGAACGCCTGGAACAGCTCCGCTCGCACTACGGTGCGGCGGCGCGGAGCGAGCGGGACGCGCTCATCCAGAGGATCGAAGGAAGCTCGATCGACGAGCCGGAAGCGTTGGTTCGCTACAACGATCTGCTCCTCTTCGCGCGTGCCTATCCCGACGACGCCGCGATGCTGGCCCGGGTCGAACGTGCCCTGGGGCGCATCTCCGGCCGGGTGCGCACGCTCGGCGACCGCGCGGAGGAGTTCCGCGACACCGGCCTTCCGGGCAGCTACAACGTCCACACCTACTCCTGGTCGATGCTGCGCGAGCTGCTCGCGACCTATCCCGACGCGCTCGAGCTTCACTGGGAGGAGATCGACGACTCGAGCGGCTACTTCGAGCTCGCCTCGCTCTGCGCGGCGCAGTCCGAGGTGCTGGGGATCGATGACGATCGCCTCGAGGGCGACACCTGGATGCTGGCCGCGCGGAGCACGCAGGACCGCGGCGACCTCGCGGTTCTCTACCGCATGCTCGAATCGAGCCGCCTCCCGGAGCACGCGCGCGAGATTCTCTTCGACCGCCTCCGCCTCCCGATCCGCTGGGCGATCGGCAGCGGCGAGGATGCGCGCACCACCTCGATCCGCCGGCGAAAGCAGATTCACTTTCACCGCGAGCCACTGCAGCGGGAGGCACTCGACCTGGCGGTCGAGATGAAGCGCCCGCTCCCGCCGGTGGAGCGGCTCGACCTGGCCGAGGCCCGCTCGGCCATCCGGTGGATGAAGTCGGCCCAGTCGGTGCGCAACCGGGAACTCTACCCACTCTGCCACCCGGAAGAGCGCGATGTCGTCCGCGTGCCGCTCGAGCGAGGACTCGAGATCTATTGCTTTGGGGTGCGCCCGCCGCGCCGACTGCTGGTCGAGGGGCTCTACGGACAATTCCTGGTGAAGAACGGTGTCCCGATCGGCTACGCCCTTTCCAGCGTGATCGGACGAGTGTGCGAGATCGGGCTCAACGTCTACGACACCTATCGAGCGGGCGAGAACGCCTTCCTCTACGCGCAGATGATGCGAACCTTCCACCATCTCTATGGAGCGGAGTGGTTCTGGGTCCCACGTCTGCAGGCCGGCTACGGCAACGACGAAGGGCTCCAGTCGGGCGCTTTCTGGTTCTACGACAAGCTCGGCTTCCGCTCGCTCGACCCGAAGGTGCGATCCGCGGCCGATCGGGAGCGGGAGCGCCGGCTCCGAGATCCGTCCTACCGCGCCGGCATCTCCACCCTGCGCCGACTGGTGACCGAGGATCTCTTCTGGGCGCCGGCCGGGGTCGAGGAACCTGGTCCCTATCCGCTGGGGGCTCTGGGCCTCGCGGTCACGCGCTGGATCTCGGATCGCTTCGGCGGGGATCGCGAGCGCGCGTCGGTCTGGGCCGAGCGTGAGGCGAGGAAACGACTCGGTCTGCGCGTGGTCTCACGATCCGGCCAGGCGGAGCAGGAGGCGTTCCATCGCCTCGCTCCGCTGGTGGCAATGATCCCCGATTGGTCGACCTGGCCCAACGAGGAGAGGAATCGCCTGGCCCGACTGGTTCGCGCCAAGGGATCGACACGCGAAACCAGCTATCTCGAGCTCTCGCGTCAACTCCCACGCTGGCTGCGATTCCTGCGTTCGTTCGCGCCGAACCTCGACTGACCAGGCGACGCGAGCGCCGCAGGGAGATCAGCGAAGCCGCGTCCACCCGTCGTGCCAGAGCCAGACGTCATCGCGAGGGACGGCCTCGACCAGGCCGCCGCTCAACATCACCGCCTCCCGCGTGAGATCGTAGGCCAGGGCAAAGCCGGTCCGCGTTCCGGGACCGGTCTCCGCCACGCGGCTCCAGCCCGGGTGGTCCGATAGCCAGGTGCTGCCATCGTCTCCATCGAAGAGCAGGAGCTCCTCCCCCGCCACGACCACCGCCCGCTGCTCGGAGAAGGGCATGGGGTCGCCGTAGGCCAACCAGTCCGCGCCGTTCCAGCGCCAGGCCGATTGGGGGTAGCGCCCTTCGGCGTCGGGCGCGCTCGTCCGATCGAGGGTCAGGAGAAGCGGGGCCGAGATCGCGGGATCCGAGACCAGGAGCGGCAGCGCGGCGTTCGCCGGGCCGAGCGCGTCGAGGAGGGTCCAGGCGTTGCCGTCGAACGCCCAGGTGTCGCGCAAGGCCTCGCCCTGGGGGCTCTCGCCGCCAAACAAGAGCACCCGATTCGTGGACCCGCTAAAGGTCAGCGCGGCGGCGCGGCGCTCGCTCGGGCCGGTACCCGGGACGGAAGCCCAGCCGGCACCTCCCCACTCCCAGGTGTCCTGCAACGGCACGTCGCCTTGCCCCGTTCCCCCGTGGAGCACGATCCTCCTCCGGCCGGAATCATAGAGCAGCACCGCATCCCGCCGTGCGGCCGGCCCCCCCTGGAACAATGGCTGCCAGACCGCGCCGCTCAAGGTCCAGAGATCGCTCTGCAGCCCATCCACCGTGCGGCCACCGAAGAGGAGTAACTGCCCGCGGGCGGCATCGAAGACGAGCGAATGGCCGGACCGTGCGCCGGGATCGGTAGGAACCGGCTCGGGCGCTTCGTCCGAGCCGCAACCGGTGATGAGAGCAGCCGCGACCAGCACGACCGACGACAATCGGGACACGAAGCCTCCGAGAGAGGACCGACGATCTGGGACCTCTCCGTACACCCCCCGGCGCTACCGCCAGAGCCTAGTGCGTCCGGCCACCCGTTGTCTCGACAAAAGGCAGGCCGGCCGATCGCCGCGAGGCGCCGGCCGGCCCTACGCCGACTCGTTCGCTGCACCGAAGATCGATCAGACCACCGGTGTTCCCTTCAGCTTCTCGCGATGCTCGCTCCGCAGCACGCTCGGGAGTTCCTCGTCCCGATACTGCGCGGCCAGGGCGTGGATGTCGGCCCCCGCACCGGCCGCCTCACTCCCGACCGGCGCCAGCCCCTGCTCCGCCCGCAACTTCTCGTGCACCTCGGTCGAGATGCGCATCGAACAGAAGCGCGGTCCGCACATCGAGCAGAACTCCGCCGTCTTGAAGTGATCGTGGGGCAAGGTTGCGTCGTGCTTCCGCCGCGCGGTTTCCGGATCGAGCGAGAGCTCGAACTGCCGGTTCCAATCGAAGGTGTAACGGGCGCGCGAGAGGGCATCGTCACGGTCGCGGGCCCCGGCGCGCTTCCGCGCGATGTCGGCCGCGTGCGCCGCGATCTTGTAGGCGATGATCCCCTGACGCACGTCGTCCTTGTCCGGCAGGCCGAGGTGCTCGGCCGGAGTGACGTAGCAGAGCATCGCCGCGCCCGACCACCCGGCCAGCGCCGCCCCGATCGCACTGGTGATGTGATCGTATCCGGGGGCGATGTCGGTCACCAGGGGACCGAGCACGTAGAACGGCGCCTCGTGGCAGACCTTGATCTGCTCCTGGATGTTCATGTCGATCTGATCCATCGGGACGTGACCGGGACCTTCGACCATCACCTGGACATCATGCTCCCAGGCCCGCCGGGTCAGCTCGCCCAACACCCGAAGCTCCGCGAACTGCGCTTCGTCACTCGCATCCGCGAGGCAGCCCGGGCGTAGCCCGTCGCCCAGGGAGAAGGCGACGTCGTACCGCTTGAAGATCTCGCAGATCGCGTCGAAGTGGATGTAGAGCGGATTCTGCTGATGGTGGTACATCATCCACTGGGCCATCAACGATCCTCCCCGGGAGACGATGCCGGTGATCCGCCGAGCGGTCAGGGGGAGGAACTCGAGCAGGGTCCCGGCGTGGATCGTCATGTAGTCGACCCCCTGCTTCGCCTGCTCTTCGATCACCTCGAGCAGCAGGTCGGCGGTCAGATCTTCCGGGCGCTTCACCCGCTCGATCGCCTGATAGATCGGCACCGTACCGATCGGCACGCGCGAGGCGCGGAGAATCGCTTCGCGAATCTCGTGGATCCGCTTGCCGGTCGAAAGGTCCATCACCGTGTCGGCGCCGAGGTCGACGCAGAGGCGGAGCTTCTCGACCTCCTCATCGATGCCCGAGGTAACGGCCGAGTTGCCGATGTTGGCGTTGATCTTGCACGACGCGGCGATACCGATCGCCATCGGCTCGAGCTCCGGATGGTTGATGTTGGCCGGGATGATCATCCGGCCCCGGGCCACCTCGTCGCGGACCAACTCGGGGGCGAGCTTCTCGCGCTGCGCCACGTGCAGCATCTCTTCGGTGATCCGCCCCGCTCGGGCGTAGTGCATCTGGCTGACATTCGGCTGGCCGCGCCGGGAGGCGATCCAGGCTTCACGCATCGTGATGTCCTTTCCGGGACTCAACGAAGGGCGGAATCAGAGGGAGGGCCGCGCGACCGCCAAGGTCGCTCCGAAACCTCTCATTCCCTACGTTGGGATTACCCAATTCAGGTTCCAAGGGTCCCCACCCGCCAGGGTCCAGCCCCGCGGACGGGATCTCAGCCGTACCGGCTCCCCTATGAGAGTCCGCCGGATCGCACGCACCCGGCGCCGCGCCGAACGGATCGGCGACCGGTCATTGAACGGGAAGAGGGGGGCGACGTCAACCCCGGACCGGCCCGCGCGCCTTGTTCCGCACCGCGGCGGTCGGCTTTCGGGTCGTCGCCGGGGTGTCCACGCTCGGCGTGGGGCGGCGGAAAGAAGGGAGCGCCCCGGAGTGCGGCATCAGGCCTGCCACCCGCGCGCGGGGGAAGCCGTCCTCTCGCAGCGTGGCGATCGTTTCCGCCAGAGTGGTGTGGGCGAAGAGTTCGCGGAACTCGTCCTGGATCTTCTTCCACTCGGTGTGGAGCGGGCAGGAGTGGGTCTCGGAACAGACCGACTGCCCGAGGAGACAGTGGCGGCGCTCGGACAAGCGGTCGAAGGGGTCGACGATCTGGAGAAGCCGGATCTGTTCAGGTGCCTTGGCCAGCCGGAATCCGCCGGTCCGGCCGCGCTGGCTTTCGAGCAGCCCTTCGCGGGTGAGAGTCCCGAGCAGCTTGGTCAGGAAGGGTGATGGGAGCTCCAGCTCGTCGGCGATCTCGCGATTCAGGACCCAGCGGTCCCCGGCCAACGCGAGGTAGGCGAGCGAGCGGATGGCGTATTCGGAACTCTTGGAGATCACGCGGTCGATATTCGCCAGCGGCGTACCCCAGGGCAAGCACAAACCGCCCCGGGTTCCCGGCAGCCGGCGCGACTTCGCCCTCCCGGCCAACCGACACATCGAACATGGCCGTCGTCAGGCTCCCCGCCGCTCCTCTCCCGCGCTGGGCGAGATGGTCGGGTCGTCGCCAAACGACGCATAGAGACTCGGATCCGGGGGGGGAGGAGCGATCGGGATGGAGGGAGTCGTGCGCAGCTCGCGCTGCGCCTTCCGGTACTTCCAGACCAGGTAGCCACCACCGGCCATCAGACCAAGCGGCCAGACATCCTCGAGCCACTCCAGGTCGACGTCGAGGGTGATCCGCAGGGTGAGGAGAAAACCGATCAAGAGGAGGATCACCCCTCCGACCAGTGGGCTGTCGGTCGGAATCGGCGCCGCCTGCTCGCCCACCGCCTGTGCGTTGTACAGCTTTGCCTTCCGGACTGCGTCGATGATGTTGAACATCCAGAAGAAGGCGGTGAACGGAGCGAGCAGCGGCTCGATACCGTCAACCTTGTCCATCGTGGCGATGCAGGAACCGAAGATCAGGATGTTGATGAAGCCCTGGGTGTAGTAGCCGACGTAGGCCTGACCCAGTCCCGGCATCATCGAGAGGAACCCGGCGAGCGCGGGCGACTTCCTCATCTCGTTCATGGCTTGATCCTTTCATCATGCGAGCCGACCCCAACCGGCTCTCGGTTCACCCGTCGTTCGCCGCTCAACGCGTCCCCGCATCCTGGGATGGCACGGAATCGTCCGTCTTGCCTCTGGGCTTGGTATCGTCCTCAACCCCCGTCTCCGGAGCCTCGCCGATCGCGCGGGGCTTCGGGTAGAGACCGAGCGGCCCGAGCACCCCACGCAGATCCGAGAGGAGTGCCTGGTAGTCTCCGTTACGAAGATCGATCCCGGCGCGTTCCATCCAGCTCGACACTTTTACTGCCGAGGTGTACACACCGTCGACCCGCCGGCGCAGATGACCATCGCGAGGGGCGAGGAAATCACCCACGCTGGTTCCGGTCTGCGCGAGCACGTCGCGCACACCGTGCACGCTGGCCCGCTCCGGCACCACCTTCTGCAGTTGCTCGCTCACCAGCTGCTCCGCGCGATCGGCCATCACGGTGTAGTCGGGCTGGCTCCGGCCGAAGATCAGCACGGTGACCAGGGCACAGGCCACCGCCGCCTCGAACACCGCCTCCGGCCGGCGCCAGAGCGTGCGCACGATCTCGAGGAAACCAGGCCGCGGGCCGATGGTGCGATCCAGGATCTCCCGCGTGAACGCACGATCCGGCTTGAGCACGGGATAGAGAGCGTAGAAGGCGGGCAGTTCGTGCAGGATCTCCCGCATGCGGCGACACGAGGCGCATCCGCCGAGGTGATCCTCGATCCGTGCGCGCAGCGCGACTTCCAGCGGTTCGTCCAGATCTTCCGCCACCCGGAGTTCGACGTAGGAGCAGTCCGACCCGGTGGTGCGGGCCAGCAGCGACTCGAGGGGCAGCAGGGGCGCGGTGGTCGCGACCGTTTCTCCCCCCTCGACCGCCTCCCAGGCCAGGAGCGCGGCCTCCCGGCACTCGGAGCAGATCGCCTCGTGCTCGACGGCGGCCCCGAATTCGGGCTCGACCAGTTCGCCACGGACGTACCGGGAGAGAACGGCGCGGAAACGATCACAGATCATGTGCCGCCTCCGACCAGGACTTGATCCCTTCGAGCTTCAGAATCGCCTTTCCCAGGTCGACCCGGGCGCGCGAGATACGCGACTTGACCGTGCCGACCGGCAGCCCGAGGAGACGGGACATCTCCTCCAGGCTCATGTTCTGGAAATCTTTCATCACGATCGCGTCCCGGCTCGCCGGACCGAGCGTTTCGAGGGCGCGCATCAGGATCTCCCGACGTTGGCGCTTCTCCAGCTTGTGGTCGGTGGGAGACTCCGCCGACGGCAGGTCGTAGAACTCATCGACCGGCTTGTCCACGAGACGACGATCCTTCTTGCGCTTCCGGTAGTTGTCGATGCAGAGGTTGCGCGCCAGGCTGTTGAGCCAGGTCTTGAACGGTCTCCCCGGCTGGTACTGCTCCATGCTGTGGTAGAGCCGGATGAAGATGTCCTGGGCCAGATCGCGCGCCTCTTCCTTGTTGCCGCAAAACTGGTAGGCGAGATTGAGCATGCGAACCTGATGACGCTGGACCAGCGTCTCCCAGGCGCCTGTGTCACGCAGGCGACATTGCTCGAACAACTCTTCGTCGCTTTTCATCCCGCCCCTCAGCGTTGGCGCCGCCGCAGCCGGTCGACCCGATCCCGGTCGGCCGGGAGACTGCGCTCCGGCGCCGCCACTTCTCACGTGGCGATCGGAAGTACGGCGCCCCCCGGGCCGAGGTTCGCTGCTTTCTGAACTCTCGGCTGGGGGCTTCCCCCCAAGCGGGTCGAGCCCCCCGGGCGAAAGCCGCGAGTCGAGTGTAACCGACCCGACCCCCGGGCGGCGGCTTTGGTACACTCCCCCCGGCGCCCGGCTGCCCCGAATTCAGGGCGGCGGGCCAGGAGGAAAGGACTCCCCAAGTGGCGACCAGCGAGAGAGATCCGAGCGAGATAGATCCGAGCGAGACCGATCCAAGCCGGCCCGGCTCCGAGGAGGCTGGCCCAGCCCGGGGGGCCGAGCCCCCCTCCCTTCCCGAGGCGACCGCCCCCGCCCCGCCCCAGATTCCCGGCGAGCAGGAGTCGGTGGAGCCGGCGGAGTCGGATCGGAGCCCGGAGCCGGTCCTTCTCCCCGCTGCCCGGGTTCCGTCGATCTCGGTCCTGCGCGAGGCCGCCCCCGAGTTCGTCCCCCGTAGCTACCCCGGAGCGACCTTCAGCCTCTTTTCGCAGGACGACATCTATCTCTTCCGGGAGGGAACGCACTACCGCCTGTGGGAGAAGCTGGGCTCGCACCTCGTCTCGATCGACGGGGTACGCGGGGTCTACTTCGCCATCTGGGCGCCGAACGCGACCGAGGTCTCGGTGGTCGGGGACTGGAACGAGTGGAAACCCGGAGCGCACCCGCTACGCCCCCTGAAACGCTCCGGCATCTGGGAGGGGTTCATTCCTGGTGTGCAGAAGGGAGCGGTCTACAAGTACCACCTGCGCTCCCGCTTCCAGGAGGAACCGATCGAGAAGGCCGACCCATTCGCGCACCTGCAAGAGATGCCCCCGCAGACGGCCTCGGTTGTCTGGGATCTCGACTTCCAGTGGACCGATCAGGAATGGATGGCGGGGCGGGCGAAGCGGCAGTCGAGCACGGCGCCGATGTCGATCTACGAGCTCCACCTCGGGTCCTGGCGGCGTGTTCCGGAAAATGGCCGGCGCTCGCTGCGCTACCGTGAACTCGCCCCGGGGCTCGCGCACTACGTCCAGTCCCTCGGCTTCACCCACGTCGAACTGCTCCCGATCATGGAGCACCCGTTCTTCGGCTCCTGGGGCTACCAAACCACCGGCTACTTCGCCCCCAGTGCGCGTCAAGGACGCCCGCAGGACTTCATGCACCTGGTCGATGTCCTGCACCAGCACGGCATCGGAGTGATCCTCGACTGGGTACCCTCGCACTTTCCCGACGACCCGCACGGACTCTCGCGCTTCGACGGGACCTACCTGTTCGAGCACGCCGATCCTCGGCAGGGCTTCCATCCCGACTGGAACACCCTGATCTGGAACTATGGCCGTCCCGAGGTGCGGAGCTTCCTGATCTCGAGCGCGCTCTTCTGGCTCGGCCAGTTCCACGCCGACGGGATTCGGGTCGATGCGGTCGCATCGATGCTCTACCTCGACTACTCCCGCAAGCACGGCGAGTGGGTGGCAAACGAGTACGGCGGGCGCGAGAACCTGCAGGCGATCCGGTTCCTGCGCCAGATGAACGAGGCGATCCACAAGGAGTTCGCGGGAACGGTCACGATCGCGGAAGAGTCGACCTCCTGGCCGATGGTCTCGCGTCCGACCCACCTGGGCGGCCTGGGGTTCGACATGAAGTGGGACATGGGCTGGATGCACGACACCCTGCGCTACCTGGCCCGCGGTCCGGTGCATCGGAAGTTCCATCACAACGAGATGACCTTCCGACTGCTCTACGCCTTCCAGGAGCACTTCGTCCTCGCCCTGAGCCACGACGAGGTGGTTCACGGCAAGTACTCGCTGCCGGAGAAGATGCCCGGCGACGACTGGCAGAAGTTCGCCAACTTGCGGCTGCTGTTCGGCTACATGTTCGCCCAGCCCGGACGGAAACACATCTTCATGGGGCTCGAGTTCGGCCAGCGGCGCGAGTGGAATCACGACGATCAACTCGACTGGGACCTGCTGCAGGAGCCACTGCACGACGGACTCAAGCGCTGGGTCGGCGATGTCAACCGTCTCTACGCGGAGCAGCCTGCGCTGCACGAACTCGACGACGATCCCGACGGCTTCGAGTGGATCGACTGCAACGACAGCGAGCAGAGCGTCCTGACCCTGTTGCGGAAGGGGAATCCCGGCGCCCCCTACGTGGTGGTCGCGATCAACTTCACCCCGATCGCGCGCCTCGGCTACCGGGTCGGCGTGCCGGAGCGCGGCTTCTGGCGCGAAGCGCTGAACAGCAACGCCCGCGAGTACGGCGGCACCGGTATGGGGAATCAAGGGGGATTCGAATCAGAGCCTGAGCCATTCCACGGTCGGGAGCAGAGCCTGCTGCTCACCCTGCCTCCGCTCGGCGTGGTTTTCTTCGTCGGTCCGGACCGGCCGGAAAGGGAGATGGCGCCCCCGCCGACCCTCGACGCCGAGGCGTCGCCTGCACAGGAGTCGCCTACACAGGAGTCGCCCAGAGACGAGTCGGCTGCCCCGGACTCAGGCCCGACCGGAATCGAAGAAGCGGAGGGCACCGCCTGATTTCTGTCCCCCTTGGGGCGGAAGGGCGAGGTCGGACACGCGGAGACGCCTGAGGAGCGGGCGCTTCTTCGACTGATGGAGCTGCATGCGACGCAGCACGTCATCGAGGAAAGCGACCGCCTCGCGCAGAAACGGCCCCTTGTTCAGCATCACGCACTCGGCGCGCCCGCTCATCGCCGCATCCGTGACCTCGGCCCGAGAGGGACGCCCCTTCTTGGCCAGTCCTTCCAGCACCTGGGTCGCCCAGACGGTGGGGATGTGCGCCGCCTCACACAGCCAGAGCACTTCTTCCTGCACCTCGGCCAGTCGTGCAAAGCCGATCTCGACCGCCAGGTCGCCCCGCGCGACCATCACCCCGGCGCGAGGAAACTGCATGGCGGCGATCAACAGACCCGCCAGGCCGTCGAACGCGGCCATGGTCTCGATCTTGATGAGCACGCCACAGCGGTCGAGCGCGTCGCGCCGCACCAGCGCCTCGCGCAGCCGCAGCAGGTCCTCGGGATCGTGGACGAAGGAGAGCCCGACCAGATCGGCGATCTCGACTGCGAGATCGAGGTTCTCGAGGTCCTGCGGGGTGAGAGCGTCGATCCCCAGCCCGCTGTCGGGCAGGTTGATCCCTCGATCCGAGCGGAGGTTTGCGCCCCCAGGCTTCGCCCGGGTGATCGCGACCTCGATACGGTCGATCGTCACCGCCTCGATCCGGCCGGCGATCTTCCCGTCGTCGAAGAAGATCCGCTGCCCCGGCTCGACCGCGGTGAAGATCTCGATCGGTCCCACCGGCACCTCGGCCGGCACCACCACCTCGCCGGACGAGTCGCGCTCCTCACGTCTTGCCGGCCAGTCGGACGGGCGCAGGATCAGGCGGTCCCGTTCCTTGAGCAGGAGCGGATTCTCGACCATCGGAATCGCGCCGATCCGCTGGGTGTCCAGGATCTTCCCCCCGCGCCGGAGGCGAATCTCCCCTCCGGCGGCGTAGTAGACGGTGTGTCGCAGCTCCGCCACCAGTCCGCCTCGCGCGGTACGCACCACCTGTGCACAGCGGCGTCCGCCCCGTCGATCCTCGATCTCGACCAGGTCTCCGACCTGGATCGACTCGATCAACCCGGTCTGCAGCGGGATGCTGGCGTCGATGCCCGGCAATGACCTCCCGCTGGTGCCGTCCGTCGCCGGGATGGGGCCTGCACCGATCCAGAGCCGGCAGGGCGCCGCCACCTCCCCGCACAGGTCACGGCGCGGAGACACACGCGCCACCGCGACCGAGCGGCCGAGGTCACCGACTCGGATCTTCGGTCCGGCGAGGTCCATCTCGACCTTCGCCTCCCCCCGGCACTCCGCATTCGCCCGCTGCAAGTGACCGGCCATCTGCCGCCAGACCTCGGGGCCGTCGTGGGCGCAGTTGATCCGCATCACACTCATCCCGCCGCGCACCAGGTCTCGTACCAGGGAATAGTCGCTCGCCGCCTCGGTCGGCATCGTGACCATGATCCGGGTGTGCCGACCGGGAAGCGCCCGCCCAAGCAGGGTCCGCGTCTGCTCGCCGAGGATCGCCGGACCGGACTCGAAATCACACGGCAGACCGGCCCGCGACTCGGCCGGAATCTCCCGACCCGCCAGGCGCAGCAGCGCAGCCTGAACCGCCTCCACCGATGCCATCACGTTCGGCTCGAGTCGCCCGAGCGACGACAGTCCAAGCGGCACCAGCTCGCGCTGGAGCTCCCGCAGGTCGCTCTGTCGCAGCGCCAGATAGTGCAGCAGGTTCCGGGTACTGGCCCGGCGGGCCGGATGGGCCGCCTCCACGAGGTCGAGATGGGCCTGCTCGAGCAGCTCGGCATCGTGGCGGAGCCGGGCGACGCGAGTGGTGAGGTCTTCGAGAGATCGGGGGGCGAATCGGTTTGGCATTGGGGGAGGGTACCCCCCTCACCCACCGACCATTTCGAGCGTTTCGTTAGTTGTTGGTTGTGGTTCGAAGATTCGTGCATCGAGCCGCCAAGGTCCAGCGAGAAGCGAGGATCGGCGGCGAGCGCGATCGGTGGTGGGGTGAAGCAGGTAAGTCGTTGGCCCGTGGGCGGCCCCGCGTCTTGGGCCGCGCCGAGTGCGAATCTTCGAGCCACAAAGGATACGGGCGCGGATCCGGTTGGTGTCAGTGCTGAGGGGGTTGCCCTGCCACCGAGGATAGGATCCGTGCCCGCACTCGAAGGTACGGAGCGCCCGACCAGCGGGTTTCACGTTTTTTCTCTGCACCCTTCGGTCGGACGCTCCGCCTATGCTCCGCGCCGTCCAGGGGAGGCCGGTCCGAGAGGAAACCGGTAGGTGGAATGGGGTCCGAGTCGCGGGATGGAGGGAATCGGCTTGAGAGGGATTGATCGGCTTGGCGTGCTCGCGCTCTCCGCCCTCGCGGTCGGACTTCGGGCTGCGACCGTGGTCTCGATGGGCTCCGATCCGCGGCTGAGCGAGCCGATCCTGGACGGACGCTATTACCTCGATCTCTCGGCTCGACTGGCGGCGGGGCAGGGGTGGCCACCGGGGCCGCATTTCATGAGTCCGCTCCTGCCTGCACTCCTGTCGGTCGTGTTTCGCGTCGTGAGCGCGACCCCGCTGACCGTCCATCTGCTCCACGCGGCCCTGGGAATCGCGACCGGTACGCTGCTGGCCCTGGCTGCGCGGCGAGACTTCGGCGCGGGGCCGGGCTGGTGCGCGGCGATCCTTTTTGCGCTCTGTGGTCCCATCCTTGCTATGGAAGGGCAGGTGCTGACGGAATCGTTGCTCCTCTTTCTCGGTGCTGCGGCGCTCTGGGCCTGGCCGGTTCCGCCCACGGGCGAGAGGCCGGGCGGCGACCACGGCGGTTGGATCAGGGGCACGGCACCGCGGGAGTTGCTCTTCGGGGCGATCTGTGGATGCCTCACCGTGGGGCGCGCCACCTTCGCCCTGCTCCCCCTGGCGGCGGTAACCCTGATCCTGGTGCGCCGAGGTCGGGCAGGACGATCCGGGGTGGCGTTGGTCCTGGCGGGTCTCGCAGTCTCCCTGCTCCCGCTCGGCATTCATCAGAGCACGCGGAGCGGCGCGGTTTCGCTCATGACCATGAACGGGGGGCTCAATCTTTATCTGGGCAACAAGCCAGCGGCGCGGGGGATGTACAGCCTGCGGCCCGAGGTCGATCTGGAGCAGGACATCACCGCGACCCGGTCGGCTTCGATCCTCGCCGGACGGAGCCTCTCCCGGCTCGAAGCGGATCGCTTCTGGAGTGAACGCGCCCGCACGGGCATGCTGGCCGATCCAGCTCGAACGGCGCGTCTCATGGGCCGGAAAGCTCTGCTCTTTCTGACCCCGCGGGAGATCCCGCAGATCGAGGACTTCCAGGTGCTCGAGGAGCACCACCTCCCATTGAGGTTGGCGTTCGTCCGCTTCTGGCTCCTCCTGCCCCTCGCGGTCGTGGGAACGGTGGTCCTGGTGCGCGATCGAAACGGGGCGAGCTCGGGCTGGGTGGCGCTGATCCTGATCGGATGGCTCACGACCACCGTCTTCTTCGCCACGGGACGTTACCGGTTGCCGATCCTGGTCGGGTTCCTCGGGCTGGCCGGTGTCGGACTCCACCGGATCTGCCTTGTGATCGGGCGACGCGAGGGGTGGTTCGGATCGCGCGTCCCCCTGGCTGCGGGGGTGATCGTGGCCGCGACCCAATTCGCCCTGCCGAGCTACTCGGTGGAACGGGCGCGCGCGTACGACGCGTATCAGATGGGACTCCGCCTCCAGAAGGCCGATCGGCTCGACGAGGCGCTGGCGTCGATGCGCCGGGCGACCGAACTCGATCCGCGGGACGCGACCAACTGGCACGGAGTCGGAGTGATCTTCGTTCGCCAGGGCAAGCTGCGGGAGGCGGCAGAGGCGTACCGGCAGGCGATCGCGATCGATCCGCGGGAGGCCACGACACGCTACAACCTGGCCATCGTACTCGCGCGCTCCGGCCAGGAGACGCTCGCGCTCCCGGAGTTCCAGGCTGCGGTCGAGATCGACCCGCTCGACCCCAAGGTCCGCACCGACTACGGGATCGCCCTGGCACGCACCGGAAACCTCCCCGCCGCGGTCTCGCAGTGGCAAGAGGCGCTCCGGGTTGCGCCCGGCTACGCTCCGGCCATGCGCGCCCTCCAGAGTGCGCCCCCGCCCGCTGCCGGACGGAACCCGGCAGGAAGCTGAGGCGGCGCCGCTGGTCAGGCCCGGACGGGGCCCCTATACTTTGAGACTGCGCTGCTGAACAACGCGGCCCGCGGGTCGCGACAACGGAGGAGCTTCCCGTGCGCGTCCAACCGGTCCTCTCAACGCGATTGCTGATCGCCTCACTGGCCCTCGCCACCTCGATGGGGCTGCCCTGCGGGGCCCTGTCCGGGCGGGCAGAAGGGGCACCGCTGCCGATCCAGTTGGACGGTGCGGTTTCCGACTGGGGCGGGGCAACCCCGCTCCACACCGACGCGAACGGCGATGGGTCGAGCTTTGATTTCGGCCGGTTGTGGGTCGCGGATGATGCCCGATTCCTCTTCCTCCGGCTCGAGGTGGGAATCGAGGGGAGCCTGGACGAGAACAACGCCCTCGTCGTCTATCTCGACACCGACAACAACACCGCCACCGGCCTCGCCGTCTCGGGGATCGGCGCCGAGCTGGAGTGGAAGCTCGGATCAAGGAGCGGAACCTACTACCGCGGCGGCTCGACCTGGTCGATCTTCCACGACGACATCCGCTTCCGCTCACTCCCCACCGTCACCGCGACCGAGTTCGAACTCTGCTTCGGGCGGGACACGCTGCCGAACGGCAGCCAGCCGCTCTTCTTCGGCTCGACGCTCAAGCTCGTGATCAAGGACACCGCGGCGGGTGGCGACCAGCTGCCGAATGTCGGGCAGACGCTGAGCTACACCTTGGATCAGGGGCCTGCGCCAACCACCGACCCCATCGGCTTCGCCCGCCTCCAGCCAACCGATCTCCGGATCTGCACCCAGAATGTGCTGAGTGATGGGATCTACGCCGGGACCGATCAGCCCCGCTTCCGTCGCCTCTACCAGGCGGTGGCCGGGGACATCTACGCGCTGCAGGAGATCTACAACCACACCGGCACACAGACCGAGGCACTCCTCGAGAGCTGGTTCCCGGGCACGCCGTTCTACTCCGCCGACGTGAACGACTGCCAGACGATCTCCCGGTACCCGATCGATGGAAGCTGGGCCATCGACGGGAACCTGGCGACGCTGATCGATACCACCCCGGCCATCGGGCACAAGCTACTCCTGGTGAACGCCCACCTCCCCTGCTGCACCAACGATGCAGGGCGCCAGCAGGAGATCGATCACATCCTCCAGTTCCTCCGCGATGCGATGTACGAGCCGGGCGGACAGCTCGACCTGGCCGGCGGGACGGCGATCGCGGTGACCGGGGATCTCAACCTGGTCGGCCTGGCCCAGCAGTTGCGATCGCTGACCGACGGAGATGTGGTTGATCAGGCGACCTACGGCACCGACTTTCACCCGGACTGGGATGGGACAGGTTTGGCGGACATCATTTCGCGGCAGACCGAGAAGCGGACCTCGTACACCTGGCGGAGCGACACCAGCTCGTTCTGGCCGGGGCGCCTCGACTTCTTCATCTTCAGCGACTCGGTGCTCGAACCGGCCAACCACTACCTGGTCTACACCCATGAGATGTCGGCCGGCGCACTGGCCGCGAACGGGCTCCAGGCAGGTGACTCCGACGCGAGCGACCACCTGCTCCAGGTCCGCGACCTTCGGCCGGTCGCCGAGGTGGACACTCCGGCGGTCGCGCCCCCGACCCAGGGACTCCGGATCTCTCCGAACCCGCTCTGGGGAACCGGCCAGATCCTGCTTGCGGCACCGTTGGACGGACCGGCCGAGATCGCGGTCTTCGATGCGACGGGACGATCGGTCCGGCAGGAGTCCCGGTTCCTCGCCGGCGAGACGAACGCGCTGGCCATCGACGTCACCAACCTCGCCTCCGGCAATTACTGGCTGCGCTTCTCTACGGCCGGCCGGCGCGAGGGGACGCCGTTCACCGTCCTGGCGCGTCGCTGATCCCGAGTTCGGCCGGGGGCTCTGGTCCTCCCGGAGAGGCGATCCGGGCTAGCGGGTCGCCCAGGACGATCCCCATCCAGCTCACGAACGGCGTGGCCAGATAGAAGCTCTCGCCGAGGGTGCGCCCACTCAGGTAAGCGGCGAAGAGGAACTCGGGCCGCACGCAGCCGTCGAGGTACGGTTCGTAGACGCTCCCGGCCGCGCCGGTGGCGCCATCGCGGATCAGATCTCCGATCAGAGATTGCGCCGAGCCGCCGAAGTGCCTCGCCCGGTCGTCCGCCGGTCCGGGGAACCAGCGCGGCGGGGGTTCGCGTAGGGTCCGGGCAGAGGTGCTGACGAACGCGGTCGCAATCCCTCCGTCCTCCCAGCGCAGCCGGCTCTCCCGTCGGTACGAAGGATCGTTCGAGCCCCACGAGGCATAGCCGACCAGCGACCGATCGCCCGGGAGATCGGTGCGGTAGACGCCAGTGGTATCGAGCACCGCCTCGGCGCCGGCAGACGCGACCGCGCGCGCGGCGGCCCGAAGCCAGCTGTTCCCCAGATCGAGACGACTTGCGTCCTTTTGATCGAGCAGCACCGATCGCGCCCGAGGTTCGGATCCAGTCGGATGGTCAAGGCGGGCCGACGCGGAAGCGGCCCGCGCGATCAGGCTCTCGACCTCGGCGGCGGAGAAGGCGTCGAGTCGGGTGACCAGGACGAGGTTCCGCTCCTGGCGATCGAAGGCCGGGAACGGACCGGAGAGCGACGGCTCGTAGTAGGGGTTCGGGAGCTTCCCCCGGGGGGCGATCGATTCACCCTGAGCAAGGCGAGGAAGCAGCGTCAGCTCGGAGTCGACCGCGGACTGATCGGCGTCGCGGCCGCCCCCTCCGCGAATCTTGAGCGGCACGCCGCGCATCAGGACGACATACTGCGGGAGGAGCGAATCGGGGGTCGCCTGCCACCAGTCGACGAGCGGGGCAACGAGCATGCGCTCGAAGATCGGGCGGTCGATCTCCTCCACTTTGGGCAACGAAAGTTCGAGCAGGTGGCTCGCACGAAGGTCGCGACTGCGCAGATACAGCCGCGCCAGTCGCCGCGACTCCTCCGAACGATGATTGGCCACGACCAACACCCGGGCGTCGGTTCCACCGGTCGGCCGCGGTAGTTCCTCCGCACACCCGCCGGTCGTCAGGGAGATGAGCCCGATGAGGGCGATCCGGCGGCAAACCTCCTTGCCCGCCCCGCACCGCGGTCCTGGACACACCGACCGGCCACTGCCCGGTCGCGGGGTCATGAGCGGAGATCGAGAATGCGAGAGAGCGCGGTGATCACCAGACTGTGCGCGATCTCGCCGCGGGCGATCGCCGCCTTCACCTCGTCGAGACTTGCCGTGCCCACCCGGAGGTCCTCGCCAGGATCGGGATCGATCGGGTGCGAGAGCACTGCATCTTCCGCCAGCCAGTGGTGGCAGCGATTGGTTTGAAATGCGGGGTTCGAGAGGACCGAGCCGAGATAGGTCCACCGCGGCGCGGTGTAGCCGGTTTCCTCGCGCAGCTCGCGTTCGGCCGCCGCGCGATGCGACTCCCCCGGATCGATCACCCCGCCGGGGATCTCGGTCGTGACCTCGGAAACCCCGAACCGGAACTGCCGCACCAGCACGAGCTGCCGCTCCGGGGTCAGGGCAACGACGTTGACCCAATCGGGCGTCTCGAGGACCAGGCGCTCCATGGCCACGCCGGTCCGCGGATTGCGCAGGAGATCGGTCCGCACGCGGAAGATCACCAATCCGGGTCCGGGTCGAGACTCTAGCAGGGGCCAGGGATCCGGGGACTCGATCTGCATGCGGGACTCCTCCTTCCGCGGGCCGCGTCGTTGCGGCGCGCGCCCGGAGTCTAACCGCGGGCGCCTATCGTGGCATGCCCTTATGCGAGATCGCCTGCGCGAGACAGCCTGCGCGAGACAGCCCGCGCGAGATCATCCCCGATCGAGATGTCGGCCAGGCATGAGGCGCAGAGAGAAAGGGGAGAACGCTGCCCAGGCGTCTCCCCCATCTCCAGCACGCGCCGGAGGCTGGCGCGTGATCCTGTTCCAGTCGTGTTTGCCCCGGCCCGCGGCGGGTTGCTAGATCGGCAGCCAGTAGCTGATCTTGGCCAAGAGCACGTTCTCCGGCTCGCTGTCGAACGGCTGCGAGGAGTCGAGCCCGCCCTGATAGCGCGCAGGGTCCCCGATCAGGTTCCGCTGGTCGTAGCGCTGACGTCCCTGGGTCCAGACCAGGAAGAAGGTGCTGCCCGGGCGGTACTCCCAGCGATAGACCATGTTCAGGTTGAGCGCCGCGTAGTTGAAATCGTAGTCCGCCGCCTGCGCGGGGTAGTCGGTCAGGGCGTAGGAATCGGCCCGCTGCAGCTCCCGTACCCGGGAGTACCGGCCCACGGTCTGGAACGGCTGGAGGTACAGCTCGAGCGACTTGTTCCGGTCGAAGAGGACGTTGGTGCGCAGGGTGATGTTCATCGTCTCCTGTACGATGTCCCCGAAGAGATAGCTCGTCCCACCGATCCCCTCGCCCGGCGCCGCCTCGACCTGCTCGAGGTACTGGGTGTCGTCCGCCCGGTGTCCGTAGCTCAGCGAGAGCTCGTGATTGATCGCGCTGTTCTGATTCCACTCGACCGAGGTCCAGAGATCAGTCGACGCGTTGTCGGCCGAATCGACCCAGTAGTTGCCTTCGAGGTAGTAGACGAGATTCTTGCGGGAGTCGGTCGAGCCGCCCATCCACCCGCCCCAGGTGGTCGGTTCGCCCATCAGTGGACCGCCCCGCGTCTCGTAGCGCTGCGTCCCCCATTCGTTGTACCCGAATCCACCCCAGAGTTGCTGGAATCCGCGAAACTCGAGGTTGGCGTTGACGTTTCCCGAGCCGGTCTGCGGGTGGCCCGGGCCATAGCTCCATGCTCTCTCGCCGGTGTGAACGTCGAGGCCGGTCCGCCCGGAGTAGAGCCAACTCCGGAAGAGATTCAGGTTGAAGCTGCCGCTGTTGAACAGTCCGCTCTCCCCTTCCGGAGTGTAGCGATACTGCACCCAACCACTGGAGCTGACCTCGTCCGGCGAACTGAGGAACCCGAGATCGTTCAGGTCGAGCCGATCCGACTCCCAGCGTCCGCTCACACTGCCCCGGAAGCGTCCGGCGTTCTTCGAGATGGAGAGACCGCCCCCGGTGCCGTACTTCTTTCGATCGGAGCCGGGCGTGTCGGCCAGCTTTTCCGGAGCGATGATCGAACCGACGGAATAGGCACTGACCCCGTAGGCGCGATCGAACAGGTCGGCGCCGACGTCGACCCCGGTGGTGAAGGCATCGCGGGATAGGAAGTTCCCTGCCTCGCTGCGCTTGGCGCTCTTCTGCACCGCGGTTTGCATCAGGTTCGCCCGCACCGTGCCCGAGCGCCACTGCTTCCCGATCCGGGTGACGAAGTACCGGTTCCTCAGCTCACCGCTCTTCAGGAAGTTGTGGGCCTGACCATCTCCGGTCACGTCGGTCACTGCGGCGAGTGCCGCCACCGAGACATCCCCCTCCACCTTGCCCGAGACCTTTCCCGCGAAGCGAATGCGCGAGTTCTCGTCTCCCGTGCCGATCCGCCGGGAGTAGAACAGGTCGAACCCGGGCATCTGGAAGAACCGATTTCCTTCCACGAAGAAGGGTCGTTTCTCCGAGAAGAAGGTCTCGAAGGGGGAAAGATTGAGCTGGGCGGGATCGGCCTCCACCTGGCCGAAGTCAGGCTGCACCGTGGCGTTCAAGGTCAGGTCGCTGGTGATGCCGTACTTGATGTCGGCGCCGAAGTTCTCGAAGTCGAGTCGCTCCTCCGGCCCGGTCGTCGCCGGATCGGTGGTGCGAGCAACGGTGTAGGGCAGAACTTCGAGTTGCCGGGGAGCGGGGATCCGTTCCAGCCCGTCGAGCACGCCGAATCGACTCACGAATCCGGACTGCTCACGATCCCAGCTCACCCAGGCGGTGTCCTCACCGCGCCCGTGCATGTAGCGATAGACCTGCAGGCCCCAGGTCATGCGGTCCGCCTCGCGATAGCGAATCGACGAGAACGGCACCTTGATCTCCGCATACCAACCGTCCTTGTCGCGCGAGACCTCGGACTGCCACACCGCATCCCAGTCGTCGTCCCGCTCGCCATCGTCGTAGATGTAGGCATCCGACTGGACGCCGAGCGGATTGACCCGGAAGTTATAGCCGGTGGTGTTGTCGTCGTAGGGATCGAGGTAGACGCTGACCAGATCGGAGTCGCTGAAGCGGTCGCGCCGTGAGAGCAGCGCCGACACGTTGCGCGGATCCCGCTCCCAGCAGGCGACGGCGAAGTAGATCGCCTCGTCGTCGTACGCCACCTTGAACACCGTCTGCTCGGTCGGCTGCTTGCCGCGGTCCGGCTCCCAGACAGCAAAGTGTTGCCCGGCGGACGCGTCGTTCCAGACATCCTCGTCGAGCTTGCCGTCGACCCGGACGGTCGCGCCTTCCAGCCTTCGCGCGTGGACCGCCGGGGTGCCGAGGTCGGTCGTCTGCCCGGTGCGATCCGCGACCAGTGGAGGCGTGGGGCGGAAAGCGTCGTATCCCGCGGACACGCGCGAGGACGAGACCGATAGGAGACCAAGCGAAAGGCAGAGCAAAACCTTTCGGGATGCCATCTCGTATTCCTCCGAATCCTTCGTGTGTGCGCGGCGAACCGTGAGCCGTGCGCCCGATCTCGGGCACGGGCGGGACTACGGGTGTAGTCAGACGATGGTTTCAGAGAATTTTTGGAACCAAGAGCGAGAGGATCCTACACCGAAGACGAATCGAATCCTCGGCGCCGGGTCAAGGGATCAGCAGCACCTTGCCGGTGGTGTCGCGGCCTCCGAGCCGCCGGTGCGCTTCCCTGGCCTCGGCCAGCGGCAGTTCGAGTCCGATCCGCACCGAGAGACTCCCTTCCAGGATCCAGCGGAAGAGATCGTCCGCCCGGGCCAGCAACTCGGCTCGATCGAGCACATAGTGCCCAAGCACCGGACGGGTCAGGTAGAGCGAGCCCCCCCTGGCCAGAACCTGCGGATCGAGCGGCGGAACAGCGCCGCTCGCCTGGCCATAGAGCGCGAGCATCCCACGTGGGGCGAGACAACGGAGGCTGGCCTCGAAGGTCGTCTTCCCCACTGAATCGTAGACCACCTCGACCCCTCGACCAGCGGTCAGCGCCCGCACCTGGAGGTCGAACCCGTCGTACCCGATCACCTGGTTCGCCCCGGCCGCCCGGGCGAGTTCGGCCTTCTCCGGCGTGGAGGTGATCGCGATCACCTCCGCCCCCTGCCGCCGGGCGATCTGACAGAGCAACAGCCCGACCCCGCCCGCCGCGGCGTGCACCACGCAGCGGACCCCGGCGCGAAGCGGATAGGTAGACAGCGCCAGATAGTGCGCGGTCATTCCCTGGAGCAACAGGGCCGCTGCGACCCGGAGATCCAGTTGCGGCGGAACCGGCACCAGGCGATCGGCCGGGACCGCGATTGCCTCGGCGTAGGTCCCGACGGGGGCGAAGCAGGCGACCCGGTCGCCGGGCCGAACCGCGCTGACGCCTTCGCCCACCTCCCGCACGATCCCGGCCGCTTCCGTGCCCACGACGTAAGGGAGCGAGGCAGCGGGGTACTGCCCGGTGCGGTGGTAGATGTCGATGAAGTTCACCCCGGAGGCCTTCACCTCCACGACCGCCGTTCCGGCGGCGGGGCGCGGATCGGGAACCTCTTCATACCGGAGCACCTCGGGCCCGCCGTGCTCGTGAACGCGCACCGCTTTCATCGGAACCTCCCTTCGTTCGGCCGAAGTGTAGCGGCCGCCTGCGCTTGCTGCACGGAGTAGGTCTCGGTCGGCAAAGGTCAGTCGGACTCTGGAATCGACTCGGAGAGTGCGCGAAGAGCTGGTTGCGACATCTCGCGCTGAATCTTTTGCATCTTCCGTCCGATCAGAAGAGGCAGGCACGCACGACGCGTCGGCCTCGGATTGCGACAACGCGAGGAGCCCGCAGGATGCGGAAACAGACCTTGACAATCATTCCGCCGCTCGCCCATAAGGGAGCGGTGTCGAAACCACTCGTCATTGTTGAGTCCCCCGCGAAAGCCCGGACCATCTCCAAGTTCCTCGGCTCGAGCTACGTCGTGGAGTCTTCCATCGGTCACGTGCGCGATCTGCCCAGCAGCGCCACCGAGATCCCGAAGATCCACAAGGACGAGCCCTGGGCGCGACTCTCGGTCGACGTGGACAACGGATTCCGCCCGATCTATATCGTGCCGGCCCGGAAGCGGGAACAGATCCGGAAGCTGAAGGCCGCCCTCAAGAGCGCCCCGATCCTCTATCTCGCCACCGACGAAGACCGCGAAGGGGAGTCGATCGCCTGGCACCTGCTGGAGGTGCTGGCCCCCTCCTCGAAGGTCCAGGTGAAGCGGATGGTGTTTCACGAGATCACCAAGCGCGCGATCGAGGAAGCCCTGGCCAAGCCGCGCGAGATCGACCAGAAGCTGGTCGACGCTCAGGAGGCCCGACGGATCTACGACCGGCTCTTCGGCTACGAGGTCTCTCCCGTCCTCTGGAAAAAGGTCGCGCCGAAGCTCTCGGCCGGACGCGTGCAGAGCGTCGCCACCCGCCTGGTGGTCGATCGCGAGAAGCAGCGGATGGCCTTCCGCACGGCGGAGTACTGGGACCTCTCCGGGCGGTTCGGGGCCAAGGGGAGCGACTGGAGCGCCTCGATCGCGAGCCTGGACGGACTCCCGATCGCCTCGGGCAAGGACTTCGATCCGGCCACGGGCAAGCTGACCGACCCGAACAAGGCCCGACTGCTCCTGCAGGCCGATGCCGAAGGGCTGACCAAGCGGCTCGACGGCGCATCCTGGCAGGTCGCCTCGGTCACGACCAAGGATTACGAGGATCGGCCCTATCCGCCGTTCATCACCTCGACGTTGCAGCAGGAGGCGGGTCGCAAGTTCCGCTTCACCGCTGCCCGCACCATGTCGGTGGCCCAGGCGCTCTACGAGCGGGGTTACATCACCTACATGCGTACCGATTCCACCGAGCTCTCGGGACAGGCGATCAGCGCCGCCCGCGCCGCGATCAAGTCGCTCTACGGCGAGGAGTACCTGCCGTCCCAGCCGCGCGCCTACCACAAGAAGGTCAAGAACGCCCAGGAGGCCCACGAGGCGATCCGTCCGGCGGGTGAGACCTTCCGGCTACCGGACGATGTCCGCGGGGAGCTGGACAGCGATGAGTGGAAGCTCTACGACCTGATCTGGAAGCGCACCATGGCCTGCCAGATGGAGAACGCCCGCGGAAAGAAGGTGTCGCTGCGCCTCGCCGCCACGTCTTCCTCCGGAGAGAAGGTCGAGTTCGGCGCGTCGGGCAAGACGATCGAGTTCCCCGGTTTCCTCCGCGCCTACGTCGAGGGCAGCGACGATCCAGATGCCCAGCTCGAAGACCGCGAAGTCCGACTCCCCGCGCTCAAGGAGGGCGACCCGGTCACCTGCCACGAGTTGAAGGCGGACGGTCACTCCACGCAGCCCCCGGCGCGCTACACCGAAGTCAGCTTGATCAAGGAACTCCGAAGCCCGCGGCATCGGCCGGCCGTCGACCTTCGCCTCGATCATCGAGACGATCCAGCGGCGAAACTACGTCTGGAAGAAGGGGCAGGCTCTGGTGCCGACCTGGACCGCCTTCGCCGTCGTGCAGCTTCTGACCGAGTACTTCAGCGAGTATGTCGACTATGAGTTCACCGCCAGCATGGAGGAGGATCTCGACTCGATCGCCCGCGGCGAGAAGGAACGGAATCAGTGGCTTTCGTCGAAGTACTTCGGCAACGGTAGCGCGGGCCTCCACCAGATGGTGGCCGAGCACCTCCCTTCGATCGACGCCCGCAAGGTGAACTCGATCCCGTTGGGCAAGGCGGACGACGGCGACGACGTCATCCTGCGCGTGGGGCGCTTCGGCCCGTTCGTCAACAAGGCGGACAAGAGCGCCTCCGTGCCGGAGGACATCCCGCCGGATGAGCTCACCATCGCCGTGGCGCTCAACCTCATCGAGCGCCAGAACGAGCCCGACCGGGTGGTGGGGCTCGATCCCGAGACGAGTCAGCCGATCTATGCCAAGGACGGCCGCTACGGTCCCTATGTGCAGCTCGGCGACCTGCCCCCCCCGAGCAAGGGGCGCGGCAAGGCCAAGACCAAGCCGAAGACCGCCTCACTCTTCAAGTCGATGAGCCTGAACACCCTTTCCCTCGAGGATGCGCTCAAGCTCCTTTCGCAACCCCGCACGGTGGGGATCGATCCGGAGAAGGGGGAGCCGATCCAGGCCCAGAACGGACGGTTCGGGCCGTATCTCAAGCGCGGCACCGACACCCGCTCGCTCCCGGACGAAGCGTCGATCTTCGGCATCACCCTGGAGCAAGCACTGGCGCTCTTCGCCCAGCCGAAGCGCGGTCGCGCCCGCGGACAGGCCGAAGTGCTGCACGAGGTCGGAACCGACCCCAAAACCGGGCTGCAGATCCGGGTCCTCAAGGGAAAGTACGGCCCCTACATCTCCAACGGCACGCTCAACGCCACCGTTCCCCGCGGACAGGAGCCGAAGGAACTCGATCTCGAGCGCGCGCTCGAGCTGCTTCGGGCGCGGGCCGCCCAGGCCCCCGAGGCGACCACGAAGCGTACCGTCAAGAAGCGGGCTCCTTCGGCGCGCAAGCGGGCGTAGCGCGACCTCGACTCCCGGGGGGTAGGCACACCGACGCAGGCACACCGACGCAGGCACACCGGCGTAGGCACACCGACGCAGGCACACCGACGCAGGCACACCGGCGCAGGCACACCGGCGTAGGCACACCGGCGTAGGCACACCGGCGTTGGGGGGCCGACCTCGCGTCAGGGCTTCGGAACGGCGCGATTCCGCGCGACAATCGCGTAGTGATCGAAGTAGCGCCTGAGCGACTCTTCCGTCGAACCGTAGACGTTGTCGCCGACGATGAAATCAACCGTGACTTCACGGGCCCGGGCGATCTCGCGTAGGCGACAGACGGACGGCCGCCAGCGCGGATCTGAAAGAGTCAGATCGAACAACTCCAGCCCTCGGGCGAGCGCGTTCTCGGAGAGCGCCTCGTTCCGACCCCGCCAGTTTAGCGCACGGCTCACTTCGCTGCCGATGTTTCCCATCTGCTCGAAGATCGAAAGGGTCCACCACCGACCACCCGCGAGTTCACGATGCAGCGATCCACTCACCGGGCCACCATCCGGTGAACCAGACTCCGGATGCGTTCCTGGGTGGCGGGGTCGTCGACTCCGCGCGTCCTGTTTCCAGACGAAGGTCGCAGATTGATCATCGAATCGAACTCGATCCAAGAGTCTGCCGGGAGATCCGGATAGAGAGGTTGATCCCCCAGAGACTTGCCTGGTTCGAGCCGGTCGCGATCAATTCCGCTTCCTGGTCCGAGTGCATTTCCGCATCGATGAGCATGACCGATCGCTCGAGATCGACAACGGCCTTCACCAGGCCGCCGAAGTCGAAACCAGCCATCCGGCGAAGTTCATCCAAGGTGACTGGGTTGGCAGCGTCGACACGTCGCATGGGGCCAAAGCCTAGCATGCCGTTCGCGGCCCGGGAATAGGAGCAGCGCCGTTGGATCCGCCGCCTCCACGGGCCTCGAGGAATCGGCAGCGGCTCCGCGAGCCAGCACCACGAGGAGCGGATCGCCCCCAAGCGACCGGCACACCACGCGGCAGGCCCGACTCTTCATTCGCCTGCTAGATCCGATAGACCCAGGCGCCCGCCTGCGGACCGCGGTCCCGACCATATCCACCGGTGATCAACGCCCCGCCGGCGCGAAGCGGGGCGACCGCGGAGAACTGCCCGGCCAGGTGTACCTCACCGCTGACCAGGGCGAAGCGGTCGTGGACCGGATCGAAGATCTCCGGTTGCGGAGCCCCGCCGGCGATCAGCACGAGGCCGCTAGGCAGGAGGAGAGAACTCCCCTCGTGTTTGTAGCGGGGCAGCACGAGCTCGGGTCCTGACGTGAACCGGCTGCTCCCTGGATCGAAGAGCTCGGTCGAGCGATAGATGCCACGGCTATCGCGCTCGTCCGTTCCGCCGGTGATCAACACACGCCCGTCGGCCAGTAGGACGCCGTCGTGCTTGTGCCGGCGCGCCCTCATCTCCCCCGCGGCGGAAAACGAACCGGTCGCTGGGTCGTAGATCTCCGCGGAGGCGTGAAGCACGATCGCCGCGCGCCGACCGCGATGTCCCCCCGCCACGAGGACCCGCCCGTCTGCGAGCCGGACTCCCACGTGGCTCTCGCGCGCGACGCTCATCCCTCCGGTGGGCGAGAACCGCCCCGCCTCCGGATCGTAGAGTTCCGCGCTGTCGAGAAACTCCCAACCAGGCCCCAGGCCGCCGACCATCAGGACCTGTCCACTCTCGAGCAGCACGGCAACGTGATCGGCCCGCGGCTGTTCGAGCCCTCCGGTCGGAACGAACGCGTTCGCCTTGGGATCGAACAGCTCTGCGGACGCTACCGGTTCGCCTCCCGAAGCATAGCCGCCCACGATCAGCACCCGGCCGTCCGGCAACTCGGTCGCCGTGTGGCTGTGGCGGGTCGCGATCATGGGAGGCAACGGGAGTCGTCGCCCTGCATCCTGGTCGTAGAGTTCGGCCGCGATCGGGGAGCCCTCGGCCACGAACCCGCCAGCCACCAGCACGCGCCCATCACGCAAAGCGGTCGCGGTATGCGCGGCGCGTGCGGCGCTCATCTCTACACCTGGCACGACCACGCCTGGCACCAGCTCGCCGGAGGCGGCGCTCCCGATCGGCAGCGCGCGGTGGTTCGATTCGCTCTCGCGTCCACACCCCACCGCCAGCGTCGACAGAAATGCCAGGCACAAACCAAGTCGCCTGATTCTCCCGGCGGTGCGTCCGCTGTCACGGCCGGGCTGCCACTCGCCTCGCATCAGATTCACCCTTTCGCGCGGCAGTTCGATCAGAGGTAGTTCACCTTCCCGTAGCCCAGCACAACGTGGCAGTGAGGACACACGACCAGGTTGCTCTCATTCAGAATGCCGCCGCTGACCGGGAGTGACAGCAGGGTCTCGATCTCCTTGTGACATCCGGGGCACTTGGGCCTTACCTCGGGGTCGGTACACTTCTCGATCTTGATCTTGGCTCCCATTGATCCTCCCCAGGTTGTGATGACGAGGCACCCTTGGCAGGCGGCTCACTCCGCGTTGCGGCGCAGAAACGCGAGCGTCCGGTTCCAGGCCAGGTCGGCCGCGAGCGCATTGTGGGCCGCCGCGCGATCCGGTTCGAAGAACCAGTGGCCGGTTCCGGGATACTGATGGAACGTGACCGGGCGGCCCGCCTTGCGGAGCAGTTGTTCGAGTTCCTCCACCGCGGCGGCCGACTCGTACGGATCGCTCTCGGCGAAGTGTCCGAGATAGCTTGCCTCCGAACGGCCAAACTCCGTGTGCCCGGTGCCGTAGAAGACGACCACGGAGCCGATCCGCTCCGGCTCCTGGTTCGAGAGTTCGAGCGCAAAGTAGGCGCCGAGCGAGAATCCGATCACCCCCAGCTTGCCCGGGGAGCCGCTTCCGCCAGTCCCAGCTGTCCCTGAAGTCCCTGAAATCCCTGAAGTCCCTGCAATCCCTGCAGTCCCTGCAGTCCCTGCGGATCCAGAACTCGCTGCAGCTTGCTCCGTGAGGAACCGCATCGCCGCGGATATGTCCGCCCGCGCCTGGCCCGCATCGAGCGCCTGGCTGAGAGCTTCCGCCCCCTCGATCGTGTCCGCGACCTTGCCATGGTAGAGATCCGGCGCGAAGGCGAGAAACCCGGCATCGGCCAGGCGGCGGCAGAGCCCCCTGGTCGTTTCGTTCAGTCCCCACCAGGCGTGCAGCACCAGAACGGCGCTGACCGTGCCGTGAGTCGCTCGGGTCGTGGGGGCAGCCAGGTATCCATCGGGAGCGGAAGAGGTCATCTCGGTTTCCTCGCGATCTATGTGGGATTCGGATCTGCGCTCCGCCGCCCGGCCTTCGGGCGGGGAATCAGGGACCGATACCACACTACCGAACGATTGTCCAGTATCGACCACGTCCCGCGAAGTCGATGACGCGATCCAGAGGTGCCCGAGGATCAGCGCCACGCCGATCACGTAGGCGGTCCCGCAGATCAGGAAGATCCGGTCCGCGAACCAGCGCGGCAGGAACAGATCGGTCACCGATCCGCGCATCGCGCCCTGCCGCTCGGCCAGAATGGTCAAAGGGCAGGTTCCCCGGAAGCAGGCCAGGACGATGCACTCCAGGAGCAGCAGCCCGACGGAGACCCAGGTCCACGGATCGATCGAGCCCCGGATCCCGCTCCACAGGGTGTAGATCACACATCCGCTCAGAATCCAGAAGATGACCGTGTGGGTCACCTTGATCTGCAGCACCGAAATCTTCATCTGTCCGGTCGCGCCGCGCCGAGCGACTCGGCCATCGCGGCAATCTCCGCGCGCATCACCAGCAGGTCGAGCCAGCGGACCTCGAGCGTGGTGCCGATCGCATCCCCCACGGCGAGGCCGAGCAGGCAGCCTCGGTAGCGCTCGCTTGGATCCATCGCGCCTCCGGGTTCCCTCAATAGTCAAACTGCGAGGAAGAGTCTACACGGTGTAACGCTGATTCCAGGTCGGGGGGAACGACAGGCGATTGGCGTAGACATAGCGAACGAGCTGTCCATGGTGCTGAATCTCATGCTCCAACAACGCAAAGGCCAGCTCGGTCCGGGCCGCATCGAGCGTCAGGAGATCGACCTGGTCGAGCAAGGCGCGCGAAGCGGCCAGGGCGGCCAGGACCGATGATTTCACCCGGGGACTCTCGAGGCTGCAGGAGAACCCGGTCCAGCGCCCGGCACGGAGGGCCGCGATGTAGCTCTCGCGCGCCCCGACCACGCACCAGAGCTGGCCGGCCATGCGATTCGAGGGCAGTCCGGGCAAATCGAGCCCCAGCGCCGGCTCTTCGAGGTGCGCGGCGAGATCGTAGGTCAGGTCGAACGACTGTTCCAGTCGCGCCTTCAGAATGCGATGCATGATCCCCCCGCGCTCCGTTCGACCCACGTTCTCAGGTGCCGCAGCGACCCTGCGGATCCAGAACAGCCTCTATTTCTGAAAGTGCTTCCGCAGCTGCTCGAGAGTGAAGGCATTTCCCTGCTGGAAGAACTCCCGCATCCGCCTCGACTCCTCGTCGGCGCCGAAACCCAGGCCGACGATTCGCAGCGCCGTCCTTTTGGTCTCGGCCGGCTGAAAGTACAGCACGGTCCACATCTCTCCCACCTTGGCCTTGAATGGGAACGACTCCGGCGCCTTGGCCACCCGAATCGAGAGCATCCGCTCCGGTTCGAACGAGAGGATCCGGTTCTCGATCGTCCCCGCATCCCCGAGCGCTCCCTTGGGGTCATAGTTCGCGCGCATCAGGCCGTCGACTCGCAGGTCGATGTCGGCCTGCGGTGCGAGCCACGCGGCGAGCCCTTCCGAGGTGGCCCAGGCGTTCCAGACCTCGGCGATCGGTGCGTCGATCACCCCTTCCGCGACGATCGGTCCATCCTCGGCCGCGGAGACGGCTGCGGCCGCTCCGAGCACGGAGATGAGGGTGGCGAGTGCGGCAAACGCCAGGGATGCGCACGCTGGGTTCGAGAACAGGGTCAGCCTCACGGAGGTCCTCCTCGGTTTCACTTCCATCCATCACCCGGCCGGGGTACTACGTCGCTCATGGCCTGATACAACGTCCGCCCGACGACTCTTTGCCGGCGCTGCTCGACAATCGGACTCCGCGGCCGGATTACTTGGCGATCTCCCAGATGTAACCATCCGGATCGGTGAAACTGGCGGTACGGATCCCCCACGGCCGATCGATCGGGCCGTTCAGCAGGGTCACTCCGCGCGAGGCCAGTTCCGCGCACTTGGCGTCGACATCCTCGACCTCGATGGTGAGCACGAAACGCGCCCCAACTCCGGCCGAAGCAACCTGGGCGGGGGAAACCAGCTCGTCTGCCGCCGAGACGTGGAGCAGGTTCAGAAACGAGCCGCCGAGCTTGAAGACCACCGACACCGGATCCTCGAAGATGACCGTCAGGCCAAAGAAGTTCTGGTAGAAGGCACGCGCGCTCCCCAGGTCGGAGACGAACAGGGTGATCGCGGCGATCCCCTTGGGCCATACGGGAGCAGGAACAGCTTCAGTCATCGAGTCCTCCGCCGGCCGCACCACGGCCCGGTCATTTGGGGTTCTCCCCGTCCGTCCGCCTGTCGTCGCGGATCGGGATGCCTCGGTCTACGGAATCACGGGCCGAGCATCGCCGCAGGTACGACGTAGATTCCATCCGGGCGGCGGAACGCGTGCGCTCCGGTGTACACGACGAGAGCACCGACCAGATCATCACCAAGCTGCGCGCGGAGCCAGAGAAGGTGCCGAACATCCTCGGCGCCGACCGCACCGCCCAGCTTGACCTCGATGGCCAATACACGCTGATCTCCCCGCTCCACGATGAGGTCCACTTCACGTCTGCCCCCGTGCAACCGAAAATGGCGCACCTGGCACTCCGCCGATTGTGCATACACTCGAAGGCTCTGAGTTACCAACGACTCGAACAGCCTGCCGAGCAACGCGCCGTCCGGGCGCATGGTTTCACCGGCGGTCTCTCCTCGCAACAACGCATCTTCATCCAGGCCCAGCATCCGCACGGCAAGTGCGGGATCGACCAAGTGGTGCTTCGGAGGCTGGCCGAGTCGACTCAGGCGATTCCTTGATGGAGTCCACGCAGGAACTGGGTCGGCGATCCACAGCCGTTCGAGCGTTTCCCGATACGGAATCGTGGTCGCTCTGGCCGGCTTCTCCGCCTGACCGCCCGTGGCGGCATCGCGAATCGCTTCGAACGAAGCGGTGGTCGCGGTCGCCGCAGCGTACGCCGCCAGCCAGCGCTCGAGCAGTTGCGGGCGGCGAACGGTGAGGCCTTGCTCCGGCAGGTCCACGTCGATGATGCTTCGCAGGTATCCGTCAAGCTGCACCCGGAGCGCTCGGCCCGAGAGCGGGCGAATCCCCGGGAATCCCGAGCACACGATTTCGTGAACGTAGTCCGCGAGGCGGGCCGCGGTCGTCCCTTCGATCGAGTCCGGACTTCCGGACATCAGCCGCTTCAGGCTGACGACCGGCTCGCCCATGCCGCGCTCCAGGAGCGAGAGTGGCCGCATCCTCAAGCTCGCGATTCTGCCCGCTCCTGAGTGGGTCGGAGGGACCTTCGGCCCTGCAGAACCGGTAAGGAGGAAACGCCCCGGGGAACTGTCGCGATCCACCGACCTCCGCACCGCATCCCAGACACTGGGCACACGCTGCCACTCGTCGACCAGAAGAGGACCTTTTCCGGCCAGCACCAGAGAGGGGTCCGCTTCGGCCACAACCCGATGCGCGGGATCATCGAGCCGATACACCGTCCGCGCCCTGCGCTCCGCGGTCGAGGTCTTTCCAACGCCCCGCGCGCCCTCCAGGGCGATCGCGGGCAACTGCTGGATCAGGTCATCCAGTTCGTCATCGACCACCCGTTGCCGATATGCCACCCGCCCCCCCAGAATCGTTGTTAACCTCTTATTTTGCATGGTCTTATGATGTCATACAATACATTTTCGCCAGCTATTACTATACAAAAAACGCGCTTCGAACAATACAATTTCGCCAAGTGACGTCGGCGAATCCCACTCAAGCCTCCTGGTGGGTGCCCTGGAGGGGCTCGAGCGCCAGCCGAGCCGCCTCCCGCCAGGTCAGGGTGGCTCCGATCTGCTGCGCGGCATCGGCCGCGGTCTCCTCCAGGCCCTCTCGCGCCATTTGGCGCGCGCGCTCGACCGAGGCGAGGTTCTCCGGCGTGAGCTCGAGGCCGGTTTGTTGGCGAAGGGCACCGGCCGCGGAGATCAACTGGAGGGCGCGGGCCGGGGTGTTTCGCGCCCCGGCGAGGGCGCCGATTCCCTCGAGCGAGGCGGCGATCCCGGCCATGTCTTCGAGCCCGAGCCGCAGGGTGAGGCTTCGTTGGTGCAAGGTCGTGCACTCCTCCAGCTCACCCTGACTGAGGAGCAGCGCCGCCAGGCTGTTGCAGGCGTTCGCTTCTCCCCACCGATCGTCGAGTTCGCGAAACAACTCGAGGCTTCGCCGGAGACAGCTCCGGGCACTCTCCCGGTCATCGCTGCGCCAGAGCACCAAGCCGTGATTCATGAGGGCACTGGCCATCACGCGGCGCTCTCCGGCCCGGCGGGCGAGATCCGCGACCTCGGCGAACCGCGTCGCCGCCACGTCCAGGCGCCCCTGGGTCGCGGCGACGGCGGCCAGGTTGTTGGTCACCACCAGGAGATTCTTGGCATCGCCCAGAGCGGACCAGATCGCGGAGGAAGCGCCGAACTGCTCTTCCGCTTCCTCGAGTTGTCCCGTGCGAAAGGCGACCGCTCCCATCCCATGGAGAGCATGAGCCAGAGCCGCCTGGTCACCCGCGTCTCGCGCGATCGTCTCCACCCTCGCGTAGTGCTGCCGAACGAGGGGAAGCTCCCCGAGGCGGTACTCCAATGCCGCCGCCACGCGGAGGACAGTCGATTCCGACCGAGGGTCGAGAGTGCAATCAGTCAGCGCCGCGTGGCAAACCTCGCTTCCGTCCGCCCAGTTCCCCGATTCGAGCCAGTACGAGAAGAGAGCCTCGATCACCCGCGCGGCGCGCATCCCGTCTCCGCTCCGCGCGGCCAACAAACCCGCCTGCTGCAGATTCGACGCCTCGCCGGCCAGCACGGTGTAGGGGTTCGACGTCGGGGACGAGCTGCCACTCGCCGCCGCGGCGTTTCGGGCCATGGTGACGAACAGATCCTCGAACGCGGAACGCATCCGCGCCGCGTCGGGCCACCCGGCCAGCCGGGCTGCGGCAAAGGCGCGAAGCGGCGGCAAGAGAGCGAACCGACCGGGAACCGCGGGCCGAACCAGCGAGAGATCCACGAGGCGTGCGTGGTGGATGAGTACCGACTCCGACTCCGCACCCTCGATTCCGATCACCAGGGCCGACAGGAGATCGAGCGACCAACTCTCGGGGAAGAGCGAGAGCAGGCCAAGCAGGCGTCGTTCCGGCGCACTCAACAGCGAGTCGGTCCACTCGAACACCGCCTGGAGCGAGGCGTGCCGCGCGGGAACCGTGCGATCGGAGGAGCGCAGCAGTTCGAGGTGCCCGTCGAGGAGCCGAGCCAGTTCCGCGACCGGGAACTGCCGGGTCGCGCCCGCCGCCAGCTCGATGCCCAGGGGAAGCCCGCCGACCGATCGGCAGATCTGCACCACGTGTGGCAGGTCCTCCGCGTCCAGCGCACCATCCGAGGGCTCCTCGGCCCGCGCGGCGCGTGCCCGGTCGACGAACAGCCGGATCGCCGCCATCCCGGAGCTGCAGGTCGGGGAGGTATCATCCGCGGGGAGTTCGAGCGGTTCGAGCCGGTAGCAAACCTCGCCGTGAACCCCCAGGGGGTCGAGGGAGGTGGCGAGAACCGCGACGTGGGAGGTGACCGCGAGCACCGCTTCGACCAGCTCGGCCGCCGCCGCCAGATCGGTCTCGCAGTTGTCGAGAATGAGCAGGAACGTCCGGTCGGCGAGCCGCTCCGCCAGGCGCGCGGTCCACGGCCTCTCCCCACCCGGTGCCTTGGCTGGACCGCCGGCCGCCGGAATCTGGGCCAGCAGGCGACGCGCCATCTGGCCGGCCGTCTGGCCGCGCGTCAGGTCGAGGAGTACCGCCCCGTCACATTGCGGCTCGAATTGACGCGCTACCTCGAGCGCCATCCGGGTTTTTCCAACCCCCGACGGCCCGATCAGGGTGATCATCCGCTCCCTCAGCAGCAGTGCCTCGAGGGCCAGGCGATCCTCCTCTCGGCCGAAGAGACGCGTCCGGTAGATGGGAAGCGTGACTGTTCCCAAGGTCGTCGCGTGGTTCCCGTCCGCTCGCGCGGCGTAGGCGGCCCACACCTCCGCGGCGGAACACTCCGCGCCCCCCTTTCGGAATCGGACGCGCTCGGCGCCGAAACCCGAGGCGAAGCGGAAGGTGGCCGTCTCGCGGGACCCGCTGCGGGTCAGAATCAGGGCCAGGGGCGAGGGCAAGTCCCGACCCTGCTCCTCGAAGACCGCATCCAGCCAGTGGGACTCGACTCGTTTGCGCGGACTGTGCCAGAGGTCGTGCAGCCGAACGCAAAGGTCCCGCTCGGACCCCTCGCTTCGGGCCGAGATTGCCGCCTCTTCTCCCGCCGAGAGGGTGCGCCTCGAGAGGAGCGCCAGTGCGGCGGCAAGCAGGTCGGTGCGCGCGGTCGATTTCCAGTGCGTCCCCCGGACCTTGCGCCGTGGGGGGCCCTCACCATCGTGGACGACGATCTCCTCGAGAGTTCCCGGCTCCGGGCCTGCGGTCACGTGGAGGACGAGCATTGTCGGAGCACGAGAACTCATGCGGAGCATCCTGAGAGTGACTGGTGGACCGCTTGGCGAAACGGCCCCGGTGCCATTGCGGTGACATGCGTCGCCTGGAACGAGTCCTCAGAGAATAGCACTCTCCGACCTGGGGCCGGATGGACCGGTCACACGCTCCTTCGGAGGCACCATGCACCTGTTCAAACCCGCTCCCGTTCTTGCCGCGGCCCTGCTCCTGGCGCCGTGCTCCCCTGCCTTCGCGGATCCCGGTCCTTCCGCCCCCGTGACCTCCCCGGCCGAATCGACTCCGCCCGCGGTCACCCCGACCACCGCGCCGACGACCGCATCCGAAGCGGTGCCGGCGGTGCGGCCGACCGGCCTCGGAGTCTACCTTCACTTCGGAGGGGGGGCGGGGCTGGCGCTCATGTCGAGCGACGCGATCACCCAGCTCTTCGGCGATGGTTTCGGGATCGAGATCGGCACCCACCTGTCCTACTCCTTCTCAACCGGCTTCCGCAATCAGGTGCAGCTCGAGTACCGAAACGGCGATTCGGCGCACACCCTCTCGAGCAACAACATCCTGACCCAACAGGCGACCGAGATCCCGATGGACTACGACTACTCCGAGTATGTCGGTAAGGTGAACCTGCTCCTCCCGTCGGCGGAGAACTGGAAGCGACGTGAGAGCGCGCTCTTCGTGGTCGTGGGAACGACCAAGGTGAAGTACCTGGACAAGGCGAAGGACGGCTTCAAGGGCACGGGAACACTGCTCGGTATGGAGTATGCCCGCTTTGCTCCCGGCGGCCGCGCGTGCGCCGCCTTCGGGGTCCGCCGCTACGACATCGACTTCGACCGCATCATTCTCTCCGGCCACAGCGGTCGCCTCGCGCTCAGTGCGCGCAACTGGGTGTTTCACACCTCGATCAGCGTGGGGGTCGGGGCCTAACCGCGCTGCGCAACGAAGAACAGGCGGCGGAAGGGGAAGAGGGTCACGTCCGCTTCCGAGGGATAGGCGGCCGCCAGTCGGATGGCCGCCTCGGACTCGAACTCCTCCCGTGCCACGTCGTCCAGTCGGGCGAAGTACGGTCGGAGAAAAGTCCCCTTGATCCATTCGAGGACCGCGTTCGGTCCGCGAAGCTGCTGCAGGTAGGTCGTTTCCCAGGCGGAAACCTGGAATCCGAGCGGCCGGAGCCAGGCGATGTACTCCGCGAGGTCACGCACGTGGATCGGGCCACGGGCGAGATCGCCGAGCCACGGTTCCCACCGAGGGGTGAGCGCAAGGGTGATGATCTCGCGGTGCGACGGCGCGGGGTGGTTCCCCGGCATCTGCACCGCGACGATCCCGCCCGGTCCGACGCGCCGCGCGAGGCCGGTGATGAGCGTCGGATGGTCAGGTACCCAGTGGAGCGCCGCGTTGGAGACGATGAGGTCGTACGGAGCGAAGGGGGCCCACTCCGCGATCTCTCCCCGTTCGAACTTGAGGCGACCGGGTAGGGCATTTTCGCGGCTCTTCTCGAGCATCTCGGGAGAGTTGTCGAGGCCCAGAACCTGTGCTTTGGGCCAGCGCTCGGCGAGGAGTCGGGTGAGGTTTCCGGTGCCGCAGCCGAGGTCGACGGCGCGGCGAACGTCGGCGGGCGGGACAGCGTTCAGGAGGTCATGGAATGGGCGCTCGCGCTCATCGGCGAAGCGGCCATACTGCCCGGGATCCCAGGCCGCGCTCACGCGCCACCCACCTGGAGGCGGCGCGTGAGGCGCGAACTCAGGCCGCTTTGCGCGCGCGGAGTCGTGTGCCGTGTTCGACCGAGAGCCGAATCTCGTCGGGCGCGATGTCCCCCGGGAAGTAGGCGCCACTGATCCGGGCCCCGTGCAGACTCGCGCCGTCCATCTGGGCGTCCCTCAGGTCCACGCCGCGCAGATCGGCGTTGCGCAGGTACGCTCCGAGCAAGTTGGCGCGACTGAGATCCGCGAACCGGAGGTCGACCAACCGCAAGTCGCTGTTGGCCAGGTCGGGCGGGGCATTCTGCGCGCGCTGATTGAACGTCTCGAAGTCCCCCTCGCGGAGCAGGTGGATCCAGACCGAGTCGTGTACGAGCGGCATGGGTAGAGTTCCTCCTCTTCCCCCCGCGATCGGCAGCCTGAATCGACATCTTGAGTTCCCCCGCCCGCTCCGGACGGGCCGAATTCGAGCCGAGCCTAGCGCGGACTCTATGCCGCCCCCGGGCCTGTGGCCATTGTTCCAAGTCGGGTCATCGGCTGGGAGGCCCCATGGTCCGATCGCGCCAGTATCCGGGCTTCCGGCACTGATGGGCGACCGCCACGACCCAGCTCTCCTCGTGGCGTTCCAGAAACACGACCTAGAACGGAAATCGGCGCTCCATGATGGCCCGAGCGAGGCCATTTGGCGGAACCCCCAGAACGGGACACGATGGACTCGGAGGGGTGCCCAGCGCATCGATCGCGTTTCGAATCGCCGTCACAAACTCTCGTCCGAGCCCCTCTCGTTGAGCCTCGTACCAAGCGCGGCTGCTCTCGAGTTCCGCCGCCGCTTCATCGAGTACCAGAATCCGTCGGCTCATCGCTCCGTACGATCCAACTCCTCGCGAACAGCCGGCCACGGCCGCGCAAACGCTGAGCCGGACTCGATTCGGGCGATGCGGCGCTGAATCTCATCTGCCCACGCCGCCTCGACATCCGGGTCCGCCTCCCCATCCAGGCTGGCGAGCAGCTCCGCGGCAAGCTCCGCGCGCTCGGGGATCGGGAGCCTCAGTGCATCGGAGAAGACTCGCTTGGCTGGATCTTGCATTGGTCTCCCTCCTCTACACTCGACTGCGTGATTGATTGGATTCTCCTAACCTGCGAGCCGCGCAGCGATCGACTACGCGATGCTGCACTTCATTCACCGCGAGGCGGATCGGTCACATCAGTGTAGCACCGTGATGCCACGTGCGGCATAGCGAACCCCGCTGGAGATCCTTGCGAAGTACCGGCCCGCTGAAACCACTCTGCCTGCCTGATCGGTTCCATCCCAGGTCAGCCGAAGATCGGCCTCACCCACGGAACCGGACCAGAGGGTCCGAACGAGCCGCCCATCGACTCCAAGGATGTCGGCGACAGCGGGGCCTGGGCCCGCGCCACGAAACTTGATCTCGACACTCTGTCCAAGGTGGACAGGTTGCGGCGAGACGGCCAAAGATAGCATCGCCTCCCCGAGCGGCTCTTCCACCGCGGTCGGCACCGCGCCGTTGTACCAGATGAAGAGCTTGTCCGCCTCCTCGTCGATCACCGAGAGGTCGAGGTCGTTGTCGCCGTCGAGATCGTGCGCCCAGGTATAGGAGCCGGAGATCTGGCAGGGCAGCGTGCTCTGCAGGGTGAGCACGCCGGCGCCGTTGTTCCGATAGACGCCGACCGTACCGCCGCTGTAGTTCGAAGAAGTGGCGTCGATGTCGCCGTCTCCGTCCAGGTCCGCGCAATAGACCCCGAGGGGGAACGAACCGGTGGCGGAAAGATTGCGGGTCGGGAAGGCCCCGGTGCCGTCGTTGATCAGGACCAGGATCCGGTTGGAAAACGACGCCACCGAGACGAGGTCGGCGTCGCCGTCACCGTCGAAGTCGTTCAAGTTGAGGCACCAGGGGAGATCGGCGATCCGGAAGGTGCCGGTCCGGCTGAACTGCCCCACGCCGTTGTTGGTCAGCACGGTGAGGCTGTCGGCATCCTGGCAGGCGACGGCGATGTCGCAATGGCCGTCTCCCGACAGGTCGCCGCAGCGGATGGCGAACGGCCCGTTCGACACCTGGCCGAACTCGATCCCGAAGAAGCTCCCGGAACCGTTGTTCACCCAGATGAAGACGCGGTCGCCGAGATGATCGGTGGTCGCGAGGTCGATGTCGTTGTCGCCATCGAAGTCGCCGCCGTGGATCTGGCGACACTGGAGCCCGGCCTCGTAGGTGATCCCTGGTTGGAACGTGCCGTCGCCGTTGTTTCGCAGCACCGTCATGGTACCGGAGTCGATGTCGGCCGTGGCCAGGTCCTGGTCACCGTCGTTGTCGAAGTCCTCCCCGAAAATCGAGGACGGCTTGTCGCCCACCCCGTACTCGGTGTGGGAGGAGAAGAAGCCGGCTCCCGGGTTGAGGAAGATCGACACGTCATCGGTTCCCTCATTGGGCGCGGCGAGGTCCACGATGCCGTCGTTGTCGAGGTCACCGCCGTGCAGGAAGTAGGGGATATCGGAAGCCTCCCACTCCTGGCGCGCGGACCAGCTCATGGCCGCGGGCGCGCTCGCGATGGTAAACGCGCGATAGAACCCACCGCTCAGCGATTCGTTTGTCACCCCTTGGATGTCGCTGCGGAGATTCAACACCACCATCTCCCCGGCGAGGAACGGCTCGGAGAGGTTGTGCCAGGTGAGGACGTTGTCCTGGATGGTGACGAATCCTCCATGCAGGCCCGACATCGAGCCGGCCACTCGCACCGCCCCGGCGGGCGGCGTCTGAAGCATCTGGTTGAAGGTCACCTGCACCGTGTTGAGCGTGACCGGCACCGCGAGCTGGTAGCGTCCCTGGTTCGTCGAGGTGACGCCGAGCGGCGCCTGGCCCGTCCCGACGGAGAGAGCGCACAACGTGGCGGCGAGCGCTGCGCCCAGAGTCCTGGGGGTGAACGAATGCATGGTGCCTCCTGTGCTACGGTGGATGCTGGCGCGGTGCGGAAGAGCCTAGCAGAGAGGCGCAGCAGAGACCAGACGGAGGGAGGAGCCCTGGTGCGGAGCAGCGAGGGAGCAGAGCGGACCATCGTCATCACCGGAGTCACGCGCGGACTCGGCCTCGCCCTGATCGAAGCTCTCGCCCGCCTGGGACACCGGGTCTCAGGGTGCGGCCGTGACCAGCAGGCGCTCGATCTGCTGCGCACCCGGCTCAGCGATCACAGCCTGCTCGCCCCCATTTCGGTGAGCGACGACGACGCGGTGCGGGAGTGGGCGATCGCGACGGTCGACCGTTTCGGTCCGCCCGACCTGCTGCTCAATAACGCCGCCCTCATCAACCGCAACGCTCCCCTCTGGGAGATCCCGGCGTGCGAGTTCGACCCGGTGATCGACGTCAACCTGAAGGGCACGGCCAACACCATCCGTCACTTCGTCCCGTCGATGATCGCCCGCGGGCGTGGGGTCATCGTCAACTTCAGCTCCGGCTGGGGCCGCTCCACCTCGCCGCAGGTCGCCCCGTACTGCACCACCAAGTGGGGGATCGAGGGCCTGAGCCGCTCCCTTGCCCAGGAACTGCCGCGCGGGCTCGCCTCGGTGGCGCTCAATCCGGGCGTGATCCACACCGCAATGCTCGACTCCTGCTTCGGCGGCGGCGCCTCGTCCTACCCCAAACCCGACCGCTGGGCCGAGCGGGCTGTACCCTTCCTGCTGCAACTAGGGGCGAAGGACAACGGGAAGTCGCTCACCATCCCGGGGGCCTAACGAGGCGTCGGGCGCCCCAGCCGCGCCCGGTGCTCCTGCGGCAGGAGCTGCTCGAGGGCGATCGGTGCACCGCCGGTGGCGTCGCGCAGGGCGCGGTACTCACTGAGGGCATCTTCCAGATAGTTGCCCCGGCGGATGGCGCGAAGCAGGGTGTTCTTCGGGGTGTGGGTCGAGGGGACGAACTCGGTGGTGGTCACCTCGTAACCGGCGCCGCGCAGCAGCAGCATTCGGAGAGTGTCGGTGATCTCGGCCGCGACCTGGCGACGGAGATGCGCGGCCCGCCAGATCGGGCCGAGCGGTCCGGGGGTCTTCGCCTCGGCCAAGGCGGCCCACGCGCGGGCGAGTTCCGCCTGGCAGCACGGGGCAACCGCGATGCAATCGGTGCGCTGGGCGATGGCGAAGGCCAGGGCATGGTCGGTCGCGGTGTCACAGGCGTGAAGCGCCACGACGAGGTGGGGTCGGAGCGGACCCGCTCCGGGATCGTCGGTCGATCCGACCAACCCGCTCCACTGGAGATGGGAAAGCTCCGCAGTCTGGAAGCGCACCGATCGGTCCACGCCTGCCAACCGGGCCCGCTCGGCACACTTCTCGATCAGGCGTGGGTTGGAATCGACGCCGATGATCTCCGCGGCGTGCTGCCAGCGTTGCTGGAACAGATAGGCCAGGAGAAACGAGAGGTAGGAACTGCCGCATCCGGCATCCAGGATCACGACCCTGGGGAAGCGCCCCATCAACTCCTGGAGCAGCGGTTCGAGCAGCGCGACGAGGTGATTGATCTGGCCGTACTTCCGCACAGCATCGGCCGACATCGAGGCATCGGCGTTCAGGAGGCCGAGGGCACGGAGCAAGACCGCCCCCTCGGACGGCAGGATCGCGTACTTCTTCCCCCCGGTGATCTTGGCCGTGCGCTCCGCGGTCCAGTAGGCCGCGGAGCGCCGACCGAATTCGACCGGATCCCAGCTCGAGCCGCTCAACGCTGGAACCTGAGATCCCCGGGCGTTCGCACCGGTGGCTAGAAGATGACGCTTTCGAGGAGGACCATGTAGTAATTGTCCTTCCCCTCGAACGACTGCATCTTGACGCTGGCGCCGGCGGCCTTTTCGATCTCGGCCGAGATCGCCGCCGCATCGGTCAGCTTGATCTCGCCGGTCACCCCCTTCTTGGCCAGCTCGGTCGCCGCCTCGATCAGCACGATGCCGATCGACACCGGCCAGGTGGCGAAGCGACCGGACTCCCCCTTCTCCGCGACCTTGGCCTGGATGGCCGACCGGATGTGGGTCATGTCTCCGGCGTCTTCTCCCGCGACCGCGATGCCGAGCGCGCCCGGGTAGCCGTGCGTCGGGGACGGACAGCACTGCTCCGGGAAGATCCCGCCGTTGTCGAGCACCGAGCGGATCAACGGCTCCTGCATGCCGCAGTTGGTCGAGAAGAACGCGGTGTCCTTGCCATACTGCGAGATCTCCCGCGGCACGTCCTCCAGGATGAACTTCTGCGCGCCCGGGAGCCCCTGGTCACCGGTCGGATCGGGAGCATTGATCGAGACGAACTTCATCCCGAGCTTCTCGCAGGTCGTGCTCATGATGTCCCTCCTCCGAGCCAACAGCTCCTGACTCATGTGGCGTGGGAAGGAGTAGTGGACGAAGGTCTTCGCTCCCATCTTGTGGGCCAGCTCGATGATCGTCTCGCCACGCTTGAGGTCATCGGTGATCAGGGAGAGGTTCGCATACTGGCTGATCTGGTTCGGGTCTTCGTGCGGATTGCCGACCACGAAGATCATCTCCGGCCGTTGCTCGCGCACCTTCTTGATCGCCGCGATGGTCCCCGGCACGCCCTGGTCGATGACGATCGCCTTGACCTCCGAATCGGAGGCCAGGTTCAGAAGCTGCGCGATGGTGGTCTCCTGCTCGGTCATGAAGTTGTCGGGGTAGGTGACCGTCTTGACCCGGTCGCCATACCGCTTCGCCATCCGCTCGGCGCCGCGATACTCATCCTCCCCCTGGGAGACCGTCCCGGTCATCACTCCGATCTTGAACGGGAGCGCCTCCGCGGAAGCCGGAGATGCCGCGTGGTCGGCGCTTCCCGGCGTCTTGGCCGCCGGCGTCTCGTGGCTGGTTTTGGACTCTCCCCCGCCGCAACCGGTCAGTGCGAAGGGCGTCAGGGCGAGCGGAGCAAGCGTCATGACCAAAGCAGCCGCGGCGACTCGGCCGAATGCGGCGGTCGTCGCCGACAGGAAGAAACGCATCGCAGGCACCTCCTTTTCGAGAGCGATAGGCCGTGAGGGTAGGGCGGATCAGCCCCGAGGGGCAAGGACGCAGACGCGGGGTGGCAGTCGGCGGGTGCTCAGGGGAGTCGCAGGACCCCAACCCGGGACGCCGCGCACTCGATGCCGTCGAGGCTTCCGATGACCCGGTAGGCGACCAAACGCCCGGCGGACACTGCCCCGCCGAGGTCGGTCGATCGAAGCACGAAGCTGGAGTCCGCCCCGGAGTCGAAGCGTTGGAGTTCATCCAGGCAGGCGTCGTAGAGCCGGATTTCGTAGCGATCGACCTCGCTCCCGCGGTGCCACCGGAGGCCCACCGCATGCTCCCCTTGCTTCCGCGGCGCTCGGAGCACGATCTCCCCCGCGGCGACCTGGGGACGGAAGCCGCGCATGACGCTCGAGAGTGGTGGTCGAGGAATGACCTGCACCAGGAGCGCGATCGCAATCGAGATCGCGGCCGGGATGGCCAGTGCCCAGACCAGGGCAGGAGTGCGCTCGTCGATGCGCCGCACATGGTCGATCCAGGCGGAGCGGGTCATAGGGGAGGGTTCCTCCGGCGCCAGGAGGCGTAGAGCGCGACCCCGATCAGGGCCAGCGATGCCAGGAGTGCCCGCCACCAGACACCGACCTCGCGTGGGCGCAGCACCACCACCGACTCGCTCTCCCCGAACGCCACGAACCCACCCCAGAAGGCCGGTGAGCGGGTGGCGGCGTCGTCGCGGAGCAGCCGCTGGGTGACGGTGAGCGCCTCGGCGGCCGTCCGACCTTCGGCGAGCGCGGCATAGAATCCGGACAGGAATCGCTGCTCCACCCACGGATCGACCGGCCAGAGGGCGGTCAGAACGGTGGGAACACCGGCGTCGATCAGTCCCTGGGCCGCCCCCGCGGCCTGTGCCGCGGCAACTCCCGGTTCGCTCGCCAGGACGACCAGGCGGGGAGTCTTGCCCAGCATCCCAAAGCGCAGGTAGGGCAGCTCGCGGCGGAGCTGCTCGGTCGGCGCCAGTTGCATCAGGTCGTACCCGCGGCTCCGCATCAGCCGTTGCAGATCCGCTCGCGCCGGACGCACATCGACGCCGCGATAGGCGCGGGCGATCGGCGATCGCTGCTCGAGGAGGATGCGTGGCGGCGCCTCGTAGCCGACCGCTCCCACCGCGCCGATCGCTTGCGCCGGGGCCGACCGGCTTCCGAGCAGATCGGCGGTGCGGGTGATCGAGAGCGCGTTCACGCAGTCGAGGAGCATGCGCGACTCCGCCTGCGGCGCGGCCTCCGGGCGAAAGCGGAGGGTGCCCCAGGGGAGCTCGCGGAGAGATCCCTCGACCGCAATGGTGAGGAGACGGTGCTCACGCAGCAGGTCGGCAACCGGCGCAAGCAGGAGATCGCCCAGGCGAAGCGCCGCACTGTCCTCCACCGCGCGCCGCAAGGCCGCCTCCGCCGGATGTCCCGGATCGCGCATCAAGGCGAGAAACAGCTCGGCACGGGCACGCAAGGCGTCCCTCCCGATGGACAGCTCAGCCTCACGCACGTCGCCGCGGCTCATGGCACAGATTCGCGGCGGTTCGTTCTCCGCCTCGAGGACGTAGAGCAGCTCGCCGGGGCGCAGCGACTCCTGGAGGTTCTCCAGGGTGGGAGCGCACACCTCCTGCGCACAGGCGCGGCCGCACGCCCACCGAAGAAGCAGTCCCGCGGGAAGCAGAGCGTCCAGGAGCAGCAGCAGAAGGAGGGCGAGCGAGATCACGAGGGGGGAGCCTCGTTCTGGGGGCTCGTCCGATCTGGAATCAGGAGATCCCATCTGTCCTCTCACTCGAGGCGCAGGTTCGCCGTGGTTCAGGAATCGTGTGCCGTCAAGTGTACGCCCTATCCGTCGCGGGGGAGGGCATCATTTCGCGCGACCGACGGCGAGAGCCTCGTCGACGGTGCGCAGCCAGCGGCGGAGCGCGCCGGTGGAGCGGAAGCGCAGCACATTCCGGCCGACGGTCTCGAGCTCGTAGCTTCGGCGGTGCCGGCGATGCATCGAGAGTGACCAGAGCAGAATCGAGTCTTTCG
>JADJQY010000012.1 GCA_016712505.1 Candidatus Eiseniibacteriota bacterium | reverse complement strand
CGGGCTGCCCGGCCGAAGAAGCAGGATCAGGTCGCCGCCGCAGCGTACACCCGCGGGATCGCGGGACGCTGCGGCGCTCGCCGCCTCGGTGCTCGCCAATGCCGAGGAGCAGGCCGCAGTGCCGTGAAGTCGATCGACTGCCGGCAGCGTAGGAGAAGGCGATCCGGCAACTGGAGCGGTGAGGGGGTGGCGGGAAAGCGCGCCTCCGGCGTGTCGCCTGCGGCACCCGCCAGTCGGCGGCCGAGCCAGATCTTCCAGCCGGCCACCTGAACGAGAGCACGCCCGCGGGGCTCGACGAGGCGCGGTTGCTCGAGTGGCAGGCGGTCAGGGGCGGCGAACCACCGCGCCGTCCCGATCTCGGACCTCGAGGTGCAGATCGAACGCGCACTGACCGCCTCGCGGGGAAGGTAAACCGGCCGAGCGGGCGCAGTCGTTCCATGTGTGCCTACCGGACGTTGCAGGAGGCCGAGGCCGGGTCAGGAGAGATGGGCGCGCGAGACCTGCGGCGACGCGGCCGCCGCCGTGGGATTCCCTGGCCAACGCGCGGGGAGGCGCTCCGCGCCATGATCCAGATGGAGAGGGAGTTGCGCGACGACCTCCCGGCTGAACTGGAGAAGACGCGCGCCGAGGCGCAGGACCGTCAGGAAACCCCGGATGTACAGGGCGCTCCCGCCCTCAAGGGGAAGCTGCTCAGCATCCGGCAGGATGCCCGCGGAACGATCGTCGGCCTGGCCGACATCCTCTTCCCGACTTCGACAAGGCGACGCTCAAAGCGCGATGTGGAGTTCGGGCTGGTCAAGATCGCCACGATCCTCGCGCAGTTTCCCGAGATGCATCGGGTCGAGGGGCACACCGACAACGTGGGAAGACCAGACTACAACCTCGATCTCTCCGGAGGCGGTCGAAGGCAGTACACGATTTTCTCGCGCAACAGAGGTAGCGGCGGAGCGGATGACTGTCGGAGGCCTGGTGTGACCCAGCCGGTGGCGGACAACGCCACCGAGGAAGAGACGAGCCAAGAACCGACGGGTAGACCTTGTCATCCAGGAGAAGTCGGTGATCCACCAACCGAGGCGCCGCTCCGGCGGCGATCCCCACGCTGTTCAGGCGTGCGCGGCGCCTCGTGCTCCGTCAACCTGCCCGCGTTCGTCTCGCTCCTGCTGTTCCTGGTTTCGGCCTGCGGCGGGTCGAGCGCCACACCGAAAGCAGTCGCTGGCTGAACAGCTGACCGGCGACAATCCACGATCACCGAGGGCGCGCGGGCTCACGCTCGGTGGGCCTCCCGACATCTGTTCGGCTTCGACCAAGGCGACCCTGCGTCCCGAGTCGAGTCGACCCTCGAAGCGGGATTGCCGCGGTGTTGATCCATACCCTACGCTCCAAGATCAGGTTGAGGGCATACCGTCAACGTCGGTCCGGGGCCTACAATCTGGATCTCTCGGGCGCCGGGCGACCTCGGTGTCGAATTCTTGATCAACGAGGGATCGTCCGGACCAGATCTCCCACCAGGGATTCGGTGAGACGCGGCCCGTGGCCGACAGCGAGACCGAGCCGGCCGTCAGCGCAACCGCCGCGTCGACCTCGTCATCCCGGACGCGCCGCAGTAGGGGCGGGGAAGTCCATCGCCAGACCGGTCCCGCAGGTCAGCGGACCGCGGCGACCGGGCTCAGATCGGCGAGTCGCCCTGAATCGATCAGTTTCCCCTCCGCTGCATCGATTCCGGGGGCGAAACGGTCGGCCCAGGAGTAGAGGAGACCGACTGTCGCCCGCTTGGGTTACCCTAGGCCGGGCGTTACGTTCGTCATGGGACCTGGGCCTGAGCCCGAGATGCCGTCGAGGTCGGCAGCCACGAAGAACTCTGCGGGCGAACCGGGGGTAGAACTTCGGACACCTACCCGGACTCCACGGTCATCACGAGCAGTCGCAGGCCTCGCCCCGGTGCCGACGCACTGCCGGCCAGCGCGGAATCTCCCTGTGGCCGGATCGTCGTGGCCCCCAGCATTGCCCCTCCACGCGCATGCCCGCGTCCGCCAGGCGAACAGATCGATCGCCTCGGCGACCCGGCCCCTCCGCCCCCGCGGTAAGATCCACAGTCACGGCGCAGATCCACCCCTCGCCTCGAGGATCCACTGCGCAAACGCTCGAACTCAGGGACGACTCCGCTTCCTTGCCAGGCATACCCCGACTCGTAGGTCCCGTCCCCGCCGACCTGGAACTCGCCGCAGTCCGAAGGAGTCTCGCTCGCGTCGGGTCGCTTTTTGCCGGGGAAGGCGGAAGCCATGGACCATCAACTCGAGGTTTTCAGGGAGACCGTTTGTCGGATCGCCCCCAGGTCAGGGATGTCGGCGGCTGCGTTTCCCCCGCAAATCCTTCCACTGGGTGATCTCCCATCGGGCAGACCGCCTTCCCAGGTTGTCCCGGTGTCGCGCATCCGAGTCACTGGCCCCGCGCTCGAGCGCGAAGAAGGTTCTCTTCGATCCCCCCCCTCCTCACCGGATTCGCGGTCCGACCTCGTGAAGGAGCGCCCGGGCCGTCGTCAACGAACCAGGGATCGGATGGTGGAAGCTCGGGCTCGGAATTCAGCTCAATCGAACTCCAGATGCGGCAGGTCGAAGAGACGCTGAACGAACTCCGACTCCGCGCTTCGGTCCCAACTCCAGGCCCAGTCCGGGTGCGATTCGAGATCCCCGCGATCGAGACGAAGGCAAAATCCTCGGACAATAGTGTGCCGAGGGAGAAGAGGATCGCGATCCTGGTACGCCTCATGGGGCCGTTCCAGAGTCGGCTGGACCAGGCTGTACCGATCCAGGTGCCCGCGCTTCTGTTCCGAGAATGCGGAGCTGTCCCCGCATCGAACTCGCGGACGCGGTAGTCCAGGTCGATGAAGCTCTGCGCGAAACCGATCGACGAACTCAGTGCCGCCTGAAGGCACCCATCCGGCCAGTGCCAATCGCTGCGCGATTGGCGCCGCTGAATTCGATTTCGCCGCGTGTCGACCCGGCCTCCCAGATTACAACCGCCTCCAGCGGAGACCGCGGGAGCGCCGAGATCAATCGCGGCGCGGGGGACCGATCGTTGCGCTCACGGTGTCAGACCAGGTGGAGTGGCCGCGCTGCGATCGATCGGACTCGATACTGATAACGGGTTCGCGGGGTGAGATCGGAATCGACGAAGTCCGCAGGCCCTTCGGTCATTGCCGGGACGGAGGCGAGCGGTGCGAAGCTGTCGCACTCCGCAGTCTGGCGTGACACTTCGTATCGGATTGCGCTGCTCGGCCCGCTCCACGCCAAGCGCAGGCTGACCGGAGACCTCTCGACGACCGCCAAGCCTGCCGGGGCATCACCACTGCAGGGGATGGGGCGGGCATGAAGCTGCCGTGCGGTCGCTGCCGCAGCCACAGACCGAGCAGGAGCACATCACTGCGAACGAAACGATCGCTGGAGATCATGGTTCCTCGCTGATCCACGGCTGATCCGGCGAGCCTCCGCCCCCTCCACGAGAGCATCAAAGTTCAGTGTATCACCCGTGGCCCGCGCGCGACAATTGAGACGCAGAGTTTCTCTGTGTCACCGCGAGAGGTCCGGATCCGGCCACCGCCCCCCGCATGAACTACGGAACTGCCGCGCAACGCAGCAAGACGGAGGGAACTACCGTGCGCAGAATTGGTCTCCACCAGCGCGTCCTCGGGATGTCCTCGTCACCCTGGCAACGATAGGGGTCGTGAGCCCCGGTCTCAGAGCTGCCGGGCGACCCACCGGCACGAACTACCTCGCGCTTCGCGGCGGAGGGAGCCGAACGACCACGCCCGCGGTTGGAGTGGGCGAACTGCTCCAGTGCCTGCTCGGCCCCGACGTCACGGTGAGCAACGCGACCCTGACCGCCGCGCCGCAGGCGGCAGGAACGTTCGTCGGCGGTCTGAATGTCATCGGCTTCGACCAGGGGATCATCCTGAGTTCGGGCGACATCGGCACCCTGAGTGGACCGAACTTCGGCGATACCACCTCGACCGACAACGGGGCGCCGGGCGACCCGGATCTCGATTGCGCTCATTCCCGGCTACACCTATGATGCGGTGGTGCTGGAGTTCGACTCACCTGCTCGTCCGCCCAGGATGTCGTCTTCCAGTACGTCTTCGGCTCGGAGGAGTACAACGAGTACGTCGATACGCCGTTCAATGATGTGTTCGGCTTCTTCCTCAATGGGGCAACATTGCGCTCGCTCCGACCGAGTTGCAGCGGAGCCGGGTCGGTCGTCTCGATCAACAACGTCAACTGCGGAAATCCGTACATCGGCAGCGGGCCGAACTGCGACTGCTTCCGGAACAACGACCTCGATGACGGCGGAGGCGCCGATCAACACCGAGCTCGATGGGTTGACTCAGGTCTTCTTCGCCACCGGGACGATCCTCCCGGGTACGAACCACATCAAGATCGCCCTCGCCGATGCTGGCGACCGGGTGCTCGACTCGGACGTGATGATCCGCTGTCAGAGCTTCACCTGCGGGGGCGCCCCCATCACCGGCGCCTGCTGCTTGACCTCCGGCCAGTGCGTGACCCTGACGAATGGAGACTGCTTCGCCAACGGCGGGACCTATCTCGGCGACTTCTCCTCCTGCTCCCCCAATCCTTGCGGCACCGGCTTCGGCGCCTGCTGCTTCCCCGACCTCTCGTGCGAGGTGGAAGACCCGGATCTCTGCGGCCAGAACGGAGGGTCTACCTGGGAGACGGAACGGTCTGCATCCCGAATCCCTGTGGTGCCCCGGTCGGGGCTTGCTGCTACCTCGGCGGGCTCTGCCTGGTTGAAGATGCGTTTACCTGCGGCGGCGACTTCCAGGGGGATGGGTCCACCTGCGATCCCAGTCCCTGCGGCGAAGAGACCGGTGCCTGTTGCGCGGACGGCGGCATCTGCGAGATCCAGACTCCCGCCAACTGCGGCGACACCTTCCTCGGCGTGGGCACTCTCTGCGATCCCAATCCGTGCCTGGATATCGCCGGCGCCTGCTGCCACGACAGTGGTTTCTGCGAGATCACGCTCGGGCCGACTGCGGCGACTCCTATCAGGGAACCGCACCGTCTGCGATCCCAATCCGTGTCAAACCCCGGCGGGGTCGAACCTGAAAGGCCCGACTTCATCCCCCTTCGCCTCGCGCCCCCCAGTCCGTCACCCACCGCGGGCCGGGTGGAACTGAGCTGGTCGTTCCCACCGCCGGGCCAGCGAGGATCGCACTCGCCGACGCGACGGGCGGGTGATCGCCACCCTCTTCGAAGGCGACCTCTCCGCGGGCACGGGTTCGCGGGTATTCGACCTCGGTTCGGCAGCCGGTCGATCGCTGCCCGCGGGCGTCTGCAGGGTGCGACTCGAGGCGGCTGGAGTGCAGAGCGTCCAGAAGGTCGTGATCGCCAACTGATGCCCTGTTGAAACGGGAACCGCCGCGCGATCCAGAGTTCGCGCGGCGGTTTCAACTGCATTCCCTCGATTCGATCAGACCGCGGCGGTCGCCTTGCGCAACCAGCTCTTCTCCGCGGGCGAGCCGGGGGGAAGGGTCTTGTACACCGTCGAGTGGTACTGGTTGAGCCAGGTCCGCTCCGGCTGGGTGAGCAGCTTCGGCTCGATCAGGCGTGTCTCGATCGGACAGAGGGTGATGGTGTCGAAAGCCGAGCCAGCTCGTGCCGTTCTTGGAGTGCTTCGCTTCCTCCCGAACCAGGATCAGGTTCTCGATCCGGATCCCGTAGGCGCCGGCCTCGTAGTAGCCCGGCTCGTTGGACAGTATGTTTCCCGGCTCGGCCGGAGCGCCGAAGATGTCCCGCGTCGGGCTGATCGACTGCGGCCCTTCGTGCACGTTCAGGTACGCGCCGACTCCATGACCGGTGCCATGGTTGTAGTCGAGACCCGCTTCCCAGAGGTGCATCCGCGCGAAGGTGTCGAGCCGGATGCCGCGCACCCCGGCGGGAAAGGTCGCGCGCGCGAGGGCGATGTGCCCCTTGAGCACTCGCGTGTAGCGGTCCCGCTGTTCAGCCGTCGCCGCTTTCCCCAGCATCAAGGTGCGGGTGATGTCGGTCGTGCCGGTCAGGTACTGCCCCCCCGAGTCGAGGACGTAGAGCCCCTTCGGCTCGACCGGCACGTTCGACTTCTCGTCGACCGAGTAGTGGGGCAGCGCACCAGTGGGCGCCGTAGCCCGAGATGGTGCGGAAGGAGGTCCCTGAAAGTGTTCTCCTTCGGAGCGAAACGCGCCAGCTTGTCCGCGGCCGAGATCTCCGTGAGCTGCCCCTTCGGCAACTCGTTCTCCAGCCAGTGGAGGAATCGCACCATGGCGACCCCATCTTCGATGTGCGCCAGGCGCATGCCGCTGATCTCGACCGGATTCTTCCGCGCCTTCATCGGCGTGATCGGGCTCTGACCGCTCACGATCAGGGCGCCAGCGAGCTGATCCAGCATCCAGCAGTTCGAGGCGCCGAGATCGATCAGGTGCGGGTCTTGCGCGCGCCGAGATCGCGCAGCGCCTCCGCCACGTCGTCGTAGTTGCGCGGTGACCGCCGGGGCGACTTGCGCGCCACCGTGGCGGACACCTTTCCGTTGCCCACGTAGAGGAACGCGTCCTTCATCGTGATCACCGCGTAGGCGATCACGACCGGATTGTACTCCACGTCGCGTCCGCGAATGTTTGTACAACCAGGCGATCGCGTCAGGGTGGAAACCACGTGGGCCTCGGCTCCGCGCGCCTTCATTTCGATCCGCACGCGCTTCAGTTTTCGAGGCCACCGTCTCGCCGGCATACTCAGAGCCTGCACCTGTACCGGGCCGTCGGAGCGCTTCGGTTGGTCGGACCAGATCTGGTCGACCAGGTTGTTCTCGGTGAACTCGAGGGCCGGGCCCCGACGCTCTCGAGCAGGCGCTCGAGCGCCTCGGCATCGGTCGGTGAGATCACGCGGGGTCCACTCCGACCACCTCTCCGCGCTTCACGCTCTTGGCCAGGTACTCGTGCGGGGTCGGCACGCCCAGTTCGCCCGACTTGAAGAGCCGGATGCCGGTGCCGCGGGTTCCGCGTCCGCCTGAATGAAGTAGCGTCCATCGGTCCAGACCCCGGCCGAGTCGGCGCTGACCAGGAGTTCTCCCGCCGATCCGGTGAAACCGGAGAGCCAGGGCGCCGCCGCCAGCAGTCAGGCACGTACTCGCTCTGATGCGCGTCAGTGGAGGGGACCAGGTAGGCGTAGAGGCCGCGCTGGTGCATCAGGCCGCGGAGGGCGGCGATCTTCTGCTTCGGGGTCATGTTGCTCCTTGCCCCGCGCTCGCGGGTTTCGAATTTGACAACGGACCGGCGCAGTATAGGCGTGTCCCGCGAGGTCAGGGGCGGTCCGCCGTACGGTTTCGGCGGGTGGAGATCCGGTGGCCCGATCGGGGGGGTGGTGGTGAATCCAGTCCAGCGGGGGAAAGTGGGGGGAGGAGGCGTTGTGCTGGCGTCGCGACGGTGCCGCGGTCCGTCCGGAGGCTCAGTTCTGGTCACGCTCCATGGCTTTCGCATGAACGAGGACGGCTTTTCCCTGCTGCTCCAGGGGCTGTTCGACCTCCGATTCACATTCTGAGCTTTCGCGGTCCACGGCCGGCCGAAGGTTTGACCGGCGCAGGCCCGGGCGCCAGTTGATACGACTATGACGGCGACCGGGATCGCTTTCGGCGCGAACTCGATCGGGTCGAGCAGACCCTGCTATCCGCGATCGACGGGGCGGAGTCGACGCTGGGCTTAGACCCGGCGCCCGCTTTCTCCTCGGCTTCTCCCAGAAGTACTGCGGGTCGGTCATCGCCCCTTCGCCGCATCGATCGCTTCCGAGGATGATCATCTCCCGGGGCGCGCGTCAAAGCCGAGATCCTCGGGCCGGAGATGAAAGCAGCCGCAGAGGCCAGCTTCTCAGCCTGCTCTGTCACGGTGAGCGAGATGCCGCCGTTCCGGTCGAGGGGCGGAGGAAGGGAAGCGGCCCTTCTCGCCGCCGGGGTCGACGCGACTCTGGCTCGCTTCCCCGGCGGTCACTCGCTCGGGCGGCTTCAGATCTCCGCGATCCGAGCGTGGCTTTCGGCGCGCCTGGACGTCACTCCCGGGCGGGAGCTTGCCTGATCTCCCGGGACGAGGCCAAGCGCGGGTGGACATCGCAGCCCACCCGCGCCCGATCAGTCGCTCACGCGCTCGCTTCCAGCTCGAGCGCCAGCGGAAACAGCAGGTTGTTCTCCGCGTGGATATGCCGATGGGTGTCCGCCTCGAGGAGGGCCAACGCGCCGTAGAACGCGTGAAACGTCGGGCAACCATCCGCTGGAGTCGCGTATCCGCCGGTCAACTCCCGTAGTTTGGCCAGGAGCGATCCGGCCAATTCATGGTCGGCCTCCATGACCTGGATTGGAGCGGCGACGGTGGCCGGCCCGGCGGCGCTTCCTGGGGTCGCGGAGCCGTTCGATCCAGGGGAACAGGACTCGCTCCTCCTTGAGGAGGTGCGGTTCGAGTTCCGCGCGGAGTTCCTCGTAGGTTGCGGCGACCGCGGTGAGCTCTGGATGCCGGGTGCCGTGGGCGTTGGTGACCTTTGCGGCCAGAGCGGAGATCCGCGGCATCTCGCTCTTCAGGTAAACATGATGGGTCTCCACGATCTGGCGGATCAGCTCTCGCGGATCGCGTGGAAGCCGCGCCGGGTCCACGGCCGTTGTCTCGAGCGACTCCGCGTCGACCCGCTCGAGCTCGGCCGCGATCTCGTCCAGGGGCAGTCCATGGGTCGCGCAGGCCTCCCGCAGGAGCACCTTCCCTCCGCAGCAGTAGTCCAACCCCCTCTGCTCGAACACCCGCGCCCGCGTCGGCTGCTCCACTACCAATTGCCCCAGGGTCGCCTCGTCGTATTTCATCGTGCTCTCCAGAGAACGTAAGCGATTTAATTACAGGCAGTTCAGGGATAAGCCACCCCTGTCTGCGCCGGGACTGCCGAGACTCCATGTCCCCTTTTGTGCTTATAAGCAACTAGCCAGTTGCATCCGATCCACAAAGGAGAGAAACTAATCTCGATGTCGGAAACGATATCGGTCGATATTTCGGATGTCAACATCCATAAATCCGAATAGCGGAGGAGCGATGATCTCTCAGACCAGCGAGTACGCGCTTCGAGCGATCGTCTGCCTCGCCCACGCACCGGATGCGGCGATGACCGCGCGCGAGATCGCGACCCTGGGAAAGGTGCCGCCCGGCTACATGGCGAAGGTGCTGCTCTCGCTCGCGCGCGCTGGGGTCGTTCGCTCGCGTCGCGGTTTGAACGGCGGGTTCGTGCTCGCCCGGCCGGCGACCGAGATGACCGTGCTGGACGTGGTGAACGCCGTCGACCCGATCCGTCGCATCCACACCTGCCCGTTGGGTCGCCCGGAGCACGGAGAGCACCTCTGCGCGTTGCACCAACGTCTCGACCTCGTGTCGGGACTGGTGGCAGACTCGCTCGCCGCCTCCAGCATTGCCGACCTGCTCCAAGGTCTGCACGCCGAGCGACCGCTCTGCCTCCCCGATCGCCCCGACGACCGGACCGAGGCGACGACCACACCTGATCACGTGAACCAATCCCTGATGAACGCGGACCCGGATCCGATCGACGCCCCGCGTCGATCCTCCCGTCCCGCGGCGGCCCAGTAGCCCCCGGCGATCGGCCGGGAAGGAAGAGGAGGAGAGACCATGAACCCCGGGAGTTGGCTGATTCGTATCGCGGCCATCGCAACCCTCGTCGCCCTGGTCGCCGGCGTGCGCTGGAGCCGAGGGCATGCTCCCCTCCGAGCGCGGCTGTTCCGCCGCGCCTATGACACCATGACCGCAATGCTGGTCTTCGCCTCGATCGCCCTCTTCACCGCGATCCTGCGCCACGATTTCCGCTACGAGTACGTGGTCCACTACTCCTCGCGCGATCTGCCGATGCTGTATCTCATCTCCGCCTTCTGGGGCGGACAGGAGGGGACCTACCTCCTCTGGGCTCTCTTCGGCGCCGTGCTCGGATACTGGCTGCTCTACAAGGAGTCGTGGCAGCGGCCGCTGGTCATGACCACCTACCTCGGAACGGTCGCGCTGCTGAATCTGCTCATGCTGCATCCAACGCCGACCCGTTCCGGCTCAGGGCGACCGTCCCGGCCGACGGCAACAGCCTCAACCCACTCCTGCAGGATCCGTGGATGGCGACCCATCCGCCGGTCGTATTCCTCGGCTATGCCGCGCTCACCATCCCCGCCGTGCTCGCGATGGTCGGTATCTGGAAGCGGGACGAGACCCGCTGGATCATTCCCGGACTGCGCTTTGCTCTCTTTGGCTTTATCACGCTCGGGGTCGGGATCGCGCTCGGCGCCTTCTGGGCCTACAAGGTGCTCGGTTGGGGCGGCTTCTGGGGCTGGGACCCGGTCGAGAATGCGTCGCTCATTCCTTGGTTGATGGTCACCGCTCTCCTGCACGGGTTCATCGTCCAGCAGATGACCGGAGCGCTTCGGCTGACCAACCCGCTGCTCGCGATGGGGTGCTACCTCACCGTGATCTACGCCACCTTCCTCACCCGGAGCGGCGTCCTGGCCGACTTCTCGGTCCACTCGTTCCCCAAGGGGACCGTCTATAGCTGGTTGCTCAGCGGGATGACCGCGGTGACCGCCGTCTCGGTCTGGACCATCCTGCGCCGCAAGCGCGAACGGACGCCGACCATCTCGTCCGCCTTCGCCTGGCCGTTGGTCCTCACCGGCACGCTGGTGCTCTTCGTCATCTCGGCCTTCCTCGTTCTCCTCGGGACCTCGTGGCCGATTCTCTCCGGTTGGTTCGGGAACACGGGCACTCCCAACGCCGGGTTCTACAATCAGGTCAACCTGCCGATCTACGTGCTGCTCGTGCTGCTGCTCGGGATCGGACCGTTCCTCACCTGGGCTCCGGTGCCGATCCGTCGCTCACTGCAGCGGCTCGCCCCCTCCGCCGCGGTCGCGGCGGTGATCACGATCGTCGCCTACGCCCTGGGCGGGCGCGGAATCGGTCAGCTTCTGCTTTTCTTCGGTGGCACCTTCACCGTGGTGTCGAACCTGATCCGCTTCGCGCACGTGGCGCCCACCGCTTCCTCACCACCGGCGCGGCGGTCGCGCACATCGGATTCGGCATGATGATGATCGGGGGGTGGTGGCCAGCGAGTCGTGGGACACCTCGGAGCGGGCGCGCCTCCCTCAGGGTCAGGCGGTCGAGGTGCTCGATCGCACCATCACCTATCACGGGTTCATTGCAGGGTCGGAGCCGAAGGATCGCTACGCCCTCGAGGTCGGATCGCTGGCCGGCGGCGCCTCGCACTCCGGCGCGATCAGGACGGAGATGACCTGCTTCACGCTGCCCAACGGGCAGCTCTTCCGCAAGCCGGCCATTCTCCGTCGGCTGACCGGGGATCTGTACATCTCCCCCGAGGAGATCAACAGTCACGCTGGCACCGAGGCGCTCGAGCTGCCCAAGGGAACGCCGGTCGATTGGCACGGCTCGACCCTGACCTTCGAACGGTTCGAGATGGGGGGCGGCGACCATGAGGAGATGAGCGTCTCCGCGCTGGTGCAACTGGCGCGTGACGGTCAGACCGAGTCGCTCGTTCTCCCGCTTCGCATGTACGGCGGCAAGATGCAGGGCGTCGCGGTGCAGAGTCAGCTGGCGACGGAACTCTCCTTCACCCTCGGCGGCATGTCGGTGGAGCAGGGGGTCATCCGGGTCGGAGCGGAAGACGCGAGCGCGCCCGGCGCCGGCTCCATGCTGGTCGAGGCGAGCAAGAGGCCGCTGATCAACCTCCTCTGGTTCGGCGCGATCCTGATCTTCGTCGGCTGCGTGATCGCCTTCGTGCGCCGCTCGGTCGACCGGCTGCTCGACGAGTCGACCGCAGTCCATCAGGCGAAAGGACCCGCTCAGCGCCAATCCTCGCCGTGTCGGCCAACTGACCTTTCGAAGGTTGCTCCACGCCCCCGCCACGCCTCGGCGCGACGGGGGGTTCTCGTTCGTCTCGCGCGGGTCGCCGCCCCGGAAACAACTCCCGGTTTTCCGCCGTAGAGCCGTTGGTTGCGAGCGTACCTGCAGTCCGCCCGCCCCGACGCGACTCAGATGAACGGGACAAATTCCCATATAGACCAGATGTCTTCTTGCGTCTCAGAGCCCGTTGCGTCACATCGACTTGGCCGGGCGCAAACCCATCACACCCCATCAAGGAGGAAGCACGTGGGTATCTCCATCGCTCCGGCTGTCCCGAAGCGCGACCGCCGTCTCCGTTCTCTCGCTTGTTTCCCTCGTCGTCGGCGCGGCCGGCCCGTTGCCGCTGAGGAACCGCTCGGACTGGCCCGCCTGGGAGTACCGAACAGCACCCGGAGCTGAAGGAAACCAAGAGCAGCGGCTGGAAGCCATGCAACCGCGAACTCTGGTTCCAATCGACCCGCACCGCGCCTGCCGGTGTCTCGGCCGCGGCGCTGCCTCGAGTACTTTGCCGCGGCGAAGCAGCAGCTCGCGCGCGGAACCGATCCCAACTGGTTCGCCATCGGTCCGGTGGAGTACTCCGGTCGCTGTCGCGGTCGACTTCGATCCGACCAACGCGGATGTGGTCTACGTCGGCTCGGCCGGAGGCGGTCTCTGGAAGTCGCTCGACGGTGGAGACACCTGGAGCACCACGACCGATGATCTCCCCACGTTGGCCGTCGGCGCAGTCTGCGTCCTCAATGCCGATCCGAACGTTGTCCTGATGGGGACCGGAGAAGGAAACGGCGTCGGGTTCGTCGCCTCGGGGCAAGGGGGATCTTCGGGTCGGCCTGCTCCGCTCGACCGACGCCGGCGCGACCTGGAACCAGACCTCCATTTCCTACGCCGTCCCGTCGAATCACGGGTTCAACATGATCGGATAACCCGCTCACCGGGACGATCCTGGCCGGCGCGAATGACGGCCTCTGGCGTTCAACCGACCAGGGGGACACCTGGACGCAGGTCCTCTCAGGCGGCAATTACATGGACGTGAAGTGGCAGCCGGGCAGCGCGAGCCGGGTGTACGTCACCAAGTGCCGCGACCCCTTCACCAACTCCCAGACGACCAACGGGGTCTACGTCTCGACCGATGATGGACTCACCTTCAACCTGGCCGGCACCGGACAGCCCGAACCCCCGCGACGATCGCCCAGACCCGGCTCGCGGTGACCCCGGCCAATCGGAACTACATCTATGCCCACTACATCGCCAGCGGATCGTGGGGCACGATCGGGATCTACCGTAGCACCGATGCCGGCGCTACCTGGCAGGTCCGGGAACACCGGCACCAACATGGGCGGGGGACAGGGCTGGTACAACAACGTGATCGCGGCCGATCCGAATGACGCCGAGCGGGTCATTGCCGGAGGCACCGCGCTCTACGTATCGAGCAACGGAGCCTCCAACTTCGTCAACCTGAACTCCGGGGCCCCCTTTGGTGACGAGATCTCGCCCCACTGGGACAACCACGGCCTGGTCTACGAACCCGGATCCACCTCCACGGTCTGGATCACGACCGACGGCGGCCCCTGGCACTCGACCGACGACGGCGACACCTGGGCTCCGCGCCGCGCCGGCATCGTCACCTATCAGTTCTACGACATCGGCGTCGCCCAGTCCGATCCGCTGTTCATCATGGGAGGAACCCAGGACAACGGGATGCCCGGGCGACTCGATGAAGACTCCTGGTTCCACTCCACCTTCATCGCCGACGGGTTCGTGCACAACATCGATCCGGCGAATGCCGACATCGTCTATTCCGAGTGGCAGGGGGGGCGGCACATCAAGTCGACCGACGGCGGGCAGAACTGGAACAACATCCAGACCGGGATCTTCCGGAGCCGGCGCGTGGCTGACTCCGGTCGACCAGGACCAGGCGGCGGGGAGCCACCTCTACACCTCGACCACCTCCGGCGTCTTCCGCACCACGACCGGCGGCAACTCGTGGGCCAACGTCGGCTTCCAGACCGCATCCTGGATCTCGATGAACCCCTCGGACGGCAACGTGGTCTGGACCGTGTCGAACGCCGCCGGCGTCTACGTCACGACCAACGACGGTGCGAGCTGGATTCAGTCGGCCAGTTTTCCCGGCACCGGCAACGCCATCAAGATCCAGGCCGATCCGAGCAACCTCGACGGCGCCTTCGTCGTCTTCGGCGGCTACGGCACCGGTGGACCGCACATCGTTCGCACCACGGATCGCGGCATCTCCTGGACCGATGTCACCGGCGACTATCCGGACCAGCCGGCGAACACCCTCATCGTCGACCCGGCGTTTCCCAACCACTGGTACGTCGGTTCCGACATCGGCGTCTTCCGCACGACCGACGGCGGCGCCACCTGGCTCCCCTTTGGCGCCGGCCTGGTCAACGCCGTGGTGGTCGACCTGGAGATCCGGCGCGACGCGCGAAAGCTCGTCGCCGGCACCTACGGTCGTGCCGTCTGGGAGATCGACCTCACCCCCAACTCGGCGGCGATTGATCCCTCCGAGACCCGGAGCCGTCAACTCCTGCTCGACGCCCCGTTCCCCAGCCCCGTGCAGCAGCAGACCACCTTCCGCTTCGCCGCCAGCGGCACCACCCCCGCGCGCCTCGAGATCTTCGACCTCGCCGGCCGCCGCGTTGCCCCGATCGCCGAAGCGATTCCGCCGACGGCATCATCCGCATGATCGAGTGGTCGCGCGGCGATCTCGCCGACGGCGTCTACTTCGCCCGCCTCTCGGCCGGCGACCAGGTCGCCACGCGCAAGCTCCTGCTGCGCCGCTGAGATCGTGCAGTCCCGGCGGGTGGGATGATCGGAGGGGCGGTGGCTTCGGCCCCCGCCCCTCTTACTTGTGCGCCCGGCATGGGCACAGACTTAGAGGTGAGAGGCCTCTCCTGAGCAGGTCACAGCGAAGGAAGGGAAGCGCAGGGGCGGAAGGGCGACCGACCGTCCGAAGGAAGCGTGGAACGAACCCGCGGGCCGATGGACAAGAACCGGATACGAGGCGCTGCTGACCGAGGCGAGCGGGCAAGTGACCGCGAAGCCTTCGTGACCAAGGGGACGTGGCGTAAATCCGGCGGTGTTGCGGGGAAGGTCTGTGTTCTTACCCGGGAGATCTCGCTTCACGCCTGAAAGGGGCGACGCCGAGCGATCGGCGGAGCGAGAAGTCAGCCGAGGCCGTAGTAGTCGCCGCGAGGCGACGAAGGGCCGAACGAGAGGGAGAGCTTTTCGCTCACGGGGATCGGAGAGGTCAGGTCACAGATGTCCGAGCAATTGGAGCTCCCGTTCGAGGGTAGGGGTGAAGCCCCGAGTGTAGAACGGAGTGTGGAGACCTCAACGGCTCCTCGAGAGAAAGAGGGCTCAGGAGCGAGCGGTGTCATGGAACGGGCGGTGAGCCGTCCCAACATGCTGGCCGCGTACAAGCGAGTTCGGGAAAACAAGGGCAGTCTCGGGATCGATGGGATGACGGTGGAAGCGCTACCGGCCTGGCTGCAGGAACATTGGGCAGGAGTCCGCGAGCAACTGCTGGCAGGCACCTACCGACCGCAGCCGGTGAAGCGGCAGCTCATCCCCAAGGCGGGTGGTGGCGAGCGCGAGCTTGGCATCCCGACCGTAGTGGACCGCCTCATCCAGCAAGCCCTGCTTCAAGTCCTCCAACCGATCTTCGATCCAACCTTCTCCGATCACAGCTACGGGTTTCCGACCGGGACGCCGGGCGCACGATGCCGTACGGCGTGCGCGAGGGTACGTCCAGGCAGGCCGTCGCTGGGTGGTGGACGTGGACCTGGAGAAGTTCTTCGACCGGGTGAACCACGACCTCTTGATGGGACGGTTGGCGAAGCGGATCGAGGACAAACGGGTGCTGCGACTGGTCCGTCGGTATCTGGAAGCAGGCGTGATGAGCCAAGGAGTGGTCATGGAGCGGCACGAAGGGACTCCGCAAGGAGGACCTCTCTCACCGCTTCTGGCCAACCTGCTCCTCGACGAAGTCGATCAGGAGCTGGACCAGCGGGGTCATGCCTTCGTGCGCTACGCCGATGACGGCAATGTCTATGTGCGGTCGAAGCGAGCGGGCGAACGAGTGATGGCTCTGCTGCGTCGTCTCTACGGCGACTTGAAGCTCCAGATCAACGAGTCGAAGAGCGCGGTGGCGCGGGTCTGGGATCGGAAGTTCCTCGGGTTCTCCCTCTGGGTGGGCGCGGGAAAGACAGTCCGGGTCCGCGTCGCGGAGAAAGCTCTGAACGCGATGAAGCAACGGGTGCGATCGATGACCCGCCGCCTGGGAGGACGGAGCCTGGGGCAAGTGATCGGAAAGCTGCGGCCGTACCTGCTGGGGTGGAAGGCATACTTCCGTCTGGCCGAGACGCCACAGGTCTTCCGAGAGCTTGATGAATGGATCCGTCACCGACTCCGAGCGATCCAACTGAAGCAGTGGAAACGAGGGCGCACGACTTACCGCGAGCTGGTCTCGCGCGGGTTAGGCTCTACGACTGCCGCTCGGATAGCGGCAAACACGCGCCGCTGGTGGAAGAACTCGGGCATGGCGCTGCACATTGCCCTTCCGAATCGCTGGTTCGCCGAACGAGGGCTTCCCTCGCTCGGTGCGTGACCTCAACGTCTCGAACCGCCGGATGCGGACCCGCTTGTCCGGTGGTGTGGGAGGGGAGTAGTTGGGATCACCAACTACCCCCTATCCCGATTGCTGCGGTCAGCGCCTCGTCTTCGTCGGGGGGTAGCGAAGCTTGAGACGACTCCAGGTGATGTTCGTCGCGGCGGTAGGAAGGGAACAGCCCTGACCGAGTGCGCCGAGGTCGCGAGCGCAGGGTTGAACGGCGCGAGACACACGGATCCCTCGGACACTTGGTAGTTGCCGCCGGTCGACGGAGCTTCGGAGCATGCGCGTGGATCGCAGAATCCTGGATCGACCTGAATCCATCCGTTGTCGTTCCAGTACATCTGTCCGCCGCCGCTCATGGTCGTTTCGGGGATCACCGTGCAACTGAGCTGCACCACACCGTCATTTCGAAGGTCTGGGCCGTCGACCGCGCAATTCCCCCAGACGACGCTGCTGCGGAGGGACACCGCTCCAGACTCCGCAACGCTCACTCCGCCGCCACTTGACTCCCCCTCGATTCCCAGCGATCGTACAACGTGCGAACTGTGGGTTGCCGCCGTGAACGGCCAGGCCGCCACCGCTCCATGCCGCGCAGCCCGTGATGGCCACGTTCTCGATGGTCGGTGTCGAGTTCACGCAGAGGATCCCTCCGCCATGGTTCGCGCTGAAGCCGTTCACTATCGTGATCCCGCGAAGGACGGAATCATTGCCCTCACCCGACACGAAGCTGAACCCCCGACCGGAGCCTCCGCAATCGATCGTGGTCATCTCTGCACCGCTGCTCGACTCGACGGTGATCGCTTTGCCTGCGAAGCTCAGGTTGACGTTGTCTCCTCCTGCGTACGTTCCCGGAGCCAGCAGCACCCGATCGCCATTCCGCGCCGCTGCGAGCGCCGCTGCGATCGTTGGGTAGGATCCAGATGGAACCGAGAGGGTTGCCGCGTCGGACGGGCTAAACATGAACGCGCTGGAGGACCCCAATCCGGCAAGCCACACTACAACTTGACTACGCACTTCTCTCCCCTTATGCCCGCTGCTCGTGTGGGACCGAAGCTGGGCTGGGTCGCTGTTGTTTCCCCAGATCGCCCAGGACCGTGCCAAAGGGCGGCTGCGGCTTACCAGTTGGCGGGTCCTTCCTCAACGAGCAAAGGGGGCAAATGTCACATCGCACCGGAAGGTGATGTCGTCTCCGTTGTGCAAATAAGGCGTGAGGGTCTGGCAGGACGGGTGTTGCGGCTCGGTCAGGCAGCCGGCGGCCTGAACCTCGTAGCTGCCCTCGTCGTTGGAGTAGATTCCCACCCATCCGTTGCTGTCACAAGTCTCGTACTGCCACGCTGAGGTTCCTAACTTGCGGACCCGCATCAGTGTGCCACCGATGCCGATCGGAGGAGCGGAGTCTGAGGTCGCACGCATCGAGAAATGGACAACGGTTTGAACGAGTGTGCCTGCAGGCGGGGACTGGTTGTTGAACCAAATAATCGCGCCAAACGAAGAACTTGCGGCGATCACGCTGAAACTGGTTGCCAAGACGATGGGCAGAAAGACGTCACGTTGGTTGCGCATCATCTTCGTCCTGCTTGTTTCTGCTCCCTTCGGTTGCTGCGCCCTCCTCGGGTGGATCCCCAGGAGGAGCCGATTCCCACCAAGCTCTTCACCATGGTCTGCCCGATGTCGGGGGGTGTCAAGGTGCCGTTTCGACGCCGCGGCATCAAATGGTCCGAGATCCCTACCGCCGTCCTACGTTGGGGGAATCACAACGCATCGATGCGTCCGCTCAGAGCTGATTCAGGCTGAGATCGCAGGGGGCAGGGACCACTCCTGCTTCTATTGACCAATCTACGACCGTCAACTCAGAGGAGTTGTTCCCTCATCCCGCTCTCGCGCCGCGGAGGGGTGTCGGTGGCTATCGGTATGTACCGATCGCGGCGCGACATTTTGACCCGGGGCATGCCCCTGGGCTAGGTGTGGCCAAGGTAGGGGCCTCCGTGCACCCATGTCGTTGGGGCTTGCTACCCCGGCGCTCCTACTGTCGGCCATTCGGGGCAGCGCGCAGCCGCGTGATGATGGCGCGGGCGCGCTGCTCGATCGCGTCGTAGTTGCGGTCGCGCAGATCGGCGCTGGGAAAGAGGCTGCTGACGAAGCCGACACCGGCCGCTCCGGCTTCGAGGATCGCCTCCGCGTTGTCGGCGTTGACGCCGGCGGTGGGAAGATCTGCAGGAAGGGGAGGGGCCGCGCACCTGGATGATGTACCGGGCGATGTCATCCGGCGCAGGAAAGAGCTTCACGAAGTCGGCCCCGGCCCTGTGGGCGGCCAGCATCTCCGTCGGGGTGTAGGTGCCCGGGAAGCAGGGAACCCCGAGAGCATGGGCCTCCTCGATCAGCCCGAGATCGAGCACCGGAGAGACGAGAAAGCGGGCGCCGGCGGAGACCGCAGCGCGGGCCTGGTCGCGGTCGAGCACCGTGCCGACGCCGACGAGCAGGCGGGGATTTTCGGCGAACTCCGCCACCAGGCCGAGGGCGCCGGGGATCGAGAGGGTGAACTCGATCAGGTCGAAACCGCCGCGCACCGCGGCGTACATCGCCTCGCGCGCGACTGTTGGGTCCTCCGTGCGCAGGATGGCGCTCACCCGGCGACGCTTGATCTCCCGCACGAGCAGGGCGCGGTCCGCGCCCTCCAAATCCACGACTGGACTCGACATGGCAGAACCTCCCGGTGACCAGCGTGACTCTACCACGAGCACCCGGCGCTGGGTGTGGAGCTGCTGGTGGGGGAGGGGGGCGCTGGCGGGAGCCGGGGGGCGACTGCCCGGAAAGAACCGTGGGGATGTCCAGCGCGTTGGAAGGGGGTGTCCAACGTGCTGGACATGGAGACGGTTTCTCGCGGGGACCAGGGCCGCGGCGGCCAGGGGGAAACAACGACGCGGGGACTCGCTGCGTGCGAATCCCCGCGCGGTGTGGGCAGCGGCGCGCGGGACACACGCCGCGGGTTAGCTCCGAACGAGCCGCTTGTACTTGATCCGGTGCGGCTGGTCGGCGTCCGCGCCGAGGCGGCGCTTGCGGTCCTTCTCGTAGTCCTGGAAGTTGCCCTCGAACCAGACGACCTGGCTGTCCCCCTCGAAGGCGAGGATGTGGGTGGCGATGCGATCGAGGAACCAGCGATCGTGCGAGATCACGACGGCGCAGCCGGCGAAGTCGAGGAGGGCGTCCTCGAGCGCGCGCAGGGTGTCGACGTCGAGGTCGTTGGTCGGCTCGTCGAGGAGAAGGAGGTTCCCGCCCGATTTGAGCAGCTTCGCCAGGTGAACGCGATTCCGCTCTCCGCCGGATAGCCCGCCAACCAGCTTCTGCTGATCCTGCCCCTTGAAGGCGAAGGAACCGACGTAGGCGCGGCTGTTCACCTCGCGCTTGCCGATCACGATCTTGTCGTCGCCGCCGGAGATCTCTTCCCAGATCGTCTTCTGCGGATCGAGCGCGTCGCGCGACTGATCGACGTAGGACGGTACCACCGTTTCCCCGACGATCAGCTCGCCGTCATCCGCCTTCTCCAGACCCATGATCATCCGGAACAGCGTGGTCTTGCCCGCGCCGTTCGGGCCAATGATCCCGACGATGCCGCCGCGGGGAAGACTGAAGTTCAGGTCGTCGAAGAGGAGCTTGTCGCCGAACGCCTTCCGCGCCTTCTTCGCCTGGACCACCACGTCACCAAGGCGCGGTCCCGGCGGGATCACGATCTCGGCGATCTCCTGCCGCTTCTCCTGGTCCTGCTGCAGGAGTTCCTCATACGCCTGGATGCGGGCCTTCGACTTCGCCTGGCGCGCCTTCGGGTTCATGCGCACCCACTCGAGTTCGCGGGCCAGGGTGCGCTGCCGCTTCGACTCGGACTTCTCCTCCAGCCGCAACCGCTCCTGCTTCTGGTCCAGCCAGGAGGAGTAGTTGCCCTCCCAGGGAATCCCCGTTCCGCGGTCCAGCTCGAGGATCCAGCCGGCGGCATTGTCGAGGAAGTAGCGGTCGTGGGTCACGGCCACGATGCAGCCCGGGAAGTCCTTCAGGTGGCGCTCCAGCCAGGCGATCGATTCCGCGTCGAGGTGGTTGGTCGGTTCGTCGAGCAGCAGCATGTCGGGCTGCGAAAGAAGCACGCGGCAGAGCGCGACCCGCCTGCGCTCGCCACCGGAGAGATTGATCACCTCGGCATCGCCCGGGGGGCAGCGCAGCGCGTCCATGGCGATCTCGATCTTCCGATCGATGTCCCAGCCGTCGGCGTGCTCGATCTTCTCCTGCAGTTCGCCCATCTCGGTCATGAGCGCGTCCATTTCGTCCGCATCGAGTTCCGGGTCGGCCATCTTGGCGCTGATCTCGTTGAAGCGGGTGATCATGTCCCGCACCTCGGCCAGCCCTTCCTCGACGTTCTCCTTCACCGTCTTGTTCGGATCGAGGTGCGGTTCCTGCTCCAGGAATCCCACCCGGATGCCGTCCGCCGGGCGCGCCTCGCCGATGAACTCGGTGTCCACCCCCGCCATGATCCGGAGGAGCGACGACTTTCCCGCCCCGTTCAGCCCCAGCACGCCGATCTTCGCGTCCGGGTAGAACGAGAGCCAGATGTCCTTCAGCACCACCTTCTCCGGCGGATGCACCTTTCCGAGTCCCTTCATCGAGTAGATGTACTGCTGCGCCACGAATCCTCCTCGTCAGTGATCCAGTCCGCGCGCCCTTGCGGCGCGCGGCGCACGATTCTCGCGCCCGCGGGCAAAGCGTGCATTGTACTGCTTCCGGGGGGCATTTTGAACGTCTCGGCGCGGGTTTCGAGCACTCTAGGGACCCGGCCGGAGTGGCGGTTCCGGCTGCACCCAGCGGCCGTGGACGCACAACCTATCGAGCGAAAAACGCCGCCACGTGATCCCAGAAGCGGGCCGTGTCCTGGATGACGGTCGGGTCGACGCGGGGGCCGGCTGCCGGGTCGATCCCGGGAGGCACGGAATCCGGGGCGGGCGCGGGGTTTGTTTCCGGGGAGGGGCGGACTTCCGCCTCTCCGCCCAGCCCCACGAGGCGGGCTGCGGAGTCGAGGGCGCGCTGTGAGGCGCGCACGACGGAGCCGGTGGCCCGCTCGGTGGCGCGGGCGATGCCCTCAATCACGGCGGTGCCGCCGGAGGAAAGGCCGCGCATGGCGGTTTCGGGGCTCTTGGCCATGGTGTCGACCACCAGGTTGCGCGTGGCGGAGGCGATCCGGCCCGGCGCCGTCGGAGACCACCCCGCCGAGAAGGCCCGCCGCCTCGAGCGACGCGGAGCGAGAGCGCATTCCGATCCTCGATCGCCAGGGGCGCACAGGCGCGTCGGGCGAGGACCCCGACTCGCAAGGTGAGGAGCGCGTTGGCCGATCCGTCGAGCAGGCTCTGCACGAGCAATGAGACGAGGGGGCCGGTCCCGTGGAGCGGACGAAGCCGGAAAGGCTGCCGACACGGGAGCGCCGAGCACGGCCAGGATCTCGCTGTCCTGGATCTCGCCCGCGACGAAGGCGGCCGCGCCGACATTGGCGTAGACGTGCCACAGCTCGCGCGGGGTCGGCTGCTGGTAGTAGAGCCGCGCGATCTCGTTCACCAGGCGCAACTGCGCCGAGAGGACGATCCCGGCATCGAGTCGGCCGCTCTGGGAGACCCCGGTCGCGACGAACACCGCGGCCGCGTGCTGCGCCGGATGCGCTGGTTGGCGATCCTATCGAGGTGATCGAGCGCGCGCGTGACCTGGGACGAGAGGGCGTCGAGCGATGCCTCGTCGCGCGCGGAGCGGAGGGCGGTTTCGAGTGCCGGCATATCGGTGTAGGAGGCACGCAGAGTGTCGTTTCGCGCCAGCCGTGCCGCGTAGCGACGGAGGTAGTTGCGATAGCGCGCGGTGTCGTCGCGTCGGGGAGCGATCAAGGCGCGTGGGAGGGCCAGGACCATCCCGATCGGGTAGACGACCAGCAGCCAGAGGGCGACGAGCAGGAGCACGACGACCGCGATGCCGAGGGCGGGATGGATCGCAGATGCTTCCCGAAGCAGGACGAGAGGAGCCGGTGAGGCCAAGCAGGGCGAGCAGGCCGAGGCCGATCCCGATCGGCAGGAAGATCCGCTTCATCTGGTCCATGGGTCGCTCTCCGTTTGGCGATAGGGTCGCACTGGTTGCTCGCCTGGGCGGGAGAGTACCAGGGAATGGGTGGTCGTGCACCGACGGACCGCGTGGTGGAGCACGCGATGCTGCGCGCGGCCAGTCGCGGCGGGACCTGGAGCCAAAGGCGGCGGCCGGCGTCGGGCGACGATCGAGCCGACCAGGCCCTTGCTGCCCGGTCGGCCCTGGTCCCGGCCCGGAGCCGGGAAGGGGCGATGGACCGGTGCCGCCCCCCGTCGCGCGCGGTCCCCGGGGTGGTCCCAGGGACCGGAAAGTCGGGTGCGATGGGATTGTGGTGCCGCGCCAGCGGGGAGCCGCGCGCCTGAGGAATTCCCATCGCATCCAACAGGAAAACGATGGAGGGGCGGTTTTCCGAACGGAGAAGTTTTTCGTCTGCAACCCGACCGGTTTTCGGTCGCCGCGTCGTTGTCCAGATGCAGTCACCAGAGACGAAGCCAACCTGCACTTGGAGGAACGACATGAAATCGAAGAGTGAGATCGCTGCCGGGGGATGCCGGGCCGGGTTGGCCTTGATCTTCCTGGCCGGAGGGCTGAGCGCCGTAACTCCGGCGCGGGCGCACCTTTCCATCATTCATCAGGGGGCGGAGAGCCGGGGCACGCGGGAAACCGGGGACCGGTTCGGCGAGGAGCTGGCCGCGGCGGACTTCAACGGTGATGGGTACGACGATCTCGCGACGGCGGCGGTGGGGGAAAATTCCTTCGAGGGGGTAGTGATCGTCAATCCCGGCTCCCGGTACGGACTGACCCAGGTCGGCGCGGACATCTTGACCGAAGACGACTTCGGCGGAGCAGAGTTGGTGCACTCGTTTGGTGGCGCCCTGGCCGCCGGTGACTTAATCACGATGGCTACCACGACCTGGCGGTCGGGACACCGGGATACGACGGAACCAGCGTCAACAACATCGGCCGGGTCTATCTCTACAGCGGCGGTCCCGGGGGACTGACTCCCTGGGCAACGCTGCGCCAGACCGACGCCGGCGGTGCGGAAGAGGAAGGCGATCTGTTCGGCGACAAGCTCCTGGCCGGCGACATGAACGGCGACGGATACGACGACCTCTTCATCTCCGCGGTCGGCGAGGATGACAATGCCGGGGTCGTCTTCTGGTTCACGGGATCCGCCGCCGGCCTTGGCGGCGCGGCCGAAGGTTGGATCAAGCAGTCGACGATTGGCGGAACCAACGAGGTCGACGATAGCTTCGGTCTGTCACTCGCGCTGGGAAACCTGGTCGGCGATTCCCGGCTGGACCTGGTAGTCGGCGCGCCGAACAAGACGGTGGGCGGGCAGCTCGAGGCCGGCCAGGTGACGGTGATCACCGGCGGTGCTTCCGGCCCGGTGACCGGCACGGTCTATAACTACAACAACGCCAGCGGCGACCTCGGCGCCGCGGTGGTTCCGAACTCGCACTTCGGCTACGCGGTCGCGGTGGGCCGATTCCAGCCCGGGACCTACGCTTCCCTCGCGGTGGGCGAGCCGGATCGGGTCTACTTCGGGATCTCGCAGGCCGGGCGGGTCGGCGTCGGGCTCGGGGCGCGACCGGTCTCGACTGGACAGGCGACGAGCAGCACATTCTCCCGGAATCCGAGGCCGGCGGGACGATTTCGGAAGGAGATCGCTTCGGCATGCGCCTGGCTGCCGGGCGGTTCGAGGCCGTCCGGTTCCTACGATGAGGTGGTGGTCGGGGTGATCATGGACGACCTCGGCACCGGGACCTCGCAGCTGGGCCAGATCTGCGGCTTCTACGGCGGAGCGGCCGGCCCGGGCAACAACGGCTGGTTCGGCTTCAACCAGGGCACCTGCAACTCGTCGGTCGGTACAACCATCCTTCGGACGCTCGCTCGCCTTCGGCTTCTTCGACGACAGCGGCAAGGGAGCGCTGGCGGCCGGCGCCCCCGGGGAGATGCGAACGGCACCGGCGCGGTCCACATCATCGCCCCTGGCGTCAGCGCTAATCTGCACCGCAACACTGCAGTGATCACCGACTGTGAGGGGAGAGGATCTTCTCCCTCCGCCCGTTCGATCGGGTCTGCATCGCGAGCACGACCAAGACGATGACCACGCTGATCGCCGCGGAGAGGTCACAACTTCCGAGCGGTCATCCGCTCCGTGTTCCGCTCAGCACCCAGTACCAGGTCAAGCCGTGGATTCGGACCTACGTCGGCGGTTCGCGCTATGAGTTCTGGCCCGACGAGAAGATGAGGTTCGAGGATCTCCTCTCGCCTGCATGGATCCCTCGGGCAACGATGCGTCCTATGATCGCGGACCTCCCTGACCGGCAGTGACAACGACTGGGAAGGGGAGTATCCGCTCACCTGCACCGATTTCGTCGCCGAGATGAATGCCCGCGCCGCGCCGCTCGGCATGGACGACACCTTCTTCACCAACCCGGCCGGTCTCGACGCCGGCGGGCCGTACTCCACCGCGGCCGACATGGCCTTGCTGGCCCGCGCGGCGATGGAGAACCCGCTGGTTCGCGAGGTGGTCAAGCGGACTGAGCACACGATCGACATGTCGTACTGGAACTACCAGACCGGTCAGCGCGAGGATGCCGAAGCACGGTGCAGAACGGCTTCCTGATGGGCTTGCAGTACAGCCTCGCCGAGATGAACGGAATCAAGGGGGAGGTACCCCTTGCGCGCAGACCACTGGCGTCTTTGCCGCCAACTCGCCCGGAGAGGGAATCGCGGTAGGAGGCACGTTCGGGACGCAGTTCGATCTCCCGGGCGACCCCTTCTGGTACGAGGCCCCGGATCTGATGACCCTGGGCCTGGCCGGAGTGCAACCTCGACGTCTCGTTCGTGCCCGGTCCGCCGGAGTGGAGGATGTCGTTCGGCGGGCTCAACAGTCTGGATGGCGAAAGCGGATCGGCGGCGGCGGAGAGATCATCCCGGGCGGTGATCGGATGCCCGAGCTGGAGTTCACTGGTCCGCAGCCAGGGGACCGGCTTCACCTGGGGGAGATCGTCTTCCACCGCTCGAGTGAGGTGCAGTTCACCGGGGGGCGAGCTGGTCAACTTCGGCGTGGCGCCGTTCCAGGCGCATGGCGGGTTTCGTCTTCACCAATCAGGGGGGACGGGGTGGCACGGTTCCGGGTCAACACCAGCTACCCTGGTGACGATCCGGTGGTGATCACGCTCGACCCGGGTGAGTCGGCGGCGATCCCGCCCCTACTCCGGTCCGACGACGGGGCTCAACGTCTCGATCGAGAACCAGACCGGCGACATCTTCGCCGCGCCGATGTTCATCGCCGTCCGTGAGATGTACGCCTACGACCTGCCGTTGATCGGAGGAACCACCGCGCTCGACATCTCGGTGCCCTGCAACGGCAGCATCGTCTCGATGGCTGGTCGTTCGACTGGGTCGGCACCGATCCCGATGGCGGCAGCACGCGTTCTACGCCTCAGCCCACGAGGGGGGCTCGACCGGGATGTCGCGCCCGACGAGATCGAGGTGCCGGGTGTGCCGGTCCCGATGAAGCCGGCCTCGCCGAACCTGTTCCAGTCGCGCACGCGCCGCCTTCGAGCCTCGGGGAGCCCTGGGCGGTCGCGCTCGAGAGATCTACGACGCCCAGGGCCGACGCGGTCCGACGCTTCGCTTCCAGGGGCAAGGTGCCCGCCGGGTCGTGGCTGGCGATTGGGGATGGCCCGGGGACGGTGGGGTGCCGGTGGCGAACGGAGTCTACTTCTACCGCCCGGAACTGAGGGGCGGCCGGCCGGGGGAGGGCCGGGTGGCTCTGCTGCGGTAGAGATCCAATGTCTGACTGTCATAGCCTGGAAGGAGCCCCCACGGCGCCCCTTTTTCTATATGGGACGGCGTCTCAAATTGTGAATTTTGTGTAACTTATTGCAAATAAATAAAATACATCGATGTCCGGCGTTCGCGATTCGGTCCGCGAGGGGACATTCCTCACTGTCTCAAGATCTCCAAGAGGCGTAGACTTCTGTATCAGAAATCTTGGATTATGCGACTCCTGCCCGAAGCGAGTCGTCTGTCGGACAACCTGAGCAGAACGACCGAGTCCGCGAGCGAGGTGTTACCCGGCGACCCCTCGGACTCCGCGATCGCCGCCTCCCCTCCCCGGGGCCGGGCACAGGAGAGAGCCTGATGATGAAAATCGAGACGATTGGCCAGTGACGCGTCTGATGAGCGGTAGCGGCGATCTGTCTTTCTTCTCACCGGCACGGCCACCAGTTTCGCTGACGTGCTGACCACCAGTTGGCGCTACTACCGCCCGGGGAACACCGGCATCCAGGGGACTACAACGAGGCGATCTTTATCGGGGCGGACAACGACCCATGGATCGGCGGATACGATCCCAGCTTCGAGGAGGGTGGATCGCGAAGTTCATCCAGGCGGAGAATCGCTGTGAACATCTCGAACGTCGACTACCCGGTGATCGGTCACTCGGATGTCACCGGCACGACTCCGACCAGTGACATGGTCCAGGATGCGCAAGGCGGCTCTGGACGGCGGACCGGGCGTGGGTTGCCTGCGCATGGATCCGGCCGTAGGGCCCCTCCACGTTGGTCAATCTTGCCGCGCAGAGTTCCGCCCT
>JADJQY010000011.1 GCA_016712505.1 Candidatus Eiseniibacteriota bacterium | reverse complement strand
TCCGTTTCGCGGACCGATGTCCCAGGAACTCCTGCTCACTTCTGGTCCGCGGGCCTCGACTTGCCCCGGAGGCGGACGTGCTCGACCTTTGCCAGCCGAGGGGACCGCGTCGCTTGCTCGTTAGTTCAGCTCCCGCTGCACTTCGCGTCGAGTCGACGCGCGCGCCGATCTCCTGGCGGTGGCGTGACAGTGCGCGCGCGAGACCTCGGCCTGGAGGAGCGGGAATCCAGTTCCGGCAGATCGGACCCGCGGCATCTCGAGCTCCAGACCGCACACTTCGACCTGGTCCTGGCCTCGGCGGGGCGCTCTCCTCGCCTCGGGCGCGTCCCCCGCGCTGGAGCGACTGCGCTTTCACCTGAAGCCCGGCGGGGGTGCTAGTTGCTCTGCGAGCCGATTCATCTCGACTCCGCGCCTGACCTGGAGGTGCCTGACTACGCTCGAGCGCGGGCGCGACGAAGAGGGAGGCCGTACGAGCTTCGACGAACGCGCCCTCGCCGTTGGTGGGCGAAAATTGAACACGGTCCCTACGGTTACGAGACGGAGAACGGACTTCGTTTGCTGCTCGAGGCGCTCGACTTCGAGGTCGGCTGGAGCTGTCTGATGCCCGAGAGCGTCTGGAGCGCCCATTTTCGCGTGCGCCCGCGCCCATCTGGGCGAGGACGCAGGGAGTGGTCGAGTTGCCCGGGAGGCGATCGCAGTCATGCCCTCGGCGGGCGGCGCACGCTTGGTTCGCTGCTCCTGGCGGCGCGGCGGCCGCGGATGTCGGCGGACGGGCCGGAGTGAACACTCAGAATAAAATCCGGAGCGCGCGACGCCCAACGTTCGCGTGCGCGCGGGATTTCGGAATGCACTGTCGGCGCGCCGGCTGGCGCGGCGGGGAAGGGGAAGCACGGAATGAACGAGATTCGGACCATCGCGGTGATCGGGGCCGGTAACATGGGCCTGGGCGGACGTCTAGAAGTACGCGGCCGAGGGGTTTCCCGTCGTGCTCCTCGACCTCGACCAGGCCTCCCCTCGACCGGGGTTCGCGCGCATCGAGAGCACGCTCAAGGAGGCGGTCGAGCGGCGCATCTACAAGTTGGAGCAGGCTGCCGCGATTCAGGGGCGGATCACCTGACCGCCGACGTCGCCGGCCTCGCCGAGGTCGGCCCCGCCGTCGAGGCGGTCTTCGAGGATCTCGAGGTGAAGGCGGCGTCTTCGCCCGCCTCGCCCAGGTGATGCGGAACGATGCGGTGATCGGAACGAACACTCCGTCGTTCTACGTCCGGTGACCTCACCGAGGGGATCGCGAACCCCCCGGCCGGATCGTCGGGCTGCACTACTTCAACCATCCGGCGAAGAATCGCCTGGTCGAGGTAATCCCTGGGCCCGAGACGCCTGATGGCGTCTTTTGCCGCGGTCTGGTCACGTTCCAGGAGCGGATCGGCAAGACCCCATCCGGGAGCGCCGATCAGGCCGGCTTCATCGTGAACCGTTTCTTCGTCCCCCTGATCAATGAGGCGTGCGCGCGTGCGCGGTTGCTGGAAGAGGATCGCCGATGGTCCTCACGATCGAGCAGGCCGCGATCCGAGGCCTTCAAGATCGGCATGGGGCCGTTCCAGTTGATGAACCCGACCGGCATCCCCATCGGCTATCACGCCGCAGCCACATCCTCGAGAAGCGACTCGGCGTTTTTCTCTACGCCCCTCGGGCAAGATCCGCGAGTACTCAAATCGGCATCGCAATTGACCTCGTGGGCGAGCGCCGCGGCGGGAGAGGTTCACTGGACGGGCTTTCGAGCGGCTGCTCGGGGTCGTCTTCCACGTCGCTACCCAGTTGGTGAGCGAGCGGGTCGGCACGATCGAGGACACCGACATCGGCGCCCGCGTCGGTCTCCCCGCTGGGCCAAGGGTCCCTTCGAGATGATGAACCGCGTCGGCCTCAACGAGGCCTTCGGCATCACGCGCGCCCTCGAGCAGCGCTACGGCCTTCCTCGCCTGACCTCATGCGCGAGCAGGTGAAGGTGGGCACTCTTCCCGATCGAACTCGTCCTGTCTCTGGAGACCAAGGGGCGGGATCGCTTACGCTTCACCTTCAATCGGCCTGACGCTACGAACGCCTCAATCCGAGGTGATGCGGCAGCTTTCACAGAAGGTCCGAGTCCGCGATCACCGACCTCGCCGTGCGCGGCATCGTTCTGGCCGGAGCGGGGAAGGCGTTTGTCGCCGGGGCCGACATCGTCTTCGTGAAGAACATCGAGAGGGGATCCTTCGCCGACATCCAGCGATTCGCCGAGGATGGGCAGAAGCTCTGTGCCGTTGACTCGAGAGCTGCGGCAAGCCGGTGGGTCTGTCGTCTCGACGGCCTCGCCCTGGGGTGGTCTCGAAATCCCGCGCTCTTCTGACTGGATCGTCGCGACCGACAAGGCCACGGTCGCATTCCCCGAGACTGGGATCGGGATCTTCCCCCGGCCTCGGGGGAACCCAGGCGCACCAGCCGCCGGATCGGTGTCGCCCTCACTCGCTGGTTGGCTACACCGGCCGGATGGTCGACATGCGCACCGCCGAGAAGATCGGCCTGGTCGACCGCGTGGTGCCGCACGCCGAGCTCGGGGCCGCGTCATCGCTGCCGTCGATGCCGGGAAGGTCGACCGCCAAGGTCCCGCCCGCCCCGGCGTGAGCGACGCCGCCCAGGGGGAGCAGGGCCTCGCACTCACCGCCGCCTTCTTCGACCAGCAGCCGCTCGAGACCTCTCCTCACCGGCGCACCCGACCTCGGCGCTAGCCCGGCACCGGCTCGGGCTCGGGGCACCGGTGACCGGCTCCTTGCCCGGCGGCGGTGCAAACCCGGTCGCGGTCGCCGAGGCGGAGAAGACGATCGCCCAGCTCCGGAAGCGATCGTTCGCAGCGCTGCGGGTCGCCCAGCGGCTGATCGACGCCGGCGCGGCGCTCCCGCTGGAGCAGGGGCTCGCGCTCGAACTCGAGGGGCGATGGAGGCGACGTTCCGTCACCCCGACGCGAAAGAGGGACTCTCGGCGTTGCTCGAGCGGAGGGCGGCTCAGTTCCAGAAGAGCTAGGGGAGTTCCTCGGCAGGCGCTCCCCGCGTTCCAGGCGAGGGGGCGCCGCCGGTCGAAAAAAACGGTGCGTGTCCATCGTGTTGGACACATCCGTCCAGCACGATGGACAAACCACACAAACTTCCAGACGAGCGCCACCCCACCTCGCCACCCCCGCCACGCCGCCACGCCGCCACTCCGCCACTCCGCCACCCCGCCACCACCGCGCACTCCGCCCACCCCTCCACCCGGTCACTGCTCCCGCCGCCGTCGGTCGCTCCTGCGGTTCGGTGTGTCCTTTGCCGAGTAGCAGCAGAAAGGGGAGGACCGGCAGCCGGAAGCGGCTGTTGGAGAGGAATCCTGCGCTGGCCAGGGTGAGGCCGACCGCCGCGGCAAGCCAGAGCAGGCGGAAGCGGCCGCGCTGTCCGGTGCCAGCAGCGCCTGCTGCGCCCGCACCGCCCGCCCCTGCGGCCCCGCGGCCCCGCGGCGCTCGCAGCCCCAGAGCCCGCGCGCGCGCGCAGGTAGACGATCCCCATGGCAGCCACGCTCCAGACGAGGAGCGCCCAGCAGGCCGCGCTCCGCCCGCGCGACGTCGCGCCCGCCGACGTACGTGGTGCCGCGCCGGGTGCCGCGCCCGGAGTCTCGAAGAAGCGCAGCATTGGGCCGGTCGCATCGATCATGTAGACCGCGGTTGCTTCGTGCGGATCGCGGAACCCGACCTCTCCCAGGAGGGCGCGCCTGAGAGTCCACTCACCCGGACCGAGAAGGGGTGCGCGCCGAACCGACCACGACCGTGCGGAGTGCGCGCAGAGGGGTGCCGCGCCACTGCGCCGAGAGATCGCGTACGCCGGCCTCCAGCCCCTCCGCGTCGTACGCCGAGGTCTTCATCGGTTCCGTGCCGTGCTCCAGGTACTGACTCCCCAGGACCGAGCTCGGGAACGAGATCAAGGTCCGCGACGGCCCCCAGAAGCCGCCGACGACCCCGTTCCGCACCGACCAGAGCCCCGGAGGAGGCATGCCGCGATTACCCACGCGATCGCCAGCCGACGCAAGGGCGTCCGGCGGAGGAGGCACCCAGGCAGGCCGCGATCCCAGGCACCACCAGGACCACGCCGATCGGCCGGGCGAGACAGGCGAGCCCGACGAAGAGCCCCGAGCCCGCCATGGCGCGCCACGAGTCGCCGCGAAGGCCGCGGACGAGAAGGAACGCGCCGAGAGAACCCAGCAAGACGAACAGCGGCTCGGTCCCGATGGTGAGGGTGTTGACCAGCACGACGGGGGAGGCGAGGTAGAGCCCACCCGTCCACCAGCAGTCGCGGCCGCCCGCCGCGCGGGCCGTCGGCGCGATCGCCACCGCCGCGCCGGGAGTCCCATGGCGATCTGGGAGACGAGGAGCAGTCGCAGGGCGCCGAGCGATTCCCAGGCCCGAGCCAGGAGAGCCAGAGGGGATAGACTGGCGTGCGGTAGAGTTCCGGCAGACCCGGGTGGTAGTGGGAGAAACCGCTGTTCCAGGCTCAGGGTGCGCGCCAGGCCCAGGTACTCGAGTGAGTCGTCGCTCAAGCAGCGCGCCGGCTCGCCGAGCATCACGATCGCGACCGCCGATGAAGGCCGCGATCTGAGCGCCCCAGAACAGCACCTGCCACGCTCGGCCCGGCGTGGTCCACCCTCGCCTCTGACCGCCGGCTCTCACCGGTGGCCTAGCCCCGGTCCAGAGACCCGCGGCACTTCAGGATCATCGAGTCGCGGCGCTGCCGGATCATCGTGTCGCGAGCAGCCAGGCGAAGCGGATCGAGGGGCGGATCGGCACGGCATCCTGCGACTTCCAGAGCCCGCCCGCTTCGGTGGAGAAGATCCAGCGGTAGCCGCGCACGTCGGAGAGGAACCAGCGGTAGCGCAGGCCGAACTCCATCCCCTTCTTCTCTTCCGTCTCGGCCCCTTCTGGTAGCCGCCGAAGAGATTGCCGAAGAGAAAGGCCGAGCTGGTGCCCAAGGTGCCTGGTTCCTGCGCGAAGCGTACCTCGACTCCGGGAGTCCAGAGGATCCCGACGTTTGGCCATCCGGTGAATCCGAAGCGCAGGCCGATCGACCCATCGACCGGCCCGGTGACGAAGAGTCCCGTCGCCGATGGCGTGCCGGCGTAGAGTCCGACCGCGGCGGCCGGTGGGAGACGTCGCGGCGGAGCCTCGTTCTCCTGCGCGCGCCGCCTCCGGACCGACTCCGGCCGCCAGGGCGAGCAGCGCGGCCAGGCCCGCCGCGAAGGTGAAGAGAGGGACCACGCGGCGCATCACTGCGGTCGCATCGAGTTCGCGCCCATCTGTTGCCTTGCCTTCTCGATGTTGTCGCGGAGCGACGGCACCCAGTGTGAGTCCGGGAACCGTTCCAGGCACTGCTCCCAGACGGTGATCCCCTCGGCCAGCCGCCCCAGCTCCACGTAGCAGATCCCCAGGTTGGTGTAGGCCTCGATCGATCCCTGGCCCGTGTTCACCGCCGCCTGGAACGCGTCGAGCGCCAGCTTGGTGTTGCCCATCTTGCGGTAGACGTTCCCCAGGTTGTGCAGCGCGCTCGCGTTGAACGGATCGCGGGCCAGCGCCGTCCGGTAGACATGGATCGCCTGTTCGAGGTTTCCGTCCTTCGCCAGGTACCACGCCTTCCGGAAAAGCGCCGCCGGATAGAGAGGATCGGCCGCCAGTGCTTGCTCGATCATTCCCCGCGCCGCCACTGCCCGATCGCTCGCGATCAGGATCTCCGCCAGATTGGTCAGCGCCGGCGCGTTGAACGCGTTCAGGGTCAGGGCTCGCCGGTAAGTCTCCTCGGCCGCCCGCATGTTTCCCCGCGCCCGCTCCAGATCGGCCAGCGCCACGATCGCGGTCACGTCGCCGGGGAAGAGGGTCGTCTCCTGCAGGATCGCGGTTCGTGCTCCCGCCAGGTCTCCCCTTCGACTGCAGCACCTGTCCCAGGAGGAGGTTCAGCCCCTGCTCCTTCGGATGCGCCTCGAGCAGCGCCCGCGTCCGGGCGAGCGCGTCGTCCAGTTGGTTCGCGGTCATCGCCGCGATCGCCCGATTCCGCAGCAGCGCCAGCTCATCCGCGCAGCCGCCGCAGGCTGCCAGGATCGCGTCGTAGGCCGCCACCGCCTCGTCACCGCGATTCAGCCGGATCAGACACGACGCCCGGATTCGCTGCGCTGTCCCGTCCTCCGGGTGCTTCTTCAGGACCGAGTCGCAGAGCGCGATCGCCGCCTCCGGCTGGTGCTCCGCCGCGCGGTTCCGCGCCTCGTTCACCGCCTCGTAGGCCCAGATCATGTCCTTCGGATCCGGCTTCGGTCCCGATGATTTGGAGGAGGCGCTCGCTCCCGCCAGGTAGCCCAGGCTCCGCAGTTTCTCGATCGTCTCCGGATCCATGGTTACCTGCGCGCCGCCCGCTTCCAGTTGCAGCAGCGTCTCCAGGTCTTTCGCCATTCCGTCCGCGCGCTTCGTCTCGCGCGCTTCCAGGTTCGAGAGTTCCTTCGGGTCCTTCACCAGGTCGTAGAGTTCGCGCTTCGGCGCCCGGATGAACTTCCAGGCCTCGGTCTCCAGGGCGCGCAGGTCGCTCGCGCCGTATTCCTGCTCCGGCACCAAGGTCTCCGCGTAGATCCAGTCATGCCCCGGCGCCTTCTGATCGACCAGTGGCAGCAGGCTACGTCCCGAGAGCGGCGGCAGCGCCTCCCGCGGCAGCCCCGCCGCGTTCCACAAGGTCGGGATCACATCGACGTGCGAGACCAGTTCCGCCACTCGCTGTCCCCGCCACTTCGGCCCCGCGAATGCGCCCCCGTTCGGCAGCCGCAGGATGCACGGCACATGCTGGGTCGCGTTGTAGACGAAGATCGAGTGCGTGACTTCCCGGTGCTCGCCCAGGCTCTCGCCGTGATCCGCGATCGCCAGGATCACCGTCTTCTCCAGCAGCCCCCGGCTCTTCAGTCCCGCCATCAGGTTCCCGATTTCCGCGTCCATGTAGGCGATCTCGCCCACGTACGGATCCGAGGCGAAGCGCGACCGGAACGGCTCCGGCGGCGCGTGGGGGAAGTGCGGATCGAAGAAGTGCGCCCAGAGGAAGAACGGCTTCCCCCCGCGCCCATCGATCCATTCCAGCGAAAGTCGCGTCACGTCGCCCGCGATCCGCTGCGCCGTGTCGCTCTCCCGGCGCTGGCTCGAGAGCGGGAACCGGTCGTCGTAGTGATCGAAGCCCTGGCTCAGGCCGAACTGCTCCGCCACCGGAAAGGCCGCCAGGATTGCGCCCGTATCGTAGCCCTGCTGCTTGAACAGCTCCGCCAGCGTCGTGTCGTCCTCCGGGACCACATAGGTGCCGTTGTTCCGCACCCCGTGCTGGAACGGGTAGAGCCCCGTCAAGATTGAGGTGTGAGACGGCAAGGTCACCGGCGTCGCCGCCCGTGCCCGTTCGAAGAGGACCCCCTCGCTCGCCATCGCGTCCAGGTTCGGCGAGGACTCCTGCGTCCAGCCGTAGCACTTCAGCCGGTCCGCCCGCGTGGTATCCAAGGTGAGGAGGAGGACATTCCACCGCTCGCCCGAAGGCGCCGTCGCCGACGTCCAGCCCCCCAGCGTCCCCGGCTTCCAGTTCGCGATCGCGTCGCTCTCCGCGCCGCCCCCGCCCGCCGAGTCGTCGTCGCAGCCGGACGCTCCGACCAGCAGTCCCGTCGCCAGACACATCCCGATCCAGGTCGACCCCAGGTCGCCCGCCCGGCCCACGCCACCCGCGCCAAATCAGGTCCTTTCTGCTGCTTCGCCCCGCCAGGGCGCTCCCAACGGCCCCGCCCGCGCGAGTCTATCCGCGCCCGGCCCCCTCGGCAACAAGCCCAGCCCCCGGTTGACAGATCCCGTCGCACTGCCTATTATCCGGCTTCGGTTTTGCCGGTCCCAACCGGCCATTCCTCGGTAGCTCAATGGTAGAGCATGCGGCTGTTAACCGCAGGGTTGCAGGTTCGAGTCCTGCCCGGGGAGCCATTTTGCCCGACTCCGCCCCCCAGGCCAGTCGGGCGGTTGACGCAGGCCCCGGTGGCTCACGCCCCCGGGCCGATTTTGTTGGGGGTTCGGCGCGCGGCTCCGACTCTCTGTTCGCGGTCGTCGCGCGTGGGGCGGCGCGCGGGACGGTCTCGAATCGGTGGAGCGGGGCGGGGCTCTCTTTCGGCTCTCTCTCCGGGGGGAACTGGTTAACAGCCGTGTTGCGAGCGGCACCAGCCGAGACGGTCCTCGAACTCGGGCACGCCCTGCGGTAGAATCCTTCCGGCCCAATCCGAGCTTCGCCGCTCCCTGTGATTCCAAACGAGAGTTTTGAGGAGGCCGAGATGGGAGTCTACGCAGTTGGAGCGATTCTGCTCCCCCTGGCTCTTGCGCCCGCGACGGCCATAGCCTCGACGATCCGGCTAGCATTCCACGGATGGGACAGCGCGCCCGTCGGTTGCTTCGAAGAGGGATCGACGGACACCCTGCAGCTCTATCTGCCGGATCTCCTGGGTCCAGTGTTCGGTCCCAGCCCCTACCACTTTGGCGTGCTGAGCGAGTTTGGGGCCGCGTTTTGTTCGGGACCGGGCGGGACTGAGTCGGATTCGAACTGCCAGTACGACCTGACCCTTTGGCTCGAGCCCGGGAACCTCACCATCGGGCATGTGAACGACCGTGGGGATCAGAACGCTGCACTAGACGGGGAGGAGTGGCTCGGTCACCGACCCACCGACTTCAGCACGATACGTGTCGAGCTTCAGCAGGGTGGGTCATGCAACACCACACGGACCGTCTGGATTCCGATCGAATGGTCGCTCGCGCGACCCGACCGCGTCGCCGGTCCGATCGTCGCGTGGGGGGACAACGCCGACCTGCAATGCGACGTGCCCCTGCCGAACGATGGTTTCGTCGCCGTCGCGTGCGGCCACAACCAAAGCCTCGGGCTCCGAGGTTCTGGCTCTATCGACGCATGGGGTGCCAATGAGTCGGGGCAGTGCGACGTGCCGACCCCGAACTCAGGCTTCGTTGCTGTCGCTGGGGGCAATTGGCACAGCCTTGGCCTTAGGGCTGATGGTTCGGTCATTGCCTGGGGTGAGAACGGCTCAGGTCAGTGTGACGCACCGACCCCGGTCGGAGGGTTTGTGGCGATCGAAGCCGGCTCGAGCACAGCCTAGGTCTCACGGTGAATGGAGCGATCGAAGCTTGGGGGGCGAACGACCATGGCCAGTGCAACGTGCCGTCGCCGAACAGCGGGTTCGTCGCGGTCGGAGCTGGTCATGCCCACTCAGTCGGCTTGAAGGGCGACGGATCGGTCGTCGCTTGGGGCCTGAACCTAGATCATCAGTGCGAGGTCCCGAGTTCGAGCACCGACTTCATCGCTCTTGCGGTCGGGTTCTACCACAATCTTGCGCTCAGCCGGGACGGATCGATTGTGGCTTGGGGTTCAAACGCACACGGCGAATGCGAGGTGCCGGAGCCGAACGTGGACTTCGTCGCCGTTTCAGCCGGCCATTGGCACAGCGTGGGGCTGAAGTCCGATGGAATGGTCGTGGCGTGGGGGTACAACGTGTATGGCCAGTGTGATGTGCCCCCGCCGAACACTGAGTTCGTTGGGCTCGCCTCAGGCGTCTATCACAATCTTCGGCTCCGCCACATACCGACCGGACGATGCTGCCACCTCGACGGATCGTGTTCGATCACGACGCAACCTGAGTGCCACTCTGCGGGTGACTCCTGGAACGGCGCCGAGACAGACTGCGATCCGAATCCGTGTCCGATGCCGGCAGGCGCATGTTGTCTCAACGCATTCTGCACCCAGCTGACGGCGGACGAGTGCCAGGGCTACGGCGGCACCTACCAGGGCGATGGGGTCGTCTGCGTGACTGACATCTGCATCACATCGGCGGTCGAGCCGGGTTCCGTTGATAACAAGCATCGCGCCGCGCCGAATCCCTCGGCCGGGACAACGACGATCTTCTTCTCCCTTGCACAGCCTGGCTGGATCTCGGTCCGGATTCATGACGCGGGAGGGCGTCTCGTGCGTACTCTCAGTCCTGGCGCGCAGAGAGCCGGCGCTGGATCCCTCATCTGGGACGGCCGCGACGACGGCGGCCACGATGTTCCCTCGGGAGTCTATCTTTACACAATCGAAACTGACGGCGTCCCAGTCAGCGGGCGCGTTGTCGTGACACGCTGACGATCGCAACCAAGGAGGAACTCATGCGCACCGCTGTCCTCGCACTTGCCTTGCTCCTTCCACTCCCGGCCATGGCGGGCTACGTCATCCACGACCAACCCGGAATTGTGGCTCACTCGCACTTGAACTGCATCCTCGACAGCGACGGGCACGTATGGGAGTTCAACACGAACAACGAGATCGACTGGATTCGCCGCGCGGACTGGGATCCCCCCGTTTCTCTGGAGCAGCTCAAGTTCTGGGACCTCAACACGCTGGTCACTATGGACGAGCGGATGCTCTACGTCCCGAACAGCAATCCTCAGAACGGCTGGCATGATGCTGGGTCGTGGCCCGCCTCCGGGCTTCCATCAGACGGTGCACCATCAACTAGAAGAGCCAGCACCGTACCGAACCCATCGTCTCGCTCGAGTCGCATCACCTTCTCCATCGCCACCGCCGGCCCCGTCTCTGTCCGGATCTTCGACGCGACCGGACGCCTGGTCCGCACGGTGCTTGAAGGCGATCTGCCCGCAGGCGATGCCTCGGTCACGTGGGATGGGAGAAATGAGCAGAGTGAAGCCGTGCCGGCGGGGGTCTACTTCTCGCGAGTCGAGACCCCCCACGCCGTGATCGCGGGCAAGATCGACCGGCGCTAACCGGAACCTGCGGGAGATCGCGATGGACCAGGCTCGCTTGAAGGTTCCAACGGAGGTCGCGCAGCAGCTCGGCTACTACGTGTACCTCTATGTGGATCCGCGGACCGGTAAGCCGTTTTACGTCGGCAAAGGAAAGGCGGGGCGCGTCCTGGCGCACCTCAGTGATCAGGTCGAGTCCCGGAAGACTTCGACCATCCGCGAGATCCGGGCAGCGGGATTGGAGCCACAGCTAGAGGTTCTCGCCCACGCTCTATCCGATGAGGAGACCGCCCTCCGAATCGAGGCGGCGGTGATCGACCTGTTCGGCCTAGGTGAGCTGACGAACGCTGTTCGCGGGTGGAAGAGCGTCCAGCTCGGAAGAGTGCCCCTATCTGAGCTGATCGCCTACTATGCGCCGATCCCGGCCAGCATCGTCCACCCCGTGATTCTGATTCGCATCAATCGGCTCTATCGACACGGAATGTCAGATCACGACCTGTATGAAGCGACGCGAGGTGTCTGGAAGGTCGGCGATCGTCGCCTCGCCGCGCAGTACGCTTGTGCCGTGTTCCACGCGGTTGTTCGAGAGGTGTACACCATCGAGAGCTGGCATGCGGCCGGTACTCTTCCGTACACCACAAGAGCCCTTGCCGATGTCTCCGTCCCGGGACGCTGGGAGTTCGTTGGAACGCCCGCGCCAGCCGACGTGCGGGATCTGTACGTAGGGCGCTCGGTGGAGACGTACTTTCGGGTGGGCGCCCAGAGTCCAGTCACCTACGTGGGGTGCTGACCCAAGGCGGATTCAGGCCGTCCCGGGCGGACTCGCGCGAGCGGCGAGCAATGCCGCGCGGATCTCTGAGCTAGGAAGGCATCCCGCGAGGCCAGGTAGACGTTCGTGACTGCCGTGTGCCTCAGAGCATGGAAGGGGTAGTGACGATCGAACCCCGCGGCACGTTGGTACTCCGCGAAGAGCACTTGAACCCGACGGGGCGAGATCCGCCGGCGGGAGAGTCCGGCGAAGAGCGGTGCGTCCGGATCGATGCGCTCGTGCCGGTCGAGCTTCTCCCGGTAAAACCGGACCAGCTTCGGTCCGAGCGCCGCCGGCAGGAATGCATCGCCCACCCGACCACGCTTGGCGATCTTAGCCCGCACGCGGATCCGGGATCGTGGTTCGCCCGAGGGGAAGAAGACGTCGCCCACGTTCAGCCCCACCAGCTCGCCCAGGCGGAGGCCGGTGCCGAGCGCCAGGGAGAAGATGGCGTGGTCGCGTGGACGTCCGCTGGAAGCGCGAAGCAGCATTTGGACGTCGTCCCCGGTGAGGGTGTCTGGGCTCAGGTGGCGGGTCGCGCGCATGGGGTACCTCCTCGGGTACCCAGTGTCGTTGCGGGCGGGAACGGGTCAAGGCAATGAAGGGAGCCGGGGCGAACTGGCGTCCGCTCCCGGCTCAGGCCCGCCCGTACGAGGCCGCATCGTAGGGCGAACGAAAGAGCCTACCACCTGACGCCGAACACCGCGAGGGCCGACCGGGTCTGAGGGCCAGTTGGGGGCGCGGAATCGGCGCCGGGGTGCGGAAAACTCGAGGTCCGGGCGCGCCCAGGGGCAGATTGGGCGGCATCCGGGGGGCCAGGAACCCCGTTTTGGGCACCAGAAACGGCAGTCGGGCAGGGGAGACGCAGGCAGGTGCGATCGTGCCCCGATGACGTAAGTCCTAGGGACGTCGCGATCAAGGGGAGTTCGCCTGCCCCTGCAAGGGGCGTTTGGCGGCGAAAATCGGGCGGAATCCTGCCGTTTGGCTGCCCCTTGCGGCCGAAATGGCCAGAATCCGGCCGTTCGGCTGCCAGGATAGCTCGACGTGGTTCAAGCGAAAGGCGCAGAACACACTGCGGCGGTGGGACTTCGCCGCGCGTCACCCTGCGCAGGGACCATTCGCACTCCGAGGAATCCGCGTCTGGTAGCGCCCGCAGTTGCCGAGCGTCCCGATGCGGGCAGCACCCCCGGTTTCAGATTGTCCCGTCGGATCCATCTGATGGGTCGAGCGTTCGAGTCAATCCCAGTCCGCCTCTGAAGCCCGGAAGAGGGCGGGCCCGGTCTCCCGCTCAACACACCCCAGCACGGTAGCTTGGCAACATCCACGGATCCTGAACGTCTAATGTGCCATAATTATATGTATGTCAGTGCTTTATGGATCGCTACTAACACGCAGTCAGCGAACAAGGCGATCGAGTTGTTTGGCGATTTGGAAAAAGTGGCTCCAGCCGGTTGTGGCGAGGCGATGCGTGTGCTACGGTGGGTTCATGCGGGAGCTTGAGTATCAACGATTGAAGCGGCAGCTGGAGTTGGACTACCACCGTGCCGCGAAGCAACTTGAGGATGAATACCGCCGGAACATCGAGGCGCTGGATCGGGTCATGGCGCTCACGAGCACGAACCGCGGCGCAGACGGACGACCACCGGTCCGGTGGGGACGGCTCTTCCGGACGATCGAGCAGGAGGTTGGGCGACTTGAGAAGCCCTTCGTGGTGCAGGACGTAATCGACACACTGGCCCTTGCCGGGGTTCCAGCGGACCAGCTGAAGTTGGGTTCGATCTCCTCGGCGCTCCGACGACTGGAAGCGAAGGGGTCGATCCTGATCATTGAGCGCGGCGAAGGGAGGCGCGCGACTCGGTACGCACGGAAGCCTCCGAGTTCCGAGGAAGAGAGAGCGACCCCCGAACTGCAATCGAAATAAGAGAAAGACCCCAGGTGCCGCAAGCACCCGGGGTCTTTATGCCCCCTTAGCTCAATTGGATAGAGCAGCTGCCTAGAACGCAGGGCCGGTTCCGGGTTCGAATCCCGGAGGGGGTTCAGACATTGTGGAGCGGTAGCCTAGTCGGATGAGGCACGGGAATGCTAATCCTGGCGACGTGGGTTCGAACCCCACCCGCTCCACAACCTCTTCGGTATTTTGTCGGCTTGCCCCCGATTTCGCCTAGTGAAAAAAGTCTACTTGCGGAGAAAGTTGCGCATCCCGGCACGTTGGGGTCGCATCCGAACTTGTGCGCATCCAGCTAGTCCGGCGGAGAACTAGCCGCCTACTAGGTACGCCGATTGCGCGGGCCCCGACAGGTGGGGTTGGAATTCGCAAGCGAGTCTGGGATCGCAGGGAATCGCCCCGGGCGAACTGAGAATGGGTCACTGCGGAGAAGGCGCAGCACGTGGACCTAGCCTCGCGCCCGTGGTCGGAGTAGACTCCCGCCCAGCCCTGAACCGCTTGGCCGTCCAGTCCGCCGAGGTTTCGACCTGCTCCGGCGGGCGTCGGCTGGGGAGCGCCGCTTGACCAAACTGGAAGGGCTACAACCCAACGCAGCCGTCCGAGGCGTTCTTCCGCACGGCCGCGTGACGGTCGTGAGCGTGCAATCGCTCGGCTCTGAGGCGCTCGAACTCACCTACAAGTACCCCGGCGGCAAGGTCGCGAACGAGCTGCTCTACCGCCAGAATGGGTGTGGTTGCTGCGGTTCAACAGCCCCGGCTGCGAGGCTTGGCCCCGTCGCGGGGGGGGGTCCTGGGGCACACGCAAAGGGGAGTACCGACGCCAGGTGGGTGACGCGGAGAGGAGCCAGGCGAGGGGAACGAAGCCGACACCTGTAGGAAGTACGTTGTCCCGAAGCTCCAGGCGGCGGGCTGGGAGAATGATCCGCACTCGCTCACGGAGCAGAAATCCTTCACCGATGGGCGCATCGTTGTCGTAGGCAACAAGGCCCGCCGGCAGATGCAAAAGCGCGCGGATTACCTGCTCCGCTACACGCGCGACTTCCCGATCGCCGTCGTCGAGGCGAAGGCCGCGTACAAGTCGCCGAGCGACGGGCTTCAGCAGGCGAAGGACTACGCGACGGTCCTCGGGCTCAAGTTCGCCTACGCCACGAACGGTCACGGCATCGTCGAGTTCGACTTCCTCACGGGGCTCGAGCGCGAGCTCACCGAGTTTCCGACGCCCGCGGACCTCTGGGCTCGCCTCCGCGGTGGCGAGAGGCTCACCGAGGAGGCCGCCGAGCGACTGCTCACCCCCGGCTACAGCGTCCTCGGGAAGTCGCCACGCTACTATCAAGAGATCGCCATCAACCGCGCGGTGCAGGCCGTCGTGCAGGGGCAGAAGCGCGTCCTGCTCACGATGGCGACCGGCACGGGCAAGACATTCGTGGCGTTCCAGATCTGCTGGAAGCTCTGGTCGGCGCGCTGGAACCGCACGGGCGACCATCGCAAGCCGCGCATTCTCTTCCTCGCCGACCGCAACATCCTCGTCGACGATCCCTACGCCAAGATGTTCGCGCCCTTCGGTGACGCCCGCGCGAAGATCGAAGGCGGCAACGCGGTTAAGAGCCGCGAGATGTACTTCTCCATCTACCAAGCGCTGGCCGGTGGCGAGGGGCGCCCAGCGCTCTTCAAGGAGTACTCCAAGGACTTCTTCGACCTAATCATCATCGACGAGTGCCATCGCGGCAGCGCGCGCGACGAGAGTAGCTGGCGCGAGATCCTCGAGTACTTCGAGCCCGCGTACCAGATCGGCATGACGGCCACGCCGCTGCGCGAGGACAACCGCGACACGTACTCGTACTTCGGCGCGCCCATCTTCCAGTACAGCCTGAAGCAAGGCATCGAGGACGGCTTCCTCGCGCCCTACCGCGTTCACCGGGTCATCACGACGTTCGACGCGGCAGGCTGGCGTCCGAACGCCGGCGAAACCGACCGCACGGGGCGCGAGATCCCTGACCGCGAGTACACGACCAAGGACTTCGAGCGCGTTGTCGCGCTGCGCACCCGCACCAACGCCATCGCGGCGCACTTCACCGAGTTCCTCAAGAACACCGACCGCTACGGCAAGACCATCGTCTTCTGCGTCGACCAGGAGCATGCCGACGAGATGCGCCGAGCACTCTCGAACCTGAACGCCGACCTCGTGCAGAAGCACCCGGACTTCGTCTGCCGCGTGACCTCCGACGAGGGCGACGTCGGGCGCGGGCACTTGAGTCGCTTCCAGGAGCTGGAGAAGCAGACGCCCGTCATCCTCACGACGTCCCAACTCCTCACGACCGGCGTCGACGCGCCCACCGTGAAGAACGTCGTTCTCGTGCGCGTCGTCGGCTCGATGAGCGAGTTCAAGCAGATCATCGGTCGCGGCACGCGCGTGCGCGACGACTACGGCAAGCTGTTCTTCAACATCCTCGACTACACCGGCTCGGCCACGACGCTCTTCGCCGACCCCGACTTCGACGGCGAGCCCGCTCGCGTGAGCGAGGAGGAGATCGACGACAAGGGCAAGGCAAAGCCGGACACGTACAAGGTCGACGAGCCCGAGCCCCTGAAGGTTTCGGAGCCGCCCGGACCGCCCTGGCGGCGGGCTCTCGCCCGACGACGAAGACGACGGCGAGCCCAGGAAGTACTACTTCGACGGCGGCCAGGTGCAGGTCGCGGCGCACCTCGTCTACGAGCTCGATCCCGAGGGCAAGCAACTCCGCGTCGTGCAGTTCACGGACTACACGGCCGAGCGCGTTCGCACCCTCTTCCCGACGGCGGCCGAGCTGCGCGAGGCGTGGGCCGAACCGGAGAAGCGCGCCGACATCATCGAGCGCCTCGCCGAGCGCGGCATCGACTTCGACGAGCTCACCAAGGTCACGTCACAGCCCGACGCCGACCCCTTCGATCTGCTCTGCCACGTCGCCTACAGCGCGCCGCTGAAGACGCGGCGAGAGAGGGCAGACCGCGTGCGCAAGGAGCGCCGCGAGTTCTTGGAGAAGCACACGGGCACCGCGAGGCGGATCCTGGAGGAGCTGCTCGAGAAGTACGCGGAGCACGGCACCGCGCAGTTCGTCCTCCCGGACGTGCTGCAAGTGCCGCCCATTTCTGACCACGGCAACGTCATCGAGATCGCCAAGTACTTCGGCGGCGCGGAGAAGCTCCGCGAGGCGATCCATGAGTTGCAGACCATCCTTTACGCGGCCTAATGGCTCGCCCGAGAGAACGAGCTGATGGCAGTGAAGAAGACGACGAAGAAGACGAAGGCGAACGGGAATGGTGCCGGCGCGAACGGCACGCCCGCGACCACCGCCCAGCGCCTCGGGACGATCCTCAAGGCCTCGCGGGACATCATGCGCAAGGACAAGGGGCTTAGCGGCGAGATCGACCGCATCCCGGTTCTGACGTGGATCATGTTCCTCAAGTTCCTCGACGACATGGAGTCGATGCGCGCGGAGGAGGCGAAGCTCTCGGGCAAGAAGTTCAAGCCCGCGATCGAGCCGCCCTACCGCTGGCGTGACTGGGCCGCGAAGGAAGACGGCATCACAGGCGACGAGCTGATCGCGTTCATCAACCAGGAGGAGTGTCGCCGCCCCGATGGCTCGAAGGGCCCGGGCCTCTTTGCGTACCTGCGTGCGCTGCGCGGCGCCGAGGGTGGTGACCGCCGCGACGTCATCGCGACCGTGTTCAAGGGCACGGTCAACCGGATGATCAACGGCTACTTGCTCCGCGACGTCATCAACAAGATCAACGGCATCCACTTCACGTCGTCCGACGAGATCCACACGCTCGGCAACCTCTACGAGTCGATGCTCAAGGAGATGCGCGACGCGGCCGGCGACTCGGGCGAGTTCTACACGCCGCGCCCTGTCGTCCGCTTCATGGTCGAGGTCACCGACCCGAAGATCGGCGAGACGGTGCTCGACCCGGCGTGCGGCACCGGCGGCTTCCTCGTCGAGGCCTACTCGCACATGGAGAAGCAGTGCAAGACGGTGCAGCAGCGCCGCCAGCTTCAGCAGGGCACCATCCTTGGCAACGAAGCGAAGCCGCTGCCGTACCTTCTCGCGCAGATGAACTTGCTCCTTCACGGGCTCGAGACGCCGCGCATCGAGCCGGGCAACAGCCTCTCGGTGCCCCTGCGCGAGATCGGCGACAAGGAGCGAGTCGATGTCATCCTCACGAACCCGCCGTTCGGCGGCGAGGAGGAGCGCGGCATCCTCTCGAACTTCCCGAGGACAAGCAGACCGCCGAGACCGCGCTGCTCTTCCTCCAGCTCATCATGCGGAAGCTGAAGCGCGCGCCAAAGCCCGGACGCGCCGCAGTCGTCGTGCCCAACGGCGTGCTCTTTGGCGACGGCATCGCGGCACGCATCAAGGAGGAGCTGCTGCGGGAGTTCAACCTCCACACCATCGTGCGGCTGCCTAACGGCGTCTTCGAGCCCTACACGCCGATCCCTACGAACGTCCTCTTCTTCGACCGCAGCGGCGCAACCGGCGACATCTGGTTCTACGAGCACCCGCTGCCCGAGGGGCGCAAGAAGTACACGAAGACCTCGCCAATCCAGTTCGAGGAGTTCGAACCGCTGAAGCAGTGGTGGAGCAAGCGATCCGAGGGCACACAGGCGTGAAGGTCTCGGCAGAAGGGGTACTCGCGAAGGGCGCAAACCTCGACCTGCCGAATCCGAACGCTGCTGACGAGCTTGAGCGCCTCCCCGCGGCGGAGCTCGTGAAGCAGGCCCTCACTGCCGAGCGCGCGCTGATCGAGATTCTCGAGGACGTGCAGAAGCAACTCGCCAGCGAGGGCGCACGATGACGTGGCCGCGCGTACGCCTGGGCGACGTGTTGCAGCCCGTGCCTCGTCCTGTCGATGTCGATGGGGCTGCCGAGTATCGGGAAATCGGCATCCGGTCCCACGGTCGTGGCCTCTTCCACAAGGAGCCGATTTCGGGGACAGCTCTCGGAGAGAAGAAAGTTTTCTGGGTTGAGCCTGGAGACTTCGTGCTGAACATCGTCTTCGCTTGGGAGGGTGCTGTCGGCATCGTCGGCGAGGCCGAGACCGGAATGATCGGCTCGCACCGCTTTCCCACGTTCCGACCCGACGTCTCCCGTCTCGACACGCGGTTCCTCCTTCACTACTTCCGCACGAAGGAAGGGCTCGACGCATTGCTGCGTGTCTCGCCTGGAGGCGCCGGGCGGAACCGCACGCTCTCGCGAAATGCGTTCTTGAACCTCGTAGTTCCGCTGCCGGCACTTCCCGAGCAGCGCTCGGTCGTTCAGCAGGTCGAGGAACTCGAGCGCAAGATCGCGGAGGCGGCTCGGCCCCGTTGTCTCGCAGATGCGTCAATCGCCGGTGCATGGGAGCGCGCAGCCGAGGACAGGCTTGCTCGCGTCACCGCGACGCGCCCGCTCGGCGAGCTTGTCCGGCTGCAGGGCGGCGGCACGCCCTCGAAGGCCAATCCGCTCTACTGGTCGGGGAGCATCCCTTGGGTGTCGCCGAAGGACATGAAGCGCTGGGAGATTGACGATTCGGAAGACCATATCTCGGTGGAGGCCACGCAAGAGTCGCCGGCCAAGCTCGTGAAGGCAGGAGCCCTACTCATCGTCACGCGTGGGATGATCCTCGTGCGCACTGTTCCGGTCGGTCGGCTTACGGTCGACGCGACGATCAACCAGGACATGAAGGCGCTGCACGCGGGCGATGTCGACGCCGAGTACCTGCTGTTTGCTTTGCGCGCGCTCAATCGCGGACTGCTCGCGCTGGTTGCGAAGTCCACCCACGACACCCGCAAGCTTGAAACCGACAAGCTTCTGTCCTTCCCGGTGCCCGTACCGTCCCGCGACGAACAGGTAGCGATCGTGGCCTACCTCAAGAGGCTGCGCGACACGCTCGCCGCCGCGAGCGAGCGAGCAGCCGCCGCGGGCAAGGAACTCGACTTTCTCGCACGCGTTGCATTGTCACGCGCGTTCGCGCCCGCGTTCGAGAAGCGCCCGACGAGCGAAGCAATGGCCAGCTAATGATGCCCATGGGGGACACGTAGATGGCGGCGGCCGAGACAGTTGCGTGGGTGAAGCCGCCCGAGCCGATCCGTGGCCTCGATCACCTTGGCGTGCAGGCGCCCTGCATAGCGCTCTACGGCCAGCTTCTCCCTGGCATCACGAACGTCACCGACCGGGCCCGCTACTACTCGTTCCACCCGTGGGTGGTATGGGCATTCGAGCGGCGCTACCCCGACCACTCCGTCGACGAGTTCCGTCGCGTGCTGAGGCGCGCCGAGTGCCTCTTCGCGCTCGTCGCGATCCGTCACGCCCGTGTCGTCGGCGACGGAGATGATGGGCTGCACGGGCGCGCGATGGTCGGGCGCGACAAGCTGCTGCGCATCGCGGAGGACGCGGAGGGCTTTGCTCTCGAGGACTACGCGGCCCTCGAGGGCCCGAACCGCTACTTCAAGAACAAGCTCGGCGGGCTCGGTCAGTACTACTTCGGGCCGCTGCGTGACCTTCGCGTGCTCGACCACCACGAGGGCGCTGGCTATCCCGGTTACGACGAGCAGCGCGGGCGGCAGCTCGCGGAGGCGTTCGCGAGCGCCGTCCCGCAAGATGCGTTCTTCCGCGTGCTGGAACAGCCGACCTCCACGTGGGAGGAGCTCGATGAGCTGGAGGCGTTCTGCCCGTGCAAGCTGCACGAGAACGCGACCGAGCACGAGCTTCTCCTCGATCTGTTCCTAGCGCGCACCGAGCCGTTCCAGGGCGACGGAGGAACGACACGACGGGCCTCGCTCGGGCTGATGCTCGACCTCGTGAGCCAGCCCGCCCGCGATCCTGAATACGCCTTCGAGGGTCTGCTGCGCGGTTCGGCCTACACGGGCGCGCTCGTCGACGGCTCGACGTGGCAGGTCACCGAGGCGCACCAGCGGGTGCTTCGCGGCTGGGGAACGTACCAGCGCAACGAGCTGCTCTCGATCGCCGTGCAGGGGCTCTTCGCGTCGGTGCTTCGCGCCATCGAGCGCGACGAGGCCAGGAAGATCCGACAGGCGAGCGACGCGGCCGACGTCGCGGTCCGGCTGCTCGCGGCGCTGGACGCCGACCTGATGCTGCCGCTGGACGCGCTCGTCACGCGCGTTCGTGGGGCACTTCCGGCGCTGGCCGACTGGCAGAACGAAGACCACGAGCTTCAGCGAGGATGGCGCCTTCAGAACCTGCCGCTGAAAGACGACACGAACCTCGAGGAGATCGCGCGCGAGAGCATCGCCATCCTCCTGGCGCTGCTCGCGCGCGGCGTCGACGAGTACCCCTACGGCGACTTCGAGCTCGACCCGGAGTACTTTGACCCGCGCGAGGTTCACCTGCTCTCGTTGCGGCACGCCTCGAAGGCCGAGTGGACCGGGCTGACCGTCGAGGGGTGGGTTCGCTGGCTCGCGGTGCAGTGGGGCGTCGCTCGTCACCTTCGCGTGGCGCTCCGCAAGCTGCGTGGCGAGCGCCGTGACACGTTCCGCATCCGCCCTCTCGAAGGCGAGCTGCGCGTGGTCGAGGCGCCGGCCCCGGTCTTCACCCAGCCGCGCGTCAGCAGGGCGCAGCAGATCCTCCGCGACCTCGGCCTGGTCGCGTACGACGACGAGGGTGTGATGCTCCTGACCGACCGCGGCCGAGCCGAGCTGGAGGCGTGCCGTGTCGGCTGAGCTCGCGTCCACTTCGCTGCTTGATCACGTCGCCGAGACCGGCTTTCGCGCGTCGGTCATCACGACCTACAGCTGCTACTTCCCGTTCTACGAGGAGGTGGTCCTCCGGCGGCTCATGGCGGCGGGCTGCACGCACAACGTGCTGATGGTCGACGCGACCCGATGCGCCGAGGCGTTCGCCATCGAAGAGCTGCGGCCACGTCGCGCCGGCCGCGACTACACCCTCATCCCCGTGAAGGTCGGCGGCGCGTTCCACCCGAAGCTGTTCCTTCGCTTCGGGAAGTCGAAGGGCTCGCTGCTCGTCGGCAGCCACAACATGACGCTCTCGGGCTTCGGCCTGAACGACGAGGTCACCAACGTCTTCCGCCTCGACGGCGCCGCGCTGCGTGCGGGCGGTGCGCCGTTTCGGCAGGCGCTCGACTACCTCGCCGGGTTCGTGCCCGCGAACCTTCCCGATGTGGTCGAGTCCTTCGAGGGCGTGAAGCTGGGCGTGCCCTGGCTCGACGGGCCACTCGGGACCGGCCCACAGGACCGGCAACTGCTCACGGAGGCGAGCGCGGGCCCCGACCTCTGGTCGCAGGTCGCGCCCCTCATTCCGAAGGACGTCACGAGCGCCTTCATCGGCGGGCCGTTCTTCGACCCGGCGCTGGCACTGGTTCGGCGGCTTCAGCGCGAGGTGCGCCCGAAGCGGCTCGTCATCGGCATCGACCCGGAGTCGGTGGAGATCGATCCGGTCGAGGCCGCGAAGCTCGAGGGTGTCGAGTGGGTCAACATCGCCAGCGTCCCGGCCATCCCGCAGCGGCGTGAAGGGGCGTCGCGCTACCTGCACGCGAAGCTGTTCTGGTTCGCCGGCAAGCAGGAGGAGCTGCTCGTCACGGGCAGCGCGAACCCGAGCGTTGCAGCGTTCTTCGCGGCACCGGGCGCGCGCAACGCGGAGGCCGTGGTCGCCGATCGCCGCAAGGGTGCAGCCGAGTTGCTCGGAATGGAGGCACTGCTCGGCGCGCCAGCCGTCACGCGATGGTCACACGCTCGTCGTCGTTCACCGCACCGAGGACATCGCGAAGAACCTCGGCGGCGATACGCGCAAGGCGCTCCGGCAGGCGCTCGGCGCGCTCGAAGAAGATCCGACGCAGCTCGAGGCGCTGCTGAAGCTGACGGAGAAGGTCATCTTCGACTCGGACGACGTGGTGCGCACGACGCCGCTCCGTCCGGCGACAGGGGCCGGTGCGGACCAGGAGGCAGGCCAGGCTCCGGCATCGCTCGCGCTTTCGGCTGCCGGGCGGAAGTCCTCGGCGCGACGCACGAGGAGCCTCGCGAGCGGTGACATCGTCGTGTTGCTCGACGCGCTGATGCGTAGGCTCGGCGAGGGGCTCACGACGACGTCGTCGCCTCGACGGCGCAGCGAGGAGGAGGAGATCGGCGCCGACGAAGAGGAAGGCGGCGAACTCGCGCGGCAGGCACCGGACTTCGAGGTGCTGGCGAAGGCGTGTCGAGGGAAGGTTCGACGCCTCATCAAGCGCATGGACGGGCAGTTCGAGCTTGCCGCTGCACCCGACCGCGCGCGTCGGGGCGTCGTGCAGTTGGCGGCGGTGCTCGGAGTCATCCGCACGTTGCGCTTCGTCGAGCAGCGCCCCGAGTGGAAGCGCATGCACCACGAGCTCGTCGATCGCGAGGATGAGTGGAACCTCCTCCAGTCGGCGGCGCTCGCGGTCGGCTGGGGCCCAGACGCTCTCGCGCCGAGGGCGATCACCGAGGCGGGCGGCGACGGCTTCGCCGAGCTGTCGATGGTCGTCGGGCTCCTCGCGTGGCTCGCGTGGGACGTGGAGGCCGACATCACCGTGGCCTCGCAACGAGGTGGCCTCGAAGGACTCGAGGACCAGCAGTGGTACGCCGTTCAGCTCTTGGCGACGCTGAGCCCATGGCTCGCGGACGACACCGAGGCATGGACCATCCTCGAGGAGAGCGTCGCCCGCACACCCCGTTTCCGCGTGGATGGAGAGCGGTGGCTCGCGGTGCATCGCGCGGCCCTGGAGACCTTCGCGCTCGTGGCTCTAACGCTGGATCAGCATCGACCAACCGTGCGCCGCGTACAGCCTGGGGATCTGGTCGTTCTTCGCGCTTGCGCAGTGCCTCGCGTTCGTGTCGTCCTCGCTGTGCGGCATGGGAGCGACGGCGGCAAGGTCGTGGTTCTGGCGCCCGACGCAACGGACGGCGAGCGCTCGTTCCTCGCCTCCCGCGTCGTCACGCTGCCTTGGGCAGGCGGGTACGACCGTGGCGGCGGCGAGTTGAGCGCGGGCCCTACTTCATGGGGCGAAAGGACACGATGTCGATGACCCGTGTGTGTCTACTGTCGGAGATCGGATACGAAGTTCAACGAAGAGCATGTCGTGCCCCGAGGGCTGGGGAGGTTCCTGTTGAACGGATCAGAGCTAGTCTTGCGGAATCGCGTGTGCGCAGACTGCAACTCCGAACTCGGGAAGGCAGACGCCGAATTGTGCCTAGCTGGCCCCGTGGCCCTATACAGGGCGAAAATCGGCATCAAGGGTCGACCACGACCACATAAACACACTGCGTTCGAGAAGAACGCATCCGGTCAGCCTCCCATTGAGCTGGTTGGAATTGGTCCCGACGGTACTACTCCGACGCTTTGGGAGGTGGATCCCTCGACGGGACTGGCGATGGAGCAACGGGCAGTACACTTCATCTCGCCGACGACGGGAGAACCGGTCGCTGTGCGTTTGCGCCCCGGAATGGATGGCGCAGCGCTGAAAACCGAGTTGTACACGGCGGGCTTTCCGTTTGGAGACTATCCCGCTCAGGTGCCTTGCGATTCCGAGGATCTTGACTGGGTTCAGAAGCTATGTGACGATGCTGGGCTCCGCAGTGATTGGCGGGAACAGAGCACGTGCGTTGCTCCTCGCCAGGCGCGGTTGCGCGCGAGGATGACGATGACGGATCGACACCATCGCGCGGTGGCGAAGGTCGCGTTCAACTACTTGATGTACTTTTCGCTTCTGGGGATGAGTGGCGATGAAGGCTCCTTCTCAGCGGTTCGCGACTTCATCCGATGTGGAAAGCGTGATCCTGAGGACTTCGTTAAGATCGTCAGGGGCGACGTGCTCGCGGATGCCGGCGCAGGGCGAAACACCAGGGAGTACGGGCACCTTGTCGGAGTGCTGATCGGAAGCCCTGTAGTGGCCCGTGTGCAGTTCTGCGCGGGACGGGAACTCGGCGGGTGGCACTTTGCAGTGCGATTGGGCGACTATCCCCTTCGCGTTGCGATGCCGCCAGAAAGCAGAGGCCACTTCTTCCGCATCACATCGGAGCCCTCCGACCGTGCTGATGCTGGCGAGGTGATCGAGCTGGACTCCATCACCCGGATCATTCCGGCGACGTGGGCACGGCCGCCGCGGTAGCGTCACGTAGGCGATCGCTCCTCGGGGTGGGTGTTTGGCCTGCCCCGTTAAGCGCGCCCGATGGGGAACGGCTCGGAGCGGGACCTGAACGACCGACTTGTTTCACTTTGGCGCCGCGCATCCGGTCGCACGGGTGTAGGACGAATCCGCGCGAAGGCACCACCATCTCGGCGCCGGAGGTGTCGTTGCCACATGAAAATGTCCGCCTAACTGCCACATGAGAATGTCCTCCCCGGTTCATGGGGTTTGGGTCGCCATCGGGGAGATTGCCCTGCGTCGCCAGGGGTGTTCAGGGGCCGGTTTGGAGCTCCTGACCGGTTTGCTCTTGGTCGTTCGCTCGGAGATCGTGTCGGACGTGGGACGAGGCTTCGCCGGGCCATCGTTGCCCAGCTGCTGCCGACGGGACTTCTGCGCTCTGGGGGCGAGGGTGAACGGAACGGTGTTCGTATTTTGAGAGGCGATCACCCGTCCCTCCAGCCGGACGATGAGGCGACCATCGAGGAGCTCTCGGGCCTCGACCTTGCGTCCCTGCCAGGAGCGTCCTCCGGTCCCCTTCGGCAGTTGGATCCAGCGCCCTGGCAGGTTGACGGTGTTGTCCCTGGCCACCACCCGTTCGTAGCGGCAGGCGAGGATCTCGAGCAGATCCTTCGGCGGCTTCTGGAACGCCGAGGCGGCTTGGCTTGGTGGTTTAGCGAAGCGTCGATTGTGGTCTTTGATGAAGCTGGGCAAGAACGCCTCGGCCGCCTCGGGATCGGTGATCCCGGCGAGTGCGAGTTCCGCCACCAAGCGGTCTTGGAGCGTGTTCCAGAGGCGTTCGATGCGTCCCTTGGCCTCGGGGCTCTGCGCCTCGATGAACCCGATGTTGAGCTCGCGGAGCGCGCGCCCGAACTCCGTCGGGTTTTGCTTGCCCCGCAGTTCTTCCTCCAGACTCCAGTGGGCGTCGTTGCGAACCAAGACGCCAAACCGATCCCCGTAGAACTGCACCGGCAGGCCGCAAGTTACGGCCATGCGCCGGAGTAGCTCGAAGTAGCCATGCAGATCCTCGTGCGGGCGAAAGACCAGGCTCAAGATCTCGCTGGTGGCGTCGTCGATCGCTCCGACCAGGCAAGCCCGGGGTCGGTCCGGTCCGAACCAGTCATGATCGCTGCCATCGATGAGCACCAAACTGCCCCGCTGTTCTCGTCTGGCCCTTCGTTGCCGGTGCTGCGGGGGCCGACGGCTGCGCTTCGGGGCCAGCCCAGCGTCTCGACGCAGCTTCCGCACGGTCTCGCGTCCCACGATCAGCTTGTCCACCTCGCGGATCTTCTCAGTGGCGTGGCTGTCGTTGAGGTTGGCGTAGACGCCCAGGGCGAGATCCCGAACACGATCTCGGAGTCCTTGCTCCCATCGCCTCGGGGAGGCAGCGCCTCGCAGGCCGTGGATCAGGCCCTCGCATCCCTTGGCGCGGAACTTCACCTTCAACCTGCGGAACTGGCGAACCCCCAGGCCCAAGGCCAAGGCTCCCTCCCGGTTGGTGATCTTCCCGTCCAGTGCCGCCTGCACCAGACCCGGCCTCCCGGCCTCTTTCCTGCTCATTTGGAATGTCCTCATGGGGGGACATTTTCATCTGGCAGTTAGGGGAGGACAGAATCATGTGGCAGCAGCATCTCGGCGCCGGAGGTTGACGCGCGGCTGGCCTGTCACCGAACATCCAAAGGCGGCCACGACCGAACACTTCAAAGCCGGCCACTCCAGTGCAGTGGCGGTGAGTATGTGACGTGGTCGCGTCGCCGGGCAAGCCGGATTCGGCTCCACGGTGGTTTCGTGCTCCTCTCCTGACTCACTCCTTCACACCCGCCTCCGACGACGCCCCTGCGTTTGCTCGCCGCCGCATTCGATAGCTCTTCCCCGTCATGGTCAGGATCTCGGCGTGCTCGAGGAAGCGATCGAGGATCGCCGTGGTGGCTGGGACATCGCCCAGGAACTGCCCCCAGTCCTCGGTCGGGCGATTGGTCGTGATCACGGTCGAGGTCTTCTCGTGACGACGAAGGAAGACCTCGGAGCAGATCCTCCGCCCCGCTCTGGACCGAGCTTGCGCATGCCGAAGTCCTCCAGCACGAGCAGGTCGACCCGCACCAGTTGATCGACCAGCACCCGGCGCTCGCCGGTCGCCTCCGCCTCGGCGAAGTCCTGCGCCAGGTCGAACGTGTTCTTGACCAACGCGCGGTAGCCGGCGCGGATCACGCCTACCGTGATCGCCGCCACCGCATGACTCTTGCCCACTCCGGGCGGACCGATCAAGAGCACCCCGCGACGTTCGGCGATGAACCGTCCGGTGGCCAGATCCAAGAGCCGGCCGCGAGGCAGCTTCAGTTGAACGACCAGTCGAAGTCGGAGAACTCCTTGATCTCGGTCAGCCCCGGCTTCATTCACCCGTCGCGAGAAGAGGCGATCGGAGCGTCGCGCCAGTTCGTCGTCGACCAAGAGTTCCAGGAAGTCGCGGTGCGGGAGACTCCCTCCGGTCGCTTGCTGCAAGCGCCCGGGCAACGCCTCGGCCATGCCGGAGAGACGGAGCTGACGGAGACGACCATCGAGTTGCACGCTCATACCAGATCCTCCAGTCGGTAGTCGGACAAGGGACGGATGCTTTCGTGTTCGGCACGAAGCACGCGGGCGACGCTCGAAGATGGCGAACGGCTCCAGCGGCAGGGGCTTTAGCGCCGGCAGCTCGCTCTCAAGGAGGAGAGTGTAGACCTGGCGTCGGGTGGTGCCGTGGATGCGCAAGCGCGCGATCGTCCGGTTCCAGTGACGCAAGAACCGGTTCTGTTCGTCCAGGCTCTCGAAGCGCCGACCCTTGAGGGCGTTGTTCTTCACGTAGCCGCCACTTCGCTCCTCCTTGCCATTCTCCCGCGGGGTGCGCGGCCGGATCGGCAACGGGGTGAAGCCCCAGTGGCGGGCGAACGCGGTGTAGACCTCACTCGCATCCGGATCGTAGAGACAGGCTCGCACCACCGCCGCCTTCAGGTTGTCATGGCGGATGACCCGAGGCACCCCGCCCAAGTCCCGGAAGGCGTTCTCGTGCAGGCGGAGGAACTCCGGCCGGGTCTGATCCCAGACCCCCTCTTCGTAGCCGTGACGCGAGTGGCAGAGGGTCAGGCGGAAGACCCAGGGTCGTTGCCACTGGCCGGTGGTCAGGTGGAAGGTGGGCGCGCCTTGGAAGAAGTCGATCTGGCCCTCTTCGCCCGGCTCGGAGTGGTAGACCCCGACCGCGCGCACCGGACGATCGAGCGCGCGGACGTAGCGCTTGATCGACTCGTAGCTGTACTCGTAGCCGTACTCCTCGACCAGGTCCTGCCAGATCCGCTGCGCGCTCAGCCCGAGATCCACCTTGGCCACGATCGCATCGTGGTGGGTCGGCCTTCCTCCGCGCGGGGAGCGAAGGGCCGGCGGTCACTTGGCCGCATTTGCCCCGGAGCCGGGGAACACTTTGGCCGGGTTTGAACCGTCGAGGTCCGGTTCCACTGGGTCGCGCGCGAGCTCAGAGCCTTCCGAGCCGGCGAACACTTTGGCCGCATTTGAAAGACGCAGCCGAGCGTAGCGCGAGATCGTCTCCCGACGTACCACGGTCTCCGACTCGATCCGCCGGTAGGTCCAGCCCCAACTCGAGCAGCGCGATAACTTGTTGGCGTTTCAGCGTCTTCAAGTAGTTGCCCATCCTCACCCTCCCTGGTTATGTCCAGGGAGAGTGCTGGTTCTACTACTACCTGAAGTGGCCGCTTTTCAACTGTTCGGTGGTGGCCGCATTTGGGTGACCGGTAACAGGTCTCCCCCCGCTCCTGACCCTACGCCGTGCGTTCCGCTGGAGCGCGACTGGCCGGAACGATCTCTCGGCGGTTGCCGCGTGCGCAAGTCGTAGGGACCCGTCCGATCGCGCTGCAGCGTTCTCTATATGCGATTCCGATGCCTCTGGAGCGCCGGAAACTGGTGCGTAGCGGAGCGCGAACCGGAGAGAAAACAATCAGCTGGTGCGGGTTGATCCTTGCCCTGGTGTCGATCCGGGCGTACTCTTTCACGTACCTCTCTGGGGCCAACATCTCTCGCGACGCAGACGAGGGATCCACTGAGGGCCAGTAGACTCACCCTCCCACGGGCGCAGTGGAGCGCTATCTCATGCGTTCGAGTCGAATTGCAAGAAGCGTCATACCCGAAACATACCTCCGATGCTCCGCGGTTGTGCCGGGTGAGCCGGTCAGGGGGTTCGGGCCACCGTGGGCCGTCAGGAGTTGGCGCTCGACTCCAACAGCCGATCGCCGAAAAAATGGAGGTCGCAAATGAACGTTGCCGTGCTCCTCGCTACGGTTGCCGTCGCTACGGCGACGGCCCTTGTGCTGGAAAACAACCGAGATCGAATTCAAGGCGAATTCGCGGTCGTGGCGGCGCCGGTGAGCGGAGGCCTAGTCGGCATCAGAAAGGGAGACCCCGAAATCAAGCCGTACTTCAACGGAGACACTCTCGAAGAAGGTCGCTGGCGGGTGACCCGAAGTCGGAGCTACTTCTGGTCTCCGGCCATTTCGACGGGGATCATCTTTAGGGCGAGTGACCATGAGAGGTCAGTCTCCGGAGGAATTGGGCTTCATTTCGTCGCCTTCGGTGAGAACGAGGACACGCGATACGCGCCCGCGATCACGCTGCACTACGGAACGGAACAGCGGCAGGGATGGGTTCCAAAACCTCGGTGACAACGATTCACTCGCCGCGGGCGAGTACGCTCGCCAGATCAAGTTCCGCATCGCCGTGCGCTACAAGGTGCTGGCGATCGGTGACCTTCAGGAGGACCGGGACACGGGCCTGCACGTGGTCTATCGGCAGAACTCTTTCTGGCATCTGTGGGAGCCAAGCGCTCCATTCTTCGACAACAACTACAATCCGGAGGCAATGCTCTATGTCGAGAACGCGAGCATCTGCAAGGAGCCGGCGGTGCCGTCCGTGCAGCTGTTTGCCGGTCATGAATCCAACGGACGAGATGGAGCCACGAGCCGCTCCTGGAATCGCTGGGGGTTGGGGATCGATTGGGGAGAGCCTGGACGGTCCAAGATCTACTTCGCGTCGCGAGCCTGGCGCGCGTGGAGTGTTGGGCGGGAGAATGCCGACCTGCCTGAGTACGCCGGGCGCGGTGAGGTCATTCTCACCACGACGCTGGGCCGCGGGATGTGTCGGTGGCAGGCAATCGTCCCAACCGTCAGCGTGAGATCCCGGATCTTCGGGCGGTCCGTGTTTGTGAACACCGAGATCGACGCGACATTCGACACGGAGGCCATAGGAGGGGAGATCGGCACGCGGTTCACCCCATCCTTGGAGGTGCAGTACTTCTCCGGAACGGGCGAGAATCTACTCGCTTACAGCAAGTCCGTTACGGCGTGGCGGGTTGGCCTGGCGCTTGAGCGGTGAGACTCCCTGACGCTGCCCCCCTTTCGTGGACACCCCATTCGGCGCGAGAATGCGCTCGGAGGTGATGAGGGGGTGACCAATCGCTGGGATTTCGCTGCGGGGTACAGGGCAGGCGCCGGCAAATCGAGTCCGAAGGGCGGTGTGGTCGCAAACGCACCTGGAGCGAACGGGACCCGACGGAAATATGCGGTCGCGACAGCCTGTGAAGAGCGAGAGCGAACCGACAACCTGCCCCTGACACGTCCCACGGGAATTCCCCAGTGGACCTGGTTCGGGGACGCCGGCAGATCGAGCGGCGGAGAGCCCGAGACACGCAGCAACCTCTCCTGTACCGGCGTGACCGGGTTGGCAGGGAGGGTCGCGCTATTGCAGAATCCCGTGGGGGTGTCGACGAGGGAAACTCCATGAGAGTCCGCATCCTCGATCGACCAATATGGGAGAACTGCCCATCCTGATCACTACGGCAATCATCTCACCTGCTCGACCCGCGCCATTCGGCAGCCGGAAGCTGGGTGTGCCCATCGGCCGCGACGGCGTCATGCAGATTGCGCGCCGGCACCGGCTCGTAGCGCCTGCTCCACCGAATCCTCCACGATACTCCCGCACCCCCGGACTATGACCCGCGTCTTCCACGGCACACTGCAGGAGTTCCAGTTCAAGCTCCGCACGAACGCCCTCTTCCGGGAGATGGACGAGAACTACCCGCGAGTTGTGGGGCACTCTCCGGGGCCTTCGGAGCGGAACTCGTGGCGAGCCTCGTTGCCCCGCCTGGCGGGGGCGCTGCAGCTTGCTGAGTTGCCGGACGATGTGCACATCGCGCTGGAGGAGCGGGTGCCGTACTTCGGGAAGCGAATGGACGTGTGTCTGTTTGGGCACACGGAGCGTGAGGAGCCGTGGACGGTGATCACTGAGTTGAAGGCGTGGGGCGAGGCGTTGGCGACCCCGGAGGGGAGCGTCTGCACGGCCATCGGCGGCGGATTGCAAGCCGAGCCGCATCCGTCGGAGCAGGTGCATGGGTACCACGAGCACATTGAGGACTTTCGGCGAGCCTTCCAGGGGGACGATCGCCTGGGGTTGGCGTCCTGCGCCTACTGCCACAACTATCCGGGGATCATCCCCGACGAGGGTTTGTTCCACCCTCAGTTCGATCGGATCCGGGAGGACAGCCCGTGCTTCGGGGAGCGTGACGCGGAGTTGCTCGCTCGGTACCTGCGTGTGCGCTTGCGCGGGGGGCGGGGACGGCAGGTGCTCGAGGCGTACGACGAGCGCGGGATCGGACCGTCGAAGCAGCTGATCGACCACGCAGACCTCGCGATCCGGCAGCAGGGGGTGTTTCGGCTGCTGGACGAGCAGATTCCGGCCAACCGGAAGATTCTGAGCGCGGTCGGTTCGGCGACCCACTCTCGGCGCAAGCAGGTGATCCTGGTGCGCGGGGCCCGGGCACGGGAAGTCGGTGATCGCGCTGAACGCCCTGGGGGAGATCCTGCGGAGGGAGCTGAGCGTCAACCTGGTGACGGGCTCGGCGGCCTTCACGCATGGCATGCGGCGTATCCTGGGGAAGCGAATCGACGCGCTGGTGAAATTCACCGACTACTACTGGAACAAGCCACTGGACGGACTGGACGTGCTGATCGTCGACGAGGCCCACCGGATCCGCGCGAAGTCGGTGCCGCGGGTGCCGACCGCACAGCGGCCGACGATCAGTCAGGTGGAGGAACTCATCCGGGCGGCCCGAGTGACGGTCTTCTTCGCGGACGAAAACCAGATCATCTCGCCGGAGGAGGTGGGTGAGCCGTCGGTCTTCCGCGAAACCGCCCGGCGACTGAAAGCGCACTTCAGCGAGTTCGTGCTCTCGACGCAGTTCCGCTGCAATGGATCCGATGCCTACTTGGCCTGGCTGGATGACGTTCTGGAGCTGGCCCAAGATCCGCAGGGGCTGCGGCTGGCGGTGCCGTCGGGATTCCGCTTCCGGATCGTGGACTCCCCCGACGCGCTGGTAGAGGAAGTCATGGAGCACAACCGCGTGCGTTCGAACTCGGCGCGCGTGCTGGGAGGTTGGTGCTGGGAGTGGAGCGATCCTCTGCCGGACCGGCTGGTGGACGACATCGTCATCGGCGATTTCCGATTTCCGTGGGAATCGAAGAACAACCGGAAGCCGCCGCCCGGCATTCCCGAGGCGAAGCACTGGGCGATCGACCCGGCGGGGGTGCGGCAGGCGGGATGTGTTTATAGCGTGCAGGGTTTCGAGACGGGTCACGTGGGCGTGATCCTGGGGCCAGATCTGGTGCGCCGGCGGGGCGCATGGCTGGCAGATCCGAGGCAGAACTACGCGAACAAGCTTCGCGGGCAGTCTCCGGCCGCGGCACTGCCCTATATCAAGCGCATCTACCGCACGCTCCTCACGCGGCATGGAGAGCTGCACCGTCTACTCCGTGGACGACGAGACGCGGGAGTTCCTGCGGTCGAGGCTCTTGCCAGCGGCGACCTGATCGGGAGGCCCGACCGGGGCGGACCGGACGGACGGTCCGATGGTCAGGCGGCAATCGCGAGCTTTCGAATCGCCGCACCAGACTGCGACCCTGCACGGGTTCAGGCGCGTTGTTGTTCGAGTTCCGGCACCCGACGGGGTGAGCTACCGCGGCGCGCCCGATCGCGGGTAGTAGAATGTTCTCGGGTCGGTCGGACTCGTACCGATCTCGGCGACCAATTCCCGGTCAACCAGGTTCTTCAGCCTGGCGCGGGCCTAGCGCGGAGACAGACTCACGAGCTCCGCGACCCCCCTGGTGCTGAGTCCGTTGCTCTCTGCAATGGCCTGCAGACTCCGTGCTTCGATCGGGTCCACGGTCGGTGGGGACTGCCCGAGGAGCCGGAAACTCACTCGGAAGTGAGTGCCGACCTTCCGAAACTCCGGTGGGGGAGACCGTGCTCCCGGCAAGCGTCGATCATTCTCCCTACGCCGCTGCCCCACTGCGCAATAACCCCGAGTTCCTTGGACACGCGGCCGATGACGCGACTGCGCAGCCGGGAAACGCGGGCCTCGATGTCGTTCCCCGTGAGCCCGAGGGGGAGGAGGCCGGGGCTCTCCACTTCCACGCGGTCATCGAACACCGCGACCCGAATCAACGTCATGGGATTCGTTCCGGGCCGTGCGCTTCAGCTCATCGCGCAAGGCCTGGTCGGCCAGGCGGTTGGAAGCGCCCAAGCGGACGTACGTTCCGCGCTCCACCCCCTCCACGGCGTACGTCCAGACCGACCGGATCCATGCAAGTGTCGACTCCCGAGTCGACGGCACTGGACCTCGTGCGGTACGCACCGTCGGCAGGCGGGATTGACAACGTGGTTGCGGTCCTCTCGGAAATGGCTGAGGGGATCGAACCGGATCGGCCGGCGGAGGCGACGGGAATTGGTCCGGTCATGGATGAGGTACACCGCGCTCTCGATTCCTGGCTGGGGAAGCCCAGGTGGAAACAGGGCCCTGGCCGCGTGGCCCTGTACTGTCAGACCGCCTGCTGTCCCTGCGATCAGCGTCCCTCTCCCGCACCCGCTCGCGCCGCGAAGCGAAGCAACCGACCCGGCTCCCGGGCCGATACGTCTGGCGTAGAGTTAGAGGGGCTCACCTGACCTCTGGAACCGTGCCATGACAGTTCAGCCTGAACCTCTGGTCCCGGTTCGAAGAGTTGCAACCGGCTCTGATTTGATGCGACCGCCAGCGGAGGAGGGAGACACACGTGGAAATCCGACGAAACACCCCAGACTTCGTGCGCGCAATCGACGAGGCCACTGCGAAGGCGAAGGTGGCGCGGTCTGATGGCCAGACCGAGGCGCCCGATGGCCACATCGACGGCATCGCCGGCGGCGGCACCTGGAAGCTGGGTGACTCCCCGGCCGCGCGACTGGGTGGCGCGCGGGAGGTGACCGCTTCGGGATCGGGCCTTCCGACCGGAGAGGCGCCCGCCTCGAAGGCGGCGGAGAACCGGGCCGCAGGGTCCCGTGAGGGGCGAGTGGTGAATGCCGATCACTTCGCTCGGGAGGCGAGGATCCGGGCGTCCTTGGGAGAGGGCCCGACGGCGCCGGAGGGCCGGTTCGGCTCGAAGGATGGCGGTTCGCTGACGGCGGGAGCGGGAGAGCTTCCGGCACCGGGATTGGGCAAGAACCGCGTCTCCTTGGATGGCCAACGTTCGGCCGAAGCGGACGCTGGCGCCAACGCCAACGGCAACCCCAACGCTGACGCCGGCACCGACGCCAACGCGAAGAACTGGACTCCTCCGCCCGAGTGGCAGAACAAGCACCAGTACACTATCCTCGAGTCGCTTGGAATGCTCTGGCGGGGAATTGTCCTTTCCTGGCAGAACCGGGACAACCCCGAAACGCACAATGCCGTTTCGAGTACGCGCGGCACGCCCGATCCGACGAAGGAAGTGGGCGTCCGCGATGCCGCGTTCGACCTCCACCATCGACCCTCGGTCGAAGACGCCATGGCAGCGCGCCAGCGGCAGGTGGGGCAGCCGGGCGAAGGGCCGTCTCGCGAATCCGTCCACGCCTCGCACGACGTTGCCGTGAAGGAGGGACTTCGTCGGCCCACCGACGGGCGCATCACTCCGATCGACGGCGACGGAACGGTCGGCGGCGCGCACACCGGCACTCCTCACCCCGGTTCCGGAATCGAGAAGGTGGACGGCACCCGACCCGGCGATCCGAAGCAGCCGGGCGTGGGGAAGAGTAGGCGAGCGGAGCCGACTGACCATCAGGCCCGCTTTGTGCTCGCGGTGTCCGCGGACCTCTCGGCGCCGAGTGTTCCACACGAGATTCCCGCGCTGCGGGGGCTGTATGGTAGTCTCCCCCCGCTTCGCTCGGAGCTGGATGGGGCGTACGGAGAAGAATGAGTCCAAAACGATCGACCCCGGCCGCGGAGGCGCACGACTGGGAGTTCAAGCCTCGCTTTCGCCGGAACGCGTTCGGCTGGAGATCCCAGCCGGCGATCGCGCGCGTCAAGCAGGCGGTGAGCGAGATCAAGAAGGTGGCGAAGAACGAGCCTTTGCTCGGGGCCGAAGGGGCGATCCTCTTCCTTGAACGGGTGTCGCCCGCCCTCGCGCACGTGGATAGCTCGTCGGGGGCGATCGGCAGCGCGGTGAATTCCGCGATCGAGACGCTGGTCCCGATCATCGCCAAGGCCCCGGCCGACGCAAAGACGCGCGCGGCGTGGCTCGAGCGCCTGTTCGAGGCGTACCAGGAGGACGAGATCCCGTACATCGAGTGGTTGGGCGATCATTGGGGCGCGCTCTGCGCCTCGAAGAGCGTGGCCTCGGCGTGGGCCGACCAACTGATCGAGGGCGTGAAGCTCTCGTGGAGCCGCGACGAGAGCGTGCGCGGTCGCTTCAAGGGCACGACCAACTGCCTCAGCGCTCTGATCGCAGCCGAACGCTACGACGAGGTGCTCGCGCTCCTCGAGCTCGAGCCGTACAGGATGTGGCACTATCGCCAGTTCGGTGTGCAGGCGCTTGTGGCCAAGGGGAGCACGAGCGAGGCGATCCGGTACGCCGAGGAGGGGCGCCATCCGAGCGAGAGCCCGGTAGCGATCGCCCGGGCTTGCGAGTCACTGCTGCTATCCACAGGAGAGGTCGATGAGGCGTATCGACGCTACGGCCTCGAGGCGAATCAGCGCGGCACCTACCTGGCAACGTTTCGCGCGGTGTCGAAGCGGTACCCCCACAAGCCTTCGGGCGAGGTGTTGGCCGATCTCCTGCAAACCACACCGGGAAACGAGGGGAAGTGGTTCGCGGCGGCCAAGGAGGCCGGCCTGTTCGACGAGGCGCTCGCGCTGGCGACTCGGTCGCCCTGCGATCCCATGACCCTCGCGCGCGCCGGGCGTGACCACGAGGAGAAGCGACCGGCCTTCGCGGTCGAGGCGGGCCTCCTCTCGCTGCACTGGCTCCTGCAAGGCTACGGCTACGAGATCACGGGTCTGGACGTACTGAACGCCTACGCATCCACGATGGCCGCCGCGGAGCGCAACGGGAACGCGGCCGAGACGAAGGACCGGGTCCGGGCGCTGGTGGCCGCGGGCGGCCCGGGGGGACCGTTCGTGACCAAGATGCTCGGGCGGGAACTGGGTCTCTGATCAATCGGGGTGCCTTCGGGCCGATCAGTCCCCGACGGTACGACTCACCCCCCCCACCTCTACTCCAACCCCAGCTGTTTCCGAATGACCCCAAAGTCGAACCGCTGCGCGGCCGGCGTGCCCGACTCCATCAGCTCCATCTCGCGGAGCAGGAGATCGACCTCTTTTCGGCCCGCCTTGGTCTTGACCGACTCCCGGGCGGACTTGCCGGCGAGGGCCGGCAGGGGATGGTCCGCCCAGTCGGCGTAGAGCCGGGCCTTGGTCTCGCGCGTCATGCGATCGAGTTCGGTCGCCGGGGCGATCTCGCGCTCTGGCGGACTCGCCTCCCGGTGGGCCGCCACCGCGACATTGGCGTCGACGTGCTCGCGGCCTCGGTGGCGAGCGAGCGACCCGAGTGACCCTTCGAGCAGGCTTCGTACGGTGTCGGCGCGTCGGAGGGAGTTGGTCTCGACCCTGAGCTTCGTGCCGCGAAGTTCAACCCGACCGATCACGGTCCGCTCCAGGCCGGTACGCGCGGCGTCGCTCGCTCTGGTGAACACGTAGTTCTGCTCGGGATCGTCCGCTGCGGGGGAGTCGGTCACTTCGGGCATCGCGGCGAGGCGCCTCTGGATCTCCGCCCGGTCACCGGGGTCGAATGCGAAATGATCGGTCGTGATCAGGAACGGATCGCCGTCGGTGTTCCGCAACTCGGGGCGCCGGAGTGCCCGCTCGACCGCCGCTTGCTGCGCCTCCTCCCAGCAGGTGATCAAGTAGCGCCCGATCGCCTCGACCCGGAGTCGCTCGACAGGGACGTTGCCCTTCCGACGGAGGCGAGTTCGCACACGCCCCGCCACCGCCTCGGCGTCCGTCGGAGCAAGGGCGCTGGGATGCAGTCCACCCAGAACGGAGATGCCACGATGATCGATGACTCGAGCCAGGATCGCATGCCGTCGCTCGAGGCTGCGGGACGCGGTCCGTTCCAGCACCTTGCGCTCCTCTCCGGTGAGGAGATCTCTCAGGAGTATCGACGTTCCAGGTTCGACCTCGAGCACCTCCCAGGTCGAGAGCCAGGCGCCGTGCTGCGCGCCGAGCAATGCGAGTTCCTCGGCGGGGATGCCGGCCCCCTTCTCCTCCCGGAACCAGTGCGAGACCGGCTTGCCCTCGACGCTGTGGTGATGGAAAAGCCAGAGGCCCAGGAGTTCCTCCGCCGCGGCCGGATCCCGGAACAGCCCCTCATGGGCGCAACCCACTCCCGCCCAAAGCGCCGCCGGGCAAACTGGGCAATGCGTTCGACCAGCAACTTGTCGAGTTCGTGAATGCTCGCCGGCGGATGGTCCCCATGGTTGGTGATCGCCCCATGATCGCGGGGACGGCCGTGGTCAGGGTTACTCTCGTGGTCACGGTGACCTGCCGCCCCTGCGCCGTTCAGGCAACAGCGCTTGAACTTCTTTCCGCTGCCGCAGGGGCAGGGGTCGTTGGCCGTGATGGTGCGGACTTCGCGTTCGGAGGTCGGCATCAGCGCTGCATCCCGGCTGCGGTGATGGATCACCGGATATGCGTTGGCGGCCGCCACCGGCCATCCGTGCTTCATCACCTCGCGGCGCAGCGAGGCGGGAAGCGCGGAACCCACTTCGAAATCGAGCGCGAGCATGGTGGTCCCAAGATCGAACGGTTGGCCCGGCCTTCGAGGCCGATCGGCCGCGCCGAGGAAGCGTTCGTACCCGCGAAGAGACGGGAAGAGGATAAAGCCCAGGCTCTCCTCCATGGCTCCGATGATCGAGATGCATCCCGCTTCGATTCCGTGGGCCGGGATGTCCACCCGGATGATCTGGCTGTCGGAAGCGACCTTCCAGGGTGCGGCCTCGAACAGGAGTTTCGCGGCCACGAACAGCTCATGCATGGTGTCCGGATCGATGCGGCCACCTTCGAGGTAGCTCGCGTCCTCGTCGTCATCGCTCGCCGGTAACGACTCCTCCATCTGATCGACGACCTGCTGCAACTCCGGGGTCGGGGCGTCCACCACGCGGGCGCCGGGCAGGACGCGCCGCACCTCGTCGGCGAGCTCCGCGCCGCAGACCCGCACGGTCCGCGGTTGGCGCGGGGGACCAATCAGCGGTGCCCGCATCGCGGCAACCAGCGAGTCGCCGAACGCGCTGGGCGCTTCGCCAGCGCCGCTCAGTTCGAACTGGACGACCATTCCGGTCTCCGGCTCCAACCAGAGGGTCATGATAGGGGGCCGATCCGGTTCGCCCTCGATTCGGAACGGAACCTCGATCCTCCCGCCGACCCACTCCCCGGCAACCTGCCGTGAACCGATACTTCGTATCCCGCGAGCCATGTGCTCTCCTCTTTGGATCGGGAGATGCTACAGGGTCCGGGGGCGGAGGGGCAAAGAGGGGCTCGCCGGGGCGGCAGAGCCCAAGGTCCGGTCGGTCGCCGTTCGCGAGGAGGGCCTGGGGTGGCGCTCGCCGCTCCGGTGCGATGCAGCGGGGGGTTGCTTGGCCCCGACCGCCGTAGGTACTATCCTGGTATGAAATCCAATACCAAATCCAGCATTACGTTGCCCGCGGCGGAACTGAAGCTCGTGCTGGCGTTACAGAAGAAGCTCAAGGCAAAGACCAAGGTCGAGGTCGTCCGCCGCGGCCTGCGGCTGCTGCAAGAGTCGACGGACCGGGAGAGCTTGCGGGAGTCCTTCCGACGCGCATCCCTATCCACGCGAGCCTCGCTCGAATCGGAGTTGGAGGAACTCGATCACCTCGCCTCCGAGGGGCTGGACGAGGAATGAAGATCCGGCGCGGGAGGCTGTACCTGGCCGACCTCAACCCTCGCTTGGGGACGGAGCCGGGGAAGACTCGACCTATCCTGGTCATCCAGTCCGATCTGCTCAACGAGGCGGGACATCCGTCCACCTGGATTCTGCCCTGCACCACGCGACTCGCGGGTGAGAGCGTCTTGCGTGTTTCCCTTCCGAAGCAGATTGCAGGAAACACCGAGGAGTGCGAAGTCATGATCGACCAAAGTCGGGCGATCGACAATCGCCGCTTCGTTCGCGCCCTGAAGCCGCTTCCGCCGAGTCTCCTCCGGGAAGTAGAGGAGAAGCTCCGCCTCACGGGCGATCTCGGGCGGGGTAGGTGAGTGCAGAAGAACGCGTCTTGGCGTGGGCGGAGGGATCGGCAGGCGCTTCACGTCCTCCTTCGAGGTGCAGGACTTCTCAGGAACCGGAGAGAACCTGCTCGCTTACGCTAAGTCTGTGACAGCGTGGCGGGTTCGCCTGGACCCTCAGCGTTGAGTCCCCGTGAGGCCGGACGTTACGCCGAAATTGGGTCGTACGTCCGGGGCAGGAAGGCCGCCATCCTCTCGATCCGCGGGACGACGGAGTCTCCGACCTCCCGCACCAGGTCGACTTCGATGAGCCAGTTGACGTCACGTCGAACGGTCTTGGTCGTCTTCCGCGCGTAGGCTGCGGCTAACCTTGGAGTGAGCCGGGCGATCTGCGTGATTGGAGTATGGCGATCGGCCGGCAGATCGAGTAGAAGGTGGCGCCTTCGAGTCGCGGCCGAAGTGTGACCGTCGATCTCATCGTAGATGAAGTTCTGCCAGTGCACGGCGAGCTGCTGATCGCGCACTACCTCGATCTGCTGGCGCAGACTGTCCACGAAGCCTTGCACGGCATAGCGGATGAACGGGAGTGGATCCCCTTCCCCGCGAGAGGACTCGTTCAGTCGGAGATAGTACTCCGCCCGAGTGTCGTTGTAGTGATTGCTGAGCAGATGCGCGGCAACATCTGGGACCTGGGCGGATAGCAAGAGCTGAAACTCGATCAGCCGCGCCGTGCGTCCGTTGCCATCGCCGAAGGGGTGGATCCAGGCGAGGTAGAGATGGGCGGCGACGGCCTTCAGGACTCCCAGCACCACTCCGTGATCACGCAGCTCGCCCACATCCGCTGACCAGTCGGAGTTCAGCCAGTTACAGAAGCGCTCGAGGAGGTACTCACAGTCCTGCGCCTCGACCGGACGATACCGACCAACGCCGACTTGGTATGTTCGGCAGGCACCGGGCCGAACCTCGGGATCGAGGGGCAAGCCCTCAAGGATCATTCGATTGTAGGTCTTGACGAGCTCCGGCGTGAGTGACGGGGCATTGCCCGTCAGCACCTCGCGCCCGACGAAATTGATCGCGCGAACGATATTGTCGACCTCCTGGCCGAGGTACTCCTTCGATGGGGGAAGAGAGAGCGTTCCCTCCAGGCGCGCACGGACCTCCGCCTCGCTCAGGGTGTTCCCCTCGATCGCCGTCGTGGCCAAGACGCCCTTCGCGAGATTCACCTGCCGAAAGGTCGTCTGCACGGCCGGCAGAAGCGGAGCGCCGGAAATGTGCCGACACTTCGACTGCGCCTCCCCGAGCAGAATCCACAACTTCGGGCCTGCGCCCGCCATGTTCAGGCGAAAGCTGATGAAGGGATGAGTTCGGAGATATGTACGATCTGGTGTCCGCATGAATGTCTCGATAACGATATGCAAAACATTAGATTATGATGATTGCTCGATGTAATAGTATCATCGTATTGTCCGCACGAGCTACGCATCATTTTGCTAATCGTCGAGGAACCGGAGAGACCTTCTAGGCGGAAGTGGCCGCCCAGATCTCCCCTGAGGCTGCCCCCCCCGGCTCGGTGGGCGGTCGCGGTCGAACCGGCTGCGGGGGATCCCGATCCACCGCAGCATCAGGCTGCGGGGGCCGTGAACGGCACGACGCGGTGGTTTGTCTACGCTGCCTTCTGCTCACTCCCCGCCATCACCGCAGCCAACCTCGTGATCTCCGCCCCGCTCGCGAAGTATCCCTCGAACCCCTCGTACTCCGGCCCCGCAGTCTCGTAGTAGATCCACGGCGATCGCGCGTCGGGCAACGCGGCGAGGGCCGCGGCTTCGGGGAGGGAGAATGCCGCCTGCAGTCGGCGAATGTAGATCCGAAAGCGGAGTCCCGTCGCGGGGGAGCTGTCGCCGGGGATGAGACTCAGAACGGCCTTCCGCTTGTCGCTGAAGACCAGCGAGCTGCGATTGGTGTGCGTCTGAAAGTACTGGCAGAACGCTGCGACCGCACGCTCGAACAACTGGGCAACCCCATTGCTCGCGGCCAAGGCGGAGAGTTCGTCGAAGGTCAAGTTCGGCCGGCGCTTGGACTGGCCGTCGGATTGGCTGCGCCGGGCCACCTGCTCCGGAGCGATCAGGAACAGGCGCGCGAGGAGCTCGGGGCCGTCCTTCTGCCTGTAGTAGTGGAAGGTTGCCGCGTTGATATCGACGCCATGGGTGGCGGATAGATACCGCACGATGCGCTCGGAGCTGGGATCGACGCGCGAGGCGACGATCAGGAGGCGGTGACGTTCATTGAGCGTTTCGGGAAGAGGTGCGCCGAAGCGATCTTGGAAGGCGTCCTCCAAGGAACGGCTCCCGAGATATCGCTGGGCGACCTCGGTGATCCGATCGGGGAAAGCTCGCTTGCCCAAGAGGCGTAGTCGAGGATCTGCGCCGTGATCTCGCGGGGCGTCCGGTCCCGCTTGAGTTCGACCACGACCAGATCGCCCGCCGCGTTGAGACACAAGAGGTCGATCAACCCGCCGAAGTCGGTCTCGACCTGACGCCCGATGACAAGCAGCCCGGGGTCCAGCACCGCGATGTCCTGTTCCAGCCACGCCTCGATTCGCGCCTCGAGGTCAAGTGGCGATCGGACGATCTCCTGCAGGCGGTTCTCACCGTCGATTCTCCAGAGTCGGACGTCTTCGGCCATTGGTCTGATCCTCCGCACGCCGGATGGTGAACCGGGAATTCGGGGACCGGCTACCCCCGTCGCAAGGTAGGCCGCCCGCGACTGCACGATCGGCGGATACCATCTCCGAAGGCGCGGGTTCTCCGGCCTCCTCGCCTGAATCACCATCGGCCAGCCCGCGGACTTCCTTGCGCACCGAGTGCCCCGCGAGGTTCCGCTTGCCGCCCGGAGAACTTGGGAGGTGAACTGTCCCCGGGGAGAGTACGTGATGCTCGCTCGTCGTCACGAAAAACCACGAGGTTCAAATCTGTATCAGATTTTCTCATTCCCACGCCGCGGTCGCTCCGGAGTAGGATCCTTCCGGCCGATTCTGAGCTTCGCCGCTCCCACCGCGTGATTGCCGACCCTGGTTCGAGGAGGCCGCCGTGAGATCTGTGATTCCTGCACCCGAGTTGCTTGCTGCTCTCCGCTCGCTCTCGACATCGGCCAGCCGCTTCTCGCGCGTCGAGACTCCATCCGGCGTATCCCGCGAACGGCTGGTGAGACAATGAAACAGCAACGCACCGAGGCAGGCGTGGCGGCAAACATTCAGCATCCGGTGATTCTGGTGCGACTGAATCGTCTCTTCCGGGAGGGGATGTCGAGCGTCGCGCTCTACGAGGCCACCCGTGGGGTGTGGAAGCTGGGGAAGCGCCGTGAGGGGGCGCGCTACGCCTTGGCCGTCTACCGCGGGTTGGTACGCGAAGTCTACGAGATCAGGTCGTGGTTCCCAGCGGGAACCCTGCGCTACGAGACGCGAGCGCCGCGGGACGTGAATCTGGCGGAGCGGGTTGAGTTCGAGGGACGCCTCGCGCCGGAATCCGTGCGGGCGAAGTATGTGGGGTGCTCCGTGAGGGCCGATCTGCCCGCGGGTTCGCGCGCGCCGGTGCTCTATGTCGGTTGCTAGGAGTGGGGGGGCGCGGGGCTACGTCTACCTGCTGACGTCCCCGAACTCGGACTGCGTGAAGGTCGGAGGCACAGCCGCTCTGCCGTTGAAACGCATCCGGGAAGTGAACGCGACGGAGCCATACCGGTCACTTGGCCCCTGGAGCTTGGAGGACTGTCGCGAAGTTCATGACTGGCGCGCGGTGGAGCGCCACATGCACTACACGTTCCGGGGCAAGTTGGCCCGACGTCCGCTGGGGCAGAGGGAGCTGTTCCGCGCCGCTCCGGTTGTCGTGCGTGAGCAACTGAGCGCGTTGGACCCGAGTCTGATCCTGAGAAAGCCGCGCGTCGACCGGATGTTCCAGGACGAGGAGTTCGCGTGGTTCCGGATGCGCCTCTTTCGGTTCACCGGGATCCTGACCTGGTCGGATATCCAGGGAGCCTGGACGTTCACCCTTTTCACCCAGACCGGTCGCGGGCGCTACTACACCATCAACATCGGGCCGCACGAGGTGGCCTACGCGACGCTTCCGGGGCGGTTCGGACTGGAGCCGTACCACGCGATCGTCATGGACAAGCTGATCCGCGAGTTCCCGAAGGTCACAACGTGGCTCAAGCGTCACCGCGGGCGCATTCTCAGTAGGCCGTACGCCACAGCGCTGCCGCGATCGGTCTCGGTCGGCTTTGTCGGATCGTTCGAGAGCGCGCACGAGTTTCTGTCCCTCGACGGAGTGCGACGAGCGCTGGTTGCCTACTGGTCGGAGAGCCTGATTCGGCTGCAGGAACGCGAAGTGGGGAGCATGTTCGCCCGTTACCACGACTGGAATCCGGTTTCCGAATTGCGGAACCGGCTCAGGTCGGAGCCGCGCGAGCGGTAGGGACGAGCTCCCCCCCGGAGAGCTCCACCCCACCCATCACACCGCCCAGCTCTCCGCTGCGGCGACTCCTTCTGCTACTCCCCTCGCTCCACCCGAATGCGATCGAAGTATCCGACGCGGGGCTGGATCTCCGTCGCGAGCGACGAGACCACGAGCCAGAGTGAATCGCCTCTGGCTAGGGTGGCCGGGGTGGTGAATGCGACCTGGGTCCATTCCTGCGAGTCGGTGATCACGGGGGTGGACTGCCAGGTTTGGGATGCGAGGTAGATGGCGCCGCCGCCGCCGGACTCGGCGCGGATCCAGGCGGACACGCGGAGGACTTCGCCGTTGCGTACCGCGGGGAGGAGCGCCCGCACGACGCCGGTGGTGGGAGCCCAGTCGGCTTCGAGGCGGAGCGCCCAGCGGCCGGCCTCGGGGGCGCCGCCGGAGACGAGCTGGGTCAGAGCCTGGTTTTGCACCTGCCAACCTTCGAGCGTGGGCTGCCCGTCGCGCTCGAAGCTGCCGTTCTCGATCAGATTCGCCTCGACTGGAGGGGCCCAGGAGTAGCGGAAGCTGTGCTCCTGACCTGCGGGACCTGCGATCTGCAGGACGACCAAGCCGGATCGGCCGTACTGCGCCTCGTAGGCGCGGCGGAGAGGCGTGAGATCGAACGACAGCGTGCGGACGAACCAGGCATCGCAATTCTCATCGTGGGCGTCGTGGCCGAGGACCAGCCGGGCCTGCACGGGGTTCGACTCGCGGAACCCGCCACTCATGTACAGACCGAACTCGTGATCGATGGTGCAGCCGCCGAAGCCGACGGTCATCACGAGCAGGTCGCCGCGGAGCGCGAGGTCCCTGAAGCGGAAGGGGTCCTGCTGGATCTGATCGGGGAGGTCGGTCAGGACGATGTGCGGTGGCTCGGCCCACGGGGTGATCAGCGCGCCGAAGTCGGCTGCTGGATAGCTCTGGGGCGATCCGCTCTGGGTCCGCGGTGATGATCACCTGGAGTGGGTTCGGTGTGGTGACGCGGACGTCGCAGAGGCAATCGACCTCGGGCGGCTGATAGCTCACGGTGTGGAGTCCGACGGTGCGCACAGGTACGCGGTATCTCCCGTCCTCACGCACCCGCTGGTTCGAGACAGTGCCGTCGGGTGCGGTGGCAGTGATCGACCCGCCGAAGGGCGGCTCGCCGGTGTCCCGGATGCCGTCGTCGTCGAGGTCGCTCCACACCTGTCCCTCGATGTACGCCCCGAGGCTCTGGCCGAACAGGGCCGACGCGGCGAACGAGAACGGTGCCGCGGCGGGCACGTGAAAGCTCCAGGTCTTGGCCCCGACGTTTCGTTGGGTGTGAGCACCTGGTCATCCCCGAGGAGGGGCGTGTAATCAAACCCGAAGCTCGCGTCATCCGCCTCCTGCAGGTCGGCGTTGCTCGGTGCGGCGCCAGGCGAGAAGCGGTGAGCCAGACCTGGGCGGGGCCGGAAAGCGTCTCGCGCGAGCTGTTCCGGAGAGCCACGTCGAGCGACACGCTCTCGGTGCTGGGATCGGAAGTGAGATTGCTCCCGACCAACTCCAGGAATGCGCCGTTCCCACCGTCGGGATCGGAGACGCGCTGGAGCACGAAGGTCGACCGCCCCGGATCGAGCGTGGCGTCGAACAGCGCCTCGGACGGATTTCCCGGGTCGGGGCGAGAGGTGTCATCGCCGCAGCCGAGGAAGGCCACAACCGCGATGGGGGCCAGGGCACTGGCGCTGACGCGCCGCGAGGATCGGTACAGCTTCCACATTTGAGTCTCCTTGAGATCGCGACTCGGCGCTCCGCACCGCCCGGAGCGCTCAAGGATACCGCCGTCACGCGCGAGTTGAAAGGGGCGAGGCACGACGGAGCGCGTGGGCAGCTCCGCGCCCTCCCTTCCCCCGGACCCTCTTCTGGCCTACGATTGCGCCATGTACGAGGATCTGGCGGCCTCTATCAAGCGTCTGGCCGGCGGGGAGACCGCCGCGCTCGATCGCGTGGTGCAACTCCTCTACGACGAACTACGTGGACTCGCGCGGCAGCGTCTGCGCTCGGAACGGGGGACCACACGCTCAGGAGCGACCGCGCTGGTCAACGAGGCCTACCTGCGTCTGGCCAGACAGCACAAGCTCGACGTCGAGCCGCACCCAGTTCTTCGCGGTCGCCTCGACGACCATGCGTCGCATCCTGGTCGACTACGCCCGGACGCGCACCCGGGTCAAGCGCGGAGGGGTGCAGGAGCGGGTGCCGTTGGAAGACGATCTGCCGTTTCTCTCCGATCGGGAGACCGACGAGCTTCTGGCCCTGGAGGACGCGCTGGTCCGCCTGGCCGAGGCGAACCCGAGGCGGCGAGCCTGGTCGAGCATCGGTTCTTCTCCGGGCTGACCGTGGAGGAGATCGCCGAGATGCGGGGAGTGTCGTCGAGGACCCTCCAACGGGAGTGGGTTGCCGCACGGGCCTGGCTCGGAAAGGAAGTCGCTCGCGATCTGGGCCTGCCCGACTGACCCCTGGGTGGATGCGGGCGCTCCCCTGCCCGTCGGCCACAATGGCTGTCCGGTTCTCGGCTCGATCATCGCCATTGCTCTTCGGAGGTAGGATTGGACTCCAGTACCTGGCAACGGATCGAGCAACTGTTCCTCGAGGCGCTGGACCGAGATCCGGCGGAGCGGCGCGCATTTCTGGACGAGGCGTGTGGGCAGGACCTGACGCTCCGGCAGGAGATCGAGGCGATGCTCGGCGTCGGAGGCGACGGTGAAGGGGATGGGTTGGCGATCGAGCGAACGCTGCTGAACGAAGGACAGGGGCGAACCTTCGAAGAAGCCTCGACCTCTCGCGCGGGAACCCGGGTCGGAGCGTGGAGGCTCGAGCGGCTCCTGGGTCGGGGAGGCATGGGCGAGGTTTGGCTTGCCGCCCGGGCCGACGGAGGCTTCGAGCAGAAGTGCGCGGTCAAGCTCGTCCGCCCAGGCTGGCGCGCGGCCGAACTGGCGGCGAACTTTGGTCGGGAGCGGCAGCTCCTCGCGCGGCTGGTCCATCCGAACATCGCTCGGCTCCTGGACGGCGGGGTGACGGAGGATGGTTCGCCGTTCCTGGCGATGGAATTCGTGGACGGGGAACCGATCACTGCGTGGTGCGGCGCCCGGCGCCCTCCCGATTCGCGAACGGCTCGCGCTCTTTCGCGTGGTCTGCGCTGCGGTCCGCTTCGCGCACGCGAACCTGGTCGTCCACCGGGACCTCAAACCGGCGAACATCCTGGTCACGGCAGACGGGCGACCGATCCTGCTCGACTTCGGGATCGCCAAGCTTCTAGATCCCGACCTCTCCGGTTCCGCCCCTACCCGAGGCGATGATCGGCTGCTCACCCCGGAGTACGCCGCTCCGGAGCAGCTGCGCGGGGAGCCGACCACGGTTGCGACCGACGTCTGGGCGCTAAGGGGCGCTCCTGTTCGAACTCCTGGCCGGGCGCCGGCCGTTCGACACCAGTGGCCGGTCGATCCAGGCGATCGAGCAGATGGTGTGCCACGAGCCGCCGCCTCCGCCCAGCGCGGTCGCGGACCCGCAGTCGTCCGCCGCACTTCGCGGGGATCTTGATGCGATCGTGGGAAACGCGCCCGCAGCGAGCCGGATCGTCGGTATGCCTCGGTGGAGCAACTGGCGGAGGATCTCGATCGGTATCTGGCCGATCTGCCGGTGCGCGCCCGGCCCGACACGGTGGGCTACCGCATCCGGAAGTCCGTGCGACGGCACCGGACCGCATTCCTCGCTGGGTGCGCCTTCGTCGGCCTCGTGCTCACCTTCGCGGCCTCTTCGTTGCACCAGGCAAGCTCGGTGGCGCGAGAACGCGATCGCGCGGTCACCGCGAACCACGACTCGGAAGAGGCGAGCGCGATGTTGGTCGACCTGTTCCGCCTGGCCAACCCGAAAGTGACCGCGGGGGCGACACCCTGCGGGTTGACGACCTCGTAGGCTTGATGACCGAGCGACTCGAGCACTCGGAAGAGAGCCCGCGGGTGCGTGCGAAGCTCTGGTCCACACTCGCAGAGGTTCACCACGTGCGAACCCGACTGGATGAGGCAGAAGCGGCGACGCTGCGCGGCATGGCCGCGGCGGAGGAAGCGCAGGCTGAGCCGGAACTGCTTCACCTCCGACATCAGCGGGCGGTCATCGTGCAGTTCCGGGACGGGGCGGCCGCCGCCGAGCCGCTGCTTCGTGAGTCGGTCCGCCAGCATGAACGGTACTACGGAGTTTCCGGCGCGGAGCTGGCTCCGGTGTTGCAGGACTGGACAAGTACCCTGACCGATCGCGATGCGGCTGCGCGGGTGCTGGACCGGGTGCTCCAGATTGCCTTGCAGCACCCGGAGGATCGAATCGCGATCGCCGCCGCCTACAACCAGATCGGTGCGAATCACTGGGGAGCCCGGCGGGCGCGCGAGGCGCGGGAGGCGTTCGAGCGCGCCTACGACACGCTGATCCAGGTAGTGGCGGAGGACAATGCGGACCTGCTCTCGATCCGGAGCAACCTGGCGCAGTGCGACGCCCGAACCGGGCGTTTCGCGGAAGCGGAGCGGGGCCAGCGCGCGATCCTGACCAGCCGCCGTCGCATCTTTGGAGAACGATCGTACTGGGCCGGGGCAAGCTGGATGAACCTGGGCGTCACGCTCGCGCACCAGGGGAGATTCCAAGAAGCAGTCGAGGCCCTCGAAAACGCGGTGGCCACCACCTCCCTGACCATCGGGGCCGACCATGCCGAGGTTCTGGCCATGCAAAGTGACCTCGCCTCGGCTCTGGTTCGTGGTGGACGGCCCGAGGAGGGCTTCGCGCTCTACGACCGCCTGATCAACCACCTTCAGGCCCAGGCGGTCCCGGAGAGCACGAGGGTGATGCAACTTCAGCTGGCTCGCACCAGGGGTCGATTGCACCTCGGTCTCCCGACCTCGATCGCCCAGGGCGCGCCGTCTGACCCGGCAGGTCAGAGGGACGGCCAACCCAGGCCTCCTGGCCAACGCGCTCGAAACCGAGGGTTGATTGCGCTGACCTCGCCCGACAGCGGCAATGCTGCGGAAGCGAGGGCGGCGCTTCGCGAGGCGATCGAGCTGCGGCGCTCCACACAGTTCGCCGAGCACCCCTCGGCTCCGTTTCTCTCGGTGGCGGAGTCGGTCGCGCGCGCGGCCGGTGTGCCGATCGACCGGGACTCGTTGGCTGCTTCTCTTCGGCAATGCGAACGTTGGGGCATGGCGCACCCAGGAACGCTCCGCCGGGCGCGTCGCCTGCTCGCCGACTGAATTCGGCACCCTCCCCAAGAAATCTCCAACTTCTCTGTCAGGCTGGCTCCCCCGTTCGTCGCCACTACCGATGACGACGACGAGGAACCAACGAAGAGAGGAGTCGCTCATGTTTTCCAGGATTGGTCGAGCTGCACTTCGCCCCGCGATCATCGGCTGGCTCGCCGCGTGCGCCACGCTCGTTCCCCAGAGCACCGCTCGCGGCCGAGGCGGGCCAGGACATCGAGGTGGTCCACCTCACCGACGCGGAGGGGACAGCCAGCGAGCCGAAGCTCCTGTTCACCAGCGATGGCACGGCCTTCGTGGCGCTGAAGTATCGCCACGCCAGCGGGGGGGACGAACTCCGAGTCTTCCGGAGCGCGTCGGGCGGAACGGTTTGGTCGGAGTGTGGAGCACCGCGTCCGGTGATGAACAAGGGTAGGTTCGACGCGTGCATCCTTCCCGGCCCCCCGATCGCGTCGCACTCTGCTACGCCAGTGACAGCCCGGATCCGATCCAGTATCTCTGGCTCGTCACCGCCGCTGCGGATCGGACGTCGCCCACCTGGCAATCCAGCATCATCCAGACGACCTACTACCCGATCCAGATGGCGTCCCCCAGCCTGTCGGCGACCGAGGGGTCGCCGTGGGAAAGCGCGCGCGTGGCCTGCGTCTGGCAGGCTGACTCCACGGGCTACACCGACATTCGATCGCTCAACTACGCCGGCTCGACCAACGGCGGCGCCACCTGGACGACCGACCCGGGATCGCCCTTTTTCGATGACTACGCTCCCATGGCTCGTGACGTTGCGATCGATGAGTTGTACCGGCTTCATGTGGCGTTGTCCCTCAACGAGGAGGTCATCTTCCTCCGCGCAGCCTACGACTTTGGCTATGGATACGTTCAGACCTCGAGTTGGCAGATCTCCACTCCGGCCACGACGGTCAAGTGGTGGCTTCCCCGACCACCGATGCAGTGTTCGTTTCCGCGACCGACGGCGGCGCCCATCAGGCGCGCCTCTACCGTAGCGTCGACGAGGAGGAGCCGATTCTCGACCAGCTCTTCTCCGATGTGGAAACTCCCGCCCTGACCTGCGACCAAGGTGGGCCGAAGTTCTGCGCGGTCGCTCCCAGCGCAACGGCTCTCAACGCTACGCGGTCTTCCGTCGCGAGGAGGGCATCGGTTGGAACGACCAGATGCTCGCCGGCCTGGACGCGATTCCCGGAGGTGGGGCGATCGCCTCTGACCCGGTGCACCCGGAGGAACTGGGTGTGGTGGGGCTGATGCCGAATCTCGGCGGGACGGGACGTCCCCTGGTTCGACGCCGACTGGCGCGGCGGCCCGGGGTATGGGTCGCCCGAGTTCGAGCCCGGGATCGATGTCGGCGGTGGGGTCATCACTTCGTCCCTGGCGGTGGCCGATCTGGATGACGATGGCGACTCCGAGGTGATCTTCACGGCGAACGGACCCGACCGCGTGAAGCGATTCGATCTCGAGTCGATGACCACGACCACGCTGCAGAATGTCGGGCCGACCTCTGCCGCCTCCGCGCCGGCGGTGATCGACATCAACGGGGACCGGACCCTGGAAGTGTTCGTCGGCACCGACGACGGCCGTCTTCATGGCCTGCGCGAGAACGATCGCTCGTTCCCGGTTTCCCCATCGATCTGGGAAGCGGGAGCAGACGTGGGTGTCGTGCGCACGGGTGACGGAGGCGGAGAACGGTGAGGTAGTCGCCGCGAGCGCCCGATCGGTCTGGCTCTACGGCTCCTCCGGCCAGCTGCGAGCCGGATTTCCGTGTGGCCTCCACCGGCCGAGGGCGCATCGTCGGCCGGGTTGCGATCGGCGACCTGGACGAGGATGGCGAGGTCGAGCTGGTCGCTGCATACCAGAACGCGCTCCTGATCCTGAGTGATCACGGCACGCTCGTGCGCCAACTGCTGACCAGCGGACCCTCTTTGTCCGGGGGCGAGTCTTGCCGACCTGGATGCGGACGGAGACCTCGAGATCGCTGTGCCTCACGCCAACGGCACCGTCTCCTTGATCCACCACGGCGGTTCCACCTACGGCGCCTCGTGGCCGCGCGACACGTTCACCAACCAGCCGGTCGGATCGATTGCCATCGCCGACTTCTTCCCCGGCTCGACCCGGGAGCTGGCGCTTGCCGCCGGATCCACGGTGTTCGCTTCCCCATCTGACCACCGTGACCTCGGTGTCCGGAGTCGGAGCGTTGGCCCCGAGAACGGAGCCGATCATTGCCGGTCTCGACGCGGTAGGTCCGGAGATCGCAGTCGGCGACACCTTGGGGACCGGCTACGTGATTCCGACCGCTGGATCACAGATTGGGTGGCCGCGCGGCTTTCATGCGGCGATCGATCACGCCTCGGCCGCCGGAGACCTCGATCGTGACGGGCACCACGGAGTTGGTCGTTCCGGCCGTGCCGCGGCTCTGGGTGTTGGACGCGCGTGCCGCGGGCTGAGAGCATCTGGCCGATGGCCGGCGGTCGTGCATCGCGCTCCGGCTGCCGGGAGTGCGATCCTGAGGCACCGGTCGCGGCGGTCGGGGATCCGGCCCCTGGAGCGAGCATCGAGCTGTCGATCGCCAGACCGAATCCGTTCGATTCCTCCACGACGATTCACTACGCCTTCCGGCTGGCGGAGGCGCGGTTCGGCTCGAACTTTTCGACATCGCCGGTCGACGGGTCCGGACCCTGGTGAACGAGGGGCGATCGGCCGGAGACCACGTGGTGAGCTGGGACGGGACCGACGCGTTCGGCCGTCCGGTCGCGGCCGGCATCTACCTCGTCCGGAGCAGCGGCTCGGGGCCGCAACTGCCGGGACATGGTCTACCTCGGTCGCGGGCGCGCTAGGGGGAGGACGGAGTGTGAACCTCCGCGGGCACCCGGGTCGGAAGGCCTGGGTGCTCGCGGTGGTCGCCCCGAAGTCCGATTCGCATCGACAGCGACTCGCCAGGACTGCCCGAATCCCCTCCCCGGGGACCGTCCCCGGCGTTACTATCCCCAGCCCTCCCTGCGCTCTCTTTCGGGACTTCCGAGAGCCCCGCAGACGTGGAGGCATGCATGCACCCGAGTTTCTGCCCGCGCCGCATTCTGACTCACTTCCTGGTTGTTCCTGGGTTCACTCCTGCCATCGCCCAGGCCGCACCGGTCAGCCGTCCGCGCCGGTCGCGGGGAATCGATCTATCGCCTCGCGACCGCGGACCGCGTCGCGCTGGCCGCGCTCCCGGAGGCGACCGGGGCGCGGGTGATCTGATCGAGGAGATCACTCTTTGCCCTCGCGAGCGACCAGGTGGCGGGCGCGGTGTTCCGCGCGCTGGAACCGGCGCGGCTCGCGCCCTGGAACGCAGACCGAGGCTCGATCGTCTACCTGAAGGATGCGCCACTCCAATCTTCCGCCCTGGGCAGCCTCGGACAGGTCCTCGTCGGGATGCGCTCTCCGCCCTGGTCGAAACAACGCCGGAGCAGACCTCCGGCTGATCTCCACCTACCGCGGCTCGCCTGCACGCGCGGGTTCCGACTGGCGGAAAGCGGCGCGCGGCGCGCGGCAAGCGGAGGAGCAACGCGCCGCAACGCACGATCCGGAGGATCCAGGCGTTGGTAGACGGGGGAACAAGACCGGATGCAGGCGCGCGTCCAGGAGATGCAGAACATGGGGAGTCGCCGAAGTGAGGACGGCACCGGAGTGACGGCACAGCACCGGCTCGAGCAGCAGTTCCAGGCGCTGGGGTACACCGACGTTTCGACCTTCTCCTACAACGCCTGGTCCGACTGTGTCATCGCGGTCAAGCCGGGAGTGGCGACTCCGGAACAGATCTACGTGATCGGCGGTCACTAGATTCCTACTCCTGGTCCGGCGCCGCGCCGGGGCGGATGACAACGCGAGCGGCACGGTGGGGTGCTCGAGGCGGCGTTGATGGCGGCCGAGCAGTTCAACTCCACGATCTACTTCGTCGCCTGGTCCGGCGAGGAGCAGGGGCTAGTGGGCTCGGATGCCTGGTGCGATTGGCCTGGAACGCGGGGCTCGATCTCCGCGGCTACGTGAACCTCGATATGGAGGGGTATCGCTCTGGCGTCGCGGATCTCGACATCATCTCCGATGCCGCTTCGACCTGGATGCGAGATCTCGTCTTCGAGGTTGCCCCGCTCTACGTTCCAACCCTGCCGCTGGTGGATGGTTTCCTTTCCGGGGGATCGTCCGACCACGCCTCCTTCTGGGCGCACGGCTGGCCGGCCTCTTCCTCTTCGAGGACTCGGACAACTACTCCCCGTACATCCACCCTCCAGCGATGATCAGGACCTCGCTCAACGACTTCCAGTTCGTGGAAGACAACATCCAGGTAGCGATCGCGCTCCTCGCCACCATGCCCCAGCCGTTCACCGTGGGGATCCAGCACACGCCACTGGCCGACCAGCCGGGCGGGTTGACCAGTATCCGATCGTTGCCACCGTGGTGGCAGCCCAGCCGCTGGTCGCCGACTCGACCCGTGTGGTACCCGGACGGACGGCAGCGCATGGCACTCCGCGCTCCTCGCGCCGACCGGTGGAATGAACACCGTTCGCCGGGTTCATTCCTGCCCAGCCGGCGGGCAGCTTCGTCAGTACCACTGCGGGCGTGCGATCAGTCGGGCGCAGTCGCGGTCGATCCGTCAGGACACCCGCTTCGAGCCATGCCTTCGACGTCGGCCTCGATCTCGCCTGGTCGGACGACTTCCGCGCTCGACCGCGGCTGGACGGTCGGGCTCCGAGGAACAACGCGACCAGCGGACTCTGGCTGCGCGACCCGGTCGGTACGGACTACCAGCGGAAGACGACCGCACCGTCGATCCAGGGCATGGCGCTTCGTGACCGGCAACGCGCTGTCGGCGGAGGGAACGGCGACCAGGACGTGGACGGCAGGAAGACGACCTTGACCTCGCCGATCATCGACCTGTCCGGCGCGGCGCGGGCCAAGCTCGGCTACTGGCGCTGGTACGTCGACGAGACGCGATGACGACGACTTCGCGTCTACCTCTCGAACGACGGGGGCGCCAACTGGACCCTGCTGGAACGGGTAGCTCGACTCAGTCCGACCGTTCACCCAGGCACAGTTCCGCGACCTGGAGACCGTCTTGCCGCTCACCGGCCGGATGCGGCTCCGCTTCGTGGCCGAGGATGTCTCCGGGGCCTCGCTCGTCAGGCTGCACTCTTGATGACGTCACGATCGCGCCTTCTTCCCGGCGGAGGAGTCGCGCTGGAGTCGGTTGCACCGGCAGGCTGGCCCCTGAGCGCACCGCGCCCGGATCAGGCTTAGCGGCGACGTGCGATGAACCTGGTGCTACCGGCCGGTCCGCCGTCACCGTGTCGCTGCACGACCCCTCGGGGCGGCGCGTTCGTTCGCAGCTCGAGAGACCCTGGATGCCGGGTGCACCCGCTCAACTGGCGCGTGACCGAAGAGGGAGGGCGGGGCTGGCGGCCGGGGTCTACTTCATCGTCGCCCGCGCCGGCATGGAAACTGCGGAGGAGCTGGGTCACCTGCGCTGAAATGCTCGTCAGGCCGGGGGCGATCTGCAGTGGAATCGCCTCCTCGTCCCTTTGCCTACCGCGTGACCACGTCCAACTCCGCGCTCGGCAGGAGGCCGAACTTACGCGTACTCCCGGCTGAACAGCTGGAACTCTGGTACCCGACCTCGAAGGGCGGCGGCGGTGACCGGCATCCCGCCTTGTCGAAGCAGCCAGCGGGCCTCGAAAACAGCCGGAGGTCCTTCTGGTAGCTGGAGCGGGGTGGTCGAGGTGATCGCCTTGAAATGTTGGTGGAACGAAGAACCGCACTCGTGCCGGCCCCGCGCCCAGGGCGGGAATGGCGAGCGCGCGCAGGTCGGCAACCCGGATCTGACCGATCGCCCGGGTGATGGCGCTGGCGATGCTGTCATGGCGGATGAGGGCTTCGCAGCATCCGCCGAACGGCGCAACGAGCGACCGGTAGTGGATCTCCTTCGAAAGAGATGAGCGGGCCGAGGACCAGGCGTCCGCCGGCGTCGCGGCGAGGAAGGTATCGTCCGAGGGCGTCGACCGGCTCGGGGTCGGCGCGTCGGGGTGACGGCGGACGCGCGCGTCACTTTCGAGGTCCTCCGCGGTGATCTCCTCGTCGAAGCTTTCGGATCTCGCCAGCTCCGCCTCGAACACCAGGGCCAGATAGGGGGCGCGGGTAATCTGGAGCGCACCAGGAGGTCGTGGCTCACGAGCAGGCACTCGCGGGCCGAACGACAGGCGTTGCTCTCGACCGTCACTTGTTTCCGGCCTGGAGGATCAGGCAAAGCACTGGCTTGTAGATCGACGCGTCGAACGCGCTCGGCGTCTCCTGCCCAGCAAGACGACAGTCCGGGCGTCGGACGGTCGACCCGTTAGTTTCCTTCGGTCGCTGGACCCGCTTGCAGGCCAGTGCGATCAACTGTTCAGGATCCAACGCGACCTCCGTGGATGCCGGAGACTCCAGGGACCTCGGGCGGCGCCGACCTTCGATCGCACAATTCTCCTTGTCAATCTGCAGGATCAGGCAAGTAGTTTGGAGGAACGGGCAACGGCAATAGGCCGGATCGTCTCGCGCTATGCGTCAGGCAGGACCGCGACTGGGGAGAGACGCAGTTTCTTCGGCCCAGAAGCAGGACACCATCCCACGGAGGAGAGAGCCGTGACGAGCAGACGGTAACCCTGGGCGGAGCACCCTTCAGGTCGAGCGCATCGGCCTCGGATGCATGGGCATGTCGGAGTTCTACGGCGGCACCCGGGACGAGTGGGTACCCGGACACTGCACGCGGCGATCGAACTCGGCATCGATCACTTCGACACGGCCGACATGTATGGCTCGGACACAGCCGGAACTGGTCGGCCAAGGCATTCGCCGACCGCTGGGACAAGGTCACCGTGGCGACGAAGTTCGCCGTACGCCTTCCGAGGCCGAACGGCAGTGGTTGGGTATCTGCGGTCGGCCGGGTAACTATCCGCGGGCGTGTGAGCTGGGCCTGAAGCGACTCGGTCATGAGACGATCGACCTCTACCTGTACCGCTGATCCGGGGTCCAGGTCGAGGGAGGCAGTGGGTGCGATGAAGCGGCTGGTCGAGGAAGGAAGGTGCGCTACCATCGGCGTGAGCGAAGTTCTCGGCCGCGCGGATCCGCACTGACCCGCAGTTCACCGATCACCGCCCTGCAGTGCGATACTCACTCTGGTCGCGCCAGTTGGGATCGACAGGGATCTCGAGGTCTGCCGCGAGCTGGGGATCGCGGTGGTGGCCTACTCACCGCTCAGGCGCGGGTTCCTCACCAGGGCGATCACCAGCCGGGAGGGCGCTCGACCCGACCGACTAACGGCGCCGAAACCCGCGCTTCACCGATCAGGCCCTGGAGGAGAACGCGCGCTGACTGGGCGTGGTCAGGATCTGGCCGCGCGGAAGAGGGCGCCACCGAAGCGCAGATCGCCCTCGCCCGCAGGTCACCAGCACGCAAGGAGAGGACGTCTTCGTCATCCCCGGAACCCGGCGCATCGATCTGGCTGAAGGAGAACCTCGGCGCCTGGGACGTCCCATTCACCGCCGACAGACTGGCCGGGAAATCCCGAACCGGCTGCCCCGAGAGACGGTGGGGACCCGGTACTGAGCGCACTCGTCGCGTGAGGGCGGGTGCGTGGTGGGGGGTGGTGGCCCGGACC
>JADJQY010000010.1 GCA_016712505.1 Candidatus Eiseniibacteriota bacterium | reverse complement strand
TCGACGGCGTGCTGCCAGCACCAATAACTCTGGATCGATCTGCGGTGCTCCTGCTACGCGATGGAACCATGCGGTTCGTCGCCTGGCAGAACCTTCCGATGGCTATCGCGCCGCGGTAAGAGGGGCACTCCCCTGGTCACTCCAACGGAGATCCCGACCCGCAGCCACAGTGGTGATCCCGGACGCTCTTTCAGCAGAGCCTGCTCCATTCGGCCTGGTGATGTTGCCTGTCCCGGAACGAGGGGTCGATCCCTCTCCATTCATCCGCACGGGTGCACGAGGCCGTCCCATGGGCAGGATTCATGCTCTACTACGGGACAGGAGTCTGCCGAAGCCGGACGTGAAGGTTCCCGCCTGGCGCGGGCGATCGCCTCACGCGTTTCAGTGGTGGTGGCCCGGCTTAGGCACGGGGCTGACCTGCAGGCCGCGCGGGGCCGCGCGGTGGCGGCCACGCGGGCGCAGGGCGGGTTCACCGCCACCGCCAGGTCACGGGATCCACGCACGCCCGATGGTGCCATCCTGGCTGCCTCGCTGCTGGTGGAGGCCGCGCCCGGCGAGCGCGGGAGTGGGTGCGGACGATCCATACCTCCGGCGCGGCGGTGCAACGGATCCTGGATAGCATCCTCGACTACTCGAGGATGGAGGCCGGGCGGTTCCAGGTGGACATCGCCCCCTTCGACGTCAGGCGGTTGCTTCGGGAGGATGGCATCTCTCGCTCCCTCACCCCGCTCTCGCCGCACAGCCGAGAAGATCGACCTTCGCCTCGATGCAGTCGGACTCAACCGAGCGATCGCCCAGGGGCGACCCGGCTCAGGTCTATGAGATTCTTTGCACAATCTGATCAACAGCGCGGTAGAAGTTCACTCAATGACCGGGAACGCCAATGACCGTTCGCAACACTCGGATCGCGGAAGGGACAGAGAGGGCCGAGGGAGGGCGAATCGAAATACCGCATCGAGGTGGTCGGCACCGGAATCGGCATCCCGGCAGACAAGAGATCAGACCTTCTGTTCGAGCGCTTCACCCGATCGAAACCTCCGATGCCCGCCACTCGGCGGCACCGGACTCGGCCTGGCGATCTCCCGCCGATTGAGGTCGAGGCGGTGGGAGGCGAGATCCGGGGTGGCGACCAGCGGTCAAGCCGGGGTCATTAGCTGGGGATTCGAGCCTTGCCTCCAACTAGGACTAGGAGTAAGATGTTTGCCAGTTTCCTTGGCGCCCACCATGTTACCAGAGTGGCACCACCTGAAATGGATTGGGCATTGCAGGCATTTACCGCATTCACCCAGAACTGGAATTTACCGCCGCCCCGCAGAGCCGCCAAGGGGGTGAAGCATCAATTATGGTTAAGTGCCTGCCTCCACAGCTGCGTCGCGGCTGGTCTGCATCCAGTCCTCTATCCACCGGGATGTCCTATGTTGCTCCGCCGGATATGCGGACCGCCCGAAGCTCCTGCGCTCCTCGCTCGATCCTGCTCGCGGCGGGGTGAGCTTCAGGCGGCGCGCTTCCTCGTCTGATCGTCGGCCCAGGCGACTGCCGACCCTGACACGCGGAGTCATGATCACCGATCCTCCGGAGCAGAATCCGCTTCCGATCGGCGTGACCACGGAAGAAGCGGCTGCCCCACACGCTCGGACGCGCCGGGGTGACAGCCACGCAGCCGCCGAGCGGTCCGATCCGTCAGTGCGCGGGGTAGGGGCTGATGACCGGCGTCACCGATGCGCGCTATCCGTTCAGGCACCCCACGGTGCTGCGGGAGATGGCCGAGGAGATCGAGCGGCACTGCGGTGCATGGTGGCGAGAGCGTCTCGCAGCAGAACACCTGCAACACCGCGCTGCCCAAACAACAGGAGTCAACATGGCCCAGCGTGCGTATGCTGATCGCCGCCACAACTCGATCTGGACCCGCGACTACGGCCCGCAGTTCGTCTTCGACGGCAATGGCGCGCCGGGGATCGTCGACCATGTCTACAATCGGCCTCGCCCGCTGGATGATCAGGTGAACTACACCGTCGGCACGAGCTGGACCACGCAGGTCTTCGGTCTTCATTGATCCACACCGGCGGGAACTACCTGTGTGACGGCCAAGGCAACGGCTACTCCACCGATCTGGTCTGGGACGAGAACCCTCTCAGCCATGCGCAGGTGGCGCAGGCGATGGAGGACTACTCGGCATCACCGACTACCGGGTGTTCGACGACGTTTCGATCGGCGTATCCATCACCAGATGTTTGGGGCAAGCGCCTGACGAGCGCACGTTTCTGGTGAAGCAGGTCCCTACCAACCATCCTGATTACGCCCGCTGCGAGGCGCGCGCGGCCGAGCTGGCCACCCGCCTCGACTTGTACGGGCAGCCGCTCCGGGTGCGCCGCGTCTACTGCGACTGGATCAACGGCAGCGAGGTTGCGGCCTACACCAACTCCGTGATCCTGAACCGAAGGTGCTCGTCCCCACGTTCGGCATTGCAGCCGACGCCGCCGCCCTGGCCAGGTACCAGGAGCTGATGCCCGGCTACGAGATCATCGGCTTCACCGGCTCCTGGCTCTCCGACGATGCGATCCACTGCCGCGCGATGGGAATCCACGACAAGCAGATGATGTACGTCGACATGGCGCCGCTCCCGACACACTGGGAACGAACGGTCCCTTCCCGGTCGAGGTGCGGCTCACCGACTACAGCAACCTCGGCCTCGACCAGGCGGAGTGCATCCGTACTGGGAGAACACCACCATTCCCAGCTCCGGGCTACACGGAGCTCAACCGATCGGGCCGATCGACATGTACGGCGCGGAGTATTCCCCCAGCCGTCCGGCACGGTGGTCGAGTACTACGTCGTCGGACAGGGATGTTTCGGACGAAGCTGGGTCCGCCCCGGGAGGCGCCCTTCGGCGCCTACAGCGCGTATGTGGCCGGCAACGCTACCGGAAAACGTGCCGGAATTCACCACCGGCCTCGTGCTCGAACCGCTCTCTCCGAATCCGTTCACCGATGGCACCACCCTGCGCTTCTCCTCGGTCCTTTCCGGCGGCTCGATCTGATCGTCGACACCGCCGGACGGAGGTGATGCGCTGGAATAGCCTGGTCGGCGCCGGACGGCGCGAGATCGCGTGGGACGGGCGCGACCAGCGGGCCGCCAGGTCCCAGCGGGGGTCTACCTGATTCGGATCGAGGCGGGTGGCAGCAGCGTTCCGCCTGAGCGGTCCGGATCCGCTGATCCGGGGGCGCGGTCGATCCGGCCCGGTCAGTCGGCCGAAAGCGATCTCCGGCGGCGGTCGATCGAGCAGCGCGGCCACCGCGCGCACCGCCCGGGAGGTGCCGACCAGGTACGCGAGATCACCCGCCCGACCGGCCTCGTGGGGATCCGGCTGCTCGATCAACGTCCGTTGCGCCGGATCACAACCACGGCCCTCCCCGCCAGCGCACCGGTTCGCTTCCGCAACGACAATCCGGCCAGGGTCAGGCCATCCGCCGCCTCCCGGATGAGCAGACTCTCGACCTTCAGTTCCTCGAGGGCTGACTGCTCGCCGAGCGAGGGCGGGGAGCGTCTGTCGACGCTCGCTCGATTGGGCCGAGACACGTAGGGTCCGAACCCGATCTTCGATGACATTGCGCGGCGCTTCCAGCCACCGGAGAGGAGTCGCGCCAGGATCTCGCCCGATCCCTCCACCTCCTCCCGCGACCACATCCCGGCTCCCGCGGTGGCAGCTCCTCGCGCTCCAATGAGATAGCGCGCCCGGGCGAGAATCGGAACCTGGGGCGCCACGCGACGCGCCGCCCCGCGACCCGCGCCGCCGCGATCGGATCGTTCATCAGGAGCACCATCGCCCGGGCGGTGCCGAGATGCGTGCTGGAGTGCCTCCTGCTCGCGGCATCGGCATAGAAGACCGGAGCCCACTGGCGCGCGCCGCCGCGCCCGCTCGGCATCGAGTTCGAGCACCACGTGCGCGGTGCCGCCGCCAGCAGCTCGGAAATCACCCGCCCGCCGAGTCCGAAGCCGACCACGACGACATGATCGCGCGGAACGGTCCGGCCCTCATCCGCCTCGTCGATCCCGCGCGCAGGTACCGCATCTTCCGCTCCAGCGGGGCGAGCAGTCGCGCCCGCCATCATGTGCGGCGCGGCGCGGAAGAGGAACGGGGTCATGAACATGCTGATCACGCCGCTGGCCAGAGCGGACGCATCGACTCGGCCGAGACCACCCCACTCGTCTCGGCCAGCCGCGCGATGACGAAGCCAAACTCGCCGAACTGCGCCAACCCGAGCCCCGCCGCCCAGGCGATTTCGGCGGGAACCCCTATCGCCAGCGCCGAAAGTGGGCCAGGATCGCCTTCACCGCGAGGAAGCCGACGACCAGCGCGAGCAGAGGAGCGGCTGCTCGAACAGCACCCGGATGTCGAACAACATTCCGAGGGGAGACGAAAAAGAGGCTCAGGAAGACATCGCGAAGCGGCAGCATGTCCCCATGGCGCGGTGACCATGCTCGGTATCGGCCACGATCACCCCACCGAGGAACGCCCCCAGGCCAGCGATACGCCGGCCAGCGACGTGAACCAGGCGGTACCGATGCAGAGGGCGATGACGGTCAGCAGGAACACCTCACGACTCCGCGCCGCCTCCACCCACTGGAACAACCGAGGGACGAGGATCCGGGCCAGAACGAAGGTGAGCACCACCACCACGAACGCCTTGCCCAGGGCGAGGGCAACCTCGAGCGCGGCCCGGCCGGATGTCCCGGCGTCGCCAGGAGCGGAATCACCAGCACCATCGGAACCACGCAGAGATCCTGGAACAGGAGGGTGCCGGTGATGAACCGACCGTGCGGCGCGTTCCGCTCCCGCTTCGCGCCAGGGACCGCAGCACGATCGCGGGGACGAGGATAGGGCAAAAAAGAAGCCGTAGAAGAGCGCCCCCGCCGTTCCCTTTCCGAGCAGGCGCGCGGCGACAAAGGTGACTCCGACCGTCAGACCGACCTGGAGAGCGCTTCCAAGGCCACGTCGCGGAAGATCTGCCGGAGCCGACTGAGCGAGAACTCGAGTCCGATGGTGAAGAGGAGGAGCACCACGCCGACCTCGGCCAGCAGCTCGATGGCGTGGACCGAGGGGACTAGACGGAGGCCGAACGGTCCCGGCGATCGCCCCTGGCCAGGAGCAACCCCGCAACGCTCGGAACTTTGATCCTCGAGAGAACGGGCGTGACCGCCACCCCAAGGGCGACGATCAGGGCGATCCGGTCCAGGAGCGGGACGCTGCCCACGCGGTGACTCCTCCATGGATTTCCCCGGTCCTGCCCCGGGAGGGGGCCTCCCTCGAACGAGGGAGGCGCTGTCGTCTTGGAGACGCGGCGCGAAGCCTCGCACACCCGGGGCCCGATGTCATCCACCGGCGAGAAATCGAGCCGCGGTCACGCTTCGGGTTTACAGCCCGCGCGCGAGATCGTCTAGTCTCGTTGCGCGGGTTCCAAAGCTCCCGCACCACTCGGATCCGACTATGTGTGCGCAACGCAGTCAGCGGACGGTCGATGTTCCCGCCGCTCGTCTTCGGACCGCCCACGGACACCGCGCGCATCTCGATGCGGGCGGGCCATGGAGCCGGGTGCACGCTCGCGCGCAAATTCCTCTCCCCTCCGTCGCGTGGGTCCGCGAGATTCCCGCTCAACCGGTGTCCGATGCGCAATCATCGCGCGTCGCGGTTTTGCCTCGATCTCGCACGACCGGTCCGAGGGCTCCAGATGTCCCGCGTCCTGCCGGGGGGCGCGGGCGATGCCTGTGCGTTTCAGACATCTCGAAGAGGTACCGATGAGCAAGGATAGAAAGCGGCGGGAAGGCGCGGCCTGGGACGACACCCCGTCAGCGCGCCGGCACCGAGGGGCGCTTCATCGAGAAGCGGCAAATTTGGCAGGATTATCTCTGACCTGACCGGGGACGAAGACGGAGGCGATGACGATCTGAACGACGAGGACGGATCCGAGACGGTCGGCTTGCACGGGGGACGCCCCGGCCGCATCCGATGACGAGCCGAAGTCCGATCGTTAGCCGAAGAGGACGTTCTTCCCCACCCTGGCCGATCCGGCCCGGCGCATCGGGACCGACGACCGCGGTACTCCCCGCGGCCGGCCGCCGCAGAATGGCCGATCTCCGCTCCGGTTGCTCCTGCGGCCCTTCCTGCTGGTGCTCCTGCTGCTGCTCGACCCTGCTGGTCGTCGCCTACCCTGCCGGCGCTCCACGGCGGCTACATCTGGGACGACGACGACTACGTCACCCGGAACGGACCTGCGCACTGCGCAGGGCCTCGGTCGCATCTGGTTCGAACCGAGCGCCAGTCCACAGTACTATCCGCTCGTCTTCACCAGCTTCTGGATCGAGCAGCGCCTCTTCGGATCGGAGTCCCTTCCCCTCTCACCTGGATCAACCTGCTCCTGCACGCCCTTTCCGCCTGGCTGCTCTATCGTTTGCTTCGCCGGCTCGAGCTCCCCGGCGGAGCGCCTGGCGCGGTCCTCGCCGCGTCACTCTTCGCCTTCCACCCTGTACACGTCGAGTCGGTCGCCTGGATCACGGAACGAAAGAACGTCCTCTCGCTCCTGTTCTATCTCGCGGCGCTCTCCGCCTACGCCCCCGCGATCACCCAATCCTCCGACGCACTCTCCATGCGTCGGCGCGGCCTCGCGTTCGCCTTCTTCCTGCTCGCGCTGCTGAGCAAGACGGTGACCGCGACTCTCCCCGCCGCGATCCTTCTCCTGATCTATTGGAAGCGCGGCGCGATCAGCCGGCGCGACATCACGCCGCTCATCGTCTTCTTCGCTCTGGGGATCGGCTTCGGGCTCACCACCGCGTGGCTGGAGAAGCATCATGTCGGAGCCCAGGGTGCGGACTGGAGCCTGACCCTGGTCGAGCGCCTCTGCCTCGCCGCGCGCATCGCCCTCTTCTACGCCGGCAAGCTGCTCTGGCCCCATCCGCTCGCGTTCATCTACCCTCGGTGGGATGCCACCGGAGTCGCGCCCCCTGGCGCTGTTCTTTCCCTGCTTCTCCTGGGGGCGATCGCGCTCCTCTGGCTGCGGCGCGACCGCTTCGGCCGCGGGCCGCTGGTCGCCGTCCTCTTTTCGTCGGCACGCTGCTCCCGCGCTCGGCCTGATCGATGTCTTTCCGATGCGATACTCCTGGGTTGCCGACCACTTCCAGTACCACGCCTCGATCGGGCTCCTGGCCCTCGCCGGGGAGGACTCGCGCTGGCCCTCTCTCCTCTCCGGCCGATCCCGCGCGCCGCCCTGCTCGCGCTTCCCGTCCTCGCCTGCGCCGCCGGCACTGCGCTACGCACCCCCGCCTACCGCGACCTCCGCACCCTCTGGACCGACACCCTGGCCAAGAATCCAGACGCCTGGATGGCCCACCACAACCTCGGCATGGTCGAGTTCGATGCCGGGCGCGTGCGCGAAGCGATCGAGCGCTACCGTGCCGCCCTGGCCATTCGCGAGGATCTCCCCAACACCCACTACAACCTCGGCTCCGCCCTGGCCCGCGCCGGTCATCCCGATCTCGCGCTGGTCCATCTCGAGCGCGCGCACGCCCTCGATCCCAAGCTCCGGGGAGTCGAGACCAATCTCGGCAATGTCCTCCAGAAGCTCGGCCGCCGGGAGGAGGCGATCGCCCACTATCGCGCCGCCCTCGAGACCGATCCCGATGCGGTCAGCGCCCGCCAGAACCTCGCCTTCGTCCTCGCCGACGCAGGCGACTTGGGCGGAGCCATCGAGCAGTACCGCCTCCTCCTCGAGCGCAACCCAGAGACCTCGCCAGCGCCTCCCGGGTCGCCTGGCTCCTCGCCACCGCCCGCGATCCCGCCCTACGGAATCCCACCGAAGCCGTGCAATGGGCCGAGACGGCGGCCCGCGGCTTGCAGTACCGTGACCCCTCCGCGCTGCAGATCCTCGCCGCCGCCTACGCCTCCGGCGACCGATTCGCGGACGCGGTCCGAACCCAGGAGCAGGCGATTTCCCTCGCCCGTTCCCAAGGCAGGCCCGGATCAAGTGGCAGGATTGGAGCGCAACCTCGCCCTCTATCAGGCAGGACAGCACTACCGCGCAGACTGATCCTCTGCGCATCGCACCCGGCAGAGCATCGCTGTCGGAGCGCGGCCATCGACCAGCGGCAGCCCAGACCCCTCGAAAGGACCTCTCCGTGAAGCGCATCCTGATCGCCGTCGGCCTGCTTCTCTCTCTCGGAGCGATCCTCGCCTTCGCCCTCCTCATCGCCACCCGCACCTTCGACGTCGTCCGCGCCGACCGCCCGCTCCAGATCACGCTGATCTCGGTCCTGCTCGTGGGATACATCCTCCTGCGGGTCGCGGGGAGTGTCGGAGGGGAGAAGTCCTGAGGGGGCCACGGGCTGGCATCACGAGGCCCTACGCCCGGATTGCCTGTACGTCCTCAACCGCCTAGCGGGTCCAAATCACCTGGATCACTTCAGCAGGCGCTTCTTGGTTTCCTCGTGGGGAACCGTGTCCCCAGCTTCTGCCTGCTCCAACCCTCGCTGAACCTTCGCCAAGAAGTACAGGCGTTCCATCGCGCCCTCAATGGTCGCGTCGGCAGGAAGTGCCTCGACGGCCTCCAAAGCGCGCTGCTTGGTAGTTTGCGGTCCCAACGAAACCTCCCGATCTCAAGGATCGTCCTGGAGTCTACGCCCAGACCTGGAGCCACCTAAACCGGGGCTACGCCGGATCGATTCCGACCCAGCCGCTCGATTTCTCGTAGCTGAAAGACCCCGGCTGATCCGGCTCCGGGCAGGCACCGAGAATCGGAGAACGAAACGCGCGCGCCACCCGCTGTTTCGACGTGCACCTCGCACCGCCCGCTACGACGGAAACCGTCCGCTGAAGTTGCGGAGCCGCGGAAGGATTGAATACTGGTTACTCTCCTCCGGGTGACACACGGGTGAATCAGGTCTCCCGGCACACCTTGCCGCTGCAGCCGCCCGAACAACCGCACCGAGGTGAACGAGTGCAACTTGACCCGACCGCCACATCCCCCCACACTCTGGCTGAACGAAGGCAGCGCCCCCCAGCCAGCGCGAGCTAGGTGGAGCGCGCCCCACTGCACGGCCCACACCCCTGCGCCGCCGAACGCTCTGTGGATCCAAACCTACATCGCTGCGCCGACCAACGAAGAGGCGCCAGAACCTCCCCTTTGAGAGCCAGGCAGCCTCGCTCCGCGGCGGGCGCGATATGCCGCGCCTCGATCACGAATTCACTTGACGCTTGGCATTGCGGGATGCACGCTCCCCGCACTCCGAGTCCGTGCGGGGCTCCCCGCACTCACTCCGAGGATCTTGCACCCACGTTGGGGGCGCGGACTGGGGCCGTCTGCACACCGCGTGTCGACAGCAGTTCCGGCTGCCAAGTCTCCGCTGTCTTGGCACCCATAGACGGACTCCGACGAGGCACGCTCGCCGCCGGGGTCACGCTAGGGCTGCCGGACAGCCGCGCCCGCACGCCAGACCTGCCCCACCGACGTCGCGGCCCCTCGACAAGAACGCATGCGGCATCAACACAGACGGGAGCGACAATGAGAGTGATCATGCGACTGCTTGTCCTTAGTCTGGTCTTGGGATCCATGACGATCGCGGAGATCGCGAGCGCGGTCATTCGATGTGATCAAGTGAGCATCGGACAGTGCGTCGGGGGTGATGGCTGCGTAAAGTCCATCCAGTGGCGGGGGAGCTGTGGGGATGGTACAAGGGAATGGCGGTGCAGGTGGAGTGGATCCCCCGGCTGCGCCAGCGACGGTAGCTGGCAACCGTGTACCTGCGAGTCCAGCGCGCCAGCGTGCGACTGCCTACTCGCTGGAACAGCAATCTCCATGGCAGATGGCTCCACGAAGGTGGTCGAGCACATGGAAGTCGGAGACCGCGTCCTTGCCTACAATGAGCAGACGCGTTCGATGACTGTCAGCGAAGTCGTCAGCGTCCATCGCCCGTACAGTGTTAGATTCTACTACGTCGTCAACGATCGCATCAGCCTCACGCAGAACCACCCAATCCTGAGCCGTGGGAAATGGATCTCTGCGGGGGACCTGAGAGTCGGTGACGACTTCCAAACCGTCTCCCTCGCGGCAACTCCGGTGTTTTCCATCGAGAAGGTGGAAGCCGACGTTCTAGTGTACAACTTCCAGGTTGCACTGGGGACGTACATCGCAAGCGGTATCGTCGTGCACAACAAAGAAGATTGCCTGCTGTACGAGCAGGTCTGCATCGGAAACTGTGGTCCCTAGTTCAATCGTGATTTAGGAGGTCGGTACCCGCCGCCGCAGACGTGCCCTGGTAGGCGGGTACCCCCACCACTCACGTCCGCTCAGATGCGCAGGAGGACGACTCCGAAATCCGAGAAAGGATCCGTCGTAAATGAGACTTGCCGCACTCCTCCCCATCGGACTGTCGCTACTCTTCGCATCGTGTGGAGATGAGAAGCCGAAGACCACGGCCCCTGACCTGGCTCCGCCCGCTCCGGTCGATGACCTTCGTGTGATCTCCCAGGATGATGGGCGAGTCACCGTTGCTTGGAGTGCGACCGGTGACAACGGGCAGGACGGCAGGGCAGCGCAGTACGACTTGCGGTACTCTCGCAACCCCGATATCGCCGCGAGATGGGACTCGGCGCTGGTCGTCTCGGTCGGCTTGGTTCCCCAGCCAAGCGGTGGGGCAGAGAGTTTCAGCCTTCCCCAGTCCGTCGGAACGGGGTTGATGTTCATCGCTCCGAGTCGCTGACGAAGCACTCAACTGGTCCACCGTTTCGAACGTGGTCACCGCAAATCCGAGGCCTGACCGCCCTCCGAACAAGGTGATGGATCTCAGGCTGAGCGGGGTCACCGAGACCACAGTTGCGCTCGAGTGGACCGCCCCCGGATCGGACGGATCGGACGGTACGGCGACGAGCTACGACCTTCGGTTCTCTCTGAGTGAGATCACCGAGGAGAACTGGGCTACTGCAACGCCAGCAACCGGAGTGCCGCGCCCGCGGTCGGGAGGGACCGCCGAGGCCTTCACGGTGACCGGACTGGAGCGGGTGCAGATCTTCTTCTTCGCCCTTCGCGCGCTGGACAGCGCTGGGAATCCGTCACCGCTCTCGAACACGGTGACGGCGACCACCTTGACCGCGAGGCGGTTGACCACCAGCGCGAGAACCGTAGGCGCGCTTGCTCCCGACTGGTCTCCGGACGGGGAGAGAATCGTCTTTCAGGCGGACTGGGATGAAGCGTTTCACGAGCAGTTGTACGTCATCGACGCGGATGGTGGGGAAGCTGAGAAACTCACAAACGTGGGCCTGGCCTGGTATCCGCGCTGGTCTCCGGACGGACAGCGGATCGCCTTCGTACTATCACGGGATTGGGAGAAGGGTCTCTACGAGATCGCTGTCATGGATGCCGTGCCATTCGCCTCTCCTACAGTGGTCGCGAGCCACGGCCTGGATTACGCCCTTACGACACCGACCTGGTCGCCGGATGGAACTAGGATAGCGTACGTCGCGAACACTCGGACCGGTCCGGTTCGAACAAGCGACTTGTACATCGTTTCTGCCCAAGGTGGAGCGCCGAAGAGATTGGCGGGTGGCTGGTCGATCTTGGGAATAGACTGGTCGCCGGACGGATCCAAGATTGCCTATGCCTCGAACCAAGACGGAAACATGGACATCTGGACCGTTTCCGTCGGCGGAGGTACAAGCGAACAGCTCACGTCTGACGTTGCACAGGACGCTACCCCTGTTTGGTCTCCAGATGGCACGAAGATCGTCTATGCAGCCTATCGCGGCGGCAACTACGACTTATGGATCATGACCGCCGCCGGAGAAGAGCGCCGGCAAATCACGCGAGGCGTCGCGCAAGACGGAGATGAGTCCTGGTCACCGGATGGACGCTTCGTCGTGTACGGCTCGTTCGCGAATGAGATCGGCGATATCTGGGTGGTTGGGGTCGAGTAGGGAGCGAAGCCGACAACGCTGTACCCCAGCCTCCGTCGCGGGGACCGCGCCACGCCGCACCAACCCAACGCTGAGCGCGATTCTCCTCGTGGCATACATCCTCCTGCGGGTAGCGGGGAGCGTGGGAGGGGAGAAGTCCTGAGGAGGCACGGGCTGGCATCGCGAGGCGCTACGCTCGGGTTGCTCGTGCGTCCTCGGCCGTCTTCGCGGGCCATCCCCACAGACCTGCGCACGGCCGTACGGCTGCCGTGCGTCGCACCTTGAGGTGCGCTCTGCGCTCAAGCCCTTGCCTCCCCTGTCGATGATGTTGTGACGTACGTAGCCACGCTTGAAGGAGGTTCGAATGGTTCAGCTCACCGTTCGGAAAGTTGGCAACTCCCTTGGCCTCACACTCCCAGGTGCTGCCGCGAAAGCGCTCGGGGTCAAGGAGGGTGACAAACTCTTCCTCACGGAAGCACCCGATGGATTCCACATCACCCCCTACGACCCGGAGTTCGAAGCCACGTTGAAAACCGCCGAGGGTTTCATGGGGCGGTACCGGAACGCCCTTCGCGAACTCGCGAAGTGAGGAGAAAGAAAGAGCCGCGGTGGGTTTCCAAGGCGGCCACGCTCGCGATTCACGAGATGCTTCTCGCGGAGCACGGTGGGATAACCGGGATTCGCGACGAGGGCCTTCTCGACTCTGCGCTCGCGAGCCCCAGAAACCTCCTCGCCTGCGAGGAACCAGATCTCTTCCAGCTCGCCGCAGCCTACGCGCACGCGCTTTCGAGGCACCACCCGTTCCACGATGGCAACAAGCGCGTCGCGCTCACGGTCGCCGGCGTCTTCCTCGAGCTCAACGGCCTCCGACTCCTCGCCCCGGAGCCCGATGCGGTTACCGCGGTCCTCGCCCTCTCAACGCACGAATTCGACCAGGCTGGGTTCGCGGCTTGGCTCCGGGATTCATCAACCAGAATCAAGAAACCGGCCAGCGCACCGCCTTCGAAGAGGGCCACGACCAAGCGCAAAGCTGGAACACGCTAGTATCTTCGAGGCAGGGCTCCGGCTCCCCAGCGCGGCGCCACACAGCGGCTTCAACTACGTTTGCACCGCTCCGGCCCCCGCCGCCGGCACCCCTCCCCGCCGCAGCACTGCCGCGAAGAAGCCGTCGGTGGCGTGGACGTGGGGCAGGAGGCGGAGGCGGTCGCCGCCGCCCAAGGGGACGGCGCGGGCTTTGCCGAGGATCTCCTTGGTGGGCATGAGCTGGAAGTCGGGGTGGGCGGCGAGGAAGCGATCGACGATGGCGTCGGTTTCGGCGTGGAACAGGGTGCAGACGGCGTAGATGAGGCGACCGCCGGGGCCGACGAGGGTGGCGGCGCGGTCGAGAATCTGGGTCTGCTGGAGGGGCAGGCGATCGAGGGCGTTGCGATCGAGGCGGAGCTTGAGTTCGGGGTTGCGCCGGAGCGTGCCGAGGCCGGAGCAGGGGGCGTCGACGAGGACCCGATCGCAGCGTGCGGTCCACTGCGAGAGTGACTCGGGAAGGGAACCGTCCTCGACCAGGGCGCGGACCATGACGTTGCCGGCTCCGGCACGGCGGACGCGGCGGCGGAGCTCGGCCAGCTTGCGCTCCACGCGGGGGAGGTCGAGGGCGATCACCTGGCCGCGCCCACCGAGGGCAGCGGCGAGGGCGAGGCTCTTGCCGCCGGCACCGGCGCAGAAATCGACGACCACTCTTCCGGGGGGAGGCGCGACCAGTTCGGCCACCAGCTGACTCCCCTCGTCCTGGACCTCGAAGCGACCTTCCTTGAAGGCGGAGAGACGGAAGAGGTCGCTAGGGTTGTCGACGCGGATGGCGTCGGTCGAGAGTAAACCGGGCGAGACATCGTGACCTGCGGTGTTGAGTTCCTCGAGCAGGGCGTCGCGGGTGGTCTTGAGACGATTGGCGCGGAGGGTGGTGACCGGCTCGGCGTCGAGCGCGGATCCGAGGGCCTCCGCCTCTTCGGGAGTGAACTCGGAGAGGATTCGCTCGGCGAGGGAATCGGTCATCGAGTACCGCACCGCGAACCGACGGGCCGGATCGGAGAGCTGATCGACCGCGCGCGCGGCCTTGGCGGCTGAACCCCAATCGAGGCCACCGACCAGTCGGGCTGCCTGGGCCACGGTCCAGCCGTGATCGAGTACGCGCCGGGCAGCCCAGCGGGCGGCCAGACGTCGTTCGCCGACCAGCGGCACGGAGGCGATCCGGTCACAGATGGTGTCGAGGAACCGCTCGCTGCGTGCGATGGCGCTGGCGTTGCCGGCGAGCGATCCGCGCTCGTTTCCGGGCGGGCGGGCGATCCGGAAGTACTCGGCCAGGGCGTCGACCATGTAGCGGGTAGTTGCCAGGCCGAGGATCTCCAGGCCGTGCGCCAGGTCGCGACTGACCGGGTCGTTGTCGTGGCCGCCGCGCACCCGCGCGGTCGCCCGAATTTCTCCGCCTCGTTTCACCATGAGGGGCTAGAATCGCAGGTCGCGCGCGCTACGCCAAGCAGACAGGAGCCCGATGTCGCCCCAACGTCCGCCTCGGCCGGAGGAATCCTCGATCTTCGACGGGATCCGCTTCCGGCTGCCGGAACCTCCGATCCGACACCTGCCGATGACCCGCGCCGAGATGGAGTCGCGGGGCTGGGACGAGGTCGACGTGGTGTTCGTCACCGGTGACGCCTACGTCGATCACCCAAGCTTCGCCATGGCGCTTCTGGGGCGCCTGCTGGAGGCCGCGGGGTTTCGGGTGGCGATCCTGGCTCAGCCGAACTGGCGCTCGGCCGATCCCTGGCGCAGCTTCGGGCGACCGCGGCTCTTCTTCGCGGTGAGCGCGGGGAACATGGACTCGATGATCAACCACTACACCGCGAACAAGAAGGTCCGGAACGACGACGCCTACAGTCCGGGGGGCGAGATTGGTCGACGGCCGGATCGGGCGACGCTGGCCTACTGCCAGCGGGCCCGGGAGGCATACCCGGGCACCCCGGTGGTCGCGGGTGGGGTTGAGGCCTCTCTCCGGCGGATCGCGCACTACGACTACTGGAGCGACACGGTCCGTCGCTCGATCTTGATGGACTCGAAGGCGGACCTGCTGGTCTACGGCATGGGCGAGCGCGGCATCCTGGAGGTCGCCGTCCGGATGCAGGCCGGGGAAACGATCGAAGCACTGCGCGACCTGCGCGGAGCGGCCTATCGCCTCGGCGCCTCGGCCACGGTTCCGGAGGAGGACTCGCTCTGGCTGCCGAGTTTCGAGGAGGCGACGGCGGACAAGATCGCCTTCTGCCACATGACTCGGGTCGCGCACCACGAAACCAATCCGTACAACGCGCGGCGACTGCTGCAGCGCCATGGTGCGGGAGACGGTGGTGATCAACCCGCCGGCCTTCCCGCTCAACCAGCGCGAGATGGACCGGGTCTATGGGCTCCCCTATTCGCGACTGGTCCACCCCTCCTACGGAAAGGCGCGAATTCCCGCCTACCAGGTGGTCAAGGACTCGGTCCAGATCATGCGCGGCTGTTTCGGAGGGTGCACCTTCTGCTCGATCACCGCGCACGAGGGACGGATCATCCAGAGTCGCTCCGAGGAGTCGGTCCTGAACGAGATCGGACAGATGACCAGGATGCCCGGCTTCTCGGGGGTAGTGAGCGACATCGGTGGGCCGACGGCCAACATGTATCAGATGCGTTGTACAAAGCCGGAAGTGGAAGCGGTCTGTCGGCGGCTGTCTTGCGTCCACCCGACGATCTGCAAGCTGCTCGGTACCGATCACGGCCCGCTCGTCTCGCTCATGCGGAAATCCCGGGAACTCGATGGGGTGAAGAAGGTGATGGTCGCCTCGGGGATCCGGATGGATCTCGCCCGGCGCGATCCGGACTACATGCGCGAGTTGGTGACCCACCATGTGGGCGGCTACCTGAAGGTGGCGCCGGAACACACCGACCCGGAAGTGCTGCGGCTGATGAAGAAACCGGGGGAGTGAGGACTTCGAGGAGTTCGACCGGGAGTTCAAGCAGGCCTCGGCCCGTGCCGGGAAAGCGCAGTACCTGGTGCCGTACTACATCGCCTCCCACCCGGGGAGCGGGTTAGCCGCGATGATCGACCTGGCGGTCTTTCTCAAGCGCAATCACTACAAGCCGGATCAGGTGCAGGACTTCATCCCCAGCCCGTTCGATATCGCCGCCTGCATGTACCACACGGGGCTCGATCCGTTCACCCTCCAGCCGGTGCAGGTGGCGAAGCATCTGCGGGACCGGAAGCTCCAGCGCGCTCCTGCAGTTCTTCAAACCGGAGAACTACTTCGAGGTGCGGAAGGCGCTGCTCGAGGCTGGCCGCTCCGATCTGATCGGCGACGGCTGCGACGCGCTGATCCCCGCCCGTCCCCCACGAGAAGCGCTCGATCATCGACGGGCCCGTGCCAACGCCGCCCTGAGCGAGCAAAGCGAAGGGGATCACATCCGCGGCGGCCGGCCGGGAACGCCTGGCGCTCCGGATGCTCCGGGCGGCGGCTACCGGCCGCACCGGAAGACCGCGCAGCGACGGGAGCAACCACGCGGCGGCAAGCGCCGGCCTACTGCCTGACCAGCTCCACGCGCCGGTTCTTCGCGCGCCCTTCTTCCGTGCGGTTGTCGGCGATCGGGCGTTCCTGCCCGTGACCCGCCGCGACGAGCCGGGCGCGGTCGATCCCAGCGGCGGCCAGCGCCGCGACCACGGCATGGCACGAGCCAACGAGAGGTCCAGTTCGACTCTGCGGTACCAGTGTTGTCGGTGTGCCCTTCCACGCCCAGGCGGAGCGACGGCTGCTGCTTCAGCATCGCCGCCATCTCGGCGATGAGCGGTTGCGACTCGGGCAAGATTTCGGACTTCCCCGTGTCGAAGTGCACATCGAGCGCGATGAAACCATCTTTGGCGATCGCTGCGGCCATCGCATCCGCCAGTGATGACCTGCGCCATGGCCGTCCGCTCGACGACATGTAGAAAGTAGATTCGCCCGGTCACCTTGGTCGAGGCCTGCACCTCGGCCCAGACTTCGATCCCGTCTCACCGCCTTCATCACCGAGACGTTGTCATCCGAGTAGAGCACCTCGCCCCCCACCACCTTGATCGCGTTCTCGTAGTTGCGCCGGATGGCGAGTCCGCCGGGATTCTGGCTGGTGTCCTGCAGGTAGTAGTGGATCTTCGTGTACTTCCCTTCGACCGTGTGTACTGGTTTGGTCCGGAAGCCGTAGGAGGCGAACCCTTGCTGTTGGTAGTTGGAGATCGAGTAGCCCGGCATCCGGTTCGGAAAGAGCGGATGGTCCGAGCTATTCTTCACATCCGCGGCCCGTGGGACTTCGGTACTCACAAGTAGTCCGGTGACCAGGAGCAACAGCCCGGTGAACCGAGCCAGAAACCTGCGACATCGCATCGACACACCTCCGGGGTAAGACTCCGAGCATCGTTTCTGCGTCCCGAATTGTCGGGTGTAGCCGCACCTAAAGTCCAGATCGACGCAAAGCGGAGGAGACCGTCGATCTCAGCGCAGCCGCGACGAGAGATAGAGGTAGGCGACCAGCACGCCTGAAATCGAGCCGAAGACGAGCGGGAAGAAGCTGCCGCCGAGACTGGCCTCGCCGCCGAGGGCGGCGCGAATCGTGACCCACGCGACCCAGGTGAACATCGAGACGAGGATCAGCTTGAGGCTGGAGAGAAGACGTCGGGCCGCACGGTACTGCGCCAGGGCGTTCTCCGGGGTGATCCGCCAGGTGTAGTTGAAGTGCTGCGGGAACTGGCCAACCAGGGTCAAGGTGCCGTACATCACCAGGGTGACCAGTGGAAGCAGGAGGAGCATCGATCGGCCGCCCCATCCGTCGGGACGCCCGGAGGCGCCGAAGTGGGTCGGGATCCGCTCCGGGAGTTGCGTCCAGTACCCGGCAACCAGGCCGAGCAGCGACACGAGGGAGGCCAGAGCGAGAACCTCGAGTGCCCAATCGACGATGGTTCGCGGAACGGGCACGATCGGGCGATTCTCCGGTGCAGCCACCGTACCGGCCACTGTTAGCCGATCGCTACGGCCGATCGGGGCGGCGACGCAACCTTGCCGAGGAGATAGTCGACCACGTCCGCCGCGGTGTACCGCTCTCGGTCCCCGAGGAACTCGGCGATGCGGGTGAGGTCGTCACCGCTGGTGACGATCGGTTGCTCGACCGACCCATCGGCCCGCGTCTGAGGCTGACCGATGGCGGCGAGCAGTGCGTTGCAGATGCACCGTCGGCCAATGGTTTCGGACAACTCCCCCCCTTTTCGCACATACTCTGCCTCGGGTTCACCGGAGCAGCGGTATCCCACCTGCCCATCTGGGGTGACGTAGGGAGTGCGAAGATAGCCTAGATCGCAGACGCGCGTGCGGTTCACGCCGGCACTGGGATCCTCTGGCCAGGTAGCGACCTTGAAGGGGTACCCAGTCGGCGACACCCGTGGTTCGGTGCGGACCGTGACCTCCCCCCGGCGGGCGTGATCGAGGATCGAGTGCTTGAGCGCGGGAGCGAGTCCCGATTCCTCGCAGTAGGCGAAGAGCGTACCGACCTGCACTCCGCTCGCGCCGGCGGCCCGGGCCGCGGTGAGCCGGGCCGGGTGGCCGGCTCCACCGGCAATCCAGAAGGGCAACCCGAGTTCCTTCAGCCGCGCGAGGTCGACCTCATCCCGTGCGCCGTAGACCGGCTCTCCGGTGCGGCTGAGGCCGGCGTCGCCGCGCGGCGGGGCATTGTGTCCTCCCGCCGTGGCTCCCTTCGATGATGAATCCGTCGATTGATCCGTTCGCCTTTCGCGCCAGCATGGTGGCCAGCGAGTTGCTCGACACGATCGGAAGGAAGCGCGGCACCCGGAGCGGAGCCGGAAGTGCATCCCAGTGCACCGACGGATCGAACGAAAGGTGTGGGTCAGTCCCGGGGATCGCGCCGTCGATCTCGAAGTGGAGCCGTGCCTCCCGGTGCTCCGCCATCTGGGCCAACGCGCCCGGCACTTCCCGCGGGATCCCGCCCCCATCAGGACATAGTCGACCCCGCCAGCATCGCTCCGTAGAGGTCGGCAGGATCGACATCTGGATCTTGGTCAGTAGATTGATGCCGATCGGGCGCGTGTGCCCCTCCTTCGCGAGGGACACCTCGACAAAAGGCGGCGAGCATCGAGAGTTCCTGGCGCGGGGCGGCATCGACTGCCGATACATCGACACGAGCTTGTGGGAGAGCCGGGATCGCGCCCCCGGCTCTGAAGAATCGATGCAATGCTTGGGTGCTGGCTCGCGGAATGGGAAACCGCGCCATCGCGCGGCGCATCGCGCCGCATGAATCACCGTCCTGCAGACGGCGGGGACACCGTGTCGATCCCGGTGCCAGAGACGACTCCAAGCTGCCCGGTCTGCGCCACCGCGTGGGCGAGTCTCCAATCGGAGACCGCCGCCCCCATTCCTCCCTGGATGATCGTGGGAGTATCGAAAGAGAACGTCATGCCTGCAGCATACGCCCCGACAGCCCCCCGGCGCGACCCCTGTCGGCGCCGGTTGCCGCCTTTAGTCGGGCGACGGAACCGCCCAGAATCGGTCGGCCAGATCGGTATGGTGCCAACGGATCATGCGGGAAGGATCGAGCGTCCCCCCGGGCGACTGGCACCGCGTGACCGGGAGGCGGGCAACGGATTCGGCGCGCAGGCCGGGCCGGCGCGGTGTTCACCCCCCGTGCCGACGGAGCGTGGCGCGGAAGTGTTCACGGTACCGGTCGGACACCGGATGACCGTGTCCCCGATCCGGTTCGATCGCGCTCGATCGCGTCGATCCGACCCACGGCGACCAGGTACGACTTGTGTACACGGCAGAGGACTTCCGGCGGACGCGGCGCTCGGAAGTCGCCAGAGTCTCTGGGGTCAGGATCTGCCGACGAAGGAGATGGATGCGACGGTGACGCCTTCCCCCTCGATTAAAGGACCTGACGGAGATCCACGCGTTCGAGCCGGAACTCCGTCTTGACGAAGATGAACTCCAGGTCAACCGCGCTTCGCGCCGTGCTCAGGCGCGCGCGCACTTGCTCCACCCCTTGCGCCAGTCGGGCCAGGGTGAAGGGCTTGAGGAGGTAGTCGGCGACCTTGAGGTCGAACGCCCTCAGGCATGCTCCGGATGCGCGGTGGTCAGGGATCACTTCGGCGCGGACTAGCGAAGTCTCCAGTAGCTCCAGTCCGGACATCCCACCGAGCGACACATCGAGGAAGAGCAGATCGACCGGGTTGCTCTGCAGGAAGGTCAGAGCGTTCTGCGCACGATCGAAGCTGGCCAGCAGATCGACCTCGGGAATCTGGGAGAGGAGCCGGCTAGCCGTTCAACCGCGAGCGGTTCGTCTTCCCACGATGACACTACGCAGTTTCATCGAGATCCACTGCGAGGCGGAGGTCGTAGCATCCCTCCACTCGTGTCACCGCGAGTTCGTGGCTGGCCGGATAGAGGAGCGCGAGGCGACGAGCGGCAAGCTGCTGGCCGATCCCGGACCTGGCCGCTCCCCTCTTCCGGGGCCGTCGGCTCGCTCGCGGAGCATAGTGGTTGGCGCAGCGGAAACGGAGACGACTCCCTCGAGGTCGATCTCGATCCGACCGCGTCCTCCATCCGCCGGCCTGCGGCGTTTGAAGGCGTTTTCGACGAAAGTGGATGGCGCAGCATCGGCGCGATCTTCCTCGCACCCGGTGTGCCGGTCAAGCGGGAGTACGGAACGCTTGGGATTGCGGGACCTTATCGCCTCCAGGGCGACGTAGCGCTCGATGTCGATCTCGAGCCCCGGCAGGATCCTCTCCGCCCGAGCCTCGTAGAGAACGGCGCATGAGGCCGGTGAGGCGGGCGAGGTACTCCGAGGCAACCACCGGATCCCGGATGATCAGTGCGTCCAGATTGTTGAGCGTATTGAAGAGGAAATGCGGGCGAGCTTCGCCCGGACGGCCGACCGACCTCCGCGGTCCGACGGGTCAGCTCGGCCTTGATGGCGATGTCGTACCAGGCAATGAATCCCCGCAGTATGGCCGCGACGGTCATGTGCACCGTGACGCTCCCGGCGAGCCAGGCGATCATCCCGAGGAGCTCCCCACGCGAGCGGGAACAACGGCTCCGCCGGTCCGAGGACAAGGAACAGAACGACGGTCGCAAGGATCGGAATGCTGACCGCTCGGCGACTCCGCCGAGCACCAGGGCGAGAAGCGCTTCCGGGCGAGAAAGTGCGGAAAACAACAGGCAGTAGGAAAGATAGAAGCCGGCGGCGCTCGGAACGACGAGGATGAAGCCGATACGAAAGGTGAAGAGGGCTCTCGCCGCGGATTCCGCCTGGACGGCGCCCGCTCCGGCGATTGCCAGAAGGAGGAAGGCAACGAACAGGTAGAGCGACCAGTAGCCCAGATGGAGCAGGGCAACCATTCGTCGCGGCATCGCCCGCTGCTCCCTCGACCTGGAGCCGATTGGGCTTCCGTCTATCCTCGTTCCGGTTTCGATACGGACATCCCCAGTCCGATCAGGGTGAAAGAAGGAAGGCGCTAACCGCCAGGGCTCGGGTAAATCGATCGGCACCCCTGCCCGACCTTGCTGGACGTTTCTCGCAGGAAGTCGATGGCATGATACCCGTAGGGCAGTACGTAGATGTACTCCCAGGAGATGCAGCCGATGACTCCAAGCCAGAGCCCCATGCCGATCCCGAGGGCACCACGAAGCTCGGAAGTGGAGCGCCGAGCAGGTACTGCAGCCCGACGATCGGAAGGTTGTCGATGAGGTAGTCGAAGCTCCTGGCCGCGAACTGGGCGAGGGGAACGACCGGCTTCCGGATCTGGGAGCGCCCGGTCTCCAAAAGCCGCGGCAAAACGGCAGTCAAGTAGGTAGCAAGGTTTACCACCGCGAAGAAGGTCACCAGATACCCGAGAATCACGGTCAGTTTCGCCAGGTGGACCGTAGCGGGATGGATCGGGTGGCGTGCACCTGCTTCCAGGCATTGTTGCGGTACTGATCTGGACGACCTGGCTGACCAGCAGCATGGTCAGCATCGGTACCAGGACGACCGCATTCGCTTCCCAGACGGGAGTTCCAGAGGACGGACCAGAAGGAGGGGTCCGCATCACGCAGGAAGCCGGGCGGCATGGCGGAGGCGCACCAGCAAGCACGATCGCCGGCACGAACAGGCGCACCGAGCACCACGAGGAGGCCCGATGGTGCTACGTCTCACCTTGGAGCAGCTCTCCGCCAAGGGCGGTCCAGTACCGTTCCATGGGATCAGTCCCGGACCAGGCGCAGGAACACCTGTTCCAGGCCGGGCCGCTCCGTCAGTTCGTGCACGTCGATGCCGGACGAGATCAACTCGCGATTGAGGGTCTCGGCTTCCGCCGGCGACACGGCGGGCATTCGTAGTTTCCCCTCCTCGTGGTGCACGGCCTTTCCCGCGGCACGCAGGAGTTCGAGACCTTCCGGTCATCATTGGTGACGAGCAGCATTTCGCCCTCGCCCGGCTGGAGTTCGGCCATCCCCGCCATGGAGCCTTGGTACACCATCGCCCCCGGTGAATGATCCCAACATCCGTGACCAGGCGTTCCACCTCGTGGAAACCGGGTGGCTGGAAACCAGGATCGTCGTGCCCTCCTCCCAGTTGGGTCGAACAAGGCAGGTCTCGCACTCAAGGATTCCATGGGGATCGAGTCCGTTCGTCGGCTCGTCCAGATCAGCGGGGATGGCTCGTGGAGCAGCGCCACCGCGATGCTCAGCCGCTGCTTCATCCCGAGCGAGAACTGAGCGACCGACTTGCGCCGGTCCCTCGAGGCCTACAATCGCAGTGCACGTTCGATCCGTGGCTTTGGACATCCAAACGCGAGCTGCCAGATCCGCAGGTTCTCCACTGCGGTGAGGTGGGAATAGAGGGAGGGCTGTCGATCGAAGACCCGAGCGGCGAAACATGTCTGCGCGGCGCGTATCCGCCCGGGTGCCCGAACAGGTGAATCGAGCCCTGTTGTCGCCGGAGCAGACCGAGCAGGGAGACGCAGCGTGGTGGTCTTTCCGGCTCCCGTTCGGGCCGAGAAAGCCGTAGATCGCACCGGGTCGGAACTCGGAGGTTTCCGCGATTCAGGGCCATCTGGGCCGCCGTGAAGGTGTGACTGAGGTCGGTGGTTTCGATCCGCCAACATGGAGGAACGGTAAAGGACGATCGGCCGGCGAGCGAAAGGAAATCGCCCAACCGGCAGATCGCGCCTGCCAGTTGACCGATTCGGTCCGTGATCCGGGAACCTGCGTCGTGGCTCCCGGTCAATCACTCCCTGCGTGTGGTGAAGTTCGAGCCGACCGCCCGGATAGTCAAAGGTCAGGCGGAAGGGGAGCGAGCAGGTCACCGCAGATGTTGCCCCAGAGATGGTCATCGCTCAGCGCACCCTTGTCCTCAGTGGCGAACGAAGGCCTGGATGTCCCGGAACTCTGTGTCCCGCCGAGGATGAAGCTACGCACCGGGCCGACCAGGGTGCGCACGTTTCCGCCCACGCCACCGGACTCGGCCGGTTTGGTATCGCGCCCCTCCGTCAGGCGGTGATCGTGAACCACCTGATAGTGCAGCGCTACGGTCTCGCCGGCCGCACCGGTGTCGAGCCGGTACAGGCCGTTTGCACCCTCGAAGCGCGCTCCCATTACACAGGGACCCGCTCGTGCAACACCACCGGCTCCCAGCGCCCTTCGGCGGGGAGCGCATAAGTGCGGAATCGAAGAGGGAGATCGATGCGGCGTCAGTATCGAGCTCGGCCACGCAGCGCGAGAGAAACTCCGAAGCCGAGAATGCCGGCCACCGGTACGCCGAAGTACTGCTCGAGAAAGGCGAGTTCGAGCTCCATGAAGAGCGGGGTGGTCACTCGCATCGGCCCGAGCGACAGGCTATCCGCCCGCCAGAAGTGCGCCTTGACCGGTGCCACCGACGCCGCGCGCGCCGATCTCGCCGATCGGTCCGGCCAGGTTTCCCCTCGGTCACGGCGGTCGAGATGCAGTTGGTTCCGCGCCCCGCTGTCGAAGATGAACCAACC
>JADJQY010000009.1 GCA_016712505.1 Candidatus Eiseniibacteriota bacterium | reverse complement strand
TTCATCATCTCCTTCAGGAACATGGCGAAGGCCAGAGCCGTGCCCCCGGCCCCGGCCTGGAAGGAGAAGCCGTCGCGGAGAATTCCCGTGTCGCGAATGAAGCGCGCCACCATCTCCGCCAGAAGTAAGCGATCCGGACTCTTGGTGATCTCGGTCGTACCCGAGACGATCTTCGACGGCTCGCCCACCTTGTCGACCACCACCACGCGATCGACGTGGTTTCCCTGGATCTGCCACGGCACGCAGGGGAACGGCACCAGGTTGTCGGTCACCACGATCACCTTGTCGGCGTACATCGAGTCGGCCAGGGCGAACCCCAGCCCCCCGCAGGCCGACGGACCGTGCAGCCCGTTCGCGTTACCGAACGGGTCGGCGGTCGGCGCGGCGATCACCGCGATGTCGATGTGCACTTCGCCGTCCTGGATCGCCTGATAGCGGCCTCCATGGGAGCGCAGCACCGCCATCCCCCGCATCTGGCCGGTCGAGCAGTAGTCTCCCAGCGGCCCGTTCATCGAGCCCTCGATGTGGTGCACCACGCCGCTCTTCAGGTGCTCGATGACCGGTGCCTGACACGGAAACGACGCGCTCGGGAACCAGCGGACATCCCGCACCCCGAGTTCCGCCACCGCCCGGAAGAGCGGCACCGCCACCAGGTCGCCATTTCGAAAATGGTGGTGGGTCGAGATCGTCATGCCGTCGCGCAGCCCGCAGTCGCGCAGCGCCAGCTTGAGCTTCTCCACCACCTGGTCAGGACCCAGGTGCCTCCCCACCTCCTTGTCCCCGTTGGCTGGGAAGTCGGCGCTGGTGTCGACCGGCGGCGCCGCCTTGCGCCCCGCCGGATGGTGCTTTCCCACCCCGGCGAACGGCGTCTGCGGGGTGCCGTTGATCTCGGTCGGGACTGCGCGGCCGACCGCGTTGCGTGTTTCCTTCACCCTGATTTCCTCGGTTGCCCCGACTCCGGTTCCTCGATCGCGCCCCGCTGCCGGGGCGATCGCCATCCGTGTAACGAACTGCGCTCCATCACACTACGGACCTCATCCGGTCGACCCGGATCCGCTCGCCGGAGCCTACCACCATGCCGCCGGGGTTGCCCAGTCCGGAAGACCGCGGACCCGCGTGGCTGCCGTCCCGTGCGACCCCGCCCACTCGCGCGGAAGCCCAAGGGGCCGAACCTGCCGCGCCCCGAGATTTCCTGACACAGTCCGCCACCCGACTGCGCTTACCCAGGTGAGGCCCACGGCGGCCGGAGATCGGAACCGAGATCCCTGAACGCACCTGCACGCGAGGAGAACCATGGCCAACCAGAATTCGCGCCGCTTCGCGGCAACGGCCGCCTGCGCCGCGCTCATCATCGCTTCCGGACCTGCCGCGGCCCAGCCCGCGCTCGACCCCTCGTTCGGAAACGCCGGCACTGTCCTGATCGACTACGGAGGATCTTCGTTCTCGAATGCACTGCTCCGCCAACCCGATGGGAAGGTCGTGGTGCTGACGGATGACAACCTAGGGGGGGCGGGCAATGCCATCGCCATCTCGCGCCACCTCTCCGATGGCGGGCTCGATCCCGCATTTGGATCGGGCGGCACGATCCTGAAACAGTACACTTGGAGAGATCTGCCCTACGGCATGACCCTGCAGCCGGATGGAAAGATCGTTGCGGTCGGGATTCGTTCCGACAACAACCAGAGCAGCCATCATCGCGCTTCGATCTATCGCTTCCATCCGGATGGCTCGACCGACTCCACCTTCTCGGACGACGGTTGGTCCACGGTCACCTACCCCTCGAACTCATCCGCGGCCTTTGCCGATGTCACCGTGCTTCCCGATGGACGGATTCTCGCGGTCGGACTCTGCAGCATCCTCGTCGGCCCCGGCGCGGCACGCTTCCTCCCCAACGGCGAAATCGATCCCAGCTATGGCGCACGCGTCTTTCCCCTGGAGGGGCTCTATTCCGACCATGGCCACGCCTGTTTCACCGAGGACGGTGGTTTCCTCTTCGCTACCCAGATCGTGCTGCCGGGCACCACGACCTGGGAGTTCGTGCTGCTGCGGGTCGACGGGGCCGGGGAGCAGGTCATGAGCTTCGGCTCCGGCGGCTTCGTCCTCCCCGGGGTGGCAACCCACGACGACGTCCACGACGCCCGCGTCTCCCTGCTCCCCGACGGCCGGATCCTCCTCGCCGGGACGACTCTCTACGCGCCCAACCAGAGGCAGTACACCGTGCTGCGCCTCGAGCCGGACGGGACGCTTGACCCCAGCTTCGGGATCGCCGGGCGCGCGGATGTCCCGATCGGCGTGCAGAACGACCTCTACGACATGCACGTCACGCCGGGCGGCAAGATCGTGTTGGCCGGCACGGCAGTTCCCTCGACCGGGCAGCCGGCGCGTTGTGGCCTCGCCCGGCTGACCCCCGACGGCGCGCTCGACACCGACTTTGCACCGGGCGGGATCTTCACCATCGACCTGAGCGCCGGATTCACCGACTACTTTCGCCAGTGCTTCGTCGACGATGAAGGCCGCATCGTCGTGGCCGGCCGCTCGGGACTGGACCTGGTCCTCGCCCGCTTCACCCCGCCGGTGGCGGAGGTCGGCACTCCGATCAACTCCCTCAGCCCACTGGTCACCGCCATCGCGCCGAACCCCATGCGCGCCGGCAGCCGGATCGAGTTCACCCTCGATCGTCCCGATCGGATCCGGCTCTCGGTGATCGATCCCACCGGACGGAGGATCCGCACCTTGGCCGATCGCACCTTCGCCGCCGGGAGCGGCGCGATCGCTTGGGACGGAAGAGACGACGACGGCCGCCGGGTGCCACCCGGGATCTACTTCACGCACCTGGTTTCGGAGGGGACCCCGCTCGCGACGACCAGCCGTGTGGTCGTGCTTCGCTAGCTCGAACCGCTGAGGGGAGCCGTCTCCACTCGGGAGTCCCGGGCAGCCGGCGTGCTATTCTCGTCCGACGCGCTCGAGCGACGCAAAGCGGCGTCGCTCGAGTTCCGGCGAGAGTTTCGCGCGGCACGACCCCGGGAGACGACGATGTGACCGGTGCGGACGATTCCACCCCTCCGGACGGGAGGCGGGGCGAGATCACCCAGCTTCTCGCCCGGGCATCCGAAGGCGCGCCGGCCGCGATCGAACAGCTCTTCGCCGCGGTGTACGGCGAGCTCAGGCGGGCCGCCGACCGCCAGTTGCGCGGAGAGCGGTGGAATCACACCCTCCAGGCGACCGAGTTGGTCCACGAGGCGTTCCTTCGACTGGTCGACGGATCCCAGTGCCGGCTCAACGATCGGGTCCACTTCATGGCCGTGGCCGGCCAATCGATGCGCCGCATCCTGGTCGATCACGCGCGGCGGCGGGGTGCCCAGAAGCGCGGCGGGAACTGGGAGCGGATGCCGCTCGATGAGGTCCTGGCGCTGGGCAACGAGGAGGCGGAGTCGATGCTGGTCTTCCTCGATCAATCGCTGGAGCGACTGGCCGGCGAACTCCCGGAGATGGCCCGCCTGGTGGAACTCCGTCACTTCGCCGGATTGACCCACGAGGAGTGCGGCGAGCTGCTCGGGCTCTCGCGCAGCACGATCATCCGACATCTGAAGTACGCCGAGAGCTGGCTCTACCGCGACATGACGACCTCGAGCGGACCAGGCACGCCCACATGAGTTCAGGCCCCGATTCGACCGCAGCGCAGATCTTCGCCGACGCGCTCGACCTCCCCGAATCGGCGCGGGCCGCATTTCTCGACCAGGCGTGTGGCGGAGACGAGGCCCTGAGGCACGAGGTCGCCTCGCTCCTCACCGTCCAGCCGATGGCGGAGCACGCCTTCGGTCGACCGCTCCTCCCCCTCGCCCCTCCTGCCTCGACCGAGTTGCTCGGCAGCATGGTGGGACCCTACCTCCTGAGCGCGCGGATCGCCGAGGGAGGGATGGGGACGGTCTACCTCGGCGAGCGGGTGGACCGCGAGTACGAGAAGAAGGTCGCGGTCAAGCTGATCCGACCCGGCGCCGGTACGCAGGAGATGCTGACCCGCTTCCGGAAGGAGCGCCAGGTCCTCGCCTCGCTCGAGCACCCCCACATCGCCCGGCTCCTGGACGGCGGAACCACGCCGGATGGCGCCCCCTACATCGTGATGGAGTACATCGACGGGGTGGCGATCGACCGCTTCTGCGATGACCGGATGCTCCCGCTTCGCGAGCGGCTCGCGCTCTACCTCGACGTCTGTGGCGCAGTGCACTTCGCCCACCGGCACCTGGTGATCCACCGCGATCTCAAGCCGGGCAACATCCTGGTCGACCGGAGCGGTCGGGTGAAGCTGCTGGACTTCGGCATCTCCCGCGTCCTCGAGCCGTCGTGGAGCGATCCATCCGCTCTCGCGCCGCCAACCATGTTCCGCGCGATGACGCCGCGCTACGCCAGCCCGGAGCAACTCAGCGGCCGGAGCCTCACCACCTCGTCCGATGTCTACGGACTGGGGGTGATCCTCTACGAACTGCTGACCGGGCTTTCGCCGCGTGATCTGGATGGGCTCTCCCCGGGGGAAGTCGAACGGCTCGCGCGAGAAACTGATCCCCCGGATCCAAGTCGGCGCGTCGCCGAGTCGCCCATGGTGGAGAAACTGGCGCGTCTTCGCGGGCTCACGCCGCGAAAGCTGGTTCAGGGCCTGCGCGGCGACCTCGACACGATCGTGCTGCGCGCCCTGGCGCGCGATCCGGAGCGTCGCTATCAGGGCGCGGAGGAGTTGGCCGCCGACCTTCGCTTTCACCTCGCCGGCCTGCCGGTGCGCGCGCGGCGCGACACCGCGATCTATCGCATCTCGAGCTTTGCCCGAAGACACCGCGCGCTGGTCGCATCCGCAGCCGCCGTCATGGTCGTGCTCACCGCCGCGCTCCTCGTCACCTTCGCCGCCTATCGCCGCGCGACCGAGAGAACCCTGGCAGCAGAGCATCTGCTGTACACCAGCTGTCTCGGTGGAGCCGAGGCGGCGATCCTCCTCGATCGCCCGGCGGACGCGGCGCGCAACCTCAACGATGCGCCGGTCGGTAAGCGCGGCTGGGAGTGGCGACACCTCGCGACCCGCCTCGACCGCAGCGTGCTGCGCTTCCGCCCACATCGACGCGGGGTGACCCAGGTCGCCTGGTTCTCCGGCTCCGACCGCATCGTCACCGCCTCGCTCGACAGCTCGATCGCGCTCTGGAAGGTTGACGGCACGGAACTCCGACGTTGGTCCGGTCAGTCATCCGGGATCGAGTCGATCTGCATCCCCCCGGGGGAATCCGAGATCGTCGCCGGACTCTCCGATGGCGCGGTGCGACGGTTTCCGCTCGCCCCGGAGCAAGCGCCGGTGGAACTCGGCCGCGGAAATCGCTGGGCGATGGTGGCGGCGGCGCCGTCCGGGCGGTGGCTCGTCGCCGGCTTCCTCGACGGCCGCATCAAGGCGTGGGACCGCGTCACCGGCGCGCCGCTGGCGGACTGGCATGCCCACAAGGGGCTCGCCATCCCCGGCATCGCCCCCACCTCCGAGGATCTGCTGACGGTCGGCGCCGACGGTCAACTCCGCTTCTGGGACGGACGAAACTTCGCTCCGATCCGCACGGTGGAGGCCCATGCCCGCAGGATCTACTCCCTCGCGACCAACCAGGAGACCGGATGGATCGCCACCGGCTCGCTCGATCGCACCGCGCGACTCTGGACGGCCGAAGGCGCACCCATTGCAGCCTTCCACGGGCACACCGGCACCGTCGCGGCTCTCGCAATCGAGGCGAACCGCCACCGCGTCGTTTCGGCCGGAGCCGACGGGCGGGTGCAGATGTGGGACGGGGCGAGTGGTGCCCACCAGGCAAACCTGCGCGGCGCGGTGTCGGATGTAACCGCGCTCGCCGCGAGCCCCGACGGCCGCCTGCTCGTGGCCGGTGGATGGGGCGGCGAAGTCAGCCTCTGGCGGAGCGACACCGAAGACATCCGCACCATTCCCGCGGGGGGCGATGGCGCGCTGGTGGCGGTGGTGGAGAGCGCCGACCTCGATCTCTCGGGCGCGCGGATCGCCTATGGCACCACCGATGGACGCCAGGTGCTGCGCGAGGTCGGGACCGGAGCCACCCGCGAGCTGTCCTCCGGACGACGCCGAGCGCAGGTGCGCTTCAGCCCGGACGGTAGATCCCTTCTGGTGGCCGGCGCGCACGGTTGGCTCGAGCTGCTCGACCCGTCGACCGGGACGAGGCTGGTCCGGCATGAGCCCGACGACCGCGACACGGTCGGCGCCGACGTCAGCCTCCCCCTCCCCGCCGTGGCCTGGACCTCCGACAGCCAGGAGATCGTGATCGTGTCCGACGGTCGGGTGGAGATCCGAACCGCGCGCACCCTCGAACCGGTGAGCGCGTTCGCTGCGTTGCCCCCGGGCGGCGAGGGAAAGACGACGCGCCTCAGTTCTCTCGCGGTCTCTCCCGACGACCGCCAGTTCGCGATCGGCGGTGAGGACGGATCGTTGCGTCTCTGGTCGCGCACCGGGTCCCTGAATCTCACCCTCGGCGGCCAGACCGCCGCAGTGCGCGGTCTCGCCTTCGCCCCCGATGGCGCCACGCTCGCCTCGGTCTCCGACGACGGGAGTCTCGTGGTCTGGAACCTCCGCGACGGCCGTCGTCTCGGCTCCGCGGTGCGCCCCGGTCCCCGGCGCGCGGTGGTCTTCACCCGCGACGGCACGCGCATCCTGACCGCCGGCGCCGATCAGGTGATCCGGGTCCACGAAGCAGACTCGGCCCGCGAGCTCCTGGTCCTTCACGGCCATGCCGCCCGGATCAACGCCCTCGCGCTCGGCCAGGACGGCCAGCTGCTCCTCTCCGCCGGGAGCGACGGAACCCTCCGGCTCTGGGATGCCCCGAACGCGGCCACGCTGCCGTCGCGGTGAGGGCCGGGCGGACCGACTGCCCAGGGGGTCGCCGTTCCCCGCGCAACTTCTCGTTCTGGCGCCCGGATACGTAGACCGTAGCGCAGGTCGTGCATCGATGGGACGCTCACCACGAGGAGACAATCCATGTCAATCATCACGCCCGGAACGCAGATCTCCACCTCGACCCCCGCCTGGGCGGACGCAACCCCCCGGGCGGAGATCCAGCGCGACAAGCCTGGCGCCCTGAGAGCCCACACGCCGACGCGGCAGGCGATGCAACCCGCTACCGACTCGGTCCAGCTTCGTCTCGGAGCGGAGCAGAGTCCGGCCGGTCGAAACGGCAACGCGGGACATCGCGAGCGACTCGAATCGGCCACCGATCCATCGCGGCGGCGGATCGAGCAAGACAAGGAAGCGAGAGAAGACGGCGGCAGCTTCTGGACCACGCTCGGCACAGTGATCCTCGGCCCAATCATCGGGACGTCCATCGGCAGCACGATCGACTCCGCGCCCAGGGACGATTCACCGAACCGGCGCACGAGGTGGAACCAAGAGACAAAGTGGACCGACGCGGAGCGCTAGCGGGCAAGCGAACGGATCGACCCGACCCGGCGGCAACCCAATCCTCTGCGAAACCGACCGACCGACCCTCCGGTAACGCTGACGGACTTACTCCTCGGGGGCTCCAGATCGAGTCAGTAAATCAAACAGCCGCACCGTCCGCTGCGCCCGCTTGACCACCGGCGCATCGATCATCTTGCTGCCCAGGGACACCACACCGTCGCCGCGGGCGGTCGCCAGGTCGAACGCTTCGACGATGCGGCGGGCCTTGGCGAGTTCGTCCGACGATGGCGCGAAGCCGCGGTGGATCACCTCGATCTGGCGGGGGTGGATGCACCCCTTCCCCTCGAAGCCGAGTGACTTGGCTTCGAGCACCGAAGCGAGGAGGGCGTCCATGTCGGCCACGTCGGAGAAGACGCTGTCGATCGGCGAGACGCCGGCGGCGCGAGCGGCGTTGACCACCGCGGCGCGGGCGAAGAACGATTCGCGACCGTCATTGGTGCGCTGCGTGCCGAGGTCGGCGGTGTAGTCCTCGAGTCCAATCGTGAGCCCGACTACCTCGGGCGCGGCGCTGGCGATCTCGTAGGCCCGCTCGATCCCGAGTGCGGTCTCGACGATCGGCATCAGGAACACCTCGCCGGGCTGCAGCGCTCCCTCCGGGAAGACACAGGCGTCGTCGCCGGCCAGGAGATCGCGCTGGATCTCCCGCACCCGGTCAGCCACCGCGCGCACCTCGTCGCCGCTCTCGCATTTCGGAATCAGGATGAGGTGAACGTTCTGCGGCACCACGGCGTCGAGATCGAGCAGGCCGACGGAACCGGGATTGATCCGCACCATCCGCTCCGCCGTTCCGAAATCGAGCACGCGGAGCGCGTTCCGGACCAGGATCCGCGCCGCATCCTTTTCGCCTGCGGCGACCGAGTCCTCGAGGTCGAGGATCACCGCATCGGGACGATGGAGGCCGGCGCTCAACATGAACTTCGGCTCGTTCCCGGGCAGATAGAGGCGCGAACGGCGAAACCGCTCCCGGCGAGCGGTCACACGGGCCGAGGGCTGCACCGCGGGAAGACAGACCTGCGGTCCCGGGCGGACCGCCTCGGCCGCCTGCGCGCGACGGACCGCCGCCTCGATGCGAGCCTGGAGCACGAACGGCAACGCACCCTGGTCCTCGATCTCGAGCCGGCCATGGCCGACGCCAAGCGCGGTCAAGGTGCTCAGGGCATCGCTCCGGATCGCCTCTCCGTACATCGACTCGACCTTGCTCTTCGACTCCAGAGTCACCCCGCCACTCTTCGCGGGAGTGAACGAGACCCAGCAGTCCGAGCGGATCGCGTCCCCGCGACGCCCGGCTTCGAACGAGTTCATCCGCTGCTCCTTCCGATCCGATCCGCGCGTCGACCGGCGCGGGCCGCAGGCGCGACCCGCACCCGGATTGCCTAAAGCGCGGCCAGGATCGCGTCGGTCATCTGGCTCGTGGTCGCCGCGCCCATCGAGATCGACTTCGCGCCGCCGGGAAGCCGCGCCATGTCGTAGGTGCGGACCTTTCCTTCGGCCACCACCTTGGCCACCGCGGCCTTGATCCGGTTCGCCTTCTCGTGCTCCCCGATGTGGTCGAGCATCATGACGGCGGAGAGGATCATGGCGATCGGATTGACGATCGAGGGGTTGAGCATCTCGTACTTCGGCGCCGAACCGTGGGTCGGCTCGAAGACCGCGACCTCCTTGCCGACGTTGGCCGAGCAGGCGAAGCCGAGACCGCCGACCAGCCCGGCGAAGCCGTCGGAGACGATGTCCCCGAACATGTTTCCCGCCACCAGGACGCCGTAGTCCTCGGGATTCTTGGTCAGCCACATCATCTGGGCATCGATGTTGGTCGACCAGAGGGCGATCCCCGGAAACTCCTGCGCGATCTTCTGCGCTTCCTTCTCCATCATCCCGGAGGTCTCGCGCACCACGTTCGGCTTCTCGCAGATCGTGACCGACTTGTAGCCGTGCTTCTTCGCGTACTCGAAGGCCGCGCGCACGATCCGCTGGCAGGCACCGCGGGTGAAGATCCGGGTCGAGATCGCCAGGTCCTCGCCCGGAGTGGCGGCGAAGAGCTTGAAGTTCTTGTGCGTCTCGAACGCCTTCCGCACCTCGGCCGGCGGATTGGTCCACTCGATGCCCACGTAGAGACACTCGGTGTTCTGCCGGAAGATCACCGTGTCGACCTTCGGCTCCTCGAAGCTGTTCGGGTTGTCCTTCGATCGCCGGATGAAGTTGAGCGGGTTGCCCGGGAAGCTCTGGCAGGGGCGAACACAGACATCGAGATCGAACATCTGCCGCATGCGCACGATCGGTGACTGGTAGACCAGTCCCTTCCCTTGCAATGCGGGCGACAGCTCGGCATCCGCATCCCACTTCGGCTTCGAGGTGATGGCGCCGAAGAGCCCGAGCTTGTGCTGGCGCAGAAGCTCGATGGTCCGATCCGGCAGCGCGTTCCCCTCACTGCACCAGAAGTCCCACCCGATGTCGCCGTGGACGTACTCCGCTTCGAAACCGACTGCGTCGAGGACCCGCACCGCCTCCGGAGTCACCACCTTGCCGATGCCGTCCCCCGGCATGGTCACCACCGTACGCTTGGCCACCGCATCCTCCTTCCGCGCCCCTGAGTGGGCGCGCGCACCCTGGGTCGAGAGGACCCGGACGCGCACTGGAAATCCGCCGGTCCGGCGGGACGGCGCCCGGCCGCCCAAGTGGAATGAAACCGCCCGGACCCTCACGCGCGGGATTGTCACCGAGCCCCCCAGACGGTTCAACGAAAGAGATTGCAGTGTCTTCGGGCGGAGGGATGGACGGTCCGCCGCGCGCTCTCTTCCTGCCGCAGGGCCTCCTCAGAGGCGGTTCACCGGAAAGGGAAATTGGACAAAACCTTTCCACCCCGGGGAGAGTTGCTGCGCCCGGTGGGAGGCTTCCCGGAGTCGCGGGCCGTCCGATTCCGGGAACTTTGCGTCGGGAGTATTCGATACGCTGTCTCAACGGCGGCGCGTCGACAGCGGAGAGTGTACCGAGCGGTGCAGGCGAGCGTTCCCTCGTACGCCCAGGGATACCGACCCACCCGCCGCGCGGCCCGACGCGCGGCCCGACGCATCAGCGCCGTCTGCGCCGCGGCCCGGACCAGGCGAATCAACGCGGTCGTAACGGCACCGGATCGGCTCCAAACGCCCGGGATCCGCGCCCAGGGCGTCCGAATCCCGGCCGAGGTCACGTCCTCCTCGTTCGAACCCCCCGGTTGGCACGCGACTTCAAAGAGGTTCGCCATCAGCAAACCGCACTCAATGTATGCAACCGAAGTCCAACCAAGCGAGGTTCGAAGTGAAACTGAATCGTGTCCTGCCCGCCCTGCTCATCGCCGCCGCCGCCACCCTTACCGCCGCTCCGTCTGCGAATGCCTTCGTCGGGCTCGTGATCGGACCGCGCCTCTGCGTCGCGCGAAACGTCGCCGTGGTGAAGGCCGGTCCGATCGCGGTGGTTGCCAGGCACGGCGTGCTCGCCCCCGCCCGTCCGGTCGTGGTGGTCAAGCCCGCAGCCAAGGTCTGGGTCCCCGGTCACTACACCTGGCGCAATCATCACCGGGTCTGGGTCGCGGGACACTGGCGGTAGCAGGGCGCCAACTACCCCCGCCCGTTGAACAACGCCGCGAAGGCCTGCGCGTCGAGGGGATCGACCGCCGCCAGCGCGGCGTTCTCCTTTACGTGCTGGACCTGCCGCATTCCGACCAGCGGTGCGAGGATTCCGGGAGTGGAACGCACGAACTGGATCGCGCGGAGCGCCGGAGTCGGAAGGTCGGAGAGATCCTCCGCGAAGTTACCCGGCAGATGCGCGAGGATCTGGGTCTGGAGCAGCGGCACGCTCGCCACCACCATCATGCCCAGGGCGTAGGCCGCATCGAGCAGCGAGACGCGCTGTCCCTGGATCTTCTGGGTCGGCTCGGTCAGCGCCTCCGGCATCCCGATGTTGTACGGGAGCTGGAGCGCGCGAAAGTGGTGCTCCTCTCCCCCCACCTCGGTGGCGATTTCCCACAGCCGCTCGAGCGAGAGGTGCTCCTTCCGCTCCGGGGGAACGCGGAACCCGTTCCAGGTCGCCGCGCCGTAGACACCGATCCGCCCGGCGCGCACCTGCTCCTCCAGATAATGGAAGGCTGCAGCGACGCGCCGATCGAACTCCTCCCGCGGCACCTCGTCGAGCTGCTGTTCGACGTTGTGCAGGAAGTAGACGTCGACCCCGTCGAGGCCGAGGTTGTGCAACGATCGCTCGAGCTGGTTGGCGAGAAAGCGCGGCGCAATCGCATGGCAGCCAGCCACGATCTCCTCCGGCCGGAGGATCCCGGTCGCGAGATAGGTCTCGCGCAGATAGTCGCTCGGATCGGCGGGGACCGCCCCGTCGAACGGCAGGTAGCCCCCCTTGGTCATGACGAACAGCTCATCCCGGGCCGCTTCGCGCGCGGTGATCAGCGCGCGGATCCCCTTGCCCAGCGCGCGTTCGCTCCTCATGTTCCGGTAGTTGATCGCGGCATCGATCAGGTTGATGCCGGAGCGGACCGCCTCCCCCACTGACTCCGCGTACTGCAGATCCCCCTCATCCGTGCTGGGACCGGTGTAGGAGCCCATCCCGATGCTCGAGAGGCGATGAAACGGCGCGTCGTCAGTCTCCGGCAGAGGCCACGCGCGAAAGTGCGCGGGCGAGGACTTGCCGGCGAAGCGTGCGGCGTAGCGACCGGTTCCCTCCGGCGTGGCGAGCTTGGACACGTTCTACCTCCTGTGGACGACCCGGCCCGCAGACGCGAACCGGTCAGTCTAACAGGAGGCCGGAGTCCGGGTCGCTGCGATTTCACTCCACGCGAATGAACGGCCTACTCAGAGCACCCGCGACACGGTTCACCCGGGCCAGATACCAGCCCGCCGGCAACTCCCGCCCCGAACCGTCCCGGCCGTCGAGGGCGAACAGATTCACCCCCGCAGTTGCGCTCAGACCTTCGATCCGCCGAACTTCCCGCCCGGCAACATCGAGGATCTGGATCGAGACGGTCTCCGCACTCCGAACCTCCAGGCGCAGCACCGTCGCGCCTCTCGTTGGATTCGGCACCACGCGAAGGCCCGGGTCGAGGCTCGCGCTCCCGTTCGGCGCATCGAGCACCTGGCTGCACCGCTCGCCGTATGCCGCCTGCACGATCGCCACATCGGCCGCGTCGACCACCCCCGACCCATCCAGGTCGGCGCAGAAGTCGTTCGACCCGAGCAGTCCCTCGACATACGCCACGTCATCGTCCCGCACCGCGCAGTCGCCATCCACATCCGGCGACTTCGCCCCGGACCAGCCCCAGAACGCCCCCCCGTTCACCTTCACCACCGCCGTACCCGCTTGCGAACAGCCACCTCCGTGCAGCGGGAAGTAGGCATATCCCTGGCTGTTCGAGGTGACGGTGAGCGGAGGGCGCGGAAACGCCAGATCCCAGGAGAGGTCATCGCGCAGGGCGGTCGAGAATTCCAGCTTGAAGCTGGTCGGCCACCCGGGCTCTCCGGTGCAGAGGTCGAAGTTCTCGATCGGGTTCGGCGCCGTCCCTTCCGGGGTGAGCAACACCGAGAGCTGTCCGCGCGGCTGCATCAGGGTGCACCCCGGAGTCGTCGCTTCCTGGGCGACCAGTGCTGGAACTCCGTCACGAAGCTCCATCCACACCGCGAGAACGTGGGCCAGCGGGTCGACTTCCCCTCGCGCGTTGAAGCCGCCGACCGCCGCGGCGCCCATTCCGGCGAGGGAGAGCGTCTCGACGCCGAGCTGCTGCGTGCAGACCTGGAACTCGCCCAGGTGCACCTCCTGGTTGCCCCCGGCTGGCCCGTCAGCCCAGATCAGGGAGTAGAGCGAGGTCCAGCCTCCGAAACCAAACACCGACTCGTCGTAGACGCGGCCCGCCAGCCTGGGTCCGTGCGAAGGGACACCGTCCTGTGCCGAAAGGGGCACGGGGGGGTCCGCGCCGTAGGAGGCGTAGCAGCACCCCCAAACCTCGGAGACGCCGGTCGCGTCGTTCTCGAACGCCACCAGTCGCTCCGGGTTGATCCAGTCTCCGCAGCATGGCCGATCCACGATCACCGGACGTTCGCACGCCCCCGCTATGTCAGTGAGTCGTTGCGCCGGGGCGAACACGGGGCTCGCCACTGGAGCGCTGCGTCCGTAGATCTCAGCCTCGCCATGTCGCAGATCCGACCAGACCACGGTCAGCTGGCCGAAGAAGCGAGCCACAGACACCGCGGGCTCTCGGGCCGACCAGGCCGGATCCGAAACCACCTCGGCCGGTTCCCACACATCCGATTCGAATAGACGAACCACGACGCGAGACGGGTCCGAAGGCGGCTCGTCCTGCCATGCCGCCAGCCCGATCCCGCCCCAGATGTCGAGGGCGGGTCGCGTCGACGGAATCGCATCCCCCGAAAGGCACTCCTCCGCCGACCAGGCCGCGCCGTCCCAGCTGCGCGTCCAGATCTCCGGGTGGCCGGTACGCTCGTCCTCCCAGACCACGCGAACACCCCCGTCGGCCTCGCCGAGCGCGGGCAAACGCGAGGCGTGGGGCTCATCGGTGACGCGGAGCGGGGCGAGCCACCCGGAGTCGCCGCGGCGCGCGAGCCAGACGTCGCCGGACTTCACGTAGGCGACGTACCAGATGCTGTCGGCCTCGGTGCCGGTGGGGCGCGGTCGAAGGACGTTGGTTCCGGAGGAGAACGACTCGGGGTCGATGAGGGTGTCCACGACCTCGGTGTCGCCCCAGGTGAAGTCAGGAATCGCGGCCCGGGCGGGCGGCGCGGCGAACGCGAGGGCGATCAGAGCGGCGGATCCGGCCAGGGTCGCAATTCGAGCCGGAGTCGTCGTTCGAACCAGCCTCGCACCTCGAAGTTGAGATGCGGTCCAGAGTCGTCCGTGCGGGGATCGAGAAGCGGGTCGCGCAGGGTTCATTGTCGGCATCCCTTCGTTTAGCGGCGCGCTGGAGACGGGCGCCGCTCGGCGAGTGAAACGGTCCACGCTGCGCTGGAGACGCAGCCGAACGGGGGGAACGACCGCAGCAAGGATCGAGCCGTCGCTCTGGCGGGTCAAGCCCGCTTTCTTGACCTGCCATTTTCCCTGTGAGACTCTGCCCGCGGCCTGATTCCAAGGCCAGATTTTCGCCCGCAACGCGGGCATCCTGCGTGTACGCGGCCCTGGCGAGAGAGAAAGGGTAGTCCCGTGGTGAACCTGTCGACCGAACGCGCCTCCCAGATCCACTCGGCAAATCAGACGAGTTTCGCGCACTGGGAGAAGATCAAGGACTGCATCGATCAGTACATCGACATGATGCTGAACTACCGCCAGAGCGGTCACCCGGGCGGCTCGCGCTCGAAGGTCCACGCCCTGGTGACGACGCTGCTCGGCGACGTGATGCGCTGGGACATCCGGCATCCGGAGAAGCGCGGCGCGGATCGATTCATCCTGGTCGCGGGGCACACCGCGCCGCTGGTCTACGCGACCCTGCCGGTGCTGAACGAGGCGTTTCGCGAGATGCACCGGCGGACGGGAGACCCGAAGTACTTCATCCCGACCGACCGGGCGGTGCTCTGGGAAGATCTCCTGACCTTCCGCCGGCAGCATGGACTCCCCGGCCATGCGGAAATGGAAGGGAAGACCCTCTTCTTCAAGTTCAACACCGGCCCCTCGGGACACGGCAGCCCGGCCGCCGCCGGCGAGGCGATGGCGCTCAAGGCGGGCCGGCCTCTCCGAGGTGCGAGTCTACGCCTACGAGGGAGAAGGCGGCCTCACCACCGGCGCGAGCCACGAGGTGAAGAACTCCGCCTGGGGCCTGGGCCTCGACAACCTGGTCTACGTGGTCGACTGGAACGACTTCGGCATCGATAGCCACGCCGCCTCGAGCGTGGTCCCGGGCACGCCGCGCGACTGGTTCGAACCCTACGGCTGGCGGGTGACCGGGGCGGAGAACGGCAGCGAGTTCGAGCAGGTGAGCCGCGCCCTGGTCGAGCTGCTCCACGGCCAGCACCCGGCGCGCGCGCCGCGGATGTGCTTCGTCAAGACGCGCAAGGGGCGCGAGTACCTGAAGTACGACTACAAGAGCCACGGCTCCCCCCACGCCGCGAACCATGAACTGTACTGGGAGACCAAGAAGGTGTTCGCCGAGAAGTACGGCGTCGACTTCGCCGGCTTCGGCGAGCCGGCGCCGAGCGATCCGGCCGCCTTCCGTGCCCAGGTCGAGACCAACCTCCGCAAGGTGGCGGAGGTGATGCACCAGGACACCGCGCTGCTGGAGTACATCACCAACACGCTGATCCGGATCGGTGATTCGGTCCCGAGCAGCACGCCGAACTTCCGCATCGACACCTCGAAGAATCCCTGGCTCGATCCGGAACTGACCGACTTCCGCAACTACCCGGCCGAGATGTGGGCCAAGCCGGGCGACAAGCAGCCGAACCGCGGCGGGTTCATCAAGTGGGGCGCGTGGGTCAACGCCTGGGGTCGGAAGAAGTACGGCCGACCGCTCTTCCTCGGACTCTCGGCCGACCTGGCGGAATCGACCGGGCTGGCCGGAATCGGTGAGGATTTCGGCGACGCCAAGGGCTGGGGCAAGTACGAGTGGGAGAAGAACCCGGAGGGAGCGGTGCTCCCGCAGGAGATCACCGAGTTCACCAACGCCGGGATGGCGGTCGGGATCGCCACGGTCAACCTGTCGGAGAAGCCGTACGAAACGTGGGACGGGTTCGGCGCCGCCTGCTCGACCTACGGATCGTTCAGCTACCTGAAGTACGGCCCGATGCGGCTCTTCAGCCAGCTGGTCCAGGACACCGAGATTCAGGCCGGCAAGGTGATCTGGGTCGCCGGACACTCCGGTCCGGAGACCGCGGACGACAGCCGCACCCACTTCGGCATCTACGAGCCGTATGTCACCCAGCTCTTCCCCGACGGCCACGTGGTCGACATCCATCCGTGGGAGTTCAACGAGGTACCGGTCTGCATCGCCGCGGCGCTCGCCTCCGGCACGCACATCATCGGCCTCCACCTCACCCGCCCGGCGGTGACCATCCCCGATCGCGCTGCGCTGGGGATCGATTCGCACTTCGAGGCGGCCAAGGGGGCCTACCTCATTCGCGACTACGCAGCGGGAAAGCCGCGTTTGGGAACGATCCTGGTCTCGGGAACGATGTCGACCGCGAACACGATCAAGATCCTCCCCGAGCTGGAGAAGAACGGCCTCAACGTCAAGATCGTGGCCGCGATCTCGCCCCAGCTCTGGCGCCGCGCCGATACGGCCTGGCGCGCCCGGGTCATGACCGAGGCGGAGTGGTACGACTCGACCGTGATCTCGAACCGGGGTCGGCGCACCATGTGGGACTGGATGCCGCACCAGATCGCCGCTGAATACGCCATCACCACCGACTTCGACGACCGCTGGCGCACCGGCGGCACGCTCGATGAGGTGATCGAGGAGGCGCACCTCTCCCCCGATTGGCTGCTCAAGGGGATCGAGCGCTTCGTGCGGGAGCGCGAGGCACGGCTCTCGCGGTTGAAGGATCTGGTCAACGGCAGCGGTCGCTAGTCCAGGTCGGCTCGAGCTCGCAACGGCGGCGCCCTCCACCCGGAGGGCGCCGCTTCAGTTACGGCCCGATCCGGCCGATACCCTTTCCGGCAGGTTTGCTCATCGCACGGAAAGGAGTTCCGCATGCTTCGGGGACACGTCTCCACCTGGTGTCTGATCGGACTGGTCACGCTCTCGAACCCCGCATCCGCGGCGGTGCCCGAGATCATCCCCTACCAGGGGGTGCTCACCGACGCGCGCGGCGCGGTGGTGCCGGACGGCACCCAGAGTCTGACCTTCCGTCTGTACGAGACGGCCACCGGCGGAAGCGCGGTCTGGCAGGAGACCCAGTCGGTCGCGACCGCGCGCGGGATCTTCGTGGCCAGTCTGGGCAGCGTCAGCTCGCTCTCCAATCTTCCGTTCGATCGCGCCTACTGGCTTGCCACGGTGATCGGCGGACGCGAGCTGACCCCGCGCACCGCGCTCGGCGCCTCTCCCTATGCCCTGGGAGTGCGGGGCGGTGGCTCGGGCGGCATCGGCGGCGTCTCCGGCGGCGACGGCCTGACCGGCGGGGGGAGCAGTGGAATCCCAAGTCTGGCCGTGGGCGAGGGAGAGGGAATCGTGGTCACGCCGGATGCGGTGGCGCTCGACACCGGCTTCACCGACGCACGCTATGTCAACGTCGGCGAGGCGGGCGCGATCACCGAGGCGATGATCGCCCCGGCCGCGGTAGGCACGGTACAGCTCCAACCAAACGTCATCTCGAGCCTGAACGGGGTGAGCAACGACGGTGGGAACATCTCGCTGGTCGCCGGGCCGAACGTCTCGATCACCGCGGACGACGTGTCGAACGCCATCACCATCTCCGCGGTCGGTGGATCGGGCGGCTCGGGCGACATCACCGGGATCTATGCCGGGGGGGGCCTGTTCGGCGGCACCACGGCGGGAGACGCGGCGATCGAGGTGGGCGGCGGCGAGGGGATCGTGGTCACCGACGACGCGCTCCACTTCGACACCGCCTGGGGAGATGCCCGCTACGTCAGCGAACTCGAATCCTCCAGCATTGCACGCGGCATGATTCTCTCCGGCGCGGTCGGCACGACCGAGATCGAAGATCAGAGCATCGGCGAGGCCGATCTCGCCACCGGCGCGGTGACCAGCGTGATCGTGGCCGATGGATCGCTGACCCCCAACGACTTCGCCGTTCGTCCGGTCTTCTCCCTCAATGGCGTGGAACCGTTCGAGGGGCAGATCAACCTGGTGCCGAGCGGCGGAATCTCGATCGTGGCCGACAACGCGAGCCATGCCGTGCTCCTTTCGGCCAGCAGCGGCACCGGTGATGTCTCCGGACTCGATGCCGGCCTGGGCCTCACCGGCGGCGGCGCCGAAGGAGATCTCTACCTCAACGTCGGGGCCGGCGAAGGCATCCTCGTGACCCAGGATGACATCCAGGTCGATGTGGTCTGGGGCGACGCGCGCTACTTGCCGCGGGGCGAGAATGCCTCGATCGGCGGCAACATGATCGCACCCAGCACCCTGGACTACACCCACCTCGCCACGCCGATCCTGACCGGATTGAATGGCGTGACCAACGATGGCAGCGACATCGAGCTGTTCGCCGGCGCGAATATCCAGATCACCAACGACGATGCGCTGAACCGGATCACCGTCGCCGCGCCGAACATGGGGGACATCACCAGCGTCGGCATCGGGTCGGGGCTGAGTGGCGGCGGCACCACCGGCGATGTCTCGATCGGCGTCGCCACCGGAGGCATCACCGGAGCCCACGTCGCCAACGGAAGCCTGACCGGTGCCGATCTGCCGAACGAGCTGACCATCGGAGGCGGATCGGCCGGTAACGGGCTGATCATGATGCTCGACGGTGCCGGCGTCGCCCGGGTCCAGGCAGGCTTGATGAGCGTGCCCCACGTCTATCTCCGCGACGCCGCGAACAACGACGTCTGCGGTCTGTGGATCGACACCGAAGGTCACGGAAACATCTTCGCCGAGATCAAGAACTTCGTCGTGCGTAGTCCGAGCGACCCGACCAAGGAAATCTGGTACGCCAGCGTGGAAGGACCGGAGGCGGCGGCGTACCTGCGCGGGACGGCCCAGCTGGTGAACGGAGAGGTGAACGTGGCGTTTCCCCAGCACTTCATCGACGTCGCGACCTTGAGCGGGATGACCGTGCAGGTCACCCCGCTCTCCGCCGACTCGAAGGGTCTGGCGGTGGTCGAGAAGCGGCTCGACGGGTTCCGCCTGCGCGAGCTCTCGGGCGGCGCCGGCAGCTACGCGGTCGACTGGGAAGTCAAGGCGATCCGCCGCGGACACGAGACCTTCGAACCGGTCCGGCCCGCCCGTACCGCGGGGCGGTGAGCAGACCGGGCTAGCGGGTGACGACGATGCGTCGCACGTCGCCACCGCTCGCGGCCGGACTCGAGATCCGCGCGAAGTAGACGCCGGCGGCGACTGGCCCCTCCTGGTTGGTCGCATCCCAGGTGAACGATGGCCGCCGGCGTCCAGGTCGGCCGATGGTCGCACCGACCAGCCGTCGGCCGGCGACGTCGAACACCTCCAGCTCGACCTCGATCGATGGCGTGCCTCGGAAGGAAAGGACGGTGGCGGCGTGGGTCGGGTTGGGCGCGACCTCGACGAACCGCAGCCCGTCCACCCTCACGACGGGCGGCTCGACCCCGGCCGGAGCCAACGACCGGTTCGCCAGCACCGAGTAGAAGGCGTCGGAAATCGGCATCGTCCCGACCACGCCGACGCCCACGTCGAGGAGACCGTCGCCGGTGAAGTCGGCCACGGTCGGCCGGTAGGTCCGCCCCTCGGTGCCGTACCGTTCGGCCCTGCCGATCGCACCGGTACCGTCCCCGCGGTAGACGAGAACGTCGTCCATCTCGGTGGAAGCGGCGATCACGTCGGCGATCCCATCCCCCGTGACATCGCCGATCGCGACCCCGTGCTCCGGGATCCGCTCGAGATCGTAGGGACTCCACTGGAAGCCGGCCGAGGTGAAGTTTCCGTTCCCGTCTCCGAGCATCACGCCGGTCACGCCGCCGCGACCGTTGGCCGCGGTCTCCCCGATCGAGACGTAGGCGACGTCGAGGTGGTTGTCCGCGTTCAGGTGCCCCACGGCGAGCCAGGTGGCGCCGAGCGGCGGGTTGAACACGCGTGGGTTCTCGAAGGTGCCATCGCCGCGCCCGCGGATGAAGGCCACACCGGAGGAGGAGACGAGATCGGGGTGCCCGTCCTCGTCGAAGTCCCCGGCATAGACCCGGTGTGGTGCGTAGGCGCTGGCCGTCCCGAACCACTCCCGCAGCCCGGTGAAGCCGCCGTTGCCGTCTCCATCGAAGAGGAACATGCGATACGGATCGCAGCTCGGGCAGCCGAGTGTCTCGGTCACGGCGATATCGATGTCGCCATCGTGATCCCAATCGAGCGAGGCGATCGAGATGTTCCCCCCCGCGGTATCGCCGTGGGGAGCTACGGCAAAGGTCCAGACGACGAGCGGATCGAAGGTCCCATCGCCGCGTCCCCGCATGGTGAGCAACCGGTAGGGCCCACACGCATCGTCGCGGGTGGCGAGCAGATCGAGGATCCCGTCGCGATTCAGGTCGGCCAGGTGCACGTCACGGGTGCAGGCCAGGAACTGCATCGGAGTCTCGACCCGGGTGAACTGCCCGGTCCCATCATTGAGCAGAGCGGACACCTGCGCCGACTCGGCCACGATCGCGTCGAGGTCGCCGTCGTTGTCGAGGTCGCCGGCGATCGGGTCGAGGGCGAACTGCGAGTTGAACCAGGCGGCTTCGGGCAGATCGATCACGCCGTCGAGTCCCGGATTCCAGATCTTGACCGTCTGCGACCAGGCGTTGGTGCAGATGACCTCGGCGTGACCGTCGAGGTCGAGGTCGACGGAACTGACGCCGTCCGATCCGCGACCGGAGTAGTGCCTGACGGCCGGACCGAAGCTACCGCCGCCAAGCCCTGGCACCACCACCACCGCCCCCATGTCGAAGACCATTCCGGAGAGCACCACGTCGGTGATCCCGTCGCCGTCGACATCTCCCATCGCGACGTCGGAGCCGCCGAACTCCGGCACCGTGGCCACCCGCACCCCCGGGGCGAACCCACCTGCGCCGTTGTTCGCGAACCACTCGAAGGAACCCGGTACTCCGAGCTCGAACCCCCGTGCGTGGATCAGGTCGCGGTCCCCGTCGCCGTCGACGTCGAGCAGGTCGATCCGGATCCCCGGGCCACCCGAGACCGGGATCGGAGTCGGGCTGCCGGAGAACGACCCGGAAACATTGAGCATGAGGAAGGCGTTGGAGGTGGAGAAGTCGGAGTAGACCAGGTCGGCTCGGCCGTCGCCGTTCAGATCGCCGAGCGCGGCGTGCATCGGTGAGGCTCCCGATCCAAGTCCGACCGTGGTGGCAGTGAATACCCCGGCGCCGTTGTTGCGCAGCATGGTCAAGCTGCCGGTCTGGTTGACCGTGACGAGGTCGAGATCGCCATCCGCGTCGAGATCTCCGGCCACCACGTCATTCGGCCAGGTCCCGACCGTCGAGGTACTCGAGGTCGGGAACCCCCCGCTCCCGTTACCGCGGAACAGGTAGACCTGATTTCCGGCGCCGGGTGAACGGCGCGCGAAGGCGAGGTCCACGTGGCTGTCTCCGTTGAAATCCCCCGCGACCACGGTGGGCGCCGCTCCCGCCAGATTGACGAAGGTCGGCACGCCGTAGCGGCCGTCGCCCTGATTCAGGAGCACGGAGAACTTCGGAGACCCCTCGCTCGCGCAGGCGTGCGCGATGTCGGGGAACCCATCGTGGTTGAGGTCGGCGACCACGTGCTCGCCGGGGATGATCGCCGCGTTGACGTTGGCCGGCTGGTTACCGAGGCCATAGGCTCGGACATCCGTCTCGAAGATCGGATCGAGGGCTGCTGCTCGCCCGGTCGCGATCGCGGCCAAGAGCAGGCCGCTCCAGATTCGTAACATCAAGGCACTCCTCCTTCTCCCCTCGCGGGAGCATCAGGTGTGGGATTGGTCGGGTGCCCGCGGCGTCGCACCAGCTGCAAGAGTGGTCGAACGGAGGGTGAGGGAGATACCTCGCGGTGGCTTCTGCCCCCTCCCCAAAAGTGGTGAGGGGGACGTGGGGACAGGACTAGCGCGCGATGGCCTGCGCGGCGGCGAAGGCGAAGCGGGCGCGGGCGAGATACCCGTCGCGATCGATCAGCGCCGGGGTGTCGAGCGGGGTTCCGTCGGTTGCCGCCGTCGGGCCGCTGATCGTGATCACCGAGAGGCCGCGAACCAGGAACGGCACCGCCTCCTGCCAGCTCGAGACGGTGTAGCCGACATCGATCTCGACTGGGGTGGGCAACTCGGCGTTCGCGCTCCGGAGGCGGGCCAGGAGCTGCTCATCGGCGCACTCCACGCGCGTCTTCCCCCCGTGCCCCAGGGCATGGAGGGAGATGACGGTCGTGACGTCGGTGAGCTTCCGGGCAAGGGAACGGGCACCGGCCCCACCGATGTCGGCACCGGTCACCAGCGCGAGATAGATCTTCCGCGAGCGCGGGACGAGCGGGAGGACCTCGGCCATCTCGAGCAGCGCCGCCGCGGCCGCGGCCTCGCTGTTCGCCCCGGGATGGAGCGTAGGGGCCGCGCCATCCGGTCCCCAGCCTCCCCCGTTCAGGTTCGCGATCAGCAGGAGGGCGCCGGCATCGGATCCGGACCGGGCCGGCAGCATCGCGAGCAGGCTGCGATGGACATCGTTCTCGCGGTGGAGCGCGGTCAGGAGTTCCGCCCGACGTCCGCCGAGCAGCCGCGATCTCGGAGTGAGGGTGCCATCGATCGCCCGCTGCAGTTCCCCGAGGTCGAGGCCGGTCATCAGGTCCTTGGCCGCGGCCGGACTCACCATCACGGTCGGAAGCCCCGCGTCGAGCGCGGCAAGACCGGCCGGGAGTTTCCACGCGGTCGGTCGCGCCTGGGTGGCGCTGGGGGGAGGGGCCACGATCAGCCCGGCCGCGCCGTGAAGCAGCGCCGTCTCCGCCTTCCGGAAAAGGTCGCCGTACGGAGCCGGTCCCGCCCCGAGGAGCCCCTTTCCCCGCGAAAGACCGGGCGCTCCGAGAAAGGCGAAGACCACCCTCCCCTTCACTTCCAGCCCAGCGTAGTCGTCGTAGCCGCGCTCCGGCGCGCTCACCCCGTAGCCGACGAAGGCCAGTTCGGCCAGGGCATTCCCGTCGGCGGAGATCGCGAGTGGGGTGAAGTCACGGCCGAAGCGGTACCCGCGATCCTCATCGCGAAGGCCGATCGCTCCCTCTACCCGGACGTTCCCCGCGGAGGGATAGAAGTCGAAGAAGCTCGAATCGGCCACGGCCGGCTTCCAGCCCGCATTCCGGAGCCGAGCACCAAGCAGGCGAGCCAGGGAGTCACAGCTCGCGGTGCCGGTGGCGCGTCCTCCGAATCGTGGGCCGCAGAGCCAGTCGACCTGGGACATCAGGCGGGTTGCGGTGATCCGGGTGGAGCCGAGCCCCGCCGGTGCGGTGCCAAGCAGAAGCCCTTCGTCCGCCGCGCGCGCCTCCCTCCCCCCGCAGGGGGCGAGGGCAAACGTCAGGAAGAGGAGGAACTGCCAGGGACGAGCGACGGGGCGAAACGCGCGGACCGAACTCACGGCTGCGAGAAGGTCCCCGCCGAAACCACGACCATCTTCGACGGATCGGTGAAACGGTTCACCGCCGCCTGCACCTCGGCCAGGGTCACCGCGCGCAGCTTGGCGCCGAAGGTCGAGGTGTAGTCGAGTCCAAGCCCCCAGGTGTCGGCATAGAGCAGGAGGTCAGCCACCGCATCCTTCGACTGGAGTCGGATCGGGAACGAACCGGCCGCATACTCCTTGGCCCGATTCAGTTCATCCTCGGTTACCCCGGGGCTCTGGATCTTGGCCAGCTCGGCCTTCACCCCGACGAGCCCCTTCTCCACGTTCTCGGGGTTCACGCCGAGCGAGGCGAACCAGTAGTTCACCCCCATGCGATCGACGAACCGCGAGCCGGCGCCGTAGGTCAGCCCCTGGTTGTCGCGCAGCTCGCCGTTCAGCCGCGAGGTGAACGAGCCGCCGAGGATCACATTGGCGAGGTAGACGGCCGAGCGTTGCGGATCATTCGGCGCGATCCCCGGGCCGAGATAGACCAGGTCGGTCTGTGACTTGTCGGCAAGGTCGACCTGGAGCGGGCTCCCGCTGGGGGGATTCCAGGCCGGCGGAGTGACCGCGAGCGCCGCGCCGGCCGGAACCGACTTGAGCGCCTTCTCGATCATCGACTTCGCCTTGGCGGTCTGCACATCACCGACCACGGCGAAACTCCAGCGATTCCCCTGGAGGAGCCCCTGGCGAAACGTCTCGAAATGGGTCGCGGTCAGCGCCCCGAGCGTCTCTTCCGATCCTTCGGTGAAGCGGGCGTAGGGGGAGTTCTTGCCGTAGACCGCTTCCAGCGCGGTGCGCATCGACATCGCCCCGGTGTCCTGGAGCTGATCGTTCAGGCTGGTGATCATCTGGTTGCGCGCGATCTCGATCTGGTCGGCCGGGAAGGTCGCCTCGTTCAACACCTCGCCGATGATCTCGACCATGAGGGGAAAATCGCCCGCGAGCGAGCGAGCGCTCATCTTCACGTGATCGGCCGCGGGCGAGAAGCTGAGGCTGATCCCGTTCGATTCGAGCAACCCCGCGAGTTCCGCCGCGCTGTGACGCCGCGTCCCCTTGGTCAGGGTGAGCGCACAGAGTTCGGCCACCCCTTCCTGCCCCGCCGGTTCGCTCAGCAGACCGCCGTTCAGACGCGCCTCGATCGCCACCGTGGGGTTTTCGTGACTTTCCTGCACCAGGAGGACGATCCCGTTGGCCAGGACGGAGCGGGACGGAAGGGCCGCGGACTTCGCCTCGACCCCCACCTTGCTCGACTGGATCTCGGTCTTGGTCAGCGGCTGGCCGCCTCGCGATTCGGCACCGCTCGTGGCCCGGAGCGGGAGGGCCGGAGCGCCGGCGGTCCCCTGGGCCGGGGCGCCGTCCTGGAGCAACTCGGGATCGCGCCGCCAGGCACGCCCGTCCTCGTAGCGGGAGGAGCGCTTGTCGTCATGGCGGGTCCAGCTCCCTCCCTCCTGCCCATCCGGGAGGTAGAAGCCGACCGTGCGCGCGTTGGCCTGGAGGTAGGTGGCGGCCGCGCGCTGCACTTCCTCCGGCGTCACTGCCGCGAGCGAATCGAGGTAGGTTTCGTAGAAGCGATAGCTCTCGGCGATCTCCGCCTCGCCGATGGCGTACATCACCGAGGTGATGTCATCGCGCTCGAAGTAGGTCTCCACCTGCGCCTGCTTGATCGCGCGATCGAGTTCCACCCGGGTCGGCGGATTCTGGGCCAGCTTCTCGATCTCGGCGTAGACCGCCGTTTCGGCCGAGTCGGCGTCGGCGGACTCGCTCAAGGTGACGAAGATCTGGAAGAGGTAGGGATCGCGGAACCAGCTGCGATTGCCGGCATAGGCGTCGACGGCAAATCCCGCCTCGACCAGCCCGCGGTAGAGGCGGCTGGTCTCGCCCTGTCCCAGGACCCGCCCGAGCAGGTCGAGGGCGTAGCTCTCGCCGTCGGCCCGCGCGACCGAGCGGTAGCCGACGCCGAGAATCCGGTTCTGCCCCGCCTCACGGATGAGGAAGCGTCGCTCCCCCTTCTGCTCCGGCTCGACGGTGACGATCTGGGGCGTCTCCCCCCCGGTCGGCAGCGAACCGAAGTGCTTCACCGCCTTGGCCAGCATCTCCTTGGCCGGCAGGTCGCCGACCAGGACGAGGAAGGCGTTGTTCGGCCAGTAGTACTTATTGTAGTAGGCGTGGATCTGCTCGGCGGTGATCGACTCCACGTCCGATTTCCAGCCGATGGTGGTCCAGTGATACGGATGTTCCAGGTAGGACATCGCCTGGATCCGATCGTCCAACTCGCCGTAGGGGTTGTCTTCCCCCTTCTCCATCTCGTTGCGGACCACCGGCATCTCGTCGTCGAGGTCCTGCTGGGTGAAGAGGGCGTTGCGCATCCGGTCGGCCTCGAGTTCGAGCGCGAGGTCGGTCTTGTCGGCGGCGATGAGAATGAAATACTGCGTGCGGTCGAGCCAGGTCGAGGCGTTGTTCACCGCCCCGTTGGCCTCCAGCATCCGGTCATAGACCCCCTTGCCGTACTTTTCCGTCCCCTTGAACATCATGTGTTCGAGCAGGTGGGCGAGACCGGTGGTCCCGTTCGACTCGTGGGCACTTCCGGCCTTGTACCAGACCGAGACACACATCAGAGGTGCGGTGTGCACCTCCTTGAGCAACACCTTCATGCCGTTGGGCAGCACCGACTCGTAGACGCCGCTGCGCGATGGTCCTTCGAGACGGGGCCCTTCGACGCGAGACGACGTCTGCGCGCCGGATGAACCCTGTGCCTGACACAGATCCGGCGCGCCGACGATTGCGCAGAGGGAAGTGAGGGTTAAAACGGAACGTGTGATGGATGCACGAGACACTAAGTCCCTCCTCCCTCGTTCGAGCCCCCTCGCTCTACGAGGTCCTCGCAGTGCGAGGCTGTCTTGCCTGCCCTGTGCCGACGCCGCCTGGACCCTGGGCAGACTGTACCCAAGGACAGACGGCGGGCCAATGCGGGCGATGGTCGGTGCTGACTACGGTTCGGCGGGTGGGCCACCTCGTGGACGGTCGAGGACAAACACCTGACAGTCGAGTCCGTGCTTGGCGCCCACCGCTTGCACGATCGCTTGAAGTGCGTGGATGTTTCGACCTCCCCGACCGATCACCTGTCCGACTTCCGGGGGTTCCGCGGAAACTTCGATCACGGTCGAACGTTCCCCCAGGACCGGCACGATGGAGACGCGCTCTACGTTATCAACCAGGGCTTCTACGATCCTCCTGACCAGCTCCAGAACCGCGGCCTGCGCGTGTTCTTGGCTCTCGCTCAACTTCTATCGCTCCCAACGCGGCGCTTTAGGTCACATCGCGATTGCGACGGACTGGCAGTTCTCGTTTGCGGAAACCGGGCGCGGCCGGACCCCAGAGATCCGAGGAAGTACAGGACGGCGAAAGATGCCCTTATCCCCCCGGGGATTCAAGTGGTCTTTGTGCGCCCGGGCGCAACTCTCGCTTGTCTTCGGGGGCGCTTCTCCGGATCATTCGGGGCGCGTCAACGCAAGGAGTGCGAGATGAATCCCAAACTGCTGTATCGCCTTACGCTCCCGGCCCTGCTGGCGGCCGGAATGATGGTCGGTTCTCCCCGCGCGGGAGGCGCGGAGGTGAGCGAAACGCTCGTCCGGATCACCGCCTGGGAAGACCGGCGCGAGGCGACCCCGGAGCTGGTCGCGCTGCTGCGGGACGGCGACCCGGCCATCCGGGGACGCGCTGCCCTGGCCCTGGGCCGCATCGGACGGGCGGCCGACGTTTCGGCGCTCCAGCCCCTCCTGGCCGACAAATCGGCAGAGGTCCGGCGGTGGGCTGCCTTCGCCCTGGGAGAGATCGAGGACTCGACCGCCGCCTCCCCGCTCGAAGCGCTCCTCCTGGGCGGAGAGGAGAAGGACGCGGAGGTCCGGGCCATCGCGGTCGAGGGGTTGGGAAAGCTCCGACGTGGAGCCCCGGCATGCCGGGCCGCCCTCGACGATCGATCGAGCGAGGTGGTCTCGAGGGCCTTGCTCGCCGCGTGGCAGATCCCCGTCCCTGGCGCCATCGAGCGCGTGCTCGAGGTGAGCGAACGGGGAGAGCCCGAACTCCGTTGGACTTCGGTCTATTGCCTCATGCGCTTTCTCGGCGCTCCCGCCTCGGGGCGGACCCCGATTCCCGGGGGGCTCGAGCTAACTGACGCCGAGCGCGACCGGGTGGAGGCGCGCCTCCGCCGATCCATCGCCGATCCCGACCCCCGGGTCCGGATGAACGCCGCCCGCGGACTCCGGGCGGACCACGACACCCTCACCACGCGTGGGCTCGCACTCCTGGCTCGGGACGCCGACTGGCGGGTTCGAGTGGAGGCGCTCCGGGCCCTGCCCGCGACCGGACCGGACGGTCGGGGGCGGACGATCGACCCGGCCGCGCTGCAACCGTTTCTGAGCGATCTCCATCCCAACGTCCGCGTGGTGGCGGTCGAAGCCCTCGCCACGGTGCCGGATCGGGCCGCTGCATTGCCTCTCATCCAGACTGCTCTGTCCGACCCCCGCCCCCGCGTCCGACAGGTGGCGTTCGGATCGCTGCTCACGCGCCTGCGCGCCGATGGGATTCCGGCCGCCGGAACGAACGTCGAGTTGCTGAACGAGGGGGTCCGCGCGATGCAGAACAGCAAGGACTGGAGCCTGCGCGCGCTGACCGCCGACGCCATCGATCTGATGACCCACGATCGGGCGCGGCAGGTGCTGGAAACGATGCTGAAGGACGAGCCCCGGGTGGCCAAGCAGGCGATCGAGCCATACCTGCTGCTCCGCGCGGGGCGCCGGCGCGCTGCTCGCCCGGCTCGAACCGGAGTTCTCGAAGCTGGTCGCCTCTCCCGATCCGGTCATGCGCTCGATCGTGGTCGGAGCGCTCTTCACTCTCACGGCCGACACCACCGCGGCCGTCACCGACGCTGACTGGACCGAGATCGAAGCGCTGGCCACGCGGATGATGTCCGCTTCCCGCAGCTACGACCACCAGAACGACGTCCGCTTGGGCCTCCTCGAGCTGGCCGCGGCGCAGCCGGCGAGCCCCGGGTTCCTCACCCTCCTGCGCGATGGGGTGAACGACGCCGATCCGATCGTCCGCCGAGAGGCGGTGAGGCTCCTGCGGGCACTGGGCGAAACCCCGGCGCGGGAAGCAGAACCGGTGGAGACCGGACGCGACGCGACCGACTACCGCACGATCCTCGAGTGGGCAGAGCGGCCGCACTGGCTGGTGATCGAGACGGAGGGCGGGCGTGTGGTGGCCGATCTCTTCGGTCAGGACGCCCCGCTGGCCTGCTGGAACTTCGCCCAGCTCGCCGGTTCCGGGTGGTTCGACCGCGGAGTCTGGCACCGCGTGGTGCCGAACTTCGTGCTGCAGGACGGCTGCCCGCGCGGGGACGGCTACGGCGGCCCCGACTGGCAGATCCGCTGCGAGATCAACCAGCATCGCTACGTGACCGGCGCACTGGGAATGGCGCTCTCGGGCAAAGACACCGGCGGGAGCCAGTTCTTCTTCACCCATTCGGATCAGCCCCATCTCGACGGGCGCTACACGGTGTTCGGGCAGATCGAGTCCGGGCAGGAGGTGGCCGATCGACTCCTCCAGGGATCCCCCATCTTCTCGATCCAGGTCGTGAGCGAGAAACCGTGAGCGTTCCCGCTTCGCGTGCGGGAGAACGACGCATAGACTGTGAGGTACCGGGGATGAAGGACGTTGCTTCCACCATGACTCGATCGATCCGCACCCGCCGAGGCAAGGTCGCCGCGCTTCTCGGCCTGGGTCTGCTCGTCTGTTCGACGCTGGTCCCCTCCAGGTCGCTCGCGGTGAACCCGATCCAGCTCCTCCAGGAGATGGCGGAGACCGACGGAGACGATGCCCGTCGCGCCAAGTGTGCCGAGGCACTCCGCAAGGAGCCCGCCCCCTTCGTCGAAACCTTCTGTCACGGATACGAGGCGATCTACTCCGGCTTCGACGCGGTGGCGGCGGAGTACCTCGAGCTGACCCTCAGGGCCAAGCCGGATTTCGCCCTGGCCTGCATCCTCTACGGGGACGCCTACCGGTCGATCGAGCGCCTCGACCTGTCCGAAAGGTATTTTCGCCGCGCCATCGAGATCCAACCCCAGCGCATCGACGCCCGCTTTGGACTCGGCCAGGTGTTGCTCGAAAAGGGAATGACCGAACCGGCCGCACTCAAGGACGCGCTGGAAGCGTTCCGCCAGATGACCGAGCAGGATCCGGGCTCGGCCGAAGGGTGGAGCAACATGGCAAACGTACTGGTCCACATGGACCGGCTCTCCGACGCCGAGATGATGTACAAGAAGGCGCTGGAGAAGGAACCGAAGGACCCGTTCGTCCACGATCAGCTCGCATCCCTCTACCTGCGCCAGGGTCGGCCGGAGATGGCGGAGGCGAGCTGGAAGTCGGCTCTGGCCTTGAACGCCAGCTACGGCCCGGGAGTGGTGGAGCTATCGATGCTCTTCGGCCGCGACGGTCGGCTGCTCGACGCCATCCAGACGCTGGAGAAGGGGCGCCTCGGCGTGGTCGCCCCGCCCTGGGGTCCGCGCATCCGGCGGAACCTGGGCTTCGCCTACCTGCGGCTGGACGATCGCGAACGGGCCACCGCGCTCTTCACCGAGGCCTGGACGCAAGGCGGAGACATCCTGGCGGCCTGCGGCCTGGCCCAGATTCGATTCGAGGCCAAGGATGACGCTCGCGCTCTGGGCTATCTCGAGCGCGCCGCGACCCTCGACGCAGCGCTCGCCGCACCGTTTCTCGACGCCTGGCACGCCCAGATCGCCGCGGCCGATCCGGCGAAGTACCCCGCGCTCGGCGTGGCGGCGAAGGCGACCCACGCGACCTCGGGTCCGGCCGGAGTGGACGCGAACCACGCACTGGTCGCCTATGTGCTCGAGGGATGGAACTTCTCCGCGGCGGAGTCGACGCGCGACGCGCTGCTCGATCGCCCGAGCGACAGCATGGTCGCCGACTACGACTCCCCCGCCACGCCGCTGCATCAGGAGCCGGCGATCTATCCCGAGTCGGCCCAGGAGAAGGGGCTCGAAGGACAGGTGGTGGTGGTGGTCACGATCGACGAGAACGGCAAGGTCGTGAACGCGAAGATCCAAGCGAGCCGGGCCGACGCGGAGCTGGAGCGCGCCGCGCTGAACGCGGCGGAGAAGTGGACCTTCGCCCCGGCGACGCGCTACGGCCAGCCGGTGCGCTCGACCCTCTCCTTGCCCTTCAAGTTCACCCGGAAGCGAGGCTAGGCAGGCCGGCCGCGATGCGCGATCGTCTGCTCCACCTGGCCGACCTCCACCTCGGAGACGGGCACGACTACCTCGGGCCCTCCGCCCCGGCGCGCCGGAGCGAGGCCGACCTCCTCCTGCGGCGGCTGGTCGACTTCGCCCTCGCGGAGGAGAACCAGATCGCCGCGGTAGCGATCGCCGGGGATCTGTTCGATCACCATCACCCACAGCATGCCCTCGTCGAGTCGGCCCTGGCCGACCTCGCTCGCGTCGTGGCGGCCGGACTCCATCTGATCACCGTCCCGGGCAACCACGACGAGTGGAGCTACGCCGACTGCGTCTATCGCACCTACGTCAACCGCTGGCCCGGACTGCTGGTCACCCAACCGAATCCGGGGCCGGTCGCCACCTGGCGGATCGGCGGGGCGGAGATCGAGGTCCACGCTCTCGCCTACGTCGCCGGAAGGACCCGCCTGCCCCTCGACACCTCGGAGATCCGACCCAGCTCGTTCCGGCGAATCCTGATCGCACACGGCTCGCTCGACGTCGACTGGACCGACCGCTCCGTCCCGATTCGCTCGGCGGCGTTGATCGAGGCCGGCTACGACTACGTTGCCCTCGGTCACATCCATCAGGCGATCGAACGGCGGATCGGGGACGGCTGGGCGTGCTACCCCGGTCGGATCGAAGGAGGCGGCTTCGACGATCCGGGGGTCGACGGTGTGCTGACCGTGAAGTTGACCGAACCTGCGCTCCGCCCCGAGCGCCGCCCCTTTTCCCATCGTCCGATCCTCGATCAACGCTGGAACCTCTCCGGTCACTCCGACCTGGGTGAGCTGCGCGGGCGCCTGCACCGTTTCGCGGAGGAGCAGAGCGGCGCGATCGCGCGGATCGAGCTGGCCGGCCTACCCGACTTCGACCTCGAGCCGACGCGGCTGCAGGAAGAGGTGCGCGGAGGCTTCTTCCACCTCGAGCTGGTGGACGGCCGGGGAGGGTTCGGGAACGCCTCGCTGGAGACGGTGGCGCAGGAAACGACGATCCGCGGAGCCTTCGCGCGTCGCGCGCTGCGCGCGATCGAGGAGACATCCGACGAGGAGGAGCGCGCCTTACGCCGGGCGGCGGCGCGCTTCGGCCTCGACGCGTTCGAACGGTCGCAGCCGGTGGGAGACGAGGCGTGAGGCAGCTGCGGCTCCGGCGTGCACTGCTCTCGGGATTCGGGGTCTACGCCCGGCCGACGGAGTTCATCTTCCCCGCCGGTCCGGCGGTCTGGGTCGCCCCCAACGAGTCGGGCAAGAGCACGCTCATCGCCGGCCTGACCGCACTCTGGTTCGGACTGCCCGCCACCGCCGACCCGGCGCGCTTCGGCGCGGGTCGCCATCGCTCCTTCGGGGCACCGGAGTCGTTCTACGGCGAACTCGAGTGGGAAGAGGACGGACAGCTCTACCGCCTCTACCGCCGCGTCGACAGCCACCGCGTCCGCTTGACCCGCGGGCGGGACGGCACCGTGGAGTCGATCTTCGAAGGAGAGCACAACCCGCAGGCACGCTCCTCCGCGGCGACCGCCTTCGCCGAGATCCTCCGCCAGCGGCTGGGGCTCTCCGAGCCGCACCTCTTCAGCGAGACCTTCTGCGTCACGCAGCCGCTGCCGAGCGGCGATCGATTGGGAGACGAACTGCAGCACCTCTTGACCGGCAGTCGGGCCGCCCGGGTGGACGAGATCCAGAACCACCTCTTCCAGCAGGTGAAGCAGCTCACCCGCCGGACCGCGGATCTAGGCGTGGCGCGACCGGGAACATCGCGTCCCAGCAACCAGAAGGACGACGGCCGGATCGAGGAGATCGAGCAGCGGATCGGTCGGCTCAATCTCGAGCTGCGCGAATCGACCGGCGATCTCCAGCAGCTCAATACCGGCAATCGCGCGATCGAGGAGAACGACGCCCGTCGCCTCGAGATTCGCGCCTCGCAGGAACGTCGCGCCGACCGTCTGCGGACGCTGCGCGCCTGGACGGAGCTCGACTCCGAACGACGGCGGCGAAGCGACGAACTGGCCCGGCTCCGCGCCGCCCAGGGAGAATTCGCGACCTTGACCCGCGAGCGCGAGGGACTGCTCTCCGCTGCGGAGGCCGGTTGGGCGCGTTTCGAATCGGCGCCGGCCGATCTGGCGCCGCGACTCGAGCAGATCGAGCAAGCCGCCCTGGCCCTCGGCCGGCTGGCGGAGGCCGCCACGGAACGGAACGAGCGGCGCACGGCAACCGACGGGCGCCTGGCCGCCGTCCGGGCGAAGATCGAGGCGGACTACGCGCCTCTCCGCGGACGCGCCGACTGGGTCGACGCCCAGCGCCGCCTGCGGTCCGCTGCCCTGGCGCAGGCCGCGCGTCGGCGGGAGATCGAGACGCTCAGCGGCCGACTCGCCGAGATCGCCCCCTCGATCGCGGGTGAGCTGCAGCACTTCGATGCCCTCGAGGTGCTCTGCAAGTCGGTGCTGGCCGAAACCGCGCGGTACGAACGCGCCGCCGCGAACGCGGCGGATGCCCGGCTCCGTCTCGAAGGACGCGCCTTCCTCGACGCGGACGACCGGCTGGTCCAGCTCCGCCGGAAGCTGGATCTGGAGGGAGCCCGCAAGGAGCTGGCGCTGGAACTGCGCGAGGCCAAGGCGGAGAGCGGGACGGCGCGGGAACTGCTCTTCGCCCTGGAGCGGCGACAGATCGAGGTGACCAGCGGAAGGGCCCGTGCGCGCGTGCTCGCGCTCCGCGGCTGGGGCATCGCCGCCTCCGTCCTCCTGGTCGGGATGGTGATCTGGTTGGCCGCCGCCCGCGAACTGCCCGCGCCGTTCATCACCGGGCTGTACGTCGCTGCCATGGTCGCATCCTTGATCGGTCTCTTCCGCGCGATGGCCCAGGTCGGAACCGCGCCGCCCGACGTTGGAGCGCAGGAGAAGGGCGCGGCGCGCCTCTCGCAAGCGGAGTCCCAGGTCCGGGCGCTCGAAGCGGAGAGCCTGCGGGTGGAGACCGAGATCGGTGGGCTGGAGACCAACCTCGGTCCGTTCAGCAGCATGACGGCGAGCGAGTTCGCCGCCCAGGAGGAGCGCTGGAAGTCGGCCCAGGCCGACCTGGATCGCTGGGAGAAGGAACGCGACGAGATCCTGGGGGATCTCTTCGGACTCGAGGGGGGCACCGATCCCCGGTCTCGACCGCTGGCCACGCTTCCCGAGCCGCTCCGGCCGCTGCTCCGCCTCTCCCCCTCCCCGCCGGCGACGCTGGGTGCCTGGCTCGAGCAGCTGGCGGCGATCGACGAGACCGGCTGGATCCGTCTCCGGCGCCAGGCCGACGAGGCGCTGGAAAGCGATCGGGAGCGCGACCGGATCGAGGCGATGCTGATCCGCCTCCGCTCCGAGGAGGCGCAGGATACGAGCGTGAGCCGGGCCGAGGCGGATCTGGCGCCGTTCACCCTGGAGACCGATCCCGCCGACCTCGAGCGGCAGGTGCTGGAGCTGCAGCAGCTCGAGCGCGAGGAGACGATCCTCGCCGCGGAAGTTGCTGCCCTCGCTCCCGAGGTCGAGGGAAACGCCCGGGCGAGCGCCACCGAGGCGCTCGAGCAAAAGCTCCACTCCCTCCGCACCGATTGGCCGATCGCCTCCCCCGGTCCGGACCTGGCCGTCTGGGCCGCGGCAGAGCGGCTGGCAGAGCGCCCGGCGCGCGAACGTGCCTCTCGGCTGGCCGCCCTGAGCGAACGGGAGGCCGCGCTCCTCCGCACCCACGGGGTCTCCGACCTGGCCGAGATCACCGGCCGTGAGCTCGAGGTCTCGGCCGCGCTCGGTCTGGCGCTACGCGATCTCGAGCGTCTGGAGCAGGAAGACGCCCTCCTCGCCGCCTCGCGCGAGGAACGCGATCCACTGCGGCGGGGTGAGATGTTGCGCGCCGAGTTGCAACGCGAGACCACCGCCGGCGACGAGGAGGAGTCCGAACTCGAACGTCTGGCCGAGGCAAATCATGCCCTCCTGCGCGAGCAGGCGCGCCTGGAGGGAAAGCGCGGGGTCAACGTGGCCCGGATCGAGCTCGAGCTGAAGCCGCTCCAGGCGGAGCTGTCCCGTCTGCGGCGCGAGGCCGCGGGCCTGGCTCTGGCGGCGAGCTGGCTTCGCGAGGCCGCGACCGAGTTCCAGGGACGTCATCGTGAAGAGCTCGAAGCGCGGATCACCGAGCGATTCCGTTTCCTCTCCGGACGTGACGATCGCCGGGTGCTTCTCGACCCGTCGTTCACCCTCTCCCTGGTCGGTTCTACCGGCCATCCGATCGCGATCGAACAGCTCTCGCAGGGGGCGCGCGATCAGCTCTTCCTCGCCCTTCGGCTCGCGGTTGCCGACCTGCTCGCCGGGCCGGTTCCGCTCCCCTTCCTCTTCGACGATCCGTTCGTCCACTCCGACGAGGAGAGGCTGGGCCGGGTGAGAGAGAGTCTCGAGCGACTGGCCCGAGAGCGGCAGTGGGTTCTTCTATCGCATCGCGAGAGCTTCGCCTCCTGGGGCGAGGCGATCCGGATCCGCGCGCTGTAACCCCTCGGTCCCACTTCTGAGATGGGGTCTCGCCGGCGCGAGCCGCGCCCCTCCCTCTTCCTCATTCGATTGTGGACTTTCGGAGCCACGACTCCGATGATGTCGGAAGGACGCGCGAGACCTCCCCGGCGCAAAGGGAACGCACATGCAAACCCTAAGGCTTGAGGTTCAGCGACTGCCGGTTTTCCTGAGCGCACTGCGCGATGAGGGGGATCTCTTTGCCCCCGTCGAACGACTCGCTCCCAAGGACGGCCGCTCCGGAGTTTACTCGCTCGAGCGGATCTTCGACGTCGCCCAGGCGCACCCGGAAGCGCTGCGGACGATTCTCCCCTTCAAGAAACTCCTCCTCCCGCCGCGTACGGTGCTGACCCGCGCCCGCGACGGCGCCTGGGAGGACGGTGACGAACTGCCCATCCGGCCGATGATCTTCTACGGGGCGCACGCCTGTGACGTGCACTCGCTCAAGATCCTCGACCTGCTCTTTCTCTCCGACTTCGCCGACCCCTACTACCAGCGGCGGCGCGAGCAACTGACGGTCATCGGCTACGGCTGCATACCGGACGACAAGTGCTTCTGCCAGTCGCTGGGCACGGCCAATGTCGATGACGGGTTCGACCTGTTCTTCACCCCGCTCGAGGGGAGGTTCATGGTCACGGTGGCGAGCGCGCGCGGCGACGATCTGGTCCGGCGCTATCCGGTCGGCTTCGAACCAAGCACGCGTGACGACACCCGCGAGTACCTGGACCGGCTGAAGCGGCGCACCGAAGCGTTCACCCTGGCGCTCGACGCCCACGACCTGCCCTACGTGCTCGAACTGAAGAAGGACGACCCGGTCTGGGAAGAGTTGGGGCGGAAGTGCCTCTGCTGCGGCTCCTGTTCGATGGTCTGCCCGACCTGCACCTGCTTCAACATGTGGGACGAGATGCCGGAGGAGAACTGCTCCGAACGGCTCCGTTGCTGGGACGCCTGCCTCTATCGCGATTACGCGCTGGTGGCGGGCGGGCACAACTTCCGCGCTCGGCGCGCCGATCGGGTGCGCAATCGCTACTACCACAAACAGGAGGCATTCGTCCGCGAGTTCGGCATGCCCTCCTGCGTCGGCTGCGGCCGTTGCATCGAGAACTGCCCGACCGGGATCCATGTGGTCGAGGTGTTCCAACATGTGCGAGGTGATGCATGAGTCTGACCCAAGCGCGCCACCCGCTGCGCCACGCCAGCCCGCGCGGCTTGCCCACCGGAGAGAACCCGTACCTGCCGGTGCCGGCTCGCGTGCTGCTGCAGAGCGACCTCGTCCCCGGGGTGCGACTCTACGACCTTCGATTCGTCGATCCCGGGCTGGCCGAGCGCTTCAGCTGGGTCCCGGGACAGTTCGTCATGCTCTCGATGTTGGGCGTGGGCGAGGCCCCGTTCTCGCTTCCTTCCTCACCGACCCGCCGGGGGGTGTTCCAGCTCGCCATCCGCGAGGCCGGCTCACTCACCGGTCACCTCTTCCGGCACGTGAAGGAAGGAGATGTGGTCGGGATCCGCGGGCCGCTGGGCAACGGCTTCCCGGTGGAGAAGTTTTACGGCAACGACCTCCTGCTGGTGGCGGGCGGCCTCGGGATGGTGCCTTTGCGCGGCCTGCTCCAGTTCGCCATCGATCACCGGGAGCGGTTCGGCCGGATCACCCTGCTCTATGGCGCACGCTCTCCGGAACAGGTGCTGTTTCGCGGTGAGCTGACCGGAGTCGAACGACGCGGCGATGCCGAGATCCACCTCGCGGTGGAGCGCGGCACGACCGAGCCCTGGGGCGGTCGCGTAGGCCTGGTGACGGACCTGCTCGATGCAGCGTCCATTCAGGTCGGACGGACCTATGCCGTCGCCTGCGGACCGCCCATCTTCTACAAGCACGTCCTGGACCGCCTGGTGCGCATGGGCTTCTCCAAGAACCAGGTGTTCCTCAGCCTCGAGCGCCGCATGGAGTGCGGCGTGGGCAAGTGCGGACACTGCTCCGTCGGTTACACCATGACCTGTCTGCACGGACCGGTGGTGTCGCTGTGGGACGCGCTCAACCTCCCTGAACTCATCTACACCTGAGGAGGCCCCGATGTCGGCTCCCAAGGTTGGCATCTTTGGTCTGACCGGCTGCGCCGGCGACCAGCTGCAGATCTTGAACTGCGAGGACGAACTGCTCCGCATCGCGGAGCGGGTGGAGATCGTCGACTGGGTCATGGCCCGCTCGCAGAACGATTCGAACACCCCGCTCGACGTGGCCTTCGTGGAAGGGGTGGTGGCGACGGAGCGCGATCTCGCCTATCTGAAGTCGATTCGCGCCCGGAGCCGCACCCTGGTGGCGCTCGGGACCTGCGCGGTCTGGGGCGGACTCCCGGCGATGCGGAACGAACTCCCTCGCGAGGTGCTGCGTCGCGAGGTGTACGCCGGCGGGGCCGAGTTCCTCGACACCCGCGAGGCCCGCCCCGCGACCGACTTCGTCCCGTTCGAGTTCCGCCTGCCCGGCTGCCCGATCGAACGTCATGAGTTTCTCCGTCTCTTGAACGCCATCCTCTGCGGAGGAAAGCCGGAGTTCCTGAACGTCCCGGTCTGCTGGGAGTGCAAGACGCGGGAGAATCTCTGCCGCGTGGTCCACTACAAGGAGGTCTGCTGCGGGGCGATGACCCGCGCCGGCTGCGGCGCGCGTTGTCCTTCGCACGGCGTACCCTGCGCCGGCTGCCGTGGCCCGGTCGAGGAGCCGAACTACGACGCGAACATCACCATGTTCCAGGACCGCGGCATCTCCTGGGTCGAGATCGCCCGCAAGATGGAGGCTTTCTCCGCCCCGGTCTGGATGAAACTGGGGCTGGAGCGTGAGCATGCGCGCGAACGGGCGCGAGGAGGTCGCTCATGAGCAAGCGTACGCTGTCGATTCCTCATCTTGGCCGCGTCGAGGGACACGGCGGCATCTACGTCCGGATCGAGGACGACGAGGTGCGCGAGGTGAACCTCGAGGTGTACGAGGGGAGCCGCTACTACGAGGCGCTGCTGCGGGGCAAGCATGTCGACGACGTGCAGGGAATCATCACCCGGGTCTGCGCCATCTGCTCCGCCTCCCACACCGTAGCCGCGCTCATGGCCCTGGAGGACGCCCTCGGGATCACCGTGTCGACGCGCACGCACACCCTGCGCGGACTGCTGCTGCTCGGGTCGACCATCGAGTCGCACGCCCTGCACATTTTCGCCCTCGCCCTGCCCGACTTCTTCCACGTTCCCTCGGTGCTCGAGCTGGCCGCCTCGCACCCGCGCGAGGTGACCTTCGGCCTCAAGCTGAAGCAGCTCGGTAACCGGATCCAGGAGGGATCGGTGGACGTGCCATCCACCCGGTCAACCCGCGCATCGGAGGGTTCGGCCGCGAGCCGGACCTCGGCGAGCTGCGCGCCATCCGGGAGGAACTGGAGAAGACGCTCGAACCCCTGGCCGGCGCGGTCGAGCTGATCGCTTCACTGCCCATCCCCGCCTGGGCCGAACGCCCGGCGCTCTTCCTGGCCCTCCGCCCCTACGAAGAGGCGTTTCGCTTCCGCGGGGTTGCGATCGTGACCTCGGACGGCCAGGAGTTCGCGATCGACCGCTACCGCGACGTGGTGCGGGAATTCGAGCTGCCCCACTCCCACGCCAAGCACTCGACCCTCGCCGGTTCGGGGAGCTACATGACCGGCTCGCTCGCCCGGCTCAAGCTTTTCGGCCACTACCTCACCGGGCGCGCCGCGGCGACCCGGGACCGCCTCTTCCCCGACGGGGTGCCGGACAACGTGCTCTGGAACACCCGAGCCCAGCTGGTCGAGCTGGTGCACTGCGCCGAGCACGGCATCGAACTGATCGACGAGCTCCTGGCCAGCCCGCGCGAGCCGGAGAGCGACGCGCCGCACCCGATCCGCGCCGGGCGCGGGGTGGCTGCCATCGAGGTGCCACGCGGGGTGCTCTTCCACGAGTATGTGATCAACGAAGAGGGGCGGGTGATCGAGGCAAACGTGATCACTCCGACCGCGCAGAACCTGGCCAATGTGGAAGGAGATCTGCGCAGCGCGGCCCAGTCGCTGCTGCGATCCCCGATCGATGACGTGGCCCTCAAGGACGACCTCGAGATGGTGGCGCGGGCCTACGATCCGTGCATTTCCTGCTCGGTCCACGTCACGCGCGTGCCTCATCCGGCGGCCGCTGCAGGGACCGGATGAAAGCGCGCCTCCTCATCGTCGCCTACGGCAACCCCTGGGCCGGCGACGACGGGGTGGGGCAGGTGATCGCGCGAGGCCTCAGGCGGGCGCGGCTGGGCAAACAGGTCCGCGTCCGCCACGATTTCAGCGACGCCTCGAATCTCGCCGTCCATTGGCGCGGGGAACGACGCATCTGGCTGCTCGACGCGGTCGACTGGGGGGCAGCGCCCGGCGCGATCCGCGTCTTCCGCGAGGAGGAGGTACTGGCCCTTCCGCAGCGGCACGAATCGGCCCATCGGCTGAGCTTGCCGGAGTGCCTCCGGTGGCTGCGGCTTTCCTGCCCGGAGATGGACCGGGCGCGGATCCGGCTCTTGGGGGTGCAACCGGCAGAGATCGAGTTCGGCGCCCCGCTCTCCCCCGCCGTGCGTCGCACTGCCCGGCGGATTTCGCGGTCGCTCACTCGGCGTTTGACCCAGGAGGGCGCGTCCTCCCCGCGCCCCCCGGCAAGTCAGGTCGGGCCACAGATCTGGCCCGGGTCGGCCGAAACCTAAGGAAAGGCTAGACCGGCCGATCTTCCTCGCTATGATCGGGCCGCCGTTCGGCACAGGGAGGTGCTACGCGATATGAGCGCGACTCGTGGAACTCGGTCATGGATCGGCTGGGCAGTTTTTTCCGTCGGCTGCACCCTTCTGGGGTCGCTGGGCGTTCTCACGCCCGCGCGCGCGGATGACGCGCAGAAGGATGACGCCCACCGTGCGCCCTCAGGAGACGCCCCCAGCAGCGCGCCCCGTTCGCGTCTGACCCTTCGCGGCGTCTGGCGGAGCGAGTCGACGATGCAGAAGAACTTCCTTCTCGGCCGCACCCTCGACGCCGCCTCGACCGGCAATGAGTCCGATTTCGACGCCTTCTGGACCCAGGAGCTCAAGCTCTATCCGCGGCTCATCCTGAGCGACAATCTGAACGTCAACCTCGCCTGGACGCTCGGCCAGGGGGTCTGGGGACTCGACCAGGACCCACCCGGAGACGACAGCTACGCCGGTCGGTTCGCCCACAAGGGGACCTTCGTCCCCTTTCACCTCGATTGGGCCTACCTCGCGTTTCGGCACCCCGGCACGAAGACCCGCTGGTACATCGGTCGGCAGGACTTCAGCCTCGGCAACCGGATCGTGCTCGACGAGAACGCCGACGGCCTCCAGATCCACCGGGAGTTCCCCGGACTGAACTCGACCCTCGCGCTCGCCTGGGCGAAGGAGTCCGAGGGGGCCGACGGCCTGACCGATCAGAAGCGGACCGGAGCGACCGGGGGCGGTCCGGATGGTCGCGATGCCGATCTCTGGTTCACCCGCTGGGACTTCGCGACCCGCGGGGGCGGCTTCAAGCTGAGCCCCTTCTTCGCGTCGTACAACGATCGCGGCAACGCCGACGGCTCGACCCTCCTGCCCGACGGCTATTCGCTCGACGCGCGCTTCCGTCCGAACATCTCGACCGCCAAGGTCTTCGGTGCCAGCCTCGCGTTGCGCCGCGGCATCCTCCAGATCGACGCCGAGCTCGACCAGCTCTCCGGCACCGACCGGGTGCCCAACTCCGACTCCGGCACCTTCGAGCGGTTCGACGTGAACAATGGCGACCTGACCGGATCAAATCTCTACGCGCGCTTCGCGCTCGCTGGATCCCGCATCGAACTGGGCGGCACGTTTGCCCAGGGCTCGGGCGACGACGATCCGCGCACCGGCGAGGGGAACATCAATTCCCTCCACACCAACGGGTACTTCGGCCTGACCGAGATCTGGGAAGACACGATCGCGCTCGACGAGCAGGGGATCGCTCCCGGCGGCCTCGGCTCCCCCTTCGTTCGCGGCTACCGCGGGCTCGAGAACACGCGTGTCCTGCAGGCCCACGCGGCTCTCCAAGCCACCCGCGGAACGCGGGTCACCGGCAGCTTCTCGCTCATTCGGGCGACCAAGGCGATCCGCGGCTGGGCCGACGGCAACACCGATGGCGTGATCAGCGCGGACGAGTTCGGCAGCGCGATCTCGACCCAGCTTGGCAGCGAGATCGACGGCCGGATCGACTGGAAGCTGCGCAATGATGCCACTCTGAGCCTGCGCGGCGGGATGTTCTTCCCGCGCGAGGCCGTCGGCTGGCTGATCCACGGCACCGCCAAGTACCAGGAGAAGTCGCAGGAACTTCGCCTGCTGCTCACCGTCCCGATCCACGAGTTCTCGCTCGGGGGCTGAGAGCGGCGGCGGCGCGAGCGACGATCGCCCGGTCTGAAGTCGTTTGCATCGCCTGTGCCCCACCCAAACTCACCCCGGGGGGAGTTCCGCTGTGCGCGGCGTTTGACGCAATCCCCCCTGATCACCCTGAGATCGACAGCATGACACGACACCTGAGCCTCGTCGGGAACGAGCAACAGCCCCTCGCCACCCGGGGCCTCCCCACGCTCCGAGGCGACGCGACCCTCGTCTGATACTCTGACACCATGTGGCACTCCAGACTGAGTCGATCGGAGCTTGACCGGCTCGCGGCGTTTCTCGCGCTGGGCGCGCTCTCCACGCTCATCCACGCTCTGTTCTTGCCCGCGAACAATGCGACCATTCGGCTTCGGGAGCTCTATCCGATCTGGGTAGGCCGAAGGGTCTGCGGCGAGATAAATGTCAATCTGCTGCAGTTCCTCCCAAACGGGATTCATCAGCCGGTCGAACTTGGAGCGAGCGGGCTACCTCCAGCTGGGTTCCTGCTCGCAGCGTGCGCGATCGGCATGGTGACGGGCGGAATGGCAGGAGCGATCTGGTCGCTGGGGAGAACTCTCGCGCGAATGAAGCGCACGGCGCGGATCGCTATTCCGGCCGGAACCGGACCACCGCCCCCCACCCATCTCCTCGATGCGCCTTGCGGAGGCTTAACCTCGCAACGGTCGGCATCCTGGCTGCACTGGGAGCCGCGGCCAGCGTGCAGTACATGCGGGCACGGCACACGCAGATCCCAGCACCCATGCCGGTGGCACCGTCCCCGGGCGCGCCAAACATCCTCCTGATCTCCATCGACTCGCTGCGGCGGGATCACCTGGGGTGTTATGGCTACGCACGCCCCACTTCGCCTCGTCTCGATCAGCTGAGCCGCGAAGGTACGAGATTCCAGACCGTCGTCGCACCGACCACCTGGACCCTGCCGTCGCACGTCACCCCTCTCACCGCGCTCCCGCCCGAGCTGCACGGCGTCATCGTTCCGACGGCTCAGATCTCCTCCTCCACCGTGTCGCTCGCCCAGGTACTGCAGGCAAGCGGCTACGAGACGGCGGCGTTCGTGAGTGCGCCTTTCTTGGATGCAGGATATGGTTTCTCGCGCGGCTTCGACCTGTACGATGACTACACCGCCGTTGCCGGAAACAAGCCGCAGGCCCACCGGGCGGTCAACTCCCCGAAGCTGCAGCGCGCATTCGCTCGGTGGTTCGAGGGCTGGATCGAACGGGCATCGCCTCGACCGTTCTTCGCCTTTGTTCATATGTGGGACCCGCATCTCGACTACGACCCGCCACCTCCGTTCGACACGCTGTTTTCCCCCGATGAGGCCCGCGCAGAGTCCTTGTCGGCTCGAACCGCCGTCGCTGTGGCCCCGGGCGTCCTCGCGCGTGACATCGCGCTGTACGATGGAGAGATCCGCTACACGGATCTCCACGTCGGCATGATGATCGATCTGCTCGAGTCTCACGGACAGCTGGACCGAACGCTGATCGTGGTCACGTCGGATCACGGCGACGAATTCTACGAGCACGGGCAGACTGGACACCGCAAGAACCTCTACGACGAGACTCTGCTCGTGCCGCTCCTCCTGCGATATCCACCCGCCGTCCCCTCCGGGCACCTCGTCGAGCAACAGGTCCGATTGATGGACGTAGCCCCCACCATCCTGGGTCTGGCGCGCGTCACCACTCCTCCCACGTTTGGCACGGCCGCCCCGACCCCGTTTCCCGCTATGGACCTCTCGATGCACTTCGTCGATTCGCTGGGCGCTTCCCGATCGAGTCCCCCGGCGTTCGCAGATCTCAACGGAGAGCAGGCGGTGGTGCGAACGAGTCTCACCAAGACACACGCCTGGCTGCATCCCCTGCGGGACGTCGAGCACTACGATCTGTTCGCGGACCCGGAGGAGCGGCGAAATCTCTGGGAAGTTGACTCTGCGGTCGGGACGAGCCAACTCCAGGTGCTGCGTGACTGACGTCTCGCGACTCAGGGGCGAGCGGGGGTCCCGATCACCGCCCGCCTCAGTCGCGAACAGCTCGAGGTACTTCGTTCCCTTGGGTACATCGAATGAACAGGTCGACCCGACCGGTCTGGTTCCCTGCGGGAGCGGTTCCGGACTTCTGCGGGCTCCGCCTGCGCAGTTGCGTGCGTGCGAGAGTCGCGAACCCACGCGAACTCACCCCGGGGGGAGTTCCGCTGTGCGCTGTGCGGTGTGCGATGTGCGATGCGCGCCGCCGCCACGGTTGGGTCCGAACGCGCGCCGACCTTCGTGCTGGTTGTGCGCGGAGCAGAAGAGCGAGAGGTTCTCCACCGTGGGCGGGCCGCCGCGCGCGAAGGGATCATGGTGGTGGAACTCGAGAAACGCGCCGACATCGCAACGGCGCCCGTTTCGACCGACGAACGCGCATTGGCCACCGTCCCGCTCCCAGACCACCCGCCGCACGGCAACCGGAATGTAGCGTGATCGCGTCGCCTCCTGTGCCGGTGCCGCCGAGGTTCCCACGGCAGGAACGATCGCGTCGCGCTTCGGTCCCGCCTCGGTCCGCTTCCGGCTTGATCCCACCCGTCGCCGCTCCACCTGGGCGATGAGAGCGGAGAGGGCGGCACGGAGGAGGGTCTCGGCGTCGCCACTCGGATTCTGGTGACGACAGAGGTCGCGCGCGCGGCGAAACAGATCGGCGGTCGAATCGTGCGCACCGATCCGCATCTCCAGCGAGCCGTCCGCCCGCCGACGGAAAGGAGGTGCAACGACACTCCGCGGCTCGGTCGAGGCCTCGAGTGGGTCGGCCGACGACGTCGCCTGCGCACACTCCGTCGCCTGCGCACGCTCCGCCGGTTCGCCGGACACGGCGAGGCATTGCTGTGCGGACTCCGTGTGGCGCGTCCGATCGCGAGATACGCGAGTCTCCGCGCGCACCGATGGACCCGCGGGAGCCGACCGCCCCCGCTCGGACGCCACGAGAGCCTCGATCTCCCGCTTGCTCTGGTGTGTGGCGGCCGTGAGGAGTCGGGTTGCGTTCGCCTCGTCGAGGAGGGGAAGCAGGAGGCAAATGCCGCTCAGATGAAGTGCCCCGCTCGCGATCAGCTCGACCAGGCGCGGGAAGCGCCGCGCGCCGCGAGCGGCGGTGATTCGGTAGTAGGCCGCCCCTTCGGAGAGGTGAAGGACCGTCGTGCAATACGAGAACAGCGATGCACACCCTTCTTCCAGATAGAGGCGTCGCGCGTCGACCTCGGCGAGACAGAGCAGCAGCTCGGCGGTCGCCTCCTGCTCGCGCGCCACCAGGTGGTTCAGCGCCTCGAGGAGCCGCCGGTCCGGAACTGCCGCCCAAGTCTCCGAGGCCACGCGGGGTAGCCGGAGAGTTCCCCTGGTCTCCCCCGGCGCCCTCTGCTCCACCGACGATTCGACTCGTTCCGTCATCTTTCGTCCCTCCTTGCCCCACGTACACCACGACGCGCCATCCGCACGATCGACCCGTGCCGAGTTCGCATTGTAGATGTGGGTTGCGCGGACTCACTGGAGGGGCGGCGAGGAGACATCTGGTCTGATTTCACGCGCGCTGCGAGAAGATCGCGCGATCAGCGCCTGACGCGTACCCTATCGCGGCCTGAGCGCGGAGAGACTCCGTCCGCCAAGCCCCGCGCGGTCGCGGTGAACGGAGCGTCAAGCGAATTCTTCGAAACACTGCGGATCGTTGCGACGCGAGCCTGCTCCTCCCGTCGCGCTAACTGCGTCGTCGCACGCCGCCACCGCATCCGCGGCGAACAGCCGCGACCTCGCCTGTAACTCACGCACGTACGTGTGCATGTATGCACGTATGCACGTATGCACGGACGCACGGACGCAAGAACGCAAGGACGCAAGGACGTACGTCGGCGCACAGACCGGACCCCGCCGCCTGAGCACGCGCACTCCCGCTCCTGGGCACGCAGCCATCTGCCCGGGCACGCAGCCGCCCTCCCTGGGGCGCGCAGCCCCCAACCGTGGACAGGCAGTGCCCACCCGGGGCAAAGACCCTTCCCCGTACCTCGTGCTGACCGGCACAACCGCGCACCGCAGGCCGCGCCACGAGTCGTTTACAGAATCGGACTCGCCGCCTTCGACACCGTCTCCCAGCGGTGCAGCTCGTAGTGCGGCATCGGCTCGATCGCGCGCTGCACGAAGAGCGAAACCGGTGCGCGAGTCTTGATTGCTTTCCCCTCGCTTCCGTCGGCCAGGCGCGGCACGTAGGAGAGCAGCAGCACGGTGTCGACCCGCCAGCGCGTGATGCTCCGCTCGGTCACGACCAACGAGTCACTGAACGTGGCCTCGAACTTCACCACCTGACGCGGATCGAGCAACGCGGCAAGCGAACGCTCGAACTCGTCCTTGTCGCGCAGCGCGACCGCTCCGGACGGTCCGGTCACCTGCTGCTGGAAGTCGGCGCTCAGCATCTCGTCGAGCAGCTTCCAGTCGGCGTTGTTGAGGGCCGAAGCCCAGCAACGCGGCACCTCGGCCGGGGTCGAGGGATCACACCCCTTGCTCGCCGCCGGACTGGCGGTGAGAAGCAGGGCGAGCGCGGTCGCGAGCAGCGCGACCAGAAGCAGAATCAGCTGATGCCGGTCGGCATGAAGACGCGGATGGGGTGAGCGCGGCACGAGCGGCGCCACTCGCGCGCGCCCCCCGTGGGCCAATCTCGTTCCGGACATGGGCAAGGCCTCCTCTCCGAAACGGCGACCCGCGATGCGGGTCGTCTCTGTCGTCCCCAAGTCGCCGGGGAACCACTCCTAGGTTCGGCCTGGGGAGGAGCGGAAGCAACCTCGATTTGGCGTGATCCAGGAGCAGAAGCGCTTATGGCTGTTCGATCCGCCGTGCACGGCGACGGAAACGACGGTGGGGCTTTACGCGCTCCGGGCGGAGGAAGCTCTGCCTTGGTTGAACGATCCAACGCTCCGCCCGGAGCGGTCTCTGGGCGCGGCCCCGGGCGGGACCGCGCACGTTCGCCTACCGAATCAGATCACACCGGCGGGCGGCAGTCCGGCCATCGCCCGTCTCGACCCACAGGAAGTATACTCCGCTCCCGAGCGGCCGTCCGACCTCATCCCTTCCGTCCCAGTGGAACTCCGTCCCGCCCCCGACCGCGCGGGGGACCAGGCGCTGAACCCGCCGCCCGCCTGTGTCGAACAGCTCGGCCCGCCGCCAGGCATCCGCCGGCAGGGCGGCGATCAGCACCGACTCCCCGCTGGTCGGATTCGGTGCGAAACCACCCAGGCCGGGGATCGTTCCGGTGAGCCGATCGCCTGCCTCGGGGCCTCGGAAGGCACATCCGGTCGGACCAGCAGTTCGAACGGTGGCAGACCGCTCGGCAGGACCCCACCGCAGAGCGGCGCTTCGGTCCCCAGATCCCAGACCCGGATCCCCGGCTCGAAGAAGTCCCGGTCGGCGACGAACAGCTTCCCGCCGTGCGCCAGAACGTCACTCAGCACATAGCCTCCGGGGGCATAGAGGGCGCCGGTGAGCGTCCCGGCGAGGCTGTCGTAGCGCATCAGCGAGGTATTGAAGCTCGCGTCTGCGATCACGACATAGCCGCTCGCTCCCGGTCCCTGGGCGAAGTCGACCAGATCGGCGTTCAGCGCCGCACCCGGCAGAGCGAATCCCGCCGAGCGATTGCGCCGTAGATCGACCCGCTCGATCCCTCCGTCGTTCATCACGCCGTAGAGTCCCGTCTCCGGCACGAGCAGGAACCCGGTCGTCAGCTCGAGTTGCATCGGCGCGATCGGATTGTCCCCGGACAGCTCGATCGCCTGGACTCCGGGCAGCGACGAATCGACATCGATCAGCGTATTGGTCGTGACGTCGATCACGGCCAGCATCGAGCCCTCGGCCACATACGGAAATCCACGCCGATCGAGCCGCTGAAGCTGCACGTAGAGTCGATCCCCCTTCAGGAACATGCGGTGCATCTCCACCAGCCCGTCGACATCGGCGAACCCGGCCAACGAGATTGCGTCGGTCACCGCACAGCTCTCCGGATCGATCTCCAGCAGGTCGTTCGATTCGTAGCGGGTCACGTAGGCCCGGTGGTGGTGCACCACCGCGATGTCCTGTGGGTTCAGCTCGGATCCGACGGAGCACTCGGAGAGGGTCGCGTAGCCCGCGAACGGGTCGAGCACCTGGATGTTGTCGCAACCGAAGCGGTTGACCACGTAGATCCGATCGTTCCAGCTCCGCGCCACGGGATCCCCGCAGATCGCCGCGCGATCGAGAGTCGGGGCACACGAGCCGGCGACCGGGAGGGTGGTGATCGCACCGGTGGCGAAATCGGTGGTCAGCACGACGACGTCCTCCGCGCCCCGCGCGGGGGGCACGAGGGCGCAGAGCAACGACACGAAACCGAGCAGTCCGACCAGGCAGGCGCCGACACTGCGGCGGAAGGTCTCTACAGCGTCCACTTGACCTCCAGTAGGTAGGTGCGCCCCGGCAGCGGGAAGCCGTCGACATCCATCACGCGGACGTTCCCGACATTGTCTGCCTGGAAACGGAGTGCGATCGCCGTGCCCGGGATCGTCTGCTCCGCACCCAGGCCCACGACATGGTGGCCAGGGGTCTGTTTCGCTTCGGTGTTGTAGCGGTCACGATAGGCCGACGATCGGATGGTCGACTCCGCGAGCAGCGCACTCCCGCCCCGGTTGAGCCGGGCGGCGACGAACGCCTCGCGCAGGGGAAGATTGGGCAGGCGCTTCCCCCGGTAGGTTCGACTCTCTCCCACGTCGCGTCCGAGCTGCGAGGTTCCGTGGGCCTGGACTTCGAGGGCGCAGCACGCCGGGAGCGCGCTCCGTCCGAAGAGGCGGAGCTCGCCGCCCCGCACCCACGCTCGATCGAGGTTGAACGCCTTGACCGTGCGCTGGCTGTTCTGCAGCCAGGTGATCTCGTCCTCGACCACCCGCTCGAAGAAGACAGCTTCCAGCTGAAACGCGCCTCGCGGGGCAAAGGCCAGGCCTGCGTCCCACTGCAGGCCCGCTTCCGGGACCAGGGAGTGATTCCCCTGCTGCACCCCGTTCTCGCCGAACAATTCGGCGAAGGTCGGAAGCCGGTGGAGTCGCCCGCGGTTCGCTTTGAAGGAAAGACCGCGGCCGGCATCGAACCTGAGCCCCAGGGTCAGCCCGTCGAGATCGCGGCGGGTCGGGTTCGTCGCCGGGGTAGCGCCGATCCCGATCCCCTCCGCGCCGAAGCGATCGTCGGTCCGGATCCAGCGTTGACTCGCGCTCAGGCTGAGCCGCGCGATCCCGGCGGTGTACTCCGCCACGGCGGTGTTGCTCGCCCGACGACGGGTCGGACTCGCGCTTCCGGTCGCCAGGTCTTTCGCGCGGAGCCGCTCGTCACTCCGCTCCCCGGCGAGCTGGAGCGACTGGATCAGTTGCCCCACACCTCGGAGTCGCGCCGTTCCCTCCGCGCGCAGCTCGAGTCGACCGGTGCGGGTGCGATCGACCTGATCCGAGTGCACCTTCCCCAGGCCGACCTCACCGGCGCGGTTATCCAGCCGCTCGTGCTGGCGCTCCTCGGCCACCGTCAGCTCGGTCCAGGGCAGCATCAGGCCGAGATGGTGACTCGCCCGTTCGGTCTCCAGTCGGACCGACTCGGTCTGGATGTTTTCCGTGCCGGGGATGCCACCCACCCGGGCGAAGTCCTGCCCGGTGTACTGCAGGCGGCCCCAAGCCGGGGTGTACGCCCCCTTCCAGAGCAGCGATCGGTCGTGCCAGTCGTTGTTGCGCCGTCGCACCACCCGATCGTCCGCGCGGTTCTGGTGGAGCGTGCCGTTTCGGTTGAGATAGGGAAAGTCGCCGTCGCTCCGGCGCGTCTCCCCCGAGGCGAACAACCCCAGCGGCCCCGAGGAAAGGCCCCACTGTCCGCGCGCGATGCGCGTGTCGAAGCTCCCGATGCCGAGCGCGAGGCGCGCCGGACTCGCCACCGCCGTCGGGGTGCTCAGATCGATCACTCCTGCCGCGGCCGGACCGCCGAATCCGCTCGCTTCCGGCCCGCGATAGACCGTCACCTGGGCCAGGCTCGACGCCGGGAGAAGCGCCAGGTTGACGAACCCATGTCCGCCGGTCGAGAGCGGCACCCCGTCGAGGCACACCTTCACCTGCGCCGCGCTGCTCCCGCGCACGCTCGCCGTGGCGAACGCCCCGAGGCCGCCGTAGCGCTGGACGTCGACCCCCAAGGTGCGGTCGAGCAGATCCCCGAGATCGCGACCGAGCGGCGCATGCGCGCCCAGGGGGATCACGGCCGCAAAGCCGCTTCGTCGGGCCAGAGCCGTCCTACCCTCCGGCCGCTCCCCATCCACCCGCACCGTATCGACCATCCCGACCGCGCGCGTCGCCGCCACCCCGTAGCGCGGCGCCGCCCAGCAGGCATCCTCCGCCCGCGCTGCGCCCCACGTGCCGAGCAGCAGCAGGGCAAGCCATCCGCCGCTCCGCCTGGCGGTCGACCGAACGGAGACCGACAGGGCAGAGATCGACCCGACGCCACACGCCCGGCGCGGTGCCTGCGCAGCGTTCGATTGTCCTGGAGTTTCACCCGGTGGTGGCACGGATCGTCCGCGCGGACCACGCCTGAGCAGAGCCGCCCCATGAGCGCTCATCAAGACCCCTCCTGTCCACGAAAGGGAGTTCTTCTATGTCGCGCATCGGCAGGTCTTCTGGCTCTCGGATCATCCCGATTTCCGCGCCTTCCCGTTCCCCGCTCGCGGAGGCAGGGCGCCTCCCCGATCGAACGAACAGTGGCCAAACAGCGGAATCGGTCCCCGATTACAGCGGCGGGCCCGCGACGGTTTCTCACCGTCTTCCCTATTCAGCTCCCTCACTGGCCGTGAGGGAGACACCGATGCGCCCGCATCGCGCCAGGAGTGTTACGCGCGGAGGGGCGTCGGTGTCAAGCCGCGGAGAGCGCAGGGGCGGAGAGTGCCGCGAAACGCGCCGGGGAGGCGGCCCCGGAGACGACCACGATGGAACGGCGCGAGGAGTGGGTCGTTGAGAGCGCGCGCCGCAGTCCGATCAGTCGTCCAGGTTGCTGTTGTAGACGTACGACTTCACCCGCCCCGCGCCGTCGAAGGTCACGACCAGATCGCGGGTCTTCAGGTGTTCGCCGAACAGGCGAAACTTGTAGTGGACGTAGGTCCAGGTGGAATCGCCACAGTCGACGCCGCGCCGGTACGGGAGGCCGAAGAGCCCCAGCACCTCTCCCTTGTCGGTGCGACCGATCTGAAGCTGCTTCACCGGCGCAGGCTGAAACTCACGCCCGACCGTGGCGCAGCCCGTAAGCCCCGGCCCCGCGTGGGCGAGAAGCAACGCCAGGCCGAGGGCGAGCGCCCGGGACATGATCTGTTGGAGTTTCGATGATCTCATTGCGCGACCGTAGCAACCACCGCCTCGGCCGGTCAACGCGCGCGCGAACACGCTGCAAGCCGACTCGGAACCCGCGCTCCGGAGTGGGTCACCTACCGCGAACTCCCCCCGGGGGGAGTTCGCCGGTCGCGCCATCGACCGTCCGGCGCATCGCTCGCGCCCGCTCGGAGCGCCTCTCCCCGGCCTCTCCCCGGCCGCTGCCCACCCTCGAGCCGAAACGCCCCGCTGCGCGCGCTGGGCCGCCTCGGCTACCATGACGGCACGCACGCGGGGCGAAACCAGAACCGAGAGGAGCGAGAACCTACGATGCGCAAACATCACGGCATCCGACGCCGGCTGATCTTCGGCCTCATGACCGCGACCTTGGTTGCGGCCTGTTCGACCGTGCCGGTGACCGGGCGCAAGAGCTTCAACCTGATTCCGGACGGACAGGCTTCGTCGCTCGGCGCGGATGCCTACCGGCAGGTCTTGTCGGAGTCGAAGACGATCACCTCGGGCGCGGACTATGAGCGAGTGGTGCGCGTGGGACGCGCGCTGGCGGCGGTCTGCGACGAGAAGAGCTTCGAGTGGGAATTCAATCTGATCGACGACTCGAAGACGGTCAACGCCTTCTGCCTGCCGGGCGGAAAGGTGGCGGTCTACAGCGGAATCCTGCCGGTCTGCGAGAACGAGGCGGGACTCGCGGTGGTGATGGGACACGAGATCGCGCACGCGGTGGCGCGGCACGGCTCCGAGCGGATGTCGAACAACCTGGCCTTTCAGGTCGCGGGCATGGGGCTGGAGACGCTGCTCAACGAGAAGAGCGCGGCGACGCGACAGCTCGTCATGACCGCCTACGGGGTCGGAGGGCAGGTCGGGGTGCTTCTTCCCTTCTCCCGGAGCCACGAGAGCGAAGCGGATCACATCGGCCTGATCTACATGGCGCGCGCGGGCTACGATCCGCGGGAGGCGCCGCGCTTCTGGCAGCGGATGTCGGCGGACGGCGGGGCGCGTCCGCCGGAGTGGCTCTCGACTCACCCCAACCCGGATAACCGAGTGAAGCAGCTGGAGGCCTGGATGCCTGAGGCACTGAAGGAGTACCCCGCGAAGTGAACCGTGCCCGGCCGCGCGGCTGGGTTCTCGCCGCGCTTCTCATCGGGAGCGGATTGGCGCTGCCGCAGATCGCCCGCCGCTTCCCCGGCTGGTTGGAGCAGGTCTACGCGGAGAAGCTGTTCCCGAATCTGATGGAACTGCTGGTCGTCCCGGCGCGGCAGGTCTCCTGGAGCGTGGCCCAGGTACTGCTGCTCGGCCTGGCCGCGGTCCTGGTGGTCGGCTTCCTGCACGCGCTCTCCCGGGCGCGGAAGAAGCGGTCGGTCGGCGCCTTCTTCGCCGGAACCACCGGATGGCTCATCGCGGTCGGCGTGGTGATCTGGGCGTTCTACCTCGTCTGGGGTCTCCACTACGCGCGGGCTCCACTCGCGGCGCTCTACGGACTCACCCCGAAACCGGCGGACGCGACCGCACTCTGCCGCGTGACGCGACTCCTGGCCGCCGATACCAACTACAGCTATCGCCTGGCCACGACCCGGAATGAACTCGGCCGCGCCGACGACGCCCCCTCGCGGCTCCTCCAGCCCCGGGACGAACTGGCGAAGGTCCTTTCATCCGCGCATGGACTCCATCACGCGCGGATGGCCCGGGTCGCGCTGCCCCCGCCGAAGTCGCCCGCCCTCTTCAGCGAACTCCTGAGCCGCCTCGGCATCAGCGGGATCTACATCCCGTTCACCGGGGAGGCCACGGTCAACGGCTTGATGCCGGAGGCCGCCATTCCGTTCGTGACGGCGCACGAGATGGCGCACCAGCGCGGGGTGGCGCGCGAGGACGAGGCCAACTTCGCCGCCTGGCTGGCTTGCCGCGAGAGCGGGATGGCCGCCGCCCGCTACAGCGCCTCGCTCGCCGCCTACAGCAGCTTCCTCGGCGCCCTCCGCGAGGTCGCCCCCGACTCCGCCCGCGCCCTCAATCAAGGCCTGCTCGACCCCGGCCCCGCCGCCGATCGCCTCGCCATCTGGGACTTCTGGAAACGGTACGAGGGCCCCGGCAACGACCTGGCCGAGGCGGTCAACGACACCTACCTCAAGGGAAATGCCCAGCCCGAGGGGGTCCGCACCTACGGCCGCATGGTCGACCTGATCCTGGCCCACGAGGCGGACGGGCGGTGGGATCCGGGGTGGTGAGATCGGGGTAAGCGACGACGGCCTCCTCCCCGTCCTGTCGTTCGTCCCCATCCACCGACATTCGGAACTGGAGGATCGATGCCGCCACGACTGGAGCCCTTGCTCCGCGACCCGCGCCACTACCAGATCGCCGTCCTGAGCTGCCTCCTGGCCTACGGGGTCCTGGTCCTCGACTTCGACGTCCGCCCTCTGAATGCGCTGGTGCTCTTCGGAACCGCCCTCCTGACGCAGTGGCTCGGCAGTCGGCTCACCGGTCTCGCACGGGTCGACCTGCGCTCCCCCTGGATCTCGAGCCTCTCGCTCTGCCTCCTCTTCCGCACCGAGAGCCCCCTCTGGGCCGCGCTGGCGGCCTTCGTCTCGATCGGGAGCAAGTTCGCCCTCCGGTCGCGGGGGAAGCACATCTTCAATCCGACGAACCTGGGAATCGTGGCCTGCCTGCTCCTGACCGACGCGGCCTGGGTTTCTCCGGCCCAGTGGGGCAGCGGGCTGACCTTCGCGTTTCTGATGGCCTGCGCCGGCGGACTGGTGGTGAATCGCGCCGCGCGCGCCGATGTCACCCTCGCCTTCCTGGTCAGCTATGCGGCGATCCTCTTCGGACGGGCGCTGTGGCTGGGACAGCGCTGGGCGGTGCCGCTCCACCAACTGGAGAGTGGCGCGCTGGTCCTGTTCGCCTTCTTCATGATCTCCGATCCGAAGACGACCCCCGACCGCCGTGCGGGGCGAATCGCCTTCGCCGTCCTGGTCGCCCTGGGGGCGGCGCTGGTGCAGTTCGTCCTCTACCGCACCAATGGACTCCTCTGGTCGCTCGCCGTCTTGAGCCCGCTAGTGCCTCTGATCGATCGCCTGCTCCCGGCCGCACGCTACGTCTGGCCGGGTGAGACGGCGCGCGCGACCCCGATTTCCTTGCCCGAACTGAATGCGCCGTCCTTCGGTCCTGTCCCTTCGCTTGGAGGTAAACGATGATCACTGCCCGCTGCAAACGAATCACTGCCGGCCTGCTGGCCGCAGCACTCCTGCTCCCCGCCCCGGCCGAAGCCTTCTGCGGCTTCTACGTGGCGCGAGCGGAGGCCGACCTGTTCAACGAATCGTCGCAGGTGGTTCTGGTGCGCGATGGCGATCGCACCGTGCTGACCATGGTGAACGACTACAAGGGGAGCTTGACCGAGTTCGCGCTGGTCGTACCGGTCCCCACCGTCCTTCAGGAGGGACAGATCCACGTGGCCAACGCGGCCCTGGTCGACCACCTCGATGCCTACACCGCGCCACGACTGGTCGAGTACTACGACGGTGACCCCTGCGCGCTCGGGAACCTCCCCTATCTCAGCGAGCGCGCGGCGGGAATGTCCAAGAGTGACGCCGCCCCCGCGCGGGAGCGCGACGAGGCTCTCGGCGTCACCGTCGAGGCGCGCTACACCGTCGGTGAGTACGACATCCTGATCCTCTCGGCCAAGGAGAGCGGCGGGCTCGAGACCTGGCTGCGCGAGAACGAGTACCGTGTGCCGGCCGGCGCCTCGCGCGTTCTCGGCGCCTACCTCAAGCAGGGGATGAAATTCTTCGTCGCCAAGGTGAACCTGAAGGAGCAGTCGGCGCTGGGATACGCAACGCTCCGGCCACTGCAGATCGCCTTCGAGCACGAGAAGTTCATGCTGCCGATCCGCCTCGGCATGGTGAACGCCGACGGCGCGCAGGAACTCTTCGTCTACGCGCTGACCCGGAACGGTCGGGTCGAGACGACCAACTACCGCACGGTGCGCCTGCCGAGCGGCAACGAGATCCCGGTCTACGTGAAGGACGAGTTCAAGGAGTTCTACCGCGCCATGTTCGACCGTCAGGTGGAGAAGGAGAACATGCACGCGGTGTTCCTCGAGTACGCGTGGGATATGGGCTGGTGCGATCCCTGCGCGGCCGACCCGCTCTCGAACGATGAGTTGCGCGAGCTGGGAGTGTTCTGGCTCGACGACGGTCCACAGGCTCCGTACGACAAGCGTTGGGGTCGGCGGCCGGCGCCGCCGAGCGGCCCGCCGAACGTCTTCGTCACCCGACTCCACCTGCGCTACGACTTCGAGCACTTCCCCGAGGACCTGGTCTTCCAGGAGACCGGTGACCGGGAGAACTTCCAGGGGCGCTACGTGCTTCGCCACCCCTGGACCGGCTCGAGCGATTGCGAACAGGCGAAGGCGTATCGACGCGATCTCGCCGCGCGCGAGCGGCGACAGGCGGAGGATCTGGCCTCACTCACCGGCTGGGACCTGGAGTTGATCAGCCGGAAGATGAACCTGCGCTGGAACGATCCGGCCAGCGACCGGCCGTCCAACGACGGCGGTGACACCTGGTGGGACAAGCTCTGGCGCCGCTGAACTGAAGGCGCCGGGCGGTCGACGCCCCGGCGACGATCAGAGCACGGCGACGGTCAAGGCGTGCTGACCTCGATCAGCGGGACGCTCGCCAAGCTCGCAGGGTCCCACGATAAGACGATTCACCCGGCAGGGCCGCGACGAGTTGCTCCATCAGGGCGATCGCCGCGGCCCTTTCGCCGCGCGCGAACTGGATCTGCGCGAGGGTATCGATGGCATAGCGCTTCATGCTCTCGGGCGCCTGGCTCACCGCCGTCTCGGCCGCGCGCTGTGCCTCATCCAGCCTTTCGGCGGCGTCCGGGGCGGAGCCGTCTTTCGCCGTGACACTCTTGAACGACGCCCAGGCGAGGTAGTTGCTGGCGGCCCAGTCGGGCGCCTCCGCGACCACCTGCCGGTAGAGCTCCACCGCTTCGTCCCACCGCTCGAGACGGATGAGCAGCGGCCCGAGTTCGCTCCTGGCCGAAGTGAGCTGCGGCTGCTTCTCGATCACCAGACGATACTCCGCGATCGCCTCCTCGGTACGACCGAGGGCGCCGGCCGCCCGAGCCGACGCGAGACGAAGCGGCAGGTAGTCTGGGTTCGCCGCGATCCCGGCCTGGGCCTCCGCGAGCGCCGCGGTGGGATCCCCTGCCCGCCGCGCACTCTCCGAGAGGACGAAGTAGGGGCGCGGATCCATCGGTACGAGCTGCCGGAAGCGGCGCGCATGGGTGTCGGCCAGCTCGAACTTCCCCTGATCGTGGTAGATCGACATGAGACAGTTGTGGGTCGCGCCGAAGTCGGGGTAGATGGCGAGCGACTTCTGCAGCGCCGGCTCCGCTTCGGCCAGCTTCCCCTCGTTCATCAGCGACTCGCCCAACCCGACCCAAACCCGGAAGGAGCGCGGATGATCGATCGTGGCCTGGCGGAACAGCGCGAGATTGCTGCTCCAGGCGGCGGTCCGCTTCGAGAGCATCGCGAGCTGGCCGATCGTTCCTGCGGCGAACAGGGCGAGCACCACGCTCACCGCCACATACTGCGCCACGGCGGCGCGGAGAGCGAACGCGGCCTTCACCAGGGCGGCGAAGACCAGGAAGAGGCCGATTCCGGGCAGGTAGGTCAGCCGCTCGGCGAAGAGGGTGCCGATCAGGAAGAAGAGATTGCTCGAGAGGAGCGTCCCGAGGGCGAACCAGGAAAGGCCGAGTCCGGCCAGGGCGAGCCCGGCGCGCGCCGAGCGGTCGGTCTCCATTCGCCCGAGACGGGTCAGGAACCAGATCGTCACCGCGAAGAAGAACCAGGTCACCAGCCCGGCAACCCCGGGAAAGCTGGAGAGCCCGGCGACCGGAATCGCGGCGAAGGAATAGTCGGGGACCAGCGGTTCGGGCAGCAGGTGCAGCACGAGATACCGGGTGAAGAGAAACGCCGAGGTCGCGATCCGCTCCACCACCCCGGCGGCCACCAGCGGATTGTCGGCGAAGGCGAGCTGCGGCGCCGGCACCTCGTGGAGCGCATTCCAGCGCAGGAGGAGCGCCAGGGCGACGCCGGGGGCGATCCAGAGGAGATCGCGACCGGCGGCCCCGAACCGGCCGGAGCCCGGGCCGTCCCACCGGCGGAGCTGCGCGACGTTTCGGGCCGAGAGTCCGAAGAACGCCAGGAGCGCGACGTAGGGAACGATCAGCGCCGCACTCTCCTTCGAGAGCAGGGCGAAGCAGGCGGCGAAGGGGGCGATCCAGCGGGCGCGACCGCCGCGCATCAGGACGTCCACGGTCAGGAGGGTGAAGAGCGCGGAGAGGAGTTCCGCCCGTCCCACGATCGGAAGCACCGCCTCGCTGTGCAGCGGATGCATGGCGAAGAGGATCCCGGCCGCCCCGGCGGCGAAGAGGGTATCCCGGCGGTCGCGGGCATCCTCGATCGAGTCGTCGCGCCGGGTCCGGAGCGCTCGTCCCACGATCCCCAGGACCAGGAGCGAGGCGGCGGCGTGGAGCAACAGGTTCGTGAGGTGGAAGTGCCCCGGCTCCGGACCGAGAAGCTGGTGTTCGGCCGCGATCGAGAGCAACGTGACCGGGCGGTAGAGACGAGACGGTAGTTCTCGTCGATTCCAGTACTCGGTCGAGAGAATCTCCTGCCAGTGAGCCAGACCGTGAACCCGGTCGTTTCGCTCCACCGCGACCACATCGTCGTAGACGTAGCCGTTCCCGATCGCCCCTCGATAGGGCAAGATCGCGGCCAGCAGAACCAGGAGGGCGGCGATGCGCCAGGCGGTGCGTCGTTCCATGCCGCAGGAAAACGCAGACCCTGGCCGGAACGCAATCCGAAACGGCGACCGGCGCCGCTTGAAACCGCCGGTCCACCCCGGATAGCATCGCCCCACTTCGGAGCAGAGGAGCGGCGCCGACCCGGGGTCGGCAAGTCTTCGGTCCTACCGGACCACGAGGAGGCAAGGATGGCGATGGCGAAGGGTCGCGCCGGGACAGCCAAGCGCGCGGCGGGAACGGCGAAGCGATCGGTCGCACCCGCAACGGGGAGCACCAACAAGAAGAGCGTCGGGAAGAGCGCGAAGAAGGCCGCGACGAAGAAGGCGGTAGCCAGGAAGGCACCCGCGCGTGCGGCAACTCCGGCCCGCGGGACATCCGCGCGCAGCGCCCGTCCGGCCAGCGCGCCGTGGCGGGTGCAACCGCCGAAGGGGCGGCCGGTCCTCCTGGTCGGTACGCGCAAGGGTGCATTCCTTTTCTACGGCGACGACGCGCGAAAGAGCTGGAAGCTCGACGGACCCCACTTTCTCGGGAATCTGGTCCAGCACCTGGTGCTCGACCCCCGCGACGGGAAGACGATCCTGATGGCGGCGAGCGCCGGGCATCTCGGGCCGACCGTCTTCCGATCCTCCGACCGGGGGAAGAGCTGGAAGGAAGCGGCACAACCCCCCGCGTTTCCGAAGATGCCGGAAGGCGAGAAGGGGCGCTCGGTCAAGAAGGTGTTCTGGCTCACTCCCGGGCATGCATCGCAACCCGGAACCTGGTTCGCCGGCACCTCGCCCGAGGGGCTGTTTCGCACCGACGACGGCGGAAACACCTGGAGCCCGGTCAGTGGATTGAATGACCATCCGATGCTCGCGACCTGGATCGGCGAGGGGGGCACGCCGGACGGAGTTTTCACCCACTCCATCCTGGTCGACCCCCGGGATGCCAATCACATGTACCTCAGCTTCTCCACCGCCGGCACCTTCGAGAGCTTCGACGGCGGCGGCGACTGGATGCCGCTCAATCGCGGCGTGGCGACGGACTTCATCCCCGGACCGGCTCCGGAGTACGGCCAGGATCCTCACTGCGTGGTCTTGGCCCCGAGCAACTCCGATCGTCTCTATCAGCAGAATCACTGCGGGATCTACCGCCTCGACCGCCCGGGCGATCGTTGGGTGCGGATCGGGGACAACATGCCCCGGAAGATCAAGGACATCGGCTTCCCGATCGTGGTGCATCCCCGCCACGCCGACACCGCCTGGGTCTTCCCGATGGACGGTTCCGACGTCTGGCCCCGGACCTGCATCGAGGGGAAGCCTGCCGCCTACCGCACGCAGAACGGCGGCAAGAGCTGGCAGCGCCAGGACAAGGGGTTCCCCCGGGCCAACGCCTGGTGGACGGTCAAGCGCCAGGCGATGTGCGGCGACTGGCACGAGCCGTTCGGTCTCTACTTCGGCACGACCCAGGGGGAACTCTGGATGTCGCGCAACGAAGGGGAGTCCTGGGCGATGATCCAGAGCGGACTTCCCGAGATCTGGAGCGTCAGCTTCGGGTATCTTCGCTAGGCAGGATGCGGATGAAGGTCTTCGTTCCCTCCCCGCTCCATCGATACACGGCCGGACGCTCCGAGGTGGCCGGTCAAGGCAAGAGCATCTCCGCGGTGCTCTTCGACCTCGACCGGCAGTACCCCGGCATCCGTTTCCGGATGATCGATGAGCAGGATGCCATCCGCCCTCACATCAAGCTGTTCGTCAACGGCGAACGGTGTGAGACGCTCGACCGTGCGCTCGCTCCTTCGGATGAAGTTCACATCATCGCGGCCCTGAGCGGAGGCTGATCGCCGCGAACGAAGCGAGAAACCGCCGCGCCCCGGGCGGCCAGCAGTCACGCGCCCGCCGGCCGCGCGACCGGTTTTGCTACACCCGCCCGCCGCATGGGCCAAGGAAGAGGCATGATCCGAATGACACGTTTCGCCCTGGGGACGCTTCCGGCCCTCGGGTTGCTGATCGCGGCAACTCCGGCCCTGGCGCTCCCCCGCTACGCCGCGCGGTATGAGCAGAACTGCGCGCTCTGTCACGTCAATCCGGCCGGCGGAGGGCTGCGGACCACCTACGCCACGCAGTATCTCGCCCCGACCGAACTGGTGCTCCGGCCGTACTCGCCCGAAGGGTTGGAGAAGATCGATCCCCAGGTGTCGAAGAGCATCCTGATCGGGGCCGACTTCCGCACCATGTACCACGCCTCGGACGATCACTCGGAGTATCCGAACTTCTTCAACATGCAGGGGGACTTCTACGCCCAGTACCAGTCCGATCCCCGCTTCATGCTCTACTTCGACAAGGGGCTGTCGCGCAGCACCGAGGCCTGGGCGCTCGGCTACGTGCTCCCCTGGACGGGGTACATCAAGGTGGGGCGCTTCTCGCCCCCATTCGGGTGGCGCTTCGCCGATCACACCGCCTTCGTCAAGGACAAGCTCGGCCTCTTCCCCCGGCGATAGCGACACCGGGATCGAGTTCGGCATCTCCCCCGGCCGACTCGACGTCCAGGCCGCGGTGTTGAATGGGGCCCTGGGAAGCGTCTCCGACAGCGACAAACGGGTGTCGCACGTGGTCAATGTCACCCGGCAGGCCACGTTGGGCGAGGTCGGAGGGATCGGCACCCTCGGCATCGCCCTCGGAGCAGGCTACTGGCACGACCAGTTTCCCGGCGGCGCCCGATCGACCGGCGGCCCGCACGGCTACCTGAAGGCAGGCCGAGCGATCTGGCTCGGCCAGGCCGACTGGTCGCGGATCGAGAGCGAGGCGGCAGCCCCCCACACCGAGTGGGTCACCTCCCATGAGGTCACCTATGAGTTCCTCCAGGGGACCTACCTGCGCGCGACCTACGACTTCCTCGATCCCGACCTCGACCGGAAGACCGGCAGTCGCTCGCGTCTCGGCCTCGGGTTCGACTTCCTCCCGGTTCCGTCGGTTGGAGTGATGGCGATGTGGAACGTCTTCCGCCACGACGAGGCCAGGCCGGACGGGAACGCTCCCGCGCCGAACCTCGGCGACGAATATGAGCAACTCGAGGTCCAACTCCACCTGTTCTACTGATCGTAGCGATCAGGGAGGCAACCATGTCCAGCCCCCGGCAGTCTGTACTCTTGACCTTTGCTCTCCTCGGCGGTCCGCGACGCATCGTCGGTCCTCGACGCATCGTCGGTCCGCTTCTGGCCGTCGAGCTGCTACTCGCGGTCGGTCTGCTGCTGTCGGCCGACCGCGCCGACGCGGCCCGGTTCGCCGTCACTCCCGGCGCCGAGACCAACTCGGTCCGGTTCGAGTCGAAGGCCCCGGCTGAATCGTTCGACGGAAAGTCGCGCCAGATCTCCGGCACGATCGACTGCGATCCCACCGCGCTCGGCGACTCGATCGGCATCGCGATCGAGGTCGACGCCGCCAGCCTCGACACCGGAATCGGCCTCCGCAATCAGCACATGCGCGACAATCATCTCCACACCAAGCAGTACCCGAAAATCACCTTCACCGGAGGACGTCTGCTCCCCGGGCATCCCGGTGCGCTGCCCGCGGGTGAGCCGGTGGAGGTGACCGTGGCCGGGAACTTCACCTTGCACGGGGTGACGCAGCGCTTCGAGGTCCCGGCTCAGGTCACCTGGAACGCGGCGGAAAAGGCGCTTCATGTCGTGGCCAGCTTCCAGGTAAAGCTCAGCGCGTTCAACATCCCGCGCCCGCAGTTCCTGGTGATGAAGCTGGATGAGGTGCAGCGGATCACCTTCGACGTGGTGGCCACTCAGGCGCCGTAAGGAGGCTTCGGGGGCCAGGCCGGGCATCGGAGCGGGCATCGGAGCAGGCATCGGAGCGGGGATCAGGGCGGGCATCGGAGCACGCAGCGGGCGAAGTTTCCGGCGAAGTTTCCGGCGAAGTTTCCGGCGAAGTTTCCGGCGAACTCTCCCCGGGGAGAGTTCGCCGGTGCATGAACTACCGGCCTAGCGACGTTCGACTTCGGGCGCGCCGGCCGGCTCGGGGCTCGGGCGCTGCTTCCAGAGATCGCGCGCCCGCTCGACCAAGGTCACGAACTCGGCGACCTCCGGATCCCGGGAGAGCGCGCGGGCGCAGTCCCGGGCGATCGGCAGGATCGCCTCGAAGCTCCCCTCCTTGGCGTAGAAGCTGCCGCGGAGGATCTCAGCGTACTCCGCCACTGCGGCGTCGAGGCGCAACCTGGGATCGGCCTGCTCGAACCGCGCGGCCAGGTCCAAGACATCGAGCGTCCGCGCAAGCTCTCGCACCTCCGGGACAGTTCCGGCCGCATCGGGCTTGGCGTAGCGGAAACGCACGGTGGCCAGCGGTCCGCGCCGCACGCCGTCCTGGAGCTTCACCTCGTAGAGCGCCGTGACCACGTGCCCCGCACCGATCTCGCCCGCGTCGACCGCATCGTTGCGGAAATCCTGGTCGCGGACGTCCCGGTTTTCGAAGCCGAGCAGCCGGTAGTACTTCACCTGACGCGGATCGAACTCGACCTGGATCTTCGCGTCACGCCCGATGGTCTGCAGGGTCCCGGTCAAGTTCTCGGCCAGCACCCGCTTCGCCTCCTTGAGCGAGTCGACGTAGTAGTAGCTGCCGTCGCCATCGTCGGCCAGCCGCTCCATCAGGATATCGTTGTAGTTTCCCATCCCGAAGCCGATCGTCGAGAGCTGGATCCCCTTGTCTGCTTCCTCGCGCACCCGGGAGAGGATCGACTCCGGCCCGGTCGCGCCGATGTTCGCCACGCCGTCGGAGCAGAGGAGGATGCGCGAGATGCGCGGGCCGCGATCGGCCCGGCGATCAGCGTCGCGGTTCGCGCCGGTCGCTTCGCGGTCCCAGCGATCGAACCACGACATGTCCTCCCGCATCCGCCGGGCCAGCTCGTACCCCAGGGCGATCCCCGCCTCCGCGTTGGTCGCGCCGGTGATCCGCAGCCCCTCGATCGCCCCACGGATGTGCGCGATGTCCGACCCGGCCGTCGGCTCGAGTTCGATCGTCGCGGTGTTGCCGTAGGCCACGATCGCCACCCGGTCGTCCGCCTTGAGATGCTCGAGCAGGTAGCCCAGACTCTCCTTGACCGCCTGAAGCCGGTTCTCCCGATCCATCGATCCCGAGACGTCGACGACGAAGACCAGGTCAGCCGGCCGGCGATCCTCCGGCGCCACCGACCGCGCCGCGATCCCCACCCGCACCAGCTCGTATCCTGGAGCGAAGGGAGCTGGCGCGCCGTCGACAAAGATCCGGAAGTCATCGTCGTGGAACTTCGGATAGTCCTGCCGGAAGAAGTTGACGCACTCCTCCAGACGGACCGCCTCCTGCGGCGGCAGGTTCCCCTGCTGCAGATAGAGCCGCGCCAGGGTGTACGACGCATTGTCCACGTCGACGGCGAAGGTCGAGAGCGCATCCTCCTCGGCCGGAATCAGCGGATTCACCCCGGCATGCTGGAAGAACATCGCATCGACCTTCTCGTCGTTCGGCAACGCGGTGCCGCCGTGCAGCGGGACCGGCTGGTTCGGGGGAACGGCAGGGGCGGACGCGGCGGGGACCTTGGTCTTGGTGCCGCCGACGGTGACTCCACCCGAGGTCCTGCGCTCGGCGTCGGGAGAGGCAATGCCCTCCACCTGGTACTTCACTTCCCCAGCGCGTCCACCGCGGAACTGGACGTCTCTCCCCTTGGCGATCACTCCGGACTTCAGTCCGATCGCCTCGCTGATCTCGTTCGCGGGCAACGAGGCCAGGTCCTTCGAGGCGATCGTGTGCGAGGTCTCGGACTTCTTCTTCCTGATCACCTCGCGGGCGGCCGCGACCTCGATCTCGGCGAGCGTTCCGACCGGCTTCTCCTGGAGCGAGGCGTCGAGCGACACCGCCAGATCGTGGTCGACCGCGACGGAGTCGACGCTGACCGACTCGTAGCCCAAGGTCATCGCGGTGAGCGCGTAGTTGCCCGGCGGGAGGCTCCGGATCTGGAACTCCCCCGCCTCATCGGTCATCGCGCCGAAGTGCGTTCCCACCACGACCACGCTGGCATAGGCGAGCGGAGTTCCCTGCGCATCGGTCACCCGGCCCGAGATGCCGCCCAGGACCGAGCCGGCGGTGCCGGTCACGGCCGTGGAAGGGGTGGCGGCCATCGGAATGATTCCCTTCGACCCACCTTCGTCCTTCACCGCGCCCGCGACGGACCGAGAGGGTGTCACCGGGGTGGTGGCAGGGCCCGTGCCCTCCTTGCCTCTCGCCGCCGCGGGCGGGGCTTCCGCTTCGCGGGACGCGAACTGGTCGGATTCGGAGATCAGCGCGTCGGCCTGTGCGGGCGGTCCGAGCGGAGTGGGCGGTGCCGATCGAGAGACCGCACTACCGGCGTCGATCGCATCACGGTCGCGACGATCACCAGATCGCTCCGCGCTCGGGCTTGCGCTCGCGCCCGGGTCGCCTGGAGGCACCGTCGCTCTCGAGGACGTGGCGGACTGGTCATCGGCCATGTACGGAAGCGATTGCATCCTCACCTTCGACTCATCGGTGACTGCCCGCTGACTCTCGCCGGCCGACAGCACGACCGGGACCTCGGTCCGCTGCTTCACCAGCACGATGGTCAGGAGTGCCGCGGTGGCCAGTCCGGTGGCCGTGGGCCAAACCCAAGGTCGACGCCACCACTGCGGAGAGGTATGCGCGGTACGCCAGGCGCGCGGGGCCTGCGTCGCGATCTGATCCCAAACCTGCGCCTTCTCCACCTCGGTGAGGCGCTCCTGGAGACGATCGAGAGGCTCCTTCATATGATCTGCCCTTTCAGACCCCTGGCTCGGAGAGTGGCGACCTGGCCCAGGAGATCCCGCATCTTCTCGCGCGCCCGGGTGTGATGGACGCGTGCGGTGCTCTCCTTGCAACCCAAGGCGTGCGCGACCTCACGGAAGTCCCATTCCTCCCACTCGCGCAGGAGGAGTGCGCCGCGTTGCATCGGCGAGAGACGTTGGAGCGCTCGATGGAGTGTGGCCTTCTCCGAGTCGAAACTGAGGCCGTCGTGATTGGTTTCCACGCTGGCCGTGGTCTCGTGAAGCTCCACCGTGCGCTTGAGCCGTCTCAGGGCTCCTCGTTTCCAGTCGATCGCCTTCCGCAGGGCGATCATCCGCAGCCATCCTCCGAGCGGCGCCTCTCCGCGATAGTCGGCGATCCGTTTCCAGGCCTGAACGTAGGTATCCTGCAGCAGATCCCTGGCCTCGTCGCGGTCCCCGACCTGGTAGCACAAGAGCGAAAAGAGGCGGTCGCAGGTGGCTTCGTAGATCTTGCGGAATGCGGCTTCGTCGACCTGGGCGGCAGATCGAGCCAGTTCCAGATCCGAGCTTGTGTCCTGCATATGGGTCCCCGTCACTCCCCGGTTTCTGATCAGGTAGGACGACGATCGGGTCGGGAGCGCTTACCACAGAGTACGGCGGCGGGGATCCCGAACGTAGGACCGAGTTCCGGATCCAGGCGCCTGATTGCCCGGGGCCCCGCAGGTGTGGCCACCCACCGCAGATTCCCTCCGCCGAGCGTGGGAGGCAGCACGACCCAGCGTCCGGGGAAGCGCACGCCGCCGCGTCCGCCTGCCCGGATACCTGGGCATCCCGATACCTGAGCATCCAGATACCTGAGCATCCCGGTACCTGAGCATCCCGGTACCTGAGCGTCCCGATACCTGGGCATCCGGATACCTTGCCCGCGGCGCCGCGGGTCCCTACCCTGTTGCCTCCCGCGCCTCTGTGGAGCCGAGCGGGCGAATGAGCGAACGAGAGGAGATCACCCCGGATGAGCGAGACCCCGTTCCAGATCTACCGCACGACGAGCTTCCTGGCCCATGACCCGGGGGACGGCCACCCGGAACACTCAGGCCGCCTCAAGGCGATCTACCGCGACCTCGATGGGGCGCCGATCGCGGGCACGAAATCGATCGCGCCGATCGCGGCCGACCCGCGGCGGATCGTGGGGGTGCACACCGAAGACCACCTGGCGCGTGTCGCCGCGACCTCGGGCCTCGAGGCGGTGCAGCTCGATGTCGACACGGCCACGAGCGCGCTTTCGTATGAGGCGGCGCTGCTCGCGGTGGGAGCGACCTTGCAGGCGACGGAGGCGGTTGCGAGCGGGAACGCCAGCGCCGCCTTCGCTCTGGTGCGGCCGCCGGGGCACCACGCCGAGGCGACCCGGGCGATGGGATTCTGCCTCTTCAACAACGTCGCCGTCGCGGCGGACTTCGCGGTGCGCGAGCTGGGGCTGTCGCGCGTCCTGGTGATCGATCCGGATGTCCACCATGGGAACGGAACGCAGCAGATGTTCTACGACCGCGCGGATGTGATGTACGTCTCGAGTCACCGCTTCCCGTTCTATCCAGGCACCGGATGGCTCGACGAGACCGGTGTGGGCGCGGGAGCGGGCTACACGGTGAACCTTCCGATGACCGCGGGAATGGGGGACGCCGAGTTTCTGCACCTGTACACCACGGTGGTCGAGCCGATCGTCGATCAATGGCAGCCCGAGCTGGTGCTGGTGTCGGCCGGCTTCGATACCTGGCACGCCGATCCGATGGGCGGGATGACCATGACCGAGCGGGGCTTCACCGAGCTGTTCGGGCTGTTCCATCGCTGGGCCGCGCGACATGCGGGGGGACGTCTCGTGCTCGCGCTGGAGGGCGGCTACGACCTGGACGGGTTGGCGTGCGGCGTCCGCTCCGCCATCGAGGTCGCAACCGGCGGCCGGCGCGCGACCGGCGTCGTTGAGGCTCCGGTAAGCCCGCGCGCGATCGAACTGGGCAGAGAGGTGCGCGCCGAGCTCGCCGGGCGGTGGAGCAGCCTCCGGGATTAGCGCGGGATGTCGACCCGCCGAGGCGGAAGCGGGCTCCTGGATCGAGCCACGAACGTGCGGCGATGCGGGGATCCGAGCCGGGGATCCGAGCCGCGCAGACACAGCACAACCAATTGTAAAATATATAGTTACGCAGTACGCGAACTCTGTCCGGACGGAGTTCGGGGACTGCGCGCCGCACGGAGCGCGGCCTGCGACTAACCCTTCGCCGCGAGGTCCCGCAGGTCGGCCTGGGACACGCCGAGCAGGTAGAGGAGGCCGAGGAGCGACTCCTGGTGAATGGCGCCGTCGGCGGCCCGCTTCGCGGCCTCCTTGGCGCGGAACGCAACCCCGAGGCCGGCGGTCTGAAGCATCGGGATGTCGTTGGCGCCGTCTCCGACCCCGACCACCTGCGAGAGCGGCACTCGCTCCCATTGCGCGATGGAGCGCAGCCGCTCGGCCTTCCCCTCGGCATCGACGATCGGCGGGACGACGTGGCCGGTCAGACGGCCGTCCTCGATCTCGAGCTCGTTGGCGAAGGCGTAGTCGAGCTTGAGCCGACGCTTGAGCGAATCGGTGAAGAAGGTGAAGCCACCGCTGATCACCCCCACCTTGTAGCCGAGCGCGCGGAGCGCCGCGATCATCTCCTCCGCGCCCGGAGTGAGCGGCAGGCGCTCCTCCACCTCGCGAAGTCGCTCGACCGGCAAGCCGCGCAGGAGGGCAACCCGCTCCCGCAACGCCGCGGCAAAGTCGAGCTTTCCTTCCATCGCACGACGGGTGATCTCCTTCACGCGGTCGGCAACCCCGGCGAGGAGCGCCAACTCGTCGATCACCTCGCCGGCGACCAGGGTCGAGTCGGCGTCGAGCACCACGATCCGCTTGCTCTGACGATAGACGGACGCACGCGAGAGCCCGACGTCGACGCCCACCCGCTCCGCTTCGACGAAGAGGTCGCGCCGCATCGCGTCGACCGCGGTGCAGCGACTGGCATCGAGGATGAACTCCGCCGCGCGAATGTCATCCTCCGCCAGACGGCGGACACTCATGATGTTGCACTGGTGGCGCGAGGTGACCCCGGCGATCGTCGCCACCACCTCGGCGGTGGCCGTCGCCCCGAGCAGGGTCAGGGCCCAGAGATCCTGCTCCTTCAGACTCCGCAGTTCCTCCGGCGAGACGGGACGCGCCTCGACCGCAAGACCGAGCGCGGTGGCAGCGGGAAAGAAACGCGAGAGGACCGCGCGGGCCTGCCCCGGCCGGCCGTTCAGGTCGACCAGAAACGACAGGGCAAGAAATTCCTGCAGGGTTGCCTGTTCGATGTCGACCAGCTCGATCTCCTCCTCGGCCAGAACGGCAGCCAAGGTGGCCAGAACCCCGGGTCGGTCGCGACCGGAGACCGAGAGGATGAGCGGTTCGATGACGTCGCGCATGCTGTCCTTTCCGACACGATCCACTGGCCACGGGAGATCCGACCCCGCTCCGCCGTTTGCTTCCCGCTACGGCAAGTCTTCCGGTCGATTGAGATTCCTGAACCCCGAGGACAGATCGGCCGGAACCGAGATCCAGTGAACCCCGATCTCCTCGAGAAACTGCTCGAATCGTCGCCCCCCCGCGCGGAGGTAGGCGGCAAGAGGTTCCCGGGCGGACGCCTCGATGACTGCCACCATCGGCTCGCACCTACCGTCCGGATGCCGAAAGGCCGTCGCCGCGGCCGCCGGGCGCTCAGGGCCGTTGCCGCGTCCGGCGAGGAGCGACTCGATCGCGGCCGGCGAAAGCAGCGGCAGATCACACGGTAGAATCAGCACGCCGCGCTCCCCCGCGACCGAAAGGGCGGTGAGCAGGCCGGCGAGGGGACCGACCTCGCGCTCCAGGTCGAGATGGGACGGCACCGGATGGACGAGGTTGGGCAGCAGCGATCCAGAGGCGGCGCAGATCCTCCCGACCACCCAGACCTCTCGCAGGCGCTCGGCGAGCAGGAGAAACGCCCTCTCCAGCCAGGTACCGGGTTGCGGAAAGTCCGGATGCGCGTCCGGCCAGGCCGGGAGGGCGAGCGCCGCCTTATCGCGCCCCATCCGCTTCGACCCTCCCCCTGCGATCACCGCGCCGATCAGACCGCGGGTGCCGACCCGTTCCGGCGCGCTCCAGGCACGCTCGACTGCCCGCTCGGCGCGATCGAGCCACGGAGTCCAGGCGGGGTCAGCGATCTGGAGAACTTCTCCGATCGGTCGATCCGGAAAGGGATCGAAGCGGATCGTGTCGAGCACGCCGCGCAGCGCCGCGGGATCGAGTTCTCCGCGCGCGTGCCCCGCGCGGTTGACGACCAGCTTCGGGAGCGCCGAGGCCTTGAGTCCTTCGACCAGTACGATGTCGCTTCCCGCGAAGAGCGGCCGCAGATTCCAGAAGCGGGCGCGGATCACGTGGTCCATCGCCGCCTCCTCCTCGGGGCGAAGCTCTGGGGCTACGCGGCTCGGGTCGACGTGCCCCGGAAGGGCAGGAAGAACCTCTCCTGGGAAATGGAGCGCATGCGGCCCGGCATGGATCGCGGTCGGAGTCGCGCCGGCGTGACGAAGTCGCGCCGTGTCCTTCCCTTCCTCGTCGAGGTCGATGCGATGCGCATTCGCCTTGAGGTAGCCGACCCGAAGGCCGCGCGCGGCCAGTAGCGGGGTGAGTCGTTCAGCGAGCGACGTCTTGCCCGACTTGCTGTAGCCGGCGAGCGCGACGAGGAGCGGAGAGGGGGCGTGATCGAGAGGCGGAAACGGAGAGGCCGGCGATTCGATCACCTTGTCGTCCCACGGCGCGGCGCGCCAGATCGCGGCGCGCCGGATCGAGAAGCATCGGGTCCAGGCGCGCCAGTCCGCGGCTCGCGCCGATAGACCCCGCTCCGTCCACCGCGCTTTTCGAGCAGATGGATCGGACCGATCTCGATCCCCTTCTCGACCGCCTTCAGCATGTCGTAGATCGTCAGGGCAGCGACGCTCACCGCGGTCAGGGCCTCCATCTCGACCCCGGTGCGTGCCTCGATCGACACTCTGGCCTCGATCCGGATGGTGCGACCGACCAGGCGACAGTCCACCGCGATGTGGTCGACCGCGAGCGGATGACAGAGCGGGATCAGCTCGGCCGTGCGCTTGGCCCCCTGGATTCCGGCCAGGCGGGCGACTTCGAGCACGTTGCCCTTGGCCACGTCGTCGGCTCGGACGGCGCGGGCGGCCACCGCGCCGATCGTGACCAGACCGCGAGCGATCGCGGATCGACGGGTCGTGGCCTTCTCGCCGACGTCGACCATCCGGGCCTCGCCCCGCGCGCCGACATGGCTGAGCGGCACGGACGGACCGCGCGAACTGCGAGCCGCGGACGGACGGCGCGTCGTTCGCTGCCTTACTGCCATGAGCCACCTCCCCAACCTTCACGATAGAGCGGATGGACGACGCAGCGCGCGCCGGCCTCGACCACCGGGTGGTCCGCCTCGAGCGGAACGATCGCATTGGCGCGCGCGGCCGCCACGAAGTCACCCGAGCCGTTCCCGGCCACCTCGCGCACCGCGAGCGCACCGTCGGCTGCGGTCGAAAGGGACGCAAGCACGAAGTGGGTGAGCCCCGGCTTGCGCGCGATCCGCTCCGGCGCCTCGGCGACCAGCGCGGAGGGACCGACGTCGACGCGGCCGGCGGCCGCGCGGAGATAGGGCAGCACGAACTCCCAGGCGGTCGCGAGGACCGAAACCGGGTTCCCCGGAAGTCCGAAGACCGCCCGCGAGACCGCGGCCCGCTCCGCGCCGCGATCACCGGTTCGCGTGCCTCCGCCGTCCCGGGCCGGGCGCCGCCCTCCACCCGCGGTCGCAAAGAGCAGCGGCTTCCCCGGTCGCAACGCCACCCGGTGGAACCGGGTGCGATACCCCGCCTCGGTCACCGCCGCGGGAACGAGATCGAAATCTCCCATCGAAACCCCGCCGGTGAGCAGGATCACCTCGGCGCCGGCTTCCTCGGCGCGCCGGATCGCCCGCACGATGGCGGATTGCGTGTCCCCCACCGCGCGCTCGGTCACGATCGACCCGAGGCCACCTCCCTCCAAGAGGGCGCGGAGGAGGGGACCGTTGCTGTTGCGGATCTGCGTCGGGCCAGGACGCACGTCCGGTCGCACCACCTCAGGCCCGGTGTTGATCATCGCCACCCGGGGCAGCGCCACGACCGGGACCTCGATGCACCCGACGGAGGCGAGAACCGCGAGGTCGGCCGGTTCGAGACGGCGACCGCGCGGCAGGAGCTGATCCCCGCGCCTTGCATCCTCTCCGCGCGCGGCAAGCCCGGGGCGGCCGGCGCTGCCCGCGAACGGCCCCTGGAGACGCACCTCCCCGCCGGCCAGCAGCTCGGAGCGCTCGACCATCACGACACCATCGGCTCCGCGGGGCACCGGGGCGCCGGTCATGATCCGGACTGCGGTGCCCGGACGGAGCGTGCCGGCGTAGCGCTCGCCCGCCGCGACAGAACCGACGACGCGGAACCGATGATCACCTTGCCAGGGCTCAGCCAGACGGATCGCATAGCCGTCCACCGCGGCCCGATCGAATGGGGGCAGGTCACGATCGGATCGAACCGCGCGCGCGAGGACGTGCCCCCGCGCGGACGCGAGCGCGACCCGTGTCGGACGCGAACGCAGCGGAGCGGCGGCCAGGATCGCCCGCGCCTCCCCCACCGAGAGGAGATCGCTCATCCGTCGATCCCCGCCTGAAGCAGTTCCCACACGCGATCGACGTGCCGCTGATCGGTGCGCAGGTTCCCGATCGCCAGGCGTAGAGTGAACGCCCCGCGCACTCGTGTGGGCGAGAGGAAGACCTCGCCGCTCCGATTGATGCGCTCGAGCAGCTCCTCGTTGGCCGCGTCGGTCTCGTCCGGACCGAGGTCCGGCCAGACGGCGCGGAAGCAGACCACGGAGAACTCCGCCGGAGCCATCCGTTCCAGACGCGGTTCGGCGTCGACCCGCGCGGCGAACGCCTGCGCCAGGGTGCAGGCGTGGCGGATCCGCTCCCGAATCCCGTCGACCCCGAAGGCACGGATCACCCACCAGAGCTTGATCGAGCGGAAGCGTCGCCCGAGTTGGAATCCATAGTCCATGAAGTTGATCGCATCGGTCTCGCTGGTCTTCAGATAGTCGGGAATGAGCTGGAAGGCCCGACGCAGCGTGTCGGGATGTCGGGTGAAGAAGACCGAGCAGTCGATCGGCACGAAGAGCCACTTGTGCGGGTTGAAGTAGTACGAATCGGCCTCGGAGCAGCCACGAAAGTGGTGTCGGAACTCCGGAGCGACCGCGGCGTTGCCGGCGTAGGCGGCGTCGACGTGCAACCAGAGCTTCTCCCGGCGGCAGATCGCTGCCAGGGCGTCGACCGGATCGACCGAGGTGGTCGAGGTCGTTCCGATGGTGGCGCAAACCGCGAAGGGGGTCCAGCCCTCCTCGCGGTCTTCCTCGATCGCGGTGGCGAGCGCTTCCGGGCGCATGCGAAAGCGATCGTCGACCTCGATCTTGCGCACCCCCGCGCGACCCAGGCCGAGCAGGATGGCGGCCTTCTCGACCGAAGAGTGGGCCTCCACGGAGGTGTAGAGCCGGAGGCGCGGCGTGCCGTGGAGCGACAGGCCATCCTCCCGCGCCTCGAGCAGCGGACATGCCTCCCGCGCGGCGGCCAGGGCCAGAACCGCTGAGGTAGAGCCGAGGTCGACGATCTGTCCGAACCAGTCACGCGGGAGGTCGCACATCTCGAGCAGCCAACCGAGCACCACCTGCTCGAGTTCGGTGCTCGCCGGGTTGGTGCGCCAGAGCATGCCGTTGGTGTTGAAGACGGCGGAGGCCAGCTCCCCCAGGATGCCCGGCGCGGAACCGGTGATGCCGAAGTAGGCCATGAACCCGGGGTGGTTCCAGTGCGTGACCCCCGGTTCGATCCGCTGCTCGAGGTCCGCGAGGAGTTCCTTCCACGCCTCCGGCTGTTCCGGAGGGGTCGCAGGAAGTGAACGCCGGATCTCTCCCGGACGAACGCGGGCGAGCACCGGCCGGCCCTCGATCCCCTCGAAGTAACGGGCCGCCCAGTCGATCAACTCATGCCCGGCTGCGCGGAAGGCATCGACGTCCCAGTCGCCCGGGGCGCGTGGCCGAGGATCGGAACCAGCGGGTGGGTGCATGAAGCGAACTCTCCAGGGTGGCGATCGGCAGAGGCCGCGGGTGCGCGGTCCTGGTTGCATCGGGACACCCGAACATCCGGGGCCTGAAACCTCGGGGACAGCGAACGAGCCCGGAGGATGCGACTCCTCCGGGCTCGATTCAAGCTCCGACGATCGAGTGGATCGAACTCCGCGCCGCCTCGGAACGAGGATCAGCGAGAAGATCGCCCCTCGAAGTTCGCTCAGCTCTGCTTGGCCACCTTCTTCGCGGAGGCACCCTTCGTGCAGGCGCCAGCCTTGTCGCCGCAACCCGAAGCGCCGGAGGTGCAGGCACCGCCACTGGCCTGAAGAGCGGTCGCGCTCATCGAGCCGATGCAGCAGTTGCCGGCGTTCTCGCCGCGCATGGAGAGGACGACGCTGTTGCCCATGCGGGTCACGCTGCAGGTCGCGCCACAGTCGCTCGCGCCACCGGCCGACTTGCCACCGCACTCCGTCTGGCACTGCTGGGCCTTGCCGTTCAGGATCGCGTAGACGCCTTCGAGATCGTTGCCGGCGAAGATCATGTCCACGCCACCGGGGACGTCGACACGGGTGACCGAGGTGCCGGCCGGGAAGGCCGCGCCTGCAGTCATCGTTCCGCACGCACCAGCGCTGGCGCCACTCGTGCACGCACCCATCGACGCCTGGCTCGCACCCTTCGAGGCGCAGCAGCCGCCGGCCGAAGCCTGGGTCGCCTTCGTGCCGCAGGTGCCGGCCGAAGCCTGGGTCGCCTGGCCGGTACAGGCACCGGTCGAAGCCTGGGTCGCCGTCGCCTTGGAGGCACAACAACCGCCGCCCGAAGCCTGCGTCGCCTTCGCGGAGCAGGAAGCGTTCGTCTGCTGGGCCTGGGCCTTGCTGCAGCTACCGCCCTCGCCCGCATTGCTGGTCCAGACGAACGCGGTGGCACCAGCCACAACAACGCCGGCCGCGACGAGCGCGAGACGGAAATTCTTGCTGAGGTTCGCCATGATGGTCCTTTCTTCTGCTCTCCGCGCGAGGCGATCCGAGCAGGATCGGCCGAGGTTCGGTCCGATCCAGGTCGGTCACACCGACGCGAGATCTGGTGGGTGTTGAATCGCGATGGGTCCGCGCTCGATCCCTGGCAAGCGCGGAGCGAACGAGCTCTATTCGCCCCCGCCGGTTCCGGAAACCGAAGTGCGGATCGCACCGACCGGACAGGATACACGAGCATCCGGCCCGCGGCAGCCCCCTAAATATCGGCACCAGGACAGGTTGACCCGAGCGCCGAATTCGAGGGGCTACGGAGGGTCCGGCTGGACGTGGACCGGGTGGTTAACCCCGGCCGGTGACGGGAAGTTCCTCCGGAGACGCGGTTTCCCCGGCAGCGCCCGGTCCGGATTACCACCTGCCCTTGTCGCGCGCCCGAGTCTCGATGCCTCAGGAACCGTGGCTAGCGGCCGGCCTCGTCCGTCCGCACCGCCTTGATCACCACCGGGGTGTTCGGAACCGCTTCGGAGATCGCCCCCGGGCTGACCGGAACCGCGCGCATCTTGTCGACCACGTCCATCCCCGCCACCACTCGGCCAAAGACGGCAAACCCGTTCGGCCCCGGCTGGGAGGGATCGTAGTCGAGGCTGGGATTGTCCTCGACGTTGATGAAGAACTGGCAGGTCGCGCTGTTCGCCTCGTCCGTGCGGGCCATCGCCACCGTTCCGCGCAGGTTCTTCGAGGTGCCCTTCACCTCGAGGGCAATCGGGGGGAACAGGGCCGCCTTCTGCCGCAGCGAGGCGGTGTAGCCGCCTCCCTGGACCACGAAGTCGCTGATCACGCGGTGGAAGATGGTCCCGGCGTAGAAGTCCGCCTTCACGTAACGGAGAAAGTTCTCCACGCTCTTCGGCGCCCGCTCCGAGTCGAGTTCGATCCGGATCGAGCCGAGTGAGGTTTCCATCACCACGACCGGCTTCGTCTTGTCCGCACCCTGCGCCCGCGTGATCGAGGGCGCGAGGGCGAGAGCGAGAACGATTCCGGCACCAGAGACGAGTGCGCTCCAGCGTGTGGTCACCGTACGACTCCTTTCTCCGCACGAAGCGGATCCCGGGCGGATAGTACCCGCCTGCTCCCAACTGCAGCAACCGGCGCGCCAGACTTTGCGCCGAACGGGGTCTGCTTCTAGAATCCCGCCCGCCAATCGGTTTCGTCCACTTTGGGGCGCGACATCAGGGGGAAGAGCCGTCGAGGGGAGCAGAATGGGCCGGAAGGATCACAGTGCGACGCGGTCGGGTCACGCTCGCGGCGTCCCGGGCCGGTCGGCCGGGCGATGGCTCGGGGCGGTGACCGCGGCGGTCCTCGGGCTCGCCGGCTGCGGTTCAGACTCCCCCAGCCCCCCACCTCCTCCGCCGCCGAGCGAAGAAGAACGCCTTTCGGACGCCTGGGAGAGATACCGGGACGGGCAGTTCGACGCGGCGCGGGAACGGTTCGCCGCCCTGGCGGCCGACTTCCCCGAGAGCGAGGCTCCCTGGCTAGGCATCGGCTGGTCACTCGCCCGACGCGACTCGTTCCCCACCGCCGAAGCCGCCTGCGATTCGGCACTCGCCCGCCGGGAGACCGAGGATGCGCTGGTCGCCCGCGCCATCATCCAGCTCGCCCGGGGGCGCGACGCCGCGGCGCTGGCCAGCCTCGACGCGGGGTACCGGTTCCCGTACCAGTTCCGTTGGGACTTGACGATCGATGATCGAACCGTGGCGGTCACGCGCGGTCTCGCGCTGTTCAACCTCGGAAGGTACGAGGAATCGCTCGCCGCGCTTCAGGTGACCTGGCCCGACGTCACCCTCGATCTCGAGGCGATCGACGTTCGCGAGCAGCTGGCGCGTCTGCTCGCCGCGCTCGAGGCGGAGCTTCCATGAGCGCATGGCTCGACCGACCTCTCCCCACCACCCGCCGGGCCAGGCACGCGACCGCGCTTCTCTGCCTCCTGGGGCTTCTGTCCGGCCTCTGGGCGGTTCACGGAGCGAGCGGGGCCGAGAGCTGGAGCGTGCGCCGGTTCGACCCCACCCTCGGCACCGCCCTGCGCTGGGCAAACGAGCGCGGGGCGATCGACGGCTACTTCGCGGTCGATGCGCAGGCCGACACGATCGGGCTCTTGCGCACCAGCGATGCGGGACGAACCTGGAGCCCACTCACGCCCGCTCCACCCCTGCCCGGAGCCGCGTTCGGACGCCTCTTCTCGATGGCGCGCGACCGTGACACCGCGAAGGATCTCCTGATCGCGACCACCGGATTCGAATCGTATCGCCGTTCGACCACTACCGGCGCCTGGCGCCTCTGGGGTCCGCCGGGCGAGGGTCCGATCTCCGGAGTCGCACCCCTCGCCGGTCGCGCGGCCCTGGTGGCGCGCGCGGGGGGCAACCGCGCGAACCTGTTCCGCACCACGAACGAAGGCGCGGCCTGGTCGACGATCGCGACGCCGACCAACGTCGGGACGATCGTCGATCTGTCCGCCTTCGACGCCGGCGCGATCTGGCTGCGGGATGCGGGCGGGCAGATCTGGCGCACCGACTCGACCGACTTCGCGTCCGCCGCACCGTTCCGCGCGCGGCTGCTCGAGGTGGAGGGCGACAGCATCGCCCTCGCGCTCGACTCAGGCTTTGCGCTCCGCCGCACCACCGACGCCGGCGGGAACTGGGAGACGATCGCCTCCCCGGCGACCCTTCATCCCGAGTGGCGCACGGAGTTCGAACGCGCCCACCGGATCGGGAGGGAGGCAGACGGGTTTCTCTGGATCGCCTGCCGGGATCTGGTCGTGGGGAGCGACGACGGAGGCACCTGGACCGAACTGCTCCGGGGATCCGGGATCGCCGCGGCGTTTGCGGTCAATGGCGCGAGCGGTGAGTTCCTCGCCGGCGGTGCCGGGGTCTGGGGCAGCCGCGACCGCGGCGCGAGCTGGGATCTCGCGAGCGGACACCAGCTCGCGGAAGTCGCGTACCTTTCGCCCAACACGTTGATGGCGCTCCGACCCCAGGTGGTGATGAGCCCGGACGGCGGCGGGCGTTGGGAACGCGCGGAGTTTTCCTCCCCGGCCGATTCGCTGGGTTGGATCGTCAGTTTCGGGGGAAGCGCTTTCGTCACCCGGTCGGCGCGGTCCGGAACGAGCCTGTTCGTCAGCGCGAACCGGGGGCGCACCTGGAACACAGCGATCGGCGCCCCGCGCGGGATTCGCGACCTGGCGCTGGGCGGAGCTGCGTTGTTCTGGTGTGCGAGCGAAGAGGGCGTTGCGCAGAGCACGGACGGCGGACTGCACTGGGAAGCGCTCGCCGGGGCCCCCTTCGACCAGGCGGACCACGTATGGCTCTCCTCGGACTCACTCGGTTGGGTTGCGGGGGGGAACCGGCTCTACGTCACGAGCGATCGTGGAGCACGGTGGACGAGCCACGATCTGCCGGAATCGGGCATCGACGATCTTCTCTTCGTCGATGCCGATTCCGGTTTCGCCGCCGGCCAGGCGCTGTACCGCACCTCCGATCGGGGCCGAAACTGGGCGCCGATCCCGGGAACGGACCGTGCGCGCGGGCGCTGGCGCCGTCTGGTGAAACCGGCGGAGGCGGAGCTCTGGGCCTCTGGCGATCGCGGATCGCTGGCTCGCTCGATCGACGGATGGTCGTTCACACTCGACGACGCTTCTCTCGAGGTGAACGATCCCGCGGCGAATCTGACCAGCTTGAGCTTCCTGGGCGAGAGCGACGGCGTGAGCGGAAGCGGCGCTGCGCTCTGGCGCTATGCGGACGATCGAGAAGGACCGCGCTACCGGCTCGAAGTGGTGCCGCATCCCTATCTGGAGCACACCCTGCACCTCTACATTTCTGCGCGCGAGCAGCTCCTGGGCGACAGCCTCCGGGTGAGCATTGGGGCTGAGTCGTGGACCCTGCGGGCGGCAGCGGACCGCTTTCTCCACCATCTGACCTTCACCGCGCCGAATGTCGGGAGTGTGCGCACCATCACGGTCAGCGGCTCCGACCTGGCGGGCAACCGCCGCTCGGCCAGCTTCCCCTTCTCCGCCGGACGGGGGGCGATCCGCTATCAGGATGGAGATCTCGATCTGCGGCTTTCGGCGCCCGGACGCGATCTGATCGTGACCCGGGCGGAGCTCGAGCCGGGCGAACTCCCGCCCGCGGATCAGAGTTCCGGTCGACCATTTCGGCTGCGTGCGCGGAGCGCCGGACCTGGAGGCGCAGGCCAGGGGGGTGGCGGCGGGAACATCTCGGCCCGCTGGCAGGACGAGGCCGGGTCGACCTTCCTGCTCCGAGGCGCGGGCGACTGGGAGCTGATCGACGGGAGGGCGTTGCTTGTCCTGGCCGAGGAACGAACGGTGGTGGCGGCAGCGGCGAACGGTTCGAGGCCGATTCCGGTCCGAGAGCTGGCCGTCTGGCCGAATCCGGCGACCACGGAGGTGACGCTCCGCCCGCCGTGGCCCGGTCCGGTCACGGCGCGACTCTTCGATGTGACCGGGCGCGAGCGTTTGCGCCGGGAGTGGTCGGGAACCACCGCGAAGCTCTGCTGGTCGTTGCCGGAGCTCCCCGCCGGGCGGTACTGGATCGAACTCCGTCCGAGTGATCGCCCCTCTCGGGTCGCGCGGGGGGCCGTCACCCTCCTCTCCCGCGATCGACATGCGGTCCCAAATCGCGGGCAGTAGGCCGGAAAGCGCTGCACGAACCGGTTTCCGCGCGTTCGCGCGGGTGCTATTCTCGCGTGTCTTGCGCGCTCTACGCGCATGGAATCCGTCACTTAGGAGCCGATCATGTCGAGCACGGAAACGACCAAGGAAGAGGACCAGAAGCAGCACGTACTGGAGAGTGTGGTCATTCGCTTCACCGGGGACTCCGGGGACGGGATGCAGCTCACCGGCACGCAGTTCACCTCCACGAGCGCGCTGCTCGGAAACGACATCGCGACCCTCCCCGACTTCCCCGCCGAGATCCGCGCGCCGGCCGGCTCGCTGCCGGGCGTGTCGGGGTTCCAGCTGCACTTCTCGAGCAGCGACATCTACACCCCGGGCGACCGTCCCGATGTTCTGGTGGCGATGAACCCCGCCGCGCTCAAGACCAACGTCGCCGATCTGAAGCCGAACGGCATCCTGATCGTGAACACCGACTCCTTCCAGCAGCGGGATCTCGACAAGGCGGGCTACGCCAGCAATCCACTCGAGGATCAGTCGCTCGCCGGGTACCAGCTGATCAAGGTCGACATGACCCGCCTGACGCGGAAGTCGGTCGAGGGCCTGGGGCTGGATACGAAGAGCGCCGATCGCTGCAAGAACATGTTCGCCCTCGGCATGCTCTACTGGCTCTACACCCGCCCGATGGACTCAACGATCGAGCAGATCCGGACGAAGTTCGCCAAGAAGCCGGAGATCCTCGAAGCAAACCTCCGCTCGCTCCAGGCCGGATACACCTACTGCGAGGCGACGGAAGTGTTCGCCGAGAGTTACGTCGTTCCGCCCGCCACCGTGGCGCCGGGACGCTACCGCAACATTTCGGGCAACACCGCGCTGGCCATCGGGCTGGTGGCCGGAGCGAAGCAAGCGGAGCTGCAGCTCTTCCTCGGCTCCTACCCGATCACCCCGGCCAGCGACATCCTGCATGAACTCTCGTACCTCAAGGCGCATGGCGTGATCACCTTCCAGGCGGAAGACGAGATCGCGGCGATCGGCGCGGCGATCGGCGCCTCGTATGCCGGCGCGATGGGGATGTGCACCACGAGCGGTCCGGGCATGGCGCTCAAGACCGAAGCGATGGGGCTTGCCACCATGGTCGAGTTGCCGTTGGTGATCGTCGATATCCAGCGCGGCGGCCCTTCAACCGGATTGCCGACCAAGACCGAACAGGCAGACCTGCTCCAGGCGATGTTCGGCCGCAACAGCGAGGCGCCGATCCCGGTGATCGCCGCGGCCACGCCGGGCGACTGTTTCCACATGGCCTACGAGGCGGTGCGGATCGCCACCCGTCACATGACGCCGGTGATCCTCCTGTCCGATGGCTACCTGGCCAACGGATCGGAGCCGTGGCTCCTGCCGAAGGTCGAGGATCTGCCGAAGTTCCCGATCCGCCATCACACCGACCCCGTGGGATTCCGGCCGTACAACCGGAACCCGGAAACGCTCGCCCGTCCCTGGGCGGTGCCGGGCACGCCGGGGCTGGAGCACCGGATCGGCGGGCTGGAGAAGGCCGACGGCTCGGGGAATGTCTCCTACGACCCGCTCAACCACGAGCACATGGTGCGAACCCGCGCCCGCAAGGTGGAATTGGTGGCCAACGACATCCCGGACCAGGAAGTGATGGGGGACCCATCCGGCAAGGTGCTGGTGGTTGGCTGGGGATCGACCTACGGGGCGATCCAGGGAGCGGTGCGGCACGCGCGCGAGGACGGCCACTCGGTCAGCCACGCCCACATCCGCTACCTCAACCCGTTCCCGAAGAACCTGGAAGATGTCTTGAAGCGCTTCGACAAGATCCTGGTGCCGGAGCTGAACATGGGACACCTGGCGTTTCTCCTGAAGGCGAAGTACCTGCTCCCCGTCGTGCCGCTCGACAAGGTGCAGGGACGTCCCTTCACGGAGGGTGAGATCCGGACCGCGATCGACGCGCTGCTCTAGCGCGCTGGAGGCACAAGATGACGACTGGCGTCGAATCGCCGAAGCCGCTCACGAAGAAGGACTTCGAAACCGACCAGGAGGTGCGCTGGTGCCCCGGCTGCGGGGACTACGCGATCCTGAATGCGGTGCAGAACACCTTCGCGACGCTCGGGATTCCAAAAGAGAAATTCGTGATCGTGTCGGGAATCGGCTGCTCGAGCCGCTTCCCCTACTACATGAACACCTACGGCTTCCACACCATCCACGGGCGCGCCCCGGCGGTGGCGACCGGAGTCAAGCTGACCAACCCGGAGCTCTCGGTCTGGATCGTCACCGGCGACGGCGACGCCCTCTCGATCGGTGGCAACCATCTGATCCATGCCATGCGGCGCAACATCAACATCAAGGTATTGATGTTCAACAACCGCATCTACGGATTGACCAAGGGACAGGCGTCGCCGACCTCCGAGCTGGGCAAGCGCACCAAGTCATCCCCGATGGGGACGGCGGAGGAGCCGTTCAATCCACTCTCGCTCGCCCTGGGAGCGAGCGCGCGCTTCGTCGCCCGCTCGGTCGACATCTTCGCGCCGCACCTTCGCTCGGTGCTCTCGGCCGCGGCCTCGCACACCGGCTCGGCCTTCATCGAGATCTTCCAGAACTGCAACATCTTCAACGATGGGGCGTGGGATCCGTGGACCGAGAAGCAGGTGCGCGACGACCGGGTACTGATGCTCGAGCACGGGAAGCCGCTGATCTGGGGGAAGGAGCGTAACTTCGGGCTGCGGCTCAAGGGGATCGATCTCGAGATCGTCAAGTTCGAGGGAGAACCCCCGGCCGACCTGCTGGTCTGGGACGCGCGCCGGGCCGATCCGACCCTCGCCTTCATGATGGCGAGTCTCGGAGATCGACCTGACGCTCCGATGCCGCTGGGCGTTTTCCGCCACCACGACCAACCCTCCTTCGAGCAGCGGGTGCACCAGCAACTGACGGAGGCGCAGGCGAAGGGCGTGCCGAGCCTGGAGTCGCTGATCGGCGCGGGCGAGGTCTGGGACGTGAAGTAGATCCACCCACGATCGTCGAAGTCCACGCTCGAACCTTGGGGCCCGGCCGGCAGCGGTCGGGCCCTTTCTCGTCGCGCTGAGCCGCCGGGCGACCTGGCTTTGTTAGTAAATGGTTAGGCCTACGTTCGAATTCTCATCCCACGCTCACACTCGAGCCATTTGCTTTGCGTCGTCGGACCGAAAGGTCTATCTACGCCTCGGCAATGGACGGTCGATCCCCGGATCGACGCAGGGCACCGCCGAATCGGGCGATCGGCGGCAGGCAGCAGAACGAAAGGAGCACGGGGTGCGTTCGAACAAAATCGTGTGTGGGTTGGTCCTGTCCTGTGGGGTCGTGTTTTCGATCGCCGCGTTCGCGGGGCGGGCGCGAGCCGAGGAGATGCCGGTCGCGGGAAAGAACAGCAAGCTCGAGCTCTCCGGCGTGGGTTGGATCACCTATCGCTACCAGATGGAGGATGCGGACACGCTGAACTCCGCGCGGGACCTCAACAGCTTTGATGTCGACCGGGTCTATCTCACCGGCAGTTACACCATCGACGAGCGATACAAGTGGCAGACCACCCTCGAGGCGACCAATCGGGCGGGGGTCCTCTCGCTCTTCCTCAAGAAGGCCTACCTCCAGGCGGAGAAGCCGTTCCAGATCGAGAACTCCACCCTCTGGCTGGGCCAGTTCGATCACCAGTTCGTGGGTCCGATGGAGAAGGTCTGGGGCTTCCGCTCGGTGGCCAAGCTCCCGCTCGACGAGTACTTCGGACTCGGCACCACCCTGGTGGGGATCGGGCTGGGAGGAAAGACCAGCTCCGGCCTGCTCGACTGGGCGGTGACGGCCGGAAACGAGAAGCCGTACAACAAGCCGAGTACGACGAAGTACAAGACCGGACTCGCCCGGGTGACGCTCACCCCCGCCGGAAGCGAGCAGGGAAAGCAGTTTCATCTGATGGCCGCTGCCCAGGTGAACAGCGACGCCTCGCCCGCAGCCGACAACCTGAATACCGTCTTCATGCTGTTCCCCTACTGGAAGTCCGAGCGACTGACGGCCGGGCTCGAGTTCGATCTGCTGAGCGACAAGCACGTGCACCACGATGGTGAGGGGCGGAGCGCGGAGGAAGCGGAGACCGAGACCCACACGTCGCAGAACCTCGGCGGGTTCGTCACCTACCAGGCCAGCGACCGGATCCGGCTGCTCGGTCGGGTCGAGCAGTACGATCCGGACACCGACAGCGATGACGACGCGTTCGTGCGGGCCATCGTCGGCGTGGCCCGGAGCTACGGGAAGAACCTGCGCGGCATCGTCGATCTCGATCTACGTAGTCACGAGAGCAGCGATCTCGATAGCGAGGTGGTCATCTCCGCCCGGGCGGAAGCGACCCTCTGATCGGCCGTTCGGCCGGAACCCTCGGTCTGGCGGGGGAGCTTCGGCTCCCCCCCACTCTTCCCCAGGACCTCTTCGTAGACCGCCTCGATCCGCGGGGTGATCCGGGCCCAATCGTAGGCGCGCACGCAGCGCTCTCCCGCCTCGGTGAGCGCGGGTAAGAGCGCCCTCGTCCCGGCAGCGGGGAGAAGCTCGGCGATAGCCGCGCTCCACGCCCCGGGATCTCCCGGAGGGAGCAGGCGCGCGGCGCCGGCGGCCCCGACCACCGCGCGATAGCCCGGGATGTCCGAGGCGAATAGCGGTCGACCGGCGGCCATCGCCTCGAGCAGCACCACCCCGAACGATTCCCCGTGAACTGCGGGAGCGAGCACGAGATCAGAGGCAGCGTAGGCGGCCGGCAGCTCGGCCGGCGCGAGGCGGCCGTGAAAGCGCACCGGAAGGCAGGCCCTGCGTGCCAGTCGCTCCAGGCGGCCGCGACACGGCCCATCCCCCACCAGGTGTAGCTCGAATCGAGTGCGATCGAGGAGCATGAGAGCCTCGAAGAGCGGCTCGAGCCCCTTCCTGGGTTCCAGCCGACCCACGACCAGCAGCCGGAGCCTCGATCCCACGCCGCCCCTGCGTCGGTCCGGGGCGAAGCGCGCGACATCGATCGCGTTGGGGATGACGCGATAGGTGCCGGCAAACAGAGTGCAGGCCCAGCGCTCGGCCTCGACGGAGACGGCGATTCGAGCCGCGAGCCGCGCCAGCCGGGGACGGGCGTAGGCGGCAAACCAGGTCCACGGCCAACCGAGGTGACCGCTGGCGTGAAAGGTCCCGACCAGCGGCTCGTCGAGCGCGCTGACCGCCGAGAGGGCGAGTCCCCACTCGTACGGGGCGTGCACATGCACCAGATCGAAACGCCCGCCGATGCGCTCGCGGAGCGTGGCCTCGAGGCGGGGAGCGTGAGCGAGCGCGGTCCGTCCTCCGTTGATCGGGAGAAACCAGGTTCGCCCGATCCGTTCGAGTGCGACCCCGGGAGGAAGAGAGCGCGCGGCGGCCGCGGCCGCGGAGACTCCCCCGGTCACGATGGTGACGCTCTGACCCCGCGCGGCGAGGCTTTCCGCCAGGCCATGCACCTGCTCGCTCACTCCGCCGACGATCGGATCGGCGGATGGTGAGATCAGCGCGATGCGCACGAAACCTCGGGCGAGGCGAGCCGCGGATCCGCGCGAAAGATGAGCCACTCCGCCGGACGGAGGAGGACCTCCTCGCGCCAAAGGTCGAGCAGGCGCGCCTCCCACCGCGCGATCAGGGCACGATCCGGGAGTCCCGCTCCGCCCCACGGCGCGTCCGGATCCAGGTGGAGCCTCCGGTGCTCCAGGCGACAGCGATCCGCCTCCAGTCGATGGGCGAGGGCGAAGTAGACCGGGGCGCCGCTCCGCACCGCGAGGCGGGCCGCCGCGCGCACCCCCAGTGGCGCCGTCCCTCGCGTGACGCGGGAGGGATCCGCGGAGCCGTCCAGGTGGATGACCACCGCCTGTCCCGCGCGAAGGGCGCGGAGCAACGCTTCCGAAGTCCCAGGCCCGGAGTGGAGCACCACTCCGCGCCGGTCCATCGCACGTCCGATCAACGGTCGGAGTGAGGGATGGAGCTGCGTGCCGGCGACGGTGTGCAACTGCCGGTAGCGGCAGGCCAGCAGTTCAGCCGCCGCGATCCAGTTGCCGACATGGAGCGTCACGAACAGCGGTCCGGGCTCGGTCCGAGGGGGCAGGTCGGCAGGAACCTCCAGTTCGATCTCCCGCCCTCCGAGCAGGGAGAGAAAGTCGGCCACCCAGAGGGCATGGCGGCGCACCGCTTCGCGCCCGCTCGCGGGGTCCGGGGGCAAGGATTGCCGGAAGAGCAGACGTCGCGCCTCCACCTGTCGCTGCGCGCGGCGGCGCAGCACCGGCAGGGGCAACCGACCCACCCCGGAGGCGATCCGATCCCGCAGGAGAGACGGGCTTGCCGCCCACAGCTTTAGCACCCAGGTCCACATGAGCGGGATCATGCCAGAGACCACCGGAGAGGCAAGCCGGCAAGTCGGAACTGGTCAAGCAACTGGCCCTGATTCGCCGATAACCGGAGGGAGCCTGGCCCAAGCCGCGGGCCTCCCAAACGACCGGAGGGACGATCGCGCCGTGCAGACCGAACCGGGGACGCCACGTACACATCGCGCCGCGAGCGCGCGGGTCGGTCTGCGACGGGAGGAACTCCTCTCCGCCGGACTGGCCTTGGCCCTCCTGGTGCTGTCGATCTGGGCGCTGGTCACCGGATTTCTCCTCCAGCAGCGGCATGCCCAGCTGGAGCACACGCGCGCCGCACAGGCCGTGCTGCGCAATCTCCATCAACGTCGATTCGAAGCGGTCGATTCCTGGAACGCGATCGAGGCCGGACGCGCCCAGCCCGGCCTGCTGGCCCGACTGGAGGATCACACCGAGATCTCCCGCCTGGTGGAGCGCGGCGAGGGACTATATCCCGCGCGGCATCGCGGCCTGATTCGCACCATCGGGGCGGGCACCGACTCGGTGTTGTGCCTCTTCCTCGAGAGCGTACGACTCCGCCTCGATGCCCGGGGCGCCATCTCGCTCGGCGATTCTTCCGGCGCCACTCGCCTCGAGGCGAGGGCGTTCGAGCTCCAGGAGGAGGGAGAGCGGATCTACGCCCAGATGGAGCGCGCCGAAGGGGCGGCCGAGCGCACCCTCCCCTTCCCGCTCGATGAACTCGAGAGCGACACCCTCGCGGTCTGTCTGCTCTCGGCCGCGATGCTGATCGCCGCGATCCTGATCGTCTGGCGGCAGCGCGCACTCCGGCGCGAGCTGGAGCGGAGTCTGGGCGGGGCCCGCCTGGTCGAGGAGATGCTCGAATCGTACGGCCGCGATCTCGAGCGCGCGAACCGCGAACTCGAGGAAGCCGCTCTCTGGAAGCTCCAGGTCCTCGCGGAGGCCGGACGCGACCTCAACCCATCGATCGAGACGCTGGACGGCGCCCTGCGCGCGCTGACCGAGGGCACCGAGTCTCCGGCCGCGCAGGCCACCGTGCTCGGGCGCGCACAGGGCGCGCTGCGGGACATCGCGGGTCAGGTCGGGCGTCTGGTCACGCTGGCGCGGGCCGAGCGGGCCGGAGTGGGCGCGGAAAGTCACACCTTCGACGCGAAGTTGGTCGTGGACCGCACCGTGGCCCGCGTGCGCCCCAGCATCGAGGGGAAGGGGCTCGCTCTGCTCGTCGTCCCCCCGGCCGAAGGCTGGCCTCGTGTCGAGGCCGACCCGTCGCGGCTCGAGCAGGTCGTCGAATCGCTCTGCCGGCACGCGCTCCAGCGCACCGCGAGTGGATCGATCCGCCTCACCGGACGCTTGGTCGACGAAGAGTGTGCCCGCCTGCGGATCGAAGTATCCGACACCGGTGGATCGCTCGACCCGCTGCGGGTGGAAGAGCTCTTCCGGCCGACCCCGCGCGCCGCGCTGGGACCGGACGCGGAGGGCCACGCCATGGGACTCGGGCTGGCGCGCCTCGTGGCGCGCGCGATGGGGGGCGAACTCGGCATCGAGAACGACGGTCCCCTCTCGGGGGGCCGGGCCTGGTTGACCGTTCCGGTGGCCGGACGCGGGCGGAGCGGCATGGCCGCCGTCGCGACCTCCGCTGCAGTCCAAGGCCGCCAGGCGGCCTGAGACCTGCCTCCGCGTCCCCAATCCTGATAGTCTCCCCGAGTCGCGGAGCGCGGCCCGGAGGGATCGACATGGATGTGCCTGCAAAGTGGGGGGCGGCGTTGGCGCTGACCCTTCTGGCCGGATCGCTGGGCGATTCCCACGACCGATTCCGCCCGATCAGCCGCAGCTGGGCCGAGGTCGCGGAGGCGCCAAAGATCGAGCCCGACAGCCTGCTCCTCGGGCCAGTGGATGACTTCGAAGCCCGAGAGGTGCCCCCTCCCCCGCCCCTGCCGCCGGGTGACGCGCGGCGCGAAGCGGCCCCGGGTCCGCTCACCTGGAAATCGATCCACACCACCGTTCATGTCATCGATCCGCGCGTACGCTGGCAGATCGCGGTCGAGGAGTGTTCCCCCGGGACGCTCATCGCCTTTGACCAGCGCCGCCCGCTCCGGCAAACCCGACTCCGCATTTCCCGCGCCGAGGGGCGCGGCGCGAAGGCCGGAGCGACTCTGGGCCTGCTGATGCATCTGGACAATCTCGAGGTCGCGTTGCTCCCGCCGGACGACCCGCGCGTCACTGCGGCGCCAACCGTGCAGGCGGACTCCCTCAATCCCTGGCCCAACACCTGCGGGCTGGAAGTTCGGGAGCTCGAGCATCCGATCGATCTCGACCTCGATGGCCGGCAGGAGGTGATCGTCAAACGGTACGCCACGATCGCCGGCCGGGCCGCGTCGGGGCTCCTGGTGCTCGCCGCCGACCAAGGCGGCCGCCCGGTGCTGCTGCCCCTGCCTTCGATCGTCCGGGGTCTGCGGAGCGAGTCGCTGCAGCTGCAGGATCTCCATTGGAACCGGAAAGACTTGCAGCCGACCTTGGTCTGCGACCACCTCGGCCTGGTCGGTTGCGGCTTCTTGAACGAGGTCGGGATCCGCGGCGAAGCGCAATGCGAAGATTGCTGCCAGGTGACGATCCTGCTCCAGCGCGCCACCGATCTGTTCTACCACCCGAACTACGTGCGCGATCGCCAGCTCGGACAGCTCGACCGGCTACGCTCCGATCTCAAGGAGATCGCGATCGGCGATCCGGCCCAGGCGCTCACTTCCTACCAGGAAGCGTCGCTCGCGCGGGCCGCCGCCTTCCTCTACCTCACCGGGGCAGGCCCGCGGGCGCGCGAAACCCTGATCACCGCGCTCGGACCGCGCGCCGCCACGTTCCGCCCGCGCCTCCTCCTCGATCGCCTCGAACGGTACTTCACCCCGGTCGACTCGACGATTCCGCCGGCCGGGCCGGATCCGGCGGGGCAACACGACTCGGGCCGCTGAGCGCGATCGACGGTACGACCGGCTTCGCCCGTCCCCGATCCCCTCGACTCGTCAGTCGAGGAGCAGGAGCTTCCGGGTCACTCTCTCCCCGGCCACGCGGACTTCGAGAAAGAGCATTCCGGCCGGGAGTTTCAGCGCGTTCGCCGGATACTCGAAGCGACGAATCCCCGCAGCCACGTCTCCGTCGTGGAGCGAGCGCAGGAGGCGACCCGCGGAATCGAAGAGCGAGACGCCGACCGGCAGGGTCCGCCCCAGATGGACTTCGAACTCCAGGCGTCCCGTGGCTCGGTCGATGGGGTTCGATCCGATGAAATGCACCGTCGCTGCCGCGACTTCGGGGTCCGGCACGCCCGCTGGAACGCAGGGCATCGGCAGGCAGTTCCTGGACACGCCCTGGAAGCCACCGTGCGCTTCTGCGCAGGCCTCCGGAGTCATCACCGCACACTCTCCCGACAGAAGGCAGCACGCGCCGAGAACGAGGGTCGGGCAACAGGCAGCTCCGGGGAGGTCGAATCCAAACGCTCCGAGGCAGGCAATGGCGTCCCGCGCGCCGCTCGCGGGCCCCTCGAACAGCGCCCCTTCCGTGGGATGCGGGGTCAAGCGAAGTTCGGTCGGTGATCCGTAGTTCTCCACCGCAAACCAGTACACTTCCACCAGCGGTTCGGAACGCGGCGTTACCCAGAGAACCGACGTTCCGCTCCCACTTGCGGGCCAGTCACTGCCGGGTTGCTCCAAGTCCGCGCAGCTCTGCGCATCCACCACCGCGAGATCGGTGGGCTGGTAGTCGATTCCGAAGGAGACTCCTCGCAACGCGGGGTTGATGTGGCTGGGAAACGCCGCCAGAACATGCAGGATCCGGGTGCCCTCGCCCGTCGCGTTGGTGGAGATCTCTTCGCAGCGAGCCACCGCGGACCCGCCGCAATACTCGGCACCGGTGCTGTACGAGAGCGACGGATTGCTATGAAAGGTCAGGACCCCACCGCGATTTGGCCCGCAGGGGTAGGGAGGACATTCCACTCGGTCCGCGAGGTAGGTTCCTCCTGCGCTCAGACACGACTCCTGCGTGACCTCCACGCAGGAATCGTTCGGCAGGCAGCAGGCGCCCGCCGACGGGCAGGTCGCGATCGCGCAGTGGGTCCCGTCCCCGAGGTAGGTGCCCCCCTCGGTGGCGCAGTCCAGCTCGGGTCGAACCGTGCAGGTTCCGTCCACTCCGCAGCAGGCGCCGGCGCACGGGCTGGGATAGCAGCCCCCACCGGCCCGGTAGATGCCATTCAGCAGTTCGCAGCGGTCGGGAGCGACCATCTCGCATGCCCCACCCGCCAGACAGCACGCGCCGCGTTCCGTGCACCCCTCCAGACCCGCCCCGATCCGCACGCCGCACGCGTTGTTGTCCGGGAGGCAGGGCGAGGTGGCGTGAACCGCCACCGACGTCGGCCCACTCGAAAGACTGTCGCACGGAGCCAAGTCACAGAACAGCGGATCGCTGGTGACCTGCGGCCCTTCGAAGTCGACCTCGCCGATGATCCCATCCGGTGGGATCGCGGAGCAGACGGCACGCACGTAGACCGGGGACTCGACCTCGAGATCGATCGGCCCGCCGCTCCCGCAGCGCACCTGATTTCCCCAGAACACGCTCTGCTCGATCTCGACCGATCCGCCGGAAGTACACTGCAGGCCGGCTCCATGATCCGCGAGATTGCCGGCGATGGTCGTAGACCGCAGGAGCAGGTCTGCTTCATCGAGAGAGATAGCCCCGCCGTGCTTGGCGCGATTCCCCAGGAAGCGGCACTCCGTGACTACGAGGTTGGCCCCACTCTCCGCGCGAATCGCCCCCCCGAATCCACCTTGGCCCCCCAAATCCTCCGATGTGTTACCCCAGAATTCTGACGCGGTGACATTGGCGGTCGAACCGAAAAGGGCCACCACCCCCGCCTGGCCCTCGGTCGCGTTCTCATGAAACGAGCTGTGCGAGGCATTGAGGGATCCCCACTCTTCGATGGTGATCGTTTCGCGGTTTCCGGCGTAGACCACACGTTCCAGGGAGAGAGAGGTGCCTCGGGCGCAGTGGATGACCGCGCCACAGGACTGATTGTCGCTAATCTCACTATCCGAGATGACGATGTGAGCATACTCGTCGCTGTAGAGTGCTGCTCCGGCTCCGGTCGGGCACCCGTACTCTCCGTAGCCCAGCAGCACATTGCCGCGAATGCGGCTGTGATCGAGGGTGAGATGGGCACCTCGTGCCAAGTAGAACGCCCCAGCCTTCCCCGAGAAGTACCCATCCGTCCCGATGACCAGCGGCCGGTTGAGTCTCAGGGTGCACTCCACGAAGCGCGCGTCGGAGGTCTCGGAACAGTACACTCCTCCACCCAACGAGAGTTGGGCAGAGGTGCGGCACCCCTCGATTCGCACCTTCTGGATCTGCGGCTGCGTGTACGCCCCGCAGTAGATCCCTCCGCCCAGGGCGAGCGGCACTGGTGGGTCTGGCCCCCTTTCCGCACCCGCCGTGTTGCCCACGAGCCAGAGGTCGCGCAGAGTGGGTGAGGCGTGGTTCTCGAGGTAGATGCCGCCACCGCGCTCCACTCCTCCCCATTCCGGATCGTGAACCCCTGGAAGAGGGCGGCATGCGTCTCGTGGCTATGGAGATAGAGGCCGCGGCCGCGCCCTTCGCACTCGATGATGGTCCAGCTGGGGCCTTCCTCCGACATCACCACGAGCTGCTTGCCGAAGTAGTTCAGGTTGCGGTTGTCGGGGCCTCGGTATACGCCGCGCGCGGCGAGCACGGTGTCACCATCGACCGCCTCGGCAATCGCCTCACCGAGGGAGATGCCCTCCGGGTGCGTATGAATCGTTCGCGCCACCGCGGAGGTGGGCAAAAGGAGAGCGGCCAGGATCATCGGACGAACGAAGCCGTACGCGAACTTCGGCCACCAACGGGCACCTAACCGCATCTGTTGGCTGGTTGCGACCATCAGATCCTCCATCGCATCGGTTGGGAGCACGATGCTACTTCTACGGCCGTACGCGGCTCAGCCGCAAACCCATGCTGGTCCCCATTTCGATGGGCCGATGGATGAACGAACCGCCTTCCGCCTTCACCCGCCGCGGTCACGCGTGAGCCCGCTACCGCAACGACAAGACCTTTCGGGTCATGCGTTCCCCAGCGATCCGCACCTCCAGAAAGAGCACTCCCGCGGGCAGGTCCATCTCACCGATCCCAAACTCGAATCGTCGCACTCCCCCGCCAACCTCGCCCCTGTGCAGCCACCGCACCAGGCGCCCCGAGGCATCGAAGAGCGCCGCGGTGACGGGTAGCGGCCGCGGAAGCTGAACCTCGAACTCGAGGCGGCCCGAGCGTCGATCGATCGGGTTGATTCCGGTGTACCGGAACAACCGGCTCGCAGGGAGCGCTTCGTGAACGCCGGTTACGGAGCAGGGAACCGGCAGGCACTGCACGCCGTTCAGGAAGACCCCGCCCAGATCCGCACATCGCTCCGGGGCGACCAGCGCGCACTCGTCACCGGCCAAGCAGCACGCGCCACGTTGCGTGCACCCCTCCAGACCCGCCCCGATCCGCAGTCCGCACGCGTTGTTGTCCGGGAGGCAGGGCGAGGTGCCCAGCACCCCGACGGAGACCGGCCCGTTCGGGAGGCTGTCGCACGGAGCCAAGGCACAGAACTGCGGATCGCTCGTGACCTGCGGCCCTTCGAAGTCCACCTCGCCGATGATCCCACTTGGAGAGATCGCGGAGCAGACCACCCGCACGGCAGCCGCCGACTCGGCGGTGACGTCATCCGAGGTTCCAGAACCACAGGCGGGGCCGTTGCCCCAAAGAACACTCTGGATTATGTCCACGGAGCCACGGTACGCGTACAGCCCGCCCCCGGCGGGGGCATGGTTTCCGACGACCGTTGAGGACAGCAGAGTCACGCCGCCTCCGGTTAGGTAGATCGCCCCTCCTCGCCATCCCGCGCTGTTCCCGACGAACGCGCACCCCGAAATCAAGACATCGGCGCCGTCGGCCTGAATCGCCCCACCGTATCCGTAGAACTCGGCACCTGTACGAGCATCGTTCCCGCGAAACTCGCTCGAGACGATGCGTGCACTCGCCCCCCAGAGACTCACCGCTCCCGCCGTTGCGTAGGTTAGATTCTTCTCGAACACGCAGTCGGTAACGTCAAGGGTCCCCCACTCGCCAACCCAGATCGGAGCGCTGTTCGCCCGGTAGGTCACACCGTCGAGGGAGAGGACGGTGCCCCGCATGCAGCTGACAGCAGGGCCACAGGACGTGTTCTCGCTGATCTCGCTGTCAACGATGGTCACATGGGCATACTCGTCGCAGTAGAGTGCTGCCCCACTACCACTTCCACAGAGGTGCTCGCCACCACCATAGGCGCTGTTGCCCAGAATCTGACAATGGTCCAGGAAGAGCGCCGCTCCCCGTGCGCAGTAAATCGCTCCGCCGAGTCCGGCTCCCCACCGATGGTCCTCCAACTCTCGCGGAGAGTTCCAGGTGAATCTGCATGCAAGGAACCGAGTCTCCGAGGTCTCCGAACAATAGACACCCGCACCCCGAGCCATTTCGGCGATCGTGTTGCACGACGTGACTTTGACTTTCTGAACCTGGGCGCGCGTGTGTGCACCGCAATAGAGTCCGCCGCCGAACGCCAGCGGCCACGGCTGTTCGGGGCCATAGGTGAACCTCCCAGCCTCGTTATCCGCTAGCACGAGGTCGCGCAGTGTGGGCGAGGCGTGGTTTTCGAGGTAGATGCCGCCACCGCGCTCGACTCTTCCCCCATTCCGGATCGTGAACCCCTGAAAAATCGCCGCGTTCGTCTCGTGGCTGTGGAGATACAGGCCGCGGCCCTGTTCCTCACAGTCGATGATGGTCCAATCGGGGCCCTCGACGGACATCACCACGAGCTGCTTTCCGAGGTAGTTCAGGTTGCGATTGTCGGGGCCGCGGTAGATGCCGGGCGCCGCGAGCACGGTGTCACCGTCCACCGCCTCGGCGATCGCCTGGCCGAGGGAGACCCCGCCGGGGTGCGCGTGGATGGTTCGCGCCGGCGAGGATGCGGGCCAGAGGAGAGCGGCCAGGCACAGAAGGCGAACGGAACTTTGCGCCGCGTGGGGCGGCGGACTGGTTCGCGGGGCGATCGACGCGCGGAGTACGGCCACGGGAATATCCTCCACGATGGTGCGAAGGGCGCAATGGTACTCCCGTCCAGCGTGGAGCGCAATTCAGGTGTGCGGCGCCGACCGTGGCGCGGTGAGAGCGACTCTCTCAGGTCCTGAACGGGCTCCCCGGCGCCCGACCAGGATCGGGGTGCACCGCCTCTTCGATCGTGATCGGCGGGCGCGTGCGGAATGGCTCGCGGCGGACCTCGCAGTCGGCCACGTCGCACCAGGCGCAGTAGCTCTGCTCGCAGGGGTCGAGGTGGAGGGAGAGCTCTCCGTCAAGGCGCGAGGCGGCCATGACCTGGGCTTCGAGGAGATCGCCGGCGGCGTGCGCACGTTCGACGCTCCAGGTCATCGGCACCACGATGTGCGCGTCGACGTGGTGGAATCGTCCGGCGCGAATGGCGCGCAGGCTGTGGACCCGGATCACGCCAGGGGCGAGGTTTTGCTCGATGGCGCGCACCAGGCGGGCGACCAACTCGGGATCCTCCTCGTCGAGGAGGCCGCCGGCGGCGTGGCGCACGAGGTGGAATCCGGTGCGGAAGAGGAGAAGGCCGATGATGGCCGCCACCAGGGGGTCGAGCCACCAGATGCCGGTGAGCCGCACGGCGAGCAGTCCGAGGACCACGCCGACGCTGGTCCAGAAGTCGCTCAGCACGTGCTTTCCATCGGCAACCAGGGTGAGCGAAGCGTACCGCCGGCCGACCTGGATCAGGAAGAGTCCGAGGAGACCGTTGATCAAACCGGCCGCGCCGACCAGGAGGAGTCCCTGATCCAGATCCTGAAGCTCCTGACGGATCCAGAAGGCACGGACCGCATTGGCCACGATGAGCAGCGCGGCAAAGGCGATCAGCCCCCCCTCGAATGCGGCGGAGAAAAACTCGATCTTGCCGTGCCCGTAGGGGTGATTCCGGTCGGCCGGCTTTCCGGCAAAGATGATCCCGCCCACCGCGAACCCGGCGGCAAGGACGTTGACGATGCTCTCCAGGGCGTCGGAGAGGACCGCGGCCGACCCGGTCAATCGCCAGGCGACGAACTTGATCGCCAGCAAGACGATCGCCACGGTGAGCGAGACGACCGCTGCGGTGGTGCGCACGCGTTCGTCGCGCGCCTCGGTGGAATGCGACTCGACCGATGCGTTCATACCAGCTCCAATGGATACCGACGATCTCGAATGGTCGGCGGCAGGATAACCGGTCCGGAGAGGTCGCTCCAGGCAACTCCTCGCCTGCCCGCAGTGATAAGAGGGGTGTTCGGGGCGCTCCTCTTGAGGGGGGGGCGTCCGGGTGATAGCTTCCCTCCGCCCCGGCTTCCGGCCCGGCGGGGAATCCCATGGCAGGAAGACGGCGATCCACCTCAAGGAGACTTGAATGTCCCGTTACCGGAACTGGAACTCAATTGCCGTCCGCAGCGTCCGTTCGGCGTTCGCGGCGGCACTCGCCCTGTGCGCCCTCGCGACGGTGAGGGCCGAGGCCACCCCCCCGGACGAGGCTGTGCTGGCCGACTTCAAGCGCGACCCGCTCTCGTTCGTGACCGATCTCCGGATCAGCGAGGCGATCCAGTGCGGGCAGGTGTTCCTGCAAGACCGGACCTTCGCTCCGGCCTCGCGCAAGTCAGCCCTGACCGCGCTGGCCAGCATCTATCACGCCACCGATCGTCCGCGCGAGGCGCGGCTCACCTTCCTGGAACTGCTGGCCTCCGACCCGACGGCCGATCTCGACGAGATCGAGCGCCTCGCTCCCCCGGTGACCAAGCTGTTCTATACGGTGCGCGACAGCCTTCTGCTCTCGAGCGGAATGACCGCTCCGCCCGACGTGCGCACGGTCGCCTTCGGCGACATGGAGAACAACTCGATCCTGAAGGGGAAGTACGACCTCGACGCCTTCTCCCGCGGCCTGGTGCAGGTGATGATCACCGATCTCCGGAAGTCGACTCCGCTCAAGATCGTCGACCGCCAGCGTCTGGCGGTGCTGCGGGAAGAGATCGGCCTCAACTCGAACAACGAGCTGTTCAGCAAGGAGCAGGCGGTCAAGACCGGCAAGCTCACCGGGGCGCAGTCTTTCATCTTCGGCCAGATCATGCAGGTGGAGGAGAAGAAGATCCGCCTCGATCTGCGCTGGGTGCGGACCGAGACGAGCGAGGTGCTCTTGAGCGAAGGGATCGAGGCGAAGATCGGTAGCTCCGAGGATCTCTTCAACCTGGAGCGGAAGGTGTTGATCGAGATGCTGGCCCCGAAGATCGAGAAGCTCCTCGCCGGAGAGGACCCGGACGCGAAGCAGGTGAAGGGGAACGCCAAGGAGTATCTCGACGGCAAGAGCCGCAACTTCACCGACGGAACCGGATACATCGACTACCTCTTGAAGGCGGGCGAAGCGCTGCTGCTCGAGGATTCCGGGGACACCGACGCCGCGGCGATCGCCTGGAACGAGGCGGCGACGATCTATCCGGGTGACCCGATGGCCACCGCGCGCGGCTCGGCGCTTTCGGCCTGGAACCAGCTCGAGGACGCGAAGTGATGCCGCGGTCGCGGGCCCGGATCGCGGTCCTCGCAGCACTCCTCGTGGCCCTGGCGGGCTGCGCAGGAAGCGGAGCCGGCGGACCGGGCGCCGCGCTCCTCCGATCGGGTGACTACGGCCGGGCGATCGAGGCGTTGCGCGAGGCGGATGCCCTCCACCCCGAGGACCCGGCGACCAAGCGGAACCTGGGCATCGCCCTCTGGAAATCGGGCGACGCCGCCGCCGCGGTTCCGGTGCTCCAGTCGGCGCGCCAGCTGGACGCCCGCGACGTGCAGGCGACCTACGCTCTGGCCCGCGCGGCCGACGCGGCCGGGCAGATCGATCTGGCCCTTGCGGCCTACAGCGACTATCTGGGGCAATCGAAGAAGGGAGCTGCCCCGGTCCGTGCGCGGATCGAGGCGCTCACGCTGCAGAAGGCAGCGCTCGACGTGGAGGAGGCGGTGGCCCGCGAGCGGAGCCTCTCGCTGCGCGAGGTCCCGAGGAACTCGATCGCCGTGCCCGACTTCGCCAACGTCTCGAGCAGCGACTCTCTGGCACCGCTCTCGCGAGGGCTGGCCCAGATGATGATCACCGACCTCAATCGCGTCCGGGCGCTGCGGGTCGTCGAACGGCAGCGACTCCAGGTGCTGCTCGACGAGATCGAGCTCGGCCAGCCGAAGACGGAGGGAAAGGAGGCAGCGCTCCCCTCGATCGAGACGACCGAAGGAATCAAGGCGCGCCTCAAGCTCGTGCCGCGACCTTCGACCGGCGCGCCCTACTTCGCCGGAGCGGTCGACGACGCGCGGACCGACGCCTACACCTCCGCGGTGCGCGCCTTCCAGTCGGATCAAGGATTGACCGCCGACGGCAAGGTGGGACCGAAGACCCGGTCCGCCCTCTCTTCCGCGATGGCCGTGGTGCCGAGGCCGCGCCCGGAGACCACACCCAGCCGCGGCGCCATCTCCAAGGAGAGCGCCCCACGGGCCGGTCTCCTGATCGGCGCCCGGCGCTTCCTGCAAGGGTCGTTCGTCGCCATGGGCGACACGGAAATCCAGCTCGATGCGGCTTTGCTCGAAACCGAGGGAGGCGCGCTGAAGGCGACCGGACAGCCGGTGCGCGGCGAGCTGGCGTCGGTACTCGAGCTGGAGAAGGGGCTGGTCCGACAGGTCCTCCAGGCGCTCGACATCACCCCGACGCCGGAAGAGTGGCGGGCGATCGAGAAACTGCCGACCGACAGCTTCCTGGCCTTCCTCGCCTACTCCGAAGGGCTCTGGGAGGAAGATCTCGGAAATCTGCCCGCGGCCCGCGCCGCCTATGGCCGCGCGACGCGCCTCGATCCGGGATTCGTCGACGCCCGTGACCGGCTCCGGATCACCGAGGTGGAACCGGGAGATCTCGGGCAGGTCGATGACGCCCAGGTCGACGAGGTCGGCGCCGCACCGAGTGGCCTGACCGACCGACTGCTCCGCACCGGCGGGTACGGTGGTATCGGCCCCGGTCCGGAGATCGATCGCGACGAGAAGGACGACCCCTCGGTCACCGACGCGGACACCGGCGGCGGTGGTGGTGGCGGCGGCGCGGTGATCATCATCGAAGGAGACCTCCCGACCGGAGGTCGGTCGAACGGAGGGCACCGGTGATGGCGGATCGAGGCAACAAGCGCAGGAACGCCTGGGCGCCCCATGCAGCGACGGGGATCGCGCTGGTCGCCGTCAGCCTGATCCTCGCCGAGGTGAGCGGCGCGACGGCCGGAATGCTCGGGGGACTCCGTTTCCCGGCGGAGTATCGGAGCTGGTCGATCGAGCAGGAAAGCGACACGACCGACGTGACGCAGCTCTACGTCCCGTTCGTGGGCGCGCTCCGCTTCGGGCCGCAGGTCGACTTCGTGCTTGCCGGGGCGTACGGCAGTAGCGCGCGCTCCCCTGCTTCGGGGGAGGAGTTCACCCTGGCCGGGCCTTCGGACGTGACCGCGCAGCTCTTCGCGCGGCTGGGCGGCGACCGGGTCCTGTTGCAGGCCGGTCTGGGACTTCCGAGCGGCACCAAGGAACTCGACAACGAGCAACTCTCGGTCGCGCAGGCGCTGTCCCATCCCCTCCTGGGCTACCGCCTCAAGACCTATGGTCAAGGACTCGACCTCTCGGCCGGTGCAGCAACGGCGTTTCCGCTCGGTGGATCGGGCGCCTTCGGGCTGGGCATCGGCCTGGTGAGCCACGGCGCCTACACCTTGGTCGAGGATGGTGACGACTACAAGCCAGGCCTGGAGACCTCCTTTTCGGCCGGTTTCGATCTGGGCGGGATCGCCAGCGGCAAGGGGGCGGCCTCGGGCGGTGGTTCTCCGCTCCGTGTCGACCTGAGCTATCGGACCTACGGCAAGGACGAGCTCGACGGCACGGAGATCTTCCAGGAAGGAGCACAGATCGAAGGCCAGGTCACCGTTGCGGCCGGACGCCAGGGCCCCCACTTCGAGGCCTCGCTGCGCGCCGTGGCCAAGTCGGACAACACCGTGTTCCAGGGCTCGGGTGAGACGGTGGAGGAACTGAAGGACAAGCCCGGGACCTCGCTCCGCGCCGACACGCACCTCGACTTCCCGGTGGGCGGGCAGGCCCGTCTGGGCGTGGCGGCAGAACTGCACCGGTTCAGCGGGGCCGATGTTCCGGCACTCAACGGCACCACGTTCGGCGTCGGCCCGAGCCTGGCACTCTTCCTCTCCCCGCGCGCCTCGATCAGCCTGGGCGGGCAGCTCCTGGGAGGTTCGATCGACGAGGACGAGGAGTCGGGTTTGGACCAGGTCGACCTGAGTGGCTTCGCCGCGCTCTTCGGCTTCACCTGGAGAGCACAGTGATCTTGGCCCTGCGGCGCTTCGCGATCGCGGCCGCGTTCGTGCTGTCGAGCGGGCTCGGGCTCACCCTCCCCGGCTGCAGCACGGATGAAGCCGGACGGTCCGCAGACGCTGCGCTGCTTCTCTCGCTCCGGGTGCGAGGCGAGATGGACGGTCGGGCCGTCGAGGCGAGTCCAGTGGGGGGAGGAGGTGGGTACACCTACCTCTACGAGCGGATCGACGCCTGCGCCAGCGAGGTGGTCGATACCGCTTCTCCGCCGCCGGTCTGCGCGCAGTATCGATTTCCCGAGGGACGGCGCGACTATCGCCTGGAGCTCGCGGTCGCACCGGCGGACTACTACCGGGTAACGGTCGAGGTGCGGGGGACGCGCTCGCGTGGAAGCGCGGCGAGCGAGTCGGGCCTGCTGATGGCCGGAGTCGGCTTCGCGACCGACGTCGCTGAAGGGCCGGCTCAAACCGTCGAGGTGGTGCTCGATGACGTGGTTCCGCGGCCGAGTTACTCCGAGGCGGGGGGCGTGATCACCTGGCCTGCGGTGCCTGGCGCCGACTCGTACATCGTGCTCGAAACCCCGCCCGAGGGGACCGAGATCGCCCATGCGGTGACGACCAACGGATTCTCCTTGATCGAGAATGAAATCACCTCCGGCCAGTTCCGGGTGCGGGCGAACCTGAGCCTGCAGGGGGCCAGCGCCTACTCGGAGCCGATCCAGGTTGGAGCTTCACTCCCCGCACCGGTCTTTGGGCGGGTGCAGACCACGGGGAACAGCCCCGTGCCGTGCGCGCTGGTGAAGCTGTACGCGTGTGACGGTGCCGACACCGGCCGCTTCGAGTTCACCGCCACCAATGGGACGTTCACTCTTCCCGCCGTTCCTGCCGGCAGCTACAACCTGGTCGTGATCCGCGCCGGTTGCAGCGACTGGTTCAATCCGTCGGGCTGCATCACGGTCAACGGCCCTCCCGGACTCGATCTGGGACAGGTGAATCTGGACTGCCCCGCTCCGATCTGGGCCTCCTTCACCGTGACCTGGGGGAACGACCCGCCCGATCTTGATGCCCATCTATGGACACCGGCGATTCGGGACACGGTCTACCACGTCTCCTTCTCCGAACGCGGTTCCGCGCGAACCGCGCCGTACGCGGAACTCGACCATGACGAGACCTCAGGCTACGGACCGGAGAACATCACGATCTATCAGCCGTCGGCAGGAACCTACACCCTGTCGATCTATCACTGGTGCAGCCCCCCCGGATCCCTGACCCTCTCGCAGTCCGGCGCCGAGGTGCGCATCTGCAAGCCGGATGGAACGATCCAGGTGGTGACGGTACCGCAGATCGAGGATGAGCCTTTCTACTGGTGGAATGTATGCACGGTCGACGGAACGACCGGCGCGGTCAACGTGGTCAACACCATCACGGCCGAGCCGCCTCTCCCCAGCGACACCTGCGGGGGACTCCGCAAGCCGACGAGCAGGCGCGCCCGCTGAACCGGGCGAGGGGGAACTGGGCCTCGAGGGTCTGGACGTCCGGGGTCTGGACTTCCGGGGTTTGGGCGCTTGCACTGGTGAGCCTGCTGCTTGCGGCTCTGGTCGCCTGCACCCGCGAGGACCACGGCGCGCCGCGCGGGGCCGCCTTGCGGGTCGAGCTGCGCTTTCCCGGCCCCGGTCTGGCCTCGAGCCGCGCGCCGACCACGATCGAGCGCCTCCGCGTCGTCGCGCTCGAGATGGTGGGCGACCGGCTGGTGGAACGCGCTCGCGCCGAGGACCTGATCGAGCCGGGAAGCACTCACTTCTCCCTCGCTCTCGAAGTCCCGCCGGGAGATGCCTACCTCCTGCATGTGCACCTGGAGGGAACGCGCGGCGCCGGCGACGCCGAGAGCGAGCAGGGACTGCTCTACTTCGGCGCCGAACTGGTCGAGGGGCTCATTTCCGGCGAGACCCGCGCGGTCACGATCGACGTGGTCGATGTCGTTCCTCACCTGATCATCGAACGGAATCTGGCCGAGCAATATCGTCTGTCGTGGACTGCGGTGACCGGCGCGGGGCGTTACCGGCTCCGAGAGTTCCGCGACGGCGTGGAATCGTGGTCGGTCGTCACCAGCTCGACCGACACGACGCTGGCCCGCCCGCCGAGGCGGGATGCGCTTCACCGCATCCCCGCCGGCGGCGACGGCACGCTCGCGAGCTACCGCGTGCGCGCAGAACTCTCCGCGACCTTGGTCGGAGCCTTCTCGGAGAGCATCGGCGTGGTGCTTGGGGGGCCGGTCCGTCCCGCTCCGGTCCAGGACCTGCGAGCCAGTTCGGTGACCGACTCCTCGCTCATCCTGATCTGGACCGCTCCCTCCGACGAGGGCGCGGAGGAACCGGTCCGGAGCTACGACCTCCGCACGAGTCGCGCCGTGATCGACGAGTCGAACTTCGACGCGGCCAGCGTGGTCCCGGACACGCCGATTCCCAATGTTCCCGGAGCCCAGGAAGGGGTCTTCGTGCAGTCACTGGAGGCCGATACCCAGTACTGGTTCGCCTTGCGCAGCACCGACGACGCCGGCCTGGTCTCGCTCCTGTCGAACGTCTACGGAGTGACCACGTCCGGTCCGCGCGACCGCACTCCCCCCGGCGCGGTCAACACCCTCGCCGCCCGTTCGCTCTCCGAGACGGAGGTGGAACTCTCCTGGACCTCGCCCGGGGACGACGGAGCCACCGGCGTGGTCGAGCGGTACGAGCTCCGCTTCGCCACGTTCGAGCTGACCGAGCTGAATTTCGGATCGGCCAGCCTGGCCGCGGCCACACCCACCCGGACCGAGGCGGGAAGCGGCGTGACCTACGCGCTCGACGGCCTGGAGCGCGAAACCAGCTATCAGGCTGCGCTCCGCGCCATCGATGAGGCCGGGAATGTCGGCCCGCTCTCGAACATCGTTTTCTTTCGCACCGAGGACCGAACCGCTCCCGGCGCCGTGACCAGTCTGGCCGCGCGAGAACGCACCAGCAACTCGATCCGGCTCACCTGGCTCGCCCCCGGGGACGACGGCCTGGTGGGACAGGCGACGCGCTACGACCTCCGTTTGGCCACTGCCCCGATCTCCGAGGAGAACTTCGACAAGGCGCAGCCGGTCGAGGGGATCGGTCCGCCGGAGACGGCCGGAACGAACGAGACCTTCACCGTGACCGGACTGAACGGCGATACCAGCTATTCCTTCGCCCTCAAGAGCTTCGATGAAGCGGGCAACGGCAGCGCGCTCAGCAACGTCATCCAGGCCCAAACCGAAGGTCCGGTGCCGGAACTGCTCTCGGCGACCTTGGTCGAGCCACGGACTGCCCGGCTCCAGTGGGTGTTCAGCGGCACGACGCCGAGCTTCCGGATCGAACGTGCCGTCGGCACCGATCCATTCGAGGAAATCGCCGCCGTCCCCGGGACTCTGTTCCAGTTCAGCGATCCCACCCTCGCCCCCGCGACGAGCTACAGCTACCGCGTTCGCGCGGAGGTGGACGAAGCGCTCACTGCTCCATCGAACACCCTCTCCGTGACCACCGCCGACGAGCCGCCGGTGTGCGTCCTATCTCCGGATTCGCTCGACTTCGGGCTGGTCTCCCTCGGGGCCGACTCGGTCCGCACATTTTTCGTGCGCAACGGCGGGGGCGGCCTGCTCGAGGGGAGTGCGATCGGATCCTGCGAAGACTTCCACATTCTCAATCCGCAAGGGTTCGCGCTCGGCGCCGGCGACTCGGTCGGAATCGCGGTCTGGTTCACGCCGACGCAGGTGCGCGACGAAGCGTGCGCGCTCGAGATCGGTGGCTGCGGGGCCGCGGTCAGCGTCCGAGGGGGCGGAGACGGTCCGCCGACCTGCGCCTTCTCGACGTCGTCGCTCGATTTCGACGACGTCCCGGTGGGAAGCGCGGCGGAGCAGAGCTACGAGATTCGGAACCTGGGGGGCGGGGTGCTCGAAGGGGCGGTGACGCTTGGCGGCTGCCCGGCGTTCGAGGTGGTTGCCGGCGCGACCTTCGCGATCCCGCGGCTGGGCACCCATGAGGTCACGATCCGCTTCAGCCCGACGACGACCGGCAGCCAGGCCTGCGCCGGTTTCCATGGCGCAGGCTGCGCGCAGCTCTTCCTGCTCGGCAACGGGATCTTCTGCACCACCAGCCCGACCGACCTCGAGTTCGGGGCGGTGCCGAGCAACCAGTTCTCGACCCGGTCGCTCACCATCCAGAACGTGTCGGATCGGCGGGCGAGCTTCTCGCTCCAGGAAGACAACGGCACGGGGTGCATCGCATTCTCGGTCGGCACCATCGACCAGTTCTTCGACCTGGACGCGGGGGCCAGCCGGACCATCGACGTCAACTTCTTCGCCCAGATTCCGAGGACCTACAACTGCGTGCTCCGGGTGCGCTATGCCTTCGGCACCGGAGCGCCCACGATCTGCACCGAGGTGCCGCTCAGCGCTACAGCGCAGTAACCGCTCGCGCCCAGGCCGGCGCGACACCATCGAATGGAGGAATGTGTGATCGATCTCTCGGGACAGATCGCGCTGGTCACCGGCGGCTCACGGGGGATCGGCGGCGCCTGTTCGCGCCTGCTCGCGCGGGCCGGCGCCGATGTGGTGGTCCACTTTCGCAAGCAGGCCCAGCCCGCGCTGGAGACGGTGGCGGCGATCGAGGCGATGGGACGCCGCTCGTTTCCGATCGCGACCGACGTGATGAATCCGATCTATGTCAACGCGATGGTCGATCAGATCGGTGAGCGGATGGGCGGGCTCGATCTGGTGGTTCTGAACGCCGGGATCTGGACCAACGGCGCGATCGACACCATGACCGACGCCGACTGGGCCCGCATGATCGGGGTGAACCTGACCGGCTGCTTCCACGTGGCGCGGGCCACCGTTCCCCTGCTCAAGGCGCGCGGGGGCGGCTCGCTCATCTTCATCACCTCGACCGCGGGGCAGCGGGGCGAGGCGTTCCACAGCCACTACGCCGCGACCAAGGGAGCGCTGATCGCGATGGTCCGTTCGCTGGCCGTGGAACTCGCGCCGAACATCCGGGTCAACGCCGTCTCCCCCGGCTGGATCCGGACCAGCATGACCGAACACCTGCTGACTCCGCAGGCGATCGGCACGTCGCTCAAGGAACCGATCCCGCTGGGCCGTCCCGGGGAGCCGGAAGACGTGGCCGGTCCGGTAGTGTTTCTCGCCTCCTCGCTCGCCCGGCACATCACCGGCGCGATCCTGAATGTCAATGGCGGCTCGGTCCTGGTCTAGGCACGCGCCCGGACGGAACCGAACCCGCACTACCTCTCCCGCGCGCGGCGGGTCCCGGAGGAACCGATGGCGGAACCGATCTTCGATCTCCTGGTGCTGGGCGACTTCTTGAATGGTCGCACTGGTCGTCCTCGCGATCTGCACAAGGACGACCTCGATGCCTTCCTAGCGTCCTCGGCCCCGACCACGCGAAACGGCGGAATGCGATTCACCACCTTTCGCGACTTCCGTCCGGACGCGTTGGTCGATCGGAATGCTCCCACCCGTGCGCTGGCCGATCTACGAGACCAACTGCGCGAGGTTGCCACCGGACGACGCTCCGCCCCTGACCTGCTCGCCTCGCTCGGCTCTCTCGGGATCCCCGCGGTCCTCGCCGATCGGGTGCGCCAGGCGCTCAACCCCTCCCCGGACCCGGCCACGGCGCCGACGCCCCCCACCTCCGCGGGGCCGCAGGCAGCGGCGCCAGCCCCGGCAGCGCCCGCCCCGGTGGCGCCCGCGGATCCGGACGATCCGCTGGCCGCGATCTTCGCCCAGGTCGATGTCGGCGGGAGCATCCCGGCTGCCTCCGTCAGCGGCGGGGTGACCTCGGCGCTCGATCGCCTGCTCTCCGGCATCGTCGGCCGCTCCTCGACCACCCCGCCGCGCGGCGCGGCCGAGGCGCTACGCGAGGTCGAGAGCGCGCTGGGTGCCGCTACGCTCGATCTGCTCCGCGAGCCCGAGTTTCGCGCCCTGGAGTCGAGCTGGCTCGGTCTGCGGTTCCTGCTCAAGCGGGTCGACCACCGCGCCGGGGTGCACGTCCATCTGCTTCCCACTACCGCATCCGAGCTGACGACCACGCTGCGCGATCTCGCCCTCCCCTATGCCGACGAGATCGCGGCGGAAGGGCGCACCTTCTGCCTCCTGGCCGACTTCGATCTGAAACCGGAGACCCTGGCGGAGATCGCGCCCTTGCTCGAGGCGTCGAGCACCACCCTGCTGGCCGGGCTGGATCCGACCCCGCTGGGATTGAGCGGAAGCGATCTGCTCTCGGCGCCCGACATCGCCGCGAAACTGGACGAGTGCGCCGAGTGGAAGGCGCTGCGGTCCACGCCGGCGGCGCGCTGGGTCGGTCTTACGGTGAACCGCTTTCTGGTGCGGGCCCCGTTCGGCCCGCGCGGCGAGGTTGTGAAGGGAAACCCGGTGGAAGAATCCGAAGGCGATCTGCCCTTCGCGCGTGGAATCTGGCCGCTGGGAGAGCGGATCGCGGCGAGCGCGGCTCGCACCGGGTGGGGACTCGAGTGCCTCGGAGCCGGAGCGGGAGGGTTGATCGAGAACCTGCCCCTCCGTCCCCTGATCTCCCGCTCGGGAGATGAGGTCGCCTGTTGCCTGGAGTCCAGCATCTCGGAGCAGCGGCTGCTCGAGCTCTCGCGTTCCGGATTGATCGCCCTGGCCACGGCGCGGAACGCCGATCACGCGTTCTTCGGAACCGCGCCGGTCCTCTTCGCTCCGCGCCGCGGCTCGGACGATCGCGCCTATGCCATCGATGCCCGTCGCGCGACGCTGCCGTATCAGTTGATGGTGGCGCAGGTGATGAATCGCGTGCGCCAGGTGCTCCCCCACATCGATGCGGCGCACTCCGCGCGCGCCATCGCCGACACCCTCGCCGGGGGACTCAAGTTGCTTTTCCTCTCTCCGAGCGGGCCTCTGTTCAACATCGAGGTCACGAGTCCGACCGCGGGGCAGGAGGAGGCGACGACCATCGGCATCCGGCTCACCCCCGTACTCGATCCGATGCGGGGGCTGCCCGACTTCGAGCTGGAACTCGGAACCCCCGGGCGACAGTAGTCGCCCGGGTCGCCGGATCCGCTTACGGCGCAGCCCCGCGTCCGCTAGACTGGAGCCGCGTTCGTCCAACCTCTCCAACGAAAGGACTCTCGATGCTCCCGTGGAAACTCCTCGTGGTGGCCGATCTCGGACTCAGCGCGGCCGAGCCGCAGCGGCTCTCGTCCAGCTCCCAGGGGCTCGACGGCTGGCCGACCCGCTGGAGCGGGCAGGTCGAGATCCCGCTGCCCAACGAGCGCGGGACGATGAGTTCGAAGACCCTGAGCCTGAAACTCGACTCGTTCTCCGCCTTCACCCCGTCGGCGATCATGGAGGCGCTCAGGAACGCCGGCGTCGCCGCCCCGACCGCGGTGCAGATCGATGCCGTGTTGCATCACGCGATCTTTCAGCGGGTCGAGTCGGCCTGGCGCGGTCTCGCCTTCCTCGCGGCCCATGTCGGGGCGGACCTGGAGCTCTTCGTCCTCTCCTCCCCTCGGGATCAGTTGATCGAGCGTTTCCGGTCCGAGGTGTTCCTCGCGATGCAGGATCCCTGGAGCGCCATCGTGCTCGACTTCGATTGGAGCCACAAGGGCCCCGAACTCGAGACGCTGCGGACGCTCGCGGGGATGGCCAAGGTGCTCAAGGCACCGCTCCTCACCGGGGCCGCGCCCACCCTCTTCGATCTCCGCTACTTCGCACACCTTTCGGCCATTCCCAACGTGGTCGACCGGGTCAGCGATCCGGCCCACGCCACCTGGCGCGAGTATCAGACCAGCGAGGAGGCGCGGTGGGTCTCGCTCTCGGTCAACCGGTACCTCCAGCGCGCCCCCTACAGGGACGACGCCGAAGGGGGGCATCGCGAGCTGGTGGAGGAGGCAAAGCCCGAGACCTTCCTCTTCGGGCGGGCATCCTGGCTGGTCGGCGCGGCGATGGCTCGGAGCATCGCGACGCACGGCCACGCCCTCGATCTGGCTGGCGCGCGAGGCGGCCGCTTCGAGGGGCTGCCGACGCGAAGCTATCCCCAGGCGATCAACGATGAAGTGGCGCTGGCGGCCGAGACTCCGCTGCCGGAGATGCGCGCCATGGAGTTGACCCGAGCGGGCGTCTCCCCCGTGGTCGGGATCCTCCGGACGAACGGCGTCGTCCTCCCCCTGGTCAACACCTCCTTCCAGTTGATGCCAGGCAAACTCACCACCGAAGCGCTCCTGCCCTACCAGATCACCGTGGGGCGCGTGGGGCAACTCTGCGATCGTCTACTCGATCGCGTTTCCGCCGGGGCGGCCCCGCCGGAGACGAGTACTTCGGAGGGGCTCTGCGCCTGGATCCAGTCGGAACTGACCGCCTTCCTCGGCCCCCTGGCCGGAGATCCACCCGGGAGCACCGTCGCGGTCACGCGCGAAGAGATCGATCCGGGTGATGGCAGCGCACTTTCCGTTGCTCATGTCACGATCACCCCAACCGAGACGCTCGAGGGACGCCCCTTCACCATCGAACTCATCCTTCCACTCGGCTAACTCGATCCTCACGGGAGGTCCAGTCATGCAGATCCACGACCGATTCTTCCAGAAGACGCTTCTCGCCGCCGGGCTGATCCTGCTCATCGGAGTGGAAGCCGGAGCGCAGTCGATCAACATCGATTTCGGGGACCTCGCGTCGGCTCCCACCGCGGCACACGGAGCGGCCGGACTGGCCGGGACATGGAACGCGATCGGGGTCCTGCCGAGCGGAGTTCGAGCACCACTCGTCAGGCTCGACGGCACGGCTTCGGGCGCCAAGATCTACATGATCGGCGGAACGGCGCTCCTCTCGGCGGACGAGCCTGCGACCGGCGGCGACGACGCTGCCTTGATCGACGACATGCTGATCGGCTTCAACGATCCGGTCGACGTCTGCATCTGGATCGAGAGCCTGGAGAACGGTCTCTACGAGGTGACGACCTACGCGCTCACCCCCGACGACCCGCTCCTGGAATCGCGCGTCCGGGTCGATGACGGCAACCCTGGTCCGGTGCAGGTCGGCGGCCCCTGGCCCGGCGTGCACCGCGAGGGGGTCACCTTCGCGCGCCACCAGGTCACGATCGCGGGCGGCGTGATCGGGCTCCATTCCGGGCTCTTCGGTGGCGAGATCCAGTCCGGGATCAACGGCATCCAGATCCGTCGGATCACCTCGGCGGACGCTGCGTCCGGGGGCGTACAGTCGCTGGCCTCGGCGCTCCAGGGGGTCACGCCGAATCCCGGGCTGGGTCGCCAGGAGCTGCGCCTGCTGCTCCCTGAGGGGCTGCCGAGCGCCACCCTGAGCCTGATCGCTCCCGACGGGCGCAAGGTCTGGTCCACGCGCCTGGAACGACCGCGTGGCGGCCCACAGGTCTACACCTGGGATGGCCTTCGAACCGACGGCATTCCGGCCGCGGCCGGGAGCTACTGGCTCCGCCTCGAGAGCCCGGGACTTACCCCGAGCAGCACCCGGCTCATCCGGCTCCGCTAGCGCCAGGTCGCCGGCCTCCGCCCGTCGACTCAGGATGATGGCGAAAAATCATCCCGAGTCGACCCGACACCTGTTCGCTTCCGTCTGGTCTGACGTTTCCGAGTTGAGTGGGGAAGCTCCCCGTCAACCGGACGTCGATCAAAAGGAGTGCACATGCAGGCGACCTGGAAGGGCGTTTGGCCGCTTAGCTCATTGTTCATCATCACGTTAGCCGCGTGGACGGACGGGGCGCGGGGATCGATCACGACCACGCCGGCCTGGACCTACAACATCAACCAGGACCTGGCGAAGCTCGGGTGGGACATGGAAACGGCGGGAGACGTGAACGGAGACGGCTACGGCGACGTGATCGTCTCAGCCCCCGGCTTCTCCAATGGGCAGTCGGCGGAGGGAAAGGTCTATCTCTTCTTCGGCGGTGTGAACGACCTGCCCTCCTCTCCAGGATGGCAACATGAAGGGGGCCAGACCCTGGCCGCGTTCGGCGAGGACTGCGCCCCGGCCGGTGACGTCAACGGCGATGGCTACGACGATGTGATCATCGGAGCTCCGAAATACACCAACGGACAGAACTTCGAGGGTCAGGCGCACGTCTTCTACGGTTCCGCCTCCGGGTTGCCCACCAATCCGAGCTGGACGGTGGAAGGCAACGGTCCCTCCTACTGGATGGGGGGCAAGGTCGCGCCGGCCGGCGACGTCAACGCCGACGGCTACGCCGACGTCCTGATCGCCGCCACCAACTACGGCACCGCGCCGATCTCCGAGGGAAAGGTCTATCTCTACCTCGGCGGTCCGGGAGGACTCGCCACGTCTCCGGCCTGGACGCGCGAGGCCAACCAGGAGAGTTCACGCTACGGCTCCGCCCTCTCGACCGCGGGCGACGTCAACGGCGACGGTTACGATGACGTCATCATCGGAACCCCCCTCTGGGATCAGGTGAACAGCAACGAGGGAATGGCGCAGGTCTTCCTGGGCAACGCCACCGGACTGGCCACTGTTCCGCTCTGGACGATCTACGGTGGACTGACGCAATACGCGTACGCCGTGTCGGTGGCCTGCGCCGGCGACGTCAATGGCGACGGCTACAGCGACATCGCGATCAACGGGGGCAACTTCCCTTCGCATGTCTGGATCTACCACGGCGGACCGAGCGGCCCGGACAATGTGCCCGATCGGCAGTATGACGCCGACACCAACACGCTCGGCATCGGCCTCTTCACCGCCGGCGACGTCAACGGCGATGGCTATGCCGACCTGATCGTCGGCGACGAGTCGGCCGACAGCGGGAATCCCGGCAATGGAGACGAAGGGGCGGCCTACCTCTACCTCGGGTCACCAAGCGGCCTCGGCACCTCGCCGGTTTCCACCGTGTGGGGCGAGGAACTCGACTCCGGCACCTACGCGCGCTGCTGCACCACGGCCGGCGATGTCAACGGGGACGGCTTCGCCGACGTCTTGGTCGGCGACTGGGCCTTCGACGATGACAACGCGGGAAGCGAAGGAAAGTGCTACCTCTACCTCGGCGGACCGAGCAAGGAGGAAGGGACCCGCGACTGGGCCGACGAATCGAATGAGGCGAACGCCGGCTACGGCATCTCGTGCGCCTCGGGCGATTGGAACGGCGACGGCTTCTCCGATCTGGCCGTCGGCTCCTGGTTTCAGGACACCGGCGAGACCAACGAGGGGTCGTGCTTCGTCTACCACGGCTCCCGGACCGGGATCTCGGTCAACTCGAGCTGGTCAGCCGACGGAGACCAGGATGGGGCGAACTTCGGCTATGCGGTCGAGACCGCGGGCGACGTGAACGGCGACGGCTACGAAGATCTGATCGTGGGTGCTCCGGTCTACGACAACGGCGAGACCAACGAAGGGCGGGTGTTCGTCTACCTCGGTGGGAGCGGCGGCCTGGCGAATGTTCCGTCCTGGTCGGCGGAAGGAAACGAGGCCAACGCCTGGTTCGGTTGGTCCGTGTCCGGCGCCGGGGATGTGAACGGTGACGGCTTCGCCGACGTGGTGATCGGGGCTCCGAACTGGGATGGCGGCGGCGCGGTGGACCAAGGCAAGGCGGTGCTTTACCTTGGCTCGGCAAGCGGCCTGGCCACGACTCCCGCCTGGACCTACATCGGGGGCGAAACTGACGCCTCGATGGGACTCTCGGTCAGCGGTGCAGGCGACGTCAACGGCGATGGCTACTCCGACGTCATTACCGGCCTCCCAGGCCGCAGCAACGGTCAGTCGAACGAGGGGATCGCCTACGTTTTCCTCGGCAGCGCGAGCGGTCTGGCCAACACGCCGGTCGCGATCCTGCAAGAAAATGTCTCGAACTCGAGCTTCGGCGGTTCCGTCTCGGATGCCGGCGATGTCAACCGCGACGGCTATGGCGACGTCATCGTGGGCGCCCCGACCTGGTCGAACGGCAACTCGCTCGAGGGGGCGGCGTTCGTCTACCACGGCACCTCCTCCGGCATGAACACCACCCACGCCTGGACGGTCGAGGGTGGCCAGGACAGCGCCCGCCGCGGCGAGGATGTCTCGGGTGCCGGCGACCTCAACAACGATGGATACAGCGAGGTTGTCGTCGGCTCCCCCTACTTCACGACCTCAGTGACCGACGAGGGGCGTGCCTCGATCTGGTTCGGTGGACCGGCTGGACTCTCGGCCTCCACGACCTTTGTCATCAATGGCGGACAGGAGAACTCCCGCTTCGGCGCGAGCATCACGAGCGCCGGGGACATCAACGGAGACGGTTTCGGAGACGTCGCGATCGGCCAGCCGGACTACGACAACGGGCAGGAGGGCGAGGGTCGCGCCGTCCTCTACTTCGGCAATGAGCAGGGACTCGATCGCGCGGTCCGCCAGTTGCGGGACAATGGGACTTCGCCGGTTGCAGTCCACGGAAAGAACGATAGTCCGGAGGATGTGCGGCTGGCCGGCTACGCGCGCACCGCGATGGGACGCGGCCGGGTGCAGGCGCAGTTCGTCTTTGCCCAGGCGGGTGACCTGTTCGGATCTTCCGCTCCGAATAGCGAGGGGGTCTGGCGGGACACCGGAGCACCGAGCAGCGTCGGTTCGCGGGTCTACGCCGTGACCGCCCCGCTCGGAACGCTGGAGGAGGACACCGCGTGGCACTGGCGCCTGCGCTGGCGGAGCGATTCACCCTACTTCCCCTGGACGCCGTGGCTCGCCCCGGCACGCGGATCGAAGACCGAGACCGACTTCCGCACGCCGCCGAACACCAGCGATGCCCCGCTGGCCGAGGGGCTGCCGGCCCTGCGCTTCGCGCGGATCTGGCCCAACCCGGCCACCGAGCTGGTATCGCTCAGCTATGTCCTGCCGCAAGACACCACGCTGCGGCTGACCATCCATGATGTCCAGGGGCGCGAAGTCGCGCGACTGGTCGACGGTCTGAGCGCGGCCGGAAGTCACACCGCAGAGTGGAAGGCCGGCGCCGGCAGCCCAGCGGCGGCTGGGGTCTACTTCGCCCGATTGGAGGCGGAAGGGACGGTGCGGACGAAGAAGATCGTCATCGCTCACTGATCACGAAAGGCTGCAGCACAACCCTTGGAAGCCGCTTCCCAGTTGGGGAGGCGGCTTCCGCGCCTCGAGGGGCTACTTCCGCAGGAGCAACTCGACCACTTCGGACTTCCAAGGACCGAGCAGGGCGAAGAGATCGAACTCCCCTCGCGCCGCCTGCGGCAGCTTGCAACACTCGGCGAGCGAGGCGTGGAACCAGCCCTCCACCGCCCCACGCGGAGGCTCTTCGTCGGCAAAGACGATCGCATCTCCGCCCGGGCGGCCGATCCAGCTCTCGCGCAACTCTCGGTGGATCGCCACTACCCAGATCTGAGAACGGATCGAACCGCGTCCGAGCTGTTTCCGATCCTCCGCGGTTCCTCGCCAGGCCCCACGAATCACGAACTGATCCGCCAGGCCCTTGCCGCTCACCGCACACGCGATCGCGGTCCCTTCCGCCGGGAGCTTCGGCGATTGCTCGGAGGCATCGAAACGAGGCAGCGTCTCGGCCATCTAGCGCCCCTTTCCCGACTCGACCAGCTCGATCCGGACGGTGTTCGACTGGTGCGGTCCGTAGGTCACAAACAGGTGATAGACCCCGGGGAGTGGCGGCAGGGTGAGGGCCTCGCAGAGATTGAAGCTCCGATACTGCGTGAAGTACCCGCCGGTCAGCGGGGTCGCCGTGCCCGACTGTGGAGGAAGGGGCTCATCCGGTCCGTCGAACATCCGCTCGTTGGGGTCGACCGGTTCCGCCGGTGGATCGGCCAGCGGTGGGAGTTCCTCCTCCTCGCTCGCAGGGTCTCCCCCCTCGGCCTCCGGAATCGGCGACGGGTCGCCCAGAGCAGCCGCATGCAGGACGTTGCGGGAGGCGTCCCAGACCACCGCCACCAGGCTCTGCCAGAGCATGGGAGGAAGTCCGTTACGCACCTCGTCCCGGAAGCGCGCCGCCGCGGTGATCGGGATCACCAGGCGCGCGCGGAGCGGAACTCGCAGCGGCGCGGCGATCTTGATCCCCTCTTCCCCCTCGCCGAACTCCGGCGTGAGATCGTTGGGGTCGCCCGATCCGAGGTCGAGCGCGAAGTACGACGAATCAGCTGCAGCGCGCACGGTCTATCCCTTCGGCCAGACGTTGGTGCGCCCGATCCGCTTGAGGTTGGCCCGCTTGAGAGCCTTGCCGCAGTCGGCGCAGAAGTCGTTCACCCCGGTGACGTAGTGGAGCATGGTGCAGGTCCCATTGCGGTAGATGTTCTTCGCGTCGAGGGTCGCTCCGGTCTTGCAATGCGGTCCCCTCCCACCGTTGGTGTCGTTGTACCAGGTGCCGTTCGTCTCCCAACCGGTGAGATACCCGCCCGCGACGTCATACTTCGGCAGGTTCTTCACGTTGAGACCGAGGACGTGCCCCAGCTCGTGGATCACCGTGTTCTCGAGCGTGGTGCTCTTCTTGTAGGTGATCGGATGGCGGGTGGCCACGAGGATCCGCGGCGGCGAGGGCCAGGCGGAGCCCATCGCGGTGTCGTCGATGATGCCGATCGTGGCCGTCAATCGGACCGATCCAGTGCCATGCCGCAGCCAGGCCCCCATGCCGGGTAGCGTGCCGAAGTTCCACTTCACCTTGCGAGAAGCGTATCCCTCGGCGTGGCGGAACGCCCCGGTCCGGTCCTTGGTCATGAATCCGCTCGGCATGCGCATGACCCGCTTGACCACTCCGGCGGTGTCGAGCACCTCGATCAGGCAGGAGCCCCAGTGCCAGTCGTCCGGCCAGGTGTACTTGTCGGCGGGAAGCTCCTTCGAGTACTCCAGGCTTCCCTGGAGCTTGGCCTTGCTGAACTCCCACGGGCCCCAGGTAACGAGCGACTTCTTACCGATCCGATCGACGAAGACCAGCGGGGTCGATTGGTCGGGATACTTCATTTTCCCCCGCGCCTTCTCCATCTCATCGAGAGGACCCTGGCCGCGAACGAACGGAGCGTGTTTCACTCCGTGCGGACCAGTCGACTCCATCTCGATGAAGTGGGTGGCCAGACTCCCCTTCACCGTTCCCATGTTTGCCACCGGGGCATCGGTCCACGCATGCGGCGGGTTGGCGCCAACCTTCATTTTCCCCATGCGCACGTAGATCTTGCGCCACACCTCGACGTCGATGTTGGCGTCGACCGCTCCGGACTTGTCGAATTTGCGCCCGACCTTGAACTTGAACTTGTCCCCGCCGCCGATCGAGATGTAGGCGAAGGTGAGCGCAGTCTTGTCGGTCACCACGACCAACTCGCGGTGCGGCGGATCGAAGCAGAATCCGCCGTTTCTCTGGGCGAGCGAGAGCTGCTCCGGGGGCACGTTGGCCCCGTCCCCCTCGATGAAAAAGTAGACCAGCATCCCTTCGGACTCGCCCGGCTTGGTCTCGCGGATCCGCGCCTTCACCTTGACGAAGCGACCGTACTCGTCCTTGACCGGAGGCAGGTTGACGTACTGCTTACGCGGCATCAGTCACCTCCGCCCGCGCTCTCGACGTCCCAGTCGCCGCTCTGGTCAGGAACCGACGGCACCTGCATGTTCGGCGGCTGGAGAAGCGGGGTCGGCGGGGTGTTCGGCGGCTTCGAGGCCATCTCGTTGGCAATCATGATGTCGAGGAGGCGAGGCACCATCTTGCCGTCGACCTTGACGTCGAAGGAGAAGAGGGCGAACTCCGCCTTCCCTTTGATCTTGTGGCTGACCACCCCCTGGGCGCTGCCCGCCTCGTCCCCGGTCGACATGGAGAACTTGGCGTCCTGGAGCATGATCGGATTCCCATCCATCTTCACCGTGCTCGACCCCTCCGAGGTATCGCTCGACATCGCGATGTTCGGATAGGGGATCGGAATCGGCGCGGGCGCGGGCGGCGCCGGGGTAAGACACACGTCCGGGAAGGCGATGATCTGACCGGTGCTCGACGCGTGCACCACGGTCATGAAGTTGACGATGACAGTCGCCGGCATCTCAGAAGCCTCGCTTCGGTGAACCCAGGACGAAGGCGCCGCGGCCTCCCTCGTCCGAACTGAGGATGACCCAACCCTGCTCGCCGGGCGCGTAGTTGCGTTCGAAGGCGCCGAGCAGACGCGCCGCGGCCACGCCCCCGACCGCTGCTCCGGTGTCTCCCACGCAGTCGGCCAGGTACCAGGTAGGCCGCGCTTCCCCGAACACCTGGTGCAGCCGCGAAAGGACATAACTCCACTCGAGCCCGCGGTAGCGCTCCCCGGTCTGATCCAACACGATCCAGGGAGGGCTCGGGGCCTTGGCCAGCCCGGCCAGGGCCGAACGCACCGCCTCGCACATGCCAACCCCGGTGCAGGCCAGGTCGGAAGCGATCACCGCCTTTTCCTCGGCCAGTCCCACCGCGTCGAGCGTCCCGCGCGGTTCCGCTCCGCGTCGCTCGGCCAGGCGCGGAGGCTCGAGGACGAAGCCGGCCGCGGCTTCCCCCGGGATCAATCCCTCGGGAGCACGCGCGCACTTGAGACGATCGAGCTGGTCGTACCAGGCGAGGGTCTGGGGCTCGACCAGGCTATCGGCAGCGACCACCAGGGTGAGTCCGGGTTCAGGCGCGCGCAGCACGGCGGCGAAACACTCCGCGACGCCACTATGCCCGGCGCGCGAGACGAAGGTGGTCGACGGCTTTCCCAGTCCGCTCCGTCGGATCAATTCCTGGACGAAGCGTGCCTCGAGCTCAGGCTCTCCGGGGCGGGAGCGCTGGGGCAGGGAGACACAGAGCGTGTACGCACTCAAGTCGGCCCGCTTGAGGGCCGCGGCGGCGATGGCCTCCCGAAGCGCGGGGAAGCTCAGGGCAAGCAGCCGCTCGACGCCGGAGAGCTCGGGATCGAGTTCTTCGATCGCGGCGGTCATGGCCGGCTCCGGCTCCTGGTTCTTGGGGTCGCGCGGGGCACAGGAATAGCGCTCCGACTGCAGGAACCGAACCAGCCCGCCCCGCAGCGCGGCGACCGACTGAGCGGTCGTCCCACCGAGCGCGGTGGTCACGCCGTATCCGGTGATCCAGGCCGGGGCCGCGCGGAGGAGCGAGTTCACGAGGAAGCCTCCACCCGGATGGCCGAGACCCGGCGCACGAAATTGTGGATGCGGAATGAGGCGCGATAGGTCAGAGCCACCCTCCCCTCATCCGGTTCGATCACGACGGTGTCGAGCGTAGGCTCGAGATCCGTCCAGCTCCCCTTCGCCTCGACCGCCATCCGCGGGCGCCCCGTCGGGAGGGCGAAGCGGAGCGGCCCCCGAGGATGGAATCCGTCGAGCAGGATCGGTTCGCCGCCGACGAGATGGGGCGTGAACTGCATCGCCTCCGGCGCGGCGCAAAACGCGCGCAGGTCGAAGTCGACCGGGACGAGAGGAAGGCGATCCCGCTCCCAGGCGGCGTCGTACGTTCCCATGTAGTTCCGGCGGGGCACCCAGTGGCGCCCGACGAACCCGAATCCCACCGGCGTCGGCCGCTGTCCCGGCCGCTTGAGCAGCATCTTGGGGTGCTCGAAGTTCGGCAGGGCAAGCCCATCGATGAACGAGCGTCGCTTCTTCTTCACGAATCCGGTACCGACCGGTTTCCGCTCTTCCCCTCCGGTGATCTGCTTTCCCCCCTTCTCCGTCTGAACGCCGCCAAACGAGCGCTCCCAGAGCAGAGGGAGTTTCTCGAACGGCTCCGGGCCGGAGATGCGAACCAGGCCGAGGGTGAGCGCGAAGCGTCGGTCGCCGAACACCCGCGCCGATTGCTCCACCTTCCCCACCCGGAGAACGAGCTTCCCTTCCTTCGCCTTTCCCTTCGGCGCGTAGGCGTGACCCAGCACCACGACATCGGTTGCCGGCTTGCCCAGGGCGAGATCCGACTCCAGTCGAACGCTGCTCTCCCCGGGCTTGCCGTGAAACTCATCCGCCTGGGTGATCGCAACCGGTTCGTCGTGCGGCTCGAGGCGTTCCCCCACCAGGCGATAGGTCGCCTTGGCGATCACGAGAAGCGTCTCGTAGCCGTCCTTGTCCGGGAGCACGGCGATCTGCGCCGGCATCGTTGTCCGATTGTCGAGTTCCACTGAGTCTCTCGCGTGCCTTCCCGTTTCGTGCCTGTCGCGTATCGTGCCTGTCGCGTGTCGTGCCTATCGCGACTGGTACCAGTCGCGATTCGTGTCACTTCCGGATCGAGCCTGTCGGGGCGCGTTCGCGCCGCGCGTCTGGTTGTCGCCCGGCGGCTAGTTGATCCGCACCGCCGCGCCCCGGATCCGCTGCAGCCCCTTGGCTTCGCTCGTGATCTGGACTCCCTTGACGATCACCCGACCGTCCTGGGTCAGCCGGATGCTCGCCTCTCCGCAGCGCAGCTCCAGTTCGCGCGCCGCCTCGATGGCGATCACCTCACCGTCCACCTTGAGAAAGTCCGGCGCTCCCACCCGTTGTTCCGCACCTTCCTGGACGAAGGCGGTGAGGATCGGCTTCTCCGGATCCCCGTCCTCGAACAGGAGCACGACATGGCGACCGACCGCCGCGTCGAGCAGGCCGCCGGGCGGATGGGCGGCGAGCACGGCAACCCGCGCTCCGTTCACCGCTGCCGGGTAGTCCACCAGCGGCCGTTGGTCGCCGGTGACCGCGAGCAACCGGCCGATCTGCGCCCCGTTGACCCGCGCGGTCGAACGGACGATCGGCCCAGGAGCACTCTCCGGCCGCGCCTTGGTCTGCATCCTCTCCTCCGGCTGGGATCGGTGTCGCCGCTCGGTGTTTCGCACGCTTGCCTCGCCTCTCTAGTTGTCGTGCATTTCGCGGCGCCGGTTGCGCCGCGATCGCCCCGGAACGTACATCCCCGCGGGGACCTACCTGCGGGCCTGAGGTAACAGATCGATGAGCGTTGGCCAGGTCTTGGCCGACCGCCCCTTGCTTGCCGCCTCGAGCGTGTCGCGAAGCCCAGGCAGCCCGCGTTCCTGATCCGAGACCCAGCCCCGCGACTCGATCCCGCGGAACTCGGGCAACCGCAGGCGGCACTCGAGCAGCACCGCCTCCCGCTCGGGCAAGGGGGATGCGCCGAGCGAATCGAACATCCGCTTCCAGGAGATCGGCTGCCCGCCGCGCACTCTCTGCGGTTCGGCGGATTGCGCTCCCGCCCCCTCCCACCAGATCCGGATCCGCTCGGGATCAGGGTCGGGAAAATCGTCGTCGAGGTAGGTATCGTCCAGTTCGTCCCCCGAGGCCTGACGCGCCGGCTCCTTCCGCAGGAGCCCCATCCCCTTCAGATTCAGCCCGTGCAGCGCCGAAAGCGCATGGCCGGCGACGCGGCCGAGCTTCGGATCCGCGGTGGCCGAAACGAGAAGCGTCGTCGCCCCGGGATGACCGAAGGTGGCCAGGGCGAGGAAAGCCGCCCGTGCGCGTTTCGGGTCACTCGTCGCTCCGACCAGGGTGTCGTAGGCATCAGCCCCTCCGGCCATGGCCAGCCAGGCCAGGGCTCGCGCCCCTTCCGCCGTCGGCTGCGCGGCCGCCTCGGCCGTGGCCGCGTGCGCATCGCCCATACCGAGGAGAAGTCCGGCCCGACGCGCCGCCGCTGCGACCGCCGGTTCCGCGTGCTTCAGGCACTTTCGAATCGCGGGCTCCACTCCGCGGGTCCGGAGTCGCGCGGTGATCTCCAGCCCGTTTCGAATCGTCCGGGGTTCCTCGCCGGAGAGGAGCGCCACCACCTCCCGCGGCTCGCACGTCCCGCCGCGAAACACCGCGGCATCGAGGGCGAAGGAGCGAAGGGTCGAGGACTCCGACCGCCCGAGCCGCTCGAGCCGCTCGGTCGACGCGGCACCGCGGGCCAGGCGGCAGGCAAGGCGCAGCCCGTCGGCGCCGGGGGAACCGGAGAGTGCCCCTTCGAATTCGCTGAATGGATCTGGGGAGTCGCCGCACAAGGCGAGGAATCCACCGACGAACGCCTCGGCCGGGTCCTTCGAACCGAGAAAGTCACGCGCTACATCCCAGATCACCGGCTGCGCCAGCACCGCGCCGTCGAGGTGGGCCAGCAGCCGCTCCTCGAGATCGGACAAGGTTCGCACCGTCTGGGCATGGGATCCGAAAGCGACGCCACGCTGCCGCGTGAGGAAGACGGCATCCTCGAGATGCTCCGCCGCGATGTCGACCCGCATACCACTCATGCCGTAGCTCCGTCTTCCCCTGTCGTGCGGCCGACCGATCCGGTGCGCCCGGTCGGCGCTGAACGGTCGATCGTTCTCTCTGCTCGATCCTGGTTCCCGGTCGGTCCAGGTTTCTAGTCGATCTTGGTCGTTGCGCCCTTCAAGGTCAGGTTGCCGCTGGCCTTCCCCTCGATCTTCGATCCCTCGATCGTGATATCTCCCCCCGACTTCATGGTGATCTTGGCGCTGCCGGTCTTGATCTCGATCTGCTCGTCCGCTTCGATGGTGATCTTGGCTGCCTTGATGGTGAGATTTCCGGTCGTCTCCCAGTTGGAGTCGCCGCCCACCGTGTTGCCGAATGCGCCGGAAACCTCGATCGTGTATTCCCCGCTGATCTGGAGCGCTCCGCTCCCCGCGATCTCGATCGACTGATCTCCGCCAACCGACAGGCTGTGCTCGCCGCCCACCTCGTCGGTCGAGTTGCCCGAGACGGAGTAGCTCTCCTCACCGGTGACCGATACGCCCTGGGTCCCTCCGACCGAAACGGTGCGGCTTCCGATCACGTTGGTCGAGTCGCTGCCCAGGATCTCGGCCGATCTCGAGCCGACGATCCGGGTGTCCTGCGTGCCGGTGATGTCGATCGTCTGGCTCCCGCCGATCGTCTCGGTGTCGTCGACCTTCACCTCGATCGTCCGGTTATTGTCGATCGTGGTCGCCTCGTCGTGCTTGACGTGCAGCGTGCGGTCGTTGCCCACCTCGTGGGTTTCGTCGACCCCAACCGTGACCGTGCGGTTGTTCTCGACCATGGTGTCCATGTCCTTCTGGGCATGGATGTAGACCTGCTCGGAGTTCTTGGCGTCCTCGAAACGGATCTCGTTGAATCCGCCGCCGCCCAGGGAGGAGTTGCTCTTGATCGTGCTCTTCGTCTTCTCCGCCGGCAGATCGTAGGGAGGCGGATTGAGCCCGTTGTAGACGCAACCGGCGATGATCGGCTGATCCGGGTCCCCTTCGAGGAAGTGGACGATGACTTCCATCCCGATGCGTGGAATGAAGACGATACCCCAGCCGGAACCGGCCCAGCCCTGCGCCACCCGGATGTAACAGGAGTCCTTGTCGTCCTTCGCCCCCACGCGATCCCAGTGGAAGTGGACCTTCACCCGGCCGTGCTGATCGACATGCACCTCTTCTCCCGCGGGACCGACCACCGTGGCGGTTTGCGCTCCCTCGACCCGCGGCCGCGGGGTGAGCCGCTCGGGGCGAAACGGGGTCTCGGCCGGGATGCAGTCGAAGCTGTTTCCGTACGGCGGCTGCTTCCCGCCGGAGGCAGTGTCTTCCTCGACCGATTCGGGCTGCTGTCCCCAGTGCTCCACCCGGGTGAGTAGATACCGCTGATTCCGGTCCTCCCGCCCGTGTTCAACCATGGTGTAGCAATATCCGGCGATCAAGGCGCGCGCGGAGGAGTCTCCACGTCCGCGGTTGCGGTTGGCGCGCATCTCCTCGAGCCGGTACTTGGCCAGGGTGCCTCCCCACGCCCCCGTGATGTACTCCCCCGGGTAGTCGTACGCCTCATGGGCCGTCTCGAGGTCGGCCGTCTGGGCCGGAGTGGTCAGGTCGAGCGCCGGGTTGGTGAAGAGGTAGTCGCGGAGGACCGACTTGCCGGTCCGCATCGCCTCGGACCACCGAAACGTGTAGACCGCCTCTTCGTCCTCGATCATGGCGGTCGGGAGTCGGAACGGAATCGAAGCGTTCCCCGGGATGTCCTCGAAGGCAGTGTTCGCATCGGTGAACAGCAGTTTGTGGGCCCCGGCCTCGTGCTGGAAGAAGAACGAGATTCCCTCTTCCTCGGCCAGGCGGGCGACGAAGTCCCAGTCGGTCTCGCGGTACTGCACGCAGTACTCGCGGGTCGGGTGGGTGCCGTAGGTGGGGAAGGCGAAATCGGTACCGTCCGCCAGACCCGCGGCGGTGAGCACCTTGGTGATGATCGCCTTCACGTCCTCGCCCTGGAAGATCTTGCAGTTGCGGCGAAGGGTGAGAATCCAGGCCTTCGGCACCAGGCGGGCGCGATAGTTGTGGAAACGGGCGCCCGATCCGAGCTGCTCGAAGCCGGCCAGGATGCCGTTGACGTAGCGGAGGTCATCTTCGGTCGACCAGGAGAGGGTCGCGGGCTGCCCCACCAGCTCGGCGAAATCGAGTTCGGCGTTCTCGCTCGCCAGCTCGATGTCGAACGAAAACAGCTCCGAGATCGCTTCCACCCCGCGGAATCGGGTGACCCGAAGGTCGGTCGGGCCATACGCGCCGCACTCGAAGAAGAGCTCGGCCTGGTTCGCCATCCGTTCTATCGCCATGATCCCCTCGGTTCTCCCGGTCGGCCCGCGCGCCTGCGCGCGCCGACCGGTCTGCGCCACTCACCATCCCAACCGTGCACCGCGTTTCCCCGTTTCCGGCGCGGCCCCGGATCAGGCGAAGTCGATGACGAATGACTCGTCGGACGCGATCCCAAGCTTCATCGTCTCGGGCAACGGTCCCTCCGTCATCTGTTCCAGGAGGCGGGTCGACATCATCGGCAACAGGGTCTGGCTGATGATGTGATCGATATTCCGCGCGCCGGAGTCGACGTCGGTGCACCGCGCCGCGATGACATCCTCGACCTTCTTATCGATGTCGAGGGTCATCTTGTGGCTATCTTTCATACGATTCGTGATCCCGCGCAGCTTGAGCCGGACGATCGACTTCAGGTTCTCCCCCCGGAGCGGGAAGTAGGGCACGATCTCCATGCGGGCCAGGAGCGCCGGCTTGAAGTGCTTGGAGAGCACCGGTCGGATCGCGTTGACCAGCTCCTCGGTCGAGGGAGGGACCGGCCCCTGACACATCTGCATGATCACGTCGGTGGCCAGGTTCGAGGTGAGGAACACGACCGTGTTCTTGAAGTCGATGTCGCGCCCCTCGCCGTCGGCCAGCATCCCCTTATCGAAGACCTGGTAGAACAGGTTCAGCACGTCCGGATCCGCCTTCTCGCACTCATCGAGCAGCACGACCGAGTAGGGGCGCTGCCGCACCGCCTCGGTGAGCACCCCCCCCTCCCCGTAACCGACGTATCCGGGCGGAGATCCGACCAATCGACTGACGGTGTGCTTTTCCTGGAACTCCGACATGTTGATCGTGGTCACGAACCGCTCGCCGCCGAACATCAGATCGGCCACCGAGATCGCAGTTTCGGTCTTGCCGACCCCCGAGGGGCCGACGAAGAGGAAGACGCCGATGGGCGTCTTCGGATTCTTGAGCCCGGCCTTGGCCGCGCGTAGGCCACGATCGACCGCCTCGAGCGCCTGGTCCTGTCCCTTGATCCGCTCGGCCAGCCGCTCCTTGAAAATCAGGGTGAGCGCCGCATCGTCCTTCATCATCTTGCCGACCGGGATTCCGGTCCAACTCCCCACCACCTGGGCGACCAGCCGGGTGTCGACCTCGACCGGCACCAGCGGCTCGAAGCCCTGGAACTCGCGAAGCTCCTTCTGCAGCGTGTCGAGTTCGGCCTGCACCCTCGTCCGCTCTTCGGCGGAGAGCGCCGACGCCTCGGCCGGAGCCGGCTCCCCTTCGGCCGGTTTGGGAGCCGGCGGGGCGAAGCTCGGATCGAGCTGATTGCGGAGCGCGAGGATCTTCCCCACCCACTCCTTTTCCTTGGTCCAACGGGCCGTTAGGGCGTCGCGATCCGTTTCCTTCTTGGCGATCTCGGCCTCGAGTTCGACCAATCGCCGACTGCCGTCGCGCTGTCCGAGCGACTGCTCACGCAGGATCGCCTCCCGCTCACGTCCCAGTCCCTGCAGGCGTCGTTCGAGGTCGTCGAGCGACTCCGGCACCGTCGCCTGGGCGATCTTCACCCGCGCGGCGGCGGTGTCGAGCAGGTCGACCGCCTTGTCCGGGAGCTGCCGACCGGAGATGTAGCGACTGGAGAGGACCGCGGCCGCCTCGACCGCCTCCTCGAGGATCCGGACCTTGTGCGCAACCTCGTACTTCTCCCGCAGTCCGCGCATCATCTCGATCGCCACTTCGGGCGACGGCTCGTCGAGCTTGACCACCTGGAAACGCCGCTCGAGCGCCGCGTCCTTCTCGAAGTACTTCTTGTACTCGGACCAGGTGGTGGCCGCGATGGTGCGCAGTTCCCCACGGGCCAGGGCCGGCTTGAGCAGGTTCGCCGCGTCGCTCGTCCCGGCCGAGCCGCCCGCCCCGATCAGGGTGTGGGCTTCGTCGATGAAGGTGACGACCGGGGTGGGCGAGGCCTTCACCTCGGTGATCACCGACTTGAGCCGATTCTCGAACTCCCCCTTCACCCCGGCGCCCGCCTGGAGCAGCCCGAGGTCGAGCGAGAGGAGCCGCACGTTGCGCAGGATGTCGGGCACGTCTCCCTTGACGATGCGGAGCGCCAGCCCCTCCACCACCGCGGTCTTGCCCACACCGGGCTCTCCGACCACGATCGGGTTGTTCTTCCGACGTCGGGCCAGGATGTCGATCATCTGCCGGATCTCGGCGTCACGCCCGAAGACCGGATCGATCTCCCCCTTCCGCGCCTTCTCGGTGAAATCGATCATGAACCGCCCGATCGCGGTCTCCTCCACCGGGCGCCCGGGTAGACCCGGCTTGCCTTCGGCCGCCGCGGCATCGGCGGCCTGCGCCGCCTCGCGCGAGCCGCCCACGATCCGGTAGAAGTCACGCTTCAGCTCGTCGAGTTTCACCGCCTCGAAGTAGCGATCGAGATCGACCGCGGTGTACCGATCGGGGTGCATGGCGAGAACCGAGAAGAGCATTCCGGAGCGGACGGCGGTGTCGCCGAACTCGACCGACCCCCAGAGCCAGGCGTCGCTGATCCACTCGAGCAATCGGGGCGAGAAAACCGGGCGGCCGCTGTTGCCCGACTTCATCTTCTCCAACCCCCGCTGCAGTTCCCCCAGGAGCGGCGCGGGATTGACCCCGAAGTGCCGCATCACGTGCGCGGCGTCACCGTTCGGATCGTCGAGGAACGCAGCCAACACATGGTCGACCGACACCTCGTAATGGGTGCGCGAGACGCAGAGTCCAACCGCTCCCTCCATCGCCTTTCGCGAGTACGGGTTCAGCTTGTGGAACAAGCCCTTGATATCGACATCGAGCATCGGCATCTCCTAGTAGGGTTCCAGGACTCCGGATCAGGCCGCGTTTCTCAGCGGGTCCCAACGATCGGCCGGTAAGCGAACCACACCATCCTCCGTGCCATCGGGCAGGAGCCAACTCATCTGACCCAGCGGTTGCCGGGCACCGAGGCGCAGGGCCGGAACTTCCTCCCGCTTGAGGGTGAGGAAGAGCGCAAAATCGAGCGGATCGGTCACATAGAAACGAACCAGCTTGACCATCGCCTCGAACCGCTCACCACCCGGAAGCCAGCGCGCGAACTCCTCCGCGCCGACCGGACCGAGGTGAATCGAGAAAGCGGTCCGGCGATCGACCACCCGCTCACCCAGGATCAGGTCCCGCCCCAGCACCACACCGCGCTTGCCCAGGGACGAGGTCGCGCTCCGCGGCAGTGACACCACCCGGCTGAGAAAACTCTCGACCGTGATCGGCAGGTCTCCCCATTGATCCCGCAGCAGCCCGGCCAGCCCGGCGGCGGAGCGCGAACCTCCGCCCAGGAGGCCCGCGGCACGCAGCATGCTGAGCGGAGGCAACGGGGCGGCCTCGCGCAGCCCCGGAGTACCGAGGCCGATCAACCCGAGGTACATCCGGGTGAGGGTGTCGCTTCCTCCCTGCCGGTACGACGCCCAGTGGCGATACTTCGCCCAGGCGCGATAGACGAACGAGATCATGCGATGGTGAAACAGGTCGAGGAAATCCCGCTGGGTCTGCCCTTCCTCGCCGTACCAGATCAGGTCCTCGCTGTAGTGGTTCGGCAAGGGAGAGCTCGGCCCGTACAACCCCATGAAGTTGACCGTCACCCGGAATCGGACCGGGATTTCCTCCCCCGGCAGTTCGTACCGCTCCACCGACTGCACATCCGAGGTGGGAAATCCCAGGCCGATGCTGGGCCGGAAGCGGATCGTCTCACGCCGCGCCGGCCCCTCTCCGCCGGGAGCGATCGTTCCCTCCCGCTGGCGGATCAGGAAGCCCACGATCTGGAAGAACGAATAGGCGTGGGGCGCTTCGAAGGGGCTGGGGGTCACAGGAGATCCCGCCCCCCGACGCGAGCCGGCCAACGGTGCTCTTCACCTCGCTGGGTTCCCTTGGCCCGCAACTCGACGAAGGAGTTGATCGAGGCGTACAGATTGAGGAACTCGTTCAGGACCGTGCAGAAGAGATAGAGGTCGCCATCGCCGGCGAACCGGTCCTCGTTCAATTCGAGCGACACCCGTAGCCCGCGCAGCAGCGAACCATCCACCAGGCTGTCGATCGGGCGGGCGGAGATCGCCTGGATCCCCTCGAGACGCAAGGCGTTCGCCCGCGCGGCCCTTGGGTCGCGCATGGCGTGGAAGTTGTACAGCCCGAGAATACCGCGCAGCGCCTCCACGTTCGTCACCGAGAGGTAGTTCAACGACAGATGGGAGACCAAGCGCCAATGGAGATCTCCGCCCAGCGGAGGCGGGACCGAACCGATCGGTACGGTGAGATTGCGGAAGCGCACGAACTCCGGCGATGTGTCCGTCGGCACGTGGATGTCGCCCGCGCGCAAAGCCTCGGGAAGCCTTCGGTTCGTGCACTGCAACTTGACCGAGATCGTCTCCACCGGAGGGACCGAAGCTTCGGCCCGGTCGTCGACGAAGGAGAGGAAGGTGTCGGCCCGCTCGTCCACCACCGCCTCGCGCATGCTGGCCGAGTAGTAGTGCAGCCGCTCTCGAGGGGAAAGGTCGTGGCTGAAGGAGAGAAACGACGGGATCTCCTTCTCCTGCGCCGAGCCGCTCTGATACCCAACTACCCGATCGATGGAGTACACCTCGTAGTGCAGCGGCGATGCCCCCTGCGGCCGCACCCGGTACTCGACCTTGGTGTGGTCGATCCGGAGGGGATCACTCTCGTGGGGAAAGAGGTTCACGATCGGAGTGCAGTAGAGACGGATGTCGTCCGGGGTGGGACGAATCGCCGCGGGCAACGGACGGTCGAACCGGAACTCGACCCAGAATTGCTCTCCGACCGTCGCGTCGCGCAAGCCCTCCAACCCGATGATGTCGAGGAAGAGGAACTTCTCCTGGAGCGAGAAATACTCCTGCAGCAGACGATATCCGGCGAAGGAACGTGAGGGGTACGGCAGCAACGCCTCCTCCTCGCCGAATCCGACCGGCTCGATGCGGATCGGACAGAGATCGCCGCCACTGCGGGCGCCCGGACCGCTGCCGCCCGCCCAGGCCTCGCGCAGATGCGCCGAGAGATAGTAGTAGAGCGCGAAGGTGAGCGTCGGATCGCCGTGCAGGTGCACCCGCACCCGCTTGAGGTCGAGGGTCTGCGGCTTTGCCTGGTTCCAGAGCTTGAAGCCGAGCCAGAGCCGGCCTGGACCGGTGGCCATCGCCTCGATCTGGACCTGATCCAGGGAGAGCGGATTCAGGGTCACCGGGTAGGCGGTCTGAAACTGACAATGAGTGCCTTCGACCGGCACCGACTGCACCCGGATGCCGCTCCGAATCGTCTGGCTCTGTCGCAGGGCGGCCAGCACCGGCTGAAACTCCAGAATCGACATCGAGGGGACAGGGCGCAGGTAGTGCGGCCAGAGCATGGAGAAGAGGCCGGCCGTGACCTCGGGGATCTCGTCGTCCAGCTTCTGGCGGACCTTGGCGCTCAAGAAGGCGAATCCCTCGAGCATCCGTTCGACGTCGGGATCGCTGCCCGGCGCGGCCAGAAAGTGGGCCGCGGTCGGATGGGCACGCGCGAACTCCGCGCCCAACTCGCGCAAGTAGAGGAGTTCGTCCTGGTAGTAGCGATTGAACATGCGGTGGCTCGGAATTCCTTCTCTCGTGCCCAACCGCGCGCGCGGAGGACTAGTCTCGGATTTCGACCCGCCCGGTCGGATCGTAGCGGGTCTCGAAGCGGATCGAGGCCCGTTCATCGTTGGTCGCCAGCTCCGCGGTCACGTCGAACCGCAGGGTCAGCGGGTCATTCGGGTCGAACACATACTTGACCGCGACACGACGCAGACGCGGTTCGAACTTCTCGATCGCGGCCTTGATCGCGAGTCGCATGCGGCCAGATGACTCCGGCATGCTGTAGGCGACGTCCGACAGATCCGGAATCCCGTAATCGGGGCTGGCCGGAGAGATGCCGGGTCGGCTGTTCAGCAACCGCCGGAGGTTCGCCAACACCGACTCGGCCAGCCGGTTGGTGTTCTCATGGATGGTTCGCGGACCGTCCCGGTCCGGCTGGCGCATCCGCTCGAACAAGCTTCGGTCTCTTGGCATCGGTCCTTCCCGGGCCCTCGTCGTGGGCGCGAGCCGGCGAACTTCGCCCGGTGGAAACGCCGGAGGGGGAGAAGGTGGTTTCCCCTCCTCCCCCGACCCGGCTTTCGATCAGCGCATCCCCTCCGTCTCCACAACTGCCGGCATCGGGAGGGCGATGCTCTGGGAATGAGAACCCGACGCGCAGGCTAGGCGTTGGCGTTCCAGGTATCCTCGTGCATGACGCCGCCGTTGGTGTAGGTCCACGAGATGGTGTGGAACACGAACCCGAGTTCCTCCAGCGGCGGGGCGTTGGTCGACACCGGGTCGAGGCAGTCGGGCGACACTTCCTTGAGCGAAGCGACGCGTCCCTGCTTGATCTCGATGGTGTAGAACTGCTCCGTCGTCCCGTCCCCGGCCGGATTCGGACGGAAGAACTTGAAGACTCCCTCGATCACTTCGTTGTTGCAGAGGGCCTTCGCGATGAGCGGGCTCGACTTGTCGATCCGCTTCCGGATGACGATCGGGTCGTACGAGCGCCGACCGGTCGCCATGCCGGATCCCGCCTCACGCGCGGTCCGTACCGAGTGCTGGAAGTAGACGCACTCGATCGAGTTCTCACGTCCGAGCGAGGTCTGGGTCGGCTCTCCCTGGATGTCCGCCCCATTCGCCTTCAGGTACAGATGTACTGTCTCAGCCATTGTCGTTCGCCTCCTAGATGACCGTTATTGCCGGGAGGAAGAGGCGGGCCACCCATCGCCTCACGCATCGGCTCCTACCGGGTCCTCATCCCCACTGTCTCGTCCACGTTGCCATTCTTGCGCGCCCCGAGCGGTCGTTCGATCCGACTCCCTGCGCGACGTCCTTCTTATCCGCCGGCGTCCTTCCGCGGTTGCGTGGCTTCCGGAGAGGAAACGGCTTTTTTGCGGCCGACTCCGAACGGCCCGCCCCGGAGGACGGGCCGCCGGTGTCCGAGGTCTACTTCTTGTCCAGCTTGCCAACCAAGGAGAGGGTGAAGTTCGCGCCCATGTACTTGAAGTGGGGGCGGATCTTCATGTCGACGCGGTACCAGCCCGGCTCTCCCTCGATGTCCTCGACCGAGATCTTCGCCTCGCGCAGGGGACGCCGGCTCTTGATCGCCGGGGCCGCGTCGTCCATCTCGGAGACGTACTGGCTGATCCACTTGTTCAGCTCGTTGTTCAGGTCGGTCTTCGACTTCCAGCTGCCGATGTTCTCCCGCTGGATCACCTTGAGGTAGTGCGCCATGCGGGAGACGACGAACATGTAGGGCAACTGGGTCCCGAGGCGGTAGTTGGTCTCCGCCTCCTTCCCTTCCTTGGTCCCGCCGAAGGTCTTCGGCTTCTGGGCCGAACTGGCGGAGAAGAAGCAGGCGTTGTCCGAGCCCTTGCGCATGGTCAGGGCCATGAAGCCCTCCTCGGCCAGCTCGTACTCCCGCCGCTCCGAGACCAGGATCTCGGTCGGGATCTTTTGCTCCTTCGATCCCATCGAGTCGAAGACGTGGACCGGCAGATCCTCGACCGCTCCCCCGCCCAGCGGGCCGGTAATGTTCGGGCACCAGCGATACTTGGCGAAGCTGTCGGTGAGACGGGAAGCAAAGGTGAAGGCGGTGTTGCCCCAGAGGTACTTGTCGTGGCTGTCGGTCACCGTCTCGTTGTAGTCGAACTCCTTCACCGGCACCGTCTCGGCCCCGTAGGGCAGGCGGAGCAGGAAGCGCGGGCAGGTCAACCCGACGTAGCGCGCGTCCTCACTGTCGCGGAAGGAGCGCCACTTCGCGTACTGCGGCGCCTCGAAGACGGAGTGGAGATCCTTCAGCCCGGGCAGGGTCTGCCAGCTCTCCTCCCCGAAGAACTTCGGACTGGCGGCGGTGATGAACGGCGCGTGCGCCATGGCGGCGACGCTGGCCGAGTACTGCAGCAGCTTGATGTCCTGGGGATGGGCGCTGAACTCGTAGTTTGCCACCATCGCCCCGAACGGCTGCCCGCCGAACTGCCCATATTCCGCGGTGTAGACCTGCTTGTAGAGTCCGGACTTCGCCACTTCGGGGGAGTCTTCGAAGTCGTTCAGCAGGTCGTCCTTCGAGACGTTGAGCAACTCGATCTTGATGTTCTCCCGGAAGTCGGTCCGGTCCACCAGGAGCTTGAGGCCGCGCCAGGCCGACTCCAGCTTCTGGACTTCGGCGTGATGCAGGATCTCATCGATCTGCTTCGAGAGCTTCTGGTCGAGCTCGCCGATGATCGCGTTCACGACCGACTGGTGCACCCGCTGTTCCGCCCCACCAGGGCGGACCAGCTCGCGCATGAACGCCTCCAACCCACGCTTCGCGATCGCGTAGCTCTCGTCCTGCGGCTTGTACTTCGTGGTCCCCGCGATGATCTCGTCCAACAGCGAATCCGCGTTGACCGTCTCACCTGTCTGGGCCTGCTTTTCCTGCTCGGCATCCGCCATGGTTCTGCCTCCCTCTCAAGCTGCGCGGGACCTGCCTTGGGCCGCGGCGCGCACTCCTGGAAATATGTACCGCTGGGTGCCAGTACGGATGAAGATCGGTTACGGGCGACGGAAACGGGTCTTCCCGAACCGGCTACTCCAGTCCGAGTTCCTTCATCAACTTGTCCCGCTGTCCCTCGTCCTTGAGCATCTCCTCGATCTTCTTGCGGAAGGCCGGGACATTGGCCAGCGGCCCCTTGAGCGCGGTGAGCGCCTCGCGCAGTTCGAGCATCTTGTTGAGTTCCGGCACCTGCTTCGCCACCGCGGTCGGGGTGAAGTCGTTGATGTGCTTGAAGGACAAGTGAACCGGCAACTCCGCCCCGTCGGTGCCGCTCAGCTTTTCGGCCACGTTGACGTCGAGCGAGATGTTCTGCTTGGCCAGAACGTCGTTGAAGTTGTCCTTGTCGATCGAGATGGTCTTCCGCTCCTCCAGCGCCGTATCGTCCGCGCGGGAAGTGAAATCCCCATCACCAACAGCTTGAGCGGTAGCTCGATCTCGGCCTGCATTCCGCCGGTGGCGGGCTTGTAGACGATGTTGACCCGCTCCTTAGGAGCGACCGATCCCTCAGACGCCATGAACTCCTCCCTTTCTTCTGCTTCACTCTCGGGGCCCGTCCGGTCCGCGTTCGCGTCCGACCGGGGTTACGGCTTGCTGCACCGGCCTCCGCGCTGAGCCCGCTTCCAGGTGATCCGGATCCAGACTGGTTACCCAGACTGGTTACCCAGACTGGTTGCCCAACCTGGTTGCCCAGACTGGTCGCCCAGCCTGGTTGCGACGCGAGCGCGGGAGCTGAAACTCTGGTCGCGCGGACCGACGCCCAAAGTCCGTCGGTCCTCGAAGTCACCGCTTTGGTTCGAACGCGAGCGCCGAGACGACGTCGAGCCGAGATAACCTTCCCAAGAGAAGGCGAGATTTCTGCAGCTCCTCTGGCGGAATTGGACGGATGGAAGATAAGACTTTCTGGTGAGATTGGAAAAGAGTTTTCAGCACTTCGATGCAGAGGCCGGCATCCCAGTCCTCCGCCCGGGAGCCCTGAATCTCCTGATCGAGCGCCTCGAGGTGGTGCAAAGCGGTTTCGGCGTAGTTTTGCGACATACAGATGCGGGAGACCTCGAGTTTCCAGTGGGCGCGGGCCCGAAGCGTCCGAGCCCCCTGCGCCCCCTCTTCGAGCAGGCGGATCGCCTCTCCAATCCGCCTCTGCCCGACCAGCTCGCGCGACTTCGCGCAGGCTTCGGCCAATCCATCGAGATCGTCGCCCGCGGCCGGCGCCGCCGCGCCGCCCCCCGGACCCGCACCTTCTCCGGCGGCCAGCACCCGCGTCGCGAGCCACTGCTGGGTCGCCGGGTTTGCAACCGGCGCCCCCCCGGCGAAGCGGAGTTCCTTGAGGACCGGAAAGCGCCGCAGCAGGAGTGCGGTCTCGTCCACGACCGCTTGGGCGCAAACCTGGAACGCCGGACCCATCGCCTCGAGCGCCGCCGCCGCGTAGCGGTTCAAGTCGAGCCAGAATACCGCGGTGCCGAGGCGCTCCTCGGTCATCTGCAGGACGCCCGGGTACTGGCCCGCGCCGAGCATCTGCTCCAGTTTCTCCAGCTGGTCAGGAGGCGGTGCGGGAATCGAGGTCTGCCCGTCCTGATGCGGCGGCGGAGCGATCAGGTGCATCCAGGCCGCGATCCGCGGGAGACGATACCCCAGCGGATTGGCAGGCTCCTCGCGGCGGAGGCACTCGGCGGCCGCGCGGAGGATCGAGCGCGCGTTGCCCAGCGCCTGGGGCACCTCGGCCGCCGAGGCCACCGAGGTGGTCACCGCTGCGCCCGAGCCACCGGCGCTCGCGGCGCTCGAGGTCGGCGCCGCGGCCGCGGCCGCGGCCTGAGGGGCCGGCGCGGCCACCTGGGATGCCGCATCTTCCAGCGCACGCCGGATATCGGCGGGGTTTGGGCCTCCCCCCTCCACCTTGTCCGAGAGCTTCCCATCGAGCTCCTTCAGCCGCTCCGCACACTCGGCGATCGCCTCGCGTTCCGCAGCGTTCGGAGTGCGGCGCCCGATTTCGCGTAGAATCCGCTCGTAGGTCCACTCGAACGCGGCCACCCGCCCCTTGAGGCGCTTCACTTCCGGGAACAGCACGTCCCAGTGGAGATCGACCAGGTCGCGCATCACGGTCAATCCCACGGCGAGTCCGGCATACCCCTCTCGGGTGAAGAGACCGACCGTCACCCACGCCGCCACCAGCAGATCCTTCGAGCGGTCCTTGAGCAGCTTGGTTCCAAGCTGAACCACGGTTTCCCAGTTCGGCTGGGAGCCGTCGGGCAGCTCCAGCTTCCGCACCTCGAGCTGGATCGACTCGAAATCCTGATCGTCGCGGCACGACTCTCCCCCAGGAGCACCGTCACGTACCGGGTTCCGGCCCAATTCGAGATAGTCTGCCGCGCTCATGAATCTCCTTTCCCATCCTGGGACTTCGGCCGGGCAAAGACCTGCAGGGCCTGGCGCAGGCTCAAGGACGTCTGCTTCCAGCTCTCGAGCGGGGCCAACGCGGCCAACGGCACGGCGAGGGTGCGCGCCTCCTCCGCCTCGACCGGATACAACGACTCCGAGTCGAGCGTCGGATCGAGCAGGTGCAGAAACGCGAGCGGTCCCGGAGGCTGGTAATAGACGTCGATCACCTCTACCCGACCCGCGCTCGGTTCGTTCCAGAGTAGAAACGGCGGGCGCCCGGCGTTTCTGAAGATCGCCCGGCAGAGCTCCAACCAAAAGACCAGGGCCGGTCCCCACACCTCCACCCCCTCCGGCAGCCGGAAGCGGAGCCCGTAGACCGGGACGCTCGTGCGGTGCGCCACCTCGAGCAGGTTGGTCGCCACGCGGATCGCCGGGTTGACCGCGCCGCTCCCGGAGAGCGAGGCGGCGAACGCCCCCAGGCTGACCGACTCGAGCACCACCTCCGAGGAGATCGGCGGCGGGTCGAGGGGAGACGGCTGCGCGAGGCTGCTGATCGCGGCCGAGAGGCTGGGCAGGTCCTTCCACTCCGCGCAGGTCACGGACGAGGCGCGGCGCAAGAACGGATCGAGGAGTGCCGCCAGTGGGGCCGGATATCCGGCCCCGGTCGATCGTGCGTGGGCATAGACCGCGAACGGAAAGACTCGACCGCTCTGATCCCGACTCGGTCCCATCACCCCGGTCAAGCCATGCTCGGGAGAATTCCGCCAGAAGTGAAACCACACGCGCGGCATCGCGCGGAGCAGCCCCTCCGCCCGATCGCCGTAGCGTACATGGGTGAGATTCACTCCCTCCTGGAGCCAACGCTCGAGCGCCACCCCCTCGGTGAGGCCGGAGTGCTGGCTCATGAAGTCGGCCGCCAGCGGAAGCTTTCCGAAGCAGCCGACCGTCAGGGTATAGGGAGTCATCGTGGCGGATTCGCTCCTTCCGCGGGCTGGTGCGGGTGGATTACTTCCCTCCCGCAACCTGCGCCGGACAACGGAACCGCAACAACCCGCGCTCCAGCGGGTGTGTCGTGGTGTTGCTGCGCACCTCGTAGGTCATCTGCACATCTCCCTGGTCGGTGCCGATGCGCCAGGTCAGGGAGAGCTTGTTCGCTTCGCTGAACGGCTTCGCTTGATCGACCAGGCGGAACAAGCCCCACACCCCTTCGTAGGCCAGGTCGTTCACCTTGACCCCTTCCCCGGCATCGATGGCCAGGGTGGCACCGGCGTCCGGACTCTTGCCCGGCCAGGCCAGCGGGGTGAAGACCTGATTGCCGCTGCGATAGACGAACGACTCGCCTCCGATGTCGAGCCTCACTCCGCGGACCAGGAACTGCGCGTTCGGGTCCTTGTTCGGGCGCCCCGGCTTCCACGAGAGCTGCATTCCCGCCCCGTCCGAGTCACTGAAGAAGGCGTTTCGGATCCGGTAGGCCTGCCGGAGCGCCGACTTGAAGTCGGCCGAGATCGGCACGCTCGGATCGAGCACCTCGGCGCCGTCCTCGGTGATGATCTCGGAGAGGTTCTCGAAGTAGAAGTTCCAGAACGCACCCTTCGGTCCGAAGAACTCCTCGAACGCCTTGATCGGCACCTCGCCGTCGCCCCCCTCGATCGGGAATCGACCGGCCAGCTCCTGCTGATACTGTCGGTAGACCTCACGCCACTGATTCTGGATCCCCTTGCCCTTCCCCTTTTGCACCGATCCGGTCACCGCGCCGACCGGCACCTGGAGAATCCCGGAGAGCGCGCTGCCCACCGCGTCGTCGGTCGGCACCGTGGTCTCGACCCACCCGACCACTTCCTGGACCGGGCCGCTGTTGGTCGGATCGCCGGACTTCGCCACGTCGGCAAAGGCCGCGGAAAGCGCCGCCACCTTCTCCTGGTAGATCGTGTAGACCGGTTTGTCCTTGCTCACCATCCCCTTGAGCCGGCTGATGCTGATCGACTTCTCCTGCTTCGGATCGAGCATGAACTCGCGCACCGGGACGAAGGCATCTTCGACCCCCCGCAGCGAGGCATCTCCATCGCGCCCGAACTGGGTGTTGCTATCGACCGTGCGGAGGTAGGCCAAGACCGGTGACTTGTCGCCCGCGGCCCGCTCGAGGAAGGTCTTCGTCTTGAGCGGGTCGTCCGAACTCTCGACCTCCGTCGCCTCCATGAAGGTGACCCACTTCGCCTGGTAATCGGCGGCATAGCGCACGAGGAGATCGCTTCGCAGGGAGGGGGCGCCCGGCCACGCCTCTTGCATCGCCCAGTCCTGCCTCATCTCCTCCAGCCAATCGATGGTCGGACGGACGAACTTGATCCAGCCATCGCGGGTGAAGGCACCCGGGACGGTCACGGCACCGGTCATGCCGAATTGGCCGCCGGCCGCTCCCTCCACCGTGATGTCGGCGGCGGTCACGCCGGCGTTGACCAGCGAGGGATAGACCGCCTCGGCCGACCAGTAGGCACGGATCCGCTCGCGCGCGGTGAGGTCGATCGTCGCGTCGGGTCTTTGGGTCACCAGGGCCGCCAGATCCTGAGGGAAGCGCGAGGCATAGAGCAGCTGCCGCGAGAGGAGCGAGTCGACCTCGGCCTCGTTCTCCCCGTTTCGCGGCGACCAGTAGCGCGCCAGCACGTGGGCCGTGCGGGTCGCGTCCTTCCGCGCCTTGAACCGGACGGCAGGATCGAGGATCAGCGCCCAGGCCCGGTAGGAGTCGTAGTAGTCCACGAAGGGAGTGTTCGGGTTGGGGTCCTTGAGCTTGTTCTCCAGGAACGGCAGGGCGGGGGCCAGCGCCTTCTCGTAGAGCACATAGAGGTAGAGATTCCGCGCCGCCGCCTCCGCGTTCTCCCCCTGATAGGTGCCGAGCAGCGCCACCTTCGAGCCGAACCCCTTTCGCCGCTCCATCTGCTCCAGATTGGAACGGAGATCGTCGAGGGTTCGAAGATCGGCCATCGGCAGCTCGCGCGGCGCGCTCTCGGCCGACGCCTTGGCCCGGCCGGAGAGGTTCTCGACCCTTGAAACGAGCGAGCGATTGAGGCTCGATAAGATCCCGAGCAGGAGAGCAAGGAGGGTCAGGAGGACACACCCCACACCGAAGAAGCGCACCCGGGTGTGCCGCCGACGCCGCTCCCCCTCGGCCGAGGGTCCACCCATGTGTCGGTCGGGAAAGGCGATCTTCGCAAAGACGTCCTCGATGAAGTAGCTCTTGGTCTGGCTCGCCTGGGCAAACATCCCCTCTTCGCTGGCCGAGACGCCGAACCCCTTCAGCATGGCGTTGATCACCTGATCGATCGGGCGCCCCTCCTGGGTACCGCTGGTCAGGTAGAAGCCCCGGAACACGGGTAGCTCCTGATAGGGATTCTGCCGGAAGAGGATCTGCATGAAACGCGAGAGCCGGTTCCGGAGCGCGCTGATCTGCAGGGGGAAGAAGAGCACTTCGGCTCTTCCTTCCGGTTTCCCCAATTGCGCGATGCGGGGGACTTTCGCCTCGTGAATCGCTTCGATCAGACGATCGAACTCCTCCTCGAAGATCCGCTGCGCCGGATCCTTTTGCGCCCGTTCGCGCGGCACGGTCGCGCCCCAGACGTTGGCCCGTTCGGTCTTGGAGAAGTCCCCGAAGAACTCGACGAATCCCTTCACCAGGTCGCACTTGGTAAAGAGGACGTAGACCGGGAAGGTGACCCCGAGGTGTTTGATCAGCTCGTCGATCCGGGTGCGGATCTTGATGGCGTGTCCATCGACCGACTCCTCCGGCCCGGCGAGCAGGTCGGAGATCGAGACTCCGACCATCAGTCCGTTGATCGGCTGCTTGCCGCGATGCTTCTTGAGCAGATCGAGAAAGGCGAGCCACTCCTTGGTGTCGTCGGCCTCGACCGGGAGGACGTAGCGTCCCGCAGTGTCGAGGATGACCGCCTCCTCCGCGAACCACCAGTCGCAGTTCCGTGTTCCGCCCACTCCCTTGACCGACGACTTGCTCCGCGTGGGATCGAGATAGGGGAAGTTGAGACCGCCGTTCTGGAGCAGGGTGGTCTTTCCGGAGGCGGGCGGGCCGATGATCATGTACCAGGGCAGGACGTAGAGGGCCCCCTCGCCCCCCTTCCCCTTCCCGAGTTTCGAGCTCTTGAGCGCGCCCACCGCCTCCACGAGCTGCGACTTCAGGTGTTCGATCTCCCCTTCCCGCCCGGGGCGAGAAGTGGCGATCTGGGCCTGCGCCTGCTGCTCGATCGACTGCTCGAGCGCCTTCGCCTTCTTGGCCTGCATCGTCTTCACGACGAAGAGGATGACGAAGTAGAGGATGACGATGGTCAGGACCACGATCAGCGTCACGTACCATGGCCAGCCAAAGCTCCGGCCGACCAGCACCGCGAGCGCTGCCAGGCCGATCGCGCCGCCCGAGAGGAGCGCCGCCGGATTCATGAGCTTCAGGAGAAGCGTGAAGATCATCGAGTTTCCCACGGGAGTCCCTTCACTGCGAGAAGTGGTCCGCTCGGGAGCATCCGCCCAAGGCGGCGCTCCACGAGAACATCAGCGAGTCAGGAGCCGCTGGATCGCATCGGCCGTCCGGTCGGACGAGATGCGGGCAATCGCTCCGAACAGCACGAGCAACAGGAGCGCGGCCGGGATGAAGATGGCGGCCGTCATCCAGATCGGGACATTGCCGCCGACCGTCTCCGGGAAGTCGTCCGGTCGTTTCCAGTGCGGGGAGAGCTGGTCGGCCCGGGGAGCCCGTCCCTCGGCCAGGCTGCTCGAGAGATCGCGGATCGCGGTTTCGAGCTTCTCCCGGCCAAGCAGCTTGAACTGTCCCTCGAACCCCATGGCGAGGCAAGCGTGATAGAGCTCGAGCACCCGCCGGTTCTCGGGCAGGTTGGCCCGCAGCGCCTCCAGCCGGGTGAAGAACTCCTGGCCCGCGATGTTGATCTTGTAGAGCTCGCGCTGAAGAGGATTGGAGCGCCAGAGATCCTTCCCCGTCCAGGTGGACGAGAGCACCGCCTCGTCCATCAGAGCGACCAGGGCGAAGCGACAGGCGTCGACGTGAGCCGTGGAGTAGCCGTGGTCCCGCGCCTCCTGCTCGAATCGTTCGAGCAGTTGCAAGATGCGCCGGCGCACTTCCTGGGGATCACCGATGTCGGCGTTCCCCTTGAGGCTCATCGCCACGGTGAGGAGTTCGGTGGCAAGCTCGGTCAGAAGCGGGACGCGGGTCGACGCGCTCGCGGGCAGGACATCGCCCGGGCGATAGACCGACGGCGGCGCGTCCTTCGGCTTCTTCTTGAAGAGGGGTGCCATGGGAAGTGAAGCTCCTCTCAAACGACTCGGTTAGTTTTTTTCGCGGTGGATCGCCGCGCCCCCGAGGGGCGCGCGACGACGCACTCTCAGTCCCGCACGGCAATCAGCTCGAGCAACATGCCTGGGAACTCCGGCGGGGCATAGAGCGAAATGGCGCGACTACCGGCCACGCCGTCCCACATGTCCCCCACCCGATCGACCTGGAAGTAGACGTACCCGGACTGGATCGGCAGGGCCGCAGGCAGATTCTGCGTCAACCGGATCCCAACCCCCATCAGCGCGTGGGCCACGAGGAAGTCGATCCGATCCGGGGCGCTGATCTTGATCATATCCGGCAGCTCGGACTGAAGCTGCGCCTGGGCGACATTGGCGTAGGCTCCCAGGTACCAGACCATGGCCGGGTCGAGAACCCGATCGTCGTTGATCCGCCCCTGGAATGCCCCGTCTGCCCCTTTGGTCAGCGGAATGCGCGTGTAGTTTCGCGGCAGCACCGTCTCGAGCAACTTCGGCACCCGCTGCCCGAGGTCGGCGAACGCCGCCTCCGGGTGATCGTGGTCGAACGACGGGATGTCGCGCACGAACGAGTCGCTCATCGTGGTCAGCTCGCCCGCCAGACGGGCCAGGGTGAAGTACGCCGTCTCGGCATGCGCCCCCGGGGCGCGCAGGAAGTGACTGAGCAGCGGGATGTATCCGTTGACGCAGCCCAGGAGCCAGAACCCGGCCACGTCGTCACGACCAAACTCCGCCACCCCTTTGCCACTCTGCCGACGTCGATCGGAGAGCTCGGTCGACTTCGCGACCAGGATCTCGAGCAGCCGCCGCAGGGTGCGCAGAATGAACGGCGAGGCTCCGATCGAAAGGCAGGGCGGCACGAACTCCGTGCGGTAAGCGAAGCCCCCTTCGGGCTTCCGCACCACCTCGGCCAGGGGCAGCACCTCGTAGTCGCCGAGATCTTCGCCGGCGAAGAGGATGCGCAGGTTCGGTCGCGCGACCTGCATCACGCGATCCCCCTGACCGGTGGTGGCATCGGCCTGCTCCATCGTGCCGGTGTGGTACCGCGCCAGCTCGGCTTCCCCGCTTCCGGGGGCCAGCATCTCCGGCTGCCCCGGGCGATGCACCCGAAGTCCGAGATAGACCGGCAGGACCGCTTCGCGCAGCGGAAAGATCGACTCCACGTTGCGGCCGACCGGCGGGGCGTCGCGATCCGGAACCGAGAACGGCGTCCCGTGCGGGAGCACCCCGGTCGCTTCCTCGATCAGCACCTGCCCGTTGTGGATCGCATCGAGCTGCAGCGTGAGCGAGGTGAACCCGTAGAAAAACGAGCGGCTCGCGCGGAGTAGATCGACGCTCTGCTCCTCATGATACCGATCCTGCTGCTGAAAATGCTGCGGGGTGAGCAGCAGTCCCTCGTTCCAGACCACGCGTGCGCGCTTGCTCATGCTCTCCTCTCGCGACCGCCGGTTCCGTGAAACCGCGGCCACCGCCTTCGATCTACCTCTTCGCCTCCACGATGCAATTCTCGCCGAAGGTCAATATCTTGTCCGAACCGACCTTCTTCCAGGGGCGGATCCAGCGCCAACACTCGCCGTCTGCCCGGCAGAAATCGGCCACCACGGCGAGGTAACTCGCTCCCGACTTGGAGGAGATGGTGATCTCCTGCTCCTGTCCCGGCTCCATCACGAACTCCGCCTGCTCGAGCAGGTCGCCCTTCAGCTCGTCCGCTTCGTGATCCCAGAGCTGCGAAAGCGACACGCCGATCAGCGCCCCGTCGCTCTTCAACTGGTAGAGCCGGACGACCAGGATGTTCGATTGCTCCCCGCCGCAGGTATTCAGGCGATCGGCCGCTTTGAGGACGATCTTGGTCTCTTCCTCGCCGGCCTTCATGGTCAGGGCAGCCGCGTTCTCCACCCGCTCGATCCCGCCCGCGGGAGCCGGCTTGCCGCCACCGATGCCGAGGATTCCGCAGCCCGCCATCGGGCCGACCAGCGCGACGCTCACGGCTGAAATCAACACCGCGCGGAACCACCGGCCCCAGTCCCGTGTCGGACACCTTTTCCCGCGCGTCCTGGGCCGGGAACAGCTCGCCACTTGCACTCGGACGTTCATCGTTTCTCCATCCATTCCGACCCCGAGCTCAGTTCCCCGCGCCGCGGCCGCGTCGCGCTTCCCAGAACCGGCGATATCCGCGCTGGAATCCCTCTCGATAGAAACGCTCGAATTGCACCGGGTCGAGCGCCCGATACTGCTGACATCGGCGCAGGATCTCTTCCCAGATTGCCTGGATCAGGACCGGGCGGAACCGTGCGGACACTTTGAGCGGCCCAACCTGTACCGAACCGCGATCGAACTGATCCCGCACCTTCTCCGGATCGAGGCTCTCGATCAGGCGCTGCGAGCCGACCTGGGTGGCCTCGGTGTACCCCTCGAGCAATGCGATCTGATGCACCTTCAGGTCCTGCAGAATCCGATCCAGCTCCATCCGTGCCTGAGCGGCCTCGACCGGATGGGCCAGCCGGCGTGCCAGGTCATCCGGATCGGGGAGCGGCAGTTCGTCCGACGCGATCCCGTAGACCCTTCGGAACTCGAGAACTCCGCGTTCAAGTTCGAGCAGCGAGTGAAGCAGGGTTCGGTGCAGTTCGCGCTCCACTCGATCGGCGGCCCGCAGCGGTGGAGCCTCCCCCTGAGGTGCTCCCGTGCCCGGTCCCGCTGCCTGCGGATCGTCCCCCGCGCTCATCGCCCACCAGCTTCCGACACCATCGGATCCAAACCGCAACTCCCTGGCTGCTGGCGCCACCGTTCCCTGGTCCTCGCGCGACCACGCCGCTCCGTCGTCCGGTCGGTCCGGCGCGCAAAAGCTCCCGGGGAGGTCGTTTGACCTCCCCGGAACACGCGGCTACTATTCGTACTGCCTTGATCCGGTGGGGTCAAGCCTCGCGCGGGCGATCGGACGATCCGTTCCTCCCGCGATCCGACGATACAGGCGCAAGGATGCATGCCATTGAGCCCGAAGGTTGAGCGATCCGAACTCGATACGCACCGTCTGCGTCTCTCCGCACCGCGGCGGGGGCCGAGCGACCGAAGTCGGGGCAGCACACCCGCCTGGGGACGGTTCGGTCTGGCCATCGTCCTGCTGCTGGCCTCGGTGATCCTCGGCCACCTCTGGCCGGAGGAGCCGCTGAGGGCCCTGGAACAGGCGCTCGAGCTCGAGCGCGCCCCGGAGATCCAGGCGCCGTGATCTCCGAATCACAACCCCGGCGGATCCCGCCGCTTTCCCCTTGGAGTGTATGGACCCGCGTGCTCGGACTTTGGATCTGGTCCAAGGCGAAGCCCGAGACTCTTCCCGTCCCCGCGCTCGATGGAGACCAGACGCCGATCGTCCGCGAACAGGGGCACCCGGTCCTCGGTCCACTCACGCGCATCGGCTTCTGGATCGGGCTGCTCCTGGCTGGGGCCGTCCTGGGGATCGGGGCACTGCAAAAGAAGGCCAACGTCGAGCTACGCGATCGGTTCCAGATCAGTCCCGGGAGCATGTCGCTGACTGAGGTGGCGGAGCAGATCGAGGTCGGAGCGCGGGGGCCGGTCAGCTTCCTCTATCCCGGATACCCACCCCGACTCGACCGGATGGCGCAGAAGGTTCGGGAGGGCACTGAACCCCTGCGCACTGCCGCCCGCGCCTATGCCGAGGTTGCGGAGTCGGTCAACCAGTTCGGGCTGGCGGGTCGACTCGCCCACGGGGCGGAGCGAGTCGGACCACTCGCGTCCTCGTTGTCTCGGGTGAGCTCGTTCTGGCACCAGGAGACCACCTCGTGGAAGGAAATGCAGGCGGCGCTCGCCCCGTACCTGGTCCGCGGCAGCGGAGCCCTGCCGCCCCTGCGCGGGGTCGTGCGCTCGACCACCTCGGACCATGCCGTGATCCTCAGCGTCATCGGTAGCGATGGCGCTACTCGCACCGAGACCGCCGCGCTTCAAGCCGGAGCGCGTTTTCAGCTACCGATCGAGGAGGGCGCGCTCCTGGTGCTCACCGATCTGGAGCGCCGCCCGGGAGAGCCGTATCGCGTGGTCGACGAGTTGCGCCTCACGCTCGCCACCTGGTCGGACCGCGAGATCTCCTTTGGCCGTTCAGGCGCCTCGGTGCGCGTGAACTTCGACGACGAACTGGAACGCCGGGCGCCAGCCTTCCCTCCGTTGAGTCCGGCGGCGCGAAAGGAACTTGGACTTTGATGCGGAAGAGTCTCTGGGAGTCGTTCCGGTCGCTCCTGGGCCTGTCCCTGGTGTCGATCTTGGTCGCGGTCGCGTTGATCGGCTGCGCGCAGAAGAAGCGCCTCACGGTGGAGGTCAAGGAGGGGCAGCTAGGGGTTCGCGGCGCCGAGATTTACGAGGCGGGCACCCGCAACAAGCTCGCCGTGACCGCCCCGGGCGGACGGGCGAATTTCACCGTCGAAATCAAGAAAGGGACTCGGCTTCGCCTCGAGGTGCGGGAACCAGCGGACCGCACCCTCTATCGCTATGAAGGCCCGATCGAGGTGGACGACGCGCGCCTCAAGGCCGGAGTGCTGCTTGTCCGCGCGTTTCCCCTGGAGGCCGATTCGCTCGCCCTGGCGGGAAAGGCGCAGCTCAAGATCGTGACTGTGCCGCCCGGCGCCGAGGTGATGCTCGATGACGAGTCGGTCGGTCGTACTCCGATCGTGCTGAGCGATCTCACCCCGCGACGTGTCCGTCTCGAGTTGAAGCTCCCTGGCTACCACCCCGTGCGCGAAGAGCTGGTACTTCAGGCCGAGGAGTTTTCGAAGATCGACACGCTCACTCCGGCTGAGGTGACTACCGCCAACCTCTCCGTGACCTCGGATCCGAGCGGCGCGCGGGTCATTCTCGACGGTGCCCCCACCGGTCGCGTCACTCCCGCCGAATTCAAGGGCCTCACCGCCGGATCGCACCGCATCCGCCTGGAGAAGGACGGCTTCGTCGCCTACGAGCAGGCGGTACCCCTGCGCGCGGGCGGGAGCGGAATGGTCAGCGGCCTGCTTGATCCCAAGGGAACGGCTCAGAACACCGGCGCGCAGGGCCAGACAACCAAACCGACGAAGAAGGACCCCCAGAAGGACGCCGCGAGGACGGAGCCAAGGTCGGACGGCAAGTCGGATGGGAGGTCGGATGGGAAGTCGGACACCAGGTCAGAGGTCAAGAAAGACCCCGTCCCTGCGCGCACCGAGGACCCGCTTCCCTCCGGCGGAGCTGCACGCCGCTACCGCGTCAGCCCCGCCCCCGGCTACGCCGACATCTATCTCGACGGTCGGCCCGTCAACCAGGAGAAGAAGCCGTTCTTCTTCCTGGAGCTGACCCCAGGGCGCCACGTCTTCCGTCTGGTGAACGCCGACGCCGGTGTCGACGTCGTGGTCAAGTACGACGTGACGGCAGGCGACCCGAACAAGAACCTGGTGCTCGACTACGCGAAGGGACAGGTCCGCGGAAGGCCGTAACCCCGCGCTCTGCCGACCGCGCGCCCGTCGACTGACCCCCGCCAATTGCGTGCGCGCCGCCGGCGAGACCGATTCCAACGCCCTTCGCGAGCGCGCTCCGCTCGGGGTGCGCGGCGGATCATTCGATGTCGCACTGTCCCCGGGGGAAGTTGAGAGGTGCGGTGCGGTGCGGAGTCAGGGACGTAGTCAAGATTGAAGTGGGAATCAGGGTGGGGACCGGACCGTCTCGGGCGTTCTCGCCGTCACGCCGTCCACCGGATGCGGATCCGCTGTCGGCCGGGCGATCGTGAGTGGGGACCGCGCGGGTCACGGATCGCGGGTCGCGGGTCGCGCGAGTCGCGCTACCGGTAGTTCCCGTAGTCGATACCGTAGCGCTCGCACAGGCGGTAGAGCGCCTGCTTGCTGATGCCCAGAGTCGCGGCCGCCGGCAGCACCCGTCCCTGATGCAGGCGGAGCGCCGCGTCGATCTGCGCCTCGGTCAGTTCGAGTGCGGTCGCGATCGCCTGGCGCGGGTCGACCGGCGCCGACCACTGGGTCACCCGCCGTCCCGGCAGGAAGCGGCTCGTGAGGGCGAAGAGTTGGTTCCGTAGCTCGCGTACGTTTCCCGGCCAGTCGTAGGCCGACATCGCGGTCATGACCGCGTCGCTCACCCCCACGAACTCGATCCCTCGCTCGCGCAACTGCTGCGCGAAGTGCTCGATCAGGATCGGGAGATCGTCGATTCGATCGCGCAGCGCGGGGAGATAGATCGTCAGGCCGCAGAGCCGGTGATACAGATCGCGACGGAACTCGTTCGCTTCGACCGCCTGGCGCAGATCCTTGTGCGTCGCGGTCACCAGGCGAACATCGACCTTGATCGCGCGGTCCGCGCCCACCGGCCGGATCTCGCCCGAGTCGAGCATGCGGAGAATGCGCGGTTGCGAGCCCGGACCTAGCTCCGCGATCTCATCGAGGAACAGCGTGCCTCCGGAGGCGGTGCGGGCCAGCCCAGCGCGCTCGGTGATCGCCCCGGTGAACGCCCCCTTCTGGTGTCCGAACACCTCGCTGTCGAGCATCTCCGGGCTGAGCGCGCCGCAGTTGACCGGGACGTACGGACCTCGCGCCCGTCGACTCAGATCGTGCACCGCGCGCGCGACCAGTTCCTTTCCCGTGCCGGTCTCCCCCTGGATCAGGATCGGCTGATCGGTCGGCGCTGCTTCGCGCACTTGCTGGAGCGCGGCGCGGAGGAGCGGGCTCTTGCCGTGGAGCTCGGGGAAGCCCGGGTTGGTGGCGGTGCGGAGGACCTGGATCGTCCGCAGGCGCGCGAGGGAGATCGATTCCTCGATCTGTTCGCGGGTCAGGGGCCAGGTGGGGTTGGGGGAGACGCGGGTCGGGTCGGTGTTCGCGGCGGGGTCGCGGGTGTCGTCGGTGCCGGTGTCGGTGTCGGTGTCGGAGGAGGTATCGGCGCCGTGGCCGTCCGCGCCGCGACTCCCGGCTGGGAGTCGACTCCCGTTCGCGGGAAACGGCTGGTTGAGCAAGTCGGCGATCGGGTCGACCTCGTTCGCTTCGAGTTCGGCGCGCAGGCGCGCTCCCTCGGCGTCGTAGGAACGTCCCAGGGTGGCGAGCAAGGTATCTGCATCGTCGATCGCTTCGCCACGGGCCAGCGCGAGCAGCCGCTGGGCGCGGTAGATCTCGAACCGCTCGCCCATCTGGGTGAAGAAATCGACCGCGCGCTCGAGGTCGTGGATCGCTTCGGCCGTGCGACCGAGGTGGAGGAGGATGCCTCCGCGGACGCGGCGGCAGACGGCGAGTTCGTAGAGGTCTTCCATCTTCTCGAACGCGGCGAGCGACTCCTCGGCAAGTTCGAGAGCGCGGTTGGTGTTCTTCGATTGGAACTCCACCTCGGCAAGCAGGCGTTGCGTCTCGCCCATGATATCGCGCTCGGGGATCCGGTAAGCGAGGGCGTAGCCGCGCTGCAGCCAGCGGCGGGCGCGGGAGAGGTAGCCGCCGGCGAGGCGGAATTCGCCGGTGTATTCGCAGAGGAGGGCGCGGCCGCGAGGGTCGGAGGTGCTGAGGGTCGCCCCCAGAGCGTGCACAAAGCACCTCCTGGAACCCTTCCCCTTCTGGCGTGCGGCGAGCAATGCCCCAAGCCGCGCCGGGCGCGCAATCCTCCCGCCGTCTCCGCTCTCGTCAGCGAGCGCAGTCGCTCGCGCGAGTGCCAACTCGGCGGTGACGAATGCACCCCGAAACAACCGGAGCGTTACTAGGTTCAGCAAGGCCCCTGCTGCCCGTCTGATGTCTGACAACCCCAGGTAGATCTGCAGTCCACTGCGCTGGAGCGACTCGGCCAGATTCCAGTCGACCTGCGCCTTGGCAACCAGGCTGAGGAGCTGCAACCCATCTGCAACGCCTTCACTCCACGCGCAGGACTCCGCCAGCGCAACGGAACGTTTGAGGCAGGCCGTAGCCGAACGGAAGTTCCGCAGTCGGTACCAACAGCGGCCCACCCTACCGTAGAGATCCGCCCGAAGATCGATGGGCAGATTCGCCTGAGTCGCGTCCTCGAGTGTCGGGGAAAGCATTTCGAGCACCGACGCGTACTCTGCGCGCGAGATTCCGAGCTTCGCCTGATACAGTCGCGCCCGCGCATTCAGAATGGGATCTGAGAGCGGGTCACTTAGGATCCCGTGGATCACACCCTCGAGGTCCGGATACCGTCTGCTCCTCCACAAGAACTCCAGATACTCCGTCGCGCGCGAGCTGTCGACGCGCGAGCCGCCTTCAAGATCCGCGAACTCCTGCGCGAGCAAGTCAAGGCGGCCAGATTCGAGCAGCGACTGAGCATAGGCACGGGAGTACATCCCAGCCCACCTGTCATCAGAAAACCTGCCGCGGTCGTCCGTCATAATCAGCCCCTTGGATCGCCAGGTTCGGCCATGCCGGTCACCACCGAAGCCTTATCAGGTTGAAGAGGGCTTTGATCCAGGCAAAGCTCGTCACGAATTGCCGCAAGTCGGACCGAATCGTTCCCTTCGAAGGAGAAGCGCTCTCCTGTGGCGGCGCAGGTTGGACCGGTGTCAGCCGATCAGGTGCCCCCGAGACGCGTGCTCCCACCAACCCGTGCGTTCCCGGTCGCGGCCGATCGTTGAGCAGATCGTCATCCATCCCATCCGTATCCCCCGGCTCGATCGACAGCGGCGCCGGCGGTGGAGTCCAGGCGTGGGAGGGCGTGGCGGCGAGCGGGCCCAACATCACAAGCGACGCAAGCAGCAGCAGACGCAGAGTGCGAGCGGCGGCGCGCGATGGGCGAGTTCGAGACATTCGGCTACCCCCGGTTGGGTAACGCCGAGCTGGGCATTCGGCGGCCGGCCCCCTGACAGTTCAGCGCGGAAATGATAGAAGCCTGGCTAAGGGCAGGCAACGAGATTCTCGGGGCAGCGCTTCTGCCTGGTCGGGGGTTTACCGGTGTTCGGATGCCCGGCGGCGAACCGGGGCGATCGACCTTCGATCAACCACCTGAGGGGCCTAAGCGGCGCGTGCCGCATTCAACTCCGGAGCCGTCAGCTAGGCCGGTGAACCCACACGCTGCCGACCCGGCACCCCAGCATGGCACCCGGCCTCCCACACGACGGCCTGCGCGACCACCGCGCCTAGCCCACACTCCTCCCCCCGGGGAGAGTTGCGCGGGTCCGCGGAGCTTCCTCGCGGAACGCAACCAGACGCCAAGTCAGACGAGGGACTCGTAGCGCCTGCCGGTTCGAGCGGGCCGATCTCCAACCAGCCATCCTCGCCTGCCGACCGGACAACGGCCCGGTCTACCGACCGGTCCGCCGACCCGACGCTGCTCCGCGCCTCGTACCGATTGTGCGCGCCGCAGCGCAGGGCGAGGTTCTCCACCGTGTGCGCCCCACCCTGAGCGAACGGGATCAGGTGATGGAACTGGAGGAAGGCTCGCGTGCCGCAACGATGCCCTTGGCGCGACATGAACGCGCACCGCCCGCCATCGCGCTGCCAGACCGCACGACGCACGGCGATCGGGATGTAGCGCGAACGCCAGCGCGGAGCACGGCGACGCCCCGTCGCTCTCGCGTGACCTCCTCCGCTTTGCGACGGCGCGCTCGGCGAGCCGATCGGCCCCGCCTCCGGCGACACAGCCGTCCCTGCCTCCGGCGACAAAGCCTTCCCGACCTCCGGCGACACCGCCGACCTGAAATGCGCCACCGCACGGTGCACAGCGCGCTCCGTCGACCGCACCAGCGACCGCCCCGTCGTCTGCCCCCCGTCCGACCGCGCAGCCCGCTCCGAGACCCGCTGCCCGAACCGCCGCCGCTCCGTACTCGCAATCAACGCCCGGAGCGCGAGCCGAAGCAGCGTCGCGAGATCTCCATTCGGATTGCTGTGACTCGCGAGATCCCGCGCCCGGGCGAGCAGATCTTGAAGCTCGCGATCGGCCACGAACGAGAGCTTCGGCAGGCTGAACGCCGCGCCGGCGCGCGCGGGACCGACGGGCGCGGGCGCCGCGCGATCCGGGAGCGACGCGGCCTCGGAACCCGGGCCGGAGGCCGATACCGAATCGGCCATCGCGCCATCGGTCAGCAACGAGCCCTGCCCGGAAGTTCGCCCGCCCTGCGCGACACTCCCCGGACCGGGCCGAGCTTCGGCAAACGCCGTCTGCCCAGAACGACCATCCCCGTCGACCGCCGCACCACGAGCGACAACACCCGCACCGACGGCCGCATCGCCCACGACCTCGCCCACCGCACCGCCCACTGCCATCACCGGCGCGACACTCTGCCCCCGCCTCTCATCAAACAGCATCCGCTCGACCGCACGCTTGGACTGCCCGCACGCGCGCGCGATCCACGAGGCCACATTCTCTTCCGTCAACTCCGACGCGAGCAGGCAGATCGCACTCAGATGCAGTTCCCCCGCGGCGAGCCGCGCGAGCAGCTCCGGGAACCGGCGCCCGGCGCGGGCGGCGGTGATCCGGTGGTAGGCAGCGGGCTCCGACATGCGGAGGATCTCGGTGCAGTAGGCAAAGGTCGACGAGCAACCGGCCCCGAGATAGAGACGCCGCGCGTCCAGCTCGCCCAGATGCCGGAGCAGCTCCGCCGTGACGCGCCGCTCTGCCCGTGCCCAACCGGCAACCGCGCGAAGGACCTCCACGTCGCTGAGCGACGCAAGATCCGTCGTCTGGGGAACCTGGGACACCAGTTCTGTCATGTTGCTGCGCATATCGGCCTCCGTGCCTTCGTTGAGGTTCGTTCGCTGATTCCACGCGCCTGCGCTCCGCGCAACGTGTCGCGTGTCGCGTGTCGCGTGCAATGCGCGCACCTCACGCCTCGAACGAACGATACTCCGCCACTTCCGGAGGGCCAGCGAGCGGCCGGGAGCACCCAGCGCCTGAACAGACGCTTCGAATCGACACCTCTGGCCGCGGATCTCCCCTAAGGGCTCCAGGTGCGATCACGCGCGAGGCGAGAGATCCGTTCCGCAACGCTGCTTCGTACCCTTCGTAGAACGGTCAATCCGTTTTTCTCCGCAGCCACACTTTCTCTCGACGCGGACCGCCGGTCGCACGCCGCCCCCCTGTAGCGTCGGGACCGAGGGGACCCTTCGTGCTGCCACAGCGTCGCACCTCTGCGCGGTCGCACCTCCAGGTGGACGCACCGTCGCGCCGCAATACCGCCGCACCTCTAGGCCAACGCACCGACGCGCAGTCGCACCGGCACACCCTCGCCCCCGCGCGCCGGCGCACCCGCACACCCGCGCGCCCGCGCGCCCGCGCACCCGAACACCGGGGCACCGGCACACCAACGCACCAGCGCACCAGCGCACCAACGCAGGATCTCGCTCACGCCACGCCGTCCCACCCCAACGCCGAGCCAACTCCACTCCTCCAGACCGAGTCCCCAACCGCTCCGACGCGGTTCCCGGAGGCGCAAGAGTCACGCTGCCGGTTCCTCGCAGCATCGGCTCTCTGCGAGGGCGCCTTCCCCCCGCCCGAGGATATCTCCCCACTTCGACGAATCGCCGTGCGCGCGGAACGCCTCGCCGATCCCATGCTGCCTTCCCTCGAATCGGCCCTCGACGCGAGCGAACCCTCACCGCAAGCTCCATTGCGTCTCGTAGGCCGACCACGTGCGTGCGCCTGCTCGCCAACGCCACCTTTCGCGAATGCGGTCAAGACCAGACCCCGCGTCGTTGTACCTTTCTTCGCGCGGGCCTCGACGCCATCACCCGCGCACGGCAGCGACAACCGGGTCCGCATCGTCGGCGCAGGCTCGTCCCCCCCCCCGCCCCGCGGATGACCTCTCATCGACGATCCCGCCGCCGACTCTCTCCCCGGGGAGAGTTGCCCCACGGTTCACTCGCAATGGCAGCTCGCGAACCTCCCGGTCGAAGATCGCGAGCTCGCTCGCCCTAAGCGCCAGACGACGCCCAACTCGCTCCTCGGAACTCACGGTGGAGGACACCACGAGCAGTCTCTGACCCAGCTCCGGCCCATCGCGCGCCGCGGTACCCGAAACCGCCCGACCCGCAAGAGGGCCGGACCACCGGGCACGGCCACACAGCCGGCGCGCCCGTGCCTGCCGCCGAGCTGCGCAACGCCGGGCAGACTCCCGCGCCGCGCCCTGGCCTCTCTCCCCGATGCCGGCCGACCTTCAACTGAGCTGGACGCCACCCCGAGCTCCCCTGCAGGGGGGACAGCCAACGCCCAATGAGGTACATTCCGGTCAAGGCAGCGATCGGGTCCGGTTACGGTTCGGACAGCACGGCCGCGATCCCGCGCCGACGCAGAGTCCCGAACCGGTGACGACTCCCGAGTCCATGCCGACGACAGAGCCGGTACCGACTCCCGAGCCCATGCCGACAGCAGAGCCGGTACCGACTCCCGAGCCCACGCCGACAGCAGAGCCGGTACCGACTCCCGAGCCCATGCCGACACCTGAGCTGGTGCCGACACCCGCACCGGTGCAGTCACCTGCGCGGGCGCTGCCAACACCAACGCTGGCACTGGCACCGGCACAGGCACCCGTGCAACGGAGAGCAACAGGGGCCCGGAGCGAACAATTCTGCAGGGACGCAAATTCGCGAGGAACCTCGTCGGCGGGGGGGCCGTACTGCAGGCCGGCGCACGAACGTTGAAGAACGATCGATCGGCTGTCGAGCCCACGTCCGACCAGGTCAAAGGAGTTACCGGGATGATTCCAACCAGCCCCCGCTCGTGCGCGCACGGTTCGCGCGACCGCAGTCCCATCGAGCACCATCCGCGGATCGGTGACCGCCCGAATGTCCTTCCCAAGGGGCAGGTTCTCCGTATCCGACAACCGGCACACCTCCTCCTCGCCCTTGCCCTGGGACTCATCTGCCTCCAGGCCTGTGAGCGCAAGTCGTCGAGCCCCGCGGTGGCCAACGCGGCCGACTCGACCGTCGTGGCCGACACCTCCGGCTCCGGTACGAACCAACCGAACGCGAAACACGACAAGAAAGGGTCCGACAAGAAGTCCCCCTTCGCCTTCCTCAACAAGAACAAGAAAGACGAGAAGGCCGAGGAGGAGCCGGTCCCGGTCGAGCTGGCGAGCGTCGAGGTCCGCGACCTCCCCACCTACCTCGGTTCGACCGCCACTCTGGAGGCGGAGCGCAAGGCCGAGATCCTCTCCAAGGCCTCCGGGCAAATCGTCGAACTACGGGTCGAAGAAGGCGACTGGGTCAAAGAGGGCCAGGTCCTTGCGCGCCTCGAGAGCGACGCGCAGGCCGTAGCTCTGGAAGAAGCGACGGCCCGGACACGCAAGCTGGCTTCGGATTTCGATCGGGTCAAGGCCCTCCACGGCAAACAGCTGGCCAGCGACAAGGATCTCTCCGACGCCCAGTCGGCCTGGGAACAGACCGAAGCCTCGCGCAAGACGGCACAACTCAATCTCGACTACACCCGCATCACCGCTCCCTTCGCCGGACAGATCGCACGACGCACGATCGACCGGGGACAGAACGTCACCATGGGGACTCCGCTGTTCCAGATCGTCGACCCCGATCCCCTGCTCGCCGCGATTCACCTGCCCGAGCGTGAGGTCCGCCGGCTCCGCCCGGAACAGGAAGTGCTGATCAGCCCGGACACCGACCCCGACCGGGACGTGCGCGGCGCGATCCTGCGCGTCTCGCCGGTGGTGGACGACCGCACCGGCACCATCAAGGTCACCTGCCGCGTCACGGCCGAAGGTGCCGCCCTCCGACCCGGATCGTTCGTGCGGGTAAAGCTCCCCACCGCAGTTCACGAGGACGTGCGCGTACTGCCCAAGCGCGCGGTGGTGATCGAAGGGGGCGAGAACTACGTCTGGAAAGCGGTCGCCGACAGCGTACTCAAACTTCCGGTGCTGACCGGCGCAGTGGACGGCAACTGGATCGAGATCAGTTCCGGCATCGAGGCGGGAGACCGGGTGGTCGCGGTCGGGCATGGCGCTCTGCGTAATGGCTCGAAGTTCCGCGAAGTCCGCAAGGCAGCCGCCGACTCCACCTCGGCCGCGCGGGAGACGCAATAGGCGCGATCGGGCCGCGGCACGGGCGCGCCCCGGGGGGGTCGCGCACAAAGCGCTGTCCGGCCCGTCATCTCGTCGTGCACCGAACGGCGGTGAACCAGACGATCGCCACCTCGGGTGGCGCCAACCAACCACAGGAGCGCAGGTGAAAATCGTCGGCTTCTCCATGACACGCCCGGTCACCGTGACCATGGTCACCATCGCGGCGCTCCTCTTCGGCTGGGTCTCACTCTGGCGCCTTCCCTGGAACCTCCTGCCGGACATCTCCTACCCCTCGCTGACCCTGCGTACCGAGTACCCCGATGCCGCACCGGCGGAGATCGAGAACCTGGTCACCGAACCGCTCGAACAGTCGGTGGCGGTGGTTCAGGGGCTACGCCACCTGCGCTCGGTCTCCCGATCCGGCGTCTCCGAGATCACGCTCGAGTTCGCCTGGAACACCGACATGGACTACGCCGCCCTCGACGTACGGGAGAAGATCGATCTGATCAACCTGCCGGACGGAATCCAGCCGCCGGTCCTGCTCCGCTACGACCCCAACCTCGACCCGGTGCTCAGGCTCGGTCTGCATGGGGACAAGGACCTGGTCACGCTCCGCTACCTCGCCGATCGGATCGTGAAGAAGGAACTGGAATCGATCGACGGCGTGGCCTCCGCCCGAATCAAGGGAGGCCTCGAGGAAGAGATCCAGGTTCAGGTCGATGAGGGGAAGCTCGCCCTCCTGGGCATCCCGATCTCCGCGGTGAACAACTTCCTCGCCAGCCAGAACATCAACGCTTCCGGCGGATCGCTGCGCGACCGCGACGCCGAGTTCCTGGTCCGCACCTTGAATGAGTTCGCCGACGCGGACGAGATCGGACGCACCGTCCTGATCGAACAGGAGGGGCGTCGCGTCACCCTGGCCGATGTCTCCGAGATCCACCGCGGATACAAAGATCGCGACGTCATCACCCGGGTGCACGGCGAGGAAGCGGTCGAGATCGCCCTCTTCAAGGAAGGGGATGCCAACACCGTCGAAGTGGCCCGCCGGGTCAAGGCCAAGCTGAAGCGCCTGGAGGAGACTCTACCCAAAGGAGTCGGCACCGAGATTCTCTTCGACCAGTCGACCTTCATCGAGAGCGCGGTCGACGAGGTCAAGGCGAACGCGATCCAGGGCGGTCTCCTGGCGGTCATCGTGCTCTATCTCTTCCTCAAGGATCGACGGAGCACCCTGATCACCGCGACGACCATCCCGATCTCCATCGTCGCGACCTTCCTGGTCATGCAGCAGCTCGGAGTGACGCTGAACATCATGTCGCTCGGGGGTCTGGCCCTCGGGGTCGGCAACATGATGGACAATGCCATCGTGGTGCTGGAAGCGATCGCGCGCCACCGCGCGCAGGGGAAGGGAGTGTGGCAGGCCACACTCGACGGGACCAACGAGGTGGCAGTTCCGGTCACCGGTTCGACCGCCACCACGGTGGCGGTGTTCCTCCCGATCATCTTCGTCGAAGGGATCGCGGGCCAGATCTTCCGCGACCAGGCGATCACCATCACCGCGGCGCAGATCATCTCCCTGCTCATGGCGCTGACCATCATCCCGATCATGGCCGCCCTCGGACACCTGCGGAACGATCAGGCCATCCCGGGCGACCCCTCTCCGGCCATCGACCCGGCGTCACCGGTACAGGTCCGACCGAGCAAGCCGACCCACCGCCTCACCCCCGTGCTTCGCCCGGCCGGAATCGGTTTTCGCTGGGTAGGGCGCTTCGTCTCGGTCTTGCTCCCGGGAGCACTGATTCGTATCGTGACGGTGGGCGGAGCGTAAACCATGCAGGGGATCGATCTCCTGCTCTGGCCAGTGCAAAAAGGATTCGACCAGGGTTGGAACCGATTTGCCGCGCTCTACCCGCCGATGCTTCGCGCCTCGTTGCTCCGACCCTGGCGCACGTTACTCGTCGTGGCGCTGATCACCGGCGCCGCGGCGGCACTGATTCCCACCCTCGGGACCGAGCTGGTCCCCCAGTTCTCGCAAGGGGAGTTCGCCTTCGACCTCGAACTGCCGGCCGGCACGCCCCTCCAGGCCACGCAGACCGTCACCACCCAGATCGAGAACCAGCTCAAGGGGGATCGCCGGATCCGCGTCTTCTTCTCCAGCGTCGGCGAGAGCCCGGAACTCGGGAGTGCCCGCACCCAGAGACGGGACAACGTGGCCCAGATCTCGATCGCCCTGGCCCACCCCGGCGACCGGAAGGAAGAGGCCGCGGTGATCGAATCGGTGCGCGGCCTGCTCGCGCAGTATCCCGATCTCCGCACCACCTTCCGCCGCCCCACCTACTTCAGCTTCCAGACCCCGGTAGAGGTCCTGGTCTACGGTCACGATCTCGAGGAGATGCGCGACTACAGCACGAAGCTGGTGGCGGAAATGCGCGCGATTCCGGGGTTGCGCGACCTCCGCACCAGCATCGAGGAAGGAACGCCCGAGGTTCAGATCCTTTTCGATCGCGACCGCGTCGCCTCCCTCGGCCTCGATCTGGAGTCGATTGCGCGCGGACTGCGGAGCAAGATCCGCGGAGACGTCGCCACCCGACTCAAGGAGCGTGACCGACAACTCGACATCGTCGTGCGCACCGCGGACGCCCGGGGCCTGACCACCGACGATGTCCGTAACGTGGTGATCTCCTCGCACGATGGCGTGCCGGTTCCGCTCTCCTCCGTGGCGGAGGTACGGGTGGGAGAAGGCCCGGCCCAGATCACGCGCGACAGCCAGCAGCGGGTCGCGGTCATCTCCGCCGACCTCGCCGGACGCGACCTCGGCACGGTGATGCGCGAGGTTCGCTCGCTCCTCCAGCGGGTACCGCCACCGGCCACCCTATCCGCCGCCCTCGGGGGACAGAACGAGGAGGTGGCGGTTTCGTTCAAGAGCCTGTTGCTGGCCGGAGCGCTGGCCATCTTCATGGTCTACATGTGCATGGCGAGCGAGTTCGAATCGTTCCTCCACCCGTTGGTGATCATGCTCGCGGTCCCGCTCGGCCTGGTGGGCGTGGTGCTCGCGCTCGCCGCGACCGGCACGTCGGTCTCGATCGTGGTCCTGATCGGCGTGATCCTGCTCGTGGGCATCGTGGTCAATAACGCCATCGTCCTGATCGAGTATGTGAACCAGCTCCGGAAGGAGGGCCGGACGAAGCTCGAGGCGTTGCTCGAGGCCGGACCGATCCGCCTGCGTCCGATCCTGATGACTACCATAACAACGGTGCTCGGCCTGGTGCCGATGGCCCTGGGGATCGGCGAAGGGGCGGAGATCCGCACCCCGATGGCGATCGGGGTGATCGGAGGGCTGAGTCTGGCCACGCTGCTCACCCTGATCGTCATCCCGACCGTCTACTCGCTGGTCGATCGCAAGGCCTAGGCTCCGCCGCCGGAAGGACAGGAATTCGCCAATGAGCCTCTCCGATCTCTCGCTGCGCCGCCCGGTCACCATCCTGGTCGTGACCCTGGCTGCCATGCTGCTCGGCGCGGTGAGCATCTGGAAGCTCCGCCTCGATTTCCTCCCCCAGATGGAGTTCCCCTTCATCGGCGTCTGGGCTCCCTATCCCAACGCCGTACCGGAGGAAGTGGAGCGCGAGGTGGTACGGCCGATCGAGGAGGTGATGGCGACCCTCGGCGGGGTGAAGCACATCTTCGCCAACTGCGACCAGAACGGCGCCTTCGTCGGCGTGCAATTCGACTTCGGTCAGCCGGTCGATCTGCTCCGGGTCGAGGTCAAAGAGCGAATCGATCAGGTCCGTCCCCTCCTGCCCAACGACCTGGAGGAGACGTTCCTCTTCACCTTCAACTCGAACGACATCCCGATCATGGAGGGACGCATCAGTTCGCGGGGCCGGGACCTCTCGAACTCCTATGACCTCCTCGAACGGCGCATCCTCAATCCTCTGAGGCGGATCGAGGGAGTCGGACGGGTGGAGGCCGACGGCATCACGCCGAAGCAGCTCACGATCTACCTCCGCATGGACAAGATCATGGAGCACAAGGTGGAGGTCGATCGGGTCTTCGCCCTGCTGAACGGAAACAACGTCGATCTCTCGATCGGTCACGTCCGCGCCGGTCGGCAGGAGGTCTCGGTCCGGGCGCTGGGGCAGTTCAAGGACTTCACCGAAGTCGAGGCGATGCAGATCAGCCCCGGGGTTCGCCTCCGCGATATCGCCGAGGTGGTCTACCGCGAGCCCGCCCCCACCTACCGGCGGCGCCTGAACGGCGAGCCCGCGGTCGCCTTCTGGATCCAGAAGGCGTCGGGAGCGAACATCGTCGAGGTCTCACGGCGAGTCAACGCCGTCCTGGCCGAGATGAACAACGACCCGGCCCTCGAGGGTATCGACGTCGTGCTCTTCTTCGATCAGGCAGAACAGATCAAGAACTCGCTCAATGGACTCCTCTCCAGCGGGTGGATGGGATCTGTGCTCGCCCTCGGCGTGCTGCTCCTCTTCCTCCGGCAGGTGCGCCAGACCCTGATCGTCTCGATTGCGATTCCCATCTCGGTCATCGGCACCTGTGCGTTCCTCTACCTCACCGGCCGTTCGCTCAACGTCCTCACCATGATGGGACTGATGCTCGCGGTCGGCATGCTGGTCGACAACGCGATCGTGGTCCTCGAAGCGATCTTTCAACGCCAACAACGCGGCGACTCCGCCTTCGAGGCGGCACGAAGCGGGACCCGCGAGGTCGCGCTGGCCGTCAGCGCCTCCACCCTCACCTCGGTGATCGTCTTCGCCCCGGTCATCCTCTCCAAGGGGGAGGAGATCGCGGTCTATCTCGGCGAGGTCGGGGTCACCATCACGGTCACGCTCATCCTCTCCTTGATCGTCTGCCTCACCCTGGTGCCGATCTTCGCCTCGCGGCTCAAGCAGATGCGCCAGGTGCCGGAGTTCGGGTTCCTCACCCGGATGAAGGACCGGTACGTCCGCATCCTGCGCTGGACCGCGGTCACCCACCCGCGCCACACCGCCTATCTGCTGGTGCCGGCAGCCCTGCTCCTCACCGTGGGGTTGATCGCCGTGACCAAGTTCTCCCCCGAGGCCGACTCCGAACGCGGCATGAAGGTCGAGTTCCTCCGGATCAACTACGAGTTCACCGACAACGTGAGCATGGAGCGGGCCGAGGAGTACGTCCTCCCGGTCGAGGCCGTCCTCTCCGCCCGCAAGGACTCGCTCGGGATCGAGTCGCTCTATTCGGTGTACGAGGCGAACGCCGCCGCCACGCGGATCTACTTCCAGCCCGGACGGAAGACCGGCGAGCGCGACCTTCGCGAGATGCGAAAGTGGCTGCGCAAGCACCTCCCCGAGCAGGCCGGACTCGACTATCGCCTGGGCGAGGACCAGGAGGCGGGCAAGGGGGCGAAGACGATCTCGGTCACTCTCTTCGGAGAGGACAGCAAGCTGCTCCGCACCTACGCCGAGGAGGCTAAGCGGCGCCTGGCCCAGATCCCGGACCTGCAGGACGTGCGCACCGACGCTGACGACGGACGGGAAGAGGTGCAGGTCATCCTCGACCGCGCCCGCGCCGGCCGTTTCGACGTGAACCCTGGCGGGTTGGCCAGTCTGCTCGGCCTCACCTTCCGCGGTGTTTCCCTGCGCGAGTTCCAGGCCCGCGACCGCGAGGTCGAGATGGGGATCCTCCTCGAACCCTCGGACCGGCGAAACCTCGAGAGTCTGGCCATGCTCCCGGTCACCATGGTCGACGGCCGCGGCATCCAGCTCGATCAGGTTGCCCATTTCGAGATGCGCCGCACTCCCGGCAGCATCAACCGGGAGGAGCAGCGCACCGCCGCGTCCGTCCGCGCGAGCTACGAGGGGGAGGAGATGAAGGACGTCACCCGTGCGGTCGAGGGGACGATGAAGAACCTCGCGCTCCCCACCGGCTACTCGTGGTCGTTCGGGCGTGAGATGCGAGACAGCCAGGAACAGCAGAGCCGACTCGGGTGGGACATCCTCCTCGCTCTGGCCTGCGTCTACTTCGTCATGGCGGCACTCTTCGAGTCGTTCCTTCACCCCCTGGTGATCATGAACACCGTCCCGCTGGCCGGCGTGGGGGTGGTCTGGACTCTGATCCTGACCCGCACTCCGATGAACATCATGGCGATGATCGGCATCGTCATCCTGATCGGCGTGATCGTGAACAACGGGATCGTCCTCATCGACCACATCAACCAGTTGCGGCGGGCGGGTCGTAGTCGTTCCGATGCGGTGCTCGAAGGGTGCCGCGAGCGATTCCGCCCGGTGCTCATGACCGCCGGCACGACGGTGCTCGGGCTGGTGCCGCTGGCCCTCGGCGACAGCAACATTGGCGACGCCCGCTACGCCCCGATGGCCATGACCCTGATGGGCGGCCTCACCGTCGGCACCGTGCTGACCCTGATCCTCCTCCCCACCTTCTACGTCCTGGCGGAGGACGATCTCGCCCGCGTGCGGGCGACTCTGCGCTGGGGTCTTGGCCGTGGCCCGTTGCCCTGGGCACGTCCGGCTCCCCCGGCCGCGCAGGTCGTGGATTAGCCTCGGTCAGGCGGCGCGGCGCGAGGGCGCGAGGCTGGATTCGCGCGCGGCCAGGAAGGCGCGGCAGCGACCGAGATCGGGGTCGCGGCACTCGTAGTAGCGGTAGAGCGAGAAGCGTCGGCTGAACCCCAGCACCCGACAGATGCGGCGAGCGAAGAAGTGGCCGAGCACCTCCTCGATCTCGTCGGCGGTGTTCACATGGTCATGCCGCATCAACGCCCCGTAGTCCAGCCCCCGACGCAAACGGAACTCCAAGCCCGTGGTCAGCTTCCACCCCAAGGTCCAGAGCAGCGTACCCTCGCTCGGGATGCTCGCTCGAAACACTCCCCCCGCGGCCAGGTGAAGACCGGAGAGCGCGATCAGGCCCGGCAGGTCACAGGCATGCTCCAGAGTCGCCACCGAGGTGATCCGATCGTAACGGCGCTCCGGCTCGATCTCCGTGATGTCGGCATAGATGGTCCGGACCCGCGCGCGGAGGGGTGAGTCCGCATAGAGCGCGACGAACGGCTCCACGATATCGTACGCCTCGCCCTCGGGTTCGTACGGCAGTTGGTTGAGTGTCCCGGCGCCCAGCTCGAGCGTCGCCGTGCTCGCCCTGGTAACGCCGCGCAGATCAGATGCCACCTGGCGATGCAGCCACCCCTCCAGGCGTTGACTCCAGCCGGAAGCGACGGTTCTGCCTCGGCGATTCGCCCGATAGTGCTCCACGTAGATCGCCTCGATCGCGGGCGGGAGTGGCGGGCGCGCCTTCGGGTAGTTCTCGAACAGTTCGACCTCCAGAGCGGAGCGACCGCGCGGCCCGCTGATCGGCCGCGCTCAAACCCAGGAGAGGTTTCGGCGGCCGTCGCCAACATCCATCCGGAAAACGTGCCCCGGGCCGGTTTCTCCCGCGGGTCAACGGCGCAACCTGGCCGTTCAACTGAAGAAACGGCGGAGGGGAAGCCCGCTCCGCCGTTGGCATACCGGCCGGGTTCAGCCGCCCGGTGAGGCAAGTGGTTCGCGCTACGGAGCCTCTGGTTCTCCCGCGGAACCGAGCACTTCGAGCACCCGCACCTCGATCTTTCGCCAGTCGAAGCCCGGCAGACGCACGTTCCGGTTCGAGGTCCAACGGCCGACCGGGGCGGTGGGGACCCACCCCTCCTTCAGCGCGCGAAAGTCCGGCGGTTCCGACTCCATGGTGTTGTTCGGATCGAAGGTGGCATCGCGATCATAGAGGAAGTAGCAGTCGAAGGCCGGAGCCCCCGGTTCCAGATCGAGCATCCGTCCGAACGCGCGAGCGATCTGCCCGCTGTCGTCCCAGTAGTTCTGCCCCCGTGGGTCGGTCCAGCGCTGCGAGTTCTGGCGCGCCCGCGGCTCGACGTCGGTCGGCAGGATCGAGTTCCAGACCACGAAGAGCGCGAGATCCTCGTCCTTCACCCGGTAGAGAAGCTGATCATGGATCTCGAAGGTGTTCTCGTTGCACTCACCGCAGGTCGGAGCGACGACGAGCACCAGCCGCACCTTGCCCGCCGCCTCCTCGAAGTCCCGGCGAAACGGTTGGAAGGCCGGATCGAGGATCTTGAGTTCCTCGGCCTTCGATCGGGTCGGCTTCCCCTTCGCCCCCTTCCCGCTGCTCGATGCCCCGGTCTCCCCCGGCTTTCCGCACGAGGATGCAGTCCCCAGGAGAAGCAGCGACAGCACGGCGAGGCCCGCGAGCATCGACCGTCCCACTCCCTCACACCCCCTCATGCCCCATCCGCTCCCGTCGTTCAGTCGTTCTGAATCTGTTGCGCAAGGTAGTTCGCCTCGCCCACCTGCTCGATCAACGTGAGCTGGGCCTCCAGCCAATCGACATGCTCTTCCTCGTTGACCAGGATCCGCTCGAGCAGCGAGCGGGTCCCGTTGTCTCCGGTGGCGCGACAGTGCTCCAGTCCGTCGTTCAGGCGCGGGATCGCCAGCAGCTCCAGCGCCAGGTCCGACTTGAACTGCTCGAGGACGGTCTCGCCCACGTTGATCTTCGAGAGCTTCTGGACGTTCGGAATCCCATCGAGGAACAGGATCCGCTCCATCACCTGCTCCGCATGCTTCATCTCCTCGATCGCTTCCTTGCGGATGAAGCCGTAGAGCTTCTGATAGCCCCAGTTCCGGCACATCTCCGCATGAACGAAGTACTGATTGATCGCGGTCAGCTCCGCGGTGAGCACGTCGTTCAGGATCTCGACGATCTTCGGGTCTTTCGCCTTCATGGAAGCGGTCTCCTTTGCGGCTACGGTTGCGCCGCTACGTTGTCGGGGCCGGGGTCGCCCGGACCGCCTTCGGGACTCAGGGCACGTCGCAGGATGTCCGCGACCGTTTCGCGACAGGTTCCACAGTCGGTGCCGGCCCCGGTGGCGCGCCCCACCTCGGCCGGGGTCCGGGCACCATCCCGGATCGCCGCCAGGATCCGCTGGTCCGACACCCCTTTGCACAGGCACACGATCATGCAGGTCTCCCCAACCGAACTCCAGCGTCGATCCGTTGCGGTTCCGACCCGTCGCCCAGGGCCGTCACCACCAAACGTCGCGGCAAACGTCGCATTGTCGCATCGGCGCGGCGCCTGATCAAGTCGAGCCAGGCAGACGCCGGATTGATGCAGCCGCGGGCCGCCGACCCCGCAGAGGTCGACGGCCCGCAATTCGTGCCTGGGGACTGCCCCCGGGGACAATCCCGCCCATGCTCGAGGCGCCACCGCGGTGACGCCGAAACTGGTCAGCGCACGCGAACCACGCGACGGGTCACCGCCGCGCCGCCCCCTTGCAAGCTGACCAGATAGATCCCGCCGGCTACCGCGTGCCCTTCGGCGTCCAGTCCATCCCACTCGATCACATGCGCTCCCGCCGGCTGCGTGCCTGCCAGCAGCGTCCGCACCAGCCGGCCACCGATATCGAAAACCTCGATTCGAACCGGGCCTGACTCGGCCAGGCGGAACCGGATGGCGGTCCCGGTCACGAACGGATTCGGCGCGCCCGGATCGAGGACCAAACCGAGGCCCGGCTCGACCAGCTCCGCCGCGTCGGTCGTGCCCGCAGTGAGCACCTGGCAGGCCGAGAACTCCGAGGTCGCTCCCGTGCTCTGACGCGTCGCCGTCGAGGTCAGCACCCAGCCGACCGGCACTTCCGCCGGGAGTGAGACGTCGAAGGCGGCGTTTCCGGCGGCGTTGGTCGACACGCTGGTCGACCCGAGGTAGATCTGCCCCTCCCCGAATCCCGAGGCATCGCAGCCCGGCGACGCGAAGACGTCGATCCGGTAGGCCGCCGAGGCGGCGCTGCCCAGGGTGCCCGTAAGGTGAACGAAGCCGCCGGCGGTGGTCGCCGCGGTGAGTAGCGGGAAGTTTTGCAGCCCGTTCCCCCCGGCATCGGTGTCCATCGCGTCGTTCGCGGTGACTCCATAGCCAAACGCGCTGGTTACCAGATCGATACCGATCGCTTGATTCGCATAGATGGAGTTGCCGCTCAATCGCACCTGCTGGGCCTCGCGTCCGACCACCACACCGCTGAAGCGGTGCCCGGCGATGGTGTTCCCCTCACCCGGGTTCTCCCCGCCGATACGAACGTTCAGCAAGCTCGGGCTGTATCTCGATCCGATCTCGAAGCCGTAGATGCTGCCGAGCAGCGGCTCCCCGTTCGCATTCAGTCCGACCGTGTTGCCGACGAAGTCGAATCCGTTCCCTTCGCCCGAGATGTGGATGGCCCAGCCATAGAGCTGCCCCGCATGGTGGGGCCCGATCCCCTGACCGAGGATCCCCGCGATCCGGTTTCCGCGCACCGTGACCTGGGTGTTCTTCGATTCGATCATGATCCCCATCGTGGTGGCCAGATGCCCCTGGGACATCCCGTCCGGCGTGCTGCCGATCGAGTTGTTCTCGATCACCGTCTGATCGGTGTCAAAGAGCTGCACGGCAAAGCCGCCCGGGGATCCCTCCTCGGTCCAGGTGCCAGTGCCGAGGAGGTAGTTGCGATCCGACGGTGCCGGCCCGCCGATCCGATTGTTCGTCGCCTGGCGCCCGTTGGCGAACCAACCGATGATCCGTACCCGGTCGAAGGTGTTTCCGATCGCGACGTTGTCGTTCGACTCCCGAAACTGCAGCGTGTGGCCGGTGTTCCGCTCGACCAGGCTGCCGGACCCGTCGTAGATCTCGACCCCCACGGCGGAGTTCTCGTAGATGTGCGCCCGGGATCCGTTGACGTAGAGCGGCGTGCTGTCCAGTCCCCGGATCACACAGTCATCCGCCAGCAGATAGAACTGCCCGCCGAAGAACGCGACCTCGGCGCCGTTCGGGTTCGTATCTCCGGTGAAGGCGGTCTGTGTGGTGCCGTCGATCGTGACCGAGTCATACCCGGTCCAATAGAACGAGTAGCTGGTCCAGACCACGGCCCGACCGGGATAGAGCCACTGCATCTGCCAATCCGACTGCGGGATCGCAAAGCCGATCGTCTGATGCCCCGGCGTGTTGTTTGAGGCGATCATCGCCTCCGAGAACGAGACCAGACCGTCTGGACCCGGGAGATCCGCGATGGTCGCGGTCGCCGGGTCGATGTCGATCGGATCGGTGCCGGCGGTGACGGTGATCGTCTGGGCGTGGGCCACCGGCGCTGCCAGCGCCAGCGCGAGCAGGTAAGCGGGAATCGAAACCTTCATCAGCGAACCCTCCCTGAGTGATGGCACGGCCTTTCAAGCGATCCTGAAAGGCTGTGCAAATGAAAACCGACGAATCGGGAGCCGGCACGGCGGGGGTTGGGTGGAGCGAGGTCGCCCGCCTGCACCTCCCCTGCCCGAAGGCACTCCGCCCCCTGCTGTTGAGACAGTCGCGTCCGGGAGCCGGAAAATACGCCGCAACTGTGATTTCCCGGATCGAACCCTCGCGCGGCAACTCTCGGTGGATTTCCCCGCCGAATCCCCGATAATCCGCCGTTCGGACCAAGGAGGTGTTCTCGATGACCCAGGCCGCGGTGGAACCCGGTCTCAACCTGACGAACCTGGGCCGGTTCGTCCGGGTGTCGCACACGCTGTTCTCACTCCCGCTGGTCGTCGCGGGGCTCTGGATCGGCGCCGGCGGCTGGCCGACGGCACGGGTCTTCGCCTGCGGGCTGCTCGCGGCGGTGGGGGCCCGTACCGCCGCCATGGCCCTCAACCGGATCATCGACCGGAAGATCGACGCGCAGAACGCGCGAACCGCCTCGCGCGAGCTGCCGCGGGGCGCGCTTTCCCTCGCGCAGGCCTGGGGGGTGGCGCTGGTCGGAGGGCTGCTCTACTTCCTCGGCGCCGGGCTGCTCGGCCGGGTGACCCTCGCCCTGGCGCCGATCCCGCTCGCCGTTTTCGCCCTCTATCCCTTCCTCAAACGGTTCACCCGATTCTGCCACTTCGGCGTCGGGATCGCCCTCGGTCTCGCCCCGCTCGGCGGTTGGCTCGCCGTTCGTCAGAGCTTCGACGGCTGGCTCTCGGTGCTGCCGCTCGGTCTCTTCGGCGTCGCCTGGGTCGCCGGGTTCGACATCATCTATGCCACGCTCGATGAGGAGTTCGACCGACGAGCGGGCATCCACTCGATGCCCGCCGCCCTCGGCCGCACCGGCGCCCTTCGTGCTTCCGCCCTGCTCCACCTGCTCGCCTTCGCCGCGCTGGTCCAGCTCGTGATCGTGCAACAGTGGTCGCGGTGGACCCTCGTTCCCCTCGTTCTCTGCGGACTGCTGCTCCTGCTCGAGCAACGCTGCGCGGAAAACGTGGACCTGGCCTTCTTTCGCATCAACCTGGTGATCGGTTTCGCGGTCGCGGCAATGGTCGCGATCGGGGTCTTCCTGCGCTGAATCGGCGCGGAAAGCGGGAGAGTTCCGTGCGTGTACTGATCGGCATCACCGGCGCCTCGGGCGCCGCCTTCGGGGTCGACTTCGTCCGGAGTTGCCCCGGCGAGAAATACCTCATCGTCTCCGATTGGGGACGCGCGGTCCTGCAGGACGAGCTCGATCTCAAGCTCGACGCGCTCCGGCCCCACGTCAGCGGTATCTTCTCCGACAAGGATCTTGCCGCGCCGTTCTCTTCCGGCTCGAATCGGTACGACGCTTTCGTGATCGTGCCGTGCAGCGCCTCGACCATGGCCAAGATCGCCGCCGGGCTGGCCGACACGCTGATCACACGAGCCGCACTGGTGGCGCTCAAGGAACGGATGCGGCTCATCCTCGCCCTGCGGGAGACTCCGCTCTCGGCCACCATGCTCGAGAATGCGCTGCGCGTGACCAGAGACGGCGCTATCGTCGCCCCGATCATGCCCCCGTTCTACAATCGCCCCGCCACGCTGGAGGAGATGGTGCACGGCTACACCCAGAAGCTGCTCGGCCTGATCGGAGCACCCACCGCCGCCGGCTGGCGCGAGGAGAGCCTGGGAGGGACGGAGTGAGCGCCGCGCCGGGCGGCACCGGAGCGGTCCGCGATCTGCGGAGCTTCCTCTCCGTGCTGGAACGCAGCGGCGAGCTGGCCCGGGTGAAGGTTCCGGTCAGCGCGCGGTATGAAGTCGCCGAGATCATCTCCCGCGTCTCCGCCGCCTACGGTCCGGCGGTCCTGTTCGAGCAGGTCGAAGGGTACGACTTCCCGATCGTGAGCAATCTCCTCGGCAGCGCCCGTCGAATCGAACTCGCGCTCGGCCGGAAGCCGGAGCAGATCGGTCGCGAGTTGGTCGAGGTCGCACATCGCCTCCAGCCCCCGTCGCTCGGCGGCCTCTGGAAGAGCCGCGAGGTGCTGCTCCGGGTCGGACGCTCCCGGCCGCGCATCGTCTCCGGGGCCCCAGCGCAGCAGGTCGTGGAGGAGCCCGACCTGACCCGCCTGCCGATCCTCACCTCCTGGCCACTCGACGGCGGCCCCTTCGTCACCTGGCCGATGGTGCTCACCCGCCACCCAGTGACCGGCGGCCGTAACCTCGGCACCTACCGGATGCAAGTCTTCGACGGACGCACCACCGGCATGCACATGCAGATCCAGAAGGGGGGCGGCTTCCACTACCACGAGGCCGAGGCCCGCGGACAGGCCTTGCCCCTCTGCGTCGTGCTCGGCGGCGATCCCGTGTTGATGCTCGCCTCGATCGCCCCGCTGCCCGAGGACATCGACGAGTTCGCCTTTGCCGCCTACCTCCGCGGCGACACGCTGCCCGTCGCCCGGGCAGTCAGCGTGCCCCACCTGGTCCCCGCCTCGGCAGAGTTCGTGCTCGAAGGCGAGGTCCCGCCGCGCGAGCGTCGGATGGAGGGACCGTTCGGCGATCACTTCGGCCACTACTCGCACGCCTCGGAGTTCCCGGTCTTCCATCTGAAGAAGATCACCCGGCGCCGTGACGCCATCTACCCCGCCTCGGTCGTCGGCCAACCTCCGCAGGAGGATCGCTGGATCGGGGATGCGCTGCAGGAGCTGATGGCTCCTCTCGCCGGGATGATCCACCCCGAAGTGAAAGACCTCTGGGCCTTCTTCGAGGCCGGCTTCCACAACCTCCTCTCGATCCGCGTGCATGAGCGGTACGAGAAGGAGGCGATGAAGGCCGCCTTCGGCCTCCTCGGCACCGGGCAGGTCTCACTCAGCAAGGTGGTGGTCACGGTCGGCCCCGACGTCGACGCCAGGAGCGCCAGCGGCGTCTTCGCCGCCATCGGACGACACTTCCAGCCCGAGCACGACTTCACGCTGCTCCCCGGCACCGCCCTCGACACGCTCGATTTCACCTCGTTCAAGATGAATCTCGGCAGCAAGATGATCCTGGACGCCACGCCCAAGCGCAGCCGCCCCGCGCGCGCGCTCCTCGAGGAGCGCGGCCTGCCCGATCTCCGCGGTTTCGATCCCGCGGTGACCGCGCAGCGACTCTTTGCCGGAAGCTGCCTGGTCGTCGCGCTTCGCGCCGGCAGCGACGGGCGTGCGCTACTCGAGCGCATTCCAGTCTGACGCGTTCCTCGCCTGGGCCGGCACGCAGGGAGCCCGCGAGCCCCTCGAGCGGCTGCCGATGCTCATCCTGGTGAGCGACGACGTCCGCCTCGACGACGAGACCCATCTTCTCTGGGGGATGTTCACCCGCTTCGACGCCGCCCGCGACCTTCGCTTCCGCGAGTCGAAGCTCGTCCAGGCCTGCCCCACCCACCGCGGCACGCTCGGCATCGACGCCACCTGGAAGCCCGGCTATCCCGCCCCCGTCCGTTCGAACGACGAGACGATCCGCCTGGTCGACCGCCGCTGGCGGGAGTATGGGATCGGGAAGTAGGAAGGGCTCACCACGTGCACCTCGAAGCGCGGGCGCAGGAAGATGCCGATGATCCCGCTCACGCCGCGCGCTCCCCTATCGCGCGACGCCCCAGCGCGCCTTGATCGCTCCCCAGCTCTGCTTCAGCACCGGGGTGTCCCCACAACCTACCGTGTACGCCCCGATCCGCGCGCAGGCCGGATTCGTCACGCATGGACTACTTGCCGCCACCCGGAGGTCACCTCCTTCCGGATCGCAGAACAACGGATCGGCCACGACGTTGTCCGACATCACCGGACGTTGCCCCGTCACCAGGATCGGATCCGGCCAGGTCACGTTGCAGGACGCTTCCCCCGTGCCGGTGAAGTCCGCGTGGAGCAGGCCTCCGCTGACCACATTGTGCGTAACCATGCCAGTTCCGAACCCTGTGCTACAGACAAGCTTTGTCCCCCAGACCGTGTTTCCGGTGACGATGAGATCGCGAGAACTCCCCATGAGAACCGGCTCCCGAGGAACGCCTGCCCCTGACCTCCGAACGGTGTTGTTCGTGAACTCGACCTTTACGGCTCCGTGGGTGAAGTTCTCCGCCGTAATGTAGGACGCGCAGTCGCCGCCATCGTCCTCGACGAGGTTGCCGTCGATCCGGATCTCCTTCACGTCTAGGAGGATGATGCCGCGACATGGTTCCGGGTTCGGAGTCGAGGAGACTCTATTCCCGGAGAATTCGATCCGGTCTGCATCCCTTGCGAAGAAGCCACCGGCATCTCGACCTGAGATGCCACCGATCTCGATCGGTGTTCCCCGCGAATACGATTTCGCCCCTCCGCGACAGGCACCCAGCGAGAAAGACATTCCCCCCGTTGCGCGATGCGTGGTTATTCCGGAACTCGCAGGACTCGACCACGACATTTCGCAGACCGTGGACATACAGGCCGCCCCCGTAGGCCGCCGTGCCACGCTCGAGGACGCAGTTTCTGGATCGCGAACGACCCCGAGCATTCCTCGTTGGACCAACAGACGTTACCACCGACACCGTCGCCTTCGACAAGTCCACGCCACGATGTTCCCTCGGCGAAGGTGATCCCTTCGAGCACCAGGTCGCGCGCTGTCATGTCGGCATTTCGGATGACGGCTCCGGGGAGGATGGTGACGCCGTCCTCCCCGTAGAGCGTCGTGACCGAAGCGCCAGCGCCGAGAATCGTCAGACTGCGCTGGGTGATGTCGAGGTTCTCGTAGTAGGTCCCGGCGTTGATCTGGATGGTGTCGCCATCTTGTGCCTCCGCCAGCACTGCCTTCACGACATCTCGGGCTCCGGTGGGGTTGCCCTCCACGACGAGGGTTCGGGCATGGACGGTGCCCGTGGCCAGGCTGGCGGCGAGGAGGAGCCATCGGACGCCGAGCCGCCAGAGACACCTCAAGGGCAACCTGGGCTGTATGGTTCGAATTCGAGTCGTCATCGGAGAATCACGAGGCGCCTGGTGCCCGCCGTCCCGCCTCCCTCCAATCGGGCGAAGTAGATCCCTCGTCTGACCGGCTCAGCGCCGGCCTACGGGCGCCTTCGAGTCGTGCAATTCCCGGTGGCGATACGGTCCGCGAGCAGCAACGGCACGTCATCGCTGGTTCGTGGATTCCGGAGTCGAGAACCGAGGGTCCTTCGGTGCGCATCAGGGCGCGGATGGAACCGCAAGACCTCGCCCGACCTGGCGAACGATCCCTCCGGGGCCATGAGCACGTCAAGCGAAAGCCAGGAGCGCCGCCGCGGGGTCTCGAGTCGCCGTCGCTGCGCCACAAGCGAGCCTTGGGGGCTCGACATCCCAACTTCCCGGGCTTTGCCCGCCGCACACTCCCCCCGGGGGAAGTTCGCGCGTCCGCTGTGCACCCAGGTCGAACGCGAGTTCCGCTTCGTACTTGTTGTGCGGTTGGCAGCGGAGGGCGAGGTTCGGAACGGAGTGGTCGCCGCGGAGAGCGAACGGCACCAGGTGATGAAACTCGAGGAAGGCTCGCGACGTGCAGCGTCGGCCGTCCTCCGCGACGAAGGCGCAGCGAGCGCCGTCGCGTCGCCATACTTCGCGTCGGACGGCAACAGGGATGTAGCGGGACCGCGACGGGTGAACCTGAGGACAAGCCCGAGTGATACCGGAGGGTTCCGTCGCGGCGCGAGGCGGTGATCCGGCAACATCACGCTGGACACTCACCGCAGCGACCGAATCTCCACGGGCGGAAGCCTCTTCTTGCCTCGGCGTTTCGCTCGGTGGCTCGCCTTTCGTCGCCGTCACCGCGCGGCCGCACCGCCGTGACTCCGTCTGCTGGATCAGCGCCTGAAGGGCGAGGCGCAGCAAGGTCGTCAGGTCACCCGAGGGATTGCGATGCCGAGCGAGGTCGCGTGCGGCATCGAGCAGATCGAGGAACTCAGGATCTACCGGCACGCGCAGGTCACGCAGCGCGCGTAGCGGCGCCACAGCCGAGGAGCCGGCACCGACCTTCACCGCGGCGGCCTGCTCTCGCGACCCAGCTCCGTTACCTCCGTCGTCCCAGTCGCTCCGATCGCGAGCGTCGCGCGCGCGAGCTGGCTCTGGTCCGACTTGGCCAGGTCGAACCTGCTGCTCAGCTCGCTCCCCGCGGTCGCCCGCTGTCGCCTCCACCCCAGCAATGAGGGCCGAGGAGTCCGAGCCGGTCGCCCCCTCTTCGGACGCCTTTCTGGCCGTGGCGTCACGGGCGGTGTCGTGGGCGGCCGACATGCGGGCAGCCTGCGAAGCACCCAGGAGTCGCTCGAGGGCGCGCTTCGATTGTCCGCGCGCCCGCGCGATCCAGTGATCGACGTTCGCCTCGGTCAGGACAGGAGCGAGCAAGCAGACGCCGCTCAGATGGAGTTCCCCGGACCGGAGATGGCGCACCAGCGCGGGGAACTTCCGAGCAGCGCGGGCGGCGGTGATGCGATGGTACGCGGCAGGTTCAGACATCCGGAGAACTTCGATACAGTACGCAAAGGTCGATGCGCACCCGGCGGCAAGGTGCAGGCGACGAGCATCCAGCTCGCCCAGGTGCACCAGCAACTCGGCGGTAACCGCTCGCGCCCGCCCGGCAAGCGCGATGACCGCACGGATCAGGTCGTGATCGGCCAAGCGTTCCACCTCTCCGCGTGACGACAACTCCCGGCCATTCGCGACCAGGGAATCAACGCTCGAATCCAGCTCCGATCGCTCCATTCTTCCTCCGATCATGCGCAACCTCCCCGTGCTGCCCTTCACCTACCGTGCTTCAGGAATGATAGGCCCGCTCCTTTCGAGCCTGTGGGTTGCCCAAGGCACGACGAACTGGGTCCGTTGCACCAGCGAGCGACCAGAGCAACGCGATCTCCCGTGTGGTCCCACCCGACGGCATCACCGACCAGTCCTGCGGTCGCACGGCAATGTCCGGAACGCTGATCCGCAGACTCCGTCAACTCAAAATCGCCACGACACTCACTTTCTGCGGCCGTCTCGACGGACTTCGCGGCAAGCCTCGCGTCTTGCGCCCGTCGCCTTGCGCCTCACCTTTCCCCTCTAGCTTCTCACCCCTCGCACCTCACTCCTCGCAACTCACCTTTCACTTCCCCGGCTTTCCCGTCGCCCTCGCCCCGCGTGCCTCGTCTCCCGTCTTACCAACCGCCTGCGCCGCCGCGCCTCGCGCCGCGCGCCCCGCACCCCGCGCCCCGCGTCGCGCGCCTCACGTCCCGCCACCCGCGCGGCCTCGCGCCTCGCGCCTCCCGTCTCGCGCCCCCGCCTCCCGCCCGCTCGACCATCCAACCCGCCCGCAGCCATCGTCGCCGCGCCGCACACTCCCCCCGGGGACAGTTCGACCACCCCACCCGCGTCGAGGCGGCCCAGTCACACTCCGGACCATGCGCGGGCACCTCGCCCCCGTCCCCCGCACCCGGTCGACAGCCGCCCGCGAAGCCGCTATTCTCCCGGCAACCAGACGCCCGCCGGCCCAACGACCAACGGAAGAGGACGATGACCGAACCCACGCAAGACTCGCTCTGGCAGTCGACCAAGGAGCTGGCGGAGGCCGACCTGACCGCGGCCGCCGCACGCGCCCCGGAACGGAATCGCGCGCGGAGTCACCTGCCGGACGGCCAGCCTGAAAGCGCTGCCTTTCTCAACGGCCAACCGCGCCCGGAGCCGGACCTCCGCTTCCGCGACCCGGCGCTCGAGCCGATCTGGCGCAAGGTGCAAACGGGCGAACGCCTGACCAGGTCCGACGGCCTGACCCTCTTCGCCTCCCCCGACCTGAATGGCCTGGGCGCGATGGCGGACTGGCGGAAGACCCAACTCCACGGCGACCAGGCCTACTTCGTCTTCAACCGGCAGGTGAACCCGACCAACCTCTGTGTGCTCGACTGCAAGTTCTGTGACTACGCGCACCACCCGCTCGATCCGAAGGGGTACGCGATGTCGATCGACCAGGTGCTGGCCAAGCTGAGCCCGGAGCTGCGCGAGGTGCACATCGTGGGCGGACTGCACCACCAGTGGCGCTTCGACTACTACGTCGACGTGGTGCGGCAGATCCGGCGCGCCTTCCCCACCATCCAGATCAAGGCCTATACGGCGGTCGAGATCGACTTCTTCGCCAAGATCGCGAAGCTCTCGATCGAACGGGTACTCGAGACCCTGGTCGAGGCGGGGCTCGACTCGATGCCGGGCGGCGGAGCGGAGGTCTTCTCCGAACGGGTCCGCGCGGAGCTCTTCCCGAAGAAGATCGGCGCCGAGGCGTGGCTCAATGTCCACCGCATCGCCCATCGCATGGGAATTCCGACCAACTCCACCCTGCTCTACGGGCACATCGAGACCCACGAAGAACGGGTCGACCACATGCTGCTCCTCCGCGAGCTGGAGGACGAGGCACCTGGATTCCTCGCCTTCATCCCTCTCGCCTTCCAGACCGGATACTCCGACATCGTGAAGCGCGGCCCCTCGGCGGTGGAGGACTTGAAGACGATCGCGGCGGCCCGCCTGCTGATGGACAACATGCCCCACATCAAGTCGTACTGGGTGATGCTCGGCGAGGACACCGCCTCGGTCGGACTCAACTTCGGCGCCTCGGACATCGACGGCACGATCTTCGAGGAGAAGATCGCCCACGCCGCGCTGGCCGAGAGTCCGGTAGGCTTGGCGCGCGAACGGATTCTGCAGATGATCCGGGAGGCCGGGAAGATCCCGGTCGAGCGCGACGCGCTCTACAACATCGTGGACCGCTACCCGATCCGCGCGTCGGAGCCGGGCACCGCGACCGGAGACATCGCATCGACAGGACAGGTCACAGCCCCCGGCCAGGTCGTCGCGGGGGCGTAGTCGTGGGCGCGGCCCGGACGGGACGCCAGGGAGAGCAGGCTCATGACGGACGCGCGGCACGACGCCCGCGGTGAACGGACCTCGGTCGCCGGATTGCTCCGACCGGCCCGGGTGGCGCGGATCCCCTACCTCAACTCCGCTCCCTTCTACGTTTCCTGGTCGGAACTGGAGCCCCGGAGCGAGGGGCTCTGGACCTCGGTCGACCTCCCGCCACGACAGCTCGGACAGGCGGCGGAAGCGGGAGAAATCGACGCCGGGCTGATGGCCCTGGCGGACCTGACGCGGCTGGAGGATCAGTTCGAGCCGATCGTCGTCCCCGCGCAGCCGGAGCGCGAAACCTTCGGGATCGCCAACCAAGATCGGGTCGAGAGCGTGCTCCTCTTCGTACGCGCGGCGCGGGTTCTCGAGTCTCCTTCCGGCACCCACTCGCCCAGCCCGCGCTTCGCCGCCGGCCAGGATCTGAGTCGTGCCGAGGCACACCGCCTCGACGGCGCGACGATCGGGGTGACCGGCGAGACCTCGACCTCCTTCCGGCTGCTGCGGCTCCTGCTCGAGGTGCGCTACGGAGTCCAGCCCGAGAGCTACCGCCGTCTGCCGCTGGCCCTCGATGACGCCATCACGGCGAGCGGACCCGACGCGCTCGACGCCGCCCTGGTGATCGGCGACCTCGCGCTCCGCTGGCAACACCGGCCGCCTGCCGGCTTCGTGCAAGCAATCGATCTCTCCGCCGCCTGGCGCGACTGGAAAGACCTGCCGTTCGTCTTCGCCCGCTGGTCGGTGCGGCGCGAACTGCCCGACGAGGCCAAGGTCTGGCTCGGCCGTTTCCTCGGGGAATCGCTGAGTCGCGGCCTCTCGCGCCTGCCGGAACTGACCCGCGACCTCCCGGCCGATCTGGGCGACCGCGAACACCTGACGTCCTATCTCCGCGGATTCACCTATCGCCTCGGCGCGCCCGAGGAGGAGGCCGCGGCCGAGTACCAGCGCCTCGTGCGCCGGCACGGTCTCCTGACCGAGCCGGGGCCGGTCACAACGCCGCCTCGCTTCACCGCCCCGTGAAGGATCGCCCCCTCGCCTGGTTCGCGGCGATCCTGATCCTCTTCCTCTTCTGGTCGAACTCGTTCCACGCGATCGGCTGGCTCCGACGCACCGTTTCCGCCTGGGATCTGATCACGCTGCGCTTCGCCCCGGTCGGGCTCTTCTGCCTAATCTGGGCGGGCCTGTCTCGCCCGAGTGAGAATCTCCGCATCCTGCGCGCCCATCCGCTGAGACTTGTCCTGATGGGCCTCCTGATGGTGCCGATCTACAACCTCTGCCTCAACTGGGGCCAGGGACTGGTCGCCGCCGGGACCGCGGCTCTTCTGATCGCGACCAACCCGATCCTCACCTACGGCATCGCACTGCTCATCCGGCAGGAGCGATTCCAGGCCCGGAAGGCGATCGGGCTCGCCGTCGCCTTCACCGGCGTCTTCCTGCTCCTGCGGAGCCAGGGGCGTGACCTCGGGGCCAGCTACACCACCCACGCCCTGGTGACGCTTCTTGCCCCGCTCTCCTGGGCGGTCGCCACGCTCCTGGGGCGCCCCTTGGTGCAGCGGGAGTCGCCGGTCCGGGTCACCTACATCTCGCTCGGGATCGGCAGCCTTCCGTTTCTCTTTGCCCCGTTGTTCCAATCTTCGGTGCGCGCGGAGTTCCTTGCCTTCGCGGTCGCGGACCACGTCGCCTGGATCCACCTCTGGCTGCTCTGCACCATCGTGGGGTTCGCGATCTGGTACGCCGCGCTGCGCCACCTGCCGGCCAGCAGCGTGGCCGCCTTCGTCCTTCTGAACCCGCCGCTGGCCGTCGCCTTCGGCCCGATCTGGGGCACGGATCGATTGCACGCAACCGTGCTCGGGTTCGGGGCGATGATTCTCGGTGGGATCGCGGTCAGCGTCTGGCCGGGCGGCGCGTTGACACCCCCCAAAAAGGGCGGATAATCTGCGCGATCAGTGTTCGCCTGTTGTCCCGGAGAAAGGATGGCTCCCATGAACTGTCGTCAAGGAGGCGCCCGCCGCTCCGCTCTGACCGGAATCCTGGTCAGGGCGGCGTTGGCGCTGGTCGCAACGCTCACACTCACGCAGGTCTCACAGGCACAGCTCTCGGCCGGGGTGAGCGGGCTCACCGGCAAGAACGCCGAGGGGTATCTCTCCCCGCTCCCGACCGCGCTCTCGAGCACACTCAACACGTCGATCTTCCAGACCGGTGACGTGCCGAAGGAGGGCCTCAACATCAAGTTCGGGGTTCAGCTCATGTCGGCCCAGTTCGACGATGCCGACCGGACCTACACTGCGGTCTATGGCCCAGGTGACGCGGACGAGGCGATCGTCCCGACGGTCATCGGCGATACGGAAGCCGTACTGCGTCCCGGGGAGGCGGGCACGCAGCACTACTTCTCCGGCGGGTTCGACATCGACGACTTCAGCATCGCGGTCCCGCAGCTCACGATCGGCAACCTGCTCGGCACCCGGATCACGGCCCGCTGGATCGCGGTCAAGCTCGGCGACGAGAGCGAGGACCTGGGCGACCTGGAACTCCTCGGCCTCGGCGCACAGCACTCGATCACCCAGTACATCCCGGATCTTCCGGTCGACCTCGCGGTGGGTGGGTTCTACCAGACCTTCAACCTGGGCGACCATCTGCTCGAAACCAAGGCGCTGCACCTCGACGTCACCGGGAGCAAGCACTTCGGCCTGCTCCAGCCCTACGTCGGCGTCGGCTACGACTCGTTCGAGATGGACCTGGTCTACGAGTTGACCGACGGGATCGAGACGGTGGACGAGATCTCGGTCGACTTCGAGAAGGAAACCAACCTGCACGGAACGGTCGGGTTGCTCGCCAACCTGCCGGTCGTGAAGGCCCACATCGAGTTCAACCTCGCCGCGGCCAACACCGTCGCGCTCGGCCTGAGCTTCGGAAACTGAGGAGGATCCAGTAATGCGTGCCCGTATCTTTGCTTCATCTGCGGCACTCGCGTGCGCCTGGATGCTGCTCGCCGGCAGCGGCTGTCCGCTCATTCCGGAGGCGGAAGAGCGGACCGTGGAGCTCGCGGTCGTCGGCTCCGCCGTTCAGGAGTTCCAGGCCCGCGGCATCATCAATACCTACGCCCAGGAAGAGGAGTTCAACCTCGGCCAGGACATCGACATTCGTGAGATCCTGGACGACAACGGGGTGGACGTCGCCGACCTGACCGATCTGAGTCTGGCCGCCGTCTATGTCCGCTGCACCGTCCCAGACCCCAACCCTGGCCGTCACATCGCCGACGGCACGGTCGCGGTCGGGCGGGACGGCGGCGCGCTCGCCTCGCTCGTGTCCGACTTCGAACTCGACGTCGACACCGCGACCGACTGGACCGAAGTCTCGCTCGCCCCCGCCGGAGTCTCGGTGCTGAACGACGCGCTCGACGATCTGCTCGCCGACCTCAAGGCGGGCGTCGATTCGGACATCACGCTGAAGTACGCCGCGGCCGGGGTCTCGCAACCGACCGGGGCCTCGACCAGCTTCGACTGGGAACTCCGGGTCGACCTCAACATCGTGGGGACGGTCACGGTCGACATCTACCACTAGTCGCACGCGGGCAGTGTCCGATCGGGCAGTGCCCAATCGGGCAGCGTCCGATCTGGCGCTGCCCGCTTCCACCACCCCTCGCACCACAACGAAGAGACCCATGAACGCCACCATGACCCGCTCGAGCTGGAACGAGATCGTCGAGAAATGCCGCGGCGGAGCCCGCCTGAATCGCCAGGACGGGCTGGTCCTCCTCCAGGACGCTCCCCTCTCCGAGCTAGGTCAGGTCGCGCACGAATTGCGCACGCGCCGCGCTCCGGCGGATCAGGTCACCTACGTCATCGACTCGAACCCCAACTACACCAACATCTGCACCACTGACTGCGCCTTCTGCGCCTTCTATCGGAAGCCGGGCCATTCCGAGGGATACACCCTCTCGGTCGAGCAGGTGATGGAGCGGGTGGGGCGCGCGGCGGAGTTGGGCGCAACCACGGTCCTGCTCCAGGGCGGTCACAATCCGGATCTACCACTCGACTACTACGTCTCGCTGGTGCGCGAGACCTGTCGCCGCTTTCCCGACGTGACCCCGCACTACTTCACCGCGAGCGAGATCCACCAGATGGCCAAGGTCTCGAACCTGAGCGTCCGCGAAGTGCTGCAGCAATTGAAGGACGCCGGACAGAGCAGCATCCCCGGCGGTGGCGCCGAGGTGCTTTCGGATCGAATCCGCCTCAAGGTCGCGGCCAAGAAGGGGGGCGCCGACACCTGGCTCGAAGTGCACCGCACGGCGCACCAGCTCGGCTACCGTTCGACCGCGACGATGATGTATGGCCACATCGAAGAGGACGAGGACCTGATCGAGCACTTCGAGCGGATCCGCGAGCTCCAGGACGAGACCCGCGGCTTCACCGCCTTCGTCCCCTGGTCCTACAAGAAGGGGAACACGCCGATGCAGGCTCGGATCGACGCGCTCGGCCGCAAGCCCGCCGGAGCCGCACGCTACTGCCGCATCCTCGCCGCCAGCCGCCTCTACCTCGACAACTTCGACCACGTGCAGGCCTCGTGGTTCAGCGAGGGAAAGAAGACCGGTCAGATCGCGCTCCACTACGGCGCCGACGACTTCGGGGGAACGATCTTCGAGGAGAACGTCCACCTCGCGACCGGACACGAAGTGAAGACCACGGTCGAGGAGATCCGGACCCTGATCCGGGAAGCCGGATTCACGCCGGTGCAGCGGACGACCCACTACACGCCAATCGGATGACCGAACCTCGATTCGTCAACAATATGTAAGACTTTGCGTTAGCTGGATTGAGCAGCTCGCCCGCATAAGCTCCATATTCTGATTGACCACCGTGGCATCAGATCCGATACTGCTATTAGGATCTTTTGGTCCGAATGTCTTCTTATGAACTCGGAAAGGGAATCGAGATGTCGACGAATCCTCTTCTCTCCGAAGCCACGATCACCGCGCCGGCCGAAGGCCAAGACGATCTCTCCCCGGGCAATCCCGCGAACGACGGCGCGGACGACCGCGCGGTCGTCCGCGCAAGCGACCCCAACGACGAACGTGGCACGGACCGCGCTGCCCTGCGCGCCGCGTTGAAGCCGCTGGTGCTGAAGGGACCTGCGTACCGCGCGCGCCGCGCGCGGATCGAGAACCTCCGCCTCGGGGTTCAGCTCGCCTCCCTCGCCGTGATCGTCTGGATCGGGTGGCAATTCACGCGCTGGGTCTTCGCGCTGCAAGCCGGGCGCCTGGAAGGAACGCGTCCCCCCGGCATCGAAGGGTTCCTTCCCATCTCCGCCCTCCTCACCTTCCGCCATTGGCTCGAGACCGGCGAGGTGAGTCGCGTCCATCCCGCCGGCTTCGTGATTCTCGGCCTGGTGGTCGCCACCGGCCTCTTGCTCAAGAAAGCGTTCTGCTCCTGGCTCTGCCCGATCGGCACCCTCTCCGAGTCGCTGGCCGCCATCGGTCGGAACCTGTTCGCGCCGCTGCTCCGGCGGATGCGCGCACCGCGGGTGCGACTTCCTCGCTGGGCCGATCTTCCGCTCAGGAGCATCAAGTATCTGCTCCTCGCCTTCTTCGTCTACGCCATCTTCGTCAAGATGACCCCGCGCGACGTGGCGCTCTTCCTCGGCTCGCCGTACAACAAGGTGGCCGACGTCAAGATGATGCTCTTCTTCGCTCAGATCTCGACCCTTGCCTTGAAGACGCTGGTCGTGCTGATCGGCCTCTCGATCGTCGTGCCCTACTTCTGGTGCCGGTATCTTTGCCCCTACGGCGCACTGCTTGGCGTGACCTCGCTGCTCTCACCGCTAAAGATCACCCGGACGCCGAAGAACTGCATCGACTGCGGTCTCTGCGCCAAGGCGTGTCCGTCGAATCTCGCGGTCGATCGTGCGACCCGCGTGTCGTCCGATGAGTGCTTCGGCTGCCTCTCCTGTGTCGCCGCCTGCCCCGTCCCTTCGGCCCTCGCGGTCGAAACGCCCGCCCCCTGGCGGCGCGCGGTCCGCCCAACGGTGTTCGCCGCCCTGGTCGTCGTCCTCTTCTTCGGCGGGATCAACGCCGCCAGGCTGGCCGGCTACTGGCGCACCGAGATCTCCGAGCAGGAGTACTTGCGACGCGTTCAGGAAGTGAACGCACCGAAGTACTCCCACGCCCGCGGGTCGGTGCCGGAGTACGGGAGGGGGGACTAGCAGGCACTTCCCCCGGAATCGGGATAGGGGCCACCCCCGCGGGCGCCCCCCCCCCACAGATCCGGACGTGCGCGATTCGCGCATCCGGCTCCTCGGTCATGGGTTGGCTGCGTGACCCACCCTGTGTACGATCCGCGGCATCGGTAGAGGGTACCGATCGAGCAGGCGGTGAAAGCGGTCCCACGGCATGGGGGTCGATTGGGATCGGCGACTCAGCCACTGTTGCCAGATGCGGGTCACCCGGTCACGAAAGCGCGAGAGCTGCGGATCGTTCCCGGTGACGCCATAGTAGGCAAAGTGACCGAGGATCTTTCGAACCAGTCGACCGTGTTGCCAGGCGACTTTCTGGTGTCGGTCGCGTCGGCACCAGGCAGAGACCCGCTTGAGGGCCTGCCGAAGACGCTCACTCGCGGTCTTCTTCTTCACCAACCACCGGCCTCGCTGCGACTTCGCCCAGTAGTGGGTGAAGCCGAGGAAGTCGAAGCTCTCCGGTCCACCATCGCGAGGCAGGAGTCGTTCCTTTCGCAAGTAGGGTGGACAGAGGAACCGAACCAGTCGGGTCTTCTCCGGATGCAGGGTCAGGCCGAAGCGATTGAACCGCTGGGCTAGAACCGCGAGCACCCGGCGAGCGTCCGCCTCCGAGGAGAAGACCAGGATGGCATCATCGGCGTACCGAACCAGGAAGGAGTTGCCTCGCAGCCTGGGCACGATCTGCTCCAGGAACCATCGGTCGAGCACTTCATGAAGGTAGACGTTGGCGAGAAGCGGAGAGATCACGCCTCCCTGTGGGGTTCCTTCCCGAGGGCGACTCAGCCGTTCCTCTTCCAGAACCCCCGCTTTCAACCACTTGTCGAGAGCGCGGCGTAGCACACCGTCACGCACCCTTTGGTCCAGAAATTCCCGCAGCTTCCGGTGGTCGAGTCGGTCGAAGAACTTCTCGATGTCGAGTTCGATCACCCACCCGCCGTGCATCTTCATCATGCGTTGAAAGATCTCTTCCAGTGCCTGATGAGCTGACCGTTCGGGGCGGAAGCCATAGGAGCAGTCCTTGAAGTCCTGCTCGTAGATCGCTTCCAACACCATGGTCACCGCCCTTTGAAGTACCTTGTCCTCGAAGGTCGGGATGCCGATCGGGCGCGTCTTCGCCCCGTCTCCCTTTGGGATGTGCACTCGGCGCACCGGCGGTGCATGGTAGGTGCCGAGCTTGAGCCGATCGCGGAGGGACCGGAGGTTCTGCTCCAAGTTCGCCGCAAACGTTTCCGACCCTTGCCCGTCTACCCCTACTGCCCCGTCCTTTCGCGTGCGCCGGTACGCTTCCCGCAGAAGCTCGAGATCCACCGCATGGTGGATGCTGGTGAAGACTCGGTCCGGAGATTCCCGGGCCATGTCCGCTATCCGTTGGAGTGTCGTTGAGACGTTGCGGGGACTCAGAGTTCCCATGCGTCTTTCCTTCCATCGGTTCCATGATCCGGCGCCCGCCTTCCCTCCAGCGGGTCCCGGAAGGGTCCGGTTCCCCGCTTTCTCCGGTACTACGCAGGCACTCTGACTTCCCGACTCCGCACACCAGAGCCTTCGTTTCCTCGGCGTTGGCGCCTCACCCGAGGCGAGGAGGAGGCGGGATCTCCCAGGTTCCTGGACGACCCTTGCACGAGCACGCCCTGCTCTTTGACCCCGGCGGGAGGTGGGCGGAAGGCCAATCACCGTCCACCTGCTGCCGTCGCTTGACAGTAGAGCGCCGGCTCCCGCAAGTGCCCGATTTCGAGGCTCGATCACACGGCCTGCTCGTTCCCTGTGTACGCTTCGCAGTCCGAGTTGCCTCGGGACCACGCAACACTCGGTTCCGGCTGCTGGCCAGCTTTGCCGGGTGGGACTCGGACCCACCGGGTCGCTATCGATGAGTTTCAAGTGAGCCGCAGAGGCTCACCATCCTCCCTTCCCAGGCTTTGCCTGGCGCACACTGCCCCCGGGGGAAGTTCACCGAGGCGGGACGCCCGCCGCCCACCACTCCCGGTGCAACACCCCCTCGGATTCCTCTCCGGCCTCCGCTAGTATTCCCCCTCTGCCCACGGCGCGTCGCGAGCGCGCCCGGATCCGGATCCGCGAAAGGAAGCCATCGATGAAGACGCTGAGATCGCATGTCTGCGGGCACTGGCATGAGGCCACGACCGGGTTCACCGAGCTGCACGATCCGTGCAGCGAGCAGGTGGTGGCACGGGTGTCGAGCGTCGGGATCGACTTTCGCGCGACCCTCGAGCATGCTCGATCGAAGGGGGGACCGACGCTTCGGCAGCTGACCTTCGCCCAGCGCGGTGACCTCCTCCAGTCGATGTCGAAGGCGCTCTACGCCGATCGCGACGCGCTGATCGAGCTTTCGCTCCAGACGACCGGGACGACCAGGAAGGACGCGAAGTTCGATCTCGACGGGGCGACGGCGACCCTCGCCTTCTATGCGAATCTGGGGAAGGAACTCGGGAACCGCCGCGTGCTGGTCGACGGTGAAGGGCTGGCCCTCGGAAGGACGGAGCGCTTCTACGGGCGGCACATGCGCGTTCCCCTTCTCGGCGCCGCGATCCAGATCAACGCGTTCAACTTCCCCGCCTGGGGCTTCGCCGAGAAGGCGGCCTGCTCGCTTCTCGCCGGCGTGCCCGCGATCTCGAAGCCGGCCAGTTCCACGGCCATGGTCACGGCGCGGTGCGTCGAGATCCTGGTCGAGGCAAACATCCTCCCCGATGGGGTGCTCCAGTTCATCTGCGGCGAGGCGGGAGATCTCCTCTCGCACCTCGGACCACAGGACGCACTCGCGTTCACCGGTTCGGCCGCAACTGCGCTGAAGCTCCGCCGCACCGAGAACCTGCTCGCCTCCAGCACTCGGGTGAACATCGAGGCGGACAGCCTGAATGCCGCGGTTCTTGGGCCTGATGTCGCGGTCGGTTCCGACACCTGGAACCTCTTCTTGAAAGACGTCGAGCGCGAGATCACCCAGAAGACCGGGCAGAAGTGCACCGCGGTCCGGCGTGTCTTCGTGCCCGCTTCGATGCTCGACACGGTGCTGTCCGAGCTAGCCGACCGGCTCGGCCGTGTGGTCACCGGGAATCCTGCCGACCCCAGCGTCACCATGGGACCGCTGACCTCCGCGCGCCAGCTCGAGGACGGGCTGGCCGGCATCACCACGCTGCAAGCCCAGGCGCGGCTGGTGCTCGGGAGTGGCCATCGCATCGATGGCGTCGGCAATCCCGCAGGCACCGGCTTCTTCCTCGCCCCGACGCTGCTCCATGCCCCGGAGGCGCGCGCCGCGACCGCGGTGCACAATCATGAGGTGTTCGGACCGGTCGCCACCATCATGACCCACGATGATTCGGCCGCGGACGCGGCGGCGCTCGTCGCCCTTGGGCAGGGGACACTCGTCACCTCGGTCTACAGCGACGACGACGCCTGGGTCTCGCGCTTCGTCGAAGCAGGCGGGGCCTGGACCGGTCGCCTCTACCTCGGCAGCTCCAAGATGGCCGAGCAGGCGATGGGCTCCGGACTGGTGCTTCCGCAGTCGATCCACGGCGGGCCGGGCCGCGCTGGCGGGGGCGAAGAACTGGGCGGACTTCGCGGACTCGAGTTCTACACCCGACGGGTGGCGCTCCAGGGCAGCCGGAAGATGGTCGAGTCGCTGGCGGAGATGCGCTAGGCGTCGACCGCACGCGGCCGCCGTCGGGGAGGATAGGCACCGCCCGGTCGCGAGCCCCGCTCCTGCCTCCCTCCCCCGTTTTGGGGAGGGAGTTTGGGACATCCCCTAGTCGTTTGTCCTGGAACGCATTGCCAGACCTGGCTTCGAGCCCCAAGCGTTTCGTGCGACCTGCGCTGTATCTCCCCCCGATCCGCCCCGACCGTTTCCGGCGAACTGATCCACTTCGAGTCCGCGCCCTCCGACCTTCGCATGGCCCGGGTGGTGCGCTCGGTTCCTGGGGGAGGCTGAGATGACCCACGCTCACTTTCGCTCGATTGCTAAGGACAGAGGCAAATTCGGAGACCACGGCGCCAACCGGCGACCGCAGATCGACGCCGCGACCGGCCGCCCTCACTCCCGTCCCGCGCGGGCCACCTGTCTCATCTTCGCGACCTGCACCGCACTGGCGACCAGCGTCTTCCCCGCCGGTGCGCAGTACGACACCCCGCAGTGGGACACCGTCTCGCCCGGCACCACCGGTCTGCCCGGCGAAGAAGTTCGCACTGCGGCCCTGGGGCCGGACGGGAGGATCTGGGTCGGCGCGCGCCACCCTTTCTGGTCGGATGGAGGTATCGGGGTCTACGACCCAGGAACCAATTCGTGGGAAGTGCACAGCAATGTGCCCAACAGCCTGACGATCGATTTCCCCTCCGCGCTGGTGAATCAGATCGCCTTCTCCCCCGATGGATCGGTGTGGGCGGCCACGAACGACGGATTGGCCCATCTCGTCGGCGGCGCCTGGACCCTCTACACGACCGGGAACGCTCCGTTCCAGCACAACGAGATCGAGTCGGTGGCGGTTGACCCGAGCGGCGCGGTCTGGGTCAACAACACGCGGTTGAACTTCACCGACGGTGCATTGCACCGATTCGACGGCACCACCTGGACGACCTGGCGTGGGGGCGCAGGTCTCCCGTGGCCCTCGATCACGCCGCTGCGCGGTCCCGCGATCGACCCGGCGACCGGGCATGTGTGGGTCGCGGCGTTCTTGCACTCCGGCCTGGCGGAGTGGGACGGCTCGGCCTGGAGCCTTCACCCGACGGTCGATGGATTCGGGCAGGAGGTCGCCAACCTGAAACCGAAGTTCGTCGATCCCCAGGGTGACCTCTGGCTGGTGGGCGCCCCGATCATCCGCTATCGGAACGATACCCTCGAGTTTTTCGGTGCGAGCAACACTCCGTTCACCAACAACGAGGTGATGGGGATCGCGCTCGACTCCAGCGGCCGGGTCTGGGCCTCCAACGTGATCGGGCAGGTGATCCAGCAGAGCGCCTCTGGCGGCTCGACCTGGAGTCTTCGCTACTTCAACAACGGTGTCTGGGTAAACAACGTCCTGCCTCGCCCCGGCGGCGACTTCTGGCTCTGGCACAGCGGGGTGAACCTCGACACCGGCTACCTGAAGCACATCACGGCCGATGGAACTCGACTGGCCTGGCTCAACCGCTTCAACACCGGCATGCCCGACTACTTCGTGAGTAAGATCGATCTCGATCGGAGCGGCGCGCTCTGGATCGCCACCGGTGAAGGAGGAATCTCCCGCTTCGACGGCACGCGGTGGCGGAACTGGGGAAATCACAACAAGGGGAGTGAACCGTATCCCTGGGCCGGGAACGAGCCGATGGGGAGCTTCTATCTCGACCAGGCGGGTGTCGGTTGGATGGGCGGCAACGGAATCGGGCGGTGGGTTCCGGGCACCGGTCAATTCTCCGGCTTCTGGAATTGGCAGAACAACCCACCGATGGGGGTGACCATCTTCCGCCACTTCACCGAGGACATGAACGGCACCGTCTTCGGCGCGAGCGAGGATGCCTGGATCTACCGATTCAACGGCACGAACTGGGACATCGACCAGTACAACGCCCACTTCGGTCTGCACCGCGATTCGGCCGGAAACGTCTACTCCATCGGCGGCCTGCCGATCGAAGGGGAGACCCTGGCGCGCCGCTGGGACGGCACCGCGTGGAGCAACGTAAACCTCGGCATCGACCTCAACGATCTCGGCCCGACCTGCATGGCGATCGGACCGGACGACGTGTTCTGGATCGGTACGAACGACGGTCTGGTTCGCTCCCAGAATGGCCTGGCGCAGGTCTGGAAGGTCGCGAACTCCCCCCTCCCCGCCCGCCGCATCGAGGGAATCGATGTGCGTGAGGACGGACTGGTTGCGCTCGCGTGTGACGATCTCTCGGGCCAGCCGCCGTACCCAAATGGAGTCTGCGTGATCTCGGGGAGCCCAAGCCTTCCCGCGAACTGGCACGTCTACCGCTACGGAACGCACCCGATCCCCCACTACCAGCTCGGCGATGTCGAGTTCGATGGCCAGGGACGCCTATGGATCAGCGCCATATCGGAGGCGTGCGCGGTCGCGGAGTTCAGCGCGCCGGTCGGGGTGGACGGTGTGGAATCTGGTCCCACTCCGGGCGAGGGCGGCGACGGAGAATTCTCCCTCTACCCCAATCCCGTTCCCCAGCAGCGTCCAATCCGATTCCACCTCGAGGCAGCGGCGTCGGGACCGATCACCTTCTCGCTCCACGACATTTCCGGGCGCGAGCTCGGTCGGATCACTCAATCCACCGCGAGCGGCGCGGGCGAAATCGTGATCGAGGACCTGGTCACCGGTGCGCCTCTGCCCGGCGGAGTCTATCTGCTCCAGGCTCGGGGCACGGACGGACTGTACGGCACCAAGCGCGTGACGATTCTCCGGTAGGGGGCCTCGTCCCCCTGCCCGCTCGCCGAGCCTTTCGGCCCCGCTTTGATACCGACGATCGCACCAATGAAGTGCGCATGGGGACCGGCTAACTATATATTAAACAATATATTATATAGCAGGTCGGAGTGAATACTAAGAACGCCGGAAATTTCCAGGAAACTATCTTGACTCGTGTCAGGAGCGATCTGATGCTGGTCGCAAGTCGCAGGACCAGCCGCGGAAGCGGACTCAGCAATCCGGAGGCACCGATGAAATCGCAGCTCGCATGGATCACCGTTTCTCTCGCCGCCTACCTCGCCACCTCCGCGCATGCCGTCACCTTCGTCGACGACTTCGAAGGCGGCGCCAACCAGGCCGGATGGACCTTCATCCCTGGAGGCGACCTGCTCGAGTCGAGCGGCGGGAATCCGGGGTGGTGGTTGCACCAGCCGCAGTACGACACCTTCGATCCCGCTGTGCAGAGTTCCTGGGCGAACGACAACCCGTTCAAGGGGGACTACACCCTCTCGGGAGTGAGCCGGATCTCGTTCGACCTGATCAACCATCACATGGACTTCGGCGACGGTTCCGGCTTCAACGTCGTCCTGCTGCTGCGCAACACCCATGGCACGCCGAACGACGTCGATGACGACGATTTCGCCTACTTCATCGGACCCAACGTGCCGCTGGTCGGCGCGGGGTGGCAGCACTACGAGGTCGATGTGCCCAGTCTGTCGAGCGATCCGGTCCCGGCCGGCTGGAGCGGCGGGTGGGTCGGTGACTGCGCCGCGTTTCGTCCCGGAGTCACCTGGAACGACGTGGTGAGCAGCGTCGATCGGGTGGAGATTCACTGGCTCGAGCCGTGCAACTTTGCCATCTTCCAGCAATGGAACGTGGGCGTGGACAATCTCTCGGTCGAGTACGTCGATCAGCCGGTCGCGACCGAGCGCGGAAGCTGGGGCGCGGTGAAGCGGCTGTACCGGCCGTAGAGCCGAGCGCGCAGGAATCAGCCTCGATGAAGAGCGCGGAACGATCGCTCGAGTACGGTTCCAATGAACATCGGGCGCGTCTCCTCGAGGGGAGGATCGGCGACGTCGGGGTTGAGCTCCGCGAGGCGCTGCAGCAGCTCCTCGACGCGCTTCCCCGGCCGCCGCGCGCGCCCGGAGAGTTGGCCGCCGAGCTCTCGCTCGACAAGGTGCTGGCCACGCGGGTGATGAAGATGCTGCGGGCGAGTGAGCCGCTGGCGGTCATCCATCTCGCGCCCGGCCCGGCCCCGCTCCGTCGCGTCGTCCAGTCCGCCCGTCGCGCGGGCCGCGTCTCCCCGAACACGCGGCCCGTGCGATTGCCGCCATCGACGCATTTGATCGCCTGATTCGCGTCGAAGCCGGTGATCGCAGTGCGCTCGAGGCGATGATGAGCGCCTGGCTCCCTGATTCCCGTCGCGAGTTCGAACTCCGGCGCAAGCAGGCCGCGTTCCGCGCCATGAGCGAGCTGATCGGCGCTTCGGTCGAGACCTCGGTCGCCACGGTGCTCCTGCACCCGGCGGCACGCACCGGACGCCTCGACGTCGCCTGGCTCTTCGGCATGCTCGGCCTGCGGCGTCACCGCCCCGGCAGCCGCGTGCGCCTCACCTCGCGGCGCATCGCCGGCCCCGGCGCTCCCCGTGCCCCGCGCACCCTCGAGGGGAAGGCGGTCCATGACTTTCGCGGGCTCCGACTCGACGCGTTCTGTTCCGTCCCTCCACCGGAGCTCGAGGTGCACGAGTCGGGTGAGGTGGTGCGCTACACTCTGGCCGACCACGGCTTCGGCCCCAACGCGGTCAGCGATCTGGTCTTCGCCGAGGCCAACCTCGACGAGCTGGACGCCACCGTGCCCCCCCGCTCCGGCCGTCGCTCGTACTTCTTTGCCGAGGTGACCACACCGGCCGTCCGGCTGATCTTCGATGTGCTGGTGCATCGTGATGTCTACCCGGGAGGCGACCCTACCCTCGCCATCTACGACACGGTGCTCGAAGGGGTCGCATCCGTGAACGATCCCGGCCGCGACCTCGACCGTCTCCATCTCGAGGAGTCGATCCGCCCGCTCGGCGCCGGCCTCGACCGCTTCCGCGCGACCGGAGTTCCCCGCTACGCCGAGATCCTGCGCCTCGCCTGCAGCCAGCTCGGCTGGGAACCATCTGCCTTTCGCGGCTACCGCTGCGCGATCGACTACCCGATCTACGGATCGCAGGTCACGATGATCTTCCAGCCCCCGTTCGGGGCGGAGGAGGCCGACCGCGGGTAAGAAGCGCGCGCGCAGGCGGCGAGGGGCCACGTGGCGCGATGGCCGGGGTGGAGTGCCGGGGCTGGAGACAGTGGGTTGGCGCGACCAGGAGGATCCAGCACGTAGGCTCCTGGCCTCACCCGCGACTCACGTTCGTCCTTTCCCCGGACTTCCCTGGGCTCCAACTCCCCCGGGGAGTTGAGCGGAGAGCGCAATCGTATGGACGCCGAGCACCACTCGGCGATCGCTTTCGCCGGTCGGATCGCCGTGCGGGATGCACCCACGGTCGCCCCGCGCGACCCGGACGGCGATCCCGCCCAGGTCCGTTTTCGCCTCGTAGCGATTGTGGGGTCCGCAGCGCAGTGCGAGGTTCTCCACGGTGTGCGCGCCTCCCTGGGCGAACGGAACGAGGTGATGGAACTGCAGGAACCCTCGGGCATCGCACTGGTGCCCATCGGGTGACCGGAAGGCGCAACGCCCTCGATCGCGCTGCCAGACCGCCCGGCGAACGGCCGCCGGGATGTAGCGTGATCGGATGCCCGCGTTCCGTGCTTGCGGCCGCGGCGCCCTGCGTCGCGGATAGGCAGGGTTCGCGGCCGTAGCCGGCGCCGTCACGGCAGCGACCTCAGCAGTCACCTCCGGGGGCACCCTGGAGGCCACCGCAGCAGTCGCCACCACAGTCACCTCGGCAGGACCCGCAGCAACGCCACCCGCGTTCTCCGTCTTCGGCCGCAGCCCGAACCGACGCCGCTCGGTCGCTGCGATCAGCGTCCGCAGCGCGAGCCGCAGCAAGGTCGCGAGATCCCCGCTGGGATTGCGGTGTCGCACCAGGTCCCGCGCCTGATCGATCAGCTCATGCATCTCCGCATCGACGGTCACCGTGATTCGGTCCTGTCGCGCCGAGGGCGTGCGATGTTCCTGGCCAGGCACGACCGAAGCCCGGATCTCCCGCGGGACGAAGCTGGCAGCAGCCGCGTCCCCGACTGCGAGCCGATCTGCCGGAGCCGCTTCTGCGTTCTGCGTGTCCACCTTGGGCCCACCCATCGGGGCCGAGCGTCCCTCTCCCGCGATCGCCGCGCGGAAGAGCGCTCCGGCCGGGTCGACCCGCGGCAGGTGCGCCTTCGCGCTCTCCGTCTCTCGTTCCCGTTGCAGCATCCGCTCAATCGCGCGCTTCGACTGACCGCGCGCGCGCGCGACCCAGTCGGCGAGGTTCGCCTCGGTCAACACCGGCGCGAGCAGACAGATGCCGCTCAGGTGAAGGTCGGAGGCCTCGAGTCGCTCCAGCAGCTCGGGAAAGCGACGTCCGAGCCTCGCGGCGGTGATGCGATGGTAGGCGGCCGACTCCGACATGCGGAGCCGCTCGGTGCAGTAGGCAAAGGTCGAGGCGCAGCCGGCGCCGAGGTACAAATGTCGTAGATCGAGCTCGGCCAGATGCCGGAGCAGTTCCGCCGTCGTGCGGCGCTCGAGCGCGGCCCATCGGGCGACCGATCGAAGCAGTTCCGCGTCTGAAAGGGCCGAGGGCTCCGCCACGCGTCGTGTGCGCGCGAGTGGAGTCGCGCCAAGAGAGGACGCTGAATCTGGCGCGACGGTCGGGCGATCGATCTCGAGATTCTCGGCTTCAGTACGTGCGAGCGGCATGCGGCACCTCCGTGTTCGTGAAGAAGACTTCCTGCTCATCAACGCAACGATAGCGCCCCCCGTCGCGCAGGCTTCTCCACGCGCGCACGCAACGAACATCGGCGAATGAGTTTCGAAACGAGGAGTGGCGCGCTTTCGGGCGCGAGCGGTCACGCGATCGCGGCACGAGGCGGATACGAAGCCGATTGCGCGAGGACGCATCGCGTCGTTGGAAAAGTGGTCAACCAGTTTTTCGCACGAAGATTCGGAATTCGTTGCGGCCACAGCTGGACCGCGCCCGCGTTTCCACGATCGACGCGCCTCCGCGACGGCGGCGCATCGCCCCGGCGACCCGGATCCGCCGCGGCGCAGCATCGCCGCGCCAAGACCCAACGGCCAGTGCACCGCAACTCACGTCATCAACCTGCCGCCGCAATCGGATCCACCCCGCGCGCCCGCCGCACTCCCCCCGGGGGCAGCTTTCGATCACCAAGCGCCGCTCCGTCAATTCAGGGCCGACCCGTCACCCACCGATCTCACTCTGTGACCAGCGCGACACTCTCTCCATCCTCCGCACACCAGCGGCCCACGGCCCCTGCGGCCCACGCGCCACGCCCCCCGCGGCCCACCGAGCTCCCCGATCTCCGCAACAGCGCGCTGTTAGGCCGCGCCCAACGCACCCGCGTCGTCCCGAGCCGTCTCGCGTCGTCTCGCGTTCCTCCGAAGCCTCCCCCATCCCCATCAGCCCCGCCCCCTGGCACGCCGGTTTAGGCGATCACACCAGTTCGCGTCGCCGCCCGGACCGTCCTACGGAGCTCGATGACCAAGGAGGACACATGCTCGGCCCCAGTTCACATCACCAGCGAGCCACCTTGACCGCAACCATCCTCGGCATGCAGCTCGCGGCCGTGACCACCATCGGCATCGCGACCAGCACCGACGCCCACGCCGACTCCGACCTCGGCCCCCCCCGCGCTGCGGACACCACGCCGTTCGACGGCCGCGGCGCCGGGGTCGGAATCGCCCTCCACGCCGGCGGAGAATTCGCCGGGACGCACGCCCCACCCACCGGGAGCCACGCGCTGCGCAATTCCCGACGACTCGATCACCGGCGCGGAGACGATCGCGATCGCCCCGATCGCGGGCGAGACCGAGGGCGCGAGCTCGGGCGCGGCCGAAGCCGCGACTCATGCCGGGACGACGAACTCTCCGGTGTCGCGGCGATCGGAGCCGGAGCGGCCATCTGTGCCTTCGGCCTTCTGGTGCCGCTCGGCGAGCCGGAGCACCCCCAATCGCCCGAGTGGGACGGAGACGGCTGGTCCGACGATCGGTGGGACGATGACCAGAGCGACGCCTGGCGGGACGGCAGCTACAACGCTGCGAACGTGCTGCTGGTTGCGGTTGGCGGCGGGCTGATTGCCTGGGGGGTCCACATCGAGACCCAGAGCCGCCACCGCTCCTTCGCTCTGGCCCCGAGTTTCAAGCCGGACGGCACCGCGGGAGGAATCGAGACGGGACTGGTCGCGACAGTTACCTTCTAGAGCCGAGAACATCGCAGCGTCGGTCGAACGCCATGAACCGCCCGCGCGAGAGCTACTCCTCGATCAAGCGCTCGCCGGGCGGAAGCCCCCGCCACCTGGATTTCACCCCACCCCAGGTACGGCGTTCGACCGGCACTGGTTGGTCGCATAGAAACGGACTACAGGCGGATCCACTTCCTACGAACTCGCCCCCAGCCGAGGCGCAGCATGACTCCGACAACAACTCACAATCGCTCCCCAGACAACACGCCCCGACGCTGTCCCCACCACACGTCTCGTCCGTGTACCCCACGAAATCGCCGCACGTGCTGCAGCCATTCGCCCCCGGGCTACCCACCTGCAGACGGTAGTCGCCCGCGGGCAAGAACGACCCGCACGCCGCCTCGCAGTAGCTCGGTGCCGCGAACACGACCCCCTCACCGACGACCAACTCGCCGTCGATCTCCATGCCGGTTGAGTCGATCACGCTGCACTCGATCTCACAGGATCCTGACAGCAACTTGAGATCCCTCCAGCCGGAACCCTCAGGCGTGCAGTTTCCCCCCAGCACCGAGCCTCGAACGGTGAGATCCCCGATCAACGCCACCCCACCTCCGGCGTTGTCCGCTATCGTGCTGTCCTCTATCCGGCAGTTGCCTAGGCCACCCACAGCCTCGTCCGAGTTGGACGCAATGAGCGACCCGCGGATCGCAGTCATGTCGGTGAAGTGAAACCCGACCATCGTGCCGGATTCCCAGACTCCGAAGTCATTGTCCACAATCGTCGATTCGATGACCTCGAGCAGTTCGCACTCGGAGGCAAGAATGAACCCACCTCGATTCGCTCGCACGGAGCACTGCTCCACCCGCACGGTGCTGGCCCCGCTGACAATCGCCCCAGCCGCCCCCCGATGCGTCCCCCCGCGGTTGTTCTCGAAGGTACAGCCGACGATCTCCAGATCGAACGGTCCACGGCTCCACAAGCACCCCACGTCCGTGCTTCCCCGATTGTCCCGAAAGTCGCACCCGATGATCGAAACCGAGCCGCCGCCCTGCAGACGGATCGCTCCGTACTGATGCCAGGAGTTCCGGATCGTGAGATCGCGCAGAACGAGCCCAAAGCCGACGTTGCCGAAGTACGCGAGGAACTGACGACTCGGTCCGGACGAGCCCTCGCAGTCGATCTCGACCGTGCCGGGGCCATCGCGGGCGATGAGGGCCACATCGATAGCCCCGATCAGAAGGTTCCGATTCCCCTCTCCGGAATAGATCCCCGGAGCGATCGAGACGGTGTCCCTCTCACCGAGGGCGGCAACCGCGCTACCGATGGAGGGATACTGCTCGGGCACCAGCAGGCGGCCAGCGGACGCGGGCATCGGGGGGAGCATCAAGGACAGAAAGGAAACGCTGGCAACCCGAACGGCCCACACGGCCGGCACGAGCGTTGCGGTGTCACGCAGGTGCCGGGGGAACACCCTCAGGCAAGTCGCTCTGCCCACGCTCATCTCAGCACCACGGAGCGGACCACGGTCGTCACCCCGCCACTGCGGAGGCGGGCGAAGTAGACGCCAGATGGGAGCTGCACCTTTTCACCCAGCGCTTGCGGCACAGCGGCGGCCTCCCCGACCCGCTCCCACACCTGCCGTCCACCGGCATCGTGGAGGGAAAGGGACCACCTTTGGCCGCCATCTGGGCGCCAATTGAGAGCGATCTCGTGCCCAGGGGAACTACCCGAGATCCAGAGCTGAACCGGTGCGCGTGACACCGACGAATCGACATCCGTCGGCGGAAGATCGGAGAGCCAAGTGAATGACATTCGAAGGGAGTCGAGGGGTCGTGGCCACGCCACATGCTCTCCCGACAACGTCACATCCTCGATAACCAGGGCGCCCAGTTCCACGATTCCGAAGCCGCGATCAACCCACTTCAGCTCGCAGTCCGTCGTCTGCATGTACAGCTGTATCGTATTGTCACGCAACGCCCTTGACTCAGGGTTCTCATCCAGAGGTCCGAACACCATGCCGGTCGTCGTCGTTGGCTGCCAGCCACCGCTCGGCCGATCCTTGTTTGCCCACGCTACATACTCCGGCGCACCGGGCCGAGCGGTGCGCGAGATCACGAACTGCTTTGACCACCGGTGCACCCTGTGGTACTTTGGTGGGTCGTAGCTTTCGTTCGTCAGGATCGGTCCGCCGAGTGGAACGAACTTTGCTTCAGCATCTCCCCATTCGACCGTCTCGACCCTCCTCCGCGCATCGTAGAATCCGTCTGCATATAGGTCTGCCACTGCCTGGAGGCGCGGATAGTCCAACATCCCCGGTCCGAAGTCGTACTTTGGATCACACGTGGGACAGGAAGCTTGCCTGTACGCGGTGAACAGTGCCGCGTCTCCTTCCCAAGGCCGGGCGCTCGCCACGATCATCCCAACCAAGTCGTCCGGTCGAATCAGCTCGCCAAACGGCTGTCGGTGCAAGTAGTGCAGGAGTTGCCCAGCCGCACCCGCGACGATCGAGCACGACCCGGAAGTGTGGCCGCACGTCAACCCGTACGGTCCCCATCCGCAGCGATTTGATGGTTCCTCATCCACGGTGCTCATTAAGCCGCCGCAGGCCGGCGCACAGATGTCCACCACAGTACGGCCTGCCTCTGAGACGTGGGCATCGCAGGTCGAGGCGCGCTCCGCGTCGCAGGGTGTGAGGTTATCGCCCCAGAATCGATCGTCTTGCGTGCTACCCCCCACGCTAAGCACGAACGGGACGCCGTAAGGGTCCGGGGTGCGTACTTCGCCGCGCGGCACATTTCCGGCCGCTGTCGTGGTGACAATTCCGGCCCGGTAGGCACGCCACAGTATCAGAACTCTGCTGGGGTCGAGGTAGAGCCAGTCGGAACCCTGCCCATCCTCCAAACTCGCCGGGGCGTTGACCACCCGAAGTCCTCGATCCGAAAAATGCTCTCGGGCGTACTCGAATCGCGTCGGCCAGTCTTCGGTCGGAACGATGTGGACATCGAGAAGCCGGCAGGCACTGCATGTTCCCTTGATCCCCACGCCGTTGTCGGTCAGCGCGGCGGCAATGCCTCCCATCAAGACACCGTGCAAAGTAAGACTCTCGCGACCGTCGTTCGAGAGAGCGTTGAACTCCTCAGGTGTCAGTGCGAGAATATCCAGGTCCTCGTGACTGGCGGGTAGTCCCTCATCCAGTTCCGCGATGACGACACGATTCGCTTCGGAGAACGGCTCAGCAAGCCAGAACTCGCTTGCATCCTCGGCTCCGATGTCCGCCCCGGCGCTTGCCCCTTGCCTGACGCCGCAGTTCGCCAGGTGCCATTGCGGATTGCTGTAGACCGGACCAACTGTCGAGCCACTCGGTACGCAGCACGCCTGAGGGTCTCCGTCACAGAATGCTTGCTCGTCACTGACGCACGGTAGCGAGGCACAGCTTGATCGGGTCATCGGCGCAACCGCGGCTGTCAAGACGTCTGCGCGTTTGATCAGCGCCCGGGCCGCGAGGCGCGCGTTCGCCTCGCTCTTGAAGAATACGTCCACGAATCCATCGACACGCGGCACACTGACCGTGTCACCATCAGCGGTGGTGAGCCACGCGTCGGCCCCAGAAGGTACCGCGACGGTCTGCCGAACATGGGTGGCACCGACCGCGATGAGCGCCACCCTGAGTTCGTTCGAGAGCGATGTGCACGACGAGACCGGCTCAGGGTCGTTGTTCGAGTTCGTGCCGCTCCAGGTCCCGGGCTCGAGCCCGATCACCAACGGTGCCCCCAGCGGTGAGTACTCGGAGTGGTCCACGGTTGGCGGCAAAGAGGTGTCTGGGCATGCCCGCTTGCCGCAGTTGCCGAAGCCGAACATCCCGAAGCCAATCACCGGGTCCTCGAACGCCGGTTCGCTGTCGTCGGCGAACATCGCCCGTCCGGCGGGGCCGTCCGTGAGCGTGATTTGGGTAAACGAACTCCCAGGGACGGCATACGCTGCGATCCATGCCAGTTCTACCAGGGCGTCGACCTTGGGTGCATCAAAGCTCAGGGCGACTCCGGACCCAGTGTACGGCCAACCAGATGAGAACTGCGCGAAGTCGGCGCAGTGTCCGGACGCCGGAATCGAGATCAGCTCAGGGTTGTAGCTGATACCGAAGGACGCGCCCTTCAACCGAGGCGCGGACGCGCTCGGGAACGCGGCGAGGATGTGGATGATCTTGGGAACATCGGTGGGGACCGTGTGGTTCGTGGCTCCGCAGCTCGTCACGTTGGCCTGACCGCAGAAGTCGTCGTATGAACCGCTGGAGTACGTCAGGTTAGGATTGCAGTGAAAGGTGAGAGTCCCGTTGGCGTTCGGTCCCGCCGTGCATTTGGATGCGATTGATAGCAGAGAGAGAGAGAGAGAGAGAGAGAGAGAGAGAGAACCGATTCCCCGGACTCGCGACGCCGCGGCTCCCAGGAAACAGGCAGTAGAGGCAGGGTGAACTTGCATTCTCGGCCTCCGACGTGGCTCACGTTCGGAATTGAACTGATCGCGACCGGCCAACTGACGACGCAGTGGGGGCGATCCGAAGGTCTGGTCAGGTGTGAATCTCAGATCTCCGGCTCCAGTCATCGTTCCCACGTCTGCAGCAGTGTCGACCGCGTCAGGAACCGTTGACGCAGACTATGGTCTTCCCCGCACTTCTCGAAGTCAAGGCACTTTTCCCCTCGATGGAACCGCCTGCCGCACCGCAGTCGGGTGGGCTACCCGCGTCGCGTCGGCTGCCGCAACACCGAGATGATGATCGAGAGCGTGATGACCGAGGTCGCGATCTGCCCCCAGCCCTTCGGCACCAGGAAGAAGAACGAGCCGACCCAGCCGATCAGCGAAATCACAACGGTGGCGATCTTGAGTTCGATGCTCACTCCGCGACGCTCACGCACGCTCGAGATGTGCGAGGCAAACCACGACCGATGGAGCAGCCAGTCATGGAAGCGGTCCGAGCCGCGGGCATAGCTCGCCACGGCCAGCAAGAGGAACGGTGTGGTGGGCAGCAACGGAACGACGATCGCGATTACGCCGATGGCGACACAGAGGTGCCCGGCAAGAACGTAGATCAGGCGGAGCCAGTTGGGTCGTTCGGTCGGCATGCCAACTCCCGGTTCGTCACGACGCGGCAGCGCGCCAGAGCATTGTAGGACGGGGGGCGCGCGGGTTCACTGCTGTTTCGGCCGGAGCGAACGGGTTCTGAACCGGGAGGCGAGGTCACGGACGACGATCGGGAGAGTCAGGCGGGGGAAGGCGTTATCGGGGAGGAAACGCGAAGCCCGAGGGGTTCAATCCTCGGGCTTCGCGAGTAGACCACAGCGCGGCAGCCACGCGGCAGAGCCGCGCGGCGGCTAATACCGATAGTGATCCGGCTTGTAGGGGCCGTTCACCGGGACGCCGAGGTAGTCGGCCTGATCCTTCGAGAGCGGAGTCAACTTCACGCCGAGCTTCTCGAGGTGGAGGCGGGCCACCTTCTCATCGAGCAGCTTGGGGAGGGTGTATACCTTCTTCTCGTAGTTCTTCGTGTTGTTGAACAGCTCGATCTGGGCGAGGACCTGATTGGTGAAGCTGGCCGACATCACGAAGCTGGGGTGACCGGTCGCGCAGCCCAGGTTGAGCAGACGCCCCTCGGCCAGGACCAGGATCGAGTGGCCGTCGGGGAAGACCCACTCGTCGTACTGCGGCTTGATGTTGACGTGCTTCACTCCCGGCACCTTCTTCAAGCCGGCCATGTCGATCTCGTTGTCGAAATGGCCGATGTTGCCCAGGATCGCCTTGTCCTTCATCCGCCGCATGTGGTCGGCAGTGACGATGTTCTTGTTGCCCGTGGCGGTGATGAAGATGTCGGCGGTCTCGATCACATCCTCGAGCGTCGTCACCTGGTAGCCCGCCATGGCCGCCTGGAGAGCGCAGATCGGATCGATCTCGGTCACGATCACGCGCGCACCCTGGCCGCGAAGGGCCTGGGCGCACCCCTTCCCCACATCGCCGTAGCCGAGCACCACCGCGACCTTGCCCGCCAGCATCACGTCGGTGGCGCGGTTCAGACCGTCGACGATCGAGTGGCGACATCCGTAGAGATTGTCGAACTTCGACTTGGTCACCGAGTCGTTCACATTGATCGCCGGGAAGAGCAGCGTCCCGGCCTCCTGGCGCTGGTAGAGGCGGTGCACGCCGGTCGTCGTCTCCTCGGTCACGCCCTTGATCGCGGCGCCGACCTTGGTCCAGCGGCCCGGGCTCTTCTTGAGCTGGTCGCGGAGCAGGTTCAGGATCACCGCGTACTCCTCGGAGTCCTCGGCCGGGTTGAACTCCGGCACCTTTCCGCTCCGCTCGCAGTCGGTGCCGAGATGGACCAGGAGGGTGGCGTCACCTCCATCGTCGAGGAGCATGTTCGGCCCGGACCCGTCCGGCCAGAGCAGCGCCTGCTCGGTGCACCACCAGTACTCCTCCAGCGTCTCCCCCTTCCAGGCGAAGACCGGAGTGCCGGTCGGATTTTCGATCGTTCCAGTGCGCCCCACCACGACCGCGGCCGCCGCATGATCCTGAGTGGAGAAGATGTTGCAGGAGACCCAGCGCACGTCGGCGCCCAGGTCGACCAGGGTCTCGATCAGAACCGCCGTCTGGATCGTCATGTGCAGCGAGCCCATGATCTTCGCGCCCGCGAGCGGCTTCTTGCCCGCGTACTCCTCGCGCACCGCCATCAGGCCCGGCATCTCCTGCTCGGCCAGCCGGATCTCATGACGCCCGAGCTGGGCTTCGGCCAGATCCTTGACCTTGAACGGCTCGCGGCCGGCCTCACGGGCGGCGGCGAAGGCATGCATCGACATCGACGCAGTCGTGCTCACTGATCGCTCCTTTTCTATCTCGCAGGTTCGCGCGCGGCTCGTCCCGAGCAGTGGCGTCCCGCAGGATGGCCTTCCCGGCAGGTTGGGTTCCGGATCCGCTGCGGAGAGGAGGCCGAATTCTGAAGTCGCCCCGGAACTCGTGAAGTTTGGCACAAGCGCCCGCGCCGGTCCACTGCGGACCCGGCGCAGCCGTCATTATCGGCACTCCCGGGCCCGTACCTTCGGGCCCAATTGCCATCGGGGAGGCCTCGCGCCCGGTCGCCGCCGTGGCCCCGGATCAAGCCGGTTGCTGCCCCTGCGCCCTACCGGAGACAATCCGGGGGCAACGGAAAGGGCCGCCCCGACGGCAGCCCTTTCGCCAGACACGATGCGATCCGCGGACGACCCCTCTAGCGAGGCACTGCGCCCGAGCCTCGGTACAGACTCTTCACCCGTCCCCAGGTCGACCGTTCGGCGCCCACCGGCAGGCACTCTCTCAGCTCCACCCCCAGCCCGAGATTCTTCAGCGGGACGCCCAGGATCGTCGCAGGTTGCCAGCCCTCGGGAAATCCCCACTCCGGCGGGGGGTTCGTGTACGAACAGCCGGTGCTCCCGGGACTATTGTCGATCAGGATGTAGAAGTCCTCTGGCCCCCCGCCTATCCAGTTGCCCCAGAAGCCGACCCAGAATGGCCCGTCCACACAGCAGCCGGTCACCGGGATGTCGAACACGCGCACCTCCGGCCACTGCGGTACGAAGTCGGGCTGCCAGTCCGGAACGAGGCACAGCACTTCCCCGGGGATCCCCCCCGCGTCCCCCCAGACCAAGATGTCCGCCTTCGATCCTCTGAACTCCCAGTAGCAAGCAAAGGCCGCGCGAACCGAGCACACCTCGCCGGTCCCCGAGTAGCACTCGGCAAATGCCCCGTAGTACCGCGGCCAGGTTGCGGAGTAGGCGATCCCGTTCTCCCAGGTGCCGTCGGAATGCCAGAGAAGCGAGCCACAAGTGGCGCCGCGGGAATCAGACGTCGCCGTCAGCCCGGTGTGCGAAAGTGACCCGATTTCGATATCGCCCCAACAGTCGCCGGGGACACCAGTGAGGAACAGCCCGGCGAAGAGAGCAGCCAGTGTAGTTCTGGAACGCGTCATGAGAGTCCTCCTCTTGCTTCCCCGAACGTGCTCACGCGATCTGTGGTCCGCGGGTCAGAGGCACAGGCAGGGATCGTACGTGTCACACTCCCACTTCTCGCATGGATCGGGGCAGGTCGCAGGCTGGCCGGCGCTGCATTTCCGTTGAACGAGGAAGCGACTTCGACAGGCCACAATTGCCGCGGCCGTCGATCCATCGCTCTGCCTGCGCATCGGTGTCCCTCTGGACGGACAGCAAGGAGAGCAGAATCCAGAGCTATGCAGGTAGTCGGTTTGGAACTCGCAGCCAGCCCGCGGGGGCGGGACGCCCGCCGACAGGTTGGCTCAGCGTCTCCGGGGGGGGGATTCATGGCAAGCACTCCTTCGGGCAACAGTCGCTTGTTTTCACAGGTCGCCGGGAATGGACGCTGTAAAGCGTGCGCGCGAACCGGGGCGGAGTCAAGCAAAGATCCTTCCAGGGCCGGGAGTTCGGGCGTTGCCGCGGATCCCGAGCCAGTCGACGTAGATAGCGGCTCCGCGCCGGGGCGGGGAAAGTGAATCGATCTTCGGTGCGGCCTTAGCGCGAACGCACCCCGGCTCCTCGCCGTCTCGGAGTCCTGCCACGCGTCGCCCGGAAGACACCCGCGCTCTGCGAGCGCGGGGGCTAGCGAGCGCGGGGGTTAGACCAACATCAGATCCTCGTTCAGGCGAGGGACCCAGCCTTGGTCGGCGGCGCGGTCGAGGAGGGTGGTGAGGGCGAGACGGCCTTTCTCGCCCATGTCGAGGGTCCAGTCGTTGACGTACATGCCGACGAAACGATCCCCGAGCGGCATGTCGAGGCCGCGGCCGTAGTCCAGGGCGTAGCGCATCGCTGCCTCGCGGTTGGCCATGGCGTACTCGATCGATGCGCGCAACGCGCGCGAACAGGCGACGCCGAGATCGGCGCCCAAGTCGCGACGGACGACGTCGAGACCGAGCGGCAGCGGAAGTCCGGTCTCCTGCTTCCAGAGCTGGCCGAGATCGGCCACCTTGTACAAACCGTCCCGATCGAAGGTGAGCTGTCCCTCGTGGATCACGACGCCGGCGTCGACCTTGCCGTCGCGCACCGACTCCAAGATCTGGTCGAAGGGAGTGACCACCGGCTTGTAGGCGTCGAGATGGAACTTGAGCGCGAGGCTGGCGGTGGTCATGAGTCCGGGGATGGCGATCCGCGCGCCGCGCAGACTCTCGAGGCTGGCTTCCTTGCGGGTCACGATCAGGGGACCATACCCGTCTCCCATCGACACTCCGGTGCGCATCACGACGTACTTATCGGCGACGTAAGGGTAGGCGTGGGCCGAGATGGCCGTGATCTCGAGTTCGCCCCCCATCGCCCGCTCGTTGAGCGATTGAATGTCCTCCAGGAGATGCTCCACCCGGTAGCGACGTCCCTCGCCGGCGGCGCCGGGACCCTCGACGGTCACGGCCCCGGTGGAGAAGCCGTAGAACATGAAGGCGTCGTCGGGGTCGGGGCTGTGGCCGAAACGGAGAACGGGCAGATCATGGTCGGTCATCTCATCGACTCCTTGGGGCTTCGGGGCCACGGCCCCAGGCTGGTTTCACGACGACCGCTCACGATCCGATCAGTCGCTTCCAATCCTCGCGCTCGCGGAGCGGGGCGAGGTCGGTGTCGGTTCGGGCCTGGGCCTTGAACTTGGGGTTCAGTTCGACCGCCCAGGAGAGAAAGTGCATCGCGCGTTCGGCGTCGCCGGCCCGCGCGTGGTAGCAGGCCAGGTGATAGAAGGGATCACCGGAGTCCTTGTCGATCCGCGCGGCCGCCTCGCCGGCGGCGAACGCTTCGGCGAAGCGACCCTCCTCGACCCGACGGTACCCTTCGAGGACGAGCATGTTGGGCCGCCAGACGGTGTAGAGGCGCCTGAGCTCGGTGAACGGGGAGGCGTGGTCATCGACCCGGAGGTCGCAGAGCACGTCGTTCCAACCGCCGAAACCGGCGCCGGTCTTGGCCAGCTTCAGGCACGCGGACTGACGGCCGCGGCTGTCCCCGCCGGCCGCATCTCCCGCCTCGAGCGCGGCGAGCATGCGCTCGCCGAGGTAGCCCTCGGTCGACTCGAACGTCCTGGCCATGGCTTCGACCACCTCCGGTCCGGTCAGGATGTTCCCTTGAACGGCGTAGGCGTATCCGGTCTTCCCGCCCGCCCAGGCGATGCAGTCGGGGCCGGTGTAGGTCGCGGCGCGCCCGGCGGCGTCGACGATGCCGACCTGACGGTGCGCGCGCCCCTCGTCCGCCGCGATCAGCGCGTCGAGCGCCTCCTGCGCCGGCTTCCCCGCGGCGAGAAGCGCAAGTCCCGCCGGCCCGTAGGTCGTGTTGGCCTGGGATTGGGTCGCCACGGCACCGACATCCCCCTGCGTCCAGGGGACGACCGACCCGACGGAGAAGAACTTCGAGGCGACGGCAACCCCCCAGATCCCGGCCGCGGTGTCGCAGGCGACGATCGAGAAGGTGGCGACGGTGGGGACCTGGTCCGCGGACGGGCGGCCGCAAACCCCGGCCCGAGCGGACGAGGCCGCCATGAGGGCACAGAATGCAGTCAGAATCGGGCTGAAACGGTGCACGGGGCTCCCTCCGGGACTTGGCATCGGGGCAGCCTACGCTCTGCCCGACCCCGGATCAACTGGCGGCTGCGGACCCGGCCTGACCGAGCAATCCCTCGCGCCGCAGGCGAAGGAGGGCCCAGAGGGCGGCGAGGAGCGCGAGACAGGCACCGACGCCCCAGGCGAAGGGGGCGCCCTTCCAGCCGGCGAGAGAGCCGGCCATGAAGCTTCCGAACGGGGTCGAGCCGGCGAAGACGGTGACATAAACGCTCATCACCCGACCGCGCAACTCGTCAGGGACCGCCCGCTGGATCGCGGTGTTCGACATCGCGGTCAGGAGGATCATGCAGAAGCCGACGCCGAAGAGCAGGACAAAGGAGAGGGGCACGGAGTGCAGGCGCGGCGAGAGGGCAAAGAGGATTTCGAGCAGCGCGAAGCCGATCGCTCCCCGCACCATCACTCGCGCGGGATCGAGCCGGGGGGACGCGGCGATGAAGAGCGCGGCGGTGACCGACCCGACGCCAAGCGAGGCCATGAGGAGACCGAAGCCGGCCGATCCGATGGTGAAGACGTCCTTGGCCATCACCGAGAGGAGGACGCTGTAGTTCATCCCGCACATGCAGACCAGCCCGACCAGTGTCGTGGCCACGAGCACGATCGGAGTCCGGCCGATGTAGCGCAGGCCGTCGCCGAGATTCCGCCACACGCTGCCGGTGAGCGGAGCGGGCCGGTTGAACAGCTCCGACTCGCGCATGAGTAGAAGTCCGCCGAGAACCGCGACGTACGACGTCGCGTTGATGAGGAAGACCGGTCCGGCGCCGATCCGCCCGACCAGCAGTCCCCCGATCGCCGGACCGACGATTCGCGCCAGGTTGAAAGCGGAGCTGTTGAGGGCCAGGGCATTCATCACCTCGCCGCGCCCGACCATCTCGACCACGAACGCCTGGCGGGTCGGCATGTCAAAGGCGTTGATCACGCCGAGGAATGCCGCCAGCGCCAGCACCTGCCAGGCTTCGATCTGCCCCGTGACGGTGAGCAGACCGAGGAGCAGCGCCTGCGTGGCCTGGGCCGACTGGGTGACGATGAGGAAGCGGCGCTTGTTCAGTCGATCGGCGAGCACGCCGCCGAAGAGACCGAGGAAGAGGACGGGCAGGAACTGGAGCCCGACCACCAGCCCGACCTGAAGCGCCGAGTCGGTGAGGGTGAGCACGAGCCACGACTGGGCGACCGACTGCATCCAGGTTCCGATCAGACTCAGCACCTGACCGGTCCAGAAGAGGCGGAAGTTGCGGTGGCGGAAGGCCGCCGACCCGGTGCGGAAGGCACTGGCAGGAGTCGGTCGCCGGCCGGAGTCGCCTTCGTTCATCCGTCGAGGCCGGACGCGCGGAGGATCGCCCCGACCGCACCCGAGGTCGACATCCGCCCGGTGTTGAGTACCAGGGTGTAATGGGTCGGGTCGGTGGGATCGACCCCGAAGTGGTGCTTCAACCAGGCGATCCGATCTCGGTCGCACTGGTCGACGCGTCGGCCGGCGGCCTCCGAGGTCAGCCCCAGCCGCTCCGCGATCCGCTCGATCCGGAGGGCACGGGGCGCAACCAGACGAAAGTGATGGGCACCCGGGCGGGGGCCGAGGATGAAGGCCGCGCCCCGGCCGACGATGACGGCGCGATCGCCGCGGGACTCCTCTTCGACCAGCTCGCGAATCACCGCCACCATCCGATCCGGATCGGGCGCGGTGGCATCCGGCGGCAGCGGCACCGGAGCGGTCATCTCGGGGTGTGCGGCCTGCAGGGTACGGAAGAGGCGCAGCACGAGATTCTCCCTCCGCTCGTCCCAGTTCTGGATCACCTCCTCCGGGACCTCGAGGCGCCGCGCGACCTCACGCAGGAGCGAAGAGTCGACGAAGTCGTAGCCGAGTCGCTCGGAGAGCGTCGCACCGATCTCGAGCCCGCCGGCGCCGTACTGGCGTGAGAGCGTGATGACTGCCATCCAGGTCCTCCTTCGTCGGTTCGGGCGCCCGAGCAGGGTGCTGACCACCCGGCGAGCGCCGGTCCGGGTCTTCTGCCCAGTGTGCCCGGAATAGCCCCGCCCAGGAAACGACGAACCGGCGGAGATTCGAAGTCTCCGCCGGTTCGTTGCCTTCGGCCGGTCCGTTTCGATCCGGCTACTTTCCGGCGCGTTCGCGGAGTTCCTTCGCCTCGGCGCGGATCTCGATCAGATCGCGCTTCATCTCGGCCCAGCCGTACCAGTGCTGGTAGTCCGGGTTCATGTGAAACGCGCCCTGGAAGGTGCGCTGCCGGTGCTCGAGGAACATGGTGTAGAGCTTCTGCTCGATCGGGTTCTCGACCTCGTAGAAGCGCAGCAGGTCGACCGCGAGCGGGGCGAACGCCGGACGCTTGAGGATCTTGTCCGCGTAGAGTCCCTCGACCACGGTGATCGCCTCGGCCATCAAGGCGTCGGCCGCCTTGATGATGCTGTCGGCGTCGGCCATCTGCGCCGCGCCGAACGACGGGGCGTGGCACTTCGAGCAGACGCCGAGCATCTTCTTCCGTTCGGAGCCCCAGTCTTCGGCCTGGAGTCGGGCCAGATCCCCGCCCACCACCATGCCCAGGCGCGGAGTCGGATTCCCCTTCTCATCGAGGACGCCGAGCCCCTGGAGAATCTTTGCTCGGTACTGCATCCACTCTGGGTCCGGCTCGGGAAGACGGAGCGCGAGAAAGCCCCAGGCGGTCCTGACCTCGTGGCTGCCGTCGCTCATGTGACAGGTGACGCAGACCGGGGCGCGCGGACGCCCCCACTCCGCCTCGTTCGGCTGGTCGAACCACTGTTCGACCGGGCGATCGAAGTTCCACTGATCCCCTTCGGTCGCGTAGATCGAGCCGTGCTTGGAGGTGTCGTACATCTCCCACTGCGGGTGATCGAACCCCATGTGGCAGGTCCGACACGCCTCCGGCCGACGCGCCTCGGCGGCCGAGAAGAGGTGGCGGGTATGGCAGGCATCGCACTTTCCGCTGTCCAATCCGATCCGATGGCAGCCGCCGCACCCCTTGGTTCCCGCGATCGCGTGCGGCTGGTTGTAGGTCTCGGGCATGGCCGACATCGCGAGCCACGCCTTGCTGTGCTTGCCTCGTTCGAACTGCGCCGCCTGGTCGGCGTGACACTCCGCGCAGTTGGCCGGGGATACCCCTCGACGCACCTTCGGATCCGGACAGACGGAACCGGCCGCCTGGATCTCCCGGGGCGCGGCACTCACCGGGTAGTGACACTCGGCGCACCCGATCCCGGCCGCGGAGTGCTTGCTCGCCTTCCAGTCGCGAATGGCCGATCCGGTGATGCCGAGCTTCTGATGGCAATTGAGGCAGGAGACGCTTCCGGCCGGAATCTCCGGTTCGGTCACGATCGGCGCACCGCTCCCCGGCTTGTCGATGACATACGGTTCCTGGGCGGAGAGTGGAGGCGAGAAAAGCGTCGCGGCGGCGAGGGTCACAAGGGCAAACGCAAGCGCAGCCGGAACACGGCCGCGTCGACCTCGGACGAACATGGCAACTCCATTTCTAGCCGGGGACGGCGGAGGAGGATGCCGGGAGGGAGAGCCGTGCCGCCAGTCACTGCAGGCGGGATGGGTCGCTCCGCACTCCAGGCACCCTCTTCGCTGCCGGCGGCAGTATACGCCCGCCGCCAACCGGTTCAAAGCGCCCAGCTCGGGACAGCTTGCGCTTGCGCGGCACGCGAGGCGGGAGCACACTCCGGCCCGATGCAAAAATACGACATGTTCGTTCTCGGGACCGGCCCGGCCGGTCAACGCGCGGCGGTCCAGGCCGCAAAGCTAGGGAAGCGGGTGGGAATCTGCGAGCGTCGCGAGGTGGTCGGCGGCGTCTGCATCAACACCGGTACCATTCCGTCCAAGACGTTCCGCGAGGCGGTGCTCCACCTGACCGGGCTGCAACTACGCGGCATCTACGGCAGCGGCTACACCGTGAAAGAGAACATCAGCATGCGTGACCTGGTCTTCCGCTGCGAAGCGGTGATCAAGCGCGAAGTGCAGGTGATCCGCGATCAGATGCGACGCAATGGAGTCACGGTCCACTCCGGCACCGGGAGCTTCGTCGATCCCCATCACCTGGTCGTGCAGGGGGTCGAGGGAAGCACCGAGATCGAGACCGAGTTCGTGGTCGTCGCGGTCGGCACGGTACCGTCCCCGCCGCGCGGCGTGCCGATCGACGGTCGCACCATCGTCACCTCGGACGAGATCCTGAGCCTCCCCGAGCTGCCACGTTCGCTCACCGTGGTCGGGGCCGGGGTGATCGGATCGGAGTATGCGTCGATGTTCGCCGCGCTCGGGGTCGAGGTGACCCTGATCGACGGGCGCAGGCGACTGCTCGAGTTCATCGACGAGGAGATCGCGGAGTCGCTCTCCTATCAGATGCGCAACCTGGGTTGCACCTTCCGCCTCGGGGAGGATGTCGAGTCGGTCGAGGTGGCCGCGCCGGGCAAGGCGATCGCGGTGCTCAAGTCGGGCAAGAAGATCCAGTCCGAGGTGCTCCTCTATTCGGCGGGTCGGGTCGGGGCCACCGCGGATCTCAACCTCGCGGCGGCGGGCATCAAGGCGGACGAGCGCGGGCGGATCACGGTCGACGCGCACTTCCAGTCGTCGGCCCCGCACATCTTCGCCGCGGGCGACGTGATCGGCTTCCCCGCCCTGGCCTCCACCTCGATGGAGCAAGGACGCATGGCATCCTGCCATGCCTTCGGAGTTCCAGCCCTGTTCGTGCCCGAGCTCTACCCTTACGGCATCTACTCGATCCCGGAAATCTCGATGGTCGGCAAGACCGAAGAGGAGCTGACCCGCGAAGGGATCCCCTACGAAACCGGGATGGCCCGCTATCGGGAAATCGCCCGCGGGGCGATCCTGGGGGACGATTCCGGCCTGCTCAAGATCCTCTTCCACCGGGAGAATCGGCGACTCCTCGGGGTGCACATCATCGGCACCTCGGCCACCGAGCTGGTGCACATCGGGCAGGCGGTGCTGGCCTTCGGCGGCACGATCGACTTCCTGGTCAACAACGTGTTCAACTACCCGACCTTCGCCGAGTGTTACAAGGTGGCCGCACTCGATGGCTACAACAAGGTCGGACCCGCGCCGCTCGACTCTCCGATCGACTGGGATGCGTTCGATCGCGAGCGGAACCGCTAGCACTGTGCTGAAAACCCGCTCCGCTAGTCGATGAGCACCAGGCGTTGCGAGACCGAACGCCCGTCCTGTTGCAGACGGACGAAGTAGACCCCGGTCGCCAGCGGCGCTAGATCGGTCAACGCCACCCGCGACTCCGCGGATCCATCGCCGCGCGCCTCTCCCCGGGTCGATCGTGTCACCTGACGAAGCCGACGACCCGCCGCATCGTGGAGCGAAACCTCGAACGGCCTCCCCGGCGCGACGGCGAAGCGTAGCGCGATCTCTCCGCGACGCGACGCCGGGTTGGGGGTCGGTGCTTCGAGCCGGAGTGCGGCGGCGCGCGGCGCCTCGCCCACCGCCACCGGCGCCCCGATGTCGATGGTGTACATCGATCGGCCATGGGTCGCGGCCACCAGCTTCCGCGAGGGCGGGTGCAGGGTCAGGTCGTGCACCACGGTGATCGGCAGGCCCGGGGCGAGCGGCGCCCAGCTCTGACCGTAGTCATGCGTGACGTAGACCCCGACGTCGGTCGCGGCGAAGAGCGTGGCCGGAGCCGCCGGATCGACCACCACCGCATTGACCGGGGCGTTGGGCAGACCGCTGTCGATCGGCATCCAGGAGAGGCCGCCGTTGCTCGTCCGGTGCAGGTGCGCGGTCGAAAGATCCAGGCGATAGCCGGAGTGCGCGGCGTAGGCGATCTGCGGATTGGTCGGATCGACCGCCAGCCGGGTGACCCAGAGGTTCGGCAGCCCGATGCTGATGTTCTGCCAGTTCGTCCCGCCGTTCGAGGAGGTCCAGACTCGGGCGTCGTCGGTGCCGACGTACAGTCTTTGCGGGTCGCTCGGCGCGACCGCGATGGTGGTGATGGTGGCGTAGACCAGGGTGGAGTTCCCCGGGCCGCCGGTGAGGTCGCTGCTGATGGGGGTCCATGAGCCGGCAGCGTTGGTGCTTCGATAGACCCGATAGGTGCCGTAGAAGAGGCGGTCGGGGTTGGACGGGTCCATGACCACCGGTGTCGACCAGTTGCGCCGGTCGCCGGCGTTGATCCCACTGGTGGCACCGTTGAACGAGGCTCCGCCGTTGACCGACTTCCCCAGGTTGCCGTACTGGGATTCGGCGTAGATCACGTTCGAGTTTCGCGGGTCGACCAGGCAGTAGAAGCCGTCGCCGCCGTAGATTTCGTCCCAGTCGTCGAGCGCGCCGGTCAGGGTGCGAACGGTGCCGTTGTCCTGCAAGCCACCATAGAGCCGTTCCGGGAGCTGCGGATCGATCGTCCCGGCGTAGAACTGCGAGATCGGCATGCCGGTGCGGTGGGTCCAGGGCGTTCCTCCCGAGGTCGTTGAGTAGACCCCGCCGTCGCAGCCCACGAGGATGCGCGGGGCCAGCGTCGGATCGATCCAGAGATCGTGCTGATCGACGTGCACCCCACCGGAGATGGTCGACCAGCTGTTGCCGCCGTTGGTCGAACGCCAGATGTCGAGGCCCAGGGCGTAGACCCGATTCGGGTCGATCGGGCTCACGCGCACGTTGGCGAAGTACCAGCCAAAGTTGCTGAACATGCTGGCCAGCGCGGTGTCGTTGGTCCGCGCCCAGGTTGTGCCGCCGTTGGTCGAGCGGTAGAGGCCGAGGAAGTTCCCCGGATCGTCGGCATAGATCGCATAGACGATCTGAGAGTTCGACGGGGCGATGGCCAGGCCGATCCGTCCGATGTGGGATGCCGGGGCCGGCAGTCCGCCGCCGACCGGTTGCCAGGTGGCGCCGTGATCGGTCGAGGCGTAGACGCCGCTGGTCACGCCCCCCACGCGGCGATAGTTGGCCTTCCGGATCCGTTCCCAGGTTGCGGCGAAGAGCCGCGCCGGATTCGAGGGATCGATCACCACGTCGATCGCGCCGGTCGAGTCGCTGACGAAGAGGGTTCGTTCCCAGTTGAGGCCTGAGTCGGTCGTGCGGTAGATCCCGCGCTCCTGGTTCTTGGAGAAGAGCGCGCCCACCGCGGCCACGTAGATGCGCGACGGGTCGACCGGATCGACCACGATCCGGCCGATGTGGTGAGAGTTCTCCAGCCCCAGCGCCGACCAGGTGTCCCCCCCGTCCGTGGAACGGAAGAGCCCCTCTCCCGCGAACGAATCACCGCTCGCGTTGGCCTCTCCCGTTCCCACGTAAACCACGTCGGGATCCTGAGGATCGAGGGCAATCGCCCCGATCGAGGGAACCCCGACCGCATCGAAAACCGGCTCCCAGTTCGCCCCCCCGTCGCTCGAGCGGAAGACCCCACCGTCCGCCGCCCCGGCAAAGACCAGCGCTCCACCCGGACTCGCCGCGATCGCTGTTACCCGTCCCCCGACGTTGGTGGGTCCGGCGAGCTGCCAGGCGGGGCCGCCACGCTCGGGCTCGAGGCTGGCATGCAGGGCGCGGGCCGACTCCAGGGCGAGGCTTCGCGCCGCGCGGTCGATCTCGCTGCCGGGGTAGGCACGCTGGGCCACGAACCAGTCGTTCGGGCGCTTCCCTTCCCCTTTCTCCCCAGCCTGGCCGGTCTCCTCGGGAGACGCACCGGTCGGGGCAACGTCGGCGCGATCGTCCGCGCGGTCGCGGGTGGCGAACCAGACGGCACAGACCAGGACCAGGCCGATCGTGGCGCAGGAAAGACGAGCGGTGTAGGAGCGCATGGGGACCTCTCTGCGGCCGCAACGCCCCCCGGCGGCAGCGGCCTGTTCCTTCGTTGAATCGAGGCGGGTCCAGTATACCCGAGTCCCCCCCGGGGAGGAAAAGGCCAGGGTAGTGACGGGCGAATTCCCGTCCCCCCGCACAGCGCATCAGCCCGGCGCAGCCTGGGGACTCGACGCCGCGCTGGCGTTCCGGTATTTGTTGACCGTTCGGCTTCCGGACGAGGGTCGTCCGCGGCCGATGCCCAGTGTCGGGATTCCGTTCCAACCTTCCGCGGGAGATTCGCTGCATGCGCACGTTCGTCTGCCTGCTCCTGGCCGTCCTCCTCGTGGCCCAACCCCTCGTGCCGAGCCTCGCCTGGGCCGACAAGGAACAGCGGGCCAAGGTCACCGCGAACAGCCTCAACATCCGCAGCGGCCCCGGCACCGACCACCCGGCGGTCGAGTCGATCAAGAAGGGGCAGATCGTCACCGTCGTCGGGCAGGAAGGGGACTGGGTCCAGATCCGACTCGAGGACGGCACTCTCGGCTGGGCGTCGGCCAAGTTCCTCGAGATCATCGGAGAGGGCGAGGCGAAGTCGGAAGGGAAGAAGGAGGATCGGAAAGCGGCCCCGCCGGAGCCGAAGCCGCTTCCCCCGCCGAAGCAGAAGAAGGCCGATGAAGGCGGCGGCGGATCGGGTATCGGCACGGTGTTCAAGTGGGGCTGTCTGCTGGGCGCAGTCACCACCGGCGTCCTCGCCTTCGGCGAGAAGTCGAAGGGGGACGACGCCTACGACGAGTACAAGGAACTCGCCAATGCCGGTCGCTCGACCGAGGCGGACGAGAAGTTCGCCGAGGCGGAGGACCACGATTCCAAGGCCCAGACCTTCGCCATTGTCGGCGGCAGCCTCTTCGGCCTGTTCCTGCTCCAGCAGTTCGTACTCGGCGGGGACGACGACAGCGCCTCCGTTCCCGGCGCACTCGATCCCCCGCCGCTTGCCTTCGATCCCCAGACCGGTGAAGTGCGGGCCACGCTCGTCCTGGCCCGCTTCTAGGGCCGCGGGAAGTTCACCCATGCGCGGAGAGGCCGCCCGCCAGGCCCGCGGCGAGCTGCTCGCGGCGCACGAGCGCGAGCTCTGGCGCCGCGGCTTCACGCGAATCGCGGGGGTCGACGAGGCAGGAATGGGACCGCTCGCCGGCCCGGTGGTTGCGGGTGCGGTGATCCTTCCTCCCGGTGTGCTGATCCCCGGGGCGGACGACTCGAAGGCACTGAGCGAGAAGCGACGCGAGTCGATCGCACTCCAGATCCGGGCCCAGGCCCTGGCCTGCGCGGTCGGGATCGCGACTCCGCGGGAGATCGATCGGATCAACATTCGCGCCGCGGGACTGCTGGCCATGCGCCGGGCGGTGCTGGCCCTCGATCCAGCGCCGGACTATCTGCTGCTCGACGCGCGCACGCTGCCGGAGTTCTCGCTGCCGCAGGAGGGACCGGTGCGGGGAGACGCCACCTTCCACATCGTGGCCTGTGCCTCGATCCTGGCCAAGACGCACCGCGACGCGCTGATGCGAAGGTACGATCGGCGCTATCCCGCCTACGGATTTGCCCAGCACAAGGGATACGGCACGGCGCGACACCTGGCGGCGCTCCGCGCCCACGGACCGACCCCGATCCATCGCAAGAGCTTCGAGTGGGGCCAGTCGCAGCTTTCGCTCTTCACCTGATCCCGAGAGGCAGACCCCGATGAAGAACTTCCCGATCCAGGCCGAGATCGACATCCGGTTTCGCGACACCGACGCGATCGGCCATGTGAACAACGCGGTCTACGTCACCTACCTCGAGGTGGGACGACAGGCCTACTGGCGCGCCATGGCGCCCGAGATCGACTATCGGCGCGTCCCGTTCGTGATGGCCCGGCTCGAGATCGACTGGAAGAGCCCCGCCTGGGTCGGCGAGATCCTGATCGTCGCGGTGCGGATTTCGTGGGCCGGCGCGAAGTCGTTCGGGACCGAGTACGAGATCCGCGAGCAGCAAAGCCAACGATTGGTGGTCACGGCCCGCAGCGTCCAGGCGACCTTTGATCACCATGGACAATGCACCATCCCGATTCCGGCCGATTTCCGCGCCGCGCTGGAGAGGGTCGAAGGGCATCCGCTGGCCGCCAAACCGGCGCCCGACCAGGAGTGGCCGTAGCGATCCGATCGACCGGGCCGGCCCACCAGGGGTGCCGTGCCGTCAAGGCTGCGGTGCCATCAAGAGCGCAGGGCGACCAAGGGTGCAGTACTCTACCAAGGGGTGCCGTCAGCCCGCAGTGGGCGGTGCTCCTCGCCCGCCGCGCCACGCGACGGTCCCCAGCCCGCCTCGCGATAGATCCGGATGCAGGCGATCGCCAGGGCGAGCGCCGCCGGGCCGACGATCACGCCGAGGAAGCCGAGGAACTTCAACCCGCCCAGCATGGAGAGGAAGAGCCAGAACACCGGAAGGCTCGTGTCCCGCCCGATCAGGTAGGGCCGGAGCACGTTGTCGATCAGGCTCACCACCAGGAGCCCCCACAACCCCAGCCCGATGCCGGCCGCCGGATCTCCGCTCAGATAGAGCCCGATCGCGGTCGGGAGCCAGATCGCCACCGGGCCGACGAACGGGATCAGCGCCGCAACGAAGGTGATCAAGGTGAGGAGCACCGGAAACGGCGCGCCCGCCACGGTGAATCCCACGCCGGCGAGAAACGCCTGGGTGGCGGCGGTGAGGATCACCCCGCGAAACACGGCGCTGATCGTCGTGCCCGCGATCTGGAGCAGGCGGCGCGCATGCTCGCGCTGGAGCGGCAGGACCGTCTCGGCCTGGCCCAACCAACCGGGGCCGTGCTTCAAGAAGAAGTAGAATCCGAGCAGCGTCACCGCCCCCTGGTACAAGGCGCCGGGCACGCCTCGGGTGATGATCTTGATCCGGTTGAGCAGCCAGTCCTGCAGCCAGGCGACGGTCTGCTGCAGCTGACTCTCGATCCCCGCCGTGTCCGGGGTCGATCCACTGGTGAAGAGGGTGAGCACTCCGCGGATCGGTGAGGTCTCGAGCCAGGCCGAGACGCGGGCCAGCGACTCCGGTCGCACCGCCTGCTGGAGCCCGGGCCAGAGGTTCCGCACCTCACCGATCAGGCGGATCAGGAGAACGCCGGCCGGCACCAGAACGAGCGCCGCCATCAGCGCGGTGCTGATCAGGGCCGCCGCGCTCGGCCGGCCGCGGAGCGCAATCAGGATCCGCCGGTGCAGCGGATAGAACAGCACCGCGAGCGATCCGGCCCAGAGCAGCGGATCGAGGAACTGAGCGTAGATCGCGATCAGCAAGGCCAGGATCGAGAGCGCCACCAGGCCGAATCCGAAGGCGAGCAGGCGCCGGCGCAACTCGAGCACGCCGTCGATCCCCCGCTCGGCCCGACGCTCGCCTTGAGGCTCCGGCGCGGGCGCCGGATCCGGCGCCCCGCCCTCCGCTTCGTCCTCGCTCATTCCAGTTCCCCCGGGCGTTCCCTCGCCCCTGCCCTTGGCGACCCGCCGAGCGGATCAACCCCGATGCGGACGGGTCTAGTGCGCCTCGCGGCGCACGTACTCGAACTCGAACGGCTTGTCCTTGATCCCCTTGGTCGGGGGCGCGATCCAGTTCGCGATCTTGCCCGGTTCGTAGACGCCGTGCATGAGCGACGCAACGTAGGCCTCGTCCTCGGGCGAGGGGAGGAACTCGTACTTCCGCCGATCAAACTCCGCCTGATTGAGCAGGCGTCCGCTCGGATCAAACGGCATGTGGGCGCAGAGGCCGATCGCCCGGTGAAAGGCCGGGCTCGGCAGCTTGAGCTCGAAGTCGATGCCGTTCTCCCGGATGCACTTGTTCCACCGGTCGACTCCGCGCTGACTGTCCTCGCTATAGGCATCCCGCAGCACCACGTTCATGGCGTTCCGCATCGGGACGTCGCGCGTGGTCACCCCATCCGCGCCCGGGGCCGGGATGGCGTAGGTACCGTCCAACGCCACATGGTCCTCGTACTGCTTCTCGTAGGCGCGCCCCTTCATGCCGCTGCCGAAATAGAGCGCGGCATTCGACGACTCCTCGCCTCCGAAGAGGTCGAGCGAGACGGTGTACCAGCGGTTGAGGTAACGCTGAAGGAGCGGCAGATCGATTCCGCCGAGCTTCCGGACGTCGTCCCCTTGCTTCATCAGGTCACAGGCCCGCTGGATCACCCGCATCACCCCGGTCTCGCCCACGAACATGTGGTGGGCCTCCTCGGTCAGCATGAACTTGCAGGTGCGGGACAGAGGGTCGAAGGATGACTCGGCCAGGGACAGGAGCTGGTACTTGCCGTCGCGGTCGGTGAAGTAGGTGAACATGTAGAACGAGAGCCAGTCGGAGATCGGCTCGTTGAACGCGCCGAGGATTCGCGGCTTGTCCGGGTTTCCGCTCCTGCGCTCGAGCAATCCTTCCGCCTCCTCGCGCCCGTCGCTGCCGAAGTACGAGTGGAGCAGATAGACCATGGCCCAGAGGTGCCGTCCTTCCTCGACGTTCACCTGGAAGAGGTTTCGCAGATCGTAGAGCGAAGGACAGATGTTCCCGAGGAGCCTCTGTTGTTCCACGCTGGCCGGCTCGGTATCCCCCTGAGTGACGATCAGACGCTTGAGCTGGGAGCGGAGTTCGCCTGGAACCTGCTGCCAGACCGGTTGGCCGTAGCTGTCGCCGAAACCGATGCGGCGATCCGGCTCCGGATCGGTCAGGAAGATCCCCCAGCGGTAGTCCGGCATCTTGACGTAATCGAAGTGGGCCCAGCCCTCGGTGTCGGCCGAGATCGCGGTCCGGAGGTAGATCTGGTCCTTCTGGAATCCCTCCGGCCCCATGTCGTTCCACCACGACAGGAAGTTCGGCTGCCACTTCTCGAGCGCCCGCTGCAGACGCTTGTCGGTCGAGAGATCGACATTGTTGGGGATCGACTCGTACTGGTTGATCGAACTCACGCTGGGTCTCCTTCTACGCGGGATGGGCGCTCGAGGCGTCGCCTCCCTCGTCCGTCCTGTTTGCTCCGGGTCGGATCATGATGCCCGATCGCTCAGGTGCGACGCCAGTCGAACTCCGGCCGCTCCGGACGACCGTAGAGGGTGAGCGCCCCCCGCTCCCCGGTCGAGTTCGGCCGGGTGAAGATCCAGTTCTGCCATGCCGAGAGACGTCCGAAGATGCGCGTCTCCATCGTCTCCGGCCCGGGCCAGCGGAGATTTGCCTCCATGCCGGTCAGGGCGTCGGGACTGATCGAGACCCGCTCCTCGATTGCGATCCGTACCTCGTCGTCCCAATCGATGTCGTCGGGCGCAAAGGTCACCAGGCCCGCCTGGTACGCCTGCTCCGCATCCCAGGTCCCACGGTGGGCACGCGCCGAGGCGGCGCGGGACGGCTCGCCGTAGAAGCGGGCGTCGAGGCGAGAAAGTCCGGTCGCCATCGGCAGTGCGCCGTCGTTCAGCGGAGAGAGCGCGATTGCCAGTGGCTGGTCAGGATCGGCCAGCGCGTAGGAACGGTCGGCGGCCAGCGCTAGCTCGAAGAGCGAGCCGGCGAAACAGGAGCCCGGTTTCACGATGGCGAAGCAGGAACGCGCCGTCTGGTCGAGCCGCTTGAGCACGCGCCGCATCAGGCCGAGCACCTCGGCGGCAAATCCGCCGTGCGCCGCCGCCGCGAGGAGCGCGCGATCCGCCCGGAGGACCGCCTCGACCTCTCCTGCCGTCTCGAGCAGCAGCACGCCGATCGTCTCGTGATTGAAGCGGAGATGCAGCAGGACGTCGTCCAGTTCGCGAAAGGCGCGGAGCGCCCAGAGATCGGCGCCGCGCTCCCGCATCGCCGCCGCATCGGTCGGTTCCTCCGCCGACGGCCCTTGCATCCCGATCGTGGCCACGCGACGCGCGGCATCGATCTCGAGCGTGACATGTCGGTGCGCGATGCGCTCCGACTCGACGCTGCCACCGAGCGGCGGAAGGAGGAGCGGCAGCCCCTCGGCCCTTCGGGTCGCGGTGGCGGCCATCCGTGCGGCCTCGGCCGCGAGCGCCTCGGCCCACCCGCTGCGAGGAATCACTCGATCGACCAGCCCCCACTCCTCGGCCCGCCGTCCGCGGATCCCCTCCGCCAGGGTGGAGAAGACGTCAGCCCGATCGCGGCGGATCTTCCGCTTGTCGATGACCCGGGTGAGACCTCCCGTGCCGGGCAATACGCCGAGCAGCGGCGTCTCCGGCAACGAGACCGCGGCATTGCCGTCATCGACCAGCAGGATGCGTTCGCAGGCCAAGGCGAGCTCGTATCCACCGCCGGCGCAGATCCCGTTGACCGCACACAGTGTGGGGATCCCACTCGAGGCCACGAGGTCCTCGAGATAGAGGCGGGTCTCGTTGGTGTACTTGCAGAAGTTGACCTTGAAGGCGTGGCTGGAGCTGCCCAGCATCGGAATGTTTGCCCCGGCGCAGAAGATCCGGTCCTTGCCGCTGGTGACGACGAGGCAGCGGACCTCCGGGTGCTCGAAGCGCAGCCGCTGGATCGCATCGGCCAGTTCGATGTCGACTCCGAGATCGTACGAGTTGAGCTTCAGGATGTAGCCCGGTCGGAGTGGAGCGTCATCCTGCGTGTCCATCGCCAGGGTGGCGATCGGACCGTCGAAGGAGAGCTTCCAGTGGCGGTACCGGCTGGGGTCGGTTTCGAAACGGATCGGCTCGGGCGCGGCGACGTGATGCGACTGGTTGGTTTCCATGGCCCGTATGATGCCCGATCGGCTCGTGGCGCGGCAGTCCCGATTTTCGGAGCCGTTGCCTCAGGGGCGCGCGCCATGCGAAGTTCCGCCTGCACCCCGACCCCCGGAAGGAGACCCAACGTGTCCCAGACCGTCCCCTTCGATCCCGACGGCGCCGCCGCCTCGGACGGCATCTACGGCCTGCCCCACACCCCGGAGGAGGCGCACGTCGTCGTCCTCCCGGTCCCCTGGGAGGCAACCGTCTCCTACGGCGCGGGGACGGCCGACGGGCCGGCCGCGATCCTGGCCGCCAGTCGTCAGGTCGATCTGTACGACCGCGAGACCGGGAAGCCGTATCTCTCCGGGATCGCCATGCTCCCGATTCCGACCGAGGTGCGCGGGTGGAGCGACGAGGCGCGCGCGCTGGCCGCGCCGGTGATCGAGGCGGGCGGCCTCGATGCCGTGGCGAAGGACGATCCCCGCCGGTTCGATCTGGAGCGGAGGGTCGAAGGGGTCAACGCGCTCGGCGCTCGGATGAACGGCTGGGTGGAGCAGGAAACCGAGCGGCAGCTCGCGGCCGGAAAGCGAGTGGCCTTGATCGGCGGAGATCACGCCAGTCCGTACGGCGCGATTGCCGCGACCGCGCGGCGCCATCCCGGAATGGGCATCCTCCACCTCGACGCGCACTGCGATCTCCGTGACGCCTACGAAGGGTTCCTCTGGTCGCACGCCTCGATCTTCCGGAACGTCATGGAGACCATCCCCGAGGTGGGAAAGCTGGTGCAGATCGGAATCCGGGACTACGGCGAGCGGGAGGTCGCCTACCTCGAAAAGTCGCAGGGCCGGATCCACGCCTACTTCGAGGCCGACCTGCGCCGGCGCCTGCACGAAGGCGAGACCTGGATGGCGATCCTCGAAAGCGTCATCGGGCACCTGCCGCGCGAGGTCTATCTCTCCTTCGACATCGACGGTCTCGACCCCGTCCTCTGTCCGCACACCGGAACCCCGGTGCCGGGAGGACTCTCCTTCGCCGAGATGAACACCTTGCTGCGCCGGGTCGTCGCCTCCGGCCGGCGGATCGTGGGGCTCGATCTCTGCGAGGTGGCGCCGGATCCTTCCGGCGCGTCCGATTGGGACGGAAACGTCGCGGCGCGGGTGCTCTACAAGATGATCGGCTACCTGCTGAAGTCCGAGGGCCGCTGAGGCCGACTCACGGTCGCTCGGAGCCGGGGTTCGCCAGCTCGATCTCACGCACCCAGACGTCCTTCGCCCGCTCCCGTCCGCGGGCCACGGCGCGGGCCGCGTCGAAGATGTCCCCGGAGCGGCTTCGACCATCGGCGGTGAGGCCGCTCCCCAGCGATCCGATGCCGCGCAGTCGTCCCACCGTCGCCTTTGACAGGGGGAGCGCCATGGCCACCGGCCCTCCGATCTCGGGGCGCGGCAGGGCGCGCACTTCGGCCTCCAGGTCATCGAGTCGTTTCGGGCTGGCGAGCACGAGCAGGCGTTCCCGCCCGCCGGCGCTCGACACTTCCCAGAACAGCTCCTCGCCGTTACGGCTGCCGGGCAAGCGATGGCGCACCGCAGCAGAGATCGGGTTGGTCAGATCGAAGCCGGGGAGAGGAAAGAGGAGATAGCTCTCCCCCTTCTCGTCCTTGCTCAGAACGTAGATGTGCAGATCGCGCGACCCTTCCACTTCGAGACCGAGGAAGTCGCCGACCGAGACCTGCGCCCCCGGTGCCAGCCGCTCGGTCACTCCCCCGGTACCGACGCGGAAGACCCCCGCCTCGATGTCGAAGTTCCGCGCCTGTTCCCGCCCGATGAGGAGCAGGGCCGTTGCCGTCAATGCGACGGCCGCGAGTCCGAGTCCCCACGCGAGGCGGCGCGCCCCCGCTCGTCCCGCCCGGACGACGTCCGCCGAACGCGGACTCTCTGCCGGGGAGCGTTGCGGGCCGCCACCCATCGCCTGCATCAAGGCATCCTCGAGCTGACCCGCGCTGGCGTACCGCTGCTCGGGCGCGAAGGCCACGCAGGTCTCGATCACCTGGATGAAGCCCGAGGGCAGATCGGGGCGCAGATCGCGCAGCAGCCGGATCTCCCCGCTGGCATGCGCCGCCTTGAGTTCCGACAGGCGCCGCGCCTCGACCGGGAACCGCCCAGTCACGAGCCGATAAAGGAGCACTCCCACGCTGTAGAGATCGGAACTCGGGGATGCCGCGCTGCCCGAGAGCAGTTCCGGCGCCATGTAGAAGGGGGTTCCGGCCAGGACGGGGCGTTCCTGGTTGAGGTCGGTGAGGGCGATCCCGACCCCGAGATCCATCAGAACGATCCGCCCCTTCGCTTCGCGCATCACGTTCTGGGTCTTGACGTCCCGGTGAACCAGCCCGGCCTCGTGCAGCGCGGCGAGGGCGCGGCAGAGTTCGATCCCGACGAGCGTCGCCTCGCCGGCGCTCATCGGTCCCTGCTCGGAGAGGATCGCTTCCAGCGTACGACCGTCGACCAGTTCCATCGACAGGCCGACCCGTCCCTCGACCTCTTCCGCGCCGTGCACCGTGACCACGTTCGGGTGGCGAACCCGCGCCAGCAGGCGGCCCTCACGGGTCAGTGCTTCGGCCAACTCCGGGCGGAGGCGATCCGCGCGCATCAGCTTCAGCGCGACCTCGCGGTCGAGTCTCAGGTCGCGCGCCCGGTACACTTCCCCGAAGCTCCCCTCACCGATCCGCCGCACGATCTCGAAGTCGCCCCAGCGTTCGCCCGGGGGCAAGGCAGAGGTCCCGGGGGCCACGGCGGCCAGCGCCGGTTCTCCGGGCCCGCGGAGGATCGAGGCGTGGGCGCTCCGGTGCAGCTCCGCAATCTCCGACACCAACTTGAGCTGCGTCAGGAAATTCCGATCCTCCGGCGCCCGCGCGCGTCCGTTGGCTTCGCTCCAGTCGATCGGAGTTCCGTCGGCGATGTCATTCGCCAGGCGTACCCACTCAGCCTCTTCAGCGTTCATGCCCCATCTCCTTCGCCAGCCGCACCAGGGCGCGACTCACCGTCATGCGCGCCGCATCGGGCGACGGCTTTCCCAACGCCTCGGCAATCTCGTCGTAGCTGCAGCCCAGTTCGATTCGCGCCACCACGGCCTGTCGCTCCTCGTCCTTGAGCCGGGAGAGCGCGGTCTCGTAGGAGTCGACCGCTTTCTGGCCGATCGTCCGATCGAGAGGGGAGAGGAGGGCATCTTCCACCTGGTCGTCCAGGGTCTCGTGCCCCGGCCTGCGTTTCGCGCGTCGGATCTCATCGCGAATCCGGTTCATCATCGCGGAGCGGAGGTAGGCGAGAAACGCACCTGCCCCCCGGATCTCGAAGCTGCCGATCCGGTCGACCGCCTTGACCATCGTCTCCTGAATCAGGTCGTCGGTATCGGCGAGGCGGCGGGCTCCCGAAGGAAGCCGACCGCTGCTCCAGCTCTTGAGGCGCGGCAGGTAGCGGGCGAACACCTGCGCGATCGCCTCCCGGTCCCCCCCTTGAGCGCGCTGCAGGAGCACATACGAGGATGACGAGGAGAGGGTCCGATCGAGCAGCGGATCGCTCCCTTCCGGCGGTTCGGGCGTTTCGACCATCGTTAAGTCCTCTGGTTGAACGACGACCGCCATTATCCGGAATTCTCCCTGGGATCCCAACGCCCCGTTCCGCGCCCGCCCGTTCCCGGCGTCCCGCGTCTCCCTTTCGTCCGCTAAACGACGCCGGCCGGAGCGACCGAACGGGAATTCGCGCCTCGGTCGGAGATCGATCTGGATCTATACTAAAATTTTAGTATACTCGCTGCATGTTGACGCGACTCCTGATCCTCTGGCTGCTCAGCGAGCGCCCGCTTCACGGCTACAAGATCAAACGGGCACTCGACGAGCCGGGCCTCCGGTTCTGGTTCCCGATCGAGTACGCCGCGATCTACTCGCTTCTGCGCACCTTGGTGAAGGAGGAGCTGGTGGTGGTGGCCGGCAGTGAGTAAGACGCCGGACGTCCCCCGCGCACCCTCTATCGGATCACCCGTTCCGGCCGGAAGGCGTACGCGGAGCTGCTGCGCGCGGCATGGCGTCGGCTGCCCACGGCCGGGGATCCCTTCCAGCTCGCGCTCGCCGCGCTCCCCGATCTCTCGGCGGAGGAACTCCCTCCGCTCAAGGAGGAACGGATCGCTCTCCTCGAAGAGCGGCTGCGCGATTGCGATCGCCTGGCCCGCGCCGCGCCGGACCGATCGATGGTGGAGCGAACCCGCGCCACGACCGAAGCAGAGCTCCAGTGGCTACGCGGCTGGTCCGGAGCGGGCGAAGAATGAGCCACAATGAGTCCCGAGTCCCAGAACCCCGGAGGAAACATGAGCGCCGACTCCCGGCCTGAAATTCAACCGATCGCGAATCTCGTCATCACCGATCCGACGGGACAGGTTCTGCTCGTCCGCTACGGCGCCCGGGACGACGATCGCTACTGGCTGCCGGGCGGGGACCTCGAGCCGTACGAACATCCCGAAGCCGCAGCCCGACGGGTGACGGCCGAACTCGGGCTGGTCGCCGAATCGTTGCGATTGAGTCACGTCGACTCGTTTCGCGGTCGCCGAGGCTGGCACCTCGTCTTTCACTACCAAATCTCCGCGACCGGAAACGTGGCCCCGGATCTCGAACCATTCTGGGCCGCGCCGGAAGCACTCCCTCCCACCGTGCACGGGAAGTGGGAGCAGGACGCAGTCCGCACCGTTCTCCAACCCAGCGCGACGTAGCGGAGCGGGAGACCTCGCAGCGCGGTCAGAACCGGCCGAACGTCTCGGTCAGGCTCCGAACGCGTGCCGCCAGCTCCGGGGTGAGGTCGGCCGCATCGAATCGCCAGGACCAGTTGCCGCTCCGTCTCCCCGGAGTGTTCATCCGCGCGCGTGAGCCAAGGCCGAGCAGGTCCTGCATCGGGACGATCACCGTGTTGGCGGCCGAGGCATGGGCCAGACGGATCATTTCCCAGTGCACGTCGCGGGCCCGCACCGGCCGGCCGACATAGCGTTGAAAGTGCTCCCGCTCATGCGCAATTCCCGCGGCCTCCCCCCGGCGCCGCGGCTTCCGCTTCCACCAGCCGAGCGTGGTGTCGTTGTCGTGGGTGCCGGTGTAGACCACCGAATTGGCCGGGGCGCGAAAGGGCAGATGCTCGTTGTCGTTCCCGCCGGAGAAGGCAAACTGCAGCACCTTCATCCCGGGGAATTCAAGCCGGTCCCGCAACTCTCGCACTTCATCGATCAGGAACCCCAGGTCCTCGGCGATGACCGGAAGCGTCCCCAGCTCCGCTCGCGCCCGGGCGAACATTTCCTCACCCGGAACCAGCAGCCACTTCCCGCGCCGCGCGGTCTTCGATCCCGAGGGCACGGCCCAGGCGCGGTAGAAGCCGATGAAATGGTCGAGTCGCACCGCGTCGCAGAGGGCGAAAATCGTCCGGAGCCGCGCCACCCACCAGTCGAATCCTCGCCCGCGCAGGGCATCCCAGTCGTAGAGGGGATTCCCCCAGAGCTGCCCGTCCTTGCTGAAGTAGTCCGGTGGAACCCCTGCGACCGAGCGGGGGCGCCGCTCCTCATCGAGGAGGAAGATGTCGGGATTCGACCAGACATCGGCGCTATCGAGCGAGACGAAGATCGGCGCATCTCCCACCAGGGCCACCCCCCGCGCTCGGGCGTGGCGCCGGAGCGCATCCCACTGCCGCCGGAACTGCCACTGGAGAAAGGTCTGGTAGGCGATCTGCTCCGCCCGGTCCTGACGGAGCCGTTCGACCGCCCAGGGTTCGCGCATCCCGAGGGGGCGATCCCACTGTAGCCACGGCTTCCCCCCGCGGAAGCCCTTGGCCACGGCGAAGAGGACGAAGTCATCGAGCCAGCTCGATTCCCGGTCGCAAAAGGCCGCGAAGTCGGCGTGGTCCCCTGCCCCCTCCCGAAAGCGCTCGAACGCCCGCCACAGGGCGGTCTCCCGTTCGGACGGACCGATCCGGGCCGCCTCCAGCGTCTCGCGGTCCAGCAATCCATCCTCGAAGAGGAGGTCGGGACTGATCAGGCTGGGGCTCCCGGCGAAGGCCGACAGGGTCTGGTAGGGGGTCATCCCGAATCCGGGAGGCCCCAGCGGCAGGACCTGCCAGATCCGCTGTCCCGCTTCAGCCAGAAAATCGACGAAACGGCGTGCGCCCGGGCCCAGGTCTCCGACCGCGTATGGCCCAGGGAGGGAGGTGGGATGACAGAGCACCCCGGCCGACCGACGCCCCAGCGGGGACTCCGGCCGGACCTCCCGGAAGGGATCGGGCTCCTGGCCGAACTCTGTCCCTGCGGACGACTCGACGGCGGTTGGTTCCACTGCTTCCTCCTCCAATCCCCGACTCTCTTTAGCAACTCGGCCGGTGGCGCGGCAACGTGTGCATTTCTGTGTTATGGTTCGGAACGGATGCCGATCCATCAATGAAACCCGGCGATTACGGCTGAGCAGCCAGATCAGTTGTCTTGCGACTTCGGTTGTCCGGCAACTTCGGTTGAAATGCAAGGAGAGAGAGCCATGCGGAAGCGTATCGAGGAACTGATACTCGAGGCCGGGCGGAAGGCGCGCGCGGAAACGTCGGATGAGCCGGAACCGCAGTACACCGGCGACGTGGAGTTCCCGATCGAGTGTAAGGTCGGCCGCGGGCTCGAAGGTGCGGTGGCGTCGACCACGAAGGTCGGCTACGTCAACGGCGCGCGGGGATGGCTGGTCTACCGCGGGCATAACATCTTCGATCTCGCCGCGTACTCCACCTACGAGGAGACCGCCTACGTCCTCCTCTTCGGCGCCCTTCCGACCAAGAGCCAGCTCGACGAGTTCAAGCAGGAGCTGAAGTCCAAGCGCGGCGTGCCCGCCCCTGTGATGGAGGTCCTCCGTCAGATCTCGCCCAAGACCCATCCGATGTCCGCGCTGCGTACCGCGGTCTCGATGCTGGGCAATCTCGACCCGAACGCCGACGATACCTCGGTCGAGGCTGAGACCAAGGTGGCGATCCAGTTGATCGCGATGTTCCCGACCCTGACCGGCGCGGTGGCCCGCCTGCGCTGGAACAAGGAGCCCCTCCAGCCCAATCCGGAGCTGGATCACGCGGCCAACCTGCTCTACCTCATCACCGGCGACGCCCCGGACGAGCTCAAGGAACGGGTGCTGGACATCGCGCTAATCCTCCACGCCGACCACGGGATGAATGCCTCGACCTTCACCACCATGGTGGTCAACAGCTCGCTATCGGACATGTACGGCTCGGTCACGGCCGGCGTCGCGTCGCTCAAGGGTCCGCTCCACGGTGGGGCCAACGAGCGCGTGTTATACGACCTCGAGGAGATCGGGGAACCGGAAAACGTCGACGCCTGGTTCGCCAAGGCCGATGCCACCAAGCGGAAGGTGATGGGCTTCGGACACAGGGTCTACAAGGCGTACGACCCGCGCGCTCGGATCCTCGGGCCGCTGGCCGGTCTGTTGGTCGAGCATCACCCGCACGAGGCGAAGCTCTACAAGATCGCGACCCGCCTCGAGACGGTGGTCTGCGGCAAGATGGCGGAGAAGAAGATCTTCCCCAATGTCGACTTCTATGCCGGGCTGGTCTATCGCGCGGTCGGAATCGAGACCGCGATGATGACCCCGATCTTCGCCGTCAGCCGGGTGGCGGGTTGGACCGCGCGGGCTCTCGAGTACCTCGGCGACAACCGGATCTACCGACCGCGGGCCATCTACACCGGACCGATTCACCTCGACTACCGGCCGATGGGGTCACGCGGCTGAGCCCTGGCCGCCGACCACGAACACGGGGTCGGCGGGGGGTAGGGGCGCGACCGCGATGACCGGGCGCCCTCGTCGGAAGCGAAGGCCTCGGGTGCGCACCCGAGGCCTTGCTGTTTGCCTGAGCCGAGGCGACGCGTAGACTCCGGCCGATCTTCGCACGATGCGGCCGGTTGCGGCCGATCTGGAGTAGAACGTGATTAATCCGCTCGACGAAAACACGCGGACCGCCCTCGTCCGCCTCCTGCTCCCCGATCTTCGGGAGGCGATCGCGCGCCATCCGGAAGAGATCGGCGAGATCTTCGAGGAGATCCACCCGGCCGACGGCGCCGACCTGCTTTCGCTGCTCGACGACGAGGAGGTGCGCATCCTCTTGCAGCATCTCGATCCGGCCGAGTCGGCCCGCCTGCTCGAGTACGTAGAGCCGGCCACCGCCGCGCGCTGGCTCGAGGAGCAGCGGGATGAGCACGTGGCCGACATCGTCGAGGAGATGGAGCCTGACGACCGGGTAGAGCTGCTGGCTGAGTTCGAGGAGGAGGAGCAAGAAAAGGTCCTCGCCGAGATGCAGCCGGAGGAGCGGGAAGATGTCGAGGAGCTCCTCTCGCACGAGGAGGGGACCGCCGGCCGCTTGATGAACCCGCAGTTCGTCACCGTGCCGGCCCACGGCACGGCCGAGGACGCCCTCGCGCGCGCGCGGGCCGGGGCTCGCGAGGACTGGAACATCGCGATGCTCTACGTGGTCGACGAGAAGGGGACGCTACGTGGCCGCGTCCCGCTGGTGGAGGTGCTGAAGGCGGAGGCCGACGCCTCGATCGACAGCCTCAGCCAGGAAGCGGAGGCGGTGCGGGTCGACACCGATCAGGAGAGCGTAGCCCAGGTGATCTCGAAGTACGACCTGGTAGCGGTGCCGGTGGTTGATCTCCACGGCCGGATCGTGGGCATCGTCACGGTCGACGACGTGGTCGACATCCTGACCGAAGAGGCCACCGAAGACGCGCAGCGGCAGGGAGCGATGCAGCCGCTGGAGAACTCCTACTTCCAGACCGGCTTCTGGGAAATGGTCCAGAAGCGTGGGGTCTGGTTGCTCGTCCTCTTCCTGGCCGAGCTCTTCACCGCCAGTGCGCTGGAGCACTTCGACCACGTCCTGAAGCATGCGCTCACGCTGGTCTTCTTCATCCCGCTGATCGTCTCCTCGGGCGGCAACTCCGGCTCGCAGTCGGCCTCGCTGATCACCCGCGCCCTCGCGGTCGGCGAGGTCGGCGTGCGGGATGTGCTGCGGATCGCCGGGCGGGAGATCGGCATGGGAGTCGCTCTCGGCCTCGCGCTCGGAATCGTGGGCTACCTGCGCGTGCTCATCGCCGGAGATTCGCCGCTGGTCTGCGCCACCGTGGCGCTCACCCTGGTCGGAGTGGTGGCCATCGGGGCGATGGTCGGCGCCATGCTCCCGCTCCTGTTCAAGCGGATCGGGCTCGATCCGGCGATCACCTCCTCCCCCTTCGTCGCGTCGATCGTCGACGTGACCGGGATCGTGCTCTACCTCTCGATCGCCCGCTTGATCATGGGGATCTGACCCCGGACTGCCCCGGCTAGCGCAGAATCCGCAGCGCGGCTGACGCGATCCCCGCGGAAGTGGAGAGCCGGGCGAAGTAGGCTCCGTTGGGAACCAACCGACCGGCATCATCGCGCCCGTCCCACGTGGCGCTCCAGGCGCCGGGGGTGCGCACCTCCGCGGAGAGCGCGCGGACCGAACGCCCCGCGGCATCCACGATGCCGAACTCGATCGGTGCCCCCGCCTCGAGCTCGAAGGAGAGATGGATCTCCCCGACGGCCGGATTCGGAGAGACGCGCAGCCGTGGTAAATCGAAAGCGGCGAGCGGCTCGACCCCGCTGGGGGTGTTCTCTCCCAGCTGCCCGCGGATCTCGCCACCGGGAAACAGATTGGTGTGAATGTCGACGTAATAGAGACCCGCATCCAGATCGAGCACCTGCCCCGGGGTCGGAACGAAGCTCCGCACGGTCATGCCGCCGAACGTCCCGAAGTCGAAGACCTGCGGACCGAGGACGCCGGGGGGAGCCTTGTGGATGTGCGCGCCGGTGATCGGGTTGGTGAGGTTCTGGGTCCGCAGCACCGCGTGCAGCCTGGAGTGATCCCCCCAGAGGGTGAGGTCCGCGGTTCCGGTGGCGCCGCTCCCGTTCGGGGGGACCTCCTGCCCGCCGTTCAGCGTCGCCCCATAGCTGGCGCAAACCTGGGGCCACATCTGCCCGCGCAGTTCTCCCACCGGATACGGGACGGTGTGCACCGCGGCGTAGATCTCTCCCCGCTTGAGCGCATTGCGGGCAAACTCACCGATGGTGAACTCCTGCGCAGTCGAGTCGGCGAAGATCCCGAGGTCGAAGAGCTGCGGCCCGTTCTCCCCCGGCTTGCCGAAGTGCAGGTGCGACGCGGTCATCGGGTTCTCAAGACTCTCCACCCTGATCTCGACCCAGATCTTCGTCTCATCGCTCGAGAGATAGACGTCGCAATGGCCGCTCGCGCTCGACTCGACCGGGGGCTCCATCTGTCCGCCGTCGCAGTCGCCGTTGAACAGGCGCCCCGCCTCCGCGTTCGTCCAGGCGAGGGAGCCGACGAGCGCGGCGGTCAGCGTCCACCGTGCCGGGGTGTGCATAGAGATCTTCCTCCTGGGATGCGGTCCTAGTTGTCGCGCGCGCCCTGATCGATCCAATCACGGATGTCCTGGATCTCCGCCGTCCTGAGTGTACTCCCCGGCGGCATCTGATCCCCGAACGGAGGCGAGGGCAGCAGCTTCCGCAGCAGATTCGACTGCGCGCTCTGTCGCGGCACCACCCCAGGCCCATGGTCTCCACCGCGCAGAACGTCGGCCACGGTGTTCACGCAGAAGTCGCCGCTCCCGCCGGTCCCGTTGAAGCAGAAATGACACGACTGGCAGCCGCCGCGCTGCAGCGGCTTTCCCGGCGCCGAGAGATCGGTGGCAAACGAGATCAAACGCGGGGCGACCGAGAAGTCGATCGGATTGCTGGCGGTCTGCCCCACCGCCACCCGCACCGCCCCATCCGCAGCTCCCTGCGGGACGAGCACCCGCGCCTCCGCCTCGCTCCAGCTGAGGACCACCGCGTCGACCGTCCCGGTCGCAGCGGTAAAGCGGACCGCTCCTGCCGTCTCACCGAATTCCGTTCCCTGCACCGTGACGGTGTCACCGATCACTGTACGTGCCGGGATCAGGGCGAGGAGGCTGGGTGGCGTCACCGAGTCTCCGACCGTGATGCTGCCATTTTGCGTCGTGACCTCGACCGTGCGGGAGAGGTCATCGCGCAGCACGGTCTGTCCGAGAGACAGCGCAGTACTGCGGTTACCTGGGGGCAGCAACTCGAACCGGAGCGTGGCCAGGTTCCCGGCGCCCGGGGAGATGGCCGGAGTGCCGACCGACGCGGTGATCTCGAAGCGCAAGGTCCCGGATGGGCCACCGTCCACGCTCAGGTCTCGCGCTCCGGCGCGAGGGAGGAGGCTCATTTCCACGAATCGGACGATGTCCGGGTCAAAGGCCACTGTACCCTCGAGCGACGAGATCGGATTGTCGTTGGCCAGACTGAGGGTGACGTCGACCATGGCCTCCGCGATGCCGCTCACCGTGCCGATGGCCAGCAGATTCTCGCCCGGCGGCGGGGGCTGCAGCACGACGAAGGTCGCTGCCGATTGATCGCTGGCACTGCGCACCCCGTCGCTCACCGTGACCCGCACCCGAGCGGAGGAGGCGACTTGATTCGGGACGACCCACTCGTACTCCCCGGTGTTCTCCCATCCGCTCGCGATCGGCTCCGTGGCTCCGCCGTCGAGAAGCAGCTCGATCGCTACCCGCAATCGGGCGGCCGGCGTGTCGGGATCTTCGGCCGACCAGCGGATCCGTTGCACCGACCCGACGAGCAGGAGTTCGCCGCCATTCGGCGAGAGTAGAGTGATCGCCGGTGCCTCGACGTCCGGACGGGCCGGATCGTCCCCCTGGTCACTGCAGGCGGCGAGGAGGCACAACGTCAAGGTCGGGATCAGACCCGCCACCCGGCGGGCAAGGGGCCGGACGCCGGGGGCGCAGTGCCCCGCGATCGTCGCTCGATCTTGAATCCCGACTCGCCCGGGCAGACCTTCGGCCTCGGAACGACCCATTGCCTGCCAATGACCCACTGCCTGGTAATGACCCACTGCCTGGTAATGACCCATCGCCTGGAAACGCCCTATGGCCTGGGAAAGGCGGGGGCTGCGCACGGTCCACTCCTTCTCCCAGCAGCCGCTTCGGGGGGCGGGTGCGGGCTGCCACACCGCATCTGGAGACCAACGGGCGGGTGGGCTCTTCGCTGAGCCCGGGCATGATATCAGAAACCGGGGCAGCCAGAGCCGGCCAGGTTTCGACCACCTGGCGCGACCGTCCCTCCTCGAACAGGCGCGAAAATGCGGGATTTCGCCCCCCCGGCCGCGGCGGCAATTCCGGATCCGAATCGCGTGGTATTCTATGGTAACCTTCTTCCGTCTAATCGGAAGGCCTTCGGTCCATCGAACCCACCACACCGTCAGGAAGACCCCGTAGAGGAGGTTCACGCATGCAGCTTCGCCGTGAATGGCGTTTCCTAAGGATCGCAGCCGCGGCAGTCGCTCTGCTCGGCAGTGTCCTGGTCGACGCCACCCCCAGCCCGGCAGCCACCACCACCCGTGTCGCGTCCGCGCTCAATCGGCCGATCTACGTGACCGCGCCGGCCGGAGACGACCGCCTGTTCATCGTCGAGCAGCGCGGGGTGATCAAGATCCTGAAGAACGGGACCGTGCTCGCCACGCCGTTCCTCGACATCGATTCGCTCATCCCCGCGATTTCCGGGAACGATGAGCGCGGCCTGCTCGGACTCGCGTTTCACCCGGACTACGCCACCAATGGCTACTTCTGGGTCTACTACACCTCGAACGCCGGGCAGCAGGTCGTCGCGCGCTATACCCGTTCGGGCGGCAATCCGGACCAGGCCGACGCGGCCTCGGCCCTCATCTACCTGACCATGGCCGACCCGTTCTCGAACCACAACGGCGGCTGCATCCAGTTCGGGCAGGATGGGTACCTCTACATCGGCACAGGCGACGGCGGCTCAGCCGGCGATCCGGGAAACCGCGCGCAGAACAAGCTCGACCTGCTCGGCAAGATGCTCCGGATCGACGTCAACACCCATCCCTACTCGATCCCCCCGAGCAACCCGTTCGTGGGCAATCCGGCCTATTCCCAGGAGATCTGGTCGCTCGGCCTGCGCAATCCCTGGCGTTGGAGCTTCGACCGGGAGACCGGTGACATGCTGGTGGCCGACGTCGGACAGAACGAGTGGGAAGAGATCGACTTCGAGCCCGCCAACACCGGCGGCCGGAACTACGGCTGGCGTCTCACCGAGGGAAATCACTGCTACAATCCCTCGTCCAACTGCGACGACGGCGACCCGGTCTTGACCTACCCAATCTATGAATTCAGCCACTCGGTCGGATGCTCGATCACCGGAGGCTACGTCTATCGCGGCGCCGCGCTGCCGGAATTCCAGGGGATCTACTTCTTCTCCGACTTCTGCACGCCGTCGATCTGGACCTTCCGCTACGAGGGCGGAAACCTCACCGAATTCACCGATCGCACCACTGAACTGGCCCCGGGCGGAGGACTGAGCATCGGTTCGATCGGGAGCTACGGCGAGGACGGCTTCGGCGAGCTCTACATCTGTGATCGCGGCACCGGCTCGAACGGCGAGGTGTTCAAGATCATCCCCGATCCGGCCAGCGTTCCGGGGAGTGGCGTCAAGACCGGCCTCAACCTCTCGCCGAGCGTGCCCAACCCGTTCACCAACGCAACGCAGCTTCACCTCGCGCTCGAGCAGTCCGGACCGCTCGACGTGGTGGTGATCGGAGCGAACGGCCGGACGGTGCGGAATCTGATCTCGATGAATGAGCAGGCGGGAGCACGTTCGGTGGTCTGGGACGGCCGCGACGATCGCGGCCGGGCCATGCCGTCCGGGGTCTACTTCATCCGTGCGGCGCAGAATGGCCATGCGGTGACTCAGCGCGTGGAGCTGGTTCGCTAAAGCAAAAGTCCGTGGAGATACCGCCGAAGAAACCCGGCGGAAGCATCGGGCGGGAAACGAAGCGGGGATCCGAGATCGGATCCCCGCTCTTCATTCCTAGTCCGGAGCGCGGGAACCTGCCCGCGCTCAGCGCAGGAACCTACTTCTCTTCCTTGAAGAGCACGTGCTTCCGGATCACCGGATCGTACTTCTTGATCTGGATCCGATCCGGATCGTTCCGCTTGTTCTTCTGCGTGTGGTAGACGTACGGGCTCTCGGTGCTCCGGAGCTTGATGTGCGCGCGATCGCCGGCTTTCGCCATTCTTTCCTCCTCGCCCAACCGGGGCACTCATGAACCAAAAGACCGTCGCAGTATGCCCTACGGCCCCCCGGTAGTGTCAAGGTACTCCAGCCGCGTCCACGCCGCCCGAACACCGTCCGGGAGGCCACGGCCGAGTCTCCTAACGCACTGCCAGTCAATACGTTCCAGCTCGGGAAATCCGACTTCGGGCTAGAGCGTGAAGTGGAACCCCTCCACCAGCGCGCCCGGCACCCGCTGGCTGGAGGTCGACCGGGCGAAGTAGGTCTGAGAATCGAGGACGAAATCTCGCTCACGGGTCAGCCCGATCAGGTTCTCCCCGAGCACGCGGTAGATCGTCTCGTCGAAACGCATGACGTTGACCGGCGCGGCGATCGACCCGTTCTCGACCCAGAAGGTGGCAAATCGGGTCATGCCGGTCATCCGGCAAGCGGGACGATCCGAGTAGTTCAGGTAGTGCAGGTTGTTGACGTAGAGCCCTGTCCCGAGGCGGGAGAGGATCTCCTCGCGCGGAATCTCCCCCGCCGCCAGATCGAGCGAGTCCGGGGTCTCCGCCTCACTCGCGCCGTTGGTCGGGACACCGTACTCCTTGGCCGAACGGGCCGAGGCGAGGCAGTTCTTGAACGCACCGCGCTCGATGATCGTGGTCTGATCCGGCTTGATGAACCCGGCGCCGTTGAAGGCCGCGGCGACGCCCTCCTTCACGTTCTCCATCAGGGTGATGGTGGGGTGCAGCTTCGCCCCCTCCTCCGTCATGCGGATCAGCGTCGTTTGCTTGGTGCGGTGGTCCTTGAGACCGAAGCCGCCCCAGGCGAGGGTGCTCATCAGATCCCAGACCGCTGCCGGGGCCAGATAGACTCGGTAGTGCCCCGGCTTGATGGTGCGGGCTTCGCGGGTTAGATAGCTGAACTGCTCGCGCACCGACGACATCTTGGCCGCGAATCCCGCTGGGTCCCAGCGGAACCCGGCGTAGTCAGCCTTCACCGCCTTGTCGCCGTGATGGTAGGCGCTGAAGTCGAAGTTGAACGAGTAGCTCGAGAACCAGTTCCGTTGCCCGAAGCTGTTGGCGAAGCCGGAATGGATGCCGCCCGAGGCGTAGAGCCCCACCAGGTCGAGTCCCTTCGCCGCGTCCTGGATCTGGGCAACCGCCTCATGGGCCGGAAGAAGTTGATTCTCCGCATGATGCTCGGTGGAACGCACGTCGGTCGAGTAGAGCAGATATGGGTCCTCGGGCAGGAAGGCGAGCTTTCCGCGCAGTTCCTCCACCAGGCGGCTGAGCCGGTCCCGGTCCAGTTCGGCGTCGCCCGAGAGGCAGACCATGCCGGGCGCGTGACGCTGTCCCGCGATGAGATCGATCGAGACGATCCGCTGGCGCACGCTTCCAGCCTGGCGCACCTGGGCGTGATTGAGGCGCACGAAGTCCGAGTCCTCGGCGCCGAAGTTCATCAGGAATCGTTCCTCGCCCTGGAGCCGGCCGTTGACGTGGTCGGCCAGCGAGTTGAAGTAGTGCTGCATGATCACTCCCCTCCGAAGACGTCGACCTGCGTGAAGAGGCAGGTGGGACTGGCGTGCCCGACACGGATCACCTGGTTTGGCTCGCCCTTGCCGCAGTTCGGCGTGCCGAGCACTTCGAAGGTCGACTCGCGCCCCACCATCTTCAGGTTGCGCCAGAAGGTGGCCGAGATTCCGCGGTAGTTGGGCTTCTTGACCACCTGGGTCAGCTTTCCGTTCTCGATCAACTGGCCCCACTCGCAGCCGAACTGAAACTTGTTCCGTGAATCGTCGATCGACCAGGAGACGTTCGTCCGCATGAAGATTCCCCGCTCGACCGCGGCGATCATCTCCTCGAGGGACGACGTACCCGGCTCGAGATTGAGGTTGGCCATCCGATCGATCGGAGGGCGATTCCAGCTGGTGGCGCGCGAGTTCGCCACCCCTTCCACCCCTGCCCGGGCCTGCGAGGTGATCCCGCCAAGCGGACGCTCGAGGATGCCGTTGCGGATGATGAACTGGCGCTCGGCTTTCAGTCCGTCGTCATCGAAGCCATAGCTCGCGAACTGCTCGGTCCGGGTCGGGTCGTAGGTAATGTTCAGCAGATCGGAACCGTACCGGTAGCTCCCGAACATATCCATGGTGACGAAGCTGGTCCCGGCGTAGTTCCGCTCATCGCCCAGGATCCGATCGAGTTCCAGCGGGTGCCCGATCGATTCGTGGATCTGGAGGATCATCTGATCCGGCGCCAGGATGACGTCCATCTGCCCCGAGGGACAATTGGGCGCGGTCAACAACTCCAGGGCCTCCGCGGCCAGCCGGGGGCCGGAGTTGCGATAGTGGATCGCGTCGAGCACCTCGAGTCCGCCCTGACGACAGAGTCCGCGCCCGCCGAGTGAGCGGGTCTGGGTTTCCGCCCCCTGGTTCGCGGTGGCGCTCATGTACGGGATCAAGTAGCTGAACCGTTGTACCGCGCGCCCGCCGTCGGCGGTGAGAAAGAGGGTTTCCAGTTCCACCTGGCTGAGCGAGGCCTCCCAGTCGACGATCCGGGGATCGACCGCGATGCTCGCGCTCTCCGCGCGAAGGATCTCGATCTTCTCCGCCAGGGAGATCGACTCCCACGGGGTGCGGACCGGCGAGCGATACTCCCCTTCCGGGCGGGGCATCGGCACCTTGGCGAAGTCGACCACCGTGCGCCCGGCGGTGCGCCGGGCCCATTGGTGCGCCTGATCCGCAGCCCGCCGCAGACCGTCCTCGGAGAGATCGGAGGTACCGGCGTACCCCATCCCGCTCCCCTCGACCACCGTGATCATCACCCCGATGTCGACCGCGGAGGTCGCCGGCTGGACCACGTTCTGGCGGACAGAAAGCGTCTGCGTCTTCTCCTCCACGAACCGGAGTGAGCAGAAGTCGGCCTTGGGGGCGACCCGGCGAAAGCGTTCCTCGAGCTTGTCCAGCATCAGACATCCTCCCTCTGGTCCGGCCGTGCCTCGCACGGCCGCCCTTCAACCGTCGAACTCGAAACTCCGACGACTAGCGAATCACCACCATCCGCCGCGACTCGTCCCGGCCCGGCGCCTCGAATCGCGCGAAATACACACCGGCCGGAAGATCGAGCTTCCCCGGCTCGAAGGCGACCCGATGGTAGCCCCGCGCCGCGGATCCATCGAAGAGCGTTTCCCTCCGCCGCCCGCCCGAGTCGAAGAGCGAGAGGCGCACCGGTCCCTCGGTCTGCATGACGAACGTCAGGGTCGCTCCGGAACGGATCGGGTTGGGATAGGGGGCTTCGAACCCGGTCACGAAGCGCGGCCCCTCCCCTCCGACGCCGAGCACGGCGGAGGCGTCGAAGACGAAGAGACCCCGCTGCATGTCCGAGGCGATGATCGTCCCGCTCGGGAGCCAGTGCACTCCCCAGAGCCCGGCGAAGTTGGGCAAGTCGTCGTCCGGATAGGTATCGAACCACCCGATCTCGGCGACATCGGTGCGATCCCCACCGCGCTCGACGTCGAAGATGCGCAGGCCGCTCCGGTAGTTCGCCTGCAGGAGATAGCGTCCGGCGCCAACCAGGTTGTGATCGATCGCCGAGTTCCCGTTGGTGAAGCTGCCCAGCAGGCGTGGCGCGGAGAGATCGGCCACGTCGACTACATAGGTCGTCGAACTGCTCACCCGCCCGCGGGACTCATCCAGCTCGTCTCCCAGATAGAACGTGAGCCCGTCATCGGAGAGCCATCCGTAGTGACAGTACTCCAGGTTCTCGTAGGTGAGCGTGCCGATGGTTCGCAGGGCGCGCTTGTCGGTCACATCCACGATGTAGAGCCCCTGGGGGCCGCAGCAACAGAACGCGATCTCGCGGCCGGCCACTGGCCCCGAGGTGTAGGTGCGAACAACCACATCGTGGACGTAGATCGTGCGCCCGGGGGCGTACTCCGGGCTCCAGGCGCTCGGGCCTGGCACCGGATGCGCGGGGTCGCTCACATCGTAGGGAACGAGACCGCGCGAGCCGACATTCGCGCCGCAAAGGTAGATGTGGTCACCCGCCTCGTTCGTTCGGATGGTGTGAACGGTCCTGAGTCCGTCGGTCATGACCGTCTGCGCGAGAGACACCTACCCTTCGTCGATCCGCGTCAGGTCGATCACCTGCATCCCCTCGCCGATCTGATCCGACACCACGTAGGCGAACTCGCCGTGGGTGGTGATCTCCTTCCAGATCGTCCCGATGCTCGGGATCACGGCCACGATGACCGGCTCGGTCGGCGTCGTGACCTCGACGAAGGCGGCCCCGTGGTTCATCCCCAGAATGGCGTACTCGCGCCCTGAGGGGGCGACGTATCCCCAGATGTCACTGCCCGCGGTGTTCGCCCCGTCGAACAGACCCAGGGGCAGCCAGGCCGCGAGGGCCACACTCTCGGAGTTCATTCCGAGCACGCGCCCCTCGGAGTCGGGAGCGATCGAGGCGCCGCGGTGCCCCGGCCCACGGTAGGGCGGCGGGAGCGACTCGGGGAGCGAATCGTGCGCCGACGCCGGGACGAGGGCTGCGAACAGCGGGATCGCGGAGGCCGTCACCAGGCGAAGAGCCAGTCCTGCACCACCCCAACGGCATCGGGGGCGTTTCATCCTCGAATCCTCCACAGGTCGTTTGGGGGGATGGCCGGCGCGGACCACGAATGCTACCAGAGTGTTCGGCCCCCTCGGTAGCGCAAATCGGGATTGGAATGGACAGGTTCCGGGCGCCGCTCCTACAGTTACTCCGAGATGGAAACCGACAATCTCCTCCAGTATCGGGACGAGTTTCCGATCCTCGACCGGTGCACCTACCTGGTCAGTCACTCCCTCGGCGCCATGCCGCGGGGAGCCCGGCAGGGACTCGAATCGTACGCCCAGGCCTGGGATCTGCGCGGCGTGCGCGCCTGGAACGAGGGATGGTGGAGCCTCCCGGTCACGGTGGGAGACCGGGTCGGGGAGGTCATCGGCGCCCCCGCGGGGAGCGTGGCGATGCAGCCCAACGTCACCCTCGCGACCGCGCTCTACCTTTCCTGTCTCGAGTTCTCCGGTCCTCGCAACCGCCTGGTCACGACCGCGATGAACTTCCCCTCGCTGCTCTACCTGTTCGACGGCGTTTCCGGAGCCGAGGTCGTCCGGGTGCCAAGCGAGGATGGTGTGACGGTCGACCCCGAGCGGATCCTCGCCGCCATCGACGAGCGGACCCGGCTCGTCGCCATCTCCCACGTGCTGTTTCGGAGCAGCTTCATCCAGGACGCCGCGCGGATCGCCGCCCGGGCCCGCGAGGTGGGCGCGGGCTTTCTGCTCGACGCCTACCAGTCGGCCGGCACCGTGCCTCTCGACGCCACGGCGCTGCAGGCCGACGCGGTCGTCGGAGGATGCCTCAAGTGGCTGTGCGGCGGACCGGGGGCCGCGTTCCTCTACGTTCGCCCCGATCTTGCGGGGACCCTCACCCCCCGTCTCACCGGGTGGCAGGCGCACCACGATCCGTTCGCCTTCGCTCCTCCACCGATCGAGCGCGCCGCGGGGGCGTGGCGCTTCCTGCACGGCACGCCGGCTGTCCCGTCGCTCATGGCGGCGGAGGCCGGCCTGGAAATCCTCGCTCTGGTCGGGATCGACCGGGTGCGCGAGAAGAGCCTGCGCCAGACCACGATGATCCTGGAACGGTGCGACCGCGAAGGCTGGCCGGTGCGCACCCCGCGTCGGCCGGAATCGCGCGGCGGGACGGTCAGCATCGACCTACCGCACGCCTACGAGATTTCGCGCGAGCTCCTCGCCCGCGACGTGATCATCGACTACCGCCCCGGCGCCGGGATTCGGCTCGCTCCGCACTTCTATTCCCGCGATCAGGAGGTCTCCGGAGCGCTGGACGAGATCGTCCGCATCCAGAAGGACGGAAGCTGGAAGCGACACCAGGATCGGGCGCGCGATACGGTCACCTGATCGCGCTCACTCCATCTGCCAGTCGCAGTCGAAGTGGGTCGCGGCCGCGGGAAGCGGTTCCAGATAGGGCAGGGTCGGAGCCGGCGTCGGCGTCGGCGCGAGCTGCTCCAGCGTGCGGGCATCGTACAGTCGGCCGTTCAGCATGGTGTAGCGCACCCGGACCGAGCTACGGATCTCGGTCAGCGGATCCCCCTCGATCACGATCAGGTCGGCGAGTTTTCCATCGGCCAGAGTGCCAAGCGAACCGTCGAGTCCGAGGGCGCGCGCTCCGTTCCGCGTGCCGCAGCGCAGCGCCTCGATCGGTTCCAGTCCCCCCTGCTCCAGCATCCAGAGTTCCCAGTGAACTCCCAGCCCCTGAATCTGCCCGTGCGCGCCGATCTCGACGTTCCCGCCCCTTCGCTCCACTTCCGCCGCGGTCCGGGCGAGATCGAGGTGGTGGTACTCCTCCTCCGGAGCCATCACCCGACGGCGGGCGCGAGCATCCAGGGTCGAGCGCGGCATGAAGCGGAGGAGTCGCTCGTCCTTCCAGACCTCCGTGTGGTGGTACCAGTAGTTCTCGCCCCAGATTCCGCCGTAGCCGACGATGAGCGTCGGGGTGTAGCCGGTCCCGAAGCGCGACATCAACCGGAGTTCCGGCTCGTAGAGCGGCGCCACCGGCACCGCGTGCTCGAGCGTGGTGTGCCCATCGAGAAAGTGGCTCATGTTGTAGTGCAGCGTCGATCCGCCTTCGGGCACAACCAGCATCCCCAGTTCGCGCGCCGCCTTGATCACCATCTGACGCTGCTCGCGCCGCGGCTGGTTGTAGCTCTTGACCGAGAAAGCCCCCCAGGCCGCTGTCCGGCGCAGGGCGCGCAACGCGTCGTCGTAGGTATCGATCACCGCCTTGAACTCGCCCTCCGCGCCATAGAGGATCGTGCCGGTGCTCATGATCCGCGGAGCGAGCAGATCGCCGCGCTGCTGCAGCTCCGACTCGGCGAATATCATCTCGGTGTTGTTCGAGGGATCGTGGGTCGTGGTCACGCCGAAGGCGAGATTGGCCATCAGCGCCCAGTTGGTTTGCGCCAGAAGCCGCGCCCCGCTCGATCCTGTGTGGGCATGGACGTCAACGAACCCAGGCATCACGGTCATTCCGGTGACGTCGATCACCCGCGCCCCGGTGCGGGGAATCGCCACCTCGGTCGCCGGGCCCACCGCAACGATCCGGTTTCCTCGGACGTGGACCACCCCGTTGTCGATGACCCAGGCGGTGCGATCGGAGTCACGGTACGGCCCCTCGGCGGTCATGGGTAGAACGCGCCCCCCGACCAGGTAGAGATCGCCCGTGGGCAGATCAGCCGGCTCGGTCCAGCCGAGCGCGACGCTGTCCGGACGCGGAGCCGGGGCGCTCTTCTCGCGTTCGACGAAGAGCGAGTCGGGTTCCTGGCACCAGAGATTCGGCCCCAAACTCCAACTCACCCGGCGGCCGTCCCGTGTCCAGGAGAGGTCGACCCCACCGTCGGCTGAGAGCCGGCGCACCGGCAAGTTCGACATCTCCGGCGCGAGTTCCACCGGCCGCGCGGACAGCGGGAACGGTGCCACGTAGGTTTGCCAGAGTTCCTGAAAGGCGATCCAACGTTCATCCGGCGAGAGCACGAAGTCGAGCGCCCGCTCCGACGTCGCGTGCACCCGCCGGTCCGAGCCGAGCAGGTTTACACTGACCAGAGCGTGCTTCTCCCCTTCGCCGGAGTTGAGAAAGATGCGGGTTCCGTCGTGATTGAAGTGCGGACTGCTCCCTTCGCGGGTCACGAGCTCGGCGGGCGACCGCCCGTCGACGGCCAGGCGATAGACTCCCGCCTCCTCGGCCCAGAGATAGCCGCGATATCCGTCCCCGCCCACTGCCTGGTAGACCAGCCACCGACCGTCGGAGGAGAAGGCAACTTCGGCGTAGTGACCCGGGCGCGCCTGGACCACCCTGCCGCCGGTGCCGTCGATGCCGACCACACGGACACGCCCCCCCTCTCGATCATTCCAGGTGGTGTAGGCGATCGTCCGGCCATCGGGAGCAAGCGAGGGGGCAGACTCGATCCACCCTTCATCACGAGTGATCCTTCGTGCCGGGCCGCTCGGCTGGCCGTAGGGCGCGGCCAGATCCCGGCGATACAGCTTGCCCAGGGCCTGAAACACGACGGTGCGGCCGTCCGGGGTGAACTGTGCCCAGCGGATCACCCGAACGTCGAAATGATCCTCCCCCACCTCGACCGCACGACGAACCGCCTGAATCACCGGCTGGCGCACCGCAGCGTGGAACGGAATCTCGGTGACCTGGCCGGAGGCCACCTCGACCCGGTGGAGCTTTCCCTGAGCGCTGATCACAATGGAGCGACCGTCCGGCGTCCAATCGAAACCGGGGTGCGCACCGAAGAGGGTCCAGGTCTCCTGCTGATCGAGCGACAGACCGTCCCAGAGCGAGCGCACCTCGCCCGTCGCCAGGTCGAAGAGTGAGAGGACCGAGCGATTCCGCTCGCGACGTACGAAGGCGATGGTGCGACCATCGGGACTGACCTCCGGGCGGACGGCCCCGCCTGGTCGCTCGATCAGGTTGTCGATCCGCCCGGTTTCCCGGTCGAGCCGGCGAATGACGAAGATGGTGCCGTTCGGATCCTTGTTGTACTCGAAGCTCGGCCCGGGAGACATGTCCTCGGACCAGTACAGATAGCGCCCGTCCGGGGAGAACGCCGGTTCGTTGGCATCCTGCTGTGCGTTCTTCTTCTCGGTGAGCTGGACCCCGCCCCCCCCTTCGGGAACGTGGTACATCCACATCTCGCCCGCCCCCATGCTGCGTCGGCTGGTGAAGTGCTTCTTCGCCACGACGTAGTCGCCGCTGGGATGCCAGACGCCGTTGTTGAGGAGGCGATAGTTCTCCTTGGTGAGCTGGCGAGGCTCGGTGCCGTCCGCCTTCATGATCCAGAGATTGTCCGCCCCGCCGCGATCGCTGGTGAAGAGGATGAACCTGCCATCAGGGCTGTATCGGGGCTGGATCTCGTAGGGCAGTCCCCCGGAGAGAAGCTTCGCCTCCCCGCCCTGGATCGGCACCGTATAGAGGTCGCCGAGGAGATCGAAGGCGAGAGACTCCCCATCCGGGGAGACATCGACGCTGATCCAGGTTCCCTCGCTCGCCTCGAACGAAAGGGTGTCGCAAGGGAGCCCGGGGTTGGCCACATCCCATTTCTCCGCGGGCTCGGCCGAGGCGGAGTCCCGCGGTGGGGCCAGAGTCGAGTCGGCCGGCGAAGACTCCACTGCGCGGAGCGCGCCCGGCAGTACGAAGCAGAAGCAAAGGGTCAGCCGGAGTCCGGCCCGCAACAGTGACATGTCGTCTCCCTCGAAGTCGTTCCACCGCTCTCCAATCGGCGGCCGATGCTACGCCGCGGACACCCGGGGGGGCAATACTTGCCGCACCCGCCGGGATCACGAGGTGAGATTCTGCTCAGGGAGGCAAGCGGCGGAGACGATCTTCCATCCGAATGGCGGCGCGCAGACTCCACTTCGCACGCCGAGGTTTCGATTCCACGCAGAGGGAGCAGCCATGGATCCTGCGTTCGTCGAGGCGTTCAAATTCGCCATCTCCAACTTCTTCTCGACCATGCTTTCGACCGAGGTCGAGATTGCGGATCCGTCCGTCTCGTCGTCGTTCGAGTCGGTCTTCGATGTTTCGGGGATCATCGGGCTCTCCGGCGACGTCCAGGGGAGCGTGGTCGTGAGCTTTCCGACCTCGACCGCCGAAGCGGTGGTCACGAAGTTCGCCGGCATGCCGATGTCGCAGGATGACGACGACTTCACCGACGCGATCGGCGAGGTGACCAACATGATCGCCGGCGGGGCCAAGTCCAATTTCCCCGACACTTCGGTGTCGATCAGCTGCCCGTCGGTGGTGGTCGGTCATGGGCACAAGGTGTTTCGCCGCCACGACCTGCCGGTGATCGAGTTTGCCTGCACCTGCGACTGCGGGGCCTTCGCGGTCCAGGTCACGCTGAAGAAAGAGACAGCAGAGGGAAGCGGAAACCCGACGGCCCAGGCGGCCTAGTAGATTCGAGGAATCGCCATGAAGATCCTACTGATCGACGACTCCCGGACGATGCGGAACATCCAGAAGAACGTGCTGCAGCAGATCGGGATCCAGGAAGTGACCGAAGCAGTCGACGGCGAGGACGGGATGAAGCAGTACCTGAGCAGCCAGCCGACGCTGATTCTCTGCGACTGGAACATGCCGAACGTCGACGGCATCACCTTCGTCCAGCGCCTGCGAGCCGCAGGGCACAAGACCCCGGTGATCATGGTGACGACCGAGGCGGAGAAGGCAAAGGTGGTCGAGGCGATCAAGGCCGGAGTCAATGGTTACGTGGTCAAGCCGTTCACCCCCGACCTGCTCAAGACCCGGATCGACGAGGTGATGAGCAAGGCGGCCTGATCCCCGCCTTGTTCCCCTGCTTCCTCGCGGTTCAGCCCCGCGCCGGGAGCACGCGTCCCCTGACCTCACCGAAACCCACCCGCAGCGGGCCGCGCACGGCGTGTCCGCTCAAGGTCAGCTCGTCCCCATCCTGCAGATAGGTGCGCGTCTCACCACTCGAGAGCCGGAGCGGTTCCGTTCCCTTCCAGCAAAGCTCGAGCAGGCTTCCTCGGGAGTCCTTCGCCGCGCCGCTGATCGTCCCCGAGGCCAGCAGATCCCCGGGGCGCAACCGGCACCCATTCACGCTCTGATGGGCCAACTGCTGGCGGGGGTCCCAGTACAGGGTGCGGAAGTTCGAGCGGGAGATCCGATCCCCGGCGCGCCATGCTTGGAGTCCGAGGCGTACCTCGAGTTCGATGTCGAACGTGCGGTCCCCGCGCTCTGGAGGTAGGGCAACGGGGCCGGATCCTGCACTGGCCCGGCACACCGAAACGGCTCCAGCGCCTCCAGGGTCACCACCCAGGGGGAAATCGAGGTGCAGAAGTTCTTCCCCAGGAACGGACCGAGCGGCTGGTACTCCCATTTCTGGATGTCCCGAGCGGACCAGTCGTTGACCAGCACGAAGCCGAAGATGTGATCGAACACGCGTTCAGGGCATTCTCCGCCCCGCGAAACATCACGCCCACGTTGGTGGCATGCTCGCGGGAGGAGTAGAAGTCCGTGTAGTCTCCGATCTCGCACGGCAGGCACATCTGCGTCGCCTCTTCGGGCAGGAGCACCTCGGCGCGCAGGCCGGCATCGTCGCGGAGCACCGAGGTTTCTTCTCGCAGCAACTCGACCAATCGGAGGCGCGCCTCGCGCCAGGCCGGTCTCCCGAGTTCCATGAACCGGTTGAGCGATGGGCGTGCGAACACCTGCTTTCCGCGCAGCTCGGGCCCGGCGAACAGGCCGCGCCGCTCGAGCGCCGCGAGATCGACCACCGTGTGGCCCACGATCGTCCCCACACGCGCTTCTCCGCCGCTCCTGGGGCGAAAGATGCCGAAGGGGAGATTCTGAATCGGACAGCGGTCCGGGGGGCATGTCCGAGCGTCACGAGATCGTCGCGCGGCTCATCGAAACTGCAACTTCCAAACGACCGGACCTGGGCGCGAAACGCCTGGATCTCGACCGTGGAGAGACTGAGATCGCGCCAGTGTGCGGCCTCATCATCGAACTGGAACGCCCCCGGGTCATCCTCGCTCAGGAGGCGGATCAGTTCGGCATGCGAGCTGCGTCCGCTCCGCGCGAACAGTGCGGCCAGGAAGACATTCAAGAAGCCGTGCATCGTCGTCCCGACGGTCCGATCGAAATGCCGCAGGGGGTGATGGAGACCCGCCGTCGCCTTCCAGGGCAGACCGGTGGCGGCCGACGCGATCAGGCACTCCGCCACCTGCTCCACTGAGGGAACGGCGTCGGGAGTCACCCCTCCGGTGCGCAGTTTGAGCCCCAGTCGCCCGCCCCCCGCGTGCTGGAGCGCCTCCGCCAGACGCGCGCTCCGCGCCGGCGTCCCCTCGACGAACACCTCGCACCCTGCCTCGGTGGGGAAGAGGTCCACCACCGTGACCAGCGCCCGGCGTAGTTCCGCCTCATCCTCGAGCAGATCCGACGGCAGCCGGAGCTCGATCGCGCCGACCGCCAGCGGCGCATCGCTTCGGTTCCAGTTCTGCAGCTCACCTGCGGCGTCCATCGCGGCGGCAACGAAAGCCGCTCCGTCGCCGCTCGGGCGGGCGAGCATCGACACGCGGAGCCGAGCGGCGCCGCGCTCGCGCGCCTGCGCCGCGAGTTCGGTCATTCGGCTGGCGGGACAGACGAAGTGGCCCAGCATCCACGACGCCGCAGACTCGCGGTGGGCGACAAAGAGCTCGCAGGCCGCGGGCATCGAGAGTTCGGCCGGGGGAAACAGCCCCGCGTAGTCGACCAGCTCCGTCATGATCGCGCCCAGGCTTCGCCGCATCTTCACTCCCTCCGTCTCCCTTCGTGTCGAGGCATGCTAGGGCAGAGCCCCCCTCGGTGGCCACCGATCGCCGTACCGGCCGCGCGGTGGTCGGGGGTTCACGCGGAATGGGCCAGCACCGGCCGATCCGGCCGAACTTGCGGAGCGCGAGTCGGTTCGGGTCACTCCGGGTCGCGTATGCCTGGGGCGGGTAACCCAACCGCCTCGCGCGACACCTTCATCGAATCACATAACCACATACCATGCAATGAATTGCAAGTCTCGGCACGCCGGTTCCTACGCAGACTGGCGGAGGGCACATGTCGCGTCGCGGTTTCGATCGAATCCTGATCCTCGGAGCGTTGCTCGCAGCCGGCACGACCGCGGCGGCGGAGATCCGGGTTCACGGTCCGGAGCAAGTCCTCACGGAACGCACCTCGCGTTCGCTGACCGGTGCGCTGCTCTTCCGCGACGCCAACGGCGCTTTCGTTCGCCTGGTCACCTCGACCGACGACCCGGTCATCTCGAATCGCGGGGACGGAACGTTCCACCCGGTGCAGGTCGCGGATGTCGAGGCGGCAATCGCGGCGATTCCCCAGCCGTTCACCAGCCCGCTCGATATCGACATCTTCGTGCTCCCCTTCCCGCGGGCCACCTGCCTCGATTCCTCGGCCGACTCCCGCGCGATCTATCTCAGCCCCGGGGTCTACGCCTACACGGACCCAGCGGAGGTTCACGCACTGGTCGCGCACGAGCTGGGCCACGCAGTACATCGCCTGTTCCTCCCCGATTCCGACACCGCCGGCTGGAAGACGTACCTCGGGCTGCGCGGGGTTGGATCCGACCCGCGCTATCACGCGGACGCCGCCCACGCGTTCCGCCCCCACGAGCTGTTCGCCGAGGACTTTCGCGTGCTCTTTGGCGGCGCCCTGGCCTCGGAAAGCTCGCGGGTCGAGAATCCGGAGATGTCCGAGCCGGACCTGGTGCCCGGGCTGCGCAGCTTCATCGGCGGACTGGCCGGCGTCTCCGACCCCGCTGCCATCGCCGAGAACCACACTCTGTCCGCAGCGCCAATCGCCTGGCCGAATCCGGTCCGTCAAGGCGAGACGATCCACCTGGCGATCGATTCGCCGGCTCGACGCGGCATCGCCTCACTTCACGATGCAACCGGGCGCGAGGTCGCGCGCGCCGCGATCGACGGGACCAGCGCTTCGCAGCTCGATCTGACCGTGGAGGACCTGGCCGTCGGAGCTTACTGGGTTCGGATCGACACGGGGCACGGCACTCCGCAGTCGATCGGGATTCGGGTGGTGCGCTAGCGGTCGCTCGCCCGTAGCATGGGGCCTCGCCGGACACGCCTAGGCCAGAGGGAGACCCCATGCCACTGCTCTGCGACATCGACGGCGTCATTCTGCACGACAACACCGCGCTGCCGGGAGCGGTGGAGTTCATCGCGCGGCTCCGCGCTCGGAACCACCCGTTTCTCTTCCTCACCAACTATCCCTCGCAGACGCCGGGCGACCTTCGCGATCGACTGAAGTCGGCGGGCCTGACCGTCGAGGAATCGCACTTCTTCACCTCCGCGATGGCGACCGCCCAGTTCTTGAACGAGCAGGCGGGAGATCGACGAAAGGTGTTCGTGCTCGGCGAAGGGGCGTTGAGTCACGAGCTCTATCAGGCCGGATTCACCCACTCCGAGACCGAGGCCGACTTCGTCGTGCTCGGGGAGACGCGCGCCTACAACTTCGATATGATCCAGAAGGCATCCCATCTGATCCTGCGCGGGCTCGCTTCGTCGCCACCAATGCCGATGTCGCCGGTCCGAGCGGGCGCCCGTCCTGCGGGGCACTGGCCGCTCCAATCGAGAGGATCACGGGGCGCAAGCCCTTCTACGTGGGGAAACCGAACGCGTACATGATGCGGGCTGCGTTGCGACGTCTCGGCACCCACTCGGAGGAGACCTGGATGCTGGGAGACAACATGGAGACCGACATCATCGCCGGGATCCAGTCGGGACTCCGGACGATGCTGGTGCTGACCGGGGTCAGTCAGCTGGCCGACCTCGAGCGGTACGCCTACCGTCCCCACCATGTGCTCGCCCACCTGGACGAGGCGGACGCTCTCCTCGGGCTGTAGCCCTCCCGAGGCAGGAACTTGGGCGTGGGTCAGCCTGACCCGCTTCGGGTATCCTTCCCCGCACCAACTCCCGAGGAGGTGCCATGCTCCGTTCGCCGAAGACCCTCTGCGTGCTTCTCCTGGTCGCCGCCTCGTGCCTCGCCCAACCGGCCTCCGGCGTCGGCACGGTGCGACTGGCCTCAGACCTCGAGCTCCCGGTCTACGCCACCGGGCTCCGCTACCAAGGGCGCGAATTGCTCTATGTGGTCGAGCAGCGCGGACTGATCCGCGTCTACGAAGCGGGGCAGGAGGCAAATCAGCCGTTCCTCGACCTTCAGTCGTTGGTCTGGACCCCGACACAGTTCGATGAACGCGGGATGCTGGGCCTGGCCTTCGATCCCGCCTTCGAGACGAACGGTCGTCTCTACCTGCTCTATTCGAACAACCAGAATCAGACCACGTTGGCGCGACTCTCGATCGATGGGACCGACCCCTTGCGCGGCAACCTGGCCTCCCGACAAACCCTGCTCGTCGTGCCCCAGGTACGGCCCAATCACAAGGGGGGTTGGATCGGGTTCGGCCCTGACGGCTACCTCTACGTCAATCTCGGAGATGACGGGGCCTGTGGCGAATGCCCGGATCACCCCAGTCAGGATGGCACCGTGCTCTTCGGCAAGGTGCTCCGCCTCGACGTGAGCGGCGGCGGGGTCTACACCATCCCCCCCGACAATCCATTCGTCGCGGACCCCGCGTTTCGGGACGAGATCTGGGACTACGGATACCGCAATCCCTGGCGAGCCAGCTTCGACCGGGCAACGGGAAACTTCTGGGTGGGAGACGTGGGCCGGAACGACTGGGAGGAGATCAACTTCGAGGCGGCCGGCGAGCCTGGGGGGCGGAACTTCGGCTGGCCGATCAAGCAGGGGGACCACTGCTACAATCCGCCGCTCGACTGTGACGAATCCGGCCTGACCGATCCGGTGCATGAGTACGCGCACACGGTTGGGTGCTCGGTGACCGGGGGGTACGTCTACCGCGGCCCATCCATCCCGACCTTTCAGGGGCTCTACTTCTTCGGTGACTTCTGCACCGGCCGGATCTGGTCGTTCCGCTACCAGAACGGGATCAAGAGCAACTTCCTCGAACGGACCGCGCAGCTCGCTCCCGGCAACGGGCTCGCGCTCGAGTTCATCTCGTCGTTCGGCGAGAACTGGGACGGCGAACTCCTCATCGTGGACTACGGAACCGGCGTCGACGGCGAAATCTATCAGATGGTGAACACTCCCGCCGACCTGCTGAGCGACCTGGTCGAGCCGCCCACGATCCGCCTGCTCTCGCGCAATCCCTTCTCCGATTGGATCCGTTTCGACTCGAGCGGCCCAGGGAACAGCGTGGAGATTCTCGATGCTTCGGGGCGTCGATTGACCCGGATCTCCTCCGCCGGCCGGCCGTTTGCCTGGGACGGAACGAATGCGGCGGGCCCCGGCACCGAGCGGCACCTACTGGATTCGCGCCGCCGGTCGGGAGCCTCGCGCCGTGCAACTGATTCGCTAGCGGCTCGGCGGCGGGTCGAGCCGAAACCGGCGTCCGAGATCCCCAACCGGCTTCTTTCGGAAGCAGCCCACGGTGTGGTCGTTTACCAGACCCATCGCCTGCATGAAGGCATAGCAAATGGTCGGCCCGACGAAGCGAAACCCGCGCTTCCGGAGCGCCTTGCTCATCGCCTCGGCCTCGGGCGTGACTGCCGGAACCTGCCTCAGGCTCGGCCACTCATTCTGAAGCGGCCGCCCGCCGACGAAGCTCCAGAGGTAGACGGCTGCACTCCCCTCCTCCTTCTGCAGCTCGAGAAAGAGACGGGCGTTTTCGATCGCAGCATCGACCTTGAGCCGGTTGCGCACGATTCCAGCGTCGCCCAGCAGTCGGGCGCGATCCGCGGCCTCGAAGCGACTCACCTTGCGCGGGTCGAAGCGGGCAAACGCGCGCCGGTAGTTCTCACGCTTCTTCAGGATGGTGATCCAGTTGAGCCCGGCCTGCGCACCTTCGAGCAGCAGGAACTCGAACAGCACCCGATCGTCGGTCATGGGCACGCCCCACTCCTCGTCGTGGTAGCGCTCATAGAGAGGATCGCTCCCCACCCAACCACAGCGTTCGAATTCCATCGTCCGATCCTCCAGCCGTCGATCTGCGCGCCTCGCGGCTGAGTCTACCCCAGACTGCCCGTGGGGCCACCCGTCGGCGCAGAGATTGGACTTCTGATCATCCGCTCTGCGTGGCAGAATCCGGCTGATCCTCCGCGCCACCACGCTGTTCCGCAGCGGGCCCCCGCCGGACCCGTCGCTTCGGAAAGGCTCTCTCATGCGCCGAAATCACGCCGTCCCCCTTCTTACGGCCGGCCTCGTGGCGAGCAACGTTCCTCGAGCGCCCAGGCCAGGCGATGTTTCACGGCAATCTCGCCCGGACCGGCGTCTACGAAGCGGTCGGTCCGACTGTCACGCCGCGCCTGCGGTGGACCTTCACCACGGGCGGACCGATCGTCACCTCGCCGGTGATCTCAGGCGGGGTCGTCTTCATCACCAGCCTGGACGGCCACCTGCACGCGATCGACCAGGCGACGGGAGCGGAGAAGTGGAAATTCAAGTCGCGGATGCCGATCGCCTCGACCCCGGCGGTGACGCCCGAGGCAGTCTTCTTTGTCTCATCCGCCGGGTCTCTCGCGGCTCTCGACGTGGAAACCGGCCAGCCGAAGTGGGTCTGTCCGACCGAGTACGAGCGGAAGTTCGAGGCCAAGAACCTGCACGGTTACCCCGCGCCGGCCCAGACGATCCCGGACGCCTGGGATCTCTTCACGTCATCGCCGGCGGTTGCCGCGGGAAAGGTGTTCTTCGGCAGCGGAGACGGAAACGTCTATGCCGTAGCAGCCGACAGCGGCCTGCTGCTCTGGAAGTTCGCCACCCGGGACGTCGTCCATTCGTCCCCGGCGGTCGTTGGATCGACGCTCTACATCGGAAGCTGGGATAGCAACCTCTACGCCCTCGATGTCGAGACCGGACAGTTGAAGTGGGCGTTCAAGGCGGGAGAAGACCCCACCAACCACAACCAGGTTGGTTTCCAGTCCTCTCCCGCGGTGGTGGACGGCACGATCTACGTCGGATGTCGTGACGCTCACGTCTATGCGGTCGAGGCCACCACGGGTCGGAAGCGGTGGGACTACCCGACCAGTCGCTCGTGGGTCATCGGCACTCCGGCGGTACACGACGGCCGGGTCTACGTCGGCACCTCCGACACCGCGCGCTTCATGGCGCTCGACGCCCGATCCGGTCGGCTGCTCTGGAACTTCGACGCCAAGGCGTACATCTTCTCCTCCCCGGCGTACGCCGGTGGCTACCTCTACTTCGGCAGTCACAATGGAAAGCTCTACGCGCTCGACGCGCGCACCGGTGCCCAGGTGTGGGAGTTCCAGACGCCTGCCTCTCGGGACAACGCGCTCAAGCTGCTCAATCCGGATGGATCGTTCGATCAAGCCGGATTCGCGCCGGTCTTCGGCGACTTCCAGGACATGTACATCGACTTCTACCGATACGCTTCGATCGGTGCCATCATGTCCTCGCCCGCGGTCGATCAAGGGGTGGTCTACGTCGGGAGCATGGACGGAAATCTCTACGCCCTGGAGTAGGCGTCGCGGCAGACTAGCGGGTCCGCACCAGCTTTCGAGTATCGCGTAGCTCCGGGGTCTCGAGCACGGCGAAGTAGACCCCCGGGGGAGTCGTCCGGCCTGCGTCGTCCCGCCCGTCCCAGGCAACGATCCACTCCCCCGCCGCACGCACCTCGGCGGCCAAGCTCCGGATCACCCGCCCGCCCGAGTCCAGCAGCCGCACCCGCGCGACTCCCCCGCTGGGAAGTTCGAAGCGCAGTGCGGTCGTCTGACGGAAGGGATTCGGCTCGCCCCCCGCCGGACCAGCAGGCTCGGTGGGAGCGCCACCCGCCTGCGACGCGCCGTGCTTCACCATGGCGAATCGGTCGCGCACCACCCCCAGGGTATCGACGAACCACATCTGGAGCTGATCCCCATCGATCTCGAGCAGCTCGGATCCCAGCCTGCGCTGTGACGTGACCATGACCGGATGGTCGAAGGTCCCGTCCCCCAGACGCGAGGAAGAGCCCATCGTTCCGTAGACGATCCCCAGGTGTGGATTCATGCCGAGCGGACCCTTCTCGTAGGGACCGTCGACCGCGGGGTTCCCGTTCCCTCCGTCGATGATCATCGAAGGCTCGAAGGTCGAGGAAACTCCGTAGTGACCGTCGATCAAAAACGACCGTTCGTAGCTGTGGCTGTGGCCGCAGAGGACCAGGTCGACCCCGAACGAATCGAGGATCGGCAGGATGTTCGCGCGCATCTCCGTCATCCGTCCGCCGGAATCGGTCGGGTCGTCCGAGTCGTGCGATCCGTGGGTGTACGGCGGATGGTGCCAGTAGCAGATGGTCCAGTCTCGCTCGTTCTGTGCGAGGTCCTGCTGCAGCCAGGTGGCCATTGAACCGCCGGGGGCACGACTCGATCCCTCTGAGTCCAGACAAACGAAGTGCGCATTTCCCCAGTCGTAAGCGTAGTACGCCTCGGAGAACGACGGCTGCCCGCCGCACTGCCCTTGGCGCGGCAAGGTAAAGAGATCGTAGTAGTCGTTTCCGCTCCCGCTGTAGAGCACATCGTGGTTGCCCCGGGTGGTCCAGAGCGTCGTGGAGCGCAAGGTCGATGGATACATGTCGAACAGCGCGGCCTGATACTGCGCATCGGTTCCGGCGTCGTAGGCGTTGTCCCCCAGCAGCAGCATGAAGTCGATTGGAGCGTTGGCGTTCCATTGCAGAAATGCGTTCCGCACCGCACGCGCTTTGTAGTCCGCTCCGCCCGAATCGCCCAGGATCCAAGCGCGGGTCGTATGCGCGGACTGGGCCACGGGTGCGGACTGGAAGTAGGTGAACTGGTCGCCGCCGCTCAGCGGCTCCACGCTCGTGCCGACGGAGAAATAGTAGCGCGTGTTCGCGACCAGCCCCATGACCGTGATCTCGTGTTCCGTGCTCTCGGTCGGGTCGCTGGCCGTGAGGGACAGATCTCCGGGGGTCACGCCGTACCGGACCCAACTGTCGGTCGGCAGATCGGTGCGCCACCGCACCACGGTCGAGCTGGTCGCAGTCGACATCACGTACGGGCCGCGGATCACCAGCGCGGCCGGGCCAGCGGACCTGGCGCGATCCGTGCCGCCACCAGGGAGGCCTGCCCCGCTGCCCTCGGAAGCCGCGTCACACTTCCAGCTTCCCACCGCGCGACGGAGGTCGCCGGTGAGCGCGGAAGAGATCCCGCCCAGTTCCAGCTCGTCGAGCACGGCCAGGACGCGGCGTTGCAGCTCTCCCGCCCGTTCGGGGTGTGCGGCGCGATAGGACTCCAGCGCCTCGACCCCACGCCCCGGATCGCCGTACCCCAGGGCGACCGCTAATCGGCCCACCGGCACCTCGATCCGGCCCGGATCGCCCATTCCGGCCCACAGGAGGTCGGAGGTGGCCCCGTCCAGGAATCCAACCTCGATCCGCAGCCCCGCCCGGCGCAACCTGAGGTCAACATCTTGAGGATGTTCGCGCAGGAGCGCGTCCAGCCGGGCCAGTTCCTCGCCCCGCGGGGCGTGGGCATGCGCAACTCCTCCGAGCGAAGCAAGTACGAGGCAGATCTGGAGGAAGGCGCCGGCGAAGCGCAAGGCTCGCGAGAAGCCGCGGCGACCCGACCGTAGCGTCAGACTCATGACTGACCAATTCTCCGAGCGGCTGGTTTGACTGCAGACTCAAGTGTGCACCGGCAGACGGTTCGATTCCAAGCGGCTTCGCGAGTCGATCGCGAGCTCCAGCCCTGGTTCCACCGCACAACTGCACCAGACGCGGTCTCCCCCACGCCCTGGTTCGCGGCCACCCGCCGCGTGCTATCCTGGTCCGCGCCCCGAGACGATGGCTGAGGACCAGGCATGGACCGCTGCGCACACTGCTCGACTTCGATGACTGGAGAGGCCCGATTCTGCCCGCAGTGCGGGCGGGCGCGTTCGGCTGGGACCGATTTGACCCAGACGACTCCTCACGTGGCTTCCTCCGCGAGTTCGCCGTCCGAAGGGTCGCGATTCGTCCCCGGCGCGGTGATCGGCGAACGGTACCGCGTGGTGGCGCTCCTCGGGCGCGGCGGAATGGGCGAGGTGTACCGGGCGGATGACCTCAAGCTGGGATCGGCCGTGGCGCTCAAGTTCCTGCCCCAGGCGCTCAGCTCGGATCCCGAGGCGCTGAGTCGCTTCCAGCGCGAGGTACGCGTGGCGCGGCAGATCTCGCACCCCAATATCTGCCGCGTCTTCGACCTTGGGGAAGCGGGCGGGCTCCACTTCCTCTCGATGGAGTACATCGACGGTGAGGATCTCGCGTCGCTGCTCCGACGTATCGGCCGCGTGCCGCAGGACAAGGCGGTCGAGATCGCACGTCAGCTCTGCGCGGGGTTGGCTGCGGCCCATGACCTTGGTGTGCTCCACCGAGACCTCAAGCCGGCCAACATCATGATCGACGGGCGGGGACGCGCGCGGATCACTGACTTCGGTCTGGCTGGTCTGGACACGGACGCGGGAGAGAGTGACTTCTCCGGGACCCCCGCCTACATGGCGCCGGAGCAGTTCGCGGGGAAGGTCGTCACGCGACGGAGCGAGATCTACTCGCTCGGTCTCGTTCTCCATGAGCTCTTCACCGGACGACGCGTCTTCGATGCCAAGACCCTGGAGGATCTCCGGCGACAGCGGTCGGAAAGCTCGATCAGTGGGGTCTCGACCCTGGTGAAGGAGATCGATCCGCTGGTCGACACGGTGATCCGGCGGTGCCTCGAGGACGATCCCGAACAACGGCCCGACTCGGCGCTCCGGGTGGCAGCGGCGCTCCCGGGGGGCGATCCGCTGCAGGCCGCGCTGGCCGCGGGCGAAACGCCGAGCCCGGAGATGGTGGCCGCCGCCCCGACCCGCGGAGTATTGAGTCGGCGCGTCGCCGGCCTCTTCCTCGGAATCGGGCTGCTGCTCACCCTGGTACTCGTCTTCGGCGATCGGGTGAATCTCATTCATCGCCTGCCGCTCGACAAATCGCCCGAAGTCCTGGCCGATCGCGCGGCCACCCTGGTCCGGGAGGCGAGCGGCCAACCACTGGCGGCCTTTCGCGCCTGCGGGTTCGATCTCGACCAGTCGTACCTCATCTACGACGGCGATCCGCGCCCCGCGCCGGCGCGGTGGCGGAGACTCGAGACCGGCCAGCCCCTGACCTACTTCTTCTGGTACCGGGAGAGTCCTCAGCCGTTCGCGCCCGGGGATTGGCAGGGGCGCCCCTACATCCGCTTCAACTCCCCGGGCATGACCCACGAGGGGATGCGCAGCGTGATTCTCGATCTGCGCGGACGATTGGTGGAGTACCGGGCAATTCCGGCCATCAGCGACCAGGCCGCCACAGACTCCGTCGGCGTCGCCCCCGGAACACGCGCCGCCGATTGGGCTCCGCTCATCCGCGCTTCCGGTCTCGACCCGGCACGCTTGGAGGCGACCGCGCCCCGGTGGATCCCGCCCGCGCACTGCGACGTGCGTGCGGCCTGGTCCGGGGTCTTTGCCGATCACCCCGATCTTCCCCTTCGGGTCGAAGCTGGCTCCCTGGCTGCGGTACCGGTCTACTTCCGGATCGCGGCGGAGTGGGATGCTCCGCCGATCTCGAGGGTTGGCGTCGAGGGACGCGACCAGGTCGCGGCGATCGTGCTGGCGATGACGCTCCTGTGCACCTTGCTGGTCGCCGCGGTCGTCCGGGCTCGGGCGGGGCTGATTTCCGGCCGGAGCGACCGCGCCGGGGCCCTGCGACTCGGCGTGGTGGCCGCGGCCGCCTCCGCCCTGGCCTTCGTCTTCGCAGGAAAGGTCAGTCCGGTCCCGGCGCAGGTGTTCAGACTGATCCTGGGCGGGGTGGAGCGAGGGCTCATGGTCGGGTTCACGCTCTGGCTCTTCTACCTGGCACTCGAACCCGCGGTGCGCAAGTCCCGCCCGGAATTGCTCGTGAGCTGGAATCGAATCCAGGTTGGTCGCTGGCGGGATCCGATGGTCGGCCGGGACGTCTTGATCGGTACCGTTCTCGGTCTCGCCGTGGCCGCACTTCTCTGCCTCGCCGGCTGGATCAAGGAGTGGGCCGCCATACCGATCCCGCCGAACCGAACCCTCGATGTTTCGCTCCTCGACGGACAGCTGGGTCTCGTGGCCCTGGCCCTGTCCAAGCTGGTGGAATCGATCTGGGCTCAGATCGGTGTGCTGCTGCTGGTCGCGGTGATCCAGCGCTGGGTGCGTCGCGAGCGATTGGCGGCGGCGATCCTCTGGCTGGCCATGGTTTCCCTCGCCTATCTGACCTACGCGCGGAGCTGGCCGGTGCTGACCCACGCGATCGTGGGGGCGGCGCTCCTGATCATCACCGTCACTCGGTTCGGACTGATCGCCGGTGTGGCCTTCCAGCTGGCCTTCAGCCTCATGATCTGCGTCGATCCTCACGCCAAACATCACCGCGTGGTACGGCGGCACGACCGTGCTCGTCATGGCGATCCTCGCCGCGCTCCTGTTCTACGGCTTCGGCACCTCGATCGGGCGCACCACCGGTAACTCGGCACGCCCCGACCCGGCCTGATCGTCACAGCAGGGAGAACCGCCGCAGCCACGCCCAGTGGAGCGCCGCTCCATTCAGCGGGTGGTTGATCGTGTTCGGGTACTCGTGCTCCAGGCCCTTGACCTCGACCAGGGTGAAGACATTTGCCGGATCGCCGGAAAGCCCCACGTAGTCGGCCACGATGACGGAGGTCGAGTCGCCCGAGACGGTGACCGACGCTTCATCGATCGCAAATGTGTCGATGTACGGCTTGGGTACGCGTCCATAGAGGCCTGGATAGGTCGAGAAGAGCTCGGTGAAGTCCATCGGGAGAGGGGAAGTGGCCCCGACGGCCCGCATCAGCTTCGCGTCCGCGTTGCCGAACTGGAGCAGCACCGGAAGCAGTCGGATCGGCGTTCCCGCGCCGCTGCCGGGGAGCGCGCCGCCTCCGCCGCAGGCAATCGAAGCAGCAAAGAGGTCCGAAAGCGCGACCGCGCAACGGGCGGCCATCTCCCCGCCGTTCGAGAATCCGACCACGTAGACCCTGGCTGAATCGATGGCGAACCGGGCATCGAGATCAGCCAGCACACCGCGCAGAAACAGTTCGTCGTTGGCCGGTGTCGCTCCCGGACAGTGCTCCCAGCCCCCGGTACCGGGATAGGAGTTCCATTTCGTGAGTTCTTCGGTCTGTCCCTCGTCCACGATGCAGTTCACCAGAGCGGTGGGAAAGACGGTCAGGATCCCCTCGGCTTCCCCGACCTCCCTCCAGCCGGAGATGTTGTAGAACTGCTCTCCAGTCTGATTCGTCCCGTGCAACATGACGACAACCGGAACTTCGGTCGCGCCGGTGTAGCTGGCCGGGACGTGGACCCAGTAGACCCGCTCGCGCCCTTCGATGGTCAGCGTGAAACGGTTCTTCCCCGGAACGATCTCCCCGGGAGCGGGAGAAGGATCGTCGCCGTCGCTCGCGCACCCGGCCAGAAAGAGCAGAGACGGGATACCCAATCAGCCAGGGCAACGTTCGCACAGATCCTCCAATCCGGATGTGATGGTTCCAGGTCCGCCTAGGGTCGGCTTGCCGCCGGAGCGCGCCGCGGGCGCAACTCCTCGCGCGCCATCGCCAGCAGCGGACGGTGCGCGAGACCCCATGTTTCGCAGGTCCGACAGTATCGTTCGAGCTCTCGCTCGTCGACTTCCCGCCCAGCTCGCCGCCTGGCGAGGAGCCGGCCCAGGCCGGCCTGGGCGGTCAGCGGGTGGTCCGGGTGAACCCGTTCCGCCGCGATAGCGGCCGCCTCTTCGAAGATCTGTTCGGATTCTCCCGGAGAGAGGCCTTCCGGATCGAGCAGGGCGAGGGTACCGAGGAAGTGCAGCCGCTCGACCAATCGCGCACCCGGGGCCTCCTCTCCGACCCGGAAGGAGTCGACAAGGGTCTGTACCCGCGCCCGGCTGACCGCCTGACCGTCCAGCACCCTGGCCTCGAGCTCCGAGAGCCGGAGGTCGGCGATCTGCCGGGGGGTGCCCGCCGGTATCCGGCGGAATCGCTCGATCACCGTCCGATACAGTCCGAGGGCCTCGACCGGGTGGTCTCCGCGGGCCAGCGCGCCGGCGAGGTTGCGCAGCGCGAAGAGATACTCGTGGTGCTCCGAATCGCGGTGTCGACCGACGATGTCGACGCCCTGTCGCATCGCCGCCGTCGCGGCGTCGAACCGCCCCTGGTGGGCGAGCGCGACCCCGACCGCGAGGTGAGAGGCGCCGACGACATAGGAGTCGGAACCATAGACCCTCCGCCTGGCCTCGAGCACTTACCGCTGGACTCGCTCCGCCTCTTCGAACGCTCCCATGGCCTGCGCGCACGCAGCCAGGTTCGCACTCACCGACAAGAGCGGCGGGTACTCAACCGGATGTTTCCGCGCCAGAAGCCCGCGGGCTTCCGCGAGTGCCCCGCGGGCTTCCGTGAGACGGCCGGCGGCGTGATGCCGGATCCCGATCTCGTTCAGCACCGCAGCGAGCCCGTCGTCCTCGGTCGGCGACGCGCGCCGGATGGCGAGGGCCCGGGCGAGCAGTTCCATCGCCTCCTGGTCCGACTCGACCGTCGAGGCGAGGTCCTGGAGCACAGGAGCGAGTTCCACCGCCCCCCGGCCGTAGCGGGCCTCGTGCTCCGCCAGGCTCCGGCGGAAGAGAGGCAGCGCGGCCTGCCGCCCGTCGCGCGCGCGAGCCAACTTCGCCTCGCGGTAGCGCAAGGCCAGCAGCTCCTCCTCCAGCCCGGCCTCCCCCGCTGCCGCCAGCCCCCGGACCAGCGTGCGCTGCTGCGCATCCTGGTCGTAGCGCGCCTCGTGGATGTCGGTCAGGGTGCCCCACAGCCGGGCGGAGAGATGCGGAGGCTCAACCTCGAGCGCCCGCTCCACCCGGGCCAGGAGTTCGACCACCCGGAGGGTGTCGCCCCCGGGGGTCACCCGCGGATCCGCCGCGCCGAAGAGGTCGATCAACATCGCCATCGATCGTTCGGTGTCGGCGCGCGCCGCGATCGCAGCGTCTCGTTGTCGCGCCACGTCGCGCGCCTGCAGGACGGAGGAGATCCCGAGAACCCCAAGCAACACCACGACCAGCGGTCCCAAGAGCGCCGCGGCCCGATTGCGCTCGGCCCACTTGCGGGCGCGGTAGCCGAGCGAGTCCGGTCGGGCGAGCACCGGTCGCGCGCCGAGGTACCGATCGAGGTCATCGATCAGTTGCTCCACCGACCGGTAGCGGCGCTCCGGATCAAGGTGGAGGGCACGACCCGCGACCGCGTCGAGGTCCCCCGCCAGTCGGCGTGCCCAGGGAACCGCGCCATGCCGACTCGGGCGTGGCGCCGGGCCGGAACCTCGGATCTTCCGCGCCGTGGTCGGATCGCGATCGCAGTCGCGCAGTCGGACGTCCGTGAGTAGCTCGAAAAGCAATGCACCCAGCGCCCAGACATCGGAACGCGTGGAGGCCGGTTCCCCGCGCAACTGTTCGGGCGCAGCATAGTCCGGCGTCAACAGGCGCTCCTCGAACCTGGTCTCTTCGCTCCCCTCCTCATCTGGGAGCAACAGTTTCGCGATACCAAAGTCGAGCAGCACCGGCCGGCCGGCCGCCGTCACGAGGATGTTCTGCGGTTTGAGATCGCGGTGGATCACCAGGTTTGCATGCGCGAAACGAACCGCCTCGCACACGATACGGAAGAGCCGGATCCGCTCGGCCAGTGAGAGGGAACGAGCGCGGCAGTAGTCGGTGATCGGCACGCCTTCGACGTACTCCATGGCGAGAAACGGCGCCTGATCGGCCGCGATTCCGCCATCGATGAGCGAGGCGATGTTCGGGTGGCGCAGTCGCGCCAAGGTCTGTCGCTCGCGCCGAAACCGCGCCGCCAGGGGCTCCGCGCTCCAGACCGGGCGGATCAGTTTCACCGCCACCCGCTGCTCGAAGTCGCTCTCGGTGCGGATCGCCGACCACACCTCGCCCATTCCACCCGATCCGAGCAAGCGCTCCAGTTGCCAGACGCCAACCCGCATCCCCTCCCGCCCTGCGAGGGGAGGGAGGGGTGACGGTTCAGGCTCCGGAAGGAGGATGCGCTCGATGGCGAGAGGAGCACCGGTGGCGCTGGCATGGGCAGCGAGCAGTTCCGCCACCTCCATCCGCTGGCCCGGGTCGGCGCAGGCCGACTGCAGAAACCTCGCCCGCTCCTCCTCCGGCCGTTCGAGCGCGGCGAAGAACAGCTCCTCGATCCGCTCCCAGGTATCGTTCGCCATCGTTCGCTGCCTAGTCCGGCAGTCCGAGGCTGCGGCCGACCTCGCGTCGCAGCCAGGCGCGAGCCAGGATCCAGTCGCGCTGCACCGTCTTGGTCGACAGCCCGCGAAGCTCGGCGATCTCCTGCACCGAGAGCCCGCCAAAGAAACGCCGCTCGACCATCTCGGCCGACCGGGGATTCACCATTGCGAGTCGCACCAGCGCCTCCTCCAGCGCGATCATCTCGTCCGCCTCGCGCTCGGAGAGGAATGCCGTGTCCGGATCGAGCGCCACCTGCTCCGCGCCCCCTCCACGCTTGAGCCGCTTCCGCATGCGCGCATAGTCGACCAGGACGCGTCGCATGGTGGCGGCCGCCACGGCAAAGAACTGCGTGCGGCTGCCGGCCGGGATCCGCCGTTCGCGGGCCAGGCGCAGATAGGCTTCGTTCACCAGTGCGGTGGGGGCGAGGGTGTGGTCGCGCCGCTCGGCCCGTAGCCGATGCCGGGCCAGTCCACGCAGGTCATCGTAGAGCAGTCGGACCACCCGTTCGAGGGCGACAGGATCCCCGCCGGGCAGCCGGGCGAGCAACCGGCCCAGTTCTTCCCGGTCAACGTCATCGGATTCGCCACCATCCGACGCCGGGCGATTCGACGCGGGTTCTTCCAGCAACCCCTCCCGTCCCGCAACCAGCGGGACTCGCTCCATGCGCGCGGACGATCTCTCGTCCCGCGTTCGGGCCTGACAGGAAAACACAGTCCGCGCCCCTCCGTGAATCGAAAGCCACTTGCCCCTCGCCTGCCCCAGTCAGCGCCGGGCGGAAATACAGGGTTCAGAGCAAGACGCGGATTCCTCCGCTCGCCATGGACACGGAACGCCTTCGGGCCGCCATCGCCGGTGCGCCGAGGGATGAACACGAATTGCCCCGGTACGCGCAAGTTGTTCACATTCTGTAGCTTCCGGATTGCTGATCCGTAACCCACGCGTTACCATTCGGCCATGCAGGCATCGATCGAACCCGCCAAGGCCCCGCGCCGCCACGGACGTGGGCCAGCCAGGTCGCGTGCTCCGCGGGCGCTCGACGCGCTGGGGCCTCATCTGAGATCCTCGGACACGGGCCGCTCTCGGTCGGAGACATCGCGGAGCGCCTCCCGATCAGCCGACCGGCAGTCTCGCGCCACCTCCGGCTGCTCAAGGAGGCGCGTCTGGTGACGGTCCGCGTCGAGGCGACACGGCACATCTTCGAGTTGAATGCCGCCGGGGCGCGCGAGGTCCAGGCATACCTGTCGCGTCTGTGGGGGTTGGTCGGCGCGCGCTGACCTGGGCGGAGTGGGCGCGCGGAGTCCAGGACTCGCGCGCCCGACTAGATGGCGGCCTTCTGTCGCTTGGCGGTGAGGGAACGCGCCATCAACTCCAGACCTGGACGATCGAGCTCGAGTAGGCGGGCGGCGAGCGATGAAGGGAAGCCGAACTCGCGCAGCACCGCCGCGGGCTCGGCCAGAAACTGATCTCGGAAGTGCGAATCGGTGTAAAGCCGCGCCAAGAAACACTCGGTGGCGATCGCATCCTTGTCGATCGTGACCGGCCCTGGTCCACCGCTGTCGAGCACCGCTCCCGGCGACGCCAACGCGCTCGACGTTGATCGCGCCCGCCCGCGAACCACCGCACCGCGGGCGTGCTCCACCTCCGCGAGCAACTGCTCGAAGGGGGGATAGTTCCCATCCCATTCGACGACCACATCGAACGGTCGTCGGACCGCGGAGGCCAACTCCTCGAGCAGATCGAACACCTCGGCGGGGACAGCGTGCCGGTGATCGTCGAGCCAGCGGTCGGTGTTCGCCGTCCGCACCCACTTCCCTCCCGCCAGGTGCACCGAGCGCACCGCGTCGAGCGGCATCTGGTGGAGCAGTTCTCGGGGCGAGACTCCGGTGTTGATCGCGTTGGAGTAGAGATTGTGGAGGTCGAGGAGCAGCCCGGCCCCCGATCCAGCGATGATCTGACCGATCCACTCCGCTTCGGAGAGATCGCTCGCCGGCGGATCGATCAGGCTGGCGACATTCTCGAGCAGAGGCAGGGATCCCACCCGCTCCTTCACCCGCCTCAAGTTGCGCAGCGTTCCGTCAACCGTGGCCGCGGTGCGCGGCGGCGCGGCGAGGTGCCCCACCTCCACGCCGCCCCCGCGCACAAACGCGAGGTGTTCGCTCCAATAACCTGGCCGGATGTCGGCCAGCAGTTCCGCCATGGCGCCCAGACGCGCCCCCGAAACCGGCGCAGCCGATGCCAGTCCGAGCCCCACACCGTGGATCACGATCGGGATCTGCGCCGCGAGTGTGCGGAGAGCGCTTCGGCGCGCTCGTGGCTGAAGGATCCAGTCCTCTGCGATCACCTCGACCAGGTCGATCGTCCCCCCCGAGCAGAGGATCTGATGCGCGAGCTCTTCGCGCCAGGCGAGTCCGACCCGCGAGAGCGCAGCCTCCGGAGGGGTCGACACAATCATGATCCGCACCCTCCACACCCGCCGCCGCATCCCCCTCCGCCCCCGCCACCGTCGCTGCTCCCGCAGCTCGCTCCGCAGCCGCTCGAGCTGCTTGAACTGTCGGCGCTGCTGCGGAAGGCATGGCGCAGATCGCCATAGGCGCTCGCGGGCAGCACCCCCAGGCCGTACACCGCGGCCAGAGCCACGATCTCCGGAGAACCGTCCTGGCCGGACAGTTGATCGACCCGGGCGCGAACTCCCCCGTAGAGCTCGCGCAGGTCGACCAGCACCCGGCGACCGAGTTCGGTCAGCCGAGGGAAGGAGACGAAGCTCAGCGCACAGATCCCGAGAACCGAAAGGACGATCAACCCGAGGATGTTCGAGCGCCCACGAGCCAGAGCGACCGTTACCTTGATCCCGGCCACCAGGAGCAGCACCAGAACCGCCGCCGCGAAGGCGACCACGCGCCGCTGCCGGATTTCGCCATCCGGCAGGAGGCGCCAACCCTCGAGACGCTGGTGGTAGGCGTGAACCGGCGCGCTACGGGCCATCCTTCGGGCCAGCGCGTCGCCATCCTCGCCGCTTCCGACCAACTCCCACACCCGCCGCTCGATCGCATCAACTCCGGTCGAACCGGAGCGGGCCAACCCGGCCCCCTCCCGCCGCATGACCCTGTCGCCCACGAACTGGACCGCGCCGCGTTGGTAGAGACTCAGGACCGCGATCCGCGTCACCTCCTGTTCGCCGCCGCGGAGATAGGCGATGAGATAGGGATCGGCAAAGTCGAGCCGCGGGGGATCCCCCTGCTCCACGCGGGTGCGATGCCAGAGCACCACGGCGATCACCCCGAGGCAGAGGAAGAGATAGAAGACGAGAAACTCAGGTCCGCGCAGGTCGAAGACGTTCATCGCACCCTCCTCGCTGGCTGGCCTGTGATCTAGCTCGGATCGGACCGGGAGCGCAGTCGTTGCTCGAGGCGTTCCGTGAGCCGGAGTACGCGGGCGATCAGGTCTGATGTCGGCTGCCCCGGCTCGTCTGATCCGCGGCGGAGGGCGCTGATCCGGAGGACAGTGCTCTCCCACCCCCCCACGCTACGAGCCTCATCGGAGCCAGGTTGCCGCTCTTCCTCGTCCAGGCTTCGGGCAATGTCGAGCAGCGCGCTACGCGGCGACTCCACCCGCCTTCGCTCCAGTTCGGCCAAGCCCAAGGCACAGGCGCGTAACGGGCCGGCGATCCGGCGGATCGCGGCCAGGGCCTGAGGTTCGCTGAACGCATCCCTGACGGAAATCTCACGCAAGCGTAGCCGCAGGTTGAGCAGAGACTGCCTCACCCCCTGCCGCAGCGCGTTCGTCGGAATGACGAGCGAGTGTAGATCGAGCGCTCCGAAGAGCAGTCGATGGCGATGACGGACATCGAGCATCTTGACCGGAAAGCTCTCGGCGATTCCCGGCAGCTCGACCCGCGCCGCGAACATCGCCCGCAGGCCGATCAGCGCGTGGGCTCGCCGGAGCGGCTCGCGGAATCGCTCCAACTGCTCGGCCGGTTCGAGGACGACGATGAGGTTGACGTCGGAGCCGGCCCGGACCGCGCCCTCGGCTGCACTGCCGAAGAGCACCACCGCCCTAAGATCCGCGCCCGCTCCCGCGCTGAGTTCCGCAACGAACCCGTCGAGCACGCGATCCAGAGCCTGCGCCACTGGCGCAGCAGGTGAAGCCAAAGGGGGGATGGGAGTCTGCATGCAGACGATGGTGCGCGGCGGAGGTCGGGACGTCAAGCCGTCGGGCGGGGAACTCCCGCCCGACCGGCCGCAGTTCTCATCGGTGCTTGATGAAGGTACCGGCCTGCAGCTCACTCCAGGCGCGAGCGAGTTCCTCCTGCGTATTCATGACGATCGGCCCGCGCCACGCAACCGGCTCCCCGAGGGCGCGGCCGGAGACAAGCAGAAACCGGATCCCCTGGTCACCCGCGCGCACCCCCACCGCATCCCCACGATCGAACTGAATCATCGAGCGGTTGCGATACTCGATTCCGGAAGCGTCGTCCCCGAATACCTCGGTAGCGATCGGTTGCGGACTGGAGGCGTCGCGGAATACGCCCGAGCCATCGAAGACATAGGCAAACGCGCTCCGCGTCGTCTCGACCGGAAGCCGCTTGGACTTCCCGGCCGGTACGAAGACATCGAGGTAGCAGGGATCGGCGGCGACTCCCTCGACTGGACCGGTCTTGCCCCAGAAGCTGCCGCAGATCACCCGCACCTTGGTGCCATCATCGTCGGTCACCTCGGGGATCTCGGCCGACTTGATGTCCTGATAGCGGGGCTGCGTCATCTTGAGCGAGGCGGGCAGGTTCGCCCAGAGCTGAAACCCGTGCATCCGCCCGTCGGCGTCCCCTTCGGGCATCTCCTGGTGCAAGATTCCGCTCCCCGCCGTCATCCACTGGACGTCTCCGGCCCCGAGGCTCCCCGCATTGCCCAGACTGTCCGCATGCGCGACGTTGCCGGCCAGCACATAGGTGATCGTCTCGATCCCGCGGTGCGGATGCCAGGGGAAGCCGGCGCGATAGTCGGTAGGGTTGTCGTTACGGAAATCGTCGAAGAGCAGGAACGGGTCGAACTCGTTCGTCTGGCTGAATCCGAAACCGCGCCTGAGCCGGACACCGGCTCCCTCCATGGTGGGCTGCGCCTGCAGGGCGCGTCTCACCGGGCGAATCGACATCCCGAGATCGGTCGACATGAGTGACTCCTTTGATTGGTCAAAGCCCGTGTTTGAGCCGGGCGAACCCGGACTCGCGTGACCGCGATCCGGTGCCACCATCAGGGAACCCGCTCCGATGCCGGCCAGGCGGAGGAAGTTTCTCCGGCTCATCCGGGCCACCGTCTCGCACCAGTTTGCCAGGTCCGACATGCTGCTCGCTCCTCCCAACCCAGACCTCACGTCCCCTGAAACCCCGAGGGGGACGAACCGACCGACGATCGTACCACCCCCTCGACAGGTTCGGGAGGATATGGGACTTTTCTACGTTCCGAACCGCCCCCGGTTCCAACCACCCCCGGGGGAAGAAGGACGAGAAAGTCTGTGACACACGGGGGACGCTTGGACTCCTTCACGGTGGAAAAGCCCGAGACCCTTTCCGACGAGGCGCTGGTCGACCTGGTTCGGGGGGGAGCCCAAAGCCCGGCGGGGCGGGCGGCGATGAACGTCTTGATCGAGCGATATCAGGAGAAGATCTACCTCTGGTGCTATCGGAGGCTGCGCAATCGGGATCTGGCCCTGGACGCCACACAGGATGTTCTCATCTCGATCGTCAAGTCGCTCGAAGGGTATCGCGGTGACGCTCCCTTCTCCGCCTGGGCATTCATCATCACGCGGAACCGGTGCTTCCGCACGGGGAAGCGGGCGACGAAGGAGGGACACGATGACATCCCCCTGGAACTGCTCGCCGACGAGGGCCCTCAGCCGGACGAATGGACGGCTCAAGTCCGCGGATACGAGGAGACCTTCAGGTTGGTCAGCGAGGAGCTGGATCCGCTCGAGCAGCGCGCGGTCTGGCTCCGGTGCTTCGAGGAGCTGCCGGTGGATGAGATCACACGCGAATTGAAGCTCGAGGCGCGCTCCGGCGCGCGCGGGCTGTTGCAGAACGCGAGGCGGAAGCTGCGCGCGGCGATGGAGCGTCGCGGACGCGGCGGCCCGGGAGGCAGAACATGAATCGCCACTGCATCGACGAATCAAGGGTCGACGAGGTCCTCCGGTCGCCGCTCGAGTCCCCGGAGCGCCGCCACTGCGACGAGTGTCCGCGGTGTCGAGCGCTGCTCGATTCGTACCTGGAGTTCACGACCGATCCAGCCTCCCGGGAGGCTGCGTTCCTGGCCGAAGCGGACCTCGCCTCGGCGCGGGAGGCGCTTCGGCAGTTCACCCGGGAACGTCTCGACCTCGCGCGCGAGGCCGCGGTCGCGAATCCTGCGCCGCTCCCCGTCCGTCCGACCCCGCGATCGGGCATGGAGATGGAGGAGAGGGGGATGCTCTCCCGCCTGATCGACTTCTTCCGCTCTCCGGTGCGGATGACCGCCGCCGCCGCCTTCGCCGTCGTGCTGGTGGCCGCTTTCTGGATGCGCCCGCCGACCGACACCTTGCGCGGCCCGGGCTCTGGCCAGGAGGAGGCTGGGCCGCGGATCACGACCCGCGCGCCGCAGATCCTCTCCGGCGGCGTCGAGTACGGGTGGGACGCCTGGCCGGGAGCGAGTGGGTATGACTTCCACCTGCTCGACCGGCAACTCCAGGTCGTCGCCCGGTACAACGCGGGAATCGAAACCCGGTTCATGCTGTCCAACCTCAGTCGCGAGGAGGCGTCCACAGCGGTCTACTGGCAGATCGCGGCCCGCACACCGACCGGAGCGAAGGTGACCTCCCGGCTCGGAGACCTCCCCCAACCGTGAGTCGGGGCGCGGTGTTGTCGATTCTCTGGGCCACGCTCCTTGCCGCGATGGCGCTCGAAGCGTGGCCGGAGGTCACCTGCGCCTCGACCGGTCCCAGCCTCCCGGCGGCGGAAGCGATTCGAGCGATGATCCTCCGCCGGGAGTGCGCTCGCGCCGAGTCGGCCGCGGTCGCGCTCGAGAGCGCGGCCCTGACCGCTCCGGTCGACTCCAGCCATCTGGCGCTCGCGTGGGATCTCGGCGTCGAGGCTTCGCGCTGCTTCGGCACACCCCGCAACGCCGAATCCCTCACCCGGGCCCAGCGGGTCTACGCGCTCCGCACCCGCCTGCAGAGCGCGCCACTCGACCTCGCCTGGACGCAAAGCAACCTCGGAGCCGCACTGATCGACGCGGGGCAGGCGAAGGCCGGTTTCGAGGCCATCGAGGAGGGACACGCACGCGCGTTGCGCGCACCGGGGATCAGCGACACGCTTCTCGGACGCTTCTGGAACCGAAAGGGGGTCGGATTGGAGGCGGTCTCGCAGATGGCCGCCGCGGAGTCCGCCTACGCCCAGGCACTGGTTCACCGCCGCCGGGCGTTCGGCACGCAGCATCTGGAGACGATGCAGGCACTCAACAACCTTGCCGGGACGATCCGGAAACGCGGCCGCCCGGGTGAGGCCGTCGGGCTCCTCAAAGAGCTCCTGTCCGCGCGCGAGGCTCTGTTGGGTCCCAGGAAGCGCGAGGTCGCCGCGGCCTTGCTTGCGCTCTCGGCCGCCGAGTGGGATCACGGGCAGGCGAGGGCCGCGCGCCAGCACGCCGAGCGGGCGCTCTCGATCTTCGAGGAACTCGGGCCTGAGCAGCGCTACTCCCAGGCCGGCTGTCGCCAACAGCTCGGCTTCATCGCCAACGCGAGTGGAGACTACCGGACGGCCGAGGAGCAGTTCTCCGCCGCGGCCGAACTCCTCCGGCAGATCGAAGGGGAAGCCTCACCCAATCGCGGCAATCTCCTGGTGAACATCGGGTCTGCCTGCCGCGCTCGCGGGGACTACCTGCGAGCCGAAGAGTATCTCCGGGCCGGGCTGGATCTGATGGAGAAGGGACTGGGCGAGAGCCACACCCGCCTCTATCCCCCGCTCGCCGAACTCGGTCACTGCCTCAAGGAGACGGCGCGCTGCTCGGAAGCAGTCGAGGTCTACCAGCGCGGGATTCGGATCCGTGAGTCCACCTACGGTCCGATGAACAGCGAGTTGATCGGCGGGCTGGCCGGCATCGCCGATTGCCAGGAGAAGCTGGGAGACCGCCAAGGTGCCTACGCGAACCGCCTACGGGCGCTCCAGATCGCGGAAGCTGCCGAGGGCCCTGATTCGCACCGCGCGGCTACCGCCCGTTTGATCGTCGCCATGTCCTTACGAGACCTCGGCCGCTACGAAGAGGCGGACCGGGAGGCGCGTCGCGGATTGCAGGCCTTGGAGAAAGGGATCGCCCCCCGAGGCCCTGAGGTCGCCACCGGCCTGCTCATTCTCTCCCGCACCCTGACCCTCGCGGGCCGGCGCAGCGACGAGGCACTCGACCTGGCGCTGCGGGCCGAGGAACTGGGCCGGGAACACCTGCGCCACACTGCGCGCTACCTCAGCGAACGGGAAGCCCTCGCCTACTCCGCCTCTCGCCAGCGGGGCATTCCGGCAGCACTCTCGCTGCTCTTTGCCCGACCGGTGCTCGCACCCCGGGCCGATGAAGTGGCCGACGCCTGCGTTCGCGGTCGGGCGCTGGTCGAAGACGAACTGCTCCGTCGACTCCGCGTTCAGATCCGCGTCGGGGCGGCGGAGTTCGACTCGCTGCGCGAGGCGATCGCGGAGCTGCGCGGACGGGAGCCGGTGGCCGCGGAGCGGCTCGAGCGCGATCTGGCCGCGCGGGTAGAGGCGCTGGGCGGGCCGCGGGACGAGACCCCTTCCGGGCTGGCGGAACTGCGGCGCGCCCTCCCCGCGGACGCGCTCCTCGCGGGGTTCGTGCGATTCGAACGGGAGCCGGTGGGCAACCAACCGACCGGGCCGTGGTACGCCGTGTACACACTCTCGGCCGCCGCGCCGCAACCGGTATTCACCCCGCTCGCCCCGGCCGACTCCGTCGAGAACGCGATTCGCGCCTGGCGGGCGGAGGTCGATCGCGCCCCCAGCGCGAAGAGCGCGGAGCTCGATGCGCTGCAGGCCGGGCTCGCGCTCCGGCGGCTGATCTGGGACCGGTGGCAGCGACCCGAAGGGGCCGAGGTCTTTCTCGTTCCTGACGGCGATCTGCTCCGGGTGAACTTCGGCGCACTTCCCCAGGATCCGGGGGCCGATGGTTCGATCCGATACCTGATCGAGAGCGCCCCGCTCCTCCACTACCTCTCTGCGGAACGCGATCTCTTTTCGGTCGGACCGCGGACGGGGCAGGAAGACGGGCCGCTCCTGGCTCTAGGTGCACCCGATTTCGATGGACAGGCCGCATCTCCCGCCGCCCTCACGGGGGGTGGCGGTCCGATCTCGGCCATCGCGCTGGCGCGGGGCGTGGAGGAGGACTGTTCCGCCCTGCGCGATCTTCGCTTCCGCCCGCTTCCCGCGGCGCGCGAGGAACTGCGCGAGGTGGAATCGGCCTGTCGCTCCCATCAGATCCCGATCGAGCGCCACGACGGTGTACGGGCCAGCGAGGCGGTCCTGGTTGCGCGCGCGGTCAGCTCGAGCGCTCTGCACCTCGCGACCCACGCCTTCTACTACGACTGCGAATCGGCCGCCGGAGCCTCCAATCCGTTGCTCCGCTCCGGGATTGCACTCGCCGGAGCCAACCGGCGCCGCTCCGGGACGGCGCCGGAGGAGGACGGCCTCCTCTCTGCAGCCGAGATTGGAACCCTCGACCTCTCGCGCACCCGGTCTGCGGTTCTCTCGGCCTGCGGAACCGGGCTCGGGCAGATCGTCGCGGGTGAAGGGGTTCTGGGGCTGCGACGGGCGTTCAAGGTCGCGGGGGTTCAGAGCCTGGTGGTCTCGCTCTGGCCGGTCGACGATCGCACCACGCGAGATTGGATGCGGTTCTACTACCGGGAGCCCTTGGCCCCCCCAGCCTTGCGGGTCCAGGCAGCGCAGCGCAGCGCTCTGAGCGAGCGGCGCGTCCAGGGAGAAAGCACCCATCCCTTCTACTGGGGCGCATTCATCGCCACCGGTGAGTAGCATCGCCTCGGGAGTAGCTTCGCCCGGCTCCAACTTTCTCAAATTGTCTGTGACGCGCTTCCTCCGACCGACTCCTTGTCCGTGAATCCCAACCACACGGAACACAGAAGAAGGAGGTCGATCATGAATCCCCGGAGTACTCCCCTCGAGGTCGCGAATCGGTCGAAGCAGCTGGGCGGCAGCGTCGCCATCCTTTTGGGTCTGGCTGCCGCCGCGGCACTCGCGTTCACGGTCTCGTTGACCGGATGCGCCGAGCCGAGCAACGCGAAGTCGCTCACCCCTGAGGCGAAGGTTGCCCGCGGCGGGTACCTCGCGACGATCGGCGGCTGCAACGATTGTCACACCCCGTTCATCATGGGAAAGAATGGCCCGGAGCCGGACATGACCCGGATGCTCTCCGGTCACCCCGCGGGGTTCGAGATGCCGCCCGCTCCCAACCTCGGAAATGGACCGTGGCTGTGGGTCGGCGCGGCGACCAACACGGCATTCGCCGGCCCCTGGGGGGTCAGCTTCGCCCGCAACCTCACGCCGGATCCAGCGACTGGTCTGGTGATCGATGAGGCGACGTTCATCCGGGCGATGCGCACCGGGAAGCACTACGGTGCGGGTCGGCCGATCAATCCGCCGATGCCCTGGATGAACTACGCGAAGATGACCGACGAGGATCTGGGTGCGCTCTTCGCCTACCTCCGCTCGATCCCCGCGGTCGAGAACGAGGTGCCGGAGCCGCTCCCGCCGAGCGGTGCCCCCCTCGGCAATAGCGAGAAGATGTAGCTCCACCGGCGCGCGGTTCCTCTTGGGCCGCGCGCCGTTTCCTCAGCGCACCAATCTGATCGTTCCGATGGCCGATCGCCCGGGCAGAGCGAGTCGCGCGAAGTACGCCCCCCGGGGGCGCAGATGCCCGGAATCATCCCGACCATCCCACTCACCGCCGCCGCGCACCGAATCGTAAGTGAGTTCACGCACCATCCGGCCGGAGGCGTCGAAGATTTCGATCCGCGCACCCTCTTCCGGGTCACCCGTAAAGAGGAGCCTGACCGGGCCGCGCGCGGGGTTCGGCACGATGCGGAGATCGATACTTCCGCGTCCCGCCCCGGGAGAGGTTCCAGCGACCGTCGGCAGATGCGCGTACACCACCTCCGCCGTCAGTTGCTCCGGACCGCGCGACCAGGCGAGGCCGATCGTTCCGTCATCCAGGCGAATCGGATGGGGTTCGGTATCCCAGCCTTCGTAGGCAAACCAGTCGCGCTCCGCGGACCAGGTCGTCCCATCGGCGCTCGATTGGGAATGCAAGTCGTACGGATCGGCGCCCGAGGCGGTGGCGTAGAAGATGGCGAAGCTGCCGTCGGCTTGCTCGAGCGGAAACGAGTCATGGGAATTGAGCGTCGCGGTGACGCGCGTCTCCGCGCTCCAGTTCACCCGGTCGATCGAGGTGCGGGTGAAGATGTCGATGTTGGAACTGAGCGGACCGCTCTTCTTCTGGAAGCTCAACACGTAGGTGCCGTTGGAATGCTTCATGATCCGGTTGAGCGGCCCGGTGCTCACCTGCACCCGATCCTGGTCCCAGGTGACCCCGTCCACGGAGTGCGCGACATACCCCCCCACGCTCAAGCGGTCATAGCTCATGGTGAGCGAGCCGTCGGGCTCCTGCAGAACGGTGGGATTGACCACCGACTGCGTCGTCCAGCCGAGCGCGACCACCTCTTCTTCGGCCCAGCTCAACCCGTCGGCCGAGGCCGCACGGTGAATGCGGTAGCCGCCGGTCTGATTCGAGAGATAGAACAGGAGAAACGTCCCGTCGGGGCGCTGGACCACCGACGGATGCCGCTGATTCGCCGCCCCGCCGACGATCACCTGCGGCGGGCTCCAGCTCTCGCCCGTGTCGGAAAACGAGACCAGTAGATCCCCGAAGAGAGTACTGGTCTCCAGACGCTCATAGACGATCATGAGCGACCCGTTCTGCAGCTGAAGCAGCGACGGCATGTAGTTGAGGTAGGCGTCGTCGGTGATCGGCACCGGCGACCCGGCGAGGGCCGGAGCGACCGACAGGAGCAGCAATAGGGCGGCCGGACTCCATGGTTGGCGCATCGGTACCTCTCGGGTGTAGTCGGTCGGGCGACGGGCGGGATCACCCCTATGGTCGCATCCTCTGGGGCCCGGATCAAGCCGGCACGACGTGTTTGCGACATCGTGGTATCCTCAAGCTCGTCCGAGTCAGGCGATCGACGACGCACAATCCCGGCGGAGGCGGCGTGACGGCACCTGAAGATCCGGCCCGGCCGGAAGAGTCGATCCTGCTCCTGAGGAGAATCCAGGCGGGAGAGGATTCTGCTTGGACCGCGCTTTACCACCGGTATCGCGATCAGCTCATCCTCTCCATCCGCTGCCGACTTGGCCCGGCGTTGCGCGCACGGCTGGGCTCGGAAGACATCCTGCAGTCGGTCTTCAAGGACGCTCTAACTGACCTGGCGCGGTTCCACCCTCAGCACGATCGCGCCCTGAATCACTACCTGCACACCTGCGCGCTGAACAAGATCCGCAACAAGGCGGACTACTATGGCGCGCGCAAGCGCCAAGGGGAGGTGCCATTGAGCGACGCGCTGATCGCTCGTCATGCGGCCCCCGAGGGAGCCGAACCGGGCTACCACGACGACGGACGATACGAAGCTCTGGAGCGGGCGCTTCTCCATCTCCCCGAGGAGATGCGCGAGGTGGTGCTGCTGCGGCGCATCGAGGGGCTATCGAACCTCGAGACGGCAGAGATCCTGGGCAAGTCACCTGAGGCGACTTCAAAGATCCACAATCGCGCTCTGGCGCGCCTCGCTCTCGCCCTCCGATCTACGCCATGACCCCGGAGGAGATCGAAACCGGAGTCACGCGGTTCCTCGAGTTGCGTGAGCTTGACTCCGGACAGGATCCGGCCAGCTTCGTGACGGCGTATCTCGGCGCAGGGGGACCTCCGCTGCCGAATCCGGCGACCGACCGCGATCGAGAGGAGCTCCGGACCGCGATCGAGGCGGCAATCGAGGTGGATCGCCTCCTGCCTGGGCCGATGGAACTCCCGGCCCAGATCGGGCCCTACCGCGTGCGCCGGGAGCTCGGACGCGGAGGGATGGGCATCGTCTACGAGGTGGAACAAGCCGGCGAAAGGATGGCCCTCAAGCTTCATCACTCCCCCATGTCGCCCTCCGGCCGCGGCACCGACCGACTGGTGCGCGAGATGCAGAACCTGGCCGGACTCGATCATCCAAACATCGTGCGGGTGGTCGACACCGGAGCGCATCTCGGCGCTCCGTACATCGTGATTGATCTGATCGATGGGCTACCGCTCGATCAGATGGTCTCCAGCCTGGAACGTGATAGCGCGGTCACACTGGTGGCAAAGCTCACCCGGGCAGTGGAACACGCGCACCAAAACGGGGTCATCCACCGCGACCTGAAGCCAAGCAACGTGATCGTGCGCCCGATGGGGAACCCGTGCTGTTCGACTTCGGGCTGAGCCAGAGTGAGGATCTCTCAGCCCTCACCCTGACCGGCGAGATCCTCGGCACTCCACGTTACATGGCGCCGGAGCAGGTGCGCGAAGGTACCGCCGACGCGCGCAGTGACGTCTACGCGCTCGGCCTGATTCTGTTCGAACTCCTGACTCGACGACCCGCCCGCGGCTCCCGTTCTCGCGAGGAACTGATCCGCCAGGCTGCTGCGGGGGGTGTGATCCCGCCACGCCGGACCGACTCCAGCATCGATCGTCGACTGGAGAAAATCGTACAGCAGGCGCTCGCCCCGCGACCGGACGACCGGTATCAGACCGCGGCCGCTTTGGCCGACGACCTGACCCGATTTCTACAGGGCGAGCGAGTGCTGGCTCGCCCGCCACGAACCGTGATCCCCAGCTCTCCTCTTGGCCGTGGGGTCACCGCAGCGTCCGTCCTGCTGGCGCTCACCCTGGTCTCCCTGGCCGCAGTCGGATGGAGCCAGCACCGCCGAGAGGAGGCGAGGTCGCGTCGGATCGAGGCCGATGCGCATTTTCGACTCGCGTTGGCGCGCTACCTCGACGGCGATACGCTCACGGCACGGGAGCAGGTACGTACCGCCCTGGCCAGCGACCCCAAGGAGCCCCAGGCGAGGGCCCTCCGGGCGCACCTCGAGCCGCGCGCGACGGGAACTCTCTCAGCCCGGGAACGGGCAATAGTACGAGCCTTTGGCGCTTTCGCGGGTCAGGATAGCGCGTCCCTTCGTGCCGCGCTTCGAAGCGCAGACGCCGAGGAGGGGGTGATCGGCCGCGCGCTCGTCTCCCTGCTCCCGGGCAAGCCACCCGATGGATCGGAGTTCGAGAGCCAGTTACGACGCAGCATGGAAGAGCTACCCTGGAGCCTGCGGCTCCCTCTCCGATTGGCACAGTACTACCGACTGCAGGGTGACAATCGGCGCGCAAGGGAGGCACTGCGCGGTGCGGCGCGGGTCGACTCCCTGTCGCCGGATTTTTGGGCAGAGACTGCGGCACTCGGCCTGGCTCGCCGCGACCTCGAGGGCGGGCTGGTCGCGGTCCGGCGCGCACGCAGCCAGGGCGACTCCAGTAGCGTTGAACTGATGCTCCTGGAGGCGACGCTGCTCGGCAACGCGGGTCGAGGCGGCCCGGCACGCGATCTCCTGCGCCGGGTCATCTCGGTTCGCCCTGACCACGCGGAGGCCTGGTATCAGCTGGGGTACGCCCACGATGTCGACCATCAGCTCTTGCCGGCGATCGACGCCTACGAGCGTGCGCTCCGCCTCGATCCGGCGCGATCCAAGGCCTGGTCAATGCTGGCCAATCTGCGCTCCGGGGCCTCGAGGAACACCTGCCACGGCTGTGACACCGCCTACGCGGCACATCCAGAGGCCTACCACCTGGCGGAGGCGAAACGGTGCCTGCTCCACGCCCTTCGGGCCGATCGGGGCCGGACCGAGTGGTTGGCCCGCACCGCCCTCGATGTCGCGCTCCGCTTCCCGGATCGCGGCCCGGTGATTGCCCTGGCGGACAGTTTGGCCGCGGACAACCCGACGAGTCCGGGCGGCCTTCGCCTGATCGAACTCGCCCGGAGACTCCGCTTGAACTCCGCCGGCCGGTAGTTCCAGACCCGAGAAGATTCTTGTCCCGCCGAGTCGCGGTTTTCCCCTCTACGTTGGAGGAGGAATCAACCATGCTGCCGATCACACGCCGAATGCTGCTTTGTCTGTCATCCTTGGCCCTCGGCGCGATCTCGGGCGACGCCCAGGCCGTGGAACGCTCGATCTATCCGCTACCCGACGGAATTCTGGTGCGATTCTCCGAATCAGCAGACCCGGACGGTCGCGCCAGCCTCATGGCGCGGTGTGGGACCTCCTTGGTCGCAGAGAACTCGACCCTCGCATACGCCACGCTCCGACCCACGACCGCGGCCGACCTGACCGGGGCGCTGGCCAGGCTGCGACGCGAGAGTGACGTGGTCTGGGCCGAACCGAACGCGTACTACCACGCTCTCGGGATCCACGACCTCCCTCAGGATCCGATGACCCGCCCGCTGGGAGCTAGCTTGGCGGGCGGGGAGAATCAATGGGGCCTGTTCGCCACCGGAATTCCCTGGCTCTGGCGGCAGGGCGCACTTCCCGGGGCGGGTGTCCGGATCGCGGTAGTGGATACCGGGATCGACGACTGGAGCGCCCCACACCCTGACCTGGCCGACAACATCCATCCCGTCGGGAAGGACTTCGTCGACGACGACTCCACGCCGACGGACAGCGGCAGTGGGGCCGCCCTTTACGGCCACGGCACTCACGTCGCCGGAATCGCCGCCGCGTCGGCCAACGACCAGGGGATCGCAGGCGTGGCCTACGGCGGCTCGATCCTCGTCGTCAGGGCGCTCGACTGCAACGCGGGAGACCAGTGTCCGGGCAGCTACTCCGATCTGGCCGAGGCAATCCAGTGGGCGGCAGATCAGGAGGCCAAGGTGATCAACCTGAGCCTTGGGGGAGTGGATCCTTCGAACGCCGTCCGCAGCGCAATCCAGTACGCGATTCGGAAGGGGGCGGTCGTCGTGGCGGCGGCCGGCAACGACGGGGCGGACTCCCTGAGTTACCCGGCCAGGTACCCGGAGGTGATCGCGGTCGGGGCAGTCGACACTCTCGCGCATGTTCCAACCTTCTCGAACAGCGGCCCCGAACTCGACCTGGTCGCCCCCGGAGTGGGCGTCTGGAGCACGGTGCCAGGGGGCGGGTACGCAGACTACGAAGGCACATCCCAGGCAGCGCCGTTCGTTTCCGGAGTTGCCGCGGTCCTGATCGAACGGAACCCGGATATGCGACCGCCAGAGATCGAACGGTATCTCCGGAGCCATGCGACTCCCCTGAACGACCCCGACGCGGCACGCGACGGAGAAGGTTCGATCTCGTTCCCTCTCCTCGAGGATTGGAGCGACGCACCACCCCCGTACGACAGTGCGCGGCACCTCAACTTTGCCTGGGAGTGGCTAGGACGTGACGCCTCGCACGAGAACTCGGTTCACGATGTCACCGGCGACGGTGACCTCCGCCCCAATCTGGGCGCGCCGGATCACGCGGACGGCCACGACGATGGCCTGCTTCCCCAGACCTACTCGCACCTGCCGTTTCTTCCCCCGCACCTCGGCTCCACCACGCCGGAGTTGGAACTCCTCCTCTCGGTCTCTCGCCGTGATGGACCTCGCTACTCCGCCTCCCCCGACAAGCAACTGCACGTCGACACCTGGGTCGATTGGGATTCCGACGGTCTGTTCGAGGCCGGCGCTGCCGCTGAGCATGTGGTCGTGGACCATCGCGAGACCCCGCCCTCCTGGCCGGGAAACTCGAAACTGATCTCCATCCCCTTCACCCCGGTCGATGAGCACATCCTGGGCAATCCCCTCCGGATCCGGACTCGGCTCAACTACGGGGCAGCCCATGCATCTCCTGGCGCCACGGCCGACTTCGGCGAGGTCGAGGACATCGAGCTGGTCAACTTCGTCGAGGACTTCGATACGGGCAGCCGCGTGCACAGCCCAGGGGTCTACACCATCACCGATAGCTGGTCCGTAGTCTCCGATCCGGCCGGCCCCTGCGGGAACCATGGCACCGGCGGGCTCGCTCTCTCCACCCATCCCGCGATCGGCGCTCCCTGCAACGGCTTCATCGAGCGGATCAATGTCATGGCCACGCCGGCGATGGACTGGAGCGAGTACACCGATGCGACCCTGCGCTTCTGGTTCTGTCATCGGGCGTTCAACTGCAGCCCGAGTGGTGACTTCTGCCGCGTTCGGATCGACGCCAACGGAACCAAGACGAACCTCGGCCCCATCCCGGTCGGCAGTGGATCGATGGAGATCGATCTCTCCGCGTTCGTCGGACACGATGTGGTCTTCATCGAGTTCGTTGAAGAGACCGACTTCAACGGCCAGCTCAACATCGACGACATCACCGTGGTCGCCCACGACGCGGAATCTCCAGCTGCCGTGACCGACCTCGCCGTCGCCCGCGTCCCGGGGAGCAACCGCGTTTCGCTCGCCCTTACCGCCCCGGACGAGAATCCTCTCTCCGCTTCTCCCCCCACGGACACCCGGGCCAACATTTTCGAGCTTCGGTTTGCCCGCGGCCTGATCACCAGCGAGAGCGACTGGGAAAGCGCGCTTCGCCTCGACCCGCGCGACCTGAGTTCCGCCAGTACCACGCTGCAACCGGCGGATGCCGGCGCCAGCCAGGTCGCCACCGTCGACCTCCCTTCGGCGTTCCAGAGCTACTCGCTGGCGCTACGCACGCTCGATGAAGTGACCCTTCGGTCGGGGACTTCCAATTCTCCTGGGGTGAGCGGGTCGCCGACCGTCTCCTGCAGTTTGCTGCCGCTCGGCTTCGGGCTCGGCGCACCGGGAGACACGGTTCTCCTGAGCTGGGAGCTCCAGAACCTGGGGAACGCCCCGGATCTGTTTGGCATTGCCGCCGAGAGCGCCCACGGCTGGGAGATGCTGAACAACCCCGACCTCGTGGCGGTCGATGCCGGAGGCTCGGTGGAGTTCGAACTCTCGGTGGTGATCCCGAACGGAGCGGCCGCTGGGGAGCAGGACACCCTGTCGGTCCAGGCGACGTCGTTCTCCGATCCGGCGGTGCACTCCCTGGCCGAGAACACCGTCACGGTCCTCGGCCCGCCCACCGAGGCCACAGGCCCATCCCACGGGCCGGCCGTCGACCATCTCCGACTGCTAGGCGCGGTGCCGATTCGGGACGAACTCAGAGTCGAATTGCAACTTGGCTCGGCTGCCGCCGTCTCGATGCGCCTCCTGGGGTCCGACGGTCGGGAGGTCTCACGCCTGCTCGCGCGAGATCTCGACGCCGGTCGCCACGAACTCGCCTGGCCGGTTGACGAGATTCGTCGATCGAGCCTCGCCGCAGGGGTCTACTTCCTGGAAACCGTTCTGCGGAACAGCCAACACGTGCGCAGGCTGGTCATTCTCCGATGATGCAGGTTGGAGGCGCCGGGTCAGCGAATACGAAGCTCGAAGCGCAGCCGCCGACCTGGATCGGGAAGACCTGCGGCGTCGTACCGTGCCACGTCTCCGAGATTGTCGCAAGCCAGCCGCGCTTCGAGGGTGCGGAGGGTGCGGCCACCCCAGCCGGAGCCGAGGCGCCACTCGCGCGCGAGCGCAGCCCCGACCACCGCTTCGGCCGACAGTTCCGCGTCATCGCCGGTCGCAGGGTCGATGGCGAACTGATCGCCGATGTACTCGAGCGAGACGGACCCGTTGGCCTTTAGCGCGACGGGAAAGCGGATCGACAGGTCACCCGACACCTCGGGGAGATTCTCCGGACGGGCCGACTCGTCGGCGTCGGTGTTCGTCAGGTCGACCGATTGAACCATGCCGCTGGCGGTCAGTCCCACCGGCCCGATCTGGGACGAACCGACCAACTCCAATCCGGTGCTGGTCAGCTCATCCCGATTCACCCGCATGAAGCGGCGATCCTCGAGGGTGGTCCGCACCACCGCGTCGCGCATCTGGTTGTGGAAGACCACCGCCTGGACTTGGGATTGGCCGATGCGCCGCGTCGCGCCTGCCTCGATCGTGACCAGCTTCTCCGGTTCGAGGTCCGGGTTTGGCGCGAACCGATTGAGTGCCCCGCTGTAGAGCTCACGCAGGGCAGGGAACCTGGCCCGACGACTCAGGCCGGCGTGGAGGGTCGTCCGGCCCTGATGCATCAGCGCCGAGAGGCCCACCCGTCCGCCCCACTCCGAGAGGTCTCTCAGCGTCTCGCGGCCGCCTGCCTTCGGAGTTTGCCCCAGATCAAAGGCTCCCCCGACACTGAGGTTCAGGGCGTTGAGCGCGCCGTGCGCCTCGACCAGGCGGTGCACATGCTCGAGCCCTGCGCTCCAGAGCCGCTGCTGGTACTCGAACCTGCCGTCCGGAATCACCTCGTCGTGCCGGATGTTGGAGAGGGTCAGGGCCCCACGGAGACTTCCGCGAGCCCCGACCGATTGATCGGCGAGCAGGCGGACGGTCATCGTCTGGTCGCGACCGCTTTCAAAGGTGTCGAGTTCATCGTACGCGCGGCTGGTGTAGGCGTCGATCTCGGTCCGCCCATGGTCGAAGCCGATGCTCGCCTCCACGTCGCCACGACCACCAAGCGGGGACGCGTGAAAGCCGGTCCCGGCAGAGAGCACGGCCAGCGTCCGACCGATGAACGGATACCGCCAGAGGCGCGCGTCCTCGTCCGCCACCCCCAGCTGCGCCGCCATGCCGCGCTCCTCGGTGAAACGGGAGGCCGAGAGAGAGGCCCACGGTCCCGCCTGCGCTTCGTAGCGCGCGGAGACGAACCCGTTCAGGTTCTCGAAGTCGGTGTTGAGCCGGAGGTCGTTGCCGGTATCGATCGGCTCTTCGATGCCCCTGGCCAGCGGATCGCCGTCGCTCTTTCGAAATCCCACCCCGCCCCGGAAGAGCCAGGCGGCCGAAGCGGTACGCGCGGGCAGCACTCCCGATACGGTCGTGCCGAAGGCGCCGGCGTCATCGGCCCCCATGGTCAACTGGGCCGAGGCAGCCGACTGGTCGATCCGCGACTGTCCGATCCGGGCCTCGATCACGCCTCCGAGGACGTTCGGTCCGTGCAACATCGAGGCGAGGCCTCGGGTGAAGGTGACACTCTCGAGTGCCGTCGCCGGGATGACCGACACATCGGCCCGCGCGTCCCAGGCCAGGGTGATCGGCACTCCGTCAACCAGCACCGCGACCTGCCGCGACTCCGACCCGCGAGCCGAGATCTCGGCCTCCCCACGTGAGTTCCTGCGTACGTGGAGGAGTGGCAGCGCATCCAGCACCTCCTCGACCGTGGCCGCGGGCGGGATGGCCAACGAGTCGACCGCCGCCTCGATCACCCCGGCACCTCCCACCGTGGTCTGAGGCCGCGCAGCCTGCACCACGACCTCGGGGAATGGATAGACCTCGGTTCCGGAAGTGGATGGACTCGGTTCCGCGATCGCAAGGGCGGGACCGAGCAGAACGAAGATGCTGCAGAGAGGGAGTCGGAGATTCATGCCCCAGTCGCTCCTTGGTCTAGTCCGGATTCGAGCATCGGCTGGCGTGCGTAGCTTCGAGTATACCGGCTCCCCGCGCGGGTCGACCAGAGCCCGGTCGCCAGACCTGGAGTAACCCACGGGTGCTGCAGCCGGCTGGGTGTCGTAGCCCAATCCGGCGGGCAGCGACCGGCGGTCGGCTGGACCTGTGGGCGTGGCTGTGGGACACTGCGGATCCCGGCCCATCACGTCTTGCTGGAGGTCTCGAAAATGATCGCGCTCAGCTCCCTCTTGGTTCTCGCCGCACTGACTGCCGCGGACAGCACCCAGCCTCCGAACCGGATCCAGCTCGAAAGCCCTTGGGTGCGACTGCTTCCCCCCTCGAGCGAGGTGACGGCAGCGTTCGTCACGCTGCGCAACGACACCGACCAGCCCGACACGCTTCTCTCGGCGAGCAGTGACGCGGCCGAGACGACCGAACTCCACGTCATGGCCGAGGCGGATGGTCAGATGACGATGCGCAAGGTGGACTTCCTCGTCGTCCCGCCCCGTGGCGTGCTGGAGTTGGTCCCCGGCGGTACCCACATCATGTTGATCGGGTTGACCGGTCCACTCTCCACCGAGACGCCGGTGCGGATCGATCTGCGATTTTCCCGTGAGGGGCTGGTCCCGCTGGTGGCGCCGGTGGTGGATCTCCGCAGGAGCGCGTCGAGGAAGTCATGAGACACCGCGCGTGGAGCCTGCTCGCGCTCGCCTGTCTTTGCCTGGTGGTCTCGGCCTGCAGCTCGGGCGGTTCGAGTCATCGTTTTCCCCCGGGAGGGGAACTCGGCCTCAAGACCACCGCGGGCGAACCGTTCCGATTCGAGGAGCACCGGGACGAGGTGAAGCTGCTCTACTTCGGGTTCACCCGCTGCCCGAGCGCCTGCCCGACCGCGCTCGGCCGCGCGGAGTCGATCGCTCACCTGCTCGAGGCAGACAGTCTGGATCAGAAGCTGCTGTTCCTCTTCGTCAGCATCGACCCGGAACGCGATTCGCCAGCCCGCCTGGAGGAGTATCTCTCGTTCTTCGGCGTCCGCGGAATCGGCCTTACCGGCGCCGAGTTCTCCATCCGCCGGGCGGCGAAGAGGTACCACGTCACCTACGAGAAGACTCTGGCCGATGCGCAGAACGGCTACTTCTTCGATCACACCACCAGCTTCTTCCTGATCGACCGCGCGGGGAAGCTCCGCCGCGTGATCCCTCCGGACGAACCGATCGCCAACGTCGCCCAATGGGTCCGCGAGCTGCTTTCGGAGAGACCGCCGGCCTCCCCTGCCTAGCTCGGGAACCAGAACGTCGCGCAGCCTCTGCCTGGTTCCCGGAGACCTCGCGTCATCGTGCGTTGGGAGACCGGTCCCCCGAAAGGAATCGACAAACAGTAGTTCCGTAGAGCACACTTCTCCGCACTCGATGCGAAAGGTCTCCCCCAAGGTAACGTCGGAAAGCCGACCAGGCGAAGACACAGGAGGATTCGATGATCGCGTGCCGACGAGACGATTTCCGCACCACCTCGCCCCACCCCCGAGTCGGGATCCCAGGGCTCGGTCTCCTCTGTATGTTGGCCAGCACGATCCTGGGGCCGCCTTCCGCGGTCGGGGCGCTCACCCCGATCGCGTACGATCGCACGGTCTCAACCTTCGCCTTCCTTGACACCAACACCAGCCCGGACGCACTGCGCAGCGATGAACGGATCGAGTCGTTTACCGGCGGCGGGTTCAGCGAGAATGCGCTCTGCCTCCTCGAATCGCTCGGCAGCCAGGTGACCGCCGCCTCGGACCAGTCTTCGGAGATCACGGTCGATCGGGTGGTGGCCAGCTTCCATTCGAGCGCCGCGATCGTGGTCGGGAGTCAGCAGCACTCCGCGCTCGGCATCGCCTCCGGCGGCATCATCTACGACTTCTCGGTCGATGCGGCCACGCAGGTCCGGCTGACGGGGAACGTCATCGCGGCGGGCGGCGCGACCTTCGATCTGTCCCTTTACTCCCCGGTCGAGGGATTTCTGCTCCGGCGACAGTGGTCGTCGATCTCGGAGAGCTACGATGAGACGATCGACCTTGCCCCCGGGAGCTACCAGCTCGCAGTGGGTGGGGGCGGGGATGCAGCCTTCAGCCCGCTGGGGATCAGCTCCTCCGACCTGGTGGCGAGCTTCGATGCGCAGTTCACCGCCGCCTCGGACGCACCGGCGGGCCTGCCGCCTTCCCCGGAGTTCTCCCTGGCACCGAACCCGATCGCCGAGGGCACCGAGATCTTCCTGAGCGGATCGGTTCCGCACGGACGGCGGATCGCGATCTTCGATCCAGCGGGACGAGAAGTGCGTTCATTGACCGTGCCGGGTGGCACGAACCAGGGAGTGCGCGTGACCTGGGACCGCCGGGATCGCTGGAACCGACGCGTCCCCGCCGGGATCTACCTGGTTCGAGTCGCGGGAGGCCCGTCCGTCCGCGCAGTCGTGCTCCGCTGAAACGGCCCTACTGCGGCGTCGCCGCCGCCGAGAGATCACAGGTCGAGAGATCGAGTTCCTGGGTCACGTCGACGATCACCTCCTCGTCGTCCGGGAGGAACCGCAGGGGTGTTGCGCGGACGAATGCCGGCCCCTTGCTGCCGGCAGCGAGCGATTGCGGGAGTCCTTGATACTCGACTCGGAGCACGTACCCGCCGACCGCCACCGTCGCCACCTCGCCGCTGCTCGGATCGGCGCCTGCGGCGATGGCATCTCCCAGACCGATCGAAATCGCTTCGGCCGTGCTCTCGGTGGTCACGAGATAGACGACATCCGTCCCCGCCGCGGGGGGCGGGAGCGACGCGATCTGCGAATAGAGCGTCCCGCGCTCGTGCACATAGTAGCCGACGTTGAAGATGCTTCTCGACTGGCGGCCACGGACACGGAACACGCTTCCCTCCGCTGCATGGGAGGCCAGACTCTGCGCAAGGTCCGCCGGAAGATTGGAGGGGCCTGACACCGATGCGCTGAGGCCAGAGAAGATCGGCAACCGCAGGTCGTCCTCTCGCGCGGTGCGCGAGATCTCGTTCAGGACCGGAGCGAAGGTCCCGAGCGACCTCGCCTTCCGGGTGGCGGTGTTGACCACGAACACGCTGCCCAACTGGAGGCCGGTGGTATTCAGGAGGCCGATGCGGGTCAGAACACTTTGCGGCTCCGCACAGTCCACCCGAACCGTCGCCTCGCGGTTGCACCCGAGGAGTAGGGCGGGCATGAGGGCCACCGCTCCGAGCACCGCCATCCAGACCGATCGTGATCGCATTCGAATTCCCCCTTCTCTCAACGGACCGCCACGGACTCATCGATCGCGAAGAACGTTCTTCCCGCGGCCGAGTGTGCCTCGACTGCGTCATGACCAAGGTAGATCGCAGTCATCTGTCAGGTCTCTGCCGTAGCGCCGAGCCGGACCGCGGTCGGAGCGGGCGGATCTGTCGGCGTGTGAAACACCGGAGGGCCGCTGCGACCAGGAAGGCGACCGCGACAGGAACACCGACCGCGATCGAGATCGAGTCGGTCTCGATCCACTCGCCGGTGGCGGCAAAGCGCGGAAGCACCGTGTAGCCGAAGAAGACCGAGCCAGAGAGGACGAATCCAGCCGGACCGGCGACGAACGGCAGGAGCGCCGCAAGGTAGAGCGCGTACCACGCATGCAGGGTGGGAGAGAGAAGGAGAAAGGCGATCGCGATCCGATAGCTCGCGCGAAGCGCTGAACCGAGCTGCCCATTGCCCGGGCCGGTCGACACCGGTCGTTCACGCAGCGCGCGAATCGTGACCCAGGTCCAGATGACGACGAACCCACCGCCGAGCAGGCGACGGGCCAGCTCCCCTGAACCGGTCAGTTGGCGGAGTGTGCGGAACGCCAGGCCGGCGAACTCCCAGGTCTGGGTGTAGGTCGAGAGGGTTCCGAGTCCGTGCCGGATCTCCGGGAGAAACGGGACGATCAGGGCGACCGCGGTGAGCAGGCCGGCGGTGAGAAACGGGACGACCCGACGGCGACCGCCAACCAGGAGCAGGAAGGGTGCCCAGGCCAGAGGGACCAGCTTGGTCAGGACCGAGGCGGCAAAGGCGGATCCCGCGAGCGCGCCCGACCGGAGTGACGACGGTCCGACCAGGGCGGAGAACGAGAGCAGCAGCAGGAGGACGCCGGCGCCATCGATGTGGCCCGAGCCGGCGATCTCGATCACGGCGAGCGGGTGCCAGGCGTACAAGGCCAGGCGCCATGGAGGTAGTCCGAGGGCGCGCAGCAACCTCGCGGCGACGAGGCAGGCACAGAGATCGAGCAACACGAGCGCGAGCTTGAACCCGGTCAGGCCGGCGGGGGCGAGTCGGGCCAGGGCAAAGATCACCTGCGCTGCCGGTGGATAGATGGTGACCAACTCCGGGTGGTTCACCTGCTGCTGGAGGGCGAGGCGCTCCAGGTCGCCTGTGACTTCGGCGGAAGGGGCGAGGGCATACGGGTTCTTCCCCGCGAAGGTGGAGCCGGCGTCCCAGAGGTAGCGATAGATGTCGTCCGAAAGTTCAGGCGGGCGGAGGAGAAAGCAGAGTCGGAGCAGCACGGCCACGAGCAGGACCGATCGGGTCGACCAGCGCGGGGTGATCCGCGGTTCGGCCCAGAGCGCGAAGCCGAGGGCGGCCACGACGAGCGAGGTCCAGAACGTCAGATCTCGGGAGAGCCGGAGATCCGGTGCCCGGGTGAGGAGCAGGTAGGACAGTACGATGACGGCGGGAATCAGGAACTGCACCAGCCATGATCGCAGGCGAAACGTCGCCGCGGCGCGCGCGCGCTCCGGGCTGCGGACGGCTCTGGTCATCTTCGGTCTCGTTGCTCTCACGTCCTCGGGCACTCCGCTCGTCCCCCCCGCGAACCGCGCGGCGCACGCCGAGACCGCACCGCGCCACGAGCCGGATCTTGGGCTGATCTCGGCGTCGACGCTGGCTCCGGTCCGCGAGCGGTGGATCGTCCTCGACGCGCGGCCTGGCGCCGCGTACCGCGACGGGCACCTTGCCGGCGCGCTCTCGTTCTCGTGGGAGGACCATACCAGCACCGATCCGGACGGCGTACGGTATCAGCCGGGGCCGCCGGAATCGATCGCACAGACGCTGGGAGAACTCGGCATCTCGGCTTCCTCCCCGATCGTCGTCTACGGCGACGCGGCGGAGAGCTGGGGCGGCGAAGGGTGGACCTGCTGGCTGCTGGCCTGGATCGGACACGAAGGACCGATCCGACTGATCGACGGCGGCATCGAGGCCTGGCAGGCAGCCGGCCTGCCGCTCACCACCGATCCACCCGCGGCGCGTCCCCCGGTCGACTATGCCGTTTCGCTCCGTCCCGAACTCGACATCGACACCAACAACCTGCGCCATCCCTCGCAGCCGTTCACCGTGATCGACACCCGTTCGAATGCTGAGTGGATGGCAGGTCGCATCCCGGGCGCGGTTCACATCCCGTGGGACCGCTTCTCGACCGGCGCCGATCACCGTCCGCTGGAGCCCGCCGCCCTTCACGAACTGCTCGCGGAGCACGGCGTCCCGCTCGATCGACCAGTGGTCTACTACTGTACCGGGGGGATCCGCTCCGCCTACTGCTGGTTGGTCCACCAGCTCTCGGATTTGCCCGATGCCCGCAACTACGAAGGCGGCATCGAGGCCTGGGACAAACTTCAGTGAAGCCGCAGGAGATCGTACCGCCACCGCGGCCAGAGGCCGCACCGATGTCCATGTTCCGTCCATCTAGCCACTTCTCACGGGAGGAATCGTCATGAAGAAGTTTGCCAATCCTGTCTTCCTGTTCGGCGCGACGGTCGCGCTCGCCATCGCCGGTCTGACCGGTTGTAGCGACTCGACCACCAAGCCGAAGGAGACCGACCCCTATCCCAATACCCGCCTGCTGATTTCCGGCGGCGACCTGGCGGCCAATCTGACCGCTGCGAACCAGGTGATCGTCGACACCCGGTCGGCCGACGCGTACGCCGCCGGTCACATCCCCGGCGCGATCAGTCTGCCGATCACCCCGGGCACCGGGCTGTTCGATAAGGGTGGGGCGGGCACCGATGCCACCGACCTCAAGGCCCCGGCCGAACTCGGCACGGTTCTCGGAGCGGCAGGACTCGCGGCCAACACCACGATCGTGATCTACGGCACGGACATCGACTGGCTCGTCGGGCGGATGTTCTGGATGCTCGAGTACATCGGCGCCTCTGACGTCCGGTTGCTCGACGGGGGCTTCTCCAAGTGGACCGCGGATGCCCGCCAGACCTCGACCACCGTTGCGACCGCTCCGGCCAAGACGTTCACTCCGTCGGTCATCGCCGCGCGCCTGGTCGACAAGCAGGACGTGCTCGACATCTACCAGGACACCGCGGACTACGCGATCGTCGACTCCCGCAACGCGGCCGACTTCCAGGCCTCGCGCATCCCGAACGCGATCAACATCCTGATCGGTGACTTCCTCAACTCCGATCTGACCATGAAGACCTCGGTCGAGATCGACGCGCTGCTCACCGCCAAGGGGATCTCCCGCAGCAAGGTGATCTACACCCACTGCTACGTCGGCTATCGCTCCTCCCAGGAGTACTTCGTCTTCCGTCTCATGGGCTACAACGTCGCTCACTATGACGGCTCGTGGGCGGAGTGGGCCGCGGATCCCAACACTCCGAAGGCTTCCAACTAGCCTTCACCGAGGTTCGGAGCGGACTGCCCCCCCCTCCGAACACCGCGCCCAAACGCGCGAAACGCCGGGTGGCATCTGCCATCCGGCGTTCTCGTTCTGCATCTCTCCGGGCGGGTTCCCCGCCCGGAGTTCGCCCTCTCCCGCGCCCCGGACTACTTCGGCGCCCGCCTGGCCACGGCCTTCGCCGTCTTCTTCGTCGCCGCGTTGGCCGTCTTGCCCATCTTCCTTGACACCTTCTTCGAGGCGGCCGCGGTCGCCCTGGAGCCCTGAGTCTTCCCGACCGCGGGCTTCCCGGCGGGTGACTTCTTAGCGGGCGGATTCTTGGCGGGCGACCTCTTGGCGGGCGACTGCCTGGCCGCGGTCTGCACCGACGCTGCAGGCCTGCCGGTCGCCCCGGTCGCAGACCACGAGGGTCGCTTGGCCGGAGGAAGGTTGCCCAGGTAGGTCTCGATGTAGAGCTGCGCCGTGACTCGCCGGAGATGCTCCGCGATCACCTCGAGCGCGAGGGCATCGACCGACGTGAAGCGGATGCACGACTTCCCCATGTCGAGCTTCTTGCCCGTCTTCGCCCATTCCTTGGTGAACCGCGCTTCGGCTTCCGAGTTCATGTAGAGCGACATCAAGTAGAGCGACATGTAGTTCTTCTGCGAGGCGAGGGCCGCGAACGGCAGCGGTTGCTTCGGATCACAGTGGTAGCCCGGAGGAAAGACGCTGTGCGGGACATAGAAGCCGATCATCCCGTACTGCATCCCCTCCTCGAACTGCCGGTCGAGGTTGGCCAGTACGACCTTCCGCACCGCCTCGATCGCGGCGCGCCGGTCCTCCGGAAGCGACTTCAGGTACTCCTGGACGGTCTTGGCTTTGGATTGCATGGGGGCGACTCTAGCGGATCAGAAGTTCGGTCGTAAAGTCGCCCCGACCTGCGCACGGTACTTCGAGGTCGAACTGCCCCCGGGGGCAGTTGCACTCGCCGGAGATCCGTCTAGACTGGGAAGCGAAGCATCGCTTCACCCTCCCCGGGACTGGACCGACGCGCAACCCGACCCGCGTCCAGCGCGAGCCGTGCGAGGGAATCATGCGCACACCTGTCGTTCCCGGAACCCACCTCGACCCGAGCCCCAGGTCGCAGCGACCAGGGGCCAGCCCGACGACACTTTTGCTTCGCTTCGCCATTCTCGGCATGACGATGTTCTTCGCCGCCCTGCTGCTCGCCTATCTCGTCATGCGGCTCGGACGGAATCCGCACGTCCTGAGCGGCGCGGCCGGGCTCCATTTCGACGTACCGGTCTGGTTCTGGTTCAGCACGCTGACCGTCCTGGTCTCGAGCCTTTCGCTCTGGGGAGCCGGGCGGTTCGCCGAACTGGACAACCCTCGACTCGCCCGACGCGCCTACGTTGCCGCAACCGGACTGGGCTACGTCTTCCTCTTGCTGCAGGCGATCGGCGTGACCGAGCTCTTCCTGCGCCACCGCACGGTGGTCGGCCAGCACGTCGGCATCTACGGCGTGATCTTCCTGCTCTTCGGCCTCCACGCGCTCCACGTGCTCGGCGGTTTGATTCCGCTCACCCGTGGTGCCCTGGCGCTCGCGCGGCGTCCGCTGGATCGCGAGCACCGCGCGACGATCCAGGGGATCAGCGGCTACTGGCACTTCCTGACCCTGGTCTGGTTCACGCTCTGGAATGTGATCATCCTGGTCGACTAGGACAGGCGGGCGTCGAGCGGACGCGATCCTGCTGGATGCGCCGGACAGGCCGCGCGCGCCGTCGGCGTAGCCGACCACAGCGCGCATCGGCCCCTGGGGTCACCGCACGCGAATCACCCGCGCAGCGGAAGCGCTCTTCGCTCCGTCGACCCGAATGAAGTAGACACCAGGTGCCGCCGGACGTCCGGAATCATCGCGCCCGTCCCAGGTCAGCCCGATCTCACCGGACGCGGCGTCCGGCGCCGAGAGCCGTCGCACTTCCGCGCCGAGGGCGTTGTAGATCAGCGCCCCCCTCGAACTCCTCGGCGTGGAAGCGAAGGAGATCACGGTCACGCCCCGAAACGGATTCGGACTCGCCGTCACCGGCGAGACGAGCTCGATCAGGTCAACCGCAGACGGTGGTAACTCGCTCCGCAAGGTCGGGCGATCAAAGGGGAAGGTCTCGGCCGCAACGCGGGGATCGGTCAGGCCGTTCTCGAGGAAATTCACGATGTCGGTGAGTACGTTCGGCGGAGGCAGCGGCAATCCGCCCTGGACGATCGGGTCCTGGTTCTCCGGGAAGTGCCGCCCCGGATTGGTGTAGAACCCGAAGGCATCGCGCACGTCGATCACCATGCCGTTGTGCATGAGCCGCGGGCGCAGCCCGACGTTCCGGAGCGACGGAACCTTGAACCGCCCGCGGTCGCCGTTCTGGCCGGTCACCGCCTGACGCCCGTTGTCCTCCACGATCGGACGGAGACCGATGTTCCGGAAGGTGTGGTCGGAGAAGAACGGCGGCGTGTGGCAGGTGGCGCAGGGCCCGGCACGGAACGCGTTCCATCCGGCGACCTGGCGCTGTGTCATGGCGCCGTTGTCACCCGCAATGAAGCGATCCCACGGTGTCTCGTCAGGCACCAGGGTGCGTTCGTAGGTTGCGATGGCATACGCGATCCGCGCGGCGGAGATCTCCGGATCGCCGAAGGCCGCCGCGAAGAGCGCAGGGTAGCTCGGATGCGCGGCAATCGCGGTCGCCACGTCGGACGGAAGATCGGTCGCCAGGGCGAGAGGGGGAGCCAGCGCGAGCTTCTCCCGGACCTGCTCCCACGTGCCGGAGGCATGCGCCATCTCGACGCTGTTCAGGATCGGCCCGAGAGCCTGATTCTCCAGGGCTCCACCGATAGGGATCAACACGCCGCCGCCTTCGGGATCTTCGAACTGCTGACGCGCCCGCCCATCCCAGAACAGCTCCGGCGCCCATAGGGTGCCGAGAAATCCCGGGGTCGTGCGGGAGGTCACCTGGGCGTCTTCACCGAAGATCGGGTCGGTCTCGTAGTGTCCCAGTTGGTCGGCCCGGCGCACGCCGGCCGAGCCGAGGACGTCGTCCGCGGTGAAGAAGACCGCGTCCCGACCGGGATGTCGTCCGCTCCGCGCGTCCGCCGAGCCCGCCCCCGGCTGGTGACAGGTCCCGCAGGCCACACTGTTGTCGAATGATAGTTGCTCCTCGAAGAAGAGGATCTTCCCCAGGACGCGCTTCTGTTCCGTGATCGGGTTCTGGACTGGCACCGGTACGGGGGGAAGCGGCAGCGGCGGTGGCTGAGCCGCCGCCCAGCGAACGGACCCTGCCCCGCACGCCAGAATGGTGCCGATGGTGATCGCCCAGGTCGCCGCGAGGCGAGCCGTGCTCCGGTGTCGAATTCCCATCCGTCGTCCCCCCTTTGATCCCCGAACGTGACACGGCCCCAGTTCATGACAGCCGGGCGGGCGTCTACGTTACCAGGAACCTCCGACCGCCGGTCCGCAGGTTCGGCGCAAAACCGCTTGATTTACCATTTCGATAACTATTATCGTTCTCGTACACGATAGAAAGGAGCCCAGAACATGAATCCATCCCCCCCCGGCTGGCCTCGGATCTCGTCCGCGATCTTCTACCAGGACGCCGCCGCCGCCATCGATTGGCTCTGCGCCGCCTTCGGCTTCGAGGTACGGCTGCGGATCGAAGGCGAGGGTGGGCGCATCGTCCACTCCGAGTTGACCTACGGCGACGGCCTGATCATGGTGGCGAGCAGCGGCGATCACGACGGACGGAAGTTTCCCTCGGCCAGCCCACGTTCCTTGGGCGGGGCGAACACCCAGTCGCTGTTTCTCTATGTCGACGACGCCGTGACGCACTGCGAAGCCGCGCGCGCCGCCGGGGCGAGAATCCTCGATGAACCCGAGGTGCACGACTACGGCGAGGAATGGTGGGCCGATCGCACCTATCGCGCCGAGGACCCCGAGGGGCACCAGTGGTGGGTGGCGCAGCGCGTGCGCACTCCGGAGCCTCATGCTGGCTGAACTCGATCGCACCCTCGCGGCCCTCGCCGATCCCACCCGGCGCGCGGTGGTGGACCTCCTGCGGAGGGGGCCACGGCGCCCGAGTGAGGTGGCGGCAACGCTTCACACCAGTCGCCCCATGATGAGCCGTCATCTGGGCGTCCTTCGCGCCGCGGGCCTGGTCGAACAGGCGTTCATCGACGAGGACGCGCGCGGGCGGTTGATCCGCCTGCGACCCGAGCCGCTGGCGGAACTGCGGGGTTGGATCGCCGAGGTGGAAGCGTTCTGGGGGGACCAGCTCACCTCCTTCAAACTGCACGCCGAGAGCAAGCCCCGGAGAAGGGTGCGCGGAAGGTGAGTGCCGCCGGCACTCCCCCGCCCGGGGATCAGGCGCGCGCATCGGTTCTGGTCGCCGTGCCGCGGGAGGAAGCGTTTCGAATCTTCACCGAGGAGATCGATCAGTGGTGGCGAAGCGGTCCACAGTACCGCGCCCTCGCGCGTCCGACCGCCATCCTGCACCTTGAACCACACGCCGGAGGTCGCATCTTCGAGACGCAATCCGGCGAGGGTGACGCGCGCGTGATCGAGACTGGTCGGATCACCGACTGGGATCCCCCCGCACGGTTCACCTTTCGCTGGCGCGCCTCGAACTTCGCCCCGGCGGAGTGGACCAACGTCGAGGTGACCTTCGCCTCCTCACCCAGCGGGACCCTCGTGACCGTGACCCACCGCGGCTGGAGTCGCATCCGCCCGGACCATCCCGTCCGCCACGGCCAGCCGGTTGCCGCCTTCATCCGCTCCAACGGCCTCTGGTGGGGCGGCCTGCTGACCTCGCTGCGGGAGCACGCCGGTGGGACGCGACTTTGACCCCGTCCTCCACCGCCCTTATTGCAGCTCGCTCAGCACCAGAGCACTCATCACCCGCGCGCCGACCAGAATCGAGCCCTCGTCCGCGACGTAGCCCGGCGTGTGCGGCATCCCCTCCGTCCCAGTCGCCGTGTTCGAGACGCCGAGGTAGTACATCACGCCGGGAATCCGGGCCTGGAAGTGGCCGAAGTCCTCGCTGAACCCGGGGGTGACCCGCGTCAGTTCGATGAGGTTGTCGGCACCAACCACTGACCGGATCACCGATCGGCTGCGGGACTCGAGCGCCGGATCGTTCGTCACGCCGGGAGCCGACCCGGGCCGGCCGGCCTCGATCTCTTCCGGAGTCCCACGCCCAGCGAGGAGCACGCCCGGCTTGGTGCCGATCGTCCCCACCTCGAGCGGCGCGGTGTGAAAGGCGAAGATCGCCCCGGGATTCCACCGTTCCAGTACCCCAGTGGCCAGTACCGCGCGCGCCCCGGTGACGTTCTCTTCCGCAGGCTGAAAGATGAAGACGACCCGGCCTGGAAGGTCGGCGCGTACCGCACTCAACCCCTCGGCCGTCGCCAACGCCACCGTGGCATGAATGTCGTGCCCGCAGATGTGACGCACGCCGGGGGTCTCGGAGCGAAAGTCGACCGGGTCGGGAGCGTTGGTCGCGATGGCGTCGATGTCCGCCCGGATGGCAACGGTGCGCCCAGGACGTCCGCCGGTCAGCACTCCAACCACGCCGTGGCCGCCGACCCCCGCCGTCACCTCGAGTCCCAGAGCCCGCAGCCTGGTGGCGATCACCCCCTCGGTTCGTGCCTCCCGGCCGGAAACCTCCGGGTGCCGGTGCAGATCGCGCCGTACTTCGATCATCTCCGGGTTGACCGCGGTCAGTCGCTGCTCGACCCGGCGAAACAGAGGCGAGTCGTCGACTGGCGGATCGATCTCTGGCTCGTCGTGACTCCCAGGTCCGCAGGCGAGGAGGAGGATCGGTGCGACACACACGAGGCGACGGAGGTTCATGGCGCGCCCTCTTCGGGTTGGAGTTGCACTCGAGCCGCGCACCCGCGGGGCGTCCGTGGGGCGAGGCGAACGGTGTCACCCGAACCCTAGGCGCACCCCGTCGCGCATGCCACTCCCCCGTACCGGCGATTCGCGGCGTCCAATTCTCGCCGGGCCGTCTTCGGCCACCGGTCGGCGGGTCCCTGCTCGCACGCGTTCGCGATCCAGCCCCGCCACCCAGCAATCCCGGGCCCCGATCCGAGGTTGACGCAGAAGCCCCGCGACCGCCATGCTTCCCGACCGAGCTTGGCGGCGCCCGACAGACCAGGCGCGCGGCCGCGTCGTCATCGACTGGCACACCAGAGAGGAATGACCCGCCCATGTCCACCTCGCCCCTCCTCGAGACCCGTTCCCCCCTGGACGACATCGCTCCCTTGATCGGGCACACCCCGATGCTCGAGATCGAGTTCACCTGGAAGGGACGGTCCCGGAGGATCTACGCCAAGTACGAGCTCGAGAACATGACCGGTTCGATCAAGGATCGGATGGCGGAGCTGATCCTGCGCCGCGCCTATGCCAGCGGGGAGCTGAAGCCTGGCGACACCATCGTGGAGGCGTCGAGCGGCAACACGGGGATCTCGTTCGCCGCGATCGGGCGGGCGCTCGGCCACCCGGTGCGGATCTACATGCCGAACTGGATGAGTCAGGAACGGGTGCGTCTGATCCAGTCGTTCGGAGCCGACATCGTGCCGGTCTCGAGTGAGCAGGGGGGCTTCGTCGGCGCGATCCGCATGGCGGACGAGTACGCGACGAAGCACGAGAACGTCTTTCTCCCCCGCCAGTTCGACAACCCGGCCAACGTCGAGGCGCACTACTGCTCCACTGGACCGGAGATCGAACGGCAACTCGAGCAGTTCGGGGTCCAGGCGGACGGTTTCGTGGCCGGAGTGGGCACGGGCGGCACGGTGATGGGGGTCGGGCGCTACCTCCGCCGCAACGGCCGCCGAGTCCACGTGCACCCGCTGGAGCCGGCGAACTCCCCCACGCTTCGCACCGGCTGCAAGGTCGGGAGCCATCGCATCCAGGGAATCTCCGACGAGTTCATTCCGTCGGTGGTCAAGCTCGATGAACTCGATGAGGTGGTCGACATCTGGGACGGCGACGCCATCCTCCTCGCCCAGGAGCTCTGTGAACGCAACGGACTCGCGGTTGGTATCTCCTCCGGCGCGAACTTCCTCGGCGCGGTCAAGGTGCTCGAGCGTCTGGAGGCGAACAAGCGGGATCCGGTGGTGGTGACCGTCTTCCCCGACAGTAACAAGAAGTACCTCTCGACCGACCTCTGCCGCCGGGAACCGGCCGGAGAGGATTACCTCGCCCCACAGATCCGGCTGCAGCGCTTCCGCGCGGTCCGGTAGCGCGCAGACTTCCGCCCCGAGCAGGCACTTAGAGGAAAACGGGACTTTTTCCCCTATTCCGGGCAAGTCTGCTAGACTTGTCGCGCGTTTGCTGTTCCGGGATCCATCACCCCTCAGGAGAGACCACCATGGGCGCGCGCCTACCGTTTTCGGCCGCGCGAGTCGGCTTCAGCCTGCTCGCGCTGACCCTTTCGCTTGGACTGGACACTGATCTCTCGAGCGCCCAGGTGGTGCTGAATGAACTGCTCCCGAACCCGGTCGGAGATGACGTCGGCACGGAGCGGATCGAGATCGTGAACGTCGGTGCCACCCCGGTCGATGTGACCGGCTGGGCGATCGACGACGCGGCGACCATCGATCAGGCAGCCGTCCGCTGCCGCCTCCCGGAGGACTTCGACGGAGCCTCCTGTTCGCTCAGCCCGATTCTCCAGCCGGGGGAGTTCCGCGTGGTCAAGGGAACGACCACGGCGGCCTTCCTCAACAACACCGGGGACGATGTCTACCTGATCAAGGATCGGACCATCACCCCGGTCGTGGCGGACGTCGTGACCTACCCGAGCGCCTCGACCCACGTGGGTGAGTCGTGGGCGGCAATCCCGAACGGCTCGGACAGCTTCGATTGGCGCACGCAGAGCTTCTGCGCGAGCAACGGCGGCGCGGGCGACTTCATCGCCCCGGCCGCGATCACCGATTTCGCCGCGGCGCCGGGCGAGTTTCCCGGAGAGGTCCGCCTGACCTGGACCGCCCCGGGCGACGACGGCATGGTCGGCACCGCCGCCGCCTATGTGATCAAGACCAGCCTGGTGGCGATCAACAGCGGCACCTTTGATGCGGCGACCGACATCAACTTCTGGGTCAACGAGCCGCTCCCTGCCGCCGCGGCCTCGCCCGAAACCCTCTACGTCTTCGGCCTCGATCCCGGAGTCGAGGTCTTCTTCGCCATCAAGGCGATCGACGATGCCTCGAACGTGGGGGGCATCTCGAACCTGCCGAGCGCCATCGCCACCGTAGGATCGCTACTCGACGCCAACCTCGGGTACACCGCCTACTTTGGAAATCTGCACTCCCACACCGGATTCTCCGATGGCGTGCAGACGCCGACCGATGCCTACGCCTTCGCGCGCACCAACGGACTCGACTACCTGGCGGTCACCGACCACAACCACTCCGCGGCTGGCATGTCGCTCCCGAACTACGCCGTCGGTCTGTCGCAGGCGGCTGCGGCCAACGATGACGGACAGTTCGTGGCGATCTACGGCCAGGAGTGGGGCCTCTCCTCCAACGGGCACGCGAACATCTTCGAGTCTCCCGCGCTCTTCGGATGGGAGCCGGGGAACTACAACGTCTTCGTGGAGGAGGGCGACTACGTGAGCCTCTACTCCGCGGTGGCGAGCAATCCCCCGGTCGGGTTCCCGCCGATCATCCAGTGGTGCCATCCCGCTCCGTCCGACTTCCAGAACTTCTCCGTCACCGCCGACGGGCTCGCCACGGTGCACCTCATCTGCCTGGTCAACGGGCCCGCCTTCTCGACCAAGACCGACGAGTCGGACATCGGCAATACCGGCTATGACGACGTGTACCAGGAGGCATTGCGGAAGGGCTTCCGCGTCTCCCCCACCGGCGACCAGGACAATCACGAAGCAACCTGGGGAATGTCGACCCAGAGCCGCACCGCCGTGCTGGCCAACTCCAAGACCAAGCTGTCCATCCTGACCGGGTTGAGCGAGGGCCGGAACTACGCCACGCAGGACCACAACACCGCGATCCAGATCTCGGCCGACGGCCACGCGATGGGCGAGGCGTTCTCGAGCGAGAATGGAATCCGGATCGCGATGCAGATGACCGATCCGGACGGCGGCGAGGGAGTCGCCACAGTGGAGCTCTACTCCGGCGTCACGGGGACCTCGAACGCCACTCTCATCGCCTCGAGCAGCGGCAACCCCGACTTCCAGTGGCGGGAGCTCCGGACCTTCCCCGAGGGGACCGAGGTCCACTACTACCTGCGCATCCGCCAGGCGGACAACCAGCAGATCTGGACCGCGCCGATCTACGTGACTTACGAGCCGACGTCCGGGGTCGCCGACTCCGGTCCGTCGGGACGCTCGCGGCTCTTCCTCGCTCCGCCGGTCCCGAATCCGACCTCGGGTCGCACCGAGATCTCATTCGCTCTGGCCCATGGCACCGGTGCGGGCCGGCTTGTCCTCTACGACGCCAACGGTCGCGAGATGCGCACGCTGCACAACGGCCCGTTGACCGCCGGCGAGCACCACCGCACCTGGGACGGCCGTCTCGACGACGGGACCCAGGCGCCGCAGGGCATCTACTTCCTCCAGCTCGAGGCCGCCGGGATCGGCACCCGGGCCACCAAGGTGATCCTGGTGAGGTAGACCGCGGCTCGAGTTGATCCTGGTCCGACAGGTAGAGCCTCGGATCCGCTGAATGGTCGAGCGGATCCGAGGCTCCTTCTCATGCCCAAAGGCGGACTCCCGCCTCGGCGTCTGCCGGTCAGGGCATCGCCTAGTGGAGCATCACCATCCTTCCCCGCCGCACGGCGGTCTCAGTCCGCACCTCATACATGTAGATGCCGGAAGGAAGACGATTCCCCTCCTGACTTCGGCCATCCCAGGTAACCCGATGCATTCCGGGACCGGCATTCTGGTCGAACAGGACCGCGACCTGCCGCCCCACCACGTCAAAGATCCGCACCGCGGTGCGGCTGGCGCGACCGAGCGCGAAGGCGATGGTGGTTTCGGGGGCAAAGGGATTCCGGGCGATTCGGCTCCAGCGAGAGCGCCGGGATGCCCGTGCCGCCTTCCTCCACCGCCACCGTGGTGCAGGTGCCAAAGGACGCGTAGCGCAGCGCGGAGCCGGTGCCTCCGTAGAGAATCAGCGGATCGCCCGTCTCGCGCATCGCCATGCTGAGGAAGGTATTCGCCGGCGCGTCGATCGTGCCGATCTCCCAGCCGAACCCTTCGGTCTTTGCGGCGTACTTCCCGGCGTTGCTCGCGCCGTCGCGGTAGGCAATCCGCGGCTGCCCGAAGGCATCGAGCTCCAGCGATGTGCTGAAGCCGGGATCCCCGGCACTGTCGACCGTCTCACTCGTCCAGGCACCGGGGCTGCCTGTAGCCAGCCGCAGGGACCGGCTGCCACTGGTCTCGTCGCGATAGCTGATCTGGACCATGCCGCCCGCCACTTCGATCGAGGTGTGCGTTCCCGTGGTGCCGACCGCGTCGACGATCTCGCTCACCCAGACGGCACCCTCACGATGGGCGCACTTCAGATCGCCGTTCGTCTCATCGTAGTAGCTGATGAAGGGCGACCCCAGCTCGTCGACCGCCACCGAGGAGTGGCGCCCCACCGCGCCTCCCGCATCGACGGTTGCGGTGCTCCAACTGCCGCCGAACGGACGGTAGGCGTACTTGAGATCCTGACTGGTGGCGTCGTAGTACGAGATGTGCACACCTCCTCCCGTATCAACCGCGAGACTGGGCGCGACTCCCACATCACCGGTCGCATCGATCACCACCGAGACCCAGCTCGTTCCGGTCTTCTCGGAGTAGCCGAGATCGCCGGTGGGCGTCTTGTAGTACGCCACTCTCGGCTTGCGCCCACCGTCCAGTACCAAGGACGGCGCGGCACTCGCTCCCACCCCGTTCAGCACCAGTTCCTGAACCCACGCATGGCTCACCACGCGGGCGTAGCGGATCGATCCTTCGGACGCCACGTTGTAGGCCATGACCGGTGTCCCGAGCGAGTCGTCGGGCGAGATCGACGCATGGGCGGCAAGGAAGGGGGTCGGCTCCTTGCAGAAGACCCCGATCCCCGGCACGTGCACCGCGAACGGCGCGGTCAGCGCCCCGGGATCACCCGGCGGCAGCGCCGCGAGCTGGAACTCCCCCTGCCCGAGCGTCCCGGGAAGGACCCCCGTGCTCCAGCTCACGGTGAAGAGTGGTCCAGTGTAGCCCCCGGCCGGCAGAACCAGATTGAGGGCCGCAAACTCCGGAGCGAAGTCGAGCGTGAACAGGTCGGTCTCCGGCGCGAGGGTGAAGCCAAGACCGGCGTCGATCTCGAGCGGACCGCCGGAACCATTGCTGATCGTTCCGTCGAAGACGGTCGTCACGCCCGGGCCGGCGCTCTGACTCGGGCTATTCAGGCTGAGGGACCAGTTCGCGGCATCGACCGTCGACGCCCCCGCCGTCGCGAGGAGCGCGAGCGGAATCAACACCAGCCGAGCGATCTTGCGCATGGATGTTTCCTCCTCGTGGATCGTGTCTCGCCGGTTCATTCGGTCCGCTCCATTCCGGTGACCGATCCGCAAAACCAGGGACCGGTCGGTGGTGGGTCGAGCGGGCAGTACCAACAACAGGTCTGACCGTTGGTCAAGGTCGAACCGGAGATCGTTCCGGACAGGTATGCTCCGCACTCCGCTGCAATCCCGAACTGGAGTTGATCGTTGTTGCAGGTCCCGCTCACCGGGAAGAGATCGCTCGAGCCGACGAACTGAAGGTAGCCGACGATGTCGTAGCCGGGAGGGGTCGGTCGAACGAAGATCGCAATGCACTGGTTGGTCACGTCGAAGCAGTACTCGGAGCCGCTCGGCGTGTAGAAGGTGCCGGTCCATGTCTCGTTCGCGGTGTAAAAGGTCTTGGTCGCGATGGCGTTCTGTTCGTTTCCGATCTGACCTTTGAAGACCAGGGTGAAACCGTAGCCTCCGTCGCAGAGCACCTCGGGGAACTTGGCCGTGAACGAGGCCCCGGCCGCCAGCCCGGAGTAGGCGCTGGCGTCGAACGCATCGAGCTTGGTCCGATTCCCCGACACGTCGTCGTAGTAGAGCTCCCAGGTGCCCTGACCGAACGCTTCCGCGGAGTCGTTCTTGATCTCGATCTGGTTCTTCTTCTCCGTGCCGTCCCAGGTCGTGGTCGGCGTCGGCAAGCCGATCTTTCCTCGGAAGAAGTAGTTCATCAGGCCGGCGGAATAGGAGACCGCCTTTGGGATCAACATCGACGCGGCCGACTGATAGGTCACGTCGTCGAACCCGATCTCGTTGTCATCGTTGATCAGGAAGAGGCTGGGAGTGGTATGCACCACGGCGCCCGCGCCATTCCGCACGACGAGGTCGACGTAGTGCACCGCGTCCGGTACGTCGGTTCCTTCACGCTGCAACCAGACGAAGGTGGTCGAGGCGGGGTAGAAGCTGGCCACGTTCGTGTTGCGGATGTGCGGGTGAGGGAAGAGATGGGCCGCGGCGGTGGAGCGATTCTCCGCCGCGTCGGTCATCAAGATCCGCAGCGCCGGGGCACCAGCACGGGGCAGCAGGGCCATGCGGGTGTTGCCGAACATCGTGTCGTCGGTGATGAAGTAGGCGTTCGAATACTCCGAGAGTCCGGGAGTCCCTCCGAATCCAGCGAACGCCGCCTGCCCGGTGTACTGCTCGGTGTCCCAGAAGCCGGCGAACTCCGGTGGTATGCCTCCGAACGGACTGGTTCCGCCCGAGAAGCTCGGGATCCCTTCGCTGGGCAGCGAGGAGATCGCTCCCGGCGTGCCGTAGTGGGTCAGACAGTAGCTCTCGAACTCCGCCCCGACCCGATGCGCGTCGTTCCGCGTGTGCTGGGGCTGTGCCAGGTCCTGAAGCAGGTGGATGACGTGGCCCAGGCGAAAGAAGGTCGTGGCCAGCTCAGTGAGACGCTGGTTCCGCGTCGGCTGGGTGAGGGCTCGATAGTACGAATCCCGGGCATCGGTCCAGTCCTCGTTGTTGTTCCCGGCGTTGTAAGCCCACTGCAGGGAGTTCATCCCCGAGGTGAGGTCGTTCAGTCCTCCGTTGGTGACCGGGTTGTAGAAGTGATTGAACGGCCGGGTGAGGTACTGCTCATCTTCGTCTTCGGCCCCGTCCTCCAGGCGTGACGCCAACCCTCCTTGCGATGTGGAGGTCAGAATGCCGTTGGTCAGGAGCAGTTCGTTCTTCAGGAAGGCGTCGACCTGGCAGTCGGCGCGACGGATGGCAACGTTCGAGATCGCCCGGTGCGTTCCCACTTCGAAGAGCGGTTGGTCTCCTTCCGGGGGGCCCTGGGTGGACGGACTCGCCGGACTCTCGGGCCAAAGCTCCGGCTGCGGGGAGATCGAAAGGGTGGCGCGATCATTCGACGCTCCCTGCGCGATCAGGTGTGAAGCCACGGGCGAGATCAGTAGGAACGAGCCGGCGAGTGCTGCGGATCGCACGACCGTGCTCCATCCTGGCTGCTCGAACACTCCGCGAGGATCTGACATGGGGACCTCCTGCGGTGACTCGTGCGCTGGTGGATCGTTGATCGGCGCGAGGGGCGATGCCGTGCCGCCCGCACCGACCAGTTGAGTGCGGACGAAGCTAGGGTCGGTGGAGGGGCCGGTCAATGCGCGATCTACGACGCGCGACGAATCATCGTAGCGCAGCGGAACAAGCAGCGCTCCTTGCGCAATCCTTGGCCACTTCACGGCGGCGAATCGCGAGGTCATTGGCAACAATTCGACCGGACGTGGTGCCAGGAACCGACTTCGACCTGGGCCGGCTCCAGTTCCGCGTAGCTCGAACGAGCTCCGCCGTGTGCATGCATTCGCTCCGCGGGCACGAGATTCGCTCCTCTCCCTCCACTGCCGACGATGGCGCGACAGGATGCGGAAGTGAGTCGAGGGTTCGACTCGAATCAGGAGAGAGAGGAGCTGGAAGATGAAGTGGGCGAGTGCCTGGCGAACCAACGAGCAGCGGCGCAGGGAGTCGATCTCGGGACGGGCGCGGCTTCGAGGTGTGTCCCTGCTGCTGCTGCTCGTCGGGGGGACGGCACACGCGGTGGTTCGAAACGTGCCGATGGAGTACCCGACGATCCAGGCGGCGCTCGACTCCTGCGTATCGGGCGACCGCGTGGTCGTTGCGCCTGGCGTCTACAGTGGCCCGGGGAACATCGACCTGGACTTCCGTGGGGTAGACGTCACCTGCGCGTCGTCGGGCGGTCCGGGGGTGACGACGATCCACGCCGGGGCGCCGGGGCGACACGGCGGATTCGCCCTCCGGGGCGGCGAGTCGCGGGCCGCGTTGATCATGGGGTTCACCATCGTGGGCGGGGAGGCCGTGCGAGGCGGCGGGATCTCTTGCCTCGGCGCCTCCCCGACGATCCGCAACTGCTTCGTCCGCGACTGCGGCGCGAGCGAGGGGGGTGGAATCTACCTCCAGAACTCGCACGCCCTGGTGCAGAACGTGACCGTTTCCAACTGTCGCGCCACCGCGGAAGCCGGGACCTCAGGCCATGGAGGGAGCGCCGTCACGGTGCTCGACTCCGACGCATCCTTCGAGGACTGCGCCTTCTCCGGCAACCTCGCTTTTGGGTTTCCGGCGGAGCCGGCAGCCGTCTGGGTGCGAAACGGGGCCAGCTTCACTCGATGTGTGATCAGCGGCAATGCGGGGATCGGTGTTCGGGCGGACCAAGTGGACCTGGATCATTGCGTTCTGGCCTTCAACCAGGACGCGGAGATCTGGGCAGAGGGAGAAGCGAGCGTCACGGGGTCGATCGTTCGCGACAAGTGTGACGACATCGACTTCGTGGCCTCGGTCGGCAGCCACACCCTCGTGACCTGCACCATGATCGATCCGGCCAAGGTGACCGGAAGCGGCGCGGTCGAGTACCTCACCCCGCCGGTGCTGGGAAATCCGAACTTCTGCGATCATCCGAACTGCCCATCGATTCCCAGCGTCGAAGGGAACTTCGCGGTGTTCCCCGACTCTCCCGCGCGCCCGGAGAATAACTCCTGCGGGGACTTCCTCGGCGCGATCCACGCTGGGTCATGCGACCCGGCGGCCAGCGAGGGCGGCCCGACGGTCACCCCTCCCCTCGCTCTGTCGGTCTCGCCGAACCCGACCCAGGGCGAGGTGAGCATCGGGCTCCGTTCGGAGGTTTCGGGCCACGTCTGGGTGCGGCTCTTCGACCCTGGAGGACGGCAGGTGTGGGCGAGCCCGCTCCCCGGACTGGCGGTCGGTCTGCGCCGCTGGGAGGGAAACCTGCGCGAGCTGAGCCCCGTCCCGCTCGCGGCCGGGGCATACACCCTCGAGGTCGGTGCCGATGGCCGCCGCGGGAGGTCGCCTCTGGTGCTGCTGCCTCGCTGATCGGCGCTGACCGACCGGGCTATTGAGACATGGCTCTACCGTTTGATTGGCAATCAGTTAACCCACTCGAGAACCGCTGGTCAGACTCAAGAAGCCGGTCCGCGCGGCCGATGGTGCAGGGAGTGTTCGTTGCCTGATCGGCAGGTGTGCGTGCAGCGGTCGCAGACGGGAGTGAGATGGTGAGCGAAGAAACCGACTCCGGGCCGGACCTCCCGGGCCGCGCGCGCGCGGACGCGCTGGGGAGATGGTTCGTCCTCGTCGTAGGTACGATCGCCTGCCTTTTCGCTGCTCATCGCACGCGCTCCGAGATCGTGGAGGATCAGTCCCGACGTTCCGAGGAGTTGGCCGTGGGGGCGCAGGCCGAGTTTGTCGGCGCGATGGGCGAGATGAGCCACGTATTGGCGGGTGCGCGGGGGCTCTTCGTGGCAAGTCAGGAAGTCACCCCCGAGGAATGGGCCTCCTGGGCGAGAGGTTATGCGTTGGAGCGGCGGCTGCCGGCCGTTCAAGGGGTCGGCTTTCTGCCCCGATCCCACGAATGGCACACCAACCCGGGCGCACATGACCTGTCCGGGGTCACGGCCACGTTGTGGCAGCCGACGGGCTCGGAAACACTCGCCGTGTCCCCGCGAATCGTCTACGCCCTCCTCCACTCGGAGCTGTGCTGCTCCTCCGATGATCCAATCCTGCTGAGCAAAGCGGACGGTGAGCCGCTCGCTACGCTCTTCCTCCCGGTCTGCCGGAGTTCCGCCGGGCAGGAGGCAGAGGAACTCGGCATCGTGTTTCTGCTCTTCGATCCACGGCAACTGCTCGAGACCTCGCTCGCGCCGCAAAGCCTCGAGGCTCTCGCCACGGTGGATGACATCACCGATCCGGACCACCCGATCCCGTTCGTCCGTCGCGACGCGGTAGCGCCTCGCGCGCTCCGCCAGCGAACGACGGTCGAAGCCGTGGGGCGCATCTGGTCGATGGGATTCGTAGCTCCGCGCTCGCACGCCGCAACCCGCGATCGCCTCGCCCCGTTCGTGGTCTTCGGCATCTCGCTGGTCGCCGTGCTCCTGCTCTTCTCCAACATGACCAGCCTGCACACCATGCGCGAGCAGGCCGTCGATCTCGCCCGACTGCGCGCGGCGCGACTAAACGAGCGCGAACAGGAACACGCCTCGGTCGTTTCCGTGCTCGACGAGGGAATCTTGCAACTCGATCCGGCCGAGCGGATCGTGGCCGCCAACGACGCCGCGCGACGCCTGCTGGGGGGCGAACTCCAAGGACGGACGCTCTCTGCCCTCGATTTGCGATTCTGCCAGGAACAGGGGAAGCCACTGGCCGGGTTCGAGATCGTGGCGGCGATGCGCGCCGAAGACGCCGCACGTCTACACCGCCGCGTGGTGCGCATCGAGCGCGCTGACGGATCGCAGATCTGGGCCTCGATCAGCGGGCGCCCGCTGCCTAGCGGCACGGTACTGACGATTTCCGACGTGTCCGAGGAGCACCGGGCCATGGAGCACCTGGCTCAGGCGCGCGATCGCGCCGAGGAGGCGAGCCGCTCGAAGAGCACGTTCCTCGCCAACATGAGCCACGAGCTCCGGACCCCGCTGAACGCCATCATCGGATTGACCGATCTGATGCGGGACGACGCCGTGACCGGCGAGCAGATCGACCACCTCTTACTCGTCCGGCGCGCGGCCGACTCGTTGCTTCTCCTGCTGAGCGACGTCATGGACTTCGCGCAGGCGCAGAGCGGGAAGCTGGAGGTCGCTCCGCGTCCCTACGTGCTCCGAGACGAGCTCGCTCCGGTTCACGGGCTGATTTCCGAACGTGCGGAGTCCAAGGGGCTCTCTCTCCGCTGGGAGATCGCGGATGACGTCCCGTCCAGCGTGACCGGCGACCCGGCTCGACTGCGTCAAGTGCTGCTCAACCTGCTCAGCAACGCGGTCAAATTCACCCCGCGCGGCAGAGTCAGTTTCAGCGTGCGCCACGACCAGGTGGACGACGCCCCGACCCTCGAGATCCAGGTGGCCGACACCGGAATCGGGATTCCCGCCGAGTTGCTCTCCAAGGTGTTCGAGCCATTCGCGCAGGCGGACGAGTCGCACACGCGGCGCTTTGGCGGCACCGGAATCGGACTTACCCTCTCCTCCGAAATCGTGCGTCTCATGGGCGGCAAGATCTGGCTGGAGAGTGAACCCCAGCGCGGCACGATCGTTCGGATCACCCTTCCGGTCGAAGCTTCGGACGCCGTCGGCCCGGCACGGGCTGCCTAGCAGCACTCCGCCGGACGCGTGTCGATTCCACCGGCATCGGCGCGATTCCGATCCTTGACCGTCCCTCCGTCGACCCCGATACTTTCCCGCGGTTCATTCCCGACGTGGGTTCGCGATCGCTTCACTCCTTCCCCGGAGGTTCTGATGCGTGCACGGGTGCCGGCGCTATTGCTCGTAGTTTGGCTCCTCGCGGTGGTCGGATGCAGCGAGGAGAACGAATCCCCCGCCCCCCCAATGGAGGGCGAGGACTTCACGCCAACCGCGGATCTCACCCTCGCCGGGACGCACACCTATGATGCTGTCCACATCCCGGCGTCGGTGACCGTGACCGCCGGCGACGACCTGATTCTCCGTGCACGCGAGACCGTGACCATCGAAGGGACTCTGCAGTCCGCGGGCCGGGCGATCGAGCTTCGCAGCGAAGGTGCGATCGTCATTGGAGGCCGGGTGCGCAATCCGGGGAACGGTAGCGGCGACACCCTCGGGATCACCATCGTCGGCAACGGCGACATGACTTTCGACGGGGCCGAGATCGTGAGCAGCGGATCGATTCTGATCCAGAACGACTCCACCCTCACCGAAGCCGACTTCCCCGACTCCAACGGCAACCTGCGCGCGGCGGCCGAACCGCGAACCACCGGCGGAGACGACCTCCCGATCTGGATCATCCGCCAGTCGCTCTTCGGGCACGATCGGCCGGCGCGCGCCGGAACCGACCGCGAGGGCGAAGGGGGGCGCGGCGGCGATGGGCGCGACGTGGATCTGCGAGTGCGCGGCCACCTCCAGATTCTCGATGGTGTCACCATCGCGGCGCAGGATGGCGGCCGCGGCGGCAAGGGAACGGACGAGTCGACCAGCAGTGCCGTGGCCAAGGGCGGGCGCGGCGGACGGGGCGGCAAGGTCAGCATCTTCGCCACGGGCGAGATCTCCTTCGACGGCGGGGTGACCATCTCCAGCGGGAGCGGAGGCGATGGGGGTGACGCCGAGGCCACCGGATTGGAGAACGATGGCAGCGGGCCGGCGGCCGCCGCTCTGGCCACGGGTCAGCGTGCGGGTGATTCCGGATTGATCGACATCCGCTGTCGCGAGGCGATCTCCATCCTCGGCTCCCTCACCCTCGAGATTGGCGACGGAGGGCGCGGCGGAAACGCGGACGCCAACGCCGCGGACGGACAGCCGGCGGACACCCATCCGGCACAGAGAGGCGGAGAAGCCACCGCGACCGGCGGCCGCGGTGGGGACTCTCCGGAGAAGCGACTCCGCGCGGTGAATGTCGCCGGGTTGGGCAATCTCCAGGTCGTAGGCGGAGCGGGCGGACCCGGCGGATCGGCCATCGCATCGTCCGGAGACGGCAATGACGGGAACGAGACGTTCCCTCCGGGAGGCGACGGCGGCAACACGGTCGCGACCGGCGGTCGAGGAGGCGACGCGCGGGTGCGCGATCGCGCCGGCAACCCTTTCGCTGCGGGCGGTGACGGTGGCGAGGCCACGATCGACGGTGGGAATGCCGGCACCGGTTGGCACGACTGCCTCGATCCCTGCGCCCCGCTTGCCGGTGGGCCAGGCGGCGCCGGTGGAGATGGCACCGTCGAGGGCGGACGCGGCGGCGAGGGAGACCCGGTGGGAAGTGGAGGCGACCTCTCGATCGAGATCGTCGGAAACGGCGGGCACGGCGGAGACGGGAATCCGGCCGGCGTGCATGGTGATGCGGGCACTCGCGTGGTGCGCAACAACGGCGGGAATCTCACCGATCTCGGCTTGAGCTTCGAGAACGGACAGGACGGAGTGCTCTGCCCTCCGGTCACCGGCGCTTGCTGCGGCGCGGAGCGCACCTGCGTGATCTTCACCTGCGCGGAGTGCTCGCTCGCCGGCGGCACCTGGCAGGGAGCGGGGTCGACTTGTGACCCCAACCCCTGCCCCGCGACCAGCGGAGCCTGCTGCTTCGACGACGGATCCTGCACGCTCACCACGGAGGATGACTGCCACGGTGGTTCGTTCCAGGGACTGGGCTCGATCTGCGATCCCAACCCCTGCCCGCAGCCAACCGGAGCTTGCTGCTTCCCCACGGCCCCGTGCGCGCAGATCACCAGCGCCCTGTGCGCCGCGAACGACGGTGTCTATCAAGGGGACGGAACCAGCTGCACCCCGGATCCGTGTGTCAGTTCCTCCGGAGCCTGCTGTGATGAAACACGCGAATGCCGGATTCGAACCCGTGAAGGGTGCGAGGCCGCGGGCGATTACTTCATGGGGAGCGGCACCGATTGCGACCCGAATCCATGCCCCTCGGTGGGCGCCTGCTGCTTCCCGACCGGCGCCTGCGCAGTAATGTACGAGCCCGCCTGCCTGCAACTCGAGGGCGCGTTCCAGGGGAACGGGGTCGGTTGCACTCCCGACCCCTGCGCGCCGGAGGAGAGCGGCGCCTGCTGCTCGAAGGCCGGGATCTGCTCGATCCAGGCGCGGGGCGATTGTCTCTCGAGCGGAGGTCGGTTCCTCGGACCGGGGGCCGGCTGCGACCCGGATCCGTGCGTCATGCCCGACTCCAGTGGCGCGTGCTGCCTGATCGACGGAGACTGCATCATCACCCTGCCCGAACTCTGCACTCCGGACCGCGGAAAGTACCTGGGAAACGAACCCTGCGACCCGAGTCCCTGCCTGTCGGTCCTCGGAGCCTGTTGCCTGAGCGACGGATCGTGCATCCTCACGATCATCCCGCTCTGCCATGATCGGCAGGGTGTGTTCCTCGGCGCGGGCGTGCCCTGCGCTCCGTCCAACCCCTGCTCGGGAACGGGAGCCTGTTGCGTCCCCGGGGTGGGATGCCAGATGACCACCCCGGTTCAGTGCGACGGCGAGTTCCTCGGACTCGGCGTTTCCTGCAGTCCGGATCCCTGCGGGACACCCTCCGGAGCTTGCTGCGTCGGGTTCGGTTTCTGCACCAGCACCTCCGAAGCCGAGTGCAACGGGGAGTGGCTCGGTGCCGGGACCGATTGCTCCCCCAGCCCGTGCCCCGGTTCCCCGGCGGGGACCTACCTCGTGAACGTGGATCCGATGAGCGATCCCCACGGACATGACCCCTTCGCCTTGTGGTCGACGATCGATCGCATCACCTTCGTGCTGAACGGCAACACGCTGAGTTCGAGCGGGAACTTCCCCTACGTCAGCACCAGCGGAACACTCAACACCGACGGCACGTTCCTGCTGAGCGGGGCGGGTACCGTCGCGGGCCGGAGCAACGTCAGCATTCACTTCAAGGGGCGCATGATCGATCAGCGGGCGAACTTCCAGGTGGAGGGAACGATCAAGCTGGGCAACGACGCCCCGCCGTTCCAGCTGCCGAACGGTCCGGTCACTTACTCCATCACCGGCACGCGACGCTAGTCGCGCGCCGGTGGTGGGAGCGGAGCGTGGCAGAGACGCGCCGAACTCAGCGATGCGCCAGCACCGTCTGAACAGCACTGCGGATCGTCGCCGCCAGGGTGCTGTCCAGCGGCGCCGCTCCCCCGCCGATCGCGGCGAGGTCGGGCGAGAGCGTGGTCGCGTCGCGCTGCGCGAGCACCGCGAGAATCGTCACCGCGGCCACGTAGCTGCCGGCAAGCGAAGGATGAAACCCGTCGGGACCGTAGAGCGCCGCGTCAGGCCGCTGCTTCCAGGTTTCGAGCCACCCATCACCGGCCGGAAAGAACAGCCCATCGACATCTTCCGCCGCCAGTCGATACGACTCGCTCACCGCCGGAAAGGCAAAGAGACGCGTATCGTCCGGCCAGACGGCATACAGCCCCGGACGCGCGCCCCCTGCGCGAATGTCGGGTTCCCACTGCACCGTCCATTCCCGGAGGAGATCGCGGCTCTCCGGCAACGACGAGGGCCCCTGCTGCAGGATCACCACGTCGTAGTTGCCCGTCCGTACCGCCTCGCGGCGCGCCGGGATGTTCCAGTGATCGATCAACCCATACCCGCCGGTGGTGATCTCGTCGGTCTCGATGGCGATCCCGGAGGCGAGGGCCAGCGCTTCGACCATTCCGGGAAGATCGTTGGTGTAGGTCAGGCTGTTCCCGAGGAAGAGCACGCGCCCGACATCCTGCACGCGCACCGGAAGGGAGAAATCAGCGTCGCTCTCGTCCTGCTCCCCGCTCGCCAGGTGGGTGATCCGGAGGCGATACCCGGTCGAGTCCGACCCACACTGGGATGCGATCCACGGTTCGGCTCCATCGTCCGGGGTCTCGTTCGCGACGATGCGACAGACCTCTCCTGCCCGCAGGAGCTCGATCCGGAGCGCGCCTCCGCACGGGCCCGGTACCCAGCGGATGGTATCGGCCGATCCGACCGGCCAGACCTCGCCGCCATTCGGTGCCCGCACAGTGGAGGCACAATCCGGATCGGGGGCCGGAGAAGCATCGTCGCCGCAGCTGCTGCTAGCGGTGAGAAGCACCAGGCTGAGGAGGAGCACTGGAACCACGTGCGGGATGAGCCGGGACTCGGGGGCAGCATGCATCTGTTTCTCCCGTTGCGCCCCCCGGCAGCCGGTCCAGCTTAGCGAATCTCGGTGCGGCGCGCGAATAGCGCGCCGCGGCCTTCACTTCGATCGCCACGAACTCCCGTCCCCGCCGGAGGAGAAAGTCGACTTCCACCGACGACTGGTGAGGCGACCAGAAGGAGACTTCCTCGAAGATGCGCGCCTGCTCACCGTGAGCGCGCAGCATGGCGAGGACGTAGCCTTCGAGTAGCGCGCCGGCCTCCTCCTGCGACACCGGACCTAGCCGGCGTTTGGCTGCGGGCACCACACCGGGGTCCACCCAGTACAGCTTCGGGTGCTTGCGCTCCCGGACGCGCAGCTTTGCCGCCGGTAGCTGTTGCTCATCATGCCGTCAGTTTTCTACGAAAAATGACGACAATACAGCCCAGCGTTCGGTATCGCCGGAACCACAAGCCAGTACTAGGTGAGCCGGGAACTCGCGCCAAAAACTGCAACAACCGTATGCCATCAAATGCGTTACGGCAATCACCCCCCGACCGCTCGCTGGCCGGGCTATTCTCCCCCTCCAGGAACGGAGGGGAACGTGAGCGGAAAGGGATGGGGTCTCCCAGCAGCGATCGCTGATCGCTACCAGATCGAGCGGGAGATCGGGCGCGGCGGCATGGCCGTCGTCTATCTGGCCAACGATCGAAAGCACGGACGCCCGGTGGCCATCAAGGTGATGGCTCCGCACGTCGCTGCCGCGGTCGGATCGGCGCAGTTCCTGCGCGAGATCGAGATCGCGGCGCGGCTCAACCACCCGCACATCCTCCCGCTCTTCGATTCCGGAATCTCCGAGGCCGCGCCCGGCGAAATCGGGTCCGGCCGGTCCGAGCAGACCGCGAAGCGATTGTTCTACGTGATGCCGTACATCACGGGCGAGTCCCTCAGGGCGCGGCTGCAGCGCGAGGGGCAACTCTCGCTGGCCGAGGCGCTCCGCTTGACGCGCGAAATCGGGGGCGCGCTGCACCACGCGCACACCCAGGGGCTGGTCCATCGTGACGTCAAGCCGGAGAACGTTCTCCTCTCCGACGGAATACCACTGGTGGCCGACTTCGGCATCGCGATCCCGCGCGGCGGTGCGTTCTCCGGAAACGAGCTGGACACGACGATCGCCGCGGGGGAGCCGCTTCACTCCGCGGAGTCGGACGCGACCCAGTTCCATCTCGGCGACCAACCGAGCGGCAGTGGTGGCGAGATCGCGGGCACGCCGCACTACATGGCCCCGGAGCAGGCGGCCGGGCGGACCGATCTCGACGGGCGCGCGGACCAGTACGCTCTCGGCTGCATCCTCTACGAGCTGCTCGGCGGGCGTCCCCCGTTTCGCGGGCAGAGCGTGATCGAGCTGCTCGATCATCACCGCAGGTCGACGCCCCCGGAGATCGCGACCCTCCGTCCGGACGTTCCCGACGACGTCGCCCGGGCTCTCCACCGCTCCTTGGCCAAGGAGCCGAATGACCGGTTCCCCACCATGACCCAGTTCATCGAGGCGCTGAACGCGGCCGCGATCCGGGCCTATGCCAGCGCGTCGCGCGAAGGCGAAGGGGCCGGCATCCCGAACAACCTCCCGATCGCCTCGACCAGCTTCATCGGGCGGGAGAAGGAGATGGACGAGGTCCGGGCACTGCTCGCCGACGCTCGACTCCTGACCCTCGCCGGCAGCGGAGGAACCGGCAAGACGCGGCTTGCGCAGCAGCTCGCCACGGAGCAGATCGAGCTGTTTCCCGGTGGGGCCTGGTTCGTCGAGTTCGCTCCGCTGGCCGACCCGACGCTCGTGCCCAAGGCGACCGCCTCCGCCCTCGCGGTGCGCGAGGACTCGAACCAGAGCCTGACCGACGGGATCATCGCCGCAATCGGCACGCGCGCGGTCCTCCTCGTGCTGGACAATTGTGAGCACGTCATCGAAACCGCGGCATCGCTGGTGCACCGCCTCCTGAGCGCCTGCCCCAACCTGCGAGTCGTCGCCACCAGTCGAGAGCCGCTGGGGCTGAACGGCGAGGTGTCGTATCGCGTTCCATCGCTGGCTCTCCCGCCGGCCGATCCGCAGGTCACACCGGAGCAGGTGAGCCTGAGTCCCGCCGCGCGCCTCTTCATCGAACGTGCCCGGGCGGGCAAATCGGACTTCACGGTTACACCAGAGAACGCTCGCGCGCTGGCCTCGATCTGCCGCCGCCTCGACGGCGTTCCCCTGGCGATCGAACTGGCGGCGGCGCGGATCCGCGCGCTCCCGGTCGAGCAGATCGAAGCACGCCTCGACAGCCGATTTCGCTTGCTCACCGGAGGCAGTCGAACCGCGCTTCCCCGTCAGCAGACCCTGCGCGCGCTCATCGACTGGTCGTATGACCTGCTCAAGGAGGCCGAAAGGGAGCTGCTCCTCCGGCTCTCGGTCTTCATCGGCGGATGGACGCTCGAAACCGCCGAGGCGGTGACGGCCGGCGAGGGGGTCGATGACTGGGAGGTCCTCGATCTTCTCTCCTCGCTGGTCGACAAGAGCCTGGTGGTCTACGACGAGCAGGCAGCCGGACCCCGCTATCGACTGCTCGAGACCGTCCGCCAGTACGCGCGCGATCGCCTGCTGGAGAGCGGCCGCGCGGAGGCCTGGCGCGACCGGCATCTCGATCACTTCCTCGCCTGGGCGGAAGCAAACATGGCCGCACTCGTTGGGCGGGATCAGCAATCGTGGCTCGATCGGTACGAGATCGAGCACGACAACTTCCGCACGGCCCTCGACTGGGCGGACGGCGAGCCGCTCCGCGTCCAGAAGGGGCTGCAACTCGTCGGCGCGCTGCAGGGCTTCTGGCTGGCGCATGGGCACTACGCCGAGGGACGCGCGCGCTATGATCACCTCCTGGCCGCCGATCCGCGACTCGATGCCGGCGCCCGGGCCCGCGCCCTGAACGGCGCGGCCAACCTCGCCTTCTCGCAGTCCGACTATCGCGCCGCCCGCCCTCTCCACCAGGAGAGCCTCGACCTTCGACGGGCACAGGGAGACAAGAACGGCGTGGCCACCTCGCTGAACAACCTCGCCTCGATCCTCTTCTTCGAGGGGCATCTCGAGGAAGCGACCCGGCTGATCGAGGAGAGCCTGGAGCTCCGGCGTGAAATCGGGGACACCAAGGGTGTCGGCTCGTGCCTCAACAACCTCGCGATGCTCGCCGACAAGCGGGGCGATCTGAAGACCGCTCGGGAGTACCTCGCCGAGAGCCTGACCCTTCGCCGCCAGGTCGGCGATCTGACCGGCATCGCCGCCTCGCTGCACAACCTTGGCGTGATCACCATGCGGCAGGGCGACCTCGACGCGGCGGAGGCGCTCTGGCAGGAAGCCCAGGCCATCCGGACTCAGCTCGGCGATCGCACCGGTATCGCCACCACCCACCACACCCTGGGGGCGGTGGCAACGGAACGACGGAACTTCGCGGTCGCCCAGAGGCACTTCCAGGAGGAGTTCCGCCTCTCGATCGAGCTCGGCAGCGGTCTCATCACCGCCACGGCCCTCGAAGGATTCGCGACCCTGGCGCTCCTTCTCGGCGCCCGGCGCACCGCGACGCACCTCTGGGCCGCCGCGGATCGCCTCCGGGCGGAGATCGGCGCGCCATCCCCCGAAGTCGACGCCGCGGCGCGCGAACGAGATTACGCGCAGGCCCGCGCCGCGATGGGGACGGAAGCGTTCGATCGCGCCTGGGCCGAGGGTCGCGCCCTGCCCCCGGCGGAAATCGTGAACGAACTCCGCGACCTGGATCCGAAGGAGTAGACGACGGCTAGGGGGTCGCCGGACGACCAACCCGCAGCAGCTTCCGCACCTCGGTCCTGCCGCCCGTCTCCAAGCGAACAAAAAAGACGCCGTCTCCAAGGTCGGTTCCGGTGTCCGAGCAACCGTTCCACGTGACCCGGTGCGATCCAGGCCCGTCAGTGCCCTGCGCCAGGGTGCGCACCAGGCGACCACTCAGGTCGTGGATCCGCAGCGTCACCGGCCCACCCGACGCCGTCGAGTAGTGGATTGCCGCACTCTCCGTGAACGGATTTGGCGCGGCCGAGAGGGTCACCTGCGCCGCGTCGGGGAGGGGCGCCGCCACGTCCGTCGCCGCTTCCGTGATGGTAAGTGGAGCCGGCACGTACCAGTTCGGCCGATCGAGGCAGACCAAGGTCGCGAAGGTGAGCGATCCCGATCCCGTGGCCGGGGCCGTCCAGGTGAACGAGACCGGGGTCGGCTTGAACGCAGGTGAAGCATGTCCCAGGGTCGACGCCCCGCCACAGCTCGACATCGCCTGGTACCCACTCGGAATCTGGAACGTCCCCTGCGTGATCCCCACTCCGTCGAAGGCGTAGAGGAGAATCCCCTTGAACGGTTGCACTCCGTTCAAGGTGATGGTCAGCGTCTGCCCGGGGGTGTAGGTGGGGGACGAAGACGAGAGCACGAACCCGCCGTTTCCGCTGTTCGTCGGGCCGCCATGGTTCGCCTGCATGGTGGCGGAGTCGACGTTGCAAAGGAGCGGGGATGACGAGAAGGCATTCGCCGGGGTCACCCCGAGCAGGGTTCGGGCAATCAGCAGGGCCGACAGTATTGCAGTGCTGCACTTGGAGCGCGGGCTCACGGGAACCTCCGATTCGCATCGAGGCTGAAGTTGGACAAGGGTCCCCTGCTCCATCGGAAGCCCGTGGGGGGGAAGTGGACCCACAAGTATAGCGAATCGGGCCGGGTTGGGACGGAGGAGCAGCACCCCGTCCGCGTTGCGGCCGGCTCTGGAAGACGCTGCCCAGGCGAGCGCGGTACCCAGCAGGTGCGAAACCGGAACCTGCACAGGGGAAGGCCGCGCGTTGTGATGCCTCTGCGTGGGCCGTCCGTCGGGAAGATTCGATGGCCTCACGGTCGAATCGAGCCCATGTCAACCACTCGACCGCGAACCCCGATCTCGCGGCGCCGCGAACCCTCCGGACGCGCAAAGCGCCACCCACGGGAGCGCGGGCACGCCGAACACCCAAGAGCCGCGTGGCGGTGCGCCAGGTCAACAGGAGCGTGCCGAGGTCGAGCAGAAGTTGGGCTAGCGGAATCACCCGCCGGAGCCCGTGGCCAGCACCGATGAGTCCGAGAAAGGCGGGATAGGCCGGCGTGCGCGCGACACATGCCTCGCGCTCCCCTTCGACCGAGGTGGTGAATCCCAGGCCGGACACCAACCCCTCGGCGAGGGCAAGGTAGCCGGGGCTATCTCCCCGTAGCGCGCGAGTCTGCCCGAAGTGGATCGAACGGCCCGGCGTTCCAGCGCTTCGGTTCCTCGGTGCGCGGAAGTCATGCTCTGACTCGTGCGTCCTGAGCGGCGGCTCGCCGGAGGTCGGCTCTGATCGGGTTGTCGACCCGGTTGGAGCACGGCAGCTTCGAGACCACCTGAGCCAGGGGATGCGCATCCTCCGTATCTGAGATCGCAGCTGAACTGAGAGCCGCGTGCGCGCAGCACTAGCGCGTCAGCGGCCGATACCGTGCGCGTACGCTTCCCCAAGTCGTGTCGATCGTCGGAGACGGGGGGTTCCAGATGAACGATCCGGTCGCTTCTCCCTCCGGGAAGTTCGCCGTCGTGATCGTTGCGTATCCAATCTCCTCCAGGGGACTCGAGCACAGTGATAGCGGAAAGTTGACCGGGAACCGCAACATCGACTCGCCCGGGATCGCCACGTTCGCCAGAAGAGTGTCCTGCTCCCCGAACCTGCGGACAAATATCCGCGCCTCCAGCGGCGGAGACGAGAAATCGCGCAGCCCGCTGATGTAGAGCACCAGGGAGTCTCCCTCGTACCAGGCACAGTCGCTGCACGACTCATAGCTCGCGAGAATCGAACCGGTGGCGCGAGACTCGATCGGCGGTGCGACGTTTGCAGCATCGAGATCCACGCGCCAAGTAGCGCAGAGCTGTCCCTCCGCGGCGGTAGGAGCAACCTCCAACCACACGAGAACCATGAATATCCAAGCGAGACTGGGAGGGAGCGCCCGTGCTCTCGCCACGCCCATCTGCTCCGCCCCATACGTGCCAGCCACGGTTCGTCGCTGATCTACGATCATGGACTTCCCCTCTTCGGTTCCGCGATGCATCGCTCCCCGACCCTGCCCGGGCGCGACCCCGTGCTCCCCTCCGGCAACCCGGTCATCACCGGATGAGCTGCACCTGACGCTTCAGCGCCTTTCCCTCGACGGTCAGCCGACAGAAGTAGGTGCCGCTCGGCAGGCGCCTCCCGGCGTCGTCCCGCCCGTCCCACACCACCTGGTGGACTCCGGGGCTGAGGTCGCGATCGAGTAGCCGGCGGATCTGTCGCCCGTCGGCGCCATACAGGTCAAGCTGGGTGCGCGCTCCCGCCCCCGAGGAGGCAGGAAGAGAGAAGCTGAACTCGGTCGTGGTCGCGCTTGGATTCGGCCGCGGCCGGAAGAGGGCGAGCCGAGCGTCCCCCGATCCGTCCGCCACGTCGGAGGCGCAGGGGATCTCGCGCGACCCGCCGCTGACCGACTCGAGCTCGAACGGCCAGCCGTCGACCGCGGTGATCAACACATCAGAGAGATCGAGGTCGGTGGAGCCATCGCACGATTCGACCTGGAAGACCACCCGCGCGAGCACGCCGCTTCCCGCCGGGCCGGCAGCCAGACCGACCGAGCAGGCGCCGAACCGCACCGATCCGGTCAGGTTGTCGATCTTCGGGCTGAGCGCGTAGACGGTCCGACCGGAGCTGCCCGGCAGCGCGCCGATGACGACCCGATCCACCTGAAGCACCGTGGGGTCGAACGACAGCTGCGCCTCGAACCCGCCGAGCTCGCTCACGTTGTCGACCACCACGGCGACCGAGGTGGTGTCCCCCACCAGCGCCGCTTCCGTCGAATGGGCCGGGGAAACACGCACCGAAGGAGCGGACCGCACCGAAGGCAGGAGATCCGCGCGATCGCCGGCGGAAGGCTGGGTGCGCGGAGATTCGCCGGGACAGCCCAGATGCCACCGTCCCGTGACGGCCTGGATGTCGAGCACATCGATGCACCCGTCGGAGGTCGAGGCGCAGAACGCCCCCTGCTCCAGCAGGTTCACGTCATAGGTGGAGTTGTAACACCCATCCCCCGCGCAGCAGCGCCACTTTGGAATGATCTGGGACAGGTCGAAGACCGTGACGTCGCCATCGCCGTTGAAATCGCCGAAGCAGAAGGGTCGGTGGGACAACGAAAGCCCGGTGGCGCCAAGTATTGGCAGGAGGTGCGGAGGGATGTGGTTGGTAGTGAACTCCCAGTCGGCCAGGCAAACCGAGTCGGCCGCCGCTCCTCCTCCCTGGGGAGCAAACCGGATCGTCGCCAGCCGTCCGGATCCGGTCGGAGTCGGTTGGGGGCCAGTCGTGACCGCGCCGAATCGTGTCCCCGCCGGCATGCAGGTCGGGCTGCAAGGAACGGGATTCAGGGGCAGGACCGTTCGGCCGGTGCTCTCGAGAAAGGTCTCGTCGATGATCACCGCCTCGACCTCCAGCAGCGCCGGGTCATACCCCAGGCAGAGCTCGAAGGCCGCCAGCTCGCGCGCATGCTTGATCCGCAGATCGACATCGAACGAGCCCGCGCACGGCTGATAAACCGTGAGGTTGGACGGGACGAGCTCGATCGTGATCGGCGGAGGCGGGCAGGGCGCGAAGCCGTCCTGGTAAAAGCCGAAACTCCCGTAGCCGGCGATCGGATCGATGTGTGCCGGCACCGCGTCATCCGCGAAGTTGCCCCCCCCGGTCGGGTGCGGCCCGAGGGAGATCTCGGCCGGCCCTCCCGACAGCGAGTAGGCCGAGAACCAGCAGACCTCCTTCAGGTGGCCGGTATGGGCCTGAAACCAGGTGATGCAGGTCCCCTCGTACGACCCCGGCCACCCACTCGTCGACAGTTGGAAGTCGCCGCAGCCGATTCCCTCCGCGATGCCGACCAGCAAATCATCGTACTCGACTCCGAAGCAGAGTCCCGCCATCCGGGGAGAGCTCTCGAACGGAAAGGCCGCCAGCGCGTGGAGCACGATCGTCTCGTTGGTATCCGCCCGCTTCACCGCGTTCGCACAGCTGTCGAGCGCGGCCTGGCCGCAGAAACCCAGCCCCACGCTGTAGACCACAGCGGGGTTGCGGTGCAGGACCACCACCCCACCCGCATTCGGCCCCGCCACGGCGGATGACGCGAGTGCGAGGGCGAGACAAAGCAGAACTGACCCAGAGCGTGAAAACATCGGTGTGGACATGGTGAGACCTCTGCGTGGGCCAGCCGAGGGGGGCGGGCGGTTGCCACACGGTCGTTACGGTCACTGGGATTCGATCGACCGCGAACGAATGAAGTGTCGCACCGCCCACCGGCCGACTCAACCCCGATCTTTCCAGGCTGCAGAACGCCCCGCGGCGCCGAGCGCCGCCCGGGGAGCGCGGGCGCGCCTGCCGGCGCAACTGCTGTCGGAACCGAGAATGCCGAGGGCCGACGGGAGATCGCATCCCCCGTCGGCCCGTGAATCGGCCACGCGCGGCACCGTCCGGACACGTCGTGCGCGGCGTGTGGCGGTTCGTCGATGGCTCTACCGTCGCACGATCACCTTCGTGACCGACTGCGCTTCCCCCTGCGCGAGGCGGGCGAAGTAGACCCCGGTCGGAACGCGGTGCTGCTGGTCGTCGAGCGCGTTCCAGGCGGCAGTGTGTGATCCGGCGGTGAGCGAGCGATCGACCAGGGTGGTGATCCGGCGGCCGCTCACGTCGTGAATGGTGAGCGAGGTCCAGCCGGCCTCGGCCAGAGCAAACTGTAGCGTGGCCGCGTCACGGAGTGGATTGGTGCCGACGCGCGAGAAGCTGAGCGCGGCTAAGTCTCGCACCTCGTCCGCGACATCGGTCGGGGCCGGGCCGGTGCGGAGGTCGGAACCGCCAGCGCCGTTCCCGGGGATCGAGACCCAGGCGGTGCCGGGGAAGTAGGGCGAGTCGCTGGTGAAGCGCACGCGCCAATGGTAGGTGCGGTCGGAGTTGAGACCGGAGGCGAGCTGCGCGATGGCGAGGCCGCTGCCGATGGCCGGGGTCGGCGCGCCGGTGTCGAACTCGGCACCGAGCTGGACTCCTCCGAACGGACTGCCGGCCGGAGCGACCTGGTAGCGCATCTGCACCCGCGCGCGGCCGCCGGCGTTGCGGCCGACCGCGCTGAGCCGGAAGCCGTCCATGAAGTCGGAGCGCCCGCCCAGCGCGACCGGTGTCGTGCCGTTGCTGCGGAACTGCCGCGGCAGCTTGAGCACTCCCCCGACCTCGGTGCTCGGGAAGGCGGAGCGCGCGCCGAGGAAGCAGGTCACTCGCCCCTCGCTGTTCGGCCCGTACCACGGCTGACCGATCACCAGGTCGGCGAAGCCGTCCCCGGTGGCGTCTCCGCCGAGGACGCACGAGTAGCTGAAGGCCCCGCTCTCCTCGGTTTCGGTATGGGTCCAGGCCGGCGTGGTGTTGAGCCCCGCGGCCGATCCCAGATAGAGGTATGCCTTGCCACCGTCGATCACCACGCTGTCGTCGTACGGGCCACCGATCAAGAGGTCACTGTACCCGTCGTTGTTCACATCCCCACCGCCCGCGACCGAGGTGGCGAAGAGGTAGTTGGCGCTCGGGCCGAGGATCACCGGCCCGGTGGCGAGGTCGTGGTTCGGTTGCCCGTAGTAGATGAACGCCGCGCCGCGATTGTCCTGACCGCCGGAGTCGTAGAGCGAGGCTCCGTAGGCGAAGTCGCCGTACCCATCTCCGTTGAGATCACCGGCCGGTGTGATCGTCTTGCCGATCTGGGCCTGGGTCTGGTTGCCGTTGAACTGATACGCCCCCTCCACCCAGGTCGGACCGCCGAAGTAGACCGTCAGCACACCCTGGTTGGTGAACCCGGTGTCCCGCCGCGGAGCAGAGATCCCGTAGTCCGAGTAGCCGTCGCCATCGAGATCCCCGAGACCGCGGGCCTGCCAGCCGAGCTCATCCCCCACCGCACCGCTGGTCCAGGTGAACACCGGGGTGGTGACCAGTCCGCTCGGGGAACCGGCGTAGAGGTACACCTTGCCGCCGTGGACCGCGCCGGAGTCGTAGGTCGGAGCCGCAACCAGCACGTCGGCATACCCGTCACCGTTCACATCGCCGGCTCCGTCGACGCATCGTCCATAGGCGCCGCCGGCCACCTCGCCGGACAGGATCTGCGCGGGCTGTAGCGGAAGGCCCTGGGGAGAGCCGAGGAAAAGGTGGGCACGCCCCACGCTGGTGTCACTGCTCGGTCCCCAGCCCGACTCTCCGACGATGAGATCATCGTCACCGTCGTTGTCGACATCTCCGGCGTTTCCGACCGAGCTGCCGAAGAGACCCGAGATCCCGTTGCTGCCGGTCGACCAGTAGGCGTTCAGCGAGTAACCGGACTCACCGCCATAGTAGACGCTCACGATCCCCTGATTGACGCTGGTGAAGTCCCAGAGCGGCCGCCCGATCGCCAGATCGGTGAAGCCATCCCCGTTCCAGTCGCCCTGCGCGAGATTCACGCCGTAGAGCTCGACCACCTGGGTGCCGCCCTGGGCGAAGATCGGCGTGTCGGCCGGCATCGAACCCTGACCCAGGTAGAGCCGCACGATCCCTTCGTTCGTCTGACCATTGTCGTAGTTCGGGGAGCTGACGATCACGTCGCTGAATCCGTCGCCGTTCACATCCCCCGCCGGGCGCGCATCCCACCCCAGCCCTTCGGCCGTTTGACCGCCCGTCCGGGTGGCGAGCACAGGAAGCGTCGTGCCGCTGTTCTCCGCGCCGCCCAGGATCCAGAACTGGCCGGTGTTTCCGCCTGCGCTCATCTCGGAGGCGATGATGTCGGCGCAGCCGTCGCCGTTGACGTCCCCGGCGGTGTAGATCACGTCGCCGAAGCCGCCGTGATTCAGCGCGTACTTGCGGGAGTGGGTCGGAGCGAGGCCGGTCGCACTGCCGAAGAAGACGATCGCGCCGGAGTTCGAGACATTGAACTGACCGATGTCGGAGACCAGGTCGCTGTAGCCATCGCCGTTCACATCGCCGGCGAACCCGAACCCGAGGCCGACCTCATCGAAGGCGTTATTGCTCTCGTAGGTCCACGACGGCGTGCTCGCCGGTCCGGAGGGTGAACCCAGGAAAAGGTACAGACGCCCCTCCTGGAGCTGACCGTTGGTCAGAAACGGGGCCGACGCCGCGACATCGGCATAGCCATCGCCGTTGACGTCGCCGACTCCGGCCACCCGGGAGCCGAAGTAGGAGTCAGCCACACCGCTCTCGAAGGTCCAGGCGGCGGAGGTGGTCGCACCGCTCGCCGAGCCGTAGTAGACAGCGATCCGCCCTTCCCGCGTCTCGCCGTTGGTGTAGTTCGACGACCCAACCACGATGTCGTCGTAGCCGTCGCCATTCACGTCCCCCGCGGCGTCGACCGTGCCGCCGAACCCGGCACCGGACGGGATCTCGACATTCCCCTCGATGATCGCTTGCGGCGTCGCCTGCAACCCGGTCGACGACCCGAGGTAGACGAAGACCCCTCCCTCGGTATCCTGACCGTTCTCGTAAAGCGGCGCCCCGATCAGGACGTCGTCGTAACCGTCCCCGTTCAGGTCTCCGGCCGGCGCGGGCCGGGCATTGAACCATTCGTTCTGGACCGCGCCGCTGGCCGTCCAGGCCGGTGCACCGAAGCTCGGATTCGCGCCACCGTGATAGCAGTAGAAGGTCCCGGTGAAGCTCGGCGCTCCGACGATGACGTCGCTGTAGCCGTCGCCGTTCACATCCCCCGCCGTGCAGATCGTGGTCCCCACGTTCGCGTTGTTCACGTTCCCCTCGCGCACCACCAAGGGCGGCTCCCGCAGCACATCGGCTCCCGCCGGCGTCGCGACTCCGAGGGCGACGATCGTGATCGACCACAGTAGCTGTCTGGACATCGGAACTCCTCCTCCTGGTTGCGTTCGGGGGCATCGGCTCTGGAGGGAGAACACGGGAGGGGGGCAAAAGCGCACAGGGGAGCGGAGGGCGGAAGGGCGCACCAGCCGAGTACCGTTCCCGATCCGCGAGGTCTGGGTAGCCCGCCCCGGGGCAGGCGCGCGTCGCTCGCACACGTAGTCCAGCATCAACATTCGCGAGCGACGACCGGTCGCCCCCGGAACCCATTGCAGGAGTATCAGTTTCACATTCTATGCCCCGGCGGTGACCGCGCCCACGCCATCGATCCGACTTCCCATCTACCCCTGGGATCCATCGTCGGCATCCGGGTCTCTCCAGAATTCGGAGCTTCGAAGACTCGCTTTCTGGCACTGTCCACCCCACGGAGAGGGTTCCGTGGCAAGATCTACGGACGGCGAAACCGAAACCACACTTCCAATGGGTGAGGAGTTCATGCGCACCGCCCCGGAGATACTCGACATCCTGCACCAGGCCCGCCCCGAGCTCGCGCGGGAGTACGGCGTGACTCGGCTGGCGCTATTCGGCTCGTACGCCCGCGGACAACAGACGAGTGACAGCGATATCGATATCCTGGTCGAAGTTGACCCATCGATCGGACTTCGTTTCGTGGATTTGGCAGAGCGGATCGAAGCGATACTCGGCATCCGGGCGGACGTGATCTCCCGTCGTGCCATCACTCCGCGCCATTGGGCGGTCATCGAAGCGGAGCTGGTCGAGGTCTCGTAGACCAACGAAGATCCTTCTCGAGGACATGTTCGAGCGGGTCACACGGATCCAACGTTCGGTGGCGGGTCTCGACCAAGAGGCGTTTATCCGGAGCGACACCGTGGTGGACGCGGTCATCCGCAACCTGACGGTGATCGGAGAGGCTGCGAACAGACTCCCCCAGGATTTCAAGGCTAGCCACCTGACCGTTCCGTGGCACCGGATCATCGGTATGCGCAACCGTATCGTCCATGACTACTTTGACGTGGACCTCGAACTCGTTTGGACCATCGTGAACGCCGAGCTACCGGAGTTCGCGTCCCAGCTGTCGAGAATTCAGGAATCCGGGCAGGTGATCGAAACGCAGGACGGAGAGACCGAAGGGCAGGAAACCAGCTAGACCGGATTGCGCAAGAACCGGAAAACCAGGGTTTGGCTCCGCGAGTCCGTGGGTCCGGGCCACCACATGCCACCACGTACCCGCCCTCACGCGACGAGGTGCTCAGTACCGGGTCCCCACCGTCTCTCGGGGCAGCCGGCTCCGGATTTCCGCCAGTTCGTCGGCGGTGAAGCGGACGTCCCAGGCGCCGAGGTTCTCCTTCAGCCGATCGATGCGCCGGGTTCCGGGGATGACGAAGACGTCCTCTCCTTGCGCCAGGACCCAGGCGAGGGCGATCTGCGCTTCGGTGGCGCCCTTCCGCGCGGCCAGATCCCGGATCAGGTCGAGAAAGCGCGCGTTCTCCTCCAGGGCCTGATCGGTGAAGCGCGGGTTTCGGCGCCGAAAGTCGGTCGGGTCGAGCGCCTCCCGGCTGGTGATCGCCCCGGTGAGGAACCCGCGCCCGAGCGGTGAGTAGGCCACCACCGCGATCCCCAGCTCGCGGCAGACCTCGAGACTCCCGTCGGTCTCAACCTCGCGCGACCAGAGTGAGTACTCGCACTGCAGGGCGGTGATCGGGTGAACCGCGTGGGCCGCGCGGATCTGCGCGGCCGAGAACTCGCTCACGCCGATGTAGCGCACCTTCCCTTCCTCGACCAGCCGCTTCATCGCACCCACGCTCTCCTCGACCGGGACCTCGGGATCGGGGCGGTGCTGGTAGTAGAGGTCGATCGTCTCGCGACCGAGTCGCTTCAGGCTCAGCTCACACGCCTCGCGGACATACTCCGGCCGACCGCAGATACCCAACCACTCGCCGTTCGGCCCCCGGCGCACGGCGAACTTCGTCGCCACGGTGACCTTGTCCCAGCGGTCGGCGAATGCCTTGCCGACCAGTTCCTCGTTGTGTCCGGAGCCATACATGTCGGCCGTGTCGAAGTGATCGATGCCGAGTTCGATCGCCGCGTGCAGTGTCCGGGTGTGCTCCACCTCGTCCCGGGTGCCGCCGTAGAACTCCGACATGCCCATGCATCCGAGGCCGATGCGCTCGACCTGAAGGGTGCTCCGGCCCAGGGTTGCTCGTCTGCTCGTCATGGCTCTCTCTCCTCCGTGGGATGGTGTCCTGCTTGGGTCGAAGAAACCGCGCGCCTCCCCCAGTCGCGGTCCTGCCCGGACCATACGCGAGACCATCCAGGCCCGCCTGCCCGTTCCTCCAATTCACTTGCCTGATCCTGCAGAACAAGGGAGAATTGTGCGATTGAAGGCCGGCGCCGCCCGAGGTTCCCTGGAGTCTTCGGCATTCACGGGAGGTCGCGTTTGATCCTGGAACAGCTGATCGCACTGGCCTCGCTGCAAGCTGGTCCGGCGACCGAAGGAAATCAACGGATCGACCGTCCGATGCCCGGCCTGCTCCTCTTGCGGCAGGAGGCGCCGAGCGCGTTCGACGCGTCGGTCTACAAGCCAGTGCTTTGCCTGATCCTCCAAGGCCGGAAACAAGTGTCGATCGGAGAGCAACGCCTGTCGTTCGGCCCGGGCGAATGCCTGCTCGTGAGTCACGACCTCCCGGTGCGCTCCCGGATCACGCGCGCCCCCTATCTGGCCCTGGTCTTCGAAGTGGAGCTGGGCGAGATCCGAAAGCTCTACGAGGAGATCACCGCGGCGGACCTCGAGGGTGACCACGCGCGTCCTGCCGTCACCCGACGCGCCGACCCCGAGCTGGTCGACGCCCTCGGACGGTACCTCTCCCTCGCCGCGGCGCCGGCGGACGCCCGGGTCCTCGGCCCGCTGATCTCGAAGGAGATCCACTACCGGCTGCTCGTAGCACCGTTCGGCAGGATGCTGCGGAACCTCATCCGCCATGACAGCATCGCCAGCGCCATCACCCGGGCCATCGCTCAGATCCGGGCCGACCTGCGCGCACCGCTCGCCATTCCCGCCCTGGCGCGGGGGGTCGGCATGAGTGCGTCTTCGTTCCACCAACATTTCAAGGCGATCACATCGACCACCCCGCTCCAGTACCAGAAGGACCTCCGGCTGCTCGAGGCCCGCAGGCTGCTTCGACAAGGCGGGATGCCGGTCACCGCCGCCGCCTTCGAGGTCGGGTACCAGAGTTCCAGTCAGTTCAGCCGTGAGTACGCGCGTAAGTTCGGCCTCCCGCCGAGCGCGGAGTTGGACGTGGTCACGCGGTAGGCAGCGGGACGAGGGGAGGCGATCTCCACTACAGATCGCCCCCCGGCTCCGGACGAGCATTTCAGCGCAGGTGCACCCAGCTTCTCCGCGCAGTTTCCGCGCCGGCGCGGGCGACGATGAAGTAGACCCCGGCCGCCAGCTCCCGCCCTCCCTCTTCGGTCACGCGCCAGTTGAGCGGGTGCACTCCGGCATCCAGGGTCTTCTCGAGCAGCGAACGAACGCGCCGCCCCGAGGGGTCGTGCAGCGACACGGTGACGGCGGACCGCGTCGGAAGCACCAGGTTCATCGCGACGTCGCCGCTGCCCGGATTCGGGCGCGGTGCGCTCAGGGCCAGCCTGGCCGGTGCAACCGACTCCAGCGCGACCTCCGCCGGGAAGAAGGCGCGGATCGTGACGTCATCGAGTGCAGCCTCGACGAGCGAGGCCCCGGAGACATCCTCGGCCACGAAGCGGAGCCGCATCTGGCCGGTGAGCGGCAAGACGGTCTCCAGGTCGCGGAACTGCGCCTGGGTGAACGGACGGAGCGAATCGAGCACCAGCTCCAGCAGGGTCCAGTTGGCGCCCCCGTCGTTCGAGAGATAGACGTAGAAGTCGTCGTCGTACCGCGTCTCGTCGACGTACCAGCGCCAGTAGCCGAGCTTGGCCCGCGCCGCGCCGGACAGGTCGATGATCGGCGAGGTCAAGGTCGTCTTCCCGCCGTCCACGTCCTGGTCGCCGTTCCCTCCGCCGACAGCGCCGTTGCCGGTCACGAAGCATACATGCCCTGGATCGACGGTGTGGTCGTCTTCCGGCTGGTAGTCCGTGCCGACCGGGTCGGCGCGCAGCCAGAGTCCGCTGGTCGCGTTGTCCCCCGGAGCTCCGACCGTCCAGCCGCGGTCGAGCTCGAAGTCGTCCGACCAGGCGAGATCGAGGCCGACGTCGAAGGCATGGCTCGAAGCGGGTGCTCCTGACGGATCGACCGCGACTGCGCCCGACTGATCGCGCGCCCGCAGGTAGTACTCGACGAAGCTGCCCGCCGGCTGGGCAGGAATGAACCCGGCGAAGGTGTTCATTCCACCGGTCGGTGCGAGGAGCGCGGAGTGCCATGCGCTGCCGTCCGTCCGGTACCACACACGGGTCGAGTCGGCGACCAGCGGCTGGGCTGCCACCACGGTGGCAACGATCGGATACGGGTCGACCCCGCCCGGCTGGTCGGCCAGTGGCGTGTGCTGGATCCCGATGGTGAACGGCTGGGCCATGGTGGCGAGGAGCGCGATCGCCACCTGGATGTTGTCTTCCATGAACTGGAAGTCGTTGAGCGAGGTCCCGATCACATCGCTGGAGGAGTGGATGTACGGGGAGTAGTTGTCCGAGTCCTCGAAGAGGAAGAGGGCCGGCCAGCCGTGCGCCCAGAAGGAGGCGTGGTCGGACGATCCCCCGGAGAGGAAACCATCCACCAGCGGCAGGGTGGGAACGTAGAGCGGGGCAATCTCAAAGACGAGATCTCGCATCCAGGTCGAAGCGGCATCGGAGATGATGTCGAGATCCGCGACGCCAGAGCGATACCCCTCCATATCGAGGTTCACGTAGCCGCGGAGATCCAGCCCCGCATTCCAGGCCCAGTCGCACCAGGCATCCGATCCCACGAGCCCTTGCTCCTCGCCGGACCAGGCGATGAAGTAGATCGTGGAGTTGAACTGCTCGGCCGCCATCAACTGCGCCGCCTCGAGCACCCCCACGGTGCCGCTCGCGTTGTCATCCGCCCCCGGCGCGGCGCCTGACCAGGAGTAGGAGTCGTAGTGACCGCCGATCACGTAGATCTGCTCCGGAGTCGCCACTCCCGGCTTGACCGCGATGACACAGTCGGACCAGGCGTTGTAGGAGAAGGTCGAGACATCGGTGTATCCCAGCGCCTGGAACTGCTGCTCGAGCCAGTGCTGCGCCGTCACTCCGGTGCCGTCCTCACTCCGCCGGCTCCCCATGTTCTGCATCTCCTGGACGCGCGCCTGCATCCGGGTCTTGTTCACCCCGTCTACCAACGCCTGGATCCTCGGATCGTGCGTTGCGGCGCGTTGCTCCTCCGCTTGCCGCGCGCCGCGCGCCAGCGCTTCCGCCAGTCGGAACCCGCGCGCGTGCAGGCGAGCCGTGCGGTAGGTGGAGATCAGCCCGGAGGTCTGCTCCGGCGTTGTTTCGACCAGGGCGGAGAGCGCATCCCGATCGAGGACCTGTCCGAGGCTGCCCAGGGCGGGAAGACTGGAGGGCGCATCCTTCAGGTAGACGATCGAGTACTCGCGGTCTGCGTTCCAGGGCGCGAGCCGCGCCGGTTCCAGCGCGCGGAACACCGCGCTTGCCGCCACCTGGTCGCTCGCGAGGGCAAAGGAGTGATCTCCCTCGATCCAGATCACCCGCGCCCCGGTCGCCTCCGGGAGCGCGGCCAGCGCGACGCGGTCCGCGGTCGCGAGGCGATAGATCGATTCCCCCGCGACCGGCGCGGACGGCGTGACCGGTGCGGCCTGGGCGATGGCAGTGAGTGAACCCAGAACAACCAGGAAGTGAGTCAGAATGCGGCGCGGGCAGAAACTCGGGTGCATGCATGCCTCCACGTCTGCGGGGCTCTCGGAAGTCCCGAAAGTGAGCGCCGGGGAGGGCTGCGGGGATAGTAACGCCGGGGACGGTCCCCGGGGAGGGGATTCGGGCAGTCCTGGCGAGTCGCTGTCGATGCGAATCGGACTTCGAGCGACCACCGCGAGCACCCAGGCCTTCCGACCCGGGTGCCCGCGGAGGTTCACACTCCGTCCTCCCCTAGCGCGCCCCGCGACCGAGGTAGACCACGGTCCCGGCAGTTGCGGCCCCCGAGCCGCTGCTCCGGACGAGGTAGATGCCGGCCGCGACCGGACGGCCGAACGCGTCGGTCCCGTCCCAGCTCACCACGTGGTCTCCGGCCGATCGCCCCTCGTTCACCAGGGTCCGGACCCGTCGACCGGCGATGTCGAAAAGTTCGAGCCGAACCGCGCCTCCGCCAGCCGGAAGGCGGTAGTGAATCGTCGTGGAGGAATCGAACGGATTCGGTCTGGCGATCGACAGCTCGATGCTCGCTCCAGGGGCCGGATCCCCGACCGCCGCGACCGGTGCCTCAGGATCGCACTCCCGGCAGCCGGAGCGCGATGCACGACCGCCGGCCATCGGCCAGATGCTCTCAGCCCGCGGCACGCGCATGTCCAACACCCAGAGCCGCGGGCCGGCCGGAACGACCAACTCCGTGGTGCCGTCATGATCGAGGTCTCCGGCGGCCGAGGCGTGATCGATCGCCGCATGAAAGCCGCGCGGCCACCCAATCTGTGATCCAGCGGTCGGAATCACGTAGCCGGTCCCCAAGGTGTCGCCGACTGCGATCTCCGGACCTACCGCGTCGAGACCGGCAATGATCGGCTCCGTTCTCGGGGCCAACGCTCCGACTCCGTACACCGAGGTCACGGTGGTCAGATGGGAAGCGAACACCGTGGATCCGGCGGCAAAGGCCAGCTCCCGGGTCGAGCCGGGGAAGAAGTCGGCGATGGCAATCGATCCGACCGGCTGGTTGGTGAACGTGTCGCGCGGCCACGAGGCGCCGTAGGTGGAACCGCCGTGGTGGATCAAGGAGACGGTGCCGTTGGCGTGAGGCACAGCGATCTCGAGGTCTCCGTCCGCATCCAGGTCGGCAAGACTCGCCCCCCCGGACAAAGGGGGTCCGCTGGTCAGCAGTTGGCGCACGAGCGTGCCGTGATCACTCAGGATCAGGAGCGCGTTCTGGTATGCAGCGACCAGCTCGACCTCGCCATCCTCGTCCAGGTCGCCGATCGCAACCCGGCCGACGATGCGCCCTCGGCCGGTGGAGGCGACGTACGGAAATCCGGCTCGCAGCTGGCCGGAGGAGCCGTAGAGCCAGACCGATCGGGCGCTCGCGGCGACTACCTCACCGTTCTCCGCCTCCGTCACCCGTGCGCACGACACCCACGTCTGCTCCCCGCTTCCCAGATCGATGGGGAAACCGGGAACGAGCGATCCGTTCTCGCGCAGGCCATGAAGACGGCCGTCGTCGGTGCCGACGAACACTTCCAGGGTCCGGTCCCCGTTGATGTCGATCACCGCCGGCGCGGAGGCGGCAGAGGTCGGCCCGACATTCTGCAGCGTGGTCGTGGTCATCGACTCGAGATCGAATCGCTTCACGCGGTCGGGTCCGTTCGCCGTGAAGATCACCTCGGAGTCGCCATCGTCATCCAGATCGGCCACCGCCAGGGACGAAGTGATGACCCCACCGCCGACATCGATCCCGGGCTCGAACTCGGGCGACCCATACCCCGGGCCGCCGCGCCAGTCGGCGTCGAACCAGGGAGATGTCCCGTCCCCGCCGAGATTCGGCATCAGCCCCACCACACCCAGTTCCTCCGGGTGCACCGGGTCAGAGGCGATCGCCCCACCTCCGGGAATCGCGTCCAGGCCGGCGAGCATCTGGTCGTTCACCCAACCGATGCCCTCCTCGCGACGGAAGACCGCGTAGCGTTGAGAGCCGTTGCCGCTGGGAGCGACCGCGCAGAACTTCGGCCCACCTTGGTCGCAGGTCAGGGCGGGAGTTTCCACATCGGAGAAGAGCTGGTCGAGAATCGGCTCCTCCTCGTCGACGCTACGGTAGAGGCGCGCCTGATGGGCGCCGCCGTCGGTCGCGGAAACGAACACTGCATCGGTGGTCGGGGAAGCCACCACTTCGACCGTCGTGGCCGGAGTGGAGATCTGCCAGCTCGAGGTCTGAACGTATCCATAGCCAAAGTCGTAGGCTGCGCGGAGGAAGATGACCTCCTCGTTGAGGGACAACGCCACATGAAGCCGGTACAACTCATCGATCGCAACGTCATGAGCCATGGGAGCGTAGTCATCGAAAAGGGCGATCCCGAGGTCGGTCGTCCAGGTGGCGCCGCCGTTGGTCGAGCCGGCGTAGTTGAGCGATCGAATGTCGGTGTAGCCCGTGGAGTCAGCCTGCCAGACGCAGGCCACGCGCGCGCTTTCCCACGGCGACCCCTCGGTCGCCGACAGGCTGGGGGACGCCATCTGGATCGGGTAGTAGGTCGTCTGGATGATGCTGGATTGCCAGGTGGGCGACGTCTGATCCGCAGCGGCGGTGACGAGCCAGAGATACTGGATCGGATCCGGGCTGTCACTGGCGTAGCAGAGTGCGACGCGATCGGGGGTGCCGGGAAGGATGCAGGCGTCGAACGTACCCTTGTTCATCACCGGACGCGGTGCTCCCCACTCCGACCAAACCGTTCCGCCCGACGCGCTCCGGAAGACTCGGAGTTCGTCCCCCCCGCTGGCGTGGCGATACTTCAGCGCCACGAAGGCCGTGCCATCGCTGGTGAACAGGAGCTTCGGCTCGCTGGCTGTCCCCTCCGCGTCGGTGAGGTGGACCACCTCGATGTCCTGGCCCGCCTCGGCCGCGAGCGGTGCTCTGGGAACGAGCGTGGCGCACGCGGCGAGCCAGCCGATGATCGCGGGGCGAAGTGCAGCTCGACCAATCCTGGAAAACATGAGCGACTCCTCTCTTCGTTGGTTCCTCGTCGTCGTCATCGGTAGTGGCGACGAACGGGGAGCCAGCCTGACAGAGAAGTTGGAGATTTCTTGGGGAGGGTGCCGAATTCAGTCGGCGAGCAGGCGACGCGCCCGGCGGAGCGTTCCTGGGTGCGCCATGCCCCAACGTTCGCATTGCCGAAGAGAAGCAGCCAACGAGTCCCGGTCGATCGGCACACCGGCCGCCGCGCGCGCGACCGACTCCGCCACCGAGAGAAACGGAGCCGAGGGGTGCTCGGCGAACTGTGTGGAGCGCCGCAGCTCGATCGCCTCGCGAAGCGCCGCCCTCGCTTCCGCAGCATTGCCGCTGTCGGGCGAGGTCAGCGCAATCAACCCCTCGGTTTCGAGCGCGTTGGCCAGGAGGCCTGGGTTGGCCGTCCCTCTGACCTGCCGGGTCAGACGGCGCGCCTGGGCGATCGAGGTCGGGAGACCGAGGTGCAATCGACCCCTGGTGCGAGCCAGCTGAAGTTGCATCACCCTCGTGCTCTCCGGGACCGCCTGGGCCTGAAGGTGGTTGATCAGGCGGTCGTAGAGCGCGAAGCCCTCCTCGGGCCGTCCACCACGAACCAGAGCCGAGGCGAGGTCACTTTGCATGGCCAGAACCTCGGCATGGTCGGCCCCGATGGTCAGGAGGTGGTGGCCACCGCGTTTTCGAGGGCCTCGACCGCTTCCTGGAATCTCCCCTGGTGCGCGAGCGTGACGCCCAGGTTCATCCAGCTTGCCCCGGCCCAGTACGATCGTTCTCCGAAGATGCGACGGCGGCTGGTCAGGATCGCGCGCTGGCCCCGCTCCGCTTCCGCGAAACGCCCGGTTCGGGCGTCGCACTGCGCCAGGTTGCTCCGGATCGAGAGCAGGTCCGCATTGTCCTCCGCCACTACCTGGATCAGCGTGTCGTAGGCGCGCTCGAACGCCTCCCGCGCCTCGCGCGCGCCGGGCTCCCAGTGATTCGCACCGATCTGGTTGTAGGCGGCGGCGATCGCGATTCGATCCTCCGGGTGCTGCAAGGCAATCTGGGAGCACCCGGTCCAGCACCCGCGCAGCCGCATCGCGATCGGTCAGGGTACTTGTCCAGTCCTGCAACACCGGAGCCAGCTCCGCGCCGGAAACTCCGTAGTACCGTTCATGCTGGCGGACCGACTCACGAAGCAGCGGCTCGGCGGCGGCCGCCCCGTCCCGGAACTGCACGATGACCGCCCGCTGATGTCGGAGGTGAAGCAGTTCCGGCTCAGCCTGCGCTTCCTCCGCCGCGGCCATGCCGCGCAGCGTCGCCGCTTCTGCCTCATCCAGTCGGGTTCGCACGTGGTGAACCTCTGCGAGTGTGGACCAGAGCTTCGCACGCACCCGCGGGCTCTCTTCCGAGTGCTCGAGTCGCTCGGTCATCAAGCCTACGAGGTCGTCAACCCGCAGGGTGTCGCCCCCCGCGGTCACTTTCGGGTTGGCCAGGCGGAACAGGTCGACCAACATCGCGATCGCCTCTTCCGAGTCGTGGTTCGCGGTGACCGCGCGATCGCGTTCTCGCGCCACCGAGCTTGCCTGGTGCAACGAAGAGGCCGCGAAGGTGAGCACGAGGCCGACGAAGGCGCACCCAGCGAGGAATGCGGTCCGGTGCCGTCGCACGGACTTCCGGATGCGGTAGCCCACCGTGTCGGGCCGGGCGCGCACCGGCAGATCGGCCAGATACCGATCGAGATCCTCCGCCAGTTGCTCCACCGAGGCATACCGACGATCCGGCTCGCTGCGGAGCGCGTTTCCCACGATCGCATCAAGATCCCCGCGAAGTGCGGCGGACGACTGCGGGTCCGCGACCGCGCTGGGCGGAGGCGGCGGCTCGTGGCACACCATCTGCTCGATCGCCTGGATCGACCGGCCACTGGTGTCGAACGGCCGGCGCCCGGCCAGGAGTTCGAACAGGAGCGCCCCTAGCGCCCAGACGTCGGTCGCAACCGTGGTCGGCTCCCCGCGCAGCTGCTCCGGAGCGGCGTACTCCGGGGTGAGCAGCCGATCATCGCCTCGGGTAGGGGCGGAACCGGAGAGGTCGGGATCTAGAAGCTTGGCGATCCCGAAGTCGAGCAGGATCGGTCGCCCGTCTGCCGTGACCAGGATGTTCGCCGGTTTGAGGTCCCGGTGGACGACCAGGTTCGCGTGCGCGAAGCGGACCGCAGCGCAGACCACGCGAAAGAGCGCGAGCCGTTCGCGAATCGGGAGGCGCCGGGCGCCGCACCACGCAGTGATCGGTTCCCCGTCCACGAATTCCATCGCCAGGAACGGCGAACCATCCTCCGTCACCCCGCCGTCCAGGAGCCGAGCGATGTTCGGATGGACCAGCCGCGCGAGGAGCTGCCGCTCCCGACCAAAGTTCGCCGCCAGTTCGGCCGCGCGCCAGCCTGGGCGGACGAGCTTGACCGCGCACTTCTGCTCGAAGCCTCCGTCGGCCCGGGCGGCAAGCCAAACCTCGCCCATGCCTCCCCGACCCAGGAGCCGCTCGAGCCTCCACGCTCCGACCCGGCTTCCCGCGCGAGAGGTCGAGGTTTCTTCGAAGGTTCGCCCCTGTCCTTCGTTCAGCAGCGTTCGCTCGATCGCCAACCCATCCCCTTCACCGTCGCCTCCGACGCCGAGCATCGCCTCGATCTCCTGCCGGAGCGTCAGGTCCTGCCCACACGCCTCGTCCAGGAATGCGCGCCGCTCAGCCGGATCTCGGTCCAGCGCCTCGAGGAACAGTTGCTCGATCCGTTGCCAGGTACTGGAGTCCAATCCTACCTCCGAAGAGCAATGGCGATGATCGAGCCGAGAACCGGACAGCCATTGTGGCCGACGGGCAGGGGAGCGCCTGCATCCACCCAGGGGTCAGTCGGGCAGACCCAGATCGCGAGCGACTTCCTTTCGGAGCCAGGCCCGCGCGGCAACCCACTCCCGTTGGAGGGTCCTCGACGACACTCCCCGCATCTCGGCGATCTCCTCCACGGTCAGCCCGGAGAAGAACCGATGCTCGACCAGGCTCGCCGCCTCCGGGTTCGCCTCGGCCAGGCGGACCAGCGCGTCCTCCAAGGCCAGAAGCTCGTCGGTCTCCCGATCGGAGAGAAACGGCAGATCGTCTTCCAACGGCACCCGCTCCTGCACCCCTCCGCGCTTGACCCGGGTGCGCGTTCGGGCGTAGTCGACCAGGATGCGACGCATGGTCGTCGAGGCGACCGCGAAGAACTGGGTGCGGCTCTCGACGTCGAGCTTGTGCTGTCTGGCCAGACGCAGGTAGGCCTCGTTGACCAGCGCGGTCGCTCCGAGCGTGTGCTCCCCTCGTTCCGAGCGCAGACGCTGCCGCGCGAGTCCACGTAGTTCGTCGTAGAGGAGTTGCACCACGCGATCGAGCGCGGCGGTCTCCCCGCCGGCCAGACGCTTGATAGAGGCCGCCAGATCCTCGTACATGGCGCGATCGTAGGCCAGAAAAGCGTCCGGGGGAAGCGAGGGCGCGGAGCTGCCCACGCGCTCCGTCGTGCCTCGCCCCTTTCAACTCGCGCGTGACGGCGGTATCCTTGAGCGCTCCGGGCGGTGCGGAGCGCCGAGTCGCGATCCCAAGGAGACTCAAATGTGGAAGCTGTACCGATCCTCACGGCGCGTCAGCGCCAGGGCCCTGGCCCCCATCGCGGTTGTGGCCTTCCTCGGTTGCGGCGATGACACCTCTCGCCCCGACCCGGGAAGTCCGTCCGAGGCGCTGTTCGACGCCACTCTCGATCCGGGGCGGTCGACCTTCGTGCTCCAGCGCGTCCCCGATCCCGACGGTGGGAACGGCGCATTCCTGGAGTTGGTCGGGAGCAATCTCACTTCCGATCCCAGCACCGAGAGCGTGTCGCTCGACGTAGCTCTCCGGAACAGCTCGCGCGAGACGCTGTCCGGCCCCGCCCAGGTCTGGCTCACCCGCTTCTCGCCTGCCGGCGCCGCACCGAGCAACGCCGACCTGCAGGAGGCGGATGACGCGAGCTTCGGGTTTGATTACACGCCCTTCCTCGGGGATGACCAGGTGCTCACACCCAACGAAACCTCGGGCGCCAAGACCTGGAGCTTTCACGTGCCCGGCGCGGCACCGTTCTCGTTCGCCGCGTCCGCCGTGTTCGGCCAGAGCCTCGCGGCGTACATCGAGGGACAGGTGTGGAGCGACCTCGACGACGACGGCATCCGGGACACCGGCGAGCCGCCCTTCGGCGGGTCGATCACGGCCAGCGCACCCGACGGCACCGTCTCGAACCAGCGGGTGCGTGAGGACGGAAGGTATCGCGTACCTGTTCGCACCGTCGGACTCCACACCGTGAGCTATCAGCCGCCCGAGGTCGATTGCCTCTGCGATGTCCGGGTCACCACGCCCAACCCCCTCCAGGTGATCATCACCGCGGACCAGACCGGATCGCCCCAGAGCTACCCAGGGGCTGATTTCGGCGCGCGGGTCACCCCGTGGGCCGAGCCACCGCGCATCGTCCTGACCGACCTCCCCCCCGATCAGATCCAGCAGGATCCGTTCCGGTTCCAGGAGATCGCGCTCCGCGGCGACCTGCTCGTGATGACCGTCGGCTTCGGCGGCTGCACGATCGATCACGAGTTCCGTCTCTACATGAGCGGCGGGTTCCGCGAGTCGAACCCCGTGCAGGCCAGGCTCGTCCTCGGCCACGATGCCCACGACGAGAAGTGCGATGCCTGGTTCGTCCGTACGCTGTCGTTCGATCTCACGCCTCTCCGCCGCGCCTACGAGGCGCAGTACGGCCGGGCCGGTCTGGTCGCGCTGCGGATCGTCGATCCCGCGGGACAGGAGCACAGTTTCCGTTACTCATGGACCCCACCGGTCGAGCCGAACCTGATCGAGAACGGCAGCTTCGAGCGCGACGGCCAACCCACGCTCGAAGGTTGGCAGGTGCAAAACCAGGCTCTGACCCAGCTCGTCGCCGGCGGCGCCCCCGAAGCCGGCCGCTTTGCGCTCCGCCTCGAGGCCGATTGGGCTCCCACCACCGGCGTCGTGCGCGCGCTCCTCCCCGCAGTACGTAACGGCGAGGTCCTCCGCGTCTCCGCCTGGATTCGCGCCGAGTCCGGCGGCGGCGGCGCCATCTACCTCGCATCCCAGTCGTGGCAGTCCGCCCCGGTCTTCAGCGATGCCCAGGAGTGGACCCAGGTCGCGCTCACCACCCCCGTCTCCCTCGCGCGCGGCGATTCACTCTGGCTCGTGGTTTCGTCGCTCCCCACGGAGGTCCAGCCACGGGTCGGGTACTTCGACCGCATTCGGGTGGAGCGAGGGGAGTAGCGGAAGCGGGTGCCGGCGGGGCGGTGGCGGAAGGGCCGGCGGCGGAAGCGGTGGTCGCCGGAGGTGGGGTGGCGTGAGGGGCCGTGGCGGTAGCGGCGTTCGCGGCGGTAGCAGCCGTAGCAGCGGTAGCGGAAACGCTGGTCGCCGAAGCGGAGAGCTGGCCAGCGTGACGGGTGGGGTGAACTGTCCCCGGGGAGAGTTCCGAGTCACCCCGTGACGCTACCGGCGCCGACCAATCGTCAGGCGGAAGCTGCCAAGCGGACTCCGCGGTGGAGCCGGGCAAGTAGTACGGTCCGAAAGGCGCAATCGTCTGCCCATTGTCCCTCACCTACCAGATCGCCCCCGCGCCGATCCGAACAGGCGACGAGGTAGCCGTCCGTTCAGGAGGTGAAGTCTCCCGGAACGCTCGGGTGGTCGGTGTCCCGGGCGACTCCCGGTCTCCGGACTTCACCGCCCCCGCGGTCATTCCCGGTCCCGGCCGGTGAGGTGGAACTCGAGCAGATCGCACTCGGAGGCGATGTGCCGAAGGACCCAGACGAACTCGACCCGGGTGACACCGGCCTTGGGCAGCCAAGCTTCTCCGACCAGGCGGTCGCGCGCATCGATGCGAAAGCCAACCAGCGCGGTTGTGCGGTTCCTTCGCCAGATGCGGAGTGCTGCGTCCTCGATCGTGCGGAGCACGCTGCGGCGGGCGATCACGCCAGAGAGCTCGAACGTTTCCGAAGTCTCCCGGATCTCGATCCTTTGAAACCGTCCACGGGCGATCGGTACTTCAACTGTCTTACCATCGTCGGAGAGGCGGAGGCGGGGAATGCCGCGGCAGAGGTCACGCCAATCAGGCATCGAAGGCCTCCCCCTCGCGGGCCAGGTCGTCCGCGAACGGTGCATGGGGGCGATCTGTGTCGAGGTGGCGGCGTTCGAGAGAGTCCGCGCGATCGACCACACGATGGAGCAACAATCGCACGCGTTCGATGTCGTACTCAGGATCTCCGAGAAGAACGTCGTCTTCGACCGTCAGATCGTAGGTATGGGGACGCTTCCCGAGCTTCGCCCCCAGGTGCGCGGACAGCGACCGCGCGCTGGCGAGGATCCTCTCCACGCTCTCTTCATCGGCTCCTTCCACCCAACGATTCTCATCCGCCCCGCCCCCACTCCCTCCTGGCTGGAGGCACCGACCGATTGGACTGATGCATCGGACGAGGGGGTGATCGCCGCTGGAGAGCAACCGCAGCGTGAAGGACTGCTGCCGGCCGGTGGATAGGAGTGCGCGCCCGACCAGCGTTCCTTCACGCGTCCGAGGATCCCAGTGCAGGCCAGGAAACTCGAACTGATGATTGATCAGAGAATGGAAGCGCCCCTCGATACGCTCCGCGCACTCACGTTCGACCGCCAGCTTTCGACGCTCCCCGCGCAGTGCCCACGCCGGCACGGGAAAGGCCGTTCGGAGTCGATCGCGGATCGCCTCGACCGGCCGTCGATCTGCGATGATCTCGCGGTGCACGTCGATCCTTCGTTCGTCGCCCTGAGGGATTGACAGTCCCTCGTGCATCAAGCGCAGGAACTGGTTCATCCGGGTGAGGACACGGCGGACCTGCAGCACTTCGACAGTGTCTTCGAGGTGCGGATAGTAGATCTGGAGCAGAGAGGACGCCTCAGGATCACTCTCGGATCCATTCAGCCTTCGGTCGGACAGGGATCGCACCCGATCGACGCGCCCGACGCGCTGCTCCATCGCGGACGGGGTCCACGCGATCCCATAGTGGTGGACCGCGGAGCAGAAGGTGTGAAGGTCCTCACCCTCTTGAAGGAGATCGGTCGTGATCAGGATGAGCGGATAGCCCGGAAGTCGAAACTGCTGCACCAGGGTGCGATTGACGCTGCCTGACATCCCCCCCACCGGCTGCTGTTCGCGAAGCAGGGCTCCGAACGTGCGCCCCGCCTCCGCAAGAGGCATGGTGCGCGCCGTAGGCAGGTTCACGTCGAGAATCAGCTCGAAATTCTGCGCGATCTGGCTGAGTTCGTCGAATGCAGCCCAAGGGCGTTGGTCGCGAGGAATCGTCCGCGCCCGCTCAAGCAGATCCAGATAGGCATCGATCAGCTCCGCCGGATCTTCGCGCTCCTGCTGGCGGAGCTGGAGACTGTCGAGTCGCGCGATCACCAGAGCATAGAGATCGATCAGCGAGTGGCCGAGTCGGGCGGCGGTAGCGAGCATCTGGGCCCGGAGTTCACTCTCGCGGAACCGCTCCGAGATCGTCCCGCGCGTCACTTCGGGCCAAATCGCCTCACGGAGGTGCGCGCGACCCGGCGATCGAAGTTCGCTGAAGAACGTGCTCTCCTCGAGACCCGCGGTTACATCCGGCCCGGACCACTCCGGTCCCGGAGACGCAGTGTCGAGGAAGCGTGCCGACCGGATGACCTGTGCCCACTCGGCGAGTTCTCCCTCACGAGCCGCCAGAAGCTCCAACGCCGCCGCCTGCGCCGCGTCCATTCGCTCGCGACGCGGCACGCGGTCCCGCGGTCTCAGATACCTCGAGGCACGCCGCCTGAGCTCGGACTGCAGCCCTTCAGGCTCCATCTCGAGGTGGCGGGCGAGCGCATCCGCCACTCCTCCACAGGGAGCATTGAGGAGGTACCTGACGTAGTTCTCCTCGAAGAAGGTCGCGTACGCTCCGCTAGCCGATAGAAAGCGGCGCTGCAGACTCGCTCCACTCAACACTCCTTCGGGGCCTTCGCCCCGGAAGAACCAGGCGAAGAACGTGTCGGTGCCGCCGCGGTCATCAGCATCGCCGTGCACTTCGAGATCCGACTCTACCCGGTCACGCGGCTCACGAGGTTCCCCACGTTCCTTCGAATCGGGTGGCCCATCCCACTCAGACGTCCTCTCTGCCTCAACTGGCTCCTTGGCCTGTGGGTCAGGCAGGTGTGCCGCAGGCCCCTTCCGCCTGACTCGCTCCGCGCGGCGCGAATCCGCTGCCCTTCGCGACTCGAGCACCTCCAGTTTCTCCTCCCGATACTGGGCGAGAAGTTCCTCGAGTGCCCCCCGCACCGACGCCGGCAGCCGCTCACGCAGCCCGCCGATCAACCACTCGTCGTAGCGCTCATCGAGCTTGCGCTTCAATTCGCCAACGGACCGAATCCGGCGGACGAAGACTAGCGCCTTCTCACCGGTTGTCCAGGCACTCGCCAGCCGCTCTACCAGGCCGTCCATCTTGGGGTGCGGCATCTCCCCACCGAAAATGCGCCGGTAGTCGGCTGCCAGTCGATTCAGATCCTGAACATCGATACCTTCGCGATGCGCGGCGCGCATCCGGTCGTTCGCGATTCCGAGCGTCTGTTCCGCGTCATCGAAGTTCGTGCCGGACTCCCCCCCACCGCTCGGCGTCGACTCCGCACCGTCGGCATCGGTGCCCGCCTTCACGTGCACCTTGGCGGTCTCGAGGAAGCTCTCGAACGAAGCGAGCATTCCCACCTGGAACGACATGTTGAACGCCTCGGAGTCGAGCACCTCAGCGACCTTCTTCTGCACGAGGGCGACGATCAGGCGCTGTCGTGGATCGGTCATCCGGAGCGGCTCGTCGTGGAATCGAACCCCTCCCCGGCGCCACTCTCTGCGGTACAGGTTCTTCGTCCACTCCTGATTCCCGATCCGCATCGAGGTGACTCGCCGGACCAAGAACTGGGCCGCGATCTGCCGCTTCTCCTCCTCGGTCGCGGTCCGACTCCGAAGCTCGGTCCACTTTGCTCCCTGGCCGAACACGTCGAGCTGATTCCAGATCTGCTCGTATGACTCCTCCAGCGGGGTCGCGGAGAGAAATAGGACCCGCTGGGCGCGAGGCCCGTATCCGGGCAACTGCACGTCCTGCCCCGAGACCCGCTCCCGGCCGAAGACCAGCGAGACGAGGCGATTCCGGGTCGAGACGCCGGCCCCCAGGCCGTGCTTCAGATTGTGACCTTCATCGACCACCACCAGGTCGAACCGCGGAATCGCGGCGCAGAGCGCCCGGGCGAAGTTCTCCTTGAATGTCTCTTTCGGACTGCGCAGGTCGAATAGTCCTTCGGGCATCCAGGGGAGCTCCCGCTGGAGCTGATCCCGCAGCCTCCGCCAGGAGCCTCGATCCGCACCGTCACCCAGCGCCAGACTGAAGGAGGGCAGGCGGAGGAAGAAGTCGCGTTCGTGGTCAACCAAGGCTTCATGCAGGAAGTCGATCAGGTTCTCGCAGGATACCAGGGGGCGCGCGGGCTGCCGGTCAAGGGCGGCCACCCGCATGTCGGGATAGCGGAGGTTGTAGGCGACGAAATTGCGGAACTCCTTCATCCACTTTTGCTGAATGTTGGCCCGCGGGGCGAGAAAGAGAACCCGGAAGCCTGGTTGGAAGTGCCGAAACAGGGCGACCGCGCCGAGCGCGACATAGGTCTTTCCCATCCCGACCTCGTCGGCCAAGTAGGCGACACCGTGGGTCTCGAGGATGTTGTGCAGGGCAACGGCACCCTCGAGTTGCTCCTCGGCTCTGGGCCCCTCACCCATGCGGGCGCCGAAGTTCAGCAGCTGGCCGGCAGTCTTGATACCGATCACACGCTGCTCCCGGTCAACGGCTCCGCGCGCCGGAGGAACCAGGACTCGAACCACTCGAGGAACGCAGGCAACCCATCCGGATCGTGGCGGATAACTCGGTCCCGGATGCCGACCGCAGACTCGATCCGTGCGCGCAACCGGGTCAGGTCGTCAGCCTGCTCGGCAAAAACCCCGGGTAGTCGCGTGTCAGCCCAGTGACCATCTGCTTGGCGCAGAGCGCGGTGACGTATTGCTCCACCGGCACCCCCTGCGCAGCCTCTCCCGCCTCTCGCACCACGCGCTCGAGCAGATTCCCTAGCGAGTCATACTTCTGCCCAAACAGACGGTAGATCACCGGACCCACCGGCGCTCCGGCTTCGAGCGTCGTTCGGATCGACCGTTCCGTCGTCCCGAACGCGAGAAAGATCCCGGCGAACTTCTCGAAGACGCTGCCGTCGACGGCGTGGGGTCCGAGCGCAGCGACCAGCGCCGATCCATCAACCGTCTCGCTCAGTCGTCCTCCATGCACCTCGAGGAAGGCAGCCCGCTGATCCGACGTAAGCTGCGACCAGTAGCGCAGGATCTCCGACACGGGGAGATCGAGCAGCAGCGACGGCCGGTGCGACATGCCCGTTTCCTGAACCAGCACGAGGCCGGCCTGCGCCCCTTCCTCGAGCACCTCGAGTAGCGAGGTCGACCGAAGCACGGTCGTCAACTCCTCCGTCGCGGCGGCTTCGAGCGCAACCCAGGTCCGGGGGGAGGTACCAGAGAGTTGGAACAACTCGCGGCCGGACGCCTCCACTTTCAGTCTCGGCGCCGCGGTTGCATCGTCCCAGTAGACTTCCCCCAGGTCGCGATCCCATGCGTAACGAATGGAAAGGCGGCTTCCGCCCATCGCGGTCGTCCCCTCAGCTTCATCGCGGTGGATGAACTCTCGCGGTCGCTCGACGTCCGCGCTCAACCACCACTCTGGTCGCCTCGGCGGGTCGATCTCGACCAGAACCCCCGTCTCGAAGTTGCCTCCGGCCCGATGCGCTGCATCGGTCAGATTTACCGAGCCGAGGAACAGGATCTCCTCCTTGGGCTGCGCGCGGAAGAACCGGTACACCTTCGCGTGCACGAAACGTGGGGCCGCCCCAGCCTCGTTGCCCGACCGAAGCCGCTCCTTGGGCAAGCTTCCCCATTCCACTCCCGGCTGGGCGGCCAACCAGTCGAACATCTCTTCGGTGCAGGCGAGCGAACCGTCCCGACTCCGCGGGACACAGACCCTGGTTGCTGACGGAGAAAATGCCGCGAGAAGTTCCTCCAGCGGCCGGGAAGGCGGGCGCTGATCCAGGTACGGGGAGATCACCTCCAGGTTCATCCCCCGGAGGCGCGATCCCGCCACGTCGCCGAGGAACTCCACCACTGAGTTGCCTCCGACGTATACGTGCGGGTGCAGACGTCCATCTGCCGATCGCTGCATGCGCTGCTCGGTAGCGCGCAGGAACCGGCGAATCTCACGGAGCGTGAGTTGCTTCTCCGCCGCGCGATCCCCAACCCGCCGTTCCAGCCCATCGAGCAAGGCGATCAGGTCATCGCGTAACCGGGTCGACGCCCCCTCCCCGATCTCCTCGGTGTGGCACACTTCGACATTCTCCCACCAACCCGCACGGGTGAGGTTCGCGGAGAGGGTCACCACCAGGAGGGATCGTTCCCGTCTGCCCTCTTCGTCCGGTTCCGACGACTCAAGTAGGGCCAGTACGTTTTTCGGGTGGAACACCCCCGTCCGATGCCGCACCGGAATCCGACGAATGTCCAGTCGGCTGGACCCCGAGCCGACTGCCAACCCGTTCTGATCGTAGTAAACCGCCACCCCGTACGGTACTGCCCGCAGCGCCTCGTCGAGCTGCAACAACCGAATCTCCGGCACGTGGCTAAGCGAGACCGACACGAAGCTCGGCAACACTTCCGTTTCGAAGAACTCAGGGTCGAAGCGAAAGGAGAGGAAGACCGCACCCAGCAGGCGCCGCCCGCCCATCACGCCCTCCAGATGTTCAGACAGGACGCCGTGCGGGATATCGGGCATCAGGCCGCTCCGGTCGCCGAGGCGACCACGTAGAGGGAATCAATGAAGTACGAGTGCCGCCAGTAGTCCGCCAGTTCGCCCCGTTCCGGCAGGTCCTCCCGCGCCTCCTCGCGCAGGCGGACCCGCAAGCGGCCGTCCTGTATATCGACCCAGGGGGCGCCACCCGACCGCGTGCGCATAACATGCGCGTTCTGCTCCAGGAGGAGGCTGAGGGACCGACCGTAGTTGCCTTCTGCCAGGCTCCGCGCGATCTCCACCCAACGCGCGCCCACACCGGAATTTGTCGAGGCATCACCCAGATCTCTCTCGATCTCTGCCACGCGGTCCGGTTCGATCCGCCTGACGCGACTGCCCCACCGCCGACGCACGCCGGTCGCCACCTCCCCCAACGTCTGCCCGTCCGCGTGCAGCAGATGGCCAAAGAGCACCGCCGCCGGTGCCAACACGGATTCCGCCCTTTCGCAACGCTCCAGTCGCTCAGCAGCCATCACGCCAACAATTCCGTGGGGGCGGCACCGCTTCGCCAACTCCAACGTAAAGCTACGTGACATTCCCAAGTCCTGCAGATCCCGGTGCGATGCCATACGCTTCGCCACGACGGGTTGCACGCCCGACGTTCGATCCACGTCCCCGCCACAGGCAAGGCATTTCCAGAGAAACTCCCTCTCCTTCCGCCCCAGCTTTCTGTCCAAGATCTTCGCGACTCCAGCCAGGAACGTTCCATCGCGCCCGTGCACGTCCAGCTCAACCCGCCGTCGCGCAAGCCGCCGCACGATCTCGTCCCCGTTCCGAATCCCCGCCGCCGTCAATGTCGGGAGATAGACTTCCTCCACCAACCCTCGGGCCGCGGCCGTCAGGCGGGTGGGATCCCCTTCGACCAATCCTGAGCTTCGCGCCGGTCCGGTGTAGAGCCCCCAGAGTCCGTAGGTCCGCTGCTTGCTCAGGATCTGCGCCTCTCCCTCGCCCGCCAGCACGAGCCTTCCCCGCTCGCTCCAGTTCTTCCGTGCTCTTTCGGTTCCGCGAAAGGTCCAGTCATTCAGGACCCCACCCCGCGCGTAGGCTGCCAGCTGCTCCCACCGAAGAAAGACCCCCAGGTCGCCGTCCTCCGGCTCCGCCGCCCCGTCCGCCGAACGCTCCGCGAAATAGTAGCCAAGGATCAGCACGGTGAAATCTCGAGGCGACGTACTCACCGTAGTCAGATTTCCAACGATGCCCCGACCTAGCCGCGCCCAGATTGGCTGCACCGAGAGCGGATCGCGCGACCCCTTGACCGTCGCGTTCGGATCGAGGTCGGTGAGAAACGGCGTGCGGTTGGTGTGGGTGTTGCCCCTCAATGCAGCACCTATCTTGCCGTCATCGCGCGCGTGGACGAGGGGATGTTCGGGCCGGCAATCAACACGAAGGCGAGTAGGATCACGGCGGCCTCCTCGAACCAGGGTCGGCAATCACGCGGTGGGAGCGGCGAAGCTTAGAATCGGCCGGAGGGATCCTACTCCGGAGCGACCGCGGCGTGGGAATGAGAAAATCTGATACAGATTTCAACCTCGTGGATGTTCGTGACGACGAGCGAGCAGCACGTACTCTCCCCGGGGACAGTTCACCTCCCAGATTTTCTGGGCGGCAAGTGAATTCACGCGGGGAACTCGGCAGCCGATCCACTGCCCGGGCGTGTCGATGGAGGTGCGGGCGCGGAGGCACGAGCACCTGCAACATCGGTGAGCGGATCCGCCGCTCGTGGAGCCGCGGGCGGCGTTCTCCCTCCCGGAGGCTGCGGCCCTCGCCGCAGAGGCCCCGCACGTTCGAATGCTCCAGCCATCCGACTCCTCGCGCCTGAAATCTCACAGACGGCGGCGGGGCGATCACCGGTCAAACTTCTGCTGCGCCAGATGGGGGTGCGCAGTCGCACGACCCCGCGGGGCAGCGGTTCACCTCCCGAGTCGGGCCGGAAGAGCTGGGGCTCTAGCAGCCAAGGAACGGCGGCCGGATGGCTCCGGAGCCAATCGCCACACCCCAAACGAGGGGCACTCCAGGCGTCGCCCACCGGTCGAGCGAACCTCTGAACTCGTTTCGGATCTTGCGATTGCCAATATCACGATGTATTGGAGCTGAACTATTTTATTGATCAGCGGGCCGGTCGATGGCAGGATGCGCGGGACGCGGTCAAGCTCCCCCGATCGAGATGTCATGGATTCCGTTCAGCACAGGAGGTCTTCGATGCATCTCGTTCGTTGGGGCGTGGTCGCGCTTTTCGCCGCGCTGGCTCTCCCGAACCCTGCCCAGGCATTCGAACTATCGATCGGTGGCCCGGACACCGACGCAGCCTATTCCGTCGCGCAAACCGCGGATGGCGGTTTCGTCGCGGGCGGCTTCTACCAGAATGGCTACCTCCTCGAGCTCTACGTGGTGAAAGCCAGATCGAGCGGCGTGATTCAGTGGGACACCAGGGTCTCCGGCCTGGGCTGGAAAGACATCGCCTACGATCTCGTCCCGAGCAGTGACGGATCGGTGCTGGTGATCGGGAGCGCGGTGTTGCCTTCCGTCGGGACCCGTCCGGTGCTGGTGAAGTTGAATGCCGCAGGCGAGGTCATCTGGACCACGGAGGACGGAATCAGCAACCTCATCCCGGCCGCGTCCGGGATCGTTCACGGCTTCGTGCGGAGCGACGGATCGATCGTGATCGGTGGTGGTTCCAATTCGATGTCCAACCCGATCGATCCCTGGCTGGCGGAGATCACGGCCGAGGGCGAGCTCACGAGCTTCCACTCCTACCCGCCGCTCTTCGGCCCCGGGTTCGGAGTTCAGACCTACGTGAACGACCTGAGCCCCTCCGCAGATGGCGGCTTGGTCGTCACCGGCTACGCGGCCGGCCCGACGCGGGGCTACGTCTGGAAACTCGATCCGCAGTTTGCCACCGAGTGGGTCGTCGACCTCGGAGCGACCTCGTTCCTCGGGACGGCAAACTCCATCGACCTGGCGGCCAACGGGGATTACGTGGTGACCGGATCGCATGGGCCAAACGGCCTCAACACGCAGATCGTGCGTGTGGATCCAAGCGGCGGAGTCGTCTGGTCATACGATCTCGTTCATCCGGACGGCTGGTACTCGAGCGGGCGGGACGTGGTCGAGCGGAACGACGGCACGCTCGCGCTTCTGGAGTCCTCGATCGAGGCGATCGGATCTCCGGTCTACCGCAGTGCCGTGCTGCACGTCGACGGCGAGAGCGGTGAGGTGATCGATCGCTTCGAGGTCACGGTCGCCGACTCTTCGACCGCAATGAGCGCGGGCGCGCCGACGGCCGACGGCGGCTACATCCTCGCCGGGAGCACGAACCAGTACACGAACTACGCATCCGACCTGGCCATGGTCCTGGTCGAGCCGGAGTTTTTCCGCACCACCGATCCGGCTGCGGTCGATCTCGGCGGCGACGGGGTCGAGCTCCTCCTGGGCCCCAATCCCGCGAGTCGGACACTCTGGATCCGGAGCGAGAGCGAGATCGTCGTCGCTCGGATCTACGACGTGCGCGGTCGCCTGGTGCTGACCGCGCCGGCCGCGGGAACGACCGCGACCATTGACGTCTCGTCGCTGCGGGCCGGAGCGCACTGGGCACTGCTGGTCACCCGGGACGGCATCGCGGTACGCAAGCTCCTGATCCAACGTTAGGGGCGAGGCGTGGCGGGTCCGTCCCGATCACGACTCGACTCCGATGCGACGCGCACTGCGGAAACCGTAAGTTGCTCGGGGGAGCGCTGCGTTTCCGCTTGCGCGCGTCCGAAGGATCGTGACCTCGGTTGGGACGCCCGCCGCGTCCGTCCGCCTCGATAGGGAGCACGATGGGACCAAGAAGCGCCCCGGGCAAGCAGGTCCGGGAACCGATCACGCAGCGGCAGCGGCCGAACGACCCGGAGCAGCCGTCAGGCAGCCAGGCGCCGCCCGCCCTCCCGCTGGAAGGTTCGTCGGTAGACGCCTTCATTCGATCATTCAACCCGAGCTGGGTGAAGCGGCGGCTGCGCCATTGCCTCGTCGGGATCCGCGACGAGGTCGGGCTGGTCGAGCCAGTTCCCCATTCGGCCGACCAGACAGCGCTCCTGGCGTACGCTCGCCGGGTTCATCGCTCGCTTTCTCCCCTGTCCCCGCAGCACCTGGCCCTCTCCGAGCACCTCGGAATCGTGCTGTCGGTCTGCGGTTCCCGTGAGGAGGCGCACGAGGTCATCGACTCCGCGATCGACCTGGTCGACACCAACGCCCTTCGCGGCCGCTTGCTCTACCTGCTCGGGCACTACGTCCACGTGCCGGACAACGATCTCGCCGGGGCCCGCCGCACGCTGCTCCGGGCCGCACGCCTCATGGAGGATCATCACGAAGACCGGGCGCGCGCCTATCTCGTGCTCGGCCGGGTGGCACGCCATGAAGGCGAGCACGGACTCGCGGAGGACGCCCTCGAACGCGTGCTCAACGCGCGCGCCCATGCCTATCGCCCGATTGCCCACCAGTACCTCGGGCTCCTCCGCCACCAGCAAGGACTGCTGGAGGAGGCGATCCAGCAGAATCGTCGCGCGTTCTCGCTCCTCGGTCCCGAGGATCGGCTCGCCCGCATCATGGTCGAGATCGACTACGCGATGTTTCAGATGGAACAGGGGGCTCATCGCAAGGCGTTGACCATCTTGTCCCAGGTTCTGGAGGAGCAGGTCCGCTGGCTCGATATCCGGGGCGCGGGCAACACCTACAACAACGTGGCCGTCGCCTGGCAACGACTCGGCGAGCGGGAGTCCGCGCGCGCCGCCTTCATCGATGCTCTCCAGTTCCAGCTTGCCGCCGGTAACCTCGAGCATGTCGCCACGGTATATCGCAACCTCGCCGGCGTGCTGCAGTCCGAGGGCGAAACCCCCGCCGCCCTGGCCGCCCTCGCGCGGGCCGAACGCTCCAGCGGCGCGGCCGGGTCGGTCGAGGGGCGTTTTCGCGCCGAACTCCAGCGTCTCGATCTATTGATCGCGGCGCGGGCGCCCCGTTCTCGCCTGCGCGCCACCATCGATGCCTGCGAGACCCGCATCCGGGAACGTCGCGGTCTCCCCTCCGATCTCCTCGCCCGCTTCGGCGCCCTCCTCGCCGAACTCTACCGGCGCACGGACGCCGAGAGCGGCGGCGAAGATGCCGGCAACGACCGTGTCGATCCCGACGAACGGCAGCTCGAGCAGTTCCTCGGCCCCCACAACATCCCCTCGTTCGCCGAGCAGCTCGCCGACCGGCTCGGCTCGATCCCCTGGGTCCGCGGCGCCCCCGGCCGCGACGCCGTGCAGGGCTATCTTCTCCTCCACTGCGGCGACTTCTTCCGCACCCGCGACTTCGCCCGCGAGTTCTCGCTCGGCGGCACCGCCGCCCGCAACCGCGTGCGCTCTTCAGCGCGCCGGCATCATCGAATCAATCGGCGCCAACAAAGGTGCCCGCTACGGCCTCGCCTTCCACCGCGCAAACACCAGCCCCGCCTCCGGCTGATCCCTCGGAACGACGCGGAACGGCTTCGCCCTTTCCGGCAGGCAGCGCGCGACTTCTCCGCGCAGTGCTGCTCGCCCATAGAGCCAGGAGTCAGACGAGGTGGAGCCTCCGGGGAGCCGCGGTGGATCCGTCTCCGACCCCGCTACCCCCGCCCGAGATCGCCCGTGAGGCGGAGCTTCTCCTCTACTTCCCGGAGGAGACTCGGCGGAAGCGGCTTCAGGGCGCGAACGAAGCGGCGATTGTCGATCGCCCGACTTTGGTCGATCATGACTTCGCACTCCTCGGTGTTTCCTGCAATCTGCTCCGGAAGGGAAACACGCAAGACGCTCTCACCCGCGAGTCGCGTGGTGCAGGGCAGAATCCAGGTGGACGGATGTCCCGCCTCGTTGAGCAGATCGGACTGGATGACCAGGATAGGTCGAGTCTTCCCCGGCTCCGTCCCCAAGCGAGGGTGAGGTCGGCCAGGTACAGCCTCCCGCGCCGGATCTTCATTCCTCGTCCAGCCCCTCGAGGCGAGGTGATCGAGTTCCTCCAACTCCGATTCGAGCGAGGCTCGCGTGGATAGGGATGCGCGTCGGAAGGACTCCGCAAGCTCTCCCGGTCCGTCGACTCTTGCAGCAGCCGCAGGCCGCGGCGGACGACCTCGACCTTGGTCTTTGCCTTGAGCTTCTTCTGTAACGCCAGCACGAGCTTCAGTTCCGCCGCGGGCAACGTAATGCTGGATTTGGTATTGGATTTCATACCAGGATAGTACCTACGGCGGTCGGGGCCAAGCAACCCCCCGCTCCATGGCACCGGAGCGGCAAGCGCCACCCCAGGCCCTCCTCGCGAACCATGACCGACCAGACCTTGGCCTGTGCCGCCCCGGCGAGCCTCTCTTTGCCCCTCCGCCCCCGGACCCTGTAGCATCTCCCGAGCCAAAGAGGAGGGCACATGGCTCGCGGGATACGAAGTATCGATTCACGGCAGGTTGCCGGGGAGTGGGTCGGCGGGAGGATCGAGGTTCCGTTCCGAATCGAGGGCGAACCGGATCGGCCCCCTATCATGACCCTCTGGTTGGAGCCGGAGACCGGAATGGTCGTCCAGTTCGAACTGAGCGGCGCTGGCGAAGCGCCCAGCGCGTTCGGCGACTCGCTGGTTGCCGCGATGCGGGCACCGCTGATTGGTCCCCGCGCCAACCGCGGACCGTGCGGGTCTGCGGCGCGGAGCTCGCCGACGAGGTGCGGCGCGTCCTGCCCGGCGCCCGCGTGGTGGACGCCCCGACCCCGGAGTTGCAGCAGGTCGTCGATCAGATGGCGGGGTCGTTGCCGGCGAACGATGACGACGATGACGACGAGGACGCGAGCTACCTCGAAGGTGGCCGCATCGATCCGGACACCATGCATGAGCTGTTCGTGGCCGCGAAACTCCTGTTCGAGGCCGCACCCTGGAAGGTCGCTTCCGACAGCCAGATCATCCGGGTGGACATCCTGGCCCACGGAATCGAAGCGGGATGCATCTCGATCATCGGAGCCATGGAGGAGAGCCTGGGCTTTATCCTCTTCCCGTCTCTTCGCGGGTACGAACGCTTCCTCGGCGCGGCCGATCGGCCTCGAAGGCCGGGCCAACCGTTCGATCTTGGGACCACCATGCTCGCGCTCGATTTCGAAGTGGGTTCCGCGCTTCCCGCTTCGCTGCGCCGCGAGGTCATGAAACACGGCTGGCCGGTGGCCGCCGCCAACGCCTATCCGGTGATCCATCACCGCAGCCGGAACGCCGCGCTGATGCCGATCTCCGAACGCGAAGTCCGCACCATCACGGCCTGCGCCCTTTCCCTGACCACCTTCTTTCTGAAGCACGGACGCCTCTTCGGAGAGACGAACTTCGAGCCGATCTGTGAGTCGTACTTCAACGCCGACGACCTGGAGGTGCGCTTCACCATCCCCTTCGAGGCCGCGGACGAGTTCGAGGTCAACACGCCGTCCGGGACCCCGCGGGAAGTTTCCCCGGGCAGGCAAGTCAAGGTCGGGAGGAACGATCCCTGCCCCTGCGGCAGCGGGAAGAAGTTCAAGCATTGTTGCCTGAACGGCGCAGGGGCCGCTGGTCGCCGCGACCAGGGACACGACCATGCCCACGAGAGTGGTCATGGTCACGGGGAGTCTCACGCCCGGGTGGCGATGTCCGCCTCCCACACCGATCCTCGGGCGAACATTCACGATCTCGACCGGAGGCTGGTCGAACGCATGGTCCGGTTTGCCCAGGGGCGCTTTGGACAGAGGTGGATCGAGCCTCTCCGGGGGCTGTTTCGGGATCCGGACACCGCGGAGGAGATCCTGGGACCTTGGGCTTTCCACCACCACGGTGTCGATGGCAAGCCGGTCTCGCACTGGTTCCGGGAGGAGAAGGGGGCCGGCCTCTCTTCCGACGAACTCGCTTTGCTCGGGGCGCAGCACGCGGCCTGGCTCTCGATCTGGGAGGTACTCGAGGTCGAACCTGGAACGTCGATACTCCTGAGAGATCTCCTCACCGGAGAGGAGCGCAAGGTGCAGGAACGAACCGCATCCCGCAGTCTCGAGCGACGGCATGCGATCCTGGCTCGAGTCATCGATCATCGTGGCATCTCCGTTCTGGGTGGACTGCATCCCAGCGCCCTTGCTCCGACGGACGCCGAGGCGGTGGCGGGGCGTGTGCGAACTCGCCTCCGTCGGAAGGGCAACGTCCCTGTCGAGCGACTCCGGGTCGAGGCGATCGGGCGCTACTTGATCACCTGCTGGGAGGAGGCGCAGCAAGCGGCGGCCGAGCGGGCACTCCGGCGCCCCGAGTTGCGGAACACCGACGGCGACCCGTTCTTGATCACGACCGATCACTTCGTGTTCGACCCAGGTGACCGCGCGGAGATCCAGAAGCGCCTCGCCGCGATGCCCGAGGTGAGCGACTCTCCCGCAGCGGACGATCCCGAGCAGAGCTATGTGCTCACCAGAGCGAACGACGCGGCGCGCCCTGGTCTGGAGCGGACGGTGATTGGTAGGGTCGATCTTCGCGGCACCAAGCTCAGGGTCGAGACCAACTCCATCCGACGCGCCGACACCGTACGAAGCCTGCTCGAAGGGTCACTCGGGTCGCTCGCTCGCCACCGAGGCCGCGAGCACGTCGACGCCAATGTCGCGGTGGCGGCGCACCGGGAGGCGAGTCCGCCTGAGCGCGAGATCGCCCCGTCGCCCGAACTCGATCGCATGACGCGCGAGACCAAGGCCCGGCTCTACGCCGACTGGGCGGACCATCCCCTGCCGGCCTCGCCGGCAAGTCCGCCTGGGAGTCGGTCAAGACCAAGGCGGGCCGAAAGAGGTCGATCTCCTGCTCCGCGAGATGGAGCTGATGGAGTCGGGCACGCCGGCCGCGCAGCGGTTCGACTTTTGGGGTCGGTCTGGAAACAGCTGGGGTTGGAGTAGAGGTGGGGGGTGAGTCGTACTTGTCGGGGACTGATCGGCCCGAAGGCACCCCGATTGATCAGGGAGACCCAGTTCCCGCCCGAGCATCTTGGTCACGAACGGTCCCCCCGGCCGCCCGCAGGCCACCAGAGCGCCCGGACCCGGTCCCTTCGTCTCGGCCGCGTTCCTGCCAGAGCCCGCGGCGGCCATCGTGGATGCGTAGGCGTTCAGTACGTCCAGACCCGTGATCTCGTAGCAGCAGTGAATATCATTTGCAGGAGCCAGTTGGCAGCGAGAGGAGGCCCGCCTCGACCGCGAAGGCCGGTCGCTTCTCCTCGTGGTCACGCCCGGCGCGCGCGAGGGTCATGGGATCGCAGGGCGACCGAGTCGCCAGCGCGAGCGCCTCGTCGAACAGGCCGGCCTCCTTGGCCGCCGCGAACCACTTCCCTCGTTTCCTGGTGTGGTTTGCAGGAGATCGGCCAACACCTCGCCCGAAGGCTTGTGGGGGTACCGCTTCGACACCGCGCGAAACGTTGCCAGGTAGGTGCCGCGCTGATTCGCCTCGAGGCCGTAGCGTCGATACGCCTCATCGACCTCTCCTGTGGATAGCAGCAGTGACTTCCGCAAGCCCGGGCGATCGCTACCGGGCCTTCGCTCGATGGCGCCCCTCCTCGGCGTACCGGATCGCCTCGCTCGTGCTCCCCTTGGCCACAAGCGCCTGCACACCGAACTGTCGATAGTGCCACATCCTGTACGGCTCGAGCTCGAGGAGCGCGAGCACCTCGTCGTGGCGTCCGGCTGCGATCAGGGCGCTGAGGCAGTTGGTCGTACCCTTGAAGTAACCGCGCACGCGCTCGTCGCGGCTCCACGAGAGCTTCACGCCCTCGATCAGTTGGTCGGCCCAGGCCGAGGCCACGCTCTTCGAGGCGCAGAGAGCGCCCCAGTGATCGCCCAGCGATTCGATGTAGGGAATGTCGTCGTCCTGGTAGGCATCGAACAAACGCTTGAGCCAGGACTCGCGCGTCCTCGCGTCGGCCGGCGCCTTGGCGATGATCGGGACCAGCGTCTCGATCGCGGAATTCACGGCGCTGCCGATCGCCCCCGACGAGCTATCCACGTGCGCGAGGGCGGGCGACACCCGTTCAAGGAAGAGGATCGCCCCTTCGGCCCCGAGCAAAGGCTCGTTCTTCGCCACCTTCTTGATCTCGCTCACCGCCTGCTTGACGCGCGCGATCGCCGGCTGGGATCTCCAGCCGAACGCGTTCCGGCGAAAGCGAGGCTTGAACTCCCAGTCGTGCGCCTCCGCGGCGGGGTCGATCGTCTTGGGACTCATTCTTCTCCGTACGCCCCATCCAGCTTTTGCCGAGCGAAGGGGAGGAGACTACCATACAGCCCCGCAGCGCGGGAATCCCCCCCTCGTGTTGAACACTCGGCGCCGAGAGGTCCGCGGACACCGCGCGAGCACAGCGGGCCTGATGATCAGTCGGCTCCGGCTCGACTACACCTCCCCCTCACCCGGCCGCTTCGGATCGCCGGGTCGGGTGCCGTCCACCTTCTCGATTCCTGAGTTCGGTTGCGGGGTGCCGGTGTGCTGGCCGCCCACCGTTCCGTCGCCGTCGACCGGCGTGATGCGGCCGTCGCTGGGTCGGCGCAGTCCTTCCTTCAGAGCCACATCGTGCGAGGCGTGCACCCGTTCCCGCGACGGACCTTCGCCCGGCTGTCCCACCTGGCGCCGGCGCGCTTCCATGGCGTCATTGACGGCGGGTCGGCGGTGGAGGTCGAACGCGGCATCGCGGACGCCCACTTCCTTCGTCGGATCGGGCGTGCCGCGCGTACTCGAAACGGCATTGTGCGTTTCGGGGTTGTCCCGGTTCTGCCAGGAAAGGACAATTCCCCGCCACAGCATTCCAAGCGACTCGAGGATAGTGTACTGGTGCTTGTTCTGCCATTCGGGCGGAGGAGTCCAGTTCTTCGCGTTGGCGTCGGCGCCGGCGTCAGCGTTGGGGTTGCCGTTGGCGTTGGCGCCAGCGTCCGCTTCGGCCGAACGTTGGCCATCCAGGGAGACGCGGTTCTTGCCCAATCCCGGTGCCGGAAGCTCTCCGGCTTCCGCCGTCAGCGAACCGCCATCCTTCGAGCCGAACCGGCCCTCCGGCGCCGTCGGGCCCCCTCCCAAGGACGCCCGGATCCTCGCCTCCCGAGCGAAGTGATCGGCATTCACCACTCGCCCCTCACCGGATCCTGCTGCCCGGTTCTCCGCCGCCTTCGAGGCGGGCGTCTCTCCGGTCGGAAGGCCCGATCCCGAAGCGGTCACCTCCGCGCGCCACCCAGTCGCGCGGCCGGGGAGTCACCCAGCTTCCAGGTGCCGCCGCCGGCGACCCCCTCGTTGGGTCTCCCGGGCGTCTCGGTCTGGTCGTCGGGCCGGGCCAGGTTCGCCTTCGTGGCTGCCTCGTCGATCGCGCGCATGAAATCGGGTGGGGTGCGTCGGATCTCCATGTGCGTCTCCCTTCTTCGTTGGTGGTCGCATCGAGCCAGAGCCCGCCGGATCTCTCCGGTCCGGGACGAGGGGGGCAGGCTCAGCCATCATGGCACGGTTCGACGGTACCGGCGAGCCCCTCTAGCTCTACGCCAGACGTATCGGCCCGGGAGCCGGCTGGGTTGCTTCCCTTCGCGGCGCGAGCGAGTCCCCCAGCGGCGCGCCCAGCGCACCGACAGCAGCCGGTCGGACAGTACCAGGTCACGCGGCCAGGCCCCTGACTCCAGCTCGGCCTCCCCGGTCCGGAGTCGAACGCGCGGTGCGCCTCACAATGACCGGACCGATTCCCGTTGCCTCCGCCAGCCGATCCGGTTCGATCCGCTCAGCCATTTCCGAGAGGACCCCAGCCACGTTGACCATCCCGCCTGCCGACGGTGCATACCCCACGAGGTCCAGTGCCGTCGACTCGGGGGTCGATGCGCGCAGGGTTCCGGTTCCGGTTTCGGTCTGGACGTACGCCGTGGAGGCGGTAAGGTGCGGGACGTACGTCCGCGCGGGCGCTTCCACCCGCTGGCCGACCAGGCGTTGCGCGAGAAGTTGAAGCGCACTGCCCGGAACTAGGGCTCATTGAGCAGTGGGGCAGCGGCGTCGGGAGAATGATCGGCTCTTGTCGAGAGCACGGTCTGCCTCCGCCGCAGTTTCGGGAGGTCGGCACTCACCTCCGAGTAAGTCTCCGGCTCCTCCGGCAGTCCCCCCCGACCGGGGACCCAGTCGAAGCCCGGATTCTGCGATTCTTTGCCGAGCGAAACGGACTCAGCATCAGGCAAGTCGCCGAACTCGTGAGTCTGTCTCCGCGCTCGGCCCGCACCAAGCTGAAGAACCTGGTTGACCGGGGATTGATCGTCGAGATCGGCAGCACCCCGACCGACCCGAGCAGACTCTACGACTCTCGAGCGGACGCGCCGCGGTAGCTCACCCCGTCGGGTGCCGGAACTCGAACAACAACGCGCCAGAACCCGTGCAGGGTCGCAGTCTGGCGCGGCGATTCGAAAGCTCGCGATCGCCGCCTGGCCATCGGACCTTTCGTCCGGTCCGCCCCGGTCGGGCCGCCCGATCAGGTCGCCGCCGGCAAGAGCCTCGACCGCAGGAACTCCCGTGTCTCCTCGTCCACGCAGTAAACGGTACAGCTCTCCATGCCGCGTGAGAGGAGCGTGCGGTAGATGCGCTTGATATAGGGCAGTGCCGCGGCCGGAGACTGCCCGCGAAGCTTGTTCGCGTAGTTTTGCTTCGGATCCGCCAGCCAAGCGCCTCGCCGACGCACCAGATCTGGCCCCACGATCACACCCACATGACCCGTCTCGAAACCCTGCACGCTGTAGACACACCCCGCCTGCCGCACCCCCGCCGGGTCGATCGCCCAGTGCTTCGCCTCGGGTATGCCGGGCGGCGGCTTCCGGTTGTTCTTCGATTCCCACGGGAATCGGAAATCGCCGATGACGATGTCATCCACCAATCGGTCCGGCAACGGATCGCTCCACTCCCAGCACCAACCTCCCAGAACGCGCGCCGAGTTCGACCGCGCCCGGTTGTGCTCCATGACCTCCTCCACCAGCACGTCCGGAGAATCCACGATCCGGAAGCGAAATCCCGACGGCACCGCCAGCCGCAGCCCCTGCGGATCCTGGGCCAGTTCGAGAACGTCGTCGAGCCAGGCCAGGTAGGCATCGGAACCATTGCAGCGGAACTGCGTCGAGAGCGTGAACTCGCTGAAGTGCGCCTTCAGCCGCCGGGCGGTCTCGCGGAAAACCGACGGCTCACCCACCTCCTCCGGCGAGATGATCTGGTTCTCGTCCGCGAAGAAGACCGTCACTCGGGCCGCCCGGATGAGTTCCTCAACCTGACTGATCGTCGGCCGCTGCGCCGTCGGCACCCGCGGCACCGACTTCGCCCGGATCCGGTGAGCCTCGTCGACGATCAACACGTCCAGACCGTCCAGCGGCTTGTCCCAGTAGTAGTCGGTAAACTTCACCAGCGCGTCGATTCGCTTCCCGAGGATGCGTCTCATGCCGTGCGTGAAGGCCGCCGAGCCCGTCACCAGGTTGACGCTCAGCTCCCTCCGCAGGATCTCCCCCAGGGCGTTCAGCGCGATCACCGACTTCCCCGTGCCCGGGCCCCCGCGCACCAGGATCACCTGCTTGCGCCGAGAGTGGGTCGCCGAACCGACCGCGCTCAAAATCTTCCGGTTGGCCGGAATCTGCTCGTCCAGCAGCCGAAACACCCCCTGCTGCCGGATCATGAGGCCCGCGTGGTCGATCAGCTGCTTGGACGGTCCGATTCCCCGCTCGTCGTACGCCTCGAGCACTTGCCGTCCCCGCCCCCCGCGCAGGCGCACGCGCAGATACCGCGCCAGCAACTCTGCGTCACGCTCCCCGAAGCACGGGCTGTCCTCCCGGATCCGATCGAACTGAGGGTGGAACAAACCCTCGTCGGGGATGATCCCCGGATAGTTGTGGCAGTAGGCGCAGGACGCCAACCCCAGGCGCGCATCCCCCTGGAAGGCCCGCCGGAAGTCCTCAATGTGCTCGTGGTACCCATGGACCTGCTCCGACGGATGCGGCTCGGCTTGCAATCCGCCGCCGATGACCGTGCAGACGTTCCCCTCCGGCGTCGCCAGCGCCTCGCCCCACGCCTTCAACTCCGTGATCACCGCCCACGGCTCCTCACGCTCCGTATGCCCAAACAGACACACGTCCATTCGCTTCCCGAAGTACGGCACCCGCTCCTCCAGCGCGATGTGCACATCGTCCGGCAGCTCGGCAAGCTGCAGCGCTCCCGCCAGGCGCGGCAGCGAAGCCCGCCACGAGCTCCGCTCCGAAGGCCCCGGAGAGTGACCAACAACTCGCGGGTAGTTCTCGTCCATCTCCCGGAAGAGGGCGTTCGTGCGGAGCTTGTATTGGAACTCCTGTAGTGTGCCGTGGAAGACGCGGGTCATGCGGCGGAGCGAAGGGGGCTGTGGGTCAGTTGCGGTGCTTCTGGCCCCACCAGCGTTGGCCGGTGCGCGATCGGGGCGACGCCGTCGGGGCCGCCTGGCATACCCAGCTTCCGGCCGCCGAATGGCGCGGGTCGAGCAGGTGAGATGATTGCCGTAGTGATCACGATGGGCAGTTCTCCCATGTTGGGCGATCGAGGATACCGACTCTCATGGAGTTTCCCTCGTCGACACCCCCACGGGATTCTGCAATAGAGCAGTCCTCCCTGCCAACCCGGTCACGCCGGTACAGGGGAGATTGCTGCGTGTCTCGGGCTCTCCCGCCGCTCGCTCTGCCGGGGGCAAGCTCACCACGCACGAGTGGGGCGAGACCGACCATCAGCGTCCGGCCGCACGCGCCGGGCTGGCGTCAGTCACGTAGCCACGCCTCCGGAGCACCCGAGGCGGTTCAGTAGACAACGAGTAGAAGTCAGCACGGGAGCAGCGCGATCGGTATGCAGCGCATTTCATTGCTCCAATTGTTCCAGAAATGTTGCCTCGGACATTGTACGCACAACGCGTTCTTCACCATTACACAAGTCGGCGGCACGTACGCGCACACTCGCTTCGTGCGCGTCCCAGATAGCGTACGACCCAGGCGCCAGCGTTACCATGGTATCCGCTCCCGCGTCCTTGGTTACAAACACGTAGGCATTCATGCCTGGTACTATGCGCGTGTTGACGTCGTGCCCGCAGAACTTTGTCGTAAACGCTGGCAACGCAACACTGATTGTATCCGCCAATGACATCGCTGTGGCTGCGCGCACTACGTGACTGATGCCAAATCGAAATGATCCTCTAGCGCGCCTGGGATTCGCTGTCGTCGTAATCGCCGTGTCGAGCACTTGACCACGCAGCACATGTGTGGCATTGCTGGCCAGTGCGAGCGGGGTCGGAGTCTCCGAGAACGTAGCGAGTGAGTCTAGAAGGCTGCTCCGATCGACCGCTCCTTCTGGGTTGTAGATGTGCGCTTCCTCGGTGGTGACATCTGCTCTTAGGGTTGGATCTAGCTCGCCCAACTCGCCGTTGCAGCTCCGCAGAATCCACACATAGCTGCGACCTTCTGCAGTTGCGAGGAGCGCTGGGTGGTCACTGTACGGCAGTTTTATCACAAACGTGTCATTCTCGAAAGGCGCTCCCTTGATGTAGGAACTGACGATGCAAGTGGCATTGCGCCAACGTCCTCCTGGCTCTGGCATCAAGGTCAGGATGGTAGCGACCAAGACATCGATTTGCGGACTGACTTTCCTGCAGCATCCAGCAGGCACGATCGGCCGAATTGACTCCGGATCACAGCAGCACCGAACGCTGCCGTTTGTGTGCCGCACGTCAACAGAATGCACGCCGCCAGCGACGCGAGTGCACGGCGTGACGCTTTGACGGCCTGATTTCCGCTTGGGCCGCGGCCCAGAAGTGGGGTTGCTCCGAGACAATGAACACCGCATTTAGACATGGATGAACTCGGCCTCGGCCTCGCCCTCGACCTCAGCCGGTGGCTGGTTTCCGTTCGTCGAATGCAACCGCGTTCGCTCTCTTCGTTGCTCGTTCATTGGACGTACGCTTCGAACGCCGGAATGCCTACTGACAGAACCGCGCTGGGCTCCCCACCACAGCTCGGGAGGCTGGCTATCACCCTGGCAACTCCGCCGTCTACCTCCCAGAGCGCCGTGTTTCGCCTCACGAGGGACAATACACCGCTCGCTTCTCGCCGTGCGAACACGACGACTTCTCGGTTTGGTCGCACATGCGGTCGCGTAAAATAGTCTCTGGTTGACGCATCTGCGGTCCCCGGAAACGTGACTGTCACCGGCACGTGCAGCGCTATCGCCTCCCCGGTGGGCTGCCGATAAACCACGTCGGGCGCAATGACAAATGACCCACGCGCGACGAACGCATTCATTGCTCCTTGTACGCTTGCTGAGATAATTGTTCCGCGAAGTACCACGTCGGCGGCTGATGCGAGTTGACTTGGCTGGGAACGCTGCTTCCACGCGTCCACGGAGTCGATCAGCGCTGAGGCGGCGACTGACGTGCCGTAGAAGGGGAAGAGCGCCTGGCCACTCTCCACGAGCGCTACCGTCATGCAACTAGATACCATCATCATGGCCGTTCGTGAACAGTAGCCGAGCGTGACGTAGTACGCTTGCCCCACTTCGAACTCGACGACTGGCGATCCCGAGCCGGAGTAGCCACCGAAACCGTAACTACTAGAGAGAAACGTAAGTGTGTCGCCAGTTGCGGCGGACACCTGAAGTCCCGAGTAAACCACGCAACTCACGCGATGGAACGCCTGCGAATCGAGCGCCACGTAGTTCTCGTTAGCCACGACGGTGAAGATCGCCACAGGGGCGCTTACTTCAAAGTTCGCGCGTGCGTACTCCCAAAGCGGCACGACCGTGCGCTGGCTAGCCTGCGCCACGCTAATCCCCTTCATTCGCAGCAGAGCCCAGCACGCGGCCGCGCGGCGAAACCGCAACCATCGCGGCGGCAGTCCCTTACGGCGTACCGTGCGATCCGGGACAGATCCGTCCGACGTCCACGAAGTTGCCAGATGTTTGGTGTGCGCCTGTTCATTTTCCAACTTCGTCGATGAGAGCAGCGGCACCGCTCGGATGTCGCTTTCTCGGCTACGCGATTGGTCCCGGAATGATCGCTTGAGGTCAAATGGCCCACGATGGGGACCGAGCCGTCTCAGATGGACCGCGAGCGCGCACACGGTGCCGTGTTCCACCGCTGCATGTACCTGCCGGGGTAGCTGACCCGCGGCGCAGGGAGTCTGCGCCACCCCGAAACCATGCCAGCTCTTTGGAGTGCCGGCAGGCGTGCGGATCCCCTGCGCCAGAGAGCACGATTGCGCCAGAGATTCATCCCGCCGGGAGTGCAGACCGCCGCAATCGAGCCCGCTGGCACGGCTGGAGACACCTGAGTCCGGTCATGCACGTCTGCCTCGCGCTCTTGGAGGGCCCTCTCGGCGGAATGCGCCTTTACCGGCACTGGAGTTTGTCGGTTCATTCACGATTTTCGCACCTCTCTCCGAGCGTGCTGCCCGAGAGCTCTCCCTTTCCTGCTGGAGGAACGAGACACGGATGAAGGTCAAACCGGCTTGAACGAACTCCGGTTCTGAAAGTGGGTGACAGGGGCCTACGCGTGGTGACATCAGCATGAACGGGCTTCCCCTGTTAGGCTTGTCCTGTGGAAACGCCGACACTGGGCATGGCGGGTCAGCATCAGCTGCCAACTTCGGTCGTCAACCTTCCGAACCGGCCCTCGCCAGCGCTCGATCCGACTGAAGGGTCGCCGCACAGGCGGACAGATCCCGATATTGGCAGCATGCTGCCTCCCCTCCTCGGTCCGCAGCGTCAGCACACGCTGCGTCCCCGAACATGAAGGCATCGGGCGGGAACCCGATGCGGCCGCGACCACAGGTGGGGTCGCGCGAACAAGGCTCCACCCGCCCGCATCGGGAGTCAAGTGAGTTTGCTCGGAGATGGCTTGCCCACGTTGCGCACTGGGCTGGCCCCGTCGTTCCCTGACGATCGCCGAGGCGGGATCTCGCTTTCAACACTCACGGCACGCGGAGGGATCAGTACCGGCCGGTCCGGAAAGAGGTGCTCACTTGATCGCTCACTCGGTCGGTGTCCGGGGAGGGCTGGCTCCCCTTCCGCGAGAGCGACAGGCTACCAACCGCTCGAAAACGACTGGTACCCTATCCCGCGGAAGTGGGTGGCTCCCTATGGCCGAGATCGATGGCTACCTGACGGGCGAGAACTGACATGCGTTCCGCGCCAGCAGCCGCTGCGCCTGCTGCCAGACCGCCGGGTCCACGATCGCCGGATGCTCGCCCGGATAGATCGTGCCGCCGAAGTCGACCTGCCCCAGGTAGAGCCGGCTCTTCAGCACCCGGTGGAGCGCGGTCTTCTCGAACGGCTCACCGCCGCGGGCGTGCCCCCGCCGGGTGGTCCAGGCCTTGCTCCGGATCCCCCGCCGGTTCACCTCCAGGACCGCGTCACTCAGCGACTCGGACTCGAGGTAGACCGCGAAGATCTCCCGGACCTGAGTCGCCTCGGCCTGGTTCACGAGCAACCGGCCACCGTCCGGGTGGATATCGTACCCCAGGAGCGGCGGTCCACCGGTCCACTTCCCCTTCCGGCGCGCGGCGGACATCTTGTCGCGGGTGCGCTCGCTGATCACCTCGCGCTCGAACTGCGCGAAGCTCAGGAGCACGTTCAGGGTCAGCTTCCCCATCGAGGTGCTGGAGTTGAACGCCTGGGTCACGCTGACGAACGCGGCGTGGTGCCGATCGAACGTCTCCATCAGGCGCGCGAAATCGAGCAGCGATCGACTCAGCCGATCCACCTTGTAGACCAGGACCACGTCGACCTGGCCCGCCCGGATGTCGGCCAGGAGCTGTTTGAGCGCCGGTCGCTCCATCGACCCACCGGAGTACCCGCCGTCGTCGTAGTGCTCGGGCAGCGCAACCCAGCCCTCGTGCTTCTGGCTCGCGACGTAGGCCTCCGCCGCCTCGCGCTGGGCGTCGAGCGAGTTGAACTCGCGGTCCAGGCCCTCGTCGGTGCTCTTCCGGGTGTAGATCGCGCAGCGGATGGTTGCCTTCATGGCTTGCCTCCGATCCCGAAGAAGTGGTGGCCGTTCCAGTGCGAGCCGGTGACCGCCTTGGCGATTGCGGTGAGCGAGCGGTAAACCGTGCCTTGGACCTCGAAGCCGGACGGGAGGACCGTCACGACCAGGGTCTCGCCCTTGTAGACCCGGGTGAGCACGGTGCCGGGGATGGGCAACCGGCGATCGGCCTTGGGCGCGAAGGGCTTGGTCACCGTCCGGCCGAGGAGTCGCAAATCCGCGTCGTTTGCCAGCTCGTGCGCCCGGGCGAGCGCCCGCTCCGACAGCCCGCCGTGCTCGTTCGCTTGCTGCCGCCAGGCGATGCGTTTCCGGAGGTAGTCCTTGTGCCGCGAGCGCGTCTCCTCGCCGAACACGCGGGCGTAGAGCTCGCGCAGCTCCGGCACGGTCATCTCTTCGAGGTGCGGGTTCATGAGGCACATGGAGCCGTGGACTCCGCGCTCAGATCCAGTCGTTTCTCGGTTAACAACCGCGCGCCCGCGAGCAGGATCGCGACGATCTCCGCCAGGCGCTGCTCCGGCGTCATCTCCGCAGGGTCGTCCAGGAACGGCATCGTGGCCTCCGTGGCGGAGGCGCAGGTAGGTGCGACGGGGCAAAAGAAAAGACGGCTTTGGGTTTGCCTCGTGGCACCCACTGCGCCGTCCGCTTTGCGGTCAGGTCGTAGTCTGGTGGTTGTCGGTCGAGGAGATGTTTACATGGAGGGGGGTGGTTTGTAAAGCATGACGTGCGACCGCCGCGCCGAAGGCACGGCCTAGGTCGAATCTCCGAAGATCCGCGAGATCACCTCGGCCCCGTTCCGTGAAGTCGTGGTTTCGCCGTAGACGCGGGGGGATTCGGTGCGGAGTTCGGAGCGCGTGAGTTCGTCCATGGGTGACACCAGTCGCGAGGGGTGGTGACATCCAGGGGGATTGTTCTCGGTGAACCCACCCTAGCCGACCGTGTACACTGCTGCCTGGATTGCTTGAACGATCCTTGTGGCGAACGAATCAGTAGTTGCTCGCCACACGGCACGACGGTCGAAGCAGGTTGGAGGTTCGCGGATGACGCCGCCGCCGTCTCTTCGCTCTCGCATTGGTCGAGCGCTTCAGTCGGGTCCAAAGCCGGGCACTACCGCCTACGGGGTAAACCTAGGCTTGGCCTTTCTGATTGTCGCGAACATCGCAGACGTCGTGCTTGAGTCGGTGCCTTCGGTCGCGGCGAGATGGAGGGGCGCCTCATCCACGTTTGAGTGGTTCTCACTCGGCGTGTTCTCCTTCGAGTATCTGATCCGGCTGTGGGTGGCTCCCGAGCAACCACGGTTTCTGCGCTCGCCCCTCGTCGGACGGGTCCGCTACGCGCTTACTCCCATGGCCCTGATCGATCTTCTCTCGATTCTGCCGTCACTCCTCCTCCGGAGCGGGGTGGATCTCCGAAGCCTCCGCGTGTTTCGCTTGGTTCGGCTCGTCCGGCTGCTCAAGCTGGGCCGCCACTCCGACGCATTCCCACTTCTGGGTCGGGTGCTCAGTCGCGTGCGCGGGGAACTTGCATCGATCGGAGTACTCGCGGTGGTCCTCATCGTAGCTGCCGCTTCAATCCTTCATCTCGCGGAAGGCTCGGCCCAGCCAGAGAGATTCCGGAACAATTCCTGATTGCATGTGGTGGGCAGTGACAACGATGACGACCGTCGGATACGGGGATGTCTACCCGACCACCCCAGCGGGACGCATTCTCGATCCTTCGTCTCGTTTCTGGGGATCGGTCTTTTCGCACTCCCGACCGGGATTCTCGGTGCTGCGTTCGTCGAGGAGACGAGACGTCGCCGAGTGAAACGCCGCGACTCGCGTGCCTGCCCGCACTCCGGCGGACCCTTGAGCCCTGAACCGCGCCATCCACGCGACTACTCCGCCAAAGGTGAATGACCGGCAAGAACACGATTCATGGTGGCCCGCGCAGCATCGAGATCGAGATCGCGTACGGCGCACTCGGCGGTCAGGAGGTCGTCGGAAAGCGCCCAATCCCACTTTGCGGTTTGCTTGTTCGCGACCTCACCGGCGACGCGCAGGGCCGTGATGGTTCCATCTTGAACGCACTCCTCGAAACACCCGATCAGCCCGCTCTCCGTGCATTCGGAAACCTTGAGGCACCCGGACTCGCAATCCACCTTCAGGTCTCGTAGCCGCAGCATCGCGACGATTGAGTCGAGAGTCGTGTCTCCACACCACAGGAACACCAGCAGCCGAATCCGTCCTCGACGATGGCCCGTTCCTGCAGCTTCATCCGGTGGAAGTGCCCCCGGCCCTCGCTCAGCAGTGTCCTCGCCGTGCCGTCCAAGTACCGCGGCACCTCAGGGCGAACATAGAGCCTGAACATCTCCTGCCGGACACGATCATGCACCGGCGCGCCGCCTCCGAAGAAGTGAGGCACCGGTCCTGCTGGCCCCGGCCTCACCTCGATTCGTCCCTGTTCCTCGTTGATCGCGAGGACGACCCACCTCTTGCCCGCAAACGTGATCATTCCGCCGGGCAGAAGCGTATGATAGATTGGGATCGCACCAAGCGCCCGGCCCTCGTGCTCGATGCGATACTCTTCAGGAGTTGCAAACGCGGTATAGAATTCGTAGTGGTTGACGAGACGCTCGCCTACTACGCCCAGCAGGAGCACGCCGTCGGATGTCTGCACGACTAGATCGCGCTGCCCTAGCGCGCGAAGCAGCGCCGCAAACATCGAGCGACTCACGAGCTGAAACGGCCCGCCGCCGCACAAGTGCTCCCAGATCCACTCCGCTCGGCGCCCTCCGTACTCCGCGATCACCGAGAGCGTCTGCTGCACGAGCGTCGAGAGGTGGAGTGCCCGGTCGCCTGGTGGTTCGATCCAGCGAGCGATCAAAAGCTCAACCATCGCCGTGGTCTCGACGAGTTCCCATCGCAGCAGGTCGGGAACCGCGGTTTTTGGCGTGACGGCGGGCTCCTCGACGTAGGTTCGGAGCACGGAAGCGCCACCGCGTCTCCCTGATCGGCCCAACCGCTGCCGCATGCTCGCGACGCCAATCGGCCCCCCAACCTGCGCGACCGACTCGACGTTCCCGATGTCAATGCCCAGCTCAAGCGTTGAACTGCAGATCACAGTCGTCGGCAACTCGCCGGCCCGCAATCGTTGTTCCGCGTCTTCGCGAAGCTCCTTGGAGAGGCTTCCATGATGCGGCAAGAACTCATTCGGAACCCTCGTCCGGACGCACTTGTCGCGAAGCGCGGCAGAGTAAGCTTCCACTTGGCTCTTTCGATTGATGAAGACAAGATGACGCCCGCCACGCAGTACCTTGTAGAGGTGGGCCGATATGTCCGGACTCAGATCGACGTGATCCCCGACGTAGCCTCGAACCTGAAGCTGCACTTCCGCCCCTCCGCCGGAGGAAACGACTTGGTGCACCTTGGAGCGGCCACTTGGGCGAAGGAAGGAGGCGGCCAGATCCATGTCTCCAAGAGTGGCACTCATGGCAACGCGGTCCAACCGTCGGCCGATAGCGAACTCAAGACGTTGCACACGAACAACGCCTCAAGGGATTCCGGGGTGATGAGCAATACTCCGCTCGGTCGTCGGATCACAACCGCCTTCCGCGACGCCGCCACGTCACCGTGCCAGCGATGGACAGGCAACCCAAGCGGCTCCGCCATTTCCTCCAATCGCCGCGTCTGATCGTTGATCAGCGCCTTGAGGGGGCTGACGCCGAGTATGCGAATCCCTGGTTGAGGGTCAAAGGCGGCTCGACTCAATGCGGGCAGAAAAGCAGCCTCAGTCTTCCCCCCCGCTGTCTCCGCGGCAATCAGGACGTCGCACCCGCCTTCGAGCACCGGAGCGATGGACTTCTCCTGCACCTCGCGGAGCGAGGGCCAGCCCTGGGCCCACACCCAACGTTGAAGCGCGGGGTGCAGTCTTTCAAATGACGGTGGACCTTGGGCGCCCAGGGTCGTCAGAGTTTGAAGGAGGAGAGGCTGTCATCTGACCCATCTGCGGGGGTGCCGGTCCGCTTGAGGAAGTTTCCGCTGAACTCTCCATCCCGTCGCCACCATCGACAGGTGATTCCGGTTCGGTGTCCGCCTCGATCGACACGGCCTGGAGTAGCTGCTGCCAGGTCGCGCCGGGATCTGCTCCAGCACGGCGAGGAGGTCAGAAAGGACCTGATGGTGGTTCGCGGCGTGCGGAAGTACGCTTCCCCGATCTTCTCGTTGCAGTGTGACATGAAGGCCTGGATTGCGTCGTCCGGCACTAGGTACTGGGCTGCCTCGCCGGCGGCGTAGACGTGTCGCAGCTTCACTAGTAGGACGTACATGTCCTCGGGCGTCAGGTTTGACAGCCCAATGACGGGACCGGTCAGATCCACGAGTCCCTCGCGAGCAAACGCGTTCTCAGCCAATCGGGACTGTAGAGCGGCGTAGGAGTACAGGCCCCGGCGCGTGTCAAAGACGGCGTCCGGAGTTGCTCCGAGCACAAAGCCAAGCCCGACCGTGCTTCCCTGCATCGAGTCGTTTAGGATCCGGAGAATCTGCTCGTAGTTAGCGTTTCTGGCCTGCGTGTGGGCGAGCTTGAAGAGGTTCACCAGTTCGTCGAGGCAAACGAGGAGGCCGTTGAATCCTGCGAGCCTCACGAACCGCGCCAGCAGCTTCAGCTGATCGTAGAAGGCTGCATCGTCGATGATCGACCGCACGCCAAGCGCGGCGCGAGCTTCCGTTCGAGTGCCGTACTCGCCACGCAGCCAACGAACCGCGCTGGTTTTGAGCTCGTCATTCCCGGACTCGTGCCCTCGCCAATAGGTAGCGACAACTTCGGCGAAGTCATATCCGCCGACGAGTTCTCCGAGTTCATTCAGGCGCTCGCGGATGACTATTTCGGGATTCGCGCCCCGGGTCCGCGCGTCACCTAGCGCCGACGTCACGAAGCGCTCGACCACACTGGGCAGCGCGGATCCTTCTGGCTTGGCCCGCGTCGCGAGATTCCGCGAAAGCTCATTGAAGAGATTCCGGGCCTGGCCTCCGGTCGCGTGGAACCGCCGATCCGGGTTTAGGTCGGCATGCATCGTGACCAGCTTCTTTTCCAACGCGAGGGAACGGACGAGATTCAGGAAGAACGTCTTGCCCGCTCCGTAGGACCCGACCACGAACCGCATGCTCGACCCGCCGTCGGCAACTCGGTCTAGGTCCCGCATCATCGCCTTCGCCTCTTCCAACCGACCCACCTGGATGAGATGCTGACCGACCCTGGGCACCACGCCGGCGCGGGTGATTGGATGATTGCGTCCCGCTCCTTGCGGCGCACAGGCACGGAGTCGTTCATCGAAGCATCTCCTCTATGATTTCTCGGTCGATCAGAAGTGGATCCTCGTCTTCGAGCACCGGCCGCCCTGTCTTGTCGATCGCAGCTTCGTTCAGCACATCGATTGCCCCGGCCGGAAGCAGCCCATGCTGGGTCGCGAGTTCGTCAAATGAAGCCCGTGGCCACTCGGTTGCGATGCCGAGCGATCGCAGCAAAGAACCGTGCGCCGGATCGAGCCCGGAGACAGCGCCCTCCCGAGGGGAAGGTGGAGGTGCCGCAGCCGTCTCCTCCTCTGCGAAGACGGTCGCGAGCAGGGCCGTCACTTCACGTGTCTGCTGGAGCTTCCGGTCCACCAAGCGCGCATCGAGCTGCAGATGGCCGGTCCGGCGTGGCGTCGCGGCTGGTCCGGGGATCTTGAACTGCCGTTCAGCCGACTCCCCTGGGAGAATCGTGACCGGTCGGTCCACCAGGCCCTCGGCCAGCGCGAGTTCGTGCATTTCTGTCGCGATACCGCTTGGATCCAGGCCGATTCGCTTGAAGAGCTTTTCAAGCGCCTGGATCTCTTCTCGCGTTACCGTGCCATCCGCAGCCGCAACACCGACCAAGTAACTACCCAGCGTTTGTCGGGACTCCGCCGAGAGGCCAGCGAGACCGTCTTCCTTGATCGTCAACCGGGCCTTCGCCGCGGCCTGCCAGCGAAGCCTGGCCCGCAGCCTAGCTTTCTCGGCCGGGATCAGGCGGAATGCCGACTCCAGGTGCGCGACCAAGCGTGCCTCCTCGTCGTCCGAAACCGCCCCATCTGCTGCGGCTACGACAGCGGTCAGCTGCACCAGCAGGAGCGCGCTCGCATATGCGCGTGACGCTGCGGGGCCCGCGCCTTCAGGAAGTCGAAAGACAACAATCGGGGCTTCGTGGTCAAAGCGAGGACCGAGAAATCGCACATCCGGCTCGACGCCGAGGGAAAGCCGTTCGAGAAGCTGCGCGAGACCCACAAAGTCCGCCTTGCCCAGCTTGCCGTCGGGGCCAAGCGGCCAATCAGACAGCAGGTCAGAGCCCTTCAAGACTCCAAGCCCCGCCGGGCCGATTCGTGTCGTCAAGCGTCGGCCCAGATCCGATGCGGCATCCGTACCCGACATGCCGAACAACTCATGCGGCAACAGCGCCAGCGCCGCCATGCTCTTCTCATCGCCAGGGTTCCTCCCGAGCCAGCGGCTGTACGGCTCCAAGTCAGTTGCGCACTCCTGCGCCAGACGGGTGACCGACACCGGGACCTCGTCGGGCAAGCGACGGATCGGTGCCCCCGTGCTGGTCACCGACACTGGCCCACCGAAGCTCGAACTGGCGGGTTGGTAACGCGTTCGCGATTCGGGCGCACGCCCACGAACGACCACTCCATGCCCGAACCTACTCGCATAACGGGCGCAGAAGAGGCGGCGAAAGTCGCTTCGGCACCGGTTCGCTGCCGTGCCCAGCCTGGTGAGGGGGTGGGACGTGAGCCACGCATACGCCCATTCCGCCGGGATAGGCTTCCCTGTCGCTGCGGCGTGGCCGATCGCCACACGAACGCTGGTCGGGATGTCACCTGCAGCCGGTGCACTGGGCGGCGACAGCCGATCGATCCTCTCCGGCACATGTGGCAGAACCACCTCCTCGTAGAGTGTCCCGGCGTATCCGCGGAAGGACCGATTCGTGCCGTAGACGTCCAAGAGTTCTTCCAACTCGGTGGCTATGCCCTCGTACTCCTCTGGCTGCAGTTCGATCCCCGGGGCGAGAAGCCTTCGCTCCAGGCCGTACAGGAAGAGAAACACGTAGCCGATGTAGGCGTCGGGGTGTCGTCGGCCTTCGACCAGCCACCGCAGGTAGGCCGCCCGGTGTTCGGGCGCAATCTCCGAGTATGAAGGCCAGTAGCCCATCCCCGACCCGTCGGTCGCGCCTGCGCCCGGTGCCACCGGAAGCCTTGGATCGACAAGCGCTGGCTCAATGTCGAACCCGTTCACTGACCTGAGGCCGGTACCCACGTAGACCATTCCGCCGGCGATGTCCCTGTCAGCGACACGACAAGAAGTGCCCTTCGGAATCCAACTTTCCGCCGCGTTCCGGCGCGTGCGCTTGGGGAAAATAGGGTCTCTCATGTCAGCTCCACCTTCTCCTTCGCGCCGAGCGACGAACTCCGCCATGGGATCCGGGCTGGTCTCTTGCGTGGCGGCTGGGTCTGAGTGCCTCCGCGATTGCATGCTCGAAGCTTGGAGGTTCGTCTTCGAGGGGAGGGGTTGCTGTGATCCCCGGGTGCGCCGAATCAGAGTTACGATGCACAGGGCACCGACAGCGATTAGTAGCCAGCCGAGAATCGCCACAAGTTACCCCTCCACATTGAGGTCTTCGCATGTCCGGGCTCGCACCTCAGCACCCGACGTAGATCACCGGATTCCGCGATCCGCGGGGTAAGTAGACTTCCACCGACCGCCCAAGATATGCCGCCTGTACCCGCGGTGGCGCCTCACCGCCGACGAACTCCCATCGACCCGGCTGCCGCACCTCGCGGCCCTGCCGCGTCTCGTACGGCACCGTGCCCGCCGGGTGCCAGGAGTGGATGGCATAGACGCCCCGCACGACACGGCGAAAGACGGCTAGCGCATAACCTGCCTTCTCTCGCCGTGGGCCTAGCTTCCAGACGCCGCGCGTCACCTCGTAGAGTTCGTGCTCCGTCATCCCTTCCCGGAAAAGCCGATTCACGCGGACCAGGATGACCGGATGCGCGATCTCGGCTCTTTGCGTTTCGGCCAGTGCTCGCGACTTCATCGCCTGACGATCCTCCCATTCATCACCCCGGACCCGGTCTGTACGCGCGAAAAGTAGATCCCGGCGGCAACTGCCTCCCCCTGATCGTCCCTCCCGTTCCACTCAACCGCCCCATCTCCCGCGGGCAGGCTGGCCTTCAGGCACCGTGCGATTCAGGCGACCGGTCGAGTCGAAGATCCTTACCGAGACGTGGCCGGCGGTCGGGAGGATGACGGATACGCGACTGGCGTCCCAATACGCCGATTCCGAAAGAGGAGCCGGATCGATGGTCGGGTGCCGGGTCGGCCCTTCGCCGAGAATCTCCCACGCCCGCTGGTCCGCGTCGCTCTCCGCGCACGCGCCGGCAGTTCCGCCCGCAGTGAACCGTGGTGAATTGGGATCGACGGGAACCCGCATCTGATCAGGCGACACAATCCAAGCCTTCCCTGAGCGGAGACCGCGATTGACCGTTGCCTCTTTCGGAGCAGCGGCACCAGACCCAGCCCGAGCAGCAGCAGCGAGGCGGGTTCGGGGACGGGGGATGATGGTACGATCGCGATAGACGAGTAGTTCCAGCACTCCGCAGCATCCGCGCTCAGCCCAAGGCGAAAGGCATAGGTCTCGCCGTATTCCAATCGCCCGGTCCACTGATCCTGGACCCATTCATCGAAGCCGTATCCACCATAGAAACCGCTGATTCCTGAGAGACCATCAACCCCGGCAGACCATGACGTTTCTACGAAGTGCCCGAACGGGTAGCCCACTGCCGAGACGTTGACGCCAATAGATACGTCCACGCCCCCGGTGCCGCCCACAACACGAAACGCGCGTGCGAAGGCCGCAGATGCATAGCCCGAGCTGTTCCACCCACCCTCGGCATAGGTGTCTGCGCCCCAAGCCGAACTTTGCGCCTGCGCAATACCCCACCCTAGGCCGTCATCGGTCGATGCCCGAGATTCACAGAATCTTTCCGGCAGTGACGTTGTCGCGTTGGCGTTCGAGAACTGCCATGATTCCGATGACGCTGCCGACGCACCGGTTACCAGATCTCCCCGGATCACGTCGCCCCATAGTATCGAGTAACCCCATGCCGATGAAGCCACGCCGTGCACGGCGCACAGCGCGGCGAGCAGTAGCAGTTTGGTCATTGCATCGTCTCCTTTCGATTGAAGCGCCAGCCGTGGACCACCGCGCAGGCCAGTGACCATTGAAGCAGCTCCAGACGACGGCACACCCGTTGATCCCGGTCTACGGTGTCCCCTGCCTACCGCCTCACCACCCGCCCATTCATCACGCCCGCTCGACTCTGCACTCTCGAGAAGTACACGCCCGTCGCGACCACCTCGCCGGCGTCGCTCCGCCCATCCCACGCCATCGCGTGCTGACCGGCGCTCATCTCCCCAACGCCCAGCACCCGCACCACCCTGCCGCCCGCGTCGAAGATCTGTACCGAGGTCCAACCAGGCTTGGCGAGGGAAAAGGAGATCGTGGTTGGGCCGGAGGATGGATTGGGTGCCACAAAGGGGAACGAACCGGCCGTTGCCTCGTCCACGTGCGACGCCGGATTCAGCCGCTCCCACATCTCCACGCGGCGCAGTACTTGGGCATCGTGCGCCCAGACCTGGCCGTCATCGTAGGCGGCAACGAGACCGCTGCCAGTGCTGAGGTGAACAACATGGCGCGAGGGCACACGTGTCCGGTTCATGAAGCATGGTTCGGCCTGACTCCAGTTCATTTTGGCGCTTGAGCTTCGGGCTCCCAGAACCAGGCGCCCACGGGGAGGAGTAGGTGATCCTGCACAAACCTCCATGTCCTGAGTCGGGTCCAGTCGGAGCGGAGTCTCAGGTGTATCCAAGCGACCAGCGCGTAGGCCAGCAACGCCACCCAGAGCTGAGTCAGGATCGCGTTCTTCGACCGACCCCAGAAGTGGAGCACCTTGATGTTCTGCTTCATCCACTTGAAGAACAGCTCGACCTCCCATCGCTCCTTGTACAGCAGGGCGATGGTCCGCGCCGCCAGCCTGAGGTCATTGGTGAGGAACTCCAAGACCGCTCCACTCTCGGGATCTCGATATCGAACGCGACGCAGCGGCCGGTTGCCGTAGACCTCGGCCCCGGCCCCGGTCAGCACGATCTCCTGGTCGGAGGTGACCCCAAGCGCACTGCGCGGGACGGAGCGCCGCTCGCTGACCCGGTACTTCATCTTGCGCTTCAAGCGGGTCACGAACGTCGTCTCACGATCGTGGAGGTCGGCCAAGAACTGGGCATCCACATAGGCGCGATCGATCGAGATGATGGCGTTCGACGGGAGCGTCATCCGCTTGGCCACCTTGACGTCGTGGCTGGCACCATCGCTCACCACGATCATCTCCGGGAGCGCAACTCCCGTGCGCAGCACGGTGTGGAGCTTGATCGCCGAGCGATCTTCGCTCACCCGCGCCCACTCGAAGAGATCGGCGCAGAGTTCGATACTGGTGGAGTCGAGGGCGTAGCTCAGGCGCTTGAGCTTCCGGGGTATCGGTGAGCGGCTTGATGGGCGGCATTCAAGATCTGAGCCATCAAAGCCCGGAAGAACTGGTGACCGCGCTTCCGGTTAGCATCGGCCAGAGTGGAGCGCGCGATCGGGTTCATGCCCAGCGCGGCGCGGACCCCGGGATCCCATCCCAGAGCTCCACCAAGTGACGCAGGCTACTTACACCACGGAGGTGACCCAGCAGAAGCACGAAGAGATGGTGGCGTCCGTGGAGACGCCGGCTCTGGAGGTCGGAGCCGAAGGTGTCGATCGCATTTGGATCAAGGAGTTAGGCATCTGGCGCACGATCTGAAGGAAGAGTGTGGTAGCTTGCTGCATGGCTTGAGGCTCCTTGCGGTTGAGGTCGTAGTGTGATTCAGCACTCCCTACCTACCTCATCCGGCCTGGGACTCAAGCCGTTTTTGCTTGGGTCGAGCACTCCTCCTCGCAACTCATTTTGTCCATTTTGGTTACCCGGTCGCCGAGATCAGGCCGCGAACCGGACACGAGTGGGCGCGAGGGGTCATCGGGTCGCGTCATGTCGTACTGAAAGGTGCAGACGTTCGGCGCCTGGACGAACCAGGCCTGGTTGTCGGCATAGACGACGAACGCTCCGCTCGGATCGGGGCACATGGCAAGGATCGGCACGCCGCGATTCGCAGCAGGTATCTCCGTGATCAATCCGTGAGCCCACCATACGCTGTTGTCCCCGTACGCGAGATAGACGGTTTCCCCACTCGAGGCCATTGCAACTGGGGTAAGCAGTTCTTGGGCTCGCAGCTTCGACGGAGCGCTCAGGAGAAGGATCGCGAACAGGAACCAACGCATCGGTGCCCCTTTCCTTACCGTGCCACCACAACCGGACTCGTCATCTCCCTCTGTCGAGTTGTCACCCGAGCGAAGTACAAACCGCTGGCGACGCCGCGACCAGCGTCATCCCGCCCGTCCCAGACCAGTGACTGCCCGCCTGCTGCCATCTCGCGAGCATCGAGCACGCGCACCAGCCGTCCCCCCGCGTCGTAGATCTCTACCGAAGTCGGGCCAGATCGGGGAAGGGAGAAGGAGATTGCCGTCCGTCCTGCTGAGGGGTTCGGCATGGCGCGCGGCGCGAAATCCACTGCGGGCGTCGTGGGGTCAATCCCCGACGTGGCGCAGATCTCCGGGACACAAAGTACGCCGTTTCCCTGGTATGTCCCGCCGTTTGCGGTGCAGTCGGCCTGATTCATCGTTGTACAAAACAGCACGAGGCAGCACGCGCCAGTTGGTGCGGCACAGGGGTCATGCTCGCAGTTGGTGCCGTGACCGATATAGGTGCCACCAACCAGTCCGCAGCCAGACTCCGTTTGGACGGTGCAATTGCCGCCCGGTGAGCAGCAAGCCCCCGAGGCATTGAGATCGTACTCCACGATGTACCGCAGGAGAGGAAATCCAGGACCGTGGGCGTCGTTCATCAGGTCATTCCACCGTTGCGCCTGGTTCGGCGAACCGTAGTAGCTCAGGAACGACTCGGAGCCCGCGCCGTAGTAGTCGTTCGGTTCTCCCGAGCCCCACTCCGCGAAATCCCAGGGCTCACCGGTCACCCAGTGCCAATCGTCGGCAGGAGGGCTTGATGGCGGATCTTGGTATCCTCCCAGCCACGCCTCACCGCCATCCCTGAGCACTTGCTCGAACACGAAGGCGTTCTCCTCTGGGCTAGTGACAGTCGCCAGGTGACCAAGGACACCGTTCCAGACTCGGCCTTCTGCCGCCAGCCGCGCCTCCTCCCAGGTGAGCAGCGTGGACACGAGTTCGTAGGCGTGGGCGTTCTCGGGCCAGACAAGCGGTCCACGTAGCGCGACGGCGTGGGAATGCCCTGCGCCAATCGCCGAAAACCCAAGGTTTGGATTCGGAGGGTTGTGTTCGCCGTAGAGATTGCTTCCCCAGACTACGACGGAGCCGTCCTCCTTGAGCCCAACGCTGAATCGCCAGCCGGCAGAGATCGCTACAAAGCCGGAGTTCGGCGCAGGAACGTCGCATTCGCCATGTCCGTTGTCACCCCAGCCAACAATCGACCCGTCCGCCTTCAATCCGAGGCTGTGGTAGATCCCGCCCGACACGCCGACGAACCCCGCGTTTGGCTCCGGCACATCACACTGAGCATGGCTGTTCGAACCCCAAGCAACGATTGACCCATCGGGCTTCAACGCCAGGGCGTGGCTGCCTCCGGTGGAGATGCTTTCGAAGGGTCCGTTCGGACTCGGCAGGTTGCCGACGCCCCACTCATTTAAACCCCAGAACGTGACGGCTCCGTCTGCACTCAGTCCGAGGCTATACCAAGCACCGGCCGCGACGGCGATGTATCCGGTGTTCGGCTGCGGGACGCTGCACTGTCCGTAGTTGTTGTATCCCCATGCGGCAATCATTGGCGTTCACCGTACTGGTCGCTCCCCCACACCGCGACGGACCCATCCGCCTTCAAGCCTATGCTGTGGTACAACCCGGCATCGGTTGCGACGAAATCCCCGTTCGGTGTTGGCACGTCGCACTGCCCGAAGCCGTTGAACCCCCAGGCAGCGACCGCGTGGCCGTTGGCCGAGGCAGGGGCGGCCGCAAAGGGCATGAGGGCGACAGCAATCTTCCAGACGTGCCTCGGTATCATGTCGGCCTCCTCGAAAACTCTCGTTTGGAATCACAGGGAGCGGCGAAGCTCGGATTGGGCCGGAAGGATTCTACCGCAGGGCGTGCCCGAGTTCGAGCACCCTCTCGCGTGGCACCCGCTCGCAACGCGGCTGTTAACCAGATCCCCCCGGAGAGAGAGCCGAGAGAGAGTCCGACCCCGCTCCACCGATTCGAGACCGTCCCGCGCGCCGCCCCGCGCGCGACGACCGCGAACAGAGAGTCGGAGCCGTGCGCCGAACCCCTACGAAAACGGCCCCAGCGGCGTGAGCCACCGGGGCCTGCGTCAACCACCCGACCGGCCGAAGGCTCGGGATCGGGCAAAATGGCTCCCCGGGCAGGACTCGAACCTGCAACCCTGCGGTTAACAGCCGCATGCTCTACCATTGAGCTACCGAGGAATGGCCGGTTGGGACCGGCAAAACCGAAGCCGGATAATAGGCAGTGCGACGGGATCTGTCAACCGGGGCTGGGCTTGTTGCCGAGGGGCCGGGCGCGGATAGACTCGCGCGGGCGGGGCCGTTGGGAGCGCCCTGGCGGGGCGAAGCAGCAGAAAGGACCTGATTTGGCGCGGGTGGCGTGGGCCGGGCGGGCGACCTGGGGGTCGACCTGGATCGGGATGTGTCTGGCGACGGGACTGTTGGTCGGAGCGACCGGCTGCGGCGATGACTCGGCGGGCGGGGGCGGCGCGGCGAGCGACGCGATCGCGAACTGGAAGCCGGGGACGCTGGGGGGCTGGACGTCGGCGACGGCGCCTTCGGGCGAGCGGTGGAATGTCCTCCTCCTCACCTTGGATACCACGCGGGCGGACCGGCTGAAGTGCTACGGCTGGACACAAGAGTCCTCGCCGAACCTGGACGCGATGGCGAGCGAGGGGGTCCTCTTCGAACGGGCACGGGCGGCGACGCCGGTGACCTTGCCGTCTCACACCTCGATCTTGACGGGGCTCTACCCGTTCCAGCACGGGGTGCGGAACAACGGCACCTATGTGGTCCCGGAGGACGACACGACGCTGGCGGAGCTGTTCAAGCAGCAGGGCTACGATACGGGCGCAATCCTGGCGGCCTTTCCGGTGGCGGAGCAGTTCGGCCTGAGCCAGGGCTTCGATCACTACGACGACCGGTTCCCGCTCTCGAGCCAGCGCCGGGAGAGCGACACGGCGCAGCGAATCGCGGGCGACGTGACGCGACTGTCGCTGGAGTGGATCGATGGGCGCGGGGGGAAGCCGTTCTTCCTCTGGGCACACTTCTTCGATCCGCACTTCCCCTACGCGCCGCCGGAGCCGTTCCGGTCGCGCTTCGCCTCGGATCCGTACGTGGGCGAGATCGCCTACATGGACGCGGAAATCGGGAACCTGATGGCGGGGCTGAAGAGCCGGGGCCTGCTGGAGAAAACGGTGATCCTGGCGATCGCGGATCACGGCGAGAGCCTGGGCGAGCACCGGGAAGTCACGCACTCGATCTTCGTCTACAACGCGACCCAGCATGTGCCGTGCATCCTGCGGCTGCCGAACGGGGGCGCATTCGCGGGGCCGAAGTGGCGGGGACAGCGAGTGGCGGAGCTGGTCTCGCACGTCGATGTGATCCCGACCTTGTGGAACGCGGCGGGGCTGCCGCGGGAGGCGCTACCGCCGCTCTCGGGACGTAGCCTGCTGCCACTGGTCGATCAGAAGGCGCCGGGGCATGACTGGATCTACGCGGAGACCTTGGTGCCGGAGCAGGAATACGGCGCGAGCGACCTGCGCGCCCTGGAGACCGAGGCCTGGAAGTTCATCCGGGCGCCGAAGCGCGAACTCTACGACATGGTGAAGGACCCGAAGGAACTCTCGAACCTGGAAGCGCGCGAGACGAAGCGCGCGGACGGAATGGCGAAAGACCTGGAGACGCTGCTGCAACTGGAAGCGGGCGGCGCACAGGTAACCATGGATCCGGAGACGATCGAGAAGCTGCGGAGCCTGGGCTACCTGGCGGGAGCGAGCGCCTCCTCCAAATCCTCCGGTCCGAAGCCGGATCCGAAGGACATGATCTGGGCCTACGAGGCGGTGAACGAAGCGCGGAACCGCGCGGCGGAACACCAGCCGGAGGCGGCGATCGCGCTCTGCGACTCGGTCCTGAAGAAGCACCCGGAGGACGGGACGGCGCAGCGGATCCGGGCGTCGTGTCTGATCCGGATGAATCGCGGTGACGAGGCGGTGGCGGCCTACGACGCGATCCTGGCGGCCTGCGGCGGCTGCGCGGATGAGCTGGCGCTGCTGCGGAATCGGGCGATCGCGGCGATGACCGCGAACCAACTGGACGACGCGCTGGCCCGGACGCGGGCGCTGCTCGAGGCGCATCCGAAGGAGCAGGGGCTGAACCTCCTCCTGGGACAGGTGCTGCAGTCGAAGGGAGACCTGGCGGGAGCACGAACCGCGATCCTGCAGGAGACGACCCTCTTCCCCGGCGACGTGACCGCGATCGTGGCGCTGGCCGATCTGGAGCGGGCGCGGGGAAACATGCGGGCGGCCGAGGAGACTTACCGGCGAGCCCTGACCCTGCACGCGTTCAACGCGCCGGCGCTGACCAATCTGGCGGAGATCCTGATCGCGAGCGATCGGGCAGTGGCGGCGCGGGGAATGATCGAGCAAGCACTGGCGGCCGATCCTCTCTATCCGGCGGCGCTTTTCCGGAAGGCGTGGTACCTGGCGAAGGACGGAAACCTCGAACAGGCGATCCATGTCTACCGGACGGCGCTGGCCCGCGATCCGTTCAACGCGAGCGCGCTGCACAACCTGGGGAACGTCTACCGCAAGATGGGCAACACCAAGCTGGCGCTCGACGCGTTCCAGGCGGCGGTGAACACGGGCCAGGGATCGATCGAGGCCTACACCAACCTGGGGATCTGCTACGTGGAGCTGGGGCGGCTGGCCGAGGGGATCACCGTCTGGGAGCAGTGCCTGGAACGGTTCCCGGACTCACACTGGGTGCCGTCGATCCGAGACAACATCGAGAAGGCAAGGCAACAGATGGGCGCGAACTCGATGCGACCGCAGTGATGCGCCGCGTGGTCCCTCGCTTCACCTTCGCGGCGGGCCTGGCCGCGCTGCTCGCCCTGGCGGCCGGAGTCGGTCCGGAGGCGGCGCGCGCGCAGGAGAACGAGGCTCCGCCGCGACGTCTCCCACCGGCCGCCGCGGTCGGACTCTACGCCGGCACGCCATCGGCGACGGGACTCTTCGTCACCGGGCCGGTCGATGGGTCGATCGGCCTGCGCTTCGGATTCACCGGATGGCCAAACGTCGGGATCCTCTGGACTCCCGGAGTCGAGGTACGCTTCGCGCAGGAACCAGGCACCTTGGGCACCAGCTCGGCCTTTCTCTTCGGCAATCTCTTCGGCGGCTACCAGAAGGGGGCCGAGACGGAAGAGAAGAAGGGGATGGAGTTCGGCCTGGGCTACCGCTGGTTCCTCTCCGACGTGCGCGGCTACCGCTGGATCTTCTCCACCGAAGCGGGCGGGCTCTGGAAGTCGCAGGATGCCGTACCGATCCGCCCCTCGATCCGCTTCGCCTGGCTGCTCGCGACACGATGATCCGGCAGCGCCGCGACTCGATGATCCTGAAGTGCCGCGGGTCTCTGGACCGGGGCTAGGCCACCGGTGAGCGCCGGCAGTCAGAGGCGAGGGTGGACCACGCCGGGTCGAGCGTGGCTGGTGTTGCTCTGGGGCGCTCAGATCGCGGCTTTCGCGGCGGTCGCAATCGTGATGATCGGCGAGCCGGCGCGCTGCTTGAGCGACGACTCACTCGAGTACCTGGGCCTGGCGCGCACCCTGAGCCTGGAACAGCGGTTTCTCTCCCACTACCACCCGGGTCTGCCGGAACTCTACCGCACGCCAGTCTATCCCCTCTGGCTCTCCTGGCTCCGGGCCTGGGAATCGCTCGGCGCCCTGCGACTGCTCCTCGTCTCCCAGATCGCCATGGGACTCGGCGCGGCGGTGGCGATCGCGCTTACGGCCCGCGCGGCGGGCGGCCGCGACTGCTGGTGGACGGGTGGGCTCTACCTCGCCTCCCCGTCGTGCTGGTCAACACCCTCACCATCGGGACCGAGCCGCTGTTCGTCTTGCTGGGTTCTCTCGGCGCGTTCCTTCTCGTCCGCGGCCTTCGCGGCGACTCGTGGCGCGCCATGGCGGGCTCGGGGCTCTTCGTCGGGCTCGCCTGTCTCGCCCGGCCGATCGGCGTGGTCCTGGTGGTGCTCGGGATCGCGGCCTGCCTGGGGCTGCTCCTCCGCCGGACGCCCTTGCGTCGGCTGGCGATCGCGTGGGTAATCGCGGCATGCCTCCTCCCGGGGCTCTGGTCGGTGCGGAACGGGGTCGTCGGCGGCTTCTGGGGGCCGTCGCGGACCTTGATCTCGTTCCCGAGCTCGGTCCTGGGGAGTCAGTACCTGGAGCACGGCACGGAACCGATGAAGACCTCGGCGTACGACGCGGAGGGGCTGGAGGCCGGCGTACGCGATCTCTCGGGCGCGGTGGCGCGGCACCCTCTGCGCGCACTCCGCACGGTCGTGGTCGGTTCGGCGCGCACCCTTCTCGGTCCGGGTGAGTGGACTCTCAGGCGCGCCCTCCTGGGAGAGGTCGGGTTCCGCGATCCGCACGAAGCAACCGCGGTCTACATGATCGATGCGACCGGCCCAATGCTGCGCTTCTTCGAGACTCCGGGCGCGGCACCACGTACGTCGGCAGGCGCGACGTCGCGCGGGAGGAGCGCGGCCTGCTGGGCGCTCCTCGTCTGGAGCGTGGCTGCCATGGGGATCGTCTACCTGCGCGCGCTGCGCGGGCTCTGGGGGCTGCGAGCGCCGCGGGGGCCGCAGGGGCCGCGGGCGGTGCGGGCGCAGCAGGCGCTGCTGGCACCGGACAGCGCGGGCCGCTTCCTGCCTCTGCTCTGGCTTGCCGCGGCGGTCGGCCTCACCCTGGCCAGCGCAGGATTCCTCTCCAACAGCCGCTTCCGGCTGCCGGTCCTCCCCTTTCTGCTGCTACTCGGCAAAGGACACACCGAACCGCAGGAGCGACCGACGGCGCGGTGAGTGCGTCTGGCTTGGCGGGAGGGCGGAGTGACCGGGTGACGGGGTGGCGGAGTGGCGGGGTGGCGCTCGTCTGGAAGTTTGTGTGGTTTGTCCATCGTGCTGGACGGATGTGTCCAACACGATGGACACGCACACGTTTTTTTTCGACCGGCGGCGCCCCCCTGGCCTGGAACGCGGGGAGCGCCTACCGAGGGAACTCCCCTAGCTCTTCTGGAACTGAGCCGCCCTCCGCTCGAGCAACGCCGAGAGTCCCTCTTTCGCGTCGGGGTGACGGAACGTCGCCTCCATCGCCTCGAGTTCGAGCGCGAGCCCCTGCTCCAGCGGGAGCGCGGCGCCGGCGTCGATCAGCCGCTGGGCGACCCGCAGCGCTGCGAACGATCGCTTCCGGAGCTGGGCGATCGTCTTCTCCGCCTCGGCGACCGCGACCGGGTTTGCACCGCCGCCGGAGCCGGAGCCGGTGCCGGTGCCCGAGCCGGAGCCGGTGCCGGAGCTGGCGCCGAGGTCGGGTGCGCCGGTGAGAAGGGTCTCGAGCGGCTGCTGGTCGAAGAAGGCGGCGGTGAGTGCGAGGCCCTGCTCCCCCTGGGCGGCGTCGCTCACGCCGGGGCGGGCGGGACCTTGGCGGTCGACCTTCCCGGCATCGACGGCAGCGATGAGCGCGGCCTCGAGCTCGGCGTGCGGCACCACGCGGTCGACCAGGCCGATCTTCTCGGCGGTGCGCATGTCGACCATCCGGCCGGTGTATACCAACCAGCGAGTGAGGGCGACACCGATCCGGCGGCTGGTGCGCTGGGTTCCTCCGAGGCCGGGGAAGATCCCGATCCCGGTCTCGGGGAATGCGACCGTGGCCTTGTCGGTCGCGACGATCCGGTCACAAGAGAGCGCGAGTTCGAGACCACCCCCCAGGGCGAGCCCGTCGAGACGACAGACCACCGGCTTGCCGCAGCTCTCGAGTCGACGGCAGAGCTTCTGCCCATCCTCGGCGAATCGCTGGATGTCGGCGAAGGCTCCCTTCTCGATGTTCTTCACGAAGAAGACGATGTCGGCCCCGGCGACAAACGCCTTCCCCGCTCCGGCCAGAACGATGCCGCGCACGGCGGGGTCGGTGATCGCGGACTCGACCTTCTGTGAAAGCTGCCGCATCACCTCGGGATTGAGCGCGTTCATGGCGTCGGGCCGATTGAAGGTGAGCGTGGCGATCCCGCCCTTGGTCTCGGAACGGACGAGTTCGATCGGGAAGGGAGTGCCCACCTTCACCTGCTCGCGCATGAGGTCGGGCGAGGAAAGGCCGTAGCGCTGCTCGAGGGCGCGCGTGATGCGGAAGGCCTCGTTGAGGCCGACGCGGTTCATCATCTCGAAGGGACCCTTGGCCCAGCGGAGACCGACGCGGGCGCCGATGTCGGTGTCCTCGATCGTGCCGACCCGCTCGCTCACCAACTGGGTAGCGACGTGGAAGACGACCCCGAGCAGCCGCTCGGCCACGTCGGTGAACCTCTCCCGCCGCGGCTCGCCCGCGAGGTCGAACTGCCGGCCGGTCTGCATGTACTCGCGGATCTTGCCCGAGGGGGCGTAGAAGGCGCCGAGTCGCTTCTCGAGTGTGGCTGCGGCGTGATAGCCGATGGGGATGCCGGTGAGGTTCATCAACTGGAACGGCCCCATGCCGATCTTGAAGGCCTCGATCGCGGCCTGCTCGATCGTGGGGATGTCGGCGATCCCCTCTTCCAGCAACCGCGCCGCCTCATTGATCCAGGGGACGAAGAAACGGTTCACGATGAAGCCGGCCTGATCGGCGCTCCGGATGGGGGTCTTGCCGATCCGCTCCTGGAGCGACCAGACCGCGGCAAAGACGCCATCGGGCGTCTCGGGCCCGGGGATTACCTCGACCAGGCGATTCTTCGCCGGATGGTAGAAGTAGTGCAGCCCGACGATCCGGCCGGGGTTCGCGATCCCCTCGGTGAGGTCACGGACGTAGAACGACGAGGTGTTCGTTCCGATCACCGCATCGTTCCGCATCACCTGGGCGAGGCGGGCGAAGACGCCGCGCTTCACCTCGAGATCCTCGAAGACCGCCTCGACGGCGAGGTCGACCTCGGCGAGGCCGGCGACGTCGGCGGTCGGGGTGATCCTCCCCTGAATCGCGGCGGCCTGTTCAGGCTTGTAGATGCGCCGCTCGACCGCCTCCTTGAGCGTGCTCTCGATGCGCGCGAACCCCCGGTCGAGGGAGGCCTGGTCGAGATCGAGGAGCACGACGGGAAACCCCTCGGCCGCGTACTTCTGGGCGATGCCCGAGCCCATGTTGCCGGCCCCGATCACCGCGATGGTCCGAATCTCGTTCATTCCGTGCTTCCCCTTCCCCCGCCGCGCCAGCCGGCGCGGCGGTGCATTCGAATCCCCGCGCGCACGCACGACGTGGGAGCCGTCGCGCGCTCGGACCCTATTCTGAGTGTTCCTCCGGCCCGTCCGCCGACATCCGCGGCCGCCGCGCCGCCAGGAGCAGCGAACCAAGCGTGCGCCGCCCGCCGAGGGCGTAGAACGCGATCGCCTCCCGGGCCAACTCCGACCACTCCCCTGCGTCCTCGCCCAGATGGGCGCGGGCCTGCGCGAAGTGGGCGCTCCAGACGCTCTCGGGCATCAGACAGCTCCAGCCGACCTCGAAGTCGAGCGCCTCGAGCAGCGAGCGAAGTCCGTTCTCCGTCTCGTAACCGTAGGGACCGTGTTCGAACACCGCCCGCACCAACGGCGAGGGCGCGTTCGACTCGAGCTCGTACGGCCTCCCCTCTTCGTCGCGCCCGCGCTCGAGCGAGTCCAGCACCTCGAGGTCAGGCGCGGAGTCGAGATAGATCGGCTCGCAGAGCAACAACACCCCGCCGGGCTTCAGGTGAAAGCGCAGTCGCTCCAGCGCGGGGACGCGCCCGAGCGAGGAGAGCGCCCCGCCGAGGGCCAGGACCAGGTCGAAGTGTGCGGTCTGGAGCTCGAGATGCCGCGGGTCCATCTGCCGGAACTGGACCCGCTCCTCCAGGCCGAGGTCTCGCGCGCACTGTCGCGCCACCGCCAGGAAGTCGGCGCGCGCGTCGACTCCGACGCAGTGCAGCGGGAGCTGGTGCGCGAGCAAGAGCGACGCGGTCCCCTCGGCGCAGCAAAGGTCGAGCACGTCCGCCTCCGGGGCCAGGTCGAGCCCGCGGACCAGAGTGAGCAGGAGTTCCTGGGACATCGGTCCGCGAAACGGAGGCAAGGAGGCGATCGACATGGCGCGCGGAGTGTCGCACAGGGGACGGGCGCGGCGCCAGCGTGGGCGCGAGCCGGGGTGCGTGAGCCGGGGTGCGCGAGCCGCAGGGGCGGGCTAGGGCGCTCGCGGAGCGCTCGCCGGGGAGCGCCAGAACTCCCGCACCGCGGCGGCCGCCGCTGGACTCTTCACGAGATCGGCGAGCGAGAAGAGCGCAACCCCACCGGGCGAGTGGGCGCCGGTCCAGGCGAGCTGCGTCCGGAGCGCCTCGGGGGCGAGCTTGTAGACCCCGAGACCGGTCACCAGTTGGGTCTCCCCCACCCCGGCGTGGAGCGCGCGGCGGCGCCAGTCGTCGAGGCGGACGGTCGACTGGGTGTAGCTCATCGGGACGACCTGGTCGATCGCCCCATCGGCCAGCCAGCGGGGCCAATCCTGGTGCACCTGGGCGAAGGCTTCGGCGGGATCGGGGAAGACGGCCGCGGAGAGGAGCAGGCCGGGGCGGACGGCGCGCGCGATCGCCGCGGCATCGTACACGAAGGTGGAGATCGCCCCGGCCATCGTCACTACGGAGTCTGGCGCGAAGGGGGTGCGCGGCGCGCGGACATAGTCCCAGTGGAGGCCGTCGACGGGGTAGCGGAGGAGGAGTTCCTCCACGACCGCCAGGAGGTGGGCGCGCGCCGGCGCGGGGCGCGGATCGAGGAAGATCCCTTCAACCCCGAGATCGCGCCGTTCCTTCACCGAGAGGGCGGTCATGCTGCGGCCGTCCGCGAGCTGGAGGACCCAGTCGGGATGGGCGCGGAGGAGGTGTTCGCTCGCGACCTCAGCCGGCTCGGCCCAGACGAGGTTGACGTTGAACCAGGCATGGAGGCGGACGCCCCTCCGGTGGGCCTCCTCGAGGGCAACCGCGAGAGGGTCCCAGGCCAGGCTGTCGCCGCGGAGCTGATGGCGCAGCATCACCGGGGGCGGCACGAGAGCGCTCCGGTAGAAGGCATCGCCGCGGCCGCGGATCTGGAGGAAGAGATCGGTGGCGCCGAGATCGCAGGCCGCGGTGACCGCCCCGCGCGTGGCGGCCGGCGAGGAAAGATGGTCGCGGATGAGCCAGAGGGCGCGGAGCGGGGCGGCGGCAGGCGCGGGGACGGAGTCGAGCGGGACGGCGGGGTCCGGATGTGTGGAGGTGAGCGGTTGTGAGTCGCTGGAGGGAGCCGCGGCGGATGTAGAGACGAGCAGGACCAGGGTCAGGAAGAGGGGGGCGAGGGTGCGAGGCATGGTTTCCTGTGGGAGGAGAAGCCTGGGAGAAAAAGCTGAGAGACGGTCGGCGGGGAGGCTGACCGTCTCTCGAGTATGGGATCCTGGGTGCTCCCGCCGTTCGGGTTGCGAACGGCGAAGGCGCGGATCGGGACGCTGCCGCGGCGAGCCTGTGGCTCGCCGCAGTTACTTCTTGCCGGCGAGTTGCTCGAGGAGGTTGCCCTTCTTCTCCGGAGCGGGAGCCTTGGCGGCGGCGGCCTCCTCCTTCCGGCGACGGTCCTCCGCGCGCTGCTCGGGCGACTTCACCAGCTCGAGCACGCCCATCTCGCCGTTGTCACCCAGGCGACGACGGGTCTTGAGGATGCGCGTGTAGCCGCCGGGCCGGGTGGCGTACATCGGGGCGATCTCGTCGAACAGCTTCTTGACGATCGTCTCCCCGTGAACGACCCGCGCCACCAGCCGACGCGAGTGGAGGTCGTTCCGCTTGGCGAAGGTGATGAGGCGCTCGGCCAGCCGGCGCGTTTCCTTCGCCTTCGCGACCGTCGTCTCGATCCGCTCGTGCGTGAACAGAGCGGTGACGAGGTTGCGGAGCAGAGCCTTCCGGTGGGAAGTGCTCCGGCTCAGTTGCTTATGGTCTCGCCGATGGCGCATCGAAGTACTCCGAGAAGAGAAGGCCCTGGGGTTCCGAGTGGGGAACCGTTCGGACCTGGGTTTTTGCTGTCGGGGATCAGGAACCGCCGATCAAGGACCGAGCTGGACCTGAGCCTTCGGTAAAGTTAGTCGAGCCCTCGCTGTGTCGCGGAGGCGGAGCTTCGGCGACTACAAATCCTCATCCATGTCCACGTCCAGGTCCTCGTCGAAGTCGTCGAGGGCCGGCACGCTCGACTCGGCGCGGGCTGCTGCGCCTGCGGACCGAGATAGCGCGAAACGTCCATCCCGAATCCAAGGCCCATGGTCTGGAGCAGATCCGCGATCTCCTTGAGCGACTTCTTGCCGAAGTTGCGGTACTGGAGCATCTCGGCTTCCGACTTCTGGACCAGATCGCCGAGCGACTTGATCTTCGCCGCGCGGAGACAGTTGCCGGAGCGGACCGACAGCTCGAGCTCGTCGACGCTCTTCTCCAGCAGCTCCTTGATCCGGAGGTACTCCTCGTCGACCACCTCTTCCTTCTCCTCCTCGAAGGTCTCCTCGAAGCGGATGAACAGGCTGTAGTGGTCGCGCATGATCTTCGCACCCATCGAGAGCGCGTCCTGCGGGGTCATCGACCCGTCGGTCTCGAGCTCGAGGGTGAGCTTGTCGAAGTCGATCCGCTGCCCGATGCGGGTGTTCTCGACCTGGAAGTTCACCCGAATGACGGGCGAAAACAGCGAGTCGATGGTGACCCAGCCGATCGGGCGCTCGGAGGCGCCGGGCTGCTCGTCGGCCGAGACGTAGCCCTTGCCCGCCGCGACCTCGATCTCCAAGCGGAGGTCTCCGTCCTTGTTGACCGCGCAGATGTGGTGGTCCGGGTTCAGGACCTGGATGTCGCTCGAGATCTCGAGGTCGCCAGCCTTGATGTCCTTCCGGCCCTTGGCCTGGAAGACGCCGCGGCGCGGGCCGTCGCCCAGGTGCTTGAAACGCATCTGCTTCAGGTTGAGGACGATGTCGGTGACATCTTCCTGCACGCCGGGGACCGCGGTGAACTCGTGGCGCACGCGCTCGTCACCGATCCGAAGCGCCGTCACCGCCACGCCCTGCAGCGATGACAGGAGCACGCGACGGAGGCCATTGCCCATCGTCGTGCCGAATCCGCGCTCCAGCGGCTCCACGATGAAACGCCCGTAGGTCGGAGTCGCGACTGATTCGTCGGCGACGATCCGCTCCGGCATTTGCAGTGCTTTCCACTTCATGTGGGAATGGTCCTCCTAGATACCCGGGCACCTGCGGCCTGCGAAACTGCAGCTTACGAAACCGCGACCTGCCAAACTGGAACAACCGAAACCGTGACCTGCGGAGCCGTCCCCCCCTCAGGCCACCGGTTGGTACACCGCGAGGGATCGGGTCCCTGATACTTGGACCGGACGTTACTTGGACCGGACGTTTCTTGGACCGGACGTTACTTGGAATAGAGTTCGACGATCAGCTGCTCCTGGACCGGAACCGGGATCTCCTCACGGTTCGGCATCTTGAGCACCCGCCCGATGAAGTTGCGCTCATCGAAGTCGAGCCAGGTCTGCATCTCGGTGCGACGACGGTTGGCGACGCAGTCCTTGATTGCCTGGATGCCCTTGCTCGCGTCGACCACGGCGACGGTATCGTTGACCCGGAGCGCGAAGCTCGGGATGTCGACCCGACGTCCGTTGACCGAGATATGCCCATGGCGCACGACCTGACGGGCCGCGTTCCGGCTCGGCGCAATGCCCAGACGGTAGACGACGTTGTCCAGGCGCGTTTCGAGCAGCATCAGCAGGTTCTCGCCCGTGATCCCCTTCTTGCGCTCCGCCTTCGAGAAGTAGTTGCGGAACTGCTGCTCGAGCACGCCATAGATGCGGCGCGCCTTCTGCTTTTCCCGAAGCTGCTGCCCGTACGGGGTCAACTTCGAGCGGCGGTCTTTGCCGTGCTCACCCGGCGCGTAGGCGCGGCGCTCGATTGCGCACTTATCGGTGTAGCAACGGTCGCCCTTGAGGTAGAGCCGGATTCCCTCACGGCGACACTGCCGGCACTTGCCGTCGAGATAACGAGCCATCCACGTCCTCCGTCTTTAGACACGCCGCCGCTTGGGCGGCCGGCAACCGTTATGGGGGATGGGGGTCACGTCCTTGATCGCCGTGATCTCCATGCCCGCAGCCTGCAAGGCGCGCACCGCGGCCTCACGTCCCGCTCCCGGCCCCTTGACATACACTTCGAGCCGGCGCATGCCCTGCCCGAGCGCATCCTTCGCGGCGCCTTCGGCCGCCACCTGGGCACCGAACGGGGTACTCTTGCGCGAGCCTTTGAAACCGGCCTTGCCGGCACTCGACCAGGCGATCACGCCGCCATCCATGTCGGTGATGGAGACGATGGTGTTGTTGAAGCTGGCGTGCACATGGGCAACGCCGGTCAACCCGACCTTCCGCTCCTTCTTCTTCGCTTTCTTGACGGGCTTGGCCACCTGATCGTTCCTCCCACGCCTATCGACTCAGCACTTTCCGGATCGGTGTCCCGGACGCATTGCTAGTTGTCCTGTCCCGGCTCGTGTTCCTGTCCCGGCTCGGGATCGTGTCCCGCCGGAGCGGAGACGAACTACTTCTTCGCCGGCAACTTCTTCTTGAGCGCTCCGGCCGTCTTCTTCGGGCCCTTGCGCGTGCGCGAGTTGGTGCGCGTGCGCTGGCCGCGGGCCGGCAGGTTGCGCCGATGGCGGAGGCCGCGATACGACCCGATGTCCATCAGACGCTTGATGTTCATGCCGACCTCGGTGTGGAGTGCTCCCTCCACCCGATAGTTGTTTTCGATCTCGCTCCGGAGGCGACCCGCCTCGTCCTCGGTCAGGGCCTTGACCTTCTTCCCCGGATCAACCTTGGTGGAAGCGAGGATCTTCTTCGCGGTGGCCGGCCCGATTCCGAAGATATACGTAAGGGCGATCTCGAGCCGCTTTTCATTCGGGAGATCGATGCCTGCAATGCGCGCCAACTTACACCCTCCATTCGTCGGAGTCCCCGCGGGTCACCCGACGTCTCCTCGCCTTAACCCTGCCGCTGCTTGTGGCGCGGGTTCTTGCAGATCACCCGGATCACGCCTTCGCGGCGGATGACCTTGCAGTGCTCACAGATCTTCTTGACCGACGCTCTGACTTTCATCTTCGACCTTCCTTCGCTCGCGACCTACAGCCTTCCTTCGCCCGCGAACTCGAGGCTGTCCGCCCGCAGGCATTCCGTCCGCCCGCAGGGACTGCGCCTGCTCTCTATCCGCGACTTCCGAGCGGGCTCTCGTCGACGACCGCGCGATCGAGAACGGTCAGGATCTCCGAACCGGTCTCGGTCACCAGTACCGTGTGCTCGTAGTGGGCCGAGAGGCTTCCGTCCCGGGTCACCACGGTCCACTCGTCTTCCAGGGTCTCCACTTCGTGGGTCCCCAGGTTGATCATCGGCTCGATCGCGATCACCATGCCGGGGCGGAGTGTCGGGCCGCTATCGGGGCGTCCGTAGTTCGGAACCTGCGGTTCCTCGTGCATACGCTCACCGATGCCGTGTCCCACCAACTCCCGCACCACACCAAAGCCGTGCTTTTCGGCATGGGTTTGAACCGCATGTCCGATGGCACCGACTCGATTCCCGGGACGCACCGCCTCGATCGCGAGGCGAAGGCACTCCCGGGTGACCTCCATCAAACGACGCGCATCGGCCGACACCTCTCCCACCGGAAAGGTGAAGGCGCCGTCTCCATGGTACCCGGCCTTGTAGGCGCCGACGTCGACCCCGATGATGTCCCCCTCCCGGAGGACGTAATCACCGGGGATGGCATGTACCACCTGCGCGTTGACCGACAAGCAACTCGCCGCAGGGTAGCCATGATAGCCGATGAAGGACGGCGTGGCTCCCCTGGAGCGAATCAATTCTTCAATCTTTTGGTCCAGCTCCCGGGTGGTCAACCCGGGCCGCACCAGCCGGCTGGAGAGGTCCAGAGCCTCGGCCACGATCCGGGCGCTGGCCCGGATCTTCGCCACCTCGTCCGGGCGCCGGATCCGGATCATGGCTAGCGCCCACCCGGATTCTGCGTCCGCCCGCCCGACTGGGTCCCGCTCGGCGAGATAGCCCTGGCCAGGGCTTCGACGATCTGGTTGAAGACCTGGTCCACCTGTCCATCTCCGTGAATGATGCTCAAGAGCCCCTTCGCGTCGTAGTAGTCGATGAGCGGCGCGGTGGCCGACTCGTAGACATTGAGGCGCTTGCGCACCGTCTCCTCGGTATCGTCGTCCCGCTGGATCAGGCCGGTCCCGCAGGCGTCACAGATGCCGGACTTCTGCGGGGGCTGCGTCAGCACGTTGAACACGGCGCCACAACCCGGGCAGACCCTCCGACTGGTCATCCTCTCCAGGATGGCCTTCTTCTGCACATCGATCTTGAGCACGCGGTCGAGCTTCCAGCCGCGCTGCCCGAGAAACCCTTCCAATCCCTCCGCCTGGGGGATCGACCGCGGAAAACCGTCCAGGATGAACCCGGCGGTGGCATCCCCCTGATCGATCCGATGCTCCACCAGCTCGAGGATCACCTCGTCCGGCACCAGCGCCCCGGTCGTGACGTAGGTCTTCGCCTTCTCCCCGGTCGGAGTGCCTGCGGCGATCGCCGCCCGCAGGATGTCCCCGGTCGAGATCCCCGGGATGCCGTACTTCTTCTGCAGCAGGGCGCTTTGCGTCCCCTTGCCACACCCCGGCGCTCCCAGCAGCACGAACCGCATCACTCGGTCTCCGCGGAGGTCCGCCCCGAGGGGCGACCGTCCCCAACCTGTTTCCCCGTATCTGTCTCGTCTCGAAGCGGGGGTCTACCGCGCGCGGGCGCGCAGCTTGCCCTTCTTCATGAATCCGTCGTAGTGGCGCATCAAGAGGTGCGACTCGATCTGCTGCAGCGTGTCCAGAGCCACACCCACGATGATGAGGAGGCTCGTCCCGCCGAAGTAGAACGGCACGTTTCCGTAACGGATCAAGAGATCCGGAAGCACCGCGATGATGGCCAAGAAGATCGCGCCGGGGAGCGTGATCCGAAGCAGGATCCGGTCAATGTACTCCGCAGTGTGCCGACCCGGCTGGATGCCCGGGATGAAGCCGCCGAACTTCTTCATGTTCTCCGCCAGGTCCATCGGATTGAAGATGATGGCGGTGTAGAAGTAGGTGAAGAAGATGATCAGCGCCGCGTAGAGCACGATGTAGACCGGGTGTCCGGGCGAGAACCATTGCACGATCATCTGGATCGCGTCGTTGTTCGGGAAGAACGTCCCGATGGTGCTCGGGAAGATCACGATCGACTGCGCAAAGATGATCGGGATCACGCCGGCGGTGATGACCCGGAGCGGAATGTGGGTCGTCTGTCCGCCATACATCTTCCGTCCGACGATCCGCTTGGCGTATTGCACCGGGATGCGGCGCTGCGCCTGGTTGACGAAGATCACGAAGGCGGTGATGCCGATCATCATGGCCGCAATCAGGACCGCAACCAGCGGGTGCAGGGCGCCGTTGGCCACCAAACGGAGGCTGTTGATCACGTCGTTCGGAAAGCGGGCCACGATGCCGATGAAGATGATGAGCGAAATGCCGTTTCCGATGCCCCGTTCGGTGATCGTCTCCCCCAACCACATCACGAAGATCGTGCCCGAGGTCATGGTCAGCATGCAGAGCAGCTTGAAGGCGAGACCTGGGTTCGGGACGATTCCCGGAATCTGACCATTCAGACTCTCGAGGAAGACGCTGATACCCGCCGACTGCACGAGGGCGAGCGCGACCGTACCGACGCGGGTGTACTGGTTGATCTTCTTTCGGCCCTCCTCGCCTTCCTTCTGCAGTCGCTCGAAGAACGGAATCACCGAGCCGAACAGCTGGAAGACGATCGAGGCGCTGATGTAAGGCATGATGCCAAGGGCGAAGATGGTCGCCTTGGCGAAGTTCCCGCCGACGAAGAGATCGTACAGATTGAACAGCGTGTTTCCGTCCGCCGCGGACTGGGCCCACGCGGTGAGCGCGGCGCCGTTAATCCCCGGGGTCGGGATGTGGCCTCCGAATCGGTAGACGATCAGGAGCCCGAGCGTCCAGAGAATGCGACGCTTGAGCTCCGGGACCCGGAAGACCTGGAACAGGCTGGAGACCACTGTCTCAGTCCTTTCCCTGGCTGGATGACGTCAGGAGTTCAACGCTGCCGCCGGCCGCCTTCAGCTTCTCCAACGCGGAGGATGAAGCGGCGTGGATCTTCACCTTGAGCGGACGATCGATGTCGCCGTGGCCGAGCAGCTTGATCGGCTGCGTCGCGCGGCGCGCCAGCTTGTGCTGGAGCAGCAGCGCCGGCGTGATCTCGGTGTTGGCGGCGAAGACCGAGAGGTCCGCGACGTTGACCACCTGAAACTCGACCCGTCCCGGATTCTTGAACCCGCCCTTGGGCAGGCGCCGCATGAGCGGCATCTGACCGCCCTCGAACCACGGGTGACTGCCGCCGCCCGCGCGGGCCTTGTGGCCCTTGTGCCCCTTGGTCGAGGTGCCGCCGTGGCCGGAACCGGTACCGCATCCGATCCGCTTCCGCTTCTTGACCGCGCCCTTGGCCGGCCGAAGATCTGTCAGTTTCATCCGTTAATCTCCTGCACCTCGACCATGTGACGCACATGACGCAGCATGCCGCGGATGGCCGGGTTGTCGGGCAACTCGACCTCTTGCTGCATGCGACGGATACCCAGCGCACGAATGGTGCGCTTGTGGCTCTCGAGGCAATTGATGCCGCTAAGAATTTGACGGATTTTCAGTCGCTTGCTCAACTGCCACCTGCGCCTTCTCTTGAACGGTACCCTTCTTCTTGCCGATGAAATAGCTCACCGGGAGCCCGCGCATGCGCGCGACACTGGCCGCGCTGCGGAGGCCCTTGAGCCCCGTAACCGTCGCCTTGACCGCGTTGTGCGGGTTCGAGCTGCCAAGGTTCTTGGTCAGCACGTCCTGGACACCGGCCACCTCGAGCACGGCGCGCACGCCGCCGCCCGCGATCACACCCGTACCGGCGGAGGCCGGCTTGAGCAGGACCCGTCCCGCGCCGAACTCACCGATGATGGTATGGGGGATGGTGCCCTTGATGAGCGGAATGGTCACCATGTTTTTACGCGCCGCCTCGCCCGCCTTGCGGATGGCGTCCGGCACTTCGTTGGCCTTCCCCAGGCCGATTCCGACCCGTCCGGCCTGGTTGCCGACCGCCACGATGGCGTTGAAGCTGAAGCGTCGGCCACCCTTGACCACCTTCGCGACGCGGTTGATGTGGATCACCCGCTCGGTAAACTCGGGCTGGGCGTTCCAATCGGAGCGCTCTTTCCTCTCAGGCCTGTCGCCTCTCACTCTGGTGCTCCTTCCGCTCTTAGACCTTTGCCGGTTAGACCCCTGCCGGTTAGACCCCTGCCGGCTAGAATCGGAGGCCGCCTTCGCGGGCGCCCTCGGCCAAAGCCTGAATCCGACCATGGTAGACGTAGCCGCCGCGATCGAAGGCGATCTTCAAGATCCCCTTCTCCAGCGCGATTTCCGCCATCCGCTTCCCCACGGCCTTGCTCTTCTCCGCCTTCTTGAGCCCCTTCAGGGCTTCCTTGATCGTCGGGTCGAGCGACGACGTTCCGCACAGCGACACGCCGGACAGATCGTTGACCAGCTGCGCGTAGATGTGCTTGCTCGAGCGGTAGACCGCGAGCCGCGGAACCTCACCCGTCCCGGCCAGCTTCTTCCGGATCCGAAGGTGACGGCGGATCCGCATCCGCCTTCTTTTCTCAGCGATCGACTTCATGGATCGTTTCTCTCCTGCCCTAGCCGAATAGAACCCGGCCGCGTTGCTTCTGCCCGACTTGATTCCGACCAAGTCGCTTGGGTCGGCGGATCAACCAGCCGACTTACCAGCCTTGCGACGGACCTGCTCGCCCTCGTACCGGATCCCCTTGCCGAGGTACGGCTCGGGCGGCCGGATCCCGCGGATGTTGGCCGCGAGCTGGCCGACAGCGTCCTTGTTCATCCCCTTGATCATGATCTTTGGCGGCTTGTCCGTCACCTCGGCCGTCAAGCCATCCGGAAGGGGAACCTTCACCGGGGCGTTGAAGCCGATGTTGATCTCCAAGGTGCGACCCGCCAAGGCGGCGCGATAGCCGGTCCCGACGATCTCGAGTCCACGGGAGAAGCCGGTGGAGCAGCCCTGGACGATGTTGTTGATCTGCGACCGGGAGGTGCCGTGGAGCGCCGAGCCGCGACCGCCGGCGACGTTCTCCACGAGCACGTGACCGTCTTCCATCTTCACCGCGACCTCGGGCCGGGTGCGGAAGGACATCTCGCCGAGCGGACCCTTGGCCGTGACGAGATCACCTTCGATGGTGACGGTGACGCCCTTGGGCACGACGATCGGCTTCTTTCCTACGCGTGACATCTGCCTTCTACCTCCGGTGCTACCAGACTTCGCACAAAAAGTTCGCCGCCGATGCCGGCCTCGCGCGCTTCGCGATCGGTCAGCACGCCCTTGGGCGTGGACAGAATCGCGGTGCCCAGACCGTTCTGAATGCGCGGGACCCGGTCCTTGCCGACATACAACCGGCGGCCGGGCTTGCTCAGCCGCTTGAGGTGGGAGATGACCGACCCCGCTTCGACGTCGTATTTCAGGTAGATCCGAAGAATCCCCTGCTTGCCATCCTCAATCCGCCGATAGTTCTTGATGAACTTCTCGCGCTCGAGAACCTTGGCAAGCTCCTCCTTCACCCGGGAGGCCGGAACGTCAACCCGCGGATGCCGCGCCTGTGCGGCGTTGCGGATGCACGTCAACATGTCTGCGATCGGGTCGGAAACGCTCATCGGATCCCTTCTCCTCAATCCAAGCTTGTCGCCTCTACCGAGCCATCCTGATCGCGACAACCTCTCATCGCGTACGCAGGTGCCCCAAGTTTCCTGCCGGTTCGGCCTGGTGCTGCCAAGTGGCCCTGATGCTACCAGATGGCCCTGACGCTACCAGATAGCTCTGACGCTACCAGCTGGCCTTGACCACGCCGGGCAGGTGGCCCATCAGCGCCAACTCACGGACGCAGATGCGGCACATACCGAACTTGCGGAGGTACGCCCGCGGACGGCCGCAGCGGCCGCAGCGATTGTACTTCCGGACGGCGAATCTCGGCGTGCCCTTCCACTTCTCGATCAACGACTTCTTCGCCACGCTCTAAGTCTCCTCTCGGCCGCGGTTAGCGGCCGCCCTGCTGCCGGAACGGCCACTTCATCGCCTTGAGCAGCTCGAAACCCTCTTCGTCGGTGCGCGCGGTCGTGACCAGGGTGATGTCCATCCCGCGAATCTTGTCGACCTTGTCGTACTGGATCTCCGGGAAGACCACCTGCTCCTTCAGACCGAAGGTGTAATTGCCCCGGCCGTCGAACGAGCGGGTCGGCAGGCCGCGGAAGTCGCGCACGCGCGGCAGGGCGATGGAGGTCAGGCGATCGAGGAACTCCCACATATGGGGCCCGCGCAACGTGACCATGCACCCGATCGGCAGCCCTTCACGGAGCTTGAAGTTGGCGATCGACTTCTTCGCGCGCCGGATCGACGGACGCTGTCCGGTGATCTGCGCCATCTCCTCCGCCGCTCCGTCGAGCAGCTTCGCGTTCTGCAGGGCGTCGCCGACCCCCATGTTGACCACGATCTTGGTCAGCTTCGGTACCTGCATGATGCTGGTGTAACCGAAGCGGGCCTGCAGCGCCGGAATCACTTCCTTCTCGTAGAAGGCTTTGTTTCGCGCGGGCGGCGGCGGATCGATCGGACCAGCGGAGGTCGATTTACCTGCCGCCTTGGCCTTTTCCGCCTTCTTGTCGCCCTGCTTCTGCTGCGCCGGCGCCTTGCCCGGGTTCTTGCCGGGGGCCTTGGCTGGAGCCTTGCTCATCGTTCGTTACTCCTTATGCCGATCGAAGATCTCGCCGGTGGTCGCCGCCGTGCGCGTCTTCGCCTTGCCCTCGCCCGTACTGCGCACGCGCGTGGGCTTGCCCTTCTTGTCCACCAGGGCGACCTTGCAGAGCGGAAGCGGCGCTTCCTTCTCGATCACGCCGCTCTGCTGCAGGCCGAAACGCCCCGCCTTGGCATGGCGCTTCACCAGGCGCACCTTCTCCACCACCACCAGGCCCTTCTTCGGGTAGACGGCACGCACCTCGCCGGTCTTCCCCTTGTCCGCGCCGGAGAGAATGATGACGCGGTCTCCCTTGGTGATGCTCATCAGATCACCTCCGGGGCCAGAGACACGATCTTCATGAACTCCTTCTCGCGCAATTCGCGCGCGACCGGACCGAAGATACGGGTGCCCTTGGGCTCCTTGTCCTTGTTGATGATCACGGCGGCGTTCTGATCGAAGCGGATGTACGAGCCGTCCTTGCGGCGTACTTCCTTCCTCGTGCGCACGATGACCGCGCGCTCCACTCCGCCCTTCTTCACCTGAGCTCCCGGGATGGCGTCCTTGATCGCGACGACGATGATATCGCCGACGCTGCCGTAACGACGGCGGGTACCGCCCAGGACCTTGATGCACATCGCACGCCGCGCCCCGGAGTTATCCGAGATCACGAGCATCGTCTGCTGCTGGATCATGGCCTCAGTCTCCTACCGCGCTTTTTCCAGGATCTCAACCAGACGCCACCGCTTGAGCTTGCTCATTGGTCGCGTCTCCATGATCCGGACGAAGTCGCCGACGTTGCATTCGTTCTTTTCATCGTGGGCGTAGTACTTCTTGGTCAGGGTGATGTAGCGCTTGTACAGCGGGTGCTGGACCCGACGACGCTGCGCGACCACCACGGTCTGCTCCATCTTGTTGCTCGTCACGATGCCTTCGCGGACCTTGCGATTTGCACGTTCGGCCATCGCTCGTCTCCCCAGGTTCTCTTACCGGCCCATCAGGGCGCTGGTTTGTCCAACATCTGTGCGCTCACTGCCCGACCGACGATCTTCGCGGGTCGGCGTTTGCCTCGAGTTCCGGCCTACTTGCTCTTGCCGCCGCCCGCGCTTCCCACGCCCTCGCGAATCCCCGCGCCTTCGCGAATGACCGTGTGGATCCGGGCGATATCGCGACGGATCCGGCGAAGGCTCACCGGGTCCTCGACCTGCTTCATCGAGTTCCGGAACCGGAGATTGAACAGCTCGGCGTGGAGCTCGCGCACCTTCGCTTCCAGATCGGGACGGCTCATGCTCCGAAGCGAGCTGGCCTTTGTGGTCTCACCCATGTTCGGCCTCCTCCTTAGTGAGCGGTCCGCTCGACGAACTTCGTCTTCACCGGCAACTTCGACGCGCCCAGCTTCAGGGCCTCGCGCGCGAGCGCCTCGGGCACCCCCTCGAGCTCGAAGAGGATTCGACCCGGTCGGATCACGGCGACCCAATACTCCGGGTTACCCTTTCCCTTACCCATTCGGGTTTCGGCCGGCTTCAGCGTGATCGGCTTGTCCGGGAAGATGCGGATCCACATCTTACCGCCGCGCTTGACGTGGCGGTTGATGGCAATACGAGCAGCTTCGATCTGCTTGCTCGAGATCCACGCCGGATCCAGCGCCTTCAGCCCGTACTCCCCGAAGGCGAGATCGCCGCCACGGATGGCGAGACCACCCTTACGGCCTTTCTGCACCTTCCGGTACTTTGTCCTCTTCGGCATCAACATGGGTGATGACCCTCTCGCTCGAAATATCCCGTACCCATTCGTACCCAGATCGTCCCGGACGTGGCCGCGGTGCGGGCGTCCCTACGGATCGGAGTCCAATCGCTCGGCTCTCGGCCCTGCTCGCTTCGTCGTCTCCTGGCCCAGTGGCCTTCAGGACCTGTGGCCTTCAGGACGCGTGGCCTTCAGGAGCTGGGGCCTTCAGGACTCTTGGCCCTCTGGATTCGTCCAGAGCCTAGTAATTGCGCTGGTGGCGCGGCGGACGCGGGGCCTGCTGCTTCGGCTCCGGCTCCGTCGTGCGCGCCATCCCGTCGAGCACCTCGCCCTTGAAGATCCAGACCTTCACGCCGATGGCGCCGTAGGCCGTGACCGCCGTGACCCGCGCGAAATCGATGTCGGCACGCAGGGTGTGAAGCGGAACCCGTCCCTCACGGTACCCCTCGACCCGCGACATTTCCGCGCCACCCAGTCGGCCGGCGGCCATCACACGGATGCCCAAGGCGCCCGAGCGCATGGTCGAAGAGACCGCCTTCTTCATCGCCCGGCGGAACGAAACCCGCTGCTCGAGCTGCTTGGCGATCGACTCACCCACCAGCTGCGCGTCGCAGTCGGGGTTGTCCACCGACTTGATGTCGAGGAAGACCTCGCGGTTGAACGCGTGCTTCAACTCGTCGCGGAGCTGGTTGACCTGCTGACCGGAACGACCGATGACCATACCGGGCTTCGAGGTGTGGATGATCACATCGACCTTTTCCTCACCGCGACGCTCGATCACGATCTTGGACAGACCGGAATTCTCCAGACGCTTCGTCAGGTACTTCCGGATCGCCAGATCCTCCTTGAGAAGATCCGCGTAATGACGCTTGGCGAACCAACGGGAATCCCAGGTGCGGATGACACCGAGTCGGAAGCCGATTGGATGCGTTTTCTGTCCCAAAGAAACCTCCTGCATGCGGGTCGCGACCTACAGGCGACCCAACGTATCCGGAATTTGCGAAACCGAACTTTCGTAACCGAGCGGAAACCTACCCAGCGAACCCGACTACTTGGCCTTCTTCGTCCCGACCACGATCGTGATATGGCTCGTGCGCTTCAGGATCCGCGTCGCGCGACGCTGGGCCCGGGGCATCAGCCGCTTCATGGTCGGACCGGCGCCTGACACCGCCATACGCACCACCAGGGTGTCCGCATCGAGACCCTCGAACTTCTGCCGGGCGTTCGCCGCCGCAGAATGGAGGATCTTCTTGATCTCCTTGGCAATCGGCCGGTCGGTGAACTCGAGGATCTCCTCCGCACGATTGACCGACTGGTTGCGGATGAGCCGCAACACGCGATCCGCCTTGCGCGGCGAGATCCGCACCGTGCGCGCCATCGCTCTCGCTTCCATCGTTCGAGTCTCCTACTTGTTGGACGTCGTCTTGTCGGACTTCGCATGGCCGCGGAAGGTACGCGTGGCCGCGAATTCGCCCAACTTGTGACCGACCATGTTTTCCGAGATGTAGATCGGAATGAACTTGTTGCCGTTGTGGACGGCGAGCGTATGGCCCACGTAGCTCGGGAGAATGGTCGAGCGCCGCGCCCAGGTCTTGATGACCTTCTTCTCGCGACCCTTGTTCATCTCCTCGACCTTGCCGTTCAACTTCAGGTCGATGTACGGGCCCTTCTTGATCGAGCGTGACATGGAACCCTGCGCCTCCGTCTCGTCGTCCGCCTCTCCTGCGAGGCGGTCCTCATTCATTCCCGATACCGGCCGCTCGCGCGACCCTCTCCCGTATCTGCCTTCCCGTCCCCCCTACCGACGCGCCCCATTGCGGGGACCGCTCTCCGGCCGACGGCGCGGGAATTACTCCGCTGCGCTACTTCCGACGGCGAACGATCAGCTTGTCGGACAGCTTCTTCTTCCGGGTCTTGAGGCCCTTGGTCGCCTTGCCCCACGGGGTGCACGGGTGCCGCCCGCCGGAAGTCTTTCCCTCGCCTCCACCCATCGGGTGGTCGACCGGGTTCATGGCCACGCCTCGGTTCGAGGGGCGCCGACCGAGCCAACGGCTCTTGCCCGCCTTGCCCACGACCTCGTTCTCGTGGTCGATGTTACCCACCTTGCCGATCGTGCAGTAGCAGTCCAGCCGGAACATCCGGACCTCGCCGGACGGGAGCCGGACCTGCGCAAAGAGCCCTTCCTTGGCCATCAACTGGCACTCGCTGCCGGCGCCGCGGGCCACCTGACCGCCCTTCCCCGGAATCAGCTCCAGGTTGTGAACGGAGGTTCCCAGCGGAACGGAGCGCAGCGGAAGCGCATTGCCGTCGCGCACCTCGGCCTGGGGTCCGGACATCAGCATGTCCCCGACCTTGATCCCGACCGGAGCGATGATGTAGCGCTTCTCGCCGTCCACGTAGTGGAGCAGGGCGATGCGCGCCGAGCGGTTGGGATCATACTCGATCCCGGCGACCTTGGCGGGAATGCCGTGCTTCTCGCGCCTGAAGTCGATGACCCGATAGCGACGCTTGTGGCCGCCGCCCCTGCACCACGCGGATGTGTTGCCGTAGTTGTTGCGCCCGCCGGACCGCTTGAGCGGCTCGAGCAGCGACTTCTCCGGCTCACTCTTGGTGATCTCCGCGAAATCAGAGACGGTCTTGAAGCGCAGCGAGGGTGTCACCGGCTTAAACTTCTTCAATCCCATCCGAATCGCTCCTCATCGATCGTTCGTGCACATCGTCGGCGGGATCCGTCACGCGGACGGGGAACCCACCGGGAAATCTGCTCAGCCTCGGCTCGAAAACGAGCCCCCAGGGCTCCTACAGATCCTCGAAAATCGTGATCTTGGAATCGCCCTTCAGGGTGACGACCGCCTTCTTCCAGTCGGCGCGCTTCCCCTCGTAACGACCCATCCGCTTCGGCTTCCCCTTGACGTTCAGGGTCCGCACCGTCGCCACCTCGACCTTGAAGATGCTCTTGATCGCGTTGGCGATCTCGATCTTGTTCGACTCAGGTGCGACCTGGAAGACGTAGGCGTTGTTCTTCGCCCGCAGCACCGTCCCCTTTTCACTCACCAGGGGAAGGCGGATGATGGTCCGCGGTTCTTTCATTTCGCGCGTACCTCCTTGAGCGCAACCAGCGCCTTGCTCGTAACCACGATCTGATCGGCGCGGAGCACCTCATAGGTGTTCACCTGTCCCGGGCTCGTGGTCTCGAGCTTCGGCAGGTTCCGACCCGCGCGGACGGCGAGCGACTCGCTGGCATCCACGATCAGAAGACAACGCTGATCGACGATACCGAGCGTCTTGAGCGTCGTGTACAGCTCTTTGGTCTTCCCCGCGGTCACTCCAGCGTCGGAGAGCACGGTCACACGCCCCTCCTTCGCCCGCACGCTCAAGGCGGAGGCAAAGGCCACCCGACGCAGCTTCTTCGGCAAGTCGGTGTGGTAGTCGCGCGGCTTCGGCCCGAAGGCACGGCCACCGCCGACCCAGATCGGGGACCGTGTGGTCCCGGAGCGCGCACGCCCCGTGCCCTTCTGCCGCCACGGCTTCACGCCGCCGCCGGAGACCTCCGCCCGGGTCTTCACCTTGTGGGTGCCCTGGCGCTGATTGATCAGGTAGCTGCGCACCGCGAGCCACATCGCATGGCGGTGGATCTTGGCCGAGAAGAGCTCGGTCGGAAGTTCGACCGTCCCCTTCTCGCCGCCCTTGGGGTCGCGAATCGCGGTCTTCACCGCGGCTCCGGCGCTTTCATCTGCACGACTCTTCGTGGCCATGGCTTACGTCGATCCCTTCCTACAACGGTCTAGCGACCGGCCCGCTTCGTCGACTTGTACGACGGCTTGATCACCACCAGGGTGTTCGAGCCGCCGGGTACCGCGCCGCGCACCAGGAGCAGGTTGCGGTCGGCGTCGATCTTCACCACCTCGAGATTGGAAGCGGTGATCCGCTTGTTACCCATCTGACCCGGCAGCCGCTTTCCCTTCCACACGTGGGAGGGCCAGGCGCTCGAGCCGATCGATCCCGGGAGGTCGTTGGTCTTGCTACCGTGCGTTTCCTTACCACCAGTGAAGTGGTGGCGCTTGACCACGCCCTGGAAGCCGTGTCCCTTGCTCGTCGAGATGATGTCGACCCGGGAACCGACCTCGAACTGCGTCACGTCGAGCGTGTCGCCCGACTTCACCGGATCGTCGGCCGTCACGCGGAACTCACGGATGTGCTTGAGCGCCCCGGAGCCGTGACGAACCAGGTGGCCCTTCTCCGGCTTGTTCAGTTTCCGCTCCAGCACTTCCTCGAATCCGACCTGCGCCGCGGTGTACCCATCCTTCTCGGCGGTCTTGACCTGCACGATCCGGCACGGACCGGCCTCGAGCACGGTCACCGGAATGACGAGGCCCTTCTCGGAGAAGATCTGGGTCATTCCAACTTTCTTGCCGATCAAACCGAGCATCTCACGATCTCCCAATCTGTGCCGATCTCGCCACCTGTGCTGATCTGGCCATCTGTGCCGATCTTGCCAACTGTGCCGATCTGGCCGTCCGCTTGGCCGGCCTGCTCGCTGCAGATCGACCGAAGATTCCTCTCGCTACCCGAGGATCGCGGGGCGGGGCGGGTCGACGGGACGCCGACACGTTCCACCCTCCGGGTAGCCTAGAGCTTGATCTCGATGTCCACGCCCGCCGGCAGTTCGAGCTTCATCAGCGCATCCATGGTCGACTGCGTCGCCTGGGTGATCTCGATCAGGCGCTTGTGCACCCGGATCTCGAACTGCTCCCGCGACTTCTTGTCGACGTGGGGCGACCGAAGCACCGTCCAGATCGAACGCTTCGTCGGAAGCGGAATCGGTCCGGCCGTGATTGCGCCGGTCCGCTTCGCCGTCTTGACGATCTCCCCCGACGACTTGTCGAGGATCGAGTGATCGTATGACTTGAGCTTGATCCGAATCTTCTGCACTGGCTCGAAACTCCGTGGTCCGTTGCTGTCCTCTGCTTCAGGGTCGCGGGTGGACCGAGTTGATCCGCCGCGCCACTCCCGAACGTCTTTCTGCTCCCCCCGATGCGCGCCTGGCGCGCGTCGGTGCATTCAATCCTGACCCGGTAGGTTCTGACGCTACCGGTGACTCGACGCCCCCGGTTGCTCGCCGCTACCGGTGACTCGACGCTACCGGTGACTCGCCGCTACCGGTTACTCGATGATATCCGTGACCGAGCCGGCGCCGACGGTGCGACCGCCCTCGCGGATGGCGAAGCGAAGACCCTTCTCCATCGCGATCGGCGTGATCAGCTCGACCGAAACCGCCACGTTGTCGCCCGGCATCACCATCTCGCGCCCCTCCGGAAGCGTCGCCACTCCGGTCACGTCGGTGGTGCGGAAGTAGAACTGCGGACGGTACCCGTTGAAGAACGGCGTGTGACGGCCACCCTCGTCCTTCGAAAGGACGTAAACCTCCGCCTTGAACTTCTTGTGCGGCGTGACCGACTTCGGCGCCGCCAGAACCATCCCGCGCTCGATGTCGTCCTTTTCGATGCCGCGCAGCAGCAACCCAACGTTGTCACCGGCCTGCGCATCGTCCAGCAGCTTCCGGAACATCTCCACGCCGGTCACCACCACCTCGCGCGTCTCCGCCATCCCGACCCGCTCGACCTTGTCCTGGACCTTCACCCGACCACGCTCCACGCGGCCCGTCGCCACCGTTCCGCGGCCGGTGATCGAGAACACGTCTTCGACCGGCATCAGGAACGGCTTGTCCACGTCACGAACCGGCGTCGGAATGTAGCTGTCCACCGCCGCCATCAGGTCGAAGATGCACTGCGCCGCCGTCGGATCGCCCGGATTCTGGCCGGCCTTCAGGGCCGATCCACGCACGATCGGAATGTCGTCGCCCGGGAACTCGTACTTCTTCAGAAGGTCACGGACCTCCCACTCCACGTACTCCAGGATCTCCGCGTCATCGACCATGTCCACCTTGTTCAGGAAGACCACGATGTACGGTACGCCCACCTGACGCGCGAGGAGAATGTGCTCGCGGGTCTGCGGCATCGGGCCGTCCGGAGCCGAAACCACCAGAATCGCGCCGTCCATCTGCGCCGCGCCGGTCACCATGTTCTTCACGTAGTCCGCGTGACCCGGGCAGTCGACGTGCGCGTAGTGACGGTTGTCCGTCTCGTACTCCACGTGCGCCGTCGCGATCGTGATACCGCGCGCCCGCTCTTCCGGAGCATTGTCGATCGAGTCGAACGAACGCACCGAAATGCCGCTGAACTTCGTCGCCAGAACCGACGTGATCGCCGCCGTCAACGTCGTCTTCCCGTGGTCCACGTGACCAATCGTTCCCACGTTAACGTGCGGCTTCGTCCGCTCGAATTTCGCCTTGCTCATCGTTCTCGATCTCCTCTAGATCAGGCGCCCCAAAACTCCATCGACAAACAGGACCGGACGTTCCAAAGAACCTCAGGCACCCTTGACCTTCTTGATCACCTCTTGCGCCAGGCTGTCCGGCATGAAGTCATACTTGGAGAACTGCATGGTGTAGATCCCGGGAGTCGCCGTAGTAGAACGCAAGCGCGTCGCGCACTCTCACATCTCGCTCAACGGGACATGCCGACCGATTACGCGGCCGGTGCCGCGATCGAACATGCCGCCCACCTTGCCCCGGCGACCGGACAGATCACCCATGACCTCGCCGACGAAGCTCTCCGGCACGACCACTTCGACATCCATGATCGGTTCGAGCAGTCGCGGCTGGGCCTTGAGGGTCGCCGCCTTGAGCGCCTTCGATCCACAGATCTTGAAGGCAAACTCGCTCGAGTCGACCGCGTGGAACGAGCCGTCGATCAGGCTGACCTTGATGTCCACGATCGGGTAGCCGGCCACCTGGCCGCTCTCCAGCGCGTCCTTCACCCCGTGCTCGGTCGGCGCGATGTACTCCTTCGGAATCGTTCCACCGACGATCTTGTTCTCCCAGACGAAGCCCTGCCCCGGCGCCGGCTCGAGCCGGATCGTAACGTCGGCGTACTGGCCGCGGCCACCCGACTGCTGGATGTGGCGCTCCCGATGCTCGACCGTGGTGGTGATGGTCTCGCGGAAGGCAACCTGCGGACGACCGACGTTGACCTGGCAGTTGAACTCGCGCTTCAGGCGGTCGACCAGGATCTCGAGGTGAAGCTCGCCCATTCCGGCGATCAGCGTCTGGCCGGTCTCCTCGTGGGTCTTGACCCGGAAGGTCGGATCCTCGTCCGAGAGGCGATCCAGGGAGATCGAGAGCTTCTCTTCGTCGGCCTTGCTCTTCGGCTCGATGGCGATCTGGATCACCGGCTCGGGGAAGTGGATCCGCTCGAGACGGATCGGACGGTCGACGTCGCACAGCGTGTCGCCGGTGGAGACCCGCTTCATACCGACGAAGGCCCCGATCTCACCGACGCTCATGGTCGTCTTTTCGATCCGCTGATTGGCGTGCATCTCGACGATACGTCCGATGCGCTCCGTCTTTTCGGTGTTCGCGTTGAACACCGTGTCGCCGGTCGAGACCTTCCCCGAGTAGACCCGGAAGAAGGTCAGCTTGCCGACGTACGGGTCGGTCATGATCTTGAACGCCACCGCGGCGAACGGCTCCTCCGAATTGGGGGTGCGCATTTCCATCTCGGTGGTGCGCGTGTTCTCCCCCTCCACCGCGGCCACGTCGACCGGCGAGGGGAGGTAGTCGACCACCGCGTCGAGCAGGCGGCGCACACCCTTGTTCTTGTAGGCCGAGCCGCAGAGGACCGGAGTGATCCGGCTCTCGAGGGTGCCCTTGCGAATCGCCGCCTTGATCATCTCGACCGGCAGCTCATGGCTCTCGAGGTACTTGTGCAGCAGCTCGTCGTCGTAGTCGGCGAGCGCCTCGAGCATCTTGATCCGGTACTCGTCGGCCATGGCCATCATGTCGGCCGGGATCGGGCCGATGGAGTAGGTCGGGAGGCCGTGCTCCTCCACGAAGCTGATCTCGACCATCTCGACCAGGTCGATCAGGCTGTGGAACACGTCGCCCAGCATGTAGGGCACCTGGAGGGGAACCGGATGGGCTCCGAGGCGCTCACGCATCATCCCGAGCACGTTCTGGAAGTCCGCTCCGACGCGGTCCATCTTGTTGACGAAAGCGATGCGGGGGACCTTGTACTTGTCCGCCTGGCGCCAGACCGTCTCGGACTGGGGTTCGACCCCACCCACCGCGCAGAAGACCGCGACCGCGCCGTCGAGGACGCGAAGCGAGCGCTCCACCTCGACGGTGAAGTCGACGTGGCCGGGGGTATCGATGATGTTGACCTGGTGCTCTTTCCAGTAGGCGGTGGTGGCGGCGGAGGTGATGGTGATCCCGCGCTCGCGCTCCTGGTCCATCCAGTCCATGGTGGCCGCGCCGTCGTGAACCTCGCCGATGCGGTGGAGCTTGCCCGTGAAGTAAAGGACGCGCTCCGTCAGGGTCGTCTTGCCCGCGTCGATGTGGGCCATGATCCCGATATTGCGGAACCGATTGAGGGGCGTAGCCTGCGACACCTAGTTCTCCCGTGCAAGTCAAAGACAGGCAGATAGCTGCAGCACACGCTGCCGCCACCGGCCGAAACCGTTCACCGATCCACGAAGACGTCGGAGTTCGCGCGCCGATCGTGCGGCGCGCCTCCAAGGTCGTGGTCGGCGATATCTATCTTCTCGAGCTGGGGTATGTACCCAAGCTTTGCCGGACCTGCAGTGTGAACCTCTCGACCCGCCTCCAGGTGCCCTCGCGCTGCATGCGCTTCGGCGGTCACTATCGGCGCGTTCCGAGCTCGCTGTTCACCCGCTTCGCAGGGGCTGGCACAAACTCCCGAAGGGAATCTGCGTCGGTCCGATAACTGCTTGCCTTGCGCTTCGATCCATCCCAGTCACGCTCTCGCGCCCGGGAGGTACGTTGGGCAGGGCCCCTGCGATTTCCTCGAGGGGCGGCGGAAAGCCGCCCGCTTCGTGCCATCCGACCCGCGGCGTAGACGCGGGTCCCTGATCGTTCGTGTTCACTTCCGGAAGCCTACCCCCGAAGGGGTCTGCCTAGCCGGGACTCAATCTGCGAACTGCATTCCCTACCGGTACCGAAACTGGACCATCGGTACCCGAACAACACCATCAGCGTCTGGAGACTACCACCGATAGTGCGCGAACGCCTTGTTGGCCTCCGCCATGCGATGCGTGTCTTCCCGCTTCTTCACCGCGCCGCCTTCGTTCTTGGTCGCCGCGAGCATCTCGGCCGCGAGCCGCTCGGCCATCGTCTTGTCCGGCCGGGAAGAGGCGTACTGGATCATCCAGCGGAGTCCAAGGGCGGTGCGGCGCTCCGGCTTGATCTCGACCGGGACCTGGTAGGTCGCACCACCGACGCGGCGGCTCTTCACCTCGAGGTTCGGCTTGACGTTGTTCATCGCCGTGCGCATGACCGACAGGCCTTCCTGTCCGCTCTTGGTCTCGAGGATCTCGAGCGCTCCGTAAACGATGCGCTCCGCCGTGCTCTTCTTGCCCCCCTTCATCACAGAGTTGATGAAGCGGGCGACGAGCACGTTACCGAACTTGGGATCCGGCGCGAGTTCGCGCCGGGCAATATGGCCTTTCCTCGGCATTTACTTCTTCCCCTTGCCCTTCGCCGGCGCCTCGCCAGCCTTCTTCCGCTTCGTGCCGTACTTCGAACGACTACGGTTGCGCCCGTCGACGCCGCTCGTGTCGAGCGCGCCGCGCACGATGTGGTAGCGGACGCCGGGAAGATCCTTCACACGGCCACCGCGGATCAGCACGATCGAGTGCTCCTGGAGGTTGTGCCCCTCACCCGGGATGTACGCGGTCACCTCGATGTTGTTCGTGAGGCGCACACGCGCCACCTTGCGAAGGGCCGAATTCGGCTTCTTCGGGGTGGTGGTGTAGACACGGGTGCAGACGCCCCGCTTCTGCGGGCAGGCCTTCAGGGCCGGCGCCGCCGTCTTCGCCCTCTGAATGTCGCGTCCCTTCCGGACAAGCTGACTCAGTGTCGGCACTCTAGTTCTCCCTCGGATTCACCCAACTCAACGACCAAAACTCGAAAACAAAACCGGACCCACCGCCTGCTCTCGCGCCAAAGATGGCTGGAGAACAGACAGACCTGCTCCGGACTCGTGATGCTTTTCCACCGCGACCCGCAACCCGCCTGCCAGCAGCCCGCCCAAGAGCGAGCCACTGCCCAGTAGCGGTATCCGGTCCAATCCGAACGCCGTTCGGATCCCGAATCGCTGGTCAAAGCCAGCGTCGCCGGTCGGCTGATGTCGCGTCCTGCCGCTACTGGGGGCGACCACGCCCCCGCGAACAGCGGGACGACAGCGAACCCTCCGGGGCTCTCCAGTTTCGATCCACCTGGCCGGGAGTTCCGATCCTTCGCGTGTCTCGGCGAGCCCGCATCCATTCTGCGAGAGCATCGCCCAGCTCGGGCGCCCAACTCGGGCACCCAGCTCGGGCACCTGGGGCCAAGTGCCCTTTAGAGGCACTGCCCTGTCGGATCGTCACACCAGTGGATCGCCGCCCCATTCGGAGGACGCTTCAAGGATGGCGTACTGCAAACCCGCCGCATCTCCGGAATCCGAGTACTTGGGACCCCGGACGAAGCCGCAACAAACCCCGCGGTACACCCGCCCAATCCATCACACAGATTGCGGATACTAGGGAGGGTGGGACCCTCCGTCAACGGCCAAAATGCATTTTGTTCCCACTACTTGCGAGATTTCGCCCGTCGATCGCAGTGGCCGAGATCCAGGCGCAAGAAGCAAGGCCGCGCCCCCACTTTTCGGGGGGCGCGGCCTCGATATCGAGCTCCCGGCTGTCCGCGGGGCGTCCCGCGCCGGGGGCCATACGCTCCGGGGCCATACGCTCCGGGGAGCCAGGCGCTCCAGCGGGCTACGCGCTCCTGATCTCGTCCTCCCCAAGCAGGGTCTCCAACGCCTCCTCCTCCTGGTCAGTCGGATAGGCGCGGATCTTCTTGTACTTGGGCAGACCGGTTCCAGCCGGAATGAGACGCCCGATTGCGACGTTCTCCTTCAGGCCGAGGAGCGGGTCGATCGAACCCATGATCGACGCCTCGGTCAGGATACGGGTGGTCTCCTGGAACGAGGCGGCGGCCACGAACGAATGGGTCGAGAGCGACGCCTTGGTGATGCCGAGCAGGAGCGGCTGATAGGTGGCAGGCTTTCCACCCTCGGCGCGGATCCGCGCCAGCTCCTCGCGAAGGACCACCTTGTCGACGTTCTCGCCCGAGAGGAAGTTCGTGTCCCCCGGGTCGTCGATCTTCACCTTCTGGAGCATCTGCCGGACGATCACCTCGATGTGCTTGTCGTCGATGCGTACGCCCTGGATCCGGTAGACCTCCTGGATCTGGTCGACGAGGTACTCCTGCACCTCGTTGATGCCCTTGACCCGCAGGATGTCGTGCGGATTGACCGGTCCCTCGGTGAGCCGGTCTCCCGCCTTCACCTCGTACCCGTCCTGGACGTAGATGTGACGACCGTGCGGCACCAGATATTCCTTGGTGTCGGTCTCGTTCTTGACGGTGATCTTCTTCATACCGCGCGTACCCTTGCCGAGCTCCACCACTCCGTCGATTTCGGAGATGATTGCTTGGTCCTTCGGCTTGCGCGCCTCGAAGAGCTCCGACACGCGCGGGAGACCGCCGGTGATGTCGCGGGTCTTCGACGACTCCCGGCGGATCTTCGCCATCACGTCGCCGACCTTTACCTCCTCGCCGTCCCGCACCTGGAGGCGCGAGCCGGTAGGCAGGGCATAGCTGCCGAGCACGTTTTCACTTCCGTCGACGATCTCGATATGCGGCTGGAGCACCTTCTCCCGGTCCTCCACGATCACCGGGACGCGCTTCTTCGTCGTCTCGTCGATCTCGTCGCGGAGGGTGACGCGCTCCTTGACGTCGATGAACCGGACCACGCCCTTCTCGCGCGCGACGATCGGGGTGTTCCAGGTGTCCCACTCGAAAAGGACGTCCCCCTTCTTCACCTTGGCGCCGTCGCCGAAGAAGATCACCGTGCCGTAGCGCGGCTCGTGACGGTCGTGGACCGTTCCGTCGTGCCCATAGAGGACCAGCTCGCCGCGGTGACCGACGTTCACGAAGTGACCCTGTTCGGTCTCCACGCTACGCAGACCGCCCTCGTGGCGCAGCTCGCCGTCGGCGCGGGCCTGGACCCGCGAGGCCTCGACGATGAGGCTCGCGGTTCCGCCGATGTGGAAAGTGCGCAGCGTCAACTGCGTACCCGGCTCACCGATCGACTGGGCCGCGATGACCCCGACCGCCTCGCCGATGCAAACCTGCTTGCCGGTCGCGAGGTCGCGGCCGTAGCACTTCCAGCAGACGCCCCGGCGCGACTCGCAGGTGAGCACCGAGCGGATCTTGATCATCTCGATCCCGGCCTCGTCCAGCTTGTCTGCCAGTTCCTCATCGATCAGGGCACCTTCCTCGACCAGCACCGCGTTGTTGCGCCGATCCCAGATGTCCTCCGCCGCAACCCGACCGAGCACCCGGTCACGCAGCGGCTCGACGACCTCTTCTCCGTCCTTGAGCGCGCCCTTGTCCACGCCGAGAATGGTGCCGCAATCGTCTTCGGTGATGATCATGTCCTGGGCCACGTCGACCAGTCGGCGGGTCAGGTAGCCGGCGTCCGCGGTCTTGAGCGCGGTGTCAGCCAGCCCCTTGCGCGCGCCGTGGGTCGAGATGAAGTACTCGAGCACGGTCAGCCCTTCCTTGAAGTTGGAAAGGACCGGCTGCTCGATGATTTCACCCGCCGCTCCGGTGACCTTCTTCTGCGGCTTGGCCATCAGACCGCGCATCCCGGCCAACTGCCGGATCTGCTCCTTGGAACCGCGGGCTCCCGAGTCGGCCATCATGAAGATCGGGTTGAAGCCGTCGTCGATCCGCTTGAGCCCCTCGATCGTGACCTCTTCGACCTCGTTACGGACCCGGGTCCAGGTCTCGATCACCTTGTTGTACCGCTCGTTCGCCGAGAGCGCCTGGTCGCGGTGCTGCTTGTTGATCCGCTCCACCTCCTTGGAGGCCCGGGCGACGATCTCCTTCTTCTCTTTCGGAATGACCAGGTCGTCGATTCCGACCGACATGCCGGCACGGGTGGCGAAACGGAAGCCGAGCGCCTTCAGCCGGTCGAGGAACTCCGCCGTGGCGAACTTCCCGATCCGGGCGTAGGAGCGCGCAACCAGGCTCTCGAGCTGCTTCTTGTCGAGCGTCTTGTTGATGAACCGCATCTCCTCCGGGAGGATCTCGTTGAAGATCACCCGGCCGACCGTGGTCTTGATCCGCTGTCCGTTCCACCGGTAGTCGATCTGGTCGTGCAACTGCACCTGACCATGCGCCAGAGCGGTCTCCACCTCCGCGTTCGAGGAGAACGGGAAGGGGCGCGTGGTCGGCTTGGGCCGGGGCTTGGTCAGGTAGTAACAGCCGAGAACGATATCCTGGCTGGGGGTGGCGATCGGGCGTCCGCTCGCGGGCAGCAGGATGTTGTGCGTCGAGAGCATCAGCTCCTTGCACTCGATCTGCGCGATGTAGCTGAGCGGAACGTGGACCGCCATCTGGTCGCCGTCGAAGTCGGCGTTGAAGGCGGTGCAGACCAGCGGGTGGAGGCGGATCGCCTTCCCCTCGACCAGCACCGGATTGAACGCCTGGATTCCGAGGCGGTGAAGGGTCGGCGCGCGGTTGAGCATCACCGGGTGCCCCTTGATGATCTCGGAAAGGATCTCCCAGACCTCAGGGCGCTCGCGCTCGACCAGTTTCTTGGCCGACTTCACCGTCTGACCCCGGTCCTCGAGCTTCTTGATGATGAACGGCTTGAACAGCTCGAGGGCCATGTTCTGCGGGAGGCCGCACTCGGAGAGCTTGAGCTCCGGGCCGACCACGATGACCGAACGGCCGGAGTAGTCGACGCGCTTTCCCAGCAGGTTCTGCCGGAAGCGCCCCTGCTTTCCCTTGAGCATGTCGCTGAGCGACTTCAGGGGACGGTTCCCCTGACCGCGGACCGCACGGGTGCGGCGTCCGTTGTCGAAGAGGGCGTCAGCCGCCTCCTGGAGCATCCGCTTTTCGTTCCGGAGGATCACCTCCGGTGCCTTGATCTCCATCAGCTTCTTGAGCCGGTTGTTCCGGTTGATCACCCGCCGATAGAGGTCGTTGAGGTCGGAGGTAGCGAAGCGCCCACCCTCCAGCGGGACCAGCGGCCGGAGATCCGGCGGCAGTACCGGAACGTGGGTGAGGATCATCCACTCCGGACGGTTGCCGCTCTGGCGGAAGGCCTCGACGATCTTGAGCCGCTTGAGCACATCCTTCTTGCGCTGGACCGAGGTCTCGATCCGCGCCTGGGTGCGCAGTTCCTGCGAGAGCTCTTCGAGGTCGAGCCGCTCGAGCAGCTTACGGATCGCCTGCGCGCCCATGTCGGCCTCGAACTTCATGTTCGGATCGAGCCGCAGTTCCTGGAACTGATCCTCGCTCAGCAGCTCGTGCTTGCGGAACGGGGTGTTGCCCGGGTCGATCATGACGTACGACTCGTAGTAGAGGATGCGTTCGAGATTCCGCACCGACATCTCGAGCAGATGTCCGATCCGGCTCGGCACCCCCTTGAAGAACCAGATATGCGACACCGGCACGGCCAGGGTGATGTGGCCCATGCGCTCGCGGCGCACGTTGGCCTGGGTCACCTCCACGCCGCACTTGTCGCAGATCACGCCGCGGTAGCGGATCATCTTGTAACGGCCGCAGGAGCACTGCCAGTCCTTGACCGGACCGAAGATGCGCTCGCAGAAGAGGCCGTCCCGCTCCGGCTTGAAGGAGCGATAGTTGATCGTCTCCGGCTTGGTCACCTCGCCGCGCGACCACGAGAGGATCGTGTCCGGCGAGGCCAGGCGCAGACGGATCGAGCTGAAGTTGAACTTGCGCCGAGTGTCCTTCTCCCCGCGAATCGCGGTCATCGGGGGAAGAGTGAAGCCCTCGTTCGGAGGTAGCTTGCTCCCAGGAGTCTCTGACATTCCGGTCTCCCTTCGTCCGATGTCCGTTATTCGAAAGTCACGTCGAGGCAGAGCGACTTGAGTTCCTTCACCAGCACGTTGAAGGACTCCGGTACGCCCGGCTCCGGCGGATTCTCGCCCTTGACGATCGCTTCGTAGATCCGTGAGCGGCCCTGCACGTCGTCCGATTTCACGGTCAGGAGTTCCTGCAGGGTGTGGGCCGCGCCGTAGGCCTCGAGCGCCCACACTTCCATCTCTCCGAAGCGCTGGCCTCCGAACTGCGCCTTACCGCCCAGCGGCTGCTGGGTGACGAGTGAGTACGGGCCGATCGAACGAGCGTGGATCTTGTCGTCGACCAGGTGCGAGAGCTTCATCATGTAGATGTAGCCCACGGTCACCCGCTGGTCGAACCGCTCTCCTGTCTTGCCGTCGAAGAGGTAGGTCTTGCCGTCGTCCGGCTCACCCGCCTCGCGCAGGCACTCCTTGATCTCCTCCACCGCCGCGCCGGCGAAGACCGGCGTCTGCGCGCGGAAGCCCAGCTTGTGGGCCGCCAGCCCGAGGTGCACCTCGAGGATCTGGCCGATATTCATACGTGACGGAACGCCGAGCGGGTTCAGCACCATCTGGACCGGGGTCCCATCGGGCAGGAAGGGCATGTCCTCGACCGGAACGATCTTGGACACGACACCCTTGTTCCCGTGGCGTCCGGCCATCTTGTCGCCGACCGACAGCTTCCGCTTCTTGGCCACGTAGACCTTGACCAGCTTGATCACGCCAGGCGGGAGTTCATCCCCGCGGGTGACCCGCTCGGTCTCCTTCTCCAGCTTCTTCTCGAGTTGATCGAGGGCATCCTTGGCCGCTTCCATCTGCCGCCAGAAGCGCTGGTTGATCTTGGCATCGCGCGCCACCGGAGTGTTCGCCGCGATGTCGTCAAAGTCGATCCCGGCCAGCGCCTGGAACGAACCCTTGCGCCCGGCCCGCATCAGCGGCTTGCCGGTCGAGGCCGAGTCCCAGCGCTCCAGCACCTGGTTGTCGAGGATGCGCTTCAGGTCGTCGTCGCGCTGCTCGATGATGCTCAGACGCTCCTTGCGGTACTGGCGCTTGAGACGATCGACCTTGAGCCGCTCCTGCTTCTTCGTCGCGTCGTCCTTCTCCTTGCGCGAGAAGACCTTGATGTCGATCACGACCCCTTCCATTCCGGGCGGGGCCTTGAGCGAAGCGTCGCGTACGTCTCCCGCCTTGTCGCCGAAGATGGCGCGCAGCAGGCGCTCTTCCGGGGTGAGATCGGTCTCCCCCTTGGGCGTGACCTTGCCGACCAGAATGTCCCCGGCGCGGACCGGCGCTCCGATCCGGATGATGCCGTCCTCGTCGAGGTTCTTCAGGGCATCGTCGCCCACGTTCGGGATTTCCCGCGTGATCTCTTCCACCCCGCGCTTGGTGTCGCGGACCTGGAGCTCGAACTCCTCGATGTGGATCGAGGTGAAGATGTCACGCTTGATCAACCCCTCGGAGACGATGATCGCGTCCTCGAAGTTGTACCCATCGAAGGTCATGAAGGCGACGAGGACGTTCGCGCCCAGCGCCAGCTCCCCTTCGCGGGTGCTCGGACCATCGGCGATGCAGGTGCCGGCGGCGACGCGCTCCCCTTCCTTCACCAGCGGGCGCTGGTTGATGCAGGTGTCCTGGTTCGAGCGCTTGAACTTCGTCAGGTTGTAGAAATCGCGCCCGGCGGCCTCGGTGTAGTCGGTGACTCCCTCGTCCAGCTCCGGCTTGATCACGATCTGCCCGCCGCTCGAGGTCTCCACGATCCCGGCCCGCTTGGCAAAAATCATCGCACCCGAGTCCTCGGCCACCTTCCGCTCCAGTCCGGTACCGACGAGCGGAGGATCCGAGATCAGGAGCGGCACGGCCTGACGTTGCATGTTCGAGCCCATGAGGGCGCGGTTGGCGTCGTCGTGCTCCAGGAACGGGATGAGCGCCGCGGCCGGCGAGACCACCTGGATCGGCGAGACGTCCATGTAATGAACCTGCTCCGGCGGGACGAGGGGGAACTCTCCCTTGTACCGACAGGCCACACGCTTGTTGGCGAACTCCCCCTTCTCGTTCAGCGGCTCGTTCGCCTGCGCGATGACGTACTGATCCTCGAGGTCGGCCGAGAGATACTCGATCTGCTTGGCCACCACGCCGTCCTTGACCCGCCGGTAGGGGGTCTCGAGGAACCCCAGGTCGTTCACCCGCGCGTACGCGGAGAGCGACGAGATCAGTCCGATGTTCGGACCTTCCGGGGTCTCGATCGGGCACATGCGACCATAGTGGGTGTAGTGCACGTCTCGGACTTCGAAGCCGGCGCGATCGCGGGTCAGCCCTCCAGGCCCGAGGGCGGAGAGGCGCCGCTTGTGGGTCAACTCGGCCAGCGGATTGGTCTGATCCATGAACTGGCTGAGCTGGCTCGAGCCGAAGAAGCTCTGGATCACGGCCGAGATGGTGCGCGCGTTGATGAAGTCGTAGATCGTCACCGACTCCGGTTCCTGGAGCGACATGCGCTCGCGGATGATCCGGGCCATGCGGGCCAGGCCGGTGTTGAACTGGTTAGCCAGCAGCTCGCCCACCGACCGCACGCGGCGGTTGCCGAGGTGGTCGATGTCGTCCGTCTCGGCGAAGGTTCCCTCTTCCTCTCCGATCCGGAGGAGGAGGAGGTACTTCATGATCGAGATGAAGTCTTCCTTGCAGAGGGTCTCGAGGTCGTCACTCGGGATCTGCAGGCCCCACTTTTTCATCTGGGCCTTGCCCGCCAGGAGCCGCTCGTGGTCCAGCTTCCGGTTGAGCTTGTACCGCCCGACGCTTGCCAGGTCGTACCGCTTCGGATTGAAGAACAGTCGGGCGAGGATCTCCCGCGCCGCGTCGGCGCGGCTCGGCTCGCCGGGGCGAATCAACTGGTAGATCTTCGCCTGGGCGTCTTCCTCGGTCTTGGTATTGCTGTCCTTCTTCAGGGTATTGCGGATGATGTCCGCCTCGTCCTGGAGCGGGATCTCGTACAGATAGATGTTGGTGACCTTGGTCTTGCCCAGGGTCTTCAGCTTCTCGGCCGTGATCTCCTCGTTGGCCTCGAGCAGGATCTCGCCCGACTCCACGTCGACCACGTCTTGGGCCGCGATCCGGCCGATGAGCGACTGCTTCTTCTTGTCCTTGGCCGTCGCCAGGTTGACCTCTTCCTTGGTGTAGAAGAAGTCCATGATGTCCTGGTCCGAGACCACCCCCATCGCCTTGAGCAGGGCGGTGGCCGGCATCTTGCGCTTGCGGTCGATGTGGACGTACATGACGTCCTTCACGTCGATCGAGAACTCCACCCACGAGCCGCGGTAAGGAATGATGCGCGCGGTGTAGAGCTTCTTGCCGTTCTGGTGGATCGTGTGATCGAAGAACACGCCGGGGGAACGGTGGAGCTGCGACACGATCACGCGCTCCGCGCCGTTGATGATGAAGGTACCCTTCTCCGTGATCTTGGGCAGTTCGCCGAGATAGACCTCGCTGTCGGTCACCGCCTCGCGCTGCACCCCTTCCTCGTCCCGCTTCACCCGAAGCCTGAGCTTGACCTTGAGCGGGACCGAATAGGTCAGATCGCGCTCCTGGCACTCCTCCACCGAGTACTTCGGATCACCCACGAGGAAGGAGAGGAACTCGAGCGAGAACATCTCCCGGGCGTCAGTGATCGGAAATACGGAGTTGAAAACCTCCTGGAGGCCTTCGTTCTTGCGTTCCTCGACCGGAATCTCGTCCTGGAGAAACGCCTGGAACGACTTGAGCTGCACGTCCAGGAGATTGGGGAGGGGGATGTTCCAGCGATCACTGAGCTTGGAGAAACTGCGAACCTTGGTGACGGATGAGCTCTTCAAGTCGAAACCCCCGTAAAGGAGAAAAAGGCATAGCCGCCCGCGCTCCCTTCGCCTTCAGTGCAAAGGGAAGGGAGCGCCGGCGGTTGGGCAGACACGAACGACTTGCTTACTTCACCTCGACCTTGGCACCCTTCTCCTCGAGCTTGGTCTTGATCGAAGCCGCATCTTCCTTGGAGGTCTTCTCCTTGACCGGCTTCGGGGCGCCGTCGACCAGTTCCTTGGCCTCCTTCAGGCCAAGACCGGTGACCTCGCGCACGACCTTGATGACCTCGAGCTTCTGAGCGCCAACTTCCTTCAGGATGACGTCGAACTCGGTCTTCTCCTCGGCCGCCTCGGCAGCAGCACCACCGCCGGCCGGACCGGCCATCGCCATCACAGGCGCAGCCGCAGTCACGCCGAATTCAGTCTCGATGTCCTTCACGAGGGCGGCAATCTCCACCATCGAAGCGCCGCGAACCCATTCCAGGACGTTTTCCTTCGTCATCGCTCTATCCTCCAGATTGCGGACCCCGCTTGGACGGCGGTCCTCCCCTTTGGGCCTTCGGTTTCGGAACACTCCGCTTCGACGTTCGTCGACTCGCAGGCCCCGTCGTTTAAGGAACCCCGGCGGTCTCTGCCTTCACGCTCCTGCCGGAGAACGGATCCTCCGGAAAGAAGCACTCGGACTGCGCCGGGCGGATGGGCGGTTGGGTTACTCGCCCTTCTTCTTGGCGACCTGGTCGAGAACGTTGGCCAGGTTTCGCGCGTTACCGTTGAGCACACCGCAGAGCTGGGTGAGCGGAGCCTGGAGGACGCTGAGCAGCTGCGAGAGCAGCACTTCCCGCGTCGGCAGCTTCGCCAACTGGGCAACTTCGGTGTCGCTGTAGATCTTCCCCTCGACGCAGGCGACCTTCACCTTGGGGAACTTGTTCTGCCTGATGAACTCGTCGAGCACGCGTGCCGCGGCGAGCGAGTCGGTCGGGCAGCTCATCATGGCGGTCGGGCCGTTCAAATGCGGCTCCAGCGCCTCGAACTGGGTTCCGGCGGCGGCACGCTTGAGCAGCGTGTTCTTCACCACTTCCACCTTGATCTGCTTGTCCCGGCAACGGCGCCGGAAGGTGGTGAGCAGTTCGACCGTCATTCCGGAGAGGTCGGCGAGGTATACGCCGGAGGTCCCGGCAAACTCGGTCGCGACCTCCTGAACCTTTACTTCCTTTTCCGCCCTGGTCTTCGGCATCGGGATCTGTCGGTGGCCTCGAGCGGCCTACCGCCTCCTCGCTTCGTATGAGTCTCGAATCTCGTGTGTCGTGGCGGCCGGCGCGTGACTGGCGCTGTGTTCGGCTGGTCCTCGACGTGAAATTTCGGCGTTGCTCCTCTGGGTTCCGGACCGGATCGGCCCGGAGGGCCTTCCGCTACTTCGGCGCCCCGCTGATCTCGGCCGGATCGAGGCGAACCCCCGCCCCCATGGTCGAGCTTAGTGTGGCGCTGCGGATGTACTGCCCCTTCGCCGCGGAGGGCTTCAGGCGCACAACTTCCGCGAAGAAGGCGTGGGCATTGGCCACCAACGCCTCGGTCGAGAAACTAGCCTTGCCGATGGGGGCCTGCAGATTGCCGGCCTTGTCCACGCGGAACTCAATCTTACCGGCCTTGGCCTCGCGCACCGCATTGGTGACGTCGAAGGTCACGGTTCCGACCTTCGCGTTCGGCATCAAGCCGCGCGGACCGAGCACCTTACCGAGCTTCGAGACCTCGCCCATCATGTCGGGCGTGGCGATCATGCGATCGAAATCGGTCCATCCCTCGCGGATCTTCTCGACCAGGTCCTCGGCGCCAACCGCATCGGCGCCGGCCTCGGTCGCTTCCCGTTGCTTCTCCCCCTTGGTCACGACCACCACGCGCATCGACTTGCCGGTGCCGTGCGGGAGGACCACAGTGCCGCGGACCATCTGGTCGGCGTACTTGGGATCGACTCCCAGGCGGAGTGCCGCTTCGATCGTCTCGTCGAACTTCGCCTTCGCATTCTCCTTCACGAAGGAGATGGCCCCTTCCAGGTTCGGCGCTTTGAGCGCCGCCTTGGCCTCGCTGATCTTCTTGTACCGCTTCCCGACCTTCACATTCCCTCCGGGTTCGGTTGAGGTCCATCGAGGGGCACCCTCGTGCGCCCTCTCCCTCGATCTGGGTTCCCGGCTCCCCGGGTCCCCTCCTTCACGCTCGCGTGCTGCTGCCTGAGGCGAATCGGTCGCTCAGGCGAGCCGGATCGGATCAGCCCGCGATGACGATTCCCATGCTGCGCGCCGTACCTTCGACCATGCGCATCGCCGCCTCGACGTCGTTTGCGTTCAAGTCCTTCATCTTGAGCTCGGCGATCTCGCGTACCTTGTCGCGCGAGAGGGTCGCGACCTTGTTCCGGTTCGGCTGACCCGACCCGCTCGGCACGCCAGCGGCGCGCTTGAGCAGAACCGCCGCCGGCGGGGTCTTGAGCTCGAAGGTGAACGTGCGATCCTTGTACACGCTGATTACCGCGGGGATGATCAGCCCCGCCTGGTTCTGCGTCGCGGCGTTGAACTGCTTGCAGAAATCCATGATGTTGAGCTGATGCTGACCCAGAGCCGGGCCCACCGGCGGAGCCGGATTCGCCTGCCCCGCGGGGATCTGCAACTTGATCTTTGCCACTACCGGCTTCGCCATCGTTCCTCCGATCCACTCGTTCCCCGGACGCCGCGATCAGCAGCTCGAGACCCCGGACGAATCCGGACTCCCTCGCCCCCCCGCCTAGACGACCGTGACCTGCATGAAGTCCAGTTCGACCGGGGTGGCCCGGCCGAAGATTGAAACCATCACCCGCACCTTGCCGCGGTCCGGGTGAATCTCGTCGACCTGACCGACGAAGTCCGAGAAGGGACCGTCGATCACCTTGATGCTCTCACCGACCTTGAACGGCACCTCGGTCGTGACTTTGGGTCGGTCGACCGCCACCTTGCCGCGGATGCGGTTGATCTCCGCCTCGGAGAGCGGCATCGGGCTCTTCTCGTCGCCGACGAAGTGGGTCACGCCCGGGATGTTCGTCACCACCGCACGCGTCTCCTCGGAGAGTTCCACCTCAACCAGCACGTAGGACGGGAAGGTCTTGCGCCGCGTGATCGTCTTCTTCCGGTCCTTCACCACCGCGAAATCCTCGGTGGCGACCAGGATCTCGCCGAAGCGATCCTGCAGATTGTTGTACTGAATCGCCTTCTCGAGGTTGGCCTTGACCTTGTTCTCGTGCCCGGAGTAGGTGTGGATCACGTACCACTTCTTGCCCCGACCGGACGGGCGCGCGGGCGCGTCGACATCGGAAGCTCCCGCATCCTTGGGGCCAGGCTCCTTGGAGCCAGGCTCCTTGGGGGATGTCGCGTCCGCGTCCGCGGCCGAGATCGACTCGTCGTGCGTCCCCGAAGTTTTGGTCGTTTCGCTCATGATCCTTCCCCGCGTCGAGAGATGGCATGCCACCAGGTTGCCCGGCGCTCTAATCGATTTCGCGTCCCGAAAACGTTCCTGCGGCCCCGTCCCGGCCTGGCTCAGAGGATCCTGGTGATCAGGAATCCCACGACGCGATCGATCACGGTGATGAACAGTGAGATGATGGCGACGGTCACGATCACCACCATCGTCGACTCGCGGAGTTCGTCCCGCGTCGGCCAGTTGACCTTCTTCGCCTCAGCCTTGACCTCCTGAAAAAAGGTCTGCGCGCGCTCGGGGAGGGAGCGTGAGGTCGTCGCTGGTGCCGGTGCCTGGGCCATGGTCTCCTCGGTGCCTCCGCGAGAGGGGCGGGGCGAACTTTCCGTTTTGCCAAGCGGACCGCGACGGGTTGCGTCGCGGTCCTCACGGCCTTTCCGTCTTCCCCCCGACGTGCGCCAGGCGCGCGTCGGTGCATTCAATCCTGACCCGGTAGGTTCTGACGCTACCGGTGACTCGACGCCCCCGGTTGCTCGCCGCTACCGGTGACTCGACGCTACCGGTGACTCGCCGCTACCGGTTACTCGATGATATCCGTGACCGAGCCGGCGCCGACGGTGCGACCGCCCTCGCGGATGGCGAAGCGAAGACCCTTCTCCATCGCGATCGGCGTGATCAGCTCGACCGAAACCGCCACGTTGTCGCCCGGCATCACCATCTCGCGCCCCTCCGGAAGCGTCGCCACTCCGGTCACGTCGGTGGTGCGGAAGTAGAACTGCGGACGGTACCCGTTGAAGAACGGCGTGTGACGGCCACCCTCGTCCTTCGAAAGGACGTAAACCTCCGCCTTGAACTTCTTGTGCGGCGTGACCGACTTCGGCGCCGCCAGAACCATCCCGCGCTCGATGTCGTCCTTTTCGATGCCGCGCAGCAGCAACCCAACGTTGTCACCGGCCTGCGCATCGTCCAGCAGCTTCCGGAACATCTCCACGCCGGTCACCACCACCTCGCGCGTCTCCGCCATCCCGACCCGCTCGACCTTGTCCTGGACCTTCACCCGACCACGCTCCACGCGGCCCGTCGCCACCGTTCCGCGGCCGGTGATCGAGAACACGTCTTCGACCGGCATCAGGAACGGCTTGTCCACGTCACGAACCGGCGTCGGAATGTAGCTGTCCACCGCCGCCATCAGGTCGAAGATGCACTGCGCCGCCGTCGGATCACCCGGATTCTGGCCGGCCTTCAGGGCCGATCCACGCACGATCGGAATGTCGTCGCCCGGGAACTCGTACTTCTTCAGAAGGTCACGGACCTCCCACTCCACGTACTCCAGGATCTCCGCGTCATCGACCATGTCCACCTTGTTCAGGAAGACCACGATGTACGGTACGCCCACCTGACGCGCGAGGAGAATGTGCTCGCGGGTCTGCGGCATCGGGCCGTCCGGAGCCGAAACCACCAGAATCGCGCCGTCCATCTGCGCCGCGCCGGTCACCATGTTCTTCACGTAGTCCGCGTGACCCGGGCAGTCGACGTGCGCGTAGTGACGGTTGTCCGTCTCGTACTCCACGTGCGCCGTCGCGATCGTGATACCGCGCGCCCGCTCTTCCGGAGCATTGTCGATCGAGTCGAACGAACGCACCGAAATGCCGCTGAACTTCGTCGCCAGAACCGACGTGATCGCCGCCGTCAACGTCGTCTTCCCGTGGTCCACGTGACCAATCGTTCCCACGTTAACGTGCGGCTTCGTCCGCTCGAATTTCGCCTTGCTCATGGCTGCTGTCGTCCTCCGTGTCTTCGGGAAGGGCTCGCCCCCGTCCACCGGATCGGGCCGTCCTCTCTGGACGAACCGCTTCAGCCTGAACGAGCGAGCACGCGTTTCGACGTTTCAGTTGACTCGTTGGGATCCGACGAAGCGCCGGTGGGTCGACGAATCTCCGACCTATCCGCGCGCGCAGGTCATTCCATCGGAACAACCTGCAGACGAACAAAGGGATGAGCCCACGACCAGAATCGAACTGGTGACCTTCTCCTTACCATGGAGATGCTCTACCGACTGAGCTACGTGGGCCCAAGAAATTTGGAGCGGGAGACGGGACTCGAACCCGCGACGTCCAGCTTGGAAGGCTAGAGCTCTACCAACTGAGCTACTCCCGCCCGAGCCTTTCGGACCGATCCGCGCGCCGCGCACCGGCTCTCACGAACCTGAGAACCCGGCTCTTACGAAACTCGTACCCGGTTCTTACAACCTCGGCAACTGTGCCCGCACCCATCCGATAGCGGATCAAGGCAGCTTGGACCCCAGGACGGCCTCCCCGCAAGAGCGGTTTTGCCATCCTCCGGATTCCCGCGCTCCTGCTCCACCGCAGGTGCCCTCAAACCGTACAAAGTGGTGGGGAGAGAAGGATTCGAACCTTCGAAGGCGTACGCCGACAGATTTACAGTCTGTTCCCTTTGGCCACTCGGGAATCTCCCCACACCAAACCATGCGCTAACCTGCTCTCCCGAAGTTGGCCCCTTCAGGTCCTCGAGCAGAATTCGTTTCGCCACTTCCGCTTAGCGGCTCCGCACCCAGCGCCCCCACCCGGCAGCATCGAGTGAGCTGGCGAAGGGATTCGAACCCCCGACCTGCGGTTTACAAAACCGCTGCTCTACCCCTGAGCTACGCCAGCATGATTACTGAGCTACGCCAGCATGATTACCGCGCTACGCCAGCATGACTACTGCGCTGCGCCAGCATGACTACTGCGCTACGCCAGCATGATTACTGCGCTGCGCCAGCATGAACCACCGCGCTCTGCCGCCGTCGGTACCAACGAAACCAAACTCACTCGAAAGAAACCCAGCCGAAAAAGGCGCAGCCCCAGCCACGCCGCGTCCGGTCCCAAGGACCCGCAGCGCTCCGGGTACGCATCTCAACCTCGGTTGGCTCCTGGCGTTCGTCTCCGCGGTCGCGGCCCCGAGTTGCGCAGGCGCTGAACCCGAGGAGATCGGCTGCCAAAGTCCGGCAGTCTATGGAGCGCGGTTTCATCTGTCAAAATGTATTTTGGCCCGGAGGTTGCGCTCACCGAGGGTGGCGCCCGCTGAACGGTGTCGCCCCTTCGAAGCGGGGGAACTCTCCCCGGGGAGAGTTGCGGTGATCCTCACAAGTCTCGGGCGAGGCAACTCACACCATATCAATCCACTACGCTGCAGATCAATCGTATTGCAGGGCAGTCTCAAGAACCACCCGAACCGATCCAGGGGAGCGGGGATAGGCTGTCCGTCGCATCACGGCTGGCCGGCATCCATATGGTGCTGCACCGGGCCCCACCCCGGCAGGTCCTCTGCCGGTTCCGGACTGGGCAGGTGGGAACCCCGACGCCGCTCGACGCCGCTCGACGCGCCGACGCGCCGACCCGCGAGATGCCCGCGGTCGCCCGGTCATCCTGCCGAGGTGAGCGCGCGCCGAGCGAGGTGGAGGTAGCCGCGATCGCGGGCCTCGGCCGCGACCTGGGCGGCAGACTGTTCGCGCGACGCGGCGTTCACGGGATCGAGGGCGACGGCCAGACGTGCCTCGAGCGCGAGCTCGGGGAGGCCGACGCCCTCGGCCTCGGCGAGAGCAGCGGAGAGAGCGGCGCGGCGGGAAGCGGCGTCTTCATCCTCGGCCGACTCCAGGCAAGCGCGCTCGAGCACGAGGGTCAACCGCAACGGCAACGATTCCGGTTCGACGGCGGCCAGAGGTGCAAGGGTCGCCCGTGCGGAAGCGAAGTCCCCAGCCTCCCGGTAGCACCGGGTCAACAGGAGTCGGGCGCGAACCTCGATCGGCAGTCGGCCACGCGTGCGCGCCCGTTCGATGATGGCGGAAAGGTCGGTCGCCACGTTCCCCGCCCCCTGGAGGAGCGCGAGTTCGGCCTCGAGTAACGCGACTTCGTGGCTCGCCCATTCCTGCCCCACGCGTGAGGCGAAACGGCGCGCCCGAGCCGCCGCGGCACGCGCGCGCGTTGGTGTGTCCCGCACGATGCGCAGCCGGGCCACGGCCAGATTGAGAGTGAACGACACCGCGGCGTCGCCGATCGAGGCGCCACTCAGCTCGGCGAGGAGTTGCTCGGCCTCTCCAAGGCGTCCCAGCAAGATCAAGAGCCGCGCGCGGGCCACGCGAAGCGCGGCGTTCAGTGGGGACGCCGGCCGCTCATCCAGGACCGCCTCGGCCTCCTCGATCCGACCCTCGATCGAACGGAGGTCCTCGGTTTCCAACTCCGAGAGCCCAAGGGCCAGGAGCGACCGCGCGATCTCCGCAGGATGGCCGCGTTCGCGCGCGATCCGGAGTGACACGCTGAAGGCCTCCCGGGCACCCGCGACCGAACCGAGGGCCAGCAAGAAGTTGCCGAGCGACCGGTGGAGTTCAGCCGACACCGCTAGATCCCCTGCCCGATCTGCCACCTCGGTCGCCTCTCGGACCAACGCCTCCGCCCGGCCCGCGTCACCGGCGCGATCCTCGATCTCCCCCCGCAGATGGAGGGCCGAGGCCAGACGGGGCAGATCGCCACAAGCCGCGGCAAGTTCCTGGGCCTGTTCGACCCGGAGTCGAGCAGTGTCGAGATCGCCCGAGTTCAACCCGCTGCGGGCCTGGCCGAGATGCGCCCGCAGCTCCACGTTGCGGGACCCGTGGCCCGCGGCGGCCTCCGCGAGCGAATCGAAGCGGGTCCGCGCCTCGGCGATCCTCCCGGCCCGCAGCGCGGATTCGGCCGTCAGCGCGAGCGGCTCGAGGCGGGACCAGGGCGGCTGGGCTTCGTGCTCCACGCCGCCGAAGGCGAGTGCCTCCGCGTACTCCACCACAGACGCAAGGCCGACGAACCGCGCCTTCTCTATGGTCGCGCGCGCAATGGCCTCGACCTCGGGGGAAGCCCCTCCGGCGGCGCGCGCGCGCAACTCGAGCAGGTCGAGCGGAAGAAGATCGGAGAGCTGCGTGGGTCTCGACCGCGCGCCGGTCACGACACGGAGTGCCTCGTCGACCATGTGCACCGACAGGAGCGCTTCGATCAGGCTCTCGACCCCCGCCAGACTCTCGGGGTCGAGGATCACGAGTGTCCGGAGGAGTCGAAACGCCCGCTCGGGCTGATTCCCCAGCCGTGCCGCGAACGCCTCGATCGCGAGTTGATCGCGTCGTGGGAGGGAACGACTCCCCTCCTGCGCCCGCAGGGCACTGCGGTGGGCCTCGGTAAGCTCGCCCAGGGTCTGTTGCACTTCCGCCAGGGCGAAGTGGCCGCGGGGGAAGTCGGGTGCGCACTCGGCCGCGCGTGCGAAGGCGGATCGCGCATCCAGGTACCGATCGTGGGCGCGCGCCAGAAGCCCGTGGCCGAAGTCGCGGCTCGCGACCGCAGGAACGCATCGGGCCTCGATCCCCGCGTGCGCGGGGACGCGCAACAACGCTCGCACCGCCTCCGCAGCCGCGCGCGCCGGGGCGAGCGGATCGTCGTCCGCGACCGCCCCCCGCAGCGTGAAGCGGACGACCCCGCTGCGCAGATCCTGCGCGCTCACCCGCCACGCCGGTCCACCCGGCGAAGTTCGGTTGGAGAGACTGCCCCCGACCAGAAGATCAGCCCCGGTCAGCGCGCGAACCCGCCGCGTGATCGCGCGAGAGTAGGGTGGAGGCGCGTGAAGGCCGAGGCGGGCGATCCACGGCGATACGTCGACCGCGCGCGGGGTGCCGTCGGGGTCCGGCGCGTCGAGCTCCGCGGCGAGCGCGTCGGCCAGCACCGCCCCCTGCCAAGCGTCCGCCGGATCCGCGGTGCAGAGTGCCGCGGTGGCCACCAGCCGCGGCCTCGTCTCGGCTTCGATCGGGAGCGCCGCGAGCAGATCCTGAGCGGAGGCGAAACGACGCTTCGGGGCACGCTCGAGGCAGCGCAGAATGGCCGACTCCCAGCGCGGATCGAGTTCGGGGGCGAAACGCCGCGGCGAGGGCGCGTTCTGGTGCAAGCGCGCGCGAGCCAACTCGGCCAGATCGACGCCGGAGTCGAAGCTGGGATCGGATCGTCGCGCGTCCCGGTTCTCTCCGAGCAGAGGGATCATGCCGGTCACCAGCTCGAAGAGCACGATGCCGAGCGCGTAGAGATCGGTCCAGATGCCGATCGGCTCTCCCGCCAGCTGCTCCGGAGCCATGTACTCGGGGGTGCCGGCGAAGCGACGCGACCCTGCCGCCGAGTGAAGGGCACCGCGGCGCGCCTGCTCCACCGCCAGACCGAAGTCGGTGACCACCGCGCGATCGGTCTCCAGCTCGGGGGACGGCACCAGGAGCACGTTTCCGCTCTTCAGATCGCGGTGCACCACGCCCACCTCATGCGCCGCTGCCAGGGCGGAAGCGAGCTGCCGGGCGATCTGGATCGCCGCCGCACCGCGCATCGGCCCACGGCGGGACAACCGGGCATCGAGGGTCTCGCCATCCAGCAGTTCCATGGTGACGAGGTGGATCTGCTCCCGCCGCGGTCCGGAACGCAGACTCCAGAGATCGAACAGACGGCAGACGTTGGGGTGCGTCACGCGACGGGCGAGTCGAACTTCGCGTTTGAAGCGGGCGACGGTCTGGGGATCGAGGGCGATCTCGGGCCGGATGGTCTTGAGGGCCACGGGTTCGCCCAGCACCAGATCCCGCGCGGCGTAGACCTCGCCCATGCCGCCGCGCGCGATGAAACGGATCACCTGGAAGCGCTCGGCGATGCGATCCCCCGGAGCAAAGGTCCGCGCGCCCGTCGGCGTCCCGGGGGCCGGGCGCGTGACCAAGCTGCGCCGGGAGCGGGTCACCGAAGCTGCTCCGCCAGGCGGGCGACGTGTGGATGATAGAGGTCGGCCTTCGAGTGCTCCAGCCAGGCCGTCATCCGTTCCACCAGGGGTCGCGCGATCGCGATCTCCCCCGCGCTTAGCGCGATCGATGCTCCGGTGTAGTCGACCCAGAAACGGACAAAGAGGCTTTCCGTACCGCTCGAACAGCGACGCGCGCGGGCGGCCGACCTTCTCGCCGGGGCGGGGCGGCCGGCAGCGAGGTGCGCGCGCGCCTCCAGCGCGCGGCCGAGCGCTTCTTCGTTCGGACGACCGTAGCGCAGCGCCCGCTCGATGGTGCGGCCGGCGTTGGTCACCGCGTCGTCGAATCGGCCTTCCGCCAGGTCGATCTGGGCCAGGGCGTGAAAGCTGTGCAACAGCGCCCACTCGTCGTTCGTCTCCTCGCGGATGCGGATCGCGGCCAGGGTGTGCTCCCGAGCCGCGGCGAGATTCCCTTCCCAGAGGGCGACTTCGCCCAGATGCGCGGTCGCCCAGCCGACGAACTGCGGCTGGCTCAGCTCGTGTGAGAGCGCCAAGGCGCGCTCCTGGATGGCGCGCGCTACCTCGAGCTGTCCGCGATAGAGCGCGAGCTGTCCGGCGGTCATGCTCGAAGAGGCGAGCCGCACCCGATCGCCCACCCGCTCGAAGGTCTGCTTCGCTTGCTCGAGCCCCTCGCCGGCCTCGATCAGGCGACCCCAGGCGATGAGGCTGAACGCGGCGAAGCAGCGCGCATGCGCGATCTGCACCGGGTTGGAAATGAGCCGGGCGAGCCGCTCCGCCTCCTGGCTTCGACGGTACGCCTCCGCGAACCGTCCCCAGGTGGCGCAGGCGTTGGCGAGATTCTGCAGCACGGTGATCGCCCAGATGGTGTCGCCGGCCCGCAGCGCCGCGCCCAGAGCCTCACGATAGGTCGCCCGCGCCTCCTGGAACTGACCGAGCGTGCTCTGCACGATCCCCTTCATGGTCAGGCTGGAGACCATACCCCGCACACTGCCGGCCTCGCGATGCTCGCGCAGGGCCTCCTCGCAGAAGCGCGCGGCCTCGGTGGTGTTGCCGGCGATCATCTGAAGGGCAGCCAGACTGGTCACGGCACTGGCAGTGTCCCGGCGCTGCCCATGTGCGCGCGCGACCTGGTGCGCTTGCTCGTACAGTTCAGCGGCCCGCGCCCGCTTGCCCCGGGTGCGAAAGAGCAGACCGAGGGACATGAGCGTGTGCGTGACGCCTCGCGGATCACCGGCAAACAGCTCCAACGCAGCGCCGAAGTGCGTCTCCGAGTCGCCGAAGCTACCGAGGAGGAAGTGGGCGGTTGCGCTCAGGAAGTGGGCCCGAGCCGGAATCGGCCCGGTTGCCCCGGGACCGACCGCCTGCACCACCCGCTTGGCCAGCGCGAGCTGTCGCGGCGCGTCGGACACGCACCAGGCTTGCTCCGCCTCGAGCAGATCGAGACGCGGATCGGGTGGCCCTGCTTCCGCCCGGGCACGCAGTTCACTGATGGTCGCCAGCGCATCGGCATGGCGGCCTGCGTCGAGCTGCATGGTCGCCAGTCCGATCCCAAGGTCGGGCTCGCTCGGGTCGAAGATCCAGAGCGCCTGGGTCAATTGAATTGCGGTGTCCCATTCCGAGTTGAGTCGCCGGAGGCGTGCCTCGACCTCGATCTGCTCCCTCCGCGGCAGCGATCCGCTGCGGAGAAACCCCTCGCGGGCGGCTTCGAGCGCGCGCCGTTCATAGCCGAGCGCCGTCCAGGCATCGGACTTTGCGCAGTGGAGCAGGGCAAACTCCGGGTCGCGCGCGATCCCGGACTCGAACCGCTCGAGCGCCTCGGTGGGCCGCCGGAGGCGGAGGAGTTCGAGTCCCTCCTGTAGGGTGCGCGCCGCTTCCTCGTCTTGGGGCTGCGAACGGAGGTGCGTCCAGGCGTTCCACCAGCCCCGATCGTTGGCCCCGGACGGCATGGCCGGCGCGACCCGCGGCCGGGACGCCGTGAGCGGGGCGAGCAAGTCGACGATCTCTTCCGCCGAGATGGAGCGCTCGCGTGGATCGCTGACCAGGGTTCGCCGGAGCACGGAGGCGAGTCGCGCCGGCAGTTCCCCGAGGCGCGCCTCCAGCCGGTCGTGGCCCTGCTCCACGAAGGGAAGGCCGAAGAGCATCTCGTGCAGGAGCACACCGAGGGCGTAGAGATCCGCCGCTGCCCCGGCCCGCTCTCCGCGGCGTTGCTCCGGCGCCATGTAGGCCGGAGTTCCCCAGCGCGCGGACTCGGCCGAGCCGACCGCGGCGGCAATCCCGAAGTCGGTGACCACCACCCGCTCGCCACGCGCTCCCTCGACCAGAATCACATTCCCCGGCTTGAGATCGCAGTGGACCACCGACGCGGCGTGCGCCGCAGCCAAGGCCTGGGCGATGCCGCGGGTGAGCCGTTCCGCTTCGTCGTAGGCCAGGCGCGCCAGGCGGGAGATCCGCTGATCGAGCCGCTCGCCCGGAAGGAGTTCCATGGTCACGAACGGAATCTCGCGACCGCGCCGACGATGGGTGCCGAAGTCGTGCAGCCGACAGATCGATCGGTGCGTGACCCGCCGCGCGAGTTGGAGTTCGCGCTTCAGCCGCGCGATCGCCGAGGCGTCACGGACGATCTCCGGCCGGATGGTCTTGAGCGCTACCCTCTCGGCCAGCTCGGGGTCGAGTGCTTCATACACCTCTCCCATTCCACCGCCGGCGATGAAACGGACGATGCGGAAGCGGCCCGCCACCCGCTCGCCGATGCGAAAGACCTGAGCGTGGGGTTTCGCCGACGCGACCGCTACCCGCGCCCCCCCAACGGAGGGGCGCGTCGGGCGATCGTGGCGCGTGGTCCGCGCGACGGGGCGGGTGCTCGATCGGGTCGCGTCGCGCATGCCGCCGGCTCCGACTACTTGAGCGGACGGATCACCGTCTCGCCACCGCGGTCCTCGACGACCCAGCCCCGCTCGGTGAGTTCCTTTCGAATCTCGTCCGCCCGACCCCACTCCTTGGCCGCGCGGGCCTCCCCGCGTTGCCGCGCGAGGTCTCGGATGATCTCGGGGATCTCCACCTCGGGCGCCTTCACGTCCAGACCGAGCAACGACACGAGGTGATGGAAGACGCGATACCCTTCCTTGATCCGCGCCTCCTTCTCGCCCGAACTCGGTTCGGCCATCATCCGATTCAGCGTCCTGGAGAGACTGAAGAGGTGCCCGAGCGCGCCCGCGCTGTTGAAGTCATCCTCGATCGAGGCGCGGAAGTCGACCAGGGCAGTGCGGATCTCCGGCTGCGCGAGCGACTCCGGCGCGATCGGCTCCTCGACCCCGGTGGTCGGAGCGCCGAGCACACCGTTCAACCCTTCGGCGGTCTGCCGAATGCGTGAGAACGCCGTGCCCGCCTCGTCCAATCGCTCCTGGCTGAAGTCGATCGGACTGCGATAGTGGGTCGAGAGGAGGTAGTACCGGATGGTCGCCGGCTCGGCGATGTTCGAGATTTCTTCCGCGAGATAGAAGTGCTTGGTCGACTTCGACATCTTGGTCCCCTCGAGCAGGACCAGACCGTTGTGGACCCAGAAGTTCGAGAAAGTGCGCCCGGTCGCCGCCTCCGACTGAGCGATCTCGTTCTCGTGGTGCGGGAAGATCAGGTCGATCCCGCCGCCGTGCAGGTCGAGGCACTCGCCGAGGTACTTCATCGCCATGGCCGAGCACTCGATGTGCCAGCCGGGACGACCGCGCCCCCAAGGGCTATCCCAGTACGGCTCCCCCTCGCGCGCCGCCTTCCAGAGCGCGAAGTCGAGCGGACTCTCCTTTTGCTCCCCCGGTTCGATGCGCGAACCGGAGCGGAGTTCGTCCGTCTTACGCTTCGAGAGCTTGCCGTAGCCCTGGAACTTCTCGACCCGGAAGTAGACGTCGCCGCCCGCGGCGTAGGCGACCCCCTTCTGGATCAGGGTGGCGATCAGGGTCTGGATCTCGGGGATGTGCTGGGTGACCCGCGGATAGAGCGTGGCGCGCTTCATGCCGAGCAGGTCGACGAAGCGGAAGTAAGACTCGATGTTCCGCTCCGCGACGGTGGTGTAGTCGACCCCATCCTCGGCCGCCTTGACGATGATCTTGTCATCGACATCGGTGAAGTTGTTGAGGAAGGTGACATCGTAGCCGAGCCAGCGGAGCGACCGGTGCACCAGGTCGCCCACCATGGCGGCGCGCATGTGCCCCACGTGCGGCGGACCCTGCACGGTGAGACCGCAGACGTACATCCCCACCTTCCCCTCACGCACGGTGGTAAACGGAATGCGATCGTCGCGCAGGGTGTCGAATACCTTGAGGCTCATAGATCCTTCCTGATTCAGGCCGCCGGGCGGCCGCGTGCCGCGGCTCGCGCGATGAGACGCGAGACCACGTCCTTGAAGTCGATTCCGATCGCCTTGGCGGCCTTCGGAACCAGGCTCGTGGGGGTCATCCCCGGTATGGTGTTGACCTCGAGGCAGGCGATCCGGCCATCGGGCGCCAGCCGGAAGTCGACCCGGGCCACATCCCGGACTCCGATCGCCGTGCAGGCCCGCGCCGCCCAGACCTGCATCCGCTCCGCTACCGCCGTCGGGATCTCCGCCGGCACGATGTATTGCGAGGCCCCCGCAGTGTACTTCGACCGATAGTCGTAGAAACCTTCGCCAGGTCGGATCTCCACCACCGGCAAAGGCTGCCCATCGAGCAGCCCGACGGTCAGTTCCTGACCTGGGATGAACTGCTCGAGCAGTAGCCCACGATCGGGATCGATCTCCCCCTGGGCGTTTCGCCACGCCTCGGCCCACATGGAGGGGTCGCGCACGATGGTGACGCCGAGGGTCGAACCGCCCGCGATCGGCTTGGCCACGATCGGATAGCCGCCCAGGCCCGCGATCTCGTCGGCCGACGGAGGCGTACACGGACCATGGAGCGGCGCCGTCCAGAGCAGCTCCGCCGCGACCGGAATCTCCAGTCGCTCCAGGATCCGCTTGGTCACCACCTTGTCCATCGCCACCGCCGATGCGACGTGTCCGGAACCGGAGTACGGAATCCGCCAGAGATCGAGGAGCGCCTGGACGGTGCCCCCCTCGCCGGCCCCTCCGTGGAGGAGGATCAGCACGCAGTCCGGTTTCGCCGCCCGCACCCGCGCCAGGCTCTCGGGGATGAGACCGGGGTCGGGCGTCCGCTGTTCCCACCTCTCGACCAGATCGAGAAACGGCTGCTCGGCCGGAGGCAGGTCGTGCGACCTCTCCTCGTCTCCGGTCGCCGGATCGAGAAACCAGACCGTGTGCCCGAGTTCCCGGCAGGTCGTCCCGACCGCCAGGCCCGACACGAGCGAGACGCGCCGCTCGGAGGATTCGCCGCCGAGCAGGATGCAGATGTTCATTCCCTGACCTCCAACGAATCGACGAACCGGCTCCGGGAAGGGGGCAGTATACCCGCCGCCGCGCCAAAGGGCACGGGCCTGGCCGTCCGGCGGAAGGAGAAATGCTCCAATTCCCCCCGATTCGTGCCGATATCGGGTACCGGGAACCTGGACCGCGGAGGGACCGAGATGACCAGTCAGCCGGATGAGAATCTCTACTATATCGTCTACGTCAGCACTGCCACGCGTCTGCTGGGCGAGGCAGAACTTCGGGAGTTGCTGCGGAAGGCTCAGGTGGCAAACGCCGAGCGGGACATCACCGGCCTGCTGCTCTACCACGATGGGGACTTCATCCAGACACTGGAAGGACCGCGTGACGCGGTCGAGACGCTCTTCGCCAAGATCGCCGGGGATCCGAGGCATCGGCGAGTGATCCGTCTGATGCACGGTCCTCTGGCGAAGCGGCAGTTCCCGAACTGGTCGATGGGACTGCGCCGGATCTCGGATCTCTCAGCGGAGGACGCCCGGCACTTCTCCGACTTCTTGACCGCGGATCGGACGAGCCTCGGGCGAGAGGACGCCAACGCCGCCTACCGCCTGCTGCTGTCGTTCCGCGACACGATTCGCGGCTAGCCGCGCCAGCGGACGAAGAGGAGCGTGATGTCGTCGCTCTGGCCGTGATCGCCGGAGAAGGCGCGTACCTCCTCCAGCACCTCTTGCGAGAGCCGGCGGCACGACTTCTCCGCGTGGCCGCGGACCAGTTCGGCGAAGCGCTCCTCGCCCCAGAACTCCTCGAACTCGTTCTGCGCCTCGGTCACACCATCGGTGAAGAGCGCGAGCAGGTCGCCTGGCTCGAGCGTCACCGTGGCCTCCGCGTAGACCGAGTCGCCGAAGAGACCGAGCACGAGTCCCCCCTCGCGCAGCATCGTGGTGTCGCCGTTCGGCCGAGCCCAATGTGGCGGATAATGGCCGGCGTTGCTGTAGACCACCTCGCCGGTGTCGGGATTGAGCACCCCGAGGAAGGCGGTGACGAAGCGCCCCGGTTCGACGCTGCGGTGGAGGAAGCGGTTGAGCCTTGAGAGGGTCTCGCCCGGTCCGTGCGCCTCCACGCGCTGCGAGAGGAGCGCCGCCCGGAAGCTCGACATCAGGAGCGCGGCCGGGACCCCCTTGCCCGAGACGTCGGCCACGATGAAAGCAGCCCGGCCATCGGGCAGATTGAGGACGTCGTAGTAGTCACCTCCCACCTGCCGGGCCGGCACGCTCAGCCCGGCCAGCTCGGTCCGCGGAACGCGCGGGGTCTCGCCCGGAAGGAGGCGCGCCTGGATCTGCCGGGCGAGCGAGAGTTCTCCCTCGAGCCGCTCCTTCTCGATCTCGAGCTCGCGCGCCTTCTCCAGTTCCACCGCCATCTGGTTGAAGTTCTCCGCCACGTCCCAGAGATCGTCGCGCCCTTCGATCGGAATCCGGTAACGGAGGTTCCCTTCCCGCAGCCGCGCCGTGCCTCGCCGGAGGGCGTTCAACGCTCTCGTGATGCTGCCCCCCATCGAGACCACCATTCCGAGCGTCACGAACTCGACCAGGAAGAAGAGCACCGCCACACCGGCCAGGAAGAGGAGCGGAATCAGGTTGAACGGATTCTCCTGCAGGTTGCTCGCCAGGCCGCGGACCGCGCGGAAGAAGCCGACGCGCGCCCAGAGGAGCGCCTGCCGCGGCTGCCACTCGCTACCGTTCCAGCCCAAGGTAGAGACCATCGCGGCGCCCATGGCGCGCGTGTCCCGCGCCCGCCGGGGGACGAGATTCGAGCTGAGGGTGGCTGCTGTACCGGAGAGCGAATCCGATCCGACCGTGGCCGCGAGTTCACCGTTGGGATCGAACACCCAGCGGGTGTCGAGATAGGCCTCGGCCTCGATCCGCCGGACCATGTTGGCTCCGAGCGCGGCATCGATCGGGAGGAGGAGAATCGCGGTGCGCAACCTCCCGTCGGCCAGGGCGAACCGCTCGCGCGCCCCGAGGAAGGCGTCGGTACCGAGCAGGATCACCCCGGACTGCATGGTGGTGTCAGGCCAGAGCGCCAGTGCCTCCTCGGCGCGCACTGGATCGCCGCGCAGCCGCTCCAGTCCGACGTCCCCCTCGCGGAAGAATCGGAGCCCGCCGTGCGCGGCCTCCTCCAGGGTAGCCCACTGGGAGAGGTCGCTCACCTCTCCATCGGCCAGGGAGGCAGCGAGCACGCGGGCCAGCTCGTGGGACTCGGCCTCGAGGTGGCGAGCGGCGATCTGCGCCCTCTCCCCGTTCACCGAGAGATAGGTGGAGAGCCCCCAGAAGATCAGGACGAGCAGGATCGGCACCAGGCCCATGAGGAGGTGCGAGACGAGCAGGCGCGTCTTCACGCTCCGGATCTGGACGTTCATCCCCCAGACGAGGCGGGGGAGGAAGACGAAGATGTAGAGCACCGCGATCGACTGGGCCCAGGACGCGAACTGCATCGCCTCGCGCGCCGGAACCGAAGCGATCGAGATCGGGGTGGCGAGCGGCAGCGGCAGGAAGTGGAGGAGCGCCAGGAGGAATCCGACCAACCCGACGAGCGCCGACATGCCCGCGCTCAATTCATGCCGCCAGCGCACCCGGACCAGGGCCGGCAGCGCGAGGAGTGCCGCGGCCAGGGGGTGCACTTCCGGACGGGAGCCGAGAGCGACCGACATCAGTCCGAACGGAATCACCCACAGGAGTTCCATCCGGCGCAATCGGTGGAAGACCAGCTGGGAGAAGCCGGCCCAGAGCACAAGTGAGCCGAGTCCCCAGGCGACCAGCACGGCCGCGGTGACCAGGGCCGAGGGACGGACCGGGACACCGAGCGGTCCTCCGGGACCGAGCAGACCGCAGGTCAGGAGCTTCAGGCCGAGGAACCCGACGCCGGACAGCCAGAGCGCGTTGCGCATCCCGGCCGGATCGGCCCCACGCTCGCGCAGCCCGCGAAGGGCGGCGATCAGGGCGCAGGCGAGCGCGAGCAGTAGATAGACCATCGTGCCTCGGATCAGCCGTGTCGCTCGAGCAAGACCACGGCGTAGGCGGCGATCGCCTCTCCCCGCCCGACCGCGTCGAGCCCTTCGTTGCTACGCGCCTTGACGGAGACTTCGGGCAGCGGCAACCCCAGCGCTCCGGCGAGTGCCTCGATCATCGCCCCCCGGTGCGGTCCGATGCGCGGGGCCTCGGCCAGAATCGAGAGATCGACCTGGCGCAAGGCAAAGCCGCGCCCCCGCAGCCGCCGCACCGTCTCGTCGAGAAGTCGCGCGCCGGAGATTCCCTTCCACTGCGGATCGTGGTCGGAGAAGTTCTCCCCGATGTCGCCCAGGCCGGCGGCGCCGAGGCAGGCGTCCGCAATGGCGTGCGCCGCGGCATCCCCGTCGGAGTGTCCGAGCAACCCGGAGGGATGCGGGATCTCGATGCAGGCGAGCCAGAGCGGCCGCCCGAGCTCGAGGCGGTGAATGTCGTAGCCGAATCCGATCCGTGGGATCACTGCGGCTCCCCCGAGTCGTGCCGCCGGATCCAGCGCTCCGCCTGGAGGAGATCGAACGGCACGGTGATCTTCCAGTTGATCCCCTCACCTTCGACCACGCGCACCGGGATCCCCATCCACTCCAGCATGGCGGCATCGTCGGTCAGGGTGTGGCCCACCTCGCGGGCCCGCCTGTGTCCGTCCAGGATCACTCCCAGCCGGAAGGCCTGCGGAGTCTGGGCGATCTGGAGATTCTCCCTCGGCTGCGTCATGACGACCCGGTCGGCATAGACCAGTTTCAGGGTGTCCTGGACCGGCAAGGTCGGAATGACCCCGGCAGGACCGTCGCCCCAGGCGCCGGCTGCGCGGATGCCCGGCAACCGTGCCTGCGGCGGCTCGCCCCACGGGAGGTACATCGCTTCGAGACAGCGGCTGATCAACTCGGGACTCGCGAAGGGGCGCGCCGCGTCGTGGATCAAGACCACGCGATCGTCGCGACTCCCCGACTCGGCCAGGGCGCGCAGCCCCTCGTAGGTCGAGTCCTGGCGTCGCTCCCCTCCCCGCACGATGAGCAGGCGCCCGGCATCGGGCGGCCCTTCCCCCAGGTGCTCGCAGGCGCGCGCCAACGCGTCCTCCCCCCCTCTGGGGGTGACCAGCGCCACGCGATCGATCGCGGGATGGTGCAGGAAGGTGCGCAGGGAGCGGAGAAACATCGGCTCGCCCCCCAGCTCCACGAACGCCTTGGGGCGCCCCTCGCCCAACCGCGTACCGGCCCCCGCGGCCAACAGCACGACATCTGCGTGATCTGGATTCATGCGCTCTTCTGTAACCCCTCGTGGAGCGCCTCGAACACGGTCGAAACGCCGATCAGACGCACCTTGTCCCGCCCGGTGCCGAGATCGTACTCGCTTCCCAGGTCGCGGGCATTCGCCGCCGGAAGGATGATGCTCCGGTAGCCAAGTCGAGCCGCCTCGGCGATCCGTCGTTCGGGATGGGCGATCCGCCGCACTTCCCCCGCCAGCCCGACCTCACCCAGGACCATACGATCGGGATAGGGCGGACGTTCGCGACGACTGGAGGCGACCGCGAGCAGGACGCCGAGATCGACCCCTGGCTCCGCCACCTTGAGCCCCCCGGCCACGTTGACGAAGACATCGTGTTTGGACGTGTCGATGCCGCCGCGCTTGGCCAGCACGGCGAGCAGGATCTCCAGCCGGCGCGCCTCGTATCCGGTCGCCACCCGTTGGGGGAAGTTGTACCGGGTCTCGTGCACCAACGCCTGCATTTCGATCAGGAGGGCGCGCGTTCCTTCCAAGGTCGCAACCACCACCGACCCGACCGCTCCCGCGGTGTGCTCGCTCAGGAACACCTGGCTGGGGTTTGGAACCTCGCGCAGGCCATCGTCGGCCATCTCGAAGACCCCGATCTCGTCGACTCCGCCGAAGCGGTTCTTCACGCTGCGGAGAATGCGGTAGTGCTGGTAGCGCTCCCCCTCCATGTAGAGCACGGTGTCGACCATGTGCTCGAGGGTCTTCGGTCCGGCAATCTGACCGTCCTTGGTCACATGTCCGACGAGGAGCACGGCCATGGAGCGCTGCTTGGCCATCTGGAGAAGTCCGAGGGCCGACTCGCGCACCTGAAGCAGCGAGCCGGGGGCCGCGGGCAGGCCGGGAAGAAAGGCCGACTGGATCGAGTCGATGACCAGCACCTCGGGCGCGTGCAGCTCGACTGCAGCGGCCACCAACTCGAGATTCGACTCGGCCAGTAGCTGCAGCTCTCCCCGCACTCCGGGCAGCCGCTCGCTCCGCAGACGAATCTGGGCCGCTGACTCCTCGCCGCTGACATACAAGACGCTGGTCGACCGCCCGACGAGCGAACCGGCCGCCTGCAGGAGCAGGGTCGACTTTCCGATTCCCGGATCGCCACCCACCAACACGACCGAGCCGGGGACCAACCCACCGCCCAGGATCCGATCGAGTTCACCGATCCCGGTGCCGATCCGGGGCGTCGCCTCGAGCGGGATCGCATCGAGGCGCAGGACCGAGGAGGCGGAAGTCCTGGGCGGGGAACTGTCGCCCCCAGCCGAGAAGGGAGGGGGTGCGGGGGCCATCGAGGCTTCGGATAGCACATCGTCCGCAAGACCGATCGCGCGTCCCCCGAACAGGCCGCCGGTCGGGAGCAGCGATCCCCCGGGCCCCCCGCGCGTGCCGGCCACGGGCTCGCTCGGAGCGCGAAACTCCTTCAGCGTGTTCCAGGCCTCGCACGAAGGACAGCGCCCGAACCACTGGGGAAACGCGTCCCCGCACTCGGAACAGAGAAACTGTACCTTGGCCGCGCGCTTGCCCGCGCGCGCGGCGCCCGAACGAGATCCTTTCGACGGACCGGGAATAGGCGACTCCATGTCATTGACTCCGATCGGATTGTGCCTGAACTGCGGTCGATCCGCCACCGTGGCGGAGGCTGGGTCGACGGTTGTTGATCGATTTCTCGCTTACCTGCAAGAATCCGACCCGTGCTCCGGCATCCGGAACGAAATGCTGAATTCCGCCGCCCGGAGGGCCGATCTAGGGCCGAGACCCCGAACGCCGAAGGAGGCAACCGTGAAGACCAGTCTGCTTTCCCGCCTGACTCCGTGGCTGGGCGGCGCGCTTGTGGCCGCCGCCATCATGGCCAGCATCGACCTCAATCGTGGCGCCCTGGCCGATCAGCCGCTGATGCACAGGGCCCACGTCACCCTGACCGAGGCCAAGGCCCAGTTGCTGGCCGCGACCCCGGACAAGGGGGGGCACCGGGCGAAGGCACTGAAGCACCTCGAGAAGGCGATCAGCGAGGTGGAGAAAGGGATCGAGTTCGACCGGAAACACTGAGATCCGGGCCACGAATCGGCCGGGACCCGGCAGGCGCGTGTTGCCGGGTCCTCGTACCTTCGGTTCCGAACCCCGAGCTGCTCATTCCTGGCTCGAACTTCACTTGAGCCGCGCCGCCTGGATCCGTATCCTCCCTCCACTCCTTCCGTACCCATCCCGGTGCGGGGGGACCGCCGGACAAACGGACGCGCGCGCACCCATCCCCTGTTCCCCGCAGCGCCGGCGAAATCCTGAGAAAGATGAACCGTTTCCCGGAGGAGTCCCCCCCTCATGGATCGACGCGTCGTTCTTTTGCCGGCGCTGGCCTTGGCCTGCGCCGCAGCAAACCCTTCCTGGGCTCAGAGCGGAGCCGCCGGCGGCCGGGTATCGATCATCGAAACCGCGGGCCGCGCCTACGGCTTCAGCAGCTACTCGGGCAACTGGACGATGACCCCGCTCGACACTGCGGCCCTCGACATCGCCGTCGGGACCTATCTCGGGTTCGTGCGCACCGAGGGGAAGATCCACTCGTACAACTCCACGAATGACCGTTGGTACGCCACCGCACTGATCGACCCGCCATCGCAGCTCGACGGGCACGACATCGAGGGGGCGACCTCGGTCGCCTGGGGACTGCGCCATGCATATGGAATCGCCACTCCCTGGTCGTTGTGGAAGGTCACCGCCTGGCAGGTCGGGGAACACTGCCTGGGGGGAGGGTCCGCGGGCAACTTCGCCCTGGTCTGGACCAACGCGCGCGCCCACGCCTACAGCTCGACGACCGGACAGTGGACCTCGCAGCTCCTGGGAACCGCTCCCCTGGGTGGAATCGCTTCGGGCGGCCTGGGAATCGTCTGGACGATGCATGATGTCTTCGCCTTCGATCCCCTCGCCTCGCAGTGGAACTGGATCGATCTCGGGGATCCCTTCGGGGTCAGCGCAGTGGGGAGCGGAAACACCGCGGTGGTCTGGAGCGACGGCGCGGCCTCGGCCTACAGCGCCCTGCTCAACACCTGGGTTCCGCTCGAGGGGCTGCTCGATGTCTTCGGCGGCGACGCCGGAGGCGACGTCGCCCTGGTCTGGGGACACGGGTGGGCCTACGCGTTCATGGCTGCGACCGGGACCTGGACGCCGCTCACCTTCCCCGTGCCCTCATCGACGCAGGATCCGGCGCCTTCGCTGGGAGACGGCTTCTCCGTCGGGCCGAATCCTGCCCCCGGCGGCGCACTCGCCTTCACCTTGCCTCGTGGCGAGGCCTGGACGATCGGGATCTACGCCGCCGACGGCGGCCGGGTGCATCAGCTCGAGGCGGCGACGCCAACCCTGGCCTGGGATGGCCGGGACATCACCGGTCGCCGCGTCCCGGCCGGCACGTACTGGGTGCGGGCCGAGTCCGCCAGCCGGATCGAATCGCGTCGCGTGGTGCTACTCCCCTAGAGATGCGGCTCCTCTGGCGGATCTGCCCCCAGGGGTGCCGCCGGTCAGGCCAGCACTCGGCTAGGGTCCGCTTGCTCCGACCGACTGCCGGAGCACCTCGGCCAGCCCCTGCACGTTGCCGGTCAGGAGAGATCGCCAACCCCCCGCCTCACGTCGCAGCGAGATCACCTCGAGTTTGGTGACGGCAAGCGCGCTGTCCCCCACACCGACCCCGACCCCGATCCGGTAGATCACATGCACCAGATCGTCTCCCTCCGGCACTGCGCCGATCACCTTCGCTTCGGCCCCCGCCAGCGCCTCCCCCATGAGCGGGTTCAAGGTGACCAGACTGCGCATCAGGCGGGAGAAGACGCGCGCGGGCGGCAGCGAGTCGTAGGCCGCCGCTCCCACCACATCGAAGAGGAGGCTGGACATCTCTCCGCTCGGGTCGGCGGTCACCGCGGGGCGCATCAGCTGCTTGAAGTCGGAGAGGGCAGTGGAGTGCATCATCGCCGCCACGGAGTCCCACTCCATGGCGCGTGTGGCCGCGATGTACCGATCCACGAACAGATCGGGAGCTTCGCCGCCCCGGGCAGGGGCGGGAACCAACAGGAATGCGGAGATCAACAGTCCAAACGCGAAGATCCGGCAGCGCGCGTGCGCCGATCGTGCCTGGGGCATGGGAGACCCCCCTTTCGTCGAGCAACGAGGGTAGCGCAACCACAGGCGCGCGGCACCTGAGAATCGGCCCCCCCCGTTTGCGGCTCCCGGTCCCGGGCACCGGGGCACCCGCGGCTGCTCAGGGGAGCCGGACG
>JADJQY010000008.1 GCA_016712505.1 Candidatus Eiseniibacteriota bacterium | reverse complement strand
CGACCAGCATCGCGCGGCGCTCTTTCGCGAGCTGGAGACGTCGCCGTGGATCGTGCAGCCGCCTAGATCGGATCAGCCCACTGACCCACTCGCTGCCGTTTGCGCGCAATCGTTACCGCCGCGATGCGTCTGTGGCGAGCGCCACGTTGTCCCGACACCGCCGGAGCTGGATTCGAGTTTCGAATCCTAGGGAGGTCGCGTGCACATGTGCTCATCTCGAATCTCTTCTCTGTTCCAGATCGGTCTGCTGGTTGCTGCCCTTTGGTTTGGGGGTGTTCCGACGACAAGGCACCGACACCGCCAACGCCACCGGACTCCGTGCCGCCGCGCGCCATAGAGGACCTTCGGGTGGTTGGGACGTACGAGCGGTCTCTCTCCGTCGCGTGGACCGCGCCGCGAGACGCGGGACCGGACGGAAAGGCCTACCGGTACGATCTCCGATACGCCTACGACCCGAACGCAGCGTGGGAAGACTTCGTGACGGTCACGAGTGTTTTCGCCGCCAGCGGCCGCGGGTACCGACGAGAACACCGAAGTGTTCTTCCTCTCACCGGGACAACGGCACGTCTTTCGCATGAAGAGCGTGGACCGCGCGGGCAACTGGTCCGCCGAGTCGAACACCGCAACCGGAGAGACTGAACCCCTCGGGTCTGGTCCGGTCATCATCGTGGCTTCTGAAGATGGTGTCTTCTTCTCGCCGGACGAGGGACAGTCCTGGCATTCGGCGGTGTTCTCGGATAATCGCGGTCAGATCGGCGGGCTGCTTGCTGATCCGACGGATCCAAATGTCGTCTACGCCGCCTCCGGGCTCCACAACACCATGGGCAACGGCCTGGCCCGGATCTATCGCAGCACCGACCGGGGTCGGTCTTGGCAGCTCGCGGCGACGACCAGCTCCTCGCATGCACTTCGATTCAGTCGATGGCGGGCTCCGCCGCTGTGCCAAACCTGCTTCTTGCCGGCACCGATGGGTTCTGCCGCCAGAGTGGCTGCAATGACTGCTTTGGTCAGGCCGGAGCAGTCTACGCCTCAACCGACGGGGGCGCGACGTGGCGGGATGTCTCCGACGGTCTACCGCTTCTGCCGGCCAACCCTTCCGTACACCTCTCGGTTCACTGCGTCCTTATCGATCCAAATGACCCGAACCGCTGGTACGTCGGAATGGAGGATCTCGACCAGAGCACCGCAAACAACGGCCTCCTCGTGAGCCCCGATGCCGGTAGCAGTTGGAATCCGAGCCCGATCGGCGTGGCAGAGGGCCTGCCGCGCGTTGATGTGCACTCGATCGCAATTGACCCCGAGCATGCAGCCCGGTCGCTTGCGTGCACCGACCGCGGCGTCTTCCTCAGTGTAGACGCCATGGCGTCGTGGACCAAAGTGTCGGATGTCACCGAACGACACCCAGTCATTTGTGACCCACGTGACTCCCAGCTCGTCTATCTCGGCTCCATCCGATCACGCGACGGTGGCCGCACGTGGAGCGGGTGGACGGTCCCCTTCGGGGCTTGGCAGACCTCGCTATCGATTCGGAGATCGATCGGCTTTACGCAGCAGGACCAAACGGCGTGTTCCATTCCAATGACGACGGATCGACCTGGCAGATCGATTCGGCTATCCAGACGTGTACCGACGTGCTCGTGCTCGGCCAACATCGGCCGGCCCTTGGTGACCGCTCCGCGACGAAAGGAGGTCGTCCATGAAATCGTTCACGTCTGTCGCTGTGCTGGTGTTGCTCCTCCTGGTGGGCACGGGATGCGGAAAGGATGGGACCACGACGCCGTCCGCTGCTTGCGCTTCCTCTCCTCTCGTGGGCACCTGGCAGCGCACCCAGACCCAATCCGGGACGACGATCACGGAATCGCTGGAGTTCAAGGCCGACTGCAAATTCGTCCTCTCCTACTGCTGCCAGGGTCCGGATTGCGCCGAGCAGGGGTGCGAAACCGAAGACGACATGACGTTTGAGGATCGCGGGGGAACGGTGCGGCTCGCTGGCCACCCGGGCGGTGAAGTCAATGAGCTGCCGTATGCGATCGTGGGAAATCAGATCACGGTGCAGTGGGACGAGGGCGCGCAGACCTACCAGCGGCAGTAACACGATGCGATCCATCCTCGAGAGTATGATCGAGGTTCCTCAGCTCCTTAGCACATAAAGACCCTCGCAGACCCCAAAAGAAAACCGCTCCCTTGTCGCAAGCGAGCGGTTGCGCGTGGCAAGTGCCACTGCTGCGCAGGAATGTAGACTACTGATTGCCTACATTGCGGTTTTCTTCAGGGTCGGTATCGTCGTGCCTCAGCAATTCTGCGAGTGCGCGGCACGCGCGCGCCACACCTGGTTCGGACGGCTCCCGGACGTAGGTTCAGTGCGTAGCCGATTTCCGGGTTGCTCATCCCCTCGAGGAAGTGCATCCGGGTCACTTCCCGCAGGGTCTTCGGCAATTTGTCGATCGCATCGCCCACGGTCTGGCTCATCGCGGCCTGTCGCTCGAGATCTGCGTCGTCTCTTACGAGTACGACGTGGTGAAGATCATCGAACTCTGAGGCCATGTTGAAGGGACCGTGCTTCTCTGCATTCCGCTTGGCCAGGATCATCAGCACGCCTCGCAGCCACCCAACGACCGACCGGTCTATCCGGTCAGCGTTGGCGAAGAAGGTGAGAAGCGCGTCCTGCACCATGTCTTCCGCATCTCCGCCTACCGCCGGATTGCTCCGGCCGAGGCGCCACTTTGCCGTTGCGGCCTCACGCCGCATGAACGTGACGAGATCTTGCCCGCCTGGCCAGATCTTCGCTCGCGCCATGTCGTCGAAGGCCTCCATGCGTTCCTCCTGCGTCGCCCCTTGGCGGGAGAGCTGGAGGAACCGTTGTATCGGGTCAGTCATTTTCGTTCCTGTCCCGGACTGCACCCGCAGCAATCTCGGCCGAGTCCGGCAGTCCGTTAGCGGACCCGGAGCGACGAGTTCTGATTGCCGCTGTGAATGAAGTTTGGTGCGCACCTCCTTTCCGAGGGAAGATACCCTCCGCTCTATTGTCCCCACGGCGTCACACGCGAAGCAAGAACAAGAAAAGACCCTCATCCTGTTGGGGATGAGGGCGGCTCTGTGGTGGACCCCGTGCCTTGCAATGCAGGTCGGAACGCAGCCATGACTGTGGCTGTCCGCCGAGACGGCACGGGTAAACCCGACTGTCCTGGACGGAGAACCAGCACCACGCGGTCCGAGGCCCACCCGAGAGCCACGACCTAGGAAGTACGTCCAGGACAAGTAAGTGTAACGTTATGATATACCCATCTATTAGGGCTGTCAAGGCCAGCTAGCCACAGTGCGGCCGAGGGGCCGCGTGACACGCGACGGACTACAGAGCGTGGAGAGGCCCGATCAAACGTGGGTCCTCTCAGAAAAGGAGGGAGGCTTGAGAAAAGACCGCTCCATTGATCTGGGGCCGGACGCTCTCCGCGGCCGGATCGTTCCGATCGACGGAGACCAGTCCGCTGTCCCGCTGTTGCTTCGGGTACGTCTTCGCGCTCTCATTCGCCGATCGGCGGAGCTCGAACGTGCACGAGGCGGGGTGCCCGGCTCGACTCCTGCCGCCGCTAAGGATGGCGACGGCTCGGAGCGCCAAGAGAAGTGATGCGAGAGGTAACACGAGTTAGAGGGGTCCGCGCCCTGCCGGAGAGCGCGACCAAACGCCCTGCACGAACACATCGTGCGGGGCTTTTGATGTTTTGAGGATCGCAGTGCGACCAGGAGCGAACAGTTCACACGCCGCCATCGCGGCTCCGTTGTGACGCAAAGCCGACATACACGGTGAAGGGCACTTCGATGCGATGAGCGTCTGGGGGAAGGAGTGCCGCGTTGGGCATCCACTCACGGCAGAGGAGGCGAAGTGCATCTGATCCGAAGAGTACCAATGCAGGCCCGCTTGTACAAGACCATTCGTGGCGTCGAGGCGCGATGTCCCTGTCACGGGCATCTTATCGGCATCCTGGTTGAGCCCGGCGTCCTGGAGATCAAGTGCCGCAACGGGGTCGTCGTTCGTGTCAGCACGAAAGGAGGGGTGACGATCGACAAGACCACACCGTAGGCCAACGTCCATTCGAGGCGTCAGCTCTTCTAGAAGCGTCAGCCCCCGATGTTCACCCGTTGGGGGCCTTTCTTTGACCCCCGCCACCCTTGACAGAAGGAGAATACTGATGAAGCCCGAAGGGCTCCGCCGCCTCACCGACGCGATCCGTCGTGATCGCGAAGTCGAAGTCGACGCGGATGGCCATGTCCGCGAAGTCCCAAAATCGCCGGCCCTGCCAGAGCCGGTTCCCGCGAAGAGCAAACCCACGAAGCTCGCCCCGCGCACATTCGGGGTGGTGTCTTCGGCGACAGAACTGCTCCACGTCATCGGCCTTGAGAGCGCACTTTGAGTCGGCGAAACACGTCCGGGTGTTTCTTCCGGTTCAGGACGAGCTTGGACACCCTCTCCCCGAAGATGAGTGTCTCGGCCACGTGCGGGATGCTCTGTTGCCGATCGCAGGCGGCGCCACGGTGGTGAACGCCTTGGGCACCTGGGGCGGCGTGGATCGTCCGGTGACGCACGAGCCGATCCGGGTCCTGGAGTCCTACCTGGTGCGGGTGCCCACGGCGGCCAACATCTCACGACTGCTCGAGGTTCTCTGGCGGCTCCTTCGCGTCACGCGCCAGGAATCCATCGCCATCGCGGTCGATGGCAGTCTCTTCCTGTTATCGGACACCCGGCAGATCGTGACACCACGCTCCGCCGCTTGATGAACCCCTAACCCACAATCCGCGAATGAGGAGGGTCGCGCGACCGCCCGACCCTCCTCCAACGCACCTTTGGGAGATCACAATGTGGTACAAGGACGCGAAATGGCAGTCCCGACTTGTCGCCGAGTGCGAAATCATGCGAGGGCGCTTCCCGCGCTTTCGCCTTCAGCAAGTCGCGAGCGGCGCCCTGCAATGGGCTGGTGCGTTGGAGCCAATCGCTGGTGTCGCCTTCGTCGTCGCGGTGCGATACCCCGATCGATACCCCTACCATCCCCCTCGCTTCTTCGTCCATGACCCGCCGCTTGATGAACGCTCCCCGCACCGCTATGGCGACGGCAGCGTGTGCATCCACAAGCGCCACTGGGATCCGATGCGTGGCACAGCCGCCAGCTGCATCCCGCTTATCAGCGCGTGGCTGGTGGCGTACCTGCATTGGCTGCAAACAGGAGAGGAGTTCTAACCAGATGCGTTCGCAGCTGCTCATCGCTCGACGTGCCTTCGCCATGATCGTCTCCGACTGCCTGGCGTATCCGGCGACGGAAACCGGTGGCATCCTCGTTGGCCGGAAGCTCGGAGCCGATTTCGCCGTGCCGTTCGTTGTCGGTGGAGGACCGAAGGCAGTTCGTCGTCGCACGGGCTTCACTCCCGATTCCGAGTGGCAGCAGCACCAGCTCCAGTATCTGTTCGACCGGTTCGCGCTCGACTACGTCGGTGACTATCACCGCCACCCCGGACAGGTCGAGTTGCCAAGCGCGATCGACTTGGCGACCGCACAAGAGATCGTGACGTCCTCCGAGTGGTCGAAGCCGGAAGCGGTCTTTCCTATCACCACGATCCAAGGCGGGACCGTTCGGATTCGCGCGTTCCGACTGTCTCGAAACGACGCGGACTTTGTGGAGATCCCGGTGCTCGTCGCTCCGGACTGCGATCGACGCGTCCGGCGGTTACTACTGACCGAGCCAACCCTCGCAAAGAAGGTTTCCCATGACGTCTGTGCGTCTTGTGGTCAGCAACGCGGTTCGCGAAGCCGTAGCAGCTTCTGGACCTTCTCCCGTCTTCGGTCACGCCCGGCTCGATGAGGGTCTGCTCCAGCTTCTTTCGGCTTCGCCCGATGGCGGACTCCCCCTTCTCCGCCACCTCTCCCGCGAGAGCCGAGGGAGCACCTCATCCGTCGTCGTGGACTCCGAGCGCGGGATTCGGTTCTCCCCGCAAGAGCCGAGCATCGAGGTTGGTGGCGTGGAGCTCGTCGACGTGGAACGCGGCCTGGAGAGCAGACGGATCGGCGTCGGCGGAAACCTAGCCGAAAGCCGCGTGCTATTGGTCGGTGCTGGGAGTCTCGGTTCCATGGTGGGCCTCCTGCTTGCGCAGGCGGGCGTGGGGCACTTCGTGGTGCTCGACATTGACCGGCTGGATGCCGCGAATCTATCCCGACACGCCTGCGGACTCGATGATCTCGGGCGCAGCAAAGCGCAAGCCGTCGCGCACCTGTTGACGCGTCGCGCCGTGTCGGCGGAGGCCAATGACCTTGACCTGCTCACACTTTCCGAAGCCGACCTCGACCGCCTCGTCGGCTCGGTGGACCTGGTCGTTGCAACGACGGACAGCCCCGCCGCGCAGTTCACCGCGAATGAGAGCTGCGTGCGAGCTGGGCGCCTCGGGCTCTTCGCTGGAGCTTACGAACGGGCGGCCGGGGGTGAGATCATCGCGTACCGGCCGAACAGCGGCCCGTGCCTCTTCTGTGCGGTGGGATTTCGTGTTGAGGTCGCGCCGGATGTCGCTCCCAAGGAGCGCAGACAGGCCTACCAGGACGCGCAACAGCATCGGATGGTAGCCGAACCCGGCTTGGGTGTTGACCTGGCGTTCCTCGCCTCGGCTACTGCAGCGATCGCGCTGTCGCTTCTCGACCCTGCGGGAAGTCGGGCAGGCCTGATTCCTGCGGGTTGCTTCCTTCTGCTCCATGGGGGAAGTGCGCCGCGAGAGTCTCTGGCCGACATCTTCCATCACCCGTTCGAGGCTCTAGTGGCTCGAGTCTCACGAAACGAGGCGTGTCCCGTCTGCGGCTGGCATCCCACCGCGGGGATCTGACTCAATGCAGAACCTCGATGATTCGTGGCTGGCAGACGATGAGGGCAACCTGCGTCCCGAGATCGCGCGACAGCTCAGCGAGCGGCGATTTCCACCGATAGCGGCCGCAGCTGCGCAGACCCAGGTCGCTCCGCCGCGGATCTTCAGCCGAGCGTTGGCCCCTGCAGCAGCCGGCCTCGCGTTCATCGTCGTGATCCTTCTCCTTGTCCACGCGCTGCGATTGCCATCTGGGCGGATCATCACGGCAGAAGCGACGTTGCGGACCGGCCCGGCAACGGCGTTTCCCGCCCTCGGGACCTTCCTCATCGGAACGACCGTGAAGATCAAGGAAGCGAGCGACGGCTGGTATCACGTGAGGTACGCGGATGACGATGGGTGGGTGTTTGCAAGCCACGTTGTGCGACGCGACGGTCCCTGGCCCGGACCAGGCATCCTCCTCTCGGGCTTTTCGGTACCAGATGGCGCAAGCACCCGCAGCGTGGCGGCCGGCACCTGGGTCGTGATCACCGATGTCGAGAAGAAGCTGGCGCTCGTGCAGCTCGAGGATGGGACGTCGTTTTCGGTGGCAGCACAACACGTGGTCGCGGTCGAGGTCCTCCCATGAACCGCCTCGCCCGTCGAGCAATCCTGCTGCTGGTTGTCGCCATGATCCTGCCCACGGCGGTCACGGTGCTCGCGCCAGTCCTGAAGAAGTCCCTCCGTTCGCATCTGCCGGCACACCCCGGCATCGTGGCGGACATCATGAGCGCTTTTGTTGGGATCCTGTTCTGCGTTGGTCTTGCTGTGCGGGCCTTCGACCGCACGCGCAATGACCGTGACGAGCAACGTGCTCGCCTGGCAGTCCGTCGACCGGTGGAGGATGAGGCTGCCGAAGCAGCGGACGAGGATCCGGACGAGGACCCTCTGGTCCCGTGGAACGGGGAGTAGTGATGTCGCGAGAGTTGCTTCTTTCACTTCGCCGGCATCTGGTCGGCAATGAGGCGGTGCGACTTCGCGAGGCGCAGTCGCTGTCCCGTCGTGAGCGCCGCCGGACTGAGGCTGCCGACGCGGAGCGATTTCACTCGCGATTTGGCCTTCGAGCGGACCCAACTGACCTCTTCCTTGGTCGCGCGCAGGACGCCGACGGCGGCTGGTACTGGGTCCGATTGCCGGAGCAGGATCTTCTCAGCCTGCACGGCTGGGTCACTGGCGGAACCGGCGCTGGGAAGTCGTTCTTCGTGTTGTCGTGTCTTCACCAAGTGATCCGACGAAGTCCGAGACCCATCGTCATCGTGGACCTCAAGGGAGAGCTGGCCCACCTCGTAACGCGCGTGTTACTTCCAGCGCAGGCGATGAGCGGCGACCCATCGAATCTGCTGCGTCATCTCAGGGTGATTCGGCCCTTTGATCGGCGGTTCACGCCGGAACTGCGCCTGACGCTGTCTGAGCCTGATGTGCCCCGGAGAAGTGCAGGCCTTCTCCATTGCTGCCGCGATCGAGGAAGCACTCGATGACGACTTGCGGGCTCGGATGAGCCGGATGTTCCTGCACCTGGTGTCGTTTGCGATCGAGCGCAACCTGCCACTGACGGTGCTCCAGCGCTGGCTTGCCCAGCCGACGACATTTACGCGTGATGCGCGAGTCTCGCAGGATTCCGGCATCCGGCAGTATGCAGCGGGCGCGTTCATTCGCGAAGCGCGCGGATCGGTGGATGCGCTGCTAGCTCGCCTGGACACCTTTCTGTTCTTGAGAGAGACGCGCCGCGCGCTGTCGGCCGCTCACTGTGTCGCGTTCGAGGAATGCTTGGACCACGGGCTCACCATCATCGATCTTGGGGACCCGCCTGCCGGAGCAGAACGTGCCACGCGGTTTTGGGCCGGCGTTCTCGTTGGCCGACTTACCCGAGCGATCCTCTCGCGTCGGCTGCGCCACAACTCTCCCCACGCCTGGGTGATTCTCGAGGAGTTCCAGGAAGCCATCACGGGACGGCAAGGGCAGCAGTTTGCCCGATTGCTGGCGCTCGCGCGCCACAAGCGCGTCGCACTCACCTTCGTCAATCAGCAGGTCGCGCAGCTCGACACCGCTCTGGTCCGCATCCTGCGCACGAACACGGGCTATGAGGCGATCTTCCGATCGAGCTTTGAAGACGCGAAGCTCATCGGCCACGCGCTTCCCGCCTCGCGTGACGACAAGCGATCGCAGCGTCAGCAATTGATCGAAGCGATTCCCCGGCTGCCCAATCGCACGTTCTATTTCTGGGAAAAGACCATGAGCGCGCAGCGCGTCCGCTCACCGCGAGTGGATCTTGACGCTTTGCGCTCGGCCGCTCGCGACGCGCCGCCCGAGCTTCGTCGGTTCATTCGCCAAGGCACGGTCGCGGTGCCAAGCCGGGACATTGACCTCGGCCCCGTCGAGTGCGAGCTGCCCGCGGCACCCGTGACGCGCGAAGCGGCTTTCTTGACCCCGAACCGGACCGACGACGAGTCCGCCTGGCCAGGACTGGGGTGAATCGGATGAGCGGGGACTTCGGTTGGATCTGGAAAAGCGCGGTAGCTAGCCTCCGGGTGGCTGCCTGGATGGTCGGAACGGTCTGGCTCGGCGGCGCGGGAATCGTTCGTCTCGTGAGGTTCGCGAGAAGCCTGCCGAGCTTGCGGGCGTCGCATCTTGTGTGCCCGCGCGGCCACGAATCCGCCGCCTACGGAATCTTCGAGTGCACATCAGCAAGCCCGGCCCACCTCATGGAGGGATGGGTCTTCAGCCGCTGCGACGTCTGCGGACAGTCGGCGGGTTGGACCCCCTGCCAATCCTGCGGGCTCCCGATCCGCAATCCTCTGGGGAGGATCTAGCCCCGTGTCGCCGCGACAGCCTCGCGACAAACGGCGATCCTCGGCTCAGGTTCGTCTTGGCGATCGGGACGCTGCTCTGCTGCGCGCACTCAACCGGTTTCGCATTGCGCGGACCAGCGACCTTGCCGAGTTCGCGTTTGCCGGAGTTCGCCCAGATACCGCGGCGCGACGGCTGCGCAGGCTCTTCGATGGCGGCTGGGTGGACGTCCGGGCCGGAGATCGGGCGGAGCAGAACCTCTACCAGATCGGACCGAACGGGAAGCGTTGGCTCATCTCGCAGGGCGAGGTTTCGGGACGATCGCCGCGAGGCGGAATTGCTCATCACCTCGCGATCGTACGGGCGTGGCTCGATCTCGCCGTCGTCACGCACGAGCTCCCCGGCGTCGCACTCAATCTGTTCCGGCCGGATTGGGAGATCCGCGAACGGGTGGCGGCAGGGCACGAGACCGTCGTTCCGGATGGTCTCGCAATGCTCCAGGTCGGAAGCGCAGCAGACGCGCTCATCCTTCGGACAGCGGTGGAGGTAGATCTCGGGACCGAGCCACTCTCCGTGCTTCGTCGCAAGCTCTGCGGCTACACCGCTGCCGAAGGCGCCGGCGGGGTCTTCGGCTGGAAAAATCTCGGTATCGCCACCTATTTGCCCGGCGTGTCCGTTCGTCGCCGCGACTCGATTGAGCGGCTCCTGGGCCAGGCGTGGCCGGGCTGGTATCTCGTTTGGAGCGAACGGGCCGAGCTGCGAGAGAGCGTTTATCAGCTGGTCGACGGTCTGTTTGCCTCCCCTCACGAGCTGCCCTTACCGCAAGGGGATCGCGATCGCCGTAACTCCTTAGAATCCAGAAGATTGGCCTCGCAATGACAGGCGGTCTTAGGATTATTCGAGGGAATCAAGTGCCGCACGATGCGGATAGCGCGCCGCAGGCGTGCTCGTGCGGCTCACGGGAGTCATTGGCGAATCTGCCGCCGCTTCTGGCAGTTCCGGAGCTGGCAAGACTGCTGCGCACCAGTCGCAAGGCCATCTACGCGATGGTCGAGCGGGGGCAACTCCCGGGCGCGGTGCGGATCGGTCGCCGGCTCCTCTTCGATCGGGATGACCTGCTAGACTGGCTTCACCGAAGTCGTGCGCCATCGCCAGAAGGAGTGTCCAGGCGATGAGTGTCAAGATCCGACCCTATCGACGAGGTGGCTGGGAAGTGGACATCACGGTGCGGATGCCTGACGGAACGAGGCAACGGGAACGCCGCCGGGCGCCCGTGTCCTCGCGTTCGGGCGCCGTACGCTGGGCTGACGCGCGAGAGCGCGAGATGTTGGTCCAGGGAATCCAGAAGCCACGGAAGGAGGTGCCAACGCTTGCGACGTTCGCTCCGCGTTTCCTCGAAGGCTACGCGCAGGCGAACCGTCAGAAGCCATCGGGGATCGCGGCCAAGGAGACGATTCTCCGGGTGCACCTGGTTCCGAGGCTCGGCCGGAAGAAGCTCGATGAGATCTCGAACGAGGACGTCCAGCGACTCAAGGGCAAGCTGGCTGGGAAGTCACCGAAGACCGTCAACAACGTGCTCTCGGTTCTCTCGACCCTGCTCAAGGTCGCGGTCGAGTGGGACGTGCTCGTGGTGATGCCATGCACCGTTCGGCTCGTCAGGTCGGCTCCTCAGTGTAAGGCAGCGTTCCATGACTTCGACGAGTACGAGCGACTGGTCGACTCAGCCCGTCACGTCGATGCCCGCGCCCATCTCATCGTGCTGCTCGGAGGCGATGCGGGCCTGCGGTGTGGCGAGATGATGGCGTTGGAATGGACCGACGTGGATCTCGGCAAGCGCCAGCTGTGGGTGCGCCGGAGTGAATGGAAGGGCCAGGTGACGGCGCCGAAAGGTGGACGTGCTCGCCTCGTTCCGCTCACCGGAAGGCTCGCCGACGCGCTGCGCGCGCATCGACACCTGCGCGGAGTCCGCGTGCTCACGCGAGAGGACGGGCAAGGGATCTCGCAGAAGATCGTGCGCGTGCTGGTGGAACGATCGGCGCGGCTCGCGAATCTCCGCAACGCCGGGGTGCACGTGCTGCGTCACACGTTCTGCTCGCATCTTGCTATGCGCGGCGCGCCCGGGCGAGCGATCCAGGAACTCGCCGGACACAAGGATCTCTCGACGAGTCAGCGCTACATGCACCTGTCTCCCGCAGCCGTCGAAGCCGCGATTCGACTGCTGGAGCAGCCGAAGCCGGCAACGCAGTTTGGAGACGGCGTGGAGACGGGGGTCCCTTCGAAAGTCAACTCGTTGGGACCCAAGTAGTTAGAATGTGGAGGCGGCGGGAATCGAACCCGCGTCCGAAAAAGATTCCGAATGGACATCTACGTGCGTGTTCGGCCGTTTAATCTCGCTTCACGCAGCTCCGACCGACGGGATCAGCGTGACGCACAGCCCTAAGTTCTCGTCAACCGCGTCGGGCGCTTGGTCGACCAGCCCGCCGTAACATCGTCCCATCACAACCCGGCAGACAGAATCGTGGGGGACGTCGCTGCTAGTTAGGCAGCGAGGGCCATCTCAGGAGTGGCAATTGATCATTTGCTAAGTGATTTACGAGGGCCTAGCGCCTCGGCACGCAGTCCAGACCTCCTCCCCTCCGTCGAATCCAATTCGCCCCCAAGTCGTCAGGCAGCTCCGCTGCCTGACCGCATTCTATCCCCCAACATCCTTCCGCACCAACCGCAACATCCCTTCGATGTCCGCCCCAAGCCCCCCGTTTCGTTTCCCCCCGTCGGCGGCGAAGCTCGCCGACTCGCCTTGTCTCATCTCCCCCCGTCGGCGGCGAAGCTCGCCGACTTGCCTTGTCTCATCTCCGCCCGTCGGCGGCGCAGCCCGCCGACTCTCCTGTCCTGTCCCGTTCTGTTCTGCGTTCTGTTCTGTGCTCTGTCCTGTCTTCGCCCAAAAAACGACGATCCCCCCGTCCGCATTCTCCCGGTTCGAGAACCAGGAGCCCGGATCGAGGGGCTCGGATCGCCACCGGTCGATGTCGACCGGCCCAAACTGTGCGCCGCGAAGGAATCGAACCTTCAACCTACTGATTAAGAGTCAGTTGCTCTGCCAATTGAGCTAGCGGCGCTGAATCAGCAAAGCGGGAAGATACGCAGCGGCTACGGCCTGGGTCAAGCGCGGTGACGAGAATCTCGCCAACCGCGCCTGGGGGTCGCAGCTTCGCGCTCCGCGACGGTCGCGACCGGGATCAAAACGGGAGGTCGTTGTCGTCGTCGAAGAACTCGCCCCCGACCGGCTCCTCGCTGGGGCCGCCGCCGCCTGGGCCGAAGGGGTCGTTGAAGTCCGAGGCGGGCTGGGAGCGCTGGCCACCACCACCGCCGGCGCCGGCACCCATCCGCGCCCCTCCGCCGCCTGCACCCGACCCCTCGCCGCCGCCCTCGCCGCGGCCGCTGCCGAGCATCACCATCTGCTGCGCGATGATCTCGGTGGTGTACCGCTTCTGGCCCTGCTGGTCCTGCCACTGGCGGGTCTGGAGACGGCCCTCGAGATAGACCTGACGCCCCTTCTTGAGGTACTGGCCGGCGATCTCGGCCAGACGGCCGTAGATCACGATCCGGTGCCACTCGGTCTTCTCCTTGCGCTCGCCGCCGTCGCGCCCGCCCCACGACTCGGTGGTGGCGAGGTTGAAGTTGGCCACGGCCTGGCCGCTGGGAATCTGCCGGACCTCGGGATCGGAGCCGAGATTGCCGATCAGCATGACCTTGTTGAGGCTACCCATGGTTCTGTCCCTCCTTGGTTGACACTATCGCGAGGCTTGGCCTATTCTGCCGCCTCGTCAGGGTTTACACCGGGGTGTAGCGCAGCCTGGTAGCGCGCCTGCTTTGGGTGCAGGATGTCGGAGGTTCGAATCCTCTCACCCCGACATCTCAGCAGCCGGCCTTCGCCGCCCCGAAGCCGCGAAACCTCCGGTAGTTCGATCGAAGCTCGAAGTTTGTGGTGGATGTAGCTCAGTTGGCAGAGCACTGGTTTGTGGTACCAGCTGTCGTGGGTTCGAGCCCCATCATCCACCCCACTTTTCCTTCTCTGCGTGCGGTCACCACTCGCCGCGCGCGCACGCGCCGGCTCATGCGCCTGTAGCTCAGTTGGATAGAGCAGCGGATTTCTAATCCGCCGGTCGCAGGTTCGAGTCCTGCCAGGCGCGCGTTCGCCGTCCGGATTCACCCGAGACGACGGCACGCCGGCAGTCTGCCCGGGCCGACTGCAGATCATGACCGTCAAGGGCATGCGGCCGCGGTTCCGTCGGCTCAATCCACCCGACTCCTGGAGGCCATCCGAGTCCTGCAGGCCATACCAATCCTGCAGGAGCGCCCGAGCCTGGAGCAGCGCGCGCCCACGATGGCTCACGGTCCGCTTCTCCTCGAGCGACATCTCCGCGAAGGTCTTCCCCACCTCGGGCACGAGGAAGACGGGGTCGTAGCCGAAGCCCCCCGCGCCGCGGGCGTGGTCGAGAATGCGTCCTTCGACCACTCCGTGCGCGGTGGCGCGGCGTCCCCCTGGCTCGACCAGCGCGATCACGCAGCGGAAGCGCGCGGTGCGCTTCGCCTCGGGCACGCCGGTCATTTCGCGGAGCAGCTTTTGCACGTTGTCGGCGTAGGAAACGCCGATTCCCGCGTAGCGGCTGCTGTAGACGCCAGGCGCACCGTTCAACGCGTCGACTTCGAGACCGGTGTCGTCGGCCAGCGCGAGCAGATTCGAATGCGTGACGGCCGAATCGGCCTTCAGGTACGCATTCTCCTCCAGCGTCACTCCAGTTTCGTCGACCTCGGGCAACGTCGGCAAATCGTCGAGCGATTGCACCTCAATCGGCAATCCAAGCAAGGCGTGGGCCAGTTCGCGGATCTTGTCGCGATTGTGGGTTGCCAGGAGCAGTTTCATCAGGCCGGTTCTCCGAAGAGCCCGACCCGGCGCGGCGGTTCGGCCAGGACGCGCGCCTGCTCGCGGCCGATGGCGGCGATGCCGGAGAGCGCGAGCGCCACGAGTTCGCCCGCCTCGACCGGGGTGAAGGTGCCGTGTTCGGCGGTCCCCTGGAGTTCGATCAGGCGACCGCTCCGGGTCGCGACCACGTTGAAGTCGACCTCGGCCCGGACATCTTCGCGATAGCAGAGGTCGAGGAGTTGCACACCATCCACGATCCCGACACTGACTGCGGCGACCGCGTCGGTGAGCGGACTCTCGGTCAGCTTTCCTGCGGACAGGAGAGATTCGATCGCGCTGGCCAGCGCGACGTAGGCGCCGGAGATCGCGGCCGTCCGCGTGCCGCCGTCGGCTTCGAGGACATCGCAATCCAGGGTGATGGTGCGCTCGCCCAGCTTCGTGCGGTCGACCACCGCGCGCAGCGAGCGCCCGATCAACCGTTGAATCTCCTGCGCCCGGCCGGTCACCTTGTTCCGCGGCGCGCGGTCCGAGACCGACCCGGGCAGCATGCCGTACTCGGCCGTGACCCACCCCTCGCCCTTTCCGCGCAGGAAGGGCGGTACCTCCTCGCTCACCGTGGCGGCGCAGAGGACCTGGGTCTCTCCCATCCGCACGAGCGCAGAGCCGGCCGGCAGGCGAAGCACCCCGCGTTCGATCCGGAGCGGTCGGAGGGCATCCCGAAGACGGCCGTCGTGGCGGGTCGCGTCCCCCGAAGCCGGCGGGGTTGAGCTTGCAGATCTATCGTTCATACCAGGGAAGATCCTCCTGCCGCACCCACTCGACCGAGGAAAGGGGGCGCCCGAGAAAGCGGGCCCCAACCTCACTGAACTGGGCCGGCACGTCGCTGACGAAAAGCGGTGATGTCCCTCGGCGCGCGCATCGCGCCTGAGTCCCTCACTGCGCAACATAGCCTCGACCTCGCGCACCGTCTCCTCTGCGGTATCGATCAGGGTGACCTCGGGCCCGGCGATCCGCGCGATCGCCGTCTTGAGGAGAGGGTAGTGGGTGCAGCCGAGGATGAGGGTATCGACGCCGGAAGCGAGCAACGGAGCGAGATAGATGCGCGCGGCCTGCTCGACCACCTCCCCCTCGATCCAGCCTTCCTCGGCCAGGGGCACGAAGAGCGGGCAGGCGGCGGCCCGCACCTCGATCGCGGGGTCGAGTTCGCGAATCGCCGCCTCGTAGGCACCCGAGCGCACCGTGGCGACCGTGCCGATCACCCCGATGCGCCGGTTCCGCGTGGCGCGGACCGCGGCGCGCGCCCCAGGCAGGATCACCCCGGCCATCGGTAACTCGAAGTCCTCGCGCAAGGCCGGGAGGGCGAGGGCGCTCGCGGTGTTGCAGGCCAAGACGAGGCACTTCACCCCGCGGTGGGCCAGGAAGCGGGCCGCCTCCCGGGTGAACCGAGTGACCGTTTCGGGTGACTTGGTTCCGTAGGGCACGCGTGCCGTGTCCCCGAAGTAGACGATGTCCTCGTCGGGAAGAAACGAGAGCAACTGCCGCACCACGGTCAAGCCGCCAATTCCGGAGTCGAAGACGCCGATCGGGCGATCGCGCTTCTGGTCGTGCATGAGATCTCCACGAAGGGTGGACCAGGACACTCGGACCGCACTGGGCGGAGGTCGAGCAGACCTCCGCCCAGCCCGGACGGAACTAGGGCGCGAGGGCGAAGTCGGCCGCGGTCAGCGGCTCTTCCAGGTCGACATATCCAGACAGACTGGTGACCATCTCCCCCGCCACCATGAAGCGGACGGCGCGGACCTCGGGGAAGTTCACGCAGATCGAGCGCACGATCGAGCCGACCATCAACCACTCCTGACCATCCAGCTTTCGCTCGGAGAGGATTCCACGATCGAAGTCGAGGTAGGCGATCCCCCAGCGGTCGAGGAACGCGTGCTCCAGCCGGGCCCCCGCGGGCAGCACCGGCAGTCCCGACTCGAGCGGTCCCTGGGCCAGCTCACGAATGACCGCGCGCGCCCTGGCCTCGAGATTCGATCCGGTGGCGGAGGAGCGCGCCTCGGAGACGAAACCGATCCGCTTGGAGTCCCCGAAGTAGAGGGTCAGAGTCTCGATCTGGGTTGTCCGCTCGAGAACCCGGGGACGCGGCTTCGCCGCCGAGGACTCGATCCGGCCACGTCCCAGGAAGTAGAGCGCGCCGACCAGCACCAGGAGCAGCGCCCCGAGGATGAAGAAGATCCGCTGCATGCTCACGGCTCTCCGGGATGAGCCAGAAGGTACTCATCGAGTCCAAAGGCGATGCTGCGCGCGGTGCGGCTCAGCATCTCCGACTGGGACAGTTCTCGCGCGCCGGCGGCATCGCCGGAGGAGAGCGGATAGACCAGCACGGCCGGCATGTTCATCCCGCGGAAGATCCGGGCCGGCCGGCTGATCACCCTGAGGCGACGGGTACTCATCTCCACCCCGAGGTGATCTGCGAGCGTCTGGGCCAGGGAGACCGAGGCACCCTGATACTCGCGCGCGGCTTGCCCCCACGGGGCAGGACGCACACCGGTCAGCGGGGTGATCTGGGTGTATTGCGGCAGACTTCGTTCCGACTCGCGCACCTCGCTATCCGACTGCTCGGCCCGTACCCCTTCCATCGCGTCGAGGTTGTCCCAGAAGCGCGGCGGGGCGGGGCAGACCATGACGAAGGCCGCCTCGTCGGTCGAGGGGTAGCGTTCGAGGCGGAGCCCGAGCCAGCAGTCGGCCTCGGGCAAGGCCGGGATCTCCGGGCGGTTCTTCGGTGAGCTGCCCCGTCCCTCGGCCTCTCGATCGGCAATGCGCATCACCTCATGTCCGAAGTCCTGGGTGAGCGCGGTCTCGATCTCCGCGGCGAGGTTTTGCAGGTACTGTGCGCCGTTCGCGTCGCCCCCGTTCCCCACCTCGAGGAGGATGCGACGCGGCTGCCCGAGTCGTTGCCGGGAACGGGCCGGCGGATAGGTGTCGAGCGGCTCGAAGCCGAGTCCTTCGAGATCGCGCCGACTCCGGGTGAGTTCGCAATTCAGCACCTTCTCCGCCTGTGAGCGGCGCGCGCGCAGGCCGACCCACCCGGGATCGAGCGCGACCTGCACCGAGACTCCGGCCGGATGGGGCAACACGCGAACGCGACCGAGGTTGTCGATCCGCCCGGTCGGCGCCTGGAAACCGGGCGCGAGGCGCACCCCCTCCACCTCGATGGCGAGCGTCCCTGATGGGTCCCACCGCACGCGATGCTGCTGCTGATCGAGGGGGCCGACCGAGATCACCAGCCGTCCGGAGGAGAGCCGGACATCCACCGTCTCGAGCCAGGGGCCGGAACTCAGGAACTCGAGTCTCCCGGTGCTGCGGTCCCAGCGGATCCGATCGCGAAGGCGAGGGAGCACGACCGTGTCGATGGCGGCGACCGGAATTCGTACCCGCTCCTCCTCGTAGCGCACCGGCGCCTCGGCCTGGGCCACACGTCCACCGCTCCAGAAGAGCGGCGAGTCGAGTACGAATCCCACGCTGAGCGAGTCGAGGCTGAACCCGCCGCGGTAGTTCTCCGGATCCCAGGTGTACCCCTCACCAAGGACCCGGGCCCAGTCGGCCAGGTCGACGTAGGTTCCCTCGTCCTTCTGCACCAACGGCACGGCGAATCCGGGCCGTCCGTCCTGGTAGCTGACCCTGAGGGAGTCGATGCCGCGCAGGGACGCGGGCGTCCGGCGCCCCTGCCCCTCGACCGGGGAGGGCGGCAACAGCCAGGAGAGGAGAAGAATCAGGGCAGCGAGTGGCGCGAGGCGCGTCATTCGTAGCGGCCCCGTCGGGCGCGGTCGATCTCGCGGGAGGCGGTCCTCTCCGCGGCCGTCGCCCGCTTGTCGTGCAGCTTCTTCCCTCGGCAGACGCCCAGCAGCACCTTGACCCGGTTGTCCTTCATGTGGAGGTCGAGCGGGATGATGGTCAACCCCTGCTCGAGCACCTTCGTCCGGAGCCGCCGGATCTCGTTCTTGTGCAGGAGCAGCTTCCGCTTCCGCAGGGGATCGTGATTGAACTGATGGGCTTGCGGGTACGGGCTGATGTGAAGCTGGAGGAGCCAGGCCTCGTCATTCTCGATCGTGGCGTAGGCATCCCCCATGTTCACCCGGTGGTCGCGGATGCTCTTGATCTCCGTTCCGAGCAGCACGAGTCCCGCCTCGACCTTGTCGATGACCTCGTATTCGTGCCGGGCTTTGCGGTTGGCGAGGAGGAGGCGGTCGCCGTGTTCGGAGTCGTCTTTCACCCGTGAAGGCTTAGCAGATGGCGGGAAAGAGGCGCAATCAGGATCGCGGGGCGCTCTGCGACGGACGGCCGCGCCGGATCCGCTTGGGTGAAGTCGCGATCGCCCGTTGACACTCGCCCGACCGCCCGCCTAGTATGCCGGCTCCGCGTGCGGAAGTGGCGGAATGGCAGACGCGCTGGCTTCAGGTGCCAGTGAGGGTTACCTCGTGAGGGTTCGACTCCCTCCTTCCGCACCATTCTTCAATCCGCCCCCCAATCCGGCGCTCTCATTCGAGCAGACCTCGTTCGGATCCCCATCGGGGCGGCTCGCGCATTGACGACCTTCGCGCGGCTGGTTACGCTTTGTGGTCCTGTATCCGACCTGCATCGTGACACCAGCCCGACCCGTCGTGGATGGGGAGAGGATCTCAATGGACCGTTTTCAGTACGGCACCCGCGGTCGACGATTCCGCCGGATGCTCGGGGTTGCCCTGGGCAAGGCGCTGGTCGGCCCCCAGGTGGTGAGCCTCGAAACGACCCACCATTGCAACCTCCGCTGCTCCTTCTGCGAATCGCACGGTGCGCTCCTGGCGGCGCCGATCACCAAGACCCGCGAGTACGTCGGCGGACGGATGACCATGAACCTGGAGACGATCCAGCGGCTGGCCAAGGAGCTGGCCGAGGTGGGGACCGACCTGGTCGAGCTCTCGGGCAAGGGGGATCCGATCGCCCACCCGCAGTTGACCGAGATCGTGCGCGCGATCAAGGGGGCGGGGATCGGCTGCGCCCTGGTCACCAATGCCACGCTGGCCAAGCCGGATCTGGCCCGGACCCTGGTCGAGGTGGAACTCGACCGCCTCTCGGTGTCGCTCAACTCCGGCACGCGTGAGGCCTACCTCGCCTCGAACAAGCGGGACCTGTGGGAGAAGGCGACGCAGTTCCTCGAAACGGTGCTCACCGAGCGCAGGAACCGAGGGGGGAAAAACCCGTGGGTACGCATCACCCACGTCGTATCGAAGGAGAATTTCGAGACCTTCGAAGGGATGGTGCGGATCTGCACCCAATTGGGCGTAGACGAAGTGCAGTTCTATGTCATGGGCGAACTCCGGGAGTCCCGTCACCTGCAACTCGACGACGCCGAGGTGCGCCGGGTCCAGGCACAGATCGCCCCGCTCGCGGCGGAACTCGACCGCGCGACGATCGGACACAACCTCCGGAGCTTCCACGACGACCTGGCGCGACGCGCGGTGCACACCACCACATCCCAGAAGAACCCGCTCCAGATGAAACTCCCCTGCTATGAAGGGTGGATGTTCTGCGTGATCGGGCCGGACGGCGTGGTCGTTCCCTGCTGCTACTGCGAGGAAGAGAAGCTCGGCAACGTCTTCGACCAGAGCTTCGTCGAGATCTGGAACGGCGCGCTCTACAACCTCTTCCGGAAGAAGTCGCTCGAGTTGCCGAAGGTCCGGCGGCAGATCTGCAAGGAGTGCTTCACCACCTGCAACCGGGCCCTGGAGAATCAGCGGATCCATAACCGGGTCCATCCCTGGGCACCGGTGGCGGCCGAGACGCCCGAAGCGACGGTCGGAACTCCCGGCGGATCCGGGGCCTGAGTTCGGCGATCCCCCCGGGCTCGCACTGGGCCGGGACGACGCGGTGCAAGATGTCCCGGTTGGCCCGTGTTGAGCCCGGTGATCGCAGTCGCCATTAGCCACACGATTTCACCGTTGTCGCCCAGCTACTAGCCTGGCGTATACTTTTCGGGCCCCCCTCCGCCAAAACAGCTGAAACACCGACCTGAGGGCTCTCCCATGCTCCACAGATCGATCATCGGCGCGGCGCTGTGTTTGGTCGTGGCGAACGTCGCCGAGGCCCACCTGTTGACCTTGCAGGTGCGGGACGCGAACGCCCAGCCGCTCCATGCGCGCGTCCACGTCATCGACGGCACCGGTGCGTCGTACCCACCCGCGGCCGACTCGCTGGCCATGTCCTACTACGGCGGCGATCACATGCGGGCCTACTTCTATACCGCCGGGGACGCGGTGATGAGCCTCCCGACCGGTGCGACCACCGTGACCATCGGCCACGGCTTCGAACATCGCCCGCGCCGCTTCACGCTCAATCTCAGCGCGGACGACACCTTGACGGTCACCATGCCGCGTGAGATCGACATGGCCTCCCTCGGGTGGTTCAGCGGCGACAACCACGTCCATACCTACCACCAGCCTCTGGACTACCACGTCGACCCGGCGGAGGCGCACCGGATCTGCGCGGCCGAGGACCTCAACCTGACCTGGCTGCTGGACAACGGCCGCTACTTCATCGGCGGCCCGGATCCGACCAGCACTCCCAACTGTGTGACCTACTACGCCACCGAACATCGAAATCAGGCCTTCGGCCACGTCGCTCTTCTCGGATTGAAGGACAACCTCTCCCTCGGGTGCTGCACCCCCCCCGAGGCGGCCTATCCGATGCTCACCGACTTGCGCGAGGAGTGGGCGCCGCAACCGGACGAGGCGATGTCCCTCTGTCATCCGATCAACGGGGCGGGCTTCTTCGATGACGGCGGTTGGCCGGCCTGGGGACTGGGGCGGGAGATCCCGGTCATGGCGGCGCTCGGCGCGCTCGATTCCTACGACATCGTGAGCTACGGGAACGCCGGCGATGTGCAGGTCGCCGACTGGTACCGGCTGCTCAACTGCGGCTTCCGCATCCCGGCCAGCGCCGGCACCGACTGCCGGATCAACAGCTACTTCATGCGCCCGGCCGGGGGATTCCGCACCTACGTGAAGCAACCGGGGATGGTGAACGACCCGAGTGCTTTCGTGCAGAACCTGCGCCAGGGGAAGTCGTTCGTCACGAACTACCCGCTGCTGCTCGACTTCATGGTCGACGGTCAGGAAGCCGGCTCGATGATCAACATGACCGGTCCGAGCGGCGTGGTGTCGGTCCACTTCCGTGTGGTCTCGCTCCTCGGGGTCGGCTCGGCCAAGATCATCCGGAATGGAGAGATCGTCCAGACGATCCCGCTCTCGCAGAGCAGCAACGGGACCGACCAGGTGGTCGACACCACGGTACAGATCCTCGGGAGTTCCTGGATCGCGGTCCGGATCGACGGGATGACCGCTCACCAGACCGCGGTCAACAACCAGCTCTTCGCCCACAGCTCTCCGGTCTATGTGTACGTCGATTCGACCCCTCAACAGAGCACCGTGGATGCGGGATACTTCAGGCGCTGGATCGACGACCTGATGCTCTTCGTCGAGATGCGCGGCGGCTGGGTCAACGAGGACGATCGACTCCATGTGTTTCAGCGGCTCGACGATGCCCGCTCGGTCTATCGCAACCACTTCCATTTCCCGCCGGGATCGTTCTCACTCTTGAGCCCGAGCGAGGGGGACACCGTCGCGGTCGGCGGACCGATCCACTTCGACTGGACCGACGCGATCGATCCGGAAGCCGGCGATCGGGTCCGCTACCAGCTCACCATCGCTTCCGATAGCCTCTTCATCACCGGGATCTCGCAGCCGCTGGTCGACGAGAGCGAGCTCGTGGTGAGCGATCCCCTGCTGATACCGAACCGGACCTACTGGTGGCGGGTCAAGGCGATCGACTACGGCAACCTGACCACCATGAGCACGCCGACGAAGCGTCGGTTCATCTGGCGCACCAACCCGGTCGATACGCCCGACGCCGACCTTCCCAGTGGCGCGGGGCACGAGCGGGTCACCGCCTGGATCTGGCCGAACCCCTCCGGCACCGACATCGGCATCCGCCCCTCGCGACCGCTCGACGACGACTGGACGATCGATGTACTGTCGGTCGACGGTCGACGCGTGGCCGCGCTGGACCAGTCCGGCGGCCCCTCCGCGATCCTGCGACGACCCGACGGCGTGTACGTCTGGCGTACGCGGGACGACCAAGGGAGGCGCATGCCGAGTGGCTCGTACTTCATTCGTCTCGCCCCCAGACACGGCTCAGGAGCTGACGTGATCCGACAGCGTGTCCTCCTCATCCGGTAGCGGATCCTCGGCGTCCGGATCGACGGCGGGACAGCCGGCGTCGCGGAGTGGCGACTCCGCCGCAGACCCGATCGGCGGCGGCAGTGGATACCGTGGCAGGGGGCTCTTGCGCGAAGGGGGCTTCTTCGGAGGCGGGGGCGTCTTCGGAGATAGGGGCCCGTTCGGAGGCGGGGGCTTGAGCCGCTTCCTGGTTGCGCTGCTGCTCACGCTCACCGCCCTGGTGTATCTCCCGACCCTCGGTGCCTCGGTGCTGAACTGGGACGATCCGGAGTATGTGACCCTTCCCTGGTACGACGCCCCCGACGCGTTGGCCCGGATCTGGACCGGGTTCGAGACCCCACAGGTCTATCCCCTGGTGTTCACCAGCTTCTGGCTGGAGCGGCGGCTCTGGGGCGAGGCGACGCTCGGCTACCACCTCGACCAGGTGCTGCTGCATCTGCTGGCAACCTGGCTCTGCTGGCGGTTCCTCCGCCGACTGGGAGTGGGAGACGCGCTCGCCCTTCCTGCGACCGCGCTGTTTGCGCTCCATCCAACGCAGGTCTCGACCGTCGCCTGGCTGGCCGAGCGGAAGAACCTCTTGATGGCGATCTTCTCCTTCGCCGGTCTGCTCTCCTATCTCGATTGGCGCTCCCTGGGCGGCGCAGGCCGCGCGGCGCGCACGATCGCCTTGCTGCTCGCCGCTCTCTGCTCGAAGACCACCGCAGTCACCCTGCCGCTGACCCTCTTCTGGCTGGAGTGGCTCGGCCTGGCGGGAACTGTCCCCGGGGAGAGTTCGATCACGCCCCAATCAACCACTCCCCGAGCCGGCGGGCGACCGGTTCCGGATCGGCGCCCGGATCCCAAGCACCGCAGCCGCTGGACCGCGCCTGCGCTCTGCCTCATTCCGGCCCTCCTGATGGGAGCCCTCACCGTCGTGCGCGAGCACGGCCCCACGGTGGCGAGCGACGTTGGGCTGTTCGATCGGATCGCCATCGCGGGCTTGGGAGCGTGGCACAATCTGCTGCGTTGGCTGGTCCCCGTTTCGCTCTCCCCCGTCTATCCACGCTGGGCGCCGGCCGAGGTGCGCCCGATCGCCGTACTGTCGCTCTGCGGTCTGGTCCTCGGCGTGATCTTGCTCTGGCGTCGATCGGTCCGGCTCAGGAAGGAGGGCACCCCGCTTTCCGGGGGACACTGGGCGGTGTTTGGATTCGGTCAGTACCTGCTGGCCCTGCCTCCCACCTCCGGGGTGATCCCGTTCGGTTACATGGATCACAGCTTCATCGCCGACCACTTCCTCTACTGGCCCGCCTGGGGCTTCTGGCTCGGACTCTTCGGGCTCGCCTCTGCCGTCGCGGCGCGCCTCACTCCCGCCCGTCGCGCCGTGCCCTGGCTGCCCCTCCTGTGGGTCGTTCCTTCCCTCGTCCTCACTCCGCTGCAGACGCGCCACTACCACAACAACGGGACCTACTGGCGGGCGGTGCTCGCGCGGAATCCGTCCTCCTGGGTCGCGCACGCCAACCTCGGCCAGCACCTCGCCGCCACCGGCCAGTTCGTCGCCGCGGAGGAGTCGCTGGTGCGCGCCCTCGCGATCGAGCCGCGCCACCCCGACGCGCGGTTCAACCTCGGTTACGTCTACGATCGCCAGGGCCGCTGGTCGCTCGCCGTTCAGTCGTACGAGGCCTGCCTCGAGCTCGACCCCTCGCGGGACGACGCCCGGAACAACCTCACCCGGGTACGCGCGATCCTGGCCCGGGGCGGCCAGCCGCGCTAGGCCCACGAGGACCGCTCCCCCGGCACGCTCTTCGCTCCGCTCCGTCTCTGCCGACGAAAGCGAGGGCAGGATGGAGAAGAGACGGACGAGAGAGCGGGTGGTCTACGATCGAAGGATGCCGATCATCCGCGAGGGGGACGGCCCGCGAGAACGGATCCAGGGGATGGGGGTCGAGAGTCTGACCGATCGCGATCTGCTCGCCGCGGTGCTGGGCACGGGATATGCGGGGACCCCGGTGACCGACGTGGCGGACCGCGTGCTGCGCGATGGATCGCTCGAGGCGCTGGCCAGGCAGACGCTCAAAGACCTCCGGCGAATCCGCGGACTGGGGCTAGCCCGCGCGTGCCAGTTGCTGGCCATCTTCGAGATTGGCCGACGGGTCTACGGTCGGCTGCACGCGATCGAGCAGCCGATCCGGAATCCGGAGGATGTGCTGCCGCTGGTGCAGCACTACGCGCGCGCGCCGAAGGAGCACTTCCTCGCGGTGATGCTCAACACCCGGCACTACCCGATCGGGGTCGAGCTGGTCTCGGTCGGGTCGCTCAACGCGTCGATCGTCCACCCTCGCGAAGTCTTCCGTCCCGCAGTGCTGGCCGCGGCGGCGAGCCTCGTCCTGGTGCACAACCATCCGTCCGGAGATACCACGCCGAGCGAGGACGATCTCGAGATCACGCAGCGGCTGCGACGCGTGGGCGAAATGATGGGGATCGAGGTGCTCGACCATCTGATCCTGGGAACGAAAGCGCCATTCTCGATGCGGCAGGCGGGGCTGTTCTAGCGGGACAGCGCCCTGGCAGTCACCCACCGCCACGCCCGCCGGATCCGCGACCACGGTCGCCGGCACCGATCGCAGCGCCCGCAGCCGAGGCGGGAGTCGATCTCCTCGCCGAAGTAGCGGACCAGGGCGTCGTGGCGACAGGCGCGCGACCGTGCCCAGTGCATCAGATCGCGGAAGAGCGCGCGGCGACGTTCGAGGTTCGCGCGCGCCAACGCCTCGGTCTCGAGCGAGGAGAGGCCGGTGGTGCCCGCCGGTTGGGGTGCCTCCGGTCGGGGCGCCTCCGGTCGGGCGGCACTCGGTGGAGGCGGATTCGATGGCTCCGCGCTTCCTTCGATCATCTGCCGGCGTACGGCGACGTCGGAATCGAGGAGCAGGAGGAGGCCGGTGGCGAGTCCTCCGCCGCGGCCGCCGCGGCCGACCTCCTGGTAGTACGACTCGATGGAGCCGGGAGGGGCGAGGTGGATCACGCCCTGGACGTCGGCGCGATCGATTCCCATGCCGAACGCATTGGTCGCGACCACCACATTGAGCCGTCCGGCGGTGAAGGCATCCTGCACCGCGACCCGCCGGTCCGGCTCCAGTCCGGCGTGGTAGGCGCGGCAGGCCCACCCGAGCCGGGCGAGTCGCCGCGCCTCGGCCTCGACCGCGCCGCGGGTCGGTGCGTAGACGATCATCGCCCCCTGGCCGAGCTTCGTCCGACGGGTCGGGCGACCAAGCCGTCGACGCAGCTCGGCCCCCACCCGCCGGTCTCGTTCCTTGACCGACCGCACCCGACGCACAGAGAGGGCGAGGTTCGGCTTGGAGAACCCGAGCACGATCTGACGGGTGTCGGCCGGGAGCGAGAGGCGCTCCAGGATCTCCCCCCGGACGCGCGGGGTCGCCGTCGCGGTACAGGCGAGGAGGCGATCGGGCGGGATCTCCCGCAGCAATTCTCCGATCCGCAGATAGGTCGGACGAAAGTCATGGCCCCACTCGCTGATGCAGTGCGCCTCGTCGACCGCGACCAGGGGGCGGCGCATCATCTGGTAGGCTGCGCGGAACCGCGGCGAGTTCAACCGCTCGGGCGTGATGAAAACGATTCGGTAGCGCTCCGCGGCGAACTCCCGGAGGCGCCGGCGCAGTTCCTCCGTGGGGAGGCTGGAGGCGATGAAGGTCGAAGCGATGCCGCGGCGCTCCAGCGCGGCAACCTGATCGAGCATGAGCGAGATCAGGGGTGAGATGACCAGCGTGGTCCCGGGCAGCAGGATCGCCGGCAGTTGATAGATGAGGCTCTTCCCGCCCCCGGTCGCGGCAATGAAGAGGAGCCGCCGCTCGGCGAGGAGGGTCTCGATCGCCTCGCGTTGTCCGGGGCGAAAGCCGGGGAGGCCGTAGCGGAGGAGTGCATCGTCGAGGGAGCGGGCATGCTCCTCCGTGTGGACCCGGCTTCCCGGGGGACACGCGGCGAGGATCGAAGGTCGGGGGATGGTCACCATGCGTCCAAGAGGAAGCAAAAGGAGTGCCGCCTGAGCGAGTGATCAAGCGGCACCGCGGATTCATCTGGATCTCGCGTAGGCGCGAATCACCGCACGAGCACGATCCGTTGCCCTGGGCCGACGTGGTCATCGACCTGCGCCCGGAGGAAGTAGGCTCCGGTGGGCACCAACCCTCCACGGTCATCGCGGCCGGTCCAGGCCCACTCTCCCGAGCCGGCGGGGAGCCAGGAGTTCTCGAGGGCAGCCACCCGCCGTCCCGCGACATCGAACACGCCGAGGAACACCCGCCCAGAGGTCGCGCGCTCGAGTCGGACCGTGGTAATCGCCCCCATTGGATTGGGATGGGGCACCCCCAGTCGGAAGGCGGACGACGCTCCCACGGCGCCCGCGATGCCGGCGGAGGGAGAGCAGGGAGCGGGAAGCAGCGTGATTGCGTTCGTATTGCCCGTGATCCCGATCAGGGTCTCGCTGATCGCGATCCCCACGTAGCCTGCGGACGAAAGGGCCTCGCCAGACGTCCCGAGGAGGCGCGGCTCTTCGGGATTCGGCAGGAGGTCGTACACCTGGAAGGCTTCAACTGATTCACTCGAACCGACTAGAAAGAGCGTGCTCTCCTTCACCGCGATCGACGCCCCCATCAGGGTCGTCTCGATCCGCGCGATCTGCACGGGAAGGTCTGGATCGGAGAAATCGATCACCACGACCGCCCCGTCGGTTGTCCCACTGACCGCCGCATATGCCAACGATCCGACGGTGGCAATGCCGAGAACCTGTCCCTGGACGGCGAGGCTCCCGAGTGCAACCGGCGAAGCCGGGTTCGAGACATCGATGGCCTGCACGAATCCATTCGGGCCATTGGTGCCTACGACCAGGGCACGGTCTCCTGTGATCGCGACATCGCGTGCCCGGCCGCTCGTGACCACCGATCCGATCAGGGTGGGAGCGCTCGGCTTCGCGAAATCGATCACCGCGAGCCCGGTTTCCGCATCGGCCACGAACGCGAGAGAGCCCACGACGGCAGCCCGATAGGCGTAAGTCGGTGTGTCGGCCACCCCAATCATGGCCGGCGCCGCGGGATTCGACAGGTCGAAGATCCGGACCCCGCTCTCTCCTTCGGAACCGACGAGGTAGTTTCCGGCGCTTTCCACGTCATAGAGGTATCCAGGTGTCTCGAGAGTCGTGACCAGTACCGGCTCACCCGGGTCGGTGATGTCCGTGACCCTGAGTCCCATCCCCCCACTCGCAAGGAAGGCATGAGATCCTGAGAGCGCAATCCCGGTCGTGGTTCCCGCCAGCTCGAGGTTGCCCAGAGGTTTGATCCCGAGAGGATCGCTGATATCGAACACCTCGAACGCCCCGGTCGGAGACTGATACCTGCCTTCCAGGCAGTAGGCGAACCCGCTTCCGATCGCCATTCCTCCCGTCTGGTACAGCGTCTTGAGCGAGCCGTCGGGTTTCGGCGCATTGCTTGGCGAGAACCTCGCGCTGGTGAGGCCCCATCCGCCGAGAAACGCGGTGTTTCCGCGGATCGCCACGCAGGCGTCAGATCCCGTGCCCCGGTTGCTCGGCACCGGGTGGAGCGGATCGGCGATGCCGACGACCGTCGTGCCAGCCTGGCCGTAGTTGATGAGGAGCCGACCGTCGGCGGCATCCATGCGCCACAAGGCTGACCAGGAGCTCAGAAAACTCTCCACGCTTGCCGCGAGAGCCGGCTCAGCCGGATTGGCGAGACTGAATACATGGAGATCGTGGTCTTCCGTGAGGATGTTTTCATCGCCGATGAAGAGATAGGCGCCGTAGTCCGTAATCCCGACGAGCGAACCGTCGATGTCGGCGTAGGTCGAGACCACCACGGGGTTAGCGGGATTGCTGACGTGAAGGGTGATCAGCCCTCCGATCGATAGAACGTAGACATAGTCGCCCACTGCTGCCAGATCGAAGTACGGAGGCTCAAGCGGCAGCGCGACACTCGCGACCAGTGCCGGCGAGACCGGGTTCGCGAGGCTCAGGACCGCTACTCCCGACGCATCAGCGACGAACAGGTGACTCCCGACCAGGGAAAGTCGCCTGGCATACCCAGGCGTATCCACGGTGCCAAGAAGGGTCGGGTTGGCGGGATCGGCGATCGAGTAGATGCCAATGCCGCTATTGCCGTGCGCCCCGTACGCGTAGGTTCCGCGGATAGTCAGGTCGTTCGCGTCGTTCGGCGCTTCGCAGTAACCCACCCGGTGCAGCCGGGTGCGATAGTCAACGCACTGCGCCGAAGTTCGCCTCGCGGTCAGGGGCAGGATCGCGAGAAGAGCGCATAGCGCGGATCTGGCGAGGAAGAAGAGGCAAGGCTCAGGGTTGACCGTACGCATCCTGGGTCCTCCGATCAGGTTGCGGGGGGCGATGAAGAGGATAGCAGGGACGGTCGCCGCCCGCAACCAGGAGCCCCGGGCGGCCGGCTACACCTCTTCCCGCACCGCCTCCTCCACGAAGGCGCCGTCGCCGACCAGGGCCGCGGCGAAGGTCGCGGGATCGAAATCGATCAGGTCGTCAGCCGCCTCCCCCACCCCGGCGAAGCGCACGGGGATCCGGAGCTCGTGCGCGATGTTGAGCACCACGCCTCCCTTGCTCGTGCCGTCGAGCTTGGCCAGGAGGAGGCCGGTGATCGGGACCGCCTCGCTGAAGAGGCGCGCCTGCGAAATCGCGTTCTGTCCGATGGTGGCGTCGAGCACCAGGATCGTCTCGTGCGGCGCGCCGGGGAGCGCCTTGGCGATCACCCTATGGATCTTCTTCAGCTCCTCCATCAGGTTCCCCTTCGTCTGGAGACGGCCGGCCGTATCGACCAGGACGAGACCGACCCCGCGCGAAACCCCGGCCTGCACGCCGTCGAAGGCCACGGCACTCGGATCGGCCCCGGACTGACTGCGAACGAGCTGGACATCGAGACGATTGGCCCAGACCTCGAGCTGCTCCGATGCGGCGGCGCGGAAGGTGTCGGAGGCGACGATGAGCGGGGTCTTCCCCTCCTGCTGCGCCCGCCGGGCCAGCTTGGCCAAGGACGTCGTCTTGCCCACGCCGTTGACCCCGATGACCAGCACGACCCGCGGCTCGCCCGGACGCGGCTCGGTCGGGAGCGCTCCGACCCCTTCGCGCAAGATCGTCTCGCACTCCTCGCGCAGCACGGCGCGTAGCTCATGCGCCTCCTCCAGTCCGTCGCGCCGCACCCGATCCTTCAAGCGATCGAGCAAGTGGAGTGTGGTCGCGGGACCGACGTCCCCGCGGAGCAGCACCGCCTCGAGATCGTCGTACATCTCGGGGTCGATCTTCTTGCCGACCCGCAGCACCTGCTGCACCTGCTCGGCCACGACCTCGCGGGTCTTCTTGAATCCGTCGACCACCTTCTTGAAGAACGACTTGATCACGCGAACTCCATTCCTTCGATCGTTGCGGGATTGCTAATCACTGATTCCGGCCTCCCCGCGGGGAGGAACCGGCGGCGGCAACTCCTCGATCGTCTCGAGGAACTGGCGGATGTCGTTGAAGTTGAGATAGACCGAGGCGAAGCGGACGTAGGCGACCTTGTCCATCGCGCGGAGCGCCTCGAGCACCCGCTGACCGACTTCCACGCTGGCAACTTCGGCCTTCCCGGTGCGGGCGAGCTCCGCCTCGATCCGGTCGGCGGTCTCCTCGATCACGGCGCGCGGAATGGGGCGCTTCTCGCAGGCGCGGGCCAGCCCGGCGATCAGCTTGTCGCGCTGAAACGGCTCCCGGCGACCATCCTTCTTGACCACCTGGAAGAGACCCCCCTCGACATACTCCTTGGTGGTGAAGCGGTGCGAACAGGAGGCACACTCGCGCCGGCGGCGAATCGCTTCGCCGTCCTGGACGACGCGCGTCTCGAGCACGCGATCCTCGTCATGTCCGCAACGGGGACAACGCATGACTCAGTCGGTCTCCTTCGCTTCCCACCCGATTACCTCGCCGGCCCAGACTGATTGGAGCCCGCTTGGCGTCTCGAGGATCAACTCGCCCTGCTCTCCGACGTCGCACGCGACGCCTTCCAGCGGTTCGCTCCCTTCCGTCGGGAGCAGCCGAACCTGCTTCCGATGCAGGAAGAATCGTGACCTGAGCTCGGAGGCGAGAAAGGCACGATCGCCATTCTGGTAGCGTTCGTAGGCGACGGTCAAATGCTGGTTGAGTCGGTCGGCCAGTTCGGCCGGGGTGGGTAGCGGGGCGAAACCCTCCAGGCGGAGCGAACTGGCGGTACCGCGCAGCTCGACCGGAAAGTCGTTCTCCTCGTGCGCCACATCGAGGCCGAACCCGATGATCAGGCCGCCCGCGGCGGTCTCGGCCAGGATCCCCCCGAGCTTGCCACGGCTCCCGAACAGGTCGTTCGGCCACTTGATCGCCGCCCGCCAACCGGTCGGAGCCACCGACTCGATCGCCCAGGAGGCGGCGACGGCGAAGAGGGGGGTCAATCCGGGCCAGCGCCGGACCTCGACGCGCGGCCGCAGCAGCAGACTGACCCAGAGCCCGAGTCCAGGGGCGGAGTGCCAGGAGTGTGCGCCGCGGCCCCGCCCTGCGGTCTGTTCTGCGGCCCAGACGACCGTTCCCTCGGGCGCCCCGGCCTGAGCCAGAAGACGCAGTTCGTCCTGAGTCGAGCCGACGCTGGCCCGGGGAGCCTCCGGGAGGTTCAGAAGGTTCTTCATCCCGGGATCATAACCCACGGAACACGATGACGTTGGAGGGAACGCGACTTGGTTCCCCAGGCCCCGAATCAGAACCTCACTCCAGGTTCGAGAAACAGCGGAGAACGCTCGATAGCTTGTGGTGAATGAATCCGCGTTTGCGGGGAGGATTTGCATGCTTGCCAAGGAGTCGACTGCCGCCGCCCCGCCCAGGGAGCGGCTCAGCGCCTGGTCCCGGTTCCTGCGTCGTCGGCGCTTCATCGTGGACCCCGGGCTCCAGTTCCAGCTGCTGGCCGTCTCGTTCGGACAGGTGCTCTTCTTCGGCACGGTGCTGTCGATCGGGCTCTTTCTTCCGCTCGTGATCCAGTTGCTGAGTGGTCCTCTCACCTCGCCCGCAACCGTTCGGGCCGCGGACTATTTTCTGAACCTACACAACACCTTCTGGGCATCCTCGGTGCTCGCGCTCGTCGCGATCCTGCTCCACGGCGTCATGGTGTCCCATCGGATCGCCGGCCCGCTCCATCGCATGCGCCGGGTGATGCGCAGTCTGCGCGAGGGACGGATCCCGACTCCGATCCATCTGCGCGCGGGCGACTTCCTCCAGGCGGACGTCGATGAGGTGAATCTGGTGCTGGCGGAGCTGGAGGCGCGCCGACTGTCCGATCTGACCCTGGCCGGCTCGCTGGAGAACGCGATCGATCGCTTGGGAGCGGCCCGAACCCAGACCGGGGACCCGGCACTCCTCGCGGCGATCGATGCGTTGACCGCGCGGCGCGCCGAGTTGCGCCGGGCGCTAACCGCGCTGACGCGCGAGGTCGAGGAGTAGGCGGGGTGGGACGTCCGAACGATTCAAAGCAGGCCCACCCGCAGGGCGGCAGCTTGGCCGACAGATCCGGGCTCACCTTGATCGAACTCTCGCTGGCCATGGCGGTCTTCGCCGTGCTCGCCACCATGGGGGTCATCGCCTATCAGAGCTCACTGGAGCGCGCGCGCGTGGTCGAGGTGATCGGCGACATCCAGGAGATGTCGAGCGACATCGAGGACTACTACGTCGTCGAACGGACCATGCCGGAGTCGCTGGCCGAAGTCGGGTACGACGAGCCTCTCGATCCGTGGGGGAACCCTTATCAGTATCTCCCGATCCAGGGGAATCCGGATGCGGAGCACGACTGTCGCAAGGACCGGAATCTCCACCCGATCAACACCGACTACGACCTGTTCAGTTGCGGCCCCGATGGCCGGACGGCCAAGCCGCTGACCGCCGCGCGGAGCCGCGACGACATCGTGCGGGCCAACGACGGCGCCTACATCGGTGTGGCTGAAGACTACTGATGTGGCTCCCGTGGTTCGGCCGCATCTCCGGCGGCCCGGCTCTGGATGGCGGCTTCCTGCGCAGTCGAGTGGCCCGGCGTGTCTTCTCCCTTTTCGTACTCTGCGCCCTGGTGCCGCTGGTCTCGATGTCCTGGCTCACCTACCGCGAGTTTCGCTCCGAATTGAGCCAGCAGGCAGACCGGCGGATGCACGCGATCGCCAAGGGAAGCGGCATGTCGCTGATCGAGGATCTCAAGTACCTCGAGCATGACCTCAACCTGCTCGCGGAACAGAGTACGTCGTTCGAACCGGGCGCGTTCACCCAGGCTCTAGGCGCCCTGCCGACGCGATTCGAGGAACGCTTCGTCGGCTACACCCTGCTCGATGCCGCGGGTGTGGCCCGCCTGCACCACGGCCGGGTCGACCCCGGCCTGACCCTGAGCGTGGAACAGCGGGGGCATCTGGCCGGACAACCACGGCTTCTCCTCACGCGCCCTCGCACCGACACCTACGCCGACGTGCTGATCGCAGTACCGCTGCCACATCTGGACGGCGCGACCCTCGTGGGCACGGTTCGCCCCCAGGTGCTGTGGAACAGCGACGACATCCGGCTGGCCGGACTCGAGACCGCGGTGGTGGAGTCCTCGGGACGGGTGATCTTCTCCACCGACCCCGCGCGGAAGCTGTTCGAGGGGCTGATCGCCCAGCGCGCGCTCACTCCGGCCAATGGCCGGTTCGACTGGTCGAGCAGCCAGGGCTCGTACCTCGCCGGGTACTGGACCCTTTTTCTCCGCGGGACCTTCGGGGCGGAGTGGGTGATCGTGCAGAGTCAGCCCAAGGCCGACATCTACCTGCCGCTCCGCCGCTTCTCTCGATCGTTCGCCCTGGCGGTGGCCCTCACCCTGTTCTCGATCCTGCTCGTCAGCCTGGTTCAGATTCGTCGGCAGTTGGTCCCGATCGAGTCCCTGCGCGAGGCAGCCGACGCCATGGCCGAGGGGAAGCTCGAGCACCGAGTGACGATTCGCACCCGGGACGAGTTCGCCGACCTGGGCGCGGCCTGGAACCACATGGCGGCGAGTCTCCAGCACTCCTTCGCGGTCATGCGAGCGAGCAACGAAGTGGGGATCTCGCTCACCGCGCAGCAGGATGTCCCGCGACTGCTCGAGATGGTCGCCAAGGGGGCGCAACGGATCGTCCAGGTCGATGGCGTGGCGATCTACGTCAAGGGTGCGGACGATCGCCTGCTCCTCTCGGTGTTGACCGTCGCTTCGCGGGGGATGCACGAGGTCTTCTCTCCGGCCTCCCCCGCACCGTTTCCGACGCTCTCACTGACCGAGGCCGCCGACCTGGCCGATGCGGGAATCACGCATCGCGCCGGGACTGGACGGAACGAGGATCTGGCCGACGGACTGGAGCACTTGCGCGCACGGTTGAGCTATGAACCGCGCGCGTGGCTGACCGTTCCACTCCGCGATCACGAACTCGAGACGATCGGCGTGCTGCAGTTGATCAACCCGGTCAGCCGCTCCGAGGGCGGGGATGCGGGGTTCACCCACTCGGACCGGGATGCGGCCGCGTCTCTCGCCTCCCAGGCCGCAGTGGCGCTGAACAAGAGCCGGCTGCTCGAGAGTTTCAAATCGATGTTCGAGGGGCTGACCAACCTGATCGCCACCGCGATCGACGAGAAGTCACCCTACACCGGCGCCCACTGCCAACGGGTGCCGATTCTGACCATGATGCTGGCCGAGGCGGCCTGCGCGACGCGGAGTGGTCCTCTGGCCGGGTTCTCCCTCTCCGACGAGGAGATGTACGAGCTCAAGATCGCCGCCCTGCTGCACGACTGCGGCAAGGTCACCACTCCGGTGCACGTGGTCGACAAGGCGACCAAACTGGAGACAATCTTCGACCGGATCGAGCTGATCGCCACCCGCTGCGCTCTGGTGCGCGCCGAGCGGGAGGCGGTGATGTTGAGTCGCGTGGCCGCCATGGCCAGACTGGAGGGGGCCGAGATCGCGACCCCGGAGCGAGTCGGCGAACTCCGGACCGAGCATGACACCTGGTGCGACCAACTGGAGCAGGACCTCGCCTTCCTCCGCCAGGTCAATCTCGGCGGGGAGTACATGCCCCCGGAGTCCCAGGCGCGGGTGCGCGCCATCGCGGAGCGATATCGAATGAGCCGCACGGACGGCCCACCGCAACCGCTCCTGACCGGCGAGGAGATCGAGAATCTCTGCATCTCGCGCGGTACGCTCAACGCCACCGAGCGGGAGATCATCAACTCCCACGTCGTCGCGACCATTCGCATGCTCGAGATGCTCCCCTACCCGAAGAACCTGGCCAACGTCCCGTTCCTCGCCGGGGCGCACCACGAGAAGCTGAACGGCACCGGGTACCCGGAGGGGTTGACCGCGGAACACCTCCCGCTCCGCGCGCGGATCATCGGGCTGGCCGACATCTTCGAGGCGCTCACGGCGGCTGATCGCCCCTACAAGGCGGCGATGCCCCTCAGCCAGGCGATCGGCATCCTCCGCGGCATGGCGGGTCGGGGCGAGATCGACCCCGATCTGCTCGACCTGTTCGTACGTGAGCGACTGCACCTGCGCTACGCGGCGGAGTACCTCCGCCCGGAGCAGAACGACCTCGAGTCGCCGGAAGTTCCCCCCGGCGAGGTCAGCGATCGCAAAGCGGCGTGACCGCGCGGCTCACCCGGACAAACACCGGTCGCTAGTCCCGGCGCCTCCCGGCCATGTCGACCGCCACCGCCGCGACGAGGATCGCGCCCTTCAGGATCGGCTGCCAGAACGCCTCGGTGTTGAGCAGGCTCATGCCGTTGTCGAGCGAGGCCATCACCAGCGCCCCGAGTAGCGCGCCGAACACGCGCCCCTGGCCGCCCAGCAGCGAGGTTCCACCGATCACCGCGGCGGCGATGGCGTCGAGTTCCATCATGCGTCCGGCATCGGAGGTCGCGGCCCCGACCCGCGCGGTCAGCACCACGCCGGCAATCCCGGCCAGCGCCCCCATCAGGGTGAAGACCTGCACCACCCGCGTCTCGATCGCGATGCCGGCGTAGTGGGCCGCCTCTCGATTTCCGCCGATGGCATAGAGGTGGCGACCAAAGGGCGTACGGTCGGCGATGAAAGCGAGGCCGGCCGCGAGCAGGAGCACGATCAAGACCGGCATCGGCACCCCTTCGTAGGCATTCAGGGTGGCGACGAAGCCGAGCGTCAGGAGGGCGAGCCCGACTCCACGAGCGGGGGTGGGACGAGGGCCACGGAGTGCGAGGCCGAGCAAGAAGAGCGCAAGCAACCCACCCAGCACCCATCCGGCCGGACGCGGCAGATAGGCCTGCCCGATCTCGAGAAAGTCGCGCGGCGGCGCGATCGAAACTCCGCGGGTCAGGCCGAGCAGGGTTCCCTGGAAGAGGAGCATGCCGCCCAGGGTGACGATGAAGGGTGGGATCCGGAGGCGGGCCACCAAGGCCCCCTGCCCGGCACCGAGGGCCGCCCCGCAGAGCGGCGCGAGCAACACGGCGAGCGGCGTCGGCCAACCGAGCTTCACCGCGAAGAGCGCGGCGACCGCCCCGAGTAATCCGGCCAGCGCGCCGACCGAGAGGTCGATCTGCCCCGCAACGATGACCAGCACCATGCCCGTGGCCAGGATCGAGGTCACCGCCATCTGTCGGGCCAGGAGGGAGAGATTGCGGGGCAGAAGAAACGTCCCCTGGGTGGCCAGCGCGAGCACGAGCCAGATCACCAGCAGTGCGCCGACCATTGCCCAGGCGCGCCAGTGGATCCGCGATCCCAGCAGGGTCGATCCGGGTTCGCCGACTCGGCCGCGATTCACGCCACCCTCGCGGTGGCGGCGGCCAGCACCGATTCGGGCGTGGCATCGGACTCGAGGCGGGCCGAGATCCTCCCTCCGTTCAGCACGAGCAAACGGTGGCTGAGCCCGAGCAACTCGGGGAGATCCGAGGAGACGATCACCACGCCGAGCCCTCCCGCGGCGAGCTCGGCGATCAACTGATAGATCTCGGCCTTGGCCCCGACATCGATGCCGCGGGTCGGCTCGTCGAGCAGGAGCACGCGGGGCTGACGCAACAGCGCCCGGCCGAGCAGGACCTTTTGCTGGTTCCCACCCGAGAGCCGGCCGACGCTCGCGGCCAGGTGCGGGGTACGCAGCCGGAGGGACTCCACCTGGCGACGGCAGTCCGCTTCCCGCTCTTCCTCCCGCAACACGCCACGCTGGGCGTAGCGCCGGAGGAGCGAGAGGGTGAGGTTGTCGCGCACCGACGCCTCCGGCACCAGGCCGTAGCGCTTCCGATCCTCGCTGACCAACGCGACACCCGCCTCCATCGCCTCGGCCGGAGCGCGGTACGGCGCGCGGGGTGGCTCCCCGGCCAGGGCAATCGTCCCCTGGACGTGACCACGCGCGACCCCATAGAGACACGAGAGCAGCGCGGTCCGGCCGGCGCCCATCAGACCGGCGACACCCAGAACCTCTCCCCCAGCGAGATCGAAGTCCACCTCGCAGAGCGGAGCTCGGTGCACACCCGGGCCACGTTCCAGCTCCAGTCCCAGGCCGCGCACGGAGAGAAGGGGAACGGGGGCACGGTCACCCCCTGGCCGGGGAGCGCGCGGGTAGAGGTCGCGCACATCGCGCCCCACCATCCAACGGATCACCTCGTCACGCGAGGGACCGACCGCGGTGGCCACCGTTCTCCCATCGCGCAGCACGGTGACCCGATCGGCCAGCGGCAGCACCTCTTCGAGGCGGTGGCTGATGTAGACCGAAGAGACCCCGCCGCGACGGAGCTCGCGCAGCAGGTCGAAGAGCCGCCCGGCATCGCGATCGGCCAGGGCGGCGGTCGGCTCATCGAGCACCAGGATCGTGGCGCGCTTCTCCAGTGCGCGCGCGATCTCGACCATCTGCTGTTGTCCGATCCCCAGCTCCTCGACCGGCGCGTCGGGATCGACCTCCAACCCCACCCGGGTCAGCGCCCGGACCGCCGACGCTCGAAGCGCGCCACGATCGATGATCCCGTGCCGGAGTGGCTCTCGGCCCAGAAGCAGGTTCTCCGCCACGCTCAGCTTCGGCACCAGAGCGAGCTCCTGGGCGATCAGGGCGATCCCCTGCTCCTCCGCGGCGCGCAGCCCGCGAAAGCGCATCTCCGCGCCGCGCAGGCGGATCTCGCCGCTGAACGTGCCGTGCGGGAAGTAGCCGCAGAGCACCTTGATCAGGGTGCTCTTCCCGGCACCGTTCTCGCCGCAGAGCGCGTGGATCTCGCCCGGACGCAGATCGAACGACACCCCGTCGAGGGCGCGAACTCCGGGAAAGCTCTTGGCGATCCGGCGGAGTTCGAGCAGCGGCGACGCTTTCCCGGTGGGTCGGCCTTGAGAGGAGAGTTCGCTCACGGCGTCGGCCACTGCTCCTTCGGTACGTCGCGGAACACATCCTCGAGCTTCTGGTACCCGTCGCGCACCACCGTGGCGACCAGGTTGCCCCGATCGACCGTGACCGGCGGAATGAGGATGCTCGGCACGTCCTTCGTACCGTTGTTGAGCGTCTGATCGGCCCCCTCGATCGGTTGCTTCCGCGCCATCGCCACCGCCACTTCCGCACCGCGGGTAGCCAAGGCTCGGATCGGCTTGTAGATCGTCATACTCTGGCTGCCGGTCGCGATCCGCTGACAGGCCGCGAGTTCCGCATCCTGCCCGGTGACCAGCACCTTGCCGTCGAGCTTCTGCTCGGCCAGCGCCTGGATCGCGCCCCCGGCCAACCCGTCGTTGCTCGCCACCACCGCGTCGATCCGATTCTGCTCGCGGGTCAGGGTATTCTCGAGGATCTTGAGCGCCTCGATCGGCTGCCAGTCGTTCGCCCACTGATCGGCCACGATCCGGATCTCGCCCCGGTCGACGTACGGCTGAATCACGCTCAACTGCCCCTGTCGGTACAGGTGCGCGTTGTTATCGGTCGGCGCACCGGCGATCAGGACGTAGTTCCCCTTCGGCCGCTGCGCGACCGCATACTGCCCCTGCAGCTCCCCGACCTTCAGGTTGTCGAACGAGATGTAGAGATCCAGGTCGCAGTCACTGATCATCCGATCGTAGGCGATGACCGGCACGCCCAGCTTGTGGGCCGCGGCCACGATGGTTGCGGCGCTCTTGCTGTTGTGCGGCGCCACCACCAGAACGTCGACCCCCTGGGTCAGCATGTTCTCCGCCTGGGCGTTCTGAACCGCGTCGTTGTTGTTCGCCGCCTGGACGATCACATTGGCCCCGAGCTCCTTGGCCCGAGCGACGAAGAGATCACGATCGCGCTGCCAGCGCTCTTCGCGCAGGGTGTCGAGCGAGAGTCCGATCGTGATCTGCTTGCCCGAGGTTCCCTCCGCGGTCCCCTTCCCCTTCGGCTCGGTCTTCTCCCCCGCGCATCCCAGGGAAAGCGCCACCACCACCGCCAGCGGACCCATGATCGACCGCATCACCCGTACCTCCAGGTTGCTTCGCCCATCCACGACCGCGGGAGGATACGATCGGCCGCGGCACCTGCCAAGGCGGAGTGTCCTGTGGGGACCGGCGCGTCGGCCGATACCCATGGGTCAATATGCAACTCTTTGGTTGCGCATATCGACGAGCCTGCCCTAACATGCATCCAGGAGGTTGCATGATATGAGCGAGGCGGCGATCGATCGACTGCTCCGGGCCCTGGCCGACGGGACGCGGCGCGCCCTGCTCGACCGGCTGCGCGATCACCCCGGTGTGACCCTGACCGAACTCCTGGAAGGGTTACCTCAGTCCCGCCAGGCGCTCTCCAAGCACCTCTCGGTGCTGGAGGAGGTCGAACTGGTGGTACCGATCTGGTCGGGGCGAGAGAAGCGTCACTATCTGAATCCGGCGCCCCTCCAGGCGCTGCCGACGCGGTGGATCACCAGTTCGGCCCGCGAGGATGCGGCCGCGCTCTCGGCGCTGGAGCGGGCACTCGAAACCAACGCCGCGGCGACGCCGCGTCTCGCACCGACCGCGGTCCGCGATCCCCTCCTCCGTCTCCTGCTGGAGCGCCCCGCGGCCACGCTGCGGGGACAGTCGATCACGAACTCCGAGGAGCTGCAGGCGGCGATCCAGTTCTTGAGCGATACCGCGGAAGCGATGCGCGGGGTCCTCGAGCGGCTCTCCCCGGAAGAGGGGTACGACAAGCCCGCCGACGGCACCTTCTCTCTGGTCGAGCATGTCTGGCACCTGGCGGAGATCGAGGAACTCGGATGGCAGGAACGTTTCCGCCGCATTCTCGCGGAGAAGCGTCCGCAGCTCCCGGGGGTCGACGGCGACCGCCTCGCGGCTGAGCATCGCTATCAGTCGCGCCCCTGGCGCGGCGCGGGCCGCCGGTTCATCGCCGCGCGGAAGAAATCGCTCGCCTCACTTCGGCGATTCGACGAGGCGATCCTGGGTCGCCCGGTCCGATTTGCCGGCGATGCCGTACGGGCGGGCAGCGTGCTCGCCGCGGCCGTCGCACACGATCTCGATCACCGGCCCTTGATGGCCGAGCGGATCGCGCACATCCCGTCCACCCAGCAGCCCTGAACTCACCGAGGAGGAAATCATGAGCACCACGCCCGTTGAATCGACGTCGATCCCTGCCCAGCTCGAGGCCGCCCCCGACCTGGCCAGCATGGTCAATCAGGGTTGGGGCCTGCACGCCAAGGAGCCGGATCGGGTGGCCAAGGCTCTGGAAGCGCGGGTCGACTCGATTCCCCCGGATCCGACCGGGGCGGGCGCTCTCCAGCTCGCCGAGCATGTCTGCCTGTCCCACCTGGGAGACACGGCGCGCCTCGAGCGATTCCTCGCCGCTCTCCCCGCCGCGGTCACGACGAGCGAGGCGTGCGCGGGATCACTCCGGAAGTCGCGCTGGGTGCTCACCATGGCGAGCGCTTCGCCGTCACCCGGCTCTCCCTCCGGCCTGCCGGTCGAGCCCACCGACGCTCCGGTCGACCGGCTCCGCTGGGCCGGAATGCAGAATCTCTGGTCGCTCTGGATCCGGGCGGGCCGGGCGCACGACGCCCTCGCCATGCTCGCGCAGGAACTCCCACGCGCTCTTGGGGAGCCGGACACCGCGGCACGTCGCAATCTCGCCTCGACCTGCAACAACATCGCGGGCGACCTGCGGGAGGGAGTCCGCGGCAACCAGGACAACGATCGACTGATGCTGGCCCTGGCCGACGCCTCGCTCCAGCTCTGGACGTCGGCCGGCACCTGGGTGAACGCCGAGCGCGCCGAGTATCAGCTTGGCCGCTGTCACGCGGTACTGGGGGACGGCGCCACCGCCCTGCGACATGCCGAGGCCTGTCTCTCGGGCGTCGAGGCCCACCGCGGAGAGCCCGAGGCGAACGCCTTCGAACTCTTCTTCGCCCACGAGGCTGTGGTCTACGCCGCCCGCGCCGCGAACGACCCCGCGCGGGTCGCCCAGCACCTCGAGCGGATGCGATCGTACCTCGCCGAAGTCGACGATGCGGAGCTCAAGCCGTGGTGCCAGGAAGCACTGGACGAGGTGCAGAAGCAGATCGGCTGATCGCGCTTCGCCCCGGCCTGGCGCGTCGAGTCTGAGAGATCCGAAGCTCGGTCACCTGAGCAGAAGAAACCGTCGATGGCGCGTGTCGCCATCGACGTTCAACCGGGCGATATACCATCCCGACGGCGCTGGCAAGCCAGCCTGATCGCGTCCATCCCAGATCACCGTATGCTCTCCGGCTGATCGGGCGTCGAGCAGCAACCGTCGTACGCGACGGCCGTCGACCGCGCAGATCGAGGCCTCGGCGCGCTGGGCCGGGCGGGTCACCGTGAAGGTGAGCGTCGCTTGACCCGGCGCCGGATTTGGTGCGGGTCCGGTGAACTCCCAGTCCCGCCCGGCGGTCGTTGCCCCCGCTTCCGCCAGCGCGACCGTCGACCAGAGTTCCAGTCCGTTCGCGGTCTGCAGCCGGACGACATAGGCATACCACCCTCCGGCTTCCACCGATCGGTCGACGAACACCCCCTCGGACGCGTCCCCGGCGATGCGTCGTGTGTCCATCTCGACATACCGATCGGGTGGACTGCCCGGGTCCTCCTCGGGACCGCGCAGGGGGCGCCGGTGAAGCGCTACCGACGTCGCGCCCTCAAACCCGGTGAACAGCCAGTGGACTTCACATCCCCCGCGGACGGATCGCGCGCTCGCCAGGAGCGGGGCCACCGGAACCGGCGGCTCGGCGATCAGCCGGAGCTTGTCGTCGTAGGTCAGGAGCGCGTTTCCGTCCCCCAGGCTCGCGACCGCCGGCGCGGCCAGGCTGCTCGCGGTGACGAGCACGCCTTGCCCGTCGAGCACCTCACCCGCCGGGGAGACGCGGTTCAGGTAGATCCCCCGCGGGAGGTCCGCTGCCTGCCACGCCACCAGGTAGTTCCGACCGTCCCAGGTCGCGACCGGCCGGGTGAAGGAACCAGGGGCACTGATCCCCGCTGACGCGGTGTCGTCCGGCACGCCCGATCGGTCGATGCTGAACACCCGCAGGTGAGTATCGCCGTCCCCCGGCGCCCGATAGCGATAAAGCACCAACCCCCCGCCCGGTCCGATCACGAACTGCGCCGATTCCTGCGATCCGTCCTCGGGGAAGTACTGCTCTCCCAGAACGCGCCCGGCCGGACGATCGCCGCTCAGCCACGTGCCGACCAGTTGCCGTCGCGCTTCGCGCTCCTCGGCCCAAACTACGAGGTACTTATCGGTCAACGCGAGTGCCATGGGGGACCAAGTCGCCACGCCAGGCGCACCCAGCATCCAGGTCCGACCCCACTGGAGATCGGTGGGATCGAAGAGCGCGGCCAGCGCATCCGGTGGAGACTCCACAGGCCCCTGGGATCCCGCGGAACGAGCCCAAGCCACGAGGCGATCTTCGGGACGCGTTGCGATGTCCCAACCCGCCAGACCGCGCGCCGACCCCTCGGACACCCTATCGATCCCAAGTTGCAGCCAAGTCGAACTCTCTCCGTCTGCGGGAACGGGGTCGACGTTGAGCGTGTTCGAGTCCTCTGCGTACCAGTCGCTGGAGTACGACGCGTGAACGTTGTATCCAAGGTGTGTTCCTTCGGACTTGATACGGAACTCCGGGTTGGCCGCGTAGGACCCGCCTCCGCGGCCAGAGTCGTAGACACCGGGTATCGCGATCGCTTCGTACGGGGCTGCAGGGTTCCCCCCCGCGTCGACCGTCGTACTGAAGATACGGAGTCGGTCCTGGTAGTCACGAAGCCAGATGCGCGCAACCCGGTCCTCGGTCGACACGCCCGACCAGCTGATCTCCGTCGCGACCCCGATGACCTCCGGCGCGGTGCCGAGCGGAACGCCCTCCGCGCTGAGCCAGCGACCCCGAACCATCAACGGAGGCAGAGGACCATCATCCCCTCCGCGCACCGGCGGGTCCTGGTACTCGTTCCAGATTACCCCCCAGCCGGAACCGCTCCAGGCCGCCGCGATCGATCGGGGCGGCTCCTCCCGAATGTTCATCGACCAGATCGCATCCTCGGCCAGCACGACCGGCTCGCCGAACGGTACCAGCCCCGCCTGTATCCACTGGGCAACGATTCGCTGCCCCGAGTCGGCCCGCCAGACCAGTAGCGCCGCTTCCCGCCCGCCCGCGACCGCGAGCGTTGGCGGAGAGGCGTCGGTCGGCCCCTGGTCGAGGTAGTGAACCGGGCCAACCGGGCCCGTCCGATCGAGCCACTGGTACATCACAAAGCCCGGCCAGCCAATCCAGGCAAGGCACCAGAGATCGCCGACCCTCGCGATCCTGGGGCACGTGGCGTGGATCGCAATGGTGATGGGCGCACCGCTACGGAGACCATCCTCGCCCACCGGAAGGGCCTGGAGCCACCCTGCTGGATCGACGGCCACCAACCATCCACCGATCCGATCGAGTGCGCCGTCGAACGGTTCCTGATCCGACGATGGGAGCGAGGCGACCGGGCTCGAGTCGATGAACGCGAGATCCCGAGTCAGGCGACGATAGTGCACGCGCTGGTCCGCCTCGACCCAGCAGACGAGGTAGATCTCACCGGTCCAGAGAAGACGTGGGCGGATCACGCCGTCGGCGGCAGGTCGAACCTCTAGATCGAGCCCACGCCACTGGAACGTCTTGGGGGCGAACTGACGGATCGCCACCCCCTGACCTCGTCCCGAATCCGTCCTGTAGGTGATGGCCGCCTTCCACGAAACCGAGTCGAAGGGTGCCAGATCGTAGCGCGAGATCCGATTCCGGTCGCTGCCACTACCAAGAATCCGAGGATTGCGATCGCCCAGTTCCCCCTGCTCGCCTCGAAGATAGAGTTTCAAGCCATCGCCTTGGGACTGCAGGGTCAGAACGGCCTGTCCCTTGGCGAAGCAGATTCCGCAGTCGCCGTAGTTCTGCTCGTCCTGCGGAAACACCCGCCCGTGGTCGAGCAGGATCTCGGGCGAGATCGTGGGCGGTTCCGCCGATCCGATCGGGGCGAGAAGTGCGAGAATGCAAAGCGCTCCGACCGTTCGTGCGACGGCGGCGGGTAGCGCAAGCAAGGCTGAGCGGCGCATGACGACCCTCCTGGTACGAAGGCGTGCCGTTGCGGGGCGGTTCCATGATACCCCCGCTCGGGGTGGCGCGGCTACACTGCGGCGGCGCGGGAGCGCGCCGTCGGCGGGACCAGGGGGAGCGACCAGGGAGGGTTGTGGTGCGCGGGATGCAGACCACGAAATCGGGCTCGGGACGCAGGGGCCGGGCGGTGATCGGTCGCGTGGCGTGGGCTTTGCTGGTGCAGGTCGCTCTGTCCGCGGGGGCTTGGGCAGGCGAAACCGGCCCGGCGGACGAGGTCAACCCGTTCATCGGCACGGGGGGGCACGGGCACACCTTTCCGGGGGCGACGGTGCCGTTCGGGATGGTGCAGCTCTCGCCCGATACGCGCCTGAGCGGCTGGGACGGATGCTCCGGTTACCACTGGAGCGATGACCGGATCTTCGGGTTCTCGCACACCCATCTCTCCGGCACCGGTGTCGGCGACTACGGCGACGTGCTGCTCTACCCGGCGATCGGGCCGGTCAAGTGGGAGTCGGGGTGGCGCGGGGAGCCCGATGCCCCGGTGCGCGACCCGCGGCCGGTCGAGGAGGGGTACGGCTCCCGCTTCGACAAGCAGAGCGAGTCGGCGACCGCCGGGTACTATGCGGTGACCTTGGCCGAGAGCGGGGTGCGGGTCGAGTTGACCGCAACCGCGCGCGCGGGGATGCACCGCTACACCTTTCCCGCCGGGAGCGACGCGCACATCCTGATCGATCTCACCCACCGGGACGAGGTGCTCTCGTCCCAGCTCAGGGTCGAGAGCGAGACCGAGATCTCGGGCTATCGCGTTTCCCGCGCCTGGGCCGCCGAGCAGCGGGTCTACTTCGTGGCCCAGTTCTCGCAGGCGTTCCAATCCACGATCGCGACCGACGGAATCGAGCGGCCGGGCTTGCGTCTCGGCCATGGCGCAACCGTCAAGGCCGCGCTGCGCTTCACCGCGAAGAAGCGCGAGCCGGTGCTGGTCAAGGTCGGCCTGAGCGCGGTCTCGGTCGAGAACGCCCGCCTGAACCTCGAAGGTGAGATCGCGGACTGGGACTTCGAGCGTGTCCGCGCCGAGGCGCGCGCCGCCTGGAACCAGGCCCTGGGGCGGGTGGAACTGGAGGGAGCGACCCCGACCCAACGACGGATCTTCTACACCGCGCTCTATCACACCCTGATCCAGCCGAATCTCTACACCGACCGCAATGGAGAGTACCGCGGGCGTGACGGCCAGGTACACCGGGCCGAAGGATGGACGCAGTACACCGTCTTCTCCTTGTGGGACACCTTCCGCGCCGCGCACCCGCTCTACACGCTGCTCGAGCCGGCGCGCACGGTCGATTTCATCCGGACCTTTCTGGCCCAGTACCGCGAGGGGGGACTGCTACCGGTCTGGGAGCTGGCCGCGAACGAGACGATGTGCATGATCGGCTACCACTCCGCCTCGGTCATCGCCGACGCCCATGCCAGGGGCATCCGCGACTTCGACGCCGCCGCGGCGCTGGAGGCGATGGTGGCAAGCGCATCCCGAGATCACCTGGGGCTCGATGTCTACCGGGAGAAGGGGTACATCCCCAACGATCGCGAGAGTGAGAGCGTCTCGAAGACCCTGGAGTACGCCTACGACGATTGGTGCATCGCCAGCCTGGCCGCGGAGCTCGGGCGAGAGGAGATCGCCCGGGAGTTCGCCCGGCGCAGTCGCTCCTGGCGGAACCTGCTCGACCCACAGACCCGGTTCATGCGGCCGAAGGCGGAAGGGCGGTGGAAGTCACCCTTCGATCCGAGTGAGGTCGACTTCAACTTCACCGAGGCGAACAGCTGGCAGTACAGCTTTTTCGTCCCGCAGGATATCCCCGGGCTGATCGAGGCACTGGGTGGGACGAGCGCGGCGACGGCGCGCCTCGACTCGCTCTTTGGCGCCTCGTCGGCCACCACGGGCCGGAAGCAGGCCGATATCACCGGGCTGATCGGACAGTACGCACACGGCAACGAGCCGAGCCACCACATGGCGTACCTCTATGCCTCGACCGGTCAACCGGCGAAGACCCAGGCGCGGGTCCGCCAGATCCTGACCGAGCTCTATGCCGCGGCCCCCGACGGACTCTCGGGCAACGAGGACTGCGGACAGATGAGCGCCTGGTACGTGCTCTCCGCGCTTGGCATCTATCCGGTCACGCCGGGCACCGATCTCTGGGTGATCGGTTCCCCGCTTCATCCGCGCGCGACCCTCGAGCTTCCGAACGGGCGTCGCTTCACGGTCGAGGCGGAGAACCACTCGGCCGGACCGTACATCCAGTCGGCGAGCTTGAACGGCACGCCGCTGACCCGCACATGGCTCGGCCACCATGAGATCGAGGCCGGCGGAACCCTCCGTTTCGTCATGGGGGCGAGCCCCAGTTCCTGGGGGGCGAACGAGCCACCTCCTGGGGCATCCAGTCGCTGGGACGATGCGGATTTCGTTCCGGTTCCCTACGTCGCCCGGGGCGACACGCCATTTCGCGAACGAACGACGGTGGAACTGGCCAGTCCGCGGAGCGACGCCCGGATCATCTACACCCTGGATGGCAGCGAGCCACGCGGTCCGGCCACCCTGGCCCCGAACCGAGACGCGCCCAGCAACGGATCGATGTCGATCCCGCTCGAGACAACCACCACGATCCGCTACCGCGCCTACGCCCGGGACGAGGCTGCGTCCCCGATCGAGGAAACCACTTTCCGGAAGATCGAAGATTCGCGCCGACTGATCGCAGCGACCGCTCCATCGCCGCAATACCCGGGGGGCACGCCGGAGGCACTGATCGACGGCGTTCGCGGCGGGCCGGACTTCAGGCTCGGGGCCTGGCAGGGTTTCGAGGGAAAGAACCTGAGCGCGGAGATCGACCTCGGGCGCGAGATCGATCTCACCCGGGTGGCGATCGGCTGTCTCCAGGATCAGAACTCGTGGATCTTCATGCCCACGCGGCTTACGGTGGAGATCTCGCTCGACGGGCAGAGCTATCGGCCGCTGGGCGAGGTGAAGAACTTCGTCGATCCTCGGGCGGAGGGTCCGATCGGGCAGGAGCTGTCGGTGCGAGCGATTCCCTTCGCCATCCCAACCCGCTACGTCCGCCTGACCGCGGAGTCGCTCCAGCGCTGCCCCGACTGGCACAAGGGGGCGGGAAACCCCTGCTGGATCTTCATCGATGAGGTGATCGTGGAGTAGCCGCGCCGCGCAGCCCGATCCACACGGCGCAGCCCGGGCCGAGCGCGCCCCGATCAGTGCATGAGCCCCGATTCCAGGGTCAACTCGAGCGAGAGATCGAGCGCCGGGGCCGAATGGGTCAGCGCCCCGATCGAGATCAGATCTACCCCCGGCAGTGCTTTCGCCCGCACGGTGTCGAGCGTGACTCCGCCGGACACCTCGATCCGCGCGCGTCGCGAGGCCACACGATTCTCGATCTCGCGGATCACCGCGACCGACCGCGCGATCTCCTCCGGGCTCATGTTATCGAGGAGAATCTGGTCGACCTCGAGTCCGGCCGCCTCCTCGACTTCGCTCGGGAGCTTCGCCTCGACGATGATCGGGAGCGACGGGCCGTTGGCGCGAATCCGCTCCACCGCGCGGGTGATGCTCCCCGCGGCCACGATATGGTTGTCCTTCACCATGAAGGCATCATAGAGGCCGATCCGGTGGTTGACCCCGCCACCGTGTTGAACCGCCGCCTTCTCCAGGAAACGGAGGCCGGGCGTGGTCTTCCGCGTGTCGGTGATCCGCACCCCGGTGCCTTCGACCGCACGGACGAACCGGCGGGTCATGGTGGCGACTCCCGAGAGCTGTTGGAGAAAGTTCAGCATCACCCGCTCCATGGTGAGCAGGCTCCGCGCCCGCCCGGCGAGGCGCAGCACGACCTCCCCCGGCTCGATTGCATCTCCGTCGGCGCGACGCAGATCCCACTCCACCGTGGGATCGACCACCTCGAGCACCGCCCGCGCCGGCTCCAGGCCGGAGAGGACCCCGGCCTGCTTGCAGAGCACCTCGCCCACCGCGCGACGCTCCGGATCGACCACCGCCAGGGTGGTCACGTCACCGGTGCCGACATCCTCGGCCAGGGCGAGCCGGACCAGCGCACCGGTCAGCGCCTTCAGCCCCTCGCCGGGCATCCCCTCCAGGTCGTCGTTCATACCACTCCCTTGATCTCGAGGATCCGATCACGGATCGACGCCGCCAGCTCATACTCCAGCCGTTCCGCCGCCTCCATCATCTCCTTCTTGAGCAGCTCCACATATTGATCGGAGGAGAGGTCCCCCGGCCGGTCGGGGACCACGACCTCGTGCTTCTTGTCCCGGATCGAATCGGCCACCGAGGTGGCGGCCATGATCTCCTCCACCGTCTTCCAGACCGTGCGCGGGGTGATGCCGTGTTCCAGGTTGTAGGCGATCTGTTTCGTGCGCCGACGATTCATCTCGCCGATCGCCCGCTCCATGCTGCCGGTCACCCGGTCGGCGTAGAGGATCACCTTTCCCATCGCATTGCGCGCCGCCCGTCCCGCCGTCTGGATCAGACTGCGCTCGCTGCGCAGGAAGCCTTCCTTGTCCGCATCGAGGATCGCCACCAGCGACACTTCGGGCAGGTCGAGCCCTTCGCGCAGCAGGTTGATCCCGACCAGCACATCGGCCTTCCCCAGGCGCAGGCTGCGCAGGATGTCCATCCGCTCGATGGCGTCGACGTCGGCGTGGATGTAGCGCACTTTCACCCCCGCCTCGAGGAGAAAGTCGGTCAGGTCCTCGGCCATCCGCTTGGTGAGGGTGGTGACCAGCGTGCGTTCCTTCCGCCCCACCCGGTCGCGGATCTCCTTCAGCAGATCGTCGATCTGGTTCTTCGTCGGGCGCACGTCGAGGTCCGGATCGACCAGACCGGTGGGGCGGATCACCTGCTCCACGATCACCCCGTTGGTGCGCTGGAGCTCGTAGTCGGCCGGAGTGGCCGACACGTAGATCAACTGCCGCGCGATCGACTCGAACTCCTCGAAGCGCAACGGGCGGTTGTCGAGCGCGGAGGGAAGACGGAAGCCGAAATCGACCAGGGTTTGCTTGCGGTTGCGATCGCCCAGGTACATGCCCCCGATCTGGGGCACGCTGACGTGGCTTTCGTCCAGGATGAAGAGAGCGTCGTCCGGGAAGTAGTCGAGCAGACACGACGGGCGGTCACCCGGGTTTCGCGCCGAGAGATGGAGCGAGTAGTTCTCGATCCCGGGACAGAATCCGACCTGGCGCAGCATCTCCAGGTCGTACTTGGTCCGCATGCGCAGGCGCTGGGCTTCGAGCAGCTTCTTCTCCCGCTCCAGTACCGCCAGCCGCTCGACCAGCTCCTGCTCGATCGAAACGCACGCCTGGAGCAGCCGCTCCTTCGGGGTCGAGAAGTAGGTCGTGGCGAAGGCCATCATCGACTCTTCCTCCCGCCGGACGGCCCCGGTCACCGGATCGAGGACCCGGATCCGTTCGATCTCGTCCCCGAACAGCTCGATCCGATACGGCTCCTCGGCGTGCGAGGGAAAGATGTCGACCACGTCTCCCCGCACCCGGAAGGTACCGCGCTTGAAGTCGTAGTCGTTCCGGGTGTACTGGATCGAGACCAGCGTCCCCAGGATCTCCTCCCGCGGCTTCTCGTCCCCGACGCGCAGGTAGATGTGCTGGTTCTTGAAGTCGGTCGGAGTACCGAGCCCGTAGATGCAGGACACCGAGGCGACGATCACCACGTCTCGCCGCCCCACGAGAAGACTGGCCGCCTCGAGCCTGAGCCGGTCGAGGTTGTCGTTGATCGAGGCATCCTTCTCGATGTAGGTGTCGCTCTGCGGGACGTAGGCCTCGGGCTGGTAGTAGTCGTAGTAACTGACGAAGTACCCCACGCCGTTCTCGGGGAAGTACTGCTTGAACTCGCCGTAGAGCTGCGCGGCCAGGGTCTTGTTGTGCGAGAGAATGAGGGTCGGCCGGTTGATCCGGGCAATGACGTTGGCGAGGGTGAAGGTCTTGCCCGAACCGGTGACGCCGAGCAGCACCTGGTGCCGGTCGCCCCGCTCGAGGCCGGCCACCAACTCCTCGATCGCCTGCGGTTGATCCCCGGTCGGCTGGTACTTGGAGACGAGTCTGAAGTTCATTGGGGGGAGGATAGCAAACCCTGCCCCAGGTCGCGCGGCTACTCCGAGGTGGCGACGAAGGCGGCCCAGCGTGCGGCCGAGGGGGCCTCACCGCGCGCGATCAGCGCCTCCCGGGCCTCGCGCGAGGCGCGCTGGGCGGCGGCCGCGATCGACAGGCGGTCGGTGTACCGGGCGCGGTAGAACGCCTCCATCCAGGTCGCCGCGTCGAGGTCGTTCACGCTCCAGAGGCTCGCCACCACCGCCCGCGCTCCGGCCAGGCGAAAGGCGCGCCGGAGCCCGGAGAGCCCCTCCGCCGCCACCAGATCGCCGCGCCCGGTTTCGCAGCCGGAGAGGACCGCGCAATCGACCCCGGAGAGATCGAGAGTGGCGATCTCCTCGGCCGTCACGATCCCATCCTCCTCCTCCGGGCCGACCGTGGCGCGTCGGTTGGCGCCGGCCAGGGCTACCCCGGCCAATCGCAGCGGATTCGCCTCCCGGCTCGGCGCACGGTCGTGGGCCCCGCCGGTGGGCCGTCCGAGGCCACCCAGCCCGCGCCCCTCTGGGGCCTGTGCCAGGCACTCGGTGTCGACGAAAAACCCATGGGTCGCCAGGTGCACCACCCGGTACTCAGGGGCGTGGCGCTTGAAGGCGGCCTCGGTCGCATCATCCCCGGTCCAGACCGTGGCGCGCCCGCCCCGCTGCGCCCGCCTCCAGATCGACTCGACGCGCTCCACCTCCTGCCGGGAGCCGGGCAACGCCTCGAAGTGGACATCCTGGAAACGCACACAATCGGGCGCCGCCCCCCGGAACGGCGCGGTCCCTCCGGAAACCGTGCGCCCCGCGGACGAGGCACCTCCGGCGTCGAAGTCGATCCCGCCGAAGGCCAGCATCGTGGGCCGGAGCGACCGGCTTCGCGCGATCGGCACGAGATCGCGCTCCGCGGTGAGCACGTGGAACAGCGGACCGGTCAGCACCAGCGGAGTGCCGTCGAGATCGGGCCAGGAGATCGGTTGAGCCCCCTGCAGTGCCCCGTCCCAGACGACATAGACCTCGGAAACCGGGCCGAGCTCCCGCGCCACCGGATCCCAGATCAGGCGGCGGATGCGATGACCCGCCGCCTGCGCCTCCGCCGGATCGGCGGGCGCCTCGTGAGCAGGATCGAGCGCCTCACGCCAGGCTCGCAGGGCCGCCTCGATGCGCTCTCCGTCCCCCAGAGGCTCGAAGCGAGCCACCGCCTCCGGCCCCGTGAGCAGGAATGCTCCGTAGTGCGCGGAGCGGAAATCAGATCTTCCTCCCGGCGCCACCTCGGCCGGAGCCAGGCGGGCCACTTCGACCGAGTCGTAGCGCACGTAGGCCACCAGGGCCGTGCCCGGTCGGAGCTGCGCCCGCACCTCGGCCAGCCCGATCGTCCGCGTCAGGTGCGCACTGCGCTCGTCAGCGCTCTCCTCCGCCAGGGCGCGTTCTGCCAGATCGCGTCGGCGCTCGAGCGAATCACGCGCCGCCGGGCTCACCGCATCCCCTTGCACCAGGGCGCGCGCGAGATCCCGGGCCGTTCGCTGCAGAGCCTCCAATCGCGCGGAGCCTTCGTCCGAGGCGCGGGCCGAGACCCGACGGCGCGCTGCCAGGGCATCGAGCACCTGGGCGCGACTCCGGACGATCTGGTCCCACATCGGTTCCGCCTGATCGCGCAGGTCCGGGCGCGAGAGCAGGGTGAGCGCGCGGGCATCCCCGCGGACCATTTCGTTCGCGTAGAGCAGCGCCTGGCGCTCCGGCCAAGCCCGCAGGGCGAGCGCCAGGTTGCGCCGGGCGATCGACTCGCAACGCACCAGGGCATCGAGGGCCGCCCCGGTCCGACCCAGTGCCGCCTGCACCAAGGCCCAGCGGCGCAACGCAAACGCGGTGCTGGGATGCTCCGGGCCGAGAGTCTGGGTGCGGATGGCCAGAGCCGTCTCGCTCGCGCGGGCCGCGCCGTCGAGCTCCTCCCGGGCCAGGAGCACCGCGCTCAACGCTTCCAGCCCATCCGCTTCCAGGGGATGGCCGACGCCGAGCGCCGTCCGCACCACGTTCAGGTGACGGCGGGCGTAGAGCTCCGCGCGGGTCGCGTCGCCGGCGAGGATCATCACGTTCGAGAGATTGAGCAGCGCGCTCAGCACCCCCGGATTGTCCGGCCCGTATGCAGCCTCGGCGACCTCGAGCGCACGTTCGTAGAGCGGCAGCGACGCATGGAGTCGATCCTCCGCCCGGACGATGTTCGCCATGGTGGTGAGGCTCTGCCCGAGGCGGTAGTCATCGGCGGGCAGGAGGCGCTCACGAATCGCGAGTGCGCGCGCCTCCAGCGGTCGTGCGCGGTCGACCTCGCCGGTCTCGAGCCGGAGGATCGCCAGCCCGTGGCATTTCCCGGCGATCTCGAGTGAATCCGGCTTGGCGGCGGACTCGGTGAGGGCGAGCGCCTCCTCGAGATGCGGCTCGGCTCCCGCCGGGTCGCCCGCCTCCTGCAGGTAGATGCCAAGATTGTATTGCGCCAGGGTGAGCCCGGGGTCGCCGTGGTTGGCCTCGAGCTGGAAGATCCGCAGGGCCTCTCGCGCCGCGTCGACCGCCGCTTCGATGTCCCCGTCGAAGCGACGCATCACACTCAGGTTTCCCCAGGCCTTCGCGGTTTCCAGGTGATCGTCGCCGCGCAGGCGGCGATTCAGATTCAGCGCATTTTCCGCGTGCCCCACCGCCCGGTGGTACTCGCCGAGACGGCGCTCCAGGCGCGCCATGAACGCTTCGAGTCGCGAGCGCGCCGGGTCGTCGGGTTCAAGTGCACGATCGCGCAGGCGATACATCCCGCGCCCCAGGAGTGGCGTGTCGGGTTGGCGCCACGACTCGGTGCCCAGGCGTCCCTCGATGACCAGTTGCCATGCCCGGCCGACCGCCGCCGAGTCGACCGGTGCCGGGTCAGAAGGTGCGCGCGTGGTCAGGCGGTTGGCCGCGTCGGTGGCCAGACTCTCACAAGCGGCCCAGCGCGACTGCCGTGCCGCCCTCTCCGCCCGGACGAGGAGCGAGTCGATCGGCGCCTCCTCGAATCGGCCCTGCGCCCTTGCAACCGACCCGGGGGCGCTGCAGAGCCAGATCGCCGCGACGAGCCATCGCACTGTCCGGGCACACCGGACGATCACGGCAGCCCCAGCTCCACCCCGAAGGCCCGCTCGATGAACCATCCCAGTCCGATCAGGCCGATCAGCACCGAGACGGCCGAGACCGCGAGGCGTCGGCGCGGCAGGCGCGAGAGCAGCACGACCAAGGGCCACATCAGGGCCACGATGCAAACCTGCCCGATCTCCACTCCGAGATTGAACGCCAGGAGCGAAAGGACCAGCCCCTGCCGCGGCAGTCCGAGTTCCGCCAGTACGTTGGCAAAGCCGAAACCGTGGATGAGCCCGAACGCCGCAGTGATGACCCAGCGCCAGTCGGTCTTCTGGATCACCAGGTTCTCCCCCGCGACATAGACGATCGAGAGGGCGATCGCCGACTCGATCAACCTGCCCGGAGGATGAAACAGCCCCAGTGCCGCAACCGCCAGCGTGACGCTATGCGCGACGGTGAACGCGGTGACGATCTTGATCAGGTCGCGGAAGCGGCCGCCGAGGACGATGAGCGCGAGCAGAAACAGAATATGGTCGATCCCGATGAAGATGTGCTCGACCCCAAGGCGAATGAACGACCAGGAGGGACGGTCCACTCCCCCCTGCTCGGCCTTGGCGGCGCTGAAGGTGAAGACCGCCTCGCTCCCCGAGAGCACTTCCTCGCTCGACTGCTCCCCCTGGGTGATGCGCGCGAGCACCTTGAACCCCTGGCCGAAATCGTCGAAGAGCGTGGTGCGGAGATCGATCCGCTTGGGTGCCTGGCGGAGCGGCGCGACCAGATGCTGGCGGAAGAGGACATGACCGCCGACGTCGACGCTGAAGTCGATCCCGCCCGGGGACTGCGGAACGACCTGGCCGTCGAGCTTCACTTCGACATGCTTGGCCAGCAACCGGGTGGCGCGCTCGCGATGGGGGTCCAGCTCCGCCATCGTCACTTCGCCGTCCTGGTCGGAGTCCAGCTTCAGCACCGAGCTCAGGTCGACCACCGCGATGAGGACGTTGGTGCGAAGCGTGTCCGCCTCTGCCTCGATCGAGATGTATGCCGTGCGCAACTCATGGGCCGTCGCCCCGCGCGGAGCCAGGAGCAGCGCGAGTGCGATCAGCAAGGAGAGGATCGAACCTGGGGTCAGACGACGACTCACGAACTCCTCCTCACCAAACGAGTGCTCACCAAACGAGTGCTCACCGGGCGGGTGCGATTCCGCCGTGCGTGGCGACCCACGGGATGAGGGTCGGCGCTAGGCCGCCCCCCGTTCTCGGATCCAGCCCCGAACCCAGGGCAAGAGCAAGTATGCGGGAAACGCGAGGAAGAAGGTCAGCAGGAAGAAGCTGGCGTACCCCATCTGTTCGGTCGCCCAGCCGGAGGCCGCGCCCGCGACCGATCGGGTGAAGCCGAAGAGCGCCGAGAGGAGCGCGTACTGCACGGCCGCTGACTCCTTGTCGCAGAGGTTCATGAGGAAGGAGAGGAAAGCCGCCGTTCCCATCCCGCCGGTGAAGCTCTCCAGCACCGAAGCGCCGTAGATCGCCCCCCGAGGCAGCTCGAACTGCGCGACCGCCGCGTACCCTAGGTTCGAGAGTGCCTGGGCGGCCCCAAGTAGCCACAGCCCGTGGAAGATGCCGCGTCGAGCGCAGAAGATTCCCCCCACCATCGAGCCGACCACCGTCGCCACCACCCCCAGGGTGGTCGAGATGAGCCCGATCTCCGCGTTGGTCAGGCCGCGGTCCTTCCAGAACGGCTTGACCATCGGCCCCATGCTCGAGTCGCCCAGCTTGTAGATCAGGACGAAGGCGAAGACCGCGATCCCGCTCCAGCGAGTGCGCCACATGCGGAGCGCGGGATAGAAGATCACCAGTAGCACGATGAGGGCAAACGAACCGATCGGAATCGCGCTCGGTCCGGCCAACCACCGGGCGAACCCCTCGGAGGAGCGCCCGAGCAAGAGCAACACCAGGGCTGCGCCCGCGGCGATCCGCGGCACCCAGGAGCGTGCGAGCCACTGTGCGGCCTCGCGCGGGAACGCGCTCCAGGGCTGGCCTTGGATCGAAAGTCGCGGCGAGCGCCAGGCCGCGATCGCCAGGGCGAAGAAGATGGCCGAACCGGTCAGGAGCATCACGCTCCAGGGGAGCAGGTCGGCGAGCGCGACCAGGCCACCGCCCCCCACGATCAGGGCCGCGCGATAGGTCGAGACGCGCAAGGAGTTCGCTGCTCCCTCCTCCCCCTTGTCCATCAACCCGATGGTATAGGCGTCGATCGCGACATCCTGGGTCGCCGACAGGATGGTGAAGCCGAGCAGTACCATCCAGAGCGCCCGGGTCGGCGGACCGGCCGGAAAGAGCGGAACCAGGGCGAGCAGAAGCCCCATGCCGAAGAGGGCCGCGGTGGTCCAGTGCTTCCGTTGTCCGTAGCGGTCGACCAGCGGCGACCAGAGGATCTTGAGACTCCAGGGGAGTCCGATCAAGCTGAGCAGACCGATGTCCTTGAGCGAAACGCCGAAGCTGCGAAAATAGACCGGCAAGAGATCGTAGATGATCCCGAAGGGGAACCCTTCGGCGAAGTAGAGCAGACCGACCCAGAACAGCTTTCGCCGAAGCGGGAGGGGAAGTTGATTCATCGCTCGGTCCTTGAGCTGTCGCGCGGGAGTTCCTCTGTCGTTCCCGGGCTCTCCGGGACAACCGGCTGAAAGGTGGCGGGAGAATACCAATCACCCGGCCGGTTGCGGCCATCGATTGACGCGGATTCGTCCGGCTAGCCGCACCCGGCTGGCCGCACCGCGCTAGCCCCACCCGGCGATCCGCACTCGGCTAGGGCGTCGAGCCAAGGACCGCACGCACCGCGTCGGCCTCGGGCCCCTTCGGGAAGCGGCGCAGATATTCAGCGGCGGCAGTTCGGGCCTCTTCTGGAAGCGCCAGCTCCCGTGCGAGGAGGAATACCAGATTCGCGCGGGCGGGACGGTAGTCGGGCTCCTGGACGATCGCCTGTTCGAACTCGGAGCGCGCCTCCTGATGCCGTCCCAAGGCGCGGAGCGCCAGTCCGCGGTTGTTCCGCATCCCGGCGGTCGGAGTCGAGTTCGCCGTCGCCTGGTCGAGTGTCCGCAGCCCTTCTTCGAACTTCCCCAGCCGGAGCTGGCACCCCGCGAGGTTGGCCAGCAGCGAGGGACTCTGCCTCCAGTTGCGGTACAGGTCGGAGAAGACCCTCTCGGCTTCGGCCGCCCGATTCTCGTTCATCCAGAGGAGCGCCTCCTGGTAACGCACCCGCGGGTGGTCGGGCAGCGCGCGTCCCAGTCCTTCGATCCAGGGGCGCGCCGCCTCGAGCTGTCCGCCGTTGAGCAGGTGTCCGGCCCAGAGCACCTGCGCGCGCAGGCTCGCGGGGTTTCGCTCGATCTCGCGACCGAAGAGGGTACGGTCGTCGCGCCATTCGGAGGCCCGGGCCCACCCGCCGACCGCCAGCGCGAGGAGCAAGGGAACCCCAGCGATCCGGACCGGGCGTCCGATGCCGGATGCGGGAGTGAGAGCGGCGAGTCCGGCGGCCAGACCGGCCAGCGGAAGGTAGAGGAAACGCCCTCCGAAGATGTCGGAAGTGGGGATGATCTGTGCCACGGGCAGCAGGGCAGCGAGTGGCAGGAGCAACAGACCCCAGCTCCGTCGGCCGCGCGCGAGAGCCAGAAGCCCGAGCGCGGCGAGGCCACCGGCCAGGGCCAGCCCCAGCCAGCCGGACCAGCGCGGCGTGGCGGCGACCACCCAGGGGAACGGCTCCAGGGTCATCGGGAACGGAACGAGAAGACGCCAGCCGTTCATCAGAAAGAGACGCCCGACCAGATCAGGGCCCGCGATCCGGAGCCCCGGCGGTATCTCGGCCGGACTCGGCGTCAGGCCCACGGTGACCGCACGCACCGCGAGATAGCCAACCAATGCTGCGACGCCGACGCGGACGGCGGTCGATCGCCCCCCGATCGGCGCACCGGCCACGGGGCGGGCGCAAGCCGTGAGTCCGAGCCAGAGGAGCCCGACCAACCCGGACTCCTTCCCCAGGGGGGCGAGGAGAAGCAGCAGGCCGGCCCTCCAGTAGCGACGGCGATCGAAGGCGGCCAGGCCGAGGAACACGCAGAGCGCGGCCAGCAGATCCGGGGTGGCCGATATCCACGCCGCGGTGTCTGCCGCCACTGGATGGACGGACAACAGCAACGCGGCCGCCGCCGCGTTGCGCCGCCAGCGGCGCAGCCAGAGCGCCAAGGCTGCGCTCGCGCCGGCGTGGAGCGACACCGAGAGGAGATGGAAGAGGAAGGGTTTCGCACCCACCGTGACCAGCAGGAGGCCGTGCAGCAAGGTTGCCAGGGGACGGTAGTACCCCGAACCACCGTCATCGGTCGTCACCATCGAGCCGAAGCCGTGCCGCTCTGCGAGGAGCCGCGGGAGCATTCCGGGTTGGGTCAGGAGCGGGCTCTGCTCGATCGCCCAGCGATCATCCCAGACGAACCCGCCGCGGAGACTCGGGGCAACGACGAGCAAGGCGCAGAGCGCAGCCAGGGCCGGCCAGGGGATCTCTCGCTGCGAGTCGGGCATGGGTGAGTCTCTACGTCGCCGCGGGCTCGAGTGTCAATCGCGGGGAGAGAAAAGACCCGGGGCACGAGGCCCCGGGTCTCATCGGATCGCCAGGTTGGCGAAGGTCAGACGACCGGTTCGGATGAACTAGTTGCCGTAGGCCTTCTTCACGCCGCCCCAGGTCTTCTTCTCGGTCGCGATCGGGAGGCACGGGTTCGGATCGCACACGGTGCCGTCACCCTTGTACTCGCCACCCAGGTTCGTGCACTCGCCCGGGGTCACGACGATGCAGTCGATCCCGAAGCAGCAAGCGCCGAGGGCCGGCACCGGGCAGGGGTTCGGATCGCAGGCCGTGCCGTCGCCCTGGTACTGATTCGGGGCGGTGCACTCGGCCGCAGTCGTGATCTGGCAGACGCCAGTCGCCGAGCAGCAAGCGCCGGTCGCAGCCGGGTCACCGTAAAGAACGAAGCCCAGGTCCCACCCTTCCCAGCACGGGAGGGCGAACAGGGTCGAAACGTCGGTCCACGGATCGCAGACGTCGACATCGTCACAGAAGAAGCCCGAAACCTCGCAGGCGGTGAAGCCGCCGCCCGGAACGAGACGGACGAACCACTGCGTGAGCAACGTACCGGTGTCGTCGAGCACCAGGTCGTAGTCACCCGAGACGCTGAGCCAGTAGGTCGTACCGGCAGTCGTCGGGAACGGGACCGGGAGGGTCAAGCAGTAGTTGAAGTTCCGGGACAGCCCGGTAAACAGCTCTTCCTCGGTGAACTGGCCGGCGCCGACATACTGGTCGTAGACCACGGTGCCGATGGCGTCGAGGCCAGGCAGCGTGCCATCCGGACAGTAGACGTCACCCGAGACCTCGTGGATCCGGATGCAGAAGCCATCGACCCGGCGTCCGGAGTCGTAGCCCCACTGGTTGTAGCGACCCCAGAACTTCACGTGGGTGATCGTCTCGCCCGCGGTCGAGAAGTCGTCGGCAATCCGGCGCCAGTCAACCGGAGCACCCTCAGGGTTCTCACCATTGACGAAGCAGCCGGCGCTACCGGCCGAGCTACAGCCCGCCGGAGGAGTAAACTCGTCGAACATCCCGGTGTCGAACACGAGGGGGGCCGGGCAGTCGTTGGTGCGGACGCCGCCGTCACCACTGGCCGGGGTCAGGTCCTCGAGCGTCATCGGGGCGTTGATCGCCATGGCCGAAGTAGCCAGGGTCACGAGACCCAGAGCCACGGTCGTAGCAGTTTTGCGCATATTGCGTCTCCCTACGTGGCAAGTGGACAGGTTGAACGTGAGTACCACTTTCTGACGGTTCCGCCCCAGCTCCGGACCATTTCTGGCCGGCTGCCGGTTGCGGTGGGGCCCGAGACGCCAGGCAGCTCCCGGGCTCGAACCTGATCCCACCCTTGCCGCGAGGCCCCCCTTTCGGCGTCTGCGATACCGCAGCCACCGGAAATGGGGAATTCGCAGGCGATGGGTGTACGTGACGCAAAAGATCTTACCAGCGAGGTGGGAGATGTCAATAAAGTTTCTTGATTCCGGCGGAACCAGACGAAAAATCCCCCGCCGCGAGGAGCGCGACGGGGGACCGGCAAATTGCGGGGTCAGGAATCTACCACTGGGTCCGGACGGTGAAGGTCAGGACCGCCTCGCCGTCTTTCGGGACGTCGACCTGGAACTCGGCGGTGGAGGCATCCTTCTTGGTGGACGGCAGACTCGAGCGGACCAGGGTCCAGCTCCCCCAGAAGTGCTCCCGGACGATCACCTGGACCGCCTCGTCCTTGCGATTCCGGAGCTTGATCTCGACGTCGCGCTCCTCCGCCCGGTCGGAGATCCGGCGCTGCTCCTTGTCCGCCCGCTCCCCGACCACGTCGAAGGCGTTCCCCATCCGGAGGCGCACCTTCTCGTTCCGGGGAGTGTGATCGATCTGGTCCTCGCCGATGAACTGGAGCAGGCCCCGGCTGTCGGCCTTGTAGGTCCGGACCTTTCCTGCCGGGAGGGGCATCCCGAGCCCCAGCTCCGCCTTGTTCTCCGTCTCGAGCAGGACCGAGACCTTCTTGGCGTCGCGCTGGCCGTCGTACTCGTAGAGCTTCCGCACCGGTCCGCTCGCGGTGGGAAAGAGCGCGATCTGCTTGGTCTCCCGATCAGCCAGGGTGGTTCGACGGCCCAGGGTGTAGAGGTGGTACTCGAAGAACGACTCCTCCTCGAACCCCTGCTCCGGGGCGGCCATCGCCATGGCGTCCATCTGGACCCGGCCGCGCTTGAACATCGGCTGCGGGGGCGCCACGCGCTGGACCTCGCCCGCCACGAGCTGGAGCTCGGCGTTTTCGTAGCTGGCGCCGGAGTTGTTCTCCAGCGACACCCAGGCCGAGAGCTCGATCGCGGTGTCCTTCTCGTTGGTGACCGCGACGTACTCGGCGTGCCAGTTGAGCCCCTCGGTCATGTAGCTCAGCTCGACCGGGACGGTGCCGCCCTTCCTGGAATCGAGCCACCAGACGAGGGTCGGTCTGGTCCTGAGTCCGCTCGGCAAGCTGGGGAGGCGGAGGTCCATGGTCTCGGCCCGATTGACCAGGTTCACCGCCCCGTCGCTCCCGCGGAGCACCAGGGTCCCACCGTCAAAGGAGAGCAACGAGCCGGACCTCAAGTCCCCCCCTTTGAAGACCGCTTCGACGTTCGCGTCGAGGTAGCGCTGGAGGATCCGGTCCGACCCGGCGAGGTCGTACTGGAAGTTCTGTTCCAGGACGGAGAGTTCCCCTCCGGGAGCCTTGAGATGGACCGAGGTGGGATCGATCAGGGCGGGGACGTCGGCCAGCTCGAAGCTCGACTGTCCGCTCTTCACCTCGATCCCGCGCCGGTCGCTCACCACTCCGAGGTTGCTGTTGTAGACCGTGATCCGGAGATCCCGTCCCGTCGGTTCGGCGCCAACCGGGAGGACTCCCGCCGTCACCGCGACCGCCGCGAGCAGAACCGACCACCGGCGGGCAGAAGCATACTGACTCGGCATCGTCTCACCTCCATGTACCCCCACCCGCGCTGCATGGGCCTCAACTCGCAAGCGCGGCCAGGGCGCGTTCGATCTTCTGCAGCGACTCTTCCAACTGGACGAGCTTCTCCCGCTCCTTGCTTACAACTTCCAGCTTCGCCTTCTCGAGGAAGTCGGGATTCTCGAGCTTTTTCCGGCCCGAGACGACCAGTCCGCTCAGCTTCTCATGCTCCTTGTGCAGCCGGGCTCGCTCCAGGTCGAGATCGATCAGGCCCTCCAGATCGACGAAGACCTCGGCTCCGGCGGCCACGTCCGAGGTGGCATACCGCGGCTTCTCGATCTCCGGGCCGACGGTGAACGAGGAGGCGCGGGCGAGCGTCTTCACCAACGGCGTGGCATCGGCCAGGAGCCGGGTGAGATCCTCCGAACACCGCACCGACACCGCCGCCTCCTTCGCCGGCCCGACGTTCATCACGCTCCGCAGATTGCGCACCGCGACCACGATCTCCATCAGCGCCTCCATCCCCTTCTCGGACGCTGCATCCTCCGGATAGCCGCTCGCATCGGGCCAGTGGGCCGCGATCAGGTCTCCGCTCGTCCCCGGCAGATGGTGCCAGATCTCCTCCGTGATGTACGGAATCAGCGGATGGAGCAGCCGGAGCGCAGTGTTGAGCGCAAGCAGGATGCCGCGCTTCGCATCCTCGGCCGCCGCCCCACCGGCCTGGAGCCGGGACTTGGCCATCTCCAGATACCAATCGCAGAACTCGTTCCAGACGAACTGATAGAGCGCCTTGGCCGCCTCGTTGAAGCGGTACTCGTCGATCTGCTTGGTCACCTCCAGGATCAGCCCGTGCAGCCGGCTGACCAGCCACCGGTCGGCCAGATCGCGGGGGGCGACATATCCCGGTTGGGCCGGATCCCAGCCTTCGGGTGCAGCCTCCCCCAGGTGCATCAGGGCGAAGCGGGTGGCGTTCCAGAGCTTGTTGGCGAAGTTGCGCCCGGTTTCGATCCGCTTCTCCCCGAACAGCACATCGTTCCCCTGCGGGGTCAGGAGCAGCAGGCTGAAGCGGATCGCGTCGGCGCCATACTTGTCGATCAGCTCCAGCGGATCGGGGGAGTTGCCCAGGCTCTTCGACATCTTGCGCCCGAGTTCGTCGCGAATGATCCCGTGGAGGTGGACGGTGCGGAACGGGAGTTCCCCGGTCAGTTCCTTCCCCGCCATCACCATCCGCGCGACCCAGAAGAAGATGATGTCCGGTCCGGTGCACAGGTCGCTGGTCGGATAGTAGGTCGCGAGCTTCTCGGTCTTCTCCGGCCAACCCAAGGTCGAGAACGGCCAGAGCCAGCTCGAGAACCAGGTGTCGAGCACGTCCGGATCCTGGGTGAACGAACTCGAGCCGCACTGCGGGCAGGGGTTGATCTCATCCCCCTTCACCACCTCGTGGCCGTTGGCGCAGTAGAAGACCGGGATCTGGTGTCCCCACCAGAGTTGCCGGCTGATGCACCAATCGCGAATGTTGTCCAGCCAATGGAGATAGGTCTTCTCCCAGCGACCGGGAATGAACAGGAGCTCTCCATCGCGCGCTGCCTGAGCCGCCGGGCGGGCGAGCTCGGCCATCTTCACGAACCACTGCCGGCTGAGGAACGGCTCGATCACGGTGTGGCAGCGATGACATGCCCCGACCGAGTGGACCAGCGGCTCCTTCTTCTCCAGGAGACCCTCGGCATCGATCCGGCGCACCATGTCGCGCCGCGCATCCTCGCGCGACTGACCGGCAAACTCGCCCGCCTCCGGGGTGAGGCGCCCCCGCTTATCGATGATCGAGATGACCGGCAGGTTGTGACGGCGACCGATCTCGAAGTCGACCGGATCGTGTCCCGGGGTCACCTTGAGTGCGCCGGTGCCGAACTCCTTGTCGACCGCGGCGTCGGCCAGGAGCGGAATCTCCCGATGGACCAGTGGGAGCACCAGGGTCTTGCCGATCAGGCCGGCATACCGCTCGTCGTCCGGATTCACCGCCACCGCCACGTCGGCCAGAATGGTCTCCGGCCGGGTCGTCGCGATCGTGACCGAACGGTCGGTCCCCTTGATCGGGTACTTCACGTAGAAGAGCTGATCGGTCTGCTCCTGGTACTCGACCTCCTCGTCGCTGATCGCGGTCTGGCAGCCGATGCACCAGTTGATCAGGTACTCGCCGCGGTAGATCAGTCCCTTCCGATAGAGGTGGAGGAAGCAGGTCTCGACCGCGCGGGACAGCCCCTCGTCCATGGTGAAGCGCTCGAAGCTCCAGGCACAGGAGACTCCGAGGCGACGGAGCTGGCGGAGGATCAGTCCGCCGAACTGCTCCTTCCACTCCCAGGCCGCGGCGAGGAATTTCTCCCGTCCGAGTTCCTCGAGCTTGAGCCCCTTGGCTTCGAGGCTGCGCCGCACCACCGCCTGGGTGGCGATCCCGGCATGGTCCATGCCCGGAATCCAGAGGGTGCGGTACCCCTGCATCCGCCGGGTGCGGATCATCACGTCCTGGATGGTGTTGTTGAGCAGATGCCCGACGTGGAGCGAGCCGGTTACGTTCGGCGGGGGGATGGCGACGACGTAGGTCCGGTCGTTTCGCGCGGCCTTGGGCTCGAACGCCCCGGACTCCTCCCAGTGCTTGTACCATCGGGTTTCGAAGGTACTCGGATCATACGCCTTCGCCAGTTCGGACATGACTCCTCCGCTTCAGGAATCCGCCCGACCTCCGTGAGGCCGCGCGGAACGGTGAAGGGGCAGAATGACCGATCGAGGGAGGCCGGGTAAAGGCAGGATCTCCCGCGATGACGGCTGGTCAGCGGCAGTAGTGAAGCGCCAACTCGATGCCCGCGTCGATCATGCCTGGGGCGGTCGGCTCGCGACGCCCGGAGACGCGACGCGCCCCGGCCAGGGTGAGCGAGCAGGCGGTGCGGCCGGAACCCCCGGATTCGGGCCGCCGCGAGCCCACCTCGAGCCGCAGCGTCGCCTCGTTCCGTCGATCGCGCGTTCCGGTCTCGAGCCCGAAGAGATGCTGCTCCAGGCCCAGGTCGAGCTGCAGGGTGTGGCGCCCGGGTGGCAGCAGATACGGCGCCGGACGAAGGTGCAGGTAGTAGGCGCGGGCGTCTCCCCCCATCGGGAGCCCGAGCGGCAATCCTCGATAGAAGTAGGCATCACGATAGATCGTGTGGGTGTACCAGCGGTTGGCTCCGGTGTGGGTCGAGGCGTACTCGGCGGCCAGATGATGCCCCGCCCGCTCCAGCGCGAGGCCGAAGTGACGCGCCCGCGCCGTGGGGATCAGGTTCTTGAGCGCGTCTTCGCCCGCGTATTCGTAGAACGCCCTGGCCTGATCGAGTCCGAGGCGGGCCGCTCGGTCGCGCGAAAGGGCGCAGGCGGCGCGATAGGAGACCTTCTGGTCGCTGTCGCCGGGTCCGCGCGGCCCCCGGATGTTCTCGTTGCGCGCCAGCGCGATGTTCCAGAGGTCGCGCCCGGTCAGCCGACCGGTTCGCCCTTCCCCGCCGAAGAGGATCGTCCGGGCGACGGTCAGCTCGATCCAGCTCCAGGGAGCCAGCGAGAGGGAATGACCGGCGAGGAGCGGGTCGGGAATGGTGCGGCGGTCATCGTCGAGATAGCTGAGGAAGAGATCGCAGTCCCACCCGGCCAGGTCGGATCGAGATTCGAGGGAGAGGCGCGGATCGGGGCATCCCCGACGGCTGCGAGAAACCCCGACCTGCCAGCGCGGGGGTGCGCTTCGCCCGAGCAGCAGATTCCCCAGCTCCCCGGTGCCCCACCGCCGCCTGGCCTTCCCCAGGGCCAGAGAGGTCCGCTGGGTGACGGGGATTCGCAGGGCGAGTTCGGGCAGGCGGAGGGTCCACGGCCCCCCGTCCTCGGCCTGGAGGCGAAAGGCAAGGTCGAGCTCGGCGCGCCCGGGCATCGCCCACCGACTCGTCTGGTCGAAGGTGCCGCTGAATGCCCCACGCAGGCGGAGGCCATCGGCCTCGGGTCGGAACGAAGGGCCCTCCAGATTGGACCACCGCGCAGCCCAATCGCGGGAGAGCGTGATCGGGGTTGGGGCGGCGAGGAGTCCGTCCCCCGATCGGTCGGAGGCCCAGGCCCGTGGAAGCGTGGAGAGCGCGTGTAGCACGGCAAGACCGATCGCGAGCAGCACGGCCGACCTCACCCCTCGCCGTCGCAAACTGCGGGTACCCCGCTGCGGCGAGTAGCGCGTTCCCCACCGCAGCGACAGGTTCGCGCCGCGCGGCGGAACGGGTCTGTCACCACCGTGCTAGACCCGTACCTTGACGTCCCCGATCACCTCGACCTGTCCGGAGTTCATGAGCGACTTCTCCGCCGCCTCCAGGATCCGTACCACTCGCAGCCCGTCTTCACCGTCGCAGCGGGGTCGACGCTTCTGCAAGATGGCGGAAAGGAAGTCGTTCACCTCGGCCTGCAGCGGCTCGAACGACTCGAGCTTGGGCGAGACGATGTCGCCGGTGCGGTACGAGAGCTGGTACTCGCCGAAGGTGTCGGGGTCGCGGAAGTTGACCCCCTTGTCGAAGATCTTGACCTGCTCGAGATGCTCGGTGTCGTCGTAGACCAGCATCTTGGCCGACCCGACGATCGTGGTCCGACGGAGCTTCGAGGGGGAGAGCCAGGAGAACTGCGCGTGGGCGATCGCCCCGCTGGCGAAGCGCAGGAACATGAAAGCGACATCGGGAATGCCGCGCTGCACGAAGTCCTTGCCGTTCGCCAGAACCTCCACCGGAGCCTCTCCCAGCCAGTGGAGGAACATCGAGAGATCGTGCGGGGCCAGGTCCCAGATGACGCTCACGTCCTTCTGGTGCAAACCCAGATTCACCCGGGTCGAGCTGATGTAGAACAGCTTGCCCAACTCTCCGCGGTCGAGGATCTCCTTGATCTTGATCACCGGCGGGCTGAAGACGAAGGTGTGCCCCACGGCCAGGCAGCGCTGCTTCGACTCCGCCAGGGCGATCAACTCCAGTCCCTGTTCGGTCGAGGCACAGAACGGCTTCTCGACGAAGACGTGCTTGCCGCGCTTCAGCGCCTTCCGCGCCAGATCGAAGTGGGTCGAGAGCGGGGTAGCGATCATCACCGCATCGAGGTCGGACTGCGCGATCATCTCCTCGTAGTCGGTCCACGGTTTGGCGGCCGGATAGCGAAGCAGCTGCCGCTCGATCTTGGCGCCATCGAGATCGCAGAGCGAGAGCTTGTGGCAGAGGCGATTCTCGGCCAGATTACGGACGAGATTCGGCCCCCAATACCCACAGCCCACCACGCCGACGTGAAGCACCGTTTCCACTCTCCTTCTTCCGTTCGAATCCAGGGTCCCCGCTCCGACCGGGGAGCGCGCGATCGGACGAAGAGGCGCGCTACATCCCGCCCTTGCCGAACACCACGACCGGGATGGTCTTGAGCAGGATGCGAAGATCCATGCCGAAGGTCCAGTTCCCAATATAGAAGAGGTCGAGCAGGACCATGTCCTCGAAGGTGACGTAACTGCGCCCGGTGACCTGCCAGAGGCCGGTCATCCCCGGGGTGACATCCAAACGCCGCTTCTGCCAGTCGCGGTAGACCTCGTACTCGAAGCTGAGACAGGGCCTCGGCCCAACCAGACTCATCTCACCCCGCAGCACGTTGATCAACTGGGGCAACTCATCGAGGCTGGTGCGGCGCAGGAAGCGACCGATCGAAGTGATCCGCGAGTCGTCGACCAGCTTGTAGACCTTCTTCCCGTTCTGGTCCGTGGCCGCGGCCCCGCCGTTCTGGACCAGGCCACGGGCGTAGTCCCGGTGGACCGGATCGTCCGGTGCCAGCCGCATCGAGCGAAACTTGAAGAAGTCGAACGGCTGCCCATTCTTCCCTACGCGGGTCTGGCGATAGAGCACCGGGCCGGGGGACGAGAGCTTCACCAGTAGGGCGATCAGGAGCATGAAGGGCAGGATCACCAGTCCGCCCAGGCTGGTCGCCACGATATCGAAGATCCGCTTCCCTCGGACATGTCGGCCGCGCAGGGGGGTCTGCCCGACCGCGAGAAGCGGCACGCCCTCCAGCGTCTCGAACGGCACCGAATCGACCAGCTGGTTGAACACGTTGGAAACCACCTGGGTCCTCACCCCCGCCTCGCTCAGGCGGTCACTGAGCAGGACCACCTCCTCGCGTGGAAGGTCCGGCCGGGCGATGACCACGAGGTCCGCGCCGAGTTCACGCGACAGGGCGGGCAGGTCGGACAGGTCGCAGACGTGGAAGGGCAGCTTCGCGCTCCCGGTCCCCCGGGGCCGCTGCGGTGCGGCGAATCCGAGAATCTCCACGCAGGGAGACGACGCGGCCAGGTTCCGCGCCACTTCCCGGCCGATCGCGTCCGCGCCGAAAACCAGCACTCGTTCGCGCAGCAAGGGGTTACGGGCGAGTCCCCGGTGCATCCGCTTGGCCAGGATGGGGCGTAGGAGGAGCAGCCAGCCGGTGAGCACCCCGTGTGAGATGAGCACGGCGTAACGGAGATTCCAGGGAATCTCTCGCGCAAAGAGAAACAGCGCACCGGTCGAGATGCCGACCGCCCAGAGCAGCGTCTTGAGCCCGGGAAGCGCCTGTCGGCGCCGCGAGGCCCAGATCCCCTCCTTGTAAAGGCCCGCGATCAGCGCCAGGAGCGGCACCAGTGCGGCATAAATAAACGGAATCGCGGCGGCCGGAATGGCCCCGAAACGGTCGGCGGCCCCGAGCAGGGGAGCCAGGTGGACGGCGAACGGGATCGCCGCTCCAGCGACCAGCAGATCGCCCGTAAAGAGAAGCATCCGCGCCGTCCGAACAGGCCCGGCTGGACGGGACGGGGGTGCGGGGCGGACCTGGTCTGCCGGCGCCTCCTGGCGCCACCGGACTTTCTCCGGCAAGGTCATCCCTGTTTCGCCTCCTGAAGCCCCGAAATTCCGGGCATCCGGAGCGATTTCCCGGAACGGGCCGGGGGCCCTGGGGGGGCCGCCGAGGTTCCACGGGCGCCGGATGCGTAACGTCTCGGGGACACTAGGGAATCACGAGAACCGATTTCAACCCCGAAACCCCGGTCTGGCCGGCCAGGGGGGGATCAGGCAGCCGAACGGTCGGCCAGATCTCCCTGGTCGATTTCCAGTTCCGCGCTCCGCCGACAGGGGATCCAGAAGCAGAAGCAACTTCCCTCCCCCGCCACCGACTCGACCCAGATCCGTCCATGGTGCTCGTCGATGATCCCCTTCGAGATCGCCAGACCGAGGCCGGTCCCCCCCACCTTGCGGGTACTGGAGGAGTCGAGCTGGCGGAACTTGGTGAAGAGCTTGGGCACGTCCTCGGCGGAGATCCCGATTCCCCGATCCTGGATCCGGACGAGCAGGCCCCCGTCCTGGTCCGCCACCTCCACCCGGATGATCGCGCCGTCGGGGGAGAACTTGATCGCGTTCGAGAGGAGGTTGTTGAGCACCTGGCTGAGTCGGAGTTCGTCCGCCTCGGCCGCCGGCAGCCCGGGCGCCACGACCTTCTCGATCGTCACCCCCTTCTTCGCCGCCAGGTTGCCGATGTGAGTGATCACGTTCTCGACCACGGTCTCGAGCCGGATCGACGCGAAATGGGTCGAGAGACGGGACGACTCGAGCTTCGAGAAATCGAGGATGTCGTTGATCAGGACCTCGAGCCGGGAAACGTTGGCCGAACAGATCTGGAGGAGCTCGATCTGATTCGGGGCGAACTGGAAGTACTTCTGATCGGAGAGGATCTCGAGCGTCCCCTTGATCGCGGTCAGCGGGGTTCGGACCTCGTGCGAAACCACGGCCACGAACTCCGACTTCAGCTTCTCCAGGTCGCGGATCTTCTCGAAGACCCGGGCATTGTGGATCGCGATCGAGGCAAAGCTGGCCAGGCCGACCAGGAGATCGCTGTCGTCGCCGCTGAAACTTCCGTTGGACTTGAACACCGCGATCGTCCCGCTGGCCGACCCCTCCTGGAGCAGCGGGACGACCAGCGCCTCACGCACCAATCCCTCCTCGCCGGTCATCCGCTCCCGCACCGGAACCCGGAGCACCGTGGCGCGGCTGTTGAGCGTCCCCAGGGCCCCGGCCAACCGATGGAACTCCGGGGAGTCGTGGACCAGCCCTTCACACTCCCGGGGCACCAGCTCCCCGGAAGTCTCGTCGAGGAGGAAGAGCATCCCTTGCGAGGCGCCGGTGAGCCCGGCACTCTTCTCCAGGATGAGCCGGAGCGCCCGCTCCAGGTGCAGCGAGGAGGTGATCTCCTTCCCCACTTCATAGAGTGAACGGATCCGTCGCGTGGCCTCGTCGACCAGCCGCGACAGCTCGTCGCGGTGGCGCTTGAGCTGCTGCTGGTTCTCGAGCAGCTCCTGGTTCGCCTGCTGGATCGAGGTAACGTAGCGCTCGTTTTCCTCCAGCAGCCGTCGCCGCTCGAGCGCGCGCATGATCGTCGACTCCATCTCGTAGAGGTCGAACGGTTTCAGCACGTAGTCGTAGGCACCCTGGCGCATCGCGTCGATGGCGGTCAGGGTCGACGCGTTGCCGGTGAGCATGATCACCTCGGTGTCCTGATCGGTCGCCTTGGCGGCGCGCAACACCGCCAAGCCGTCCTGACCCGGGAGGTTGAGATCGGTGACGACCAGGTCGAAACCGGCGCCGGCCAGACGCTCGATCGCCTCTTCGGCCGACCGCGCGATCTCGATCTGGAACTCGCGCCCCTCGAAAAACTCGACGAAAATCTGGAGCAATGGCTCCTCGTCGTCGACCACGAGCAATCGCGAGTGTCTGGGTGACTCGTTACCGATCATCGTTCCCCCGAGATCCCGGAACCTAGGCGGCGCCCAGGCTGAGGGCCATGGTGCGGTTGCGACCGAGCTTCTTCGCCTGGTAGAGCGCGAGGTCAGCCTTCTTGAGCAGATCGGCCGGCTGGTCCCCATCCTCCGGATAGGTTGCGATTCCGACCGACACGGTGAGGCGCTTGCGCCGCGGGAACGAGTGTTCCTCCACCGCCGATCGGATCCGCTCCGCCGCGATCAGCGCCTGGGTCGAGTCGGTCATGGGGAGGAAGGCGACGAACTCCTCGCCACCGTAGCGGGCGAGCAAGTCGGTCCCGCGCGCCCAACGGCGCATCAGCTTGCCGAGATCGGCCAGGATGCGGTCACCCAGGGGGTGCCCGCAGGTGTCGTTGATCCGCTTGAAGTGATCGAGATCGAAGAAGAGGATGGAGAATGGCTGCTGATGCCGCTTGGCCCGCGCCACCTCGTGGTTCATCCGCTCCATGAAATGGCGGCGATTGTAGAGCCCGGTCAGCTCATCGGTGATCGCCAGACGTGCCATCTCTTCGTACATCACGATCCGCTGCAGGATCGCCGCCGCCTGGCCCGCGATCAGGGTGAGGAGGCGCAGGCTCTCCTCGGTGAACGCCTGGTTGGTCGGGTGGCTCAGGTTGAGCACCCCGATCAGCTCCTGCTGCACCACCAGGGGCACCGAGAGGAACGATCCGATCTGCGGTGCGTCAGGTGAGGCGTTGCGATGGAGTTCGTTGAGCAGAATCGGCTTCTTTTGCTTGGCCACCCAGGAGGAGAACCCGGTTCCGAACTCGAACTGCACTCCGCCGATCAGATCGACTACCTGACCGCGCACCGCGCCCACGACCAGCTGGCCGCTGGCCCGATTCAGGGTGAACATGGTGGCGTTCTCGTAGGGAATCACCCCCTTGATCAGGTCGAGGAGGCGTTCGAATCCTTCCTCCTGGCGGGTCGTCGTCTGGATGAGGCGACTGACCTCCATCAGGACCTCGAGTTCCTGACTCTCGCGCCGGCTGCCGTCGTTCTTCGTCGTCTGCAAGACTCGAATCAGCTTGTTGTGCAGGCTGTGCGCGGTAGCCAGCACCTCCGACGACCGCTTCTGCGCGACCGACCGTCGGATCGAGTCGACGTAGGCCACGCGCTCCTTCTCACTGAGGTAGCCCGCGTCCTCGAGCACCTTGACCAGCTTGAGTTCGCCCCTGCGAAACTTGTCCGTGATGTCGAGCAATTGGTGTGAACCATTGCCGTTCCTGCGTCGCGTCATCCTTGGCTCCGTTTTCTTGACCGTCCATCCTGGTTTCGTCGCGGTGCCTGCCCCGTGTGCTTTGCAGCCAACGCCCCCCTCCCTCACGCTGCCGCGAGGAAGAAGCGTGTCTCCTTCTCCAGCGCGAGCTTGAGCCGCGCCGAAAGATCGTTCAGATCGACATCGGTCAACCCCAGCAGCGCTCCCGCGCTCCCGGGCCGATTCGGCAGGTGCAGGGGGTTCCCCTCCGGTGGTTCGGCCTCCCCCGCTTCGCTCCCCTTTCCGATCAGGGCGCCGAAGTAGGTCTCCTGCCAGTGCATGAAATCATCCGCGGCCTGCACGACCCGTCCGAGCGGGTCGAGTTCGTTCGCATCCTTGTGATGGTCGAGCGCCACCGCCCCGGCCGGGCCGGGCAGCTCCCAGCGGCGGAACGCCTCGGCGCCGACCTCGTTGTGCCCGATGCCGAATCGCGCCTGCTCCGCTTCGACCGGAGGCCGTCCACCGACAATCTCCTTCCACACCTCCGCGTAGGCGGTTGGGGAAACCTGATTGAGCAGGAGCTGCCCCACATCGTGAAAGAGCCCGCAGAGAAACGCCGCATCGGAGTCGATCCAGGATCCGCGCATGGCCAGGAAGCGCGCGGCGAACGCGGCTCCGACGGAGTGCAACCACAGCATCTGCTCCACCTCGGACATCTGCTTGCCCCGCGAGCGGAGCGGCAGGGAGTCGAGTAGCACCAGGTCGCGGACCGTGCGCAGCCCCAAGACCACCACGGCCTGCGGCAGGCTGGTGACCTGCTGGGCAAACCCGTAGAAGGAGGAGTTGCCGATCCGGAGCACCTTGGCGGCAAGCGCCTGGTCGCGGGAAATCGCGCGTGCGATGTCGGCCGCACTGGAGTCCGGATCGTCGAGTAGCTCGAGCAGGCGCGCGGCGACCGGCGGGAACGGCGGCAGGTCGTCGATGGCGGCGAGAATGCCCTCGCGCGTGGTCGGTTCGGTCTTGCTCATCTGAATCCTCGTTTTAACCCCAATCCAGGCGGCCCCTCGTCTGGGCCGCTTCCCCCTTATCGGCGGATGCCCGCCGTTTCCGCACTGCCGGTTTGACGCCCGTCGGACTTCAGGATCAATGCGATGTCCCGGGACGGGATCTTGGTCTCGCGCGCGATCCGATCGGCACTCCAGCCGTCACGGGCCAGGCGCAAGACGAACTCGCGCACCCGCGCGGGATCGGGCAGACGTCCGGCGGACCGAGCCACCGGCGCCATCGCCGCCATCGGCGCGTCCGGAGCGCGCACCGCCGGCGGCGGCACGACCGGCACCGGGCGTGGAAGCGCGGCCGGCTTGGTCATGCGGATCGGGGTGATCGGTCCCTGCGCGGCAGTCGGCGGTTCGGGCCGGGGCCGCGGCGCGCTCGCACGCGGCGCCACCGGGCGCGGGCCGGACGGTTGCGTCTCTGCCCTCTCGGCTGCGGGCAGCGCGCTCGGGGTCAGGGCTTCCCGCGGCGCCGACTCGCCCACGCTCCCCGCGTCCGGGCGGGTCTGCGCGCGCTGTGCGGCCAGGCGGGCGAAGAACGGTTCCGGATGGACCGATCGATTGGACGGCGGAAGTGCGAGCGAGGGGTCTTGCCAAGGCCCGAGCTCGATCGGCTCCGGGTCCGCCAGGGTGAGGTTCTCCTCCCTCTCGTCCACGACCGGGTCGGCCAGCGTCTCCACCCGTGAAGCGAGTCGATCGACGCTGGAGAGGATCTGGAGCATCGAACCCTCGAGCAGGCTGATGCGACGGTCGAGCTTCGTGCGCTTCGGCTTCTTCTCCGTCGAACGCTGCCGGACGGGAGCCGGGAGCGGCGGATCGAACGGAGCCTCCTGATACATCGGCGCGGGCATCGAGGGTCGGGGTGGCGCCGGCTGCGAAACGGGCGTCGGGGCCGCGTTGGCCGAGCCGGACGTTGCCGCGTGGGCCCGGTCTTCGTCGAGAGTGGCGTAGCGGGCGAAACGACGCGGCGGCAGATCGACTCCGTCGCCCATCGGTCTTGCCGCCGGGACGACCGCTTCGCGTGCGACCGCGGCACGGCGCTCGAGATCCGCGCGTGCCGCCTCTACGCGCGCCGCGACCACCCGAGGATCGGTCTGCGCCGACTCCGAGACAGCGGAGATCTTCGGCGCGACGTCCGCGTCACCAGCAGCGGAGCGCGCCCGGGCCTTGCTCCGCCGACCGCGGAGATAGAGCGCGAGCGAGGCGGTGAGGAAGCTCAGGCCGAGGAGCAGCCCGCTGAGCAGGATCCAGCGCGGCACCGTTCCACCGAGCCAGAAATCGATCGAACTGAGCGAGAGGTCGGGTGCGCCGGCCCCGGCGGCCGCCGCATCGCCGGCCAGGCTGGAGGCCAGACCGTTGCCCGCTCCCTCGCGGCTCGGAGAGAGTACCGCCCGGCGGAATCCCAGTTTCTCGGTCTGGATCTGCTCGAGCAACCGCTCCTGGGCCGAGGGGAGCATCGAGCTGAGCTCGCCTGCGACCGCCGAGGCGGTAGGCTCCCCGCTCGCGGACCCGGGCCGGGTCGTACCCGCGGCCAAGCCGGCGATCAGTCCGCCCAGGAGAAGGGGGGTACCGATGACGCCGACTCCGCGCCTCTTCCGATTCTTCGCTCCTGACATCCTGTCCTCCGCCCGGCGCCGGGTCGGCGCGCGTGGCTCAAGCTTCGCGATCGACGTTGCGGCCGGAATCCTCCGGCTCGACTTCCACCATCCGGGAGAGCAAGTCGACCTGATGTTCGTCAGGTTCCGGCGCTGCGTCCTGCGGCGCCGACTCGCTCTCTTGCCGTTCGGTCTCCTGCTCCGTCTGGCGCCTCTGTCCGGCCGGCTCGCGCTTCTCATGCACCCGATCGACCGGTTCGGTCACCGGAACCGGGAACAGCAATGTGGGGATTGCGCGAATGGCCATCGGCGTCCTCCTGGGGTTTGCCGCCCGAGGATCAACCAAGCGCGCGGGAGAGCCGGCTCTTCAGTCGGATCACCGCCTTGGTGTGGATCTGGGAGACGCGCGACTCGGAGATCTGGAGCGCCTGGCCGATCTCCTTCAGGGTCATCTCCTCGTAGTAGTAGAGGGCGACCACCAGCCGCTCCTGCTCCGAGAGGTTGTTGATCAGGTCGAGCAGTACCCGGCGCGACTCGACGTCCTCGATCTCCTCCAGGGTGTCGGTGGCCGACTTGTCTTCGATCAGGTCCGCCAGACCGACCAGCTCGTGGTCGTCGTCGACCTGCAGCGCCTGGTCGAGGGAGAGGAGCGCGGTGCAACGCACCTCTTCGAGCAGGCGAAGGAACTCGTGGAGGGAGAGCTTCATCTCCTCCGCCATCTCCTCGTCGGTTGCGGCGCGACCGAACTTCTGATCCAACCGGCGACTGATCTCCTCGATCTGACGCGCCTTGCGGCGGGTGGAACGCGAGACCCAGTCCATGGCGCGCAACTCGTCGAGCACCGCTCCCTTGATGCGCCAGATGGCGTAAGTCTCGAACTTGGTGCCGCGCGACTCGTCGTACTTCTCGATCGCATCGAACAGCCCGATGAGCGCGGTGTTGATCAGATCGTCGCGCTCGATCGATTTGGGCAATCCGCTCGCGATCTTGTCCACCACATACTTGACCAGCGGGTAGTAGCGCTTCAGAGCCGCGTTCCGATCGGTGAAGTCCGGGCGCACCGGAGCCGTCACCTGAACTTCGGCCTTGGCCGCGTTCGATCGAAGCATCACGTTCCTCCGTACCGGTTGATTCTTCTGCTTCGCCACACTCAGATTGCTCAGAGCCACCGTTCGCCCCCTCTTACGCCGCCTGCGCCTTCTCCGCGTCCGCGGCTTCCGCCGCCGAGCGCTCCGCTTCCTCACGCTTTGCTTCCGCCTCGGCCAGTTGGAGCAGGACGGCTCGACCCATCCACTGCCCGCCGATCGAGGCGAATCGGAACACCACCAAACCGGTCACCGCACTCCGCCACGCAATCGTGATGAAGCCCTGACCGCCGATCGTCATCACCAGCCCGGCGAACAGCGCCGCGGCCAGTGCCGATACCGATGCCCAATGCACGACGATTGCCGACATCCCCGCCTCAGCCGTTCGCGACTTTCAGGAAGTACCCTTCCGGCTCGACCGCGATCGGATCGCGCGGAACCGGCTCGAACACCAGGTGCTCGGCGATCTTCGAGATCGCCAGCGCCGAAGGGCTATGCGGGAACATGCGCAGCAGCGGCTCCTGCTGGCGGACGGCGCGCGGAAACGCGTCGTCGAACGGAACCCAACCGAGCAGTTCGGGGCGGAACCCGAGAAAGCGCTCGGATACCACCCGAATGCGGCGCGCCGTCTCGCGCCCGTCGCGGGCCGAGTTCACCATGTTGACCAGGAGCGCCGGCAGCTCACGGAGCTTGCGACCGGCGAGCACCTTGATCATGGCGTAGGCGTCGGCGAAGGCGGTCGGTTCGGGCGTGGTGACCACCAAGGTCCGATCCGCCGCCCGCGCCCAATGCAAGGTCTGGGAGCCGATGCCGGAGCCGGTGTCGATCAGGAGCAGATCGAGATCGGCCTCGAGCCGGGAGAGTTCCCGGACCAGCCGCTCGCGCCGGAACTCGTCGAGATCGGCCAGCTCCTCCACTCCACTCGCCGCCGGAAGGAGACGCACTCCGTCCGGTGTGGTGAGGAGGATCTCCTCGATCGTCCGCTGCCCGAATACCACATCTCCGAGATTGAACTTCGGCACCAGGCCGAAGAGGAGGTCGACGTTGGCCAGCGAGAGGTCCCCGTCGACCAGGAGCACCTTCTTTCCCCGACGGGCCAGGGCGAGTGCGAGATTGGCCACCAGTGCGCTCTTCCCCACCCCACCCTTCCCCGAGACCACGGCGATCGAGCGCGCGCTGGGACGCGGTCCGAACGGCGGGAGCGAGTCACTCGGTGCGGTGCCCTCGATCAGACGCAGGCGGCGCAGCTTTTCCGCTTGGTCGCTCATGCCGCCTGGTCCTCGCTCAACAGGTCCTGGGTCATCGCCTCGGCGCTGGCCGGAACCAGATCGTCGGGGACCTCCTGCCCGGTTCCGAGGTAGGCCACAGGGCGCCGGGCCTTCAGCGCCACCGAGACGATCCCGCCGCGCGCCGTCGTTTCGTCCAGCTTGGTGAAGACGAGGTGACGGATCGGCAGCAGGGAAAAGCTCTCGAGTGCGTAGGAGAGGTCACGTACCCGCGCGTTGGCCGCCAGCACCAGCGTCACATCGAGTTCCGGCCAGGCAGCCAGCAGGTCGTGCACCTCGGCGATTCCCTCTGGATCTCGGGGCGACCGACCGGTGGTGTCGATCAGAACGAGGTTGGCGCGGGAGAGCGGCCCGAGCAGCACGCCGCGCATCTCGGCCGCCGATCCGGCGGTCTCGAAGGGGAGACCCATCAGCGCCGCGTAGCTGGCCAGGTGCTCGGCGCCGAAGATGCGATAGGTGTCGGTCGAGACGATCGCCACCCGCAGTCCGAGTTTGAACGCGGCGGTGCCGGCGATCTTGGCCGCGGTGGTGGTCTTCCCCACACCGGTCGGGCCGACCAGGGCGATCACCCGACGGCGCGTATCCGGCTGCAGCATCCCGCCGATCGGAATCAGCCCACGCAGGTAGCTCAGGAGTGCGTCGGGGGACGCGGTCTGGAACTGCCCGGGAAGCGGCGCGCTCCCCATGCGCTGAAGGATCTGGAAGACCAGGTTCGAGTCGAGATCGGCATCGACCAGATTGAGATAGAGATCGCGCAGCGGGAGCGGGATGGCCGAGAAGTGGTCCGAGCGAATCAGCCGCGAGAGATACTCCAGCCGCATCCGGCCCTCGATCGCCTCTTCACCCACCGGGATGACCTGGGGCGCGGACTGGGACTGGCGCGGACGGCCGGCCGCCGGAGCATTCTCGCGCGCCGAGCCGAACTGCGCGCCCAGGGCCGGGGAGATGGCACCGCGGCCGGAGAGGCCTTCGCGAAGGGTGAGACCACCGACCCGCTTCGAACCGCGCCCTTCGAGCGCGGAGATCGCGGCGGCCGAACGTTCCGCCCCCTCGATCTCGGTGCGAGGCAGAGCCGCACGGACGACCACTCGCGCGGAACCGTCCTCGGCCTTCCGGCTCTCGAGGATGAGCGCGTCCGGGCCCAGTTCCTCGCGGATCTGGTCGAGCGCGTCACGCAGCGTGTCGGCTTCAAATCGCTTGATGTGCATGATCCAGCTTCACCGTTGCGACGGTCTTGACCGTTCCCGCCGAGACCACCTCGGCGTAGGAGAGGACGGCGATCTGCGGCAGCGCCCGTTCGACGAAACTCCGCAGATAGGGGCGGAGATAGGGCGAGCAGAGCAGGACCGGTTGGCTCGCGCCGCGCACCGCCGCGGTGACCGCCTGAGAGACTGAATCGAGCACCATGCGCGAACGGGCCAACGGAAGGGTCAGGCGCGGCGCTCCCTCGGCGGCGGTGATGTGCTGGATCAGCTCCTGCTCGAGTTCGGGATCGATCGAAATGACGGCCAGACCACCCCGCTCGTCGCGGTACTGCTCGGTGATGCCGCGCCCCAGCGCCTCGCGCACCCGCTCGACCAGGGTGTCCAGGTCCTTGGTCATCGGCGCGTGATCGGCCAGCGCCTCCAGGATCGAAACCATGTCGCGGATCGAGACCCGCTCGTTGAGCAGCCGCTGCAGGACCTTCTGTACGCCACCGACCGTCATGACGCCGGGGATCAGTTCGTCGACCACCGCCGGGTGCTTGGTCTTCACCTGATCGATGATCGTCTGGACCTCCTGACGCCCCAGGATCTCGCCCGCGTGCGCCTTGATCGTCTCCGAGAGGTGGGTCGCCATCACCGCTGTCGGTTCAACCACGGTGTAGCCCGCCATCTCCGCCTCGCCGCGCACCTCGGGCAGGATCCAGAGCGCCTTCAGCCCGAAGACCGGCTCCTGGGTCTCGATCCCCTCGATCGGGATGGCGTTCGCGCCGGGAGACATCGCGAGCAGGTGGCCGACCTGGATCTGTCCCTTGGCGATCTCGACCCCCTTCAGCCGGAAGCGGTAGAGGTCCTGGGCCAGACGGATGTTGTCCCGCACCCGCACCGGCGGCACGAGCAGGCCGAGGTCGGTCGCGCACTGCCGGCGGACCAGCGTCACGCGCTTCAGCAGATCGCCCCCCTCGCGCGTTTCGTCGACCAGGGGAATGAGGCCGAAACCGATCTCGAGCTCCAGCGGATCGACCGCCAGGAGCTGCTCGACCTTCTCAGGCCCGGTCTCCTTCTTGGTCTTCTGCGCCTCCACCTCGGCCGCCTCCTCGCGCTTGGTACTGCGGCTCGAGGCCCAGCCGGCAGTGGCGGCGAGGGCCGCGAGAAGGAGGAAGGGGAAGAACGGGAGTCCGGGGATCAGTCCGAGGAAGGCGAGGATGGCGGCGGCCATGAAGGCGGCCTTCGGTTCGCGGAAGAGCTGGGTCGAGATCTCGTTGGCCAGATTCTTCTGCCCCTCGGAACGGGTGATCAGGATACCGGAGCCGGTTGCGACCACCAGGGCGGGAATCTGGGCGACCAGGCCATCGCCGATGGTCAGGAGCGTGTAGGTGCGAAGCGCCTCACCGGCCGACATGTGGTGCTGGATCATCCCGATGACGAATCCACCCACGATGTTCACGATGGTGATGATGATGGCGGCCACCGCGTCGCCGCGGACGAACTTCGCCGCTCCGTCCATCGCGCCGTAGAAGTCGGAGGTCCGGGTGATCTCCTGGCGTCGGGTGCGCGCCTCGTGCTCGTCGATCAGGCCGGCGTTCAAGTCGGCGTCGATCGCCATCTGCCGTCCGGGCATGGCATCCAAGGTGAAGCGGGCCGCCACCTCGGCGATACGGGATGCACCCTTGGTGATGACCACGAACTGAATCACGGCCAGGATGATGAAGGCGACGATGCCGACCGCGTAGTTTCCTCCGACCACGAAGTTGCCGAACGCCTCGATCACCTTTCCGCCATAGGCGTTCAGCAGAATGGTCCGGGTGGAGGCGACGTTCAGCGACAGGCGATACAGGGTCGAGAGCAGGAGCAGGGTCGGGAACACGTTGAAGCGCAGCGGCTGCGTCGTGTAGACGGTCATGAGCAGAATGACCAGCGCGAGCCCGATGTCGAGCACGAGCAGGAGGTCGAGCAAGAAGGTCGGGATCGGGACGATCATCACCGCGAGCACGACCAGGATGCCGGCGGCGAGGATACCGTCGCCGTACTGACGCTTGGCCATCGGTTATCCCCTCCCCTCGAAGCCGGAGCGATAGGCCGAGCGGACGCCGCGCTTGAGCCGCCAGACGTAGGCCAGGACCTGCGCCACCGCACGGTAGACGTCGGAGGGGATCGGCTTGCCCAAGGGGGCGGTCTTGTAGAGCAGTCGGGCGAGCGGCGGATCCTCGACGATCGGGATGTTGTGCCGCCGCGCCTCTTCCTTGATCTTCTCCGCCAGCTTGCGCAGACCGCGGGCCACCACCACCGGAGCGTTCATCTTCGTCCGGTCGTACTTGAGCGCGATGGCGACGTGCACCGGGTTGGTGATCACGACGTCGGCGGTGCGGATATCGGTCATCATGCGGCGGCGGGCCGCCTGGCGTTGCAGAGCCCGCACCCGCGCCTTGGTCCGCGGATCTCCCTCGGTCTCCTTCTGCTCTTCCTCGATCTCCTTGCGGGTCATACGCAGCGAGCGCTCGTACTCCCAGCGCTGATAGCCGTAGTCGAGGGCGGCCAGGATGAAGAAGGCCAACCCCACCCGGAAACCGAGGCGAACGGTGGAGGCGCCGATCTGGAGGAGCAGCGATTGCCCCCCACTGCCGGCCAGCGGAAGGAACGACTCCATGTCGCGGATCACGGTGATCCAGGCGATCGAACCGACGATCGCGACCTTGACCACCGCCTTGACCAATTCGACCAGGCCGCGAGTGGAAAAGATGCGCTTGATCCCCGCGATCGGGTCGAGCAGCGACCAGCGCGGGGTGATCGTCTTGGTGGTGAAGAGGAACCCGACCTGCGCCAGATTGGTCGCGACACCGACCGCCGAGAGGGTCAAGACCAACGGCATCAAGACGAGCGCCGTCTGAGTGGCGAGTCGCTGGAAGAGCAGGTGGACCTCCGAGATCGATTCGATCGGACGCGCGGAGGCCATGAGGCCGTCGCGCAGCACCGCTTCGAGCTGGATCAGGAGCCGCGGGCCGAAGCCGAGCAACGCGACCATCGAGCTGAGCAGCACCAGGGCGCTGGTCAGTTCGACGGAACGCGCGACGCGTCCCTCACTCCGCGCCTGTTCGCGCCGGCGTGGGGTCGCTTGCTCGCTTCGCTCTCCGGCGACATCCTGTTCGTCAGCCACAGCCCCTCTCCCCTGCCCCGCACCGGTCCCTTAGCCCTCCTACGGACCGGGCAAACCGCGAGGCGATAACGCCTTTCGCAAGCTACATGCCACGCAAAAGGGCCAGGATCTGGCCCTCCATCCGGTGGGTGTAGAGGCTGAGGAGCCGCGCCATAAGTGGCGCGGTGGCAAGGAGAAAGAAGATTCCGACCGCCACCTTGACCTGGATCCCGACCACGAACACGTTGATCTGGGGCACGGCCCGGGCGACAAATCCCAAGGCGGTGTCGGTCAGAAACAGGGCGGCGAGGATCGGCGCGCCGACCTCGAACATCACCATGAAGACGGTCAGGGCCGTCCCGGTGACCACCGCCATCAGGGTCGGCAGGGCGAGCAGCCCGCCGGGGGGCACCTCTTCCAAACTGAAGGCCAAGGCCCGGATGAGGAGGTGATGGCCGTCGAGCAGGATGAAGAGCAGGATCGCGATCATCTCCTGCATCATCCCGACCATCGAGGTCTCGCCCGACTGCGGATCTACGATGGTCGCCATCGAGAGCCCCATCTGGATGCCGACCAGGTCGCCGGCCATCCGGATGCCATGGAAGATCGCTCCGGTGACCAGGGAGAGGAGCGCCCCCATGAGAACCTCGCGCACCATGACCAGCGCCAGGCCGATCAGGCTCCGCTCCAGCAGCCAGTTCTCCGGCGGAACCAGCGGGAACAGGGCCAGAGCGGTAACCACCGAGAGGACAAGCTTTACCTGGGTTGGGATCCGGCGGCTGCCGAACAGCGGCCCGAGGGCGTAGAAGGTCAGGCAACGAACGAGCACGAGCAGAAACGATGTGATCTGGTCGTAGCCCGGCATCCTGGCCTCCCTCCCTCCTCATCGGCCGGTTTCGGTCCCGGCACCAGTGCGAACTGCATGCCGCCCCGCGCAATGCGCAGCGTCCAAGGCCGCGCGTGCTCCACCTATCGAACTGCGGCGATCCGGCTGAAGAGGTCGGTGGTGTAGAGGACCATCCGGTTCAGCATCCAGGGGAGGAACAGCACGAGCGAGAGGACGACCGCGAGCACCTTGGGAATGAACGAGAGGCTCATCTCCTGGATCTGCGTGGCGGCCTGGAAGACCGAGACGATCAGCCCGGCGACCAGACCGAAGCCGAGCATCGGCGCGGCCAGGAGCAGGGCGGTCCAGAGCGCCTGTTGGAAGAGCGTCACCGCTTCGGTCGTGTTCATCGGTCTCTCCTAGTGAAAGCTCGCCACGAGCGAGCGGGTGACCAGGTTCCAGCCGTCGACCAGCACGAAGAGCAGGATCTTGAACGGCAGCGAGATCATCGCCGGGGGCAGCATCATCATCCCCATCGACATCAGGACGGAGGCGACCACCAGATCGATGATCAAGAACGGGAGGTAGAGCATGAAGCCGATCTGGAACGCGGTCTTGAGCTCCGAGATCATGAAGGCCGGGGTGATCACGGTCAGGGGCAGATCACTCGCACTCTCCGGCCGCGGAGCTTTGGAAAGCTGCACGAAGAGGGCGAGGTCCTTCTCCCGCGTCTGACGCAGCATGAAATCGCGCAACGGCGCGGAGCCGGACTTGAGCGCATCGACCGCGGTCGCCTTCCCCTCGAGATACGGCTGCAGAGCCGTCGTGTTCATGGTGTTGAGGGTCGGCCCCATGGTGAACAGGGTGAGGAAGAGGGCCAACGAGATCAGCACCTGGTTGGGCGGAAGCTGCGGCGTGCTCATCGCCTGGCGGAGGAACGAGAGCACCACCACGATCCGGGCAAACGAGGTGAACATGAGCAGGATCGCCGGGACCAGCGACAGCACCGTGATGATGAGCAGGATCTGCAGGCTGGTCGCGACCTGCTTGGGCTCTCCCCCGCCATCGAGCGAGATGCGGAGACCCGGCGTGGGCTGCGCCTGGGCAACTCCCACCAGGCCGACGCCCAGGGCGAGCACGAGCATCAGGGCGAACCAGAGCGCGCGGGGCCGAAGCACCGACATCAGTGCACCCCACCAATTCCGGTCGACTCGACCTCCCAGAGAGTGGGATAGCGGTCGCGGAGCTCGCGCAGGCGGGAGGCGAGCTCTTCCTCGAACGGCTCCGTCGCCGGGGGAGCCGGTACCGCGGAATGCTCCGTGGCCGCCGGGGGGGCCGGGGTTCGCGTGGCGAGCCTCGGTTCCGGAGGGTTCGGAAGAGGGACGGTCGAAGCTTCGGCCGGCGCCGGGACCGGGTTCGCGTTCGGAACGAGAGTGCGCTTCAGGTTGAGTCGAAACGCCTGCCAGAAGCTGGGGCGAGGTGCAACGGCAGGGCGCGCCGACTGCGCCGAACGGAGCGCAGGCCCGAGGTCGCTCGGTCCGACAGCCGCCGAATCGTCGAGTTCGCTCACCGCCTGCACGCCCTGCGGCGAGATGCCGACCAGCAGCGTCCGCCCCATCACGCGCACGACCGCCAGCGACACCCGCGGCCCGATGGCCCGCTGGGTCACGATCTCGATCCGGTCCTGCCCGCCCGCGGCGAAACCGGCGCCATAACGACGCGCGATCCGCTGGAGCAGCAGGATGAGCCCGAGGACCACGACCAGGGCCACGGTCAATTGCAGCGCGGCCTGCGGCGCACCGCTCACCGCCGGTTGGAGTTGTTCCGGGTTCATGCCAGACTCTTCACGCGATCGCGCGGCGAGATCAGGTGGGTGACCCGCACGCCGAAGTGCTCGTCCACCACCACCACCTCTCCCTGCGCCACCAGACGTCCGTTGACCAGGATGTCGACCATGTCTCCCGCCATCTTGTCCAGCTCGACCACGGTGCCGGGGGCGAACTCCATGATCTCCTTGATCTCCATCTGCGCGCGCCCGAGCTCGACCGAGATCGGCAGCTTGACGTCCATCAGAAGCTCGATGCTTCCGTTGGTCTTGGTTGCCTCGCTCCCCTGCATCTGCGGAAACTGCAAGGGCTGGACCGAAGAGGCGGGACTGGCGGCGCCGGCCTTGGCCTGCTGCTCGGCCAGCATCGCCGCCCACTCGGCGGCCACCGGGTCGTCTTCATCCCCGCCCGAGAGATCGGGCGCAGCCGAGCCTTCCAGGCCCGCTCCGCCGAGCAACTCGTTCGCCATCGCGTCGAGATCCTGCTCCTCCGCGCCGCTACCGCTCGCGGCCAGGTCGTCCCCTTCGCCCGGTTCGACCTCGTCAGGCCACATGGGCTGCTCCTTCCTCTCCTGTTGCCACGTCCTCGTTCAGGTCCTCGAGTTTGACCACCCGATGGACTCCCCGCAGTCCGGGTCGCGCGGTCGCCTTGAGCAGCCCGCCAACCAGAAGATCGATCGGTTCCTCCACGCGGCGAGGCAATCGGATGACATCGCCTTGCTGCAGGTGCAGGAACTCGCCGACCGTGAGATGGGTCGCCCCGACCTGGGCCACCACCTCGAGCTGGCTCTCGCTGATCCGCCGCGAGATCCAGCCCGGTCCCTCCGGGACCGTGCGCCTCCCTCGCCCGAGAAACGCGCCCCGGCCGGCCAGCGTGGGCAGGATCGTCTCCATGGTGAGGAAGGGGTAGCAGAGCGAAATCACGCCGTTGGTCTTCCCCATCCGGAGCTCGCAGCTGATCAGGATGACCGTCTCGCTGTTGGGGAGAAGCTGCAGCATCTGCGGGTTCTTCTCCGTGTTGTCGAGCTGGGGTTTGGCCTCGACCACCCCTTCCCAGGCGGTCGAGATCGCGCCCAGGGCGCGCTGCACCAGCTTGCTCATCACCGCGGCCTCGATGTTCGTCAGGTCGCGTGAGTAGTCGGATTGCGCCCCGGTCCCGCCAAACAGCCGGTCGATCATCGACAGGATCAGCGCCGGGTTGACCTCGATCACCCCCTGACCTTCGAGCGGCGGCATGCTGAAGATGTAGAGGCTGGTCGTGCCGGGGAGCGAGAGCACGTACTCGCCGTAGGTCAGCTGATCCACCGAGATGATCTCGATGTCGACCATCGAGCGAAGGTAGCCGGAGAGCGAAGCGGCGTACTCTCGGGCGAACACCTCGTGGATGGTCTGGAGGAAGCGCAATTGTTCCTTCGACACCCGGTTGGGGCGCCGAAAGTCGTAGGCCATGACCTTTGAGCTGCTCAGGCTCTTGGTCGGCTCCGAGTAGTCGACATCCCCGTCGTCGGTCGGCAGACCTCCGAGTAGGGCATCAACCTCATCCTGTGAGAGGATGTTGGCCACGTTGCGATCCTCGCTCCGTTCCGCTGCCTACTGAACCACGTACTCGGTGAAGTACAGGTTCAGGATCGAACCTTCGGGGAACAGGCTCGCCACCTCGCCGACCAGTTGCTCCCGCATGTCTTCCTTGGTCGTCGGGTCGGTAAGCTCCTCCAACCCGCGGGAGGAAAGATTGCGCACCAGCACGTCCTTCACCGGAGCGGAGCGGTGCTCGACCAGCTTGGCCACCTTGGCGTCCTTGACCTCGAGCGAGACCGACACCTTGAGGTAGCGGCGCCCGCCGGTTCCGGCCGGGTTGACCACCACGTCGCCGAGTTCGACGATCTCCCCGTGGGCGGCGTGCTTCGCCTTGTCGTCGTGCCCCCCCTTGCCGTGGGCATCGCCGTGTTCTCCTCCGGCCGCCGCACCGTGCTCTCCGGACTGCACCTCCTCGGACTGCGGGGCCTGCGCCCGCAGCTTGGGGGCAATCACGAAGGTGACCACCGCCACCGCCCCAACCAGTAGAACGACCAGAATCCCGAAGAGGATGGCCATCTTGACCATCATGGGCGGGAGCCCCTTGGCCTTGGCCGGCGCCTCCCCCCCTTCCTTGCTCTTGTCTTCCGCCGCGTTGCTCTTGCCTGACATGCTCGTCTCCTTGAAGCTCCCCGGGGGATCAACCGATCCCCCGGGGAACGGCCGCGATTACCGCTTCAGATTCAGCAGCTCCGAGAGGACCTCGTCGCTCGTGGTGATCACCCGAGCGCTGGCCTGGAAGCCACGCTGAGCCAGGATCATGTTCGAGAACTCGCGGGCCAGATCGACATTCGACTGCTCGATCGATCCCGACACCACATCGGCGGTGATCGATGCGCCCGCCACGCCGACCAGCGCCTCGCCGGAGTTCGCCGTCGCCTGGTAGTTGCTCCCCCCGGTGTTGAGCAGACCGACCGGGTTCACGAACTCGGCCAGCGCAAGCTGACCGACCGGACGCGAGATTCCGTTCGAGAACCGGGCCGACACCGTGCCTTCACGATCGATGCGGAAGTCGACCATCGTCCCCTGGGTGAATCCATCCTGGCTGGCCTCCAGGGTTGCGCCCGCCTTGAGCAGGGTGATGCCGTCGAACGCGCCGATCGTCCCCGGGGTGAGCGAGATCTCGAGCGGGGTCTTGGCCCCGGAGGTCGGGCTGATCGAGAGCTTGGTGGGCAACACGTCACCCACCGGATCGAAGAAGAAGCCGGAGAGCGAACCGTCGTTGTTGAATGTGACCCGCCCCTTGTTTCCGATCAGGATCGGGGTGTCCCCGTCGTCCACCGTCGCCTCCCAGGTGAACTGGTTGGCGCCGAGGACGCGGGTGAAGTCGAGCTTGACCACATGGCTGAATCCCAGCGAGTCGTAAACCGTGGTCTCCTCGGTGAACTTCCCGGGGTCCTTTGCCGTCTGGGTGGTGGTCATGCCGGCCAGGCTGTTGAAGTCGTCGCGCGGAACATCGGCCGAGTCCTGCGCCTGCAAGATCAGGCCGGACACCTCAGCCGTGGTGCCGAGCTTGTCCGGGGTGGCGAGCTGAATTCGTCCGTCGGCATCCAGGCTCAGGGTGATGCCGTCGACTCCGTCCACGTTGTTGAGCGAGGCCTCGATCGCGGTCAAGAGCTCGCCCACGGTCGAGGCGGCGCCAACATCGAACACCCCGGTGACCTGCTCCACGCCGACCGTGGCGCTGAAGTTGATCTGATCTCCGTCGCCCAGGAGATCGACGATCCCCTCGAGATCGGCCTTCAGATCGGTCAACGCGGTCGTAGCCGTGGGAGCGGTGCCGGTCGGGGTGTAGAAGATGCTCGACTGGGCGTGGGTGCCCGCCGGCTCGGAGTCGGCGTTCAGATTGCCGTGATAGGCGATCTCGCTCGTCGGGTTGGCCGGTTCCGCCTGTCCCACCGGGACCTGGATCGAGCCCAGGCTACCGGAGAAGGTGCCGGTCACCCGGTCATAGGGGAACCCCTGGACGACGAAGTGATTGACCGGATCGACCAGTCGGCCGGTGCCGTCGAGCTGGAACGAGCCGACGCGCGTGTAGTAGTTCTGCACGCTGTCGGAGACGATGAAGAAGGCGCGTCCCTGGAGCGCCAGGTCGGTCTCGACTCCGGTCTGCTCCAGGTTGCCCTGGCTGAAGATGCGATCGACCGAACCGACCCGCGTTCCGGTGCCGACCTGGGTGGGGTTCGATCCACCGAGGCGCTCGGCCGGGCCGGTGGCGCCCTCGAGCAGCTGGCTGACCGATTCCTCGAACGTCACCCGCGAGCGCTTGAATCCGATCGTGTTGACGTTCGCAATATTGTTACCGACCACATCCATCCGGAGGACGTTGGTATCGAGACCCGTCACTCCAGAGAAAAGACTCCGCATCATTTTCGAGTACTCCTCCTGCGCCGCCGGTGGATCGCCTCTGTCGTTCGGCGATCCCCTGGCCCCCTTCAAGAGGTCCGGCCGTTACCGTGCGCGTTGCGCTCAGATCACGACGGCGCTGTCGATTTGGGTGAAGACATGTCCACGCGTCTCATTGCCGTAGAGGGCGGTGACCACCGTCCGCGAGGGCACATTGACGACGTAGGCCAGGGATCCGGAGAGAACCAACGAGTCCTTCGCTCCGCGGTTCGCCGCTTCGTCCACCGCCTGTCCCAGGCGGGTGATGTCGGCGGGCGAGAGCGCGATGCCCCGCGTCCGGATCCGCTCTTCCGCATGCCGGGAAAAGCGGACCGGCTTGGGCTCGACCAGCGCTTCGTTGAGCGCGGACTCGAAGCTCCGCTCCGGTGCGATCGGGGACGCACCTCGCGCCGCCGAGGGCGCGAGCCCCGGATTCGGTTGAACCGGATCCGGAACCCCGATCGATCTCGGCAGTCCGAACGGACCGCCGATCGGTTGCGTCATCGGCCATTCCTCCTTTCGTCGCCGGGGCGACCATGGGCAGTTGGGTTCGTTTGCATCAATTCCGCCCTGCTACTCGGACTGCTCGTAGACTTCGAGCAGGGACGAGAGTGGGAGTTCCTGTCCGTTGATCAAGAGCAGTGCGCCCCCGTTCTTGAAGGTCACTCCCTCGACCTTCCCGGAGACCACGGTGAGAGCATCGACCGCGGCGCCGGTCTCATCCTTCGCACTCACCTGCAATTGGTATCGGCCGGCTGCGACCCGATCCCCCAGGTCGTCTTTGCCGTCCCACGTCATATGGTGCGGACCCGAGGTCCCCTCGCTGCTGGTGATCGTCCGCACGAGCACCCCCTGATCGTCGAAGAGCTTGAGCGTCACCTCGGCCGCCTCGACCGGCAGGAAGTACCCCACTTCGGTGCCTCCGGCATCGGCCAGATCGACCTGGCTCCCGTTGGCCCGGACGGTGCGGCCGATCATCCCGGCCGCCGCCGCGTTGTTGAGCGACTGGGTCAGCACCATCGAGTCATCGAACTTCTGGTTGAGGGACATCATCTGTTCGAGCGAGGTGAACTGGGCGAGCTGCGCGATGAACTCCTGATTCTCCATCGGGTCGAGCGGATCCTGGTTCCTCATCTGCAGGATGAGGAGCGAGAGGAATTCGTCCCGCCCCAGCTCGCTGCCCCCCGCGAGGGTGCTGGTGAGGCCAAGATCGGTCTGGGATGTGGTCGCAGAGATTTCCATCGATTTCCTCCCCGGTTCAGACCCGGATGTCGACCCCAGCGGCGCTTCGGCGCACCATCTCGGGACGTGGGTGCCGCGGTTCGGCGTGCGGAGCCCGTTCCCCGCGCTCGCCGCTCGGCTGTCCGCCGCGTCCATCGAATCCCTGGCCACGGGCGTCTCCCGCGGTCGCGGTCGTGGCTGATTGCGGAGCGTTCGGAGCGCTGACCACCGCCGGATCGAAGCTCACCTGCGGCCGACTCGCCGCCGCCGCGACGTCGAGTCGCTCCAGCTTCAGGCCGGCCTTCTCCAGTCCATCGCGCAGCTCCGATTCAAGACCGATCAGGAGTGCGCGCACTTCTTCGCGCTCCGCGCTGAGGGCCGCGCTGACCCGATCTCCCTCGAGTTGCAGCCGGACGTCGATCGCACCCAGCTCCGGCGGATGGAGGTGGATGCGCGCCTCGCGCCGACCTTCCGACAGGGCGACCTGCACCACTTCAGGAAGTCGTGCGCCCAGCTCCGGAAGCGTTACTCGCGGTTCGCTCATGGCCGGACTCGGGCCGGACGGAGGAGTCGGCGCGCCTAGCGCGGTCGACGTCGGCGGCCCACCGATGAGACTGGGTACCGCAGCGCTCTCGTTGGATCGCGCCGCGGTCCCGGAGTGTGACGGCGACGCAGCGGCCCCCTCATGCTTCCGCGGCCCAGACGCTGCCGGCTCGCGGTCAGCTGCACTCGTCCCCGGTCCCGCCGTGTTCGCCGCCCGCAACTTGGACGGTTCGTTGCTCCGGACCTCGATGGTGCGTGGTGCCCCGGTCGCCGGGTGCGCCTCGGCCATGGGCGTCGCCCCGACGGCGTCCCCGGTTGCCGCCTTCGCCCTGCCGCCCGACACCGGTTCCGTCTCGGAGATCGTCCCGCCCTCGGCGGGCATAGGATCCGAAGGCCGAACGACCCGACGTTCCCCGCGCTCCACTTGCCGCGTGGTCCCATCCATCAGCGGCGTTTCGGCAGCGGAAGACGGTTGGAGACTCGTGCGCGCGACGGTCGTCGCACGCGGTACACCGGCTGCAGGCGGCACGGAACCGGCCGCGGTCTCGTCCCGCCGCGGGTTGGGCCGGGACGGAGCAGTCTCGACCTGCCCCGTTGGGGCGGCGTCGCCTGCGACCACCGGCTGCGGGCCGCGCACAGCGGCCTGGTCCGACGTGACGACCGGCGGGTTCGACGCCGATCGCGCCACCGGCACGGAGGCCCCACGACCCTCGCCTCGCGTCCGCAGTACCGGGGCCGCGCTGGTCGCCTGCGGTTCGCTCGCGGGCGTGCTCGAGGACGACCCGGCGGCCGCGGATGCGGAAAGGCCGCCACGATTCTGCGCGTCCGGAGTTCCGTTCGCGTCCGACGCTGGGGCGACCTGAGGCGGCACCGGGGTCGGAGCGCTCGACCCTCGATCCGGACCCTGAGCGACCGATCGTACAACTTGCTGGTTCGGCGCTGGCTCTCGCGGCTCGACCCGCGGGACGATCGTCGCTTGGGCACGCGCGGGCCGAGACGTGCGCGTGTTCACCTCCGGCCTCGGGGCGACAGCAGCGCTCTCCGACTCCGAGACGGAGGACGTCAGTTCGCCCCTGACCTCCACCGCGCCGACGCGCGGGGCGGAATCCGGCCGAGGTTCGTCTCCCGAAGGGCGCGGTTCCACGCGACCCGTCCCTTCGGCCCGTGGAGGCGACGAAGACAGCGCCGGCTGGTCCGTGTTCAGAGTGCGCTCGGAGGTGGTGACCGGTTCGACCGCCGGATTGGACACCAACGCGGCGTGCGGCGTGGTCGCCTCGAACGACCGGCTCGCGCCGGTAGCCTTCTCCCCCGAGGCTGGACGCGGCTCGCGCGGCCGCGCGTCGGTGGCCTGCCCCGCCCGTACCGCCTTCGCCGCGAGGGCCGGCGGACCCGGAAGGTCAGCGGCCGTAGCCGCGGACGCGATCAGGCCGTTCTCTCCGTCGGTGGCGGGCGACACTGCCGAGGCAACGATGGAGCCCGGATGGGCGGAGGACTCCGCTGGGGACTCCAGGGTCGACGACGAGGTGGCGGCTTCCTCGATCGAGGGAGCCGCGATTGAAGTGAGTTCGCCCCGCGCCGCCGGTGCAGTCACGCTCTGCGCGGCTTGGGCCGGGGGCGACGCGGGAGTTCGGGCCGCGGCCACCGCCGCTTCGTCTGCCGGGTTTCCCGGCTGTGCCGGTGGAGAAAGCTCCGCGCCTCCGGCCCTGGACGGCGCGTCGACGCCAGTTGGATCGGCCGCCGCAACCGAGTTCGGGACGTTCGCCACCCGGATCACCGCAACCGTTTCGGGCGTGCGTGGAATCGTCGGGCTCGACTCCAGGAAGTCGGTGAGGCGGAGCGTCAAGCCACGGGCCTCCGCTTCGGCTGCGAGCAGCAATCCGTCCTGCCGACCCCGGACCAGCGCCGCCAGGTTGATCCGCGTCGAACCAGTTTCCGACCGGATCGGCGTCGCCACCGGCGCCCCATCCTCGGCCCCCGGAGCGGATCCCGAATCGGTCGGAGCGGAGGGAGCCGCAGAAGCGGAACGCGCGCCGATCGGCCCCGCATCGGTCGGAACGACCGCAACCGGCTCGGCACTCTCGAGCACCCAATCGGCCGAGACGGTGATCATCGGACCGGCGGGAGCAAAGGGAGGCAGCTCGCGCCGCGGCGCGGCGGGGCCGCGGGAGAGCGTCGTCTCGGAGGTAGGCTCAGCTCCGCCGCTCCGACCCTCAGGCTCCGATCGCTGCACGACCGGCGCAACGTCGGCGCGACCGGCGCGAGGCGTAGCAACCTCCGGGATCACGGAGCCGCCGGGGGTCGAGCTGGTCGATCGATCGGATCGAATCGAGGGCGATGCGAGCGCGATGGTCTCCGATCCAGGGAGCGGCGGTGCGGTATCATCAGCCCCGGTAGAGCGGGCGACCGAAGGGTACGGACCAGACGCCTCCGGAGCTGCCTCCGCGCGTTCCCCTCGAAGCTCCCGCGCCGTGCCGACCGCGAGATCGAAGGTCTGCTGCGCCTCGCCGGCACTCTCGCCTCGGGCGACGGCCGCCACGTCGGACTCCTGGGCGGTGACGCCTCTTCCCTCGGAGGACCGACGCGCCACCGGACCCTGCGGCGGCGACCCGGTGGGCGGAGATCCCGCGTCGACTCCCGTCGTCCGTCCAATCCGCACCCCCGCGGAACCCGACGGCAGCGGAGCCGAGAGGTGGGTGGGTGAACTCGCCGGCGCGCGCACGGCCATCGGAGCGACCGAACCGGCCGCTCCGGCCTTCGAGTGCATGATGGTGTGCTGCTCCGCTCCGGCCAGGAGGGCGCTGGAGAGAAGAATCGGCGCAGGCGCTGAGGCGGTCTCGCCGCCTCCTGCCGGAAGAGGTGCCTCGGACAGCGGGGCGGAGAGGGAGCCGATCGCGGCCGCTGCCGTCTGGGCCGAAGCAACAGCCGGGATCGCACCGTTCGAAGCGCCGCTCGTCCCGCCCGCCATCACCTGCGGCGTGTCGGCCATCGAGGCGTCATGCGCCCCGCCCTGCGGCGCCTCCGGGAGGCGCGGACGGGAATCGGTCAGCGACTGCAGCATGGTGGCAAACAGCGAAAGGCCCGCGTCCTCCGCCGTCAGTTCCTGCGGCTCCTGCCCATCCAGGGTTGGAGTCGACGGGTCGCCGAGCGGGCGCGCCTCGGTCGCGGACAGGACGGACGGCCAGAAGCCACCGAGCGGAATCTCGATCATTGCGCACCTCCGGACTGTGGTGGAACCGAGGTTGGAGCGGTGGCTCCCGGAGGCACGGCGACTTCGGCCATGGCGTCGGCACCGATTCCTTCCATCGCGAGGCGGGCCAAGCGGGTGGGATCGATTCGACCCATCACGCGGCTCGCCGCCTTCGGCGTCATCCGGGACAGCACCGCGTCGAGCGCGACGTCGTCCATCTCCTCGAGGATCATGGCCGCCTCGTCCGGCGTCATCTTGGCGAGCAGGATGGCCTGCCGGTCGGCTTCGCTGCTCTGCAACGCCTTGAAGCCGGTCATCACGCTGTCGATCTCGGACCGGAGAGAGGCCAGCTCGTCCTTCTCCTGCGCGAGCGCCACCCGCTCCGTCTCGATCTGGGTCAGCAGCGCCCGCAAGGAGTCCTGCGGCGCCGTGGAGGCGGAGTCGGCCGCAGCCGCGGACGGTTTGCGTCCTTCGACCGTGTCGGCCAGATCGAGCGCCTTGGCTTTCAGGATCGGCATCAGATACCGCTGCGCCACGCCCGTGGCATACATCGCCACGACGAGAAAGACGAGAAACGCAGAGAGCGAGATCACGAAGAAGGCGGGAATCGTCCCCAGCCCCTCTTGACCTCGCCTCGGGTTCGTCTGCTCCGGTCGCACCTTGGTCATCCTTCCCGACTCACTCCTGGGTGGGCCGAGACGCGAGTTCCCGCGCCCCGACCCGGCTGAACTTCCTAGGCCGCCTCGCGCATCGAGCGCATCCGTCCGGCCACCTCGTCGGTCATCCCCTGCTCCTCGCGCAACACCTGCTGCACGAACTCCAGGTAGCGACGCTCGCGCAGCTTCTCGACTGCCTCCGCCTTTTGCCGCGCCTCGAGAAGTCGGTCGCGCTCGGCCTCGACCTGGCGGATCCAGTTGCGCAGATGCTCATCCTGCTGGGTGAGTTGCGCGCGCAGCCGGTTGCGCTCCCGCTCGAGCGCGAGCAGATCGGTCACGTCGATCACATTGCTCTGACTCGGCCGGCGCAGGCTGCTGCGCATGGCATCGATCAGACGACTCTTGGTTTCGCGCGCGGCATGGAGTTCACGCTGGGCACTGGCCAGGGTCGCCTCACGCGCCTTGACCTCGTTGTCGCGGACCTTCGAGACTCCCTCGAGCGGAAAGCGAAACCTCTTCATCGAGCCCTCCTTCATCCCTGTCGCCCTTCCGCCGTTCCGGTGACGAGATCGCGCAGCCAGCGGATCGTGTCGGGGTACGGCGTGCCTTCACCCGAGCCTTGCCGCATGAAGCGGAGGAGCTCGGGCATCCGATCGATCGCCTCGTCCGCGGTGCGGTTCGTGCCCCGCACATACGCTCCGAGGTGGATCAAGTCCTCGACCTCGCGATAGGCGGCCAGCCACTCGCGCACCTGATTCGCGGCCTCCTTGTGCTCGAGCGGCGCGATGTCGCTCATCACGCGCGACACGCTCTCCAGCACATCGATCGCGGGGTAACGATTCTGGGTGGCCAGGCGGCGCGAGAGCACCACGTGTCCATCGAGCACCGAACGGGCCGCGTCCGCGATCGGGTCGTTCAAGTCGTCCCCTTCGACCAGTACGGTGTAGAGGCCGGTCACCGAGCCCCGTTCGCCGGTCCCGGCTCGCTCGAGCAGTTGCGGAAGCAGCGCGAAGACCGACGGGGTGTATCCCTTGGTCGTGGGCGGCTCCCCGGCCAGGAGCCCCACCTCGCGCTGCGCCATGGCAAAGCGGGTGAGGGAGTCCATGAGCAGGAGCACATCCTTTCCGGTATCGCGAAACGCCTCGGCGATGCGGGTCGCAACCAGGGCCGCCTTCACCCGCAGGAGCGGCGGTTGATCCGAGGTGGCGACCACCACGACCGAGCGGCGGAGCCCTTCCTCGGTCAGGTCCCGCTCCAGGAACTCCTTCACCTCGCGGCCACGCTCGCCGACCAGCGCGACCACGCTCACCTGCGCCTCGGTCCGCCGGGCGATGGTGCCGAGCAGGACCGACTTGCCCACGCCGCTGCCGGCGAAGATCCCCAGACGCTGCCCGCGTCCCACGGTCAGCATCGAGTCGATGGTGCGGATTCCGGTCCCGAGTGGATCGAGCACCCGCGTGCGCTTGAGCGGGTGTGGAGGCGCGACCGAGATCGACGCCTGAGTCGCTCCTTGCAGCGGGCCGAGACCATCGATCGGCTGCCCGAGGCCATCGAGCACCCGACCGAGCAGGGCGTCCCCCACCGGAACGGTGAGCGGACCACCACTGGCCAGCACCTCTGCCCCCGCGCGCAGTCCATCCATGGCGCCATAGGCCATGAGCAGCAGGCGGTGTCCGCGAAATCCGACCACCTCGGCCAGGATCGGGTCGGTGGCGCCGCTCGAGATGATCGGGCAGAGCTCGCCGACCGCGGCCGGGGGGCCGTTCGATTCCACCAACGGACCGGCGACCTTCACCACCGTTCCGGTCGGCCGATGGAGTTCGGCCGTCTCGAGTCGCGCGCGCTTCTCGCGCAGACGTTCGGTCAGGAGGAGGCTCATGCCGCCGCCGCCGCTTCGCCTTCGTTCCCGAGGGTGGCTTCCGTCCCGAGAGGATTCTCGCGCTCGACGAGCTGCAGGTCCGGACGCGGCTCGTTCAGCGCAAGCTCGATCCGCGCCAGCTGCGTCGCCACCCGGGCGTCCCAGTTCCCCTGTTCGGACTCGACCACGCAGCCGCCCGGTTCGAGCGAAGAGTCGGGACGGAGCCGGAGATTGGGGAAAGCCAGGGTCTCCGGCAGGTGCGCCGGGTCTTGCTTCAGATAGTTGAAGTCGCGCGTCGAAAGGCGCACATGCACCCGTTCGGCCGACGCCGCCTGTTCCAGCATCTCCCGGACGAGCGGGACGATCGCTTCCGGCCGTTGCCGCAGCTCGACCCGGACGACCCGGGAGGCGATCTCGAAGGCAAACTGGCAGAGGTCCTCGGCGTGCGAGGAGAGCATCCGGCGAAACTCGCCCTCCAGCCGGCCGGCCAACGCGTGGAGCGCCGCCACGGCGCGGGCCGTCTCCGCCTCCAGCTCACGCTTGAGCGGTGCAATCTCGAGCCACGCGTCCTCGCGCCCTGCCCGGTGGGCCTCGGCCCGCGCGGCCTGGAGCTCCTCCTCGGTGTAGCCCAGGGTGACCGGCGCCGCGCGCAGGCGGGCCTCAGCCTCCGGATCGCGCAGCTGATAGGCGTCATCCGACAGCCGCGTGTTGCGCACCAGGCTAGACAAGCTCGTCCCCCTGGTCGCCGCGGCTCAGGTGGATCTCGCCCGACTCGTCCAGGCGGCGCACCGCGTCGACGATCTTCCGCTGGCACTCCTCGACGTTCCGCAGCGGAACCGGTCCGAGGAACTCGAGCTCATCCTTGAGCATCTCGGCCGCGCGCTGGGAAAGATTGCGGAACACCTTGTTGCGCAGGTCCTCGCTCGCGATCTTGAGCGCGAGCGCGAGGTCACGGGAGTCGACCTCCTTCAGGATGCGCTGGATCTCCTTGTCCTCGAATCCGATGATGTCGTCGAAGACGAACATCAGGTTGCGGATCTGCACCGCCAGCTCAGGATTGTCCGACTCGATCTGGCCGATGATGTTCTTCTCGGTCGAACGGTCGACCTGGTTCAGCATGTCGGCCACCGCGGGAACGCCTCCCAACCGACGCTTGGTCGCCTTCACCATGCCGGCCAGGTTTTGCTCCAGCACCGCCTCGATCTCGCGGATCATCTCGGGCGAGATCTGCTCCATGGTGGCGATCCGGCTGATCACGTCCGGTTGCAGCTCGGGGGGCAGCAACGAGAGCACGCGCGCCGCCTGCGCGCTCTTGAGCTGCACCAGGATGAGGGCGATGGTCTGCGGGTGCTCTCCCTGGATGAACGACAGGAGTTGGTTCGAGTCGACATCGTTGAGCATGTTCATCTGGAACATCTCGCCCGCGGCGGTGAGCTGGATCTTCTCCAGCACTTCCTCGGCCCGCTCGCTGCCCAGTGCCTTGACCAGGATCTCGCGCGCCACGTCCGGACCGCCGGCGGTGAGATAGCTCTGGGCGAGCATCATCTCGTCGAACTCGCGCATGATGTTGTCGCGCACTTCGGACGGGATCTCACCCAGGTTCGCCACTTCCATGGTGAGCCGCTCGACCTCCTCGGGGTGCAGGGCCCGCATGAGCGAGGCGGCGGCCTCATTCCCCAGGGCGAGCAGGACCAGGGCCGCCTTTTGCGGTCCTTTCATGTAGGCGGCTTTTGCGCTTCCCGGTGACGCCATGGCCATCGCGTCTCCTACATCGACTCACGGAGCCAGACGCGAAGCAGGCGGGAGAGATCTTCCGGATTCTCCTTGGCCAGTGCTTGCAACTTCTCCGAGATGAGTTGGTATTCGGTCGGTTCTCCGGCCGCAGCCGGGAGCTGGGCGTTCGGTCCCCCGCCCAAGGTGATGTCGACCGAGCGGCTGCTCGGTTCGGCCCCCGGGGCGCGACGAACCATGCGAACGAGGAAGAGCAGTAGAGCCAGGACGAGCACGAGGGAGCCGAGCTTGCCGCCCAGCTGCATGAAGAGCTGTAGCCGCTCGCTCTTCTCCATCTCCTTGCGCTCCCGGTCCATGACCGAGGTGTCGAAGGCGACGTTCTCCACCGTGAGCAGGTCGCCGCGCGTCCCGTCGAATCCGATCGCGGTGCGGATGATGTTCTCGTACTTCTTGATCTCGTCGGCAGTGCGCGGCACGTACTCCCGTTGGCCCTTGCCCGCGTCCTTGTAGGTTCCATCGACGAAGACCGAGGCGGTCAGTCGCTTGACCACCCCGGTGGGACTCGAGATCCGCTCCGTCTTGCGCGAGATCTCGTAATTGGTCGTGGCCGATTCGGTCTTGCTCCCGTCCGGGGCCGACTGATTCGTCTTCTCCTCCGAGCGGATCACCGGGTTGTCGGCGTCGTACTGCTCGACCGTCGACTCCTTCTTCTCGAAGTTCATCTCGGCGGCAATCCGCACGACCGACTTTCCCGGCCCCAGCACGGTCTCGAGCAGGGTCTGCACCTTGCCGGTCAATTGCTCTTCCAGCCCGCGAACCAAGGCGATCTGGTCGGAGGTCGCACCGATGAGAGGATCTTGCCGCGGCTGCGAGAGGAGATTTCCCATCACGTCGAGGAGGGTCACGTTCTCCGGTTGCAGCCCTTCGACCGCGGAGGAGACGAGGTGGACGATGCCGCGAACCTGGGTCGGGGCCAGGCGCGCCCCCGGCTTGAGGCGCAAGACCACCGAGGCGGTGGTCGGCTTTTCCTCCGAGACGAAGAGGCTCGGCTCGGGCATCACCAGGTGCACCCGAGCGTTCCCGACCTCCTCGAGGGTCTGGATGGTGCGGGCGATCTCCCCTTCGAGCGCCCGCCGATACTGAAGCTTCTGGACGAAGTCGGTCCAACCCAACTTGTTCGTATCGAGCAGCTCATAGCCGGTACCCGATCCGGGCAGCCCCTGGCCGGCGAGCGAAAGCCGCGTCTCATAGACCTGACTCTGCGGAACCATGATGGTCCGACCGCCGTCCCGCACCTGATAGGGGACCTTCTCGGTGCGCAGTCGATCGAGGATGGAGGAGCCGTCGGTCGGCTCGAGATTGGCGAAGAGCACGGCGTATTCCGGCTGGGCCGCCCAATTGAGCAGCAGTCCGACCAACAGCACGAAGCCCGCCCCAATCGTACCGAAGAGGATACGCTGGTTCGGTGCGAGCTTGCGCCAGAAGGCGCCGATCCGACTGGTGAAATCCATTCCCGCTTAAGCCCCTTGGATCTCCGACCTACATCTGCATCCGCATGATTTCCTGATAGGCGCCGATCAGCTTGTCCCGCATCTCGGCCACCAGCCGGACTGCGATTCCCGCCTCCTGTTGCGCCAGCGCGACCTGGTGCAGGTCCTTGACCTCACCGCGCACGAACGACTGAAAGACCCGATCGGAGTGGAGGGCGAGATCGTTGACGCCGCCCAGGAACTGATTCATCTGTGCACCGAATGACGGCGCATCGACTCCGCTCGAAGGTTCGAGCACGCGCGAGGCATCACGGCCGCCCTGCAGGCGGTCGAGCCCGGGAATCTCTCCCGGGGTGGTGAGTGGCACCCCACCGCCGATCGGATTCACCATCGGTCACCCCCCGTGGTCATCGCGCCAGCCCCAACGCGCCCTCGGCCATCTTTCGGGCGGTGTGGAGCGCGGCGATGTTCGCTTCGTAGGCGCGGGAGGCGGCAAGAAGGGCCACCATCTCCTGCGCCATGTCGACATTCGGCATCCGCACCATGCCGTTCTCGTCCGCATCCGGATGTCCGGGGTCGTAGACGGTGGGAAACTCCGACGGATCCTCTCCGAGCTGGCCGCGGACCCCGATCGGCGACTCCTTCGAGAGAGTCACTAGCGGGGTCGGCTCGAGGTGACCGCCGCTCGTCCGATCGAGCCCCATCCCCGGATCGCGCATCGGAGTGGCGGAGAGGAGCGGCGGAAGCGATTCCGCCGCCAGGGTCACGATCTTCCGCCGGTAGGGATCGCCCGTTTCCGTGCGGGTGGTATTGAGGTTCGCCAGGTTCTCCGAGGCAGCGTTCATCACCTGCCGCTGGGCGACGAGGCCCGCGGTCGAGACGTGCATGCCGGCGAGGTAGGAGACTTTCATCGGTTACCTCGCAGCTCAGGCGCCGGGTCGGATGGCATCGCGAATCGAGCGATACTTGTTGGCCAGGAATTGCGAGAGCGCCTGGAAGTGGAGTGAGTTCTCCGCCATCTCGGTGCTTTCCCGTTCGATCGAGACGTCGTTCGCGCCGCTGCCGTCGGGGCCGCCGCTGCGCGTGCGGACCACACTCTTCGCCACGTCGGGCTTGGCGCCCGAGAGGTGGCCGGCGGAGGTATGAGCGAGTCGGAGCTTCGAGGTGGCGCCCGCATCCTGCAGGAGCTCCTCGAAGGCGACCTCGCGGGCCTGGTATCCGGGGGTCTGGGCATTGGCGATGTTGGATGCGATGACCCGCTGGCGCTCGGTCGAGGCGTCGAGTGAACTCTTCGCCTCCCGCCAGCTCCGATCACCGAACAGAATCCGACTGATCATCGCGGTTCCTCACTTCCTGCTCGTCCTACCGGCCCGGGGCGCATCCTGGTCGTCCTGTTGCCCCGAGGCGGGCTAAGCCACAGGGGCGGGAGCGACGAGATCTGATCTCCCCGCTCCCGCTTCCCCGGACCCATTGGGCCGTTGCCGGGGACGCAAGGTCGGTGCCAGACGGCAGAATTCGCGCGATCAATCGCACATGCGCATGCAAAACAATGAATTAGACGATTGATCCGAGAATCGAAATGAAGGAGGGAACGGCTGGATCCAGCCACCAACGGCAAGTTCTTCCCCAGGGGCGGCAAGAGATTCGCTGCCCGGGATCTTCCGTCCGGGTCGGCCCTCGGGGGAGTGGCCCGCGTCGAGTGACTGCTAGAAGAGGTTTCCCGGGGCAAACAGCCCCTTGGGATCGAGGGTCATCTTGACCGCGCGCATCGAGTCGACGAGCCACCTGGGATAGAGGTCGGACAGCAGCTCGCGCTTGAGTTTCCCGATGCCATGTTCGGCCGAAAGGGTGCCGCCGAGGGCGAGCGCGCGCTCGGTCATGGCCCGCGCTGCGCGCTGCGCTCGGGCCAGCTCGCCTGCGTTCTCGGCGATCAGATTGAAATGTGGATGGCCGTTCCCCACGTGCCCGTAGCCCGCGGTGAGTCCGCCGAACAGCTCCTCCGCCAGACGGAAGCAATCGGACATCAGGAGCGGAAGGTGAGGCAGAGGAACGGCGAAGTCGGTCGAGACCTTGCGTCCGCCCTGCAACTTCGCCCGCGCGCCCCGCTCGTTCATCCCGGCCGGGATGGCATGCCGTAGCCGACGCAGTTCGGATTTTTCCGCGTCGCTCTGCGCGATTATGGTGTCGTCCGCCAGCCCCTCCGCCGTTTCAATCGCCGCGTACCAGGCTTCCAGCGCGTCGATCTCGGAGCCCGGCTCCGCTTCCTGTTCGAAGTAGATGGCCGCGGCGGCCCCGGCCGGTATCCGGAGGACCGATGCTTCCGGCGCAATGAGCGAAAGCGCGGTGGAATCGAACAGTTCGAGACAACGTGGGGCCAGCGTCCCCGATCGCCGCTCGGCGTCCACCGCGAGCACGAAGCCGAGCGCGGCGTCGAGGCGGGAGAAGAAGGCCAGGGCGCCAAAGTAGCCGGGCGGATTGGGCAGGCAGCGCACCTCCACTTCGGTGATCACCCCCAGCGTCCCCTCCGAACCGATCCACAGGTCGATCGGATCTTGAAAGCCGAAGTAGCCGGTGGCGTTCTTGCTCGTCTCGCTCCGACGGAGTTCGTGTGCCGTACCGTCGGCCAACACCACCCGGATGGCGCGCACCCAGGGGCGGGTCGGGCCATAGAGGTAGGTGCGCGAGCCGCTCGCATTGCAGGCCACGGTGCCCCCCAGGGTGCACTCGTTCTCGCTCGTCGGATCGGGCGGGTAGAAGAGTCCTTGGGCCCGAAGCGAGCGTTTGAACGCTCCCAGGTTGATCCCCGGTTCGGCCCGCGCAATCCGGCGGATCGGATCGATTTCCACCAGACGCGTCATCTTCTCCAGCGAGAGCGCGAGACCGCGTTCCGCCACCGAGGCGCCCGTGGTGCTGGAACGCAGCCCCTGTGCGGTGAGCGGCTCCCCGTGAGCCCCGGCCAATCGCACCAGCTCCTGGATTTCCGCCTCTGAGTGGGGCCGCCCGATCCCGTCGGGGGTGCACGACAACCCGGACGCGTCTGCCGCGTAGGCAGCGCAAACCTCGGGCGATCGGGTCAGTCGCGGATGCTCGAATGCTGATGGCTCCATCTTCTCCCTCGTCGGCACGGATCGCCGCAGCAACCAGGGAGAGTATCAGAAGCAGACCAGGAGGACGACGCCAAGCACCGCAACCAGGGTGGCCAGGGCGGCGCGCGCCGGCAGCCGCTCGCCGAGGAAAAAGGCCGCCATCGGTGCGATCCAGAGCGGCACCGTGCTGGAGAGTGCGCCGGTCACGGGGGCCGACGACCGATCGATCGCGATCTGAAAGAGGAGGAATCCGAAGCATGCGCCGGTCAGGCTGGCCGCGATCAGCCGCGGACGACGGTACCCGCGCAGGAGTTCGAGATGCAGGTCCCGTCCTCGCCGCACCAGGAGCTCGAACCCGAGGAGGGCGACGAAGGCAGCTCCCTGCCGGATCAATGCGGTGGGCAGGACGCCGACCTCCCCGATCGCGCTCTTGGCCACCACGATGCCGACCGCATTCATCACCGCCGAACCCACCCCGAAGGCCGCTCCGCTCACCGATCGTGGGTCCCGCTCCCCCGCCGCGGCCGGACTCGCCTGCACCACCAGCACCACTCCGAGCAGGGTCAGCGCGATTCCGACCCACCCCAGCGCGCCGGGCAGGGCCTGTCCGAGCAGGCCCGCCAGGACAGCCGCGAACCCCGGATTGAGCAAGGAGAGCAGGCTCGCCTTCCGCACGCCCAACCGAGACATCGCGAGGAAATAGAACGTGTCCCCGAGAGTGATTCCAGCGACGCCGGAGAAGGCAAGGACCAAGGCCGGACGCGTCTCCGGCCATCGGGCCAGCGATCCGGTCAGGACGATGCACAGGGTGAAGAAGAGGACCGAGATCCCCCCCTTCAGCATGGTCAGCACCACCGGTCGGGCGTGGGCCCGTTCGGCCGCGAAGAGCACCGAACTCACCGCCCAGGCCAACGCAGCACCCAGCGCCGCGAGTTCTCCCCAGGGGGGACTCACCTACGAGCTGTAACCCAGGCGCCTGAGAGCCGCCTCGCGGCGGCGCCACTTCGGCGCGACCTTGACCCGCAGACTCAGGAATACGCCCCGATCGAGGAACAGCTCGATAGCCAGACGTGCATCCTCACCCAGTTGCTTGATTGCCGCCCCCGCCTTCCCGATCAGGATCCGCTTCTGCGATTCGTTTTCGACCAGGATCACCGCCTCGATGAAGTCCTTCGCCCCGTCGCGCTCCTTGAACTCGGTCACCTCCACCTCGGTCGCGTACGGCACCTCCTCGCGGTAGTGGATGAAGATCCGTTCGCGCACGATCTCGCCGACGAAGAATCGTTCCGGCTGGGTCGCGATCTGCTCCGGCGGATAGAACGGTACGCCGAGCGGAAGCGCGGCCACCAGCACCCGCAGCAGCTCATGCACTCCCTCGCCGCTCAAGGCCGAGAGCGGCACCAGTTCCTCGAACAGGCCCGACTCGTGATAGGCCTGGAGCACCGGCAGGAGATCCTCCTTGCGGCGCAGCAGGTCGACCTTGTTCACCGCCAATACGCGGCGGCCGCGCGCCGCGCGAATCGCGGGCAGCACCTCTTTCGGCACGACCGGCTCCACCAGATGGAGCACCACATCGGCCTCGGCCAGTGCCTGCTCCGCCTCCTTGATCATGGCGCGGTGGAGGTCGTAGCGCGGTTCCATGATCCCCGGGGTGTCGAGGAGGATCATCTGGTATCCGGGACCGTTCAGGATGCCGAGGGTCTTCCGCCGGGTGGTCTGCGGTTTGGAAGTGACGATGGCGATCTTCTCTTCGAGGAACTTGTTCATGAGGGTCGACTTGCCGACATTCGGTTCGCCCACCAACGCCACGTACCCACAGCGAACGTCGGACGGCACGCCCTCCGGCTCCTGATCACTCATCGTGTCTCCTGTCTCCGTCGATTGTGTTCGAGCAGCGTCCGGAGGCCGGCGCGGAGCACCGGATCGTTCTCCCTGACCCCCTCCTCGAAGCGATACTCGAGCCCGATGTCCGGCTTCACGCCGCGGTTCTCGATATTCTCCCCCTCGAGGGTCGACCACCCGATCCGCGGTATGCGGACCCGCGATCCATCGACCAGGAGGATCTCATCGGTCGAGATCGCTCCCCCAAAGGTCTCGCGTCCGACCAAGGTACCGCGTCCGGTCCTCCGGAGCGACTCCGCGAGCAATTCGGCGGCACTTCCGGTGGTCTGGTCGATCAGCACGACCAGCGGACCCTCCCAGCGGAGCGCGGGGGAGGTCGACCAGTTCCCCCCTCTCGCCCGCTGCCGTACCAGGCCCCGGCGCAGGAAGAGGTCGATCACCGCCTCGTGCCCCTGGCCGCCCGGATTTCCCCTCAGATCGAGCAGTAATCCGCGGGTGCGCGGGCGCGCCGCCACCTCGTCCAACTCCCTCTCGAATCGAGCCACCGCCGCGCCGTCCATCCGGCCCAGGCGGAGGTAGGCGCAGCTCTCGTCACTCCGCTGCCGCGTCTCCGCCGCGCAGTGACGCGCCCGTTCCTCCGCTTCGAGCTCCACCCCCAACTCACGATCGAGGGCCAGCACACGAACCTCGCGCGTGGAGCGCCCCACCGCCAGACGCAGCTCCACGCTGCGCCCTGCGGCCTGGTGGAGCAGCGCCTCGAGCGGTCGGTCGTTTCCCACCGACTCCCCTTCCACCGCCAGGAGACGATCTCCCTCGGTTGCCCCGACCCGATCGAGCGGCCCTCCCTCGACCACCGCCTCGATCCGCAACCCTCCTCCGCGGACCGGGGCAAAGCGTGCACCCAGCCACCCGGTTCCCGCCCGACCCGCGGGCGCGAGCGACTCACCCAGGTGCGAGGCATTCAGCTCGCCTCCCATCATCCGGATCAGATCGGAAAGTTCCTCCCGGGTGGCGCACCCCCCGAGCCGGGCGCGATACCGCTCACCCACCGCGGCCCAGTTGGCGAGGTGGAGCCCTGGGTCATAGAAACCGTCACGGAGCGCACGCCAGACCTCCTCGAGCATCTGTGCGTCTCTCCCGGCAGGATCGCGACCCAGCGCGGCGACGAAGGGCACCGTGGCCGGAGCCTCATCCGGTGGTCCAGAGCGCAGGCGGCCCTCACGATCGAGCATCCAGAGGATCGGACCACTCACCACCGCCCGCGGCGGAGCTCCCCCCGATGGGACTCGCCGCGGATTCCCCCCGTCGGGCTGGATGAAGAGGTCGGCGTCGCGTTCTGACTCCGGTACATACCAGAGATGATCCGCCCCTCGACCGAAGCGGACCACCGGTCGGATCGTGGAGACCGGCTCGGCGCGCCAGATGATCCCGTCGAAGTCGACCGGCATCCCTTCGTCGGCCAGTTCCGCGGATCGGCCCCCGAGCGGGAGCTTCCAGATGCCACGCCCGCCGTCACGATCGGAGAGGAAGTAGAGCGCGCTACCGTCCTCGTTCCAGGTCGGGCTCAGATCCTGCGCCGGATGTCGGGTGACGTTGATCTCCTCCTCCCCCAGGGCGCGAGGAGAAACAGATCGAAACGCCCGGCGTCATCCGCTCGGGAGAAGGCCAACCAGCGGCCGTCGGGGCTCCAGGCGAAACTCTCGATCCGCGGTCCGAGGGCGAGGAGCCGATCGCGCCCGCCTTCCGCGTCGGCCAGGCGCAGCTCGTCTCCGTTGAACGTCCGGAGGTAGGCCACCATGCGGCCGTCGGGCGAGAGCTTCGGCGCCCGCTCGTCCTCCCGTTGCGTGCGAAAGGGACGTGGCTCGGTCGTCTCGCCCCGGATCACAGCGTCGAGATCGACTCGGTAGAGATCGTAGTTTCCGCTCCGGTCCGAGGCGTAGAACAGCGTCCGCCCGTCGCGCGAGAGACTCGGTTCGCGATCGCGCCCCGGGCCGGTAGTCAGGCTGGTCATCGCGCCGTCGTCGCGGCGGAGAAAGAGATCTCCCTCCAGGCCGAGAACGACCCGTCCCGCCGCCACGGCCAGCTCTTCCGCCCCGGCACGCAGCGTGTCGATCCCAGTCGTCGAATCCTCCTCCGGGAGCGTGATCTCGACCTCACGCGCCGCCCCTCCGCGGGGATCGAGTTCGAGCGCCAGGATCTGTCCCGATTCCTCGTAGACCACTCTCTTCCCGTCGCGCGAGATCGAGGGGAAACGCACGCCGTCTCCGGTGTGACGGGTCAGACGCTCCCGCTCCCCGCTTTCGAGGTCCAGGCGGAAGAGGTTGGCCACGATCGTCTCCTCGCTCACGCAGAGCAGCGAGCGTCCATCGGGGAGCCAGAGCGGCCAGAGATCCGATCCGGCGAAGGACGTGATCCGCGTCGTCTCCCTCCCTGCTCTCTCCAGCAGCCAGAGGTCGTTGTTCGCCGAACCTCGGTAGCCCTTCCGCCACCAGCCGACGCCGCCGTGCACGAACGCGATCCGCGTCCCGTCCGGTGCGTACCGCCCCTCGGAGGCGGAATCGAACGTCACTTCCCGCACCTCGCCCCCGTGCAACGACACCTCGTGGAGCCGGACCTCGCCACCGGCCCGGCGTGACTGAAACAGCACCAGTGCGTCGTCCGGCGAGGTGTCGCAGGGGAAATCATCCGCCTCATCCCAGGTCAATCGGCGCGGCGATCCCCCCGAGAGATCCAGCGCGAAGAGGTCGAAGTTCCCCTCGGCGGCCGCGGCGTAGATCAGGGTCGTACCGTCGCGGGAGACCAGCGGCCTCCGCTCGTCCTCCGGGGTGCGGGTGACCGCCGCCGCCAAGCCCCCCTCGAACGGCACCCGCCAGAGGTCTCCGCGCCAGGCGAAGAGGATGGTGCCGCCATCCGGTGAGAGGGTCGGGTGTCGCAGACCGACCGGCCCGGATACCTGGGCCCGAGCCGTCACGGAGCCCGACTCCCGGCCGGAGGCGAGCCCGGCGCAGAGCAGCAGGAGCATTGAGATTCGAAGCCGCATGGGTCGAAACGTTGGGCATGGCGACGCGCGCTGTCTAGCGGAAAGCGCAGGATCGGTTGCACCCCCTGGCCTATACTGATGCGTCGGGAGCAGTCCAACCGGCCCAACCAGGTGGAGCCTGGAGCCATCGGTCACGAAGGACAGGATGAGCGAGACGCGCTACTACAGGAAGGGACTCGGGAACCGCGAACGGGTGCTGCCGCTGCTCCACGCCGACTACCACAGCGGGCTGGTGGAGTACTGGAAGGCGAACGACTACCGCTACCGCACTCCGACCACCGAGATCCGCCTCGCCCGCGAGTTCGGCTTCTGCTACGGCGTCGATCGGGCGGTCGAGTACGCCTACGCGACCCGGGATCGGTTTCCCGACAAGCGCATCTGGATCACCGGCGAGATCATCCACAATCCCTGGGTGAATCGTCGGCTGGAAGAGATGGGGGTGCGTTTCCTCCCGCCGCCCGGGAGCGAGGGGGACCGCCTGGCCGAGATCGCCCCCGACGACGTGGTCCTCATTCCCGCCTTCGGAGTCGAGCAGTCCGACTTCCTCCGCCTCCGCGACCGGGAGGTGATCCTGGTCGACACCACCTGCGGTTCGGTCCTCAACGTCTGGAAGAGCGTGGAGCGATACGCCCGCGATCGATTCACCGCCATCGTGCACGGCAAGGTCTCGCACGAAGAGACGCGCGCCACCTGCTCCCAGGTGCAGAAATACCCCGGCAGCCACTGGCTGGTGCTCCGCGACAAGGAGCAGGCCCAGTGGGTCTGCGATTTCGTAACCGGCCGGCTCGATGCGACCCAGCTCCTCGAGCGCCTGGGCGGCTCTCACTCGGAGGGGTTCGATCCAACCCTCCACCTCGCGAAGATCGGCGTGGCGAATCAAACCACGATGCTCTCGACCGAATCACTCGAGATTGCCGAGATGCTGGGCGAGGCGATGCGCGCGCGGCATCGGCAGACCGAGATCAGCTCCCAGTTCCGCAGCTTCGACACGATCTGCAGTGCCACCCAGGAGCGGCAGGACGCGGTGCTCGATCTGATCAGCGAGGGAATCGACCTCATGATCGTGATCGGCGGGTTCAACAGCAGCAACACCACCCATCTGGTCGAGATCTCCGCCCAGGCCACGAGCGCGTTCCACGTCGAGGACGCCAACTGCCTGGTGAGTCCGCAGTGGATCCGGCACCAGCCCCTCGGCCGACGCGCCCCCGTGATGCACGAGGGGTGGCTCCCCGAGCGACCGCTGCGGATCGGGGTCACCGCCGGAGCCTCGACCCCGAACAGCGAGACCGGGCGCACCATCGCGAAGCTGCTCGGCTTCCGCGGAGTCTCGACCGTGGTCATCGATCAGCTGGCCGCGGAGGGGATGCGCCTCCGGGCCGAGGCGGACCGCCAGGCCGCAGAGTCGCTGAACGAAGGACGATGAACCCACGCGTGCTCAGGTCGACTCTCCCCCGCCCCCCTTCGATCGGGCGCGGCTTCCCGCTATGCATCGCGGCGCTTGGATGCGCCTCTCTGTTCACGCCTCCCCCCGCCCACGGCGCGGGACCAGGTGCGGGCGACGACCTCCAGCTCCGGTTCGTCGATCCCAGCTGGGGGGACGAACGACCGATCTGCGGCCATGCGCTCCTCCCCGGCCCTGATCGGACGGCCACGGGCACGGAGCGGAGTGATCTCGATCCGCGCTACCTGGAGTACGACCTCGATCGGGTCGAGCTGTCGCTCCGGATCGACCCGGAGGCAGGCTGGCTGGAGGGAGAGGTGATCCATCATCTGCGCAGCAACCGCCCCGCCCTCTCCGCCGTGCTGCTCGACCTGGTGCCCACCATGGAGATCCTCTCGGTCGACCGCGGGGGAGTTCCGACCCCGGTGATCCGGAAGGGGCGCCAGTTCGTGGTCGCACTCGATCCCCCGTTGTCCGAGGGAGAGGCGGCCGCGCTGCGGGTGCGCTATGCGGGCGAACCGCAGGTCGAAGGGTTCATGGGGATGGAGTTCGGTCAGCACCCGCCCAATCACAGCGACTCCGGCGTGCCCATGGTGCAGACCCTGAGCGAAACCAACTCCGCACCCGCGTGGTGGCCGTGCAAGGACGTGGCGTACGACAAGTTCGTGCTCGAGTCGTGGATCGAGGTGCCTGCCTGGATGACCGCAACCGGCAACGGACGACTGATCGAGACCATCCCCGTCGGACCCGATCGCCTGAGCCATCACTGGCGGGAGGACTACCCGATCGCCACCTACCTCGTGGCGGTGAACGCCACGAACTTCGTCCATTGGACCGACACCTACGTCCCGATCGAAGGGGACGCCCCGATGCCGGTGACCTACTACTGCTATCCCGAGAGCGAGGCGGCCGCGCGGGTGGCCTGGGAACGAACGCCGTTGATGATCGAGCGGTTTGCCCGCCTCTTCGGCGAGTATCCCTTCGTCCGCGAGCAGTACGGAATGGTCGAATTCCAGTGGGCCGGAGCGATGGAGCACCAGACCCTCTCGAGTTACGGCAGCTATCTTCTCGCCTCGGACCAAAGACAGAACGAGCGCGTGGTGGCCCACGAACTGGCGCATCAGTGGTGGGGTGATCTGATCAGCCCCGGCACCTGGGACGACATCTGGCTGAACGAAGGATTTGCCACCTACTGCGAGGCACTCTGGTACGAGGCGACCGAGGGACCGGCCGGCTATCGCGCGCACCTGCTCTCGCGCTCACGCCCCGGCGGTCGCGAATTCCCCGGCACCATCCACCGCCCGGACTACACCTTCAACTCGACCGTCTACTCGAAGGGGGCATGGGTGCTGCACATGCTCCGCGGCATCCTCGGGGATGAACTCTTCTTCCACACCCTGCGCGAGTACCGGCGCAACTACGCGTTCGGGGCGGCGATCACGCCGAACTTCCAGGCCACGGTCGAGCGGGTGACCGGCCGCGACCTGTCGTCGTTCTTCCGGTCGTGGGTCTACGGCAGCGGGCGTCCGATCTACGAGGCCACCTGGACCTCGAGTCCTGTCCCGGGGACCCAGGGCACCTCCGGGGCAGTCCAGGTGGAACTCTCCCTCGCGCAGGCCCAGGCAGAGCCGGTGTTCTCGATGCCGATCTCCCTGGTGGCGAGCTTCGGCGATGGCAGCAGCGACACGATCCGGATCGAGAACGAGGCGCGGGTCGAGACCTACCAGTTCACCCTGAGGGCGGAACCGGAGCGGATCGTGCTCGACCCGGACGACTGGATCTTGAAGCAGGTGTCGTACGTCGCCGGTCCGTCCGGCATCGAACCGGGGATCGAGCCGGCGTCCCTGGGCGGTCGGTTCGTCGTCGCGCCCAATCCCTCCCTCGGACCGGTGCGTATCCTCTTCGAACCGACGGCCCCCTCGGGCGATGCTCTGGTCTCGGTGCTCGACCCCGGCGGGCGGCAGATCCTGACACTGACCCTTCCTTCCGGCCGCGCCGTGGTCTGGGACGGGCGCGACGCCGACGGAGCGCGGCTCCCGGCCGGGATCTACTGGTTGCGCGGAGGCGGAGCGGCCCTTGGTCTTCACCAGCGGCTGGTGCGGATCCGATGACCGATTGGAGCGACACCGAGATCGCGGACCTCGCCGCCGCGCTGCCCGCCTGGTACGCCGCCCATCAGCGCGAACTTCCCTGGCGCGCGACGCGCGACCCCTACGCGATCTGGGTCAGCGAGGTGATGCTGCAGCAGACTCGGGTGGAGGTCGTGATTCCCTACTACCAGCGATTCCTCGCCGCGTTCCCCACACCGGGCGCGCTGGCCAAAGCACCGGAAGAGGAAGTGCTCGCGCGTTGGTCCGGACTCGGCTACTACTCCCGGGCCCGGAACCTGCGCCGCGGGGCAGGCCTGGTGGCAGATGCCCACCGCGGGCGGTTTCCGAGCGAGCGCCAGGCGGCGCTCGCCCTGCCGGGGGTCGGACCGTACACCGCCGCGGCAGTCCTCTCGATCGCCTACGACCGGCCGCACGCCGCGGTCGACGGCAACGTGATCCGCGTGCTCGCACGCCTCTTCGCCCTGGAGCCACCGCGCGATCGTTCGATGCCGTTGCTCGATCGACTCGCCGATCGACTGCTCGATCGCGACCGTCCCGGGGCCTGGAATCAAGCGATGATGGAACTCGGCGCCACGGTTTGCACGCCACGCGCACCGCTCTGCGACCAGTGCCCCGCCGCAAGCGCCTGTCGTGCGCGGCGGCTCGGTCGGCCGGAATCGTTTCCGGCGCCAAAGAATCGCGCGGAATCGATCGAGGTGCGTGGCGTGCTGCTCCTGCTGCGAGACCCCGCCGGACGTCTCCTGCTCGAGCGGGGACGGTGGCGGTTGCTCCCTTCACTCTGGCTCCCGCCGATCCTCGCCGACGCCGCCTTAGCCCCCTCACTCCCCGGACTGAGCGAGGCCGGCGATCTCCCGCGCGCCCTGGCGAATCGAGGTTGGGCTGAGCGTGCACACGAACTCCGTCCTCTCGGGGCGGTGCGGCACACCATCACCCGGCATCGCATCCGGCTCGACGTGGTCGCCGGACGCTCTCGCGAGGCATTTCCCACCGAGCCGGAGCAGGAGTGGGTCGACTGGTCGGCGCTCGCCGCGCGCGGGCGTTCGTCCCTGATCGAGAAGGCGCTCCGCCTCGAGCAGGGCGTCGGCGTCTCGGACCCCGCGCGACCAGAGTCGGGACGCGTGCGCCGGAGGACGGCCGAGGCAGCCGGGGGCCAGCGATGAGAACGGTGCCCCTGCTTCGGTTCCCCGACTGCATCGTCGCCCGGACCCCCGACTGGATCGCGATCGAGAAGCCGGGCGGGCTCCCGTCCCGGCCCGCGCCGGGACACGCGGGAAACGCGCTGACCATGCTCGAGGCGTACCTCGGACCGAACATCCGCCCCGGCGTGGTGCACCGGCTCGATCGGGATACCTCCGGCCTGCTCCTCTTCTCGCTCTCGCCGCATGGGCACCGCTTCCTGGTCGAGGGGTTCCGGACACGCACCATCCGGAAGAGCTACCTCGGATGGGTCCACGGCCAGCCGCGTCCGCGACGCGGTTCGATCGAACTTCCCCTGCGGCGCAATCCCTCCGGGCGGATGGTGGTCGACCCGCGCGGCGCGCCGGCTCTCACCCGCTAAGAAACGCTGCGACGGGTGGGCGATTTCCATTTGCTCCGGGTCGAACCCAGCACCGGGCGGATGCACCAGATTCGGGTGCACCTGGCGAATCGCGGTACCCCGCTGGTCGGTGACCGTCTCTACGGAGTGCACGACCGAGCGCCGCGCCTCTTCCTCCACGCCGCGTCGCTCCGCTTGCCGGCCGACCAGAAATCGCCCGCTGGGGCCGCGCTCGAACTGCGGAGCTCCGAGCCGGAAGAGTTTTCCGCCTGGATCGCCCTCCACGGAAACCACCCGATTCGGTGAGGGGCCTTCAGTCCCGAGGCCAAGTTGCCGACTCTGCTTCTGACACCGGGGCCGCGTTTCCGTGGCGGACCGGGAGTCGTGCGGGCGGTCGAGGCCGACGAGTCAGCCTAAGCACCTGCGATGCCTGTGAAGGCGAATAGCGGAGCCCCGGTCCACCAGACGGGGCGTGCCCTTCGACCTGCATCGATGCGAGGAAAGGCTGAGCTTGGAACCGTCCAATCAGATCGCGCCCGGTCGCCCGGCCGTGCGCTTGCTGCGCCACTTCCTTGCCCAACCCCTCGTATCCCACTCGTCGATCGAGGGAACGGCCGAGGATGCGCTCTTCGCCCCGATCTATCGGGAGCTGCTCGAGCTCTGTCCCGCCGGCGCGTTCATCGCCGACGCCGATGGGGTGCCGGTTTATGCCTCCCGTCGCGCCGGTGCGATCCTCGGGCTCGGTGAGGTGGTCGGCTCCGGACCGGAGGGAGAGAAAGAGGCACTTGCCCGCGACTGGCTCCACCACGCCATTCGGCGCGGGCGAGTCGAGGAGCCGCTGCGCTACCTGCGGGCCGACGGAAAGCTGATCCGCATCCGCATCGCCCTGGAGTCGATCGAGGATCGCGGAGTCCATCTCGGCACCATCGGAACGATCGAAGAGGTACCGGACACCGCGGAGACCGCTCGGCCTCGGGACGGCAGGCGCGTCTCAGCCGATGGCGCTCCTTCGCCCCCCTCCGGAAATCCGCTGCATGAACAGCGCGTCGAGCTGGCCCTCCGGGGATCGCTCGACGGGATCTGGGACTGGGTGCCGGGCGAGGAAACGGCCTACTTCTCCCCCCGGTTCCGCGCCTTGCTCGGCTTCGACGGGTCGGTCGACGGGGGGCTCGACCCCCTCGACGACCGCTTCGAGTCGCTCTTCTCGCGCATCGACTGCGACGACGCGCTCCGGGTCAGAGAGGCGCTCGAGAGCCATCTCGCGAGGCGCGGAGACTTCGACGTCGAGTTCGTCGCGCGGCGGGCAGACGGGGAGTTCTGCACCTACCGCATGCGCGGCCAGGCCGTGTGGGACTCCGCCGGACAGGCGATTCGGATCGCCGGCTCGCTCACCGACATCACCGCCTATGCACAGGCGGCGCGAGAGCTGGAACGCGCCCGTCTCGAAGCGGAGTGGGCGCGGGCCAAGGCCGAGGATGCGGCGGCGGAGTTGAACGCCTCGCTCGAGCTCCTGGCCGCGGCGAAGCGGCGTGCGGAGCAGGCTTCGCAGGCCCAGAGCGAGTTCCTGGCCAACATGAGCCACGAGATCCGAACCCCGATGAACGGCATGGTCGGGATGATCCAGCTCCTGCTCGACACCCCGCTCCTCCAGGAACAGCGGGAGTTCGCGGAGACGGCAAAGAACTCGGCCGACTGTCTGCTCGAGATCCTGAACGACATCCTCGACCTCTCGAAGATCGAGGCTGGTCACCTCAAGCTCGAGGAGATCGAGTTCGACCTGCTCACCCTGACCGAGGAGGTGCTCGAACTCCTCTGGCCGCGGGCCGCGGAGAAGCAGCTCGAGCTGCTCCTCGACTACATGCCGACCGCGCCCCGCCGCATCTTCGGCGATCCGGTGCGCGTCCGGCAGATCCTGATGAATCTGGCCGGCAACGCGATCAAGTTCACCCACCAGGGAGAGGTGGTGGTTCGCGTCGCCGACGTTGCCCTGCCCAACGGCGCCGACGGATTCCGCATCGAGGTGCGCGACACCGGGACCGGAATTCCGGCCCACAAGCAGTCGCTCCTGTTCCGCAAGTTCAGCCAGGTCGACCGCTCCACTACCCGGCTCTTCGGCGGGACCGGCCTCGGGCTCGCCATCTCGAAGCAGCTCTCCGAGATGATGGGCGGGAGGATCGGACTCGAGAGCGAGGAAGGAATCGGCTCCACCTTCTGGATCGAGATCCCGGCCCGCCCGGGAACCGGAATCGACTCCGGTCCACGTCTGGAGGGACGAGCGCTGCTGATCGACGGGAACGGCGAGTCACGGCGGGTCTTCGCCGATCGACTGGCGCATTGGGGTCTCGAGGTGGTCGCGGTGGCCGATCCGGACGGCCTGCCGCCGGGCACGGAATGCGATCTCGTGCTCTGGCGTTGGCGGGGCGGGGCGCTCCCGCAGGCTGCGGCCGGCCACTCCGGCCAGCCGCTCGCCCGCTGGCTCCTCGTTCCACGAGGATCGCGTCCGTCAGATGTCGCCCTGACCCAGGCCGGATTTTCCGGGGCGCTCCAGTTGCCGGCGCGGAGCGACACGGTGAAGGCGCGAATCGAGCAGCTTCTTCGCGGCCTCTTGGCCTCGAGACCGACTCTGACCGCGGGGTCGCAGGTTGCCGAATCCAGCTTGCGCTCGCGCTCCGGCGGCAGCGGCCCGAGTTCCGAAGGCCCGCGCAGCGATGCCCCGACCTATCCGGGACGGCGTCTGCTCCTCGCGGAAGACAACCCGGTCAATCAGCGAGTCGCTCTCGCCATGCTCAAGCGCCACGGGGTGCTGGTCGACATCGCGGAGAATGGTGCCATCGCCATCGAGAGCGCACGGCAAGTCGCCTACGACCTGATCCTGATGGACATCCAGATGCCCGAGGTGGATGGCCTCGAAGCGACGCGCAAGATCCGTCTCGGCGGAGCCTCGGCCCACTCGCCGATCCTCGCCCTTTCGGCCAGCGTGATGGAGTCGGAACGCAGGGCCTGTGAGCAGGCGGGGATGAATGACTTCCTCCCCAAGCCGATCCAGACCCAGGTCCTCTCCCGCGCGCTTGAGGCCTGGCTCCCGCGACGCGATCAGGTGGCCTGAGTCGAGGCGGGCGCCTCCACCATTCTGCTCGAGGCGATCCGGGCAAAGTAGGCGTGCAGCGCGGACTCCGGCGAGAGTTCCGGATGAAAGGTCGCTCCCAGCAGCCGACCCGCGCGGATCGCCACCGGCTCCCCCGCGTGCCAGGCCACGACCTCGATTCCCGGCCCGACGGTGCGGATCCGCGGGGCACGGATGAACACCATCTCCGCCTCCGACTCCTCCTCGTCCAGCCGGAGCGTGCCCTGCCCCACGAAACTGTCGATCTGGCGCCCGTAGGCGTTCCGTTCGACCGCGCAATCGAGCAGCCCAAGACTCCGCTGGGTCGGGGCCGTCACCTCACGCGCCAGGAGGATCAATCCGGCGCAGGTACCGAAGAGCGCCCCGCCCGCTCGATGGAAGTCACGCAGCGCTTCCTCCCACCCCTCCGGCTCCATCAGGCGCAGAAGTGCCGTACTCTCCCCTCCCGGGATGATCAGCCCGTCGAGTCCGGGGAGCTGTGCCGCACGCCGCACTTCCACCGCCGCGATGCCCGAGCGCTCGAGCGCCCGGGCGTGCGCGGCGAAGTCTCCCTGCAGGGCGAGCACCCCGATCGAAGCGGCGCCGCCCATCACCAGCCGCGGGTGGAGAGCAGTTCGCGATTCTCGAGCGTGCGGATGTCGATCCCGACCATCGGCTCGCCCAGCCCCTCGCTCAGCCGGGCGATGGTGTCGGGATCGTTGTAGTGGGTCGCGGCCTGGACCATCGCCTTCGCCCGCTGGACCGGATCACCCGACTTGAAGATGCCCGAGCCGACGAAGATCGACTCCGCTCCCAACTGCATCATCAGCGCCGCGTCGGCCGGCGTGGCAATCCCGCCTGCACTGAAGTTCGGCACCGGCAGCTTGCCGCTCTTGGCGCACCACCGGACCAGCTCGAACGGCGCCCCGATCTCCTTCGCCTTGGCCATCAGTTCCTCGTCGCGAAGGATGGTCAGCTCGCGCAACCCGCGCATGATCGCCCGCATGTGACGCACCGCCTCGACCACGTTGCCTGTCCCGGCCTCCCCCTTGGTCCGGATCATCGCCGCTCCCTCGCCGATCCGTCGCAGCGCCTCGCCCAGATCCCGGCAGCCACAGACGAACGGCACCTTGAAGGCGAACTTGTCGACATGGTGCGCTTCGTCCGCCGGGGTCAGCACCTCACTCTCGTCGACGAAGTCGACTCCGAGCGACTGCAGCACCTGCGCCTCGGCGAAGTGACCGATGCGACACTTGGCCATCACCGGGATCGAGGCGACCTTCATGATCTCCTTGATCTTGGTCGGATCGGCCATCCGGGCGACGCCGCCGTCCTTGCGGATGTCGGCCGGTACCCGCTCCAGCGCCATGACCGCCACCGCGCCCGCATCCTCGGCGATCTTCGCCTGGTCCGCGTCGGTCACGTCCATGATCACCCCGCCCTTCAGCATCTCCGCCAGGCCGGTCTTCAATCTGAGCGTTCCCGTATCCATCTCAGAACCTCCTTCGTCCTCTGGTGGGCGGTTGCCCGTCACTCGATCGTTCGCCACTCTGTTTTCAGTTCGCACCCGGCCGCGCCTAGAAGAACGGGCGGCTGGAGGAGAGCTCCGGCATCCGCGCGCAGTGCGCACGCAGGAGTTCCCCCAGGATCCCGATCCCGCGTTCGATCCGCTCTTCCGTCTCGCGCACGTAGGAGAGACGGAAGTGCTGCCCTCCCCCGCCATTGGGGAAGAAGAGGAACCCGGGCGAGAAGTCGACCCCCTCGCCGCGCGCCTGTTGCAGCAGTTCGAGCGAGTCGGCCCCATCCGGGAGCGTGACCCAGACGGTGAGCCCGCCCTCCGGTTCGGTCCAGGAGACTCCGGGCGGAAACTCGCGCGCCATCGCGGCCAGCATCGCCTCGAGCCGCGCGCCGTAGATGCGCCGTACCTGTTCGACATGACGCTCCAAGCGTCCCTGCCGACAGAAGCGGAGCATGGCGTGCTGCACGAACAGCCCGCTTGAAAAGTCGGCCACCTGCCGCAGCTCGCGCATCGCCGGGGACAGCGGCCGCGGCAACACCAGCCAGCCGAGCCTGAGTCCCGGAAAGAGGATCTTGGAGAAGCTGCCCAGGAGCACCACCTGATCCTCGCGGTCGCTCGCCTTGATCGGACGACGCGGGGCCCCGCGGTACACCAGGTCGCCGTCGAACTGGTCCTCGATCACCGGCACCCGGTGGCGCCGACAGAGTTCGAGCAACGGTTCGATCCGATCGGCATCGAGACTGAGGCCGGTCGGGTTCTGGTAGTTCGGCATCAGATAGAGGAGCCGCGGCTGCGTTTCGCGCAGTGTGCGGGCCAGGGCATCGAGCCGGATCCCGCCCGGATCGAGCGGCACACCGATGGTCCGCGCGCCCAGCGCCTGAAAGAGCCGGAAGCCGTTGCTGTACCCCGGCTCCTCCACCAGCACCTCATCGCCGGGCGAGATCAAGAGCCGCGCCACCAGATCGAGCCCCTGCTGCGATCCGTTGACGATCATGATCTGATCCGGATCGACCACCACGCCGTTCGGCACCAGTCGCTCCGCCACGAACTCGCGCAGTGGAGCGATCCCTTCCGGCGTGCCGTAGTCGAGCGCGTTCGCCCCCTGCTCGCGAAACACCTCGTTCACACATTCCCGGAAATCCTCGGCGGGAAAGTGGCTCGGATCCGCGGTCGCGCCGGTGAAGCGGATCCACTCCGGATCGGGACGGTTGCGGCTGAGGAAGCGCCAGACCGGCGACGGCTCGGGGCGCGCACGCAGCAGCGCGTCCCAGGAGAATCCCGTCCCCACGGCGAGCGACTGAACATGTCCGTCGTCACCGTCTTCCCGCTCCAGCTCGGTCCCCCGCCGTAGCTCGGACGGCAGCCCCGGCCGGTCGCTGCGCACGAAGGTCCCCTGGCCGACTCCGGCCACCAGCCAGCCCTCGTCCCCCAACAGGTCGAAGGCCTGGACCACCGTCTTCCGGTGGACGCCGAGGTCCTTGGCAATCGTCCGCGTGGCGGGTAGCTTCACCCCCGCGACCAGCCGACCCAGACGGATCTGCTGCCGAACGGCGTCGGCAATCTGCTGGTAGAGCGGGGTGTCCGCTTTCCGATCGAGGTGTATCGAGAGTGCCACCATCGTCCCCCAGGTTCGTGTTCCCGGATACCGGGCGGGTCCAATGGACCCCATAGTCTGCCATTGGACGCAGTCCATTGACCATCCAATAAACGGCAGATGGGGCAGTGTAGATCCCGAATTTCGTCGCCTTCAAGCAGATTCTTGGTCCAAAGTTGCGACCAATAGCAGTCCATATTGGACCCATGCGTCCGCCTAGCGCCCAGAGTCACGACCTCGCTGTGGTCGGCGCCGGGGCGGCCGGCCTCTGGTCGGCCCTGTGCGCCGGGAGACGCCTGGCGCGAAAGCAGCTTCCTCCCGATCGTCTTTCGATCGTGGTGCTCGACGCGCGCGAGAAGTTCGGCGCCAAGATCCTCATGTCGGGTGGCACGCGCTGCAACCTCACCCACGTCGAGGTGACGCCCGACGACTTCCGCGGCGGCAATCGAAACCGCATCGCGCGCGTGCTCCGCGCGATGAGCGAGAAGGAAGCGCGCCGCATCTTCGAGGAGGAACTCGGCCTCCCCACCAAGACCGAGCCGAACGGCAAGGTCTTTCCTGCCGACGACTCCGCCCGCTCGGTGCTGCAGGCATTGGTGCGCGGGCTCGAGCGTCACGACATCGCGGTTCGCGGCGGATCCCGCTGCGTCGATCTCGTTCCCAAAGGCGATGGCCGGTGGCAGCTCCACTGCGTCGATCCAGGCGGGGCACCACTGCCTCCCCTCTTCGCGCGCCGCGTGATCCTCGGCACCGGCGGCCTCTCCTTTCCCAAGAGCGGCAGCGACGGCGCTGGACTCGAAATGATGCGCCGCCTCGGCCACACAATCGTCTATCCGGTCCCCGCGCTCACTCCCGTGGTGCTCGATTCGCCCTACCACGCCCACCTCGCCGGCATCGCCACACCGGTCGCCCTCGACTACCTCGAGGATGGCCGAAGCGTCGCGCGCTGCGTCGGGCCGATGCTCTGGACCCACTTCGGTCTCAGCGGCCCCGCGGCCCTCGATGTGAGCGGACTCTGGGCCAGGACCCGCGCTGATCGCCCGACCATCCGCCGCGAGGTCTTCGCCTCGTTCCTTCCCGAAGAAAGCACCGAGTCGCTCGAAGCACGCTGGCTCGAGTCCGCCCGGCGCCACCCTGCCTCGACACTCCGCACGCTCGTGACCGACCTGCCCCGCCGCCTGCTCGACACCCTGCTCGAGCACAGCGGCCTCGATCCCGCCCGTCCTCTCGCGCAGACCCCGAAGGACGAGCGCCGCCGCGCCCTCCTCGCGCTCCTCCGCTTTCCCCTCCCGGTGATCGACGTGCTCGGCTTCAACAAGGCCGAGGTCACCTCCGGCGGCGTCCCCTTGGAGGAAATCGACCCGAAGATGGAGTCACGTATCCTTCCCGGTATCCACCTGGTGGGCGAGATGGTTCACGTCGACGGTCGTCTCGGCGGGTTCAACTTCCAGTGGGCCTGGTCTTCCGGCTGCGTCGCGGGCGAATCGGCCGTCGACGCGCTGCTTTCCCCTCCGGGCGGCGACCTCACGCTTCACACCCGGCGGTAGCGGTGCGCCCTGGCACGCACGAACCAAGTTCGGGGTTGTCTTCTCGCTCGAAGCGAACGATGATGTGTGGAGTGCTGTGTGTCTCGATGTGTGACCGACGGCTCCGGAGGAGCGATGCCCACGAATCTGGATCTCGATGACGCCTTGATTCTGGAGGCGAAGCGGCTCGGGAAGCACCGATCCAAGCGCGACGCGGTGAACGAAGCGTTGAAAGAGTACGTGGCTCGGCGAAAGCGGCGTCGGGTGCTCGATCTCTTTGGCAAGGTCGACTGGGACTCGAGCTACGACTACAAATCGGAACGGAGGCGGCGCGGTTGAGGGTGCTCGTGGATACCTCTGTCTGGTCGCTCGCCCTGCGCAAGCACGGCCCCACCCTCCACCCGGCGACCGACAAGCTCGCGCAACTCCTGCGAGACGGCGAGGATCTCTTCCTCACTGGAACCATACTGCAAGAGGTTCTGCAGGCGTTTCGGGCGGAGTCGACGTTTCGTCGGATGGTCCAGCAGTTCGAACCGTTTCCCCTGCTGCCCGTCGACCGGTCGGATTCCATTGCCGCCGCCCGGTTGTTTCGACTCTGCGCCCAGAAAGGCGCCGGAGCCTCGACGGTGGACTGCCAGATCGCCGTTCTGGCCATTCGCCATCGCTGTGCGCTCCTTTCCACCGACAAGGACTTTGAACGCATGGCGCGGTACTGCGACCTCACCCTGGCCTGACCCGGAAGTTACCTGGGCACCGCGATGTGCCTGCTGGTCGCGCCCGCGTTCTCCGGTTACCGTGAGCCAGAGCAGAGAGTTCAGAGCAGAGAGTTCAGAGCAGAGAGTCGACCACAGAGCGTCCGCCGCAGAACATGCACGGCGGCGAACCCAAAGCGCAGCGTCGAAGGGAGAGATCCATGGCGAAGCCGGTCATCGCGGTCATCGGAGGAACGGGTGCCCAGGGAGGCGGAACGGTGGCCGCTCTCCTCGCTCAGGGACAGTTCGGTGTGCGGGTGATCACCCGCGACCCGGCCGGCCCGCGCGCGCAGGCCCTGGTAGCGAAGGGGATCGAGGTCGTGGCCGGCGACCTGCTCGATCCCAAGAGCCTGCAGAGCGCACTCTCCGGCGCCCACGGCGCCTTCCTCGTGACCAACTTCTGGGATCCCACGCAACAGGCGCGCGAAGCCGAAGTCGGTATCAGCGCCGTCCAGGCCGCGCACGCCGCCGGGGTGCAGCACCTGATCTGGTCGACCCTGCCGAACGTCGAAGCGCTGACCCACGGAGAACTCCACGTGGTCCACTTCACCGGCAAGGCGCAGGTCGATGCCGCGGTCAAGATGGCCGGCTTCCCCCGCCACACCTTCGTCCACGCCCCGTTCTACTTTCAGAATCTACTCGGCGTGCTCGCCCCTCAGCCGCTTCCGGGCGGCGGCAAGGGCTGGGCCGTTCCGATCAACCCCGCGGCCCGCGTGATCCACGCCGGTGACGTGGCCGAGGTCGGACTCGCCGCGGCCGGCGCCTTCGCCGCCGGTGATGCCCTGCCCAACGGCTCCCACCTCGCGGTCTGCGGCGGTCTCTACTCCTGGAACGACATGGCCGCCGCCATGAACGCCGTCGGCCACCAGATCTCCGTCCAGCAGGTCGCCGCCGAGGTCTACGACACCTTCTATCCCGGTGCCCGCGAGCTACGCGAGATGTTCCAGTACTTCGAGCGCTGCACCTACATGGGCCCCGACCACGAAGCTCGCACCGCGCTGGCCCGTTCGGTGGTGCCCGGAGGATTCACGCCGCTCGAGGTGTGGTGTCGGGAGAACCTAGCGGTCTGACCGCGCCAGGATCTCCGGCAACGACGCGGGCACGTACCACTGCGTGCCGGTGGGGTCGCCGGGGAGCGTGACCGTCTGGCTGCGGGTGACGGCGAAGAGTTGCGAGAGGACGACGCCGTCGACGCGCGTTTCGGCCACGAGGCGGAGATCGCCGCGGCCGAGGAGTTCGGCCAGGAGTTCGTGCATGTCGTCCTGGACCCACGAACGACGGAACAGGATGAGAATGCCGTCCAAGGGACGGGGTGTGGCGAGGCGGAGGCCGATGCCGCCTTGCCGCCGCATCTCGGGGGTGACCCAGCGCTCGTAGTAGGCGGGGACGGCGTCGAGGGCCAGGGTCGCGGGCCTCGGCTCGGGCCCGCGCTCAGGCACCAGGGCGCGCCAGTGATCCTCGGCGTCCTTGAAGTAGTCGAGCTTGGGGATCGAGAGGATCTCGGGCCGGCCGCCGCTGGTGCGCTTGATGTCGGCGAGAGCACTGAGCATCCGGCCGTCGATCGCCTCGCCCCAGTAGGTGAGTTCGAAGCCGGATCGCCACGCGCCGGAGATTCCGCCCAGCCACTCGGCGCGGTAGGAGAGCCCCCACGGTTCGACCAGAAGTGCAATCACGAGCGCGATCGCGGGCAAGGCGGGAGCGTAGCGGCCGAAGCGCACGCGCTGCAATCGATCGAGAGCAAACGCGATTCCGATGGCAATCGCAGGATAGACGTAGACGAACTGTCGTGTGCCGTCATGACTGGGGGCGTTGGGCATCCAACCGATCAACAGCGCGAGGAGAATCACGCCGAGCGCAATTCCCATCAGCCAGGAGCGTGCGGTGTCGGAGTCACCGTCGGTGGCGGTGTTGGTGATGGTGCTGGTGTTGGTGCTGGCGCTGGTGCTGGTGCTGGTGCTGGCGCCGGTGTCGGTGTCGACGGAAGCGGCAGTGAGAGCCGCACCCTCCCCCGCAAGCTTCGAGCGGCTCCAGGCCGCGCGGAGCGTCCCTGGGGTTGCCTTTGCGATCAGCGCAAGACCGAGGAACCAGAGCGCGAGGAGCAGGCTGGGCAGCGACGCGAGCAGCTCGACGGGTCGATAGTGCCACGGCGGTGAGAAGCCCCAGTTCTTGCCGAGATAGTAGACCGCGAGTGGCACCCACTGGCCGCGCGTGGTCACCTGCTCGAGATAGTCGGCGAAGCGGGCGATCCCTCCCTGCCAGGGCCAGAAGTACGGATCGAGCAAAAGGAGCGACAACGGGGCGGCGACCAACCCGAGGAGCGCCGCGAGCCAGAAGCGCCGCTCTCGCACCGCGCCGAGAAGGCCGGCGATGCCCAGGAGGCAGATCGGCACCAAAATGTTGGTGAACTTGCCGAAGAATCCGAGGGCGCAGACGAGGAAGAAACCGAGAAGCGACCGCCCCCCGTGGGTGAGCGCGCGTGGCAACACCAGTGCGCCCAGAACCCAGATCAGGTTCTGCAGTGTCTCGGTCGCGGCGAGATGGGCATGTGCCCAGACGCACGGCACCCCGAGATAGGCCGCGACGCCGCCGAGCGCAACGCCACGGGCGAAGGCGCGGCGAAGAAGCAGGTAGAGCAGCGCCGCCGTCCCCCCGGCCAGGAGCGCATTGGCCAAGCGGAATGCGAGCGCGTCCGGGAGCCCGAACCAGGTGAACGGTGTGCCCGCGAGGGCCATCCAGATTTCGTGCAGCGGCGGGTGACCGTTCTTCATCCGGTCCTGAAGAAACACCTCGGCGATCCGCGAAGGCGCGAAAAGGCCGCCCCACTGCGCGGTCAGCAGGTCGCCGAACCAGGCACGCTGCAGACGCGCGAAGCGAAAGTAAGTCGGCTCGTCCCAGGTCAGGCCGTAGGCCGAGACCCGGAGCGCGAGCAGGCAGAAGGTGACCAGCCCGACCGCGAGCGCCATCGCGCGATCGCCCACGCGCGCGAGGACCGAGTTTGGTCTGCCGGGCAGCTTCTCCGCTTCCATCCCCTCGCGCATCGGACTCGGGCTAACCCTCCGCCGATTGCGGATCCGAGTTCGCGGACTGAGGCAACGCTTCGAGCAGGGACGACGTCTGCGCCGCCATCGCGGCCGCGGCTTCGGAGGCGGAGGCTCGGTCGGCCAGGAGGGCGCGCGGCACGGTGACCCGGAAGCCCGCACGACGCAGCCGCTGAAGCTCGGTCCGGGCGCAGAACAGCTCGGTCCAGACGCGACCATCGAGGTGTTGCTCGCTGCGCCGTTCGGCCCGCGGCGTGAGCTTCCGCATCTCCGGCAGTCTTTCGATCGGGCACTCGACCCGGGCCAGGGTCCGCAGTTCGCGGATCGCCTCGAGTAGCCGAGCCTTCAGGCGGAGCAGGTCGTCCTTCGAGAAGGCGGAGATCTGGATCCCTTCGGGGAAGCGCAGCTGGAGCTCCATGCGGCGCGTCTCGTCCTCGAAGAGATCCGACTTGTTCAGGACCAGAAGCCGCGGCACCGGCTCCTTGAGCAGGCTCTCCAGCACCTCCTCCACCGCGCGGATCTGCCCCGCAAACCCGACGTGCGCCGCGTCGACCACATGCACCACCAGGTCGGCCTCTTCCACCTCGCGCAGCGTGGCGCGGAACGAGGCGACCAGATGGTGCGGCAACTTCCGGATGAACCCGACGGTGTCGGAGAGGAGCACCTCGAGTTCGCCGCCCAGGTGCACCCGCCGTGTGGTGGTATCGAGCGTGGCGAACAGCTTGTCCTCGGCCAGTACGTCGGCGCCGGTCAGCCGGTTGAAGAGGGTCGACTTGCCGGCGTTGGTGTAGCCGACGAAGCTGACCCGAAAGGCCTGCACCCGACCGCGCGACTGGGTCTCTCGCTCGGTCACGACCTTCTTCAGGCGTTCCTCGAGGAGCGCGATCTTCTCACGCACGCGCCGTCGGTCGACCTCGAGCTGGGTTTCGCCCGGACCGCGCGTGCCGATCCCGCCGCCGGTGCGCGACAGGTGTCCCCACATGCCGGTCAATCGTGGGAGCAGGTAGTGGAGTTGCGCCAGTTCCACCTGGAGCTGCGCCTCGCGCGTGCGCGCCCGCTGAGCGAAGATGTCGAGGATCAGCTCGCTCCGGTCGATCACTCGCACCTTGAGGAACTTCTCCAGGTTCCGCACCTGGGCCGGGCTCAGGTCCTCATCGGAGAGGAGCAGGTCCGCCTCCCCCGCCTCGAGCAGTTCCTTCGCCTCGTCCAGCTTTCCTTTGCTGAGGAAGTTGCCCGGGTGGACCGACGAGCGTCGTTGGTGCAGCCGGCCCACGGTCTGGAGCCCTGCCGTGTCGGCCAGCAGCTCCAGTTCGTTCAGGGTGTCGTCCTCGTCGGACTGCGGCGCGAAGCCAATCAGCAGTCCCTTGGTCGGACCTGCCTTCGAGCGCTCGAACTCTTGCGTGATAGGAGACTCCTTGGAATGTTGGTACCGGGTAGGGTCGTGCCCCGGGTCTCGCGCCCGATCAGGCGGTCCACCCTCGCGACGTATCATAGCGCCCCCGGGGCGCACGACCAAACCTGTGGAGCCCCGGCCTGGTGATCGGCGGACCACCCCGCCGGTGTACCTCCGCCGCGCGCTGCCCTACACTGGCGACCGGCAGCGTCGTCCCGACGGTGGGATTTGGAGGAGGAACGGTGATCGGCATTTTCGCCCTGCTGTGTCTCGGTCTGATCTCCGCCTGTGGAAGCGGACCCTCGCGAGTGCGCGATCAGTCTGGGGCGGGCCTTCCCGCGGGCGGCGAGAGCGCCTCGGCGTTCGTGCTCCCCGGTGCCTACGCCGAAGAGACCAGCCTGGCCGACTTCCAGGCGTTGTTCGGGAGGGCCAACGTTTCGATCGTGCCCGACCCCGAACGAAGCGCGTGGGGAACACCCGCCTCCCGGGTGATCCTGTTCCCTGACGATCCGACCCGGCGCGCCTTCGTCGACTTTCACGACCCCGACTCGCTGATCGGCGTCTCGGCCATCACGGTCCGTGACTCAGGCTCCATCTGGCGCGGCAAGCTCGGCGTCCGGATCGGCATGTCGTTCGCGGAGCTCCGCGCGGTGAACGGCAAGAGCTTCTACTATGCCGGCTTCGACAGCTTGGGCCGCGGCTGGTGCCACGACTCCTGGAGTCCAGCGCTCGACGGGGACGACGGCTCACTCGGCAAGCTCGACGTCCACGAAGGCGATCAGATGTACTTCGGCGTCGAGTTGGGTCTCCGCCCGTCGAACGGCCCCCTGCCTCCGAGCGACTATCCGCAGGACGAGTACTCAGTGATGAGCGAGGACCCTCGCTTCCCCCGAATCGCCTCGCAAGTCGTGGTGACCGGGATCAACGCCACGACCAGCCTCGACGACGAGTGGTGAGGAGGGCGGCGGGAGCCGGTCACGGGCTGCTCTGCGGATGCCTGCGCGAGCGGGCTGCGCGAGCGGACTGCGGAAGCCGACTGCGGGAGCGGACTGCACGAGCGGACTGCGGGAGGGCTGCGCAAGTGAGCTGCGCGAGCGGACTGCGGCAACGCGGTTCGGATCTGCGCTGAGAGGCGGCGCCGCCGGACTCCGGACGACGGATCAGCGGCCGGCCTGCGGTCCACTTCCGGCCCCCGGACCTCAACGGGCGCTGACTCTCCCCGGGGAGAGTTCGATGTCGAACAGCCCCCCGGGGGAGTTGAACGGGTCGAGGCGGGGCCGGGGTGCGTCGGGGCGAGGCGCGGGCGGAGGTTGCACCGGCTTGCTGATCGGTAGCGGGCGGCGCGTCGGTTGCGGGGGTCGTGGGAGTTCGGGGCCGGAGGCGCGGGACTGAGCGGTTCACGCGGGTCGCGAGTCGCGCGCGGCTCGCACGGGTCGCGGGTCGCGCTAGCGGTAGTTCTCGTAGGCGATGCCGTAGCGTTCGCAGAGTCGGTAGAGCGCCTGCTTGCTGATGCCCAGGGTCGCGGCCGCCGGCAGCACCCGTCCCTGGTGCAGACGGAGCGCCGCGTCGATCTGCGACTCGGTCAGTTCGAGCGCGGTCGCGATCGCCTGACGCGGGTCGACCGGCGCCGACCACTGGGTCACCCGCCGTCCCGGCAGCGCCCGGCTCGCCAGGGCGAAGAGCTGGTTCCGCAGCTCGCGCACATTGCCCGGCCAGTCGTATTCGCTCATCGAGGTCAGCACCGCGTCGCTCACTCCCACGAACTCGATCCCCCGCTCGCGCAGCTGCTGCGCGAAGTGCTCGATCAGGATCGGCAGGTCGTCGATTCGATCGCGCAGCGCGGGGAGATAGATCGTCAGGCCACAGAGCCGGTGATACAGATCGCGGCGGAACTCGTTCGCTTCGACCGCCTGGCGCAGATCCTTGTGCGTCGCGGTGACCAGGCGAACATCGACCTTGATCGCGCGGTCCGCGCCCACCGGCCGGATCTCGCCCGAGTCGAGCATGCGGAGAATGCGCGGCTGCGAGCCCGGACCTAGCTCCGCGATCTCATCGAGGAACAGCGTGCCTCCGGAGGCGGTGCGGGCCAGCCCAGCGCGCTCGGTGATCGCCCGGTGAACGCCCCTTCTGGTGTCCGAACACCTCGCTGTCGAGCATCTCCGGGCTGAGCGCGCCGCAGTTGACCGGGACGTACGGACCTCGCGCCCGTCGACTCAGATCGTGCACCGCGCGCGCGACCAGTTCTTTCCCCGTGCCGGTCTCTCCCTGGATCAGGATCGGCTGATCGGTCGGCGCGGCTTCGCGCACCTGCTGGAGCGCGGCGCGGAGGAGCGGGTTCATGCCGTGGAGCTCCGGGAAGCCGGGGTTGGTGGCGGTGCGGAGGACCTGGATCGTCCGCAGGCGCGCGAGGGAGATCGATTCCTCGATCTGTTCGCGGGTCAGGGGCCAGGTGGGGTTGGGGAGACGCGGGTCGGGTCGGTGTTCGCGGCGGGGTCGCGGGTGTCGGCGGTGCCGGTGTCGGTGCGGTGTCCGGGGAGGTTCGGTGCCGCGGTCGTCCGCGCCGCGACTCCCGGCGGGAGTCGACCCCGGCTCGCGGGAAACGGCTGGTTGAGCAGGTCGGCGATCGGGTCGACCTCGTTCGCTTCGAGTTCGGCGCGCAGGCGCGCTCCCTCGGCGTCGTAGGAACGTCCCAGGGTGGCAATCAGAGTATCCGCATCGTCGATCGCCTCGCCACGGGCCAGCGCGAGTAGCCGTTGGGCGCGGTAGATCTCGAACCGCTCGCCCATCTGGGTGAAGAAGTCGACCGCGCGCTCGAGGTCGTGGATCGCTTCGGCCGTGCGACCGAGGTGGAGGAGGATGCCTCCGCGGACGCGGCGGCAGACGGCGAGTTCGTAGAGGTGCTCCATCCTCTCGAACGCGGCGAGCGACTCCTCGGCCAAGTTCGAGGCGCGGTTGGTGTCTTCGATTGGAACTCCACCTCGGCGAGCAGCCGTTGCGTCTCGCCCATGATATCGCGCTCGGGGATTCGGTAGGCGAGGGCGTAGCCGCGCTGCAACCAGCGGCGGGCGCGGGAGAGGTAGCCTCCGGCGAGGCGGAACTCGCCGGTGTATTCGCAGAGGAGGGCGCGGCCGCGAGGGTCGGAGGTGCGGAGGGTGGCGCGGACGGCATCCACGAAGAGGTGCCGAGCCTCGCCGGATCGTGAGCTTCGGGCACCGAGCATGGCCTGCAATCGGCACGCTCTGGCGGATCGGCGCTCGTCTCCCAGTTCCTCCGAGAGACCACGCGCGCGTCTGAGTGGAAAGGCAGCAGAAAGGAACGCGCCCCGAAACAGCCTGGTGACGGACAGATTCAGCGCGGCACCTACCCAGAGATTGAGATCTCCCAGCTCGGTGAGCAACTGCAGAGCCTTCGCCTGGAGCGTCTCGCAGCGGTGCCATCCCGCGCCGGATTTCTCTACCATTCCGAGGAAGATCAGAGAGTTCGCAACTCCCGTCACGTCCCCTCCCTCTCGTAGAGCCCGAGGGCGTGCTTGAATTGCTGTCTCGCGCGTTCCATCTCACGGAGGCGAAGCCAGCACTTTCCGAACAGCTGCCGCGCGCTCGCATTGATTCGATCGGGGGCATCAGCCGCCACTTCAGTGGAGAACCACGCCGCCAGTATCTCGGTCGCCAGCTCAAGTGCTGAGTCCCCAAACGCCGCACGGGCGCGATAGAGGGCCACGATCGAAAGGGACTGTGGATCGTCGACGGCAAGCGCCAGAGCATTGAGGGCAGGCCGAGGCCTCGGATCGCTGGCGTGTACGCCAGAGAAACTCCAGCCAGAGCTCGCATACGCTGGGGCCTAGGCGCTGAGCGGGCGCCAGGAGGCTGAATTCCCGAGAGGCGCCCTCGACGTCACCCACCCCTAGAAGAGTCTCGACCAGAGCGATCGAGAACTCAGGCGGAAGCCCCGCGTCGCGTCCCCACTTCCTGCCGCTGCTGCCCATGCCCCCTCCGAGCTAACTGCCGCACCGAGTGCTTCGTACTACCCAGCGCAGGAAAGTGGCGACCCATGAGCGCTCAACGCCCCCACGTGCACCTTCGCTTCTCGCCGTTCGAGCACCATCGCTGACCGTGGTAGTCCGCCCTGCGCGAACCGGATCTGCCGGCCGATTCAGTTCCATGTCGTCCCAATCCTGCCCATCCGTATCCCCCGGCTCCATCGGCAGCGGGGCCGGCGGTGGGGTCCAGGCGTGGGACGGTGCAGCGGCGAGCGGGCCCAACGTCACAAGCGACGCAAGCAGCAGCAGGCGGAGAGTGCGTGCGCCGGCGCGCGATGGGCGAGTTCGAGACATTCGGCTACCTCCGGTTGGGTATCGCCGAGCTGGGCACTCGGCGGCCGGCCCCCTAAAAGTTCAGCGCCGAAATGATAGAAGCACGGCTAGGGGCAGGCAACGAGATTCTCGGCGCAGCACTACTGCGTCTGCCGGCCGGAGGGCGGTCGGATTTCGGGCGCCGAAGGCGGAGGCCTGGAGCGATCGGCTACCGATCGGCCACCGGCGAGATCGGGGCGGGCTGCATTCTGCCTAGTCCGGGGCAGGGACCTGGTCGGCGGTAGGCACCTGCTCCATTGCCAGGACCTAGGCCAGCGCGGCGACCGGGGATCGGGGCGCGACCTCGCCCTTCACTGCACGCGCGTTCGCAGATGGCACCTCCCCCGACCGCGGCCGTGAAGGTACACCCTCCCGATCCAGTTCATTGGTATCGCCCCCCGTGTCCGTTACGCCCCCCCGCTACGCCCGCGCCTCGCGCACATCGGGATAGGGGCCACCCTCGCGGGCGCCCCCCCCCAAAGATCCGGACGTGCGCGACTCGCGCATCCGGCTCCTCGGTCATGGGTTGGCTGCGTGAGCGACCTCACGCACCCTTCGACCCAGACGTCTCCGAAGCGATTCGCTCCGGAGATTCCCGGGCCATGTCCGCTATCCGTTGGAGTGTCGTTGAGACGTTGCGGGGACTCAGAGTTCCCATGCGTCTTTCCTTCCATCGGTTCCATGATCCGGCGCCCGCCTTCCCTCCACCGGGTCCCGGAAGGGTCCGGTTCCCCGCTTTCTCCGGTACTACGCAGGCGCTCTGACTTCCCGACTCCGCACACCAGAGCCTCCGTTTCCTCGGCTCTGGCGCCTCACCCGAAGGCGAGGAAGAGGCGGGATCTCCCAGGTTCCTGGACGACCCTTGCACGAGCACGCCCTGCTCTTGGACCCCGGCGAGAGGTGGGCGGAAGGCCATTCACCGTCCACCTGCTGCCGTCGCTTGAGAGTAGAACGCCGGCTCCCGCAAGTGCCCGATTTCGGGACTCGATCACGCGGCCTGCTCGTTCCCTGTGTACGCTTCGCAGTCCGAGTTGCCTCGGGACCACGCAACACTCGGTTCCGGCTGCTGGCCAGCTTTGCCGGGTGGGACTCGGACCCACCGGGTCGCTATCGATGAGTTTCAAGTGAGCCGAAGAGGCTCACCATCCTCCCTTCCCAGGCTTTGCCTGGCGCACACTCTCCCCGGGGAGAGTTCGGCATGTCCGCGGACCCGCCAACCGCAGTGCACCAGGGCTCCGGCGCACGAACAAGATCCGCCACGCGCTCGCTCTCGGGCGCGAGCGCGGGCGCGAGCGCGGGCGCGGGCGCGAGCGCGGGCGCGACGATCGTGGACCGGATGTCCTCGCCCGCGGACCTGCCCGCCGAACCGACGTCGCCCCGCGCCTCGTAGCGGTTGTGCGCACCGCAGCGCAGGGCGAGGTTCTCCACGGTGTGCGCCCCGCCCTGAGCGAAGGGGATCAAGTGGTGGAACTGGAGGAATCCACGTGCACCGCAGCGGTGCCCTTCGCGCGACACGAACGCGCACCGGTCCCCATCGCGCTGCCAGACCGCGCGACGCACGGCGATCGGGATGTAGCGCGAACGCCACCGCGGAGCACGCCGACGCAACGCCGGTCTCGCGTGGGCTTCCCCGGTTTGCGGCGATGCGTTCGAACCGGCTGCCGGCGGCACGCTCGAACCGGGCTCCAGTGGCACGCCCAACCCGGCCTGCGCCGCCGGACGCGCGCCCGCACGCCCTCTCGCCTGCTCCTGCGCCTCCGCCGACACCTGCTGCGTGACCCGCGCCGCCACCCTCTGCCCGAACCGCCGCCGCTCCGTGCTCCCGATCAACGCCCGGAGCGCGAGGCGGAGCAACACCGCGAGATCTCCGCTCGGATTGCTGTGACTCACGAGATCGCGCGCCCGGGCGAGTAGATTCTGCAGCTCGGGATCGGCCACGAACGAGAGCTTCGGCAGGCTGAACGCCGGGCTGCCGCAACCACGCGCGCCAGGCGGGATCACCCCGCGCTCCGGAACCGGCGCTGCCTCTGGCCCTGGGGCGCAGGCCGATGCCGAGGAGGCGTTCAATCCATCGCTCAACATCGGACCGAGCCCCGCAGGTCGCCCAACCGACGCGACACTCCACAAGTCCGGGCCGAGCTTCGGCCAACGCCGTGTGCCCCGAGGCGCTCCCGCACCGGCATCCCCATCGCCGGCGCAACCGCCGGCCCCCTGCCTCTCACCGACCAGCATCCGCTCGACCGCACGCTTCGACTGCCCGCTCGCGCGTGCGATCCACGACGCTACGTTCCCTTCCGTCAGCTCCGAGGCGAGCAGGCAGATCGCACTCAGATGCAGATCTCCCGCGGCGAGTCGCGCGAGGAGCTCCGGGAAGCGACGCCCGGCGCGGGCGGCGGTGATCCGGTGATAGGCGGCAGGCTCCGACATGCGGAGGATCTCCGTGCAGTAAGCAAACGTCGAGGAGCAACCGGCCCCGAGATAAAGGCGCCGCGCGTCCAGCTCGCCCAGATGGCGGAGCAACTCCGCCGTGACGCGCCGCTCCGCCTTTGGCCCAACTCGCGACCGCGCGAAGGACCTCTCGGTCGCTCAGCGTCGCCAGATCTACCGTCTGTGGTACCACTCCTGCCTTGTTGCACATGTCGGCCTCCGTGCCCTCGTCGTGTCGTTCCTGCGCTGAATCCAAGCGCCTCGCGCTCCTCGCCGAATGCAAGTCGACGATCGCGCATCACCCGCTCCAATCGAACGATACTTCGGCACTTCCGGCGGGCCAGTGGACGACGCAGAGCGTCAATCTCCCGATAGGACATCTCGAACCGACAACTCTTGCAGCGGATCGCTCGTACACGCTCCCCGTGCGATCACGCACGACACCAGAGACCTGTGCCCAACCATCGATTCGTGCCCCGTGCAACACGGTCAACAGGTTCTTTTCGCCACACACACTTTCTCTCGTCGCCGGCCAGCTGCAGCGAACAGCACGCCATCGACACCGGGACCGCGCCGACGCGCGGTGCTCCGGACTCCGCGCTCCGTGCTCTGTGCTTCGTGCGCCGTTCGCCGTGCGCCGTGCTTCTTGCTTCGTGCTTGGTGCTTCGTGCTTCGCGCTTCGTGCTTCGCGCTTCGCGCGCCGTGCTTCGCGCCGACGCCCGGCTCACACTCACGCTACATCGCACCAACCCCGTGCCGACTCCCAGATCGAATCTCCGGAACGAGACCTCCTGCCGCTCGTCCCGCCGCACGCCACCTCAGACGGCCGCACGCGATACCCAGGCGGAGCGAGGAGCCTCACGCCTCCCCACCAACCCTCTCGCGACGCCATCCGGCCAAGGCGACGACCGCGGCGCCGATCGCCGCAGCTCGACCCGCTCCGCGCAGACGACACGGCCGCGCACGTATCGCCCCACAACACCGCACCCTCCCCGGGCCGGATCGACATCCCAGCCGCCGATCCCGGCAAGCGATCTCAGCAACGAACCTCGGCCACGGATCCTGACCGCGGATCACCACTCCCGCACGCACCTGCACCGGCTCTCCCCGGGGAGAGTCGCCCGTCCTGCCACCCGCGGTACGACCGCTCGGAGTTCGGGCGCGGCCACGCATCACGGAGCGAACACGGGACATCGAATTCGGCGGAGCGACCACCGCGCGGCAACTTCGGCGCACGGAACTCGGCGGAGCAAACTCGGCGGAGCAAACACGGCGGAGCGACCACCGCGAAGGGCACACGCAGGACGGAACACGGCTCAGCGAACTCGGCAGGGCCCTCGACCGCACTCCTGCGCCACGGGGCAGCAAAGAAGATTACCCCAGAAATCGGGATAGGGGGTAGTCGGTGATCCCGGCTACTCCCCTCCCACACCACCGGACAAGCGGGTCCGCATCCGGCGGTTCGAGATGTTGAGGTCACGCACCGAGCGAAGGGAGCCCTCGTTCGGTGAACCAGCGGTTGGGAATCGCGATGTGCAGCGCCATCGCCGAGTTCTTCCACCAGCGACGAGTGTTCGCCGCTACCTGGGCAGCGGCCGTGGGGCTCAGCCCGCGCGAGACTAGCTCGCGATGGGTCGTGCGTCCACGCTTCCACTGCTTCAGTTGGATCGCTCGGAGTCGGTGACGGATCCACTCATCAAGCTCTCGGAAGACCTGTGGCGTCTCGGCCAGACGGAAGTATGCCTTCCACCCCAGCAGGTACGGCCGCAGCGTTCCGATCACTTGCTCCAGGCTCCGTCCTCCCAGGCGGCGGGTCATCGATCGCACCCGTTGCTTCATCGCGTTCAGAGCTTTCTCCGCGACGCGGACCCGGATTGTCTTTCCCGCGCCCACCCAGAGGGAGAACCCGAGGAACTTCCGATCCCAGACCCGCGCCACCGCGCTCTTCGACTCGTTGATCCGAAGCTTGAGGTCGCCGTAAAGGCGACGCAGCAGAGCCATCACTCGCTCGCCCGCTCGCTTCGACCGCACATAGACGTTACCGTCATCGGCGTAGCGCACGAACGCATGACCCCGCTTCTCCAACTCCTTGTCCACTTCGTCGAGGAGCACATTGGCCAGGAGCGGTGAGAGGTCCTCCTTGCGGAGTCCCTTCGTGTCGCTCCATGACCACTCCTTGGATCATCACCCCTGCTTCCAGGTACCGGCGGACCAGCCGCAGCACCCGTCTGTCCTCGATCCGCTTCGCCAACCGTCCCATCAGGATGTCGTGGTTCACCCGGTCAAAGAACTTCTCCAGGTCCACGTCCACCACCCAGCGACGGCCTTCCTGGACGTACCCTTGCGCATGCCGTACGGCATCGTGCGCCCGGCGTCCCGGTCGGAACCCGTAGCTGTGATCGGAAAAGGTCGGATCGAAGATCGGTTGGAGGACTTGAAGCAGGGCTTGCTGGATGAGGCGGTCCACCACGGTCGGAATGCCAAGCTCACGCTCGCCACCGCCCGCCTTGGGGATGAGCTGCCGCTTGACTGGCTGCGGTCGGTAGGTGCCTGCCAGCAGTTGCTCGCGGACTCCTGCCCAATGTTCCTGTAACCAGGCCGGTAGCGCTTCCACCGTCATCCCGTCGATCCCGGGACTGCCCTTGTTTTCCCGAACTCGCTTGTACGCGGCCAGCATGTTGGGGCGGCTCACCGCCCGTTCCATGACTCCGCTCGCTCCTGAGCCCTCTTTCTCCTGAGGAGCCGTCGAGGTCTCCACGCTCCGTTCTACGCTCGGGGCTTCACCCCTACCCTCGAACGGGAGCTCCAATTGCTCGGACATCTGTGACCTGACCTCTCCGATCCTCGGGAGCGAAAAGCTCTCCCTCTCGTTCGGCCCTTCGTCGCCTCGCGGCGACTATTACGACCTCGGCTGACTTCTCGCTCCGCCGATCGCTCGGCGTCGCCCTTTCAGGCGTGAAGCGAGATCTCCCCGGTAAGAACACAGACCTTCCCCGCACCACCGCCGGATTTACGCCGCGTCCCTTTGGTCACGAAGGCTTCGCAATCAGTTGCTCGCTCGCCTCGGTCGGCTGCGCCTCGTATCCGGTTCTTGTCCATCGGCCCGCGGGTTCGTTCCACGCTTCCTTCAGACGGTCGGTCGCCCTTCCGCCCTTGCGCTTCACTTCCTTCGCTGTGACCTGCTCAGGAGAGGACTCTCACCTCTAAGTCTGTGCCCATGCCGGGCGCACAACACAACACCCCGGCGCCAGTCGGAACCGGCGCCGGGGTTGGTGCAAACCCCGCCGGCCACAAGGACCGGCGGAGACTGTTTCGAGGCGGCTCGCCGCGGCGTCTGGGAGGATCGCCGCGTCGAGCTGTCTTCTATCTCTGTCTCTCTGTCTCTCGTTACCAGCGCGTGCGGTCTAGCGCATTCCGCCTGGTGCGAGCCACCTGGCGCAGGTCACGTGGCGCATGCCGCCGAGCGCGAACCACCTGGCGCACACCGCCTAGTACCTGCCGCCTAGCACATGCCGACTAGTACATGCCGCCGAAGTCGCCGCCGCCGCCGCCGCCGGGTCCGGCCGGAGCCTTCTCCTTCTCGGGGATCTCGGCGATGAGCGCCTCGGTGGTGAGCATCAGGCCGGCCACGGACGACGCGTTCTGCAGGGCAGTGCGCGTGACCTTGGTCGGATCGATGATCCCGGCCTCGAACATGTCGACCATCTCGCCGTTGTCGATGTTGTAGCCCATCGTCTTCTTGGTCGCCTTCTTGACCTCGGTGACCACGACGGAGCCTTCCATGCCGGCGTTGTTGGCCAGCGTGCGGAGCGGCTCCTCGATGGCGCGACGGACGATCTGCACGCCGATCGCCTCATCTCCCTCGAGGGTCAGCTTGTCGAGCGCCGGCACGACGCGAAGCAGCGCGACGCCGCCGCCGGGGACGATCCCTTCCTCGACCGCCGCACGGGTGGCGTGGAGGGCGTCTTCGACGCGGGCCTTCTTCTCCTTCATCTCGGTCTCGGTCGCAGCGCCGACATTGATCACCGCGACGCCACCGGCCAGCTTGGCCAGACGCTCCTGGAGCTTTTCCCGATCGTAGTCCGAAGTGGTCTCCTCGATCTGACGACGGATCAGCTCGACCCGACCCTTCACATCGCCGGCCTTGCCCGAGCCTTCGATGATCGTGGTGTTCTCCTTGTTGATCGAGATGCGCTTGGCGCGACCGAGCTCGGTCAACTGCACCGACTCGAGCTTCTTGCCGATGTCCTCGCTGATCACCTGGCCGCCGGTCAGGATCGCGATATCCTCGAGCATCGCCTTGCGACGATCACCGAAGCCCGGCGCCTTGACCGCGCAAACCTGCAGGGTGCCGCGAAGCTTGTTCACCACCAGGGTGGCCAGTGCCTCACCCTCGACATCCTCGGCGATGATCAGGAGCGGACGACCGGCCTGCGACACCTTCTCCAGCACCGGGAGGAGATCACGCAGGTTGGAGATCTTCTTCTCGTGGATCAGGATGTAGCCGCTGTCGAACGAGACCTCCATGGTCTCCTTGTCGGTGATGAAGTAGGGGGACAGATAGCCGTTGTCGAACTGCATCCCTTCCTTCAGCTCCAGGGTGGTCTCCATCGACTTGGCCTCTTCGACCGTGATGGTGCCGTCCTTGCCGACCTTGTCCATGGCGTCGGCGATGATGTCGCCGATCTGGGTGTCGCCGTTGGCCGAGATGGTCGCAACCTGCTTGATCTGGCTGCGGTCCTTCACGTCACGCGACATCTTCTTCAGCTCCTCCACCGCGGCGATCACCGACTTGTCGATCCCGCGCTTGATGTGCATCGGGTTCGAGCCGGCGGTCACATTGCGAAGTCCCTCGCGGAAGATCGCCTCGGCCAGCACGGTGGCCGTGGTGGTGCCGTCGCCCGCGACGTCGGAGGTCTTGGAGGCAACCTCACGCACCATCTGGGCGCCCATGTTCTGATACGGATCCTCGAGCGTGATCTCCTTGGCGACGGTGACGCCGTCCTTGGTGATGGTGGGCGAACCCCACTTCTTCTCGAGCACCACATTGCGACCACGCGGGCCGAGGGTCACCTTGACCGCCTTGGCCAGGAGCTCGACACCTTCCAGGATCTTGTGACGGGCTTCCGTCTTGAAAAGCAATTGCTTCGCAGGCATCGGATCTAACCTCCTCAGATGTTTCGGCGAGGGCCGACTGGCGACATGCGCGTTGGGGATTGGTCCCGCAGTGCGCCCGTTCCGGGGGCGCTGAATCACTGCCGCGCTGGAATCGAACTGGGGGTCGACTACGTCTCGAGGCTGTTACTTCTCGAGGATGCCGAGGACGTCGTCCTCGCGCAGGATCAGGAACTCCTCGCCGTCGATCTTGACCTCGGTGCCCGAGTACTTGCCCATCAGGACACGGTCGCCGACCTTGACCTCGAGCTTCAGGATCTTTCCATCATCCAGGGTCTTGCCCGGGCCGACGGCGATGATCTCACCCTGGGTCGGCTTCTCCTTGGCGGTGTCGGGGATGTAGATCCCACCCTGCATCTGCTGCGCCTCTTCCAGGCGCTTGACGAGAATCCGGTCACCGAGCGGCCGAATCTTCGTGTTGGTCTTCGAAGCCATGAGGTTCTCTTCTCCTCTTCTTCCCCGCCTCCGGCGGGGGCTGGTGGACGAGAGACGCCGGCTTCCTGGCCGCGCTGCTCGTTCGAAGGGGCGCCATGAGGACCCGTTCGATCGGGCAAGGCGGCGCCCGGCGTCGGGCGTTTCTTGCTGCTCAATCTCTGTCAAGATCGGTGCCAATGCCTTGCATTTCGTTAACAACAACAGTTGCAATTGGTTACGGAAACAGAAATTCAGATCGGCGGCAACTGTTTCAGAACGAACAGGCTCCTCTGTGCCAATTTGGCAACAAAACTGACCCGAGCCGATCGGCGGGAAGAACCGTAGTCCTCTCAACGGGATGCAATCAGCAGGGTTGCGGCGCCGGGTGGCGAGGCTCGGCTGCTCCCGGGAGTCCGATGACAGAGTTGCAGCAGAATGGAGCGGTGTTCCAACTTGAAACGGCGGCGGGGGTCGACCTGCTGTCGAGGCCAGGCATGATCGAGTTCCTCTCCGGGATTCTCTAACCTTCGCGGTGACGGGCCGCGTGCCGGAACAGGGTCCGCACCGAGACCCCCAGGATCCGCGACGCAGCCTGCTTGTCCCCCGCGACCGACCGGAGGGTCGCCTCGACGAGCCGCTCCTCGGCTTCCTCGAGCGACGTGCCGATCGGGATCATGATCCCCTGGCCCTCCTCGGGTAGCTCCTGGATCGCCGGCGGGAGGTCAACCACGTCGAGCATCCGTCCGTCATCCGCCGCCAGCGTCATCCCACTCACCACGTTCTTCAGCTCGCGGACGTTTCCTGGCCAGGCATAGCGGAGCAGCCGGCCCATGGCGCGAGGGGCGATCGACGGAACGCTCTTCCCCGCGCCGGTACTCGCCTCGCGCAAGAAGTGCGCGATGAGGAGCGGGATGTCCTGCCTGCGGTGGCGCAGGGCCGGGATCTCGATCTGCACCACGGCGAGGCGGTAATAGAGATCCTCGCGGAACCGTCCCGCGGTCACCGCCTCGGGGAGTGGAACCGAGGTAGCGGCGATGATCCGGACATCGGCCCGGCTCGTCGTCTCGCTCCCCAGTGGCTGGTACTCGCCGCTTCCGAGCACCCGGAGGAGCTTGGCTTGGGTCTCGAGGGGGAGTTCGCCCACCGCGTCGAGAAATAGCGTTCCACCGTCTGCCGCCTCGAAGCGACCCTTGCGCGCGCTGGTCGCGCCGGTGAACGCGCCGCGCTCGTGACCGAACAGCTCGCTCTCCACCAGTCCGGCCGCGAGATCCCCGCAGTGCAGCTTGACCAGCGCGGCATTTCGTCGAGCGGAGTTCTGGTGCAGCGCGGTCGCGATCAGTTCCTTCCCCGTTCCGGTCTCCCCGGTGATCAGAACCGAAGCGGAGGTGGGGGCGATCTGCAGCACCTTGGCCATCACCTCGCTGATCGCGGCCGAGTTCCCGAGGATGTTGTGCACGCCGTATTTTCGATCGAGTCGGCGCTGGAGGTCGTTGAGCCGCGCCTTGAGTTCCCGGTCGGCGTGCGCGCGTCGGATGACCGCGAGCATCTTGTCCAGGTTGAGCGGACGGGTCTGGTAGTCGTAGGCGCCGTCCTGCACCGCGCGCGTCGCGAGATCGATCTCCCCTGGTTCGGCGATGAAGATGGCGCAGAGATCGGGGCTCAGCCGCCGCCCGGCGGCGAGGAGGCGAATGCCGTCGACCCGAGGTGAGCGGGTCTCGGCGATCAGGACCTCGACTTCCATCTGCTCGAGCAGGTTGATCGCCACTTCATTGTCGTTGGCAACCAGCACCTCTGCCCCGAGCCCCTCGAAGACCCGGGCGATGCGTCGGGTCTCCGCCGTCTCGGCCGCGGCGAGCACGATGCGCGGCCGCATCAGGAGATCGACCGAGGGCTCGTTTCCGGTCTCATTCATGCCGCGGATCATAGGGCACGGCCGATCGCGCCGCGACCGATTGCGGTGGGTGGCCCGGGGGGCGAAATCTGCCGCCCCAGGGCGACGGCCTCCCGGTTTCCGGCATGCCGCTTGCGCCGCTTCTCCGGGCAGGGGACACGACATCGGATCGACCGGATCGTGATCGTGGGACGGGGCAAAGAGTTCGGAGTGCGAGCGGGAGGGCGGTCGGGCCCGGCGGACCGTCAGCCCGTTGCAGAAGTGAGTCAGAGACCAGCGGAGCGTGCAAGATGCAGGCGAACGAGCCCGAGAGCGACCCTACCCGGCGCCCCCGCACCCAAGGCGGAACTCGCTTCCTCGAGAACCTGGCCTACCTCGTGCCAGGCTACCGGGGATACAAGGAGAAGGAGCTCCGGCGCGAAGAGGACGCCCGACTGCGGAGCCGCGTTCTCTCCAAGCTGCGAGAAGGGCGGCGACTGATCGAGGAGCGCTTGGCCAAGCTGGCCGAGGGGGCGCTCGACGCGCATGTCGACGCACTCGATCGGCGTCTGCGCCGCCTCGAGGGGCTGGCCGATGCCGTGCGCTATGCCCCCTACGGATTCAGCGGGTTCTTCGACGCCGCGACGGTGCGCGAAGACACGCTGGAGCGGATCCTGGAAACCGACCTCCTCCTTTTTCAGGACCTCGATGACTTCGTCGAAATGCTGCGCGGCACGCCGTTTCCGCCCCGCAGCAAGGCCGGCTTCACCCAGTTCTTCGAGGCGCTCGACCTGCACCTCGACCGGATCGAACACCGACTGATCGCGCGCGACAAGTTGCTCGGCGACCGCTGAGAGAAGGGGGACCAAGGTGGGTATCGCTCTCGAGATCCTCGAATGGGCCGATCACGCTCCGGACGAGATGGTGCACCGCATCCCCGGGGAGGGATCGAGCGACATCAAGATGGGCGCGCAGTTGATCGTGCAGCAGTCGCAGGTGGCGATCTTCGTCCGGGATGGCAAGTGCCTCGACACCCTGGGACCGGGGCGCCACGTCCTCTCGACGCTCAACCTGCCGATCCTGACCAATCTGCTCATGCTCCCTTACGGCTTCAAGTCGCCCTTCCGGGCCGCAGTCTACTTCATCAATCAGAAGGTCTGGACGCAACTCCGTTGGGGCACCAAGAATCCGGTGGCCTTCCGCGATTCGGAACTCGGCGTGGTCCGTCTGCGCGGTTACGGCATCTTCACCGTGCGCATCTCCGATCCGGGGATCTTCCTCAACACCGTGGTCGGCGCTCGCGGGTCGTACTCGATCAACGAGCTGGAGGATTTTCTCCGCGACCTGATCGTCTCGCGCCTGAACGACTTCCTGGGTGAGCGGCTGCGCAGCATCTACGACCTCGCCGCCTCCTACGACGAGGTGGCTGCCGCGCTCAAGGTGCGCGCGCGGGAGGACTTCCGACGCTACGGTCTCGACCTCTCCGACTTCTTCGTCAACGCGATCACTCCGCCCGATGAGGTGCAGCAGATGATCGACCAGAAGAGCGGCTTGCGGGCGGTGGGCGACCTCGATCAGTTCGTGAAGTACGAGGCGGGACGCGCCCTCGGAGGCCTCGGCGCCGGGAACGGCGGCGGTGGTGCCGGTGCCGGAACGATGGAGGCCGGACTGGGGGCGGGGATCGGACTCGCGCTGGTGCCCGGTCTGATGCGCGGCATGGCGGCGATGGGCGGAGGCGGTGGGGCGACTTTGACCCCACAGAGCCCGAGTACCGGGGGCGAAGTGCTGGTCGGCGGCGTGACCTGCGCGAAGTGCGGACAGGCCTCACCCGCAGGGGCCAAGTTCTGCGTCGGCTGCGGCGTGCGGGTCACCTCCGCCACCCAGGCCGCCTGCGCAAAGTGCGCGACCCATCTGCCTGACGCCGCGCGTTTCTGCCCGGAGTGCGGGGAGCGGGCCGGCGGAAGCGAGGCTTGAGCCGGTGAACCAGGGAGGGAACGGTTCGCTCCGTATCCGACGGCGCTGTCCTTCCTGCGGCGCGCCGATCGAGCACTCGGAGACCGACGGCGCGGTCGCCTGTCCCTTCTGCGCGGTCCACCTGGCGGTCGTCCGGGATGCCGGAGTGGGAGGAGACAGTGTGCCGCGCTTCGCCATACCCGCGCGCATCGACGAGGAAGGCTGGGCGCTCGAAGCGAAACGGCTACTGCGCAGCGAGGGGCGGAGGGTGCGGCAGCTCTACTCCCCCCGGCTACTCTACGCACCGTTTCTCCGTCTCTCCTGCTCGGTCTATGCCCACTGGCAGGAGGCACACCAGGCCCCGCCGCCCGACGCGCGCCTCGATCGCCGCACGCGTCGCTCCGGGATCGCGCTCGACCTCACGGTGCGAGCTCTCTCCGCGGTGGGAGGAGGCGGAGATCTGGCGCTCGAGTCGTTCGGCTCCTTCGATCCGGGCGCGCGCCCGGCCCGGCCGCCGGAGTTTCAGTTTCGTGTGGGACGCTGGGAGCAGACCCTGACCGCGAGTCCGACGCTCCCCCTCCCCGACCGCACGCTTGGAGTGCGCACCCAGGCACTCGCGGTGGTGCCGCTGGACGAACTGATCGACCCCGACGGTGACGTAGGCGCTCTCCCCGGCCGCCTGCGTCACCAGCGGTCACCTCAGGAGATGGCGCCCGACCTGGAGCGGCAGCTCCGTCAGGCCCATACTCCGGAAGACGACCGGCGTTCGGAGTATGTGTGGGAGGCGCCCGGCCGGATCCTGCAGTGGATCTACTATCCCTACGCGCTCCTTCGGTTCGATGGACAGGGCGGGGCGGGAGAAGTGCTTCTCGATGGCGTGTCCGGCAAGGCTCGATCGCTGCTGCCGGACGACGCGATTCCGGACGGCGCGCTGGAAGTCGCCCCGGGCTCGCCCGAGGGGTGGCGCTTCTCCGATCCTGGGGCAGCCTTCGTGCGCCTGATCTGCCCCACCTGCAGCATGCCATTGCCGATGCGCGTCGCCTCGCGGATCTACGCCTGCTCGAACTGTCGCTCGCACTGGCGGGTCGCCGGCGGGAGGCTGGAGCGGGTGGCCGCGCTTTGGCTCTGCCCGGGGGACGACCGCGAGTCGGGTTCCGATGTCGGACCGGACGTGACCGCGATTCCGTTCTATCGCCTGCGTGGAGGTGCGGCGCGCGCACCGATCTACGTGCCGGCCGCCGAGTCGCGACACCCGCGCGCCCTCTGGAATCTGGCCACCGGCCTCACCCGGGTCAACGCAGACTGGCGTGAACTCGAACCGCGCTTCGGGCTCGACACCGCCGTCGCCGTCGACCGCGAGGAAGCCGCGGCGCTAGGCCCCTTCGCCGCGTCGTGCGTGGTCGAAACGAACATGCAGGAAGTGCGACAGCAAAGGCTCGCCCGGGCTCGCGGGACCGCAGCGGCCGCCGCCGCAGCCGACCTCGCCACGACGAGGGGCGAGCGGCAGCCGGAAGCGGAACTGGTCTGGTTGCGACTGCGCCGACGGGGAGCCGACTGGGTGGAGCCCTGGCTCGGACTCGCGGTTCCGGCCCGCGCCCTGGTCCCCTGGAACGAACCCACCCCACCACCCGGAACCTGAGGCCGACGCACGGGGGAGGCGTCCGCTCGGATCAGATCGTTCCGACCTCGGTCGACTCCGTGCGATGAGCCATCGGATCGAGCGGCAGCAGGAGTCGAAAGCTCGCCCCTTCCCCGGGGGTGGAGTCGCACTCCACTCGACCCCCATGCTCCTGCGCGGCACGGCGCACCAGGTCGAGCCCCAGTCCGGTGCCGTCCTGCTTGGTGGTGAAGAACGGCTCGAAGATCCGCTCGCGCACTTCGGCCTGGATCCCGCGCCCGTTGTCGCTCACCTCGAGCAGGATCTCAGGCCCCCGTCGCTCCGTGCGCAGGCGGATCGCCCCCTCGCCCGGTGACACCGCGTCGAGGGCGTTCCGGAGCAAGTTGAGCAGCGCCTGCCGCACCAGGGAAGCATCACAGATCGCCGGCGGATCGTCGGGATCGAGCTCCACCTGAAGCGCGATGCGGCGGCGCCCCGCTTCCAGGCGGAGCAGCTCCGCCAGCTCGGCCACGATCCGATTGATCGACTCCACCCGGAAGGCGGCCCGGGGGAGGCGGGAGAACTGCAGATACTCATCGGCGATCTGGCTCAAACGGCGGGTCTCCCGCTTCAATACCTCGAGGATCTCCGCCGCCTCGGGATCGGTCGGGAGGCCGCGCTCGCGGCACAGCGCGTCGTGCTCCTCCAGGGTCTCGGTCAGGAGATCGACGTTGAGGTGGATCGCGGCCAGAGGATTTCGGATCTCGTGCACCACCTTGCTCGAGATTTTCCCCACCGCGGCCATCTTCTCGCTCTGCAGCAGCTCTTCCTCCAGCCGCCGCTTGAGCGAGATGTCGCGCGCGATCTCCACGAAGCGCTCCTCTCCGTCGCGGGAGAAGGAAAGCCGGGAACGAGCGAGCGAGACGTCGATCACTTCGCCGTCGCGCCGGCGGCGCCGCGTACGCAGGTCCTTGACCGCGGAGTCGCGCCCGAGAAAGGCCGGCTCCTCCACCTCGTCTGGGCAGAGCAGCACATAGGGCCGGCCCACGATCTCCTCCGCACGGTAGCCGAAGGTCTCCTCCGCACCGCGGTTCCATTGCACCACTCGATGATCGCGATCGAGCACCAGGATCGCGTCGGCCGCATCCTTGAGCACCTGGCCGAGCGTTCCCTCGGCCTCGGTCTGGCGGGCCCGCCCGGCGGCGAACCGGGCGAAGAAGCCGGCGAAGGCGAGCCGCAGCCGCTCGATCTCCGCCACCGCGAGGGACGGCAGCCGGACCCGCTCGGGGTGATCCGGATCGGCCTGCTCGATCCGCGAGACCAGCGAATTGACCGATCCGAGCACCCGGCGGCGACTCCAGGCGAAGACCAGGCCGAGAAAGAGCGCGGTGCAGACGATGAGCAGGCCGAGCAGCGACCAGGCGCGGCGCAGGTGCGCCTCGAGCGCACCGTCCCGCTGCAACACGACCACGAACTGCGGCGCCCCCTCGCGCTCCAGTTCGGCCGGGAGGTGGAATGGCTGCTCCGCGTCGCGCACCCTGCCCCGCGAAGGGAAATCGCGCGCCCCGCCGTCGGCTGGAAGCTGGTTGGGCAACACCCGCACTTCCAAGGCCAGCTCCCGCTCCAGCACCGGAAGAAGCGAGTCGATGGCCGCGCGCACGCGCAGATCCCGGTGATGCTCCCCCTCGGCGAGGATCGCGGCGATCCGCGCCTCGGCAAAGCGCACGCCGAGGCGCAGACGCAGATCCTCGCGTTCGGCGATGGCGGTGCCGACCATGCGCGCGATGAGCACCCCCACCCAGCACCAGGATCGCGGTCACGCCGAGCACCGCGACGAACGCGTGCCAGCGGAGGCTGTGCGGCGCGGTGCCCTTTCCCTCCGGCTCCGGCATGGCCTACTCCGGTACCTCGTCGTCCGCCAAGCCGTAGTCGCGGATCTTCTTGTACAGCCGGGTGCGCGAGATGCCGAGCAACGCGGCGGCTCTCGACTTGTTCCCCTTGGCCACGCGCAACGCATCCTGGATGGCCCGCTGTTCCGCATCGGAGAGGGTGTCGGGCACTTCCATCTGGCGCGCCGCCTCGGGCGCGGCCGGAGTCGACGGACCCACCGCCGTTCCGCCCGTCCGACTGCCGGCCGAACGCACCCGAGCGGGAAGCTGCTCCGCCTCGATCCGTTCGCTCGTCCCCATGGCGAAGAGTGCTTCGATCACATGCTCCAGCTCGCGCACGTTGCCGGGCCACTCGTAGGCCGCGAGCAGGTCCATCGCGGCCGGCGCCACCGCGTCGATCCGGCGCGGAAACACCCGGTTGAACTTCTCCAGGAAATGCTGGGTGAGCAGGGCCAGATCCTCCCCCCGCTCGCGGAGCGGCGGGAGTTCGATCGTGATCACCCCCACCCGGAAGAAGAGGTCGCCGCGCAGCTTCCCCTTGCCGATCGCCTCGTCCGGCGTCAACCCCATGGCGGCGAGAAAGCGAACATCGATCTCCGTCTCCCCGGTTTCGCCCACCCGGCGGATCCGGCGATCCTCGAGCACGCGCAACAGCTTCGACTGCGTCTCGAGCGGCATCTCGGCCAGTTCGTCGAGGAAAAGCGTGCCGCGATCGGCCGCCCGGAAGAGCCCGATCGTTTCGCTCGTCGCTCCGGTGAAAGCGCCGCGCGCATGCCCGAAGAGTTCGTTCTCGATCAGATCCCGCGGAATCGCGCCGCAGTTGACCGGCACGAAGGCCCGGTCTCGCCGGGCGCCGTTGTAGTGGATCGCGCGGGCCACCAGTTCCTTTCCCGTTCCGGTCTCCCCCACGATCAGCACCGAACTCTCGTGCGAACAGGCGGCCTGGATCTGGGAGAAGACGCGGAGCATTGCGGGACAGCGGCCGATCAGGTTGGCGAACCCGAAGGTAGAGCGAAGCTCCTCACGCAGCCGCCCGACCTCGCGCCGGAGCGAGCGGGCCTCGAGAATCTGACTCACCACCCGGAGCAGCTCGTGGCGGTCGAACGGTTTGGTGATGTAGTCGGTCGCCCCGATCTTCATCGCCTGGATCGCGTTCTGGATCGTGCCGTAGCCGGTCATGATCACCACGTCGACCTCGGGGCGGATCTGCTTCGCCCGCTGCAGCACCTCGGTGCCGTCCATCCCGGGCATGCGGAGGTCGGTCAGGATGATCGAGAGGTCGGGATCGGCCGCCAGCCGCTCGAGCCCCTCGCCGCCGTCGTACACCGCCTGGGCATCGTAGCCGGCGCGGCGGAAGAGGCGACGACAGGTCTCGGCGAGATCGGCGTCGTCCTCGATGATGAGGATCTTCTCCATGAGGCTAGAATCCACGCTCCGGGGGTGTTCGACAACAAAGAAGGGGCCGACCCGAAGGTCGGCCCCGCTGCATGTCCGGAGGCATGGTACCTCCCTCTCCCCTCCCGATCAGGTCATGACCGTCTCGAGCAGTTTCTCCATATGGGCCGCTCCGCGGTCGATCGCCGTCTCGTTCACCGCCAGGGTCGCCTTCGCCTTGACGAAGCGCGGAAGCGACGCTTTGAGGTGGTCGACCGTGAATAGCTCGGTGGCGCGGGCAAAGGCTCCGGCCATGACCATGTTGGCCGTTCGAGGCGATCCCAGCTCGTTTGCGATCTGGGTCGCGGGTATCGCGACGGCGCGCACGTCGCTGCGCGCCACGCCGTCCGGAATGAGCGAAGAATCGTAGAGCACCGTCCCGCCCGGAACCAGATCGGGGAGGAATCGCTCGAGCGAGGGACGGTTCATGGCAATCAAGACATCCGACTCGGCCACGAGCGGCGAACCGATCGGCCGTTCCGAGATCCGGACATGGCAGTGGGCGGTCCCGCCACGCATCTCCGGTCCGTACGACGGAAGCCAGGATACCTCGTAGCCGTCTCCCATACCGCATTCCGCGAGCCCTTGCCCGAGGAGCAGGATCCCCTGCCCGCCGAAGCCCGCCACCTTGAGCCGTACCCCGCGTTCTACCCCCTCCGAATGGGTGCGGTTGGGCGCAAAGCCTTCGCTCTCGTCCTCGATGTCGAGCAGCGCGCGCAGGTCGGTGTGCACGAACGGGACCGGCTTCGCCTCCGAAGGCGCGATCTCCTTCGTGCGGTCACAGGTCACTCCCAAGGGGAAGACCTGCATCATCGTTTCCTCGATCCAATGGCGGGCGTCGACCGGATCCATTTTCCAACCGGTCGGACAGGGCGCCAGGATCTCGACCAGACTGAATCCGCGGTTCTCGACCTGATTCTGGATCGCCTTCCGCACCGCGGCGCGGGCGCGATAGATCTGCTTGGCGTCGGTCAACGCGACCCGCTCGAGATAGACCGGGCCGTCGAGCTTCGAGAGCAGTTCGACCACCCGGATCGGGCCCCCCTCATTCCGCGCGGTCCGACCGGCCGGGGTAGTCGCGGTCTTCATCCCCAGGAGCGTGGTGGGGGCCATCTGTCCGCCGGTCATTCCGTAGATCGCGTTGTTGATGAAGATCATCGTGACCGGTTCGCCCCGGTTGGCGGCGTGCAACATCTCGTTGCCGCCGATCCCGGCCAGGTCTCCGTCTCCCTGGTAGGAGATCACGATGCTGTTCGGGTGCGCCCGCTTGAGCGCGGTGGCCACCGCCGGCGCGCGGCCGTGGGCGGCCTGGACGTTGCTCAAGTGGAAGTAGTAGTACCCGAAGACCGAGCAACCGACCGGGCTGATAAAGATCGTCCGGTCCTGCAGGCCCATCTCGTCGATCGTCTCGGCCACGAACTTGTGTACGTTTCCGTGGCCGCAGCCGGGGCAATAGTGAGTCGAAACCTGATCCGGCTCGACCTTGGTCTTCCGCACGTAGCGATCGTAGAGGCACTCGGCCTTGGTGAACGTGTCCCTAGCCATGGATCGCCTCCTCGGGCGCCTTCGACCCGGTGATCGGGTTCGCGCCCGTGCCCGCATCGTGCGGCAGCAGCAGGTTCAGCACCTCTCGCACGGTGGGGACATTTCCGCCCACCCGACCGTGGAATCGCACCGGGACGCGCCCCGAAACCGCGAGCCGGACATCCTCGACCATCTGTCCCATCGAGGCCTCGACGACCAGAAACTCCCTCGCCTGCTTGGCCAGCGCGGCCACGGCCTGGGTCGGGAATGGCCAGAGAGTGATGGGTCGGAGGAGGCCAACCTTGATCCCCTTGCGCCTCGCGTCGTCGACCACCGTCTTCAAGACCCGGGCCACGATGCCGTAGCCGACCAGGACCTGCTCGGCGTCGTCGAGCAGATAGGACTCGTAGCGCACCTCTTCGCGTTCCATCACGGCGTACTTCGCGTAGAGCTTCCGGATGTGCGCCTCGAGATCGTCCGGCTCGAGATAGATCGAGCTGATCAGGTTGTCCCGCCGCTCCGCTTCCGGTCCGACGGCCCACGGCTTCTCGGGCAGCTCGTGCCGCGCCTCGGGGAACTCGACCTGCTCCATCATCTGGCCGATGAACGCATCGGCCAGCACCACCACCGGATTGCGGTAGCGGTCGGCCAGGTCGAAGGCCTCGAAGGTGAGGTCACACATTTCCTGGACGGAGGCCGGGGCGAGGGTGAGCATGCGGTAGCTGCCGTGACCGCCCCCCTTCACCACCTGGAAGTAGTCTGCCTGCTCCGGGGCGATGTTCCCCAGGCCGGGGCCGGCGCGCATGATGTCGACCAGCACGAACGGCAACTCGGCCCCTGCGGCATAGGAGAGCGCCTCCTGCATCAGGCTGATGCCCGGGCCGGAGCTCGCGGTCATCACCCGCTGGCCGGCCGATGCCGCCCCGTAACACATGTTGATCGCGCCGATCTCGCTCTCCGCCTGGAGGAAGGTTCCTCCCACGCGCGGAAAGTAGATGGCGGAGGATTCCGCGATCTCGCTCGCCGGCGTGATCGGGTATCCGTAGTAGGCACGGCAACCGGCGAGAATCGCCCCCCGCACCACCGCATCGTTCCCCTTCATCAACTTCATCGCGGTTGCCTCGCTTTCGTTGCAGCGACGCCCGCTCCGCGGCGACGCAACGGAAGCGCCGCCCAGCGCGGGCGCGCGAGCCTCACGCCAACGCCTTGTCCTTGATCTTGTAGACCGAGAGCGCTCCCGGTTCCGGACACGCGTAGAAGCAGATGCCACAGCCGGTGCACCCGTCTCCCTTGTAGGTCACGGCGCGATAGCCCATCCGATTCAGATCATTGCCCAGCAGGAGCACGTCCTGAGGACAGAGCTCGACGCAGGTTCCACATCCCTTGCACTCTTCCGATTTGATCTCGACACGTCCCTTGGGTCCGCGCGTCGGCTCACTCATGACTTCCTCCGAACCTCGACGACCAGTTCCGTTGAGACTGACTGCTCCTTGAAAACGAACGAGGCGGCGACTTCGAGAATCCTCCCCGGCTGACTGGATCCTTCGACGCACGCCACCTCGTTCAATGCGAGAGTCTGAACGACTCGGTTAGTGCACTCCTCCACCCACATCCGGCGCGACGGTCCCGCCGATTCCGACCAGCTGCTGGTTCAAGGGCACGTTCTTTGGACGCGTGAGGCTTTGCCTGAGCACCTGAACGATATCCCTCCATCCCTCGCGCGCTCCGTAGAACAGGACGCCGTCCGCCCGCGCCTCGCGTTCCTCCTCGGGTTGGGTGGTCCCAACGACCAACAGGAGTCCGAGGTCAGGGCGAATCCGTCGCGCCAGGTGGGTGAGGTGAAGACCGGAGACATCGGGGAGTCGACCGTCCAGAACCGCTATACGAATGTTCGAGTCTTCGATCATCCGCAGGCAGTCGCGGCCAGTCCGTACGGGCAACAGGCGTTGGGCGCAGTCCGGGATTCCCTCCCGCAACTGGAGCCAAAACTCAGGGTCGTCGCTAACGACCAAGGCCCAGGGCTCCGCGCTTCCTGATGCGTTCCGAATCACGACCGCCTCCCCGTTCTTCCGGCGAGCCCCTCGGGGCTCAACTCCTCTGTTGCAACTGGTGGGCCAATCCCCGCATCGACCTCAACTCTCTGTTAATTACATATTTAACTGATAGTTACAGGTAACACTGGGTCTCACGGGAGATCGATGATTGAGATGGCCGGTGCGGAGATGTGTCTCGAATCGTTACAACCTGTCCGTTTTCAGGACAGGTCAGGGAACGGGTCAGGAACGGGGACGCAGGCGCCAGACGGTGAGGACCTCCCCGGACCAGAGGCGGCGCCGGGCCGCAACCTCGGAGTCCCAAGCAGGGGCGGCGAAGGGCTCGAGCGCCGAGCGGCGCGCCAGACTCGACCCGAGGAGGAGCAGGCGGCCCCGTTCGGTCAGGTGCCCGGCCGCAGAACGTGCCAGCCGGCCGACCACCCCCCCTTGGTCGACCCAGGAGAGATCCCAGGGTCGCCGCACCTCCCCTTCCAGGTAAGGCGGGTTCATGACGATCAGATCGAACTGCTCCCGTCCGACCGGACCGAAGAGGTCCCCCTGGCGCACCTCGACCCGGGGAACGACGGCGTTTCGAGCGGCATTGCCGCGCGCGCAGAGCACCGCGTCGGGACTCAAGTCCACGCCGAGGACTCGAGAGAGCGCGGGGGTCTCGCGCGCAGCGCGCAGCGCGAGGTATCCGCTGCCGCAGCCGAGATCGAGGAGGGACCGATCCTCGACGCCGAGTTCACGCCGCATCGCCTCGGCCAGCACGCGCGAGGAGAAGAAGAGCGCGGGGTGAAAGACCTCCGGCCCGATCTCGAGATCGAGGCCGTCGATCCTCTCCCGCACGCGGGTCTGGTGCCGTCGTCGGTCGAAGAGCCGGAAGCGGAGGGCGTAGCACGCCCGACCCAGACTAGGAAGGAGCGCCATCGCCCTCCTCTCCACCCCTGCCTGGTGAAGGCCCGGAGACGCTCTGGGGAAACCCCTCCTCCTCGGGCCGGCGGTAACGGAGCGCGCGGAGCATCAGCCGGAGTTCCACCGGCGCCCCCCAGAGGCCGAATCGCCACCGCAGCCCCCCGGCCATCCGGCAGGCGGCGCGAGCGAGGGGCGTGAGACGGATGTCGGTCGCGGTCGGATACCGGGCGTTCAGCACCGTCTCGAAGTCGTCGAGCAGCCGGCGGTGCCGATCGGTGATCCAGGGGGTGCGCGGGTCGCGGCGTCGCGAGAAGCGGGTCCAGCCCCCGTCCACCCACTCCTCCAGCGTCTCGGGGTAGCGGAATCCTGCCGCCACCGCCTCATCGAACATCCCGGGCAGCGGGACCGGGGTGTAGAGATAGAGGATGATCTCGGCCCGCGGATTGATCTGCTTGATCCGCCGGATGAACTCGAGGTTGCGCCGGATGTCCCCCTCGGGATCAGGTGGATGTCCGAGCACGAAGGAGAACTCGGGCACGATGTCGAAGGCGCGGAAGCGCCGCGCCGCCTCGAGAATGGTCGCCCCGGTCTGGGTCCCGCCCTTGTTCATCCGAGCGAGCATTTCATCGCTGCCCGACTCGGCTCCGGTGAAGACCATCCGCAATCCGGAGTCGCGCATCGCCGACCAGGTACGGTCGGAGAAGCGGAGCAGGGTGTCGCTTCGCGCCTCGCCCCACCAGGAGATTCCGAGCGGCGCGATCCCGTCGGCAATCGCGCGGGTTCGCGCCTCCGAGACGAAGAAGTTGTTGTCGTGAAACTCGAGCGCGTCGATCCCCCACTGCCGGTGCAGGTGGCGCACCACGTCGATCGTCCGCCCCGCCTCCTCCGCCAGCCACCGCGTCTGGTAGGTCACGACCACGGAGCAGAAACCGCAGGCGAACGGACAACCGTAGCTGGAGTGATGACTGAGCGTCCGGTTTCCGAGATAGGTGCGCGCCACATAGGCCTCGGTCTCGATGCGCTCATAGGGATAGCGCGGGAGCAGATTCGGATCGGGGATTGCGCGCGGTTGATTGTGCCGAAAGGTCCCATCCTCGGCGCGCCAGGAGAGGCCATCGATGGCCTCGCGCCGCCGCCCCCCCTCGAGCAACTCGAGCAGTTCGGGCAGCGTCGCTTCCCCGTTCCCACGCACCACGTAGTCGACGAAGGGTGCGCGCAGACAGACCTCGGCGTGGTCGCTGGGGAAGTACCCTCCCCAGACGATGGTGAGACCGGGGTGCCGTGCTTTGATCCGGCGGCAGTGTGCGGTGGCGATCTCGAGCTGGCGGCCCGGCATCACCGTCACCGCGAGCAGGCGCGGCGCGGGATGAGCGGAGATCGCGGTCTCCAGTCGGGCCAGGGGATCAGGCTCGAGGTTACCGTCGACCAGCGACCAGGGAACCCGCCCTTCGACGCCGGCGGCGAGGGCCAGAAGCGAGAGGGGCAGCCGACGATGGGCGTCGGCTGCCCGCGGGTTGTAGAACAGGACCATCGCCTGGGCGATCCCTTCGCTCCGGCTCAGCCCAGCGACGGTTCCCCCGCCTCCGGGTCGATTCCGAGCTTCTTCAGCGCGGCCGCGGCGACACTCGGGGCCAACGCGCCGCTCTGGGCCAGCGACGAGAGCGCCGCACCGGCGATCTGTGCCGCGTCGATCTCGAAGTAGCGCCGGAGCTGCTCGCGCGTGTCGCTCCGCCCGAAACCGTCGGTGCCGAGCACGGTGTAGGGGGCCGGGACCCAGCGCGCGATGAAGTCGGGCAGGGTCTTCACGAAGTCGGTCGCGGCCACGATCGGGGGGGCCGCGGCGGCAGCCGAGAGCGACGAGACCGAACCTTTCGCCCCGCGGGTCGATCGCTGTGCAGGTCCCTCACCGGACAGAACCTGGGTGACGTAGGGCACGCGCGCCGGCTCGGTCGGATGGAGGCGGTTCCACCGTTCGACCGCCAGCGCCTCGCGCCGCAACTCGCCGTAGCTGGTCACGCTCCAGACCTCAGCCGGGATCTTGAACCCCTCGAGGAGCAATTCCTGGGCGGCCAGAGCCTGCTGAAGGATCGGTCCGCTGCCGAAGAGCCGCACCTGCGCCGTGCGTCCATCGAGGCTGGGCCGGAAGCGGTAGATCCCACGCAGGATCCCTTCCTCACATCCCTCCGGCATCGGGGCCATGTCGTAGTTCTCGTTGTAGAGCGTGAGGTAGTAGATCAGGTCCTCGGTCCGCTCGTACATCCGGTGGAGCCCGTCCCGCACGATCGCCGCGATTTCGTAGGCGAAGGCCGGGTCATAGGCGACACACGATGGCACGGTGGAAGCGTGGAGCAGGCTGTGCCCATCCTCGTGTTGCAGCCCCTCGCCGTTCAGGGTCGTGCGCCCCGCGGTGGCCCCGCAGAGGAAGCCACGCGCCCGAGCGTCGGCCGCGGCCCAGATCGAATCGCCCACCCGCTGGAAGCCGAACATCGAGTAGAAGATGAAGAACGGGATCATCGGCTCGCGGTGGCTCGCATAGGCGGTGCCTGCCGCGGTAAAGGAGGCCATCGAGCCGGCCTCGGTGATTCCCTCCTCGAGGATCTGGCCGTCCTTCGCCTCGGCGTACGAGAGCAGATACTCGGCGTCGACCGGCTTGTAGTGCTGTCCCTGGGCCGCGTAGATCTTGAACTCGCGGAAGAGCGACTCCATGCCGAAGGTGCGCGCCTCGTCCGGGATGATCGGGACCACCCGCGGACCGAGCTTCGGATCCTTGAGCAGCTTTCGCAGCAGACGGACGAAGGCCATGGTGGTCGAGACGGGCGGGGAGCCGGCGGTCCCACCCCGGAACTCCTCGTAGAGATCCGCTTGCGGCAGCGACACCGGCACCGGCCGAACCGCCCGCTTGGGCACGCAGCCGCCGAGCGCGGTCCGCCGTTCCAGCATGTACTCGATCTCGCGGCTTTTCGCCCCCGGATGGTAGTAGGGCGGATCCTTGAGCTTGTCGTCGGGGATGGGCAACTCCAGCCGGTCCCGGAAGGCGCGCAGTTCCTCTTCCGACAGCTTCTTCATCTGGTGGGTCGGATTCGAGGCCTCGAAGCTCTTGCCCAGCGTCCACCCCTTGACCGTCTTGGCCAGGATCACCGTCGGTACGCCGGTCCGCTCGGTCGCCACCTGATACGCGGCGTACACCTTCCGGTAGTCGTGACCGCCGCGGCGCAGGCGCTTCAGCTCGTCGTCCGAGAGGTGCTCGACCAGCTTCTTGAGCCGCGGGTCGGGCCCGAAGAAGTTCTCCCGGATGTAGGCGCCGCTCTCGACCGAGAAGCGCTGGAAGTCACCGTCCAGGGTCTCGCTCATCTTCTGCAGGAGCAGGCCGTGCTCGTCCCGCACCAGGAGATCGTCCCACTCCCGTCCCCAGACCACCTTGACCACGTTCCAACCGGCCCCGCGGAAGACCGATTCCAGTTCCTGGATGATCTTTCCATTGCCGCGCACCGGTCCGTCCAGGCGCTGCAGGTTGCAGTTGACCACGAAGATGAGGTTGTCGAGCCCCTCACGCGCCGCAAGGGAGAGCGCGCCGAGCGCCTCCGGCTCATCCGACTCTCCGTCGCCGACGAAGCACCAGACCCGACGGCGCGAGGTGTCGGCCAGGCCGCGGTTGTGGAGATAGCGATTGAAGCGTGCCTGGTAGATCGCGGTGATCGGGCCGATTCCCATCGAAACGGTAGGAAACTCCCACAGTTCGGGCATCAGGCGCGGGTGCGGATAGCTCGAGAGCCCCTGGCCGAGCACCTCCCGGCGGAACGACTCCAGGTGGCCTTCCTCGAGACGCCCCTCGAGAAACGCGCGGGCGTAGATACCGGGCGCGGCGTGTCCCTGGAAGAAGATCTGGTCGCCGACTTGATCCCCGTCCTTGCCCCGAAAGAAGTGGTTGAAGCCGACTTCGTAGAGGCTCGCGCTCGAAGCATACGTGGAGAGATGCCCGCCGATCCCGGGGTGCTCCCGGTTCGCCCGGTGCACCATCACCGCCGCGTTCCAGCGGATCAGGCGGCGGATACGTCGTTCGATCTCCTCGTCGCCGGGAAACGGCGGCTCCTGCTCGGGACTGATGGTGTTGATGTAGCGGCTTTGCACGGTCGGAGGAAGGCCGACGTTGAGCATCCGGGCCCGCTTGAGCAGGCGATAGAGCAAGAACTGCGCGCGGGCGCGTCCGTCGCGCTCCACCACCCCGTCCAGCGCCTCGACCCACTCGGTCGTCTCGCCCGGGTCGAGGTCCGGAAGCTGCTGTTTGAACTGCTCGAAGATCATCGTGCCTTTCCTTGCCGCTAGAAATGGAACCTCGCGCCGGAGCCGGGCCATACGGCCCCCCGGATGCATCGGAGCAGCCTACGGGATGAGGACCCTGGTGACAACGCCCCGTCGGGTGGCGTCGGCCGTCGCGTTCCAGTCCTGCGCCGCGAGAAAGCTCGAACGGAGCGACCCATCGACGTTGAGGAGCCCCAAGCTGCGTAGCTGTGCCTCGTAGTTGGCCGCGCGGGTCGGCTCCCCGGCGTAGAGCTGCTGCGCCCGCCCCGCCGCGACCTCCGGGGCGAAATCGTGCAGAGAGGACCAGAGAGCGCCGCGCAGGTGTGCGGGCGGAGTCTCGAGCAGTCCGGTGAGGCCGCGGACGAACCGCTCCTGATTCGACGCGTCACTGCGGGCCGCGGGAAACCCGACCTCGGTGAGCACCAGCGGACGGATGGAGAAGCGACCTACCGCGGCCTCGATCCGCGCCACCGAGCCGTCCGGATCGTGCGTCTGGGCATAGTCGAGATCGCGCCCGTAGACGGTCAAACCGACGACGGAGCCGGCGGCCGTCAGTCGGTCACAGAGGTCCAACCGCCCCGCGAGAAGAGCTTCGGAGTAGCTGACGATCGTGCCCACCTCGATCGCCGGATCGGCCGCACGGACGCTGTCCCGGCAGGTGTTCACCAGCGTGATCCAGTCATCGACCTCGGAGGAGTTCTGCGCGAAGTAGGCATCGACCTCGCGGCCGATCCAGAGGTAGCGACAGACGCCGGGAAAGCGCGTGGCGACCCGCCTCGCGAAGCGAGCGACTCTCTGGCGGTAGAACGCATCCTCGATCCAGTACGGACCGGTGTCGTCCGGCGTGCTGCCGCGCGCCTGATTGTCGAGCAGGAGGATGGTGATGGCGAGGGGCAGGGCATCCTCCCGCGCCTCCCGTCCGTGGAGATCGAGCGACTCCCAGTTTTCGTTCCCCGCCCGGCGCTCGATCTCGCCCCAGGAAATCGCGCAGCCGGAGATGGCGAAACTGCCCTGCGCGATCTCGCGGTACGCCTCGGCGAGAAGCGGCTCGGATGCGCGACGGTTCGCGTTCACGCCGAGAAAGGCCCTCGCGGGCTCCGCCCCATCCTCCGGGTCCTCGGAGCAGCCAAAAATCGAGAGAAGAGCGAGGCACGACCCGATCGACGAGGCGACACGCCGGATCCGGGCGCGGATTGAGCGTGATGGCATGGCTTCTCCTTGGGCGCCCCCGGCTGGCCGGTGGATTGTGCTCCCCTGGAGGGAATCGTTCAATACATTGCGTCGATGGAGCGTTCCCGGCTCGTGTTAAGCTGCCGCATCGGAGGGACAGGCTGATCCAAACGAGGTCCAATCGACGGCAGGGCAGCACGGACCGGCCGTTTCCCGTCTCCCCCGCGAGCGTCCCTCGCCTCGCGTGTCGTCTCGCCAGCGCCATCAGCCTCTCGCTGACGATCGCAACCAGTGCGGCCGCGGCGCGGATCACCCTCCCACTCGACGTCCCGGTGCCGCTGGAAAGCGACGCGTTGAGCAACGAGCGGTTCCGGCTGATCGATCGGCCGGAGGGCGTCTACCTCTACGAGGCAAACACGGCCCGCCTGCTGGCCCGTCTCCCGCGGCTCGGCCTGGAGTCGATCTTTGCCGGAACCGACCCGGCGGAGACACCGGGCGGTGATGATGCTCTTCCCGCAGTTTTCGCCCGGCGCCCGGGTTGGCCGCAGAGCCTGAGCGCGAGTCCCGCGGGCGCGCCCCTCTTCCATGACCTGAACGGCGATGGGCGGATCGACCTGCTCTTTGCGCTGGAAAGCGGCGAGGTGCACGCGGTGGAATCGGATGGCAGCCCGCTGTCCGGCTGGCCGGTGATGCTCGAGACTCCGGTCTGGGATGGACCCACGATCGCCGATGTCGATCGTGACGGATCGGCGGAACTTCTGGTGGCCACCGCGCCCGGCATTATCCATGCCTTTCGCGCCAGCGGCGCTCAGGAGCCGCCGGGGTGGCCGGTCTGCATCGACGTCGGGGCACCGGGCGAGGAGTTCTGGAGTGCCCCGAGCGTCGCGACCGACGCCGCGGGCCGGCCGGTGATCGCGATCGCCGGTACGCTCGGCACGCTGTTGCTGGTCGACGGCCGTGGCCGCACCATTGACGGCTGGCCGCTGCGCGCCGAATCGTCCCTGCTCGATTGGAACCCTGCCGCGGCCTACGCCCCCCCGACCCTTTGCGACTTCGAAGGGGATGGACGATTCGAGTGCCTCTCGGCGACCAACGACGGCAGGCTCTCGCTCTACGGCGCGGGCGGCCGCGCCTGGCCACGCTGGCCGCTTCGGCTGGAGGGAGCTCCGCGGGCCGGATTCGGACGGGTGACCGCCGCCGATCTGGACGATGATGGGGTGATCGAGATCCTGCTCGCCACCGATCGCGGGTTCCCCGGCCCGGCACGACTGCTGGTTCTGCGCGCAGACGGCACGCCCTACCCCGGCTGGCCGATCGAGCTCTCCGCGCCGGTAAACGGCGGCGCGGTGGTGGCCGACCTGACCTCGGCCCCGGGTCTGGAAGTCATCGTCGCCGGAATCGGCGGGGCGGGGGCAATCACCGCCTTCGATGCACGCGGTCGCGTCCTCTCCGGCTTCCCTCGCAGCTTCGAGGGACTCTCGTTCGACACCGGCCCGATCGTGGTCGACCTCGATGGACGCCCCGGACTCGAGATCCTCGCTCTGGCCGGTCACGCCGACTACGGGGCGGGGGCCAGCCTGGTGGCGCTCGACGGATCAGGACGCTCGCTGCGCGGCTTTCCCTTCGCGCTCGGGTCGTGTGACGGTTTCTCGGGCGGGCTGTCGGCACACGACTTCGACAATGATGGTCGCACCGACATCGCCGTTGCAGTGGGCGGCCGGCCCCAGGTGCTGGTCTTCGGCAGCGAGGGGCTGGCCCAGCCCGCCATGCTCGCCTGGCCGCGCTCGGGGCGAAGTCCGAGCGAGGCGACTGCGCCGCGGGCCCTGCCCGATCACACCCCTCCGCCGCTGGTCGGTCCGGAGCCGAATCCCAATCCGACCCCGGGTTTCGAACCCCTCGCCCTTCCGGAAGGGATCGCCGGGCAGTTCGACCCGAAGAAGACGATCAGCTTCGTCCTCCGGCGCACCGCGCCGATCCGCCTGGAAGTGGTCGATGTCCGGGGCCGGAGGGTACGGAGCCTGATCTCCACCTCGATGCCCCCTGGACTCTACGCCGTGAGCTGGGACGGCACCGGCGAACGCGGGGAGCCGCTCCAGAGCGGGGTCTACTTCTACCAACTCTGGGTCGAGGGGGAGGCGCAGACCCGACAGCTGGTGGTCCTGCTACGTTGAGCCATTTCGCGCTAACGAAGTTCCGCACCGCGGCCGAACGGATCAAGAGCGGAGTCCAGAAGACCCGACCACGGGACGAGATTTCGCGGGATGCTTCACGGGGAGGAACGATGTCCGCGGACGACTACAATATCGATGACGAGATCGACTGGGCGGAACTCCAGGACTTCTTCTTCGAAGACCTGAAGCCCCGATTCCAGGAGATGGACGCGCTCTGCGCTGCGGGCGATGCCCACCGGCTGAGCCGGATCGGGCACAGCCTCAAGGGCTCCGGTGGCGGGGTCAAACTGGATCGCTTCACCGACCTGGGGAAGCTTCTCGAGGACGCGGGAAAGGCCTCGGATCTGCCACAGTGCCTCGTCGCCTGCCGGCTGATTCGCGACGAGTACCTGAAGTACCGTCCCGACGACGCCTCCGAAGTGAGCGGGTACTTCCGGGACACCGGACGCGCCGCAGCCTGAGTGACCTCCGGGGGAGCCTCTGCGCGCCTAGAACGCGTCCTCCAGCTTCCCGAAAGTGACCGAGAAGCCGAGGCGGAGGAAGGTCTCCGAGAGATCGGTGTCCGCATCTCCCCGCTTGCCGAATTCGACCAAGCCGTCGATGTAGCCGCGATCGACCTGCACCGGCAACCCGATGCCCGCAGTCAGTGCCCACTCCTTCACCTCAGAGCCGTTCGACTGTCGCGACGGGAGCACCGCGTGGGTGAACCCGGCGCGGTAGACCGCGCGCTGGAAGAGCGGATCCTTCGGAGTATGCTCCCCGGGCAAACGGGTGAACCCAACGCCGAAGCGACGCGCGTCGTCCAGCCCCGCGAAGTCCCGACCGAGCGCCACCCCGAGGGAGTCGATCGTCTCGAAGGCGTGCTCGCTCCAGGCGCGCGTGGTGAAGTCCGCCGATACGAGCCATTGGGGCGTGGCACGTACGGTGGCGCCGACGCCGATCGAGGCGGGCAGGTCCATGCGCGCGCGCGACTCCTCCCGGTTCCCGGTCCGGTTCTCGAACAGACTGCGAAGGTCGAGGCTGCTCGCCGCGGTGTAGGTGGCCCCGATCTCGAATGGATCGACCGGGCGGGCCTGCAGGCCGAACGAGACCGGACGCCCCCCCTCCATCCGGGTGCGCAACAGATTCCGGGTGTCCTGGAAATCCCCGGAAGAGAAGTCGTCCTCGATCAGGTCGCGGACCGTCCCGCCCACGACGCCATACTGGAGGCCAACCCCGAGGCGGGACTGCAAAGCCCGCGCGGTGACTCCCATCTGGAACTGACCCAGCCCCCCACTCCCCTCGATCCGCCGGAGGTATTCATCCTCCTGCCCCTGGTTGATGCGCGCGGAGTAGGCATAGCTCCCGACGGTGAGATCGCGGAACCCGAGGTTGACCCCGATTCCACGGCGGAGCGGAATCGCCACCGCGATGCCGGGGAGCCGGGTCGAACCGGCCCTCCCGCCGTCCCCCGCCGATTCGGTCGACGCCCATGCGTTGTCGACCAGGATGCCGAGCTTGCGCCTGCGCGGCCGGAGCCCACGCCGGCGCGGCCGGGTTCATCGATCCCATCTGATAGCGGTCGATGCGACCGATGCCGGTCCATCCCGCGGCCCGGGCGGCGAAGTCATACCCGTCATTCCAGCCGCCGAGCCCCTCGGAGTTCCAGAGCGACTGGGCGTGAGCGGCCGAACCGACGCCGGAGGCCGCGAACGCAGCGAGGATCACGAGGCGGGCGAGTTTCATGGTGCGACTCCTCCCCAGCGCGGATCAGGTGGCGGCGTGTAGACGATCTGGAGCGTCGGACGAAGCGCGGCCTCGGCCTCCCGGGTGAAGAACCGCACGCTGGTGGTATCGTCGTTCTCGGTCGCGCTGCGGATCTGGAGCCCGAAATTCTCGCCGGCGTCGAGCCAGCGCTGCACGGCCAATGCGCAGTCGAGGGCGATGGTGTCCGACGAAGCACGGACCCGCTCGAAATCGAATCCGGCGGAGCCACGGCTCACCGAATCAGGTTGCGCCGCCTCATCCCACGCGGTCGTGGCGAGATAGGCTCCGACCAGCAGCGACTCTCCAGCCGAGACCGAGGAGGGCTCGACCCGCAACCGGAGCGTGGCGCGGTTGATCGTGTCCCCCCGGCGGAGCAGCGCGGGAAGCGCGAACCGCACCAGGCCACGCTCGGCCGGGCGCGAGCTGGTCGTGAAGGTCGTGGCATCGCCGGGCGAGGGCGTCCGCCCGTCGGTCAGCACGTATGCGTCGTCCTCGGCCGACTCGAGCACGCTCGTCCGATCTTCGCCCCGGAAGATCTCCAGCCGCGGATTGACCAGGAGATTTCCGCTCGTGTCAGCCAACGAGGCTTCCTTCGACATCACCTCGATCGAGCGCGCGACGCTGGCATCCGCCAGCCGGATCACCACGCCGCGGTTCGACGCGGAGTCGAGCCTCCAGCGCCGGATCAGGCTCCCGGGCAGCCGCACGGCGTCCTTCACATAGAGCGTATCCCCGGCCGCCGGGGCGATCGGCGCGCTGGTGGCGGGAAGCACCTCCCCCGTCGGGAGTGGCTGGCCCAGCGCCTCTTCGGTCCACTCCTCCGCATCCGCACTGACCGCAAATGCCTCGAGCAGAACCGGCCCGACCTGGGTCCTCCGGAAGCGCAGTCCAATCTCCGCGTTGACCACGTCGCTGGTGTCGGCCAGATCCCCCAGGTCGAAGCGGAGATAGATCTCCGAATGGATCTCCCCCTCGCGTGAGAGGAAGAGCACCGGCGAGGTGCCGGTCGGGGTACGGGGCCGGAACGAGCGGTCGAGATCGGAGGTGGCGACGAGCAGGGTCTCCGGCGGCGGCGCGATGTCGCCCCGCGGACTCTTCGGATTGAGGAGATCGCTCTCCCCCTCGGAGCACCCGGCCAGGGCCAGCAGCGAGCAAAGGCCCGCCAGGAGCACCGACCACGCCGAGGATTTCGAGCCGGGTCGCCGGCCACGGGTGGCGACCACCGAACGGACGGTGGCCGGGTACACGCGGCGGAATATGGCCAAACAGCGGGACATAGGAGCCTCCGCGCCCAAAGAAAGAGCCGGCGGGGGAACAGGGCCTCTCCGCCGGCGTTCGTGGCACGTCTCGAGTCGGGTGCGCATCAGGGCCGGATCGTATGCAATGGCCGGAGGCGGGTCAACGCCCGGTCGGTTTCGCCTCAAATTGGCGCAACCCCGCACCTCTGCCCCAAGCGGCCGTCCCCGCGTCGGTTGGAGGCTTCGGAGCGTGCTGCGGAAGCGGTCCGCGGGGAAGCCGACCCACTCTGGCCCCGGCGCCGACTCCGACAATCCGCGAAAAGCAGGCGGATAGCGGCTCGGCACGCCGCTTGCGACTCCGACCACGAGTGCGAAGCAACCGAGCTCGAAGCCGAGCCGAGACCTGCACCAAGAGATGGGAGCCGACGTGACATCTGATCTCCGCAACAGTGTAGCCACGCGAATCGCCCGCTTCCTGCCGGTCGGTGCGGTCGCGCTGATCCTTGGCCTGGGACTCACCGGATGTGGACGCGAGCTTGCGAGCGGACCGGCGGAGGACGAGCCGAAGTTCATCGCCGGAAGCGTCGTGGACGGAGGAGGCGCGATCTCGAACGGGAGCGGCAGCGGGCGAGCCAAGAAGGTGAAGCGGCAGCTGGTCGTGGCCGCGCAGGGCGGGACGATCGTCAACGGTCGGTACTCGATCACCGTTCCGCCCGGAGCCCTGAGCTACGACACCGAGTACCAGGTCACCGACAACAACAACGGGTTCGTGGAGTGCGATCTCAGTCCGCACGGAGCGCAGTTCAACGCTCCGGTCACGCTGGAAATCGACCTCAACGGAACCACCGGCGACAGCGACTGCACCGTCTACTGGTGGAACGCGAGCACTCACACCTGGGTCGACATGCAGGGTCACGTCAACCCGGCAACCAACGTCCTGAGCGTCCAGCTCCCCCACTTCTCGAAGTACCGGGCGGGATGGTGATCCCACCCTCTGGCTCCCCGCGGAGCCGCGGCGCCCAACCAAGGAGGCGGTAGCGAAGTGCACTGAACCAACTCTCTCCTGCTGGATCAGACGCCCCTGATCCAACGACCAGGCCGGGATGCCCTCCCCGGCCCCGGGGCCACCCTCCGACGCGGGTGGCCTCGCCTTTTTGTCGCTGCGCCTCCACTGGTCAATCGAGGCAGGCACGGGTATCGTGACTTCGTGACGCGGCTTCCGGCCGACCGGTTCGCAGGTTCGTTCCGCACCAATCGCGTGTCCCCCTGTGCGGTGCGGCCAGTCCGGAGACGGAACCTGGAGACTTGGACAGATGGGAAATGGAGACCGGATGAGGTTCAGGAGCGTGACCCGACTACGCCTGGTGGTCTGGATGCTCGCGGTGGTCGAAGCCGGAAACGCGCTGCTGGGCACCGCCGCCCTGGCCCAGACCCAATCGTCGGGCACGCTACTCGAGGCACTGCGGGAGTTGCAGGGCACGCGCGATTCGAACCGCGATCTGCCGTCACTCGAGCCCGGTCCGGCCACCTGGTCGCTGGAGAAGGCGGTCGACCCCGCGTCGTATCGACTGACCCCGGGAGATGGGGTGAATATCGGGGTCTGGGGCGCCGCCACGAACACCTGGTCGCTCCGCGTGACCCCTGAAGGGGAGTTGATCCTCCCCACCGTCGGGCCGATCCAGGTAGGTGACGTCACGCTGACCGAGGCCGAGTCGCGGGTACGCGCCGCGCTGGGACCTCTCTATCCCCGCTCACGAGTCACGCTGCGCCTCATCGAGCCCGGCCGCTTCCGCGTGTCGGTCGCCGGGCTGGTGGCCCGTCCGGGAGTATACGAAGCGACGCGGGCCGATCGCCTGTCGATGGCCCTCATCGCCGCCGGCGGAGTGCGAGCCGGCGCGAGCTTGAGGCAGATCCGGATGGTGCCGGTCACACCCGAGGCGGGCGCAGAGCGAACGGTCGACCTATTCCCCTGGCTTCTGCGCGGCGACCTGGCCGCCAACCCGGTTCTCGCCCCGGGGTACGCGATCGAGATTCCACTGCGCGGCCCGACGGTGCGAATCCGCGGCCCGGTGCAGGGCCGGACCGGTCTGGAACTGACTCCGGAGCGGACCACCCGTATCGGCGATCGCCCCGATGAGGAGGCCGACCTGGTGATCGAGTGGCGCGACGGGGACGACCTCGCCACCCTGCTGGCCGCGGCGGGCGGGCTCAGCGACCGCGCCACGCGCCAGGCCCGGCTCAGCCGCGAGGGCCAGAACCCGCGGCTCCTCGATCTCGACTCCCCGGCCGACCTCGCCTTGAAGCTCCAGCCGAACGACCTGCTCGACATCGACTTTCTGACCCGCTGGGTCTACGTGACCGGCGCGGTGCGTCAACCCGGGCGGTATCCGTACCTCTCCGGACTGCGCGCGCTCGACTACGTCTCGCTCGCCGGTGGTCCCTCGGAGTTGGGTCGCGCCACCGGATGGACGGTGCGAGCCGACGACGGGGAACCACGATCGCTCGATCCGCTCCGGGAGCTGACCCCGGGTGAAATCATGCGCGTACCGGAGCGGAAGAGTTACAAGCTCCAGACGTGGCTCGCCCCGCTCTCGAGCGCCACCGCGGTGGTGCTCTCGATCATCGCGATCGCACGACGCTGAGGGCGAACTCCTCCCAGCGCGCGGCGGTGTGATCCCAGGTTCGTTCGCGCTCGACCCAGCGCCGGCCCGGTCCGGTACCGTTCGGCCAGGGCCAATCGATCAGCGGATGGCCCGCCGCCGCCCAGCGCTCGTACTCCTGCGCGAGGAGCGCGATGATTCCCTCGCGCGAATCGGCCTCCGGAATCCGCAGCGACTCGGGTGGCGGAGGTCCGGGTGCGCGGGTGAACACCGGCCGATCGCACGCCAGGCCAAAGAGGAGCTTCAAGGTTTCACCGCCGCTCGCCCGCATGAAGTCCGGGTCCTGCGGCGCGAGCAGGAGCTGTGCCCCTTGCGCCAGTCGGGCGATCTCCCCCTCCTCGCGGGTGCCGAGGAAGCGGGTTCGCGCTCCGGACCCGAGGCGACGCGCTCGTTCCTCGAGTCGAGCTCGCTCCGTTCCGCTCCCCACGATCCAGGTCTCGACCTGGGGAAGGCAGGCCGCCGCTTCGAGCCAGGGATCGAGTCCCTGCCAGGAAGAGAGGTTCCCGGCGAAGAGCGCCACGAAGTCGAGGGGTCCGGTCCCGAGTTCGCGCCGCACCACCGGGCCGGCGCCGGGATCGAGCTGGAGCAGCGACGTGCCGTTGGGAATCACCGCGAATCGTTCGCGGGGAATCTGGTGACTCTCCTCGAGCAAGGTCTGCAGACGCCGGGTCACGACCCCGATGCCGTCCGCGCGAAGGAGCAGCGCACGCTCGCACGCCCCGGCCGCCCGAGCCCGGAGCTGCGATCGCGAGGTGTCGCGCACGTGGGCCACCAAGGCGGAATTGCACTCGATGATCAGCGGTTGTCTCCGGAGATCGACCCACAGCGGTGCGAGGGAAAACAGCTCGATCCGGAGGAGGACGATCTCGGGTCGGAATGCGCCGACGGTGCGGCGGAGCGCGTCGGCCAGGCGCCGCTCGGTCCAGAGATGGCGGAGTTTCGGTGGGCCCTCCCGGCGCACCGTCTCCCAGCCTGCCGGACCTGATCCGCGCGAAGGCTCGCCCGCCACCCCGACCGCCAGCTCCGCGGCCTCGCCCGCGAGCGTGAGCCACCGGACCTCGTGGCCTCGCCGCGTCAGCGCCTCGGTCATCCGGCGCAAGTGCGCTGCGTGCCCCTGCCCGAGCGACGGGTCGATCGGAGCGTAGTAGAGAATCCTCATCGCGAGCGGGAGAGGGCGAGGAGGACGCCGGCCCAGAGCCAGATGCCGTCGTTCGCGCCGATGTCCCCGCTGGCCTGGGCGTTGGCCAGGTGGAACAACCAGAGGGCGAACGCCAACCGCGCGATCGGCACGAGCTCCGGCCTCTGGCGCGCCCGTCGCCAGGCGGCGATCACCGCGAAGAGAAACCCGATCAGCAGGAGGAGTCCCGGGATGCCGTTCTCCAGCCCGATCTCGATCAGGATGTTGTGCGGGTAGTAGCGCAGATCGCCGACCCGCGCGAGCCAGGAAAATCCACCGGTCCCTACGCCGAGGAAGCCGACCTCCCCCACCGAACGAAGCGCCGTGGCGATGAGCTGTGCCCGCGCCAGATTCGAAGCCCCGCGACCGAGAAACGGGTTCGAATCCGAGTTGACCCCCACGGTCACGGTCAGCACCAGGACCAGGGCAGCGACGCCGAGAATCGCGGGAATGGCGATCAGCGCCCGTCGTCTTCCGCCGAGCAGAACCCAGTGCCCGGCCAGGGCGGCCAGAAGGGCGACCAGCACGCCGCGGGAACCACTGACCCAGAAGACGAAGCCGAGAAGGAGGGTTCCCGCCACTGCCTGCCAGCGGGGAATCCATCCCTGGGCACGCATCAGAAAGAGAATCAGAAGCCCCTGCCCGGCGTGGCGTCCCACCCAGATCGGGTTCATCCCGAGAGACACCAGCCGAAACTTCCACGGATAGTACGACGTGAAGTAGTTGTGCACACCGGCTATCGCGATCAGCAGTTCGCAGACCAGCATCGCGGTCGCGAATCGCCGCGCGAGATCGCCGGCGTCGTGCCCGCTCCGCCGGATCACCACCGCGGTGGCGAGAAGTAGGTTCACGTTCACCAGAAGATAGGCAATCAGCTTTCCCCGCCCGTACTCCGGAGAGGGGGTGTCGGCCAGCCCGGCGGCCAGTACCAGGGCCAGCGCGACGGAAATGGCGACGATTGGCTCCCGCCAGAGCCCTCCCCTCGCCCTCGACCCCGGTTCGGCGAGCGCCCAGAAGGCGCCCAGCCCCACCAGCAGCAGCGGAATGAGGAGAAGGAGTCGTCCCAGAAGGAAGGCCGGGGCTTCGCTCCCGAGTTCGAGCAGCAATGGATCGATGAGCGGCAGACCTGCCGCGGCGAATGCAACCGCCCGCTCTCCACGGCGCAACAGCCAGGTCAGCCCGGCCAGCCCGATGCAACCGCCGAGAATGACCGGCGCGGAGCGCAGCTTGAGCAGGAGCAGGAGATCGAGAAGGAGGAGGGGCAGCCAGATCCAACCACCCAGGCTCCGCCAGCTCGAGGGCATTCCGGTGGTGCGCACGTCCGAACTCATGGCGGAGCTAGATGCGGTTCAAGACCGATCCGAGACCGATCTCCCGGGTGATGGCGACCAGCTTGGCGAATCGCTCGGGCGCCTGGACGCGCATGCGCCGGAGCATTTCGATCACCGCAGCCACGCCGGTAGTGACGAGAAAGGCGAGCAACGTGGCGCTGGCGCAGATCAACCAGCGGATCGGCCTCTCCTTGAGCACCGGCGGCGACGCCCGGTCCAGCACCTGGACGGTCGGCGTGTCGCGGTTCTCCTGAATCCGAAACTGCTCATGCTGTTGCGTGAGCAGCTCGAAGATCGCCTCCTGCACCTTCACTGCACGGAGCGCGCGCACGTAGGTCAGCGAGAGTCCAGGGTACTGGCTGAGCGGAATCTCGAATCGGCTGTCGCCGGCCAGACCCGACTCCATCTCGCGCATCCGCGCACGCAACCCCTCGACCTCCCGGGTCAGGGCCAGTCGGTCGGGGTGGTCCGGGCCGAGCTGCGTGCCGAGCACCCCCAGCTCCACCTCGCGCATCAGGAGTTGGACCTCCACCTGCGCGGCTGCGGTGATCACCGCCTCGGCCTGCTGCTGGGGAATCAGGAGGCGGCTCCGTTCCTGAATCGCCCGCAGGCTGTCCTCCGCCGCGGCGAGTTCGCTCCGGTTTTGCACCAATCTTGCCGCGATGAAGAGGCGGGCGTTTCGCGCGGAGTTGTGGCGCTTCTCCCGATTGATCCGGTCGAGGATCTCGATCGAGGCATTGGCCAGCTCCGCCGCGCGCTCCGGGCTCCGATCGAGGAAGCTGACCATTACCACCCCCTCGCTCCCCACCTTCACCCGCATCGTCTCCCGCAATTGCCGGAGCGCATAGTCGACGTTCTCCACCTTGTAGACCATCTGGAGGTCGAAGCGGCGGATCAGTTCCTCGCGGAGGGTTCGGCTCTTCAGAATCGCGGCGTAGAGGTCCGACGGCGTGGCGAGCACCGGCAGATTCGCCCGCTGCCCCACCAGCGCGGTGGCCGACAGGAGGGATCCAAGGCTGGCCCCCGAGATCGTATCCTCCTCGGGCGGAAAAATCGATGCCCCGGCCCGGTAGCTCTTCGGCAAGAGGAGCGCGACCACGATCGAGGCGATCGCCACGATCAGCGTGTTGACCAGGATGAGCCGTTTCCATCGTGCGAGCAGGAGTAACTGATCGAGGATCGACATGGGTTCCCCAGGTGCCGGTGCCAGCGGCGGCCGTGCGTCCGCGCCGTCCGGCCATGGTAGCACGCGTACCCTGGACGGAGACGGGCCACCTCTCATAGATTCGCGCAGGGCGAGCCGTCCCGGAGCCCCGACCAAGGAGGAGCGCGTGCGGATCGGATACGTCCAGTTCGAGCCTAGACTCGGCGCGGTGGAAGAGAATCGCGCCGCCGTCCGGGAACTACTGCTCGAGGCTCCGGAGGCGGAACTCCTGGTGCTGCCGGAACTCGCCTCCTCGGGCTACCACTTCGCCACCCGGGCCGACGCATGGGAGTGCAGCGAAACCGCGGATGGCGCATTCACCGCCAGCCTCACCGAAGCGGCTCGGAAGCGCAACTGCACCTACGTCGCCGGGCTCTGCGAACGCGAGGGGGACCAGCTGTGGAACAGCGCCGTGGTGGTCGGCCCGACCGGCCGGATCGGCCTCTACCGCAAGGCGCATCTTTTCCTGAACGAACGGGACCTCTTCGAGCCGGGCAACTTGGGCCTTCCGGTCTTCGACCTCGGCACCTGCCGCCTCGGCGTCCTGATCTGCTTCGACTGGCAGTTCCCCGAGGCCTGGCGCGTGCTCGCGCTCGGGGGGGCCGAGGTCGTGGCCCACCCCTCTAACCTGGTCATTCCCGGACGGTGCCAGCGGGTGGTGCCGCTCCACGCCTTGAGCAACCGGCTGTTCGTGGTCACGGCCAACCGGGTTGGGGAGGAGCGGGGACTCCGCTTCACCGGACGGTCCCAGATCAACGACCCGGGGGGGAAACCCTCTCCGAGGGCTCGGCCGAGGGGACCGAGATCGCCGTGGTCGACATCGACCTTAACCTGGCCCGGGACAAGCAGGTAACCGCTCGGAACGACCTGCTGGCGGACCGACGACCGGAGCTCTACGGCGCGATCACCCGGAGCTCGGGATCGTCTCAGTAATCTCCCCGCGGCTAAAGTTCACTCTGCCTCCCGCCGACCCCTAGGTATCGGGGCGAGCCGGGCTGCGTCCGCCCCCCAGTTCCGCTGCGGGGCAGAGCCGGCCCAAGCAGCCGATCGCGACCGAAGGATTTCCGTTCTGCAGGGAGGAACGACCGTGAAGCGTCGTACTGGCGGATTCACCATGATCGAGGCGATCGTCATCGTTGCGGTGATCGCGATCATCGGCGGCATTCTCACCCCGATGGTGATCAAGGAAGTGGCAAAGGCGAAGATCTCCCGGTCGCGCGCCGACATGGAAGCGCTGGCCACCGCCTTCAATGAGTACTACGTCGACACCAGCTACTGGCCGGAGGCGGCCAACGGCTCGCAGAATACCCAGGTCGACCTGGTCGGGTTTGCCTGCATGTTCACCAACGCGCAGAATCTCGTCGGATGGGATGGTCCCTACCTCGAGCGCGCGGTGCGACAGAACAACGTGCAGGTGGTTTCCTACACCGCGAACAGCACCTACTATGGCACCATCGATCAGTGGGGACGCCCGTTCCGCGTCTTCTACGGAGCGGTCGGCAGTGGAAATGGCGGCGCCGGCGGCGCCATCGCGCTGGTCAGCGGCGGTCCGAACAAGACGATCAACACCAATGCGGCGAACGCCCTCTCCGGCGTGGCCACCAGTGACGATCTGGTCAAGATCGTGAGCAAGCGCCTGCGCTAGGCCGCGCCCTCACGACCGAGACGCGCGAACCCGCGGGCCTTCCAGGCTCCGCGGGTTCGCTGTTTTCGGCCTCGATCTCCCCGCACCGGGGCGCCCCGGCACGGATCGGGAGCCGCTAATCGTCGTGATCGCCGTCCGAATTGGGTTCGAGGATCCGGTACTCGCTGATCTTGGTCCGCAGGGTCTGCCGCGACACTCCCAGCTTGGACGCCGCTTGCGTCTTGTTGCCCCCGCACACCGCGAGGGCGTGCACGATTCCCGCCCGCTCACACTCTTTGAGCGGCACCACCGCGGAGGATTGGATCAGGATCGCGTCCGCTCCCTTACTCATCATCGGCTCGCCGTCACCACGGATCTCCGGCGGAAGGTGTTCGGGCAGGATCTCACTGCCCGTGGTCATGAGCACCGCGCGCTCGATGGTGTTCTTGAGTTGGCGCACATTGCCCGGCCAGCGATAGTTGGCCATCATCTCCATCGCCTTGTCGGAGATCCGCTCGATCCGCCCGCTCAGCTCCTTGTTGTAACGCGCGAGGAAGTGCATGGCCAGGGTCGGCAGGTCCTCGCGCCGATCCCGAAGCGACGGAACGAAGATCGGCACCACGGAGAGCCGGTAGTAGAGATCCTCGCGGAAGCGCTTGGCCTCCACCTCCTGCTTCAGATCCCGGTTGGTCGCGGCGATGAAGCGACAGTTGGCGGTCAACTCCGGACCGGCGCCGAGTCGGCGGTACTTCCCACCGTCCATCACCCGGAGCAGCTTCGTCTGCAGGTTGAGCGGCATCTCCCCGATCTCGTCGAGGAACAGGGTCCCACGATCGGCCAGCTCGATCAGTCCGCGCCGCCGGGTGGTCGCTCCGGTGAACGCCCCCACCTCGTGGCCGAACAGCTCGGATTCGAGCAAACTTTCCGGCACCGCGGCGCAGTTCAGATCGACGAAGGGACGGTTGGAGCCCTCCCCATTGCGATGGATGAGCCGGGCCACCACTTCCTTGCCCGCACCCGTCTCACCGCGGAGCAGAATCGTGGTCCGCCCCTTTCGCGCGATCCGGGAAACACTGTCGTAGACCTCGCGCATCTGGGCGCTGTTGCTCACCGTCTCTTCTTTGGGCAGCTCGCGCTCGGTCGATAGCCGGAGGAACTCGACCTGGCGTTCCAACTGTCCGGTGGTGAGGGCGTTCTTGATCAGGAGTCGGAGTTGCGGGATCTCGAGCGGCTTGGTGATGTACTGGTAACAACCCAGTTGGGTCGCTTCGACCGCCGACTTGATCTCGCCGTAGGCGGTCATCATGATCACCACCGTTTCCGGGCGCTTCTCCTTGATTCGACGGAGGACGTCGATGCCGTTTTCACCCGACACCTTGAGATTCTGATCCAGCAGCACCAGATCGATCGAGTCGCGCTCGAGGATCTCGAGCGCGGCAATGCCGGTCGCGGCGGACAACACCCGGTTGCCGCCATCTTTGAGCGCTTCGGAAAGGGTAATCCGGATCGACTCTTCGTCGTCCACCACGAGCAACGAGCACTCGAGGTTCTCAGCCTGCGGTCCTTCGCTCACCTTGCCTCCTCTCGATCGGTAGATCCATCAAAATGGTGGTTCCCTTCCCTTCCACGGAGCGCGCCGTGAGGGTGCCACCGTGCTCGCGCACGATCGAGAGCGAGAGGGAGAGCCCGAGCCCGGTCCCTCGCGTTCGCGTGGTAAAGAAAGGGTTCCAGATCCGGGAGAGGAGATCCTTGGGGATGCCTCGCCCGGTGTCGGAGACTCTGACCTGAACGAACCGCGCGCGGGGTCCTTCCCGCGCGAAGCGGACTCGGTCGGTGGCCCTGCGCCCCGTACCGCGTCGCCGGTGAAGGAGTCGACGGATCACCGACACCTCCACCTTGAGTTCGCCCCCTTCCGGCATCGCCTCCCCTGCGTTGCGGACCAGGTTCAGCAATACCTGCTCGATCTGCCCCGGATCGAGATAGATCAGGGGAATTCGCCCACGCACCGTGAGGCGCGTGCGGACGCCGCGATCGGCGAGCGTGGACGATTCGAGATCGAGCGCGCGGCGAACACAGTCATTTACGTCCGTCTCCCGGAGTTCCGGGCGATGCGGGCGCGCGTAGCGAAGCAGCCCTTCGACGATCCGGTTCAGTCGGGCCGCTTCCTCCAAGATGATGTCGAGAAACTTGCCCTGGGCCTCGGGAGCGAGCCGCCCCTCCTTCAGCACCTGCGCGCAGTTGGCGATGCCGGTCAGCGGATTGCGAATCTCATGGGCCACGCCGGCCGAGAGTTCCCCCAGCGCTGCCAGGCGATCCCGCTGACTCTCGGCCTCGGCCAGCGCTCGCTCTTCGGTCAGGTCACGAATGAAGGCCACGAGCCCCTTCCGCCGCGAACCGCGGATCCCCACGCGCGAGACCAGGAGGGCGATCGGCAGTTCGCGCCCATCAGCCCGCGCGATGTAGAGTTCGATCGGCACGGCACGTCCCCGCAGACCGTCAAGGAGCGGATTCCGATCCTCGAGACCGACCGCGCGAAAGATGCGCGCGCAATCGCGTCCGCGGGCCTCGGCCAGCGGGACCCCAAGGATCTCCTCCGCGCGGCCGCCGAGATAGAGCACCCGTCCGAGATGATCCAAGCCGATGAATCCGTAGGGCAACGCCTCGCCCACCGCGCTGCGGAAGGCGACGAGACTATCGCGTTCACGCGCGGCCGAAAGCAGCGCCAGCTGCTGGATCAGCAGCGTCTCGTACTCCTCGTCCCGCAGCTTCCGCCGCACCGCGCTCGCCCCGGAGCGGAGCTTTGCCCCGATGCGGAGCACCAGCCCCCCGACCCGGCGTTCCCCGTCGTCGATCGGCCAGACGACGAGCGTGCGGTCGAGGGAGGCCGCGTTGCCGGCCACCAGGTCGACCAGGGGAGTGAACTCCCCCCGGACAGCCGCGCGCCAGAGCGCGGGGTTGGTCAACTCGAGTGCGGCCGACTCGTGAGGGTCGAGTTCGAGCTCATGCTCGAGCACACAGGAGAATAGAGGGTCGCTCGGGGGGGCCGGTTCGTCCGGCATCGCGCTGATCGGGATGACTTGAGACTCAGCGACCGGAGCATCCTGCAGGACGGCGTCGTCGATGTACGCGCGGTGCGGGAGAGCATAGAGCAACGGGATGATCGGCGCGTCCTCGGACCACGCAAGGAGCGGACCGGACCGCGGCCTGGAGGCACGCCCGGCAGGGCGAACGGAAGCGGCCGTCGCTTTGTTCGAGCGACGCTTCGTCTCCGCGTTTCCATTCGCGGAACCAGACGATGCACCGACGGTCCGCAAGGACCCGTTGGCCATGCAGAAACCCCTTGCCGGAAGGCCCCATCCTTGGGCGTCGGGCAGAGTATCCCAATGGCTTGGGCCGTCTCAAGCGGTTTCGGGGCGATTGGCTCGCTGGCGACGATACTCGCGATAGAGGGCGCGCAGCACGCGCTCGCGGCGCCGCTCCCGCATCTCGACGAAGTGGAAGGCGGTCTCGCCCCGCTCCTCGTCCGCCCGCACGACCAGCAGGCGGAGGGGAAGCGGTCCGCCCCCATCGTCGATGTAGAGGTAGCCGACATGGACCGTCCCGGGGGTCAACCAGGGCTCCCACCCGTTGGCCAGGCAGCCGCCTCCGGAGAGGTCGGAGAGCCGCAGCAGACGGTACTCCCCGGCCGACTCGCGGGGACTGAGGTATGGGATCGCCTTGCCCAGCTCCCGGTCGAACGGCGCGCCGGGGGCGGCCACGAGCAACGGGAGGTGGATGCGCATGCGAAAGAACTCGCGTCGCTGGAGTCGCTCCTGCCGCCCGGATTCGAACTCCAGGATCCACCGCGCGGATCCGCCAGGTCCGGGATGGCATCGGGCAGTGAAGACGTAGAGCGCATCGGGGCGCTCGGCGATACAGGAGACCGGCTGGGCTGTGGGGAGATACGCGCCCCAGGGACCAGTGGTGGGGGAGATCTCGATCCGACTTCCGTCACGGGAGGTGACCCGCGCCCGCAGTGGCTCGTCGGCCTCGCCCCACTCGAGGCGGATCGATTCCCCGGGCTCGGGAAGCTGGACCATGGAAAGTGCTCCGGGCACGCCGGGCGCGGCAGGGACGAACATGCGCGATCCTCGCTCCTGGGGTTCCGTCATCCTGACCGGAAGCAGCACCGGCGATCGCGCCTCACGGGCGCGCCGCGTCAGGGCTCGACCGGTGCGTCCTTCGGCGGGCGGAAGTCGCTCAGAAACGCGCGCGCGATCTCTTCCTTCACCTCCGGCCGATCATAGTAACCGCTGGTCAGACGCAAGCGCGCCTCGATCACCTTGTCGGCCCGGACGTCGGGAAGGTCCTTCAACTCCGAGCGGAGCCCGGCCATCATCTGCTCGCGATCGAGCAGTGCCTTGGCCTGGTCCGAGAGCTGGAGCGTGTCGTGGGCCCCCTGGGATTCCGCGTCGGAACCGCGCGGTGACGCGGTCTCCCGACCCGACTCGGCCAAACGGCCCGACTCGGACGATCGACCCGACTCGGACGATCGACCCGACTCGGACGATCGACCCGACTCGAACGATCGACGCTGCGCGGCTGCCCGAGACCTCAGGGTGTCGATCGAGACGATCTTGCCGTTCCCCACCTGGTTCACGCCCATCGTCTCCCTCCTTCCCACGCTGCCGATCGTTCGGGCTAGGCCTGGTCGATGAACCAGCCCCTGCGCTCCGACTCGCCGATCGGCTCGAATCGCTGTTGCGCCCGGAGAGCCCGTAGCGCGAGATCCGCCTCGTTTCTCCGCGACTCCAGCTCTCGCTGAAGCCGTCCGATCGAGCGAAGCAGGGCCTGAATCCGGGCCGTCGAGGCATCACGGCCAAGGTAGGCCGCGACGTGGCGAGGGTCAAGCCTCGCCGCCGCTGTCTCGAGCAGCGCCACCGCCTCATCGATCCGATCCTCCCCGACCCGGGATTCCGCCTGGGCCAAGAGCGATTCCGGCTCGACGCGACCCGCTGCCTCGCTCGTCCCTCCTGTCATCGGCAGTTTCTCCGGTTTCTTGCGTGGGAGTTGGGGACCTAGGCAACCTCGTCCGCGAGCAGTCCGGAGGGGGTGTCCATCGAGTCGAGTTGATGGGCCAGGTCCAGCAATTCCTGCGGGGGGATCTGGCGGACCAGCTCCCGGGTCTCCGGGTTGATCACCCGGACCACGACCCGGCCCAGGTCCTTGTCCACGGTGAAGGTGACCCGCGTGGCGGCGTGCGCCAGGTGGGTCGACACCTTCTCCACCGCCGCCTTGAGCTCTTCGGGGGAGGCCTCGCGCTCGGGGCGCTTCTCCTCCCCGTCGGGGGGCGGGGTCGGTGCGGTGCGAGGGGTCGGCGATCCCTGGTTCAGACGGTTGGCCCCCTGCGTAACTTGCAGAATGTTCCGAATCGCGTCCATTCGACTACCTCTTCGGCTCCGCTGCGCGGTCCATCCGGACCTACGCGAAGAGCGAATCGCTCGAACCGAGGAGTCCGTTCAGGGACGACTGCTGCTGGCTGAGCGCCACCAGACCGGCCTCGAGCTGCGATAGCCGCGTGACCAGAGCGTCCTCGCGCTTGGCGAGGCTCTCGCTCTGCCGCTGCATCCGCGTGCCGAGAGACCGAAGCCGACTCTGCACCGCGTCCTGCTGCAGCGAGAGGATTCCCCCCGCCTTGCTGTAGCGGTCGAGCAGAGAGGTCAGGCGATGCGCCACTCCATCAGTGCCGTTCATGAGCGCTTCCACTCCGTCGGGGTTATCCGCCAGGGCTTTCTGGAGCGCACTCCGATCGCTCAGGCTGAGATTCCCTTCCCGATCGGCGGTAATGCCGATCTGGGCGAGCGTGGTCAACGCACTCTCATCGTCACTTTCGACCGAGGCGGTCACGGCCGAACGCATCTCCGTGCGGAGGCGCAGGATCGTGACTTCACCGGTCAGCGGACCGCGATTCGCGCCGGACGAATCGCTGGCCCGGGTCAGGTTTCGAACCGAGTCTAGGGTCTCGTTGTACTTCGTGATGAACTCTTCCAGCTTCTTCACGATCGCTTCGTTGTCGCGATCGACCCGGAAGGTCCGAGCCTCGCTCGACGTGGCATGAAGCGTCAGGGTCACGCCGGGGACCACACCGACCAGCTCATTCGAACGCGCGCGCACATCCAATCCATCGAGCCGCACCAGCGCGTCCGCTGCCGCCTGTACCGTGGCCGGAAGCGGACTGTCATCCCCTTCCTGCCCGGCCAGACCGAGGTTGCTCATCAGGTTTCCCGCCACATCCCCGATCGCCGTGAGCCGGGCCTCGCGCCCCGACCCCGCCGCCTGGATGAGCAGCCGACTTTCACCCGGACTGGTCTGAACCACCGAGGCCACCGCCCCCGGCATTCGCGTCAGTGATCGCTTGAGCTACATCCCGCAGCACATCGAGGTCCGTGGCCCCGGCCTCGAGCGAGATCGCAACTTCCTTCGTCTCCTCCCCCACGGTGAAGGCGAAACGGAGTTCGCCCGCGGTGAGCGAGGGGGAAGCCGACAGGCTCGTCCCGTCGTCCTGGATCGACGCCGAGGCGAGCGAGTGCCGCGCCGCGACCTGGTCGACGCGAATGGTGTGCGCCCCCGGCGAGGCGCCAAGCCCCACCGTGACGCCCAACACCGCGTCGTCCTGTCCGGTCACCTTGATGGTGCGAAGCGGATTGCTGCTGCTTTTGGTGGCGAAAGTCGACGCCAATCGCTTCAAGGTGGAGAGCGTGCTCCCCAGGTTGCGGAAGACGGTCGACTTCTCCTGCAGCCCGGAGCGCTGGGTCTGCATCGACGCCAGCGGTCGCCGCTCTGCCGCCATCAGCTGTTGGGCCAATGACCGCAAAGCGGAGTTTCCCGTGCTGCTCACTTCCGACATCTTATCCTCCGGTCCGAACGTCCGTGACCCTGTTCCCGGGCGCCGTCCCGCTAGCCCTCAGTCGAGATCAAGTTCACCGCCGGCTCTCCGTTCCCCGCGTAGGGAGATGAGCCGACCGCGGCGCGACCTGCCTCCGCGTTCAGCGCGCGAGACCAGGTCTCCCGCAACTCCTCGAGCATCGCCTGGGCCTCCTCGAGTCGTCCTTCCCGAGTCAGCCGAAGCAGATACTCGTAGAGGGTGAGCAGATTGCCCGCCACCTCCCCACCCGACAGATCGAGTCCCGCCATCAGCTCGTGCAGCACCTGGACAAGCAGGCCGCGCCGCCGTTGCCGGCAGGCGCGGACCGCAGTGTCCATGGCCAGCAGGAGTAGCTTCTCGGTCGAGAGCCCCGAGACCTGCTGTTGGCGATAGATCCGATACGGACTCTCACCGGGCATCATTTCCCACGCCCCTCTTCCTTCCTTGCAAAGCTCCTTGGCGAATCATCGGGAGCGGTGCTCCCGCGGGCGGGCGCCGCCTTCATGGCGGGCCCGCGGCCCTGGGATACGATTAGCCGAAGAGCGAGAGGATTCCCTGACCGTTGAGGTTGGCCTGGGCCAGCATCGCGGTCGAGGTCTGCTGCAGGATCTGCGCCTTGGTCAGCTCGAGCTGCTCCTTGGCCATGTCCGCATTCCGGATCCGGCTGAAGGCCGACTCGGTGTTGGTCTGGGCGATGGAGATGTTGTTCTCCTTCAGCGTCAGACGGTTCATGAGCGAACCGACCGTGGTCAGACCCTGGTTGATGGTGGTGATCGCGGCGTTCACCTCGTTCAGATAGTTCTCGTAGTTGCTCGAGTCGATGACCGACTGCCCGGTCAGAGAGGACAGGTTGGTCATGGCGAGCGCCGTCGGAGTGAACGAGGAGAGCGCGTACTCGGTCTGGTCGCCTTCCGCAGTCTGGAACTTCAGGGTGCCGTTCGAATTGAGCATCGAGACGCCGTTGAAGTTCGTCTGCGTGGCGATGTCGTCGATTTCCTGCACCATCTGCTCGAGCTCCTGGCTGATCGCCTGGCGCTCCTCGGTGCCGAGGGAGTCGGTTGCGGCGGTGACGATCTTCTCGCCCATGCCGACCAGGATGTCGTTGATCGAGAGCAGACCACCCTCGCCGACCGCGAGCATGTTCTTCGCCTGACCGATGTTGTCGTAGACCGCCTGCAGGATCCGGTTCCGCGCGTCGAGCTTGTTCGAGATCGACAGACCCGCCGGATCGTCGCCCGCCGAGTTGATACGCTTGCCGGTTCCGAGACGCAGCTGGTGGGTGGCCACCGACTGATTCACATCCCGCAAGGTCGACAGGATGTTCAGTCCCTGAATGTTGGAACGAATTCTCGAGAGATCGCTGCCTGCCATGTGGAGTTCACCCTCCGTGTTGTGGCTGCCCGAACGGCAACCGGGTTTCCATACCCTGTGGCTTGAAGCTCCGGTGGAGTGATTCCCCCGGTGCCTCGTCCTAGGATTCGGGCGTCGCACGGAGATCTTTAGTCGGTAGCGGAAAGATTTGTTTACACGCAGAGTCCGGACGTCGAACTCGTTGCATGTCAATCGAATGGTTGATTTCGCTCACCCGGCCTGGGAGGGAGGGAGCGCAACACGGGGGACCTACCGGGAGGGGGGCGGAGTAGACGCTGATCCCTCCGCTCGAGAAAGCGCGGGAAAACAGATCCGGATGGTCCGCGAACCAGTCGGCTGCCGCCGAGTCGGGTAGATCTTCGGCCCGGATCACGAGAAGAACCGGAGCTCCGAGGTCGATCGATGCCGCCCGCCATTGCGCCGTGTCGATCGGGGCGCCGCCTGCCACCGGCAATTCGGAGAGCCGGCGGCGGCGGCGGATCTCGTCCGCGTCGTAGCCCCATTGCGATGCATAGATGGTGCTGCCGTAGTAGACCCGGCGCGGGGCCAGCACGGGGATGTCGACCCGTTCGCGCAGGTCGATCACCACCGCTTGGGTGCTCGTCGAGTCGGCGAGCCAGGTGTGGAGCGCGCGGTCGTCGGCGCTCTGCGTCCTCCGGTCGCGATCCCCCCAGTAGCCCGCCCAACCGATCAGGTTCGCCGGACCGAGCAGGAGGATCAACGCGATCCAACCGCGCGCGCCGACGAGATGGCGACTGGTCCACCAACCGGCGGCGATGCCCAGAGGCAGGTAGGTGAGAAAACCGAACTTGTCCGCGGTGTTCGGTCCGGGCAACCGGGTGAAGAAGGCCATGCCCCAGATCGCAGCCACGACCAGGCAGAAGAAGCGTGTCCCGGGGTTCTTCTCCCCCCAGAGCCGACGCAAGACGGGCAGACCGAAGATCAGTCCGAAGGCGGCGCTCGAGATCAGCGCGATGGTGATCCAGAGATCGAAGCCGATCGGAGCCACCTGGGCGGAGGAGCGCGCCCCGCGAATGGTGAGCAGATAGGGGAGCGCGAGGAGACCGGCCCCGGAGAACGCGACCCCGATCGGCACGACCCGCGCGACCCCGATTCCTCCTCGGGCGCGGCCGAGCAGGCAGAGCCCGGTCACCGCGGCCGCGCCGGCAATCACCGCGATCACACCGACCAGGGGATGGAGGAGGAAAAGCCCGAGCAGCCAGAAGGCCGCGGCGAAGAGGTCACCGCGGCGCGACTCGCGGAGGTACCGCACGACGGCGGCGAAGAGGAGGACGAAGAGCGTCAGGGCGAGACCGTAGGCGGTACCGACCAGGAATTTGTTCAGGAAGAAGGGGTGGCTGCCAAAGTCGGAGAGGAACTGCCGCGTCGTGGAAATGTCGAGCGGCGAGAGGCGAAAGACCGTCGCCAGCGCCTCGCTGCCGCGATTCTCGCCGACCAGCGCGCGCAGGGCGCGCAGCGGCAGCAGAAGCCAGAACAGGGCCCCCATGCCCAGGGGCGCCACCCAGGCGGCGCGCCGCGCCTCCGCCTCGTTCCGACCCAGCGCCAGCGAGAGATCGGCGATCGCGACGCCAAGCCCGACCAGCGCGATCGCGTTGATCAGGGTCATGGCGATGAAGGGATCAGGCACCCAGAGGCTTCGCAGCCCAACCAGCACGCAGTGGTAGAACCACATGTACTGGAGCGGCAGGCCGGCGAAATAAGGATCCTCGGGAGGAAGTCCGTGCAGCGCGATCTCGTGAGTGATCGCGGCGTGATACCAGGCGTCGGACCGAACGCGGATCCACTCGCGGGCCATCGCCGGGAGCAGGACCAGGAGGGCGAAGATCATCGCCTCGAGCAAGGCCTGGGTGAGCGGAGCAGCCTCGGGCATCGAGGGAACGTTGGGATCGCCCGCCGGCGCCGTGGTCCCTTCCCGTCGGAAGACCAGCCAGCGCAGGGCCAGGCTGAAAATCAGCCCGACGAGGAGGACCTCACGCGTAGGCCACCCCTGGGTGATCGCCACCACCGCAAGTCCACCGCAGAGGATCAGTCCGGCCACGCAGGCGAGCATGATCTCGTAGCCGATCCCCCTCCGCGCCCGGAAGAGTCCGACCAGCCCTCGACCGAGGGCGAAGAGAACGATGATCGAGATCAGAAACATCGGAGCCTAGCTTGAATGCTGGCGACGGAAAACGCAAACGGCGCGGATGTCCGCGCCGTCTGCGTTCGAACCTCACGGTCCGCGAAATCGTCCGGGGTGAACTAGGGACCGACCGGTCCGGCCGGATCGTCCCCCTCCGCCTTGCGCTTCCCCTTGGAGAAGATCTGCGCCACCTGCTTGAGCGAGCTGGCGGAGATGCCCGAGGCGCGACGGTTCTCGTCGCGGATGCGCTCGTAGATCTCTTCGCGATGGACGGCGACGTTCGGCGGAGCATCGATACCGAGCTTCACCTGACCGCCCTTCACGTCGAGCACAATGATCTTGATCTTGTCCCCGATGCGGATGTTCTCCCCCAACTTCCGTGTCAGGATGAGCATGGTCGCTTCCTCCGAGTGGCGCTCCCTGCCGAATCACCGATTCCACGGCTTCGCGTGGCCGCGCGCGGGGTCGAGCTGACCGCTCCGCGCGTGAACGCTTGTGGCGCGATTGGAATCATCCCACTGAAACCCGCTGCGCAGGCCCGCTCCCGTGGGCCACGCCGCCGGTGGCGCTGAGGCCTCCGGCTACGACGCGCGTGCTGGGTTGAACGAGAGGCTGCCGGACTGCAAATGCCGGGTTGTAGACGACCACCTGCTTTGCCAGGCGGTTGCGTGTGTTGATCACTACCGGCCCCTTGAGGTTGGCGGTGATCCGGCGTCCCCCTTCAGCGACCGAGACTAGCACAAAGACCCCGAGTTGGTCTTCCGCCTGCCAATCCAGGACATCCTTGTCCGAATCCGAAAGAGGCACCTCGTAGAGACCGGGCCAGAACAGCTGGGGGTCGGCGACCGCGAAGCCGATCTCCGGCTCCTCGGTCGAGACCAGCCAGAGGAACGGGTGGAACTCCTCCGGCTCGAGGAACACGTACTGCTTCAATTCCTCGAACCCGAGCAGGCCGTCCGGCATATAAATAGCCGCCTCGTCCCGCACCTCTATCTCTCCCAATGACTTGGAGCGAAGAATCATCACTCTCTCCTCGCGTCGGACCCTCTACCCAGCGTCCTACTTCATGTAGTCGAGCAGACTGAGGGTCAGAATCCGCGATCCCGCCTCGAGCGCCGCCTGAAGCGCGGTCTGCTGTTGCGACATCTCGAACATCGCCTCGGCCACATCCAGATCCTCCAGCCGCGCCCGCTCCGCCTCGTGGCTCATGGAGTCGCGTTCGAGCTGGGTCTTCAGCGTCTCGGCCCGTTGCATCAGCGTCCCCACCACCCCGTGCGCGGCCAGAACCCCGTTCTGCGCCTGGTCGATCTGCGCGCCCGACTGTCGAATGGCATCGCCACTGTTCTTGGCCAGCGCTTCCCGCAGTTCGATGAGGGTCCCGAACAGCTCCTGCCCTTCGCCGAAGACATCGGAAGCCTTCGCGTGGATGCTGAGCAAAACATCCCGATCGACCTGGCGAACCACGGGCGACTCGATCGCGCGCAAATCTCCGCTCCGGGTGACGCGGGCCACTGCGCCGTCGAGTCCCTCTTCCAGCGCGAAGGGGGCGGTCTGGGTCTGTTTTCCGCCGAACAGATAGACCCCGGCGAACTGCTGATTGCCGAGTTCCACCAGCTGGCGGGTCAATTGATCGACCTGCGCGGCCATGGCGGCGCGCTCCTCGCCGCCCAAGGTGTCGTTCGCCGCTGCGGTCTGCAGGGCGCGCACCTCGGTTACGAGGTCTTCGATCTGGGTCAGGACGGCGTCGGAAGCTTCGAGGTGCGTCAGGCTGTGCTCCAGCGACTTCGTGTACTGCTCGTTGGCCGAGAGCCGTTCGCGTGCGCGCAAAGCCAGGTGGGTTCCGACCGGATCATCCGATGGGCTCCTCAGCCGCGTTCCGTCCGCGATCGAATGCTGCAAGCGGTTCAGCTTGTCCTGCGCGCCGATGGTGGTGTGGAGCAGGTTGTCGTAGATCGAACGGGTCGAGATGCGATTCGCCATCGTCTACTCCTACATCTGCAGCAGGGTGTCGTAGAGACCGTCGAACACCGAGAAGAGTCGGGCCGCTGCCTGATAGGCGCGCTGCGACTCGACCAGCTGGGCGAGTTCCTCGTCGAGGTTCACCCCGATGGCCGACTGCCGCTGGGCCTCGAGGCTCTGCACCGCGTTGGTCTGCCCTTCCGCGACCAGGCCGGCCTGCTGTGTGATCGCGCCCAGGCTCGACACCGCAGAGCTGTAGTACTCACTCGGCGTGGAGGTGCTGTTGGCCAGCATGCGGGCGTCCCGCAGCGCGGCAATGGCCAGCGCGATGTCGTTGTCGCCTGAGTCGCCCGAGCTGCCGGCGTTCACCTTGTTGGGGTCGTTCATGATCGTTTCGTTCACCTCGAAGTCGGCGATCTTCCCGCCGGAGAAGATCGGCGTCCGGGAAGGCCCGGCCGCGTGGAGTCGGTTCACCGACTCGACCAGCTTGAGGGAGAGGGTCTCCAGCTTCTGCCGGAACTCGGGAATCACCTCTTCCCGAACCTCGGTCAGACCGCCGAGACGACCGGAGAGATTGTGCGGTTCACCGTTGTCCAGGGCGAAGACCACGCGGGAGTGCACCTTGTTCTCGGCCGAAAAGCGTTGGGAAGCGAGCAGGTCGACCGCGCTCCCCTGCACCACGGTTCGTCCTCCGATCCGTACCACCGTCTGCCCGTCGGCCCGCACCAGGTGCGAGGCCCCGGCCAGTTCAGCCAGTTCGTCGATCAGGAGATCGCGCCGATCTTCGAGGTCGGCGTAGGAGCCGTCCTGGAGCGACCCGGTTCCGATCTGGCCGTTCAACTCGCCCAGTTCCTCGAGGCGAGTGTTGATCCGCTCGACCAGTTGCTCCAGCTCGCGGTCGCTCCCTTCGAGGATGGCGTCGATCCGGTCGTCCTGGCGCCGAAACCCCTCGATCAGCGCATCGGACTTCTGCACCACAACCGCGCGGGTGGCGAGATCCTCCGGCTGGTTCGAGAGGTCGAGCCAGGAATTCCAGAACTGGTTCATCAACTCGGAGAGCCCGTTCTCTCCCGGCTCGTTGATGACCCCCTCGACCCGGAGCAAACTCTCGGCCCGGGCGGACCACTTGCCCAGCAGGCCACGCTCCTCCCGCACCTGGGAGTCGATGAAGACATCGCGCTTGCGCTCGACTCCCACGAAGGTCACGCCACTGCCCAGCCGCCCTTCCGGGGTCTCCTCCGGCAGGGTGGGCTCCAGCACCGCGCGCCGTCGGGTGAAACCGGGAGTGGCGACGTTGGCGATGTTGTGCCCGGTGACGGTCAGGGTGGACTGGTGCGTCAGCAGGGCACGCCGAGCCATTTCGAGTCCGGCGATCAATCCAGGCATGGATCCCTCGTCTTGCGTGTCCGTCCCGGGACACGCATTCCTCGACCGGCGGTCCGGTCGCGCCTAGGCAGCCTTGTCCAGGAGCATCGAAAGCGGTGCGGCCGGAGCCTGGTGTTCCCGCGGCGCGTAGTCGCCCCCCGGCATGGCCGAGACCGCGACCCACTCGGTCAGCGAAGCGAGCTGCGTCTCGTACCAGCCGACGGTACGGCGCGCGAGGTACGAGGATCGGCGGGCCACCCGTTCGATCTCCTGACGCAGGCCGCGCGCTTCGACCGCGAGCTTGTGCACCAGCGGCGCTTCCGCCGGCCTTTCCCGTTCGAGCCAGAGTTCCAGCGAACCCGGCACCGGGAAATGCCGACGCCGCTCCATCGACGTCTGTCGCGCGACCTCGATCGCCTCGCGAAGCGTGCGCAGAACCGGCTCCAGTTCGGCCGCACGTGCCCCCGCGGTCATCGCCTCCTCGACCGCGCGCTGGGCGGCGAGCAGACTGCGCGCGGCGAGCACTTCGTTGCGGATGGTGTCGATCGGACGCGCCGTTCCGTGCGGCGTCCCCTGCTGCGATCCCTCGAGCATCAAGATCCTCCTTCAGACACGGGTCTTCTGTAGCGGTATCGGCGAGGGATGGGAGCAACTGTAGCCCCGGTCGGCGCTCTTACGACCAGCACCGAAGCAGAGGGCGGGGGCCAGGCGGGGAGGGAGTCGGAGGATCGCGAGGGGCCTCAGGCGTTGGTCGGATCGGCCGCGTCGAGGCGTTCCTTCCAGTGGAGCACCTTTCGCACGTAGGCCTGGGTCTCGCGAAACGGAGGGATTCCGTCATGCTTGGCCACATTGCCCGGCCCGGCGTTGTAGGCCGCGAGCGCGTGGTCGATCCGGCCAAACCGCTCGAGCTGACGACTCAGGTACTTCGCACCGGCAAAAATGTTCTGCCACGGGTCGCTCGGATCATCGATCCCCATCTCTTTGGCCGTCCCCGGCATGAGCTGCATGTAGCCCTTCGCCCCCGCGGGAGAGACCGCGTCGGGTCTCCCGCTCGACTCGGTCAGGATCACCGCGCGGATCAGGTTTCGCGGCAGGTCGAAGAGTCGGCTGGCGCGGGCCACCTCATCCTCAGGCAGGGCCGGGATGCCGGCCAGAGGCGGGGCAACTGCCCTCCCTTCCGAGGCATCGGCAACCGCCGAGGTATGGAGTTCGGGTAACGCATCCGGAGTGCGTCCACGCAGCGCGTCGGCGGCATCCGGTGCCCGGGTGCCGGTGGTCGCGACGGCCGGCGTGGCCGAACCGTGCCCCGGGGAGAGCGCGGTCGGCGCAATCCCGCCCGGGAGGGAGACCCCCGCCTGCTCCTGCGCAGCACTGAACAACGAGATCGGGGTGACCCCAGGGAGAGGAAGGAACGGCTGAGTCGGAGTGGCCGGCGTCTGCCCCCCCAGCGCGAGCACCGGCGGAGACGGCAACGAGGGGAGCGGCCACCGCCCGGCCACTTCCTTGGCCAGCCCCTGCTGGAAGAACACCGAGTAGGTGTCGAGTCCGTTGGAGGAGAACAGCCCCTCCTCTTCCGACGGCTTCGAGAGTGCCTCGGTCAGAGGGCGCAGGAACTCCGCCAGGAAGATCTGCTGAAACTCGCGATTCGCCTTCCCCCACTCTCGCGCCTTCTGCGCGAGGGCCTGGGGATCGAGCGGCGACTCTGGTCCGATGGAGCGCAGTGGCGACATCGTTTCCTCTCAGATCACGACCAGGTCGGCATCGAGCGCCCCGGCTTCGTCCAGCGCCTGGAAGATCGCGATCACGTCGCGCGGGCTCACGCCGAGGGCGTTGAGCGCGGCGGCGAGCTGCTCGATGGTCGAGGTTCCCGGGAGGGTGATGAAGGCTCCGCCGGAGTCGCTGATGCGGATGTCGGAGTTCTGCACCGTGGTCGACTGCGTACCGGGCGGTGAGAACGGCGGCGCCGCCACCACGTCGGTCTGGTTCTGAATCCGGATCGAGAGGTTGCCGTGGGAAATCGCCACCGGGTGAACGCGTACCGAACCGCCCGCAACCACCGTTCCGGTCCGCTCGTTGATCACGACACGGGACGGAGAGCCTGGATCGACCTCGACCTCGCCCACTCGGGCCATGAGGTCGATCATGGCCGTGATCGTGGTGTCGGCCACCGGAATCCGGATCGTCCCGGGGTCGAGGGCGAAGGCGCCGCCGCCCACCACCTGGTTGACCGCCAGCACCACACGCGAGGCGGTGGTGAAGTCGGGCCGCTCGAGGATCAGATCGACCGACCGCGATTCGGTCTCCACCCGCGGTACCTCGCGCTCGATGATCGCCCCGCCGGAGATCCGCCCGACCGTGACCTGGTTCTGCGAGACCCGGGTTCCCCCGGGCGAATCAGCGGAGTAGCCGCCGACCGCGATCGGCCCCTGGGCGACCGCGTAGACCCGGCCGTCGGCGGCTTCGAGCGATGTCTGGATCAACACCCCACCGCGCAGGCTGGTGGCGTCGCCGATCGAGGCGATGTTGACGTCCAGCTTACTCCCTGGGCGGGCGTAGGGAGGAAGGGTTGCCGTCACCATCACCGCGGCCACGTTCTTGACGGCCATCTCTTCCGGCCGGATGGTCAGTCCCACGCTCTCGAGCAGGTTGCTCATCGAGCGCATGGTAAAGCCGGTCGACTTCTTGTCTCCGGTGCCGTCGAGCCCGACCACCAGGCCGTAGCCGACGAGCTGGTTGTCCCTCATCCCCTGGAATCGCGCCACATCGCGGATCCGGGCGGCCGACGCCGGCATTGTCGCGAAGAGCGTCAGCAGGAGCGACGGTGTCAGGAGAAGGGCGAGTCTCCCCGCCCTCCTCCCGGACCGGACCTGATTGTGTCGCCCGGACGAGCAGCGCGCCGCGGACGGAAGGGGTCGCCTCACGAGCCTCCTCAAAAGATCCACGAGAGGATCCGTTGAAAGATGCCGCGCTTGGCGGCGTGATGAACCGAGCCGTTACCGGCATACGAGATTCGGGCCTCGGCCAGATAGGTGGAGAGCACGGTGTTGTCGGCCCGCACATCTTCCGGTCGAACGACACCGTGGAGGGTGAAGCGGTCTTCCTCGCCGTTCACCTCGAGCATCCGGCTCCCCTCGACCACCAGCTCACCGGTGGGGCGGATCTCGATCACCTGCACGGTGAGCTTGGTCGAGAGTTCGCCCGAGAGGCTCACCGCACCGTTGCCATTCATTTCGTCGCTCAGGTCGGCCTTCGCGCTGAAGAGCGGGATGAAGCTGAGCGGCCCCTTCCCCGGTCCACCTTCCGCGTCGAACGTGCTCTCCTTCTTGGTGCGCAAGCTCGAGCGGTTGCTCCCGGCCGAAGACTCCTCGACGATCACGGTAATCAAGTCCCCCACGTGCATCGCCTTCCGATTGGTGTACCGCTGGCCCGCATCTTCTTGCCAGAGCGAGCCGGTCTCTCCCGCCCGGGCCACACCCGTCGGTTCGATCGGAGCCAGGAGCAACGCTCCGGCGATCAGCAGGAACCCAGGCACGTGAGCGATGCGCAGCAAACATGTTCTCATCGTTCCGACTCCCTGTTCGTCGCAGCTGCCGGCGCAGCCGCGGCCGATCCCGAACGGGTCGACATCGGGCCGATCCCTCCGGGCACAACCACCAACTCCCCGTGCTCGTTGATCCGTCCGCGGCAGTCGCGCGCGGCCCCTTCGACCCGGGCGGTGATCTCGTCGCCGATCCAGGCATCCTTCCGGGCAAGTGCCTGCGCGCGCAGTTCGAGGCCGCCGTCGCGATAGACCACGATCACCGGCTCTCCACGCCGGACCACCGGCGCCTCGACCAGTGACTCGCGTGGAATCGCGCGTCCGGCGAGGAGACCGCGCGGGGCATAGAGGCGTTCCGCCAACGGGTCGATCGGAGTCAACGCAGCCGACGGATGCCATCCCTCGCGCAGTTCGAGGTCCGAGAGGGCGCAGACCGCGCCGCTGGTCATTCCGTGCGGGGCGACGTAGAAGGGGCCGTAGCACTGCGGCGCTCCGAAGAGCGTCCACTCCGCCGCACGTCCGTCACGCTTCCCGGCGACGCGCACCAGCACGCGCTCCGGCAACCGGGCGGCAGTGGTGGGGTCGGGGTCGATCGTGGCGCGAGCATCAGTGAGTCGAGCCAGTTCACGATCGAGCGCGCGACTCCACTCGACCCGGAACGAATCGCAGCCCGCCACGTCCCGCAGCTGCTCCTCCACCGGGAGGAGGATCGAGTGCGCCGTTTGGGCGGACACCGCCGTCCCGGGCAACAACCCGAGCAGCGGAAGAAAGAGCGAGAGCGGCGGGAGGATTCCTCCCCTCGAGTTGGTTCGCAAAGCCCGTTCCCCCCGGTGACCCGGTATCGAGCTCTGCGAGACTCGCCTAGTCGTCCCTGACATGCGCCGCTCTCTCATCGTGATCTTCGATTAGGCCGGTCGGATCGAGGCCGCGACACCCATCATGTCGTCCGCGGCCTTGATCGCCTTCGAACTCACCTCGAACGCGCGTTGGGCCAGGATCATGTTCACCATCTCCTCGACCACTTCCACGTTCGAGCGCTCGAGCGCTCCCTGGATCACCTGGCCGATGCCAGCATCGCCGGGCGCCGCGAGCTGCGGATCTCCCGCCCCGCCGGTGTCGCGGTAGGTGTTGCCTCCCTCGGCCACCAGACCGGCCGGATTGACGAACCGGGCGAGCAGAATCTGACCCACCTCCGATTGCGTGTTCTGGCCTGCCTGTTCGATGAGCACGCGCCCGTCGGGCTGGATCGCAACCGAGCTGGCATCGGCAGGGAAGACGATTTCGGGCTGCACCACGTTCCCCTGTGAGGTCACGAGGCGGCCCGCGCCATCGACATGAAACGAACCGTCACGGGTGTAGCCGGTGGTCCCGTCGAGCAGTTGTACCTGGAAGAAGCCGTCCCCCTGGATCACGAGATCGAGCGGGGCACCGGTCACTTCGGTATCGCCCTGGGAGAAGAGCTTGCTCGTGTCGGTCGGACGGCTGCCGTGCCCCACCTGGATCGCGGTGGGGCGCGCTGCGCCCTCGCCGCTCGGAGCGGAGACCGGCGTCATGGTCTGGTACAGAAGGTCCTCGAAGCCGACACGGTTGGCCTTGAAGCCGACCGTGTTCACGTTCGCCAGATTGTGGGCCACCGTGTCGAGATAGAGCTGCTGCGCCCGCATCCCGGACGCAGCGCTTCTCATCGCGCGAAGCATCTACTTCTCCTCCTCGAGCCGTCCCTCACCACCGCGTGCCTAGCCGGACGACCAGGAGATCAGCCGTCCCAGCGTCTGATCCTGGGTCATCAGCGCACGCTGGTTGGCCTCGTAGGCCCGCACCAGCGCCATCATCTCGATCATCGAACCGACCGGATCGACGTTCCCCGCCTCCAACGCCCCCTGAACCACGCGGCTGGAGCGGTCCTCGACCCCCGGCTGCTCGGAGCTCAGAAGCCCGCGGCCGGCGTGACGCACCGCCCCGGGATCGGGCAAGCTGACCGTCTTGATCCGCCCGACCGGTGTCCCGTCGGCGAAGACCGTGCCATCGGCACCGATGACCATCTCACTTCCCGGCGGAACCACGAGCGGCCCCGCGTCGCTGAGCAACGGGTAGCCGCTCGCATGGAGGAGCGTTCCGTCCGCGGCGCGCCGCAGCGCCCCGTCGCGGCTGTACAACTCTCCCGCTGGCCCCTGCACGGCGAAGAAGCCGGGCCCCTGGATCGCGACGTTGGTCGGATCCCCGGTCGTCTCGACGACCCCTTCGGTGAGGTCCAACCCCTCGCGGAGCACCGGAGCGACCGATCTTGTTTCCCCGCTCGGTCCGAAGGGTGCCGGCTCGGGCGCGCCGAGTTCACCGCTCGCGATGCGATGAAATGCCAGCCGATCCTGACGGAAACCGCCGGTCTCGACGTTGGCCAGGTTGTTGGCCAGGACCTCCTGAGCTCGGGTCATCGGATCGAGCGAGGAGGCCGATATCCAGATTCCACGGATCATTCCACATTCCCTACGCACGATCCGTGCCAGCCGGCGGCGATTTCACCGCGGCCGGTGCAACTCGCAGCTCACGATGGCGTTACCGAGGCCGGAGACCGGCCCGGTCCACCGGCGGCGGGCCGCCGGACGCGCCCCACCGGGAAAACCCTGACCAGGCGGCGGCAAGTCCTTCCCCAGGCGGCACCGATGGCGCAACATTGACAACCGCCGGGGTAGCTCACTACCGTTCATCCACGGCTTTCCTTCCCACACGCGGGTTCACAGACGGAGGTCCCTTCCGGTGAACGCAGCGGCGCTTCGAGCCTCCCGCTGGCTGCTCCTCCTCCTCGCGATCGCGACCGCGATCGGGATGGGGATCGAGGCCGCGCGCATCAGCGAGCAACCGTTCCTCGGCATGAGCGAGCGCGGGGCAGTGGTCGCCCTGGTCGCCGCCGGCGGCCCGGCAGAGCGCGCCGGACTCCGCAGCGGCGATCGCATCCTCGAGGTAGACGGCCGCGCCATCGATCCACTGACCGATCCGTCCCCCAGCCTGCGGAGCCTCTCCGCTCGCGCCATCCACCTCCGCCTCGAGCGCGACGGGCGCCGATTCGAGGCGGTCTTGCTCCCGGCCCGCCCACCGGCCGCGGAGCAGGCCTGGCGCGTGGCGCACTTCATCATTTCGATCCTCAGCGTCACGATCGGAGCGGTGATCTATCAGCGGAAGCCGTCCCGGCTCACCGTCACCTTTTTCGGAAGTTGCCTCGCACTCGGAGTGCTCCTCTTCCATCCCTGGACCCCTCCGGGAGTGTGGGGATCACGCTGGAACCGGTTGATCGTCGAGCTCTGCTCGATCCTGCTCCCCGCCTTGCTGCTCCACTTCTTCCTGCTCTTTCCCTACGAGCGAAAGCTGGTGGCACGACGCCCCGGCTATCTCGCGCTGATTTACGCCCCCGGCGTGCTGCTGTTCTTTCTCGGTTCCCTGAGTGACGGGGTGCTGCGGCGGATCGGCCTCCCCCCGCAGAGCATTCGCCCGGTGATCGAACTCGGGACCATGGTCAATGTGCTCGTCCTGCTCATCACTGCGGTTGCGCTCTATGTCCGAACCTACCGTCTGAGCCCACTCCCCTCGGTGCGGAGGAAGCTGAAGGTGACCTTGTGGGGCACGCTGCTCGGGCTCTGTCCACTGGTGCTCGTGGTCCTGATTCACACCCTCTGGCCGAACCTCCAGGTCCCCGGCGACCGGTTGGCGACCCTCATGGTGGTGTTTCTCCCCGCGTCGTTCGGCTACGCCATCGTCCGTCACGGAGTGTTCGAGATCGAATTCATCGTCAAGCGGAGTCTGGTCTATTCCGCACTGACCAGCCTGTTCGCGCTCGGCTACTTCCTCGCGTTCTTCGCCCTCCATCCGTTGATCGAGAAGATCCCGGCCTTCGAACCTCGGGTCGGAAGCCTGCTCGTGGTTCTCTTCGTGCTTCTGGTGATGAGCCCGCTGCGCAGCCGGCTGCAGGATCGGATCGATCGCTGGATCTACCCGGATCGGTATGACACTCAGCGGGCCTTGCGCGAGTCGGCCCTCCGCTTCCGCGAGGCCCGCCGGCCGGACGAGGTCGGCCCCGCTCTCCTCCAGGCGCTCTCGACCCTGCTGCGCATCGAACGGATGGCCCTGTTCGAGGATCCGCTGGGCAACGGCCGTTTCGTGCTCTCGGCGGCGATGGGCGTCCCGAATGCCGGGATCGAGCCGCCGACCCTGAGTGCTGCGGTGGCCCAACCGCTCTTCGCCGCCGGTCAGCCGCTGCTCCGCGGCGACCTCGAAGCCGAACTCCCCTACGGCTTCCTGCCCCGCGGCGATCTGGAGGCGCTGCGCCGCGTGGCCACGCGCGTCCTGGTCCCGCTGGGAAGCGGAGGGCGCCGGCTCGGAATCGTCCTCCTCGGCCCGCGCGCCTATGGCGAAGGTTACTCCGCGCCCGAGCTGCTCCTGCTCGAAGGGGTCGCCGCTCAGGCCGCTCTCGCGCTCGAGAATGCCCACTTCCTCAGGGCGAGCGAGGAGCGACTCTCCGAACGCCGCGAGATGGAGATGGCCCGCTCCCTCCAGCAGCAGCTCCTCCCCCGCAGCCTGCCGCACTATCCGGAAGTCGAGTTTGCCGCGCGCAATGTTCCCTGCCACGAAGTCGGCGGCGACTACTACGACTGCTGTGAGGTCGGCACCAACGGCGATCGCAGCGCCCTCCTGGCCATCGGTGACGTCTCCGGAAAGGGTGTCCCCGCCGCACTCCTGATGGCCAACGTCCAGGCCAGCTTCCGCGCTGAAGCGCAGTCGGGACGATCTCCGGAGGAGATCCTCGCGACCATCAACCGCCGCCTCTGCGAGATCGAGCGCCCCGACCGTTTCGTCTCGTTGGTCTGCGCTCAGCTGGATCCCCGGCACCGCACCCTCACCTACGCCAACGCCGGCCATCCTCCACCACTGCTGCTGCGGGCCAACGGCGAGGTGGAGCGTCTCGACAAGAGCGGACTTCTGCTCGGCATCCGCGCCGAGGAGAGCTACCGGAATGCCCGGGTCGCGCTCCGTCCCGGCGACCTGCTTCTCCTCTATACCGACGGCGTGATCGAGCGCGGCGGCTCCGAAACCCAGTTCGACGAAGAGGACCTCGTCGCCTTCGCCGCCGGCCACCATCACCTGAGCGGCGAGGACCTCATCGCGCTGGTCTTCGAACGCCTCACCCAGACCACCGCCCCGGCGCACAACGACGACACCACGCTCCTCGTGCTGCGCGTGCTGTAGCGGTTCCGGAACTCAGCCGGTCACGCGCCGGGATGATCCGCGTACCGCCCCGGGGAAAGATTCGGCTAAAGCTCAAGGCTAGCCGGCCGAATCGAGATGTAGATGGCGAAGCCTCGCGAAGCTCGGGCACGCAGGGATGACGATGAAGGGGCGGCGCGAGACGGCAACGAAGGGGACGCATCAGGGAAGGTGAGAGAACGGGCGAGCGGCGAAACGCCGGCTACCTTCTGGGAGGAGGGCCCATGGAACTCACGATCCTCTGCACGTTCTTGATCGACATCTTCTGGTGGCTGAAGCGCTGAGCACGCAGACCGCGTGAATGGCGCGGGGCCGCGCGAGACGCGGTGCCGCCGGAATGCGAAGGGTCCGGATCGACCCAGCCTGGGGCCGACCACGGCTCCTTCGTTTGGTTCGCGATTTCCTCAGTTGCCCCGGAAGAACCAGAGTCCGAACAACCCCACCACGACGCAGTAGACCCCGAACAGGGCGAAGCGTCCCCTCTGCACCACCCGCAGCAGCACGTCGATGGCCAGGAGCCCGGTGAAGAACGAAATGACGAAGCCGAAGGCATAGAGGCCGAGATTCCCGGATCTGAGGCCCTCGATCATCGGACCGAGTTCAAACACCGCCGCGCCCAGGATCGCCGGAATGGACATCAGGAAGGAGAAACGGGCCGCCTCCTCCGGTTTGATCTTCATGAAGAGCGCCGCACCGATGGTGGCGCCGCTGCGCGAGATCCCGGGCAGAATCGAGATGAACTGCGCGATGCCGATGACCAAGGCGCGCACCGCCCCGAGGCTCGCCCTCCCCTTGGCCGCCAGGAGGGTCGAGAGCAACATGACGCCGTTGATCAGGAGTTCGAGCGAGGAGCCGCGAGGGTTGTTGAAGCCTGCCTCGACGTAGTCCTTGATGAAGACCGCCCCGACCACCGCCGGGATGGTTCCGATCACCAGATACCCGATCATCTGCAGCGACTGGCGATTGCCGGCCAGTCCGCGGGGGCCGAGTTCGTCGATCGCACCGCGCAGAAGCGAGAGCAGGTCGTCCCGGTAGTAGATCAAGACGGCGAGCAAGGTACCGAGGTGGAGCACCACCTCGAGCGCGACCCCCTCCTCCCGCACCCCGAGTAGTGCCTTGCCGAATACCAGGTGAGCCGAGCTGGAGACGGGCAGGAACTCAGTGAACCCCTGGATGATGGCGAGAACGAGGACGGAGAGAAAGTTCACGAAGTGGCCTGCCCTGAGGTGTCGAGGGCGGCGCGCACACCGCGGGCGAAGCGTTCGAGCTCGGTCAGGGCCGACTCCACCGGTTGACTCAAGATCTCGATGATGCGGGCGCCGACGATCACCCCGTCCATCTCCGCGCCGAGGCGGGCCGCATCCTCGGGCGTGCGGATGCCGAACCCGGCGATGATCGGGGCGTCGGTGCTCCGGCGGATCAGGCTCACCTGGGTGACCAGGTTGGAGGCGAACTCTCCCCCCTGGCCGGTCACGCCGGTGCGGGTGATCAGATAGAGATACCCCGTCGCGGCGGCGGCGAGAGAGGGGATCCGCGCGGACGCGGTGGTCGGGGCGACGAGCACTGCGGTCTCGAGCCCGGATTCACGGACCTCGCGCCAGAGCTCGGGAAGTTCCTCCGGAGGAAGATCAGAGAGGAGTACGCCGGCCACCCGAGCCTGCTCCGCCCGGGCACAGAACCGGGTCACGCCGAAGGTGACGATCGGATTGGCATAGCTCATGAGCACGATCGGAAGCGGATACCGCTCGGGCGCGGACTCCATCCGCGAAAGGATCTGTTCCAGGCTGACCCCAGCCTCGAGCGCCCGTTGCGACGAGGCCTGGATCGTCGGGCCATCGGCAAGCGGATCGCTGAACGGCACTCCGAGTTCGATCGCGTCGGCGCCGCAGGCCGCGAGAAGGGTAATCGCCCGCTCGCAGGTCTCCCAGTCGGGGTAACCCGCGGTCAGGAACGGAACGAAGGCCTTGCCGCCGCGCCGCCGCAGATCGAGCGCCGCGCGGACCGAGGGGCGGCTACTCACGCGTGCCCAACCGGTCGGCCGCCTGGTAGCAGAGGCGCGCCTTCTCGTACTCGCCCCGCTTGTCGTGGGCGACGCCAAGATAGTAGTGGGCGCGGCTGTTCACCGGGTCGAGCTCGATCACCCGGGTGAGACACTCGATGGCGAGGCCCGGTTGATCGTTCTTGTTGTAGGCGATCCCCAGATAGTAGTGCGCCTTGATCGAATCCGGTCGTCCCTGAAGGCAGTGCTGGAAGAGGCGGATCGCCGCCTCGTACATCCCCTTCTTGAAGTAGAGGACGCCGAGATAGAAGTTCGCCTCCCAGTTGCCGGGATCGAGCTCGCGGGCACGGCGGAGTTCCGCCACCGCCTCCTCGGGCGAACTGTCCATCATCGCCACGCCGAGATTGAAATGGGCCAGTGCGCAGGCCGGATCGATCTCCAGCGCGCGGCGGAAGGAGTTGATGGCATCCCGCTTGCGTCCGAGGTCACCGTAGGCGGCGCCGAGATTGCAGTGGCTTTCGACACTTTGCGGGTTCATCTCGATCGCCCGCTGGAAGGCGGCGATGGCCCGTTCCGACTCCCCCATCTGATCGAGCAAGACCCCGATGTTGATCTGCGCCTTGGTCATCTTGCCGTCGAGGGTGAGACAGCTCTCGAACGCCTCGATCGCCTCGCGGTCCCGATGGGCTCGCATCAGGGTTACACCGCGACGGAAGCGGGCCTCCGCGGCGGTGCCGTCCAGCGCCACCGCGCGATCGTGGGCCCGGAGCGCCTCGTCCCAGCGCTCCAGTTCCTCGAACATGCGGCCCCGCAGGGTCCAGTAGGCCGCCTGACTGGAGAAATGCGTCGCCTGCTGATCCAGAACGTTGAGCGCGCGTTCCGGGCGGGCAGCGAGACGGTGCGCGTCGCAGCACGACTCGACGAACTCCCAATCGCCGACGCGCGAGCCGAGCCGTTGTTCGTACAGCTCTCCCGCCTGGTTGGGCCGGCCGGCGTCGAGATAGGCGCGATAGAGCAACGCCACCAGTTCCATGTCCTGGGGCTTGGTGCGGACCTTCTTCTCCAGGTCCTCGACCCGCTTCTGCGCTCGATCGTCGGAACTCAAAGGTGGTGGCTCCGTGACGGATGAGACAATGCGTGACGGATTAAGAAACGCGTGACGGATTAAATCCGCGTGACGGATTGAAAAACGCGTGACCAATGAAAAAAACTGGCCCGAAGTAGGCGGACCGCGGTCCGTCGACTTCGGGCCGGCACCTGGTCAAGGTAGGCGGGGGGGCCCGGAAAGTCAAGCCGAGCGCGGATTTGCGCCTCGCTCGGCCGCTGTTTCAGCCCTATGCGGCCCGCTTCAGGCGGAACTCCAACTTGAGCGTCACCCCGCTCTCGAGATCCTCGGACGAGATCTCGACCGGGACGATCACCGTTCGGGGCGAGCCGGCAGCGTGGGCCTCCGGCATGGAAGGCTGCGGTTGCGATTCGCCGGACAGGGCACGTTCACCGTGGGGTTCCGGCATCTCGACGTGGACACTCGCCGGGCTCGGCTGGACCGTCTCGCTGCCCGCGTCGAGTTCGAAGGTCCGCCCCGGCTGCATGGTCGGACCATGACCGCCGGGAGTGAACTCGAGCGGCGCCTCCCCTCGCGGCGGAGGAAGGTCCGGGACAGAGGTCGGCGAGACCAGGGGGGCCGGCTCCGTGGCCCACGGGCGCGCGGCGGCCTCCGCCTCGGCCGACTCCGCCGCCGTGTCCTTCCGGCCAAGCCACCTACGCAGACGATCGCCCATCGAGACACCACCGTCGGCGCTGCCCGACGGCACCGATGGGGTCGGCGGCGTCGGCGCGGCCGGCTCTGGCGAGGTCGCTCCGGACTCGAAGGAATCGACCCCGCGCGTGATGCCGAGGCTGCGCGTCGGCGCGCTGGGGGTCGCGCCCGTCTCGAGGCCCGACCCGCGAGTGAAGGGCGATTCCATCGACGGGGCCGACGGAACCGACGGAGCCGACGGTTCGAACGGGTTCGGGCGCGGCGCGGTCGCCGGGGTCGAGGGCGGTGCCTCGATCGGCGGCGCCGAGTACTGTGCCGCGATCGGGGCGGGGGGCGCGGACATCGTGGGCGGAACGGCCGTGATCGGAGTCGGTGCCGGCAGCGGAGCGGCGGGAGCTGCCGCCGCCGTGGCTCCGGCCTCGTCGCCGAGCGACTTGTTGGCCAGGATCGGCGCTCCAACCTCTTTCGAAAGCTTGCGCAGGAGCAGCTTCGAGACCGCCTTGAACGTCTCCACGACCCCTTGTCCGTTCGTCGCCACCGCCTCGTAGTACGGAACGCCGAGCGGATTGAGCACCTGCTGCAGCTCGTCGATGGTGTAGCAGTCGGGCAGATCGCGTTTGTTGTACTGGATCACCCAGGGGAGGGTGTCGAGGGTCAGCCCGTTCTCGCGCAGGTTCTCCTTGAGGTTGTCGAGGCTCTCGACATTCTCGTCCATCTTGCCGCGCTTGGAGTCGGCGACGAAGACCACCGCGTCGACCCCCTTCAGCACCAGCTTGCGGGTCGCGTTGTAGTAAACCTGCCCCGGCACGGTGTAGAGGAGGAATCGGGTCTTGAAACCCGCCAGTTCCCCCAGGTTGACCGGGAGGAAGTCGAAGAAGAGCGTTCGCTCCGTCTTCGTCTTCATCGAGACCATCTTTCCGCGATGAGTCTGCGGAATCGAGCCGTAGATCTGTTCCAAGTTGGTCGTCTTTCCGGAGAGACCCGGTCCGTAGTAGACGAGTTTGGCGTTGATCTCTTTTCCGGAATAGCTGACGAGAACCATGGACCCTCCTGCAGGGAGAAGTCGTGCTCGGGGTCCCACATCCTCGGGACCTCCGCACGAGACCATCCTCTCTATCGGGCGTAAACCGGTCGGGCTTGACCCTGGGTTGCGTGCCGGTTCTGCTGGCGAGCGGAAAATTCTGCCGGAAGGGGATCAGCCGACCTCGAAGAGCGGCATGCGGCTGGCGTAGAGGCGGTGGACCCAGGCTCTCAGGGGGCGGTGCTCCGGGCTCTCCAGCGCCGGGTCGCGCTCCTGGATTCGTGCCGCTTCTTGCTGCGCCCGGACCAGCAGCTCCATATCGCGGGTCAGGTCGGCGATCCGAAACGGGGGGAGGCCATGCTGGGCCGTGCCCAGGACCTCCCCCGGTCCCCGGAGACGGAGATCCGCCTCGGCCACGGCGAACCCGCTCGCCTCCCGCTTGAGCACGCGAAGGCGCTCCATACTCTCGCGCCCGATCCGCGCGGAGAGGGCGAGGAAGAAAAAGGAGTCACCTCCGCCGCGACCGACCCGGCCGCGCAGCTGATGTAGCTGGGCCAGGCCGAAGCGCTCGGGATGCTCCACGACCATGATCGTCGCCTCGGGAACGTCAACCCCGACCTCGATCACCGTGGTCGAGACCAGTACCGTGGTGCCGCCGGAGCGGAAGCGTCCCAGGACCGCCTGCTTCTCATCCCCGGCCATCCGCCCGTGCAGCAGGCCGATCTCGAGACCACGGAAGAGCGGATCTCCGCGGAGTTCCTCCGCCATCTCGGTCGCCGCCTTCAGATCGATCAACTCCGACTCCTCGACCAACGGACAGACGATGTAGATCCGCTCGCCGCGACGCGCGCGCGCCGTCATCCAACGCAGCATGTCGCGACGCTTCTCCGGCGGAACCAGCCGCGTCTCCGGGGGCCGGCGCCCGGGTGGCATCTCGTCGAGAAGCGAAAGATCGAGGTCCCCATAGAGGGTCATGGCGAGCGAGCGGGGAATCGGGGTGGCGCTCATCACGAGGCAATGCGGCGCCCCCGCCTTGTCCCGCAGACGCGCCCGCTGGAGCACCCCGAACCGGTGCTGCTCGTCGACCACGACCAACCCGAGCCGGGCGAACTCCACCTCCTGCTCGAGCAACGCGTGGGTTCCCACCACGACGTCGATCTCCGCCCGCTGCAGCGCGCTGCGCAACTCCGCCCGCTCGCGCGTACCGGTCCGACCGAGGAGGAGCCCCACCTTGAGGCCGAGCGGACCGAACCAACGCTGCAGCGATTGCATCTGCTGTTCGGCGAGGATCTCGGTCGGAGCGAGGTAGGCGGCCTGCTGCCCCCCCTCGATCGCGGCGAGGCAGGCCAGCGCTGCCACCACCGTCTTCCCCGAGCCGACATCCCCCTGCAGCAGACGATTCATCGGCGTCGACTCATCGAGGTCGCGACGTATCTCGAGCCAGACCCGCTCCTGTCCGCCGGTGAGGCGATACGGCAGTGCCTCGACGAAGCGGGCGACCAGCGCGTCGCGACGGAAGCGCGGATTCGGCTCCGTGCGTCGGGGCGGGGCGGCAGTGCTCGCAGCGCGAGCCCGCTTGACCCACCCGAGCGCGAGCTGGAGGGCGAGAAGCTCATCGTAGGCCAGTCGCCGCCGGGCCAGCTCTGCCTGTTCGTTCGTTTCGGGATAGTGAAGCGCGCGGATGGCATCGATGAGCGCCGGAAGCAGGAGGCGCCCCCGCATCTCGCGCGGAAGGGGGTCGACCAGTCCATCTCCGATCGCTTCCAGCGCGGCGTGGACAAGCACCCGGAGCGACTTCTGCGTGATCCCCTGGGTGAGACCATAGAGGGGGACGATGCGTCCCCCCTGCAGCGTCTCGTCCGCGTCTCCGGAACCGAGGAGCTCGTACTCCGGATTCTGGAACTGCAGTCCCGGCCTGCCGCGCCGTCCCACCCCGGTCGGCTCGGCGTGGAGCCGGACCTTTCCGTGCACCAGGAGTGATGCTCCGAGGGTGAGGGTGCGCGCGAGGTAGGCCTGGCCGAACCAGACGGCGCTCGCCTCCCCCGTTTCGTCGCGGAGCGGCAGTTCGAAGACCGGCATCCGGCCCCGGCCACCGCTCAGGCGCCCGTTTCCGGCCCGGACCAGGGCGGTCTGTTCCGCCCCGGGAACGAGCCGATCGAGCGGAACGACCCGGCTCCGATCCATGTAACCCTTGGGGGGATACCAGAGTAGGTCGCGGAGGGTCGCCAGCCCGAGCCGTTCCAGGCGCCGCGCCCGCTCCGGCCCGACCCCTTTCAGGAACTGCAACGGATCGTCGAGATTCACCCGGCTAGCCCTCGCTCGCCGGGGACCGGTTCGCCCGCCAACCGGCGAAAATCCGCCTTGGCAGGCGGAGGGGTTGTGGATAGACTCGCCACTCGTTGTCTTGCAAATCGGAGGATAGAATGTCTCGCGCCTGTGATATCTGCGGCAAGGGGATCCAGTTCGGTAACCGGGTCAGCCACGCCCACAATGTTACGAAGCGAATCTGGGCCCCCAATCTCCAGAACGTGCGTGCCCTCGTCGAGGGCCGGCCGATGCGTCTGCGCGTCTGCACCAATTGCATCAAGTCCGGTTTCGTGGTCAAGAACGTTCGGAAGCCGGGCGCCGGCACCACGAAGACCGCCAGCGCCTAGGCGGCAGCAGCTGAACGCGCCGCGAACGGAAGAAGGATTCGCCCGTTCGGAAGCGGCCGGCATCGCGATCTGCCCCACTCGCGGGGAACATTGAGACGACGACGGGAACCCTCCCGTCGTTGTTTTTGTTGTTTCCAGTTTCCGCGCGACCGATCAGAGCTGATCGATGAGATCCGGATCGGCGAAGGCGCGGGCCACCGGGTGGACCGGATCGATGCGCAGCACCTGTTCCATCTCGGCCCGGCCGCGGGCCACCTCGCCGCTCTTGAGGAGCGAGAGTCCCAGGGCGACCCGGGCGTCGATGTAGCCGTGGTGGCGATCGATGGCCGCCTGGTAAGCCAACTCCGCCTCCCGCTCTCGCCCCAGCATCTCGAGCGCGCGTCCGGACAGGTAGTGGAGGTCCGGGTAGTGAGGCGCTTGCTCCAACGCCCGGGCGATCAGACTCACCGCCTGGTTCGGATCCCCTTCGGACAGCTCGATCCGGGCCAGCGCCTCCAGCGCCCGCACGAAGCGAGGCTGTAGCGCGACCGCGCGCTCGAGATGGGCGCGCGCCTCCGATGTTCTCCCCGCGGCGAGCAGCACCAGTCCCAATCCGAGCTGTGCGTCGGGGAAGTCGGGGTGACGCTGCACCACGCCGGCGAAGACTCCGAGTGAGCGCTCCCGATCCCCGCGCTGCAGGTAGGTGTAGGCCAGATCGTGCGCGCCCCGCACCAGGTTCGAATCGCCGGCGATCGCCCGCTCCAACTCGGCCAGCGCGGCTTCCGAGTTCCCGTCGGCCGCGAGCACCAGGGCGAGGAGGTAACGGGCGCGGTGGAAGTGGGGATTCTGTTCGAGCGCCCGGGTCAGGAGCTCACGGGCGTGGGTCACCTCTCCGTTTCGCAGAGAGGCAAGCGCGAGGTAGAGCGCAAGGTCCGGATACTGCGGCTCTGCGCCGTGAGCCGCGCGGAGCTCCTCCGCCGCGATCTCGAGACGCCCCGATCGGAGATGGACCAACCCGAGCTGCAGGCGGGCTTCGACGTAGCGCGGATTGATCTCGAGCGCGCGTCGGAACGCCCGCTCCGCCAGCTCGAGCGCGCCGCTCTCCACATAGAGGATCCCGAGCTTGCAATGCAAATCGGCGTAGGTCGGGCGCTGCTCGACCGCGAGCCGCATCTCCTCGATGGCGCCCGAGAGGTCGGCGCGATTGTAGGCATCGAGCGCGCGGTGAAGATGCTCCTGGCTCTCCTTGCGGCGATCCGAGTGCTGCCGCAGCTCCCGCAGCACCTCTTCGTCGAGGTGGGTCGTGAGATCGAGATTGAGCCGGGCGGGGAGGGCAAAGCCGGAGTCGGCCAGGACACGGAGTTCCGCCAGGGCCTCGGGGTGACGCCCCTGGCGGCCGAGCGCGATCGCCAGGGTCGCGCGCGCCTCGTGGTACTCGGCGTTGATCTCGAGCGCGCGGCGACAGCGCGCCTCCGCCCCGGAGTGATCCCCCTTCTCCTCATGAATGCGCGCGAGGAGGTAGTGGAGGTCGGGGTAGCGATACCCGCTGGCCAGGGCACGCTCGAACTGCAGGGCCGCCTCGTCGATCCGCCCCTGCTCGCGGAGTGACAACCCGAGCTTGGCATGCGCCTCGGCCGCGTAGAAGCGGCTCAGGCTGTGGTAGGGGCTCGATTCGTCCTGCACCGAGGCCAGCACCTGCTCGAATGCCTCGGCCGCGGCCTCGTAGTTCTTCTCGTTGAAGCGTAGGATCCCGCGCCGATAGTGATCGGTTCCGGATCTGGCGAAGAGTCGTCCGAAGAGCGCCATTCTCCTCCGATCCCGTCGGCGTTCCGTAGCTTCGATCCCCAATTGCGGCTCAGGCCGCGCGCACCCGAACCCAGTCCCTGCGTCTCGCGCAGAGCCAATCCATGCGCTTGCGCAGCGCTAATCCATGCGGTCGCGCAGGGCTAGTCCATGCGCTCGGGTAATCCTAGTCCATGCGCTTGCGCAAGAACGTCGGGACATCCAGCGGATCCCGCTGCCCGCTGCGGGACTCGGCGTACACTTCGCGCGTCCGCCAGTCGGTGTCGCGCGACGACCGCTCGATCTCGCGCCCCGATTCGGGCCGAAGGCGATAGACCGCTCCGGGGCGCCGTTCCGACGCTCCGGAGTCGTTGGTCGAAGTCGCGCCCCGGGCACCGAGGCCGATCGCCGACTCGGCATCGGCGGCACCGCCTCCGGGAAGGAAGAGGTCCTCCTCGGCGTCATTGCGGAAGCCGTTCGATGAGGGGGTCGTCCCGGTGCCGAAGCCGGCCGGGCTGAGGGAACTCGTGGCGGCATAGCTGGGACTCCGGTCCGCCCGATCAGCCAATCCCCGTTCAGCCAGATTCTGCCAATCGTTCGCGACCTCCCCCCGTGCCACCTCGGAAGGCGCGCTGGGGATCGCATCGCGAAGCTCGCTCTCCCGGGAAGACTCGGCCCGCGCCGTATCCAGACCGCGGGAGTACCCAGAGTCCGATGCGTAGCCCGAGCCGGAGGCAAATCCGGACTCCGAACCGTATCCGGCGCCGGAGGCATACCCGGGATCCGGCGCGTAATCACGGCGTGTCTCGATCGATTCGCGCCGGGGAGTGTAGTTCGGCTCCGGCGCCGGCACGGCGTTCGGAGTAAATCCGGTGGCGATGATCGTCACCCGCATCTCCTCGCCCATGGTCGGATCGACGACCGCGCCCCAGAAGACGTCGGCCTCCTCGCCGGCCCGGTCGGAGATGTACTGCGCTGCCTCCGCCGCCTCGTGGAACGACATCGAGCTGCCCCCCTGCACGTTGACCAGCAGGGCCTCCGCTCCGGTGATCGATAGTTCCTCCAGCAGGGGGCTTGATACCGCGGCCGCCGCGGCCTCGACCGCGCGATCGGCGCCGATCGCACTGCCGCACCCGAGCAACGCATTCCCGCGATTGCGCATCACGGTCCGCACGTCGGCGAAGTCCAGGTTGATGATTCCATGCCCGATAATCAGGTCGGAGATCCCGCGCGTGGCCTGGAAGAGCACCTCATCGGCGAGCAGAAGCGCCGACTCGAACGAGGTGCCCGGCGGCACGATGTGCATCAGCTTCTGGTTGGGAATCGCGATCAGGGTGTCGACGTGTTCGCGCAGGGCATCGAGTCCGTCCATCGCCCGCTTGAACTTCCGCTTTCCCTCGAACGCGAACGGCTTGGTCACGATCGCCACGGTGAGGATGCCGAGTTCGCGGGCCAGCTTGGCGATCACCGGCGCGGCGCCGGTACCGGTTCCACCGCCCATTCCGGCGGTGATGAAGAGCATGTCGGCGCCGAAGACGATCTCCTGGATCCGGTCGGCGTCCTCTTCGGCGGAGAGGCGGCCGATCTCGGGGTCGCCGCCGGCCCCGCGGCCGCGGGTCACGTTGGTGCCGATCTGGAGGCGATTGGCGCAGGGCGCGTGATGCAGGGCTTGCTGGTCGGTGTTGGCGATCCAGAACTCAACCCCGTTGAGTCCCGCCGACACCATGCGATTCACCGCATTCGAACCACCGCCGCCCACACCAAAGACCTTGAGCACAGCAGGCGACGTGCGGTTCTCCACCATCTCCAACATCGGGCATCCTCCCTGTCGGTCCCCTTGGCTTCAGATCCCCTTTCACGCGAACGCGCCGAACGTCTATACGAGCCAGTTCCCGCGCTCGAGCGTGCTCCGGCGGCCAGCCAGGAGATCGTTCCCGAGCCGTTCTGCGATCCCGGCGGTCGCATCGCTCCCCTCAACGCTCTTCGCGCTGCGGGTGCGTGCCCCATCCCCCGCCGGGGCTTCTGGGATCTCAATCCCAGTAAACTGTCCCTCAAGAGCAAGTCGTGCAGAGCCGTTCGAGCCGAGCGCGGGGCGGGGAAGCACCAGGTGCCGACCCGCCTCGAACCCGGCCTGCCTCGAGCCCGACCTACCTCGAACCCGATCAGCCCCAAACCCGGTCAGCCCCAAACCCGGTCAGCCCCGAACCCGGTCAGCCCCGAACCCGGTCAGCCCCGAACCCGATCAGCAAAGTGTGCAGCGATCCCTCAGCTTCAACTCTGCGCGAAAGTTATAGCAGGTGGCCCCTCCATCCGTGCAGAGATATCCACACTGGCGGAACTTTTTCGCCTCCCGGTCCGGGCCTAGAAATTGTCCCGAAACCAGTCCCTGAAGGGACGGGGCATCCGGTCGAAGAGCTTCGAGCCGACCCGGCGGGTCCGTCCTTCCGCCGCCGCGTACCGGACCAGCCCCACCGCCGAGGCGAACCGCGGCTCGGAGGCCAGGTCGCTCACCCCGTTCAATCCTTCGGGAATGCCAACGCGGGCCGGGAGCCCGAGCACCCGTTCGGCCAGGTCGCACATTCCCCGTAGCGAGGCGGTCCCACCGGTGAGCACCACCCCTGCGCCCAGGATCGACGGGTTGACCGCGCGCTCCACTTCCTTGAGCGCCAGCTTGAGGATCTCCTCCATCCGATCTTCGACGATGCCGGCCATGACCTGCGCCGAAACCAGACGTGGCTCCCGGCCCCCCACCCCCGGAACCTCGAGCGAGGCGTCGAGCGGAACCTTGGAGGCGATGGCCGAACCGTACTGCACCTTGAGGCGTTCCGCCTGCTCCACCGGAGTCCGGAGCCCGATGGCCAGATCGTTGGTCACCGTCCGTCCGCCATAGCCCAACACCGCCGCATGCGTGACTGCTCCCGCCTCGTAGACCAGAACGTCGGTCGTGCCGCCACCGATGTCGAGCAGGAGCACGCCGAGATCCATCTCATCCTCGCCCAGCACCGCGCGGGCGGAGGCGAGCGGCTCGAGCACCAGTGCGTCGACGCCGATCCCGGCCCGGGTCACCGCCCGGAGAAGATTCTGCACCGCGGTGCTGTGGACGGTGACGATCTGGACCAACGCCTCGAGCCGGATTCCGGTCATTCCCAGGGGGTCGCGGATCCCCTTCTGCCCGTCGACCACGAACCCGCGCGGCAGGCAGTGGAGCATCTGCTGGTCACCGGGGATCGCCACGGTGCGCGCCGCTTCCAGCACCCGCCGCAGATCGTCTTCGGTGATCTCCTTGTCCTTCCGTGCGACCCCGATCACTCCGGTAGAGGGGCGCGAAGCGACGTGTTCTCCGGCGATGCCGCAGAGCACGGACTTGATCTGGATCCCGGCCATCTGTTCGGCCGCGCGGATCGCCTCGGCCACTGCGCTGGTGGTCGCCTCCAGGTTGACCACCATCCCGCGCTCGAGCCCCTCGCAGGGCCGATCGCCGATCCCGAGCACGCTCAGCTCGCCCGTTTCACCGACCTCCGCCACCACCACGCTCACCTTGGTGGTACCGACGTCGAGTCCGACCGTGACTTCACGCGACTTCATGCGCCGCGCCTTCCGTTCGTCGGGCGGGTCCCGGCCGTGCGGTGCGCGGCATGCCCCGCGGGATCCGGCACGCGGTCCTCTCCCTCGACCTCGTCCTCGACCGGCACCTCGAACTCCGGCATCTGATCGGAGGCCGGTTTGACCACCAGCTGATCCCGGAAACGCAGGTTGAGTACCGCGTCGTCGACCTGCCAGCTCTCGAGATCCTGGAGGACCCGCGGCACCTGGGCCCAGAGGTCATCGTTCACCGTCGGATCCCAGAGCAGCACCATCCGCCCATCGCGCAGGTACATTTCAAAGCCGAGGTCGCCGACATAACGCACCTCGGAGAGCGACTGCCAGAGTCGGGGCCAGTCGCTGCGGAGCCGCGCGAGCTGCGCCTCCCACTGCTGGCCGTTCTGCAACTCGATGTGCGCGCCGGCCGACAGGGGTTGCGGCAAGGAACCGGAGAGCCAGGGCAGATCGACCGCCGAGAGTCCCGGGACCACTTCGAGCAACACGCCGTCGACCGACATCTCGAGACTCGGTGCCCCCGTTCCGTCGATCACGCGCATGATGCCGTCGCGCTCCTCGACCGCGATACTCAGGCCGCGGGGGAAGTTCACCTCGACCTCGGCCGACTGCAGGCGCGGCACTTTCCGCGCCCGCTCGGCTATCCGATCGGGCGAGACCGCCCACCAGGGCATGCCCGCGGAGAGCTCGAGCCGAGCGAGCAGATCCTCGGTCGCCAGGGCGCGATTTCCCTTCACCTCGATTTCCCGCACCGTCCAGAAGCGCGGAACTCCCAGCGCGGGCAAGAGCCGCGCGCCCCCCACGACGGCGCCGAGCCCGAGCAACACGGCCAGGATCGGGCCGGCCGATCGTTTCTTCCTCCGAGGAGGCAGGATGGAGTGAAACTCCTCACGCATGAATGGGTCCCTCCGCTCCGATGTCGAGCGCGGCGTGGGGCGGGGCCGGGGACGCCATCGCGGAGGTCCTGTCCGCGGGGGCTGGTTCCTCGGTTACCGATCCTCCGGTCCGCGGTGTCATATCGTGATGTGCATCTCCGGGAGAGCCGGTCTCCCCGACCGGCGCGTTGGGATCGAGGTACCGGGCGAGCAGCGGCTCGCCCCAGCGGGTGATGTCGCCCGCCCCGAGCGTCAGTACCAGATCGCCCGGGAGGAGCATCGCCGGCACCCGAGCCAGCGCTTCCGCCTTGTCCTTTACCCGGATCACCTGGCGATCGCTGAAGCCCTGTAACTGGTCGACGATCAGATCGGAACCAACTCCGTGGATCGGTTTCTCCCCCGCCGCGTAGACGTCGGCCAGGATCAGCAGATCGACCGAGCGCAGCACTTCGGCAAACTCCCGGGCCAGCGCCTGGGTGCGTGAGTAGCGATGGGGCTGGAAGATCACCACCAGACGTCCGCTGTGAATCGAGCGCGCGGTGGCCAGCACCGCCGCCACTTCCGTCGGATGATGACCATAGTCATCGATCACCCGGACGCCGTTGCCTTCTCCCTTGAGTTCGAAGCGACGGCCGACCCCTTCGAATCCTTCGAGCGCGCGCAGGCATTCGAGCTCCGGAATCTCCAGTTCGAGTCCGACCGCGATGGCGGCGAGCGCATTGAGCACATTGTGGCGCCCGGGGAGGGAGAGCACCGCCTCGCCGAGCGTGCGCCCGTGATATTGCACGAGGAACCGCTGTTCGAGGCCCCGGGGCTCGACCCCCACCGCACGCAGCACATTCCCCTCGCCGAATCCGTAGGTCAGGACTCGCTTCCGCATCTTGCCCAGGATGAGCCGGACGTTCGGATCATCGCCGCAGACGATCGAGAGTCCGTAGAACGGGACCTGTCGCATGAACTTCTGGAAGGCGCGGCGGATGTCGGCCAACCCGCGGTAGTGGTCGAGATGCTCACGATCGACGTTGGTCACGACGGCAATGGTCGGATTGAGCTCGAGGAACGAACCATCGCTCTCGTCCGCCTCGGCCACGAGATAGCGGCTGGCGCCGAGCCGCGCATTGCCCCCGAGCATCTTCAGCCGGCCGCCGACCACGACCGTCGGGTCGAGTCCGGCCCGCGCCAGGAGGTGCCCGGTGAGCGAGGTCGTGGTGGTCTTGCCATGGGCTCCGGCCACCGCGATCCCGTAGCGGAGTCGCATGATCTCGGCCAGCATCTCGCCCCGCTTGAGCATCGGCAACCCCAGGCGCCGCGCCTCGCGCACCTCGGGGTTATCCCGCGGAACCGCGGAGGAGAAGACCAGCAGGTCCGCCCCGGCCACGTTTCGCGCCGCGTGGCCGAGGTCGACCCGTGCGCCGAGCGCGGCCAGTCGCTCCGTCACCTCGGTGCGGGCCAGGTCCGAGCCCGAGACTTCGTACTTCATGGTCAGGAGCACCTCGGCCAGGCCACTCATTCCCGTGCCGCCGATGCCGACGAAGTGGATCCGACGAACCCGGGCCGGACTCACGCCGAGCCTCCTTCGGCCGCCTTGCGCGGCCCATCCTGGGTGACTGCCGAGCCACCGGCAGCGGGCACCGCCCCTTCGGCGCGCTGCGCGTCGCGCGCTCCGCGCTGGTCTCCTCCGCCCGAACCGCCGCGCGGCCGGCCGCGTCCGCCGCGCCCATCCCCGCCCCGCGCATTGGGCCGCCCGCCCCCACCGCCACCGGAGGACCGGGGCCCACCCTGCCAGCCCTGGCCCCCCTGCGAGGCCGGTGAACCCTGTCCGCCGGGTGCACCCTGCGGAACCTGACCACCCTGTGGAACCTGCCCCGCCTGCGGCCCGCGGGGATACGGCCCGCGCGGATCGTTCCGGCGCGGATCCGGCCCACGACGGTCTGCGCCGCCGGGCCGGCGATCCCCCACTCCCGGACGGCGATCGCCAGGTGCCCCGCGCCCCGGGCCGGAACCGTAGCCCCGGCGCTCCGGTCGCCCGTAGGGCGGCGCGGTTTCCTGGGGCGGTTCGAACCCGGGGAGGAACCGCCCGAGTGCGCGCACCAGCTTCGCCGTGGCATCCGGGCGGGACATCCGCAGTGCGTTCACCGCCATCTCGCGCAACCGGCGCTTGTCGGCCAGGCACGACTCGATCGTCTCGTGGAGCAGCTGGCCGGTCAGGTTCTTGTCCGCGATGAGGACCGCGGCCCCTCCCTCCGAGAGCTGCTCGGCGTTGATCCACTGGTGATTCGCGGTGGCGTGCGGGTAGGGGATCAGGATCGAGGGCAGCCCGCAGGCGCACAGTTCGGAGAGGGTCATGGCGCCGGAGCGGCAGACGACCAGATCGGCCGAGGCGTAAGCATCACCCACATTGGAGATGAAGCGCCGCACCCAGGTCTTCACCTCGACCTCGTTGCACTTGTCCATCACCCGGTCGTGATCGAGGTTGCCGGTCTGGATCACGAACTGGATGTCGGGACGACCGGAGAAGAGCGGCAGCGCGCCGAGAACCGCCTCGTTGATCGAGTGGGCGCCCTGGCTTCCGCCGAGCACCAGCACGGTCAGCTTGTCCTCGTCGAGACGGAAGAGGCGCAGCGCCCGCTGCCGACTTCCGGCCATCACCTGGGCGCGGAGCGGATTCCCGGTGAGGCGCAGATGGCGCCTGCGCGGGAAGTAACGTCGCGCCCCGGCGAAGGCGAGGTGCACCTCCCGGGCCATGCGCGAAGCCATCCGGTTGGTCAGTCCGGGCACGCTGTTCTGCTCCTGCAGGACGATCGGGATCTTGTTCAGCCAGGCCGCGACGACCACCGCGGCCGAGGCGTAGCCGCCGGTGGAGAAAACCACCTCGGGGGCAAAGGTGCGCAGCAGCGTTCGCGCGGCCGAGATCGCGCGGGCGAAGGAGATCGCGGCGCGGATCGACCCCAGCCCCGGTCGACGTGGAAATCCGATCACGTCCAACGCCTGGAAGTTGTGCCCCGCTTCGGGCACCGCCTCCTTCTCCATGCCGCGTTCGCTGCCGACGAAGAGAATCTCCACCTCGGCATTCTGGCTCTTGAGCGCGTCGGCCACCGCGAGTGCGGGATACAGGTGCCCGCCGGTGCCGCCGCCGGTAATCACAATCTTCACTTCGCCCTCTTCAGGAAGGGCGTCTCATCGACTCCAGGCTGGTTCGCGGACTTCCGCTCGTGGCTCTGCCGATCGCGAAATCGAAAGCAACAGGCCGATCGCCAACAGATTGGCGAGGAGCGAACTTCCTCCGTGGCTCACGAACGGCAGCGGCACGCCGGTCACCGGCCCGAGCCCCATACCGACCACGGAGTGAAGGATGAAATTCAGCGCCAGGTTCAGGGTCAAACCCAGAGCCAGCACCTGCCCGAACGTGTCCGGGCAATGTCGCGCGATTCGAAGACCTCGAAAGAGCACGACCGCGAACAGCGTGAAGAGAATCAAGACGCCGACGAAACCAGTCTCCTCGCCCACCATCCCGAGAATGAAATCGGAGAAGGAGTACGGGAGGTAACAGAACTTCTGCAGTCCCTGACCGATGCCGCGGCCCATGGCTCCGCCCGAGCCGAGCGCGATCAGCGACTGTTCCACCTGCCACTGCAGATTCGAGGTTCCCCCCTTGTGGTCGAGGAAACCCCGGATCCGTTCGAGCTGATACGGTTTGAGTGCCGCCAGGATCGCGACCACGACCGGCAGGAGCGCCAGCCCGAGCCGCAGAAACGATTGTCCGGACACGAAGAGAACCCCGACCCCCAGCGCCACCATGAGCACGGCGGAGGAGAGGTTGGGTTGGAGCTTGGCCAGGAGCGCAAAGCCCAGCGTGACCCCGAGCGGGATCAGGAGCGCGCGCCACCTACGGTCGCCGGTCGATTCGGTTTTGGAGACGAAATAGGCCAAGAAAAGCACCAAGCTGATACGTGCGAATTCCGCTGGCTGGAGCCCGAGCACGCCGCGCTTGGTCCCGTTGAACGACGAGGAGAACCAAGGAGTGAGCGCCAGGGTCATGGCCAGGAAGGCGGCTACCGTGAGCCAGCGAGCCACCGGCCCGCTGAGCCAACGGTACGGCAAGCGGGACAGAGGAAACAAGAGCGCCATCCCGAGGAGGAACTTGCCCGTCTGGCTCCGGAGGAAGAAGGTTTCCGAGTGGCCGTCCCGGACGGCCCAGATCACGCTCGAGGTGTAGACCATGATCAGCCCGAAGAGGCAGATCAGGATCACCGCCCCGAGAAGCACGCTGTCGATCCTTCCGTGGTCCCGCATCACGCTTTCCCGATCCCTGAAGAGTCCCTAGTGTCTGTCCCCATTCGACTTCCCGCCGTGGGGCTGGCCGCCGGGCCGCACTCCGCGGCGAGCCGGCGTACCTCTTCCCGGAAGCAGTCCCCCCGGTGTTCGTAGTTCCGGAACAGGTCGAAACTGGCGCAGGCCGGTGAGAGGAGCACCGTCTGCCCCGGCGTGGCGGCCTGAAACGCCTGGCGGACCGCCGCGGAAAAGTCGTCCGCGCGGAGGGCCGGCACCCCGGACCAGGCCGCCCCGATCCGCTCGGCCCCCTCCCCGATCAGAACCAGGGTGGCCACTCGCTGGCGCACTAGCGGGGCGAGCGGGACGAAGTCCTGCCCCTTGTCGCGTCCACCGGCGATCAGTACCACGGGGCGGTCGAACGATCGAAGCGCCACCGCGAGTGAGTCGACGTTGGTGGCCTTCGAGTCATTGACGAAGCGAACTCCCAGAACTTCGCCGACCAGCTCCAGCCGGTGCGGCAGCCCTCCGAATCGGCGCAGCGATTCGACGATCGCCGCCACGGGCGCCCCCAGCTCGCGCGCCCCACAGGCTGCGGCCAGGGCATTCTCCAGGTTGTGGGGACCGGGCAGGCTCACCTCGCGCACGTCGAGCAGCCGCAGCTCGCCGCTCGCATCCCGCAGCCAGAGCCCCTCCCCCCGCACGAACGCCCCCGGCTCACCCCGATCCTCGAGGCGGAAACGGGCGACTCGCGGGCCCGGCCGACCAGGCTGAGCGTCTGCTGCCGCCTCGGCCGCCAGCGTGTCGTCCGGTCCGAGCACCGCCAGCGCACCCGCCGGCAGCCGCCGAAAGAGCGAGAGCTTCGCCTCACGATACTCGGCGAGGTCGCGGTGGTAGTCGAGATGGTCCGGGGTGAAGTTGAGCAGCGCCGCGACCGCCGGGGTGAAGCGCGGAGAATCCTGGATCTGGAAGCTCGAAAGCTCGATCACGAACGGCCCGCGGCGATTCTCGAGCACCGCCTCGGCCAGCGGCCGGCCGATGTTGCCGCACACCTCCGCTCGCAGGCCGGCCCGGCGCAGCATGTCGCCCGCCCAGGCGGTGGTGGTCGACTTGCCGTTGGTTCCGGTGATGGCGAAGGCGGCCCCCTCGGCCCAGAGCGCCGCCACCTCGATCTCCCCGACCACCGGAACACCGCGCTCCAGCGCCGCGGCCACGAACGGAACCCGCGGGGGAATCCCCGGGCTCTTGATCAGGAGGTCGTACCGATCGAGCCAGGCCGCATCGTGCGGACCGATCCGGAGCTGCGCCCCCCGCGCCACCAGTTCGTCCATCTCGCGGGCAATCCGCTCATCCGCCTCCGGGTCGTGCGCGTCGCGAGGGGAGTTGAGGTCGAGCAGTTCGAGATCGAGTTCGGTCGTGCCCTCGGACAGCAGCCGCGCCACGGCGCGACCGGAGCGGGCCAGGCCCAGCACCGCGACCCGCGGCCGATCTTGCTTCGGTCTGAGCGCCAGTCCGTCGAACAACCGTTTCACCTGCGACTCCTCGAGAGCGATCGAATTCCCTTGCTGCCGGGCGATCATTGCAGCTTCACCGTGGTCAGGGTCACGAGCGCGAGGAGGATGCCGACGATCCAGAACCGGATCACGACCTGCGTCTCCTTCCAGCCCGAGAGCTCGAAATGGTGGTGGAGCGGGGCCATCTTAAAGACCCGCTTGCCTCCGCGATACTTGTAAGAAAGCACCTGGATCATGACCGAGAGCGATTCGGCCACGAACACCCCGCCGACCAGAACGAGGAGCAGCTCGCGCTTGACCAGGATGGCCAGCATCCCGAGCGAGCCGCCGAGGGCCAGGCTTCCGGTGTCCCCCATGAAGACGATCGCCGGGTGAGCGTTGTACCAGAGGAAGCCGAGGGCCGCTCCGACCAGCGCGGAGGCGAAAACGGTCAGCTCGCCGCTCTCCTCGAGAAAGGGGAGATTGAGGTAGTTCGCGAAGACCGCGTTGCCCCCGACGTAAGCCAGGGCGCCAAAGGCGATGGCCGGAGGGATCATGAGGCCGATGCAGAGGCCATCGAGTCCGTCGGCCAGGTTGACCGAATTCGACGCCGCGGTGATGGTCAGCACCACGAAGGGGACGTAGAGCAGCCCCAGATCGATCAGCTTCTCCTTCAGAAACGGGATGGCCAAGGTGGTGGTGCTGAGTTGACCGAACGGCTCGCAGTAGATGATGGCCAGCCCGGCGATCATCCCGGTGAGCGCCTGCCCGATCAACTTGTAGCGCCCCTGCAGCCCGTTCTTCCACTTCTTGACCACCCGCAGGTAGTCGTCGAGAAATCCCAGCAGGCCGAGGCAGAAGGTCGTGAAGAGCAGGATCCAGACGCTCTCGTTGTTGAGCTTCGCCCAGAGCAGCGTGGGGATCGCAATCGCGGCGAGGATCAGGATCCCCCCCATGGTCGGGGTTCCCTGCTTCACCAGATGGCTGGTCGGTCCGTCCTTCCGCACCTCCTGACCGAACTTCAAGACCCGCAGCCAGGCGATGATGCGCGGCCCGAAGATCCAGCAGATCAAGAGGGCGGTGATCGCCGCTCCCGCGGCGCGAAAGGTGATGTAGCGGAAGAGATTGAACACTCCGAACTGCTCGTGCAGCGGAAAGAGCAGGTGGTAGAGCATCAGTGCGCTCCTCCGACCTGACCGGTCACCGCCGCGTGCAGCCGCTCGAGCGCGATCCGGCGCGAGCCCTTGAGCAACACCAGGTCGCCCGGGCGGAGGCGTGGCGCCAGCCACGACGCGGCGGACTCGACCTCGGCAAACCAGATCCGCTCGGACAGAGGACAGGCCTCGTACGCCGCCCGCGCCTCTTCTCCCACGAAGAGCGCCAGGTCGACCTCGTGCAGTTCCGCCCCCAGTCCGGCGTGAATCGTCGCACTCTCCGGCCCAAGTTCACCCAGCGCCCCGAGGACCGCGATCCGGCGCCCGGGATGCGACACACTGCGGAGGAATTCGAAGGCCAGGCGAGTCGACTCCGGGCTGGCGTTGTAGCAGTCGAGCAGCCAGTCGACACGTGCGTGCCGCCGCGGTTCCATCCGCAGGGCGCGGCGCGGGACCCGAGCGAGACGCGCGGCGTACTCCCGCGGGTCACGGCCCAGAGCCGCGAGGGTGGCCAACGCCCCGAGCGCGGAGAGAAGCGCGCCGCGTCCGAGGAGGGAGAGTTCGATGGGCCCCGTGAGCGGGGTAGTGAAGCGAGTTCCCGTCAGGGACCACTCGACGGGGCCCACCGGAGCAATCGTGGCCTCGGTTTCGAGGCCGAAGGTCGTGAGCGGGTGCCGCCCGGCCGCGGCCGGCAGGCGATCGAGCACCCAGCGATCGTGATGCAGGACCAAGGGAGCGCCGGGCACCAGCCCGCGGAGCAACTCGAACTTCGCCTCCAGGATACGTGGCCCAGACCGGACCATCGGCGCCAAGAAGGTGCGCCAGGAGATCCTTGGTCGTCGTCTTGCCGCTCGAGCCGGTGAGGCCGACCAACGGTCCCGTCGCTCCCCAGGCCGCGCGCCGGGCGCCGCCCCAGCGCTGGAGCGCCCGGAGCGTGTCGTCCACCACCACCTGGGTCCACGCCGCGTCGGGGAGCGGCCGATCGACCAGCGCCGCTTCCACACCGCGCTCGACCACGGCGGAAAGGAAGTCGTGGGCGTCGAAGCGCTCACCGCGCAAGGCGACGAAGAAGTCGCCCGCCGTGACTCGCCGCGAATCGGTCGAGATCGTGCGGTACCCGAAGCGGCGCTCGCTCGACGCGGATTGCCCCGCGCGAACCACTCCGCCGGACTGAAGCGCGATCTCCGGGAGCGAGAAGTGCGCCGCCTCGAACTGACCGCCCCGCTCGGCAAGGAGCGTCGTCAGCGCGGAGCGCGCCACCTCGCGATCGTCGAACGGGAGCTGCTCCGTCCCGCGGATCTGGTATCCCTCGGCCCCCTTGCCGGCGATCAGAACGGCGTCCCCCGGCTCGGCCTCGGCCAGAGCGCGGGCGATCGCGGCCGAGCGATCTCCCAGTTCGAGGAAGGAGGCGGCCACCTCGGCCAGCCCGACACGGGCTTCGCCGCGGATCACTCCCGGCTCCTCGCGCCGCGGGTTGTCGTCGGTCAGGATGACCCGATCGGCCCCCAGGCCGGCCTCGCGCCCCATCTCCGGCCGCTTGGCGCGATCCCGTTCGCCCCCGCAGCCGAAGACCACGATCAGCCGCCCGGTGGTGAAGGGGCGCAAGCTCGCGAGCGCGCGCCGCAGCGCATCGGGGGTGTGGGCATAGTCGACCACGACCAGAAACGGCTGCCCCGCATCGACCCGCTCCATCCGGCCGGGAATGCCCCGCAACCGGCCCAGCCCCCGCGCCGCAACCTCCGGTTCGATCCCCGCGGCAACCGTCGCCCCGAAAGCGGCGAGCAGGTTGTCGACCTGGAATTCACCCAGGAGGGGCGATGTGATGTCGGTCTCGCCCGCGGGGTGTCGCACCCGCATGCGGATCCCGTGCCCGCCGAGCTCGAGCGAGACCGGATGGATGTCGTGCGCGCGATCGCGGCCAAAGCGAATGATCCGATCCTTGCTTCCGGCCAGGACCGTGCGCGTCCAGGGATCGTCGCCGGCCACCACCGCGATCAACGGCGTCTCGTCACAGCCGCGCTCGGTCGCGATGAAGAGACGCCGCTTCGCCTCGGCGTACGCCTCCATGGAGTGATGGAAGTCGAGGTGATCCGGGGTCAGGTTGGTGAAGATCGCCACCACGAACCGCGTGGCGAAGGTGCGTCGCAGCTCGAGGCCGTGCGACGACACCTCCATCGCGACCGCGCGCACGCCGCCGGCGGCGAGTTCGTGCAGCGTCGCTTGCAAATCGGGGGCCTCGGGCGTGGTGTGACCGAGCGACCGCAGGAGGGAAGGATCTCCCTGCGGACCCGGCGAACCGACACCCAAGGTCCCCAATACCGCGGCGGGGATTCCGGCCTCGCGGAACACCGCCTCACACATCCAGGTCGTGCTCGTCTTTCCATTGGTGCCGGTCGCGGCCAACACCGTCATCCGGGCGCTCGGGTGGTCATGGAAGCGGTCGGCGAGCAGGGCGACCGCTTTCCGGCTGTCCTCCACCTGGAGATACGGACCGTCTCCCCCGACCGTCTCGTCCTCGCCCACCACCAGGAGCGCACCGCGCGCGTAGGCCTCCGCCGCCAGGGCGTGGGAATCGCGCTCCTGCCCGCGCAGACAGACGAAAATCTCGCCCGGGGCGAGTTTCCTGGTGTCGCAACAGATGCCCATGGCAGGCGTCTGATCCGACGGCAAAGGCCTCCTAGCGCGTGGCGCGAGCGAGGAGATCGCCGTGAGCAGAGATCCGAGCGGCACGCTCGCCACCTTCCAGTTGCTCCTTCCAGGCCCGGCACGAATCAGGCCCGAGGGTGATGAAACACGGTTGTCCGGCAGAGAAGGGATCGCCCGGTGAAGGTACCTGGCTCAGCACCCACCCCGACCCGTCGACCCGCGGCGCGGCGTCGATCGAAGCGAGGAGGATCATGGCATCGCGCAGGCTCAGCCCACGCAGATCGGGCATCGGCAGACCGCCCTCCGCGGCATCCGGGCCGGGATCGGCGAGAAACAACGTGATCACGGCGCCGAGGGGACACTCCTCCCCGGCCGCCGGGTCGGTGCGCGCCACCACGGTCCCGCTGCCCGAAAGACGGGCCTCGAATCCTTGCCCTTGGGCGCGTTGCCGCGCGGACGCGACCGGCAGTCCGGCCAGGTCGGCCAGGAGCACCGGCTGGACGACTTCCTCCTCCTGCGGATCCTCCGGCTCGCGCGGCTTGACCGGCGGCAGCTCGTCGTTAGCCAGCGGCCCGCCGACCAGCGGCTGGATGTCGGAGAGCACCTCACGGAAGATCGGCGCGGAGATGTTGCCGCCGTAGATGTCGCTCTTCGGCTCGTCGATCACCACGCAGCAGAGCACTTCGGGATCGTCGTAGGGTGCGAATCCGATGAAGCCGGCCATGTAGCGCCGCGTGCTGTACGACTTCTCCTCGGGGATATACTTCTGCGCGGTCGATGTTTTTCCCGCGGGGGGGAAGTTCTCGATCTCGGCCTTCCTCGCCGTCCCGTCGGTCACCACCGCGCGCAGCATTTCCCGCAGAGCGCGCGCGGTCGACTCGCTGATCACCCGGCGGATCGCCTCCGGTTCGTGCCGGCGCGCGGTCGCGCCGTCGTTCTCGCGCACCTCGCTGACCAGGAGCGGCCGCATCAGCAGACCGCCGTTCGCCACCGCGCCATAGGCCATCGCGAGCTGGATGCCGGTGGCCGAGACCTCCTGCCCGAAGGCCTGGGTGATCAAACTGCGAGCGGACCAGGCGGAGGGTTCGGGGATCCTTCCCCGCCCTTCCCCCTTGAGCTGGAGTTCCGAGGGAAGCCCGAAGCCAAAGGCTTTCTCCATTCGGTAGAACCGCTCCGCCCCGGCCCGCTCGGCGATCAGACCGGTCCCGATGTTGCTCGAGTGAGCGAGCACTTCGGTCGCGGTCAGAACGCCATAAGGATCGTGATCGGTGATCATCCCGCCGCCCGCCACCGAGCGACGTCCATTCATACAGTCGATGAGTTGCTCCGGCCGGAGGACGCCGGCTTCGAGCGCGGCCGCGAAGGCGACCATCTTGTAGGAGGAACCCGGCTCGAAGGCATCGCCGTAGGCTCGCGCTCGGCGCGCATCCTCGGTCCACGATCCGGAGCTGTCGGGGTCGACCGAGGGGGACGAGGCCAGAGCGAGGATCTCGCCCGTCCGCGGGCGGGTCACGATGACGAACCCGCCGCGGGCGCCGGTTCGCTCCACCCCGGCCTGGAGGCGCGCCATGGCAATCTCCTGCATCCGACTGTCGATGGTCGAAACCAGGCTGCGCCCGAGGCGCGGCTCGCGCACCACCCGGGTCTCGAGCACCGGCGAGTCGACATCCGGAAAGGCGTCGCCGACCAGAGACTTGACCTGGGTCATCCGCCCTTCCTCGCCCTTGAGATCGGCATCGAACGAAGCCTCCAGCCCCATGATCGGCTGGTTCTCGTGTCCCACCATCCCCACCACCGGGGCGCCACTCCAGCCGAGCGGGTAGAGTCGCTTGCTCTCGGTGATGGTCGAGAGTCCGCGGTGTCGGCGCAACACCGACTCGAGCTGTGTTTCGGGCAGCACCTGGCGCGAGACCCAGAAAAAGTGGCTGTCGCGGGCGCGCTCCGCCGCCAGCTTGCGCAGGAAGGCGCGGGGTTCGACCAGGCCGAGCGAGTCGAGGGCCGAGGCCAGGGCCTCGGGATCGCGCACCATGAACGGATCAACCCCGAGCGAGCGATTGGGCACGGAGCGGGCGAGGATCACGCCATCGGAGGAGAGAATGGCGCCACGCGGCGCCGGAACCGACAGGGTGTCGGAGCGCAGGGCGCTCGCGCGGTCGAGCCAGTAGGAATGTTGGACGATCTGAAGCTGGGCCGCGCGCAGGACGAGCACGACCCAGACGGCGGCCAGAGCCGCCGTGAGAATGCGGAGCCTAGCGCCCCTTCCCATCGCCGGAGGACCCGTTCGGTTCTGGATTCGACCGACGGGCGAGGCCGAAGGTGGGCAGAACGCCGGCCTGCATCGGCTCGACCTCCGCCACGATCTCCGGCGTACCGGCCGACGGCGGCAGGGCCACGCGCTGGCGTGCTCCCTCGGCCGAAAGGCCCAGATCCTCGGCAACCGCGAGCAGCTCGGAGTAGGTGCTCTCCTTCTGCATGCGACCGGAGAGCGTGGACTCATCCACCTTCAGCCGGCCGATCTCGGCCTCGAGTTGCTCGACCCGAGCCTGGCGCTGCTTCACCTCGGTGCTCAACCACACCTGGGTCATGAGGGCGCAGAAGACCCACCCCACCGTGGTGGCGACCCGCACCAGCCGCCGCCTCTGGCGCTGGTCATCGCGGAAGCTGCTCGACCCCGCGGCAGCGCGCTGAAAGTCGATGTTCATCACTGGCCCCCCCTTTCGAACGCACGTAACTTGGCGCTTCGAGCGCGCCGGTTTCGCTCCACTTCGCTCGCCGTGGGCGCGAGCGGGTGTTTGCTGAGCGGTATGAACCTTGGATCACGCCCCTTCGGGCCGAAGGCCCGCTTCACCCTCCGGTCCTCGTGCGAGGCGTAGCTGATGATCACGAGTCTTCCCCCGGTCGTGATCCAGTCCGCGCAGCGCTCGAGAAACCGATCGAGGCGCTCCATCTCCGCATTGATCTCCACCCGTAGCGCCTGAAAGATCCGGGATAGCTCGGCCGAGTCGATCCCGCGATGCGGTCCGCCGGCCAAGGCGGTCACCAGATCCGAAGTACTCCGCAGCCGCTTCCGCCCCCGGGCCTCCACGATCCGCCGCGCGTAGAGCGGCGCGCGCGAGAGGTCGCCGTACTCGCGGAAGATCGCTTCCAGCTCCTGGGCCGAGACCCGAGCGAGAAAACCCTCCGCTGTCTCGGGCAGATCCGGATCGAGCCGCATGGTCAGCGGCGCATCGACCTGATAGCTCAGTCCGGTCGAGGGCAGGGCGAGCAGCCAGCTGTTGAGTCCGAGATCGAGAAGAATCCCGTCGACCCGCGGTTCGGTCAGCTCTGCGAGTGGAGCGTCCAGTTCCGAGAAGCTGCCTCGATGGAACCATGCCCGCCTTCCTCGCTCACCCAGTCGTTCCTGCGCCGCAGCCAGCGCTTCTTCGCTCTGATCCACGCAGATGAGGCGACCTTTCGGTCCCAGCTTCGAGAGGATTGCGCTGGAGTGACCACCCGTGCCGGTCGTGCCATCCACGTACACCCCGTCCGGCCGGTGCGGGAGGTACGCGAGCACCTCATCGACCATCACGGGGTCATGCCATTCGGGCACCGGGGAGAGACCCTCCTGTGCTACGCGCGGCGGGCACGGGAGTCAGGCGACGGAATCAACCCGGAGGCTACCTCGACCCGAGGAGGCGGGCAGGGAGCTAAGTGGGGTTGTGCCCGGAGGCGTGCCCCCGGGTTGGTTCTATCGCCTGACTCGCACGCGCGCGCGTACGCAAGGATGCCGAAGCCTATGCGGTCTCTCTCAGTTGGGGCACGGTGGAGCAAATCCGAAGATCGACTCCAGCCCACCCTGGAAGGACCGCTCCCCCGAAGGAAGAGACCGCCTCGAGACACCCAATCCCCTGGGGGTCTCCGGCCCGTTCTCCTCCACGATCTCGAGAACGAACTGTTCCCAGTCGGTCCCCGAAAGTGCAAACTCGACGATGCTCCGCACGTAGGGCGAACATCCGGCCAGACGGATGGGAGCATGTGAACGATCCAGCGCGCCGATCCGGTCGGCAAACCAACGGAAGGCGCGATAGTCCAGGTGCAGCGTGCCCGCGAAATCGAGGGTGATCCCCTGAGTGCTCGCCTCCTGGGCGATTCGCTCGATCACTTGCTCGAGCGACGGCAGGGTTACCACGCGCACCATCGCGAAACGGAGGTCGCGTTCTGAATACAACGGGCTCATGCGGCCTCCGGCTGACGCTTCTGGGCGATCGCCGCTGCAAAGAACTCACTGGCCAGCGCTTCGAGGTCCTTCCCCTGCGCCGTCACCTTGGCGATGTGCCGCGCCCGGGCTTCGGGCGACCACACTTCGATGCGGTTGATGCATCCGTGAATCTCGACTTCGCCGTCGAGGCTGGCGTGCGCGCGAATCTCGTCCGAGAGGCTCACGCGCCCCTGCTCGTCCGGAGTCTCGACCGACGCCCCGTCGGTGAAGAGGGTCTGGAAATGCCGGACCATCGGGTTGGCGATCAGCTCCGGCGAGTCGAAGTAGTTCATCAGGGCATCGAAGGTCGCGATCGGATAGATCCACGCGCATCCGTCGAGTCCCTTGATCACCACGAGGCTCCGGTCCTTTCCATCGTTCTTGGAGGGGAGTTCCTCCCGGAACCGCGCCGGGATGTTGATCCGCCCCTTCGGGTCGAGTCGGAAGGAGAACTTACCCAGGAACCGCATTGGCCTGGTCATCGTGCCTCCCTATCGACGCTCCGCCTACCCCTGTGGCCCCACTGGGCAGGGCCGTGAACCCATCTGATTGTTCGTGCGGGTGAAAACTAACCCCCACCAACCCATTCGTCAATTCGCGAGATCAACTTCGGCCGTTCTTTCCTCGATCAATTCGAACGGTTCAACGCATTTATATACAACAAATTACGAGATCGGTCGGCGCGGCCCGGCGCGAGCGGATCGCGCCCATGGAAAAAAACTTTCGACCGGACCCCACGCGGAGGGACGAAGAGGCGAAAAATCGTTCGCTGGATCGGAGGGGGGAGGAACGGCCGGCGACTAGCGCGACCTGGAGCGGATCTGGTCCAGGCGGGCGGCTAGCTCCCCGGTGAGCGCCTGCCGCTCGAAACCCCGGATCGACTCCCAGTCGGCCACCGGGGGGCCATCGACTCCGGATCCGGGCGGCGAGGTTCCGAGCAGCCGCTCCAGGGCCTGGGCAATCGCTCCCGGGTCGGACGGATCGACCACCAGACCGGCCCCGATCGCGCCGATCAGACGCGCCGCAGCCCCCTGGGGCGGGACCAGGGCCAGGATCGGTCTCCGAGCCCGGACATACTCGAAGATCTTCCCCGGCAGGATCAGTGCGCCCCGTTCGCTGGGCTGCTCGAGCAGGAGCAGCACCCGGGCGCGGAGACAGTCGGCGATCGAGGCGTGGTGCGGTCGATTCGGGGTGAACTCCACCCACGGTTCGAGCCCGCGGCGGCGCACCGCCTCGAGGTCGCGATCGTAGTGGCCGCCGGCGAAGCGGGTGCGGGGCAACTCGCCTCCCCCCACGTGCCGCGCGCGCAACCGAAGCAGCGCTTCGAGGTACGGCTCGATTCCCCGTTCCGGGTTCAACTGCCCGGCGTGCAACACCTCGAAGCGCGGGGGGAGCGGATCGGCCCGCTGGATCGCTTCGGCCGCCTCGAAATCGGACTCGTCGTATCCATTGGTCACGACCGAGATCCGTTCGGGAGCGAGTCCGGGGGTGCGGGAGAGAAAATCGCCGCGCGTCTCCTCGCTGGTCACGATCACGTGATCGGCGCCGAGCAGCACCTCCCGTTCCAGGCGGTGGTGCAGCCGGTCATGCCAGGGGGTGGCCGGGGCGTAGGCCATGCGCCGCGTCCAGGGATCGCGGAAATCGGCGATCCAGGGCAGCCCGAAGCGTCGATGCAGCCCGAGGCCAAGCAGGTGGGCACTGTCGGGCGACGACGTGGTGACCAGCGCGTCGAACGATTCCCGCTCGAGTAGCCGTGCGCCCCGGCGCCAGGCAGGCAACACCCAACCCCAGTAGGTGTCCGGCACGAGGAGAAAGCGGACCAACGAGCGGAGCAGATGGATCCGTCCCGCCGAGCGAACCTCCCCGCCGCTCTGCCGCTGCGCCACCCCGGCACCCCAGGCCGGCACGCGGTGGATCACGCAGCCGGGGGCGACATCCTCGAGCAGCGTCTCGTCGCGCATCCAGTACGCGGCGTCGGCGGTCAGCACCGTCGGTGCCCAACCGAACAGTGGCAGGTAGCGGGTGAACTTCGCGCTACGCTGGACCCCGGCCCCGCCCATCGGGGGGAAGAAGTAGGCCACGTAGAGAACGCGCTTCATCTCGCGCTCCGGCCCATCCCCCATCGTCGTCGGAGCTATGGGCAGACGCCGTCCATGACGCCGACGCCGACCGACTCGACGCCACGCGCGGTTCGAAGCCGCATCCAGTAGAGCCCCGGCGGGACCGCCGCCCCGTCGCTCCGCCCGTCCCAGAGGAGCTCGTCTCCTTCGGCGGCATCGATCCGGTGCAGCACCTTCCCCGAGAGATCGACCACCACGCCGGTCGCGCCACCCGCGAGTCCGAGCACCCGCACACCGTCGCTGCATCCAAGCACGAACGGATTCGGATAGGCCGAGAGTGAAGTCGATCCGCCGCTCCCCGCGGAGCTGGGGGTGAACGACGCGAGTCCGCGCGCCGTGCCCAACCAGAGCGTCCGCCCATCGGGAGAGAGCGACATCGCCTCCACGTTCGGATGGGGCAGGTAGGGCGCGGCAAACACCTCGTAATCGAAGCCGAACTCGGCCGGGGTCAGGCGCGTGACCCCCTCGTCGCGGGTCGCCACCCACCCGCCGCCGTCCTCGGTCGGGACGATCGCATTCACCTGCGCGCTGGGCAGCCGCCCGAACCCGGGGCCGATGTTGGTGATCCGTCCCGGCGCCCAGATCGAGAGGCCGGCCGTGGTGCCGATCCAGACCCGACCATCCGGTGCGACCTCGATCCGTCGCACCTCATCGCCGATCAATCGACGCTGCGGGTCGGCATTCCGGTACCAGGTCCAGGTGTCGTCCGCCGTGCCCGGGAGCTTGTCCGCGCCGAGGGTGAGTCGATGCAGGCCCGACGCGTTGTAACCGATCCAGACGTCGTTCCCCTGTCGGCGGATCGCGGTGATCTGGGTCGACTTCATCTCCGGAGTGTTCGCCGGAGTGAGGTTGATCCAGGTCGAGTCCCGCGCATCGAGGCGGAAGATGCCGCGAGCCGGCCCCTGGCTCTCACTCCAGCTCGCCACCCATAGGTTGCCGTCGTCGTCGAGATCGAAGTCCCAGGCGTTCGGCACCCCTTCGATCACCTGACAGTCGTTACTCGCCACCGAGATCCGTTCGAGCGGGCAGGCATCGACCGTGCCGCAGCAACAGTGCGCGAGATAGACGTGGTCGCCGGCCAGGATGGTGTTCCAGGTCCAGGCGCCGCTGCAGCCGGTCAGGCCGCCGTTCCAGAAACTCCAGGTGCCGCGACGCACCTGGATCACCTGCGGGCGGGTCCCCGACTCGGCGTGGCTCAACCAGACGGTTCCATCCGGCGTGATCTTGACGCTGCGGTAGTGCTGACGCAGTGACGGCCCTTCGAGCCGGTGTTGCACCCAGGCTGCGCCGGTCCACTCCCAGATCCCATCCTGGGTCTCACTCGGATCGGCCGCCCCCGCGAAGAGCCTCCCGCCCGCGGTCACCACCACCGAGGTCGCCGGAAAGGCGTTCGTGCCGACGCGCGTCCACCCCGCCTCCCCGCGACCGAACACTCCGCGACTTCCGCCCAGATAGAGCTCGCCGCCCGGCCCGGTCGCCAGGTCCCGCGCAATCTGATCCTGGGGCAGTCCCGTCGCGTCCGTCTGCCACTGCGCGCCGTCCCAGCGATAGATCTGCCCCCCCGCGATGCAGTGATCCTCGAGCAGTCGCGTCACGTCGCGCGAGACCAGTCCCGACGACCGATTCTCCCACGCTCCGCCCGAGAGCTGCTCCAGCACGCCCGAGGCGGTGCCGATCCAGAGCGAGGTGCTCCCGCCATTCGTCCGCCGGACGAGATCGCGCACATCGAAGCTCGCCAGGTTGCAGAGGTCGACGCCCTGGAAGCAGACCTCGCGCAGGTCCCCGTCGGCGAAGAGCGCGTACCCCTGCTCCGCCCCGACCAGCATCCGCTCGCGGGTCGTCCCCTGTTCGACCACCGAGTCGAAGCGGATGGCGCGAATCCGGTCCCCCGGGATCGGCTCGAGCAGGCTGGTGTAGGGCAGGAACGATTCGTTCTCCGGATCGAAGACGCTGATCCCCGCGCGCGCCGTCCCCAGCCAGACCCGCCCCGTGCTCGGCGACACCGCCACCACCCCCAGCGTGTCGCTCAGCAGTCCCCCCGGACTCCGGGTCCACTGTTCCATCCCGGCAACCGGATCGAACCGGACCAGCCCCCCCGTCGTCGCCGCATAGATCGTCGCACCATCCGCCGCCAGATCGAGCACCTCGTTCCCATACAGAAACGACCGCCAGGTCCCCGCCTCCTGACCCCGAGCCAGGCCGGCGTGGAACGCGCTCCCGATCAACAGCAGACAGACCGACAGATTCAACTGCACGAACCCTCGGATCGCGGGCAAGTCAACCTCCCGTTCGAATGGTGCGGGGCACTCGCACTACCCCGCGGCGCCGGCCAGGTTTCGGAGCATGGCCGCGGGGAGGATACGCAAATTTGCGCGACGCGGATAGGCCGCCCGGAGGGATGGCAGGACGTGTCGCTGATCTACGGGCATGACACCAAGGCGCTGGCCATCGGCGCGCTGTTTCGATCGTGTGCTCCGACAGGAACGGTCACGACCACCTGGGGTCGAGTGAAGTCGCTCTACGGGGTCGGACGACGGTGAGCCAGCGCCTGTGCGCGACGTCTACGGGTCAGAGGTAGCGGAGGAGCGCGAGCCCGGCGCCGATCGACTGCGCGACCTGGACGGCGGCGAGGAGCAGCGCGGCGAGGAGCCAGGTGCGCGCGCGGCGTTCACGGAGGCAGAGGAGCGTCGGCAGGAGCACGCCGGGCCAGGCATGGGCGGAGAACAGATACGACTCCACGGGGGCGTAGAAGGCGTGGGTGGCGATCACGGTGAGGAGGGCGGCGAGCGCGGCGACGGAGAGGCGCCTGCCGGGCGCTGAGAGGCCGGGAAACGCGGTGGCGAAGCCGAGAGTCCAGCAGAGCGCGGCGAGGGCCTGTAGGGGCGCGGGAGAGGGCGCAGGGAGGAGACGGTAAGCGGGGTCTCCGGGACCGGAGCCGAAGAACTCGACCAGGCGGAGCGACGGGACGCCGAACTGCCCGAGGAATAGCTCCCGGAACGCGACGGACCAGGCCCAGGCATTGGGGAACGCGAGGTAGCGGAGTTCGTGCAGGGGGTCTCCCCCGCCGGCTCGTTTGATCTGCATCGCAGCCAGCAGGAGCACCGCGGTGAGGAGCGCGAGGCCGCCGGCACGACACAGGGCGGATCGACGCCGCCCGGATGGCAGGGCGAAGAGCAGGGCGACTCCGGGGAGGAGGTTGCTGAGCGAGCAGCCGACGGCGATCGCGACGAAGAGCTCGGTGGCGGCGCCGGAGCTGCCGAAGCTCGGGGCGCGGGCGGCACACTCTTGCGAGGCGCGGTAGGCGCTGGCGCCGGCGACGAGGAGCGCGGACCCGCCGAGGATGTGGCTCTCGGGCATCATGCCGAAGACGAGCAGGGGGCCGAGCGGGAGGGCGATCAGGGGGACGACGCCGCGGCGGAGGTCGAGCAGTCCGCCGGTCATGACGAGCGCGCCGGAAACCAGCAGGGCGATGCGCGCCCCGCCGGCGAGGATGGAACCGGGGCCGACGGGATCGAGCGGGACCGGCCAGATGAACCCGCTGGCCTTGAAGAAGAGAAACGCCAGGGGATGGCGGTGGGCACCGGACCAGACGCCATCGCCGGAGATCCAGGCGAGGTGGCGGTGGAGGTCGGCGCCGAACCAGACGTTCAGCGTCTCGGCGATACCCGGGCCGCGGGAGAGGTAGAGCGCTCCGACTGCGACGAGCAACGCGGTCAGAGCGAGCGCGGTAACGACGTCGCGTGCGGGGCCGGATGCGACCCACCTGGGGCGCGACATCTACCGGCCGAGCTGGGCCCGGAGAAACGCGCGCAGTCCCTCGACCGTGGCCTGGTTGGCGGCGTACCAGCGATTCCACTCGGCGAGTTCGTGCAGTGGGCGGGTGCAGCCGGTCCAGGGGCCGAAGAAACCGGGGCGGCCATCGGCGGGAAGCGCGCGGTCATCGGCATCGAGCTGATCCCACTCCGATTCGGTGAAGGGATAGAGGCCGACGAAGCGGACCTCGGACCGCGCCAGCGCCCCGAGCGCGGGATAGGCGGCGATCCAGGTGGCAACCGGGTGCGCGCTCCAGCCGATTCCGCTCAGGCGGGGAATCTCCCGCACCGCGCCCCCGCCGCAGCGGAGGGCCGATCTCGTGACCACGCGGCGACCGCCGAGCACCCGAGAGAGCGCCGCGAGCAAGAATGGGAGCAGGAAGACCACGGCGAGCAGCGCGGCCGCGGACAGATCGAACAGCCGGGACCCCAGGCCGAGCCCCTTCCCCTTCGCGCCGCCGGTCAAGGCCAGGGCGGGCAGCCCGTAGAACGAGGCCAGGTTCGCGTCGGACGGGACCAGACCGTGCAGCCGCGGAACCAGGCGGATGGGGATCGAGGTGTTCCGCAGTTCGGTCACCAGCTGGGTGAGATTGCCCCCCCAGCTCTCGAAGATGACGATCTCCTGCACCCGCTCGTGGCGGACCCGGCGGGCCAGGCGGGCGGGGTCATCGAGCGTCTCGCTGTGGGCCGGCAGGAGCGGAACCGGCTCCAGCCCGAACCGACCGTAGCGTTCGATCCGCGCCTCGAGCTTCGCCACCTCTTCGCGGGGACCGATCAGTCCGACCCGCTTGAGGTTGAGATCGTACTGCTTGAACCGTTCCGCCGCGGCGAGGAGCGCGGTGCGGAGCAGGGTCACGCAGAGGATGGCGAGGGGAAAGAAGATCACGATGACCAGGCGCGAGTAGACCCGCACCGAGAAAAGAAACGTCGTGGCCATCATCACCAGCGAGGTCCAGCTCAGCGCGCGGGTCACGCCGACCAGGTTCTCCAGGAAGGAGGCGCGGGCGCGCTCGCGGTAGAGTCCGGTCAGGAGGAAGAAGCCGCCGGCCGCGCCGACCGCGAAGGCCAGGAAGCGGTAGTACTTGTGAAAGGCGAAGAGCGGCTTCTCGAACAGACCGCCCATGTAGCTGCGGAGGGAATAGGCGAGGAGAAAGGCGAGCACCACGCCGGTCAGGTCGGCCACGAAGAGCGCGGCATTGCGCAGCAGTCCGCTCCGGAGCTTGAGCCAGTAGAGGAGGAAGCTCCACTTCTCGTAGAATCGCACCAGTGACGCTAGGTGGATCCACAAGCCGCGCTTCGGCCAGAATCCCTTGGCGCTGGCTCGCTGATAGTCGTGCTGCATCGTGGCCGCGGGGTGATAGACCACCCGCCAGCCACGCTGGTGCATGCGGTAGCACCAGTCGACATCCTCGAAGTAGAGAAAGAACCGCTCGTCCATCCCGCCGACATCGTCGACTGCGCGGCGGCTGACCATCATGCTCCCGCCGATACACCAGTCGACGTCCCGGGTGGAGGCATGATCCCAGTCGAGCATCAAGTGGTCGCGCAGGGCGCGTGCCTGGGGGAAGACCTTTCCCAGGAAGGTCCGGCGGAGGAGAAAGACCTGGAAGGTGTAGAAGCGCCGCACCGAGTGCTGCAGCGAGCCGTCCGGGTACTCGAGGCGCGGAGCGGCGATTCCGATGTCGCTCTCCTCGTCGAGCAGACGACACAGCGCCTCGATGCTCCCCGGCCGCACCGCAACGTCGGGATTCAAGATGAGGAAGTGGCGCCCGCGGGCCAGGCGAACGCCGAGATTGGCCCCTCCCCCGAAGCCGAGGTTCTTCTTCGAGTGGTGATAGCGAACCAAGGGTCGATCCGCCGCCAGCCGTTCCGAGCGATCGTCGGCCGGCGCGTTGTCGACCACCACCACCTCGTAGGCCACCCCGGGGTGGGCCGCTTCGATGGCGTCGAGACAGCGTTTGAGGTAGTCGGGGGTCCGATAGACCACGATGACAATCGAGACGTCGACTGCGAGATCGGCCCCTGCTCCGGTCGCGGGAGGAATCGGGGTTGGGTCCTCGAACGGGGCGCGGGTCAACGGTGCGGTTCGACCGTCGCGGATCCGGGTCGCGGACGCGGATTCGGACGCGGTTTCGACCGCGTGAACACCCGCTGCAGGAACAGCCGCCACACCATCCAGGTCGCCTCGTAAATGATCTTCCGGCTCATCTTGGAAATCCCCACCCTACGATCGGCAAAGACGATCGGGATCTCCTTGATCTTGAAGCCTCGCCGGTAGGCCTGAAAGCTGACCTCGATCTGGAAGGAGTAGCCGTCGGAACGGATCCGGGAAAGGTCGATCGTTTCCAGCACCTCGCGACGGATCGCCTTGAAGCCACCGGTGGCATCCTTGACCGGCAGGCCGGTCAGGATCCGGGTGTAGACGTTGGCCGAATAGCTCAGGATGAGGCGGGAGAGGGGCCAGTTGACCACCGTGACCCCGTTCAGGTACCGCGACCCGAGCACGATGTCGCAATCCTCGATCGCGGAAAGGAACTCCGGGATGGCGGCCGGATCGTGGGAGAAATCGGCGTCCATCTCGAAGATCACGTCGGCGCCGTGCTCCAGGGCATAGCGGAAACCGGCGATGTAGGCCGAGCCGAGCCCGAGCTTTCCCTTCCGCTTGAGCAGGTGGACCCGGGGGACGGTGGCCATGAACTCCTCCACCGCGGCGGCGGTGCCGTCCGGGGAGTTGTCGTCCACCACCAGGATCTCGAGCGGGTAGGGGAGTTCGAGAAGACGGGGAATCAGCGTGCGGACATTGTCGACCTCGTTGTAGGTCGGAATCACGATGATGCTTTTCGGCGTCTGGCTCACCGCGTCTCGCTCCCGCTCCGCCTTTCGACCCAGGCCGCGCGGATCGACCTCCGCGCCGCTTCCCCGTTCGAGCATCGCCCGTTCAAGCATCGTCCGTTCAAGCATCGTCTGTTCGAGGGTGACCTCGGAACTCACCCCGAGCGCTCCCGCTGGAACCATTCGACGGTCAGGCGCAGGGCGTCCTTGACGTCGACCTGGGGCTGCCATCCAAGCTTCTGCTGTGCGGCGGTGATGTCCGGCTGCCGCACCTTGGGGTCGTCCTCGGGCAGATCCTTGAACACGATCTCGCTCTTCGAGCCGGTGATCTCGAGGATCATGCGCGCCATCTCCAGCACGCTCAGTTCCTGCGGGTTGCCGATGTTGACCGGCTCGTTCTGCTCGGAGCGGAGCAGGGCGAGGATGCCGCGGACCAGGTCGGTGATGTAGCCGAAGCTGCGGGTCTGGGAGCCGTCGCCGTAGACGGTCAGCGGCTCATCGTGCAGCGCCTGGTTGATGAAGTTCGGCACCGCGCGCCCGTCCTGCTTCCGCATCCGGGGGCCGAAGGTGTTGAAGATCCGGACGATCTTGGTGTCGACCCCGTGATAGCGGTGGTACGCCATGGTCAGGGCCTCGGCGTAGCGCTTCGCTTCATCGTAGACCCCGCGCGATCCGATCGGATTGACGTTCCCCCAGTAGCTCTCGGGCTGCGGGTGGATCAACGGATCGCCGTACACCTCCGAGGTGGAGGCCAGGAGAAAGCGCGCCTTCTTGTTCAGCGCGAGCCCCAGCGCCTTGTGCGTCCCCATCGCCCCGACCTTCAGGGTGGCGATCGGTAAACGCAGGTAGTCAATCGGGCTGGCCGGACTGGCGAAGTGGAGCACGTAGTCGACCGGTCCGTCGATGTAGAGGTAGTTGGTCACGTCGTAGTGAACGAAGGAGAACCTCGCGTCTCGGATGTGCGCGATGTTGTCCACCGAGCCGGTGAGCAGATTGTCGATCGCGACCACCTCGACCCCTTCGGCCAGCAGGGCGTCGCAGAGGTGCGACCCGATGAATCCGGCGCCGCCGGTGATGACTGCTCTCATTCCCCTTCCTTCCCCCGGACCGATTCCGGAGCGCCCTCAGGCCTCAACTGCGCTTTCAGCGGATAGTTCCGCTTCTGCATGGCCGGCGCGAAGATCAGCTCCGCGAGAAGCCCCATCGAAATGAACTGGATGCCAAGAATGACCAGGATCACGCCGAAGAGCAAGAGCGGCCGCACCCGAAGCTTCCCTTCCGCAACCCAGACCACCAGCATGTAGAGGTTGATCCCACCCCCCAGGGTGAGAAGCCCCACTCCCCAGCGCCCGAAGACATGGAGCGGGGTGCGACGTCCCCCGGCCAGGAACATCACCTCGAGGAGGTCGAGGAAGCCGTTGACGAAGCGGGCCGAGCCGAACTTCGACTGCCCGTACCTTCGCGGGTGGTGCTGCACCTCCCGCTCGCCGATACGAAACCCCTCGCCGTGCGCCAGGACCGGGATGTAGCGGTGCATCTCGCCGTAGAGTTCGATCGACTCGACCACCTCCCGGCGGTACGCCTTGAGCCCGCAGTTGAAATCGTGCAGCCGGATCCCGGTCATCCAGGAGGTCACCCGGTTGAAGAGGCGGCTCGGGAGGGTCTTGGTGATCGGGTCATGCCGCTTCCGCTTCCATCCGGAGACGAGATCGTAGCCGCCCGATTCCAGCGCGGCGATCAGGCCGGGGATCTCGTTCGGGTCGTCCTGGAGGTCGGCATCCATGGTGATCACGTAGGCGCCGCGCGCCTGGTGAAAACCGGTGTTGAGCGCAGCCGACTTGCCGAAGTTACGCCGCAAGGTCAGGACCCCGACCTGGGGATACTGTGCGCGCAGTTCGGTGGCCACGTCGCTCGTGCCGTCGGTCGAGCCATCGTCGACCACCAGGATCTCGTACCGCGCGGTCGCCGGGCGCAGCACGGCATCGACCGCCGGGATCAACTCGCGCAGCGATTCGGCCTCGTTGTACGCCGGGATCAGGACGGTGATCCCGACCGGCGCCGCGGCCTCGGTCACTCCGGACTCCCCTCGAGGAAACGTTGCATCCAGGCGGCCATCCGGCCGAGTCCGGTCTCGAGCGACACCTCGGGGCGGTAGCCGATCACCTGCCGGGCGAGCGAGGAATCTCCGCCGGTGTTCGCCGGGTCGCCGGCCTGCTTCGGGAGGAAGTTCAGCTTGGCCGGTCGTCCCGCCGCCGCCGCCATCGCCCGGATCACGTCGAGAAGCTGTACCCGGCTCCCGCCGGACACGTTGTAGGCATCCCCCGGTCGGCCGGACTGCGCGGCCCGCAGGTTCGCCTCGGTGATGTCGTCGATGAAGGTGAAGTCGCGGGTCTGGGTGCCGTCGCCGTAGATCGGCAGCTCCTGTCCGGTGAAGATCGCCCGGAAGAACTTGTGGAACCCCATATCGGGGCGTTGCCGCGGACCGTAGACCGTGAAGTAGCGCAGGGAGCAGCCGGGAACGCCATAGGCGCGCGCGTAGAGGCTGACCAGGTGCTCCCCCGCCAGCTTGGTCACGCCGTAGGGAGAGATCGGTCGGAGCGCCCCCCCTTCCACCGCCGGAAAGACCGGCGCCTCGCCATAGACCGAGGAGGACGAGGCGTAGACCAGGGCGCGCGGACGGGTCGCCTTCGCGCACTCGAGCAGCCGCTGGGTGGCGTTGACGTTGATCGAGGTGTACGTCTGGAACTCGGCGCCCCACGAGGCGCGGACCCCGGCCTGGGCGGCGAGGTGCCACACCGTGTCGACCCCCTGCATCAGCGGTTCGAGCGCCGTCTCACGCAGGTCGGCGCGTTCGAGCGTGAACCGCGGTTCGCGGTGCAGACGCGAGAGGTTCCGCTCCTTGATCGAGGGGTCGTAGTAGGTGGTGAAGCAGTCGACCCCACGCACCCGCCAACCTTCGGCAATCAGCCGCTCCGAGAGGTGCGATCCGACGAACCCGGCAGCCCCCGTCACGAGGGCGATCCGCTCGCTCATTGCAGACTGATTCCTTTCCGGGAGAGGGAGTCGGCATAGTCCTGGCGCACCCGCGCGATGTCGGCCGTGACCGGATCGTTCGGATTCTGCGCCACCCATTGATCGAGCACGCGCAGGGCGTCGCCATAGCGCGCGCGGGAGTCCCAGAGGTAGCTGAAGACCTCGCGCATGGCGTCGAAGTCGGTGGGATCGAGCTCATAGGCCCGGCGGTAGGCGACCTCGGCCTGCTCCTCCTTCCCCTGCCCCTCGAGCGACCGGCCGAGCATGCGGTGGATTCGCGGATCGGTCGACCCGGCGTTGGCCACCTTGGCCAGCAGCTCCTCCGCCTCGGGGAAGCGGCCGGACCGGAGCAGGAGCACGCCGAGGGAGTACTGCACCGTCTCGGAGCGCGGGGAGATCTTGGAGGCCTGCTGCACCGCTTCCATCGCCTGATCGTCCAGCCCCTGATTGAGGTACTCCTCGGCCGCGCGCAGCCAGCCGGCAGCGTAGTTCTGGGTCAGGCGACGGGCGTTCTCGTCCTTGTAAACCTCGTCATCGTAGGTCCCGTCCGCTCGGAGCAGGCCGCGATAGAGGAACACGTCGCGCAGGTTCCGGGTGGTCGCCTCCACGTCGATCCGCTCCCCCCCCGGCTTCGACTCGAGGATGGCGAAGGAGAGCCCCTTCATCTCCAGGCGATTCTCGAGCCCGAGCTGGTCCGGGACGGTGACCGCGAGATGCATCGGCCGGCGCGCCTGCTCGTACTCGATCAGGCGGGCTGCGGCGAGATCCTTGACCATGACGATCTGGTCGTTCCGGTCGAGGTAGGGATGGAGTTTGTCGATCTGCTCGTCGGTCCAGCCGAACTCCAGGCCATGCTCGTTCTTGAGCTGCTTGATGTACCAGTTGGTGTTGAGCAAGGAGAGGTTGGCCACGATCACATCGGTGCGCACCTTCTCCACGAACTGGAGATACCAGAGTGGGAAGGTGTCATTGTCCCCGTTGGTGAAGAGGATGGCGTTCGGCTCGAGCGGCTGGAGCATGTTGTAGGCGTAGTCCCGGGCGACGAAGAACTTGCTCCGGTCGTGGGTGAACCAGTAGGTGCGCATGGTGAGGAACGGCAGCGCGGTGAAGAGCAGTCCGAGCAGGGCGAACATCGGCGGGAGCGACCGGGCAATCTCTCCCCGCGCGGGGGCAGGCGCATCCCCGGTCCCCGGCGATGTCGCCTCCTCGGGTGCCCGCACCGAGGCCAGGATCGAGGCCACGCCGAGCCCGACCCAGACGGCGAAGAACTGGAAGGCGGCGACGAAGAAGTAGTCCCGGTCCCGGACCTCGTCGTCCTTGAAGTTGAGGTAGAAGACCATGCCCAGGCTCATGATCAGGCAGCTGACCCCGAGCAACGCCGCGGTCTTCTTCTCCCGGCGGAAGCTGGCGACCAGCCCCCAGAGGCCGAGCAGATACGGGAGGTACCATCCGACGGCCAGCGGACGGATGCCGAGGGAGAACTGGTCGCGCGCGTAGTCCCAGAAATGCTTGGTGAACTGGATGCTCCAGGGGGCTTGACGCTCCAGGAACGGATTCGCGGGCTTGTACTGATCGCGGGTCAGCACCTTCCAGAGCGCGCTCCAGGTTTCGGGATCGGCCTCGTTGATCGCCGGGTTGAGCGAGGCGCGGATCATCAGATAGAAGTGGGTCGACATCCCGAGAATCGCGGCCAGCGCGCACCAGCTGACGAGCCCTCGCGGACCGAAGGCCGAGCGCTCACCCGGCATCATGGCCGGACGAAGAGCCGACCAGACGAGGACGCCGAGGAGCAGGGGAGCCCAGATCTTGAGCCCCAGGGTGGGGAGCATTCCGGGGTGCAACAGGACCACGATGCCGGCCACCGCCCAGGCCGAGACCACGGAGCCGCCGAAGCTCGAGCGATCCCAGAGGAGCATGAAGAGTACGATTCCGGGCAGGACGAGGAACGTCCCGAGGTGGATGCCCATCGAGAGGCAGATCAGGTAGTAGAGCAGGAGGAACCAGCCGTTGCGCACCCCGTGCGCGCCCTCGGTCCGTGCCCAGCGCAGGACCATCCAGGCGGCCATCATCATGAGGAAGCTGGAGAGCGAGTAGACCTCGGCTTCGATGGCGTTGTCCCAATAGGTGCGCGAGAACGCGGTGAAGAGTGCCGCCACCAGCCCGCCGAAGAATCCACACCAGGCGTAGCCGTCGATTCCGGCGCGCTCGTCCTCCGCCGCCATCCGCGGGGCGGCGCCGGAAGCGGCCCGCCGCCAGACGCGCACGATCTCGCTCGTCACCAGGAAGGCGAACACCGCGCCAAGGCTGGAGGCGAGAGCAGAGAGCCAGTTGACGCGGGACGCGATGTCGCCGAAGACCGGGAGCAGGGTGAAGATCCGTCCGATCAAGACATAGAGCGGCGTGCCCGGCGGGTGAGGAATCCCGAGGATGTACGAGGTGGCGATGAACTCTCCGCTGTCCCAGAACGGGCAGCTCCGGTTCATGGTGAGCAGATAGACGATCTGGGTCACGAGCAACACTACGCCCGCGCCGATCAGATCGAGCTTCCGTCTGGTCAAGTTCATTCGCTCCCCTCGTGGCGCGCCGACCGCGACGCCCACCGGTTGACTCGTCGTGCCTGCCTGGCTCACCGGAGCTCCGGTTTGCACCGGCTGGAGTCCACCGGCCGGTTCAACTTCGCTCCGCCACGACCCGCTCGATCAGGCCGAGCGTCTCATCCCCCATGTGCTCCCAGCTGAACCGCGCGGCCCAGGAAAGGGCTTGCGCCGACATCGCACGCCAGTGGGAGTCGTCGGTGAGCAGCCGCGCCAGGCGGTCGCGCAGCGCCGGGAGATCCCCATGCGGCACCAGGTACCCGGTCTCTCCGTCGCGCACCGACTCGCGGAGTCCCGGCGAGTGACTGGCCACGCAAGGAACCCCGCAGGCATTTCCCTCGATGACCGACAGCCCCCACCCCTCCTTGGGCGAGGTGTAGACCAAGACCCGCGTGCGGTGCAGGATCTCGAGCTTTTCCACCCCTTCCTTGAAGCCGAGGAACTTCACCCGGGCGGCGACCCCGCGCTCCGCGGCGATCCGCTCCAGTTCCTCCCGGTAGTCTCCCTCACCGACGATCCAGTATTCCACTCCCGGTACCGAGACCGCCAGTTCGCCGAGCACCTCGATCGGATACTCGATGCACTTGTACTTCTTGAGCCGCCCGAGATAGAGGATCACCGGCCCGGGCAGGTCGTCTCCTCGCTCCGGGGGAACATAGTAGCCGTGATCGATGCCGGAGCGGATCACATGCAGTCGGTCGCGGGGGATCCCCCGCGCGAGCAGGTCGTCGTGCGTACTGTCGGAAAGGACCTGGAAGTGGGAGCGTCGATAGACGCCCGGAATCGTCTGCTCCTGGGCCCAGACATAGAGTCCGATCGGAGCCGGCGCCTGCTGGAAGACGGTGGTGCCGAAAAGGTGCGGGATGTTGACCAGCACCGGCGTCTCGCCGGCCACCAGCGGCATGTAGAACGGAAGCTTGTTCAGGTCCTCGACGATCACGTCGTAGCCGCGCGACCGGAGCCGGTTTCGATAGTAGAGCGGCGCGGCGAAGTTGAAGTTCCAGACGTTGCCGGTCCGGATCACCTCCATGCCGTCGATCTCATCCCGCGGACTGGCCCCCGGAAACGAGCCGGTGAGGAAGGTCACCGGGTGCCCCGCGGCCTGAAGCCGCCGGTAGATCTCGTGGATGATCACCTCGGCCCCCCCCATCTCCGGATGGCGCAGGTCCCGGTAGCTGACGATCAGGATCTTCCGGCCCATGCTCCCTCAACGGTCTTCCGGCCCAAGGTCCCGATCATGGCGCAGGTATAGAGCCCGACCCGGCGGGCGCGCAGGAAGGCCCGCCAACCGCGGCCGAGCGGCGCGAGCGGCCAGATCTCCGGCGGATACTTGGGGAGCTTGCCCAGGCCGCTCCGCATCAGCGCGTAGCGGAGGGAGCGGTAGAAGAACCCCGGCACCATCCACTCACCGTAGGTGTGGACCACCGAGAGTCCCCCCTGCCGCACCAGCCCCTCGAGTTCGCGCGGGGAGTACTCGGTCTCCCAGCCGGCGAACCAGCGATCGAGCGCGATCATGACATGCTTCGCCGCGGTGTAGACGTGCCACCGTTGCGGAACATCGACCAGCAGATGCCCGCCGAGGCGGAGCACGCGGGTGTTGTCGCGCAGGAGTGGCAGCGGATCGCGGAAGTGCTCCATCAGGCCCTGGTGGAAGACGAGGTCGAAGCTCCCCTCCCGAAACGGCATATTGCGCGCATCGGCGCAAACACAGTGCACCTCGAGCCCGAGGGCATCGGCTTGACGTCGGATCACCTTGAACGAGCTGCGGACGTAGTCGAGCACCACCACCCGGGCGCCCCGCCGAGCCAGGTCCAGGCTGTCGCGTCCCGACCCGGCGCCAACCTCCATGACCCAGCGCCCCTCGACCGGAAGCGGATCGAGCTGTCGTTTGATCCGATCCTCATTCGAGTAGACGTCGTCGATCTCCTCGCGCTCCGCCCAGTAGCGCTCCCAGTGCCCCGGGGTCGACTGCCTCTGACTCATCCCTTCGTTCCCCCGCGGGCCGGCCGCGGCATCCGATCCTCCCCGCGCACCGCGCGAGCCAGGGGGTCGAGTACCCCGTTGATGAACCCGGCCGAGTCCTCCTCGCCATAGCGCTGCGCCAGGCGGATCGCCTCGTCGAGGATCACCGGCGAGGGGACGTCGCGGGCTTCGAGCAACTCGATGGCGGCGAGGCGGAGCAGCGTCCGCGCAACGCCGGAGAGGCGCTCGAGGGTCCAGTTCTGGAGCCGCGCGCGCAACAGATCGTCGATCTCCGCGCGTCGCGCAGTGTAGGCTGCGGCCATGGCCACGGCGTGATCGCGCCCTTCCTCGGTGAGGCGGAAGCGGCCGATCGTGCCCTCGAGCGCATCGCGGGGATCGTCCCCGGTAATGTCGACCTCGAAGAGCACACGAAAGAGGATCTCCCGCGCCTTGTGACGTCCCCCGAGCAACGGCTACTTCTTCCGGGGTCGCGGGGCGCGCAGGGCGGTGATGAGGTTCGCCATCTCGAGCGCCGAGAGGGCGGCCTCCCAGCCGCGTCCGCCCGACTTCACCCCGGCGCGCTCCAGTGCCTGCTCCACCGTCTCGACGGTGATGACGCCCAGGGCGCACGGGATTCCGGTCTCCTGAGCGATGCGGGAGAGGCCGGAGGCAACTTCGCGGGCGATGATCTGATCGTGACTGGTCGCCCCCTTGATGATGCAACCGAGGGCCACGATGGCGTCGAACCGGCCGCTTTCCGCGGCGGCGCGCGCCGCCGCCGGGATTTCGAACGAGCCCGGCACCCAGAAGAGCTCGATCCGCTCACCTTCGACCCCGTGCTGTTCGAGACAGGCCTGCGCCCCCCGAACCAGCTCGTTCATGATGAGCGGGCTGTAGCGACTGGCGATCAGCGCGAAGCGGCGTCCCTTGCCGTCGAGCGCGCCCCGGTGCTCGATCATGCTCCCTCCTCCTTCTTCAGCTCCAACAGGTGGCCCATCTTGTCGCGCTTGGTCGCGAGATACCGTTCGTTGTGCGGATTGCGCGGAATCTCGAGCGCCACCCGCTCCACCACCTCGAGACCGTGGGCCGAGATACCGACCCGCTTGGTCGGGTTGTTGGTCAGGAGCCGGATGCGGGTGAGCCCGAGATCGGTCAGGATCTGCGCGCCGATGCCGTAGTCGCGCTCGTCCGGGCGGAACCCGAGCTGCACGTTGGCCTCCACCGTGTCGAGCCCCTGGTCCTGGAGATGGTAGGCGCGCATTTTGTTGAGCAACCCGATACCGCGGCCTTCCTGGCGCATGTAGAGAAACACTCCGCGTCCCTCTGCGCGGATCATCTCCAGCGCCCGCTCACGCTGCGGACCACAGTCGCAGCGTAGAGAGCCGAGCGCGTCGCCGGTCAGACACTCCGAGTGGACCCGAACCAGCACCGCATCCCCCTGGCTGACCTCGCCCAGCACCAGGGCCACATGGTGGTCCCCCTCGATGGTGTTCTCGTAGAGATGGAGGCGGAAGGGGCCCCACAGGGTCGGGAGCTCGGTGTCGACCACCCGACGCACCAACTTCTCCGTCTTCTTCCGGTACTCGATCAAGGAGGCGATGGTGAGCACGCAGAGGTTGTGCTCCGCGCCGAACCGGAGCAGCTCCGGGAGGCGCGCCATGGTTCCATCCTCACTCATGATTTCGCAGAGCACGCCGGCCGGATAGAGACCAGCCAATCGGGCCAGATCGACCGTCGCCTCGGTGTGACCGGCTCGGCGGAGCACCCCGCCGCGCCGGGCGATCAGCGGGAAGATGTGACCTGGTCGCCCGAGATCCTCGGGTCGGGTGCGGGGGTCGATCAGCGCCCGCACGGTCTCGGCCCGGTCGAAGGCGGAGATGCCGCTCGAGGTTCCCTGCAGTGCGTCGACCGATACAGTGAACGGCGTTCCCAGTTTGGCGGTGTTGGTCGAGACCATGGCGTGGAGATCGAGCTGATGGAGGCGATCTTCCTCCATCGGGGCGCAGATCAAGCCGCGGCCGAATCGGGCCATGAAGTTGATCGCGTCGGGGGTCACACGCTCGGCGGCCATGATGAGATCGCCCTCGTTCTCGCGATCTTCGTCGTCCACGACGATCACCATCTCGCCCTGACGAATCGCCTCGATCGCCTGGGAGACGGTGGCCAGCGCCGGGACCCCGGGGCGGCGCCCCGGACGCTCGGGGGTCTCGGTGTCTCGGGTGTTCATCGAGCTTCTCCGGTGCCCAGCGCGTCGACTTCCCCTGCGCGAAGGATGTATTTGGCCAGGATGTCGACCTCGAGGTTCACCTCGCAGCCGAGGGTGTAGATTCCGAAGAGCGTGCGCTCCAGTGTCTCGGGAATGAGGTGGACCCAGAAGGAGGTGCCCTCCGCGCGGTCCTCGACCCGGCCCACGGTGAGACTGACCCCGTCCACCGAGATCGATCCCTTCTCCACCACGTACCGGCGGAGAGGGGCCGGAAGCGAGATCTGCATGGCGCGATCCGGCCCGCTGCTCAGGATCTCCTCCACCCGACCTGTCCCGTCGACGTGCCCTTGAACCCAGTGACCGCCCAATCGATCGCCCAGGCGCAGCGGCCGTTCCAGGTTGACCCGCGCTCCGATCGCCAGCGCGCGGAAGTTCGTCCGCCGTAGCGTCTCCTCGATCGCGATCACCTGGAGACGATCCCCTTCGACCGGCTCGGCCACGGTTTGACAGACGCCGCTCACCGCGATGGAGTCTCCCCTCGACAGCCCGGGGACCGTACGCTCGCCGCGGATGGTCAGCCGAACGCCGACCGAGATCTCCTCGCGCCCGACGACGTCGCCCATCTCTTCCACGATTCCGGTGAACATCAGAGTGCGAGCCCCTCGCTCCAATCACGGCGCCGGAACTCGATCCAGCAATCCGCTCCGATTCTGCGTTGCTTCACCAATTCGAACTGCGGAGCACGGGCCAGCGCCGCGGCGGCAAATCCCGCACTCCAGCTCCGATCTCCGCCCAGCACCAGAGGTCCGAGGTACAGGCTCAGTTCGTCGACCAGGCGCTCCGCGAGCAGCGCCCCGGCCAGGGTCGGACCCGCCTCGACCAGCAGGCGATGCAACCCGGCGCGCGCCGCCCGGCGCGAAAACGCCTTGAGCGACACCCGGCCGGTTCGGTCGCTCGGTAGCGTCCAGACCTCCCAGCCGTCGCGCCTCCGCTCCGCGATGCGCTCGGCCGAAACACTGGAGAGCGTGGCCACGATCAGTCGCGGTCGGCGGATCCAACGCACGCCTCCCGCGACCTCCGTGCCGAGGAAGTTTCCCGTGCGCCGCTCCGCGGTTTCCGCTTCGATCCAACCCGCCGCGCGCGCCGATCGCCAGATGCGCGCTCTCGGATCGGTCCGAAGGGTGGAATCTATCACAATCTTCGAGGGTTCTGGTCCGCGCAGGTGCCGCACCGTCAGTTCGGGATCGTCCGCCGCAAGGGTCCCGGCCCCGACGACCACCGCGTCCGCGCTGGCGCGTTCCCGATGCACTTCCCGGCGCGACTCCGGAGAGGTGATCCACTGACTCTCGCCGCTCTGCGTGGCGAGCTTTCCGTCGAGACTGGAGGCGATCTTGAGCCGGACGAGAGCGCGACCTCGACGGTGTGCCAGGTGGAACCCGTGGTTCAGCGCGAGCGACAGATTGGCCCCCGCCCCAAGTTCCACCGCGATTCCCTCCGCGCGGAGCTGCGCGATCCCGCGGCCCGCGACCCGCGGATCGGGATCGAGACAGGAGACGATCACCCGCCCTGGGCGGGCGCGGAGGATCGCCTCGACGCAGGCTGGGGTCTTCCCCACCACCGAACAGGGTTCAAGGGTCACGTAGAGTCGGACGCCCCTTGGGAGCCGGCCGGTCTGTCGGGAGAGGAGCTGCGCTTCGGCGTGCGGGCCCCCGAATCGTCGGTAGTACGCGACCTCTCTGCGACCGTCCGGCCACTCGAGGGCTGCGCCGACCATCGGATTGGGGCTCACCCGCCCGGCCCCGCGAGCTGCGGCCCGGAGTGCCGCCCGAAGCGCTGGTTCGATCAGCTCGGACGCGGGCGCGTCCGATCGGCGGCTCAGGGAACCTCCTCATAGGTCGCATCGATCGCGGTGCCGGGCCGCCACTCGGGATCAGTCCCGGTGCGCGCCAGCGGCGCCTCGGCCGGCGGGAGGTTCGCCTTCGGACGGCGCGCCCGCAGGAGCAAGCGGACCGGGGCCAGGAGGAGGCTCAGCACCAGAGTCGAGAGCAAAACGCCGACCAGGGTGACGATGCCGAGCAGGAGGAGCAGCAGGCCACCGCCGAAGCCGACCTTGGCTCCCCCGACCTGGCGAAACTGAACCCTCGGATTCATGTGGATTCGTCCTTTCCCACCGGGTCTGGCTCAGCCACGAGGAGGATCGCGTGAAGGACCTCCCGCGCCGCCTCCTCGTCCTCGCGATCGACCAGCACCCAGCCCCACTGTACGGAGTTGAGCCCGATCAGTCCAGGATACCCCGGAACCCCCATCCAGCGCAGCCAGCAGTCGATGCCCTGGCCGGCGAGCTCGGCCTGGATCCGTAGCGCGGTCCACTCATCCGGACAGGAGTGCAGCCGCACCCACTCGGTGGGGCGGGTGCCGTCGCCGAGCTCCTTCTCTCCGCACTGCGGACATCCCTCAGGCGGCCAGACGAGGAACAGGAGCCCGCACTGCGGACAGGCCCTGCCATTTCGTCGGACTGAATCTGCCGCCATCGCGAACGCGCCTCCTGGTTCACCGGAGGATGACGAGCATCGCGTGGGGTTGTCAATTGGGGGAGGGAAGAAACCCGCTCGAGGTCGGGGAAGAGCAGGTACGGGGGGCGGGCGGTCCGGGGGCTCCTCAAGGCCCCGCGGGGGCACTTGGGGCCGAGGGATGAGGCAAGGACAGGGTCCGGGAGTCTCCTACGGATCCCAGACGTGCTCATCCGGCTCGATCATGCAGCCGACATCCGTGACCACGCCGTCGACCACCACCAGTTCATAGTCGTCGTGGTCCAGAAAAGTACTCGCGGGGCACTCGCTCAGCTTCTCCGTGCAGTAACCGTTGTCGAATAGATCCCCGCAACCGAAGGTAGCCTCCTCGATCCGCTGATCAATCACATAGAGCGTGGCCTGCGCAACGAGGTGCCGCTGGTTCGAGAGGCACGAGCCCCGCCGGGCTCGATCCGCGGCGTTCTTGACATTCGGAATCGCAATCGTGACCAGGATCCCGATGACGACGACGACCACCATCAGCTCGATCAGGGTGAAGCCCCGTCTGTCGCGGCACCGGTGGCCCCGGAGGTTTGGTTGGCCGCTCGACAGCATTCCTGAACCTCCATCCGAGACCGGACCCACAGGCTTCAACCAACGCACTCCCCCGCTTCCCGCACTTCTCGTGCCATGCCGGCGTCGACATCAAGTTTACTCCTTGCAACAGGTTACAACTGGGTGGGGTGGCGCGCCGCCTACCGACGCGGCATCGCGCATGGTCGGCGTGCAGGTCACCGTGCACCCTGCATGTTGCACGAGGGGGGTAGTTCGTTCCGACCAGGAACGAACCGGGGTCTCATTCCGGAGTGGCACAACCCCGCCCTGGTACGACCCAGTGCCCGGACATACAAAAGAGCCGGGAGTGTCATCCACTCCCGGCTCTCTCGCTCAGTCACGCGCCTCTCTTACGAGCCTGCGCAACCCGAAGGCATCGTGCCTACCTACTTCAAGCAGGTGAACTCGATGCGGCGGTTGCGAGCCCGACCGAGGTCGGTGTCGTTGGTATCGATCGGGGCAGCCTCGCCCTTACCGTCGAGCACGAAGCGGTCCGAGGACACGCCCTTGCGCACAAGGTAATCACGAATCGCCTCCGACCGGCGCATCGACAGCTTCTCGTTCGAGGCGTCCGCACCGATGTTGTCGGTGTGGCCGGTGATCTTCACCCGAACCTCCGGGTGCTCCTTCATGTAGCGGGCAACCTCTTCCAGAACCGGAATCGGGTCCGCTCCACTGATCTCCGCCGTCGCGAACTTGAAGTTGATGTACGCCACCGGCGGCAGGCAGTTGTAGCCATTGGAAGACTGGCCGTCATCCGGGCAACCGTCGGTGTCCTCGAAGTTGTTGAACGTCTCGGCCTGGTTCGGACACTTGTCGTTCCGATCCAGAATGCCGTCGCCGTCATTGTCCGGGTCCGGGCAACCGTCCGAGTCCTGGAATCCGTCCATGTCCTCGGCCTGGTTCGGGCAGTCGTCGTTCATGTCGGCGATGCCGTCACCATCGTTGTCCGGGTCCGGGCAACCGTCAGCGTCGGAGAAGCCGTCGAAGTCCTCGGGCTGATCCGGACACTGATCCATCGAGTCGGAGATTCCGTCGCCGTCCCGATCGCCCGACGACCGAACCATCATCCGCTCTTCCTCGCCGAACCGGAGGCTGACGCCAAACCGGTGATTCTCGTCGAGGAAGCTCTGCGGCTCGACCACGTAGGCGTAGTCGAAGCGCAGGAAGTCCACCTTCAGGCCGACGCCGCCCGCGAACTTGTCGTGGTTCAGGCCGACCCGAAAGGCGGTGCCGATGGTGTTGTTCATCATCAGGGCGTACTCGGCTCCGGCGTGGAACCGATAGTCATCCTCGTCACGGGTCTTCTCCACGTCGAAGGCGGTGGTCAAACCGTCCATCGGCATGAGGGCAATACCCGCACGGAGGGTGGCCGGAATGTCGTTCACCTTGTCGACCGAACCGAGCTTGCCCGCCACGTTCTGGACGGCGATGCCCAGGCGCGCGTAGTCGGTCAGGAGGAGTCCGGCGCCGAGATCGAGACCAAAGCCGTTCACAGCGTCGTCGCTGTTCACGTTGGCTCCGATCGACTGACGGAGGTACTTACCCGTCAGACCGGCCGAGAACACATCGAACTGCTTGGCCAGCGACAGAGAGAGCGCGTTGTCCGAGAAATCGAAATCTCCGACGTACGTGCCATCCTCTTTGCGCTGCTCGATATCCCGCGTGCCCGCGTTGATCCACTGCGCCGCGTAGGCACCCCAGTACGAATTGCGAGCGATCGAGACGTAGTTGTGCCCGCGGTCAACATTCATGCCCGCGGTGTACATGCCGGTCAGTTCCCACCCGTTCAGCCAGGCGAGACCCGCCGGGTTCCAGTACGCAGCGGTCGCATCGTCCGCCACGCCGACGAAGGCGCCACCCATGCCCAAGGCACGGGCGCCAGCTCCAGCGCGCAGGTACGGAGCGTTCCGGTTACTGGAACTCTCCCCTCCGTTCTCTCCAGCCAGGCTCAAGGTCGCCGAGCCGAGGGTCGGAAGGAGCACCATTGCCGAGACCGAGATGGCCATTGGCAGGGTGCCGCGCTTCACTCCAAACATCTCCCTACCTCCTTGTTGAACCCTGTTCGATTCTCAGTCGTGCGTTCGAGCTTCCGGGGAGGCGCCCGGAGGCGCCTCCCCTTCGGACTCGATTACTCACGCCAGAGGACGACCTTGAGGTTGGCCTCTTCGGTCCTCTTACCGTCGGTGGCCGTGACCCGCGCAATGTAGGTTCCATTCGCCAGGTCCGTACCATCCGAGGCTTCACCGCCCCACTCGATGCTGTGCGCGCCGCCGCCCATGGACTGGTTGGCAGCCAACGTCGTGACGAAGTTTCCGTTCCAGTCGTAGACCTTCACGGTGACGTCGGACGTCTTGCTCAGGCTGAAGTGGATCTTGGCGTTGGCCTCGGCCGGATCGAACGGGTTCGGATAGGCCATCGCTTCGGTCATGGTCAGGATCGCGGACTCGACACGGACGGTGCGGGTCGTGACGCACTTGTTTCCAAGCTTGTCGGTCGACGTGACCTTGACCTCGTACTCACCGCGGACCAGCGGACCAGAGATGTGTCCGGTGATGCCGTCCTCAGTGATGGTCAGGTCCTCGATCTCGACCTCATCGCCGTTCGGGTCGCGGACAACGACCGTGATGCTCGACGGATCGATGCCAGCGCCGTCGCCGTCATCGAGCGTGACTTCAATGTGCAGGTCACCGTCCGGCTCGACCGTAGCCGCGGGGCTGACGACCGTGCAGACCGGAGGAGCCATGTCCACGATGAAGCGCTGCTCGACGTAGCGGCTGCCGCTGTTACCAGCCCAGTCCATCACGCCGGTGTTGTAGATGTGCATCTCCTGCGAGTAGGAGTCGTAGGTGCACTCCATTCCGTAGACCAGAATGTCGTGTCCGTTGACCACCATCGTGTCGACGTCACAGCCAAAGCCCGGACCGTCGTTGTTCGCTTCGATGTACTTGTCGCTGTACCAGACGATCTCGAGCACGTCGCCGTTCTTGATGGCGCCGCCGCCCACAACCGGAACCGGAACCGTCAAGGTATCCGAGGCCGGGATGTAGTCCTCGAGCTTGGGCTCGATCCACGGGGCCAGCTCATCCGCCGTACCCTGGTGGAGAAGCACGCGCTCCTCGATCTCGTCGATGTCGTTCTGGTCATCCTCGCCATCCACCAACCAGAGGTCGTACTTGACGCCGAAGTCGTCGTCGTAGCCGTCACCACCACGGTTGTGCTTGAAGAGGATACCGGAGCCGCCGTCGTACATCTTCACCTGCAGGCGCTCATCCGCCGGGTTCATGTAACCCGCCAGACCGATCAGCCGCGGGTTGTCCACCCAGCCGCCGTCGAACGCGATGTAGGGCGACGTACGGTCAACGTTGAAGTTGGTCGTAGCCTCGATCCACTGGTCGCTGCCGTCCGCCGGCATGTACCGGACAGTCATGGTGTGGTCACCGTCGGTCAGCCAGTCACGGCGATCCGTGCTGTGGTCGTACCGCAGTTCCATGACCGTGTGCTGCGCGTTGACCCACTGGAGGTAAGCAACCGTGCTGCCGCGGCGGTAGTCCGCCTCGTAGCCGCAGTCGTCATCCAGGGTGTCGGCGTCAGCGCCGTCCGTGCAGTCGAGATCCTCTTCCTCGTCCGAGGTCAGGTACCACGTGGCCCAGAACTCGCCGTCGATCAGAACTTCGACCGACTGCGGGTCGATCGGCTGACCGCCCTGGTCCTTGAGATACGCAACCGTCTCCGGGGTCGGATCGGTCCAGATGTCGCTCACATACGGGCTAGTGGGCCAGAAGCTCGCGAAGGTGACAGGACCGTTGCCGGTCTCGGCCACAATCTGGAAGACGTTGCCGGTGCTGCCGGCGCCCTCTCCGCCTCCGCGATTCTTCGGCTCGGTATTGCCGTCCGTATCGCTATCCGTGTCGCCGTCGATGTCATACGTCCAGTGGAGGTTGTCCACCCGGAAGCTGACCTCGTTGGCCTCGGGGTTCACGTGCATGTGCGTGATGCCGGTCGCGACCCACGCACCCTCGGTGCCGTCACCGTTCTGGTGATTCGGATTCCAGCGACGGACCTCCAACGAGGCCTCAGTCGCCGGCGTACCCTCGATCGCTGCCGCAACGGCTGCGTCCGAGTAGTGGATCACCACCTCCGGCTCGTACCCACGGTTGAAGTCACCGTTGTCGATTCCGAAGACGTTGAGCAGCTCGAGATGATAGGCCGTACCCGCCACCGGGTTCATGGTCGAAGACTGCTGGTGCGAGGCGAGCGGAGCGTAAGTCGGGCTGACCAACAGGCAGTCCTCCTCGTTCACCGCACCCGTACCGACGGTCACTTCCACGCCCGGAGTCAGGCTGTAGGCATCGAGCGCCACGGTCCCGTTCGTGCCGACTTCCTCGTCGACCGGGTACTCGTAGAATGCCGTGCCGTTCATGTCCACCCACTGGGTCGTGCCGGTCACGCCGTCGAACCCGGTGATGCAGATCTTCCAGTTCTTGCAGTCGTCCTGGCGGTCGATGTCTTCCATCTCGAAGCGCCAGACCGTCGGATCGTTGAGGCTGCGACGCAGATCGCCGTTCTCCTCACTGATGATCTCGGGGTCGTCGAACGACGGGTAGTCGAACAGCAGGGCCGTCTCGTTCAGGATGACGATCTGCGGGATCACGTCCACGCGCGCCATCTTGACCGTGACGATGATCTGCGGTTCCTCGTCGTTCTGCGGCGTGATCGCTTCGATCTGCAGGCTGACGTCCTCGACAACTTCGCTGCCACCCTGCTGCGCAGAGGAGCGCTCGGCCTCGAGAGTCATCGTTCCATCCGCCAGACGGACAACCTTGGCCGCCAGCACCGGTACCACGTCCTCGGCGTTGTCGCCGAAGCGGTTGCCCGCCTCGTCGCGCGCCAGGGCACGTAGCCAGAGCTGCTGGCCGTCCTCGAAGTTGTTCAGCTCGATCGTGGTCGACCAGAGAACGTCCGTGGTGGGCGTGCCCTCGCCGTCCTGGAAATCCGGCAGACCGATGTTGATCCACTCGCCGGCCGGAGTGCTCTCGCCTTCCGAGCGGACGTTGTACTGGAACTGCACATCCTCGATGTCCGGATCGCTCTCGCTCAGCGCGTAGAGCGTGGTCAGGGTCGGCGGATTGACGCCGTGCGGCTGCAGGTCGCTGTCCCAGCACGAGACCCAGGCGATCGGCGGGGTCTGATCGGTGATGCGGACGTTCGCCGCAGCCGACCAGGCGTAGTCGCCAACCGGGTTCTGGCACTCGTCCTTGGCGCCCACGCGCACGAAGTACTGGCCTTCCGACAGACCGGTCGTGTTCCACAGGACCGAATCGCTTACCGCCGACGGATCGCCGAAGTCCGGCGAGTCGTAGGCCAGGGTGCCGAGGTCACGCCAGATCTCGCCGTCGTTGGCATCGCCGTCCTGGCCGATGTCGAACGCCGCCTGGAACTTCATGACCGAGATGCCGGTCTCGAGCTCGGCCGGGATGCAGGGCTCGTCGTCCTTCGCCGTACCGTAGATCGCGACGCGGGTACCCGCCGTCACATCCGTGTACTGCGAACCGTCGAACGGATCCTGGGTGACGTCGTCACCCTCCCAGCTGATGTTCGAGATCTGCACCGAGTTCGGCGCGGTCAAGTCCACCACGTTCTTCCACGACCAGAGGACCGACTCGTTGCCGGCCTGATCGAGGACGCGGACACGCATGTCCCACAGGGTCGAGGCGCTCGAGCACGCGGTGCTGAACTCGTCCGCGAGATCCTCAAGGTCGAACGTGCTGCCGTAGCTGTTGTTCGCATCGTCGTAGGTGAAGCTCTCGGACGAGACGGACGCCCACTCGGTGGAGTCCTGGTCGCTCGCCTTCACCTCCCAGATCACGTTCCAGACGTCGTCGTGCTGGTTGTTCGTACCGCGGTCAACCTGGACGACCAGGTCGATTTCACGGCCGGCACTCAGCTCGCTCGGGTCGCACCAGACGCCCGGGGTCGGACGGACCCAGGTCGTAAGCGGCGACTCGTAGTCGACGTAGATCTCGACGATGTCCGGGGTCGCGCAGACGTTACCGACGTTGTCGACACCGACCGCGGCGACTTCGTACCAGGTGTTCTGGGTCAGCGTGCGGAGGTCCCACTCGCCGAGGTTCCAGGTCACTCCGGACTCGTCACCGGTCAGGGTCGCGTCGATCAGGTTCCACGTGCTGGTCCCCTGCTGACGGTAGACGAACTCGACATGGTCGAGGTCGCGATCGCCGCTCAGGAGCTTCGCCGTGATGTACTCCAGGTCCTGCGCATGCACCCGGCTCGGGTTGATGATCGGATCGGTGTCACCATGCTTCCGCGCCAGCTCGGTGATCTCGAGGCACGGGGCGATGGTGTCAATGATGTTGATCGACAGGTAGCGCGTGCCGACGCCGCTCACCGCATCGTCCGCGAACGTTTCCACGTTCGAGATCTCGTTGCAGTTCGGGTCGCTGGCGCTCGCCACGAAGTCGTAGCTCTCACCAACCGCGAGCGGCGGGTTGTTCACCTCGTCGGTCGGGTCGGTCAGCTCGCCAAGGTTGACGTCGAAGGAGTACGGCCGGGTCTCATCCGGATTACCGTCCTCATCGTCGAAGCCCGCACCCTCCGGCACCATCTTCCACGAATCCTCCATGTTGAGGTCGCGGGAGCGCTTGTACCAGAAGGTAACGGTGTCGTCCTCGTCGTTGACGACGGCATTGCTGCCCGGCGCCAGCGTGCGAGCGAAGAGCGTGAACATGCTGTTGCGCTGAGCCGTGACCGTCTTCTCGACGTCGTTGGTCGCAGCGTTGGCATCCATCTGCGTCGCCGGCTGCTCGTTGTCCACCACGATGATCGCGGCGGTCAGATCGAGCGAGTTGACGTCCTCGACGTTGCCTTCCTGGTCGACGGCCCAGGCTCCGAGACGATAGCGGCCATCCGGATAGAGCCGGTTACCGCTGATGTCCACAGCCTCGGTGTCCCAGGTCAGGTGCCAGTAGTAGAGCGGGAAGAACGGAGCGTACTCGTCCTTGCCCAGTTCGAGAGTCTCGACAACGTTGCCCTGATCGTCGAGCCGCTGCGCGATGAAGGTCACGAAGGCGATGCCGGCATCGATGCCGTCGTCATCCGCCTGGGTGCGCCCCACGATCGTCACGGTGCGGGCCACACGGGCCTCGTTCCGGGCGTTCGCATCGCTCAGGTAGCTCTCGGTGACCGACCGCGGCCAAACGTTGCACGCGGCACCGATGGTCTCCTCGGTCGGGCAGAACACGCCGGAGTTCTCACCCTCACTGATGAGGATGTCGACCCCCGCGGTGTAGACGTCATCCGTGTTCACGTCGATGAACACGTCGTCGTTCTCTTCGATCAGAGTTTCGTTCGTACCGTCGGGCCGCTTCTCGCAGCCGTCGTCGGTGACATCGACCTCACCCGCGATCATCACGATCTTGGTGCGATCCGGCGAGGCGTTGTCCTCGACCGTGATCACGACCTCGTTCGGATGCGAGAAGGTCGCGTCATTCCAGGCGGAATCCCAGGCCTTGACCTGGAACTCGTACTGGGTGTCGTGGACCACGAAGGTCGGGGCCACCCAATCGAACTCCGCGATCCAGGAACCGTGATCCGTATCGATGTCGTGGCCGACCAGATCGGTGTCCGCTCCGAAGAGCGTCCACTCCCCGTCGTCCGTGACGTTCCGGTACCAGAGCTGGGCATCCATCACATCCGTGTAGTCCAGGTCCTGCAGCGAGATTTCGAAGTGCGTCGTGGATCCGACCTCGACCTGGTTGGTCGGGGAGTCGTCGTTCCAGTCAAACAGCGTCGGATCCGAAGCATCGACCGTGGCCGCAGCCCAGTCGGTCTGCAGCGCGTTCGTGTTGCCGGCCTCGTCGGTCGCAAGACCGCGGAACTCCATCACGCCCTCTTCAAAGACGTTGTCCGCGAAGTCCTCGACGTGGAGACGCCAGACCAGGAAGGTCTGACCACCAGCCGCGTAGTTCAAGTTCGGTTCGTAGTCGAACGACGAGCCGTCGTCGAGCAGCGAGCCACCGTCCCGCCAGAGGCCGGCCGGGTCGCTCGCGTAGCGCCACTGCAGCACGATCGACTCAACGTCGGTCGCGGTGGTCGCCACCTGGAAGAGCACGTCGCCCGTGCTCGGATCCGGATGGATCACCAGGCTGCTCTGATCGGCGACGCCGTCGTCGGTGTAGGTCTCGGTAACCACGAAGCCGTCGAAGAGTGAGCCATCGACGTTGTAGACAACAGCCGGACCGGTGCGGTCGATACGGACGCTGACGCGCGCCGCCGACGCGTGGTCGCTTTCGTTGCCATCCTCGTCGACCGTGGTGGCGAAGAGCGTGTACACGCCCTCGGCCAGGCCCTCGGCGTCCCAGCTCAGATCGAAGGCGCCATCCAGGTAGACGTCCGAATCGGAATCGATACCGATCAGGGTCTCGACGCCGTTCGCCTCCATGTAAACCTGGACGCGCACGAGCTGGTAGAAGTTCGGTCCGACGGTACCCTCGATCTCAACCGCATCGCGGGCCTGGATCGGGAGAACCTCCACCGCATCGATCACCTCGTCGTCAACCACGGTGATGTAGGCACGCGGAGTGGTGTCGTCGTTCAGGAGGAACACGACGAACGGCGGATTGTAGCCATCGTTGTCGGTGTCCTCGTTCCCGGCGCAGTCCGTGGTCAGCATGCGACCGCGGACGTACTCGTCCACCTGCCAGATCGGGTTGTCGTCGATGTAGCCACGCGCGAAGGCGTAGTCGTTCGGAGTCCAGGAGAGGCGGTACTCGGCCCCGTTGTTCGGCTCATCGAGCCGCGGGAAGTCGCCGTTGTCCTGAGGAGTCGGATCCAGGTCGAGCCAGAACTGCGCGCTCGAACCGTTCGGCTCCTCGAAGCCACCGTCCACACCCGGGTAGAGCGGAGCATCGCTGTCGCTAAACTCGTCATCCGCGTCGACATCCGCCCACAGTTCGTCGATTCCGTTGTCGTAGTAGCCCGCGTGGCCACCCGAGTTATCGACGTAGTAGATCTGACCGGTATCGCTACCGATGCGGACCTGGAAGCGGGCGTGGTCGATGTCGTTGGTTCCCGAGGTCGGGAGCCAATCGCCATTGGCCGTACCGGCCATGGTGATCGCCTGATCGAAGCCGAAGACCTGACCGTTGAGCGGGCTGCTCAGGGCCGCGGTCGGCTCGGCTGCGTCGACGGTGATCGACCAGACCACGGGCGGGGTCTGACGGTCCGAGTAGCTGGAGTTGTTACCGTCGTCGAACGCCACGACGCGGATCTGAGCGGTGTAGATCCGCTCATCCTCCTCGTCCCAGAGTCCGTCGGCGTCGTTGTCGTAGCCGTCGGTTTCGCCGTTCACCGGCTCCCACGACACGAGGAAGCCGCCGTCGTTGGTCGGCCCTGAATCGGAGATGTCGATCCACGCCTGGCCACCGTTCGGCGAGTACTGGAACAGCGCGTTCCGCACCGCGAGGATGTTCAGGTCGGTGAACGGATCGTCGTTGATCTGCGCGACGAGGTTGTAGCTCTCCTGCGGGCTCACGCGATCGCAAACCAGCGGACGGTTGTCGTCGTCGAACGCCAGGATGCCGTCGACCTCAGGATTGGTGCGGTCGTGGATGAACACGACCTGACCCTGGTGGTCGTCCGGATCGCCCGGCATGCCGCTGTTCAGGTTGTTGCCCCAGTTGCCGGCACTGTCCCACGCCGTCGCGACCGCCTGATGAACCGCATTGTTCGTCAGCTCGGTCGTGGCATCGAGGTGCGTGTACCAGAAGGGGGTCTCCGGAACGATGAGCAAAGAGACCACCGGCGTCCCGAGAAGCAGTTGCTCGCACGAGTTCCGTGCGTCCGCAACCGACTCCTGCAGGTCACCAACGAGGTCCACACGGAACTGGTAGAGGGTCTGCGCGCCCACGTCGAAGCGGGCGGTAGCCTGCCAGTACGAGCCCATGTCGGTCATCTCGTAAACCCGAGTGAAGGTTTCGCCATCGGTCAGCTCGAGGATCACGTTCTCGATACTGCCCGGGGTCCACTGCGGGTAGTCGTCCTCGTAGAAGGTGATCGGGATGTCAATCGTGGTCTGGGCCGTGGTGTACTCCGTCATGGCGTAGGTCTTCACCACCGCCGTGCGGTTACCCGTCAACGCCTCAGCCGTGATCTGCAGCGAGACCGAGTCGATCGAGCTGCCGCCCTGGTCGGCGGCCAGCACGAACACGTCCGTCTCGACTCCAGACAGCTTCGCCACGAAGTCGTAGTCACCGACGTTGTCACCCGAGTTGAAGAGCGGGTTGCCCGGCCAGTTGTAGTCGGGGCAATCCTCCTGCTGCTCGGGATTGTCGTCGCTCCAGTCGAGGCCGAGGATCTTGACCAGCGGACGCTCCTGATCGTCGAGGATCAGGTAGTTGCCCTCGCTGAGCAGAGCCTCGTCGTAGTCGCACTCGTCGCTGCCGTTGTACTCGCCGTCACCGTTGACGTCGAAACGGGCGGTCGCGATGAGGTCGTAGGCGTCGGCCGAGTTGTTCTCCGGCTCCGGCACGCCACCGTTCTCCTGCGACCAGGCGACGGTGTACGGCGACCAGTCGTCGCCCTCGTTGATCTGGCTCCACCCGGTCACGTTGTAGCTGACCAGGATGGCATCCGCGGCGTCCGGACGGGCGCCGAAGACGATGGCGTTGTTGCCGCTGTCGACCGTGAAGTCGAACTTGGTCGGCGACGCAACCGTGCTCAGATCGGTATGGAAGGTACCGGCGGTGCCGTTGATGGTCACGGCCACTCCGTCACCGAGCTCGGTGCTGACGATGGTCTCGTCCAGCTCCGTGGAGGTGAAGGGCGAAAGCGGCTGGACCAACGTCGGGTCGAGGCTCTCACCCAGCACGCGCTCCGCATAGTAGAAGCGGACCGCGGTGGTCGGAGCGTCGGCCGGGTCGATGAGCGAGGCATGGATGACGTACTCGTCGCCAGGCGCCGCGTGATCCGGCGCAGCCGGCGGCGGCGTCGGGGTCGAGACGAAGGCGAAGTCCACGCCGGCATTGGCGAACTTCTTGAAGCACCAGGGGCTGGCCGGCGGCGGAGTCGCGTTCCCGTTCTTGTCCACTGCGCGCGGATAGAACTGGTACGCACCGTCGGCGACGTTCGCCATGGCAACGGCGAAGTCGTACGGGTAGACCGCATCCTCGGCGGTAAGACCCGCAACCGACATGCTCTGCCACTGGAGCTGCTCGAAGGTCAGGTCGGCGTAGCAGTTCGGATCGAGACGCCAGTAGAGGTCGACCAGGTCCACCGCGCTGAGATCTTCGGCGGTCACGAAGACGTTCATCGTCTGGGTGTCGCTTCCGATCGTGTCGCAGGCGTCGTCGTCCATGATGGACGGACGAACGTCGATCTCAACCCCGTCCTGATCCTCGGCACGGACGATGTCAGCCTCCGGCGCCTGATTCTCGCCGATGATGACCGAAACCACGTCCGGGCTCTGATCGTCGCGGTAGATGTCGCAGACCTGGTCCGCCGCGGTCGCGCGGAAGAGGACGTTTACGTCGGTCCACAGCGGGAGCTTCGTCACGTCGACGTACACGCAATACGGCGAGCTGTAGTCTTCCGGGCTGCCGATGTCACCGTTCGCCGGATCGCCGACCAGCGGGTCCTCGTCGGACACGCCGTCATTGTCGTCGTCGGTGTCACCATTGCTGATGATGTTGAGGTCGAGATTGTAGTCGGCCGGCGATCCATCCTCCGTCCGAACGCGGACGTTGAAGAGACCGCTGTACTCGGCCACGAACTCGATCTCGGAGAAGAGGCCGGCGCCGCTGTTGTCGTCGGCGTAGAGCACCACCGAGCAGTTCTCCGAGAGAACCTCGAGGTAGGTGTCGTCCGCGTTGTCGAACTGCGACGTCTCGACCGTGATCTCGTCGCCCGCGTTGGCGTAGAACGAGTACAGGTCGAGGTCGCCAGCGGTCAGCTCGGCACCTTCGATCTGGTCATTGTCGTGGAGCAGGAAGCCGGGGCAGGTCGCGTTCGGCTCCATCGGCTCGGCCAGGGTCTGGCCGTCCGAGTCGCCGTCCTCGCCGCTGAGCGCGCAGAGCGGCCAGCCGAGCGGGGTATCGACCGAGCCATCGCCGCCATCGTAGCGGACGAAGTCAACGGCCGGACCGTCGTACTCCCAGTTGCCGTTCAGGTCGTTGAAGAGCTCGTCACCGCTGGTGAAGCCGTAGGTGCCGTCGACGTCGGCGAAGAAGTCTTCGTCGTTGTTGACGTCCAGCTCATGCCAGGTCGAGCCGCCATCGAGCGAGTACTCGAAGAGCACGCGGGCCGCGTCGTCCGCATCCGCGCAGATCTTGAAGCACTTCGTATTGCCCGGAATGTACGGCTGGTTGGAGCCGCTGATGTCGAAGGACGAACCGTCCGGCAGACTGATCTCGGTCAGGTTCGCCGACGGAACCTCGGTGTCGATCACGACCTGCTCAATTTCCTCCGGATTCTGCTCCGCAGGGCTGTAGCAGGTGTAGGTGATGACGTCTTCCTGATTGGTCTCATCGGTCGCAATGGCGCGAACGAGGTAGCTGCCAACCGGAAGCCCGGTCACGTCCCAGGTCACGTTCCAGAGGTCGAGGTTGCCGTTCGTTCCGTTGAGATCATTCTCGCGGAAGATCCAGTCGGTCTCCTCGAGGCCGTTCCCTTCGGCGTCGGCATAGAACTCGTCGTCCGCGAACTGGGTCAGCGGGGCGCCGACCGGGATTTCGCTGGCGTCGCCGATGACGACTTCGTCGCCACCGCCGCCCAACACCGGCCGATCCTCACCATCGAGGTCGTAGATGCCGAGGACGCCGCCCTCGCTCTCGTCCACCACCGGGTCCTTCGGGCTGTAGCCGTCGTGATCCTGGTCGTAGTAGCGATAGTCGGAGAACTGCAGAGCCTCACGGAACGAAATGCTTTCAATGTTGTCCGCCGAGGTCTGCTCCTCGGACGGCCAGTAGAGGACGGCGTCGCCACGACCCGACTGCTCGTCGTCCGTGTCGATCTGCGTCCAGCTACCCGCGTCGTTGGCGCAACCGTCGCCGTTCGCATCGTAGTAGTACTCGAACCGCACGCGATCGATCTCGTAGTCGTGGATGTGGTGGATCGCGTAGAGGTCGTACTCGGTGTCGTCGGTGCAGACCTCCGGCAGGATGTACGCACGGAGCGGCTCACTGCGGATGCAGACCGACGTGATGAACGCGGTCAGCGAGTCGCAGTTGCCCTCAATGTCGCACGCCCAGGCGCGGACGTCGTAGTTGCCGGTCTCCAGATCCAGCGTGTTCCACGTCGCGGCAACCGGCTGGGTCCAATCGATGACCTGCGGCGGGTTGCTGTACGGGTCACCGTGCACCGTGTCGATCGGGAGCCAGCCCGCGTCCGGCGAATCCGCGACGGGGTTGTACTCGAACACGACCTTGACGATGTCGTAGGTCTGGTAGTCGTCGGTGTTGTGGAGGTTGTTGGCGCCGTTGTCGGAGCCGTTCCACTCGTCGTCATCCGTACCAGGGACGCCGTCATTTCCGGCGATGTCGATCCCTTCGGTATAGATGCCGTCACCGTCGACGTCGTCTTCGTCGGTGTCACCGTCATTGTCGTCGTCGACATTCCGGTCACCGGTCGCGAAGTCGAGCCCCGCGCACCAGTTCAGCGGATTGCCCTCGAGATCGAGGTCGTTGTCGAAGACGTTGGCGAAGATGGTGATCGACGAATCCGGGGCCACGCAGGCGCCGTCCTCGAGGTCGTCGTCGTCACCGATCTGCGTGATGATGGTCGTCGGATTCGTACCATCGATCACGATGATCTGGGTGGCGCAGACGTCCGCGTCGGGCGTCGTGTTCCCAAACTCGTCCTCGGCCGTGGCGAAGAAGTACACCGTGTCGGCATTGGCCGCCGGGTAGTTGTTCACCGTGTACATACCGTCACCCGGCCATTCCCAGGTGTACGGGGCCGTGTTGTCGGTACCGAGCGGCGACGCGTCGTCGAAGTCCGGCGTCGTGCTCTGGTAGAAGGTCACAGCAACCGCCTCCGCATCCGCGGTGGCCGTCAGGGTGTAGTCCTCGGGGTGCTTGCCCGCGTCGTACACCTGAATGCCGTCCGTGGCCGGGAGCACGTCGGAGAAGTCCTCCGGAGCGCCGCCCGTCGCGCAGTCGGTGATTTCGGCCGCCGGCGGGGTCAGATCAAGGGTGAACGTGATCGGCTCACTCCAGAGCTCCTTCACGTTGCCCGCGCGATCGTAGCCGTTCAGGCGGATCTGGTAGGTCGTGGCGCCGTCGGCCGTGAGGCCGTAGATGTTCGCCAGGACTTCCCAGTCAATGTTGTCTCCGTCGTGCGTCCCCTTCCAGTTGAAGGCACGCGCCTCCGCACTGGTCGAGTCGGTCGTGCCGCCGAGGTCGTAACCGCTCAGGGCGAAGGTCCGCTCCGAATCGGTGAGGTCCTCGTACGCCCGCGGGATGACTTCGCCGTAGGCCAGTTCGTTGGCATAGAACGGCGTGTTCTTCGAGTCGTTGGCGTCGACCGGGCGACGTCCGAAGACGTGAGCCGCGTCGACCAACACCTCGTCACCGGCCACACCCGGACCCGGTGCGGGCGCGGCGTAGAGGCCGAGTCCGAACGGATCGTAGGAGATGGCGAGCGTCGAGTAGACCGGAGAACCGCGAAGAGTCACGATCGCCGTGATCGGCACCGCAACGGCCTCGCCGTTGGCGATACCGTCCTCGTTGTCGTCCTGGGCGCCGTTGCCGTATCCGGCACTCTCCGCCGCTTCGTCGGCCTCGTCGGTCGAGCCGTCGTTGTCGTCGTCGAACTGGTTCGTCGTCGATTCGTCGATGTTGTACCAGTAGATCCGTCCGACGCCGAGGCCCGGCGCGGCGGTCAGACCGTGGTTCTCATACGAGTCGTAGACGAAGAAGGCGTCGTTGTCGTTGTCCGTGTAGTCGTTCTGCGCGTGGAGACCATTGCTGTAGGTCGCCGCCGCATCGGAGACGCTGTCCTGCGCCGCCGCGTGGACTTCACGGTCCGCGAAGTCGATTCCTTCGCCCGCCTCGCCTTCGGTGCCATCCTCGTCCTCGTCGCAGGCATTGCTCTTCGCCGCGAGCGAGTCACCGTCCTCGTCGTAGAGGAGAGGTACCCGGGAAGCCGTCCGAGTTGGCGTCGTTGACGCCGCCGGTGCGGGTGCTCGGGTCGAGCGACAGGTCCTGCCAGGTCCCGTTGATCCGGATCCGGGTGCGCGCGTAGAGGACGTCACGGTCGCTCAGGTGCGAGGTCGTGAGGTCGACGTAGCGACCCAGATTGTAGGTCGGGCTGCCCGGCGCGATCAGGTTGGTCGCTCCATCGGTGCTCAGGCCCGTCTCGTTGCCGAGATAGGTGATTTCGCCGATGGTCGGCTCGCGCACATCGAGGACCGCGGCAAAACGACGCTCAGGGTCGCCGCCGTTGTGCTCCTTGACGTGGTAGAGCGTGCGGTTGAAGTCGCTGACGATGTCGGTGAACGGCAGGTCACGTCCGGCCGGGTAGGCCGTGCGGGCATTGCCGTCGATTCCGTGATCCTCGATCCACACCGGGATCGGGGTGAACGGATCGAGCATCGCCTCGGCGATCGGGTTGTTCATCGGGTAACCCTGACGAACCGTGCCGCGAACGCCGGCCGTGGTGGCCGCGAGCTCGTACCAACCGAATTCCTCCGGGTCGTTCGAGTCGAGGTTCGGCTCTCCCGGATTGAAGACGTGGTCGCGAGCGTTGTCGTGCACGAGGTCGACGAAGGTCTCGCCGACATCGAACTGACCGTTTCCATTCTCGTCGACGTAGGCATCGCCGTAGGTCTTGAGGCCGTCGCCTTCGCCGTCGTCATTCGTTCCGGCCACACCGTCGAGACCGACGTCGTCGAACAGCTCGCCATCTTCGATGGTGCCGCTGTCGTCGAGGTCCCGGCTGTTCTCCCAGTCGCCGTCGTTGTCGACGCGGTCCGCGCCCAACGAGACGAAGCCGATCGAGTCGGCCGGGGTTCCGAAGCCGGTGATGTTCCCGCTGGTGCCGTCAATCTGGGTGAAGTCGGCCCAGGCGTGCAGAAGGGCGCTACGCGCGGTGGTCGTGTTTTCACCGTCGATCGTGTCGCAACCGCCCAGGCCGTCGGAGACCGAGACGCTCACCGCAGAGGTCTCGATGCTACGTGCGCCCAGGAAGCGGATGTTGATGAAGTCGTTGTCGTTGTAGATCCGGTACGGATTCCAGGGGTCGAAGATCCCGTCGGCGTAGTGCGTCGCCGTGTTCGCGAAGATCGTCGGGTAGTTCCGCTGGAAGATGATCGGCGTGCCGGTCGAGAAGTCGCTGTCACCGCTCTTCGAGAAGACGTAGACGACGTTAACGTCGGTGTCGGTCTCCACAAGTTCGATGAAGGTGAAGCTTCCGTCCGATCCGACGACGCCCTGGCCCAGCCGGTTGTCGGCGTTCGGGTCCGAACCGTCGTAGATCACGACCGAGTCGGCATCGCACGGGATCGCACCGGCATCTCCGTAGATGTAGTGCGTCACGCCCGTCGCCGTGGAGTCGCCCACGATGTGGATGACGTCCATGTCCCAGTCGGCCGAGTCGGCCTCGGCCGGCAGGCTGCAGTCGGTGATGTAGTCGCGCGGCGGGCAGAGCGGACCAACCAGGAAGGCGCCGAACACGTGGTTCGACACCGGGCTGTTGTCCAGGTCGCCGCGGAGCGACAGGTTGCCGGTCTGGTCGGCGGCGGCGACGAGGACGTAGATCTGGTCCCCCTCTTCGAGCACCACGCCGTCGGTCGTCATGGTCACGCCCGGATCGACCAGGAACCCAGCCCGGATGAGGCCGGTGGTCGCCTGCGGCTTCGGATCGCCGAGGGCGATTGCGCTGCCGAGGTAGGTGTTCATCCAGGTCGCGGTCAGGTTGGTCGGGCTCTCCTTCGAGAAGAAGAGATAGTAGTCGTCCCCATCCGTCCCGTTGCCCTCGGTCCAGGCGACAAAGATGGAGTCGATGCCCGCGCCCTCGTTCCACTTGTCATAGGTATAGGTCGCGTTCTCGGTCATGGTCAGACCGAAGGGGCGCGACTCATCCCAGATGCGGACGAAGAAGCTGTCATCGAGGTCGTCGCCGCTGTTCGCGCCGACGATGTTGTTGGTGGCCGAGCCACCGAGGCGCGATCCCGGACGCGGGTAGTTCGTGTTGGTGAACCCCGTGAAGGTGATGCGCGTGAGATCGTTCTCGTTCCGACGGTCGTTGATCGACAGATCGTCCATGTCAAATCCAATTGACACGAAGTCGGTCACGTCGATGTCGGTCAGGTCGGCCGAGGTCTCCGACAGCCAGACGTACAGGAAGTCGTCCGTCCGGGTATTGGTCTGGCGGTCATCGTACGACGTCCGGATGATTCCGGGGCCGACGTGGATCGCCACGGTGTACTCGTTCAGCGCCTCGGCACCCTGGTAGTCCAGGAGCGACTCGCATCCCAGGGGGGCACCGCAGGTGATGTTCGAGATCTCGTCGATCCCGTCATTCGGCTCGGCGTCACCGGCGCCCGGGTCGATGTTGGTCACCTTGAGGACCGGCGTGATGTCGCCCGGGAACGCGATGGCGACGTCGCCGCTCGCATCCGGAGCCCAGTTGCCGTTGTCGGCATCTTCGTCGAAGAACCCGGTGAAGAACGTGTCGTCCGTCGACGTCGGGTCGACGGTGTCGTTCATCACGATCCAGAGCGAGGTCGTGAAGCTGTCCCAGTAAGCAGCAACGAGGCCGGGGCCTTCGTTCGCGACCGGGAACCGCTGCTCGCCGTTGTTCTCGGCGGAGTTGTCCTCCCAACGAACTCGGCTCTGCGCCAGGATGAGGTGGGAAACTCCCGGCAGGATCACGTTGGGGTAAGGCTCTCCGTCGTCGTACTCGAAGGTGAGGACGAAGGTCGGAGTGTCGTTCACCGCGGCGGGGTTGTCGAGGTCGGCTCCGTCGAACTCGGCGGTACCGCCGAAGGCGAGGTCCTCGCTGTCCCCGGAACCGAAGTCGACGTCGGCGTCGAAGTTCACGGTGATCTCGTCGTTCACGACGACCGTGTCACCCTGGTCATCGAAGTCGACCCGACAGATGACCGGACCCGACCCGATGGTGATGGTCGTGAGGTCCTTGCTGGTCGAGCCGTCCTCTCCGCCGATGCAGCCGATGGTGGCCAGACGGATCTGGTCCCCGGCAGCCGCGCCGGTCGTCTGAGTCAGACGGATGACGTTCGGGTAGTTGGGGTCGACCGACGCGCCCGCAAACGTGAATCCACCGCCAACCACGACGAAGTCGGTGTTGTTCGCGGTGGCGTCGGTATCGAGCGTAGCGACATCGATGGGTTCGTTGAAGACGAGTAGGACGTCGCTACTCGCAGTAGCGGCGCCTCCGCCGTAGCGCAGTCCCGAGGGACGCGCCGTTGCATGCATAATGAACGGGCCGCCCGCATTCGGGAATGCCGTGTGGTTGATCGCCGGGTGAATTGCCGGGGCGACGTCAAACCTCCCGGTCCCATTTCCCGGGCCGGCAGCTTGAGCCTCTGGCCCCGCGCTGATGCCAGGAATTCCCAGCATCGGCAGGCCCAGTGCCAAGAGCAGCACCGAGAAGAAGACGAACGCCTGCTTTCCTATCCTTTGCATTCCCTTTTCCTCCTCAGATTCGGGACGCGGCCCACGGAATCGGCTCCACCATCGAGCCCCATCCGAGTGGTACCGACGAGCTCCGGTATCCACCAGCACCCTCCTTGATCTCATGCCCACCTCAACAGTTTCCAGCTGGCACCGTCATGGCACCAGCCGGGTTCAGAGACCCCGTCCTCCGTCCGCAAGCCTCGGGAGGCGCGGGGAAGGAGGGTGTCTTTCACAGGAAAACCGGAGCAAAAAAGGCAGAGGCTCATCCCTGCTCCGGATAAGCATCACCACAAGGTCGGAAAATCAGTTTTTCGAAGACGCCGTCCAGATCAGCGCGGACCGTCATCGCCGCACCCTCCCTGGTGTTGGCTCTCGAATCCCGCTAATTCCTACGGGCTCTTCGACTGGCCTACGCCCTTTCCATTCGGCGTTTGGCGTCATCGAAGGCGTGTTGTCAGTCCCTTTTTACGAACGCGGCGGAAAATGCCACGCCCGTCAAGGGCCTGTCAACAGAAAACCCGGCGAGATCCGGGAGGTGGACCCCGACCCCGGCCGACAAACTGCAGTCAGCCGCGAAGGTAGAGGCCTACATTCCCGCGAACAGGCTAACGCGATCCCTCGCTCCTGTACCGGCGTCGACCCCCAATGAACGTCCGGATAGCGCCGCCAACTGCGTACTGCCGTCAATCGCGCAATACCTTAAATCGCATGGCGTCCGGTTGTTCGGTAACCCAGCGTCATCCTGAATCCTAGAAGAGGTCACCACATGCTGGGCTGGTCGGCTCCCTCTCGCCCCTCAAACTGAAAGCGAGAGCGACCCTATCATGGCGCGAATTCATGTCAATACAGAGAATCTACCCGCGCCACGGGCGATGCCAGTTCACCCCATGCTTTTCGGCGGCTCCGGCCTACCGCTTAACGGGAATCCCCTCCGATGGTCCATTCTGGCCGTCCTGCATTCCCGCTCGGCCGAGATCCTCAACCCGCGGTGACCTGGCCAGTTTCCGTCCAGATCATCCCCGGCTCTTGGCCAGCCCTGAACGGATGTTGAGGATGTCGCCGTCCCGCACAACGTAATCTTTACCTTCCAGGCGCAGCAGCCCCTGGTCGCGGGCCGCAGACAGTGTCACGCACTTGCGCCAATCATCGAAGGCCAGAACTTCGGCCCGGACGAAGCCCTTTTCCAGATCGGTGTGGATCACTCCGGCGGCCGCCGGCGCGGTCGCCCCCTGGCGAACCGTCCACCCCCGCACTTCGTCATCCCCCGCGGTGAAGAAGCAGTGCAGTCCGGCCAGACGATACGCCGCCCGGATCACCTTATTCACCGTCTTTTCGTGAATACCGAACGCCTCCAGTAAGGTCGCCTGCTCGTCGGCCGGTAGTTCCTGAATCTGGCTCTCCACGTCGGCCGAGAAGACCAACCGTTCCTCCCCCAGCCACTCATAGCCCGGCTGCCCGAGCGACGACTCCAGGGAGTGGATCCAGGCCGGCGCCTGCTCGAGATGGAGTTCATTCACGTTGAATGCCGGCAGCACCTTGGAGCCGCTGAGGAAGCCGTAACCGCGGAGCCCGCGCTCCTCCTCTTCCGACCAGGTGTGGTCGGAAATGGGACGGCCCGACTCGAGCGTGTTCTTGAGCTGTAGAAGTACCTCGGGCTCGGTTGTAAAAGCAGGCTTCTGTCCAAGTTTTACAAGTTTTTCCACTTTTTCCAGGCGTTTTTCAACGGTGGCAAGATCGAGCAGTAGGAATTCCTCGCGCACTTCCATCCACTGTCTGCGCGCCAGGTCGACCCACGAAGCGGGCTCGTCGTTCCACAGTTCGATCACCAGGAGAAGCAACTCCGCTTTCGTCACCGCTTCGCGCCGCTCCGGCGACAGGGCGGGGTAGTTCGGCCCGGCCTTCTGCTCCAGGTCCTGGAACTCGAGTCGGGCGGGGGTCGTCTTCTTCGGCTTGAAGGCCACCGAGAGCTCGGTCAGCCGGACGTCGGGGACCGGGACATGGGCGATCCGAAGCCCCGCGCCGCGCGCCGAGGCCGTGGCCTCCCGGCCGGCCAGGAGGTCGAACAGGGTCGACTTTCCCGCCCCGGGGCGGCCCGCCAATACGATCCGCATGGGTCGTTCTTCCTTCCGTGTGGCCGTTCCGGAAGCCCCGTTGGGGCGACCGGAAAATCTGTGAGCCGCCCGGGATTCGAACCCGGGACCCTCTGCTTAAAAGGCAGGTGCTCTACCGACTGAGCTAGCGGCTCCCACGCTCCCGCTCCCCCGGAGTCGGGCCGTGCTCCAAAGCGAGGCAGTCTACCGGTCGGCCCCTCCCGACGCAATGCGCCTCAATGAACCTGCGCCTCAATGAACCTGCTCCTCGAAGAACCTGCGCCGGCAGGAACCGGCGCCCGGAGGAACCAGGGAAGATTCGCCTACCGGCGTCCCCGGGGCGGCACGGTCATGATCGCCGAGCGGGCCGACCCCACCGAGACCATCGAGATCGGGCACTCCGCCGCCGCCTCGAAGCGGTCGAGGTAGCTCCGCGCCGCCGCCGGTAGCTCGCCATAGCGACGGACGCCGCTGACCGGCTCCAGCCACCCGGGAGCGCTCTCGTAGACCGGTTTGCTCCGGGCCAACACCTCCGTGTCGACCGGGTGGGCCGTGGTCCTCCCGCCCGGGGTGTCGTACGCCGTGGCGATTTCGAGCTGCGGCATGCCGGAGAGGATGTCGAGTTTCGTGATGATCAAGGAGGTCACCCCGTTCACTCGAGCCGCGTAGCGGAGCTGGACCAGGTCACACCAACCGACCCGCCGCGGCCTCCCGGTGGTCGCCCCGAACTCCGAACCCTTCTCACGCAGGGCATCCGCAGCCCCGGCCGAGAGCTCGGTCGGGAACGGCCCCTCGCCGACCCGTGTCGCGTATGCTTTACAGACGCCGATCACTTTTCGTAGCGAGGAGGGGGGCAATCCGAGACCAGTTGCAGCGCCTCCAGCGGTGGTGTTCGAGGAGGTCACGTAGGGGTAGGTGCCGAGGTCGATGTCCAGAAAGGTGCCCTGAGCCCCTTCCCCGAGGATCTTCTCCCCGCGGCGGAGAGCAGAGTTCAGCAGTTCCACCGTGTCGACGACCAGCGGACGGAGGCGGTCGGCCACCTGGGAATAGGTCGAGATCCACCCGGCAAACAGCTGATCGATCGGGGCCGGCGGGGTCTTTCCGACTCCACGGTAAAGCGTCTCGAGGCGGGCGGCGTGTTCCTCCAGGCGCACCCGGAGCCGCTTGGGATCGAGCAGCTCGTAGAATCGGATCCCGGCTCGCCTCACCTTGTCCTGGTAGGCTGGCCCGATCCCCCGCTTGGTCGTCCCGACCCGGACATCCTCGCCATCGAGGGTCTCGATCATCGGGTGGTACGGGAGGAGGGCGTGCGCTCCCTCGCTGATGAAGAGCCGGCCGGCCACCGGGACCCCGCGCCCGACCAGGAGGTCCATTTCCTCGAGGAGGTAGACCGGGTCGGCCACCACGCCATGCCCGATCACGCACTTCGGCCGGGGGGTCAGAATCCCCGACGGGAGCAGGTGGAGGACGAACGTCTCGCGCCCGATCTGGACGGTGTGGCCGGCATTCGCCCCCCCGCCGTACCGAGCCACCCAATCGGCCCCGCGCGCGAGGTAGTCGACGATCTTCCCTTTGCCCTCGTCGCCGAACTGGCAGCCGACGACCACGGTAACCGGCATGGGTCCTCCTTACGCCGTCGCGCGACGCCTCGTCGCGCGACAACCCGCGCCGCATACTACTCGAACCGGCCGGAACGAACAGCGGATTCCAAAAAGCGATCGAGGCGCCCCGGGTGGGACGCCTCGGAAATGCGAATCGAGCCTCGGCGCTCAGCCCTGGGCGAAGAACTTCACCATCGATTGCCCGAGCTGAGCAGCGATCTTCTCCTGGGCCTGCACGGTCGAACCGCCGATGTGCGGGAGACCGACCACCCGAGGATTCTGCACCAGGCGAGCCGGCAACTCCGGCTCGGTCCGGAAGACGTCGAGGCCGGCCCCGGCCAGTCGCCCCTGCTCCAGAGCCTCCGCCAGTGCCTCCTCATCGACCAGCCCCCCACGCGCACAGTTGATGAGATAGGCATCCTTCCTCATCGTGGCCAGTTCCGGCTCGCCGAGGAGCGACCGCGTCTCCGGGCCGAGCGGCAGGTGGAGCGACAGGAACCGGACGCGGGGAAGGATCTGCTCGATCGGGAGCATCCGGACCCCGCGGAGCTCCCAGTGCTCGGGGTCGACGAACGGGTCGAATCCCACCACCTCCATCCCGAAGGCCTGGGCCAGGTGGACGACCTTGCCGCCGATCTTCCCCAAACCGAGAACCCCAAGGGTCTCTCCGGCCAGCTCGAACCCCTCGAGCTTCGACTTGGCCCACTCCCCTGCCCGGGTGTGGTTCGCCCCCGGGACCAGATGGCGCGCCAGGGCGAGCATCAATCCCAGGGTCAGCTCGGCCACGGCGACGTCATTCCCGCCCCCGACCGGCATCACCTCGATCCCCTTCGACTTGGCGTGGACGACGTCGATCGTGTCGGTTCCCGCTCCGGCGCGTCCGATCACCTTGAGGCGCGGAGCCGAGTCGATCATTGCTGCAGTCACCCTAGTGCGGCTCCGGACCACCAGTCCGGTTGCCTCGACGAGGGCAGCATCCCGTTCGGCGTCGCTCGCCTTCGACAGATCCAGCACTTCGATCCCGCCGTCCTCGAGCACGCGGCGGAGGAGTGACGACACCGAGTCGAGCAGTAGTACGCGGTTCATGAGGTTGGATCCTTCCCAAACAGACGCCCGCCGGGAAGCCCGGCAGGCGTCACGTCGAAACCGGAACCGGATGGAGCGACCGTTCCTAGGCCACCAGCCGGTTCGCTCCCTTCTTGTTCGCCAGATCCCGCTGTTCACCCGAGAGCGACAGCAGGCCGCGACGCAACACCTGGTTCATGCCGCTGACCGGCACGATCCGCATCTTCTCGCGTACCTCGGCCGGCACCTCGACCAGACTCTGCGTGTTCTGCGCCGGAATCAGCAAGGTCCGGATCCCCGCGCGGTACGCCGCCACCGCCTTCTCCGGCAGGCCGCCGATCGCCAGCACCCGACCGCGGAGGGTGATCTCCCCGGTGAGGGCGACGCTGGCCCGGGTGGGAACTCCGGTCAGGGCGGAGACGATCGAGAGGGCGATGGCCGCTCCGGCGGAGGGGCCGTCCTTCGGGACCCCTCCCTCGGGCACGTGCACATGGAGATCCTGCTCCCGATAGAAGTTCGGGTCGATCCCCAGTTCGGTCGCGCGGGAGCGGATGTAGCTCAGCGCAGCCTGGGCCGACTCGCGCATCGTCTCGCCGAGCTTCCCGGTCAGGATCAAACGCCCCCGCCCCGGAAGTACCCGGCTTTCGATGATCAGGATCTCCCCACCGGCCTCCGTCCAGGCAAGGCCGGTCGCCACCCCGACCCGCCCCCGGCGTTCGATCGGGTTGTCGGTGAACCGGGGCGGACCGAGCAGGGTATCGAGCTCGGTCGCGGTCACGGTGCGGAGATCGTTCAGTTCGCCCGCCGCCTTCTGTCGCGCGACCTTGCGGCAAATCGAGGCCAGGCTCCGCTCCAGGTTGCGCACTCCCGCCTCCCGGGTGTACTCGCGGAGGACCCGCTGGATCGCCGGCTCCTCCAGCACCACCTCGGTCGCGGCGAGCCCGTGGCCGGTCAGCTGTCGGGGAAGCAGGAAGCGCTTCGCGATCTCCTGCTTTTCCGTCTCGAGGTAGCCCGGAATGCGGATCACCTCCATGCGATCCTGGAGGGCCGGCGGAATGCCGGTCGAGAGGTTCGCCGTGGTCAGGAAGAGCACCCGGGAGAGGTCGTAGTCGACCTCGAGGTAGTGGTCGTTGAAGCTGCCGTTCTGCTCCGGGTCCAGCACCTCGAGCAGGGCGGAGGCGGGATCGCCCCGGAAGTCGGTCCCCAGCTTGTCGATCTCGTCGAGCAGGATGACGGGGTTCATCGTGCCGGCCTTGCGCATCGCCTGAATGATCCGGCCCGGCATCGATCCGATGTAGGTCCGGCGATGTCCCCGGATCTCGGCCTCGTCCCGCACCCCGCCGAGCGACATGCGGACGAAACGGCGGTTGAGTGCCTGGGCGATCGACCGTCCGAGCGAGGTCTTCCCCACGCCGGGCGGGCCGATCAGACAGAGGACGGGGCCACGCACCTTCTTCGAGAGTTTCATCACCGCGAGGTGCTCGACGATCCGTTCCTTCACCTTGGTCAGGCCGAAGTGGTCGGCATCGAGCAGCCGCTCGGCCTCGACCAGGTCGATCCGGTCCTTGGTCTGCTTGCGCCAGGGTACGGAGGTCAGCCACTCGAGGTAAGTCCGGGCCACCGTTGCCTCGGGCGAGAGGGCGGCCATCTTGCCGAGTCGGTCGAGCTCGCGCCGCGCTTTTTCCTCGACCGCCTTGGGCATCCGGGTCGCCTTGATCTTCTGCTCCAGCTCGTCGAACTCGGAGTCGCCGTCTGCGTCGGGTGGCGGCTCACGGCGCGACCGTGCGGGACGCGGCGGACCGGAGTCCTCGCGACGCCGGGCGCGCCCCATCGCCAGGTGCCCCTCCCGCTCGATCTTTCGCTCCAGGCGGAGAATCCCCAGCTCGGGCGAGAGGAAGCTGGCCAGCGCGTTGAGTCGCTGCATCGGGTCGAGCGCTTCGAGCAGTTCCTGGCGGGCCGAAACCTTGAGGAGCAACTGGGCCGACATCAGATCGGCGGCCCGACCGGGATCGGTCTCGGCCAGGGCGGCAGAGAGGGCGTCTTCCGGCACGCGTTGCGAGATCTGTGCGTACTCGGCGAAGAGGTTCTGCACCGGCCGCAGCAGCTCCATCGCGTCGCCGCCGGGCTCGGACTCTTCGCGGCAGTTGCCCAGTTCGGCATCGAGCCAACCGTCGGTGGCGTCGAGCCGGGCCAGGCGAGCGCGGGAGATCCCCTCGACCAGGATGCGCATGGTCCCGTCGGGCAGACGGAACACCTGGAGCAACCGCACCAGCGTGCCCACGTCGTAGAGATCGCCTTGCGACGGGGCGAAGACCTCGGGGCGCCGCTGAGTGCAGGCGAAGACCCACTTGGATCCGGCCGCAGCCCGCTCGATGGCCGCCACCGATTGGGGCCGACCGACGAACAGGGGGAGATTCATGCGGGGGAAGATCACCACGTCACGCAGCGGCAGGAGCGGGATCCGGCCGTTCAACCGGATAATCTTATCGTCGACACGGACCGAATAGGCCATGGGATCGCCTTGCCTCCAGGAGTCGGTCGCGCTTCGCGCCCGGGAGACCTGCGCCGGATCGCGCAGCATTTCCCCGTTCGCGAAGAGCGGCGAACCGAGGGGGTCCGCCGCGCCGCAACTTCAGGTGTTAGGCCTCTCGCTTACTCCGGTGATCCCGATAAATGACCTCTGGAGGCTCATTCCGCGAAATCACACCTTCGTCCACGATGCAGGCTTCCACATCCTTCCTGGAGGGAAGGTCGTACATGATGTTGAGCATCGCGTCTTCCAGGACCGCGCGGAGACCGCGGGCGCCCGTCTTCCTCTTGATCGCGATGCCGACCACGGCCTTGAGCGCCTCGGGGGTGAACTCGAGGCGGACGTTCTCCATGTCGAAGAACTTCTGATACTGCTTGATGATCGCGTTCTTGGGCTCGGTCAGAACCTTGAGCAGAGCCGGCTCGTCCAGATCCGACAGGGTGGTCAGAACCGGGAGTCGGCCGATCAGCTCCGGAATGAGTCCGTACTTCAGGAGATCCTCCGGTTCGATCTGCGCGTAGAGCTCGCCCAGGGAGTGATCCTTCCGCCCCTTGGCTTCGGCCCCGAAACCGATCGCGTTCTTCCCGATCCGCTTCGACACCATCTTGTCGATGCCGTCGAAGGCGCCTCCGCAGATGAACAGAATGTCCTTCGAGTTGACCTCGATGTACTTCTGCTGCGGATGCTTCCGACCGCCCTGCGGCGGCACGTTGGCCACCGTCCCTTCGAGAATCTTGAGCAGCGCCTGCTGCACCCCTTCGCCCGACACGTCGCGCGTGATCGAGGGGTTCTCGCTCTTGCGCGAGATCTTGTCGATCTCGTCCACGTAGACGATGCCGTGTTCGGCCGCGACCAGGTTGAAGTCCGCCGCCTGGAGCAAACGCACCAGGATGTTCTCCACGTCCTCGCCGACATATCCCGCCTCGGTCAGGCAGGTGGCGTCGATCATGGCGAACGGTACCTTGAGCAGCTTGGACATGGTCCGGGCGAGCAGCGTCTTGCCCGAACCGGTCGGTCCGACCAGCAGGATGTTCCCCTTCTCCAACTCGACGTCGGAGTGGATCGAGGCGGGCTGCTGGATGCGCTTGTAATGGTTGTAGACCGCGACCGAGAGGACCTTTTTGGCGTGGTCCTGACCGATGACGTAGTCGTCGAGAACCCGCTTGATCTCGGACGGCTTGGGGAGGTTTTCCTTGTTCAGCGGGGCGTGGACCTCGCCGTCCCCCTCGAGGATGTCATTGCAGAGGCGCACGCACTCACTGCAGATGTAAACCGAAGGACCGGAGACAAGGCGCGCGACCTCTTCCTGGCCACGACCACAGAACGAGCAGCGGATGGGATGTGGGGAATTCATACGCTTCTTCATGTGTTCTCCTGGTCCTCACTCGCCCTCTGACCCGGATACAAGATCAGAAGGCTCCGTCACTCAACCGAGCGACGGTACTCGCTCAAACCTAGGGATCGGTCCCCAAAACGGCATCTCTACTCGTTACCGCTTTTTTGTGATCACTTCGTCCACGATGCCGTAGGCCATCGCCTCCTCGGCGGACATGAAGAAGTTACGATCGGTGTCCCGGGCGATCTTCTCCACCGGTTGCTTGGTGTGGTGAGAGAGGATCTCGTTCATCTTCGCCCGCAAGGCCAGGATCTCCTTGGTGTAGATATGCATGTCGGAGGCCTGACCGCGGCTGCCGCCCATCGGCTGGTGGATCATGATCCGGCTATGGGGCAGCGCCTGTCGCTTGCCGTGCGCCCCCGCCGCGAGCAGGAGGGCGGCCATCGATGCCGCCTGGCCCATGCAGGTGGTGGCGACGTCCGGTTTGATGAACTGCATCGTATCGTAGATCGCCAGGCCGGCCGAGACGATGCCGCCGGGCGAGTTGATGTAGAGGTGAATGTCGCGCTCGGGATCCTCCGCCTCGAGGAAGAGGAGCTGGGCGATCACCAGGTTGGCCACGATGTCGTCGATTCCGGTACCGACGAAAATGATCCGGTCCCGCAGCAGGCGGGAAAAGATGTCGTAGGCCCGCTCACCGCGGGCAGACTGCTCGACTACGATCGGCACAAGAGACATAGGTCTCTCTGACCTCCTGGCTTCCCGCCGATGGCGGGCGACCTCGTTATCCGACTCCGTGCTCCTGAGCCGCCGCTCTTCCCGGGTTCGAACCGTCGCGCGACGGCCCGGCACCTCAGGAGGCCGCGTCGGCCGGCGAAGCCGCCTCGCGGGGCTTCAGGATCCGGTGCACGGTGGCTCCCTCCAACATGAAACCGAACGTCTTCTGCTCCTGGAAGCGGGTTCGGAGGGTCGGAATGCGCCCCTCCTTCTCCAGCCGACGACGGGCCGCCGCCGGTTCGCGTTCCTGGGCCAGCAGACTGCTCAGCTTCTGCTCGAATTCATCATCGGTCAGCGCGAGCGACTCCTTGCGCGCGATCGACTCAAGCAGCACATCCCGCTTCCAGCGGCGGACGATCATCGGCTCGAGCGCGGTGGCCAGTTCCTCTTCGGTGGCGTTCGGATTGTCCTTTTTTGCCTGCTCCATGGCCCGCTTGTGGGCGGCGCGCACCAGGGGCTCCGGCACGTCGAACGGGTTGGCGTCGATCAGCTTGCCGATCAAGGCCTCCTCCAGCCGCTCCTGGGCCCGCATCTTCTCTTCCCCTTCGTAGCGGAGGCGGACCTTGGTCCGCAGCTCCTCGAGGGTGGCCGATCCATCGACCGCGGTGGCAAAGGCGTCGTTCAGTGCGGGGACGTGCCGCTCCACCACCTGGAGCACCTTCATCCGGTAGCGGCGCTCCTGCCCGGCGAGATTCGGGTCGTTGGTCGTCTCGGGGTACTTCACGTGGAGCAGCTTCTGCTCCCCGTTCGAGACTCCGATCGTCGCCTCCTTGAACTCGGGCAGGAGGTTCGCGCCGCCCGCCTCGAGCCGGATGTCCTCCCGCTTCATCTTGGGGAGCCGGTTCCCGTTCACGTCGACCGGCTGGACGGAGATGTCGACCACGTCCCCCGGCTGGGAGGGACGGAGCACCGGCGTGCCGCGGGCCGCCCGCTGCCGCAGATTCTCCAGGAAGTCGTCGATCAGCTTGTCGTCGATCTCGGTCTCCTCGACCTCGAGCTCGAGTCCCTGATAGTCCTTCGGCTCGATGATCGGGAAGAGATCGAAGGTCGCGGTGAACTTGAGCGGCTCTCCGTGGCGGAAGCTCAGCTCGGTCACCGTGGGGGGCGCGGCCAGACGGAGGTCGTGCTCCTCGATCACCCGATCCAGGCACTCGGGCAGAAGCTCGTTCAGCAGATCGCGCTCGATGTTGGGGGCGAAGGTCGACTGGACCAGATTGGTCGGGACCTTTCCCTTGCGGAAGCCCGGGATCGCGGCCCGCTCGCGATAGCGCGCGACCACCTGCCCGAGTCGCTTGTTCACGTCCTCCGCGTCCAGCACCACTTCGACCGCCTTCTGCCACGGTCCCTTCTCTGCCAAGGTCGACTTCACAACGTTCCTCCGTCCTCATCTCCCGCGCGCGTTCCGCCTCCGGCGGGAGCAGCGCGCTTCTCTACCCGCGACGAAAATCCTCTCGTCGAAACTCGATCCTTCAGAGCCGTCCCGCGGTCGGCGGAACCGACCCTCTTCACCCGGCGCGCCTCGCGTGGAGACCGACCGCCGTCCGAATGGTGCGAGAGGGGGGACTTGAACCCCCACGAGTTGCCTCACTGGAACCTAAATCCAGCGCGTCTGCCAGTTCCGCCACTCTCGCCCGGAAGCCCCTTGGGAATCCGGGCATTATAGGAGGGCAGCCACCCGCCGGGCGACGATCTTTCCCATCTCCTGGGTCGAGAGTCCGTTCCCGGCCTGGGCCGAGGGGATCTCCAGTTCGACCAGCGCCCCCTCCACCGCCGCCTCGATCGCCCGCCCTTCCCCGGGATGCCCCAGGTAGTCGAGCAGCATCTGGATCGAGAGGATCGCGGCCAGCGGGCAGGCCTGGTTCTTCCCGGCGATGTCCGGGGCCGATCCGTGGATCGGCTCGAAGAGCGAGACCTGGCCCGGGTGCAGGTTCCCCGAGGCTGCAAGCCCCATACCACCGGCGATCATCGCCCCCAGATCGGTCACGATGTCGCCGAAGACATTCGAGGTCACGATCACGTCGTACGAGCCGGGATCCCGCACGAAGTTCATACAGGCAGCGTCGACATACTGGCAATTGGTGGAGACGTCCGGGTACTCGGCGCCGATCTCGGCGAACGCCCGGCGCCAGAGATCGAAGGCCCGCACCGCGTTCGCCTTGTCGACCAGGGTGAGCTTCTTCCGCTCCCGGGACCGAGCCAGCTCGTACGCGTAGCGGAATAGCCGGTCGGCCCCCTTGCGGGTCAGGATCATCTCCTGGAGCGCCACCTCGTCCGGGGTCCCGCGTTTGAAGTGGCCGCCCATCCCGGTGTAGAGGTCCTCGGTGTTCTCCCGAACCACCATCATGTCGATGTCGGCCGGGGTGATCCCCTTGAGCGGGCAGAGGTGCTCGGCGTAGAGCTTCACCGGACGCAGGTTGATGTAGAGATCGAGCCCGAAGCGAAGGCCGGCGATGATCGCCCGCTCCAGCAGTCCGGTCTCGATTCGGGGATCGCCGATCGCGCCAAGGAGCACGGCGTCGTGGCCCCGGATCTCCTCCAGAGCCTCGGGCGGAAAGGTCTCGTTCGTCCGCAGATAGTGCTCGGAACCGAAGGGGTAGCGCGTGAGGGCGAACCGCAGGCCCCGCTTCTCCGCGACCAGCTCGAGGATCCGGAGCGCCTGGGCCATCACCTCGGGCCCGACTCCGTCCCCGGCAATCACCGCCAGACGGTACGGACGCTCGGCGCTCCCGTCTCCCCGCGCCATGGCGATTCCGGTGGCCGCCGTCGACATCACGCCTCGACCAGCATGGCGATCCCCTGTCCGCCGCCGATACAGGCGCTGGCAATCCCGCGACCGCCGCCCGAGCGCCTGAGCTCGTGCAGCAGGGTCAGGACGAGACGCGCGCCGGTCGCGCCGAGCGGATGCCCGAGGGCGATCGCCCCCCCGTTGACGTTGACCCGGTTCCGATCGAGCTCCAGGTCGCGCTCCACCGCCAGGTACTGCGCGGCAAACGCCTCGTTGATCTCGAACCGGTCGATCGCCGCCACCTTGAGCCCCGCCTCGTCACACAGCTTGCGGATCGCCGGAGCTGGACCGATCCCCATCTCCGACGGCTCGACGCCGACTGAGGTCCAGCCGAGGATCCGGCCCAGCGGCCTGCGACCGGCCAAGGCATCCTCGCGCGCCAGCACCAGCGCGCAACCGCCGTCGACGATGCCGGAAGCATTCCCCGCGGTGACGAAGCCGTCCTTGGAGAAGACCGCCGGCAAGGCGGACAACCCCGCCATGGTGCTGTCAGCCTTCAGGTGGTCGTCATCCGCCATCTCGACCGTGTTCTTCCCCTGCGCGACGGTCACCGGCGCGATCTCCTCCCGGAAGTAACCGGCGGCCTGCGCCTTTCCCGCCCGTTGCTGGGAGAGGAGCGCGAACTCGTCCTGCGCCTGGCGTGAGATCTCGAACCGTCGGGCCAGTTTCTCCGCGGTCTGGGCCATCAGGAGTCCGCAGGTCGTGTCGAGGAGCGAGACCATCAGCATATCCTCGAGCGGCGCGTGGCCGAGCCTGAGCCCGGCCCGCAGGCCGCGGATCACGTGCGGCGCCTGCGAGAGATTCTCCATCCCGCCGGCGATCGTCACCTTCGCTTCCCCGAGCAGCATCATCTGCGCGGCCGAAACCAGCGCCTGAATCCCCGAGCCGCAGAGCCGGTTCACGGTGAGCGCCGGCACGGACGGATCGAGCCCCGCCCGGAGCGCCACATGGCGTGCGCCGTAGAGCGCGTCGCCGCTCGTCTGGAGGGCGTTTCCCATCACCACGTGATCGATCTCGCTCGTGGCCACGCCGGTCCGGGCCAACGCCCCCTTCGCCGCCGCCGCCCCGAGGTCGAGCGCGCTCAGCCCGGCGAAGAGCCCCCCGCTCTTGCCATCGCCGCGCCTCCCGGTCTGCCACTCCGCCATCGGGGTGCGGGCACCGCCCAGAATCGCAATCTTGTCCTTGGCGATCATCGTCGTCTCCTCTCCTCTGCACCCAGGCGCCCATCGGGTCGGTCGGGTTCGGGTCGTGGCCCCGCTTGGATGCCGGATCTTGGCCTCGGCGTCCGCGGTGTCCGCGTCTTTTGATTCAGCGGCCCTGGAAGGCCGGCTTGCGCTTCTCCAGGAAGGCGGGGTGCCTTCGTGCCAGTCGTGGGTCTCGGCCAGCCGTCCGAAGTGATCGGCCTCGAGTGCGAGTGCGTCGAGCATCGAGAGATCGCGCCCGCGGAGGACGGCAGCCAGGGCATCGGAAACGGCGCGCGGACCGCGCAGCGAGATCCGGGCCGCGAGAGCGCGGCAGGTGTCGAGCAGCGCTGCGGGCTCGGCCACCTTGTTGGCCACACCGAGTCGATGGGCCTCATCGGCCGGGATCGGATCTCCGGTCAGGATGAGCTCGAGGGCCCGTCCGACGCCGACCAATCGAGCCAGCCGCTGCGTGCCGCCGTAGCCCGGAATCACGCCCAGGCTCACCTCGGGGAGACCGATCTTGGCGGTCGACGCGAGAACCCGGAGATGACAGGCCAGCGCGAGTTCGCACCCGCCACCGAGGGCAAAGCCATTCACCGCGGCAATCACCGGGCGGTCGAGGCTCTCGATCGAGTTGAACAGCGCCTGTCCCCGCTTGGCATAGGCGGTCGCCCCGGCGAGGTCGAGGTCCGCCAGCTCCTTGATATCGGCCCCGGCCACGAACGCCTTCTCGCCCGCGCCGGTCAGGATCACACCGCGCACGCTGTGATCGGCCCGGACTGCGGCGACCATCGCCTCGAGATCCCGCAGCACCTGATCGTTGAGCGCGTTGAGCGCTTCGGGCCGGGTGATCGTCACCTCCCACCACTGCTCCCGCGTTGCGATCGACAGATTGACGTAGCTCATCGTTCTCTCCTCACGGCACAAAAGGGTGCACCGCGTCTATGCAGGCCGGACTCCGATCGAGCTTGGGCTCACTTCGATGGACATCGCGAGTCCCATGCCGCCGGAGACACACAGCGTGGCCAGGCCCCGCCCGCCGCCGCGCCTGCGCAACTCGTGGATCAAAGTCACCAGAATACGCGCACCGCTCGCCCCGACCGGGGGCCGAGGGCGATGGCCCTCCGTTCACGTTCAACCGCGCGATCGAAGTGCAACTCGCGATCGCAGGCGATCACCTGGGCCGCGAACGCCCCGTTCAGTTCCACCAGGTCGTAGCGGTCGAGCGGCAGACCGTCAGCTTCGACCAGTGCGCGCACCACCGGAACGGGGCCAATCCCCATCCGTGCGGGGTCGACCCCGGCGCTCCGCCAGGCCCGGAGCACCGCAAGCACATCGAGTCCGTGCGCCTCGGCTTCGATCCGCCGCATCAGGATGAGCGCGGCCGCTCCGTCGGTGATGCCGGAGCTGTTCCCCGCGGTGACACTGCCGTCCGCGGCGAACACCGGGGGCAACTTGGCCAGGCTGGCGGGCGTGGTATCGGCGCGCGCGTGCTCGTCGAGGGTGAACCCCTGGGTCCCGGCCTTCGTGGTCAAAGCCACCGGGGCGATCTCGCTCCGGAAGCGGCCCTCGGCCAGCGCGCGCGCTGCCCGTTCTTGGCTCTCCAGGGCGAAGGCGTCCTGCTCCTGGCGGGAGATCGCATACTCGCGGGCCAGGGTCTCGGCGGTCTCGCCCATGATCTTCCCCGACAGGGGGCAGAGGAAGCCGTCGCGGTACATGCCGTCGTCGACCGGCGCGTGGCCCAGCCGGTAGCCGGTCCGCATGCGATCGAGGAGAAACGGCACCCGACTCATCGCCTCCATCCCGCCGACCAGCACGGCGCGGGCCTCATCCGCAAGCAACAGGCGGGCCCCCTGGGCAACCGCCTCCATGCCGGAGGCACAGGCCATATTGACCGTCGAGGCGACCACGCCATGGCCGAGGCCGGCGCGGACCGCGAGCTGCCGCGCGGGATTGGTCCGGTGCCGGCCGGACGCGCGGAGCCGAACACCACTCGCGGGTTCGGCAGCTCCGTCAGGCCCTGCGCGCGGAGATCCGCAAGTGCCGCCTGGGCGGCAGTCAGGCCAAGGTCGACCCCGGTCTGCCCCGCCAGGCTTCCGAGAAAGCGCCCGATCGGCGTCCGCCGAGCGGCCACGATGACGAGGTCGTTTGCGGACACGCGCACCTCTTGCACGTCGGCGCGCTCGCGCCGGCGCGATCCTTCTACCTGGGACCGTACTGGGTCTCCCGGCCGATCCCGCGAGCCCGGTTCCGGGACGGGAGGACGGGTGGAACGACGGCGAACTCCGCCGGCGGGAGCCTGGACTCTATGCGGGCCGCGCGCGACGACTCAAGGCTTTCCTGGCCGCCGCGACCGGTCGGTCAGCGCGGTTTCTTCGGCTCGCGGGTCACCAGGCCGAGCTGCGTCACGCCGGCCTCGCGCGCGCCGGCGATCAGCTCCGCCACCTTGCCGTAGGGGACGGTCTGATCGGCCTCGAGATACAGCTTGAGCCCAGGGTTGGCCTCCGATTCACTGCGCAGGCGCCCATCGAGCGACTCCCAGCTGATCGGGCTCTCGTTCCAGAAGAGTGCCTCGGCCGCGGTGATCTTGATCACCACGTGGTCCTCCTTCTGGGCCAGCCCTTCCCCTTTGGCCGTGGGGAGGTTCACTTCGAGCCCCTTGTGCATCAGCGGGGCGCAAACCATGAAGATGATCAGCAGGACCAGCATCACGTCGACCAGCGGGGTCACGTTGATCTCGGCCAGCGTGCTCGGAGTGGACGCGGCGGAACTCGGACGGGTAGGCCCCATCATCGCCGGCTGGCCTCGTACGATCCGGCACCGCTGGACGCGGGTCGCGCCGGACCGACCTCGATTCGGGTGAGGAGATCCTGGGCGAAGTTCTCCATGCCGACCGCGTGGATCCGGATCTTGTGCGCAAAGTGGTTGTAGGCCACCACGGCCGGAATGGCCGCCGCCAGGCCGGCGGCGGTGGTGATCAGCGCCTCCGAAATCCCGGGCGCGACCACCGCGAGATCGGCCGAGCCCTTCGCCCCGATGTCGGCGAAGGCGGTCATGATCCCCCAGACCGTTCCGAACAGTCCGACGAACGGGGTGGCGCTGGCGATCGTGGCCAGCACGCCGACGTTTCGCTCCAGCTCCATCACCTGTTCGCTCGCCCCCCGGTTGGCCGCCCGAAGCACCGGCTCGCTCGCCCCGCGCCCCCCCTGGGCCTCCATCTGCTCATAGGCGGCGCGGTAGACGGCAGCAATCGGAGAACGGCTGAGCTGGCCGGCCAGCAGCCAGGAATCGCGCAGATCTTCGCGCGTGCGGAAGGTGGCGAGGAAGCTCTGGTCCTGCGCTCGAGCGGCGCGCAGCCGCATCGTCCGCTCCGCAATGACGGCCCAGGAGAAGACCGAGGCTCCGAGCAGCAGCAGGAGCACTGCCTTGACCACCGGTCCCGCCGTCAGAATATGTTCCAAGAAGCCCTCCATGCGCTTCGTTTGAGTCGCTATCGCAACAAAGTCGGGACGTGCCCCGCAGCATAGGCCGAACGGGCCCCAGAGGGCCAGCCGTCCGCGCGTGTCTAACCCGGCGGCCGCCCGGAGTTCGTGCATAAGTTCACAAGATCGTTGACCCTCCGAGACGAGGGGCAGAACATGGCCTGCGTGCCCCTGGCCCCCCGGCTTCGAGGCCAGCGCGGACGCTCCGAGTATGGTGCGGTGTCCGTGTACAGAGGCCATCCAGTTTTCTGAGGCGGGTCGAGTCGCGACCCCCCGGCAATCCGTAAGGAGGCACCTGTGAGTTACGAATCCGAATCCCCCGGGACGACCGCCGGCGAGGCCAGTCGTTCCACCCCCGCCGCGCCCGCGAGCGCGCCGCGTGCTGAAACTCCCAACACCACCAACGGCGTCCCCACGATGAAGGAGAGGATCGAGAACCTCGAGCATCGCCGTCGCGAGGTCGAGGCCGGTGGAGGTCTCGACAAGCAGGAGAAGATCCGCTCGCAGGGCCGCCTGACCGCGCGCGAACGGGTCCTCGCGCTGGTCGACCCTGGCTCGTTCCAGGAGCGGGGCGTCTTCGTCCAGCACCGCTGCATCGACTTCGGGATGGAGAAGCGCCGGGTGGCCGGCGACGGTGTGGTCGCAGGCTACGGCACGATCAACGGACGCGGGGTCTACGTCTTCGCCCAGGACTTCACCGTCTTCGGCGGCACCCTCTCGGAGTCGAACGCGCGGAAGATCTGCGACATCATGGATCTCGCCATGCAGAACGGCGCGCCGGTGATCGGACTCAACGACTCCGGCGGCGCCCGCATCCAGGAGGGAGTGCTCTCCCTGGCCGGCTATGCCGAGGTGTTCCTGCGCAACACCCTCGCCTCGGGAGTCATCCCGCAGATCTCGGCCGTGCTTGGGCCCTGCGCCGGGGGCGCGGTCTATTCGCCGGCGATTACCGACTTCACCCTGATGGTCGAGGGAACGAGCCACATGTTCGTCACCGGACCGGACGTGATCAAGGCGGTGACCAACGAAGAGGTCTCGTTCGAGGACCTGGGCGGGGCGATGTCGCACAACACGAAGTCGGGCGTGGCCCACTTCGCGACCAAGGACGACGTCGACTGCATCGAGACGACCAAGAAACTGCTCTCCTACCTCCCGCAGAACAACATGGAGGATCCGCCCTACCGCGCGACCGACGATCCCTCGGACCGGATGGACGAGGATCTCGACCAGATCGTCCCGCCGGAGCCGAACAAGCCGTACGACATCAAGGACGTGATCACCCGGATCGTCGACAAGGAGTCGTTCTTCGAGGTGCAGGAGCACTACGCGGCCAACATCGTGATCGGCTTCGCCCGCATGGGCGGCCGGGTGGTCGGTCTGGTCGCCGATCAGCCAAAGGTACTGGCCGGCGTCCTCGACATCGACAGCTCGATCAAGGCGGCCCGCTTCGTCCGCTTCTGCGACGCCTTCAACATCCCGATCATCACCTTCGAGGATGTTCCGGGATTCCTCCCGGGCACCGCTCAGGAATGGGGCGGGGTGATCAAGCACGGGGCGAAGCTGCTTTACGCCTACTGCGAGGCGACCGTGCCCAAGCTGACCGTCATCACCCGCAAGGCCTACGGAGGCGCCTACGACGTGATGTCGTCGAAGCACATCCGGGGTGACTACAACGTCGCCTGGCCGAACGCGGAGATTGCGGTCATGGGAGCCGACGGCGCGGTCCGGATCATCTTCCGCAAGGAGATCGAGACCGCGGGCGACGCCGCCGCGAAGAAGGAGAAGGAGAAGGAGCTGGTGAACGACTACAACGCCACCTTCGCCAATCCGTACGTCGCCGCCTCGCTCGGCTACCTCGATGACGTCATCATCCCGCACGAGACGCGGCCGCGACTGATCGCCGCCCTCGCCATGCTGGAGAACAAGCGCGTGGAGAACCCGAGGAAGAAGCACGGCAACATCCCGCTCTAGATCGCCTCGGGGTTCCTTCACCTTGGTTTCCGCGCCGGTCCTCCGGATCGGCGCAGGGAGGAAACATGAAATCGAAGTTCGATCCCGCGAACCCTCCGCGACTCCTGGTCGCGAATCGCGGCGAGATCGCGCTCCGGATCATCCGGGGCGCCAAGGACGAGGGCTGGAAGACGATCGCGGTCTACTCCGATGCCGATCGACTCGCCCCGCACGTGGCCATGGCCGACGAGGCCTACCCCATCGGACCGGCTCCCTCTTCGGAAAGCTATCTGCGCATTCCGAACCTCCTCGAGGCGGCGCGGAAGGGGCGGGCGACCCACCTCCACCCGGGCTACGGCTTCCTGAGCGAGAACGAAGCGCTCCCCACGGCGTGCGTCGAGAACGGCCTTTCCTTCGTCGGCCCGTCGGCCGCGGCGATGCGCGCGATGGGCTCGAAAACCGCAGCCCGTGAGGCGGCACAGAAGGCCAACGTCCCGGTGGTCCCTGGGTCTCCCCCGCTCCCGGCTGATCCGGAGGTGGCGGTCCAGTGGGCGGAAAAGGTCGGCTACCCCGTGCTGCTCAAAGCGGCGTTCGGAGGAGGCGGCAAGGGAATGCGCTTCTGCAAGAACGCCGATGAGGTCCGGACCAACGTGGTCCTGGCCCGCGGCGAGGCCGGCCGGTCGTTTGGCAACGACACCATCTTCCTCGAGCGTGCGGTGGTGAACCCGCGCCACGTCGAGATCCAGATGATCGCCGATCGCTACGGAAACGGCGTCTACCTGGGCGAGCGCGAGTGTTCGATCCAGCGGCGGCACCAGAAGCTGATCGAGGAAACCCCTTCGGTAGTGGTCGATCCGGCCACGCGCCAGCGGATGGGAGAAGCGGCGGTTCGACTGGCCCTGGCCATCGGCTACGAGAATGCCGGAACCTGCGAGTTCCTCTTCGATCAGGACGGTAACTTCTACTTCCTCGAGATGAACACCCGTCTCCAGGTCGAACACCCGGTGACCGAACTCTGCACCGGCGTCGACCTGCTCCGGGCCCAGCTCCGGGTCGCCCTGGGCGAACCGCTCCCGTGGAAGCAGGAGGAGATCGAACCGGTGGGAGCGGCCCTCGAGTGCCGCATCTGCGCCGAGGATCCTTTCCACAACTTCACCCCGGTCTCGGGCCGGATCTCCTATGCCCGCTTCCCCCAGGGGCCGGGCGTGCGCCTCGACATGGCGTTCGAGAGCGGCACGGAGGTTTCGGTCTACTACGACTCGATGCTGGGCAAGCTGATCACCTGGGGACGCGACCGGGAGGAGGCGCGTGAACGGATGCTCCGCGCCCTCGACGAGTTCGTCATCGAGGGAATACCGACCAACCTCGCCTTCCATCGCTGGGCCCTGGCCCATCCGGAGTACATCGCCGGACGGATCCACACCGGGTTCATCGACCAGTACTTCAAGGGGGCCGAACTCCTCAAGCCGAACGCCCAGGAGGAAGAAACGCTGGCCATGCTCGGCGCGATCGCGGCCCTGCGCGAGCGTGAGCAGCCGGGCGGCGCTCCCGCTTCGTTGCTCGGGATCGCTGCGGGCGATCCGTCGGCTCCACAGATCAGCCCCTGGAAGCGCGCGGCTTCCTGGCGGCGTTGACCGGTTTCGCGGGATGGAGGGATGAAGTGATGACGAGCGAGAAATCGGGCAACGGCGAACTCCGGTTCACCAAGTTCACCACCAAGGTGGAGGGGAACGCCCATCCGATCGAGGTCGTCCGCAACAACGGCGGCTACGTGGCCAGACTCGGCGATCAACTCCGCCATATCGAGTGGCGGGTGCTGGGCGGCGACCGGGTGATGCTCTCGATCGACGGCAAGGCAGAGGTGCTCCGTCTCCAGCGCCTGGAGAGTGGGAAGTACCTGGTCGACTACCACGGACGCCAGGTGGCGCTCGAGGTCGAAGACGAGCTCGCGGCGCGTGCAGCCAAGGCGCATGCCGCCGCCGGCCGTGGCGCGGGTGGACCGGTCAAGGTGAATGCACCGATGCCCGGCACCGTGGTGCAGGTCCTGGTCCATGAGGACGACGAGGTCGCGGCCGGCCAGGCGATCTTCATCATCGAGGCGATGAAGATGCAGAACGAGATCGCCGCCCCCGCCGCCGGCAAGGTGAAGAAACTGACGGCCCAGCCGGGCATGGCGGTCGAGGCGCGGCAGCCGCTCTGCGTGATCACGCCCCAGGCCTGAGCGAAAGGAAGTCGACCATGACCAGCGATGCCCACCGGCATTGGCAGGAGATCTACGCCAAACAAAAGACCCGGAAGCCGAAATTCCCCACCTCGAGCTTCGAGCCGGAACCGCTCTACACCAGCGGCGACCTGCCTCAATGGCAAGAGGAGCGCGATCTCGGCTATCCGGGCGAGTTCCCGTTCGTGCGCGGCATTCAGCCGAGTCAGTACCGCGGCCGCCTCTGGACCATGCGGCAGTACGCCGGCTTCGGTTCGGCCGAAGAGACCAACGCACGTTTCCGCTTTCTGCTCGAACAGGGGCAGACCGGACTGTCGACCGCCTTCGACCTTCCCACCCAGATGGGGTACGACTCCACCGATCCGATAGCGCTGGGCGAGGTGGGCAAGGTGGGGGTGGCGATCGACACTCTCGCCGACATGGAACTGCTGCTCAAGGACCTCCCGCTCGGCAAGGTCTCGACATCGATGACCATTAACGCCACCGCCTCGATCCTGCTCCTCATGTACCAGATCGTGGCCGAGCGACAAGGGGTGGCCAAGGAGGATATCTCCGGCACGATCCAGAACGACGTGCTCAAGGAGTACGAAGCCCGCGGCACGTTCATCTTCCCGCCCGGTCCATCGCTGCGGATCACCGCCGATATCATCGCCTACTGCGCCGACGCGCTCCCCTCCTGGAACACCATCTCGATCAGCGGCTATCACATCCGGGAGGCCGGCTCGACCGCGGTGCAAGAACTGGCCTTCACCTTCTCCAACGCCATCGCCTACGTCGAGGCGGTGCGGGAACGCGGCCTCGACATCGACGCCTTCGCTCCCCGCCTCTCGTTCTTCTTCAATGCCCATAACCACTTCTTCGAGGAGGTGGCGAAGTTCCGCGCCGCCCGGCGCATCTGGGCCAACCTGATGCGCTATCGCTTCGGGGCCAAGGATCCGAAGAGCTGGATGCTCCGTTTCCACACCCAGACCGCCGGTTCCACCCTCCAGGCCCAGCAGATCGACGTCAATGTCGTGCGGATCGCCTACCAGGCGATGGCCGCCGTGCTCGGCGGGACCCAATCGCTCCACACCAACAGCCGCGACGAGGCGCTCTCGCTCCCGAGCAACGCCAGCGCTCTCCTCGCCCTGCGTACCCAACAGGTCCTGGCCGAGGAGACCGGCGCCGCCGACGTCATCGATCCCCTCGGCGGTTCCTACTACATCGAAGCACTGACCGATCGACTCGAGACCGAAGCCCTCGCCCTGATGAAGCGGGTCGAGGAGCAAGGCGGGGTGCTCAAGTCGATCGAAACCGGCTTCATCCAGCGCGAGATCCACCACGCCGCCTACCAGGCCCAGCAGGCGATCGAACACGGCGAACAGAAGATCGTCGGGGTCAACTGCTACCAGATCGAGGAGACCACCCATCCTCCGGTCTTCCACGTGAACGAAGCCGTGGCCCGCGGCCAATCCGACCGCCTCGCCCGCATCAAGGCCGAGCGCAGCAGCGTCGATGTGGAGCGCCACCTCGACACCCTCGAGCAGGCCGCTCGCGGCACCGACAACCTCATGCCCCACCTCAAGCGCGCCATCGAGTCGTACGCCTCGATCGGCGAAATCTGCACCCGCCTCCGGAAGGTCTACGGCGCGTACCGCGATCCAGGGTATCTGTGATCCTCCCGCGGGGCGCGCTCCGCGCGCCCCGCTGCTTTTGCCTGCTGCGTCCGCGTCCCGATCTGCTTGACAGCCACCGCGACCAGGCGCACCATTCTCCTGTTCGTTTCCCCGGAACCGCATCCAGGAGGAACCATGAGCCGCTCATTTTTCAGTGCTCTCTGTGTCGTGATCCCAGCTCTACTTGTCCCCCCCCCGTAGTCGCACAGGCCGGTCCGAACGGCGGCGGCGTTCTGGCCCTACACGCCAGCCTCGCACTCACCTACACCACGGGCGCCGAGTACTGCGGCCAGTCCGGATTGACCCACTGCACGGACCTCGTCACGAGCGTCCCCGCGAGCAGTGAGGTCGCGACGGTCTTCTTCGTGCTCGCCGCGTTTCCCCTCGACTCGAGCCCGAGGCTGAAAGGACTCTCCTTCGGCATCACCTACCCGCCCGAGGACCTGCTCTTGGTCGCGGACGGCACCTGCGCAGACTTCTCGATGGAGTCCACGACCTGGCCCGCGTCCGGGTCCGGAATCGCCGTCACCTGGAATGCCACTCGTCTGTCGACCATCACCGAGGTCCATTGGTTCGCCGCCTACTGCTACTCCCCATCGATCCCCACGACGTTTGCGGTTGGTCCGCACCCAAGCCAAGGGGGCGCGTTCGCCGACGACGCCGTGCCCGCACGGATCGATCCGATCGAGACCTACGGTACGCTCGGATTCGGCTGTGACGGAGTACCCGTTTGTCCCGGAGAGAGCCCACCCCGCGACGCCTCAGTTTACCTTCACGTTCGAAACTTCACTTGCCACCCGCTCGTTGCAGCGGTCGCGTCCCTGCTGCTCGCGGAGAAACCGGACCTCACGAACGAAGACTGCTACGAGATATTGAAGCGCACCGCAACGAATCCGACAGGTTTGGACCCGAGCCAGGTTGGACAGGGCTTGGTTCGGGCGGATACGGCACTTTCGCTGGTTGCTCCCGACGTAACACTCGTTCACGCGACGGCCACGGGATACTCAGCCTCTCCGCAGTTCGTCGCCGAGATGGAGGTGCAGCTAGCAAACGTGGCTGGCGTGACCCCGATGGATGACGCATGGTACCCTCACCACGTCGAGTGCTACCGCGTGTCAACATCGGTCGACCTGGTAGTTCCTCCGGGTGCGGGGGTGCTGGAGGTCTGGGGGAGGGGGAAGTCCTCCTCCGGTTGGCGTCGTTTCGACGAGTACTTCGAGAACCGGTATGATGGAAAGCTGTGGGCAAACTACGCCCACGTAGCAGGCGGAGACGGGGCTCGGACGGCCACCTTCGAGAGCTTCACTTACCAGGTGTTCTCTGCGGACGGCGCAAACTTCATCGGCTGGTTCCCAGTCGATCCCACGGCCTCGAACGACTACCACGTCGATTACACCTACCTCTGGAAGCCGCTCGGTACGGATAGGAGGTGACCATGCTCCACCTGTCGGTTCGCCCGTTGCTATGCGCTGCCCTGGCGACCTTCATTTTTGCTGGAGATTGTTCTCGACCTCACGTCAATCGGCTTGTTCTACCCGGCGTACCTCGATCTGTACATCTGGCGTGACGGCGGAGATCTGCCCGACCTGGTGCTTCGACACGATCCCAACGTCTATGTGCCCGAAGGCTACCCTGTCTACCCGCTCTTCGCGCGATTCTCACTCGAGTTCAGCGCCCCGGTCCCGGTAGACGGGACTTGGTGGATCGGCTACTGGCCGACCTGGTGGAATCAGAGCTTTGCCGTCGCCATCGGCCTCGACCGCGACGGGGACACGGCCACCGGCGCGACCAAGGTCGCGCCGGGGCAGGACTGGCCACAGGGGTGGCAGGCGCTCGACACGGTGTGGCCGGGAGGAAAGCACTTCGGGATCGGGGCGATGTTCGAGCCGAGTCCGCCGGTGCCGGTGGAGACGACCTCCTGGGCCCGGGTGAAAGCGACCTACGCGCGGTAGCGCACGAACTTCAGCGCTCGCGTGTCTCCAGTAGAGGCTAGACTTCTCCTCGTGTCGTGTAAGCGGATCACGGGGAGGCAGGGTGAGCGAGCTGTCGGGCGAGGGGAAGCGCGGGTCAGGCGGATGGGGCTCGAGATCGGGAGCCGCGGCGCGCGGAATCGTGGCCGGCCTCGCGATCGGCATCGTGTTCGTGGCGATCGTGGTGCTGGCCTTCGCGACGCGGGACATGCAGGAAGCGCCGCCGCGGCTGGTCGGCGCGATCTGGAGTGCCTCCCTCGATACCGCGGATTCCAGCCCTGGACGGCGACTCTACTACCTGATGGAAGAGCGGCGCGTTCGACGCGGCTACTTCGACGTCGAAGGCGTCCACAGCTACTATCTGCCGTATTCGATCTTCACCCTGCATTCCCGCACGGGTCAGGATGGGAGCGATCCGTTGATCCTCCCGATCGCCCGGATCGACGCGGGAAGGGTCGATGCGAAGGCGTATCGCCTCAAGCTGGAGTTGATCGATGCCCCCGTGATCCTCGGTCCGGATCAGGAGATCCTCTGGGTGTGGAACCACGGGCTCGAAGGGAGGAGCCTGCGCTCACTCACTCCGGTCTGGTCGAATCAGAAGCTGCGGGAGATGAACCCGGAGCTCTCGCCGCGCCTCCCGAAGGAGGCAGAGCAGTACAAGTTCCTCGGGCGTTTGAACGCCCTCGTGTTCCGGGGCACCGACGCGCGCTACTACCGCGTCGACGCCGGTTCGGGCGCATTCACGGTGATCGCGGACACCACACTGGCCGCCCTCAGCCCGGAACACAGCAAGACGGCGGACCTCGCCTGGAGGTTCCTCCAGCCAGCAGCGATCTCGCTTGCCAATGGCACGGCGGTTGGTGTGACCTGGTCCTCGATCGTCGATCCCGCCACCCGGACCTGGTACGGGCTGCTGGCCTCGGGTGAGAAGCCTCCTCGGGAATGGCAGCATCCGCGCTACACCTACGGAGGTCCGTCGGGACCGGTGAGCCGCTCGCTCCACTGGGCCGGCGTCGCCCTCGACCAATCCGGCGTGATCGACCCCAGTAAACTCCGTCTGGATCTTTCTACCTTGGAGTCGCTGCCGGAACAGCGGTTCTTGATGGGTGGATTCCTTCGCCGGCCGGGGACGGAGACGGTCTGGTGGGTCAATACAGACCGCCCGAGGTCCTCGAAGTCCGCGGATGGGGGCCGGGCACTCCTGGTTCTGCACAAGTCGGAACTCGGCGATGACCATCCCTGGCAGCTCACCCGCGTGGAAACGAACGGCTCTCGAGCTTGGACCTCGAACACCGGGCTCTCCGAGATCGGGCAGTTGGCGGACGGCGGAGAGGCGGTGGTCTTCGTCGGCACGGCCGGATCGACCGCGCGCGGCAGCACGCCGCCGGAGATCCTGGTCTTCATCGACGAATCGAGCGGGAGCCGTCAGTCGCTGATTCTCCGGAACGGAGAGCCGGAGCAGAACTGACTGCTCACCAACTCGTGACCTGCGGCACACCGGTGGTCGAGATCAGGGTCCAGGTGCCGTGATCCGGTGACCAGACGATCGACTCGCGTTCGCGCCAGTCGGCCGCGGGGCTCCAGTCGAAGCGGCGGAAGCTGCCGCTCCGGCCGTCGCGCGAGAGGGACAACCTCCAGCGGAAGGTCGCCGCGCGCTCGAGTTCGTAGCGCGTGCGATCGTCGCCCTCCGCCTCGCTCGAGAAGCGGGCCACGAAGTGCTCCGGCGCCGAGGAACGGAGCAGACTCCGCCACTCGCTGCGCGAAGGGGTGATCTCCCAGGTCACCCTGGCATCGTGAGCGCGTCCCGGGCCGCCGGGCGACTCGATCCAGAGTTCGTCGAACTGGCCGATGGAACCATCGAGACTCGTCTGCAGGCGCCAGATCTCGCGCGGAGTCAACAGGCTCTCTCCACACAAGCCTTCGTTGTTCCAGGTCCAGAGGAGAGCACCGGCCGTCGGCGCCACACGGAAACTGGAAACACAACCAACCGTACCCCCGCTTTGCTCGAAGAGAAACTCCCCCGAGGCGATCTCCTGGTACGGCTTGGCCGACAGGCTTTGAATCGCCTGCGCGGCGCGGCCGAACTCCAGGTTCACGCGTTGGACCTGTCCGCGTATGACGCTGCGCGCCGCACGGGCGGTGTCGTTCGCCGCTCCGACGAACAGTTCCGTCTGTACCGTGGGGCGCGGGAGGCGCGGGAGGCGTTCGACCTGCTCGGTCGAGGGATCGGGAGAGGTGGGAGGCGAACTCGACTCGCCGCAGCCGACTGCGGTGAGGAGGGCAAACCCTACGATCCAGCGAACGGTACCGGATGCATCCATGGGCGGCTCCCGTCGGCGCGTCCCCGATCGCGCCAAGACGAGTGTACTCACGGCCAGACGGACCGCAAGGAGCCGTTTCCCCCGGGTCCCAACCGAGGCGCGAGGCGCGACTAGCGAAACGGCGTTCCCGGTGCGGCCATCTGGGCAAAGCTCAGCCCGGCGAAGGCGGTGGCGGTGATCGCCTTGTGCCCTTCGTGGTCGTAGGGAAAGACGAGCACGCGACGACGGGCGGCGAGCTCGGGCACGAGGAGCTCGCGGCAGTTGCGCTCGACGAAGGCGGCGAGTGCGGGATCATCCGGGAGCGTGCGTGCGATCTGGTCCAGGATCCCGACCATCCCGGCGAGCTTGGTCAGGTCGCGGAACTCGCGGCGCGGCAGGGGCAGGAGGCCGTCGGGACAGTGCGCCAGCACCCCCTTCGGACCATGGATGAAGGCGTGGCAGGCGCGATCGATGCGCTGCGTGAGGTCCTCGTCAACCGTCGCGGCGCGGACCCAGAGCAGTCCCTCGAGCAGGTAGTAGACATTGTGGTAGTCGTCGGATTCGGACTCCTGGGGTGGCGTTCCAGTGTGATAGTGGAAGCGGGGCATGCCGCTCTCCTGCCACTCGTCGGCGAGGAAGGAGGCTGCGGCCTCGGCGAGCGCGAGGTGCGCCGGATCCCGAGAGACGGCATGGAGCGCGATGGCCGACATGGCGGTGGTGGCCGTGGCGACACTGTAGGCGGAGTCCGCCTCGGTCCCGCCAAACAGTCCGTTCCGGAACGAACCATCGGGCCTGCGGTAGCGGGTGACGAATCTGTCGATGAAGGCGCGGTGGGCGGCCAGATAGCGCGCGCGTCGGGACGGCTCTTCCACTCGCGCGGCGAGGGCCAGCGCGGTGGTGGTGACGCCGAGATCGGCCACGTTGCGGGTATTGCAGGGGACGGTGTCCGGTTCGGCCGGATCGGAGCCGGCGCCGGTCCGCGCGTCGTAGGCGTAGGCGCACCAGCCGCCGTCTTCTCCCTGGCGCGCGAGGAGCAGGTCGAAGAGCGGGCGGGTGGCCGCGAGGTAGCGCGGATCGCCGAGCAACGCGTGCCCCGCGAGGAGACAGCGGGCGGCGAGCCCGGCTTCCCACCAGGCAGACGACTCGTAGTCGAACAGTCCGGTCGAGAGCTGGTGGGAAAGCAGAAACTCGCAGGCCGCGCGCAAACGCTCCCGGGGATCGGGGAGTTGCTCGGCCGCGACCTCGACGCGGGTGCGCTGCACCGCAGGCAGGTCTCCCAGACGCAGGTCCGCGGTCTCGAAGCGCGGCGCGAAGGCGATGCGACGGAGCGCCACCGCGCGACCGACGGCGGGCTTCCAGAAGAGCTCGGTGTTCGGGCCGGAAAGCGTCGCATCGAAGGAGAGGAGGGAGTCGCGCCCCGCGGGCACCTGGACCTGGGTCAGCAACGGCATGCCGTTGAGCAGCAGATCGAACGGACCGGATCCCTGGGCTCCTCCGGGGATCAGGCAGGAGATCTGGTACCCGCCGGGGGGCAGCGCGACGAAGAGCCGCATCGCTCGCCCCTCGAGCACCCGGACCCGCGCACCCTCCGCGTCGGCCCAATCACTTCGCAGATCGAGACCGGTCCAACGGATCGCACCAGCCGCGACTCCGAGCGGCACCGCGGCGCCATTCCAGGTGACGCGGTCAGGCGCGTCGATCTCGATTTCGAGCGCGGCCCGGGCTGGACCGCTGGTCGCCAGGAGCAGAAGCAGCAGCCCGGCGCGAACTGAACGGAGGGGGCGCATGCTGCCTAGCGTACGATGCGCACCGAGCCGACCCCAAGCGATCCTGGCGAGGCCAGAACCACGCGATAGCATCCTTGGGAGAGGCGAGCCCCCTCAACCAGGTCGATCCCCTCCCCGGTCGGATCGTCCACCTGCCTGCTCAGGACGAGCCGGCCCGCCACGTCGAAGAGTCGGAGTGTCGTCGGCCGCGGAAGCGTGCGACTCCAGCCCACGGCGAAGCGTCCGGCGCTTGGGTTCGGCGCGATGGTCAGTTCGTATTGCCATGAGCGGTCGATCTCCGGCAGGTAAAGCGAGGCGGCAGGCGGCAGATGCTGCGGAGCGATCCGGGCCCGACCGCCGGCGCCGCGAGGTAGAGGTTCCCGTCCCGCGCCAGGATGTCCACCGCCCCCCATGGCAATGCACAACCGGCGACGAAAGGGACGAGCGGCGCGGTGACGTCGACCGCGAAGGTGGAGGCATCGTCGATGACATAGACGACCGAGCCGACGATCGCGCAGTCGGCCGGCGCGCCCGGCACCGAGACCACGGTGATCAGGCTCGGAGCGGTCGGATTCGCGACGTTGAAGAGTCGGAGTCCGGCCTCATCGTCCGCCACGGTGAGCAGCGCGCCGCTTCGGTCGACTCCGCGCGCCAGGCCTGGGGTATCGATGGTCTGGAGCAGGAGCGGAGCGGTCGGCGCCGAGACATCGACCACCAGGAGGCCGCTCGCCTCGGCCGCGAGGTAGAGCAGGTTGCCGGCCAGGACCAGGTCGAGACAAGGATCGGTTGTCGGGAGCGACCCCAGCAACGTGGGGGCGGCCGGAGTGCTGAGGTCCAGAATCAACAGACCGGTCTCGTCCGCGACATAGGCGCGCGTCCCGGAGAGGAGCACCCGGTGGGCGCGGGGCGTGTCGAAGCGCGAGCGGAGGATCGGAGCTGCGGCAGTGGTGATGTCCCAGAACTCGACCCCCCCGAGCTGAATCGCGATCCCGAGCAGGTTCCCGAGCAGCGAAAGATCGCTGTTGCTGGTCGAGGTGTTGAGTCCCCCGATCCGGACCGGCGCCGCCGGATTCGAGAGATCCAGGATGTGCACCGCGCCGAGCGGCCCCTCGAGGAACACGCCGCGCGTCCCGACCAGGTCGAAACTCTGCGCGGTCTGAAAGACTCCGGTGTAGCCGCCGACGAGCGGCGGCGAACTGCCCGATTCAAGCGAGACCACACTTGCTCCCCCGCTCCCTCCGACCACGATCCGATCGGCGGCGAGGCGGATCAGGGCGGCGCTCCCCGGCACCCCGGCTCCGCCGATCACCACCGGTGCGGCCGGCAGATGGAGATCGACCAGCAATAGCTCGAAACCGAAATCCGGCTCGGAGAGAGCGACCGCGAGCCGCTCCCCCTCCAGTTCCAGCGAGGTCGGTCGCCGCGGCAGGGCCAGCGTGCCGACCTGGCCGATCGCCTGCGGATCGGAGAGATCGAAGAGGTGCACCCGGTCGTTCTGTTCGTTCACCACCGCGAGCAGGTCGGAGTCGGCGTCGAGGGCGCCCGCCGTACCGGGGAGGGTGGTCTGACCGAGCAGCAGGGGAACGGTGGGCGCGCCGAGGTCATAGACCCGGACGGTTTGCCCCCCCGACCGAACGACCAATAGATCCCCCGCCAGGGCCACGTCGCTCACCGACTGGCCGGCAAGGAGGATGTTGCTCAGGAACGGAGTGCTGGGGAAGCTGACATCGATGATCAGCAGCCCCGCCGCACCGCGGGCGAGGTAGAGGTAGTTTCCGCGGACGACTCCCGGTTCCCCTCCCGGCCCGGGAAGGTTCAGGAAGCCGACCGGCGCCGGCTGGATCTCTTGACGCACGTCGATGATCGAGAGCGCAGCGGGGTCTTCGAGGTAGACATGTCGATCGACCACCGCGACCACCCGCGCTCCGGCGTTGGCCAGCGGCACGCTGCCCATGACGACCGGGTACTCCGGCACCTGGGCGTTGATCACCTGGAGCGCACCGTCCGCCACCGCGTAGACCATTCCGGTCTCGATTCCGAGTCCGACCACCGGTCCACCCAGTTCGCGCCCGCCGGCCCAGCGAACGAACTGCGTGTAGTCGACCGCGGCGCATGCGGCGGCCCAGCTACCGGCGCCCAGCATGGCGCCGACCACCAGGGCCAACACCCTCCGGCGGCCCCGGCCCTTGGTCGCTTTCCGGCCCATCGAATCCTCCCTGATTCTCGCGGCCGCAGGGGCGGCGGTCCGCGTCCCGACCCGGAACTATAGGGGTTCGGAACCTGTCAGGGCACGATTTCCGCGCCGCGGAGGCGCTGCTATGATGCCGACATCGTGCCGCCGCGATCGGCCGTTTCGGCCCGTGCGCCGGCCGCACGAAGGAGTATTCGAGCATGATCCGAAAGATCGACCATATCGGGCTCGCGGTGCTCGATCCCGCGCGCGCGCTCCAGACCTTTTCCGAGGCGCTCGGTCTGCGCCTCGATCAGATCGAGGATATCCCGAGTCAAAAACTGCGTTCGTATCACCTCGCGGTCGGCGAGTCGCACATCGAGTTGCTCTACCCCACCGATCCGGACTCGACGGTGGCGAAGTTCCTCGACAAGAAGGGGCCTGGCGTCCACCACGTGGCACTTCAGGTCGATGACATCGAGGCCGAGCGGGACCGGCTGGTCGGCCTCGGGTTCGAAGCGCTGTCCGCCGAACCGTTCATCGGCGCGGGAGGAAAGAAGGTGCTCTTCTTCCACCCGCGCACCACCGGCGGCGTGTTGCTCGAGATCTGTCAGCTGGGCGAGGCCGCCGGCCACCACGACTCCACCACGAAATGAGCTCCGCGCCAACCGAAGCGCGCGGGTCGTACCTGATCCGCGCGTGGCGCTCCCCGTTTGCCCTCTCCTTCTTTGTCGCGCTCCTGACGCGGGTCGCCTACCTGTTCGAGATACGGGGCTCGATCCTTCTGCGTGCGCCGGTCGGGGACGCGCACACCTACCTCGAGTGGGCTGCCCGGCTGGCAGGCGGCGCCTGGGCAGGCGAGGGGATCTTCTACCAGGCACCGCTCTATCCGTACCTGCTCGGAGTGCTCCGGACTCTGTTCGGCGAAGATCTGTTTGCCGTCCGTCTGGTGCAGGCGGTGATCGGAGCGATCGGCGTCGGATGTACCGCCGCGGCCGGGGGACACTTCTTCGGTCGCGCCGCCGGGATCGCGAGTGGCGTGCTCTTCGCGCTCTACCCTCCGGCCGTCTTCTACGACGGGTTGATCCAGAAGACCGTGCTCGATGTGGCCTTGATGGGTGTGCTGCTGGTCACGCTGGCGCGGGTCGACGAGCGCCCCTCGTCGCTGCGGGTGATCGCCTCCGGGGCAGCTCTGGGCGGGCTGGTGCTCTCGCGCGAGAACGCGCTCATCTTGCTCGGAGTGATCCCCGTCTGGATGGCGTGGCGCGCAGTCCGCCATCAGCGGCCCGATCTCACCCTGCACACGCGGAAGGGGACCAGCCTGGTGCCGCGGCCCGCGCGGCTCGACGAGTCTCCCTGGGGACGGCCCGCCCTCTTCCTCCTCGGTTTCCTCCTCCTCACCGCTCCGGTCGCGCTGCGCAATCTGGCCGTCGGCGGGGAACTCGTACTCACCACCTCGCAGTTCGGGCCGAACTTCTGGATCGGCAACAACCCCGACGCCGACGGCCGCTACCGTCCACTCCAACCCGGACGGGGCGACGCGCGCTTCGAACGGGAGGACGCGCGGGCGCTAGCCGAGGCTGCGCTCTCACGCGCTCTTTCCCCTACCCAGGTGTCGGCGTACTGGACACGTCAGACTCTCCGCTTCATCACCGAGCAACCGGGAGACTGGATCATCCAGATGGACCGCAAGATCGGCCTGGCGCTCAATCGGGGAGAGGTCTGCGACACCGATGCCATCGAGGCGTACGCCGATCACTCGGCGTTTCTGCGCCTCTTCGGATCGTTGTGGAACTTCGGTCTCCTCGCCCCGCTGGCGGCCGCCGGCCTGGCGCTCGGCTGGCACGCGCGGCGCGAACGGGTGCTGCTCCATGCCATGCTGGTTGCCCTCTTCGGCAGCTTGGTCCTCTTTTTCATCGCCGGGCGCTACCGCGCACCGCTGGTGCCGCTCCTGATGCTCTTCGCCGGGGCGGCGGTGATGCAGATTCCGGCCCGCACCCGTGCCCTCCGCGGCGATCTCCGCCGGATCCCACACCGCGCCTGGGTGGCACTCGGGTTGGCGATCGGGATCGCGGTCACGGCCTACCCTCCGTTCCCACACCACCAGGCGCAGCGGGGCCTGAATTACTACTCCGTCGGATCGGCGCTGCTCGAGGCAGGGCGCAATCCCGAAGCGGAGCAGGCTCTCGCGACGTCGCTGGAGGTCCATCCCGAGCAAGCGCCGGCCCATCGGAAGCTCGGCATCGCGCTCTATCGTCAGAGGAAGATCGAGCAGGCGCTCCCCCACTTCGACGCCGCCGTCCAGTATCGGCCCGATCAGGCAGAGAACTGGATCGCGCGCGCGCTGCTACGCGAGGAGCGAGGGGACCTGGCCGGGGCACGGAGCGACTTCGAAGAGGCCGCGCGGTTGGAGCCGGGGAATGGGGAGGCGGAGGCGGGGAGGATGCGGCTTCGGAGAGCAGCACCGTAGTTGCGGTCGCCTGCTGCGAGGCCGGGCTCGGACTTGATGCCCGGTACTTCAGTTTGATACGATCTTGTGACCTCTCACATGGTAAGCAGTGTCTACTGTGGCGGTCGGCCCGAGCGGATGATCCCGCGGGAGGGACTGATGATCGCGATTGTGATCTTACTACTTGTCGTCGGGTTCTCCCTCCCCGCGCTTGCCGGCACGTTATCGCCAGACTTAGCGGAGCGCCTGCGCACGACGGCACCTGCCGAACCGGTTCGCGTGCTGGTGCACTTGGTGGAACAAGCCGATATCCCGAGTCTCGACGCGGCGTTGAGTCGTCGACGAGCCAGCCGTACCGAACGACACCGAGAGATAGTGCGAGCACTCTTGTCTGCCGCCGCAAGCCAGTCGAGTCTCCGCGCCGCGCTCGACCAGGCTCGGGGGACCGGCGACTTGGTTGGCTATGAAAGTTACTGGATCACAAACTGCATCTCAGTACGAGCGACCGGTGCTCTGATACGCGGGCTCGCCGCACGCCCGGATGTCGCCAGAATTGAGCAAGGGCTAGAGATCGAGTCCGTCGTCTCGTCGGAGCCGTGGGATAGCGATGCAAATCGAAGAGCCCCATCGCCGCGCCAGTCGGGTCCGCCCCCCGGGCTGGCGGCGATCGGCGCCCAAGCAGTCTGGCGAGACTTTGGCGTCACGGGCGCGGGACGAGTGGTTGGCGTCATGGACACTGGCGCAGACGTCGCCCACCCCGCGCTCTCCACCTCGTGGCGCGGGAACCAAGGACACCCCTGGAACGAGTGCTGGCTGGATCTCGTGGGCACCGACAGCCCGGTGCCGATCGACGTCTCGGGTCATGGAACTCACGTCACCGGGATCCTCTGCGGACTGGGCGCGGCGACCAGTGACACGATCGGGGTGGCGTGGGGCTCCCAATGGATCGCGTGCCACGCCGTCGCCCACGGCGTAACCGGGAGCTTCTCCGACGATGTCCTCACAGCGTACCAGTGGTTCGCCAACCCGGACGGTAACATCGAAACAGTGGATGACGTCCCGGATGTCGTTCAGAACTCCTGGCGCGTGAGCGAGAGCACCGGAGCCGAGTATCAGGACTGCGACCCACGCTGGTGGGTCGCAATGGACAACCTGGAAGCCGCCGGCGTCTGCCTGATCTACTCCGCCGGAAACGAGGGTCCCGGAGCCGGGACGATCGGCTCACCTGCCGATCGCGCGACAACCTTGGTCAACGCCTTCTCGGTAGGCTCGGTCAACGCAACCAGCTTCCCGTGGCCCTATCCGATCCATCCTTCTTCGAGCCGGGGACCGTCCGGTTGCGCGGCCCCCTCGAATCTCAGGGTAAAGCCGGAGCTCGTGGCACCTGGAGTCGACATCTACTCCTGCGATCCCGGCTCTGGCTATAGCCTAGGGACGGGCACATCGTTCGCGGGACCTCATGTCGCGGGCTGTGTGGCCCTTCTCCGCGAGATCCACCCGGATCTAGAGGTGTCAACGCTGAAGCAGTTGCTACTGACCACGGCACGGAACGAGGGAGATCCCGGGGACGACAACACCTACGGCGCCGGCTTCATCGACATTCACGCCGCAGTGACCCAGCTGATCTCGGGGATGGGGATCGTCGAGGGGGTAGTCCGCAACGACAGTTGGAATCAGTCGGCATTGGTGGGGGCTGAAGTTCGCCTAGCAGATACGGCGTTCAGGTTCGTCACGGACGAGACGGGCAGGTACTTCGGCTACGCCCCGACCGGAACCTACATGGCGGAGGTTTCGCTGCCCGGTTTCGCATCCGCTACGGAACCGTTGGAGATCTCGGCACAGGGCGCGACTCAGGTTGACTTCGCGCTCATCGACATCGTCGGTCCGGCCATCTCCCACCTCGCCGGCCAAGGTGCGACTCCCGATGAGATTGGACCGTATCCAATCGTCGCGGAGATCTCAGACCCGAGCACCGTTACGAGCAGCGTTCTTTGGCACCGAGTAGGCGCCGGAGCATGGTCGTCCGCCCCAATGGCGCCGGCGGGTGACACCTGGTTGGCGTCGCTCCCGGGGCAGCCCGCGGGATCCCAAATCGACATCTACGTCGAGGCGATAGATGGACCCGGGCACGTGACGACCCTCCCGGCGACTGCCCCAAGCGAAGTCTTCAGCATCCTGATCACGGAGTCGATCTACACGAGCAACTGCGAAGACCCCGCGGACCCAAGCTGGCGACTCGGCACCGGCGGTGACGACGCCACCTCCGGCGTGTGGGTAAGGGTCGATCCGACCGGCACGTTTGAGGAGGGAATCCCCGTCCAACCCGAGAATGACCACACCCCCGCCCCTGGTACAAAGTGCTTCGTGACCGGGAATGCCCCGCTTGGCGGGGGTTTGGGAGAGAATGACGTCGATCGAGGCTGCACTACCCTGATTTCACCGACGTTTGATCTCTCGGGTGCCGAACGCGCTTTTCTCAGATTCTCCTGGTGGTTTGCGGAAGGTCGGTACTTCCCTGACGACACCCTGCAGGTCGACGTGTCGGGCGACAACGGAGCGAGCTGGTACCCGCTGCAGCGCGTCGCCGACGCGAGTTCGAGTTGGGTCGCCGCCGTGGTTGCATTGGAGGAGGCGACCCCGTTGACCAGCCAAATGCGAATTCGAGTCCGAGCCTGCGACAGCGGAATTCAAGGTATCGTTGAGGCCGGGATCGATGACTTCTCGATCGAGGCCTTCTACCCACTCGGTGGCGTCGCGGAACTCGAGACGTTGCCGCGACTCGGACTCCAACTGTCCTGTTGGCCCAACCCTACCGGAACTCGCATCCAGATCCAGTTTCGCCTGGACAGCCCTGGGGTCGGCGCGCTCGAGGTCCTGGATGTGACGGGCAGGAGAGTTCGGCGGCTTCGCGCCGGAGAACTGGAGCCGGGGCTGCATTCGTCGGTGTGGGATGGCAGCGATCGCAACGGAGACCCGGTTCCCGCGGGGCTCTATCTCGTCCGTCTGGTGCATGGCCGACGGAGCGAAACTGATCGCGTGGTCTGGGTTCGCTGACTCGGGGGACACGATGAAACGGATGCTTCGAGCGCCCGCGGGCGTCGGCGCCACACTCTGGCTTGTCCTTGGCCCCCCGGCCCTCGCGTGTGCGGAGTGCATTGACTATGAGAGCTTTCTCCGAGTCGTGAGCACATTCGACACCGGCGGCGGAGCACCGCGCAACGGAGTCGTATCAGGCACGCTGGCGTACCTACCCGGGAACACCGCGGGGTTGCTGATTCTCGATCTCAGCGAACCGACCTCGCCTGTACTCCTGAGCGTCACCGACACTCCCGGCTTGGCACGGGGTGTCGCGCTCGCGGGCAACCTCATCCTCGTGGCAGACGATGCAGCCGGCCTCGGGATCATCGATGTCACGGATCCGGTCCACCCGAGTCCCGTCGGCTCGATCGACACCCCCGGCGCCGCCGTCTCCGTGTCGGTGGCGGGGAATCGCGCGTACGTTGCGGACAGCGCGGGCGGGGTTCGCGTGATCGACATCACGCTGCCCGCCGTCCCTATCGAAGTCGGTTCCTGGGACTCCGATCCCGGACAGTCCGGAGGTATTGTCATCGACGGCACGGTGGCCTACGTGGCGCACGGCACCGGGGGACTTCGCGTGCTCGACCTCTCTGACCCAGATTCGCCGGTCGGCTTGACCAGTTACGGCTCGGATGCTCGGGCACTCGCCCGCGGCGGAAACCTGCTCTATCTGACCTCCACCCAACTCGAGATCCTCGATCTGTCGTCCCCGGTCATGCCCGTCTTGGTCGGCAGTGCGGCGACCAGAAGCATACCGACGGACTTGACGGTCGCGGATGGCATCGCATACCTCGTCGTCGGGAGAAGCGAATTGCAGGTGTTCGATTGTCGGGAACCCACCCTCCCGCGATCGATCGGAGCGGTCGGAGCAGGCAGCCCTCAGGGGCTCACGACCACAGAGAGCTTCGCGTACGTCGGGACGCGAGTCGTCGACATCGCGAATCCGAGTTCGCCTGCTCCACTCGGGATCGCGGTACCAGGAGGTTCCGCAGTCGACCTGCGATCGACCGGTTCACACCTACTCGTCGCCTCCCAGGCGACCGGGCTTGCCGTGTACGACATCTCGAATCCACAAACGCCCCAGCTCGCTTCGGTGTTTGATACGCCGGGTTCGGCGCTCGGCGTCGACGCCGTCCTTCCGTTCGTATACATTTCCGATTCCACTGCTGGACTCACGATCGTCTACCTACCGACCCCCGGGAATCCGTCTCCGGTAAGGACGATTGCCACGGCCGGAGCGGCGCAGGGCGTTTTCGTGGCAAACGGTATGGCATTCGTATCGCTCGGCACTGCGGGGATCCAGATCATCGATGTGGCAAAGCCAGCCTATCCGACCCTACTGGGGAGTCTGGACACGCCGGGAACCGCGCGCTCGATCGCGGTGGAGGGCGAGTACGCATATGTCGCGGACGGCACCTGGGGACTTCAGGTGGTGGACATCGCAGATCCCGAGTCGCCGACAATCGTGCATCAAGTTCCGATTTCGAGCGCCAGGTCCGTCTGCACGGATGGCGGCTTCGCCTATGTAACCGGGAGCCAGTTCCACGCACTCGATCTTTCGGATCCATCGATGCCCACAATCGCGAGCAGCCTCCCTACGCTGACGGTCGGGCAAGACGTCACCGTCGATGCGGGAATCGCCTATGTGGCCACCGGCACCTATGGCCTCCTGGTTGTCGACGTCACCGACCCGTACTCGCTGCGAGAGCTGGGTACGATGCCGGAGGACAGCCCCGCCACCGCGGTGGCGGTTGGAGGCGGGTTGGTCGCACTCGGCTCCCAGCGGCTTGTGCTCGCCGCGCAGCAGTGCTCACCCGCGAATGCGCCGACCACGCCCGGAAGCGGCCCGCGCCCCACGCATCTGACGGTGTATCCCAATCCCTGCGACGGGGAGGTCCGTATCGTCTGGTCGGGAGCGCGCGAGGACCTGCGGCTGCAATCAGAGCGGGCGGGATCTTCTCCCTACGCGATCAGCGTGTGGGACGGTGCGGGGAGGGAGGTCTGGTCGATCCCTTTCAGCTACGGTTCGGTCGGGTTACCAATCGTCTGGGATGGCAGGAACTCGTGGGGTGCTACCGCTCCGGCCGGGCGCTACTGGATCGGGCTACGAGGATCAGGCCGACCCGCAGTGCCGGTCACTCGGCTCTCGCTCGGGGCGCACTAGGCGCGCCCCGACAGGAGGTACTTCGCGATCACGTGGCGCTGCATCTCACTGGTCCCTTCGTAGATCTCGGTGATGCGCTGATCGCGGTAGAAACGTTCGACCGGGTACTCCTTCACGTAGCCGTATCCTCCGTGGATCTGGAGCGCCTTCGAGCAGACGTCTCGCGACATGGTGGAGGCGTAGAGCTTCGCCATCGACGCCTCCTTGCCGTAGGGACGTCCGCTGTCCTTGAGGTGCGCGGCGTGACGGATCAGGGCGCGCGCGGCTTCGATCTGGGTGTCCATGTCGGCGATCATGAACTGGATCGCCTGGAACTCCGCAATCGCCTTGCCGAATTGCTTGCGGGTGCGGGCGTACTTCACCGCCTCGTCGAACGCCCCCTCGGCGATTCCGAGCGCCTGTGAGGCGACGCCGATCCGTCCGTTGTCGAGGGCGCTCATGGCGACCTTGAACCCCTCGCCTTCCCGCCCCAGCCGGGCGCCGACCCGAACGCGGCACTCCTCGAACACCACCTCGGCCGTGTCGGACGCACGGAGCCCCATCTTGTCCTCGGTCTTGCTCACCCGGAAACCGGGGGTCCCCTTCTCGACCAGGAACGCGGTCACGCCGCGGTGAGGCGCCTCCGGCGACTCCGAGGTGCGAGCCAGGACGAGGAACAGGTCGGCGATGGTGCCGTTGGTGACGAACATCTTCGTGCCGTCGAGCAGGTAGGCATCACCGTCCAGGACCGCCTTGGTGCGGAGTCCGGCGGCGTCGCTTCCCGACTGGGTCTCGGTCAAGCAGAAGGCGCCGATCCAGTCGCCGGCCAGCCGCCCGAGGTAGGTCTTCTTCTGCTCCTCGCTACCGAAGAGGAGGATCGGATAGGCCCCGACCGAGTTGTGCACCGAGAGCACGATGGCCAGCGCGGCACAGACCTTCGACATCTCCTCGATCACCGCCGAATAGCAGGAGGCGGAGATATTGGCCCCGCCGTACTCCTCGGGAATCAAGAGGCCGAAGAGGCCCTGCTCTTGCAACGCGCGGATCTGCTCGATCGGGACCCGCTTCTCGTCGTCGAGCGCCTTGGCGATCGGTCGCACCTCTTCGTCCATGAAGGCGCGGACCATGCCCAAGATCATCTTTTCTTCGTCGTTGAACTGGAGGTTCATCGGTGTCCCGCTGGGTTGGAATCAGCGGCGCGAGAGATTCGCGCCGCGGCTACTCCTTGAGCGCGCCGCGCGCGATCACCACGCGCTGGATCTCGCTCGTGCCTTCGTAGATCTCGGTGATCTTGGCGTCACGGTAGTGGCGCTCGGCTTCGTACTCGGACACGTAGCCGTAGCCGCCGTGGATCTGCACCCCTTCGTCCGCCACCTCGACCGCTACCCTCGACGCGAGCAGCTTGGCCCGGGCGGCCGGGACGGCGTAGTCCTCGCCGCGGTCCTTCAGGTGGGCCGCAGTCAGGGTGAGCAGGTGGGCCGCCTCGATCTTGGTCGCCATGTCGGCCAGCTTCCAGCGGATCGCTTGAAACTCCGAGAGCGGCGCATCGAATTGCTGGCGGGTCTGTGCGTAGGCCAGCGCCCGCTCGAACGCCGCGCGTGCGATGCCGACCGCCTGGGCGGCGATCCCGATCCGACCGCCGTTCAAGGTCACCATCGCCACCTTGAAGCCGCGATTCAGTTCACCAACCCGATTGGCCTCCGGAATGCGGACCTGATCGAAGACGATCTCGCTCGTGGCCGAAGCCCGGATTCCCATCGTCTTCTCGCGCGTACCGAGCTTGACTCCGGGCCGGCTTTTCTCCACCACGAAGGCGGTAATGCCGCGGGTCTTGAGCGCCGGATCGGTCGAGGCATAGACCACGAAGGCGTCGGCGTAATGACCGTTGGTGACGAAGATCTTCGTCCCGGTCACGATCCACTCGTCGCCCTCCCGCACCGCGGTCGTCTTGGTGGCGCCGGCATCGGACCCGGCCTGTGGTTCGGTCAGGCAGTAGGCCCCGAGCCACGCCCCCGAGGCGAGCGGCTGGAGCAGGCGTGCGCGCTGGAGGTCATCCCCGAACTCTTCCAGCGGGTGGCAGACGAGCGAGTTGTTGACGCTCATGATCACGCCGGTCGAGGCGCAGCCGCGCGAGATCTCCTCCAGGGCCAGCACGTAACTGACCGAGTCCAGACCCGCGCCGCCCCAACGCGGATCGACCATCATGCCGAGGAAGCCGAGTTCCCCCAGTTTCCGCACGGCCTCGACCGGAAAGGAACGATCCTCGTCCCACTGCCGGGCATGGGGGACCAGTTCCTTCTCGGCGAAATCGCGCGCGGTATCGCGAATCAGTTCCTGTTCCTGTGTCAGACCGAAATCCACAAACAGCTCCAGGCAGAAAAGACCCAAGCGAAACGGGCGGCCCTGGGGCCGCCCGCGGAATCACTCGTACTCGTAGAAGCCCCGCCCGACCTTTCGACCCAGGCGCCCGGCCGCCACCATCTTCCGCAGCAACGGACAGGGGCGGTACTTGTCATCACCCAGCCCGGAGTGCAGGACCTCCATGATGTGCAGGCAGACGTCGAGGCCGATGAAGTCGGCCAGGGTGAGCGGCCCCATCGGGTGGTTCATGCCCAGCTTCATCACCGTGTCGATCGACTCCTTGGTCGCGACCCCTTCCATCAGGCAGTAGACCGCCTCATTGATCATCGGCATCAGGACCCGGTTGGAGACGAAGCCAGGATAGTCCTGCACCTCGACCGGGGTCTTCCCCAGCTCCTTGGTCAGCCCCTCGACCGCCTTGTAGGTCTCGTTCGACGTGGCCAGGCCGCGGATGATCTCGACCAGGGTCATGACCGGCACCGGATTCATGAAGTGCATGCCGATCACCCGATCGGCGCGCTTGGTCGCGCCGGCGATCTCGGTGATCGAGATCGAGGAGGTGTTCGAGGCCAGGATGCAATCCGGCCCGGTCACCTCATCGAGACGGGCGAACAGCTCGCGCTTCACCTGCGCGTCCTCGAAGATCGCCTCGACCACCAGCTGCGCCTCGCGCAGCGCCTCCGGCTTGGTGTTGCGGGAGATCCGCTCCAGGATCTCCGGCACATCCTGTTCGGCCAAAGTGCCCTTCTTGACCAACCGCTCGAGACTCTTCTGGATCTGGGCCGCGGCGCGGTCGAGCGCCTCGGGCGAGCTGTCGACCAGGACCACCGGGTATCCGATCTGGGCGAACACCTGGGCGATCCCGTTCCCCATCGTGCCGCCGCCCACCACGCCGATTCGACGATTGCGTTCCATCTGGTTCCTGCTCCTTGCGAGTACTTCCTTAGGGGGCGCACGGGTCCCGGCCGCGCGAACTGCTCCGCGCGGCCGCTCGGACCCGGATGAATCAGAGCATCTCGACGCTGAGCGCCACGGCGTTGCCGCCGCCCAGGCAGAGGGTGGCGAGTCCAGTCTTCTTACCGCGGTCCTTGAGCGCGTGGATCAGGGTGACGAGCACGCGCGCGCCGCTGGCTCCGATCGGATGGCCCAGCGCGATCGCGCCGCCGTTCACGTTGGCGCGGCTCCAGTCCCAGCCCAGCTCGTTGCCATCGACCAGGCATTGCGCGGCGAACGCTTCGTTCGCCTCGATCAGGTCGTAGTCGGAGATCTTCGCCCCGGTCTTGGCCATCAGCCGCTTCACCGCCACGACCGGCGCATAGAAGATCTCCTCCGGCTCAACCCCGCCGCTGGCATAGCCGGTGACGCGCGCGATCGGCTTGACACCGAGCTGCTTCGCCTTGGCCAAGGTCGAGATGACCAGCGCACTCGCGCCGTCGTTGACGCTCGGAGCGTTTCCCGCCGTCACCGTCCCGGCCGTTTCGAACGCCGGCTTCAGCTTGGCCAGCGCCTCCAGGGTCGTGTCCTTCCGCGGCCCCTCGTCGACCGCGACGGTGATCGGGTCGCCCTTCCGCTGGGGGATCACAACCGGCATGATCTCGGCGGCGAACTTCCCCGCCTCCATCGCCGCGACCGCCTTCTGCTGGCTGGCCAGGGCGTACTCATCCTGCGCTTCACGCGAGATTCCGAAACGACGCGCGATGTGCTCGGCGGCCGATCCCATGTGCCAGTTCTTGAACGCGCACCAGAGACCATCCTGCACCATCTCGTCGATCAGCTGGCTGTTGCCGAGCCGGTAGCCCGAGCGCGCCTGGGGGAGAAGGTAAGGCGCATTCGACATCGACTCCATCCCGCCGGCCACGATCAGTTCGGCCTCGCCAGCCCTGATTTCGGAGCTGCCGATCATCACCGCGCGGAGGCCGCTGCCACAGACCATGTTGATCGTCATGGCTGGTCGGTCGGCGGGCACTCCCCCCTTGATCGCGGCCTGACGCGCGGGGGCCTGGCCGACCCCCGCCTGGAGCACGTTCCCCATCAACACCTCGTCGACCTGATCCGACGCCACGCCGGCACGGCGCAGGGCTTCCTTGACCACCATGCCCCCCAGATCGGTGGCGGAGAACGACGAGAGTCCGCCCTGGAACTTGCCGATCGGCGTGCGCACGCCCGAGAGGATCACGACCTCACGGTCATTCATGCCTGACATCGCCCACACTCCTTCGCTGCACCCCAAATCCTCTGCCGGCCGCCTGCCGGACAAGGCGTCATCATACCCGCTTCACGAGAGGCGCGAGGAGGGCAAGTTTCCCTGATCGCGGCGGCTCCTGGGGCATTTTCCCCTGCCGCTCCTCCCGGCGCAAAACGGGTGAACTTCAGACTCAAAACCGCCGCCCCGAGTTTGCTACCCTCTAGGGAAACGCGTCCACGGACGCTCGCAATCCAGTGCCCACGGTCTACGTTCTCCTGTTCTCCCAGCGGGGTAGCGGACACCACGATCGCCGGTTTCCGCGCGGAAAGGCCCCGACTTGCCCGCTTCCATTCGTCCCGCCCGCCGGGGTTGCATCGCGACCCTGAAGGGAGCCCGCGCGCCGTCGGCGGGAGTCCCCCACCCATGGCTCGCGGTGTTGATCCCGCTGGTCCTCCTGACGGGCTGCGGCCGGAAGCCGCGGGAGTATCCCGGACGCGCCCTCTTTCTCGGCGCCTTCTGCGTGCAGTGCCACGGGGAGAACCGTCAGGGCACGAAGCAGGGTCCGCCGCTCAAGCAGCTCACCCGCTACTGGACCGCGGAGAGCCTGCTCGGCTATCTCGCGGATCCGGCCGCGACGGTCGAGACGAATCCGCGCCTGAAGGATCTTTCGTATCTCTATCCCGCGCTCATGCCGAAATTCAACATGAGCGACACCGATCGCCGCGAACTGGTTCGGTTTCTCCTGGAGGTGGACGAGTGAGATCAGGCGCAGCCCCAACCGGACGGAACAGGAACCCATGGATCGCCGCACTCACGATCGGGATGTTGCCGCTGGCCCAGCTCGGCTGCCAGGGCCTCCCCCGCGATCAAGCCAAACCCGCCGTTCGTCACGGAAACTCCGCAGCGCGCGAACTCGCGTTCGCGCCGACTCCGGTCGGCGATCCCTTGAGCGGCAAGCCCTGGATCACCAACCTGGCCGCCGCCGACCTCGATGGAGACGGGCGGGTCGACATCGTCCTGGCCGACAGTCAGGCCAATGAGGTACGCTGGATCCGCCAGACCGCTCCTCTGACCTTCGTCGAACAACCGATCGGGACCGAGATCGGCGCCCCCTCCCACGTCACCGCCGCCGACGCCGATGGGGACGGCGACCTCGATGTCCTGGTGGCCAGCATGGGCGTTCTGATGCCGAACAACCAGAAGATCGGATCGGTCGTACTGCTGCGAAATCAGGGGAGCGGCACCTTCGTCCAGGAGTTGCTCCTCGATCAGGTGGCGCGGGTCACCGATGTCCAGGCGGGGGACCTGGACGGCGACGGCGACATTGACCTGGCGGTGGCGCACTTCGGGTACGACGAGGGCGAGATCCGCTGGATGGAACAGACCCCGGCGGGATACACCAGCCATTCGCTGCTCCAACTCTCGGGCACGATCAATGCCCCGATCGCGGACTTCGACGGTGACGGCGACCTCGACATCGCCGCCGTGGTCTCGCAGGAATGGGAGGAGATCCGCATCTTCGAGAACGACGGCCGGGGTGGTTTCCAGGGACGCGTGATCTACGGCTCGGGGAACGAGGACTTCGGCTCGAGCGGTCTCTCGGTGCAGGACCTCGACCTGGACGGCGATCCCGACCTGCTCTACACCAACGGCGACTCATTCGACTATGTCCCACCCGGTCCGCGCCCCTGGCACGGCGTGCAATGGCTGGAAAACACCGGCCAACTGAAGTTCACCCTCCACCGGGTGGGAGACTTCCCGGGCGCCTACAGCGCGCGCGGCGTCGACGCCGACGGCGATCGCGACCGCGACCTGTTCGTGGTCAGTGAGTTCGCCGACTGGCACGATCCGAAGTCGATTTCCTTCGGGTGGTTCGAAAACCAGGGAAGCGGTAGCTATCAGCTCCACGCGATTGCTTCCGCCCCGACCCACCTGCTTTGCCTCGATGCCGCCGACTTCGACCAAGACGGCCACACCGACTTCGTCACCGGCGGAGTCTACTTCTACCCGCCGTTCGACCGCATGGCGCGCGTCGTACTCTGGCGGAATCCCGGGAGCCAATGATGATCGCTGTTCTCTCCTCTTCGTTCGTGCGTCGACGGTGCGTCCTCGGCCCCATCCTGGCCGCGATCGGCGCGGCGATCTGCCTCGCGGCGTGTGCCGGCAAGGCGATCGATCCGGCCGAGATCCCCGCCCGACCATCGGTGGAGGAGAAGCTCCCGGCCTTCGGCACCGCGTTGGAGCGGGCCGATGAAGGGGCGCGGGCAGATCTGAAGAATCCCCGCGCCATCGGAGCCCTGGGCCGGCTCTATCACGCAAACCACTACTACCGCGAGGCCGCATCCTGCTACGCCCTCGCCGCGCGCCTCGAGCCCCGCAATCCTCGCTGGGCCTATCTCGAAGCCGATGCCCTCCTCGCCGGCGGGGGAAGCGAGGCGGCCCCGAAACTCCTGGCCCGCACGGTCGAGCTGGAGCCGGGATACACCGCCTCTCACCTTCGCCTCGGCGACCTCGCCTTCAAGACCGGCGCCTTCGAACCGGCGGGACGCCACTACCGGGCGGCACTCGCGGCCGGGAGCGATAGCGCCCACGGGTTCTTCGGACTGGCCCGCATCGCGGTCGAGGAGCGCAGGACCAACGAGGCCGAGGACCTGCTCGAGCAGGTCCTCCACCTCGATCCGGAGTTCAGCAGCGCGGTCCGCCTGCTGGCCAATTTGCGCACCGAGCAGGGACGCGCCGCCGAGGCCGAGTCGCTTCTCACCCTGGCTCGCGGCCAGGGGCGCTTCGTCCCGCCCCGCGACCCCTGGGTCGACTCACTCCTCTTCGTCTGCTATGACACCGACTTCCTCCTCGCGATGGCCGACCGGTCGATCAAGCAGAGCGAGATGAAGACGGCAGCCGAGCTGTTCCGCCGCGCGATGGAACTCGACCCGGAGAACGCCCAGATCCACCAGCTCCTGGCCAAGAAGCTCTACCGCGCCGGACGCCCGGCGGAAGCGATCGCCAGCCTGCGCCGCGCGATCGAACTCGATCCCCAGAGCGCGGACGCGCGGGTCGAACTCGGCTACTACCTCGGAAGCCAGGGGGCAACCGCGGAGGCCGAGAAGGTGCTCCGGGAGGCGATCGCCCTTGCGCCTGAGAACGAGCGCGCCCACTCCGAACTCGGCAAGCTCTTCGATCAGACCGGGCGACGCCAGGAGGCGATCCGCTCGCTCGAGCACGCGCTCCAGATCAATCCCCGCTCCACCGAGGGGTTGGTGCAGCTCGGGTTCATCCACTATCAGGCCGGGGAGCGCGCCCGAGCGGTGCAGCTCTGGCGCAGCGCGCTCGAAGTCGATGGGCGCTTCGCCAAGGCCCATTTCGGGCTCGGGATCGAGTCGCGCGATCGCGGCGACACCACCGCCGCCGACGCCCGCTTCGCCCAGGCGGTGCGGATCAATCCCGACTACACCGGAGCGCATCAGGAGCTCGCGCGCTCGGCGCGTCGGCGGAAGGCGGCGGAGGTCGCGCGGAACCACTACCAGGAGGTTCTGCGGATCGAGAAGGGGAACACCGAGGCCCGGAGCTACGTCGTACTCTCCCTGGCCCGCGAAGGGCGCGGCCGGGAGGCAGTCGCGGCCCTGCAGGCCGCACCCGGAGGCCCAGCGGCAGATGCGAATCTCCGGCTCGCCCTCGGGCAGGAGCTGATCGAACGCGAGGCCGCACTCGCCGTCCCGTTGCTCGAGAGCGCGGTCGAGGCGAGTGCCTCTTTCGCCCCCGGACACGAGTTGCTCGGCCGGGCCTACCTCCAAACTGGAAACGCCGCCGCGGCAATCGCGGCGCTGACCACCGCGATCCAGCTCGGACGCCGGGATCCCGCGACCTACATGAACCTCGCCCGCGCCCAGGTACGAGCACAACAGGCCAAGGCGGCTGAAGAGTCGTTCCGGAAGGCGCTCGCGCTCGAGCCCGGCTGGACCGAGGCGGCAAACAACCTCGCATGGTTGCTCGCCACCACCACCGACCCCGCAGTGCGGGACGGGAACGAGGCGGTGCGGATCGCAAAGGAAGCGGCCGCTCGGGCCGAAGGCCCCGATCCGATCCTGCTCGACACCCTGGCCGCGGCCTACGCCACCGCCGGGAAGTTCGAACAGGCAATCACCACCGTGGAGCGGGCCCTTGCCCTCGCCCGTCAACGGGGCGATGCCGCGCTCGAGCAGGAGATCTCCGCACGACGGGCGCTCTATCAGTCCGGGAAGCCCTTCCTGCAATCGTAGGGAAGGCGCCCGCGACCCAGGTCACCTGTCAGGACACCTGAATGATCGGAATGTCGCCGTCCGCGTGGAGCGGCGCGCCGGTCACCGCCTGCACCTCTTCGCGCGTCAGCCCCGGCGCCAGCTCGCGCAGAACGAAGCCGCGTCCCGGCTCGATGTCGATCACTGCGTATTCCGTGATCACCCGGTGAACCACCTTCTGCCCGGTGAGCGGCAGGGTGCAGGCCTCGAGCAGCTTCGGCGTGCCATCCTTCGCACAGTGCTGCATGGTGACGATCACCCGCTTCGCCCCCGCAACCAGGTCCATCGCCCCGCCCATCCCCTTGACCATCTTTCCCGGGATCATCCAGTTCGCCAGGTCGCCGTTCTCCGCCACCTCCATCGCGCCCAGGATGGTGAGATCGACATGTCCGCCGCGAATCATGGCGAACGAGTCCGCGCTGGAGAAGAACGCCGACCCGGGGATCGCGCTGATCGTCTGCTTCCCCGCATTGATCAGATCCGGATCTTCCTCCCCCGCGTACGGGAACGGCCCGATCCCCAGCATCCCGTTCTCCGACTGGAGAACGATCTCCATCCCGGCCGGAATGCAGTTCGACACCAAGGTCGGCATCCCGATCCCCAGATTGACGTAGAACCCCGGACGCAGTTCCTGCGCCGCCCGCTTCACGATCTGCTCTTTGCTCAGGCCGCTCTTCATGTTCTCCGCCTCTCACCCGCGCGGGCGCGTGGTGCGTTGCTCGATCCGCTTCTCGTAACCGCTGCCGGGGAAGATGTAGTCGATGTAGACCGATGGGGTGTGGATCTGGTCCGGTTGGAGCGCGCCGACCTCGACCAGTTCCTCGACCTCCACCGCGACCTTGGCGGCGGCGGTGGCCATCATCGGGTTGAAGTTGCGCGCGGTCATGCGATAGACGAGGTTGCCCCAGGCATCCCCCTTCCACGCCTTGATGAAGGCGAAGTCGGCCCGGAGCGCGGTCTCGAGAAGATACTCGCGCCCGTCAAAGACCCGCACTTCCTTCCCCTCGGCGATCGGCGTCCCGACGCCGGTCGGGGTATAGAACCCTGGGATGCCCGCGCCCCCCGCGCGGATCCGCTCGGCGAACGTCCCCTGGGGAACGAGATCGAGTTCGAGCTGGCCGGAGAGGACCAAGGTCTCGAACAGCTCGTTCTCGCCCACGTAGGTCGAGATCATCTTCCGCACCTGGCGCGTCTGGAGCAGCAGGCCAATGCCGAAGTCCTGCACGCCGGCGTTGTTCGAGATGATGGTGAGGTCCTTGGTCCCGCGTCGCCTCAGAGCGGCGATCAGGTTCTCCGGAATGCCGCAGAGACCGAACCCGCCCATCATCAAGGTGGCGCCGTCGGGAATGGCCATCCGCTCGAGCGCCTCGTCCGCGTCGCGTACGGTCTTGTTCAGACTCATAGGGTCGCACTCTCCTTCGTCCGCCGATCGTCGGCGGGCGGAGGCTATTCTAGCAGCGAGTCGAAAACCGGTGCCACTCGGCAGGCCGGGGCGCAAAGTTGTTTCCGGATCGGCCCGGATCGATTACCACTCGTCCCTCACTCATCGGTCTCCGCCCAAGGAGGGTCCATGCTCGCTCGTCTCGGTTCCCGCTGCGCTCCTGGTCGCGGGGCTTTGCGCACTGCCTCCTTCCTCCCCCGACCCCGCGATCGCGCAGGGGCCGGGACAGCCGGAAGAGCCGATGACCAATCTCCAGGTGTTCCCGAAGGACACGCCGCGCGGTGAGGTCATCGGGGCGATGCGCGGATTCACCGCGGCGCTTGGCGTGCGCTGCGACCACTGCCATGTGGACGAGGCGGACGGCCCCGGCGTGCAGGACGACAAGGCCAGCGACGCCAAACAACCGAAGCGGGTGGCCCGCGAGATGATGAAGATGACGATGAAGATCAACGCCGACCTGCTCGGCGCCCTGCCGGAACGGCACGATCCCAAGGTGGAGGTCTCCTGCGTGACCTGCCACCACGGCCTGCCCGTGCCCGAGACCTTGGCCACCCGTCTGCGCGCGACCTTGACCGCCTCCGGGATCGACTCGACGATGAAGCTCTACCGCGAGCTGCGGAAGGACGGACTCCGCGGCCGCTACGACTTCGGCGAGAACGCCCTCAACGACCTTGCCCGGGGGCTGGCCGCGGAGTCGAAGACCGCGGATGCCCTGGCGCTCCTCGCGCTCAATCGCGAGTTCAATCCCGCCTCCCCGATGATCCCGATGATCGAGGCGGAGATTCGTTACAGCGCGGGCGAGACCGACGCCGCGATCGAGATCCTGCGGAAGATCGTGGCCGCCGATCCCAAGAACGGCCGGGCGGCCCGCCGGCTCAAGGAGTGGGAGAGCGCCACGCAGAAGAAGGAGTAGCCGCTTCCGCCGTCCCTTCCCGGCACGGTGCGCGCGCCGCGTTTCGGTGTGCGCACCGCCAAATCGCGCCCACCGAATCACCCCCTCGGCGGAACCCCGGGGAGAGACCATGGGACCGCAATGCGGCTGCAGCGCAATCAATTGATTTTCAATGCGTTACAGGCATGACCTCACCTGGTTCCCCAGATTCGAATCATTCGCTCGGCGACCACCATTCGGCACGACAATTCGTTAGCTCCCGGTCGAGACCCAAGTGGTAACGCCCAAGGAGACCCAACCATGCCGACTACGTCCTCGCTCCGCACCCTCATCACCTGCCTGGTGTTGATCGTCGCTCTCCCTCGCGCCGCCGGCGCCGAAGACCAGATGGAAGGGGACTTCGACGGCGACGGGTTCGCCGATCTGGTCGTGGCCGACGGGAACTACCTCGAGAAAGGCACGGAGGTGGGGCGGGTACGGATCTACCCCGGACGCGAACGCGGAGTCAGTTCGATTTCGGTCTGGGAGGCCCGCGGCGTCGGGGCCGACAGCCGCTTCGGCAGCGCGGTCGCGGTGGTCGATGTGAATCACGACGGCTACGACGATCTTCTGGTCGCCGCTGGGGCGCCGGACGCCGAGCGACCGATCGAACTTTTCCTCGGCTCGTTCGTCGGTCTGGCGGATCGCGCCGCGTGGAGCGGTGTGGAGTCGGGGCTCGGCGAATCACTCGGCGCCTGGTTCGAGCCGCGGGCGGAGCAGCTTGCGCTCCTGGCGGGGTCAAAGCGGTAGGAAGAGCGGCGAGGCGCTCGGTTTCGCGAAGAGGGACGCCCGGTCGGCCCCTCCCCTGAACGGGCGGCCGGGCGCGCGAAAGACGCCCGCCCGGCAAAACCGATCACGCAGGCTGGCGCTTGGCAAACCAGTCGCGAATGAACTGAATCGGCGAAGTGGTGGGAGTCCCTGGTCCGAAGATTTCGGCCACGCCCATCTCGCGCAACTTGACCGCGTCCTCTTCCGGGATGATGCCGCCACCGATCACCAGCATGTCGGACGCGCCGCGCTCGCGCAGCAGATCGAGGATGCGGGCGAAGAGCGTCATATGCGCGCCGGAGAGGACCGACAGGGAGACCACGTCGACATCCTCCTGAACCGCCGCCTCCACGATCATCTCGGGCGTCTGGTGCAAGCCGGTGTAGATCACCTCGAAGCCGGCGTCGCGGAAGGCCGTCGCGATCACCTTGGCGCCGCGATCGTGGCCGTCGAGTCCGGGTTTGGCCACGAGCACTCGAATTTTCTCTTTCATGTTCGTCTCCTAGGCAGCCCTGTGCTGTCGGCGCAGGCTAGCAAGCCCTCTCCGGCGGGTCAAAGCGGGAAGTGGCCGGTTCCGTCCCCCCCCCCGAGCGAAGGCTCAGAGGATCAGCTCGCGCCCGCGAAGCGGCGCATCGCCCAGACCGCCGGTCGTGCGCGAGATCCCGGCCACCGTCCCTCGGACCAACTGCCCCGCCACCCGGAATCCGAAGATCTGCACCGACGCCGAGAGCATCCGCTGATTCCCCCGTTCGACGATGGTGAACTGCCGCCGGTAGCCCCGGGATCGCGCCAGGTCGATCGAGGCGGCGAGGAGAGTCAGCCCCACTCCGAGCCCCTGCAGCCGCGGCGCCTCATGGAGTCCGAAGCCGTAGACATGGCCCGGTGCGGGCACGACCGCGAGGCGAAGGAAGCCGTGCCAGTGCCTTTGGTCGGTCACGTAGTCGATCGCCGCCCAGCGTCCGTCGACCCAGGCTCCCAGGCAGTGATATCCGGCCGCAAGGCGCTCGCCCAGCTCGGTGACGTTGCGCGCGCCGCGCCTCGGCCCGAACAGCGTCGCGACTCCCGCCACATCTTCTGGTCGCACGCGCCGGACCTCCACGTTGACGCGGGTTGGAGGATGCACCACCGTCTGCTGGAGATCCCTCTCCAGGATCAGGTACTCCTGTCGGGAGCGGATCTGGCGCCCGAACGCCAACGCCCGCTGCAGGACGCGACCACCCCGATCTGTTGGGGCCGAATCCGCCCCGTCCCCTGCGGTCTTCAGTGTTTCCCCGACCTCGGCCGGCCCGGACAGTACGGCGACCGGGGAGAGCGCCCCGATGCGCGTGATCAGGTGCTCGAGCGTGAGCGCCTGCTGCTCGACCCAGAGGGCGGTCTCGAACTCCACCTCGAAGGTCGATTCGAGCGCGGTGAGGAAGCTGACCAGGGCGAGCGAATCGAGTCCGAACTCAGCTCCGCCGAGCGGGGCGTCGAGCGGCACGTCGCGTCCGCTCCCCTGGAGCGCCGTGTCCCGCAGCGTTTGCAGTACCGCCGTCTCGATCTCCTCGCGACTCAGCGATAGCCTCCTTCGCCGACCGCGCGGCGGTCGAGCTTGCCCCCCGGTGTGCGAGGCAGGACGTCGATCGATTCCACCCGCCTCGGGATCTTGTGGTCGGCGAGCCGGCCGTGGCAGTGCCGAATCAGTTCTGACTCAGCCGCCTGCCCCCGGAGCGTCACCAGGGCGGAGACGAACGCTTCGCCGCTGGCCCCTCTTTGCTCGCGCACCAGCGCCTCGCGCACCGCGGGATGGGACTCCAGGACAGATTCGACCTCCACCGGCGATACCTTGAGCCCCCCGATGTTGATCAACTGATCGCGACGACCCAGCAGCGTGAGGTAGCCGTCATCGTCGATGCGTCCCAGATCGCTCGTGCGGTAGCGTCGCCCCTCCGGTCCCTCCTCGAACAGCAGCTCGTCCGCATCGTAGCCGAGCAGACCACGAGCGAGACCCAGAGTGCCGACCAGCAGTTCGCCCTCGTCTCCGTCCGCAACCGGTGCGCCCAGCTCGTCCCTGAGCGCGAGCGAGACCCCGTGGACGGCGCGGCCGACCGACGTCGGGCGACGCAGCACTTCCGCCGGCAGATGGTTGGTGATCGCGCCACACTCGGAGGCGCCGTAGTGCGCGGACACGATCACGCCGTATCGCTGGTGCACCGCCTCGATCACCTCGACCGACAGCGGCGCGGTGCAGGAGAGCGCCCAGCGAAGCCCGGCCGGATCGAGCGTCCCCTTGGTCTCGAGGAAAAGCCGATACATGCTCGGGACGCCAAGGAAGACCGTCGCCGCGCCTAGCTCTCGTAGTGCGAGGCGCGGAATGAACCCCTCACCGACGCTCACCGAGGCACCACGGAAGAGCGGTGCGAGCAGACCGAGGTCGAATCCGTAGGAGTGAAACAGCGGAACTCGCGCGTGGACCCGATCGTCTTCTCTCAGTTCCAGCGTCTCGGCCACCGCCGCTGCAGACTGGAGCAGCCCTCGCGCTTCCAGCCGCACCCCCTTCGGTTCACCGGTCGAGCCGGAGGAGAACTTCACCACCGCGTCCGCCGGATCGAGTGGAGATCGATCCGTCAGCGGTCGAGGCAGGGTCAGATCCACTCCGGGCACACACGGCCGCGGCGTTTCGACCGAGCCGGCCTGCGCGGTCTCCGCCAGCGCCTGCGCCGCCGCGCAACCCGTCGCCACCAGCCAGGCGTCCGGCCGCGCGCGCGCGGAGATCGCCGTGACCTCGCTCGAACCGTAGCGTGGCGAGAGGAGCAGGATCGTCGATCCCAGGCGGGCCAGGGCGAAGAAGGTGCTGACGAACTCCAGGCGGTTCGGCAGCGCCAGCGCCACCACCGAGCCGGGTGTCAGCCCCCCCGCGCGCAGCTCCTCACTCACCCTCTCCGCACAGCGGCAGAGCTCCGCGTAGGTCAGGGTCCCACCGCCCGTCGCGCCGGTCGCCCCATCGAGTCCCGTGATCGCCGTCGCCGCCGGGGTTCGCGCCTGCTGCGCACAGAGCGCATCCCAGAGCGCGGTCGCGCGTCCCCCCGAAGCCTGCGGGTTGGCGCCTCCCACCTCGGCCGCGCTCAGCTCGCCCCCCGCTCCATTCGGTCCCACACCTCGGAGAGCAGCGAATCGACCAGCCGGTACGGGCTGATCTCGCGGCGCACCACCTCCGGCAGCCGCTGATCGAAGCGCTCCTCGATCCGCAGATGCCCCCACGCTTGCTCGAGCAATCGTGCCCGGAGCAGCGTTCGCAGGGCATCGCGCGCCCGTTCCTCCCGTCGCCCCCGCGCCCGCTCCGGATCGGTGGTCAGGAAGGCCCGGTGACGCTCGATCGCCGCGAGAAGCGCCTCTCCCCCCTCGTCGCGAATCCCCACCGTCGGCACGATCGGGGGAAACCACGCCCCCTCCGGCATCCGCTCATGCAGCACACCGAGGAGGAGGTGGATTTCCTTCTCGATCCGATCGCCCCCTTCGCGGTCGTATTTGTTGATGACGTAGATCTCGCCCGCCTCCATCAGGCCGGCTTTCATGATCTGCACTCCGTCACCCGATTCCGGCACGAGCACCAGGAGCGTGGTGTCCGCGACCCCCACCACCTCCATCTCCGACTGCCCCACCCCGACCGTCTCGATCAGGATCCAATGACAGCCGAACGCATCCAGAGCTTCCGTGGCCTGCTGGGTGGCCGCGGCCAGCCCACCGAGGCTGCCGCGACTCGCCATACTCCGCATGTAGACCCCCGGATCGCCGGCCAAGGTCTGCATCCGGATCCGGTCGCCCAGGATCGCCCCACCACTGAACGGACTCGACGGATCGACCGCCAGGATCCCCACCGTTTCGCCCCGCGCCCGCAGTAGCCGACAGAGCAGGTCGGTCAAGGTGCTCTTCCCCGACCCCGGAGGTCCCGTGATCCCGACCTTGTACGCCTGCCCCGTGAACGGGTAGAGCCGGTCCAGGACCGTGCGCCCCTCCGCCGACTCGTCCTCGATCATTGACAAGGTGCGCGCCAGCGCCCGCTTGTCGCCGTTCCTCACGCCCGCCACCGCCGCCTCGACATCCATCCGCATACCAGCTCCTCCGCATCTGCCGGAGCGGAAGTTATCAGAGGCTCACGAGCAGGCGCTAGGTGCGGGCAAACGCGCCATCGAGTCGCGCGGCCACCCAGCAAGCACATCGCGATCCGCTCACTCCCGCACCGGAGACCCCGCCGGGTAGATCGCGACACCGAACTCGGTCGTTTCCACCCCAAACGTGCCGGCGCTAATCCGCTTCACCCGCGGTCCGCCCATCTCCCTGGGCGATCTTCCCGCGCTCGATCGACACATCGGCCACTCGTCGTACTCCGCGAGAATGGTTCCGTCGAGGTCACATGCCAGGACGCGGTATCTGTCCCACGAAGCCTCCGCCCGCTCCGTCTCGCGGATGCGCAACCCGAGGACCATGGTGGTCGGAGAGGTGAGGCAGCCGGTCTCGACCCGGATCACGCGTCCCTCGGCCGGATCCACGACGAAAGGGATTGGTCGCCACGCTCCACTGGCCGTAAGGAGTTGATCCGACGGCGATCCAATCAGCAGAGTGCCATCCGCGCCGGTGTCCGCGACCCTCTCCAGCATCACGCCCGCCGGCACGGGGATGCTCGACCACCTTCCCGAAGGCGACACGCGGATGATCCGCTGCTCTCGCCCTTCGGGGCAAAGCTCCACGAGGACGGCGACGTCGCCTCGCACACCTTGCGCCATGGAGATCGCGGCCCCATCGAACCCGAGTGACTCACGATCCAGCTCGGTGCCCTGTGCGGTGTACCGCGCGAGCAGGAGTTCACCACCTTCCCAGCGCGAGGCGCGAGACGCGCACGCACCCGCTTCGTGCCCGATACACCAGAGCGTGTCGCCCGCCCACCAAACGGTGGTGGACTTGAGAGGGAGCCAGTGATGTTGCTGCCCCGCTCCCCAGATGCCCACGGGACTCGGGAAACGCAAGGAACCCGACACCGCGAGCAGAGGCAGGAATGGATGGGGGGCCCAGGCGAAGGCCCCTCCGACCGAGTCGACGCTTCCATCGTTGGTATCGACGGCGATCAACCGCGTCGCGTCGCCCCGAGTGGAATGAAGCCCGAGGTACCGGAGGCGAGGCCGCCCTGCCTCGATGTCCGATCCGATGAAGATCGCCGCGGTGGGAATCGGAATCGTCCCATCCGGCGCGCCGCCCCGGTCGAGCCGCACCAGGCCGTTCGCGGTCGGCGCACAGACCGTCGCGAACGGCCAGGTACCGGAGTACTCGGCCATGAGCCAGTCCTGCGCGACAGAACGCTCGCCGGTGTAGCGTGAAGCCTGAGGGTCAGCGAGCCAGACCGGGTAGAGCGCCGGAGGCAGATCCGGGCGCCGCACCGAGGCCATCCGCGCCTCGAGGATCGGCACCCACTCTCCCCTGGCGTTCAGGAGCCGCGTCCCTCCGTCCTCGGCAGTGCAAGCGACCGGAGAGAGCACGATCTCTGCAACGCCAGTCCCCGATCCGAACGAGACCACCGCATGTCCCAGCACAGTCGGGGTCGAAAGCAGCCGATCGCTTGACGTGGCCACGCCGCCGGACGAGCCGACCCATTCAACGTCGGGCACGAACTCCGAGAGGGCCGTCCCCGCACTCTCGCCTCGCAGTCGGCACGCCACGCGCGCCTCGCTTACCGCGAGCGGCCCTGCGCCCGCCGGCGACAGGAGCACGTACGCGTAGAGCGTCTTGGCGGAACCGTCATAGCGACGCCCCGAGACGGCCGCCACGAACGGATACCGCTCCGAAACCACGATCTCCACGCGCGCTCCTCCGGGGAATTCAGCGCATCTCGCATACCCAAACGGCAGCAGCCCGCCCAACAACGCGCCGAGCAGAACAGCCGACCAGGTGCCAGTTCTTCGAGCGATGGGACGAGAGAGCATCGCCGACCTCCGCAAAAACGTCCGCAGCTGGCGCTGGTCGTGATTGGACATCCCGCACGCTTGAGGTTCCGATTGGGCCCGGAGGGGCGTCCAGCGCGAATCAGCCCGGCTCGCCAGAGCGCGGTGCTTCGCCCCCCGCCCCCGCATGGTACTCCTCGTGGAGCGCAGCTCGAGGGCAAAGAGAAGCTCATCCGCGCCCCCCTTCACTCCTGCGTCGGCCGGGATGAGCGGTGACCTCGACCGGGTTCAGCACCGCGTTTCGCTTCCGGGCGAACGGATTTCCACCCGTCACCGCTCCCGGTCATACGCCCACTCGCATCGTTCCGGCACCGCCTCGCAGAACTTGTAGCACGAGTCCGGGGGATAGTAGTCGCACACGAACGTCAGGCGCTCGCACTCCCGCGTGTTGCGGTCCAAGCGGTAGAGCGACTCAGTGTTCGACACCGAGTCCAGCGCGGCGAAGGCGAGCTGTTTCCCGTCCGGTGACCAGGTCGGCTGCCGCCCCCAGCGCAGAAGCCGCGTAATCTCCCGCGTTTCGATGTCGATGACACTGAGGTAGCGGGGCTCATCGACCGGCAGATGGTGGAAAGCAATCTCGTTGCCCAGGGGCGACCACTTCCCGTCTCCGACTATGTACGGAGGGGCATCGATCAGCGTCGTAATCGAATCTGAAGGATCTGTCCCCAGGATGTACATGCCCGGCCCGAATGTCGCGACCCTTGCCCCGGTCGGAGACCACGTCGGCGCGTGTCCCCAGGCGCGGATCGGACGCCTCCCTCCGTCATCGAGGTTGAGAATCCATAGTCCTGCTGCCTCTCCCTCCCCGCCCGATGATTGGTAGAGAATTCGGGTACCCTCCGGCGACCAGTCGGGTGAGGCACGCGTCGTCCTGCCATTCGTGAGTTGCCGTTCCTCGCCCGTAGCGAGGACACGTGCCCAGATTTGGCCCGCGCCGTCGTCTGAGTTGCGCATGAAGGCGATCTCCGATCCGTCGGGAGCCCACGACGGCATCGCCCCTTCGGTCAGATACGTCCGCGTCCGAGTTGAAATCTGAAGAAGCCACACCTGCGACCACCCGCGAACGCGCGCCTCGTCGAGGGACTGCGCGTGGTGCTTGAAGACCAACAGACTCGCGTCGCTGGGGCACCAGTCTGGTTCCTCGTCCACGACGATCGACCCCTCCACGTGGCCCCGGAGAGAACACGAAGCCGGCGTTGGGGGCGGCGGCTCACTGCCCCCGTCGTCGTTCACGCAGCCAACGGCGAGGGTCGCCATCGCGGCTAGCGCGATCGATCGTAGTCGCTTAGCGCACAAGGATCACTCTCGCGGTGTGGCGACCTGTGTGCACCCCGGTGGAACGTGCCCAGTAGATACCAGCCGGGCATGCGCGGCCGGCGTCATCTCGCCCATCCCAATCGAGAAAGTGAGCCCCACGCACCACCGGTGGGGTGATCTCCCGGACACGGCGGCCGGCGACGGAGTACAGCTCCATTCGCATTCCGACCGGCACGCCACTCGGAAACGCGAATCTCGCGGAGGTGCCCACAGAGCGCTGAACGTGCCACGAGACCTCACGATCGAGCTGAGCACTCTCTGGAGCGTCGGACACCGAAAGCTGTCCCACCACTGAGACACCGACCTTCACCAGTTCGGGTACATCGGGCCAGTACCCAATGAACCCCGGAGCCAAGACGAGGTACGTGATGCCATAGGCGGTGCAGCCCGTCTGGGTTGTCGATCCCAAGTACCCGCTGCCCTCCCCATAGTTGGGTGAGTTCAACGAGACTCCGGAACTTCGAGATCCCACGACCCAAGCGTGAGGTGGCTGGATGAACGGTGCTGGGTACTGAACATGAGCCGTAACCTCCACCGGGAAAGCCATCCACACACCCTCTGGAAACGGCAGCGGTCGCGCCCCCTCTATGAAGGTCACGTAGCGCCAGCCCCATGTTTCCCAGGTGTTCTGGGAGGGATCGGACTCGAGCTGCATGAACACGTTGGGAGGGGATAACAATGCCAGGGACGCGGCTACATCGAGGCGACCGGCGCCGGTATACTAATCCGGACCGTGGAGAGTAGGCTCTGGGTGTCGTAGGTCATCCAGAACGTCGGAGCACCCAGCCTTTAGCAGTCCCTGAATGTCCTCCGGAGTAAGTGTAAAGTCCGCGTTGAGCTGAAGCGCCGCCGCGGCACTCGCGGCGAGCGGAGTGGCGGCGGAAGTGGCGGAGTAGTTGTCCCTATACCCGTGATTCAGATCGGTCGTGGGGATGTCGATTCCGGGCGCGACGAGGTCGATGCTGTAACCGTAGTTGGATCCCCAACCGAACACTTCCTTCGAGATACGCCAATCCGGAAGTCTCGCACTTGCTCCCACTGACAGCGTCCAGTGCTGATCGTAGTCCGCCGGGTAGTGATGAAGCTCATCTCCGTGGTTCCCCTTGGCGGCGCAGAGCAAGCTCCCGCGCTGGTATGCCGTGAAGCACGCAAGCCGCTCAGACTCATGCCACACATAGTTTCCGGCGCTGTAGGAGATGATCCGGCAGTTCGCGGGCTGACCATCGGGCAGCGCGGCCGCGGTCGCATCGACGATGGCGGCCGGAAAGTCGTCGCGACCGTTGCACCAGGTGGCGAGCAGCGCGAGTTCCGGTCCGAGGTAAGCCGGATCGAACCCCCCTCCGATGGAAGCCACCCCAACTTGGTTGTTGTCCGTCAATGCTCCGAGGACACCGGTCGAGTTGTTCCCGTGTTGAACGTACACCGGCAAACAGCCATCCACGGGAAGCGACGGGTGGTAGCTGTATGCAGATCTGATTTTCTTCCCCGGACCGAATCCGCCGCCAAGATCAACATGCGACGGGTCGAAACCACCGTCCAGCACTCCGATCCTCCAAGAGGGCGTCGGGCGCATTGACTTCTCCCACACGGCGTCGGCCGTTGGACCGAGGCCCACTCGGGGAAGGGACCACTGTAGTCCTGAAGTGAACTTTGGGTCGTCGGGGGTGGAGCTTGGGATTGGGGGCCAGTGAAGATCGGCCCATAGCACCGACTCGCATTCACGGAGGCGCTGCGCCACCGTGTCCGGCGGTATCGATACGTCGAAGGAGGCAGTGAAGACGCGGGTGAGATCGGGAACACGTGCGCGCTCACCGTCAGGTCGTACGCAGGTCGTGTCCGAAAGAGAAAAGGTCGGGAAGGTCCGGTGAACTTCGATCGATGGCGTTGCCGCCAGCACCGCCTGGACATCGGCTCCGGTGAACTCGAGAGTCTCGACCTCCCGGTGTCCGGGCAACACCGTCTCGATCGCGCCTCGCGCCACACCGAACGAGACCAGTCCTGGTGATGGGGGGACTAGCTCCGTGCGCTCAACGATGACGCCGGATCCGTCACGCTTGATGGCCTTGAGGGCCGCCAGAGTCTTCGGGTCCGGAAGGTCGTATTGTCCACCACCGTCTTCGCCCCCCCCCGCCGTCAGGTGCGTTTCCGGTTCCGCCGCCTCCCCACTCGCCAGCACCGCAGCCGGGGATCATTCCCGGCATGCCGAAGCCAAGTACTCCGTACCCACTGATATCGTCGAGCGCCGCAGGGACGGAGTCGTCGGCGAACTGTCCCCCTTGTACCGGGTGAGCCTGAAGGGCGACGCTGCTCGGCGTCGATTCATCGTAGGCGTAGCCGGCAAACCAGCAGACCTCGGTCAAGTGAGTCGTCTGCGGTTGGTACCAGGTCAACGCGGTGCCACTGTTCGGCGAAGGCCAGGTCGGAGTCGAGATTTCGAAATCCGCGCATGTCCCGGTCGCAAGGATCGCGACGGCCGTGGAGTCATAGTTGATGCCGAAGGTGATTCCCCGAAGACGCGGGGTGCTCCACTCGGAGAACGCAGCCAAGGCGAAAAACACCCGGATGCTGTCCGGGCTCGCGGTCGCCTGCGTGACCGCATCCTCGCAAGACGTGATGCCAGAGCTCCCACACCAGGATTCGGCATCGGTGGTGTACACTACATCTGAATTGACGTGGAGGATGAGCGAGCCGCCTGCGTGGGGGCCTGCGAGGACGGGTGCCGCACACGAGATGCCGGCGAGCACAAGGGGCGCAATGAGCCTCATCGGTAAATCCCTTCTCGGGATGAGCGCGGCCGGGGGCACGGCTTACCCCAGTTGAAGGCAGTGACTCAACGCCAAGCACCACCGCTCTTCCGGTATAGGCTGCTCCTGGCGGGGGCCGCGGTCAACACGAATGTGCGTTCACGCAGAGACCGCCGTCCCTCCGCGGCGGCGGATTGCAGTTCGAGACCGAGGGTGCAGCGTGGAAGTGAGCGGCAGATCGTGAGTTTCGGGCAGCTGGAATCGCTGCGGTCGGCTTGTGCCGCCGGGCAAGCTGTGCGAGCGATTCCAGGCTGCGGTACAACGGCTCCCCGGCCACCTCCGCTTCGAGCGCGTTGAGGATTTGCAGGAGACGGGTTCTGTCGGGGAGTGCCAGGTATCCGCGGCGTTCGCGAACCAAGATCGAGGTGGTGATCTCAGTGCGCCAGAGTCAGGGGCGACGATGGTCGCCTGATCGATGTCGGCGGGCGCGTAGCCCGGCGGATCGCAGACACCTGCCGTGGTATCCTCTTCGCGCCCCGAGTTGGACCGCGCGATCGAGTGCAGCTTTCTGCAGGGAGGTTCGCATGCACGCTCCTCAGTTCCCTCGCGCTGCGGCTGGGTGGGCCGCGGTCTGGTTCGGCCTGGGCTTCATGGTGCCGGTCCGGGCGGAGGCCGGGACCGGCTTCCTCGAGAACACGGGGAGGTTGGATCCTGCGCTGCGCTATTCGCTGGTGGGGTCGGCGGGGGCCTTCTACCTGACGGGCGACGGGGTGGTGATCGAGACGATCACGGGGACGCGCGGCGTCGACACCCAGGCGATCGGGGGCGCGCCCTCGATCCCCGGAGTGCCGCCACGCGACGCGGGGGTCGCGCGATCGGGCCATGTGGTGCGGTCGGAGTTCGTGGCGATGAACCCGGGGAGTTGGTTCGAGGCGAGGAAGCCGGGGACGGAGATGCATCATTCCTTCCTCGGGACGGATCCGGGCGGATGGCGCGCGAACGACCGAGCTCTTGCCGAGCTGGTGCAACATGAGGTCTGGCCGGGGGTGGACCTGGTTTACCGCGTGGTCGACGGAAGGGTCGAGGTAGAGCTGCTCCTCTGCCCGGGGGTGGATCCGGGAGTGGTGCGTCTCTCGCACCGTGGGGCGGACACGGAGCACCCAGGTTTCGCCCCGTCACCGATCGGGTCTCCAGCGACCAGGGAGAACGTGCAGGACGGTTCGCCGACCCTGAACGATCCGGCTCGCCTGGTCTGGAGCACCTTCATCGGGGGCTCGAGCGACGAGATCGGGTGGGGAACGGCGGTCGACTCGCAGGGGAATACGATCGTGGTCGGGCTCACGATCTCCTCGCGGTTCCCGACGACGATCGGCGCGTACGACGAGAGCTACAACGGATTCGGGGATGTGTTCGTCTCGAAGTTCTCGCCCGCAGGCAACCTCGTCTGGAGCACCTTGCTCGGGGGCAGCTCGGCTCAATTCGACTACGGCTACGCGGTGACGATCGACGAGGCGGATCAGCCGATCGTCACCGGGTACACCTTCTCGTCCGACTTTCCGACCACCCCGGGGGCGTACGACCGCACGCACCACGAGGCGAGCGATGTCTTCGTGGCCAAGCTGAGCAGCGGCGGACACCAGCTCCTCTGGAGCACCTTCCTCGGCGGGAACGCGCACGACATCGGCTACTCCGTCGCCTTGGACTCCGCAGGACGGCCGGTGGTGGCGGGGCGCACCTTGTCGGCCGACTTCCCGGTGACGGCCGGCGTGGCCCAACCGTTCTCCGCGGGTGAAGAGGACGGGTTCGTGACCAAGCTCGAGTCGGATGGATCGGGGCTCGTCTGGTCGACCTACTTCGGCGGCGAGCTCTACGACGGGATCGAGGAGGTGGCGCTCGATCCCGAGGATCGGGTCGCGGTGGTGGGATTCACCGCGTCGAACTTCTTTCCCACCACCTTCGGCGTGGAAGACGAGTCCTGGAACGGCGGGCTCTACGACGCCTTCGCGGCGCAGTTCACCGCCGACGGCCAGGCCCTGGCCTGGAGCCGCTACCTGGGGGCGAGCGAAACGGAGTTCGGCACCGCGCTCACGCTCGACGCGAGCGGCAACGTCTACGTTGCGGGATTGACCGAGTCGGCCGACTTCCCGACCAGCGGCGGAGCCTACGATGAGACTTTGAACGGCGGAGGTGCCGACGCGTTCGTGGTGAAACTCGCGGGCGCGAACGGAGATCTCGAGTGGGGCACGTTCCTGGGCGGAAGCGACGGATACTACGAGATCGCCTTCGGGCTGGAGCTGCTCGCCGACGGCAGCGTGGTCGTGGCCGGCTCGACCCCGTCGTTCGATTTCCCGACGACCGCCGATGCCTTCGACACCACGCACAACGGGGCGAGCGACGTCTTCCTCTCGCGGCTGAGCGCGGGCGGCGACGCCCTACTCTGGAGCAGCGTCCTCGGCGGGACCTCCGACGACTACGGGTACGACCTCGCGCTCGCCGCGGGACAGGATGCGATCGTCACCGGGAGCACTGCGTCGAGCAACTTCCCGACCAGCTTCGCCGCCTACGACCGGACCTACAACGGCGGCGACTCCGATCTCTTTCTCTCGCGCCTTCGTGCCGACCTCACACCGGCCTTCGCGCCCGAGGCGGGTCGCGGCGGCGAGCTGCAACTGGCGATCGAACCCAACCCGATGCGCGACGGCCTGGGGCAGATGCGCTTCCGGATTCCGCGCGGGGGCGAGGTGGTGGCCGAACTCTATGCCCCCTCCGGCCGGCGAATCGCGTCCCGGATCTGGTCCGGGACGTCGGCCGGGAGTCATGTCGAGTCGCTGGAGGGTTTGCTTCCCTTCAAACGACTGACCTCGGGAACCTACTACCTCCGGATCCGCGCCGGGGACGCGGTCTCGGTCCGCGCGCTACAGATCGTTCGCTGAAGCGCGGAGGGCGGCTCAGAGCGCTCCGGCGGAAAGAAACGCCTTCCAGTGCCGCAACCGGAGCCCCCGCGCCCCGAAGCGGACGGTGATCAGGTCGAAGCGCAGGCGGCCGAGTGCGCGCCCGTGCGACAGCCAGTAGGCTCGCCCCGCGCGCAGGAGATCGCGCCGCTTGCGGAAGCGAACCGTCTCCTCCGGTGAGCCGAAGTCGCTGCGCGAGCGAAAGCGGACCTCGACGATCGCGCACACTCCCGCCCGGTGGACGATCAAGTCGATCTCCCGCGGGCCGTGGCGGAGGTTCTGCTCCACCAGTCGGTAACCGCGCAACTCGAGGTAGAGCGCCGCCAGCCGCTCTGCCCGCCTCCCGATCTCGACCCGCGTCGGTGCGTCGTTGGAATGTCCCATGACCCAGGACTGAAGCGAGGAGCGTGCCAGCAGCGCCGCGGAAGACCAGTCGCTCAGAGCACCGTGGAGGCTGCCGGCGGCTCGACGAGGACCCGGAATTTCACCGGGGCTTCTCTGCTCCGAGCTTTGCGCGCATCGCCGCCAGGACCTCGGACGCCGGAACCGACTCGGCGCGAGCCATCGACTCGAGGCCGGCCCGGATGCCCTCGATGGTCTCAGCGCGTTCGGCCAGCTCCAGGAGCCTTTGATACGCCTCGGCATCCTGAACAACGAGTCTCGCGGAACCGTTGACCGTCAAGACGAGAGGACGGCCGCTTTTGCGTAAGTCGTCGGCGAAGGCTGAGGTGTGCCGTTTGAAGTCCGAAAGGGATCGAATGTCCTTCGACAGGTCCAGCATGGGATGACTCCACCGCAGTAAATAAGCATCATATTTGATGCTATCATGCTCAAGGATCGGCCGCGACCACGCTCGACCTGGGGACCGCTGTTTCGACGCTACAAGAATAGACAGCGGACTCTGTCGCAGCCCTTCCTTTGTCGGCCAGCCTACGCGCGTCCCTGCGCTGCCGACCCGCGTCGGTGCGTCGTTGGAATGTCCCATGACCGGTAAGGGGAGCGAAGAGTGTGCCAAAAAACGGTGAACGGTTGGCCGAAGCCAACCGTTCACGATGGGTCCGCGGGGTGATCTCCGCGGTAGAAGCTGAGCGCTTACGCTTTCGAGCCCTACTTCTTGGGAGCCCTACTTCTTGGGAGCCTTATCGGCCGAAACGCGCTTCTCCTTGATGCGGGCCGACTTCCCCTTGAGGTTGGTGAGGTAGTAGATCTTGGCGCGGCGGACGCGGCCCTGCTGGAGCAGCTCGACCTTGGCGATCGAGGGCGAGTGGAGCGGGAAGATGCGCTCGACGCCGACGCCGTCGGAGATCTTCCGGACGGTGAAGCTGGCCCGGAGGCCGGCGCCGCGCACGGAAATCACGACCCCCTGGAACGCCTGGAGACGCTCCTTCTCTCCCTCGATGACCTTCACGTGCACCCGGATCGTGTCGCCCGGATTGAAATCGGGCAGGTCGCTCCGCATCTGCGGAGCTTCGATGTTCTTCAGGACTTCCACCTCAGTACGCCTCCCTAACGCGGGCAAACCCAACCTGGCAGGGCCGCCCGCATCGGCCCCCAGACGAAACACGCGTTTCTGGTTCTACCTGAAGCCGCGTCGGTTTCAAACCTTCTTCTTCGATCGTCCCCGCTTCCGGGCCGGCGGAGGGGGCGACACCCCCTCGGGGAGCGTCCATCCTTTGGCCAGAAGCCACCGGAGATCCCCCTCGGTCAGGGCCCCGGAACGCGCGGCCCGCTCCAGCAGGTCCGGACGGCGTCGCCAGGTGCGGGTCATCGCGTCCTCGCGTCGCCAGACCTCGACCCGGCCGTGGTGCCCGCTGAGGAGCACTTCCGGCACGTTCAGCCCGCGAAACGACTCCGGCCGGGTGTAGTACCCCGAATCCAGGAGCGTCCGCTCGAACGAATCCCCCTCGGCCGACTCGATGTCGCCCATCACCCCGGGGACCAGCCGCACCAGGGCGTCGGTCAATACCAGCGCCGCCGGCTCCCCCCCGGAGAGGATGAAGTCACCCAGCGACACCTCGCGGGTCGCGTAGGCGCGGATCCGCTCGTCCAGTCCTTTGTAGCGCCCGAACAGGAGCACCACGTCGCGCGCTTCGAGCAGCCGGCGAACCAGCGGCTGGGTGAGCCGCTCCCCCTGGGGAGTCAGGATCACCACCTCGCGCCGGTCGGCCAGGGGCGGCGGAAGCTGATCGAGCGCGCGCACGACCGGCTCCACCTTCAAGATCATTCCCGGCCCGCCCCCGTAGGGGTAATCGTCGATCGACCGATGCGGATCGTCGGTGAATTCCCGCAGATCCACCAGGTTGATCTCTGCTCGCCCGTCCTCACGGGCGATCCGGATCAGCCCCTCGTCCAGCGCCCCGGCAAACATGCCGGGGAATCCGGTCAGGATGCTGACGCGGAGGTAGGGGGTCCCTTCCTCCGATGAGCCTCGGGCGGTCCGGACCGCGGGGGATTCGACCCCACAGCTTTCGATCCCCGCCGCTTCGGTGCGCTGCCCCTCGATACGCTGCCCCTCGACTCGCTGCCCGTCGGGGCGCTGCCGCGGGGACCCCGGTCCTTCGGCGAGAGCCCCTTCGGCGGCGGCCCCTTCCGGCGCTGCGCGCCGGCGCCCTCCGCCTCGTCCTCCGGGCCCTGCTTCTGCGCCTCGAGCAGATCCTCGCGCGGCTGGAGCGTGATTGTCCTCGCCCCGAGGTCCACCTTCCGGACGAACTCCTTCAGCGCCGGAATCAGCCATTCCCCGCCCGCTCCCAGTACGCGATAGAGATCACTCGCGCCCGATTGCACGACCCGATCGACGGTGCCGAGCAACTTGCCGTCTGCGGTACGCACCGCGAGACCGATGAGCTGAAAATGGTAGTACGTCCCTTCCGGCAGGGCCGGAAGCGCGGTCGCATCCACGAACAGATCGTGGCCGACCAGCAGCTCCGCCGCATTGCGGTCGGGCGTTTCGACGAAGCGGAGGAGATATCTCCCCAGGTGCATCCGTCGCGACGCGACCGTGTAACACTTCGGCTCCGGGAGTTTCCGGCCCGCCTCCGGGCGTTCCTCGCCGTACTCCCCCGGCAGCAGATAGACCTTCGATTTCGGCGCGAACCGATCCGGGTCGTCACCGGTGGCTTCGACCGACACCTCGCCACGGATGCCGAAGACCTTGATGATCCGGCCGATCAGGACCCGATCGCTACCCACCTGCTGCGTCACTACTCCAGGATCTCGAGCACCGCGCGCACGTTCGCCTTCGTCGCCGAAGCCGAGAGGAGCGTGCGGATGGCGCGGATGGTGCGCCCGTGCTTCCCGATCACCTTTCCCAGGTCGCCCTGTCCGACGCGCAGTTCGTAGACCGTGGTCTTCTCCCCCTGCACCGCGCGGACCTCGACCTCGCCCGGATTGTCGACCAGGCTCTTCGTGATGTACTCCACCAGTTCCTGCAGATCCGGCATCATCGTCTCGCTTTCACCTGCGCTCCCCCTTGGGGGACGCGCTCGCATTCGTCGTGGTCGGGCGATTTCGTCGTCGCCCGATGCGTTGTCGTCGTCGTGGTCGGCCCTATCACCGTCTCGAACATCCGCCTTGGCCTTGGGAAGCGTCCCAATTCCGCGGCATCCCGGGTCGTGCGTACTCCCCGAGAGGCGAAGGTCTAGGCCGTGACCTGCGCCGCCTTCGCCTTCTTGAGCAGCACTGCGACCGCCGGAGAGGGCTGAGCGCCCTTGGCGATCCACTCGTCGGCCCGCGCCACGTCGATCGACAGGAGCGGGGTCGAAGGCTTCGGATCGTAGTATCCGAGCTTCTCCAGGAAACGTCCGTCGCGCTGGAAGCGCTGATCGGCCACCACCACGCGGTAGGTCGGCTTGTTCTTGCCGCCCGCACGTTGCATGCGAATCACGACCATTCTCGATTCACCTTCCTTTCGATTGCCGTTCCGACTCAAGACCGGTCCCCACGGGACCCTTCCAAACCGCCGGGCTAACGCCGCTTCCCGCGCAACATCGCGGTCTGCTGCATCCGGCTCATGCGGCTTACCATCTGCCGCATCATCAAGAAATCCTTGAGCAGCTTGTTCACGTCCTGCACCGACGATCCGCTCCCCTTGGCGATCCGCTTCCGGCGGCTCCCGTCGATGATCTCAGGCTTCGCGCGTTCCTTGCGGGTCATCGACTGGATGATCGCTTCGACGCGGGTCAGCTGCTTTTCGTCCACCTTGAGACCCGCCGGGAGCTTGTTCCCGATCCCCGGGATCATCTTGATCAGATCCTCGAGCGGTCCCATCTTCTTCACCTGATTGAGCTGGTCGAGGAAGTCCTCGAAGGTGAACTCCGACTTCCGGAGCTTCTCCTCCAGCTTCGTCGCCTGCTCGACCGTGACCGCTTCCTGCGCCTTCTCGACCAGCGAGAGAATGTCGCCCATGCCGAGAATGCGCGAGGCCAGACGGTCCGGATGGAAGACCTCGAGGCCGCCCACCCGCTCGCCCGTTCCCATGAAGAGGATCGGACGTCCGGTCACCGCGCGGATCGAGAGCGCCGCTCCGCCCCGCGCATCGCCATCCATCTTGGACAGGACCACACCGTCGACCCCCAGGCGATCGTGAAACGCCTGGGCCACCGCCACCGCATCCTGTCCCGACATGCCGTCCACCACCAGGATCACCTGGTGCGGTCGGACCTCGCGCTTGATCCGCTCGACCTCCTCCATCATCGCTTCATCGATGTGGAGCCGGCCCGCGGTGTCGACCAGCAGATAATCCGCCCCGATCGACCGCGCCGTTTCCAGTGCCCGCTTGGCGATCCCGACCGCGTCCGTCCCGCCCTTTTCGACGTGGACGCGGAGGCCCGCCTCTTTACCCAAGGTCTCGAGCTGATCCATCGCCGCCGGACGGTGTACGTCACAGGCGGCCAGGACCGGCACCTTCTTGCGCTTGCGCAGATGGTGCCCGAGCTTGGCCACGAACGTCGTCTTGCCCGATCCCTGCAGCCCGACGATCAGGATGCGGGTCGGAATCTCACGCGATTCCACCACACCCTGCGAGGTCGTGCCCAGCAGGTCGACGAGCACCTCGTGCACCACACGCACAACCTGCTGACCGGGAGACAGGCTCTTCAGAACCTGCTGACCGACCGCCTTCTCTTCCACCCGCTTGACGAAGTCCTTCGCCACCGAGACGTGGACGTCGGCTTCCAGCAAGGCGCGCCGCACATCCCGCATGCTCTCGCGGATGTTCTCCTCGGTCAGGGTTCCCTGGCCGCGGAGTTTCTTGAAGACCAGTTCCAGTCGATCCGAAAGCTGCTCGAACATGCGTGTACCAAAGGCCTAAGGACCCCGCGAACCGATCGTGCGCCGCGGGCGCGCCTCACCGACGGCGCCGGGGCCACAAGGGCCGCGCGCCGATCGGTGCGATCGATACTTTCAGGACGCACAAGACCCTGCCCGGGGTTCCGGCCGGGGTACAAACTGCACGAAGTTCGAAAGGTACCGAACCGGGGTCCGGGTTCGCAAGGGCGGAAACCCGGCCAGGTCCAGTGATCAGAGAGGACTGCGCGCGGTCGAGGCCAGGACGGCGGGTGCAACAGCGGATCCCGCCTCCCCGGCCCCGGGGCGGAGGCGGAAGCCCAGTAATGCGACCAATTCTCATATCGATCGCGCTGCGGCGGCGCCATGCGACGACCAGCGAGCGCTCCGCCAGGCGCACCGCTACCCACTGGGGCCTGCGATCCACCTGGAGCCCCCTGCCGTTTCGAAGAGGCGCTTCACCCGACCCCAAGACGCGGGCGCCACCGGGACTGGCGTGTCCGGCTCGAACCGAACTCCAACCCCCATCGAGTGGACCCCTCCAAATGGGCCAACCTCTGGTACCAGATGCCACCCCGGTTCCCAGCCGGTGTCAAGGCCGACCAGAGTCCACGGCACACCCAGGGGTCCGTCCCGATCCACCAGCCAGAAATACTGTCCGTACTGCCCAGGCCAGTTACCCCAGGATCCAGCAGTGAACTCTCCCGAAATCGAGGCATCCAAGGCGACCTCGAAAACCCCAACCTGGGGCCAGACCGGGATGTCGGCGAGTTGCACCCCGGTCACGACTGCGAGAACGAGATCCGGTTCGGTGGTCACTCCTCCCCCCCAGAGGTAGACATCGGTCGAGGCGCCGACGTACTCACCGATCTGCGAATGCCACAGGACAACGCACCGAACCGTGCCGGGGCCGAGTGAGTACGCCTCGCCCCACGCACCCACGTACGGAGTGTCCACCCCATAGCCGTCCCAGGCGTAGCCACCCTCGAACGTGCCGTCGTGGTGCACGGCGAGCTGTGCACCGGAGCAGGTCTCCCCTGTTGGTGTCCACACCGTGGTGCCCGTTGATCCGCCAGATGGCAGGGACTGGACCGCGCCGCCCGCACGCACCCCGGAACACAGGCCTGCGCAGAGCGACAGCAACGGCAGAAGCGCCGTGTTGCGCAGGGTTCCGATCGATCGGGAACTCCGTCTCATACGCCCTCCTTTCGAGAACCTATTGATCCCAGGTCCGGTAGCTGCATCCTGGATTTCCGTGCAGACAATCTCCCACCGGGCAATCTGAAACGAGTTCGAGCTTGTAGCAGCCACGTCCGGTGTTCCCATCAGGCGTGTAGGAGATCACTTCCCAAATAGACATACACATGTCGCACGGTTTGCACGCGGCTGTGCAATTGCCGCAGGGCGCCCCAGTCCAAAATTAGCAGCACACCGTGCGGACGATGTCGCAGGTCGATGACGGTGTGTACGTGCAGGTGGAGCCGTTGAAGTTCGTCACTTTGCGAAACAAGAATCCGTTCTCGAGGAGGCAGGAGTCCCATAGATCCCAACAGTCCTCGCAGGATCCGGCCGTCTGCGTGGAATAGTTGCTGTCACCGATGAACTGGAGCTTGTCTCCGACCGAGTACCAATCCCCCTTCCCGAGAATGCACGGGTAGCCAATCCCCGGGCAGGTTGGTAGCGGCGCGTCTCCTTCCTGCGCCAGCGCGGATGTCGGACCAGGGGTCAGAGCGACTACTACCCCCAGAACGAGTACGAGAACGCCAAGAATCCGAATCAAGGGGCGGCTGTTGTGAGGGGCGTAAGCCAGCATGAGCAGACATCCTCCTCTTCGCGGTGAGCCGAGGTGCGAACAGGCTATCACCCGAGATACCGGGGGGCAACTCGGGATCTGCTGCGTGAACGCTCGCGCGCCTCGCTTCTTGACTGAACGATCGGGAATCGGCTCAGCGACTCCGGACGAGCCTGGCCCGCAGAGGGCGCCCGCCGCTCGCTCCTTCGACGAGGTAGACGCCGGGGGCCAGGGAGGAGAGGTCGAGGCGGCCGGAGGTGCCGAGGGGGCCGGACTTCCGGGCGACCTCGCGGCCGTCGGGGGTGAGAATCCGGAGGTGGGTCAGGCTTTGGAGTCCCTCGAGACTGTAGGCGACCAAGCTGCGAGCGGGATTGGGCGACAAAAGCAACCGAGGGAGCCCGGAAGAGAGCGCCACGCCGACGGAACTCGAGCCGGCGTCCCAGCGGGCGATACGGAGCGACGGCACGTTGCTGGCGTTCAGGAACTCGCCGCCGACGTAGAGGGCGCCGCGAAAGGTGGCGACGGCGTGGACGCGGTTGTCGACTCCGTCGTCGAATCCGAGCCAGGACGTGCCGTCCCAGCGGGCGATGCGATTGGTCTCGATGCCATTCGAGATCTCGTACCAACCGCCGGCGACCAGGTCCCCTTGCCACTCGGTGAAGGCGACCACGTTGCCGCCGAGGCCGGCGCCATACGGCTGCCAGGCGATCCCGTCCCAGCGAGCCACCCCGAAGGTGAGCTCGGTGCCGGCGAACTCGAAGAAGCCGCCGACCGCGATCTCCCCCTCGAAGGGTCGCGCGGCCCAGGCGGGACCGTTGAGCCCGAGTCCGAGACCGGAGTAGTCGGCGCCGTCGAAGCTGGCGATCCGGTTGACCGCCGTTCCGCCGGCCAGGTTGAACCAGCCGCCGACGATCAGGTCGCCGCCGAAGGGGGCGAAGCAGGAGACGCGGGCGTTGACCCCCGCGCCGATCGGCGACCAGTCGGCGCCGTTCCAGATCCCGGTCCGGTTCAGCGGCGTGGCGCCGGAGTTGAGAAAGTCGCCTCCGGCGTAGAGCGTGGTTCCGTCGACGTAGAGGGTCTGGACCGAGCCGTCGAGAGGGGGTGGGGCCGGAATCCATCCGTCGTCCCAGCGCGCGATCCGGCCGCGCGGTTCGCCCCCGGCCTCGGTGAAGTCCCCCCCGACCATCACACTCGTGCCGTAGGCGGCCAAGGTACGCACCGTGCCGTTGACCCCGGCGCCGAGCGGCGTCCACATGGAGCCGTCCCAGATCGCGATGTTGCTACAGGCGACCTCGCCGGCCTGCGTGAAGTCTCCACCGACGTAGAGCAGATCCTGGTGTTCGAGCAGGGCGTAGACCGGACCGTTCAGACCACCGGGGATTCCGGGACCGGCCGGACCGAATCCGCCCCACCATTGATCGGCGTGCGCGGAGTTGGGAGCCAAGGCGAGAGCGAGAGCGAGGCAGGGCGCGGCGAACAGCGCCGCGCGGAGTCGAGCGAAACCCATGATGAACTCCTCAGGTGTCTGTCCGTTGGGTGCCGCGCTCGACCCTAGTCGCGGCTCAGTTGCCTCCACGCGTCTACCGGGGAGGGGTTGCCGAAAACTGCACTCCCGGCGACGAGCCAGGAGGCGCCGCCCGCGCGGACCAGCGGGGCGGTGTTCGCATCGATGCCGCCGTCGACCTCGAGGATCGGGGCGACGCCGTGTCGCGCGGAGATTTCTGCCGCGCGTTGCAGACGTTCCACCGCCGCGGGCATGAACTTCTGTCCCCCGAATCCCGGCTCGACGCTCATCACGAGGATGAGATCGACGAATGGGGCCCAGCGCTCGACCGCAGCGTCGAGCGAGGTCGAGGGGCGAATCGCCACCCCAAGACAGGTGTCGACCCGAGCCGCCTCGGCGGCAAGCGCGGCCGGATCGAGCGGCAGTTCGCAGTGCACCGTGCAGAGATCGGATCCGGCCCGCGCGAACGGTTCGAGGTAGCGGAGCGGATCATCGATCATCAGGTGCGTGTCGAGAAAGGCGTGGCTCCGGGCGCGAATCGACTTCACCAGCGGAGGTCCGAAGGTGATGTTCGGCACGAAGTGGCCGTCCATCACATCGAGGTGCAACACCTCACAGCCGGCCTCCTCCAGGGGAAGAAACGACGCGGCCAGCGCCGCGAAGTCGGCCGACAGGATCGAGGGGAGCACCCGGTGCGGGCCGCGGAGCGCGGCGAGGCGATCGCGGGCATTCATCGCGGTACCTGGCCCGGTGTGCTCTCGTCGCCCTTGGCGCCGCCTGGTTGGTCGGCCCCTCCCGCGTCGTCGAACTGATCCTGGCCGTTGGAGCCGTCCGGGAAGAGCTCGGCCGTGTCGGTGGTGAGCCGCACGGTGCTGCGCGGCCAGAGCATTCCCCCAGGCGGCGGGTCGGTCAGCACCACGAACCACCCCTCGCCCGATCCGCTCTCCTCCGCGTAGGATACTCCGAAGCCGTTTTGCTTGAGCCAGCGCGCCGCCTCCCGCTCCTTCAGCCCGCGCAGGTTGGGCAGGGCGTAGGCGCGCTTGCCGCCGCTCTTCGAGACGAGGAACGACACAGACTGGTCGGCGTCCATTGCCGCCCCGCCGGCCGGGGACATCGCCATCACCTGGTCGGGGGACATCTCTTCGTTGGCCGCGTAGACGATCGCTCCGCTTCGCAGTCCGCGCTCCTGGAGTTCGATCCGCGCCATCCGGATCGACTGCCCGAGCAATTGGGGGATGCGGCGATCTTCGGCCCCGAGACTGAGGGTGAGTTCCACCTGGCGGTTCCGCTTCACCCGGCTGCCGCTCTGGGGCAGCGAGAGAAGCACCTGCCCACGGGGGATCTCGTTGCTGAAGCGCCCTGGGGCAGTGGTCGCCTTGAGGTCGGTGTCGCCCAGCTTTTTCTTCGCGTCCTCCAGCGAGAGCCCGACCACCTCGGGGACGTCGATCTCGTCTCCCAATCGCACCACACGCGGCATGATCACGCGGTCGAAGAGAACGCAGCCGAGCAGGAAGCCAAAAAGCGCTAAGAGCGCGCCGCGCAGGCGGCGCCGGACCGGAGACAGGGTGGCGCCGAGCGGCCGCCGCCAGCTGTCGGCCCCGCCGACCAGTCGAATCCCCCGTCGAGGCTGGAGACGATCACTCATGCGCCGGCGCTCCCCCCGGAGCCCGGGCCGGTCTTGACGACCACGAAGGCGTAGCCGCCATCGGTCTCGAGTTCGCCGGGTATCAGGATCAGTTCTCCCTCACGACCGCGGGCCGCCGCCGGCACCAGCTCCGGCAGCGGACAGGGCTCAAACGCTTTCTGCTCGTCGAAGAAGCGATCGCGCTGGCGCGTCGTCTCCTCCGGTTCCGTGGTGCAAACACTATAGACGAGCCACCCTCCCGGGAGGAGGGCGCGCGCCGCCGCGCGCAAGATCGCCGCCTGGGTGTCGGCAAGCCGGACCAGCGACTCCTCGAAGCTCCGCCACCGCACCTCCACCCGACGGCGGAGCACGCCGAGGTTGGAGCAGGGGGCGTCGATCAGGATCCCGTCGAATCCGGAGGAAAACGGCAGGTGGCGGGCATCTCCGACCAGGCAGTCGGCCCGGAGCCCGAGGCGAAGGAGCCCCTGCCGCACCAGGGCCAGCCGGGATCGGGTGCGATCGAGGGCGAGCAGGCGGGTCCCGGCCTCCGCGCGCTCGAGCAGGTGCCCGGTCTTGGTCCCCGGCGCGGCGCAGGCATCGAGGATCCGCCCGCGCACCACCGGCGGCAGCCACCCCACGGCCACCGCGCTGGGGTCCTGGATCGTGTAGCGACCGTCGCGGAATCCGGGCAAGGTAGCCGGGCGCGTGCCGGCGCGCACGCGGGCCACACCGGGAAGCCAAGGGTGGAGGGCGTCGTCCTCCAGCCCCAGCTCCGCCGCGAGAGCCGGCGGGATCGGTGCGTGGCCCGGGGTCGCGGCGCGCCGGTCGAGGGCAAGCTGGTCGGCGCGGAATCGCACCCAGGTGGCCGGCGTCTCCGCCCCGGCGGCGAGCGCGCGCCGCGCCCGCTCGAGTCCGAAACGATCGACCCATCGACGGACCAGCCACTCGGGGGTCGAGAAGCGGACCGCGAGTTGCCGCGGGTCGTCGAGCGCCTCGATCGAGGCGGCCTGCGGCCCCCGCCACCGTGCCAGCCCTTCCCGCACGGCGCGGCGGAGGACGGCGTTGATGAACCCGGCCGCCCCGGCGTGCAGTTCGTGATGGGCCAGGCTGACGGCGGTGTCGACCGCGGCGTGGGGCGGGATCCGATCGTGGAGCACGAGCTGCGCCAGGCCGAGGCGCAGGAGGTTCCGCACCACCGGTTCCAGGTCGGCCAACCGGCGCGGGGCGATCCAGGGGGCAAGGGTGTCGTCGAGCCGCGGACGATGGCGGAGCGTTTCGTTGACCAGGCTGTGGAGTAGAGCCCGATCGTGCTCGCGCGGCAGGCGGGTCTCCGCGCGATCGAGTGCCTCCTTGATCGGAGTGGGAGTCGCCTCCGCCTCGATCAGCAGCGCGAGCGCGGCGGCGCGCACCGGGTCGATCACCCGGCGTCCCGCCCCCTCGCCGCGAGCAGGTTGCGATGAGCGCTCAGGGGTGCGTGACAAACCGACTGCCCGGCGCGAGGCGCGCCCCCCGGAGCCACTCGAGCGCAGGCTGCTGTCTCCGCCCCTCCGCCTGCACCTCTTCGAGCAGAAGCAACCCGGGCCGACAGACGACCGCGATCCCGAGCGGGTGCGAGACGAGAGTTCCGGCCTCCGCCGGCCGCTCGATCCGGTCGAGTGGGCGCGCCCGGTGGATGCGCAGACGCTGTTCACCGATCCAGGCGAACGCGCCGGGCCACGGCGTCATTGCTCGCACCCAACGGTCGGCCTGCTCGACCGGCAGACCGAAGCGAAGCAGGCCGTCCCCCTTTTCCAGCATTCCGGCGTAGGTCGCGCCGTCCTCCGGTTGGGGAATCGGAGACAGGTCCCCGCGCTCGCAACGATCGAGGGTGGTGACCAACAACTCCCCTCCGAGCCTCGCCAGGCGGAGCATCAGTTCACCGGTCGTCTCCCGCGGAGTCAGCTGGATCATCGCCTCCGACAGGATCGGGCCGGTGTCCATCCCCTCATCCATCCGGAAGATCGTCACTCCCGTCCAGTCATCGCCGGACAGGATCGAGGCCGCGACCGGTGAAGCGCCGCGATGGCGGGGCAAGAGGCTCCCGTGTACGTTCCAGCAGCCAAGCGGCGGAATGTCGAGCACCACGCGACGGAGGATCCGTCCGTAGGCCGCGGTGATGAAGAGATCGGCGCCCAACGCCCGGAACGTCTCGTGGGTCTCGGGAGCGAGGAGTCGTGACGGCTGCAGCACCGGCAACCCGGCCTCGCGCGCGACCCGCACGCTCGGTGGATCGGCCACCGCGAGGCCGCGCCCACTCGGCTTGCTCGGTTGCGCCACCACCCCCACGACGCGATGCCGACTGGCCAGCAGCGCCGAGAGAGTGATGGCCGCGAACTCCGGCGTGCCGAGAAAGAGGACCTTCAAGCTACTCGCTCTTGACGATCGCGGTCACCGCGGCCTTCTGGCACTCGACCTTGGTGTCCTCGCCCAGCTTCAACATCACGGTGTCGTTGTTGATCCCGGTAACCACCGCGAGGAGGCCGCCCTGGGTCAGGACCTTGTCCCCCTTCTTGAGTCCGGCCAGCATCGCCTGGGTCTCCTTCAGCTTCTTCTGCTGCGGTCGGATGATCAGGAAGTAGAAGATGAAGAAGATCAGGATGAAGGGGACGAACTGCATCCAGATCGGAGGTGCGGCCGGCGTCCCGGCCGGGGGCTGCGCCTCGGCGGAGGCGGCAAACCACACGAGGGCCGCCAGCGCGAGCGAGAGCGAACGACGAAGGGTGGCAACAGCGAGTTCCCTACTCATCAAGATCCTGACTCCTTTCCATCCTGCCCTTGCCGGGAATCCCCGGCTTCGGATCGCGCGACGAACTCGTCGGCGATCTACGCTCCCTCCGCCAGCCGCGCCAGCGTCTCCCGCTTCCAGGCGGCAAACCGCCCCGTCTCCAGAGCAGTCCGGATCCCGCGTACGAGGGTCTGATAGTAGTGGAGGCTGTGCTGCGTCGCCAGCCGGAGTCCAAGGATCTCCCCCGCGGCGAAGAGGTGCCGCAGGTAGGCGCGGGAGAAGGTGCGACAGGTCGGGCAGTCGCAGTCGGGGTCGAGCGGCCGGAGATCGTCGGTGTAGGTGGCGTTCTTGATCACCAGCTTGCCGCGGGAGGTGAAGACGCTCCCCTTCCGCGCGTTGCGGGTCGGCAGGACGCAGTCGAACATGTCGATCCCGCGCTCCACCGCTTCGAGGATGTCCTCCGGCCGGCCGACGCCCATCAGATAGCGGGGCTTCAGGACCGGGAGGAACGGCTCCGTCTCGGCCAGCACCCGCATGCACTCCTCCATCGGTTCGCCGACCGCCAACCCGCCGACCGCATACCCGGGGAGATCGAGTTCGGCCAGCGTCCGGCACGACTCCTTGCGCAGATCGGCGTAGACCCCCCCCTGCACGATGCCGAACAGCAGGGTCTTCCCCGCCCCATCGGCGGGCACGCGCTCGGGGTCGCGCGACTCGGCCCGCCACACTTCGGCGCAACGCCGCGCCCAGGCCGTGGTGCGTTCCATGTCGAGCCGAGCCCGCGCGTAGTCGCTCGGGTAGGGGGTCAGGGTATCGAAGGCCATGGCGATGTCGGAGCCGAGCGCGAGCTGAACCCGGGTGGCGGTCTCCGGGTCGAAGAAGTGGCGTGAGCCGTCGAGGTGCGACTGAAAGGCCACCCCGTCCTCGCGGATCTTGTTCAGCCGCGCGAGGGAGAAGACCTGGTAGCCGCCCGAGTCGGTGAGGATCGGACCGTCCCAGGCCATGAAGCGGTGCAAGCCGCCGAGGCGCCGGATCCGCTCGTGCCCGGGGCGAAGATAGAGGTGGTAGGTGTTTCCGAGCAGGATCTGCGCCCCGCTCGCCCGCACCTCGTCCGGAGTGAGCGTTTTGACCGTGGCCTGGGTCCCGACCGGCATGAAGGCGGGGGTCTCCACCACTCCATGGGCGAGGGTCAGCCGTCCGCGGCGGGCCCGCGTCTCGGGGTCGGTGGAGAGTAACTCGAAGCTCATGAGGATCCGTCCGGGCCTGGCTGTACGGTGATGCATCGCCGACGCTCGCGCCCGACGCATCCGGAACCCAGGCAGCCTACACCAGCGCAACGCGAGGACCAATTCCGCTCGGCGACGACGGCCGGCGCGGGTCTTAGCTCACGTTTCCGAGCGCGCGTCCGATCGCCACGTAGCGGGCCAACCCGAGCAGGATCATGGCGTGATCTTCCTGCGTCCCGGGCGGGAACCAGGCGACGATGCGCGCAGCCACGGCGCCCGCAGCTGCATACGCATCGGCCGACAGCACCGGATCGCGATCCCGCGCCGCCCGCGCGGTGAGTGCGAGCAGGGAGAGGGCAACGCCATACTCGTACTCCGGGCTGCCGTAGCCGTCCGGCAGTCCCTGGATGGTCCCGTTCGCCCGCACCCGCCCGATCAGTTGCCGCGAGCAGGCCGCCGTCTCGGACCAACCGGTCGTCGCGCCGCTTTCGTACAGGTACTCGAGCATCGCCTCCTGGAGGTGAAAGCCGTACTTCGCGTCCGGACCTTGCCACCCCTGCCAGCCGTTGCCGTTCCAGAGGTGGGCGCGGATCCACGCGGCCGTGGAAGCGTCCCAGTACCCCTTCTCGGCGGGAGGACGCAGCGCCGCCGCTACGATTCGCGGCAGGTAGTCGATGGCGCGTCCCCCTCCGGTCGTCGCGCGCTGCGCCCAATCGGAGTTCCGGTGCAGGGCCAGCGCCCAGATCGCAGCCCCGGTCTCATACGACCCCTTGAACGGGGCCTGGGTCTGGAACCGTCCGCGGCGATCGACGTCGCGAAAGGCGAAGAAGGCGCCGTGGCGCCGGAGGTTGGTCTCGTAGAAGTCGAGCCGCGCGGCGTTCTCGCCGGCCAGGAAGGACCAGGCGCGGGCGCACGTATCGTGTGTGTCGAACGGAGGCCGCGCCGCGCGCGCCAGGGTGGCGTTGGCGATCAGGAACCAGTGCTGGTGCACCTCGAAGAAGTACGGATTGGCCGGGCCGTCCCAGTTGAGCCCCCCGTTCGCCTCCATCCGGTTTCCGATCACCCACTGATGATCGGCCCAACCGCTCTGGGCATAGATCGGATCACCGAGGGCGGTGCTGGCCCAGGCCATCGAGATCTCGGTCTTGAGGTGGGTCTGGACCCGCGGCGCGAGATCGTACTCGCCGCCCGGCTGCTGGATGGCGAGAAAGGCGTCGGCATAGCTCCGGATCGTCGCCTCGAGCGACCATTGACTCGGCTTGGCGTACGACCGCGCCATGGTCGGCTCGGTCGGCCGCTCGGCGCAGCCCCAGAGAGACAATCCGGCCAGGACGGCCAAGCGGCCGCCGGTAGTGACGTGAAACGTGCGCATGAGCCCCCTCCCGCACGAATCCCCCCCCTGTTTTCGGAGCTGGTCCGATCGACCGGGCCGAGAAGGGGGTGCCTTCGGCCGGCAGGTGTGCTGGTCACACGCGAGGGTCTGTAGCGGCAGGGGTGCCATCTGGGAGACGCCCGTGGGCGTGGCAATCTGCCCCAGGTGGGGCAGCATGGGTCAGGCACCCCGTCATCAGATCCGGATCGATTGTGCGACGATCCATGATACGGCCGCTGCCGAGAGTAGTGCTAGCGTGTATCGTTGGAGCGTACCAGGGTCAGGTCTTTCTCCATCTCCGGTGAGACCGCCCATTTTCGTCAGATCGACGTAGCGGGCGGTGAGCAACAGGAGGACCAAACCCCAGAAGCCCGCGTCGAGCCAGGAAAACTGCCACGGCGGGCTAAACGCGATCCCGAAGAAGCACGCGCCAAGGAGCGCGTTCCCCACCGCCATCCAGAACACACGCAGCAGACAACCCGTTGGGTTGCCCTGTCCACCGCTCGCGGGCGGCGTATCCTGTCGGTTCCCCGCCATTCTCCCCCACTTTCGGACCCCAATCCGACCGCGGCCATCCTCGCGCGACTTACCTAAACTCCCGTGCCGCGAACCGGCGGGGCGGGTAGGAAGAAGGTCATCGAGGTCGGACGTTGAACTGCCGGAGCTTCCGATAGAGGGTCTTTCGGTCGAGGCCGAGCAGGCGCGCCGCGGCGGCCTTGTTTCCCGAAACCGCACGGAGGACGCGCAAGATGTGATCCTGCTCCACCTCGGCCATCGTGTTCGATCCGGCTCCGGTGAGGATTTCCCGCGCCCGCCCTCGGACCGCCTCGGGAAAGTCGGACCGCCGGATTTCCTGGTCAGTCCCGAGGACGAGTGCACGCTCGATCGCGTTCTCCAGTTCGCGCGCGTTCCCCGGCCAGTCGTGACGCAGTATCGCGTCCACCGCACCGGGAGAAAGCGGTCGGGGCGGAATTCCGAGGCGCGCGGCATGCTGCTTGGTGAAGTGAACCGCGAGCGCCAGCACGTCCTCCGGCCGATCTCGCAGGGGCGGAATCTCCACCGAGATGACGTTGAGGCGGTAGACGAGATCGCGTCGAAATCGACCGGCGGCCACCATGGCGGTCAAGTCGAGATTCGTCGCCGCGACGAGTCGCACATCGACCGCGACCGGGCGACTTGCCCCCAACGGGTGCACTTCCCGCTCCTGAAGCGCGCGGAGGATCTTCGATTGGGTCGCCGGTGATAGGTCACCGACCTCGTCGAGAAACAGAGTTCCGCCATCCGCCTCGAGTAAGAGGCCGGTGCGGTCCTCTCGCGCATCGGTGAATGCCCCTCGCCGATGTCCGAAGAGTTGGCTCTCGAGCAGGGATTCCGGTATCGCGGCGCAGTTCACGGCGATGAACGGGGCCGCTGCTCTTCGGCTCCCTCGATGTAGGGCGCGTGCGATCAGCTCTTTGCCTGTCCCCGTCTCCCCGGTGATCAGGACCGAACTCTCCGCCGCCGCGGCGCGACGCACCAGATTCACCACGTTTCGCATCGCTGCAGACTCGGCAATGATGGTGCACTCATGCCGGGATTCCCCTCCGGTCTCCTCGCCCTGCACGAAGAGTCGGACTCTACGGTCACGCAGCGCAGCCGCGACCGACTCCAGCAACTGGCTCATCCGGAACGGCTTCGCCACGTAGGAGTGAGCCCCGGCGCGCATGGCATTGACCGCATCCTCAATCGATCCGAACGCCGTGATCAAAACCACCGGGACCTCGGGGTGCTCGACGGCGAGCGCGCGCTGAAGATCATCCCCTTTCATCCCGGGCATGCGGACGTCCGCAATGACGACATCCACCGCTTCGTGCTCGACGCGGCGCAACGCCTCCCGCCCTTCGATCGCGGTGAACACCGTGCAGCCGGCATCTTCCAACTCCTCAGCGATCAAGTTCCTCATCGCGTCATCGTCTTCGACAACCAGAATCGTGCCGCTGAGCGGAGTGGTCATGCTCTCGGGCCCTCGGGGCGGGAAGGCGTGCCGAGCGGGAGCCACACGCGCATGCGAGTGCCCTGGGTCGGAGAGCTGTCTACATCCATCCGACCTCCATGATCCGTGACGATTCCGTAGGAAACCGAGAGACCGAGCCCTGTCCCGTGCCCGACATCCTTCGTGCTGAAGAATGGGTCAAAGATTCGGTCGACGATCTCCGGAGAGATCCCATGGCCACTGTCATCGAACCCGACCACCACGAACTCCTCCGTCGCCTCGGCAGATGAGTCAGCCGCGCTGACCAGGTCGGTCCAGATCTTCAGTGTTCCCCCAACCTCCATCGCGTCCATGGCATTCACGGTGACGTTCAAGAACACGTCCGTGAGTCTCTCGGCATCGCCCCAGATGGCGGGGAGATCGGCGCGTAGGTCGAGCCCGCAGTGCAACCCTCGGCGACTGAATTCGGGCGCGAGCAGTTCGTGCACCCGGCCAAGCAGCAGATGTATATCCGTCTCTCTGAACTGAAGGTCACGCGCCTTGGCGAAGTCCAGCAGTCGCCGGACGACTCCGGAGATTCGGTCGACTTGCTGCGTGATAATCTGCGTGTTCTCCGTGACGATACTGCTCGATTCCCTCCGGAGCAGAATCTCTGCTCGGCCGCTGATCACGTTGAGCGGCGTGCCGATCTCATGGGCAAGCCCTGCCGCGAGCACGCCGACGCTGGCCAGGCGCTCCGCACTGCGTAGGTTCGCCTCCACCCGTCGACGCTCCGCCTGTTCCGCGACCAGCGATCGGCTCGCCGCATCGAGCCGCGCGATCATTTCCCTGAACTCCCGATCCAGCCGTTCGAACTCGTTCTCCCGCCGCTTGGGGGAGTCTTCCTCGTGCATCGGTTGGATCGCCCTGGCGGTCGCCACGAGCCGTTCGATCGGTCTGGCCACGGCCAAGGTCGCCACGATGGATACGGTGAGCCCGGTCGCGATGATCATCACGGCGGTGAGGAGCGCAATGCTCCGCCGGGTCGCACGCACGTCTTCTTCGATGTACGACTCGAGCTGAATGACCTCGACTGCGCCAATGACCGTGTCGCGGTAGACCAGCGGAAGGAGAAAGCTGATCGTCGGTTGGCCGCCGATCCGTCGCCGCCACTCAACCAACTCCCGGGTCGAAAGCACCCGCTCAAGCGAGCCGGGGTTCAGGAACGGATACTGGGTCAGGCTTTGCGACTGATATCGATGTCCGCCATCCGCCCCGAAGAGACGAACCCCGAGCACGCGTTCGTAGCCGGAAATCGCGTCTACGAGATCGCGCACATCGTCCAGCTGACGATCCCGCAGTGCGTCCTCGATCGCCAACTGGACCGTTCGCGAGATGGCCCTACCCTCCCGGGCCAGCTCGTCCCGGAGGCGCGCGCGACTACTCCGCTCTTCCAGGTACCCCGCACAGAGCAGGAGGAGGACGATTGGACCGGCCACCCAAACGAACAGCCTGGTTCCGATCGACATTGCCAGCTCCTGGGTAGTGGCGTCTCCGGGGCCGATCCAATCACCGGGAGCGCAGGTCGGCCCGTCGGTTCTGGGTCCAGGCTGACTCGCCGTGGCCAAGATCCATGGGGCGCTCCTCCCCGAAGGAGATCGTCTCGAACCTCGACCCGTCGACCCCGTATGCCACCAGGAAATCGCGGACCGCCCGGGCACGGCGCTCTCCTAACGCGAGATTGTACTCGACGGTGCCTCGTTCGTCGCAGTGCCCTTCGATCGACCAGGCGGAGGTCTGCTCGTCCACTAGTCGGCGGCCATGCTGTTTCAGCGCCTCTCGAGCATCCTCTCTCAATCGGGCCTGATCGAAATCGAAGAAAACCGCGAGCGGTGCCACCGACGTCATCCCTTCCCCTGCCGAACGGGCGCCGGGTGCACCCGCGGGAGCCGGGCCGTCCGGGATCATCGTAGTCGGTACAGTGACGGGGTCTCCGGGCCGTGCCTGATGTGAGCATCCGCTACCGCCGAGCAAGGCTCCTATGCCCAGCGACAGGTACAGAGCCCAGAGCCCTTTGCCGCGTTCGGTCCTGAAATCCATCCGTGGCCACCCTCCCGTCCTGCCCGATCTCCAACTGCCGACCCCCGCGCCGCCATCGCCCGCCAGCTACGAGGAACCGAAGGGCGAAGGCTTGGCGCCGGGTGTCGGGGGGACAACTCGGTCCGATCAGCGGGGTGTCAGCCTGAATCGCGGACTCCGAGCCCCCCACCGGAGTGCATCTCGCGTGCCAATCGGCGGAACCGCGCGCCGCGAGAAACTCACCGGATTGCCACTCGAACGGCCGCGTGAAGAGGAGCAGTGCCGGGGCAAAACGCCACATGTGCGGACTTGTGGGACGGAGAAGGCGGCCCCGCGGACCGGCTCAGACGGTCAGCATGGCGTCGCCGTAGCTGTAGAACCGGAATCCGGCGGCGATCGCTGCGGTGTAGGCGGAGAGCACGCGCTCGCGTCCGGCGAAGGCGGCGACCAGGAGGAGGAGGCTGGAGCGGGGCAGATGGAAGTTGGTCACCAGACCGTCGATTGCGGTGAAGCGGTAGCCTGGCGTCACCGTCAGGTCGGTCCAGCCGACGGCAGCCTGGTCCGGGCCGAGCGACAGACCGGCCGCGGTTTCGAGCGCGCGGGTCACCGTTGTTCCGATCGCGATCACCCGGCCACCGGCCGCGCGGCAGGCGCGCATCCGCTCCCGGGTCGGGGCGGACACCTCGAACCGCTCCGGAAGCACGCGGTGGGCGTCGATCGATTCGGCGCGCACGGGGAGAAAGGTCCCCGGCCCGACATGGAGGGTCACGGTGTCGATCTCCATCCCGCCGTCACGGAGCGCGTCGAGCAACTCCGGCGAGAAGTGCAGCCCGGCGGTGGGAGCGGCAATCGCCCCTTCGGAGCGGGCGAAGATCGTCTGGTACCACTCTTCGTCTTCCGCCTGGTCGCCGCGGCGCAGATAGGGCGGGAGCGGCAGGTGTCCGGCGCGGGCCATCATCTCCGCCGCAATGGCCCCCTCCGGCCGGAGCAGCCACATTCCGGCGCCGCGCGACTCGAGGAGGCGAAATCCGCAGGGGGACGCGTCCTCCCCCGCATCCTGCAGAAGGAGCAGATCGTCGGGCCGCAGTCGCCGGGACGGTCCGAGCATCGCCACCCACCCATCGCCGTCGGGATGGGCCAACAACACCTCGATCTCGCGGCCGGTGCGAGCCAGAGCGGTGCGGAGACGAGCACGGAGCACCCGGGTCTGATTCGCCACCAGCAGGTCCCCGGGCCGGAGGAACTGCGGCAGCTGGGTCATGCGCGCGAGATGGACGCTTCCGGTCGCGCGATCGAGAACCAGCAGGCGACTGGCATCGCGGGGATGCACCGGTTCGCGTGCGATCTGGGTCTCGGGCAGGTCGAAGTCGTACGTGCGCAGCCAATCCGGCCCCGCGCCGTGTCCCGCGGAGCCGGGCGGGACCGGGTCGGGTACTTCCCCGGCCGCGCTCAGAGGAAACTCTCCTGCGTACCGTTTGGCGCGGCGAGGCCGAGCGCACGGTACGCGTTCGCCGTGGCGACCCGACCGAGCCGGGTCCTCTGCAGATACCCCTGCTGAACGAGGTACGGCTCATGCACCTCTTCGAGCGTCTCCGCCTCCTCGCCGACGCTCGCCGCGAGGGTCGAAAGCCCGACCGGTCCGCCGGCGAAGCGCTGGCAGATCACTTCGAGGATCCGGCGGTCCATCTCGTCGAGCCCCGCGGCGTCGATGTTGAGCAGTTCGAGCGCGTCCTGCGCTCGATGCAGGGTAACCACCCGTTCGCCACGGACCTGGGCATAGTCCCGAACTCGCCGGAGCAGGCGGTTGGCGATCCGCGGAGTCCCCCGACTCCGCCGCGCGATCTCGTCCAACGCCGCCGGCTCCACCTCGAGTCCGAGGATCCGAGCGCTTCGCCCCAGGATCAAGGCGATCTCGTCACTCCGGTAGAAGTCGACCCGTCCCACCCACCCAAAGCGCGAACGCAGTGGACTGGTCAGCAATCCCGCGCGCGTGGTCGCGCCGATCAGGGTGAACCGCTCCAGTGGCACCTGGACGCTCCGGGCATTGGGTCCCCGGTCGAGCATGATGTCGAGCCGGAAGTCCTCCATCGCCTGGTAGAGGTACTCCTCCACCGTGCGGTTCAGCCGATGGATCTCGTCGATGAAGAGAACGCCGCCGCGCGGAAGCGAGGTGAGGAGTCCGGCCAGGTCATAGGGGCGATCGAGCACCGGTCCGCTGGTGCTCTTGACCTCCGCCCCCATCTCTCGGCCGAGCAGGAGGGCCAGGGAAGTCTTGCCCAGCCCGGGGGGGCCGGTGAGCAGCAGGTGCTCGAGGGGGTCATGGCGCATCAACGCCGCCTTGACCTGCACGATGAGGTTCTCGCGCACCGACTCCTGACCGACGAACTCGGCCAGCGACTTCGGCCTCAGATCGAGTTCCTGGCGCTCCTCCCCCTCGAGCGGATTGGGATCGCTCCAGGCGGGTCCGCGATGATCCGGCTGTCGACTCAACCTTGGCCTCCTCCCGCACCTTCTGGGAACAGCGCGGCGCCAGGAAGGTACCACACGCAGCGGGAAGGGGTCGCCGGAGCAACCCGCCGACCCTCCGCCCCGGCTGGTCGGCCGGTTCGGCCGGGGCAATCGCTTCAGGAAGACAGGACCTGGCCGATACTGAGGAGAAGCCCAGTGTCCCGCGTGCGGCCCGAAACTCTCATTGCTCCGGGCGAGTGCGTTCGTAAGACTGGTGGCAGGTCGGGAGCGCCCAGACGGAGCGTGAGCGACCGAGTAGGCTGTCGGCGCAGGGATGGTGGCGCCGACAGACAGAACCCGGAGGAGAAGCCCCGGGGCAAGGAGGATGGAACCCTCATGGCGACGAAGTTCGATCCCACCGAGTTTGTGCGCAGCCGCCAGCAGCGGGAGCTGTTCCAGGAGCTGAACTGGAGCGGCAGCTTCGAGGAGTACGTCAACATCGTCCTCGAACAGCCCCAGGTCACGCGGACCGCATTCCAACGGATCTACGACATGATCCTCTCCCACGGGGTGGAGGAGTACGTCGAGTTCAAGAAGAAGATCAATCGCTACCGGTTCTTCGACGATCCGTTCGAGAACGGGGCGGACGGGATCTTCGGCCTCGAAGTCGCGCTGATGAAGATGGTCTCCTTCTTCAAGGCGGCGGCGCAGCGGTACGGGCCGGAGAAGCGAGTGCTGCTCCTCCACGGCCCGGTCGGAAGCTGTAAGTCGACCATCGCCCGCTTGCTCAAGAAGGGGCTGGAGCAGTACAGCCGCACGCGCGAGGGAGCGCTCTACACCTTCGCCTGGAAGCTCGACCTCGCGGACGAGCGTTGGGAAGACTGCCCGATGCACGAGGAGCCGCTGCACCTCGTCCCGGCCGAACTCCGCGCCGCCTTTTTGAACGAGCTCTCGGCCAAGTGCGGACAGGAGATCTTCATCGAGGGGAACCTCTGCCCCTACTGCCGACGGAACTACGACGAGCTGATCCGCCGCTACGACGGCGACTGGACCCAGCTGATCTCCCACATCAAGGTCCACCGGCTGGCCCTCTCGGAGAAGGACCGAATCGGCATCGGCACCTTCCAGCCGAAGGACGAGAAGAACCAGGACTCGACCGAACTGACCGGCGACATCAACTACCGGAAGATCGCCCAGTACGGTTCCGACTCCGATCCCCGCGCCTTCAACTTCGATGGTGAGTTCAACATCGCCAACCGCGGGATCATCGAGTTCATCGAGGTGCTGAAGCTCGACGTGGCCTTCCTCTACGACCTCCTCGGGGCATCGCAGGAGCACAAGATCAAGCCGAAGAAGTTCCCCCAGACCGACATCGATCTGGTGATCCTGGGCCACACCAACGAGCCGGAGTACCGGAAGCTGCAGAAGAACGAGTTCATGGAGGCGCTGCGCGACCGCACGGTCAAGATCGATATCCCGTACATCACCAAGCTGGATGACGAGATCAAGATCTACCTGAAGGACTACAACGACAAGAAGGTGCGCGGGCGCCACATCGCCCCGCACACCGTGGAAATGGCGGCCATGTGGGCGGTCATGACGCGGCTCGAGCCGCCGAAGAAGGCCGACTTGACCCTGCTGCAGAAGATGAAGCTCTACAACGGGAAGACCCTGCCGGGCTACACCAGCGACAACATCCGCGAGCTGCGCAAGGAAACCGAGCGCGAGGGGATGGAGGGGATCTCGCCCCGCTACGTGCAGGACAAGATCTCGAACGCCCTGGTCAGCGACCGGGCGGGCAACTGCATCAACCCGTTCGTGGTAATCAACGAGCTGGAGGCCGGGCTGAAGAGCCACTCCCTCATCACCTCGGAAGACCAGAAGAAGAAGTTCCAGGAACTGCTCAGCGTGGTCAAGGAGGAGTACGAGGCGGTGGCCAAGAACGAGGTCCAGCGCGCCATCTCGGCTGACGAGACCGCGATCGCCAAGCTCTGCGGCAACTACATCGACAACATCAAGGCCTACACGCAGCGCGAGCGGGTGCGGAACCCCTACACCGGACAGGACGAGGAGCCGGACGAGCGCCTGATGCGCTCGATCGAGGAGAAGATCGAGATCCCGGACAGTCGCAAAGACGATTTCCGGCGCGAGATCATGAACTACATCGGGGCGCTGGCCATCGAGGGGAAGCAGTTCAACTACCGGATGAACGCCCGTTTGATGAAGGCCCTGGAACTCAAGCTGTTCGAGGACCAGCGCGACTCGATCAAGCTGACCTCGCTCGTTTCCTCTTCGGTGGTCGACAAGTCGACCCAGGAGAAGATCGACGTGGTCAAGGGACGCCTGATCGAGAACTACGGGTACTGCGACATCTGCGCCACCGACGTGATGAACTACGTCGCGTCGATCTTCGCCCGAGGAAACACCGGGAAGGACTGATCGACCGGCATGTTGCGCATCGAACGCGATCACAACCGCTTCAAAGAGATCGTCAAGGGGCGGATCAAGAAGGACTTCAAGAAGTACATCTCGAAGGGGGAGATGATCGGCCGCCAGAGCGGCAAGACCATCTCCATCCCTGTCCCCCAGATCGACCTGCCCCGCTTCAAGTACGGCAAGAACCAGGGGGGCGTCGGTCAGGGCGACGGGGACTCCGGCGATCCGATGAACGGACAGCCGGGCGAGGGACAGGGCGCGGGCGAGGATCCGGGTCAGCACCTGCTCGAGGTCGACGTCACGCTGCACGAGCTGGCGGAGATCCTGGGCGAGGAGCTGGAACTCCCGAACATCCAGCCGAAGGGGGACCGGTCGATCTCGGACCAGCGCGACCGGTACACCGGCGTGCGCCCGACCGGTCCGGAGTCGCTGCGACACTTCCGTCGCACCTTCCGGCGGGCGATCAAGCGGCAGATCTCGTCCGGGACATACAACCCGGACGAACCGGTGATCATTCCGATCCGGGACGACTTCCGCTACCGGGCGCAGAAGACCGCCCCGAATCCCCAGGCAAATGCGGTCGTGGTCTACCTGATGGACGTCTCCGGCTCGATGGGGGACGAACAGAAGGAGATCGTGCGCATCGAGACCTTCTGGATCGACACCTGGCTGCGCCATCAGTACGGGGACCTCGACATCCGCTACGTGGTCCACGACGCCGCGGCGCGGGAGGTGGACCGGGAGACCTTCTTCCACCTGCGCGAGTCGGGCGGGACCAAGATCAGCTCGGCCTACGGCCTGCTGGACAAGATCCTGCGCGAGGAATACAGCGCCATGGACTGGAACATCTACGCCTTTCACTTCTCCGACGGGGACAACTGGGGATCGGGCGACACCGAGCTCTGCCTGCGGCTGCTGGGTGACTCCCTGCTCCCGGTGATGAACCAGTTTGCCTACGGCCAGGTGGAATCTCCCTACGGCTCGGGCCAGTTCTTGAAGGACCTACGGGGTCACTTCAAGAACACCGAGAACCTGGTCACCTCGCACATCCCGGACAAAGATCGGATCTACGACTCGATCCGCGAGTTCCTGGGCAAGGGGCGCTGAGCATGTCCGGCCGAACGCGGAGTCCGCGGGCCGCATGGAAGGGACCGACGACGCGATGAGCCTCCCGATCGAACTGGCCAACGCCCGGGACGAGATCCGCGGCATCGCCAAACAGCTCGGCCTCGACTTCTTCGAGACAGTCTACGAGGTGGTGAGCGGCGATGAGATGAACGAAGTCGCGGCTTACGGCGGCTTCCCCGTTCGCTATCCCCATTGGCGCTTCGGCATGGAGTACGAACGGCTGCACAAGAGCCACGCCTACGGGCTCTCCAAGATCTATGAGCTGGTGATCAACAACAACCCCTGCATCGCCTATCTGCAGGAGTCGAACGAGATGGTGGACCAGAAGCTGGTCATGGCCCACGTCTACGGCCACTGCGACTTCTTCAAGAACAACATCTACTTCGCCCACACCAACCGCCGGATGGTCGATGCCATGGCCAATCACGCCGCGGTGGTCCGCCGGCACATGGACCGGATCGGCCAGGAGCGGGTCGAGGCGTTCGTCGATCTGGCCCTCTCGCTGGAAAACCTGATCGACCCCCAGCGGGTCTTCCTCGACCAGCGGCCGCCCGCCCCCGGACCGGCCGAAGAGGAGGCCGAAGAGCCGCAGGTGCAGCGCATCCGCGCCAAGGAGTACCTGGAGTCGTTCGTCAACCCGCCCGAGTTCATCGCGCAGCAGAAAAAGAAGCTGGCCGAGGAGAAGGAACGTCGGCGGCGCTTCCCCGAGCGTCCGGAGCGGGACATCCTGCTCTTCCTGCTCTACTACGCGCCGCTCGAGCGTTGGCAGCAGGACATCATCGAGATCGTGCGCAACGAGTCGTACTATTTCCTCCCCCAGATGCAGACCAAGGTGATGAACGAGGGTTGGGCCAGCTACTGGCACTCCCGGATCATGACCGAGCACGTGCTCGAAGACAGCGAGGTAGTCGACTACGCCGATCACTGCGCGGGCGTCTTCTCCATGCCGCCCGGGCAGTTCAATCCCTACAAGGTCGGGCTCGAGCTCTGGCGCGACATCGAACGCCGCTGGGATCGGGGCCAGTTCGGCAAGGAGTGGGAGGAGTGCGACGACTACGAGACTCGTCTGCACTGGAACACCGAGGCCAACAAGGGGCGGGAGAAGCTCTTCGAGGTCCGCCGCCTCTACAACGACGTGACCTTCATCGACACCTTTCTCACCCCCGACTTCTGCGACCGGGCCCAGCTCTTCGTCTACAAGTGGAACGAGCGGACGCGACGGCTCGAGATCTCGGATCGCGAGTTTCGCCACATCAAGGAGCAGCTCCTCTTCTCCCTCACCAACGCCGGACAGCCGATCATCCGGGTGGAGGACGGCAACTTCGACAACCGGGGCGAGCTGTTGCTCATACACGACTTCCAGGGAGTAGAGCTCGACGTCAACTACGCCCGCGACACCCTGCGAAACCTCGCCCTGATCTGGAACCGCCCCTGCCACATCCGGACCCAGCTGGGAGAGAAGGAGAAGCTCTTCACCCACGACGGCACCGACTTCCGCGAGAAGGTCCTGGACCGCTAGGGGCGGGTGGCCGCGTGCGCGCAGGGCGTCTGGTAGCCAGGTCTGAAGTCGCCGTTTCCTGCCCGCCCCCGCACCTGCTAGACTTCCCTTCCACACCCGAAGGGAGGCATCATGGCGCGTCGCACGCTTTCGCCCCGTTCATCCAGCCGGACTTCGCTGCCGCTGGTCAGTCTGGTGGCCGTCGTCTCGGCTTCGTTCTCCCCCGTCCCCGCCCTCGCGGCCTCGACCCGCATCGCCACCAACCTGAATCGGCCGGTGATCGCCGTCTCTCCTCCGGGTGACGACCGCATCTTCATCGTCGAGCAGGCTGGGGTGATCGAGGTCTGGAAGAACGGACTCGTACTTCCCACCCACTTCCTCGACATCCAGTCGAAGGTGGTCTGCTGCGCGTTGCAGGGGATGCTCGGGCTGGCCTTCCATCCGGACTACGCGACGAACGGCTACTTCTACGTGAACTACACCAACCTGGCCGGAGATACCGTGATCGAGCGCTACTCCGTTTCGGCCAACCCCGATGTGGCCAATCCGGCCAGCGCGCACCAGATCTACTTCATCGACCAGCCGCACGTCGACCACAACGGCGGCTCCCTGGTGTTCGGCCCGGACGGATACCTCTACATCGGTATGGGAGACGGCGGGGTGCCCAACGACCCGCTGAACGTCGCGCAGAACCCCGCGTCGCCGCTAGGCAAGCTGCTGCGGATCGACGTCGATGGAGGCGACCCCTACTCCATCCCGCCGGACAACCCGTTCGTTGGGCTCCCCGGGTACCTGCCCGAGATCTGGGCTCGGGGGCTGCGCAATCCGTGGATCCTTCACTTCGACTCCGCCACCGATGACCTCTGGATCGCGGACGTCGGGCAGTCCAAGCGCGAAGAGGTGGACTTCCAACCGGCGGGTTCCCCGGGCGGCGAGAACTACGGCTGGCGATTGATGGAGGGATCGATCTGCTTCAACCCGCCGGCCGACTGCAATGACGGCACCCTGACCCTCCCGATCCATGAGTACCCCCACAACGAGCAACGCTGTTCGATCGAGGGGGGCGCGGTTTACCGCGGCACACTGGCGCCGTACTACACCGGCGCTTACTTCTTCTCCGACTTCTGCAACAACCATGTCTGGACCTTGCGGCAGGTGAATGGCGTGGTCACCGAGGTGATCGACCGGACCACCGATCTCGCGCCGGTCGGAGGGGGGACCATCACGAGCATGGCCTCGGTCTGCAGCGTGCAGGGAGGAGAGATCGTGCTCATCGACCGGGGGGCCGGCGGCGGCGACGGCGAGGTGTTCCTCGTTTCGTCCGATCCGGTCGATGTCGCTCCCGTCTCGGGCCCGCCGGGGCTTCAGGTTTTCCCCAATCCGACCACCGGGACCTTCGCCATTGCCTATGCCGGCGACCCCACGCTCCCGACCGTGATCGCGGTGTTCGATGCCGGCGGGAGGTTGGTGCGGCAGCTCGAGTCGCCGGCGAAGAACGCCCGCGTCGAGTGGGATGGGCGGGACCAGGTCGGGCGCCCGGTGCCGGGCGGCGCCTACCTCATCCGGGCAACGAGCGGGGAGCAAACCGTGGCTCGCGTCGCGATCCGACTGCGCTAGGGGGGCCGACCGCGGGGCAAACGACCGCGCGAATCAGACTGGACGAGCGCGGGGCCGGTCAGCCATCCTGCGCGGGTGCCAAGACGCTTCGCTGTTCTCCCCAACCTGCGCCACCTCGGTCCCTATCTCGGCCGTTACCGTCGCGATCTCACGGTTGGGTATCTTCATCTGCTGGCGAAGACCGCCTGCGAGCTGACCATCCCCTGGCTGCTGAAGCGCGGGATCGATCAGGTCGCGGCCGGGGCGTCGGCGGGGACCTTGGTGCACACTGCCGGATGGATCCTGCTCGCCAGCGCCGGAGCCGGGATCTTCATGTACAACATGCGCTGGGCGATCATCGGAGCCTCGCGCAAGATCGAGTACGATCTGCGGAACGACTTCTTCGGCCACCTGGTCGGCCTCTCCCTTCCCTTCTTCCAACGCAACCGCACCGGCGACCTGATGGCGCGCGCGACGAACGATCTCAACGCGGTGCGCGATGTGGTCGGTCCCGGCGTGATGTACGCCCTCGGTACTGCCACCTCGGTGATCGCTTCGGTCGTGCTGATGGCGCGGATCGACTGGCTCCTGACCGTGGCGGTCCTGATCCCCTTCCCGATCATGGCCTTCCTGGTCGCCCGCTTCTCCCAGGAAGTGCATCGCCGCTCACTCGTGGTCCAGGACGAGTACGGCCGGCTGCAGAACAGCGCACAGGAGAATCTGGCCGGGATCCGGGTGGTGCAGTCGAACACCCAGGAAGAGGCGGAGCTGCTCCACTTCGAGGAGCGAAGTCAGGCCTACGTCCAGGCCAACGTGGCCCTGATCCGCTACCGCGCCCTCTTCTTCGCCACCGTGGCCGCGGTCGTGGGCACCGGTGCGCTGGTGCTGCTCTGGGTCGGTGGCGCCCGCACCATCGGCGGGCAGATGACCCTGGGCGAGATCGTGGCCTTCATGGCCTACCTTTCGCAACTCACCTGGCCCTTCATCGCCACCGGTTGGGTCGCCTCCCTGGTGCAGCGTGGCGAGGCCGCGATGCAGCGGATGCGCGAGATCTGGGAAGTCCGGCCGGAGGTTCCAAGCGGGGAGATCGCCCCACCCCGGCCGATCCGCGGGGAACTTCGCTTCGAGGGGGTCAGCTTCACCTACGCCGACGGGACGGAGGCGCTGCGCGCGATCGATCTCGAGGTGCCGGCCGGCTCGACCGTGGCCGTGGTCGGACGGACCGGGTCGGGGAAAAGCTCGCTGGTCAGCCTCATCCCGCGCCTGCAGGATCCGAGCCGTGGCGTAGTGCGCCTCGACGGGCGCGATCTCCGCGAACTCGATCTCCGGGCCTTGCGAGCCGCGATCGGAGTCGTACCGCAGGATGGGTTCCTCTTCTCCGACACCCTGGCCAACAACATCCGCTTCGGCAACGATCAGGCCACCGATGAAGAGGTGGAGCGGGTGGTCCGGATGGCCGGGCTGGAAGACGAAGTGCGGAGTTTCCCGCGCGGCCTGCGCACCCGGGTGGGCGAACGCGGAATCACCCTTTCCGGCGGGCAACGGCAACGCACCGCCCTGGCGCGGGCCCTGCTGAAGGATCCCGAGGTCCTGATCCTCGACGACGCCCTCGCTGCGGTCGACAAGGAGACCGAGGCCAACCTGCTCGAGACCCTGCGGCAGATCGGGCGGTCGCGCACCCTGGTGATCATCGCTCATCGCATCTCGACAGTGCGAGATGCCGACCAGATCGTGGTTCTCGACCACGGGCGGATTCTCGAACGCGGCACGCACACTGACCTACTGGCACGACGCGGTACTTACGCCGAGATGGCCCGACAGCAGGAGCTGGCGGAGCAGCTGGAGGCAACCGATGTCGGGGGGTGAGACGCGCGGGTCGTCCAGGCCGGACGCGACGGACGACGACGATGAGACCGGAGTCCAGGCGGAGCTGTTGCAAGCGCCGAAGCTCGATCGACGAGTTCTGGCGCGGCTGCTCGGATTCGTTCGACCCTACCGCGCCTTGGTGGCCTGGTCGGTCGTACTCTTGCTCCTCCTCTCGGCGGGTGAACTCGCCTTTCCCATCCTGACCAAGCGGGCGATCGACGACTGCATCCGACCGGGCGACCTTCGCGGCCTCTACCTGATCACCACGGTTTACCTCGGGCTCCTGATTGCGGTGTTCGGTCTGCGCTACGGGCAGGCTGTCCTGACCCAGCGCATGGGCCAGCAGGTGATGCACGACCTCCGGCGGAGGATCTTCGGCCACCTGCAACGCCTCCACCTGGGCTATCACGAGCGCAACCCCGTCGGGCGCACCATGACCCGCTTGACCGGCGACGTGGAGGTCCTGAACGAGCTCTTCACCTCCGGCCTGGTCTCGATCTTCGGCGACCTGCTCACCCTGATCGGGATCGCCGCGGTGCTGCTCGCGCTCAACTGGAAGCTCGCCCTGGTGACTCTCGCCGTGGTGCCGCTCCTCTTCACCGCGTCGTGGATCTTCCGGGCGAAGGTGCGGGTCGCCTACGGACTTACCCGGCTCAAGGTCTCGGCCATCAACTCCTTCCTGCAGGAGAACATCGTCGGGATCACCCTGGTGCAGCTCTTCAATCGCGAGGCGCGGCACCGGGCGCAGTTCGAGGCATTAAACGCGGGCCACCGCGATGCCTTCCTGAAGAGCGTGTTCTACTACTCGGTCTTCTTCCCGGTAGTCGACTTCCTCGAGTACCTCGCCGTGGCCCTGATTCTCTGGTACGGCGGCGGGCAGACGATCCAGAACGCCCTCAGCCTGGGGGCGCTGGTCGCGTTCATTCAGTACAGCGAGCGGTTCTTCCGCCCGATCCGCGACCTCTCCGAGCGCTACAACGTCCTCCAGAGCGCCATGGTCTCGGCCGAGCGGATCTTCGAACTCCTCGACACCGAGCCGGCCATCACCTCTCCTGCGGTGGCGGCGGTTCCCGCCGGGACCGCGCCCCAGCTCGGCAGCGGCGCGGCCCTGGCCGCACCCGGGACGCTGCTCGGGCAGGTCGAGTTCCGCGACGTGCACTTCTCCTATGTCCAGGGGGAGGAAATCCTGAAGGGAATCCGCTTCACCGTGCGCCCGGGCGAGTCGGTCGCACTGGTGGGCCATACCGGTGCGGGCAAGACGACGATCACGAACCTCCTGACCCGCTTCTACGACATCGATTCCGGGGCGATCCTGGTCGACGGCCTGGACGTGCGCGAGTGGGACCTGGCCGCGCTCCGCCGCCGGATCGGCGTGGTGCTGCAGGACGTCTTCCTCTGGAGCGGCGGTGTGCGCCTGAACGTGGGGCTCCGAAGCGGGCTCCCCACCGAGCGGATCGAGGCCGCCCTGCGCGCGGTCGGGGCCGACGCGGTGGTCGAACGTCTGGGTGGCGACCTCGACGCCGAGGTGGGCGAGCGCGGGAACCGCCTTTCGGTGGGACAGCGTCAGCTCATCGCCTTCGCCCGGGCTCTGGCCCAGGACCCGCCGATCCTGCTGCTCGACGAGGCCACCTCCTCGGTCGACACCGAGACCGAGATCCGGATCCGCGAAGCGCTCAAGGTACTGCTCACCGGCCGCACCTCGCTGGTCATCGCCCACCGGCTCTCCACCATCCGCTACGTCGACCGGATCCTGGTACTCCATCGCGGCCGGCTGGTCGAGGAGGGGACCCACGACGAGCTTCTCGCCCACGGCGGGATCTACTCGAAGTACTACCAGCTCGAGTATCAGCGTCAATCCGAGGACGCTCCGGCGCTCTGAGCCGCGCACCCCACGGCGCGGTCGGCCGGTGTCCGCCGAGTGACCGACGCGCTATGATGAGTACCTCTACCGGAGGTCCTCATGCCCCGTTTCCACCGCTCCCCGTTCACCGCGGCAATTCTTGCTGTGCTTGGCGGCGCCTTTGCCCTGCTGCCGGCCGGGGCGCCGGTCTGCTCCGCCCAGACCTCTCTCCGTTTCCACGGGAACGGCTCGGGAGACATCGATCGGGTGAAGATCGCCCTCGACGGCCCCGAGCGACCGGTCGACGTGGGCGCCACCGACTTCACCCTGGAGTTCTGGCTCCGGGCGTTGGCGGGTGAGAACGGCGCCGGCGCGTGCGCCCCGGGAAATGACAACTGGATCGTGGGCCATGTGGTGATCGATCGGGACATCTACGGCCCCGGAGATCTCGGAGATTTCGGCATCTCCCTCTTCGAGAGCGGGCTCGCCTTCGGCGCGGCCAACCAGACGAGCGGAACCGGAATCTGCGGGTCGATCGCGGTGGATGATGGGGAGTGGCACCACGTCGCGGTGACCCGGCGTCGCTCCGATGGGCAGCTCCGCCTCTTCGTCGACGGTGGCCTCGACGCGGAAGCCGACGGCCCGAATGGAGATCTCAGCTACCGGAACGGTCGGGCAACTAGCTTCCCCAACAGCGATCCCTTCCTCGTCCTCGGCGCGGAGAAGCATGACGCCGGCCTGGAGTATCCGTCGTTCGCCGGATGGCTGGATGAACTGCGGGTCTCGACCGTCCTCCGCTACACCGGTCCTTTCGTCCGCCCGACGGCACCGTTCGTCACCGATGGATCGACCGCCGCGCTGTACCACTTCGACGAGGGAACCGGGACCGTCCTGGGCGACGGATCGGGCGCACCTGGCGGGCCGTCCGACGGAGTCATCCGTTACGGGGGCGCTCCGGCCGGCCCGGAGTGGTCGAGTGACTCGCCCTTCGGCCCACCGGTCGGCATCGAGCCATCGTTCGCCGACGCGCCCTCGCGTCTCGAGGTCTCTTCCAACCCGTTTACCCGGCAGGTATCGCTCCGCCTCGTCCACCCGACGACGGAAGCGCGTCATACGGCGCCGGTGCTTTCGATCCTGGATGCAGGCGGGCGCGAGGTGGCGGCGGTGCCGCCGCGCTGGGATGGAGAGCAGATTCGCTACGATTGGAGCGGGCCCCCGGGGATCTACTTCGCGCGCGTCTCGACCAGGAGCGGGACGCTGACCCGGAAGCTGATCGCACTCCCTTAGCCGCGCCGGTGTTCGCCCAAAGGGGGACCGACGCTGCACCGGGGAAGCTCAACGCATCAGGATGACGCGTCCTTCGTCGGTCCGCCTTCCCTGGGTCAGCCGATAGAGATAGAGCCCGGCGCCGCAGCGCCGCCCCGCCCGGTCGCGGCCGTCCCAGGTGGCGACGTAGGCCCCCGCCGTGAGCGTTCCATCGAGCAGATCGACCACCCGACGCCCCTGGATGTCGTAGACCGAGAGTTTCGTCGGAGCGGAGATCGGCAGAGCAAAACGAATGGCCGCGCCGGTCCCCATGCGGAACGGATTCGGCGCGGCCTGGGCGAGGTGGAAGCTGGGTGCAAGCCCCGCAGCACCCGGATCCTCCACCACATCACTCGTGTTCTCGGTGATCAGAAATTCGTCTACCGCCGCCTCGACGATCGAGGGGCCACCGTTATCGGCGGCGCGAACTCGAATCTGCATGCTGTCGCTCACCGTCAAGTAGGTCGCGATTTCGTAGCTGCGCGCAGTCCAGTTGCGATCCGACGTGTTGATGACCTCCAGGTCGGTCCAGGACTGCCCGCCGTCGTTGCTCAAGGAGACCAGGAGCGAGTCGGTGTCGGTCGTTCCGGTATCCATGCTGAACCACCGGCTGTAGTTGAGCACCGGATTGTGATAGACCGTCGCGTCGAACAGAGGAGACAGCAAGGTCGTTGCGCCGCCGGTCACGTCGTTGTACGACTGGCTCGCGCCCACGATCGAATTGCCGGTCAGGTAGCACTGCGTCCCGGTCGCGGAGGCGTCATCTTCCGGCTGGACCATGGTCGCGCCGAAGAAAGTTGCGTTCGGATCTCCCCGTTCCCAGAGTCCGTAGGCCGCCTCGTCATCGAGTGAGCGGGTCCAGCCCTGGTCGAGCTCGAAGTCATCGTGGAGTCCGTAGGGCAGCGCCACGTCGATCGTGTCGACCACGGTGGAGTCGAGGAGCACGGGGGTCAGGACCACCGCATGATTGAACTTCACCGCCTCGAGGGTGAGCGGAACGCCGATCGGAACATCGGTGATCACGTACTCCCCGAGTGGCCCCGAGACCTGGGCGGCAAACGGTGCTTCCTTGATCCTGACCCGCACATCGGAAAGGGTGTCGCCCAGGGAGCTGGTGCAGACACCGGTCAGGATCCCGGTCAAGATCGGCTGCAACGCGAAGTCGCGTTCGATGATGGTATCGCCCGGCACCGTGACCGCGAGCGTATCCGACTCGTAGCCGAACGCGCTGGCGATCACCGTGAACACCCCCTGGCGCACGTGAAGCCGGTAGCCCCCCAGGGAGTTCGCCGTGATCTTGGTGCTCGGGAGGGTGGAGACCGTCACCTGCGCCCGAGGCAAGGTGTCGAGCGTCACCGCGTTCCGCACCGTGCCCTGCAGGTAGGAAAAGGTGGGTAGTTGTTGCACCTTGAGCACAGCCCCGTAGCAGTCCAGGCGGCCCGCGCCATAGACCGGGTCCTTGCCCGACACGCCCAGATCGACCGCCGTCGTCTGGAGCACCATGTCGAGCGTCTCCGGGCTCAGACTCGGGTTGGCCTGCAGGAGCAGCGCCATCGCTCCCGCCACATGCGGCGTCGCCGCGCTCGTGCCGCTGAAGGTCCGGTAACCCGTCCCCTCATCGAGCGACATCGCCCCCGGCCCTGGCGCGCAGAGATCCGGCTTCAGCAACCCCGGGTTGTCCCCCCAGTAGGGATAGTCCTGGTACGACGGCGGCATCGGGTACGGGTACTCCGGCTGCCGCGACGCGATGTCGTTCCACTCGGAAGGGCCGCGGCTGGTCTGTTCGTCGGCCAGATCCAGATTCGTGATCGCCCCCACCGAGACCACACTGCTCGCCGCTCCGGCAAGGAACTGCGCGTGGTGGAGCCAGGGCGACGGGCAATTGCCGGGGGCCGAAATGTTGAACGGGATCGGGTCGGTGTGCAGCACCAGCCCCTCGTTCCCGATCGAGTTCGCGTGGATGTACCCCAGGGCCAGTTCATTCTCGGCCACCGCCCGCCAGGCGGCGTAGTCCGGCTTCGGCTCCGAGCGCCACTTCTGCGAGACCGACATTTGAATGACATCGACCCCCATGTCGACCGCGTAGTCGAGCGCCTCGAAAATGTCGCTCCACTGACCACCCGAAGCACGGAGAGGGAGGATCGTCGCGTCCGGGGCAATCCCCGTGCTCTGCCCTCCGGTGCCATCCCCGGCCACGATGCCGGCCACCGCGGTGCCGTGAAACGGCGTGACATCCATCGGATCATTGTCTTCGTTGACGAAGTCCCAGCCCCGGATGTCGTCGATCTTGCCGTTGTTGTCGTTGTCGAGCGTGTCACCCGGAACCTCGCCCGGGTTGCTGAAGATGTGATCGGCGAGGTCGGGATGCAGATAGTCGACCCCGCTGTCGATCACCGCGACGAGGATGCCCGCTCCGGTGATTCCCTGACCCCAGCATTCCGGGGCGCGGACCGTGGTCACGTTCCAGGGGATGGTTGGGTTCTGGGTATCGAAGACTTGCACTTCGCGCGTGCCGTCGCCGGGCAAGTCATCGCTCATCTCGGAGAGAGGCACCTCGGGGTCCCATTGCACGCGGCGCAACTCGCCGAACTCGAGCAGGTCGTAGACTCGGGGAGCCATCACCTCGACGGCAATGGCATTGACCATCCAGAGGCTGCGGATGCTTCGCGCCTGGCCTCTCCGCTCGAGCTTCTCCAGGTGGAGGCGAAGTCGACTCTGGCTCTCGATGGCGAGATCCTTCAGCTCGGCACGGAGCGTCGCACGGCGGTGCTCGGTGCCGAACGCGGCCGCCCGGCGCACGCTGCCGGGAGCCAGCCCCTGCTCGTCGAAGTAGAGCACCACCGGCACGAAGTCGAGTGGATGCGACTCGGAAACGACCCGCGCAACCTCGGGGTCGAGGTCGACCAGGGCGTCAGCCGCCGCGCGGGTGAGACCGAGTCCACACGCGCCTCCGGCGAGGAGCCAGAGCGCGAACAGCATGATCCCTAACCCTTTGGTGCGTGAGCGGTTCTCTTCGATGACGGCGGGCCGGCAGCTCTGCATCCGTTCTCCTCTGGTGCCCTGGGTTCGCAGCGCCCTGTCAGAAGCGGTGCAACAAGGATAGCAGAGAACTCACAGAAAAGTGCCCGGGACCTCTATCTTCCTTTGCGGGAAGAACTTGCCGAAAGTGTGCGGAGGGCCCGCCGGAGGATCTCATCGAGGGGGGCCCCCTCCGCCTCGGGCTGCACCTCCTCGACCGCCTTTCGCGCCTCCTTGGCCGGGTAACCGAGTGCGGTCAGCGCGGAGATCGCGTCTTCGAGCGCGGCAGAGATCCTGGTCGGGGGCGCGGCACTGCCCATCTCCAGCGCCAGTCGATCAGCCTTCGCGCCGAGTTCCACCAGGATACGCGCGGCGGTCTTCGCCCCGATCCCCGGTACGCGGGTGAGCGCCGCTTCGTCGCGCGCCTTGAGGTGGGAGACCAGTTCGGTCGGGGGCAGATGCGCGAGCACGGAAAGGGCGATGCGTGGCCCGACTCCCTGGACCCCGATCAGAAGACGAAACAACATCCGCTCCTCTTCGCTCGCGAAACCGAAGAGCTGCGGCCCATCCTCCTTCCAGAGGAGGTGAGTCGAGAGGGCCACGAAACCGCCGACCGGACCGAGCGTCTCTATGGTCGAGAGCGGAGACTGCACCTCGAAGCAGACCGGACCGCACTCGAGCTGCACCGAACTCGTTCCCTTGGCCCGGAGTCGCCCTTCCAGCCGCTCGATCATGACACGGATCTCGCCTGCGCCGCGATCCGGTGAAGCGGGTTCCGCGCATGCTGGCACCCGCACCAGGCGATGGCCAGGGCATCGGCCTCGTCCGGGGGGAGCACCGCCGCGCAGCCGCGGATCAGCTTCGGCACCATGTACTGAACCTGCTCCTTCGAGGCCCCGCCATTGCCGACCGCCGCCAACTTGATCGCCCGCGGCGCGAACTCGAGCAGCGGCGCCGCCTCGAGCGTGGCGGCCAGCATCAGGACCCCACGCACCTGACCCAGCACCAGCGCCGCCTTTACTCCCTGGGCGACGAAGCACTCCTCGATCGCCACCTGATCCGGCCTTTGCTCGATGATCAGGCGACGCACGAAGAGGTGCGCTTCGGCCAGTCGATCGGCGAGCGGCGCCCGCGGGTCGAGCTTCAGGGTCCCACTCGCCAGTCGCACGGCCGCGGAAGCCTGAGCCTCGATCACCGCGTACCCGAGGAGCCGCGAACCCGGATCAAGACCGAGCACCTTCATGATCCACCCTTCCCTGGCAAGATCGATCCCCGGGCAACGACCCGATGAGACAATGAACCTCGGCGTCGAACGACGCCGAGGTTCAGAAAGAGACTCGAACGCGCCGCGGCGCACCCGGTCGAACGACAGCACGGCCCGCGGAGCGTCTAACCCTGCAGCTTCTCCATCACCTCGGCCGGGATGTCGAAGTTCGCCCAGACCTTCTGCACGTCGTCGTGGTCCTCGAGGGTATCCATCAACTTCATGATCTGTTCCGCGCCCTTCTCGTCCAGGGCGACGGTGGTCTTCGCCTCCCGCATCAGCTCCGCGCTCTGCGAGGTGATTCCCGCCGCCTCCAGCCCCTTCAAGACCATGTTGAGGTCGGTCGGCGCGGTGTACACCTCGTAGACGTCCGGATCCTCGGTCGCAACATCCTCCGCCCCGATCTCCAGCGCGAGGTCGAGCATCTTGTCCTCTGGAGCCTGCGCCTTGTCGATGGTGATCAGTCCCTTCTGATCGAACATCCAGGCGACGCAGCCCCCTTCGCCCATGCTCCCGCCGGCCTTCGACAGCACGTGCCGGAGTTCCGAGGTGGTGCGATTCTTGTTGTCGCTCAGCACCTCGAGGAAGATCGCCACGCCGTGCGGGCCGTACCCCTCGTAGGTGTACTCCTCGTACCGCTGGCCCGGCAGTTCCCCGGTCCCCTTCTTGATCGCGCGTTCGATGTTGGCCGCCGGCATGTTCGCCGCCTTGCCCGCCGCCACCGCCGTCCGGAGCCGCGGATTCCCCATCGGATCCCCGCCCCCGTCACGGGCCGCAATGGTGATTTCCTTGATCAGCTTGGTGAAGATCTTGCCGCGCTCGGCATCGAGCTTCCCCTTCTTCCGCTTGATCGTCGCCCATTTACTATGACCGCTCATTCTCCACCTCAGCTGTTCGCCTGTACTTGATTCGAATCACGGAACCGGCATCCGAACACACTGCCAGTACCCAGCCACTTCCGGGCGGCCGCCGGGGCCGCCCGCTCCTTGCATCTGTCAGATCCTGGCGTTCCGGACGCCGATCCTGGCCGTTACCCGCTACCCGGAGCGCGTCCGGGGGGGGAACGGTATCGTCTACTCTTCCTCTTCGATCGCGACCATCTCCTTGCGGAGCTGCTCGACCAGCTTGTCCTGGGCTTCGCGCGGGACCTCTTCGTAGTGGGAGAACTCCGCGGCGTAGCGGGCGCGGCCCTGAGTGAGCGAACGGAGGGTGGTGGAGTAGCGATAGAGTTCTACCTGGGGAACCGCGGCCTTGATCTTTTGCACCCGGCCGTCGGGCTCCATCCCCTGGATCTTGCCGCGGCGACTGGAGAGATCGCCCATGACGTCTCCCATGTAATCGTCCGGCACCAGGACCGTCACCATCATGATCGGTTCGAGGAGCGTGGGTGAGGCCTGCTCCAGGGCGTTCTTCAGCGCCATCCGGCCGGCCACCTTGAACGCCATTTCCGAGGAGTCGACGTCGTGGTAGCTGCCGAAGTGCAGGCGCACCCGGAAGTCGACCACCGGATATCCGGCCAGCGTGCCGCGCTCCTTCTTTTCGTTGAGCCCCTTCTCGACTGCCGGGATGAACCGGGAGGGGATCACACCGCCGACGATGTTGTTCACGAACTCATAGCCGCCTCCACGGGGCACCGGCTCGACCTTGATCGAGACGTCCGCGAACTGACCACGGCCGCCGGTTTGCTTCTTGTGGCGGTAGGAGACGTCGGCCGTCCCCTTGATCGTCTCGCGGAAGGCGACCCGGGGCTTGCTCGCCTCGACCTCGACGCTGAACCGCCGCCTCAAGCGGTCGATGATCACGTCGACGTGCTGATCCCCCATCGCCTTGAGCACCGTCTGGTGCAGCTCGGCCTGCAGCTCGAGCTTGAAGGTGGGGTCCTCCTCGTGCAGCTTGTGGAAGGCAGTCCCCACCTTGTCCTCGTCCCCCTTGTGCTTCGGTGCGATCGCCACCTCGTGCACCGGGGGCGGGAAGACAATCGGGGCAATCACAACCTTGCGTCCCTTCTCGCCGATCGAGTGGTTGACGTGCGCGGTCTTGAGCTTGGCCGCCGCGGCGATGTCTCCCGCGACCAGCTTGTCGGCGTCGGACCGCTCCTTGCCCAGGAAGTGGTAGAAGTGCCCGATCCGCTCGCCGTTGTCGTTGGTGTGATTGATAATGTCGACCCCGTTCTCGAACACCCCGGAGTAGCAGCGGATGAGCGCGACTTCCTGGGCAATCAGATCCGAGGTGATCTTGAAGATCAACGCCGCCTTGGGGCCACTGGGATCGCAGTGGAGCATCGTGCCGTCGACCAGGTCGATCCCCTCCTCGGTCGGACTGGGGCCAAGCTCGATCATGGTCTTGAGCAGCAGCCCGGCGCCGAGGCACTTGTCCCCGCTGACCGGCAGGATCGGGAAGATGGTTCCCTTGAGGATCCCGGTGTGCAGTCCGTGCTTCGTCTCTTCCTCGGTCAGCTCCAGCGTCTCGAGGTACTTCTCGAGCAGTTCGTCCTCGCTCTCGGCCGCGAGTTCGACCACCTGCCGGTGCGCCTCGTGAATCGCCGGCATCATGTCGGCCGGGACCGGAATCTCCTTCCACTCCTTGCCGCTGAATTCATAGGCATGCTCGTTGATGACGTCGATCATCCCCTTGAACGAGGGACCGGACCCGATCGGGATGAAGAGCGGCGCGGCCCGTTCGGTGACCCGCTCGCGGATCTGGGTGCAGGTACGGGCGTAGTCGGCCTGTTCCTTGTCCATCGCGTTGACCGCGAAGAAACGGGGCAGGTTGCGCTCATCCATCATCTGGGAGTGACGCTCGGTGTCCGGTTCGACGCCCGCCGTCGCGCTCACCACGATGAGCCCGAAGTCGGCCGCCTTCATCCCCGCGGCAACCTCGCCGATGAAGTCGGCGTAGCCCGGGGCATCGAGCAGATTCACCTTCTTGCCCCGGTACTCGAACTGCGCCAGGGAGAGCTGGATCCCCGTCTTGCGCTTCGTCTCATCAGCAGTGTGGTCGAGGATCGAGGTTCCGTCGGCCACCTTGCCCTGGCGGGAGGTCGCGCCGGCGGTAAAGATCATCGCCTCGCTCAACGTCGTCTTGCCGCTGCCGCTATGGCCCGCGACCACAATGTTCCGGATATCCGCGGAGTCAAACGTCTTCACTGAAGGTACCCCCTTCTCCAACCCATCCCCGCTCGTCGATCACGTGAGGCGGCCGGAATCGGCCGGCGCCCGGACCTCGCCCTGGAACCGGCCCGCTCGAGGAGCCCTTCCGGAGGGAATCCGGTGGAGGGTACACCGCGCTTCCGGGGCCGTTCAAGCGAGGAGAACCGCGCGTCGGACGCGATCTCCGGAGCAGGTCTGGAACCGGTCTCAGGGCCGCATTTCTGTTCAGGAATCCGTTGAAGATCCGTCTCAGGGGACTAGCATCCGGGAGGAGCAGGCCCAGGGCGCCGCCTCCCCGGCGTGGCGGCTCTGCCGCTCCACAGGAGGAACACACATGAGCAGGTCGGGCCAAGTGGGATTCGGGAGCCTCCTCATCTTGGGAGGCGCGGGGCTGGTGGGGGCCCAGGTGGCGAAGAAGGCCGCCGCACATCTCCATCCGGAGCGGATCATCATCGCATCGCTCTACCGACGCGAAGTTGAGGAGGTCCTGAGCGACTTGCGCCAGGAGCATCCCGAGATCCGCTTCGAAGGGTACTACGGGAACATCTTCCTCCGCGGACGCCCCATTCCGGTGAGCGAGGACGTGAAGACACCTTCGCCCCGCGAGCAGAAGGACGACCCGAAGGTGCGCGGCGAGCTGTTCGAGGACACCTACCGCGACTTCGAGACCGGCTACCAGGAATCGCTCCTGGCCCGGCTGATCCTGAGCACCAGGCCGGACGCGGTGGTCGACTGCATCAACACCGCGACCGGCATCAGCTACCAGGACGAGTTCCTGGCCAGCGACGTGGTGGCCCGCGGATTCAGCGAGATCAAGGAGGCCTCCTCAGTCGACACGACCAAGCTGGGCGCCTTCGGCAACGACCTGGAGAAGCTCCTGGTCTCGATCGCCATCCCCCAGCTCATCCTCCACGTGCGGGTGCTCTACCGCGCGATGACCGAGGTGGGAAGCCGCATCTACCTCAAGGTCGGCACGACCGGCACCGGCGGCATGGGACTCAACCTCCCCTACACCCACGGGGAGGACAAGCCGAGCCCCACCCTGATGAGCAAGAATGCGGTCGCCTTTGCGCAAACCGGGCTCCTCTTTCTCATGGCCCGCACGGCCGGCGCGCCGGTGGTCAAGGAGCTGAAGCCTGCGGCCATGATCGGTTACAAGGACATCGACTTCGTCGTGGCGCGCGGGCCGCAGTGGCGGCGCCGCGACGACGTGCTGCGTCTCGAGTCGGGGCAGCCGTACCTGATCTACGATGCCCAGAACGAGGCGCTCGGCGCGACCCTCGACACCACCCCGGTACCGGAGCGCTTCACCACCCGAAACGACGAAGCAGGAGAGCCGGAAGCGCTCCGCGTCGCCTGCGTCAATACCGGGGAGAACGGCTTCTTCACCAAGGGTGAGTTCGAGGTGATCACCGCGGTCGACCAGATGGAGTTCATCACCCCGGAGGAGATCGCGGAGGTCGCGGTGCTCGAGCTCCGGGGCAGTAACACCGGCCGCGACGTCATCTCGGCCGTCGACTCCTCGATCCTCGGTCCGACCTACAAGGCAGGGATGATCCGCCACGTCGCGGTGGAGGAGCTCGAGCGGCTCGAGGCCGAGACCGGCGTGCCCTCGGTCGCCCTCGGCCAGCTTGGCCCGCCGCAACTGGCCAAGTACCTCTACGAGGCTCACCTTTTCCGGGCCAACTTCGGCACCATCGAGAAGGTGCTGGGTTCACCCGGTCGCCGCGGCCCCTCGGCGGAGGAACTTTCGGAGCTGTTCTTCTTCTATCTCAAGGAAAACCGGATCCGAGACACCATCACCTCGATCGGAATCCCGATCCTCCAGCCCGACGGCAAGCAGATCTGGCGCGGCCCGGTGATCAAGATCCCGGCCTACAACCCCAAGGCGCACCAGCTTCCGCTCGACCCCGCGGCCATCGATCGCTACGCGCAGAAGGGCTGGGTCGATCTCCGTCCCGCTCACATGCAATGGTGGCTAGGGCTCTTCGAGCGCATGACCGCGTCCACCGGCAGCGCAAAGCGCTCCTCCGAGAGGATCACCCGCGAGGCCTATCTCTCGAAGGAGATCCGAATCGGCCAGATCGTCGCCTGGGCGATGAACAACCTGCTCGATCCCCCGGGGCACCGGATCAAGTAGCGCCTTCCGGCACCGCTGGGGCTACAGCATTGACGCGGGGCGTCGGACCCAGACGAGGTGAGCCACCGAGAGGGCGAGCAGGAACGCGCCGGTGGCCTGGTGGGCGGTGGTGACGACGACCTCGTAGGCAGGCGGAGGATCGGCGCCGCCGGCCAGGGCGGTGACGCCGAGGGCGGCGATCCCGAGCGTGAGCTGCAGGGTGAGCACGGCCAGCAGCGCGCCGCCAAGGCGTCGCAGGAGCGAGTCGGGGTGGTCGCTCGCGTGCGCGCGGAGTGCGGTGACCAGCCCGAGGGCGAACACCACGCAGGCCATCAGGATGTGAATCAGGGTACCGTAGGAGAAGTGGCGCAGGATCGCTCCGAAGACGAGCTGAACGATCAGCGCTGAGACGAACCAGGCGGAGAGGCGCTGATCGGTCCGCCGCGACGCCGCGGGGGTGGCAAGTCCGCTCGCGCTCCACGCGGGCGCGGTCACCACCGCGAGCGCGACCAGCATCCCGAAGAAGACCTGACCGAAGACGCCGTGGATCACGGCGAGAGCCAGATTGGGCGCGGTCTGGGTGGGATCGTCACTCAGGGTGAAACGACCGGTGACCCGCAGTCCCCCGAGAATCCCCTGCACGATCACCGAGACGAGCGCGCCGAGGGCGAAGCGCTTGACCCAAGCCCGCGATTCGACCCGCCAGAGGTGCACGGTCAGGACGAGGGTGGTGAGCCCGACCAGCGAACCGAAGAGCCGGTGAGCGTGTTCGAAGTAGATCCCTCCGCTCATCTTGCTCAGCGGGTAGAGGAACATCATGTAGCCGTACGAATTCGGCCAGTCGACCACGGCCAGACCGGCCTTCTGGCTGGTGACCACACCACCGACGATGAGGAGGAAGAACGTGGCGGTGGCGGCGACGAGGGCGAAGATCGAGGTCCAACTCCGCTGGTCCAGGTGATCGGCAGGGTGGATGGAGCGCGCGACGGGGCCGCCGGCCCGATTCCGGTTGCCGAGCCCGCCGCCGATCGCCCCGCAGGCCAAGCCGATGGCGATCGAACCGGGGAGCCAGAGCAGGGCGGAGGGAACGATCTGGTTCGGTTCGTGGGCGGTGAGCAGGCTGCCCATCACGAGCAGATTGAGCAGAGCCGAGACGCCGCCGACCCAGAGCCCGGCCCTCGTTCCGTCGGGGGAGAAGCGGCCCGCGCACCAGCCACCGAGGATCTGCGCCGCGAGGAGCAGAGCCACGAGGAGGGCGCTCGGAACCCAGACGGGCGGAATCCGAGAGATGTACCCGATCGCCCACATCAGCACCGTGGTGCCGAAGCCGAGCGCGAGACGGTAACTGGTCGTCTGGGAGTTCGGCGCGATGGGGCGCGGCGTTTCCCGCCGTGGAACCGACTTGGTTTCGAGACTCGACACCTGGGGATTTCCTCTTCACCCCCGGGGGGGCGCGTGATAGCGTGCAGCGGATCGCACGCGGCCCCTCCGCTCCGGCTCGGGGTCGCAATCACGAACTCCCCGGCATCGTAGCACCGACGTCCCCTGCGTGAAGCACTCAAGAACGAGACGCGAGAGATGACCCAGGCTGACACCGAAACCACGGCCGCGCCGATGCCGCCCCCCGGGGCACGTCCGACCGCCGGACGTGCGCGGACCGGCCCGATCGCATGGCTGGGGATCTACTTCGAGCTGGCCAAGGCGCGACTCGCCATCCTGGTCACCATCACTACTGCCGTCGGCTTCGCCCTCGGTTCGCTCGGACCGTTCGACCTGCCCCGTTTCGGCTGGACTCTGCTTGGCACCGCGCTGACCGCCTTCGGAGCCAACATCCTCAACCAGTGGATGGAGGCGGAGCGCGATGCGCGGATGCATCGGACCCGAGTCCGACCGCTCCCCTCGCGCCGCATCCGTCCCGACGTCGCGCTCCTCCTCGGACTCCTCTCCGTGGTCTGGGGGCTGCTGTTTCTGGCCGCCTTCGCCAACCTCCTGACCGCCGGGCTCGCCTTGCTCACCGAGGTGCTCTATCTCTTCGTCTACACGCCGATGAAAACCCGTTCACCGCTCTGCACCCTGGTGGGGGCGGTCTGCGGCGGGATTCCGCCCCTCATGGGGTGGACCGCGGCCACCGGCGGGCTCCATCTCGGGGGCTGGGTGCTCGGCGCGATCCTGTTCATCTGGCAGATCCCACACTTCCTCGCGCTCGCCTGGCTATACCGGGACGACTACGAACGCGGCGGCTACCGGATGTTGCCCATCGTCGACAAGAGCGGCCGTCTGACCAGCCTGATGGCGGTCGTCTATTCGCTCGCCCTCGTTCCGCTCGGCGCGGCCGCGATGCTGGCCGGACTCACCGGATGGATCGCCGCCCTCGGCTCGATCGCACTCGGCGGCGGCTTGGTCTGGACCGGCCTCGCACTCCGCCGCGACTTGAGCCCCCGGAGCGCGCGTCGGCTGTTCTTCGCCAGCCTGATCTACCTGCCGCTCCTGCTCGGCCTCCTCCTCCTCGACAGCGCGGCGCTGCGCAACAGCGTGCGACACGTCGGGGATCGCGGCCCCGAAACCGCAGAGACGGCACCACTCGCGCCACGCTGAGGAGGGTCGATGAGCGACGAGGCCACACGTCCCCGGCTGACCTGGAAGGCTGGAGGCGGCGTACTCCTGCTCGGGATCGTTCTCACCTTGCTCGCCATGGCCCGGGTCCTCTGGCCATTGCTCAGCGGCCCGAAGTCACATGCGATCGGCGACGGTCGATCGGTCGAAAGCTACGGATTTGACCTCTCGAACCTACTGGTCTCCGGCGACGAACTCACGGCCGGCGGCATGCCAAGGGATGGGATTCCGGTGCTCGATGCCCCTCCACTGATCGACGCCGCGCAGGTGCTCGCCCTGGCGCGGAAGGGCCGGGCAAAGTACCTCGTCTCGAGCGATCGGGTCATCGGCGTGCAACTGAACGGAGTGTCGCGCTGCTATCCGATCCTCGCCGTCCAGTGGCACGAGGTGATCAACGACACGCTCGGGGGCGTGCCGATCGCGGTCACCTACAACCCCCTGTGCGACGCCGCGGTGGTGTTCGACCGGCGCGTGGCCGGGCGACTCACGCGTTTCGGAGCCAGCGGCCTCCTCTGGAACTCGAACCTCGTCCTCTACGACCGAGACACCCCCTCCCCCAGCCTCTTCTCACAACTCCAGGCGCGGGCGATCGCCGGCCCACTCGCCGCCGAGGCCTGCTCGCTCCAGGTGCTGAGATCCGCGGTTCTCCCCTGGGGAGACTGGCACCACCTCGCGCCCAATACGACCTGCCTGGCGCGCACCGATCTCTACTATGAACGGTATCGTCGGCAACCCTATGCGCCCTACTTCGGTGACGATCGGCTCCGCTTCGCGGTGCGCCCCCTCCCTGCTCCGGGACCACACCGCTTGAAGTCCCCCTGCCTGGTCCTGCGGACCAAGGGCGCGACGATCGTGGCGCCGGTGGCGAGCCTCCTGGCCCGCGCGGAGGCGGCCGGAACGGCCACCGGAGCCGGGGGGACGACCGAGCTGACGATCGAAGGGAGACCAGTACGAATCCACCTGTCGCGCGAGCCGGAAGCTGCGTGGATCAACCCGGATCAGGAGCTGGCGCAGGGAACGGCAGTGTTCGCCGCGTTCTGGTTCGCCTGGTACGCACAACACCCGGAAAGTGCGTTCCTCGACTCCGACCTGCGCGCCGCCGGTTGATCCCGCCTGTCGGAGTGTCTCGTCCTCAGCTCCCCAGAAGAAGCACGAGGAACACCACGATCCAGACTGCGTCGAGGAAGTGCCAGTAGAGGGCGCACTGCCTAAGCCCGGTGCTCTCGAACGAAGTATAGGCTCCAGCCTGCGCCTTCCGGGTCACGATGGCGAGGGGGATCAGCCCGCCGATCACGTGCCCGGCATGGAGCCCGGTGAGCATGTAGAAGGTGAATCCGTACAGGTTGACCTGCGGGGTAAGCGACGCGCCGACCAGCTCCCACCAGTTCCAGCACTGGGCGGCGAGGAAGGCCAGCCCCAAGCCGAGCGTCAATCGGGTGTGGAGCAGAACCGAGTCACGTCGATCGTGCCGCGCGGCGAGCACCGCCCGATGGATGGTCCAGCTGCAGGCGATCAGGAGCGCGGTCGACACCCACAGTGACGCCGGCATCCCCGGCATCCCGGAGGGGGGCCACTGAACCGCCCGGGCGCGCACGTAGAAGTACCCCACCATGCTGGCCACGAAGAGCATGCCCAGGGAGCCGATCAGCACGATCGTCCCTAATAGATTCGCCCCCGGGATCGTCTCCGATCTCGAGGGCGTACCGGTTTGAACCAGCTTGAGCGGCGGCTTGTCGGTACTGCTCACGTTCAAGCGTCGCGGTCGATCACTTCGTCGCCGGCGGCGTCTGCTCCATCCCCGGGGCGTAGCCGGGAATGAGATCCGGTTGGTACGCACCGGTGTCGGTGAGCGCCAAGCCGAGAAACAGCGCCAGGAGGAAGAGCGAGACGATGAAGATGATCATGTTGATCTTCCGATCCCAGAAGAGGTGCATGAAGAACAGCACCACCAGGGAGGCCTTGATGCTCGCGACGAACATCGCGACCCACAGGTTGGCCGAGCCGAGGTCGACCGTCGCGATTTCGACCGTGACCACGGTGAGGATCATGAGCGCGAGCCAAACCCCGACCAGGATCTTGGTCGAGACGACATGCCCCGGCGCTGCGTGTTCCCCGTGATGTCCGCCTGAGTGGCTCATCGATCCTCCAGGTCCCTTTACTCGTTTTCGCCCCCGCCCTCGGCCGAGGAGTCGCCCGCGGCCGCGGGCCGCCCTCCGCTCGCGATCGGTCTATCCGACCAGATACAAGAGCGGGAAGAGATAGATCCAGACCAGGTCAACCAGGTGCCAGTACAGTCCGACGAGATGAACCGGGGTCGAGTACTGAGCCGAGAAGTGCCCCTTCATCGTGCGCCAGAGCACCCAGGCGATGGCCGACATCCCGGCGATGACGTGAACCCCATGGAGTCCGGTCATCAGGAAGTAGATCCCGAAGAAGATGTGCACGTTGCTCGGGCGTTCCTTCGGTGTGGCGTGGCTATTGACCTTCTGCTTCGGCTCGAACGCGTTCTCGGCCAGTCCTGCCGGCCCGGCCGGCGGCGGAGCGATGTTCGAGCGCACCGCCATCGGATCAGCGTTCGCCGGATTGATGCCGACGGGAGCAGCGGTCGAACCTCCGGTTGCCGGAGCCGCCCCGTGGTCGGTCGCGCCAGCGGGCATGGCGGCGGCATCATGGCTCGCGCCGGTGTCATGGCTCGCGCCTGCGCCGCCCGCCGCCGTGGCCACACCGGCCGCCGTGGTCACACCGGCCGCCGTGGTCACACCGGCATCGTGCAGCGCCTCGGTTCCGTGTGCCCCAGCGGAGTGTTCCTCCGGGTGAAACTTCTTTCCCCAGAGCAATCCGTGCTTCCACTTCGCCTCATACTCGACCTTCTTCACCCCGAGGAAGCCGAACCCGCAGAGCAGGGTGATGGTGAGCAGGGTGACCACATGATTGTTCTTTCCCAGCTGTGCCATCCGGACCGCCATCGCCATGGTGAAGCTGGAGAAGATCAGCACGGCAGTGTTCAGCGCGCCCATGTTCTTGTCCAGATACTGGTGGGCGTAGAGGAAGATCTCCGGATGGTGCGAGCGATAGATCGCGTAGGCACAGAAGAGCCCGGCGAACAGGAGCACCTCGGTCGCGAGAAACAGCCACATTCCGAGCGAGCCGGAGTCGAACTGCTGCTCCGGGGTGTCGTAATGGTGGCCCAGATAGTCGGGATGACTGCTGTGTCCGCTCACGGTTACCTAGTTCCTCTCCGGTTGTGCTCAGCCCGCGACCGCGGCACTGGACTGCTCGTCCACCCAGACATAGCCGCCGGTCTTGGCGTCCCAGCGTACCTGGCTGTAGTCGTACGGATCACCCGCCAACGGCGTCTTGTCGAAGTTGTCGTGCGGCGGGATCGGCGGGGTCCGCCACTCGAGTGTGACCGAACCCCAGGGGTTGGCTGCCGCCTTCTTCCCGGCCAGGAGCGAATGCGCCAGGTAGATCGCGCAGATCACGAAACCCAGCCCCATGATGTATGAACCCACGGTCGAGATCTGGTGATACGACGTGTACATCGGCAGATAGTTGTAGTAACGACGCGGCATCCCCTGGCTGCCCAGCACGAACTGGGTGAAGAAGGTGACGTTGAAGCCAATGAAGATCAGGGCGCAGGCCACCGCGCCCCACTTCTCGCTGTACATGCGGCCGAACATCTTCGGCCACCAGTAGTGCAGTCCGGCGAGGAAGGCGATCACTGTCCCGCCAAACATCACGTAGTGGAAGTGCGCCACGACGAAGTAGGTGTCGTGGAGGTGGACGTCGACCGCCAGGGCGCCGAGGAAGAGCCCGGTCAGGCCGCCGATGCCGAAGAGGAACATGAACGCCAGGGCGTAGAGCATCGGCGTCTTGAGGCTGATCGAGCCCTTGTACATGGTCGAGAGCCAGTTGAAGACCTTGATCGCCGACGGGATCGAGACCGAGAAGGTCAGGGCGCTGAAGAGCATGTTTCCCAGGGCCGATTGCCCGCTGGTGAACATGTGGTGCCCCCAGACCAGGAAGCCGAAGGCCGCGATCGCGATGCTCGAGTAGGCGATGAACTTGTAGCCGAAGATCGTCTTCCGGCTGAACGGCGCGATGACCTCGGAGATCACCCCCATCGCCGGGAGGATCATGATGTAGACCGCAGGGTGGGAGTAGAACCAGAAGAAGTGCTGGAAGAGCACCGGATCTCCACCCAGGGCCGGGTCGAAGATCCCGATCCCCATCGCGCGCTCCGCGATGAGCAGAAGCAGCGTGATGCCCAGCACCGGCGTGGCCAGCACCTGGATCAGCGCGGTGGCGTAGACCGCCCAGAGAAAGAGCGGCATCTTGAACCAGGTCATCCCCTTGGGCCGCAGCTTGTGGATCGTGACGATGAAGTTCAGCCCGGTGAAGATGGAGCTGAACCCGAGGATGAAGACCCCCAGGGTGACCGGAATGACGTGAGTGGCGGTCGTCGTGCTGTAGGGCGTGTAGAAGGTCCAGCCAGTGTCCACACCGCCCAGCGCGATCGTGACCACGGAGAAGATTGCCCCGATCACCCAGAGGTACCAGCTGGTCAGGTTGAGCCGGGGGAAGGCCACATCCTTGGCCCCCAGCATGAGCGGGAGGACGAAGTTCCCCAGCGCGGCGGGAATCCCCGGGATGATGAAGAGGAAGATCATCACGGCGCCGTGCAGGGTGAAGTACTGATTGTAGAGATCGGCGTCGACGATCGTGCGCCCCGGCGTGAGGTGCTCGGTTCGCACCAGGAGCGCGAACAGTCCGCCGAGCAAGAACGAAGCCAGGATGCAGATCAGATACATCAGTCCGATCCGCTTGTGATCGAGCGTGGTCAACCAGGACTTGAGCCCATGGGTGTGGTTCAAGTAGTTGTCCTGCTCCCAGGCCGGCGCTCCCGGAGTCCCGCCGCCGTAGGTCGTGTGGTTCGCACTCATGGTTGCCTCGCCTTACTTCAGGGTCTTCAGATACTCGATCAGGACGCCGATCTCCTTGTCATTCATCCTGCCCTGGAACGTGGGCATGACCGGCTCGTACCCCGCGGCAATCTTGGCCTGCGGTTGGAGGATCGACTCGCGGACGTAGTTCTCGTCGACTTTCACCTTCGCACCCGTGGTGAGCGGTTGGTCGATGCCCCAGAGCCCCTTGAAGGTCGGGCCGGTGCCGCCCGCGCCATCCACTGAATGGCACTGTTTGCAGCCGTACTTCTGGAACACCTTGGCGCCGGCTTCGGGCGCAGGCATCTTGTCGATGAAGTTCCCCTCCTCGTCCATCCACTTGTCGTAATCGGTGCGACTGTGGACGATCACCTTGCTCAGCATGTCCGAGTGACCCTTTCCGCAGTACTCGGTGCAGTAGACCTGGAACTCACCTGTGCGGGTGGGGTGGAACCAAACCGTGGTGTACCGCCCCGGAACCACGTCCTGCTTGATGCGGAATGCCGGTACGAAAAAGCTGTGCAGCACGTCGCTCGAGGACATGGTGAGCTTCACCGGAGTGTCCTCCGGGACGTGCAGTTCCGCGGCCGATACCCCGTTGGGGTAGGAGAAGAGCCAGCTCCACTTCTGCGCCTGAACCTGGACTCCCATGCTGTTGGCCGGGGGCGTCGCCAAGTCCATGTACCCCTTGAAGCCCATCCAGAAGATCGCGATGGCCAGCGCGAGCGGAATCACCGTCCAGGTGATTTCGAGGGCGGAGTTGTGCTCCACCTGCGAGAGAGCCTCCTCATCAGGACGCTGGCGGCGGAACCGCATGACGAAGAGGATCATCAGCACGCAGATCAGCACGAAGAAGAAGATGCAGATCCAGAGCACGAAGTTGAACAGCGCGTCGACCGGCTCGGCCGTCTTCGACGCCGCCTCCGGCAGCCAGAACCCGCCCCCTTGACCCAGGAAGCCGGCCATCGATCCGAGAAGACTCGCTAGCATCGATCTTTCCTCTCCTCGAGGTTCATCCGTGGGCCGCCGCGGTCAGCGTTCGACGGCGCTCCCGCGCCCACTGGGCCAGAACCCAGGTTCCCACGATGAGCAGCGTCAATCCGCCGCCCAATCTCATGATGTTCATCGCCGCCGGGGCGTACTTGCCGCGCGTCGCGTCGTAGTGGAAGCAGAGCAGGATCAACCGGTCCAAGGTGTTCCCGATCCGACCGGCCGAAGCCTCCACCATCGAGTAGCGCAGGGTCTTCGGTTCGAACTGGACTCCATACAGGTAGCGCGAAACGCGTCCATCCGGGGTGATCACGTAGGCTACCGCGGCGTGCGCATACTCGCCGGTCTTTTCGTCGTACTCGTAGCGGAAACCGACCGTGTCCGCCAGCGCGGTGATGTTCTCCTGTCGCCCGACCAGGAAGTGCCACCCGGCGGCCGCCTCCGGCTTACCGTAGTCGCGGATGTAGTTCTGCTTCTTCAGACGGGCCAGCTCGTGCGTTTCGCGCGGGTTGATGCTCACCGTCACCAGTTCAAACTCGCGGCCCGGTAGCCAATCGCTCGCCTTGAGCGCATCGACCAGACCGTTGAGCTGCAGGGTGCAGAGCATCGGACAGCTGTAGTAGTTGAGGGTCAGAAGGACCGGGCGGCGGCGATCAAAGTAGTCTCCCAGGCGCACCGTCGTTCCGTCATCCGCGACGAAGTCGAGGCCAAGCGGAAGGGGAGCATCGAGGTTCTCCTCGATGTCGGCGTCGTCCGCGTACGAGGGGAGCGCTTCGAGCCGTTGCGCCTGCGACGGATGCCATCCCGCCGCGAGCAGCAGCGAAAGGCCGAGCACCCGAAGCGCCCACGCAGCCGCGCCCCGGGCCGACGCCGGTTTGCGGCGTCCGCTCTCGAGACGGTCTCGTTCGGCGATTCTGGTCGGCATGGCGCTTGGCATCCTCTGTCCGGTCCTAGTGTCCCGCGCCACCGTCTGGAGCAGTGACGTGAGGGGCGTTAGCGTGGGGAGCCGTGGCGCTCTCCGCCGGCGTGGCGTGGCCTTCGCCCGCCATGGAACCGCCACCCAGCGGAGCGGCGTGCGAATCGGAGTTCCCCATTGCCGCCGGACTTGGCGTGACCAGGGCGCGGCTCTCCTGGATCACCAACTCCATCGCCCGATCGATCGGCACTCGCACCACACCGCGCGGTTGATCGAGCCAGCGGTAGCTCGACAACACCTCGAGCTGCGTGGAGCGCGCCAGGGTCAGGTCCTGGGGCGGGATCCCGAAGGTCTTGCGCGCCACCTCGGCCTCCTGGGTCCGGTAGAACACCCCTTGAAGCAGGATGATCACGACGTAGACCAGGATCGCGCCGACGATCACCGTGACGGCGGTGCCGAGCGGCTCGGGATCCCCTTCACCGGGGACGAAGGGCTCATGCGAAACTTCGGACTTGTGAGACGACATGCGCGTTCCTCGAAAGAAGGTCCCTGAAGATCCCCTGGGCTAGACGTTCTCGAACAGGAGCGAATCCTGGAGTCGCGGATCCCGCTCCGCCACGAGTGACCGGTCCCTCAGGCGCCGGGCGGCCAGACCGATCAGGATCCCGCCGATCCCCAGGAAGGTGGTCAGATCGAGCAAGTGGAGGGGAACCTTCCCCGGACTCTTGCTCGGCATCGCCAGCCAATAGAGGTCAACCCACTCCATCACCAGCATCCAGACGGCCCAGAATGCCAGGGTGGCCGATGTCTTCTTCGCCGTACGCGAGATCAGCCCCGCGAAGGGAAGGACGAAGTGCCCGAAGATGATGATGATGCTCCAGGTCTTCCACTGCCCCTCCCACCGGGCCTGGTACCAGACCGTTTCCTCGGGAATGTTGGCGTACCAGATCAGCATGTACTGCGAAAATCCGATATAGGCCCAGAAGATGACGAACGCGAACATCAGCTTCCCGAGATCGTGGAAGTGCTCGGGCGAGACCGAACGCAGGCGCCCGGTGCGTTGTAGCTGGATCACCGCAAAGGCCAGGAAGGAGAAGAACGAGAGTGCCGCCCCAGCGAAGAAGTAGACCCCGAAGATGGTGCTGTACCACATGGGGAAAGGCTCATCAGCAGGTCGAGAGCTGCGAAGGTGAGCGAGAGGGCGAAGGCGATCACCGCAGGCGCGGCTCCACGCTCCATCTTGAGCGTGAGGGAGAAGTCGCCGGTCGAGTCCTGCTTGACCGAGCTGTTGAAGAAGAACCGCGTGATCAGAAACCAGGCGAGGAAGAAGACAGCCCACCGGACGAGGAAGAAGGTCATGTTCAGGTACGGCGCCTTCGCGGCCAACACCGGATTTCCGCCCATCACCTCGGGGTTCGCCCAGGGGAACAGGTCCTTCATTCCGATCACGATAGGAACGAAGAAGAGAGCCATGGCGGGGAGGTTGGCCGCCATCGCTTCGGCCGGCCGTCGCACGATCACGCTCCAGCTCGCGCCGGTCAGATGCTGGATGAGCACGAAGAAGAGTGCCCCCAGGCCGAGGGCGAGGAAATAGCAGAAGCTGACGTGCCAGGCCTGGAAGAACCGCCCCCAGCCCGACATCGCACCCAGCCCCAGGCTCGCGACGATGCCGATGATCCCGATCACATACGCATTCCGCGTGATCTTTGGACCCAGCTCGCCGAGTGTCCAGATGTCGTTCGCCTGATCCTGTTTCATCGCCGCTCCCTGCTCCTCACGATGACCTCGTCATTCACGATGAGATCCTCCACCGCGGGACGCCTCACCTCAAGATTCCCGATCAAACTTCGTTCTTCCGGAGATCCGCCCTACTGCACCGCCGCTCTACTCCAACGCCGCTCTACTGCAGCAAGGCTCTACTGCAGGCCCCCTTGCGCGTCCGGAGGAACATCCCCGAGAGTTGAATTCTGGCTCCGCTGGAGTGCGCGCACATAGGCCACCACCGCCCAGCGGTCCGATTCCGGCAGCATCGGGCCGTAGGCCGGCATGTTGCGGATCCCGTTGGTGATCGTATTGAACAGGTGTCCGACCGGCCGGCCCCGCACCACCTCGGTGTGGTACGAGGAGGGCGGCGTCCAGGTCCCTTGGGCCAGACGGTCTGCCCGGACCGCAACGACCCCCTGGCCGGCTCCGTCGAGTCCGTGGCAGGGGGCGCAGTAGATGTCGTACCGCTCGCGTCCCCGCTTCATCACCGTCTCGGTGACCGGCATCGGGTAGGTCGTGGCCCAGGTGCCGGCGACCACGCCCTGGTAGAAGTGGGTATCGGTCCGCAACTCGCCGCGGGCCACGGTCCCCGGGACTGCCGGGCGCATCGCCCGGCCGTCGGCGAAGATCGGGTTGGCCGACTGCGCCTTGTACTTGGCCTGGTTGTCCATGTCCGGAATCCAGTGCACCCGGGGCTTGTCGAACTTGGTCGCCCGCGCCCGCGCGATCAGGGCAAACGGAATGATCGCCAGACAGGTCAGGGTCAGGACGACCGGCATGATCCAGTTGGGAGCGAGCCGCTTCGCCATCAGTCCTCCAGTTCCTCGATCGCGCTCGGGTTCGTGCCGGCCAGGAGCGTGCGGGTCTTCTCACGGTCGAACTTCGGGTCATTCGACTCGACGCTGATGAAGAAGCGATCCTGCGTCGCCCGGCGAAATCTCTCGCTCGAGAAGGTGGCGTGCCGCCATTGCGGCAGCTTGTTGAAGCCCAGCAGGCCGAAGAGCGTCCCGAACGCGGTGAAGAGCACCGTCAGCTCGAAGATGATCGGAACGTTTGCCGGGAAGCTGTAGATCGGCTTCCCCGAGATGAGGTAGGGGTAGTCGACCGCGTTCATCCACCACTGCAGGACCACGGCGGTGGCCAACCCGGTCAGCCCGCAGCACAGAATGAAGATCGGAAGCTTGGTGTACTTGATCCCCATGGCGCGATCCAGACCGTGCACCGGGAATGGCGAGTGGCAGTCCCAGTTCTGGTACCCGGCGTCGCGAACTCGCTCCGCCGCACGCACCAGATCGTCGACCGTGGTGTACTCGGCCAGGAACCCGGCCATGACCCGCGGATCACTATCAGTGATCGGTTGCCGCACGCTACTCACCCTCGTCTCCTCATCCCGGCCGCCCGAGCCCGGGCGCCGCCGATGGTCTCCGCCAGCCGGGGCCTAGTTTCCGCCCGCGGGGGATCAGTGCCCCGGTGCAAACGATCCCGCTTCGTGTCCCTTGCCGCCATGATTTCCATGCCCGTGCGGATGGGCCGCCGGCATCACCCCCTTGACCTCCGAGATCGCCACCATCGGCAGGAACCGGAGGAAGAGCAGGAAGAGGGTGAAGAACAGGCCGAAGCTGCCCAACAGGGTCAAAAGGTCAATGTGAGTCGGCCAGAACATACCCCAGCTCGACGGCAGGAAGTCGCGCGCCAGCGAGGTGACGATGATCACGAACCGCTCGAACCACATCCCGACGTTGATCAGGAAGGTCACCACCATCATCACCGGCAGGTTGGTGCGTGCCCACTTGAACCAGAAGATCTGGGGCACGATCACGTTGCAGCTCACCATGATCCAGTAGGCCCACCAGTAGGGCCCGAGGGCGCGGTTGATGAAGGCGAACGACTCGTACTTGTTCCCGCTGTACCAGGCGGTGAAGAACTCCATGCCGTAGGCGTAGCCCACCATCATGCCAGTCGCGAGCATGATCCGGCACATGTTCTCCAGGTGCCGCATGGTGATCATCTCCTTCAACCCGAACCACTCACGACAGGGTACGAGCAAGAAGAGCACCATGGCGAAGCCGGAGAAGATGGCGCCGGCGACGAAGTAGGGCGGGAAGATCGTGGTGTGCCAGCCGGGAAGCTGGCTGGTCGCGAAGTCGAACGAAACGACCGAGTGCACGGACAGAACCAGCGGGGTCGCGATCGCGGCCAGGATCAGGTACGCCACCTCGTAGCGCTGCCATTGGCGGTGCGAGCCGCGCCAGCCGAGCGCCACGATGCCGAAGATCATCTGCCGTACCTTGCCGACCGCTCGGTCGCGCAGGGTGGCGAGATCGGGCACCATCCCGAGGTACCAGAAGATCGCCGAGGTGAGGAAGTAGGTCGATACGGCGAAGACGTCCCAGAGGAGCGGACTGCGGAAGTTCGGCCACATGTTCTGCGAGTACGGGAGCGGAAACACCCACCAGATCAGCCACGGGCGACCGACGTGGATGCCGGGAAAGGTCGCCGCACAGAGCACCGCGAAGATGGTCATCGCCTCGGCCGCGCGGTTGATGCTCGTACGCCAGCGCTGGCGGAACAGGAAAAGAATGGCGGAGATGAGGGTTCCAGCGTGACCGATCCCGACCCAGAAGACGAAGTTCGTGATGTCGAAGGCCCAACCGACCGGGTTGTTGAGGCCCCAGACGCCGACGCCCTTCCAGAACAGCCATCCGATCATCGCGCCGAGGAGTCCGAGGAGCATGAGGCTCACCCCGAAGCCGATGTACCAGGCCATCGGGGTCTTCCGCACGTCCAGCTCGACCGGATCGCACACCTTGTCGGTGACGGAGGTGAAGTCGTTCGCCCCCATTACCAGCGGGGTCCGGCCTAACTTGAGGTCCCGCTCCTGTGTCGTACCGCTCATCTCATTCCCCCGGGCCTACCCACCTCATCTGGAAACCATGCAGACGGCAACCCTGCTCGCCGGGCCGTCGAATCGCTACTCACTCCGGAACCCGGGCAGGCGGCGCCTTGGCCCCCGCCCAGTTCCGTTATCCCTCGTGCCCCGCGCCCTTCCCTGCCGGCGCGGCGGCGTCATGACCACTTTCGGAGTGCCCGCCGGAATGACTACCGGCGTGTCCCCCCTCGACGTTCCGCAAGCGGGCCAGATACTGCGTTCTTGGCCGGACGTGCAGCTCGGCCAGCATGGCGTAAGCGCGCGGATGCTCCTGTCGCTCCTTCACTCTGCTCGCCGGGTCGCTCAGATCACCAAACGTGATCGCCCGCGTCGGACAGGCCTGGGCGCAGGCCGAGGTGATCTCCCCGTCGCGGATCGGGCGCTGTTCGTTCTTCGCCACGATCTTGACCGCGTTGATCCGCTGCACGCAGTAGGTGCACTTCTCCATGACACCGCGCGCCCGGACCGTCACCTCCGGATTGAAGTGCATCTTCTCCAGCGGGGTCAGATTTCGCTGATAGTTGAAGTAGTTGAACCGACGCACCTTGTAGGGGCAGTTGTTGGCGCAATACCGGGTGCCGATGCAGCGGTTGTAGACCTGGTCGTTCAACCCCTCGTGGCTGTGGACCGTCGCCGCCACCGGGCAGACCTGCTCGCAGGGCGCGTTCTCGCACTGATGGCAGGTGACCGGCTGGTACGAAACTCGCGGCGCCTCGGTCTCGCCCTTGAAGTAGCGATCGATGCGGATCCAGTGCATCTCGCGGCCGCGCCGCACCTGGTCCTTGCCCACGATCGGGAGATTGTTCTCCGCCACGCAGGCGACCGCGCAGGCTCCACAGCCGATACAGGAACTCAGATCGATCGACATCGCCCAGCGGTGGCCGTCGTACTTGTGCTCGACCCAGAGCGGCGCCGGCTCATAGTGGGGGCCTATATGCTTGGCAAACTCCGGGTGGGACTGGTAGTCGCCCAGGGTCCCCTCCCGGACCAGTTCCTCGATCCGGCGCTGCCGCTCGTTGAATCCGACCCGATCGATCAGGTGGTGATCCTGCGTCGTGGCGATCTTGTACGGCCGACCGGTGTTGCGGGCGACCGCCCCGGTGGCAAAGCCGAAGCCATCGGTGCCGCGCAGGCGATACGTATCGAAACCGACCCCGTTGCCCACCTTGCCGGCGTCGGTCCGCCCGTAGCCGAGCGGCAACCCCACGGTTCCGACGGCTTGTCCTGGTAGGATGTAGGCGACGACCTCGAGCTTTCGCCCGCTCACCTCGATGCTCGCCAGCTCTCCGGTCTTGATTCCGAGCGCATTCGCATCGGTGAGCGAGAAGGTAGCGGCGTTGTCCCAGGTCAGCTTGGTAATCGGATCCGGTAGTTCCTGGAGCCAGCCGTTGTTCGCGAACCGGCCGTCATAGGTCGAGTAGTCATTGGTGAACACCAACTCCAGCCCGGAGCCGCTCGGGGGCGTGTAGCCCGCCAGCCGGCCGCTGAGTTCTGCCAGTCGGAACTCCGGCTGCACGTTGGGCGCGGCCGAGTGGGCCAGGATTCCCTCGTGGAGGAAACCGCGCCAGGCGGCTTCGTCGACCACCACCGCGGAACCATGCCCGCCTTGGGTCGGGTCCGCGGACGCATGGCCACCGACCTTATGGGCGAAGGTCTGCCGGACCAATTCGTAGCCCTTCGGGCCGTGAACCCCGGCCGCCAGGGCCAACACCTCGATCGGTGAGCGCCCGCCGAAGAGCGGTTCGATCAGCGGCTGCTGCGCACAGTAGGTTCCGTCGAGCGCCTCTCCGTCCCCCCACGCCTCCAGAAAGTGCGCCCTCGGCAGGTGCCAGGTGCAGAGCGCCGAGGTCTCATCGTCGTGCAGGGAGAGGTGGATGCGGTGGGTCGCCTTGCTCAGCTTGCCGCCAAAGTCGAGGTCGGCCGGCGCGTTGTAAACCGGGTTTCCTCCCAGGATGACCAGGGTCTCGATCCCCCCCGCAGCGAGGTCGTCACTCAGCGCGCGGATCGAGGCGAGGTGGGAACCCGTACGGTTGATCGGCTCCGCCACATAGCGAACCGCGCTGCCGACGTTTCCCAGCACCTGATTCAACCAATGACCGATCGCGTGCAATTCGGGCGCCTGACGCATACCGACCAGGACGATCGAGCGACCACGGTGTGCGAGAAGTGCCTCCGCGACCTGGGTGACGAATCCGTGCGGCTCCGCCCCTTGGGCCAGCGCGTCGATCGCTGCACGGATCGATCCAGCCCCGGCCAGGTTGGCACCGACCGGGTTGGCCCCGGCCAGGTTGGCCCCGACCGGGTTGGCCCCGACCGGGTTCCCCTCGGCGACCGCTGCCGCGACCGCCGCCAGCAGGTGACCGATCTTCGACGTCGCAACCGGGGCGCGCTCGTCCGCCGCGGCTCCGGTGAGGCTGTATCCCGCCTCGGCGACGAAGAGCTTGTTCATCCGACCATGTTCGCCCTGACGTCCCGCGGCGAAATCGCGCGCCAATCCGGCGGCAGCCGGATGGGAGCCGAGGAAGTCATCCTCGAACGAGACGATCACCTCGGCTTGCGTGAGGTCAGGGACCAGGCGCAGCGGAGCGCCGAAGGCAAGTTCCGCCCCCAGGCGCGCATTGTCCCGGGAGATCGGCTCATAGTCGTACCACCGGGCCTCCGGCATCGCCGAGGCGATCTCTGCCCGAAGACGGAGCGCGGTCGCGGAACGGGTTTCCTCACAGAGAAACGCCAGGCCCCGGCCCCGCGCGGTCCGGTGCTGCCCGAACTGGGAGGCGGCGAACTCTTCCCATTCGAGCCAGGTGGCGTGGAAGTCCTGTCGGCCGTCCCGGCGCACCACCGTGCGGCTGCGGTCCGGATCGTACATCTCCAGGATCGCGGCCTGGGACAGCCCGTCCGTGCCACCCCGATTGTCCGGGTGGATCGGGTTTCCCTCGATCTTGATCGGTCGTCCATCGTAACTGCGGACCAGCAAGCCGCGGGCGAAACCGCCCAGCTCCATCGAGGTCGCGAAGTGCTGGGCAGTCCCCTCGATCCGCCCGGTCGGACGCGCAGCGAAGGGGAGCACCTTCTCCTCCGGCCAGCGACAGCTGGTCAGGCCCGCCAGTCCAAGAGAAGCGCCCATCAGCTTGAAGAAATCGCGTCGGGTCGACGGCCCCAGCCACTGCGCCGGGTTTCCGATACTTCGCGCTCCAAGAACTCGCGGAACTCTGGAGTGTCTGCCCGCTCCTCGAGGCTCCGCCAATATTCCTGGCGTTCATCGCATCCCCTATCACGTGCTGGTTCCTACCGCGTGCATCCATACCGCGTCCGATCCGTACGACGAGTCTCCCGATCGTGGGCTAGCCAGGGCGGTTACAGGGCGCCGGGCTCGCGCCCGCACGACCTCACCGCAGGCCCCCTAGCGATGACACGTACTGCAGTCAGTCGATGGATTGATCTGGAGTGCCTGGCGCACGCGCCCACCCACGACCGCCGGATCTTCCCCGGGGGTCCAATCCATCTTGGTCACGAACTCCGGTGGCCGAAGGCGAGCATCCGGGTTGCGGTGACATTCCAGGCAGAAAGCCATGGAGAGCGGCTTCTCCTGGTAAACCTCGACCATGCGATCCACGCGTCCATGGCACTCCACGCAGCCGACGCCGCGGGTCACATGGGCGCTGTGGTTGAAGTAGACGAAATCGGGGAGGTCATGGACCTTGACCCAGGGCACCGGGTTGCCGTTCGCATAGCTGTCCCGGATCGGGAGGAGCTTCGGGCTCTCGGCCCAGATCTGCTTGTGACAATTCATGCAGGTCTGGGTCGGGGGGATGGCCGCGAAGGCCGCCTTTTCCACGGTGTTGTGGCAGTACCGACAGTCCATCCCGAGCTCGCCCACATGGAGCGCGTGGCTGTACGGCACTGGCTGCTTGGGCATGTGCCCCACCACCCGGGTGGTGGGCCAGAAGCCGTAGTAGCCCAGCGCGATGAGATAGACCGGCGCGCCCATGAGGAGCGCGGCAAAGAGTGGCCGAAGCCGGTCAACCCATTTAGGAAAAAGGAATCGGCTCATTAGCGGCTTCCTTCAATACGCCTGGTTCTGTCCAGCGTAAAGAAAAACCTCACACAAGTGCCTGGATTCACAATCCGGGGAAGCTAGCACCGGCCCGAACGAACGGTCAATCCAGGTTCCCGAATATTTCAGAGGAGGCTTTCTAACGCAGACGGAGACGGAAGGCGAGCGTATTCGTACGGCAATCTCAATCGTCCACTCCGCGGGGGGGACGCCCGGTTGACGCTACCGGCCCGCATCCCTGATGCTCGACCGGCCGCCGTCGACCTGAACGTCGCCACCAGAGCGGATTTTTGAAACGCCGGAGCCGGACCGGCGACGCCCGAGGAGGTTGCATGCGTCCACAGTCACACCGGAGAGGGCCCGCCTCCGGCTCCCACGCCCGGGTCTCACACCTGGTCGGTCCGCTCGCGCTGCTCGCCGGCGCGATCTTCGCCCCGGCTCGCGCGCTGGCCTACCACGGGGGGCCGCCAGACGGCCATGCGAGCGATCCCCCGCTCTTCCGCAACTGCACCAGCTGCCACTCCAGCTTCACGGTTAACTCCGGCAACGGCGGGTTGAACGTGACCGGTCTTCCGGCCCAGTACACGCCGGGAGAGACCTACCATCTCAATGTGATCCTGGTCGATCCGGGCCAGCGGCGCTGGGGGTTCGAGCTGACGGTGATCCAGCCGGTGAGCGGCGACGAGGCCGGGACGCTCGTGGTCGACGACGCGGTCACGACGCAGATCTCGGAAGGCCCTGGGGTCGAGCGCGACTACCTGAAGCAGACGGCGGACGGCACCTTTCCAACGGCGACCTCGGCCTCCTGGTCCTTCTTCTGGGTCGCCCCCCTCACCGGAACCGGACCGGCGAAGTTCTATCTGGCGGGCAACGCCGCGAACAACAACGCCAACGCCGCAGGCGACTTCATCTACACCAAGAACTACGAGATCCCCGAGGGGATCACACTTGCGGTGCAGACCCCGGAGGGAGGGGCCCCGCTCGGACTCTCGGCGGCGCCGAACCCCCTGTTCGACCAGGTCGTGATCTCCTATCTGCTCGCACAACCGGGGCCGGTCGATCTGCGGGTTCTCGATTCCACAGGTCGGGTCGTGCGCACGCTCGTGCGCGGGGCCGCGTTGCCCGGCAGCTACGCCATCACCTGGGACGGCAGGGACACGGTTGGCCGGTCCGCGCCCGCCGGGGTCTACTTCTATCTCTTGAATGCAGCCGGAGAACGGGGGAATCTGCGCGCGGTCAAGCTCAGGTAGAGCGGCAAGGTGCCGCATCGACCGGGAGCGGGTTCGTTCAGGGGAGATGAAGGATGCGGCAAGGTGAGTGAACGGTTCGAACTCCCGTGGGGCGCCTGGTTCGGAGACCGGCAGCGCCCGTTCCAGCTCCCCTCCGGCTACGAACTCGAGATGTGTCGACCGCGGGGCGGGGCCCAACTCTCCTCGGAGATCGCCGCCGCGCTGCGCGGCGGGATCGAGTCTCCATCGCTCCGCGAACTGGCAGCCGGCCGCCGCGACGCCGTGGTCGCGGTCGAGGACATCACGCGCCCGGCCCGTCTGGCCGAGATCCTCCCCCACGTGTTGCGGGAACTCCGGGCCGGAGGCATCCCCCGCGATCGAATCCGGATCCTCATCGGTTCCGGAGGACACGCCCCGCTCGACCTGCCGCTGCTCCGGCGGAAGCTGGGGGCTCCGATCTGCCGCGCCTATGACGTGGTGAATCACCATCCCTACGAGAACCTGGTCGACGCCGGCGTCTCGGACCGCGGAATTCCGATCCACGTCAACCGCCAGTTCTCCGAGGCCGACCTCAAGATCGCCGTCGGCTCGGTCGTACCGCACCCCTATGCCGGCTTCGGCGGCGGGGCCAAGATCGTCCTCCCCGGGGTGTCCGGGATCGAGACCCTCGAGGCAAACCACCGCCCGGCCGTCACGGGGGTCAAGGGCGGGCTCAACAACGTCGAAAACAACAGCGCCCGGCAGGAGATGGAAGAGATCGCCCGCCGGGTCGGACTCGAGGCGATCGTGAACGTGGTGACCGACGAGCGCCGTCGGACGGTCGGGGTCTTCGCCGGGCACCCGGTGCATGCCCACCGAGCCGCGGTGGCCCGCGCGCGCGAGGTGTACGCCACCCGCCCGCCGCGTCACCTCCCCGACGTCGTGGTCATCAACGCATATCCCAAGGACACGGAGATGCTCCAGGTGGGAAACGCCTTCAACGTGCTCCGCTCCGCCGGCCCGCTGCCGATCCGAGCGGGCGGCGCGGTCGTGGTCACGGCCGCCTGCCCGATGGGGCGCGGATTCCACTCGTTGCATGGGCCGAACATGCGGCTCTACCGCACGCCGGTCGAGCGCGCTTACCTCGAGGGTCGGCAGGTGATCGTACACGCCCCGGCGCTCAGCCTGGCCGACGTGCGGGTCAGCTTCTGGGACGGCTATCCGGCGGAACCGACCTGGCCCGGCGTGATCCGGCAGCTACGCTCCGCCGTGGGCGACCGCGCGCGGGTGGCGGTGTTTCCCTGCGCGCCGATCCAGATCCTGGAGGAGGTGGAATGACCGGCGCGTACGCCCGTTTCGGAAAGCGTCTCTGCGATCTGGTCTTCGCCTGGGGAGTGCTCATCGCCACCTCGCCCATCATGTTCGTCATCGCGATCCTGATCTGGCTCGACAATCCCGGCCCGGTGTTCTACCGGCAGGAGCGGATCGGTCGCCACGGTCGCCCCTTCCGCCTCTGGAAGTTTCGCTCGATGGTGATCGGGGCGGAACACAAGGGAGCCGGCGCCCTGGTCGAGAAGCAGGATGCACGGGTCACCCGGGTCGGCCGGGTCATCCGCAAGCTGAGCCTGGACGAGATTCCGCAGCTCTTCAACGTGGTGGCGGGCGACATGTCGGTCGTGGGTCCGCGCCCAGGTCTCCGTTACCAGTTCGAGCAGTACGACGACGTTCAGCGCGGCCGGCTGAAGGTGCGCCCGGGCGTGACCGGCTGGGCCCAGATCAATGGTCGGAACTCGATCGACTGGGGCCGGCGGATCGAACTCGATCTCGAGTACATCGAGCGACTCTCGTTCGGGCTCGACCTCAGGATCATGGCGCTCACGATTCCTTCGGTGCTCAAGGGGGGCGACATGATCGCCTCCGCTGACTATTGGAAGGAGCGTGCGAAAGCCCGCGCCGCGGCGGGATCGGGAGCAGTGCCCAACGCTGCAGTGCCCAACGCTGCAGTGCCCAACGGCCCTGCAGTGCCCAACGCTGCAGTGCCCAACGGCCCCGCAGTGCCCAACGCTGCAGGGCCCAACGGCCCTGCAGTGGACGACGGCCCCAACCACGCCGGAGCCCAGCGCCAGTGACGACCCAGCGCCAGTGACGACCCAGAGCCAGTGATGGAGCCGCGCGCGAACCGGGGCTAGGTCCGGAGTTCCGCGATCCGACTCCCGGCGAGGAGTGCAGCCGCCCCTTCCGGCTTCCCTCTCGGTTCGCCCGACCGCGGCTCGGCGTACATCGCCTCGATCTCGGCCGCGAATCGCTCCTCGATCGCCCGACGCCGTTGCTTGGCGGTATGAGTGAGGAGTCCGTTCTCCTCGGTGAACTCCGTCACCAGACGGAAGCGCTTGATCTGGCGATACGGCGGCAACTCCTGATTGACCAGCCGGACCTGCTCCGCGATCCGGAGTTCCAGCTGCTCCCGGTCGTCCGCTCGCCGCATCCCGCTGGAAACGAGATCGGCAGGGCGGTCCGCGGCCTCCGCCGAGAGCGGCACGATGAGTGCGGTCAGGTAGTTCCGGCGATCACCCACCACGACTGCCTGTCGGATGTACGGGTGCGCCACCAGGCGACGCTCGATCGGCGCTGGGGCGACGTTCTTTCCCCCCGAAGTGACCAGCAGGTCCTTCTTCCGATCGACGATTCGCAGGTACCCCTGCTCGTCGATCTCTCCCACATCTCCGGTGTGCAACCATCCATCCTCGTCCAGGGCCTGCCGGGTCTCGACCGGGAGCTTGTAGTACTCCCGCATGAGGCTCGGGCTGCGCAGGAGCAGCTCGCCATCGACGGCGATCCGTTGTTCCACCCCCGGACCGGGCGTGCCCACCCAGCCAAATCTGAAGTGATCGCGTCGATTCACATGACTGAACGCCGCGTTCTCGGTCATGCCGATTCCCTCGAGGACGAGCACATCAAAGGCGTGCAGGAATCGCCCGACTTCCGGATCGAGCGGAGCGGAACCGCTGATGGCAAAGCGCAACCGGCCCCCGAAGCGTCGCCGCATCCGCCGATAGACGAAACGTCCCGCCAACCCATGTTCGAGGCGCAGGCGGAGCGAGGGACGGCGACGTGCGACCAAGGTGTCGCTCATCCGGAGCCCGACGTCGTGCGCCCATTGCAGGAGCCGTCGTTCGAAGCCGTGCGCCCGATCCAGGCGTTCGCTCGCCGCCTGATGGAACTTCTCGAACAGCCTCGGCACGCTGACGAACCAGTGCGGGCGGGCCGTGGCGAAGTCCTCCATCAGGGTCTCGGGCGATCGTGCGAAGGTGGTCACCGTCCCGGTGAGCAGCGAGAAGTAGACACAGAGCCGCGCGAAGACATGGGCCAGCGGAAGGAAGAGCAGCGCCTCGTCGCCGGGGTGGGTGTCGACCGACAGCGCCGCCGAATAGGCCGCGGCCAGCAACGCTCGGTGAGTCAGCACCGCTCCCTTCGGCTGTCCGGACGTGCCGGAGGTGAAGACGATGGCCGCCGCATCCTCGGCGCTCACCGCGGCTCGCGCTGCCCCCAGGTCCTCCCCGATGGTCTGCCGACCCGCGCCAAGGAAATCATCCCACCCCAGTGCCGCACCGAAAATCCGACCATGGAGTTGTACAACTTGACGCAGCATCGGCGTGACCGATCGGCACGCCTCCACCTTCAGGGTCTGAGCGTGATCATCGACCAGCGCCAGCACGCAGTCGGCGTAGCTCAGCAGCTCGCCGAGTTCCCCCGCCGGCGTGCTCGGATAGACACCTACGGTCACCGCCCCGAGCGAGGTGATCGCGAAGTCGCACACGACCCAGCGGTACCCGGTGGCCGCGACGATGGCCACCTTCTCCCCTCGGCGGACTCCCTGGCGGAGGAGCGCGGAGGCCACGGCATCAACGTCGTCGGCAAACTGTCGCGCCTCGATCGCGCGCAATCTGGTGGCGGTGTCAAAGACACGGAATCCAGTCTGCATCGCGCGCGTGCGCGCGCGCAGCACCAGCTGGTACATCGTGGTCGCCCGGGTCATGCTACGCCCGGTCCGACGACCGACGCCGGCGCTCCGGCAACGACTCGAGCGCCGCGTCGTACTGTGGGGCAAGGGAGGTCCAGGCGAACCGGTGCATGCTCCGGGCAATCGCTTCGGCTGCCTTCCGACGCATCGGAACCTCCTCGATCGCGAAGCGCAGACGCCCCTTGAGATCGCGCCCCCGAGGCTCGCGCTTCTCGCGATCGTGGGGACGCTCTTCACCGGAGGATCCGTCTCCGTCGAAGAGGCACGCTTCGTGGTACTCGACCGGGATCAACTCAGGATAGGCCAGCCTCCGCGGCAGGACGGGAAAGGCACCGTGCGCGCAGGCCTCCGCCACCGCGATGCCGAAGAACTCGTGACGCGCGGTCGAGACCACAATGTCCGCCTCCCGCAGGAGTTGGCGATACCGCCGTTCATCCGCACGTCCGAACTGCACCAACCGATCACCCAGCCGATCTCGCGCGGCGAGAAACTCGGTCGGTTCCCGCCGCTGGTTCTCCCCGCAGAGTGCCACCCGGAATGCGATCCCGTCCTCCTGAAGGGCATAGAGCGCCTCGAGCAATTCGGACGGGTTCTTGTCGTACTCCCAACGCTGGCTGTAAAGCACGAGCGGGGAGTCGCCGGCCCCGCGCCCGCTCACCGGATCCAGATCGATCTCGATCCCCGGCGGCAGGACCAGGCACTTCGCCCGCAGTTCCTCGGTCGGGAGGGTTTCGGTTTCATCGGGGAAACGGCGCAGCATTCGCGGCAGTTCGCCCAGGAACTGATCCAGATGAAACTGGCTGTTCCAGATCGCGAGATCGGCGGCGAGCAGCGTGTTGTAGTTGATCAGGGCGTAGTGGAGATCGCGTTCTCCGTGCTGCCTGCGCATCGGACCGGTCGTTGGGTCGTCCGGGAGCGGGTAGGTCAGCTGATTTTCGTGGAAGTAGGCTGCGGCCGCCACCGGGGCCTCCGGCCCACGGGTCAGACCCAGCAACGTCGCGAGATCGCACATGTCCGTTGCCAGCAGCACGTCGGTCCTCCCCGCCATGGCCCGGATCCTGGGCGCAAACACCTGGGCTGCCCCCTGCATCCGCCACTTCCAGAATTGCGCCGGGAGGGTCACGAGACCCACCTCATTCCGCGAGTGACGCGCGAACCCCGAGGCCCAGGCCTCGTGGCTTCCACCGTGGAATGCAGATGCGATGACGATCTTCATGGTTCGTTCAGGGCCAGAGGGGACGCTAGCGTCCGGCCGGGAGGGCTGTCAATCGTTCGCCTGACCGGCCGCCGCCTGTTCCGTCGAGCCCGGCGCAGAAGGATCGCCGCGCCGTGGGTGACCGAGCGCGGACACCGGGCGATCCAGTCGATCGTGCCGCCCCGCCGCGAGGGCGCGGAAGACGTGACCGCCGTAGCCGAGCAGCCAGGCGGCAGACGCGCTCAGATGGACCGCGACCCAGACGGTCCGCCACCGCTCGTCGGTCGCGACCTGTAGCAGGTACCCGGACACGAGCATGGGAAAGAGGGCCAGGACCAGGGCCACCCCACTCGTCCGCCGCGGTGATCCCTTGGCATGCCACCGCGGATGGATGTGAGTCTTCCAGAGGAGACCAGCGGCGAACACCAAGGCCGGAGCCAGGAGTACATGGAGGTGCTGCGTCGTGGGGACGGCCGGGTGCAGCGTGGAGTACGGATCATCCGACTTTGCCAGGTAGCGAAAGCCGGCGTAGACGAGTCCGCTTCCCCCGACCAGCCCGTTCGCCAGGTGCATGTACCAACGTTCGGCGGAGGTCAGTTCGACCGAGCGCTTCTCCAGCAACCGGAGCGTCACGGCTCGCCTTTCGTGCCGTCGCCGGGAACGTTCCCGGGGCCGGGAGTCGCGGGAAGGACCCGGTGAAGAGCGAGGACTCTCCGCACCGCGTCCACCGTGGACCGCGCCGACAGGGTCGCGCCGGTCATCGGCCGGATTCCCCGGCGCAGGTTCAGTTCGGCATCCAGGACCCGGCCCGCGAACTGCGCGTACCACCCCGCCTTTGGCAGGTACTCCGGTGGCTCCTGGAATGACAGCACCTCTACCCGCCGCAGGTTTCCCCCGGGGCCGACCGCGATCATGAGCACCTCAGGCAGCGTCCGGACGATATGGGTGTCGAAGTAGGCGGTGCCGACCAGCCCGCTGTCGGCCCAGGCCACATAGGGGTAGACCACGCTGCTCCGGACCGGACTCCCGGCCGCCGCGCTCGCCGCGGCCACCTGCTCCTCGGACGGATAGACGGTCAGACGCTCGATCCGGCACCCGGGAAAGACGGAGGCCAGCGCCTCCTCCTGGGAACGGAGTAGCTTTGCCTCCCCGCTCCCGACGGTGAGCAGCAGCAGGCCGATCGCAGCCCCCACCCGCCGCCTGCTGAAACAGGGTCTGCTCGCAGTCATCTCCCCGCCTTCGTCCGTCATCGCCGGCTCCCTCGCGCCCTGCTCCGGAGCAGCGCTAGAAGATGTACCCCATTCCGAGGTGCGTACGCCTCTCCGTGCTCCCTGCAGCCGGATCGACGACCTGGTGGTCGAGTTTGAACGCCACTTGCGCGATCGGGGCGAAGTGTAGTCCCGCGGTCACGATCTCACGATCGTTCCTGCCGTCCGGGGCGAAGCCCGTGGGCACGTCGGCCTGCGTGTTGACCTGCTCCAGCCGCACGAATGGCGTCAGGGCGGCGCGGCTACCCGCCCCGAGCGACAGGAGATCGAACCCGACCTCGGCGTAACCTCCGGTCAGCGTCTCGCCGACCGTCGCGTGAGGGTCGAGCTCCAGCACCTGATTCAGGCGGGGTACGTCACCAATCGTCGCTCGGGAGGCGAGGGCGCGGACCCGGAGCCCGCGCCAGTTCCATTCCGCGTGCCCCTCCACGATCGAGGTTTTCACCTCGAGCTCCAGGGTTCCATCGTCCGTGTCCAGTTCCAGATCCTGTCCCGCCTGGCCCAGGTAGGCCGATCCGGCGAGCGACAAGCCGGGAACCGCCCCGATCCCCCCTGCCGGCAGATCCAGCCGAACCACGCCGGCGAAGGTTTCGGCGAGAGCCTGCGCGCCCGCCTGCCGGCCGCCGCGGATCCCGGCGGGTGAGTAGCCCTGTGCATTCATCCCGGTCAGGAGATATCCTCGGAAATCGACCGGTCCCGCGCTGCCCAGGACGCCAGCGCCGTTCTCGCGCCACGTCGAGGGCAAGACCACCCGCTCGGTCTCCGGCCGTCGCGCGCCCCAATAGGTCGTCGGTTCGTGCATCTCGTTGATGAACCCCATCGGAGAGAGCAACAGGCCCGCGCGTAGTCCGAGGGTTGGCTTCCACTGATACTCCAGATAGGCGAACTCGACCGACACTTCGCCCCCTTCGCCCGTCGAAGCGTGCTCGAACTCGATCTCCGAGTTGAAGAGCCAGTTGGGGTCGAACTTGTACCCGGTGTAGAGAACCGCGCGGAGGAAGTCGGTGGTCGCGCTCGGCTCTCCGTCGCCGACCTTGCTCCGGGCGTAGAGTGCCTCCCCGTATCCCCCGAGCGACACGCCCTGCCCCGCGGAGTAGACCTTTGACGCGCTGGGAGCCAGGCCGTGGGACGAGGCGCCGCCGGTCCCCCCGGACTCACCCAGCCTGATCTCCTCGAGTTGCTCCGCTACCGCGGCGAGTCGCCGGCGAAGTTCCTCGACTTCCCGCGGGAGCCCCTCCGTCTCGTCAGCATGCGCGAGGCCCACCGAAACCCCGAACTGGAGCACAACGGCGAGAGCAGCCGCTGGGACCGATCGTTCACGGCCCCTGCGCGCGCCCGCCTCTCGTTTCGAGGACCGGTGGGATTGCGAGACTCCGACGGACATCAACGTCTATCTCCTTTCGATTCAACGCGAGCGGACTTCGACATCCTGAGGCAACACCACGACACGATGTGGCCTGGTAGTCCTCACCTGCAGAGCCGAAGCGAGGCGGTTGGTGACGTGAAACACGTACCCTTCGGACGAAATCTCGATGAGAACGGCGTCGTACTGCGGATTCGCGGCCAGCCATTCCCCTCCGCCGGTCGGCCCCATGACCAGGAGGGCGGTCGAGAGGCAATCCGCATCGATCGCGCCCGCGGCAACGGCGGTCGCCGTACCCCAGGCCGCTACCGGGAAACCGGTCCGAGGGTCGAGGATGTGCCCGTAAGGAGTCCCATCGATGACGACCCGGCGCTCCGACTGTCCCGAAGTAGAGACCGATCCCCCTCGGATGGCCAGAGTGGCCACGCTCCGCGTTCGGTCCAGGGGATCGGCCAGCTCGCAGGCCCACGCGCTGTCGCGCGCCGCCCAGTGAAGGAGCTGTCCACCGAAGTTGCCCTCGAACCGGTGCACTCGGGAAGCGCGGGCCGCGGCGAGTGCCAGGTCAAGGGCCTGCCCCTTGGCATATCCCCCCTCCTCGATCACCGTGTCGTCACTGAGCCGACGGACTTCCTGTCCCGAAAGCTGCACCGCCGCAACCGCCTGACGCCTCAGGCCCTCGCGCACTTCGTCCGCGGACGGCACACGGCCTACACCGCGAAGGTCCCAGAGGCGAAGAAGTGCGCCGCAAAGCGGACTGAATGCTCCGTCCGTTCGAGCGTGCCACTCCATCGCACGAGAGAGACCCCGAGCCGCCTCCGGCGAAAGCCCAACAGGAACTGCAACCGGGGCGACGTTCAGTTGGTCGAACGCGGACCCCGGAACCCAGGTCGAGACCTCCGCTTCAAGGCGCTCAACCGCAAGAACCGCCTGCGCCAGGGCGCTGTCACAAACTGACACGGATGGGCCATCCACCGTGAGCTCCAGGGGGGCACCCATCGCGAGAAACACCCGCCGCACCGTCGCAGCATGAACCGACGTCCCAGGCACCAGAAGTGCCAAGAACGCAGCCAGGATCTGCAGCGGAACCCGAGGCGCGGGCGCCCCGAAACGGCAAGTCAATCCACTACTGCGCTTGCGACTCTGTCTCATTTCGCTACCAAAGAACGAGCCGAGACTTGCATCTCGGCTCGAATCCAAACCCCGTCAAAACAGGGTCGAATGTAAAATCCGGCGGCGTCCTACTCTCCCACTCAGTCTCCCGAGCAGTACCATCGGCGCTGGAGGGCTTAACTACCGTGTTCGGAATGGGAACGGGTGTGGCCCCTCCGCTATGACCACCGGAAATTGGCTGCTCCCTTGATGCCGGCCGGCCACGAGGGCCGGACCCGCCAGGAAGCAAGGTCCTGACAATCGAATAGATACGAAGACGTCGAGAACGAGTACTAAAGACAAAGATCAAGCCGCTCGGCCTATTAGTACCGGTCGGCTGAGCATGTCACCACGCTTACACCTCCGGCCTATCAACCTCGTAGTCTACAAGGGGCCTTCTGGCAGGTTGCCCTGCGGGAGATCTCATCTTGGGGTCAGCTTCACGCTTATATGCTTTCAGCGTTTATCCGATCCGGACATAGCTACCCAGCTATGCCGCTGGCGCGACAACTGGCACACTAGAGGTCCGTCCAACCCAATCCTCTCGTACTAGGGTCAGCTCCCCTCAAATCTCCTCCGCCCACGATGGATAGGGACCGAACTGTCTCACGACGTTCTAAACCCAGCTCACGTACCGCTTTAATTGGCGAACAGCCAAACCCTTGGGACCTTCTCCAGCCCCAGGATGCGATGAGCCGACATCGAGGTGCCAAACCCTCCCGTCGATGTGAACTCTCGGGGAGGATCAGCCTGTTATCCCCGGCGTACCTTTTATCCGATAAGCGACGGCCTTTCCACACAGAACCGCCGGATCACTAAGCCCTGCTTTCGCACCTGCTCGACTTGTTGGTCTCGCAGTCAAGCTCCCTTCTGCCTTTGCACTCTACGCGCGATTACCGACCGCGCTGAGGGAACCTTTGGGCGCCTCCGTTACACTTTAGGAGGCGACCGCCCCAGTCAAACTGCCCACCTGACACTGTTCCGAGTGCGGATTCACGCGCCCCGGTTAGAATCCCAACAACTCAAGGGTGGTATTTCAACGTTGGCTCCACAGAAGCTAGCGCCCCTGCTTCAAAGCCTCCCACCTATCCTACACATGAATGGCCAGAACCCAATATCAGGATACAGTAAAGGTGCACGGGGTCTTTCTGTCCAGTCGCGGGTAAACGGTATCTTCACCGCTGCTTCAATTTCGCCGAGCTCTTCCAGGAGACAGCGCCCAAATCGTTACACCATTCGTGCAGGTCGGAACTTACCCGACAAGGAATTTCGCTACCTTAGGACCGTTATAGTTACGGCCGCCGTTTACCGGGGCTTCAGTTTGGAGCTTCGCCTTGCGGCTAACCCCGCCCTTTAACCTTCCGGCACCGGGCAGGTGTCAGACCCTATACGTCGCCTCTTCGGCTTAGCAGAGTCCTGTGTTTTTAGTAAACAGTCGCTTGGGCCGTTTCTCTGCGGCCTCCGTCCGCTCGCACCGCAGGGTGCTTACGTACCTGGAGGCATCCCTTCTTCCGAAGTTACGGGATAATTTTGCCGAGTTCCTTCTGGAAGACTCACTCGAGCACCTTAGGATACTCACCCCACCTACGTGTGTCCGTTTACGGTACGGTCACCCGAGAAACTCACATAGAGGTTTTTCTTGGCAGCGGGCTTGAGATCGCTTCGTCCATACGGACTCGCATTCGCCTCTCGGGGTAGCGTCCTCCTGGATTTGCCTGGGAGAACCCCCTACAGACTTAGACCACCATACCAACAAGTGGCCGATCCTACGCTTCTGCGTCACCCCATAGTGTCTTTATCGCCCCTCAGGTGGTACTGGAATGTTAACCAGTTTTCCATCGTCTACGCCGTTCGGCCTCGACTAAGGGTCCGACTAACCCTGAGCGGATTAACCTTGCTCAGGAAACCTTAGGTTTTCGGTGAACAGGTTTCTCGCCTGTTTTCTCGCTACTTATGCCGGCATAATCACTTCCGGTTCGTCCAGCGCCTCTTGTCGAGACACCTTCATCCTACAACGGAACGCTCCCCTACCAATCACAGACGCCCTTGTCTGTGAGTTCGCAGCTTCGGTACCGGACTTGAGTCCCGAGTATTATCGGCGCAGAATTACTCGACTAGTGAGCTATTACGCACTCTTTAAATGGTGGCTGCTTCTAAGCCAACATCCTAGTTGTTAAAGCGATTCCACATCCTTATACACTTAATCCGGATTTAGGGACCTTAGCTGGCGATCTGGGTTGTTTCCCTCTCGGTTGTGGAGCTTATCCCCCACAGCCTGCCTCCCGGGGTACATGTGAACGGCATTCGGAGTTTGAATGGGTTTGGTAACCTGGTGGGGCCCCTAGCCCAATCAGTGCTCTACCTCCGCCACACAATGGCCCGAGGCTAGTCCTAGAACTATTTCGGGGAGAACCAGCTATCTCCAGGTTTGATTAGCCTTTCACTCCGACCCACAGCTCATCCCCTAGCTCTTCAACGCTAGTGAGTTCGGACCTCCACGCACTTTTACATGCGCTTCATCCTGGCCATGGGTAGATCACCTGGCTTCGGGTCTGCCGCGTGCAACTAAGCGCCCTATTCAGACTCGCTTTCGCTATGGCTACGTGGCTTAACCACTTAACCTCGCTGCACACGAGCAACTCGCCGGCTCATTATGCAAAAGGCACGCCGTCAGCCGTATAAGAACCGAAGTTCAAATCGTGCCTCCGACCGCTTGTAAGCAGATGGTTTCAGGTACTTTTCATTCTCCTCTCGGAGTGCTTTTCACCTTTCCCTCACGGTACTGGTTCACTATCGGTCGTCAGAGAGTATTTAGCCTTGGGAGGTGGTCCTCCCGGATTCCCGCAAGATTTCTCGTGTCCCGCGGTACTAGGGTACCAGCTCGAGGAAGTCTTTTTTCTTTCGTCTACGGGACTATCACCCTCTTTGGTCAGCCTTCCCAGACTGCTCGACTAGAAAAAAGATTTGTAACTTCCCGACTCCACTGCAGTGAAATCCAAACCGGCCCCACAACCCCCCCTACGCAACGCCTGCAGGCTTTAACACGTAGAAGGTTTCGGCTCTTTCCCGTTCGCTCGCCGCTACTTAGGAAATCGAGGTTTCTTTCTCTTCCTGGAGGTACTGAGATGTTTCAGTTCCCTCCGTTAGCTTCATTCGGCCTATGTATTCAGCCGATGATGACAGAGCATTCCCTCTGTCGGGTTTCCCCATTCGGAAATCTCCGGGTCAACGCTTGCTTGCAGCTCACCGGAGCTTATCGCAGCTTACCACGTCCTTCATCGCCTTCTGACGCCAAGGCATCCACCATCTGCTCTTAGTAGCTTGATCATAACCTTTGGTACTCGTTCTCGACTGCATGTCGTGCGCGATACCTATACGCACGAGCAGCAGCAGTCTTCGTATCTATTCGATTGTCAAAGATCAGTGATTGCCGCGAACAGGTTCGCAGCACTCGATACGTTCTGAAGGATTGCGGTGCGGCCGAGGGGCCGGTTCACCGCGTCCAATCAGTGGAGATAACCGGGATCGAACCGGTAACCCCCGCCTTGCAAAGGCGGTGCTCTCCCAATTGAGCTATATCCCCATGTCCAAGTCGTTACGGGCTTCCCGGCGCCGCGAGGTCCATCGCTGAACGACGGTTCGTCGGCGCGCGCTGTCCGTAGATTTAGTTGCCTGGGATCCACCTTCACGCGGAAACCCACCGGATCCTGTTGCCAGGCCAGATGGGCACGCGTGGAAGTTTCGTCCAGCTCAGATGTGGGCCTAGGTAGACTCGAACTACCGACCTCACGCTTATCAGGCGTGCGCTCTAACCACCTGAGCTACAGGCCCAGAACCGCTCCGCGATGGCCGATTGGCCGTCTGACGCGATCCCGAGGGCGTCGGCTGATCAACCTGCGTCGAGTCGCCTTGCGGCGCCGTCGACCAGGCTTTCCTAGTCCGATACCCTGATACCTTGCCGGACCTGTGACCCGCATCTGCCGCGCCTGGCACCGATAGATCGGCCGGCCGGAAGAGTACGGCTCACAGGGGAGCCAGCTCTTAAAATTGCCAAGAGAATGAGCAAGCAGGGAGGGAAACCATCGACCGTCGTCTGTCGCTCTTCCTTTCCGAGGGTTACCCCTCAGAGTGGATCGGCGAAAGACTCCATAGAAAGGAGGTGATCCAGCCGCACCTTCCGGTACGGCTACCTTGTTACGACTTAGCCCCAATCACCAGCCTTACCTTAGGCACCTCTATGAAGATAGCGACTTCGGGTACTGCTGACTTTCGTGGCTTGACGGGCGGTGTGTACAAGGCCCGGGAACATATTCACCGCTGCCTGCTGATCAGCGATTACTAGCGATTCCGCCTTCATGCAGTCGAGTTGCAGACTGCAATCCGAACTGAGGCCGGCTTTTTGGGATTAGCTCCACCTCGCGGTATTGCAACCCTTTGTACCGACCATTGTAGCACGTGTGTAGCCCCAGGTGTAAGGACCATGAGGACTTGACGTCATCCCCACCTTCCTCCGCCTTATCGGCGGCAGTCTCCCTAGAGTGCCCAACTATACTTGCTGGCAACTAGGGACAAGGGTTGCGCTCGTTGCGGGACTTAACCCAACATCTCACGACACGAGCTGACGACAGCCATGCAGCACCTGTGCAATGGCCCCGAAGGGAGGGTGTGTTTCCACACCTGTCCAAAGCATGTCAAACCTGGGTAAGGTTCTTCGCGTTGCATCGAATTAAACCACATGCTCCACCGCTTGTGCGGGCCCCCGTCAATTCCTTTGAGTTTCAACCTTGCGGTCGTACTCCCCAGGCGGGGCACTTAATGCGTTAGCTACGGCACAGGAGGGGTCGATGCCTCCTACACCTAGTGCCCACCGTTTACGGCTAGGACTACCAGGGTATCTAATCCTGTTTGCTCCCCTAGCTTTCGTGCCTGAGCGTCAGTATCAGCCCAGATGGGCGCCTTCGCCACTGGTATTCCTCCCGATATCAATGCATTCCACCGCTACACCGGGAATTCTCCCATCCTCTCCCGCACTCAAGCTCGGCAGTCTGGAAGGCAGTTCCCTGGTTGAGCCAGGGCATTTCACCTTCCACTTACCGAGCCGCCTGCACGCCCTTTACGCCCAGTGATTCCGAACAACGTTCGCTCCCCCCGTATTACCGCGGCTGCTGGCACGGAGTTAGCCGGAGCTTCCTTTTGCGGTACCGTCAAACAGAAGGATTGTTCACCCTCCTGAATTCGTCCCACACGACAGGGCTTTACAACCTAACGGCCTTCATCGCCCACGCGGCGTCGCTCGGTCAGGGTTTCCCCCATTGCCGAAGCCTCTCGACTGCTGCCTCCCGTAGGAGTCTGGGCCGTATCTCAGTCCCAGTGTGGCTGACCATCCTCTCAGACCAGCTACTGATCGGAGCCTTGGTAGGCCATTACCCCACCAACTAGCTAATCAGACGCGGGACCATCCTCAAGCGATAGGTCTTTCGATCCCCACCTTTGACCGCGAAGCCATGCGACTTCGTGGTCTTATGCGGTATTAGCACCCCGTTGGGAGTGTTATCCCCCACTCGAGGGTAGGTTTCCCACGCGTTACTCACCCGTTCGCCACTAGACTTGGAGTTGCCCCCAAATCCCGTTCGACTTGCATGCCTAATCCACGCCGCCAACGTTCGTTCTGAGCCAGGATCAAACTCTCCGTGTTCGGAAAACTCGGAGATTCTCGGAACGGTCATAAAGACCCGCCCGAGATCTAATCAAAGTGCGAAGCCGCCCCCCTCAGGGGACGACAACGCTGGTTTCTGGGCTCGCCAAGCTTGCTCTATTCTCTTGTCAAAGATCAGCATGTGCGCCGTTGGCGTTTCCACCCAGGCGCGACGCGCAATCTGTACGAACAACCACCGGCAGTCAAGAAGAAAAAAGACATTCCCGAGGCCGTAGTTTGCCTACGGCCGCAAGGGCCGGTGCTGCTCGGGAACCGGAAAGTACTCGGGGGGGGACGGCAGGGGCAAGTACAATTTTGAAGTTTTCGTGCGTTTCTTTCGCGGCGATCCTAACGCGCTGCAATGGCTGCGGTTAGCTCGGACGCTGTCTGGCCCTGTCCGAGCCGGCCTCTTGACCGTAGGGGGCTCGTGTGGTGGAGTGGCCGCCATGCGAACCATCATTGTCCTCGCGATTTTGATCCCGGTTCTGATGGCCGGCGCGCTTTTCGGCCTGTTCATCGTCTGGGGCGACGATCTCCCCACTCCGCGCGGCCCCCGTGAGGTCGCTCCGAGCATGAACACCGTGGTGCTCGATCGCGATGGGCGGATGATCGGCGAGTTCTTCGAGCAAAACCGCAATCCCGTCCTGCTCCAGGAGGTGCCTGAGGTCGTTCGACGGGCGCTTCTCTCGACGGAAGACCGCCGGTTCTACCAGCACTGGGGTATCGACCTCTGGGCAATCTTCCGTGCCTTCCGGAGCAACCTCTCCAAGGGCGGCATCTCGCAGGGTGGTAGCACGATTACACAGCAGCTGGCGCGCAACCTGTTCCTGACCAACAACCAGACCCTGCAGCGCAAGATGAAGGAAGCAGTCCTCGCGGTTCGTCTCGAACGCTCCTTCTCCAAGGATGAGATCATGGAGCTTTATCTCAATCAAGTGTACTTCGGAGCGGGAGCCTACGGGATCAAGGCGGCCGCGGATCGCTACTTCGGGAAGTCGTTCCAAACTTTGGACCTGCCCGAAGCGGCTCTGCTCATCGGCATCGTGGCCAATCCGTCCGCGTACAACCCGTTTCGGCACCCCGAGGCGGCGCTGGCTCGCCGCGATCATGTGCTGCGACGGATGGAGCAGGCCGGCGCGATCGATGCCGCCGCTCGCGAAGCTGCGGAATCAGCGGAGATTCAAGTCGGCCAGCGGGAGATCGCAACCTCTGCTGCCCCCTACTTCACCGAGATGGTGCGCCAGGACTTGATGCGCCGTTATGGTGTCGACGAAGTCCTGCACGGAGGGCTCAAGGTATACACCACGATCGACCTCGACTTTCAGCGCGCGGCGGAAAAGGCGCTCGAGGATCAGATTCGCGAGATCGAGAACAAGCATTCCCTGTCGTACAAGTACATGCGCACTCCGGCACTGCGAATGGGCGGGCTCCCCGACACCGTCAGCTCGACCCAGTACCTCCAAGGCGCAATCGTCGCGGTCGAGCCGCAGACCGGCGCCATCCGCGCCCTGGTCGGGGGGAGGAGTTTCCGCGAGAGCAAGTTCAACCGGGCGGTGCAAGCCCGTCGTCAGCCGGGGAGTTCCTTCAAGCCGTTCATCTACGCGGCGGCCCTGGAATCAGGCATGAAGACCACCGACTACGTCGATGATTCCCCCATCTCCTTCAGCTGGGTCGGCCCCGGCGGGCGACGTCAGACCTGGCAGCCCAAGAACTTCAGTCGCAAGTACAGCGGCGCGGTCACGCTGCGCTACGCACTCGCCAAGTCGATCAACGTCCCGAGCATTCGCCTGCTGGAGAAGGTCGGCTCCAAGCGGGTCATCGAGATGTGCCACAACATGGGGATCGAGGGGGATTTACCGCCGCAGCTTTCGCTTGCCCTCGGCACGGGCGAGGTCACTCCACTCGAGATCACCGGGGCCTACGCCGCCCTGGCGAACTACGGTATCTGGAAGGAGCCGTTCGCGATCGAGAAGGTCGAGGACCGCTACGGCCGGGTGCTCGAGGTGCACCAGTCAAAGTCGCGCGAGGGGGTGGAGGAGAAGGCCAGCTATCAGACCATCTCCCTGATGCGCTCCGTTCTCGAGGGGGGGACAGCCTGGAAAGCCAAGAAGGAGTACAAGTTTGACGCGCCGGCGGCTGGCAAGACGGGCACCACGGACGACTACTCCGACGCCTGGTTCGTGGGCTGCGTGCCGCGCCTAGCGGCGGGGGTCTGGGTCGGCTTCGACGAGAAGAAGCCGATCGGCTCGAAGATGACAGGAGGCGCCGCGGCGCTCCCCGCCTGGTGCGCGTTCATGAATCAAGTCGTCGCAAAGTACGGCAAGGAGGACTTTGTTCCGCCGCCGGGCATCGTGGAGCGCATGACCTGCCTGACTTCCGGCCGAACCGCCACCGCTGCTTGTCCCCGGCAGTCAAGGGACGCTTTCGCGGGCTCGGCACCAGGTGGGTACTGCGACATCCACGGCGGCGCCGCGAGTCCCGCGGACGGTGCCGTGCCCGTCGCCGAGCCCCCAGTCGAGCCCGGTGCCGATGAGGACGAATGAGTTGAGGACGGATCGGTAGCTCGGGCCGACCCCTGCGGATCCCGGGTTCAGCCCGAGCTACCGATCCGGGTCCACGACCGCTTCCTGAAGCGGGGAGATCGGCTCCAGGCGGACGTCGACCCAGGTGGCGGCCCGGGCACCGACCGACTCTGGGGACAGGTCAGCTCGGCCGTGGAGCCGTGCGACCACGTCGCCCGCGTGGACCGTCTCGCCGCGCCGCGCCAGGAGTTCGACCCCGACCCGATGGTCGACCGCCGCGCCGGCCACCAATCGCCCGCCGCCGCACTCGGTGATCCACTCGCCAACCTCCCGCGCGCGCAACCCGTGAAACGTGCCGTCGCTCGAGGTGCGGACCTCGAGCGATCGCTCAGGTCGCGGCAGTCGATCCGGGTGATCCACCACTCCCGGGTCCGCGCCTTGTTGGGCCAGGAGGGCCGAGAACCGTTCGAGCGCCGCCCCGGACCGCCAGACCTGGTCCAGCCGTTCGCGTCCGGCGGCGATCGAGGCGCAGGCGCCCGCAAGCTCCAGCATCGAACCGCCCAGTTCCAGCGTGAGGTCCTCCAGCTCCGGGTCGAGCTGCTCGCGCCTTAGGGCCGAGATCGACTCCACGATCTCGATCGCATTGCCCGCGGTGCGGCCCAGAACATGGTCCATTCCCGTCAGATGCGCGCGCGCCCGGATGCCGAGGAGGCCGGCGACCGAGACGAGCGTGGTCGCCAGCTCTCGGCCCCGCTCTCGATCCGGCATGAACGCGCCGGCGCCAACCTTCACGTCCAGGGCCAGCCCGCGGACCCCGGCGGCTGCCTTCTTGCTGAGAATGCTGCCGGTAATGAGCGGCACCGACTCGACAATGGAAGCAGCGTCGCGGAGGGCGTAGAAAAGCCGGTCCGCCGGCACCAAGGTCTCGGTCTGACCGGTGATGAACACTCCGATGCGCTCCAGCTGCCCCAGCATCTCTTCGGTGGAAAGATCCGTGCGGAATCCAGGGATCGACTCGAGCTTGTCGAGCGTCCCGCCGGTGTGCCCGAGTGATCGGCCGGAAATCATCGGCACCGGGACCCCTGCGGCCGCCACGAGCGGGGCGACGAGGAACGAGATCTTGTCCCCCACCCCGCCGGTCGAGTGCTTGTCCGTCGGCTGCAGGTTGAAGCCGGGCAGAACGAGCGATTCCCCCGAGTCGAGCATGGCGCGGGTGAGGAATGCAGTCTCCTCGGGGGTCATCCCGGCGAAAAAAACTGCCATCAGGAAGGCAGTCACCTGATAGCGCTCGATCTTGCCCGCGACCGCTCCGTCGACGAAAAACCGGATCTCCGCTTCGTCGAGCGTACCTCGGTCGCGCTTCTTGCGAATCAGTGCCTTGGCGTTCACGGAAGCGCCTTCCCGTGGGCCGCGGGCAGCCACTCCGCGGCACGGAACGGGCCGAGGGTGACGTTCGAGCCGGAGAGGTAGACCACGGCTTCGGGGCAATTGGCGAGCAGGGCGTCGCGGCAGACGCCGCACGGGGAGGCCGGCGGCTCAGCATCCGATGCGATCACCAGCGCTCTGATCGGCGGCCCCAGAGCGGCCCGCCAGCGCAGAAGTCCGACCCGCTCCGCGCAGCAGCCGAGGGGATAGGCGGCGTTTTCGATGTTAGCCCCGACCCAGATCGATCCCGCGGAATCGAGGATTGCCACCCCAACCGGGAACTCGGAGTAGGGTGCGTGCCTCAGACGCGCCGCTCCCCTCGCGGCCCGGACGAGTTGCCGAAGGTCGAAGCGCGCCTCGCGACGGGCAACTGCGTTTCCGGACACTGCTCCTCGCATCTTCCCCCCTTGCCGGGCTTGTCGCTCGGTCCGCCCATGCTAAATCGCTGGGGGAACCCCGGAAGGCCGCCCCCGGGGGGGCCCCCGGGGGGCCCCGGGGGGGGAAAGGGGGGGCCCCCGGGGGCCCCCCCCCCCCCCCCCCGGCCGCCCCCCCCCGCCCCGGGGGGGGCCCCGGGGCCCCCCCCCCCCCCCCCCCCCCCCCCCCCCCCCCCCCCCCCCCCGCCCCCCCCGGGGGGGCCCCCCCCCGGCCCCCCCCCCCCCCCCCCCCCGCCCCGGGGGGGGGGGGGGCGGGGGGGGCCCCCCCCCCCCCCCCCCCGGCCCCCCCCCCCCCCCCCCCCCCCCCGCCGCCCCCCCCCCCCCCCCCCCGGGGGGGGGCGCGGGGGGCCCGCCCCCGGGGGGGGGGGGGGGCGGCCCCCCGGGGGCGGGGGGGGCCCCCCCCCCCCGGCCCCCCGGGGCGGGCGCCCCCCCCCCCCCCCCCCGGCCCCCCCCGGCCCCCCCCGGGGCCCCCCCGGGGCCCGGGCGGGGGGGGCGGGGGGCGGCCCGCCCCCCCCCCCCGCGGGGGGGGGGCCGGCGCCCCGGGGGGGCCCCGGGGGGGCCCCCCCCCCCCCCCCCCCCCCCCCCCGGGCCCCCCCCGCCCCGCGGGGGGGGGCCCCCCCCCCCCCCCCCCCCCCCCCCCCCCCCCCCCCCCCGCCCCCCCGGGGCCCCCCCCCCCCCCCCCCCCCCCCCCCCGGCGCCCCCCGGGGCCCGGGCCCCCCGGCGCCCGGGGGGCCGGCCCCCCCCCCGCCCCCCCCCGGCCCGGGGGGCCCCCCCCCCCCCCCCCCCCGGGCCCCCCCCCCGCCCCGCCCGGCCCCCCGCGGCCGCCCGGCGGGCGGGCGGCCCCCCCCCCCCCCCCCCCCCCCCCCCCCCCCCCCCCCCCCCCCCCCCCCCCCCCCCCCCCCCCCCCCCCCCCCCCCCCCCGCCCCCCCGGGGCCGCGGGGCGGCGGGGGCGCCCCGGCCCCCGGGGGCCCCCCCCCCCCCCCCCCCCCCCCCCCCCCCCCCCCCCCGGGGCGCCCGCCCCCGCCCCCCCCGCCCCACCCCCCCCCCCCCCCCCCCCCCCCCCCCCCGGGGGGGGCCCCCCCCGGCCCCACCCCCCGGGCCCCCCCCCCCCCCCCCCCCCCCCCCGGGCCCCCCCCCCCCCGCCCCCCGCCCCCCGGGGCCGCCCCCCCCCCCCCCCCCAAGGGAGGGGGGTCGGGCCTGGGGGCCGTAAGTCCTCCCCTGCCGGTCTGTTGTTGGTCCCGGCCGGCGGCAGGGGGTCTCGCGGTGTTCGTTCTCGGGCGTCTTTCCCGCCCGTCCCGCCCCCCCCATTTTCGGGCCAGTCGGAAGCCCCGCGGTGCCGGTTTTTTCTGTCCCGCTGCCGCTTGGTTTTGAAGGTGGCGGGGGGGTTGGGCCCCCCCCCCCCCGCGGTGGCCCTGGGTTCCCCCCCCCCCGCCCGCGGAAGCCCCCCTTCTCCCGCCCCGGGGGGGGGCGGGGCCTGCCCGGCCGGCGGGCGGGGAGCGGGCCGCCCGGGCCGGCGAAGGCGTCCGCGGCGGAACCCCCCAGGTCGTGGTCAGCCCGCCCAGCTGGTCGTGGCTTTCAACGTCCCCCTTGGTCGCCCGGGGTCTTGGCCCCGGGTGATTGCGAAAGGCTGGGCGTCCGGCCCCCGCTTGGGCGCCCGGGCAATTGTTCGCCCCCCCGGTGTGGTGCCCAAGCGGGCGCGCCCGTCCGCCCGTGCCCGGGGCCCCCGCCGGCGCGGGGGCCGGGCCCCCGGGCCGCCCCCTGCCCCCCCCCCGCCCCCCCCGCGGGGTCGTGCCCTCCGCCGGCGAGACCGACCAACAGACCCCGCGGGCCCGGCCCCGGGCTGGGCGCTGCGGGGGCGGCGGCGTTGCGCCGGGGCCCGGGCCGGAACGAAGCGCCCCCTGGCTGGCGCATATGGCGCCGCGGGGCCGGCTGGCCGCCGGGCGGCCGGAAAGCGGGCTGGCCCTTCGCCCGCCTGCTTCTTCTTCTGGCCCCGTCCTTCCCCCGACCCGGGCCAACCCCCCCCCCCCCCGCCAACTGCGTGGTGCAAGGGCCGCTGGGCCGGGAGGGCGCCGCGGGGGGCCCGGCGGGCGGGCCGGGTTGCCCTCCCCCCCCCCTTCCTCCCCCGGGAGAACCGGGCCGGGCGGCCCCGGAAGACGTGCCCGACAACGCCCCCCCCAACCACGACAAAGAAGACGATGATCGCCCCGCCCGAAGCGATCTTCCAGTCCCTCAACTACAGCGTTTGAACACGCGCGCGAACCGGGCTGCTGGGTGGTGTGCGGAACGATTTAGCATCTGCGCATGCCGAACGAACCGGACAAGCGCTTCCCCCCCGGCGGCTGGGAGGGGTTCCAGGAGCTGGCCCGCACGCTTCGCTCCGAGGCCGGGTGTCCCTGGGACCGGCAACAAACCACGCGCAGTCTCCTCCCCTACCTCGTCGAGGAAGCGCACGAGGCGCTTCACGCCGCGGAGCAGGGGGACGACCTGGCGCTCCGGGAAGAACTCGGGGATGTCTGTTTCGTCCTGACCCTGACCCTCCAGGTGCTGGAGGAGGAGGGGCGCGGGGAGTTCTCCCGTCTCGCTGATCGAACGCTGGAGAAAATCCGACGGCGGCACCCCCACGTTTTCGGGGGTGAGGCGGTCGGGTCGGCGGAAGAGGTCGCCCTGCGATGGCAAGAACTGAAGAGGGCAGAGGAGGTCGCAGATCCGGAGGAGACCCACGTGCCCGGGGCGCTTCGTCCGACCTCACCGGCTCTCCCAGCCCTGTGGCAGGCGATCAAGCTCCAGAACAAGGCGGCCGCTGGAGGCTTCGACTGGGAGTCGCCCGAGCCGATTCTCGACAAGATCCGGGAGGAGCTGACCGAGGTGGGGCACGAACTGACGGTCGGAGGGGATCAGGTCCGGCTCCGGGACGAGTTGGGCGACTTGCTCTTCGCCGTGACCAATCTGGCGCGAAAGATCCAGATCGACCCCGAGTCCGCACTGCGGGCGGGAAACGAGAAGTTTCGCCGCCGCTACAACCGCATGATGGAGATGGCAGCCGCGGCAAAGGTCGATCCGAGTTCGCTCGGCCTGACCGCCCTCGATCTGCTCTGGGATCGGGTCAAGGCAGAGGAAAGGCCGGAAGCGGCGCCGGACTCCTCCAACGCCGCCTCCGAGTAGCTTCGGCCCACGTCCCCGTGGCCAAGAACCGTGTAACCAACCCCACTGACCGGAATCCCTGCGAATCGGGGTCCCAGGCGACGAAGGCGCGGTCCGCTAGGGGATGACCGTCTCGGGGTCGAGAATGATCAGGCACCGCCCCGCTTCCCTGCCTGGATTTCGCAGTTCGATCGTGCCGTCGACGGTCGTGTGGGTGCTCGATCCCGACGCGAGCTGGAGCGCCCGCTCGCTCAGCGTGATCTCCAGCCCCCCCGCCAGGCAGTAGATGCAGGCATCGATCGCCTCCGGCAGATCGACGATCGAACCCTCGGCTCCCGGCTCGAGCCGGAACTCGAACGCCTGCAGGCGTCCCCCGAGAATTCCGCCGGTCAGGCTCTCCAGCAGGATGCCAGTCCCCTTGACGTGGAGGATCGAAGCCTCCGGCATCGGCCGCTCGTCCCGGCTGGTAACACAGACCTCGTCCAACTCCCGCTCTTCGATGAAAAAGCTGGGATCCTTGTCCAGGGCCTGAGCGATCTGGATCAACGCCCCGATGGTCGGGCAGGTCCGACCCCGCTCGATCTCGGAGATGTGGGTCGAACTGAAGCCGGAGGCGCTCTCCACGTCGCGCAGGGTCTTGGCCTGCTGCGTGCGCACCTGACGGATCCTCGAACCGACGCGTTCCTTGCTCGACATGTGACTACCCCCTCACATCCAGGATCAGATGAACAGCTTCGGCCGCACCGCCCAGAAGGCGCGAACCGGATCGCGCGTGAGATTCCGGATCTCGTGAGCGTGATTGGCCTTGAAGTGGATCGAGTCGCCCGGGCGCAGGACATGCGCCTTCCCGTTCACCTTCACCTCGAGGAAGCCGTCGAGTACGTAGCAGAATTCCTCCCCGCGGTGGCCCGGAGTATCGGCCACGATCCCGCCCCCATTGACGGTGGCGATGAACAGCGACATTTCCGAAAGGGTGTTCCGGTTGGTCAGCGGCTCCACCCGCACCGTGCCTCCGTGAAGGAAGATCGGGCGCGCGTCCTCCGCCTTCTGGACCGTCGCCTCCTGCATCAGCGGGATGTCGATCAGGTGTGACGGCTGGACCTCCAAGGCCTGAGCGATCCGCTCCAGCGCCCCGACGGTCGGAGATGTCTTGCCCCGTTCGATCTCGGAGATGTGAGTGGCACTGACGTCGACCTTGGCCTCAATCTGCTTGAGGGTCAGTCCGCGCTCCTGGCGGATGCGACGGATCCTACGGCCGAGGATCTTGCCGATTGGGTTCGCCATTTCTTCCTCCTGTCCTGGACTTCCCCACCCCGGGCACGCGACACAGCCTCCTGGCCTCGAGCGGCCTGGTGCGCACCCCTCGCATTCGCGAGGCCGGGCGGAAGGGGGACGACCCGCCACGGTTTGCGCCAAACTCTTCGCGGCGCGGGACGGGGTCCGCCCCTCGCTGCCAAAGTGCTGATTCGCTTAGCGTTACCGGACTTGAGATCCCAACGGCGGCGCGGGTGGCGATTCGAGTAGGAGTAGCTGCCGCCCCGGTGGGAGCATCCGGAACTGCCGAAGTCCAAGTGGCAAGCATGTTAACAGACGGTCCGTGTCAACCGAAGCTCATTTTCTCCGACAAAGAGCCGACAACGAGAGTGCCGCTTCCCCCCGGGGTGCCCCTCGAACTGGCCGCCGGGGGTAGACGTTTCTGACCCCGGGTGCTAGCCTCCCCGGGTCAGACGGCCTGAGCCCGCCCCGCACTCGCGGGGAGAACGACGCCACGGGAGCGGCGCGTTCGTCAGCACCAGTGGCTCAACTGCCGGGGTGGCGGGATCCTTCCGCGCGCAGGACGCGCGGCCCGCACCGGAAGAGCAACCAGCCCCACGATCGCCGTTCGCGTTCGGGTCTGGTAAGGAATTCGCTGGTTTCGACCGCAGGCGACGTCACTTGGTCGCCGGCATCGGACCCACTCACACGATCCAGAAAGGAGAGGACGAGCATGAAGCAGGCATTTGTCGCGCTGCGTCGCCCCCTCGACTGGCTGCGCCACCGGACGTCGGCCGTAGCCGCCGCGCGTGGTACTTGCGGAAACGGTACTCGCGGAAACGGTTCCCACGGAAGCACTCCCCGGGGTCGCGGCGCCGAGACGAGCACCCAGGGAACCGGCCGGACACCGGCCCGGTTTCCGTCCGTCAAGCTGCCCCACGTCGGTTTCCGCGCAGCAGCTCCTGGCTTGCGCCTCCCTCATGTGGACTTCCGGCTCCCGCATGTGGAGGTGCGGCTGCCCCACCTCGAGATGCGCCTACCGACGGTGGAACTGCCGTTCCAGAGCGTGGAAGAGCTTTCCCGACTGATGGAGGAGCCGGCAGGCGCGGCCGGCGGGAAGCGCAAGTGGCTGCGCTACGCCGTGAGCTGCACCACGGTGCTGGCCCTGGTCCTCGGATTCCGCGCTCTCGACCAGGGGATCACCCGCTGGTCGGTGGCCTCCGCCCCCGAGGACGCCTGGGCGGGCGAGGTCGCCCAGTGGTATCAGCTCTACGCTGGCGTCACCGAGAATGACATCGAAGCCGAGGAGTCCCGCGCCCGGGCGGACCAGGCGTCGCTGCTCGGCGCAGCGACCACGACCTCGGCGGCCCATCCACACGACAGGCGGGCGCGGAGGGAGAATCCGCGGGAGGGAACCCAGCGCTTCGTCCGCGTCAGCGTCACCGCCTATACCAGTGCGGCCGCGCAAACCGACGACTCCCCGACGATCACGGCGAGCAACACGCGGGTTTCCGAGAAAACGGTCGCGATCAGTCGCGATCTGCTCCGTGAGTTCACTCCGGGCGCCCCATTCAGCTACGGGGACAAGATCTTGATTCCGGGCGTCGGCATCTACCGGGTCGAGGACACCATGAACGGCCGCTGGCGCAAAAGATCGACCTTTGGTTCGCCTCGAAAGAGAGGATGCCCGCCACTGGGGCGTTCGCACGGCCTACATCACCAAAGTCGAAGAATCGACCCCGACCATCGCCTATCGGGTCGGCGAGGGCCCAGAGACGCCGTAACCTCGGGCTCGAATCGACCCGGTGCCGAACTGAAATGCCGGCGTCGCGCTCGATTTCGGGCATCGCTGCTTCGAGGATGCGTCGCTCTCAGGGATCGCAGCTTTCAGGAATCGTCCTCATCGGCCCAGGAGGCTCCCCTCCTGGACCGATGGTCTTTGGTTCTTCCGTCGGGCTCCTCGAGCGCCGCGAGGATCCGCAGATAGCTCTCGTGCCGCGCTGGGGAGACCTCTCCGCGGTCGAGTGCCGCCAGGATCGCGCAGCCAGGTTCCGCGCGGTGCCGACAGTCGCTGAACTGACAGGCAGGGCGGTTCCCGAACTCCCGGAAGCAGAGCGAGAGATTCTCCGCCGTTAGTCCGTACGGTCGGATGCCGCGGATCCCAGGGGAGTCGAGGAGGGCTCCCCCCGCGGCCAGCGCGTGCCAGCCCACCCGCGTGGTGGTGTGGGTCCCCTTCCCGGTCGCCGCGCTCACCTCTCCGACCCGCAGGTCGAGTCCGGGCTGGATGGCGTTGGCCAACGACGATTTGCCAACCCCGGACGCCCCGCAAAGGAGCGAAACCCGGCCGACCAGCCGCTCGCGTAGCGTATCAATCCCTGTCCCGCTCAGCGCGCTCGTGACGATCACCTCGTAACCGATCCTCCGGTACTCCTCGAGATATGTGCCTGAGGGGGTCCGGTCCGCCTTGTTGAGCACGATCCGGACCGGGATGTCCGAGATCTCGCCGAGCACCAACAGCCGGTCGAGGCCTCGGCGGTTGAGCGGCGGCTGCTCCAGGGTGACGACGACGACGAGCTGATCGAGGTTGGCCGCCAGGACCTGTTCGCGGCGCGAGCTTCGGTCGCCGGGATCGACCCGCGAGATGCAGTTGCGACGCGGACCAACCTCGTAGAGTCGGTAGGTACCGTCCGGCAGACACTCCAGCGTGATCTGGTCGCCGACCGCCACGAGGTGAACCGTCGTCCGGGGTCCGATCTTGAGGGCGCCCCTGAGACTCGCCGAGAGCGTGCCCCGCTCCGTGAGCACCTCGATGCGCCCAGGATCCACCCCTATGAGACACCCAGGGAGGAAGGTGCCCCCATCCGGGGAGGCGGCTCCCTCCTTCCCGGCGCGACGATCGTGCGATCTCCTCATTCACTCCCTTCCCGGCTCGAGCACCGCACAGCCCCGCGAACCGGGCTGGACTTCGCTGCGGCGGCAGGCTCCAATGGCCGCATGTCCTCTCCGCGTGAACACAAACCGCCGGCCGGCCGGCCCCCGGCTCCGGAAGAGCCCACGACCGGCGTCCGACCGCTGGCCAGCTGGGTACGTCATGGCGCCCACCGGATTCTGGATCCGCAGTTCAACGATCGCCTGGATCGCTACCTGAGTCGCCGCTTCACCTACCGCTCGCGCACGCAGTGGGTTCGGATGATCGAGGAGGGGCGCATCCGCGTCAATGGGCGCGCGGTCCGGACCTCGAAGCGGGTGCGGACCGGGGACCACATAGAGTACCTCTCCGAGCCGCGGGTCGAGCCGGCGGTCGATCGAGGCTGGCGGGTCCTGCACGAGGACGACCACCTGGTGGCCATCGAGAAGCCGGCCAACCTGCCGGTTCATCCGTCCGGACGGTACTTTCGCCACACCCTGCTCTGCCTCCTGCTGGAGGCGCGAGGGGAGACGCTCGATCACCCGGGGGTGAGGATCGTCCACCGCCTCGACCGTGAGACGAGCGGCATCGTGCTCTTCGGGAAGGACCGTCTCTCCACCCAGCGGCTCGCCTCCCAGTTCGAGGCGCGCAAGGTGCAGAAGGAATACCTCCTGTTGGTCCACGGTCGGCCGGAGGAGGACGCATTCCTGATCGACGCGCCGCTCGGTCGGAATCTCGAATCCCGGGTGCGGAAGGCCATGGGGGTGGTGCCCGGCGGCATCTCCGCCCAGACCGAGTTCGCGGTGCTGGGACGGGGTCCGGAGCACGCCCTGCTTCTCGCCCGCCCGAAGACCGGGCGATTCCACCAGATTCGCGTTCACGTACGTCACGCCGGATTCCCGATCGTCGGGGACAAACTCTACGGACTCGACGAGCGACTCTTCCTCAAGCTGATCGAGGGACGCAACTTCGACGCCGCCGACCGAGAGCGACTGATGCTGGATCGGCAGTGTCTGCATGCCCATCGGATCACGGTCAGACATCCCGGCACCCGTGAATCGGTCACCTACGAGTCGCCCCTTCCGGCCGAAATGGGCGAGCTCGCCCAACGTCTGGGAATCTCCAGCCTCGGTTGTGGGCCGATCTGTCCGACCGCTAGAATCGAGGGAGGCGCCGGCACCGCCGACGTCGAGCGAACAGATCGCTGATCGAAACAGATCCTGGCCTCAATCGGGTCCGGCCCCCCGGCGCCACTTCGTGGAGAAACGCTGTGTCCTCTCTCCGCAGCAACAGCCGCCAGTTCCGCGTCCCCCTGCGCCTCCGGGTGGCCGCCGGTGTGACGTTCCTGGTCACAGCCGCCGGCACCGTTCGAGGAGAGACGGACAACTTCGAGAGTCCTCCGGTCCATCCGGTCGAGATCTCGCCCGACGGCACGCGCCTCTACGTCGCGCACCTGGCGGGGAACTCGATCAGCGTCTTTGACCTGGCCCAGGACCCGCCGGCCCTTTCCGGGCAGATCCCGGTGGGAATCGATCCGGTCACCGTCCGGGCGCGAGGGAACGACGAGATCTGGGTGGTGAGCCCGATCTCCGACTCGGTCAGCCGCATCGATCTCTCCCTCGGTGCGGTCACCCACACGATCGAGGTGGGCGACCGCCCGACCGATCTCGTCTTCGCCGGAGGCAGGGCTTTCGTCTGCGTGGCGGGAGAGAACCGCCTCGTGGTGCTCGATCCCGATGACCCCGCGGCGGTACCGCAACGCATCGAGCTGCGGGCCAGCGAGCCACGAGCCCTTGCCGTGTCCTCGGACGGTTCCGCGGTCTTCGTCGCGGCCTTCGATAGCGGGAATCAAACCACCGCGGTCCCGTACCTCTCCGTCGAGGCAGGCGGCGGCGCTCCGCCTCCGCACCCACCGATGCGACCCGGACTGCCGATACCGCCGCGGGTCGCGCTCATCGTGAAGCACGACGGCACCCACTGGCGGGACGAGATCGGCCGGAACTGGGATTCGTTCGTTCCCTACCGCGTCCTCGATCATGACGTACTGCAGATCTCGACCACCACGCTCGCAGTGGAACGGGTGTGGGGGGGCGTCGGAACCACGCTTCTCGATCTCGCGGTTCACCCCACGAGTGGTCGGATCTACGTCACGAACCTCGAAGCACGAAACGACGTGCGCTTCGTGCCTAATCTGCGCGGGAGCTTCGCGCAGAACCGGATCACCGTGATCGACCCGGTCAGCGGGGCGGTCACGCCGGTGCACCTGAATCCGCACATCAACTACGCGAGCCAGGCGGGTACCCCGGGCGAGCGCGCACTCAGTCTCTCCACACCGATGGAGATCGCGGTCCGGAGCGACGGTTCGGAGCTCTTCGTGGCGGCGTTCGGGTCGCGAAAGGTCGCGGTGCTCGATCCGGGAGGGCAGGTGCTGCGGCGCATTCCAGTCGGACAGGGTCCGGCGGGACTCGCCCTGGACGAGGAGCGAAACCGACTCTACGTCTACAATCGCCACAGCTCGACCATCTCGCTGGTCGACCTCGTGACCGATCAGACCACCGAGCTCGCCATCGGCTACGATCCGACTCCGATCGCGGTCCGCCTGGGCCGAAAGTACATGTACGACGGGGAGATCTCCTCCTCGCACGGGGACCTCTCCTGCGGGAGCTGCCATCTCTTCGGCGGCATGGACAAGCTGGCCTGGGATCTCGGGGATCCGGAAGGCGAGTTCGAGCCGCCGCCCGGCCCGGGCCTGACCGGCGATCATCCGATGAAGGGACCGATGATCACCCAGAGCATGAAGGCGCTGGCCGACACCGAGCCGTTCCACTGGCGCGGAGATCGTTTCGCCTTCTCGACCTTCAACGCGAATTTCGTCGCGCTCATGGGGCGAGAAGCCGAGCTCCCCGAGGGTGACTTCAACGAGTTCACCGAGTTCACCTTCAGCATGCGCTATCCGCCGAACCCGAACCGGCAACTCGACGGATCGCTCCCCGATCCACCCGCGGGGGCGAATCCGCGTCGCGGCGAAACGCTGTTTCGCGAAGGGCGTTTGTTCGGACAGGCGCAGTGCACGGTCTGCCACTCCGGTGAGTTCGGGACCAACACCGGATTGGCCCAAGCGGAGTTTCTCCGCTCCGATCAGGACTTGAAGGTCCCTCAGATGCGCAACCTGTTCGAGAAGACCGGGCTCACTCCCCAGGAAGGCTGGGCGCTGCGGGGGTTTGGCTACGGCCACGACGGCGTCTTTCCCGACGTCTTCAGCTTTCTCGACTTTGAGTTGTTCGATTTTCGGGGGCCGGAGGAGCGGCGCGACGTCGAGGCATTCTGCCTGGCGTTCGACACGGGAACGCACGCCGCGACTGGCGCCCAGTGGACGGATCGCGGCGCGGGAGACGCGGCGGGCGAACTCCGGCTCGCGACCTTGCGGGCGGTCGCGGACCAGAACGCGATTGGCCTGATCGCCAAGGGAATCGACCTGAGAGGAGAGGCCCGCGGCTGGCACTATCGCTACGGCGAGTGGTGGTCCGATCGAATCGGTGAGCCCGCCTGGACCACCGGGCAGCTCCTGGCTCTGGGGAGCGCCAGCCGCCCGGTGACCTTCACCGCAGTGGTGCCGGGGACCGAAACGCGCCTCGGCATCGATCGTGACGAAGACGGCTACCGGGACCGGGACGAGCTCGACCTCGGGACAGATCCGAACGACCCCGAATCGTTTCCGGACGCGAGCGGGAATGCGGAGGCGGTGCCGCGGGCTGAGGTCCGGTTCGAATTGGTCTCGGCCAACCCGGCGCTGGTCTCCGCCACCTTCAGACTTCGCCTGGCCGACGCCAACCCCAGCCACCTCGAGATCCACGATGTGCAGGGGCGGGAGGTGCGTCGCCTGCGGCCGGCCGCATCGACGGGATCTCAGGACCTGAGCTGGGACCTGCGCGACGCCTCGGGGCGCCGCGTTCCGGCTGGGGTCTACTTCATTCGTCTCGCGGCGGGCGAGCCGATGCTCACCCGCCGACTGCCGGTGCTCACCTGCCGGTGCTCACCTGCCGACTGCCGGTGCTCACCTGCCGACTGATCGTGCGCTGACGGACTGCTAGAGCAGCTTTCGAAAGGTCTCCACGACCCGATCGATATCCGCCGCCGTGAGTCCGTTGTGGAACGGAAGCGCCACCGTCCGGGCCGAGAGGTTCTCGGTGACCGGGAAGTCCCCCGCCCGGAGTCCATAGTCCCGCTGGTAGAACGGCTGGAGGTGGATCGGCGTGAAGTAGTTGCTGCAGGCGATCTGCGCATCGCGCAACCGGCCGAGAATGGCGTCGCGGTCACTCTGGCTGTAGTGATCGTCGAGCCGGACCACGAAAACGAACCAGCTCATCTGGATGTCGCCCGGAACGAGCTGCATCGAGATCCGCGGTTCGCCCTTGAGTCGCTCGATGTACATCTGGGCCACGCGATCCCTCCGGGCAAGGATCTCGTCCAGGCGGTTCATCTGCGCGATCCCCAGCGCGCAGTTGATGTCCGGCAGACGGAAGTTGAACCCCAGTCGGGCATGCTGCAACCAGCCGGCGTCCGGGTCCCGCCCCTGGTTGCGCATCGAGCGCACGCGGAAGGCGATCTCATCGTTGTCGGTCACGACCATCCCGCCCTCGCCGGTGGTCATCTGCTTGTTGGGATAGAAACCGAAGCAGCCGGCGTCGGCCAGCGTGCCGGCCGGGCGCCCCTTGTAGGTGGAGCCGAGGGCCTCGCAGGAGTCCTCGAGCACGTGCAGACCGTGCTCTTTGGCCACCGCGTTGATCGAGTCCATCTCGGGGATCGACCCGAATACATCCACGGGCAGGATGGCTCGGGTCTTCGGCGTGATCGCCGCTTCGATCCGCGAGTGGTCGATCTGCCAGGTGTTCGGATCGACGTCGACGAAGACCGGCCGCGCCCCTTCGAACAGGAAGCTGTTCGACGAGGCAATGAAGGAAAACGGGGTGGTGATCACCTCGTCGCCCGGCTGGATCTCCATCGCCCGCCAGATCAGGTGGAGCCCCGAGGTTCCGCTCGACAGCGCGATGGCGTGCTTCACGCCGAGACGACGGGTAAAGCACTCCTCGAAGGCCGGCACCTTCGGCCCCAGCGAGAGGTGCGGCGTCTTGAGAACCGCCACTACCGCATCGATTTCGGCCTGAGAGATGTCCGGCCCGGAGAGACTGATCGGCTGACTCACGCACGCACTCCTTCGACTCTGACCGACCGCCGGCCGGTTCTGCCTGTCTGGTAGGGGACGGGGATCCGTCCGCAGCATCCGCTTAGGGTATCGACCTCCGGCCGGGAGATCTCGGACTATTTTTCCCGGGAACCCGGCCCTGAGCCTTTGCCAGGGGGGAAGGCCGAGCGTAGACTCTTTGCGCCCCCTCCTGAAGCAGGTAGCGCGGCTGCAACGGAGCCGTCGCGTTGCCCACCCGACCGCCGAAACTGAACCGCGTAGGAGGAAATGCCATGCGAATCCGATGGATTGGATCAACTCTCGTAGCCGCAGCGGCGTTGTTTTGCGGCCAGGTCGCGACCGCCGGAGTCAACGCCGGAGGAACGCTGGTCGTCCACGTCCCCCCGACGGCGCAGAGTTCCCTCTGCACCGAGGATGTGAACTACGTCTGCGCGCATCCAACCGAGTGTCTGCCGCTTGCCTCCTGCGCGGAGGCGGACGCCCGTCACGACGGCCCCTCGTACATCCTGTTTGGTGTTTTCGCTGCCTTCGCGACCGAAGCGACACCACGCCTCGCCGGGCTGTCGTTCGGCATCGAGTACCCCGCGGATGGCGTCCTCTTGATCTACGGCGAAGGCTGCGCGGATTTCGAACTCACTACCGGTAGTTGGCCCGAAAGCGGAGAGGGGACAGCGCTCACCTGGAACACCCCACGTACCGACTCGCTCACGCCCGTCTACTGGTTCCTGGGCTACAACTACTACTCCCCTCAGCCGACGAGCTTTCGGGTGACGCCGCACCCGACGCAGGGAGGCTACTTCGCCGACGATAGCGTCCCCTCGGTCCTCGATGAGGTCGCGGGCTTCGGAGAACTTGGATTCGATCAGCCAGGGGTGGTGATCTGCCCAACGGTGCAGATCGTCACCGGCGCTTGTTGCTTCGGCTGCACCTGCGTGGTGGTCGAATCCGCGATCTGCGCGGAGCAGAACGGCGTCTACGCCGGGGACGACGTTCCCTGCGAGCCGCTCCCCTGTCCGCCGGGAGAAGCGGCGGGCGCCTGCTGCCTCCCGGACGGATCGTGCGTGGTCGAGCGGCTCTGCGACTGCCTCGACCTGGGTGGCACGTTCTACGGCTCGAACTTCCCCTGTGAGGCGACGCCGTGCGCACCGGTCGCGACCCGGGGAACCACCTGGGGCGGGATCAAGGCGATTTTCCGTTAGCCGGCGGACGCTGGAAGTTTGCGGCGGTGCGGTGGACCCGCAACGCCGCAAACTGGCCAGCGGCGATCAGGTCATCGCGCCGCTCAGGCCTTGGGTTGGGGATCGCGTCCGCCCCAGAGGTTCGCGGTGTTGAGGTCGGGAGCGTCGGTCGACTTGGCGTAGAGGAAGAGCTGCATCCGGTAGGCGGTGAGCCAGCGCGATACGCTCATGACGAGTGCGAATCCGAGGGGCAGGACCTCCCCGTGGGATAGGTGGCGGTGCGATCCCGAAGGTCCGCCTCGGTGAGGTCGGCTAGAATCGCGTGGATCTCCGCCGACTGCCGGTCGAGCGCCTCGGGGAACTGCTCGAAGGTCATGCCGTCGGCTCGCTCCTTGATGGCGGCATACGCCGTCCAGCCGTTGTCCACCATCGCTCGCGCGGCGGCGGATCCGCACATCGAGAGGTAGCGGAGGAGCTCCAGGGTCGAGCGCTGCTGCGGACTCGGCCGAAAGCCGGCATTCGCCGGCGAGAGCTTTCCGTGCAGGTGCTTCAGGATGCGGGTCTCGTCGTCCACCATGGCCAGGAACTGGTCCTTCGTCAACATGCCGGGGTCCTTTCGTTCGGGGAGCGCTGCTCCCTGTGGCTGGGTCTAGGGTGTGGCTGGGTCTAGGGTGTGGCTGGGTCTAGGGTGTGGCTGGGTCTAGGGTGTGGCCGGCTCGGCCCCATGGCCGTCAGCCGGCGAGGCAGGATCCGAACCCTCGGGATTCGAGGGCGGGGGGTCCGTTGCGGGAGAGCCAGGGTCTGGGTGCGGCGTATGCCCGCCCTCACCGCCCGGAGGCAGGCCCTCCGGTCCGTCCGGCGGCTTGCCGAACTCGCGCATCCGCTCCGCATAGTAGTGCACGCGATCCTGGACCCGGCCGAAGACGGAGTTCTCCTCATAGAGGCCATCCTCCGCACGCTGTCCGATCTTGACCCCGAGCAGAAGTTCGATCGCTTCTTCGACGCTGGAAGCGGCGTAGACATGGAACTGCCCGGCCCGCACCGCCTCGACCACGTCCGAGTGGAGCTGCAGATCTTGGACATTCTCCCGCGGTAACACCACGCCCTGGGTTCCGGTGAGCCCGCGGGCGCGACAGACTTCGAAGAACCCTTCGACCTTCTCGTTGACCCCTCCGATTGGCTGGGTGTGACCAACCTGGTCGGCAGAGCCGGTCACCGCGAGTTCCTGCCGCACCGGCAGCTCGGCCAGGGCGGAAACGAGGGCCACGATCTCGGCCACCGAGGCGCTATCCCCATCGACTTCTCCGTACGACTGCTCGAAGGCGATCGAGGCGGTGAGGCTCATCGGATAGTCCTGGCCGAAGCGGGCGCGAAAGAAGCCCTCGATGATGAGCATCGCCTTGTTGAAGCTCCGCCCGGAGAGTTCGGCTTCGCGTTCGATCGAGAGCAGCCCCCCCTGCCCGAGCGAGCATTGCGCGGTGATGCGAGTGGGCTTGCCGAAGCGGTGGTCGCCGAGATCGAACACCGAGAGGCCGTTCACCTGGCCGATCACGCCGCCCACCGTCTCGATCCGGATGGTGCCGTCCTCGATCAACTCCTGCATCTTCTCTTCGGGGACGCGGTGCCGGCGCTCCCTCTCCCGCAGCGCCCGCTCGACGATGACCCGGGTGGCCACGGTCGCCCCTTCCAGCTCCGCCCAGTACGAGGCCTCGCGCAACAGATCGGCCAGCTCGCTGAAGCGGGTCGAGAGCTTCCCCCCCTGTCCGGCGAGGCGCACGCCATGCTCGATCAACGCGGCGACCCCGCTCCGGTCCGGGTGAACCAGACCTTCCTCGGCGCAGACATTGCGGATGAAGCTGGCGTAGCGAATGATCGATGCCGCGTCGCGCGGCATGACGGTGTCGAACTCCGCCTTCACCTTGAAGATCTTGCGGAAGTCCGGATCGACGCTCCAGAGGTAGTGGTACATGTAGGCATCGCCCAGGGCGATGACGCGGATGTCGATTCGCACCGGTTCCGGCTTGAGCGCGCTGGTCGAGAGTAGATAGGTGGGATCGAAACTCTGAATGTCGATCTGCTGATGCCGCAGCGTGCGCTTCAGCGCCGCCCAGACTCCCGGCTCGGCCGCGGCATCCATCAGGTCGATGATGAGAAATCCTCCGTTGGCGCGGAGCACGCTTCCGGGGCGGATGTGCATGAAGTCGGTCCGCCAGTGTCCGGTGCGGTCGACCACCTTCTCGATCGTGCCGAAGAGGTTGCGGTAGTTCGGCGCCGTCTCGACCACGACCGGCGGGCGAGTGATCCCGGTATTGTCGACCACGACGTTGACCAGGAACGGTCGATAGCGCTCGTCGTCTTCGAGCGGTACCCGGGGAGGCTCCTCCCCCTCCTCCGGCTCCTTGTCGATGAAGAGCCGCAGGTTCGACAGGATCTGATCCCGCACCTGATCGAGGTGGAGGGAGAGCCGTGCGTCGCAGAACGACTCCTTGATGTCCTCGAGCGCTTCCACCACGATGGGGCGGCCGTAGTCCTGCTCCAGCCTGGCCAGTGCCTCCTTCAGCCGGCGATGGACATCCCTCCCCTGCTTGAACGTCTCCTCCAGCAGGGTTCGGAGTTCGTCGTACAGCTGCCGCAGTCGCGCCAGTTCCTCCACCGGGAACTTTCCCTGCGCGGCGAGCGACTCCAACTGATCGAGCGGACGCGGTTCGCCCTCCACCAAAGGCGCCACCTCGGGACGCGAGAATGGCCCCATCTGCACCTGGACCAGCGCGAACTGGGCCTCGCGAACACGTGTCTCGAGCGTGCGCACCTGCTCCTTCTCCTGGTTGCCGTGGAGCTCGATCAACTCCTTGCGGCGGCGCTTCCAGTCGTCACTCTCGTACATCTGCGGGATGGCGCGCCGCAGGGCGAGCACGAACTCGCGCAGCTCGCGCTCCAGCTCGCGACCCCGGCCGGCGGGCAGCAGGAGCGCCGCCGGGTGGTCCGGCTCGCGAAAGTTGTGCACATAGACCAGGTCGGGCGGCGCCCCTCGTCCGGAGTCGATCTGCTCGAGGAGGTGGCGTACGGTCGTGGCGCGGCCGCTCCCCGCCGGACCGGAGACGAAGATATTGTGCCCCTTGCTCCGGATGCGCACGCCAAGTCGGATCGCCTCCATGGCGCGCTCCTGCCCGATGATCCCCGGGGCGATCGGAAGTTCCTCGGCGCTTTCGAACCCGAATTGCCCGGGATCGCAGGTCCAGCGGAGCTGGTCCGGGGTCAGCGCAAGTGGCTGGGCATCGGCCATGGGTCTCTCCTTTGCTTCCGCTGGTAACCCGGATTCAGGCCACACCGGGGAACTCGCGCAGCACCTGGTTCAGCGAAGTCTTCGCGTCGGTCGAAGCGCTGCGCTCTCCGATGATCAATGCGCAGGGCACTTGATACTCCCCGGCGGGAAAGCGCTTCGGCATCGTGCCCGGGATCACCACCGCGCGGGGCGGGACCAGGCAACGTGAGGTGACCGCCTCGGCCCCACGCACGTCGACGATCGGTGTGGAGGCGGTCAGCACCACTCCGGCCCCCAACACCGCCCCCTCACTGACCCGGACCCCCTCGACCACGATCGCCCGCGACCCTAGGAATGCATGGTCCTCGATGATCACCGGGCTCGCCTGCGGCGGCTCGAGCACCCCTCCGATCCCCACCCCGCCGGAGAGGTGGACGTTGCGCCCGACCTGCGCACAACTCCCGACGGTGGCCCAGGTGTCGACCATCGATCCTGCTCCGACCCAGGCCCCCACATTGACGTAGGAGGGCATGCAGATCACTCCCGGCTCCAGGAACGCGCCGAATCGGATCGTGGCCGGCGGCACCACCCGAATCTGCTGCTCCCGGGCCGCATGCTTGAGCGGAATCTTGTCGCGGAAGTGGAAGGGACCGATTTCGATCTCCTCGATCGACCGCTGCCCGAAGTAGAGCAGGATTGCTTGCTTGATCCAGGCGTGGGTCACCCACTCCTCGGTCGGCCTTTCACACACCCGGAGTTGTCCGCAGTCGAGCCCGGCCAGCACGGCGTCGACCGCCTCGCGGGTTGCCGGCTCGCTGCGCCGGCCCGGGTCGGCCCAGGCGGCTTCCACCTGTGCTCGCACCTGATCCCAGTTGCTCACAGCGCGGACTCCAGGATCTGAGCCGCGCGCTCACACTCTTCGCGGGTCGGAACGAGCGCCATTCTCACCCAGCCCTCTCCGGCCGCCCCGAAGTAGTTGCCCGGGGTGACCACCACACCCTGCTCGAGCAACTCTCGAGCAAACGCTTCCGAACTCCCTCGGGGGGTCGCGAACCAGAGGTAGAAGGTGGCCTGAGTGCCGCCGATCCGAAGTCCCTTTCGCCGCAGCAGTGGCAGCAAGATCTCGCGCTTCTCGGCGTAGATCCTGCGCTGATCGGCAACGTGCTCCTCATCCGACCAGGCCTCGATCGCCGCCTCCTGAACGAAGGCGGGGGTCGCCACACCCTGCGACGGCCTGATCTTTCGCAGGAGGGCGATCATCTCGGGGTCCCCGGCGATGAACCCGCTGCGATAACCGGTCATCGCGGAACGCTTCGACAGAGTCTGGAAAACCAGCAGATTCTCCAATCCGAACTCGATCGCGCCCCGCGGCGCGTGATCGAACCAGATCTCGGAGTACGCCTCGTCCGAGGCCAGCCAGAATCCGTGCCGGCGAGCCAGGTCGAGGATCGCGGAGTAGAACTCCGGTCCCGCCACGGCACCGGTGGGATTGTTGGGGTAGTTGATCCAGCAAAGCGCGGTGCGGGCCAGCAGCTCCGGCGGAAGCGCCGAAAGATCGGGCAGGAACCCAAGTTCCGGCACGAGAGGCACCGGGACGGGCTCTCCCCCGGCAAATCGGGTCGCGATCTCGTACACCGGGTAGGCGGGATCGGGGATCAGCACCACACGGCGATCACTCGTCGGATCGATCACTGCCTGGTGGATCAGGTAGACCGCCTCCTTCGACCCGTTGCAGGGGAGGAGGTGAGCTTCGGGGTCGACATCCACCTGATACCGGCCGGCGATCCAGTCAGCGACGGCACGGCGCAAGGCCGGTGTGCCGGCCGCTGCGGGATAGGAGCTGCGCCGCGGAACCGAGGCGAGGAGGCGCGCGCGAATCCGCTCGGGAGTCTCCTCGTGCGGGTCACCGATCGAGAAGTCGATCAGCTGGATGCCGCGTCCGCGGGCCTCGGCCTTCGCCTCATCGAGGCGAACGAAGGGGTACGTGGCGAGACTGGCAAAGGCGGAGTTGCGCGGTCGGTTCACGATGGTTCCTTTCTCGAAACTCAGTGGGTCGGGCCGGACCTTCCATCCGGACCAGGTGCGAGGAGGAAACGGCGCAGATCGGAGAGCACCTGTTCCGCCTGTGCCACCTCGACCCATTCGTCTTTGGTGTGAGCCAACGCGGGGTCACCCGGCCCCCAGTTGAGGGCGGGGACGCCGAGCGAGGAGAAGCGGGCCACGTCGGTCCAGGCCTGCTTCGCGCGCCGGGGCAGTCCGGAGTGGTCGAGCAGATGCCGGTAGAGGGGGGCGGCGGAGTCGATCCCCGCCGCACCGGCATGATCTCGGATCACGGCGGTCGCGATCGCCGGCGCGGGCGCGAGGGAATGGGCGTAGCGCTCGGCATCCGCCATGGTGCGGTCCGGCGCGTACCGAAGGTTGAGGTTCGCGCGGAGCGAACCGGGGATGACATTGCGGGTCTCGCCGCCGTGGATCTGGGTCACCGAGACCACTTCGCGAAACGTTGCCCCCTCGATCTCGACCGCGCGCGGAGCAATCGCGCTCACCGCAGCCAGCCAGGGAAGCGCCTTGGTGATCGCGTTCTCGCCCAGCCAAGGACGCGCGCTGTGGCACGCCTTCCCCTGAAACGTCACCTCGAGATGCAGCGAGCCTTGACAGCCGAGTTCCAGCGCGCCCGCCGTCGGCTCGAGCAGGATGGCGAGGTCGGCTCCTCCGAGCCACTCCTCCTCGGCCAGCACCGTCCGGAGCTCATTGTTGTCGGCCGGCCCCTCTTCCCCCGCATAGAAGACGAAGACACGCGAGGGGAAGCCGTCCCGGGGATCGTGCCCTTCCAACAACTGCAGCATCACCGCGAGGCCCGACTTCATGTCGGCCGTCCCCCGGCCGTACACCCTTCCGTCTCGTACCGTTGGCTCCGGGGCTTCCGCCGTGGGAACGGTATCGGTGTGACCGGCGAGCACGATCCAGGGGCGGCGAGGCCCCTCGCTGCCGCGCGGGAGGAGCTCGCCGTCCCGGGGCAGGACGACGAGCGAGTTGCCGATCCGGCGCAGGCGATGCGATTCCAGCACCCCGGCGCGCCCCAGCCGCGCCTCGATCCAGGCTGCGATCTCGGCCTCCGCTCCGGTGACGCTGGGGATCCGGAGCAGTTCGAGGATGTCTTTTTCCAGGGTCGACATGGACCGTGAATGTCCCGCAGAGCGTGGTCCGGTTGCAAGCCACGCGGCGCACGAAACGACGACCGGGGCGGCCGGGGTAGGCCTATACTTGGGTGCGCCGACCGGAAGAAGGAGGAGAGATGCGTCGTCACTGGATCGCGGCTGCGGTCGTTGCCTGCCTGGGCGCCGGCTACCTGTGGGGTCCGCTCAGGTCAACCGATCCGACGCCACCCAAGGCGCCGAATCCCTGGTTCTTTCTGGAACGCGCCTACCCACAGGGCAAGATCCCGATTCCGGTCTGGCACGAGGCTCAGGCCCGGGCCGCCGAGATGCGGGCAGCCGCTCCCCGAGCCGCTACCTGGGTGTTCCGTGGCCCGACCAACATCGGCGGGCGAGTCACCGACCTCGCGGTCGACCCCAGGGACGGGGCGATTGTCTATGCCGCGGCAGCCGAGGGAGGGGTGCTCCGCAGCACCGACTCCGGACAGCACTGGCTCCCCCTGTTCGATGATCTGACCACCCTGTCGGTCGGCGCATTGGCTCTCGACCCGGTCGACCCCGACGTGGTCTACGCCGGTACCGGCGAAGTGAACCCGGGAGGGGGCAGCGTCGCCTACGGCGGCGTCGGTCTCTACCGATCGAGCAATCAAGGGCTGGCCTGGGAGCCGCTCGGGTTGGAGGGGACCGGCTCGATCGGTCGGATCCGCATCGATCCGACCGACTCCGATCGGATCTTCGTCGCCGCGATGGGAGATCTCTGGTCAAAGGGTCAGGAGCGTGGGGTCTATCGCACCACCAATGGGGGACAGAGCTGGGAGCAGGTCCTCTTCGTCAGTGATTCCACCGGTTGCGTCGACCTGATCCAACGACCCGACCAGCCAAACACGCTGTTCGCCGCGATGTGGGAGCGGATCCGTCGACCGGGCAGTTACCAGTATGGCGGCATCACCTGTGGTGTCTATCGGACCACCGACGGCGGGGACAGTTGGTCGCTGGTGAGCGGCGGGCTTCCCACCCCCAGCTCGCAACGTGGGCGGATCGGAATCTCGCTCTGTAACGCACAGCCCGGTTTCATGCACGCCATCTACGCCGATCGCGCGGGCAACTTCGCCGGCCTCTGGCGCTCGACCGACGGTGGCACAAGTTGGGCGCGAACCAACGACGGCGATCTGGCGGGCATGTACTCGAGCTACGGTTGGTGGTTCGGAAATGTGCGCACTCACCCGACCGATCCGAATCGCATCTTCGCCGTCGGATTCGATGTCTATCGCTCGACCAACGGTGGAGCGAGCTGGACCTTCGCCAGCGACATCATGCATGTCGATCATCATGGCTTCGAGTTCGGAACGGGGACGAACCCTGTGATGTACTGCGGCAACGACGGTGGCGTCTATCGATCGACCAACGGCGGCACCGCCTGGGCGAAGTTGCCCGATCTCCCGATCACTCAGTTCTACCGCATCGCGCTCGATGCGACGAATGTCAACGCGCTCTACGGCGGCGCGCAGGACAACGGCACCATCCGGACCCTGAGCGGAGGACTCGCCGACTGGACGGAAGTGTACGGTGGAGATGGATTCCAGCCGCTGGTTCATCCGACCACACCGAATCGCATCTGGGCACAGTATCAGTACGGCGTGCTGAACTATTCGGCCAACGGCGGGGCCTCCTGGGTCAGCGCGACCAATGGAATCGGCGGGAGCGACCGGCACAATTGGAACACTCCGGTTCGCTTCGATCCGACCAATCCGAGCCGACTGTACTATGGCACCCAGCGACTCTACCGCAGCACCAACGGGACGAGCTGGACGGCGATCAGCCCAGATCTGACCGGCGGTCCGGGGAGCGGATCCCAGGGGCAGGTGTACGGGACGATCACCACCATCGCGGTCTCGCCGCAGGACGCCAACCTCATCTGGGTCGGGACCGACGATGGTCGCGTGCAATTGACCACCAACGGCGGCACCAACTGGAGCGATCTCTCGCTGGCCCTCCCCGATCGATGGATCACCGCGGTGCGGACCGATCCCACCGATCGGGAGACCGCCTACGTCACCATCTCGGGGTTCCGTTGGGATAGTCCCCTCCCCCACGTGTTCCGCACGACCAACCTGGGGCTGCAGTGGACTGCGATTGCGGGAAATCTCCCAGAGGCACCGGCGAACGACCTGATCGTCGACCCGCTCGATCCAGATCGACTCTTCGTCGCGACCGACGTCGGCGTCTTCGAGAGTTTCGACCTCGGAACGGCCTGGCAAGCCCTGGGGAGTAATCTGCCGAACGTCGTGGTGACCGCACTCGAGCTCCATCCCTCGCGCCGTCTGGTGGCTGCCACCTACGGCCGCAGCCTCTGGTCCTACGACATCGATCAACCCTCTTCGGTCGTCTCGTCCGAGACCGAGGTCACGGTGGTCCCGACCGCGAGCCCGAACCCTATGCGCGACCGCACGCGACTGCGCTTTGACCTTCCGCGGGCGGGCGCATGTCGTGTCGAGGTCTTCGCCGTGACCGGGCGGAGGGTCTGGGTCTCCGAGCTTGGTCTCCGCTCCGCCGGTCGGGTGGAGGTCGATTGGTCCGCACGGGAGGACGGCCGCGCGCTTGCCGGTGGGGCCTACTTCGCGCGCGTCTCGCTCGATGGTCGCCCGGGCCCGGCCGCGACCCTCGTCGTCACGCCGTGACGCGCAAGGGGCAGACCGGTCGGGCGTTGATCCTCGCCCTCCTCCTCGCCTTCGGACGGGGACCGGTCGAGGCCAGGGTGATTCACGCCTCGCCCGCCCCGGACGCACACGGAGATGGGTCTCCCGCCCGTCCGGTGGACCTCGCCTCCGCGGTTCGTCTCGCGCAGCGGATGGTCACACTTGATGCGGGCGCCGGGGCGACGGTTCAACTCGCCCCGGGCGACTACCACCTGGCGCCGCGGGACACCATCGAGTACTCGTGCGGCAACTGCGAGCGTCCTGACACCACCGTGAACCTGACCTACGGGCTCCGGGTATCCGGCCGCGGCATACGAATTCGCGGAGCGCCGGACCATGGCAGCGTGCTGCACACCAACGCCGGCTACGGTGTCTGGTTTCAGGATTGCCAGGCCTGCGCACTCGAAGGGGTGGTGGTGACCGGCGGGGAGCGCGACACCAGCGGTATCGCAACCGACGGGGCGGTCGTGGTGCAGCGTTCTTCCGTGCGGATCGAGGACAACTGGATCCGAGAGAACATCGGAGACTCGACCACGGTGGCCCGCCACGTGGTCGGCATCGCCGGGATCGTCGGACGCGAGGGGAGCCGCATCCGGATCTTGCGAAACGAGATCACCCGCTGTTCCTGGGACGGCATCGCCCTCTATCGCGGCGCGGAGGCGGAGATCGTCGACAATCGGATCGACGGCGTGGATCTCGCCCTGGGGCGAAGAATCGGTGGCGGCCGGGGAGTGGGAATCGGCTGCACCTGGGACTCGCGCGCGGCCATCCGGGGTAACCTGGTCCGCCGATACTGGAAGGGAATCGGTCTCTTCGTCGACGCCGAGGGCGTGATCGAAGACAACGTGGTCAACGAGATCGCGACCTGGGGCCTCAGCCTCTGGGACGCTGGCCGCGGCGCCTGTCGCGGCAGGTTCCGCTGGAACGTGGTCGACTCCACCGGCGCCTGCGGCGCCTCGATTGCCTCGACCACGAAGGGAGGCGATCCCGGCTGGTTCAATCAGAACGCGCTCCTCCGCACCGGGCAGAACCCGAGATACGACAGCGGCGAGCCGTATTGCTTTCAGACCGCCATCGCCGTCCACGAGCAGCCGGAACACTTCCAGATCGAGGGAAACCTGGTGTTTCAGAATCGGACCCCCGGCGATGCCCCGTCTTCGGGCGATCTGAGTGAGGACACATTCCGGATCGCGGCACAGACCATCGTGCAGCGACTGGCCCTGCACTCCGCCACCCGCGCCAGTGGGTTCTTTCGCAGATACTCCCGAACCCCCGGCGGGGAGCGCCTGTATGACGAGCCCTCCGAGCTGCCCGATCTGAGTCGTGACCCCCGTCTGCCGCCGGACCTGCCGGAACCCGATTTCGGCCGGGAGTCCCCGCCCTGGAGCTGGGGGCAGACGCCGGGCGCCCGCCGCCGCTGACCCCCGCGTCCTCCGGTTCTGGGCAACGCGCATCGCCGCCGCTATGATGCGCCGGCAACGCAAGCTTACGAGGAGCGTCATGGACTCGGTACTGACCGGCCTGGAGATTCTGCTGCGCGACGGCGTCCGACTGCCGGGTCGCGGGCGCATTGGCCTGCTCTGCAACAACGCAGTCACCGACCGCCATTTCGCGGCGACACCCGAGCTCCTGAACGACCGGCGAGACCTCACCTTGACCCGCATCTTCTCCCCCCAGCACGGGTTTGCCGGAGAGAAGCAGGACAACATGATCGAGTCGGAGGATGGCGTCCATCCCGGGACGGGCGTTCCGATGATCAGTCTCTACGGGCGGGTGCGCGAGCCGGAGCCGCCGATGCTCAGCGGTCTGGACGCGATCCTGATCGACCTGCCCGATGTGGGAACACGCGTCTACACTTTCCTCTCCACCGCACTCTATGTGATGCGCCAGGCGGCGCGGGTCGGAGCTCCCGTCATCGTGCTCGATCGCCCCAATCCGATCGGAAACCGGGCCGAAGGGCCTATTCTCGATCCGGCGTTCGAGTCCTTCGTCGGTGTGATTCCGGTGCCGCTACGTCACGGACTGACCGTGGGCGAATATTGCCGCTTCGGTCGATCGGCGCTTGCGCTCGATCTCGACCTGGCGGTCGTGGCGATGGAGGGCTACCAACCGGCGTCCTACTTCGACCAGACCGGCCTCCCCTGGGTCCTGCCTTCTCCAAACATGCCCAGCCTGGATACGGCGATCGTCTATCCTGGGGCCGTCATGCTCGAGGGCGTGAACCTCTCCGAGGGTCGGGGCACCACCCGGCCGTTCGAGTTGTTCGGAGCCCCATGGGCGAATCCAGGCCTGGTCGCGCGCGAGGTGGAAGCGCTCTCGGAGAGATGCGGGCTGGAGGGGTTCGGCCTGCGGGAGGTGGCGTACGAGCCCACCTTCCACAAGTACCGCGGCGAGACGGTCAGGGGATTTCAGCTCCACGTCACCGATCGGTCGCGGTTCCGACCGGTGGCCACCTACGCGGCAATCTTTTCCGCCTTCCGCCGGATCCACTCCGAGGAGTTCGACTGGCGGCAGCCGCCCTATGAGTACGAGCATGATCGCTTGCCAATCGATCTGATCTGTGGAACGGACCTCGTTCGCCGGAACCTCATGGAAGGCATGAGCGTGGCCGATATGGAGGAGGCGTGGACGGTGCCGCTGGCCGGTTACGAAGAGGCCCGTCGGGCACACACGATCTATCCGTGAACCGCACAGGTATGGACCGCGCACCTTTCTTGGGGAGGACTGCAGAGCAGTGATCAAGGCGATGATCCTGGCGGCGGGACATGGAACCCGGATGCGTCCGCTGAGCCACCTGGTCCCCAAGCCGCTTCTACCGATCGAAGGCCGGCCATTGCTCTGGTGGTCACTCCGCCACCTCAAGACCTGCGGCGTCTCCCACTGTGTGGTGAACGCCCACCACCTCGGCACACAGGTCAATCAGTGGGTCGACGCGCACACCCCACCGCCGGGTCCGTCAGCCCGCGATCACGAGCTCCCACCGACGCGGGTGCTGATCGAACGAGAGATCCTGGGGACGGCGGGCGGAATCGCCAACGCCGCGGTGTACCTCGACAGCGACCCGGTAATCGTCTGGAACGTGGACCAACTCTTCCGTCCTCGCTTCGGAAGAGCGCGCGATGTCCACCGTCAGGGGCGATTCCTGGCCACCTTGCTGCTGGTGCGCAATCCCCACCTGGCGCAAATCCGGATCGAGGGGACGCGGGTGAAGGAGATCCTCCCCCGCCCGGACCCGACCGATCGGACTTTGTGGGGCTTCACCGGTACCTATCTTCTCTCCGCCGAGGCAGTGACGCGGATCCCGCGGACGGGTTACCACGACATGAGCCCCCTCCTTCGCCGCTGGTGCGCCGAGGGGAAGGTGGGTGCGTTCGTGGTCGACGATGTCCCCTGGCGCGAGGTGGGAACTCCGGAGACCTACCTGGAGACCTGTCGCGACCTGCACGGGGAATTGCGCGAACCGCTGCTCGGTCGAGTTGAACACCAGGTGCGAAGCGTCGAAGGGTTCGGCTTCATCGAGGAGGGAGCCCAGGTCGCACCCGGGGCGGAGATCCAGGACAGCATCATTCTCGCTGGCGCCCGGGTCGAGGCCAACGCCAGACTCAGTCGGGTGATCCTTGGACCGGGGTCCTGGGGCGCGGGCAGCATGGACCGGGTGGTGGTGGCCAACGGAGAGAGCCGCCGGCTCAGCGTCTTCAACCGTGCGGAGGAGCAGGGGATCGCCGACGTTCTGGACGGACTCGACATCAAGCCGCGTGTCCGACAGCGCTCGGTGCTCGAGGATGACCCGCTACCGGAGACGCTCAGTCTGCGGATGATCACCTCTGGCGGCTCGACCCGCCAGATCGCTCGCGGTGCCCTCGCGGGCGCGACCTTCATCGTGGTCCACAATCCCCAGGAGTCGACCCTCCCGTTGGCCCTGCCCACCGCCGGAGCGGCGACGGCGCCCCAGATCTACCCACGGCGCGCCGATCAAGGGGCACCGGACGAGAACGAGAGTTTCGTCTACGTCGCCAGCTACCTCCGGGCGCTCAATGTGCGGGTCCCCGAGGTCCGCTTCTTCGACCGCGAGAAGGGGCTGATCCTGCAGGAGGATCTCGGTGCGGTCTCGCTCTACGACTACCTCCGACAGCCCGGCATCACCGACCGGGACCGGGAGCGGGTCTACACCGAAGCGGTCTGCGTACTGCATCAGATGCACCAGCGGAACAAGGAGACGTTCGACCCAGCCCGCGTGATGAGCCCGGCCTATGACACGAACTTCGTGCTGCAGTACGAGTCCGGCTACTTCCACCGGGAGATGCTGGAGGAAGCGCTCAAGCTCCCGGTGCCGTGGTCGCGTCTGGAACCCGAATACCGTCGCGCGGCGACGGAGTGCCTGGAGGACTGCGCGCCGGGGTTCATGCATCGGGACTTCCAGTCCCGGAACCTCATGATGACCCCGCAGGGAATGGCGGTGATCGACTTTCAAGGTGCGCGGATGGGACCGGCGGAGTATGACCTCGCCTCCCTGCTCCTCGACCCGTACGTTGCCCTCCCCTCCGCCCTACGCGACGTCCTGGTCGAGCGGTACTTCACCCTGACCAATCAGGCGAGTGGCGAGCGCCGTCGCAGCGCCCTGCGGCGCTACCGCATGTGCGGCATCAATCGGATGCTCCAGGTGCTCGGGGCCTTCGCCTACCTGGGAGTCAAGCTGCAGAAGTCCGGTTTCGTCGAGCACTCCCCGACGGCGGTCAACCACCTTCGGGAGCTCGCCGCGCCGGAGTTCAAGGGGCTGGTCTCGATGACCGGGCGGATGACCAGCATGGTCATGGCTCTCGCCCCGCCCAGCGAGCCGGTCGCAAACCGCAGCGCCGGTGGCTGACCGACTCGAGGGATACGCCCAGGGTCGGGAGCGAGAGGACCGACTGCGCGCCCTCCAGCTCGGGTGCATCGAACTCGGCCGCAGTCGTGAGCAACGGCCGATCCTGGCCTGGACCCAACAAGCCGGACAGTGCGACCCCACCCTGCCGGGGGTGCTCCTGCTCTCGCTCATCCACCCGATGGAGTGGATCGGTTTCGAAACCAATGTCGCGCTGGTACGCCGATGGATTTCGGCCGAGTCGCCCCTCCCCGCAGGCACCCCGATTTGGACCCTGCCGGTGGTCAATCCGGATGGGGTGGCGTCGGTCGAGGCGGCGCTGGAGCGCGGCTCACCCCGGTGGGTCCGTGGGAACGCCGCGCGGATCGACCTGAATCGCAACTTCCCGCGCGACCACCGTGCACGGCCGCGGTGGCTTGACTTCTGGCCCCTCTACCGTTCCGGGCCAAGCGCCCTGAGCGAACCGGAGTCGCGCGCCGTGGCGGACCTCATCGCGGACAAGCAGATCGCGATCTCGATCTCGCTCCACTCCCTCGGGCGTTGGCTCTTCTACCCGCCATCCGGGCGGTGGTCTCCGGGAGCAGAAACGCCACGCCACGCCGAGATCGCACGGCACGCATTTCGCCGGCTCGACCAAGGGCCGGTCGCACCCTACCGTCACGCGCAACTCGGACGCTGGTCCCCGTTCTTCCGCGCCTACGGCACCGAGATCGACTACCTCGCCGAAGCTACGGGAGGGTTGTCCTATCTGGTGGAACTCTCGACCGGCGGGATCGGGCGATGGGGCCTCCGCCGGCTGGTGCAGCCGGTGTTTGGCTTCAACCCGCCCCGACCCGAGCGCGAGATTTCACGGGTCACTCCGCTGCTCGAGCGCCTGACACGCGCGGCCCTCGAGACTCCTCCACCAACCTGAGGCAGCGCCTAGGGGACCTCCGCCGGCTGACCGCCGGTACCCCTGTCCCGGTTTCGAGCCGCCCGCCACGACTCCCCGCGGAAGCGCAGGACATAGGTCGGCGGAGCGTTCCACACCTGAACCGGTTCAAACTCGGTCGACCTCGCCTTCAGCGTCGGCTCCAGGTAGCGGAAGATGTCATCGTACGGCAGGCTGGCCAAGATGACGTGCGTTGCCCCCCGCTCCATGAAGGCGTCAAGCATGAGATCCGGATCCGCCTGGCGCGGAAACATGCGCGACTCCCGGCCGGCCACGAACTCGACGAAGTTTGGTTTGCGATCGATCACCACTGCGTCGGCGGGCAGGTGATCCCGGGACCACTCCAGGGCGGCGAAGTAGTTCTTCCACTCCGCCGGGTACTCCCGGGTTTCGACCGCGTAGAGGGCGAGGTTCTTGACGCCCAGAATGGTCCAGAGGACGAGCAACACCGACAGGATGGTCCGCGCGGAAGGATGGCGCCTCGCCAGCGCCTCGGTACCCGCCTCGATGCCCGCATACCAGAGCAGATACAGGAGTGGCACCATGGGCACGAGGAAACGGGTGCTGGCCCAGATCGGCGGCCAGAGGCAGCTTCCAAGCAGGAGGGTCGTCACGGCCACCGCCACGACATCGCGGCGCAGCCACCCCCGGACTGCGCCGGCCACCAGCGGAGCGAGCACCAGAAGCGAGACTCCCCAAGGGTAGTAGGCGTCACGCACGCCATGACCGGAGTAGGTGGAGCGGTAGAAGATCGGGGCCACGGTTACGGGGATCTCCTCCAGGAAGTAGACCTTTCCGTTCTCGCAGATCCGTTTCCACATCCACGACGGCGTCAGGTACCCGTACTCCGGGTAGTACGGGTTTACCCGCCGCCACTGCTCGAAGTAGGGATTGCCTCCGGGCGTCAGGGCGGAACGCACCGCCCAGGGAAGCATCAGCACGGCGCATGCGGCACAGAGGGCCAGGGCAAGACGCGCCCGACCGGCGATCATGAAGAGCAGCACCAACGCACCGACCACGGCGAGGCCAACGGTCCGGGTGTAGAAGGAAGCGGCAAGCCACAGGGCAAGGACCCACAGCCTGCGATCCCGCAGCGCCCCGGCGACCGATTCGGGTCCAGCCGGGCTGCGTAGGATGCGGTCTGCGGCATCCAGAGCCCCGAGCAAGAAGAAGAGATAGGGCACTTCGCTCATGACGTAGTGCGAGTACTCGACCACCGGAACCAAGGTGATCGCGACCCAGAGCAGGAGCGCGCCCCGCGCCTCCGGCCATCTCCGCGTCACCAGACGTGACAGGAACCAGACGCTGCCGGCGTAGAAGAGCCCGACCAGGACCTTCTGCGGGATCAGCGAGAGACCGAAGATCAGCTGGATCGGGGCGAGGAGCGCCGGGAAGAGCGGCGGATACTTGTTCGACGGCCAAAGGTCTCCTCCGCGAAAGTCGCGTGCGAGGAACATGTAGTCGACGTTGTCGCCGTTGATGTAGAGCTTGGGATCGAAGGTCAAGGCCGAAGCGAGAATCGCCAGGACGAACGCCACGCCCATCCAGCGATCCACACCCGCGCCCCCCCAGCGAGAGACGCCGCGGGGCGTCGACGGCCTGGCCAATCGCTACTCCTGCCAATCGGCCATGAAGATGTTGGTCTCCCCCTGGACCTCGGCTCCTCGATTCGACGCAAAGACCAGCCGCTTCCCGTCGGGCGAAAACATGCAGAACCCGTCAAACGTCTCTTCCTGCGTCACCCGCTCGATCTCCTTCGACTCGATATCGACGAGGTAGAGATCGAAGTTGCGCCCCTTCGGATCGCCCAGATTCGAGGAGAACATCACCTTCTTTCCGCTCGGATGAAAGAACGGGCAGAAGTTCGCCGCCCCGTTGTTCGTCAGCTGCTTCGGCTCCGTCCCGTCCGCGTTGCCCACGAAGATCTCGAGCTTCGAGGGGCGCACGAGTCCATCGGCGAGGAGCTTCCGGAAGTCGCCGACTTCCTCCTCAGTCTGCGGACGCGAGGCCCGCCAACAGATCTGCGTTCCATCGTATGAGAAGAACGCGCCGCCGTCGTACCCAGGTAGGTTGGTCAGCCGCCGCACATCCGAGCCATCGGACTTCATCCGATAGAGATCGATGTCCCCGTCCCGGACCGAGGTGAAGATGACATCCCCGTCCGGTCCGACCGTGGCCTCCGCGTCATAGCCGGGCGAATCGGTCAGCCTGGTCAGCCCGCTGCCGTCCGCCTTCGACTTCCAGACGTCGTAGTCAGGAAAGAGTGCCCATACATACCCCTTGCTCCGATCCGGCTTCGTCGGGCAGCCATCGCCGCCGAGGTGCGTGGAAGCGTAGAGGAGATCACCGTTCGGAAAGAAGTATGAGCAGGTGGTGACCCCTTTTCCCGTAGAGACCAGCCGCAGATCCCCGCCACCCGACGGCATGGTGTAGATCTGATCACAGCTCCCGCCGCGTGGAGTTACCTGGAGGATCAACTGCGCGCCGTCCCAGGAGAAGTACGCCTCGGCGTTTTCTCCGCCGTTCGTCAGTTGGTAGAGATGCGTGAAGTGGGTCTCCCCCTCCCGGATCAGGTGGTCCACCGACCTCCCCGAGCGAAACGAGGGGGTGCCGGACTCCTCGGCCCGCGCGACCGCAACCAGGGCGAAGCTGATCCCGATCACCGCAGTCAGGCGTTTCGTGGACGGGTGGGCCAGGAACGGAAGCGCACGCATGATCTCCTCCTCCTCGAGCTCCTCGGGTCATCCCAGACGGCGGCAGTCTACAGCTTTAGTTGTGGCGCGACAATTCGTACTCGTTTCTCGAATGCATTGCAGCATCGTTCGTTACCTGTGTGGCACCCGCTCGGCCGCTCTCCAGGCACGGGATCCGCTCCTGCTGCTCAGGGATCTCGAGCTCCCGTCCGCCACGCGCTCGAAGCCTCGCAGGCACCGACTGCGCGCCTCGGGACTGCTGGCCGAACGGACACCGCGACGCTTGAACCGATAGGGGTCGATGCCGTACAGTCCCCGGTCCCGCGGACTCCGCGAGGCCTTAGGCCAGTAGCTCAATTGGCAGAGCAACGGTCTCCAAAACCGTAGGTTGGGGGTTCGAGTCCCTCCTGGCCTGCATTGTGTTCGGTTGGAACCTCCGCCTCCTCGGTCCCAGCGCCCGGAGCGGTCGATGATCTGGTAAGCGCCGCCGGGTACCCGGCGGCGCTTCGCGTTTCTCCACGCCGAAGCATCGAGTCGGGCCGGATCCTGCTCGGAAGCGCCCCGTGCGGCCAGGGTGGCGAAACTTCGGTGCGTCGGGCAGGCGTTCACCTTGACAGTGAGCCGACCCTGGCGACTATGATCCGGCGCCCATGGAAGCGCCCATCACCAAACCACTTCGTCTGGTCGCAATGACCCTCGCCGGGGGGCGGGTGGGAGAACTATCTGTTCTCACCCTGCGCCGACCGAAGTCGGCCCTGCCGTTTGCCGGCTACTACCGCGTGATCGATTTCCCGCTCTCGAACCTGATGCGGGCGGGAATCCACAACGTTGGGATTCTCTCGCAGTACCGGCCGGCGTCGCTGATCGACCACGTTGGCGTCGGGGAGAGCTGGGACTTCGTGGGCCTTGGGCGCGGAGCGAAGATCCTCCCCCCGTTCCGCGGAGCCGAAGCCTCGGACTGGTACCGGGGAAACGCGGACGCTGTCTTTCAGAACCTGAACTATGTGCGGGACCACCAGGCTGACCTGCTCCTGATCCTCTCCGGCGATCACATCTATTCCATGGACTATCGGAAGCTGGTTGAGTTCCACCTCGAACGCGGCGCAGATATGACCATCGCGGTGAAACGGATGGACCCGCACGAGCGCTTCGGATGGGCGGTTCTCGACGCCGACGGCCGGGTCACCGACTACGAGGAAAAGCCGGTTGTTCCCAAGTCGGACCTGGCCAGCCTGACGGTTTACCTGGTAAACGTCGCACCCCTCACCCAGATCCTCCGGGAGCTGAACGGCCGCCAACTGATCGAGTTCGGGCGAGATGTCCTTCCCGCGATGATCGCGCGGCACCGCGTGTACGGTTGGGTCTTCGATGGGTACTGGGCCTACACCAGAACAGTCGAGAGCTACTACCAGGCCCATCAGGATCTGCTTTCCGGACGGATCGACATCGACGAATGGGGCGTGCGCACGAATCTGCATGACACCATGATTGCGGGACATCCTCCGGCGCATATCGGGCGCGGCGCCACGATCGAGAACTCCTTCATCAGTTCAGGGACATTTATCGAAGGCCGGGTGGAGAACAGCGTACTGTCTCCCGCCGTGGTGGTGGAGCGAGGTGCCACGGTGCGTTCTTCGATCATTCTGCACCGTTGCGTCATCCGCGCCGGCGCGCGAGTGGAGCGTGCCATCATGGACAAGTCCTGCGAAATCGGACCCGATGCCAGGGTGGGCTTGGAAAACAGCGGGGAAATCACCCTGCTCGGTAAGGAGTGCCAGATCGGACGGGGGGGAGAAGTCTCCCCCGGCACGACACTCCAGCCCGAGGAGCAGGTGCTGGGTTCGAACTGAGTCGGTCGCGACCCCGCGGCCGCTCCGGAGCTTGCATGAACGCGGCGGAGTCGATCAGTCCACAGACACTGCGCGAACGGGAGCGACTCTCCCGGGAGTTGCGACGCTCATTGGCCATGATCCTGGCCGGCGGAGTCGGCAGCCGCCTCAATGTGCTCGTTCGTAAGCGGGCCAAGCCCGCGGTGCCATTCGGAGGGATCTACCGGCTGATCGACTTCACCCTGAGCAACGTCATGAACTCGGGGCTGGAGCGGGTTGGAATCCTGACCCAGTATCTACCCTACTCCCTCTCGGACCACATCGGCGACGGACGGAGCTGGGGCTTGGTCGGACGATCGCGTGAGGTCAAGATCCTGCCGCCGCACCAGGGAACGCGGGGCAGCGACTGGTACCTGGGCACGGCGGACGCAATTCACCGCAATCTGTCCTACATCCAGCGCCATGATCCCGAATTGGTCGTGATCCTCTCGGGCGATCACATCTACTCTATGGACTATGCGCGGATGATCGATCGCCATGTGCGAATGGGTGCTGATGCGACCATCGCTGTCCGGCGGGTTCCGCTGGCCGAAGCTTCGAACTTCGGCACGATCCACGTCGATGCCGATTCATTCATCACCGGCTTCGAGGAGAAGCCGGAACGTCCTACCTCGGACCTGATCTCGATGGGCATCTACGTCTTCTCCGCGGCCAGTCTGATACGCCGGCTGGAAGAAATCACCGGCACGGGCGCCGGAGTCGATTTCGGCCATCACATCTTCCCCGCGATGCTCGACCAGAAGGACCGCCTATTCGCCTACCAGTGGGACGGCTACTGGGAGGATGTCGGCACGATCAAGGCCTACTTCGACTCGCATCTCGATCTGATCTCCGACCACGCACCGATCGACCTCCCCGCCTGGGCGGTCCGCACCAACCTCGATGAGACCCGGGTCGGCGACCGCCCGCCCGCGTTCGTGGCGCGCGGCGGAGCGCTCGATCGCTCCCTCATGGGACGGGGCTGCCGGATCGAGGGCGCGGTGAGCGAGTCGGTCCTCTCACCCGGTGTGATCGTCGAACCCGGAGCCGTGGTCCGCCGCTCGATCCTGATGCACGACGTTCGGATCAAGGCGGGGGCCCGGATCGAAAACTCGATCCTCGACAAGGACGTGGTGGTCGAGCCGGAGGCGACGATCGGCGTGATCGGCGAAAACGTTTCCAATCGCCGCTACCCCACGCACCTCGACACCGGCATCTCGCTGGTGGGTAAGGGAGCGACCGTCGCAGCGCGCGCCAAGGTAGGTCGAAACGTCGTGATCTTCCCGCTGCAGACCCTGGCCCAGAGCGGTCGCAAGGTGGTGGAGAGCGGAGAAACGGTCGGCGGCGAGGACGATTGATGGATCCGGCCGCCGTGAAGCCGAGCCCGTGGTTCGACCCCGCACGCCTGCCGGAGCTCTGCCTGTCGCTTCTCTTCTGCGCCCTGGTCGTCTGGTTCGTACTCCGCGCCCGGGGCGGCACGAGTTTCTACATCCGCAGGATCGCCGGCCTGGAGGCGGTGGAGGAAGCGATTGGGCGCGCCACGGAGATGGGGCGCCCCATCCTCTTCGTCCCTGGCCTCGACTCGCTCGATGAAGTCGCCACCGTCGCCGCGGTGAACATTCTCGGCGAGGTTGCCGCCCGGGTTGCGCAATACGAGACACCGATACTCGTCCCGAACCGCGATCCGATCGTGATGTCGGTGGCTCAGGAGGTGGTGCGAGATGCGTACTCCACCGCCGGCCGCCCCGACCTCTACCGCGAGGACGATATCTTCTACGCGACCTACAGCCAATTCGGGTATGCGGCAGCCGTCTGCGGAACGATGATCCGGAGGCGCCCGGCGACCAACTTCTTCTTCGGCCGCTACTACGCCGAGAGTTTGGTCATGGCCGAGACCGGAAACCAGATCGGGGCGATCCAGATTGCCGGCACCGACTCCGAGTCGCAGTTGCCGTTCTTCGTCACGGCGTGCGACTACGTGCTGATGGGGGAGGAGCTCTACGCCGGCTCGGTCTATCTCTCGCGCGAGCCGATCCTGCTCGGAGCGCTCAAGGCACAGGACATGGCGAAACTGGCAATCATCGGTTTTCTGCTCCTCGGCAGCCTCTTGCGGTTCGCCCACCTCTGGGCCGTGCCGGCCAAGTAACCAACTCCAATGAAGCGCACCGCCCCTCTGGTTTTCGGTTTCCTGGTCGGTATGGTGATGTTTCTGCAGTACTTCATTCCGCACCCCGCGATGACCGCGACCTACAACACCCTCCTCGACTGGAAGCAGGTGGTGTTCGGAATGACCCTGATCCTCGGCACGGTCAGCTTGATCCGATTCCATGGCGCCCGGCTCGGGCGACGTCGTGACGGCTGGGTATATTCCCTCGTCACCCTGGCCGGCCTGGGTGCGGTCGTGCTGGCCCGCATTTTCTTTGGAATGGAGTCCGGCCCCTATCCGTGGTTCTTCAACCACGTGCAGTCACCGATGCAGTCGACCCTCTTTGCGCTACTCGCGTTCTATGTTGCCTCCGCTTCGTTTCGGGCCTTTCGGGCTCGATCGCTTCACGCCGGGCTGCTCCTCACCGCCGGGTTGGTGGTGATGTTGGGGCGGGTGCCGATCGGCGAACTCATCGGCTTCAACCTCGGGGCAGAGCGGTACTCCCTGGCTGCCCTCTCGGGGTGGATCATGGATGTCCCGAACATCGCGGCCAAGCGTGGCATTTTGATCGGGGTCGGGCTCGGGGTGGTTGCGACCGCCTTCAAGATCCTCCTCGGCATCGAGCGCACCTATCTGGGAAAGGGGGCATGATGGGATCCGACGACCCTGTCACCCGCTCGTGGGCCGACCGGATCCTGGTGCTCGACCGTCGTTGGATCTACCTCGCGGTCGCGGTAGCGGTGATCCTGCCGTTGCTCTTTCCGCTCGGACTCGCCATCCGGCCGAGTAAAGAGGCGATCGCCTTCCGGGACGCCATCGCTCAGCTCGAGCCCGGCTCGGTGATCCTCTTTTCGTTCGACTACGAGGCGGACACCCGGGCCGAACTCGATCCGATGTCCGAGGCAATCTGGAACGAGTGCTTCCGACGCGGCCTTCGGGTGGTGGCGTTGACCAACTACCCCGGGGGGCCCGGCGTGGCCGAGCCGATCATGCGCGGAGCGGCGGAGCGACAGGGGAAGGCGTACGGCGTCGACTATGTCTTCCTGGGCTTCAACCCCGACTGGTCCGGGACGATGCTGCGTCTCGGCGAGTCGTTCAAAGCCACCTTCCCGCGAGATCACTCCGGACGGCCCCTGGAACAGCTCCCCCTGATGCGCGAAGTCGATTCCTACCAGAACACCCCTCTCCTGGTTTCGATCGCCTCCAGCCAACTCGCTGAGTACTGGACCATCTGGGCCGGGGGAAGGTTCGGTCAGAAGATCATCTGTGGCACCACCGCGATCCAGGCGGTCGGCATCTATCCCTACTACCAGACCGGCCAGGTGCTCGGATTCCTGGGAGGGCTCAAAGGGGCGGCCGAATACGAGCGCCTCACGGCGCAAACCGGGGCGGCAACGACCGGGATGGACGCACAAACCACCGCGCACGCACTGATCGCAGCGCTGGTGGTGCTGGGAAACATTGCCTACTGGTCCCAGCGACGGGCAAGGAGCGGGTGATGGCGGAGTTGATCGGAGTCTGGGTGGCAGCACTCCTCACCCTCGCGATCTTCAGCTTTCTCTTTCGGGAGAACCCTGCCTATCGATTCGCCGAGCATCTGCTGATCGGGGTCTCCGCCGGATACTACCTGGTCCAGTATCTCGACTCGACCGTCTACAAGAAGTTCTGGGTTCCGGTTTTCGAGCAACAGCAGTGGTGGTTACTCGGGGGAGGCGTGCTCGGAGTACTCATGCTCTGCCGCCTCCACCAGCGCACCGAGTGGCTCAGCCGGTTCGCCATCGCCTTCTACGTCGCCGCCTGGTCCGGCTACCTGATCCCCTCGGTGATCGACGCGCAAATCTTGGCCCAGGTCGAGGGAACACTGCTCTCCCCACTCGGCACGCGGTCTCCCTGGCAAACCTTGAACGAGCTCCTCCTTCTTGCCGGGGTGCTCGGCGTGCTGACCTACTTCTACTTCTCCCACGAGCACAAGGGACTGGCCAAAGGAGCGTCGCGCCTCGGGGTCACGGTCCTGATGATAGGATTCGGCGCTTTCTTCGGTTACACCATCATGGGTCGGGTAACGTTGCTCATCGGTCGGTTCCAGTTCCTGCTCCAGCGTTGGCTGGGGCTCGATCTCGGGGCCTGACCGGTCATTCATCCTGCCCGCCGCTCGCCGGACGCGTACGGGCCTGCTCGCGGGCCGTCGCCCGCCCCAGGTCGCGGCAGAGTCGCCCCAGCTCCTCCAGATCTCCTGGCGACAGGTGATTCATCTCCCCCTGGATCGTCTTCACGTGTCCGGGGAAGATTTCCCGAATCAGCCCCTCGCCGCGCTCGGTGAGGTGCACGGTCACGAAGCGGCGATCTTCCTCTGATCGTACCCGCCGGATGAGCTCCCGGCGTTCCAGGTTCTCCGCCACCGTGGTGATGTTGCCGTTGCTCTTGAGCAGCTTGGTGCCGAGCTGGCGCTGACACATCGGTCCCAGGTGATAGAGAGCCTCGAGCACTCCGAACTGGCTGATGGTCAGCCCCTGGACCTTGAGCAGTCGCTCGATGCGGGCCGCGATCGAATCCGCGGCCCGCATCAGTTTGATGTAGGAATCGAGGGCACGGACTTCATCCGCTGTACCGCGATAGTGTGTCCCCATCAGATCTCTTCTTCCTACTGCAGGCGGACCACGCGGACCGAGCGGGTCTCGTTCGGCGTTACCAGTCGCACCGCGTACACGCCCGCCGGCACGCGGTTCCCCGCCGCATCACGACCATCCCAGCGGACCTCCTGCCAGCCGGATGACCAGCGGACCCCCGGAAGGGAGCGCACCAGGCGACCGTTGACGTCGTAGACCTGTAGCTCCGCCTGCGCCGCGCGCGGAGACACGTACCGGATCGTTACCTCCTGCCCCGCAGGGTTCGGGCTCGCCTCCAGGGCGAGGTGAGCAATCGTCCCCTCCTCGACCGAGGTCGCGGAGGTGACGCCGAAGCTCGCCGCCGACATGAAGAGACCGCGAATCGCCGGGTCGGCGGCGTACGCGCGCCACCAGTAGTTGCCGCTCGGAAGCGGTGGGGTGACGGTCCAGGTGGTCGAACCTGCCCCCGACGGAACCCCATCCACCGTGCGGACCAGCTGCGTCAACTCCGCGTCGGCGTAGACGCGGAACCCGTAGGTGAGCGTTTGTCCCTCGGGATCGCTCGCGTTCTGGACCGCCAGATCGAGCGACCCTGGCTGATTCCCCGCGCCGTTGAGCGGCGAGAGCAGCGTGGGAGCCGACGGGGGTTCGTTCCCGTTTCCCTGATCGTAGAGGAAGATGTCGTCCAGCCCGGCCTCGACCAGATCTCCCGTGAAGGTGCCGTCCGCAGCTTGGACGCGGAACATCATCTGCGAGGTCAGCGGGATCAGATCTTCCAGATCGGCGGTCAGATTCCTCCAGGTCGCAGCGTAGGCCACGTCGCCGATCGAGATCAGGTCGACCGGGAAGCTCGACCCTCCGTTGTTGGAGACCGAGAGTTTGAAGAAGTCGCCACTCGGATCGTCCCCGGGATCCCGTTGTCCGAAGAAGTAGTTCAGGTTCAGCCTCACGTTGCTGTAGGCGGCAAGATTCACCAGCGGCGACCGACTTGCCGCCACGCCCGAATCGACGTCCCCTGCTCCCTCGCTGGTGTTCTGCCCCGTGATCCACGCGTTCACGCCCGGTGCCGGAGTCGTATCGTCCCCGGGCTGGTAGGGGGTCGGAAACGGATCGACGCGGGTCCAGGCTCCCTGCGTTGCGGTGTTGGTCGGGTCGACGGTCCAGGCCTCCCCGGCCTCCTCGAAGTCGTTGGCCAGAATGACCGGCGACTGACCGATGGTCAGGGCGATGGTCTCGCTCCCACCCGCCCCGCCGTCCGCCGTCAGCTCGAGGCGAAAGTTGACCCCGCGCCCTTCTGGGGCCTCCCCATCGATGAGCACTTCGAACGGATCGGCGTTGTTCGCGCCCGAGGCGCCCGGAGCCAGTGTGCCAATCGTCGCGACGGCATCCGAAAATGCGACGTAGGGGTCGTCACAGAAAATCCGCGCGGTCAGGTTGGTTGCCGGGGTGATCACGCCGTCGTTGCGGATGGTCACCACCAGCGCCGCCGACTCGCCCGGGTCGAGCCGCCCGTTGCTGTTGCCGCCCTGCACGGCCAAAGAGAGAACCGTCGGGTAGGCGCCCGCGATCTGGCAGAGATAGAGGTTCGAATGGAGATTCTCGGCGATCAGTCCGTCGCGTTCGCTCGGCGCAGGCCAGAAGCCGCTTCCCCCGATCTCGGTGGTGAAGGAGAAGATCTTGTCGTGCTGCGAGGTATCCCCGTATCCCCAGTCGAACGCGCCACCGTTCACGCTGTAGAGGATCTCCGGCGGCTGTCCCGTGATGTACCCGCTGGGGGCAGCCATCTCGGCCGCGATGGCGCGGAAGGTCGTGTCGTCCGGAGTGTGTGCTGTGGTGTAGCCCCAGGGGAAGAGCACCATGCCGGCCACACTGTGATAGCTCTGCCAGATGGTGAAGTTTCGCGCGTTGATCAGGTTGATCAGGGCTTGGTTCTCCGGCTCGGATCCGGCGGCCGGCCCGCGGTAGGTATCATCGCAGGGATCGGTGGAGCTGCCGCTGCCGATCCACTGGAACGGGTAGTTGCGGTTGTTGTCCACTCCGAAGCAGCCGCCGCCGTTCACCCGCCGGTTCTTCCGCCACAATCCACCCCCACCTGGGCTGGTCGTCTCGTTGTAGACGAACCCATCGACGTTCACGATCGGCACGAAGAAGACTTCGCGGCGGTTCACGATGTCGGTCACCACCGAGTCACTGCCGTAGTTCTCACACAGGTAGCGCATGAAGTCGAGGTTCATCTCGACCGTCATGATCTCCCGCGCATGGTGGACGCCGTCGAAGAGGATCTCTGCCTCGTCCTCGTCGGCATTCGGGTTGTCCGAGACCTTCATCGCCCAGATCGTCCGCCCCTCGCCCGTCGTCCCGATCGAAAACGGCGCGGTGGTCAACGACGGATAAGCGGTGTGGATCAGATTCATCTCCGCCACGGTCTCCGCATAGGTGTGCCAGTCGCCGAAGTCGCCCCGGGACTGAGGACCCTGCAGGTCGCGATAGTGGGCTTCCAGGTCCTCGACCTGAATCGCAACCTGGAAACCCTGAGCGCGAAGCGCGTCGGTCAGCTCGGGCCGGGAGAGAAGGATGACCGCGCCGTCATCATCCCCCATCACCTCCAGGTCAGGGTGAATGAAGACCTTCTCCCGATCCGCGGGGGTGGGACATTCGACTCGCACCTGTTGATACCGCGCCTCGGCGCCGCTGCCCAGCAGTAGCCCGCTCAAGGCGGAGACACAGACCAGCGCCGCGCGGCGCCCGAGGTTGCAGTAGGCACGAAAGCGGGAGCGAAGACGCCGTCCCGAGGCGATGGGGGTCATCAGGGAATCCTCCTGGCGAAGTACCGGTGCACCGTGCCGGACCGCCGGGGAGGGGTCGGGCACGCGGAAAGCTGTCGGCGGGCGCCGCCGCTGGCGGCGTTCGACCACCAGTGCGAATCGAGTATACGGCGGAGCGCAAACAGGCGAAATCACGCAGAGGTGGGAAGGGAAAAAATCGCCTGGGTTTCTGCAGCAGTTCTTCCCAAAAAGCAGAGCGGCCGGCTCTTTCGAGCCGGCCGCACCGGAGATCAGGTCCGTTCGCGATTAGCGACCGTACTTGGCCTTCACACCACCGAACGTGGTCCGCTCGACCGCGGTCGGGCCGCAGCAGTCAACGCTGCCGGTGAGCGAGCCGTTGCCGGTCTCGCCGCCGAAGCCGTCGACGATGAGGTACGCATTGACGTCAGTGCCACCCACGTTGGTGTAGCTGATGACATCCGTGCAGGGGAAGGGGAAGCAGTCGTCGCCGTCGAGGCAGGTGCCGACCAGGTTGGTGCAGTCGGTGACCAGGTAGATCGAGGCGTCGTAGTCGATCTCGTCGAACGTCAGGTTGACGCTGCCACCGTTACCCGGAATGCAGACCGACCAGACGAGGTCGCCACCGCTGGCGCTGAAGCCCGTGCAGCTGTTACCAGCGCCCGGGTTGTAGTTGTCGGTCGTGCCGTTGGTGTTCGTGCTCAGCGAGATGCTGCCGCAGCCGAGCGGATCGGCCGAGTCGCAGGTCTCGTTGTCCACCGGGCCGGCGCAATCGGTACAGCTGACCGACAGGTCAAACTGACCGGCCGAACCAGCGTAACCATCGACCACGATGTAGTAGGTGCCAGCCGGGAGGCAGTCCGCGGCGATGTTCTCGACCGAGGTACCGGCCGAGTAACCGATGCAGTCGGCCTCTTCGCAGGACGCGAGGAGGTGCAGGTCGAGATCCTGATCGGCCGGCGGGACCATCTGGATCGCGACGTTCGAGGTCGCGCCGAGCGTGAAGACGAACACGACTTCCGGGCCGTCCTCGACGAACGGGTGGCAGTTGTAGGCGGTCGCGTTGTTCACGCCGAAGCTGGTGTCTCCGGTGTACGTGAAGCCGCAGCCGGCCGCAATCGCGTCCGTGCAGTCGAGAAGTCCGCGGGTCGGAGTCGACGGAGCCGAATTGTCCTTGTCGAACTTCGCCTGATTCGCAAAGGCCGAGGAGGTGCTGGCAGCAACTGCCATCACCGCCAAGCCGCACAGTGCCAACTTCTTCATTGATGAACCTCCAAAAGTTGCATCCACTAGTGGAAACTTGCCGGTCATTCCAAGTGTCCTCGAAAGCCCGTTCGTCCCACCGGAACCTGTCGTCCGCCGCCACCCCTTTCGGTGACGCGGACCGCGACGGGCACCAGTTGACGATTCGGACATGATCTTCGCGAAGATCACGCCCCCGGCGACGAAGCCCTCACGGTCCCGAAGCTCGATCGCTCGAACCTCAGGCCAGGGAAGATCCCGTCTGGAAGCTCCCGAAGAGGACCCCTGATGCCAGCGGATAAAACTTTAACGAACCCCATGCGCCAAAATCAACTAACGAATCGGGAAATTCGATCCGGCGGACGCGCGGCACCACCTCCGAGCAGTTTCCTCGAGGTGGAATGAGCGGACCGGCCAGAATTGGATCGAACCTGCTCTGGGGGGTGCGCCCGGCGACCCAAAGGGATGAGGGCCCGGAAGAGACGAAGATCCAGAGGAGAGAGAGAGAGCGTCCAGGACGCGCCGTCTGGCCCGACCCAGGCCAACACGCCCCCCAGGCCAACGGTAGCCCAACAGGAGAGAGCCCAACAGGAGAGGGCCCAACAGGAGAGGGCACCGCGCCCGAGCCACGGTCGGAGGGCGAAACCAGAGGGAAAAATGGCGGGGTCGACGGGACTCGAACCCGCGACCTCTGGCTTGACAGGCCAGCGTTCTAACCGGCTGAACTACGACCCCGCTTGAACGACCGGCAGATTCGCTCAAGCCCCCCTCCGGTGTCAACCGAGAAGTGGGGGATCCGCACCGCCCCGAGTGGGCAGGTCAGTAGATGTGCCCCATGCGCGCCCCGCGGTAGTAGAACCGCAGGATCTGGGTGTACTCGTAGCCCGCCTTCGACATCCCGTAGGCACCAAACTGACAAAGCCCAACCCCGTGGCCGTAGCCCCGCCCCGCGATCCGGATCTTGGACCGTCCCTTGCTTGCCTTGGAGAACTCAACCTTGGTCAGGAGCGCGCTGCGGAGCCCTTCGCCGTTGGGGCGGCGGATCGCCCACCGCACCTCGTCTCCCCCCAGCTCCACCTTCCCCTTCTCGAACTCCAGGCGGAGGGCAGCCACCCGCTTCGATTCGCCTCGATCCCGGATCGCGATGCCCCGCAAGGCACCGTATCTCGCCCGCGACCAGCCTGACTCGCCCCGCTTGAGGTTCTTGTCCAGCATCGATTCGAACGCGGAAAGGGTCCACTCCTCGGACCAGCGGAAGCGGGGGGAGCCCTCGCAGAAGGAATCGTCCACCCGACGCGTCTTGTCCCGGACCGTTCTCAGGTAGTCGACCGGCTTGTGCCCCCAAACCTCGTCCGGGCCGGCGGTCGTCCCCCCGCAGGTCGAGCTGTAGAAAGCGCGTATCGCGCTCCCCTCATAGGCCAGCACCACTCCCCGGGTGTCGTGGATCGCCTGGTTGCAGGCTGGCTTCTCCTTCGCGACCCCTCCGTAGACCTGATCTTCGACCGTGGAGACCAGGTCATACCCCAGGTGCCGCCAGCGCCCCATGGTGGCCAGGGTGTAGGATCGCGCCGCCACCGCCTGGGCCTTCACCGCTTCGTACGCCTCAGGGCTGAGAAACCCCATCTCCAGCGGAACCACCCCGCGCAGATAGCTTTCGAGATCGATCACGTTGACCGCGACCAGACGCTCACCCGACCGCCAGAGAAGGAACTGCCCGTGGTAGGGCGCGCCGCGCACGGCGAGAGGCGCAGACTCCGGATCCGCGGAGAATGCGAACAGGGTGTCCGAAACAATCGCCCGCCGCCGGCCCGCTCCGTCGCGCAACTCGATGCCGTTGCCCGAGGGCCGCAGGGTCCACTCCTCCCCCGCCTCGATGCGTGAGGGGCGATACCCGCTCCGATGACGCCCGATCCAGGCCCCGGCCGGACTCGAAATGCGGATCTCCTCCGCCCCGGTCGCCACGGCCACGCGGATCAGCGGGATCTGACTCCGGTCCGGCACCTGCATCCGAAGCGGCGCGGCGAAGCTCGCGCTGTCCGGATCGCTGCTCGTCCGGGCCAGCACCTCTTCGACCGAAGGCGGGGCATCGCTTCCCCTTGCGCCCCCCGCAAGCGCGAGGACCGCGAGGAGCGCGATCAGCGGCGCGATCAGCGGCGCGATCAGCGGCGCGACTAGCGCGCGGATAGCTGGGCGCCGACGCCGATGTTCAGGTCGAAGAGAGTGGACCACTTGCCGGGCACATCCACCGCGTGGGCTGCGGTTTCGAAGTTGATGAACATCCCCGAGGTGCGTTGGAGCTGCACCCCTGCCCGCGCGTGCCAGCCGAATCGGAACAGATTGTGCTTCCGCTCCTCGGCAAAGGTGTCGCGGAAGGTCGCCTGCATATCATAGAGGCCGGGGCCGAAACCGGCATAGGGAATCCAGAACCGCCCGTCGGACCAGCCTTCGAAACGGCGGACAAGTCCGAACGTGGTCGGAATCACCCGAAGCCCCTCGGTCAGCTCCCCCTGCCGCGCGCCCCACCGCGGCGGCCGCTCCGCATCGTCGATCGCGCGCCCACTGCCGTCGTACCAACGGGCGCCGGTGTCCAGGCGCACGTCCCAGGTGGGGGCCACGCGATAGATTCCCCCCAATCCGACCCCCGTAGCGAGGTCCCAATCATCCCCTGCTCGACCGGCGGGGATGGAGGTCGCCAGCTGTCCGAAGAGCTGCAGAGGGCTCTTCCCCGGGCCGGCCGGGGTGCGTGCGGCCGCGACGCCGGGCTGCGCCGCTTCCGCGATCAGCCATCCAGTACTAAAGAGCGCGATTCCCAGCCCGAGCCGGCACCGCATCTCGCGGACCAGCCGGGTTTCGATCCTCCTCGATCCGTCCACTCGTCGACCCTCCCTGGTCATGCTTCCGGCGCATGCAGCCGGTGCCATCCCGCATGGGCGGGCGCACGCTAGCACCCCGACCCGGTCGCTGCAACGGTTGGCGCAGCCGCCTTGTTTTCCCTCTGCAGAATGAGATGTGAAATCGCGACAATGGATGATAGATACTGAGTCTCCCCGGCACTCTCGGCTTCCGCCTTGACCGAGAGGCGGCTGAATCGGTATGGTTCCTTTAAGAACGAGTCTCAATACCATAGGTTTTGCCCAGATGCCAAACTCACCAACTGAACTCGGGCCCACACGAACGCTGGGGAGAGGTATGAAAACGGATTCCGTGGTCGGAAGCGGTGGTTCCCAGATCTCGGCCAACACGTACGAAGAGGTGGCGGAGCGATTCCGTGCCTACCTGGCAACGCAGAGTCTGCGTATGACCCGCCAGCGTGAAGAACTGCTGACCGCGGTGTTTCACGCTCCGCGTCACTTCGAGGCCGAGGATCTGATCAAGACGTTGCGGGAGCGGCAGGGTCATGTCAGCCGCGCCACGGTCTACCGCACGCTCAGCCTGCTCGAGGAGTGTGGCGTCCTGCGGAAGTCGCTCTTCGGGCACAACCGCCATTTCTACGAGTCGGTGGTCGGCCGTCATCACCACGACCATCTGGTCTGCATCCGCTGCGGCAAGATTCAGGAGTTCGAGGAACCGAGGATCGAGGAGATGCAGGAGCAAATCTGCACCCGCTACGGCTTCAAGATCCTGGATCACGTGCATGAGATCTTCGGCGCCTGCGAGAACTGCCAGAACGAACCGACCGAAGCGCGAAAGCACTAGGGGAGAGCGGACCGACCAACCGTCGGCCTCACATCATGAACGAACACTCCGCTCCTGACGGCGGGGCGCGCGCGGATGCGTCCCCCGCCGCGCGCGATCTCCTGCTGGTCGGGAATCCCAACGTCGGTAAGTCGGTCTTCTTTGGCCACCTGACCGGTCGCTACGTCACGGTCTCGAACTACCCCGGCACCACCATCGAGGTGGCCAAGGGCGGGGCAGAGATCGCCGGAACCAGCTACCGCGTCATCGACAGCCCGGGCACGAATCAGCTCACCCCGAGTTCTCTGGATGAGCGCGTGACTCGGGATCTGCTCCTCGACTCCCCCGGCGCGGTGGTTCTGCAGGTTGCGGACGCGAAGAACCTCAGACGCGCGTTGGTTCTCACCCTGGAGCTGATCGAGATGGGCGTCCCACTCGCCCTGGCCCTCAACATGAGCGATGAGGCGAGAACCCGCGGGATTGCGGTGAACGCGGCTCGTCTCGCCGAGATCCTCGGAGTTCCCGTGGTCGAGACCACCGCCATTCGCGGCGAGGGGCTCCGGGAAACGCACACCGCGATCGCAAACGCTCGTCGAGGCTCGGCTTCGACCATCCTGTCCCCGGAACTGGAGAGCGAGGTGTCTCGCGTCGCGGGTCTGTTGGGCGCCGCGCCCGAACGAGCGCGCGGAATCGCGCTGCAGTTGCTCTCCGACGACGAAGAGTTGTTACAGCGCCTCGAGCCTGTAGTACCCGGGGAGATGACCGGTCCGATTGCCCACGCGCTGCGCTCGGCCCAGAACCGCGTCGGAGGATCACTCGGCGTCGCCATCCGGCGCGCGCGCCTCGGTCGCGTGGACGAGATACTCAAAATCGTTTTCTCGCGCGGCGGCAATCGGCAGAGCGGCTGGTCGGAGCGACTTTCGCGCTGGGCACTCCACCCGATCAAAGGGCTGTTTGTGATCAGCGCTCTGCTCTACGTGACCCTTTGGTTCGTCGGGCTGTTCGGAGCCGGCACCCTGGTCGACCTGATGGAGAACGGTCTCTTCGGACAGGTCTTGAATCCGTTGGCCGTGCAGGGGGTGGATGCTCTCCTCCCCTTTCCCCACGTGCACGAGACCGAGACGGTTCGCATCGATCTCGAAGTTCCGCTCACCCCTGGACACTCGGTTCCCACCGGCCTCGGTTGGGAACGGACGGTGGAAACGAGCAGCTATGCCCTGACCGGCGTGGCGACCGATGGTGCATGGCAGGCGGCCGTCCGCTTCATCCATGACCTGCTCGTCGGTCCATACGGAATTATCACGATGGCCCTCTCGTACGGCATCGCGATTGTCCTGCCGATCGTCTTTACCTTCTTCCTCCTCTTCTCCCTCCTGGAGGACTCGGGCTACCTGCCGCGTCTGGCGGTAATGCTGAACAACTTCTTCAAGTCGATGGGGTTGAACGGCAAGGCGGTGCTGCCGATGGTGCTCGGACTCGGCTGCGACACCATGGCCACCATGACCGCCCGGATCATGGAGACCAAGAAGCAGCGACTCATCGTGACACTGCTCCTGGCCCTCGGGGTGCCCTGCTCCGCGCAGCTTGGGGTCCTGCTGGCGATGATGGCCTCGATCTCCGCACTGGGGACCGCCATCTGGGCCATCGTCGTGGCCGGTTCCATGGTGGCGGTGGGATTCCTCGCCGCCCGGGTCCTGCCCGGCGACCGGGGCGAGTTTCTGCTCGAGATCCCACCCATCCGGCGGCCGATGCTCTCCAACATCGTGATCAAGACTGCGGCCCGGCTGGAGTGGTACCTCAAGGAGGTCGTACCGCTGTTCATCCTTGGCACCGTGGTGCTCTTCGTGCTCGACCGCACCCACGCGCTGACCTCCCTGCGCACCTTCTCCGCCCCGCTGGTCGTCCACTGGCTTGGCCTCCCGATCGAGACCACCGACGCCTTCATCGTCGGGTTCCTGCGCCGGGACTACGGCGCGGTGCTGCTCCTCCAGGCGGGCACGGGTGCGGACGCGATCCTCAGCTCCGCCCAGACCCTGGTCTGCATGGTGGTCATTACGCTGTTCATGCCCTGCGTGGCGAACGTGTTCATGATCGTGCGGGAGCACGGGTGGAAGGTGGCGGTCGCGATGACCGCGTTCGTCTTCCCCTTCGCCTTCCTGGTTGGCGGGCTGCTCCAACGTGTCGTGCAGACACTCCACCTGCCGGTCTGAGGGGGGAAGGGCGGATGTCCAAGCGCAGTACCTCGGTGGCACCGGTCGAGCTGATCCAACGGGATCACGAATGCCCGATGTGTCGCCGACGATTCCAGAGCACCGCCATGGGCTGCCATCGCGGCTGTCCGGTGGCCAGCCACTGCGGGGCGCTCTGTTGCCCTCACTGCGGATACGAGTTCGTCGACAGCAGTCGGGTGGAGGCTCGATTCAGAAAACTAGGAGCCATCTGGCGAACCGCGCTATCCTGGGTGAGGCCGAAGCTCCCCTCGACACCGGCGGGCAAGACGCCCACCGAGGAAAGGAACCGCCCGCGATGACTGCTCTGACCAAACTCGATGCCGGACAGGTGGGAGAAGTGTTGGAGCTGCGGCAGTCTGGGGGCAGCGCCGAGCGGCTCCTGGCCTATGGCGTGGCCCCGGGAACCCACATCCGGGTGCATCAGCGCTGGCCGGCCTACGTCATCCAGGTGGGTGAGACCGACCTGGCCCTCGACCACGACATCGCCGCGGGAATCCTGGTTCGTGTGATCGAGTAGCGCGCCGCCCGGCGGGCTCGAATCGGTCGCGATTCGTCCGCCGCCTCCCTCAGGCCGCGAGTCGGCGTTTCCGGGGCCTGCCCCGACGTCCTCCGGCGCGATTCCTGAGACCCAGCTTTTCCATCTGGTAGCGGAAGCTCCCCCGACTCATCCGGAGGAGCCGCGCCGCCTCGGTAACGTTTCCCCGCGCACGCTCCAGGGCCGCGGCGAGAAACGCGCGCTCGATCTCCTCGAGCGAGATCCCTCCCTCAGGAAGGCGAACCAGCGGGGTGTTGCCGTGTTCTTCGGTCTCGCACACCGCCGCACGAGGGGTGACCTCGATCGGCAGATCCGCGGGCCGCACCGGGCCGGCGCCCTCGAAGAGCAGAGCGGTTCGCTCCATGCAGTTGATCAACTGACGGACGTTCCCCGGCCAAGCATAGCGACAGAGCGCGTCGAGCGCCTCCCGACTCAGTTCCAGGGAAGTCCCCTGCAGTCGGCGCGCGAACTGGTCCAGGTGGTACCGGGCGAGTTGCTCGATGTCGTGCGGCCGCTCCCGGAGCGGGGGCAGCCTCAGGCTCACGACGTTCAGCCGGTGGTAGAGATCGAGACGGAATCGTCCCGCCTGGACTTCCGCATCGAGATCCCGATTGGTGGCGGCGATCACCCGCACGTCCACCTTGAGCGACTCGCGGCCGGCGACCCGGCGCAATTCTCCCGAGTCGAGGAACTTCAGCAACTTGACCTGCAACTCCGGGGTCAACTCGCCGACCTCATCCAAGAACGCGGTACCGCCATCGGCCAGCTCGAGCAACCCCGGCTTGTCCTTCTTGGCATCGGTAAACGCCCCCTGGGCGTAGCCGAAGAGCTCACTCTCCAGCAGGTTCGCCGGGATGGCGCCGCAGTTGATGTCGATCAGGGGGCCATTGCGTCGCGGTCCGGATCGGTGGATGGTGCGGGCCAGAAGGCTCTTTCCGCTTCCGGTCTCGCCCAGCAGGAGAACGCTCGTTCCTGGACTCTGGGCGACCTTACGGGCGAGTTCCAGCACGTCGACCATTCCGGCATCCATCCCCACCATCGCCTCGAAGCCGGGTAGATCGCGCGACCGGCGGTGTTCTTCATGGAGCTGGCGGCGCAGGGAGAGACCGGCGGCCCGGAGCACACGTCGCACATCCTCGCCGTCGATCGGCTGGAAGAACCAGTGACGAATCGACAGCGGTCGGAGCCGCCGCGGCGACAGCTCGGAGTCTTCCCCGCCGAAGAAGAGAATCTGGCAGCGCGGGTGGAGCGCCTTGAACGCTTTCAGCCGCGCGGGGAAGTCGGGGGCCGATTCCTCGACCACGAGTGCGAGGTCGGGGTCGAGCCGGGCGGGAAGAGCGGAGGCAACCTGCTCCGCTTCCGGAAGGCGGGATACCCGATGCAGGGTGCAGCCTATGCCGTCCAACCCTTCATGAACCCAGGTTTCGATCTCCGCGCTCGCGCCTGAGAGGATCAGGGACACGTCGATCGAGCGTTCGCTCTCCCCGTTTGGCACAGATCACTCCGCTTCGCCTGATGACACCTTCACCTTGCTGGGACGCAGGACCTGTCCCTCGAAGGCGTAGCCGCTCTCGAAGACCATGAGGATGCGTCCCTCCTCGATCTCGCTCGACGGACTGGCCTGTACAGCCTCATGACGCTCGGGATCGAACGGATCTCCAGGTTGGTCGGTCAGCTTGACCAGACCGCTCTGCGAGATCGCATCCTCCAGTCGCTTCAGGACGAGTACCAGCCCCTCCACCGGCGAACCGGCCTCGACCATGCCGAGATGTGCCCGCGCACGATCGAAGTCGTCGAGAACCGGAAGGAGGCGAGTCAGCAGATCGGCTTGCGCGCGGCGCTGCCACTCCTGTCGCTCCCGCAGGGTTCTCTTCCGGTAGTTATCGAACTCCGCCTGGAGTCTCTGAAGTTGATCGATGGTTCGCGTCAGCCGCTCATCGTCGGCCGCGGCATCGGACGCCTCGATTGGGGATTCTGCCCCACCTACCGGCCCCTGCGGCTCGCCCCGGGGCTGGTCCGCGGCCGTCGAATCTGCCGGGCTGACCGGCTCGACCGCCGGCGCGTCGGCGCTCGGCGATTCGGTCTCTCCGGGCGCCTGCGGTCGTTCACGGGTCATGCTTCCCCCGTTTCCTTGGCCGCCGAACCGGAGTCGGACGCCTCCGCGTCCGAGGGAGCCGCTGCCCCTCTGGCGCTCTCTTCCACGAAGTTGAGTCGTAGCGTGGTCAGGACTGAGTTGATGAGGCGTTCCTCGCCCGCATCGAGGTTCCCTTTGGTCTTCTCCTGCAGCATTCCGAGGAGGTCGATGCTCATCCGCGCGGCCTCCAGGTCACGGGCCACCTCGCCGGTCATCGGGTTCACCATCTTCCCCAGCTGGATCATGGTCCACTGCTGTTGCTGGAGAACGAACATCTCGAACAGCTCGGACGCGGTGAGCGTGCGTGCCATCACTGGACTCCTTCTGATGCGGACTGTTCCTGGCTTCTCCGATTCCCGACCGGGAGGAGAAGTATGAATACGCGGGGGGAACGCGGTCGTGACGCAGGCGAGAACGCCCGCGGGGGATCACCCCGCGAGCGCCGGAACTGCTATTTGCGGCCCTTGTCGTCCTCAACCACTTCGAAGTCGGCATCGACAGGCCCCGCCTGGCCGGTCGGCCCGGATGCATCGCCGGCCGGCGGTGGCGGCGGGGATGCCGACTCCTCGCCCGCCTGCGCGGTCTTCTGGTAGACCCGGGCCATCACGTCGCTCCAGACCTTGTTGAGCCGGTCGCGGGACTCCTGAATGGCGCTCGGGTTTCCGCCCTCCAGCGCACTCCGGACCGCCTTGACCGCCTCCTCGGCGCTGGTCTTGTCCGCCGGCTCGACCTTATCGGCGTGCTCGCTCAGGTACTTCTCGACCTGATAGGCCAACGAATCGGCCTCGTTGCGAGCGTCGATCTCTTCGCGGCGGCGCTTGTCGTCAGCCGCATGCGACTCCGCATCCCGAACCATGTTCTGGATCTCGTCCTCGCCCAGGCCGGATCCGGCCTGGATGACGATGCTCTGTTCCTTTCCGGTGGCCTTGTCCTTCGCCGCTACCTTCAGGATTCCGTTGGCATCGATGTCGAATGTCACCTCGATCTGGGGCACACCACGCGGAGCGGGCGGGATCCCGATCAGCTGGAACTTGCCGAGCGACTTGTTGTCCGCCGCCATTTCGCGCTCGCCCTGCAGCACGTGGATCTCGACCTGGGTCTGGCTGTCCGACGCGGTCGAGAAGACCTGCGACTTACGGGTCGGGATGGTGGAGTTTCGCTCGATCAGCTTGGTGCGAACCCCGCCCAGCGTCTCGATTCCGAAGGTCAGCGGGGTGACGTCGAGCAAGAGGACGTCGGTCGTGTCCCCCCGCGAGCACGCTCCCCTGGATCGCGGCACCGAGCGCGACCACTTCGTCGGGATTGACCCCCTTCTCCGGCTCTTGACCGAACAGCTCCTTGACCACCTGCTGGACCTTGGGGATGCGCGTCGAGCCGCCGACCAGGACCACCTTGTCGATCTCATTGGCGCGAAGTCCAGCATCGCTCAGCGCGCGCTGACATGGTCCCACCGTGCGCTGCACCAGGTCGTCCACCAACTGCTCGAACTTCGCCCGGGTCAGGGACAGAGTGAGGTGCTTCGGCCAGACTCATCCGCCGCGATGTACGGTAGGTTGATCTCGGCCTGGGATGTGCTCGACAGCTCGCACTTCGCCCGCTCCGACCCCTCGCGCAGACGCTGCATCGCCTGAGCATCCTTGCGCAGATCGATCCCTTCCTGCTTACGGAACTCCTCTGCCGCCCAGTCGATGATCCGCTTGTCGAAGTCGTCGCCGCCGAGGTGGGTATCGCCGTTGGTCGACTTGACCTCGAAGACACCGTCGCCCAGCTCGAGCACCGAGACGTCGAATGTCCCACCGCCGAGGTCGTAGACCACGACCTTCATGTCCTTCTTGCCCTTCTCCAGCCCATAGGCTAGAGCGGCGGCGGTCGGCTCGTTGATGATCCGCTTCACCTCGAGCCCGGCGATGCGCCCCGCATCCTTGGTCGCCTGTCGCTGGCTGTCGTTGAAGTACGCCGGAACGGTGATCACGGCTTCGGTGACCGTCTCGCCCAGGTAACGCTCCGCCGTCTCGCGCATCTTCTGCAGCACGATGGCCGAGATCTCCGGAGGCGAGTACTGACGGTCATTGATCCGCACACGGGCGTCGCTGTTCTCGCCCGAGACCACCTCGTACGGAACCTGGCCAGCCTCGCTGCCCACCTCGGAGAACTTCCGCCCCATGAACCGCTTGATCGAGTAGATGGTGTTGCGCGGATTGGTCACGGACTGGCGCTTGGCCGTCGCGCCGACCAGGCGCTCCCCGTCCTTCTTGAATGCCACGACCGACGGGGTGGTACGACCTCCCTCGGCGTTTTCGATGACCTCGGGCTTCCCGCCCTCCATCACCGCCACGACCGAGTTCGTCGTGCCGAGGTCAATCCCGATGATCTTTCCCATTTGCTTTCACCTCGTGTCGCGGGGGTACACCCCGGTTCGGTTCTTCGTGGGAGAATTCGTCTCCCTCGCCCTGTTGCAAGCGGCGTACCGAGAAATGGCCAGGACGAGCAATCAGCTAACGCTATAAATGCAAATAAGTTATAGAGAGAGGCCAGAAGATCGGATTGGTGGTCGGCACAGAATGATTCAAACTGGAACACCCAGAACGAATCACTTGCCGGTAACCGTGATCCCGTAGCGCCCGATCTTGCGCCACAGGGTGGAGCGCGAGATGCCGAGCTTTCGCGCCGCGCGCGTCAGGTTGCCGGCCTCCTTGGCGATGGTCCGGCGGATATACATCGCCTCGAGTTGCTCGAGGGTAAGGTCGTCAGGGAGGGTCTCGACCGTCCCCTCGGCCAGGAGCGGCACGCCGCGTTCGAGCAGTTCCGGGGGAAGATCGCCGGGCTGGATCCACGGGGTTTCGCATACCGTGAGGGCGCGCTCGACCGTGTTCTCCAGTTCCCGGATGTTCCCGGGGTAGGCATAGTTCATCAGGAAACTCATCGCCGGATCGGAGAAACCACGGACCGACTTCCGGTTCTTTTCCGCATACATCGAGACGAAGTAGTTGGCGAGGAACGGAATGTCCTCTCGGCGCTCCCGCAGCGGCGGCAGATGGATCCGGAAGACGTTGAGCCGGTAGAAGAGATCCTCGCGGAACTTCCCCGCCTGCATCGCCTCCCGCAGATCGCGATTGGTCGCCGCAACCACCCTGACGTTGACCTTCAAGCTCCAGTCGGCCCCCACCGGCCGCACATCCATGTCCTGGAGGACGCGCAACAGCTTGACCTGGACGGCAGGGGTGGTCTCCGCGATCTCATCGAGGAAGAGCGTTCCCTGATCGGCCTGCTCGAAGAAGCCGCGTTTGCGATCGCGCGCGTCGGTAAAGGCGCCACGCACATGACCGAATAGCTCGCTCTCGATGAGCCCCTCCGGGATCGCGGCAGCATTCACCGCGACGAACGGCTTGACCGCCCGGGGACTCTGCAGGTGGATGAAACGCGCCACCTTCTCCTTGCCGGTCCCGCTCTCTCCCGTGATCAGCACGGTGGTTTCGGTCGGGGCGATCTTGTCCACCAGCCGGAGGACGCGCTTCATCGCGTCGGAGACCCCGACGATCGTCTCCGACTGGCCTGGCCCGCTCCGGCCGGCGCTCTCGCCGACGTCCTGGTGCTTTGCCATCGGGGGTCAGGCGTCTCCGGATTCGTCGGATGTGGCGCGGCCCTCCTCGGGGCGCATGTGCGGAAAGAGCAGCACGTCGCGAATGCTGGGCGCGCCGCTGGCCAGCATGGCCAGACGATCGATTCCGATCCCGACCCCAGCCGCCGGCGGCATACCGGTCTCGATCGCCTCCAGGAAATCCTCGTCGAGCACCTGGGCCTCGTCGTCCCCCGCCTCCCGCAGGCGCGCCTGATCCTCGAAGCGCCGACGCTGATCGATCGGGTCGTTCAACTCACTGAACGAGTTGCCGAATTCGCGCCCATCGATGAACAGCTCGAATCGCTCGGCCAGTTCCGTGGGCCGGTCCCGATGCCCCTTCGCCAGCGGCGAGATGGCCAGGGGATGGTCGGTGACGAAGGTCGGCTGGACCAGCTTGGGGCAGACCGCGAGATCGAAGAGCGCTTCGATCATGTGCCCGCGCTCGGCGAACTTGGCCACCGTAACGCCTCCCTTGATCAGCAAGGCCCGCAGGCCATCGACCGGGGCGGTCAGGACGTCGACCCCTGTGTGTTCCTGAATCAGCTCCACCATGGAACGGCGGGCAAACGGAGCCCCCAGGTCGATCGCGTGCCCATTGTACTCGACCACGTTCGAACCGGCCGCAGCGGTCACCGCGGCCCGCACCATGTCCTCGACCAGGTCCATCGCGTCGCGGTAGTCCGCGTACGCCCAATAGAACTCGAGCATGGTGAACTCGGGATTGTGGTTCCGATCCATCCCCTCGTTGCGGAAGACGCGGCCGATCTCGTAGACCCGTTCGAAACCGCCCACCAGCAGCTTCTTCAGCGGCAGTTCCTCCGCGATCCGAAGAAACAGCCTCATATCGAGCGCGTTGTGGTGGGTAGTGAAGGGGCGCGCCATCGCCCCACCGTAGATCGCCTGCAGCACCGGGGTTTCCACCTCGAGAAACCCCCGTTCGTCGAGATAGCGCCGGAGTCCGGTGATGAGACGCGCACGCGCCTCGAAGACCCGGCGCCGCTCGGGGTGCAGGATCAGGTCGACGTAGCGTCTCCGGTAGCGCGCCTCCACGTCCTCCCAGGCATCGAACGTCTGGCCGTCCTTCTCCTTCACGCTGGGCAGAGGCCGTAGCGTCTTGCAGAGGAGCTGGAAGCTCCGCACGGAGAGTGTCGCCTCGCCGGTGCGGGTTCGCATCGGTACTCCGACCACGCCCACGATGTCGCCCAGATCGAGCAGCTCGAGGATGGCGAACGCGGCTTCGCCGATCTCGTCCTTCTTGAAGTAGAGCTGAATCCGGCCGCCCTCGTCCTGGAGGTGCGCAAACACCGCCTTGCCCATCGGGCGGATCGCCATGAGTCGCCCCGCCACCGCCACCGGGTCGCCGTCGATCCGGGCATCGAAACCATCGAGCAGGCCGGCGGTGTTCATCGTCCGACGGAACGAATAAGGGTACGGATTCACCCCCAGCTCGCGCAGACGAGCCACCTTCTGTCTGCGAATCTCGATCAATTCCGGGCGCACTGAGAACCTCCTCCCGATTCGACGCCGAAGTCGGGGCGAGCCGAACCGTCCTTGGGTGAACCGGGAAACTAGCCGACCCTTTCGCCGGGCTCAAGCAGGCGTGCGCCGGCTCGACGCAGACGGCGGCGCCCCGTGGCACAGAATGGAGAGAGCGGACACGCCATGCAGTGGCGGGTCTCGAGGCGCGGTGGACAGGCCCCGGTGATCCCGAGATGGCAGATGGCGAAGTCGTAGCGCAGCGGATCTTCCGGCGCGATCCGGCGGAGCGCGGCGGTCAAATCCGCCGCCATACCACGCCCCGGAGTGCGCCGGCGGGTCCATCCGAGGCGGGGGCCGATCCGGGTCCAGTGGGCATCGAGGGGAAGGAGCAGTTCGGAAGGGCTCAGCATGGCGTTCCAATGCCCCAGATCCATTCCGTCGGCCGGACGAATCATCCAGCGCAGAAAGAGCCGCCACCGTTTGCAGGTCCCGCCCAGCACGGGATCGGGCAGGAGGAAGCGGAGCCCACGCGAGAGTGGAACGACCTCGCCGGCGAAACCCCGCAGGTCGCCGACCCAACGCGCCAGGGCGGTTTCGAAATCGGCCGCGTCCCGGCGCCGCGCGAGGAGAGCCCCCCCGAGAGACCCATGAAGTTCCCAGGCGCGGGCCGCGGCCTCGCACAGTCCACGCACGTCTTCCTCGCCGTTCCAGCGATGCCGAAAGCCGGGCAGGAATCGCCCGGCGCGATGCCGACCCTCGCGCAACCCACGCGCCGGATGCTCGCCCAGTGCTTCCAGGATCCGCCTCGCGCTGGCGATCACCCCTTCCACCCGACCGTAGGCGAAGGCCGCCGCGACGAAGGCCGCGATCTCCTGATCTTCCGGATCAGCGTAGCCGACGACCACCCCGGAGTGGATCAGCGGAGAGGTGAGGGGCGGCGGCGAAGCGGCGGCGAAGATCCTCGAGCAGCTCCCTTTGCGCGACGATCGACGGCACACTACCCTGAGGGAAACGGGATGGGGGCCGATGGGAGGAAGGAGATGACGGCGATGCAGGAGGCACTGGAGGCGCTACGCGACGAAATCGAGGCGGCCTGCGCGGGTACCGGCCGTTCGCGCGAAGAGGTCACCCTGATTGCGGTATCGAAGACCTTTCCTGCCGCGGCGATACGGGAAGCTCACGAGCTCGGGTTGCGGGACTTTGGAGAGAATCGGGTGCAGGAGCTGACGGCCAAGGCGGAGGATCTCCGCGACCTCGAGTTTCGCTGGCACCTGATCGGCCCCCTGCAGACCAACAAGGTGCGGGCGATCCTCCCGCATCTCGGACTCCTCCACTCGCTCGATCGGATCGATCTGGCGCGCGAGATCAGCCGTCGGGCGGTCCGGCCGATCGAGGCGCTCATCCAGGTCAACACCACGGCAGAGAAATCGAAGTCCGGAGTCGAGCCGGAGGGCCTGGCCGCGCTGCTCGACGCGCTCGAGGGAATCCCATCGCTCACCGTTCGCGGCTTGATGACCATCGGTCCGCTCGGAGGGGACGAACGCTCGGTCCGGACAGCCTTCGCCACTCTGCGCTCGCTCCGCGAGCGCGAGCAGGCACGCCGTCCAGAACTCGACCTCGCAGCGCTCTCGATGGGAATGTCGGGCGACTTCGCCTGGGCGATCGCCGAGGGAGCTACGCACCTTCGAATCGGCAGCCGGATCTTCGGCCGTCGGTAACCGTCGCGGCTCCGCCCACCGGGGCGAGGCCCCATCGGGCGGAGCCACCGGGGAGATTCGGCGCAACGTCCGCGCTCAACTCTCCGCCGCGAGTTTCTGCACGATCGCTTCCAGGCTCGCCTTCGGTGTCAGTCCGGTCACGCTGTAGGCAATCCGTCCCTGCTTGTCGATGATGTGCATGGTCGGGATCTTCCCGCTGGGAACGTATTGCTGCGCCACCGTCTGGCCGGCCGAGGCCCCAGCCAGGAGGAGCATGGTGTAGTTCACGCCATTCTTCTTCACGAACGGCTCGACCGCGACTTTGCCGTTCTGGTCGAACGACACACCCACCACCTCAATCCCCTTCTTCTGGTAGTTTGTCTGCAGCTCGATCAGGTCCGGGATCCCCTTGCGGCAAGGCGGGCACCAGGTGGCCCAGAAATCGAGCACCACGACCTTTCCCTTGTAGGAGGAGAGCTTGACGTCCTTTCCGTCGAGCGACTTGAGCGTGAAATCGGGGGCGAGCGCGCGCGATGCGGGCGCGGTCAACGCCGGTACCGACTCCTGCGCCCGGAGCTGCCGGGTAACCATGGGCGACAAGAACGCGCCGGCGACGAACAGACCGACGATGACCGATCCAAACCCGAGCTGCCTGATCTTCACCTTGCTCCTCCCACCGGCCCTCGGGCCGGAGCGCTGTGCGTCACCCGATAGTTCGACCCACGGGTGTTCATTGCAGTGCTGTCTAAAGCGCGGCGTGGCGCGAACCGCGAAGTATAGCAAAATGCAGCGGGTTGCCGTATGACCCCCCGGGCCGCGGTTCTCACCGTCAGCGACCGGTCCTGGCTCGCGCTGCGGGAGGACCTCTCCGGGCCGCTGATCCGCGGACGACTGGTCGCACTCGGCTATGATGTCGAGAGTCCGCGATTCGTTCCCGACGATCGACGCGCGGTCGCCGCGGCCCTCCGGGAGTGGAGCGACGCCCGCTTCGCCCTCGTGCTGACCACCGGGGGCACCGGACTCGCGCCGCGGGACCAGACTCCGGAGGCGACGCTCGATGTGGCGCATCGACTCGTGCCGGGAATCGTGGAGTGGATCCGAGCCCGCACCGCGGCGACCCACCCCTTCGCGGTTCTCTCCCGAGGCGTGGCCGTGGTGCGTGATTCCACCCTGATCATCAATCTTCCCGGAAGTCCGAGGGCCGTGGCCGAATACCTCGACCTTCTGGAGGCGGTCCTGCCCCACGCGTTGAGCCAGGTCACCCAGCGACCGACCTTCGGCAACTCACTGCCCCACATCGACGAACGACGATAAAAGAAGACGCCCGACCGGGCCGATAGACCTCCCTACGGAGGTCACCCATGGTCCGGCGTCACCCGTCTCCGATCGCCCCCGCAATCATCGTTGCCCTCGGCTGCGTGGTCTCCCCGGCATTCGGTTCGAATCCCCTCTCGCAGGCCGAGTCGCGCAAGCTCGATCCCCTGATCCGACAGACGCTGGAGCAGGAAGCGCGCGCGGTGACCTCGGTGGAGCCGATGGCCGTGGACGGACTGCTCTCCTGGCCACGCAGCGAGGGAGGGGCGATCGAGATCCCTTGCTGGATCCAGCTCGATCCCACGCGCAGCCTGCCCGCCTGGTGTCCCTCGCGGTCGGAGCGCACGGGAGCCGCGCGGGCCCGTCTGTCTCTGGCCCAGATCGCCGTCCTGGCCAAGGATCCCGCGGTACTGGGTATCGTGGCGGCTCGGAAGGCGCGCCCCCTGCTCGACGTGAGCGTCGCCGAGGTGGGAGCCACGCAGGTACACGCCGCCTCCGGCTCCCCCCCGATCTACGCCGGCTACGACGGGACCGGCGTGCTGATCGGTGTAGTCGATACCGGGGTCGATCTGGACCATCCCGACTTCATCCGGGGCGGAAACACCCGTCTGGTTGCCCTCTGGGACCAAACAGCTCTTCCCTCGATCAACTCACCCGCCAGCTTCAACTACGGCCGCGCCTGGAGCGCGGCGGAAATCGACGCCGGGGCGAGCACACAGGTCGATCAGGCCGGGCATGGGAGCCACGTCCTCGGAATCGCAGCCGGCACCGGCGCAGCGACCGGGAATGGCCGCCCCGCCTATCGGCACGTGGGCATGGCTCCGGGCGCCGCCCTCTGTGTGGTCAAGACCGACTTCTACACCTCGAGTATCGTCGATGCGGTGGCGTGGATCTTCCAGGAGGCGGCGCTCCGCGGGATCCCGGCGGTGGTCAATCTGAGCCTGGGACACCACTTCGGAGGGCATGACGGCAGCGAGCAAACCGACCTCGACCTGAATGCGCTCGCCGGGCCTGGCCGTATCGTCGTCGCCGCGGCCGGCAACGAGCAGGAAGACGCAATCCACGCCGAAACCGAGGTGCCGGTCGGCGATCCCTCGACAATCTCCGTCGACATCGACGGGTACCTTCCGCGCGGCGGGGCAGGCAACGACTACACGCTGATCGATGGATACTACACTGCGGGCGCCGCACTATCGCTCACGGTCCAGACACCCAACGGACAGACGATCGGTCCCATCCTCCCCGGCACCAAGCTCGACCAGGCAACCACCGATGGAGGGGTCTACATCGAGAACGACTGGGTCGACAGCAACAGTGACGACGTGGAGTTCTTCATTCAGATCTATGACAAGGCATCGGCCTACGCTCCGGTGACCGGCGAGTGGTCGCTCTCGTTCTCCCGCCCGCCGGGCGCCGGCGGCCCCAACCCCGAAGTAGACGCATGGATCTACCAGACCTCCCTGCCGGCGCGCTTCGCCGTCGGCATGACCGCGGAGGAGCTGGTTGCCTCTCCGGCCAGTGCCGACTCGGTCATCGCGGTGGCCGCCTACGTCACGCGCAAGAGCTGGAAGAGCGTGAACGGAAACACCTATCAGTACACGGGTGGGCTGTCGGTCGGAGAGATTGCCCCATTCTCCAGCCGAGGACCGCGCCGCGACGGGGCATTGAAACCAGATGTTGCTGCGCCCGGCATGGGAATCGGCGCGGCACTCTCCTCTGATGCCAGCGAGGAAACCGAATACATCCTGGACGACGGAGTGCACTTCATTGCCCAGGGAACGAGCATGGCCGCGCCACATGTCACAGGATTGATCGCGTTGATGCTCCAGGTGCACGGCCACCTCAGCCGGTCCGCGCTCCTGCAGAAGATCGGAGACTCGGCCCGGACCGACTCCTTCGCCTCCGGAACGCCGAACGCCGTATGGGGCGTGGGCAAGATCGACGCAGTGGGAGCGACGAGCCAGGAGACGCCGGTGCTACTCACCGAGGTGGCGGTTCGTCGCATCGAAAATCTGGTCCGGCTGGATTGGGAGGTGGGGCTCGATCTCGCCCACCTCGACTTCCGTGTGATGCGCGTGCTCCCGGGCGAACCGGAAGAGGAGCGCGGCATCGTAGGACCAGGGCCGAGGTACACTTTCGTGGACACCGACCTGCCCCCCGACGGCGGGCATCGGTACTGGTTGGTCGCACTGGAGGGGGGGAAACCGCGAGAACGATTCGGGCCGTTCCTCCCCGAGAACGGGACCCCGATCGACAGCTTTTCCCTCGCACCCCCGGCACCACATCCGGCGGTGGGCGAAGTGCACGGGTCGCTCTCCGTTCCGACCGCCGGGGCGGTGACTTTCGAGTGGTACGACGCCACGGGCAAACGGATCCGGCGCATGGAGACCGAGGTTTCGAATCCGGGCCTCGTCGCCTACGTCTGGGATGCCCGCACCGACGACGGTCGGCAGGTTCCATCCGGCATCTACTGGCTCCGAGTAGCTCACGCCGGAGAAACCCGAAGCCAGCGAATCATCTTGCTCAGGTAGCACATCCGCTGCCGTGGAGAGAAAGGTCTGCCATGTCCGTTGAGCTCGAGACCTGCCGTACCCTGGCCAGGCCGACTCCGAGCAGGATCCTGCTCATCGTTCTCGACGGCCTCGGCGGTCTGCCGCATCCCGAGCTCGAGAACCGCACCGAACTCGACTGCGCCTCCCTCCCGCATCTGAATGCACTCACCCGTCGCGCGTCGACCGGTCTCTCGCATCCCATAGCCCCCGGTGTGACTCCGGGGAGTGCTCCCGCGCACCTGGCGCTCTTCGGCTACGACCCGCTCCGCCACGCGGTCGGGCGTGGTGTATTGTCCGCCCTCGGCGTCGACTTCGAGTTGGTCGACGGGGACGTGGCGGCAAGGATCAGCTTCTGCTCGCTCGGACATGACGGAACGGTGACCGACCGGCGCGCCGGTGGGCTGCCGACCGAGGTGTGCGCGCGACTCGCCTCGCGCCTCGCGGCGATCCACATCCCCGGAATTGACATCTTCGTCCGACCGGAAATGGGACATCGCGCTGCGCTGGTGCTGCGCGGACCGGGACTCGATGGACGGGTGACGGACTCAGATCCGGGCCAGGAGCGCATGGCGCCTCTGAGCGTGCGCCCCCTGGTGCCGGAGGCGATGCGCACGGCTGAGATCGTGAACACGCTGCTCGAACAGGCCGAGCACACCCTGCGGAACGAGGACCCGGCCAACATGATCCTGCTGCGCGGCTTCGCCCAGCACGAGGAGTTCCCCTCCCTGTCGCAGCTCTGGCGATTGACGCCTGCCGCCGTGGCGGCGTATCCCATGTTTCGTGGGGTCTCCCGACTGGTCGGCATGAAGGTGCTCCAGACCGGCTCCGGACTGGAGGAGCAGGTCGCGACGCTCGAAACGCACTGGTCGGAGCACGACTTCTTCTTCGTCCACGTGCGGAAGCCCGATGCCGCGGCGCGTGAGGGGAACCCAGGCAAGAAGATTGCGGCGCTGGAGGCGTTCGACGCCATTCTGCCGCGCCTGCTCGCGCTCGGCCCCGAAGTCGTATCGGTGGTCGGTTCTCACTCCACCCCGTCGATCGCCGGGCACCAGACCTGGCACCCGGTACCGCTCCTGCTCTGGTCCCGCTCCTGCCGACCCGATGGCATCGCGGAGTTCAACGAGCGGGCGCTGCGTGCCGGATCGCTCTGGCCGATGCGCCACGTCGAACTGATGCCGCTGCTGATGGCTCATGCGGGTAAACTCGCACAGTATGGAGCCTGACCCCCGACCAAGCCATGGCGTTGTCTCCAGCGCGATCTCCGTCCTGGCCAAAGCGCCGCTTCGGGGCCTGGCCAAGACGCGCCTCGAGCCGCTGCTCGGAACCGCGGGTTGCGCGAGATTTCAGGCTGCCTGCCTGCACGACGTAACCCGGAAGGCGGCCCGCGTTGCTCCGGGGGCGAGCACGCTGGCGATTTCGCCCTGGCCCGCGGGGAATCAGTTCGCGCGCCTCCTACCGGATCGATTGCTGGTTCGGCCCCAAGCGGATGGGGATCTGGGTCTCCGGATCGGGGCGGCACTCTCCAGTGCGCTGTCCCGCCACGAGCATGTGCTCGTGCTGGGCAGCGACAGCCCGGACTTACCGCCGGCCCGACTCACCCAGGCGATCGAACTGCTCAGTGAGGGGTCTGAGGTGGTGATCGGCCCGGCGTTCGACGGCGGGTACTACCTCATCGGGGTGACCCGCGGAGCACTGGATCGGCTTGGCGGGCGTCTCACCGCACTCTGGCACGACCTTCCCTGGTCCACCGATGGGATTTGTGCAGCGCAGGTCGAGCGGGCCAGGAGTCTCGGTCTTCGCACCGTGCTCCTGGATCCCTGGTGGGACGTCGATCAGCCGGTCGACTACGAGCGGCTGGCAACTCGGCTCAAGGGTGAGCCACTCGACCAGGACAGCGCCGTCGGTGCCTTCGTCCAGAAACGCTCCCATTCCTGGCTGGATCGGTTCGATCCCGATCCTGATCGCTGGCCCACGGGCGAGTGAGGTCGGCAGAGGTTACGGCGCGATCAACGGCGAGGGTCGGTCGAGGGTGTTCTCCAGCACCGGAGCCTGGGCGAGCTTCCGCGAGAGGAGAAATTCCACCCGACGGTTGTGAGCACGCCCTTCCTCCGAGCCGTTCGTTCCCACCGGCCGCGTGTCGGCGTAGCCTGCAGCGACGAGTTTCTCCGGAGGCACTGCACCCCGTTCAATCAGCGTTCGGACCACCGTACCGGCACGAGCGGCGGAGAGCTCCCAGTTCGAGGGAAAGAGCTCGGTTCCGATCGGGACGTTGTCGGTGTGGCCCTCGACCCAGATCCGGTACGGGTACTGCTTGAAGTAGGGCGCAAGTTGGGCCAGGACGTTCCACGCCTCAGGTTTCAAGTCGGCCCGTCCAATCTCGAAGAGCGTCTTCACCTCGAGCCGGATGCGCATCCCTTCCGCGGTACGAACCACCTCGAACGAACTGGTGCCGTGACCGAACTGATCTTCGATGTTGGCCTCGACCTCTCGCCGTTCGTTCTCCTCCCCGGCGGAGGCGATTCCCTCGGTAGCTGAACTGGAGAGCTGCGCCTCATCGGGGTGCGGTCGCGCGCACCGAAGGCCGTCTGGATGCTGCCCACCAGCGAGCGGTACTTCACCACATCCATGGTGGAGTAGGCGGCCATGGCGATGAAGAAGACGAGCAACAGGCTCATCATGTCGCCGTAGGTGAGCGCCCACTCCGGCGCCCCGTCTCCGCCGTCACTCGACTTGGTCGGACGAGTAAAGTAGTTCAAACCGGCCTCAAGCCGCACGCCGGGTGCGCATCGTCACCTCGAGTCGACGAGCGAGCGCAGGCTCGAGAAGCACGTGCAGGCGCCGCTCCACCATACGCGGGTGATGCCCGGCCATGATCGAGAGGATCCCTTGGATGACGATTTCCTTGTTGAGCTGTTCCTGGCGCGACCTCTCGCTCAGCTTGTCGGCGATCGGGTTGAACACCATGTAGGCGAAGAAGGCGCCGTAGAATGTGGTCAGGATGGCGACCGCCATCGAACCACCGATCCTGGAGGGGTCGTCCATGAGGGTGAGCATCTGCACCAGCCCGATGAGGGTCCCGATCATTCCGAACGCCGGAGCAGACTGCCCCATGCCGCGGAAGATCCGCTGTCCCCGCTCATGCCGCTCCACGAGCATCACCGTTTCGCTTCGCAGGGTCGACTCGATCACGTCCGGCGCCGCCCCCTCGAGGCAGAGGTTCACCGCCCGCTGGAGGAAAGGATCCTGGATCTTCTCCCGCTCCATGGCGAGCAGGCTGTCGCGGCGCACCAGGTCGGCCAGACGCGAAAGGGTCTGCACCAGATCCGAGGGCGCGGGCATCCGATCGAGAAACGCCTGGCGCACCACCGCCGCGCTGGTCGCCAGCGTCTCGAGCGGGAACTTCACCAGGGTGGTGGCGGCCGTGCCGCCGAACACGATCAGCACCGAGGGGAGATCCCAGAACGCGGCGCGCGTCGGACCGAGGTAGATGGCGCCTCCGACGAAGAGCACCCCGATGAGGAAACCGAGGATCGTGCTGCGATCGATCCCGCCCACGCCTTACCTCGCTCCAGCGCCACGGGCCGCATGGATCGGGTCGGTAAGCGGCACGGACAGGGTCACCGCCGCGGTCCCCTCCTCCTCCCAGTCCCACAGCAAGGTGCCACCGTAGTGGTGCACCACGGTGCGCGCGAGGGTCATCCCTTCCGGCGAGCGAATCTCGTTCAGCCCCACCCGCGCCGCCATCTCCTCATAGGGGAGTTCGTTCTCCAGAGGCAGTTTGGGTAGCCGGCCGCCACGCATCCGGAGGAGAAGCCTCCCGCTTGCTGCGCGCGTCCTCCGGACTTCGATGCTGATCACTCCCGGGCCGTCGAGGTGGTGGGCGACCTCATCGAGCAGCGCGGAAAGGGCGAGAATCCACTTGTCCACGTCCACCCAGAGCCGTTCGTCGAGGTCGATCTCGGGCGACTCGAGGCGCGCCCCGCGCGCGAACAGCCGGCTGCGCACGCGGATCATTGCCCGATCGAGCAGAGTACCGACCGAGACCGCCTGATCGCGCCAGAGGACGCTCTTCGCCCGGAACTGGTCGATCAGGGCCACCGTGTCGAGACGGGATTGGAGCCACTCGGCCTGGAGGTCGAGGGCGGAGAACAGCTCGTGGTGGCGCGGCTCCTCACCCAGCTCGTCGCGTAGTACCCACAGGTAGCCGCGCAGGGCCGCCACCGGGCGGAGCAACGAATGGGTCAGCACCGCGAGGGTTCGATCCCGCCGCGACTCCGAGCGACGGTACCAGTCTTGCTGAGCGATGGCCTCGAGGTCACGCAGGCAGATCAGGATCCCGGGGGGCGCTTCCGGATCTACCTGGATCCGTTCGAAGTTCGCTTCGACTTCGCGCGGCGCTCCCGCGCGGGGCGGGGCGAGGCGAAGGGTGCGGACCACCGGCACCTCCTGCCGCGCAGCCAGGGTGATCCCGGACATGAACGCCACCGACACCTCGGGCGGAAGTGCCGCCTCGAGCGGTCGCCCGACCAGGTCGATGGCGTACTGCTGCAGCATCAGCTCTGCCGCCTCGTTCACCGCCAAGATCTGCGCTTCCGGATCGACGAGCAGGATGGCATCGTTGGTCAGGGCCAGCATGCGTTCCAGGTATCGGGTCGCGGAAGCGAGGGCGTGTTGAGCGGCCGATTCGCCGCGGAGCGTACGGCTGTAGCGACTGAGTGCCGCGCCGCCAAGCCGCCCGAGGAAGCTCAACTCCTCCGCGGAGGTCGCGAGCGCCACGCAGCCGACCAGGGGCCGAAAGAGCACAAATCCGAGGACCCCCTCTTCCGCCTCCAGCGGAAGAAAGACCTCTCCCGGACTCTCGCCTGCCGCGGCCAGAACCGCGTGGGCTTCCGCTTGCGCGGCATCGAGACTGTTCCCGAGGGTTGGAACGGTGCAGGCGGGCAGGGCAGCGCCCCAAACTCCGGTCAGATCGTAGCGATCGGCCGCCTCGTCGCGCACGTAGAGGTAGAGGCGCCAGTTGGGTCGACCCCGCTCGGCCAGCCTGGCCGACACCAACGACTCCAATACTTCTCCGAGCCGGACCGGATTCAGATCGGGAATCAGCAGCGGCTCCAAGAGCCGCCTCTCCCACCCCATCCAGCGCTCGCGCCCTTCATCCATCAGGGCCCGCGCCGGTGTCGCCCCCATCGGTGTCCTCCCCTCGATCGCCTCGATCGGGCAGCAGCGGCACCTCGCCGCCGCGAGGTTCCTAGTGCAGCAGGTTGAGGAAGACCTCGGCCTTCTCCATCTCCGCTTCCAACTCCGTCTGTAGCGAGCCGACCAGCTCGTCGGTGAGCCCGATTCGCTCCCCGATGGTGGAGTCGAACGGACCGCGAGGCAGTGGATCCGGGCCCTCTTTCATCTGAAGCTGGTGGCTCAGCTCGTCGGCGACATGAATCAGCGCGCAGAGCTGGGGAGATTGCTTGGCCCGCACCGGGTCGTGGTGGCACCCGATCGCCTCCGTGACCCCGGTGGGGAAGTTCCACCTTTGCGCCATCAGGCGGCCGACCTCTCCGTGGTCGATTCCGAAGGTCTCGCGCTCCGCCAGGAGCAACTCACCCTCCGCCCCTTCACCGCGATCCAGGAGTTTCGCGAATTCGACCGAGAAGTAGTGATCGAAGACGATTCGTCCCATGTCGTGAATCAACCCGGCGAGGAACGCCTCCTCCGGATCGACGAGGCGGAGCCGCTTCGCCAGGAGCCGCGCAGTGGTGGCGCAACCAATGGAATGCCGCCAGAAGAGCCCCCGATCGAACCGCTTGGTCTGGCCCGGGCCACCGAAGGTGTTGAGCAGCGTGGCCGACAGCGCCATGTTCCGGATGGTCCGGAATCCGAGGAGGAGGATCGCGTGACTGATCGAAGAAATTCTGCGATTCAGACCATCGAACGGGGAGTTCACGATCTTGAGGATCGACGCCACCATCGCCTGGTCCATGCTGACCGCTTCCGCGACCTGCTGCCCCGTGGCCTTGGGATCCTCGACCAAGGTCAAGATTCGGGTCACGACCGGAGGCAACGTCGGGAGGTTGTCCACCCGATTGAGAATCGGACGGACCTTCTCGCGGAGCATTGCGTCGGTGACGTCTTCCGGGCACCCGTGATTCATCGAACATCCTCCTTCGGCCGCCGAAGCCCCGCGTCCCTCGGCCGAACCCTCCCGGTGCGGACCGAAACTGGAGCGTGGCTGAGTCTGTTGCCGCCGAGGAAGGTATCGGCGGACGCGCGGGCCAACTTAAAGGGGTGTTCGCTTCTCGGTCGAATTGGGGAGCGGGAATGTGGGGTCGCGCTCCGGGGCTAGGTGGAGGAGCTGGGGTCAGGGACCGGTTTTCTTGGGGGCAAAGTCCGCCAGATAGCGTTGAACCCCGTCCCCCAGGGCCTCGGCCAGCCGCTGCCGGTAGGCCGCGTCGCCGAGCCGGTCCCGGTCCTTCTCGCTCGAGATGAACCCGATTTCGACCAGGATCGAGGGGATCTGGTACGACTTCAGCACCGCAAAGCCGGCCTGCCGCACGCCGCGCGCCTCGGCCAACGCCCGATCGGCCAGCAAGTTCAGGACGATCTCCGCCAAGCTGCTGCTCCGCCTGAGGGTGTCACTCTGACGTAGGGAGAGGGAAAAGGGCAGCTTGCCCAGATCGGCATCCTCCTCCACCACAAACTCCGGATCGACTTCGTTCTCGAGTCGAGCCGCCTCCTTGGCCCCCTCGTCGGTCGCAGCTCCGATCGACAAGAAATAGACCTCCGCACCGCTGGCCGTGCGATTCGGAGACGCGTTCAGGTGGATCGAGACAAAGAGATCGGCTCCGGCCTCCTCGGCAATGCGGAAGCGCCGACGCAGCGGCACCCGAGTGTCGTCCTCCCGCGTCAGGATGACTTTGAGGCGCGAATCAGCACCGAGAACCGCCGCCATCCGGCTTGCCACGTCGAAGGCCACGTCCTTCTCTTTGAGATCTCCGCCGACCGCACCGGGATCTTCCCCGCCGTGACCGGGATCGATGACGATCACTCGCCGACCGGCACTCGGGGGATGTGGCACGACGGGGGTTGGTGAGGGAGCTGCGACCGGCCTGCCGCTCGGCGTAGGCGAAGCCAGGTCGGACAGGTCGACGACCAGCCGGGCCGGAAGCTCTCCGTCGGCCGCGAGGACAAAGATCCGCGCCGACGACGGACGGGAGAGGGAGATTCGGAGCACGGCATCCTGCATGGACTCGGTCCAGAGCAGGCGCGCGATGCGCCCCGCCGGATCAGGCAGGGAGGTCTCTGCGGGACGCCTGGTCGCAGGGAGGGTGAGGACCAGGGCGGTATCGAGAATTGACTGGCTGCGATAGTTCGGGAGTGACTCGGAGAGTTCGAGCACCAGCCTCGTCCGCTCCGGGGCGACCCCGATCCGGGCTCCGTGCAGCAGGGCCGAAGCCCGCGCACCGGGCGCCGCGCCAAGCAGCGCGGCAAGGGCGAAGGCCATGACCGCAGCCAACGTCCGACGCACGTCACTCTCCGGGAAAGGGATCACGACCGTGCCCGCCGCGCGGGCCGCAGCAAGCTTGAACCTAATCGACCACGGCGGTCGGAGACAGAATGTAGGCGGCCGGGTTCCGCGGGGTTCCGTCGACGTGCACCTCGTAGTGCAGGTGCGACCCGGTCGAACGACCGGTTGAACCCACCGCACCAATGTGGTCGCCGCGCTTCACCCGCTCACCGACCGCCACGCGCGCAGCGCTCAGGTGGCAGTAGACCGTCTCGATTCCGTTCCCGTGCGCGAGGCGCACGCAGATCCCGAAATCGCCGTCGCGCCCGGAGTGGACGACCTCGCCGGCCGCAGTGGCGTAGACCGGGGTCCCGTTGGGTGCCCGGAGATCGAGCCCGTTGTGGACCCCTCGTTCCCCCGTGAAGGGATCCGAGCGAACGCCAAATCCGCTGGAGATGGCGTAGTCCCCGCGCAGCGGGGGGATGGTGGGAGTTCGGGCCAGCGCTTCCTGGCGTGCTTCCAGACTTTGCAGCGTCTCCTCGTAGCTCTGCTGCTGCAACGCGGAACGACGCATCAACTCCTCGAGGCGGCGGGTCTGCCCCTTCACCGAGCTATCCAGGCTCACATCGGAGAGGCGCGAGATCTCGGACGCGGCGAGGAACGGACCGCCGACACCCATCCGCCGGGTGTCGTTGTCGAGTGGCTCGAGACCGGCGATCAAGCGAGCTTGCTGTTCCAGTTGTTCGTTCTCGGCCAGCAGCCGCTCCAGATCCTGGATTCGCCCCTCGGTCGAGGCCAGGTGGGTCCGCAGCTGGGTGTTCTCGGTCCGCATCCTCCGGGCCTCCTGCTTGGACTTCCACCCCTTCAGGTAGAAGAGCCCGCTGCCCGCCACCAGCGCCAGATTCGAGACCAGAAAGACGATGAGACCAATCACGAGGGTGAACGGAACCCGAACCGTCCGAACGGCTCCGCCATCCGGCACCAGCGTTACGTTCCAGTGTTTGCGCGCCATACGCTCCCTTTCTCCGGGACGCCGTCCCTGGCCTCCGGGCGTTTTTCGCCGAGGTCGACTCACGGATTCGAGATCGTGCGCAATCCCCGCGCGGGACCTGTGGGGTCCAGCGACACCAACGCGCAGTGGGGCCGATCTACCGACACCCGCCCGCGAAGAGCGTGCCCGGTCCCGTGAGTTTTCTGAGCAAGAGAAAGTCGAGTCAACACGACTAGACGCCGTCACCCAATGGCGACTCCCATCACCATTCGGGCAAGGTCAGAGACCGGAGCCGAACTCCCTCGGCTCCTCCTGTCGCACGTCCCTGCCGATCGTCCCGGCCGACATGCGACGTCTCCCGCACCGCGGCATCCTGACCTCTCTCGCACCGGATCGGAGCACCCATTCGTGCTGGTTCGATTCGACGGAGAGGGGACGTTCCGACGGCTGCGCGCGGCATCCGCTCGACCTCTCGAAGAGGCACAACCCGGGGGGAAGGTAGCAACGCACCCGCGCCCTGTCAACGCGCGGTTGCCGGCCAGGATCGTGTCCGGTTCCGCCGACGAACCGCGGGGCACAGCACGATTCTCGCGCCACCACCTAGGGAATACGGATCTCACCGAGGGGCAGGGCGACATACCAGCGCGCATCCCCTCGGGCCAGGCGCAGTACCGCCGGGCGTGCCTCGCCGCGGGCATGACGTAACGCATCGGCAAAGGCGTCTGGGTGCGCGACAACCGCTCCGTCGACCTCGAGCACGACGTCACCGGTCTCGATACCGATGTCCGCACCCACCCCTGCCGGATCGACCGATTCGACCAGGACCCCGGCCGACAGAACCTCGCTCCCCACCTGGGCATCTCGTGGGAGCCGGGCCACTCCCAGGCCAAGCTCGGTCGGATCGGGATGGTCGGTCTTTGGAGCGGACTCTGTGTCGCGATCGGCTCCCGGTCGTTCAGCCGGCGCGACTTCGAAGCGAAGCTCCGCTCCGAAACGGTGGATCACGATCGGGACCTTCCTTCCGACCCCGCTCCTCGCCACCCGCAATCTCAGCCCCGGCACATCGCGCACCCTCTCGCCGTCATACTCGAGAATCACGTCACCGGCCCTCATTCCAGCTTCCTCGGCTGGCGTGCCCGGCTGCACCTCTCGCACCAGCGCTCCGCGCCGGTTCTTGAGCTTCAGACCCGCCGCCAGATCGGGATTGACGTCCTGCAACACCACTCCGAGGTATCCGCGCACTACCCGCCCGGAGCTGACCAACCCATCCGCGATCTCGCGGGCGAGGTTCATCGGGATGGCGAAACTGATCCCGTTCCCCGGGCCGCTGAACGCGGTGTTGATTCCGACCGCCTCTCCCCGCCGATTCACCAACGGGCCACCGCTGTTCCCGAAGTTGATCGAGGCATCGGTTTGGATGAAGTCCTGATAGGTCGGCGCACCTCCACGGATCGAGACCTCGTTCCTGCCCTTCGCGGAGACGACACCGACGGTCAGGCTCCCTTCGAACATTCCCAGCGGGTTCCCGATCGCAGCCACCCAGTCGCCGATCTTGAGTGCCTCGGAGTCTCCCAGGGGGACGGACGGAAGTGGGGCATCGTCGCGCACGCGCAGGACCGCGACGTCCGTCTCGGAGTCGGCGCCGATGACCTCCGCTTCCAGATTGCGTCCGTCGAACAGGTGGACCCAGACACCAGATGCCCCGTTCACGACGTGCGCGTTGGTAAACACGATCCCGCTCGGATCAAAGATGAACCCGCTCCCGGAGGAGGGAACTTCGATCTCGTCGTCCGGTAGGCCGGGCCGCTCCGACTCGTCTTCGAGGTCGAGCGCGGGATGACGGACCCAGCGGCGAGCCTCGACCGAGACGACCCCGGGGAGCACCGTCTCCGCCACGCCGACGAAGGGGCTCTCGCCCCCCGTACCGGCGTCACCGGTGGACGCGGAGGCCGCAACCGCCCCGGGGCGGAGGCCGCTCGAGGCACCGACCCCGACCAGCGCGCCGAGGACGAGAACCGCACCGGTCCAGAGCACGAATCGCGCGGCGAGCTGTCGATCGTGAGCCATGATCTCTCCAACAGGTAGAGGTAGACTCCAAGGATAGGGCCGTCGCCGTCCGATCGGCACACGAATCGATCGGCTTGACGTCGATCCGTCACATCTCAATAGCTAGCCGATCGGTACGGCACCCTGCCACGGCAGTCCTGCCGTCCGCGGGGTCCGTGGGACGTCGGACGGCCCGGATGCGTATACTGCTCCCATGTCGAACTCACCGCTGTCTGATCTCGCGATCTCCCACCGGCCGATCTACTTCATCAGCGATGTGCATCTCGGCGCTCGGGTCGGCCCCGCGGAGAGGGAAAACTGGCTGCTCGAGCTCTTGAGTGAGGTGCCCGGCCGCGCGGGTGCCCTCTTCGTGCTCGGCGATCTCTTCGAGTTCTGGTTCGAGTACAAGCATGCGATCCCGAAGGGGACCTTCCGCATCGCCCGCGCCATGGCCGACGTGGTCGACTCCGGGGTGCCGGTGATCTACCTCGGCGGGAACCACGACTTCTGGTTGGGCAGCTACCTCGATCAGGAGCTGGGCGTCCGGGTCTCGCTCGAACCGATCACGGTCCGGCTGCACGGCCGGACCGTCCTGCTGGCCCACGGCGATGGACTCGGTCCCGGGGACAACGGGTACAAACTGCTCAAGGCGATTCTCCGCAACCGCTTCGCCATTGCCGGCTTCCGCTCGGTGCACCCCGATCTCGGTATCCCGCTCGGGTACGGGGTCTCCTCCACCAGCCGCAAGCACACCAAACAGCGGGAAGTCCTCCTGCCCAAGATCCTCCGCGACGTCGCGCGTCCCCGAATCCAGGGCGGAATCGAAGCGATGGTGATGGGACATGTGCACGAGCCGGTGCACTACCGAGGGGAAGGACGCGATTTCCTGATCAACGGCGACTGGATCGAGTCGTTCACCCATATCCGGATGGACGAGGGGGTGTTCCGTCTCTGGCGTCGGGAGAGCGGCCGGCAGGTGGAGATCGCGGCGGAGCCGTTCCCGTCCGGGTTCTTCCAGTCCCCTTGAGTGGGTGCGGCCGGATCCGCTAGGGCCAGAGCATGCGAAGGGAAACGCGGTGCTCCTCTCCCAGGTTCTCGCTGAACGGCACGAACGCGTAGTGGCCGGCGAAACGATCGCGCTGGAGCCCGAAACCCATCGCCACGTCGCGCGTGTCCCGCGCCGACTGGTAGCCGACGTCCAGGCTGGCCAGTTCGCCATACTGATACTCGGTGCCGAGCAGCAGTTGCGCGTCTTCGTCGCGCACCTGCTGGATCTCCGCCGACACCACGATGCGGCTGTTTGCCACTCTCCAGGGAATGCGGTGCGTCACGCCGGCCTGGATGGTCAAGGGCAGGTCGAACGACTCCTGCTCGTACTTCATGCTCGAGCCGAGGTTTAGCACGGAGGCGCCGAGGTCGGTGCGCGACAGTAGCTCGCGCGCCTGAATGCCCAGATCGAACGCCAGCCCGGAAGTGGAGTAGGTGTCGATCTGCTCGCGCAGAAGCGAAACGCCCGCCCCGAGGCCGATCCGATCGGTCACGGCTCGTGCATAGCTACAGTTTGCGCGGATCCCATAGTACCCGAACTGGCCGAGGTCACGGCCCGTCTCGTCGCGGCGTGCCATATCGTCGGTCCACACGCCGTTGAATGAGGCGCCGAATCCGTTCTCCCCACGGCGGTGGGTGATCGCGGCGGCCTCGTACCGCACTTCCTGGAAGCTCTCGACGTGGTTGACCTCGAGCTGCGTTCCCTCGAGCAGCCCGAGCGCACCCGGGTTCCAGTAGAGGGCCGATGGGTCGTCGACGTTCGACACGACTGCGCTCCCGAGCGAGACCGACCGGGCTCCGATTCCTGTCTTGAGGAAGGCGAGCCCGGTTCCGGCTGCGGCGGGGAGCGCGCTGATCCACGACTGCGCGGCGAACAGCAAGGTTGCCAGGGCGATGGGGCGGCTGGGCTTCATGACTGCGATCTCCCCTGCTTCGCGCGATCGGCGCCGGTACGGAGCGAAGACGACCGACCGGGAGGCTCCCGGCCGGTCGTTCCGACTATAGGTTGGGGCGCTTCGGGGGTCAACGCGACCGGCGGTTGCGCTCCGGTTCCTTCAACCGAGGAGACCCATCCGGGTTCCGGTCCGACCGCCGTTCCCGCTCGGCTTTCTCCTCCCTCTCGCCACGATCGCGTCGCTCTTCGCGGTCCCGGCGGCGAATCTCCCGCCCTCGGTGGTCGCCTTCACGATCGTCATCCCGTTCCCGGATCCGTTCCCGCACCTCCCCCCGCACTTCGCGATCATGCCGGTCTCGGTCTTTCTCCCGGCCCGTTTGCTCGCTCCGGTGCCGCTCGCCCCAGACCGGGCGCCCATCGGGAGCGAAGTGGCGGCGGAGGGTGCGCGGACCGTCACAACTCGACCAACGCCAGCGTCCATCCGGCGCATGCCCGCGCCACCGATCGTGGGACGAGCACCAGGTTCGGGACACTTCGTAGCGCCACCGGGGGACGAACACGATCCGGAAGTCGACCGCCCCGGAGCAGGAGTTCCCGTCGATCACGATGCTCACGGCAGGACAGGGACGGCCGTAGGGATCGATCGGCGCAAATCCGTGGCAGTCCCGGCAGACCGATCGCGGATAGCTGACCCGCCGACCCACGTTGAAGGAGATCCACGCGCTGGCGTAGCTTTCCGGCTGGTCGGGGCAGGGAACCAGCTCCTGACAGAATGCCCGTAGCTGGTAGATGGGGTCACCAACCACCCAGCCGATGGCCCAGAGGTCGGTGTCCTCGCACCAGGGGTCGGGCGTCCAGACGCGTCCGTCGACCATCCACTCGGGGTATCGGTGGTTGACTGGCTCGAGAGTCGCCACCGCGTAGACGTACTCCACACCCGGGGGACCGGCGAAGCGCAGGTCGTAGCCGGCATGCCGCTCGGGTAGCCGCATGGTGCGACCTCCCTCGACCCATCCGTCTCCCCCCCATCGCGGGAACAGCCGGCGCACCCGCCCCTCGGTGTCAACCGCCATGACGGTGACGTAGGCGTCGCTGTCGGTTCGGAAGTAGAGGTTGGCGCGGTCGCCGGGGGCAACGACCGTACCTGCCTCGGGATCTGACCACAGTTCGAGATCGATCCCGCGGATCGGCACCGGCACGAGCAGCTGGGTCTGGACGCCGATTCGCAGGTCGACATCCAGGTTGCCGCCGAGGGCGATGGGCGGAGCCCCGATGCCGAGCCCGATCGAGGCCAGGATCGAGATGATCCACCCGGGGCGCGAGGGAGATAACCGGTTCATCGCTGCATCCTCCTCTCCATTCCGACCTCATGCGGAAGAACGCGCACCTGCCGCGACACCGGGGTAATCGTGGTGCCCGGGGTGTGGACCGCGAGCTCAGGATTCCCCGCATCGAGCTGGTAGGCCCAGTCGAGAACCACGCGCTCCCCGCTGACCGAAAGCACGCGGAACTTCGCGAAGTGGTTGTCCCAGGTCCAGACCACGTAGTTGTGCCCCTCGATCAGCGGCACCTCGCCCCGCGGCGACCACCCGTCCTCGGGCGCCCAGTCAACCTGCCGGATCGGCCCAGGACCGACATCCTGGATGTCCGTCATCTCCTCATCGTTGCGCTCGGTGGCGACCATCCACGGCCCCTCATCCGCGTTCGCCCAGAAGTAGACGTCCGCCTCGACGGAACGCGAATCGACGATACGGTCGGCGGAGAAGTCGTAGCCCGCGTCGCGCGGTTCGCCCAGCGTGTTCCAGAGGCGCAGGCCGAAGCCTTCCGGCCGGGGTGTGTCGCGCACCGGGCGGCCGTCGAAGTCGCTCTCGTTCCCGGCGTAGTCGAACGCTGCCACCGCGTACCAGTAGGTCTCTCCGTTGTCCACATTGCGGTCGACGTAGCTCCAGTTGGCCGGACCGACCGAGGCGATCCGTCGGTAGGAGCCCCCCTCGCTTCGACTGCGGTAGACGGCGTATCCGTCGAGGTCCTCCGCGTCGCAGCCTCGCCAGAAGAGCTCGATCTCCTGGTCGCCAGTCACGCTCCGGAGATCCGCCGGAGGAGGCGGAGGGGTTCCATCACCGTCGAAGCAGCAGCCCTCCTCATCGCAGCCGGCGCCGAGGGCAGCCAGCGCGGCGACCGTGATCCAGCTCATCCAGCCTGTTCGGTTCCGGGGCCGCGCCGCCACCCGCTGTTCCGCCTCGCGCTGCCGGGGATCGTTCACCTCTGCTTGCCTGGTCATGATTCACTCCTGTTTCTCTTGGCCCGTGGCCATCCCAAACCACCAGACACAACCGGCGTGCCGGGAAGGCGGCGTCGAGTCAGCGGCGGCGGTCCGCATCCGTTAAGGGCGTCGATGAAAGGCGTTGCGAACGTGAGAAGGTGGCTCGGTCCGGGGATGGCGGAGATGCCCGAGATGCGTAGCGTCCCGCAGGTGTGACCGAGGCGCCACGCTCTGCGCGTGGGCGACGAGTCACGCCAGACGGAAGCCGGGAGAGGCCGGGACCCTGGATTGACTTGCGGGAGACGTCCGCGCAGGAGGCGGTGTGCGAGGGAAGAAGAGTGGATGCGGAGAGGAGAACCAGACTGCCAGGCCATCCGACACGGACACTACTCGACGACGACTGACCTAACCCGCTGCTGAACTCTGGGCATCGCCGGATGGCCTGGCGCTGGTCTTTGGAGGTCCCCCCTCCGTTGAAGAATAGTGCGAGCTTCGTGCCAATCTTCGGCAGGCGCCCGAAGGAAAATCTCGCGAGTCCAACTTGTTCGACTGCAGTGAGTTAGACGATCGGTCGGCCAGACCGCCGGCCGCCCGCTGCGCCGAGAAGCTCGAGGACTAGCAAAGAACTTAACAACGCAGGAGGGCATTCACGATAACTCTCTATTTTTCAAACGATTACAACTAGAAAGAGAGTTAACTACGATTTGCTACAGGCGAACCGGGTGGGGTGTCGAGTTCCAAGGTCCCGGGCGCTGAGTCGTGTTCGAGGCGGATGGAGTCTCGCGGAGCCAGTGCGGAGAGCGACTGCACGGAAGGCCAGGCTGCCTGCCATCGGGAGATGGCAATCAAACGGCGCGCGCTGCTCCGCTCGGCTCCAGACCGTACTGCTTGATCTTCGCCAACAGGCTGGGGTAGCTGAGGTGCAGTTGCCGCGCGGCCTCGGATTTGTTGCCCTTCGTCGTTTCGAGGGCATCGCGAATCATTCTTGCCTCGAGCCGCTGGATCTCGGCTCGCAGCGTGCCCGAGGGACGCCCAGCCGCGCTCCCCCCATTGGCGGGGTTCGCCCGGCTCACCAGGTCGCGGGGGAGCAGATCTCCGCTGATGATCTCACCATCCTCCGCGAGAACGAGCATCCGCTTCACGACCTTTTCGAGTTCGCGCACGTTGCCGCGCCACTCATGCTCCGAGAGCACCTGGATCACATCGCGCGAGAGCCCGAGTGGCGAGCGACCGAGTTCACGGCAGAACTGCTGGTAGAAGCGCCGCACGAGAAGAGGGATGTCCTCGCGGCGTTCACGCAGCGGCGGGATGTGGATCTGAAAGTCGTTCAGACGGTAATAGAGATCCTCGAGAAACCGCCCTTCGGTGATCGCACGCCGTAGATCCGCATTGGTCGCGCAGATGACGCGAACATCGACCGTGTTCCACTTGGTTCCGCCCACCGGCCGAATCTCGTGCCGGTCGAGCACGTGGAGCAGCTTGGCCTGCACGCCCATCGGTGCCTTGTCGACCTCGTCGAGGAAGATCGAACCGCCGGTCGCCTCCTCGAACAACCCTCGCTTCGCGCGGACCGCCCCGGTGAAAGCCCCCTGAACGTGGCCGAACAGCTCACTCTCCAGCAGGGTCTCCGGGAGCGCGGCACAGTTGATCGGCACAAAGGGACCAGAGCAGCGGGCGCCGGCATCGTGGATCAATCGCGCCAACAAGCCCTTGCCGGTGCCGGTCTCGCCGCTCACCAGGATGCTCACGTTCGAGTCTTCGATCTTGCGCAGCAGGTTCAGGCTCCGCCGAAGCTCGGAACTGCAGGTGACGAAGTCCCGGTAAGGATCGATGACGTTCGACTCGACCGGATCCCGGCCGCCGCGCCCGATCCGCTCCCGCTCCCTCGCGCCAACGTACGCCGAGAGCAATCCCGCGAAGAGCGAGAGCAGGCGCAGATCCGGGTTGCGATAGGCGCCTGCGGAGCGGGCCCCTTCGTGCCGCAACGCGCCGTCCCTTTGCAGATACAGGATGCCCAACGCACGATCGCCTGCCGGCACCGGGAGCGCCACGGAAGCGACTCCGCTCCCCTCAGCTCGGGAATCTACGGAGCGATCCCGGGTAACACTCTCCCGGGAGGCGTTCTCGACGAACAGCTTCCGTCCGGCCCGAAACCCCGGGGCCAACCCGTCCAGGAACGCGATCAGGCCGGGAACCGCCGCGTCGTCGAATCCGACGTGTGCCTCCAGCTTGACGTGACGACCGGGCTCACAGAGCGCGAAGGCGCAACGGTCGCTGTTCGAACGCTGCAACGCCATCCGAAGGCAGGCCAGCATCGACGAATCGAGGTCGGTCGGTGAGAGGCCGGCGATCTCCTGCAACAGCTGATACTCTGCCGAGCGCGCGAGCGAGTCCTCAGCCAGCCTTTCCTCGAGCGTGGTCCGCGCCTGCTCCAATCTCGGGATCCAGGCACCGAGTCCATACCCCTCCGCGGCCGCGATGGCGCGGGTCAGGGTGGCAAACGCTTCGTCGAGTTCGCCGATCCAGGCGCGACCCTGCGCGAGGTCGGCCAGGGTCGCGATCTCCGCGTCGTGGAGTTCCAACTCCTGGTACCGACCGGCGGCATCTTCCCAGAGCGCAACTGCCTCGGTCGCGGCCGGACGAGCGTCTGCCGACTTTGCCGCCACCGAGGCCTGATCGAGGAGAAGCGCCGCCAAGGCCCGGCGGGAGTGTGCCTGCTGCACCACGTCGGGCGTCTGACCGAGCAGGTCGACCGACGCTCTGGCGAGGGCCAGCGCATGATCGAGGCGTCCGGTCTCCGCGCTGGCCAGGGCGAGCGTGCGCAGCGCAGCGCCGCACTCGACCGACTCCTGGAGTACATGGGCCAATGCGATGCAAGAGGTCGCGGCTTCGATCGCCGCGGCCGGCCTGCCCTGAGCAAGGCGGAGGTCTGCTTGACGTCGCAGCACCTCGGCCACGATGTCACCCTCCGGCGCGGTCTTGAGCCCGATCTGCAACCCCTCGTCTAGCAGGGATTCGGCTCGCTTGAAGTCGCCCTGAAGTGTGGCCGCTTCGCCGAGAAACTCGAGTGCGAGGGCCTCCTCCCGGATGTGTCCGTGCTCGCGAGCCAAGAGGAGCGCAGTGTTGATTTGACTCGCTGCGGCACGCTCTTGTCCCAGGCGGAGCTTCAGGATTCCCAGCGCAATGGTGGCTCGGGCCTGGCCGACCACCTTTCCGGTCTCGCGAAATACGAGAAGTGCACGCGCCAGATGCTGCTGGGACTGGTTCCACTGCCCGGTCTTCGAGAGCAAAATCCCCAGGTTCAGGCAGTGATGCGCAACCTTGGCGAAGTTGCCCGCTTCCTCGCTCACGGAAAGCGCGCGAGAGAGGTAGTCGAGCGCCTCGCGCCAGCGGGCGCCCTTCCCCAGCGTGATTCCGAGATTGTTCAGCGCGCGGGCGATGCCCGCGCGATCGTCGATTCGCCGGAAAGTAAAGAGAGCACTCTCGAACAGCTCGCACGATCGGGAAACCTGACCGAGTCGGAAGGCGATCGTTCCCATCGATAGCTCGAGCCGACCGATCTCGTCGTTCTCGCTGGTGGATCGGAGGACCTCGTAGGCCTGCTCGCAGTGATGCAGTCCGGTCGCATAGGCCCCGGTGCCGATCTCCACCTCTCCGAGTCGAGCGAGGGTGCGGGCACGGGCGACGACATCCAGGGACGAACCATGGGTGGCAAGAACGCTATTCAGGAGGCGTTCCGCCTCCGCGTGCTGCCCGCGGGCGCGGAGGCATTCGGCGATACGAAGATCGATCGAGATGAGCGTGGCCCGCTCGCCGGCTTGCAGGGCTCGCTCCCAGCCACCGCTGGCGGGAGAAACCCCCGCGGCCAGGAAGAGGTTCCGCGCCCGCTCGAAGTACTCGATGGCCGTAGCGAGATTCTCGGTCGCGAGGTGGACGTCGCCCAGCTCGAGCGCCCGGGTCCACTCGGGGGAGGTCCAGGCGGCGGTCCCGGAGGAAACTCCGGCGGACGCTCCAGCCCTGTCCACGGCGGAGGCCTGTCGGTCCACAGCCGACGGATTTCCGTGGGCCTCAGACGCGGCCCCCGGCGTCTCGTCGCTCCAGGATGTCACCTTCGGATCATCCATTCTCGGGCTTCCCGTGGCCTTGTACCCACCTGGCGGTCTCTCCATCAACCGCTACTCTGCGCATCTCGTACGAGCGGCGGAGAGGACGGACTCTTGGATCGGCTCAGCTTCCTCGGCGGAGCTCTTCTTCGTGGAACTCTCGGCCGCGCCTAGCGCAGCATGGCGTGGATCACGTGGTAGACGACGGTCAGGATCTCGAACTCGAGATCGTCCGGGTCGCCCTCGCCCCCGCCGCCACTTCCGCCCTTGTCCGGGCCTGAGTCGCTCGTGGGATCCCCGGGAAGCGCGTTCGTATCCCCGAGCTCCCGCTCCAGCGTCCCCAGATCACCCGGGCCGGAACCCAGTCCGCCACTCGTCCAGCTGCCTGCCGGCGCAAGCCGGGGCAGGAACAGCACGGAGGCCAATAGGGCCAGGAGCAGCACCGAACGGAGCCCTCGCCCACGGAACAGAGATGACATTTCGCCCCTCCCACCGGCAAACGGTACAGATCGTATCCCGGTTTGGATCGGTCACCATGGTGACCGGAAGGCCCTCGGCAGTCAGCAGGTAGTAAGTCGCGATAAAACCGTAGGCCGGTTCGGGCAAGGGGTCAACCCTCAATTGAGGCCAGGCTGCGGTTTCTCGGGCTAGAGGAGGAAGTCCTCGATCGCCGCTGCTCTACGCGGCGCCTGCGGGGAAGGTGCCTGCGGGCCGCGGTCCGACTGAGACGCTTGCGGAGGAAACGGCGGACCGGAACGGGAGGAGGCGACCGTTCTCACGTCGATCAGCAGGCGAAGCATCGATCCGATCGGATCCCCGGCATCCAGCCGAAGGCGATAGGCGCCGCGCTTGTTGGCTCCGTCCTTGGTGACCCAGCCCGCCTCTCCCAGGACGGACAGGTGGTGGCTGACCAGGGGCTGAGCCAGAGCGAGTCGGTCGACCAAGTCCCCGACCCGGAGCGGGCCGGCGAGCAGCTCGGACAGGATCATGAACCGGGTCCGGTCGCCGAGAGCCACGGCGGCCTTCCGGAGTCGCTCGGCGGGGTCGAGATGCTCGGTCACCGTTCCTCCGATCTACTTCCTTCGCTGTGCTATCCTACCCAAAGTCGACCCGGGTGCCACACGTGTAGTTCGCCCCTCACCACCGAAGAGCGTACGTCCAGGGATGCAATCCGAAGCCAAGACATGCCTGCTCGGCCTCACCGCCGAAGAAATGCGACAGGCCGCGCCGCTCCGCTCGCTCCCCGCCTACCGGGCGCGCCAGATTTACCACTGGATCTACGCTCGAGGGGTCAGCGACTTCGCCGAAATGACCGACCTGCCGCTGGAACTGCGGGCGACTCTGGAGCAGACCTGCACGCTCAGCCTCCACCAGGTCGAGGCGATCACCCCGGGGGAACGTCGCGAGGCCTACAAGTTTCTCTTCCGGCTGGAGGATTCCCGTCTGATCGAGTCGGTGCTGATCAATGCCGGAGACCGACGAACGATTTGCGTGTCGTCGCAGGCAGGCTGCGCCTATGGCTGCACCTTCTGTGCGACCGCAGCGATGGGCCCGGGGCGAAACCTCTCGGCGAAGGAGATCGTCTCGCAGGTGCTGGCCGTCCGGCAGCAGATGCGAGCAGAGGGATTCGGAGAGACCCACAACATCGTCTTCATGGGGATGGGCGAGCCGCTGGCCAATCTGCGAAACCTGATTCCGGCCGTGGAGCTGCTCCAGGCGGACGAGGGGCTCGGCGTGGGAAATCGCCGGATCACCGTCTCGACCGTCGGCCTCGCTCCGCAGATCCGAGAGCTGGCCGAATCGCCGATCAAGGTGCGACTCGCTTTTTCCCTGAATGCCACGACCGACGAAGTGCGTGATCGCCTGATGCCGATCAACCAGCGTTACCCCTTCGCCACCGTACTCGAGGAACTGAAGTACTTCCAGGAGCGGAAGCGCATGCGAGTCAGTTTTGAGTACGTGCTGCTGCGGGACGTCAATGACAGCGACGACGACGCGATGCGGCTCGGACGCTATGCACGGGAACTCGACTGCAAGATCAATGCAATCGTGTACAACCCCCATCCCGCTTCCCCGTTTCTTCCTCCAGGCCCAGAGCGCGTGGCCCAGTTCGTGGAGGCGGCGTCCCGGATCGCGCCCAGCGTGACCGTCCGCTACAGCAAGGGGCAGGACATCCTCGCCGCCTGCGGCCAGCTCTCGACCAAGTGGCTGGACGCGCCGACCGCCGCGGGATGAACAGCAAGTTCCCCCGCGAGCCGGCCCGGTCGGACGGGTGAAGGCACGGCCTCTCGGTATGCGTCGCGGCAGCCCCCGTCTGTTCACCTCCCTGTTCCTCTTGCTGTTGCTCGCGGGCGGGATCCCACTTCTCCTGATCCTGATCGTGGGCTGGATTCCCCTGCGTCAGCAGATGCGCCTCTGGACCCTCCCCTCGGTGGAACTGGCCCTCGACTCCTCGTTACGCGCCAATCGCGAGGCGTTCTTCTCGCTGCACCGCTCCTTGGAGAGAAGGGCACGCGCGCGCGCGTCCGACGTGGCCGGGACGGAGCTCGAAGCGAGCCGCGATGCGCTCGAGACGGCCTTGCAAGCGATCGTGGAGGCAGAAAGAGTCGATCTGGCACAGTTGTGGGTCCGCGACGCGGGCGGTCTCGTTCTACTCGCGTCGGTCGCTTCGACGGGAAAGGCCGAAACCTCCGGTGAATTCGCCTCACCACTCCCGGACCGTACCCGGGTGGGTCCACAACGTCCCGCCTGGATCGAGCTTCACGGAGCCGAGACCGACTGGATCGGCGTGCCCGCCTTCATCTGGCCGGAAGATCGCACGGAAACCCATCCGCGGGCCGCGCTCGTTCTGGGCTTCGCGCTGGGGAAGGGATACTTCGAGCGCGTCGGCCGTGGGACCGCGGGGCTCTCCTACTACCGCCGCCTCGGCGAGGTGAGCGACATGCTTCGCACCAGCTATCTCTTGCTCTTCAGCCTCGCGGCGGTGACCGCGGTTGCCATCAGCCTCTGGCTCGCACGCCGGGTAGCGCGTGGCGTGTCGCTGCCGGTGGAGCAGCTGGTGATCGCAATGGAAGCGCTGGGACGAGGCGAGTTTCGTCCGCTCGAGATCCAGAGTCGCTTCCCCGAGATCGTGACTCTCGCGGGGGCCTTTCACCAACTGGGATCCACCCTCCGCGACTATGAGGAGAGGATCCGGGAATCCGAGCAGGTGCGAGGGGCGAGAGAAACGGCACGCTTCGTGGCGCACGAGATCCGGAACAGCCTGACCCCGGTGCGCGCCGCGGTGGGGGTGCTCGAACGGAGGGTGGCGGAGCTGCCCGAGGCGGAGCGCGAACGGGGTCGGCGCGCGCTCGAACTGATCCAGACCGAAGCGGAGCGCATGACCCGACTCGCCTCCACCTTCAGCGACTATGCGCACCTCCCTGAGCCGCGACCGGAGCCGATCGATCCGGGCGAGGTTCTGCGCCAACTCCTCGCCCTGGAGGTGCCGGATCGAATCACCCATCAGCTCCTCGAGCCCGAAGCGCCTCTGACCGTGCGCGCGGATCGCGATGAACTGGTCCGCGCGTTCCGCAACCTGATCAAGAACGCCGTCGAGGCGATTCCCGGAGCAGGCTCGATCACGGCGGAGGTGCGACTCAGCGACACCGGGAACGAGGCCATCATCAGCATCTCCGATTCCGGCACGGGAATGGATACAGAGATGTTGCGACAAGCGACCCAGCCCGGATTCACCACCAAACAGACCGGGACCGGCCTGGGGCTCGCCCTGGTGCGGCGCACGGTGAGCCGGTACGGGGGGCGCCTGCGCCTCGAGAGCGAACCGGGACGCGGGACCCGCGTCGTGGTATCGCTCCCCTATGATCTGAACAAGGGGAAGGATTCGAATCGGAGACCGAACGAGGTGAAGAGCCGATGAAACCGCAGATACTGATCGTCGACGACGACCCCGGGATCCGCAACGCACTGAGCCTGCTCATCGAGGAGGATGGTCGCTTCTCACCACTCGTGGCGGGTAACGGGAAGGAGGCCCTGGAGGCCCTGGCCCGCGAGGCGGTGACGCTCGTTCTCTGCGACCTGGCGATGCCGGTGATGGACGGGCTCAGCTTCCTGCGCGAGGCGCGCCGCATGCCGCTGGAGAGCCCCGTCGTCATGGTCTCGGCCAACGGCGAGATCTCTACCGCGGTCGAGGCAATGCGGCTGGGCGCCTATGACTACCTGGTCAAGCCGATCGACGAAAAGAGGCTCTGGACCACGGTCCAGAGGGCGCTCGAGCTGGTCCGCCTGGAGCAGGACCTGACCACGCTGAAGGAAGCGCATCGGGAAGACCTGCTGCTGATCGGGGATAGCGCGCCGATGCGGACGCTGCGGCGTGAGATCGAGCTGGCGGCCCCGAGTGATGCGCGCATCCTGATCCTGGGTGAGAACGGGACCGGGAAGGAGTTGGTGGCAAAGTTACTCCACGAGCGGAGCGCACGCAGTGCGAGGCCCTTCATCAAGTTGAACAGCGCGGCGCTACCCCGCGACCTGATTGAAAGCGAACTCTTCGGACACGAAGCCGGCGCCTTCACCGGTGCCCAGAAGGCCCGCAAGGGCAAGTTCGAATTGGCCGACGGCGGCACGCTCTTCCTCGACGAGGTCGGCGACATGGCGGCGGACACCCAAGCGAAGCTGCTGCGCGTGCTCTCCTCGGGAGAGCTCGAGCGTGTGGGTGGGAGCAAGTCGGTAAGCTTCGACGTGCGCCTGCTCGCCGCCACGAACCGCGACCTCGAGATCGAGATCGAGGAAGGACGGTTCCGCGAGGACCTGTTCCACCGGATCGCGGTGATACCGATCCGCGTCCCGCCCCTGCGTGAACGAGGGACGGACGTCGAGGACCTGGCCACCCACTTCCTGACCGAGTTCTGCGCTCGGTACGGGCGCCGTCCGCCCCTGCTGGAGACCGAGGCACGCAGCTTGCTGCGCCGGTACGCATGGCCCGGAAACGTCCGCGAACTGAGGAACCTGATGGAGCGGATCGCGATCATGCACCCTGAGTCGAATGTGACCGGGGAGGACCTCTCCGCCCTCATCGTGATCCGTCGTGGCGGCACCGCGCCCTCGGCGACCAGTCCCGTACTTCCCACTGGCGGGCTGGTCGAACACTGGAAGGCAGAGCAACGCGAGGAAGATCGTTCACGAGTCGAGCAGACGCTCAAAGATGCAGGGTGGAACGTCACCCTGGCGGCAGAGCGTCTGGGGATTGACCGGGCCTCGCTTCATCGCAAGATGAGGCGCCTGGGAGTCGCGCGCCCGGGACGAAGTCTCTCGGACCCCGACTAGACCGGAATCGCTCCTCCGAGCGCGAAGCGAGAATCGGTCGGATCGAGACGCCACGATCTGTGACCAGGAGGCCACGATCTGCGGCAGACCGGCAGGAGGATTGAATGAACAGGCAGACACGTCGTCGAACTGGGGTACCCCGACTCTCCCTTCGTGTAGCGGGGCTGACGATCCAGGTTGTCGGAGCGCTCGTCATGGCGACTCAGGTGGCCGGCGCCACCTTCTCCTGGGAGCAGTGGCCAAGTCGGACTCGGGCCGCCGCGTTCGATCCCAACGCCCTCCCTGGGGATCGTCAACTCTTCCTGCCGCGCGCCGAACCGTTCTGGCTTCCGGGAATCCAGGAACGGTGGCGATTGGATCGACAGGCCGACTTCGGTTTCGGTGTCGGCGGGAGCGTCAACCGGGTGGACGGAGCGTCGGTGCTGTCACGCCAGGCGATCCTGAACGATCACCCCTGGCGCCCATCACTGGACTTCTATCAGGGCTACGGTTTCGGGAGCGAGCGCTGGTCCGGGGCAGCCGAGGTCCGTCTGCATCCGGGACATCAGGCTTGGGTGGTGGGCGGTCGGTGGGCCGACGAGACCTGTGCCTGGTTCCTCCCCCGTACTGCGATCACCCCGGAAGAGAGCGTACTCGGAGCGTCGGTGCTGCGGGAGGACTTCTCCGACTACCTCAGGCGGCGTGGCTATCAGGGCTTCCTGCGATGGGCACCCGGATACGATCGCGGCCTTCAGCTAACGTGGGCGGAAGAGAACCAGGAGTCGGTCGAGCGAAGCGTCGCGCGCTACGGCCCGTTCGGCGGCAACAAGCGATTCCGCGGCAATCCGGAGATCGAGTCCGGCGACTGGTCCACCCTCTCGGTGCGGGCGGCTTGGAGCGAAGCTCCGCGACGTCTGCAGGAGAGCACGCCGCTTCGCAGCTTGTTCGTTGAAACGCAGTGGGGAGGCGGAGTGCTCGGCGATGGCCGCGCGTTCACCAGAGTCTGGGCGGAACACCGCGGTAGCGCCTACCTCTCCCCGTCCCAGTCAATCGGCTACCGTGTGGGCGGAGGTTTCGCGCCGGTGGGAATCGTGGACTCGACCGGCTCGCGGCTGCCGACCCAGTGGCAGTTTCAGGCGGGTGGGGTCGGCAGCCTTCGCGGGCACAAATTCCGTGAGTTCGTCGGCGACCGGACAGTTCTCGGGACCGTCGAGTATCAGATCGACCCGGCGGATGGGTTCCAGACCTCCCTCTTCATCGACACGGGCCTCGCCTGGAACGAGTCGGCGGCCGAGGGCGGAGGGATCGGTGGAAGCGGGCCGCTGGCGCTGGACGGCGGGATCGGTCTCACCCTGGGCACGCAGGGGCTTCGAATCGACGTGGCTCGGGATCTGCGAAAGGAGCGCGCTCCGGCCAGGATCACCGCGCGCCTGAGCCTGCCCTACTGATGCGCTCCCTGCCCCGCAGCCTCGCGTTGCTCGCCCTGCTGACCATCGTGCCACCTGCAGAGGCACTTGAGTTGGCCGTGGCGCCGACCGACTCGAGCGCCATCCTTGGCGTCGTGAGCTGGCCCGATCCGCTACCGGAGTTCGTCCTGGATCGACTGGAGCGAGGGATCCCAGCCACCGTCGGCATACAGATCGATCTCTGGAGGGAGCGTCGAGGCTGGTACGACACCAATGTGGCTACCTGGACTCGAGAGACGCAGATCATGCGAGACCCGTGGACCGGACGCTATCGCCTTCGAGAGGGAGGCCACTCCGCAGAGTTCGACTCCCTCTCTTCCGTCTCCGCGGCGATCCGGCGAATCGAGTTTCCCCTGCCGATCGACTCCACCTGGTGCGACCCGGGACAAGTCTACCGCGCATCGGTCACCGGCATCGTCCGGCCCTTGACGGCGCAGGATCTGCGCGAGGTGGAAACCTGGCTCACCGGCGAGCTGGGGGGCGGAAATGGTGGGCTGCTCGGGGTTCCGCGCGGGGTCTTTGGGATCGTGCGTGACCTGACCGGGCTAGGAGATCGCAAAGAGCGGGCCACCTCGGGTTCGTTCATCCTGCGCTGGAGCCCCGGGACCGGCATCGCGCCTCACCCCTCCACGAATTGAGCGTGAAGAGGCCGCGGCCCAGGGCTTCGCGTTGAACTGACCCGCGCATGCCCCCAAAGAACCCGGTCGTAGGAAGGGGAGCCCGCCCTCGGCAGCGAGAGGCTCGTTCAACTCAGGAGAGCGGTCCTTCCGCACTCTGCTAGGGCAGTATCCGGACCGAAGTGATTGTCGGCGGACCGACCGTGCCGGAGAGCTTGACCCAGTACGCGCCGGGGAGGAGACGCCTTCCGGTGCCGCCGAGCGAGAGGCCGAGTTCCCCACCGCTCGCGCCGGAGAGGCTCGTCCGGAGCGCCGAGCGCCCCAGCACATCGATGAACTCGATCTCCACCGGACCGCCCGCAAGCTGTTCCGGAAGATGCGAAAAGGCGACCTGACCGTCGCGTCGAACCGGGTTCGGCGCACTACGCACTCCCGAGAGGGCCAGCGTCGGCCGAGGGCCAAGCAGATCCCGGAACCAGGTCCGCAACCCCGCGATATCCTCCGGACCGGGGAGAACACGATTCTCCACCGTCCCGTCCCCTCGGGCGATGGCGCCACCGAAGAGCACCCTGAAGTCCTCGGCGAACAGCTCCCGCGGCCGGAACGCGTGCGCGGCGTGCGGATGGTAGATCGCGGAGTCGGTCGCGCCGCGGAGGGCCTGGTAGGCGCGCCAGCCAGCCGTGTCCCCATCGGGCAGGTACCGGCGGTGCACGGCGTGTCCGATCTCGTGCGCCACGAGAAAGTGCACGTGGAGTTCACGCAGCGGCCGCACGCCCGGCGAGATGTAGATCGCGCCGTCGGAGGCGGACGAGGCGAGCAACCCGGCCCTCGGGTAAGGGAGGATGTAGACCTGGACCCGCAAATCGCGAATGAACTCGAGGTCGATCGCCTCGAGTGCCGCGAGGACCATCTCGGCGCCCGCCGGATGGAAGGCCCCGTCTCCCGGATTCACGATCTCAGGGTCGCCGATCTCCGAGATGAGACGAGTCATCCCCCCTTCGGCGTCGTGGAAGAGCAGTTCGCCCGCCTCGCCGCGAGAGACGTGCTCGCTCATAACTTCTTCGGCAGAAATGACTTCGATCCCAGGAGCCGCGGGAAGGGTCATCGCCGCGAGCACGCTGCGGGTCGTCAGGAGGGAGAGCAGGATCAGGCACCAGACTGCGGAGCGGAGGTGTCGAATCGCCATGCATCAACGATAGCGCAAAGACCAGGCCATTCCGTACAGGTCTTTTTGGGAGCCGACCAGAACGACCGCGGCCTGACTGCCGCCATACCTAACGCAATGAATTACAAATGGTTACACGATGAAGAAGACGCACCACGGGGGGACTTGGGCGGAGACGAAGGCGGACTGCCCATGATCTGGGCAGTTGGCAGGCGGGTCGGCCGGAAAATCCGGCCAGAGTAAGCCAAAAGCGGCGCTCAGCCTGGCACGGATTTCGCGTCGATCGGGACGTTCAGGGGCGCGGGTCGCCGTGGAGGAGCGACGCTCCCCCGACCTCGTACGGGCCAAGCGCGGGAACCGGGGGGACAGCGGGGCGGGCACCGAACCGGGTGAGTACGATCGCCCCGGCCCCGGCCAGCGCGACCGTCCCGATCGCCGCGCCGGTGAAGAGCTTCACGAAAAGCCCTATCGCCGGCAGGGGGCCTGGGAGTCGGCGCAGTAGGTCTCCCATCAAGAGGAGCGCGGCGAAAAGCACCAGACCGGCAAACAGGCCCTTCACGCGATGCCCCAACGTGTCCCCATCGAATCCGACCACCCGCTGTCCGAGCTGACTGGCCACGATCACGAATCCGGTGGCGAATAGCAGAAGCAGGGCGAAGGGCAGCAGGACCGCGACCGGGATTCCGATCACCGTGACCACCAGCAGGAGAATGGCCGGTCCCGAGAGCAGAAAGAGCCCGAATCCCACGCCGAGACTCGACCAGAGGTGGTCCTGGAACTGGGCGGCGACGGACCGACTCCGCGCCGCTCCGAACAGCTCGACCAACCATCCCAGGAGCAGCGCCAGACCAAGCGCAACGCCGAGCACGACTCCCTTCACCAGTATGGACAGACCTCCGCCGTCGGCCAGGCGCGCCAAGCCGGGCACCAGCCGGAGCCCGATGTCGGAACCGCCGATGTGGCCCCCCGGCGCCTTGTCGACCTTTCCGCCCATCGAGACCACGTCGCCATCGACCAGTCCACCTGGTTTGACGCGAACCAGCCCGCCAATCGAGACCACGTCGCCATGGACCTGGCCGCGAACCTCGATGTCTCCTCCGACCGCGATCACGTCCCCGGCGATCTCCTGATCCTCGTCGATCACGATGTCCTCACCGAACCTCACCAGATCGACATCGTCATCTGCGGCTCCCCGCTTCTTGAAGTCCCAGGCGATGCGCGTGGTGTCCCCGTCCCGGGAGATGATCTGCAGCCCCTCACCCGTCTCCTTGTGGATCACGCGGGTGGTGCGGCGCACCAGTGTGTCGGCCTCGAGGACGATGATCCTCGGTGCCTCGACCTTGGGGGTCTCCGGAGCTTGCGGCGAGTCCGGGACCGCCGGGGTCTCCTGGACCTCCTCGATCTCACGGAGTCCGGCGACCGACGGCGTTGCGACCCAGACGCCGAGGGAGATCACCAGACTGCAGGCAAGGGAGGTGGTCACCCGCCGCAAGCTCGCGAAGCGACCCCTGGGCCCAGGGTCGATACGGGGTCGCTCAGACACCGTGCACCTTCGCTTGCGGCTGCTGCCTGCGGGAGCGGGTCAAGCGCCGGACCGCCAGGACCGCAACGGCGGTGGTGGCGAGCCCCATCAACCAGCGTGCGGCGCCAACAGCCTCGAATACCGCCCCGAGCGCCCGCGAAATGGGCGAGAGCCATCCGAGCACCCGCAGCACGAACTCCCATCCCTGGCGCAGGTTACGGAGCAACATCAGCGCGTCGCCCATCACGTTCGTCCCGCGACCGGCTCCGCCGTAGACCATCTCGTCGACGCTGCCCGGGGAGAGCATCCGGCCCGGGAGAAGGAGTAGAATCAGCACCCCGACGATGGCCAAACCGGCTGCGCCGCAGAGCACGGGCAGCCAGGCAACGGTCGGGCGCGAGGCCCGGACCCGCGAGGCCGAACGCGGCATCGACCTGCGCGTCTGGATGGCGGCTCGGACCAGGACCTCCTCCAGATCCGACGGAAAGGCCGGGGCGGGCAGGTCCTTCAGGTCGCGGGCGAGCGACCGATGGAGGCGAACCTCGGCGCGGCAGATCGCGCAGCCGTTGATATGCGCCTCAACCTCCGACCGCTCGGGCTGAGCGATCTCACCCACTGCAAACTCCAGCAGGAGATCGGTGTTGAAGTCGCATCCTATCAAGGCATCACTCCAGAAGCTGGGTTTCCCGGATTCCCGGTCCCCCGGATGAGCCGGTTCCCGGGGGATCGCGGTCCCGCGACCCTTACCCACCCATCTACGGGGCGGACGCCTCGGAGGTTTCGGTGGATTCACTGAACCGCCTCCCCCGAGTCGAACGGCACGTCATCCCCCCCGGAGAGCCAGGTCTTGAGCTGCTGGTGCGCCCGATGCAGCCGTGCCTTCACGGTGCCGAGAGGGAGACCGAGAATGTCGCGGATCTCTTCATACGACAACTGGCGTTCATACCGCAGTTGGACCACGATCCGATAGTGCGGCGCTAGCCGGTCGACGAGAAGGGCCAGCATCTCCCGTCGGCGGTGCTCAACCAGGTCATCGTCCGGGCGGGGACCTGGGTCGGCGATTTCCAGCGGCGGTCGATCTTCATCTTCTGGATCATGCCCCAGACTGACCGTCTTCAGTTTGCGTCGCCGGAGAAAGTCGATCGTCTGATTGCTGGCGATCTTGAACAGCCAGGAAGTGAAGTTGCGCTCTTGATCGAACTGCTCGAGAACGCGAAACACCTTCAGGAAGATCTCCTGGGTGAGGTCGCGCGCGTCCTCGTCCGAGCGCACCATTCGCCAGACGAGATGATAGACAGCACGTTCGTGGCGTTGGATGAGCATCCGGAACGCCTCTTCCTCACCGGTCAGGCACCGCCTGACGATCTCGCTGTCGGATAATGTCATCGGGGGTAGGGCCGGACCTCGCCCGGGGCTGTGCTACGCCATACCGATTCGCAAGGTTGCAACGATGCGCCCCCTTGGAGCCGGCCCCCCTTCTCTCGCCCAGCGCCTGCGGACGGAAAGGCGAGCACGGAATTGATTGATATATAAGGCAGTTAACTCACGAATTGCCAGGATAGGAAGCCTGGCCGACCCTGTCAACGAAGAAGAGGGCGACCGGGATGGACGGTTGGGTGGGCGGGCGCCCCCAGTTTCTTGACCGCTCCGACCGATGGGGATAGGTTGCGCCTCTGGAAACCACGGCCGAAGGAGGAGCAGCCATGACCACGATCGAACAGCTCGAGGCGCGAGAGATTCTGGATTCCCGCGGGAACCCGACGGTGGAGGTCGAGATCCGTCTGGCGAGCGGCGCTCTCGGCCGGGCGGCGGTTCCCTCCGGCGCCTCGACCGGCGAACACGAGGCGCTCGAACTGCGGGACGGCGACAAGAGTCGATACCTCGGTAGGGGCGTGCGCAAAGCGATCGAGCATGTCGCCGAGCAGATCGGCCCGCTGGTCCTGGGCGAGGAGGCGCTGGATCAGATCCATATCGACCGCCTCATGTGCGACGCAGACGGAACGGAGGCGAAGTCCCGATTCGGCGCGAACGCCATCCTCGGCGTGTCGATGGCGGTGGCGCGCGCGGCCGCCAATCATCTCGGCCTCCCTCTCTACCGTTACATCGGAGGCACCCGAGCGCGTCTACTCCCGGTGCCGATGATGAACGTGCTCAATGGCGGCGCCCACGCGGACAACAACGTCGACCTGCAGGAGTTCATGATCCTGCCGGTCGGGGCCCCCAGCATGGCCGAGGCGCTGCGGATGGGGGCTGAGGTGTTTCACCAACTGAAAAAGGTGCTCGAGGCCAAGGGGTACGCGACCTCGGTCGGCGATGAGGGAGGCTTCGCTCCCAATCTGAAGTCGAACCGAGAGGCGCTCGAGTTGCTCATGCTGGCAATCGAGAAGGCCGGCTACCGCCCGAAAGACGACGTGGCTCTCGCCCTCGACTGCGCGGCGAGCGAGTTCTGGAATGACGGCCGGTACGTCCTGAAGGCGGAGGCCAAGACTGACTACAACGCGGCAGAGATGGTCGCCTTCTATCGCGAACTGGTGGGCGCCTTCCCCATCATCTCGATCGAGGACGGCCTCGCTCAAGACGACTGGGAGGGCTGGAGACTCCTCACCGATGAGCTGGGCCAGCAGGTGCACCTGGTGGGGGACGATCTCTTCGTCACCAACACCAGGCGGCTACGCCGGGGGCTCGAGAGCGCAACGGCGAACGCCATCCTGATCAAGCTGAACCAGATCGGCACGCTCTCCGAAACCCTCGACGCGATCGACTTGGCCCGCGCAAACCGTTATGCCACAGTTATCTCACACCGATCGGGGGAGACGGAGGATACCTTCATCGCCGACCTCGCGGTGGCGACGAACGCAGGACTCATCAAGACCGGTTCGCTCTGCCGCTCCGAGCGGGTGGCGAAGTACAATCAACTCCTACGTATCGAGGGAGACCTGGGAGACCAGGCAGAGTACGCCGGCCGCGCGGTACTGCGGCGCGCGAGCTAGCTCGACCGGGCCAAGGAGGGCCATGATGTTTGAACGAAAGCGGCGCGGGACCGAGACTCGCTGGTCCACCAGCGAGTCGATTCCGCGCTCCAACCCGAGCGCCGCGGAACGCTTCGCCCAGTTCCGCGGCCGCCGCATCGACCTGTTTCGCTTCGGACTTCTCGCCCTGGCTGCGTGGACGATCAACAGTCTGGTGCTCAGCGATCACGGATGGCTCCGACTGCGGGACCTCGAAGCCACGGAGGCCCAACTGGTCAACGAGCGTGCGCAGTTGACCGAACGAACCGTAGCCCTGCGCAACGAACTCGACGACCCCCAGAAGGAGAAGCAGGAGAAGATGGCGCGGGAGAAGTACCGGCGGGGCAGGGCAGATGAGATCATCTATCTGTTCGATCGAAACGCCCCTGCACCGGCGACGGCCGACTCCGCCGCCCCCCGGTCATCGGGCGACGAGCCGGGAAAAGCACATTGACAGCACGCCAGCGCGAACGTAGTCTATCCGCTCGCTCCAAGACAGGTTTGGGGCGAGACAGTTTGATGCGGGGTAGAGCAGCCTGGTAGCTCGTTGGGCTCATAACCCAAAGGTCGCTGGTTCAAATCCAGCCCCCGCTACCATCGAAGAGCGCGGGTCAGGTGTTCCTGACCCGCGCTTCCTTTTTCGGTCCCGGGCTTTTTCGGTCCCGGGTTTTTCGGTCGCTGGTATTTTCGGTCGCGGGCGGATCAGTCGAGTGGCGTCCCGCACCGCTGCCAGCGGACCCGCCGACGGGGATCGAACGATTCCGCCTTCGCATCGACGGAAAAGGTGATCCAGCGGGCCCGACCGATGATGTTCCGCTCCGCTACCGGTCCGAAGAAGCGGCTGTCGAGCGAGTAGTCGCGGTTGTCCCCCATCAGAAAGACGGATCCGTCCGGTACGACGTAGGGGCCGAAATTATCCCGGTTTCCGCGCCCTTCGAGAATGCCGCCCTGCAGCATGCCCCGGCGAAACAGGCGCCCGTCCCCGTGAACCACGGTTCGCGGCTCCGGCGCGGCCTCATGATTGACATAGAGACGTTTGTCGCGAATCTCGACCGTGTCTCCTCCGACCGCGACGACCCGTTTCAGGTAGGGAGTCTGAGGGTCGATCGGCACCTCCGCCACCACGATGTCGCCCCTCTCGGGCTCGCGCAGACCGGGCAGTTTTACCGCTGGCAGGTGCCGACCGATGGAAGTACCGGGAATGCCGATCCAGTGCGGCGTCCTCGGTCCCAGGGTCAACTTGTCGGCAAGCACGAAGTCGCCAGGTAGCACCGCCTTCTCCATCGAACCAGTGGGGACGTTGAACGCCTGCACCAGGCCGGTCTGGCCCAAGAGGAGCAAGAGTAGCGCAACCAGGACCTCTCGCAGCGTGGTGACTCGCAACAGACCGGACGCGGGTTGGGTAGGCTCGGTTGCCGCCTGGTGGTCGGCGGAGCCGTTGATCTCATCCGGGCTATCGGTCGGGGGTTTTTCGGACACCGGAGACTCCTTCGTTTCCCCTCACCCGCGCAGTGCGCGCTACACCTGTACGTAGGCCGCCCGTCGAGGTTCCGCTCAACGATGAGCCGAGAGGCGAACCGTCGTCTCCCACCCAAGCCTCCACGGGGCACCCAGGTTCCCCTCGTTTTCGGCCCACCTCGCGGCGATCCCAACCCGCGAAGCGAGTCCGCCGAACGGTTCGTGACGGTAGGCGCACTCGAGGCGGAGGATCTGCTCCACCGTTCCCGAGAGACGCGACGCGTCGCTCGAGGTGGGGCGATCCCCCAAAACGGGGGCCGGGATCCAGGGATCGCCGAGTCGCCCTTCCCCCTTCGACTGCCGCAGGAGCCGAAACTCAACCGCATCCGCTTCGGAAACCGACTGCTCGAGGGAGAGTTCCACCTGCTCGAGATCGGGCCCCCCCGGGTAGCCAATCGCCGTGCCCTGGTGGACCCAATCGCAGGGACAAATCGACTGATAGAAGACGCTGTAGGTGTAGTTCCACACCTTGACCGCCTCGACCGCAAGCTGCCATCCCCTCGTGCGCGGAGCAAGCTCCCAGCCGAGCTGCAGTCCAAGCCGACTCGGCATGGCGGAGGACTCGGTGGCCACGTCATCGAGCAGGAGCGAACTCCAGAAGAGGCCCGCACGCGCGGAACGAAACGTCGCGTCAAGTTGCCACAAGACGTTGTTCCGGACCGAATCGACCCCCCCGGGCTCCACCGCATCCTGGCCCTGCACGCGCTCCACCAAGGTGTAGGGGACAAATCCAAGCAGATAGAGATTGGGGGCGCCGCCGCCCTGAAATGCGGCCCCCTCGGAGAGCCCGAGGAGCCACCGCTCGGACGGGCTCCACTCCAAACGGTGCATCGCGACGCGCCGATCCGTCGCCGCAGACAGAACCCCATACATCGCGCGGAAGCGGAGGCTCCTGCCGCGGAGCGCATACTCGATCTGGTCGATGGGCGCAGCGTCGGGCGAGAGGAGCAGCCCGCCGCTCCGCCCCGGACCGTAGGCCTGGCGAAAGCGGCCCGCCCGGAGTTCGAGTCGGTCCGAGGCGTATCCGGCGAAGGCGGACTCGAAGAGCAGAAGCAGATCGGTGTGCGCCACCAACGCATCGGCGAACCTACGCCCACCGGGGACGCGGCCGACGAACAGATGCTGTGCGAGAGTGACCCGCGAATCGAGGTGAAGCGTCCCATCGAGGCCGAGTCTGGGACCATCGGTCCAGCCAGGAGGGGTCCCCTCGTTCCACCTCGCAGCGAGGTCCAGCGTAGGTCTGAGGCGGAGCCGGCCGGGATCGAGCTCACGGTCGACCCACGGGGCACCCGCTCCCGGGGAGGCCTCCCCCCGCCTGAGCCGGAGTTCCTCGGCGAGTTCGCGTTCCAGGCGACGACGGGCGCTGGAGCCCGGCTCCCGCACCAGAATGGGGTCCAAGGAGCGCGCGAGTTCGCGCCGCAGCGGTGCCCCGAAGGTGAGAACGTGGAGGGGTAGCGCTTCCTGGACCACGGCGGTGCGCAGGTCCCGCCACGCGGGAGAGCGCAGATCCGACCACTCCGGCCCCAGAGCCCCCGCCGCGGCTGTCCCCGCCGCGAGGCAGATCGCGAGCAGGGTCGGGCTGGCACGCTTCAGCAAAGCAGATCCCGCAGCCAATCGGGGAGACGAACCGCCCGGCCAGTCTGCTTGTCCACGATCAGGTGGTTGGTGGTTCCTTCGACCAGCCGGTCGCCTCCCCGCCGAATCTGGTAGGAGAATTGCACCTCCCGGGTGCGGAGGGAGGATACCGAGGTCTCGACCTCGATCAGCTCATCGTAATGGGCGGGAAGCCGCACCCGCATGGTGGCCTCGGTGACCGGAAGGGACAGTCCCCGTCGTTCCACCTCGGCGTAGGCCATCCCGCGCCCACGCATCAGTTCGGTGCGTCCGATTTCGAACCAGGTGAGGTAGACCCCGTGGTAGACGACCCCCATGTGGTCGGTGTCGGCAAAATACACCCGGATCTGGGTCTTCCCTCGCACCGGGTACCGATCCTCGCCCATAGCATCCTCCCAAGCTCCCCGGACACCTATGGCAGAGCGGGACGGGCGGCGCAACCCCCACTCGCCCCGATTCAAGGGATCCCCGCTTGCCAGCCAACCGACCCGGGCGTAGGCTTGGGGTTGGTAGCATTTGGACCGTTTCTTGGAGGCATCGATGTGGATCCAGCGCCTTCGTGCGGCAGTTCGGTTTGCTTCGGTCACGCTCGGGCTCAGTCTTGCCTCGGGGATGGCGATCGACGGCCTGACGGTCAGTGACGCACTCGCGATCGGAATTGGCGAACGCCTCCCCGCCTACATGCTCACCGACCTGGGAGGTCGGTCCCACGACCTGTCGGCTCAGAAGGGCTCGGTCCTCCTGATTCACATCTTCGGCCACAGCGCGCAGGTTTGCTACCAGTCCGCCCCGCGGCTCGAGACCAACTTTCATCAGAAGTACAACACGCGCGGACTTCGCGTGTATGGGGTCGAATCGTGGAGCGGCACGCAGAGTGAGGTGGAGGACTTCCGCACGACCACTGACGTGACCTACCCGCTGCTCCTGGGTGGTGCGGCCTTTGCCTCGGAGTGCGACCTTTCCTACAACAGCTTCCTGCTGGTCGACTCCGCGGGCATCGTGCGCTACGTCAGTCCTGGCCCGGCGGAATCGGCCTTTGATGAAAGCACGCTCTCCCAGCGCACCGAGACCTATCTCGACCAGGTCGCCACGGCAGACCTCCGTACCTGGGGCGCGATCAAGACCTTGTACAATCGCTGAGGCGGGCGCCGTTCCCCGGGATCGTTGCAGGACGCAGGAGTCGCCCTTCCTCACTTGCGCCGCGGAAGTGAGGCTTCGACTGGACGTACCGGGACTCATCGAGATCCAGGTAGTCGACCAGACCCTGCAGGTGTGCGGCCGCACTGGTCGAGACTTGGCCCTCGGCGCAGCCGCTGAGTTGCACCATCAATCCGGCGGCGCGCGCAACCTCGATACAACGCAAGGTCTCGACCACACCGCCGCACTTCGAGAGATTCACATCGATCCCGTCGATCCCCTCGGCCCGCACCGCCCGAATCACATCCGCGGGAGTGACGACCGCTTCATCAAGGATGATGGGCAACCCCAGGCGCGGGCGAAGCGACCGATACTCCCGCAGTTGTTCGCCGGGCAGAGGCTGTTTGATGAACAGCGCCCCGGTGTCGCGCAGGACGGGAGCGAGCCGCTGGGTGAGGGTATCGGTCCAGCCCTGGTGCGCATCGACCCAGTAGCGGGCCGAACTCCCGATCTCGGAGCGGAGCGCACGGAGCAGGGCGGCGTCGGTGTCCGGCCCGAGCACGAACTTCCAGACTGAGTAGTCGGCACGCAGGAAGCGCCGAATCTTCTCGATCAACTCAGAGGGGGAGAGATGCCCCAGCGAGAGGGCCACGGGGACCAGACGTCGTGGCAGCCCGCGCCAATGACGGAGTGGCAACCGATGGGCTTTCCCGATGAGATCGTGGAGCGCGAGATCGATCGCCGCGCGCGCCGCCGGATGCTCGATCGGCTCCAGAATGCGGGGTAGATCGAAGACCGACTCCCCCAGCAGATGAAGCGATCGAAGCTCCCGAAGTGGTTCGTCGATCGGATCGGCGATCGCTTCGCCGTGCCCCCAGAGGGGTCCGCAGCGCAGCTTGACCCACAGTGACCGGTACGCCCGGCTCCGCCCCGGGGCCAGGCTCTGCTCCTCCGCGAGTCGGAGTTCGAGCGTGTCGATGATCGCCATCTGGATCCGAAGGTCGGGACGGGTATCGCCGCGTCCCGTAGAACCGCTGTTGCTCTTCAGCATCTCACTCCTGGGGTGGCGAAGCGCGATCTACGGCCTCAGGCCGGCTCGGGGCCTTCGTAGTCACAGCGAGTCACGCAGGTTTCGAACACGCTGACCCGGCAAAGCCCCGGCAGGACGGGAGCGAGCCGCTCCCACAACCATCGCGACAGGTTTTCCGCCGTCGGATTTTCCAGCCCCGGGACGGCGTTCAAAAGGTTGTGATCCAACTGGTCCACCAACGGACGAACCAGGCGGCCGAGATCCCCGTAGTCCAGGAACCATCCGCGATCGGGATCGATCGGGCCGCGCAGGGCCACTTCGAAGCGAAAGCTGTGCCCGTGCATGCGGCGACACCGATGCCCATCCGGCACGTTGGGAAGGAAGTGCGCGGCTTCGAAACCGAAACGTTTGCTCAGGGTGACGATCATCGCGCTCCTCATGGCCCGAGTCGGGGATCCCGCAGGCCGATCGCGGCAAAACCCCGGGTCCGGATGGAACAGCTGTCGCAGGTTCCGCATGGTCTTCCGTCAGCACTCGGATCGTAGCAGCTCGACGTCAGGCCAAAGTCCACGCCGAGATCGAGGCCAAGGCGAATGATCTCCGCCTTGGTCAGCCGAAGCAGCGGCGCCTCGAGGCGGACCGGCGACCCTTCGACTCCGCGACGGGTGGCCAGGCGACCCAACTGGAAGAATGCCTCGAGGTACTCCGGCCGACAGTCGGGATAGCCGCTGTAGTCGACGGCGTTGACCCCGAGGTAGATCGCGTCTGCCCCCGCGGCCTCGGCCCAGCCGAGGGCCAGCGCGAGGAAGACGGTGTTCCGAGCGGGAACGTAGGTCGAGGGGATTCCCTCTGCGCCGGTCGCCACATCGCGCCCTTTCGGCACGTCCGCACCGCCGCTCAGCAGCGAAGACCCGCCGAAGGCGGATAGATCGAGATCGATGATCTGATGGCGCGCGGCGCCGAGCGCTCGCGCCACGAGCGCGGCGCACTCGAGTTCCACGCTGTGGCGCTGGCCGTATCGCACCGAGAGGGCGAAGCACTCGTATCCATCCCGACGCGCTACCGCCAGGGCGACCGCCGAGTCGAGTCCACCGCTCAGGAGACAGATCGCGCGCCGGTTCTGCATTCCGCCCTCAGACTCCCGGCCGATCACCGAAGATCACCTTGTGCAGCTGAACCTGCATCCGGACCGGAAGTCGATCGGCGAGCACCCACGCCGCCAGGTCGGCCGGCGCAACCTGCTCCCAAACGGGAGAGAGGATTACGCGACTGGGGTCCAGACGACGCGAGATCACAGTCGCCCTAGCCCACTCGTAATCGCCTCGAGACGCGAGCACGAACTTGATCTCATCGGTTCCCTTGAGGGCGCTCAGATTCTCCCAACGGTTCCGCTCGCACTCCCCGGAGTCAGGACACTTGAGGTCGAGAATGATCCGCACCCGCGGATCGACCTCCTCGATCGGCATCGCGCCGCTGGTCTCCAGCAGGACGGTGAACCCCTGGTCGCACAAACGCCGGAGGAACGCGACCGTACCTCCCTGGGCGAGCGGCTCTCCCCCCGTCACCTCGACGAGCGGGCACTCGAACGCCCGGACCTGATCCAGGATCGCCTCTTCCGACATCCACTCGCCGCCCGAAAACGCATAGGCGGTGTCGCACCAGCGACAACGCAGAGGACAACCGGTCAGGCGCACGAATACGCACGGCATCCCGGCGAAGGTCGACTCGCCCTGAATGCTGTGAAAGATCTCCGTGATGCGCAGGCCGCGCTGGGTGCGCCCGGTGGTAGCGTCGCTTGGCATGGGAACGGCCAGAATACAGCAGCCTGCGTGCGGGTGGCTAGGTCGGTCGGCCCGAGGGCGTGGCATCACGCGGTGGATCGTCCGGAAGATCAGTGCGGATCCGACGCGGGTCGACCCCCGCGGACCGCAGCAGTTCACGCACTTCCGAGACCATCGCCGCGCGGCCGCAGACGTAGGCGGTCCAACCGGGTGTCGTGGGTAGAAGCTCCGGAAGACGTGCGGTGAGCCTGCCCCCGGACGCCCCCCCGACGACCCGGCTGTGCGCCTCCACGAAGCGGAACCAGGACTCCTCCTTGCCGAGGCGGAGAAGCTCTTCGCGGTACGGGACCTCCTCCGGAGTGCGGTGACCGTAGAGCAGAACCGCTGGAACAACCCGGGGACTCCGCTTCAGGGCGTCCAGCATCGACCAGATCGGGGCGATCCCGGCGCCGGTCGCAAGAAATAGATGGCCAGACCCGTCCGGATCAAGCCCGAGCTCACCCAGGGGTCCGACCAGGGTCACGCGATCGTCCACGGTGGCCCCCAGGAGCGCCGGCGCGGCTTGCGCTCCGACGAGGACGTCGAGCGTCGCGGGATCGCTCTCGGAGGATGCGATCGAGAAGTACCCTTCCCAGTCCCTGCCGATCCGGAGACACAGATACTGCCCGGCGCGGAACGGCAACGGTTCGTCGAGGCGGAGGCGCAGTCGCCGAATCGCCGGCGTGAGCTGGCAGGACTCCGAGATGGTGGCCGAGCGCTCCGACGGCGATCGCGACGCGTCCAGCGGGCTCAACTCCGGTCCTCCTCTGGTTCCATGCTCCCCCGCTTGGGTCCAACTCCTTCCAATTGCTGCAGCTGATCGATCACGGGGACGCTGGCGTCGGGAAACCGATAGACCTGGAGCGAGGCGAGGCCGACCCAGCGGACGGCACAGGTCGCCGCGGTGGCGGGAACTCCGGCCCGGTAGTCACAGAGCACGAACGTGATCTGCACCGATCGGTCCACGTAGTGGTACAGCTCGTCCCGGAGGCGGTAACGCACCACCGCCTCAACCTCGGTCTCCTCCTGGAGTTCCCGGAGCGCTCCGGCTTCGGCCGACTCCCCCGGCTCCAGCTTTCCGCCGGGGAACTCCCAGAGATCCGGCAGGTGCACATCCGACCGCCGCCGACCAACGAGGACGAACGGTGGGGTACCGCTTTGGGACGACTCCCGGAGCACCACGGCCACGCCCACCCGGAAGAGCGGGAGCCCTGCGGACAGATCAGGCGGGGTGGATTGGAACATTTTGCGTCCGAATCGCGTTGAACCCGCACGGCCGGTGGGAATAATCGTGGTCCCCCGATGTCGATCGTCCGGGACCGGCCGGAGCCCCGCAGGCGTGGCCTCCCCCACCCGGGATGCCGGGATCGACCTGAACCAGATGTCTGATGAAGGAGTGAGACAGATGAAGCGAGGACTGACTGCGGTTGCCCTGGCCTTCGGCATGTTGGGCACCGCCGTGCTCTTGGTCCGACCGTTCGAGATTAAGCTCGGCCTCGAGCCGCTGCGCGAGCAGGCTCTGACCCTCTCCGTGCAGGAAGCAGATGCCCGGGCGGAAAGCGCCCAGGAGGGGATTCAGAGTCTTCGGAATCAAAGCCGAGCGTTCGTCGAGATCGCCAAGGAAATCCTTCCGGCGGTTGTCAGCATCAACAGTGTCAAGACGGTGAAGGCGACCGGCAATGAGCGCAACGGCCGATTCTTCGGCGACGACTTCTTCAACCGCTTCTTCGACCAGCCGCCGTCGTTCTCGCAGCGCGGCAGCGGCTCGGGCGTGATCGTCGACCGAAACGGCTACATCCTAACCAACAATCATGTCGTCGCCAACGCGGACGAACTGGAAGTTGTCCTGCGCGACGGGCGTACCTTCAAGGCGAGCCTGATTGGACGGGACGAGAAGAGCGACGTGGCCGTGATCAAGATCGACGCCAGCGAGCTGACGGCGGCCGAGATCGGCGATTCGGACCATCTCGAAGTCGGAGAGTGGGTGCTGGCCTGCGGCAACCCGTTCCAGCTCTCCTCCACGGTCACGGCCGGCATCGTGAGCGCGATCGGCCGAACCGACGTGGGCCTGACCGACTACGAAGACTTCATCCAGACCGACGCCGCGATCAATCCAGGGAACTCGGGCGGGGCTCTGGTCAACCTGGACGGCCAGGTGGTCGGGATCAACACCGCCATCGCTACGCGCACCGGCGGCTACCAGGGAGTCGGGTTTGCCATCCCGATCAACATGGCGAAGCAGATCATGGATAGTCTGATCCGGGACGGCAAGGTGGTCCGCGGCTGGATGGGAGTGAACATCCAGGACCTCAACGACGCCATGACCGAGTACTACGGACTCGATCGCCCCTCGGGCGCGCTGGTCGGCAACACGACCGAGGACAGTCCGGCGGAGCGAGCCGGCCTCAAGCAGGGGGACCTGATCCTCGAGATCGATGGCGAGCCGGTCAAGAACGTGAAGGAACTACGGCTCCGGATCGCCGCCCTCTCCCCGGGTACCGACGTGAGGCTGGGCATCATGCGCGAGCGAAGCCGCAAGACGGTCACCGTCCGGCTTGCCGAGTTCCCCGGATCCGAGGAGACCGGAGGCCGCCAGCCGGCCGAGGAAGAGGAGCCCAACTCTATACGCCCGAACGATTTGGGCCTGGCACTGGAAGACATCACCCAGCGCTGGCGGCGGGAGCTGGACCTCCCGTCGACCACCGAGGGGGCAATCATTGCCGACATCGATCCCTCGGGTCCGGCGGCAAACGCAGGCTTCCGCCCGGGAGATATCGTGATCAAGGTGGGCGATCAGCAGATCGCGACCGCATTGGATGTGGAAAAGGCCCTCCGCACAGTCGGAAAAGGGAAGCCGGTGCTGTTCTTGATCGAACGGGACGGCAGCGAGATCTTCCTGGCACTACGCCTTCCGGAGTAATAGACTACGAGGCTTGGCGGTCGGCAGCTCCTGGGGCCGACCGCAAGTCGCCAGGATCTGGGTGAGCGAATGACCTGGGTCAGCGAATGACCTGGGTCAGCGAATGATCTGGGTCAGCGAATGACCTGGGCCAGTGAAGGAGACGAGCATGTCCGAAGAGTTCGCAAACGACGCCGCCCCGTCCGGTCCGCCGGCCCGGGAGTACCGCGAGATCGGCAGCAAGTACGAGTTCGTGATTGCCGCCGCCCGCGAAGCCGAGCGCCTGAACGACTACTATCGGAACCGGGCCATCCAGCCGGATGAAAAGGTGACGCTGGAGGCGGTGCGCCGGGTGCGCGAGGGCCGAACCCAGATCGCCTACGAGGAAACCCCGGTGGTCGAGGAAGAGGCGCGCAAGGAATCGACGTACTTCTTCGGCTCCTGATCCGCGCAACAACCTCGGGAGCCGCACCGCAGACCCGGGCGCCGGACCGAGCCCGGAGAGTCAATCTTGGAGACCTCGTCCTCGGACGGGGTCTCCGTCGTTTCAGCGCTGCGAGGACCCACCACATCTCTTCCCGGGCGAATCGGATCCGGTCCGGGGCGACGGACGGACCGGCTGAGGGGAAGCTCGGGCGTCAGACGAAGAGCACCGAACCGGTAGCCGCGGTCCCCCCCTCGGCCAGGACCAGGAGCAGCCGGGCGATCTCCGACGGGTCGCCCCAGGAGGATCGGTCGGCGTTCGGCATGGCGGCTCGGTTCGCCGGCGTGTCGATCGTGCCGGGAACGATCGCATTCGCTCGGATGCCGTGGGGCCTTCCCTCTTCCGCCAGGCCGCGCACCAGATGGAGCAGACCGGCCTTCGCCACTGCGTAGGGCGCCTTCCCGGTCGCGGGGGTAACCCCGGGCACGGCGCCGACCCCGATGAGCAGCCCGGGCCGGCCCGCGTCGCGCATGAGGGAAAACGCCCGTGAGAGACAAAGCGCGGGGCCAAGGAGGTTCGTTTCCCATTGAGCGCGCCACTCTGTCTCGGTCCACTCAGCGATCCCCTTCCCCCCGAGATATCCCCCGGCCAGGTGGAAGCAGGCGTCCGGCGGTCCGATTCGAGCGGACCAGCCCGTGAACGCCCGATCGGCCCCGAGCGGATCTCCAGTGTCGAACGACTGGACCTGAGCTCCGGGAAACCGCGCTTCGAGGTCCTCGGCCCCCTCCGGAGAGCGGGCAGAAAGCCCGAGTTCCCAGCCAGCGGTGGCGAACCGGGCGGCCACCGCCCCGCCGAGGGCGCCGGAGGCGCCGATCAGGTAGATCGTTTTGGGCATTCCGGATTCCTTTCGCTAGATCTGCGCCGGAGCGACTTTTGATACACTCGTAATCAGCGCGTCGGCCGGGAGACCGACGCCCCGGATTGCGTCCCCCATCCGCAGGAGCCTGTCGCGCCGAGCCGCGCGGCATCGAGATCGAGCCAGCCCCAACCGAGGGAATCATGACCGCCAACCAGCACAAAATTGCCATGATCGCTACCGCACTCCTCCTGACGCACGGGTCGGCCTGGGCCGGACGAGGCGAAGAGGTCGGACAGGTTCAGCCGTCACGGGAGACCCCGGGGAAGCACGCGCCGACCCTCTTCCCGCCGTCGAAAGCCGGCTACCCGGGCGAATGGCGGGACCCGCGGGACATCGCCCCCTATCTGGCGTTCCATCAGGCGCGTGCCGCGCAAGGACACTCTCCCCTTCTGACCCTGCCCACACCGAACCAGGGATTGTACGACGCCCGGTACTACGATCTCGACCTGACCCTGAGCCCATCTACGTCGTTGCTGACCGGGACGGTCCGTGCGGTTCTGACCGTCACCGGCGGACCGCTCAGCCAGATCGACCTCGATCTGGCGAGCAACCTCACGGTCAGCGCGGTCACCGTGGGGGGGAACGCGACCACCTTCACTCGGCCGACGAACCTGCTTCGCGTCGACCTCGATCGCCCCTACGCAACTTCGGAGACGGTCGATCTCTCGATCAGCTACAGCGGAAACCCCAACGGCGACGCCTTCGCCTGGGATAGTTTCGGGGGTCAGTCACTCGTCTGGACGCTGAGTGAACCGTTCGGGGCGCGCACCTGGTGGCCGTGCAAGGACTACCCGGACGACAAAGCCGACTCGGTCGACATCCGGATCACCGCGCCGACCGGACACCGCACGGCATCGAACGGATCCCTGCGTTCCGAGAGTGACAACGGGACCGTGGCCCAGACCTGGTGGCACGAAGGCCACCCCATCGCGACCTATCTGGTCTCGCTCGCGAGTCACCCCTACACGGTATATAACGACTGGTACGTAAGCTCGCCTACCGACTCGACCGAGCTTCGCTTCTGGAGCATCCCGTCCCACGTCGCGAACAATCAGCCGATCGACTTCCTGGTGAAGGACATGATCGCGGCCTTCGCGACCCGCTTCGGCGAGTACCCGTTCCCGGACGAGAAGTACGGCCACGCCGAGTTCCTCTGGGGTGGGGGAATGGAACATCAGACCTGTTCCAGCATGGGGTTCTATAGCGAGTCGATCGCAGCCCACGAGCTGGCGCACCAGTGGTTCGGCGACGCCGTGACCTGCAAGACCTTTGAGCACATCTGGCTCAACGAGGGATTCGCCACCTACGGCGAGGCGCTCTGGGAGGAGCAGAACGGCGGTTACGACGCCTACATCGCCGACATGCTGCTCAACCAGTTCTTCGGACCCGGGACGATCTACGTTCCGCCGACCGACGACTTCAACCGGATCTTCGACCCGAATCTCTCCTACGCCAAGGCGTCGTGGGTGCTGCACATGCTCCGACATGTCACCGGGGATGCGGCGTTCTTTGACATTCTCGAGACCTATCGGACCCAGTACTTCGGACGCTCGGCCGATACGGCGGAGTTCCAGGCGGGGGCAGAATCGGTGTCGGGACTCGACCTCGATGCGTTCTTCACCCAGTGGATCTACGGGGAGGGCGCCCCGGTCTACTCCTACAGCTGGAGCGCGACGCCGGCCGGGCCCGGCTATGATATCGCGCTGCATATCGATCAGATCCAATCCGGGCAGACCTTCACCATGCCGTTGGACATCCAGATCACCACGGCATCCGGCAGCGAGACCCAGGTCGTGCAGAACAGCCTTGCGGCGCAGGATTTCGTCCTCCATACCACCGAGGAACCGACGGCGGTAGCCCTCGATCCCAAGCAGTGGGTTCTGCGCATCGTCATGGATCCGATCCCGACTCCCACTTTCGCGCGCGACCTCCTGCTGGTGAACGGCGTCTCCTGGGATACCTACGGTAGCGAGATCCGGAGCGCGTACACCGACAAGGCCTTCTGGGGCGACTACGCGATCGACTTCTGGGACTACTTCCCCACTCCATCCGGCGGTTACCCGGCCACGCTGCCCGCTCCGCTGGGACACGGCAAGGTGACTCCGGCGGTGCTCGCCCAGTACAAGAACGTGATCTGGATCGGGAACAACCTGAGCGGAGATCTCGACGGATGGTTCGGCACGCCGATCTATTCGTACCTGCAGGCCGGCGGCAACGTCCTGCTTCTCACCCGCTTCGGCGAGGATTTCCTGATCGAGCCGTACCGGGACTATCTCGGAGTGGACTTCCTGAGCACGGTCACGCTCAATGACTGCGTCTCGGCCTACGTCGGGTTGAGCAACATCGCTCGACTCGGGACACAGAGTTTCAATGCTACCTTCGACCTGGCGGTCACCTCCCCCTCGGTGCTGCTCTACCGGGCGGAGTCCGGCTTCACGCCGGATCGAGGAATCGGGGTGTACAAGGCCCCACCGGGCGGAGGGACCTTCAATCCAAACGGCGGCCGGTTCATCTTTCTGAGCGGGCGCCCCTACCGCTGGAACCACGCTCAGATTCAAACCAACGTCGAGTTCATGCTGCAGAACTTCTTCGGCCTGAGCGCAACCGATGCGCCGGAGACGAGCCTCTCCTCCGTTTCTACCGGCCTGAGCGAGCTTTGGCCGAACCCCTCGACTGGAGCAACGGAGATCCGCTTCGGGTTGGCCGCGGCGGGGCCGGTAGCGCTGCACATCTACGACGTGCGGGGACGAAGGGTGCGAACGCTGGTCGAGGGCTCGCTCGACCCCGGCTGGCACGAAGTGATTTGGGACGGACGAAATGGTCGGGGCGAGACGAGCGCGGCGGGAATCTACTTCGCGCGGCTTATCGCTGGTGGCCAGACCGACCGAGCCCAGATCATCCGGGTGCGCTGAGCCTACGCGCCTCCCCGGTCGCTAGCGCGACGGCGCGGCGGCCAGCAGGGACTGCAATCGAGTCGAGGCGGCCTCCCACCGGGCCGCTTCTTCGTTTCGCCCGAGATTCCGGAGAAAGATCGTCCGGCTCCTCAGCATGAATCGCCACTGCTCCACCGTCATGGCATGGATCCGATCTTCTGGGCGGTACCCGGCGGAGATGAGACCTTCGGGATCTGGCGGGGTCAGCTCAGGAGAATCCTCGGGGCGGACCCGGAGCACGAAGCAAAGTCCCTCCGGGACGGCCAAGGCGGGAGCGAAGAAGGTGGCCTGCACATCCATCGGGTAGTCGTGCAGCACATCGAGCGTGAAGGCCCCAGGCCGAGCGGGCTGCTGCGAGAGCACGAGCCCCGCGAGCAACGCGCGATAGCGCATTTCGATCGACGCGGGGTCGTACGGTCTTCCCGTCTCGAAGAGCGTGAGATCGGACAGATAGGCACGCCGACGGTCGCTCAATTGGTTGAAGAGCGACGGATCAAGTCGATCGAGTTGGGGGAAGTACCAGGTGCGCCGCATGAGTTCGCTGTCCACCACGGTCACGTCTGGACGTAGTCCCTCGACTTGACGCAAGTAGACCCAAGGCGAGACGAACGCGTCCCAGAAGCGCGAGAGCACGATCGCGTCCGGGGGAAGCGACGCCAGCAGCGCCTCGGTGTGAGCCCGAACGAAGCGATCACCGCTGCGGTCGACCGCGCGGAAGTTCCAGCCCGCCTGAAGGAGGGTCGAGAGGAGCAGGAGAGGATAGACCACGCGCCGAGCAGGGATCGAGTCTCTCGTCGTGCGGACCAGGGCGGCGGCACCGATCGCTCCGAGCGCGATCAAGACGATGTCGGCCGGAAGGAAGTAGGGCGCGAGGTCATGAATGTCGTAGCTCGCGGCCCAGGTGAGCGTGACGAAGAAGACGAGACCGAGGAAGACGGCGACCCGGCCGGCTCTGCGCGCAACGACCGCGGCACCCCAGGGGGCGAGCAACAGCACCACGGGAGAGAGGCGATGCACCAGACTTGCGAAGTATCCGGCCAGGTTGCTGATGAACTGACCGGCCGACTCAAAGAACCAAACGCGGTACTGCGCGGCCAGCGAGTGGCGCCAGAACGCCGACCAGGTGGTCGGATCCCCCCAGTCGAGCGGCGGGTTGAGTGAGCTCCGGATCGGCAGATACAGAGCGGCGCTGTACCCGACGCAAAGGAGCAACGTTGGAAGAGCGAGCATGGTCGCCAGCCCTGGACGGCGCGCACCCGCTCCGAGTCGCCCGAACCACGGCCGGAACCAGGCCCAGAGGAGCGCGGGGGCGAGAAAAACCACCGTGAGGTGGTGGGCCAGGGCGATCCCGGCCAGATAAGCGAGGAGCGCGCGTCGCCGGAGGGTGTCTTCTCGATCCAGGGCCCTCACGGCAAGCAGGAGCAACGCCAGAACCAGCACCAGATGGGGAGCATAGACCTCGTTCCCCGTGGCTTGTTCCCACACTACCCGGTCGAGCCCAAACCAGGCTCCGGCCAGGCGGGGCACCCAGTCCACGGCGCGGGGGTCGCTGATGCCGGCCAGCGGAAACAGGCGCCGCACCAGCTGGACCATCAGCCAGGCGCCTGCCGCGACCGACGCGACCGAGAGCAGCGTGACGGCTAGCACCGCGGGAACCGGGAGGAACACCACCGAGATCCGCCCGAGAAGCGTGTAGAGGGCATACCCGGTGGGGTGAGCGATACCGAGCTGGGCGCAGGTCGCGGCAAGTTCGCCACTGTCGATCGTGCCCAGGTCGCGCCCCGCGGTGAGCAGGTGGACCACCAGGAGCGGGACGACACTGAGCCCAAGGTCGAGCGTCACGCGACGCCAGTGCCGAGGATCGACGGGCTGGGAGTTGGGTCGGGCCGATTCCATCGGATCGTTATAGCATCGGCGCGCCGGACTGTCTGCCCTCGCTTGGAGGCAACGCCACCCTGCATTGACAGGCCGCGCTGGCCCCCTCTAATGTCGGGGCTCCCGAGTTGCGCTCGGACCGCGGCGGGGGTGTGCGAAAACGGAAACCAGAAGTTCCACGCGCCCCCCAGGTCCGGAAGTCAGCTCCCGTCCCACCTCAGTCCGGAGGTCAAGAGCATGAGAGATAGTCGCCACGTGCACGTAGTCGGGACCGGGACGATCGGCGAGCCGCTGATCGGCCTGCTGGCCGACTACAAGAAGGAATTCGGCGTCGAAACGGTGTCTTTCCACAAGCGGACGCCGCTTCTGACCGAGCGGGCCAAGGTCCGGAATCTGCTCGACCGCGGCGCACTGCTCTGCACGGACGGGGAGGCGGTAGCCAAGTTCGAGGAGCAGGGACTGAAGGTCTCCTGGGACGCGGAAGAGGCGATCAACCGCGCGGCCATCGTGGTCGACTGCACCCCCTCGGGCGTGGGGCATGCCAACAAGCAGAAGTACTACGAGCGCTATGTCGACAACACCCTGGGGTTCGTGGCCCAGGGGAGCGAGTTCGGATTCGGGAAGATGTACGCCCGCGGAGTGAACGACAGCTCCCTCGACCACAAGAACGACAAGTTCGTCCAGGTGGTGAGTTGCAACACGCACAACATCGCCGTGCTGCTCAAGACGATGGCGTTTCCGCACAACGATCCGGACAACCTGGTCGAGGCGAAGTTCGTCATGATGCGTCGCGCCAGCGATATCTCGCAGGACGATGACTTCTCCCCCGCGCCGAAGGTCGGAAAGCACGACGACCCGAAGTTCGGCACGCACCACGCCCGTGACGCCTGGCATCTCTTCCAGACCATGGGGTGGGACCTGAACCTCTATTCCTCGGCCATCAAGTTGAATACGCAGTACATGCACTGCCTGTGGTTCAACATCAAGTTGAAGGAGAAGATCACCCGCGAGCAGGTGATCGATCGCCTCCACTCCAATCGACGGGTGGCCCTGACCGAGAAGAAGTCGGCCAATCAGATCTTCTCATTCGGACGCGATCATGGTCACTACGGGCGGATCCTCAGCCAGACGGTGGTTTCAGTGCCGTCGCTCGCGGTGCATCATGACCACGAGATCGTCGGGTTCGCCTTCACCCCGCAGGACGGAAACCCGCTGCTCTCCTCGGTCGCGGTCGCGTGCTGGTGGATGGACCCGACGAATTACGAGAGCAAGCTCGACGCACTACGCCCGTATCTTTTCCAGGAGATCTGATCCCAGACCGGACGGCGCGGAGGGTAAGACGCCCGAAGCACTTTCGACCGGGTCCGGCGGGAGCGCCGACCCGGTCTTTTTCTGAACCACTCCCCGGCGGAGGCAGCCAACATGCAAGCGATGGTGAAGCGGATTGGAATCGATAAGTTGGGCCTGGTGGGGAGGGCGGAGTCGGGACATTGGCTTCCGATGGACACCTCGGTCGCCGGGGATGGACACGCGGCGGCAAACAGCCCGATGGAGATGGTCCTGCTGGCGCTCGGTGGATGTACCGCGATGGACGTGCTCTCCATCCTGAAGAAGAAGCGAGTGACGCTCGACGACATCGAGGTCGCGATCGATGCGGATCGGGCGGATACCCACCCGCGCATCTTCACCGCGATTCGACTGACCTATCACTTCTACGGGGCGGGCCTCGTCCCGAGCGACCTCGAGCAGGCGGTCACCCTGTCCCAGGAGAAGTACTGCTCCGTGGCCGGAATGCTCCGGGGAGCGGTGGAACTCTCTCACGCCATCGAGATTCATCCCTCACGCGCGGGGTCATGAGGCGGCGGAGTCGGAGTCGATGATGCCTGCCCGCAGAGTCGGGACTCGAGCCATGGAGCCCGGAGACCTGGGGTGGTTGACCCTGGTGGTGGTCGCGGCTGCGCTCACCGCCTGCCACGCACTCCTCGATCCGGATCTCTGGTTTCACCTCCGCGCCGGGCGCGAAATGGCCCAGGGCAGCGGCATTCCGCGGGCCGACACCTTTTCCTACGTCTCCGCCGGACAGCCGTACATCGATCTGCACTGGCTCTACCAGGCCATCAGCTACCAGGTGTATCGGCTGGGCGGGGCGAACGGGATCATCTGCCTGCAGATGCTGGTCGCGGCGGCGACGTTCGGGGGGCTCTATCGCCTGGCCCGTCTCTCCGCCCCCCCGGCCGTCGCCGGGTTTCTCTCCGTGGCGGCGGTGGCGCTCTGCGCCGAGCGCTCGCATCCCAGACCGGAGGCGTGGAGCTTCCTCTTGCTGGTCGGCACCCAGGTGCTCGCCGCGGCCCATGCCAAGGGCTCGCGACGCACGATCTGGATGCTCCCCGCCCTGTTTGCCTTCTGGGCGAACATCGAAGGGGTGTTCGTCGTGGGGCTGGTCACGCTCGGCGGTTACGCGCTGACTCGACCCCAGGATCGGCGTCTCTGGTTGACCCTGGGGCTCTCTGGGTTGGCCACCCTGGCCAACCCCTACCTGCTCGAAGGCTCACTCCATCCGTTCGTGTTGTTCTCCCGGATCAACCGATCGCTGCCGGTCTACTCGCAGACCATCGGTGAGTTCCTGAGCCCGTTTCATGGAGAGGCGCTGCACCTCTCGATGGTGCTCTTCCCTGCTTACCTGGCTCTGATCGGGGTACTTCTCCTCACGCGCCGACGCCGCCCGGAACTCGGCCATCTCCTTCTGCTCGCGGCGTTCATCTACCTGGCGGTGAGTGCGAGGCGCAACGTTGCCCTCCTGCCGCTGATCGCTACCCCCATCCTCGCACTCTGGTGGCGGGAGTCGGTCGATGCCGCGCGGGCGCATCGAGCAATCATGGCCTCCAGGGGTTGGCGCTGGCTGTGCCGAGTGGCACCGCTCTGCGCCGTCGCGCTGGTGCTGCGCTACGATCTCGCGGTGGTCACGAACCAGATCAACGTCGCGGCGGAGACCAACGCGCGGTTCGGCTTCGGGCTCGCCCCCTGCGCCTTCCCCGTGGAGGCTGCACGGTTCGCCCGGGCCCAGCGACTCCCGGGACCCTACTTCGCCACCATGGCGGCTGGCGACTTCCTCCTCTTCGACCAACCCGCCGAAAGACAGTTCATCGATGGACGACTTGAAGTCCATACCGAGGCGCACTACGCCCAGTATCTGTCGATCATCCGAGGGGGCGACGCCTGGCGCGCAGCGCAGGAACGGTTCCGCTTCCGCACGCTGGTCCTCCCCACCATGGAAGCTCCCGCCCTGCTCGCCGAGGTCTCGCGTGATCCAGGCTGGGCCTGGGTGTATGCGGATGACACGGCGGCGGTCTTCCTCCGGCGCGACGCAATCGCCGTGCCGCTCGCTGAAGTCCGGCGCGAGTCGGTCGGGACTCCACCCTGGCGCGGCGCGACACCGCTTCCCGCGCCCGGTCCCACCATCCCGGCGCTCCTTGATCCCCGCCCCCGCGCGATTCCCTGGGCGGAGATGAACCACGGACAGCTCTTCTTGATCGCCGGGTGGCCGGAGGTCGCGGCAACGCTCTTGTCCGACGCGGTCCGCACGGAGCCGGAATGCGCCGCACCGCGGATCAGCCTCGCCTCCGCCGCCGCTCAGCTCGGGGACCTGACAACGGCCGAGGAGCAACTCGTCGCCGCCCGGCGCCTCCCCCGCAGCGACCGGGTGCGTAGTCGGGCTCTCTCCACCGAGGGGTTCGTGCTCCTTTCGAGGAATCGACCCCGAGAAGCGATTGGAGCGTACACCGCGGCGCTCCGGATCATGACCGCTCCGGACGAGCGCGGCCCGGCCTTGATCAACCTCGGGCTGGCGCGCCTGCTGAGTGACGATCGTGAAGGCGCGTACCGCGACGTGGTCGACGGATTGAGGCTCGTTCCCTCCTACGTCGATGGCTACCGGATTCTGGGCGGGATCGAGGAACGGCGAGGAAATGCGGACGGCGCCCGCCGGGCCTTCGAAACCTACATCGGCCGGGGCGGACGCAACCCGGCGGTGACGGAGGCTCTCCGCCGGCTCGGGGGCGAGTGACCTCCAAACCGTGTGGAATCTGCGCCACAGTTGTGACTTCCGGCCACAGCCCGGAGCCTCGGATTCAAGGGGTGACGCCTCGCTCGTTGCACGCAGCGCGGGCTTCGCGTCTCTGCTGCCCGCTGGCACACCCCTTGCCGCCTGGAGAGGAACCGGGACGGAGAACCTTTATCTGAAACACTCAGGCACAGGCAGACGCAGGCGGGAGGCAGCGATCGCGATTGCATTCGCGCTCTGGTTCGCCGCTGGCACCCACGCCCTTGGCGGGGCTCCGGACGCCCAGGACACCGCAGCCTCTCCCAGCACCACCGCGCCGGAATCGCGCCGCTCCATTCGACGACTGGAGGCGATCGAGTTCGATGGCCTCGCTCCGGATCGCTGGGGGCGTGCCACCCGGCGCCTCGCTCTGACCCTCGAGGCATCGATCGACGCCGAGGCGCTTGCCACGGCGGCCGCGCGGCTGGAGGCCACAGGGTTCTACGAGTCCGTCGAGGTCTCCGCTCGGCCTGGCTCCACCCCGGATCACCTGATCGCCGTCTTTCATCTGAAGGAACGCGGCCCGGACCTCCGCTTCGGCGCGGGACACGAGGCCCTCTCCGGGTGGTACCTGGTTCCGGCGGAACTCAGCCTCGACAACCTGACCGGACGTGAAGAGCGGCTGCGGCTCGGCGCGCGCATCGGGTATCGGGTGAGTGGTCTGAATGCCCAGGTTGGTCAGGAGATCCTCGGCGGAGGCCGATGGGAGCTGACCGGTTCCGGCGACGCGGTGAGCCAGGTCTACTTCAACCAACGGGTCGAAGTGATCCAGGAGGTGCAGCGCGCACGACTGGAGTTTGCCATCCGCGCGCCGGTCGGCGCCGGCTTCCAGCTCACCGGCAGCGTGGCCCAGGAACGGGCGCGGGTCGACTCGACCGCGCAAGTGTATCAGGACGACGAGCTGTCCGGTGCCGAGGCCGGAGACACCATCGGGTTCGAGGATCTGCCCCCCGCAGTCGCGGACGACGTGCGAGACGAGTCGGTGCTCGAACTCGGTCTCGGATTGACCTGGGACCGACGCCGGGGCGCCGATCTCACCGCGCGCGGAAGCCGCGGGAGCATCCGAGCGGAGTGGGTGCGAGCCCGCACGGCGGACTTCCCCCGGGTCAGCCTGGATCTGCGGGGGTACCGTCCACTCTCCTCCGGCCTTGCGCTCGCAGGGAGGATCTCCTTCACCGGGGTCGCCGCGGACGCGCCATTCCACCGCCGGCCCTACCTCGGGGGGTTGACCAGCGTGCGTGGATTCCCCAGTCACAGTCTCTCCCCGGCGGGCGGAGATCTCGGCGTGGTCGCCGGGTCGGCAGAACTCCGGGCTCCCTGGGTCGGTGAAGGCGATCGCCCCCGACTTGCCGCACTCGCCTTCGTCGATCTTGGTGGAGGTTGGAATCGAACTCGCGATGCCACCGACCGCATCCACCTGGCCTCGGGCGTGGGCCTGCGGTGCCGCGTCCCGCTCATGCAGTACCTCGGCCTGGATGTTGGCTTCCCGCTCACCCCATCACCGGTCCGCGAGACGTTTCACGTGAACCTCAGTCTGGGCTGGAACTACTAGGTGCGGTCGGTTGGGATCGCCGCCGTGCTGGCGCTCACGCTCGCGTACCCGATCCGCCCGAGCCATGGGCGCGAGTCGACCGCGCCGCGCATTGTTGCGATCGATGCCGGGCGCCAGGATTCTCTGCTGGTCTGCACGATTCGGCTCGAGGGAGTGCCGGATCGCCGCTCGCGCGACACCTTGGCCAGCGGGCTCCCGGCCGCACTCTCGATCGCGCTCATGTTCGAGGACGAGAACGGGCGAATCGTGCACAGCGGGCGCGTATCCGTGCGACTCGAGCCGGACCTCCTGGGCGCGGCAGTGCGAGTCCGCACCCCCTTGTGGGAATCGACGCTGTCGGACCTCTCGGCACTACAGGCCTCGCTCGAGACGCTCGGGCCGCTACCGGTGGCCGAGCTGGCCGATCTGGGTGGCGCCGGCCGGATCCACGCCCTGCTTGCGATTCACCCCCTCGCACCTGACGAGGTGGCCTGGGCGCGCGACCTCCTCACCGGTGAAGTTGAGGAGGCACCCGACGGTCGCCGCGAGGTTTCGGTAGGGGTCGGAACTCTCTTCCGCTACTTCCTCGGGCGTGGTGACCGCACGCAGTGGGTGTCCGAAGCGAGGTCGGACGAACTCCAACTCGACCGCCTGGAAGCCGCCTCCCCAGCCCTGGAGCGGTAAGGGAGTGCTCATGGGACGATTTCGGACGCAGATTCTACTCGTGCTCCTCGTGGTGGCGCTCCTGCCGGCGATCCCGGCCGCGCTCACGGTACGAGAGCTGGTGCGGCGCAGCCTCGATCCGCGCATGCACAAGGTGCTTCAGGAAGGCGCGACGGCAGGGCTGGATAACACGCGCGCGTGGGTCGATCGGGAGACCGCATCGATGCGCGAGGCGATCCGCGGAGGGACGAGCCTGGATACGCTCGACCTGGCGCTCCTGACTCCCGCGGCCCGGCTGACGCTGCAGGCTCTGCCGGACTCGTCGAGCCCGTCCCGGATCGTGCTCGACGGCCGGTCGATGCTGGTCGCGAGGCAGGAGAGCAGCCCGGGAGCAGTCATCTGGCTGAGTCGGGACCTGAGCCCCGAGCTGGAGGCTTCGACCGAGAAGTTGGGTCGAGCCCTACGCCTCCTGGAGGTGATTCGACTCGAGCGGGACGACCTCATCCGCAGTCTCGTCCTGACCTTCGTGGCGATCTACGGGGCGATCCTGGTGGCGGTCCTGGGGCTCGGGCTCTGGCTGGCGTCACGCTGGACCCGCCCGCTCGTCGCGCTGGGCGCCGCCATGGAACGGGTGGCGGGAGGAGATCTCGACTCGCCGGCGCCGGTAAACCCCGCGGGACCCTTGGCCCGGCTCCTGACGCAGTTCAATGCCACGATCGCGCGGCTGCGCGAGCAGCAGACGGAGCTGGTCCGGCTGGAGAAGGCGTCGGCCTGGCGAGACATGGCACGGCGCCTGGCGCACGAGATCAAGAATCCGCTCACCCCGATCCAGCTGGCCGCACAGCAACTGAGGGAGGGACTCCCTACGGTCGACGAGCGATCACGTTCCCTGCTCATCGAAGGCACGAGCATCATCGAGGAAGAGGTGGGTGGACTGCGTGACCTGGTCGACACCTTCGCCCGCTTCGCGCGGCTGCCCGAACCTTCCCCTCGTCGGGCGCCGGTGCTCGAACTGCTGTGCGATGCCCAGGCTCTCTACCCGGCGGAGCAGGTCCGGATCGAGTGTGCCCCAGAGGGCCTCGAGGGCTGCTTCGATCCGGACGAGATGCATCGCGTGCTGATCAATCTGATCAAGAACGCACTCGAGGCGCAGCAGACCTTCGGCACGCTCGATCCGATTCTCGTTCGGGGAGCGCAGGGGCCAGCAGGGCTGGAGATCGAAGTTCTCGACCGAGGACCAGGCGTGCCTGCGTCCGAGCGCGGACATATCTTCGAGCCGAACGTGAGCGGACGGCCCGGTGGGATGGGACTGGGCCTGGCGATCGTCGAGTCAGTCGTCCGCGCGCACCGAGGAACGATCCGAGTGGAGGATCGACCAGGCGGGGGGGCCTGCTTCCGTGTCACCCTGCCAGAGGGAGGGATTGCATGAGTCAGCCGCTGATCTTGCTGATCGACGACGAGAAGAACATCCGCCGGACGCTGAACTTGATTCTCTCCGGTGAGGGCTACGAAGTCCGCGAGGCGGAATCCGGGGACGAGGCGCTGGGCCAACCGCTCGATCGCGTCAACCTCGTGCTGCTCGACGTCCGGATGCCGGGGCGCGACGGTCTCGCCATCCTGCCTGAACTCCTGCGGCAGCGCCCCGGCCTCCCCATCATCATGATCTCGGGCCACGCCTCGGTTTCGCTCGCGGTAGAGGCGACTCGGGCCGGCGCGTTCGACTTCCTGGAGAAGCCGCTCTCGCGCGACCGCGTGCTGGTCGCGGTTCGAAACGCGCTAGCCCTGCAACGACTCGACCGGACGGTGGTAGCGCTCGAACAGCAGCTGGAGCGGCGCCGGACCCTGATCGGCCGGCACGAATCGGTCGAGGCGGTGCGACGGCTGATCGCCAAGGCCGCTCCCAGTAACGCAACCATCCTGATCACCGGCGAAAGCGGCACAGGAAAGGAACTGGCCGCCCAGGCGCTGCACGCCGCTAGCCCCCGGGCCTCCCGGGCGTTCATCAAGGTGAACTGCGCCGCCATCCCCGAAGACCTGATCGAGAGCGAGCTTTTCGGGAGCGTGCGCGGCGCGTTCACCGGCGCCGATCGTACACGCGACGGCCGCTTCCTCATGGCGGACGGGGGAACGCTCTTCCTCGACGAGATCGGCGACATGAGCCTGAAGGTCCAAGCCAAGGTGCTCCGGGCGCTACAGGAGGGGGAAATCGAGCGGGTCGGCGATACCGTCACGCACCGGGTCGATGTCCGGGTGATCGCCGCCACCAACAAGGACCTCATGGTCGAGGCGGCGCAGGGCAGGTTCCGCGAAGACCTGTTTTATCGATTGAACGTCCTCCCGATCCGTCTCCCGTCGCTTCGCGAGCGGATGGAGGACCTCCCGCTGCTCGTTCATCACTTCCTCGCCCTTCAAGCGGAGTCGAGCGGGGGGGTCCCCCGACGAATCTCCCCCGACGCTCTGCGCATCCTCGGCACGCTTCCCTGGCGCGGCAATGTGCGGGAACTGAAGAACAGCATCGAACGGCTGACCATCCTCGCGGAGGGAGTGGAGATCGCCTCGGAGGACCTCCGCCTCGCGGGAATCGCCGCGGGGGCCGCAGGTCACCTTGACGCGACGCCGGGCCGCGAGGCTGGTAGCGGCCCTCACCCGGGCGCACGCGGAGCAGAGGTCCGAGGCATACCGAGCATCGCGGAACTCCGAGAACAGGGTGGTCTGCTCGGCGCGAGGCAGCGCTTCGAGCGCGAGTGCATCGAGGCATGTCTCGATGCCACGGACGGCAACGTGTCCGAAGCCGCTCGATGGCTGGGACTCGAGCGCAGCAATCTGCACAAGAAGATGCAGGCCCTGGGTATCGAAGCGCGGCCGTCCCGCCCATCGCGGCGCGGGGAGGACGACCGATGATCCGACCGCCAGTTCCGTCGTTACCGGGCGGGAAATCACGGCCAGGCTGGGGCAACTCGGAGGCGGTGAGGATCGGTCTGGGCGCACTGCTCAGTGCCTCGATCGCCTACTCGGCCGAAGCCGCCCCTGGTGGTCGCCCCCGCGGTCCCGCCCTCGGCCTGCAGTTTGCAAGCGATCTGCTCTCCACCGGAGATCCCACTCCGGGAGGCCCCCCGACGGAGCTGGTTCTCGCTGAGCTCGGTGCGGGGGCCGGATTCTCGGTCGAGTACCGCTTCGCTCCCCGCCTCATCTGCCGGCTAGGAGTTCATTCCGCCCTTCACTACACCTCGGGAAACGACATCGAGGCGACCCGGTCTGCGGCGTCGCTGGAAGCGCTCTATCTCTTTCGCACCGCATCCCGAATCGAGCCTTACCTGATGGTTGGCCTCGGCGCGACCGGCATCGAATTCGTGCAGTCGGAGATCAAGTCGAGCACCAGCGGCGATGTCGCCTCGCTTGGAGTCGGCCTGCTCCACCACTTTGGCCCCATGCTGGCCTTCGACCTCGCGCTGATCATCGACCAGATCAACTGGAGCGAAGTGGAGGTTCGGGGCACGAGCGACGAAGGAGCAAGCATTGAGTTCCGAGACCCGGTCGAGGAGGCGGGCGGAGCCGCGCGCCTCCGCCTAGGTTTCCGCTTTGCGCTCTAACCGACCTTCTCCGAGCTAGAGGCAGGCCAGGACGAGCTGGCGGGCGATCGGATGGGAGTACCACGGCGGCGTCCATCCGGCTCTAGCTCCGGTGGGAACGGATCGATGGACCGATCGCGCGTGACGAGGCATGGTCACCCCCCTCTCCGACTCCAGGGTGGGCGCCACGCGCGGCCCGGCGATTGGACGGGCCGGACCGACGCGTGACGCGCCCTGGGATGCAAGGTCCGTGGGTAGCGGGGACTGCGGCGGCCGACTCCGATGGGTCAGGCGGCAGCGGAATCGAGGGAAACCGCCGCCACCCCAAGACTAGTGTCGTCAGATCAGGCGGGTTCGATTCGAGGGTGCGGGCTAGGCCTGCGGGTCAGCGAGGGCCGGGAGCGACCGTGCTGCACTCGATGTCCTGCTGCTCCGAGTTCCAGCAGGCCGGCGCTCCCTGGTTGTAGTCCGGTGCGACGAGACTGCCGGCACCCGTGGCGGTGTTCCATTTCGCGATGAACTCCGACCGCTCGGAAGCGTCGTGGTAGGTCACGCGGGCATCGCGTCGATCGACTTCGTAGAGCACGAAGTCACCGAAGCTCTCCTCGGACCGATCGAGTGCCTCGAGACGCAGTTCGGCGTCGTCCTCAGCCTTGACCCTCCAGTTCAACCGGGCGTAGTTCCCTGAGGAGGAGCTGCGCGGATCGAGGAAGAGCCAGAAGCCCTCTTCGCCGTTCCCGGTGGTCTCTCCTTCGAACCAGAGACCATGATTCAGCGGTGGCTCGGCTTCGGAGTCGGTCAGGTAGAGGCTCCACTCGACCTTTCCGCTTCGCTCAACCCCTTCCAGGTCGATCCGAGCGGTGCGGCCTCCCTCCAGCACGCCGTAGGTCCAGACCCAGGTCCCATCCTGACGGAGCGTCGGCGTGGTGTTGAGGGCAACCTCGAACGCCTCAAACGGGGGCGACAACGCGGCATCGACGAACGCGTTGATCACCAGCACCCGCACCACGGCGTTGGTCCAGTTGAAGATCGTTTCCGGCGCGGCCGACTCCGGCGCGCGGGCCGGCTGTTGGAAGAAGCCGAGATCGATCTGAAGCGACTCCGCGGGCGGTAGTGCCGGTGCTTCGGGCAAGGGCTGAGTCGACTCCTTGCTGCACCCACTGGCGGTGAGCAGGGAGGCGAGGACGCAGATGGCGAGCTTCGTCGTGCGCATGAGTGTCTCCTTTCATATCGACCGTATGCAGTCGGGTCCAGGGCTTTTCGTCGTGTTGCCCTTTGCAGGAGTCGTGCCATCACGCGCTACGCCGCCAACTGACTTCATTGCAGTTAGTTACCGGGCGAGTGGGTAGCCGCGGGAGTGTGGGACGATTTCACGGTTGTGGCGCACAGACCGCGCCGTGCCCCGAACCACCGAGGAGGAGGCGGGAATCAGGACCCGGCACCGGATCGCCGTCGCCATCGCCGCGAGCGAGGAGAGGGAATCGGGATAGGGGGTAGCCGGTGATCCCGGCTACTCCCCTCCCACACCACCGGACAAGCGGGTCCGCATCCGGCGGTTCGAGATGTTGAGGTCACGCACCGAGCGAGGGAAGTCCTCGTTCGGTGAACCAGCGGTTCGGGATCGCGATGTGCAGCCCAATCGCCGAGTTCTTCCACCAGCGGCGAGTGTTCGCCGCGATCCTCCGGGCCAGTTCCGGACCGACCCCGCGAGAGGTCAGTTCCCGGAAGACCGTTCGGCCGCGCTTCCACTGCTTCAGTTGGATCGCTCGGAGGCGGTGACGGATCCATTCATCAAGTTCTCGGAAGATCTTCGGTGTCTCGGCCAAACGGAAGTATGCCTTCCATCCCAGCAGGTACGGTCGTAGGTCTCCGATCACTTGCTCCAGGCTCCGTCCTCCCACGCGACGGGTCATCCATCGCACCCGTTGCTTCATCGCGTTCAGAGCTTTCTCCGCGACGCGGACCCGGATCGTCTTTCCCGCGCTCACCCAGAGGGAGAACCCAAGGAACTTCCGATCCCAGACCCGCGCCACCGCGCTCTTCGACTCGTTGATCTGGAGCTTCAAGTCGCCGTAGAGACGACGCAGCAGAGCCATCACTCGTTCGCCCGCTCGCTTCGACCGCACATAGACATTGCCGTCATCGGCGTAGCGCACGAAGGCATGACCCCGCTGGTCCAGCTCCTGATCGACTTCGTCGAGGAGCAGGTTGGCCAGAAGCGGTGAGAGAGGTCCTCCTTGCGGAGTCCCTTCGTGCCGCTCCATGACCACTCCTTGGCTCATCACGCCTGCTTCCAGATACCGACGGACCAGTCGCAGCACCCGTTTGTCCTCGATCCGCTTCGCCAACCGTCCCATCAAGAGGTCGTGGTTCACCCGGTCGAAGAACTTCTCCAGGTCCACGTCCACCACCCAGCGACGGCCTGCCTGGACGTACCCTCGCGCACGCCGTACGGCATCGTGCGCCCGGCGTCCCGGTCGGAACCCGTAGCTGTGATCGGAGAAGGTTGGATCGAAGATCGGTTGGAGGACTTGAAGCAGGGCTTGCTGGATGAGGCGGTCCACTACGGTCGGGATGCCAAGCTCGCGCTCGCCACCACCCGCCTTGGGGATGAGCTGCCGCTTCACCGGCTGCGGTCGGTAGGTGCCTGCCAGCAGTTGCTCGCGGACTCCTGCCCAATGTTCCTGCAGCCAGGCCGGTAGCGCTTCCACCGTCATCCCATCGATCGCGGGACTGCCCTTGTTTTCCCGGAACTCGCTTGTACGCGGCCAGCATGTTGGGACGGCTCACCGCCCGTTCCATGACACCGCTCGCTCCTGAGCCCTCTTTCTCTCGAGGAGCCGTTGAGGTCTCCACACTCCGTTCTACACTCGGGGCTTCACCCCTACCCTCGAACGGGAGCTCCAATTGCTCGGACATCTGTGACCTGACCTCTCCGATCCCCGTGAGCGAAAAGCTCTCCCTCTCGTTCGGCCCTTCGTCGCCTCGCGGCGACTACTACGGCCTCGGCTGACTTCTCGCTCCGCCGATCGCTCGGCGTCGCCCTTTCAGGCGTGAAGCGAGATCTCCCCGGGTAAGAACACAGACCTTCCCCGCAACACCGCCGGATTTACGCCACGTCCCCTTGGTCACGAAGGCTTCGCGGTCACTTGCCCGCTCGCCTCGGTCAGCAGCGCCTCGTATCCGGTTCTTGTCCATCGGCCCGCGGGTTCGTTCCACGCTTCCTTCGGACGGTCGGTCACCCTTCCGCCCTTGCGCTTCCCTTCCCTCGCTGTGACCTGCTCAGGAGAGGACTTGCACCTCTAAGTCTGTGCCCATGCCGGGCGCACAAGCGAACGGCGCCCCGGAAGTCGGGCTTCCGGGGCGCCGTCTGGCATAGGTCAGCGCAAGCCGCGCCGCAGTCAGGCTCTACCAGAGGTGCTGGTCGAGCAGTTGCTGAATCTTGTTCTTCGGCATCAGGCCGGCGAACTTGTAGACTGGCTGACCCCCCTTCAGGAAGATCACCGTCGGTACGCTCATGACGCCGAACTTCTTCGCCGTCTCCTGCGCGGCATCGATGTCCACCTTGCCGAAGATCGCCTTTCCCTCCAACTCTTTCGACAGTTCCTCGATGATCGGCTCGAGCTTCTTGCATGGCCCGCACCAGGTGGCCCCGAAGTCGAGCACCACCGGAAGCTCCGACGACTCCACCAGCGAAGCGTAGTTCGAATCGTTGATCGTATGCATGAATCTCCTCCGCCCGCCTCATGGGGCGCGCTGTGTCTAGTCGCCGAACTTGATCCCCTGCGCGAGGGGCAAGTGGTTCGAGTAGTTCACGGTGCAGGTTTGCCGCAGCATGTAGATCTTCCAGGAGTCCGAGCCCGATTCACGCCCGCCGCCGGTATCCTTTTCGCCGCCGAACGCACCGCCGATCTCTGCCCCCGAAGTGCCGATGTTGACGTTCGCGATGCCGCAGTCCGAGCCACGCGGCGAGAGGAAGGTCTCGGCCGACTGGAGGTTCCGGGTGAAGATCGCGCTCGAGAGCCCCTGATCGACGCCATTCTGGTACTCGATCGCCTGATCCAGGCTGTCCACCTCGACCAGGTAGAGCAGAGGGGCAAAGGTCTCCTCGCGCAGGATCTTGACCTCGGGGCGAACCTTGGCAATCGTGGGCTCGACGAAGTAGCCCGGGCGGTCGATCCGCTTCCCGCCGGTCAGGATCTCTCCCCTTCCTTCTTCACCTCATCGATTGCCTTCAGCATGATGTCGACCGCGGCCTGATCGACCAGCGGCCCCATCAACGTGCCCTCCTCGAGCGGGTCTCCGATCCGAATCTGCTTGTAGGCGCTGAGCAACCGCTCCGTGAACTCACCGGCGATCTTCTTGTGCAGGTAGACGCGACGGGTCGAAGTACAGCGTTGACCGGCCGTACCAACCGCACCGAAGAGCACCGCACGGTTGGCCAACGAGAGATCGGCATCATCCATCACGATGATCGCGTTGTTTCCGCCCAGCTCGAGCAGCGCGCGCCGACCGAGGTGATCGGCCATCACCCGGTTGACTCGACGCCCCATATCGCACGAGGCGGTGGCACTGATCAGCGGCACGCGCCGGTCGGAGACGAGCCGCTCGCCCACGGTCGAACCCTTGCCCACGCAGAGGGTGAAGATCGGTGGCACGCCTTGATCCTTGCAGAGCTGGGCCGCGATTTTCTGCACCGCGATGGCGGTGAGTGGCGTCTGTGAAGAGGGCTTCCAGATCACTGAATCGCCGCAGATCGCCGCCAGGCACGAGTTCCAGGCCCAGACCGCGATCGGGAAGTTGAAAGAGGTGATCAGTCCGACCGGACCGAGGGGGTGCCATTGCTCGAACATCCGATGGCCGGGCCGCTCCGAGTGCATCTGCAATCCGTAGAGCATGCGCGACTGCCCGACGGCGAAATCGCACATGTCGATCATCTCCTGCACCTCGCCCAGCCCCTCGGGCTTGATCTTCCCCATCTCGAGGGTGACCAACGAACCGAGGAGATCCTTCTTCTCCCGCAGGGCATCGCCGAGCGCCCGGACCAGCTCTCCGCGACGCGGGGCCGGAACCATCCGCCACTCGAGGAAGGCGCGCTGCGCTGCGTGGAACACCTGTTCGTACTCCGCCTCATTCGCCTGCAGCACCCTGGCCAGCGGCTGCCCAGTGGTCGGATTGACCGAAACCAGCTCTCCGCCGCCTGGAGCGGCAATCCAGTCCTCGGCGTAAACGCCCGAGTTGACCTCGTGGATGCCCAGCTCCTTCAGAACCGTCGACGCGCTCATCGTGCGCCCCTTTCTTGCCTTGGACGCTTTGCCTCGGGGAACGTCCATTCCCGGTGGCCGCTGGGAGGCGGCTCTCTCTCGTCCGGGGCCGGGGAACCCGGTTCGGACCCAGCGGGCAGGATATCAGGCGTAAGATGGCCGTGGCAATGTAACCGCCCACTGGGTATAGTTCGCCGGTTCGCAGACCGCACGGGCGATGCGCCGTTCGCGCAATCCGTCTTCGCCCCTTTTGCCACAGGCCTACCCATGTCGCACGCGCCACGCGCCGACGACCCGGAGCAACACTTGAGCTTCGAAGATCCCGAGTCCGGAACAGGTTCCGATTCCGGTCGCCGTCCCCGGCGACGGACCCCGAGACGTCCGCGAGAGGGTGACGCCGCCCCGCCCAACGAGGCGGCGCAGTCCCCCCCGGTCCCCCGTCCGCCGGCGCGCGCTCAGGAGGAGGAGCGGACCACCGCCCGGCCGACCCGCGGCACCGGCCGCCGTACCGGCGGCGGCAGGGTCCGTGAGGCCGCGGGCCCCGCGGGCCAGGACCGGGAGCCCTCCCCCCCGCGGAGGCACCCGGCGGAGCCCGAATCGGGGGGCGTCGACGAGTCTGGGGGGAACCGGCGGGACCGTTCCGCCCGCGATTCACGAGTCCAGCCCGCGCCGCGTGACAACGCGGAACAGCGGGACAACTTCGGCAATCGCGAGCAGGCCCCGCCACGCGACGCGCAGGCGTACCGCGATGGGCAGGCGTACCGCGATGGGCAGGCGTACCGCGATGGGCAGGCCCCCCGAGAGGGCCAGGTCTATCGCGAAGGACAGGGTCCCCGCGACCTCCACGGACGACCGGACACGACCCGCGGTGAGGGTGCTCGTGGCGAGGGGGGCCGTGGCCAGCGCGGGGGGACCCGTCGGGGGGGCAGCCCGAACAACCGCCGCGGCGGTCTCCGGGGAGGTGGCTTCAGCCCCGATGACCACCGGGCAAGGATCGACGAGCGGCGGCAACGAGGTCGCGAGATGGGGGCCGGCGGCGGCCGTGACCTTGGCGGCCGGGGTCGAGAGATGGGAGGCCGGGACCGCCAGGGCGGAATGCGCCGCGGAGGCCGCGGACCGAACCCCAACGACCCTCGCCGCCGTCAGAGGGTGCTCCTCGACACGCTGCGCACGATGCAGCGCGGAACCAGCGTTGACCCGTTCGAACGGATCACGCTGGAGACCGAGCCGACCGAGTTCTCGATGCGGGTATTCGATCTGGTGGCACCGATCGGACGCGGGCAGCGTGTCCTGATCACCTCCCCGCCAAAGGCGGGCAAGACGATGCTGCTCGAGGCGATCGCGAAGGCCACCGCCAAGAATCATCCCGACATCGACATCGTCTGCCTACTGGTCGACGAACGCCCGGAGGAGGTGACCTACTTCCGGCGATCAGTCCCGTGCGAGGTGGTGGCGAGTTCGAACGACATGATGCCGGAGGATCACGTCCGCCTAACCGAGGAGACGATGATCCGGGTGGCGGAGAAGGTCCTCGCCGGGCGGGACGTCATGGTCTTGCTCGACTCGATCACCCGACTGGCCCGTGCCTACAACGTCTTCTCCGACGGCTCCGGTCGGACGAGGTCGGGAGGGCTCGACGCCTCGACCATGTATGGTCCGCGGCGTATCTTCGGCGCGGCGCGGAAGATCGAGAACGGCGGCAGCCTGACCATCGTGGGCACCGCTCTGGTCGACACCGGCTCGCGCATGGACGAGGTGATCTTCCAGGAGTTCAAAGGAACGGGAAACACCGAGCTGGTGCTCAATCGGAACCTGGCCAACAAGCGGATCTTCCCCGCCATCGACATCCCTTCCAGCGGAAGCCGGAAGGAAGAGAAACTCGTCCGCGGCGAGGAGTTGCGCCGGATGCACATCCTGCGGCGGTTCATGATGGAACGTAAGCCGGAGGAGGCGATCCTCGGACTGATCAAGATGATGGAGCGATACCCGACGAATCTGGAGTTGCTCAAGGCACTCGGGTAGAGGACCTAGGCGGGTCGATCGGGTGGGGGATGCACGTCAGGCGGCCTCGCGGAGAGGGGGCTGGTCCCCATCGCCGGTGTCGATCGCGGATTCGACCAACCGAGGAGCGGTGACCGCCTCCACGAGCGGGGTCGGTGGTGCGTCGACCATGCCCCGCTCGCCTGCGCCGGTCGCGTTCAACGCGACCGAATCGCCGACTGCGCAGCTCGCCCGACACGCCGCCCCGGGCTCAATCACCAGCAGGCGGCCGGAGATCTGCCCCTCGAGGCGGGCGCTCTTTTGCAGCAAGACCGTTCCGTCGGCGTGCAGTTTCCCATCCAGTTTGCCCTGCAGGAGGACGTGACGCCCCTTGATCCCGCCCCGGGCCCGGGCGGTACGGCCGATGACGACATCCCCCTCCGACCAGAGCACCCCCTCGAAACAGCCGTGAATCTCGACCAGCCCGGCGCGAAGGACCGGGAAGAGCCGGGGTGATGGTGCCGGGAGGTGGGTTGTCTTGCTGCGTCGAAACATCTGCCCCGAGAATCGGCGGTGCGACGCGGGGTCTTTAACCAAGAACCACGGCCCGATCAGGGGACGGTGAGGCCAGGCAAACTCTGCTCGGTCCGAACCGGCATCGGCCTGATGCCCCCCCCCGCTACTGATCCGTTCCGCGCACCAGCCACTTGGCCGCGGCCTGCCCGGCCGCCGTGAGGCCTTCGGGCAGGAACGCGTAAGGCTGGATCCCTAGCCAGAGGACGCGCCCCTGCTGGATCCCGGCCAGGGTGTCGGCACGGGTGGAGGCGTAGCGCTGCCCCACCACCGCGCCATCGACCGGGGACTGCACGTCGATCCCCTGGCGCAGATCCGGATCGTACCAGCGGTTCCAGGTGTGCGCGGTGTAGAGGGTGTCCAGGCCGGCCTCGGTAACGCCAAGCCCGTCCAGGTCGAGGAGCCCTTCCCAACTGGTCACGCCCCCCTGATAGGCACAGCTGCTGCCATTCTCCTCACAGTTCACCAGCAGGTTGGGATCGCGCTTCGCCGAGTCCAGCAACAGGTCCGGGTAACCTGGATGCGCCGACCGACAGGCGATCAGCCCCGAGGCCGCCTTCTCCTGCAACGAGCTGTCATCCCGGTTCGGCACCGACACGACATAGGCGCGCAAGTGGAGCAGCGACCAGAGGAACGAGCCGTCCTCGAACCCGACCTCCGGCGGCAACTGCGCCAGGTTGTTCGGCGGGCGCTTGGGATAACCGAGGTTGCCCGGGCCGGCCCCGACCGTCGTTCCCACCACGTCGCCCCCGAAGATCAGGAGACGCCCCCCCGCGTGCTGATAGAACGAGAGCCGCTGGCGCTCCCGCTCCGTGGCATAGAGGCCGGTCCGCTCGGTCGCGACGCCGCGTGCGCTCGACCAGACGACATGCTGGTAGTCGGCCAGGGTCTCGATCGAGATATCGATCGGCGTACGCGGACGTCCCTCATCGCCGGAACTCCAGGCGCTCAGCTGGTCGACGCTTCCCTGTTCGCTCAGGCCGAAGAGCAGGCTGGAGAGGAGAAACTGATCATGTTCCTGGTCGGAGGGCGCCGATCCCAGCCGCGCGTCGTCGATCACGAGGGCAAACTTCCCGAAGGTGAATGGTACGACGTTCAGGACGATCTTGAGTGACCGACTGCGCTGCGCATCAAGGGCGCAGCGCGCGCGGAGATGTAGCGTGTGTGTGGCGGGGCCGTCTGCGGGATCGAAGCGGATTGGCACCTGGTTCGCCTCCCACGGCCCCCAGCCCCGCCAGCCGCCGACTCCCTCCGGATCCAGGTTCGCTTCGTCCTCCGGGTCGGGGAGGTCGAGACCGTAGTTGTACTGGGCGTCTGGGTCCCCGCAGGCAGTGCAACTCAGGTTCCAGGCGAATCGAAAACCGCGATCCGCGGGCACCGAGAGCACCCACTCCTCGCCGTTGAGCGGAGCGACGAATCGTCCCAGGGCCGGCTCACTCACCGCGAGGAAGCTGTCCCCGGCGGAGTTGTCCCGCTGGAAGACGAGGAAGTTCCGGCGGCGATCGAACGCGGGCTCGATTGCCCCGGCCTCATCGATACCGCGCACGGCAAACACGTAAAAGGCCCCGCGGCGAATGCCGGAGACTCGCGCGTCCCGAATGGAGTTTGGTACCCGCACCCAGGCTCCGGGCTCCGCGCCCAAGGTGTCGCCGAGCAGGTTGTCTTCCTGTTCGAGGGCATCGAGCGCGGCACGATCGCCGACCTCCAGTCCGGAGATGCGCGCCAGTTTGTATTCGTACCAGACCGGCATCCCGTCCAGGCGCTCGGTATCGAGATCCTCGCCGATCCAACGAAACACCGTGGTGTCACAGACCGCAACGACATCGGCGCCACTGGTCGGTGCGGTCAGTCGAGTGACGGGCGCGATGGTACGTGCATTGAAGATCCGGCGATCGGCGCGTGAGACCGCTCCGCGGTCGTCGATTCCGCGCACGTAGAAGGTGTGCCAGCGGCTCGCGCTGCCGGGATCGGTCGGATCGGGCTGGTCGGCGCGGAAGTTCCGCAGCAGCGCGGTGGCGGTGGTGTCGCGCCAGGCCGAGGTCGTCGCGGTATCGTCGATCGCGTACTGATACCGTTCGATCACGCCGTCGTCGTCCACCCCGCGCCACTCGAATCGCACCCGGTAGCTCACCGAACTCGAGTCGGTGGCACCCGCGGTGATCAGAACGGTGGGCCGCGCGTTGAACCCTCCACCCGGATCGTCGCCATCAGAGCAGCCGAGGCTGGTGAGCAACCAGAGCGGGGCCAGGAGCAACCGTGCGGCACCCGGCAGGTCGGACAGGACGGCCCGGAGCCGACGCGTGAACTGCGACATGGAATCCTTTCGGAACGCTGCGCGCTCTCGCAGCCTGCCATCCCATCGGTGGAGCTGGTCCGCCGATCCCCCGGCAGCACGAACATCTTCACCCGCTACGGGCGACCGCGTCAATCGACGAAGCTCGACTAGGGAACGGTCGGCAACTCGTACACTCGCAGAGACGAGGGCCTCAGCCAGTCCCCTCCCTTGGCGCGTGCCCAGGTCGCGGCAAGGCTGCGCTCCGGGCTCTCGTAGCTGAAGCTCGCCGATCCGCCGGCCGGATGCGGCACCTCGAAGACGAGAGTCGCCTGACGCTCCAGAGCGCGCCAGGTCCGCGTCTGATCGGACGTCCATACCTGATTGTCGACGACGAGATAGCGGAAGCCACGGGCGCGGAACTCCGCCAATCGAGCGTCGCGGTCGGGGATCCCCACCGCCTCCACGCCATAGAGCCTGAGAACATAGGCCTGGGAAGCGAGACACCTGGTGTCCCCCCGCGCCTGCAGCCAGGCCGCGACCGCCCCATACCCCGAGCCTCCGGGAAGCACCCAGGGCAGAGTCAGGAGCTGCGTCGTAACCAGCAGGGCGGGAGCGAGCACCGGTCTCCCCAGCCGCCCCTTCAGATCGGCGAGCCCGAGACCGGCCGCGATCGACCAAGGCAGATGGGATAGAGAGAGGCACCGCGGAAAGCCGCAGGCGGAGATCAGCAGGAGCACCGGGGGGAGGAGGGAGCAAAGCAGCAGCGCACCCGGCCCGAGGGTCTCGCGATCTTCGGAATTCCGCCAACGTCGCCAGGCGGCGCCGAGCCCCACCGCGGTGGCCACCGCCAGGATCGGTCCGCCGAAGCGGAGGATGAAGAACGGAAAGCGCAGCGGATCGCGCAGCCCGGTGGCCCAGCCCTGGGCGGAGAACTTGCGCACGTTGAAGGCCAGGTCCTCGAAGTAGGTGCGCGGCCGCGTGGCCTGCTCGAGGCGTTCGCCGAGGATCAGCGCACTGTAGACGAAATCGGTGAGCAAGAGCGGAAGGGCGAGGAAGAGGAAGAACAGTGCGACCCGACCGACCAAGCCCCGCGTCGACCGGCGTGCCCGGGCGAAGAGGAGTTCGATCCCGACGAAGAGCAGCGGGAGCACGACCATCCAGCGGTAGTTCGTCTGCATGGCAAGGGAAGCACAGAGGCCGGCCAGAGTCGCCCGGCGCAGGGTCGGCTCCCGGCCCGAGGCCGCGCAGTAGATCCCGAGAAGGGCCAAGAAGGTCGAGTCGGCCTCCGGCAGGGCGAGGCGACCGTAGAGCACGGCCCAGGGATTCGTGGCCAGGAAGAGCGCCGCCCACAGAGCCACCGCCTGCCCGAACCAGATCCGAGCCAAGGCGTAGCAGAGGCCGACCGAACCGAGACCGAAGACGCCCATGGCCACGCTTCCGACCCAGGGTCGATCCCCGAGAACGGTCTGCGCGAGGGCGAGGATCGCGGCGTGGAGAGGCTTGCCGTGCACCAACGGCAGCCCATCGACATCGATCGCGGCGCCGAAGTGGTCGTGAAGCACCGCGGTGCGGAGGAAGCGCGCCTCCATCAGGTGGAGCCCTTCGTCGTAGTGGATCGGTCCGAGACTCGGGAGGGGCAGGAAACGGAGAAGCGCCGCCAGGGCGAGCACGGCGAGCAACGGCCGCCAAGCAACCGGCCCGGAGTGCCGGTGGTTTGTCGCGGGATGGATCGACATCGGACGGCACGCTAACAGATGAGCCGGTCCCGCGTCGCGGGGTTCGATCACGCACCCTGCGGCCCCGACCGCGGAGGAAGGGTCGAAAGCGACACTCGCCCTCCGGTCGCGTGGCCGGAGGGCGAGTGCGAGGTGGCGTGCACCAGCTGCCGCGCTATGGGATCAGTCGGCGCTCCTTGGCCGCGGTCAGCAGTTCCTCGCGGAAGCGCGGATCGGCGACCGAGATGAGCGCCTCGGCCCGTTCGCGGAGGTTCTTCCCGAACAGGTGGGCCGCGCCGAACTCGGTCACGACGTAGTGGACGTCGGCGCGACTGGTGACCACCCCGGCCCCAGCCTTGAGCACCGGAACGATCCGGGACATCGCCCCGTCCTTCGCCGTGGCCGGAAGGGCGATGATCGGCTTGCCGCCCTTCGACTGTGCGGCCCCACGGATGAAGTCGACCTGGCCGCCGAAGCCAGAGTAGATGTAGGTACCGATCGAGTCCGAACAGACCTGCCCGGTGAGGTCGACTTCGAGCGCCGAGTTGATCGCGACCATGTTGTCGTGCTGAGCCACGATGTACGGGTTGTTGGTGTAGTCCGAGGGGTGCGCCTCGAACTGGGGATTGTTGTCGAGATACTCGTAGAGCCGGCGCGAGCCGAGGGCAAAGGTCAGTACCGCCTTCTCCTTGTGCAGGCTCTTGCGCCGCCCGGTGATGATCCCCTTCTCGATCGCTTCCATCACCCCATCCGAAACCATCTCGGTGTGAATGCCGAGGTCGCGCTTCCCTTCGAGCTGCGACAGCACCGCATCCGGAATGGCACCGATTCCAAGCTGCAGGGTCGACCCGTCCTCGATCAGGCGGGTGATGAACCCGGCGATCCGCGACTCGATGTCCCCGATCGGGTGGCGCGGCAACTCGGGCAACGGAGCGGAGTGTTCGACGATGGCCGCGACCTGAGAACTGTGCAGAAAGCAATCACCCAGCACCCGCGGCATCTGCTCGTTGACCAGGACGATCACCTTCTTGGCGCTTTCGGCCGCCGCCTTGCTGGCCAATGTCTCGACGCCCAGGGAGAGGAAGCCGTGCTCGTCCGGCGGCGAGGTCTGGACGATGGCCACGTCCAGCGGCACGATGCCCTGCTTGAAGAGCCGTGGAATCTGGAACAGAAACACCGGCATATAGTCGGCGCGCCCTTCATTGACCGCGCGTCGATCAGCCGGGCCGACGAAGAGACTGTTGTGCCTGAAGTGCCCTTCCATGGCCGGATCACCGATCGGATCCTCGCCGATCAGCAGCACATGGTTGAGCTGTACGTCGCGCAGCTCGTCTTTCCTCTCGACCAGCGCGCGAATGAGCGGAAACGGCGCCGCCGCGTTTCCGCTGTAGTAGACCCGATGACCGCTTTCCACCAGGCGCACGGCGTCCGCCGCGCTCATCAGCTTTTGGCGGTACTCCTCCATCCACCTCATCCCGATCCTCCTCCGTATTGCGCGTGCCTCGTCGCCGAGCGTTCGGCTACATCCCGAGGCGCGCCGCCAAGTCGGGCAACAACACCCCGCCGTCGTGCAGGTAGATGCCTCGAGAAATGGGCTCGCTCTTGCGCCGCGCCGCCTCGATTCCGGTGCGCGCCACTCCCGCCACGTAGGGCAGATGAGTCAGGCTCAACACCTTCGATGCGGTGCGCGGTATGTTCGCGGTGAAGTTCGGTACGCAGTAGTGCACCACCTCGTTCACCGCAAAGGTCGGCTGGGCCAGGGTCGTCGGTCGACTGGTCTCGACGCAACCTCCCTGGTCGATCGCCACGTCGATGATCACGCTGCCCGGTCGCATCTCGCTCACCATGGCCCGGGACACCAGATAGGGCGCACGCCCCCCCGGGACACGGACCGCGCCGATCACCACATCGGCCACCCGGGTGAACTTCGCCAGCGTCTCCGGATCGGCGATGAAGGTCTCGGCCCGGCCGGAGAGTTCCTGATCCGCGCGGCGCAGCCGCTCCAGATCTCGATCGAGCAGTACGACGTGAGCACCGCTGGCGATCAGGATGCGCGCCGCGGTCCGCCCGACCGTCCCCGCTCCGAGCACCAGGACGCTGGCCGGACCGATGCCGGGAACCGCGCCAAGCAAGATGCCGCGTCCCTGGCTCTCCGCCTCCAGCAGGTGCGCCGCCAGGTGCACCACCATCTGGCCACCGAGCTCGCTCATCGCGCGCAGGATGGGAGTCCGCCCGTCCGGCTCCTCGATCAGCTCGAATCCGATCGCGGTGATTCGCCGCTCGAGGAGTCGATAGAGCAGTTCCTTCGGCGCCACCGCGAGGTGTTGAAATCCGAACACGACCTGTCCGGCTTCCAGCATCGCGGCGTCGTGCATGCTCGGAGCCCCGAGGCCCAGGACCACCCCGGAGCGGCGGATCACCTCCTCCCGAGCGTAGAGAATCTCAGCGCCGGCTTCCCGATACTCGCGATCCGTGAACCGGCTCTCCAGCCCGGCGTCGCGCTCGACGAAGACCCGATGCCCTTCCATCACCAGTTGTCGCGCCGCGGCCGGCGTCAACGCGACGCGATGTTCATCGCGTCCGATCTCTCTCGCGACTCCGATCTCCATCGCCATCCTCCTCCCAGGGACTCGTCCACCCAGCGGACTACCATTAGGAATCTAGCCCCAGAGCATAGACCTCACAACGTAGATCTTATGGAATGGCGCGGCGATCGCCGCTCTCGCTCACGGTCGATCCCGCGCACGACACCGCGACCAGCTCTCATTCCAGTGGGGGCAGATCAGGAGATTCGTTTCATCGAAGCGAGGATCTGGTCCGGGGGCCGGAATCCGAAGAAACGCTCGACCTCGTTGCCGGCGGAATCGAAGAAGATCACGGTCGGTAGTCCCATGACCCCGTAACTGGCCTGTTTTTTGGCGTTTGCTTCGTTTCTCGCGGTGAAGTCCATCTTGATCGCCACGAACCGCTCGGCCTCCACCTTCACCGCCGGATCGACCCAGCTCTTCTCGTCGAGCTCGACACAAGCCGCGCACCAATCGGCGTAGAAATCCATCACCACCGGCATCCCGGCGCTCCGGGCAGCGGCCATTCCTTCGAGATCGTCGTGGACCCAGGCCAGACCGTGGTGGGGCGCAACCGCCTGGGTTGACGGACCGGTGGCCTGCCCCGGTGCCAAGGCGACCCCCGAGATGCGGGCCAGCCCGATGATCAAGGCGAAACTTCCGGCCACCAGCAGCACCCAACCAAACCCCTTCCGCATCAACACCCCGTGCTCCGCATCCTCGTTGACGGTGCGGAAGGCGCCGAGGAAGGTCCCGACCATCACGGCGAGCACGCCACTCAGAAACCAGGTCCACCCCGGGCCGATCAGGGAACGGAGGTAGAAGATCCCCATCGCAAAGAGAATCACGCCAAAGACATGCTTCACCGTGTCCATCCACTGCCCGGCCTTGGGCAGGGCGTTCAGCGCGCCGGCGAAGGTCCCGATCACGAGGAAGAGCAACCCGAGTCCGACCGCGAAGGTGAACAAGAGGGCGAATCCGAGGCCGATCGCGCCGACCTTCGCCACCCAGGCGAGCAAGACGACCAGAACCGGCCCCACACAGGGAGACGCCACCAGTCCGGTCACCATTCCCATGAAGATCGCGCCGATGACCCCCGTACGAGGTCCCTCCTGCAGCTTGGTCTGCAGTCCAGCGGGTAGAGCGATGTCGAACGCCCCGAGCATCGACGCCCCCATGGCGAAGAAGATCGCGCTGACGAAGATCAGCACACCGGTCGACTGCATCGCGTTGCCGAACAGGGCTCCGGACGAGGCGGCCACGACGCCGAGGGTGGAGTACATGATGGCGATTCCGAGCACGAAGAAGAGCGACAGGATGAAGCCGCCGAGTTTCCCCTTACTCCGGCCGCCGATGTAACTGATCGTGATCGGAATGATCGGATAAACACAGGGAGTGAAGCTGGTCGCCACTCCCCCCAGGAACACCAGGAGGAAGGCGAGGAACGAACGCTTCTCGAGTTGCTCCTCGAGACGTTGTTCGAGCGACTTTGGTTGAGTAACGACCGGAGCATCGGCAGCGTGCCCCGGCGATCCGACCTCCGTACCGATCGGTGCCCCGGCCCCCTCGATGGCCGGCGGGAGGCTGCTCATCGCGGCGAAGAGCGCGCTCGCGGAGCCGTTTTCTTCCGCCCCCGCTCCCACCTCGATCGGGAGCTCGACCGAAATCTCCTCGGGGGAGAAGCAGGCGAAGACCGGCTGCTCGATACAGCCCTGATATCCGACCAGGAGCTTGATCGCGCCGGCACCGGTGGGCGCGGTCGGGGAAAGCCTCAGGCGGTAGTAAAACGTGGTGGTTCCCTGATAGACCGGATCCCCCTCGAAGCTGGTCGGGTTCGGTGAGAGCGGGAGCCCCAGGATGAAGCTCTGTCCCTCGGCGGGGTTGACATACAGGAAGTCACCGGGCTGGAGGTGCGATGCATCGGGGAGCTGATAGGTGACGGCGAGGATCGTCTCCCCTCCCGGGGGCAGCTTGGCATGCTTGAGCGCCGCGGTGACCTCTACGTCGAGCGACTCGGGCATCGGCAGTTCCTCGGGAGCCGCCAGGGCCAGTCCGACGAAGAGGACCACCGGCGCGATCAGGGCCAGAAGGAAGCGACCCAGACCGAGTGCGAGTGCGAGGTTCGGCGACCCGCCCCAACGACGGGCAAAGTAGGAGGTGCTCATAGTCCCTTTCGTGTTCGAGATCGAGCCCAAGGTCTGTCCCGGAGGGCAGTCCGTCGTTTACCCGGAGTGCGACCGGTATGCTCCCGAATTCCGGTTCTCACCCGCCGGCCGGCATTCTCCCGACTGGAGCGCGTGGGGTCAAGGCAGCCGAACGAAGGCCAGAATCGGCGCGTGGTCGGAGAGCGCCGACCCTTCCACCCTGTCGCTCTGCGGGGACCAGGAACCCGGGGATAGGGTTCGCGGAGCGCCGGCGGCGACCACCCCCCGCCCGGCGATCCAGTCCAACCGCATCTCCAGCACCCGATCCTTGACCTGAAACGCCCTGACCACGGCCTCCGCCAACGCTGGCGGCAGGAGGGACAGGTCCTCAACCGTGCCGAGACGCTGACTGGCGGTCGGGGAATCGTCGTTGAACGGCTGCCAGTCGAATCGCTCCCAGCGGAGATTGTCGAAGAGTGGCTCGCGGTCGAACGGCGCCCGAAGCTCCCGCGCGAGGCGCTCCGGAGGGGTCGAGACGATGCGGACGAATCCGCGCAGCGTGTTCCACCAGCCGCTGCGGGCAAAGGTGTTGGTGTTCCAGTCGCCCGCGATCACCACCGGAAGATCGCTTCCCCAACGCTTGAGCGCAGCAGCCAGACCGCGGAAGAACGCCTCGGCCTGGATCTGTCGTCCGGCCGGGGTGCGGCGAACCTCGAGATGCGTCGTCGCCGCCACCACGGGCACTCCGTGCCAGTCGAGCAGGACGTACAACCCTTGGCGAAAGCCGAGCCGCTTCTCCTCGAAATCGAAGTAGTCCCAGCAGGCCGGAAGGGGAAACATGCGCGCCTCCACCACCGGTAACCGGGAGAGCAGGGCGAGCCCATGCAGCCCGCGGCTGTTCTCCCCGTCCACCAGACGCTCGTCCCCGAGCCCCTTGGTGCACTCGATGTAGCTCGGCAGGTAGACCAGATGCCCGCCCCACGCCTCGGCCAACTCCCGCCCCACGTCGGCATTGGACCCCGCCCGGGCCATTCCCACGTCGACCTCGTTGAGGAAGACCAGGTCGGCCTGTTGCAGATCGGGATCAAGGGCGAACCGTTGGCGCAGCCCTGAGAGCTGCTTCCCCTTCTCGATGTTCCAGTGCACCACCGCCAGCCGATCGCGACCGGCGGGCGGTAGCCCGTATCGGCCCGAGATCTGCGGGGTGTGGAGCAGCGCCTCGAGTGCCTGGGCGTGGAGTCGGAAGAAATCGCTGTTGCGGAAACTCGCCTCGTGCAGATGCCGGCGCGCCTCGCGCACGAAATCGGCGTAGGGCAGACCAGGGACCAGGTCGCTCATCGCGCGCCTCCGCCGTTCGCAGGGATCGCGTCGGATTTCAGGAAGAGCACCGGACGATCCTTCCCCTCCACGCGAAAGCTCCGCAACAGCTGTCCCTGCAATCGGACACTCTCCTGGGGATCGGGCGGATCGCCGGCCGACAGAACGAGCAGCGAGTCGTGCCCGTCGGTGATCCTGAGCGCGATCGACCCGAGCTCGGGACGCCACCGAATCGCCTCGATCCGGCCCGAAACGGTGATTTCCTGCCCGTGGAACCGACCAGGCTCCCGGACCACTCGCTCCAAGGAAGTCGAGATGAAGCGACACCCCCCTGAACCAAGAGTCAGGGCGAGCAGGAGACCGACGCGCACGCAAGCGCGCATTCGGAGGGCAACCCCGGGCGAACGATCCTCGATAATGCAGCAACGTTCCGACATCGGGCGGCAGTGTACCCGATGCGTCGTCGCCGCCTCACCCGGTCTTGCCGGTCGGGCGTGACTTGTCGCGCTCCGGCCTTGGTCCCTATGATCCGGCCCGCGCCGGTGCGACCGACTCCAGTGAACTCGGTCCGGCCGGTGCCCACACTCGGAGGATGTATGACCTGTTTTCGCCACCTCACTCTGTTCGCTCTGTTGACCTTGATTTTCCTCGGCTGCGGGGACCGCGATCGTGTCACTGACCCTGGTCCGGGGCCTGACCCGGATAGCGGCGGCATTCCGGCCGCGGAGCAGGCAGGGATCCAGAGTGCCTTCTCGGCCGGCGATCTCTCCCGAGAGTTCGCCACCGAGGCGGTGGAAGCGGTGGCCTTCTGGGTCTTCGCCGCCTCCTTTCAGAACAACAACACCGTGACGATCAACGGTACGCTGACCCAGACTGCGGAGGGTTCGGACGAATTCACCTGGGTCAACACGCCGGGCGACCGACTGCTGGTCGACCTGACGGTCAACGGGTCGCCGGTGAGGTTCGAGGTCACGGTCTCGGCGTTCGAGGGGGATCTCTCGAGCGACTCCGACAACTTCAAGGACTTCCACAGCAACTTCGCCTTCCGCATCGTCCGGCAGGGGCAGTTCGATGCCACCGTGGCCAGCCAGAGTGGCACGCCGGGACGCCCGGCCCGCACCTCGGGGCGGTTGGGCGAGCAACGGGAAGCCACGTCCCCCGCGGCCGGGACGGTGGCGTTCGTCCGATCCCTCACCGGAACCCGAGTCTTCGGCGGGATCACGTATACGGCCAACCTCACGGTGCAGGGCACGAGCTTTTTCGAGGTGGACGGCCAGTTCGCCGAGCTCGACCGGCGGGACGGCATCACCGGAACACTGACCGCGGCCGGCATCGCTTTGCAGATCAGCGAAACCTCGCGGGGCCACATCCTGAGCAACGCAGGAGAAGGACGGACCGTGGCCAATCATTTCCGCAACGCCGACAATCAGATCTCGGTCAACGGGGTCAGCTACGAGATGAGTCAGGTCGCGATTCAGACCGAGACGGTGAACGGAAAGATCTCCGAACCAGACTTCTGGAACGCGAGCGGCACCCTTCGCCGCGGCGGTGCTGCGATTGGAGCATTGCGATTCCGTTCGCCGCCCGCCCTGGGAGGGGACCATCCCGGCCTCATCTGGGATCTCGGCGAGGGTCAAAGCATCCCCCTCTGATGCCGCGGAGGGTGCGCGCCGTCGGGTCGCGGCTTGACGCCTGACGTCGCGGTTGGCCAGAGTGATCGGTCGCATACCGTCGGAGGAACCATGGCTCAGAATCGGATCGAAAAGATCGCCCAGCGTTTCGCCGTCGGACTCCCCACGGGAGCCGAGGTCCACGCGGGCGACTTCGTCAGCGTTCGCCCCAGCCACTGCATGACCCACGACAACACCGGCGCAGTGATCCCAAAGTGGAAGTCGATGGGGTGCACCCGCATCTTCGATCCGAAGCAGCCGGTGATCCCGATCGATCATGACGTGCAGAACGACTCGGCCGAGAACCTGGCCAAGTACGCGGCGATCGAAGCGTTCGCGACGCAACACGGCCTGGCCTTCTTTCCGGCCAAGACCGGGATCGGTCATCAGATCATGGTCGAAGAAGGGTTCGTGTTGCCGGGGAGCTTCGTGGTTGGGTCGGACTCCCACTCCAACCTTTACGGCGCCCTCGGGGCGCTGGGGACCCCGGTAGTACGGACCGACGCGGCCGCGATCTGGGCCACCGGCGAGACCTGGTGGCAGGTGCCGGAGGTGGTTCGGGTCCGCCTCCTGGGGCGTCTCGCGCCCGGGGTCACCGGTAAGGACGTGATCCTCACCCTGATCGGCTACTTCCGAAACGATGAGGTGCTGAACTACGCCATCGAGTTCGAAGGGGATGGACTCGCCTCACTCTCGATCGACCAGCGCATGACGATCGCGAATATGACCACGGAATGGGGTGCTCTGGTTGGGCTGATCCCCTTCGATGCGACCACCCGCGCCTATCTGCTCGATCGAGCAGCGATGATGGCGGCGAGGGGCGACGCGAACCCGCGCCTCACCCCGGAGTTGATTGCCCGAGCGGAGGCCGAGGCCCCGGAACCAGACCCGGGCTGCTACTACGCCAAGGAATTCATGCTCGAACTGGGGACGGTCACGCCGCACGTGGCGGGACCGAACGAGGTCAAGACGATCACCTCGCTGGCCGAGATCGAGCCGAAGCGGGTGAAGATCGACAAGGCCTACCTCTTGAGCTGCGTCAACGGCCGTCAGGAGGACATCGCCGAGGCCGCTGCCGTGCTGAAGGGGAAGCGCGTCGCGGCCGGCGTCCAGCTGTTCGTCGCCGCGGCCTCCAAGGCGGTGGAAGCGGACGCCAGGGCGGCGGGTCACTGGCAGACACTCCTCGAAGCGGGTGCGATCGCCCTCCCTCCGGGCTGCGGCCCCTGCATCGGACTGGGGACCGGGGTGCTCGCGGACGGCGAGGTCGCGATCTCCGCCACAAACCGTAACTTCAAGGGCCGCATGGGTTCCGCTCAGTCGCTGGCCTATCTTGCCTCCCCCGCGGTGGTGGCGGCGTCCGCAGCCGCCGGCTACATCGCCGCCCCCGGGGGCGCGCGGATGGCGGAAATCGTTGGCACACTGACCGTTCCCGAGCCTACCCCTGTGCGCGAGAGCGCGGTCGTGATTCGCGAGGGCTTCCCCGCCCGGGTGTGCGGTCGCCTGCTCTGGTGCGACAAGGACAACCTCAATACCGACGGCATCTACGGCAAGGAGTTTACTTACAAGGACGACCTCTCTCCGGCCGAGATGGCCGCCGCGGCGATGCGGAACTACGACCCCAAGTTCCAGGAACTGGCCCAGGTGGGGGATATCCTCGTGGGGGGCTGGAACTTCGGCACCGGATCTTCGCGCGAGCAGGCGGCGACCGCGCTCAAGTACCGGGGAATTGCCCTGGTCATTGCCGGTTCCTACTCCCAGACCTACAAGCGCAACGCATTCAACAACGGTTACGTCGTCATCGAGTGCCCGGAGTTCGTGACCGATCTGCGGGCGCAGTACCCCCATTCGGGCCCCCCGACCGTCCGCACCGACTGGACCGCCGAAGTCGACTTCGCCCGGTCGTCCATCCGCTTGGAAGACAAGGAGTATCGGTTCTTCCCCCTGCGCGAAGTGGCCCAGGAACTCGTAGCACTGGGAGGGTTTGAGAACGTCCTCCGGGAGAAGCTGCGCCGCCTCACTTCTTGAGCGCAGCTCTCCCGGGATGGATATGTCTCTCCGCAATTCTTCCGGCATGGCCTACGGCCACCGGATTCGCTACGCTTGAGTGACATCGAACCTTGTCGGTGCACACACCAGGAGACTGATCATGCTGCGTCGCGGCCTCTTACGGGTCTGGATGGGACTTTCCACGATCTCGCTCTCGGCCACGCTCCTCGGCGGAACCGCCGTCGGCAGCAGCCGGGCAGAGTGCATCTCCGCCGACGAGTACATGCAGGTCGTGGCGCAGCTCGACCTCAACGGTAACAACCTCGACATCGCCCTGATGGGAACCCGCCTATATCTCGCGAATGAGGAACTCGGACTGGCCGTGGTCGACGTCTCGGATCCCTATGCTCCGACGCTCCTCTCGAGCCTGGACACCGGAACCCCGATCACGCAGGTCGAGGCGGTCAACGGACTGGTCTACGTCGCCGACGGCGTGGGGCTCCGGATCGTCAAGGTGAACGCGGCCGGGGCCGCGAGTGTTCTCGGGACCTTTGGTGCGAGCGGAACGCGCCGCGACCTCACCGTTGCCTCCGGCCTGGCCTACTTCGCCACGGCAGAGTTCGGCGTCAGGGTCATCGACGTGGGCTTCCCGGCGCTCCCGGTCGAGCGCGCGAACATCCCGCTCGCCTCCCCTGGGAAGGTCCGCGTTCGGGGACAGTTCGCCTACATCGACTACGAGGTGGCGCAGGGCGAGCCGTCGCGGCTCGAGGTGGTCGACATGTCGGTGCCGACCAGTCCGCTCTCGGTGGCAACCCTGCCCGATTTCTGCCTGGGAGGAGCCTCCGACTTCGCGCTGAGCGGCGACTATCTCTATGCCTTCGACGAGAGCGATACTCTCCCGATCGTCGACATCAGCACCCCGTCGTCCCCGGTGAAACTGGCCGGCACGGCCTACGCCGACTACATCCCGCCCGAGGCGATCGTGATCGAAGGCGACGTCGCCTACCTGACGACCTACGAGGTCGCCACCATCGCGACCTGGGATCTTTCGAACCCGACGGCGCCCACCCTGCTCGGTCGACTCGAGGAAGACAACAACCTCTATAGCCCGTTCCGCCTGGCGGTGCGCGCTCCGTTTGCCTACCTCATGGCCGGGCCGCTGGTTCAGGTGATCGATGTCTCCTCGCCACTAACCCCATCGATCGAGGGGCTGCTCGACACCCCGGGGACGGCGACCGGCGTCGCATCGGTCGGGTCCCTCAACTATGTTGCTGACGGCAGCGATGGACTCCGGATCATCGACTCCACCGTCCCTGACGCGCCGGTCGAGGTCGGCGCGCTGGACACCCCCGGCACCGCATCCCATGTCGCCCTGGCGGGCGACCGTGCCTACGTGGCCGATGGCACCGGCGGGGTGGCAGTCGTCGACGTGAGCCTCCCGGGACTGCCGCTCTCCCTCGGCACGGTCCCCACCAGCGGCTTCGCGCGACGCGTGCGGACGAGCGGCGGCTTGCTCTACGTCGCGGCCAGCGCGGCGGGCCTTCTCGTGGTCGATCCTCAGGACCCGCAGTCGCCGATCGAGCTGGGAGCGTTACCGCCGGTCGGCGCCACGAACGACGTCGCGATCAGCGCCAGTCTCGCGGTTACGGTCGAGGAGCTCAGGGGGCACAGGACGCCTGGCAGTCGCCGACATCTCCAATCCAGCCTCTCCAGTCGAGATCGGCTCGCTCCCGTTGTCCCTCCCCCCGCACGCAGTCGCGCTGGCCGGAGGGAGGGCGTATGTCGCCCTGGGCGAGATTGGCGCGGGTCACGGTGGCCTGGCGATCGTCGACCTCTCCACCCCGACCCTGCCGAGCCTCCTCGGCGAGTGGAGCCTGTTCGCCGAATTGATCGACGTCGCCGTACAGGACGAGTGGGTCTACATGATCGGCCAGAGCGAGGTCGAGGTGGAGGCAGGGACCCTGTTCGTCCTGAATCCGGCCGTTCCCGCGCAGCCAACGCTCGTTCAGCGCCTCTTCCTGCCGGTCCGGGGCCTCGGACTCGCGGTCGAGGGGGATCTCGTCCGTTTGGCCGACGCGGGCGCCGGGCTCCTCCTGACCTCGGCCCAGTGCGACGCGACTGCGGCGGTCCCGCTCCCCTCGAGCCTGACCGGAACCCTCCCGTTCCCGAATCCGGCGCGTGCCGGAGACCGGATCCGCTGGAGCCTCCCGTTCTCCCAGGAGGAAACGACGCTCTTCGACGTGCGCGGGCGCGAGGTCATTCGCCTCCGAGCCTCGGCCGATGGGATGGTGGAGTGGGACGGCCGGAGCGGTTCGGGTCGGCCAGCGCCGGCCGGAATCTACTATTCACGGTCGGGAAACCTCGAAGCGGTCCGAATGCACCCGATCATTCTCCTCCGCTGAGGTTCGCCAGACTCTTTTCCTGGCCCCGGCCTCCGGATATTCTGGCGCGCAACCGAACCCAATGAGCGCGCCGCATCCCGCGGTCCGCCGGAAGGAGTGCCATGGCCACGTTCTTGCCCCGCACGCTCGCCGAATGGACCGCGAGCCTGAAGTACGAGCACCTGACCCCCGACGCGATCGACGGTGCGAAGCGCTTCCTCTATGACTCCCTCGGCTGTGCCTTTGGCGGCGCTCATGTGCACGACACCGCGATCGCGGCCTCCTACTTGAAGGAGAAGGGAGGAAAGCCGGCCTGCACCGTCTGGGTGGAGGGCTGGAAAACCGACCCGGTTGAATCCTCTTTCCTGAACGCGCTCATGATCCGGGCGATGGACTACAACGATATCTACTGGAAGCAAGATCCCTCGCACCCGAGCGACATCATCCCGGCCGCGACCTCGATCGCGGAGCTGAAGGGGCTCACCGGTCAGGACCTGATCCTGGGGATCGTGCTGGCCTACGAGATCGAGATGCGGCTCTGCGAGTTCGCCTTCCCGGGCATCCGGGAACGCGGCTGGCACCATGCGACGCTCACCGCCTATGCTTCGCCCTTGGTCGCGGGGCGGCTTCTCGATCTCACCCCGGATCAGCTCCAGCACGCGATCGGCATCTCGGCCTCGCGCCACTTCACCCTCGGCGCGGCGGTGGCCGGCAAGCTCACCATGATGAAGAACACGGTCGATCCGATGGCGACTCGTGCTGGCGTGGAGTCAGCGCTCCTGGCCCAACTGGGCTACACCGGACCGGAGAACGTCCTGGATGGCAAGGAGGGGATGTTCCACTGCCTCGGGCCGGAGTGGAACGCCGAGATCCTGGTCGGTGGGCTGGGAAGCACCTTCCGGATCAAGGACTGCGGGATGAAGTCGTATCCAACCGAGGCGCTGACCCACACGCCGATCACCGCCACACTCTATCTGCTGCGGGAGCACAAGATCGCTGCCGAGTCGGTGAAGGAGGTACGGATCGAGACCATCGCGCGCGCGGCCGATATCCTCTCCGATCCAGCCAAATACGATCCGCGAACCAAAGAGGCGGCCGATCACTCGCTCCCCTACTGCATCGCCGCCGCGCTGGTCGATCACAAGGTGACGCCCGAGCAGTTCCAGGAAGAGAAGATCATGGAGCCGCGCCTTCGCGCGCAACTCCCCAAGATCAAGGTGATCGCCAACCAGGAGTTCGAGGCGCTCTTCCCCAAGCTCCAGGCCTGCAAGGTCGCGATTGAGCTCACCGACGGCAGCGTGGTGGAGCGTCGGATCGACGTACCGAAGGGAGACCCGCGCGACCCCATGACCCCGGAGGAGCTTCAGATCAAGTTCGACGCACTCTCGTCACGTTCGTTCAGCAACGGACGGAGGGGACAGATCAAGGATGCGATCTGGAAGCTGGAGCAGTTCGAACGGGCAGGCGACCTGATCGCTCTCTGCGTGGCGGATCGGTAGCCCCGTGCCGTGGGCGGACGCAGACCGCTCGTCTCGCCCGTCGGGGCCGGGGGAGGAGGCTCCTGAGCTCTCGATCGTGATCCCGGTCTACAACGAGGTCGCGAACCTGGATGCCCTTGTCCAGGAACTCAACAGCATCATCCCCCGCTTCGCCCCGAGGTTCGAGGTAATCCTGGTCGACGACGGCTCGACCGACGGCGGCGATTCGCGCCTTGACGCGATCGCGCTGGCCAACCCGCGCTTTCGGGTCATCCACTTCAAGCGCAACGCCGGACAGTCCGCGGCCCTCGAGGCCGGCTTCCGCGCAGCCTGGTCCCCCCTCGTCGCCACCATGGACGCGGACCTGCAAAATGATCCGAGCGATCTCGGGGCATTTCTTGCCGAGCTGGAACACGCCGATGCGGTGGTCGGCGTGCGTAAGCAGCGAAGCGACTCGTGGATCCGCCGCATCTCCTCACAGATCGGAAACGCGGTACGAAATGCGATCACCGGGGATCACATCACCGACACCGGCTGCTCGCTCAAACTGTTCCGCGCCGCGTACCTCCGGCGAATCAAGATGTACGTCGGCATGCATCGTTTTCTGCCCACCCTGCTTCGACAGGAAGGGGCACGCGTGATCGAACTGACCGTCCACCATCGCCCCCGACTCCATGGGAAGTCGAAGTACGGCATCGCGAACCGCGCGCTGCGCGGCCTGGTCGACTGCCTCGCGGTCCGCTGGATGGGGCAGCGAAGACTGCGCTATCAGTATCGAGAAGCCCCGGGCGAGCGGATCTCACTCGATACGCCGTCGCGCTCGACTCGCGCCGCGAACCGGCCCGCTCCGCGGACACGTTCGCTGCGCTAGTTTTCACTGGGCTAGTCTTCGCTGCGGTAGTTCAACTCCTGTTCGTCTCCTAAAGCTCCCCGCTCAACCACTCGATACCATAGCCGACCGCGTCCTCTTGACCGCCCGGGTCAGCGGAGGGCGGAGCGCATTCGAGTTCAGGGCCGCGTCGCAGTTCTTCCTCCTCTGCCGAGCGACGCGGAGGTTCGAATCCGTCGAAGCGCCTGGCCGGTGAGACCCCTCACCGCTGCGCGCGGCCGTGAGAAGGGAGCGACATGAGCGACCTGTCCGACATCGTCAACGAGTTTCTCGTCGAGAGCTACGAGAACCTGGATCAGCTCGACCGCAGCCTGGTGTCGCTCGAGCGCGATCCATCGGAACGCGCTACCTTGGCCAGCATCTTCCGCACCATCCACACGATCAAGGGAACCTCGGGATTCCTCGGGTTCAGCAAGCTCGAGGCGGTCACACATGTGGGAGAGAACCTGCTCTCCCGCTTGCGCGACGGCGTCCTGACCCTGACCCCTCCGATCGCCAGCGGGTTGCTGGCCATGGTCGATGCGGTGCGGGCCATTCTCGCCAACATCGAGAGCGCCGGACAGGAAGGAGACGGCGAGTACAGCGCTTTGATCGCCGGCCTCACCGCGCTGCAGGAGGCCAACGGCGACGGCGCGGCTAACGCAACCCCGGCGCAGCCTGCGCAGGCCGGCGGCAAGGATCAGGGCAACGACGAGGCGGCCGCCCTCTTCGCCGAGACTCAGGCCGAGCTAGCCGCCGCGGAGTCCGCCCAGGCGAATCCCGGTGTCACATCCCCCTCCGCGGAGACGCAACCGGAGGTCACCGCGCTACCAGCCTCGCCCGCGTCTGCGTCGATGGCGGAAGGGGATCACCTCCAGTTCGACACTCCAGGAGCGGCCGGAGACCAGGGCACCCACCGCGGCGGAATCTCCGAGAGCAACATCCGGGTCGACGTCAGCCTGCTGGACAAGCTCATGAACCTGGTCGGCGAGCTGGTGCTGGCCCGCAACCAGATCCTCCAATGGTCCTCCACGGCGGAGGACTCGAGCTTCCTCGCCACCACCCAACGGCTGAACCTGATCACGACCGAGCTGCAGGAGGGGGTGATGAAGACCCGTATGCAGCCGATCGGGAACATCTGGTCGAAGTTTCCGCGCGTGGTCCGCGACCTGGCCACAGCCTGCGGCAAGAAGATCCGCATCGAAATGGAAGGACGGGAGACAGAACTCGACAAGACCATCATCGAGTCGATCAAGGACCCCTTGACCCACATCGTGCGGAACTCCGCCGACCATGGCATCGAGGAACCGGCGCAGCGGATCGCGGCGGGAAAGCCGGAGGAAGGCTGCCTCTACCTCCGCGCATACCACGAGGGCGGCCAGGTCAACATCGAGATCTCCGACGACGGTCGCGGCCTCGATGGCGAAAAGATCAAGGCCAAGGCGCTCCAGCGTGGACTGATCACCCCGGAGCAGGCGGCTCGCATGAACGAACGCGAGCTGGTGAACCTGATCTTCCTCCCGGGATTCTCCACCGCAGAGAAGGTAACCAATGTGTCCGGCCGCGGGGTCGGCATGGATGTGGTCAAGACCAACATCGAGAAGATCGGTGGCACGGTCGACATCCAGAGCCGCCCCGGCCACGGCACCACCCTGAAGATCAAGATCCCCCTCACCCTGGCGATCATCCCCGCGTTGGTGGTTACCACCGGCGGTGACCGCTTCGCCATCCCGCAGGTGAGCCTGCTCGAGCTCGTCCGTCTGGAAGGGGAGCAGGCGCGAAAGGGCATCGAGCGGATCCAAGGGGCCCCGGTCTATCGACTCCGTGGACATCTCCTTCCGCTGGTCCATCTGAACAAGCAGCTCCAGATCACCAACCACGGCGCAACCGCCGACGACGCGATCAACATCGTCGTCCTCCAGGCGGATGATCGGCAGTTCGGCCTGGTGGTCGACGAAATCAACGACACCGAGGAGATCGTGGTCAAGCCGCTGGCCAAGCAACTGAAGGGGCTCGCGGTCTTCGCCGGTGCGACCATCATGGGCGACGGCAAGGTCGCCCTGATTCTCGACGTGCTCGGGATCGCGCAGCGCTCCAATGTCGTCTCCGAGCTCCGCGATCGGTCGCTCGGCGAGGAGAAGAAGGAAGGCGAGGGGCGCGGCGAGACCAAACAGACGCTGTTGCTCTTCTCCGTGGGAGAGCAGGGCCGCATGGCGATCCCGCTCGACCTCGTCGCGCGCCTCGAGGAGTTCTCCAGTTCGATCGTGGAGCAGGCCGACCGGCAGGACGTGGTCCAGTACCGAGGGCAGATTCTCCCACTCATTCGGCTAGGGAACTGGTTCGGTGACGCCAGCGCCTCCACCAGCGAACCGATGCAGGTCGTGGTCTACACGGAGAACGGTCGCAGCGTCGGTCTGGTCGTTGAACGGATCGTCGACATCGTCGAGGAGTCGATCACCATGCAACGCCGATCGAGCCGCCCCGGCCTCCTGGGCAGCGCGGTTGTCCACGGACGGGTGACCGACTTGATCGACGTCCCCGGAGTGATCCGCTCGATCGATCCGAGTTTCTTCGAAGCGGCCGTGGCCTAAGGAGGGGTGAGAATGGCGAAGGACAACCAGTACTGCACGTTCTATCTCGACGGATACTACTTCGGAGTCGAGGTACTGCAAGTGCAGGAGGTCATCCGATACCAGGAAATGACCAGCGTCCCCCTGGCCCATCCGGTGGTGCGCGGGTTGATCAACCTGCGGGGGCAGATCGTCACCGCGATCGACTTGCGGCGTCGCCTGGGATTCGCCGATCGGCCGGCGGATCAACTGCCGATGAACGTGGTCATCCGAACCGACGAGGGCGCAGTGAGCTTCCTGGTCGATGAGATCGGTGACGTACTCGATGTGGACCAGGACTCCTTCGAGCGGGCGCCGGAAACGATGCAGGGTCCGGCCCGCGAACTGATCCGTGGGGTCCACAAGTTGAAGGACGGGCTGCTGCTCATCCTGGACAAGGACAAGGCGATCCAGATCGACTGCGTGCCCGCCCTGGCGGGTGAGAACGGAGAGTGATGCGATGACGGGTCAGGGAAGCGAACTTCGCGCGCCGCTTTCGCTCTACGAGCGCTTGGGTGGGGTCGAGGCGATCACCGCCACGGTGGACAAGTTCTACGAGCTGGTGCTGGCCGATCCGGCTCTGGCGGCCTTCTTCCAACGGACGAACTTGAAGTTCCTCAAGCAGGCCCAGGTGAGCTTCTTCTCCCAGGCGACCGGTGGCCCCGAAGTCTACCGCGGGCGCTCGATGAGGGAGACCCACGCCAACCTGAACATCGGTGCGCACCACTTCCAGTTGGTGGCCGGACACCTGGTGCACGCTCTCGAGTCGCTCGGCGTGGCCCAGCCGTTGATCGAAGAACTGGTGGCGCTGATTGCGCCGCTGGCCGCAGATATCGTCAACCCGGGCGTCGGCGACGACCCCAAGGGAGGTGAGAGGTCCATGAGCCAGTCGAATGCCGTTCCCATGAGCACGTCGCCGATGTCCCTGGTCGAGGGCGGTGCCGCCGCCGGACTGAGCACGGGCGCGTTCCGCCAGATGATCGAGAGCGCACCGCTGAATGTGATGTGCTGCGATCGCAACCTCCGGATCCAGTACGCGAACGCCAAGTCGACCGAGACTCTTCGGCGCCTGGAGAAGTTCCTCCCCTGCAAGGCAGACGAACTGGTTGGGCAGTCGATCGACATCTTCCACAAGCATCCGGAGCACCAGCGTCGCCTGCTCGCTGATCCGCGCAATCTCCCGCACACTGCGATTATCGCGGTCGGGCCGGAGAAGCTGAGCCTCCTCGTGTCGGCAATCTATGACGAGAAGGGCGAGTATGTCGGCCCGATGCTGACCTGGGATGTGGTCACGGAGAAGCTTGCGCTGGAGCAGAAGGCCTCGCAGGTCACGTCGATGATGGAGAACATGCCGATCAACGTGATCTTCTGTAATCGAGACCTGGTCATCCAGTACTTGAACCCCATGTCGACCACCACCCTGAAGCGGCTGGAGCAGTATCTCCCCTGTCGCGTCGACCAGATGGCGGGTCAGACGATCGACATCTTCCACCGGCACCCGGAGCACCAGCGGAAGATGCTCGCGGATCCGAAGAACCTCCCCCATCGGGCGCAGATTCAGGTCGGCCCGGAGACGCTCGCCCTTTTGGTCAGCGCGATCTACGACCATCGTGGTGAGTACGTCGGCCCGATGCTCACCTGGGAGGTGATCACGGAGAAGATCGAGATCGAACGCAAGGCGAAGGAGCTCCAGGAGCGCGAGCAGCAGCAGGCGAAGGATCTGCGGGAGAAGGTCGACAGCATGCTTCACGTGGTGAATGCGGCGGCGGCCGGAGATCTCACCCAGGAGGTCCACGTCAGCGGTTCCGATGCCATCGGCCAGATGGGCGAGGCGCTCTCCCGTTTCCTCGGCGACCTGCGCGGCTCCATGGGCAACATCGGATCGAATGCGCAGACCCTGGCCAGCGCCTCGGAAGAGCTGACTGCCACGAGTCAGCAGATGGGGGCGAACGCCGACGAGACCTCCGCTCAGGCCAACGTCGTCTCCGCCGCCTCGGAGGAGGTATCGAAGAACGTCCAGACCGTGGCTACGGGCACGGAGGAGATGTCGGCCAGCATCCGCGAGATCGCCAAGAGCGCGACCGAAGCGGCGAAGGTCGCGACCAATGCGGTCAAGGTGGCCGAGACGGCCAACGCCGGCGTGGCCAAGCTGGGTGAGTCGAGCGCCGAGATCGGAAAGGTGATCAAGGTCATCACTTCGATCGCCCAGCAGACGAACTTGTTGGCCTTGAACGCCACGATCGAGGCTGCGCGTGCGGGCGAAGCCGGCAAGGGCTTCGCGGTCGTGGCCAATGAGGTCAAGGAACTGGCCAAGGAAACCGCGAAGGCGACCGAGGACATCAGCCAGAAGATCGAGGCGATCCAGACCGACACCAAGATGGCGGTCGAGGCGATCGGCACCATCAGCTCGATCATCAACCAGATCAACGACATCCAGAACACGATCGCCAGCGCGGTGGAGGAACAGACGGCAACCACCAATGAGATCGGCCGGAACGTGGCCGAGGCGGCGAAGGGCACCTCGGAGATCGCGCAGAACATCACCGGGGTGGCCGGGGCGGCGCAGTCGACCGCGACTGGCGCCCAGGATACGCAGCGCGCTGCGAGCGAGTTGGCCCGCATGGCCTCCGAGCTCCAGCGTCTGGTCTCGCAGTTCCGGTACTAGTGAGTCGCAGAGGTGCGCCGGCCGGGTGCCGGCGCACCTTCCACCGCTCCAATGATCCCCAGCCGCGGAGACCACTCCTTGCCCGATCTGCAGCCAGAAGTCGAGCTTCTCGGGGTGAACTTCCGCACCGCCCCGGCGGCGGTCCGCGAAGCGCTGAGCTACGATCGGGACCAGGCACGAGACCTGCTGTCCCGGGCCAAGGCGCGGTTCCCGGGCAGCGAAGCTCTGATCCTCTCGACCTGCAACCGCACCGAGTTCTACCTCGTCCCCCACGCTAACCAAGCGATGGCCACCGCCTGGCTCCGTGAGGTGCGGGAGTTGCGCAGCACTGCTCCCATCTTCCACCCGAATTGTGGACTCTACCAGGCGCGCGATCTCGATGCCGTGCGGCACCTCTTCCGGGTGGCCTCCGGCCTCGAGTCGGCAGTGCTCGGCGATGTCCAGATCCTGGCCCAGCTCCGCGAGGCGTGTTCCGCGGCGCGGGCCGCTGGCACCTTCGGTCCCTGGCTGGGTGAGATCACCTCGCGCGCCGCTCGCCTCGGACGCTCTGTGCGCTCCGAGTCTTCGATCAGTCGGGGGGCGGCCTCGGTCGGCTCCGCCCTGGCCGAGTTGCTCCGGCGGCGGTACCCCTCGGCACCGCCGGACCTGGCGCTGCTTGGCGCAGGCGAGGCCGGAGCCAACATTGCGTTCCATCTGGCCAAGCGCTTTCCGGGAAAGCTGCAAATCCTGAGCCGCGACCGGTCGCGGGCCGACCGGGTAGCCGCCGTCTCGGGAGGGAGATCCGCGTCCTGGGACGAACTGGACCGCGTGCTCAGCGAGACCGACGTGGTCATCTCCGCCCTCAAGTCACCCCAACCGGTGCTCACGACCGAGCGCCTGCGACAGGCGACTGCGGTCAGAAGCAAACCGTTGCTCGTGATCGATGCGGGAATGCCGAGAAACGTAGAAGAGGGGTGGTCGGGCGAGGTTTGGGGGTGGACGACATCCGCGAGGAGCGAGAAGCCGTCCTGGCGATCAGGCGATCAGCCATCCCGGCAGTCGAGAGGCGAATCGCGGAGGAGATCGAGATGCACACCCGATGGCAGCAGAGACGGCCGTTGGAGCAGATCCTGCGCGACCTCTACCGCGGGCTGGACCGGGCATCGACCGAGCTGGCTGGCGGCTTGGGTGGGGTCTCGAACGAGGCGACGGACGAGCTCGAGGGCCGGATCAGGCGCAGCCTGAAGAGACTGCTCCACCGCCCGGTGGGTGATCTGCGCGTTCGGTGGGATGAGAGAGGGACTGTGACCCCGGCACCCCAGGCTGGGACAGGAACGATCGGGAGGGCAACGTGCGTGCGCTCGTAGTCGACGATTCGCGTGCCATGCGAAACATCATCGCAGGGATCCTGCGCGACATCGGATTCGAGGCGGACACCGCCTGTGACGGCCAGGAAGCGCTGAACAGGCTCGCGGCCGGCCCGCTCCCTGAGGTGGTGCTGCTCGACTGGAACATGCCGGTCATGGACGGGTTCACCTTTCTGGTCGAGGCGCGCAAGAAGCCGGAGTACGCGGATGTCCGCATCGTCATGGTCACGACCGAGGGCGAAATCGCACACATGGTCAAGGCGCTCGAGGCCGGAGCGAACGAGTACATCATGAAACCGTTCACCAAAGACGTGATCGCCGAGAAGTTGATGATCCTCGGCGTGATGCCGGAGTAGCAATGGCCAAGATACGTGTGCTGATCGTCGACGACGCCGTCGTGGTGCGAAAGATCCTCACCGACGTCCTGGCCTCCGATCCGGACATCGAAGTGGTGGGGGTCGCGGCAAACGGCAGCATCGCAATCCAGAAGATTCCCCAGGTCAATCCGGACCTCGTGACCCTCGACCTCGAGATGCCGGAGATGGATGGTCTGGAGACGCTGACCGAGATTCGTCGGCTCTATCCGAAACTCCCGGTGCTGCTCTTTTCAACCCTGACCGAACGCGGGGCCGCATCCACTCTCGATGGGCTGTCGCGGGGCGCTAGCGACTACGTCACCAAACCCTCCAACGTCGGCTCGGTGCAGTTGGCCATGCAGCGGATCCGCGAGGATATGATTCCCAAGGTGAAGTCGCTCTGCCCCGGCCGCGCTATGTCCGCGGCGCCGCCGCCGGCGGTGGCAAAGGCCGAGCGGCCGGTGCTGCCCACGCGCACCCCGGTTTCGACACCGGCCGTGCGCGGGGGTGGAAGGCCGCAGATCCTGGCCATCGGTTGCTCGACTGGCGGACCGAACGCTCTGGCAGCCATGCTCCCCTGCCTCCCCGGGGACCTGCCGATCCCGGTCGTTCTGGTTCAACACATGCCTCCCCTCTTCACCCGTCTCCTGGCGGAGCGCCTCGACGACAAGTGCGCCCTCAAGGTACGGGAGGCGGCCGAGGGAGACATCATCTCACCAGGTGGAATCTGGATCGCCCCAGGCGACTTCCACCTCGAGCTGAGGAGCGGCGCCGGAGGACAGAAGACAGTTCATCTTCAACAGAACCCTCCGGAGAACTCTTGCCGGCCTGCGGTCGACGTGATGTTCCGCTCGGTCGCCGCCCAGTACGGTTCGCACGTGCTCGGCGTGGTCCTCACCGGCATGGGACAGGACGGGTTGCGGGGCAGCGAGGTGATCAAGGAGGCCGGCGGCGAGATCTGGGTTCAGGACGAGGCGAGCAGCGTGGTTTGGGGCATGCCCGGCTTCGTGGCACGAGCCGGTCTTGCCTCGCGCGTACTCCCTCTCGATCAAATCGGGACCGAACTGGGTCGTTTCCTGAGCCGGGCGGCGGCATGAGCCCGGTCCGACGGGCAGAACGCCGCGGCGCGAAGGTGGCCGGCGACACTTCGCAGCGAGGATACCGCTGATGAGCTTGTCCGCAACCGACTTCGACTACATCCGCACGCTGGTGATGAAGCGTTCGGCCATCGTGCTCGAAGCGGGCAAAGAGTACCTCGTCGAGTCCCGGTTGATCCCCCTGGCCAAGCGGGAGGGGTTCTCGGGGCTGGAGGAGATGTGTGCGGGAATGCGGGCCAAGCCGTCACCCGCTCTGGTCGAGAAGGTGGTCGAAGCGATGACCACCAACGAGACCTCGTTCTTCCGCGATCTGATGCCGTTCGAGGCAATGAAGAAACAGATCGTGCCCGAGCTGATCGCGGCTCGCGGCGGCAGCAAGTGTCTCTCGATCTGGAGCGCGGCCTCCTCCAGCGGCCAGGAGATCTACAGCCTCGCCATGTTGCTGCGGGAGAACTTCCCCGCGCTCCGCGACTGGAGGATCTCACTCCTGGCGACCGATCTCTCGCAAGAAATGGTCGCCCGCACGAAGCAGGGGCTCTTCAGCCAGCTCGAGGTGAACCGCGGGCTCCCCGCCCCGCTCCTGATCAAGTACTTCACCAAGGAAGGGACGCACTGGCAGATCAAGCAAGAGCTGCGCGATCTGGTCGAGGTGCGACAGATGAACCTTGCGGAGAGCTGGAAGCTGATGCCCCAGCTCGACGTCGTGTTCCTGCGTAACGTCCTGATTTACTTCTCGGTCGAGACGAAACGCGAGATTCTGGGCCGGGTCCGGGAGATCCTCCGGCCCGACGGCACGCTCTTTCTGGGCGCGGCGGAGACCACGCTCAACATCGACGAGAACTGGACCCGGGTTCAGATCGACAAGACCTCCTGCTATCGCCCGGGAGCGGCGGAGCTGCGCAAAGCCGCCTGACCTTCCATCTCTGCGCAGCTCCGGCCGATCCCCGCCACGCTCCCATCCCCGACCTAAAGCCCCCCTCCGCGTCGCTCGATATCTAGATAGACCCGCAGCCGAAACAGGAGGAACTCGTGTCCGAGTCGTCGAATGCCCTGCCCAAGAACAGCAGTCTGTACGACCGTCTCGGCGGTCGCGACATCGTGCGTGAGATCGTCGAGCGCTTCTTCGAGCGCGTGAACGAGGATCCCGATCTCAAGAGTCTGTACGATCATCCGAACATCGCCTGGCTCAAGGAGAATCAGGTCGACTTCCTTTCCCGCGCCCTGGGCGGCCCCGCCCTCTCGGCCCAGCACGAGCAGCAAGAGGCCCATGCCGACCTCTGGAAGGAAGAGCGATACTTCTTCTCTCTCGCCGCCCACCTTCGAGGCGCCATGCTCTCGATCGGGATTCCCCCGCTGCGCATCGACGAGGTCGTGGCCGTGCTGAGCCCCTGGTCCACGCAGCGTGATTCCCTCGGATCGGGCAAGAGTTTCGGCGGCTGGAACGGGCTGCGGACGACCGAGGCGGAGTGGGGCAGCTCGAACAACGACTGGTTCGGCGCGGCGGAACCGCCGGCCTCCGGCTCAGCTACCCCTTCGACGGACCCGCAGTCCGTCTCCCCCATGGCCATCACGGAAGCATGCGCGCCGGTGCCAGGGAGCGACGTGCTCGCCCAGATGCAGCACGTGCTGCGGCAGCTGGAGGCGGTGCAGGCGGGGACACGCGAGCTGGAGAGCAGCGCGACCCGGGCCAACGAACTGAGGACGACCGCGATGCAGGCGGTCGAGACGATCGAGAAGAGCCTGACCACCCTCGAGGGTCTTCGTGGCCAGTTGACCGGTCAGGTCGACCGAGGATGCACCCTGACCCGCATGGTCCACGAGACCGCGCTCCAGGCGATGATCAACCGGCTGCGCCCGGACCTGGCACATGGGGGTGATGCGCTGCGGGCGACGATCTCCCGACAGGGGGACGAACTCGATCGACTGACCGGGGATCTCGAAGAGTGCGTGACCGCGTTTCAGGCCGAGGGAATGATGCTCCGGGCAGCCATCGACGCCATTCGCCCGGTGGTGGCGCAAATGCGAACCGTTCACGCGGAGGTGGCCAGCGGACTCGATGGACGCCTGCACCAGGCGGAGTCGTTGGGAGAGGCGATCGCGAACGCGGTCCGGAGGGAGTAGCGGGAGAGCGGCGGTCAGGCGGCGAGGAGCTCTTCCTTCTCCGCCATCTTTTCGGAGACCTCGATCACGCACTGATCGAGGTCTCCGACGTTCAGACCGAGGTCGGCGACAACCGAGGCATCGAAGCGGGCGGCCAGAGCGGGACGCCCCAGACCGATCCCGAGCCAATGTGCGATCGCGTCACCGAGGTGGACGAGGGAACAGAGACGTTGCTCGCCCGGAGCAGACTTGGGTGCGTGGTGATACCCGATCATCAGGACCAGTTGCTCAGGAAAGCCCCATTTCTCCGCAATTCGAGCGCCCAGCGCATCGTGCCCGATCCCCAGGATCTCCGCTTCCGCCGCGGAGAAGTCCTGCCCCGCCCGAACCCGAGCCACGACGCCCTTCATCTGCGACTGCAGGAAGACGTCGAGCACCACCTGGCCGAGATCGTGGAGCAGCGCGCCGGTATAGGCCAGAGCCGTTCGCGGCTCGTTCACCCTTTGGGCCAACAGCCGGGCGGCAATGGCGGCACCGGTCGAATGACGCCACAGGTCGCTCCGGGTCATGCCATACCCGGTCAAGGTCCCGGAAAGCATCCCTTCGCATTCCTGGGTGATTACCAGCTGGAGCAGGGTCCGCGTGCCTAGCCGCAATACCGCCTCATTGAGCGTGGCGATCGGACGGCTGCCCGAGTACTCCGGCGTGTTGCAAACTCGAAGTAGATTCGCGGTCAACGCCACGTCGACTTCGATGATCGAGACGAGTTCCCGCGCGCCCACGTCCGGCTCCCCCGCCATTCGGAGCAGTCGAAGCAGGATCGGTCGCGCGGCCGGCAGCGAGTCGATACGCGCCAGAATCGTGTTCAGCGTCGTGGTCACTGGGTCGCCCCCTCCTTCGGATTGATGTCGAACCGACCGTTCATCAGATCGAGCCGAAGCTCCCGGATCAACGTCCCGCCGGTGGCCTCGGTTTCCAGTGGGATACCGTGCGCGGCCAGCAGGCGGCGGCCCGCCTCCCGATTCCGCGCCCCAAGATCGAGTTCACTGTCCCCCTGCAGGCTGGCCGCTCCGACCAGCGCGGCCCGGAGGTTTTCCCGCTTCGCTCCCAGCAGCTCGAGCTCGTTCAGCAGCCAGGGGATCCCACTCTCCGCGGCCAACGCAGGTCCGAACTCGTGCGGATCCTTCGGCGGGCAGGTTGGAACTACCCAGTGGAGCAGTCCGCCCACTCCGCACTCCGGATCGAACATCGCCACCGCCGCTGTGGCGGCCAGGCCGGACGCGACCAGAACGCCGACCGGCTCGTTCGTCACCTCCGCCTGCGCGGGCCGCACCCTGATTTCACCGCTCATCGTTCCTCTCCCTGCGCGTAGGGTCCCAAGATCATCGCCGCGTCCTCGCCGCGATGGAGGAGCACCTGCTCCAGAATCGAAACCAACTCCGGGTCGAACTGAGATCCGGCGCGTTGTCGCAGGATCGCCATGGCCGCGGTCGGCAAGTGGGCCGGGCGGTGGGGGCGCGGATGGGTCAGCGCATCCCACGCGTTCACCAAGGCGACGATCCGCGCAGCGAGAGGAATCTCGTCCCGAGCCAAGCCGGAAGGGAACCCAGACCCATTCCACCACTCGTGTTGGTGCCGGAGAATCGCACCTAACGCTCCGTCGCCCGAAGCTCCGAGCAGCGCCGTCGCGCGCTCGGCCGATTCCCGCCGGTGTCGTTCCCGCTCTTCGATCGAGAGATGCACCGGGACGGCAAACAGCTCGCCGTACTCCGGCAGATCTCCCAGGTCGTGCAGCAACGCGCCGTAGCGCAGCCGCTCCATCTCGTCTTCGTGCAACACCAGCCGTCGGCCGAGGGCGAGCGCCAGTTCGGTGACGCGTTCGGAGTGTCCCTCCAGGAACGGGTAGCGCGCCTCCACCGTCGCGATCAACGTCGCGGTGGTCTGGAGGAAGGAGCGCTCGGTTTCCCCCTGCAGCTCGACGTTCTTGAGCGCGATTGCCACCGAGTGCGCCAGCACGTCGACCAGCTTGCGGTCGAACCGGGAGAGTTCCCCTTGCGCTCGTTCGCCCAGAACGAGAACGCCGCGCAGCTCCTGGTCGCAGATCGCCGGGACGATGAGCGTCATTCCTGCCGCGGCCAGTCGCCCCATCTCCTCGCGCCCCTCCGGGTACCCCGCCAGTTCCTCGATCCGCATGGGACGCTCCACCGAACGAAGAACCCGGAGCAGGAATCCCCCTTCGCTGAAGCGCAACCCCCGAAGCGCGCGCTCCTCCACCCCGCGGGTGGCGCGGGTGCGGAAGGCACCGTCGCGCTGCCGTACCAGGAGGGCGAGGCGACTGTAGTCGAGCCCGCCGACCGTGGTGGCGATGAAGCGCTCGAGCACCTGCTCGAGACTCGCGGTGCGATTGAGGTCCAGCACTTGCCCGAGGAGCAGTCCCATCCGGCTCAGGTTTCGATTCAGCTCCTGGTGGAGGTCGTGCAGCGCTCCGCGGTGACGCCGAACCTCGTCCTCCAGCGCCTCATTCTTCATCAGGAGCACCCGGCGATCCTGGGCCCGATCCAGTAGCCGGCGAATCTTCATGATCAGCTCACGGGGCGAGAACGGCTTCGTGAGGTAGTCGTCGGCGCCGAGGCGCAATCCCTGCAAACGGGTCTCGGTGGCGGCATTCGCCGACACGAGCACGATCGGCAGGCTCTTCAGCACCGCATCCTGCCGAACCAGCTCGAGTACCTCGAAGCCGCTGCGTTTCGGCAGGCGGACATCGAGCACCACGAGATCAGGTCTGTGGGACTGAATGGTCTTCAGCGCCGTCTCGCCGTCATAGGCGGACAGCACCTGGTAGCCCCGGCCGCCGAGCGTGATCTGGAGCAGCTCGACCACCCGGACGTCGTCATCCACCACCAGGACCGATTCGACGCGGGGTCGGACCTCGGATCCCACCTGGGTATCGGACATGGAGTTCTTGAACCTCTTCTCACGCTGGGGCTTGCGCGACGAGGGGGTCTCGTCACCGTGGTCCCTGGCACCGCTTCCCGGAAGATCCATCGACCGGCCGGAAGAGGATCTGTAGGCGCGAAGAAGTTTGGGGCGATGCGAGTTACGCCCGTGGGCGGGAGGGGGGAGGCGGGAGCGCGTCTAACTCCGCCTCGGTGAAGGGGTGGAGCAGTCGGGGGACATCGGCGGAGATCCTGCCGTCGTCCACCCGGTGGCGGGATGCCACGACGTAGAGCGGGCATCCCGAGGCGCCGAGCTCTGCGATCTCCTCGGTCCCTGCACCCCGGGAGTCCCCTGAGTCTGAGAGCTCCACGCAGATCAAACCGGGACGAAGGACCGCCGTACGGCGCCGCGCATCCGTCGGATCCGGCTCCTCCACCACCTGCCAGCCGTGCCCGCGGAGCGCCCGCGCAAGCGCCACCCGCGCAGGGAGATACCGAACCGCCAGGAGCGCCACGCCGGCGTGGTCGGCCGTGACGGCGTGGTCGGCCGTGGCTACGCGGTCGGTCTGGGGCGCGTGCTCTGTTCCGTTCGCACCGACCTCGACCGCCTCGGTTCCGATTCCGATCGCTCCCGCATCCAGCTCCACGCTCAGCACATGCTGCATGGCGATCGGAACGAGCGGTTCGTCGTCGACCTCGGAGTCCACAACTTCTTTTGTAGCAGTAGCTTCAGTGACCTGTTGCTCCGAGGGCGCGATCGAGGCGAGTGCCTCTTGCGAAGTCATCTCGGCTGCCGGTTCGCGCTCCCGGTCGAACTGGAAGCGCCCCCGGGGTGCGGCCAGGTCGACCGCCGCGCCGGCGACGATCCTCCCCACCTCGGCCACGCGCAGCCCACGCTCCTCGGCTCCCACGCGGTAGCAGATCTCGTAGGGAGCCGCCTCCGGAGATTCCGTGGCGATCACACGAGTGATCCGCTCCCAGGGAAAGGCCATCCAGCCATCTCCTTGATCGACAAGCAGATAGAAACTAGAGGGCCCCGCGTCGGGCAGGCTCGGCCCGGCGGCCGAGCCGATCGTTTCGGTAGTCGGCACCTCGACCTGCGGAGGGGGATCGCTCACCGGCTCGGTTGCACGCTCGGCCTCCACGGCGGTTTCGGTATCTGCCGGGAGCTCCCCGCCAGCCGCCGGACCGAACGACCGGAGCAGATCGCGGAGGAGTTCTTCCTGACGGGACAGCCCCGCCGTGTCCGGCGCGAGCGGAGTGGAGCTGCGGCGCTCCTCGAGCATTGCCTCGAGCGCTGCCTCGAGCCTCCGCAGAAGCGGCAGTTCCTGCTCACGGAGGGTGAGCCAGCGGCGGACCAGGTCCAGCAGCTCGGCGACCGGGAGGGCGCGCGGTTCCAGGGTCATCTCGACTCAACCTCTCGCAGACGCCTCTCGAGGGCATCGATACTTCGCAACGCTTCGTTCCACCTCTCGGTGCGTAGCTCTCGCTCGCCCGACGGCCCCGCGTCACCTCTCACTGCGTGACTCAGGACCGCGTCGCCCCCCTCGGGATCGACTCCTTCACCGGGGTCGACCGTCCCCCCCCACTCCCCGGGGGCGGAACGCCCCAGACGGACCAGATCCTCCTCCAGGCGCCGCATATCCGCATCAAATCGCTCCAACCAGGCCCCCGGCGCATGGCCGGTTGGGGTGGACAGCCGCTCGGTCTCCAGAGCCAGAACCGTCCCCGTCTGGCGCACTCGCGCCGCGGATGGCGGGATCCGCCGGACCGGGGGCGGATTCGCCCCGGCAGCAGTCGGGGAGGGGCGGTCGGCGACCGCGTGGCTCGCGGCCACGGGAACCTCCGGCCCTGACCCGGGGCCGAGCTGCTCGACCGCCTCGTGGAGATGTCGAGCCCGCTCTCGCAGCTCCGCCAGGAAACTGAGGGAACGTCCCCGATTCTCCTCCAGGCTGGCCCCGATCTCACCCCAAACTCCGTCCGAAGGCAAGTTCGCCGCGGGGAGGATCCCGTGCTGCCCGCGGCGGGTCAACTCATGGCGGAGCACCCCGATTCCCTGGCGCAGATCCTCGAGTTCCTGGACCGCCCGCGCCCCGGCCCGGTTCTGCTGTACGAGCGTTTTCATCCGCCGGTAAAGGTCGAAGATCTCCCAGTCGAGGTGGTGCAGGAAGCCGGAGCGGGCCGGCGGGGTATCGAGCGGGTCGGCGAGACGGATCAGGAGGCGAATCGGCCGGATTACCTTTTCCGAGAGAAGGTAGCCGCAGGTAATGCCCAACACGAGGCCGAGCAGGATCACCGTCGCGCCGCCGAGGCGCAGGACCAGGGTAGAGTCTTCCCCGCCGGTCCAACCGACGTACTCGACGAACAGGAAGTAGATCAGGCCAACAATGGCCGTCGGCAGGGTGATCAACACCACGATCAGCCCGCGCAGGCTTCCCTTCCCGTCGCCCCCCTGTCCGAACCGCAGTCCGTCCAAGATCCATCCCTCCGCGAGCCGGCCGGTCGAAATCACATGGTTTCGTCGCAGCCTGCACGCCCCTTGGGGAGCGGGGGTGCACGATGCATGAGGTCGATGCAGCCCGCCGGATCGGGCGCTCCGGGACCGTACCGGGCCGGATCCGCTAAACGCGCCGCGCGACGTCGGATCTCGGGATCACGCCGATTCCGGGGCGGCGTGGCATCCCGCTTGCCCAACCAGACCAGAGCAGAGGAAGCCTAGCACAGCGCGTTTCGCGGGTGTCAAGGCCGGCGGGGGAGAGCGACGAAGGAAGGCAGGCTGGTATGCCGATCCGACAGCAGTACATCGAGCTTCCGGACAGCGATCGGGAGACGCGTCCCACCTACCTGTTCATGATGAAGTGCCTGCTCTACAGCCGCATGGAAACCGGGCTGGTCTCGAACAAGGACTTCTACGACGAAGACGTCAACGTCTACATCGCGCACCTGCTCAACTCGTTCATGCACCCGGACTACCTCGAGCGGTCGCGCGCCTATCTGTCGAGCTACGACACCGAGGTCTTCTCCCGGCTGGCGACCTCGAAAGACGCGCGGCTGAAGTACATGCTCTACAAGACGAACGCGGACTTCCTGCTCATCTCGCTCGGGATCTTCGACAATCCGGAGATGAACCTGCAGAAGGGTGGCACGGCCGAACGCCACAACCGCCCGACCGAAGAGGCCTACATCGGGCGCGGTCGCACCTACTACCGCTTCGCCTACTCGTACTCCCAGCAGATCCATGGGCGGCACACTCCGATCACCGAGGTACTGGAGAAGCTCTCGGATGGATTCGAGAAGTACTCCCGCGTCCTCGCCCACATGCGCGGCGAGTACCTCGACCTCCTGCGTCGCCTGAGCCGGGGAGAGATCTATCACCTCGAGCGGGTGGTCAATGAATCCCAGCGGGACGAGGTGATCAAGCAGAAGCAGGACCAGGTACTCGACCTCTATCTGGAGTGGAAGCGCTCCCGGGACGAGACGCTGAAAGACCAGATGAAGAACATCCTCGACGAGCTCAAGGAGATGAACTCCGCGCTCAACCTCGAGCTTCCCGAGTAGCTACGGCGCGGCCCGGCGGCCGCAGCCACCAGATGCGGGGGTCCCAGTGTCGGCGTCCTGTGAGGCGTCCTTGGGATCCCCGCTCTCGCAACTCCGAAATTCGGAACAACCCCGTGCCCTCGGGGGTAGACTCCGGATATGCCCCAGAGAAGACCTGCCCGTCGCCCCGGCCCCGGTTGGCGCCCTAGCGGCGCCGCGCTTCGGCTCGCTCTCTTCATCTGCCTGAGCGTTCTCGCGGCCGCCCAGGCCCGCGCGCGGAGCGATGACCGGGAGGATGGAGCGCCCAACCCCGATGCTCGGGAAGAGAGGGACGACCGAATCCGCCGGACCCCCGACGCTCCGGATTGGCCCGACGACTTCGAGACCGGCCTGCGGGCGGCAATGATGTTCTCGGCCGAGTTTGGCCTGGTGGAGACCGACTCCGTGGTCCAGCGGGTGAACGACCTCGGGTACGCCGTGGCGAGCCAAGCCGGTCACCCCGAGATCCTCTTCACCTTTCACGTGCTCGACGTCCCCCAACCGAACGCCTTCGCGCTCCCGGGCGGCTTCCTGTTCCTCACCAGAGGGATCCTCGATCTGGGGCTTTCGGATAACGCCCTCGCCCACCTCATGGGCCACGAGCTGGCTCATGTCACCGAAGGCCACTTCGCCCGCTCGGATCGAATCGGGACCGTCCTCTCCTTGCTGCAAACCGCCGCGGTGGTCGCCACGATCTTCACCGTGCCGCAGGGGAACTCGGGCGGTTACGACCAGGATCCCGAGACCCGCCGCTGGCGGGCGAGCTACGGCGGACAGGCCGCCACCCTGCAGGCGACCCAGATCTTCGGAGGGTTGTTTGGAGAGCTGCTGATGCGCGGCTACGGCCGCAACCTCGAGATGGAAGCGGACGAGGTCGGACGTCGCTTCGCGGTGCGCGCGGGCTATCCGATGCAGGGAAGCACGGAGCTGCTCGAAGGGCTGCACCAGCACGTCTTCGAGGACGATGAGTACGGCTACTGGCGCACCCACCCCTACTTTGCCGACCGCGTGGTGCGTGCCCGGGCCGCTGGGGACGGACGCGGCACGGCCCCGGGCGAAGGCGAGACCGCGGCCTACCGGAGCCGGATCTCGAGCCAGCTCTCGGCCATTGCGAACACCATCCGCAACGACCGGCCGGCCATGTACCTCCACCGTGCCGCGCTCGCGGCCGACCCAGACGGCGCATCCTCATTCACGGTGGAGCACCGCTTGCTCCAACGACGCGCGGAGCGGCTCCACCGACAGCGGGCGGTCCTTCGTCCCTACGGGCCGTTGATCGCGGCCTATGACTCACTGCTCAGCCGCGCTGCGCGGGCACCGCAGTCCCCCGACCGGGACGCTCTTCCCCGCATCCGCTCCGAGCGGGAGGACCTCGCGCGGGCCAGGGATGAAATCGAGGCGGAGAGCCGGGCGATCATCGCCCGCCCGGACGCGGGCACCTACTTCCTCGAACTCTTCCTCGACAACTTCCCCGCCGACTCCTCGGCCTCGGCCATCCGCTACCGTCTGGCCGAGCAGTACTTCCTGGCAGACCGGGCCGACGACGCCGTGCACCACCTGCATGAGCTGTTGCGGGAAAGCAGCACCGCGCCGACCGATTCGAGCGCTAGCGGCTGGCGTGAGCGCAGCGTCACCGCACTCCACCGGACGCTCCGCGAAGCAAAGGAGCTGACCAGCCTGCAGGAGCTGGTCGAAGGGAGTCCCTCCGACTCGGTCCGCTCCTGGGCAGCGTCGCGGCTCGGCGCCTCCGTGGCGAAACTCGATTCGCTGGAACTGGGATCGCGCTTCCTCCGCCGCTTTCCCGAAAGCAGCGTCGCTCCGCAAGTGAGTGCACGGGTGAGTGAACTCGCCATGCAGAAGTACTACCAGGCCCGGGTCTATGAGTCGGTCCAGCGCTACCAGGAGGCGCTCGACACCTACAACCGCCTCCTCCTCTCCGCCCCCGGCACGGAAGCTGCGCGGCTCTCGCGCGAGGGAATCGACCGCATGCGCGCCACCGCGGGGAAGTGAACCCCACTCCGAGGTACCGGCTCCCGCGCGGGCGAATTCGCACTCACTTGACCTAGGTCAAAGCGGATTCGCGACCTTCCGACGATCCTCCAGAGGTCCCGGGATTTCCCCGGGGCGAGACTCCGGAGGAGGAACGGGTCATGGAACGGCAGAGTGCGGGGCGCGCGAGAGCGCGGAGTTGGGCGGATGGATCTTGGACGGATCTTCGGAATCTCGTGGGACTGGCAGGCGTCCTTGCCCTGACTCCGTGGGGCGCACTGGCCGGCGAGCCGGTCGTCATCGACGGTCAGGTGCGGGTGCGAACCGAGATCGACGCGCGCGAGTTCGATGCCGGAGTGGCCCGACGGCACTTCACCGACCTCAGAGCTCGCCTCGGGGCACGCGCCGCTCTGGCGGAGAACGGCCATGCCTACATCCAGATCCAGGATAGCCGGCGCCTCGGTGGATCCTCGGCGGGCGGAGCCTTCACCTCCGGGAGCCTCGCCAATGGAGCCAACCTCGACGCCCACCAGGCCTACGTTGAAGTGGACCGGCTCTTCAGCTCAGCCTGGGGACTGCGCGCCGGGCGATTTGAGGTGAACCTCGGAAACGAGAGGCTACTGGGAGCAGTCGGTTGGAGCAACGTCGGTCGGGCCTGGGAGGGAGTGCACAGTTTCTACCTGCTCCAGGGCGGTCGGATCGATGGGCTCTGGCTGAAAGCCGCGGAGCGGAACAGCGCGGATCGCAACCGCGATTTCGACGCCTTCGCGGCCAACCTCACCTTGAAGGGACCGGGCATACAGGTCCTGGCCGTGATCGAGAACGATGCCAAGGACGCAGCACAAGCCGGACAGCCGACGCAGCTCGACCGGATCACCGCCGCTGGGTACCTGAAGCGTGATCTGGCCCCCTTCGACCTCGAAGGAAACCTCGCCTTCCAGTTCGGGACACAGGAGTTCGCCGGCGCCGGCGCGGAAGAGGCGGATATCTCCGCCTTTCTGATCGCCTTGGAAGGGGGCTACAAGCTGGGCGGCGCCAGTCGCATCGCCCTCGGGATCGATCTCGCCTCCGGCGACGATGAGCCGGGCGACGACGAGATCAAGACCTTCGACAATCTCTACTACACCGGCCACAAGTTCCGTGGGGCCATGGACTACTTCGTGCCGTCCCGCGCGCCCGGTCTGCTCGATGCCATGCTCCGCTACTCGACACAGCCGACGGAGGGCTGGACTCTCAAGGGCGATGTCCACTACTTTGCCACCGTGGCGGATTACGTCGACTTCGAGGGAAAGAAGACGACCTCGGTCGGGAGTGAGATGGACATCACGGCCAGCACCACCCGGGTCAAGGGCGTGACGGTCGATCTCGGAGCGTCTCTCTTCTTCGCCTCCGAAAGCTTCGCTGGGCAGAAGGACCCCGAGCTCGGTCAATGGGCCTGGGCGTCCATGACGGCCAACTTCTGAGCCGCAAACGGGCCGCGGCGTCGGCAATCACCCACGCCGCGGTCACAGGAGCTGATCCGGCATGAAGATTCTCATTTCGATCCTGCTCGGTGTGCTCTTCGGAGCGGCGGTCCACACCTTCTGGTACGGCCAGGGGCTCTCCTACGCTTCGAACGATCCCAACGCCTGCAAGAACTGCCACATCATGAACGAGCAGTACGACGGCTGGGCCAAGTCGAGTCACCACGCGGCGGCAACCTGCAACGACTGCCACTCGCCGCACGCACTGGTGCCGAAGTACCTGACCAAGGCAGAGAACGGATTCTGGCACTCGAAGGGGTTCACCCTGCAGGACTTCCCCGAGCCGATCCGCATCCGCCCGCACAATCGCAGGATCCTGAACCAGAACTGCGCGGAGTGCCATCACGAGATGGTGAGCCAGGTCACGGTCGCGCACGCCAATGACGATTCGAAGTTCGACTGCATCCGGTGCCACGTCTCGGTGGGCCACGGACCGGTGCGATGAAAGGAACTCCCCCATGAACAGCCGCTATCTCCTGGTTGCGGTGGCCTCCGCCGTCGCGGTTGCCGCCGTCCTCTCGCTGCGCGAGAACATGGCCGAGCGGAAGGAAGAGGCGAAGACCACCGTCTTCCGGGTGGTCGACATCAACGAGAAGACGATCGACCCGGCCGAGTGGGGGAAAAACTTCCCCCGGCAATACGACGGATACAAGCGCACGGTGGACATGGACCGCACCCGCTATGGCGGAAGTGAGGCCGATCCCTTCGCCATCGGCGAAGATGGAGTGAAGAAGACCTACAGCAAGATCGAACAGGATCCTCGGCTCAAGACGATGTGGGCCGGATACGCCTTCGCCATCGACTTCCGGGAGGAGCGTGGGCACGCCTACATGCTGCACGACCAGAAGGAGACGGAGCGCGTGCTGCAGCGCCCGCAGACCGGCTCCTGCCTTCATTGCCACGCCTCGACGACCGTAGCGTACCGCGAAGCCGGAATCGCAGCCGGCGCTCCCGGCACCTTGGACGAGCCTTTGATCAGCGCCAACGGACAGGCCCAGCTGATGAAGGGGTTTCCCGTGGTCTGCGCCGAAACCTACGCCGACGCGGGAAAGCGGATGGAACATCCGGTGGCCTGCATCGACTGTCACGACCCGGCCTCGATGCAGCTACGCGTCACCCGCCCGGGATTGCTGAACGGGTTGGTCGCTCTGGCCCAGAGTTCCGATCCGGTACCTCACCTCCCCTCGATCGTGAAGTGGCGGGAGGGGAACAAGACGACGCCTTACGATCCGAACGCTCTGGCCAATCGTCAGGAGATGCGATCCTTGGTCTGCGGACAGTGCCACGTCGAATACTACTGCGCCTCGAAGGCCACGCTCTTCTTTCCCTGGGGGGACGGGCTGAAGGTGGAGAACATCGAGTCGTTCTACGATCGCTACACCTTCCCCGACGGCTCGGCCTTCGCCGATTTCAAGCACAAGATCAGCGGCGCCTCGGCGGTCAAGGTGCAGCACCCCGAGTTCGAACTCTGGAGCCAGGGGATTCACGCTCGCTCGGGCGTGGCCTGCGCGGACTGCCACATGCCCTACGTGCGTGAGGGGGCGCACAAGATCAGTGACCACCAGGTGCGGAGCCCGCTCCTCCACGTCGACAAGTCCTGCCAGGTCTGTCATCGAAACGACTCGGCCGAACTGGTGGCGCGGGTCGAGATGATCCAGGAGCGGACCGCCAGGCTCATGGACCGATCCCTCGATGCGGTGGTCGCGTTGATTTCGGAGATCGAGCAGGCGATGGCGGCCGGTGCGACCGACGCTCAGCTCGCGGAGGCGCGCGCGCTGCAACGGCGGGCGCAGTATCGGGTCGATTTCATCAACGCGGAGAACTCCACCGGCTTCCACGCCCCCCAGGAAGCGGCCCGCATCCTCGGTGAAGCCATCGACTACGCCCAGCAGGGACGCCTCTCCGTGGCGAAGCTGAGACTGGTCGCCGGCTCGTAGCCTCAGCGCGTCCATTGCGCTTCCACCCCCGGGCGCGGTATTCATCACCGCATGAATCCGCGCCCCCTTCTTCGCCAAGCCCAGATTTTCCGCCAGCTGAACGAGGCCGAGGGGCGTGCGCTCGAACGCACGGCCCAGATCCGGTACGTGGAGCGCGGAGCCGCGCTCTTCAACGAGGGAGATCCAGCCACCGGGCTGTTCGTCCTCCTGACCGGACGGATCAAGATCTGCCGCAGCACCCCGGACGGTCGGACCATGGTACTCCACTTCGTCGACCCGGGGCAGATCTTCGCCGAAGCCGCGGCGATCGAGCTCGGTGAGTACCCGGCCACCGCGATTGCGCTCGAGGAGTCGGCCGTCGCCTTCTTCGGTCGGGAGGAGTTCATCGAGCTGATCCGCGATCACCCTTCGATCTCGCTCAAGGTCATGGGGGGCCTGGCCCGGTGGATCCGCGAGTTCGTGGCCAAGATCGAGGAGCTGACCACCCGGGACGTCTCGACTCGACTCGCCCGCTACCTCTTGAATCAGGCGACGGGGTCGCGCAGCGGGAGCGATCTCCCGGTGGCGGATCTGGGCGCCTCGAAGGGGGACGTCGCGGCGAGCATCGGAACGGTGAACGAGACCCTCTCCCGCTGCCTGCGACGATTCCGTGACCTCGAGATCATCGAGGTCGACGGCAGCCTTATCACAATTCTTGCCCCGGATCGACTGCGGCAGATCGCCGACACCTAGCGAGGACCGTACGGAGCGGGGAGTCGCCGGCGGTTAGAGGACGCGCGCACCCCGGCCTCGGTCACGCGCATGAACTTGGTCTGGGTCCGAAGCTGCTCGATGTTCGAAACACCGCAGTACCCCATTCCCGCCCGGAGGCCGCCGATCAATTGGTAGACCACGGCAGCGAGGTTCCCCTTGTACGGAACCCGCCCCTCGATCCCCTCGGCCACCAGCTTGGTTCCGCTGTCGGCCCCGGCCGACTCGGACTGGAAGTAGCGGTCGCTGCTCCCCTTCTGCATCGCGTCGATCGAGCCCATTCCCCGATACACCTTGTAGCTCCGTCCCTGGAAGAGGACCGACTCCCCGGGACTCTCCTCCGTGCCGGCGAAGAGGTTGCCGATCATGACCGCGGACGCGCCGGCCGCCATCGCCTTCGGGATGTCGCCCGAGTAGCGGATACCACCATCGGCGATCACGCGCACACCGCGCTTGTCTGCCTCTTCGGCGCAATCGGAAACCGCGGTGATCTGGGGCACGCCGATTCCCGCCACGATGCGGGTGGTGCAGATCGCGCCCGGGCCCATGCCCACCTTGACCAGATCCGCCCCGCGCTCGCAGAGCTCCCGCGTCGCCTCCTTGGTCGCGACGTTGCCGCAGATGATGTCGACCTCAGGCAGGGCGGTGCGCAGCGCGGAGAGACACTCGAGTACCCGTTGCGAGTGCCCGTGCGCGCTGTCGAGGGCCAGCACGTCGACCCCCTTGGCGGCCAGCTCCTGGGCGCGCTCCAGGAAGTCGCCCGAGATGCCGATCGCCGCCCCCACGCGGAGGCGCCCCTTCTCGTCCACGCAGGCGTCGGGGTACTGGATCTTCTTCAGGATGTCCTTGACCGTGATCAGGCCGCGGAGGTGGCCCTGGTCGTCCACGACCGGCAACTTCTCGATCCGATACTGGTGGAGGATCTGCTTCGCCTTCTCCAGCGTAGTGCCGACCGGGGCGGTGATCAGCTTCTCCTTGGTCATGATCCGCTCGATCGGGAGGGACGGGTCGTCGATGAAGCGGAGATCGCGGTTGGTCAGAATGCCGACCAGTTTTCCCTGCTGAGTGATCGGGATCCCCGAGACGCGATACTTGGCCATCACCTGCAAGGCCTCGCCGATCGAGAGATTCGGCGGCAGGGTGATCGGATCGGCGATCATCCCGCTCTCCGACCGCTTGACCTTGTCCACCTCGGCCGCCTGGCCCTCGATCGAGAGATTCTTGTGCACGATTCCGAGCCCACCGGCACGAGCCAGGGCGATCGCCAATCGCGCCTCGGTCACCGTGTCCATCGCCGCGGAGACCAACGGTACGCCGAGCGCCAGTCGCTTGGTGAGATTGACCCGGACATCGACTTCAGAAGGCATCACCTCCGAGCGGGCGGGCACGAGCAGCACGTCATCGAAGGTCAGGCCCACACCGATCAGTCGCTTCTCCATGTCGAATCCTCCCGATTGCGAACCATCCCAGGCAGCCCGTGACCGCAGCCGGGGTCGGATCTCTTGCTTGCACGAAAGGCCGAGGTGAGCCCCCGGCCTTTCGCGATCTTGACTCTACGACCCGCTCGATCGCCGCGCGTCGCTACTTCCCCGCCTTGCCCGATTCGATCCGGACCTTACGGACTTCCTTCCGTTCCCACATGATCCCCTGGTCGGGCGAGAAGTGGTAGTGCAGGCCGAAGCGGAAGCCGAGGAAAGTCTGATTCACGTCGTAGAGACTCTTGTATCGATCCGCGGCGGTGAAGACGAAATGTTGCTGCAGGTGTCCGGTCAGCGTCACGTGGCGCGTCATCCGGCGCTCCGCCTCCGCGCCGACGTAGATCCCCGGCACGAAGCCCCGGTAGGCTCGATGCGTTTCCGGATCGAGGATGCTCTTCCCTTTGAACTTGTAGTTGTAGCGGTACATGCCGACGCCGCCCCCGGCCCTGACCACCGCCCCCTGGAGCACGCTCATCTGGCGCAGCGCGCCGAGGGTGCCGAAGTAGTAGGTCGCGACCGAGTCGCCACGGTCGGCGAAGGAGTTCCACCCCATCCCGAACTCGCCCGCCCCGCTCCAGCGGTCGCTGAATCGGTAGCGGAAGCTGGCCTGCATCAGCGGGCGGATCTGCGCCCCCTTGGCCAGATCGCCGCCGAACATCCGCATCCCGCCCAAGGTGGCACCGTAGGCGCTGAATCCGCTCAGCGAACCGAAGGCCCGCTTCACCTCGGCTCTGTCGTCACGCACGGTCAGATCGGTGGCGGTGTTTCCCGCATCATCCTGGGCCCCGGCCGAGCGCGGGGACGTGGTCAATCCCGAAAGGACGAAGGCGAGGAGGAGTGGGAGTCCGAAAACCCAGCCCTGCGTACGCCTCCTCACGGGGCGAACCTCGGTGCGAACCATGAATCCGTCTCCTCGAGTCGTGTGGTGGGGACAACCCCTTGAATCCCCGGCTTGGAGGGCCAGTCTAGCCAAGGGGGCAGGGCGGGTCAAGGAACGCGGGCGGGGCGGTCCGGGGGACGCGATTTTGGCTTGGACCGAGGGCACCGGCAGGCGAACCTGCTGCTGAGGAGGTCCCATGTCCGACCCCTATCGACCCATTGACTGCGGAGAGCACGACCGACTGCTCGACCTTTCGACCCGCCGTCGGAGCTGCGCACTTCGTTATCGCGACGACTCCGGGGTGGTCCTGTCGCTGACCACCCACATCGCCGACGTCTTCACCCGCGCCGGAGCGGAGTTTCTCACCACCGGGGATGGCCGCGATATCCGCCTCGACCGACTGATCGAGGTCGATGGGCGCGTGCTCGCCGAATAGGCGTGAAGAACCACTGTTTGCTTGACACTCGAAGCCGGGCTTGAGGAATATACGCCTTCGTTCCAAGTGTTGGCGGCGTAGCTCAGTCGGTAGAGCGAGTGAATCATAATCACCAGGTCCGGGGTTCGAGTCCCTGCGCCGCCACACCTTTTCTCCTCTCGGTTCGGCCCGGACAGGGTCCTGGGGCAATGGACAGGGTCCCGGGGCAATAGACAGGGAACCCTCGGAGCGAGCCTGGCGTTCCCCGGTCCCAAGGCGGACCCTGTGCACCACTGGCCCGATCGCTTTCCCGCCGATCGTGACGACTTCCGCCTGCGGGCGAGGTTCCGCCACGCACTGAAGCGCGCCCGGGTCGAGAGCGGCAGCCACCTCCTGGTGGCGGTCTCAGGAGGGTGCGACTCGATCGCCCTGCTCGCCCTGGCCAGCCTGGAGTCCCCCGGCCGCCGCTACACCCTGACCGTCGGCCACGTCGACCACGGACTCCGCCCTGACTCCGCGGAGGACGTCTGCTGGGTCGAGGGAGCGGCCGCCTCGCTGGGGCTGAGCTGTCGGGTAACCCGGCTGGACCGGGCACCGACGGCCAATCTCGAGGCGTGGGCACGGGGGGCGCGTCGCCGGGCGCTCCGGGAGATGGCGACGGGGGTCGGGGCGGAGCGGATCCTGTTGGCCCACACCGAGGACGATCAGGCGGAAACCGTGCTGCTGAACCTCTTTCGCGGGACGGGCCTGGCCGGCCTGGCGGGAATGGCGGCCGCGCGTGGCCCCTGGATCCGCCCTCTTCTCGGAGTCTCACGGGCGGATCTGCGCGGCTTTGCCGAGCGTCACCGGCTGGTCTGGCGGGAGGATCCGTCCAACCTCGATCCCCGCTTCAGTCGCAACCGGCTCCGCCACGGGCTGCTCCCCCGGATCGACGAGCTGTTTGGGCGCTCTGCCCGGCGGAGCGTGGCCCGGGCCCCGGAGAGCCTCCGCACGGTCCGCGATCTCCTCCGGAGGGAGGTCCGGGGGGCCTGGGCCCGGATCGCCAGCCGCCCGGAGCCACTGGTCATCCGCCTTGATCGCCCCCTGCTCGCCTCCTATCATCGGGCCATCTTGGAAGAGTGCCTGCGGCGCGCGGTCAAAGAACTCACAGGCAGCGCGCGGGACCTGAATCGGTCCCAACTGTGTTCTCTCTCGGATGCGGCGCAAAATGGACGGCGCGCGCGCTTTCAGCTTTCGCACCGGGTGCTCGCCGAGATCGATGGCGCGTCGGTCCGCTTCCTTCAATTGGGGGCGGAAGCGCGGTGTGGACCTGCAGAAAGGGAGTCATGAGAGACCTCAGACCCGGGGAACGGGTGCGACTGGGCGGCGCCGGACTTCGCGTCGTCGCAACCGAGTCGGAGATCCGCGAGCGGGTCCGCGAAATCGGGCGCGGGCTGCAGACCCGGCTGGGCGACGGCAACCCGGTCTTCATCGGCCTCCTCTCGGGCGGGTTCATCTTCCTGAGTGACCTGATCCGGGCCTTCGACGCCCCGCACGAGATCGACTTCCTGAAGGTCTCCCGCTACGACCCGAGGCTCCGAGACCCCAGTGCGGTCCGGGTGATGCACGATCTTCGGGCGAACATCCAGGGGCGGAACGTCGTAGTGGTCGAGGGCATCCGAGCGAAGGGGAACAAGATCCAGTACGTGGATCGCTTCCTCCGGCTACACCAACCGGCACGGATCGAGTACTGCGCGATGGTCAAACCAGGAGAGGCGCACCTGGAAGTCCCACTGCACGAACACGGTGTGGCGATCGATAACGAGTATGTGGTCGGGTACGGTCTGGATTGGGACGAGCATCATCGGAACCTCCCCTTCATCGGGGCGCTCGAACCCCATCCCTACGCCCCCGCGCCTGAAGCCTGATCGGAGTCTCCCCCCGAGCCGAGGATGACCTCGGCCGGTCGAGGTAGACCCGGACCGGAGAGGAAAGCTGTTCACGAAGCGCCGCCCTAGCGAACGGCGCGGCCCAGTGCGTCTGTTCCCATGAGGAGTATCGATGCTCGAGCGAGGAATGATCTTTCGCCGTGACGGGGGCCCGCCTCCGCCACCGAATTCCGACCCCAGCGGCCGCGGTCCGAAGCGACCCCAGCCCGGGATGCCGATGCGCCAGTTCCGCACCATCACCTTCTGGCTGCTGCTCGGCCTGGTGCTGATCGTGCTCGTGCAGTACTACTACGTCCTGCGCGCCAATGAGCAGGAGGTTTCCTACAGCGATCTCTGGACGCAGGTCAAGAGCGGCAACGTCAAGGAGGTCACGGTCATCGGTCGCGAGGTGAAGGGCGAGTTCGTCAACGAGCTCCCGGCCGACCTCCCGACGCACCGTCCGGCCTTCAAGCGATTCAAGGTCTACCTGCCGGCCGAGGATCCGGATCTCGCGCAGAAGATCTGGACCGAGCAGCCGGGAGTGACGATCAAATCGCGGCCCACCAGCACGCCCTGGTTCAACCTGGTCTTCTCCTGGTGGATTCCGCTGCTCGCCATCGTGTTCCTCTGGGTCTTCTTCATCCGGCAGATGCAGTCGGGCGGGTCGGCCGCACTCAAGTTCGGCAAGTCGCGGGCCCGGATCCTGAACGAGAATCAGGTGAAGGTCACCTTCCGCGATGTCGCCGGAGCGGACGAGGCGAAGGAAGAGCTGCAGGAGATCATCGAGTTCCTGCGCGACCCGAAGAAGTTCCAATCGCTCGGCGGCCGGATCCCGAAGGGGGCACTGCTGCTTGGTCCTCCAGGGACGGGCAAGACGCTCCTGGCCAAGGCGGTGGCCGGCGAGGCCGGCGTGCCGTTCTTCTCCATGTCCGGATCCGACTTCGTCGAGATGTTCGTCGGCGTCGGCGCCTCCCGGGTGCGCGACCTGTTCGAGCAGGGGAAGAAGAACGCACCTTGCATCATCTTCATCGATGAAATCGACGCGGTCGGGCGCCATCGCGGCGCCGGGCTCGGGGGCGGACACGACGAACGCGAGCAGACGCTCAACCAGTTGCTGGTCGAGATGGACGGGTTCGAGTCGAATGACGGCGTGATCTTGATCGCCGCGACCAACCGGCCCGACGTGCTCGACCCGGCGCTCCTCCGTCCCGGCCGCTTCGACCGCCAGATCGTGGTCGATCTGCCCGACGCGCGCGGGCGCGAGGCTATCCTCCGGATCCACGGTCGGAACAAGCCGCTCAACAAGGACGTCGAGGTCGGGATCCTGGCCCGGGGTACTCCCGGTCTGGCCGGCGCCGATCTGGCCAATCTGATGAACGAGGCGGCCCTCCTCGCCGCACGGAAGAACAAGAAGGAGATCAACATGCGTGATCTCGAGGAGGCGAAGGACAAGGTGATGATGGGGACGGAGCGCAAGAGCATGCTCCTCTCCGACGAGGAGAAGAAGACCACCGCGTACCACGAAGCAGGACACGCGCTGGTCGGCTGGCTCACCCCCGACGCCGACCCGATCCACAAGGTGACGGTGATCCCGCGCGGCCGCGCTCTGGGCGTGACCCACTTCCTGCCCGAAGGCGACCGCTACACCCGCTCGCGCGAGTTCTTCTATGCCACCATGGCGGTGGCCATGGGCGGGCGCGCGGCGGAGGAGCTGATCTTCGGGCGGATCACCACCGGCGCGGCGAACGACATCCAGAACGCCACCCACATCGCGCGGAAGATGGTCTGTGAGTGGGGCATGAGCGACCGCCTCGGACCGCTGATGTTCGGGCAGCGGGAGGAGATGATCTTCCTCGGCCGCGAAATCTCGCAGCGCAAGGACTACTCGGACCGCACCGCCGAGGCGATCGACGAGGAGGTCTATAGCCTGGTCAACGGGGCGTACGAGAAGGCGAAGAAGCTCCTGACCGACAACGTTGACAAGCTGCACGCCATCGCCCAGAGCCTTCTCGAGCGGGAGATCCTCGATCGCGAGGAGATCAATCGGCTCCTCCGCGGTGAGCCGCTCGATCCGGTGCCGCCCGCCAACGGCCCGAGTCCCACTGCGCCCTCCCCGTCGACCGAGGGGGATCCGCGGATGCCGGGCATGCTACGTCCTCCGCTACCCGGCTCGGCGCCGGCCTAGTCGCGGAATGGAGACCCTCACCGCTCGCGGCCCGCGGCGGTGAGGGTTTCTCTTTGCATGCAACTTCAGCCCCGCACCCCGTACACGCTGCGCGCCGGACGATTCGACCTCGCCCTGGGGTCCCGCACCTTGGTGGTCGGGATCTTGAACTGCACCCCCGACTCCTTCAGCGACGGCGGTCTCCACCTCTCGCCCAGAGCGGCCACCGACCGCTTCCGCGCCCTGATCGACGAAGGAGCCGACCTGATCGATGTCGGCGGGGAGAGTACGCGACCTGGGGCGCAGGAAGTCTCGCTCGAGGAGGAGTGGGCCCGCGTCGAGCCGGTCCTCCGCCTCGCCGCCGCCGCTCCGATCCCGGTCTCCCTCGACACGCGTCACGCAGAGGTCGCCCGGCGAGGACTCGACCTGGGGGCGAGCCTGATCAACGACGTGAGCGCCCTGGGCCACGACCCGGCCATGGCCGAGGTGGTCTCCACCGGCTCCGCGGGCGTCGTGCTGATGCACATGCGGGGGGAACCGGCCACGATGCAGCGCGCCCCGCACTACGACGACGTCACCCTGGAGGTCGCCCAGTTCCTCGCACGCGCCGCCCGCCACGCGATTGCCGCGGGGATCGAGCGTCAGCGCATCGTCCTCGATCCCGGGATCGGATTCGGCAAGACCACGGAGCACAATCTCGAACTCCTGCGCCGCACCACCGACCTCGCCGCCCTCGGCTACCCCCTGCTCATCGGGGCCAGCCGAAAGCGCTTCATCGGCGCGCTGCTTGGCGCGGACCGCCTGCCCGGCCTGGACGCGGCCGCCGGATCCGGCGGATCGGGCTCGGCCTCACCCGATCTCGCCCCGATCGACAAGAGGCTCGAGGGATCACTCTCGGTGCATGCCGTCGCCGCTCTCCTCGGCGCTCATCTCGTCCGCGTCCACGACGTCGCGGCCACCCGCCGCGCCCTTCGGCTGGTCGACGCCCTGCTTCCCGGCGCCTGATCGCTCGGCGTGGTGGCACGTCGCGAGCGTGGCGGTCGCGGCTGGCGCCACGACCGGGCTAGAGCCCGCGCGCGAAACCGGCTAGTCTCTCCCCAGATCGAGTCCACCACGCTCGCGAACCCAGGAGCCGTCGACGATGCCCGACCTCTGGAGCCCAGAACTGAGCTGGATCCGCGAGATCGCCGACATCCTGATCGTCGCCTTCCTCTTCTATCACCTCTTCCTGCTCGTCCGCGGCACCCGCGCCGCCCAGATGTTCCTCGGCCTGGTGGTGCTCCTGTTCCTCAGCGCGCTGGCCGATCTCCTCCACCTCACGGCACTGAACTGGCTCCTCACCTCCCTGCGCACCGTCTGGGTGGTCGGTTTCCTGATCCTCTTCCAGCCGGAGTTGCGCAAAGGGCTCTCGCAGATTGGCTACACCGGGATCTTTCGCCGACTCCTGCATCTCCAGGAAACCTCCCACCTCTCCGAGATCGAGGATGCCCTCGCCTTCCTCAGTCGCCGCGGCCTCGGCGCGATCCTGGTCATCGAGCGCAACGACTCGCTCCGCTCCTACGCCGAGACCGGCACCCTTCTCGAGGCGAACCTGTCGGCAGAACTCCTGGAGACGATCTTCACTCCGCCCTCCCCCCTGCACGACGGTGCAGTGATCGTTCGCGGGAACGTCATCGTCTCCGCCGGCTGCATCCTGCCCCTCTCCCAGACGCCCAGCCTCGACCGCACCCTCGGCACGCGCCATCGTGCGGTCATCGGCATCAGCGAAGAGACCGACGCTCTGGCCATCGCCGTCTCCGAGGAGACCCGCCAGATCTCGATCGCCGACGGCGGCCGCATGGTCCGGAACATCGACCCCACTTCGCTGAAGGGGATCCTGTCGCAGTTCGGGCCCGGGCGGGAGGAGCGGGAGGAGCGAGACGACAAAGATGAGCGAGAGGAGGGCGAGGACCCTGCGCCCCCCCGACCGCCCAAGGCGCGATTCGATGAAGTAGACACTGGGACGTGAGGCGGGCTAGGGCGAGGCGGAAGGCCAGGCGCGGGAACGAGGTCGTAACTCGTCCCGGGACGAGTTGGGGGCGCATCATCAAGGGGACTGCTGCTGAATGTCGCAGTTGCTCGCACACCAAGCGAGTGTGGACCTACGTCGGTACCGGATGATCAGATGGAGAACTCCGTCGCCCGTTGCCCAGCAGCGCCTGGGTGAGCCCAACTATCTCGAAAGCTCCCCCAACACCCCCCTCTCCACCAACCCCCGAAACTGCCGCAGCGCCGCCAACGCCATCGCCCGGTCGCGCACCACGACTCCAAGTTCGATGTTTCGATCGAACGCGGCTTCGGTCAGGTTGGCGGAGGTCACGAATAGGGCCTCTTCGTCGACCACCAGCGCCTTGGCGTGGAGGACGCCTTCCGGGCCGTCGATCTCGAGCGCGCGGGGATCGTAGTACACGCGCGGCCTGCGTCTGCCGGGCCACTCGGCGGCCCAGAACCTCCTGGCAAATGCCTGGATGAGGGTGTCGGCCGAGGACGTGTCCCCACGACGTCGCTGGAGGTTGAGCAGGAGCGTGGCGCTGAGCTCGGGGCGGGCATCCATCCGTCGCGCCAGGGCCTCGAATGCCGTCGGGCCATCGAAGAACGCAAAGGTGCTGATCCAGATGTCGCGTTCGGCGGATCCGATCAACTCCGCGAAGACCTCGCGCGTGTCGCGTGCGTGAACGCCCGGGACCTCAGGCCCCGACCAGACCAGATCCGGCCGCGGGAGACGGGCGGCGAGCGCTTCTACGCTCTCGATCCAGGCGGCGGCGGCCCGGCCTGTGATGCCCATCCGTTCCAGCTCCTGGAGCGCCGCCAGTTCCGGTTCGGCCACGGACGCGGCCCCGAGGGCCGCCCGCAGGGTGAGCAGGCTACAGCCGGGCGCGAGGACTCCCGTCTCCAGCGCCGCGATCAGGCGCCGGCGCAGGTGTGGGCTCAGATCGAGCAGCGGGGTCAGCATTGCCGCGTCATCGCGTTGGCCTCCGGCATCCGAGAACGGGTATCCCTCATCCGGAGAAAAACGCCGCGCCGGGGTGACCGATCACCGGTACGACCAGCGCACGATCCAGGTAGTCGTTTCGCATCTCGCAGGACGACTCGGCCACCAGGGTGCAGCCGTGGCACGCCGCGCCGTGCAACCAGCGCTCCTCCATGCTGCTCTCCGGCTCGTGCTGGGCACAGATCGGGTCGTTCGAACACAACGCGGCCTGGCGCAGCGCGTCGGCCAGATGCTCCTCGATGTGTCGGGCCTGCTGCACCAGCCCTCCCAGCGTTCCTTCCGCATCCGGACTTCCGGTGTAGAGCAGGACGCCATACCGCTCCTGCTCGTGGTCGGAGTAGATCCGTTCGCGGATCGCACTGGCAGGGTAGCCGCAGCGCATCGCCAACGCCTGGAGGAGCAGATGCGCGAGTGTGTGCAGAAGCACGTACGGGCCGCCGGGGTGCGGGCGCTGGACGCTTCGCTTGGTGGCCCAGTGCCCGTACGCCCCAAGGAGGCTGTTCACCCGGGCGATCACCTCCGGCCGCTCCGACCACTCCTTCACAGCGCTCGGCCGCAACAGCACCATCACTCCCTCGCCGCGGTTCTCGCAGGCCGGGAACCAACGTGGCTCGGTGGCAAGCTGGGCGCGGACCACGTCGGTGTCGATCTCCCCATGCTGATCCGGCGTGCTCGCCTCGAACCGAGTGAAACCGATCAGGGACATCACCTCGCGGAGTCGGTGGACCTGGATGACCCCCTCGATACTGCGGCTACTGTCAAAGCTGGGACCGCCGCCCGAAGGAAATGAGACGCCCCCTCTCGCCGCCCGAGCGGCGCCGCGCCAAACATGCTCCGGGAGTCGCCGTGCATGGAAGTTCGGGTCGATCGGCACGTCCTCGCCGTACCCCTCCGGGACCGCGAGGAGCGCGTCGAGTTCCACTAACTTCAGCGCGCGTTCGGCCCCTGGGCCAGCGAGGCGGCGCGTGATCGCACCGCGGATCTCGTCCGCACTCCAGCCGCTCAGCGCGCGAGCGGCCGCCGGCTTCTTTCGCACGTAGTCAAGCTCCGACGCCACACTCACGTACTGCAGTTCATCCCACAGTTCCGTCACCACCAGATCGATCGCCGCGCCACGCTCCGGGAGCGAGAGCACTGTAACTACCTGAGGGAAGTAGGCGTTGGTCGCCGTCCGGACCAGGAGCCGACTCGGCAGACCGCAATCCTCGCGAGCGTCCTCTCCCAGCCAGGGCCGTTTCCCCGGGCAATAGAGCAGCGCCGGGGGATCCAACACCGTCGCGGCGTCCAGACTCCGCGTCTCCACTCCACATTCGCAACGCACCGACAGGTCGGCGAGGTCGCCACTCGTTCCCCGCTCGTCCAGCCAGAGCTGCCGCCGACAGGGGGTCGGCCCACGATGGGCGAAGGTCCTCCACTCGATGTCGTCGACGTGCCCATTGGTGCACGCCCGTACGAAGCGGGTCGCGACCACGTGCAGTCCCTCGAACCTTCCCTTGGTCAGGGCCTTTCGGTGCACCATCCGTCGAGACCGCTCGAACTCCCCCGTCGTGCTCTCTTCCCGCACGACGAACCACTCCGGGAAGCGGCTGACGCGAATGAACGGTCCCTTTTCCCCTGGTCGCGACCCCTCCGCCGGGGGGGCGTAAAGTCTTGGGTTGGCCAGGCCGGTGATCACCTCGAGCTTCTTCGACAGCCGCGGCTCGTCGATCGGACTGAGAACCTTCTCGTTCGGCCAGTAGTCCAGCCCGCCCACGATGGCGGAGTGCTTCGGGAGATCGATCAGGGCACCCGGGCCGTAGGTCGTGATGACCTGACTGCGTCGGACCTGTCCGTGGCCTCGCTCGCTCACGCTCCCTCCTCGACGTCCGCTCCACTCAACTCCTTCAGCAGAAGCTGGACCACCGGCTCGACGTCCCGGAGTGACCGATTGGCGCGGAATTTGCGATGCTGCGGGGACTCAAAGGTCTGCTCGAGCATGCCCCGGAGCAGCGGCTGTGCCGACCGCGGCTCGTACTCCTGGTACTTGACCGTAGCGCCCGCTTCCGCGTATTCGGCCGCGACGTAGGTCCACGCGTCGAGCAGGTCGACCACGCGGTCGCGGATGCCACGCAGCCGCTCGTCCAGTTCGTTCGGATCGTCGATCGGCTGGTGCCGGAGCCGCTCCTCGAAGAGCGCAATCAACCGCTGCTCCAGTCGCGTCCGGACGTCGTGGAGGCGCTCCGCTCCCGAGGGCGGGGTCAGGGCCGGCTCCGTGTGGCGCGCGAAGGCCACCATCGCCCCGGCGAACCCCCGATCGAGCGCCCGGGCCGAGAACGGCGTCACGCTTCCCACCTCGACCGCCCGATAGAAGCTCTCGTGGTAGTGGCGGAAGCGCTCGTAGTGCGAGCGGTCCCGAGGGCGGTTCAGGTTGAGCAGGGTCACCACCAGGCCCGGTTTCATCTCCAGACGCCCTACCCGGCTGGTCGCCTGGATGTATTCCGAGGTCGACTTCGGCTGCCCCAGGACGACCATCAGCCCCAGGCGCGAGATGTCCAGGCCGACGGAAATCATGTTCGTGGCGATCGCGCAGTCGACCCGCCCGCGCGCGTAGAAGGCGCATCCCAGCCGTTCCCGCGCGTCCGCTACCTTGTTGGTCGGTACCCGGGAGGTAAGCTCCATGACCTCGGTAAAGGTGGTCCGATCCTGGAACAGATCGAGATCGGCGCCCACCCGCCGTCGCGCGCCGTACCCCTTGATCGTGTTCTGCACCTCTTCCTCGAGGATCCGGCGGGCTCCTCCCAGCTCACGCAGACTGTTGAAGTAGCCCAGGGTCGTCATGTAGGGGATCCGCTGGATTGTCCCGATTCTGGTGACCGCCCGCCTCGCGGTAAAGCCGCTCTGCGGCGGCCATCAGCGGCACCCAGACCTTCCGCATCAAAACCTTGGGGTTCCTGCCTTGCGCGGCGACCCCGAGGTAGAGCCGTGCCGGCACGCGGGACGCCGGTACGGTCCGGGCGAAGAACGAATCGCGACGATCCGGTCCCGGGGGCGGGAACACCTCCGTGCTCGCGCGGGCAAAGAGCGCCTGGATCTGATCCCGCGCCCGCCGGACCGTCGCGGTCGAGGCGACCTCCTTCGGACGCACCGCCCGCGCGGCGATCGTGCGGGTGCACAGTCCGTCGATCGCCGTCTCGTACAGTCCGGCCATGGTGCCTAGCGGCCCCGAGATGAGGTGCAGCTCGTCCTGGATGATCAGGTCCGGAGGCGAGAGGGGGCCCAAGAGCATCCGCCCCTCGCCCCCCTGTGCGGGGCCGTAGAACCCGTGGCGATCGGCGCGCGCCGCACCACCCAGTAGCATCCCCGACGGTCCCTCCCAGGGAAGGGAGGCGAACTTGTCGAGGGTTGCGATCAAGAAAGCCGGCAGGCGCCGATAGATTGGCTCGTCCACGGCCACGATCGGCAGCGCCCTGCCACGGGTGAAGTCGCACTCGTAGTTCACACAGGTGATCCGTAGTTCGGTTGGCTGGTCGTCGTTCGGGAGCAACGAGTAGGAGTTCTCGCTGAAGCGCGTGCCGCACCAGGGACAGCTTTCGATCGGAATCGGCGGCGGATTCGACCGCGGATCTCTCTTGAAGTGACGCACTTTCGCCCGCGCGGTGTCCTGCCGATCGTCGCCCTTCGATCCCATCTGGTTCGGAGTCGCCGCCTTGCCGACCCACAGGCCGATCTCGAACGGCCAGGAGCCATAGCGCATCCCGGACTTCTCCCGCTCCAGTTCGAGGGCGCAGATCAAGCCCGCCGCTCGCCCCAGCTGATCCAGGGTCAACAGTCGCAGGGTGTAGCGCATGATCACGCTCACGCCCGCTCCGGCCCGTCCCTCGTCTCCCGGATTCCGCAGACGCCGAAGCACCATGGTGAAGGCTGCGAGCCCGAGATAGGCCTCCGTCTTGCCTCCTCCGGTCGGAAAGAAGAGCAGGTCGACCACGTCGCGCTCCGGCGAAGTCGGCTCCGTGATTCCCGGCAGATTGAGCAGAAGGAACGCGAGCTGGAACACGCGCCACTGCGGTTCCTGCACCCCCAGGCGCTTCCGGAGCGCCGCCGCAACTGCCCGATTCGCGACCCGGAAAGCGTCCAGCGCATCTTCATCGTTGGCCAGCAGGTCCACGCCCGCATCGATCCGTCGGGCGGCGCGGCGGGCGCTCTCCAGCAACTGGTCGGCCGTCTCTCGCCGCGTCCCCTCGAGGGAAGCAAGCTCAACGCCGCGCGCCTCGATCCACTGGCGGTACTGCGCGGCCAAGGGCCGGAGTGCCCCCTCGACCCCCGGCTTCCCCGAGAGTTCCCCCAGGACCTGCATCCGTAGCTCAACGCCCGGCACCTTGGAGGTCTCGGTCTTCTCCACCTCCGCACTCGGGATCCAGGCCGTCCGCACGACCCGACAGCCCCCTTCGACAACCTCCCACTCCGCCGACACGCCGTGACCCGTGGCGTACTCCGGGGTATCGGCGTAGTGCAGATCCGACACCCGCTCATCCCAGTCTGCCGCTCGCGCCCCCCTGAGATCCGGTCGGGGCACGAACGGATGCCCGCACTCGACTCTTAGTTCCGGTTGAAACGCGAACGCCGTGTCCGCCGCTTCCCGCAGCGCCGGACGACGGTTCACCAGGAAGATCGAGACCGACCGCGTCCCTGCCGGGATCTCACGCGCCAGCTCATCGGAGCTGATCTCCCGCACCACCAGGTGCAGTTGCAGCCCACCAGACACCGGCACGTCCACCGTCGGGACGGCGGCCACCCGGGCCAGGTCCAATTCCACCCGAGCCTCACGCGCGGCGCGCTTCCAGACTGCCCGGACCTTCCCCCCGTCGTCCGTCCACTCCCCCGGCGCGTAGTCTCCCCAGGTCACCGTCACGGCCAGGGCCGTCGCCTCGCGTGCCACGAGAAAGCTCAATCCCATCGACGACGGGAAGTACCCCCGCTTCGCCGCCTTCTTCTCTTCCACACTCTCGCCCGGAACCTCCGCCTCATCCGGAGCCACATCCAGCTCGTCATCCTCATCCACGTCCCGCGCCTGCTCCGGCGCCGTCCCCGACGGAATCAGGAACCCCGTCAGATACCACCCCGACGGCCGCGACCGCCTCGGCAGCATCTCCTCCGCGAGCGGATGCCCCGGCCAAGGTCCGACCAGATCGAGCTTCAGCGCTTCGACCAGGCGGCTGCGTACCTGTTCAGAGGAGCCGGGACTCAGTGGACTCAAGTGCGACGTCACGGCCGACGCTCCTTTGAACCTGATGTTCGGATGATGGTGGGCTCAGGCGTCGCGGATCTGGTCTCCGGCTACACCCAGCCCTGCTCCAGTAGGGTGGCTCGCGATGGATGGATCTGCCGAGGTAGAAACGCGCGCTTGCGCTCGCCCCACTCGTAGGTGCGTGCAACCACCTCGTCCTCCGAACGGGCGCCTTCCGGAGCAATAACCCAGTGAACGGTCGACAGGAGTTCCAATCCGAACGCCGACTCGAAGCCCGCGGTGAGGGCCACGACCCTGGCGAAGTTGGCGTCCGTTGGCGGGCTGTTCGCCAGCACGGCGATGGCATCCACGACCGCTCCGGGAACCAACTCCAGGGGCTTCTCCGGAGAGTCTCCGCCCGCCCCGTACCCAGAGAGGAAGTAGCCTTCGATTGCCGCCAAGACGTTTCGCAGATTCTCCGCATACGGCCCGTAAGTTGCTTTGCGGAAACGCAGACGCAACGGTTCTCCGGCGACCTGCATGAAATACATCAGCTTGTGCAGCTCGAGCAGGCTGATCGAGGGATCCATGCTTCCAGCCAGGTACTTTGCCATCAAACCGATCAGGGCGGCACGACCTGAAGTCATCTTTGGCACGACGCCTCGGGCCAGCGCCGGAGTCGGCGTGGTCTGCTCCAGCGGCTCGTACACCACGAACCGCACCTGGGGTACGCTCATCGCAGCTGACTCGATTCGCGCCCGCACCTCGCTCCACGCCAGCCCCCCAAGGCCAGCGCCGAGCGGCGGAACCGCGATCGATCGGATCTCCCGAGCCCTGATCTCTCCAATTAGCGCTGACAATCCCGCTTCTATGTCCTCGAGTCTCGACTTTCCTCTCCAGTGCCGCTTCGTGGGAAAGTTCACGATGAACCTAGGAGGGGTCAGGGTCCCCGTTTCGAAAACGAGCATACGACCTGGCTGAACG
>JADJQY010000007.1 GCA_016712505.1 Candidatus Eiseniibacteriota bacterium | reverse complement strand
CAGGAGTGTAGCTTCTTCTGTATAACGCCTGTGGCAAGATTCACAGGAACAGAGGAGGATGCCATGGCGAAGAAGCGCGAAAGATGACGGGGCCCTCGACAGTTCTGACGACCTTATTCGGGGTTGAGTCCTGAAGGAGATTCTGGGCGAGGCGGGCTGCTGGATGCAAACTGACCGGGCGGTCTTGCCGAGCGGGCACTGCAGGCGGAGATGACCGAACACCTTGGGTACGAGAAGCACGCCGCCCGGGGCACCACTTCGGGGAACTCGCGCAACGGGCACCACGGCCAAGACGATCATCACGGAGTTCGGCCAAGTGGAGATCGAAGTCCCCGTGATCGCGCCGGGAGTTCGAGCCGCAGCTGGTGCCCAAGCGGCAGCGGCGGCTGGAGGGCTTCGACGAGAAGGGGTGATTGCGCTCTACTCGCGTGGGTTGACGACGCGGAGATCCAAGGCCACTTGAAGGATCTCTATCAGGTGGAGGTCTCTCCCAGCCTGATCTCGACCGTAACGGACGGTGTGTTGGAAGAGGTCCGAGCGAGCAGAGTCGTCCGCTCGACCCGGTTTACCCGATCGTCTACCTCGATGCGCTGCACGTGAAGCGTCGGGAGAGCGGGCAGGTGCAGACGAGCGCGGTTTACCTGGCCCTGGGGATCACCACGGAGGGGACGAAGGAGTTGCTGGGGCTCTGGCTGGGCGAAGCGGAAGGAGCGAAGTTCTGGCTGAACGTCCTGACCGAGCTGGAAGAACCGAGGGGTGCAGGACATCCTGATCGCCTGCGTGGACGGCCTGAAGGGCTTTCCCCCGAAGCGCTGGAGGCGGCGTTCCCAAGACCCAGGTCCAGCCTGCATCGTGCACATGGTGCGCAACTCTCTGCGCTACGTGAGCTGGCGGGAGCGCAAGGCGGTGGCCCAGGATCTGCGGGAGACTACACTGCGGTATCAAGTCGAGGCCGCACAGGCGGCGCTTACAGCCTTCGGAGGCCAAGTGGGGCAGTCGGTTCCCTTCGATCGGCGAGACCTGGCGGCGGAACTGGGATCGATCATCCTGTTCTTCAGCTACCCGGCGCCGATTCGCAAGGTGATCTACACGACCAATGTGATCGAGTCGCTGAACTCGAGCATGCGGAAGGTGACGAAGAAGCGCGGCGCGTTCCCCAACGGCGACCTCGGTTCGCAAAGTCCCTCTATCTGGCCCTGAGACACGCCTCTCGGCCCGGTGGAGTCGCCCGATCAAAGACTGACCGCGGCGCTCAATCACTTCTCCATCGTGTTCGCCGGTCGGATCTGAAGCGCCGACGGCAAGGGACAACGGATGACGCTGGCAATCGATAAAGGCAGGCGCGAGGAGGAGCCTGGCTGGGAAGGTACGGATCGACGAGATCCGGGTTCAGGAGCGAAGTTCATGATCGGGGTTTACACAAAAGACTGACACACCTTACGTCGGGCGGCCCTGGCGTGCACCATCCCCCTCCAGGCCGGCGAAGCGACCCTCGTGGATACCTGCGCTCGCGCGCTGCGCGGTTCTCGCGGGTACGGTCCACCCATCCGTGGGCGACCTCGTCCTTCCGAGAGTTTGCTTCGAGACCGTACCGGCCGGCTAACCCAACTTGAGCGGCTGAGCGCGCAGTGCTTGCCGAACGGAGGAATTCTTGTGTCGGACTCGGTAGTGCCATTGGATGCGGACGCGATTCGGGCGCTCCTCCCGCTTCGGCATCCTTATCTGCTGATCGATCGTGTCATCTCGGTGTTTCCCGGCGGATGTATCGCCCTCAAGAACATCACCTTCTCTCGGACCCGAGCTTTGTGGGCCACTTCCCCGAGAAGGCGGTCTATCTGGGCTCGCTCCTCGCTGGAGTCGATGGCGCAATCCGGCTACTTCATGGGGACGCCTGAGGGACGCCAGCTCCCGGGAAGATCGAACCGCCTACCGGGAAAGCTTCCTCGTCTCCGCAAACCTGAAGTTTCATCGCCCGGCCGTTCCGGGAGACCAGATCCTCCTACGGGCCTCGCCTGGTGCGTCAGGAGAATGCACTGGTTTCACTACAAGGTCGACGCGCATGTCGGAGCCGCACTGATCGCGTCTGGCACGTTTGGGGCACTGTTGCGAGTGGCGACGTCGGAAGAGCATCCGTGACCCTGTTGGCTGAGAAGAACCAAGTTGTTCTGCTCACTGGGGCCACACGCGGCATCGGCCGCGCCACTGCGCTGTCATACGCGGCGGCGGGTGCTCGCTTGGTGCTGAACTACGCCGCAAACGACCACGCTCTGGACTCGCTCCTGCAGGAGGCTGCACTTCCCGACGATCGGCTGATCGTGGTCAAGGGCCTGGTCCAGGATCCACAGGTGTCTCGGCACATGGTGAGGGGCTGCGCTAGCACGTTGGGGCGGATTGATCACCTTATCAACAACGCGGCGCGATCCGCGATGTCCCGATGGCCCTGATGCAGGCCTCGACTTGGGATGAGATCCTGGCGGTCAACCTCGACAGCGTGTTCCATTGCTGCAAGCACGCGAGCAGGCCGATGGTTGCCGCACGACGCGGAAGCATAGTCAACGTATCCTCGCTCACTGCGACCCGCGGTCGCCTGGGTCAAACGCACTATGGCGCCGCCAAGGCCGGAGTGCTGGGCCTCACGCGCTCACTGTCTCACGAGTTGGGACGATATAACGTGCGGGTGAACGCCGTTGTCGTTGGTTTCGTCGACACCGACATGACCGCTGCGCTCCCGCTCGCAGTCCGCTCCGACGTAACCGCCCACTGTCCGCTGGGGCGTTGGGGTCGTCCGGACGAAGTGGCGTCTGTGGTGCGTTTCCTAACCTCGGATGCTGCCTCGTACGTGACCGGCACGAGTATCGAGGTGACCGGCGGCATGTGACCCAGCCCCAGAAAAGGGCGAGGAGATAGTGTATGCCAGATGCCAAAGACACGATCGCACGATACGTCTCGCAACGTGAGGACATCACCCAGCGCGTCAGGCAGTGTCTCGTGGATGGGCTTCGTTTGGAGATTGATCCGGCGCAGATCGGACTCGACGCGCCGCTCTTTGGGTCGGGCCTCGGTCTTGACTCCGTGGATGCCCTGGGGATCGTGGCGACCCTCGAAGTTCGATTTGGCCTCGAAATCGTTGATGGCGACATGGCCCTGTTCCGCTCGGTAAACACTATCGTCGATTTCATTCTAGCGCATCAGGGAGTGGCGCAGCCCTCACCCCCTGATTTCCATCCGCCGGCGCCAGCCCCCCACGGCGCGCCGACAACTGCCGAACAGCTCAATCTTGCGTGGCGTCAGGGGCTGGTGGTACTTGATCTGTCGCAGACCCGCACGCTGCAGTTCGCCCGAAGCATCGAGGTTTCAGACCTCGCGCGGTGTGTCGCCGGAAACGTGCGGGACATGGCGGTCGGGGACGTGCTGCACACGCTGATACTCGGAGATAAGGGTGATGTCCAGGAGATCATTTGGCTGCTGCGCACGGAGGCAGGGTACCGTCTGCTTGCCGAGGACTTCGGTGATGCCGCGGCGTTCGCTGCGACGGTCGCGAACATCACCCGTGCCGGCCTGTCGGTCACGGACGATACGGATCGGCACGCACAGGTCGCCATCGTCGGACCCGAAGCACAGGACGCACTCTCCGCCCGCCTGGGACCCGACATACTTCGTTTGGCGTACCTCCAGGCCCAGCGGATGACCTATGACGGATGCGATCTGCTCGTGTCGCGGCATGGCGACTCCGGTGAGTTCGAGTACCGGATCCTTCTGCCGAGAGAGCAGCTACCGGTCTTGGACCGGTCCTTGCTGGCCCCGCTGGGTGTGACCGCCCGTGAGGCCGACGCACAAGCGGCTTCCATGCTCTGCGCGCTCGAGATGAAATCCATGCGCACCTCGCTCCTCGTCCCTGGGGTGTTGCCCCGGCTTGCCGACTTGCAGTGGATGCTGAGGGCCGAACTTCAGCACAACGCGAACACGGCACCACCGGAGTCGAGACCTTCACGGGCCCGGCGGGCAACCGCGGTCGTCAGCGAGACGGAGCTCTGCGGCGGTAACGAGCTTTTCCTCTTGGGCGGTCCCGTAGGGGAGATCCGAAGGGCGGGTTTCAGCCCGAGCCTCTCGCATTGGATCGGTCTGGCCTACGTGGAAGAAGCGTGGGCTTGGCCGGGCCTGATCTACGAGCTTCGAAGCGAAGGCGGCGCGAGGGGGTACGCAGGCGCCAGGTCCGCGCCGTTGTTTCTGACCCGCACGGTTACCGACAACCTGAACGTCTAGGAGTGGCATGGGCAGATACATGGTGGTCTCCAGTGCCGTCACGACGGCGCTCGGAACAACGCCGGAAGCGGTCTGTTCCGCGCTCCTTGAGGGACGCGCGGGGTTCTCGCCCCGCACGGTCCGGGTGGGCCGTCGCGCGTCAGAGCATCTGGTGGGAGAGCTACCGCAGACCACCCTGGAAGAGGGGCTGCCGTCGCAGCGCTTTCGCCGCCTACCGCGTCTTGACCAGCTCGTCGCCAGCAGCGCGGCTCGCGCCTGGGAAGCGGTACCGGAACCCTTTCGGAGCGTCGCCCCGGAGCGAGTCGGAATCTACTTCGGCACCGCGCGCGGTCCGATCGAAGTTTCCGAGGATCTCAGCGCCTCCTTGGCGAGGGGAGCGACACGAGAAACCGATCCCGTGAAGTTCCAGGAAACCGTACTGAACGCCCCCGTGGCGCACCTCGCGCTGCACTATCGGTGGCGAGGGCCATGCACCACCTTTGCTGCGGGCAACGTGAGCGGGCTGGTGGCCTTGGATGCCGCGCTCCGCAGTCTGTCGCTGGGACACGTGGACGTGGCGGTGGTGGGTGGTGCCGATGTCTTCACCGACTTCTATCTCAGCGCTCTGGACGATCTCCGGATGCTCTCCAGGACCGCAGTCACTCGCGGCGGGCCTCGCCCCTTGGCACGGGACAGAGACGGCACATGCCTTGGTGAGGGAGCTGCGTTCCTCAACATCACGCGGTCGGGGGCGGGAAGCGGCGAAGGTCACGGTAGGCGAGGGATTCAAGCGTCCCACCTCTCGGCAGTCGTGGATTCGCATCATGGGTTTGCCATGGATGGCGCTGGATGTGCCAGCGCGATCTCCGGCGTCCTTCAAGCTCTGCGATCGGGACCGGAGGCAGTCCACGGAGTTTACTGCGCGGCCACCGGGGACGAAGCCTTGGATGGTGCCGAGCTGGCCGGCTTGTCGCGTCTGTTCGGCTCGCGCCTGGACGATCTTGTCCTCCACACGCCGAAGCGATGGCTCGGGGACATTGGCGCCGCCGCGAGCCTGGTCTCCCTCCTCCTGGCGCTCCATGCGCCGGCGGTCGGGGTTCGCCGGAAAGCGCCCCACGACGGCCGTGCCAGTATGGTTGAAGCGGCCACCGGCAGTTCGTCAGGTTGCGCCCTGACCGAGGTAGTACACGAGGCTGCGCACGGCGGGCTTCACGGTGCGGTGCTCGTCGCCGAAGACCTGGAGGCGACGTCATGAGTGTCATGTCCATTTTGTTTCCGGGACAAGGCGCGTTCGAACCGGCACCGGCCCTCGCCATGCTGCGCGACGTGCCCTGGCTACGCAAAGGATTTGCCGAGGGCGGCGACATTCTCGGAGTGGATCTGGAGAGAGAAATCGAGACTGCGATGTCAACCGGAGGAACTTCCGTCTTCCTGCAGCACTGCGGGACGTTTCTCTGGTCTCTGCTGCTGTTCGAGAAGCTGGGACTCCGAAACTGCGACACCGTTCGCCTCGCGGGGCACAGCCTGGGTCAGTTTGCGGCGTACGCCGCGTCGGGTGCCATCGACAGGGACGCTGCGATCGCGCTGGTCGCACAGCGCGGTCGTGTCCTCGAAGACGCATGTCGCGAACACCCCGGGATGATGGTGGCAGTTCAGGGCGGATCGCTTGCGGAAGTCGGGCGCCTGTGCGAGCAGTGCGCGTCACTAGGGCCGGTTGTCGTCGCGAACGTGAACGACTCGCATCAGATCGTGGTCTCGGGGAAGGCGGACGCCGTGATCGAGGTCCGGAGGTTGGCCAGGGCGAGTTCCTGGCGAAGCACCGTTTTGAACACCGCCGGGGCGTTTCACTCGCCACTCATGCGAGATGCAGCCGATCGGTTCGCCGGAGTGCTGGCTCATCTGGGAGTGACCGCGCCGAAGCGCCCCCTCCTGGACGCTAACACCGGGGAGTATCTCCCCACTTCGGAGGCTGTCGAACGCAGCGCATTCGCTCACATGCTCGCACCCGTTCGTTGGGATCGGATCAGCGATGTAATGGTCGCGAGCGACGACTGTGTAGTGTTGGAGTTGGGGCCGGGACGAGTACTCACCGGTCTCGCTCGGGCACGCAACCGGCAGGCCCTCGTGCTCTCCACCCACAATCCCGCGGCGCTCCCTACCGTACGATCGCACTTGGCACCCTACCTCGACGAGACTTCGGTGTGAGCACTTCGCCCGCCAATACGCCGTTCGAGCCCACAGGGCCAACATTGCCGGGCGATCGCGGCGGCGGCGCTCATCGAGGGGTTGCCGTGACCGGAATGGGCATCGTTTGTGCCCTTGGAGCGAACGGCAGATCGGTAACGGAAGCACTCCGGGAGGGCAGAAACGGAATCGCCCCGGTGCGGGGCTTCGACGCCAACGCGCTGCGCAGCCAACACGCAGGTGAGGTGCGCGGCGAAATCTACGGCCGTTCCGCCGGCCTCCGCCGAACTCCCGATCGAGGAATGCTCCTCGCCTGCACTGCCACAGCGGAGGCGATGGAGATCGCTTCGCCTCACATCACTCAGGCAGACCGCGCGGGTGTGGTACTGGGCACCTGCTCCGGCGGCTTCTTGAGCGCCTCTGGGTACCATCGGAGTCTACTCCAGGGCCGCGCACGGAGGCCAAGCGCGCTCCTTGAGGTTCCGCATCACACCCCAGTCGCCCACCTTGCGCGATCCTACGGGCTCCAGGGTCCGGCATTTGCCGTGTCCAACGCCTGCGCCTCGGGGGCGGTGGCGATCGCCATCGCTGCTGACCTGGTTCTCTCAGGGCGTGCGGATCTGATGATCGCCGGCGGCTACGATGCGCTGAACCAGCTCAATCTTGCTGGCTTCGGTTCACTCCGAAACACCTCACCCACAAACTGTATCCGCCCCTTCGACCGGTCTCGTGACGGCCTGCTCTTGGGCGAGGGCGCCGGCATCATTATCCTCGAGTCTGAACAGAACGCGGAGAGTCGGGGCGCGCCGATCCTCGGTCGGGTGCGGGGATGGGGAACGACCTCCGACGACTATCACTTCACCGCGCCGGATCCTTCGGGAACGGGCGCCGCCTTGGCCATGTCCCGCGCACTCGCAATGGCGTCCGTTTCTCCAACAGAAATTGACTACGTCAACGCCCACGGCACAGGTACCGTGCACAACGATCGCATGGAGGTACAGGCCCTCCTTCGAGTGTTTGGACCGCGCTCCCGGTCGCTGCCAATGAGTTCGACAAAGTCGATGCTGGGGCACACGCTCGGCGCAGCCGGCGCCATCGAGGTCGTGGCGGCCCTGCTTGCGCTGCGGAGTGGGTTCCTTCCGCCGACGATCAACTTCCGCGAACCGGATCCGCGGTGCGACATTGACTGCGTCCCCAACACATCCAGGCCGGCCACGGTCCAGCACTTCATCTCCAATAGCTTCGGATTTGGGGGAAGCAACTGCTCCCTCCTGATCCAGGTCGTGCCGCCTTGAGATCGCAACGTCCGGTGCCGATGTGCTCGAAGGCCCGCTCCGCGGCGCCACGGGAAGGCGAGCGCCGCCGGCTGCCTCCCCCGCTGGTGAACGCGCTCCTCGCACTCGCACGGGGAGAGGTCGCTTCGCCCCTCCGTACCCTCGCCGCGCGCGATGGCGTGCTGCTGCTTTCACTGGCGCGTCGCCACCAGATCGACGCTCTCTGCGGGATGCGTATGTCGCACCGGAATAGCCCTCCGGACGACGCGTCGTCTGAAGCCGACGCGCTTGATGATTTTCGCCGGTCTGCGATTCAGGCCTACCATCACAACGGACTCAGAAACCAGAGCCTGGCCAGTCACGCTTGCTCGCTGTCGCTGGCGCTCCGGCAGGCGGGGGTCCAGCACCGATTCGCCAAAGGGCTCTGGTTCGCCTTCCACGCCTACCCGCACCCTGGCGCCCGCCCGATCGGTGACCTCGACGTCATCACTCCGGAGGCAGACTTTGCTCGTCTCACCCGGGTACTGGCGGACTACGGATACCGCCCGATCGGCGCGCTGCCTCGCGACGGATCCGCGGCGCTCCGCTGCGCGCAGTACCGCGGGCAGCTGCGATGGGTAGGAACCGGCCTACCGGTGCTCGAAACGCACTTTCGCCACATTAACCTCGGTGCACCTACCCCGGAGGACTATGACATTTGGCAAGAGCCGCGAGAGGCTCTGGTTGGGGCGGGAACCATTCCGGTCCCGGGCGCCTCGGCTAACCTGGTTCAGGTCGCGATGCATGCGCATCAGCACGGGTTCTCCGTGCTTCGGCTGCTTTGGGATGTGCACTTCGCCTTGCGGCACGATCGGGACGCGATTGACTGGTCGAACGTGCGGCGAGAGTGGCACCGACGCGGACTCGAATCCAGCGCGTACACGACACTGCTCCTCGCTCGTGACCTCACGGGGGCTCCAGTTCCCGCGGAGCTTCTGACGTCTTTGTGCCCCGGAGCGCTGCGAAGAGTCTTCACCCGTGTGGCCTGGGGCTTGGAGCGTGCCCGCCGCCTGGACGCCCCCCATTTCCCAGACCGTCTGGAGGCACCACGGTTTGCACTCCTTGAGCTGGGCGGAGCCCTGGAGAAGCTCCGCTACCTCGTACGCGTGACCATCGAGCAGGTGCGAGGATAGTTCCCCGATGCAGCCCTTCTCGTGCGGCCGCCACCAGAGCGCCCCCCGATCCGTCGCGCACGCCGGTCATGCGTCGAGCGTGCGTGGCAAGTATCTGCTCGGTCTCGGAATTCCCCCGCTTCTGGCCCTGCTGGTGTACTTTCGCCTGCCTGAGCTTGGGTGGACGTATGACGATCCGAGTACGCTGGAAAGCACGGAACGCGCGATCGCGGAAGGTTGGCGCTTCGTCTTTCGCTCTCCTCGTTCTCTGACCTACCTTCTGCATGCCGCAAACTACGTCGTCTCGGGCCACGCGCCAGCAGGATGGCACTTGGTGAATCTCGGCCTCCACCTCCTCGCCACACAGCTGTTCACGATCCTGGCCTACCGGCTTCGGGCTTCTTTGCTCGGCGCCGTGGTCGCAGGGTGCCTCTTCGCCGTCCATCCGGTGCATGTGGAGGCGGTGGCCTCGGTGTCGAATCGAAAGGACGTTCTGGCCACGTTGCTCGCCGTGACCGCGTTGCTGCTCTGGACCCATGGCAGCCGGTCTCGTCGCATGCTGGCCGGAGTTGCACTCGTTGCTTCGGCGGGGGCCAAGGAAACGGTCACGTTGGGCGCCATCCCGCTGTTGCTGCTCTGCGACCGACTTGCTCCCCAACCGGCCGAGCGCCGCCCAGAGGTGAGGAGGCGAGGTCTGCTCGTGGCGGCAGCCTGGGTTGTCGGTGTCGGCGCCATGGCGCAATTGAGCGGTATCTGGCGAGCGGATTCCAGGGAGTCGATGATCTTTGCGCTGTCCGACGGCTGCGCCTCGACCTATAGCAAGCATCTCGAACTCGTGGTGGCGAGCGCACCCGAGGTCGCCAAGCTCCTGGTTTGGCCGACTCACCTCAGTGCGGACTATCCGCTGGCTAGCGCGGACGAGGCGCCCCACCGGCTCAAGGTCATCGTAGCCTTGGTTTCCGTTCTCGCCATCCTTCTCCTACGGAACGTCCCCTCACGTTCGCCCGCAATGGAATTCTGCCTCGCCTGGGTGCTCCTTTCCTGGCTGCCCGTGTCGAACATCATTCCAACCACGCGATTTTTTGTCGCCGACCGATACCTCTACCTGCCATCCGGGGGCGTCTGCCTCGGTGCCGGATGGCTTTTCGCAGCGGTGTGGGCTCGAACGCGAAATGCCAGCCTCCGGTGGCTCACCGCGGGGGCAATGTCCACCATCCTGGCTGTCTGGGGCACAGCGGTGACGCACCGTGTCCAGGATTGGAGAGATGACGCTACGCTTTGGAACGCGGCCCTACGGGAGGGACATGACAGCTGGCGCATTCGCGTGAACGTGGCGCGGGCCATGCTCTCCCGCGGGGACGCGGAAAGCGCCGAGAAACACTTTCGTTGCGCACTCGGGTTCAACTCCGCCTACCTGCCGACCCACAAGGAGTTGGTGCGAACGATCTACGTATCGGGAGACACCGCGCGCGCGCAGGCCGAGGAGGCTCGTATGCGGAGATCCGAAGCACTCCAGGCAGCCGCGCTGGGGAAACTCGAGATCTGTCTACAGGCGTGCGATCGCGCCAGCGACCTCGCGTCGGAAGGTTGGCGGTCGTACCTCGATTGCGGAGATCTCCTTCGGCGCCAAGGCAGGCCGTGGGAGGCGATCGCAGTTCTGCGTGCCGGGACTCGCCGGGTACCGGCGGAGGCGAGTGTCGCTTCGGCACTTCAGGAGGTCCTGGCGTCCGGAGGGACAACTCGGGCTGCTCCCGCCCTCGGAACAGCCGCTCCGTAGAGCAGCTCGCGCGCGATAAACGAGCCTCGCGATGTGCGCGCAACGAGCGCCCCCAACGGCGACGGCCGGAACTGCAGAAGGGTGATTCCACGCGGTCGTCGCGACACTCCCCTTCGGGAAACTGCGATGAACCGACGAAGACTGCGCGCGTCGGCTCGAGCGCATAGAGCGCCTGGTCGGCGCAGAGCGAACGCGGAGCACGTCAATCCACCAAGCGCGGTCGAAGGTGTCGATCACGAGTGCGACGCAGCAACTCCTGCCTGTTAGCCGCGTAGGTCAGACACGAGACCCGGAGATGGTTCGGGCGGGTCTCGGTGAAGTCCCGCTTCACCAAATCGCGCCGCGGCACGGCTCGGGTACCACGTCGCGTTCGCGCGCGGACGCTGGTACCTCGAACCGTCGATCGCGGCGACGGCCTGGCCGATCAATACGAACGTGCCGGAGGGGTTCAAGGCGCGGGATGAGAAGTGGAATGGGTACTTCCTGGGGGAGCCGGGGGTGATTGTCACCGAACATCCAAAAGCGGCCACGACCGAACACTTCAAAGCCGGCCACTCCAGTGCAGTGGCGGTGAGTATGTGACGTGGTCGCGTCGCCGGGCAAGCCGGATTCGGCTCCACGGTGGTTTCGTGCTCCTCTCCTGACTCACTCCTTCACACCCGCCTCCGACGACGCCCCTGCGTTTGCTCGCCGCCGCATTCGATAGCTCTTCCCCGTCATGGTCAGGATCTCGGCGTGCTCGAGGAAGCGATCGAGGATCGCCGTGGTGGCCGGGACATCGCCCAGGAACTGCCCCAGTCCTCGGTCGGGCGATTGGTCGTGATCACGGTCGAGGTCTTCTCGTGGCGACGAAGGAAGACCTCGAGCAGATCCTCCGCCCCGCTCGGACCGAGCTTGCGCATGCCGAAGTCCTCCAGCACGAGCAGGTCGACCCGCACCAGTTGATCGACCAGCACCCGGCGCTCGCCGGTCGCCTCCGCCTCGGCGAAGTCCTGCGCCAGGTCGAACGTGTTCTTGACCAACGCGCGGTAGCCGGCGCGGATCACGCCTACCGTGATCGCCGCCACCGCATGACTCTTGCCCACTCCGGGCGGACCGATCAAGAGCACCCCGCGACGTTCGGCGATGAACCGTCCGGTGGCCAGATCCAAGAGCCGGCCGCGAGGCAGCTTCGGGTTGAACGACCAGTCGAAGTCGGAGAACTCCTTGACCTCGGTCAGCCCCGCTTCCTTCACCCGTCGCGAGAAGAGGCGATCGGAGCGTCGCGCCAGTTCGTCGTCGACCAAGAGTTCCAGGAAGTCGCGGTGCGGGAGACTCCCTCCGGTCGCTTGCTGCAAGCGCCCGGGCAACGCCTCGGCCATGCCGGAGAGACGGAGCTGACGGAGACGACCATCGAGTTGCACGCTCATACCAGATCCTCCAATCGGTAGTCGGACAAGGGACGGATGCTTTCGTGTTCGGCACGAAGCACGCGGGCGACGCTCGGCCCCGAGCCCTGCTCGGTCAGGCGCCGAAGATCGCGGTGACGGAAGAGCCCATGCTCCGCCGCGCGTGCCGCCGCCTGCAGCACCCGCTCGCGTGGATGCAGGCGGATGAGGCTGAGCGCGCCTTGGATCGTGCGGTAGGCGCGCACTCCGCGCTCCTCGATCACCCGCTCGGCCCAGAAGCGAAGTTCCGCTCCCACCCGTTCGCAGCGACCGAGCAGTTGCTCCTGGAAGGCACGTTGGGTCGAAGTGGTCTCGAGCGGCGAACCACCAGGCCGCCGCGCGAACTGGCCCGGAGCGAGGCGAGGATGAACCGCCACCAGTTGATCCTGCGCGAAGAGCCGAACCAGATGCCGATCCCATCGCACCCGCAGCTCGCGGCGCAGGAACTCGAGCGGGGCGGGGTAGAACGCGCCCTGAACCTCGACGTGACCATCGGGATGCACCGTGCGCATTCCACTCTCGAAGATGGCGAACGGCTCCAGCGGCAGCGGTTGCAGCGCCGGCAGCTCGCTCTCAAGGAAATGAGTGTAGACTTGGCGTCGGGTGGTGCCGTGGATGCGCAAGCGCGCGATCGTCCGGTTCCAGTGACGCAAGAACCGGTTCTGTTCGTCCAGGCTCTCGAAGCGCCGACCCTTGAGGGCGTTGTTCTTTCACGTAGCCGCCACTTCGCTCCTCCTGCCATTCTCCCGCGGGGTGCGCGGCCGGATCGGCAACGGGGTGAAGCCCCAGTGGCGGGCGAACGCAGTGTAGACCTCACTCGCATCCGGATCGTAGAGACAGGCTCGCACCACCGCCGCCTTCAGGTTGTCATGGCGGATGACCCGAGGCACCCGCCCAAGTCCCGGAAGGCGTTCTCGTGCAGGCGGAGGAACTCCGGCCGGGTCTGATCCCAGACCCTCTTTGTAGCCGTGGCGCGAGTGGCAGAGGGTCAGGCGGAAGACCCAGGGTCGTTGCCATTGACCGGTAGTCGCGCGGAAGGTGGGTGCGCCCTGGAAGAAGTCGATCTGGCCCTCTTCGCCCGGCTCGGAGTGGTAGACCCCGACCGCGCGCACCGGACGATCGAGCGCGCGGACGTAGCGCTTGATCGACTCGTAGCTGTACTCGTAGCCGTACTCCTCGACCAGGTCCTGCCAGATCCCCCCAGAGCCGGGGAACACTTTGGCCGGGTTTGAACCGTCGAGGTCCGGTTCCACTGGGTCGCGCGCGAGCTCAGAACCTTCCGAGCCGGCGAACACTTTGGCCGCATTTGAAAGACGCAGCCGAGCGTAGCGCGAGATCGTCTCCCGACGTACCCCGGTCTCCGACTCGATCCGCCGGTAGGTCCAGCCCAACTCGAGCAGCGCGATAACTTGTTGGCGTTTCATCATCTTCAGGTAGTTGCCCATCCTCACCCTCCCTGGTTGTGTCCAGGAAGAGTGCTGGTTCTGCCGCTACCTGAAGTGGCCGCTTTTCAACTGTTCGGTGGTGGCCGCATTTGGGTGACCGGTGACATGATGGTGGGGGTGAGGTTTTAGGCACAGCCCGCGCCCCCCGACGGGAACTCGGGCCATCGCTTTTCGGAAGCGACCTCGACACCCAGGATCGCGGCGCAGCACCCTGGTAACCGGTCCACCCGTGGAATGGCCGCGGTCTCGGATGGTCGGCCGGCGAAACGGACTCACAAACCTCGAAATCGGCCCGAGCTGGGGTCCGGACCTAGGAGGCGATTCTGGACTTGGAGGCAGCAGCGGTGCGGCGTTTGGCTGGCTTGGCGCTGGGCCTCTTCTTGGCGAGGGTCGTGGCCGGAGACTTCCTTCTGGGGACGAACTTGATCTCAACGCGCTTGTCGAAGGCGGCGGCGACGCGACGCAGCATGGCGAGTGAATGGCCCTCGTACTGGGCATCTTCGAGTCTGGAGATGGCGGAGGCGGTGGTCCCGATGAGGTTGGCGAGATCTCGCTGGGAGAGGCCGGCTTTGGTTCGAAGCTCATAGAGCGCCCTGGCCACCTCAGCGTTGGCCAGTTCCTCTTCATAGGCGGCGCGTTGCTCCGGGTTGTCTCCAACGTAACGGTCGAAGAGAAACTGGAGCGCCGACGACTCGAAGCGGTGCTTGCGGGGCATGGCTCATTTCTCCGGTCTGAAGGTGTGGTTTCGGGGGTTCTGCTCGAATCTGGCTTTCCGCTGAAGCGCCGTGCGCAGTTCCCGCTCTGGAACCTGCGCTTCCTGCTTCACGAACCCATGCGAGAGAACCACGACTTGCCTTCCATGAAAGAAGTAGAGCATCCGGTAGTTGAGCCCGTCCTCCTTCGTTCGAAGCTCATAGATTCCGTCTCGCAGGACGTCCGCCTCCGGCCTCCGTAGTTCGTGACCGAGGTCTTCTAGACGTTTCAATCGAGCAAGGCACTTTGCCTGCGCCTTTGGACTCAAACCATCGAGCCAATCGATGAGTGGGACGGTCCCGTCTTCTTCGCGGTAGAGGAGCACCTCTGTTCTCGGCACCCTACCACCCTGAATGTAGCAAATTTGAGAACAACGTCAAGTGTCCGAACTCGGGTTCCTGGTAGCCCAGAAGACAAATCGACGCACGTAACTTGCGAAGCTGGTTAGCGATAGGATCCTTGGCAAGATCAGGTGTTCTCGGGGATCTGCACCGGGCACCAGGGAGTCGGGTTGGACCGCTAGTCATGGAGGACAGCTCCCTCCCGACAGCGTGGCGGTCGAAGATGACGCGCCACCGGCGCTTCGAGAGCGCGCCGTCGGGGTTCGTTTCGAAGGCCTCGTCCATCAACGCAGGCATGGGCCATGATCAGCGACAATCATCTTCGTTAGCATTCGCCGGTGAGGCAGCACAACGGGAATTCTAGTTGTCGCTGATCAATCGACCTCGGCCCAGGCGCGCGATCCCCAGTCCCACGTCGCGGGCCCTGGTCCCCGCGGTCGCCGACTTTCTACGCATTGGCGCTCCACTTCAGGAACTCGGCGCGCAGGCGTTCCGCAGCCTCCTTCGCCCGCTCCGGCTGATCCTTGAGGTCGAGGTACGCCTGTACGGGGTGCACGCATCCGACCTGCTCTATTTCCCGTGACCCCTGGAACACGCCCTCATCCTTGGGAACTGCGAGCCAGACGTTTGCGCCACGCGCCTCCTCTCGGAGGCCCAGGCGTTCCAGGACCTTCGGCGCGGGGAGTTCTGCCACGTAGATCGTCACGAGCCGGAAGCTCACGAGCTTCGTCAGGAGCCACGCGGCAGCAAGACCGGTGGCTGCATGTTCCGTGCCGTGAACTCGCAGGCCGTCGGAGAGCAGGTGTAGCGCCTCCTCGCCTGACCGCGCGGCCATGTGGCCTCGGAAGATGTGGTGCTTCGAGAAGTCGTAGTCCTCTCGCCAGGCGTCGAGCAGAAGGTCCGGATCCCGGAGTCGGATGCCCCCGTCCGGTTCCCGTGCGAGGAGCTCGGCCTCCTCCAGCCGCGAGACGATCCGACTGGTAAAGCCTTCGTCCATGCCGGTCGCCTGCGCAATCTCCCGTTGCGAAGCGGGCTGCCCGGGATGCATGAGAAGCCAACGGGCGATCCGGGCGCTCTTCGGGGCGAACGCACTGGACGGTCTCCCCCGGCTCTTGAACTGATTCGGTTGGCCCTCGATCAGCACGCGGATCCCTGGTGCGACGATCCGCGCGTTGCCGCTCAGATCACACCACGCCACCTGGGCCTCTTCACAGCGCCGGCGACCTGTCGGACCCATGAACGGAACGACAACAAGCGGGACTGCGCGCCGCCCCAGGGCGGACGCATACCGCTTGACCTGCTCGATCGCGATGGAGATCAGGGCGGCTCCAGCCGACGCCTTGAACTCGACGACGAAGGTGGCCCCCGCTACTTCGATGACGGCATCGGCGCCGGGCACCCGCCGGTCGGGGCGAAGTCGGACTTCGGACTTTGAGGCGCCGAGCAGTTCGGCGAGGCGTGCTGCCGCCTTCCGTACGGCCGCTTGCTCTTCTGTCGCTCGCATGCTTGACTAAATAGACTGGTTTGATTGTCTTGTCAAGTTGACTAATTAAGTCAGCGATCAGGCCCCATCCCGGGGGTGCCGTGAACGGGGCAACAATACAACGATCTGAACGGTCGATATTTCTGTGTGACAACGCGATACCGGTCGCCTGACGCTCAACGCCGAGACCAGCCCAGCCCCCCATCGGCACCTGCGGCGGCGGCGCCTCCCGGGGGCACGCTGGGCACCTGACAAACGATCCGGCCCCGATTGTGGGCCTGGGAAAGGCCGTAGATCCGGAGTCCGCCGGAACCGTCGGCGACGAACAACTCGCCGGCGACGATCACGGCGCGAGCGCGAGGGGCCGGAGATTCATCGCAAGTGCTCCTCTCGCACAGAGCGTCGTTTGCCTGCGGGGGCGCAACGAGGAACCGCCGCGCCCCCGAACCGGCAAGCCGGAATCCCGCTCAGCGGATCTGAACCACCTTCTCCCGCGCCACGACCCGCGCCCCGTCGAGGAGCTCGAGGAACTGCACGCCGCTCTGCGCAGTCCTTCGCGCCTGACCGCGTTCGTCACCGAACGCTCCGACGCCTGGCGCCGAACGGAGTCATGCACCCCGGACGATGAAGGCGGGACCGAGGGGGCAGCGGCAGGCGTGGCGCGACCCGAGGGTCGATCCAGCGGTAGTGCAACTCGGAGCCGGGCTGAATGCCGGCGAGCGCGAGCGTGGAACGACGTGGTGCGGCGGGAAGGGGCCAGAGGCGGAGCGATCTCGGCGCGAACTCGGACCTCTGCGGTGGCCTCGCGGTAGCGGAGCGGGGGCGTTGTTCCCACCGGCGAGGTGGAAGCCCTGGAGGTCGAGGGCGGCGTCGGACCAGAAGTTGCTCGAGGATGTTCACCGTCTGCCAGGTGGAGGCCGGCGTCGGTGGTGGTCTGCGCGACGGTGTCGAAGCCGCGACGACGCCGCGGCTGCCGTCGAAGTCCATCCGATCTGCCGCCGAACCGAGGGCGACGGTGCCCAGAGGACGCCGCCGTTGGTGGTGCGCTGGATGCGATTATCCCCGACGGCGATCCCGACACTCTGATTTGAACCAGTGGAGATCGGAGACGCTGCGAGGACGATGCCGCCCTGCGGCGCGATCGACCAGTTGGCCCCTCCGTCGGTGGTGCGATAGAGACTGGGCGAGCCGGGGAAGTCGCCGCCGTAGGCCCAGCCGTTCATCGGGTCGAGAAAGTGATGCCGTTGATCCGCTTGCTGCTGGGGTAGCCGTTGCTGCGCAGGTGCCAGGTGGCGCCGTGGTCGGTGGAGCGTTAGACGAAGTTGATCCCGGTCCCGCCGCGGGGTGCCGGTGAAGCAGGTGCCGTCCCGGGGAGCGACGAGGCCCCGTGGAAGCCGACATACCCGGCGGAGGGGGTGATTGGTCCAGGTCACCCCCCCGTCGGTGGTGCGCCGCATTTCGCTCTTTCCAGGCTGATCGCTGCCTCCGGCGAGGACGAAGAGTGGATCGCGCAGGTGAGACAGAAGGCGCCGGCGATGCTGGGAGCGCTGGGGATCGAACCAGGTTCAGCACCGCCAACAGTGGTCTGGAGCCACAGGTCCTGGTTGCCGGGCGGCAAGCTGAGGCCGCTGGGAAGCAGGTCGATGGCGTTGAGGTCGGCGCGCGGGATCACCCCGGCGACCTGTTCCAGGTGGTCCAGGTCTGCCCGGCTTCGTTCGAACGGAGGAGATCGCCGTCGGAGGAGATGGCGTGGACGGCGCCGTCGGGCCAGCGGATCAGATCGGTGATGCCGCGCGAACCGTCGCGCTGCAGGCGAACTCAGGTGGCGCCGTCGTTGGTGGTGCGCCAGATCTCGGCCCCTCGGCTTCGGTGGCCTAGATCGAGGTCGAAGGATCGAGCACCACCGCCTCTTCCAGGTAGATCGGCGTTGGGCGGGACCACGTTGCGGGTCGTCCAGGTGGGCGCCGCCGTTGGTCGTGCGATGGGTGGCGGTCGACCAGATCCAGCCGCCGTCGTTCGCGTTGCTGAATTGATGTCGCCGGGGAAGGAGAGCCCCTCGCTCAGTCCTGGACCCAGGTGGTGCCACCATCGGTGCGACGGAGCCGAGCTGGGACCGATGACGTAGCCCGTCAAATCGTCGAGCCGAACTGGGATCGACGAGCGACTCCCAGACCGGTGAGCGAATGGAAGTTCACGGTCTATCGGTCGAACGGCACCACCCGCCCCCGATCCCCGACCGCGAAGATGTGAGGCATCGAGGGGCAAAGATGTTCCGCAGGGTGGTGTTCGCGGGTTGTCGAGCGGGCTGCCAGGAGAGCCTGCCGTCGAGGTTCCTGTGGAGGTTGTGCGCGGCCGGCGGCAAGGAGATGTCCGGGAGCGAGCGCGATCACGTCGAAGAGACTCGGCGCGTCGGCGGCGGGAGGGGCGAGCAGGGGCCAGCTTCGCCCTGAGGTCGTCGCCCGGAGTGAGATTTGGTGCCGAATTCACCCACGGTAAGGGGCGGTCCCTGCTTGGTCGAGAAGCAACGCCCTGAGATCGTTGCCGGTGGGGGCGCGGATTGGCCCACTCGAACCCGGCGCGGGCGTCCTTGGAGAGACCGGCGAGCAGCATCGTGAGCGGGGTGATCGTGGTTAGGCTGGTGCGTGGCAAGCGCGTTGCTGAGCGCAGTGGCGGGTCTGGGCAATGGGCGTGTCGCGTGTGACGACGAAGCAGACTCGGTGGCGTTACTGCAGTCTGCGGCACCGGGTGAGTTTCGAGATTCGATCGCATCCCATTTCCTCCTTGGCTCCGGGCTCGGCGGAGCGCGTGACAGCACGGCAGGTAATGGCTTGGGGTGCGAGGAGTCTAGAGGGACCGCCTCCTTCGCTGAACAGAGAATCCTTCCGAGATAGGGATCTCTACCTTGTCAGTACGGGGCCGAAGGGAGTACCTTTGATACACCTGGGTAACAGCCCTGAAGGTGCATGCCTGGCCGGAGCGCGGAAGCCGTTGTGTTACTTTGGCTTCCAACGATCGAAAGACCGGCTGGAACTTCTTTCAGGATCTCGAATCGGCCCGCCTGCGCGCGGGTTTCCCCTCATGGAGGCATCATGGCAGTGCGACCCACCAATCTTCACCCCGACTCATCGGGGAATGGACCTCGCGACTCGTCGTCGCGACCGGGCACGGGATGGCGTTCGCCTCGCGGCTCCTGCTTCCGGTGCAAATCGAGCTGTCGCTCCTGCGCGAGGGCGAATCCGTCGCCGCGTGAAGACCGGCCGGAGTTGGAGGCGATCGCCGCCGCTGCGCTGCGGGATGCCGGGGAACCGATCGTCCAGAGCAACCAGGGCCGGGCGGCGATCGAAGCGCCGACCACGCCGGGTTGGATCCATCTGGGCGCGGGCTTCGAGTTCAACCCCGCAGATGGCGATCCGGCGGCGGGCCTGACTGCAGAGTGGCGTGGCAGCGAGCCGGCGATGGGCGAGGTGGGCTACTTCATCGTGCAGTTCCGCGGACCGATCACCGAGGCCGAGCGTTCCCCTGCCCGAGCGCCAGGGTGCGGCTGGTGAGCTACGTCCTCGACTACCTTCAAAGTTTCGATGACCCCGAGCAGCGCCTGTCGGTCGCCAGCGCGGCCAGCGCGTGGCCTGGACGCAGCTCTACCAGCCGGCCTGGAAGCATCAGCCGCCAGCCGGAGATGGCAGGAACCGGGCAG
>JADJQY010000006.1 GCA_016712505.1 Candidatus Eiseniibacteriota bacterium | reverse complement strand
ATCTGCGCGCGGTGATCTTCGAGTGCGAGCGGAACTCCTTGCCCGGGACCCTGCCCGGCTTCGCGCAGATCGAGCGGGCGCTCGAGCGCTCTCCACTGCTCGCTCCCACCGTCGCTGCCGCCCCGCGCGGGGAGTCAGCATGACCCACGTGACCCTCCAGCGCGTGATGGTTCGCATGCTCTTCGACCAAGGCTTCACCGAACGGGTGCGCCGCGAGCCCGCCGTGGCCCTGGCCGGGCTCGAACTCTCGGAGCGTGAGATCGACTGGCTGCTCGAGCCCGATCCCCGGGCCTGGCGGGCCGATGCCGATCGTCCGGCGCGCGCGCTGTCGGTCTTGCTCCAGGAGTACCCCGCCGCCCTCGCCCTGGTAGTGCAGGCGCACGGCGACCTCGCGCCGGTGCAGGGCTACTTCAGCTCGACCTATTTCCATCGGATCATCCAGGACAAGGGATCGATGGCGCTCGCCTTCGGCGACTACGTCGTTGCCCTGGTAGCCGGGGGCGCGATCCACGATCCCCGCGTGACCGAGGTCGCGCGCCTCGAGCAGGCGATCGTACGGCTGCATCGTCAGGCCTTGCCGCGCGGGCCGGAGGTTCGGCTCGATGCGCCGTTCTATCGGCTCTCGCCGGACAAGGCGCTCCACCGCGCGGCCGCCGGCACCGCCGACCTGCACGAAGCGATCCACGGCGCCCTCGGTACCCGCGGCAAGGACCTCGGCCGCGCCGTACTCGCCGTCCGCCGCCTGCCGAACCTGCCGCTCGGCGCGCCCGCCACCGAGCCACTCCTGCTCGAACTGGCCCGCGACGACGGCCCGCGCGTGAAGTTCCTCACCGCCGCGGCCGAGATCACCTCCGAGTTGTTCGACCTCCTCGCGTTTTCACGTGTCCCGCGCGATTTTGCTGCCCTGGTGACCGAGGTGACCCGTCTGGGCGCCGACCCCGACGAAGCCCCCGAGGTGATTGCCGGCCTGATCGGCGAGGGCGTGCTGACCGCGCAGTCGCCTTAGCACTCCGCTAGCCCTGCCCCGTCGGCCCGCTTGGCGCGCGGGTACGGACGTTCGAGTTGCGTATCCGCCCCTGAGAGTTTGACGTAAACTCTCACCTGGAACTCCTCCCGGGACGAGTCGTGCGCCCGGTCACGTCCCCGGCTCGGTTCCGTCCGCGCCAGGCCGAACGCGGCATCGCGGTCCGATGGCGGAACCTCACCACAGAGATCGAAGGATCGGACGAGGTTCGCTCGCCACCGAGGGCAAGACCGTAACGATCGCGACGTAGGAGGGCTCAGCGATGCCGTGTCAGATTCGGATCCCCATGGCAGTGGCCATGATCGCGTTGACGTTCTACTCCGCGTCGCGTGCTGCGGCAAAGGACTCGGAGGCCTTGTGTGAAGGCGGGGCCGTCACGAACACCGATGGCACCTTCGAGACGGCGTACTGGTGGCAGTACGGTGGGGTAGTTTCGCCGGACTACGGTGCCTTTGCCGAACGGTTCGAGGCGGACGGGCAGCTCTGCCAGATCGGACTGCAGTACACAGGGATTGGCGTGCTCGAAATCGGCGGGCCGCTGGATCTGTACGTTTGGGCGGATGAGTCGAACATCCCTGGGTCGGTGCTGTACTTCAGGACGAACGTGTTCGTTGGAAACGTGCCGATCTGGCCAGTGATCGGCGAACACTATGAGGACGTGACCCTGATACTCTGCGTCGATTCGCCATACTGGATTGGATTCTGGGGAAACTGGCCCAATCAGTCGGCAGAGTTGCTGCTTGCCGTGGACCTCACGGGCGAACCCGGCCAAGCGATGACCAAGGTGGCGCCGGGGCAGAGTTTCCCCGAAGGCTGGCAGCCGGTGAACGACGTCTTTGGGCCGACGCACGCGCTGGGGATCAGCATCAAGCTGGCCGACTGCAGCCCGGTACCGGCGCGGCCGATGTCATGGGGGAGGGTGAAGAGCCTCTACGCGCCGTAAGCAGCCTCCGGGCCGAGTCGCGGGCGAGAGGACCCCGATGGAGCTGGAGAGAACATGAGGATGTCCATCACGCTGGACGGACGTGTCCAGCGTGGTGGACGTCTTCGGTTGAGTCCCGTGGGCCGGCGCACGCTGCCTGGTTTCCCCTCGCCGCGTGCCGCTGGCCGCGTCCCGCAGGCTGCGTCACGCTGGCCGCGTCCCGCCAGTTGGCGCATCTGCCCGGCGACGCATCATTCTCCCGCATCACCGCCTGCCCCCTCGACACGCTCCCTCCGGATCGCTACCCTGCGACCCCGATGAGCGAATCGTTCGAACCGATCGTCCGACCACGCGTCCCTGAACTGGACGCCATGCTCGGCCAGCCTTTCCGCGTGCTCGATGACGGCTTCGTGCGGGTGATCGACTACATGGGGGATGACGCCTCCATCGTCCAGGCCGCCCGGGTTTCCTACGGCGCCGGGACCAAGCAGGTGCATGAGGATCGCGGCCTGATCCGCTACCTGATGCGGCACCGCCACACCACGCCGTTCGAGATGTGCGAGCTCAAACTCCACGTTCGGGTTCCGATGGATTGCTGGCGGCAGTGGATCCGGCACCGTTCGGCCAGCGTCAACGAGTATTCCACCCGTTATTCCGAAGCGATCGATGCGGCCCAGATCACGAGCGAGGGCGAGTGGCGGACCCAGGATGCGGTGAACAAGCAGGGGAGTGCCGACTACCTACCGGTCGACACCGGCGAACTGCTCTCTCGCCGCGAAGCCGAACTCCAGGCCATGGCGCGCGAGATCTACGAGGAGAGGCTCGCCCGCGGCGTGGCCCGCGAGCAGGCGCGGAAGGATCTGCCGCTCTCGACCTACACCGAGGCCTACTGGAAGATCGATCTGCACAATCTGCTGCACTTTCTCTCGCTGCGGATGGACGCCCACGCGCAGCTCGAGATCCGGCGCTACGCCGAGGTGATCGGCCACGAGATCGTCGCCCGGTGGTGTCCCTTTGCCTGGGAGGCGTTCCTCGACTACCGCTTCCATGGGGCCGGGTTGTCGCGCATCGAGAGTGAGATCCTGGCCGCCATCGGCAACGGGGACCGCGCCACCGCCCAATCGCGCGCGGAACTTGCCGGATGGCTGCTGCGCGGTGAACGTGGCCTGAAACGAAACCGCGAACGGATCGAGTTCGAGGCAAAGCTCCGGGCCTGGAATTTCGCCATTCCCTGGGAGTAGCCCTGCCGGGGCGATCATCCTGCGAACACCGTGCGATCTCCCTGCGAGCACCCTGCGATCACCCCGCGATCACCGTGCGATCTCGGTGCCCACGCGCGATCCCACTCCTGACTCAAGCGAGAACCCAGAGGCGAGGCCCATGCGCGTATTGCGGCGAGAGCAGCGGTTTCGGCGACCCCTGGATGAGGTCTTCGCCTTCTTTGCCGACGCGCACAACCTGAAGGAGATCACCCCGCCGTTCCTGGGCTTTCGGATCCTGACCCCCGCTCCGATCCAGATGCGCGTGGGGGCGCGGATCGACTACCGCATCCGGCTCCACGGCATCCCGATCCGCTGGCAGACCGAGATCACCGCCTGGGATCCCCCGCACCACTTCGTCGACGAGCAGCGCCGAGGTCCCTATCACGTCTGGCACCACGAGCATCGATTCCGGGAGGAGTCAGGCGAGGTCGTGGTGACCGACGAGGTGACCTACAGCCACCTCGGGGGGCCCTTGGTGCATGCCCTCTTGATCGCTCCCGATCTGCGCCGGATCTTCGACTACCGAGCCGACCGCCTGCGCGCGCGGTTCAGTTCATAGCCCACGATCTCGTCCCTTCGTCCAGAGATCGTAGCTGAGCACGATCGTCAGCGATCGATGCCGTCGTCATGCCCACCAAGGCGACGACCACCGGGACGATCGCGGTCCGCGCTATCGGATGTCTGCCCGATGCCATGAGACCGCATCCCAGGCCACGAGACCAACACCCCTACCGCCCTCTGGACGGGGGCTACCGTTGCCAGCGGGGCTCACTCGTCTCTTCGCTTCCCAGCATCAGAAAACCGGGACTTGATCCCGCCCCAAGTGACCCGCACGACCGGACTGACCCCACAGCCTTCCCCGAATGCGCCAATCACGCCGCACGTCGAGTCCGGGGTGTAGTTTCCCGACAGACACGGCGACCCCACCCTCACACGGAAGTCCAATCCAGCGGGGTCACAGAAGAACGGGTCCGCAATCTCCCCCTCAGTAGGTGGACAGTAGAAATATGGGCTAGCGCTTCCATATTCATTGTCCCAGTACAGGCAACATCCCCTCCTCACGAGCCCGTCGCAAAACATCCCTACGCCCGATCTGGTCCCAACAAAAAGACACTGCTCGACTTCCGTCTCGTAATTGGCCCAGGCCACGTGCAGCGCCGCATCCGCGTTGTTCCTGCAGGAATTCTCATAAAAGGTACAAGATCGTACTACACTCCCCGCTTGGCTCCCCATCCACACCGCGGCGCCTTCCGCGGCTTCGTTCCGGACGAACAGGCAGTCCTCAATCGCGATCTCGCCCGGTGTAAAGATCGCCCCGCCGCGCTCCTCGGCCACGTTGTCATAGAACTGGCAGCGCGTCGTTCGAACTCCGGTTTCCGCCCAGATTGCTCCCCCGTAGTCCGTGGGTGTTTGGCGGACCGGGGCACCATTTCGCCGGAAGACACAATCCTCGATGACTGCAGTCCTGCCGACTTCCCCGATCACCATCGCGTTCCCGTGGACATCATTGAACTCACAGTCACTCACATAGACATTTCCATCTGACAAAAACGTCGACTCCCCGGACTCGAAGGTCACGCCGCGCAGTTCGGTTCTCTCGCACGCCTTGAAGAACAACCTGTGACGCACGAGCACGACATCCGCAGCCCGCGACCCACCGCCCAAGATCGTGAGGATCTGTTGTGCACGGAAATCATGGGTTTCGGCGGAAATCCCTGGTCTGCCACGTAGCGGCCCGGAGCGATGAGAATGGTATCTCCGGACTCCGCGAGTCGACACGCGGTGGCCAAAGAGTCGATCTCACCACTGCCGTGCCCGACCTGCCAGGTACGAGCCTGGCCTGACATCGCGTGAAACAGCAGCGCGAGCAGAGCGAGCACCGCTGCGCTGATGTGGCTCCGTTTCGCCCCATTGCTCGTCATACGCCCGAACTCCATTTCCTTGGTACTCGATCGCTGTGCGGATCGCGGCACTGTGCCTCACGGCCTCGCGCCGGCCGCAATGTGTCGCCATTGCCGCCGGCGCGCCCTTCACGACTATCTTACTAAGACAGTTCGTCGCGTCTCGCTACCAGAGTCCCAAGACAATCGGTACAAATACACGCCAGCGGGGAGACGATCTCCTCGGTCATTTCGACCATCCCAGACTAGAGCCCGGGTGTCGGCGGAGAGGGTCCCGTGGAACAGCTTTCGAAGCCGTCGCCCCGTTACGTCAAACACATCGACCTGCACACTCTGCCCAATCGCACCCGACAGTGCAATGCTCTGCCGTCCCATGCTCGGCATCGGCACGATACTCTCGATTCCGATTGCCTGCTCGGCCCCCAGATCGCCAGTCCGTGGTCTCGCGAGTGCCCCCACTAGCTGGGCCCGTGTGTTTCCACCGGTGTTACCATAGGATGGCCAGTCCATCGGGACACTGGTCCCGGATTTTCGCGGCAAATCGAACACATGAAGCCAGCCGTCGGCGCACTGCACTGCCATGGAGTACTGCGAGCTGACTGGACCGCCGAGCTTGGCGACCGACGGCTCGCCCGCGATGTCCGGGAGGAGCAGCGGCCAACCCGGCTTTGGTGTGAGCCGGGAGGCTGCAGGCGCCCCTGGATCATACTCAAATGCTGCGATCGCCCCCATCGAGTAGGACACGATGATATCCGGCTTCTTCGACACTCCATCGAAATCGAAATCTCCGACGATTGGTGTGCTGATCGCGGCGACTTCCGTACCGCCCCCGTGTGAGGTCACGATGTTGCGCTGGGTTATGGGCATCTTCGCGACTGCCACGTAGTCGGTAACTACGCCTGATTCGTAGTCAAACACGTGCACTTCCAGGTCTGTGGGGTAACGGAGCGGCCCTCCTTGGCCCGGCCCTTGCGTCCAAGTCAGCGTCCCGACGACGACTTCCATGTCGCCGTCCTCATCCAGGTCGGCCAGCGCCGGGCCAGGGGGTGGCTGTCCGTCGTCTCCAGCGTGGAACTTCCAACCCGTCGAGGACGGCGGCGGCGAGATCAGAAGAGCACCGCTGGCCGCGTCGACCATGTACAACTTGCCCTTACCGGTATTGCAGTCGGTACCGCACAGCCACTGCGAGGTCATCACGATGTCGTTGTCATTGTCGCCATCCACGTCTCCAACGGCGGGTGACGAGAGCCGGAACCCTCCCTGGCCAGGCTCGAGGTCCAGGAGGAGTCGCGGGTTCACGAGCCCTCCAGCTCCCGTAAACGGGTACACCGCAAGCTTGCCGCTCCTGGTGGCCGCAACCAAGTCGTAACCAGCTGGAGGTGCTGCGCTTGTATGGTACCCAATGGCCAATGCGCGGTAGTTATAGTAATCGTCATCGTCATGTTCAGGTGCGCGGGGGAACAACGCGAAACGCTCGGTCGTTGGATCACCCCATGCAGGCCCGTCCTGTCCTTCGCCATGCCAGACGTAGATCGCTCCATCCGCCGTCCCCCCCAGGGCCACGATGCCGTCTCCGGCAGCGCCGTTCGGCAGGATGGTCGCGACGATTGGGTCGCGATTCGAATGCACGGCTGACTTGCGCCACTTGAGATTCGCTGTGACTGGACCGCCTGGTGCCTTCGTGAGGCCGATCAGGTACACCCCGCTCTTGTTGAGATTGCCGGCCAGTTCCGGTGTAGCTGTTCCGGTATCCCAGTTCCCGAACGCCAACGCTTCAGTGAACCTGGCTCCCCCCGGAGCCGGGACCGGCAGCCCTGGATCATACAGCACGGGACTCCCGGTGCCGGTGAGCGTTGTCCCGTCTGCGTACCAACCGTAGATCTTGTCGCTTGCCCCCAGGATAGCCATGCCAGCTCCTGGAAAGTACGGTGACAGATCCGCGATCGTTGGCGCACACGCAGGCGCCCCAGGCAGCAGTTTCGGCCACCCCGCACGCTCCCTCGCCCATGGATACACGGGGCCGACCGGCACGGACGTGCCGATGACGTGACCCCACATCCCGGCAACGCGGAATGTGTATCCACTCAGAAGACCACTCGCTCCAACCGGCGACAGGGGCTGCCCACCGAGGGTGCGAATCTCCGCGATGCATGCCTCCGGCCCCTGGGTCCGCACAGTGACGATTCCGTCAGACGTGACCCATCCGATCCAGTAGCCCGTAGCCCCGGCTATCGGTGACCACCTTAGCATCACCGCCCCATCGCTGATATCCGCACGTAGATTCCCGGGCGCCGCTCCTCCGCCGCCAGCGTGATCCCCGATGTCTGCAGCCTCGAACTGCTGCGTCCGGTGATAGGTGTGCCTCTCGATGGTCCACTCCAAGCCCACGGTATCAGTCCAGGCACTGCCGCAGAGCGTGAATGGGTCGCCGCTGATGTACTCGTGCGGGCCCACGGGGCCGGTCCGGCTTCTGTCATCGATCGCCGTCATGGCACCGCCTGTCAGGTGCAGAATGCACACGACCGAGTCCGCATCCCCCGTCCCCGCATTGTGGATGACGGGCGTGAGCCTTAAAGCAACCGCGGCGCAGCCGGAGGCGTCGGTCTCTTCGAGCATCCCGGCTAGCTTGCACCGTGGGCTCCGTACAACAGTCACAAAGTCGCTGAAAGCCACTGTCGAGCCGACCTGGCTCGTGGTCACGCTGACCGTAAAGCGTAGCGGCTCGGCGTCCGGGAGGCTCCCTGATCCCGTGATCGGAAACTGCACCGTAGCGCTATCACTCGGCGCCATCGCGGGCAAAGCCTTCGTCGGTGACGACAGCGTCAGCCAGTTCGGCGCCTCGGCGCGGAACGTGACTTTGTCTTCAGACGCGTCACCGCGCAACTGGAACCAGAGTGAGTCTCCTACTGCGGAGTACGTGTCATTCGCTTCACCAGTTAAGGTGACGCTCGAGATGTCGCCTTGCGCTACGACGACTCCGGTGAACACTGTATCTGCGCTCTGTGATGCACTGTATGCGGACACCGTGTAGAGTCCGTTGGCTTCGTCCCGCCACACTTTGAAGTGCTCAGACAGGCTAACCGCTGTCGGCTTTCCCTCGACACGAACACCCTGCGCATCGAGCGGCAGACGGAACCCGAGTCCGACCGGACCGGCGGGCGTCGCGGCCCCCTTTCCGATGTACGTCCGGGTCGGGCTTTGAACGCCATTGATACGCAGGTCGACACGCAAAGCCGGCGAACAGCGAATCGTAGCTGTTGACGCTGGCAGGTTCCCGTTTCCGTCGTTCCGGAGTTTCACTGTCAGCTGCGCAAACTCTCCCGCTTCTAGAGAACCGTCGCAGTCTGCCGTTGCCGTACAATCATCCACCGAGTGATCGCGATAGACCACGGATGGCTGCGTTGTTGCCACAGGGACGGTAACCTCTCCCGACAGGTAGCCATGGCTCGCCGCCGTCACGACGACAGGTTCATCTGCATCCTGAATCTGCACGCCGCGGAACGTCGCCACCCCTGCGGCATTGGTGAGCGTACGGGCATAGGTGCGATCCCTCTGCTCCAAGGACACCAAAGCGGCCGCCACTATGGCGTTGTCTCCCGCGCGGCGAACCGTGACAGTTAGCGACTGTGTTCCTAGTGTCGTGATGCTCATCGGAGCAACTGCTGGTATCAGCATCGCTGGCTCTTGGAGGTACGGCGCTAGACTGGGGTCGCCGAGCAACGGGAGTACGCTGGCGTTCACTTGGGAGGTGATCGAACCATTCCCGTACAGATCATCGAGCCCCAGTGCCCACCCCATCCCCAGCGGAAGGGCGTGCGTAGCTCCAGCCTGCGCGGCCCATGTCCTATTGATGATACTCTTCATCTCAGGGTGATACGTGCCGCCAGAACTGTTGATTTTCCCCACGTAGGCAAGCGCGCCACCTCCAGGTGCCCGCACGAATGCTTCACTGATCGACTCCATGTCGTGCATGTTGCTGTAGCTACCGCTACTGTAGAGGAAGAAGTAGCTGTGTGTGTCGCCGTTCGTGAACTGTCCGGGCTGAGCAATTGACACTTCTGAGATTCTGTCGAACCGAGCATCGAGATTTCTGGCTCCTCTCGAAAGTCCGTGTTGATTGGGTTCCTGGACGCATCGTGGAGCTAGGCCCGCACTTGCAAAGCAAACGCTCCTGAGTTCCCATGTCGCCTTCTTCGACCAAGAAGGAGGGCGTCGATGGGTCATCAGGAGCAGGGTCAGACTCTCAGAGAGACGTGGGCACTGCAAGGGTTCGAAGTGGAGTCGGTGGAGATCGAGGAGAGCACCGACCGGGGCGGCCGTCCGGCGGTAAAGCTGGTTCGCCTGCACGATGTTCGAGGAGTCCATGTTTGCCCCCAGTGCGGGAAGCGTCACCGGGAAGGGCTGTTCGAGGAGAGCATGGAGCGACGCTGGCGCGATCGGTCGCTTGGCGACTTCGAGACCTACGTGGTGCTCACGCCCCTTCGCATCGCCTGCTGTGGGGGGACGCGCGTGGAGCAGATGCCGTGGGAGGTGCCCGGGCACCGCATGACCCGGCGATTCTTCGGAGTTGATTGCCGCGCTTTGTCGTCGGCTGCCGGTCTCGGAGGTGGCGAAGATGGCCAAGCTCTCGTGGGAGACGGTCTGTCGAGTCGACAAGACTTCGATCGAGCTGGCCCTGGGCGGCGATCGACCCTCGCTCGATGGCCTGACCTGGATCGGCGTGGATGAGGTGTCGCGTACCGGTGGACACGTCTACTTCACGGTGGTGACCGACCTGAAGTCGGGATCGGTGGTCTGGCTGGGCGAGGGAAGAAGGCGGAGAGCCTGCGCGCCTTCTTCGAGGAGCTGGGTCCGGAGCGATGCGCGCGGATCGAAGGGGTGATCAGCGATCTGGGTCCGGCCTACGTCGGGGTGATCGCACAGGCTGTACCGCACGCGGTCCATCTTCTCGATCGGTTCCACGTCATCCAGTGGGTGAACGAAGCGGTGAACACGATCCGGCGAGAGGTGTTCGGGGGCGCTCCCCGCGATGAGCTGGGCCGACAGTTGAAGGTGAAGAAGTGGATGTTGCTTCGCGCGCGCGAAGCGCTGGACCTGGGAGAGAAGCGACTGCTCGGGCGATTGCTTCGCCAGAATCGTACTCTCCAACGAGCCTATCTGCTGAAGGAGCAGCTGCGCGGGATCTTCCGGTACGGTTGGATCTACCTCGGGGCGCTGCGCCGAGCGTTGGAGGGCTGGTGCCGGATGGCCGTCCGCAGCCGACTGAAGCCCTTGGTTCAAGTCGGTCATCGACTGCGGGAACACATGGAGAAGTTGGTCGGTGGGTTCGAGCATGGAATCAAGATGGGCCTGGTCGAAGCGATCAACGGCAAGATCGCGCAACTTCGTCGTCGCGCCCACGGCTATCGCGATCCCCAATACTTCATGCTCAAGATCTACCAAACCTGCTTCCTCCACGACGACCCCTGGGCTCAAGTCATCCTATGAGCCTGTTCACACGGGAAATCGAGAGGAGCCAGATTTCTATTGCAGGTCTTGGTTTCTTCCTGCGTCCAGTTTGGACATACATCCAGTTGTGGCGCAATGCTACTCGGATTGCCGAGCAGGTTACGAAACGAGTGCTCAACGTGGTATGCGAGTTGGTACGATCCACTTTCCAGTGCGTCGCGGAGCTGGAGACCGTTGTTTCCCTGAGTTCCGCCCCAGAACTCGCCGGATGTGCTCTGAAATGAGGTCGCAATCTTGGAACCGAGATTCCCGTAACATTCACAACCCAATACGGGCAGATCCAATACATTCGGAAACAGTTTGTGCGCAGCCGTCCAAGCTCCCGTTTGCAACGAAGGCGCGAACAGCGAGGCAATCTGATCGGCCTCCCATATGCCGTTCGCAGGTTCCCACGCCAGTTTGTTCGTCGGCCCTGCGACGAACAGAGCACTGCGCCAATAGCTGGCTGCAGGGCGCCCCTCGGGACCCGATGCGCCTCGGCGGTAGGCGCCAAGCTTCGAGAACACCGCGAAGGCCTCAGAACCGGTCCGCACTGGGATCCGCCCCAGGTAAAGGTCACTGAATCCGTGGGCTGTATTCTGGTCGATGTCCGCCGACGATTCCCCGATCCATTCGTTCTGCACTTGGTTCCAGATCTCGATCCACTGTGGGTCTACACGAGTGTACCAGTAGTCAGAGGGCGGATCCGGCCGCAAGCCAACACCTCCCGTTGGAGCTCCTAGCCCGGATAATTCACGAAGCGCAGACATGCGAAAGCCTCCGTGTGGTAGAAAGGCGTTGTCTACACACCTTTTCATCACGCCGGAGGCTTTCGCGTGCCCAAGCATACCACGACAGACTGTGTCTTGTTCCCCGAGCTTTTCGACCGTCCGCTGCAGGCCGTTTTCGACCGGCCTCGGAACAGTTCCGACGGGGGGGCCTTGCTGCTCCATGCGCTGGACCAGCGGCTGGGCTTGATCGATGCCTTCGCCCATCGGCTGCGTGACCCCCGGCAGAGCGGTAAGGTCCGCCACACCGTCCGGGAGCTGGTTGCGCAGCGGGTCGTATCCATGGCCTGCGGATATCCCGACGGGAACGATGCCGCCCGACTGGCGACCGACCCTCTGCACAAACTTCTGGTCAACCGTCACCCGACCGACGACCCCGCCCTCGCTTCCCAACCGACTCTCTCCCGCTTCGAGAACGCCGTGGGGCCAAAGGACCTCTTTCGACTGGGCGAGGCTTTGCTCGAGCAGGTGGTCGAGCATCACGGGCGACGCCTGCGGCACAAGGCACGGCTCATCACGATCGACCTCGACGCGACCGACGACCAGACCCACGGCGGGCAGCAACTCAGCTTCTTCAACACTCACTACGACGGGCATTGCTACCTGCCCCTGCTCGGCTTCCTCACCTTCGATCGCGAGCCCGAGCAGTACCTCTTCGCCGCCATCCTTCGCGCCGGCAACGCGCCGGGGAAGCTGGGTGCGATCGGCCTGCTGCGTCGCTTGCTCCCGCGACTTCGTCAGGCGTTCCCGCAGGCTCATCTTCGGGTCCGACTCGATGGTGGCTTCGCTGGGCCGGAAGTCCTGGAGTTCCTCGAGGCCGAACCGAGGCTCACCTACGTCGTGGGACTGGCCAAGAACGCGGTGTTGGTGCTCGAAGCCGAGGAGCATCTGGCCGAAGCATGGGCGCAGTCCCTCCAGAGCGAGAAGTCGGAGCGGGTCTACAGCGAGTGTCTCTACCAAGCGGGCAAGTGGAAGCACAAGCGGCGCGTCATCATCAAGGCCGAGGTGGTGCGCTACCAGGGCCGCTCGCTTCGAGACAACCCGCGCTTCGTGGTTACCAACATCCCGCGACGTGGTCCGCGCTGGGTATATGAGCGGATCTACTGCCAGCGCGGCGACAGTGAGAATCGGATCAAGGAGCTCAAGGCAGATCTCGCCTTGGATCGCACCAGTTGTTCGAACTTCTGGGCGAACCAGTTCCGGGTTCTGCTCACTGCGGTTGCCTACGTGCTCCTGCAGGAGCTCCGTCGTCGCGTCGCGGAGAAAGGCAAACCGCGTCCGAGAATCTCGACCCTCCGTGACTGCTTCCTCAAGATCGGAGTCGAAGTCATCGTCTCGGTACGCCGGATCGTGCTGCGCTTCCCTCAGAGCTTCCCGTTCCGCGAACCCTGGACGCGGGTGGCCTGCAGGCTGGGCGCCTGCGTTCCCTGAGTCGCTCCGCCGTTCTTTACACATCACCTCGGCATCAACCCGCCCTCCGGGCAGGGCAACGCTTGTGCTGAAACGCGTCACCGGCTGCTCGCCCCCCGCGGAGGCGGCGTGAGCCCCCGCCGGGTCGCCCCTCAAGGTGTTCGAGGGTTGCCCGACCAGGTCAGCCAGCCGACAATCCACGAGTCGAGACGGGTTCATGAATTATCCGGGCTAGACGCCGGGAGGGCACTACCGACTCATCCCCAGCCAGGATCACATAGGTGGTGCCCCATTCCGTGACCGCGTGTTTGAGAAAGGCCTGGATGCTCGCTGGCCGGTCGAAAGCAGGTACTGAGAACTGATCTCATCCGCAGTGTGGACGCTCGCGGTGAGGTTGTCCTTACGGAGTTCACGCACGTAGAAGTTACAGGCACTCACCAGGTCGAGATCGGATCCACCGGCGTCATCCTTGTTGTTCGTGATGATGACAACATCGACCGCCTGACCCTGACTGGAACTCGGCCACTCAGTGATGAAATTGCCCCCTGCGCTGCGCGTGGCGTGTTGACCGTCACGGTCGGTATCCGGTTCGACTTGTTCCTCCGACCTGACGCTTGGGTAGAAACGGTCCAGGAAGTCTGGATTCACGACCGTAGAAGCGAGCGCAGCTCGGATCTCCCCATATGGACCATCATTCGTCCCAGGTCGCTTGCAAACGATGTCTTCCGCTCGCTCCGCTTCCGGGCGTGGGCGCAAACGGATGCTCACCTGCATCATCTGAGCAATTGAGAGCGAACGAGCGGATGCCTCATAGGAGAGCGGCCAGATCGCAATCGTCGCGAGCCGATACCCCCGCATCATGCCTTCGTTCACGACGCGGACCCTCAGCTCGGGGTACGTGCGGCGTGGGTCCCACGGCGGCAGGTCGGGAACGTCACGGTCCCCATCCGACCCTTCCTGGTCGGGCCTCGGCACCGGTAGGGGGGTGTATTCGCCATCTAAGCGTGTCTCACCAACAACAACCGCATCCACACTCTCGATCGCCGTCTCCCTGGGAAGCAGAACCCACTTCACCACGAGCGGAAGGGAAGGCTGGTCGCTGTGGGCAAAGCTCGCGTCTTGCTCCGCGCCTTGCATCGAGATGTTGTCGTAGCTCTCGACTCGGTCTGCGTGACATCGCGGGGGTCGAATGACAACTGATATCGCACAACTGTCGGGCTCTCTTCCCGCGATGCCCAGGCGGAGCGCACCGGGGCTGCTCCCAGGAGAGGGAGTGAAATGGCGACACTCACGGCCCAGGAAAGGCGTCGCCAAACTGCGGTAATCGTTGTGCCATCGAATCTGAAGCGCCGATCTTGCCCTCGCGTTTTCATTTTGTCCGCCTCCTTGCATGCTCGCCGGACGCAAGCGATCTTGAACCCGGGACGGCGCAGTTAACGCCAGTGCGGCACGGCGTCATCCCCGAGTTCGATTGGCCCGCGACCAGCGGCGTCACAGAGGTGGCGTCGGCCCCGGCCGGGCCAACTTGCACGCGGGAGTGTGCGCCACGCCCAAGGAAGGAGTCAATGGAGAAGGCGGTGGTTGCTGTTCAAGCGGTCTGCTGCTGCCGCCAGAAAATGTCCCCCCAGGTGGACACCCCGGATGATCAGGGAAGCGACCGATCCACCGACCCCCCCGCCCATTAGACACGCGCGCGCAGAGAAGCAGCAGAGGTCGCTTGTCTCGCTCCGAGGGGAGGCAGATGCTGCTTCCGACGGTCGCTGCATGACCGGGAACAAAGTGCGAACACGCGGGAGGCGTGCTTCGCTCATCGCCGGAATGGACATCCCTGCACCCCGGCACCTGTGTGTCCGCTCCGCAGACCGGAGACTTCGCCCCTTTGGGCGGGAGGTGTTCCGTGAACTGCCGAACGCATCTTCGCTTCGTCATCGCTTGCCTGTCGCTTGCTCTCGTACTGCTTATGCTGCCGCGCGTTGCGACGGCTTACCCGACCTCTTCTCGTCCCGTTGCGCCTCGTGTCACACCGATGACACCACGACCTGCAACGGCTGCCATCACCATCGCGGCGCCGTCAACGCCGTGCCCGACAAGTCGTCCTACCAGCCCGGAGAAGCGGTCGTCGTGACCCTGACCGGCGGCTCCCAATCGGGCTGGATCCGCGGCCTGCTCTACGACGCCCAGAACACCGAGCTCGATCGGAAGTCCGGCCCGACCGGAACCGGTGACGACAGCCAGGGCGGGGCGGTCACCTTCCTGTGACCCTGAACGGCACCGCGCCGGCCACGGCAGGAAGCTACACCTGGCGCGCGGCCTGGTACGGGAATACGGCCAACAGCGGCTCGGCGCATGGGGAGGTGTCGCGCACCTTCACCGTCCTGGTGGTGGAACCCCCGGCCGACGTGACCGATCCGCCGGCCCCGCCGGTGCGTCGACACTCCTGGGGGCGCGTGAAGGCGCTCTACGGAGAGTAGTCGGCCAGCCCCGACGTACCCGGGTAGCGCCGATCGATCCCGATCGGCGCCGGACACCCGCGCGAATGCGAACGCGCTGTTGTACTTGAGGTTGTGAATTCAGGAACTCCGTCCGGACGGAGTTCGGAACGGCAAACAGCGCAGGCCCGACGATCCCGTCGGGCCTGTTTCTGTTCATGGAGCGCACTCGCAAGGGATCAGTCCCATGCCGACCCGACCCAGGTACTCGCTCCAGTTGTCCTTCGAGCCGGTGTCGTGTTAGCCAGCGTCGTGTGAGCCAGCGCCGTGTGAGCAAGCGCCGTGCGCGCCGGTCCGGCGCGCACGGGACCCGGCCTAGAACTGGTTCCAGAGATACTGGTTCGTCACCTCGTGGTGGAACATCACCTCCGCGACCTTGATCTGCGTGCCCAGCGCCGCGGGGCAGCGCTCGGCCGAGGCGATCTTCAGTTCCGCGTACTTCTTGTGGACCGCCTCCGAGGGCAGCTCGGCCGCGCGTAGCTGCTCTGCTTGAACAGGCGGATCCCGTCGTAGTTTCCGTCCTTCGCCACCGACATGTTCGTGTGCATGCCGTTCCCGTTCACGCCGGTGACCGGCTTGGGCAGGAAGCTGGCGCTCATGTCGTACTTCTGCGCCACCTGGCGGCAGAGCAGCTTGTAGATCTGGATCTGGTCCGACCCGATCAGCGCGTCCGAGTAGGAGGTTCATCTCGAACTGCGACGGCGCGACCTCCGGATGGTCCTTCTCGTTTCCGAAGCCCATGGCCCGCTGCACTTCGGCTGCAGTGTCGATGAAACGCCGGAGCTCATCCCCGGGCAGTGAGTGGTACTAGCCCCCGTCGAAACGTACTCGAACCGGCCCGTCTCGCGCACCAGCGCTCGGCGTCGCGCTTCCTGGAAGCGGTGAACCCCTCGATCTCGTTGCAGACCTGACAGGTGTACCCATGCGGCGTGAGATCCTGGCAGAAGTGCCTCAGCCGCGTCCGGAAGTCGGCCGGATAGGGCGACCCGTCGCGGTCGCGCACCTCGGCGAAGATCAGCACCTTGCCCGGCCTGAAGACGTCGGCCGGCGGCCAGTAGAACGCCGCACCGATCACCAGGCGCAGATCGGACTCCCCGCTGCGCGGAGAAGCCGCGGATCGAGGAGCCGTCGAAGGTGAGGTTGTCGGCCGACTTCAGGAGGAACTTCGTCGTAGTCCAGCATGTGCAGGCCTTCGAGGTCGGTGAAGAGACCGTCACCGCCCTTGATCCGCTGTTTCGTCGGTGAGGTACCGGACCCGGTCTTCCTGGGCGTTCCTGAGAGATACGGGCGAGCCGCTGGGACTTCACCTCAGGGTTCATCTCCTCCAGCCGGTGTGGGGGATCTCCAGGAAGTCTCTGAGCGTTCCGGTATCCATCGAACTTCCATGCAGTTGTAAACATTGCTCTTTGAAGTGCTAATTCTGCCTAACAAGAAAAAGCTCAACTATCAAATTCTAAAACATGACGCATTGCCGCAATGACCAGTTACCGTCCGACGCTCCCCGACCCTCGGTATCGGCCGAAGCACCCGCCACCTTTGACCTGAACTCCTGCCGGACGCACTCTCGATGGGACCAACTACCGGTAAACCCACGTTCCTCCGGTATTTTGTCGTGGCTTGCGTGAATCGTTGCCGGTGAGTCGCCTGCAACGACCCTCCAGAAAGGAATTCCCTGCGTCTCGGACGCAGCACTGCCTTCCTCTCGTGGTCCTCGGTCTCACTTTGCCGCGGCGCTCATCCCGTTTGCCGCGCGCGAGTTCGGACGCCCTCACCGAAGGAGGCGCACGGCCCGGCGTCCGCGAGCGAACGCTGCCTGACGAGGAGCGGGAGGCCGCGCGGGAGGAAGGCCGAGGAAGGGCACGCCATGAAGGCGATGGAGTGCGGTACGGCACGCGCGGCTTCCTCACGCGAACATCCCCGAGGCCGGCTAGCCCAGGCCTGGCAGGCGGCCCAGTCGCTCGAGCCGGTGGCGCAGCTCGCGGTCTGGAGCTGGGAGCCGATCAATCCCAATAACGTCGGTGGTCGCGGCGCTGGCGCTCGCGATCGATCTCGACCCGAACCAACTCTGGTGGTTCGGCCAGCGGCGGACCTCTGGAAGTCGACCAATGCGGGCGAAGGGCCGACTGCCTGGTTCCGGGTCGAGACCG
>JADJQY010000005.1 GCA_016712505.1 Candidatus Eiseniibacteriota bacterium | reverse complement strand
CCTCGGTCCCCCCAAGGGACCGGCCCGGACATCTCACCTTGAATTTGCCACAGCGGTAACCTCGATGACATCACGCTGCGCGCCTCCCAAGGTCCTGAAGCAGGTCGACTTGATCGCGGCCGAGGATACCCGACGCGCGAATCCTCCTTTCCGCCTTCGACATCGATCGCCCGGTCTTCTCCCATCACGCGCACAACGAGCACCACGATGTGCCGTCTGCTGGAGCGGATGCTGCGGGCGAACGGCGGCGCCCTGATCACCGACGCCGGGATGCCGGGAATCTCCGACCCCGGATTCCTCCTCGCCATAGCGCCGCGCGGCGGGGCGAATCGGAGTCGACGTGCTGCCCGGGGCATCCGCCGTGACCACGGCCCTCCTGCTCTCCGGATTCCCCCTGAACCGTTTCTCTTCTCAGGGTATGTTCCGGCCACGTCGGGACTGCGGGAGACCTTTCTCCGCGAGGGTTGCGCAGGAGAGCGGACGGTGGTGGTGTTCGAGACTCCGCGGTATCTCCTTCGCGCCTGCCTCGAGGTGGCTCAGGCTGCCTGCCCGGACCGACCGATCGCGATCTGTCGCAGATGACCAAACCGCACGAGGAGATCACGGTGGGGTTGCGGCCGAGTTGCTGGGCCGGCCTGCCCGGGACGGTGAAAGGAGAGTCAGCGCTGGTGTTCGCACCGCGCGATCGACACGCCGAATGGACGCGCTGAAATCGTGGTTGAAGCGGTCGGTGCGCGGGGGCGGCCGGGCCGATCGGGCGTGGGCTCGCAGCGCTCGGGATCCGGGCCGACTGGGTGACCCTGGCTGAGTGGTCGTCGCGGTGCCGGCTGCGCTGGCGTTCTATCGCGGAGCCTATCTGGCAGGCGTTCGGCTGGCTACTGGCCAGCGCTCTGCGACCTGTTCGATGGCGCGGTGGCGCGCGCCGGCGGGGCAACGGAACCAAGTTCGGGGCGGCGCTCGACTCGGCCCTCGATCGCTACGGTGAGGGCTGTCCTGGCCGGGATCACCCTCGGACTCGCGGCGCGCCTCCCTGGAGTGGTTGATCGGTGTCTCCGGGGTGTTGGTCGGGATCGGATCGTTCCTCGTCTCGTACGTCCGCGCCCGCAGCGAAGGGTTGGGCATTCCCTGCGAGGTCGGGATCCTCGAACGCCCTGAACGTCTCTCCGTTGCTCCTGCTCCTCGCGTTGCTCGGGGAGCGGAGCGCCCCCTGGATCCCTGAGCATCCTGGCGCTCCTGGAGCCACATCACCTTCCTGCAGCGCCTCGCGGTGGTGCGTCGCGGGAGCCGGGGAGCCTGATGGCGGGGCTCTTTCTCGGCTTCGAGGGGACCGAAGGGGCGGGCAAGACCACGCAGATCGATCGGCTCGCGCACGATTGGTCCGCGCCGGTCACGCCGTCCTGCGGGTGGGAGCCGGGAGGGACCGAGATCGGGAGCGGATCCGCGCCGTCCTGCTCGATCGAGGCCATACCGGATGGCTCCGTGGACCGAGCTCTGTCTCTACGTCGCGAGCCGGGCGCAGCGCGATGCGCGAACCGGATCCTCCCCGCGCTCGAGGCCGGCGCGATCGTCCTCTGTGACCGGTTCGGCGACGCCTCGGTCGCGTACCAGGGGGCGGACGGAAGCTGGGCCGTGGGCGCGTGGAGCGTCTGAATGCGTGGGCGACCGCGGAACGGCGGCCGGACCGGACCTACCTTTTTCGATCTCGATCCGCGCATCGGGCTGGCGCGGATCCGCGCCGGCGTGGCGCCGCCTCCCTCGATCGTCTGGAATCCGAGGCGCTCGCCTTTCCCCGCTCCGTCCGTCGGGCCTACCTGGCGCTCGCCCGTAAGGAGCCCGACCGTATCCTCCAGCTCGATGCCGCGCTCGATCCCGACCAGATCGAGTCGCTGATTGTCGCCGACCTCGGCCCCCGCCTGCCGCGCTAGCGGCGGCCCTCGTTCCGGTCCGGTATACTCCGCGCATGGAATCGAAACACCACGACGAAGCGACCGGTCTGCACCGCGAGGCGCTGCGTGCGCTGCTCGAGCAGGTGCGTCGGGGAACTCGAACTCGATGCCGCGATGGAGCGGTTGGAACAGCTCCCGCTCGAGGATCTGGGGAGACCTGAAGCTCGATCATCATCGCGCCCTGCGCACCGGCCTGCCGAGACGGTGTTTGGTCAGGGGAAGACACGGGACCAGATACGGCGCGCGGTGGAGGCTGGCCGCCCCAGGGCTCCTCGGTGCTGGTCACCCGGCTCGGAGGCTGCGGTGGGAGGGGAGCTCGCGGCCACCTGGCCCGGTTCGACCTTCCGTGCCGCCGCCCGTGTTTCACCTTCCGGGGAGCGACCTGCAGCCCCGGTCGGCCTCGTGGCCGTGGTGTCGGCCGGGACCTCCGACCTGCCGGTCGCGGAGGAGGCCGCGGTCACCGCGCGCGTGCCTTCGGTGCGGAAGTGGTGGCGACCCCACGACGTGGGGGTGGCCGGAATCCACCGGATCCTGGCCCAGCGCGACCTGCTGAAGCGGGCGCGCGTGGTCATCGTGGTGGCCGGCATGGAAGGGGCGCTGGCCAGCGTGGTGGCTGGGCTCGTCCCCACCGTGGTGCTCGCCGTGCCGACCTCGATCGGATACGGCGCTTCGTTTGGAGGGCTGGCGGCGCTGCTCGCCATGCTGAACAGTTGCGGCTCGGGCGTCCTCGTCTCGAACATCGACAATGGGTACGGCGCGGGCGTCGCCGCCGCGCGCATCAACCGACTGGCAGAGACCCGGGAGGGGTAGTTGAAGATCGCGTATCTCGATTTCTGGACCGGGCTCGGGGGGGACATGCTGGTCGGCGCGCTCCTCGACGCGGGCTGGCCGGAGGAACGGCTCTTCGCCGTCGTCCGGGCGCTCAAGCTCGGACCGACCGAAGTCACGGTCGAACGCCGGACCCAGCGCGGGATGACCGGGCTGGGCATTCGCGTCCGGGCGAACCACGACCCCCACGAGCGCCATCTGCACGAGATCGAGGCCCTGATCGGGGCCGCGGACCTGCCCGCCCCGGCAAAGGCGGCCGCGATCCGGACCTTTCGCGCGCTGGGGGAGGTCGAGGCCCGGGTGCACGGCATCCCGATCGAGCAGGTCCACTTCCACGAGATCGGGGCGGCCGACTCGATCGTCGACATCGTGGCCGCCGCGGTAGCCCTGCATGACCTCGGGGTCGAGCGGCTCGAGGCGGGGGTGATCCCGATGACCACCGGGTTCGTGGAGATGGATCACGGGCGCCTTCCGGTCCCGGCCCCGGCGACGGCCCTCCTGCTCGCCGGCTGGCCCCTCCGTCCGGTGGCGATCGAGGGAGTTCTTCACCCCGACCGCCGCCGCCCTGATCGCCACCCTGGCACGCCACCGCGGCTCGCTCCCGGCCATGACGGTGGAGCGGGTTGGCTACGGCGCAGGTACCCGGCCCCATCCCGAGTTGCCGAACCTCGTCCGGCTGTGGATCGGCGAGGTCGACGCCCTCGATGCGGTCGACGACCCGGCCGGGGCGGGGGAGCATGATCGGGTGGTGGTGCTCGAGACCCAGCTCGACGACATGGAGCCCCGGATGCCCGCGACCCTCTGCGAGGATCTTCTCGGCGCGGGGGCACTGGATGTCTATCGCACCCCAATCACCATGAAGAAGGGGCGCCTGGCGACCCTGCTGACCGTCATCGCTCCGCCGGAGCTGGCCGACGGGCTTGCGCTCCGGATCCTGGATGGCTCGACCACCCTGGGGGTCCGTACCCGGGAGGAGCGGCGCCGGGTCCTCCCGCGGCGATTCGAATCGGTCGAGACGGAGTGGGGCCCGGTCTCGGTCAAGTGGGCCGAGGCCCCGAGTGGCCCGCGCATGATGCCGGAGCACGACGATATCGTCCGCCTGGCCCGATCGGCGGGGGTCTCCCCGGCGCTTCTGGAGGGGCAGGTCCGACGGATCGTCTGGGGAAGCAGGCCACCGAAACCCTGGGGAGCCCGGAACCACTCGTTGACAGGGTAAAAAAAGCGTCGGCTACTATGGCGCGGACTGATCTGCAGGCTGAGCAATCGGGCATGCGGTGTTCGAGTCAACTGGTGCACGACAACTGGTTCACATCAACCGCGGCTCAAGACAACCTTGAACGAGCAACGACGCCGGAAGTCCCCCCCTTCGCGCGCAGATGTCGAGTGTCCGAAAGACTGTGCTTCTTCGGGAAGGCTTCTTCGGGAAAGCAGCATCGTTGTAACGGCAGAACCTCCGCTTGCGAGCGGTGAATCGGCCGTGACGGGAAGGTCGGGCTCGTATCTGCGCTGACTCCGGTTCAGGCGGTGGTAGTTCTCTCGCCGACAACCGCGAGTCGAAGCACGTAAGTTGGATTGTCAGTGTCCCATGCGTATCCGGACTGAACTCACCGCAGCGAGAGGTCCGGAGCCGCGTATACCCAGAACCAAACGGAGGCAGACAATGAGGAAGTGCTCTGCGTTGATGGTTTTGGCCCTCGCGGCCACGACGTCAGCGACCGCTTTCGCCCGGGAGCCTCACCAAGGCATTCAGAACGCCACGGTCGATCCGAATCGACCGGGGCTCGGCTCTGATATGCCGATGCGTGCTCCCGAAGGCTTCGCGCGAGCAGATACGTTCTGTTACGGATACACGCAGACCATCAGCGGCGCACTCTACGCCGTTCCTGGCGATGTGTGGACGTTCGACCACAACCCGAGCGGCAGCGTCGAAGGTTGGTACGCCGTCGACATCTCGGCCAACACCGGCGCCTTCTGGAAGCGGATCGACGCGGCGGCCTGGAGCGGTCACGGCAACGCAGTTGCCGCCCCGATCATCTCCGGCACGGCCAGCGCGTGGGTTGGCATCTATGAGGATGAGGCCGACGCCCTCTGCTGGATCGCGGGACTTGGCTACGGGAACGCCTGGTGCCAGCGTTGGGAGAGCCCGGCGCTCACCTACACCGGCACGGGCGACGTGGTCATCGACTTAGACTACTTCAACAACACCGAGCCGGCCTTCGACTACTCGAAGGTGACGATCCGTCTCCAGAGCGGCGACGTGTTCTCGCTCAACAGCACCGGCTTCGATGATGTGATTGGCGATCCGTCGACCAACACCTACGCGCACGCGCAGTTCACCGTGTTCAACGCGCAGTTCCAGGGCAACACCACCTACCGGCTGGTGTTCGAGATGACCGCTGACGGCGGCTTCTCGGACGAGGACGGCGACTGGGCGACCGACTACGGTCCCTTCGGCGTCGACAACGTCGTGCTCTCGGGCGCGGGCGTTGGCTCCTCGGTGACCTACAACTACGAGTCGGGCGCTCAGGGCTGGGTGCCCAACACCTGCGGTTCGGTCGGCACCTTCTGGGGCGTCGCGAACCTGTCCGAGTACACCATCCTCGATCCCTGCGCCTGCCGGCTCGAGGGCTACGTCATGAAGTTCCACGCCAACACCGGCGACCTGGGTGATCACCCCACGGGTCAGCACGTTCAGGCCTTCTCGCCTCCGGCGAACAAGGGCGCGCTGGGTGCGAGCTTCAACAAGATCATCGGTTACTGGGACATGTACGCCGTGATGCCGCAGGCGAACGGCGTGTTCTATCGTCCGGGTTGGAACTTCTTCCCGTACGTCTGCCCGGAGACCGGCAACACGCAGTGGTCCGGCCGCCAGGGTCAGGACACCTACTTCTTCGTGGGCCAGGACCCGGTCTGCTTCCAGTCGGCCAACGTGGCGACGGACAACTCGATCCCCGCGACCTGCGATCTGATCAGCATGGTCATGGAGGTCTACTCGTCCTGCGACGCGTTTGCCATCCCGCCGACCCAGTGCACGAACATCACCAACTTCTCGCCGATCTTCGACAACTTCGAGATCTGCATCACGGGTGTTGCCAATGCGCCGGTCGTGGCGTTCGACAACGGTGGTCAGTTCCAGGACGGCTACGGGCAGGGACTGCTCCTATCGACCACGAACGCGGGCAATGCCGACTCGTCCTACGACGTCCACCGCGACAATCCGACCCCGGATCTTCTCGGTGACTCGCTCGTCATCAGCGGTCCGATTCCCACGACCTCGACCAAGTGGGAAGCGCGGATGTGGTGGCGCATGCGTCGCGAGGGGCCGGGCCAGGCGGCGGTTCCGAACTACACGGCGTGGAAGGATGCGGTCCGCGACGGGCTGAACATCTCCAACGGCACGGCGGGTCAATTCACCTTCGGCCAGATGGACTCGATCCAGTCGGGCGCGCAGGTCTCGAAGAACAAGTTCTGGTCCGAGTTCCGGGAGTCGGATGACGACTTCGCGACCGAGGGCACGAACAACAACGAGATGATCCGTGACGGAATCCTCGCCCCTGGTACCCAGGTCGAGTACTTCATCACGGCCAACTACACCTGCACCCCGACCGAGTACTACTACTATCCGGATACCGCGGGTAAGAACTACTTCGAGTTCGAGATCCTCCCCAGCTGGCGCATGGATGCTGGTACCGCGAAGTTCCCGTGCATCCTGTGCGTGGACATCAATACCGGTAACCAGTTCTTCGTCGAGAACGCCCTGAACGTGATCCTGAATGGCGCGGGCCCGGGTGCTCCGATCCCGAATCCGACCAAGTGGGATCGCTACGACTACAACGACGCGCAGTCGAACTGGAACGCCGCCTTCAACCGTTCGGTTGGTGGCAACAACGGTATCGGCCTCGTCCAGATGATGGGCTACCGCCAGACGCTCCTGTATGTCGGCGGCGCGGTCCAGGATGCGATGGAGACCACGGACTTCACCCTCTTCGGTGACTGGCTCTCGGCGATCGTGTGCAACGGCAACGTGACCACGAACCGTCAGGGCTTCATCGGCAACGGTGACAACCTGGCCTACATCCTCCAGAGCCGGAACCCGAACTTCCTCGTGAACTACCTCGGCGCCAACAACAAGTGCGATGCCTACAACATCGACAACTGCGGCCCGACGACGCCGGCCGACGAGAGCTTCTGCGTCCGCGTGAACAGCGCGGCCGGCGGACAGTTCAGCCCGGCGATTGCGTACGACGTCTTCGGCAACTGGTGCCCGCAGAAGTTCACCTTCGACGTGCTGCAGGCGGTCGCTGGCGGCGTGGGTAACCGCGTCTACAACGACTACGACCGCGTTCCGCCGTCCAACACCAACTACGCGCAGGTCGTGAAGTCGGTGGTGACGGCCAACTCGGACAACTACCGTGCGGTGCTCGACGGTTACTCCTACAACCACATGTCGGAGCGGGACGTCACCGAGGAGTGCGTCGGTGACTCGGCCCACATCGTGACCGCGGCCTACCAGGAGATCCGCGAGGCTCTCCGCTGGATCTACGGTGGCGACGCCAACATCCCGAGCCTCTGCACCAACCCGTGCGGAACCAGCACGGACGTGGATACGGATGGAACGTTCGAGGCCGGTCCGGCGACCCGTCTGTACCAGAACTCGCCGAACCCGTTCAACCCGCGCACCTCGATCCGCTTCTCGCTCGCGGCTGGCGGCCCGGCCGAGCTGATCATCTACGACGTCAACGGTCGTAAGGTGAAGACGCTCGTCTCCGGCAACCTGACCGCTGGTGAGCACACCGAGGTCTGGGATGGTACGGACGATGCCGGCCGCAAGGTCGGTGCCGGCGTGTACTGGAGCCAGCTCGAGGCCGGTGCTTACAAGACCAACAAGAAGATGGTCATCCTGAAGTAGTTCGATCCGAACGAATCAGGCAGATCGGATTCTCCGGAAGGGGAGTCGAGCCGAAAGGCTCGACTCCCTTTTCTTGTGCGCCCGGCATGGGCACAGACTTAGAGGTGCAAGTCCTCTCCTGAGCAGGTCACAGCGAGGGAAGGGAAGCGCAAGGGCGGAAGGGTGACCGACCGTCCGAAGGAAGCGTGGAACGAACCCGCGGGCCGATGGACAAGAACCGGATACGAGGCGCTGCTGACCGAGGCGAGCGGGCAAGTGACCGCGAAGCCTTCGTGACCAAGGGGACGTGGCGTAAATCCGGCGGTGTTGCGGGGAAGGTCTGTGTTCTTACCCGGGAGATCTCGCTTCACGCCTGAAAGGGCGACGCCGAGCGATCGGCGGAGCGAGAAGTCAGCCGAGGCCGTAGTAGTCGCCGCGAGGCGACGAAGGGCCGAACGAGAGGGAGAGCTTTTCGCTCACGGGGATCGGAGAGGTCAGGTCACAGATGTCCGAGCAATTGGAGCTCCCGTTCGAGGGTAGGGTGAAGCCCCGAGTGTAGAACGGAGTGTGGAGACCTCAACGGCTCCTCGAGAGAAAGAGGGCTCAGGAGCGAGCGGTGTCATGGAACGGGCGGTGAGCCGTCCCAACATGCTGGCCGCGTACAAGCGAGTTCGGGAAAACAAGGGCAGTCCCGGGATCGATGGGATGACGGTGGAAGCGCTACCGGCCTGGCTGCAGGAACATTGGGCAGGAGTCCGCGAGCAACTGCTGGCAGGCACCTACCGACCGCAGCCGGTGAAGCGGCAGCTCATCCCCAAGGCGGGTGGTGGCGAGCGCGAGCTTGGCATCCCGACCGTAGTGGACCGCCTCATCCAGCAAGCCCTGCTTCAAGTCCTCCAACCGATCTTCGATCCAACCTTCTCCGATCACAGCTACGGGTTCCGACCGGGACGCCGGGCGCACGATGCCGTACGGCGTGCGCGAGGGTACGTCCAGGCAGGCCGTCGCTGGGTGGTGACGTGGACCTCGAGAAGTTCTTCGACCGGGTGAACCACGACCTCTTGATGGGACGGTTGGCGAAGCGGATCGAGGACAAACGGGTGCTGCGACTGGTCCGTCGGTATCTGGAAGCAGGCGTGATGAGCCAAGGAGTGGTCATGGAGCGGCACGAAGGGACCCCGCAAGGAGGACCTCTCTCACCGCTTCTGGCCAACCTGCTCCTCGACGAAGTCGATCAGGGAGCTGGACCAGCGGGGTCATGCCTTCGTGCGCTACGCCGATGACGGCAATGTCTATGTGCGGTCGAAGCGAGCGGGCGAACGAGTGATGGCTCTGCTGCGTCGTCTCTACGGCGACTTGAAGCTCCAGATCAACGAGTCGAAGAGCGCGGTGGCGCGGGTCTGGGATCGGAAGTTCCTTGGTTCTCCCTCTGGGTGAGCGCGGGAAAGACGATCCGGGTCCGCGTCGCGGAGAAAGCTCTGAACGCGATGAAGCAACGGGTGCGATGGATGACCCGTCGCGTGGGAGGACGGAGCCTGGAGCAAGTGATCGGAGACCTACGACCGTACCTGCTGGGATGGAAGGCATACTTCCCGTTTGGCCGAGACACCGAAGATCTTCCGAGAACTTGATGAATGGATCCGTCACCGCCTCCGAGCGATCCAACTGAAGCAGTGGAAGCGCGGCCGAACGGTCTTCCGGGAACTGACCTCTCGCGGGGTCGGTCCGGAACTGGCCCGGAGGATCGCGGCGAACACTCGCCGCTGGTGGAAGAACTCGGCGATTGGGCTGCACATCGCGATCCCGAACCGCTGGTTCACCGAACGAGGACTTCCTCGCTCGGTGCGTGACCTCAACTCTCCGAACCGCCGGATGCGGACCCGCTTGTCCGGTGGTGTGGGAGGGGAGTAGCCGGGATCACCGGCTACCCCCTATCCCGATTGGTGCTTCGCCCGAGGATTGACCCCGCACGCTTCCGTGTGTCATATCCGGCCATGGCAGCTCCCCGCACAGATCAGCGCGCCTGGCGCGACATCGCCGTGGTACTGGCGGTGGCCGCCGGGTTGCGTCTCTGGCACCTGCTCGAGCTATCGGCGTGGCCGACCTTTCGCGCCCCCCTGATGGACGCGCGCTACCACGTCGAGTGGGCGCTACGTCTGGCCGGGGGTGGGGGGGAGTCGGAGAGCTTCTTCCGCGCGCCGCTCTATCCCTATCTGCTCGCCCTGCTGCATCGCTTCACCGGCGAGCTGGTCTGGTCCCCGCGCCTGCTTCAGCTCGGTCTCGGCCTTGCCACGGTGTCGCTGACCCACCGGATCGCTTCGCGCCTGCTCAGTCGTCCCTTTGCCCTCTTTGCCGGTCTGCTTGCCGCGGCGCTCTGGCTCCCGATCCACCATGAGACGGAGCTGCTGCTCGAACCGCTCTTCACCTTCTGGGTGATGCTCCTGCTCGAGCGGATCACCGCCCGGAGGAGTGACCCACCAACAGCTGGGGAGTTCCTGATCTGGGGGGGAATCGCGGGTCTCGCCGCCATCACCAGACCCAACATCCTGCTCTGCCTCCCGGCCGTTTTCTGGGCTGCCCTGCGCCGCGGAGAAGGCTCCTCCCCGGCGGGTCGGCTCCCGCGGCTCGAGCGCGCAGGAGCGCGGGCCCTCGCGCTGGTTACCTTTGGGCTGCTCCTGCCGATCCTCCCGGTCTGGCTGCACAACCTCTCGGTCGGCGACCCGCGAACTCCGATCGCCTGGCAGGGGGGGATCAACTTCTATCTCGGCAACAATCCCGACGCTACCGGCTGGTCCGCCACCGCACCCGGTCTCCGCACCGACTGGCAGGGAGGGTACGACGATGCTATCCAGCAGGCCGAGCAGGCGGCCGGTCGTCCTCTGGCTGGCGCCGAGGTTTCCGACTACTGGACCCGCCGGGGTCTCCGCTTCTGGCGCGAGGATCCCTCCGCTGCGTTGTCCCTGACCGTTCGGAAGGTCCGCCTAATCCTCTCTCCGTGGGAGATCAAGAACAACGAGGATCCACGATTCGCCCAGGCGCAGTTGCGCAGTCTCCGCTGGCTTCCGACGGGCTACGGCCTCTGGCTACCGCTCGCCCTGCTCGGTGTGATCGTCCTCTGTCGGCGCGATACGCGCGCCCGCGCGCTCGCCGCCGTCGCCGCGCTCTACGCCGTATCGGTCGTGCTCTTCTTCGTCTGCTCCCGCTACCGCGTGCCGATCGTCTACCTCGTCCCGATCTTCGCCGCCGGCTCGCTCGAGTGGCTCGCCCGCACCGTCCGCGCACCCCAGGTCGGTCGCGCCCCGCGCCTCGCCGCCGCCCTGGTCGCCCTCGTCCTGCTTCACCTCGCGCTCCGCTACGAGCCCCCAGGCCTTCGGAGCGGCGGCTACTTCCAGTCGTACTCCAGCCTCGGCGACGCCTGGATCGCCCTCGAGCGCCCCGTCCCCGCCATCGAGGCGTACCAGGCCGCGCTGCGCGAGAACCCGGGCTACATCGCTGCCTGGAACAACCTCGGCCGTGCCCAAACTGCCGCCGGCCGGCCCGCCGCCGCCGCCGCCAGCTATCGCCGCGGCCTCGACCTCGCTCCCGATCACCCCACGCTCCTCCTTAATCTCGCCGAGTCCCTCGCCGCCCAGTCCCACTACCCCGCCGCCGACTCCACCTTCGCCCACCTCCTCTCCCTCCACCCCTCCGCCTGGGACATCCGCTGGAGCCGCGCCCGCGTGCTGGTTCGTGCCGGGGAGAGGAAGGCGGGTCTCTCGCAATACCTGCTTCTGCTCCAGGACCAGCCGAGGACCGACGCTCCGCGGAGGGAGGCCATCGAGCTGGCCGACGCCCTGGGGGACTCGGCGCTGGCGCGTACGCTTCGGGAGCAGGCGGGCGGCTCGAGCCAGCGCTGATGCGAGCGCTTCCGGGGGCGCAAACACGGGAGGTGGGGGAGGGTTGCGACCACCCCGCGAGGTTGACACCCCCCAGATCGGATGCTAGAGTCCGCGCTGTCACGGGGTTGTGGCAAATGGGGTTCTTGGGGGCTGTAATGGATGGATACCGGCCTCGGCAAGTTCGAATGGCCTCTCTTCTCTCCTTCGGATCGATCGCCCTTCTACTACTGACGATCATCGCCGGGTTCCTGGCCCCCGGCTGCCGGGATGAGACTGCCCTGCCGATCGACCGAAATCGCGCGCCAGAGACGATTTTGACCGGCGCGCCGGGCGATAGTCAGACGTCGTTCTATCGCGTCCACCTCTACTGGAAGGGGTCGGACGTGGACGGCGAGGTGACCCGCTACGAGTGGGCGATCACGGAGTCGCTGCCCGACCCGGAGACGATCGAGTACAACCTGACCTCCCGGACCGACAGCACGTTCAACCTGCAGGTGGAGTCGAACCGCGAAGTGCTCGGACATCGGTTCTACGTGCGCGCGATCGACAACGAAGGGAAGCGGGATGAGACCCCCGCCTGGACCTTCTTCGCCGCGCGGAACAATTGTGAGCCGACGGTGACCTTTACCCGGGCCATCGGAGTCGATCCGTTCGGCAACGAGCACTTGATCACCTCGACCGACCAGCGTACTCCCACCGACACCATCCCGGCCGGATCCAGCGTGCGGTTCGCCTGGCGGGGATTCGACTGCGACGTGGCGCTCGATCCGAACGGGGGGATCGACAGCGTCGGCCATGTGACCCGTTACTCGCACCACCTCACGCCGCTCGAGATCAATGACATCGAGGGAACCCTGGCCGATACCACGGCCGACTACGAGGCCTCCCGTCTTCGCAATGGCACCTACACCATGTACGTTCGTGCCGTTGATGACGCCGGGTTTGCCGGTCTTGATCCCACGGTCCGGACCTTTGTCTGGAACTACGATCCGCAGAGCCGGTGGGCACCCGTTCCGAGATCCATCGGCAGCCTGGACTCGATGAAGGGGTACTGGGCGGACACCACGGACAACAAGCTCGACGATTTCGTGCCGATTGCCGACGGTGACACGCTTCCGGTCAATCAGGCGGGGCTGCGGATCAAGAACCGGGTGCGCGCCTTCGATCGTGACAGCCCGACGGCGGATGGCACGGTCGCGGACTACGAGGCGCGGTTGGTCGTCGACGCAGCATTCTGGGACCGCCTGACCGAGACCCGCGAGTTCGAGAAGGGCAGCCTCTTCACGCTCGACGGCGAGATGATGTGTCGCTCTCGCGACAAGCTGGGTCGTGAGGACGGGACTCCCGACACCCTGCGCATTTTCGTGAACAAGGCGGTGCGACTGATCGAGCGGACGGAGATCCCGGACATCGGCCGATTCGTGCAGCGTCCGTACCCGGGAGAGAAGATCTCCCGAAGGCTTCCGCCCGGATCGCCGGCAGACACCCTGGTGCTCAAGTTTTTCGGCATCGATCCAGACCCGATCGTCACGGGAGCGGTGGAGATGCGGTATCGGTTCGCCTCGTTCCCGCAGAGCGACGGTTCCTTCGGGACCGACAGCTTCTACTCGGAGTGGATCCCGCAGGGGGTGTACTGGGCCGTGGGAGCCGTGTTCACGTCCGGGCGGCGCAGAATGCTCCCCGGCGAGTACGCCCTGGAGATCCAGGCTCGCGAGGCGGTGGAAGACGCAGCAGTCGGACAGCGCACCACCTCGCGCACGATTCGCTTCACGCTCGTAAACTGACGCGTCGGTGAATTGAGGCGTGTCGGTGAACTGAGGATTGCCCGGCGACGGGGCCCCCGAAGGGGGCGAACGTTCGCGCCGTTCGCGAGTTCCTGGCAGGCGGGCGACGGCCCAAGGAGAAGAGATGATGCACACCAACTGGCGCCGAGGATTCGCCGGCAGCCTCTGGGGCCGCGCCCAATGGCTGGTTCTGGTCCTGTGTGCCGTCGTGATGGCGGGTTGCGGCACGTTTTTGCCGGACGATACCGCGGAGGGAACGCGGGTCGCGAATGAGCGTCCCGGCGTCAAGATCACGGCCGGTGCGGCAACCTCGGACTCATCGGGAATCGACTACAAGGTCGAGTTCCACTGGCATGGGACTGACGACGATGGTTTGGTCGCGCTCTATCAGTACGCCATTGACGACACGATCAGTGAGCGCGCATGGCACGACACCACCAGCTTCTCATCCCTTCTCAAGTTCCGCGCCACCCGGGTCGAGCCGGGTGGGAGCCAGCTCTCGGATTGGCACTCGTTCTACATCCGGGCGGTGGACAATGAATTCGCCGTTTCGCGGATCGACTCCCGCCTCTTCAATGCCAAGACCATCGCACCTCAGAGCCGGATCACTTTCCCTGACCTCCGCACGCAGCAGATCCCGCAGCTTCTGCGCACCGCGGTGATCACCTGGGATGGAGAGGACCTCGACAGTTCGCGGCCGGATCGGAAGCCGCTGTTCTACGAGTACAAGCTGGTCCGCATCCGCGAGGTGACCGACCCGGAAGAGGCGTTCGTCGACTCGATCTTGAACGGCGATAACCTGCTCCTCGATACCCTTCGGGTCGGATCGAAGAAGGCCTGGATCCGCGTCCCCGAGACCGCGCGTACCTTGCAACTGAACGACCTGCCGGGCACGGCGCGATTGGCCTTTGCCGTGCGGTCGATCGACGAAGCGGGGGCCACTGAACCGGATCTGGTGCGCAACCGCAACTACATCACCTTCGTGGTCAAGCCGGACGTGGGGAAGCCGTTCGTAACCGTCTCGGAGCCGTCGCTCGGCGCGCACACCTTTCCGCTGTCGCCGCCGAATGGAGACGTGTGGGAGGTCACGGTTCCGAGCAACAAGCCGTTGCGCTTCAAATGGGTCGGGGATGCGTCCGGCTACGGCTCACTCCCGGGCAACTCGAACTATGCGCTCGATATCGGCGATCCGGAGGACGAGTCGATCCGGGACCCCCGTGGCATCGGGGGGTGGATCGGATGGGGCCGCTGGGAAGGGAACCAGTACCCGTTCTTCTTCCCCAGTGAGGAAGGCGAGCAGACCCATGTTCTCTGGGTCAAGATGCGCGACATCACCGATGCCAAGGACTCCGAGCGGGTCTGCAAGATCGTCATCAAGGTGGTGGTGTTCACCTTCTCGAAGTTCGGCTTGATGGTGGACGATGCCCGGCTCGGCTCGATCCCGAACGACGCGACCCATGATGCCTTCATGCGAGACAACTTCTTCCGCCGCGCCTACCAGCTCGGCTCGATCGACAACTTCGTGATGTTCGGCAGCGCGACGGACGAGAATCGCGCGCCGTTCCCGAACGACCTGAAGCTCGAGATCGTCTCGCAGTACCAGCACATTTTCTGGCATGGCCATCTCGGCCAGAACACGCAGAAGACCGGCCTCTTTGCGACGGAGCGGGAGAAAGCGCGCCTCTCGGCCTATCTCGGTGCCGGCGGACGGCTGTTCCTCACCGGGTCAAATGTCTCCGGGTTGTTGACCGGCGGGCGACAGGGAAACCTCGGTTACCCGAAAACCCCGCCAAACAATGAGACCGGAGATTCTCCGGAAGACGGGTACGACGAGGATTCGTTCCTCTGGAAGTTCATGCACTATCGGACCTACATCGTATCCGTGCCGTCGCGAAACACCCCCAGCACCGAGCAGAAGGTCTCCTCCGGGATGATCGGCGCTCGGTCGCTGCACCCGGCCTATCCCGATCTGGTTCTGGACGAGCGGAAGTGGGCCTCCCAGCAGCTGATCAACTGCGACCAGGGTGACCGCCTGTGTCAGTACCGGGGCGGAATCCAGTACTGGGACGGGCTCCGCGGAACACCGGCCACGATCGTGCGCGAGGCCGGCCTCGATTCGCTCTACGCCGCCCGGACGTTCAACCGCTTCTGGGATTGGCAATCTGCCTCCTCGGTTCCGATCCAGTCTTCGGTCGAGGGGTCCATCTGCGGGCAGCGCTATGCGTCGACCCGCGCCGACACGCTCGACGGTCGGCAGCAGGGGCGCACGATGGTCTTGAGCTTCCAGCCGTGGTATCTGGATCCGACCGCGCTGCTCGATGCGGGTACCGCTGCGGTCAACTGGGTGGTGACGGGCAAGGATAACTAAGGGCCTCGCCCGCGGCGGGTCGCGGGTGGGGTCGGGAAACTGGGACGCCGGGCGAGACCGGGGATGGCCCGGAGTCGTGTGAGGGGGATCGTGATCGCAGGCGAGTTTGCTCAACAGGTGAGAGCCGGCAGGGCGAGAGCTCTGTTCGTCTCGGCGGCGGGGATGCTCGTGGTGAGCTCGTGGGTCGCTCCCGGGGCTCGGGCGGGAAGCCTGCTCTCCCCTCCGGGGATCGGGGATCGAAGAGTGGATCTGGCCTGGGAGCCGGACGCAGACGATCCGGTCTTCAACGGCAACACGGTGCTGGAGCGGGTCTCGGCCTTTGACCTGGTCCACGGAGCGGGCCGGGATATCGTTTCGATCGCCGCGCTGCGCAATACCTCGGAGTTGCTCTCCTATGCCGTGGGTGACGCGGCCCTGACCCGGTGGAGCCTGGTCGGGGGCTCGATTGTCGGCCAGTACCCTCTGGGTGGGGCGACCGGGATCACGGACGTGACCGCGCACGCCTCCAATCGCTGGGCTCTGGCCGCTTCGGCCGACGGCTCGGTCCATCTCTGGGATCTGGAGCAGGTCTCCTCGGAGCCGCTCCAGTCAGCCACCGTGTCGAGCGGCGCGGTCCGACTGGTCCGCTTCTACCCGAACTCGACCGACCCGACCGACGTCCGCTTCGCCGTCGCGGGGACGGAGGACACGATCCGGGTCTTCCAGGATCTCGACGCGACGCGGCCTTTGATCAAGCTGGCCGTGCAGGACGGCGGTACGAGCGCGCTGCAGCTGATCCCGACACCGAGTGGGATGCAGCTGGCCGCGGGCGGCGCGGGGACGCGCGTCCGGGTGTGGGAGATTGCCGCGCAGCCGCAGTCGCCGCGGTTGCGCCTGGAGGGACACCAGGGCACGATCGTCGACCTGGCCTACACCGCTGATTTCCGCAGGCTGGCGTCGATCGATGATCGGGGCGAGGTGCGCATCTGGTCGTTCGCCACGGGCGAACTCCTCGGGGTGGGGCAGTCCGAGCCGCATGCGAATCCGTCCCACCTCGGCTTCTCCTCGCCCGACGGCCAGATCCTGTTCGTCTCGCGTGGGGACGGAACGGTCGAGCTTCGCAACGGGATCACCGGGGAGTTCTATCGCTCGGAGCAGATCGCGACCGCGCCGGTAACGGCGTTCCTGATGTTCGTCGATGGGCGCCGGGCGCTGCTGGGCGACGAGAACGGCCGGTTTGCCCTGCTGCGCGGCGGGCGGTGCATCCCGACCGCGATCGACCCCGTCTGTTTCGGGGGGTACAAGATCTGGCGGAGCCCGACGCGCAGCGGCAGCGACGCGGTGCTGCTCCGTTCGTACAACTTTGACGATTCGACCTGGACCTTCGCCGGCGAGGCGCGCGCCTTTACCGATCCGGACTCGATGATCGCCCGGCGGAATCCGCCCGATCCGTCGCAGGAAGGGCCGATCGAAGACGCGATACTGGCCGGGCCGCACAACGGAATTCCCTACTTCTACAGTCTGACCCGGTTCAACCGCCGCTACCTGAACGGTGCGATCTTCGACGAGTTGGCCCACCCGATCGAGCAGGGATTCTATCGCGATCCCGGGGCGAACATCGCCACGCCGATCGTATCCCGCGCGCGCGCGCGTACCGAGACGCCGCTCCTGACCGAGGTCTACACCGTCCCGAACCCGTACGAACTCGGGAAGGTGCCGTGGGAGGTGTCGGGTGCCCCGCACGTCGAGTTCCGAAATCTCCCCGCCCGGGCGAAGATCAAGCTCTACACCGTGGCGGGTGATTTGGTGCGGGAACTGGCGCACGGCCCGGATCAGTATGGCGACGAGCGCGCGGTGGCGGAGTGGGATCTCAAGAACTCCTCCGGACGCCTGGTCGTTCCTGGAGTCTACGTGTACCAGGTCGAGGCGCAGAACGGCGAGGTGGTGCAGGGGTACCTCGCCCTGGTCCGCTGATCGCGTGCCGATGTGGGGTGCGCCGCAGTGTACGGTAAGCAGCAGTGCACGGTAAGCAGCAGTGCACGGTAAGCAGCAGTGCACGGTAAGCAGCAGTGCACGGTAAGCAGCAGTGCACGGCCCGCCCCGCGGTGTTCGCTCCGCCCGGCAGCGCTGAACCAGCCGAAACCTGATCTCCCCGATGTCCGAACGTAACTCGCGTAGCGTCGACGGCCCGCCCGCGCGGGCCGTTCTCGTTTGGGGCTTGCCCCGGGCTGCCTGGATGGTCATCGGGCTGGCGCTTCTGCTCCGCATCGCCTACCTGATGCTCTACGCCGGCACCTTCCCGCTCTACCGGGCGCCGTTGGTCGACGCGAAGATCTACGACGAGTGGGCGCGGGCTATCGCGGGCGGGGACCTCTGGGGACGGGGCGAAGGGGTGTTCTACCGCGCTCCGCTCTACCCCTATCTGCTGGCCGGCTTGATCCGGGTTCTGGGCGGGACGCTCCCCTGGATCGCGATTCTGCAGCTGATCTCCGGGCTGGTGACGATCGGCAGCTGCGCGGTGCTGGCGAGGCGCCTGGCGGGGGAGCGCGCGGCCGTCGCGACCGCGGCTCTGCTCGCGCTCTACGGACCGCTGATGGCGGCGGAGTCGAAGCTGCTCGCCACCAGCCTGGGTTTGGCGCTCCATGCGCTGGGCCTGCTCCTCGCCGTGCGGGCTGCCGAGGGGGGCGGGCCCGGGCGGCGCGGCGCCGCGGGGGTGGTCTGGGGCCTGGCCTGCCTCATCCGGCCGCAGTGGCTGCTCCTCTCGGTCCTGGTGCCGTTCGTGCTCGCCTTCGGCACCTGGCGCACTGCGGGGCTGCTCGCCCTCCGCCGCTGGTCTCCGTACCTTCTCGGGCTGGCGCTGATCGTGGCGCCGGTGGCCATCCGCAACCGGGTGGTTGGCGGCGACTGGGTGCTCGTCTCTTCCAACGGCGGGATGACCTTCTACCAGGGGAACAACGAAGAGAACGCCTCCGGGCTGCTCACCATCGTCCGGAAGTTCGATCTCTTCGGCTCCGCCACGGAGCAGAGGGTGCTCGAAACGCGAGTGGCGGAGCGGGAGATGGGGCGCGCGCTCAAGCCGTCGGAGACGAGTCGATTCTGGACCGGTCAGGCGCTTCAGTTCATTCGTTCGCGCCCCCTCGACTGGCTGCGCCTCGAGGGCCGTAAGCTCTTTCGCTTCGTGACCGGATACGAGTACGCGGACAACTACTCCTTCTACATCGAGCAGGAGCGACTCTGGCCGGTACGTCTCGCGGCGGTGCCCTTCGGCCTCCTGCTGGCACTCGGGGTGGCCGGGGCGGTCCTGGCCGAGTCGCGTCGACGCGACCCGCGCGTCGCGCGGATCGTTCTCCTCTCGTTCCTGGCCGGATTCGCCGGATGCCTCGCCTTCTATGTCAGTTCGCGCTACCGGATGGAGACCGCGCCGGCGCTCGGCGTACTGGCCGGCGCGGCGCTGGCGCGGCTGATCGAGGCCGCTCGGGGCCGCGCCGCCTGGCCCTTGGGCTCGGTCGGAGTTGGGGCCGGACTGCTGGCTGCGTCGTTCCTTCCTGCGGGAGCGCCGGCCCGCTCACAAGAGTCGATCACCTGGTTGCAGATGGGAAATGCCTACGAGGCGGTCAAGAAACCGACCGAGGCGACGGCGGCCTACCGGCGGGCGATCGAGCTGCTTCCGGCCAATGTCTTCGCCTGGAACAACCTCATTCTCCTTTCCTCGCGGCAGGAGACGCCCGAGGCAGCCATGGCATTGCTGGAACGGATGCCGACCGAGGGGCGGGAGCATCCGATGACCCTTTACCTCGAAGGACACCTCTACGCGCGGCTCGAGCGGGAGGACGAGGCGGTCACGGCGTACGAGGCGGCGCTGACGCAAAATCCGCTGCTCAAGGAAGCGCACTTCAACCTCGCACTCATCTACGAGAAGCGACGCGACTACCAGAGGGCGGCGGAGCATCTGGAGGAGGCGCGGCGCCTCGGCGATACCACGCCCGATCTCTACTCCCATCTCGGCTACATCCGGCTGCAGCAGCAGCGCTACGGGGATGCGCGCGAGGCGCTCGCGGCGCTCCTGCGGGTGAAGCCGGAGGATGGGGAGGGTCGGTTCAACCTCGCGGTGGCGAACTTCTACCTGGGAGAGCTCGAGGTCGCGGGGCGGGAGTTCGACGCCCTGGCGTCAGCGGGCGAGGACCCGGTCCTGATCTACTACCGCGCCCTGGTCCGGCTCCGACAGGGAGACGCGCCCGGGGCAGCGCGCGGGCTGGAACGCGCGCTCGATCTCGCCTCGGGCAATGCCCGGGCGATGTACTATCTGGCTCTGGCCCGGAGAGGCGTCGGCTCGGTGCTGTCCCGCGGGGAGACCTACGGAGAGGTGTTCACGGAGGCGCAGGGGGAGCTCGATTCGTACTTCCAGCGCCGGGCCGCGTCTGGATGGGGGGCGCCGCTCGATGCCGCTGCGGAGCGCGCCCTGGTTGCGATCCGGTCGCGTCCCGACGGCGAGCTCCTGGCCCGCGATCTCGAGCGCTTTGCCGGCGAAGAGGTCGGCGCGCGTCCTTGAACCGGCGCGGGGGAGGTCTATACTGGCCCCTTGTGCCGGACGGCCGACACACACGAACGGCTCATTCAGCGAAGGAAGGGTTATGAAGTACGTCTATTACTTCGGAGACGGCAAGGCGGAAGGAACCGGTTCCATGCGTGACACGCTGGGCGGCAAGGGAGCGGGCCTGGCGGAGATGACGAACGCCGGAATCCCGGTCCCGCCCGGATTCACCATCACGACCGAGGCTTGCAATCTCTACTACAAGGAGAACAGCCGTCTGCCGGAGGAGGTCCTCAACCAGCAGGGTGAGGCGTTGAGCAGGTTGGAGCGCGAGGTCGGCCGCAAGCTGGGCGATCCCGCCGACCCGCTCCTGGTCAGTGTCCGCTCGGGCGCCAAGTTCTCGATGCCCGGGATGATGGACACCATTCTGAACCTCGGGCTGAACGATCGCTCGGTCAAGGGAATGGCCGAGAAGACGAAGAACCCCCGGTTCGCCTACGACTCCTACCGCCGCTTCATCCAGATGTTCGGCAACGTCGTGCTCGGCATCGAGAAGGATGTCTTCGAGCACGAGATCAAGGCGATGAAGAAGGCGCGCAAGGTGGAACTCGATCTCGATCTGACCGAGGGGGACCTGGCCGAACTGGTCGAGACCTTCAAGCAGAAGGTGGCGGCGGAGGCGGGGCGCCCGTTCCCGCAGGATCCGCTCGAGCAGCTCGGCATGGCGCGCGACGCGGTGTTCCGTTCCTGGCACAACGACCGCGCGGTCTACTATCGCAAGCAACACGGCATCGGCGAAGACCTCGGCACGGCGGTCAACGTGCAGGCGATGGTCTTCGGCAACAAGGGGAAGACCTCGGGCACCGGCGTGGGCTTCACCCGTAATCCCTCGAACGGCGCGAAGGAATTCTACGGCGAGTACCTGCTCAATGCGCAGGGGGAGGACGTGGTCGCCGGGATCCGCACGCCCAATCCGATCCCGGAACTCGAGCGCGACATGCCGGAGGTCTACCGGCAACTGCGCGACATCACCAACCGCCTCGAGCAGCACTACCGCGACGTGCAGGACTTCGAGTTCACGATCGAAGAGGGAAAGCTCTACATGCTCCAGACCCGGACCGGCAAGCGCACCGCGCAGGCCGCGATCCGGATCGGGGTCGAGATGGTCGAAGAGGGGCTGATCACCAAGGAAGAGGCGCTGCTGCGGCTCGATCCGGCGCAGCTCGATCAATTGCTCCACCCGCGGCTCGACCCGAACGTCAAGGCGCGGCCGATCGCCCGGGGGCTGGCCGCCTCACCCGGCGCTGCGGTGGGAAAGATCGTCTTCACCCCGGAGGAAGCGGTCGAGGCCGCGGCCAAGGGGGAGGCGGTGATCCTGGTCCGAGCGGAAACCAATCCGGATGACATCCAGGGGATGGACGCCGCGAAGGGGATCCTGACCGCCACCGGCGGAATGACCTCGCATGCCGCGGTCGTCGCTCGCGGGATGGGGAAGTGCTGCGTCGCGGGATGCTCCGCCCTCGAGATCCACGCCGGGACCGAGACGATGAAGGTCGGCAGCGACACCTACAAGAAGGGGGACCTCCTCACCATCGACGGCTCGACCGGTGAGGTCTTCGCCGGACGGCTGGCCACGCTGGAGCCGGAGATTTCGGGCGAGTTCGAGACCTACATGAAGTGGGCCGACGAGGCACGTGGTCTCAAGGTCCGCGCCAACGCCGACACCCCGCGCGACGCCACCCAGGCGCGGAGATTCGGAGCGCAGGGGATCGGCCTCTGCCGGACGGAGCACATGTTCTTCGCCGAGGACCGGATCACCTGGGTGCAGCAGATGATCATGAATGCCCCGACGGTGCGCACTCTGCGCGATCGGCTGGCCCAGGTGGAAGGGGATCTGGCCGACGCGGCCGGGGATCGCAAGGCGCGGCTGGAGAAGGAGCGCGACGGCCTGAAGGCGGAGATGAAGGAGCCGGAAGCGAAGCTCGAGGCCGCGCTGGCCAGGATCCTCGAGCTGCAACGGGAGGACTTCAAGGGGATCCTGCGGGTGATGGAAGGGCTTCCGGTCACGATCCGCACCCTCGATCCGCCGTTGCACGAGTTCCTGCCCAAGCGGGAAGAACTGATGGTCGAGGTCGCCCTGCTCAAGGCGCAAGGGGGCGATCCGAAGGAAATCGAGGCGAAGAGCACGCTGCTCGCCCGGGTCGAGGACCTGCACGAGTTCAACCCGATGCTCGGTCACCGCGGCTGCCGGTTGGGGATCACCTTCCCGGAGATCACCGCCATGCAGGCGCGTGCCATCCTCGAGGCGACTGCGGCGTTGGCCAAGGAGGGACTACGGGTCTATCCGGAGATCATGATCCCGCTGGTCGGCGACGTGCGCGAGTTCCGTCACCAGCGGAGCGTGGTCGATCGCGTGGCCCGCGACGTGATGCGTGAGACCGGCATGGAGATCGCCTATCTGGTCGGCACGATGATCGAGGTCCCGCGCGCGGCGCTGACCGCGGGCGAGATCGCGGCCGAGGCGCAGTTCTTCTCCTTCGGAACCAACGACCTGACCCAGATGACCTACGGCTTCTCGCGCGATGACGCGGGGAAGTTCCTCACCGAGTACCAGCGAATGGGAATCCTGGAGCAGGACCCGTTCGTTTCGATGGACCAGCGCGGCATCGGGCAGCTGGTCAAGATGGCGGTCGAGAACGGACGCGAAGCGCGGCCTGACTTGAAGGTCGGGATCTGCGGCGAGCACGGTGGCGATCCGAAGTCGATCGACTTCTGCTACCGGAACCACCTCGACTACGTCAGCTGTTCGCCGTTCCGGGTGCCGATCGCACGCCTGGCCGCGGCACAGTCGACCCTGCGCGCGCAGGTGGCCGGTCCGCGGAGCACCGCCTAGGCGGGTTCGAAGGCCCGCTCCGGCCGGGTACAGCCCCGGCCGGAGCGGGGACCATCACGTAGAGAGGAGGCGCGGTGCCGTTCTTCGTCTGGAAGCGCGGACAGGTCGGCGACCAGCGCAGCCCGGCTGCGGTCCGCTCGGCCGTGCACAGCGGCTACGCCTTCTCCGCGATCGCCCTGCTGATCGGGGTCGGCCTCTGGTTCCGCTACCATGACCTGATCACGCTCTTCTTCATCGCCGCCCATCTCTCCTGGATTTCGGCGGTCTTCTCGCTCGTTCTGCTCAATCCGAGCTTTCTCGAAGACCTCTCCGGACATCCACTGGAGCGGCTCGGGGCCGCGAACCACCTGACCCTTTCGCGCATCGTGCTCCTTCCGCTGCTGCTTTACCTGATCCTGCGCGAGCACTACTGGGCCGGACTTGCCGGCTACGTCCTGCTCGGGGTGACCGACGTGCTCGACGGCTGGATCGCGCGGCACAACCGCGAGGAGAGCAAGCTCGGCTTCGTACTCGATCCGTTCGGAGACATCCTGTTTCACCTCGGGATCTTCGTCTCGCTCAGCCTGGGCGGGATCTTCCCCTGGTGGGTCGGGGCTGGTGGTGCTCCGCTACGGGGTGCTGCTCGCCGGCTGCCTGCTCCTCTATGGGCTCAAGGGGAGATCTGGATCCAGCCGACCGTCTTCGGGAAGGCGACCGGACTCATCGTGGCCGCGCTGACCACCGCGGTGCTCCTTCTCGCCGCGCTCGACCGGCAGGACAGCGCCACTTCGGTCTGGCTCGGGCGCGCGGTCGGGCTTCTGGTCGCGCTCGGGGTCTTCCACGTGCTGGTCATCGGCTGGATCAACTTCCACCGCCCGGTCGAGGGGGGGCAGGCGGTCTACAGGAAGTCATTCGGGCTCTTGGTGGGAAGGCGCGATCGCCGTTAGTCTGTGCCGGGAGCCGAAGGATCGGAACCACCGGAGCCCTGGGGAGTAGGATTGCCGCGGCAGGAGGCCGTTGGGGCGCGGTCGGCGTTTCCGGGGCGATTCGGACCCTCACTTTGGAACCACCGGAAGGGATCGCATGGAGAACCTCTCGCTCAACTTGCTTGCGCCTCACCTGTGGTTCTGGCTGTTGCTCCTCGTGCCCGCCCTCTGTCTGGCCTTCTGGACCTACTACCGGCTGCTCGCTCCGCTCAACCGGCCGACGCGTCTCGCGCTCTGGGTGTTGCGCGGGGTGGCGTTCTTCCTCGTCCTGTTCGCCCTCTGGCAGCCGGTCCTCACCTATGTCCGCCCCGATCGGGGCAAGCCGGGACTGGCGGTGCTGATCGATCGTTCGGCTTCGATCTCCCTGCCCGGCGCGTCCGGCGCGGAGGCGAGGGGAAGCGAGATCGAGGCGTTGATGCCCGAGCTGTCGGAGCAACTCAAGCGCAGCTATCGGGTGCAATGGTTCGGCTTCAACGAGGCGCTGCGGGCCGTGCGGCCCGATTCGCTCCCCGCACCGAACGGCGCGACCGGTCTGGGCACCGCACTCGAGGGGGCGCTGCTCCGCGCGTCGTCGAATCCGGTGAGCGGCATCGTCGTCGTCTCCGACGGTGTGAACACCATCGGGCGCGACCCGGTGCGGGTCGCCGGATCGTCCTCGGTGCCGGTCTTCACCCTGGCGGTCGGCCCGCGACAGGCGCCGCGCGATCTCGAACTGCGCCGCGTCGAGACGAATCCGACTGCCTGGAAGGGCGAGCCGCTCCCGCTTTCGATCGGACTCTCGAGCACCGGGCTGGCCGGCCGCACCGCGACGATCGAGGTGCGCGAGAACGGCGAACTGCGGGAGACCCGAGCGGTGGCGATCCTCGGCGGGCAGGGGTTGGAACAGGAGCTCAAGCTGAGCCTCGCGCCGCGGGAGCCGGGAATGCGCCTGTTCGAGGTCACGGCCAAGGTCGACGGCGATTCGATCGCGGCGAACAACCGCCGGCTGGTCGCGGTCTCGGTGCTGGAGAAGAAAACGAAGGTGCTCTGCGTCGCGGATGCGCTCGACTGGGACCTCGCCTTCCTGCGTCGCTCGCTGGAAGTCGATACCACTCTGGCCTACACCTATCTGATCCAGGATCGCCCCGGCAGTTATCGCGCCGACGGCGATCGTGCGATTTCCCGGCTGCCGGGGAGCGCGGGAGAACTCTCGCCCTTCGCCGCGGTTGTCCTGATCTGGACGGGACGCGGCTTCGCGGATGGGTTTCTCGATCGGCTTGGGCCGTTCGTACGCGAAGGAGGCGGACTGCTCGTGCTAGGCGGGCCGAGAACGCTCGCCGGGCTCCCGGCAGGATTCGTCTCGGCACTGCCGGCTTCGATCGAGGCGGACCCCGCGCGCGATCGGGCCAGCGCGCTTCAACTGACCGGAGAGGGGATGCGCCATCCTGCGCTCCAACTCCGCGACAACCCGGCCGAGGCCGCGCAGTGGATCGCGGGACTTCCGCCGCTCTGGCGCAACGGCGGCCGGCTGGCCGCCCGCGGACCGGCCCAGGTGCTCTTCGACTGGAATCTCCGGTCGGGCCGCTCACCTGCCTGCGTCGCCGGATTCGTCGGGCGGGGCAAGAGCATCTGGTGGAACGCGCGGGGGCTCTGGCGCTGGCGCCTGCTCGCCGCCGGAGTCAATCTGCCCACCGATGCGCCGCAGGCGATCCTGACCGGCGTCACCCGCTGGTTGGCCGAGCCGCTTTCCCGCGACCGCTTTCAGGCCCGCCCGACACGGCAGGTGTACCAGAGCGGCGAGGAGATCACCTGGAACGCCAGCCTCTGGGATGAGGCGTACGCCCCGGTGAAGGGGGCTCGCATTCGCGTCGAGGTGACGCCGGCGGGCGAGGGGAGCAGCGGCGAGGAGGTACCCGAGCGTCGGAACGTCGATCTGATCGATGCGATCGACCCGGGGCACTACGACGCGGCGATCGGTGCACTCCCCCCGGGAGAGTACCGGTACCGCGCCACCGCCGATGCGGCCGAAGGGAGCCGATCCTTCGGCGCCACCGAGGGACGCTTCTGGGTCGAGGAGATGGGACCGGAGTTCGCCCGTCCCTGGTCCGACCGTGAGACCCTGGCCGAGATCGCCCGCCGGAGTGGCGGGGCTTCGTTCGATGCCGGAGGCCTCTCGCAGATGCTGAGCCAGATCCCGCGGGCCCTGCGGCGCGTGGGGCAGACCCGCGAAGTGGAGCTGTGGAACCACTGGATCCTCTTCCTCCTCTTCGTCGCCGTCCTCTCGACGGAGTGGTTCCTGCGCCGTCGGCGCGGACTCGCCTGATCGACCCGTTCCGGCAAGCTTTTCGCTCCCTCTCCTCTTGGACGACGTGGCGTCGTCGGAGAGGAGTCGGATCATGCTCGCCGCACTGTTCACCCGGTTCCGCGCCCCGGTACGGCTGGGGGTCGCCCGTCCCCAACCGTGGATCGATGCCCTCCCTCGGCTCGCCCTTGCCCTGACGCTGGCGGGCGCGCTCCCCTGCGACGCGCGCCCGGTCAGGGCGGCGCTGGTGATCAACGAACTCCTGGCCGATCCGGTCGGCGCCGATCGCGGCGCAGAATGGATCGAACTCTGGAACTCCGGCCCCTGGGCGCTCTCTGCTTCGGGCATCGTGCTCGAGGCCCGGGAGTCTGACGCCGCGGACGGTTGGCGCCTCCTCTGGGCGGGCCAGGCGAGCGATTCGATCGAGGTGGGACGTGCCTTCACGGTCGGCGGGGCCTACCGTGCGCGGGTCCCGGACGTTGCCGTGAGCCTGTCGCTGCGGAACGAGAGCGATGCCGTCCGGTTGCGCAAGGACCGCTTCGTGCTCGATACCGTGGCCTGGGGAACCCCTGACGATGAGGTGGCGTCGGTGAGCGAGGGGGAGCCTGCGGCCAGGGCGCGCCCAGGTCTCTCCCTTGCCCGCCGCGAGGATGGGCTGGACCTCGATCGCAATGTGGCCGACTTTGCTCCGGCTGACCCGAGTCCCGGTCGGCCGAATCATCCCGATCGGGATCTGTCCGTGCGTCTCCAGCGGATCGGCCGGGCGCTGCCCCTGGGTGAGGCGACGGGCGAGGTGGAGATCCGACTCGTGCTCGAGAACCGGGGTCGGTCGCCGATCCCGTCCCGGGACCTCACCCTCTGGTTGAGCGACTCGCTCGGAGCACTTGCCGCACCGCAGGTTCCCGATCTCGGACCCGGGATGGCGGAGGGAATTCCGTGGCGCGTACCGCTGCGCGAGACGGGAGCTCTGATCCGGCTCCGGGCGGAGGCGCGGGGAGACTCCATCCCGGAAAACGACCTCGACACTCTGCGCATTCCCCGCGCCGACCCGCCGATCCGTCTGGTCGAGGTGATGGCCCGCCCGGACAGTGCCGGGGCCGAGTGGATCGAGCTGCGCGCGGGTCGGACCTGCTTCGTCGAAGGGTGGTCGCTGGAGGACGCTTCCGGGATCCGTCTCGACCTCGCGCCACGGGCGTTGTTGGCGGATGCGCTGCTCCTGCTCGACGCGCGGCGGCTGCGTGAGGCGGGGAGCGGGGATTGGCCCAGTCTGAACGATCGAGCGGGCAGCGATGGAGCCGCGGATACCCTGTTTCTCCTCGATGCCGGCGGTGCGGTCGTCGACTGGGCGGTCTGGGGGACGGGCGAGCGTGGGCGCTCCTGGGTCCGCGATCTGCTCGTGCCGATCGAAGTCGGGCTACCCGCCTGGCGCACCGCCGACCCGACTCCGGGGGAGCTGAACCCCGAGGCGCACTCCGTGCTGGTCGATCCGCGTGAGCGCGCCCGTCTGTCGATCGAGCGGCATCCGGATGGAGCCTGGGTCCGGATACCGGCGGAGCTCTTCCCGGGTCGCTTCGATCTGCGACTTCTCTCGCTCGAGGGGAGGGAACTGTGGCGGGAAGTCGGCGCAGTGCGAGGCAGGTCGGAACGGTGGCTGCGCTGGAATGGGCGCGACCCGGAGAACGTCCCCTGCCCGGTCGGCGTCTATCTCCTCGACCTCGCACTTCAACCGGACGCCGGGGCCGCCTACCATGAGCAGACCACCCTGGTGTTGCACCCATGATCGGTCGCGGATCGAGCGCGCGCTTGCGCACCACGCGGGTTGCGGCGCTGGAGCTCTCGATCGCTCTGGCCCTGGTGTCGCTCCCGCCCCGCGCGGCCCGCGCGGCGTTCGAGATCCGTCCGGGAGGGATCGGAGTTTCGTCGCATCTTCCGGAGCACCTCTCCGGGGCGCTCGATCCAGTCGATTCCTGGTCGGCCGGGCAGAGCATGGGCCTGCTCCATCTGCGACCGTTCGGCGCTTCCTCGCTTGCAGTCGATGCGGCTGCCGTTGCGCTCTCCGACTCGACCCGGTGCGTGCGGCTGATCCTCTCGCGGCTCGGTGCGCCCGGCTATTCCGAATGGATCGGCACCCTGGCGCTCGCGCGGCGCTGGCACGGGACCGTGGTGCGGGCCGAGGCGAGCTCGCTCGTGACCCAGGCTGGCGCGCTGGAGCCGGGCCGCCGACCGGAGTCGCTGGCCACGACCAGCCTGGGGTTCGCTCTGAGGCGCGAATTGCCGTTCGGCGCAGCGATCGAGGGTTGGGTCCGGGATGCACGCACCGGCGCGGACGCGAAGAAGCTCGGGCTGGCGCGGCGCGCCGGCGCCCGCCTGGAGCTTTCGCTCGCCGGCGATTGCGAACTCGCGATCTCGGGGACCCGGGGCGGTCGCGGCGGCGAAGCACGCATCGGGCTGCGGTGGCGCGCGGGCGCCCCGTTGACTCTGGAGCATGCGTGGCGAAACGGAGCGGTACCCGCCTCGACCGCGTTGGGGTTCGATCTGCCCCGGGTCTCCACCACGCTGTGGAGCGCCGTGCCGAGCCCGGGGCTCCCTGCCACCCCGGGGGTTGCGCTGAGCGTGCGGGGGAGGAAACGGGCGGAACGATCGCCTTCGCCTCGGCCGCGTCCGATCGAGGAAGCGGAGCTCGATCTGATCACTCTCTGGCGGGAGGGAGAGGGGGCAGCGGGCGCGTTCGATCCCACGAGCCTCGATTCCTTGCGGGCCGTGGCACTGGAGCCGCTCGCCACCGATCAGCCTTCCGACTCGCGGGAGGATCCGGGCCGGGAGGCCCGTGTCCGTCGGTACTTGACGCAGGTACCGCCCGACCGGGAGGTGGCCATCGCCGCCGTCCCTGAAAGTCTGCGCGCCGATCTCGCCGCAGTCGCTCCGTACCTCGAGGAGGAGGCAGAGCCGCGGGTGGCGATCGCTCCTGCGGAGGCGCTAGCGCCGGGCACCGCCTCGGGTGACCGGCCCCTGCGGGGGCGAGACCTGCGCTTGATCCTGCAGCGCACGCACCGCGCGGCGCTCGGGCGGGATCCGAGTGGGGCCACCTCCGCTTCGCTCGGGCTCGGTCTTCGCGGCGGCGCACTCGCGGCTGGCTGGCGCGGCGAGGGACGCGCCGGCTGGCTGCGCGTCGAAGGGGGTGGGGCAGCCTTCTTCGCCGGCCGGCGCACGCGCGGACTCCGCTGGGGCGAGGGGCTGGTGCTCCGACGTCAACCACCGACCACCGACGCAACGTTCGCTGCCGCCTCCGGGGGGTCATCGCTGGCTGCGCGGGTCCCGCTGGCGCCGGGGATTTCCGCGATGGCCGAGGTTCACTCCGCCGGCGGGACCATCGCTCTCTTCGGCACGCGCGGTACCGCGTCCCTCGGCGTTCTGACTTCCCGGGGAGAGGTCGGTCCGGACTACACCAGCTTGGTGCTGGGCAGGCGCAGCGCCGGCCTGGTCGCGCGGGTCGAGGCCGCGCTCGCTCCGGGCGTCCGACCCCAGTACGCCGCGGGATGGCGCGTGGCCCGGCTCTGGGGTCGCCTGCGGGTGGGGGCCGAACTGGGAGCGCGCGACGGACTCCGGCGGGTCGGCGCGGCACTGTCGGACGAGCGAGAGTTGAGGGCGACGGTTTCCGGCCGAGGGCGGATCGGGGGCGTCCGCGCCGCGTACCTCAGCGCCACCCGGAGTGAACGTCGCTACGCCAGTGCCTGGTTCGCGCCGGCCAGCCTGCCGCGGATCGATCTGGACTGGACCGAGACCCAGCGCGGAACGAGCACCGGGCACTCGGTGCGCGACGACCTCCGGCTGAGCCTCCGCCGGCTCGATTGGACGCTGGAGTTGGCCCGGAGCCGCACCGGCACTGGCCGGAGTGGCTACCGAGGGCACAGCCTTGCCTGGTCCCCTGCCTCCGGCTTCGCCCTCGGAGTCGTCGACACGGAACGCGCCGGGAGCAACAGCCCCTCCTGGCTTGGGCTGCGTGAACGGCTCGAACGGGGGGTCCATCTGGGGGTTCGCGGGGAAGCTCGGTACTGGCAGTGGAGCCTCGGCCTGCGCGCGTTGGGAACCCTGGTGGGATCGCCTTCCGCGCAGCGCGCGGAGTTGCGGGTGCAGTGGATCCTGGGGCGTGGTGCGCGTGCCGGTTGAGCAGGCGCGTCGCTTCGGGTACGGTCGGCGGAGGACAACGGATGTCCGCCTCGACCTGCGCCGGGTTGCGTGGTGCTGCCACGAGCCGGACCGCAGGCAACCGCAGAACCGAGCCTGGAGACCATGCCCACTACCCCCTTGCTCGACCGCATGCACGCCGAGATGGGTGCGGAGGATCGCGCCTACTCGGCCGACGAACTGGGACGCGCCTACCTCAAGCTGACCGGATCCGGCCCGCTCACGGCGGTGTTGATCCGGAACCTGTTGCGGCCCGATCCCCGCTTCGTGGAATGCGAGCCTGGGTCGTGGCGGACGGTGGTTCAGCGTGAACCGCGGCTGGACGAGGCGGGCTATCTCCTCGCCTGGGTCGAGACGACCGAAGGGGCGCGGTTTCGGCTTCACCTGCACCGATTCGGCCAGGGCGACTGCGAGCCTCTGGTGGCGCCGCTGTTGGATCATGATCTGGCCGGCTGGGCGGCGCTCAAGGCGCGGCTCGACGGGGAAAGGTGGGTCGCCTGGCAACCTGCCATGCTGGCCCGTGTGTTGCAGTGGATGGATCGTTCCTGTGGCTGGGGGGAACTGAGCGCGCCGCCGCTCGACCTGCTTTCCTGGACGCGCGCCACGCTGGCACGGGCCGGCGTACCGGTGGCAGAGGCGCGGAGAGTGCAGAGTCCGGCGAAGGCGCTTGGCCTGCTGGAACGGGGCGGGGAGCAAAGCGACCTTGACGGAGTGCCGATCGGCGCCTTGGGGCAGCTACTCGATCTCCTGCTCGAGCGGTTCGGGGAGTGGACCGAGAGTCAGCTTCGCCGGACGACCGACGAAATCCTCGGGACGCGACCGGTCGACTGGAGCCGATTTGGCTTTACCGAGCGAGACATCCAAGCGGTGCCCGAGAGCGCCGGGGTCTACCGCTTCTTCGATCGCGACGGAGCGCTCCTCTACGTCGGCAAGGCGGCTCGACTCGATCGGCGTCTGCAGTCGTACTTCCGCCCCTTTCCTCCCGAGGCTTCGAAGCGCGAGGATCTGCTGAGCGCCACCCACCGGGTGGAGTGGTGTGAAGTGCCGAGCGAACTCGAAGCACTCATTCTCGAGTCGCGCGCCATCCGCCTCGAGGGGCCGAAGCGGAATGTCCAGATCGAGGTGCATCCACTCGATCGGTTCCCCGCCGGCTGGCGGTGGCCGGTCGTCTTCCTCGCTCCGGGCGAAGATCCGGCCGCAGTGAGCGTCCTCTACCTCGAGACACCCGAGTCGGGGTTCCTGCTTCGCTTGCCGCGCGACGCGGGGGGAGCGGACCGGGTGGAGCTGACCGCCTGGTTGGCCTCCCGGCGGGAAGCCGCCGGTACGCCGACGCTCGATCGGCTGGCGGTGTCGGCCACCGATCGCGAGGAGACCTGGTTGGCGCTGCGCTTCTTCCAGAACCAGGGGGAGCAGTGTGACCGCCTCGACCCGACCGCGATCGGCTCCGCCACCCTGCTCGCCGACGCTCTGCTGGCACTCGCCCGTGAGCCGAATGGGATGCGGCGTCTGGTCCGAGCCGGCTGAACCAGAGCGCGAGTTTTCGCCGCTAAACAGCAACCTTGCTGGGGTTTCCGCAATTGTCCGGCCCTGGGACGCGTGGTACACTTGCGCCGCTTTCAGAGCGCGACGCGCGGGAACGTCGCTCCCACCGGGGGCCGTCCGGCAGGCGCCGCACGCAGATCGAGGCCCCGAGGAGAAGCCGGGAGACGCCCGAGCCGCTTCGTCCCCGCCCGGCCCACCCAGGAAGCGATGAGGGACACCGATGTTCGCCAAACGCATGGAACGTCTCGGCACCGAAACGGCCTTCGAAGTCTTGGCGCGCGCGCGGGAGCTCGAGCGCGAAGGACGCGATATCGTCCATCTGGAGATCGGCGAGCCCGATTTCGACACTCCGAGTTTCATTGCCGACGCCGCCGTCGACGCGTTGCGCTCCGGATTCACCCACTATGGCCCGAGCGCCGGTGACCCCGAGGTGCGCGGAGCGATCGCCGAACATGTCAACGCCACTCGCGGGCTGCACGCCACGGCCGACAATGTGGTGGTCACGCCGGGCGCGAAACCGATCCTCTTCTTCACCCTCCTCGCCTGCGTCGACGAAGGGGACGAGGTGATCTACCCGGAGCCGGGGTTCCCGATCTATGAGTCAGTCACCCGCTTCCTCAACGCCAAGCCGGTGCCGATCCGGCTGAAGGAAGAGAAGGGCTTCGCGGTCGATGCCGAAGACATCGAACCGCTGCTCACGCCGAAGACACGGTTCATCATCTTGAACTCGCCCCACAATCCGACCGGCGGAGTCACGCCGAAGGAGAACCTGGTGCGGATCGCGGAGCTGCTGCGGGGCCGGGATATCTGGGTGCTGAGCGACGAGGTCTACTCCCGGATCCTGTACGAGGGAGAGAATTCCTCGATCGCCTCGCTTCCCGGGATGGAGGATCGGACGATCCTCCTCGACGGGCACTCGAAGACCTACGCCATGACCGGCTGGCGACTCGGCTACGGCGTGATGCGGAAGGATCTCGCCACGCATGTGACTCGTCTGATGACCAACTCCAACTCCTGCACCAACGTCTTCGTCCAGCGGGCGGGGATGGCCGCCCTGCGCGGCCCGCAGCAGGAGGTCACCAGCATGGTGGCGGAGTTCCGTCGCCGTCGTGATGTGATCGTCGACGGGCTGAATGCCATTCCCGGAGTGAGCTGCTTCCGTCCGAAGGGGGCGTTCTACGTCTTCCCGAACGTGACCAAGCTCGGCTTCGAGAGCCGCGTCCTGGCCAAGGAACTGCTCGAGAAGGGGGGCGTGGCGGCGCTCTCCGGCACGGCGTTCGGGGCGGGCGGTGAGGGGTATCTCCGCTTCTCCTACGCCAATTCGGTGGAGAACATCGAGAAGGCAGTCGGGCGGATGCGCGAGTACCTGAGCGGCGTCGGGGCGGCGAGGTAACGATCCGGCCGGTCAGAACCGGCCCACAGGCCCGAAAGGGCGCATTCGCGTCACCGTCGCGCGGCAGTCCCCTGCTCTCCGGAGCGCGGTCGCCGCTCAAACAGCGCCGGCGGATGGCCGATGGTAGGGATGAGGAGGGGGCAACCCCTCCTCCAGGTTTTTGCGGTAGAAGGTCTCGCGTGGAGGTCAGGAGAATGGTCCGGACGGTGCTTCTCTCGCTGGGTGGAAACGCAATCCTGCCGGGTCGTGGAGCCGGGACGATCGACGAACAATTCCGGATCACCCGCGCATCGATGGTGCACGTGGCCGATCTTCTCGAGTCCGGAGCCCGCGTGATCCTCACCCACGGCAACGGGCCGATCGTGGGGAACATCCTCCTGCGAAATGAACTGGCCAAGGACCGGATTCCGCCCATGCCGCTCGATGTGTGCGGCGCCGACTCGCAGGGCGGGATCGGATACATGATCCAGCAGGTGCTGCAGAACGTGCTGCGCGAGCGCCGGCTGGACATTCCGGTGGCGACCGTGCTGACCCAGGTGGTGGTCGATGCCGCGGATCCCGCGTTCAACCACCCGACCAAGCCGATCGGACCGTTCTACAGTGAGAAGGAAGCAAAGGATCTCTCGCAGCGCCTTGGTTGGACCTTGGTGGAGGATTCCGGCCGCGGCATGCGCCGCGTCGTGCCCAGTCCGCGACCGATCCGGATCGTGGAGGAGCAGGCGATTCGCACCCTCTTCGCGTCCGGCTGCGCGGTCATCGCCGCCGGAGGAGGGGGCATCCCGGTGATCGAGGAAGACGGGAGACTGCGCGGAGTGGAGGCGGTGATCGACAAGGATCGCACCGCCATCCTGCTCGCCACCTCGGTCGGGGCCCGGGCGGTGGTCAACGTCACCGCGATCGATCAGGTAGCGGTCGATTTCGGTCGCCCCAGCCAGCGGAACATCGACGTGATGGACCTCGACGAGGCGCGCGCCTGGCACGCGGAGGGGCAGTTCCCCGCCGGAAGCATGGGGCCGAAGGTCGAGGCGGCGATTCAGTTTCTCGAAGACGGCGGCGAGGAGGCGCTGATCACCTCACCCCCGCTGATTGCCCTGGCAATGCGCGGCCTCGCCGGCACACGCATCGTTCAGCCGGCCCGCCGCGCCGCACCCACGGCCTGACACCTGCACGATCGCGCGAGGCCCCTCCTCGCGTGACCCCTCCTCGGGTGACCCCTCTTTGCGTGACCCGATCCCATCCCTGATGCCGTAAATCCGCCCGACCCCGCGGCCATCGCCCTGATGCCGACGATCGGGCCAATGCCGACGATCGATCAGTGTGCGACCGCAGTCTGGGAGCCGTTCAGCGCCTTCTCGCCCCAGAGCTTCTTCAGTCGCGCATCGCGACCGCAGCCCAATCGATACCCCTGGTAGCGCAATGGGTCCTTGCGGAAGAAGTCCTGGTGATACTCCTCGGCCGGATAGAAGGTCGACGCGGCCACGATCTCGGTCACGATCGGACCCGGCAAGTCGGCATGCGCCGCGAGATCGGCCTTCGTCTCCTCGGCGAGACGATGCTCTTCCTCGTTCTGGTAGAAGATCGCCGAGCGGTACTGTCGGCCATGATCGCAGAACTGCCCGTTTTCCTGCGTGGGATCGATGTTGTGCCAGAAGATGTCGAGCAGCTGCGCGTAGGTCATCTGGGCCGGATCGTACTCGATGCGCACCGCCTCGGCGTGCCCCGTGCCGCCGCCGCCGACCTCTTCGTAGGTCGGGTTCTCCTTGCTGCCACCGGTGTATCCCGACACCACCGCGCGGATCCCCGGGCGCCCCTCATACGACGTCTCGATGCACCAGAAGCAGCCGGCGGCGAAGATGGCGCTCGCGGTGGCCGCCGCCGGGGCTGAGCCGGTCTGCAGCCGCTCCGCGTTTCCCGGTTCGCCGTCCAACCGCGCTCCATTGTGTGCGCCGGCCTGCCCGGCCATCGCGGGCGACCGATCTTCGAAGAGCGCGAGGTAGCGCCCGTACCCGCCGGCCTCCAGTTCCGCGTGCGGCACGAACCGGAGCGAGGCGGAGTCGATGCAGTAGCGCAGGCCGGTGGGGGGCGGACCGTCATCGAAGACATGTCCCAGATGCGAGCCGGCGTACTTCGAGGTCAGCGCGGTCCGCACCATCCCGTGCCGGTCGTCGCCATGTTGCACCACATACTCGGGGTCGATCGGGCGCACGAAGCTCGGCCACCCGGTTCCGGAGTCGAACTTGTCCGTCGAGCTGAAGAGCGGCTCGCCCGAGACGATGTCGACGTAGATCCCTTCCGCGTGATGATCCCAGTACGCATTCTGGAAGGGGGGCTCGGTTCCCTCCTCCTGGGTGACCCGAAACTGCATCGGGGTGAGGCGCTTCCGTAGCTCACCTTCGCTCGGCTTCACGAACGCGGTCCCACCGGCCCAGCGGGAGACGGGAGCTGCGGCCATCCCTGCCTGGTTCCGCCGATCCGCACCCTGGGCGTCGGTTCCGGCCTGCGGCGTGCCGCCACCTGAACAGGCGATCAGGGCGAAGGCAACGAGGACTCCCGCCACCACCGCACCATGTCGGCACACATTCCGTCGGATCTGCATCCCGTCCTCCACGGTTTCGAGCCTCTGTATCTGCGTCCCATTGCTCGGACTCCTAGAGATGCCGAGAGCCGCCTCCGGGTTCCCGCATCGGGAGGAAAGTTTCGTCTCGGGGCGGCCGTCTCTTCCGCCCGGCGCCCCGGACCGATACCATCACGCCCCATGCGAACCGCGCTGCTCTTCATCCCCTCCGCCCTGGTGGTGTTGGCCATGATCCTGCACTCGCTCAAGGTGCGGGGCAGGCGCGAGACGCTGCTCTTCTTCCTCTTCGGATTCGTCTTCGGGGTGCTGCGCGGCAACATCATCTGGTGGATCACGACGGTGCACTTCGGGGGGCGGTTCCCCTATGTTTTCACCAACAAGGTGTTCGGCGTCCTTCACGACTCGCTCCAGGCCGACATCGGCTGGATTCTCACCGTCTACCTCGGATGGTGTTTCGCCGAGCGGCTGCTGGCCCGAACGCCGGAGCGGGCGCGCAGCCTGTTTCACACCGTCTCGCTCGCCGCCCTCTTCGCCACCGCCCTCTCCTACGCGGTCGAGTCGAGCGCCATCGCCCTCGGGTGGTGGAACTGGAATCTCGGGGTGAAGAGCCGTTTCCTGATCGATGTGCCGATCGCCGGGATCGCCGCCTGGTTCTCCGTCCCGATCGACTTCTTCCTGCCCTTTCTCGCCCTGGCCCGCTTCGTGCGTCGTGGTGTCTGGCCGTGGGCGACGTTGGCCATCTTCCCTCTGCACATGCTGGTTCATCTCTCGAATGAGCGGCTTTCGGCGAGCGTTCCGATCACCCCGTTCAACCTCTTCTACTGGATCGCCGCGCTCTTCGCCCTGCTCGCCCCGCTGCGGAGACCGGTCGTTCTCCCGCCGTCCATCGGGCTGCGCAGCGGCTGGATCGCGCGACTCCCCACCTGGGTGTCGACCGCGGTGCCCGCGCTCGCGATTGCGGTGGTGCTCGGGGTCCTGTTGATCGCCGATCTCCTGGTCGCGCGCGACCCCCGCCTGCTCTACTCGCTCGCCCCGGTGAGCTTTCTCACCGCGATGGTCTACCTACCCGCGCCGGGCTGGGTCTGGCTCGGTCTCGCCACCCTCGCGGCGGTGATCGGAGGAAAGCTCCTCTGGCCGCTGCTCCTGGTCGCTGGCCTGATCGTGCTCTGGCGCGCGGAGTGGAGGTTCCCGGCGTTCGCCCGGCGGCTCCTGATCATCGGACTGCCGATCGCCCTCACCGTCCCGTTCTGGCTCGATGCTCGGGCTCGGGATCAGGTCGACCGGCAGTACGGCGACACCTGCTCCCGCGCCCTCGCCGCGGCGAAACGCGGTGATCTGCCAGGGTCGGTGCGGCTCTATGACCAGGCCATCGCGCTTCGCCCTCACATTGTGCGGGCCTACGAGGAGCAGGCGCAGGTGTTCGTCCACCAACAGGACTACCAGCGCGCGGAGTCGACCTACCGCCGTTTGCTGGAACTGCGCCCGATCAGTCCGGAGTTGATGACCAATCTGGGCAACGTACTCTACCTGCAGGGGCGCCAGGAGGAGGCGATCGAAGCCTACCGTACGGCGCTTCGCTTCGATCCTGCGTACGTTACCGCACGGGAGACCTTGCGCAGGCTGGGGCTGCCGGCCGGCTAACCCTGTCCGGCCAGCGCCGCGCGCATGGAGCGCACCTGCGTCGCCTCCGGCGCATCGGCGAAGCGGGAGAGGAATCGGTCGCACCACGCGGTGGCCGTCGCGGGATCGCGCAGCTCGTTCGCCCGGATGCTGATCAGGTTCAGGTAGGCTGTCTTCCGAGCCGGGTCGCGCGCGATCGCGCGCTCGAACAACCCCGCGGCTTCCTCGAACGCTCCCGCCTTGCGCCGCGCCATGGCCAGCGCCTCGAGGAGTCCGGGATCCTCAGGCGACCGTCCCAGTGCCTCGGTGAGGACCGCCGACGCCTCGGCGCCTCGCCCCTGTCGGGTCCAGCCGATGCCCAGATTCTTGAGCAGGGTGGTCGAGCGCAACCCCTGCCGATGGGCCGCCTCGAGGTGGGTCACTCCTTCATCGACCCGACCCAGATTGACCAGGAGCGAGCCGAATTGCGCGCGTTTTTGCGGATCGCGCCCGCCGTCGAGTTCCACTGCCCGTGCGAGGTGGCGCTCCGCCTCGCTCGCGCGGCCCACCTTCATCAGGGCCGAGCCGAGATTGGCCCGGGCGCGGGCGCTCTCCGGCGCGACCTGCACCGATCGAGTGAAGAGCGTGAGATCGCTCTGCCAATCGGCCACTCGAAGCTGTAGCAAGGCGGCGAAGGGAAGCACCAGTGCCAGGAGCAGGTTCTGCGCCCGCGGCGCACTCAGGGTCGGGCCGAGCAGGGTTGCGATGGCCAGCATCGCCCCCGCCGCGGGGAGATAGAGGAACCGTTCGCCATACACCTCGCCGGTCGGGATGATTTGCAGCACCGGCGCCAGACCGAGAAGGAAGAGGCCAAGCCCGATCGCAGCCGCCGGATGGTCGAGGAATCGCGACGTCGACCGGCCGCTCACCGACGCACGACCGATGAGCCGGCGCAACGCGAGCCCCGCACAGATCGCCAGACCGATCAGGATGCCCAGTCCGAGGAGCGCGAGCGGGTGTGAAAGGGACCCGCGTTCCACCATCGGTACCGGATCGGTGCGCGACGGCCAAGGAAAGACCAGTCGGGCGAGGTAGGTCGCGGTGAGTGCCCCGGCCTGCAGCACGCGCTCGCCCAGCGGCCCGCGGTCGGGCAGACCGGCGCTTCCCAGTCCGCCCAGGGTGGCAACGCGGAGCGCGAGGTAGAGACCGACGGCCAGGCCGATCGAGGTCAGGTGGCTCCCGAGTCGGTTCCGGTCGCAGGCCAGCGCGACCAGGGGCGCCACCAGGACGACGGCGACCGCCGACTCCTTGGAGAGGAGTGCGAGCAGGAGGAGGGCGCCCGCGGCCCAGCCTCCGCGCAGCCGGCCGGGGAGCCGATCCCCGCGCGCGATCAGGAGCAGAGCGGCCAGCCCGAAGGCGGCGGCAAACAGATCGGTGCGGCCGGAGATCCAGAGCACCGCCTCGGAGTAGGCCGGGTGAACCGCGAAGACCGCGCCCGCCAGGAGCGCCGCACCAGCCCCCAGTCCGAGCGAAAGGACCAATCCGGCCAGGAGCGCCGACGCGGCCGCGTGAGCGAGGATGTTGAGCAGGTGGAAGATCCAGGGGGCGCCCCCTCCGCTGACCCACTGCAGGGTGTTGACCAGGATGATCACCGGACGAAAGTAGAGCGACGAGTCGCCGCCGGTCGCGGTGCCCGGAACCCAGCCGTACCCGCGCGCGAGCGCCGTCCCGAGGCCGCCGAGGTCGTGGGCGAGGGGATTCTCCACGATGAAGTTGATGTCGTCCCAGACGAACCCGTTGGCCAGTGACCGGGCGTAGGCCATGAGCCCGAGAAGGAACGGCACCCAGATGGTGCTGGGAACGGCGGCCCCCTGGCGTGGCGGCCTCCTCTTCGTTCGCTGGTTCATGGGCGCGAACAATACCCGAATCGCCGCAAACTGTCCGCACCGGCACGTCCTTTGCGAACTCCTCTGCTCTGGCGACGACACGACGTCGTCGACGAACGCGAAGGAGGAGAGAGAATGCGAAAGCTGGCGTTTCTGTTCGTGGCCATCCTCGCGATGGCCAGTCCCGGCACCGGCAACTGCGGGCCGGTGTTGAACGAGGTGATGGCTGATCCGGCGCGCGACTGGGATGGCGACGGGGCGTACGACTTCAAGAACGACGAGTTCGTGGAGATCGTCAACGCCGGGTCGGCCGCGGTCGATCTGACCGGGTACTACCTGGGGGATGAGGCGGGGAACTTCGTCTACGGCTTCACCGGCTCGCTCGTCGCGGGCGGCGTCCGGGTGGTGCTGGGGAGCGACGCGGTGGTGTGGGAGTCGGCCAACGGGCAATCGACCACCGGCCTCCGGCTGGGGAACGACGGGGACACCGTCACGCTCTGGCAGGTGGTGGAGGGTACGAACGTCCTGGTCGACAGCTACACCTACACCACGGTGGAGGCGGAGGACGATCGGTCCAGCGGGCGCAGCCCGGATGGGAGCTCGAGCTGGGCGCTCTTCGACGCGCTCAATCCGTACAGCGGCAGCACGCCGCCGCTGGGGAACGGCCTCGCGCCGACCCCGGGCGGGCCGAACCTCGGCGGACCGCCGCCGACCGCGACGGAGATGACCACCTGGGGGCGGGTCAAGGATCTGTACGCCGGACCGTAGCCGCGGGGGCGGGGTCCCGAGCGGGAGGGGCGGCAGTTGCCGCCTCTCCGGCGCTCGACTAGGATCGCCCTCATGTCGTTTCCCAATCCGGACCGATTTCAAGAGCTGCTCAGCCGCTTTCCGCGTCAGAAGGTGCTGGTGGTCGGGGACCTGATGCTCGATCGCTACCTCTGGGGCGACACGGTGCGCATTTCCCCCGAGGCGCCCGTTCCGGTCATCGAGGCCCGGGAGGAGACCCACCGTCTGGGGGGCGCGGCCAATGTCGCGCACAACATCCGCGCGCTGGGGGCCACGCCGATTCTGGTCGGTGTGGTGGGAGACGATCCGTTTGCGCGTGATCTGCGCGGACTGCTGGCCGAGCGAGGGATCGACGATGGCGACCTGGTGGTCGATCGGCGGCGTCGCACCACCGCGAAGACGCGGGTGCTGGCCCGGCATCAGCAGGTGGTGCGGATCGATCGCGAGGACACCGGCGAGATCGACGGCGAGGTACTCGAGATCGCGCGCGATCGGGTGCGCGCCGCGCTCGAGACCGCGACCGCCTGCATCGTCTCGGACTACGGCAAGGGGGTCATCACCCGCGCGCTGCTTGATGATCTGCTCGCGATGGCCCGGGAGCGGAATCTCCCGGTCTCGGTCGATCCCAAGGAGACTCACTTCTTCGCCTACCGCGGCGTGGCCACCCTCACCCCGAACGCCGCGGAAGCGGGCGCGGCCTTCGGGCGGCGCCTCAAGGACGAGGCCACGCTCCTCATGGCCGGCCGCTATCTGCGCGAGGAACTCGAGTCGCGGTCGGTCCTGATCACGCGCGGGGAGCACGGCATGACGCTCTTCCAGGCGGACGGTCCGACCTTGCACTTCTCCGCCCTGGCCCGCGAGGTGTTCGACGTGACCGGGGCCGGCGACACCGTCATCTCCACCATCGGAGTGGCCCTGGGTGCGGGGGCAGAGCTGTCCGAAGCCGCAGCGTTATCCAACTACGCGGCCGGCATCGTGGTGCGCGAGGTGGGAACCGCGGTGATCACTCCGGACGGGTTGCGCCAGGCGTTCACCCAGGCCGGCGGCACGGGCGAACCGCGCGTGCTGGAGATGCCGTGAGCGCGCTTCCGGCGCCGGTGCGCCTCCTCGGGCGGGAGGCGATGGCCGCGGAAGCGGCGAAGCTCCGCGGCGAAGGGGGGCGATTGGTCTTCACCAACGGTTGCTTCGACCTTCTCCATCCCGGCCATGTGCTCTACCTGGAGGCGGCCCGCGCGCTCGGGGATCGCCTGCTCGTCGGGATCAACAGCGATGCGAGTGTGACCCGACTCAAGGGGCCCCAGCGCCCGATCCTGCCCGAGGTTGCCCGGGCCACGGTCCTCCTCGGCCTACGAGCCGTCGATTGGGTCACGGTGTTCCCCGAGGACACCCCGCTCGAGCTGATCAACGCCGTCCGCCCCGATCTCCTGGTCAAGGGTGGGGACTACGCACTCGACCAGATCGTGGGGCGCCTGGAGGTCGAGTCGTGGGGCGGGATCGTCAAGGTAATTCCTTTCGTACCAGGATTTTCCACCTCAGAGCTCGAGCGCCGTCTTGGTCAACTCTGAGCTGGCCGGCGGGCGACCAAGCCCATCGGCGCACAGGCCCCGGGCGAACTCGCGGGCGTTGGAAATGCGCCGCAGCGGGGGTTGACCGCCCGCAGAGGCTTGCCTACTTTCGGGGCTGGTTACGAACCAAACCCCAACCTGCGCCGCGGCAACCCGGCCCCTCGGCGCGCTTCTCGAGGTTATCCATGGTCAGCACGAAACGACGCCTGGTCATCCTTGGCGCGGGTGGCCGGGACTTCCACAACTTCAACGTCGCCCTCCGCGGTCGCGACGACGTCGAGGTGGTCGCCTTCACCGCCACCCAGATCCCCGGAATCGAAAACCGCGTCTATCCGCCGGAGTTGGCTGGTCCGCACTACCCGAAGGGGATCCCGATCATCCCCGAGGAATCGCTCCCCGGATTCCTGAAGCTCCACCCAGCCGACGAGGCGGTCTTCGCCTACAGCGACGTGGCGCACGAATACGTCATGACCTGCGCCAGTCGCCTGCTCGCGCTCGGGCTCGACTTCCGCCTGATGGGGCCCGACTCGACCCAGGTCCGGAGTGTGAAGCCGGTCATCGCGGTCACCGCGATTCGGACCGGCTGCGGAAAGAGCCAGACCACGCGCAAGGTCTGCGGGCTGTTGCGCGAGCTCGGGAGTCGGGTGGTGGCGATTCGCCATCCGATGCCTTACGGCGATCTGGTCAAGCAGGGAGTGCAGCGCTTCGCCACGGTCGACGACCTGGCGCGCCACGAGTGCACCATCGAGGAGATGGAAGAGTACGAACCGCACATCGCCAGCGGGACGGTGGTCTATGCCGGGGTCGACTACGAGGCGATCCTGCGCCAGGCGGAGCAAGAGGCGGATGTGGTGGTGTGGGACGGCGGGAACAATGACCTCTCGTTCTACAAGCCGGACCTCACCATCGTGGTCCTCGATCCGCTCCGCGCGGGGCATGAACTCCGGTACCACCCGGGTCATGCGAATTTCCTCTCCGCCGACGTGATCGTGATCAACAAGATCGAGTCGGCCTCGCGGGAGGAGATCGAGACGGTCCGCCGGAACATTCGCGAGCAGGTGCCGTCGGCGATCGTGATCGACGCCGCGAGTCCGGTGGCGGTCGCCGGCTCGGAGAAGATCCGCGGAAGGCGGGTGTTGGTGGTCGAAGACGGGCCCACCCTGACCCACGGCGGTATGAAGTTCGGCGCGGGGATCGTGGCTGCCCAGAAGTTCGGCGCGGCGGAGATCGTCGACCCGCGACCGTACCTGGTGGGGGAGATGGCGGAGACGTTCCGCAAGTACCCCGGGATCGGTCCGCTGCTCCCGGCGATGGGGTACGGGGACCAGCAGATCCGCGATCTGGAGGCGACGATCCGGAACACACCCTGCGATCTGGTACTGATCGCCACGCCGATCGATTTGCGCCGGATCGTGAAGTTGGACAAAGAGGCCTTGCGCGTCGGTTACGACTTGGAAGAAATTGGCGAGCCGAAACTCGGAACGATCCTCGCCCGCTTCCAGGCCGAGACGGCCAAGCACCGATCCTGAAACGAATCGAACGGCGATCGCGAAGTTCCACCGGGCGGGATCACGGTCCCGCCCGGAAAAGCATCTGCCGTTCGGCAGAGAGCCGATTGGGGCCTGAACAGGCGGCGCCTCCCCGGGGCGCCGCGATCCCTAGGAGCCATCCTTGAACGTACACGAGTATCAAGCGAAGGAAGTCTGGAAGAGCTTCGGCATTCCGGTCCCGCCGGGCGAAGTCGCGACCACCGCGGCGGAGGTCGAGGCGATCGCGCGCAAGCTGGGCGGCCAGGTGGTCGTCAAGGCTCAGGTCCACTCGGGTGGCCGAGGCAAGGCGGGGGGCGTCAAGCTGGCGGCGAACCCGGCCGAGGCGCGCGAGAAGGCCGAGAAGATCCTCGGAATGGAGATCCAGGGGCTCCGGGTGAACAAGGTGCTGGTGGCCCCCGCGCTCGACATCGCGCACGAGTACTACCTCGGCATCGTGCTCGACCGGAAGGCCCAGCTCCCGCTGATCATGATCTCTCGTGAGGGAGGGATCGACATCGAGGAGGTGGCCCGGACCAACCCGGCGGCCTTGGTGAAGTTCCACTTCGACCCGACGGTCGGACTGCGGCCGTTCGAGGCCCGTCGGCTCGCCCTGGCGATCGAGCCGAAGCCGGAGGTCGCCTTCCAGATCGCCGCCATTCTGCAGAAGCTCGCGGTCGCCTTCTGCAAGTCGGATGCGACCCTGGCCGAGATCAACCCGCTGATCAAGACGCCGGCCGGGGAGGTCCTCGCCCTCGACGCCAAGCTCAACGTCGACGACAACGGGCTGTTCCGTCAGAAGACGATCGAGGCGATGCGCGATCTGACCGCCGAGCATCAGGAGGATCGCGAAGCGCGCGAGGTCGGCCTCTCGTACATCAAGTTGGAGGGGGAGATCGGCTGCGTGGTCAACGGGGCGGGGCTGGCCATGGCCACCATGGACCTGGTCAAGTTCTTCGGTGGACAACCGGCCAACTTTCTCGACATCGGCGGATCCTCCGATCCGAAGAAGGTCGTGACCGCGATCCGGATCATCACGCGCGATCCCAAGGTGCGCGCCATCCTGTTCAACATCTTCGGCGGCATCACCCGCTGCGACGACGTGGCCCGCGGCCTGATCCAGGCGGTGGCGGAGACCGGGGTGAAGCTGCCGATCGTGATCCGGCTGACCGGCACGAACGAGGCCGAGGCCAGGGAGCTGCTCAAGAGTCAGCCCGGGCTCACCCCGGCGGAATCGATGGATGAGGCCGTCAAGAAGGCGGTCGAGTTGGCCCAGGCGTAAGGAGAACCGTCGTGAGCATTCTGATCGATCAAAAGACCAAGGTGGTGGTGCAGGGCATCACCGGACGCGACGGTTCGTTCCATGCCAAGGCGATGAAGGCGTACGGCACCCGGGTAGTCGCCGGCGTCACTCCGGGCAAGGGGGGACAGTCTCTCGAGGGGATCCCGATCTTCGATTCGATGAGCGAGGCGGTCGAGCGCACCGGAGCCGACACCTCGGTCATCTACGTGCCGCCGCCGTTCGCCGCCGACGCGATCCTGGAGGCCGCCTACTCCGGCATCCAGCTGGTCGTGGCCGTGACCGAGGGGGTTCCGACCCTCGACATGGTGCCGGTCCTCCGCGAGCTGGCGAATCTCGGCACCCGCCTGATCGGTCCGAACTGCCCCGGCCTGATCTCTCCCGGGAAGTCCAAGGTGGGAATCATGCCGGCCGACATCCACCGGCCCGGTCCGGTCGGCGTGGTCTCGCGCAGCGGCACGCTGACCTATGAGATGGTCTACCAGCTGAGTCGCCACGACATCGGCCAGTCCACCTGCATCGGAATCGGCGGGGATCCGTTGATCGGCACCAACTTCATCGACGCGCTCGATCTCTTCCAGAACGACCCCGAGACTCAGGCGGTGGTCATGATCGGCGAGATCGGGGGTACGGCGGAGGAGGAGGCGGCGCGCTTCATCCGGGAGCGGATGTCGAAGCCGGTCGTCGCCTTCATCGCTGGACAGACCGCCCCCCCGGGGAAGCGGATGGGGCACGCCGGGGCGATCATTTCCGGCGGCAGCGGTACCGCGGCGGAGAAGATCAAGGCGCTCGAGGAGGCCGGAATCCCGGTGGCGCGCATTCCCTCCGAGGCCGGGCCACTGATCCGGAAGGCGCTCGGCCTCTAGTCGCCGGACGCGGCACTGGATCGCCGGCCGTTCGCCTGGCGCGAACCTCGAACCAAAGAACCGAAAATTCCCGCTCCTCCGGGCGGGACGCGATCGACTGCGCCCCGAGACCGCCGCTCCCGTGGCACCGCGCAGTCGCGAACCTGGGAGCAAGAGGAGACTGAACGTGGAACAAACCTTCATGATGATCAAGCCGGATGCGGTCCGTCGCAACCTGATCGGCGAAGTGGTGCGTCGGATCGAGGAAGCCGGTCTGCGGATCGCACGCCTCCGGATGGTGCAGCTCCAGATGAGCGAAGCGCAGGAATTCTACGCGGTGCACAAGGAGCGGCCGTTCTTCGGATCGCTTTGCGAGTTCATGACCTCCGGCCCGATCGTGGCCCTGGTCGTCGAGGGGGAGAATGCCCAGGTCCGGGTGCGCGAAGTGATGGGCGCTACCGACCCGGCGAAGGCGGCGGAGGGGACGATCCGCAAGGCGGTCGGTCTCAACATCGAGCAGAATTCGGTGCACGGTTCCGACGCCCTGGAGACGGCTCGCCAGGAAATCGCCTTCTTCAACCTGAAGCTCGACCTCCGCGGATAGGCAGTTCACGCGTGGACGCCGATCGCCCGTTCCTGGTTCTCCTCTCCACCCTGGAAGAGGGGGAGACGCACCGGGAAATGGTCGGGGGGCCGAAAGACCTCGACCTCGATCCGAAGCGGCTTCTCCTGGAGGGGCCGGTGATTCTCCGCGGCACCTTTTATCGCCGGGGACCGCGGATCGAGGTCCAGGGAACCCTGACCGGGCGGACGACCGCCTCCTGCGATAAGTGCCTGGAGCCGGTGGAGATCCGGGTGGACACCCCCTTCCGGATCTTCGCCGAGCGGCGCGAGAGTCGGGATCATCGGCCGGTTGAAGAAGTGCGTGAAGACGATGTGGGAATCGTCTACCATGACGGCCGGTTTCTGGATTTGACCGAGGAAGTGCGTCAGGAGTTCCTGGTGCAGATCCCCTGGCACGTTCGCTGCAAGGACGATTGCCTTGGGCTCTGTCCTCGTTGCGGCGTCGATCGGAACCGGGTCGCCTGTGACTGCTTTACCCGCTAGCGGGTTTACCCGTTCGCCGGGCGGGTAGACCGCCTGGCCGTTATGAATGTGTTCGGAACGTAAGACCGAAGGAGATCGATCATGGCCCTGCCGAAGCGCCGCCATTCCTCGACCCGTCGCGACAAGCGTCGCGGGCAGTGGAAGCTCGAGGCCCCGAGCGTATCCCGCTGCAACCACTACAGAAGCGCGAAGCGCCCGCACTACGTCTGCCCGCAGTGCGGCTACTACAACAACGAAGAGATCGTGGCGGTCCACGAATAGGGCCCTGCGCCTCCATCCCGAGCGGTCCTCGGTTTCAGTGACCCCGTCGGCACTGAAACCGTCGGTAGGGAAACCGTCGGTAGGGACACCGTCCGTAGGGACCCCGTCCCCGATGGTCCGGGTCTCTCCGGCAGGCGAACCCATGGCGAGACCCCGGACGAGTCGACCGCCCGGAGTCCCTTTCGCGGAGGCGCGAATCCACACGATGCGGATCCTTTCTGAGCCCCCCGGCCCGGTCGCTGACCGGTCGCTGCGTGCCGTCCGGTGCCAGACGTGAGCCGGATGGCCAAGCCACGGGTGGCCGTCGATGCCATGGGTGGGGACCACGCCCCGCAGTCGATCGTCGAGGGAAGCATCCTTGCCGCCGAGACCTTCGGGTCGGAGCTGCAGGTCGTCCTGATCGGGGATGAACCGGCAATCCGCCGTCACCTGTCGCTGGCGGACCAGACCCGCCTCGGGATCGAGGTGGTCCACAGTTCGGAGACGATCGGGATGGCGGAGGCGGCCGCGACGGCCTACCGCAAGAAGCCGGATGCCTCGATCGTGGTCGCCACTCGGATGCTCAAAGCGCGGCAGGTCCACGCCTTGGTTTCCGCGGGCAACACCGGGGCGGTCGTCACCTCGAGTCTGCTCGGCCTCGGACGCCTCGCCGGCGTGCAGCGCCCCGCCATCGCAACCATCGTTCCCACCCCGACCGGCCACTGTCTACTCCTCGACGTCGGAGCCAACTCCGACAGCAAGCCGATGCACCTGTTCCAGTTTGCCGTCATGGGGAAGGTGTACGCTCAGCAGGTTTACGGGGTCGAGAATCCCAAGGTGGGGCTGCTCAACATCGGGGAGGAGAGTTGCAAAGGCTCCGACCTGACGCAGCAGGCGCACAAGCTCCTTGAAGAGGGGCGTGGACAGATGAACTTCATCGGCAACGTGGAAGGGAAGGACATCCTGACCGGGCATGCCGACGTGGTGGTCTGCGACGGTTTCACCGGCAATGTGATCCTGAAGTTCGCCGAGAGCGTGGTGAACATGGCGGTCCAGACGGTGCGCCGCGAAATCGAAAGCCACATCAAGTACAAGATCGGCGCCGGCCTGCTTCGCCCGGTGTTCAGCGGCCTGAAGAACAAGTTGAACTACGAGGAGTATGGTGGGGCTCCCTTGCTCGGAGTCGACGGCGTGGTCGTGATCTCGCACGGACGCTCCACCGCGAAGGCGATCATGAACGCCATTCGCGTCGGTGGCACCGCCGCCCGGCAGGGCGTGGCGGAGAAAATCGGAGAGGAACTCGCACGTGAGCTCCAGCGACAAGAAGCCACAGGTTAGGTCGGTTTCGATCCTCGGCACCGGCTCGGCCGTTCCCGATCGCGTACTCACCAACCACGACCTCGAAGCCTTGGTCGACACGTCGGACGACTGGATCGTCGCCCGGACGGGGATCCGCGAGCGGCGCATCGCCGACGACAAGACGGCGGCTTCCGATCTTGCCACCGCCGCCGCGCGGAGGGCCCTGGAGTCGAGCGGCATCACCGCGGATCAACTCGACACCATCGTGGTCTGCACGGTGACTGCCGACTATCAGTTCCCCTCGACCGCCTGCCTGGTCCAGGCTGCGATCGGTGCGCCGCGCGCCTACTGCATGGACCTCGCCGCCGCCTGCTCCGGGTTCCTCTACGGGACGGAGGTAGCGCGGGGTCTGATCGGTGCGGGACTGGCCAACCATGTGCTGGTGATCGGCGTCGAAATGCTGAGCAAGTTCATGAACTGGCAGGATCGGGGCGTTTGCATCCTCTTCGGCGACGCGGCGGGGGCCGCGATCATCGGGCCCCACAACGGGCGGGGGGAGATCCTGGCCACCTACCTCGGTGCCGACGGCACCTCGGCGGAGCTGATTGAACTGCCGGCGGGCGGCTCCCGTCACCCGATCACCCACGAGGCGATCGACCAGCAACAGCACCACTTCCACATGAAGGGGAATGAGGTGTTCAAGCTCGGAGTGCGGGGGATGGAGGAGGCCTGTCGACGCGTCCTCGATCGCGCCGGGGTCACGCCGGCCGATGTCTCGCTGCTCGTTCCCCACCAGGCGAACACCCGCATCATCGATGCCACCGCGCAGCGTCTCGAGCTTCCCCCCGAGCGGGTCTATCTCAACATCCAGAAGTACGGCAACACCTCTGCCGCCTCTGTGCCCCTGGCCCTCGACGAAGCGCGGCGCGAGGGACGCCTGCACGAGGGAGACCTGGTCCTGATGGTGGCCTTCGGAGCGGGACTCACCTGGGGTGCTTCGCTCGTCCGTTGGTGATCGGTCCGTCACGTTCCAGAGTCGGCCCACGCGCCAAGGGGCCCGAGCCGGTTTCGCGCGGTGTCATGAACAGGGAGTGCATGCGGTGAGCATCGGATATCTCTTTCCCGGTCAGGGCTCGCAGTTCGTCGGGATGGGGAAGGATCTCTACGAGAAATTTCCCGCGGCCCGCGCAGTGTTCGACGAGGCGAATGCGGTGCTGGGCTTCGATCTGGCGCGGCTGTGCTTCGAGGGCCCGGAGGAGGAGCTGAAGCAGACCCGCAATACCCAGCCCGCCATCTTCACGCACAGTATCGCGGCCTGGCGCGCACTGGGCTGGAGCGCCGCGCCGTCAGCACGCGCGGCCGGTCACAGTCTGGGTGAGTACAGCGCCTATGTCGCGGCCGGGGCGTTCGACTTCGCTGCCGGACTGCGCCTGGTGCGGCGACGCGGAGAACTGATGTACCAGGCGGGGCTGGAGCGCCCCGGCACGATGGCCGCCGCGCTCGGTCTCGAGGCGGCACGGGTCGCGGAGCTGCTGTCCGGTGTGTCCGGCACCGTTCGCGCGGCGAACTTCAACTCTCCCGGCCAGGTGGTGATCTCCGGAGAGGTGGCGGCGGTCGAGGCGGCGATGGAGATTCTGAAATCGGGCGGGGCGAAGCGGGTCATCCGCCTCGAAGTGAGCGGCGCGTTTCACTCCCCGTTGATGGAGAGCGCGGCCACCGGGCTCCGGGCGATGCTCGCCGAGACTCCGATGCAGGCGCCACGCTGTCCGGTGGTGACGAACCAGAGCGCCCGGCCGGTCGCTCCCGACGGGGCTGACTTCGCCCCGGCCATCCGCGATTCCCTGGAGCGTCAGCTTCTCAGCACCGTGCGTTGGGAGGAGTCGGTCCGCTCGATGCTGGCCGACGGAATCACCGAGTTCTACGAGATCGGCCCGGGAAAGGTGCTCGCCGGGCTGGTGCGCGGCGTCGACAAGGAGGCAAAGGTCACTCCCCTGGGCACGGCGGAGCAACTGGAGGTCTACCTCTCCACCACAGGTCTCTCCACGGAGGGCTCGGCACGATGAACGAATGGCATTGCGGGCGGCTGGCGGTGGTGACCGGCGGGAGTCGCGGGATCGGTCGGGCGATTGCGCTGCGACTCGCCCAGGACGGCGCCGATGTCGCGATCACCGACCGAAGCGGCGACCCTGAGGGTCCAGTGGTGCAAGAAATCCGGGCGCTCGGCCGACGCTGCCAGCACTTTCGCTGCGATCTTGGCCGGCCGGCTGACATTCAGGCGCTGGCCGCGCAAGTAACCGAACAGCTCGGCCCGGCATCCATCCTGGTCAACAATGCCGGTCTGACCCGCGATAACCTCTTCTTGCGACTGGAAGAGGAGGACTGGGAGCAGGTGCTGTCGGTGAACCTCAAGGGGGCCTTCCACTGCATCAAGGCGTTCTCGCGCGGGATGCTCAAGGCGCGCTGGGGCCGGGTGATCAACATCACTTCGGTGGTCGGGGAAATGGGGAACAAGGGGCAGTCGAATTACGCCGCCTCGAAGGCCGGCTTGATCGGACTGACCCACTCGATCGCCCTGGAACTGGCGGAACGGGGGATCACGGTCAACGCGGTTGCCCCCGGTTTCATCCGCACCGAGATGACCGACGTCCTGCCGGAAAAGGTGCAGCAGGATCTGTTGGCGCGGATTCCAGTCGGGCGATTCGGGGAGGGGGACGACGTGGCTGGACTGGTCTCGTTCCTGGCCTCCGAGCAGACGCGCTACATGACCGGCCAGGTGCTCCGGGTCGACGGCGGGATGCTGATGGCCTGACGGCACCCCCCGGGCGGCGCAGGGGGCGATCCGGGAGGCCGCCGACAGGAGCCCTGATCGAATAGGGCCCGGATCGAACAGGCCCCCGATCGAACGGGCCCCCGATCGAACGGGCCCCCGATTGAACGGGCCCCCGATTGAACGGGCCCCCGATCGAACAGCGCCCTGCAACCGGGGATGCCGATCGACCCCCGAATGATGCTAGAGTGCGACGGACTTTTGGGCGATGGTCTTTTGGCCGCTGGCGAAACCCGGTTGCTCGCAATCGGGTTGTCGGCGCCGTCCCCGCCGGAGCGCGCTTCGAGGGGTTCGGAACCGGCGGCAAGGTTGGAACTCGGGAAGGACAATGGGGGGCACCCCGACGGAGGACGGAATGGAGAACTACGAGCAGAAGGTGAAGGACATCATCGTCGAGCAGCTGGGCGTGGCGCCGGAGAAGGTGGTGCCCGAAGCCTCGTTCGTGGACGACTTGGGGGCTGACTCCCTCGACACGGTCGAGCTGGTCATGGCCCTGGAAGAGGCCTTCGAGATCGAGATCCCCGACGAGGCCGCGGAGAAGATGGCCAAGGTCGGTGACGCGCTGAACTATCTGAAAGACAACGTGTCGGCGAAGTAGTCGGGGCGACGGTCGGAGGGGCGCCCGGCGCCCCACGTTCCGGCTCGAAGTGCCGGGGGATCGCGCCGACTCTGCGTGAGTCCCGAAGCGGGTGATTCCGGCGCACAAGGCCGAGGGGGCGCGAGCTCCCCTCGACGGAGCACGGCCGACCGAGCCTCCTGGCTCGAGGATGGAGCGATGCGAGAAAAAGTCGTCATTACGGGAATGGGCGCGGTTACCCCGCTGGGGCTTTCCATCGGCAGCTTCTGGAACGGGCTGATCGAAGGCCGGAGCGGGGTCGGACCGGTGACCCGCTTCGACGCGAGTCTGCTCAAGACCCGGATCGCGGCCGAACTCAAAGGCTTCGATCCGACGCAGTACATGGACGGCAAGCTGGCGAAGCGCACCGACCCGTTCACCCAGTACGCGATCGCGGCGTCGACCCAGGCGGTCGAGCATTCAGGCCTGGACTGCACCGAGAACCGCGGGGAGCGGATCGGGGTGATCATCGGCTCCGGTATCGGCGGGACCACGACCTGGGAGGGGCAGCACCGAGCCCTGGTCGAGCGCGGGCCGGATCGGGTCTCACCCTTCTTCGTGCCGATGATGATTGCCGACATGGCCGCCGGTCAGGTGTCGATGGTTCACGGCGCTTGGGGCTTCAACTACGCCACGGTTTCCGCCTGCGCCTCCGGCGCGCACGCGATCGGAGAGGCGTTCCGCCTGGTTCGCTACGGCGAACAGGACGCGGTGTTGGGCGGGGGCAGTGAGGCTCCGGTCACTCCGCTCGCCATGGCCGGCTTCTGCTCGCTTCGCGCCATGAGCACCCGCAACGAAGAACCGGAGCGTGCCAGCCGGCCGTTCGAGCGCGATCGCGATGGTTTCATCATGGGCGAGGGGGCGGCGATTCTGGTGCTGGAATCGGAGACCCACGCCAAGGCGCGCGGGGCGAAGATCTATGCGGAGCTGGCGGGGTACGGGGCCACCGCGGATGCCCACCACATCACCGAACCGGCGCCGGAAGGTGAAGGCGCGGCCCGAGCGATGGACCTCGCCCTCAAGTCGGCCGGTCTGCGGCCGGAGGAGGTCCAGTACATCAACGCCCACGGGACATCGACCGAGTTCAACGACCGATGTGAGAGCCAGGCGATCCGAACGGTGTTCGGAGACCATGCGTCGCGTCTGATGGTCTCATCGACCAAGTCGATGACCGGTCATCTCCTGGGCGCGGCGGGCGCGATCGAAGCGGTGGCGACGGTTTTTAGCATCATGAACGGCATCGTTCCGCCGACGATCAACCTCGAGAACCCGGATCCGGAGTGCGACCTCGACTACGTGCCCAATACGGCACGGCGGGCCGAGGTGGAGGTGGCGCTCAGCAACTCCTTCGGATTCGGCGGACACAACGTTTCCCTGGCGATCCGTCGTTACCGCGGCTGACCGACGTTCCGCGGCCCGTGAGCGGCACGATCGCCCTGCGTTTCCGGGCCTATTTCCCGCCGGGTCGGGGTTCGTGCGCGAGTGAAACGCCTGATCGAAATCATCCGGTCGTGGCTCGGCCGGCCGACAACTCCCGTGCCTCCGCCTCGGGCTCCGCTCGGCGCGCGCCCCGAGGGTGCCCCAGCGAGCCTCGCTGCGTTTCAGACCGCCTGGGGTCTCCAGTTCCGGGACGATGCGCTGCTCAGGCAGGCCCTCACCCACCGTTCATTCCTCGGCGGGAACAGCCTCGACTCGCGCTTCTCCAATGAGCGGATGGAGTTCCTCGGGGATGCGGTTCTCGAACTGATCGTGGTCCAGTACCTCTATCACCGCTACCCCAACGATCGGGAAGGGGACCTGACCAAGAAGAAGGGGCAGCTGGTCTGCCGCGACGTCCTGGCCAAGCGAGCCCTGGAGCTTCACCTCGGCGACTATGTCTTGCTGAGCGACGCCGAGCGGGATTCCGGTGGGGATCAGCGCGAGAACATCCTGGCCGATGCCTTCGAGGCGGTGATCGGTGCACTCTATCTCGATCAGGGGCTGGAGGCGGCGCGGGAGTTCGTACATCGCCAACTGCTCTTCGGGGCGGACGACATTCTGGCCGACCCGCGGCGGGCCAACCACAAGAGCGAACTCCAGGAACTGGTGCAGGCGCGCTATCGGACCCACCCTCGGTATCGGGTGGTGACCGAGAACGGTCCCGATCACAAGAAACTCTTCACCGTCGATGTCACGGTGCGGGGGCGGATGCTCGGGAGCGGTTCGGGCTACAACAAGAAGGAGGCGGAGCAGAACGCTGCTGCCAACGCCCTGGTCCGCATCGCCGAGGTCGACCGTGACGGGACGCTGTTCGGACCAGGCGAAGAGCCGGCCTGAGGCGCCGCGCACCGCGGGATGCGGCCGCAGATCTGACCCAACCGCAGAGCTGACTCGACCTCAGAACTGGCCCGACCTCAGGACTGGCCCGACCTCAGGACTGGCCCGACCTCAGGACTGGCCCTGCCCCAGAGTTGACCCGACTCAGAGCCGAAACGTGACCCCGACCAACAGGTCGTTCTGATCGAGCTTCTCGATCGTCTCCACGCCCCGAGGGCTCCGTCCGCGGCGCTCGTAGCCGCCGGTCACATAGGCGGCCTCCAGCATCATCGACTCCTCCAGCAGCACGCTCCCGCCGAACGCCCAGGTGCGTCGGTCCTGTTCGAAGTCGGCGAAGGCGAACTCCCCGCGGAACACGTCGGTGGCGATCGGGCGGTAGGCCACCGGCTGCGAGGCGTATCCGGCGCGCAGCCGCAGCGGCGTGTTCGGGAACGTGTATTCCACGCCGAGCCGAAGGTCGACCTCGGTGCGGTAGACGTACTCACGCTCCTCGGTGCGGAGCGGGCCGTAGTAGTCGATCTGTTTCCAGTCGGCGATCGCCGCATCGGCGCTGGCCAACCAACCGTTCCTGGTCCAGGCCAGACCCGCGGAGAATCGCGCCGGCAGCGTGAGTTCGTCGGAGAACGTGTAGGGCTCCAGGATGTCCAGGGTATCGGGCGGCTCGGTCCCGACCCGCACGATGTCATCGTCTCCCGACCCCTCGAGGGTGAAGCTCTCGGGGAGATGGAGGCTCAGCCCCAGCCGCAGATCGGGCCGCAGTTGCACCAGGGCGCCCAGGGATCCGCTGATCGCGTGGATGTCCATTTCCTGCGTGGTGTTGGTCCGCTCGCGGTCGATGCCGTTCGTGGACCGATAGGTGAACGATCGCTCGCGATCCGAGCCCCCGGAGTAGAACGTCGCCGTGGCACCCAGATTCAATTTGGGACTCGCGGCCACCGCGAATCCCGCCTGATAGGCGCCCACCGAACCCTCTTCGAAGATCGTCTCCACCTCGCTCTGGATCTCCCCGCCTCGGCCGGCGCGGTAATAGTCCTGATCGAGGTCGGCCACCCGCTGATACGACATCCCGACGACCAGCGCGCCTCGGTAGGTTGGGAAGGGATAGGCGAAGCCGATCGACTGGATGCGCGTCTTGTCCAGCGGCACGGAATGGGTTTCGCCCAGGTAGGTCGCATCCGAGGTGATCGACTTGCGCTTGAACTCCAGGCCGAACTCGACCCGGCGGAGCTGGGCCAGCCCCGCCGGATTGATCGCCAGGGCGTGATAGTCCTCGGAAACTCCGACCGATGCCCCGCCCATGCCGAGCGCTCGCGTGCCGACCCCGGGTCGGTTGACCAGAGGCACATCCGGGGGGATCGTCGCTCGCGATTCGACGCTTTGGGTGGCGAGTGTGACCAGGACCCAAACGAGGCCATTCGCGATCCCGCGAAGCTTCGGCACGACCAGGCTCCTTCTCCGGACCGAGAAGCTTGGGTCAGCGACCCCAGCCGCGTCGGTCCTTGTCCTTGTCCTTTTGCTTTTCCTTTTCCTTGTCGTCGTTCTTCACCCGGTCAGGCTCGGCCCGCACGGGATCGACGGGAGCGGCAGGGGTTCCGCTCGGATCTGAAGGCGTGGGGGTGACTCCGGGGGCGGTTCCCGGTTCGGTGCGGGGTGCTCCCGGGCCGCGATCCCAGCCATGCCGCACCTGATCGTCCGGTCCCGATGGGGAAGAGCCGGGGCCGGAAGGCGGATTCGGCTCCATCCACCATGGAGGGGGATACCACGGGCCCCAGGTGGGCGAGCTGCCGATCGGGGTGTAGACAACGCCGGTCTCGTGGCAGGTGAAGCAGGCCCCCGTCTCGTGCGACGCATCGGTCAGAACGTCCTCCCGGAAGTCGGAGACGTCCGCCACCGGGTGCCGGATCAGGGTGTAGCAGCCGGCCGTGGTCAGAAGGCCAGCGGTCATCGCCAGGGCGAGGAGCAGGCTCTCCTTCTTGAACATCGAACACCTCGCTTCGGGTTGCTGGGAGGCCGAGTTCAGTCTAACCACCGCCTCAGTACCCGGTCAAACCCTTGCGGGAAGCGGAGGTTCCCTGTCCGGCGGAGGAGCCTCTCGCCCGTCGGCGGAGCTTTCTGCGAAAAGATGAAGAAAGTCACCGCCGATGGTTGGGAATGCGCATCAAACTGCCCATCGCGGCCACGCCCAGGTCGCGTCGGACCGTAGGCGGAACCGCCGGGTCGGATCCGGGTTCATCGGGCGACGCCATGAGGAGTGATCAAGATGCAGGCAGTCGGGATTGCGCGGACGACTCCGGACCTCTCAACTCTGCCGGATGAATCCCTGATGGAGCACGTGGTTCGCGGATCGGAAGCTGCCTTCGCGCTGCTCGTCGATCGCTACCGCGGCCGCATCATCAATCTGGTCAGCCGCTTCATCTACGATCGCGACCGGGCGCAGGAGATCGCGCAGGAAGTCTTTCTCCGCGTTTTCATTCATCGCGAGCGGTACATGCCGACGGGGAAGTTCTCCACCTGGCTGTACACCATCGCGGTCAACCTGGCGAAGAACGAGATTCGCCGTCGCGTGCGGGCCAAGGACGTGGTCAGCCTGGATATGCTGGTGGAGATGACCGGAGACTCGGGACGGTTCACCGCCGATCCCGGCCCCCGGCCGGACCGTCGCCTTCGTCAGCGCGAGGTGCAGGAGCATGTCGCCCGGGCCCTGGCCCGCCTCCCCGAGAAGTACCGGGAGGTGATTGTCCTGCGCGACGTGCAGCAGCTATCGTACGAGGAGATCGAACAGGTGCTGAACATTCCGGGGGGCACGGTGCGCTCCCGCATCAACCGGGCCAGAACGTCTCTGCAGGAGATGCTGGGTGGAATGGTAGAGGGGGGGATCGATGAACTGTAGAGAGGCGCAGAAGCTCTTCTCGGCCAGGATCGACGGGGAGCTGTCTGCACTCGAGTGGGCGAACCTGGATGCTCATCTCGAGACCTGCCCGCCGTGTGCCGAAGGGGCGAAGTCGATGGCATCGACCGTGCTGATGCTGCGCACCCTTCCGCCGACACGCCCCGATCCGATGTTCGTCGGGCGGGTGCTGGACAAGGTTCGAGGCTACGAGGCCGAACTGGCGCAGGGAGCCCGGGTCGCGCCGAGGTCTGAGCCCGCGGCGGTGCTATCCCGCATCCGCCGCTGGTGGGCGGAGACCGGTGCGGCACTTCTGCCCGCGCCGATTCCTCTCGGCGCGGCGCTGGTGGCCGGTGGGCTGGCGGGTTTCGTATTCACGCGCGACTCGGCCCAGGATCTCGGTGGCGCCCTCGCGACCCTCGGCGGACGTGGTACGGTCAAGGAGTCAGAAAGCCGTTCCGAGGGGACGGGGCAGCTCTTGAGTGCCTCGCAGCGCCCCAGTCCGTATACGGATCTGATCCAGGCCGGCGTGCTGAACGGCCCCTCCGCGCCGATCCGCGGAGCGTCGGGTCTCGCGTCGCCTGAGGTTGCGTCGGTCGAGGTGCTGGCCCCTGAGTGGTGGGCGCCGAATGCTCCCGACACGCAGCTGCAGCAGGTGGGGACACTGCCGGCCCCGGTGGGGGCTCGTCCCGCCCAGGCCGGAGCGGTGATCCGAAAAGTCGTTGTGTTCTGAGGTGCGGATGGGGGGTGAGTGCCGGTTGTCGGAGCCGCTTGCGACGCGACCCCGGCCCTCGCGGCGGCCGACCGGCCGCCACATAGGTGTGAGTCCGACCGGAACGCGGACCGGGGGCACTGGCCCCTGGTCCGCGTTTCGGTTCTGGCTCCGTTTCTACTTGCTGCTACTCGGGCTCCTTCCGTTTCCGACCTGGGCAAGTGCGGAAGGGGACGGGCCGGACCTGGGCGCAGCCCTGGACGCCATCTTTGCTCAATCGAAGCGGACGGTGGTGCTCGTGGTCTCCAAGCGCGCGAACTTCCCGGGTGAGGTCTCGATCGGTGACGCCGACGGGTCAACCACCCTCTGGGCAAACGGGATCGTGGTCGACGGCGAGGGACGGATTCTGACCTGCGCGGACGCGGCGCAGCCCGGCGACAGCCTGTTCGTCGTTCCGGCCGATGGTCGATCCCGCCGGGCCCGGTTCCTGTCCCAGGAGGTGAAGCCCGGAATCAGCATGATCCGGGTCGACGATCCCACGGGATTGAACCCGATATCGCTCCGTCCCCAGGATCCGCCGCTCGAGGAAGGAGCCTGGATGCTCGTGTTTGGATATGACGAGCAAGCCAGAGCCGACTTTCGGCTGGCGCGCGTCGATGCGATCGGTGCGCAGCGCAGCGGCGCCTCAAGTCGCGTCTTTCGCCTCAGTCTTGCGAGCTGCTCCGGCACCTGCGGTGGACTGATCGTGGACGCCGAAGGGCGCAATCGCGGCGTGGCGGTCAACGTCGACGTCTGGCAGGACGATGGCCCGATGGTAGGTGGTTGCCCGACGCGGGCGCGGCAGATGCTCGATGCGCGGACCATCGCGGCGATGTCGGTCGAGGAGGCTGCAGCTCTCTATGGTCGTCTCCGCGCGCAGGAATCAGAGCGCGCCGGCTTTCTCGGCCTCCTGGTCGAAACGGAGGCCGGGGGGATCGCCGGCTCACCCGAACAGATCACACCGGGGGAGTCGCCGGTCCGGATTGCCGGGGTCCTCTCCGGAAGTCCGGCCGAGCGCGCCGGGGTGCAGGTCGGGGATCGGATCGTCAGCCTCAACAACGAGCCGGTGCGCGCGGTGGAACAGGTGACCGGATATGTGCAGGGTTCCCACCCAGGATCTCCGGTGCGGCTGGGGATCGTCCGCGACGGGGAGTCCCTGGTGCTGTCCACCAAGGTCGGCGATCGTAGCTCGCTCGACTGGATGGAGCGACAGCAACGACTGACCCTCAGCTGGCAGAAGCGGTTGCGCCTCTCGCTGGCGGCCCAGGAAAACCTGCTCCTCGAACTCGAACGGGTGGGATCGCGCTACCGCTAGGGCTCGGCCACTCTGCCCCCCGTTCCCCGCGACCTCCCGTGCGTCAGGCTGCGGGCGGTGATGCCCGCTTCCACTTTTGACCCGAGCTCCGCCGCGTGCTAGCTTCCGCCGGCTCGTCGGGCGGCGTCCTCCTGGGATGGGGACCGACACACCGAACGACCTGAAGGAGATCTGTGTGATCGAGATCGAAGTCGGCCTGGCGGATCGGGCCTACCCGGTTCGGATCGGACCGTGGCGCGACTGGGACCTGCGTTCATTGCTCCCCGCCATGCCCAGCCACCCCTGCCCACTCGTGGCCGATCGAAAGGTCTGGGAAGTCTGGGGTGAGGATCTCCGCTCCGCTTTCGGGAGCGCGGGGATCGAGCTTCACGTGCTGGAGTTCGACGCCGGCGAGCCGGTCAAGAACCACGCCACGCTCTTTCGCATCTACGACCACCTGCTCGCCGCACGCACCCGTCGTGATGGACTTCTGCTGGTCTTTGGTGGGGGCGTGCTAGGCGATCTCGCCGGGTTCGCCGCCGCAACCTACCAGCGCGGGATCGACTATGTGCAGATCCCCACGACGCTGCTCGCCCAGGTCGACTCCTCGGTGGGAGGAAAGACCGGCCTGAACTACGGCGGCCACAAGAACATGATCGGAGCGTTCCACCAGCCGCGGGCCGTGCTGATCTCACCCGAGTGGCTGACCACGCTGCCCCCGCGGGAGTTCCGCGCCGGGTTGGCCGAGATCATCAAGTGCGGCGTGATCCGCGACCCGGAGCTGATCCGCATGCTGGAGGCGGAGGAACCGGCACGATTGCTGCAATCTCCGCGTCTGGAGGAGGCGATCGCGCGCGCCTTGCACGTCAAGGCGCGCATCGTCGAGGAGGACGAGCGAGATCTGGGACTGCGCCAGCTCCTCAACTTCGGGCACACCGCGGGGCATGCCCTCGAGTCGGTGACCGGGTTCGACCGCTTCCTGCACGGCGAAGCGGTCGGCGTCGGTATGGTTGCGGCTCTCGCCCTCTCGAGCGAACTCGCCGGGCTCCCGGCGTCCGAGGCGGAGCGGATCGAGCGACTGCTCGAGCGGTACCAGATCCCGACCCGCGCGCCCGGCGTCGACCCGGAGAAGTTGTTCTCCGCGCTCGACATGGACAAGAAGGCGTCCCGTCACGGCGGGGCCTGGGTGTTGACACCGGAGTTGGGCCGGGCTACCGTCTCGGCCCAAGTTCCGGTTGCGCAGGTTCGCGCGGCCTTACGAACCATCACCGGTGCCTCGGCCGCCGAGCCTTCACGCGGGGGCCAGCCCTGACCCTGGGATTGTGATAGACCAACCGAATGAACACGATCCAAGGCACGGTCAGCACGGACTTGCCTCGGGAGCCAGGCGCACCGAGCCTCGGCCTGCCTCCGCGCGGGGGCAGGCGTAGATGAGCGCCGGGCGGATCCTGGTTCTCCATGGACCGAACCTGAACCTCCTCGGGGTTCGGGAGCCCGGGGTGTACGGGACGACGACCTTGGCCGAGATCGATGCTCTGCTCGACCAGGAGGCGAGGGCCCGAAACCTGACCCTTTCGACCTTCCAGTCCAATCACGAAGGGGCACTGATCGACCAGCTGCACGCAGCGCGGCAGGATGCCGACGGCGTGCTGATCAACCCGGGTGGCCTGACCCATACCAGTATCTCGCTCCGCGATGCCGTCGCGGCCCTTCCGATCCCGGTCATCGAGGTCCATCTCAGCAATCTGTTCGCCCGCGAGGGCTTCCGCCAGGTCGACCACATCGCTCCAGTCTGCCGGGGGGTGGTGATGGGATTCGGCCCGGGGAGCTATCTTGCGGCCCTGATGGCGCTTGATCGCCTACTGCGCGCGTGAGGCGAGGCGATGACGTTCTACTACCCCGGTCCGACCGGGCTTAAGGAAACCACCCATGCAGGTCGATGATATTCGCAGGCTGGTCAAGCTCGTCGAGGAGAGCGAGATCGACGAGTTGGAGGTCAGGCGGTGGTGGACCGTGGTCCGTATCCTGAAGCGGGGCAATGGCCACGCATCGGGGGAGAAGACCGTGGTGGTCGCCGCGCCGGCGCCGATCGCAGCGTCGGTGGTCGCGCCGGTGATGGCCCCGGTGGCCGCTGTGGCCGCGACCCCGCCCAGCCAAGGGGAGGGACGTCCCGCGGCGCCGAAGGCGGAAGCGAAAGCGGACGCCGGAGCAGACGCCGGACTGCTTCCGATCAAGTCGCCGATGGTGGGCACCTTCTACCGCGCGCCCAGTCCCGATGCCGCGCCGTACGTGGACGTGGGACAGCGGGTCTCGGTGGGGCAGGTGGTCTGCATCGTCGAGGCGATGAAGCTGATGAACGAGATCGAGGCCGAGGTGGGCGGGACGGTCGAGCGCGTCTTGATCGAGAACGGCCACCCGGTGGAGTTCAACCAGCCGCTGTTCCTCGTTCGTCCGGGTTGATCCTCGCCGCCGGTGCGGACGGGGGTGCTCCCCTCCGGAACAGCGGTTCGCCGCAGGTGCGGCAGCGAGGCGATGCTTCGCCCCGGGGACACTGTCCGGATGACGAGGGTGCGACATGGATTTCCGCAACGTTCTGGACCAGATGATCGAGCGTGGCGCCTCCGACCTCCACATCAAGCTGGGCGCCCGCCCGCAGCTCCGCGTGGATGGGGCCTTGCTCCAACTCAACGACGCCCCGGCCACCGCGCGCGAGCTGGATGAGGTGCTCGATCAGCTGCTGAGTCCCACCCAGAAGGAGAAGTTCCTCTCCGAGCGGTAGATCGACTTCGCCTTCGGCCTGCCCGGGTTCGCCCGTTTCCGCTGCAACATCTACTTCCAACGCGGCACCATCTCGCTCGCCATCCGACACGTCCCGCTGGGCGTGCCGGGGTTCGAGGACCTGAACCTCCCGCCGATCGTGGAGCAGATCGCGCTCAAACGGCGTGGGCTCATCCTGGTCACGGGAACGGTCGGAAGCGGAAAGTCGACCACGCTGGCGTCGATGATCGATTGCATCAATCGACGCGAGCCGCGCTCGATCATCACGGTCGAAGATCCGATCGAGTTCCTGCACCGGGATGACAAGGCGTTCATCACCCAGCGCGAAGTCGGACTCGACACCGAGACCTACTCCGCGGCGCTCCGACACATTCTGCGCCAGGACCCGGACGTGATTCTCCTCGGTGAGATCCGCGATCGGGAGACGATGTCGATCGCGCTCATGGCGGCCGACACCGGTCACCTTGTCTTTTCCACCTTGCACACCATCGATGCCGCGCAGACCGTGAACCGCATCATCTCGTTCTATCCGCCCCACCAGCACGACGAGGTCCGCTTCCTCCTGGCGAGCACCTTGCAGGCGGTCGTCTCGCTGCGCCTGATCCCGCGCTCGACCGGCCAGGGGCGCGTTCCCGCGGCCGAGGTCCTGATCAACACTCCCACGATCCAGGAGTACCTGCTTAGCCACGACAAAACGCTTCTGATAAGATCGGCCATCCAGGATGGGGCCACGCAGTATGGAATGCAGACCTTCGATCAGTCGCTCATGCGGCTGTATCGGCTCGGGCTCATCACCCTGGAACAGGCGCTGAAGAGCGCGACCAACTCGACCGAGTTCGAACTGCGCGTCAAGGGCATCCAGTCCTCGAGCGACACATCCTGGGACGCGTTCGAAGGGAAGAAGCAGGCCGAGGACGGGGAGACGACGGAGGAAGCCGCGCCCACCGAGGAGTCGCCGGCGCCCGATGGGCGACGCGCGGCCGGCGGAGGGCCGACCGGCATCGTCCGCTTCTGAGCCAAACCCCGCCCGGCCAAGGCGCGAGGCCCGGGAAGCCGGCCGCGGACGGCCCGGATGACGGGCGGGGGGTGGCATGTTCAAGAAAGTACTGATCGCCAATCGAGGGGAAATCGCGGTGCGGGTGATCCGCGCCTGTCGGGAGCTCGGAGTCCGGACAGTCGCGGTCTACTCGGAAGCCGATCGCGAGTCGCTGCACGTCAAGATCGCGGACGAATCGGTCTGCATCGGGCCGGCGAAGAGCGCGGAGAGCTACCTCGCCATCCCGCGCCTGCTCGCCGCGGCCGACATCACCAAGGCTGACGCCATCCATCCCGGCTACGGGTTTCTCTCCGAGAAGGCGCAGTTCGCCGAAGCGGTGGAGTCGTCTGGAATCACCTTCATCGGCCCGACGCCGGAGGCGATCCGCCTGATGGGGGACAAGAGCGTCGCGAAGTCGACCATGAAGGCGGCGAAGGTCCCCACTCTGCCCGGGAGTGAGGGGATTCTGGAGTCGGTCCCGCACGCGCTGGAAATCGCCGAGCAGGTCGGCTACCCGGTGATCTTGAAGGCGCGAGACGGAGGCGGGGGCAAGGGGATGCGCGTGGTGCGCAGCGGGGCCGAACTCGAGCGCGCGCTCCCGATGGCGCAGGCCGAGGCGATGGCCGCCTTCAGCAGCGATGCGATGTACCTGGAGAAGTTCCTCGAACGGCCGCGCCATATCGAGATCCAGCTGGCGGCCGATATCTTCGGAAACGTGGTCCACCTCTGCGAGCGCGACTGCTCGGTTCAGCGGCGGCACCAGAAGCTGATCGAGGAGGCGCCCGGACCCGGGCTCGATCCGGTCATCCGTACGAAGATGGGGGAGGCGGCCTGCCGGGGGGCGAAGCAGATCGGCTACCGCGGGCTGGGCACGATGGAGTTCCTCTACGACGCGGACGGCTCGTACTACTTCATGGAGATGAACACCCGTCTGCAGGTCGAGCATCCGGTGACCGAGATGATTCTCTCCCTCGACCTGGTGAAGCTGCAGATCCGTCTGGCCGCGGGTGAGCCGCTCCCCTTCGGGCAGGAGGAAGTGATTCCCCGCGGGCACGCCATCGAGTGCCGGATCAATGCGGAATCGCCCCGCCAGAACTTCCGCCCCTCGCCGGGAAAGATCGAGAGCCTGCACTTCGCCGGGGGGCCGGGGATCCGGCTCGACACCCACATCTACTCCGGCTACTCGATTCCGCCGTTCTACGATTCAATGATCGCCAAGCTGATCGCCTACGGCGCGACGCGCGAGGAGGCGATCGACCGGATGCTGCGGGCGCTGGACGAATCCCGGATCGAGGGGATCGACACCACGATGGAGTTCCAGGCCGAGGTGCTGCGCCATCCAGGGTTTCGTCGTGGCGGGGTGGACACCCACTTCCTGGAAGAGATGAGGAGCGAAGCGGCGCCGCCGACCCCACCGGCCGGGAGTGCTCCCGGAGGCGCGGAATCTCCTCCGCCCCCGCCCGCCGGCTAGCGGCTCACTTTCCAGAAGAGCAAGAACCCGATCGCGGTGAAGACCAGATTTCCGAGCCAGGCTGCGAGCATCGGCGGGATCGTGCCGTTGTATCCCAGCGCCTGACCGATGCGCACGAAGGCGAAGAAGGCGAAGCCGACCGACACCGAGAGCCCCAGGCCGACGGCGATGTTGCCCCCTCGCACCACGCGGAGCGAGAGCGCCGCGCCCAGGAGCGTCATGATCAGCCCCGCCAGGGGGAACGACGCGCGCAGATGGAAGTTGGTCAGGTACTTCTGCGTCTCGCCGCCGGAGCCGCGGATCCGTTCGGCGTAGCGCCACAGATCCCGCATGCCCAGGTGGAAGGGGTCGACGCTCTGCCGGGCGAAGTCGCGCGGGGTCTCGTCGATCTCCGAACTGGCGTAGGCCCGAAACGGGATCGAGTGTGAACCGGCGTCGGAGAAACTCCTGAGGTGCCCATTCTCGAACCGCCAGGTGCCGTCGACCCAGCTGGCGCGTTCGGCGTCGATCCGCGCGGTGAGACGGGGGGGAGCGAGGTACTGGACCGAGACGCCGCGCAAGGTCTCGCGCCGGGCATCGAAAAACTGCGCGATGAAGAAGCGACCGCCGGCCCCGACGAACCGCACGTCGGAACGGCTCTGTGAGTCAGTGCCCGAGAGACGCTTGATCTCCTCGTTCAGGATCCGCTTCTGCCCTTCGTACATCCTGGGTCCCAGCCCCTCATTGAGCGCGTACTGCCCGATGGAGAAGGCGAGTCCGGCGAGGAGCAGAGGGCGGGCGAGGCGCCACGGGCTTTGTCCCGAGCCTTGCATCGCGGCCAGTTCGTTGTATTTCCGGAGCTGGCTGAGGCTCAGGATGGAACCGAGCAGAAGCGCGATCGGGAGCACCTGGGTGACGATCGTCCCCGCCCCGTAGAGGTAGTAACGCGCGACCAGCCCGGCCCCCGCCTTGTGGTCGACGAAGACATCCAGCTTCTCGAACAGGTCGACCACGATGAACAGGCCGACGAAGGTGAGGATGCCGAGGAAGCAGTAGTTGAGGTACTCCCGCACCAGGTAGCGATCGAGGATCCTCATCGTCCCTTCGTTTCTCCCCTGCCAAGCGTCACGGCGCGGCCTTTTGCGGTCGCGGCCGCCCGGGGTCGCCGGAGCGGATGACCGACAGCGTGAGGAAGATTCCGAGGGTCCCCAGGACGACGTTGGCCAGCCACATGGCAACCCAGGGAGGGAGGAGCCGACGATCGGCGAGCTGCTCGCCCCCGATCAGGCAGAGCCAGTAGAAGACGAAGAAGGCGGAACTCAGGAAGCCGACCGCCAGTCCGCCCCGGCGGGCGCGGATCCCGAGCGGCGCTCCCACCAGCACGAAGACCACACAGGCCACCGGGATGGAGAACTTCTTGTGGATCTCGACCCGGAACTCGCTGATCCGGCGTTCCACCGAGCGAACCTCTCCCTGGCGCGAGCGGATCGCCTCCACCACCCGTTGCTCGTCCACCGAGAAGTTGCTCGGCGCGGGCGGCCTCGCCTGCTTGAGTGCCTTTCGCCAGAGGCTTCCCACCGCCCCCTGGACCGCCGAACCCGGGTCACGCAGGTCGAGCGTTTCGAGGTCGGGCAGGGAGAGTTTCTCCAGGTCGCCGGTGATGTACTTCATGGTGTTGTCGCGATCCGCCTGGAGCTTCCGGATCTCGGCCTTCATCTCCTCGACCGACATCTCCCGCTGGCCCCGTCGCTTCTGCACTCCCTCGCGCCAGAGATCTCCCACCTCCTGGATCCGGAGGATGTGCGTGCCGAAGTCGAGCCATCGGTAGGTCCCCTCGGCGGCGTTCGGATCGGCCTGGTGGATCTGGCCGTCGAACAGTTCGAGGGTCAGTGCGTTCTCCTCCGGACGGAAGTGCAGGATCCCGTTCTTGGCCAGGATGGTGCGCGGGGAGGTGGGGGAGGAGGTGCCGTCGAGAATCAAGACGTCCTGCATCTCCCCGGTCCGGTCGTTCAGACGGCTGATGAAGAGGTGGTAGCCGCGAAAGTCGTCCATGAGGACCCCCTCGCGGATCTCCGCCGTCGGTCGCTTTCGCATCATCTCGTCCCGGAGGCGGGAGAAGGCATAGTTCGATTCCGGCAGGACGTAGTTGTTGAAGAGGGCGAGGGCGATGGCGACAATCGCGGACGTGCCCAGCGCGGGGGCCAGGATCCGGAAGAGGTGGACGCCGCTCGCCCGGAGGGCGACGATCTCGTTGTCCTGGCTCATCCGGCCAAAGGTCATGAGGACGGCCACGAGGACGCCGCAGGGGACGGAGAGGGCGACCATCCAGCCCAGGGCCAGGAAGAACAGGCGCACGACGGTCCAGACCGGAATGCCCTTCCCGATGATGAGATCGAGGAGATCGAGCAGCATGTCCATCGTGAGGAGAAACGTCACGATCCCGAATCCGAGCAGAAAGGGCCCGACCAGTGATCGGACGATGTAGCGCTGCAAGATCATCCGGTGTCGCGAACGCCTCCCTGATTCGGATTGGAAACGAGCCGGACCGAAACCTCGGCCCGGGCGCGGAGTATATGCGCCGGAGCCTGTTCCGACGACGAGTCGATCACGCCATCGCCGACCGGCAGATTCTGGTCTACCCTGCGGCCCTTCCGGCGGGTCCAGCCGAATGACGCGAACCGACTTGCCGGGTCCATATCGTCCCAGCTCGCGGGCCGGCTCCACGGCCCAGATCGGTCCCGACCACGAGGGTTTGGACCGGGAGGGCCCGGGCCGGGAGAGCCCGGACCGGGAGAGCCCGGACCGGGAGAGTTTGGGCCGCACGCCCCCGGAACACGAGCTTCCGGGACATCAGAACGATCGCCAGACGGGGTCCGGGGCCACGGATTGATCCACCTTCGTCCTACAGCACAGATCGAGCCTGGCTCCCGCCGACCGGCGGTAGGATGGGTGCTGCTTGTTGCCCTGACCTTGATCCTCTTCGGTCCCCGGTCCCAGGCCGGGGCGCCCGGAGCGATCGAGGATCCGGTCAACGCCACCCCGCGGCCGCGTCCCTTGCCCCCGCCCGTCGACTCGACTATCGGCAATGCTCCCGCGGATGTCCTGGATTCGGGGGCGAGCTTGCCCTCTGTGGCCGCACAACGGGAGGCGGGAGACAGCCTCGAACCGACCCCGGAACGGCCCGATTCGAGCCTGCAGGAGGTGCTCCAGGCGGCGGGCTTGGACTCGAGCGCGGTTCTGGGCGATTCGTCCCTGACCGCCCTCCCTGACTCCGCCCGGGGCAGCGCGCTCGTCGACTCGGCCGCCGCCGAAGGGGAGGGCCGCGCCACCCCACCCCCGCCGGTGGATCCCTTCTCGACCCCGCCGCCCGAACTCACCGGCACTCCGGTCGAGGCGCGCCCGATGCCGAGCCGTGAAATCGAGATTCCCCCCGGCGTCGGTCTCTGGACCCGTCCGGTCTCGATGTTCCCGAGCGAAGATGCCCTGCTCCACAGCGTGGTCAATCGGTGGTCGGCTCGCGAGACGGTGCGCGCGCGGGGGTTCTTGAAGCCGGCGGAACAGGCGCGACTCGACAGCCTCGGCTTCCGCTTCCTCCAGGCGACCGAACCGCATCTCGATGCCTTCGATCCGTTGCAGCTCCAGGTCTCGGCCCAGCTCGATTCCCCCTGGTCGAGGTGCAGCAGCTGCATCGCCAGACTCCGATTGGACCGCGGCTGCGCCTGACCCGCGCCGAGTACCTCCGTCGCCTCGGGCTGCGGAACTTCCGCCGGGAGTGGTTGACCCAGCTGAAGACCGCGGAGAAGGGGCGGGCCAACGTGGCCAAGGGGAACAAGGGGATGGTGAAGCTGACCGTCCCCTTCGAGGTCCCGTCCCAGCTCCAGTCGATCTTCGGCAAGGGGGAGCCGAACCTCCTGGTGCGCGGCAGCGAGCGGATCACCTTCGGCGGGACCAGCCAGTGGCGTCCGAATGCGCGGGAGACCGAGTTCGGTCGCGGGCAATCGAAGTTCCCCCAGCTCGACATGATGCAGGAACTGAACCTCAACCTCACCGGTACGATCGGCGACAAGGTGCAGGTCGACGTCGATCAAGCGAGTCAGGCCACGACGCCGCTCTCCAACCGGATCAAGATCAAGTACGACGGCTACGAGGACGAGATCGTGCAGGAGGTGAACCTCGGGAACACCAACCTCTCGCTCCCGGGAACGCAGTACGTGACCTACAACGGCCGCGCCGAGGGTCTCTTCGGCATCAGCGCGCTGGCCAAGCTGGCCGCGGTCGACGTGAACATGATTCTCTCCAAACAGGAGGGAAAGAACGACTCGAAGTCGATCGAACGATCGGCCGAGGTGACCACCATCCGGATCGACGACACCGACTTCATCCGGGGCAAGTTCTTCTTCCTGCGCGACCCGAACGGCTGCCCGTGGGACGTGGACGATGACTCGCTCTACGTCTTCGTGGACGACAAGGTGCGCAACAACGACGTCCAGCTCGACGCCCGGGCGAGCAAGGTGACGGTGACCGGTCGCGATCCTCGCCCGCCGGTGGGCACCGATGTCGACTCGGTGGCAGTGGGGAACTTCCACCTGCTCAAGATGGGGGTCGACGAGGACTACGTCATCAATCGCGACCGCAACCGGGGCAATCCCTGGCTGGTGCTCAGTCGTCCGCTCGACGAGGACGACGTCCTGGCCGTGGCTTACCGCGGCGTGGCCATGGGGGTGGACGGGACGGGAAACCTGGTGCGCACCACCACACCGATCGAGCGGGTGGGGTTCATCGCCAGTGGCGACACGCTGAGCCTGAAGATGATCCGTCCGGGTAGCGCGCTCAATGTGAGCAACGACCTGACCGAGGGTCCGTGGGCCTCGGTCCGGAACCTCGAGCTCAAGAATGTCTACGACCTGCAGGCTCGATCGATCGAAGCCGGCTCGCTCCAGCTTCGCGTCCGGCTGAAGCGGACCCTGGGCACCGACAACGAGCCGGACCAGATCTCGAACGTCACGTTTCTCCAGCGGACCGGGCTCGACCTCGGCATCCTGAACTCCGAGGGGCAGACGACGGCCGGAACCGACGAGGAGGTCGACCCCGGGCAGGTCGATCTGGGCAGCGGACTGCTCTACTTCCCCGACCTCCGGCCGTTCGATCCCGACTCGGCCGACCTTGGACTCGAGCCCGCGACCTGCGGCCAGTTTCTCTTCTACCGCTTCCGTCCGGACGGCACCTCCCTCAAGCAACGCACCGCGGAGAACACCATCCCGATCGACCCCGCCCTCCGCGCCCCGCGGGTCTACGACTGGTCGGGTACGCCGCAGCCCGGAGACAGCCAGTACTACATCGAGGTCACCTACCGGAGTCCGGTGAGCAACATCCAGCTCAATGCCTACAACATCCTCGAGGGGAGCGAGTCGGTGCGGGCCGGCGGGCGACTGTTGGTGCGCGACCGCGACTACACCATCGACTACGACCTCGGGGAGATCGAGATCCTGGCTGCCGCGAACGTGCAGCAGAGCGAGAACATCCAGGTCACCTATTCATTCATCCCGTTCGGAGGGGGAAATCAGAAGACGCTCGCGGGGATGGCCGGAGCCTACCGGCCGCAGGACAGCAAGCTCAACTTCTCCTCCGCCTGGCTTTACGAGAGCAAGGGGGGAGTGCCCGGTCTGCAGGGAAAACGACCGCGCCTGGGGGAGGAGCCGGCCCACACCTTGGTCGGTGAGTTCACCGGTTCGTACAAGACCGAAGCCTGGATGCTGACCCGACTGGCCAACGCCCTGCCCGGGGTCACGGCTCGCGCACCGTCCCGCTTCGACCTCGACGCCGGTCTCGGCATGTCGTTTCCCAATCCGAACACCCGGGACAAGCTGTACGTCGACGACTTCGACGGGGTGAAGGACATTCAGTCGCTCAACCTCAACCGCCGCGCCTGGCGACCGGCCTCGATTCCCGCCCCGCTGCTCGACGATCTGGGCGAGCAGGAGGCCTCCGTGCGCAAAGGGGAACTCTACTGGTACTCCCCTCGGGCCAAGGTGCGGGAGGGGGACCTGCAGCCGACCCTCGAGCAGACCGAAGGGGATGACAATCGCACGGTGCTCGAGATGAAGGTGTTCCCGGCGGGGGAGACGGATGGGGAGCGGGAGCGTTCCTGGTCCGGGGTGGTGCAGTCGATCTCCACCCGCGGGGCGGATCTGTCGCGGGCCCAGTTCCTCGACATCTGGATCAACGACTTCGTGCGCTTCGACGCCTGGCGCCAGGGGTGGCGAAGCGGCGCGGCCGCCTCCACATCGACCTTGGCTCGGTGAACGAGGACGCCATCTGGTACCGCGGTGATCCCAATGATCTCCGCCGACCACCGAGCGAGCGAACGATCGTCACTCCGAACGGCAAGCTCGACACCGAGGATCAGAACAACGACGGCCGCCTCGACCAGGGAACCCAGGGAGACGAGGACGTGGGCCTCGACCGGATCCAATCAGGTCGATCGGGCGACGATCCGCGCGACGACTACAAGTTCGATGACGACGTGAGCGAGACCAGTCCGCGCAAGTACGCTCAGGTCAACGGCACCGAAGGCAATCAGGAGATGGACAGCGAGGACCTGAACGACGACAGCTCACTTTCCACCCTGAGCAGCTACTTCACCGTGTCGATCGATCTCGGCGACTCCACGCTCTGGGAAACCGACGTCTTCCGCGACTACGAAGGACGGAACGATCTCAACTTCGCCATCCGATCGGACAACGGCTGGCGCCGGGTCCGCATCCCGCTCGACAGTGACTCCCTGGTGCGGATCGAAAGCCGACCCGGAATCGAGCCGAGCTGGGAGAAGATCCTCCACGCCCGGGTCTGGGTCGACAGCTTGGCCGACTCGACCCTGCTCCAGATCGGCGGGCTGGAGATCATCGGCAACCGCTGGTACGAGGGGCCGCTGGCCAACCTGGCCGACCGGCCGCTCCCGCCGGAGCAGATCGGCCCGGGGGAGGACTTCTTCGTCAGCGTGCTGAACAACAAGGACGATGCCGCGGTCTACGATCCACCGTTCAAGCCGGGGAAACAGAACAACGTGACCGAGCGCGAGCAGTCGATCACCCTCGAGCTGTCGAACTTCGCCCCGGCGCACAAGGCGTCGATCTACCGCACCTATCCCACCCGGCAGGACTACACGCTCTACGAGAACATGGAGTTCTACCTGCGCAAACGGTCGGAACTGGGGGACGCGAATCTCCAGGCGACCATCCGGCTCTGTCGCGATGCCAACAGCAACACCACCAACTACTACGAGTACCGGATTCCGATCTTGAGCGACTGGTACCTGGTTCGGATGGACTTCGCAGAGATGTCCCAGCTGCAGCTCGACGTGCCGGACTCCGTGACCAAGATCGCCAGTCGGAGCCTGCCCAACGGTGCGGTCATCTCGCGAAAGGGGAATCCGAGCCTGACCAGCATCCAGCGGATCGCTTTCTTCGTCGCGAACCGGGGCCAGTCGACTCTCGGGCGGGGCAACGTCTGGATCAACGAGCTGCGCCTCACCCAGGTCAAGAAGGACCGGGGGTACGCCACGCGCATGAGCGTCCAGACCAATCTCTCGGACGTGGCCAGCTTCAGCGGCAACCTCACCCGGACCAACGCCGACTTCCTCTCGATCGGAAAGGAGCGCGGCTCCGGGACCACCACCACGGCGGTGAACCTGGCCAGCACCGTCAATGTCGATCGATTCCTCTCGCCGCTCGGGATCCGCCTGCCGGTCCGCTGGTCGGCCGCGCGGGACCGTCGCGTCCCGAAGTTCCAGACCAACAGCGACCTGGTGCTCGATCGAGCCACCGATCGCGACATCAGCGAGACCAACGAGCGACGGCTCGAGGTCAGCATCGAGAAGGAGTCATCGGAGAACCCATGGGTGCGCTACGGCCTGGCCCCGTTCAGGCTGAACGGCTCGCATCGAAAGGCGACCTCGCTCACCCCAACCCAGCGCGACACCACGACCAATGCCACCGGGGGCGTCTCCTGGGCAATGGCGCTGGACAACCTTGCCGCATTCAACCTTGGCAAGGGGTGGCGGGCGCAGTTGCTGCCCAACTCGGTCAGCGCCACCCTGAATGGGCAGCGGAACCGGAGCCGTCGCTACGTCCGTAGCGACCTCGCCGCGCCCTTCCGCCTCGCCCCGACCTCCAACCGCAATAGCGCCGCGCTCAACCTGGGAGCGGGGATGCGACCGTTGCAGTTCTTGAACTACCGGATCAGCTCGAACCGGGATCTGCAGCTCCGAGAAGGGGCCCCACGCCTGCTCGGGCTGAACCTCGGTCGTGAGACCGCGCGACAACAGGATCTGAGCACCAACTACGACATCCCGATCTTGAAGACCTCGGTGGCGCCCAAGGTCACCTGGAGCGGGCGCTCGGGGATCGACTTCCTGCAGTACACCAACCTGCAGCAGGACCGCCAGGAGCGGACCAACTCGTTCCGCTCGGGGAACTCGACCAGCTTCTCCGCTCGCCTCGCGTTGGGCGAGCTGGCGAAACTGGGTCGGGGGGGGAAGGGAGAGAAGTCGGGAAACTCGTCGGCCGGCTCCGGCCCGCGCGGGTTCAAACTCGAACCGATGCAGCTGCAGTACTCGCTCACCCACGACAATAGTCGCAGCAGCCAGCGCGGCACTCCCTCGATGCTCTATCAGCTCGGGCTGAGTGACAACCCGGGCGGAGACACTCGCCCGGTAGGGCTGGCCCAGTCGACCGAGAGCGAAGGGAAGACCTTCACCCTGACCACCTCGCTCCGGATGCCGCAGAATGTGAGCGTGGGGACGAGCGCAAACCGGACCGAATCGAACCAACGGCAGAACGCGCAGCAGCCGACGACGCGGGTCACCACGAAGTGGCCCGATCTCAACGTGAACTGGGGCACGGCGCCAAAGGCGCTGGTCAAGGTCCTCGGCCTGGAGTCGCGGGTAAAGAGCATCCAGGCGACGACCAACTTCTCGCGAGAGCTCCAGACGACCGCTTCCCAGGGGCGTACCCGGGACACGGAGCAGAGGAGCACCGCGTTTTCGCCCCTGCTGAACCTGAACCTGACGCTGAACAACGAGATGACCGCCTCCTTGAGCAGCGACTCGCGGGTCACCCGCACCCAGAGCTACAATCCGCCACCGGGGAACCTGAACGAGTCGATCTCGCGCAAGGTTCTGCTCACGGTCAAGAAGACGATCCGCTTGACCAAGACGGTGGTGGTGCCGGTCACGAACCAGAAAAAGGTGGTGCAAACCCGTCTCGACCTCTCAGGGGCGATCGACTGGTCGCAGAACAAATCGACCACCTCGCGCTTCGGGGCGGGGCAGGACGTGATCGGGGATGATCGTTCCAGTCTGAAGGTCACCACCGACGCCAACTATCAGTTCACCGACAACATCAACGGGAAGGCATCGCTGAGCGTGGGGCAGAACACCGACAACAAGAACGAGGGGAACACGACACGCCTGGTCAGCATCTCCGTCTCGGCCGCCTTCACCTTCTGATGCGGGGGGGCGTCGGGCGATTGCTGGCGCTCGGGGCGCTGCTCCTGTCGGCCGACCCGGTCGAGGCCGCGGCTCCGGCTCTCTCCGGGGAGAGCGCCATGAAGTGGGTGCGGCGACAGTGCGCCTTCGGTCCCCGGGTGCCGGGCACGCCGGCGCATGCCCGTTGCCTCTCGGCCTTTCGTTCTCACCTCGATTCCCTTGGCGTCGCCTATCGCGCCCACCCCTTCAAGGTGATCTCGCCCGCTGATGGTCGGGAGCTCGCCTGCACCAATCTGATCATCTCGATTCGCCCCGAGGCCCGGCCGCGGCTGCTCCTCGGTTCGCACTGGGACTCCCGCCCCTGGGCGGACCAGGATCCGAATCCCCAGGCGCGCGCGAAGGCGGTCCTGGGGGCGAACGACGGGGCGTCGAGTACGGCGCTGCTCCTCACCCTGGCGCGAGTTCTGCGCGACAACCCCCCGCCGATCGGGGTCGATCTGGTGCTTTTCGACGCGGAGGATCTGGGGCGGGACGACAAGCCCGAGGAGTTCTGCCTGGGGAGCCAGCGCCTGGCCTCCGAATGGGTCGGTCGTCTCCCCGATTGGGTGCTGGTACTGGACATGATCGGCGCCCCGGGGGCGCAATTCGGTCGCGAGCTCTACTCGCAGCGGTATTTCCCGGATCTCTCCGATCTGATCTTCGATCTGGCGGCCCGCCGCGGCTTCGCGGAGTTCAACCCGGCAGTCGGCTACGCCATTACCGACGATCACCTGCCCTGGCTCCGCCGCGGGGTGCCCTCCGCGCTCATCATCGGCTGGGGTGATCCAAACTGGCACACCCTCAAGGACACTCCGGACCGGCTCAGTTCGACTACCCTCGAGCGGGTCGGGACGGTCGTGCTCGACCTGATCTACGGGGGGGAACTCGCCGCCCCCTAGCCCCCCGGAATATCTCACCTTGCTCGAACTCCGAAGGGTGATGTAGCTTCCTCGTGCGTGGGCCTTCCGTCCACGCTATTTGTTTTGTGCGGGAGGCGGTCTCGCGGTGAGACCCCCGTCTTCAGGCGGGGCCTCCGTGAGCGTTCGCGGGCGACCGAGCGAAGCGGGCACCCATCGGTGGGGGTCCGCTGGTTGGCATTGGTCTGCGGCAGACTGGTTCCGCGCGGCGGGACCGGGCGGAACCGCGGGTGTCGTGTCCTGCCAGTACGTGTGTCGGCAGCGTAGAGAGGGTTGGCGAGCGGAACGGTGCGTCGCGAGGAACTCGAGGAATTGATCCGGCCCTTGCTCGATGAGGGCGGCGACGAACTGGTGCAGTGCTCCGTGGCACGCGGCAGCCGGATTCAGAACATCCGGGTCACCCTCGACCACGACAACGGGCTGCCGGTCGAGGCTTGCGCGAAGTTCAGTCGCACGCTGGCCAACGTTCTGGATGCGAATCCAAGTCTGCGCAATAGCTACAGCCTCGAGGTCTCGTCGCCGGGGATGAACCGCCCGATCAGCGAGGAACGGCACTTTCGCCGCTTCGTCGGAGAACGGGTAGAGCTGGACTGGCGCGATCCGGGCGGCGGTATCCGCCACCTGGAGGGGGCGATCGGGCTCTGGGAAACGGACGGCTTCTGGCTCGAGCCGATGGCGCCGGATGCCGGTCGGCGCGGGGGCAGTCCCCGCGGAAAGCAGAAGAAGTCGAAGCGGGGTGTCACGGTACCGACCGCGGGCCTGACCGGGGATCGCGGTTCCGATTTGGCGGCTCCGAGCACCGCGCGGCGGTTCGTGCGGCTGAGCGACATCGAGTCGGCCCATGTCCACATGGACCCGTGGAGGCGTCGAGGGGTCGCGTCGGGGCCCGACCTGGCGAGGACCGAGGCGGATGAACCGCAGCCGACCTCGTGATTCGAGTGCAGGCAGGGGTTCTTCGGGCAGGGGTTCTTCGGCCAGGGGTTCTTCGGCCAGGGGTTCTTCGGCCAGGGCTGGGCTGGGGTTCTTTGGGGAGGCAGGACTGCGTGCGAGGCCGCTGGCCGGATCTGAAGGCTGGCCCGGAACGCCTGCTGCCGGGATGAGTTTGGGACAGGTGAATGATCGTGAACCGAGCGGGGCGTGGTGCCTCGCCCGAACCGGGGCGCAACGAGGTCGAGACGACTCATGGCTACTGAGGAAATTCTCGAAGCACTGAAGCAGATCTCCCGCGAGAAGAGCGTCGATCGGCGCCTCTTGGTGGAGACGCTCACCGTCGGGCTGCTCAGCGCGGCAAAGAAGCGCTATGCCACCGCGGCAGACGTGGAGGTCGCCTTCGATGAGATTTCGGGCGAGATCCGTGTCCGCGTGCACAAGAAGGTGGTGCAGGTCGCGATCGATCTGGCCGGAGAGATCGACTACGAGGAGGCGGTGAAGTCCCATCCCGGCGTCCGCCTCGGCACGACGGTACCGGTGGACGTGCCGGTGGCCGAGTTTGGGCGTAACGCCATCCAGACCGCAAAGCAGGTGCTGGTCCAGCGGGTTCGTGAGGCGGAACGGGAGAACGTCTTCCAGGAGTTCATCGAGCGCAAGGGGCAGATCTTGAGCGGCGCGGTCTCCCAGGTGGATCGAGGGAGCGTGATCGTAAAGCTGGGGAAGACCGAGGGGATGATTCCGCCCCGGGAGGTGATCTTCCGCGACCGGTTCAAGATCGGTGAGCCGGTCCGCGCTCTGTTGCTCGACGTCGACAAGAACCAGAAGGGGCCACAGCTCATCCTCTCCCGGACGCACCCCGACTTCGTGCGTCGACTCTTCGAGAACGAGGTTCCGGAGATCTTCGAGCGCGTGGTCGAGATCAAGGACATCGCCCGCGAGCCCGGATCCCGCACCAAGATCTCGGTCGTCTCCCATGACGACCGCGTCGATCCGGTCGGCGCCTGCGTCGGAATGAAGGGGGCGCGCGTGCAGGCCATCGTCCGCGAACTCGGGGGAGAGCGGATCGACATCGTGCCCTGGAGCCCGGATCCGAAGCTGTTTCTCTCTCGCGCCTTGTCACCCGCGCGTGTACTCGACGTCATTCCGAACGAGCTGGAGCGTCGCGCCACCGTGGTCGTGGCGGACGAGGGCCTCTCGGTCGCGATCGGTACCCGCGGACAGAACGCACGCCTGGCGAGCAAGCTCACCGGCTACGCGATCGACCTGAAGAGCCAGTCGCAGATGCAGGCGGCTTCGGGCGAGGCGGCCGAGATCGAGCTCGAGGAGCTCGAGAAGGATCTGGGCGCGCGCACCGTGGAAAAGCTGATCAAGGCGGGGAAGGAAACGCTCCAGGACGTGATGCGCACGTCCGTCGAGGAACTGATGGCGATCCCGGGGATCGGCGAGAAGACCGCCACCCGTCTGCTCACGCTCGGCGGGGAGATTCTCGAACGGCGCGCCGGGGGCGCTTCCGGCGACCTGGCGGATGCCGATGTGGATGGGGCCGAAATCGAGGTCGGCGAGGTCGGCGAGGAAGCTACGGCTGACGATCCCGCGGCCCGGAACGACTCGGAAACCGAAAGCGACGAAACGGACAGGACTGATTCGGGTGACAGGACTGATTCGGGCGACAGGACCGATTCGGACGACAGCACCGATTCGGACGACAGCACCGATTCGGACGACAGGGGCGTGCAGGCGGAAGGGAATTCCCTCGACACTCCCGCGATGAGCGACTCCGGCGCCCGTGAAGACGCCGGCGGAGCCGACCCGGATACGGGACGCGCGCAGGCAACACCGGCCGAGAACGACGAAAGTGAGGCGAATGCGTGAAGACACGCGTCTTCCAGCTCGCTCGTGAACTGAAGATCTCCAGCGATGCTCTGGTCAGCATCATCACCAAACTCGGTGACGATGTGAAAAGCCACATGAGCGCGATCGACGACGACCTCGTCACCAAGATCCGCGCCCAGATCAGCGAAGAGAGGGCGAAGACCAAGAGCGAGACGGAGAAGAAGGCAGCCCTTCACCACGAGATCAATCGCAAGGTGGAGGAGGCTCGCCAGGTGACGCCCCCCGCGGGGCAGGCGCCGGCCTCGTTTCCCTCCGCCCCGGGCACCGTGGCTCCGACCGCCGGAGTGTCCGCACCGGGAGCGATTGGCGCGGGTTCAGCCGGATCCGGCTCCGCCGGCGTGGGGCCAGGCAGCGGCGGCGCCGGTGGTGTGGGCGACGCGGGGGCGAGCTCGTCTTCGACCCCTCCCCAGGGGGGCAGCGGAACGACCGGCCCGGTCGCTCCGCCGCGACCGACGAATCCGAATGCGCCGACCGCGGGATACCAGCCGCACGGCGGTCCGTATCCCGACTACACCCAGCGCCCGACGCAGCCGCGCTCGTCTTCCCCGGCGGGAGGCCCGCCGCAGGGCGCGTCCGGTGGGAATCGCGGCCCGGCCACGACCGGGGGGTACCCTGCCCGCGCGACCGGTTCGCCCCAGGGTGGCGGACGACCCGGGCCAGGTGGTCCGCCCAATCGCGGCGGTGCGCCCGGCGGTCGGCCTCCGGCCGGCCAGTACCGCCCTGGAGACCCGCCGCGACCGGGGGACCAGGGTCGGCTTGGCGATCAGGGTCGGCCCGGCGATCAGGGTCGTCCCGGTGATCAGGGTCGTCCCGGTGGTCCTGGCTACCGCCCGCAATCCGGTCCCCCCGGGCGACCGGGAGGTCCGCCACAGCGCGGTAACGCGCCGGTGCTCAATCCGCCTTCGGCTGGGGCGCCACGGGCTCCGCTCTTCGGCAATCGCGGCGGAGCAAACAAGAAGCGCGGCAAGCGGACGGTTGACCAGGCCGCGGTTCGGGACAACGTTCGGCGGACCATGGCGAACATCGATGCCGGGCGCTCGCGCGGTTCGCGACGCCGCCGCCGTTCGGATGAAGTGGGGGTCGAGGAGGTCAGCCGCACGCTGAAGGTCCACGAGTTCGTCACCGTGGCGGAGCTCGCTTCGATGATGGAGGCGAAGCCGAACGAGGTGATCGCCACCTGCTTCCAGCTCGGCATCATGGCCACGATCAACTACCGACTGGACAAGGATGCGATCGCCACGATCATGGACGAGTTCGGCTTCGAGCCGGACTTCCAGACCGAGTTCGGCGAGGAGATGCTGGCCCAGGAGGAGGAGAGCGACGAGGTCTGGGACAAGAAGCCGCGCGCCCCGATCGTCACCGTGATGGGCCATGTCGACCATGGCAAGACCAGCCTGCTCGACTACGTGCGGAAGACCAAGGTGATCGAGACGGAATCCGGCGGCATCACCCAGCACATCGGTGCGTATCAGGTGCGGCTGCCACAGGGCAACGTCGCGTTCCTCGACACGCCGGGACACGAGGCGTTCACGGCGATGCGCGCCCGGGGTGCCCAGGTCACCGACATCGTGGTCCTGGTGGTCGCGGCGGACGACCGGGTTCGGCCTCAGACCCTGGAGGCGATCAACCACGCGAAGGCGGCCAACGTGCCGATCGTGGTGGCGATCAACAAGATCGATCTGGCCAATGCCAACCCGGAGCGGATCAAGAAGGAGCTGGCGGACAACGGCGTGCTCATCGAGGAGTGGGGCGGCAAGGTCGGTGCGGTCGAGATCTCGGCCAAGCACGGCCAGAACGTCGAAGCGCTGCTCGAACGGCTGCTGCTCGAAGCCGAGTTGCTCGAACTGAAGGCCGAGCCGGAACGCCCGGCTCGCGGAGTCGTGATCGAATCGAAGCGCGATTCCGGGCGCGGGGTGGTGGCGACGTTGCTGGTACAGAACGGCACCCTCCGGGTAGGCGATGCCTATGTCTGCGGTGGACAGTCGGGTCGTGTGCGGGCCATGAACGACGAACGGGGCCAGCGCCTCACCGTCGCGGGACCGTCGACGCCAGTGGAATTGCTCGGCTGGAACGACGTTCCGCAGGCCGGCGACGTCCTCACGGTGATGAAGGACGAAGCCAAGGCGCGGGAGATCGCGGTCTACCGCGCGCAGATCGCGCGGGAGCACAAGATCCGACTCCAGACGCAGTCAACCTCGCTCATGTCGATCCAGGAGCGGATCAAGCAAGGCGATCTGAAGGAACTGAACGTCGTGCTCAAGGCCGACGTGGCCGGCTCGGTGGAAGTGCTGCGCGACACCTTGACCAAGCTGTCGACCAGCGAGGTGAAGGTGCGGATCATCCACTCCGGGGTGGGCCTGATCTCCGAAGGCGACGTCCTCCTGGCCAAGGCCTCGGGCGGAATCATCATCGGATTCCACACCCGTGCGGATGCCAAGGCGCACCAGCTCTCGATGACCGAGAAGGTCGACATCCGTCTCTATCGCGTGATCTACGAGGTGGAGAAGGACATCAAGGACGCGATGGCCGGGTTGCTCGCGCCGGAGAAGGTCGAGACGATCAAGGGCTCGGCCGAGGTGCGAAAGGTGTTCCACATCACCAAGGTGGGGGCGATCGCCGGCTGTTTCGTGGTCTCCGGCTCGATCAGCCGCAACGACCGGGCCCGGGTCTACCGTGGGGTAGACGTGGTCTGGGACGGCAAGTTCGCCTCGCTCAAGCGGGTCAAGGACGACGCGCGCGAGGTGCAGACCGGCTTCGAGTGCGGCATCGGCCTCGACGGCTACGACGACATGAAGGAAGGTGACGTCATCGAGGCGTACACCGTCGAAGAGGTGGCGCGCAAACTCGAGTAGACCAGGCGGGCGCCATCGGTGCCCGCCGCACGAAAATCCATGTTCTACGCCGTCGCTCGAGTCGAGTTGATCATCCGCGACAGCGGCTCGCTGAAGGCGAAGCGCGCCGTGGTTCGGCATCTCAAGGAACACCTCCGCGCCCGCTATCACGCCTCCGTGGCGGAGGTCGATCATCAGGATCTCCTGCAGCGCGCCGCGCTGGGGTTCGCCCTGGTCGTTCTCTCCGAATCGAGCGGTCGCGCCTCCCTCCTGGCCATCCGTCAGGAGATCGAGAGTGACCCGCGGGTGGTGGTCACCGATGTCCGGTCGTTGGTGCGGCACATCGACGACGTGGAAGAGTCGGCGTCGTCCGACCCCCGCGGTGCGGACGGCGATTCCGACGACTGGACGCTGGAAGGGTACGAGGACGTCGACGACCGGGAAAGTTGAGGAGCGATGAAGGGCGTCCGCATGGAGCGCGTGCAGGAGGAGATCCGGCGCGAACTATCCGAGATCCTGCGAAACCGGGTGCGCGACCCGCGCCTTAGCTGGGTCAGCGTGATGCGGGTCGAGGTCGCTCAGGATCTCTCGGTCGCGCGGGTCTATGTCTCCGCGCTGGGGGATGAGGCAACCCAGGAAGCTGCCCTGCGGGTGCTGGTCGGGGCGCGTCCCTTCCTCCGCAGCGAACTCGGCCGGCAGCTCACGCTCCGCCGTACTCCGGATCTGATCTTCCGGGCCGACAAGGGGATCGAGTACAGCCTGCGCATATCCAAGATTCTCCACGAACTCGGTCTCTCCGATGGGCCGACACAGGGTGGCAGCGATGATGAGTAATCCCGATCTCGCGCTCGAATCATCCGGCCTGGTGCTCAATGTCTACAAGGAGATCCCCTGGACCAGCCACGACGCGGTCTCGCGGGTTCGTCGTATCCTCGGCATCCGTCAGGTCGGTCACGGAGGAAGTCTCGATCCCTTCGCCAACGGCGTGCTCATCGTCTGCGTCGGGCGCGCCACGAAGCTGCTCACCCATCTGGTCGACCTCGGGAAGGGGTACCGCGGCACGCTCAGGCTCGGGCGGCGCACCGACTCCGGTGATCTCGGGGGACAGGTGGTGGAAGAGCGGGCCGTGCCGGCTCTCGATCAGGGTGCGCTTCAGGCGGCGGCCGATCGCTTCATCGGAGCGATCGAGCAGATTCCTCCGATGGTCTCGGCCGTCAAGATCGACGGGCAGCGACTCTACGACCTGGCGCGCAAGGGCGTGGAGGTGGAACGCAAGGCGCGACGCGTGGAGATTGGCCGCTTCACCATCACCAAGGTGGAGCTGCCGCGGGTCGATTTCGAAGTCGAGTGCGGGAAGGGAACCTACATTCGGACGCTGGCCGAGGACCTGGCCAAGGCGGTCGGCACGGTGGGGATGATCGAGACTCTCTCCCGCACCCACGTCGGTCCATTCGAGATCGCCGACGCCTGTCGGCTCATCTCGCCCCCGGGGAGCACTCGTGACGGGTTGCTTTCGCAGGCCGTCGACATGAATCGCGCGCTCTCCCATTTGCAGGGCATCAAGGTGGACCATGCCTGGATCCGCCGGCTGCGGCAGGGCGGAGTCCCTCCGCGGAACGCGCTCCACATCGAGGCAACCCGCGGCCGGGTCAACGGGTGCGGTTGATCGGTCCGGCGGGTGATCTGTTGGCGATCGCGCGATGGGACCTCCTGCCGGGTCCGGCTGATCGGCCGATCGACGCGTCTCTCTGCCTCGAACTCGAACGCGTCATCTAGTCGGCGATCCAGAGCGGTACCGGCCCGTGCTCGATCCTCGTTCCTCCGAACCGTTCATCTCCGGCCCGGCGATTGCCACCATCGGGGTGTTCGACGGCGTTCATCGCGGCCACCGCGCCTTGCTCGAGTCCGTGTTGATGCGCGCTGCCGCCCTCGAGGCCACTCCAGTGGCGATCAGCTTTCATCCCCACCCGATCGAGATCCTGGCCCGCGGTGTTCCGGTCCACCGATTGGCCAGCCGGGAGCAAAAGCTGCGGGCCCTGGCCGAACTCGGCTTCACGCACGCCTGGCTGCTCCCGTTCTCCCCCGCCATGGCCGCACTCTCGCCGCGCGCCTTCCTTGACGTGCTCCTGGCGCGTCTCGACCTGCGCGAGCTCTGGGTGGGAGCGGATTTTCGCTTCGGGAACCGTCGCGAAGGAACGATCGATCTGCTGCGTGAACTCGGGCGCGAGCGGGATTTCACGGCGGAGGTTTTCCCGCCCGTTCTCGATGCGGGGTGCGCGTGGTCTTCCTCCCGTGTTCGGGAGGCGCTGCGCCGTGGCGCGGTGGAGGAGGCGAGCCGCGTCCTGGGGCGGACCTATCTGCTCGAGGGGCGGGTGGGGTTCGGTCGGGGGGAGGGAGGCAAGCTGCTCGTCCCGACAGCCAATCTCGTTTTTCCGGAGGGAACCTGCCTGCCCGCCCGCGGTGTCTAGGCCGGTTGGTCCGAGATCGCGGGGGGTGTGGTGCCGTCGGCGATCAATGTCGGACGTCGCCCAACGTTGACAGATGATGCTGCCGATACCGTGGAAGTCCACTTGATCGACTGGAGCGGCGATCTGAGGGGGAAAGTTCTGCCGGTCTATTTCGAAGCGCGAATTCGAGCGGAAATTCGATTCGACGGGCTTCCGGCACTGAAGGAGGCGGTGGCCCGGGACATCGAGGAGGCTCGCCTCCGACTCCAGGGCAAGGTGCCGAAAATCGGAGATCCCGTCCTGCCGCCGATCGAAGGAATCCGTTGAAATCGAAGCGAATGAAACAGTAGTATGGCCCGATTCTGGTAGGGATGATCAGTCGGGGATCGGCCTCGGCAGAGCGCGTCCTTAGAACCCGTCCACGATCGCTCAACGTGTTCCTGTGGCTACAGGTTTTCCGGTGGCTGCGAACCCGCTCAACCGCGGGTTCGGAGTGCGGGACGCGGTGAGGCGGTCCCTGAAGTTCAAGGTCGGGGGAGCGGCTCGCGGTATGCGCGAAGCGCCGTATCCGAGCGGTCGGAGAGTCCGGCCGGGGATGTCTGGAGGAGTTTGATGCCACTGTCCAAGGAAGAGAAACAGGAGATCATCGGCAAGTACAAGCTGCATGACCTGGATTCCGGCTCGCCGGAAGTGCAGATTGCGCTCTTGACCGAAAAGATCCGGCACCTCACCGAACACTTTAGAAAGCACGCGACGGATCATCATTCCCGCCGCGGGCTTCTCCGCATGGTCGGTCGGCGGCGCAAGTTGCTCGAGTACCTGAAGAACACCAAGCTGGAGAGCTATCGCAGTCTGGTGAAGGAACTCGGGTTGCGTCGATAGTCGACGCCCCCTTGGGGTGGTGCGGCGGCCGCCGAGTCTTCTGGGATTGGCGGCCCGCAACAACCCCCGCTGTGGGGGCTTGAGATTCCCAATTCGATCGAATCGGGGGCTTTTCAGTCGGAAGCGCAGGTTCCTTGAGGGGCGCAGGAGGTTGCCGCCATGGTGCGGTGAAGGGACGCCCGCTGGAACCTGGCAGGCTGCCGGACGCTAGGTTACCGGACGCCAGGTTACCAGACGGCAGGTTACCGGACGGCAGGTTACCGGACGGCAGGGCTGCCAGTCGGCAGGGCACCAGACGGCGGGTGGGCGCTTGAGGAAGAGGCCGGAACGCCTACGCACCAGCCCGCTCGATAACACCCGGCTGGAACGTGTCTGCTGTAACGCGTCTGCTGGCACACGTCGGTTGGGACACGTCCGTAGGGACACGTCCGTAGGGATACGTCCGTTGGGACACGTCTTCGGGATGCCGCGGATCGGCATTCGCTCCCAGCCCGGCATCTCTCCCCCGAACGAGCGCGGCCCGGAGTCCGGCCGCGCCTCGATCCTCATCCGTTTGTAGAGGTCCACAAGTAGGCGGCGCAGGTGCGCCGAGAAGCCATCTACACAACCGGCGCTTCATCTCGATCGTGGCCGGTGGGTGGCGAGAACAGGAGAAGAAACGATGCACAAACTAGAACTGGAACTCGGCGGCCGTCCCCTCACGGTGGAGACGGGACGCCTCGCGAAGCAGGCCTCGGGCGCGGTCCTGGTCACCTACGCGGACACCGTGCTGCTGGCCACGGTGGTCATCGGCCGGACCGAGATCGACCGCGACTTTCTCCCGTTGACGGTCGACTATCGCGAGCGCACGTACGCCGCGGGTCGCATTCCGGGCGGGTTCTTCAAGCGCGAAGGTCGCCCGACGGAGAAGGAGATCCTCTCCTCGCGCCTCATCGATCGCTCGCTGCGCCCCTTCTTCGAGAAGAGCAACCGCTATGAGATCCAGATCCAGGTGGACGTCCTCTCCAGCGATCAGGAAAACGACTCCGACGTGATCGGCATGCTCGGCGCTTCCGCCGCGGTCTGCCTCTCGGACATGCCGTTCCCGGTTCCGCTCGCCGCAGTCCGGGTTGGACTCGTCGGGGGAGAGCTGGTGGTCAATCCGACCACGAGCGAGCTGGAGGAGAGCCGGGTCAACATCGTGGTGGCGGGGACCGAGGACTCGATCGTCATGGTCGAGGGAGAGTCACGCGAGATCAGCGAAGCGCAACTCGTCGAGATCTTCAACTTCGCCCATCGCCACATCGCCGAACTCTGTCGGCTGCAGAGCCGACTGGTCGCCGCGGCGGGAAAGCCGAAGCGCACCCTGCCGGTACGGGAAATCGACCCCGGGTTGAAGGAGACGGTCGCCGCGACCTACCGCCCGAAGGTGGAGCAGGTGGTCCGCATCGCCGAGAAGATGGAACGCGAGCGGGCGATGGACGGCGTGCGAACGGAGGCACTGGCCCAGTTTGCTCCGGTCGGGGCGGCCGACACCACCCCGGACCGCACCAAGGCGGTGGCCAAGATCGTGGACAAGCTGGAGAGCGAAGTCCTGCGCAAGATGGTGCTTGACGAGGGGGTTCGCGCTGACGGCCGGAAGACCGATCAGATCCGCCCGATCACCTGTGAGGTCGGAGTGCTACCCCGCACGCACGGCAGCGCGCTCTTCACCCGGGGACAGACCCAGGCCCTGGTCGTCGCGACCCTCGGCACTTCGGTCGACGAGCAGCGAATCGAGGAACTGACCGGGCAGTCGTGGAAGACCTTCATGCTCCACTACAACTTCCCGCCCTTCTCGGTCGGTGAGACCCGGCCGAACCGCGGACCAGGGCGGCGCGAGATCGGTCACGGCGCGCTGGCCGAGCGGGCATTGTCTGCGGTCGTCCCGGCCAATGAGCGGTTCCCTTACACCATCCGGATCGTCTCGGACATCCTGGAGTCGAACGGCAGCTCGTCGATGGCCTCGGTCTGCGGCGGCAGCCTCTCGCTGATGGATGCCGGCGTCCCGATCAAGTCGCCGGTCGCGGGCATTGCCATGGGCCTGGTCAAGGACGGGGATCAGGTGGCGATCCTCTCCGACATCATGGGGATCGAAGATCACATCGGCGACATGGACTTCAAGATCGCGGGAACGGAAGCTGGCATCACAGCCATCCAGATGGACATCAAGATCAAGGGGCTCGACTTCGGCATCCTGACCAAGGCCCTGGAGCAGGCGCGCCAGGGACGGATCCACATCCTCGGGATCATGAACCAGACGCTGGCCGACTCCCGCAAGGAGATCTCGGTCTACGCGCCGCGCATCATCGTGATCAAGATCAACCCGGACAAGATCCGCGACGTGATCGGGCCGGGCGGCAAGATGATCAAGAAGATCTGCGAGGAGACCGGGGCTCAGATCGACGTCGAGGACGACGGTACCGTGAAGGTGGCTTGCGTCGACTCCGAGATGGCCAATCGCGCGGTCGACATCATCCGTGCCCTGACCGAGGACCCGGAGATCGGTCGCACCTACCGCGGGAAGGTGAAGCGGATCGTGAATTTCGGCGCCTTCGTCGAGATCCTGCCCGGACGTGACGGACTGGTTCACATCTCCGAGCTGGAAAACCACCGCGTCGCCCGGGTGGAGGACGTGCTTGCCGAGGGAGACGTGGTCCTGGTCAAGGTGATCGGCGTCGACGAGGAAGGGAAGATCCGCCTCTCGCGCCGGGCCGTGCTGCAGGAAGCGGCGGAGTAGACTCGGCCCCTCCGGGGGCGGCAGGTTCATCCGGCCTGACGGGCAGGTTCATAGGGCCTGACGGGCAGGGGCACATCCTGCCGGGCGGTCAACAGGCCGAACGGCGAATCGGACCGGGGGAATCCTCCGGTCCGATCGTTTGTCTCGAACTCGGTACCCTCCAGGGGCGGACGCGGTTGAAGTTCCTGCGCGAGATCCGGCACGCCACGATCGAGAGCAAGCTCCACCGGGAGATCCTCCCGGGCGGCGCGCTCCTGCTGGCCGAGCCGGTCGAGACCATTCCCTCGCTGGCCCTCGGACTGTGGTTCCGCAGCGGCTCCCGGCACGAGTCGGCGCCCGAGGCGGGCCTGGCCCACTTCATCGAGCACATGGTGTTCAAGGGGTCCCGACGTCACAGCGCGTATCAGCTCGCGCAACGAATGGAGGCGCTCGGCGGCCAGATCGACGCCTTCACCACCAAGGAAACCACCTGCTACTACGCGCGGGTCTTCGAGGGGCATCAGCGCCAGGCGCTCGATGTTCTGGCGGAACTGGTGGGAGAACCGCGTTTCGATCCCGAAATGGTCGATCGTGAACGGCAGGTGATCGAGGAAGAGATCCAGAGCTACGAGGACAATCCGGAGGAGAAGGTTCAGGATCTCGCGGCGGAATTGCTCTACGGATCCCGGCATCCCCTGGGCCGCCCGATCCTCGGTACCGAGGAGAGTCTCGCCGCGGTCTCCTCCCGCACGCTGCGAAGCTTCCACCGCGCCCACTACAGCCAACCAAACCTGATCGTCACCGTCGCCGGCCGTTTCGATCTGCCCCGCTTGCGCGAGGATCTGGCCAGCCGAATCCGACTTCCGCGCACCGCACCCTCGATCCAGCGGACGCGGATGCGCCTCCCTCGCCCCTCGGAGCGACATGAGGAGCGCGACCTGCAGCAATCGACCCTCTGTCTGGTACGGACCGGTCCCTCCGCGCGCGAACCGAATCGCCATGCGCACGCCGTACTCAACACCATCCTCGGTGCAGGGATGAGTTCGCGCCTCTTCCAGAAGATCCGCGAGGACGAGGGGCTGGCCTACTCCGTCTACTCCTTCGGCGAATCGTATCGCGATACCGGCATGTTCGGGGTGTTGCTCGGCTGCCAGCCGGCCAAGCTCAGCCGGGCATTTCGCCTCGTGGGGAAGGAACTGCAGAAGATCAAGCGGGGTGGAATCAAGCGCTGGGAACTGGAGAGCGCGCGCGCGCAGCTTCTCTCCGGACTGTTCTTGTCCTACGAGAGCATGTACGAGAGAATCAGCCGCCTCGCACACGATGAGCTCTACTTCGATCGACAGATCCCGATCGCCGAGACGGTGGCCGGAATCGCCTCGGTGGGGGCCGAAGAGGTGCGGCTCGCGGCCGAGGAGCTGCTGCGACCGGAAGCCTTCTCGCTCGTGACCCTGGGTCCGGCGACCAAGGAACGCCCGCGCCTCGGCGATCTCGACTTTTGATTGCCGGGCGTGCGGTGGCGGAGGGTGCCTGACATGGAATCGAATCAGCCTCGGGCCGAAGTGCTCTGCCTTCCCTGCCGTGAGGGCGCTCAGCTCCCGTCGCGCATGACCGAGGCGGCCAGTGGCTTCGATCTCGCGGCGTGCTTGGAGCAGCCGCTGACCCTCCGCGCGGGGGAACGATGCGCGGTGCCCACCGGCCTGATGATGGCCATCCCCTCCGGGTTCGAAGGGGTGGTGCGCCCTCGCAGCGGGCTGGCTCTGAAGCGCGGCGTGACCGTGCTGAACGCACCAGGCACGATCGACTCCGACTATCGTGGGGAGGTGCTGGTCCTCCTGGTCAATCTCGGAACCGAGGACCTGGTGCTCCAGCACGGCGACCGCATCGCCCAGCTGATCATTCAGCAGGTGCCGCCGGTCGGCTTTCGCTGGGTCGCCACGCTCGACGATACCGCGCGGGGCGACGGCGGATTCGGACATACCGGGGTCGCGTCTACCCCGCGGCCGGAGCCGGCATGAGTCCCTCCGGGCCGGCGCGATCCCTGTTCGCGCTGTGGCTCCTCCTGATCTCGGCCGGATTGGCGCGGGCGCAGTCGAACGACCGGGCGATCGCAGGTTCGGCCGACTCGACCGCCGGTGCGGCGGCGATTCCGGACACCGCCGCGGCGGATCGGCCGGGGCGAAACCCGGCGATCGTGGTCGGGGAACGACTGGTCTTCTCGGTGCGCTACGGCAAGATCCCGGCGGGGGAGGCGACGCTCTCGATCGTGGATCGCACCACGGTCGACGGCCACGACTGCTTCCATGTCGTCTCGACCGCCAGCTCGAGTGCGGTCTTCGACAAGGTCTATCCGGTGCGCGACCGCTACGAGAGCTACATGGATGTTGATTCGCTCTGGAGCCGGCACTTCGAGAAGCACTTGCGCGAAGGGCGCTACAAGGCCGATCAGGTCGTCCGGCTCGACCAGGAGGCGGGGATCGCCCGCTACCACGACGGCCGGGAGTTCCCGATCCCGCGCGGGACCTACGACGTGCTCTCCGCGTTCTACATCGTCCGTACCATGTCCCTGGAGGACGGGGCCGAGTTTCTGCTCGACAGCCATGCCGATCGGAAGAACTATCCGATCAAGGTCAGTGTGGAGAAGCGGGAACGGGTGGAGACCCCGGCCGGCACCTTCGATTGCATTGTGGTCGAACCGACGCTTCGCAGCGGGGCCTTCTTCAAGCACGAAGGGCGCCTCACCATCTGGCTGACCGACGACGAACGCCGCATCCCGGTGCAGATGAAGAGCAAGATCCCGGTCGGCTCGATCTCCGTGGTTCTGACCGAGCTGATCCGACCCGAGCCGGAGGCCGCAAAGTAGATGTCACGTTACGAGGAAGTCGATCTCTCGCGGGTGCGCACCTACCCGGTGGCCGAACGGGCGAGCAAGGTCGCGACCGAGCAGATGTACCATCCGCCGGCCGATCTCGACTCCTTCGAGGCCTTCTGGAACTCCCTCCCCGATCTGCTCGCCGCGCGCGAACTCCGCGATCTGGTCGAGCGGATCGCAACGGCGCGCGCAGCCGGCGCGGGCGTTCTGGTCATGGCCGGGGCGCACGTCATCAAGACCGGGCTGGCCCCCGGTCTCATCCGGCTGATGGAGGAAGGGTGGATCACTGCGCTCGCCCTCAATGGGGCGGGGGCGATCCACGATCTGGAAATCGCCTTCTTCGGGCAGACGTCGGAGGACGTGGGAGCGCATCTCCCCGAGGGGCGCTTCGGAATGGCGCGGGAAACCTCGCTCTGGCTCAACCAATGGACGGTGGAGGCCGCGCGGAGAGAGGAAGGGCTGGGAGAAGGGCTCGGCCGGGCGTTTCTCGAGGCGGCGCCGCCGAACGTGCAGCTGAGCCTGCTCGCGTCGGCCTACCGGCTGGGGGTGCCCGCGACGGTGCATCTCTCGATCGGGACCGACATCAACCAACAGCACCCGAGCTTCTCGGGGGCGGCTGCGGGGGAGGCGAGCGCGCGCGACTTCCGGATCCTGACCCGGCAGGTGGTCGAACTTGCCCGGGGGGTCGCCCTCAACCTCGGCTCGGCGGTCCTGCTCCCCGAGGTGTTCCTCAAGGCCGTATCGGTGGCCACCAACCTCGGCACGCACTTCACCGACCTGACCACCGCGGTGTTCGATTTCCAGCGCCATTACCGCCCTGCGCAGAACGTGGTCGAGCGACCGACGCGCGGGGTGGGGCGTGGCTATTATTTGATCGGTCATCACGAGATCCTGCTTCCCCTGCTCTGTCACGTGATACTGCGTCGCCCCGGCCCCGGCCGTTCGGCCGTGGAGGCTCAAGGTGGATGAGCGCCGCGCCGATCAAGAGGTTGGCCCGCTTGGGGATTGTTGACGTCGCGCCGGGCGCTTTGCTAGCGTGCCCGGATCGTGAGGTCCCCCGCGTTCGAGCCGACGACATTGCTTTGCGGCGTTCGATAGCGCGTCGCAAGGGTTGAGAATCACCGCAGGAATCTCGAAGCATGGCCCGTTCCAAGGATGGGAGGCGCCGCCGGGGGAAGGCGTTGCGCGCGCAATGCGCGGGCGTTGTCTCCCCATGCGCTCGACGTTTCGACGCGACCCCTACAGGGATGTCGACGCTCGTGCTCCTGATCCTGTGCACCCTCATGCCGCTCCTGTTCGCGCCGGCACTCGGCTCGGCCCAGGACCAGCCCGAGCCGCAGCGGGACTTTCCCCCGCTGGTCTCTCCCGACGCGCCGCGGTCTCCGTATCGCGACCCCACGCCGCCCTCGCCGGGGGAGCCGGGGATCGAGGAGCCGTCGCCCGGGGAGGAGGGACCCGATGCCTCCGGGTCCGAGATCAAGCCCCCGGTTGCCCTGCCGGCCGAGGCGGACACCACGCAGCGTTACTTCATCGGCGTTGGGGACGAACTCTCCGTCCTGGTCGTCGGGCAGCCCGATCTCTCCCGCGCGGTCCGCGTCCTCCCCGACGGGTCGTTCACTTATCCGGGAGTAGAAGGAACGATATTCGCGCTCGGCCGGACTGCGGACGACGTGGGGCAGGAGATTCGCCAGAAGCTCGGGCGGATCCTGCGCTTCCCCGATTGTCAGCTCATGGTCAATACCTTTGGTGAACAGCGGGTCTACGTCATGGGGGAGGTCGAGATCCCCGGCGACCATCAGTTTCACAAGGGGATGACCGCGCTGCAGGCCCTGGCCCAGGCGGGTGGGTTCAAGTCGAGCGGCAAGCAGAATCAGGTGGTGGTGATCCGCAGGACCGGCGCGGAGAGCGCGGAGGTGTTCTCCCTCGACCTCAAGCAGGCGCTGATCGATGGCGGCGCCCGGACCGATATGCCGCTCCGCCCCTTCGACATTATTTTCGTACCGAAGACCTTCGTCGGGAATCTCAACGTCTTCGTCGATCAGTGGATGCGGCAGAACATCGCGCCGTTCACCCTCTTCCTCGAGGGTTGGAACGCCTTCAACGTCAACTCCTCGCGCACGATTTTCCGCTAGGGCGATCGGGAACACGAAGTCGGGGTTAACCAGAGTCATGGACGGCGCAGTCATTCAAAGAGAGGGCGACACTCCCCGCGAGGCGAGCCTCCGCGACTTCGCGGCGGTCTGCTTCCGGCGGAAGTGGGTCGTGTTCGCCGCTTTCCTGGCCGGGCTGGGAGTGGTGGCGCTGCTCAATGCCACCCGGCCGGTGCTCTACGAGTCGGTCGCCCGCGTGCTGGTCAGCCGCGGCCAGCCCGAAAGCGCCTACACCTCCCGGATGAAGCCGCTCCTCTCCTGGGAAGAGGAACTCAACTCGGAGATGGAGACCGTGACCAGCGGTCACATCATCGAGTTGGCCCAGAAGCTGCTCGACGCGGGACACGCCACCGGCGGGGACGGCAAGCCGGTGGAACTCGAACCCGGACGGGTCACGGCGGCGATCAACGGCAAGTCGAGCGTCATCTACATCAAGTATCAGGATCTCGATCCGATCGCCTCGCGCGATGGCTGCCGCGCCATCACGCAGGCCTACTCGGAGTTCCGGCAGCAGGTGCGCGCGGTGCCTGAAGTGGACAAGTTCTTCCGCGAAGAGATCGAAGACCTGCGCCTGCAACTCGAGGATTGGGAACAGCGCCGGGCCGACTTCATGGCGGAGGAGTCGGTCGTGCGCATCTCGGAGGAGCGTTCCAGCCTGATCGAGGTGCGTCGTTCGACCGAACTGAAACTGAACGATGTCCGCGCGGATCTCGCGTCGGAAGAGGCCAAGGTAGAGGTGATGCGGTCCCGCATCCGCGGCAGCGCCAAGGGGGACTACGAAGTCTATCCCTTCTCCGAAGCGGACAACAGCGACGACCAGACGGTGGCGGAGGTGAAGCGGCAACTGATCCAGGAACGGACCGCCTATTTCACCGCCGCTGGGCAGTACACCGAGCAGCATCCGGAAGTGCTCGGGCACAAGACCCGGATGGAGGAGCTGCAGAAGGAATTGAAGCGGGAAGTGGACAGCTACTTGAAACACCTGGAGTCGAAGGTCGAGGTGCTGAAGGCCCGCGAGGAGGCGCTGCTCGGCACGCTGCACTACGTCGACTCCGAACTGTCCGGCTTTCCGTCCAAGGAAGCGCGACTGACCTCGTTCGACCGCGTGCTCAAGTCGCTTCAGGCGGACTATGACGCGCTGGTCGAGAAGCAGATCCAGGCTCGGATCGAACGCACCGGCACTTCCGACTACAACGTCCTGGTGCTGCAGGCTGCCCAGAAGGCGGTCGCCCTGCGGACCAATGACATCGTCCGCATGGCGCTGATTCCGCTCCTGTCGCTCTTCGTCGGATTTGCCCTGGCATTCCTGCTCGACGGGCTCGATCACTCCCTGAAGGACGCCACCGAGGTGGAAACACACCTGCGGCTGCCGGTTCTGGGTTCGGTCGGGAAGCTGCGGTAACGGGAGGGCGAGATGTACGAGTCATACTATGGGCTGCAGGAGTCGCCGTTTTCGATCACCCCAGATCCTCGGTTTCTCTTCCTCACCCGCAGCCACCGGGATGCGCTGGCCTACCTGCACTACGGGATCGAACAGCGGAAGGGGTTCCTCGCCCTCACCGGCGAGGTGGGGACGGGAAAGACGTTGCTCATCCGGACCCTGCTCGGGCAGCTTCCCGAGGAGATCGAGACCGCGATCGTCATGAACGCGCGGCTCAACTTCAAACAGTTGCTCTATCTCGCGCTGCTCGACTTCAATGTGCAGCCTGCGGGCCGGAGCAAGGTCGACCTGCTCCTCGCCCTGCAGCAGTTCCTCCTCCGGATGCGGGACAAGCAGGGGAACGCGGTGCTCATCATCGACGAGGCCCAGAACCTCTCGGAGGAGTCGCTGGAGGAGTTCCGCCTTCTCTCAAACTTCGAGACGGCCAACACCAAGCTGATCCAGATCGTGCTCGTCGGCCAGCCGGAGCTGCGCACGCTGCTCGGGCGTCACTCGTTGCGCCAGCTGCGGCAGCGGATCCCCGGGGTCTACGATCTCTCCCGCCTGCCGGGCGAGGCGGTGCGCGAGTACATCGACTTCCGCCTCGCGGTCGCCAGCCAGGGAAGGGTCACGGGGCTGTTCGATTTCGGCGCGGTGGAGGAAGTCGGCCGCCAGTCGGCCGGCCTGCCCCGCCTGATCAACCAGATCTGCGACCGCTCGCTTCTCGTCGGCTACGTCAAGGGTGCGGAGAAGATCACGGCCGACCATGTGCGCGAAGCGGCGCGAGAGCTCGATTGGGTCGCGGAGAATGCGCCCACCGCCTCCTTCTACCGGAGCACCTGATGAGCAACATTTACGATGCTCTGGAGAAGGGAGGAGCGGGGAGCAAGCGGCCGCCGGCTGAGGGTCCACTCGAGCCCTTGACCCCGCGGGACGGACGCGGCGCGGCCCTTGCCGGAGGTGCAAAGGTGCGCGGTGTTGGCGGGACCCGCGAACTGGAGATCGAGGGCCTCCGCCAGCGGATCTTGCTCGAACTCGATACCACCCGCTCCTGCATGGTCGCCTTCAGCGGCGCGGTGCCCGGGGAGGGATCGAGCACCCTCGCGCTGCTTCTCGCCCGGGAGCTGGCGCACTGGGAAGAGCGGCCGGTGCTGCTGGTCGACGCGGACATCGCCGGATACCCGAGAAGCCTCTCCGGGGCGCTCAAGGAAGCGGCCGACGGGCTCGGCTTCTCCGACGTGCTCGAAGGGAAGACTCGCCTGGAGGAGGCGGTGCGCTCCACCGAGCTGGCCAATCTCCACTTCCTGCCTCGAGGCTCGAATGCCGGTTCGCCGCTCGATCTCCTCTCCTCGGAGCGACTCGGCGCGTTCCGCCGCGAGGTGGATCGCCACTACGCCTTTTCCATCCTCGACACCTCGCCGTTGCTCTTCGCTCCGGAGAGTGGCCTGATCGGGGCCGGCACCGACGGAATGGTGCTGGTGGTGCGGGCCAACCGAACGCGACGCGAGATCGTGCAGAAGGCGATCCGGCTGATCAATCAGGCCCGCGGGCGCGCCCTCGGCGTGGTCCTCAACGAACGCCGCTATTCGATCCCAGGCTTCATCTACCGTCGTCTGTAGCCGCGGCCAGGCTCGCGTGCCGCGCAGCTTTCTCTCCGCCTGGACCCTCCCCGAACAGCCGTTCTCTCACCAAGCGTGGGTCGATCAGCGCTGCCGGGAGGTGCTCGCGCGCGCCCTGAGTCCCGTGTCGGCGGCACTCGAACCGTGCGCCGTGCGTGCGATCTACCTCGGGGGGAGCGCCTCGACCGGCGAGGCGCTCGGCCGGATCGGGCCCGTCCCGGTCGTACTCTCCGACCTCGATCTGGCGTTCATCGTCGACCACTGGCCGTCGACCGCCTTGCGTCGCGCCGCGCAGCATGCCGCCGACACCTTGCTCGAGGACGGGGATCCCCACTTGACGATCGGGATCTATCCGACCGCCGCCCTCGGGCGCCAGGCTCCTACCCTCGGCTGGTGTGATCTCGTGACGGCGGGGACGATTCTCTGGTCGCGCCCGGGCACATTCTTGCCCCTGGTAGCGCCGGCTCCGGCCCGAATCCCCGCCTACGAGGGGTTCAGGTTGCTGGGTAACCGCGCGCTTGAACTCTGGAGTGCGTCGGCCGAGCGGGAGAGAGACCACGGGACCGATCCCCGCAGCGATGCCCGGTTCACGCACGCCCTGGCCAAGGCCCTGACGGCGAACTGGACCGCCTGGCTGGTCTTTCGCGGCGCCTATTGCGTCGGTCAGCGGAACCGCCTGCGGCTGATCGGCCAGGTGCCCGCCCCGGATTCGGTGGGCGAACTCGCGCGGCTGGCCGGTCGGTACTTCGAACAGCCCGAATCCTCCGGCCCGGACTTCTCGACGCTCCAGCCCTATCGGCTTGCCTTGCGCCGGGTGCTGATGGAATCTCCGGATCTGCCCCGGGAACGGATCGTGCTGCGCGATCAGCTCGCGCTCCGGGATCTCTGGCGGGCCTGGCGGGATCACTTTCGCCTGCGTCCGGGGGAGGGGGGGGCGATGCGCGTCCTGGGCCGTTGCATGCTGAACGGAGATCCGATCGCCACTCCGGAGCTCCGGCGCCTCGCCCTGGCCCTGCGCTACTGGGCAGAGCCCGACGAAGAGTGGAACGCATACTCCCGGCGCTGGATGGGACGCGAACTGCCACCGGAGGCGGCGAGCGCGGAACGCTTGCCTGCGCTGCCCTGAGGCGGCCCAGGCTGCCATGAGGAGACCTGTGTCCGAACGGCTGGTGCTGATCTTTCTGATCGACGCGCTGGGCTACACCCAGGCCGGATCTCACGCGTTTCTTCCCGAGTTCGATTCCGCCCGGCACCCGGTCAGGAGCGTCCTCGGCTACTCGAGTGCCGCCCTGCCCACGCTGATGTCGGGGCTCTTGCCCGAAGAGCACCGGCATCTATCGATGTATCGGCGCGCGGGACGAGACGGGGTGTTCTCCCGGCTCGATTGGTGGCTCCGGCCTCTCTCCGGGATGACCGGGCGGCAGTGGACGCTGCGGAGGTGGGCCGCCGCTTCGCTCCGCCGCGCCGGGGTCACCGGGTACTTCTCACTCTACGAGGTGCCGCTCTCGCTCCTCTCGCGGTTCGACCTGTCGCAACGCCACGATGTGTTCTCCCCGGGAGGATTCGGGGCGCACCTCGGATTGGCCGACCTCGTGGCCGCGGCGGGAGGTCGACTCTGGAACTGGACGGTGCCGGAGGCCCGCGCCTTCGCCGAGCTGGGGGAGGAGATCGATCGCGGCGAGCGCCCGGTTCTCTTTCTCTACAGCGCCGAACTCGACGCCACCATGCACGCGCACGGCCCGGAGGGTGAGGCGACCGCGGCCTGTCTGGCCTCACTGGAGCGACGGATGCGAGACCTGCTTGTGGCTGCGCGGCGCAGGTACCGAGAGGTGCGCGCCTTTGCCTTCGGCGACCACGGAATGGCCGAAGTCTCCGCCACGCACGATCTCTGGTCGCGTCTCGATCGGCTCGGACTGTCCGTGCCGCGTGATTTCCTCTTCTTCCTCGACAGCACGATGGCCCGCTTCTGGTTCGGGACCGACGCCGCCCGACGTGCGGTGCTCGCCCTGCTGGCGGAACTACCCTATGGTCGCCTGCTCGATGAGCGAGAGCTCCGCGCTGAACGTGCCTGGTTTCCGGAGGCCGATTACGGAGAGGCGATCTTCCTGCTCCGCGAGGGAGAGATTCTCGTTCCTTCGTTCATGTCCGGGCAGCCGGTGCGGGGAATGCACGGGTATCATCCAAACGATGCCAGCATGTACACCACGCTGCTCAGCAATTGCCGTGACCTCGATCCGCCGACCGACCTGGCGGGGATCCACGCGTTGCTGCGACGCGAGATCGGCTCGATAGGACAGGCCGGGTGAAGACGAAACTCCTGATCGGGACGCTGCTCAGCGCGTTCTTTCTCTGGCTCGCGTTCCGGAACGCGCAGCTCGGGGAGGTGCTGGCTGCGTTGCAGCGCGTGCGGCTCGACCTGCTCCTGGCTACCGTGGTCCTCACCATGGCCGCCTACTTCCTGAGGGCCTGGCGTTGGCGCTTCCTGCTCCTGACCGTCCGCCCGATCGGGATGCGCCCCCTGTGGAATGCCACCATGATCGGATTCATGGGCAACAATCTCTTTCCGGCGCGTCTGGGGGAACTGTGGCGCGCCTACCTGGTGGGTCGGAGCGCCGGCATCAGCCGGAGTTCCGCGCTGGCCTCGATCGTGATCGAGCGCCTCTTCGACACCTTCGTCCTGCTCGGGCTGTTCGCGCTGGTGCTCGCTTCGCACCGCCTCCCGGAGGCGGTCCGGGGGTGGGGCGGGTATCTGGTCGCCGTCTCGGCCCCGATCTACGCCCTGCTGGTGCTGCTCAAGGTCCGCCCGGGGATCTTTCTTCGGCTGGTCGAACGGTTCGCGCCGGAGCGCCTCCGAACGCGGGCCCTCGAGATCACCCGGAATTTTCGCGATGGTCTCGGCGTCCTGGGCCACCCTCGCGCCATGCTGGCCGCGCTGCTGCTCTCCGTCGCGATGTGGGCCTCGCTCATCGGGGTGGTGGTGCTCTGTTTCGGCGCGCTCGATCTCGATCTTCCGGCCGAGGCTGGGGTGGTCGTCCTGGTGGTGATGGCGATCGGAACCATGGTCCCGTCCGCCCCCGGGTTCGTCGGCACGCTGCAGTACGCCGGAACCCTGGCGCTCAAGCCGTACGGAGTCGATCCGTCGATCGCGCTGACCTTCACCCTGATCTACCACGCCAGCCAGTGGATCCCGACGACCGCAGTCGGGCTCCTCTGTTTCGCCCTGGAGCAGGTGAGCCTGAAGGAAGTCCCGGGTATCTCGTCCTCGCGCCCGGCGGAAACCGGGTCGATAACCAAGCAGGCGCCCGAGGCGGGAAGGCCAGGCCTCGAGGGGCCGGCGCGGGACTGAGACCGGATGCGAAACGGACGAGGAATGAACGGGAGCGTGAACCGGAGAATTCGCTACGCCCGCCCGATCCACGAGCTGATCTTCAGCTCGTGGGTGACCGTTCCGCTCGCCCTGCTCCTGGGCGCGTTCGTCGCATCGCAGTTCTTCAGCCTCACTCCGCGCTACCTCAAGCTCGGGGCCGGTCTCCTCTTCCTCCTGGCGGTGACGCGCCTTCCGCTCGCCCGTTCGCTCGCCCTCTTCTCGGTCATCTTCGTGGTGCCGACCTTCATCTTCCTGGCCGACACCAACGTCCTCTTCCTCGGCCTGCTCATGCTCGTCTGGCTGGTCCAGATGACCTTTGGCCGCGCGTCCCGACCGGTCCGGACACCGATCGACTGGGCCATCTGGGCCTATCTCGGAATCCACGCCCTCTCGTTCATCAACGTCGATTCGACCTTCGGCCTGATGAACGGGCTCGGGGTGATGCAGTTCCTGGTCGCGGGGATCGTTTTCTTTGTCCTGTTGGTGAACGGCATCCGCACCGAGGATCAGCTGGCGGGAGTGCTGCGCGCCCTTTCGATCACCAGCGGGTTCATCTTCGTCACCGCGCTGGTCGAGTTCTTCGGCAAGGGGTACCAGCTGGTTCCGGAGTGGTTCCTCTATCGCGGAGGGCACAGTACGGCGACGGGGGGGCGCATCGGCGGGATCTTTGGGTTCCACGGGCTGCTGGCCGACTACAGCGCGATGATGTTCTACCTCCACCTGACCCAGGCGCGGCGGGCGACCAAGACATCCCACCGGGTCTGGTACGGCAGCCTGTGCGTTCTCTGCCTGGTCATGATCGCCCTGTCGGTCAACCGCGGAGGCGCGGCGATCTGGGTCCTGGGCGGGCTCTACTACATGTGGCTGCAGCGCGAACGGCTGCGCTTCGATCAGATCGCCCTCGCCGTGCCGGTGCTGGTCGTGGGGAGCCTGTCCCTCGAGGCGATCACCGGAAAGTGGCTCTCCCGCCTCACCCTCTTCGGCCGCATCGCGAACACCCAGTTCCAGCGCGGTATCCCGGACACGCGGATCGAGGCCTGGACCGCGATCCTGCGGAAGATCCCCGACCATCTCTGGATCGGTCACGGGCCGTTCTACGACCTGAAGGGAGGGCGTGGGGTGGTCTACTGGCCCCACAGCGCCTATCTCTTCTACTTCTATACCACCGGGTTCGTGGGGCTGATGATCTTTGTCTGGCTGATCGGCAAGGTGATCTGGGTCAGCCGGCCTCGAACCCGGGTGAATTTCGTCCGGGGGTCGATGGCTTCTGCCGCCCAGGCGGTGCTTCACCTGCAGGTTCTGATGTTCGCCGTGGCCCAGATCCGCGACGAGCACCAGCGGGGAAACGTCTACGTCTACCTCATGTGGATGCTCTTCGCCCTGGCGGTGGTGGCCACGCGACTGGTGAAACAAGGGCCGCCGCCTGCGACCGACGAGGGGGCGGCGGACGCTCTCGAGCCGATCTTGCGGCCCCGATCGGCCAGTTCCTGACCACTCAACAATCGATTCCGTACAGGGTTTGCCATCCTGGAAAGCGCTGTGCTAGGATTTTTGCGTCTCTTCCATCCACCCGCTCGAGGTGGGGCAAGGGCGTCCGGGGACGCGAGTCTGGCCCCCCGTCGCCTCGGCCAGCCTCGGGCAGACACCCAGAAGTAGCAGCAACCAGGGGGTGGACCTCGCGTACCAGGGAGCAGTACCCGATCGGGGTGAAGATCGAGAGGTGGGCGGTTTGAGCCTGCACCGAACCCCGGACCGGGTCCCGACCGGAGCCTTTGCCCGGGAGGGGAGCGCGGCGCTGGAGTCGTCCCGACTCGGCGCGGGTGAAACTGTGACCGAGGGAGGAACTCCGTTTTCTCCCGGCCCTTCGCGCGGCTCTGCCGGCGCGCCAGCCGCCGCGTCCGGCGGTCAGATCGCGACCGCCGGGACCGGGACTCCCGCCTCGCGGAATGCCGCGATCCTGGGCGGGCCGACGGCGGATGCGGAGGCGGGCCGCGCGACCACGCGTGAGCTCCCAAACGTTCCCCTGCACCCGGAGCGAGGCCTCTATCAGCGGTTCGGCAAGCGCTGGTTCGATGCCGCAGCTGCCGGGCTCGCTCTCCTCATGCTCGCGCCGCTGTTCCTGGGGATCGCCCTGGCGATTCGCATCGAGGGGGCCGGGCCGACGTTCTATTGCTCCTGGCGGGTTGGGCGCGGCGGGCGTCGTTTCCGCTTCTACAAGTTCCGCTCGATGGTGGTGGGTGCCGACACCTACCGCGACCACCTCCTGCACCGCAACGAGGCGGATGGCCCGGTCTTCAAGATCGCCTCGGACCCGCGCATCACGCGCGTCGGGCGATTCCTGCGCCGCAGCAGCCTGGATGAGCTCCCGCAGCTCTGGAACGTCCTCGTGGGGGACATGAGCCTGGTCGGACCGCGCCCTCCGATTCCGGACGAGGTGCTGCAGTACGAGCCGTGGCAGCTCCGCCGCCTCTCGGTGCGGCCTGGCCTGACCTGCCTCTGGCAGATCAGCGGCCGGAGTCGCATCGGGTTCGACGAGTGGATGCGCCTCGACATGGAATACATCGATCGCCAAGGTCTGGCATTGGATCTGGCGATCCTGATCCGTACGATCCCTGCCGTCGTGAGCGGGGAGGGCGCCTACTGAGGACTCCGGGCAGGTCTCCCCTCGCCCCTAGCTTTCCACCGGAAGGAGAGCCAATGCCGCAGGAACGGGCGCGGCATTCGACCCGTGAGGGCCGGATCCTGCTCGGCCTCACGCTGATTGCGTTCGGGCTTCGCTTCTTCGCGCTGGCGCGGCAGTCGGTCTGGGTGGATGAAGCCTTCAGCATCAAGTATGCCGCGGTCTTCGGCCGATTCGGCTGGGATCAGTGGTTCGAGAATCTCCACGGCCCGCTTCACGCATTGCTCCTCCATCTCTGGTCGCGGCTCTTCGGCACGGGGGAGGCGGCACTCCGTTCGCTCTCGGCCCTCTTCGGTGCCGCGACCGTGCCGCTACTCTACTGGGCGGTGCGGCCGCGCCTCGATCGAGCTCCTGCTTTGCTCGCCGCGGGCCTGCTCGCGGTGTCCCCGTTTCATCTCTGGTACTCGCAGGAGATCCGCAACTACGCGCTCCTGATCTTCTTCGTCGTGCTCTCGAGTGGTGCGTACCTTCATCTGCCGGCCGGGGGGGGGCGCGGGGCGCTCTACACCCTGGCCAATCTGTTCGGCTTCCTCAGCAATCTGGCCCACCTCTTTGCGGTGATGATCCAGGCCGGGTATGAGTGGGCCACGCAGCGACGGATCCGGCGCCTCGCGCTGGTCAGCTGGGGGATCACCGCGCTGGCCCTTTCACCCTGGATCTACCGGTTCTGGGTGCGCCATCTCGAGCCCTCCGGCGCGCTCGATCTCGCGCCGATCGAGGCGACCGAGCGCTTGCGGGGGGAGACCACCGCCCCGTGGCTGGGAATTCCGTTCACCTACTTCGTCTTCTCCGTCGGCTATTCCCTCGGTCCCAGCCTGCGTGAGCTGCGCCAGGGGATGGGATTCGAGCTCTTCCGGCCCGATCTCCCCCTCTTGCTCGCGGCGATGATCGGCTTCGGTGGAGCGGTGCTCCTCGGCGGGCGAGCTGCCTGGCGACTTCGGGGCGAGGGACGCTACTGGTTGCTCCTGGCATTCCTGCCGACCCTGCTCACCTTTCTCGTCGCGCTCCGAAACCTCAAGGTGTTCAACCCGCGTTACGCGGCAGCCGCGCTCCCCGCGTATGTGGTTCTGCTCGCGCTCGGTCTCCTGGCCCCACGGCGCATCGTCTGGCGTTGGTTGCTGGCCTTGTGCATCCTCGTTCCCACCGGGGTCAGTCTGGGGCGCTACTTCACCGATCCCCGGTACGACAAGGACGACGCGCGTGCCGCCGCGGCGTTCCTGCGGTCCGAGGCGAAGCCGGGTGAGCTGCTCTTCGTGGTCGGCACGGACGAACCGTTCGAACGGTACCACTGGCGGGGTATGCGTCGCGGCGCGGACGGAATCCGGAAGGCCGATCTGGGGGACTGGGGGATGCTGACGCGCGCCCAGCAATTCGCCCGTTTCGACTCGCTCATCGCGGCCCACCCGCGGACCTACGTGATCGTCTTCCGCGCCGAGGCGGTCGATCCGGCCGGGCAGTGGCGACGGTGGATGGCGGAGCAGCATCCGCCGGAGCGCACCCGGGAGTTCACCGGGATCGACGTCTGGGTGCTCCCCCGATCGGATGCGGGGCCCCAACCGTGAGCGGAGCTGAGACCCTTTCACCGCCGCTGCGCGTGACCCTCTATTCCGATGCCCTCTACTTTGGCGGGGCGGAGATGTATCTCGCGCTCCTGGCCGAGCATCTCGACCGCGAACGGTTCACCCTGACCGCCGTCCTACCCCCGGATCCGGGAGCGGAGCGGCTGCGGGCACTCTTGACCGCTCAGGGGGTCCGGGTCCACGAGCTGGAGCGTCCCGGCTTCTCCTGGCTTCCCCGCTTGCCCCGCATGGTCCGGCGCTTTCGCGCGGTGGGAGGAGATGTGCTTCATCTCAACCTCCCAAGCTCGTACGATGCCGGGGTCTCGTCCGTGGCCTGGGCGGCGCGCGAGGCGGGATATGCCCGCGTCGTCTCGACCGAGCACCTGCCCATGATCGAGCGCAAGTACCGGAAGTTTCCGACCAAGGTGTTCTTCTCCCACTGGATCGATCGCATCATCGTCATGACCCGACAGAACCGAGACTTCCTGGTCGATCTCCACGGCATGGATTTCGAGAAGATCCGGATCATCGACAACGGGGTGAATGCCGCCGCCCCCTTCTCGGCCGAGGAGCGTGCGGCCCGGCGCTCGTCCTGGGGCGTGGGGTCGGACGATCTGGTGGTGGGAAACGTGGCCGCTCTCACCCGGCGTAAGGGGCAGCACCTGCTCCTCGAGGCCTGCGCCCAACTCCGCGACCACCAGCCCGCCTGGCGGCTGGTGATCATCGGCGAGGGGGAGGAGAGGACACAGCTCGAATCGCAGGCCAGACAGCTCGGCATCTCGGACCGCCTCTGCCTGGCCGGTCCGGCCGCGGATGCGGCTCGCGCGATGCATGCCTTCGACCTCTTCGTTCTTCCGTCCCTGGTCGAGTCAATGCCGCTCACGTTGCTCGAGGCGATGGCGGCGGGACTTCCCTGTGTCGGCAGCGCGGTGTTCGGTGTGCCGGAGGTGATCGACCCCGAGCAGACCGGCCTCCTCGTGCCGGCCGGGGATACCGCCGGATTGGCCCGGGCGCTGGGGCGTCTCCTCTCCGACCCGGATCTGCGCGCGCGCTTCGGACGCGCCGGCCGGGAACGTTTCGACCGCCGTTTCCGGGCCGACGCCATGAGTGCTCGGGTGGCCGACCTCTATCGCGACGTCGAGCCGGCCCAGCTCGGAGGGGCGCGGTGAGGGTTCTCCAGATCAACAAGTTCCATTACGTGAAGGGAGGGGCGGAACGGTACTACCTCGACATCTCGGAGGCGCTGCGCGCCCGGGGGCATGAAGTCAGTCCCCTCGCGATGGCCCACTCCTCGAACCTGCCCGGCGCACCCGGGGATCGCTTCGTCGAGGAGGTCGACTACCGCGGCGGCCTCGGGCCGCTGGCGAAGATCCGTCACGGGCTCCGGGCGATCTGGAACCGCGAGGCGGAGCGGGCGGTGCACGCGCTGACGGGCGTCAGCCGGCCTGCCGTGGCCCACCTGCACAACATCTACCACCAGCTCTCTCCTTCGGTGATCGCCGCGCTCCGGGGTGCCGGCGTGCCGGTCGTGCAGACCCTGCACGACTACAAACTGGTCTGTCCGGCCTATCTGCTCATGACCGAGGGCCGGATCTGTGAGCGGTGCAAGGGGGGGAAGTACCTCGAGGCGGTCCGGCATCGCTGTCTCCTCGACTCGACCGGGGCGAGTCTGGTCGGGGCCGCGGAGGCATTCCTGCACGAGGGGCTCGGCACCTACCGCAAGGTCGACCGCTTCATCTGCCCGAGCCGCTTCATGCTGGAAAAGGTCGCGGAGTTTGGGATCGAACGCGAGCGGCTGGTCCACCTGCCGTACTTCGTGGCGATCGAGCGGTACCGCCCAGCCTCCGAGCCCGCTCGGGAGCCGTTTCACTGCGTCTACGTTGGTCGCCTCTCGCGGGAAAAGGGAATTGCCACCCTGATTGAGGCCATGGCGCGTTTGCCGCAGGGCCAATTGAAGTTACGGGTCCTGGGGGAGGGGCCGCTGCGGGGCGAACTGGAGGCCCGGGCACAAACTGCCGCCCCCGGGAGGGTGGAGTTTCTTGGCTACCGCTCGGGGGACGCGCTCCACCAGGCGATTCGTGATGCCGCCTTCGCGGTCGTCCCGTCGGAGTGGTACGAAAACCTCCCATATGCGATTCTCGAACCTTTCGCCTTGGGACGACCGGTGGTAGGGGCGAAAATCGGCGGAATCCCGGAACTGGTGATCGATGGTGAGACCGGGCGTCTGCATCAGAGCGGCGACCCGGCTTCGCTGGCCGACGCTCTGCTTTGGATGACCGGTCCGGCGGCCGATCTGCCACGTATGGGGCGGACCGCCCGGACGAAGATCGAGCGGGAGCACGGGATCGAGATGCACCTCGACCGGTTGCTCGCCATCTATCAGGATGTGAGTTCCGGCAAGACGTCGGGCGGGGAGGCCAGGGTTTGAAGATCGCCATGGTGGGCCAGAAGGGCATCCCGGCCACCTATGGCGGGATCGAACGGCATGTCGAGGAGATCGGCACCCGTCTGGTCGAACGAGGCCATGAGGTCGACGTCTACAGCCGCTTTCACTACTCGCACCAGCAGGGAACCTACCGCGGAGTGCGGATCCGTCGCCTCCCGAGCGTCAACACCAAGCACCTCGACACGATCACCCACTGTGCGCTCGCGACCGTCGACTCCCTCTTCCGCAGCTACGACATCATCCACTACCACGCCCTGGGCCCCTCGGTCTTCGCCCGCCTGGCGCGGCTCTGGGGGCCGAAGACGGTCGTCACGGTGCACGGGCTGGACTGGGAGCGGGGCAAGTGGGGCAAGCTCGCCTCCTGGTTCCTCAAGGCCTGCGAGACCCCGGCGATCCACTTCCCGAACAAGACCATCGTGGTCTCGAAGACTCTGCGGGAGTACTTCCTGGAGAAGTACAACGTCGACACCGCGTTCATCCCCAATGGGGCCAACCCGGGGGTGTTCCGCCCCCCGAACAAGCTCAAGAAGTACGGCCTGGACAAGCACCGCTACGTGCTCTACGTCGGGCGTCTGGTTCCGGAGAAGGGGTGCCACTACCTTCTCGAGGCCTGGAGCCAGCTCAAGACCGATACCCGGTTGGTGATGGCCGGAGGATCCAGCTTTTCAGATGGTTACGTCGATTCGCTCATGCGCATTCGGAACGGCGATGAGCGGATCCACATGGTGGGCTACGTCTACGGCGACCTGCTCGAGGAGATGTGGTCGAACGCTTACATGGTGGTTCAACCTTCCATCCTGGAGGGGCTCTCGATCTCGCTCATCGAGGCGATATCGCACGGCAAATGTGTCCTTGCGAGCGACATCCCGGAGAACCTGGAGGTGATCGAGGACTGTGCGGTGACCTTCCGCAACCGCGACGTCCTCGACCTGCGGGACAAACTCTCCCACCTCCTGGCACATCCGGAGCAGGTCGATGAGGTGGCGCGCCGTTGTCGCCGGCACGCCGAACAGCACTACTCCTGGGCGAAGATCACCGAGGCGACCGAGGCGGTCTACCTCGACCTCCTCTCCGGAGCAGGGCACGACGCCAGTCAAGCCCGGCCGGAAGGGCAGCCCAAACTGACGGTCCTGGAGTCGCCGCGCGATGCGGGCTCCCGCGCCCGGCGCGACCGCGGCTAGTTTCCTCCCTCCCCGACAGGCGCCCAGCGCCACCGCGGGCGGTTCAATCCAGGCCCGCTGAGATTGAGGTTGAAGGGAGCGGGACGGACTTCAATAATCGCGACCACATGAGCCTGCATGTCGTCATTTTGGCCGGTGGACGCGGAGAGCGCTTCTGGCCGCTCAGTCGCCGTCTCCGGCCCAAGCAGCTACTGCCGCTGGTCGGGGACCGAAGTCTGCTCGAAGCGACCATCGCTCGGGTTGCCTCGCGGGTGGAGTCTTCGCATCGCTGGATCGCCGCGGCGGTCGATCTTGGCCCCAGCCTCGACCAGATCCCGCTCGACATCCCGCGGGACCACTTCCTCTGGGAGACGACGGGGCGGAACACTGCGCCCGCCCTGGGGGCCGCGGCGGAGTCGATCCTGGCCGGAGGGGGAGGTGCCCTGGTCGTGCTTCCCTCCGATCACTGGATTCCCGACACCGAAGAATTCTGGCGTTCGGTGAAGGTGGCGGAAACTCTTCTCGCCGAACACCCCGAACGCGTCGTGACCCTGGGCATCACCCCGAGCTACCCCGAGACGGGGTACGGTTACATCGAGCGGGACGAGGCGCTCCCCCTTCCGCGGTCCGCGCCGACCGGCTTGCACGCCTATCGCGTCCGCCGCTTCCACGAGAAGCCGAGCGTCGATCGCGCGGAAGCCTATCTCGCGGGTGGACGGTGCTACTGGAACAGCGGGATCTTTCTCTTCGATGCGGCCGGCGTGGCGCGGCTCCTGCGTCGGCACTGTCCCGACATGGCTCCCCCTCTCGATCGTCTGCGGGATGCCCTGTCCCGCGGCGTGACGGCGGAAGAGTGGTCGGCCTACTACCAAGCCTGCCCCTCGATCTCGATCGACTACGCGCTCGCGGAGCGGGCGGAGGATGTGGCGGTGGTGGAGGCTCCCTTCGCCTGGAGCGATCTCGGCTCCTGGCCGGCGTGGGGTGATCAGCAGCCGGTCGACGCGCGAGGGAATCGCGTGCGCGGCCCGGTCCTGGCGCAGGACAGCGCCGACTGCTTGCTCTACTCCGAGGATGGCGGGCTGCTTGCCGTGCTCGGGATCGAAAAGATGATCGTGGTGCGCGTCGGGGACGCCACACTGGTGTGCGCGAAGGATCGCGCGCAGGAGATCCGTCGACTGGTCGAGGAGGGAAAACTCGATGCACGGTTTGCCAGGCACTTCTAGTTCAGTCGCGATCCCCGGGCGCTCCCGGCGCTCGCTGGTGCGGTCTGGATCGCCCTGCTGTTCGCGGTCGCCCCGGGCTGCGCCTCCAAGCGCGCCGTGGTGCGTCCGCCGGCCCCGGTGGCGGAACAGCAACCTGCTCCCGCGACCACACCCGAGCCGCCGCCGCGGGGTCCGGTGAACCCTCCGGTGGTGCACCCCCAGGCCACGGAACAGGAAGGGGCGCCCCCCCTGGCCATCGTCGTGCCGGGGGTGAATCGGGTCTACCCCTCGGAGGATCCGGCCAACCAGACCGCCAGTGATGCGGCAGAGGCATTCCCGCTGTCCGGCCGGGAGAAGAAGGACACTCCTGCGCTGGCGGCGCAGGTGCGCCAGCCGCGCGAGCCCCAGGCGATCCCGGAGGAGGAGCCGTTCACCCCGGAGACTGCAAAGCTCGAGGACGAACGGGACGCCGCCAAGCGGGTTGACGACCGGGGCGTTCCCCCGGCGACTCGCCCCGCGGACGCGCTTACGCGCTCGGCAGCTCCTGCCCCCGCTAGCAACGCCCCGCCGGCTGGGGTCGACCCGGCTGGGGCTGGCCGGGATGGGGCTGGCCGGGATGGGGTGCGCCCGGCCCCAGTCGACCGGGACGGGGCCGAACTTCGCTATCGCGTTCAGCTTTTCGCCACCGGAACGCAGAAGGTGGCGGACGATCGGCGCGCCACGATGTCGGAGTTCCTGCGCCTGCCACTCTTCGTCGAGTCGGAGAACGGTCTTTTCAAGGTGCGCACCGCCGCCGGATCGCGCGCCGAGGCGCTGGTCTGGCTCGAACAGGCGGTCGGCCTCGGCTACGCCGACGCCTTCCTCGTTCCCGTGACCCCGCAGACGGTGGCGCGCTAGATGAAACTCCGGGTCTACGACGATCCCGCGTCGGTCGCCCTGCGGCCGTTCACCTGGGTTCGGCCCGCTTCCCGCCTGATGGTTGGGGTGGAGCGGATGCAGGAACGGTGGGAGCGGTTGGCGGCCCCGCACCGGGCGGAGGTCACGTTGGTCACCCGCGCGCTCCTCGCCCCGATCGGTCGCAATCGATGCGCCTTCTCGCAGGTTGCACCGGAGGTCGGTGATCTCTGGGTGAGTGATCTCCTCGTCCCCGAAGCGACCAGCTTGGCCAGCTTGCGAACGCTCGAGCCGGACCAGGTCGCCCGCAGTCAGGATCGCCTGATCGCGTTCCGCCTGGGAACGGGGATGGTCGCTGCCCTCGGCAGTGCTGAGCAGCGAGAGGCGGAGCTGTCGGAACGGCTGACCCGCGCCGCCGCCGCCGCGAGCAGGACGATCGAGCTTCCGGACGCGCGGCTGCTCCTCGGCCTGGCCGACCTGTTGCGTCACCACGAGGCGCTGATCGGGCCCGACCTCGAGCGGCTGGTCGGGGATCTGCCCCCTCCCGCGCTCGCCCCCACGGCGGGGTACGCCACCGAGGCGATCCGCCTGGGTGGCGGCTGCCGGATCGATCACGGGGCGGTGCTCGACGCCCGGGAGGGGCCGGTCGTACTCGCCGAGGGGTGCGAGGTGGAGCCGCACACCTGGATCAAGGGTCCGTTCTTCGCCGGGCCGAGGAGTCGGTTGCTTGGGGGGAAGATCGGCAGCGGTAGCGCCGTCGGGCTCCAGTGCCGGATCCGAGGAGAGGTCGAGGCGAGCGTCGCCCTCGGGTTTGTCAACAAGGCGCACGACGGCTTCCTGGGGCACAGCTATCTGGGCGAGTGGATCAACCTGGGCGCCTTGACAACCACCTCCGATCTGAAGAACAACTACTCCTACGTGCGGCTGGAACTGAACGGTGTCGAGGTTCCCACCGGGCTCAAGAAGGTGGGGAGCTTTCTTGGCGACCATGTGAAGACTCGGATCGGCTGCCTGCTCAACACCGGCACGGTGGTGGGGCTCGGCGCGAACCTGTTCGGCGACCCGGCGGTGGCGGAGAAGTGGGTGCCCGACTTCGCCTGGGGAGCGGTCCCGGGGGATCGGAGTACGCGCTGGACAAGTTCCTCGAAACGGCCGAAATCGTGATGGGAAGGCGAGGCGAGGTGCTAGGCCCGGCCGAGAGGGCGATTCTCCGCGCAGCCTTCGAGGGATCGCAGGGACTGCGGGACTCCCGGAAGGCGAGTCCTGCACGGTAAGAGGCAAGAGCGGGGTCTAAGCCGGTTACACGCGGGAACGGCAAGACTGCTCTCGCCAAAGACGGAAGCGAGGAAGACGCACCATGCCTGAACTCCGCCGAGATCCGATCGTCGGTCGTTGGGTCATCATCTCGACCGAGCGGGGGAAGCGGCCGTCGGACTTCGGGCCGACGCAGACCGCGAAGAAGAGCGGTTTCTGTCCGTTCTGTCCGGGCAACGAGGAGAAGACTCCGCCGGAGGTCTACTCGATTCGCTCCGACGGGGGGCGTCCGGACACGCCGGGCTGGGATGTGCGCGTGGTCTCGAACAAGTTTCCCGCGCTCCAGATCGAGGGCGAGCTGCTGCGCAAAGCCGAGGGGATCTACGACAAGATGAACGGCATCGGCGCGCACGAGGTGATCATCGAGACCACCGAGCACGACGACGATCTCGCCGATCTGCCAGTGGCGCAGGTGGCCCGGGTGATCCGCGCCTGTCGGGAGAGGATCACCGACCTGTCGAAGGACAAGCGCTTCCGCTACATCCAGATCTTCAAGAACCACGGCGAGGCGGCGGGCGCATCGCTCGAGCACAGCCACATGCAATTGATCGCTACTCCGATCGTGCCCCGGCGAACGGTGGAACTTCTGAACGGGTTCCTGCAGCACTTCCAGCTCAAGGAGCGGTGTATCCTCTGCGACATCGTCGACCAGGAGCGGACCGCGGCGCGGAGGGTGGTGGCGGAGAACGAGGACTTCATCTGCTTCGAGCCGTTCGCGGCGCGCTTTCCGTTCGAGACCTGGGTCATGCCGAAGAAGCACCAGGCGAGCTTCGAGGAGATGCGCGACGACCAGATCCTCTCCTTCTCCGCGTTGCTCTGCGAGACCCTGCAGCGGATCAACGTCACCCTCAATCGACCGCCGTTCAATTTCGTGCTCCACACCTCACCGCTCAACGAGTGGAAAGAGGAGCACCACTTCCACTGGTATGTGGAGATCATGCCGAAGTTGACCAAGGTCGCCGGATTCGAGTGGGGGACGGGGTTCTACATCAATCCCACCCCGCCGGAAGAGGCGGCCGAACACCTGCGCGCCGCGGGCGCATTCCTGCCCAATGCCGGGCGGAACGGGGTCGGCGCGGAGGCGCCCGGGGATCTCCTGCGCGAGGTGTAGGCTCGATGGAACGATTTCCCCGCGGCGTGCCGGGGGCCGCCGCCCCTTTCGGGGTGAGGCGACGCCGGACCGACGGGTGAGGACTCGGAGTCAAGGGAAGGACCAATCATGTCGCTCGAAATCGCAATCGCCAGTGCCGAGATGTACCCCTATGCCAAGGTCGGCGGGCTCGGTGATGTGGTGGCCGCGCTGGCCAAGGAACTGGATCGCATGGGGCACCGGGTCACGGTGTTTCTCCCGCGGTACGCCGCCTTCACCACCGGCAAGTGGAAGGACCTCCCGTTCGAGGCACGTGGAACGGTCGAGGCCTGGATCGGCGATCGCATGGAGCGGGCCGACCTGACCACCGCGGTGATTCCGGGGAGCAACGTGCGCCTCGCGCTGATCGGGCACGACGGCTACTACGCCCGGGAGAACCCGTACGTCGATCCGCGCACCGGGCGGGACTGGCCGGACAACGACCGCCGCTTCGTCTTCTTCTCGAAGGCGGTGCTCGATGCGATGGAGACGCTCGACTACAGCCCCGATGTGCTCCACCTGAACGATTACCAGACCGGTCTCATGGCGGCGATCCTGCGGGAAACCCTGAAGGGTCGGCCGCGTTACGACCGGATGGGAACCCTCTACTCGATCCACAACATGGGGTATCAGGGAGTCTTCGGCCGGGAGATCCTGCCGCTGCTCGGTCTCGATCAGAGCCTCGCCGCGCCGATGGGACCGCTGGAGTTCTACGACAAGATCAACTTCATGAAGGCGGGGATCGTCTACGCCGACCTGGTGAACACGGTGAGCGAGCGGTATGCGGAGGAGATCCAGTCGACGGCGGAACATGGGTTCGGCCTCGAAGGGGTACTGCGCGCGCGCCGGGCCGACCTGCTCGGCATCCTCAACGGGATCGACACCGAAGTCTGGAACCCGAGCACCGACAAGCTGATCCCCTTCAACTACGACGGGAGCGACCTCGAGGGGAAGGCGGCGAACAAGATCCGCCTGCTCGAAACGATGGAACTCCCGGTCGAGCCCCAGGTGCCCTTGATCGGGGTCATCTCGCGCCTGGTTTCGCAGAAGGGGTTCGATCTGCTCGAGATGATCGCGGGCGACTTGATGGGGGAGCGGCTGAAGCTGGTCGTCCTCGGCACCGGCGAACCGCGCTTCCAGCAGCTGATGGAGCGGCTCCGCGAGCGGTATCCGCAGAAGTTCTCCGTCTCGCTCGAATTCAACGATGCCCTGGCGCACTTGATCGAGGCCGGGTCGGACTTCTTCCTCATGCCGTCGAAGTACGAGCCGTGCGGCCTCAACCAGATGTACTCGCTCCGCTACGGGACCATCCCGATCGTGCGTGCGACCGGCGGCCTGGCCGACACGGTGCACGACTACAATCCGGAGACCGGGAAGGGGAACGGCTTCGTCTTCGAGGAGTACACCGGCGAGGCGTTGCTCAAGGCGATCCGCCGCGGTCTCGATGCCTACGAGCGGCGGAATTCCTGGCGCAAGCTGGTGCGGGAGGCGATGGAAATCGATCACAGTTGGCGGAGCGCCGCGCAGCGCTACGTCGAGGTGTACGAGCGGATCAAGGCGCGGCGGGCCTAGCATTCGTGAGAACTGGCGCGCCCGCCGGAGCTACGGCGATTCGATGAACTCCCGATGGAGCCGGCGGGCGGCCACGTCCGCCTGCTCCTGCGGCAGGAGGAGCGAGATGGCCAGACTCGCGCCGTAGGTGCCGTAGAGCGGCACTCCGGCCTCCGCCAGGGCCGCTTCCGCCCGGGCGAGGATCTCTCCCTCGGCCAGCACTCCCTCTCCGACCAACGAAACCAGCGCCGCGCTACGCTCGATCGAAAGCTCCGCCCCAGCCGGCCAGGAGCCCGGTTCGAGCCAGCGCTCGAGCGTCGCGTCGGGCATCGCCACCCACTCGATCGAGACCCGGCCGTCCGGCAAGCGCGAACGCTGGTAGCAAAGCAGGGGAGTTTTGCCCGTCGAGGGGAGAGTCGCGGGTCCCTCTGCGCAGATCACCCGGACCCAGGTGACCGGAGATTCGACGCCCACGCCCAGGATCCGCTCGCCTTCCATCGGTCCGTTCTCCTCTCGAAACGCGATCACTCCGGTCGGGCCGGAGCGGTTGGGGATGAAGGTGCCGGCCGCCTCTTCGCGTGAACCAAGCACCTCGAGTCGCTGACCGAAGCGTCGAGCCAGGATCGCCGCGCGGCGGAACAGGACCCGGCCGCCGAGATGGGAGAGTGCGATCATCGGCTCGTAACCGATCTCCTCGATCAGCCGCGCATCCGGGACCACGCGCGGATCGGCGGTGAACACGCCGCGCACGTCGGTGAAGATCTGGCAGGCGTCCGCTCCCAGACGTACCGCGAGCGCCACCGCCGTGGTGTCGCTGCCCCCGCGTCCGAGGGTGGTGATTTCCTTGCTCACCGGGGAGACCCCCTGGAATCCCGCCACGATCACCACCCGGCCGCGGGCCAGCTCCTGCTCCAGGCGCGCGGGACGGACCGTCTGGATGCGTGCATCGAAGTGGTGGTCGTCGGTCAGGATCCCGGTCTGCGACCCGGTGAAGGAGATGGCTGCACATCCCAGGGACTCGAGGGCCATGGCGAGCAGGGCCATGGCGATCCGTTCCCCGGCGGTGAGCAACATGTCGAGTTCGCGGCGTTTCGGCGCCCGGCTGACCCGTTCCGCCAGTCGGATCAGCTCGTCGGTCGACTGACCCATGGCCGACACCACCACCACCACCTGATCGCCCGCCTCGTGGTAGCGCAGGATCCGTCGGGCCACGGCCAGGATGTGGCTCGGCGTCTCCACCGACGTTCCGCCGAACTTGAGCACTCGCAGGGCCACGCGCTGATCCTCCTCCGGAAGGCGTCTCCGCCGGGCGGCAGCATAGGCATTCGGTGGTAGGGTCGGAATCGATTTTCCGACCGAGGCCGCGCCAGGATAACTTCCGACGAAAGTTCCCCGGCCCGCGGTCGATATCGGGAAGGCGAAGGGAAGAACGGGTTGACACCCCGGGACACCCTTCGTAAGATGCGCGGGCCGAGGACGGGTAGCGACTTGTTGGCGGCGCGGGCGGAGCAGTGATCGGGATCGTTCGAAGACCGATTTCTGCGCCGATTGACGCAGCTATTGGCAGATCGTCGGAAAGTCGGGATCGACCCATCCCCGGAACGTTTTGAGCGGGAGTAGCTCAGCCCGGTAGAGCACCACCTTGCCAAGGTGGCTGTCGCGAGTTCAAATCTCGTCTCCCGCTCCATTTTTTCGCCTTCTGGTTCTCGCCTGCAGGTTCTCACCTTCCGGTGGACCACCCGAGCAGCACCTGACCCGCGAGACTCGGCGGCCCGAAGTTCGAAGTGAGTAGGGCCGAAGGCCGAAGAAAGTTGGCAGATCCGGTCCACGGCACAGGCCGCCACCGGAAACTCCCTCCGCATCGAGGCGCCATAGCCAAGTGGTAAGGCGACGGTCTGCAAAACCGTTATTCCCCGGTTCAAATCCGGGTGGCGCCTCCATTTTCAGGCCGGAGCGGGCCTCGCTCTGGCCCATGCCGCGACCGGCGAACCTGCGTTTCTTCCCAGCGTGACGCGACGCGACCGCGAAGCGGGCGGGCGTAGGTCGTCCGCCGAGCCCGACCCGGGTCACGTCTGCCTGGCCACCGGCGTTGCGCTGCTACTCCTCGGCTTGATCGGGGTGCTGGCGCGCTTCGGCGACCTGCCGCTCATCGATCCGGATGAAGGGCGGAACGCCGGGGTGGCGGTCGAGATGGCGCGGGCGGGGGAGTGGGCGGTACCGATGCTCCACGGGATGCCCTATCTGGACAAACCGGTTTTGCTGTTTGCCGCGCTCCGCGCAGCGATCGGGCTGTTCGGCGAGACCGAGCTGGCGGCGAGGTTGCCTCTGCTCCTCGCCGGTCTGATGACCCTGTTCTTCACGCACCGCCTGGCGCGGACGCTCTTCGATCGCGACGTGGCTTGGCTCTCGGTCGGAGCGCTCGCGGTCTCCCCGCTGTTCATCGCCTTCAGTCGGTACGTCATCTTCGATGGACTACTCACGGCCTGCGTGCTCTTTGCGTGGTGGATGGGGGAGCGAGGTCGACGCGGCGCGCCTCTCGGGCATGTGGCGGCCTGGGGTGGCATCGGTCTCGCCGTGCTGGCCAAAGGGCCGATCGGGCTGCTGCTCGGCCTGGTCGGACTGCTGGTCCTGCATCTCGCGCAGGGATCCCGTCGCACCGCATCGCTCTTCCCCCCTCTCGGCCTGGCCCTTTTCGCGCTGGTGGTCGGCCCCTGGATCGCCCAGGTCGAGCGGACGCAACCTGGATTTCTGCGCTACGCGCTGGTGACCGAGTCGGCCGAGCGCTTTCTCACCCCGGCGATGAAGCGAAGCGGGCCGTTCTGGTACTACCTCCCGGTATTGTTCGTCGGGTTCCTTCCGTGGAGCGCTCTGCTGCTCGCGCGGCTTCGGCACCAGTGGCGCGACGGCACCGATCGGGGGGCACTTCGAGCCCTGGCGTTGACCGCTGCCCTCGTGGTGCTCTTCTTCTCCCTCTCCCGAAGCAAGCTCCCCGGCTACGTGCTGCCGATCCTGCCCCTCCTGGCGATCCTGGTTGGGCACGACCTCCGCACACTGCTGCGCGACCCGAGGGCGCGGCGTGCGGATAGCCTCCTGATCGCTGCCCCTTGGCTGGTGCTTGGAGTCGCATCGGGGGCTGCGGTGCTGCTCGAAGCACCGCTCGCGCGGTGGCTCCGTCTTCCCGCCACGATGATCGAGCCGACTCTCCAGCTCTTCGGCGCGGTGGCGTTGATCGCCTTCGCTCCCGCCGCCTTTGCCCTCATTGTCGCCGGGCGCGGCCGCCGCGGGGTGTCGGTCGCCGCGTGCGGCGCGGTGATGCCGATGCTCTTGCTGCTTGGCCTCCCGTTCGCCGACGCCTATGCCGAGACGAACTCCGCCCGCGCCCTCGCGGCGCGGATTCGCGTCGTCGCGCCGAGGCCCCTCGAGCGGGTCTGTCATCAGTGCTATCCTCCGGGACTGTCGTTTTATCTCGCGGGAGAGTTCGTGGTCGCGACGGCGGACGGTCGTGAGCTCACGAGCAACTACCTCCGCCGGAATTTCCCGACGCTGCCGAAGGACTCGGGCGTCATCGGACTGACGGAGTTCGATCGCGGGTTGGCGAGCGGGGTCTTTGCCGCCGTGATCTCGCGTCGGGACGAGGCGCCGTCGACCGGGTATCGCCTCGATGGGCGCTTCGGTCGATTCCGCCTCTGGGTGCGCGAGCGGACCGGGAGCTAGGGCGATGTGCGGTATCTTCGGGTTCTTCGGGGCGGAGCGCGAGGCGTCGTCGCTCCTTGCCGCGATGGCGGCATCGCTCGTCCACCGGGGTCCGGACGATGAGGGGTGCTGGACCGACGGGGAGGTGGGGCTCGGCAACCGGCGCCTCGCGATCGTCGACGTTGCTCACGGCAGGCAACCGATCTGGAACGAGACCGAGGATCTGGTGCTGGTCATGAACGGGGAGATTTACAACGCTCCCGCGCTGCGCGCCGAATTGGCTGTGCGGCACCAGTTCCGCACCCACAGCGACACCGAGGTGGTGCTGCATCTCTTCGAGGACGAAGGAGTGCGGTGCCTCGAACGCCTCGAAGGGATGTTCGCCCTCGCGCTCTGGGACCGCAGGCAGCGGCGCCTCTGGCTGGCGCGCGATCGCGCGGGGGAGAAGCCGCTCTTCCTTGCACGAAGCGGTGGGACCACCTATTTCGCGAGCGAAGTTCGCGCGCTGCTCGTGGCCCTCGGTGAAACGCCCGAACTTGATCGGGCGGCCCTGCAGGACTATCTCACCTTGGGCTATGTGCCGGCGCCGCGGACGCTCTTTCTCGGGATCGAGAAGCTGCCCGCGGGCTCGAGTGTGATCTACCAGCAAGGGTTTCCTCCGCGTCCCTCGGTCTGGTGGTCGCTCCGCCCGTTCGCCGCGGCCGGGGCGCGAGCGGAGCAGGGGAGATCGCTGGCCGAGAACGCGCGCCGACTGCGGGAACTGCTTCGCGGGTCGGTCGAGCGCCAGCTGATGGGGGATGTTCCGGTCGGCATCGCCCTGAGCGGCGGGCTGGACTCGGCGCTCATCGCCTGTCATGCGGCCGCCGTTTCGGCCAAGCCGCTTCGAAGCTTCACGCTGCGCTTCGCCGATCGGTCCTTCGATGAGAGCAGCCATGCGCGCGCGCTGGCCGAGCGGCTCGGCCTGATTCACCATGAGATCGTGGTCGACGCCGAGGCGCTGCAGTTTGCCGCCATCCAGAGCGCCGACCGGGTCGATGAGCCGCTGGGCGACCCGGCACTGCTCCCGACCCTTCTGCTCGCGCAGGGAGCACGGAGTGAGGTCAAGGTGCTGCTGAGCGGCGAGGGGGCGGACGAGCTGTTCGCCGGCTACCCGACCTACCTCGGACATCGCGCGGTGCGCCGCTATCGTGCGCTCCCCGCATGGTTGCGGCAGCGGCTGATCGAACCGCTGGTCTCCGGCTGGCCGGCCTCGCAGAAAAAGGTCTCGCTCGACTACTTGCTGAAGCGCTTCGTGCTCGCGGCCGACCATGCGCCGGTGGTGCGGCACGAGGAGTGGTTCGGTCTCCTCCCGCAGGCGCGGGCGGCTCGCCTGCTCGGAGTCGACCCGCCGGCTGGATCACAACCGAGTGACCTGAGCGACCCGGGTCCGCTGGCGCGTTTGCTCGGCGACTGGAGCGATTTCGGCTCCGACCCCCTGCCCGCCCTGCTCTACCTCGACTTCGTGACCTACCTCGGAGACGGGTTGCTGACCAAGCTCGATCGCGCCTCGATGGCCCATTCGCTCGAGTCGCGGGCGCCCTTTCTCGCCGTCGGCCTGGTGGAGTTTGCCGCCGGTCTGCCGATCGAGCAGAAAGTGCGAGGGCTCGAAACCAAGCGGGTGCTGCGGGCAGCGGCAGCGGTCGATCTCCCCGCCTCCTGGCTCCGGCGTCGCAAGCGCGGCCTCTCGGTTCCGCTGGCCCGCCTCTTCCGCTCGGAGTGGCGAGGGTGGCTCGATCACGAGCTCGGCCTGACCGGGGATCTCGACTCCGGGCCGCTCGATCCCGCGGCGGTGCGCGATCTGCGCGACGAGCATCTCTCCGGACGGGTCGACCAATCCCGCGCCCTCTGGGCGGTGGTCTCTCTTCTCCGGTGGCAGCGGCGCTGGGCCGTTCCGCGCCCTCCCGTATTCCCATCGGACTGCGCCCGGAGGAGATCCGACGGAACTTCCGCCCTGCCGATCCGGTAGGGAGCCGGGCCAGGAGCGCTTTCGCGGGGTGAAATGCGCGCGGTCGTCGGTTAGGCTCCCGCTCCGGAGGAAACGAAATGCACCTTGCCCGGTTGATTCGCCCGTTGCTATCCGGCCTCACGGCCGTTCTCGTCTCGTGGCTCTCGCTCTCCTTTGGCGGGCCGGTGCCCGCGACCGCCGCCGATGCCGCGTGGGAGGAGTCGGCCGGACTCCGGTGTCTGGTCGACGACGCGGTCGACGCCGGGGCGCGCATCTTCGAGAGTCCGGACTATCAGAAGACTCTGGTCGTCCCGACCGCCGGTGATGAGGCGTGGGTCTTCTTTCTCAAGGCCGAAGGGGTGCAGAGCGTGGCCAAGACCGCCATCGTCTGGAATGACCACCAGTTCCCCACCCCCGAGCTCTCCGGCGCCGTCGATGCCGGCCTCTTCGTCAAACAGGAAGGGAAGATGATCTTCATCGGAGAGGCCCTTACCGTCACGCTCGAGCCGGAGCCGCCCTTGGTCGGGCCGCTCGCCCTGACCGATTTCAAGACCAGAAAGCCGGACTATGTCCACGCCCAGGGGCTCTACGCCCCGGATGCGAAATCGATCGCCGCGCTCAAGGCGGTCAGCGGGGAGACCAAGGTTGTCGTCTTCTTCGGGAGCTGGTGTTCCCACTGCAAACACTGGGTGCCCGGATTCCTCAAGACGCTCGAGGCGGCGGCCAACCCGCGCCTCCAGGCGGAGTTCTTCGGGGTTTCAGAGGACCTGCGCGAGCCGGCAGACGCGATGCGCCTCTACGGTGCGAGCAAGACCCCGACCTTCATCGTTCTGCAAGCGGGGAAGGAACTCGGCCGGATCGAGGAAGAGCCCGAAGTCTCGATCGAGGCCGATCTGGCGCGCATCCTGGCCGGTCGGTAGGCGCGATGGCTCCCTCAGACCCTCCCACCCAGGGGAGCGCGGTGCCGGGGCTCGGAAGCGTCCCCCTCTGGCGCAGGCTCGCCCCACTCGGTGGAATGGCGGTGGGAGGGGTCTATCTCGCCGCCGCGTTGATCAAGGGGCTCGATCCGGGCCTCTTTGTCCAGCAGGTACGTGACTACCAGATCCTTCCCAGCGCCCTTGCTCCGGCCGCGGCCTACGGGTTCCTGGTGATCGAAGGGCTGCTCGGTCTGGCCCTGCTGCTCAGGGTCTGGACCCGGGGAGCGCTGCTGCTGGGCGCGGCCCTGATGCTGCTCTTCATCGGGGCGACCGCCTGGGCCTGGGCCCACGGCAACGCCTCCTCCTGCGGCTGCTTCGGTCGCCTTGCCTCCCGCGGGCCAGGGGCGGTCATCCTGGAGGACGCCCTCTTTGTGGCCCTCCTGGCGCTTTCCTGGGCCGGCTATCGCCCCGCCGTCCCCCCGTCCTGGAGAGTCCGCCTGGCGCTCGGCCTGTCGCCCCTGGCGCTTCTCTACCCTTGGGTGGGACCGCGGCTCCCCCTGGACTCGGTGGCAACCGGAGTGGGACCCGGAACGAGCCTCGCGGACCTCGCGGCCGACGATCTGAAGTTCCCGCTCGACCAGGGAAGGGTGCTGGTGGCGCTGGTAGGGAAGGACTGTCCGCGCTGTGACCTCGCGCTTCCCGGGTTGGGGGCGATTGCCGGTCTCGAGGGCGGGCCGCGAGTGACCGCGATCTTCGCCGGGGACCGAAAGGAAAAGTTCGAGTGGAGGAACGAGCATGTTCCCCCGTTCCCGGTGGCCCACGCGCCGGCCAAAACCCTCAGGCAGTACCATCGGAAGCTCCCGGTGATCTTCCTGCTGGACGGGGGGAAGGTCCAAAAGGTTTGGTGGCGGGGGGTTCCGGCTCCGAGTGACCTCTAGGAGCGTGTCGGGACGACCAGCGCAGTGTCCGGCCGGAGTGGCGGAATGGCAGACGCAGCGGACTTAAAATCCGCGGAGGGTTCTCCCCTCGTGTGGGTTCGACCCCCACCTCCGGTACGCCTCGCTTCCGTTCAGAGCAGGTAAAGATTCTCCGGTGAGACTTTGCCCGGTTGACACTGGATCGCACCACTGGCTAAACTTTCGCCCGACGGTTATGACCCTGAGCGAGTGAGGGGGCGGAATCCCAGACCTGGGTTTCTCGCGCTTTCGATCGTCCGGAATGGGCCGCCCGGGAAGGGTCGTGCGGGAGCTGGCCTCGCCGGCAGAATTGGTTTAGGGCCCGCTCCAGTTCGAGGCGCAGGTCCGGTTTGTGACGGGGCTCCAGTTCGAGGTTCGAAGAGTCTGGTTCGAAGATTCAGGTTCGGATTTTTGGGGTTCGAGCGGACGGCGCCGGTGTCGCTCCCGGGAACGGGGGGGAACGCCTGCGACGCGGACGACGAACCGCAGATGGGGGGCAACCCTCGCGTCCGGCGCACCAACTAATGGAGGAAGACACAACAATGCGACGTTGCTTGCTACTGTTTGTCGTCGGCGTGCTCAGCCTGTTCGCGAGCGTGTCGGCCCAGGCAGCCCCCTTTACGCTGAATTTCTCGGAGGCGATGAACCTCAACGATCCGGACGCGGTGTCGCTCGGCGGTAACGAGTTTGGTTCGTACGGAATCTCGACGCTTGGTGCCTACCTGTACCGTGATTCGGCCAACGACAACTTCGGCGATGGAAGCTACGGGCTCTCGGTTGACTTCACCGATCCGTACATCGGCGTGGCCGGGATCCTCTTCGACGACCTGCAGTCGGAGATCACCTATGACTGGATCAACCTCGATCGCGAGTTGACCTTCATCGCGGCTGCGGTGGACAACAATGGCGTGGTCATCGACATCCACGAGTTCGACGGCGTGAACGGCCTCTCGGGGACGGACACCTTTGCCGGGACGGACATCGCGGGCTTGGTCTTCGCCGACGATCAGTTCAGCGTCGGAAGCGTGGCCGTCACGACCTTGAGCTACGATCGCCCGGCCCAGCCGATCCCGGAGCCGTCGACCATGCTGCTACTGGGCCTCGGCGGCCTCGGCGCGGTCCTGGTTCGTCGTCGTCGCGCCTAATCGGGCACGGTTACCTACCCCCAGGACACTGAACTGGGGGGCGCGATCTTCGAACGCGCTTGGGACAGATTGGTCTTCCCCCGACCCGGGCTCCGAAAGGAGTTCGGGTCTTTTGTTTGTAGACCACGGCCCCTCAGGCGACGTTCAGCGGTTGGGAGAGGGCGCGGCTCCCGCTATAGTCCGGCGGTCGCCGAGCGCAGGAGTGGGTGGATCGGGTGGCCCCGGACCTCGACGGCGTGAGTGACGAGCCGAGGCTATGCCCATCAGGATCCTGTGCTCGTTGGGATCCTGTGCTCGTTGGGATCCTGTGCTCGTTGGGATCCTGTGCTCGTCAGGATCCTGTGCGAGATAGAACCCGATGAGAGATAGGATCCTGTGCGATTTCCGGCAAGAGGTGCTCATGGCAAAATCGCAAAAAATGAAAAGGCCCGCACCGTCTCTGGCCGCAAGAGACAATGCGGGCGAGGGATCGAGGCTGGCGCCTCGACCGAGATGAAACGTACCGAATGCTCTCGCTCTGGTCAATCACCTATTTGTTGCTACGGGCAGATTCTGGAGATCGATTGAAAAGAACGAACTCTGCGGTCGCCAACGACCCTTACGAGCCGGCGCTCCCCGGAAAGAGCTGGGAGGCACGTCTCCCGACGCTGAAGCACCTGTTCGAGACGATCGAACCGCGCTACGACGGCCTCAACCGGCGCTTGAGCTTGGGTTTGGACCAGCGGTGGCGGCGCTGGACGGCTCGCGCCCTCGCAGGTGCGCCGCCCGGGCCCTGGGTTGACCTGGCGAGCGGCACAGGTGATCTGGCGGTCAGCCTCGCCCTGACGCCAGGGAGGCCGCGGGGGGCAGCTCTCGTGCGGCTCGACCTTTCTGCGCTTCTCCTTCGAGCGGGGAAGGTGAAGCTCGACGCACTTCGCCGCCCAACGGTGGGACCGCTCCTTTCGCCTGGGTCAGCGGGCGAGATGGACCGTTTGCCCTTGCGCGACGCCAGCGTAGCGGCGGTCGCCCAGGGCTTCGCCCTCCGGCACTGCCGTTCCTACGCCGGGTTCTTCGCCGAGTTGCACCGCGTGCTCCTTCCGGGAGGGCGCCTCGCGATCATCGACATGCGCTATCCGCGGCGTGGGCTCGGCGGGGCGCTCTACCGGTTCTACTTCGCGCGCGTCCTGCCGCGCCTGGCTGCGCTCTTCGGCGGGGATCGGCGGGCCTACGAGTTCATGGTCGAATCGGTGCGTGCGCTGCCCGAGGAAGGCGAGCTTCTCTCCCTGCTGCGTGCCGCGGGGTTTGCCGAGGTTGTCTCGCGCCCCGGCTTTCTGGGATCGGTCGCGCTGCTGACCGCGACGAAGTCCGTCGCGGCGCCCGCAGTTCGCTAGCGGATCTCTGCCGGGTCGATTCCGAAGCCGGCCACCACCACCTTACCGAACGCGCTCCGTACTTCGAGCGCCCGGTGCGCGTCGGCCAGCTGCTCCATTGGAACAACGCGATCGACCCGCGGCCGGATCGCGCCCTGAGCGACGAAACGGAGCGCCTCGTCCAGCTCGCCGCGGCCCCCCATGGTGGAGCCGAGCACCGAGAGCGACTTGAAGAAGAGGTGACGGAGATCAAAGGTCGCCTGGGGGCCGGAAGTCGCCCCGCAGATCACCAGCCGTCCCCCCTTCGCCAGGGAGCGGATGTCCCGCTCGAAGGTGTCGGCGCCCACATGGTCGACGATCACATCGACCCCCCGCTTGCCGGTGAGCCGTCGCACCGCGTCGGCGAAATCGACTTCGGAGTAGAGGATCACCTCCGAGGCGCCGAGCTCGCGGGCGATCGCGCCCTTGCGTGTATCCCCGACCGTGGTGAAGACCGTCGCCCCGAAGAGGCGCGCGATCTGGATCGCCATCACCCCGACCCCACTCCCGCCCGCCTGGACCAGCACCGTCTCCCCGGGTCGGATGGCGGCGCGTCCGACCAGCATGTGCCAGGCGGTGAGCAGGGTGAGCGGAACCGAGGCGGCCTCGGCGGGCGAGAGCCCCCGGGGGAGAGGGGAGGAGCGAGGTTGCGGGAACGACCAGCGCCTCGCTACAGCCTCCGTCGCGGGTCTCTCCCATGATCCCGTAGTGTCGGCAGAGGTGATCCCGGCCCGCGTGGCACTGGGGACAGGAACCGCAGCCGGAACCGGGGGAAATCAGGACCGGCTGCCCGGCGGTCCATCCCGCGACTCCGGGGCCGACGAGGTCGACCGTCCCGGCGATGTCACAGCCGGGGACGATCGGGAGGGGGAAGGTATGGCCGGGCACGCCCCGGCGCACCCAGAGATCGAGGTGATTCAACGAGACCGCGACCACGCGAACCCGGACCTCTCCTGGCCCCGGCTCGGGGAGCGGCCGCTCGCACTCGAGCAACACCTCCGGACCGCCATGCTCTCGAATCTCGATCGTGCGCATCAGACCTCCTTGGAGACGCCGAGCGGAAAAGTAACCGCCGATTCCTCGCCGGGTCAAACCGGGCGGGGTTGTCCCGGCCCCCGGCGCTCCCTATAGTCCGACAATTGTCTTTCGCCGAATGAGGAGGGGAATGAGCGACGAGCGAAGGTGCGCGGTGTCGATCGTGGTGCCGGCCTACAACGAGGAGCGCGGGATCGGCCCGGTGCTCGAAGAGCTGAAGCGGCTCGATCCCGCGTGGGAGATCCTGGTCGTCGATGACGGCTCCTCCGACGGCACCGCCGCCGAGGTCGAGCGCCACGGGGTGCGCGTAATCCGGCACAAGACCAACCGTGGCTACGGCGCGTCGCTCAAGACGGGGATCCGCGCCGCCCGCTCGCCCTGGATCGTGATCACCGATGCGGATGGCACCTATCCCAACGAGCGGATTCCCGAGCTGGTGCGCGGCCTGGTCGAGAACGACATGGTGGTCGGGGCGCGGGTGGGGAAGAACGTCGCCATCCCGCTCATCCGCCGACCGGCGAAGTGGGCGCTGAACGCGCTGGCGAACTATCTGAGCGAGACCAAGATCCCGGATCTCAACTCCGGCCTTCGCGCCTTTCGGAAGGACGAGGTGGTCCGCTTCTTCGACATCCTTCCGTCGGGCTTCTCGTTCACCACCACCATCACCCTCGCCTTCCACGTGAACGATCGGTTCGTCGACTACATCCCGGTCGACTACCACAAGCGCGAGGGGAAGTCGAAGATCAAGCCGATCCAGGACACGCTCAACTTCACTGCGCTGATCCTGCGGACGATTCTCTATTTCCGACCGCTCAAGATCTTTCTGCCGCTGGCGGGGTTCCTGGCCCTGGCCGGGGTGGGAATCTTGATCTACAGCTGGAAATTCACCCCGAGGGTGATGGACGCCTCGGTCTCGATTCTCCTCGTTTCGGCCGTCCAGATGGCGGCGATCGGGCTCCTGGCCGACCTGATCGACAAGCGCTCGGGCCGGGCGTAGTCCGAGTTCGGCGAAGCGGGCACGGTCGGGGAGGAGAGGCTTTTGATTCGAGGCATCGGCATCGATATCATCGAGGTGGCGCGGGTGAAGGAGGTTCTGGATCGGCACGGCGACCGGTTCCTGCGCCGGATCTATACCGAGGATGAGATTTCCGGGATCCACGGCAACCGCGATCAGTATCTGGCGGCGCGTTTCGCGGCGAAAGAGGCCGCGTTCAAGGCGCTGGGCACTGGCTGGCGCGGGGTGAAGTGGGTCGAGGTGGAGGTCGAGAACCTCCCTTCGGGAGCCCCGCTGCTGAAGTTGCACGGGGCGGCCCTGAGCCGAGCCGAGCAGCTCGGGGTGACGGACTGTCACATCAGTCTCACGCACACGGTGGAGTACGCGGCAGCCCAGGTGGTACTGGAGCAGAGAGGCTAGTCCGGGGAGTATCCCGGGCGGCGGAACGAGAACGGGGAGGGTTCATGCGCGGAGTTCGGAGAGCGGCGACGATCGTGATGGTGGCTAGCCTGGCCTGGTGCGGCGCCACTGCCCTGGCCCAGGATGCCGGGAAGCGCTTCGTCATGCCGAAGGTGACCCCGCGTCAGTTCACCCTGCAGGGGGCGGACTCGGTCCGGATCTGGGCCAAGGGGGCGAGCGCGGTGGCCAAGGATCGTGCCGCGGCGACGCGCGAGGTGCGGAGCGCCCTCCGCATGCACGAGCGCTTCCGGCAACGCGTGACCTCGATCTATCCCCAGGACCAGCTGGAGTGGCTCCTGATCACCGACGACGTGGCCGACACCTTCTCCACGCGGCTGGGACCGATCACCCGCGCCTACGTCAACGCGAACAAGAACGAACTCCTGACCGAGGGACGACAGTTCTTCGAGCTGGAGATCGCCAAGATCCCCGGACCGCCGCCGCGGCTCCATGGGTTCAACCTGGTGCTCCTCTCCACCTGGGCCTACGCCCAGGTCGATTCGATCCTGGCCCGCGGCGACACGCGCGACGTGGCCGGGCTGGAAGACGGCGTGTTGCGCTATCTGGCCGAGTGGTGCCATCTCTACGACGAGGTCCACAAGGACGCGAAGGAGATCTACCAGACCCGCCTGAACCAGCAGGATTGGATCATCGCCCGCCTGAAGGACAACTGCGGGAAGTCGAACTGGCAACTGACCGAGCAGTATTTCGCCGCGCTGGGGATGGACAGCACGTTTACCCCGCCGAAGGAGATGTTCGCCCACGAGTTCCACCTCAAGGCACGCGATTGCGACGACTCGCGGGTGATCCAGATCGCGGTGCCGAACTTCCACGACATGCAGCTCCAGGTCGCGAAGGAGCTCGAGCTGATGCAGCAGCAGCGGAACCCCGACGGGACCAAGCGCTGATCGGCGCGTCCCCTCCGGGAACGGCAGCGCGCGGCGGGGGGAGCATGGAGCGATCCGAGAGGCCACGGCTCCTGGCGGTGCTTCCCGATCACCCCGGGACGCCGGACATGGGGAGCAGGATCCGCAATCTGCGCATCCTGGAAGCGCTGGCCGGGACGTTCGACCTGACCACCATCACCCTGGTGCACGACCCCGCGCACCTGCACGCGCCCGGGCCGATCGCAGGGCTGGGGGAGTGGGTCCCCGTGCTCGCCCCGCATCGCCGCGGCCTGCTGTCCCGTGCCTACTGGCATCTGGCGGCGCGCCGGGCGGAGAGGCGCGAGGGACTCTGGCGCGAGACCTTCTTTCAGAGCTTCCCGGTGCTGGGGGAGACCGTGGCGCGGACGCTGACGCGGATCCGGCCGCATCTGGTGCACGTCGCCTACTGGTACACGCTTCGACATCTCCCCTCCCTGCCGCGCCCTCCGCTCTGGGTGGTCGATACCCACGACGTGCAGTTCGAGCGGCAGGAGAAGCTCTTTGGCCGTCACTCCGAGCGCGAGCGGCGAGCCGAGATCGCGCAGCTGGAGCGCTTCGACCGGGTGATCGCGATCACCGAGGAGGACCGGAGGAGCTTCCGCCGCGTCCTTCGGTCCGATCTGCCGATCGAGGTGATTCCGATGGGGCTCGACCTCGCGAACTGGCGCCGCGACCGGATCGAGGTTCCCCCGACCCGGCAGCCGCGGGTCCTCTACTACGGCAACCTCTCGACCGGGCCGAATCAGATCGCCGCCCGTCACCTGCTTCACGACCTCCTGCCGCCCCTGGCGCGCGCCGGAGTTGGCTTCGAAGCGCTCCTGCTGGGCGCGTCTCCACCGCCGGATCTGCGCGACACCACCTGTCCGTTTCCGCTCGAGGTCACCGGCTTCGTGGAGGATGTTCGACCTTGGCTTGCCTCCGCGGCGGTCTTCGCCCTATCGCTCCGCGCCGGCAGCGGGCAACGCGGCCGAGTGCTCGAGGCCCTGGCTCTCGGCACCCCCGTGGTGGCCTACCCTGAAGCGATCCATGGTCTCGACCTCGCGCCGGGGGAGGGACTGCTGGTGGCGGGAAGCGACGTTGAGTTCCGAGACGGGCTCAGGGGGCTGATCGAGGACCCGGCGCGCGCGCGCGAACTGGGTGAGGCCGGCCGTGCGGCCGTCGCGGGGCGCTATGGGTGGGACGCGACCTACGGTCGCTTCCCGCGGCTCTACGAGCAGTGGCTGCGGGAGTCTGGGTTCAGCGAAACTGGGGTTCCCGCGATCGGATGAACTTCGCTAACAAAAAACGGGCGAGCCCCGGAAGCGATCCAGGGCTCGTCACGAGTTCGCCCGCGGGCGGCTTACTCAGGCCTACTTCTTCTTGAGAACGGTGTCCTTCAGGTTCTTCGCGACGGTGAACTTCACGACCTTCTTGGCCGGGATCTTGATCGCAGCACCGGTCTGCGGGTTGCGACCGACGCGAGCCTTGCGGCTCTGAACCTTGAACTTGCCGAGACCCGATAGCGGAACCGCGACGTCCTTCTTCAGGCTCTTCTCGACCAGACCGGTCAGGCCCGTGAGGAACACCTTCACGTCCTTCTTGGTCATCTCGGTTTCCTTGACGAGTGCGTCGACCAACTGCGTCTTGGTCAGGCTCTTGGTGGCCATCTTCACTACCCTCCGTGGTTCCTGTTTCAGCCGTGGTACGTGTACCACACGGTCCCTGATGCCCGGACACTCCCATCCGCGGGATTGCTGCCGGTGCCTCTTCGTTTCCTGTTTCCCACGTCCCGCTGCGGGTGCGGCTGCTCCGGTCCGGAGTCGAACGCAGGCTGGAAACCTGCGAGAATCCGGCTCGATCCGTTCACCCTACTCGAACTGCCGTCGTCGGACCCAGGAAAACCGGGGTTTTTTTAGCATCGGGCCGGTACAGCGGCAACAAGAAAGTGCGGGAAACCCGCATTTTGTGCGGGTCGGAGCGCAGCGGGCGGGACGCGGGGCAGGCGGTTGGGGGGCGCCGGGTGGACGACCACACGTTTCGGCGCTGGTTTTGGACTCGATCTTGAACCACCGTCGCGATTCGCGGAAGATAGCGCCAGGTGGTCGACCGCGCGATCCGGGGCACCAAGGCGGCCTCGGTTCCCATGTCAAGAATGAGGAGGATCTCATGCGGATGAGGTGGGGCGGAGTCTTCGCCCTCGGTCTGATTCTGCTCCAGGGCAACTCGCTGTTTGCTGCAACTTCGGCCGATCAGATCTCGATCCCGCTTTCCTGGTCGGAACGGCAGCTCGAGTTCCGCACCGACGCGTCGGGGAAGACGCAGGTGCTGCTCGACGGCGCGCTCTCGCTGTCCCTGCCGGGCCAGGCCGATCTTCCCGAGGTCGCGGTGACGATCGACCTCCCCGCGGGAAAGGACGTCGCCTCCTGGACCTTCGTGCCGGGCGTCGAGAGTGGGGCGCTCACCACGGTGGATGTCGGATTCGGGTATCAGGATCGCCCGCAGTCGTTCGGCGGCCCCGAGATCGCCTCGCCGACCGACCGGGCGGAGTGGCCGCGTGAGGTTGTGCGCTACGCCGGGGTCGGCACGCAGCGCGGCGTGCGCAAGGCCACCTTCATCGTCTCGCCGGTTCGCTGGCAGACCGACACCGGAGCACTGTTCCTGATCGAGCAGGCGCGGATCGACGTCCGGCTGACGTCCGCCCCGCTCTCCGAATCGGTCGTGATCTGCGAGCGCGGACTGACCGCGAGCCAGGAGGAGGTGCGCGACGCCCTCCACGCCCGGGCCGCGGATGCCGCCGCGGAGCCGCGCACCATCACCGCGACTCCGAGCCTGGAAAGCGCGCCGGTCGAAGTGCTGATCATCACCCCCGCCGCCTTCGAGGCGGAGTTCCAGGCGCTCGCCGACTGGAAGAACGAAATCGGCCGCTCCGCCACCGTGCGCACCACGGAGTGGATCTATCAGAATTACCCGCAGGGGGCGGACGGGGCGGAGAAGATCCGCCTGTTCCTCCGCGATGCCTATCGCTACTGGGGGATCGAGACCGCGATCCTGGCCGGCGACCCCTCCGTGCTGCCGATCCGCTACGCCAAGAGCTGGGCCTGGAATCCGCCCTCCGGCGTCGACATCGCCACCGACTACTACTTCGCCTGTCTTGACGGCAACTGGAACGCCAACGGCAACGCCACCTACGGAGAGGCGTTGCGCGATCCCTACAACCTGGTTTCCGACGAGATCGACCTCCTGCCCGAGATCATGGTCGGGCGGATTCCGGTGCGTACCGTGGCTGAGGCGGTCAACTACCTCGACAAGTACTTGAAGTACGTCCGTGACCCCGAGGTCGACGCCTACCACCAGAAGGTCGCGGTGTTCGGAGAGGTCCTCTTCGATGCGGAGTGGCGCCTGGGCGACTGCGACACCTGTCCCGGCTGTCAGTCGGGAAGGGCGTGCGTCACCACCGACGGGGCCGAAGACTGTTTCCTCATGATCGACTCGCTGAGTGCGAGCGAGCGCGGGGACTTCTTCGAGCCGACCGAGTACTACGAGCGTGACTACTGGTGGAAGGAGCGCGGCCGCCCGAGTGCCCTTCCGCTCACGCGGAATGCCGCGGTCAACTACCTGAACGGCGGCGTCGGCATGGTGTTCCACATGGGGCACGGCGATCGTGACCGTTGGGCCATTGGGCCGGATCGTCTCGAGGTCACGAACTTCCTCGCCCTGACCAACGGCGACCGGGTGAGCGGGATGGCTTACACCATCAACTGCAACTCGGCCGCGGTCGACTTCGAATGCGCGGCCGAAGGCTGGCTGAACGCCCCCAACGGCGGCGGCGTGCTCTACATCGGATCAACCAATCTGGACTTTCCGGTGGCGGCGCGCGCCTTGCAGGCGGCCTTCTTCGGGCTCTGGCCGGGGGACGGAACGGAGACTCCGGGCAAGGCCTACTACCAGGCGCTGCAGAAGTTCGAGCCGCTGACCCGCGATCGGGACGGGAACAGCATCGACGGCACGGTCCGATTCCTGAGTTACAGCCTGATCTTTCTCGGTGATCCCGAGATCACGATCTGGTCGAGTCTCCCGGCTGCGCTCACCGTGCAATCGCCCGCCGGCCTCCAGCTCGGCAGCACCAGCGCCAGCGTGAGTGTGTCGAAGAACGGTTCCCCGCTCGCCGGCGCCGTGGTCAGCCTCTACAAGGCCGGGGATGCCGCGGGGGAGGCGATCACCGACGCCGCCGGCGTGGCGACCGTGCCGTTTACCCCGGGCGCGGTCGGCAGCTACAAGGTCACGGTGACCCATCCCGACGCCATCCCGTTCCGCGGATCGGGGCAGGTGACGGCCCTCAGTAGCGCCCCCTTCCTGTCACTACGCGAGGTCGAGGTGCGCGACGCGGCGGGCGGCTCGGTCGTCGGCAACGGCAATGCAAAGCTCGAGGTGGGGGAGACGATCGAACTCGACATCTCCTATGCCAACCGGGGCGGCGTCGCCGCCTCGGGAGGGACGGCCACGCTCCGGCTCGGCGACCTTGTCGGGTTGGCCGTAACGATCGAGGACGGCGAGGCGACCCTCCCGAACGTTCCGGCCGGCGGACAGGGCTCGCTCAACAGCGCCTTCCGGATCCGGGTCAACGAGTCGCTCCTCGCCGCGGCGGGACCGGTCGTCGATCTGGTCGACATCCCGTTCGAGATCGACTTCACCGCGGGGGGGCGCACCCACACCGAGGCGGTCGCGGTGCAGGCCGTGCGTCCCGACCTCATCGTGCTCAAGGGGACGCCGGTCGACGAGAGCGATGGTGACGGCATCCCGGAGCGGGACGAGAACTTCCGCTGGGAGCTCGAGCTGTTCAATCGCGGAGCGGGGGACGCCACCCACGCGCGCGCGCGCCTCGAAGCCAGCGTGTCGAACTTCGTGCAGTTCCGCCGCAGCTCCGTGGCCCTGACCCCCGTCGCGACCGGCGGTACGGCCCAGACCACCGCGCCGTTCGCCTTCACCATTCTCAACACCTCGAACCTCTACTTCACCCTCTTCGTCGAGGACACGCTGACCACTCCGGCGCGCCTCCTCCTCGAGCGGCGGCTCGACCTCACGCCGCCGGCGGCGCCCGATTCGGTCGGCGTGACCGGCTTCGTCTCCAGCGTCCGCCTCGAGTGGGACCGCCCGACCTCGGGCAACGACCTGGTCGACCTCTGGGGCTATCGCATCGAGCGGGCGGACTCCCCGACCGGGACCTTCAGCTCGATCGGCACCGGCTTCGTCGAAGGTCTCTACTACTACCAGGACGAAGGCCTTCCGCCGCTCACGCGCTACGCCTACCGCATCGCGGCGGTCGACTCGTCCGGCAACACCAGCGGCTACAGCGCCATCGCCGAAGCCTCGACCTCGCCCGGCCCGCTCAACGGCTGGCCGTTTACCGCAGGGGAGGACCCAAAGCAGTTTGGCGGACCGACGGTGCAGAACCTGAACGCCTGGGGTGGCTACGAGGTGTTCCTGCCCGGTGACTACCTCTATGCGCTCAACGCCGACGGGGGAGACTATGTGGATGGCGATGGTTCGCCCTCGACCCGCGGTATCTTCTACTCGCTGAATTTCGACAATCGCTACCGCGTCTGGGGTAAGCCGGCGGTCTGCGACATCATCAATTTCGTACCGAACAGCCCCGACAACCGTCCCGAGGTGATCTGCATCGCACGGAACGGCCATATCACCGGAGTGCCCTCCCCGGGGAACCTCATGGTCTTCGACGCGTCCGGAAATCTGCTCTGGAACCGAGAGATCACCCCGAGCTCGACCGTGGTGTCGTCCCCGGCGGTAGGGGACATCGATGGAGACGGCGATTCGGAGATCGTGTTCCTCACTGCCGGGCGGGTCTTTGCCTTCCACCACAACGGTGATCCGGTGATTGCGGGATCGGGCGGCATGCTGCGCGACCTGAACGCCGGTTCAGCTCCGAACTCGAACGCCTTCTTCCTGTACGGCAGCGTCGCGATCGGCGACGTGACCGAGGACGCGAAGAACGAGATCGTGTTCACCACGCGCACCAACTCGGATTCGTCTCCGGCCAAGCTCTACATCCTCCGGGGAAACGGCACCGATGCGACCGGGTTCCCGATGAGCTACGCCCAGTTCACCACCACGGCGGAACAGTCGAATTCTTCGGTCGCCCTGATGAACATCGACAGCGAGGAGCAGCTCGAGGTGTTTGTCACGACGCTGAATCGTGTCTGGTGCGTCGACCCGAATCTCGCCATCCCGGCGCAACGGGTGAAGTGGAGTCGGGTCAGTGCCACCGTGGCGGGGGGCAACACGGGGTTGTCGGTGGGGAACATCGAGAGCAACCCCTCGCCTGCCGTGGGGACGTTGACGGTGACGGTTCACCCGAGATGGTCTACGGCTGGTCGGAGGCCGACTGTACGTGCGTGACGCGATCACGGGCGCTTTCAAACCCGGTTTCGGATCCGGTCTGCAGGATTGGAAGCAGGTTGCCCCGATCGATCGCCGGCTGAACTCACCCGTCCTCGGAGATCTCACCGGAGATGGAATCGCTGACATCGTGATCGGAGACGCCAAGGGCAATGTCTGGGGGTTCGAGGGGGACGGCACACCGCTTCCGGGATTCCCGGTGCAGGTGCAGGGGAACGTGGCCGCCGGGCTCGCGATTTGGGATATCGATCGCGACAATCACCCGAACCTCTTGATTCAGGCGGACGGAAACATCCAGACGACGATCCTCGACTTCCCGACCGTGCTGTTCGACTGGGCGAATGTGCGGACGGCCTATCCGTGGCCGGCGTTCCGGCACGATGCGAACAACTCGGGGTCGGCGCACACGCCGGCGGTGGTGCCGGTCGGACTGCAGGCGCCGGACCTGACGGCAAGCGGGCTGCAGGTGGAGCTGCTCTGGCAGACCGACCTGCCCTACGCTCGCTTCCGCATCGAACGTCGTGCGCTGGACGACGCCACCTGGACGCTGGTCGGAGACCATCGGCCGGGAGACATTCTGGTCGGCACCGGTACCTATCGCGTGGTCGACACCGTTCCGTCCGAGGGAGGCTGGTACTACCGTCTCTCGGCGATCGATGAGACCGGTGGTGCGTCGATCTCGTCGGAGTCGATGATCCGGGTGGCGCTCTCGCCGCTCGAGTTCACGCTCCATCCGGTGCGCCCGACGCCGGCCTCCGGGGCAGTGCAGGTGCAACTCGACCTGCCGCGCTCGGTGCAGACCACGGTGCGCCTGATCGACGCGGGGGGGCGCAAGCTGGCCACGCTGTTCGAGGGAGCGCCATCCGCCGGAAGGCACCTGATCACCTTCGACGGACGCGATGCCGACGGCACGTTGCTTCCGGCCGGCGTCTACTTCGTCGAGGCGAGCACGCGCGACGGCGCACGGCAGACGCAGCGGGTGGTGTTCCTGAGGTAGCGCGACGTTTGGCCAATTCTGGGTTGAGCCGCGAGGCAGAGTTGACCTAGAATCCGCGACTGTTGCTGCGACGAACGAGCGGTTCGTCGCAGCAACATCTCGATCCTGCTGGGGGATCGTCCAATGGTAGGACTCATGACTCTGGATCATGCTATCGGGGTTCGAATCCCTGTCCCCCAGCCACTTATCGCAGCCGACCCGCGAAGCAGCCGGCAGCACCCCGTTCCGGCGGGGAGGTGTCGCGCTCGAGCGAGGACTCACCAGGCACCTGACTGAGCGACGCCGGTTTCCAGCGGGTCGCACAGAGGGATGGATTGATGGCCCCCGCCAAGGGGGCCTTGCTGTTTCCCCTCGCCAGGGCATGGCCGAGGGGACACCTGAACGGGATTTCGGGCGCAGAGGGGCTTCCATGGGCACCAACGCAAAGTTGAAGCGCGACTTTGGTGCGCTGGAGAAGACGGTGCGCTGGTTGGAGGAGACCGAGCCGGCGAAATTCCAGGCCGAGCTGCCAAAGAAGGTAGGGAAGGCGAAGGGCGCGAAGCTCGAGCCGTTCCTGAAGTCGGCCCTGCTCGCCGGAGTCCGCTCGACCCAGGTGCTGCCGGAGCCAGGCGCGCCGCTGCCCCACGGCTGGTTGATCCAGCCTTCGGCACAGTCCCTCATCACCCAACTCGAGGCGGGCGGTCTGGCCGCGGACCAGGGAGGCGGCGCGGGCAGCGCTCTTCGTCGCACTCTCCGAGGTCAACCGTGAGATTCGCACCCAGCCGGGCGGGCCGGTGAAGCTCCCGGATCATGGACCGGGCACCGGGGCGAAGGAGGAGATCTTCTTCGCGTTCCTGGAGGAGGTGCGCGCCGGGAATCCGGACGGGGCGGACGAGCGCTTCTGCTGGTTGGTCTCCGATCTGGAGAAGGGACCGCTGACCGACCTGATCCTCTCGGCCGGACTCGAAGGGGTGACGGGTGACGTGCACAAGGTCGTGGCGGCGGTCGAGGCGGTGTCGATGCTGCAGTGGATCGGGTGGGAGTGGGCGCCGCTGATCCTCCGCCCGGTGGTGCGGCTGCAGGCCAGCGGTGTGCACGCCCTCGATGAGTACGACCGCTGCCTCCAGGAGGTGGAGGGGAAGGAACTCCTCCGCCTGGCCCGTCGCCGACCGCCGGGCCAGCCGGCGCTGGGAGAACGTGACGCCGGTGGATTCCTGGCACGTGCGCTGGAGTGGGCCGAGGCCGAGCCGCATGACCGTCTTCGTCTCGTCTCGGAGAACCTGCGCGCCGGAGTGCCGCTCGAGGATACGGGCGAGGTGTTGGGGGTCGGAGCGACACTCTTGTTCTTGCAGGAGTCGCTGCGAGAGGTCACGCATCGAGTCACAGCGCGCGAGGCGGACGAACGGATGCACGTGTTGACCGGGGTTCTTGCCCTCACCCGACTGGTGCGGCTCGGCACTCCGGGACAGCGCATCCTGGCGCTCCTGCTCGCCGGCTATCTGCCGGGCATCCGCGCGCGTCAGCTCGCGCCGCGCGCTCCGGATTCGGGGTGGTGGCTCACCCCGCTGCAACGGCTGGTCGAAACCGGGTCGGGTCCGGCCGAACCACCGGCCGCATGGGGCGAGGCGATCCTTTCCGGAAAGCCGACCGGCCTCCTCCCGATCATCGCGGAGATCCTCGACTCCGGTCGTACGATCGAGCGGCTGGCCGAGGAACCGTCGCGCTCCGCCCCGACCCGACCGGTAGCGGCAGGGCTCGCGATCAAGCTCGAGCGGTCCCTGGCCGACGCCTACCGGACCACCCGCTGTCCGCACCGTTGGATCCACCTCTGGGCTTCGGCGCTGTCGCTGAGCCTCTGGCCCGAAGAAACGTGAACCGGTCTACCGACGACGACAAAAAAGTAGGGTTGCGAAGCAGCAGAACGCTGATCTAGAATGCCGCAGCGGCAACGCCGCACCGTATTGTGGCGCTATCGTCTAGGGGTTAGGACGGATGGTTCTCAGCCATCTAACCGGGGTTCGAATCCCCGTAGCGCTACATCTATTGGGTCGCGTGTTTCTGGTGGATGCAGGTTCTTCGATGTCCGGGCGGGCGTGAACCACGCGGCTTGGGCAAAGTGGCCTGGCTGAAACGATCGTCAGGAACACGCAGCCCGCAGGCTGGACGCCGGGAGTCTCCTTCGGACCTCCCGGCGATTTCGTTTTTTGCTTTGTTTTCTGTGTCCGGGTTCGTTCAGGCCCGGGTTCGTTGAGGCCCAGGTTCGTTTAGGCACAGCTTCGTCGCCGGCCAATCTCGGGCGCGGGCACCCCGACCGGCACCCCTCTCGGCGGTTGAGCCGCCGCTCAGGCGCGGGTGAGCGCCTGCCGCTCCGATTCGACCGCTTCCGGGCGGACGGTGCGGAGCAGGAGCCCCCGGCCACGAAGAAGAGGGAGACGGCGAGAATCCCGTGGCGCAAGCTCCCGGTGGTGAGCACCAGCGCACCGTAGACCAGCGGACCGAAGATCGCCGCCACCCGGGACATGATGGCGAAGAAGCCGAATAGCTCCGCCTCGCGTCCGACCGGGATCCAGTGGGCGATCCAGCTGCGGGACGCAGACTGGATACCACCGAGGAAGATCCCGGCGACCCCACCGAGCACCCAGTACTCGATCAGGGCATTCCCGAGGATGCCGACGAACGATGCCCAGAGGGTGAGGATGGCGAACGCCACCACGGAGATCATGATCGCGGGGCGATGCCCGAGGCGGTCGGCCATCCGTCCGAGGAGGATCGATCCGACGACCGCCGTGGCCTGGATGAGCAGGAAGAAGACGATCAGGGCCGACGGGGACATCCCCAGTTCCTCCGCGCCGAAGATCGCCGCCATGGTGACGATGGTTTGCACCCCGTCGTTGTAGAGCAGGTAGGAAAAGAAGAAGCGGACGAGGTTCCGCTGGCGCAGGAGTTCGCGCCCGGTGTGCGTCACCTGCGCGATCGCGCTTCGGGTCTCGCGCAGAAAGCTCCGTCCGGCGGTGACCGCCTTCTCCGTCTCGCGAAAGACGAAGAAGAGCGGGAGGGAGAAGAGGAACCACCACACCCCGGCGGAAACAAAGCAAGCCTTGAGCGCCGCAAGCTGATCCGTGAATCCGAAGAGCGCCGGGCGCTGCAGCATCAGCAGATTGAGCACCAGCAGGAGCGAGCCTCCGAGGTAGCCGATTCCCCAGGCGAAGCCGGAGGCCTCGCCCAGCTCGGCGGTCGGCGCCACCTCCGGAAGCAGCGCGTTGTAGAAGATCGACGCGGCGGCGAAGGCGACGTAGGCGGCGGTGAAGAGGCTCGCGCCCAGGATCCATTCGCCGGGATCGACCAGCCAGAGCAGGCAGGTGAGCACCACCCCGGGCAGCCAGAAGAGGAAGAGCGCCCGTACCCGCACCCCGCCACGATCGGCCAGGGCCCCGAGCACCGGCCCGAGCAGGGCGACCACGGCCATGGCAAGCGCCACGCACCAGGCCCAGAGCGTGGGTCCGGGGATCGGATGGCCGAACAGCGCCGCCTGGTCACCGGCCACCTTCTGGCTGAAGTACTGGCTGAAGAGGACCGAGACGATGGTGGTGGCAAAGGCGGAGTCGGCGAAGTCGTAGAGGCTGAACGCGGCGAGGCGTGTGCGCCTTTGCTTCTGGGCCGCCGTCGTTTCGGACCTGGGATGGTGGGCCAAAGTTCCTCCGTGGCGGCAGTCTGCCACAGAGGTCGCGCCGCGCGCCATCGGAGGGGCGCGGCCCCGGCGATCCGGCTCAGGCCGCGCGGGACAGAGGATCGCTCCAGTCCTGGAAGGGGCGGGCAAGGAACGGGTCGGGGCGGCCGGCTTGACCCGCGCTGTCGTCTCGCTCGGTCGCCACATGGATCGGGATCGAGATGCGGAAAAGGCTCCCGGCGCCGGGCGAAGACTCCACCTCGATCCGACCGCGATGCGCGCGGACGATCTTCTGACAGATCGCCAGGCCGAGGCCGAGACCGGAAGAACCGAACTCGACCGTGCCGGACTGGTGGTGCAGGTGGCTCTTCCCTTCGAACAGCGGGTCGAAGATCCGCTGCTGCAACTCGGGCGGCACGCCGACCCCCGTGTCCTGAACCTCGTAGCTCGCTTCGGTGGCCCCGGCCAGGGTCCGGACGATGACCGAGCCGTCGTCCGGGGTGAACCGGATGGCGTTGCGCAGCAGGTGTTCGAGCGCCTGAGACAGGCGCGGCGCATCGGCGAACACGGTGCAGCCGCTCTCCGCGAGCGCGAGATCGAAGGACAGGCCTCGCTTCTGGATGTCCGGCTGCAGTCGCCGCACGACCTCCTCGGCCAGGTGCGAGAGATCGATGGACCGCATATCCTGCGCCATGCGCCGACGGTCCAGGAACGTCATGTCGGTCACTTGCGTGACCAGGGTGGAGAGGGACTGAACGGCGCGCTCGAGCGCAAGGAGGATACCGTGCTTCTCCGTGCCGGGGCGCAGTTCCTCCGGCGGTTCGAGGCTCAGTAGCTCGACGCACCCCTGGATGATCGCCACCGGGGTTCGCAGTTCATGCGAGGCGAGGCCGAGGAAGTCGCTCTTCATCTGATCGAGTTCGGCCAGGGTCGAGATCTGACGATCGAGGGACCGTCGGAGCCGCTCGAGATCCGAGGCCATCTGCCGGTACTCGTCGTCCCGGGGGGGAACCGGCGTGGCGTAGTCCCCGTCCGCCAGACGGGCGGTCGCCGCGTGGAGGTCGTCGAGCGGGGAGAGGGCTCGTCCGATCAGGCCGCGGGCGAGCGCCACGGCGAGCAGGATGCCGACGAACCCCGCCCCGCAGAGGGTCCAGCCGAGGGCTTTCAACCGGCTGGCGACGGCCGCCTCCTCGGCCAGGGGTCTCGATCCCCCCCAGAAGACGAGCAATACCGTGACCACGGCCAGGACCGAGGGCAGGACGACGGCGAGCGCGAGCTTGCGCCGGATGCCTCCGGTATCGGCGGTGTGCCCCTCTGCGGGGGGAGGGAATGCCTCTGGCAGCATCAGGATCGTCTCCGGGGTAGGCGACCCAGTCCCAATCCCGGCGGGGGCCGGCGGAACCCGGGTTCTCCCAGCGATCGGCCCCCCTCCGGCCCTTCTTGAGCGTGAGGCTCAGGTCAGGGACGGGTGAATTCTTCCCGGTGAGCGGACCCCGCATTGACCGCCCGGGGCCCGCTCGGTAAAATCCTGACCGAGTTTTTCGCGGCGTTTCCCGGGCGGAAGTCTGCGCCTGCGACCCGAAGAACGCGCCTGTCCGCCTTCTCGCAAGGCGGTCGTGATCCCTGAAATACCTATCCCACGGAGATCCCCTTCATGATGCCAAAGCTACGGACGGCGGTCCTGTCGCTTGCGGCGTGTCTTGGCTTCGCTGCAGCGGCCTCGGCGCAGACGATCGTGATCAACGAGATCGTCTACGACTCGGCCGGCACCGACCTCGACACCTGGTGCGAGCTCAAGGGTGAGCCCGGAATGTCGCTCGACGGCTATCTGCTCGTCGGCGTGAACGGTAATGGCGGCGTGGACTACGCCACCATCAACCTCAATGGCTTCACCGTTCCCGCGGATGGGTACTTCGTGATCGCGCAGCGCGCGACCAGCGTGCCCGATCCGGAAATGGTGAGCACTTCGGTCGACTTCCAGAACGGCCCGGATTCGGTGCAGCTCCGCAAGGACACCGGCTCGGGCATCGTGGTGATCGATGCTCTCGGGTACCAGACCCACGGCGGTACCGACGTGTTCGCGGGCGAGGGGGCTCCGGCTCCCGATCAGACCTCGCCCGCATCGCTGATCCGTTGCCCGGACGGCTTCGACTCGCAGAACAACGCGGTCGACTTCGTCCTCGACACCACTCCGACGCCGGGTACCCCGAACGACGGGACCTGTGCCCCGCCGGTTCCGACCGACGTCACGGTCTGCCAGGTGGCGGCGGATGACGCCAACGGCGTTCCGGTGCTGAACACCCAGTTCGTGCGGTTCGAGGGGATCTGCATCGTTCCGAGCGGCATCTTCAGCGGCCCGACGCTGCAGGAGTTCGCGGTCACGGACGACAACGGCACCTGCTGCATGTCGGTCTTCGGCGGCGCGATCACCCCGTTCGTCAACATCGGCGACCGGGTGCGAATCGTCGGTACGGTCACCAACTTCAACGGACGGACCGAGGTCACCTCCCCGAACCTCACCGTGACCATCCTCTCGAGCGGCAACCCGGTTCCGGCTCCGGTTCCGGTCACCACCTTCGAGCTGTCGGTCAACGGCGAGATCTACGAGAGCTGCGTCGTTCAGCTCAACTGCGTCGACATCACGAGCGGCACCTGGCCGCTGGTCGGCGAGAACCAGAACCTGATCGTGGACGACGGCACCGGCCCGACCACCATGCGGGTCGACAAGGACACCGACATTCCGGGGTCGTCGCAGCCGACCGGCCCCTTCACCGCGGTGGGCATGGCGACCCAGTTCGATTCCACCTCGCCCTTCTCTGATGGATATCAGTTGCAGCCCCGGTCGCTGGCCGACCTGATCTTCAACTGCGCCGCGATCCAGGGGGCCTGCTGCTTCAACGACGGCAGCTGCTCCGTGCTCGGGATCAACGACTGCGATGCTCAGGGCGGGATCTACCAGGGCAATGACACGGTCTGCGACCCGAATCCCTGCCCGCAGCCGGGGGCCTGCTGCTTCGCCAATGGAAGCTGCGAACTCCGCGTCGTCTCGGACTGCCTCCTGAACGGCGGCACGTTCATGGACGGCCCCTGCGATCCGAATCCGTGCCCGCAGCCGGAAGGTGCCTGCTGCTTCCCGAACGGCACCTGCCAGATCGTGACCGGGGACATCTGCGCCGCGAACGGCGGCACCTTCTTCGGTCCGACGTTCAACTGTGATCCGAACCCGTGCCCGCAGCCGTTTGCGGCCTGCTGTCTGGCCGATGGCACCTGCTTCGTTCTGACCAACGAGGAGTGCAACCTGGTGGGTGGCACCTGGCGCGGCAAGGACGCGAGCTGCGATCCGAACCCGTGCCCGCTTCCGGCCGGCGCGTGCTGCTACCCGGACGGCTCGTGCTTCGTCCAGACCTCGGCCGAGTGCGGCGGAACCTACTTCGGCGACAACACGGTGTGCGACCCGAATCCGTGTCCGCAGCCGATGGGCGCCTGCTGCTTTGCCGATGGAAGCTGCACTGTCCGCACGCAGAGTGACTGCGAGGGCAACGGTGGAATCTTCCAGGGGGCCAACGTCCCGTGCAATCCGAACCCGTGCCCGCAGCCGATCGGTGCCTGCTGCTTCGCCGATGGAAGCTGCGTGGTGTCGACCGGAGCGGAGTGCCAGGGTCAGTACCAGGGGAACGGTACGGTTTGCGATCCGAATCCGTGCCCGCAGCCCCCGGACACCGGTGCCTGCTGCCTGCCGACCGGTGAGTGCCTCTCGGGCCTGACCGCCGCCGGCTGCGAGCAACTTCAGGGTGAGTACCAGGGCAACGACACGCTCTGCGAGCCGAACCCCTGCGAGCCGCCGGTTCCGACCGAGAAGCGGACCTGGGGCGGGATCAAGAAGCAGTACAGGTAGGAGCCGCCCCCAGGACTCGGTTCCGGTCGTCGCAGCGACGGACGGAAGCCGGCCTGATCGGAGGCTGGTCTGATCAACGCAGGAGCGCCCCCGTCACACCCGTGGCGGGGGCGCTCTGCGTTTCGGCGCGGGGCCTGGACTGGTCGGACACGGGGGGCGCGTGTTGCGGGGCGGCGGACGCTCGAGCGGTACCGGGAGCGCGACCTGGGTCGGGGCCTACGCTGGGTCCCGGAGGTAGACGGTAAAGAAGGCCACCGCCGCGGCGGCGGCCACACCGAGGGAATCGATGTCGCGGGCCATCGGAATCTTCACCCGCAGCGCGCACTGCGCCTCGACCCCCGAGGCGAGTCCGGAGCCTTCGGCGCCGAATAGGAATGCGAATCGACCCCGCGGGAGGTCGGCGATCGACCGGTCGCCCTGGGCGGACAGGGCGAGAGTCTGGTAGCCGACGTTGCGGAGGGTCGAGAGAAGCGGCAAGACCGGCTCCTCAACCACGATCGGGAGGTGGAATGCCGCTCCCATCGCCGCTCGAAGGGCGCGGTGGTGGAATGGATCGACGGTATGTGGGGTGGTGATCAGCCCGCGGATCCCGGCTGCCTGGGCGCTGCGCAGGATCGATCCGACGTTGGTCGGGTCCTGGACTCCGTCGAGGATGACCAGGTGGCCACGGTCGTCCTCGGCGAGATCCTTCCAGAGCGCGGAGCGCTCCCACCGTGGACGTTCGAACAACCCGAGGACTCCCTGCGGCGATTCGACCGGGGACAGGGCTCGAAAGAGGTGCGGGAGGACCGGGTAGAGCGCCAGGCGGTGCTGTTCCGCTTCGTGCACGATCTGCTCAATCTCCGCCGTGCGCTGCCCGGCGGTCACGAACAGCCCGGCACAGCGGAGCCGCGCCTTGAGCGCTTCCTGAACCAGATGCACGCCGTCGGCGACCAGAAGCCCCTCCCGGCGGCACTCCTTCGGCCGGGCCACGAGGCGCCGCACGCGGATCAACTGCCGATTCTGGGACGACGTAATGGTGGGAATGTCCATCCGGTCCAGGATACGGTTTCCGCCCGCTCCAGTCGATCGCCACGGATCGGAGGTCGGGCTCAGGAGGCAGGCGCCGTGGGTCGATGAGTGGGATGGGCACCTTCGCGGTGTGCGGGGCGCGGCCCGGAGCCCGATTTTCATCAAGCCGCTGGCTGGACGGTCCGGGCTTCGGTAGGCTCCGGAGTCGGGATCTCGGGATCGGGGCCGGACTTCGGTTCGGAGAAGGGGGCAATCACCGGGTCATGGGTCTCCTCGAGCGAAGGAGCCAGTTGATCGCGCGCTTCGCGCCGGAAGAGGGCGAGGCGCTCCATCGCTTCCAGCAGGAGCTGTTCGGTCCACGCGCCCGGCAGCTGGACGAAGCCCGGCGCCGCTGGCTCTTCGTATCCAACCCGCTCAAGGTCGAGCCAGAGGCCTCGCTCTGGATCGCCACCCACGAAGGGGAGGTCGTCGGCCAGCAGGCGGGGATCAGTCACCGGCTCAAGGTGGGGGATCTCGAACTCAACTCCAGTTGGTCGGTCGACCTGATGGTCCGGCCGGAATGGCGACTGCGGGGTATCGGACCGGCGCTCACCGATACCTACCGGCGCTCGTACGACCTCGTCATGGCGGTTGGCGCCACGGAGGCTGCGTACCGGGCGGTCATCCGTTCCGGTTGGGTCGGCCTGGGGTCTCTTCCCACCTTCGTCCGTCCCTACCGCCTGAACAAGATCCTCGCCTGGCGCGGTCGCGAGGGGGGACTTCTCGGGGCTGCCGCCCATCTCGCCACCCCGGGGATCAAGCTGCTCGACACCATCAACTCGACCTACGCCTTTGGCAGTGGGACCCGGTTGGTCGAGATTCCTCGGTTCGACGCACGGGCCGACGCGATCTGGCGGACCAGCAGTCCTGACTACCCGATCGCCGCGCGACGGGACCTCGCTTTCCTGGGCTGGCGTTTCGATGATTCGGTCGATGCCGGGCTCTACCACCGCTTCTATCTGATGCGGGGCGAGACTGTCCTGGGCTACGCGGTCCTGCGCTCCGGGGAGCAGTTGGGGGTCGAGGTCGGCTTCGTGGTCGACTATCTCTGCCCGATCGCCTGGAGTGGTCCGCTCTTCGCCTGGTGCGTCGACTGGTTCCGCGGGCGCGAGGTCGAGGCGCTGGTCGCCGACCTGAACAGTCCGCGCGCCGAACCAACCTTGAGCCGGCTCGGCTTCTGGAAGGGGCAGCGCGCCTCGGGGAAGCGGCTGCTATTCAGCCTGGGCGCGACCTGCCCGGCCTCGACCGAGCTTCTCAACGATCCGGCTGCCTGGTTCGTCACCCGCGCCGACAGCGACTGGGATCACCCCGACTAGACTCGAGAGGACCGCGCGGCTCCGAGACGGCAACCAGATCACCAGGCGATCTTCCGGGGGACCAGGATGGGCATTTCCGCCACCGAGCGATTGCATCGTCAGGACAGCTTTCTGCTGAACTTTCAGGCCGAGGTTGTGGCGGTCGAGGCACGGGCCGAACGGCTCGAGCTTGCCCTCGACCAGAGCGCGTTCTACGTCGAGTCGGGCGGACAGCCCAGCGATCAGGGACAGCTGGGAGAGTGGCCCCTGCTCGGTCTGCGCGAGGTCGAGGGGGTGGTCTGGCACGGCGTCGACCGGGAGGCGCGAATCGCTCCCGGGGACTGCCTCGAGGGCCGGGTGGATGCTCCCCGGAGACGGGATCATCTGGAGCAGCACAGCGGGCAGCACGTCCTCTCCGCCGCCTGTCTCCGCGCCGGGTTGGGGGACACGGTCAGCTTTCACCTCGGGCGGGAGGAATCGACCATCGACCTGGCGGGAGCGGAGCCCACGCGCGCCTCGATCGCCGCGGCGCTGCGTCTGGCGAACGACTGCGTGCTGGACGATCTGCCCGTCCGGGTGCACGAGATCGAACGCTCGGAACTGCATCGCTTTCCGGTGCGGAAGGACCCAGGGGTACAGCACGACGTCCTGCGGCTGATCGAGATCGAGGGGTTCGACTGGTCGCTCTGCGGCGGCACCCACGCGCGCCGGAGCGGAGAGATCGGGCCGATCCATGTCCTCGGTTGGGAGAAGAACAAGGCGGCGTGGCGGGTTCGCTTCCTGGTCGGTCACCGCGCTCTGGCTTACCTGGGGGACGTGCAGCACTTGCTCGACGCGACGGCGCGAGCGCACTCGATCCACTGGCGCGCGATCCCGGAATCGATGCGCGGCTGGCGCGAGGAGAGTCTTGCCCTGGCCAAGGAGGTGCGTCGACTGCGTCTGGAGGCGGGGGAGCGGGAGGGCGAGCGCCTCTATCGCGCGCAGGGCGAGGGGCAGGGCGGCCTGCGTCGGCTTCGTCTCTGGTTGCCCGCGGCCACGATGGACGAGGCGCGGGCGCTCAGCAATCGCTTCGTCGGCGGGGGCGGCGCCCTGGCCCTGGTCGGGGGACTCGAGGCGGGACGTGCCTTCTGGATGGCGGCGCGGGCCGAGCCGACGCCGATCGCCGGTTGGCGAGCCGACGTTGCCTTGCGCAACTGGTTGGGGAAGGTTGGCGGCAAGGGCGGGGGGAACGAGCGCTTCGCCCAGGGGAGCGGAGCGGCCGAGGCCGAGGAACACCTGCGGGCACTCCATACGCTCGACCTCGATCGGCTGGGACTGCCGGGCGATTGATCGCCGGCGCGGCGCGCGTGGTAGCATCTCCGGGATGCACGCGTCGCTCGCCACCGCCTTCCCGCTCGCCGACTTCACGCGCCCCGGGGATGCCTACCTGCGATTGGTCCACCCGCTCCGAGGGCGCGACGAGCTGCTGTCGTTGGGCGAGGAGACGCTCTGCTTCGATCTCGAGACCCTCGGGTTCGTCGGGCGGCCGATCTTCCTGGTCGGTTTCCTGGTGGTCGAGGGAGGAGTCCCCTCGGTCGTCCAGCTACTGGCCTGTGACTACACCGAGGAGGAGTCGATCCTCTCGGCCTACGCGGAGGAGGCGGCCCGGCGTCCGCTCTGGGGCAGCTTCAACGGCAAGAGCTTCGATCTCCCCTCGCTGCGCAGGCGCTGCGCCTACTACGGTCTCAAGCTGCCGGAGCCCCGCGAGCATCGCGATCTCCTCTTTCCCGCGCGAAAGGTCTACCGTGGCGTGCTCCCGAACTGCCGGTTGAAAACCCTCGAATCACGGGTCTTTGGTCATCACCGCTCGCACGACCTCGAGGGGGGGGAGATCCCCCCGGCCTACCACGCCTTCGTCCGCACGGGGGCTCCCGGCGATCTGTTGCGCATCCTGCTGCACAACCGGGAGGATCTCGTCACCCTGGCCCGACTCTGGCTGCACCTGGAGGAGCCGGAGCCAGGTTTGGACGCGAGGTTGCCCGAGGAATCGTAGCGGCCCTGGGCTATACTGCGCGCGCCGAACAACTGATCGGCAGTCAACCCAGAACCGAGACCCCACAACCGAGGTTGGGCATGGCGCGAAGCCTTCATCCATTGCTTGATCTGCTCGAGGGTATGGCCGGAAACGGTGGGCAGATCGCCCATCGTGCCACCCTGCCCCCACGGGCCGCGGAGTATGCCGATCCGGCCGCTCCGTTGCGTCCCGAAATCCAGGCGGCCCTGGGGAGCTGGGGGTGGAACGGCTCTATGTCCACCAGGCGGCGGCGATCGACGCGGTCCGGACCGGACGGAATGTCGTGGTCGTGACCGGCACCGCCTCGGGCAAGACCATGTGCTACAACCTGCCGGTGCTCGAGGGGCTGCTCGAGGACCCGAACGCGCGGGCCCTCTACCTGTTCCCGACCAAGGCGCTGGCCCAGGACCAGCTCAAGGGACTGAAGCGATTTCTCGACGAGGAGGAGACGGAGGTCGCGCGGGGGAGAACCCGGACGCGGGGAGGCCCCCGCCCGGGAGCGCTGCACTTCAACGCCGGAGTCTACGACGGCGATACTCCGACCGCGCTTCGCAACCGCCTGCGGGACGAGGCGAACCTGCTCTTGACCAACCCGGACATGCTCCACTCCGGCATCCTGCCCAACCACTCGCGCTGGGCGGAGTTCTTCACCCGGCTGCGCTACATCGTGGTCGATGAGATCCACGTCTATCGCGGCATCTTCGGCTCCCATGTGGCCAACGTGCTGCGGCGATTGAGCCGGATCTGTCGCCACTACGGCTGCGAACCAACCTGGATCTGCGCCTCGGCCACCATCGCGAATCCGGCCGAGCTGGCGGAGAAGCTGACCGGTCATCACTTCGACGTGGTCGACCGCGACGGCTCGCCGCGCGGAACCAAGCACTTCTTGCTCTGGAACCCGCCCCACTACGGCGCCACCGGCCTGGAGCGCAAAAGCTCGAACCTGGAAGCGCGGGACCTGCTCGTCCACCTCGTGCGTGAGGGGTATCAGGTCATCGCCTTCGTCAAGGCGCGCCTCCTGACCGAGGTGCTGCTCCGCTACTGCCAGGAGGAACTGCGGTCGGCCGGAGGAGGGTTGGCCAAGAAGATCCGCGCCTATCGCGGCGGGTACCTGGCGGAGGAGCGGCGGAAGATCGAGGCCGCGTTGTTCGACGGGGAGTTGCTCGGGGTCATCTCGACCAACGCACTCGAGCTGGGAGTCGACATCGGTAGCCTCGATGTCGCCCTCATGGTGGGATACCCCGGCACGATCGCCTCGACCTGGCAGCAGGCGGGGCGTGCCGGGCGGCGGCACGAGGAATCGGCCGCGATCCTGATCGCGCACAACGCTCCGCTCGATCAGTACCTGGCCCAGAACCCGGAATGGTTCTTCGGGCAAACTCCGGAGCAGGCGGTGCTCGATCCGGCCAACCCGCACATCCTGGTCAACCACCTCCGTTGCGCCGCGCTGGAGATTCCGGTCACGCGCGACGAGGAGCCGCGTTTCGGTGAGTATGCGCCGGCCATTCTCGATCTGTTGCAGGACCGGCAGGTGCTGAAGGAGATCAAGGGCCGCTGGTTCTATACCCGCGGCGACCATCCGGCGGCGACCTTCTCGTTGCGCAATTCGGGCGACAATGTCTACACCATCATCGATGCCACGGCCGGACTGGGCGCGGGTGCCCCGGGGAGCCTGCGGGAGAAGACCGGGCGGGAGAACCGCGTGATCGGCACGATCGACGAGGCCTCGGCCTACTCGCAGGTGCACCCCCAGGCGATCTACATGCACGAAGGGGAGACCTACTTCGTCGACACCCTCGATCTCTCGGAGCGGACGGCCTACATCCACCGGGCCGATCTCGATTACTACACCCAGGCGATCACCGACAGCCACATCGAGTCGCGCGAGCCGGAGATGTCGAAGCCAATCACCGATGGAGACCTGAGTTTCGGCGAGTGCCTGGTCCACGAAAAAGTCTGCATGTTCAAGAAGATCAAGTTCGGCACCCGTGATTCGCTCGGTTTCGGCTCGGTCGAACTGCCCGATCTGACCCTCCACACCACCGGGCTCTGGTTCACCCCGTCGGCCGCGCTGATGCGGCGGGCGCTCGATCACGGGCGGGTCCCGGCGGATGGCCTGGCCGGGATCGCCAATGTACTCTGCGAGGTGATCTCCCTCTTCGCCATGTGCGATCCGCTCGACCTCGGCACGGTGGTCGACATGAGGACCCCGCAGGGGCCCACGCTCTACGTCTACGACAAGTATCCCGGTGGGCTGGGCTATGCCCAACGCGCGTTCCATCGGATTGCCGAGATCCTGCCCGAGGCGCTGAAGCTGGTTGCCGGTTGTCCCTGCGACGAGGGGTGTCCGTCGTGCGTCGGCTCTCCGCTCCTTCCGCAGTACCTCCAGGACCCTGATGCCTTCATGAAGGGACGGATCCCGGACAAGGAGGCGGCGCAGATCCTCCTGCACGGACTGGTGGGGCTGTCCGAGTACACGCCGAAGGTGCCCCTCACCGGGCTCCGTCGCACCCGGGCGGAGCGCCTGCTCGCGCCCAAGGGGGGCGGGGAGACGCTGCTGGTCGAGACCCAGGCGGCGCTCGACGCCGCGACGGCCGAGATCGAGGCGACGCTTCGCCGCGCGGAGGCCGATCCTGGCCTCGGCGCTAGCGCGGCCCTCGGGCTCCGTCGGGAGGAGAGCCTCGGCCGGGAGGAGACGACCATCGCGACCCTGCCGCGCGACGTGCGCCCGCTTCCGCCCGATCTCAGGCGAAAGCTCGAAGCACAGCTCCAGCGGCTGGAGGAGTGGCGGCCCGCGCGACGTGACTCCCGTCGGGATGGAAGCGCGCCCCCGCCGACGCCCGGCCCGTAGAGCGGATTGGGGGTATACTGGGGGAGCCCCGGCGAAGGAGGAACGACCATGCCTTCGGTCGAGCGGATCATCAATCGACAACTGGAACGATGGAACCTCGAGCGGCGCCTGGAGCACGAAGAGCGCGGGGAGAATGATCTCCCCCAGCTCCCCCGGCCGTGGATCGCGATCTCGCGGCAGGCCGGTGCGGGGGGTGGGGAGGTCGCTCGCCGGCTGGGCATGGACCTGGGCTACCGGGTCTTCGATCGGGAGATCGTCGACGCGATCGCCAATGAATCGGCCTTTCGGCGGGCCACGGTCGAGTCACTCGATGAGCGGGTACGTTCGTCGATGGAGCTCTACATCGACGGGCTGCTGCATGGGCGCGCGCTGGAACGGAGCGACTTTCTCCGGCATCTGATCGAGGTTGTCTGGAGCATCGGACAGCACGGGAACGCGGTGCTGCTCGGGCGCGGTGCGCACCTCATCCTCCCGAGGGACGGCGGGCTTCGGGTGCGGATCGTGGCTGGGCTGGGGGATCGCGTCCGGCGGCTGCGGGAGCGCGAGCAGATCGGCGAGAGCGAGGCCCGGAGTCGGGTTGAACGGATCGACGACGAGCGGACGCGATTCCTGCGGCAGCACTTCCAGCGTGAGGGGGGGCGATCGGAGATCGGTCACCCGGAGTCGTTCGACCTCGCGCAGTTCGATCTGGCGCTCAATACCAGTACGCTCGGCGTCCCGAGCGCGGTCCGGGTGATCGAGCGGGCCCTGCAGGAGAAGATGGGATTCGGCGCCGGCGCCGCTTTGGAAGCGCGGCGGAGCGCCTGAGTGACGGCGTCGCGAGCATGCGCTCGCGGCGCGGCAAGAGGAGGCACATGACGCCCGAGGGTAGGTTCGACGTCGTCATCATCGGTCCCCATCCGGACGACGTCGAGATGAGCATGGCGGGGACGGTGATCAAGCTGGTCCGCGCGGGCAAGCGGGTCCTCAATGTGAGCGTCACCCGAGGGGAGAAGGGAACCTTCGGCACGATCGAGACCCGGCGCGAGGAGTTTGCCGCCGCCAACCGGGTGATGGGGTCGGAAGGGTTGATGCTCGACTTTCCCGACACTGCGGTGACCAACGACTACGAGGGGAAGCTCAAGATCGCGCGGCTCATTCGCACCGCTCGACCCAGCGTGGTCTTCACCCCATATCATTCCAATCCGTTCGGGCACTTCGACGGGTCGGCCAACGTCGATCACTACACCACCGGCCAGATGGTGCGCGATGGACTCAAGCTGGCCCGGTTCAAGAACCTCTTGCCCGAGCTGCCGCGCCACGAGGTGCCGTATCTGTACTACTTCATGGTGCCGAAGGACCGGATGCCGACCATCGTGGTCGACGTCAGCGATGTGATCGAGGAGGTTCACGCGGCGATCGAAGCGTACACCACGCAGATGTCGATCCAGAGACGGGACAATCGGATCATGGAGATCCTGGACACCGTCCGGGCCTACCACGGCCTGCGGATCGGCGTGCGCTACGGTGAGGCGTTCTTGAGCGATGAGGCGCTGGCCTACGGGCCGCTCGAGTTCTTCGGGCCGCGCGGCTGAGCTCCAGAGAGTCGCAGGCCCGGCCTCGGGCCCGGCCTCAGGCGTCCCCCGGAGCGTCCTCCGGATCGTCGCCCGGGGAGGTAACCAGGGCGCGGGCCCGTTCGAGCAGCGTTTCCCGGGTGTTGAGCTCGGGCTGATCGAGCACGTCTTCGAGCAGTTCGCGCAGGACGCGGCCGATCTCCGGCCCAGGGGCCAGACCCAGTTCGGTCATCAGGTCCTGACCCCCGATCACGAGATCGCGCACCGAGAGGGCGCTCTCGCGGGCCAGAAGGTCGTCCGAGCGGCGACGGAGTTCCTTCAGCTCGGGAGCGATCCGGCGACGCAGTCCGTTGCCCAGGGTGTCTGCCGCCCGCATGAGGAAGAGCTCCTCGACGTTCTCCGGTCCGATGGTGCGGAGGAACCGGCGCACCGCGCCGTCGGTCCAGTCCGGCGTGTAGTGGAACATGTGATGCCGCACCAGGTGCATCACCCGCTCTCGGGTCTCGTTCGGGTAGCGCAGGCGGCGCATGATCCGGTCGGCGTGACGCTCTCCGTTGAACTGGTGGCCGTGGAACGACGCGGTGTCGTCCATCTGCACGCGGGTCTCCGGCTTGCCCAGATCGTGGAACAGGGCCGACAGGCGGACCACTGGGTTGTCCCGGGTGGCGCGATCGACCGCGGCCAGGGAGTGATGGAAGACGTCATAGGCGTGGTGCGGATTCTGCGGGACGCCGTAGCAGTCGGCCAATTCGGGCAGGAAGCGGCGCAGCAGTCCGGTCTCGTGCAGCAGCGCAATTCCGCTCGAGGGACGCTCCAGTTCGAGCAGCTTGTCGAATTCCTCCCGGATCCGCTCAGGCGCGATCCTCTCCAACATCGCGCCACAGACCACCAGCGCCCGAAGGGTCAGCGGCTCGATCTCGAACTCGAGTTGCGCCGCGATCCGCACGGCGCGCAGGAGGCGGAGCCCATCTTCGGCGAAACGAACCTCCGGGTTCCCGACCGCGCGAATGATCCCGGCCTGCAGGTCCTCCCGTCCGGAGGCAGGATCGACCAGACGCCCGGCAAACGGATCGTAGGCCAGCGCGTTCACCGTGAAGTCCCGGCGGGTCAGATCCTCCTCGATCGAGTCGCTCCACTCCACCGTGTCGGGCCTCCGGCCGTCGGAGTAGAGCCCGTCGCGCCGGAAGGTCGTCACCTCATAGGTCTCGCCGCCGTCGACCACCAGGATGGTCCCGAAATGGGCCCCGACCGAATGGGTGCGAGGAAAGAGCGCCTCGAGCTGCTCCGGACGAAGATCGGTCGCGAGGTCGTAGTCGCGCACCGGGCGACCGAGGAGCAGGTCCCGCACCGCGCCGCCGACGAAGTAGGCCTGCGCCCCGCTCGCCTGGATCCGTTCCGCGGCGGCCAGCGCGCCCCGGGGAAAGAGTTCCGGCCTGAGTGACCGAAGGGGATGGGCGGTCTGTTGCTCGTACATGATTGGGCGATCCTCCGGGGCTGATTATGCCTTGACGTCCTCGCGCGGCGATGCGGAAACTCCGCCTGCCTTGGTCGTCCCGGTACAGAAGTCGCGAAGGCCCCGGAGCGGGCGGATCGAGTGAAGATGGATCTCCTGCAGAACCTGCTGGTCGGCCTCTACGGGCTGGCCTCTCTCGGCCTGTTCGTCTACGGGCTCAATTGCTACCTGCTGATCGCCCTCTTCCTTCGGCACCGAGGGGAGGCGGAGCGACGGACCCGGGCGGTGGCGGCGGACTATTGGCGTCGGTCCCCGGAGCTGCCCCGGGTAACCACCCAGTTACCGCTCTGGAACGAGCGGTTCGTGGCCGAGCGACTGATCCGATCGGTAGCCGCCCTCGACTGGCCGGGCGATCGTCATCAGATCCAGGTACTCGACGACTCGACCGACGAGACCCGCGAGCTGTGCGCTTCCCTCTGTGCCGAGCTCCGCGCCGCGGGGATCGACATCGTCCACCTGCACCGAACGAATCGGGACGGCTGGAAGGCGGGAGCCCTCAATCAGGGCCTCGCCGCGGCGACCGGGGAGTTCGTGGCCATTTTCGATGCCGATTTCATTCCGGATCCGGACTTCCTCCGGCGCACGATTCCTCAGTTCGACCAACCCGGCCCTCAGGTCGACCAACCCGGCCCTCACTTCCGGGCTCCCGGCCCGCGGTCGGGATCCGGGCGGATCGCCATGGTGCAGACCCGCTGGGGCCACGTGAACCGCACCCATTCGCTCCTCACCCGGGCGCAGGCCATCGGCATCGACGGGCACTTCGTGATCGAGCAGGGGGCGCGGACCTGGCACGGACTGTTCATGAACTTCAACGGCACGGCCGGCGTCTGGCGAGCCGAGGCGATTCGTGACGCCGGCGGCTGGACCTCTGACACCCTGACCGAGGATCTAGATCTCTCCTACCGAGCCCAGCTCCGCGGCTGGCGCATGCGCTACCTGCACGACGTGGTGACCCCATCCGAGCTCCCGATCGACATCAACGGACTGAAGTCGCAGCAGCATCGCTGGGCGAAGGGGAGCATCCAGGTCGCGTGCAAGTTGCTCCCGGCGGTCTTTCGTGCCCCGGTTAGCCTGGGGACCAAGATCCAGGCCTGGTTTCACCTCACGCACTACCTCATCCACCCGATGATCGTCCTGGTCGCGCTACTCGCCTGGCCCGCGCTCCTCTGGTTCACGCGGGTGCGACTGGCCGATGCCCTCGTCTGGTCGAGCGGCGCCCTGCTCGGCCTCTCGACCGTCGCGCCCTCGGTGCTCTACCTCTGCTCGCAGCGGTCGACCTACCGCGACTGGATTCCGCGGGTCCTCATCCTCCCTGCCTTGATCGTGATCGGGATCGGGATCGCGGTGAACAACACGCGCGCCGTGCTGGAGGCGGTGCTCCGGCGGGAGAGTGCGTTCATCCGGACGCCGAAGTACGGCGTGGTCCCGGGCCAGGGGGGCGGAGGGAGCGCCGCCCCGCTGGCCCAGCGCCGCCGCACCTACGGTGTGAAATGGCACCTGGGCGGCGCAATCGAGCTGGCCCTCGGGCTCTACGGAATCTGGACCCTCTGGCTCTATGTCGAAGCGGGGAAGTGGGTGGCGACCCCTCTCCTGACCTTGAATGCTCTCGGCTTCACCGCGGTCGGCCTGCTCAGCCTGGCGCACGCCTGGCGCTGGCGGCCGCGTCCCGCCGCCTGACCCCGCCGCCTGACCCCGCTGCCGCGCGCGCCGCGCGTTGCGGATCTCCGGGGCGCTCGGTAGACTGCCTCTCTTCAGGGTTCGAGCAGCTGACGGAGTTCGAGGAGCAGGGGGATCTCATGGCATACGAGCATGCGAGCATCGAGCGGCGTTGGCAGGAATACTGGGACGCGCACCAGTGCCACACCCCGGACCTCGACCGCGCGCGGAGGCCGTTCTATGCCCTCATGATGTTCCCCTACCCGTCGGCCGAGGGGCTCCACGTCGGGAACGTGTTTGCCTTCACCGGGGTCGACATCCAGGCGCGGTTCCAGCGCCATCGCGGCTACGACGTGTTCGAGCCGATCGGCTTCGATGCCTTCGGCATCCATAGCGAGAACTACGCGATGAAGGTCGGGACCCACCCCATGCGCCTCATCCCGAACAACGTGGCCAACTTCCGGCGCCAGCTCCGCCAGATGGGGTTGATGGTCGACTGGTCGCGCGAGGTCTCGACCACCGAGCCGAACTACTATCGTTGGACCCAGTGGATCTTCCTCAAGCTGTACGAACGCGGTCTGGCCTATCGCGGCAAGGCGCCGGTGAACTGGTGTCCGAAGTGCGCCACGGTGATCGCGGACGAGCAGGTGATCGACGGCATGTGCGAACGCCACCCGGACACCCGGGTGGAGAAGAAGGTGATGGAGCAGTGGTTCTTCCGCATCACCGACTACGCGCAGGAGTTGCTCGACCACCTCGGCTGGATCGACTGGTCCGATATCGTGCGCCGGGCGCAGATCAACTGGATCGGTCGAAGCGAGGGAGCGCTGCTCCGCTTCCCGGTGGAGCCAGGGTCCTCGTCGGCCGGTGCGGCCGATGGCCCGATCGAGGTGTTCACCACCCGCCCCGACACCGTCTTCGGGGCGACCTACATGGTGCTCGCGCCGGAGCACCCGCGGGTCGACGCCCTGGTCACGCCGGAGAAGCGCGCGGAGGTGGAGGCCTACCGTGAGGCGACGCGGCGCAAGGACTCGATCGAGCGCATGGATCTCTCGCGGGAGAAGACCGGAGTATGGATCGGCGCCCATGCCATCAACCCGGCGACCTCGCAGCCGATTCCGATCTGGATCTCGGACTACGTCCTGATGGGATACGGGACCGGAGCGATCATGGCGGTGCCGGCCCATGACGAGCGCGATCATGAGTTCGCGCGGAAGTTTGCCCTGCCGATCGTGGAAGTCCTCGAGCGCCCGGCCGATGCCCCGCCGGAGGGCGCGTTCACCAGTGCGGGAAAGATGCAGAACTCCGGCCCGTTCGACGGGCTGGAAAGTGAGGCGGCCAAGGCGAAGATCACCGCATGGCTGGGGGAGCGCGGTCTGGGCGAGCCCCGGGTGCAGTTCCGCCTCCGCGACTGGTGCATCAGTCGCCAGCGGTACTGGGGACCGCCGATCCCGATGATCCACTGCGATGTCTGCGGCATCGTGCCGGTACCGGAATCGGACCTTCCAGTGCTCCTCCCTGAACTGGAGGATTTCCGGCCCGAGGGGAGCGGACAGTCGCCGCTCGCGCGGGTGGAGGCGTTCCATCGCGTAGCTTGCCCGAAGTGCGGAGGCGCGGCCCGGCGCGACACCGATGTCTCGGACAACTTCCTCGACTCGGCCTGGTACTTCCTCCGGTATCCCTCGGCCAACGACGATCAACACGCCTGGGATCCCGAGCGGACCAAACGCTGGTTCCCGGTCGACTCCTACATCGGCGGGCGGGAGCATTCGGTGCTGCACCTGATGTACACCCGGTTCCTCTGTCTCGCTTTCCGCGACATGGGGCTGTTGCCTCCCGATCCCGAGTTCAAGGGGGAGCCGTTCAAGCGATTCCGGGCGCATGGCCTCCTGATCAAGGACGGCGACAAGATGTCGAAGAGCCGGGGCAACGTGGTCATCCCGGATCGGTACGTCGAGGAGTACGGTGCCGACACCTTCCGCATGTTCCTGATGTTCCTCGGACCGTACGAGCTGGGGGGGGATTTCCGCGACTCCGGCATCGTCGGGATCCGCCGGTTCCTGGAGCGGGTCCACCGCTGGTGCACCGAGGAACTCCCGGGCTATCCGGAGGGGCCGTTGCCGCGCGAGGCCGAGGTGAAGCTGCACCAGACGATCAAGAAGGTGACGGTCGACCTCGAGACGCTTGGCTACAACACGGCGATCGCCGCCCTGATGGAGTGCCACAACCAGATCCGGCCCGCAGCGGTACGGAACCGCTTCGCGGCCGAGAGCTTCGTGGTCATGCTTTCGCCCTTCGCCCCGCACCTGGCGGAGGAGCTTTGGGCCTCGCTCGGCCACGCCCCCACGGTCGAGGATGCCCCCTGGCCGGTCTTCGATCCGGCTCTGACCGTCGAGGAGACGGTCGAGATCGCGGTCCAGGTGAACGGGAAGATGCGCGATGCGATCGCCATCTCCCGGGACGCCGAGGAGGCGGAGGTGCGCGATGCCGCCCTGGCCCGGGAGAAGGTCCGGAGCCAGACGGCGGGCAAGGAGCTGCGGAAGGTGATCTACGTCAAAAACCGGCTGATCAATCTGATCGTGAGCTAGGTTGGCCGGGGGGCGGCCGCCAGTTTGGGGCATTCGGCGGGGCGGGGAGCGGCGAACTTTCGGGCGCCGTTCCTTGACCGCTGTCCGCCAGATTCCTACAATTGAGACATCGTGAATGACCCGGCGGGTCGACGCACCTCATCCTAAGAAGGAAGCCACTGCATGAACTCGCAGCCAAGGAATCAGTTGCAGCCCGGCCTCATTCGGGGCGGTAGGCTCCCGCTCGCGGGCGGGCTCCTCATCCTCGTCGGTAGCCTGGCCCCGTCGGCGGCCGGGGCGTTCAGTTTCGGGCCGCCCGACGGATACGCCGGTCAGCCGCCGGACCTCGTCGACTGCACCACCTGCCACTACGAGAACCCGCTCAACGGCGGGGACGGCACGTTGGAGTTGATCGGCCTTCCCGCGACCTACACCCCCGGGGCGAGCTACAGCTTGACCGTACGCCTGGCCGACCCGGGTCAGAAGCGCTGGGGCTTCGAAATGACCGTGCTGGATGACGCGGACGACCAGTCCCAGGGGGGCCAGCTCGCGGTTACCGACCCGGTGAAGACTCAACTCTCGGAAGATCCGTACGGCAGCGTCGATTTCCTGAAGCACACCTCCGACGGCACGTTCATCGGCGTGAGCGGCGGACCGGTGGAGTGGAACCTGGCCTGGACCGCACCCAATGTCGCTGCCGGTTCGGTCACGTTCTACCTGGCCGGAAACGCGGCGGACAACGACGAGAGCTACACCGGCGACTGGATCTACGCGGTCACGCGCACCATCGAAGCCGATGCTCCGACCGCGACCGAGATGTCCTCCTGGGGCCGGGTGAAGCATCTGTACGCCCGCTGACCAGGCAGGCTTCCGAAAGCACAGTTTCCCGAGAGCACAGTCTCCCGAAATCGGGATAGGGGGTAGTCGGTGATCCCGGCTACTCCCTCCCCACACCACCGGACAAGCGGGTCCGCATCCGGCGGTTCGAGATGTTGAGGTCACGCACCGAGCGAAGGGAGCCCTCGTTCGGTGAACCAGCGGTTGGGAATCGCGATGTGCAGCGCCATCGCCGAGTTCTTCCACCAGCGACGAGTGTTCGCCGCTACCTGGGCAGCGGCCGTGGGGCTCAGCCCGCGCGAGACTAGCTCGCGATGGGTCGTGCGTCCACGCTTCCACTGCTTCAGTTGGATCGCTCGGAGTCGGTGACGGATCCACTCATCAAGCTCTCCGGAAGACCTGTGGCGTCTCGGCCAGACGGAAGTATGCCTTCCCCCCCAGCAGGTACGGCCGCAGCGTTCCGATCACTTGCTCCAGGCTCCGTCCTCCCAGGCGGCGGGTCATCGATCGCACCCGTTGCTTCATCGCGTTCAGAGCTTTCTCCGCGACGCGGACCCGGATTGTCTTTCCCGCGCCCACCCAGAGGGAGAACCCGAGGAACTTCCGATCCCAGACCCGCGCCACCGCGCTCTTCGACTCGTTGATCCGAAGCTTGAGGTCGCCGTAAAGGCGACGCAGCAGAGCCATCACTCGCTCGCCCGCTCGCTTCGACCGCACATAGACGTTACCGTCATCGGCGTAGCGCACGAACGCATGACCCCGCTTCTCCAACTCCTTGTCCACTTCGTCGAGGAGCACATTGGCCAGGAGCGGTGAGAGAGGTCCTCCTTGCGGAGTCCCTTCGTGTCGCTCCATGACCACTCCTTGGATCATCACCCCTGCTTCCAGGTACCGGCGGACCAGCCGCAGCACCCGTCTGTCCTCGATCCGCTTCGCCAACCGTCCCATCAGGATGTCGTGGTTCACCCGGTCAAAGAACTTCTCCAGGTCCACATCCACCACCCAGCGACGGCCTTCCTGGACGTACCCCTTGCGCATGCCGTACGGCATCGTGCGCCCGGCGTCCCGGTCGGAACCCGTAGCTGTGATCGGAAAAGGTCGGATCGAAGATCGGTTGAAGGACTTGAAGCAGGGGCTTGCTGGATGAGGCGGTCCACCACGGTCGGGATGCCAAGCTCACGCTCGCCACCGCCCGCCTTGGGGATGAGCTGCCGCTTGACTGGCTGCGGTCGGTAGGTGCCTGCCAGCAGTTGCTCGCGGACTCCTGCCCAATGTTCCTGTAACCAGGCCGGTAGCGCTTCCACCGTCATCCCGTCGATCCCGGACTGCCCTTGTCTTCCCGAACTCGCTTGTACGCGGCCAGCATGTTGGGGCGGCTCACCGCCCGTTCCATGACTCCGCTCGCTCCTGAGCCCTCTTTCTCCTGAGGAGCCGTCGAGGTCTCCACGCTCCGTTCTACGCTCGGGGCTTCACCCCTACCCTCGAACGGGAGCTCCAATTGCTCGGACATCTGTGACCTGGCCTCTCCGATCCTCGGGAGCGAAAAGCTCTCCCTCTCGTTCGGCCCTTCGTCGCCTCGCGGCGACTATTACGGCCTCGGCTGACTTCTCGCTCCGCCGATCGCTCGGCGTCGCCCTTTCAGGCGTGAAGCGAGATCTCCCCGGGTAAGAACACAGACCTTCCCGCACCACCGCCGGATTTACGCCGCGTCCCTTTGGTCACGAAGGCTTCGCAATCAGTTGCTCGCTCGCCTCGGTCGGCTGCGCCTCGTATCCGGTTCTTGTCCATCGGCCCGCGGGTTCGTTCCACGCTTCCTTCAGACGGTCGGTCGCCCTTCCGCCCTTGCGCTTCACTTCCTTCGCTGTGACCTGCTCAGGAGAGGACTCTCACCTCTAAGTCTGTGCCCATGCCGGGCGCACAACAACGAGGCGGTGAGGGTCACTCGATCCTCACCGCCTCTCTCTTCGTGTCGCCTCGCGCGCTCGCTCAGTTCGCGATCGCCCCGCTCGGCGTTGAATCAGGGACGATCCGACCGCGCGCCGCGTGTCTAGCGCAGCAGCGTGAGCCGTCCAACCTCGGTCGTGGCGCCAGCACGGACCCGGTAGAAGTACGTTCCGGTCGGGAGCGGTTGTCCCTCGACGTCGGTGCCGTCCCAGGGAAAGACGTGCACGCCCACTCCCTTCCCGCCCAGGTCGAAGCGGCGCAGCTCGCGCCCGGCGATGTCGTGAAAGCTGACCAGGACCGGAATCTCCTCGCGGCCGGCCAGCGTGGCGGGAATCTGAAACCGCAGCGAGGTCGGACCGACGGCCGGGTTCGGAGCCATGCGACTGTCCAGCGATCGGCCGCGCGTCGGGTCGATCTGGACGTTGACCGGTCCGAAGGTCGCTACCGTCCCGTCCGGGAGCAGCACCTTGATTTGATAGTCGAACGATTCCCCGAACTGGAGACCGAGATCGTCATAGACGCATGCCTCGGTGCACCCGACCTGCGAATAGTCGAGCATGCGGAACTCGGCCGAGCCCCCGTCCGCGCGCCAGATCGAGTACTCGGTGAAGGTGCCGGGAAGGAAGAGGTGGACGAACTGTCCGTTCCAGTCCGCCTGCAACTCGGAGGCGGAGGCCGACGATGGGCCGCAGGTCCAGGCCGAGGCCAAGTCCGAACCTGCCCCAGGTCGAACCTGGGGTAGGGGATCAGCCACGATACAGCCAACGGCGAGGGCGATACCGAAAATGGTGCGGCGGAGCCGGTTCTGCTGCATGGGAGAGTCCTCCTTCGATCGCGCGATTTGCCCCAGCGATGTGGTCACTACGATACCGGCTCTCCCCCTGAGGTTTCGACCGATGAATTGCGAAACCACAGCGAGACCGCGCGTCGCAGCGTCGGGCCGACCGGATCCCGCCTGTCCCGGGTAAAGAAGGGGCCACGTTTCGCCGATGTCTTGCCGAGTCCTGCATGTCGCGTCATCGAGGGGCCAAGCGCGGCCCGAGCTTCACGCGGGCCCCAGGATCGGGTGGCGGTCGAACCGGAGACAGGCAATGGGTCGGATGCCGATCGGCAGGTTGCAGGCTGTGTGGAGGCTGGCGCGGGTGATCGCGCTGACCACGCTCGCCTCGATCGTCTGCGCCTGCGGCTCCAGCACGGAGCGCGCGGAGGTCGCGACCCCGCCTTCCCCACGCGCGGGAGGTACGCTCCGCGTCCTGCACGAGCCGATCGGTTCGCTCGATCCAGTCTTCATCGATGACGTGTACGAGGGAAATGCCGCGCAGCAGATCTTCGAGGGGCTGATCGCCCTCGATCCCAATCTCTCGCCCAAGCCGGCCCTGGCGGAGTCCTGGACCCTCTCGGATGACGGCAAGCTCTATGTTTTCCGCCTGCGCTCGGATGTTCGCTTCCACGACGGCACGCCCCTCGACGCCGCGGTGGCGAAACGCTCGCTGACTCTGGTGCTGCGCCCGGACAAGCCTTCGGCCTGCCTGCCCGAGACCTACTTCCTCGACATCGAAGGAGCCGAGGCCTACGCGGCCGGAGATGCGCGGGAAGTGAGCGGCATCCGGGTGCGCGATCCGCGCACCTTGGAGATCCAGCTGGTGAAGCCGCTCTCGTTTTTCCTGGCCGTCCTGGCGATGGGCCAGGCCGCGCTCACCCCGGCCAGGCTGGGGGAGACCTGGGCCGAGCGGCAGGCCGTGCCGATCGGAACCGGGCCGTTCCGCTTCGTCCGATGGGAGCAGGATGGCAGCGTCCTCCTCGCTCGCAACGACGACTACTGGAGCGTGCCGGCCCTGCTCGATTCGCTCCACTTCATCTCCGGCGCACCGATGACTCCACAGCGCACCACCGCTGCGTTGTTCCGGCATCAGGCCGACGGCGCCTCCTTGGCTTCATCACAGGCCAGGCTAGTGGAGGAGGTCGGGGGGTTCCGGGTGATGTCGACTCCGGAGTTGTCGCTCACCTTTCTCGGGATCAATACCAAGAACCCACCACTCGATCGCCGCGAGGTCCGCCAGGCCCTCGCCCGGTGCGTCAGTCCGGCAGCCATCCTCGAGAGCAAGGAGAACCGCGTGGTCATGGCGCAGGGGATCCTGCCGCCCGGCATGCCCGGCTACCGGCCCGAGGACCGTCGGCCGCCCTACGATCCGGTCGAAGCGCGGCGCCTGCTCAGCCTGGCCGGATTTCCCCAGGCCGCACCGGACCGTCCGCTCCGGCTCGTGACCACCCGCATGGGCAATCGGAGCGGCTGGCTGCGCGAGCAGTACATCAAGGATCTCGAGCGGATCGGTCTCGAGATCGAGCTCGAGGAACTCGACTGGGCCGAACTCGACCGGGTGGTGCTAAACGGCGAGACCGATCTCTTCAACATGACCTGGGTGGCCGATGTGCCCGATCCCGACGCGTTCCTCTATTTCCTCTTCCGCACCGGTGAGGTCAACAACCTGGTCTCCTTCTCCGATCCGATGGTCGACTCGCTCCTGGCCGAAGGGCGGCGGTGCCCTCCCGGGCCGAAGCGGTTCGAGATCTACTCGGAGATCGAGGCCCGCGTCCTCGCCGCGATGCCGCTCGTCCCGCTCTACCACGAGACCGCGGCGTATGCCTGGGATCCGCGGATCGAAGGGATCGAGGCGACCCCCTTCGGTCTTGCCCAGACCACGTTCAAGCGGGCCTGGTTCCGGCCCGAGCGTCCCATGCGAACCTACCTGGCGGATCTGCGATGATGCCTCGACCAATCCGACTCACCCACCGGTTCACCCTGATCTTCGCGATCGGGTTGTTCGGCCTGACCGCCCTCCTGGCGGTGACGATCGAGCTCTACCTGAAGCAGACGCTGCAGCGACAGAGCGGACTCCGCGCCCGGTCCCTCTCGACCAGCCTGGCCGCGGTCGCCCGACCGTACCTCCTGCACTACGACTACATCGCGCTCCAGCAGATGGCCGACGCGGTCCAGGACGAACCGGACGTGGTCTACGTGGTGATCCTGGACAAGGAAGGCCGCGTGGCGGGGTACGGCGATCGTCGCGATCTGGTGGGAGCCCAGCTCGATGGCCTGGCCAACCAGCGGGCGCTGCAGGCCCGCGGTCCACTCCAGCAGGAGGTGGATTGGGCCGATCCCGGTCGTCGCACCGTGCCCACGGTCGAGGCGGTTTCGCCCGTCTGGCAGGACAACGGAGGGGGGCAGCGTTGGGGAACGGTGCGAGTCGGCCTTTCGCTCGCCGCGGTGCGGCGAGACCTCTGGCGGGCGCGCGCTTTCCTCGCCCTGGTCTTCCTGGTCGGCGCGGCCGGGGCGGTCGCGACCTCGCACATCCTGGCCCGCCGCATCACCCGGCCGCTGCAGCGGCTGGTCGACGCCACCGGGAAGTGGGAGAGCGACGCCGGGGATTGGGACTACAAGGCCGATCGAAGCGAAGACGAGATCGCGGAGCTCGCGAGCAAGTTCGCCCAGGCGGCGCAGTCGCTCAATCGGCAGCGGCGTGAGTTGCTGGCCGCACGGGACGAACTGACCGCTCTCAATACCAAGCTGGAGCAGGAGGTCGAGCGGCGCACGGGCGAGCTGATGGAATCACGCGAGCGCTATCGGCTGCTGGTCGAGGGGAGCCCGGACGCCTTCGTGTTGATCGAGGGGAGTCGCTTCGGCTTCGTCAACCCGGCCTTCGAGGAGATTTTCGAGTATCCCCAGGACAAGGCGCTGCAGGAGAACTTCCGCTGGACGCAGATCATCCACCCGAACTTCCACCGCGTCACCCGCGAGCGGTTCCGCGCGGCCGAGGAGGAGGCGCGGCCGTTCCGCATGGAGGTGGTGGGACTGACCCGCACCGGACGGCCGATCAACCTCGAGATCCGTGGCCGCGGCGTGGAGTTCGGCGGGAAGGCAGTCCTCGAATTGATCCTGACCGACGTGACCGAGAAGCGGCGTCTGCTCGGTCAGGTGGTGCAGAGCGAGAGGCTCCGGGCCATGGGCGAAATGACCGCCATGGTCGCGCACCACTTCAACAATCTGCTCGCGGTGATGATGGGGCGTTGTCAGCTCCTGCAGATGCGGACCCAGGACGAGCAGATCCGCTCCGGTCTGGCCATGATCCAGGCCTCTGCCCTGAAGGCGGGGGAGATGCTGCGCCACCTGCAGGAGTACTACGGCGAGCAGGTCGATCTTCGCTTCGGCGAGGTCGACGTGAACGCGCTCCTGCGGGAACTCACGCTCTACCAGGAGAATCTCTGGCGCACCACCCGAGCCCCGGACGAGCCGCTCCTCTCGATCAAGCTCGACCTCAATCCGCTCCCCGCCGTCCGTGGATCGGATCCGCTCTTGCAGGATGTCTTTCATCGCATCCTGATCAACGCTTCCGAGGCAATGCCGCAGGGGGGGGAGATCGTCGTCCACACCGAAGCCCAGGAAGACTCGGTGGTGGTGCGGAGCGACGATCCGGGAGTCGGCATGCCGGAGGAAACCCGTCTACACGCCTTCGATCCGTTCTTCAGCACCAAGGGGAAGCGGACCCGTGGCCTCGGCCTGTCGGCCGCGCTCGGAATCGTGCAGCGGCACGAGGGGCGGATCAGCATCCAGAGCGCGGTGGGGCAGGGTACCGCGGTCGAAGTGATCCTCCCGGTCGTCTCGCGGATCGCGCGGATCCTGCCGATGGCCGAGCTACAGCCGGGTTCGGGTCCAGCGATCCCTTCGATAGAGGCCGTAGAGCAGCAGGCCGCGCAGCATGCAGGTCAGGGTGATCACCCAGCCCAGGCCGGCCAGGCCGAACCCCCGGTCGAGGGCGAAGACCTGCGCCAGCGGCACGCGTAGCAGGCTGGTCGAGATCGAGATCCAGGTTGGGGCGAGGGTGTAGCCCGCGCCGGCGAAGATCCCCGAGAGGACGATCTCGACCCCCATGATCGGCTGACTGACCGCCAGGATCTTCATGTACATCCCGCCGTTCTCGACCACCGCCGGATCGGCGGTGAAGAGGCGGAACATCTGCGGTCCGAAGACGAAGTAGATCAACCCCAGGCTGCTGGCCAGCGCCAGGGAGAGGCCTGCCGCCTTCTGTCCGACCTGCTTCGCCCGGGCGATGTTTCCTGCTCCGAGATTCTGTCCGACCATGGTGGCGGTCGCGATCGACAGGCTGTCCGCGGTGAGGTAGCAGAGCGATTCGAGGCGGTTCCCGACTCCCAGGATGGCCAGCGCGTCGGTTCCCAGTTGCCCCGCCACCCGGCTGAGAAAGAGATAAACGAACGAGAACAGAACGGTGCTGACCGAGGTCGGTCCGCCGATGCGGAGGATCTGCCCCATCACCCTTCCATCCGGTCGGGTGAGCGAACGGGGGAGGTCGCGGAACTGGGATCGTCGCCGCGTCAGGTGGAGCCAGAGGAGCACCGCGGCGAGCGCCTGGGCCGTCACCGTGGCGTAGGCCGCCCCCGCGACTCCCAGCTCCGGGAAGGGCCCGAGGCCGAAGATCAGCACCGGGTCGAAGACCAGGTTGAAGAGCACCGCTGCCGTGGTCACCACCATCGGGGTCCGGGTGTCCCCGTGGGCGCGCAGGATCGCCTCGAGGTTGAGTGAGAGGAGGAACGGCAACGAGAAGGCCAGGAGTGGTCCGAGGTAGGCGATGCCCGCGCGGGTGACCTCGGGGTCGCTGCTCAGGAGGTTGAAGAGCCACGGAGCCGCGTTCCGCGAAGCCAGGGCGAAGACCAGCGCAAACGAGGCGGCCAGGATCAGCCCCTGGGCCGCGGCATGATCGGCCGCGGTCCGGTCGCCCGATCCGACGTGTCGGGCCACCACCGCGGTGAGCCCGGTCGCGATCATGTGCGCGATGCCGAGCAGGATCCAGCTGGCGAACATGGAGGTGGTCACCGCGGCGAGCGGCGCCGCGCCCAGGCGCCCGACCCACATCGAGTCGACCAGGTTGAACAGGGTATAGAGCACCATCGAGATCAGAACCGGGCCGGTCAGGCGGAGCAGGGTCGGCACGACCGGTCCACCGAGAATGCGCGCCTCCGCCGCGCTCCGGGGTACAGGGTCGGGCCCGGTGGGGAGGATGGTTGGGAGTGGGCCTTCGCCTTCAGTCGTGGTCATGGAGCGGGACAATAGCGAAACCGGCGGATGGCGGCCACCCTGCGCCAGTCGCCGCTTCGACCCGATCCGTTCCGTTCGTCGCGCGAACGCCTCGTTTCGTCGCATTCGTCGCCCCGGACGCCAAAACCGGGTATCGTGATTCACCATGATGAATCGGCGCTGGCTCTACATTCTCGGTCTCTGGATCGCCTTCGGCGTGTTCTACACGCTGCTGTCGTACACCTATCTCCACGCCGTGGGGTCGCGCCGGAGCAACTTCGAGATCATCTTCGGCCACGCGCTCTACATCGCCGTCTGGATCGGATTTACTCCGCTCATCCTCCGCCTGGCCGCCCGCTTCCGGCTCGAGCGCACGAACTGGCGGCCGCGGCTGCTGCTCCACCTCGGCTTCGGATTGCTGATCGCCTTTCCGCAACGGATGCTGACCGACATTCCGACCGAGTGGATGTTGCAGAGCGCGGAGCGCCTCTTCTCCTGGACCCGGATCCTCCGGACCGCGCTCGGTTCGCTCGACTACGGCGTCTTTCTCTACCTGCTGGTGGTGCTCCTGCACCACGCCTGGGAGTACGCCCGCCGCCTCCAGGAAGAAGAGCGCCTCGCCGCCGCCCTCCGCGCGGATCTGGCCGGAGCGCAGCTCCAGGCGCTGCAACTTCAGCTTCAGCCCCATTTCCTCTTCAACACGCTGAACGCAATCAGCGTGCTGGTGCGCAGCGATCCGGAGAAGGCGGAGGCGATGCTCCGCCATCTGAGCAGCTTCCTGCGGGCCACGCTCGATCACGACGGGCGGGCCGAGGTGACCCTGGCCGAGGAGATGGAGCTGCTCGATCGCTATCTCGAGATCGCCCGGACGCGCTTCGGCGACCGCCTCTCGATCGAGCGGCGGATCGACGACGATGTCTGGACCGCGCGGGTCCCGTTCCTGATCCTGCAACCGCTGGTCGAGAACGCCCTGCGGCACGGGATCGGCACCGTTCCCGGCCCTGGTCGACTGACCCTCGTGGCCCACCGGGAGGCGGCGCGACTGCAGATCGAGGTGAGCGACAACGGTCCCGGTCCGTCGGGCAACGGCGCCGCCCGCGGCACCGGTCTGGCCAATACCGAGAGCCGCCTCCGGCAGCTCTACGGCGATGCACAGCGCTTCTCCATCGGGGCCGCGGCCCACGGGGGATGTCGCGTCTGGCTGGAACTTCCGTTCCGCGTGGAGGGAGGATGACCCTGCGTGCCTTGCTGGTCGATGACGAGCCGCTGGCCCGCGCCGGTTTGCGGACGATGCTTGCCGCCTTTCCGGAGATCGAGGTGATCGGCGAGGCCGAGGACGGCATTGCCGCGGTTGCGCGGTTACAGGCCGATCGTCCCGAACTGCTCTTTCTCGATGTGCAGATGCCAGGCCTCGATGGCTTCGAGGTCCTGGCCGCGCTCGGCGACGAACGTCCGACGGCGGTGATCTTCGTCACGGCCTACGACCTGCACGCGCTCCAGGCCTTCGAGGCGCACGCCATCGACTACCTCTTGAAGCCGGTCGATCCGGTTCGACTCGGGGTTGCGATCGAGCGGGCGCGGCGAATGATCCAGGGGAGCGACGACGGAGCGCGCGTGTCGGCCCTCCTGCGCCAGGTGCAGCAGCAGCGCCCCTTTCCCGAGCGGCTGCTGGTTCGTTCGCCCGGCGCGCTTCGCGTCGTTCCCGTGGCGGACATCCTCTGGATCGAGGCAGACGGCGACTACGCCCGGCTCCATCTGGCCAAGGAGGAGCACCTGTTGCGCGAGACGATGTCGGGCCTCGCCGCCAAGCTCGACCCCGCGACCTTCGTGCGCCTCCATCGTTCGTACTTTGCCCGGATCGATCAGATCCTGGAACTTCGGGCCGAGGGAAACGGGGATGGTGAAGTCATCCTGCGCGGTGGACGCCGCCTCCCGGTCAGCCGCACCCACCGCGACCGCGTCGTCAGTGCGATTTCCTGACCGCGGCGGAACTCCGTTCCGCCGCTGCTGAGTTTCCTCCCGCGCTCCAGTTCGTGCCGTCCCTGCCCCCGGAAGCCCCCTGATCCCTCCTCTCCCGCGTCCCCTTCACCGCCCCCAACCCCCACTTCACCGCCCCCATCCCCCCTCCCATCGCCCTCCGCTGTACCCCTTCGCCATCTCTCCCTACCTTTCGCTCGTGGCCACCAGCGCCCCCCTCTGCCGGGGTCGATCCGCCGCCCAATCCAAAGGAGATGCCCAGATGCACCAGATCCGAATCCCGATTCGCACCACTTGCGCCGCCCTGTCCGCCCTCGCCGTCTCCGCCTCCCTGGCCGGAGCGCAGAGCTTCACCCGCATCACCACCGGACCCCACGTGACCGACAGCGGCGGCTCGCGCGCCGTGGTCTGGGCCGACTTCGACGGCAACGGCACCCTCGATCTCTTCGTCACCAACGGACCAACCGCGGGGGAGAACAACGACCTCTATCTGAACAGCGGTGCGCCGAACTTCACCTTCACCAGGGTGGTCGGTGATCCGATCGTCAGCGACGGCGCCAAGTCGGACGGGGCGACCGTCGGAGACGTCGACAACGACGGGGACCTCGACGTCGCGGTGGTGAACTGGTATGGCGACAACAATCTCTTCTACCTCAACAACGGAAACGGCAGCTTCACCCAGGTCACGACCGGTCCGCACGTGACCGACGGCGGCCACTCGGAGACGGCCAGCTTCGGAGACTACGATCGCGACGGGCGTCTCGACCTCTACGTCACCAACAGCGGTCCGTCGCTGGCCACCGCGGAGGCGAACTTCCTCTATCGCAACGAGGGCGCGGCCACCTTCGCGCGCGTCCTGGCCGGAGCACAGTCGAGCGACATCTTCCTCTCGCGCGGGGTCAACTGGATCGACTACGACCTGGACGGGGACGAGGACATCTTCATCACCAACGAGTCGAACCAGAACGAGAACCTCTACCGGAACGAGCTGGTGGAGTCGGGCCTGCCCACTTTCACCGCCATCACCGGGGTCACTCCGGTCATCGGTTCGTCGCAATCGTTCAGCGGCGCCTGGGCCGACTACGACAACGATCGCGACCTCGACCTGGTGGTGATCAACTCCGGCGCGCAGAACGAACAGCTCTACCGCAACGACGGGGGGAGCTTCACCGCCGTGACCGGAGATCCGCTGGTGACCGCGGGCGGCTGGTCGGTCTCGGGCGACTGGGGCGACGTGGACAACGACGGCGACCTCGACCTCTTCATCACCAACGCCTTCGGTGGCGGAACCAAGCGGAACTTCCTCTTCATGAATCAATGGGCGGAGACCGGCACCGCCTCCTTCGTGCGGGTGACCACCGGCGCGATCGTCAATGATCTCGGGTGGTCGTACGGGAGCGCCTTCGGCGACTACGACGAGGACGGCGATCTCGACCTCTACGTGGCCAAGACGGTCAACGACAACGAGACCAACGCGCACTACCGGAACGACAATGCGAACGGGAATCACTGGCTCGAGCTCCGTCTGCGGGGAGTGGCCTCCAATCGTTCGGCTATCGGTGCGAAGGTCCGCGTGAAGGCGGTGATCGCCGGAAATCCGGTCTGGCTCACCCGGCTGGTTCAAGGGCAGAACGCCTATTGCGGCCAGAACCTCGACCTGCACTTCGGGCTCGGCAGCTCGTCCGCGGCCGACTCGCTGGTAGTCGAGTGGCCCTCCGGTGCGGTCGATGTGCTGACCGGGTTTTCCGCCGACCGACGGGTGACGATCCAGGAGGGCGGGGTGGTCAGCTCGACCGACAGCGGGGCGGTGATCGGGGCTCCCGCCAGCGGTCGGCCGCGGATCGAGAGCTTTGCCGCCCCGAATCCGTTCGGCGAGACCACGACGATCCACCTGCGGAGTTCGGGCGCGGACCGCGTCGCCCTCTCCCTCTTCGATGCCGGAGGTCGCCTGCTCGAGCAGCGCGACCTGCCGCCGGGGGAGGGGTGGCAGCAGGTCCGCCTCGCGCCGGAGGGAGACGGGTCGGTCTACTTCTATCGTCTCAGGAGCGCGTCGGCCGAGACCGAAGGGAAGCTGGTGCGGCGACGCTAGCTTGGGGCCGCGGCCGACCGCGGAGCGCCCGGGAGACAGGCCTTCGCCCCGCGCGGCGAGGGCGCCTGTTCGAACGCACGCGGTTCCCTCGCTTGACCGCTCGCTCCCGAGTTCCTACGATCGCACGACCGCGTATGAAGCCCAGACACGACAACCGGACGGAGCCGACCATCCGTCGTGCCCGCGCCGCCTCCCTGGCGCGGCTCGAACAGCTTCGCGCCACCGTCTCCGGGGCCCGTCGGCTGCTGGTTCTGACCCACGACAATCCCGATCCGGATTCGATCGCTGCCGGCTGGGGCCTGGTGAAGGTGCTGCGCGCCGTGCGCCGCCTCAAGGTCGACCTGGGCTATGGCGGCATCATCGGGCGGGGCGAGAACCGGACCATGGTGCATGAACTCCGGGTGCCGCTTCACCCGTTGTCGGAGCTGGATCTCGCGAGCTACGACGCCTTCGCCCTGGTCGACTCGCAGCCGGAGACCGGGAACAACTCCCTCCCCGGCGGCGTGGTGCCGGCGATCGTGATCGATCACCATCCCTGTCGACGCGAAACCCGGCGGGTCCCCTACTTCGACGTGCGCGAGGACTACGGCGCGACCGCGACCATCATGAGCGAGTATCTGATCGCTTCCGGGGAGCCGATCGATCGCCGCCTGGCCACGGCATTCTTCTACGCGATCAAGTCCGAGACCCGGAATCTGGGCCGCGAATCGTCGCGGGCCGACATCCGCGCCTTCCTCGACTTCTTTCCCGGGGTCAACAACGTCGCGCTCTCCCGCATCGAGAACCCGCCGATTCCGCGGGCCCACTTCGCCATGATCGACCAACTGATCAGCGGCACCAAGGTGCACGGGCGGACAGCGATCACCATGCTCGGCGTGGTCAGTCATCCCGATGCGGTGGCCGAGTTCGCCGACCTGCTGGTCCGGATGGAGGAGATCGATTGGGCATTGGCCGTGGGTCGTTTCGGCCCCGATCTGCTCCTTTCGATCCGCACGAACCTCGAGACCGCGAATGCCGGCCGGATCATCCAGACGATCGTGGGGAAGGACGGAAAGGCGGGCGGCCACGGCATGATGGCCGGGGGAAAGGTGCCGCTCGGCGCGATCTCAGAGGAGAGGGCCCGCGAACGGGAGGCGTTGCTCCGCGCCCGCGCCCTGACCGCCCTCCGGGCGCCCGCGCGTGGGGTTCCGCTCGTGCCTGCCAAGGCGGCCGGCCCCCTTCCGAAGTAACGCCCCCCGTCGCACGAATCCGGTTGAAAGGGCCCCGCGGCGGCGCTATGTTTCGCCTGACGCGTGAGACAGCGTCCAAACTTAGATTCGGTCTCGTTCGGACTCGGCGGCTCGCCCGGAGGGCGGGGGCGGCTGGAGACCGGCAGGGCCGGACCTTTCGGAAGCGCGAACCCCGAGAGAAGGAGAACCCATGGCCACCCTGAAGGGCACCAAGACCCACGACAATCTGAAGCACGCGTTCGCCGGCGAGAGCCAGGCCAACCGGCGTTACCTCTACTTCGCGCGTCAGGCCGACGTCGAGGGATACCCGGAAGTGGCGGGACACTTTCGCGACACCGCGGAGGGCGAGACCGGTCACGCCCATGGTCACCTCGACTACCTCAAGATGGCCGGCGACCCGGCGACCGACCTGCCGATCGGCTCGACCGAGATGAACCTCAAGGCTGCGGTGGCTGGTGAGACCTACGAGTACACCGAGATGTACCCGGGCTTCGCCAAGGCGGCGCGTGAGGAAGGCTTCGCCGAGATCGCCGACTGGTTCGAGACCCTGGCCCGCGCCGAGAAGTCGCACGCCGGTCGCTTCCAGAAGGCCCTCGACAACCTGAACAAGTAGGCCGCCGCACGCGCGGCGGGCCGATCGCAGGTCCGTGATTCGCTCGGGCGCGGCGCACCGGCGTCGCGCCCGACGTCCCTTGACCCACCCGCCGGTCGCGCGGGCCACGGAGAGAGACCGATGACCCTCGACGTCCACTCGAAGAAATTCTGGGACCCAGAGGCGCTCCGGGAAGAGACCTATCGCGTTCACCACATCTGCGCCGAATGCCGGCTCTGCTTCAAGTTCTGCGACTCGTTTCCGGTCCTGTTCAAGGCGGTCGACTCAGCCGACGGCGACGTCCGCCAGGTCACCCAGGCGACGCTCGACCAGGTGGTCGACCTCTGCTTCCAGTGCAAGCTCTGCTACGTGAACTGCCCGTACACTCCGGGGCAACACGAGTGGAACATCGATTTTCCCCGGCTGATGCTTCGCTCCGTCATGGTGCGGAAGAAGAGCGAGCCCCACACCCTGCAGGACAGGTTCCTCGGCAATCCCGATTTCGCCGGCAAGCTCGGTGGGATGGGGGTGCCGATGTCGAACTGGGCCAACCGCCTCGCGCCGTTCCGCGCGATCCTCGAAGGGGTGATCGGCGTACACCGGAAGCGGAATCTGCCGCTCTTCCACCGCACGTCGTTCCTGAGCTGGGCGCGGAAGAAGCTGCGGCGGAATCCGAACCCTCCCGCCGAGGCGGAGAAGGCGGCGTTCTTCGCCACCTGCGCGATCAATCACAACTGGCCCGAGGTGGGGAAGAGCGCGGTGGCGGTGTTGCGGCACAACCAGGTCGAGCTGGTGGCGCCGCAGATGCGTTGCTGCGGCATGCCCGCGCTCGAGTCGGGGGACCTTGATACCACCCGACAATATCTGAACGAGAACCTCGACAACCTGACCACGCTGGTCGAGGCGGGCTACAAGATCGTGGTGCCGCAGCCGACCTGCGGCTACATGCTGAAGCAGGAGTATCCCTGGCTCTCCGACGATCCGCGGGCGAAGCAGCTCTCGGCCGCGACGATGGATCTCTGCGAGTATCTGATGTGGCTCAAGGAGCGGGGAAAGCTCAAGACCGACTTCAAGGAGACCAAGCAGACCCTGGCCTACCACCTGCCATGCCACTTGAAGGCGCAGAACATCGGCTGGAAGTCGCGCGACCTGATGCAGCTCATTCCCGGCACCCGTGTGCGGGTGGTGGATCGCTGCTCCGGCATGGACGGCACCTTCGGCATGAAGAAGCAGTCCTTCGACGATTCGCTCAAGCTGGCCGACAAGCTGCTCGTCGACATCGATCAGGCCCCCGCCGACCGCGTGATCTCGGATTGCACCCTGGCCGGGTTGCAGATCCACCAGCGCGGCGGCCGCACCGTTACCCACCCGATCGAGATCGTGCGCGAAGCGTACGGCCTCGACTTCGAGGTCTAGTCCCAGCCCGAGCGAACGCTCCGCGTTCGCGAGAAAGAACGTCCCATGAAACTGATCGAACGTTCCGAGATCCAGGACCTCACCGCCTATGAGAAGGTCCGTTCCGAGACCCGTCTCACCGTGATCAAGCTCCGATCACTCCGGCGGATCCAGGCCGGCGAGCAGCTATCGCTCGTCTTCGAGAACCGCGAGACCCTGCTCTACCAGATCCACGAGATGGTGCGGGCCGAACGGATGGTCGAGGACGCCGCCATCCAGCACGAGGTCGACACCTACAACGTGCTGATTCCGGGGGAGCGTCAACTCTCGGCCACGCTCTTCCTCGAGGTTGCCGACCCGGCGCGGATCAAGGCCGACCTCGAGACCTTCCTCGGCCTCGATCGGGGAGACCACGTCTGGTTCGACCTCGGCGAGGCCGGACCGGTCCGGGCCGAGTTCGAGGAGGGCCACAGCGAGGCGGGGCGGATCTCCGCCGTGCATTACGTCCGCTTCAGCTTCACCGAGGAGCAGCGCGCCTGGTTCGTCGAGGAGGCCCGTTCGGTCGCCTTGGTGGTCGAGCACCCCAACCACCACTACCGGGTGGCGGTCGAAGGGGAGACGCGCACCTCGCTCAGCGCCGATCTTCTGGCGTAGGCTGCTCCACACCGCGCCGCCCGCAGGGGCGCCGCGTCTCGATCCAAACCACGACCGCACCGAGAGGAGCGCATGCAGAGCCAACCCCAGCCCTACGAGGTCCTGATCCTGGTCTGCGTCAATCAGAAGCCGGAGGGGAAGGCGTGCTGCATGGACGGCCCGGCGGTCGAGGTGCGCGAGGCGCTGAAGGAGCAGGTCAAGGAGCGCGGCCTCAAGGGACGAGTCCGGGTGAGCCAGACCGGCTGCCTCGACCGCTGCTCCCAGGGACCGACCGTGTTCGTCTTTCCCGCCGGAATCTGGTACTCCGCCGTCTCGGTCGACGACGTGCCGGAGATTCTGAGACGGCATGTCGACGGACTGCCGTCTTCCCCGCCGTCGATCGAGGTGTAGCCCCCCCGCCTTGGCCCCCCGCCCCCCTGTGGTACCTTCCCGCCTTTGGGGATCCGACGCGTGAAGACCGTGAACACGCAGGGAGGACGCATGTCCGATCGCTTCGACCTGGCGATCGTGGGAGGCGGGCCGGGGGGCTACGTCGCCGCGATTCGGGCGGGTCAACTGGGGCTGAAGACGGCCTGTATCGAGTCGACGCACCTGGGGGGAATCTGCCTCAACTGGGGCTGCATCCCGACCAAGGCGCTGCTCAAGAACGCCGAGGTGTACGACCATCTGAAGCACCCGGAGTCCTGGGGCTTGAAGCTGGGCGAGGTCTCGCTGGACTGGCCGGCGGTGATCAAGCGGAGCCGCGACGTCGCCGACCGGCTGAGCAAGGGGGTCGGCTTCCTGCTCAAGAAGAACAACGTCGAGTACATCCCGGCCCGCGGCACGCTCAGCGCCCCGGACACGATCGAGGCGATGGCGGCCGACGGGACCAAGCGGACGGTCAAGGCGGCCAAGGTGATCCTGGCCACCGGCGGGCGGGCGCGCAAGCTGCCGAACGTGGAGTTCGACGGCGAGACGATCCTGACCTCGCGCGAGGCGATGGTGCTGCCGTCGGTTCCGAAGTCGATGCTGATCATCGGCGCGGGGGCGATCGGGGTCGAGTTCGCCTACATGTATCAGGTGTTCGGCGCCGAGATCACCTTGGTCGAGATGCTGCCGAACCTGGTACCGGTCGAGGACACGGAGGTGTCGCAGGAGCTGGAGAAGGTCTGGCGCAAGCGCGGGATCAAGATGCACACCAGCTCGAAGGTGAAGTCGCTCACCCGGAAGAAGAACGGCGTCGAGGCGGTGATCGAGACGCCGAACGGTGAGATCAAGGTCGAGGCGGAAAAGGCGCTGGTGGCGATCGGCGTCCAGGGCAACATCGAAAACCTGGGGTTGGAGAAGCTCGGGGTGAAGACCGACCGGAGCTTCATCGTGGTCGACAAGAGATACCAGACCAATGTCCCGGGAGTGCTGGCGATCGGCGATGTCATCGGCCCGCCGCTGCTCGCGCACGTCGCCTCGGCCGAAGGGGTGGCGGCGGTGACCTGGATCGCGGGCAAGGAACACCCGGGGATCGACTACGGCAAGATCCCGGGCTGCACCTACTGCCAGCCGCAGGTGGCGTCGATCGGTCTGACCGAGCGGGCCTGCAAGGAGAAGGGGATCGAGGTCAAGATCGGCCGCTTCCCCTTCCGGGCCAGCGGCAAGTCGCTGGCCATCGGCGAGACCGACGGCTTCGTCAAGGTGATCTTCGACGCGAAGTATGGCGGGATGTTGGGGGCGCACATCATCGGGAGCGAGGCGACGGAGATGATTGCGGAGGCGGGACTGGGGCTGGGTCTGGAGACGACCCACCACGAGATTCTCGACACGATCCATGCCCACCCGACCCTGGCCGAAGCGTTTCAGGAGGCGACCGGGCAGGCTTACGGCGAAGCGCTGGCCATCTAGGGCGACCGGCGCGAGATCTAACGCAGCGGAAGTACGGAACAAGGAACGGCATGAGCGAGCGGAACGACACCCCTCAGGACCAACATCGGCCGACCGACCCCGGAGTGAACGCCGGGGCGGGCGAGGTGCTGCGTCCGTTGTGGGTGGTGTCGTACCCTGGACTCACGCCCTACGGGCCGATGTGGGAGTTGCAGCGGAGCCTCTGGCGGGCGCGCTTCGAGGGGCGGATTCCCGACACGCTTCTGCTGCTCGAGCATCACCCGGTCGTGACGCTGGGCAAGAATGCGCGAAGGGAGAATCTGCTCCTCAGCGAGTCGAGCTTTCGCCAGCGCGGGGTGGAGCTGTTCGAGGTGGACCGGGGGAGATGTCACCTTTCACGGGCCGGGACAGCTCGTCGGGTACTGGATCTTCGATCTCCGCGCCTGGCGCCAGGACGTGCACCTCTATCTCCGTGGGATCGAGGATGTGCTGATCGACACCCTGGATCGGTTCGGCCTCGCGGCCGGGCGATCGCCCGGGGCGACCGGGGTGTGGGTCGAACCGGGTGGGGTCCGCGATGCGGAGGTCGACCCGACGCGCGCCGCGAAGATCGCGGCGATGGGGTTGCACCTGAGTCATTGGGTCTCGACCCATGGGTTTGCGCTCAACCGCACGACCGATCTGGCGTCCTTCGATTGGATCGTCCCCTGCGGGCTGAAGGGGCGGGCGGTGACCTCGATGGCGCGGTTGCTCGCGCCGGCGGCGGCACCGGCGCGCGATGAGGTGGAGCGGCACCTGAGTGCCGCGGCGGGTCGGCGTTTCTCGCGTCGCCCGGAACGATTGACCCCGGCAGAGTTGATCGCGCGGTTGCGCGCGAGTGAGGAGAATCACGGAACGGGCGGTCCGGATGCGACGCTGGCGCGGGACGATCGGGTCCGGCCGGCGGACGAGGGCCAGAACAGTTGGGAGCAGGTATGTCGAGCGTGAAGAACAAGAAGGCCGGGAAGGGTCCGACCTCCAGGCCGAGCGGCGGCGGGTCGCAGGCGGCGCGCCAGGTCGAAAGCGGGCGCGCGTCGGGCAACGGGAAGGTCACGATCCCCGATGCCGACCTGCTGGCCATCCACCGCAACATGGTGGTCACCCGCCGACTGGACGAGAAGATGATGATCCTGCTCAAGCAGGGGAAGAGCTTCTTCCACATCGGGGCGTCGGGGCACGAGGCGGCGCAGGTGGCCGCGGCTTACTCCCTCCGTCCGGGCGTCGACTGGTCCTATCCGTACTACCGTGATCTGGCCTACTGCGTGCAGCTCGGCATGACCCCGCTCGAAGTGATGCTCTGCTTCCTCTCGAAGGCGGGGGATCCGAACTCCGGCGGCCGCCAGATGCCGGCGCACTACGGCCACAAGGAGCTGCGCATCGTCTCGCAGTCGAGTCCGACCGGGACCCAGTACCTCCAGGCCGTGGGCACCGCACTGGCCGCGCGCAAGGAAGGGTGCGACGAGGTGGTCTACGTCTCCTCGGGTGAGGGGACGACGAGCCAGGGCGACTTCCACGAGGCGATCAACTGGTCGGCCCGCGAGAAGCTCCCGGTGATCTTCCACATCGAGGACAACAAGTACGCCATCTCGGTTCCGATCCGGCAGCAGACGGCCGGTGGATCGGTCTACGGCATGGTGGGCGGCTACGCCGGGCTGCACCGCGAGGAGTTCGACGGCACCGATCTCTTCGCCTCCTACGCCGCCTGGCAGGCGGCGGTGACGCGCGCGCGGCGCGGCGAGGGACCGACCGTGCTGGTCTCCGACTGCGTGCGGCTCCTGCCGCACTCCTCCTCCGACAATCAGGCGAAGTACCGGAAGCCGGAGGAACTCGAGGCGGACAAGAAGCGCGATCCGATTCCCCGGCTCGAGGACGAGCTGGTCCGGCGTGGCTTGATGACCCGCGAGAGTCTGGAAGAGCTTCGCGAGACGGTGAAGGAAGAGATCGATCAGGCGGCGGATGAGGCCGATGCGCGCCCCTATCCGGACGGCTCGACCGCGATCCACCATGTCTACTCGACCGTGCAGTACGAGCCGCCGAGCGGCGCCAGCCTGGCCCCGCATGAGACCGGGCAGTCATGCGTGCTGGTCGATGCGATCAACCACGCCCTGCACGAGGAGATGGAGCGGAACCCACGGATCGTGGTCTACGGCGAGGACATCGAGGACAAGAAGGGGGGCGTCTTCACCGCGACCACCGGGCTCTCGATCAAGTTCGGCACCGAGCGGGTCTTCAACTCGCCGCTGGCCGAGTCCTCGATCATCGGCACTGCGATCGGCATGGCGGTCAAGGGCTGGAAGCCGGTGGTCGAGATCCAGTTCGGCGACTACGTCTGGACCGCGATGATGCAGATCCGCGATGAGCTGGCCACCATGCGCTATCGCAGCGACGGTCACTGGACCTGCCCGATGGTGGTGCGGATTCCGGTCGGCGGGTACATCCACGGCGCGCTCTACCACTCGCAGAACATCGAGGCGACCTTCGCCCATTTCCCGGGACTCTACGTGGCCTATCCGTCGAACGCCGCCGATGCCAAGGGGCTGCTCAAGGCGGCGATCCGCGGCGACGACCCCTATCTCTTCCTCGAGCAGAAGGGGCTCTACCGGCAGGGCTACTCGACCTCGCCCGAGCCGGATGCGAACTACCTGCTCCCCTGGGGAGTGGCGCGGATCGCGCGGCCGGGCGACGATCTGACCATCGTCACCTATGGCGCGCTGGTGAAGAAGTCGCTCGATGCGGCGGAGAAACTGTCCGAGCGCGGGGTCTCGGTCGAGGTGATCGACATCCGCACCATGGTGCCGTTCGATCTGGAGACGGTGGTCAACAGCGTGAAAAAGACGGGACGGGTGCTGATCGCGCACGAGGACGTGGTCTTCGCCGGCTTCGGCGCGGAGATCGCGGCCCAGATCGCAGACGCGGCCTTCGAGCATCTAGACGCCCCGGTCCGCCGGGTGGGCGGGGCGCCGTCGCCGATCCCCTACAACTGGTTTCTCGAAGCAAACGTGCTGCCGCAAGACCATCACGTGCTGCGCGCGGCCGAGGAGTTGGTGGCGTTCTAGTCCGACGCGGAAGCGTCGAGCACGAATCCGGCGAGAAGGACCGGGCGTGGCGACCAGCAGGTCGTCGCGTCCGCCGCCATCCGGCCAGCGTGCAATGCGAGGAGACATGAAAGTCGAAATGGTCATGCCCCAGATGGGGGAGTCGATCGCCGAGGGAACGATCCTGAAGTGGGTCAAGAAGGTCGGCGACATGGTGAAGAAGGACGAGAACGTCCTCGAGATCTCGACCGACAAGGTCGACTCGGAGATTCCCTCGCCGGCCGCCGGACGGATCGTCGAGCTGAAGGCGAATGAGGGGGACACCGTCCCGGTGGGGCAGGTGATCGCGATCATCGATACCATGGCGGCGGGGGAGGTCCCGGCACCGGCCTCCAGTGCCCCGACCGCTTCGGCCGCGACTCCTGCGCCGGCTCCGGTGGCCGCCGCTCCGGCACCCGCGCCCGCGCCGGCGGTGGCAGCGCCGGTCGTGACGGCTCCGGTCGTGGCCCCGGTCGCTTCGTCGTCGAATGGCGGCGTGGTCTACAGCACCGCGACCCCCGGAGCGCCGGTGCCGCGCGAGTTCGCCGGGAAGTTCTTCTCTCCGCTGGTGCGCTCGATTGCGCGGCACGAGGGGATCTCGGCCGAGGAGCTGGCGGCGATCGCCGGCACCGGGCGCGACGGACGGGTGACCCGCGACGATCTGTTGCGCCACCTGGAAGCGCGCACCGGAATGCAGGTCGGGGTGGTCGGCACGATGGCCGGCCTGCCGGCGAGCGGACCGGTGGTGGCGCAGCCGCTGCCGCATGCCGCGCCGCCGTCTGGATTGCCGAACGTCCCGGCCCGCCCGGCGGCCGCTGCGCCACTCGGAGCCGCTCCGAGCGCGAGGCCGGTCGGAGTCCCGGCCGGGGCGATCAAGTCGCCGTTCGGCGGTGACACCTATCCGAAGTTCACCGTGGCGGAGTCGCGCGAAACCCCCGAAGGACGGATCGATCTCGTCCCGATGGACAACATGCGGCAGAAGATCGCCGAGCACATGGTCCGTTCGAAGCAGGTCTCGCCCCACGTCGCCTCGGTCACCGAGGTCGATATGACCCCGATCGTCCGGCACCGCGAAGCCTGGAAGGCACACTTCCAGGCGCAGTACGGCGTGCCGCTGACCTACACCAGCTACATCCTCCAGGCCACGGTCAAGGCGCTGCAGGACTACCCGATGATGAACGCGTCGGTCGATGGCACTACCGTGCTGATCAAGCGGTTCATCAACCTCGGGGTGGCGGTGGCGCTCGACAACGGGTTGATCGTGCCGGTGATCAAGCACGCGGAGGAGAAGAACTTCCTCGGCGTCACCCGAGCGCTGAACGATCTCTCGACCCGCGCGCGGTCGAAGCAGCTCAAGCCGGACGACATCGCGGGCGGGACATTCACCGTGACCAACATGGGCAGCTTCGGCAACCTGTTCGGCATCCCGATCATCAGCCAGCCGCAGGTCGGCATCCTCGGCGTGGGGGCGATCGTGAAGCGTCCGGTGGTGATCGACGAGATGATCGCCATCCGCGACATCATGTACCTCTCGCTCTCCTACGATCACCGCACGGTGGATGGTGCCCTGGGTGGCCTCTTCATCCAGCGGGTGCGTCAGTACCTGGAGAGCGGGGAGCTGGTCGGTTCGCTCTGATGAGCGAGCGGGAGCGGGAACCCGTCTCCGTGACCGGCGCGGTCGTTCCGTCCGACCCGGGCTGGTCGTTCCCCGAGGGGACGACGTTCAGCCCGGACGGACGGCCGGACGTGAGCGAGGCGCGGCGTCCGGACTGGCTCAAGGTCCGTTTGCCGGCCGAACCGACCTACGCGGTGACCCGCGGACTGGTGCGCGGCAACCAGCTGCACACCGTCTGCCAGAGCGCGCAGTGTCCCAACATCGGCGAGTGCTGGTCGGCCGGGACGGCCACGGTGATGATCCTGGGCGACGTCTGCACGCGGTCGTGCGGCTTCTGCGCGGTGAAGACCGGGCGGCCGCCGGTGCTCGACCGGGAAGAGCCGGAGCGGGTGGCGGAGGCGATCGCGACCATGGACCTGGTCCACGTGGTCATCACCTCGGTCGACCGCGATGAACTCCCGGACGGGGGGGCCGCGATCTGGGCGGCCACGATCGAGGCGGTGCGGCGGCGTGCCCCGGGCACACGGATCGAGGTGCTGACTCCCGATTTCAAGGGAGACCGCGCGGCGATCGACGTCGTGCTCGCCGCGCGTCCCGACATCTTCGCCCACAACATCGAGACGGTGGAGCGGCTGCATCGAGAGGTGCGTCCGCAAGCGCGCTACGAACGGAGTCTCGCCGTGCTCGCGCAGGCGAAGGAACGTGGCTTCGTGGTCAAGTCGAGCCTCATGCTCGGCCTGGGGGAGACCGAAGCCGAGCTGCTCGCGGTGCTCCGCGACCTGAGCGATCTAGGTTGCGATCTCCTCACTCTCGGTCAGTATCTGCGTCCGACCCGCAGCCATCTGCCGGTGCGTCGCTTTGCCCCCCCGGACGAATTCGGGCGCCTCAAGGTGGCCGCGCTCGCACTCGGCTTCCGTGATGTGGAGAGCGGCCCTCTCGTCCGGAGCTCGTACCACGCCGAGCGCGCGGCCCGACATCTCCCGGAGACCGCCCCGCTGCGAGCCGACCGGGGGGACGGAAGTGCTCGCGCCGCGGAGACCCCGTCTGGGTCGGCGGAGGCCAGAACCGCCGCAAAGGCCGGCAAATCGGCACAAATCGCCGCTTCGGAAACCGCGCCATCCGGACCCAGCTTCCCGGTCTGAGAAAGTTTTGTACGAACGAATTTTCGGTTGACGGTGCGAACGCGTGTTCGGTACGTTCCGCCCGTCGCCGAAAGTGACGGTCGAGCACAGGATCCCCCCCTGCGATCTGACCTCGAGGTGATACAGTCTCCGCCACCATTCACGCCTCACCGCCCGCTCGCGGGTGGGAGCTGCGAATCGGTGGGGGGACGCGCCTCCTTTCCTCAACCCCCGGAAAGGATGTCGAAGCAGAGAACGGGTGGAGTGGTTGTGGATCCTGTGCGGCAGCACATGAGCCTCACCCCCTCAACGCAACCCTCCACCCGGTTCCTTCTCCCTGGGGGAAAGATGGCGACGGTCAGGGATATCGACAAAACCGGGGCGCGGAGCGGCGAGGGACGCGGACGAGAGAGCACCGTGTGCCGACGACCACCGAGCGAGGGGCGTGACGATCCCGGACGCCGTGCGGCGGCCGCGAAACGATGAATGGATGCTGCGCGCATGTACTGGCGGTAACGGAGGATCCGTGAAGAAGCTGACCGAGAAGCAGCAGGGGATCCTGGAGTTCATTCTCCAGTCGATCAATGAAAACGGCCGCTTTCCGTCGTACCGCGAAATCGGCACCGCCTTCGATCTCAACTCGGTGGCCACCGTCGCCCAGCATCTCGACGCGCTGGTCCAGAAGGGGTGTCTTACTCGCGAAGGGCGGAAGCTGATGCCGGTCCGCGGCCTGCGCCACGACCTCGGGATCCCGGTGGTCGGTCGCGTGGCCGCCGGCCAGCCGATCTCCGCCATCGAGCATGTCGAGGAGCACATCCACTGGGACAACTTCGGCGACAGCGACATCTTCGCGGTGCGCGTCGTGGGGGAGAGCATGATCGAGGAGGGGATCCTCGACGGCGATCTGGTCCTGGTCAAGCCGTGTGAAACCGCGCAGAACAACGACCTGGTCGTCGCCTACGTGGGCGAGGACCAGGACGCCACGGTGAAGCGGTTCCGGCGGTTCAAGACCCGGGTCGAACTTCACCCGGCCAACCCGCTGTTTCGACCGATCGTGATCCACCTGCCCGACGGCTGGTTCCGTCTTGCCGGCAAGGTGGTCGGCGTGGTGCGGCGAGTCGAGTAGTCCGGCGGGTCGGGTCGTCCGTCACGCCGAGTCGTTCGTCGCGCAGGGTCGTCCGTCACGCGCGCTCGGTGCGCGCTCACGCGCGCTCGGTGCGCGCTTCCGGCAAACACCGCCGACCTGGTTGCGCCTGGCGCATCGGGAATCTCCGGGTGGGGCAACTGCTCCTTCCTGCCCCTCTCGGGGATTCTCACTTTCAACGCTCAGTCCTGGATGTCCGATCCTGGACGTCCGATCCTCCGGAGTCTGCATCCCGCAGTCGACGGTTCGAGGAGAAGGGAGGCGTATGTCCTTACCTCGAGTGAATCCGCAGCTCAGCCTGTCGTTCGACTCCACCCTGCCTCCGACCCGCGCGCGCGGGTCGAGGAGCACGGACTTGCCCGAGGCTGCGCCGCTTCCGCTGCGGGCCGAAGAAACGGAGATCACAGCCGAGGAGCACCGGTCACAGGCTTCAGGGCCGTTGCCGGCTTCAGGGCCGTTGCAGGCTTCAGGGCCGTTGCCGGCTTCGGGGCCGTTGTCGACTCCAGGGCAGGCGCGGGCCGGCGCTCGAGGCGGTGTTCGGGGCCGGCGGACCGTGCCGATCGTCGAACTTTCGTGGGAGGAGATGATGGATCTGCTCCGCGCGCGGCGCGTGGCAGCCTTGTAGTCCCCCTTCACAACTCTCCCCGGGGAGAGTGTGCGAAGCTACGGAGCGAGCGCGGCCCGCGAGGGGGCGAGGCGGCCCGCAGTGGCGGGCCGCCGTGGATGGGCAGATCGCCGTGGTCCGTGCGGCAGGCCCGTTTCTAGGAGGAGACAACGTGCAGAGTTTCGAAGCGACATCGTCAGCATCCGATTTCGATTTCTTCTTCGGCGCCTGGCGCGTGTCGCACTGCCGCCTCCGGGAACGTCTGGTGGGCTGCACCGAGTGGGTCGAGTTCTCCGGAAGCTGCGTAGCCCGCAGCATTCTGGGTGGCCTGGGCAATCTGGATGACAACGAACTCGACCTGCCCGGTGGAGCCTATCGGGCGGCGACCCTCCGCGCGTTCGACCCCGCCTCTCGAACCTGGTCGATCTGGTGGCTCGACGGTCGCTCCCCGGGACGGCTCGATCCTCCGATGGTCGGTGGTTTCGAGAACGGGGTGGGTACGTTCTACGCCGACGACACGCTCGATGACCGGCCGATTCGGGTCCGTTTTCGCTGGACCCTCCCCGCGCCCGACGCGCCCCGGTGGGAGCAGGCGTTTGCGCTCCGGGACCCTTCATCGCCCGGCCTCTCTGTGGCCGAGGATGCGTGGGAAACCAACTGGGTGATGGATTTCGCCCGGGTCGGTTAGCCCGCGACTCGGTTAGCCGGCGAGGGGGCGAGTACCGATGTCGCCTCCCGACGTGTGCGCGAGCGGCAGATTTTGGAAGGACTTGTGAGGGGTTGCGGTTCGACATCGGCGCGGCGCCGGAGTGCGCGCGCCGCCTGGAGTTCGTGTGTGCCGCTCCAGGCTTCCCCGGGTTGGCCATGCACTGGGAGCGCCTCGACGAGTCCATCAAGGTTCGCGCCGACTTCACCGGCGGTTCGATCCTTCCCGTCGTCTTTCGACGGGGTGAACAGCAGATCCGGGTCAAGACGATCAACACCCGCTGGCAGGACAGCCGGGGGCAGAACCGGCGCTGCTACTTCGCGGTGACGGCCGACTCCGGCGACGTCTATCAGCTCTGCTTCGACACCGGGGATCTCACCTGGAAGCTGGAGTACGTGATGTATGAGTGACCGGCGCCTCGGCCGGAGCCCCGGCCGAAGCTGGGCACCAGCGGGCCGCCTGTGGTGCCCGCCGCCGTTTCGCGCCAGATTCCGCAGGCCAGGTTACGCAGATCAGGATTCGCTCCGCCCGCGCTGGGGGGCGGGGCGGAACGGTCGCTTCGGGCCGGCTTCGCTTGGGCTATACTCAGGAGTCACCGGCGGCCACCCTGGGAGATTCCGAACGACGTGTCCGAAATCGCAGAGAAGAAGCCGAACCACTACGCCCCCTACAAGAGCCAGGTCGCGGCTCTGCTCAAGCAGTACCTGACGACCGAGGAACTGCGAGAGTTCCACAAGCTCAGCCCGGCGCGCCACTTCCTCGTCGTGGGACGTCACGTTCTCATGACCGTCCTGCTGGCGATCGGGCTCTGGAAGTTCTCCCAGCCCTGGATCTGGATTCCGCTCGCCTTCCTCCAGGGATTCCAGCTTCTCGGGTTCATCATCCTCCTGCACGAGCATGTGCACGATGCGATCTTCGATCGACCGCATCCCAGGATCATGCGGATGCTCGGGGTCTTCGACGCCTTCCCGAGCGCGATCTCGGCGACCCAGTTCGAGCGCTGGCACCTCGATCATCACGCCGAGCTCGGCAATTCGAAGACCGACCCGAAACGCGCCTACCTCACGCCGAAGATCGTCGCGCGGTGGTACAAGCTGCTCTACATGACCCCGGCACTCTTCATCATCTACTCGATCGCGGCGGCCAAGGAAGCGCGGAGCTATCCCGGCTGGATGCAACGGCGGATCCAGCTCGAGCGGTTCACCAACATCGCGCTCCACCTCACGATTCTGACTCTGCTCTGGAAGTTCGCCGGGCCGGCCATCGCGTTTCGGGTGCACATCGCGCCGCTCTTCCTGTTCTTCCCGATCGCTTTCACCTTGAACCGTCTCGGGCAGCACTACGACATCGACCCGAGCGATCCGGCGAAGTGGAGCACCCTGGTCAATCCCAGCCCGGGCTGGAACTTCCTCATGCTCTGGTCGAACCTCCACCTCGAGCACCACTACTATCCGCGCGTGCCGTTCTACAAGCTGGTCGCGCTCAACCGACGCCTCCAACCGTTCTACCGCGATCGTGGGGTGCAGCCGCGCAACTACCGCACGATTCTGTTCGAGTGGTTCGTGAAGAACCGCGTCCCCCACACCAACTGGTTCGAAGGCCCGGAGCAGACCGCCGGACCGGGAAGAACGCGGACCGCGTAGGGAACAGGACGGTCTGGGGAGTGGGAGACGCGGGGAGCACCGGTCGTGGGCCGGACCTCGATCGTCGGCCACACTCCTAGGCGGGGGAGAGCCCTCCGGAGCGGATCCACTCCAGTTCCAGCCGGTCGTCCGAGGCCAGCTCGATTCCCGTTTCTCGCAGGAGCGCATCGATCTCCGCCAGGATCGCTTTCGTCTCGGGTGCGTCGTTACGCAGAACGGCGAGAAACGCGCGATCGAGCGCCAGCATCACGCGGCCGTAGGGATCACTCTCCGGGACCTCTCCGCCGAGCGCAGCGCACTCCGCGAGGCAGCGCTCCGCCTCGGCCCGGTTTCCACGATGGGCTTCCACCCGGCCGAGATTCTCCAGCTCGATCACGACCATCATCGAGTCGTCGACCAGGCGATTGAGGGCCAGACTTTCTCGAAAGACCTCCGCCGCCTCGTCGAGGTCGCCCGCCCGCCGTGCCGCCTGGGCGTGCAGATGCAATGGTGCCTGGCCGATCGCAGGGCCAAGCGTCGGAACAAGCGCCCCGACCCAGCGCCGCGCCTCGGTCGCATGTTTCCGGGCGGTCGGGGCATCGCTCTCCTCCAGCGCCGCCCGGGCCAGGCCGAGGTGCGCCAGGGTCAGCGCCTCTTCGTCGGCGGTTGCTTCGGCCAGCGCGAGCGCCGCCGCGCTCTCCCGGCGCGACCCCTCGACGTCTCCCTGCCAGAAGGCGAACAGCCCCGCGCCGTAGTGCAACTTCGCCCGAGCAGCCGACGCCACGCCGCCGCTCGCCCGCAGCACCTCCTCCGCGAACGCCCGCCCTCCCGCCACGTCACGCCCCACCATCCAGAGGCGCCACGCGCAGGCCGCCAGTTCCACCGCCTCCTCCACCCGTCCCTGCGCCAGGATCCCGCGCGCCGCAGCCACGATCTCGTCGCGGCGCTCGAGCAGGTCCACTACCCATGCCTCCCGCGCCAGCGAAGCGTGGAGCGGAGCTCCTGAAGACGAAGGATAGCTCCAGCGCAGCGCGCGGAGCGGGGGGATCAGCGCATCGGCGGGAAGGGAAGTAGAGCTTCGCGGATTGTCAGGTGCATCTGCCGGGGACTCATGCATCGATAGCTCCTCGCTTCGGGGGAACCGACGTCGTTGGCCGCCTGCGTTCCGCGCGGGGGTTCGACACCCCAAGGTGAATGCTGGAACCCAGGGTGGGCCAGAGGCAGCGAAGATCGACCGGAAACTTGGCCAGATTCACGCTTGACCATTTGCCGCCTAGTACCGGATCCTTGTACCACTCGATCTCAACCTTGGGGTAGACCTGTATCTTGAGGTTCGGAGGATCAATGATGGCCGAAGCCGTTCGCCGCACGTGCCGCGTGCTCGTTCTCCCCGACGCTCTCTCCGGGGCAAGCCCCCTTGCGTCCCGTTCTCAGGCCGTGTCGCTCTCGGCGGTGGCCCCAGGAAGAAGGGAATCCAAGCCGCTCGACGAGGAAGGAGAGCCGCTCCATGCAATCTCGTAGAACTCCACCTGACATCGGATCTCATCATGCACTGATCACGCGCCTGCCGCAGAGGTGTGTTTCAACGTCGTGGGGCCCCGCGCCCCGCGCCCCGCGCCCCGCGCCCCGCGCCCCGCGCCCCGCGCCCCGCGCCCCGCGCCCCGCGCCCCGCGCCCCGCGCCCCGCGCCCCGCGCCCCGCGCCCCGCGCCCCGCGCCCCGCGCCCCGCGCCTACGCACACTTCCTAGCGTTCCTGCTCCTGCTCATGTGCACGCTCCTGCCCTCTGCTGCGCCAGCCGGTGAGGGCGACCGCGTCACCTCGCTCAGCTTCAGCTTCTCGTTTGACCCCGGCTTGGTCCGCCTCGAACAAGACCAGCGCACCGGCTACTCCGTCCTCTCCTACGACGGCCTTCAGCCGATCGTGCGCCCCGACTGGATCGGCGCGCCGATGCTCCCCGGCGTGGTCAAGACCGTGCTCCTGCCCGAGGGGATGCAGGTCGCGCGCCTCAGCGTGCTCCTCACCGATCGCGAGCGCCTGCCCGGTGAGATCGTTCCCGTCCCCATTCCGCCGGCCGAAGGGGACACCACCGCCGACTGGGGACCCGACAACATCTACTATCAGGATGGAGCCCCGTTTCCGCCCCGTCCCGACTTCCTGAACGGCAACACGCCGTTTCGCGAGTTCCGCCTGGCCGACTTCGCCGCCCTGCCGTTCGAGTACGACGGCCGCGAACGTGCTGTGTACCTCTACCGCACGCTCGACGTCCGCCTCGACCTCGAGCCCGCCCGCGCGGCCGACAACCACCCACCACGTCTTCGTCGCGAGCGACTCCAGACCGCCGAGGGCTACGATGTCGACTGGGTCCGGGCCAACGTCCACAACCCTGAGGACCTCGATCGCTTCTACGTCGTTCGCCCCGTGATCATCGAAGGCGGCCACGACACCGGCGCGTCAGTCACCGAGACCACCCACGCCACCGGCTTCCACCCAACCGATCGCCCCTCGCTCGAGGGCCCCGCGGTCGAGATCGTGATCATCACCGCCGACCAGTGGGCCAATGGCCAGGACCAGTCCGGCGACATGGTCGCCTCCTTCCAGCGCCTCGCCGACTGGCGGATCAAGACCGGCCACCCCGCCGTCGTCCGCTCCCTCCGCTGGATCCGCCAGCACTACCAAGGCGGCGACGACCCCGAGCGCATCCGCAACTTCATCAAGGACGCCTACGCGCTCTGGGGAACGGACTACGTCGTGCTCGGTGGGGACCATCGGGCGGTGCCGTCGAGGATCGTCAACGAGGTGGCGACCTACCGGGCGGATGCCCCCTCCGACTGGTACTACGCATGTTTGGACGGCACCTGGAACGCCGACCACGGACCCGGTTACGAGTGGTCGAACGGGACGGACACCGTGAACGGGGACAAGTTCCCCGAGGTGTGGGTCGGTCGGCTCCCGGCACGGGACACCGCCGACGCGGACGCCATGATCGACAAGATCCTGACCTACGAGCGCTGTCCCGACGGCGCGTTCGACGTTCCGGCCTCGAGCTACTACACCAAGGCAACGGTCGCGGCGGGCCTGACTAACGCGGTCATCTGGGGACCGAGTTCGAACCCGGGCGCCTGGTTCAACGGGATCTACTACGGAGAGCAGGTCAAGGCGAACGCCTTCGCCGCCAACGGCATGTCGGTGCGTTGCCTCTATCCCTATCTCGGTACGACCGAATCGACCTGCAGTGGGCAGACGCTCGCCTGCTACGACGTGATCAAGAACGCGTTCACGCAGTACCCGCCGCTTCTCGGCACGTACTTCAATGCCTCGACGCTGTTCTCGGACCTGAACGGCAGCAACGCGCCTGCCTGCTTCTTCCACATCGAGCACTCGAATCCTCATGTGCTCGGTGGTCCAGTCGACCCCGGACTGGCCCCGAACGAGACGACCTGTCGGACAACGTGCAGCCCTGTCGCCTGCGCCGCCTGGAGCGCTGACTGCCTAGCCCAGTACACCGCCTCTCAGCGCGGTCACTTCTCCCGTGAGTACGCTGCGCAGCTCACCAACGCTCCGAACTACATGGTCGGGGTCAGCATGGGTAGCTTGACCGCCCGACTCGAGTTCGATGCCGTAGACGAAGTGCTCCTCCGCAATCCGAATGGTGGAGCCGTCGCGTTCTGCGGCAAGACGACCAGCTACACTTCCTGGCCGCCTCGCCTGGATCAAGGCGGTGACACGCTGGAGATCGCCACGGCCTTCTTTTCCAAGGCGATGAGCGACGATCTGCCGATCGGCGTGGCCTTCTCGCAGGCGATCACCAACCACGAGAAGGTGCAGACTTCGGACTACGCTCACCGCACTTGGCACCTACTTGGCGACCCCGCCATGCCGATGTGGAGCGTTGCCCCCTCGGACCTGGCGATCTCCTCCAGCCCCTCGAACCTGGGAGAGCCTGGGTTCAAACGGTTCGACATCACCGTGACCGACGCCACGACCTCGGATCCGGTCGAGCGCGCGCGGGTCTGTCTCTATCGCGAGGATGATGTCTTCGCCTCGGCGCTGACCAACGCCTCAGGCGTGGCCACCTTTCCGTACGTGCTTCTTCCTGCGGTCGATGACACCGTGCACGTCTACGCCACGGCACCGGACAAGGTGCCGACGCGGCTGGACATTCTTCCCGCGACCGTGCCGACGACCAAGAACAGCCTCTCCTACTTCACCCATACCTGGGCCGAAACGCTGAATGTGAGCACCATGGCCGACACGCTGGAAGCCGGTGAACAGATCAGTCTGGCGGTTGGACTGAAAGCCAATCGCTCCATGTCCAGTGGCACGGCGCGTCTGACGCCGACCCCCAGGGTGCGGGCAATCTTGAAGCGGAACGACGAGTTCGTGTCCGCGGACAAGGTCTTCCTCGGGGGAGGCAATGCCCACCCACCCGTGCCGGCCGACACGATCCCCGTTACCTTGAACGAGTACGGGGTTCGGATCGAGAACACTCCCACCGCGACAACCACCGGCGCCTACTACCTCTGGCGCGACGCGAGCGACCTCTACCATCTGAAGATCAAGTACGACACGGCCGACGCGGGTGTGCACTTCACCGGTGCCGTGATCTCGGACGGCGGCGTCAGCTTCGACTCGGCGAACGGCTTGGAGGGCAGCGACACCTACGGCGTGGCGAACGGCACCATCGACTGCGTGACCTTCGACCTGGTCGGGGACGCCACCGATGACGAACTCCTCTTCCGCTGCGAGGCGCCGGAGTGGGTCACGGTACTCAACAACACCGACACCTACGGTGCTCTGACCGCTGGACAGGTCGCAACTTGCCGTTACCGGCTTCAGTTCTCGCCCGACGTCCCGCCTCGAACCCGTCTCAACTTCACCATGAGTGCGGCGGGAACCCTGAGCGACTTCTATCTGTCGATCGTGGCGCCGAAGTTGGAACTCACCTTCCTCGACCTCCAGACCCTCCTCATGCAGACCTGTACGAGCTGCGGCGGCAGCAACGACCAGAAGTACCGGCTCGTCCCCACGATCCGGAACAGCGGCGACGGGACCGCAGACAGCGTCGAGGTCAAGATGTGGGAGCCGACAGCCTCGGGTCTGTCGCTCTGCAAGACCACGTTCTCCGGAACGCTGCGGGCTGGGAAGCACCGGGCGATGGCGGAAGGGTTCGAGTTCTGCAACCCGGCCAAGACCATGACGATCGATTCCCTGACGGTGCGGAGGACGGTGAACGGGGACGTGGAGCGCCTCCTGACCCACGCCGGCCTCAACCCGTGGGGTCACACCAAGGAGGTTTCGAACATCACCATCGACCCGCTCCTGAGCGGACTCAAGGTCTCTTGGTCGCCCCCATCGAGCTTGACCGACGTGCTGGGTTACCGCCTCTACGTCGATTCGACCGGAACCGACGTCTGGGTGCCAACCGACCTGACCACGGACGCCACGGCGCAGTTCTTGCGCAATCGGGTGGCCGGAACGACCTACAAGATCGGGGTCGCGGTCGTTGACCAGAACTTCACCAAGGGGCCGACCCGCGAGAGCGTGACCCAGAAGACCAACCTCGCGGAGCGCAGTGGTTGGCCGAAGCGCCTGCCCAAGGGATGGGGTACCTCCGTGGCCTTGGTCGACCTGGACGGTTCCGGAGGCGAAGAGATCGTAATAGGGGGCACGGTGCTCTCCGCCTTCAAGGGGGACGGTACCTCGGCCACCTCGAACTCGGACGGCCTGCTCTATGATCCCAGCCCGAGCGTTCCGTCGAACTCCACCTCTCCAACCTTCCGCGGGGAAATCGCCGCGGCCGACATCGATGCCGACGGCAACATCGAGATCGTGGGCACCCACGGTGACGGCAAGATCTACGTCGTGCGCGAGAACGGGACGAAGGTGTGGGATGCGACCTGCAGCGGTCTGGCTGGGGCGACCCTGGCCGATATCGACAAGACCGGGGACAGCAAGATGGAGGTGATCGTCAACTCCTACCCTACCGGGTCGCTCTACGTGTTCAAGCACGACGGCTCGGCGTTCCGCAACAGCAACACCGTGTTTCACGATCTCAGCAGTGACAGTGCGGCGAAGTACAACTTCGCGGGCGCGGCAGTGGGAAATCTGGATTCGGACAACAGCCTCGAGCTCATCCACCCGTCGAGGAACGGAACGATCTACGCGCTGAACACCGACGCGACCTCGTACTGGACGAGGACCCTGATCTCCGGAGGGACGAACTTCTCGACCCCGGTGGTGGCGAAGTTCAGCGGCGGGACGCAGTACGATGTCGGGATCAACGCCACGGGATCGTGGTGGCGATCGACCGTTCTGAAAGGCGATGACGGCACCGATCGTGCCTCGTGGGACGCGAGTGCGTTCCCGGACCTGCGCTTCGAGTCCGCTCCGGTTCAGATGCCCGCCGTGGCCGAGTTGAATGGCGCGAGCGGTGACGTTCCGGAGATGGTGGTTCTCAATAGCAACGATCCAACAAGCGGGTCCGGAGATCCAACCAATCGCGCCGCTGTGCTCTACAAGGTCGGTTCCACCCACTACCGGGCCGCCGCGCTGGACTCGATCCCGCTCCCGGGTCGCCGAGAGGAAGCATTCGCCAGAACGGTCGGCAGTGCAGTGATCGCGGATCTGGAAGCCGACGGCGTCAAGGAGGTCCTCGCGGTGTCGAACCAAGGCGCGGTGTTTGCCTGGGAGGTGATCTGGAGCACCCTGACCAGTTCATTCACGGTCAAGGCGAAGAAGGGGTGGCCGCTGGTGTTCGATGAGCAACCCGGAAACGTGGCCATCGGGAACATCGACAGCGATAGCTACATGGAACTCGTGGTCGCGACTGACGACGGCTACATCCACACCTACGATCTGCCAGGTGCCGCCTCGGGCAACATCCTCTGGGGCGCGGCGGGGCACGACGCACGCCGCACCGGGAACTACGACGCCGGCGCTTCTGGGCCGGTCCAGCAGGCGAATCCACTGGGTGACCTGCAACCCGGAGGAGGCAAGGTCCTCGGCACGGGCAGAAATCCGACGACTCTGGGAACGACCATCTCCTACCAAGTGCCGGGAACGACCCGGGTGGTCGTCGACATCGTCGATGTATCCGGCCGTCGTGTCCGGCGCGTGCAGGATCAGTCGGTCGATGGCGGAGCGCACGTCGTGGGTTGGGACGGGCGAGATGACTCCGGGAGTCGTGTGGCGGCTGGCGTCTACTTCGCGCGGATCCAGATGGGTGCGCTCGAGGCAACTCGCAAGATCGTGGTGGGGAGGTAACAGGCGATGGCCGAGCGAGGAGTGAAGATCATGCGCATGTACGGGAGAATGCTGTCGCTTCTGTGGGCCTCGCTCGGCGTGGTTCTCGGCGGACGTTCGGCGTCCGCCGAGGACTGGTTCGGGCCGGTGGTCTCGACCCAGTTGCCGTTCGCGGCTCTCGCCGCAGGGTATGGCGACATCACGGGGGACGGCCGCATGGAGGCCTTTGTTCACAACGCGGCATATGACCTGTTTGTCTATCAGGCAGACGCGGGCGGACACTACTCACTCACCGCGACACGAGTGGGCACTTACTACTACTCGACGGTTGGAGACATCAATGGCAACGGCGTGCCAGAACTGCTTTGCGCCAACGGAAACACGCTCTACATCTTCGAGATCGAGGATGGACTACTACCCGCGACTCCGACGAGCGTTCCGCTGAACGCGTCAGCCAGCGTTGATGCGATCCGGTGCTTCGATCTCGACTCCGACGGCTGCGACGACGTGGTGTTCTGTGGGTACCGCGGAGTGCTCGTGGTGTGGGGCGTGCCGGACGGACCGCCCGGGGCCGGTGACTTCTACGAACTCCCTCTCGATTGGGTCTGTATCAACTCGGCCTTCGCGGATCGGGTCGCAATTGGTGATGTGACGACGGACGGTTTCGCCGACCTGGTGGTTGCATCGCACTGGGGTCTGGTCACGGAGTGCCCTCCGTTCAAGGCGGGGATTCGAGTACTGCGGCGAACCGGAACCAGATCGTTCGCGTATGACGCGCAGTGGTTTGGCTACCTGGAGTCTCCGTCACAGGCGCCGGCGTATGCTGACTTGCAGCTCGCGAGTCTGGGCGGAGATTCCAGTTTGGATCTGATCGCGGAGCGCGCGCAGGGGGCCGGAGTCAAGCTGTTCCGGGGGATGGGGAACGGACTGTTCGTCGGTGTCCCGCTGACATTGGACGACTGGAACGACTACCTGACGGTCGCGGATTGGGATGGCGACGGGAACATGGACTTTGCCACCGGAAACGGGGGATTTACTCGCGTCTACCAGGGGGACGGGAACTTTGGATTCACGCCGATTCAGGTCTACTCCGGGACGTCGCTTGGCGGGAAGTGGATTCACCACGGAAGAGTGGACGGCGATGCGACGGTCGATCTGGTGGGGGTGAGCGCGACGAATCGCATCAATGTGTATCCCGGCTTGCTGAGCACGACGGCAGTGGAGGTCGCGTGGAGCGGTGGGTCGGATGAGGTGAAGATCGTCCCAAGCGTCGTTGGACCAAACGCGGCAGGGTGCTGGTTCGCCGCGGAGGGTACGCGCGCGGGGCAGTTCGAGGTGTTTGACCTGCGCGGACGGCGCGTGGCTGTGGTGGCGGGCCTAGCATCCAACGGAAACGCAATGCGCGGGCAGTGGAGGCTCGGTGCCGGAACCGCGAGACCCGCAGCGGGAGTCTACTTGGTCCGGGTCGGCGATGGCGGCCCTACCGGGCGGGTGACCTTGCTGCGTTAGAGCTCGACCCGGCCAGCTAGCCCTGCCTCAGGATCCACCGCAACGCGGCCTAACCCGGACGGGAATGGCGCCGATGCGGTGGCGCTCGGCGGCTCGGCTTCGGAGACAAGGCGACCCTGGCTGCCGGGGCCGCAGACGGGATCTCGCCGGCAGAGGGGGACTCGAACGGACCCTACATCCGTCGCCTCGACGGGACAGCAGGGCACACACCGTTGGAGCGGGAGGAGAGGTGGAACAGGATCGAGCGCTGCAAGCGTCGAACGGAGGAAGGCAGATGAAAAGGGGCGAGTGTTTCACCTATGGGCTTCGGCGGTGTCCACGGCCATGGTTGCCGCGGCCGGGGCTTCTCGAGCCACGGCGAAGGACTGGTTTTGACCCGCGATCATGACCTCCGACTACTTGTGATCGTCCTCGCCATGGCGCGGATGGGGACGATGCAGGCGACACGAAAGCTGGTCATTGGGAGGTGATGAAATGAACCGGAGCGTGATCCGACTATCTCTGATCGTCTGCCTGTGCACGAGCGTAGGAGTAAGCGGCGAGGTCTGGGCGGAGGAGTGGTTTGGGCCAGTGATCAGTACTCCGCTCGGGTACTCCGTCAAGGCCGTCGGATATGGTGACCTGAATGGAGACGGCCGCACAGAGTGCATTACGAGGGACGCAGCGTATGACCTGCGCGTGTACGAAGCGAATCCGGATGGCATGTTCGAGATCACCGACACGCGCATGGGAAGCTATCACCAGTGCACGGTCGGAGATCTGAACGGAAACGGGCGTCCAGAGCTGATTGCAGTGGCCAGCACGACTCTCTACGTGTTCGAGGTGTCTCCGGAGTGGCAGCTTCCGGTCGCGCCCGTCAGCATGCCGATCATGACTATGTCGAGCCTGACTGCAGTCGTTGCGAGGGATATCGACGAAGATGGATGCGATGACCTCGTCGTTGCTGGCGCGGACGGTGTCTGCGTCGTGTGGGGGGACCCGTCCGGGCCACTGGGGCCGGGCGCGTTTTTCGAGGTGCCGGTCGAGTTCGCGTGTATCGGGGAGGCGTCCGTGAACCAGATCGGCGTCGCGGAAGTTACGGGAGACACTCTGCTTGACGTCGTAGTGGGTGTGAGATGGGGGCGGAGCGACACCTGTCTCGCGTTCTATGCGGGGCTGAAGGTTCTTCGCAGAACGGGAGCGCGGTCGTTCGAGTACGACGATCAGTGGATTGGTTACGTGGAGTCGCAGGTGGACTCGCAAACTGGCTACACCGATCTGGAGGTTGCCGACTTTGACGGAGACGCAGTGTGTGATCTGCTCTCCGATCGCCTACCGGGGGGGTACAGGGCATTCAAGGGTTTCGGCAACGGGAACTTCGCGGGCGCGCCGACAAACCTCGTGGGAGGATACTTCTATACCACGTCACACGATTTCGATGGCGATGAGGTACTAGACCTGGGTGTCGGAAACGGTGGCGTCACGCGGATTTACAGCGGGAGTGGGTCGTTCGACTTCAATGTCGTACAGCTGTACGCGGGAGCGGCGAGCGCGGCGATTTGGGTCCAGGCCGCGAAGTGTAACAACGACGACCTAGTGGACGTGGTGGGCGTCAGTGCCACGAACAGTGTGAACGTGTATCCGCGCGTATCGGCAACGTCGACGGCGGAGTCCGGCGCGACGCTGCAGGCGGGGCGCCTGGGTGTCATGCCGAGCGTCATTGGCGCGCAGGACGACCATTGCACCTTCATCGCCCCGGCTACCGGCGAGAACATGTTCGAGGTCTTTGACATCCGCGGGCGGATGGTGGCTGTGATCAAAGCAGGACGCAGCGGGTCTCAGGATGTCCGAGGCGTGTGGCGTTGGGGGGAGGGAGACTCTCGCCCAAGTCCGGGCGTCTATCTTGTCCGATTGGGGGAAGAGGGTCCAACTGGACGGGTGACAGTTGTTCCATAGTCAGCGCCGCTGAGCTCGCTTGGGTAGGGTACACGCCGGTACGGATCACAGTTCCGGTGCCCGCCGGCCCTGCTCTGATGGATTTCGCGGGATGAGGACGAGAAGCCGGAGTTGGTTCGAGTCCTGTCCTGTGCATGTGAACGCGGGACGGTGGTGGACGAGCGCCTGTTGGGTGCCGAGGCAGGAAGCCGGGGCACTCCGAGGGTGAAAGGATCGGACACCCGGGTGTCTCGGCTCAAGGCGGAGTCGGGAATGGGTGGGGTCATGGAAGCCGTGATCCGAGCCCGGCGGATCCGGAGCGTACGCAGGCTGCCACCCTGCCTCTACTCCAGGAGTCTAATCATCGTCTGCCCCAACACCATGCGCGGTCTGGCGGCGTCGGGATCGCTCTCCGCCCCTCCCAGGTCAGTGACCCGGACGATGAGCGCGTAAGGGCCGGGCGCCAGTTCGGCCGGAAGCTCGAAGCGACGGACGACCTTGAGGAGCGGATTGGAGCCGATCTGTCGCTCCTCCGGTGGGAGACTCACGCGATAGAAGTTCTGTCCCTGGACCAGCGGTGCGCCGTCAGGGAGTCGCCCGAGGTCGCCCATGCGCCAGCCGGCGAGCGAGCCGGAGTGCGTGAGCGAATCGGGGAGCTCGGCGGCGGCGGTGCGAGCCTCGGCCCAGGCGGTTGTCACGCCGCGGGCGTAGGCGAGCGGCACGACGGCGTACTCGGTGGCAAGCCGCGCGCGGCCGGCGGCGTCGGTCGACAAGTCGTAGATCTCGAAGAGGAGATCGAACGCACGGCCCTGGTGGATGTGGGCCACCGGATCGGCGAGATAGCGAACCCCGCGCCGCTCGAACGGATAGGCAGGGCTGGTGGGATCGGCGTGCGCCAGCTCGAGATCGCTGAGCGAGAGCTGACGCGGCGCGAGGTCCCGGACCACGAAGGGGATTGGGCGGAGCGAACGCGAATCCCCGTCCTCCTGCGTGCGGACCGAGAGCAGATACCGGCCTGGCACCAGCGCGATTGCGTTCCCCCAGATCTGTCCCCGGCGCTCGCCTGGGAGCGTGAGGGCGTCTTCGGAGCGGAGCTGCTGCCGACCGCGGACGACCGTCTCGGAGGCATCGTCGATCACCTCGTACTCCAGTCGCGCTGAGCCGGGGGAGCGACCGGGGCGGGCGAGGCGTGCGAACTCGAGATCAACCCGGGTGAGAAGCGATTCGCCCCGCGAGGCAATCGCCCGGACGAAGAGCTCCGGCTCCTCGCGGCTCTCCGGTCGAAGTTTCGGTTCGACCCTGAGGCTCTCACCCAGCGTGACCCGGCGCTGCTGGGTGTCGGCGCTCAAGCGCCAATCGCCGCGCATCGAGTGGTCCTCGAGCTGAAACAGCACCTCCTTGTTGCCGAAGCGGTAGAGAAGCGAGCGGCGGGGGAGGTTCTCGGCGAAGAGCGAGAAGCGGCCGTCGTCGATCCGCTCCCCGGTGAACCTGCGGCTGCCGAGGGCGTCGGGCGCGAGCTGACTGAAGGTCTCGGTCCAGACGCTGCGGGGGAGGCCGTAGAGTGCGACCAGACGTCCGGGCTCGGTTTCCCAGCCGCGCAGATTGAGGTCGGGACGGCCGTAGAGCAGGTCGGCGCGCACCAGATTGCACCAGCGCTCGAGCTCGGCTTCATTCTCGATCGTGGACGGATCGGGGTCCTCGGCGCGTGAGGAGGGCGCGAGCACGCTGAGGTCGATCTGCGCCGCGGGATCGGCCCGCAGGGTCGCCATGGCGGCGTGGAATGAGATTTCCGCTTCGTCGGCTGCCCCCAGGGTGAAGGCGAAGAGGCCGTCGGCCAGTAGCGCGTCGAGGTCGGTGGGATCGGCGCGGAGGATGGTGCGGGTGGCGCTGCGCGCAATGCGCGCCTTCTTCCAGCCATCGCCGCCTCGGCGGCCGGACGAGAGATAGGTGGCGTGGGCAAACAGGAGCAACTGGTCGCGCGAGAGGGGCTGGGCCGCGGCGAAGAGGGGATAGAATAGCGCCGCCGCCTCCTCCGCCCGCGCGGGGGACGACTGCGCGCGCGAATCGTCGAGCAGCGCGGCGGCGAGTCGCTCACGGAGCGTCGCCTCGAGGTCCGGCGCGAGGGATGCGGCGAGTAGCCGCTTCCATTCGCGCCGCGCGTAGTCGGAGAAGCCCGCCTCCTGGTAGAGCGCGGCGAGCTCGATCCGGAGGGCGTGTTCCTCCGGGCGACGCCGGAGCTGGGCTTCGAGGCGATCGATTCGAGCCCGACGCGCGTCGAGTTCGACCGAGGTCGGTTGCGGCGGCTGGACCCGGCGCACCGGCGGCAGACCCGGGTCGTCGATGGATGAGCCGACGCGCCCGTCCGCCCACGCGGCAGCCGATCCGAAAAGCAGGAGCAGCAGGCAGGCGAGGTAGGTGCCCCCCCGACGTGGAGTCGTCGGGGGGACGATTGCCTGGCGTGCGCCTGCCGGTCGCGGCGGGAGATGCACAGCCGCCGCTCAGCGGAGCAGGTAGACCTTGAGGGGTGGAGTTTGGTCCGTTCGCGCCGCGCCGTTCGCTCGGGCGGCACTGGCCGGTCGAGCGAAGTAGACCCCGCTCGGAGCGGGACGACCGTTGCGATCGAATCCATCCCAGACCACCGGCGTCCCGCGGGTCGCGGTCCCTTCGAGGCGACGCACCGCGCGCCCGCTCAGATCGAAGAGATCGATCCGGTAGGGACCATCGCTGTCGGGGCGGAAGGAAACCTGGAAACGCGCCGGATTGGGCGCGGCAGACCAGACGATCTCGCCCGATCCCGTATCCCAGCGCGCGGCGAGCGGACCGGTGAAGTCGGAGGCGCCGCGCTCGTCGATCGATTCGAGGTAGTAGGTGACACGCGCTCCGCGCGGCAGCGTGGTGTCGAGGAAGGAGAATCCTCCCGCGTTCCGCAGGGGTTGTTCGGTCAGGCGGGTCGCGTCTGGACCGGGGCGTCCTTCGACCGCGTCCGCGCCGTCGCGCCAGACGTGGAACCGCAGCGCTGCCAGGTCGAGCGGGACGCTCCAGGAGAGCGCCAGCCCCTCGGGCCGCGCGGTGGTGGCCCAGGAGGCGAGCTGAACCGCGACCGGACCGCCGGAGAAGTCCCAATCGACCCGGCGCGCGATCACGTCCCATCCCTTCTCGCGGCGGGAATCGGTCCAGACGAGTTGAACCACGTTATCGGAGACGGCGAGCCGCGGTACGACGCGGCTGCCGTTCTCGAACTGGGTCAGCGAGTACCGTTCGCCGATCGGGCTGCCGGAAGCATCGTAACGCTGTGCCCAGAGGTGCGTGATCTCGCTCGCTTCATCGCCCCAGATGACGATGAAACGGCCTCCGCGCTCCATTCCGACCTGCGGCTGCTTGAGCCCGTTGATCCGACGGTCGAGGTTGACGTCGAACTCGACCTCTTCGCCGCCGCGGGCCAGGCTCTCGAACACCTCGAGCCGACCGCGGATCAGGCCTGAGGTGAGCGGCTGCTCCTCGAAGATGGTCACGGTGCGATCCTCGCCCAGGGCGATCGAAGGATTGAGCTGATCGATGGTCACGCCGTCGGGCGCGTTCTGCGCCTCGTTCAGACCGACCACGGTTCCGTCGGGGGCGATCCGCTGCGAGTAGATGTCCCAGCCGCCGCCGCGCCGGTCGATCCAGGCGACCGCAGCCTCGTTGAAGGGGGAGATGGCGATGGCGGGGGACTGCTGCGGGCGTCCGCGCACGCCGCCCCCTTCGTCGGCCACGTTCTGCGGACTGCCCAGGGGAAGCCCGTCGGCGCTGTAGTTGCGATAGAAAACATCGCCGGTGTCGTCGCTCGAGTTGTCGCGCCAGGCGATGAGGAAGCTCCCGTCCGATCGCATCGCGGGGCGCGCGTCGTACTGCGGCACTCCCTCCGGGTTGACCGTCAGGACGGAGAAGTTCGAACCGATGCGTCCCCCGGCGCGATCGAAGAGCTGCCCGAAGAGGCGCAGGCGCCCCCCTTCCTGATCGATCGCCCAGGTGGCCACGAACCCGGTCGCACAGGCGGCGACGGCGGGGGCGAAGTTGTTCAGCACGTCCCGGATGTCCTCGACCGTGTCGAAGCCGCGCCCGACCGGGATCTCGTTGATCTGAAAGCTCTCGCCCGCCGGGCGTCCCAGGGTGTCGAGAAAGCGCGCCTTGATGTTGAGCTGTCCGCTCTCCAGATCGCCGTAGACCACCACCGCGCTGCCGTCGGGGAAGAGCGCGACGTCGGGGAACACCTGGCTGGTCGAGGCGGGAGAACTCCAGGCGAACTGCTCGCTCGAGGTAACGCTCCCGCTGGCATCGAGGTTCTGACGGTAGATCTGCGAGGAGAGGGTGCGGTCGTCGGCCCAGACATGCACCCAGGAGGTGCCGTGGGGAATCAGAGTGCCGTTCTGGACCTCGACCCCGACCGGAGGATCGGAGAGCAGGAGGGTCCCGCTGAGCGGGGTGCGATCGGCGGCGAAGAAGCGGGCGAAGACCCGCTGCCGATTCTCGATTCCACCCAACCAGGAGAGTGCGAACCGGCCGTCAGCCAGGGTGCGGAGGCTCGGCTCCAGGTCCTCGGCGGAATCGCTCGCTTCGCGCATCGCCGCTTCCGATCCGGCCTCGGGCGTGCCGTCAGGTCCGAACCAGCGCCCCCAGAGGTCGGCCACGCCCCCTCGACCATCCCGCCAGACGATCAGGAAGTCGGAGGCCCGGGCGAGGAGCGCCGGCTCGAGTTGATCGACGCCGGCGGTGGTGCTCTCGTGCGCACGACGCACCCCGCCGACCGGGTTCAAGTCCGGGTCGAAGAGGCGAAAGAAGACGTCGTGATCGCGGTCCGTGGCCTCATCCCAGGCGACGATCCACCCGCCGTTCGGGTGGGCGGCCACGGCGGCGCGCCCCTGATCCCGATTGGGATTGTCGGTGGAGACCTGAATGCTGGCGGAGAGTGGGGCGCCGGTCGCGGAGAGGAGACGCATCGAAACGCGCGCGTATTGCGTGGGCCGCCCGGTCCACGCGACGAGGCTCCGACCGTCGCTCTGGGTCGCAGCCGTGACGTCGATCGCGGTGCCGGAGTCGGTGCCGGCGGTCACCCGCACGTCAGCGGCGAGCGGACTCCCGTCCGCGGAGGAAAGGGCGCGCGCGTAGACGTTGGGGAGACCATGTCGGTGATCGACCCAGGCGGCGAGCAGCGCGCCCCCGCCAGGGGTGGTCAGAACCACCGAGCGGTGATCGGCCGTGGCATTGTCGGTGTTCACCCGGAAGGGGGAGCCGACCGGGTTACCATCGGCGGCAAAGCGCCGGAGCAGCACGTCGGTGTGGCCGCGCGCGTTGTCGGCCCAGCCGACCAGGAAGCCGCCGTCGGGGAGCGGTGCGCCCGCCGGGTCGAGACGGTGCTCCTCGCCGCGGATGTCGTCATTGACCACGTACTCTTCGTACGCTGCCTGCACGGTGCCGGTGAAGTCGGAACCCGGGCCGAAGACGAGGGAAAGCGATGCCAGGAGCAGGATGGCCGCCGGTCTTCCGCGCGGGGCAGTCGTTCGCTGCGGGATCGCCGCCTCCGGCGCCAGCGGGCCGTGGATCGCGGTCGATCGGGTTGGACGCGACGTCAGACGGATCGCGCGCATGTCTCTCCTCCGCCCCCCGGCTCAGGGCCGCAGTTTAGCACCGAGATCGCCAGGACGGAACCGGTAACGCCCCTGGCGCCAGTCCTCGATGACCGAGGCGTGATCGAAGACCAGATCGGCCGGCAGGGCGTCGAGCGGGAAGCTCCGGGCTTCGCCCGCGTCATCGCCCGCTTGCGGCGTCCCCTGCGCGTTCGCCACGAAGACGGCGGTGACGGTGTGGAACCGAGGATCGCGACCCGGTTCGGAGTAGGTGTGCAGTTGCTCCACCCGGCCGAGCACCAGGCCGGTCTCTTCCTGGAGTTCGCGTCGCACGGCGGTCTCCAGGCTTTCGCCGATCTCGACGAATCCACCCGGCAGCGCCCAGCCGTAGGGAGGGTGATTCCGCTTGATCAGCAGCACATGGTTCGGTTGGAGTTCGACGATGGCGTCGGTCGTGACGTACGGGGTGCGCGGGCGGAAGTAGGTAGGGGGCTCGGCCGCGACCGCCTCATCGAGCACTTCTCCCACCTGGAAGACCGCGGTCAGCGGCACCCCGACTTCGGCCAGCTTCTCCCGTCCGCCCCCTTCGCGATCGACCAGGCAGAAGCATCCGAGTACCTCCGCCCCGGCGGTCCGCACCGCCTCGATGGCCCGGACGATCGAACCGGCGGAGGTGACCACGTCGTCGAGCACCAGCACGCGGTCGCCCGCGGCGAGATGTCCCTCGACCAGACGCTCGGTGCCGTGCTTCTTCTGCTCGCCGCGCACCAGGAATCCGCGCAGTGGGCGCCCCTCCTCGACCGAGAGCGCGACCGCGGCGCCGACCAGCGGATCCGCGCCCAGCGTGGGGCCGCCGACCCGCTCCACCCCGAGGCGATACGCCTCCTGGAGGAGGAACTGCGAGGAGAGGTGGGCTGCGCGCGCGTCGGTCGTGGTCAGGCGAAGGTCGAGGTAGAAATCGCTGATCGCCCCCGAGGAGAGGACGAACCGTCCTCGACGGAGCGAGAGCTGCCGGATCAGGCCGAGAAGCATCGATCGATCACGTGGGGAAGGCGCTCCGCGCCAAGGTGTGTTGCTCATGGGCGCGGACTCTAGGATCCACATCCCGCGCGGTCAACGGCGGGATCGGCCGGAGCGAGCGAAGAGAGAAAACGAGAGTCCCCGCGGCGCCATGAACCGCGGGGACTCACCCAGAGAGGAGGCGACCGGCCGGCAGGAGGCTGGGCGGGATGAAAGCCGGTCGCCCCAACTCGATCTCACGGAGCTTGGCTGTCGCTCCGGTTCGGACTAGTCGTTGTTGTCGGCGCCGCCCTCGTCGGCCGGCTCCTTGCCGCCGCCGTCACCGCCCGGAGTTCCGCCGTTGGACGGACCGCGGCCGCCGCCCGAACCGTCGTCGTCCGAGGTCGGATCCTGATCCACGTTCCCCACACTCGGCTGCAGGCTCACCCGCAGGGTGCTCGACATGCCGCTCTCATTGCCGGAGGTGTCGACCGCGGTGACCCGGAGGTAAAGCTCGCTCGGCCGCCCCCCAGTCGCGTCGAGATCGACCCGTGAGGAGAAGCGGTTGCTGCGGATCGGCTGCGCCGTCAGGAGCCGGTACGGATCAGGCGCGGTCGGATCCGGGTCGTACTCGTAGACGAGGTAGCCCGCGAGGTCGGACTCGGAGTTGGCCGCCCATGAGACGGAGAAGGCCTCGTCGGTCGCCCTGCTGACCGACACGCCGATCGGCGAGAGCGGCGGCGCCTCATCCGGCGGCGGAACCGGCGGCTGCTGCGTGTTGTCGCTGTCGCCACAGCCCGCCGCGAAGAGCAGCAGGCCAACAAGGCCGAGCGCATGTCGGCCACGGAACGTCTGGTGGTGAGTCATCTTTCGGAAACCTCCCTTACCCTGGCTTGGTGGAAGTGGGTGCCGGGTAGAGTCGGGCAAGGCGCGTACCGTCGATCGAGGTCCCGCAGATCGGGCTTGAAGCGCGGCTCGTAACCGAAAGGAACATAGAAAGCTCGGCGCTTCGGCCCGAGATTGGCCTTCGAGCCGGGGCGGTCGTTCGGCGGAACTTGAGCCGAAACGGCGGGCAGAGTGCATGGTTCCGCGCGCGATCTTGCATCCGGCACGGCGGAATCCCCCAAATCGGCCGGGGGCGGCCTCGTTGACGGGCCGAAAGAGCCGCTGATAGAGTCGCCCCACGGCGTTCGCTGAGAATCGCGCCGTCCCTCCGCGGACGGAATCGACGGTTCCCGGCAGCAATCGGCCAGGTCGAGCCGCGGGCGATCCCGCGACCGATCGGGTCGATCAGGGGCGGTGACGTCGACCGGTGACGTCGTCCGCGGGGTTCAGAAGGGAAGAACGGGGAGCGAATGGAAACCGCCTGGTTGGATTTCGAGAAGCCGATCGTCGAGCTCGAACGGAAGATCGAAGACCTGCGCACCTTCGCGGACAAGGAGCAACTCGAGTTCGGCGACGAGTTGAAGAAGCTCGAGGCCAAGGCGGAGAAACTCCGGGTCGAGATCTACTCCAGCCTCACCTCCTGGCAACGGGTGCAACTGGCCCGCCACCCGCGTCGGCCGTACACCCTCGACTACATCGGGATGCTCTTCACCGAGTTTCAGGAACTGCACGGCGATCGACGCTTCGCCGAGGACCGCGCGCTGGTCTGCGGATTGGCCCGCTTCGAAGGGCGGCCGGTGGCGGTGATCGGCCACCAGAAGGGGCGAAACACCAAGGAGAACCTCTCCCGCAACTTCGGCATGCCCCATCCCGAGGGATACCGGAAGGCGCTTCGAATCATGCACCTGGCGGAGAAGTTCGGTGCCCCGATCATCACCTTCGTCGACACCCCGGGAGCCTTTCCCGGAGTCGGTGCCGAGGAGCGCGGTCAGGCCGAAGCGATCGCCCGGAACCTCTACGACATGTCGCGCCTGCGCGTCCCGATCATCACGGTCATCGCGGGGGAAGGAGGGTCAGGCGGCGCCCTGGCGGTGGCGGTCGGCGACCGGATCCTGATGCTCGAGAACGCGATCTACTCGGTCATCTCGCCCGAGGGGTGTGCCGCCATCCTCTGGAAGGACCGGGCCAAGGCGCCGGAAGCGGCCGAGGCGCTCAAGGTCACCGCGCCGGAACTGCTGCCTCTCAATGTCATCGACCGCGTCGTCCCGGAACCCCAGGGAGGGGCTCACCGCGATCCGGCGACGATGGGCGAGACTCTGCGGGTCGAGCTCCGCGAGAGCCTCGATGTGCTGGTCCGTTACTCGATCGAGGCATTGCTGGAGGCACGATTGGCCAAGTACCTCCGGATGGGCGTCTTCGCCGAGAACGCGTAGATCGGTGTGTCGAAACGACGGCCGGCCGAAACGTCTCGCTCCCCGATGAGGCGTCTGCCCGAGAGTCTGCGCGAAGGGGCGCGCTGGCGCCTGTTGGTTCTCGGTCTGCTCGTTCTCTACTTCATCCAGATCGACAATCTGATGAAGGTGCGGCCCGACCACGCCTTTCTTTCCCTCCTCGTGGTCGCGCTGGTGCTGGGCAATGCCCGACGTTTCCTTCTCGATTGGAGCCCGTTCATCGCCCTCTGGATCGCCTACGATTTCATGCGGGGGGTGGTTGACGACCTGGCCGGGAAGATCAACATCGCGGCCCCGTATCTGCTCGAGCAGCGGCTGTTCGCCGGCCTCTTCGGCGGGCAGATTCCGAACTTCGCCTGGGTCGAACTCCAGCAGGCGCACGCCTCGGCGGGCTGGAAGAAGGCGCTGGACTCGTTTACTTCCGGCCTCTACGCCATGCACATGGCGATGCCGATCCTGCTCGCCTGGATCTTCTGGAACACCCTGCGCGATCGGCGGATGTTCTACCGGTTCATGGTGTCATTCTCGATCGTGACCTGGACGAGCTTCGCCACCTACTTCGTCTACCCGGCGGCGCCGCCGTGGTACGTCAAGGACTTCGGCTTCGTCCAGCCGGAGCCGTCCTTCAAGGGGGCGGGGGCGGGCAACCTGATCGCGGCCGACCGGTGGATCGGCATCCCGCTCTTCGAGTCGGTTTACAAGCATCTCAATCCGAACAAGTTTGCCGCGATCCCTTCGCTCCATAGCGCCTTTCCGCTCCTGATCCTGATCTTCTGCCTCAAGCGGTTCGGCCGGAGGGCCTGGCCGGTGGCGATCTACCCGCTCGGGGTCTGGTTCTCTGCGGTCTACCTCGACCACCACTACCTGATCGACATCATCCTGGCCTGGGTCTACGTGGCCGTCGGCACGCTGCTGGGCGAGCGGGTGATCTTCCCCGCGCTGTTCGAGCGCGGGCCGATGCGGCGCGCCCTCGCCGATGAGACGGTCCAGGGTCCTCGGGCCCCGCTCGCGGAAGCGACGGCCCGCGGCTGAGCGGCGCGATGGGGAGCGGGTGGTTCGGGCCAGGCCTCCGGCCGGCGATTCGCCTCCTCGCCACCGGGCTGCTCGCCGCCTGTGGCGTGAGCCTTGCGATTGCCGAGCAGGAGCACCCGCACCCTGATCGGACGGTGGCGGCGCGCGGTGAGGTGAAGCGGACCGAACGCGGCGAGCCGGTCCAGGTGACGGTGCGCGAGCTGCCGGACGAAGAGGTCGAGATCAATGCCTGGATCCGGATCGGGGACGCGCATCCCGACTCGGTCTTCGCGGTGGTGAGTGACTTCGAGCATCTCGCGGCTTTCATGCCCAATGTGGAGCGGGCCAAGGTGGTGGCGCGCACCGACAGCAGCGTGGTGGTCGACCAGCTCGGCGCGACCCGCTTCATCGTGCGGAAGGAGATCCACACCGTGGTGGAGTACGTGCTCGGTCCGCGGCGGCTCGGCTTCCGCGCGCTCGAAGGGCAACTCAAGCGATTCGACGGCTTCTGGTCGGTGACCCCGGCCCGGGGAGACTCGGTGCTGGTGCTATTCCGGGCGGAGCTCGCCTTCGACACCGAACTGCCGCGCTTCCTCGTTCGCCATGCCATCGGCCGGGAGTTTTCGCGCATGATGCCGGCGTTCGCGAGCGAGGTGCGGCGGCGCTGGCCGCGACCATAGACCCGGACCGACGCGATCCGAAGGACGAGACCGCGAAGGCCGGAGAAGGAGGGAATCGATGGACGTATTGATGACCACGACGCCGAACGTCGAGGGCCGACGGATCGTGCGCTACTTCGGACTGGTCAGCGGCGAGGCGATCATGGGGGCGAACCTCTTCAAGGACCTGTTCGCCGGCATCCGCGATATCGTCGGCGGGCGCTCCGGCACCTACGAAAAGGAGCTGCGCCGAGCCAAGGAGATCGCGCTCGACGATATGAAGCAGGCCGCGTTGGCCCTCGGGGCCAACGCGGTGGTGGCGATCGACCTCGACTACGAAACGATCGGCGACGGCGGCTCGATGCTCATGGTCACCGCCGCCGGCACCGCGGTGGTCCTGGAGTAGCTCCGGGGGGAGCCGGTTAGCCGCGGTGCATGCGTAGTGTCGGAACGATCGAACGTGAGTGCAGTCGGCGCCCGGGCGGGGGAGGTCGCCACGCGGAGATTCCTGCGCGTCGCCGTCCGGCCACCGCGCCGCTCAGTTCGCCGCCTGCTCCTCGATCGCCGTTTCGGTCCTCGCTGGATCGGTGCGCGCCGCATCGGTGTTCCCGGGCTCGGTGAGCCCCGTGTCGGCCTCATCCCGATCGCGGAACTGCATCTCGTGCAGGCGTCGGTAGAGACCCCCTTCGGCCAGTAGCTCCTCGTGGCGGCCGACCTGGACGATCGCCCCGTCGGCCACCACCGCGATCCGGCTGGCATTGCGAACGGTGGAGAGTCGATGGGCGATGACGATGGCGGTGCGCCCGGTCAGCAGCCGGTCGATCGCCTCCTGGACCAGCGCCTCGGACTCGGAGTCGAGGGCCGAGGTCGCCTCATCGAAGATCAGGATGGCCGGATTCTTCAGGATGGCCCGCGCGATGGCGAGCCGCTGCCGCTGCCCGCCGGAGAGCATCGAACCCCGCTCGCCGATCCAGGTGTCGTACCCCTCGGGCATCTGTGCGATGAAATCGTGCGCATTGGCCGCGCGGGCCGCCTCCTCCAGCTCGGATTGGGTGGCTTCCGGTCGCCCCATCAGGATGTTCTGTCCAATCGTCCCTTCGAAGAGGATCGTCTCCTGGGTGACGAGACCGATCAGCGCCCGGAGATCGCGCAGCCGGTAACCGCGCAGGTCGCCCCCGTCGAGGGTGATCCGTCCCCCGGTCGGATCGTAGAAGCGGGGGAGGAGGTCGACCAGGGTCGACTTTCCCCCTCCCGAGGGACCGACCAGTGCGACCACCTCGCCGCGATGCACGGTGAGATCGATCCCCCGCAGAACCGGCACCCCCTCCCGATAGGCGAAGGCGACCTGCTCGTAGCGCAGCTCCCGTTCGAAGCGGGTGAGCGGCACGGGCGACGCGGGATCTTCCACGCTGGGGCGGGTGTCGAGCAGCTCGAACACCCGCTGCGCCGCGCCCAGCCCCTGCTGGATCTTGATATTCACCTGCGAGAGCGCCTTGATCGGCTGCATCATCGAGAGCATGCCCACGATGAAGAGGAGGAACCCGCCGGAAGCGCCCCCCTCCCCGGCGATCGCCGCGCCGGCGAACCAGAGGATCACCGCTGCCACCAGCACTCCCAGGATCTCGGTCAGCGGTGTGGCGAGCGATCCGGTGCGGGTCATCTTGATCATCGTGCGCGCGTAGCCCTGGGTCTCGGCGGAGAAGCGGCGGGCCCGTTCCTCCTCGAGGCTGAAGGCCTTGACAATCCGCATTCCGGAGAAGGTTTCGCTCATCACGGCGGTGAGCCGCCCCAGCTTGGCCTGGGAGACCCGGGTCGAGCGGCGCAGGGTCTGCCCCAGACGCGCGATCAACCAGAGATTCGGGGGGAGGATCAGCACCGCGAAGAGGAACAGCTTCCAGTTGGCGAAGAGGACGGTGAGGAGGTAGGCGATCAGCAGCAGGCTCTGGCGAAGCAGGTCGGCGATGCCGTTGGCAATCGCTCCCTTGATCAGGTCGATGTCCGAGGTGACCTTCGCGATCAGGGTGCCGGAGTGGCTGTGACTGAAGTAGTCGAGCGAGAGCGACTGGCTGTGTCGGAACACTCGATCGCGGATGTCGCGGATGACGTTCTGCTCCACCCGCACGATCAGGTAGCTCTGGGCGTACCAGAAGAGGTTCTTGAGCACGAAGACGAGCAGCAATGCCAGGGCGAAGCGGCGCAGGGTGTCGATCCGGTCGCGTCCGCGGATCGCGTCGTAGAATCCCTCCTTCAGGCGGGCGCGGAGATCGAGTCCCCGCTCGATCGCCCCTTCGGCCCGCTGCTCGGTTGCTCCTCCGGTCGGTGCGCCGCCGCCGAGCATCTGCTCGACCGCCCCGACGGGTCCCCGGCCCAGCTCGTCCACGCTCTTGCCCGAGAGGACGATCTCGGTGAACGGCACGATCAGCGCCAGGCTGAAACTCGAGAAGGCGGCCAGCCCGGACATGAAGACGATCGCGGCCAGGAGCGGCCCGAGGTGTGGTCGGAGGAACCGGAGGAGACGGCCGTAGAGTCGGATCCAGTGCGGCATCAGTGGGTCCCTCCTCGGCTCGGGGGGGAGCCGGCGAGCGGATTCCCTCTCTCGGTCGTGAGCGCGGTCAGGGTCGCGGCGATCACCGCCTCGACCGCGCGCCGATCGACCGCCGGTTCACCGCGCAGCGAGCTCACCGGATCGGATTCCGCGCGCCAGAGTCGGCTGCGCCCCAACCCAGTGTCCGGCCGTCGACCGTGCTCGTGCGACTCGCCCGAACGCGCCCAGTGCGCCTCCTCGACCCCGTAGGGGTTGGCCAGCAGCACGGTCTGGTGCCTCTGCCCCAGCGGCGCGTAGTGATACGGATTTGAACGGAAGAAGAGTGCCACGGTCGGAGTGTCGCACGCCACGGAGAGATGCATCACTCCGGAATCGCAGCCGACGAAACCGGCCGCCGCCCGGAGCAGGAAGGCCAGGTCGCGCGCCCCGACCGGTGGCGCGGTCACGAAGCCGCTCCGGAGGGTACGGGAGATCGGGGCGAGCCGCTCCCGCTCTTCCGGCCCGGCCATCACCACGATCCTTCCCGGCCAGCGTTCGCCCAGCCCGGGGAGCACTTCCGCCCAGGCATCGAGCGACCAAGCCTTGGCGTTCCGCCCCCCGAGGTGCAGGAGCAGAAAGCGTTCGCGCTCCTCCCGCGCCGCGGCTCGCGGGAGCAGCCCTTCACGATGGAGCCATTCGCTAAGTGCCGCGCCCGGTTCTCCAGCGAGCGGGCAGGCGAGCGGCGCGGCCGCCGCCTCCATGCCGAGAGAACGGAGCAGCCGGAGCGGCGCGAGGGAAAAGTGGACCTCCGCCTCGGGCGCGGGGACCGCGTGGGTGAGCGCCGATCGGTTCCGCGGCTCGAAGAAGCCGACCCGCTCCGGGGCTCCGCTCAGCAGGGCCAGGGCGCAGTTGTAGTACGAGTGCGTGTTGTGATTCGAGAGCTCGAAGACGAGATTCCAGTCGGCACCGCGCAGTCCCCGCATCCACGCGGCGAATCGCCACGGTTCCCGGGCCTGGCGGCGCTTGTCCTGGATCAGCAGGTGGTCGAACCAGGGCCAGGAGCGGAGCGTCTCCGCATACTCGTCGCCGACCAGGAAGGAGATCTCGGCCTCCGGTCGCGCCTCGCGCAGGCGACGGAGAAACGGCGAAAGCAGGATCAGGTTTCCCAGGCGATTGTCGGGTCGGAGGAGGAGGATCCGCTCGCGTCGCTGCGTGCCGGCAGCCGAGGCGACTCCGGAACGCCGCGCACCTCGCCCGGCGAAGAGCAACGCCAGCAGCGGGAGCGACCAGGCCTTCAGTCCCTTGGACAGGGCGCGCAGAGGAGTGCGACGCCGCTCGCCGCTCACCCCGGCCTCGTGCAGGCCGAGTGCGACCACGAACCACCAGACCTGCGCCACCTCCTCGTCGGTCGAGTAACACTGGCCGAGCCCGGCGCCGAGCAAGGCGAGCACCCCGGCGATCGCGCCGATGCGAAGCGGCTCGAATCGCGTTCGGCGGGTTTCGGCCAGGAAGCAGAGCCAGATCGCAATCCAGGCGATCCCGCCCACGATTCCCGCTTCGACCATGTGGTTGAGCAGGTCGTGGTGTGGGTGGATGGTCGACATGTACCACCCCGGCACCTTGTAGGTCGGAAACAACGTCTTGAAGGCGCCAAGTCCCGCACCGGTGATCGGATGATCGCGCACGATGTGGAGCGCGGTCTGCCAGAGCCGCCAGCGGGGGTCGTCCCCGCTCTGGAAGATCGAGACGAGCCGCTGGGCCAGCGCGGGGGAGAGGAGCGCGCCCCCCACTAGCACCCCACCCAGCGTGCCCCCGCCGATCAGGGCCACGCGCCGCCCGAGCAGCAGGCCGAGTGCGCTCACCCCGACGGCCGCGCCGATCCAGGCGGTGCGGGTGAAGCTGAAGAGCAATCCCGAGCCGATCAGCGCCGCGGCGAGTCCCAGCAGGCCGCGGCCGCGGCCGCGCGCTCCGATCGCCGCTCCGATCGCCAGGAAGAAAACCGGGAGCAGCACCCCGGCGTAAGTGAGGTGGCTGTTCAGATTTCCCACCGCGATGAAGCCCCCTTCGGGGCGCGGTTCCAGCGTCTCGCGATGAAGCAGGTCGATCCCGCCCCAGTGCTGCCAGGTTCCGTAGAGTCCGGCCAGGGCGGCACTCCCGATCAGCGCGTGGAGCGCCTGGCGACGCAGGGTCGGCTCGCGCAAAGCCTGCCAGTAGACGAAGACGAAGAGAATCACCCATGACCCGCGGAAGCAGCGCAGGGACCGCTCCGGGTGGATGCCGAGCGGGATGGAGATCGCCTGCGCAAGGAGGAAACCGAGCACGGCCCACAGGGTCCAGGGGAGGGACAGAGCGCGCCGTCGCCGGGCCAAGCGGGCGACGAGAAGGGAGAGCGCCGCGAGGATGGTTGCCATCTGCGCCCCCGCGATCGACCATGGGGCCGCCAGGGCGAAGACGACGAGGAGAGGGCCGAGCACGCGATCGAGACGGTCCCCCGGCGCTCCTGGGGGGAACGATGCGCTCAACGCCTGGACCTCCTTGCGACCTCGTGCACCCGGAACCGATCCATTCGATCCGGACCGCTCCACCCGCGGGACCCCCTCGACGCCTCCGCAAGTTGACTTCCCGCGGAACCGGTTGTTAGCCTCCGGCCTAGATGCCTCGTCCCCGCGTCGGGTCCCTGCCGCCCGGCCGCCGGTCGTGCCGACGGAGAAGCCCGTCGGAGAAGCCCCACGGGCGGGGACACGTAGCGTCTGGGTCGGAATTGGCGCAGCGTGAGCGGCGGCGCAGCTTGAGCGGCGGCGCACCGCGAGCGGCGGCGCACCACGAACGGCGGCGCACCACCAGCGGCGGAGTATAGGCCGCGCGGCGCCGCGTCAGCAAGGAGCGGGGATCTGGTCCGATAGGGGAGTCTCCCGGCGACGAGAGCCGGCCCTCCCTGGGATCAGGGAAGAGTGATCACGGAACGTAAGGGGACATCATGCTTCCGAAAGAGCTGCTCGAGATCCTGGTCTGCCCCCAGTGCAAAGGGGATCTCGAGTACGACGCGGCCGGACAGAAGCTGACCTGCCACGCCTGCAAACTGCGCTACGCGATCGAGGACGACATTCCGATCATGCTCATCGACGAGGCCGAGAAGCTCGACGCTCCGAAGGGGAGTCACTGAGCTCGCATCGCGCCGACTCTCGGCTGCGCGCCCGCCCCGCAACCCGGGCCGCCTGGTACCCCGTCTCCGCAGGAGGATCCGAATGATCCGCGCGTCGCTTCGTCCAGGCCTCTTGGCCCTGGTCGCATCGTGTGCCGTCGTGGCCAGCCCGGTGTCGCCGAGTAGCGCGCGCGACTGGTCCGCGCCCGCGGCCGCACCGGAAACCGGTCATCCCGAATCCGCGCCGCTCCGGCGGCTCGAATCGAACCGGTCGGGGGAGGTCCGCGGACTCTTCGAGAGCAGCGCGCCGCTCACCGGTGGGTTCGCCGACCTGACCCCGCTCCGCGTCTCGGTCACTGCCGACCGGGGTCTCCGGGTCGACGACCCGGATCATCCGGCGGCGCCGTTCACGCCGCACCTCTCCGGACCGACGATCACGCAGTGGGTGGCCCTTCCACCTGGGGCCGGAGCCTCGCTCCGTTTGCAGGTGCTCGAGAGTGAGCCGCTCCCCTGGCCGGCGGAGTTGACCGCCGCGGAGCGCGAGGTGATCCTGGCCGAGCTTCCTCAGCAGGCGGCGACGCTCGATGAGCCGTGCTGGATGCGCAATGCCTTTGGTGCCCGCATCTCGTTCTTCCCGGTGTTGCGCGATGGAGCAGAGGGACTGCGCTACGTTCGCCAGGCCACCTTTGCGGTCACCACCCTGCAGCAGCGCGGTCCCGGCAGCGAGGAGGCACGGTCGGTCCGCGAGGCCACCGGACGCGATCCCTTCGAACCGCTCTACCGCCGCCTCTTCCTGAACTACGAGGAAGGGAAGGCCTGGCGCCGGGCCGACTCGAATCTGGCCCTGCCCCGCGGAGGGGATTCCTTCGCCTCGAGTCCCAATCCCTGGGTCCGCGTGCGCGTGAAGAAGGAGGACCTCTACGAGGTCACCGGGCAGGATCTGGAGGATCTCGGAATCAACCTGGCGACGATCACAGCGGAGTCGTTCCGCCTCTTCGCCCCCGGCCACCTGGCGCTCGATGAGTCCGGGACGGTCTCGGAGGCGCCGAGCTGGATGGAGGAGGTGGCGATCTCGGTCGAGACCGGAAGCGATCTGACCTTCGATCGCGCCGATCGCGTGCTCTTCTACGGGGTTGGACCCGACAACTGGTACTCCCAGTACGCGGCGGATGAGACGCTGCTCGAGCGGCACTACCGCGATCCCTACAACAACACGAACGTCTACTGGCTCACCTGGGGAGGAAGTTTCACCCAGGGCGCGCCGCGACGGATGGCCACGGTCGACGGCACGGCCGCGGAACCGCCGTACGTCACCGCGGTGGTCGACCGGGTGCATCTCGAGGAAGACGGGGTCAACAAGGTCTATGACGCCCGCCCGCGCGAGCTCTTCGGCCTCAACGTTCCGCCCTTCGCGACCTGGGAACGGTTCTGGTGGATCGGGTTCCTCGGCGAACGCGGGAGCAACGACTTTACCCTGCGGCGGCGGATCCCCGATCCGATCGTCGATCAGCCGGTGCGCGCCCAGGTACGCCTCTGGGGACGGAACAACACCAACGGCCAGAGCCGCTTCCCCGACCACCACATGACGGTCAGCCTCAACGGCCACCGGGTGGGGGAGCGCAAGTGGAATGACGTGCGTCGGCAGGACCTCGATTCGACCGGGGTGTGGCTGGCGGAGGGGGATCAGGAGTTCCGCTTCCTCCAGACCCTTTACGAAGACAGCACGGTGGTGGCCCGCGTCGATCGCGTGCTCCTCGCCTGGATCGAACTCGACTACACCCGCCAGCTCAAGGCCCACGACGATACGCTGTCGGTGTTCACCGGGGGCCTGAGCGGTACCCTCTCGCTGGAAGCCGCCGGCTTCAGCCGGGACGACATTCGGGTCCTGGATGTTTCCGCTCCGCGCACCCCGCGCTGGATCACCCCCCGGGTGGAGGGGAGCGGCAGCGCGCGAACCGCGCGGCTGCTCTACGACGCCACCGGCCAGGCGGAGGCACCCGGCCGGCTGCTCTTTCGCGCCGGGGGGGCAGTCGCCTCACCGGCCGGCTTCGAACTGGACCGGATCCCGGAGGGGGGCTACCTCCGCGATCGCACCGCTGCCTCGCCCATGATCGTGATCACCCACCAGACGTTGCGGGATGAGGCCGAGCGGCTCGCCAACTTCCGGGCAACGCACTTTCCGCACCGCGGGCAGGCGACGGTGACCGTGGTCGATGTTCAGGACGTCTTCGATGAGTTCGCGTTCGGGCGCAGCGATCCCGCCGCGATCCGCAACTTCCTCCAGTTCGCCCGGTCCAACTGGACCGGCGGCGATCCGGACGATGCGCCGGCCTACGTGCTCTTCGCCGGGGATGCGCACTACGACCCGCGCGGATTCATGCGTGAGACCGGTTTCAACCTGATTCCGACCTACGAGGGCTACTTCGATTGGCGGCAGGTGAACGGGATCTACGCCCCGTACTTCTCCTCCGACGACTTCTACGGCTTCCTTGATCCCGTCCCCGATACGGCGCTCGATCTCTACATGGGGCGGCTCCCGGCCGAGACGCCCGCCGACCTCGAGGCGATGGTGGACAAGATCATTGCCTACGAGACGCCGGAACTCGACCCCTGGAAGTCGCACGTCACCCTGATCGCCGACGACCGGTGTCAAGGAGTGAACCCGGATCAACTGGCCTACGAGCACACCGAGCAGACGGAGGAACTCGCCGTCGCGTCGTTGCCGCCGGAGATCCAGGTCGACAAGGTCTATCTGCTGGAGTACGGCGCCGACTGCGTCTACACGCTGAAGCCGGCGGCGACCGAGGCGACGATCAAGCTGATCAAGGCCGGCACGCTGGTGGTGAACTACACCGGCCACGGCAGCGAGGGGCAGATCGCCGACGAGCGGGTCCTCGATCGCGATGACGTGGCCAGCCTGACCAACTCCGACCGGCCATTTCTGTTCATCACCGCGTCCTGCTCGGTGGGCAAGTACGACTTCACCGGCGAGGGGTTGGCCGAGTCTTTGATGCGCAGTACCGCGGGAGGGGCGGTCGGGACCTTTGCCGCGGCCGCGATCGCCTTCTCGGACGTGAACGCCCGCCTCAACCGCGAGTTCTTCCGCTGCATGTTCCCTACGGGTTCGCACACCCCGATCGAGCCGCTCGGCTACGCCGCGACCTGCGGCAAGGTGGTGATCGAGCAGCCCGGTTCGATCCACGCCCGGCGCTACATTTTGCTCGGCGATCCATCGATGAGTCTGGCACTCCCGGATCACCGCATCGAGATGTCGGTCTCGAGTCAGGGGGAGGAGCTGAACCGCACCCTCCCGCGCGGCAGCCTGGTCGAGCTGAATGGACGGGTCACCGATTCCTCCGGCTCGCCGCTCGAGGCGTTCACCGGCACGGCCGAGGTGGTGGTGCTCGATTCGGCGCAGCGCCGGTTCTATTCTTATCGGCCGAACGTCCAGGTCGCCTTCGAGCTGCCCGGGGCGCCGATCTACCGAGGGACGGCGCAGGTGACCCAGGGGGAGTTCCAGCTGGTGTTCCACACTCCATCGGCGCTCCGGATCGGTGACCGCGGCGATGCGGCGATCTACGCCTACGCTCAGAATGGGACGGTCGACGCGGCCGGCGCGCTCGACTCGCTGGCCGTGCCCGAATCCGCCGGCCCTCCCTCCGATGACCGCAGCGGGCCGACCCTGCAGGTCGCGCTCAGCGGAGATCCGAATGCACTCCCCGCCGGAGCGGAATTCACCGCCGAGCTGTTCGACTCGAGCGGGATCAACATCACCAGCCTCGTGCCCTCCCGGAGCGTGGTGCAGCGGGTCGAGGCCGACGGCTCGTTGATCACGATCGAGGATGTTTCGAGTCGGGTCACCTTCGGCCACGACTACCGGCGCGGAGCGCTCACCGGCGTGATCCCGTCCAACCTGGCCGTGGGTCGCCGCTACCAGCTAATCCTGGAAGCGAGTGACAACCTGAACAACCGCTCCTCGGCCACGATCGAGTTCTTCCTCGCCGGCGGGGGCGACGGCGCCTTCGCCCTGAGCCGGGGTTCAACTTCCCCAATCCGACCACCGGGGAGACCCGATTCTTCGCCACGATCACGCAGGAGGCGGAGGTCGGGGTGAAGGTGTTCACCCCGACCGGACGCGAGATCGCGCGCCTCGAGCCGACGCGGGTCCGACCGACCCGCCTGGCGGAAGAGGGACTCCTCTGGGATGGGCGGGACGGCGACGGCGATCCGCTGGCGAACGGCGTCTACTTCTACAAGATCACGGCGAAGCCGGTGGCGGGGGGGAAGAGCGTGGAGCACTTTGGCCGATTGGTCGTTTCGCGATGAGCGGTTCGCAGGGAAACCCGCTCGCTCGGTTGTTGCCCACCCGGGCGGCGGACCGCCTCTCGTGGATCGGTGCCGCGCTGGTCCTCCTGATCACCCAGATCGTCTACACCCAGACGATGACCATCACCTCCCCGTTCTGGGACAGCGGTGAGTTCATCGCCACTTCGTACATTCTCGGGATCCCGCACCCCCCGGGCACCCCGCTCTATGTGCTGATCGGACGGATCTTCACCCTGTTCCCGTTCTTCCCCGAGATCGCCACCCGGGTGAACTGGCTCTCGGCCCTCGCCTCGAGCGTCGCGGCGATGTTCTCCTTCCTGGTCGTGGCGGAGCTGTTCCGCTTCTGGCGGCGGGCGGACGTGGCGCGCGGCGGCCAGGACACCGCCACCCACGTCTCGGACCACCAGATCCAGGGCGGGGACTGGATCGGCTTCTTCGGCGGTTTGGTCGCGGCACTGTTCACCGCGTTCTCGCGCACCTTCTGGGACAACGCGATCGAGGCCGAGGTGTACTCCCTCTCCTCGGCGCTCATGATGCTGGCCGTCTGGATGGTCCTCCGTTGGGCCCGCACCTCCGGCGCGCACGGGGTTCGGAACGGCTGGTTCCTGCTGCTCTACTATCTGATCTGCCTTTCGATGGGGATCCACCTCGGCACCTTCCTGGTCCTGCCCGGGATCATCCTGTTCATGTTGCTCTGGGATCGATCGAGCTTCGGACTGAACATCTACTCCGCTCTCGCCGTGGCCGGGATCGTCGTGCTGCTCCACCCCGGCATGCTGCCCACGCTCGGGCTCAAGGTCTGGGGACCGCTGATCGTCGGAGTGCTGATCTGGTCGGTCCTGCGTCCCTTGATCGTCCCGGGACATCGTTCCGCCTTCGGTCCGCGCGGACTGGTCAGCTGGTGTGCCATCGTGGCCGTGCTCGGGATCTCGACCCACCTCTACCTCAAGATTCGCGCCGGGCATAACCCGGGGATCAACGAGGGCGACCCGGAAACCTGGACCGCGCTCTGGAAGATGCTGATCCGTGACCAGTACAAGCCGGCCAATCCCTTCAGCGAGCGTCAGGCCCCCTGGGCGATCCAGTTCACCAAGCACTTCTGGGACTACGCGCGCGATCAGTACTCGCTCGGGATCCGCCCCACGGCGATCGCCTGGTTCGCGCCCTACCTGCTCGGCCTTTTCGGCCTCGTGCGGCATCTGCAGCGAGAGAAGAAGACCTTCGTCATGCTCCTGGTGACCTACCTGATCACCAGCGTGGGGATGGTCTTCTACCTCAACTTCAAGACCAACGAGGTCCGGGAACGTGACTACTTCTTCGTCGCATCGTTCCAGTTCTTCGCGCTCTGGATCGGGCTGGGAGCGGCGGGGTTGCTCGAGCTGGCCTTCGGACGCGATCTGCGGGCCGCGGCGGCCGACGGGGCGCGTCGCTGGCTCTTGCCCGCCACCGGGCTGTTCCTGGCCCTGGTGCCGTTTGCCACCATGCGCACCCACTGGTTCTACAAGGACCGGAGCGATTTCTTCGTCGCCCGGGACTTTGCCCACAACATCCTGACCTCGCTCGAGCCGAACGCGATCCTCTTCACCAACGGGGACAACGACACGTTTCCTCTCTGGTATCTGCAGCTGGTGGAGAAGGTCCGCACCGACGTGCGGGTGGTCAATCTGAGCCTGCTCAACACCGACTGGTACATGAAGCAGATCCGCGACGACTCGCCAAAGGTCGACCTCGGCTGGAACGACCTGCAGATCGCCGATGCCACCGACTTCAGTTCCTTCATGACCGCCTACCGGATGAAGATCCTCGACCGGAAGGAGATCGAGGGGTTCGTGCAGGCCTCGGGCCTCGCCCCCTACGTCCGCAGCCTCGATCTGCCGCTCCTGGCCAAGGACGTGGCGGTGGCTCGCATCATCGAGCGCGAGTACGGACGACGCCCGATCTACGTCGCCATGACGGTGCCGGACCACATGGGTCTCGAGCGGCGGATGATTCTCCGGGGAGTCGCCTACCAGCTGACCGACCCGGTCGGCACCGGGTCGCGCGAGCGGGTCGATCGGGAGGCAGTGCGCACCCAGCTTCTGGAGCGTTTCACCTACCGGGGTGTGCTGAAGAACGGGCGCCGCGACGACTCGGTCTACAAGGACCCGAACGCGCGGCGCATCCTCCAGAACTACGCCGCGGCGGCGTTGCGTGCCAGCCAGGAGGCTCGGGCGGCCGAGGACTGGGGGATCGCGAACGAGATGTCGCGCTTTGCCCTCGAGATGGCCCCGGATATCCCCGAGGTCCACTACTCGATGGCGTTGAACTACTTCGCCGCCGACAGCCTCGCCCAGGCCGAGCGGGAGCTGCGCTGGATCCTGGACGCGGGGGAGGGGGACGCCCAGATCCTCCGACTGCTGGCCCGGGTGCAGGAGGGGGCCGGCAAGCTGGACGACGCGGAGGCCACCTATCGCGAGGCGATCCGGATCGCCCCGCAGAATTTCGACGTGGTGCGAGAGCTCTTTGCCTTTCTCTGGCAGGGTCGGAGAGAGCGGTCGCGGGCTCTGGAGGTACTCGATGCCTGGTTGGCCCGCAATCCGGACGACCGGGCAGTGCGCGAGGCGAGGCGCCAGTATGCCGACTCCCTGCAGACCGCCGGGCGCTAGTCCGGGACCCGCAGCTTGGCCTGCTCCCCGGTGCCTCGAGCCGCCGGCGCGGCCCGGGGCAAGAGTTGCCGCCCGCGTTGCTCCGCTCCTCCCAGGGTGTTAGACTGCCGGGGAACTGAAGGTCGAAGCGTCGTGTTCATTCCACACGCTCGTCTGGTCGTCCCCGCCTTGCGCGAGCTACCCGACGGTTCTGGAATTCACTAGCGGCGCGCGCTCCAGGAGGCCGGTTCGGCCTCGCGCGGATGACACCACATCCGCCCGCGAGCCAGATCGAATCGGCAGAGATGCAGAGGAGGCACGAAGCGATGAAGTTCCTGTTTTCGCCAGAAACGTGGGAAGGCCGGTCCGCGGCGAAGTCCGCGACCCCCGACACCGCCCGTACCTCCAGCCGGGAATGCGCATCCACCGCAATCCGGTCGGGCACCCTGGGGACGATCGCCACGTTCGTGACGTGCGCCGGACTCTTCCTCGCGGCCGACGCCGGGACCGCCGGCGCGCAGTCGACCTCGGGCGCGCAGTCGCTCAATATCACCCCGGGCGCTCGCGCCGACGCGATGGGTCGGGCCTTCGTCGCCCTGCCCGAGGATGCCACCGCCAACTGGTGGAACCCGGCCGCCCTGGCCGATGCGCGCGACCGCAACTTCTCTTTCATGCACACTCAGTTGGTTCCGGGGCTTGCCTCGGACGTCTACTACGAGTACCTCGGGTATCGCATGCACCTTCCTGGTTGGGGAGGGGTGGGCTTCAGCTTCATCTATCTGGGTTACGGCAAGAGCACGGCGACCGACGACGGTGGTCGTGAGCTCGGTGTGTTTACCAGCTACGAGGTGTCGCCCCAGGTATCGATCGGAACCGAGTTGGTTCCCGGACTCTCCGCCGGCATGACCCTCAAGTACGTCTACGTGAATCTGGCCCCGGACTGGGCGACCCCGGACGGGCAGCAGGGCTCGGGCGACACCTTCGCAGCCGACCTGGCGATGCTCTACAAGCTGAAGGGCATTCCGGGTGTCGGGATTCCGCTCAACCTCGCGGTCAACGTGCAGAATCTCGGACCGAACATCGCCTACATTGATCAGGACGAGTCGGACCCGATTGGGCGGAACCTCAAGTTGGGCCTGGCTGCCCGTGTGTTCGACACCTCGACCGAGGGACAGCCCGGGCTGAGCGGCGTGGTCTCCTACGACTACAACAAGTCGTTGGTTTACAGCGACGAGACGCCGATCCACAACTTCGGCACCGAAATCGCCTACCAGGGGACCTTCGCCTTGCGCGCCGGGTACATCCAGGACGAGGACGGGAACATCAAGGACCCCACCTTCGGCGCCGGCTTCAACATCTCGAGCTTCACCGCCGACTTCGCCAGCGTTCCGCAGGCCGAAGGGTTGGATCGGGTCAGCAAGTACTCGCTCTCGTACAAGTTCTAGTCTGTTCCCGGCTGGATGGATCGAAAGGTGCCCGGGTACCGGTGACGTCCCGAGGGGCGGACCGGACTGAACCCCCGGGCTGCGTCGAATGGATGCGCGCGGCGCCACGGGACGTTCCCCTGACTCCGTCGCGCCACACAGGTGGCTACATCCAGCCGGACCGCGTCCGCCAGGGTGGGGTGCCCCAGGACAGGGCATGAGCAGACACAATCCGATCCCCCGGGATGACAGCCGGTCTCCACGCTCCCGCATCCGCGCTCTCGCCGTCGCCGCCGCATCAGCCAGGCCCACAATCGCGGGGCTGGTGCCCGCAGCCCTGCTGATCCTGGCATCGCTCCTTTCGCCTCCCGTCGCGCAGGCCGGAACGATCCGGATCGAACGCCACGACCACGCACGACCCTCGGATCAGACGCACGAGGAGTCCGATCCGGCGCGTGGAACGACCGCGGAGACCGAGGAGTCCGCGGCTGCGCGGGCCGCGCTCGACCAGCGGCTGGCCCAGGCGCCGCAGTTTCCCCATCTTCTGGTCGTCCCGCCGATGGGGGACCGTTCCCATCCGCTGCAGCGAACCGCCGACCGAACCCTTCCGTTCGGCGCACCCGGAGTGGCGAACCCCGCGGGTGGGCCGTTCTCCGGGGATGCCGCGGATCCACTCGGATTGCTCCCTCCTTCGATCCTGCCGGCCGAGTCCCGGGCGCGCGCGGCGCGGATGCTGCATGCTCGATCGTCCGAGGAGTGGATCCGGGCGCAGCGGGGGGACGGGGCACTGCCCAATGGTGAATCGGCGGACGCCGGAGCGCGCGGCGGGCCGTACACGGTCCGGGTCTGCGTTCTGCGGGTCGACTTCGAGAACGATACCCCCGGGCCGAAGACCACCGGCGACGGCCGCTTCGTCCTCTCCGTGCCGGAGGGGGAGACTCCGCCGCTGCTCGACCCGCCGCCCCACGATCGGAAGTTCTACGACTCCCACATGGAGGCGCTGCGCCGTTACTACGATGTGATGAGCAACGGCTGGCTCCAGCTCGAGTGGGACATCTGGCCGGCGGAGAATGACTCGGCCATCCATCTCGACGACACCTTCAAGTACGGCCCCTGGATCTTCAGCAACTCGAACCCCGACATCTTGCAGCATGCGATCGATCTGGTTGGCGACGCCCTCGACGCGGCGGATCGTTCGGCGCCGGAGATCGACTGGTCGGTCTACCAGAGTTACATTCTGGTCCACGCCGGTTCCGACTTCCAGAGCGACCTGAATCAGGATTCCCCTTGGGACATCCCGAGTTTCAATCTCGCGGTGGCGGATTCGTTCGTGGTCCCGGAGAACGGCGACTCGGTGAAGATCGGGTTGGTGATGGTCGTGCCCGAGTCCTCGGCCCAGGACGGGTTCGAGAGCGCGCTCAACTCGGTCTTCGCCCACGAGTTCGGCCACCAGCTCGGATTCTGGGACCTCTACGACGTCTCGACCGGGATCCCGATCGTCGGTGCCTACAGCCTGATGGACTCCGGGACCAACCTCTACGCCCTGGTGCCCGATCCGGAGGACACGACCCAGGTGATCGCCGTTCGCGGGACGATCCCGCCGAGCATCGATCCGTGGCACAAGGCGCTCTACTTTCCCGCGGAGAGCATCGAGTTGCAGGAACTCTCGGACTTCGTCGCGGCCGAAGACGACAGTTTCGAAACCTCGCTCCGTCCCGCGTCGGTGACCAATGAGTATCTCTACCTCACGCTCAACCTCGCCGAGTACTACCTGATCGAGAACCGGATGGTCGATCTGAACGGCGACGGCACCCTGATCCTGAAGACCGACGAAGAGACCGGCGTGATCCTCGGCCCGGTGGCAGACTCCTCCGCGGTCGGCGACGACCTCGCGCCGCGGGAGTACGACTACCTGATTCCGGGCGAAGGGGTGCTGATCTGGCATGTCGATCAAAAGGCGATCAGCTTCGGGCTCTCCCAGCCCTTCGGTGGGCTGAACGTTTTCTTTCCCCGGCCGGGGGTCGGGCTCAAGGAAGCCGACGGCATCCGCGACATCGGCACCGCCTCGAACGAATATCTTGGGGGGGCGTTCGACCCCTACTTCGTCGGGGGCTACAACGTGCTCGACGGCGGCACCGTCCCCTCGAGCGACTCCAACGACGACACGCCGAGCGGAATGTCGATCGCGGTCATCGACTCCGCCGGATACGAAATGCGGATCAAGGTCAAGACCAGCCAGCGTCCGGCCGGCTGGCCGGTGCTCTTCGTCGGGGAGTCGCTCGACCAGCAGCAGGTGGCCCTCGACCTCGACGCCGATCGTCGGCCTGAAGTGCTCACCACCAGCGGACGCTCGGTCCTTGGGTTCCGCTCCGATGGCCAGCCCATCCGGGGTGAGGACAATGCGCTCTACATCAATCTGGCCGGTCCGGTGAAGCACCCGCTGTCGGCGTCCGAGCAGTTCGATTTTCCTGCGCCGCGACCCACCGGTTCGGCCGTGGCCGCCGTGGCCAAGGGCGCGGTCTGGGTGCTCGAGGGGCGGAACGGGGCGCTCCGCTTCTTCTGGCCCCCGGTCGATTCACTGGTCACGACCGCGGCGGTGCTGCAAGACTCGCTGGTCTGGATCGGCGATCGCGACGGCTTCGTGCGCGGTTTCGTTGCGCGCGAGGGGAGTGAGGCGGCGGTCGCCCAGCAGGTCGGCCGCGGCGCGGCGCTCCTTTCGATCGGTGTCGGTCGCCCGGCGCCTGCGGAGGCGCGACAGGTGCAGTGGATGGCGGCCGACGGTTCGGTCGGTGGGTTCACGGTGGGAAACGGCGACGCGGTCTCCTTGCCCTGGTCGGCGGATCGCGGCACGAACGCGCTCGCGGGAGGGGACTCTGGCGCCCCGACGCCCGCAGGGCACCTCTTTGTCGACCTGGGCGGGTCTGACGGTGGCCTGCACCTCTTCGCCTGGAGCGATGGGCAGATCGAGTGGCGCGGGGCCGACGGTCGTCTCCTCTCCGGCTGGCCGGTGCGGCTCCACGTCGAGCTGGTGGGCACCCCGATCGTGTCGGATCTCGATCAGGACGGCGTCCTCGAGACGTTCGTGCTCGAGCGCGGCTGGTTGGTCCACTGCTACGGATGGGATGGCCTCGAGCAGGAAGGGTGGCCGCACTCGGTCTGGACCGAGGACGAGAGGCCCTTCGAGGTGACCTCGGGCCTGCGCGCCTTCGACGTCAACGGCGACGGGGCGCCCGAGCTGCTCCAGCATCGGACCGATGGCATCCTGATCGCCTGGAACGCCCAGGCCAGGAACGTGGCCGGGTGGCCGATCTCGGTCGGAAGCCGCGCCATGCATGGACCGGACTGGGTGCCGGCCACCGACCTCTACGGGCCGCGCCTGCTGCTCGGGAACGCCTACGGACGGACCAGCGATGATCGCCCGGTCGAGGCGCTCTCGATCCTGCGCTTGCCCGACGGCGGCCGGTCGGGCCTCGGGTTCTTCCCTTATCCCGCGGTCGACCTCGAGCGTTCCCACGTCTATCCCCGCGATTGGGTGCCGACCCCGAAGTCAACCGCCGGCGATCTCGTCGATGGATCGCTCAACCTCTACCCCAATCCGTTGACCGGCGATGCGCTCCAGATCGCGTTCGCACTCGGGCGACCGGGCACGGCCGAGCTGACGGCCTGGGATCTCTCGGGGAAGGAGATGGGCTCGATGCGGGCGCGCGCCGAGGCCGGCCAGGACGGGAACCGGCTCTCCTGGGACTGGAGCCGCTTCGCCCCCGGTCTCTATCACGTCCGATTCCGGGTCCACGGCGATGGGTTCGACCGCGAGTTCTTCCGCAAAGTGGCGGTGGTGCGATGAGACCTTGCAAGGAGGCTTGGATGGGCAGTTCGATGCTCCGCGTCGTCGGTTCGATCCTCATTCCGTTGCTGGCGACGGCGATCGCCCCGTCCCGGGCTCTCGCGACGACCGCCTCACCTCCGGGCGCGGGTTCGACGGCCTTCCGCTTCGCGTCCGGGACTTCCGGAGTGGCGACCGGATCCACGGAGAGCGCCGCGGCGACCGGTCCGCTCGCCGATTGGTTCACCGGGAGTCCGGCCTCGCCGGCACCGCTTTCGCCGATCGAATTGGCCGCGCTTTCTCCCGGAGCGGCCGCTTCCGCCGGGCTGGCGCCAGCGGTGTTAGCCCCCGCGGTGCTGGCCACCGCCGACCGGGCGCAGCGGGCGCCTGGCTTGGTCTTTCTCGCGTCGTTGATCCTCCCCGGCACCGGCCAACTGCTCAACGGCGATCGACGCGGCTATCTCTACCTCGCGGCCGATGTCTCGGCCTGGTTCGCCCGTGCGTCCTACCTCGATGCCTCGCGGACCAAGGAAGGGGAGGCCGAGGAGTACGCCCGCCGGCACTGGTCGTACGAGCGCTTCGGCGGAACGACCGGGGAAGACGGCTGTCTCTATACTGCGGCGGCCGACTCGGCCCTCAGCCAGTTCGCCGCCGAGGACCTCGAGGCGTACTACGAGGCGATCGGCCGACAGGATGCCTACCGCTGCGGCTGGGACGATTTCCGCGCGGGGTACGATCCCCTCGACCCGAATGCGTCATCCCGGCATCGCATCGCCTATCGCGATCAGCTCAGCCGGGCCGACGACCTCTCGGACAAGGCCAGCCTTGCCCTCACCGCCGCGGTGCTGAACCGGATCGTGAGCGGGGTCGATGCCTTCATGACCGCCCGGCGTCGCCGCATGGGGCACGGGGCGGACGGTGCACTGCAGATCCGGTCCGAACTGCGCCGACGCTCGGGCGAGACACAAACCACGCTGGCCCTCAGTTACCCGCTGCGCTAGGAGATTCGGCATGAAACGAGCGAGGGAGAGGTATCGGCCGGCTGCCGCAGTGGTCGCCGTGATCTGCGGGGCGCTGGCCCTTTCCGCGGTCTCCGGCGATGTGGCCTTCGCCCAGGCCAGTGAGAGTGCGTTCCTGCAGCCGCGCGCGGCGATCGCGGGGGATGCGGCCATCCTCCCTGGACACCAGGCGGCGTTGCTCAGCCTTGGCTCCGCTCTGGAGTCGAGCCCGACCGGCGAGTCGGCCGGGTCGGCAGGCCCGACCGGGCGGAACCGGCATCTCCCTTCGATCGGGCTCTCCCTGCTCCTGCCCGGTTCGGCCCAGCTTCGTCGCGGCGATACCGGCCGCGGTCTCCTCTTCCTCGGGGCGGAGGCGGCGATCTGGTCCGCCTTCGCGACCTACCGGTTCCAGGGCAACGCGCGACGGGACTCGTACCTCGAGATGGCCCGTCTGTTCGGTCACGTGCCGCATCCCGAAGGCCAGGACGACGATTACTACAAGCTCCTGGGGCAGATCTCCTCGAGCGAGATCTGGGACCTGGTAGTGCGGATCGATGCGCGCCGTCTCTATGGTGACGATCTCGAGGCGCGGGACGCATATCTGGCCGCGAACCACATCCCGGCGGAGCAGTCCTGGGAGTGGGACAGCGACGCGGCGCGTGCCCGCTATCGGGAGAAGCGCAACGACAGCCAGCAGGCCTACCGGTCGAGCCGGAACATGATCGGCCTGGCCGTGGTCAATCGACTGGCCGCGATGTTCGATGCCGTACTCCGGGATCGCGTGCCCGATGGATCGCTGCGGGCTCAGATGACGACCGACCCGGACCTGGGAACTCCGCGCCTTGCCGTGTCGCTCGCCCTTCCGTAGCGGACCCACGGCGCCACGGTTCCGAATCGCCGGGCGAAGCGGGACCGCGCTCCTCGCGCTGCTTTCCTGTCTCCTCGTGTCGCTCCTCAGCCCGGATCACGCCCGGAGCGGCATCCCCGCCGGGATCGAGGTGCGCGAACCGCTCCACCTGCCCTCCCGCGTCGCGCCCGAGCGATTGGCTCTCGACGGGCTGGGTCGTCTCTTCGTCCTGGAGCGGAGCGGCACCCGTCTGCTGCGCCTGGAACCGGACAGCACCTGGCGGGCTTTCGGGGTCGGCGACCAGGGAGGCAGCCGGCTGGCGCACCTTGGGAGTCTCTTCGGGAAGCGAGGATCCGATCTCTTCGCCCTCGACGGGCGGGGAGGTGTGCTCTATCGCTTCGATCTCGACGGTCATTGGGAGACGGCGCTCTCGTACCGCGGCGCACCCGGCGACGCCTCGAGCGAAGCGGTCGATTTCGCCCTCTCCGCTTCCGGTGAACTGCTGGTGGTCGACCGCGCGGGTGGGCGACTGCTCCTCTTCGATCGCTTCGGCGGGTTCCAGGCGGAGGTCACGGCAGCCGGCGGAGGCGATCGGCCGCTCGGCCCGACGCGTCTCGCCCTGGATGACGAAGGGACCGCCTATCTGCTCGATCCCGCAGCGCGCACCGTGCGACGGTACTCGCGGCAAGGCGTGGCGCTCGATGCCTGGCGTTACGACGAGGGGCTGATGCGCGGTGCCGGGCAGGCGGCGTGCGTCGATCTGCTCCCGAACCGAACGGTGGCACTGGCCGCAGGGGATGCGTCGTGGCTCCGCCTCTTCTCGCCGGACGGCGTGCTCCTGTTCCACGCCGAGTTTCCCGCCTGGCGCGGAACCAGGATCACCGACCTGGTGGCGTTCGACGATTCGCTCCTCTACATCGCCCGCCCGGACCAGGGTGAGGTTGCGCGACTCGCGGTCCATCATGCCGATCCGACCGACCCCGCGCGCCCCTGAGCCCGCGCACAGGCGCGGGAGTCTCCTCCGGATCCTCCTGCTCGCCGGTTTGCTCTTCACCTCGCGGGCTGCGGCACCGGCCCTCGCCCGGGAGACCGCATCGGAGTGGGTCGACAGCACGTATGTCGCCCGGTGGCAGGCCGGGAGCGGGGATCGGCTGGTTCGCGCGGGCGCCGATTCCACGCGCATCGACCTCGGGGTCGGCTGGATCCGTCCGGATGCCTTCGCACTCTTCCACCGCGACACCTTGCTCGTCCGCGGTGTCGACTACCTGCTCGATCCGCGGGCCGGCTGGCTGCGCCTCTTGCGTGCCTACCCCCGCAGCACCGCGTTCCGCGCCCGCTACGTCGCGTTTCCGCTGGCGATCGGGGGAGAGTACCGGCGGTATCGCCCCACACTGGTCGATGACTCGAACGTGGCCGCCGAGAGTCTCTCCACCGGGACCCTTGGCCGGCGGGAGCGCGCGGGGGGGCAGGCAGGAAACCTGGACGATCCGGCGCGCCTCGACCTCTCCGGGAGCAAGACGTTTGCGGTCGAAGTCGGATCGCAGCAAGATCTGCGTCTGCGCCAGTCGCTCGACCTGACGGTGCGCGGCCGGATCGCCCGCGACGTGAACGTCAAGGCGATCCTCACCGATCGCGACACCCCACTCGAACCGGAGGGGACGAGCACCACGCTCTCCGATCTCGACCGTGTGCTCTTCGAGGTCGAGGGACCGCGCGCTCGCATGACGATGGGGGATTTCCTGCTCGAACTCCCCACCGGGGAGTTCGGGCGGGTGGAGCGTCAGCTCGAAGGGGTCGACGCCGTGGTGCGGCCCGGTCCGGCGATTCTCTTCGCTACCGCGGCGACCGCCCCGGGAGAGTTCACCACGGTCGAGTTCAATGGGGAGGAGGGAAAGCAGGGGCCGTACCGGCTGGTCGAGGCCCGCCTCGGGATCAGCGGCGCGATCGTCGGGGGGAGCGAACGGGTCACTCTCGACGGAGTCGCGATGGCGCGCGGCGAGACCGAGGACTATGTGATCGACTACGCCGACGGGACGTTGAGCTTCACCGGCCGTCGGGTGATCACCGCCTACTCCCGGATCTCCGTCGACTATCAGGTGCGCACCGATGCCTATCGGCGCGGGGTCTACGGCGGAGGGGGAGGGATCGGTCCGCTCGCCGCGCAGATGTTCATGGGTGGGCCTCTCTCCGCTCCCGCGGCGCCCCGATCCGAACCCAACGCGGTGAGCCTCCCCGCTCTCCCGTCCGGATCGGCCGCGACGGAAAGGCCCGGCATCGCCCTGGTCTGGTTGACCGAGCGCGACGACCGCGACCGCCCGCTCGAGGCGCCGCTCTCTGCGGCGGAAAAGGAATCACTGCGCGCGGCCGGGGACAGTCTGACCAACGCCCTACGTTCCGGAGTGCGCTATCTGGGGCCGGGCCTGGGCGACTACGAGCAGGTCGAGAACGACACCCTGCTCACTCCGTTCTTCCTCTACGTCGGGCCAGAGCAGGGGGCGTGGCAGGTCCGGTTCGACTTCGTCGGCGCGGGAAACGGGGACTACGCCGACACCACCGGCGCAGTCGAAGAGGTCTTCTTCCGCTTCGTCGGGCGCAAGAGGGGGGACTACCTGGCCGGACGCGAGGTGGCGCGGCCTCAGGCGACCAGCCTGGTCAGCCTCGCGGGGCGCGGGCATGCGCTGGGCGGGCAGTATCTCCGGGCGGAGCTTGCCCTCTCGGAGTTCGACCAGAATCTCCTTTCCGGGCGGGACGACGGGGACAACCGCGGCGCCGCGCTTTCCCTCGCTTCGGAGAGCGCGCCGCTGCGACTCGGTGCCGCCCGCCTGTCGCTCCAGGCGACCCACCGTCGGGTCGACCGACGTTTCCGCGCCCTCGGCCGCACCGATCCGGCCTTCTTCGGCCTCGATTGGAATCTCGATCCGGCTCGACTCCGGAGCGGCGATCGGCGGTTCGGCCTGGGGACCGCACTGGAGGTTCGCGGGACGCGCGCCGCGGTGGAGTGGCAGACGCTCGACAACCAGGCGGACTGGGAGGGCGAACGCTTCATCGCCGAGGGTTCGGGACCGCTTCCGCGGGTCGCGGCCCTCGCCTGGAGCACCCGCTGGTCGACCGCACGAACCCGGGATGAGCGCGCGGCGACCCGGGTCCACGGGCGACGGACGGTCGGCGACGCCGGACTCGCGCTCTCCGGCCGAACGATGGAAGCCCGGCTTCGGTACCGACAGGAGCGGACCCGGCTCGGTTCGGGGCCGACGCGCGACGGGGAGTACTTCCACGAGGGGGCTTTGCGGGTCGGAAGGGGCCGGGCCATCGAGAGCTGGCGCGGAGCGGTCGAGTGGATCGAGCGCCATCGGTCGACCTACGAGGGAGCTGCGCGCGTGCCCCGGGACCGCGGGCAGACGGCGCAGTTCGACCTCTCCTACGACGGGACCGGAGGGGGGAGCGCTGCGGTGAACTACGCTCTGCGCCGACTCGCGCCGAGCGGAGGTGGGCCCACCCAGACGAGTCAGGTGGGGAGCCTTCGCTGGCAGACCCAGGCGGCGGGCGAGGCGGTGCGCCAGGACGGGAGACTCGAGCTGAGCAGCCTGAATCAGCGCCGACGCGAGAAGGAGATCCGGCGGGTCGCCGCGGGGGAAGGTCACTACGACTCCCTGGGAGTCTATCAGGGGGTCGGTGACTACGAGGTGATCTATCGCGAAGGGCAGGAGGAGGAACGACGGAATCGACTCGAGGCATCGTTGCGCTCCGAGCTCGATCTGGAGCGTCGCTACGCCGACGCCGAACCGGACAGCGGACCGCTGCCGCTGCGGCTGTGGCGGAGCCTCCGCTGCACGCAGAGCTGGACCCTCACCGCCGACGCCGACCGCGGGGTCGAGGCACTGATCGCGAAACCGGGAAGGCTGGTCCGGGCGGATCTCGCGCTGCCCGCGGTTCGGGTCGAGGTGCGGTCCGATCTCGCTGCACTGCCCCGCGCCCGCTACCTGTCTCCCCGGCTCCGCTGGGATTGGCGCAGGGGCCAGACCGAGGTCGGCCCCGGAGCGCGCGAGGAGGAGCAGCGCAACAGTCTGGCGCTGCGCCTCCGCTCGCGGCCGCGGACCAGCTGGAGCTTCGACCTCGAGCCGGAGCTCGAGCGCGAGGTCCGCGTCCTGGTCCGGGACCAGAGCCGGGTGTCGACCGGTTGGCGCTCGGGTCGCCTGCGGCTCGACCAGGATCTCGCCCTGCGCGGCGGTGTGGCGCTGGGGGTCGACAGCTTCGTTCGCCGCCGCGAGCGGATCGGAGCGCCGGAGCGCGCCACGATCTGGGAGACCCAGCCGACCGGAATCTGGACGCCGAACCCCCGCACCCGTCTCGAGCTCGGTCTCACCCGGACCTCGGTCGGCCGGAGCGGCGCGGCCGGGCGACCCGATCGCGCGCTCGAACGCTCCGGCTGGCAAGCCCGTCTGCTGGGCTCGGTTCGCCTCCGCACCTCACTTGATCTCTCCGCCTTTCTGCGCGAGCAGCGTCCCGATCACGGTCGCCTGATCCGCGACGGTCGGATGGAGCTGAGGGCGACCTTCTGATGTGGCGTGCGGCGTGGCATCGATTACTCGCGGTTCAACTCGGCCTCATCGCGATGCTGCCGGTGGGAGCGCTGGCGGAGGAACCGGTCCTCCGGATCGCCCCGATCGAAACGGACTCGGCCGGCGCGACCCCGGAGGTGATCACGCCCGATCTGCGGGCCCTGGCTGGCCGCCAGCTCGCGCCCTCGGCGCTGCTCCGCGAGCTGGGCCTCCTGGGAGATCGTCTCGTGCAGGAGGGATACCTGTCGGCCGAGATCACGGCGAGGCTCGTGGGCGCGAACGGGAGGGGATCCGATTCGGTGGAGATCCGTGTCCAGGCGGGCGAGCCGGCGCGCTGGGCGGGCATCGCCACCCGGGTCAGCGGAGAGCAGGTGGGGACCGATGTTCCGCCCGCTCCGCCCGAGCCCCGTCGCGGCGAGCGGTTCGCGGAGGCGCTACTCGAACGCTGGATCTGGAGCTGGGTCGACTCCGCGGCGGAGGCAGGATATCCCTTCGCCGTGGCCACCCTGGAGAGTGTCCGGGTCCAATCGGCGGGGGTGCTCGCGGCGGTGCGACTCGATCCCGGACGAAGCGAGCCGATCGTCGAGGTCGGGCTTCGAGGGAGCGCCCGGGTCGATCCGCGCTTCGTCCGCAGATGGTTGCGGGTCGAACCGACGGAACGTTTCTCCCTGCGTCGCGCGGAGGAGCGCGCGCGTCTGCTCGAGCGAACCGGACTGTTCCAGAGCGTGGGCCAGGCGGAGCTGGCCCGCTTCCCCGAGGGCGGGCTGCGCATCCTTTATCCGGTCCGGGAGACGGCGTTCAATCGGATCGAGGGGGCAATCGGCTACGCGGGCGCCAGCGGTGCGCTCACCGGCCTGGCCGCGCTGGAACTCGGGAACCTGGCCGGGCGGGGAAGGCGGGTCGGAGTGCGCTGGAGCCGGCCGCGCGACGCGGAGACCCGCTTCGACCTCTCGTATCGCGATCTGCTCTTGCCCCGCCTCCCCTTCGGCGCCGTCCTGGAGCTGGAGCAGGAAGTGCGCGATTCCACCCTTTCTCATCTCCGCTGGGAGGCGGGCCTCGATCTGCCGCTCTCCTGGGACTGGAGCGTCTCGGTCGGGATCGAGGGACGGCGGAGCGCCCTTGGCGTCGAGCCGGCCGAGCAACGGCGACGCCTCTCCAGTGTCTTCGGCGCACGCTGGGATGCCCGTTCCGAAGCGACCTGGCGCGGTGGGCGGGGCGAACTCGCCTTTCGCACCGGCCGGGAACGGATCCGGCTGACGGACGGGAGCACCGCCCCGTCGGTGCGTTTGACCCGCGCCGATCTCGACGTGGAGGCGTTGATCTTTGGCCGGTCACTTCTTTCCGGGCGGGTGCGGAGTCGGGTGGGGGCGATCACCGGAGCAGACAGTCTGGTCTCCAGCGAGGTGTACCGTCTGGGCGGGGCGGCGGAACTGCGCGGCCATCCTGAAGAGGCCTACGCCGCGCGCCGATATGGGATGGGGAAACTCGAACTGGGGCGCCGGCTGGCGGGCGACACCGGCGGTTGGGCCTATCTGTTCGCCGATGGGGCGCGCTTGCTGGGACCGAGTCCAGGGGCGTCCCCGGTCTGGAAATGGGGCTACGGGGTTGGCCTCCAGCCGCGATCCGGCCCCCGCGCGGCCACCATCGATCTCGGCCTGCCCGGCACCCTGCGGCTGGAGGAGCTCAGAGTCCATTTGCGGTTGGAGACCCGCTTCTAGCGCCGCCGGGTGGCTCGACTTGCGGAGGCGGGGCGGTTTTCCTACAGTCTTCGTTTACCCCGCGCGCCTGGTTTGCGGGGTCTGATTCGTCGTAATGCCGATCCGGGGCGGCCCGTCGACCGTGGGTCTGCCTGGGAATTGGCGTTTCCTTGTGCAGGGGAGGAAAGATGCGGAGTTCGGTTTCGACTCGAGGACTGATCCTCGGAGCCCTGATCATGGCCGGCCTGGCCGGGTGCGCGCAGGACCCTCCGGATACGGTCGCCTCGATGCGTGGCTGGCGGCTGAGCCAGGCGCAGCTGAAGACGGAGTGGGAACGGCTCCATCCCGGGGCCTCGTACGACACGACCTCCGCCCAGACCCGCACCGAGCTGGCGAACACCCTGCTGGACAAGGAGACCCTGCTCAAGATGGCGCGCGAGGCCTGCCCCAAGCCGGACCTGCAGCGCGCTCGCTCGTTGCGCCTGACCTACGAGAAGATGCTCAATCGCGACTTCCAGCAGTACCGACGCGAGAACTTCGCCCTGAGCGATGACGGTCTGGAAGAGCGGCTGAAGAAAATCTCGCGCAGCGCCCGGGTTCGAATCTGCAGCCTCTCCGGGCGTGCCGGGGCCGCCCAGGCCGCGGCGATGATGCAACAGGGGGAGAGCTTCGAGTCGATCGCGACCAAGATCGGGAAGAAGATCAACCTCGGCACCGAGCCGGGCTGGGAAGAGCAGGAACTCCGAGTGGGCAAGTCCCCGATCATCCTGCTCGCGGCCACCATGCTCGAGGGGGTTCCGGCCGGTGCCACCTCCCGTCCGGTCGAGGCGCCGCAGGGCATTTACCTGATCAAGGTGCTGGAGTACCAGCCGTTCGACATCGGCTCCGAGCCGGGCCTGCTGGATCGCGCCAAGTCGCTGCTCAACGATCTGGCGTTCATGCCGCACAACGTGGCCTATGTCGACTCGCTGAAGAAGGCGAGCGGGATCAAGTTGCACGTGGGCGCCGACAGCCTGATCGCGGTTCGCATGGCCGCGTTCTGGGACTCGATCAACGCCGCGGGCATCGAGGGGAAGGAAGTGAACTACCAGACGCTCCGGGGACCGGTCTGGCGCTTCTCCAAGGAGGAGCAGGCGCGTCCCTGCTACGACTTCCACGGTACGACGCACACCGTCGGCGAGTTCATGCGTTCGCTGGATGACGTCGACCTCGACAGCTGGCCCACCGTGGGGGTGCTGGCCAAGCTCACCTTCCAGATCGAGAACCGCGTGCAGCGGATGATGTTCAACGCCGAAGCGGAGAAGGCGGGAATCCAGAACCGACCGATCTTCGTCGAGCGTTTGCGGCGGGCGGAGGAGAACGGACTGCTCGACCAGTTCCGCGAAACCGCTCTCTTGCCCAAGTCGACCCCCAGCGAGGAGGAGATGCGGGCCTACTTCGAGAAGCACGCCAGCGCCTATCGCACCCCCGATCTCGCGTCGTTCGGCATGATCATCTTCCCGCCCGACAAGGAAGCGCGTGCTGCCCAGGTGGCGGAGAAGCTCCGCGCCGGAGACCCGCTGCTCTGGTATGAGTTGGGACCGGCGGAGCAGCTCCTCGATCCCCGGATCCAGCTCTTCTCCGACAGCAAGGAGCTCAACCTCAACGATCCGCCGCCGGAGCCCTCCTGGCAGCCGTTCCTCGACGCGGCGAAGCCGCTCGACACTGGTCAGATCGCCGGACCACTCCGCACCCAGCATGGGTTCTCCCTGCTGCGCGTGGCCAGCCGCGCCCGGCCGATGCAGTCGACCTACGAGCAGGCCCGTCCGCTTCTCGAACCGGCGGTGCGCGACTCCAAGGCGAACGAATTGGTCGAGCAGATGCTCACCCAGAATCGAAAGAAGTGGGGGGCGAAGATCTACCCGGAGCGGCTGAAGGGCTGATCCCGGGGGAATGGCGGTGCACCCGATACGCGGTGCGCCCGACGAACGACTGGCGATCTCGAGGGGCCTCGGGGTCGCCAGTCTCCTATCGTCCGCTCACTCCGGTGCGGCGGGCACTCCGGGGGCGGATACCTCGTTCAGCAGCGCTTCGAACTCCGGCTCGCTCAGTACCCGGATCCCCCGGGTGCGCGCCTTCTCCAGCTTCGAGCCCGCCTCGGCGCCGGCCACGAGGTAGTCGGTCTTCTTGCTCACCGAAGCGGTGACCTTTCCGCCCCGTGCGTCGATCTCCGCTGCCGCGGCGTCGCGGGTTCGATGCGCGAGCGTGCCGGTGAGAACGAAGGTCTTCCCCGCGAACGCGGGCCAGGCACTCTCCGCCGCTGATTCGGCCGCTTCCGGCCGGACGATCGGTTCGGAGGGGGGCTCGATTCCCAGCGCGCGCAGCTCCCGGAGCAGCGCGATCGACTCCGGTCGCTCGAAGAAGCGCCGGACCGACTGCGCGATCACCTCACCGACGCCCGGGACCTCGGCCAGCTCGGTCTCATTCGCGGCGGCGAGGGCGTCGAGCGATCCAAACCACCGAGCGAGCAGGCGCGCGGCGGTCGCACCGACGTGCCGGATTCCGAGGCCGAAGAGGAGGGCGGCCAACGGCCGGGTCCGGCTGGCCGCGAGCGCTTCGATCAGGTTCTGGGCCGACTTCTCTCCCATCCGTTCGAGGTCGCTCAGGGTCGCCAGATCGAGCCGGTAGAGATCGGCCGGGCCGCGCACCAGGTTCCGGTCGACCAGCTGATCGACCAGGGACTCGCCCACCCCGGCGATGTCCATCGCGCCCCGCCCGACGAAGTGGAGGATCTGTCGCTTGCGCTGCGCGGGGCAGAACTCGTTGGGGCAGCGAACCGCCACCTCCTCGTCTTCCCGCACCAGCGTCTCGTCGCAGACCGGACAGCGCTGCGGCATGGTCCAGGGGATCTCGTTCCCGTCGCGCAGCTCGTCGAGCACCCGGGTGACCTTGGGGATGATCTCGCCCCCCTTCTCGATCGCCACCCAGTCTCCCACCCGCAGCTCGAGTCGTGCGATCTCGTCGGCGTTGTGGAGCGTAGCGCGCTTGACCACCGTGCCGAGCAGTTCCACCGGCTCGAGGTTTGCCACCGGAGTGATGCTGCCGGTGCGGCCCACCTGCACCGTGATCTCCAGCACCTTGGTCACCGCCTCGCTCGTCTCGAACTTGTAGGCGACGGCCCATCGCGGGGCCTTCGCCGTCGCCCCGAGCCTCCGCGCCAGCTCGAGCTGGTCGACCTTGATCACCATCCCGTCGGTGTCATAGGGGAGGTTGAAGCGCCGCTTGCGCCAGGCGTCGCAGTGGAGCAGCGCCCCTTCGATCTCCTCGACCCGGCGGAAGTTCGGCTCGACCGGAAACCCGAGTTGCTGGAGGAAGGAAAGAATTCCGACCTGGGTGCCGAGTCCGCGCGCCTCCGGATCGACCACCGCGTAGGCGAAGAAACGGAGCGGGCGACGGGCCACCTCGCGGGAGTCGAGCAGTTTGAGGGTGCCGGCGCAGGTGTTGCGTGGGTTCATGAATGTCTTCTCGCCCTGCTCCTCGCGCCTCCGGTTCCACGCGATGAAGCTTGGACGCGGGATGTACACCTCGCCCCGCACCTCGAGCTCGCCCGGTACCCCCTCGATGGCCAGGGGGAGGCCGCGTACCGTGCGGAGGTTGGCCGTGATCTCGTCCCCCTCGCGGCCGTCACCGCGGGTGAGCCCAAGATGGAAGCGACCGTCCCGATAGCGAAGCGCGACCGCCACGCCGTCGATCTTGAGTTCGACCGAGTAGGCGACCGGAGCCTCGGTTTCGAGGACGCGCCGTACCCGCTGATCGAACTCCCGCACCTCGTCCGGGGAGTAGGTGTTCCCTAGCGAGAGCATCACCTCGGAGTGCGGTCGGGCGTGAAACCGGTCGAGCGGCTGATCGCCGAGCCGCTGGGTGGGACTGTCGGGGGAGATCAGTGACGGGAAGAGCTCCTCCAGGCGGAGGAGCTCTTCCATCAAGCGGTCGTAGGCCCGGTCGTCGAGCTCCGGTTGGGCCTCGACGTAGTAGAGGCGGTCGTGTCGGCGGATCTCCGCGGCCAGCTCGGCGATGCGCGTGCGCGCCGTCCCCTCGGTGATCCCGTCCTGCACGCCGCGGGAGACCTACTCGGCCGCGAGGCGGTGGACGATCTGAATGACCTCTTTCGAGGCCGCGTTGTGCACGAAGAGGGCAAGACCCATTCCCTCCTCGGTGAACCGCGTGTCGGAGGAGAGATCGAACTGGAACGGCACGTCGGTCCAGTCGCCCGCTTCGTCGATCCCCAGTTCCGCCATCGTGCCCAGCTTCTTGTACTCCCGGATCACGTGGTAGTAGGTGGTGAGTCCATGAGTCGGGTGGAACCAGGTCAGGCGATCCTTGTAGTAGAGCGCCCACAGCTCGAGCTTGTCCAGGTCGGCCGCGCCCCAGTTGGCCGGCGCGTCGATGGCGAAGAGACGCGCCTTGCCGCTCAGTGTCCCACCAGGCGTGTACGCATAGTCGTTCCAGTACAGTCCGACATGCGACTCCTGGACCAGGAACTCCTCCACGTATCCCCGATACTCCGCGACCAGCTCTTCCACGTTGCCCGCGCCCACGCCCCGGCGGGAGCGGCTGCCGTTGACGATGGCGTACGGGTTTCCGCGCGACTCGCCGAGAAGGAACGCATCGCGCGCGATGCTCGATGGGGTGGCGAAGATGTCGGTGCCGCTCCAGCGGCTGTGACATTCGACCGCGATGAACCGCGCGTCCGGCAGGCTCTCGATCAGGGTCAGTTCGTTGCATGCCTCGTCCGCCGGTGGGCAGTTGGGGCAGAGGGTCGCGGTGCAGAGCTCGAGGATCGCCCCGCGAGCCTGGGGGGCGGGGACGAAGTCAAAGTTCACGTTGGCCGTTTCGACTCCCACCTGCACGGTCAGCGCGCCGGATGTGGTGGCACCGAGTAGCTCGACCGCCACCTGGTGCTCACCGCTCGGCACGCACTCGAGGGTCGCGGGGGTGACGCGGCCGGTGTCCAGCCCGTCGAGCAGGATCCGTGCTCCCGGAATCGACGAGGTGACCGCGACTCCACCCTCCGGCGCGACCGACCAGCTCAGGTGATGATCCCCGCCCGGCGTGACGTCGATCACGATCTGGTCCTGGGGGGAGAAGGCCGCACACGGCTTCTCGATCCGCAGGGTGTGGCGTCCGGCGGGAAGTCGGAACTCGCGCGAGGTCTCGCGACCGAACTCGGCCACCACCTCGTCGCCGTTTCGGATCCGCGCTCCCTCCGCCGCGCCGGTCGTCGCCTCGTTGAGGTCGACGAAGACCGTGCCCCGGGTCGGTTCGGCGAAGTCGTCGGCGCACCCCTGGAACTGGGTCAGGCCAAAGGCGAGAAGGCCGGCGGCCAGGAGCGAACCCGCTCGCCAGACACGCCGGTCGCCATCGGTCCGGAATCCATCGGTCCGGAATCCATCGCGCAGGTGGACCGTCGGTGCATCAGAACGTGGTGAGGAATTCAATGCGCCCTCCTTCAAAGGGATCGACCAGTTTGCAGACGCCGCCCGAGCAAAGCTGCCCGCCGCGCAGCTTGCCGCCGCCGAGCAGCAATTGGTGCCGGCTGCCGACGCGCAGATTCCACTCCCCCCAGAGCCAGAAGTCGTCGGTCTCCTTGGGACTGTCGGTCCACTCGGTGGTGACCGCAAACGACATGTTCGGAGCCCGACTCAGGGTGGCGCTGATCAGAGTATCGCGGAATTCGACCGGTTTCCGGAAGTCCCGTGTAGCCCGGTTCTGTTCTTGGGTCCCCTGGGTTTCGAATCCCAAGTCGAGACTGTACGACTCATCGAGGGGGAGGAGCAGGTTGCCACCGTAGGTGATCCGCTCGAAGAAGATCTCGTCGCCCCCTTCGAGCACCACCTCCTCGGTTTCGGCCGCGCGGACGATCAGTTCCGCCCGCTCGGTCAGCCAGCGCTCGATCTCGCCATACACTTCGCGCGCCGGGGTGTAGGCGTGCCGGGCCTCCGAGCGGCTGAACGAACCGACCACGCGCGTGGCCTCGTTCACCGTGACCAACGCCTCGACCAGCCCGCCGCGCTCATCGTTCTTCTGGATGTTCGGGGTGTGCCCCCCGCGGTTGAGCAAGGTGCTGGTGTGCTGTCGGACGACGGTGGGGGCGTTGACGAACGGCACGTCGTAGCGGAGCAGGTCCTTGAACTCGCTCAGCACCTGGACCCGTCCGAGGTAGAACGTCGCACTGGCGTAGCCCGCGTGCCCCTGGGCCGGCCCTTCATCACCGTCCCGGTAGTTCGCGTCCCGGACGACATACTCACCGTAGAGATCGGCCCTGCCACCCAGGCTGGTTCCGAGATGCCCGCCAGCGATCCGGTCGTAGACCGGGTTCTCCTCCGCGGCCTCTCCGTTCCCGTCGGTGAGCGCGGTCTCGAGTCCGAGGGCCAGATTGCGCGGCAACTTCAGTCCGACCTCGAAGGCGCGCACCGCGAACGGGTCGACGTAGGCCGGAGCGCTCACCACCGTCTGGGTGTAGTCCGCCGTGCCGGCCACCGCCTTGATCGAGGCGATTCCGAACTCCGCCTCGCCCAGGAAACCATCGAGCGCGGGATAGAAGTCGACCACCTGATCCTCGAAGACCGAGAAGCCGAGCCCACGTCCGAAGGTGGAGTAGACATGTCCTGCCTTCACCGACCAACCCTCGGTCTCGGCCCCGATCCACCGGCGCCAGAGCCCCTGGCGCTTCTCGCCGAAGTCGTTCGGGTCGACCCGCAGCGGGCCGGAGGGGGAGTGACTCAGGAACACCGTCCCGAGGGAGTAGGGACCGTAGCTCAGGGTCGCGTCGAGGCGATCGTCCATCACCGACTCCTCGAGTTCGGAGTCGTAGTAGGCCTCGAGCTGATTGGCGATCTGGATGCTCGCCTCTTCCGCCCGGGCGGGATCGTTCCCCAGGCCCACGGCGGCCGCCACGCCGGCTGCGCCGGCGAGGGTATTCAGGATGCGCCGGCGATTCCGGCTTGGGTGCGCGCTCACGACTTCTTCGGCAGGAGCTTGACGATCTCCTCCTCCAACGCCTTCTCGTCACCCGGGCGGTACCCTTGGGCGATCGAGACGATCTTTCCGTCCGGCGCGATCAGGAACGAGGTCGGGCAGTTGCGGACCGAGTAGGGGTTGGCGATCTTGTGCTCCGGGTCGAGGATGACCGGGAAGCGGAACCCCTTCGACTTCGCCAGCGGCTTGACCTTGCCGACCGACTTGGCATCGTCGTAGGCCACGGTGACGAACGAGAAGCCCTGGTCCTTGTACTTGTCCCAGAGCTTCTGCACCTCAGGCAGCTCCTGCATGCACGGCTTGCACCACGTCGCCCAGAAGTTCAGCAGCACCGGCCCCTTGGCCAGCAGGGTCTTGAGCTCGTGGGTCTTGCCGTCGAGATCCTCGCCCTTCCAGTCCGGTGCGGTGGTGATCGAACCTTCGGCCGCGTGCGCGAACGAAGCGGTCAGCAATGCGCCGAGGAGCGCGCAGAACGAGGCCGCGCGCCGAAGGCGCGGGCCGATGGAGAAGCCGCGGTCGATGGCCAGCTCAAGCATGCATCTCTCCCTTTGCGCGTCCCGCCCAAACGCGACGCGCGGATCGCCCGGAAACTCGGTCCCTCGTGGTAGCGTCGGGGCGGGCCCGGGGGAATCCTCCCTCGCGCCCGCGGAACCGACCCAGGCTAGATTGGGAGATAGCGGCAGGATGCGTCAACAACTCGACGGTGGGATGGGACTTTGGGAACGCTCCCGGTCGCAGGCCAGAGCCGCGGTCGACCCGGCGGTCGGGGAGTGGGAGCGCCGCCGATCGCTCCATGCCGCTTATCTGCGCGCCGGCGCGCGGGAGCTCCGGCTGGCCACCTTCGCGCTTCCGTCGCGCCTGGCCGGCGGTCTGCCGCGCGAGGCCGCCGCGGTCTGGATCGATCGGGCGTTCGCAGCGGTGCGCCTGGCCGAGGAAGAAACCGCGCTCCGCGCGGAGAGGCTCTACTTGAGCCTCGGGCCGACCGGCCTGGCCCGCGGAGAGTCCGACCGGGCAGGGGAGATCTACGCCGCACTCGGGCAACTCGCATCCGGCCTGCCGGGGGCCGCGATCGTGCTCGAGTCGTTCCGCGGCGCGGACGAACTCGCACTCGCCCTCGAGAGGATCCCGGTCGTGGCCGGGGTCCTGGTCGCGCCGCTGGCGGGAGACGATGGCGAACCCGGCACTTCAGGACGGACCCCTCGACCGTCTGGCGGGGCCGCTGGCCGGGCGCGGTGTCGAGTGGGTCGGGGTTGGGTGCGCCGATCGCGGGGTCGAGTTCGTCCGTGGGCTGCACCACCTGGCCCGGAGCTGGGACGGGCCGTTGGCGCTGGCTCCCCCGTGCTTCGAGGATGGAGCGCGCTGGGCGGAGCGCGTCCTGGCTGCGGCCGGTTCCGAACCGCGCTGCACCCGGATCGGTGGCTGTTGCGGCACCGGCCCGGCGCACATCTTTGCCCTCGCACGCCAGGTGCGCGCGGAGGACGCATGACGTCCGATCCGCTGTTCACGCTCCGGGAGCGCCTCACCACGGGGGAACCGGTCGCGGCACTGCTCTCCACGCTCGGCCCGCTTGCCGCGGCGCGAACCACCGCCGCGGATGGCCGGGCTCTGCTGCTGGTCGACGGGCTGGGGCAGGTCGCCACGCTCTGGAAGGAAGGGCTCCCCCCGGTGCTGCTCGAGGCCGTTCTTCGCGCACTCGCAGGAATGCCGGAGCGGCCACTCGAGGTGGGCTGGCTGGCCGAAGGGCAGTTGGGGGAGAGCGCTCCGCTCTTCACGCGTGCGCTCGACGACGTCCTCGAGGCTCCGTCACTCCGGGAAGGATGCAACCAGGTGGCACGCCTTCTCTCCCTCCTCCGGGTCACGAGCTACTTCGACGAACTGCTGATCGAGGCGATCGCGCGCGATCGGTCGGCCGGACACGTGCACGCCCTGGTCGGCCTGGCCGCCTTCCGGGCCTGGGCGGGACGCCCGTGGGAGCAGGGACGGGCGGCGCTCTTCGTGCTGATCGAACGCCTGCGCACCGCGGGCCTTCCACCCCTCGAGTGGCGCCCCGCAGGCCCTCCCGATCTGCCGTTCGATCGACTGGTCGCCGCGCTCGTCCGATCGGACGGTGATCCCCTCGATGGGTGGCGCCTGGCGCAAGCCGAGTACCTTCTCTCCGCTGCCCCGCTCAAGCGCCGTGAGATCGCCCACTCGCTGCGGGAGTACTGGACGGAGTGCGTCGGCCCGGAGACCGGGCGACCGGCGCAGTCTGCGCCAGGCCCCCGTCCCTTCCCGGGCGAGGTGGTCCGGGCCTGGCTTCTCGCCCGGCTCGAGGCGATCGCGGCCGGCGATCCGGGGCCGCTGCTCGTGGCCGCAGCCGCGCCGTTCGTCGGCCGTCACGGAGGGGGGGAGGCGGTCGTGCGCCTGCTTGATGGAACGGCCGTGGCGGTGGGTGGAGAGGGGCTGCGGTGAGCGGGCCCCCGGGTACCCCACTCGCTTGGCGGGACTGGATTCGGTCCCGCGGGCTGGAGATCGGCTTCACCTCGGTCGGGATCGCGGCCGCGCGCGAGCCGGACGCGGCCCGGGAGCGATTGCTCAGCTGGCTCCTGCGCGGAGATCACGCCGGCATGGCCTGGATGGCGCGGGAGCCCGAGCGGCGCGCTGATCCGGAAGCGATTCTGCCCGGCTGTCGCGCCGTCATCTCGGTGTCGCTCCAGTATCATCACCCCGATCCGGTGCCGCTCGCGCCTGGCCTGCCCAAGGTCTCTCGCTATGCCTGGGGCGACGACTATCACCAGGTGGTGGGGGAGAAGCTCCACGCGCTCCTGGCCGAGGTGCAGCGACTGAGGCCCGACGTGCGCTCCAGGATCGCCTGCGATACATCGCCGGTGATGGACAAGGCGTTCGCCGCGGCGGCAGGGCTCGGCTGGATCGGCAAGAACACCTGCCTCATCCATCCCCGCCAGGGATCCTGGTTCTTCCTCGGCTCGTTGTTCGTCGACCTCGAGATCGCGTCCGACCCACCGGTGCGTGACCTCTGCGGAAGCTGTCGGCGCTGCCTCGACGCCTGTCCGACCGGGGCGTTTCCGGCGCCCTACCAGCTCGACGCCCGCCGCTGCATCGCCTACTGGAACATCGAGCACCGAGGCGATCTGCCCGAGCCCTGGCCGGCGGCGATCGGGGAGTGGATGGTGGGGTGCGACATCTGTCAGGATGTCTGCCCCTGGAATCGGAAGGCCCTCCCCTCGACGGAGCCGCGATTTCGTCCCCGCCCCGGCCTGGCCGATCTGCCCGCGGTCCGCTGGTTGGAGTTCGACGACGCGGAGATTCGCCGCCGGATCCGGCCGACCGCGGTCTCCCGGATCAAGCCGCCCGATCTGCGCCGCAATGCCCGGCAGGTCGAGCGGAATCGGTCGGCAAACCTGCCTGCGGCGGGAGGGGAGGATCGCGGCGGGGCAAATGAGTCTTGAACCCTGCGCTCTTCGCGGGCTAACGTGTTGTTCGCCGGGGGGAAGGAATCCTACAGGACCGTGCAACGGCCCAGAGTGAGACATACGCCGACACAATTGGAGCTTGGGACCCGCTCTTGCGTGGACTCCGGTCGACGCGACTCGCGGCTTTGGGATCCCGACGCCAGCGCGTCCGGAATATCGGCGTTCACCCGGTCCCCGCGAACCGGAGCCGAGGATGACGGGTTCGATACCTGATGGTTTCTCCCTCGGGCGGAATGCTTCTCTTGAGAGCACCTGTTTGAGAGCATCGTTCGAGTGCGTCTTTCGGGTGCTACTTTCGAGTGCTTCTTTCGAGTAACGATGGCTGGTGACGGCCGGCCCGGTGCCCACGGCGGGCCCGAGGAGCCGAGTAGGAGATTGCGACATGGCATTCAGGTCGATCGAAGAGATCCGTTCCGGGCGGACGGAGGCCAAGGATCCCCCCAAGTGGATTCAGGGAATCCTGCTCCGCGCCTGGTTCCTCCTCATTCCGATGCTTGCCTTCAGCTACGTTCGGGACAAGCAGATCGAGCCCGCGGTGGCCCAGGCGAAGAAGGAGATCCTGCAGGAGCGCGCGGTGGCCGAGAACGCCCGCGTCCAGACCCTGGGTGAGGCGACCAAATTCAATCTCAAGCGGTCGCAACTCGAGGCACTCTCCGACACCTTCGCCGTGCGCTTCGGCCAGATCCAGTCGGTGCTCGACAGCATCCGGATCATCCAGGCGGACGACTTTGCCCAAAGGCGGATGCTGGAGTCAGAGCGCGATTCCCTGCTCAGCGTCGTCTCCCACTCGATGGGGAGCAGCAGACCAAGTCGGCCCGACTGCAGGAACTCCAGGTGAAGATCGACGCGCTCCGCGTCGCGATCGAGCAGCGCGAGACCGAGAGCACCAAGCTGGCTGCCGAGGCCCGGGCGAACCGAGACCTGGCAGAGCGCGTGCTGAGGCCGGAGCAGTTCGAGAAGATCACCGCCCTGGTCAACGGGGCCGGAAACTACCCGGACCGGGACGCCCTGCCGAAGCGAGGGAACTAAGCCATGGCTCGACCGACCGACGAATACCAGCTGCGGAAGTCCGGCCTCGACGGAGTGGGGTACCAGTTCAAGTTCGCGCACCTCTTCTACGTCGTCGACCTCTTCCTCCTCTTTGGTCTCTTCACCTGGGGCGGCCAGTGGTACTTCGAGACCAAGGGGCGGCCCGAGATCGCGCTCACCCAGCAGGAGCGGACCGCGGTGGTGGAGGAGGCGAAGCGGCTCGCGGTGCAGGCCGACTCCGTGGTCGCCGCGTCCCGGCTGATGCTCGAGCAGGCACGCCAGGACAGCGTGGCCGCGGCACTCGAACTCGACCGCAAGCGCGCGGCAATCGAGGTCGGCTACCAGGAGATCCAGGAGGAGCAGGCCAAGACGGTGGCGATCGGCAGCGGGCTCTACGAGCTACGGCAGTCGGCCGAGACCAACGTCATCGCGGCGGAGAACTACGACGCGGAGCTCAAGGCGCGCGAGAGCGAGATCGTGCGCACCGACTCGGCGGCGGTGGCCGCGGAGAAGAAGCTGCAGATGGCGAAGCTCGAGCTGGGGAAGACGAGCGAGGAACTGCAGGTTGCCCACAGCACAGAGGCCTACGAACCGCACAGCCGCTTTCCCACCCGCTCCGGGGTGATGCTGCGCAACGAAATGCGCAGCGACGCCAACGTCACCGGGGTCGAGGTCCAGCACGTCATGTGGGAGCGGAACGGCACCGATGTCGGGCTCTCACTCGGGTTCGGTCTGGGATCCGGGGATGTCGAGTCGACCAAGAACCTGGGCGTGCTCTTCACCCGACCGCTGGTCCACCGCAAGTGGGGACTCGACGTGGGGGCGGGTTACTCCGTGCTGACCAGCGAGACGGGGAACGACGACTCCACTCCGTACGTTTCCGGCGGCCTGCGCTACTCGCCCTTCTACAAGGAGCGGTTCCACGTTGGACTGGGGGCGCGCGCCGACGAGGATGGTGTGCAGCCGTTCATCGGCCTCGCGCTCGGACGTCGGTAGTCCGGGACCTGGATGCGATCGGCCGATTCGGATTTCGATGCGCAGGAGAAGAAACGAAATGACCGTGCTCTCCGCCTTCGCATCCGCATCCTCCTCTACCTCTGCGTCGTGCTGGTCATCGCGCTGGTCCGGATACTGCCCAACTGGCGGGTCCAGCTTCCGCGCATCGGATCATGGTCGTCGGATGCTCGGAGTCTCTCGGTGAGCGGGCAGTCGCTCGCTCCCGACCTGATCGGGAAGGTCGTGAGCGACTATGGTCAGCGTTACCCCGACCTCGAGATCCGACAGCTTCCCGGCGGAACCGCGCAGGCGCTGGAGGCGCTGGTCAATCGCCGGAGCGACGTCGCGTTTCTCAGCCGACGCCCTACGGCCGAGGAGCAGCAGTCGGTCCGCCAGGCTCTAGGCGACACCCTCACTGCCTTTCCGATCGCTCTCGGCGGAATCGTCCTCCTCACCGGGGTCGATTCCCCGATCGAGTCGCTCCAGGTGGCCGACCTCTCTCGCTTCCTCGGTGTGCCCGACGGCGACACCGGTTCGCGGGCCCTCGGCGGAGAGACCAGGCTCGAACGGCTCTACGTGCCGGATCCCAACCTCGGGCTGTGGGGTGCGCTGGTGGCACAACTTGGCCTACCGCTGTCGGCGGTAAGCGCGCCGAGCTGGCCGGGCGTCCTCTTCCTCCAGGACGAAGCTGCGGTGCGGGAGGCGGTGCGCCGCGATCCGCTGGGGATCGGGGTGGCGAGCAGCCTCTCCCTCCCCTCCGGATTGGCTCCCCAGGTCGATCCCGTCCTGGCCAACCGGCGGCCCGGAGCGCCGGGCTCGTCTGCGGCGCCCGATTCGTTCGCGGCACCCGATTCGTTCGTAGGGCCCGGTTCGCTCGATGAGCAAGGTCTTCGTGTGGTGTCGGTTCGGGGCTCGTTAGGAACCGGTTCGATGACTCCGGGGGAAGACGAAATTGCGACAGGAGACTATCCCCTCCATCACTACTTGTATGTATCATGTCGCCCCGACGGTGGCATCCAGGGTTCAATGTTCGTGACCCACCTTTTCAGCGGGCGCGGCCAGCGCACCGTGAAGAGGCTCGGTTTCCTGCCCGCAAGGGAAGTCGCGCGGGAAATCGTGCTCACGACCGACCCGATCGGCACGTCGAAATGAGGACGGGAACTAAGGAAGGAGCTGACTGCATGATCCTGGGCTGCCTCAAACGTTCGACGCACTCCAGTCAAGGCCGCGCGGCACGGCGTTGCCGGCCGCGAGACGGTGGGTGGTCGATCGCGTCCGAGGCGTCTTTCGCCGCTCGGGGCGCGAAACACCCGGTTGGCCGCCCGGTCGGCCGCCAGGCCGGTTGGGTGCTCCCAGCCTTTCTCACCCTCTCCCTCGTGACTCTCTCCCTGATTACCGCCACCCTCCTCTCGTCTCTCGCCGCCTCGGAGGCCCATGCGGCCAAGCGCAACTACTCCTACGAGGAAGATCCGATCCGGCTCGGAATGAAGGCCCTCGACGAGCAGCAATTCGACGTCGCGCGGGCCAAGTTCGCCGAGGCGATCGAGAACGAGTACCAGGTTTATCGAGCGAAGTACGGTCAGGCCGAGATCGCGGTGCGCGAGGGGCGGTTCGAAGATGCCGAGCCGCTCTACCGCGAGGCGTTGGCCGGTCGCGTGGCCGAGACGAAGAGCGCGGACTATCCCGAGGCCCACGCCGGCCTGGGACTCCTGCTGCTCCGCTTCGGTCGCGACGACGAAGCGAAGCTCGAGTTCGAGCAGGCGCTCAAGGAGAAGTCCGGTCTCTGGGAGGCGGTCTACGGCCAGGCCCGACTTCTGCTCCGCGCCCAGAAGTGGGATGACGCCAAGCGGATGTTGCAGAAGGGCTCGAACCGCAAGGGGCTGGTCGAGGGCGAGGATCGCTACCACTACGGAATGGCGGTGGCGAGCCAGGGGAAGGGAGACCTCCCTGCGGCCGAGAAGAGTGCGCTGCTCGCCTTGACCCTCAATCCCGGCGAGCCGGAGTACGGCACGCTGGTGGCGCAGATCTACGACCTGCGGAACGCACCGACCCTCGCCATCGATGCCTACACCAAGGCGCTGGCGACGCCCGGGGTCAAGGAAACCGCGATGGTCCGCCACGCCCTCGGCGTTCTCTACGAGAAGACCCAGCGGTACAACGAGGCCCGCGACGAGTACGCCCGCGCCGTCGAGCTCGATTCTACCTTCGCTCCCGGTTGGAAAGATCTGGGCGAGCTGTACGGCCTGGCCAAGCAGTACGACAAGTCGGCCGGGGCCTACATCCGCTACGTGACCCTGCGCGGAAACCAGCTTGGGCGCGAAGACCTGAACGCGCTGGTCGGTCTGGCCGAGGCCTGCGTGCGGGTGCGTAACTACGCCCAGGGGTTGGTCGCGGCGAAGAGCGCCTACGGTCTGGACTCCACCGACGTCGCGGTGCGGCTGGCCTATGCCCGAGCCGGAATCCAGAGCAAGGACAAGGCCGACAAGGGGAAGGCCGCGTGGCTCTTCTCCACCTTCAGCGACAGCCTGAAAACCGCAAAGTTCGAGGCGATGGACTTCGTGAACGTCGCCCGCTACCAGAACGACGACCTGAAGCTACCGCTCGAGGCAGAGAAGAACCTGCGTCAGGCGATCGTGATGGACTCGACCCTGGCCGACGCCCACCTCACCTTCGGCATGGTGAAGTTGTCCCAGCAGAAGCCCGACTCCGCCGTGGTCCACCTGCGGAACGCGACCCGTTTGCAGCCGGGAAGTTCCCTCGGCTGGTTGAACCTCGGAGTGGCCCTGCTGCAGAACAAGCAGCCGCGCGAGGCCTGCGCTCCATTGCGCAGGGCGGCCCAGATCAACCCCGCCTTCACCAACGGGAAGGTGATCCTGGGGCAGGCCCTGGCCAACGCCGACTCGCTCGACGCGGCGGTCAAGGTCTACCAGGAGGTGATCGACGCGGAGCCGACCAACGCCAAGGCGCTGCGCGGAATCGGCTTCATCCGACTGAAGGGGAAGAACTACGAGGGCGCGGTCAAGGTGCTCAAGGATGGCACCGCCGCGGATCCAGGCAACGCCGATGGTTGGGCGATGTTGGGCCAGGGGTATCTCGGAGTGAACAATCTCGGTGGGGCGGAGGAGGCGTTCAAGAAGTGCCTCGAGATCAAGCCCGACCACCCGACCGGAAAATCGGGAATCGACCTGATCAAGAAGAACCGGCCTGCGGCGGCCGGGGCGACGAAGCCCTAGTCCGGCGCGGCCCGGAGGCGAGAGCGCGGTGGAAGCGCCGGCGCCCTGAAGCGTGTTGCCCGCGTTGCGGAACCTGGAGTGAAGGGGAGGGACGATGACGTTTGATCGTGAGAAGCGCGGAGACGTACACATCTTCACGCCGAAGAAGGATCTTCAGGGCGGCGAGGAGACGCGGGAGCTGGAGCGCGCGATCCAGGAGGTGATGGCCGAGGGGACGCCCCAGGTGGTGGTCGATCTGGGGAAGATCTCCTTCCTGAACTCGACCGGACTCGGGTCGCTGGTGGCGGCCCACTCCGGTTGCAGCAATCGTGGGGGTTGGATGCGGCTGGCGCGGATCGGGAAGCGGATCAACAATCTGTTCCTCGTGACCAAGCTGGCGCTGGTGTTCGAGACCTTCGACACCGTCGACGAGGCGGTGAAGGGGGACCCGACTCCGTAGACGTGGGCGCGAATCCTCGGCCCAGCCAGGCCGCGCCGAGAGAGCGGTTCGGATAGATTCGTAGGTTGAGGTCGGTTCGAAGAGAGTTGTGCTAGGTGGATAGGGACAGGAAAACAGGAGGAGGGCACAGGTGAAGAGTTACGTCTTCATCCCGATTCTGGCGGCGTCGCTCGCCATTTCGTTCTACATCTATTCTCAGTTGCCGGAGCACATCCGCGCGGGAGGGCCGCTGATCGCGATCCTCATCACGCTGATCATCCTGGTGACGACCTTCGTGGTCGAGCGACTGATCGTGCTCTGGCGCGCAGGCGGCCGGGGCGACATGGCCGGCTTCATCCGCGGCATGAAGAAGCAGGTCGATGCCGGCAACATTCCGGGCGCGATCGAGATCTGCAAGAAGCAGGGGGGCTGCCTGGCCAACGTGGTCGGCGCCGGGCTGGAGCGCTACAATTCGCTCCAGGGCTCCGCGCTGGAGAAGGATGAGGTGTTGGAGGAGACGAAGCGCGCGATCGAAGAGGCCAACGCTCTCGAGAGCCCGCTCCTCGAGCGGAACCTGATCGCTCTCTCGACCATCGCATCGGTTGCGACCATGATCGGGCTGCTCGGGACGACCACCGGAATGATCAAGTCGTTCAGCGCCATGTCGAATGCCGGCGCCCCGGACGCCTCGAAGCTCGCCCTCGGAATCTCCGAAGCGCTCTGGAATACGGCGCTCGGGCTGTTTACCGGCATCGTCGGGATCATCATGTACAACTACTTCACCAATCGGGTCGACTCCTACAACTACTCGATGGATGAGACGACCTACGAGGTGATGCAACTCCTGCGTCACCGCAAGGAGCGGTAATGTCGAAGCGGAAGCGGGTCGGCATCGCCATCGACATGACGCCGATGTGCGATGTCGCTTTCCTCCTCCTGATCTTCTTCATGTCGACCACCCAGTTCAAGCCGCCGGAGGAAGTGGCGGTGACCCTGCCGGTGTCGTCGTCGGAGATCCACGTCCCGGAGACGGGCGTGATCATCCTGACGGTGAACCGGGAGGGACGCTGGTTCATCGGCGGGGAGGACGGTCAGGCCCAGGAGATGCAGAAGTCTGACCTGGTGTCGGCAATCTCCAACTGGCGCGCCCGGAACCCGGCGGCGGTCATGGTGGTCAAGGGGGACAAGACGACCGAGTTCGGCGCCGTCTCCGATCTGATGGACGCCCTCGCCGAGAGCAAGGCCCTCCGGTTCAACCTGATGACCGACCTCAAGCAGAAGGGCTCGGCCGCCGCTGCGGCCCCGGCGGCTCACTAGGATCGACGTACTGACGAGGCTCACTTAGCCCAAGCGGAGGAATCGGACCATGGCCGGTCTCGACATGGGGGGTGGGGGATCATCCCACGGAAAAGCTGGCGTAGGCCTACGCCGCAAGAAGCGTCGGGTCGGGGTGCGCCTCGATATGACCCCGATGGTCGACGTCGCCTTCTTGCTCCTGATCTTCTTCATGGTGACCACGGTGTTCCGGCGCCCGCTCGCCATGGAAGTGAACATGCCGGAGAAGGACGTCAAGGTTGAGGTCGCGGAGTCGAACGTCATGACGATGTTCATCCGCGAGGACGACAAGATCTTCTACAAGATGGCCAAGGGCCCGCTGACCGACGTCAAGTGGTCCGAGATGGCCCCGTTGTGGAAGGCGCAGACGTTGCTCAATCCGGAGTTGATCATCCTGGTCAAGGTGGACCGCAAGGCCCGCTACGAGCGGATGGTCGACATGATGGACGAGCTGGAGGGGGCGGACATGAGCCGCTTCAGCCTCATTCCGATGGAGGAAGTGGATCGTGCACTGGTCGCCGACAAGTAACGGGGCCGGATGCGGATTGATTTCCTCACGGACCATTCTGGGCATTGATCCTGACGGTCGATTTACCGGAGGCGGAGAATGAGCGGAGCTGTGAGCGCGAGTCCGGCGGTGAAGCATATCCGGGGGCGTACGCGCTGGACAAGGCGGCGTCGCTACCCCTGGTCGGCGAACAGCACCCGCTCATCCTCGAGACCAAGAAGTGGCTCTGGTGGTCGAACGGAATCGCTCTGGCCAGTTTCATCATCGGTTTCGGGACCTGGTACTACATTTCCCACCGGGAGAAGCCGGCCGAAGGGCCGACCGAAGTTCGGATCGTGCGGTACACCGAACTGGGCGTGCCCCCCTCGATCGCGAAGCCCTCGGCTCCCCAGGTGAACCTGGCCCAGCAGGTGGCGCCGCCGTCGATCGGTGTTCCGGAGCCGGTCCCGGACTTCATGGCCCAGAACACCACCATCGCGACCCAGGAGCAGATGTCGGAGGCGCTCGCGCCGATCAGCATGGACGACCTGGGTGGGGCAGGGGGCGACTCGATCGTGGTCGACCTCGAAACCGATCGGAACCCTTCGCCCGACGAGTTCGTGGCGGTCGAGGAGATGCCGGTCCTGATCCAGATCCCCGCGCCGGTCTATCCCGACATGGCCCGTCAGGCCGAGGTCGAGGGAACCGTGCTGCTCCGTTGCCTGGTCGGCAAGGACGGCAAGGTCGCCGACGCGATCGTCACCGAAGGCCATCCGATGCTGAACGACGCTGCGGTCGCCGCGGCCAAGAAGGCGACCTTCAAGCCCGCCCTTCAGCAGCACCGCCCCGTCGCCGTCTGGGTCCAGATCCCGATGCGGTTTAGTTTGAATTAACCGTCGCGCGCGGCACGCGCGCGACCGCATTCCCTCCGTTTCTAGCCCCCCGAACCTCAGGCCCCTGCACCAAAGCAGGGGCCTCGTCTTTTCGCCGCTCCGCGAATCGTCCCCTCTCCATCGTTCCGACCTTGCGCCCGCCGCTTCGCGCCTCCTACGCTCTCCCCAGGAGGCAGTCCCCTCGTTTCGCCGGGGTAAGAGGAGTTGGTCACGATCGGACCCGCGCCCATCTGAGGGCGCTCCGCGCGCGCCGTTCATCCGGATGGCCCGCGGTCGCACCGACCATCACCTGGAATCCCAGCCGAGAAAGTGAGGCCTCGCATGGCACCCTTCCGACTCGATCAAGCCCCCGTCCTGCCCCTGACCGGAGAGCGTCATCCCCTGGCCCGAGAGTCAAGCCGGCGCACCAGCTTTGCCGCCGCGTCCGCGATCTTCTGTCACCTCGTACTCCTCGGACTCTGGCAGACCCATCGCGTGCCTGAGGCTCCGGTCGCGCCGGTGTCGGAAGAGCAAACGGGCGCCGTCGACATCACCGTGATCCAGCGACAGGACTACGTGGTCGTGCCCGACGGTCCGTTGTATGGCGGGCTGACCCCCAAGGCAGACCGCTTCATCCCGATTCCCGTGCCCGACTTCGCGGTCGACCTCGCCGATCTGGCCAGCCTGGCGCCCGCCGATCTGCCGACCGGCATCGGGGACCTGGGCCTGAGCGCAGGCGACTCGGACGGGGCGGGGGCCGAAGGCCCGAGCGGTGCCCTGCCGATCGACATCGAGCACGGTCCGCTGCCGAACACCTTCGTGCCTTACGACAGCCCCCCGGAACTGATCCGCTTCTCCGCTCCGGCCTATCCCGATCTCGCGCGCGCGGCCGAGGTGGAGGCAAAGGTGGTGCTCCAGGTGCTGGTGGGGAAGGACGGTCGGGTGCGTGACGTCCGGGTTCTCGAAGGGCACCCGATGCTCGACCCCGTGGCGATCGACGCTGCCCGACGCTCGCAGTGGCGTCCGGCGACCCAGCAGCACCGCCCCGTGGCCGTCTGGGTCCAGATCCCGATCCAGTTTGCGTTGCACTAACCGCGGCGCGCGCCTAGCGCGCGCCGCTGCCTTCCCGTGTCCCATCCCGCTCCGAAGCCCGAGCCGACCAGGCCGTGTGGTCTTCCCCGATCCCTCCGCCTGGTCGCTCCGCTTCTCCCGCCGAACTTGCCCCCTTAACTCCTGGGCTTTCGCTTTTGCCCGGAACTCCCCGCCGTCTTCTCCTGTTCCCTCACATACACACACTCCGCGCGCAGCGAACAGTCCCCACACCTCGGCTTCGGGGCCTCGCAGGTACGTCGACCATGCCAGATCATCGCGTGCGAGAGCCGCGTCCACTCCGCTGCCGGAAACAGCTCCATCAGTGCAAACTCGATCTTGACCGGATCGGTCTCCGCGGTCAGCGCGAAGCGGTGGCTCAGGCGCTGCACGTGGGTGTCGACCGTGATCCCCGGAGTGTCGAAGGCGTTTCCCAGGATCACGTTCGCCGTCTTCCGCCCGCAGCCCGGGATGGTGACCAGCTCCTCGAGGGTGCGCGGAACCACCCCGCCGAACCGCTCGACGATCGCCGCGCAGCCGCCGAGGATGTTCCTTGCCTTGTTCCGGTAGAAGCCGGTCGAGCGGATCAGCGTCTCCAGCTCCTCCTGCCCGAGGGCCAGATAGTCCTCCGCCGTCCGGCAGCGGGCGAAGAGGGCCGGCGTGACCTGATTGACCCGCGCGTCGGTACACTGGGCCGAGAGCACGGTGGCGACATACAGCTCGAGCGGCGAGGAGAAGTCGAGCTCGCAATGGGCGTCCGGGTAGGTTTCGAGCAGGCCGGCGAGGATCCGCCCCGCTCGCCGTTTGCGCGCCTCGGGCCCCTCCACGGCCCGCTGAGTCCGGGTCTTCGGGGATTGATCGGTCAACGAATCCTCCTCCATGGATAGGGCCCGGGGAACGGCCCGGCCGCCTTGACACCCCTTCCTGAGCCTCGTAGATTCGCACGTTAGCACGAAGTTCGGGGGCTCCGTCCCACCCGGGACCGGCCGAACGGCTTTGCGCCGACGATCCACGCGACCTTGTTCCATCGCACCCGATTCCGGTGCGATCGGGGGTCGCGCCGGAGAGCCCCCGGACGAACGGGCTTCACCACCAGGAGATCACCCAAGCGTGGACTCGAACGCAGGATCCGGCTTCCCATCGCCCGGACCGCTCCTCGCCGCCATCGACGGACCGCCCGACCTACGAACCCTCCCGATCGACCAGCTTCCCGAGGTCTGTCAGGAACTCCGCACCTATATCTGGGAGACGATCACCCGGATCGGCGGCCACCTTGCCCCCAGTCTCGGGGTGGTGGAACTGACCGTGGTGCTCCATTACCTCTTCGATACTCCGAACGACAAGATCGTCTGGGATGTCGGCCACCAGGCCTATGTGCACAAGGTGCTGACCGGGAGACGCGACCAGCTCCGGACCATCAAGCAGTACCAGGGGATCAGCGGATTCCTGAAGCGGAACGAGAGCGCGTACGACACCTTCGGCGCCGGTCACGCCTCGACCGCGATCTCGGCCGCGCTCGGCATGGCCGCGGCCCGCGACCTGAAAGGACAGACGCATCGGGTGGTTGCGGTGGTGGGGGACGGCGGGATGACCGGCGGCCTGGCCTACGAGGGGCTGAACAACGCCGGCGCCTCCGGCCGCGATGTGATCGTGATCCTGAACGACAATGCGATGTCGATTTCGCCCAACGTCGGTGCAATCTCGAACTACCTGACCCGGATCATCAGCCATCCGCTCTTCAACCGGGCCAAGAGCGACATCTGGGGCCTGACCGAGAAGCTCCCGAAGACCGATGCGGTCCGGAACGTGGTGCGGAAGGTCGAGGAGAGTCTCAAGACCCTGCTCACCCCCGGGATGCTGTTCGAAGATCTCGGTTTCCGCTACCTCGGCCCGATCGATGGGCACGACATCCGCGAGCTGATCTCCGTCCTGGAGAAGGTGCGGGAGATGGACGGGCCGATCCTGGTCCACGTGCTGACCAAGAAGGGCAAGGGGTACCAGATGGCGGAGATCGATCCGCAGAAGTACCACGGCGTCAAGCCGATGCCCGGAAGCGTGAAGGTCCCGGCGGGAAAGGTGGAGGAGAAGCCGCGCCCGTCGTACACCGAGGTGTTTGCCGATTCGATGGTCCGGCTGGCCCGGAAGGACCCCAAGGTGGTGGCGATCACCGCCGCGATGGCCGATGGAACCGGATTGATGCGCTACGCCGCGGAGTTCCCCGATCGCTTCTGCGACGTCGGGATCGCCGAGGCACACGGCATCACGTTTGCAGCCGGCCTGGCCACCGAGGGGATGCGCCCGGTCGCGGCGATCTATTCGACCTTCCTCCAGCGGGCCTACGATCAGATCGTGCATGACGTGGCGCTCCAGCATCTGCCGGTGGTCTTCGCCCTCGACCGGGCCGGACTGGTCGGGGAGGACGGACCGACCCATCACGGGACGCTCGACCTGAGCTACCTCGGCTGCATCCCGGGAATGGTGGTCGCGGCGCCGCGCAACGCGACCGAGCTCTACGGACTGTTGCAGTCGGCCGTGACCTGGGACGGCGGGCCGTTCGCGGTCCGGTATCCGCGCGACACGGTGCCGGAGTCGGAGTTCCCGGAGAACGCTCCGCCGATTGCGGTGGGGAGCTGGGAGATCTTGTCTGCCCCGGCCGAGGTGACGCTGCTTGCCGTCGGGTCGATGGTCGCCCCGGCGGAGGAGGCAGCGCAGATCCTGTCTCGCCGCGGGATCAACTGCGGGGTGATCAACGCCCGCTTCGTGCGGCCGCTCGACGCCCGGATCCTGGAAGTCGCGGCGCGCCAGAGCAGGCTCTTGGTGACGCTCGAGGAAAATGTGCTGCGAGGCGGATTCGGCTCGCAGATCGATGTCTGGTTGGAGGAGCACGGACTCCGTTCCGCGGTCGAGCTGCTGCGCATCGGCCTCCCGGACGAGTTCGTCGAACATGGACCGCGAAAGAAACTGCTCGAACTGTGCGGACTCAGTGCGCCGCAGATCGCGGAGCGAATCTCCCAGCGGATAGCAACTCACGGGCCTAACCCGACCGCCGCCGGAGCCGATTCGCCGCGGGATGGCGCGCGCTCGAGTCCGCCGGCACCTTCGGGCAGGGCCGGTCTCTAGTGAAACTCTCCGCCCCTGGAGTGGTCGGGCGCGGGACGGAAAGGAACGACTGATGGCAGCGAGCAACATTCGTCAACTCGGGGTCTCGGTGATCCCGGTGGAAAAGGATCGGGCTGATCTCCTGGTGATCGCGCTTCCCGCGGGGAGCCGCGCGCTTCCCGCGGCCTATTCGGGGGTGCTCGGGGGAGGCAAGGGCCCGGTGGCCGCCCTGCTCGGTTCGGGTGACTTCAAGGGGGAGTGCGGTGAGGCCGCGATGGTCTACGGGGCGAGTGAGAACTATGCCCGCGTTCTCTTGATCGGGACGGGTGAGGCCAAGGCCTGGACCCGGGAGCGGGCACGGGCGGCGATCGCCACCGCGGCCCGCCGGGCGCGAGATCTGGCGGTGAACGAGACCCGGCTGGTGCTGCCGCTGGTCCAGGGCTCCGATCGCTCTTCCGAGGCCGAGCTGGCCGCCGAGGTCGAGCTGGCGGCCGAGGCCGCCCTCCTCGGCGCGTACCAGTACACCGGCTGGAAGACGGTCGACCTGGAGAAGTTCAAGACCGCCGGCAACCTGACCTTCGTCTGTGCCGGAGGAGATGCTGCCTCCCTCGGGCGCGCGTTGGAGCGCGGACGGGTGCGGGGAGAGGCGGTGAACTTCGTCCGCGACCTCGGTAACACCCCGGCCAACCATCTCACCCCCACGCAGCTGGCCGACAAGGCGCGCGACCTGGCGAAGCAGGATGGGCTCAAGGTGCGGATCCTCGACCGCGAAGCGTGCGAGAAGGAAGGGTTCGGCTCGTTCCTCTCCGTCGCCCAGGGTTCGGCTGAGCCGCCGCAGTTCATCGTCCTCGAGTACGACTGCGGCCGGAAGGACGCTCCGCTGATCGGGCTGATCGGCAAGGGGATCACCTTCGACTCGGGCGGAATCTCGATCAAGCCGGCCGCGGCGATGCACGAGATGAAGTTCGACATGTGCGGCGCCGCCGCGGTGCTCGGCACGATGAAGGCGCTGAAGGGGCTCGCCGTCCCGGTCAACGTGGTAGCGGCGATCCCGGCGACCGAGAACATGCCGGGCGGACGGGCGACCAAGCCGGGCGACGTTTTCACGAGCTACTCCGGAAAGACGATCGAGGTTCAGAACACCGACGCCGAGGGGCGCCTGGTGCTCGCCGATGCCTTGACCTGGGTGGCGCGTACCTACAAGCCGACCGCGATGCTCGATTTCGCCACCCTGACCGGAGCGGTGGTGATCGCGCTGGGACACTACGGTGCGGCGATCCTCAGCAACAACGACGGGCTGGCGGCGCGGATCGCCCAGGCCTCCGAGACGAGCGGGGACAAGAGCTGGCGCCTGCCGCTCTGGGAGGATTACCCCGAGCACATCAAGAGCGACTGCGCCGACCTCAAGAACATCGCCGATGGCAACGCCGGGGGTGGCACCATCGCGGGGGGCGCGTTCCTGGCCCAGTTCGTCGACGACGTGCCCTGGGCCCACGTCGACATCGCGGGCACGGCGTGGTGGGACCGCGATCGTCCCCATCTGCCGAAAGGCCCCTCCGGCTACGGCGTGCGCCTGCTCCTCGATCTGCTCGAGGGGTACGGCCGCTAGGCGACGATGGCGGGCTCGGAGCGCTGGGCGCCGCTCTTTCCGCTGGGGCTGGTGCTGTTCCCCCGGGAGCAGCTCCCGCTGCACATCTTCGAACCGCGCTACCGGGCCATGACCGAGCGCTGCGAACGGGAGTCGATCCCCTTCGGCGTCGTGCTGGCCCGGGACGCGGGCCTGGCGGAGATCGGTTGCGAAGCGTGGATCGAGCAGACCCCTGCAGCGGTACTCCGACGGTCGGCGCGACATCATGACCGTGGGCGGAGATCGGATCCGGGTGCGGGCGGTGCGCGAACATGCCGATGGCTATCTCGAGGGGCGGGTGGAGCTGGTCGAGGACGGGATGGGTCTGGAGGGGCGAGATGAAACCGGGCCGAACGAGCCGTTCGGCCGGGACCTGCATGCCGGCTCCCCGACCGCGGATCAGGAACCGGGCGCGGGGGAGATGCTGCTGCAGCTCTACCACGAGTGTCGGCGGCTGCAGCGGACCGTGGTGCGATCGCTGGGTGACGCCCCCAACCTCTCTGACTCCGAAGACGAGATCGAGCTCGAGGCGGGGTACACCTTCTCGCTGGCGGCCCGGATCCAGATGGGGCCGGGGGAGCGGCAGGGGCTGCTCGAACTCCAGTCGGAGTCGATGCGGGAGCATTTCCTGCTCTCGTACCTCGCGCGCTTGCGGTCTCGCCTGGACACGCAGATGCGAAACGTGGGCTACGTGAAGCGGAACGGCAAAGCCGAGACGAGGGACTAGATGGCGAGCGAGCGCGAAACTCTCGAGGTGGATGTCCTGATCGTCGGGGGCGGGCCCGCCGGGCTGGCCGCCGCGTACCACCTGAGGCGCCTGCTCAAGCAGACGCCGGTCCCGGGTGGAGACCTTTCGATCGCGCTGATCGAAAAGGGGGGGGCGCTGGGAAACCACCAGCTCTCCGGGGCGGTGATCGATCCCCGCGGCATCGCGGAGTTGATCCCGGACTACCGCGCCCAGGGCTGTCCGATCGAAAAGGAGGTCGAAGAGGAGGATCTCCTCTTCCTGACCGAATCGAAGTCGATCCGCTTTCCGTTCACCCCTCCGATGCTGCAGAACCACGGCAATCACATCATCAGCCTGAACAAGTTCACCCGCTGGCTCGGCGACCTGGTGGAGGCGGACGGGGTCGACATCTTCCCCGGGTTTTCCGGGCAGGAGATGCTGCTCGACGGGGACCGGGTGCTGGGCGTGCGCACCGGCGATCGTGGCCTCAATCGCTCCGGGGAGCCGAAGCGCAACTTCGAACCGGGAATCGACATCACGGCGAAGGTCACGGTGCTCTGCGAGGGAGTGCGGGGCAGTTTGACCAAGTCGCTCGTTCCGCGGCTCAAGCTCGATGCGGGGAAGAACCCGCAGATCTACGGCACCGCAGTCAAGGAAGTGTGGGAGGTCCCCGCCGGTCGCACCGACAAGGGGAAGGTGATCCACACCATGGGGTATCCGCTCGATCCCCACACCTACGGCGGCACCTGGGTCTACACCATGGGAAGCAACCTGCTCTCCCTCGGGCTGGTGGTCGGGTGCGACTACCGGAGTCCCTTCACCTCGCCGCACACCCTCTTTCAGCAGTTCAAGCTCCATCCGGCCATTCGCCCGCTGCTCGAAGGGGGCAAGATGGTGGGCTACGGCGCCAAGGCGATCACCGAAGGGGGCTGGCACTCGCTCCCGCGCCCATACGCCGATGGGCTGCTCCTGGCCGGCGACGCCGGCGGCTATCTGAACGCCCAGCGCCTGAAGGGGGTCCACCTCGCGCTCAAGACCGGCATGCTCGCGGCCGAGACGATCCATGAGGCGCTGATCGCCGGAGACACCAGCGCCCGGGCCCTCTCCGCGTACGAGCGACGAATCGAGCAGAGTTGGGTCGGAAGGGAACTGTACGGCTGCCGGAACTTCCGCCAGGGGTTCGCCGGCGGGCTCTACGCCGGGATGCTCTCGACCGGCATGCAGATGGTGCTGGGGGGGGCAGCTCCCTTCGTGAACCCGAAGGTCAATCCGGACCACACCCACATGCTCAAGCGGTCTCAACTACGGTCCGCTGGGCTTGCAGCCGAACCGATCGATTGGAAGCCGGACGATCAGATCACCTTCTCCCGCCTGACCGACGTCTTCCACTCCGGGACGAAGCACGAGGAAGATCAGCCCTGCCACCTGGTGGTTTCCGACCTCGACCTCTGTCGCACCCGCTGCGCCGAGGAGTACGGCAACCCCTGCCAGTACTTCTGTCCGGCCGCGGTCTACGAGATGGTCCCGGACGAGGAGCGGGGCGGAAAGAAGCTTCAGATCAATGCGTCGAACTGCGTACACTGCAAAACCTGTGACATCATGGATCCGTATCAGGTGATCACCTGGGTCCCTCCGCAGGGGGGAGAAGGCCCGGTTTACACGAACCTTTAGTCCGCGGACCTCCGATAAGTCGCGTGAACCGGCCTCTGGTGGGCTGGAGAAAAGGAGATCAGCATGCTCGATTTCAATCCGGGTTGGGATGCCAATCTGAAGGTGGTCGGTCGGCGGGAAGCGGCCCCCGTCGAGGCGTCCCAGATCCGCAACGCGTTCGCGGAAGCGAATGAACAGATCAAGGTCTACGGGCGGGTCCAGCGCGTGTTGGCCGATGCGGCGCTCGACTTCGGCACAGCGGTGACCGTCATGCGGGCGGACAACCTGACGAGCACGGCTCGCACCTTCGACAGCGCGATCGAGGTCACGGTGGAGCACCGGGGACTCGAGTACAAGTTCCTCTGCGCGGATCGGAACGGCCGCGTCGTGATGGTCGAATCCCTGAGCTGACCGCGTGGCTTGGCGGCCGCGATCGGGAAGGGCCGAGATCGATGCGGGGCTGCCCCAGTGGGGCGGCCCCGATTCGCGTCCACCGCGCGGATGCCCACCGCCCGTCGCCGTGGTAGACTGCCGGGTTGAGGCATGGGAGGAGTTCAGATGGCGCTGCTACCGATCCGGCTCTACGGAGATCCGGTTCTTCGCCGAAAGTCGGTGGAAGTCCCGGAGGTGAGCGAGGAAATCCAGCTGCTCGCGCGTGACATGCTGGAGACGATGTACGACGCGGATGGCGTCGGGCTGGCCGCCCCGCAGGTCGGGCGCTCGATCCGGATGCTGGTCGCCGACGCCTCGCACAAGGACGGCGGCGCGGGCGGCCGGGTCTTCATCAACCCGGTGATCCTCGAAGCCTGGGGGGAGCTGAGTTACGACGAAGGCTGTCTTTCGGTGCCCGGGCTTTCGGCCGAATTGGTGCGCCCCGAAGCGGTGCGCGTCCGCTTCCAGGACGAGACCGGCGCCACCCGGGAGGAAGAGTTCCACCGCCTCTGGGGGCGGGTGCTGCAGCACGAAATCGATCACCTCGAGGGCAAGCTCTTCGTCGACTATCTGAGCCCGATCAAGCGCGCGCTCATCATGAAGAAGCTGAAGCAGCTCCAGAAGGAAGCCAAGTCCGGAATCGCGTTGTAACCGCGGTGGACGCCCCGCGTCCGCCGCCGCCCTCCGCCTTCCCGACCCCCCCGCCCCATGCCCAAACCCGAACCCCCAACTCTCTCCATCTCCACCGCCGCCGGTTCCGGATCGACCGCCGGAAGTCCCCCGCGATGACCCTCTCCCAGATCCGCTCCATCTGGGCCCCCCTTGCCATGAGCTGGGTCCTCATGGGGCTCGAGCTTCCTCTGGTCAGCGCGGTCGTGGCGCGATTGGCCCAACCGGAGATCCATCTTGCGGCCTACGGCGGGGTGGTCTTTCCGCTCTCGATGCTGATCGAGTCCCCGATCATCATGCTTCTCGCCGCGGCCACCGCGTTGGCGCGGGATGGCCGAGCGTACCACCTGATCCGTCGCTTCATGATGATCTCCGTCGCGGCACTCACCGCGCTCCATGCGCTGCTCGCCTTCACGCCGCTGTTCGAGCTGGTGGTGCTCACGATCGTCAAGCCACCACCCGAGGTGGTCGAGCCGGCGCGCCTCGGCCTGCGCTTGATGCTCCCTTGGACCTGGTCGATCGCGTACCGTCGGTTCAATCACGGCGTGATGATCCGCGACGGACGCTCGCGATTCGTCGGGCTCGGGACCCTGGTGCGGCTCGGGGCGCTCGCCTCGGTGCTCACCTTCGGTCTCTTCCATCGCGAGCTGCCGGGCATCGCGGTGGCCTCCGGGGCCGTGGCCTTCGGCGTCCTTTCCGAGGCGATCTTTGCCGGGGTGGTGGCCCGCCCTTCGATCCGTCGTCTCCGCGCGGTTCCGGCGGAAGGGGAGGCCCTCTCCTTCGCCCGCTTCGTCGCCTTCTACACGCCGCTGGCTCTCACCTCGCTCATCCACCTGGTGATCACGCCGATCATGGCCGCGTCGCTGACCCGGATGCCCCGCCCGCTCGAATCGCTCGCCGTCTGGCCGGTGGTGACCGGAATCGGATTCACCCTCCGTTCGGTCGGGATCGCCTTCAACGAGGTGGTGGTCTCGACCCTCGAACGCCCCGGCGCGCCGCGAGCACTCAGGCACTTCATGTTTCGCCTCTCCGGCCTCACCTTCGTCATTCACCTGATCATGGTCGCGACCCCGCTGGCCGGCCTCTACTTCGCCTCGGTCAGCGGCCTGGCCCCAGCCCTGGCCGGCATGGCCGCGAATGCCTGGTGGCTTGCCCTGCCCGCCACCTGCCTCGCGGTCGTCCAGAGCTGGTACACCGGGCTCCTCACCGCGCATCGTCAGACCCGCGCCATCCCCGAGGCAGTCACACTCTCGGTCGTCGCCTCCGGGCTCGTGCTCGCCGCCGGGATCGGCCTCCAACGCTCACTCGGGCTGTACATCGGGGTGGCCGGCCTCGGTCTGGGCAACCTGGCCATGCTCGCCTGGCTTCACTACCGCACCCGCTCGATCCGCGCCGGGCTGCGCCTCCGCGATATGCCGCCGACCGCCGCGCGCGACCCCCGTGGGACCGTTGACATACCTGAAGTATGAGTATATATTCAAAGTATGAAACCATCCTTCAAGATGCGCATCGGGGAGCGTGGGCAGGTGGTCATCCCCAAGGAACTGCGTGAGCGGTTCGGGCTATTGCCCAATACCGACGTCGAGTTCCTGGAGGAGAAGGGCCGGTTGCTGGTCCGTCCACTCCAGCCGGAGGAACCATCCCGAGACGATGTCTGGGGCAAGGTGTGGGGCGTTCTGCGCCGGAAGGTGACCGACGTGGATCGGGACATCGAGGAGATGCGCGGCCGGTGATCACCGCGGTCGACGCGAACGTCCTGCTCGACGTCTTCGCCGCGGATGCTCGCCATGGGGCATCTTCCCGCGCCGCGCTCGAGGGCTGTCAACGTCGCGGGCGGCTGATCATCTGCGAGATCGTGCTGGCGGAACTTTCGCGCTACTTCCGCGATCCGGACCTACTCGAGGCGACCCTCGGGAGGCTCCAGATCGGGGTCGAGCCGCTCGGCGCGGAAGCCTGCTTTTCCGCCGGCCAGGCCTTTCTCCGCTACCGGAAGCGCGGAGGAAAGCGAGACCGCATCCTGCCGGACTTCCTGATCGGCGCCCACGCCCTGGCGCGCGCCGGCCGCCTCCTGACGCGCGATCGCGGGTTCTATCGAACCTCCTTTGCCGACCTCGAGATTCTCGATCCCAGCCACCCCTGACTCCGGGCTAGAGTTGCCCCGTCCCGCGCGAGGCGTTCTCGGGGAACGGACGCCGCCGGCCGGGGTAACCACGTTCCGGACCGCCCGACGGGAGGATTTGGATGAACCGGAGACACGCCATGCGGATGATCGCGGCCATGCCGCTGATCGCCGCGATCGCCGCCCAGGCCAGGAACGAGGCGCAGAGCCAGAAGGGGAACGAGATGCCACGATCGACCGGGGAGGAGTCGACCACCTCCAGCCGCGATCTCGGCCGCACCCCGGTCATTTTTGCCGCCCACGGTGCGCCGATCCTGCTCGACGACCCAATCTGGATGGGGGAGCTGGCCGCCTGGGCCGCCGCGATGCCGCGCCCGCGGAGCGTGCTCATGATCTCTGCTCACTGGGAGGAACGGCCGGCGACGGTCGGGGCCACGACCCCGGTACCTCTGGTCTACGACTTCTACGGCTTCCCGGATCGTTACTACCAGACCCGCTATCCCGCTCCTGGGGCGCCGGCGCTCGCCGCGCGGGTGCGCGCTCTGCTCACCGCGGCCGAGATGCCGGTGGGGGAAGATCCGACCCGGGGGCTCGACCACGGCGCGTACGTCCCGCTCGTCGCCATGTATCCGGAGGCGGACGTGCCGGTCTTGCAGCTCTCGATCCCCGGCCTCGATCCGAAGGCCCTCCTGCGTCTCGGACAGGTGCTCGCGCCGCTGCGCGACGAGGGAGTCCTGATCTTCGGCAGCGGATTCCTCACCCACAACATGCGCTATGCCTTCACTGCTGGAGTCCCCGACTGGGCGCGCGACTTCGATCAATGGGCCGAGTCGTCACTCCTCCGGTTCGACCTCGACGCCCTGGTCGACTTCCAGACCCGCGCCCCCGGCGTCCGCATGGCGCTTCCCACCTGGGAACACTACGCGCCCCTCCTCGTCGCCGCCGGCGCCGCCGCCCCGGGCGCACACGACGTCACCTTCCCGATCCACGGCTGGTGGAACGACGGCGCCTTCACCAAGCGTTCGGTGCGGTTCGGCTGATGCTCGGGTGGCCCTCGGACCTGGCGGTAGCCCTTGCCGCCGCGTCGAAGGCACCACGATTGTCTACCTACTCTTTCCCGACGCCCTCTCGACGTCCGCAGTCGTCGCTGGGTGGTGTGTCTTCCCGGTGTCGGTCCGGGCAACCATGAGCCTAAAATGCTACCCTGGAAGGTAGCGCTTTGGTGTGGCCAAGATCCGTCGTGGAGGGTTAGTCGTCCTGGCCCGGCGGGGCGACCACTCGCCGCGCCACGTGCGCGTGTACCAGGACGGTCGGCTGGTCACGAAGTGGGACCTCGAAACCCACCAGTCGATGCTCGGGCGGCCCTCGCGGCGCGTGCGACGGATCTTGGTCGAGTAATGCTCGGAGGGGTTGCCTTGAAGATTCGCTCGGTTCGACCCAACAATCGGAAGCGGTCGTTCGAAGTCGAGACCGCGCGGGAGCGCTATGCGTTCCCATACGTGCGTTCCGAGCCTTCTCCGACCGCGCAGGACGCGGTCGTGTCCGTGGAGATCGACCCGGAACTCGGCCGGGAGGCCTTCAGCTACGCTCTCGCCTCTGGTCGATCGGGGCTGGTTCACATCGAGCAGGTGCTCGAGTACAACCAGGATCCAGTCTACATGCGCAATCTGCTGCTCTATCGGCTCACGGTCGAAGTGCAGCAACGGATCGACCAGAGCCCGCTGGCCAAACGAGAGATCATTCGCCGTCTCGGGACATCTCCAGCGCAGCTCTATCGTTTGCTCGATCAGACGAACTACCGGAAGTCGGTCGATCAGATGCTGCGGCTGTTGCAGGTGCTGGACTGCGAAGTCGAACTGGTCGTGCGCCCGCGGTCCGCGTAACCGACGAAGGAACCCGCCGCCTCCCCGAAGGGCGACGGCGGGTTTGCGTGAGGATCCTGTGTGCCGGCGCTCCGGGGAACTGGGCGCCGGTTACTTCTCGACGTTGCCCAGCTCGCGGAGCATGGCGCGGCCGATGACCAGACGCTGGATCTGATTCGTGCCCTCGTAGATCTGGGTGATCTTGGCGTCGCGCATGTACTTCTCGATCGGGAAGTCCTTCATGTAGCCGTTGCCGCCGAAGATCTGCACCGCGTCGGTCGTGACCTTCATCGCCATGTCGGTGGCGAAGACCTTGGAGATGGCGGAGTACTTGGAGAATCCGGCCGGGCCGCCGGCGTTGGCGATCGCTTCGGGGTGGCGCAGGTTGTCGGTCGCCTGGTCGACGATCCGAGCGGCGTTGTAGACCATCTGGCGCGCCACCTCGGTCTGACAATCCATGTCCGCGAGCATGAACTGGATCGCCTGGAAGGAGACGATCGCCTGGCCGAACTGCTTCCGGTTGGCGGCGTACTCCAAAGCCAGGCGGGTGGCTCCGGCGGCGAGGCCGACCGCCTGGGAGGCGACGCCGGGGCGAGCGAGGTCGAGGGTCGACATGGCATTGCGGAAGCCGCCCCCTTCCTTGCCGATCAGGTTGGCCACCGGGACGCGCGCATCCTCGAACTTCAGCTCCACCACCGGGACGCAGCGGATCCCCATCTTGTCCTCGACCTTCGGAATGGTGAATCCGGGCGTGCCCTTCTCGACCATGATGGCCGAAATTCCGCGGATCCCCTTGTCCGGCTGGGTCTGGCAGTAGACGGTGTAGTAGTGGGCCACGCCGCCGTTGGTGTTCCACTTCTTCTCGCCGTTGAGTACGTAGTGATCTCCGTCGCGGATCGCCTTGCAGGCGAGGCTGCCGGCGTCGGATCCGGCGTCCTTTTCCGAGAGGCCGAAGGCGATCAGCTTCTCACCCTTGGCGATCGAAGGGAGCCAGGCCTGCTTCTGTTCCTCGCTGCCGCCGGTGATGATGGGGAAGGAGCCGAGGGCGTTGACCGCATAGGCCACCCCGACTCCGCCACAGGCCTTCGAGAGCTCTTCGACCACGATGCAAAGATTGAGCAGCCCGCCGCCCGGTCCGCCATACGCTTCGGGGATCCAGACGCCGGTCAATTCCGCCTTCTTGAGCGCCTCGAGCACCTCCCAGGGGTAGGTCTGCTCGCGGTCGTAGTGGGCGGACACCTTCCGCACCACGGTGTCAGCCACCTCGCGCGCCCGCTTCCGGTACTCGAGGTTCTCTTTGCTCAGGAGCTCGTCCATCAAAACCCTCCGGTTTCCCCACCCTCGCTCACGCCGGGATGATCCGGGCGCGCCGGCTCGAGGCCGCGCGCCGCGCGTTCCAATTGAGCCTTCACCCGCGCGATGTGCGCGTGGGCGATGCCCAACACCTCGTCCTCGGAGAGGACGCTCTTCTTTTGCTTTGCGGTCTGGAGGATCTCCTCCTCCAGCTCACGGGTCGGCTCGATGCCCCGGCTGCGCAGGTAGAAATTGACGTTCGACATGCCGGACATGAAGCCGATCTCGATCTCCTGACTCCGCCCGATCATCTCCGCCGGGACGCCGGAGTAGACCCGGTCGGCCAGCCAGCTCGCTCCGCGGTCGCGCGCCTTGATGATCGCCGCCGCGTGGACTCCGGTCGAGGTGCGAAACGCGTCGCGTCCCATCGCCGGGTAGTTGATCGGAATCGGCACCCCGGTCGCCTGGCTCACTGCCTCACAGTAGGCGGAAAGCGGCGTGAGATCGGTCTCGATCAGGCGCTCGAGCTTCAGGTTGACCAGGAGCTGGTCCATCGGGGTGTTTCCGCAGCGCTCGCCGATGCCCAAGCCGGTGCCGTGGATTCGGTCGGCGCCCGCGTCGATCGCCGCCAGGGCGTTCGGAACCGAGAGGCCGCGATCGGAGTGCCCGTGCCAATCGATCAGCACCTCCGGGTTCACCTCGTCGACCACGCTCCGCACATAGCCGAGCAGACGGCGGGTCCCCTCCGGCGTGATGTGCCCGACGGTGTCGGCCACGCAGATCCGATAGGCGCCGGCCCGCATCGCGGTGGAGAACAGGTCGCGGATCGCTTCAGGGTCGGTGCGAGTGGTGTCCTCGGTCACGTACATCACCGGGATGCCGTTCTTGACCGCGTAGGAGACCGCCTCCTCGGTCAGCGCGCGCACCTTGTCCAGGGTCCACCCCTCAGCGTAGAAGCGAATGGGGGAGGAGCCGATGAACATCGCGGCCTCGACCGGATAGCCGACCTGCATCGAGAGCTCGATCAGCGGATCGACGTCGCTCTTGAGCGTCCGAACCGCACCATTGGGCCGGATGCGCATCTTGTGCTGCTGGATCTCCTGGGCCAGGCGGAGGCAGTCGGCGAAGGCACGGGGGCTCGAGCCCGGCAGACCGACGTCGAGCGCGTGGATCCCCAGCGCTTCCATCAGGTGGAGGATCCGGACCTTGGCCTCGATCGGCGGGTCGATGACCGAGGGGGACTGCAGACCGTCGCGCAGCGTCTCGTCGTCGAACTCGATCGCGCGCGCGCGACGTCCGCCACCTTCCTGGTGGTTCCAGTCGTGGATCAGGTCGTCCTCAGCGAGGGGGGGCATTCGGGCCTCCTTGGCGTACTGGGGGCTTAGGATATCCGGTGAGACCGGGGTGTCAACGAATCAGAGGCCGTCGATTTCCCGGGCCGCCTGATCCCGGGCCGCCTGATCCCGGGCCGCCTGCGTCAGGAGGTCCGAGGCAGGGAGGCCTGCTGCGTTTCACCGTGGGCGCAGGAGCTAGCCGGACTGGGGCTGCCCGGACAGGATCTGGGAGAGTGGCGCCGAGAGCCGCTGCCAGGCCTCTTCCAGATTCCCGGAGAACTCACAGCCGGCCGCCAGGGCATGTCCGCCGCCGCCGAACTGCGCCGCGACCCCGTTGATCGTGAAGGTCCCCTTGGAGCGCAGCGACACCTTGATGTCCCCGGGATCGGTCTCCTTGAGCGTCGCGGCGATCTCCACCCCTTCGATCTCGAGGATGTGGTTGACGCTGTCGCGCAGATCATCGCGCTCCAGCTTCATCTCCTCGACCAGGCGATGGGGGACGAGGACGAAGGCCAGCTTCCCCTCGCAGAGAAACTCGCATTCGGTGAGCACCCAGCCGAGAAGCTTCGCCTTCCGCCGCGGATTCGAGGCGAAGAGGTGACGGTAGACCCGGGTGCTGTCGACCCCACGCCGCAGCAGTTCCGCCCCGACCTCGAGGCTGGTTGGACTCGAGCGGATGTACTTGAACGAGTTGGTGTCGAAGCTGATCGAGACGTAGAGCGCCTCGGCCGCGAAGGGGGAAAGCGGCCAACCGAGATCGTGCACCACGAGGTCGAAGACCAGCACTCCGGTTGCCACGGCATCGCAGCTCCCGTGGACGTCGGTCCGCGCCGGCCCCTCGATCGGATGGTGATCGAGGAAGAGGGTCGGGACCCCGCGCCCCTTGAGCCACTCTCCCACCTCCCGGATCATCCCCGGCTGGTGGGTGTCGAGGACCAGGGCGAGGTCCCATGGGGTCGCCTCCGCCTCGGCGCGCGCGGTCGCGATCGGCTTGAACAGACCCTCCGGATCGAGGAAGGCGTACTTGCTCGGCAGCGGATCCGGGAGGAGTCGGAGCACGCGGTGCCCCTGCGCCTCGAGCGTCTCGCCCAGCGCCGCGATACAGCCCAGTCCGTCCCCGTCCGGCCCCGCGTGAGTGGTCAACAGGATGTTCCTGCTCCCGCGGATCCGCTCCGCCAGCGCGCTCGTGCTCAGCATCGACAACGGCGATCTCCCCTTCGTTCGACGACCCCGACCGAATCCAAAGACCGAGCAGCGTAGGCCGCCCGCGCGCGCCGGTCAACGCGGAAGGGTCCCCGCTGGACATCCGGCGGCCGGTCCCGTTTGATGGCGGCATGACGCGTTCCCCAAACCGAACCGCGATCGAGCGCGGACTGGTGCCGTTTCTGCGCGAGCACTATGCCCGGTCCCAGAAGTCGGTCCGCTCCGACGAGTGGATCAACACCTTCGCCATCCGGCCGCTGGCCGCGCTGTTCGTCTGGGGGTTCTTCCTGCTGCGCTGGAAGCCGGTCTGGGTGGTCTGGCTGGGCGGGTTGGTGGGGACGGCCGCGGCGCTCGCTCTGGTCGCCCTGCCGGGCGAGAGAGGGCTCATCTGGGGGGGATGGCTCCTCCTGCTCAAGAACGTGCTCGATGCCGCGGACGGTCAGCTCGCGCGGGCCACCGGCCAGGTCGACCGGATCGGCCGCTTCGCCGACTCGATCGCCGACTTCTGGGTCAACCTGTGGGTGCCGCTCGCCACCGCGTTGCTCCTCGCCTCGCGGTTCGGCCTCGGCCCGGCGCTGGCCCTCGGGCTGCTGACCGCGCTCTGTCTCATGCTCCAGTGCTCGCTGTTCGTCTTCTATCAGGTCGGATTCCTGGCCGCGGTGGGCAAGAGTCCGGTCAACCGCACCGATGAGTCGGTGCGGCCGGAGGATACCCTGGCCTCGCCGCTCGAACGACGTCTCCAGGCGCTCTACCTGCAGCTCTACGGCTGGCAGGACCGCTGGATCGCAGCCGTCGATGCCGCGCTCCGCCGCCTCTGTGGCGTGCGTTCCGAGTCCGCGCGCGAGCGTTGGGTGAGCGACCCGGTGGCGCTCCGCCTGACCAGCTTTCTCGGCCTGGGCACCAGCCTGACCGGCTTCGCCCTCGCGCTCCTCCTGCGTCGCCCCGATCTCGCCCTGGCCTGGGTACTCCTCGTCCTGAACGGCGTGGCGCTGCTCAGCCTGCTCTACCGGGCGCTGGTCCTCCGCAGCCGTGCGCACGGCACGGGCGGAGCGAGCTGAGATGAAGGGCGCGAGGCGGCCGGTGGATCGCTCGCCGGCCCTCCTGCTGCCGGTGCTCATCGCGCTCGCCCTCCGCTCGCTGCTGGCTCCCGGGTCGCCCGCGGCTGCGCCTCTCGGACCGGTGACCCACCTCGACGCGCATCCCGAGCGCGGGCGGTACACCGTCGCTTGCGGTCTGGACGAGGTTCGGATCGAGTTCTACGCGGATGATTGCCTGCGGATCTGGGTCGGTCCGGGGGGCGTATTCACCGATCCAGCGGGGCCGGACCTGTTCGTCCTGCGGCAGTGGCCCGAACACCCGACGACCGTCCGGCGGACCCACGGACTCTGGACCATCGATGCCGGAGCGGTTCGGCTCGAGATCCAGGAGTCGCCGTTCCGGCTCACCGCCCGGCGACCGGATGGCAGCGTGTTCTGGTCGGAGACGCGTGCCGCGGGAATCGACATCGGCCGAGAGAGCAGCCAGTCGCTCGACCCTACGCGGGTCCCTGCCCGAAGGCCCGCTCCATCAGCCGTTCGATCTGTTCCTGGTCGAGCTCGTCGAATGCGCTCGGCGCGTGGCTGTCGAGATCGAGCACCGCAAGGAGGGCGCCGTCCGGCGCGAAGACAGGGACGACGAGTTCCGAGCGGGAGGCGGCGTCGCAGGCGATGTGGCCGGGGAAGGCGTGGACGTCGGAGACGAGCTGGGAGCGGCGCTCGCGGGCTGCGGCGCCGCAGACGCCGCGCGCGAAGGGAATCCGCAGGCAGGCCGGGGGGCCCTGGTAGGGTCCGACGACGAGCAGCTCCGGTGACACCACCCGGTAGAAGCCGACGAACGAGACGCGAGGGACGCGCTGGAACAGCAGGGCGGCGGTGGTGGCCATGCGGGCGATCGCGTCGTCCTCGCCTGCGAGGAGAGCGGCGAGTTCGACCGCGCAGGCTTCATATGCGGCGCGGCGTTCGACCGGATCCGGGCTCGTCCACCCGGAGTGCATGGGTGACGCGCTGTCGTACTCGCTGCTCATCGACTGCTCCTCGTCTGCTCTTCGTCCCTGGCGTTCAGCGCGATCCGGGCCAACCAAAGGCCACGGTGGCGCCGGTGGACCGCTCGCGGGCCCAGTAACGGCCGCGCGGAGCGCGAAACGAGGTATCGAGAACGAACGCGAGGCCGGGTGGCCCGTCCGGATCGGGCGCGAAAGTGAGCAGCCCCGGAGCCGGCGCGAGATGCGCCTGAGCGCGTCCCTGGACGTCGTAGATGGTGATCGCGGCGCGCTCGGGGTCGGCCGGCTGGCGGAGGAGGAAGTACGGACCTTCGATTCCCCGGGCGGAACCGCCGGTCGTGGTGCCGGGCGGAACGAAGACGAGGCCGGAACGGTTGGTCGGCCGATCGAGCACCAGGCGCACCCGTCCCCATCCTTCTGCGTCGGTCTGCCGTGTTCCGGCAACCAAGGGGAGCGCCTCGTTCCGCAGAAGGGCACGGATGGCCGTGGGGGAGAGGCGCGCGTCGTGTAAGCCCCCCTCGATCGCGGCGGAGAGCAGCAGCGCCACCGCGCCGCTGACGTGCGGACAGGCGGCCGAGGTGCCGCTGAAGGAGTTGAAGATGCTGGTGTCGACGCCGTCGGGGCCGAGCAGTTCAGGCTTGGCGCGACCGTCGACGGTCGGACCCTGCGAGCTGTAGGCCTGGAGCGCTTCCTGGTTCGCCGCGGCGCGATATCCGTAAGCCCCGACCGACAGGGCCTCCGGAGAGTCCGCAGGCACGGAGAGACTGCCGGCTGCGATTCCGTTCTCGGGCAGATCGCCGTCGATGCGGAAGAGCTGCAGGTGGACCCCGTCCGCGTTGCCCCGCAGCCGCCGGATCGAAAGGCGGGGGGAGCGTCCGCCGTCGGGCGGGGTGTAGTCGAGCGAACGGAAGGCGTAGGGGTAGTCCGCGAACTCCGTTTCGGTGGTGGCGAGCAGATCGCCCGCCGCGTTGCGCAGTTCGATCGCGAAGGCGAGATCCTCCGAGAGCGGCCAGCGATTCCAGTAGAGGGCGAAGTTCGCGTTCTGCCCGATCGAGGCTCCGGTGAACTCGATCGCCTCGTCGTTCGGGGCGAACTCGAGCAGAGCGTCGCCGTCGGTGTCGGAGAACGTCCCGCCCCAGTGTTGTTCGGCGAAGTTCCCCGCGGAGGTCACCCAGAGGATGCCGGCCCGGTGGGCGCGGCTCACGATCTGGTTGATCGGCCCCTGCCCGTCGCCGCCGCCCACGAACCAGGCAAGGGAGTGGCTGATCACCTCAACTCCTTGGTCGATCATCCAATCGACGGCACGCTCGAGGTCGAGATCGTTTGCCACCGCGGCGAAGTAGAGTTCGGCCTCGGGCGCAACGTCGTGGATCACCTCGGCGCAGGCGGTGCCGTGGCGCGAACCGTTGCCGTTGATGTTACCGTTGCCGTTCGCGCCGTCATAGAACGACCGCGCGGTCACGCTGGTCGGAAGCTCACTGCCGAGGAGCGGCCCGTACCCCTGGAAGCTGACATCGATCACTCCCACCCGAACGCCCTGCCCTCGATAGCCGTTGGCGTGCACGGTAGGAACGCGCATCTCGGAGAGCGCTTGCGTCTGGTGCGTGGTCACCGGGGTGAACGGCAGGGTGGCGTACAGGAGTTCCGGCTCGTGAGCCAGTTGCTCCAGCGTGGTTCGATCAGCCCGCAGCCAGACGACGGCGCCGCGCTGCTCCGGAAGCGAAGCTCCGCCCACCTCCCGCGCGCGAGCGGCAAAGTCGCCCGCGGCGCCTGGACTGCGAAACTCCAGACGTGAGAGCACGGTGGCTGGGGTCTCGATCGTCGCCACTTCCGATCCGGAGCGCGCGTTCGAAACCGCGCGAGCCAGGCGGGGGTCGATGCGACTCGCTTCGGCCGGATCAATCACGGCCCCGATCACGCTCAGGGCGAGGAGCCAGATCCGGAGAGCCTGCCCCGTGGTTCGTGGGGCGATCGGAGCGAGCATCAGAAACGCACCTCCGCTGAGATGGAGAGATGGGATGTGCCGCCGGCACCGTCGGTCTCGGCCGGGTCGCCCTCAGCCCGGAGGATTTCGCGGTCACCGAGGGCGAGGGTGGCCAGGGCGCCGAGTCGGATCCGGCTGCGACCGCCGCCGCCCCACTCCCAGCCGCCGCCCAGCGTCGCCCCGGGATCGAACCGCGATGCCTCGAGCGATTCGTCGAGGTCGAGCACTCGGTAGCTCACCTCCTCGCGGCTCCAGACCGCGGCCGCGCCTAGCGCCAGCCAGGGGGCGCGATCGCCGCGCCGGGGGAGTCCAGGTGCAGACCAGGCGCAGCGGCAGGAGGGTCAGCGTCCCCTCCGCGTCGTCGACGAACGACGGGCCGGAAAGGTCCGAGGAAAGACGGGTCGCCCCGACCCCCAGCTCGACGCCGAAGCGGCGCGAGACAGGATAGGCAAGGGTCGCAGTCAGAAGCGGAGCCGCGCCGTAGGCATCGCTCACCCCGCTCGAGAGCGGAAGGAGGAGGCCGGCGCTCAGTCCGGGGGAAAGGCGCGCGGCCTGGACCGGGGAGACGAACGCGGCCCATGCGAGGAGGCTCGCACGGGCCGCGAAACGAAGTGACGTCCTCACTTCTTCATGTTCTCGATGATGGCCGAGCCGAACTCCGAGCACTTGAGCAGGGTCGAGCCGGGGAGCAGGCGCTCCAGATCGTAGGTCACCCGCTTCTGGTCGATGGTCGTGGCCAGTGCCTTCGTGATCACGTTGGCCGCTTCCTTCCAGCCCAGGTACTCGAACATCATGACGCCCGACAGGATCACCGAACCCGGATTGATCACGTCCTTGTCGGCGTACTTCGGCGCCGTGCCGTGGGTCGCCTCGAAGACGCCGATGTGGTCGGCGATGTTGCTTCCCGGAGCCATGCCCAGGCCGCCGATCTGCGCCGCGCAGGCATCCGAGAGATAGTCGCCGTTCAGATTCGGCGTGCAGAGCACCTCGTACTCGTCCGGGCGGAGCAGCACCTGCTGGAAGATCGAGTCGGCGATCCGGTCCTTGATCAGGATCTTGCCCGCCGGCATCGTCCCGCCGTTCGCCCAGAGCTCCTCCTCGGTGATGATCTGATCGCGGAACTCACGGATCGCCAGGGCATAGCCCCAGTCGCGGAAGGCGCCCTCGGTGAACTTCATGATGTTCCCCTTGTGCACCAGGGTGACGCTCTTCCGCCCTTCCTTGATCGCGTAGTTGATCGCCTTCCGCACCAGACGCTCGGTGCCGGTGATCGAGATCGGCTTGATCCCGATTCCGGAGTCGAGGCGGATCTTCTTGCCGAAGTTCTTTCCGATGTAGTCGATCAGGGCCACCGCTTCCGGGCTGCCCTGGGCCCACTCGATCCCCGCGTAGACGTCCTCGGTGTTCTCGCGGAAGATGACCACATCGAGCTTCTGCGGCTCGCGCACCGGTGACGGCACCCCCGGCACCCACTTGACCGGACGCACGCAGGCATAGAGATCCAGCTCCTGCCGCAGGCCGACGTTCAGGCTCCGGATCCCGCCCCCCACCGGCGTGGTCAGCGGTCCCTTGATCGCCACCGTGGCCAGCTTGATCGCCTTCAAGGTGTCTTCCGGCAACCACACGTTGCCGCCGTAGAGCGCATTCGCCTTCTCGCCCGCGTACACTTCCCACCAGACCACCGACCGCTCACCGCCGTAGGCGACCTTCACCGCAGCGTCGAACACGCGCACCGAGGCCCGCCAGATGTCGCCGCCCGTTCCGTCTCCTTCGATGAACGGCAGGATCACCCGATTCGGGACCTTCAGATTCGGCCCGTCGATCTGGATCAGCTCGCCATCCTTAGGGACGCTCAACTTCTCGAATGAGGTCGCGCTCATCGTTCCTCCAGGTTCACCCAACACTGCGCAGCCGGAAGCGCACCCAAGCCCCCCACCGGGAGCAAAATCTCTCGGAGCGTACCTCCGCGGCGGAGCGGTCGCAAGCGGGGCGGGAGTCCATTCTTGACCCCTCGGCCGGCCGATCGGATGATAGAAACAGACGAGGGCCACATCAGTCAGGGAGGTGCACGTTGACCCGGCCGTTCTCCGTATCGACACCACTTCGGACCGCAACCCGGTCGGCCCTCCGCCCCTTCGCCATCGAGGCTGAGCCCGGCGTCTGGAGGGTTGTGCTGCGGGGCATGCTGGCGACGGTAACTGGCGTCCTCCCGCTCCTGGGGATCTGGGCGTTGCTGGGGACCTGCAATGCCAGCGTCGCTGCCGCAGGCTACTTCGTCGACGAAACCAACCCGAGCAAGATTCGGCGCGCCTGTCTGCACTCGACCGACATCGTGCGGGCGCGGGTGATTGCGCTGGAATCGCGACCTAGCACCCGTTGGAGCTTTCGAGTTGATACGGACGTTCGGGCCGTGGTGTTGGCGTCGCTGAAGGGGGAGCACGCCGCTGCGGACACGGTCACCTTCGTGCAGAGCGGCGGGAGGCTGGACGGGCGACACGCGGGAATCATCGCGGGTATCGACCAGCCGTGCATTGGTCGGACGTACCTGCTCTTTCTCGTCAGGTGCGGGGACGGAGAGACCGTCCAGGTTGATCCCAGGATGCTCAGCGAAGTGAGTCCGACCGATACGGTGACCGCTCACTGGTTGTCAGGACCCGCGCCGTTCGCCCACGCGACCGCGACCATCCAAGGCCACCTGGAGCAGGCGAGTCCGGAATGGCAACGGCAAAGTGCCGATCTGATCGTCCAAGGAACGATCACCTCGACTGCCGACCTCGCTCCCGGCGCGATGCATGACCTGAGTGTCGGCTGCATCGAACTCAGGGTCGATCGGGTTCTCGGCGCGACCCGCTTCGACCCGCCTCGACCCGGCAGTGCGATCCGGGTTTGCCTGCCTGATGTCAACGTCAGTTCCTACGGGCCGCTGCCGGTGCTGGACCAGTCGGACGACGTGCTGGTCTGCCTCACGGGCAACCGCGAGTTTGGGTTTCGCTTCCTGCCAAGCCAGTACGCGGTGCGCGCGATCGACGGCGGTGACGCAGTCGTTCGCTCACGCCCTTCCTGCTGCCCCGGGGGGCCGCGGTTGAAGTCGAGAGGCGGCGACTTTCGGAGATCGAGCGGACGCTGACCGAGCGAGAGAGGTAGGGGGCCGCGCCCTTCGCGCGCTCGTCTGCGGATGTCGTGCTGCGAGTCGGTTCCGATGCCCCCCGGCGAAGCACCCGCACACCGCGCGGCTTAGGCGAACGCTTCGATGCCGGTCACCGCGTGGCCGACGATGAGGGCGTGGATGTCGTGGGTGCCTTCGTAGGTGGAGACCGATTCGAGGTTCACCATGTGGCGGCCGACGGGGTACTCGTCGGTGATGCCGTTGGCTCCAAGCATGTCGCGGGCGGTGCGGGCGATGTCGAGGGCGATGGCGACGTTGTTCCGCTTGGCCAGCGAGACCAGAGCGGGCTTGGCCTGGCCCTGGTCCTTCAGGCGACCGAGCTGGAGCGCGAGGAGCTGGGCCTTGGTGATCTCGGTGACCATCTGGCAGAGCTTGTTCTGCACGAGCTGGAAGGCGGCGAGGGGCTTGCCGAACTGGGTCCGCGCCAGGGTGTAGCGGAGCGCGGCGTCGTAGCAGGCCTGGGCGGCGCCGATCGCTCCCCAGGCGATCCCGTAGCGCGCCTGGTTGAGACACATGAGGGGGTTCTTGAGGCCGGTGGTCTTGGAGAGGATGGAGTCGGCGGGGACCTCGCAATCCTGGAACGAGAGCTCGGAGGTGACCGAGGCACGGAGCGAGAACTTGCGCTTCACGTCGCTGGTGGTGAACCCGGGTGTGCCGCGCTCGACGAGGAAGCCGCGGATGCCGTCCTCGGTCCGTGCCCAGACGACCGCGACGTCGGCGATCGAGCCGTTGGTGATCCACATCTTGGTGCCGCTGAGCAGCCAGCCGCGGTCGGTCCGGACGGCCCGGGTTTCCATCCCGCCGGGGTCCGAACCGTGATCGGGCTCGGTCAGGCCGAAGCAGCCGATCGCCGCGCCGCGGCGAAGGAGGGGGAGCCAGCGCTCCTTCTGGGCCTCGGAGCCGAACTCCCGGATGGGGTACATCACGAGCGATCCCTGGACCGAGGCGAAGCTCCGGAGGCCGGAGTCGCCCCGCTCGAGCTCCTGCATGATCAGTCCGTAGGCGATCGCGGAGAGCCCGGCACAGCCGTAATCGTTGAAATTGGAACCGAATAGGCCGAGTTCTTCACCCATCTTGGGAATCAGGTGAAGCGGAAAGGTCCCTTCCCGAGCGTGCTGTTCGATTCCGGGCAGTACCTCGTTCGTGACCCAGTCCCGGACCAGATCGCGCACCTGGCGCTCGTCCGGGGAGAGGCTCTGGTCGATAGAATAGAAGTCCAGACCTTGGAAACGAGCCATGTGGGCCTCCCGGACCGACGTTGATGGGGCTTTCCGACGATCGTTCGGGAGGGTAGCAGGCGAGTTTTGGAGGGTCAACGCGGCCGGGAGCGACCGGCAAGGTTGACAGTACTGGAAGGGGCTACCTATAGTCCCGTCTTCGGGATGTTTGCCCCCTGGAGGGGCTGGTCGATCGTCCCATCAAGACTTTGCTCAGGTTAGGGGGGAGATAGTTTGCCGGGCATTCGTGTGAAGGAAAACGAGTCCTTCGAGAGCGCGCTCAAGCGGTTCAAGAAGAAGTGCGAGAAGGCGGGCATCCTGGCCGACGTGCGCAAGCACCAGCACTTCGAGAAGCCGAGCGAGCGGCGCAAGCGCAAGGAGAACAACAGCCGTCGTAAGATGCAGGCGGCCATGCGCAGCCAGGACTATTAGTCGTCCGCTGGTAGTCGTCCGCTCGTAGCCGTCCGCTGGTAGTCGGCTGCAGGTAGCCGTCTCCAGGTAGCTGGCCGCTGGTAGACGTCGACTGCTAGACGTCCCCTGGACTGTCTGTCTCGCGGGGTCTTGCCAAACAGCGAGACCCCGCCTTGTTTTTTGTGCGATCCGGTTCCTGTACCATGGCCGGGGCGGCGATCGCGACCCAAGATCCGTGGGGGCGGACGGACGTCCGGTCCCTCCCGCCGTTGACCCGTTCCTCCCAGGGGGGCCAGGGCTCCGTGAACGCGCATTCCCTTTCGGTGCTCGAATTCGACAAGGTCCGCGCGATGGTGGTGCGTTCCACCTTCTCGCCGCGCGGGCGGAAGCGCGCCGAGGCACTCGCGCCGAATCTCTCCCTGGAGGAGATCCGTCTCTCGCACGCGCGCACCCTCGAGTGGCGCACGCTCGAGCTCTCGGGCGATGCGCCGGGCCCCTCCCCGATCGGCGATCTCGAGCCGCTGCTGGTGCGACTGCGCCGCGGGACCGCCGCGCTCGACGGAGTGGAGTTGTATGCCTTCCTCCCGGTGCTTCAGGTCGCTTCCGATTTGCGCCGGATCTTTGCCCGCCTGGCCGAGACCGGAAGGAGTCTGCCCAACCTGACCGAGGTCGGCCGGTCGATCGGAGAGTTCTCCGCGCTGCGCGCGCGGCTGGCCCGTTCGGTCTCACCGAGCGGGGAGGTGCTCGACAGCGCGAGCCCGCTCCTCGCCCGGGCGCGGCGCGAGCTGATCGACACGCAAAAGCGGGCCTCTGATCTGCTCGACGGGATGCTCGATCGGCTCTCTCACGATCGGGAAGATGCGTTCGTCACCCTGCGCGATGGCCGCTACGTGCTCTCGGTGCGGAGCCAGCACCGCAGCGTCTACGGCGGGATCGTGCACGGCCGTTCCCAGACCGGACAGTCGGTGCTGGTCGAGCCGCTCGAGGCGCTGGAGGCGAACAACGCGGTAGCCGACCGGCGCGAGGAGGTGGTGCGCGAGGAGCTTCGCGTGCTCGACGAACTGACCGATGCGCTGCGTGGGGCGGTCGAACCGCTGGAGTCGACGATCGAGGCGGTGGGGTGGTTCGATCTGATCCGCGCCCAGGCGCGGCTGGCGCTCGACATCGGCGGCGAGGCCCCGGAACTGAACGCCGAGGGGCGGCTGCACATCGTGGCGGGGCGCCATCCGTTGCTGGCCGAGGCGGAGCGCCGAGGGGGCGCACGGGTGGTGCCGCTCGACATCGAGTTCTCGCGCGAACGACCGGTGGTGATTCTCTCCGGCCCGAACATGGGCGGGAAGACAGTTGCGCTGAAGACCGTCGGGCTCTCGACCGCGATGGCACGGGCCGGGCTCCTGGTGCCGGCCGGACCGGGGACCGATCTGCCGCTGGTCGACGACCTCTTCGTCGACCTGGGCGACGAGCAATCGATCGAGGGAGAGCTCTCGACCTTCGCCGGGCACCTGAAGAACATCGGCGAGACCTGGGAGGAGGCGACCGGCGAGTCGCTCGTCCTCCTCGACGAGCTGGGGAGCGGCACCGATCCGGAGGAAGGGGCGCCGCTCGCCATGGCGCTGCTCAACGGACTGGCCGAACGCCGCACCCTCACCCTGGCCACCACCCACCTGGCGGCGCTCAAGGGGTTCGCCTCCGAGCACGAGCGGATGCAGAACGCCTCGATGGAGTTCGATGCCGTCTCGCTCCGTCCGCGGTACCGGTTCCGCATGGGGGAGGCGGGGCGGTCTCGAGCGCTCGACATTGCCCGCCGGATGTTCCCCAGTTCGACGCTGCTCACCGAGGTCGAGCGGTTCCGCTCTCCCCTCGCGGTGCAGCTCGACAAGATCTACGCCGAGGTCGAGACGGAGAAGCGGGCGCTGGTCCAGGCGCGCGAGGAACTGGAGGCGGAGGAGGCGCGGCTGGCTGCCGCCACCGAGCGACGGGAACGCCAGACGACGCGACTGCGCGAACGGATCGATGGGCTGCGGCGCGACCGCGAGTCCCAGGTACGGGCGCTGTTTCATGAGACCCAAGCCTCGCTCGAGGCGATGCGGAAGACACTGGAGGAGCAGGTCCGCGCCCTCCAGCCGGAGCAGGCGCTGGAGCAGGTGCGTCGGGCCGAGCGTGCGCTGACCCGGCAAAGGAGCGAGTCGGATCTGCCGGGCCGGCCGAGGAGTCGCGGTGCGCGTCTGACCGCCGAGGCGGTGCAGGTGGGGGCGAAGGCCTGGCTCTCCGATCTGAACGACACCGTGCGGATCCAGCGGGTGAGCGAGGACGGGAAGAAGGCATGGGTGGAGTGGCAGGGGCGACGTCTGGAGGTGGAGATCCGGCGATTGGAGCAGACCCCGCGCGACTACGCCCCGCGCCCACCGCGGGTCACCTTTCGGGCGGATGAAGCGCCGAATCAGGAGGTGCCGCGCGAGCTCGACCTGCGCGGGCTGAGCGCGGAGGAGGCGACCGCGCGCGTCGATCGGCACCTCGACCTGGCGGCGCGCCGTGGCGTGGTGATCGTGCGCATCGTCCACGGCAAGGGGACGGGAACGCTGAAGCGAGAGGTGGAGCGGCTGCTGGGGCGCCATCCGCTGGTGGTCAGTTACCGCCAGGGAGAACCGGCCGAAGGGGGCTGGGGCGTGACGGTGGCCGAACTGGGAGGGACGGCCAGGTGAGCCGGGCCGGGTCCGATCCGTTCGTCGAGCAGGTGCGGAGCGCAACCGACGTGGTCGGCCTGATCGGAGCGCAGGTCGAGCTGAAGCGGGTCGGCAACCGCTTCCGCGGACTCTGTCCGTTCCATCGTGAGAAGACGCCCTCGTTCTACGTCAGCCCGGATCACCAGACCTACCACTGTTTCGGCTGCGGCGAGGGGGGCGATGCGTTCTCGTTCCTGATGGCCCACGAGAAGCTGAGCTTCCCCGAAGCGTTGCAGTATCTCGCGGAGAAGGCGGGGATCGCCCTGCCGGAGCGACGGGGACCGAGCGGCGACACGGTGGAGCGGATCCGTGCTGCGCTCAAGATCGCGCGCGGATTCTACCGCGAGCGGCTGCTCGGAGCGGCGGGAGCCGATGCCCGGGCCTACCTGCAAAAGCGGGGGATCGGAACGGAGATCGCGGAGCGCTACGGCCTCGGCGTCGCGCCCGATGCCTGGGACGGGCTGCTGAGCTACGCCCGGCGATTCGTCTCGGAGCGAGCGCTGATCGAGGCTGGCCTGGCCATCGAAGCGGACGGAGGGCGAGTCTACGATCGATTCCGCAATCGGCTCATGATCCCGATCGATAGCCCGAGCGGAACACCGGTCGGCTTCGGTGGGCGGATCTTGGGGCCGGAGGAGCCGAAGTATCTGAACTCGCCGGAGACGGCGGTCTATCGCAAGGGGACCACCCTCTTCGGCTGGCGCGAGGCGCGCGATGCGATGCGCGAGGCCAGCTTCGTCGCCGTGGTCGAGGGGTACTTCGACGTGATCGCATTTGCGCAGGCCGGTCTGGGCGCGGCGGTCGGGAGTTGCGGCACCGCGCTGACGCCCGAGCAATGCACGATGCTCCACCGGATCGGTCGAACGGTGATCTTCCTCTTCGACGGCGACGGGGCCGGATTCCGGGCCGCGCTCCGGGCGCTCCCGATCGCGGTCGGGGTGATCGACGACGTACGGGTGGCATTTCCGCCGGCGGGGCTCGATCCCGATCTCTGGGTGCGGGAACACGGGGCGGAGGCGGTGCAGGCCGCGCTGCTCGAGGCGCGCGCGCCGCTCGCCTTCCTCGAGGAACAGGTCTCCCTTGGCACGCTGCCCAAGCGGGATGCGGTCGACCGCGCGGCCGAGATCCTGGCCAACCTGAGCGATCCGCTGCACCGTGAGATGGCGGTGCAGGAGGCGTCGGGTCGATTTGGTCTGCGGCCCGAAGCGTTCGAGGAGAAGCTGCGCGCGGCGCGGGGTGCGGCAAAGACCGGGGCGCCGGAGGTGCGTCCGCCCGCCCGGGCCGCCGGGGCGGCACCCGCGCGGCAGAGTGCGAGCGGCTCCACCGGGGCCTCGTCCGAGCCGTGGAAGCGGTTCGAGAGTCAGTGTCTCATTTCCGGGCTGAGCTATCCCGAAGAGGCGACTGCGATGGCTGAGGCGCTCGAGCGGGCGGGGTCGAAGTCTCCCGCTCCGGGGCTGCTCCGCTGGATCGGGGAGGCGTTCGCCGAGAACCCGGAAGAGGGGTCGGTCCGGAGCCTGCTCGCGCGGGCCACCCACGAGTGCGAGTACGGCGCGCCGCTGAATGCGCTGGCGATGCGAGAAACCTCGCCGGCCATCCTGCCATCTCATCTTCTTGCCCGCCTCGAGACCTGGCGAATCGAGCGCCGGATGGAGGCCCTGAACGGAGAGATCCGACGGGCCGGAGAGAGCGGAAACCGGGACGAAGAAGCGCGCCTGCTGGCCGAGAAGCAGGAACTGGCCCGGGCCAAGGCGCGGCTCGCCCGAGCGCAGGAGGAAGGGCCTGAGGGCTACGTGTCGGTCTGAGTTCCGGGGGAAGCCCGCGCCGCGGCAGGCGCGCGGACCGGCGCGACGCCAGAACCACCCCAGCGACAATCGCCGAGCGGGCGCGGTAATCATTTAGCGTGCCGGGAGGTGAAAGGTGCCGGAACCTCGTTTTCATCTGGAACCCGGGGAATGACTCGGTTATAAGGACAGAATGCCTCGTACCGGAGATCCTCTCCCATGACGCCGAGTTCCAAGCCGAATCCAACCCCCCGCACCGCACGCGGGGGAACTGCCGAGGCGTCGTCCTCTTCGGAGATGGGCGCATCTTTGAGAGTGGGCACGACTTCGGCCGGGCAGGTCGTTTCGGAGGTGCAGGTCGTTTCGGAGGTGCAGGCCGTTTCGAGGGTGCAGGCCGTTTCGAGGGTCCAGGCCCGATCAGGCAAGGAATCACGAGAGACGATCCGGTCACGCGAGACCGTTCGGAAGTCCCGCACGCAGGACTCTGGTTCGACGGGGGGCAAGACGCCCAGGGGGAAGAGCTTGAGCTCGACAAAGCAGGTGGTTGCCGCGCAGGACTCCGGATCTGGCAAGAGCGACGGGGGCCGAGGCCCGGGCGAGAAGTCGACCGCCGGCAAAAAGGCGGCCGCCCCGAAAGGCGATGCGGGGAAGAAGGCCGTTGCCCCGTCCAAGGCGGCCGTTGCTTCGAAGGGGAGTGTCACCAGAGGGACTGGTACACACGCGTCTGGCACACACGGATCTGGTACCAAATGGACTGGCGCCAGCAAGGGGAGTGATGCCCCGAAGAGCAGTGTCACTCCCAAGGGCGGTGCAGCGGCGAAGGAAGGTGGGGCCAAGGAGGTGCTGTTGAAGGACCCTGGCGCGAAGGAAGCCCCGGCGAAGAAGTCGAAGAAGAAGGGCAGCGTGGTCAAGCTGGTCGAGTCGGACGCGCAGGCTGCGGCCGCCCGTTTCGAACTCCCGCCGGGCCCGCTGGCTCGCGGGAACAAGACCGGCCGGTCGGGCAAGGGTGGCCCGCTCTCGGCCAAGGCGGGGCGCGCCGCGCGCGAGGCGGCGGCGGCTCGGCTCACCATCGAGGGGGACGATCCGCTCCAGGCTCTCAAGGAACTGGCGGTGCGCCAGGGGTTCGTCACCTACGAGCAGGTCGACGAGCGGGTGGCCAAGGGGACCGAGCGCGACAGCGACGAGATGGTCGATCGGATGGATGAGGCCTTCCGGCTCCTGCAGGACCTGAACGTCCCGTGGTACGAGAGCGAGGAAGAGGCCTACAAGGTCTTGAAGACCGCGCGCAGCCAGGAGGCGGAGAAGAAGAAGTCGGCCGAGGTGAAGGCCGTCGCCGCCCCGACCGTGCGCTACGACGACCCGGTGCGGATGTATCTCCGCGAGATGGGGCGGGTGCCGCTCCTCAACCGCGAGGGCGAGGTCGAGATCGCGAAGCGGATCGAGTCGGCGGAGATCGCCATCTCGAGCGCGATGTTCAAGACCCCGATCGGCATCCGCGAGCTGCAAAACATGGCCGAGAAGCTCAAGGCCGGAAAGTGCAAGCTCGAGGATCTGATCCAGATCGATCTGGCCAACTGGAACGGTGAAGTCTCCCAGGTGGCGGAGCGCAAGCGGGTCGCGGCCTGCCTGATCAAGGTGGTGAAGGCGCAGTCGGAGTACACCGCCGCCTACACCGACGCGCAGAAGCGCCAGGCGGAGAAGAAGCGGGAACAGAGTTCCGCCGCGTTGGCCAAGGCGGAGCAGAAGCTGATCGGCGAGATCCAGAAGTTCGGCCTCTCGGCCAAGTTCATCGATCGGGTGAGCCACCGACTGAAGCGCGAGCACGAGCGGATGCGCCAGGCGTTCGACGCGGTCGAAGCGCTGGAAGAAGACGTCCGCGCGCGCCAGGCCCTGATCGACGCGCACCAGGCCCGCAACGGAAAGGCCAAGCCGGTCAGTGCGAAGAAGGCCAAGCCGGTGCTGGTGCGGCTGGGATCGATCAAGGTGCCGAAGCTCACGCCCGAGGACTGGAAGGCGATGTCCGACGGCGTGTCGCAGTCGGAGCGGGATGCCAAGGCGGAGCGACGCCGGATCCGGCGCGCGGAGCAGGACCTCCTGATGACCATGGAGGAACTGACCGAGGTGGTGCGCACCGTCCTGCGCGGCGAGCACGATCGCGATCAGGCGAAGCGCGAGATGATCGAGGCGAACGTTCGCCTCGTGATCTCGATCGCCAAGCGCTACACCAACCGCGGCCTCGAATTCCTCGACCTGATCCAGGAAGGGAACTCGGGCCTGATGCGCGCGGTCGACAAGTTCGACTACCGCAAGGGGTACAAGTTCTCGACCTACGCCACCTGGTGGATTCGCCAGGCGATCACCCGCGCGATCGCCGATCAGGCGCGCACCATCCGGGTGCCGGTGCACATGATCGAGGCGATCAACAAGGTGGTACGCACCTCGCGCCGGCTGCTTCAGGATCTGGGCCGCGAGCCGACCCCGGAAGAGATCGCCGACAAGCTCAAGATGCCGGCGGACAAGATCAAGATGGTGTTGAAGGCGGCCCAGGAGCCGATCTCGCTCGACCGACCGATCGGCGAGGATGACGACTCGAACCTGGGTGACTTCATCGAGGACACCAGCGTGATCTCCCCGGCGCACTCGGCGGCGTTTGCCATGCTGCGCGACGAGGTCAACGAGGTACTCGAGACCCTGACCAAGCGGGAGGCCCGGGTCATTCGTCTGCGCTTCGGTCTCACCGAGGACGGCTGCCCCCGCACCCTCGAGGAGGTGGGGGCGCTTTTCAACGTCACGCGCGAGCGGATCCGGCAGATCGAGGCCAAGGCGCTGCGGAAGCTGCGCCACCCGACCCGTCGTCGTCGTCTGCGCGCCTTCGTGGAGATGGGTTGATCCGCGATGCGGGGGAGTGGGTCGAGTCGCGCGGGCGAGACCGCGATGGTGATTCGCGCGCCCGGGCGTTGACCGACCGAAACGGCTTTGGTAGTTTACCGGCCCTGGTCGCTACGGCGGCTCGCAGGTTGTGTGAGACGCGGCCAGGTTCGACCCGAGGGCCCATAGCTCAGTGGTTAGAGCGGCCGGCTCATAACTGGTTGGTCCTTGGTTCGAATCCAAGTGGGCCCAAATCGCACTTGGTGGGGCCGGAGTCGGTGAGCCTCGCTCGGCAGTTGCACGCCAGAAGGTCCGCCGCAGGCTATACAGGTAGCGCAGGCTGTTCAGGTGGTGCAGGCTGTTCAGGTGGTGCAGGCTGTTCAGGCAGTGCAGGCTGTTCAGGCAGTGTAGGGAATTCGAGTAGGGTAGAAATGATCTGCGGTTGCCCCCAGGCGGGTGGCGCGGGGACTCCCGCGATCCCGGTCGCATCGGGCGAGCGCAGCAGAGGGATCGGACGCACCCGGTCCAGCAGAGACGAGTTCGGGCGGATAGCTCAGTTGGGAGAGCATCGGCATCACAAGCCGGGGGTCGCAGGTTCAATCCCTGTTCCGCCCACCATTGTCGGTCCCGGTTCGATCGGGATCGGACGTGAAGCGAGAGGTCGTCAGTCGAACGGGAGCGAGCCGCGGAACGCTCCCGGGAAGACGCGATCTCCGGAACGAGAAGGGCGCGTCGTAACCGGCGCGCCCTTTCGCTGTTGTGCGCCCGGCATGGGCACAGACTTAGAGGTGAGAGTCCTCTCCTGAGCAGGTCACAGCGAAGGAAGTGAAGCGCAAGGGCGGAAGGGCGACCGACCGTCTGAAGGAAGCGTGGAACGAACCCGCGGGCCGATGGACAAGAACCGGATACGAGGCGCAGCCGACCGAGGCGAGCGAGCAACTGATTGCGAAGCCTTCGTGACCAAAGGGACGCGGCGTAAATCCGGCGGTGGTGCGGGGAAGGTCTGTGTTCTTACCCGGGGAGATCTCGCTTCACGCCTGAAAGGGCGACGCCGAGCGATCGGCGGAGCGAGAAGTCAGCCGAGGCCGTAATAGTCGCCGCGAGGCGACGAAGGGCCGAACGAGAGGGAGAGCTTTTCGCTCCCGAGGATCGGAGAGGTCAGGTCACAGATGTCCGAGCAATTGGAGCTCCCGTTCGAGGGTAGGGGTGAAGCCCCGAGCGTAGAACGGAGCGTGGAGACCTCGACGGCTCCTCAGGAGAAAGAGGGCTCAGGAGCGAGCGGAGTCATGGAACGGGCGGTGAGCCGCCCCAACATGCTGGCCGCGTACAAGCGAGTTCGGGAAAACAAGGGCAGTCCCGGGATCGACGGGATGACGGTGGAAGCGCTACCGGCCTGGTTACAGGAACATTGGGCAGGAGTCCGCGAGCAACTGCTGGCAGGCACCTACCGACCGCAGCCAGTCAAGCGGCAGCTCATCCCCAAGGCGGGCGGTGGCGAGCGTGAGCTTGGCATCCCGACCGTGGTGGACCGCCTCATCCAGCAAGCCCTGCTTCAAGTCCTTCAACCGATCTTCGATCCGACCTTTTCCGATCACAGCTACGGGTTCCGACCGGGACGCCGGGCGCACGATGCCGTACGGCGTGCGCAGAGGTACGTCCAGGAAGGCCGTCGCTGGGTGGTGGACGTGGACCTGGAGAAGTTCTTTGACCGGGTGAACCACGACATCCTGATGGGACGGTTGGCGAAGCGGATCGAGGACAGACGGGTGCTGCGGCTGGTCCGCCGGTACCTGGAAGCAGGGGTGATGATCCAAGGAGTGGTCATGGAGCGACACGAAGGGACTCCGCAAGGAGGACCTCTCTCACCGCTCCTGGCCAATGTGCTCCTCGACGAAGTGGACAAGGAGTTGGAGAAGCGGGGTCATGCGTTCGTGCGCTACGCCGATGACGGTAACGTCTATGTGCGGTCGAAGCGAGCGGGCGAGCGAGTGATGGCTCTGCTGCGTCGCCTTTACGGCGACCTCAAGCTTCGGATCAACGAGTCGAAGAGCGCGGTGGCGCGGGTCTGGGATCGGAAGTTCCTCGGGTTCTCCCTCTGGGGGCGCGGGAAAGACAATCCGGGTCCGCGTCGCGGAGAAAGCTCTGAACGCGATGAAGCAACGGGTGCGATCGATGACCCGCCGCCTGGGAGGACGGAGCCTGGAGCAAGTGATCGGAACGCTGCGGCCGTACCTGCTGGGGTGGAAGGCATACTTCCGTCTGGCCGAGACGCCACAGGTCTTCCGAGAGCTTGATGAGTGGATCCGTCACCGACTCCGAGCGATCCAACTGAAGCAGTGGAAGCGTGGACGCACGACCCATCGCGAGCTAGTCTCGCGCGGGCTGAGCCCCACGGCCGCTGCCCAGGTAGCGGCGAACACTCGTCGCTGGTGGAAGAACTCGGCGATGGCGCTGCACATCGCGATTCCCAACCGCTGGTTCACCGAACGAGGCTCCCTTCGCTCGGTGCGTGACCTCAACATCTCGAACCGCCGGATGCGGACCCGCTTGTCCGGTGGTGTGGGAGGGGAGTAGCCGGGATCACCGACTACCCCCTATCCCGATTTTGGCCAGAGCGAGTCGACGGCGGTGTTCGACGACCCTGCTTCGATATGTGTGGTGGAGACGCCCCGGCGTCGGCGTAGGGCCGCGGTGGAGCGACCCCTCCAGGGGGACGGACGAAGGGGACCTTTGACCAGCATGGAATCGCAAATCCGGATCCTGGTGGAGTTGAGTGAGGCGGATCGCGAGTGCCACCGCGTGCGCGATCGGGTGCAGAACATCCCGCGGGAGTTGGCGCGGCACGAGAGCGAGGTCAAGCTCAAGCGGGCGACTCTCGACGACCTCGAGCGGCGCCTGGAGGACTCGCAGCGCGAACGGCGCGCCCTGGAGCGCGACTCGGATCTGGCCAAGGCGCGTCGACGCGAGCTCGAGGCGCAGCAGTTCCGGGTCAAGAACACGACCGAGTACCAGGCGATGAGCCGCGAGGCGGAAGAGATGCGTCGCCGCTCGGCCGAGTACGAGGACCGCGGACTGGTGATCCTGCAGGAGGAAGAGCAGCTGACGGCCGAGGCGGCAAAGCTCCGCGACCTGCTGACCCAGGAAGAAAAGCGCTTCGCCGAAGTGAAGGCGCGGCTGGACGGAGAACTGGGCGAGCGGCGGGAAGCCCTTCAGGGACGAGAGGCGCACCGGGTAGCGCTCGTGGCGAAGCTCGAGCCGCCGATCCGTAAGCGGTACGAGCGGATCCTGGAGAACAAGGGAGATCTGGCCGTGGCCAGCGTGGAGAACGGCTCCTGCGGCGGCTGCTACTACCAGCTTCCCCCGCAGCGTCTGCACGAGGTGAAGAAGGCGGCGTCGCTGGTGGTCTGCGAAGGTTGCGGGCGCATCGTCGTCTGGTCGCAGTTGTAGGTCGTCTCCGGCGTGGGCCACAGCGGTCACGTCTGATCCGGTTTGGTTCAGCCCAGTTTGGTTCAGCTTAGTTTGGTTCAACCCCGGTCGGGCCTCAGAGCGAACCGGGGCGAGAACGATCGGGCTCATGGGGAGCAGGTGCGGTCGTCGCGTTGGGTGTCCCTCGTCCGAGGGGCGATCCACCGAGGAAAGTCCGAGCTCCATAGGACAGGGTGCTGGGTAACTCCCAGTGGGAGCGATCCCAAGGAAAGTGCCACAGAAAACAGACCGCCGGTTCGGGCGCCTCGTGCGGCCGTTCCGGTAAGGGTGAAACGGTGAGGTAAGAGCTCACCAGTGCCCCGGGCGACCGGGGCAGCTCGGCAAACCCCACCTGGAGCAAGACCGAATAGAGGAGGAGGGGTGGTCCGCCCCGTCAACACTCCCGGGTTGGTTGCTGGACGCGGATGGCAACATCCGCGCGAGAGAAATGACGACCCCGCGACGGCACTCGTGTACGGCGCGGAACAGAACTCGGCTTACAACCTGCTTCCCATGAGCCCGACCATCTCGATTCGATGAAGAACCCCATCCTCTCGTGGCGCGCCTGGGTGCCGCCGGTCAGCGTGGCGCTGCTGGCGCTGCTCCTCGTGTTGCCGAACCTCTCCGGCCCGACCGATCGGCTCTATCCCTTGGCCGGAGACGCGCTCAAGTACGAGCGGACCGGGCGTGGACTGGCGCTCTTCCTCTCCGAGCCGGGCACTTCGCTCCCGGCGCTCTTCCGGGGCTTCGATCAGGCGGCACTCGAGCGCTACGGGCTGGACGAGTGGATCTTCCAGCACACGCCGACCTACTCCTGGTCGCTCGCGGTCACCTTCTGGTTGAGCGGCGGCTCGGTGAGTGCGGCTCGCGCCCTCTCGGCCTGCTATTTCGCCGCGGCTGCGGCGCTCCTCGTGCTCTGGGCGCGCCGACACTTCGGGCTGAAGGTCGCATTGGCCAGCGGGGGGCTGTTTCTCCTCTGGCCCGCGCACCTCTACTTCGCCACGGCCCTCATGACCGAGGTGCCGATGATCTTCTTCGCGCTCCTCGCCGCCTACGGACTCGATGCCACGCGGGAGGATTCGCGGCCGATCCGGGTCGGACTGGGCGGGGCGGCGCTCGGGCTCTTGGTGCTTTCCAAGACCACCTTTCGCGTTGCCGCCCTCCCGCTGCTCGTGCTCGACCTCTGGAGCTTCCTCGCGGCTGCGGGGAAGGGGGGGCGTTGGCCGCGCTTCCTCGGAGTGCGCCTGGCTGGGCTGCTGATCGCGCTCGCTCCGTTCTACGGCTTCCTCGGGCTCTCGAAGATGGATCCGGATCCGTTGCGCTCGGCGGGCGACACGGAGATGTGGCTCTACCGGGGAAACTACGTTCCGGATCAAGGATTCGAGAACATCGGAATCGGCGACGCGCGGACGCCCGAGCTGGCCAAGGCGCTGGACAGTGTCACTGAACTGTCGAAGGAGGAAAAGCGCCGACCGATGTACAAGGCGGCGTTCGAGTCGACCGTGCGGGCCCATCCGGTCGGGATGGTGGCCCTCATGCTGGCCAAGCTCCGGTGGTTCTGGACTTATCCAGCGTGGAAGCAAGACTTGAGCTTCTGGTTCGGGACCCTGCCGCCTCCGTCCCGCGTGCAGCCACTGCTCGCGCTGCTGGCGCTGATCGGAGCCGCGGCACTGCTGCGTCGCGGCCCGCGCGGACTCCTGCCGGCGGCGATCGCGCTCTACGTCGCGGCGGTGCATGGGGCGACGCACCTGGTGAGTCGCTACAACGTTCCGGTGGTCGGGCTGGCCTTCCCCTACGCGATGCTGGTCTGCTTTGGGCTCGGGCACTGGATGATTGCCGAGCGGCAGGTGCTGACCACGCGGTTCGGCGCCGCCCTTCGGACGTTCCGCGCGCATCCCGAGGCCTGGGCCGCCGGGGTCTCCGGTCTTCTGGCCCTGTTGGTGGGACGCGATCAGTGGCGGAGCCTGCTGGCCGTCTCGAACGATGTGGCGGCGGCGCTCCGGCTCAACCTCGGACTCCTCGCCCTGACTCTCCTCGGCCTCGCGCTCTTTCGCGCCGGGCGTCACCAACGCATTCCCACCGTGCGCCTCCTCCTCTCGCTGCTCCTGTTTCCAGGCCTCTGCGCCGCAGTGCTCTGGGGAGAGCGAAGGTCGGATCCGGACGGCGATCGGTTCGTGGCGCGTCTGGAGCGGGTCGGTGACCGGATCGAGCAGAAGATCACCCTCCCGCCGAACCTCCGCTGGGAGGGGATCGTGGGGGCGGAGATCGCCGCCGACCTCCTTCCCTCGGTCCAGCCCGGTTACACCCTGGTCGCGCGGGTGAACGGTCACGAGGCGGCGCGCTTCGAACCGAAGCTCCCGAGCGGATCGACCGACTTCGAACTCGACCGTGCCCTCTTCGACCAGCAGGACCGCTGGAACCGGGTGCTCCGCTCCGCAGAGCGCCACTACCAGAACTTCGTGCAACGTCGACACCCGGGATGCGGCTACGAGTTCTTCCCCCAGTGGTACCGGATCCCGTTCGACCCGGCCTGGATCTCGGGCGCGAACGAGGTGACGCTCGAGCTGGAGCTGGCTGCCACCAGCGGCGGCTACGTCGATTGCTTCGGCGATGCCAAGGTCCGAGCGCTCACCGGGCCCAATCCCGGGGTGGAGGAGGACGGAGCGGCCCGCGGGCGCGAGGTGAATGCGCCGGCCTTCCTGGTCAATGCCTACGACCTTTCGAACTATCGGTTCGATCTCTTTGCCACCGATCGGCTCCGCGCGGACAGTCGCCTGACCCGTCCGCTGCGGCTCGAAAGCCCGGCCAGCATCGGAGCCTACTGGCGCGGCGGCACGCGCAGAGCTGATCTCTCTCCGGCCGCCGGACGACAGGATGGCGAGTACCGTCTGCGCCTCCGGCTGCGGAACGCCGGGGAGTGGTGGAGACGCACCCAGGATCGGAAGGAGCGGATGATCTTCACCGCCCGTCCCCGTCCGGACGACAGCAAGCCCGAGACGGCTGACTTCCGACGCATGACCATGGATCGCGACACCTACTTCGACGGCTGGCGCACGTTCTAGCTCCGATCCCGAGGACGGGAGAGAGGATCGGAGGGGTGGTGGCCGCGGCCGTGGCCTGTGGTACAGTCCTCGCGGACGAGGTCTCTCGCCACTCCCTCATGACGACTTCGCTGATGTCGAGCGGTCAGATCCGCGCAGGGACTGCGCAGCTCCGCGCCACGGCGCGACGGCACCGTCACGACCGCTTCCCGCTCTCCCCAAGCGCCTCCGGACGGCCGTGGTCGGCCCGCCTGGTTCGCTTGCTTCTGGTTCGCCCGCTCCTGGCGTTCCTGCTGCTCCTGTGCGTCGCCGGCTCGAGCGCCTGGCAGCCGATCGCCTTCGGCAAGAACAAGGTCCAGTACTCCGACTTCGAATGGCGCTTGCTGGAGAGCGAGCACTTCCAGCTCTACTTCTATGAGGGGGAAGAGGAGCTGGCCCGACTTGCCCTCGACGCGGCCGAGGTGGGGTATCGCGATCTGCGGGTCAAGTTCGCGCACGAGGTGAAGGGGCGGATCCCGCTCATCATCTATTCGAGCCATCAGGACTTCGAGCAGACGAACATCACGCCGTACTTCCTGCCCGAAGGGGTCGCGGGGTTGACCGAGTTCGCCCGCGGGCGGGTGCTGATTCCCTACGGCGGCTCCTGGCCGGAGTTCAGGACCACGCTGGTGCACGAGCTGGTGCATGTGTTCCAGCGCTCGTACCTCGACGAGACCTTCTCACGCTACTTCCGACCGGGCGGCCTCGAGCCGCCGCTCTGGTTCACCGAGGGATTGGCGGTCCACTGGTCGGAGGAGCGCGACCGCGAGGCCGACATGGTGCTGCGCGATCTGGTCCTGAACGGCGGGCTGCCCACCATCGAGGAGTTCTGGCGCTACGACGGCAGCTTCACCGTCTACAAGCTAGGGCAGTCGATGCTCGACTACATCGGCCTCCACTACGGCGAAGATCGGATTCACCTCTTCTATCGCGACCTCTGGCGCTGGCGGACCTTCGAGGAGGGGATCGAGGATCTGCTCGGCATCTCGGCCCGGGAGCTCTCGGCCCGCTGGGCCTTCGATCTCAAGGAGCGGTACTTTCCCGAGGTGGAGGAGGCGGAGCCGGCCGCCTTCGCGTCGCGGCCGCTCACCCGGGCTGGGGCAGAGTTCAAGCCGGTCCCGCTCCCCGACAGCCTGCCCGGGTTGCCGCGCGGCTTCGCCTTCCTCTCCGGCCGCGATGGGTTCACCAACGTCTATCTCGCCTCGCGCGACGGGGAGGAGAGCGGCGTGACCAGTGTGGTCGAGGGGGAGCGGAAGGCCGGCTTCGAGTCGTTCCACGAGTACCGCAGCCGCATGGATGTGGCCGCGGACGGCACCTTGATCTTCGTCTCCCAACACCGCGATCAGGATGAGGTGGTGCTCTTCTCGCTCACCGAACGGCGCGTCATCGAGCGACATCGCTTCGCCGATCTGGTCGGGTTGCTCTCGCCCTCCTTCTCCGCCGATGGGCGTCGCTTCGTGGTGAGCGGCCTGTCGCGCGACGGCCACTCCGACCTCTATCTCTACGATCGCGATCGCTCTCGCTTGCGCCGCCTGACCCACGATCGGTACCAGGATCTCGATCCGGCGTACTCCCCCTGGGAGGAGGCGGTGGTCTGGGCCTCCGACCGGGCGGCGGGCGGAGAGTCGGGCAAGGTTGCGAACCTCTTTCGCCTCGACCTGACGAGCGGGGCGATTCGACAGCTGACCCGAGGGGAGTGGAAAGATGCTGCCCCCGTCTTTGACCTCGAGCGCCGCGGGCTTCTGTTTGTCAGCGATCGCGACGGCTGGCGGAACGTCTACTGGATCGACGAGACCGGCACGGGACGACGCCTGACCCAGAGCCTCGATGCGATCTTCGATCCGCGGCCGGTGCGGGGGGAGCCGCGCTTTCTCGCCACCGTCTTTTCTCGTGGTCGTTTCCAGATTCGGAGCTTCGCCTTCCCCGATTCCTCCGGGCCGGGGGTAACCTTGGCGCCGAGCGATGCGGCCGTTCCCTGGGTGGAACCCCAGGCCGAACGGGCCGGACTGGTGTCGGTGGAACGGAGCTATCGGCCACGCTTCGGGCTCGACGTGGCGCAGGGCGGAGTGCTGGTCGATCCGGGGGCGCGCGCCGGGGAAGGGGTCCAGGCCGCGCTCTCCGACATGATGGGGAATCACCTGATCTTCATGCAGCTCGGCAACTCGACTGCGGTGACCTCCGATTTCCTGCGCAACTTCTCCGCCGGCGTCACCTACGTCAATCTCTCGCGGCGGTTGAACTACGGCCTCTCGGCCTTTCACTTCTCGGGCGATTCGTACGACGCCTACGATCTGCCCTATCACGAGTCGCGTTCGGGCGGCGGGGTGTTGCTGAGCTACCCCTTTAGCAAGTTCGAACGGATCGAGACCCACCTGAACCTGGCCTATACCGAGACCGATCGAAGTTCGGTCAGCTTCTATCGGAAGGCCGGGGTGGCGACCCACTCGATCTCGCTCATCCATGACACCTCGCTCTGGCTGCCAACCGGACCGATCGACGGCGCGCGCTGGAATCTCACCGCCGGGCTGGCCCTGAATCTCCGGCAGGGAGCGAGCGAGAGCACCCTGCTCCTGGCCGACTATCGACGCTATCTGCGTCTGGGCTTCCTCTCGGCCTATGCCTTCCGTGCGCAGGGGCGTTTCGCCGACGGCGACAATCCCGCCTTGTTCGACCTTGGGGGATCTCACTCCTTGCGGCTCTACCCGCGTCGCGTGCAGGTCGGGCGTCACTCCGCGCTGCTCAACCAGGAGGTCCGCTTTCCCCTCCTGCGCGGACTGGCCCTCGGGCTGCCGATGGGAAACCTGGAACTCCCTGGGGTCGAGGGGGCTCTCTTCGTCGACGCTGGGTCGGCCTGGGATCGCGGCCAATCGCCGGAGTGGCGTGGCGCCTACGGCATGGGATTTCGGCTCGGCCTCGGCGGGCTGCTGGTGATGCGGCTCGACGTCGGCCGACGCACCGACTGGAAGCGCTTCTCGCCCAGCACGCACAGCGACTTCTTCATCGGCTGGAACTACTGATGCGCCGCCTGACCCGATTCGTCGCCGCGCTCGTCGCCGCGCTGGCTTGCACGCTGGTGGCTCTCTCCGGACTCGCCGAGAGCGTCCCCTCCGCCGGCGGATCGTTGCGGGTTCTCTGGCGGGCCGATGCCGGCCGCTCGATCGAGCAGCCTCCGTTGGTCGATGCCCGCGCGGTCTACGTGGTCACCACCGATCCGCGCACCATGGCCTTCGACCGCGCGAGCGGGGAGAAGCTCTGGTCGACGCGGGCGAAGCAGCCGTTCAGCGCGCCCCCGCTCTTGGCCGGCGGTCGCGTGGTGGTCGGTCTGGGGGGGCGGGCGCCGCGGGTGCGAGCCCTCGAGTGCAGCGACGGTGAGGAAGCCTGGACCGTCAGCGTGTCGAGTGAACCTCGGCACCTCCTCCAGGACGGCGATGGACTACTGGTGCTGCTGCATTCCGGCGAGTTGCGTCGTCTCGCGCTGGCCGACGGCTCGACCCTCTGGCGGCGCCCCGGCCTCGGAACGCGGCCGGCCGGAATGGCGCTCGGGGACAGTGTACTCTTCGTGCTCGCGCGCAAGGACTCGGTCCTGGCCCTCGCGGCGCGAGGCGGGACCGAGGTGTGGCATGCGATCGAGCCTGGCTTCTACGCCGCGTCGCCCGCCCTGCTCGGCGGAGAGCTGGCCCTCCTGGCCGGCGACGGGCGGGAGGTCTACCTCGATCCGGCGAGTGGCGCGCGGCTCGGGGGCGCTCGAAGGAGCCCGCTGCAGCTCGCTCCTCCGGTCCTCTCCGGGGGATTCGTGGTGTCCCAGTGCACCGGCGGCCGCGTCGAGGCGGTGGATCGCTCCGAGAGAGCTACGATCTGGAGCGTGGACCTGAATGCCGCCGCGGCCGGTGGCGTGGTCGCATCCGACGGGCTGCTCTTCTGTCTCTCCCGCGCCGGCAGGTTGGCTGCCCTGCGCGCCGATCGCGGCGGCCTGATCTGGAAGCTCGACCTCGGCACGCGATTCTTCGTCCCACCACTCGTCCGACCCGACCTCCTGCTCCTGGCCGGGGAGCGGGGAGAGCTCATCGTCTATGCCCGCGAATCGGAGGGCCGACCATGACAGGAGTGCGCGCGTTGCTCGTCGCGGCTGCGCTGTTCAGCGCCGGGGCCGTGGACCGCGCCACGGCGCAGTTGAATGCTACCCTGGTTCTCGACGCGCCGAAGCCCTTGACCGTCTGGATCGACGGGGCGTGGGCAGGGAGTGCGCCCTGCACCATCGACTCGCTCGCCGGTGGGACGAAGACGCTGTTGCTCTTGCCGGCCGCACGCGCGATCGACGCCTGGGGAAGCGCCTGGCGACAGTCGGTCGATCTCGGCGCCGGGCGTACCGAGCGGGTGCGCCTGCCCTTGCTAGGACTTCTGCGCGTGACCACCGGGGAGGTTCCGGTCGAGGTCCGTCTCGCCGGCGCCGCCCCCGAGTCACGGCGCCTCGGACGCACGCCGCTCGCGATCTACGCCCCGCGCGAGGCGCCGTTCGAGATCGAGCTGATCGATCCGGTGGGCGGACGGACCCTTCGCACGGTCGACTTTGCCGGGCGGGACAGTTTGCAACTCGTGGTCGACCTCTCGATCGTGCCCTCCCGACCGATGTCCGAGGAGGTGCGCCGCTCCCTCCGCGGACGCGATCGTGCACGCGTGGTGCTGCCGATCGCGGCGCTCGCCGCGGGGGCGGCCGGCATCTGGGCGCGGCACCAGGCGGATGATGCCTACGACGACTACCTGGCCACGACCGATCGGGATCGGATGCGCGCCCGTCTGGCCGATGCCGACCGCTGGGATCGCGTCGCTGCGGGCTGCTGGATCGGTGCCGAGGGGTGTCTGGCCGGCGCACTCTGGCTCTGGCTGAGACCGGGTTCGGACGAACCCCTGGGCCGTCAAGTGGCCACGACTCGGGTCGGGGTCGATCTGCTCGGGGTGATCCGGTGAGCCGGCGGGACCGCATCGGGGCGGCGCTGCGGCGCGCACTCGTCGCTGCCCTTCTGGCCGGTGGGCTCCTCTCAGGGTGCGAGACGCGCGATCCGAAAAACCCGCTCGATCCGAACAACCCGGATACCGGCGGCACGCCCGCCTTGCTCAACGCGATCGCGGAGGATGCCGCGGTCGAGTTGCGATGGGATCTCGGCCCGCTGCAGGACGTGAGCGGGGTTCGGGTGATCCGCGGCAGCAGCGCGGCCGGGGAGCACACTCTCCTCGAGGAGAGCGGGCGGGGAAGCGGCGCCTTCCGCGACGCGAAGTTGATCAACCTGCTCGAGTATCACTACCGGCTCGAGATTCGCGATCCGCGCGGGCGGTGGATGGCCACCCTGCCGGATAGCGCGCGGCCGGGGCCGGCCGAACCGTGGGTGATCGACCTGGTCAACGGCGGCCTGCTCGGTCTGAGCCCGGACGGCCGTGACCGACGCACCCGCCTGCTCGGGAGTCGCCAGCTTCTCGACCTCGCGGTGGTTTCGGATGGCAGCCTGTGGGTGGCCGACTACTTCCGCGGTGAGTTGCTCCATCTGCGCCCGAGCGGCGAGGGGATCGAGGTGATCGAACAGCCGGCGGTCAACGCGGTGGTGCTCGAAGAGGAGTGGCTCTGGACCGGTTCCTTCCTCGGCGGTCAGGTCTCGCGCCTGCGCGCGGACGGATCGGTCGCGTTCATCGATTCGAGCGCGGGGCGGGTGGAGGATCTCTTCCGCCCTGCGGGTGAGACGGGGGTCTGGGTCGCGGCCCGCGACAGCCTGGTCAGCCGGATCGGGTTCGATTCGGTGCGCTTTCGCCTTCGTTCGTTCGTCTGGCCGGTGGCGCTCGCCGCGGATTCGCTCGGGGTCCTGTACGTGGCCGACCGCGGCGCGGCCGAGGTGTATCGCGTGGCCCGCGACGGGAGCAGCGTGACCCCGCTCGCTCTCGGGTTCGTGCAGCCGGTCGATCTGGCGGCGGATGGCGCGGGCGGTGTCTGGGTCGCCGATCCGGGGCGCGGCGAGTTGATCCACATCGACGCGGCGGGGCTCGAGGAGCGGGCGATCGCGCTCGGCCCGGTCGACTCGGTGACCCGCGATCCGGCGCTGCGCGAGCTCTGGGTGACGGCGGGAAACGCGGGCATGATCTATCGCCTCGATGACCGCGGCGAGGTCCGGGTGCGGAATCGCACGGGCGGGCGGCCGGTCCGGGTCGATGCGGCCTGGCGGTAGAACGGGGGGTGGAGGATGCAGGCCTATCTGAACGGAGCGTACATCGATGAGAGTCAGGCCACGGTCTCGATCTTCGACCGCGGCTTTCTCTACGGCGACACCCTCTACGAGACGATGCGCACCCACCGCGGACGGCTCCTCTTCTGGCCGGAGCATCGGGAGCGCCTGCGGCGCTCGATCGAGCTGGCGCACTTCGAGTTCGATCCGGATCGGCTCGACCTGCCGACGGTGGCCGCTCGCCTGATCGCGCTGAACGACCTGACCGAAGCGGTGGTCCGGGTCACGATCTCGCGCGGCCTGGCCGATCGCGATCAGATCCGCGCGTACCCGCACACCTGGGCGGTGACCGCGCATCCTCTGGTGCTGCGGCCCGAGGAGGACTACCGGATCGGCGTGGCGGCGCTCCTGGCCGGAATCCGGCGCAACGCTCCGGCGGCCCTCGATCCCGCGATCAAGGCCGGCAACTGGCTGAACAACCTGCTCGCGCGGCGCGAGGCGCGGTTGGTCGGCGCGGTGGAAGGGGTGATGCTGAGCATCGACGGTTATCTGGCCGAGGGGGCCTCGTCGAACCTGTTCTGGGTCTCGGGCGGCGTGCTCGAGACCCCGGCGGTCGAGGTGGGGATCCTCCACGGCGTCACCCGGGCGAAGGTCCTGGCCGCGGCCCAGGGTTGGATCGAGACCCGGGAGGTGCGGGCGCGCCCGGATCGACTCGCCGCGGCGAGCGAGATCTTCCTCACCAGCACGACCTGGGAAGTGCTGCCGGTCACGACCTGGAACGGTGCGCCGGTGGGCGGGGGCACCGTGGGGGAGGTGGCGCCGGAGCTCCGCCGTCGCCTCCAGCGTCTCTATGACCTTGCGGCGGGAGAAGGAGCGAACGGATGACGGGCGCGGCTGATTTTCGGAGTGACACCATTACCCGACCCACGCCGGCGATGCGTCAGGCCATGGCCGGAGCCGAGGTGGGGGACGACGTCTTTGGCGAGGACCCGACGGTACGCCTGCTCGAGGAGCAGGTGGCCGCTCGCCTGGGGCAGGAGGCGGGGCTGTTCGTGCCGAGTGGCACCATGGGGAACGAGATCGCGGTATGCGTCCACACCCGCCCGGGAGACGAGGTGATCCTGGAGGCGACGGCCCACATCTTTCTCTACGAGGGGGGAGCCCCGGCGTTCCTCGCCGGGGTGCAGTGTCTACCCCTGGTCGGCACGCGCGGCCTGTTCGACCGACGGCAGCTCGAGGAGGTGCTCCACTCCGACGACGCCCACTATCCACGCAGCCGTTTGGTCGCCTTCGAGAACACCCACAACCGGGGCGGGGGGCGCGTGTTGCCCCAGGCAGCTCTGGACGACCTCTGCGCGCTGGCCCACGAGCGCGGGCTCGCCACCCATCTGGACGGAGCTCGCCTCTGGAACGCCGCTATCGCCACCGGTCGTCCGCTGGCTGAACTGGCGCATCCCTTCGACTCCATCTCGGTCTGCTTCTCCAAGGGACTGGGCGCGCCGGTCGGCTCGGTGTTGAGCGGGAGTCGGGCCTTCATCGCCGAGGCGCGGCGGGTGCGGAAGAAGCTCGGGGGCGGAATGCGTCAGGTGGGGATCCTGGCCGCGGGGGCGCTCCACGCGCTGGAACATCACTTCGAGCGGCTGGCGGAGGATCATGCCCGCGCGCGGCGCCTGGCCGAGGCTCTGGCCGATTTGCCCGGGCTCTGCATCGATCCGGCATCGGTCGAAACCAACATCGTCATCCTGGAGCTGACTCCGGAAGCTCCGCCCCCGGCTCGCTGGCTCGATGCACTGCGCGCCGAGGGAGTTCTGGCGGTTGCCTTCGGCCCGCGCGGGATCCGCTTGATCACCCATCTCGATCTGGACGACGCCGCGATCAGGCACGCGACATCGGCATTCGCGCGAGTCGCGCCGACGCTGGCGCCCCGCTAGGAGCGAGCGCTCCTCAGGAGGTGTGTCGGGCTACGGACGGATCTTGGAGTTGACCGCGATCTGGATCTCCGGCTCGTCGGGATCGGTGGTCTTGACCGTCACCGTGTCCTTGAACGAGCCCACGGTGTCGGGCACGTCGAGGAGAACGACCAGCTTGTACCCGGTGCCGAGCGGTTCGATCCGCGCCGTGAGGTAGGGGGCCGATGGGATCGCATCGAGGAGGCGGTACGGCTTCGATCCATCGGCGACCAGTTCGAGTGCGCGCTCCTGGTCCTTGCCCGACTTCACCGTGTTGAAGTTGATGGTGTACTTCTCCGGTCGGAAGTAGCTGTAGACGTGTCCGCGCACCGCGAACGATTCGGTCTCGCGGTGCGGGTGCACCAGCGTGACCGCGATCCGCTGATTGAAGCGACCGAGCGGGGCGGTTGGCTTGACCCGTCCCTCGATCCGGAAGGCCAGGCTGTCGGGGGCGGTCATCGGAACGATCTTCCAATCCACGTACTCCTCGCCCCCCTCGACCTTGGTCACCTTGAAGCCGGAGCCCTTCTCTGCCTTGAGCACGGTCGAGACCAGCCCGGGGTCGCCGCGCCGCACTTCGGTGAAATCGAGCTGGCGCTCGGTCACCCGCACGAAGGGACGGACGAACGCCTTCAGGACCAGGTCGAGGCGCGGCTCGGCCGGATCGTTGGTGTAGACCGCGACGAACTTGGTCTGCGGCCCCTCGAAGTCCTTGGAGCTGAAGGTCAGCTCGATCTCGGTCGACTCGCCCGGAGCGATGAGCGAGTCGCTGGCCAGCGCGGCGGTGCAGCCGCAGGACGACTCGAGTTTCTTGATCGCCAGTTCGGCCGTCCCGCTGTTGCTCAGGCGAAACTTGTGGGTGAAGTGCCCGGCCTGGTCGATCACGCCGAAATCCCAGGTTCGTTCGGCCAGGCGGATCATCGGACCGGAGTTGAGTTGGGCCTCGGCCGCCCCACCCAGTCCGAGGATCGCAGCCAGCAGGCAGGCGGCCACCCGGCCGGCGGCTGCACTCCTGACGGCAGGGGTGGAGAGCCGACCGCGCTCCGGTCGCCGGCTGCCGTGGGTCATCGTGAGTTCAGACTTCATCGAGCGCAATCCTCCTCCGGAACCAGGATTCGAACATGGACGAAGCGGCAGTATAGGGAGCGTGAATTTCGCGGGTCAACGCGGGTTCCGGCCCCGGAGCGGAATCGGTCACCTCGAGCGCCCCAGTCGTGAACACCGAAGGCCCCGCGAGTCTCCCTCGACGAGGCCTTCCGGCTGCATTCGGGCCAGGGTGAGACCGGGAGGTCAACGCAGCAGGGTGATCCGGCAGGCGCCCCGGGCGTCGCCCTCGCCGACTGCGGCGAAGTAGGTTCCGGCCGGCAGGGGGAGGCCGGAGTCGCTTCGGCCATCCCAGGCGAAGCGCTGTTCGCCTCCGTCCAGACGGGCGCCGGAGAGGAGGCGGCGCACCCGCTTTCCCGTGGCGTCATAGATTTGCAGCGTGGTCGGCGCGCCCCCCCGGGCCAGGTAGCGCAACTCGGTCGTTCCGCGCGACGGATTGGGAGAAGCGATGAGCGGATGCGGCGCCTCGATCAGCCCATCGCCGACCGCTGCCGGGTCCTCGACAAACTCGACCACCTCGTTCGACGGCTCGCTCTCTCGGCCATCCTGGTAGACCGCGGTGACGAGGTAGCGATAGAGCCCATCGGCGACGTCCAGGTCGGTGAAGGTCAGCGGGAAGAACGGGAGCTCGGCCAGCGGCATCTCCGGGTAGGGGAGCGGGTCGATCTGCCGGTAGATGCGGAACCCGACCAGCGGATTCGCGGGGTTCACGTCCTCCGGCGGCGACCAGTTGAGTTCGATGTCGTGACCATTCAACACCTGCCCGACCAGGTTGAGCGGCACCGGTGCCCAGGGGAAGTTCGCCTCGACATAGGAGACCGCGGCCCCGAGATCGATCACGCCCCATCCATAGGTGTTGTCCTCACCCACGTCCCCACGATCGAGCGAAGTGACCATCAAGGTCTCCTTCAACTGATCGACCGAGAGGCTGGGATTGACCTGGCGGAGCACCGCGATCGCTCCCGAAACGTGCGGGGCGGCGAAGGACGTACCGATCCCCACCGCGTAGCCGCCGTTCGGGTAGGTGATCCGTACGAAGTAGCCCGGCGCGGTGACCTCCGGCTTGATCGAGAAGAAGTCGCAGGGGGAGGGACCGCGCCCGCTGGTGTTGGCGATCGGGAAGCCCGGAGTGTTCGGATCGACGTTTCCCACGCTGAAGTTGCTGTACGGCGTGGTCGCGCGGCTCTCCGGGCTGTTGACCGAGGCGGGCGAAGGGCCGCTGTTGTCGACCGCGATCACGTTGACGACCCCGGCCGCCTCGACCAGGTCGATCGCGTTCCAGTAGGTCTGGTCGCAGTTGGCGCCCGTGCCCCAGGAGTTGTTGATCACGTCGGGCACATCTTCGATCGTCGAGGGGTTGCCATCGGGATCGATCGCCCACTGGTAGTTGTCGAGGATCTTCTGCACGTTGTACTGCGCGCAGCAGGTGCGGGCCGCGATCCACTTCGCTTCGTAGGCCACGCCGATCGGGACGGTGTCGGGCGGGGCGGCGCACATCACGCCGAGGACGCCGGTCCCGTGCCAGTTCGAATCGGTGGGGAACTGCGTGTTGTTGTAGGGATCGCGCCAGGCGTGGCTCCAGTCGACTCCCACGTCGAGCCCGCGCCAGCGCGAGGCGAAGGCCGGGTGGGTTCCATCCGCGCCCGAATCGAAGCTGCAGACCAGCCGCCCGAGGCCGGTCCAGCCCGCGTCCCAGGCCGGCTGGACGTTGATGCAGAGGAGCGCGTTCTCGTTGGCGATCGGAGCGGTGTGCAGCCCCGCCCCGCCTCCGGGGGAGCGGTCTTCCCGGGGGAGGTCCAGGCTGCCATCGACCAACCTCCCGGTGCGCAGTGTCACCTCGTGGTTCTGGTGCACGCGATCGATCTCCGGCAGGGCGAGGATGCGCGACCAGGCGGCGGGGGTCGCCGTGGCGACGATCGCGTTGGTCACCCAGAAGCTCTCCAGTTCGAGCAGTGAGCCGGCGGCGCGCTCCGCTTCGAGCGCCCGGAGCACCGGAGGCTGAGTGCGCGCGGCCAGCTCCTGGGCCTGCCGTACGACGAACTCGTGGCGGCGCCAGCGGCTCCGGATCCCCCTCTCCGACATCGCGCGCTCGAGCTCCGGGATGCTCACCTGCGCGCGGAGCGTGATGACGCCTGAGATGGGGGTCGCAGCCGCGGAGCCGCGCGGGGCCACCGCATCGGTCCGTCGCGCCGCGTCGAGCTCCGCCGCGAACTCGTCGGTCGCGGTCCCGCCCCAGGCCGGAGTGGAGATCGCCAGCGCCGCGAGAAGGGGCGTGAAGGCGGACGCGCTTCGGCCATACAATCCGGAACTTCGGCGTGATGTCGGGTGCATGAATCTCCTCCGCTGCCGGGCGGCGGGTACAATCGTCGTGGACCTAGTCTAGCAGAGGGATCGAACTCCGCCCAGAGGGCGGCTGGCGTGGGCCAAAAGGACGGGGAGACAGAATGATTCGGGCGACCGGAGTGACCAGGACATATGGAGGCCGCACCCTGTTCGAGGGGGTGGACTGGTTTCTCGGGGAACGCGACCGTTGCGGTCTGGTCGGCCCCAACGGCTCGGGCAAGTCGTCCTGGCTCAAGATCCTGGCCGGGGTGGAGGCGCCGGACGAGGGACGGATCGAGATGCCGAAGGGGCAGCGCCTGGGCTACCTCCCCCAAACCGGCTACTACCGCGGCACCGAGTCGGTCTGGGCCGAGGCCCGGGGCGCCTTCGCCGAGGTACTCGCGCTCCACGACGAGAAGAGTGCCCTCGAGCGCGACCTCGAGCGCGGAGGACTGGCCCCGGCCGAGGCCGAAGCGATCCTGCACAAGATTGACGCCCTGGAGGAAGAGTACCGGCGACGCGGCGGTTACGACATCGATCGACAGGTCGATCTGGTGCTGCGCGGACTCGGCTTCGCCCCGGCAGAGTTCGAGAAGCCGACCCCGCTCCTCTCCGGCGGGTGGCAGATGCGGGTGGCCCTCGCGCGCATCCTGCTCCAGCGTCCAGAGGTGCTACTCCTCGACGAGCCGACCAACTTCCTCGACATCGAGGCGCGCGAGTGGCTCGAAGGGTTTCTCCGCGAGTATCCGGGCGGCGTACTCCTGGTCTCGCACGACCGCTACTTCCTCGATGTCACGGTCAATCGCATCACCGACATCATGCAGAAGCGAATGACCGACTACGCCTGCAACTACAGCCAGTTCCTGGAGGAGCGCGAGCGTCGCTACGAGGACGCGCGGAAGGCCTACGAGCGACAGCAGGAGGAGATCAAGCGGGTCGAGCTGTTCATCAACCGCTTCCGGGCGAAGAACACCAAGGCGACCCAGGTGCAGTCACGCATCAAGATGCTGGAGAAGATGGACCGGCTCGAGATGCCACCCCCGCCGGCGAAGGCGATCCGCTTCCAGTTCCCCCAGCCCGATCGCACCGGGCGGGTGGTGCTGGAACTCTCCGGAGTGCGGAAGGCGTACGACGATCTGGTCGTCTTCAGCGGGGTCGATCTGATGCTCGAACGCGGACAGAAGGTCGCCCTGGTGGGGCCGAACGGGGCGGGGAAGTCGACCCTGATGCGCATCCTGGCCGGCACTGAACCGTTTGAAGGGGAGCGGCGCGAAGGTCACAAGGTCTCGAGCGATCACTTCGCGCAGGATGCGGCCGACCAGCTTCCCGGCGACCGCACGATCCTCGACTACGCCCAGAGCCTCTGCCCGATGAACTACATTCCCAAGCTCCGCGGCCTGCTCGGCGCGTTCCTCTTCACCGGTGACGATGTGGACAAGCGTATCGGCGTCCTCTCCGGGGGGGAGCGCAGCCGTCTCGCCCTGGCCATGATGCTGATGGAACCCTCGAACGTCATCCTGCTCGACGAGCCGACCAACCACCTCGACATCGCCGCCCAGGAGGTGTTGCTCCACGCGCTCCGCGAGTTCGAGGGAACCTGCGTCTTCGTTTCCCACGACCGTGCCTTCATCGAGGGACTCGCCACCCGCGTGATCGAGGTCGGCGGCGGGCGCCTGCTCGATCATCCCGGCGACTACGAGAGCTTCCTCTACAAGAAGGGGCTCCTCGCCCAGCCTTCACCGGCGGACAACGGCCGCCCCGTCCCTGCCGCCACGCCCAAGCCCGACGCCGCCCCCGACCCCAAGTCGAAGAAGTCGAATGCCAAGCGTCTGCGCGAGCTCGAACAGGAGATCGCCACGCTCGAGGAGCGGAAGGAGAAGCTCGAAGCCTTGCTGGCGCGCGACGACTTCTACCGCGACGCCGAGAAATCGAACTTCTACCTCACCGAGTACCGCGAACTGACCCAGAAGCTCGAGGCGACGATGGAGGAGTGGGTGCTGGCCAGCGAGTAGTCGTTCGTTGTTGAGAAGTGAATTGAATCGGAATCGCCACTCTCTTATCGGGGTGGCGATTTTTCGGATTGACGGGAGAGTCGCCCTGGCTCATATTGCAAACGTTCGCAACAAGGAGACGGCATGACCAAGGCGGCGATCCACCGGGCGGCGCGACAGCGGCTCGACCTCTACTTGCGGGAGCGCGGGCTGCGGCGTACCTCGGAGCGGGAGGAACTGCTCGATTGCGTGCTCGGAATTCCTGGGCACTTCGGACCGGACGAGGTCCTCTCCGCGCTCAAGCGCGCGGGGTATCGAGCGTCGCTCGCCACGATTTACCGCAATCTGCCGGTGCTCTGCGCGGCGGGCATCCTGCGGCGAACCTGCCTGAGCTCGGGGGAGATGCGCTACGAGCGGGCCCTGGGTGCGGAACACCATGATCACTTGATCTGCGAACAGTGCTCGACCGTGGTGGAGTTCCAGTACGAGGCGATCGAGGTCTTGCAGGAGGCGGTGGCCGAGCGCTACGGATTCGAACTGACGAACCATCACCTCGAATTGATCGGTCGGTGTCGCGCCTGCCGCGACGCGGCCGAGGATCGGCGGGTTGCTCCGTGAGCCCCGGCACGTCGAGGACGGAGCTGGACGGGACGGCCACTGAAGGCGGCTCCGAAGTGCGCTGCGAGTGTGGTGCCCTGATCGCGGTCCGCACCCCGCGGGGGCTCGAGGTCAAGTGTCGGCGATGTCGTCGGCTGATCGTCCTGATCGACCCACGTAACAACATCGCTCTCCCGGATGACGGAGAGTGCGGTTGCGGGAATGAGTAGCTAGGGATCGCGTCGCGACGCACGGCGTCGCGGTTGGCAGAACACGACGGCGGCCCGAGGCATCCAGCCCAGAGCCCAGGCGGAGGATCGCTTGGACTTTGGGTTTTCGTGTCTTGGTTGCTCGTACCTCGGGCGTTCGTGTCGGAGCGCAACGCGGCGTTACTCGGGAGGCCTGCGTTCCGCGTTGCCACGGATCGGCGCAGGGCCGCTCGCGGCGATCGGCCTGCTGTTCTTGACCGCGCCGTCGGTACGGGCCGATGCCCCGGGGGCGCGGCGCGACACCACCTCGGTCATCACCACCCTTCCGACCGTCGAAGTGTGCGACGAGCGCCCGGGGAGGATTGTGTTCCGGGCTCGATCTTCCGGACACCTCGACTCGGTGCAGGTCAGCCGCTTCCTTCCGCCCAACCTCGGCGAGTCGCTCGCCTCGGTACCCGGAGTGGAGGTGGCGAAGACCGGGCCCTGGTCGGCCAAGCCGGTGGTGCGTGGCCTTTCCGGGGATCGGGTGCTCATCCTGGTCGATGGCGTGGCGCTCAATCCGGCGCGCGGGCACGGGGCGGAGCCGGCGCTCCTGCCGGTCTCGGCAGTCTCCTCGGTCGAGGTCACGCCGGGCGGCGGCGGCGCCATGCACGGCAGCGACGCGCTCGGCGGTGTAGTGGAGGTGAGCACGCGCCGGCCGCTCCTCTCGGCCGAGTTCGAGGTCACGAGTCTGGTTTCCGCCCGCGGGTCCGCGCCAGGGGACCACGCGGCGGCCGACGGACGTTTGACCTGCTCCGGCCCGCGCTTCGGTGCGGAGGCCCGGATCAACGGGGCGAAGCTGCGCGCCCTGGTGACTCCCGAGGGCGAGGTGGAGGGGAGCGGTTTCGAGGAGTCGGGCGGAGCGCTGCGTGCGGTCCTGGCCGCGGGGGGAGTGGTGACCGAGGCGGAGTGGGCCAGGCAGACCGCGCGCGACGTGGGGCTCACCGCCTTCGCCACTCCGGCCGGGGGCGACGGAGTCTATCCGAGCACCGCGAGGGATCTCCTGCGCGCGCTCATCCGCCGTCCGAAGACCGGTCCGGTGCCGTCGACTGAACTTCTGCTGGTCGCTCAGGACCTTGATACCCGTTTTCGCGAGACCCGGGTCGACAGCATCTTCGTGCGCCAGCGTTTTCAGGCGATCCAGCGGGGCGTGACCGATGATCGTTACCGCTCCGACTTGCGCGAGGCACGCCTTCAGTTCGGCGAGGCGAGCGAGTGCGTGGGAGGAACCGTGGGGTTGCGCTGGGAGGAGACGGGAGGCCCACGCGTCACGACGACCGACACCTACGACCGAACCGGGCGACAGACGGCGCACCGGGAGGCTGGTTCGCGCGCCGTTCCGGACTCGAGGACGACCGCGACCTACGGCAGCGTCCGTCTGAACCAGTCGGTCGGCCGCTTCACCATCGAGCTCGGTTCCCGTCATGACCGAGCGAGGACCCGGTCCGACTCCAGTGACGTGGCGGGCGAACCGACGCGGCGGGGGGGCGAGCGACTGAGCGGCAGCGCGGGAGTGCGCGCCTCCTGGGACCGCGTCGAGCCGTTCGCCAGTGTGTCGAGCGGGTTTCGTTGGCCGAACCTGGATGAGCTCTTCTTCGACGGCTACATCCACGGTGGGCTGCGCGTATTCGGAAACCCCTCGCTCGATCCCGAACGGAGCGTCGGTCTGGAGGCCGGGATCCGTCTGCGCGATTTCGGACCGCTCGGGCACCTCGACCTCGCGCTGCATCGGGCGGAACTGGATGACCTGATCACGCTCCAATACCTCGGGCAGCTGTTCCTCGTGCCCCGCTTCCAGTACGTGAACGTGGAGCGGGCTAGGATCGAGGGGATCGAGGCGACGGCCGTGTTTCGTCACCGCGCACTCTCGCTCGAGCTGACCGGGGCCGCGCCGCGCGGACGCGATCTCGAGACCGGAGACCGGCTGGAGGACATCGGAACACGGCGGGGACGGATCACTCTTCGCGCGGAGTGGACGAGGGGAAGCGCGAGGATTGAGCTCGCCGCTCGGCAGCGGATCACCCAGCGCGTCCACTCGAAAGTCGCGGCCTTGCGGCGAGCGGCCGTGAGCCTGACCGACCTCGATTTCGCCGCCGCACTCCACCGCCTCGACTGCCGCCTGGCGGTGACCAATCTGTTCGATGCCGACGCCCGTGAGGCGCTCTCCTACGTCCCCGAAGGGGGGCGCACGTTCGCGATCTCGGTCTCGCACCACGGTCGCTGGAAGTTCTGAGCATGAGGGGAGGATGGAGATGACTCGCACGGTCACGAACATGAAACGGGAACACCCAGCGCGTCCCGGGTGCCGTCCGGCGCTGCTGGCGGTCTGTCTGCTCGGCGTGGTGGCGGGCGCCGCCGACGCGCGGTTGGCGGCCGCCCCGGTCGAGCGCCCGCTGCGTCTCGAGCCGTCGCTCGAGCTCCGGTCGGCAGCGGTCGGGGTGGGATCCGCGCCGCGACCGGCGGGAGGCTCCTCCCCCGCTCCGCTCCCGGTCGGGGCGGAACTGATTGGCACTACCTGGTACGACCTGCAGGACATGGGCTCACTCGGGGCGCGCGTCTTCGTTTCCGCGGACGGGCGCGTACATGCGACCTTCGTCGACGACTTCTGCGAACTGGACGGTGGCGCGGGGTGCCCACCCGATCTCGGGCTTCCCAATCCGTTTCCTCAGCGGGCGCAGGCCTACGCGGTGCGCTCCGCAACCGGGACCTGGGGACCGGGGATCAAGGTCGAGGATCCCGCGGTGCGCGGGTGCTGCGTGACCGAACTGTTCGGTGGGTTCGGTAGCCTCGCCCTGACCCAGGACGGTCGCGCCGTGGTCACGCAACACATGAACGAAGACGGGTGCGACCTGCGCGGCGACGCCTACGTGCAGCGGACGCTTGGCGGATCGAGCTGGAAGGCGTACCTCTCGCCGATCACCGACCCGAGCTACCTCTTCCCGCAGATTGCGGTCAACGGCGGTGGCTCCCTGGCGCTCCTGGGAGAGATCCCGGCCGCGGGGTCGTACGACGAGTGCGAGGAGGTGCGGGCAAGCTTCTTGTCCGCAGAAGGACCGAGTTTCACCTGCCCGACCGGCTGGCAGTTCGGAGCCTGGCGCTCGACCGTCTCCTCGAGCATCTTTCGCGATGGGCGTCCCGCCTTTCCGTGCATCGCCGCATCAGTCGGGAGCAAGGTTGGAGTCGCGATGGGCGACTTTGGCGGAGACGTCTTCCTGGTCGAGTCGAGTGACGGCTCCTTCGCGCCCGGCACCGTGTCGATCACCAATCTCACGAACTACAACGATGCCTCGATCACTGCGCCCGACTCGACCTCGACCCAGTATCGGCCGTTCATCCACTGCCACCTGGCATATCGAGGTACGGAGCCGCACGTGGTCTGGTCCGAGCTGCAGGCGCGCCGTGTGAGTGGTGTGATCGAGTTTGTCGACTGGCGGAGCCGGATCGCGCACTGGTCCCCCGGTCGCGGGGTCTCGGTGGTCCACCGGAGTGCCCTCGGTGAGGCCGATCGGTTTGCCCGTCTCGACGAGGAGGGGATCGGTCCGATCGCGGGCTTCAACACCATCTCGGTCGACTGGCCACAGGTCGGCTTCTCGGACGACGGCCTCGACGTCTATGTTGCCTGGCTGCGCTTCGTCGATGCCGAGATCGACGAGACCGCGGACGCTGGGCTCCCGGGAATCATCACCGGCGTGGGCTTTGGCGACATCGCCGGCACCGTCTCCCGGGTCGGTGGTCCCTGGCAGGCCGCGCGCAATCTCACGGCAACGCCGATCACCGACGAACGATTCTTTTCCCTCGCGGCACGAAACCCGGCCGGGCGCTTTCAACTGCTCTTTCAGGCCTCCGCCACCGATCAGGCGGGCGTGGTGATCATCGGAGACCGCGGCGTCGACTCCGCGTTGCTGGAGCGTCGGATCGCCTTTCTCGCTGCTTCCGCGAGTGCGCCGGCCGAGGCAGTCGAGGCGAACCTGAGCGGGATCCGGCTCTGGGCTGAACCCAATCCGACGCGAGGAGCGGGGATCGTGCGTTGGGCGCAGGTTCCATCCGAGCCGCTCCGCCTCGAACTGTTTTCCCCGAGCGGGCGGCAGCTCGAGACGATCCACCTCGACCCTCAAGAGCCGGGTGAAGCGGGTGGGGCAGCCTACGACCTGACGGGCGCTCCGACCGGAGTCTACTTCGCTCGCCTCAGCGGTCGATCGTGGCAGGAGACGCTGCAGGTGCGCGTCCTGCGCTGATGACGTTCTCCGGCGCCGGCCAAGCGGGCAGGTGCCTATCCAGAGCCCGGAGGAACCGGATCCCAGAGGGCGCCTCTTCAAACCTAGGAGCAAACAACCATGAAACGATCCGCCATGATTCTTTCCCTCGCGGTCACCCTGTCGCTGACCAGCTCGATTGCGGCGCGCGCCGCGGTGGTGAAGGCCGAGTACGTGACCGGCGGGACCCTGGATCTTACCTGGACGCCCGGATTCGGGGTGCCGAACACGCTCGAACCGCTCGTCCTGAGCTCGGGCGATGGCGGGTATTCGAATCCTTCCAGAGATCACACGGTCGGAGTTCTGACCAACGCGATCCCGGATGAAGGGGGGATCTCGCTCGCCGCGACCCCGCCCGATGGCTACGACGACTACTCGTGGAGCGCCGCCATCTTCACCGGGGCGGGCGACTCGCGCCGCGGTCTGGTGGTGCGGGCCCAGGAATCGAACGGCTTCGCCTCCTGCTACCAGTTCGTCATCCAGCCGGGTTTGTTGCAGCTCAGCTTCCGCAAGCTGATCGACGGTACTCCGACCACCCTAGGGACCTGGTTCACCACCGACCTGCCCGGCGGTCTCCCGGCAGTGGAGAGCTGGCACCAGATGAAGGTCGAGGCGGACGGTGCAACCTTTCACCTCTACTTCGACGGGAACGAACTGCCCGGTGGGCCGATCGTCGACGCCGATCTCGGCAGCGGCTGGGTCGGGGTCTACAACTTCCGCTTCGACATCGGCGGGATTCCGTTCCTGGTCGATGACCTCGTGCTCGAGTCGGAGGACGCGACCGCGGTTGCCCCGATGACCTGGGGCGGCGTGAAGGCACAGTACGGAACTGTGCTCCATCGCCGCTCGGGCCTGGAGGTCGCCGGACGATGAAGTGGCCAGCGTGCGCGGCCCCGGGTGCGGTGGCGATTTGTCTCTCCTTCTTGGTCCCACCATGGTCGGGTGCCGTGCACGCTTCCTCGATCGCGGAGGAACCTGGCGCGGAGCGGTGGCAGGGCATCTCCCGCATCGTTGCCGTCAATCCGACAGCGGCGGAAATCGTCTGCGCGCTGGGTGCCTGTTCGAGACTGGTGGCGGTGGGGAAGGGATCCTCGTATCCGCCGGGTCTCGACCTGCTTCCCTCCGTCGGCTTCGAGCGCGACCTCACCGCTGAGGGGATCCTGGCCCTCGATCCCGATCTGGTCCTGCTCGGGGCCGATGCCGGTCCGCCGGAGGTGATCGCACGTCTGCGGGCGCTGGAGGTGCCGATCGTCGTGGTCCCGGGGGAGAAATCGTTGCTCGGCGCGGCGTCGCGCGTGCGGGCGGTGGCCGCCGCGATCCGCTGCGAGACGGCGGGTGAGTCTCTTGCCGTTCGACTCGAGCGCCTTCAACTCCGATCCGACCGGGAGGCGCCGCCGGCAGAAGCGACCGACGCGCGGAGCGTGCTGTTCCTCTATGCGCGGGGGGGCGGGAGCTACTTCGTGGCGGGGCAGAACACCGCGCCGGATGAATTGATCCGGCTGGCTGGCGGCCGAAACGCGTGCGCCGGCTTCGATGCCTATCGACCTCTCTCGGCCGAGAGTCTGGTCGGGGCGCAGCCCGATCTGATTCTGCTCACGCGAGGTGGACTCGAAGCGGTCGGCGGAGAGGACGGACTCTGGTCTCTTCCGGGCATGAGCCAGATTCCAGCGGGACGGGAGAGGGCATTCGTTGCCCTCGATGATCTGCTCCTGCTCGGTTTCGGGCCGCGGGTAGAAGAGGCGATTCTCGCCCTTCGGTGCGGATTGACCGACTCCGCGAGGCGTGGCCGCTGATGCCGGTTTCGAGCGAAATCCCGAGCCGGGGGTTGGCGGTCGTGTTGGTCGCTGCGCTGGTCGCCTCTGCGTTGCTCGCGCTCAACAGTGGCGCGACCCCGGCTTCCCTCTGGGGCCTCTACGCGTCGCCGGAGCAGGACGCCCGGGCGCTGGCGCGGGATCGCGCCATACTGCTCGAGCTTCGGCTACCGCGTGTCGTGGCTTCTCTGCTCGTTGGGGCCGCGACCGCGGTTTCGGGCGCGGTGCTCCAGGGGCTCTTCCGCAACGCGCTGGCCGATCCGGCCCTGCTCGGAATCATGAGTGGTGCGGCGCTGGGCGCAGGGGTGGTGCTTCTCGGCGCCGGGCAGTGGGGGGGGCTCGAGGTTCGCCTCCTCGGACAGATCGGCGCGATCGCGGGGGCGGCGGCCGCTTTCTTCCTGGTCTGGTCGCTCGCCTGCCGCTTCGCGGCCGACCGGACCCAGGGGCTGCTCCTTGCCGGGATTGCGGTCAATGCCGCGGCGAGCGCGGGGACCGGCCTTCTCACCTTCCTCTACTCCGACTCCCAGCTTCGCACCTTCGTTTTCTGGACCCTGGGCGGGATGGGAGGCGTGGAGCGCGCGGCGCTGCCGTTTCTCCTGGCGCCGACCGGGATCGCGCTGTGGATTGCGCTGCGACAGGCTCGCGCCCTCGACTGTCTCGCCCTGGGAGAGCAAACCGCCTTTCACCTTGGAGTCGACCTGGCGCGCACGCGCCGATTGCTGGTTGGGGGATCGCTGCTCGCGGTCGGCGCGTCGGTGGCAATCGTCGGACCGATCAGCTTCGTCGGGCTGGTGGTGCCGCACGTCCTTCGCCTCACCGGCGCGGTGCGACACGCCCGGCTTCTGCCGCTCTGCGCTCTCTTCGGTGCTCTCGCCGTGCTCTGGGCCGATCTCCTGGCGCGAATCCTGGTCCGCCCGCAGGAACTTCCACTCGGTCTGGTGACCGCCGCCTTCGGCGCGCCGACCTTTGCCTATCTCCTCTGGCGTCGCGGAAAGCAGGCCTGACGGTGCTCGAGGCTTCGAACCTGTCCTTCGTGGCGGGTGGACGAACCGTGCTGGATCGTATGTCGTGCGCGGTGAGGCCGGCGACCGTCCTCGCCCTGGTTGGGCCGAACGGAGCGGGTAAGACGACCGTTCTCCGACACCTCGCGGGGGAGATCGTCCCACAATCTGGCGGCGTGCGGCTCGATGGGTTGCCCCTGGCCGCTTGGCCGGCCGAAACACTCGCGCGCCGACGCGCCGTGGTCTCCGCGCAGACGATTCCGGGAAACTGGTTTCGGGTATCTGACCTGCTCGACCTGGCGACCGGTGAAACCGATGCGGGTGCCATCGACGCCAGCCCCCTCGCGCCATCCAGGCGCTCGGCCTTGCTCGCCGCGCTCGACCTCTCGGGCTCCGAAGCGGCGCGACTCGACCGACTGAGTTCCGGTGAGCAACAGCGCCTCCGCCTTGTGGCCGCACTGCTCCAACTGGGGGGCGACGACCTGCGCGGTCGTTACCTGCTGCTCGATGAACCAACCTCGCACCAGGACCCACGCCACCTGCGGGGGATCGAGGTCCTCTTGCGCGCCGTCCGTGAACAGGGGGCGGGGATCGTCCTCTCGACCCACGACCTCGCGCTGGCCGCGCGCCTCGGCGACGAAGCGGTGCTGATCCACGGCGGCGCGTTCATCGCGCAGGGGGCGCCGCACGAAATCCTGACCCCCACCCTTCTGCTCGAGACCTATGGCGTGCCGCTGGCCCCGCTGCGCGACGCGGCGGGACGGATCGCGGCATTCGGTTGAACGCGCGACGGCGCGAAACGGAGGAAGAAGTATGGAGAGCAAGCTTGAATCGACCCAGGAACTCAGGCGGCGGGTTGATCAACATCGGCAGGCGCATCCCAAGGCGCGTCAACGCGACGTCGCCCTGACGCTCGGGGTCGCGGAGGAACAACTGGTCGCCCTGGACTGCGGCGCGGGCGCGACCCGCCTCCGCGGTCCTTGGCCGGAGTGGGTTGCCGCCCTGGAAGGGCTAGGGCGGCTCACCGCGCTGACCCGAAACGAGCACTGCGTGATCGAGCACCGTGGGCTCTACCGCCGCACCTCGTTTCATGGCACCGTCGGTCAGGTCTTGGGCGACGGTGTCGATCTGCGCCTCTTCACCCGAAACTGGGGCTCGGCCTACGCGGTGCTCGATCGCTCGGTGCGGCCCGAGCGTCGCAGTCTGCAAGTCTTCGACCGCGAGGGCAACGCGGTGCACAAGGTGTTCCTGGACGAGTGGAGCGATGCCATCGGCTTCGGTCACCTCGCGCAGGACTTTGCCGACCCGAATCAAGACCCCACCTGCAGCCCGCTCGATCCCCGCGAGGCATCGCGCGGCGCAGGTTCGGTCCGCAGCGAGGAGCACCTCTCTCGGCTCTTCGACCGCTGGGCGGGTCTCCGCGACCCCCATGAGTTCACCGCGATGCTGTGCGATCTCGAGCTGGGTCGTCGAGCTGCGGTTCGAGCGGTCGAGGGAGTCCACTCCCGCCCGGTCCTCCGCACGGCGGCGAGCTACCTGTTGCGTCGAGTGACCGAACTGGGACAGGTGGTGATGGTCTTCGTCGGAAATCCCGGTGCGATCCAGATCCACACCGGCACGGTGCAGCGACTGGCCGAGACCCCTCCCTGGTTCAACGTGCTCGATCCCGAATTCAATCTGCACCTGCGCGAGTCGGCGATCGAGGAAGCCTGGGTGGTCGAGAAGCCAACCCACCACGGCGGGGTGACCAGTCTGGAGATCTATGCCGATGCGGAAGATGCCGTGGCGCTATTCTTCAGCAAGCGTGGAGACCGTGATCCGGAGGCCACCTGGTGGCGAGAGCTGATGGTGGAGATCCCGGGGGCGCGCTGAGGCGATCCGGCGGCGCGCGGTAAGGCATCGCCTCGCTCGAAGTGCAGATGCGCGATCGGCTTGGGGTTGAACTGGTCAGCGCAGCCGCACCAGGCGTACGGTCTCTGCGGTCTCGACCAGCCGCACGTAGTAGCTTCCGGCCTCGGGGGGCGCGGAGATGGCGACCGATCCGGGTCCGATCGACTGCAGCGGCACCACTACCCGCCCGGTGACGTCCAGGACGACGATGTGACTTCGTCCTCCGCCCGGGCGAACGAGGTGGATCACGCCGCGCCCGGGGTTGGGCGCGAGAAGGAAGCTGGGACCAGGCGCCGGGCTGTGCGCGTCCGCCGTCCCGGGCAGAAACGCGAAGGCGTGGCTGCTGGCATCGACCCGGAGCTGGCCGGTGTTGGTGAAGCGGCGATAGACCGGGCTCTCGCGCAGGAGGTCGCCGGCGAAGTTCGCGCCGGGATCGATGACGGGGCGGTCGCGGTACGGGGCCTGGCCGGTGAGCGCGGCGAAGAGGTACTCGCCCCACCCGAGCGCACTCCAGCCGTCGAGCGCGGCGCTGAACCAGGCGTAGTGGAGCGCTGCTTCGTCGTAGACCGTCTCCGGCAGCACGGTGGTCACGGCGAAGATCGAGCTGCCGTACTGCGCGCGGTAGGTGAGCAGGGCGTCGGCCTTGGTCCTCCAGGCGGACTCGGGGACGTAGGTGCCTTCCTGGATCTGGAAACTCTCGAAGAGGAACGCGTCGCTGGGCCTAAGCAGGGTGGGGAGGCCGGTGGGATTGCCGGTCGGGTGGACCGCGGGGTCGAAGGCGTCGGCCGGGACCCAGGCGTTGGCGATCACCTTCATCCCGACCGCATGCGCATGGGCGACGGCCAGGTTCTGCCGTTCGCGCGTCACCTGGTAGTCGTAGCCGTACTCGTCGAAGAGAATCCCCTCGGCCCCGGTGGCCTGCCACTCGTCGATCCGAAGCGTAATCTCGGCCGGACTCAGGTTCTGGCTGGTCACCCCAAGAGTGATGTAGCCGTAGGCCTCGGTCTGGGCCAGCGCAGGATTCGCCAGGATCGCGGCCGTGTTCCCGTGATCGGGATGGGAGGTCTTCTCCAGGAGATCGCCAAGCACGATCAGATCGTACTGACCGAAGTGGCTCGCCGCCTCGGCCACGCTGGTCGATCCGTTGATGATCGACGGCCAGGAGTAGTAGATCAGGAGTTCCTGGGGCGCGACGCCGGCCAAGGCAGCGGACGAAATCCAGGTCGACAGCGCCAGCGCGCCGAGGGCCACCAGGTGGGGCGAGTGTCGGTTCATGTCCTCTGGACGCTCCCTCCCCGCGAAGAAATACGCGCGCTTCCAGTATGAGGAAACGCGCGCATGACTGCAGCCGGAAGCTGGCCGAGGAGAAGTTCCGGGTCGGTCCTACTCCAGGGTCGCGTCGAGCGTGATCGTGGCATTGAGCAGGCGCGAGATCGGGCAGCCGGCCTTGGCCTCGTTGGCGATCTCGGCAAACTTGGCCTGGTCGATGCCCGGCACCGTGCCGCGGAGCACGAGGTGGCTGGTGGTCACGGTCGGCTTGCCGTCGACCGTGTCGAGCGTGATGGTGCAGGTCGCGGCGAGCCGCTCGGCATTGAAGCCGTGCTTGCTGAAGGTGGCCGAGGTGGCCATGGCGAAGCAGCCGGCGTGAGCGGCTGCGACCAGCTCCTCCGGATTGGTCCCGGTCCCTTCCTCGAAACGACTGACGAACGAGTACGCGGCGTCCTTGATCAGGCCGCTGCCGACACTGACCGTGCCGTTGCCGCCTTTCAGATCTCCGTTCCAGACCGCCGATGCGGTGCGCTTGGCCATGAGTCTCCCTTTCCTGTTCGCGTGGTGCGGCCCAACCCGAAGCGGGGGGCCAGTGTTCATCGTCCGGGGTTCATCGTCCAGGTGTCCGTCAAACCAGCGAGCCTACCGAAGCGCCGGAGGGGATGCTAGGGGCGAGGTTTCTTTCTCGGTCGAACCTGGGTGGAGCCGGAACGCTTAGTCGGCGGTGAGGCTTTCCAGCGCGGCGAGCAGGGCGCCCGTGTCGGTCAAATCTTCGAAATAGGCGTCCGGCTCCGCGCGACGGAGGGCCACGCCGTCGTCCCAGCCGTTCCGAACCGCGATCACCTTCGCTCCGCCCGCCCGCGCGCAGGCCACGTCGCGCTCGGTGTCGCCGATCACCACCGCCCGGCCCGGCAGCAGTTCTGTGGAGTACACCTGCGCCGCGCGCCGGAGAGCGATCGGGACGAGAGCATTCCGATCCTCGTGGTCGTCACCAAAGGCACCGAAGGTGAAGCGCTCCCAGAGACCGGTCGAGGCCAGCTTGCGCCGCGCCCCTTCACGGAGGTTGCCGGTCAGGAGCCCGGGCGCCCAATCGGGTCGGGCGCAGACCGCCGCGACCAGCCGTTCCGCGCCAGGGTAGAGGAGGGGGCCGTCGAGCAGGCTCAACTCGTGCTCGAGGTGGCGGCAGTAGAGCGTGGCGAAGTGGAGGATCTCCTCTGGCGTCGGATCCGGAAGGTCGTTCTGGGCCAGCACCTTCTTCAGGATCTCGACATCGGTGCGCCCGGCGAAGCTGAATCCCGCGTCATCGATCGGGCGACGGTGGATTTCCTCCAGCGCACGCAAGAAGGCACGCCGCCCGGAACCGTGTCCGTGGAGCAGCGTGCCATCGATGTCGAACAAGGCGGCGCGCGTCGGGGCGCCGACGGAACTCATCCGAGCGGGTTGCGGTCCGCGGAACCGGCCCCGGCCATCGAGGATTCCGGCTCGTCCTTCGGCGGGGTGAGATCGGGACGGGGCAGGCGGGCCAGGTCGAGCAGGGCGAAGTAGTCGTCCATGTCGTCGATGCTCCGCACGTAGGCGGTCTCGTAGCGGTGAACATCGAGCACCTCGCTGGCATGCGCGGTGACGATGTCCCAGCTCTCCTCTGCGTCCTTCAGGCGACCGAACTCCTTGGTCATCGAGGCGTCGAAGATGGCGGGGAAGCCGATTCCCCCCTGCACCACCGGGAGGGCGATCTTCTTCCCCCCCTTGGCGAACGCCTCGGCCATGGCGGTGATCAGCTCGGCAGAGAGGAGCGGCTGGTCCGCGACGCCGATCATGAACCCCTTCGAGCCTCCGGCCACGCTCCGAACCCCCTCGCGCAGGCAAGCGCCGAGGCCCACCTCCGAGTCGGCAACGGTGAGGACCTTGACCTTGCCGGCGAGCGGACCGAGTTCGTTCTGCAGATCGGCCTGGCGCTCACTCAGGACCAGGATCACCTCGGCCACCCCCGCGTCGAGATAGGCCTTCAGCGTGCGGGTGAGCACGATCTCGTCCCCGAACGGCAGGGTCTGCTTGACCGACTTCAGATGGCGGTTGTCCCGTCCCGCCAGGATGACGGCGGAAAGCTCCTTCAGCATGCGATGGGCTCCTTCGCTTCCATGACTCGAACTGGATTCGCCCGGGGGGCCCGGAGCAAACCGAAGCGCGCATTCTACCCGTTCCCGCCCCCGGGAACAAGCGTTGGGCAACGGAGTGTTGCGCAGCCGAGTGCTCGCTCCCGCTGCCCACGGCGAGAGGCGAGCCGAACGGTTCTTCAGCACCCTGCAAGGGAGGGAGGGCATTGCCGTCTTGCCGCCGACTCGGGCGAGGCTCAGGGGTGCCGGAAAAAGCATGGGAATGTCCGTCACCCTGGACACGTCCGTCCAGCACGATGGATGCCGACAGCCTTTTCCCGGGAGTCGCCGCCCCGGGCGGCCACCGGGCCGGAACCTAGAGGAAGGTCCGGTAGGGGACGTAGGTCGGGTCGAACTCGAGGAAGACCGCGTCCATCTCGCTGATCGCCTCGCGCAGCAGGGCCACCTTCTCCTCGTGGGGGAGGAAGGCGCTCTTGAAGCCGTTGATCAGGATCTTGCGCAGATCGGCGGCGTCGAGGTCGAACAGCCGGCAGGCCAGTTCGAGTTCCTGGGTCAGGGTGGTGTTCGAGATCAGTCGATTGTCGGTGTTGAGCGTCACCCGCAATCCCCGGCGGAAGTAGTCGCCGAAGGGATGGTCCTCGAGTCGGGCCACGGTGCCGGTCTGGAGGTTCGAGGTCAGGCACATCTCGAGCGGGATCCGGTGGTCGTTGACGAAGGCGAGCAGGTCCGGGTCCTCGCGCAGGCGGGTGCCGTGACCGATTCGATGGGCGCCGCAGAAGTGGAGCGCCTGGGCGATCGAGGGGGGACCGAACCCCTCGCCGGCATGCACGGTCACGTTGATGTTGTGCTTCAGGATCCGGAGGAAGGCATCGCGGTGCTCCTTCGCCGGGTAGTCCTTCTCCGCACCGGCCAGATCGAAGGCGACGACGCCGCGCCGCTTGTAGGCCACGGTGAGATCGGCCAGGCGCAGCGATTCGAGCGGATCCATGCTGCGAATGCCGCAGAGGATCACGCCGGAGCGGATCCGGTACTGCGCCTCGGCCCGCTTCAGGCCACGGATCACCGCCTCGACGATCGGCTCCAGTTCCAGCCCCCGCTTCTGATGGAGCAGCGGGCTGTAGCGCACCTCGAGGTAGCGCACGTTTTCGCGCGCCGCGTCTTCGGCCAGCTCGAAGGCGCACCGTTCCAGCGCTTCCTCGGTGTCGAGGACCGAAAGGGTGGTGTCGAAGAAGCGCAGGTACCCTTCGAGGTCGCTGTTGTTCGGCGTGAGGTGGGCGAGGAGCTTGTCCGCGTCCTCGCTCGGCAACGCGATTCCCTGTCCGCGGGCCAGCTCGATCATGCTCGAGAGGCGGATCGACCCGTCGAGGTGGAGGTGGAGATCGGTCTTCGGGAGCCGGGCGATCAGCTCGTGAGGCAGGGTCATGGTTCGTTTCCTTTCCGGGGATGAAGGCGCGAACGAAGGTGCCCCCTGGCGGCCCGGACCCGGTCGCCAAGGTCGGGGTCGAGCGGTGCGTCGGCACGGTAGACCTGGCGGCCGGCGACCCAGGTCTCGACCACCAGTGCGGGCGAGCCGGCGAAGACCAGGAGGGCGGCAGGGTCCTCCCGAAACCGGGCCCCGACTTCAGACTGGTTCTCGTTCATTGCACGGAGTCGATTGGCGGGCAGTCGATTCCCGTCCTCGGACGGCTCGAGGTCGGTCCCGCTCGTGGCGGGATCGCGCTCCGGATCGAGGAGGCAGAAGTCGGCCTGGTAGCCGGGACGCAGCCGCCCGATTTCCTCCCCCTGGCCGAGCGCGTCGGCCCCGCCGGCGGTGGCCAGGGCGAGGATCTCCCAGGGATCGATCGACTCCGGTCCGCGCCGCGCGGTCGCGACGAACGCCGCCTGTCGCATCTCCTGCCATGGATCGAGACGATTGTTGCAGGGGGCTCCGTCGGCTCCGAGCCCTACGGTCACCCCGGCGTCGCGGAGCGCGCGCAGGTCGGCCAGGCCGGAGCCGAGCTTGAGGTTGCTCGAGGGACAGTGGCAGACCGCGAGGCCGGAGTCGTTCAAGGCGCGGCGATCGTCGTCGTCGAGCCAGACCGCGTGGGCGAGGCAGAGGCGCCCGGAGACTCCGGGCAGCGACGCGAGATAACCGATCGGGCTCTTGCCGGTCAGGCTCCGCACCTCCGCGACCTCCTCCTCGGTCTCCGCTCCGTGGGTGTGGATCGGGAAGCGGGCCAGGTCGGGACGACGGGTCAGCTCGCGCCAGAGCGGCTCGCTCACGCTGGGCACGAACCGGGGACAGAGTGCGGCGCGGATGCGGCCGGCGTCATGTCCGTCCCACGCGGCGGCGAACGCCTCGAACCGGGCGAGCGATTCGGTGGGAGAGAGGAGCAGTCCGCGCGCCGCGTCGGGACCGCGGTCCATCAGGGCCGGGCCGAGCGTGGCCCGGAGCCCGAGTCGCGCGGCGACCTCGGCGATCGATTCGGTGTGGCGGGTCGTCCCCATGTCGAGGATGGCGGTGGTCCCCCCCGAGAGGAGCTGGCGGATTCCCAGCTCTGCCGCGACCGTCATCGTAGCGGCGTCGTGCGCCGCCTCGCCCGGCCAGATCACTTCGGCCAGCCAGCGGTAGAGGGTCCGCCCCTCGGCCCAGCCGCGGAGTAATGTCTGGCAAAGATGGAGGTGGGCCTGGACGAACCCGGGCAGGACCCACCGCCCGGCGAGCGCGATCTCCAGATAGCTCCCCGGTGTCCACTCGGGCTGCGGGTCGCGCGGGGTTTCGGCCACGACGCGGCCTCCCTCGAGCCAGAGGTCGCCCGCGCGCAACGCCCGCTCCTCCGGGTCGACCAACCGGCCGCCGGAGAGGAGGATGCGGGGGGCTTTTCGTCTTGACTCCAAAGGGGGTCCCTTCGATCATGCAGCGCGATCTTCTGCCACTTTGGGCGCGCGCGAACTGGCGCGCCTGCGGCCTGTTTTGCGGAAGCTACCGCCCGTCATCCCTAGGGTCAATCAGGACGGGATCCGAAGGAACAGGATCACTCGAGACTGGCCAACCGGTGCGGCCTTGCCAGGTAGGGCGGGGCGGCCTGGCCTCGATCAGGAGCAACGACCACGGAAGTCTTGATCTCAGAAGAGGTGCTCGCGCGGCGGGTCGCAGAGCTAGGGGACGAACTGTCGCGCGACTACATGGGGCGCGTCCCGATCCTGGTCGGGATCCTCAAGGGTTCGGCCGTCTTTCTCGGCGATCTGATCCGTCGCATGTCGATCGACGTGGAGATCGATTTCATTTCGGTCTCGAGCTACGGGGATCGGGTCGTCTCCTCGGGGAGCGTCAAGCTGCTCAAGGATCTCGACCACGATGTGTTCGACCGCGACGTCCTGGTGATCGAGGACATCGTCGACTCCGGGCTGTCTTTGGCCTACATCAAGAAGAACCTGACCGCGCGCAACCCGCGCTCGGTCTCGGTGGTCGCGCTGCTGGACAAACGCTCGCGCCGGACCGAGGGGGTCTTCGTCGACTACATCGGTTTCGAGATCCCGGACAAGTTCGTGGTCGGTTACGGCCTCGACTACCGCGAGAAGTACCGAGGCTTGCCCTACGTCGCCGCGCTCTCGCCCGAAGAGGTGCTCGAGGCGGAGGGGAGCAGCGAGAACAAAACCTGAGGATTCGCGTTGTTCCTGGGAAGAGTCGTTGGTGAATTGAACGCCACCCTGAAGCACCCCGCCCTGCTTGGACGGCGGCTGCTCTGGGTCGAACGGGTCGATCCCGCGGGAGGCTCCCTGGGTCGTCGTACCCTCGCGGTCGACACGGTCGACGCCGGCGTGGGGGATCCGGTCCTGGTGGTGGACGAGGGGAACGGCGCCGCGCAGGTCCTCCGCGCCCCGCGCGGCCCGGTTCGCACCGTGATCGTCGGCGTGCTCGACACGGTCGACCTGGAACCGGACCCGAGCACGGGCACCGCGCGCAGAGGGGCGGCATGAGTCGCGGCGTCCTGATCGGGATCGCGGGGGGCTCCGCCTCGGGGAAGACCCTGGTCGCGGCCAAGATCTACGAGGCGCTGGGTCCGGATGGAGTGGCGATCCTGAAACAGGACTCGTACTACCGCGACCTGGCCGACCTGACGCCCGAAGAGCGCGCCCGGGTCAACTTCGATCACCCCGACGCCTTCGACACCCCGCTCCTGCTCGAGCAGGTTTCACGCCTCCTGGGCGGCGAGCCGATCGAGGAGCCGATCTACGACTTCACCCGCCACGCCCGCTCGGAGCGGACGCGCCGCGTCTTGCCGGTGTCGGTGGTCATCCTGGAGGGGATCCTGGTGCTGGCCGAGCGCGAGCTTCGCGCCTTGATGGACATCAAGGTGTTCGTCGACACCGATTCCGATGTGCGACTGCTCCGGCGCTTGCGCCGCGACATCCATGAACGCGGCCGCACGGTCGAATCGGTGCTCTCCCAGTACGAGACCTACGTCCGGCCGATGCACCTGGAGTTCATCGAGCCGAGCAAGCGATTCGCCGACGTCATCATCCCCGAAGGGGGACACAATCGGGTCGGGGTCGATCTGCTTGCGACCAAGGTCCAGGCGGTGCGGAACGAGCGGTACGCCGAGGCGGAGGCGGGAGTCGCACCGGGGCGCGCGCCAACGGGCGCGCCGTCAACCGGGCGCGCGTCGAACCGGGCGGACGCGGGGAACCGGGCGGTGGAATCGGATCGGAGCCGAAATCCCATGCGCGGTGATCTCCCCCGCGGCGGCTCGCTCGAGGTGATCTGCGGGCCGATGTTCAGCGGCAAGACCGAGGAACTGATCCGCCGTCTCCGCCGCTCGCAGATCGCGCGCCAGCGGGTCGTGATCTTGAAGCCGTCGATCGACGACCGATACGACGTCGACCATCTCGTCTCCCACAGCCAGATCAAGATCCCCTCGCTCCAGGCTCGCTCGGCCCGCGACGTGCTCGAGCATGGGCGCGAGGCCGAGGTGGTCGGGATCGACGAGGTGCAGTTCTTCGACGAAGGGATCGTGGCCGCGCTCGAGACGCTGGCCAACGAGGGGCGCCGCGTGATCGTGGCCGGCCTCGACATGGACTACCGCGCCCGGCCGTTCGAGCCGATGCCGCAACTGCTGGCGCGGGCGGAGTACATCACCAAGACGCTCGCGATCTGCGTCACTTGCGGAGCTCCCGCCGGGCGCACGCAGCGGGTGACGCATCGCGGAGAACGGATACTGGTCGGATCGAGCGAGCACTACGAGGCGCGATGCCGTCGGTGCTTCGATCCGCCGCGCGAGGAAGGAGCCGAGTGATGAGGGGTGTGTTGCGGGGTGGCCCGTCGACCATGGTTCGTGGCGGGGCGCGTTGGATCGCCTTTGGTTTGGCGCTATTTCTGAGCCCGGGGTGTGGGGGTGAGGGGGCGAAGAAGGACGGGCACGCCGGCGCGGACGGATCGGCCGCGAAGTCCGGCGGAACCGCGCCGTACCACGTCGGATTGGTCTTCGACGTGGGCGGACTGGGCGACAAGTCGTTCAATGACGCCGCTTACCGTGGGCTGCAGAAGGCCAAGACGGAACTCGGGATCGAGTTCGAGTACCTCGAACCGGGGGAGGGAAGCGAGCGCGACGCCGCGCTGCGTCAGCTCGCCTCGGGCAAGGCCCAGCTGGTCTTCGGGGTCGGCTTCCTCTTCACCGACGACATCAAGAAGGTGGCGGCCGAGTATCCGGACAAGAAGTTTGCCTGCATCGACTACACCTGGCAGGAGGGAGAACCGGTCCCGGCGAACCTGGCCGGGATCAAGTTCCGCGAAGAGGAAGGCTCCGCCCTGGTCGGTGCGCTCTCCGCGCTCCTCTCCAAGTCGGGCACGGTCGGGTTCGTCGGCGGGATGGACATCCCGTTGATCCACAAGTTCGAGGCCGGCTACCGCGCCGGCTTCCTGGCCGAGAAGGCCGACGGGAAGGTGCTGGTCAACTATGCCGGCGTGACCGGCGAGGCGTTCGCCAACCCGGCCAAGGGGAAGGAACTCGCCCTGGCCCAGATCGATCGCGGGGCCGACATCATCTTCCACGCCTCCGGCTCCACCGGTCTCGGGGTTTTCGAAGCGGCCCGGGAGCGCAAGGTGCTCGCGATCGGCGTCGATTCCGACCAGCAGGCCGAAGCCCCCGGGTTCATTCTCACCTCGATGGTCAAGCAGGTCGATGTCGCGGTCTTCGAGTCGGTGAAGAGCGCCAAGGCCGGCAGCTTCCAGGGGGGCGTGCGCGTACTCGGGCTGAAGGAGGGAGGCGTCGACTACATCAACGACGCCAACAACGCGCAGTGGATCACGCCCGAGGTCAAGGCCAAGGTCGAGGCTCTGCGAGCCGAGATCATCGCCGGTTCGTTCCCGGTGCCGAGCAAGTGAGCGAGCGCAGCCGCTCTTCCCGCGGGACGAGCGCGTGAATCCCGCGGTCGAGTTCGTCGACGTCACCAAGCGCTATCCCGGGCTGATCGCGAACAGCGGGATCTCGTTCCCGGTCTTTCCGGGGGAGATCCACGCGATCGTGGGGGAGAACGGCGCGGGGAAGTCGACCTTGATGGGGATCCTCTCCGGCTTCGTCAAGCCGGAGGAGGGACAGGTCAATGTCTTCGGGCGGCGGCTCGAGCTTGGCTCGCCGCGCGCCGCGCTCCGGGCGGGGATCGGACTCTGCGCGCAGCACTTTCACCTCGTCCCAACCCTGACCGGGATGGAGAACATCCTGCTCGGCGCCCCCGGACACCGGCTCTTCGCGCCGCTCTCGCACCGGGCGCAGGACAAGGTGCGCGAGCTGATGAAGAAGTACGGGCTCAAGACCAGCCTCGAGGTGCCGGTCTCCGATCTCTCGGTCGGCGAGTGCGAGCGGATCGAGATCCTGAAGCTCCTCTACCGCGAGGCGAAGATCTTGATCCTCGATGAGCCGACGGCGGTCCTGGCCCCGAGCGAGGTCGAGAGCCTCTTCACCGTGCTCCGCCAGCTCCGCAAGGAGGGGAAGGCGATCCTCTTCATCACCCACAAGCTGCCGGAGGTGATGGCGGTCGCCGATCGCGTCACCGTATTGCGCGCGGGGAAGGTCGAGGGAACAGTGCGGGCGGAGGGGCTGGATACCAGGACCTTGGTGTCGCTCATCATCGGGGGCGAGCCGCTGCCCGACACACCCTGGCTGCCGCGCATCCCGGGGGAACCGGTCCTCGAGGTGGAGAAGCTCTCGGCCGGCGACAGCGGGCACTCGCTGCAGCGCGTTTCCCTCCGAGTCCGCGAGGGGGAGATCGTCGGCGTGGGTGGAGTCGAAGGGAACGGCCAGCGCGAGCTGGTCGCGGCCCTCATGGGCTACATCGGACGCGATCACGGCGAGATCCGCTTCCTCGGACGCCCGGTGCACCCCGATCGCACTCCGGCCTTCCGTCGACGGATCGGGGTGATTCCGGAAGATCGCCGGAAGGAAGGGCTCCTCCCGTCGCGCAACTTGATCGACAACGCGGTGCTTGGTTTCCACGATCGGCCGCCGTTCCGCCGCGGTCTGGCGCTCCGTCGGTCGGATATGCGCGCCCAGGCGCACCGGATCGTCGATACCTTCAGCGTCTACCCGCCGCGGCTCGACCTGCCGGCGCGCGCCTTCTCCGGCGGCAACCAGCAGCGGTTCATTGCCGGGCGGGAACTGTCGCGGCGACCGCCGTTTCTTCTCGCGGTGCATCCCACCCGTGGAGTGGACATTCGCGCGACGCAGTTCATTCACGCCCGCCTGCTCGAGGAACGGGCCCGCGGCACCGCCATCCTGCTCGTGACCGCGGACCTGACCGAGTTGCGCACGCTGAGCGACCGGATCCTGATCCTCTACCGCGGAAAGGTGGCCTACGAGTCGTCCCGCGAGGCGCTCGATCCCGAGGCGATGAACCGGAGCCTGCTCGGCCTGGAAAACCAGGAGGCGAACGGATGAGCGACCGCGAGATCACGAACCTCAGGCTCCAGGCCTTCGCGCTGAGCACGCTCCAGACCGTCGGTCCGGTCGCGGCCTCGATCGCCCTCGGCCTCGGGTTGGCCGGCCTCCTGGTGGCGCTGCTCGGCGCTTCGCCGACCCAGTTCTTCACCACCCTCTGGGCGGGCACGCTCGGTTCGACCTACGGGTTCTCCCAGGTGCTGTTCAAGGCCACCCCGCTCATCTTCACCGGTCTCGCGGTTGCGCTCGCCTTCCAGGCCCGCCTGTTCAACATCGGCGCCGAGGGGCAGATGGTCATCGGTGGTCTGGCCATGGCCTGGGCTGGCGCCAGCTTTCCCGGGCTGCCGTTTCCGCTCGGCGTGATCGAGGCGCTCGCCTTCGGCGCGCTCGCCGGGGGGCTCTGGGGCGCGATCCCGGGACTGCTCAAGGCGCGCACCGGCGCCCACGAAGTGATCGTCACCATCATGCTCAACTTCGTGGCCCTGGCGCTTGCCAACTATCTTCTCGCCAACCACCTCGCGTTGCCCGAGACGGTCCGGAGCGCCGAGGTGACCGCGGGCGCGACCCTGCCGCGCTTCTCCGACTTCTGGTCCGCACTCCGTGGAAGTCCGCTAAACCTTGCCCTGCTCCTCGGCGTCGCGGCGGCGATCCTGCTCGAGCTCTGGTCCAACCGCACCCCGGTCGGATTTTCGCTCCGCGTGCTGGGGGAGGGGCCGAAACAGGCGCGCTACGCCGGCCTGCCCTTAGCGCGCCTCACCGTCTTCGCCATGACCGCGTCCGGCGCACTCGCCGCGCTCGCCGGCTCGAACTTCATCCTCGGCTACAAGCACTACTACGAGGAGGGCTTCTCCGCCGGGGCCGGGTTCCAGGGGATCGCGGTCGCGCTCCTCGCGCGCAACCGGCCGATCTGGATCGTCCCCTCGGCGATCTTCTTCGGTCTGCTCTCCTACGGCGGACTGGTGGTCAACTCGATCGTGCCGCGCGAGCTGATCGATCTGCTCGAGGCGGTGATCCTGCTCTTCTTCATCGTGTTCGATCGCATGCTCCGCACCTTGCCCGATCGCCTGCTGCTCCTGCGGGCGCGGGCCCCGGAGACCCCGTGATGGAGGCGCGTTGGTGATGGAAACGGCATTCGCCTTCATCGCGCAGGTCCTGCGGATCAGCGTGCCCTACGGACTCGGCGCGGTCGGCGGCGCGTTCAGCGAGCGCGGCGGCGTGGTCAACATCGCGCTCGAGGGCATCTTCATCTGTGGAGCCTTCGGTGCGGTCTGGGGCACGCTGGCCACCGGCAACCCCTGGGCCGGCGTCTTCACCGGTGTGTTGAGCGGGATGCTGCTTGCGGCCCTCCACGCGCTGGTCACGGTGCGGGGAAAGGCCGATCAGATCCTGAGTGGCCTGGCCCTGAACCTCCTGGCCGTGGGCGCGACCCGTTCGCTGCTCAAGGTGATGTACGGCAGCGCGAGCAACTCGCCGCGGATCGACGGGCTGCCCGGACTGCCGATCTCCCTGCCCGCCGGCTTCGAAGCGATCGGGGAGCTGCTCGGCTCGCCGTTCTTCCTCCTGGCCATCGCCGCGGTGATTGCCGGGCAGGTGCTCCTCTTCGGGACCGGCTTCGGCCTCGCCCTCCGCGCGGCCGGTGACGGCCCGCGGGCGCTCGACGGCGCCGGCTACTCGGTGGGGAACTTCCGGGTGCTCGGCGTGCTCCTCTCCGGCTTCTACGGCGGGCTGGCCGGCGCCTGGCTTGCGATGGAGCAGCACAACTTCACCGACGGGATGTCCTCCGGTCGCGGCTACATCGCCCTCGCCGCGATGATCGTGGGGAAGTGGCGTCCCGCCGCCGCGGCTGCGGCGTGTCTCCTCTTCGGCGCGGCCGAAACGCTGCAGATCCGGATCCACTCGGACAAGCTCCCGAGCCAGTTCCTTCAGATGATCCCGTACCTGGTCACGCTCATCGTGCTGGCCGGTTGGATCGGACGCGCCCAGCCTCCGAAGGCGCTGGGTGATCCCTACGACCGTGAGGCCGCGGAGTGAGCGACGACGGTGCGCTCCGGACCGGGGGAGAGTGGCCGAACGACGCGCTCCTCGCCTCGATGCGCGCGCGTCTCGGAGCTCGGGCCAGCCGGATCGGCCTGGTGCTCGGGAGCGGTCTGGGCGGCATCGCCGACGCGGCCGAAGAGCGGATCGAGTGGGCGGCCGACGAACTCCCCGGCTATCCCCGGAGCACCGTGGCCGGGCACGACGGTCGCTTGATTCTCGGGCGCTTTGGTGGAGTCGACACCTGGATTGTGAAGGGGAGGGTCCACCTCTACGAAGGGCACCCGCCCGAGACCGTGACGCGCTACGTCCGCCTGCTCCGCTCCCAGGGCGTCCGCACCCTGATTCTGACCAACGCCGCCGGTTCGCTGGTGCGCGAGATCGAGCCTGGCTCGATCTGCCGGGTCGATGACGTGCTCAATCTGTTCCTTTACCCCCTGGCGCGTCCGGCCAAGCCCAGTTCCCTCTTTCGTCGCCGCGAGCCCTTGGTCGATCCCGCCCTCTCGCGCATCGTCGAGCGCGTGGCCCGCGAACAGCGGATCGCGCTCCGGGCCGGGGTCCTCTGTGGTTCGCCCGGACCGAACTACGAGACCGCCTCCGAGGTGCGTGCCGCTCGTCTCTACGGCGCCCACCTCGCCTCGATGTCGACCGTGCCCGAAGCGCTCCTCGCGCGCGAGCTGGGGATGCGCGTGCTGATCTTCTCCTCGGTCACCAACTACGCCACTGGCCTCTCGCCGACGCGTCTGACCCACGGTGAGGTCGTGACCATGGCCGATCACGCCGGCCAGGATCTCCGCCGATTGCTCGAAGCGCTACTGCCTGAGCTTCAGTAGCCCGCGACTCCGAGCACCGCAGGACGGAATCGGGATGGGGGTCGGTGACCCCCTGCCCGCCCTTCCACCGCGACGAGTGTTCGCCACCTGGGCCGGCCGCCCGCCCCCCCCCCGGTCCCTCAGGGGCCCGCCCTGCTTCCGCGCCCCCCAAGCCCCCCTCCACCCCCCGCCCGCCCCCCCCCCCTGCTCCGGGCCCCCCCCCCCCCCCCCACCCCCGGTCCCCGCTTGCGCTGCCGTCGGCATCTGCGCCCGGCGTCCCGGGGAACCCGTCGGAAAGGTGGATCAGATGGGACTTGAAGCAGGGCTGCTGGATGAGGCGGCCCCAGGTCGGGAGCCGCGCGCCACCGCCCCCTGGGGAGGCCTGGTGGTGCCGTGCTCGCGGACTCCTGCCCAATGTCTGTAACCAGGCCGTGCGCTCCCCGCCTGGGGCGGCTCACCGCCCGCGCTCCTCGCTCCTGAGCCCTCCCCTGAGGAGCGGTCTCCACGCTCCCTCCCCCCGGGCCCAATTGCTGGCCGACTACCCTCCGTGGCCCTTCGGCGGGCGACTACGGCCGGCTCCGCCGCCGGCTGGGTCCTCAGGCGTGAAGCGAGATCTCCCCGGGAACGACCTTCCCGCACCACCGCCGGATTACGCCCGTCCCTTGTCCAAGGCTTCGAATCAGTTGCGCTCGCCTGTCGGCTGCCCGTATCCGCTGCATCGGCCCGCGGTCGTTCCACGTTCCTTAGACGGTCGGCGCCCTCCCTGCGCTTCACTTCCTTCGCTGTGACCTGCTCAGGAGAGGACTCTCACCTCTAAGTCTGTGCCCATGCCGGGCGCACAACAGAGAGGGGAGCCCCGGGTGGGACTCCCCTCGGCGGGCAATGCAGTCGTGCGCGCGCGGCGCGCCCGACGGCTAACGCACGCGGATCAGCTTCTGGCTGGTCTCGCCCTCGGCCGTGCGGAGCACGGCGAAGTAAAGGCCGGCCGGAGTCTCGCGATTCTGGTTGTCCAGCCCGTCCCAGACCAGCTCGTGCGTGCCGGCCTCGAACGACTGCCTGGCCAGATTGCGCACCTCACGGCCCGAGGCATCGACCACCACCAGCGAAACCGGCGAGCGCGATGCGTCATTGGAGAGCGCGAAGCGGAGCGCGGTCGTGCTGGTCAGCGGGTTCGGCGACGCCGAGACGATCCGGGAGAGGCCGCTAGCCGCCACCCCGTCCTCAACTCCGACCGTGTTGTTCTCGAGCAGCCAGGTCATCGTGTTCTCGACAAACGTGTCGTGGTTGTTCGGGTCAGCCCCGCCGTTGGGGAAGGCCGTTGCCACCACGGTGCAGAACACGGACCGCGCGTGATTCGGCCGCTCGTAGCGGACGGTGTGCGGAACCGTGTTCTCGTTGTTGAAGACCACGCTGGCGCCCGAGATCGGAGTCAGGCCGTCGGCCCGATTCGCGGCGCTCGTCGGGAAGGTGAGGGTCATCGCCATGCCATCGGAGATCGGGTCTCCACCGACACCGTTGGCCGCGAGCGCCTTGCTGTTGTTGGTCCAGCTCGCAACGCCGAGGTAGTCATTGATGAACGGATTTGGGTTCGTCTTGCCCGTCAGGTAATCCATCGCGCAGAGGAAGAACCGACCGCCGTCATCCATGTAGTCCTGAAGGTAGGCAGCCTCGCTGTCGCCGAAGGTCGCGCTCAGATACCCCGTATGCCACACGATCGCGTCATAGCCGGCGATGGCGCTGGCGCCCGCCGGATTGCTCGTAACCGTGTCGTAGAGGTAACCGGCGGTGTTCAGCGCGTCAGTGATCGGAACGTCGAAAACGTTGTTGTCCGCGTCGACGAAGAGGATCGCGTGGGCGCCGTTGAACAGCCGCGGCTGGACGGTGCGCACCTGGCCGTTGCTCTGACCGGTGACGGAGAAGAGGCCGTCGGCGACCTGCTTCACGTTGTCGGTCTGAACGCGGATGGTGACCGCCTTTTCCTCGCCGCCGTTGATCGCTTCGCTCTTCGACGTGTAGTAGTTCGGGTCGCCCGGAACCTGGAAGTCGGAGGGCCAGGGGAAACCCGAGACGTTCAGGTCGAAGACGTCGGCGTTGAGGCCTAAGTTCTTCACGTAGACGGTGAAGTTCGCCACACCGTTGCCGTTCGGAACCGACGCGATCCGCTCGGGGAGCGAGGTCTGGACGGTGACGAAGTCGGTCGCCTGGATCACTTCCTGCGTACCCGCCACCGTCTCGAAGATCGCGACGGGGTAGAGGTTCGCGGGATTGCAGGGCACGCCGACCGCGGTGGTCAGGTCCCAGGTCTGCTGCACGGTGACCACCTGGCCGACCGTGGTGAGCGAGACCGGGGTGGAGCGCACCATGCGAGTGGCGAAGTCCCAGTGGTCTTCGCTGCCGAATCCGCAGCACCAGGTGATGTCGTCCTCGTAGAGGAAGAGCGTTCCCTGATGGGCGGTGTAGCTGGCCGGGTCTTCCAACTTGAAGTTGGCCGTGACCGTGACCAGGTTGCCCACGATCTCCATTCCGCCGGTGATCGACACCTTGCTGATTCCGCCGTTGACCGCGAGGCGGTTGTTCAGGTGGTTGCGGTAAGTGTTTGCCTGGTTGGGGCAGACATCGGCGCCGATCTCGTCGATCAGGCCGTCGAGGACGACGTGGGGAATGCCGCTGACCCCGTAACGGGTGGCGCGATTCTGGGTTTCGGTCGTCTTGAACGGATCTGAGGTCGAGACGTGGGTGTCGACATGCACGAACTGGGGTCCGAACTCATCTTCCATCTGATGGAGGGCGCAACGCGACCTCGGACAGTACGTTCACCACGTCGCGCCGAATTCCTCGGTCCAGACCATCTTGGGCACGCCGGCCGTGGCCGGGCCCACCGAGATGAGGGCGAGGGCGGCCGCCGCCAACCCTGCCTTCCAGGACATGCTCCGCATCGATCAGGCCTCCTGATAACGGGTATGGGAACTACGTTGGGTCGCGTCTGCCGCACCTGGGGCATACGCGTACCGGCGAATATTTTACGGTTCGCCAAAGCCCGCACCAAGCGCCATCTCCGCCCACGCGGGGAAAAGGCAAGGGCCGCCCCGAGAGGCGGCCCCAGTTGGCTCGATCCGGGGGGGCCGGACCGGCCGGAAACTAACGGTAGATCGACTTGATCCCGCCCCAGGTCCGTTGCTCGGTCGCGACCGGCGGCGGGCAGGGGTTCGGATCGCAGTCGGTGCCGTCGCCCTGGTAGCTGCCGTCACAGTCCCCCGCGACCACGCAGACGCACTCCCCGGTCACCAGGCAGCAGGCGCCGGAGGGCGGAGGCGCCGCGCAGGGCGACGGATCGCAGGTCGTGCCATGGCCCACGTACGAACCGCCGAGCACGCTGCAATCGAGACTGCTCAGAACCTGGCACTCGACCAGAAGCCCGCACGGACCCTCCTCGTAGAAACAGCAGGCGCCGACTGTCGCAACGCACGGCACCTTGTCGCAGAGGATGCAGTGGCCGAGGTACTCGCCGCCCAAATTGTCGCAGTCGGACGGCTCCAGCATCTCGCAGCTCCCGTCGGCCAGGCAGCACGCCCCCCCAATCGTTACCCCGCACGGGCTCGGATCGCACGACGTGTCGTAGCCCTGGAACGTTCCACCCTGCGCCCCGCAGTCGTCGGCGTTGGTGTAGATGCAGGGACCAGGCTCGCAGAGCGGCCCGGGAAGGCAGCAGGCCCCGACCTGGGGCGGGCAGGAGATGGCGTAATCGAGGGTCCAGGTCGACCCGGTGTTGGTGCCGAACGAGTCGAGAATCAGGTAGTAGGTGCCGGAAGCGGCCGCCACGAAGCTCCAGGTTTCGGGTTGTCCGGCAAGCGTGTCGTCGGCGCCGATCACGCACGAGCCGACCGGGTCGGCACAGTTGGTGATCAGGTAGACCGAACCATCGGCCACCGCGGTGTAGGTCACGTCAAAGGTGTCGCCCGCGCTGAGCGCCACGGAATAGACCACATCCTTGCCCGCGGCGGTGAAGCCGGTGCAGGGAAGCGAGGTCGAACCGTAGTCGTGGATCGCAAATGTGTTGTCTCCGGTCAGATTGCCGCTGGAGCACGGCTCGAGCGGCAGCGCCCCGCCGCAGGTGTCGTTGGGCGGCGGAGGAGTCGGCTCGACGCAGGTCAGGAAGAGCTTGTAGTCGCCGGTCCCGGAGGTGGAGAAGTGCCGCACCTTGATGTGATACGGCTGGGTCGAGGGGAGGACGAAGTTGCTGATCAGTGAGAACGAGCCGGGACCGCCATCGTCATCGAACGTCAGGCGGGGGGCGGCGCAGTTGGCGGGATAAAGTTCGAGATAGGTGTCGGTGTCCCCGCCGCCGGTGTTGTCGGTGCCGATCGTGACCAGGGTTCCGGCCGTGCCGATGAACTCGTAGTAGTCGACATCCCCCGGGGCGCCGATCGAAGCCGGCATCACCACGTCGCCGCAGACGATCGCCTGGCCGGGGCAGACGTTGTTCGGCTCCTGCTCGGGGAACTGAGCCCGGATGTTGGTGAGCGGGTCGTAGCTCCACGGTTTGGCATCGTCGTTCCGTTCGGCGTCGGCAGACGTTGTACAGAGGGCGAGTAGCACGAGCGGCAGCAGTTCACGTTTCATGCGCGAGTTCCTCCCTGCGTTGGGTGTGTTGGGCGTCGGAGGGGGCGAACGACGCGGGGTGAGTATAGCGAAGACGGAGACGGAGGGAAAGAAAAGGGGGAGCCCGCGTGGGACTCCCCTTCAAGGGAACAATGCAGCGGCGCGCGCGGAGCGCGCGCCGCGGGAGGTCTAACGAACGCGGAGGAGCTTCTGGCTCGACTCGCCTTCGCTCGTCTTCAGACGGGCGAAGTAGACGCCGCCCGCCACGGTGCGGGAGGAGGCATCAGTGCCGTCCCAGACGACCGAGTGCGCGCCGGCCTCGAGCGTGCCGTCGACCAGGTTCTTCACCTGGCGTCCGGCGGCGTCGACCACGATCAACGAAACCGGCGCCTTGGCGGCGCGGGTCGAGATCGCGAACGACAGCTCGGTGCGGGGAGCAAACGGGTTCGGGGAAGCCGAGACGATTCGACTGGCCAGCGCGCCGACTCCAGTGGGAACGTCGGTCGAGGTCGGCGGCTCGAGCAGCCAGATGAGGCCCTTTTCGATGAAGGTCTCGCTGTTGTTCGGATCCGGTGCCGAGGTCGAAAGGGCGGTCGCCACGATGGTCGAGAAGATGCTGCGCGCCTGGTTCGGACGCTCGTACCGGACCGCACACGGAACCGCCAACTCGTTGTTGAAGATCGTGGTCCCTAGCCCAGGAACGAGGGTATCGACCCGGTTGGCTGCCTGGCTCGGGAACGTCAGCGCGATCGACATGCCATCGGTCACCGGATCGCCGCCCACGCCCACCGCGGTGTTCGCCTTGGTGTTCACGGTCCAGCTCGCGACGCCGAGGTAGTCGTTCACGAAAGTGTTCGGATTGGCCAAACCGGTCGTGAAGTCCATCGCCGAGACGAAGACCCGGCCGCCCTGATCCATGTAGGCGATCAGGTTCGCCTGGTCGGTCGCGGTGATGGTGTTCGAGGTCGCGTACCCGGTGTGCCAGACGACCACGTCATATCCGATCATCCCGCCGAGGGACGCGGCGGTGACGCGCTCGTAGAGGTAGCCGAGATTGGTGAAGCGGTGGTGAACGGAACCTCGTAGGTGCCCGCGTCGTCGTCGACCAGAAGGACGGCGTACGAGTCGTTGAACACCTTGTAGGTCGCGTTCCGCACCTGGGTGTTGTCCCCCTGGGAGGCCACGGAGAAGGTCCCGCTTCCGATCTGCTTCACGCCGTTGGTCTGCACCCGGATGGTGATTTCCTTCCGCTCCTGCGGCGCGAGGGCCACGGAAGTGGAGGTGTAGTAGGTCGGGTCGCCCTCGACCAGGAAATCCGCCGTCCAGGGGAAGCCGGTCAGACCGAGGTTGAGCACATCGGCCGCGGTTCCGACGTTCTGCACCGAGCAGGTGAAGAGCGCGGTGTCGTTGCCGTTCGGGATCGACTTCAGCGTCTGGCCGGTGACCAGGGCAGGGAAGAAGGTGGGCAGCGGACTGACGAAGTCGGTTGCCTGGATCACGTTCTTGTTGCCGCCGGTCTCCTCGAAGATCGCCGCGGCGTGGAGATTCGCCGGATTGCAGGCGACCCCTTCGGCCGTGGTGATGTCCCAGGTCTCGACCAGAGTCACCGTCTGTCCGACCGTGGTCAGGGTGACCGGGCTCGTCCGGATCACGCGGGTCAGATCGTCCCAGTGGTTGACGCCGCCATAGCCGCAGCACCAGGTGACGTCGTCTTCCCAGACATAGATCACGCCCTGATGGGTGGTGAACGTGCCCGGATCGAGCAACTCGTAGGTGGCCGTCACCGTGGCGATGTTCCCGACCACGGTGAAGCTTCCCGAGATGTCGACCGGGCTGACACCGCCGGCCTCGGCAACCCGGCCATTGATGTCGTTGCGGTAGGTGATCGTCTGATTGGCGCAGACGTCGGCCCCGACTTCGTTGATCGAGCCGTCGATGACCACGTGGGGGATGCCGCCGACGCCGTAGCGATCAGCGCGCGTTTCACACTCGACCGTGGAGAACGGATCGGTGCCGGAGACGTGGGTGTCGACGTGAACGAACTGCCAACCGAATTCAGTTTCGATGTTGTGGGGGGCGCACCGCGACCTCGGGCAGAACGTTCACCACGTGGCGCCGAATTCCTCGGTCCACACCATCTTGGGAACAGCCGCCGAGATCGGGCCCACGGTGAGCAGCGAAAGCGCCGCCGCCGCGAGTCCTGCCTTCCAGGAAATGCTCCGCATTCTTCTAGTCCTCCTCGTCCCCGGTGTGCCCGGAGAAGTCGGGTGCGTCTTTGGAGACCGGTGATCCACCCCTGAGCCCTGTCCTAGAACCGGTTGCGCGGGCGCTCAGAAGTAGCCTGTCAAGTATAGGGCAAGCGTTTCGCCAGCGGGGAGGGTAAAGATAAGGGTCCGGGCAGTTTCCCCCCCGGACCCCCAACCCGACTTCGAGGTCCCGGCCCGCCGCCGGAACGGGTGGCTAGCGCGGCCGGCGCCCCCGGGGCGCGGCGATCTCGTGGATGGTCACCTGCCCCGACTCCAGCCCGACCTGGAGCGCCGCGCTCTTGCGGTGGGAGAGGAGGTAGCGAGCCAGGGGATTGAACAGCCGGTCCTCGAGCGTCCGGTTCAGGAAGGCCGCCCCCTGGGTCCGGCAGAGGTCGTCCGGGATCAGGCTTTCGAAGACCGCCTCGTCGACCGCGATCGCCTTCTTCTGACGCTGCATCCGGGCCAGCACCTTGTCGACCTTGTAGCGGGCGATTTTCCGCACCTGTTCCGCGGTGAGGGCCGGCAGCTCCACGATGTCGTCGAACGCATCGAGCAGATCGGGCAGGACCAGCCGCTCCAACCGCTCCCGCAGCAGCTCCCGGGGGGCGCGCGAGGCGCGGGAGAAGCCGATCCCGGCCGGGATCGAGTCCTCGCGACGGAAGGTAACAGTGAGGAAGAAGATCGCGTCGCGGAAGGCAGCCGGGCCGATCATGTCCTCGAAGCTTCCCCGCTCGAAGAGCGAGAGCAGGATTCGCTGCAGTCCGGGATGGGCGACTTCGAGGCCCCGGAGCAGGAAGACGGTCTGGGGGTTCTGGCGCACCGGAGTGGTCAGCGCCCCCTCGACCAGCACCGGCTCGGGGGTGTTGATCACGACCGAACCGAGGCGCGAGAGCTGCTCCTCGTCCTCGAACTCACCTAAGTCGAGCAGGGTGACCGGCTCCTCCGATCCATAGACCGCCTCGGTAACTGCATAGGCGATCTCGCTCTTGCCCACGCCGTGCGGACCGACCAGGAGAAAGATTCCCTTTGGTCGTTCGGGTCGCAAATCGAGCTGGGTGAGGCGCACCCGGATGACGCGCGAGATCCGTTCGATCGCTTCCCGCTTACCGACGATCCGGCCGGCGAGCGCGTCCTCGAGGTGGAGCAGGCGGTCGGCCTCGACCTGGGTCAGGCGACGCTTCGAGGGCGGAAGGGCGCGTGCCGCGACCTTGGTGCGACGCCCGGCTCCGGCCGGCTCGGCCCTTCCTCGCGGGGTGGCGCGGGGGGTGGTCGCGCGGGTCGTTCCGCCCGGAGCGCGCTGGGCACGCGCCGTCGGCGGCTTGGTCCCCGGGGCCCGGGTCGGACTGTCCTTGCTCGAGGCCGGGCGGGCCGGCTTCGAGCGGGAGGTCGTGGTCTTGCGTGTCGGCTTGGTCGGTGCGACGGCCGGTCGGGTCGTTCCCTTGCTGCGACTGGTGCTGTCTCTCCTGGGCACGCGTCCTCCCTCCTCTGGTAGTTCCTAGGATCGACCGTCCAAGGTCCGACCCCCAGCAGGATCTCAGCACGACCTGTACCGCCAGGGCAAAGGTTCCCTACGAATCTCGTAAGTCATTGTCTTGCCGGGGGCCGGGGGATCTGCTAACCATCGTGCTCGGGACCGCCGAAGTCGGTCCCTGGCCGATTCCGGTCGAAATCCCGCGAAATCGGCGGCTTGGGACCAACCCGGCGAGGAAATGCCATGATGGGGGCACATCCCAGACGTGTCGGACTTCTGACCGGCGGCGGCGACTGCCCGGGGCTGAATGCGGTCATCCGCGCCGTGGTCAAGGCCTCGACCTACCACTACGGCATCGAGGTCTACGGCATCCGCGACGGTTTCGACGGCCTGATGAACGACAACATGGACCTCCTGACCGCGGACGACGTCAGCGGGATCCTGCACCGCGGCGGCACCATCCTCGGCTCGTCGAACCGCGCCAATCCGTTCCGCGTCCCGGTCGAGGTCGACGGGGAGAAGCGGTACGAGGATCAATCGGATCAGGTGGTCGCGGTGGCCCGCGCCCGGCGGCTCGAGGCGATCATTGTGGTCGGGGGCGACGGCAGCCTGACCATCGGCGCGCAACTGATCGAGTGCGGCCTGCCGGTGATCGGCGTGCCCAAGACGATCGACAATGACCTCGACTCGACCGATGTCACCTTCGGCTTCGACTCCGCCCGCGCCGTGGCGACCGACGCGGTCGACCGGCTCCACTCCACCGCCGAGTCGCACCAGCGGATCATGGTGGTCGAGGTGATGGGGCGCTACGCGGGCTGGATCGCCCTCGAGGCCGGCATGGCCGGCGGAGGCGACGTGATCCTGATCCCCGAGATCCCGTTCGACCTCGAGAAGGTCGCCACTGCGATCGAGAAGCGCGGGCAATCGGGTCGACGGTTCTCCATCGTGGTCGTGGCGGAAGGCGCGACCCCGCGCGGCGGGCAGATCTTCGTCGACCGGCGGATCGAAGACTCGCCCGAGGCGATCCGGCTCGGCGGCATCGGTCGTTGGGTGGCGCACGAGCTGGAGGAGCGGCTCCAGTGGGAGAGCCGAGTCACGGTGCTCGGCCATCTGCAGCGCGGCGGCTCGCCGACTTCCTTCGATCGGATCCTCGGCACCCGCTTCGGGGTCGAGGCGGCGCGACTCGCGGCGGAGAAGTTGCACGGCCGGATGGTTTCGCTGCGCGGCACCGAGGTCACCTCGGTGCCGCTCGCCGATGCGGTGGCCAAGCCGCGACGCGTCGATCCCAGCTCGGCCATCGTGAGTGCCGCACGGGCGGTCGGAACCTGCTTCGGTGATTGATCGCGTCCCTGGGGGAGCGCGGCCGGCGGCACGCCCGCATGGCCGCCTCCCGTTTCGGCGCTTCCCGCTCCGTGCGCTGCGCGTCCAGCGGTTCGCGCGCTGTTTCACGCTCCGGTTCGCGCTCTGGCTCACGCTCTGGTTCACGCTCTGGGGCGTCGTGGCGGAGTGCCGGGGGTTCGACGTCGTCGACCTCCCGCCGTCCGCGGGGCAGGGGCACCCGAGGTTCCTCGTCGACTCGGGGAGCTATCTCGCCGAGGAAGGCCCCGAGGTCACGGTCGCTCTCCGCGTGCCGTATGCCGAGCTGTTCTTCCGGAAGGAAGGAAAGGTCTACCGCGCGCACTTCGATGTGCTCATCGTCCTCCGCGACGGCAAGCGTCAGGTCGGGGGAGACCTCTGGCCGCAGACCCTCGAAGTGGCGACCTACTCCGACACCAAGGCGCGGGACATCTTTTTCCAGAAGGTGGTGCGTCTTCCGGCCGAGCCGGGCAAGCTCCACGCCACCGCGACGCTGTCCGAGAGCGAATCAGGGCGCAGGAACAAGGTCGAGTGGGATCTGGTAGTTCCGAACTACCAGCGGGAGTCGCTCTCGCTTTCGACCCTGTGGGTGGTGGGCTGCGAGGACTCGCTGGCCGTGGGGACCGGAGAATCGCGCGTCGTCGCGCTCCCGCCGAGCGACTGGATCCTGACCCATCGCTACGGCGAGCCGATTCGCGCGCTCTGCGTGGTCGGCCAGGTCTATCAGCGGAATGCCCCGGCCCCGACGCGGATCATCTGGAAGGTGATCGACGAACAGCGGCAGACGGCGGTGAGCGGCGAGTTCGCGCTTCCGGCCGGAAATCCGGCTCCATTTCGCTTCCGCCCCGATCTTTCCGCGCTCTGGCTCGGGACCTACATCATGGAGGTCACGGTCCACCGGGATCGCGAGACCGCGCGCCGCCAGTTCTTCTTCCAGATGGACGAGTCGATGATCTCGCTCGACACCAATCAGGAGCAGAGCATCGATCTGATCCGCCTGATCGAGAAGCCGGGGGAGGTGGACAGCCTGCAATCGGCCCCGGCAGTGGAGCGGAAGGAGGCCTGGAATCGCTTCTGGAAGCGCCGGGATCCGACCCCCGACACGGAAGAGAACGAGTACAAGGACGAGTTCTTCGAACGGGTGCGCTACGCCAACGAGAACTTCGGCGTGCTCGAGCCAGGGTGGCGCTCCGATCGCGGCGGGATTTACATCCAGTACGGGGCTCCGGATCAGATCGATCGGCACACCCAGAACATCGACGGCCCACCCTACGAGGTCTGGATCTACGATCGCCTCAATCGACGCTTCGTCTTCGTCGACTACGATGGGTTCGGTCGCTACGACCTGTACCAACCCGGCCGTTAGCCCGGGACGGCGGATCGACAAGGAGATTTGCGCATGAAGAGCGAACTGACCAGGGGCTCGGCTCGGTCGCGGTGATCGGGGTCGGCACGATGGGGGAGGCGATCCTCAAGGGATTGCTCTCGGCCAAGGTCTCGCCCCCGTCACGGCTGCACGGCGCGGTACGTAGCGAGGCGCGCGCCAAGGAGCTGACCCGAAGCCTGGGAATCGAGATCTCGACCGACAACGCGGCCATCGTTCGCCAGGTCGATACGGTGGTGATCGCGCTCAAGCCGCAGGCGGTGCTCGGCGCACTGCGCGCGCTGGTCGAGGCGGGGGCGGTGCACGCCGATCAGCTGTTCATTTCGATCGCGGCCGGGGTCTCGATCGCGGAGATGGAGGAGACGCTGGGGAAGGGATGCGCGGTGATCCGCGCCATGCCGAACACTCCGTGCGCCATCGGCCGCGGCACCATCGTCCTCGCCCCGGGGAGCCGGACCAAGCCGCGACACCTGGCGATCGCGCATCGGGTGTTCGACGGGCTCGGGCTGACCCTCGAACTGGAGGAGAAGCACTTCAACACCGTGACCGGCCTCTCCGGCAGCGGCCCGGCGTTCGGCTACATCATGATCGAGGCGTTGGCCGACGGCGGAGTGATGATGGGACTGCCGCGTCAGGTGGCCACCACCCTGGCTGCGCGCACCCTGCTCGGCGCGGCGGAGATGGTCCTGGCCACCGGACGTCATCCCGCCTCGCTGAAGGATGACGTGACCACGCCGGCCGGTTGCACCATCGGAGGCATCCTCGCCCTGGAGGACGGCGGAATCCGCAGCACCCTGGCCCGGGGTGTCGAGCGGGCGGCCCGTCTGGCCGCGGATCTCGGTCGGCCGACGAAGGACTGACCGAGCAGGCTCGGGCGCCTCACCCCATGAGAGAAGCGCCCCATGAAAATAGCGCCCCATGAAAAAAGCGGCCCGGGAGTCGTCCTCTCGCGCCGCTTTCGTCTCTTACCCCAGAGGCGTTCGATCGCGCCCCCGCTTGCTCCCGGCGATCAATCCGGGAGGAGTCCGTTCGCCGCGGTGCGGAATCCCACCGACGCGTCGGTCACCGTCGGCTCGAGATAGCTCCGGTTCCAGACCGTGGCGCTGTCGACGCGTTGCTTGTAGCTCCCGCCCCGGACCACGTTGAAATTCGACGACCCCGGTGGGGGCGAAGCGTGCGGTCGGCGGTAGAGGCCGTAGGGATCGTTGGTCCACTCCCAGAGGTTACCCGCCATGTCGAACAGGCCGTAGGCGCTGGCCCCGTTGTGCGTCACGTAGCCGCCGGGGCGGGTGGTGCCGTCATAGAAGCCGACCGGCGTGGTGGCCACCGCGCCCTGATTCTCGTACGGGTCGCCCGACGACGAGAAGTTGCCGCTGGCCAGATCGCGCGGGTTCCCCCAGGGGTAGCGGAAGCCGACGCCGATGGTATCGCCGGTCTGCCCGATCTCGAATCCGAACTCCCGGCTGGTGCCGCGGGCCGCCTTCTCCCACTCCGCTTCGGTCGGCAGTCGCCGCTGGTAGAAACGCGCGTAGGCGTCAGCGCCGTGCCACGAGACCTCGGAGACCGGGAACGACTCGCGGCCGTCCACCGCCACGAACACCTGCTCGCCGGCCAGATAGCGGATGCCGGAATCGGGATCACCGCGCGTGGGATCGGCGGCGTAGACCTGGCACAAGGTGCGCAGAAGCCGCGTCTCGAGCACGCTGCCCGCGCGCACGATCACCGTCCCGCGGGCCAGCGACTGGTTGAGGAAGGCGATGTACTGCGCGTTGGTCACTTCGTACCGATCGATGTTGAAATCGCTCACCAGGACCGGGCTCCCCGGATGCTTGAACTCCAGCGTATCCGCCCCCATCACGAAGGCGCCGAACGGCACCGAGGCCCGGTCGACTTCGGTGACGAAACCCCAGATCGGGGAGGGGTTCGAAACTCCCTTCGCATCGTGCGCGATCACCTGCCAGAAATAGGCGCCGTTGCGGGCCAGGGCGGTGGTCGGGGTCCAACTGGTTGCCTGCTGGGTTGCCTCCAGCTTGAGCGCGCCGCGACTCGCCCCGAAGTAGACGTCGTAGCTAACCGCGTCGCCGTCGGCGTCGCCGCCGGTCCAGGTCAACGCCTGAGCTTCCGCCGGATCGACCTCTACCGCTCCGTCCGCGGGGGAGGGGGCGCTCGGCATTTCCGGTCGCTGATTGGCCGCCGCCGTGATCGAGACCTGATTCGAGGGATCGGCGGTCGAGGTCTGGGTCGGCGTGTTCCGGCGATAGGCGACCACCCGGTACTGGTAGGTCGCGCCACTCTGCACCCCGGCGTCGACGAACGCCTCTACGTTTGCACCGACCGTGTCGATCTGGGCGAAGTTCGCGCCCGAAGCGCGTTCCAACCGGAAGCCGGTCTCGTCGTCCGAGACGTCGCTCCAGGCGAGTGAGACCGACGTGCTCGAGATGTCGCTCACGTAAAGGTTCCGCACCGCGGCCGGCGGGTCGGGGTTGGGTTCCACCGGTGGGGGCGGGTCGTCCCCGCCGCAGCCGGCGAACAGCGCGAGGCCGAAGACCAGCGCGAGTCCGGGCACCCAGCCTCGACGACCCGGCGCGGGAGTACCCGTCTGGTCCCCGCAGGGGCCATCTTCAGGCGCGCCCACGATCGGGGCGCTGCAGCAACGATCGAAATGAACTCTCAGGAACATTGCGGATCCCCTCCAAACGCCACACCAACCCCCGGTGGACGATTCACCGATCGCCCGGTGCAGACGCGCCGCGCGCGTCGACCGAGTCGATTTCAAGTCTCGCGCTCTCAGGTTCAGCCTCCCGAGAGCAGTTCTTTCCGACCGGACTCACTCCGTTCGCGCCGCGCCGGCGGGCGGCTTCATGCGGTCATCCCGCCAGCAATCCGATTCCAGCTGGGCCGCCCGGCGATCCCACCCCGAAATCAGGGTCAGGTCGTAGATCGTCGTCCCCTCAGCGATCGACGCGTCATCCCTTCGGGCCTCTCCTTCCTGCCGCGAACCGAACGCCGCGCGGGGGATACAGGGGCCCCAGAGCGCCGACCCGGCCTCCGTCTCCCGCAGCAACAGGTACTCGCCCGCCAGTTCCTCCTGAGACGGAGTGTAGACCGCCACGATCGTGGGGTCGCGCGTCGGGTCGAACGAAAGGGCGAGCGCATACCCACCCTGCGGATCGGTAACCCCCTGGGCCGCTGCTCGGCCGTCGACGAAAATCGAGATCCGGACGCCGCGCAGTGGCGCGCCCTGGGCATCCCGGACCGTCCCCTGCAGAATCTGCTCTTCCCGCGGGGCCGGAGCCGTCGACCTGCCCGCCTCGTCGTGGCGCGACCGACCCTCCTCGCCCTGTTCGCGAGGTGCCCGTTCGCGAGGTGCCCGTTCGCGGGCCGTCGGCAGCTTGGACCAGGAGGACTGGGCGTGACAGCGCGGGGTAATCCCGGGCAGCACCGCAAACCCGAGTCCCAGCAGCACGCTGAACCCAAGCAGGAGTGGATTGGGCGCCGCGCGGCCGCCTAGACCCAAGGACGGCCAGCCGCCGCCGGGCGGGGCAAGCCGGATTCGCGACGCCCCCCGCAGGGGTGAACGGGCGAAGCGGTCAGGGCTGTCGGGGGCCGGGACGTGGGTTCGCTGCCGCGCCTGCAACCAGGGTTCCTCCCTTGTCTTTGCGCCAGCACCCGATGCCGGCGAGCCGGGGGTCAGGCTAACAACCGCCTCAAAGCCGGTCAAGGCTGGCGCAAATCAATTGCCAGCCCACCTAGGGTTTGCTTATCTTGCGCCGCCCGGCCAGGATGCCGAAGACCTTCGCATGGGGCTGGTCCCTCTGGGCCGCTGGCTGCAGAATCCGGTCGGATGGGCGGGTCCCGGTCGAATCGGAAGGTTCCAGTCGGATCGGGGGAGATGCAGCCGGATCGCAGGGCCTGTAGGGATGCAGGATGGCGAAGGCTGTTCGCTCGCGTGTCGGATCCTTACGGAATACGCTTTTTCTCGGCGTGCAGCTGATCTCTGATCTGAAACCGGCGATCACTGACCTGAAACCGGCGATCCTCGGTCACGACTAACGAGACCGGCGTGCGCATTTCTGCGCACGCGCCGATCAAACTCCAGCCGACGGAAAGGGCGCGCCGCCCGACCGTCCGGAGAAGGGATGGGACTTCGTTCCCTCATGGGTTTTGTCTCCAACGATATTGCGATCGACCTCGGCACCGCCAACACGCTGGTCTACGTCAAGGGCAAGGGAATCGTTCTGAATGAGCCGTCGGTCGTGGCGGTTGATCGTGCCTCGAAACGAGTCCTGGCTGTCGGACGTGAGGCGAAGGAGATGCTCGGGCGCACGCCGGCCGGCATCGATGCGGTGCGACCGCTGAAGGACGGCGTGATCGCCGACTTCGAGAAGACCGAGGAGCTGCTCAGGAAGTTCATCCAGAAGGTGCAGAGCCGCCGCTTCCTGGTTCGCCCCCGGATCATCATCAGCGTCCCTTCCGGTATCACCGAGGTCGAGAAGCGCGCGGTGCGCGACTCGGCCGAGCATGCCGGCGCGCGCGAGGTCTTCCTCGTGGCCGAGCCGATTGCCGCCGCCATCGGCGTGGGGCTCCCGGTCGACAAGCCGACCGGCAACATGGTGATCGACATCGGGGGAGGCACGACCGAAATCGCGGTCATCACCTTGAACGGCATCGTCACCGATACCTCGATCCGCGTCGGGGGCGACAAGATGGACGACGCGATCGTCCAGTACATCAAGCGCCAGTACAACCTGCTGATCGGGGAGCAGACGGCCGAGAAGATCAAGTTGGGGATCGGCAGCGCCTACCCCACCGGCGAAGAGACCGAGATGGAGATCAAGGGGCGCGACCTGATCGGCGGCATCCCGAAGACCATCCGGGTCACCTCCAAGGAGATCCGGGAGTGTCTGCAGGAGCCGGTCAGCGCGATCGTCGAGGCGGTGAAGGAGTCGCTGGAGAAGACCCCCCCGGAGCTGGCGAGCGACATCGTCGACCGGGGGATCGTCATGACCGGAGGTGGTTCGCTCCTCCGGGGTCTGGGCGATCTGCTCCACAGCCAGACCCACCTGCCGATCCGGGTGGCGGAGGACGCCCTGCTCTGTGTCGTTCTGGGATCGGGCAAGATCCTGGATGAGATCGGGATCTATGCCGAAGTATTGATGGCGTCCACCTAGCCGAGACCAAGATCGCTCGCCCCGCCGCCGGTTGACCGGTGGCGGCCGTTCCCAGGGACCCGACACGAAGGCGCGTGAGACCTCTTCGCATCCGAAGCCTCAGACCCTCGCGTAGCGCCCAGGCCCGTTTGCGGCTGTGGTGGGGGCCTGTCTTGGCCGTACTCCTCTCTCTGTCGCTCATTCCGCTCGGAAAATCCAACCGCGAGGGACTCGCCGCGTTCCTCGAGCACTCGGCCTTCCTCCCGTTCCGCGCCGCCGTCGGTTGGGGTCCGCGGTCGCTGGCCAGCGCCCACGAGCTCGCCCGCTACAAGAAGCAGGAGGCCGAGAAGGGGGGAGCGGAGAATCAGCGGATCGAGACCGAAGCAGAGAACCGACGGCTTCGCCTGCTGCTCGGCTTCGAGCGGCGCGCCGACTACGAGCTGCTCCCGGCCACGGTGGTCGGCCGCGGACGGGAGAAGTACGGTGACGTCGTCCTGGTACGCCCCTCCGATCCCTCCCGCGTCTCTTCCGGCATGCCGGTGGTCTGTGCCGACGGTCTGATCGGCCGCGTCTCCGCGGTGCGTGGTTCGGTCACCCGGGTCGAGGGGCTCAAGCATCGGAACGTCGCGGTGAGGGTGATCAATCAGCGGAGCCGTGAGGAGGGGATCGTGAAGTGGCGGGCCGATGGGAGCGCGCCTCTGGTCCTGCAGGGAATCTCGTCGCAGTCCGACTGGCAGGTCGGCGATCGGATCGTGACCTCCGGTCTCGGTGCGGTCTTCCCGCGCGGTCTCCTGGTCGGCTGGGTGATGGGAGCGACGAGTGATCGCCGCGGAGGACTGCTCCGTCAGATCGCGGTCCAGCCCGCCTCCTCCCTGGCCCGGGCCGAGGAGGTGTTCATCCTGCTGCAGCCGCCGATGCTTCGCCCCGAGATGGAAGAGACCTCCGCGCTCTTCCCGCTCGACCCCGCCCGCACCCTCTCGCGCCAGGATCCGCTGCCGTCGGAGACCTTCGCGAGCGGCCCCGCGCCGACCCCATAGGGGGAGCGATGAACCGCCTCGTGCCGGCGTCGGTGATTTTGCCCCACGCCCATTCGTCCCGGATCGGCCGATGAAGTACGCCCGCCTCATTGTCATCACGTTCATCCTGCTCGTTTGCCAGGCGACCTGGGTGCCACGGATCGCCGTCTTCGGGGTAATGCCCGATCTCTTCGTGGCGCTCCTCTTCTGGGTCGCGATCCGGCGGGGGATGACCTGGGGAGTCTGGACCGGCTTCGCCCTCGGGCTGCTGCTCGATGTCGAGTCTCCGGAGTCGCTCGGGATGAACGCCTTCGCCCTGGCGGTCACCGGCATCGTGCTCGGCCGCCTCTCGCGTCAGATCGATCGAAACAACCCGATCGTGCTCGCCGTCGTGCTGTTCCTCGCCGCGCTCACCTCCGAGACGTTGCGGGTCATCTGGATGGCGCTCTCCGGTCATGGTGATGGTCTCGGCATGTGGCTCCGCTATGGCCTGCCGGGAGCGATTTACACCTCGATCCTCGTCCCGCCGCTTTCCAAGGGAGTCAGTTTGCTCCTGGGACGAAAGGACTGGCTCCTCAGTGCCTCGTGACTTCGGCCCGGACGCGCGCGCCGAACGGGCGCGCGATCTCGCGCTCCTGGTCGCGGCGGCGATCCTCCTTCTGATCGGTCGCCTGGCCTGGCTCCAGATGGTGCGCAGCGATCACTTCCTCGCCCTGGCGGAAGAGAACCGAGTCGATCGGCAGATCCTCCGCGCCGAGCGGGGACGGATCTTCGATCGCAACGGCGAGGTCCTGGCCGACAACGTTCCGACCTATCGCGTGACCCTCGACCTGGCCGATCGGGCGCTCAAGCGGCGAAAGGACGCCTATCTGCCGGTGGTCGCGAGTCTGGCCGAGGTGCTCGGCCGCGAGCCGAACGCGCTCGCCCTCGAAGTCGAGCGGCTCAAGCGCCACTCCAATCGTCCGATCCCGATCGCGCGCAACCTCAGCTTCGAGCAGGTGGCGCAACTGGAAGAGCGGATGGACCGCCTCCCGGGGGGTACAGGTCGAGACCGAGTCGAGCCGTCGCTATCCTGGGGGCGTGTTCGCCGGCCACCTCCTCGGCTACCTCGGCGAGGTGGGGGAGGACGATCTCGCGAAGGAACGGCCCGATCCCTACCATCCCGGCGATCTGATCGGGCAGGCCGGGATCGAGAAGTTCTACGAGGCCGAACTGCGCGGGCGCGACGGCGAAGCGTTCGTCGAGGTCGATGCCTTCCGCCGCCGGACCCACTACTTTCCCGAACTGCCCTCCGTCCCCGCGTCGCCCGGCCACGATCTCTATCTCACGATCGATGCCCGGCTCCAGCGCGCGGCCGAGAAGGCCCTGGACGAGATTCGCGCCCATGGACGCAAGCCCCGCACGGTGCTCGCGGTGGCCGACGGTGCCCTGATCCCCGCGGACGATGATCCGCCTCCGGCCTCGGGCCTGATCGCCATCGACCCGCGGAACGGAGACGTGCTCGCCCTGGCCAGTCGCCCATCGTTCGACCCGAATCTCTTCCTCAAGGGGATCTCGCACGAGGAGTGGCGGCGTCTCTCCGACCCGAATCACCCGCCGCTACTCAATCGTGCGATCCAGGCCTCCTATCCGCCCGGTTCGACCTTCAAGTGCCTCACCTCGCTGGCCGGTCTCGACGCGGGAGTCATCGACGCCACGCGCCACTTCTCCGGTTGCGGCGGCGGCTACCACTATGGCAATCGCACCTTCGGATGCTGGCGGCGCGCCGGGCATGGCTCGCTCGCGCTGCTCGATGCCCTGGCCCGCTCCTGCGATGTCTACTACTACCAGGTCGGCATCGCGCTCGGCGTCGATCGCCTGGCCCGCTTCGCCGAGAAGTGCCACATGAACGAGCGGACCGGCATCGATCTGCCGCAGGAGCGAAACAACCTGATCCCGACGCCCGAGTGGTACGCGGAACGCTACGGCAAGGCCGGAGTGCACAAGGGGGCCGCGCTCAACGTGGCGATCGGCCAGGGGGAGGTGCTCCAGACCCCCGCCTCGCTGGCCCGTTTCACCGCCGCCATCGCCAACGGCGGCCGGGTGATCAAGCCGCACCTCCTGCTCCGCGTGCAGGAGCCTGACGGCAAGGTGCTGCGCGATGCGAGCGAGGAGAACTGGGAGATCGATCGCCTCCCCTCGAACGCGGCCGACCTCGCGCTGGTCCAGGCGGCGATGGAGCGCGTGGTGATGGATGCTGGCGGCACCGGCGGTCGGGCCAAGGTCGGTCAGTTCCGGATCGCCGGAAAGACCGGCACGGCGCAGAATCCGCACGGTGAGGACCACGCTCTCTTCGTCTGCTACGCTCCGGTCGACGACCCGCGCATCGTCGTGGCGGTGGTGATCGAGGAAGCGGGCCACGGCGGCTCGGTCGCGGCACCGGTCGCGCAACGGGTGATGGCCGCGCTGCTCCAGCCCGACGCGCCGATCTCGCTGGTCGACGAGGACCTGAGCGGCTTCGGGATCGAGGGAGACTGATGTTCGGAGTGCCCCGCATCTACCGCCAACGCTGGGACTGGATTCTCTCCTTGGCGGCGCTCGTGCTCCTGGTGATCGGCGTGATGACCGTTTACAGCGCCACGCACCTGCCGGACAATCCGCGCCACGGCTACTTCGTGAAGCACTTCTTCTATCTCTTCCTCGGACTGGTCGTGTTTGCCGTCTGTCTCTTCACTCCGCTCCGGCTCTGGGAGGACTGGTCCTACGCCGGCTTCGGCATCACCCTCTTCTTCTTGCTGCTCGTTTTGCTGATGGGGGAGGAGCACTACGGCGCCAAGCGCTGGTTCCGCGCCGGACCTATCACGTTTCAACCCTCCGAGATGGCCAAGCTCGCCTTTGCCGCCAGCTTCGCGCGCTTTCTCGCCGGCAAGCGGGTCGATCTCACGCAACCCAGGACGCTCCTCCTCACCCTCTTCGGGGTAGGGGTTCCCACTCTGCTCGTACTCAAGGAGCCCGATCTCGGCACCTCCGGCTCGTTCCCCGGCCTCGCCGTCCCGATGATGCTCTGGGCCGGCATGCCCCGCCTCGCCCTCTTCGCGCTCGTCTCCCCGGTGATCGGCCTCGTGCTCGTACACCACCTGATCCTCTGGCTCGCCTTCATCGCCATCGGGGTCGTCGCCTTCGTGAAGAGTCGCCTCTCGCACTGGGTGCTCGCCGGCTTCCTCGTCTTTCACGTCGGTTTGCACATCGCCGCCCCGCTGGTGATCTCCAAACTCCATCCCTACCAGCAGGCCCGCATCGAGTCGTTCCTGAACCCCGAGGCCGACCCCTCCGGCGCCGGTTACCAAGGACTCCAATCGCGCATCGCCCTCGGTTCCGGCGGCGTCTTCGGCAAGGGATATCTCCAGGGCAGCCAGAAAGCGCTCGCCTATCTCCCGATGCAGCACAACGACTTCATCTTCTCGGTGATCGGAGAGGAGTTCGGCTTCGTCGGCGCCGCCCTCGTGGTCCTCGCCTTCGGCACCCTCGTCTACCGCGCGATCGAGATCGCCAAACAAGCCCGCAGTCCCTTCGCCAGTCTCCTCGCCGTCGGCATCGGCGGCCTGGTCTTCTACCACGCCTCGGTCAACATGGCCATGACCATGGGCCTCTTTCCCGTCACCGGCCTACCCCTCCCCTTCGTCAGCTACGGCGGCACGTTCCTGCTGACCATGATGGCCGCCCTCGGCCTGCTCATGAACGTGGCGGTGCACCGGTTCGACTACTAGGAGATGTCGCGCCGTAGCCGCCGCGAAGCCGAGCTCGCCCCTGAACTCGGGTTCGTGCTGGCGGGCGTGAGTTCCCCTGGTCCGACCACCCACGCGGATCGGCGATGCGAAGTTGCGCGGGTTGTAGAGTCGTCCGCTCGACATGCCGTGCTACCAGCCCGGACACCTCATGGACCGCCGCCGCATCCCCTGCTGGTGGCAGCTGGTCGAGGATCGCTGCGGAAGGCATCGTGCCGGATGATCTCGCCCGGCCTCCCAACCCCCACGACAGCGCATCGCGACCACAAGCTCTGGGCTTGACCGCCCTCCGTCGGGTGAAGCTCTGTTCGACTGGCCAGTCGAACACCTCGGACGACAACTCCGCAGCAAGCGCCGCTCAGCAAGGCTGATCGCGGCGACATTCTCGCCCGCAACAGGATCGGACTACCGCCACTTTCTCGACAGGCGAGTTGATCGGCGCGGCTTCTCGAAGCCGATCAGCCTCCTCACCTGCGTGCTCCAGCCCGGCAGGGCAGCAACTCCTTGCGGTTGTTCTCATCCCCCGCATCGCGCTAGGGATCCTCGGGACGATCGCTTTGATGACACGCCGACGCCTGCATCACGGACGGCCGTTCCCACACCCCTCGATCCGGGCAGATTCGAATGTTGATCCAGCGAGCCTGAGACTCTCCGAACTTCTCGCCTTCCAGGTGTGCCTGCGGCCGTTTCGTGCCGCACCGAGCAGACCCAGATTGCGCGCATGCTGCCACTACCGCCCCCTGCAGAAGCGCCCTGCTGGCCTGAGCATCGCCCGGGAGCTGCAACGCCCAAACGGCATGTTGCCCTCGGTGAAGAGGCGAACGGCTGGGCCGACCCAAACGAGCGCGGATCTTGCAGACCTCGCCGCTGCCGGCGAGCTGGAGACGGTTGGCTCCAAGGAGTCAGAGGACTTCACAAGGCAAGCGTCGGGGTAAGTCCGTGCACCACTCGCACCGGCGCGGAACCGGGCGTAGCGGGCGGCGGCGGCAACCGCAACGGCGGAACCGAGACACAAGCTCATCTGGAGCGACCCGCTGGCGGTACTCGGGAAATGGAGATTGACGGACTCGTTTCGCGGGTCGATTGTCCTGGGGGGGAATTGGGGCAGACCTGCCTGATGCGAGCCCAGCTAGCAAAGGCAAGACTGAGCATCCACCGAGTGAATCGTCGGAGGAAAGGACGTGCCGCTTGCCCGGTGGTGCCGTTTGGGGCTTGAGCATCGAGGTTGCCGAGAGTTCGAAAGCGTTCGGCGAGGAGGGCCAAGTCCATGATGATCTCCAGCAGGGCAATTGTGTTCTCTGTGCTGTGCCTCTCTGGTTCCGCCCGGGTCGCGCTAGCGGGCCGAACGCGGGCGGGTGCTCGCCCTTCATGCGAACCCCTCGCTGAGTTGGACCGCCGGTGGGGACTATTGCAGTCAAAGCGCCGTGGATTCCTGCATCGCAGTAGTCTCATCCGTCGAGGTCGAAGCAGACAGAACCACGATCGTCCACGTAGTTGCGTTGTTTCCCCAGAGTCCACTCCTCGGCTTCGCGGCACTTCATTCGGGGTCTCCTATGACAGCACCAAGATCGAGATCGTCGCTCAGGGCGGCTGCGCAGATTTCGAACTTCCGACCTCCGACTGGCCACTCCCTGACTCTGGGATTTCGCTGACGTGGAACACCACGCGTACAGCTCACGCCGAGGAGATCTGCTGGTTCGCGGTCTACCAGCTAGATAACACGCCGACAATCCTCATGCTTCGGCCGCACCCCAGCAACATGCGCCGTTCGCGGATGACACGCAACCAGCCTCGGTGACAGACGAGGCAACGTACTTCGGCTACTTGGGATTCGGAATGACTGGTCTGCCGTCGTGCCCATTTCCCACGGTTGCGGAGAAGATGGAGCGTCGAGATACCTTCGGTGAAGCGCACTCGCCGTCCGCAGACGACTCCACTTCGATCGTTCCGAACCGACTTGTCATGAAGGTGGTGCCGGGCGCTCTGCCCGATGTGTGGCCGGGCACGCGATCGATCGCCACGCATGAGTTTACCGATGAAGCCATCAGGGCATGTCTCACTGCGGCGCAGGCGTCCTCAGTCCACAAACTCCACCCGAGCGCGATCCCCGGAGGAGAACTCGGGGTCACCACCGAGGGGCGGACAGTCCGTCTAGCCGATTTGTCAACCACCCTGACCGTTGAGTATCAAGCAGACGTGCGTCCCCAGGACCTCGCGCGTGATCTCAGCGGGTCGTCTGCCGTGCTTTGGGCAGAACCAGTTCGGTCAAGGACGGCTGAGTCGGGTCCGAACGACCAATGGTACGAAGGAAACTACGCCCAGAGGTGGCAGCTTGAGCGCCTCGGATACCCGCCGGGTGGCCCGTGGAGTGATATTTTGACATCTCCGCCGGACTGGCGCATTGGTTTCCTAGACACGGGGATTGGCCACTGGACTCAGAATGGTCTGGCAGTGCCAGTTGAGCTGGGCGGAGGAGTAGGAGTGGAAAGAAGGTTAGGTCCGCCACGAACGTAGTGATACCGGGCGGACCGATGGATGACGACTGCGCTCAAGGTGGGCGTAGCCACGGTACCGCAATGGCCGCCTTGGCCGGCGCCGTCACGAACAACCAGCTCAGGATGGCATCACTGGCCGGTGGGTGGGTACCGGAAACGCCGGGTCCCGAGCTCGTGGTCATCAAGGTAATCGGATACAACGAACCCCTCGATGGCTGCTTGGCCTTGAGTGATGACATCGCGCTCGGGGTACTTGACGCAGTGGGCTCCCATACTTTCGACGGGCAGCCAAGCAATTGCCGGCTGATCAACTGTAGCTTCGGGAGTGCGGGTTACTCGGAGGTCGAGCGCGAGGCGCTGCTCATCGCACACCTTCTGGGCAGGACCGTGGTGGCCAGCAAGAAACCGCGACACCGAGAACTGGCATTTTCCATCCGATTATGACAGTCACTGGATCCTCAGCGTCAGTGCGATGAATCAGGCAGACCTGCGAAGGGTTTCGCAGATTATCCAGGGGCGACTGGGGTCGAACTACGGACGCGGGATCGACTTGGTTGTGCCAGGCAGCGACATGCAAGTACTCAATGCCGATGAATCCGGCTCCTACAACATCGCCGGAACGTCTGCGGCGACGGCACTGGCCACCTCAGGGGCCGCGCTACTTCAAATGGTTACGGATGACGTTCTGGCTCCCGAGGACATCCAAGGCGCGCTTCGCGCTGTCGCACGAGACATCGAGGCGGATCACGCTCTTCCTGGAGTGACACTGACGGGCTACGATAAGTACACAGGCGCCGGCGAGTGCCGGGTTGCGCCCGCGGTGTCTGCGCTCGCGGCTGGACGCCTCATTCAGTGCAGAACGGCGGCAGGAGTGGCCACTTTGGGAGATCCCCAGCTAGGTGTCTGGACGATACCGCCACTGAATCTCGACGCGCAACTGTGTTACGCGTACGAGGCAACGGCAGACGTCACGTTTCCGGCGATGGTCGCGACCCCGAGTGTTTGGGGTGTAGGGCGGTGGACCGGAGGTACTTCACTGTCTAACCCGAACTACGGGGAGGGGTGGTGTGAGGTTATGCCAGGGTCGTTGTCGGCTACCGGCTGTACGCTTCGAACGTATCTCCTGAAGCTGGTCATTGGGTGGCCGGTAGTGGAGCTGTGGTGGCCGTGTGCCCCGGAAGATTTGACCTTTGGTTATACGATTCTCGGCGAGGTTTCCGTTTCCGGCATGCCGGAAACGGCCCCGTCTCGAGCCCAAGATCAGAGTGCTGTCTCAAGCGTCCAACGCCCCCGTTCTCTGGTTGAATGGTGTCAGCGCAAAACCAACTACGTTACAGGTGTTTGATGCCGCGGGCAGACTTCGGAGTGAGATTCTCGGCGTAGCGATGAGTGGGGACACCGGTTCGACCTGGATCGGGAAGCACTGAGAACTCCAGGCTGCCGTCGGGAGCCTACTGGGCGCGAGAGTCAAGACAGAGCACGGGTCCGGGAGCGCGGAACGGTCGTCATTGTACGATAGCCGTCTTCATCTGGCCGCGCCCGTTGGGTTCTCGCCGTCTGATCTGCAAGCACTCACGTAGCGACCTTCGCCGCTGAACGATGTAGGCGACAGGACGGTTCTATGCACAGTGATCCTCGCCGAGAGTCTCGAGTCGCGTCGGAGCTGCTGAGAGACCTGCCCATCGCGAGCGGATCGCAAGAAACAGACATCAGCGTTCGCTACAACGCCGACACTCCACGGGGGCTTCGCGATGCGCGGAGACGACAAAGGAGGAGGAGCGAACCTGCGGCAGAGTCAATTTGGGCCATCGGCTGGCCCATCGTCATGCGCTGCGCTCCAATCGGGACTGGGTCGGTTCGGCCCCGTCCCCCCACCTTATCAGCGGGATCTCGCGGGGCACTTGCCAGGTTGACGGCCCTGCTATCCTCCTCAACTGCCGTTGCAAGCCCCGCTCACTCAGACCTTCTCCAACGCGAAGAGCGGATGCCGGGTGATGGAGCAGCTTGACTACAACGTGCTCTCCCGCTCGCTCTTGAGGTTGTCAGGCGATGAGCCGCTCTGCAACCCCTCGGGCGTCAGCAATGACCGCGCCCGACTGCTTTGCGGCGGAACTGTGCAGCGATTCCTCGCTCTGGCGGTGGGCACGCCTCGGGTCGAGCGCAAGCGAGCGACGGATTGCTCCTCTGTCGACGGCACGCTGGTTGAGGAGTGGGCGAGCGATGTGAGTTGTCAACTCAAGGAGTCATCGATCCAGAGCGAACCGCCGTCTTGCGGACGGATCAGTCCGCCGGGCGAGTGCGGCAGCCAGAGGCGGAGCAACGCACCGCTTGCTTGCACAACGGATGCGCGAGGACGACCGTACCGCAGGGGGAACAGGTGCGCGCCGCTCGCTGGCCATAAGGATCACGTTCCGGTTGAGAACCGCGAAGGTGCAAGCGTTGACGGATCGGTGGGCCACCGCCATTGGTACGACGAAGCGCGAGGAGGCGGTCCTCTTGGGGTTGGACTGGTGACCTTTGGCGGCGACAAGAGGTATGACGCGCAGCGAAGGCGATCCTCAGCGTTCCCTACAGCGAAGCCACGTCGCACGGAACGGCTTCCGGCGCGTCGAGCGCGATCGACGACGCCGCCGGGCGACATGTCAGGTCCACCATCGCCGATCGAGTGCGGAAGCAGGTAGCGGATGCCTTCCGGGTGGTGCAAGACAATCCGTCGTCTCCGAAATGCGCCGATGTGGGGGTGGTGCGCGCAGTGTGGCAGCTGACCCTGTTCGACGCGGCGTACAACCTCACTGGGATGGGCGATCGCACGAGGAAGAAGGCGACGGCATGACCGGGCCGACTCCCACCGGGGGGGGCGAGATCCGTCTGACCGACCACAGCCCTATCTGACCAAAGCTCGCTAGAGCAGGTCTCCGCTTCATGGTTTCGGAGCACACGTGTCGAACATCGACCGTCAGATGGCAGCTTGTCAGCGACATGTTAGTACACGCGGAGCCGTATTGTGTTGTCAGCCACCAATGGGAGAGCACTTGGAAGCCAGCCTGAGTACAAGATTGCGGAGAGGCGACGCGGACCGCGGAGGACGTGACCCCGCGAGCCACATTGGAACGACGAGACTTCGCGGCGCGAGTGCGGTGCTCTTCGGAGCCACCCTCGCCTTCCTTGCTGGCTGCAGCGCAAAGTCAGTGTCCAGGGAACCGCCGTCGGCAGCCGCTCCTTGCCCACAGCTCAGGGCGTACACTCCAGGGGTACACCGGCTCGATCGGGATCCGAGCTGGCGACCCGGCGGAGAGCGGATGGTCGCATACGTGCACGGGGGCAGTGAGCTTCGAGGATGCGGAGCGAAATGGACCAGTACAGATCTGGACCCTGGATCTGGAGACGCAAGTGCGTCGCTACCTCAGCGACGGCCACGCCGTGGCGTGGGCCCTGACGGGGGTTCGCTTCTTGTGATTCGAGAACGCGCCGGGAGCTTCCACGCCTGGCGATGGGGACTGGATAGTGCTGTCCGGGAGCAGTTGACGCCAGATAGCGTTCGCGTCATCAACGGCTCCTGGTCGCCGGATGGGAGCAGAGTTGCGGTCCAGGTCGTAGACCGAGTCGGGACCTTCATTTCCGTGCTGGAGGTCTCTTCGGGATCGCTATCGCCAATAGCCCTTGGTATAACACCGCGGTGGTCGCCCGACGGAAAGTGGATCGCGCACGGGCCGGGTGCGCGTCTCGTGAGCCCAACGGATCCCGACTCTCAGGTGGTTCTCATGGACGGGGAGGGCTTTCACCCTCTCGGGTGGAGTCGCGACGGGAGTGCGCTGTTCGTTGCTGCTCAGGATGGGCGCGTTGGTTCCTGCTTCCGGGTCAACGTTCGAACGGGAGAACATGAGGTGGTTCTTGCGGGGATCACGGACGTCGCCTGGGCACCGGGGGAAGGTGAGGCGGTGTTCTCGGCGGTCGTGGACCGGAGGGAGTTGGTCCTTCTGCATCTGGACTCCACTGGGAGTTGTCGCCAGTTGACCTCGAGCGCTGACTACCTGACTTCTGGGACCCCCCGTTCGCCCGGGGTGGAGGCAGAGTGACGTGCAGGCACGGTGTCGGTGGCGTGGTCCTTGGCGGCAGCCTCCTCGTGGGCGGTGTGCTTTGAATCCGCATCACCCGGCGTTTCAGGTTCGGCAGTTGGGCGCATTGGTCGCCCTGTTCGCGGTCCTGGTGGCCGGCTGTGTCGGCGACGATCGCTGCACCGTGGGGCCTCCACTCGAGCCCAGGCCGTGTCCATCGCTCGTCGCGATCGGAGACAACACCAAGCTCGCGGACCTGCGTCCGCGATGGCGACCGGGGCGCGGCGGAGATTGCTCATTCACGTGGCGTCCGGGGAGGTGGCCTCCGGGTGATGAGGAGCAACAGGTGTGGAGGACGGAGGTGCCGTCTGGGGAGCGGCGGTTCGAATGCGCGGGAAGCGAGGTCTGCTGGAGTCGGAGTGGACGCCAGCTCGCCGTGGTCCGTGCGGACGAGCGGGGCGTTGATCAGTTGTGGATCCGAGACCTGGACACCTCCTCCGAACGACCGATCACGAGCAGCGACGATAGCGGGGACACGAGCACGGTGAGCGCCTGCTGGTCGCCGGGCGACACGGCGATCGTGTGCGAGCGTCGTCGTCCGCGCGACGATACCGGCAGCATCTGGATCCACAGTCTGACTTCCGGCACTTGGCGGCGGATCGGATCTGGGTTCTCCCCAAGTGGAGTCCAACGGGAACATGCTCGCCTACGGCCCGACCCTCACCATCCGGTCATTGGGGCAGGGGACAGTGTGCTGATCATTCCAACCCTCCGCGCGGTTCGCGTGTTGGAATGGTCGGAAGACGGACGACGCATCTATTGCAGCGCGGCGGGAAGATGGCTACCGGTCCATCTACGAGGTTCGTCCTGAGGGGCCGATCGTCACGCTCAGGTTGCCGGGGATCATGCACGCGACCTACAGCGCGGATATGGAGCGCTACGTGTTCGTGGGCAGCTTCCTCTCCGCAGACAGTACAGTGCTGCTGTATCATGACCCGCGAACGGGGTGCGTGCCGCTGCGCTAGAGTGCTCTGCCGATGAGGCCCGCTCCGCGCGGACACGCAACTTGGTGCGAGACCGGGCTTCGACGCGCACGGCAGCGCGGAGACAGCGAGTTTCTCGAAGAACTCTACTCCGATGCCGTGCTCCCGGTGTCTGAAGCCGGCGGGGGGACGCGTTGAACAGCTCTGAACGTTCCGTTACATCTCGTGCGCTGCGAGCGCCAGCGCCATTCCTGCGCCGACTGATCGCCGCCGCGATCGGCCTCATCCTGGTGTTCGATCCCGTGCTCGTGTTGGCGGCAGATGTCTCGGTGCGGGCCACACCGGACGCGCGGGTCGATGCGTTTGGCAAGGTGGTGGGGCGTACCCGGCCGAAGGGGCCGATGGCCTACGGTCGCTGGACGATGGCGACTCCGGACGACTTCGATGCCGACCGGCGAAAGTTCCTCGATAGGGCGGATCGGATTCGGGTGTCGGCGTCGGGCGACTCGGTCGGACAACGGCCGATGGAACTTTGGCGCAGCGACGGCGGCTGGTGGACGGCGAGCGGCGACAGTCTCGTCATTGAGAGCGGACGCGCGGGCGTCACGCGATCCCTTCAGCGCGTGGAAATCGAAGACGGGAGCTACCTGTTGCTTGGGGCGCTCGCGGGTCTCGCGCTCACCTTCGGTGCCGCACTGGGATATGGGGACTGGAAGAGAGAGGAGCTCCAGGGGGAAGGGGGCATGTATGGACTCTACGTCTTGTTCGTCGCCCTTCCCATTGGAACGCTCGCTGGGGCGATGGTCGGGAGCTCGATCCGGCATTGGGAGACGGTGGTCGAGTGAAGGGGCCACACCGTAGCCGTGGGGCGGTAGCTGGGGGACTCCGTTCAGTCGCTGCGAAGTGAGAGCAGAGCTTCAGTCGGAGCGCCAGGGTTGATAGTCTGCGGGGGCTGTGCGCGAGGGAGAGACTCTCGACGACGTGCAGCGATGCGACGACCTCGTGCTCGCGGCGATCGGGTCGTGGGGCTCCAGGAAGCGGAGCGAATGGTGAGAGTACCGCAGAAGGTTCGAAAGGGCCGTCGTTCGGCGGCATCTTTGGCGCCCCGAACGGCCGCACGCGATTGCTCGGGATCCTGGGGATCCGCTGGAGCACTCGTTATCCCCAGCTCTCCACAGTGCGGTTCTCCGCAGGTTGGATCGGAATTTGCTCTATGTCCCTCTGCCGGTGCCGGAGGCGAGGCTCGCGACGTTTTTGCGTGAGGCGGGATCGATGGGCATCGTCGGGGTCAATGTGACCACGCCCTACAAGGAGCTGGTAGCGCGCCGGGTGACGGCGCGCGACCTGGAGACGCGACGCACGCGGATGGTGAACACGGTGACGTTCACTGGGGCGCGGCGTGGGGGCGCTGTGGTGAGGGGACCGATGGAGCGGGGTTCAGTCGTGGTTGAGTCGGTGGGGGCGGACTTCGAGCCGCTCTTGATCCTGGCGGCGGTCCGACGGCACGGGCGTGCTGCACCGGGCCTGGATGCGGGGTGGTCGGCGACCTTGGTGACGCGGACGCCGGAGGCGGCGCGAAACGCACCTTGGCGGCCTGACCACGAATCGTTGCGGCGAGGAAGCGTCCTAGGCGAGGCGAGGAATTGGCGCGATCCGCGCGGCTTCCGTCTCATCGGGTGGGACGCGATCGATTAGCTCAGTCTCCGCGGCTCGTGATCTCGGCCTCCGCCGCGGTGAGGCGTCGATCGCGAAGCGATTCTTCACGCGCTGCGCCGCGGTCGCTGGTGCTCGGCATGAACTACGGGGCGGGACGAATCGGGTTGGCCGAAGGGCGCGGAAAGCGGGGTGCCGGGCGGCGACGGGAATCGGGCCGCTCCTCCATCAGGCGGCGCGCTCGCTCTCGATCTGGCTTCAGGAGGACGTGCCGGTGTCGCTCTTCGTCCACGCCTGGGCGGGGCTAACCTCGGAACTGCGCTTCACGCGCTAGGGCGCGCCGGCCGCGCGCGGTCTGGGCGCTGATCGAACTGCTGCTGGCCCCTCCCCAAAGCCCGCTCTGCAACGTCCGGCTCCGATCAGGCGGGCGCCTCTGCCCGCGCTGCATGCGGCGCCTGGCGCGAACAGTCGGAGGCTCCGCGCGGTCGGGAACCGGGGGAACTGCAGGTCAGGGGCGACCCGGCTTCGCTATCGCGCGATCGGAATCTACGAAGGAGCGTGGGCGCTGGGTCCGGACCTACAAGCAGGACCCGCACCGCGACGTGGCCGCGCCGATCAAGGCGTCTGCTGGTCGAACGGGCTGGGCCTGGTTCGCCGACCGGGTGCGGGGCCGGGAGGGGGAGTGGGCGATCGTTCCCGCCCCGATGGCGGCGGTCCGGCGCCGGGAACGCGGCCAGAATCCGCCCGAGCGGCTGGCGCTCGCCCTGGGGGAGGCGCTGGGGCTCGAGGTGTTCCCAAACGGCTTCAAACGGGTGCGCTATCGTGGTCCGCTGCAAGGGCGTTCGCGCAAGGAGCGACGGGCGATGATGGAGGGGGCGGTGCTCGGGCGCGACGCCCCCTGCCTTGGGTCCGGGAGGCGCCTCATCCTCATCGACGACGTGCTCACCACCGGTTCGACCCTGATCGCCTGTGCCCAGGCGGCGATCGGGTTGGGGGCGCGGCCGGCCGCCGCCGCGGTCCTGGCCCGCACGCCGTCGCGGGGCGTCGTTGCCGGGGCTCGAAAGCGTGTGATAGGTTCCGCGCGAGACTGTTCTGCTCCACGGCCTTCCGCGATCCGGCCAGCCCCGACACGGCTTGGCGCGATCGACCCGGGCCAGGGAGGGGCGACATCTACAAGGGCGTGGTCAACGCCGTCCTGCCGGGGATCAGGCCGCCTTCATCGAGGATCGGGCTGCCCAAGACCGCCTTCCTCCACAGCTCGACATGCTGGAGTCGATGATCGACTTCGACGTCTTCGACATCGACGATCCGACAGCCACCCCGCGAGCAGGCCGGGGAACTGGAACATCAGGATCACCTCCCAAGAAGGGGCAGGAGGTGATCGTCCAGGTGATCAAGGCCGATCGGCACCGAGGGCCGAAGGTCTCGGGCGCCTCTCGCTACCTGGGCGCTATCTGGTGCTGATGCCCGGGATGAACCACATCGGCGTCTCGCGGAAGATCATGGACCGCGACGCAACGCTCGCGGCTCAAGAACTTCCTCGGAACTGGCCGAAGCACGCCGGGCTGATCTTGCCGCACTGCGGCCGAAGGGCGCACGCGCAAGGAACTCGAGGCCGACGTCGAGTACCTGGTCGACATGTGGAAGGCGATCGAGGAGGCGGGTGCCTCGGTCGAGCCGCCCGCCCTGGTCCACCGCGATGGAGATGACGGTCGGAACGATCCGCGATCTTCACCGACGACATCGGGCGACTGACCATCGATTCCTGGGCGGATAATCAAACCTCGGTCGACCACCTGGAGCCGCGTTCTCGCCCGAACTGGGAAGAGCCGGTGAAGCTTCAAGGCGGGACGTCCGATCTTTCGACGAGTACGGCATCGGCGTGCCGAGATCGAGAAGACGATGGACCGGAAGGTGTGGCCTGGCGAAGTGGCGGTTACATCTGCATCGACCACCGAGGCGCTGGTCGCAATCGACGTCAACACCGGCCGCTTCACCGGCAAGAAGAACCAGGAAGACACCCATCCTGAAGACCAACCTGGAGGCGGCGGACGAGGTGGCCCGCCAGCTCCGGGCTGCGTGATCTGGCGGTATCATCGTGGTCGATCATCGACATGGAGCAGGAGTCGTCGAAGAAGCAGGTATTGATGCGCCAGGCCCGCCCTGCGGGAAGGACCGCGCCCGCACCAAGGTCTTCCTTGATTTCCGACCTGGGCCTGGTCGAGATGACCCGGCAGCGGGAGCGGGAATCGCTCTTCCACTATTTCAGCGAGGCCTGCCCCACCTGCGCCGGCACCGGCAAGACCTCTCTCGCCCTAACAGCGTCGCGATGAAGGTCGATCGCCACCGGGGGCGGATCGGCGCGAAATCGAAGAGAAGCTGGTCCATCGCTGCTCCATCCTGACGTGGCTACCCACCTCTTTGATACCCGCTCGGCGCCGAGTCGAGGAGCTGGAGAAGGAACTGGCTCCGGGTCGACATCCGCGAGGATCTGCGCATGCGCTGACGACATCCGGGTCCTCTTTCCGCGCATCCAGCGCGACGTGACCCAGGAGTTCGGCACTCGTAGAGGCGACGGGCCGAGTCGACCACGATTTTCAGGTCCGGAATCGAGCGCAGCTCTCTTCCTGAGGGCTGCGCTTTCACGTTCTGGGCAAAGAGCC
>JADJQY010000004.1 GCA_016712505.1 Candidatus Eiseniibacteriota bacterium | reverse complement strand
GGGCAACCGCCCGCGGTCTCCGCGGGCGGTTCGTGTTTCTGCGCGCGAAGTGCCGAGGGCGTTCGTGCCGCCGACCAACCTCGACAGCACCGGCACGAAGCACTTCGATCCGGATCGGCTGGATGCCGTGATCAGCGACAACTATTGTTCCCGACGGGAATTCTAATTGTCGCTGATCAGCCCCGACGGCAACACGCCGGGCCGGAGCGAGGGAGAGCAGAGAGAGGGACGGGAATGAAGTTCGAGACCGAGGGCGGGGAGCCAATCGACCTGGATCGGCTCATTGCGCAGATCACGACCGAAGCACCGGACGAAGACGAGCAGTTCCAGGCGTTCCGCGAGGTGCTCGCCGCCCGCGCCGGCCTGCCGTGCGACGGGTTCGTCATCGGCGAGCCGATCTCGGTCGTGGGGTTTGAGTACCAGGGAAACCGGCGGCGCGGGTTGACGGCGCGGTGCCGACGCGATGACGGCTCCGAGCATGTCGTGGCAGCAACGGAAGTGGTCTTCCCGGCATCGGCTGACGGGGCTCGCTACCTCGACGCCTACCGGAAGTGGATGGGCGTCGATCCGGCGCCTCCGAACCTCGCGACTCCACCCTTGCGCAAGCGTCAACACAAGGCGAAGGCGGCCGACATCGACCTCGGTGGTCCGGTCGAGCTGGTCGTGCTGTCCGTCACGCCGAACGCGGCGCGGTGCAGGCTCCTGGGCGGCGACCGGAGCATCACGCTACGCCCGACTCATGGTCTCTGGGAACTCGTTCCGGGTGAGATCACGGTGGTGCGCCCGCGCAGGCAGTGGAACTACGCCGGTCACCCGTACCTGTCCGGTGAGATCGGTTCAACGCGGCTCGACGCCGCGGCGCTGGGTCTCGTGCCACTCGCGCTCGCCGACCGTGGCGTCTGGACCCCGGGAGAGCACTACTGGGGCGAGAAGGGTGAACCGGTCGAGGACTGGGCCAGGCCGATCATCGCCCGTGGCCCCAGGGGAGCGTTCGAGATGGAGCAAGTGGTGCCGGGGAGGGACCCCCGCGACTTCGACTCCGACCCGATCTGCGAGTCCAACGACCTGAAGGATGCGGGTGACCACGTCGCCGCTCACAGGCTGCTCATGGAGCTCTGTCGGGCCGACCTTCGGTGCTTGGATGCCCATGCGCATCTCGGCAACTTGGTCTTCGCCCATGGGCCGAGGGACGCGATCCGTCACTACGAGGTCGGCTTTCGGATCGGCGAGCTGTCGCTTGGCCCGAACTTCGATGGCCTCCTTCCGTGGGGACACCTGGACAACCGGCCGTTCCTACGCTGCATGCACGGATTCGGCCTCTGCCTGTGGCGCCTTGGCCGATTCGAGGAGGCTGCGGGAATCTTCGAGCGGATGCTCTGGCTCAATCCATCGGACAATCAAGGGGTGCGGTTCGTGATCGACTACGTGCGGGCGAAGGAGGCCTGGGAAGACCACGAGCGAGAGTGAGCGGGTAGGGAGGTTCCGCCGCCCTTGTGTGGGCTAACGCTTCGATCAGCAGCAGCGCGCACGTCAAGATGCAAGGCCGTCTCGCAGAACTTAAGCGTACCACGCCACCCTCCGAATCGCGGCCACCAAGAAAGGCTCATCAACGGCCACCGTCCCGGTGCGGGAGCGCACGACCCGCCACAGGCACGCAAGCCTTAGGCCGAGACGACTCCGGGGCTACGCTGGTTCGAACGTTAGTCCCCTCCCCCGCCCCACCCCAGCGCGCGAACAGTGCGGGAACCACGACCATGTTCAGAAAGGTCGAGGTGAGGAGACCGCCAAGGATCACGAGCCCCATCGGGCTCTGGATCTCGTTTCCCGGTTCCCCGCCGCGAACCACAAGTGGGATCAGCGCGAGTCCCGCGGTCAGCGCGGTCATGAGGACCGGCGCGAGTCGTTCCCGCGAGCCCTGGCGCACGGCGGCGGCCAGGGGGAGTCCCTCCTCGCGCATCAGGTGCTGGTAGTGCGAGACGAGCAGCACGCCGTTACGGGTGGCGATGCCGAACAGGGTGATGAAGCCCACGATCGCCGCGATGCTGAGGGTGCCGCCGCCAATCGCCACGGCAAAAAGCCCTCCGATCAGGGCCAGAGGGAGATTGACCAGAACGATGAGCGTGTGGCGGTGGCTCCGAAACGCCAGGAATAGCAGTCCGTACATCGCGAACAGAATGAACGTGGAGAGGACGAGCAGATTCCGCGTCCCCGATGCGGCCTCCTCGAACTGACCGCCGTACTCGATCCGGTAGCCGGTCGGGAGGCTCAGGCCGGTGGCCAAGGTCGCGCGCACCCGCTCGACCGTGCCGACCAGATCGCTCCCCGCGATGTTGGCCGTGAGCATGGCGACGCGCTGGACGTTCTCCCGACGGACCATGCTCGGTCCGAGATCGAACCGCACGCGGGCCACCTCTCCCAGTCGGATGAGCCTGCCCTGATCCAGGGCCACGGGGAGTGCCTCGAGGTCGGAATCCGGAGTCCGCAGTCGCTCGGGGTACTTCAGCACCACGCGAGCGGCGATCCCTCCCTCGACGATCTCCCCAACCTCCGACCCTTGGAAGAGCGCTTCGATCGTCCGACCCAGGTCCTGGGCGGTGAGGCCGTAGCGCGACATCGCCTCGCGGTCGAACTCGATCAGCATCTGGGGCACGGCCGACTGTTCCTGGTTGCCCAGGTCGACGATGCCCGGCACCTCGGCCATCAGCGCTTCCGCCTGGCCGGCGAGCAGGCGGAGCACGGACAGATCGGGGCCGAAGATCTTGACCGCCAGGCTCGATTTGCTGCCCGAGATCATGTGGTCGATACGGTGACTGATCGGCTGGCCAAAGCTCACCTCGACTCCGGGAATGGTGGCCACGGCGCGCCGCATTTCGGCGAGCAGTCCTTCCTTGGGTCGCCCGGGTCTGAGGACCACCTCCATCTCCGCGGCGTTGACCCCTTGGACATGTTCGTCCTTCTCCGCCCGACCGGTGCGTCGGCTGGTCGAGACCACTTCGGGAAAGGCGAGTAGCGCTCGTTCGACCTGAGCGCCGAGGCCGTCGCTCTCCACCAGGGTGATGCCGGGCAGGCTGACTACCGAGACGGTCAAGGAGCCCTCGTTGAAAGGAGGCAGGAAACTTCGACCCAGGAACGGGACGAGGGACAAGGCTCCGGCCAGGAGCAACGCGGCGAAGAGATAGACGAAGCGAGGCCGGGCGAGGGCCTGTTCGAGATCTCGTTCGTATCGTGCCTTGAGCGAACGCAGGAGCCACGGTTCGGGACGATCGAGGCCGCGATCGTTTCGAAGCAGGAAGTAGCAGAGAACCGGCGTGATGGTCAGCGAGACGACGAGTGAGGCGAGGAGAGCGCCGACATAGGCGAAGCCGAGCGGTCGAAGCAGCCGACCTTCCATCCCGGGAAGGATGAACAGCGGCAGGAAGACCAGCACGATGATCGCGGTGGCGAAGAGGATCGGTTTCCGCACCTCGGAAGAGGCGGCGTAGATCACCTCGAGTCCGTCCCGACGAGCGGAGAGCGGGCGCGCCCTTTCCTGTCGCAGGCGTCGGATCACGTTTTCCACGTCGATGATCGCATCGTCGACCAGGGCGCCGATGGCGATGGTCAGCCCGCCCAGAGTCATGGTGTTGATGCTCAGTCGAAACAGCGAGAGGACGAGAATCCCGGTCAGGAGCGAGAGGGGCAGAGCCAGGGTGGCCACGAAGGTGCTGCGCAGACTGCCGAGGAAAACGAACAGGATGAGGATGACCAGGAAGGCCCCATCGCGGAGCGCGACCGACACGTTGTGGATCGCCACCTCGATGAAGTCGGCCTGGCGGAAGTTCTCCCGCTCGATCTTCACCCCGGGCGGAAGGGTGGCGGTCAATGCGTCCAGCCGTTCATCGATCGCCCGGGTCACCTCGATGGTATTCGCCCCGGGTTGCTTCTGGATGCTGAGGATCACCGCCGGTGTCGCTCTGTAGGCGGCGGTGCCTCGCTTCGGCTCGGCTGCTTCCCGGACCCGCGCGATCTCCTTGACCGTCAGCGGCACCCCGTCGGTCATGCCGAGGGAGGCGCTCGCCAGGTCGGCCGGAGTCCGCGCGCGCCCATTCCCGCGCACCAGGTACTCCTGACCTCCGCTGACGTGGAACCCGGCCGCAGGGTTGCTCGTGGCCTCCTCCAGACGGCCGGCCACCTCGGCGAATCCGATCCGGTGTTGCGTCATGGCGGTCGGGTCGAGCTCAACTTGGATCTCCCGAACGTCGCCACCGATCGGGACGGCCTGGGAGATGCCCGGGACCGAGAGCAGGCTACGCAGGATGGTGGTTTCGGCCAGTCGACGGAGTTCCATCGCGCTCGTGGTCTGGTCTGCGCTGGTCAGCGCGATGAAGGTGATCTCACCCATGATCGAGCTGATCGGCCCGAGGCTGGGGCGCTCCACCTGCGCAGGCAGTGTGATTCCCTGGATTCTCTCCGCCACGACCTGTCGGGCCAGGTAGATGTCCTCGCCCCACTTGAACTCGGCCCAGATGACCGAAATGCCGGCAGCGGAAACCGAGCGGACGCGCCGAATCCCCGAGGCACCGTTCAGTGACGACTCCAGGGGAAGCGTGACCAGGAGCTCGACCTCTTCCGGCGCGAGTCCCGATGCCTCGGTCAGCACGGTCACGGTAGGAGCAGTGAGGTCCGGAAAGATGTCGACCGGCATCCGGAGCGTGGTGAGGACGCCGGCGACCAGGACGAGAAGTCCCGCGACCAGCGTAGCGTAGCGATGTCGCAGGGATGCCCGAATCAGTTGGTTCAGCATGGCGTACTCCTAGTGAACATGGCCTTCGATCGAACCTGACTGCATGAGGGTGGCGCGTCGAATCGCGGCGCCGCCTTGAGTGACGATCCGCAGCCCCTCGGACAGGCCGTTCACCAGGGCCTGATCGCCCTGATGTCCGCCCACGGTGACCTCGTGGCGCCGAAACGCTTCCCCGCTCGCCTGGGTGTAGATCACGTGAACGCCGCCGTCGTCGATCAGCGAGGCGGCGGGCACGACGACGCCACGGATCTCTTCGGCCAGGAGCACCTCCGCTTCGACCACCGTCCCGGCCCGCACCGGGATGGCGCGCCGGATCTCGAAGATGGTCGATACCGTACCGGTGCCCGCGTCCACTTCAGGCGCCTGTGCCACGAGGCGCACGTCCGCGGCCTCGATCAGGACCGGAGCGGCACCGGAGACGTTGAGGGAGAGACCGGCCGTGCCCTCCTGAACGCGCAATGCGTCGCCGGGCGTCAGCCGAATCTCGACCCAGACCGGCTCGGTGCGGACGAGGCGGACCAGCATCTCTCCGGCCGAGACCGCTTGGCCGGGCGTGATCCGCACCTCCGCGACCTGGCCCGAGAACGGAGCCGCCACCTCGACCGACTTTGCCCCGCGGCGTCCCAGCGCCGCATCCAGCTGCGGGTTCAGACTGGCGACCCTTGCCCGCGCGGCCTCGACCTCGGCCAGACTCACGGCCTGCGACTCGTGGAGTTTCTCGAGTCGCTCGAGCCGTGCTTCCGCCGCCTTGGCCTCTGCTTCCAGCTCCTGCAACATGCGGCTGGAAGTTGCCCGCGGCGAGAGCCGCGCCAGAACCTGTCCGCGGTTCACGACCAACCCCGCGTGGATGGCGCTCCCGGCATCCACGACGCCGTCGAGCGGCGCAGAGAGGATCGCCTCGGAGCCCGCCGCAATCCGCACCGTGCCCGGACCCCGCACGGAGGTCCGCAGCGCGCCCTGACGGGACCATGCCGTGGCGAACGCGGTCCGCCACTGCTGTTCCTTGAGGAACGAGATCGCCGCCTCGCGTGAGGCAGCTTCGAGCTGCGGCCCTTCGCCCGCGGCCAGAGCAGCGAGACCGATCAGGCCCCCGCCTGATCCGGCACCACCAACCCGCACCGTGCCGGCCGGGATCTCCTCGTTTCCGTTCGTGCTTTCCACCAGGAAGGACACGGAGAACTCGCCCGCTTCCGTCGGCCGCATTTGCACGCGGAAGATGCCGTCCCGCGCGAGCTCCACCTGGCGAAAAAACGCGGAGCCGCCGTCGGGCCGACGAAAGATCACCGACACCGCTCCGGCACGGAGGGGCGAGAAGTCACTCAGGCGGGTGACATGCGTGAAGGCGTGAGCGGAGTGCCCGACCTCCAGCGGCTCGCACTCGGCGAAGATCTCGAACTGGTCCCCCCAGGCGGTGATCGCCCAACCCTCCTCTTCGTGGTCGTGTCCGTGATCGGCTTCCGGCTCCTTCCCGGCGCAGCCCGCCAGGACGAGACACCACAGCATCCACAGGATCGATTTCACTTCTGGTCCTCCTCCAGTGGCTGGCCGACAGCGAGCTCGAGCTCTCGATGGGTCTCGAGGGCGCGGGCGTAGAGATCCAGCGCCGCGATCCGCGCGGCGAGTACACCGCGCACGGTCTCGAGCAATTCAGTCAGAGTTCCCTCGCCGAGTTCGAAGCGCTCGGTCGCACTCGCGATCGCCGTCTCGCTCTCCGCGACAATCAGGCGCGCGGAGAGTGCGGCGGCACGTAGCTCCCCGTAGGCCGCCTCCGCTCCGGCGCGGCGGGCCGAGACGCGATCCTCTTCGAGATCAAGCAGCGCCTTCGCGGCCGACAGCCGAGCCCGGGAGGCCAGTCGGTCCGCTTGTTGCCGGTCGAAAAGCGGAAGCTCCAGGCTGCCCCCGAGCACCAGTCCGCTCTCCGCGCGTCCCGGGCCACCGCTGTTTCGTACGCCGGCGGAGAGAGTGGGAAAGGAGAGGTATCGGGCGCTCGCCCGGGCGAGGTGCTCTTCTCTCGCTACATCAGCCCGTCTCGCGGCGAGAGCCGGATGCGAGTCGGTGCCCCGGCCTACCGACGGTTCGGGTAGGGAGGGAAGGGTAGGCTCGAACTCTCCCGAACGGCCGATCCACACGAGGGCGGTTTCCCCGGCCCTGGCAAGTTCCGCTCTCGCCTCGGCCGACGCCGCATCCAGTTCGACCCCGGCCAGCTTGACCCGCTGCAGTGAAAGCCCGGACGCTTCGCCCAGGCGCACCTGATCTTCGAGGAAGACCACCACGCGCCCGATCCGTTCGAGCAGATCACCTGAGACCGACGTCCGCTCGGCCGCGATCGACCAGTCGGCAAAGGCTCGGCGCGCCTCCAGCCTCCACTCCAGCGCGGCCAAGGAGCGCTCATGCCCGGCGGTCGCCACTGCTGTCTCTGCCGCTGAGTGCAGAGCTCCTCGCCTGGGGTCGAGGGGAGGCTGCCATGAGAGGCTCCAGGTGGTCTGATTTCCGGACTGGTCCGACTCTTCTCGTTCGAAGTCGAGGACCGGATTGGCGAGGTTGCGCGCTCTCCGGACTTCCGACTCCGCCAATGCGACCGGTGCGTCGAGCAGCACCGCGCGACCTGGCCGGGCGGTCGCGAATGACAGAAACTGCGCCTCGCTGAGCGGCACGGCCGAAGTCGGGCGCGCGGCAAGCGCAAGCAAGAGGAGCGCGGACAGGCCGAGCTCGGGGCCTCGGGGCATACTCCCTCCGTTCTGGGGTGCAACGATTCCGCCCCGGTCCGGACGCGGACCAGGTCGGTCAGGGATGGCGGTGGGGGAGCGAACCCGGATCAGATCCGAAGAACGGGTGACCTCGCAGCAAAGGGCTCGGTTCGATGAGGCGTGGTGTCGATCGCGGGCTCCGGGGCCGAGGTCCAGAGGCGCGCGATGGGGACGGGGTGGAGTTCGATGGCGAGGGTGATCGCCCCCTCTGGAGAGGGATGCGACGGTCGACGCAGCGGAATCGGATCTGCCAGCGCGTGGGCGTGCGCGTCGTCCTCCTCGGCGTGTCGGTGCGCGGGGGCATCCCCCGACGCGCCCGAGTGGTGATGGTCATGAATGAGATGCAGCGCGAGCAGCGACGGGCACGCGATCCCCAGGATCCAGGCCAGGGTCCCGAGGATTACAATCGCTCGGTGGAGCCGCCGCAAGTTCCCCATGTTGAGCTTACATCCACCCGAGGATGTAGATGACCCCCATCAGCCCCAGGATCGCTGCACTGATCCGCGGGAGCCGTTTCTCGTGCGCGCGGAACTGCGGTTCGAAGCGATTCAAGGTAGCGATCGCGAGGCAGGTGAGGAGGATCAAGCTCCCCGCAACCGCCAGCGCGTAGACCGACATGACCGCCCACGCGCTCGCCTTCCCGGCGGACAGGGCGAGAATGGCGAACTCCTCCTCGTGGGCGAACCCGAGCAAGAAGGCGAATGCCGCCAGGCCGAGCAGCCCGCCCTTTGCCAACTCCTCCTTCCGACCCGGCGCCGATTCGGTCGGACCTGATCCCGCTGCCACAGACTCGTGCGCGTGCCCGTGCCCGTGCCCGTGCCCGTGCCCCTGACTCCGCCACTGGTGCACCGCCATCAGCAGCAGGAGGCCGCCCGCGACGATGTTCAGGCCCGGTAGGCCATCCAGTTTGAAGAACCGATTGGCCAGTGTGTAGAGGGCAACCAGGGCGAAGGAGGAGATCAGATGCGCTCCGGCCAGGATGATGGCCGCCCACACCCCGTACCACCAGCGGCGGCGGTGGTTGAGCGCGAACACCGCCGCGATCGGCCAACCGTGACCAGGCTCGACCCCGTGCAACATCCCGATCGAGATTGCGGTCATGTAGATGGTTGCGCTGCCTGCGATGACCACCGCTCCCCCTACTTGGCCCAGATCGCGTCGTCCCCTGTTCCGTCACCAAGCCTCATCGCCGCAGCCTCGATGCCTCACTCGAGCTTGCGGCACCTGAGCCCGCGTCACTTGAGACCCGCGTCACTTGAGACCCGCGTCATTTGAGATAGGTGTGGATCACGTCGAGCAGTTCCTGGGCCGCCTCGGCCTGATGCGAGGTTGGCTTGGTGTGCGGATCGAGCAGGTGAGAGCGCACGTGGCCCTCGATCACCTGGGCCATCAGACCGTTCATCGCACCGCGGCAGGCGGCGATCCTCTGCAGGACCGGCTCGCACGAGTCTTCGCCCTGCTCGATCGCGCGCTCGATGGCGTTGATCTGACCCTTGATCCGAGCCAGTCGGTTGAGCAGCTTCTTCTTGTCCCGGATCAGATGCGCCATCATGCCCCCCTTGACTCTCGGATAGTATACGGGGGTAGGGTATAGATTCAAACGGTTTCGACCGCGTACTCCGCGGGGACCGCGACGTTTCCTGGGTCCGGCACCCATCCTTTGCGCACCTCGGGCGGTGCGAGTCCTTGTTCAACCCCCAGATGCTCTGCCATGATGCCTTCCGCGATGGCGTACCTCTTGTGGCTGCTCATCATCTCTGCGCTCTTCCTCGTGGCGGAGCGCGCGGTTCCCTGGCGCCGGGGACAACCGGCGTTCCGGCGTGGTTGGCTCCGGGATCTGGGATTCCTTGCCCTGAATGGTCACTTGCTATCGCTGGTGACGGCCGGAATCAGTGGCGCGATCGCGCTGGTTGGAGCGCAGGCGATGCGCTCGGCGGGAGTCTCGGTCGAGGGGTCGCCGGTTGCGACCTGGCCGCTCCCGGTGCAGTTCGTGGTCTTCCTGGTCGTGGCCGACTTCCTGCAGTGGTGCATCCACAATCTGCTTCATCGCGTTCCCTGGCTCTGGACGTTTCATCAGGTACACCACGCGATCACGACCATGGACTGGATCGGCAACTGGCGTTTTCATTGGGCGGAGATTCTCGTCTACCGCGCCCTCCAGTGGCTGCCCCTCACTCTGCTCAACGTCTCACCGGAGGCGATCGCCGCCGTGGCCATCGTGACGACCTTCTGGGGCGAACTCAATCACTCCAATCTTGACATCGGCTTCGGCCGACTCGGCTGGGTGTTGAACAGCCCGCGGATGCACCTCTGGCACCACGATCGTTCGGTGGAGGGAGGAGTGGCCAAGAATTTCGGGATCGTCTTCAGCCTCTGGGACCATCTCTTCCGCACCGCCTACTGGCCGAGGGATCGCTCTCCGGAACGGCTTGGCTACGCGGGAATCGAGGCGATGCCGGAATCACTGGCGGGCGAACTCCTGTGGCCGCTCACTCGGCGCGCGGGAGCCGTGGATTCGGAATCCGCCCGCTAGGCGCGGCTAGGACTTTCCCCCGGCACGGCGGAAGAGGAAGAGGGTCGAGACCTTCTGGGTCTGTCCTTCGACTTCGAGATAGGGGTAAGCGAGGAAGTTGATGGGACCCGCGGCAGGGCCGGGATCGAGCACCAGGTCGCGCCCTCGGGTGAACTCCAGGCGGTTGGCCGGATGGTGACCGAAGAAGTAGGCGCTGAGCGAACTGAACTTGTCGGCCTCGCTGATGTCCACCGGCCACCACTTGCCGTCGGCGTAGAACTCGGCCCAACAGTGGTACCCGTCGGTGCCCCCTTCGTTCCGTTCCGACGGGATCGCGGCTCCGATGGCGAATCGGGCGGGGATCCCGACTGACCGCGCCAGGCTGATGAAATAGGCGTGGTAGTCGGTGCAGTTGCCGTAACGGGTATCGCAAGCGTAGGTCGCGTCGCCCTGCCCCCAACCCTGACCGAATTTCATGTAGCGCATCTGATTGATGACTTCATCATAGAGCGCCCGGGCGCGCATCAGATCGCCGCCCTGCCCTTCGATCGCCTTGAGCGCGATCTGCTTGATCTGATCGTCCAGGGGGACCCGACGCTCCGGGCCGAGGTGGCGCCTCGCCTCCTCAGGGTCGCCGGCGTAGGCCCCCTTCTCCGTCCGTTCGACCTGATAGATCACCTCAATCTGTTTGCCCCCATCCTCTGGGTCGAGTTCGAGGAAGAGGACCCGGTTTCCGTGCGCTTGATCCAAGAGCGTTCGCTGCTCGCCCGGGGCTTGGATCGACGTCAGCGTCACGGTCTGGAACGGATCGGACTGGGCGAGGGGGAGCCAGCATCTTGCCTTTCCCGAGAGCGCGGGGAGCGTGGCCTGATAGCGGAACTCGAAGGCATCGCTGCCGGTCAGCACTCCCAGGAGCTGGTTTGTGGCTCGATCGACCGGTGTGCGTTCCCACGTCTTGTCTTCCTTTTGCTCCCACAGATAGTACGGCTGACCGTTCAGCTTGTGCACGGTGGTTTCCGAGACGGTCATCGCTCCCGGATCGCCGTTGAGAAAGAAGTCGACGTCGTAGAACTGACCGTCGGCGCTGGCCATGTCGACGCAGGCGAAGTGACGCTGTGGTGCGAGGGATGCCAGGTACTCGAGGTGGACCCGGACCAACTTCAGCTCCAGTTCCTTCCCCTCGAATGGAATCCGGAAGTAGCCCCCTCCCAGAGCCACCTGCTCCGCGATGTGCTTCTCGATTCCGGCCTGAATGTCGCCGGTGACGATCGTCGGCACATAGGTGCTGTCGGCGCCCGCCGACTGCCCTGCTTGCGTCGACGGTGCTGCTTGCGCCGGCTGTGCTGCGGTCGTTGGCGGCTCGGCTTGCGACGCCGTGCCGAGGCCCTGCGCCATGAGGGCGACCAGGATCACGAATCGATTCGGGAAAGACCAACGCGAACGGTTGCCCCGCATGCAGTTCTCCTCTGATCAACGACAGCTCGGGTGAGCCGGATCGATGTCCGGCCCGAGGGTGGTAGATCGCGGTCCGCTCGATTTCGCGCGGCGCTAGTGGCCGGGATGGTCCTTTGGCTTGGCCTTCTTCGGATCTTCTGCCTCGGCGGGCGCGGTATCTTCCGTCGTCGGCGCGCCGGGCACCATGACCGCGTCGATGACGTGGATGACCCCATTCGAAGCTGCGAGGTCGGTCTTGACCACCTTGGCTCCTCCGGCCACCACGCCGGACGCACCGACTTCGAGGCTGAGTTTCCTTCCGCCGACCGTCTTGACCTGCATGGTCTTTATGCTTCCGGCGGCCAGGATCTCCGGAACGACGTGGTAGGTCAAAACGGCGACCAAGGTGTCCTTGTTCTCCGGCTTGAGCAGGTTCGCCAGGGTGCCTTCGGGCAGCTTCGCGAAGGCTTCGTCGGTCGGGGCAAACAGGGTAAAGGGACCCTTGCCCTGAAGGGTCTCGACCAAACCGGCGGCGGCCACCGCCTGGACCAAAGTCTTGAACTGACCCGCACCCGTCGCGACCGCGATGATGTCGCCTACGGCAGTGGGGTGCTCGCCCCCCTTCACCTGCTCGCCGGCCGCAGCAGGGTGCTCCGCCGGCGTCTTCGGGTGCTCATCAGCCGCGGCACGATCGAACGGGGTGAATGCTGTCATCACGGCGAGGGTCAGCAGGGCAAGCCGGGATCTCATCGGGTGTCACTCCTTGCGTGGGTCGTACACATCCTGCACGGGCTAATCGAGTTCGCGAAACCGCCCCGTCCTCCCTGAGCGTAGGCGAGATGCGAACCGGGCACCTTGGGCGACCGGGGAACGCTACTGAGTCCCGGCGCGGAATGCAACCCGGACTGCACGGTCCACGCCCTGTCGTCGAATTGGCGTCCGGAGAGCGCCAGTGTCGCCCGCGATTCGAAGGTGCGGATGTCCCACTGATCCCGGGCCTGCGTTCTTCCTCCGGTGTGTGTTCATCGCGGCGATCGCACCTGGTCCGTACTCCGCCCAAGCCGGTAGAGCGCCAGCGGGAGCGGTTCGACCGCGAGACCCGCGATCTCGCGCGTGTTCCAGGTGCGTGCCCAGATTCTCCCGTGCTTGTACTTTGCGATCTGCTTCAGGTCTTTGGGACGGAGTTGCTGGGTCCACTTCACCTCGATCGGGTGGATGCGCTTCCCTTCGGTGTAGGCGATGTCGACCTCGCCCTCGGCCTTGATGTAGTAGGTCGGATGGAAGCGCCGCACGTGGGTTACGGCACAGGCTTCGGCCAGACGAGCGGAGGACTCGGGGTCGTCGAGGATCGGCTGTACCGTTTGGCGGTGGGGATCGGGGCCGGGTTGGAGCCACGCATTGACGGCGTGAAAAACAAACGGATCGGTGAACATCACCCGGCGAGCCTTGCGCGGTGCAGCGGTCAACTTGTCTTCGATCAGCGCGGGCTGGACAAAGACCGCGTCCATCGAGCCGAGGAGCGACACGTAGTCCGCGACGGTCGCTGGATGCTCGATCGACAGATCGCGAGCCAGGGCGTTCCATGTCACTTGCGTGCCGTAGCGCGCGGCGATGGCGGCCAGAATCTCGCGGAGGTAGGTTTCTTGCTTACCTCGTTTGATCATGTCCCCCCGGATCCAGTCGCCGTAGGTGGAAAACGTGGAGGGGAGAATCGCATCGCCCTGGGCCATGTCATTGATCGCACGCAGGAATCCCCCGTGGGCGAGGTAGCGCGCGAAGTCGGCGTCAAGGAGCCGGCGGGTGGGCTCGGCGATCCCCTCCACGGGGCCGAGGAGCGAGCGCCGGCCCGCGGTCGGCATCCGCTTCGCCAGATCCACGTACTCCCCGAAGGTCAGCGGACCGAGGTGGAAGTCGACGATCGCGCTCGTTCCACGTCTCCCGGGGAAGCGCATCCTGGCCTCCTGAATGAGGGCTGAGTCGGAGCCGGAGATCATCAGGATGACATTCTCCAGGATCCCGGCATCGGCCAGGAACTTCACCCCCTTGTCCCAGTCCCGGATGTAGCTGACCTCGTCGACCACCAGGTAGCCACGCCCTCGCCCGGCCCACTCGGAGGCCTGTTCGGTGAGCAGGCGTACCAGGGTGTGGTGGTCGTCGATCAGTTCCCCGGCGAAGTAGCGGACATGCCCCGGATCCACTTCCGCCTCGAGCAATTGGGCCATCCACTGCTTGAGGACGGTGGTCTTGCCGATCTGCCGACCCCCGGTGAGGGAGTAGATGCCGGCCTCGAGGTGCCGCCAATGGTCGAGAAGAGGAAAGCGGTACGGAAGAGGCAACTTAGCCAACTGTCTCAGGTTAGGGTCGCGGGAGGAGAAGTCCCGGATCGATTGGAGGTGGGCGTTGTGAGGGAGAAATCGGGGGTCCATCCGCAGTCTCCAGTTTGATCAGTCATCATTGACTAAATTTAGTCAATGCACGTTGACTAAAATCCGGGCTGGCGTCAAGCGAGAACTGAATCGCTAGGGATCCCTCGCGCGAACCACGCCTCCGCGCTTCGGCCCTACCCTCGCCCTACCCTCGCCCGATCAGGTGGATCGCCGGGGCCTTGAGGACGGCGGTGACCGTGGCGCCTTCGCGCAGGCCGAGGGTTTGCGACGATTGGTGGGTGACGATCGCGGCGAGGGGGAAGCCGCAGTCGAGGTGGACGCGGGTGATGGGCCCTTCCCGGAAGAGGCTCACGATCTGTCCGACGAGGTGATTGCGGGCGCTGCTCTGCGCGGTGGAGCCGCGTTCGAGGGCCACCTCCTCGGCACGAATGCAGACGAAGACCTCGGGACCGGGAAAGGCGGGGGCGAGCGCCACGAGATCGGCCTGACCGACGGAGATGGTGGCGAGGCCATCGGCAATCTCGACGATCTTGCCGGGGACCACGGTGTCGACGCCGAGAATTCGCGCGACGGCGAGGTCCGCGGGGCGGGAGAACACCTCTTCGGTCGAACCACATTGACGTACCTGACCGGATTCGAGGACCACGATCTGGTCGGCGAGCGCGATCGCTTCGATGCGGTCGTGGGTCACGACGACCGCAGGGACCGCGCACTGCTGGAGCACCCGGCGGAGTTCGCGTCGCAACTCCTCGCGGGTCGGGGCGTCGAGGGCGGAGAGTGGTTCGTCGAGGAGCAGCAAGCGGGGTCGCCGGACCACCGCGCGCGCCACGGCCACGCGCTGCTGTTGCCCGCCGGAGAGCTGCCGAGGATAGCGCTGCTCGAGCCCGCCGAGGTGGAGGAGGTCGATGATCTCGACCACGCGCCGTTGACTCTCCTCACGCGGCAGGCGGCGGAGCCCGTAGCGAATGTTCTCCAGGGCGGTGAGATGCGGAAAGAGCGCGTAGTCCTGGGAGAGATAGCCGATCCCACGGCGTTGCGGGCTGACGAACAGGCTGCGCTCCGAGTCGCACCACGACTCTCCTTCGAAGCGAATGGAACCGCGTTCCGGTCGCTCGAGCCCGGCCAGGCAGCGGAGAATCGTCGTCTTGCCGCATCCCGAGGGACCGAAGAGGACGGTGATCGCACCTCCGGCGGTCGTGCTCTCGAACCGCCCGTGGATCGGGATGGAGCCGGGAAATCGCTTCTCGACGTCGACCTGGAGCTTGCCGCTCGTGTCGACCTGGAGCTTGCCGCTCGTGTCGACCTGGGGCGCACCGCTCATAGCGGGAACGCTTTCCGGTGCTGGAGGGAGTAGGTGATGCAGAGCACCAGGAAGGAGAAGCCGAGGAGCAAGAGCGCAGTGGCGTTCGCCTCCTGGAACTTCAGCGCCTGGACCGAATCGTAGATCGCGATCGAGACGGTCCTGGTCTCCCCCGGGATGTTTCCCCCGAGCATCAGGACCACGCCGAACTCCCCGACGGTGTGGGCGAAGGCGAGCACCAGACCGGCCAGCACGCCGGGCCAGGCGGTGCGAAAGGTGATCCGGAAGAAGGTGATGAAGCGGGACTCGCCGAGGCACCAGGAGGCCTCGATGAGGCGGCGATCGACCGCGGCGAAGGCCGCGGCGAATGGACGCACTGCAAACGGGAGATTGAAGATGACCGAGCCGAGGAGAATGCCCTCGTAGGAGAAGGGGAGGAGCGCTCCGGTCGCCTGCTCGTAGAGCCGCCCGAACGGACTACGCGGGCCGGTGGCGACGAGAAGGTAGAAGCCGACCACCGTCGGAGGAAGGACCAGGGGGAGCGCGACCAGTGCGTCGACAATGTAGCGCCACCGCCTCCGAGACGTGGCGAGCCAGTAGGCGAGGGGCACGCCGATCAGAAAGAGGATCGCGGTGGTCGATGCGGCGAGCCGCACCGTGAGGCCGATCGCCTGCCAATCCATCGCTACTTCTCACCCGGGATGAAGCCATACCTCTCGAGCACCGCCCTTCCCGCTGGCGCGACCATGAAGTCGCGCAGCGCGATCGCCGCGGCCTGATCCTGAGCCCAGGAGAGCACCACGCCACCTTGTTCGAGCCGCGGGTACGCCTCGAGCGGAATCTCCCAGTAGCGGCCGGCGGCGCGCATCTCGGGCGCGATCGCCAGCGAGAGCGCGATGATCCCGATCTCCGCCCCGCCCGAGGCGACGAACTGCGCGGTCTGGGCGATGTTCTCGCCCAGAACCAGACGATCCCTCACCGTGTCGTAGAGGCCGAAATGCTTCATCGCCTCGACGGCGGCGCGTCCGTAGGGGGCGTGCTCCGGGTTGGCGATGGCGATCTTCCTCGCCTCGGTGAGCGCGTGAATCTGGAGCCGCTCGACCTCGATCGGAGAATCGTTCGGGACCCAGACGACGACTCGTCCCACGGCATAGCGGAACAGGGTACTGGACGCCGCGCTTCCGGCCGTCGCCAACCGACGGGGATACTCGAGGTCCGCGGAGAGGAAGAGGTCGAACGGGGCGCGATTCGAGAGCTGATTGAAAAAGTTCCCCGAGGAACCGTAGGTGACCTTGACCTCGATTCCGGGCTGCGCCCGTTCGAAGAGCGGCACGAGTTCCGCCAGAGCGAACTGGAGATCGGAGGCTGCGGCGACCCTGACCTCGCGTCGAGCGGCCGCGTCGCGGCCGGAGGACTCCGAGCGCGGCGCGCAACCGGTGAGGAAGACCCCAAGGGCCAAGGCCACCGACAACACGCTCCGGCTGGTGGTGCGCACCGCCGCCCCCCTTTCACCTCTGGCGATCACCTGGCCGACTCCCGTGACGATCGCGGCGAGTATACCGATCGAGGTTCGCCGTTCCGAGGTTTCGATCTAGACTGCGCCGATCGCGGCTGGGCTGGCTCCGCGTCGTTCCGGGGTTAGAGCCCGGGCATCGACTCGACGAGGCGCTGCCGCCCCCATTTTTCCTCGATCCCGGAGCGGAGGACCTGTCTGCATGGAGCGCAGTTCAATCTGTCGGTCGGCCCGAGGGTTGACCTCATGATCACGGCGAATTCCGCCTCCGAGGCGCGGGCGCTCGTCCTGGCGCGGCTTGGCACCGAGCGTCCGCAGTCGCCATTTCGCGAGCTGCCGTCCCGACTGCTGGTGGTCGATGTCGAGCGACAACGTCTCTATCTGCTGGAGGAGGGGCGCCTGGTGCAAGAAGCGGTGATCTCCACCGCGATCGCCGGTCTGGGCGGGGCGATCGGTTCCCACCGCACCCCGCCGGGCTGGCACCGGATCGAGGCGCGCATTGGGGCCGGCATGCCGCCGGGTGCGGTGTTCGAGAGTCGGGAGTCGACCGGCGCGGTCTGGGGCGGAGAACCGAGCGACGACGACCTCATCCTCTCCCGCGTCCTGACCCTTGCGGGGCTCGAGCCGGGAGTGAATCAGGGCGCTGACCGCGACACGCGCGCGCGCTACATCTACCTCCACGGCACGAACCACGAGCGGTTGCTGGGAATCCCCGCGTCCCACGGCTGCGTGCGGCTGGCGAACCGCGACATCATCGAGCTGTTCGACCGGGTGCGTGAAGGCGATCCGGTGGTGGTGCTCGCGCAGGTACCGATCCCGGATCCGTACGGCCCCGGCCGAATCCACTACGCCGGGATCGCCGGGAGCGGCATGAGCGCGCTCGCCCAGTTCCAGGCCATGGTCGGCGGATGCGCCAGCGGAAGCGATCGCGGCTTCGATCGCGGCGAGCGCTCCGAGGCCCGCGCCCTGCTCGAGCGGCTGGGAATTCAGGTTTTGCCCCAGGACGGCACGGGGGTGCGCCACGAGTGCGCCGCGGTGGTGGTCTCGACCGCGGTGGAGTCTCAGGTGCCGGATGTGGCCGCCGCCGTCCTCGCCGGCGTGCCGGTCATCCATCGCTCCGAGCTGCTGGCCCACTTCGTCGCCGGTCGCCGCACGATTGCGATCACCGGGACGAGCGGGAAGTCGACCGTGGTGGCGATGGTGTTCGAGATCCTGAGGGGCGCGGGACGCCGACCTTCACTGATCACCGGAGGGGATCTCGTCGCACTGCAGAACGAAGGGCTGTGGGGGAACGCCTGCGCCGGTGAGAGTGACCTCCTGGTGATCGAGGCGGATGAGAGCGACGGCTCGCTGATCCGCTATGCCCCCGCGGTGGGCGTGATTCTGAACCTGCAACGCGATCATCGCGAAGAGACCGAGGTCGCGGCGATGTTTGCCGCGTTCCGCGCGCGGTGCCGCGAGGCGGTGATCTGCGGGGAGCAGCCGGAGTTGAACGCACTGGCCCAGGGCGGGACGGTGTTTGGGTTCGGTCCGGGCGCCGGTGTTCGCGGGGAGCTGCTCGAACTCGGTCCCGCGACGAGCGCGTTCTCGGTCGACGGCGTGCGCTTCACCCTGCCGGTTCCGGGGCGGCACAACGTGGAGAACGCCCTGGCCGCGATCGCGGCCTGCCGGGCGATCGGACTGAGCCTTGAGGAGATGGTCGGCCCGTTGGCCGCCTTTCAGGGGGTCGGTCGGCGGTTTCAGCTCGTCGGGCGGGTTCGCGGGATCGAGGTGGTGGACGACTTCGCCCACAATCCGGCCAAGCTGGCCGCGGCGATCGAGACGGCGAAGCGGCGCGCCCGGCGGGTGCTGGCCATCTTTCAGCCCCACGGCTATGGCCCGACGCGCTTCCTCTGGCGCGATTTCGTGCGCACCTTTGGCGCTTCTCTCGCGGGGGAGCACCGGCTCTGGCTGCTCGAGATCTACTACGCCGGAGGCACGGCGACCCGCGACTTCTCCGCCGCCGACATCGTGCGCGACGTGGCCGCGGTCGGTGTCGCGGCGGAGTTCGCCGCCTCCCGCGAGGCGCTCATCACGCGGGTGGTCACAGAGGCCCGCGACGGCGATCTGGTGCTGGTCATGGGAGCCCGCGACCCTTCGTTGACCGGCTTGGCCCGCGACATCGTCGCCGCGCTTCACGACGGTCACTAAGTTGGTCGAGCCGTGGGTGCGATTCCCCTTACAGCGAGCGGCCACATGCACGGTGCCGAGCGACTCGATTGTCTCAGCCGGCGGATGGGGTGGCGGCTCCCTGGGCCCCGGCGAGTCCGGGTGACACGTCTCCCAGAGCTTCGAGCTTGCCGATCCAATCACCGAAGCGTGGGCAGAGCGAACGCAGGACAGCGATACCAGTCCCTTCGGTCACCAACTCCCCGTAGAGCACCTTCCCACCCCGATTGTAGGCCGGGATGAAGCGCCCGAGGCGCTTCGAGGGAGCCGTTTCTGGTCCATCGTCGACGTCTTCCGGCGTCAGGGGGCCGACGTCGGCCCGGAGTCTCCCCAGCCCTGCAAGATCCGCCGGATGGTCGAGCAGTTTCTCGAGCTCCGGTAGGCCGGCGAGGACGAGCGCTTCGAACTCATGGCGTTGGAGGTACGGAATGAACCGCCAATCATCGATGTCGACTTGCATCGCCTGCTCGAGCTTCTCACATCGCACGCGCGTGTCGGCCTCGTGTCGGTGGGTATCCAGACCGGGAAAGTCGGGCGGCAAGCCGTAGAGGTCGAACATCGTGGTGACTCGCGCATCTCGTTTTTGCTCGCCACAGACGCGCCGAATGTCGCGTCGCCAAAGTTGCCAATGCCCGCCGCCGCGGTGCTTCCGTCCCGTGCGTTCGAGCTTGGTAGCCACAATGATCGGGTACACCTCGATCGCGTTCAGCAGTAAGTGAGGTGCGATGACCGCCTTGATGAATGCCTCTTCCGTCTGGCCCTCCACCACGACGTAGAGTCGGGTCAAGGGCGCCCCCCGAAGACATTCTTCTCGTAGAGTTCCGAAAGCGTGTACTCGTCCAGCCAGCCCGCCAGCTCTTCGGCGTCGAGGCGCCGCAGCTTGCTTTCCCCGTCCCGTTGCTCGACGACGACGACCTCGGACGGATCGAACTCATCGATCAGCGCGGAAGACTGTGTGGACAGGAGGACCTGGCAGCGAGATGAAACCGACCTGACGAGTGAAGCGACCAAGGACAGCGCCGCGGGGTGTAGTCCGAGCTCCGGTTCATCGATGGCGATGAACCTCGGCACGCTCGTCGACGGTTGCCCCAAAGCTGTGATCAAGGCGATGGCGCGCAAGGTGCCGTCCGAGAGGTCGTGAACGTCGAATCGATGGTCTCGTTCGTCGACCCAGAACAAGCGAGTGGACGACTGAGGATGGCCGGGATTCACGAGGGCCGGGGCCAGTTCCTTGATGAACGGGGCGATTCGCCTCACCGTACCTTGGATCAGTTTCCAGGAACTTCGGGCACCATCGTCATCGCCTCGGCACAACCGGTACAGAAACGCCGCGAGATTGGAGCCGTCGGACCGAAGATAACGATCGTCCGACTGGTGGGCGTTCTGCCGGAGGGGGGACGTGGGCGAAGTATCGTGGAAGTGGAAGAAGCTCATCCGCGAGAGCAGACCGTTCAAGTCGCGAACCACCGGCGTGCGCGGGTCCTTCGCTCGGTCGCTCAGGATGGACTCGCTGTGGCCAGCACCCAGCGTTGTCGGTTGCGGCGACGCGCTACCCTCGCCCCCGAACGACACCGACTCGTCCAGATAGAGCAGCGTATCGCCCGCGGCGTACCCAAGCCGAGCTGCGTAAGTGCTGTCGTTGCTGCCGGAGTTGAACGTGATCTCGATCTCGATTTCTCGCGTCTTGCTCGCCCCATAGTGGAGGATCGCGGACGCGCCACCGCGCTCCCCCACGAAGCGCGCCAGGGACTGCGTTCGCATCAGTGGGACCATCTGAAGAACGGAGAGGAGGTTGGACTTTCCCGATCCGTTCGGACCGATGAGCAGCGTCCGCGGCCCGAATTCGACCGTGACATCGCGCAACGAGCGGAAGCCAGCCACCCGGACGCGCGTGAGACTCTCATTCATGATCCCACCTCATCTTTGATCGTGGCCCCTGGCCGACCATCACGCGAAAAACGAGCTGGCGCCAGTTCTCGTGCCGTTCTGCCGCGAAAGTTGCAGGGCGATTGCGGGAGGACTGACGTCGTTCGCGCGAAGTGTGCTGGCCCCGACGACATTCTGCAAGGCGACGATGGTCGCGACCGAATCGCTCGACGGCGCATGTCACGGCGAGGGGCGCGAAGGGACCTTGGCGGCCGGCCCTCTCCGCGGTTTCGAATCGAGCAATTCGACGGAACAAAATCGCCTTGTCATACATAGATCTACAATGTATATAGTCTCTAGGTATGGAACTCGGAAAAGACCTCGTGGCGGCCTCCGCCACCCCTCTGGTGCTCGCCATCCTGGCCGAGGGGGACAACTACGGATACGCCATCTTGAAGCGGGTGGCGGAGTTATCTGGCGGCCGGCTGCAGTGGACGGACGGCATGCTCTACCCCGTGCTCCATCGCCTGGAGCGGCTGGGCCATGTGGTCGCACGCTGGGGAGAGTCCGAAACCGGCCGGCGTCGGAAGTACTACCGGATCACAGAACAGGGGAAGGCGCAGCTCCAGGCGGAGCGGGAGCGCTGGCAGGTCGTGGATGAGACCCTGCGGGGCATCTGGATGAAGGCGGTGACGGCATGACGACCTCCGCGGAGCGTTCGACGCTCGAGGAACAGATCGGCCAGTGGCGCTCCTACCTGCGCAGACGGCAAGCGATCCACGCACCCGACGTGGAGGAACTCGAGGGGCATCTCCGCGATCAAGTGGCCGCACTCACCGGTTCCGGCCTCGCCCCGGAAGAGGCATTTCTGATCGCGGTCAAGCGGATGGGAAGCCTCGACGCGCTCTCGCTCGAGTTCGCGCGTGAGCACTCCGAGCGGCTCTGGAAACAACTGGTCGTTCCTTCCGGCACCTCGAGCGAGGAGGGTTCCGCCGCACGCCGGAACGCCTTCGTGGTCTTCGCCCTCGCCCTCTGCGCCGCGGTGGCGATCAAACTGCCGACCCTCTTCGGGATCCAGATGAGAGACGGCGGAGAGTCGTTCTACGCCCGGAACCTGAGCCTGTTCTCGCTTCCTCTGCTCGCCGGGTACTTCGCCTGGCGGCGTGGCCTCAGCCGGCCCCGCTGCGCGCTGGCGGCGCTCGGTCTCGTGGCGGGGGCGCTGTTCGCCAATCTCTACCCCTTCGGTGCGGAGAGTCACACCCTCACCCTGACCGCGCTCCACCTGCCGATCGCGTTGTGGTTGGTGGTGGGAGTCACCTACGCGGGGGCCCGCTGGTCCGAGGCCGGAGGGCGGATGGATTTCGTGCGCTTCTCCGGCGAGCTGTTCATCTACTACGTGTTGATCGCGCTCGGCGGGGGAGTCCTCACCGGCTTTACCCTGATCATGTTCGAGGCGATCGGGATGAAGGCCGAGCTGGTGGCGCAGAACTGGCTCATCCCCTGCGGCGCGATGGGGGCGGTGCTCGTCGCTTCGTGGCTGGTGGAAGCCAAGCAGAGCGTGATCGAGAACATGGCGCCGGTGCTCACGCGACTGTTCACCCCGCTCTTCACCCTCGTGCTGCTCACCTTTCTGGTCACCATGCTCTGGACCGGGAGCCCGATCGAGATCGAGCGGGGCGAACTGATCGCCTTCGACCTCCTGCTCGCCCTGGTGGTCGGCCTGGTGCTCTACGCCGCCTCGGCGCGCGACCCCGAGGCACCCCCGAGCTTCTTCGACCGGATGCTCCTCCTGCTCATCGGGAGCGCGCTGGTGGTCGACGTCGTTGCCCTGAGTGCCATCGCCGCGCGCATCTCCGAGTACGGGTTCACCCCCAACCGGGTCGCCGCCCTGGGGGAGAATCTGATCCTGCTGGTCAACCTCGCCGGCACGGCCTGGCTCTACGTTCAGTTCTTTCGCGGCCGCCGACCCTTCGCCGCCCTCGAGCGGTGGCAGACCGCCTATCTGCCGGTCTACTCGGGCTGGGCGGCGCTGGTGGTGGTGGTCTTCCCCCCGCTCTTCCGCTACCTCTGAGCCGCGCGGGGGGCTGACCTCGAAAGCCCGACGGGCACAACATTATGTTGAATGGTATTATGCGCAGCGACATAATCGTGCGTATGAAGTTCCTCGATCGTGAACCTGAGTTGAGCCGATTGCTGAGTCTCTCCCGACGCCATCAGGGAGGGCTGGTCATTCTCTGGGGACGACGCCGGATCGGTAAGACCCGCCTGCTGCTGGAGTGGGTGCGGCGATCGCGTGGCCTCTACACCGTGGCCGATCAGTCGTCCGCCGCGATACAGCGAAGGTACTTCGCCGAGTCGGTCGGGTCGGTGCTGCCGGGGTTTGGCGAGGCGGCGTATGCCGACTGGCGCACGTTGCTCAGCGCTCTTGCCCGGCAGGCGCGACAACAGAATTGGCATGGACCGCTGGTGATCGACGAACTGCCGTATCTCGTCGCCACCAGCCCGGAGCTTCCGAGCGTGCTCCAGAGGTTCATCGATCACGAGGCGCGGGAGGCCCAGCTCTGTGTTGCGCTCGCCGGCTCGTCGCAGCACATGATGCAAGGCTTCCAGCTGGATCGGAGTTCGCCGCTGTTCGGTCGGGCCACCGAGGCGTTCGAACTCCTCCCGCTGCCCGCGGGGCACCTGGCCCGGGGACTCGGACTACAGGGGGACGCCAGCTGCGTCGAGGCCTGGGCGGTGTGGGGCGGCGTCCCGCGATACTGGGAACTCGCCGCGCCCTTTGGTCGCGAGCTCGCGGCGGCGGTGGATGGGCTGATGCTCGATCCGGCCGGACCGCTTCACGCGGAGCCGGATCGCCTGCTGGTCGAAGAAGTACCCCCGGCGACAGCGCTCCGCCCGCTGCTCGACGCGGTCGGCGCCGGCGCACATCGCCTGTCGGAGATTGCCGGGCGCATCGGAGTGCCGGCCACCGGCCTGGGTCGACAACTGCAGCGACTTCAGGAACTCGGACTCCTCCGGAGGGAACAGCCGTTCGGCACGACTGAACGGGGAGGGAAGAGATCGCTCTACAAAATCGGTGATCCCCTCGTCCGCACCTGGTTTCGTCTCGTGGCACCCCAGCGCTCCGCTTTGGCCGTCGCCGGAACGGCCGCCCGGAGAGCGCTCTGGGTACGTCATCGCGCGGCGCTCGTGGTCGAGGCGTGGGAAGAGCTCTGCCGGGGCGCGGTACCACATCTCTCCCCAGACGAAAACGGGGGATCGACCACCTGGCAGCCTGCTCGGCGATACTGGCAGGGCAAGGGCCCGGAGTGGGACGTCGTTTCCCTCTCGGTGGATGGTTCGTCCTTGCTGCTCGGCGAGGTGAAGTGGTCCGATCGGCCGGTGGGCCGGCGCGAACTCGAACAGATCGGGCGCGAGTTGGCCGCCAAGGGCGTTCCAGATGAGGCCTGGGCTCGCGGTAAATCGTTGTGCCATGTGGTGTTCGTGCCCCAGGTCGAGCGCGGACTGCGACGGCGTGATACGGCTCCCAATGCGGTGGTCACCGCGAAGCAGGTCCTCAGGGTGCTTCGGTAGGGCGGGTCGCCCTTCTCGCCGCAGGGGGGCTGATTGGTCGCTTGCCTCCGGTAGGTGGCCGGCGTACGATTTGAGACATGTCGGTGCGGTAGTGTTTCGGGTGGCGAGGGTAACTCGGAGAGCCGCGTTCAGAGCGCGGCGAGATTCGAGCGACGAACGGTCCACCCGATTTCAAAGACCCTGGTTTCAAATTATTCTGAAAGCCCATGTATCACGGAGTAGGTTCGGGTCGACTCCTCCGCACGAACGGCACGGCGGGGAACGCATCGCGGGCGTTACGCCTGGCGGGGAAGGTTCCGCACACCACCATCCTTGGTGGAGAGGAGAAGGACTGATGAGAGGCACATCCAGAGCAGTGGCGGTTCTGACGTTTCTGGTCACCGGGGCAACCGGAGCGCTGGCGGCAGACACCTTTTCCTGGCGGTACTACCGACTGGGAAACACCGGAATTCAGGGGGACTACAACCACTCGATCTGGATCGGTGCGGACGGCGACCCGTGGATCGGCGGATACGATCCGATCCAGGAGGAAGGCGGGGTTGCCAAGTTCATCCAGAGCGAGAACCGGTGGCTCAACGTCTCGAACGTCGATTACCCGGTGATCGGGAGTCAGTACGACCTCGGGGTGGCGCGGGTGACCGACATGCTCGAGGACGGTCAGGGGAACCTCTGGATGGGGACCTGGCGCGGCGTACTCAAGATGAACCTGGCTGCGGGCCCGAGCTCGCTGGTGAAGTACGGCCCGGGAAACTCGGCCCTGCCGGGTGGTGTGACGAATGACCTGACCCGCGCGCCGGACGGCACGATCTGGGTCTCGGCCAGCTCCTCGGTCTGGGGCGGTGGCGGTCTGACTCGCTACAACCCGGGGACCAACTCCTGGACGCACATCAACGGGCACGGCGGCCTCAAGATCGCGGCCCAGTCGAAGACCGGCGGCGGATACTATCTCTGGGCCTCGGGCGAGGGATTCAGCCCGATGGAGCGTTGGAACAGCACGACCCAGACCTGGAACAGCTATCCGGCGACGAACGGAAATCCCTCGCACCTGGTGTCGCTCGACTCGGTCGATGACGCGGGGAACATGTGGATCCAGCGCTGGGTTGGGGTGCAGGGGGAGGAGACGATCGACTGCATGCGCCCGGATGGAACCTGGATCTCGCCGCCTCTGCCTCCCGCGCACCCGCAGGTCGGCGTGGTCGGACTCCGGGCGTTCGGCAACTTGCAGGCGCTGCTGGTGAATGGGTACGGCGATCTGTATCGGTTCAACGGCACCTCGTGGACCCATCTCGGAACGGTCCCGCACAACGGGTTTGTCGAGGATCTCGACATCGACGCCGCAGGGAACATCTGGCTCTGCGGCCAGGGCACCGGAGGCGCCGTCCGTCGTGATGCCGTGACCGGCGCGTGGCAGCGCTACCGGATCACCAACACGAGTCAGTTCGACCCCTGGAACCGCGACCTGGCGATCGATCCGATCAGCGGCGACGTGTTCATCACCGCGAACGCCTCGCCCGACTACGGCGGCATGGTGCAGTTCGACGGGGAACGTTGGACCTGTTACGTCAACGATCTCGGCTACGGACTGTCCGCGCCCTGGCCGTCCGATTCACCGCAGAGTGAGGCGGTCTACGTCCGCCCCTCGAATGGCCAGGTGGTGGCCAATCCGCTCAACGACTACACCCATCAATACGACGGGGCCAGTTGGACCCAGATTCCGGGTGGCTATGACCAGATGGAGGAGTACGTCGAGGATTCGCTCGGTCGCCTCTGGGCGATGGGGCACTACGGCAACCTCGGGATCTTCGAGAACGGGAGCTTCACCGTGATCGATGCCGCGAACTGGAGCGGCCGCATCGACGTCGATCCGTCCCGCCCCGGCACCGTGTGGGCAAACCAGGGATGGAAGATCCAGCGCACCGACGGCAGCTACAGCTTCTCCCGTCTGATCGAGGACTTCCCGGAGCTGGTGCCGAACTACTCGCAGTTCGAGGGGTTGGCCGCGGCCGAGGATGGCACCTGCTGGGTCGGCGCGAACGGCGGAAGCGGAGGCGTCCTCTACCACATCAACCCGGTCACCGGCACGCACCAGGTGTGGAACAGCGCGACCTGGTCCTTCCCGGGCGATCACGTCTACCCCGAGTGCGTGTCGCCCGACGGTCGGGTCTGGATGAGCTACGCCAGTGACTTCCCCTCGGACGCCCACGGGATGTTCTGGTGGGATGGGGTCAACCTCGGGATCTTCCCGCAGGTGAACGGTTCCTTCACCGGCTTCCCCGACGGCCCGTTGGTCGACATGGAAGTCAAGTCGACCCCCGCCGGCTACGAGCTGTGGATGTGCATCATCGGCCGCGGCGTGGCGGTGCTCTCGGTCGAGACGTCGAATCCGACTTCGGTCGACGCTGGGTTCACCGCCTCGGGCCTGAGGCTCGAGCAGAACTGGCCCAATCCTCTGCGGTCCGCGACCCGGATCGCCTGGACCAACCCGCAGCCGGCGGCGCTCCGGCTCACCGTGTTCGACGTCGCGGGCCGCGCCGTGCGCCGTCTGCTCGACGGTGAACTGCCCGCCGGGCGCCACGAACTCGAGTGGGACGGCACCGCGGACGACGGGAGCGTGGTCTCGAGCGGCGTCTATTTCTATCGTCTGGAAGCAGGTGCGGAGAGCAGCACGCGCAAGTTGATCGTGCGCTAGCGGGACCGCGGGGCCTGGTTCTCCAGCGTGAGCCGGCGAATCCAGAGTCCGTTGGTCGAGTCCCAGTCCGCACCGAGCACCGGAGCGTCGGCGAACAGCTCGAGAGGAGAGATCGGTGCGGACCGGTCCGTGTCGGAGATGAGCCCGCCCATACCGCGGAGTTCGTCACGCAACGCGAGGTCGACCCGCGGGTAGGCGACCGGCGTGCCCTCCTTCGGACGAGCGACGGCGAGCAGCTCGGTTTCGAGACCGACCAGGCGACGACGGCTGGCCAGGATCACCAGGTGTTCACGTGCGCCGGCCTCGGTCACGTGCCAGTAGAAGCGCCGACCATTCCGGGCGCCGGGCAAGACCCGGGGGTCGCGGGTGGGAGAGGATTCCGCGGCCCGAGTCCGGGGAGGGGAAAGAGGAGATAGGCGTGTCCCCGCTCGTCCTCGTTGAGGATGTAGACGTAGGTGCTCTCGGACGACTCGTACTCCAGCGAAAGGGAGTCGCCGAGGGCTACGGGATCGCCATCGCGGAGCGGCAGCCCCCCGCCTCCGCGACGCAGCGCCGCCCGTGCGGAGAAGGGGAGCGGAGCCCCAACCGGCGAGAGCTCCATCGGGCCGTCGATTCGCCCCGGGGGTTCGCGCCGCTCGGTCCCGTCCGGTCGCAGGAGAAGTGCGACGGCCGCGACCCCGACTGCGGCGACCGCGAGCCACGCGGCGCGCGAACGGATGGCCCGGGCCTTCGGGCGGGCCGCGACCCGCACCGGCTCGCTGGACGGTGATCGCGGCAGACAGCGCACCAGCGATGCCTCGAAAGCTCCGGCACTCTGGGGACGGTCGGCCGGATCGGGCGAGAGTGCCGACTCGATCGCCGCGACCACCAGTGGATGGAGGTCGGGACGGAGATCGCGCAGCGCGAGGTGGGGGCCAGCGTGGTGTGCTGCGCGGATGGCATCGAGCGACTCTCCCGGATGAGGATAGCTTCCGGTCGCGAGGTGAAAGAGAAGCACGCCGATGGCGTAAAGATCAGTGGCCGGACTGGGAGGCGCGCCGGCGAGGAGCTCCGGGGCCATGTAGAGCGGGGTAGCGCCGCCGAAGCCCAGATCCATCAGCACGGTGCGACCACCGCGTTCGCGCATCACGTTTCCAGCCTTCAGATCCTGATGGACCAATCCGGCGAGGTGGAGGGCGGCGAGCGCACGACAGAGGTCGATGCCGAGGTGGGCCAGCTCCGCCGCGCCCCAGGTTCCGCTCCGCTCCATCAGCTCTTCCAGGGTGCTTCCGTCGATCGCTTCCATCGCGATGCCCGCCTGGCCTGCGATCTCCTCGGCGGCGTGGATCGTCACCAGATTGGGGTGGCGCACGGCCGCAAGGCGGCGGGCTTCCTCCAACCATCGCGGGACGCCTCCTGGCTCCTCGGCCTCAGCCGGGCGAGCCTCCGCGCGGTGCAGCTTGATCGCCACCTCGCGCAGGAGATGGGTGTCCCAGGCGGCGTAGACATCTCCGTACGAACCGCGGCCGAGAAGACGGCGGAGTTCAAAGTGCCCCCAGCATCCGCCGACCGCCACCTCGGGCGTGTGGGCCGCGCAGACCGACGCGAGCAGATGGAGACCGTCGAGCAGGCGCCGGTCCTCAGGTGTCGCGCTGCGTTCCAGCTCCTGCCAGTCGATCTCCCCGCCGTCGAGGATCCGGGTCGCGAGGTCGAGCAGTCGGGCCGGTTCCTCAGGCTTCACGGGCCACCTCCGCGGCGAGCCGTAGCAGTGCGCGCGCGACGGCAACCCGGGCGGCGTCGGCACTGCTCTTTCCGAGCACCTCTGCCAGCTCGCCATAGGTGCAGTGAAGTTCCACCTTGGCGATGATCGCCTCCCGTTCCTCCGGTCGTAGCCGCATCAGTGCCGCCTCGTAGCGCGCCGCTTCGTCCTGACCGATGGCGAGGTCGAGCGGTGTGGGGCCGAGATCGGGGTGCCCGTCGACCACCGCGCCCCCCTCCGGGCGGACTGCCGCACGCCGGAGTTCGTCCCGCAGGCGATTGGTGAGCGCGCGGCGGAGGTAGGAGTGAAACTCGCCGCGTGAACGGGGCTCGAAGTCCTCCAGCCGCGCCACCGTCTTGACGAGCACCTCTTGCACGAGGTCATCGGTTTCGAGCATGCCTCGGGCGCGCACGGGGATCCGCCCTCGGGCCCAGCGCTGCAGCCGGGGCAGGTAGCGCAGGAGGAGGCTCTTGACCGCGCTCTGATCTCCGCCGCGCGCGCGCGACAGGAGGTCGACCGTGGAAGTGGCGCTTGGCGCCGACGGTTGGTCTTCCCGCCCGGCGCCCGATGTGGGTGGTCTGTCCGCCAAAGAGCGCGTCTCCCGGCCGCTGGTGTTCGAAGCCCGACGAGCATACTCACCTCACGTGGCCGCCTCAATGCGGCGTTGTCCCCCCAGCGGACGCCGCCGCTGATCCCGCCCAGGACCCAAACGCGCGCCGAGGGCGGTCCGAACAGGAATTCGATCACAGCGTCTGCGCCTGGTCCGGCAGCCTGGTCCGGCGGGTTGACAGGGGAGAGCGGAATCGCCACCATTGTCGCTCGCAACACACGGGTACAGGACGCGCGTCCCTCCCCGAACGCACCGCTCTCCCCAAGGCGGTGCGGGGGCAGATCCGGACCGAGAAACCACACCACTCCGAGGAGTCCCCATGCTCGCCGAACTGGGCCAAGTGACCCGCCGCACCCTCCTGGCCTCCGGACTTTTCGTCGCTCTCGCCTCGCTCGCCCAGGCGGACACCAAGACCTGGACGGGAGGGGTGAACGCTCTCTGGTCGAATCCCGGAAACTGGGCCGGTGGGGTACCGCTCGCGGGGGATCGATTGGTGTTTCCGGTCAGTGCCTCGAACGCGACGAACACGAACGACCTGCCGGCGGGGACGGTCTTCTATGACATCACCTTTCTCGGGTCGAACTACCTGCTGGGCGGAAACGACCTCGGGTTGACCAACGGGATCAACGCGAGCCAGACCCCGAACACCCTCTCGATGAACATCGACGCCGTCGGCTCGCAGTCCTGGAACGGGTCATCCTGCTGCGGAACCCTCACCCTGACGGGCAGTGTCGATCTCGGGGCGAACAACCTGACCCTGCACAACCAGGTGACGGTCACCGGGACGATCAGCGGCGCGGGAGGGGTGACCCTGGGGAGCTTCGCCTACTTGACGGCCGCGAATACTTATGTGGGACAGACCTCCGTGACAGGGTACGCGCAGATCGACGGGGCGCAGCCCGGGAGCGCGGTGTTGCTGGGTGGGTTCAGCGGCTCCTTCGTGAGTGGGATCGGCAAGGTAGGCCCGGTCACGATCGGTAACGGCAACGGGATTCAGCCCGGGGCCGGATATGGGAGCCTCCCCGGCACCTTTTACACCGGCGACCTGGCGTTCGGAACGAACACCTACTGCACCGCGCAGTTGAACGGCACCTCGGCCGGAGTGGCCCATGACGTGCTCGACGTCGCCGGCACGGTCACGATCGACCCGAGCGCGTCCTTGTTGCCAAACCTGGGCTATGCGCCGCTGCTGGGCGACACCTATGTCGTGATCCGGAATGACGACTCCGATCCGATCACCGGGACCTTTGCGGGATTGCCTGAGGGGGCGATGATCACCCTCAATGCGAGCGAGTTCCAGATCAGCTACCAGGGCGGTGACGGTAACGATCTCACCCTGACCGTGACCGCCGCGGCCAAGACCTGGACCGGCGCGGTGAATACCCGCTGGTCCGTCGCGGGGAACTGGCTGGGCGGCGTACCCTCGCCGGGCGATCCGCTGGTCTTTCCCTCCGGGGCGAGCAATCTGACCAACTTCAATGACCTGCCCTCGGGCCAGGTCTACAAGCTGATCCTCTTCAGCGGCGCAGGCTACGACCTCACCGGGAATCAGTTCGGGCTCACGGACGGCATCACCAGCCAGGTTGGATCCAACACCATCTCGGCCCCCCTGGATGTGGCCGCGACCCAGTCGTTCAGCGGCTCATCGTGCTGCGGACCGTTGCAGCTCAATGCAAAGGTCGACCTGGGGTCGAACACCCTCTCGCTGCACAACCAGGTCACGGTGAACGGCCAGGTCGTCGGGAGCGGCGATCTGGTCCTCGGGGGATACGTCGTCCTGATGGCGAACAACACCTACACCGGCTCGACCACGGTGAGCGGTTTCGGCGAGATCAACGGACTGCAGACCCAGTCACCGGTCTCCACCTCCTGGATTTCAGGCGTGGCGGTGAGCGGAACCGGGAAGCTGGGAACCTTGACCATTGCCAGCAACCACGGCCTGACGCCCGGGCAGGGGTTCGGGAATCTCATCGGGCGGCTCAGTTGCCTCGATCTCTCGACTTCGCCCGGGTCCTACGCCCAGTTCAGCCTCAACGGGGTGGTGCCGGCCACCGGATACGACCAGGTGGCGGTGACCGGTCCGGTCACGATCGACCCGACGGCCGTCCTGCTGACGAACCTGGGCTACGCCCCTTCGGTCGGAGATCAGTTCGTGATCCTCGACAACGACAATGCGGACCCGATCGTGGGCACCTTCAGCGGCCTGCCGGAAGGGGCCAACCTGACCTTGAACGGGAGTCAGCTCCAGATCAGCTACGTTGGCGGTACCGGAAACGACGTGGTGCTGACCGTGATCGTGGCCGCGAAGACCTGGAGCGGGGCAGTTGACAACCTCTGGTCGAACCCCGGCAACTGGCAGGGAGGAGTGCCCAATGCCGGTGATCCACTGGTCTTTCCCTCCGGTGCGGCGAATCTGTCCAACATCAATGACCTCACTCCGGGCTTCGCGCCGGGACCGATCCTGATCACCGGCGCGAACTATGTGCTGAGCGGATTCCCCTTGGTGGTGGACAGCGGGGTGAGTTGCAACCTGGGACCGGCGACGCTGAACATGGACCTCAAGTGCAACGCGCCCCAGACCTTCACCGCGGGCTCGTGCTGCGGACCGCTCTATCTGAACGGGAACATCGACCTCTCATCTCACACCATCACCTTCGGGCAGCAAGTCGAGGTGGCGGGGACGATCGGCGGAACGGGGAGCGTGGTCCTGGGCAGCCTGGTCCGCTTCAGCGGACCCAACACCTACACCGGAAGCACGTCGATCAACCAGTATGGCCAGATCGACGGGATCCAGCCCGCGAGCGCGATCGTCACCGGAGGGTTCGGAGGGGCGCAGGTGAGCGGCACCGGCCGCGTGGGATCGATCACCCTTTCCAACTCGGGCATTCTGCAGCCGGGGCCGGCCTTTGGAAACCTCCCGGGGAAGCTGACCAGCAGCGATCTGGACCTGGCGAGCGGATCGTTGTACTACGCCTCCTTGAACGGCTCGGTGCCGGGGGTGGGATATGATCAGGTGAGCGTCAATGGCACCGTGACCATCGCTCCCACCTCGGCGTTCTATGCCAGCCTCGCCTTCACTCCGGCGCAGGGACAGATCTTCGTCGTGCTGCTGAACGACGGGGCCGACGCGGTGAACGGGTTCTTCAACGGGATGCCCCAGGACACGATCTTCAACATCGGTCCGTACCCGTTCAAGATCAGCTACATCGGGAAGACCGGGAACGACATCACCCTGACCAGCCTCTCGGGCGATCCGTTCAACAACGCCCCGATCGCGGTCGACGATGCCTACAACACGCCGCAGAACACCACGCTGAACGTCGCGGCGCCCGGAGTGCTCCAGAACGACAGCGATCCCGACCTTCACTCACTCTCGGTCGTCCTGTTCGATGCGACCTCGGCGGCCGGGGGATCGGTTGCGGTGGGGGTGAATGGAAGCCTGACCTATGTTCCGCCGACCGGATTCACCGGGACCGACACCTTCAACTACATCATCACCGACGGCCTCGACGCGACCGATCTCGCCACGGTCACCATCACGGTCGGACCGAATCCGGCGGAGGTTTCACCGAACGAGATCCCGCGCGACTTCGCCCTCCACCTGCCGAGTCCCAATCCAAGTCGCGGGCTGGTGGAGGTGACCCTCGCGCTGCCGACCGCGGGTCGCGTGCGGGGCGAGCTGTTCGATGCCGGCGGACGCCTGGTCGCGGTGCTGGCCGATGATCAGCCGTTCCTGCCCGGCATTCATCGCCTGGCCTGGGACGGCCGCGATGGTTCGGGGAGCGATGCGGCGAGCGGGGTCTACTTCGTGCGGGTGAGCAGCGGCTCGCACCGCGCGGTGCGAAAGCTGATCCGACTCACGCCTTAGCGGCCTGCTGGCGCGGCCGGCGCGGAAGGCAGATACTGCCGCCGGTAGTCGAGGCAGCTTCCCCGGTGGGAATGGACGGATGGGCGAGAGCAGTCTTCAACATCACCTGGCCGAGCGGGTCAAGGAACTGACCGCGCTCCACGGCACGGCGCGGTTGCTCCAGGACACCGCCCGTCCGGTCGGGGAGCTGATGCGGCAGATCGTCGATGCCCTGCCGGATGCTTGGCAGTATCCGGAGATCTGCGGGGCGAGGCTCACGCTGCTGGGTGAGGTACACGCGACGGTGAACTTCCGGTCGACTCCGTGGGTGCAGCGGGCTGTGTTCTCGGCTCGGGCCGACGGCCTGCCGGCCGAGGAGGGGCAGATTGAGGTCTGCTACCTGGAAGAGCGGCCGGAGGCGGACGAGGGACCGTTCCTGCGCGAAGAGCGGGCGCTGATCGACTCGCTGGCCGAGATGCTGCGCATGTACCTGCGACACCAGCTCGCGGATCGCGCCACGCGGGTCGGTCAGGATGCGCTGGAGCGATTGGTGGCGGATCGAACGGCCGAACTTCAGGCCGCCAATCTGGCGTTGCGAGAGGAGATCGGGGAGCACCGGAGGGCTCGGGCGCAGATCGAGCGGCACCGGGCACAGCTTCGCCGCCTCGGCGCGCAGCTGGCGATGGCCGAGGCGGGCGAGCGGCGGGTGATCGCCGCCGATCTCCACGATCACCTCGGCCAGGCGCTGGCTTTCATTCGGCTGCGACTGGCCCACCTCGCCGGCGACGCGATGTTCTCTGGGTTCGAGTCGAGCCTGGAGGATCTGCTCACCCTGGTCGACCGCGCGATCCGCTACACGCGAAACCTGACCGGCGAGTTGAGTCCCCCGGTACTCTATGAGCTGGGACTCGGTCCGGCGCTTGACTGGTTGGGGGAGCAGTTCACCACCAAGCATGGACTCCCGGTGGAAGTCAGGCTTGGGGCGGAACTCCCGAGTCTGTCCCAGGCGGCGCGGGTGATGCTCTGGAAGTCGGCGCGCGAGCTGCTCACCAACGTGGTCAAGCATGCCCGGGCGCGTCGCGCCGTGGTGGATCTGCGCGCGGAGCAGGGGGAGCTCCTGCTCTCGGTTGCGGACGACGGGGTGGGATTCGAACCGTCGCGGGCCGAGGCGACCGCAGCCAGCGCGGAGACCGGAACCTTTGGACTGTTCAGCGTGCGCGAACGGTTGGATCATCTCGGGGGAGGGTTCGACGTCCGATCCGCGCCGGGCGCAGGCACCGTGGTCGCGCTCCGGATCCCGCTCGCTGCGGTCGAGGAGGGGAAGGGTTGATGCTGCGGGTGCTGCTCGCCGATGACCACCACCTCTTTCGCGACGGTCTGCGGGCCTTGATTCGAGTCACGCCCGGGTTCAGCGTGATCGGGGAGGCGGCGGACGGGCTCGAGGCGCTCAGGCTCTGTCATGAGCTGCGTCCGAATCTGATCCTGCTCGACATCTCGATGCCCGGTCTGAACGGACTCGAAGCGACACGGCGGATCCGGGCCGAGGTTCCCGAGACCCGCATCCTGATCCTCTCGATGCACGCCGATCGGAGATTCGTGGCCGAGACCCTGCGCGCCGGGGCGAGCGGATACCTGCTCAAGGACTCCCCGTTCCCCGACGTGGTCCGCGCCATGCACGCGGCGATGGAGGGGCATGTCTTCCTCAGTCCGGCCATCACCGACGTGGTGGCGCAGGACTTTGCCGTCCGCGGCGAGCCGGCGGCGACCTCGGTGTTCCAGAAGCTGAGTGCCCGCGAGCGGGAGGTGCTCCAGCTTCTGGCCGAGGGGCGGGGCACGAAGGAGATCGCCGCCCACCTGTCGGTCAGCGGGAAGACCATCGAGACTCACCGGCGGCAGATCATGGAGAAGCTCGATCTGCACTCGGTGGCGGAACTGACCAAGTATGCCATCCGGGAAGGGCTCACCCCGCTCGAGTGACCGGCGACCCGCCGTAAGGAATCGCGAAGCAGGAAATCAGGCTTTCCCCGATTGAGCGACCCCGGTCTCCGGCAGTCCTCTCCTTCCGTGGCACCCATGGGGTCCGCGGCCAGTTCGGCGGCGTCCCCGGGCAGCCGAGGAGGGGTCCATGCCGACGTTCGATACCGGCAACACCGGTTTCATGCTGGTCGCGACCAGCCTGGTCATGTTGATGACGCCCGGGCTAGCGTTCTTCTACGGCGGGTTGGTCGGGCGAAAGAACGTGCTCGCGATCATGATCTAGAGTTTCGTCTCGATGGGGGTCACCACCATGCTCTGGTGGGCCTGCGGCTACTCCCTCTGCTTCAGTGGCGGAGAGGGGGGGATCATCGGGAACCTGGACATGGCGTTCCTGCAGGGGGTAGGTCCGACCACGCCGTTCGGAGACGGACATATCCCGCTCTTCGTCTTCATCGCCTACCAGATGATGTTCGCCATCATCACGCCGGCCCTGATCACCGGGGCGTTCGCCAACCGGGTGCGCTTCGGGCCGTATCTCCTCTTCCTCGTGGCCTGGCTGTTTCTGGTCTACTTCCCGTTCGTGCACATGATCTGGGGCGGCGGCCTGCTCGCCAAGTGGGGTGTGCTCGACTTCGCCGGCGGCATCGCAGTGCACAACATCGCCGGCATGGCGGCGCTCGCCTCGGTGCTGTTCGTCGGGCGCCGGCGGGTGACCGACAGTGTGCCGCACAGCATCCCGCTGGTGGCGCTCGGCACCGGGTTGCTCTGGTTCGGCTGGTACGGCTTCAACGCCGGCAGCCAGCTCCGGGTCGACGCCGTCACCGGTCTGGCCTTCCTCAACACCGATATCGCCGCCTCCTTCGCCGGGCCGACCTGGCTGCTCCTGGCCTGGATCTTCGAGCGGAAGCCGAAGTTCGTCGGCTTCCTCACCGGCGCGGTTGCCGGTCTGGCGACGATCACGCCCTGCGCCGGCTACGTCACCACCACCAGTGCGGCGCTGATCGGGGTCATCGCCGGAGTGGTTTGCTACATCGCGGTGAGCCTGAAGAATCGCCTGCATTGGGACGACGCGCTCGACGTCTGGGGCGTGCACGGCGTGGGGGGTGCACTCGGCATCATCCTGCTCGGCTTCCTCGGGACCACCGCGGTGAACAGCGCGGGACAGAACGGCCTCCTGCACGGAAACGGCTCCTTCCTCTGGAAGCAGTTCGTGGCGGTGGTATTTTCGTCGATCTACGCCTTCGGCTTCACCTGGGTGATGCTGGCGGTGATCAATCGTGTCACCCCGGTCCGAACCAGCGAGGCAGAGGAGAAGGCTGGGCTCGACGCCGCGCTGCACGGAGAGACGGCGTACCAGGAAGCAATCTGATCAGGACTTCGTCCGTAAACGAAAGGGGTTGGGAATGAATCGGGCACTTTGCTTGGGCGGCCTTCTCCTGCTCGCGACATCGCCTGCGCGGGCCGAGGATCCGCCGCTGGTCTCCGGGTTTGCCACCGCGACCTACGGGGGGAACTTCGATCAGCGTCGGCCACAGTTCTCGCTCGAGCAGGCGGAGCTGACGGCGGCGAAGACCCTCAGTCCGCGTGGGTCGATCCGGGTCGATCTGGAGTGGACCTGGGATGGAACGGATTGGGTTGCCGCAGTGGAGCAGGGCTGGATGGAGTACCGGCCGGAGCGCGTTTCGGGGCTGGTCCTCACCGCAGGGCGGTTCAATGCGCCGATCGGATTCGAACTGCTCGACACCCCGGACATGTACCAGATCTCGCACAGCCTGGTGTTCAACTACGGCACGCCGGCCAACCTGACCGGCTTGATGGGCGCCTATCCGCTCGGCGGTGGCTTCGATCTGAAGGCATACGCGGCCAATGACTGGGAACGGAACAGCGAGAACAACGCCGTGCCGACCTTCGGCGGCAGGGTCGGGTGGACGCAGCCGGGGCGGATCGCGGGAGGGCTCTCGGTTCTCTCGGGGAAGCGGGATGAGAGCCAGGTCGAGGGGAACACGGTGGTCGATCTCGATCTCTCGCTCACCCCGAGCGAGCGGCTGCTGATCGGGGCCGAGTTCAATCTCGGCACGACCAGCGTGGCGGACCAGGATCGATCGTGGACCGGCTTCCTGGTGATGGCGCACTACCGTCTCCACCCCGGACTCGGGCTCACCGGTCGCTTCGATCTGCTCGACGACCCCGATGATCTTCTCTTCGGCAGCGGGCTCGGCGAGCAGCGCAGCTCGGTCACCGGCGCCTGCGCGGTCGAACTCGGTCCGGGGATGCAGTTCCTTTCCGAGCTTCGACTCGACCGCTCGAGCGAGGATGTCTTCTCCGATCACGATGGCAAGGCGAAGTCCCAGACGGTGGGCGGTGCCCTGGCCCTCTGCTACAGCTTCTGATTCGGAGAGCGCGCCTGGGCTCGGGTCGGCGATGTCCGGCCCGAGCCGAGCCTCCGGCGATTGAAACCGATCCGAGATGAGGATTGCTCCCCGGCGCGCAATCGGTGATGATCACCACGCACGCAACTGAAAGGGGGAGTTCGGGTTGATCTCGGAGCTTCTCGCTCTCGGGTTTCAGTTTTTTCCGAAAGAGGCGCCCGGCTACCATTTCCAACGCTAACTGCGACAGGCGTTTGGCGCGGTTCAGTCGCCAAGGGCCCGAGGCACCATGAGTCCACCCGACAGCCCCAGCTTCGATCCGGAGTTTCCCGAGCCGCGCTTGCGCGACTTCGAGGTGCTGAGCACGGTCGACGGGGTTCGCGCCCTGGCCGATCCGGTTCGCTTGCAGATGGTGCAGATCCTCACCCGCAGCCCGCAGACCGGATCGATGCTGGCTCGCACCCTCCAGATCCCGGCGAACCGCGCGCACTATCACCTCAAGCGGCTGGTCGAGGCGGGGCTGGTCCGCGACATCGGAGGGGAGCGCGGGCACGTCACCGAAGAGCGGTACTTCGCAGCCACGGCCCGTCACATCCTGGTCGATCCGGGGTTGGGCGGAGTCGACGATCGGCCGACGCAGCTGTTGCGCCAGTCGATCGACACCACATTTCTCGACTGGCGGCGGACTCAGGTGCTGGCCATCGACTGGGGTGACCTGGCGCGCATCGCGATCCATCGATCGCTCCGAGTGCGCCCGGACGATCAGGTCTTGATCATGTTCGCCCCGATCACCCTGGAAGCGGCCGAGGCGATGCTCATCGAGGTGGAGTCGCTCGGGGCAATCGCGCATCTTCGTCCCTGGTCGCGCAACGTGATCCTGCGCACGCTCGACGCCTGGACCAGCGAGGAACTCGCGCGGCGGCCGCTCATCCCGCCCGATCTCGATGGGCGGATCACCGCGGTGGCGTTTCTGAGTAGTAGCCTGGTGCAGGGCGCACCGCCCACTCCGGCGCAGCAGGAGCGACTGCCGCACCTCCTCCAGGCGGTCTCGAGCTGGAAGGACGCGGTTCGTCTCCGCGGTTTGCGTTATCTCCACGTCGGGCTCCCGCACCGCGGTGAGTTTGGCGCCGGCTTCCTCAGCCCGGAGGAAGGGATCGACACCTACTGGCGCTGCATCACCGCCGATCTGGAGACGATCCGGCGGCAGGGCACGCGGGTTCGCGAGCAGATCGAGGCCGATCCGAACCTGGTGATCGAAGGGAAGACCGATACCGAACTCCGGGTCACGCTCGACACGGCGAGCGGTGGGGTCAGCGACGGGACGATCTCGGACGATGACCTACGGCTCGGGCGCGCGACCGCGAGTGTGCCGGCCGGGGCCTATGTCGCGTTGCCCACGCCGGGGAGCGGAGACGGGGTGTTCCAGGCGGACTTCACCTTCGCCCTGGGGCGTCATCTGCGCGACGTTCGTGTGGTGCTGCGCGGCGGGCGCATCGTGGAGATCGATGGTCCCGACGGCACCGAGGCACTGCGGGCCAAGCTCGAGCGCGAGGTCGGGGACCCTGGCCTCCTCTCCGCCGTGACCATTGGGCTCAACGACGGCGGCCGCGGACCGACCGGCCGGCCGGAGCTGGACTCCCTCCTCTCCGGTTCGGTCACCCTGGAGTTCGGCAACAACGAGCTGCTCGGCGGGACGGTGCGTTCGACCTTCAATCTGGGCCTTCCGGCGCACGGCCTCTCGGTCCGAAACTCCCTCGGTCCGATCGTGGTGCGTGGGCGCCTGGCGCCGACGGCGGAGGGCAGGGCACCGCGGGGAACGAAGCCGCCGTGGAAGAGGTAGGAGCGATGAAAGCCCACTTCATTCTCTATGTCGAGGACCAGGCGCGGAGCCGCGCGTTCTATGGCCAGGTGCTCGACCAGGCGCCGATCCTCGACGTACCGGGCATGACCGAGTACGAGCTCGGAGTGGACTCGGTTCTCGGGCTGATGCCCGAGGCCGGGATTCGCCGACTGCTTCCCGAACTCGATGTGGCCCCGGGCGGGCCAGCCAGTCCGCTGCGGGCCGAGCTCTACCTGCACACGGCATCACCGGCGGAGAGCTATGCGCGCGCGCTCGCGGCCGGGGCAACGGCGCTCTCCCCTCCGGAACCGCGCGCCTGGGGGGATGTCGTGGCCTACTGCCTCGATCCGGACCGATACGTGATCGCGTTCGCGGCCCGAACGACCGAAGTTCCGTAGAGGAATCGTATCGACCGACGACGATCCCGCTCATGCCTGATCGTCGCGGCGGAGCGGAGGGCGCCGTCGCCTGGGGCCACTTGAATCCTGGCGACGCCCCGTGCACTCTAGGCCCCGACTCGAGATCACCGAGAAGATCATCCCGAGGGGCCTTCCGTGAAAGCAGGTTCGATCGTGCCATCTACCATCGTGCGCTTCACCGTCGACTACGAGATCAGGGAGGGACAGGGCGCGGAGTTCGAGCGGATCGCGCGGGAGATGTCGGTCGCGAGCGAGGCCGAACCCGGCACCCTCGGATACGAGTGGCACCTGAGCCCGGATGGCCGGAGATGCCGACTGCTCGAGACGTTCGCCGACGGGAGCGCGGCGCACGCCCATCTCTCGGGTCGAGTGGTGCAGGAGCAGGTCGCCAAGCTGCTCGAGGTGTCAGCGATCACCGGGTTCGAGGTGTATGGCGACCCGGGCGCGGCGGCCAGCTCGGTCTTGCGCGAGCTTGGGGCCGAGGTCTTCGTCTCCTGGGTCGGGTTCCGTCGTATCGAGCCCTGAGTCGCACGAGGTCGTCCGCGGGCCGGTTCGGGCCCGGCGTTTCTCCCGGAGTCCGATCAATCATGAAGCGAGAAGCATGAAACCGCAGGTCTTGAACCGGAGACTCCACTACTGGATCAGCATCGGGATCGCTCTGCCGCTGCTCTGCATCGTCGTTACCGGCATCCTGCTCCAGGTCAAGAAGCAGTGGACGTGGGTGCAACCCCCGGAGCTGCGCGGGTCCGGTACCGCACCGGTGATCGGGTTCGACTCGATCCTGGAGAGTGTTCGCGGAGTGCCCGAACTCGGCGTCTCCGGGTGGAAAGATGTGGGACGGATCGACGTCCGGCCGAGCCGGGGGATCGCCAAAGTCCTCTCACGCAGCGGGTGGGAGGCCCAGGTCGATCTCGCCACCGGAGCGGTACTGCAGACCGCCTATCGCAGGTCGGACCTCATAGAGTCGATTCATGACGGTTCCTACTTCGCCGGGGACTGGACGAAGCTCGGGCTCTTCCTTCCGAGTGGGTTCGGACTTTTCCTCATGCTGCTGAGCGGGCTCTGGCTGTTCTGGTTGCCGATCTCGGTCCGGCGCGCCCGGAAGGGAGCCGCCCGGCGGCCCGGGGTGCAGGCGCGTCCGTAGGCTCGTCCGTAGGCGGGGATGGGCCGGCGCTCCGCGAAGCCTGAGCTCAACGATCGGTCAGGGCGGGGATGAGCCCCGCCGCGACCAACTCCTCCCGCCATCGCCCCCAGATGAATCCCTGGTTGTAGTTCCCACCAGTCAGAACGACCGTGAGTTCCAGTTCGGGGATCACGACCAGCATCTGCCCGCCGTTGCCGGAGGCTTCGAACTCGCGGTAGGTGCGGTCGCCTACCGTGAGGTCGAAGCAATGCCAGGCGAGGGCATCTGCTCCTCCGAAATAGGTGCTGTGCAGTGCTTCCGTGTCGAGCCCGGTGGTCGCCTCATCGATCCGGACGATCGGCGTGGTCGACTTCTCGATCCACTCGGGGGAGAGGATGCGGCGCCCCTGCCAGGTTCCACCATCCAGGTAGAGCTGACCGATCTTGAGCAGATCCCGCGGACGGAGCCGTTGGCCGCCTCCGGCGTAACCGGCGCCGTTCGGCGCGAGATTCCAGGCGTAGGGTCCGAACTCCAGGGGACGCGCGATCAGTCGATCGAACAGCTCGGGCAGCCAGGCCTCGGTTGCGGCGGCGAGAGCGCCACCGGCCAGGTTCATTCCGGCGGACGCGTAGGCGTAGCGCGTGCCGGGTTCGTGCGCCATCGGTAGGTCGAGGGCGAACTTGCACCAGTCGGCGATCGCGCTTTGCGACTGCATGGCGTCCTCGCTCCCGGGCGACTGTTCGTCGTTGTCGTTCGCGGCGAGTCCGGAGGTGTGGGTCATCAGATGGGCGAGGGTGATCCGATCCTTATCCGCGGAAGGGTGCGCCACGGGGCCGACTTCGCCCAGGAGTGCTCTGACCTTCGACTCGGGCGAGACCGGGGCGCCTTGCTCCATGGCCGCGCCCATGAGGACGGAGACCATGGTCTTTCCCGCCGAGCGGAGATCGTGGAGCGACTCGCGGTCGTGTCCGAAGAAGTACTCCTCGACCACCAGGGTCCCACGCCGCGCGACGAGTAGCGAGTGGATCAGGTCCGGGTGTCGCACGGCCGGGTCGGCCTCGCTCAGCTGTCGCATCAGGGCGACGAGGCGCCCCTCGTCGAAGCCGACGTCGCGGGCTGCACCGCAGGTCCAGCCATCGGGGCGCGACTCCGGCCGGTTGTACGCATAGGGTGGATTGTCGGCCGGGCGGGGAAAGTAGCCCGCGACTTCCTCGGGGCGGCGGCGCACCAACTCGAGGGTGCGTCCCACCTCCGGCCAGGGGAGCCGGATCCGTTCCGGGGCCGTGAGCCGAACGCAATGGTGGACGATCCCGGGCTGATCATCGATCCGCTCCAGAAACCGGACCGAATCTCCGCTCGACTGCACGAAGAGGCGGGAGCCGCCGCCTCGGGTGTTCCGCTCGGGGTTGCGAAAGGCACCGATCAGCACGCCGTCCTCGCGGCGAAAGATGCGGAGGTAGAGCGAGAAGTGGAGATCGAGAGTGGGGACCTCTCCCTGCCACCGTCCGCCCTTGCCGCGCTCGAGCTCAAGCGGTGCGGCGAGTGGTTGCCCCTGGTCTCCCTCCTGGATCCAGAAGCCGGAGAAGCTCCCGTCGGCCTCATCGATCCTGCCGCGAAGCGCGCAGCCCGCCTGGGGAAAGCTCGCCGCGATCTCCGGGGGCGCAGAGGTCGAGACGACCCGTTCCGGGCCGAACCGCGCCGCGAATCCAGTTCCGCTCCGGTCGAGCACCAGCGTCCCCTGCGGACGGGCGAGCGCCTCCTCGCTGGCCCAGTATCCCTCGAGCGGATCGGTCCCCTCGGCCCCCGCCCGCCCGGCGGCGAGGGCGAGGAGGGGGAGGACCAGACAGACCTGGCGCCAGATCACCGCGCTGACTCCTTCCGTTGCTTCGGTTCACGTGCCCGCAGCCAGGCGACGATCGGTGCCCGACCACTCTTGAGGTTGCGCTCGAGGGCGGCGCAGGCGGCATCGAGGTCGCGCGCCCGCAGGGCCGCGAGGATCCGCTCGTGGTCATCCCCGGCCTGGTTCACCAGCCGGGCCTCGCGCATCAGGGCGAGTTCGTAGCGGCGGGTCCGTCGGGTGATGCCGACGATCAGTTCGAGCAAGATCTGATTGGGGCAGCCGGCGAGCAATTCCTGGTGCCAGGCGTCGTCGAGCTCGATCGCCGCGTCCGCGCCCCGGGCCGTGCGGAGTTTCTGGTTCAACTTCCCCAGCTTGGAGATCCGGGAGAAGCTGGGGAGACCGGCCAGGCGGAGTGCGGCCGGGTCGAGGATCGGGCGGAGGGCGTAGAGTTGCTCGAACTCCTCGATCGAGAGGGGCTTCACGACGTAGCCGCGGCCGGGCCGGGCTTCGATCGCCCCCTCGGTCACCAGCCGATTGAGCGCCTCGCGCAGCGGCGTCCGGCTGACTCCGAGTCGCTCCGCCAGGTGGACTTCATTCAATCGCTCCCCGGCCGGGAGCCGTCCGTCGACGATCATGCTCCGCAGCGCGGACTCCGCCGCGTCACTGAGGCTGGTGCGCTGCAGGCTCTCGCTTGATTGCATACTGTATACAGTAGACGGCGGCCTCGGATGCCGTCAAGGCCGGTTGCGGTCCGGGGATCGAACCCTCCTCCTCAGCGCGAGCCGAACGAGCGAGGGATGTCGTCGTCTCCTCGGCCCCATTCCGGGCTCGGGCTCGGCCCCATCCGGTAGCGGAGCGTGCCGCCGGCCGCGAGGTCGGCGAAGGAGATCCAGCTCCGGCTAAGGGGGCGGCCGTTCCATTCGACCTCCTGCACGAAGGTCGGCGAACGGTCTAGTCCTTCCGACTCGATTCGCAACGTCGCGCCGTTCGCGAGTCGCACCGTTGCCGCCGGAACGAGCGGGCCATGCAGGGCCAGGATGTCGCTGCCGGGATAGAGCGGGTACATCCCGAGGTAGGCCCAGACCAGCCAGGCGGAGGTCGCCCCGAGGTCGTCATTTCCGGGCAGACCGCCGGGGCCGACATGAAACTCGCCCCCGACGATCCGCTGCACCACCGCGCGGGTTCGGTCCGGTGCGCCGGCGAAGTGGTAGACCCAGGGGGTGCCGTGCTCGGGCTCGTTGCCGATGTAGAAGTGGGGGCGGGCGGTGCCGGCGTTCAGCTCAAGGAACAGGTGATCGAGTCGGGCCAGCGCCGGGCCGCGTCCGCCCATCCGTTCGAAGAGCCCCTCGATGTCGTGCGGGACCATCCAGACGTACTGCGCGGCGTTTCCCTCGATGAAGCCACAGCCCGAGGCAGGCTCGAACGGGCGGCAGCCCCAGGCGTCGTCGTCTTCCGGCGTGGTCAGTCGCAGGCGGACGTAGCGCGCCGACACCGGTCGGAACTCGTGCACCGTCACCGAGTCCCGGTTGGAGGTGACGGTGGCGAGCGTGCTCCAAACTTCGCGATCGAGGCTGCTCTCCAGTACGAAGTTCCGGGTGTTCCACTCCGCCGGCTCGCCTCCGGCGGCCGCGTGGCGGACGATGATCGTGCCGATGTCGCGGGGTTCGACCAGATCGACCTGCCACCACTTGGGGTCGCTGGCGTTGTCGCACCATTTGTCCGCCTGGCCGCCGGTCCAGCTTCCGTTGACCGCCTTGTCGGGGGATTCGTTTTCGTTGCAGGAATCGCTCGCTTCGGTCGGACGGTGGAGCGCCAGATTCGGTCCCAGATCTCCCGGCACTCCGGTCGGCGAGGGCGCGTGGATCTCGACCTCGTAGATCCGCGCCACCTCGGCCTCCGAGCCGCGCGGTTCGATGTAGCCGGTCTCCGGATTCCAGCTCTCGCGCCACCAGCCGGAACGCTCGAGAAAACGATCGCTCAGTTCCGGCCGGCCGAGCGCATCGGCGTAGCGGGAGAGGGCGAAGTCGGCCATGGCGTACTCGAGGGTGATCGCCGCGTTTCCGGGGACGTGATGGCGCTCGATCCAGTCGGCCAGGCGATAGCGCTGGGTGTGGGCCGGATCCTCCGCCGAACGGAGCATCAGGTCGAGCGCAGCCTGCTGGTCGAACCCGCGCACTCCCATGGCGTGCGCGTTCGCGACATTGATCGTGCCCGGATCGCCGACCATCACCTGGGTCTCCATGTTGCGATCCGACCAGAAGGGAAGGAGCCCGGCCTCGACCCCGCCCTGCACCATCGAACGCACGATCTCGGGCCCTTCGGGGGCCACGGCCCCGATCAAGTGGGTCCAGGATCGGATGATGTCCCAGCCGGAGAAGTTCTGATAGTTGGTCCATCCCTCCGCGCGATGGACCTGGCCATCGAAACCGCGGTACTCGCCGTTGAGATCGCTGTAGATGTTGGGGTTCGAGAAGACGTGATAGAGCGCGGTGTAGAACTTCGTCTGGTCCTCGGCGGTTGCCCCCTCGATCGCGACTCGCCCCAGCACCTGCGCCCATGCCTCGGCGGTGGCGGCGCGCACTGCGTCGAAGTCCCACCCGGGATTCTCTCCGGCCAGGTTCGCCGCGGCGTTATCGAGGTCGACATAGGAGAGGGCGACCTTCATCCGGACGATCGGTTCAGCGGCGGTGTCGAAGCGCAGCCATGCCCCGGTGTTCCGTCCGGAGACCGTGAGCTTCGGGGCACGCGGGTCGTCCCCCGCGAGGAGTGAGTCGCCCCGCCAGGCACCGATCGCCTGCGGCGCGCGATCGAACTCGATCACGAAGTGAATCTCGACCCGGGTGTCGCTGCCGCAGAATCCACCCCCCTCCGCTCGACCGGTGATCCGCGCCCCGTCGATCTCGAAGGAGGAAGCGCGCACCCCCGTGGCGCTCCGACTGGGGTTGAGGAGGATGAACGCCGGTCCGGAGCGCGGAAAGGTCCAGCGCGCCATGCCGGTGCGCGGCGTGGCGGTCAACTCCGCGATCGTTCCCGACGGCTGCAGCGTCGCGCGATAGTACGCGACGGCCGCCGTCTCCTCCGCGTGGGCGAAGCGTGAAGCGTAGCTGGTCCACGCTCCGGCGGGCGAAGCTCCCAGCTCGCCGACGAAGGGGAGGATGCCGATCTCCTCGCCGTTCGGGCACCCGGCGCCATTGAAGTGAGTCAGACTGAACTGCTCGATGCGCGTCCCGTCGTAGCCGTACCCCGAGGGGGAGGCAATGTCAGTGTCCGGGCTGAACTGGATCATGCCGAATGGGGCCAGCGGACCGGGGATCGTGCTTCCCCCGGCCCCTCCCGGCACCGGATTCGGCGCGGTGCTCGGTCCGGTGCCGATCAGCGGCTGGACCGATTCGATGTAGTTCGCGGCGAGCGCTTGACTTTGGCCGAGGAGTACCGCCGGTATGGCAAGGAGGATGCCGGTCATGGACCTTCGCATCCCCGTGAGGATCGAACCCATCGAGGTCTCCTTCGCGCGTCGAAGTGAAGTTCGTTCACCGGCCGGTTCGCCGCGGACGGTACCCGATCGGGAGGGCGCAGGCGAGCGTTGCCCGCGGGGTGGATCGGCCCCCCAGGTCGCGGGCGCTTGAGGAGCGGATCGGATCCGCGGGGGTCAGAAGTCGTAGCCGAGCTTCAGAACCAGTTCGCGTCCGGGTCCGGGGAGGGGTGGGTTGCCGAGATACGAACCGGTGGCGCTGGGGTAGCGCTCGTCGGTCAGATTCCAGATGCCGACCGAGGCATCCCATCCGCCAGGGAAGTGGGCGCGGAGGTGGCAGTTCGCCAGCAGGGTCGGATCGTACGATTCGTTCTTCGGGTTGTAATCGTAGTCGGAGCCGTCCCAGAAGTAGGCGGCGCTGCGTACGTAGCGACGGCTGAACCAGGCCAGGCCGGGGCTGACCGATAACGTCGGCGAGAGGTGCAGGGTCCCCTGCAACGTGGCCTTGTGCGCGGGGAAACCGAGCGTGACGTTCTCGACCAGGGTGCCATCCTCCGTGAGGGCCATGGTGTCTTCGGGGTCGTCGTAGTGCGCACGGTGGTGGGAGTACGAGGCGGTAAGGCGCCCACGTGATCCCTCGAGGCGAATCTCGGTCTCCACCCCCTGAGAGCGCGCTTCGGTGTTCGAGAACTGGCCGGAGTAGAGGATGACCGGATCCATCCGGATGGTGAACAGGTTGACGCGCGCCAGGAATCCGGGGCGCGGGTGGTACCCGAGTTCGGCGTCGAGTTCGGTGGCGTACTCGGGTTCGATCTCGGGATCGAGCCAGGCGGTGGTCATCAGCGTGGGCGGATGGTAGGCGCGGCTGGCCATCGCCTTGGCGTAGACCGGGCCCCAGTCGCGTGTCAGGGCGAGACGGGGCAGGGTGGCGGCAGCGAAACGCGGGTGCTTGTCGATCCGGCCGCCGAGGGTGACGTTGATCCACCGCGTGTGCAGATCGAATTCCCCGAAGAACGAGCGACGAGTGGTGGAGACGTGGGTCGTGTCGTCGCCGTAGAAATAGTAGTAGTCCCACGGGTCGTCGGCGGCGATCGACGGCCGGCGGAGGTCGATCGACTCGTGGCTCCACTCCGCGCCGAGCACGAGCTTTGAACCCGCGCCTGCGCCGAGGTTGGCGCGGGTTCCGCCGGTGAAGCGTCGGTGGGGAAAGTCGCGGAACCACTCGCGGGCATCGTAGGGATCGTCGACTGCCGAGAAGATCCACTCCTCGGACTTTCGCCAGGAGTCGCTTCGCGCGAGGTTGAGGTGGGGCTCCAGGCTCAGCCATCGGGAGATCGTCCAGTGATGGGTCAGATCGGCCTGGAGCACGCCGAAGCTGGTGCTGAGGGGGCGCGTGGGGCCGGGGACGAACGTGCCGTCAGAACCGTAGTAGTCTCCCTCGACGTGCTGTTCCTGATCGAGTGAGCTGCCGAGGAGGCGGAGCGTGGTCTGCTCCCACTGCAGGGTGGAGTTGAACCACCAGAAGTCCTGGCCGCTGAACCGCTGCGCCGAGTACGACTCGCCGTATTTGTCGGTATAGCGACCCGTGCCGAGATGGCCGCCGCCAATCGATCCGTTCAGTGCCAGCCGGGCGGGACCGGCTGCTCCGCTCCAGCCGGCGCTGGCGACGCGCCGCAGCACCGTGCCATCGGTCTGGCCGTGCGTGACGCGTACCGTGCCGCCGGTCTGATCCGTGCTCCGGGTCACCAGGTTCAGGACGGCGAGTTCTCCGAACTCACCGAAGACCGCCGATGCCGGACCGCGGATGATCTCCAGTCGTTCGATCAGGTCGACGGAGAACTGGTGCGCGAAGACCGTATTGCCATAGAGCGGTTCGTTGAGCGGCACGCCGTCGAGCTGAACCAGGACCTTGCCTTCCATGCCCCAGAGGCCGCGCACGCCGTAGCCACGAGTGTTCTGATCGTCCTGGCCGGGGGTCAGGCCCGGGATGAAGAGGAGGAGATCGTCGAGGGTCCGCGCCCCGGAGGACTCGATCTCCTCCCGGGTGAGGATGCTGACGATGCCGGGGGCTTCGGAGACCGGACGTTCGGAGAGCGAGGCCACGCCGATCGGGAGAGCGAGGATCTCCTCCAAGGACATCCGGGCCAGCGCGTCGTTGCCCCATTCCGTCGCCGTCGAGACGCTGGCGGTGACCAGGGTGAACAGTGCGGCGAACCCCACGCGGCTCGGCCTGAGTCGCGGTGACCTGATGATCATGGGCGAATCCTCCTGGCGTTCCCGGCCCGCTTCCAGCGCAAGGCCCGGTATTCGGAGTTTCGGCCGCTCGGGCGGGTTTCTGGTGTGGGCAGTCGAGTTCAGGCGTGCGGGGAGGAGGGACGACTCGGTTGGGCGGAGACGATAGGGGCTGAAGGCGAGCGGGACGCGGCAAAATCTGCCGCGTCCCGCTTACCAGTCCGGCGCGCCGGAGGATGCCTAATCGATCTTCAGGATCTTCCGGTGGAAGCGGGTCACGATCGTCGGATCGGGGAGGAGCGAGGTCTGTGCCTCGTCCTTGCCGCCATAGGGGAAGAGGCTCAGGACGTAGCGGATGCTCTCGAGCCGCGCCGCCTTCTTGTCGTTCGCGCGGACGATCACCCATGGGCTGAAGGACGTATGGGTCCGGCTGAAGGTGACTTCCTTGTAGTGGGTGTAGGAGTCCCACAGCTCCTGGGCGCGGGCGTCGATCGGCGAGAGCTTCCACTGCTTGAGCGGATTGTCCCGACGGGACTCGAAGCGGGCCAGCTGCTCCTCGCGCGAGATCGAGAACCAGAACTTGATGATGTCGATGCCGTCCTCGTAGAGCATGTGCTCGAACTCCGGCACCTGTTGCATGAACCGCTCGTACTCGACCTGGGTGCAGAAGCCGTTGACCGGCTCGACGACCGCGCGGTTGTACCAGCTCCGGTCCCAGAAGACGATCTCGCCCGCGTTGGGCAACTGGCGGCTGTAGCGCTGGAAGTACCACTGGCCGCGTTCTTCCTCGGTCGGCTTGGGCAGCGCGACGACCCGCATGGCGCGGGGATTCAGGTGCTCGATGAAGCGCCGGATGGTTCCGCCCTTCCCCGCGGCATCGCGCCCCTCGAAGAGGATGGCGATCCGACGCCCTTCCTGTTGGACCCAGCGTTGCAGTTTGACCAGCTCTACCTGCAGCGCCTCCAACTCGTCGTCGTAGCGCAAGACCTGCATCACCCCCTTGACCTTGACGTTGCGGGAGCGGAGCAGTTCGACCAGGCCACGTTTGGTGTTGATCCGGGTGAGGTCGTCCTCGGTCAGCACCGAGCCGGCCTGCTTGATCGAGAGCTTCGACCCGCCGGGTACGGCGGAGGGGACTACGGCGAACAAGTTCGGCGCCGGGTGGTCGTCGCGGTCCTTGGCGGGATGTCGATGGGTCGCTTCGCGGGACATGAACGCGCTCCTCCGGGTCGTGAACCTTGGCCATGACTCTCCAGATCTGTCGGCCACGCATACTCCGTTGTTGAGACGGGAGGAGTTTCCTCGGCCGGAGAGTGGAATTCGGTATTGCCAGCCGTCGAGTCAAATGATATAAACAAGATAGTAGTTATCTGAATTGATCCGCAAACGACGAGGAACCGCTCGAGATGTTGACCAAGACGACCAGAACCGGACTGCAGACCCTCCTCTATCTCGCGCTGCGGGGAGATGATGAACCGACGTCTCCGCGGGTGATCGCCGCGGCACTGCACTGCTCTCCGAGTTACCTCGCGAAGGTGACCGGCCAGCTGGTGCGAGCCGGAATCCTCTCGGCCCACCGGGGGGTGAAGGGGGGCGTCACCCTGAGCCGTAAACCGCGCGAGATCACCCTGCTCGAGGTGGTGCAGGCGCTGCAGGGGCCGGTCCTGGGCGACTACTGCTCTTCCAGCCTGCCCGATCCGCTCCTGTGTCAGTTCCATCACGCGATGTACGCCCTGCATCGGGCGATGCTCGACACGCTCACTCGTTGGTCCCTGGCCGACATCGCGACCGATCCCGGCCCGGGCACCGGCCCGGTGCGAAACACGGCCTGCATCATGCACCCCATTCTCCTGCACATCGGCCCGCCGGCCGGGAAACGGAGTCGCCAGTGAAACCTCGATTCGGAGCCTGGCTACTGGCGATGGGGATCGCGGTCTCGAGGCTCACGGCGCCGCAGCCTGTGTCTGGGGCGGAGGTCGACTCGACGGCGGCTGAAGTGGTTCGGGAAGATCCAGGGGCTCGTCGCTATGTGACCGCCTGCTCCGGATGCCATCGCCTCGAGGGAGCAAAGCTGAATGGGCCGGCCCTGTCACACGTGGTGACCTGGCCGCAGGAACAGCTTCGAGCCGCCATCAAGCGGATGGAGAAGAACGTCGGACCGCTGAGCGAAGCGGACCTCACCGGGCTGACCGAGTTCCTGCAATCGACGGAGGCGAAATCGCGGCTGGCCGTGCAGGAGGAGCGAATCCGGGCGCAGTTCGCCAAGAGCCTGGCCCCAGCAGATGCGCGGATCGGAGGGCGGATCTTCCGCGGGGAGCAGCGGCTGGAGAACGGTGGCCTGGCCTGCGCGGCCTGTCACCGCTTCGGGGGCACCGGGGGAGGGCTCGGTCCGGACCTGACTGACGCCGCCGTCCGACTGGGCAAGACGCCGCTCGCCTCGGGGATCGCCGGCGCCGGGTACAAGGTGATGGCGCCGCACTACCGTCTTCATCCGATTACCGCGCAGGAGGCGTCCCACCTGGCGGAGTTCCTGGCCGCCCCGGTCTCGCCCCCGACCCGCACGTCCGCGCCGCCGCTCTTCGCGCTGGCCGGGGGCGGGGCCGCGCTGGCCTTTGCGGGTCTGGCGGCCTACTTCGCACGCGGACGTCGCCGTCGCGGTTCGGTACGTACCGGAAGGGAGGGATAGCGTGGGGTGGATCCAAGACATTTTCGCACCGGCGGAGCGGAGCTGGGAGTCGTTCTACCGCGAGCGATGGTCCTACGACAAGAAGGTGCGGAGCACGCACGGCGTCAACTGCACCGGCTCGTGCAGCTGGGAGATCTTCGTCAAGAACGGGATCGTGGTCTGGGAACTACAGGCACTCGACTATCCGATCATCGATCGGAAGATCCCGCCCTACGAACCGCGGGGCTGCCAACGCGGCATCTCCTACTCGTGGTACATCTATAGTCCGCTGATAGTGAAGTACCCCTACGTGCGGGGTGTGCTGCTCGACCTCTGGCGGGCCGCGCAGCGCGAGCATCCGGACGATCCGGTCGCCGCCTGGGCTTCGATCGTCGAGGACCCGAAGGCGCGCGCACGCTACCACGGAGCGCGTGGCAAGGGGGGGTTCAGGCGCGCCTCGTGGGATGACGTCCAGGCGATCATCGCGGCGGCCAATCTACACACCGTGCGCCGCCACGGACCGGACCGGATCGTCGGCTTCTCGCCGATTCCGGCCATGTCGATGACCAGCTACGCGGCCGGCGCTCGTTTCTGTCAGCTGATGGGCGGGGTGTCGCTCTCCTTCTACGACTGGTACTGCGATCTGCCGCCGGCCTCGCCCGAGATCTGGGGGGAGCAGACCGATGTGGCGGAGAGTGCCGACTGGTACCACTCTCGGTTCATCGCCACGGTGGGGTCGAACGTCCTCATGACCCGAACCCCCGACGCTCACTACCTGGTCGAGGCGCGTCATGCCGGAGCCAAGGTCGTGGTCTTCTCTCCCGACTTCAGTCAGACCTCGAAGGTGGCGGACGAGTGGGTACCGCTCCACCAAGGGAGCGACGGCGCATTCTGGATGGCGGTAGGGCATGTGATCCTGAAGGAGTTCCACGCCGATCGATCAGTGCCCGACTTCACCAGCTACCTGGCGAAGTATACCGACGCGGCGTTCCTGGTCCGGCTGGAACCGGATGCCGATGGGACCTACCGCCCGGGATCGTTACTCCGGGCCTCCGCTCTGGAAGCGACGCGCGCGGTCGAGAACGCGGAATGGAAGAGCTTCGTCATCGACGCCGAGTCCGGAGACCTGCGTCTCCCGCAAGGGACGACCGGCCACCGGTGGCAGGCCAAGAAAGGGCACTGGAACCTCAAGCTGGAAGACGAGGAGGGGCGAACGATCCGACCCCGGCTGGAGCTGCACGGCAGCCCGGATGGGGCGGTGCCGATCCGGGTGGCCGACTTCTCCGACGGCACCAACGGCCGGAGCTTCCGCCGTCAGGTGCCGGTCCGAAAGGTCCGAGGGATCGACGGTGAGATCGTCGTGACCACGGTGATGGAACTCTACTTCGCGCAGTACGGGATCGACCGCGGCTTGCCGGGTGATTGGCCGCGGGACTATCAGGACGACCGACATCCCTTTACTCCCGCCTGGCAGGAGCGCTTCACCGGGGTGAGCGCCGAGGTGGTGATCAAGTTTGCCCGGGAGTGGGCCTCGACGGCTGAACACACCGAAGGACGATGCAGCGTGATCATCGGGGCGGGGGTGAATCACTGGTATCACAACAATCTGATCTACCGGGCGGTCATCAACGCCCTTCTCTTCTGCGGATGCGTGGGCAAGAACGGCGGGGGACTGAATCACTACGTGGGTCAGGAGAAGCTGACGCCACAGGCCTCCTGGGCGCCGATCGCCTTCGGCACCGACTGGGCGGGACCACCGCGCCAACAGAACTCTCCGTCGTTCCACTACATGCACTCCGATCAGTGGCGCTATGACCGCGGCTTCAGCGAACTCTGTCCGGTCTCCGACGCGAGTCATCCGATGGCCCACGGCCACACGGCCGACAAACAGGCGCTGGCGGTCCGAGCCGGCTGGCTGCCCTGCTTTCCCCAGTTCACCCGCAGCAACTTCGAGGTCGTGCGCGAGGCGGAGGCGAAGGGGGCCAAGACGGACGCGGAAATCGTGGCCCGGGTGGTCGAGGAACTGAAGTCGCGTCGGCTGAAGTTCGCCATGGAGGACCCGGACAATCCCGAGAGCTTCCCTCGCTTGCTCTACATCTGGCGCGGCAACGCGCTCATGTCCTCGGCCAAGGGGCATGAATACTTCCTCAAGCACTACCTCGGCACCCACCACAACGCGGTGGCCCCGGAGGTGGCGGGCGAGGAGGTCAAGGACGTGGCCTGGCACGAGAAGGTCGACCCGGGGAAGCTGGACCTGGTGGTCGACCTCAACTTCCGCATGGACACCTCGGCGCTCTACTCCGACATCGTCCTGCCCGCGGCGACCTACTACGAGAAGGATGACCTGAACTCGACCGACATGCACAGCTTCATCCATCCGCTGCAGGCGGCGGTGCCGCCGTGCTGGGAGTCGCGCTCCGACTGGCAGATCTTCCGCGGGATCGCCGAGGCGACCGCCGCGCTCGCGCCCCGCTACTTCGATGGTCCGGTGCGGGACCTGGTCGTCACGCCGTTGATGCACGACACCCCGGCCGAGATGGCGCAGCCCACGGTCAAGGACTGGGCGCGCGGGGAGTGTGAGGCGATCCCGGGCAAGACGATGCCCAATCTCAAGGTGGTGACGCGCGACTACCGGGAGGTCTTTCGGAGATTCATTTCCCTCGGTCCAAACGTTCGCGACCACGGTCTGGCGGTACACGGCACCCACTACGAGGTCAAGGATCTGTACGATGCCTACCTCGAGACCCATCCGATCGAGGTCTGGGGCGGGGGGCGTTACCCGAGCCTGCGACAGGACCGGGACGTGTGCGAGGCGATCCTGCACTTCGCGGCCGAAACCAACGGGGAGCTGGCGCACCGGGCCTTCGCGGCCGAATCGGTCAAGACCGGAATCGACCACACCCACCTGGCGGACGCGACGCGAGCGACGAGGATCACCTTCCACGATCTGGCCACCCAGCCGCGGCGAACCCTGACCACTCCGTTCTGGACCGGCATCACCAACGGAGAGCGGACCTACTCCGCCTACTGCCAGAACGTGGAGGAGTTGATCCCGTGGCGCACCCTGACCGGGAGGCAGCATCTCTATCTCGACCACGAAGCGTACGTCGCCTTCGGCGAGAATCTTCCCACGTTCAAGCCGCGGGCCGAACTGCGGCAGACGCGCGACCTGGAGATCTCCGGCCAGACGGGGGGCGGGCTGGTGCTCAACTACCTGACTCCCCATGGCAAGTGGCACATCCACTCGACCTACGGCGATAGCCTGCGCATGAAGACCCTCTCGCGCGGCTGCTACCCGATCTGGATCAATGATCGAGACGCGGAGCGGATGGGCGTGGTGGACAACGACTGGGTCGAGGCGATCAACGACCACGGTGTGGTCTGTACCCGGGCGGTGGTGAGCGCGCGCATCCCGAGCGGGATCTGCCTGCTCTACCACGCTCCCGAGCGGACCCTGGGCGTGCCGAAGTCGCCCTCGCGGGGAAATCGCCGGGCGGGCGGGCACAACAGCCTGACCCGCGTGCGCTTGAAGCCGCTCTTCATGATCGGCGGCTACGCACAGTTCACCTACGCCTTCAACTACTGGGGGCCGCAGGGAGTCAACCGCGACACTTTCGTGACCGTCCGCAAGCTGGAAAAGGTGGTGTTCTGATGGATGTGCGCGCGCATGTCGCGATGGTGTTCCACCTGGACAAGTGCATTGGGTGTCACACCTGCAGCGTGGCCTGCAAGAACGTGTGGACCGATCGTCCGGGCGCGGACTACATGTGGTGGAACAACGTGGAGACCAAACCCGGGACGGGATATCCGCATCGCTGGGAGGACCAGCTCAACTTCCAGGGAGGTTGGCGGTGGGACGGAACCGGTGACCTGAAGCTCAGGTCGCAGGGCAAGGCCGACCTGTTCCTCAAGCTGTTCTACAACCCGAATCAGCCGACTCTCGAGGACTACTACGAACCTTGGACCTACGACTATCAGAACCTTTTCAACGCACCGCTGGGAGACGACCAACCGACCGCGATGCCGTTGTCCCAGATCACCGGGGAGCCGATCGACATTCAGTCGGGTCCAAACTGGGACGATGACCTCTCGGGCTCACCCCTCTACGCGGAGAAAGACCTCAATCTCGATGCCTTGACCCCGGAAGAGCGGGAGCAGTTGTTCGAGATCGAACGCCTGACCATGTTCTACCTGCCCCGCATCTGCAACCACTGCGCCAACCCGAGTTGCGTTGCGGCCTGCCCCTCGGGCGCGATCTCCAAGCGGGGCGAAGACGGCATCGTCCTGATCAACCAGGAGAAGTGCCGGGGCTGGCGTGCCTGCGTCAGCGCCTGCCCGTACAAGAAAATCTATTACAACTGGAAGACCGGAAAGTCGGAGAAGTGCATCCTCTGCTTTCCCCGACTCGAGACCGGGCAACCGCCAGCCTGCTTCCACTCCTGCGTGGGCCGCATCCGTTACCTGGGAGTCCTGTTCTACGACGCCGAGAGGGTGCCTGCCGCGATGAAGGTGCCGGAGCGGGCCTTGGTCGAGTCGCAGCGCACCGCACTGCTCGACCCGCGGGATCCACAGGTTCTGGCCGGGGCGCGAGCCAATGGGATCAGCGAGGAGTTCATCGAGGCGGCGCAGAACTCGCCGGTCTGGAAGTACGTCATGGAGTGGAAGCTGGCTCTGCCGCTGCACGTCGAGTATCGCACCATGCCGATGCTGTTCTATGTGCCACCGCTGCTTCCGGTCATGGGTCAGGCGGCGCAGGGGATCTACGCCCATCGCGCCGAGGGACTGTTCGCCGGTCTGGAGCAGGCCCGGCTTCCGATCAAGTACCTGGCTGCGTTGTTCGGCGCGGGGAACACCGAAGTGGTCGAGGCAGCGCTGCGCAAGCTCATGGCAGTGCGCTGGTACAAGCGGTGGCAGGGGGTGAAGGATCTCGATCCTGACCAGGTCCAGCGGGTTCTCCGGGAAGCGGCGATGACGCCAGACGAGGCCGAAGCGATCTACGCCATGACGGCGCTCCCGACTCAGTACGAGCGGTACGTTCTGCCGCCCCTGCAACGGGAGGAAGCGCTGGAGCCGGCCTGCAGTCCCGAGCTGTGCAAGGGCTGCACCGGGTACGGGCCGTACGAGGGTGAGGTGCGGCGGAGCGGACGGAGGTCGGGATGAACCGCGGGCCGATCAACGGCGATCCGGAGGGGGGGGACGAAGTGAGTTCCGATCGGGCGGGCGCGGCGGCGGTGCTCTCCGGGCTCTCCTACCTGTTCGAGTACCCGACGGCGATCGATCCACTGGCTTGGGACCGGGCGGAAGCTGCGGTGGTGGATATGGGGAGTGACGCGCTCACCGTGCGGATGCGTGAGGTTCGAGGGCAGGTCGCTGGCCGAGCGACCGCGGAGCGAGAAGAGAGCTACATCGCGACCTTCGAGCTGGGTGCGGTCTGCGTGCCCTATGTGAGTGCCCATCTCTTCGGTGAGGAGAACTTCAAGCGGGCAGCGTTCTTGGCCGCGCTGCGCGGTCGCATGCAAGAGCGGAGCTTCGATTGGGGAGCAGAGTTACCGGATCACCTCGGTCCGATGCTCCGGTTCCTCGCGGGAAGTGATCCGGAGGAGGCGCGGGAACTGGTCCATTTCTGTCTGCTGGGGGCGATTGGGCGCATGCGTGCGACGCTCCCGGGCGGACATGACTACGGGGAGTTGTTGGCACTGGTCGAGGCGGTGCTCGAGGCGTGGTTTCCGGGAGTGGGGGCGGCGCCGCTCCCGGTCGATGCGAGGGAACCGTCGGGCTGCGCCCTGGCCGGGAGCGGTTGCGGAGTGACGGAGGTGGGTGGTGCTTGATCTCTTCCTCATGATTGGACTGCCCTACGCGGCCTTGATCGGTGCGATTGCCGGTGGGATGTGGCGCTATCGTCAGGATCGATTCAGCTTCTCGGCGCGATCCTCCCAGTTCCTCGAGTCGCGGCAGTTGCGGCTCGGATCGGGGGCCTGGCACGTCGGCATTCTGATCGTGCTCCTGGGGCACCTGTTCACCCTGTTGTTGCCCGGCTTCTGGGCGGCGCTGGTGAGCGTCCCCGCGATCCTACTGTTGGTGGAGGTCGGCGGAATGGCGGCCGCCCTGCTCTCCCTGGTGGGTTTGATCCTGCTCCTGGTGCGGCGGATTCGGTCGCGCCACGTTCAGGCGGTGACCACGACGGCGGATCTGATCGTGGTTCTCCTCCTGATCGCGCAAGTAGGGCTAGGCCTGGTGAGTTCCCTCCGGATCGGGCACGGTGCGGTGTGGGCCACGGGCACGGTGGTGCCGTATCTGTGGGGACTGGTCACCTTCCGGCCCGATCTCGCTTACGTGGTCGACTTTCCCATCCTGTTCAAGCTGCACTTGATCGGCGCCTGGCTGCTGCTCCTGCTCTTTCCCTTCACCCGTCTGGTCCACATCGTTTCGGTGCCCCTGGACTACCTCTGGCGAGCGCCGCAACTGGTGAACTGGGCCGGCGTGCGGCGGCAGCGCCACGCGGTGGAGCAGCTGCGGGTGGCCGACAGCCGACGGGCCTTCCTCAAGGGATCGGTGGGAGTCGCAGGGGCGGGGGCATTGCTGGCGCTGGGTGTGTCAGAGAAGGCGGCCAACTACTTTCGCGGTCCGGCCCCCGACCCAGAGGCCGAGACCGAGCTTCTGCAGAAGAAGCTGGTGCGGCTGCAGCAGACGGCTGAAGAGCGTGCACTGGAGCTGGAGCGCGAACGGAGCGCCCTGATCCTCGTCGCGCCCTACGCCGAGCTGTCGGAGCAGAAAGGGAAGTACTTCATCGACTACGCCATGGCTCCGGGGCTGGCGTTTCGTGGGGCCGACGGCCTGCCCATCCTGCGCTCGGCGAAGTGCACGCACCTCGGATGCACCGTGGGGAGCGACATCGATGCCGACGGCCGAATCCTTTGCCCCTGTCACGTGTCCTACTTCGACGTCAAGACCGGTCAGCCGAATGCCGGGGCTCCGGCCAAGCTGCCGCTACCCGAGCTGGGGTGGGCGTTGCTCGACGGCAGCGGCAGCGTGGTGACCTCGAAGGCGCCCGGAGGAGATGTGAGAGGGGTCACCGACCCCCAGCTGTTGGCCACCTGCACCCTCTACATCACTCGACCCGCAGTGGCGTGATGCCGGGCGAGAACAGGAGTACGCGATGAAGTCGAGCGAGGGAACGAGAGGAGTCGAGGCCTGGGTCGGGGAAAGGCTTCCGGTGGAGAAGATGAACTTCGACTCCATGGTGCAGAAGAAGGAAGTGCCGATCCACCGCCTTTCCTGGGCCTACTACCTGGGCGGACTGGCGCTGTTCTTCTTCATCGTGCAGGTCGTGACCGGTCTGATGTTGCTCTTCTACTACCAGCCGACGGTGAGCGACGCCCACGCGTCGGTGGAGCACCTGACGCTTCATGTGCCGGGTGGGGGGCTGGTACGCAATACCCACGCCTGGGCATCCTCGCTCATGATCGCCGCGGTTTTCGTGCATCTGCTGACCACCTTCGGCATGAAGGCGTTCGTCAAGCCGCGCGAGCTGACCTGGGTCAGTGGGGTACTGCTCTTTGCCGTGACCCTGGCCTTCGGATTCTCGGGCTACCTGCTTCCCTGGCATCAGATCGCGGTCAACGCGACCAAGATCGGACTCCAGACCATCGAAGAGTTGGGTGCCTACCTTCCGGGGGCGCTGGCGGAGTGGCCCCGCCTGATCCGCGAGACCATTCAGGGAGAGGCGACCGTGGGACAGGCGACCCTGAGCCGCTTCTTCTCCCTGCACGTCATCCTCTTGCCGCTGACCATGGCGGGCATCTTGGGGCTCCATCTGCTCTCGGTTCAGCTGCACGGAATGAGCGCGGGCGTGGACGAGACGCCACGGCGAAAGGAGAAGTTCTTCCCGACCTTCTTCCTCAAGGACCTGCAGCTCTGGGGGCTGGCCTTCATGGTGCTCTTCCTGCTCGGCACCTGCCTCCCGTTCGAGTCGCTCTTTACCTATCCACTGTTCGAGCCGTTCAATCCCAACGGCTCGACTCCGGACGGTATCAAGCCGGAGTGGTACTTCTTCTGGGTCTACTACCCGCTGGAACTGCTGCCGTTCTGGGTCGTGCTGCTGGCGCAGGGAGTGCTCGGTGGCGTCCTGATCGGCGCCCCGTGGATCTTCCGCGATACCAACCGGCGAACCCTGCGTCTCCTGGCCCTTTTGGCCGCGCTCTACCTCGTCGTCATGACCGTCTTCGGCGAGCAGGTCTATCACCTCTTCAAGGACTGAGAGCATGCACAGGATCTCGGAATGGTCGTCGGGGCGGCGGGATGACCGGCCGCGAAAGGTGTGGGTTGGAAGGAAACGGGTCGGCGGCGAGCTGGGAGCGGCGGTTGGGGTGATGCTTGCCCTGCTCTTGTCCCGGACGGCGGCGGCCCACCCGGAGTACCAGCGATCGCTGGTCCTGAACACCGGTCGCGCGGTGAACTGCGCCTACTGCCACACCAGCGCGGACGGTCCGGAGGGGACCGGACTGGGACAGATCGGTCGTCTCAGTCCTTCCGAACTGGAGCAGCTCGGACGGGCCCGCGCGGCTCTGCAACCGGGCGCGGGGGTGGAGAGCCCGATCTTGAATGCATTCGGGAACCACATTCTGAACGTGGTGGGCAAGGCTCGGATCCTGGAGCTGCGGCTTGCGCCCCAGGAGTTGGCCGGCGCGCTGCCCGCCGGTAGCGATCTGGATGCGGACGGGATCGAGGATGCGGAGGAGTATCGGGACGGAACGCACCCGCTGATCGACTCGGATGGAGACCCGATTCGCCTCTTCCGGCACAACCTCGGTCGGTATGCCTGGCAGATCGTTCTGACCTTCGCGGCAACGGTGCTTGGACTCTGGGGTCTGAAGCACCTGCTCGATGGCTTCGAGATCTTGGCGCGTCGTCCGGAGGATGGCGAGACCACCACGAGGGGGAAGTGATGAGCGGGGTTCGGATCGGGGACTGGCGGCCGGAGGAGACCGAGTTCTGGGAGCGGGGCGGAAAGCAGGTTGCCAATCGAAATCTCTGGATTTCGATTCCGGCGCTGCTCCTCGCCTTCGCGGTCTGGATGGTCTGGAGCGTGGTGGTGGTGAAGCTCAAGGTCATCGGATTCCAGTTCACGGAGCAGCAAGAGTTCTGGCTCACTGCCCTGCCTGCTCTGACTGGCGCAACGATGCGCATCGCGTACTCCTTCACGGTGCCGATCTTCGGGGGGCGCAACTGGACCGTGCTGAGCACGGCGTCGCTCTTGATCCCGGTCCTGGGAATCGCAGCGGCGGTACGCAATCCGGAAACCAACTACGGTACGTTTGTCGTGCTCGCCTTGCTCTGCGGCTTCGGGGGGGCGAACTTCGCCTCCAGCATGGCGAACATCAACCCGTTCTTTCCCAAGCGGCTGAAGGGAACGGCGCTTGGCCTGAATGCCGGTCTGGGAAATCTCGGGGTCAGCGTGATGCAGTTCCTCGTTCCGATCGTGATCGCGATGCCGCTCTTCGGCGTGCTCGGCGGCGAGGCTCAGGTGACGGCCGGGGGCAAGTCGCTCTGGCTGCAAAATGCCGGCCTGGTCTGGGTGCCGATGATCGTGGTCGTGACCGTGGCGGCATTCTTCGGCATGAACAATCTGGATGTGGCGCGTGCTTCGTTCCGTGATCAGGCGGTGGTGTTCGGCCGCAAGCACAACTGGATCATGTGCTGGCTCTATCTGGGGACATTCGGATCGTTCATTGGATACTCGGCCGCCTTTCCGAAACTAATCAAGACGATCTTCACTCAGGTCGATCCCCTCCAGTTCGCGTTCCTGGGGCCGCTGGTGGGCGCTCTGGCTCGACCGATCGGAGGAGTCCTGGCGGATCGATTCGGCGGCGCCAGGGTGACTCTCTGGAACTTCGTCGCCATGATCGCGGCGGTTGGCGGCGTGCTCTACTTCCTCGCCGCGCACTCCTTCGCCGGGTTCTTCAGCATGTTTCTGCTCCTGTTCATCACCACCGGAGTGGGCAACGCTTCGACCTTCAAGATGATCCCGGTGATCTTCCTCAACCTGAAGATGCGCGAGGCCGCGCTGCGAGGTGGAAGCGAGGAGTCGGCGCGACTAGGCGCAACCCGGGAGGCGAGCGCCATCTTGGGCTTCAGTTCGGCCATCGGGGCGTACGGCGGCTTCATCATCCCGATCGTCTTCGGGAACGCGATCAAAGCCGGTGCGCCCCAGACCGCGCTAGTCCAGTTCCTCGTCTTCTACCTGACCTGTCTGGGGCTGACCTGGTGGTTCTACGACCGGCCCGGCGCCGAGGCGCCGTGCTAGTCGGGCGCCGAGGCGAGGGGTAACACGCCGGGAGGAGGGGAGGATATGGTGAGTCACGAGGCGACGCCGGCCCAGCGCAACACGATTCTGACCCTGTCGACGCTCGCATTTACGCTGATGTTCGCGGTCTGGCTGATGTTCGGCGTACTCGGCATCCCGATCCGGAAGGAATTCGGGCTGACCGACGTCCAGTTCGGCTGGCTGACCGCGATCGCGATCTTGAATGGTTCGATCTGGCGACTCACCTTCGGGCTGTGGACCGACCGCTTCGGAGGTCGGAAGTTGCTCAGTGGGCTGGTCGGGCTGACCGCGATTCCGTGCTTCATGGTCGCGGGGGCGCAGAGTTTCACCCAACTCATGGTCTGCGCCTTCCTCGTGGGGATGGCGGGAAATGCCTTCTCGGTCGGGATCGCCTGGAATTCGGCCTGGTTCCCGCGGGATCGGCAAGGTTTCGCTCTCGGAGTGTTTGGCGCTGGAAATGTCGGTGCCTCGGTGACGAAGTTGATCGGGCCAACCCTGATCACCCTGGTTCCGGTGGCGGGGCTGATGGGTGGTGTGGTGCCGGGCGGGTGGCGCTTCGTGCCGTTTCTCTACGGCATCTCCTGCCTGGCCATGGCGGTGGCGATCTGGGTGATCAGTCCCCGCCACGATCACACTCCGGGCGCGGGGCGTAGCCTGCGGGAGCTACTTCGCCCCCTCGCCGAGGTGCGGGTCTGGCGCTTCAGTCTGTACTATGTCGTCGTCTTTGGAGCGTACGTGGCGCTTTCGGTCTGGCTGCCGAAGTACTACATGGACGTGTTCGGGCTGCCGCTCCAGCAGGCGGCGCTCTTGACTACCCTGTTCATCTTTCCGGCGAGTCTCTTGAGGCCCCTGGGGGGGTGGCTCTCCGATCGCATCGGCGCCCGCAGAATCATGTACTGGGTGTTCGGCAGCATGCTGTTCGCGCTTGCCCTGCTCTCGGCGCCGAACGGCCACATCGTGCTCTACGTACCCGAGCGGGTGTCCCCAGGCGGAGAGTTGAACGTGGCGCGATTCGTCATGAACCCGTGGCTTTTCACCACCCTGATCGTGGTCGTCGGCTGCGCCATGGGGATCGGCAAGGCTGCGGTCTACAAGTACATTCCGGAGTACTTCCCGCGCGACGTCGGGGCGGTCGGTGGGCTGGTTGGGCTCCTGGGGGCGCTCGGAGGGTTCTTCCTGCCGCCGATGTTCGCTTACGCGTACAAGTTCACCGGAGTGCCCCAGACCACCTTTGCGATTTTGTTCCTGGTCACCGGCGCGAGTCTGATCTGGCTCCACTGGGTGGTGATCCACATCATGCATCGGGCGACCCCGCAGCTGCAGCACGAGTTCGATACCAAACACTGAGCCGCGGGGCTGAAACGGCACGACGGCCGCGGGGGACGAGCTACCCCCGCGGCCGCCGCCGCATTCAGCTTTGAGCGGGCTGTGGCGGCTACCGCGTGATCACGATCCGCGCGTGGCGCAGCTCGCCGAGCCCCTCGAGGCGGGCGAAGTAGACGCCGGAGAGGAGGCGGCGGCCGCCGACGCCGCGGCCGTTCCATTCGATCGACTGGGCGCCGGCCGCGAAGGTGCCGTCGGCGAGCACGGCCACGCGGCGGCCGAGGAGATCGTGGAGCGTCAGCTTCACCGCTCCCGGCTCGCTGAGCGCGAAGCGGATTCGGGCTGCGTCGACCACCGGATTGGGGAAGACCCCTTCGAAGGAGAGCTGAGTGGAGGTCAACCCGCTCTCGGAGGCATCGCTGGTGTCGAAGCCGGTGCGCAGATCGGCTTCGGTCGAGGCGTTGCCGTGGGGGAAGAACCACGGCGTGCGCGGGAAGTAGGGCGAATCACACTCGGTGCGCACGCGGTAGTGATACCGCGTCCCAGGGGTGAGATCGGAGGCGAGTCCTCCGAGCGCCGTGGCGCTTCCGTCAAAGGCCAGGACCGTGCCGGTGTCGGCCCAGGGGCCGCGCTCCACGATGACGTTCCAGGGCTGGCCGTGGGGGAGCGCCTGCATGGCGAACCGGACATCCCCGCGGCCTGCGGGCGTGCGACCCTGCAGGATGAAGCGGAAGCTGTCGGTGGCATCGGAGACACCGCGCAGGGCGATCGGCGCGGAGAAGTCGGTGCGGTAAGAGATCAACGCTCGGTTTCGGCCGGCGCCTCCGGCATTCGAATCGTGTTGATTGCCGCCGAACACGTAGACCCGGCCTTCGTAGGTCGAGGGGTTGGTCCAGTCGGGATCGCCGACCGCGACATCGTTGTAACCGTCGCCATCGAGATCGCCGCAGCCGCCGAGGGAGAAGCCGAAGCTGCCACCGGCCGTTCCGCCATCGCCGGTGCGGGACCAGGAACCGCTGCCCGCGGTGCCGGTCGGCCCGCCCCGGTAGAGTGTAACGACCCCTTCGCCGTTGGCGCCCGAGCCAGGGGCGCCGACCACCACGTCGGAGTAGCCGTCGAGATCGACGTCACCGGCGCAGATCACGGCGGTGCCGAGGTTGCGATCGGGGCCGGATCCCTCGACCACGCGTTGGGGCGCGGTGTTGAGGCCGGCGGCGGAGCCGAGGTAGACGAAGAATGCCCCTTCGCGACTGTCTCCGTTGGTCCAGCGGGGTGCACCGACGATGACGTCGCTGAACCCGTCGCCGTTGACGTCTCCGGCCGAGGAGAGGCTGCTGCCGAAGCGGGCGCCGGCCTGGTTGGCTTCGAGGAGCTGCGAGTAGCCGTTGCTCATCCCATTCGGCGCGCCAAAGAAGACGAACACGACTCCTTCGTCCACCTGGCCGTTGTCGAAGTAGGGCGCGCCGGAGATGATGTCATCGTAGCCGTCGCCGTTGACGTCCCCCGCGCCGGCGACCGCGGTGCCGGCCTCGGCGCCGTCCTGGTTGCCTTCCCAGCCGTTCGAGAGCACGGGGGAGAGTCCGGAGGCGGAGCCGTGGAAAAGCCAGGCCGCGCCCTCGGAGGGCTGGGGGTTGGTGCGACCAGGCATGCCGATGATGACATCGCCGTAGCCGTCGCCATTGACGTCGCCGCAGGAAGCGGCGGAGGTGCCGAAGCGCGCGAACGGTTGCCCGGGCGATGCCGTCCAGGCCGCGCTGGTGGCGAGGCCGCCAATCGAACCGAGGTAGATGTAGGCGCGTCCGTCGTCGGTGGCCAGCCCATCGTAGAAGGGGGCGGTCACGATCACGTCACCGTAGCCGTCGCCGTTGACGTCGCCGGCCGAGTCGATCACCTGGCCGTAGGAGGCGAGCACCTGGTTCCCCTCCTGGCTCCAATCGGGTGCCCCCGAGGCGCCACCGAGTCCGCCGTACCAGAGGAACGCCTTTCCTTCGGAGAAATCGGGATTGTCCCAGCCGAAGGCGCCGGCCAGTAGCTCGGAGTAGCCGTCGCCATTCACATCGGCGAAGCGGACACACGATCCGAGGTAGGCCGTGGCCTGTCCGGGCTCGTAGGTGAAGGAGGCGAGATTGGCGTAGTCGTCCGGCTTGCCGTGGAAGACATAGGCCCGACCTCCTTGGTTGCCGTTCGGGACGTCGGCCAGCGGCGCGCCGACCGCGAGGTCGGAGAAGCCGTCGCCATTGACGTCGCCGGCGCAGCAGAGCGCGGAGCCGAACTCCGCCCCGGCGAGATCGCTGTCCAGCGTGACCATCGGCTGGCCGAAATTGAGCGGGCCATTTTCGCTGCCCAGGTAGACGCGCACCACGCCTTCGCCGGACTCGGCGCCGTTCTCATCGCCGCGCGCGCCGGTCGCGAGGTCGGCATAGCCGTCGCCGTTGACGTCGCCGGCGCTGAAAACCGCGGTCCCCTCGAAGTCGCTGGCCTGCGCCCCGAGCACGGCCCAGGAGTCGTCGGTCTCCGGGCCGGTGGGACTGCCGCGGAACACCTGGGTGAGCCCGATCTCCAGGAGTCCGTTGTCGAAGTGCTCCCGGCCGACCAGGATGTCGGCGTAGCCGTCTCCGTCGAGGTCGCCCGCCGTGGCGAGCGCCTGGCCGAGGAACTCGCTGTCCAGGTCCCCATCGAGTTGCCAGACGGGGTCTATGGCAATACCGGTCGCGGTGCCGAGGTAGCAGTAGGCGCGCCCGGCATCGACGTGGAAGGGATCGTCCCATCCGTCGGCGCCGACCAGGATGTCGTCGCGGCCGTCGCCGTTGACGTCGCCGGCGGTGGCCACGCGGATGCCGAGTCGGCTGGAGTTGGTCTCGCCCTGAAGGATGCGAATCGCGGTGGTATTGAGGCCGGCGGCGCTGCCCAGGTAGAGATAGGCCCGGCCGTAGATGTCGGTGCCGGGCCCGTAGAGCGGGTCGCCGATCAAGACGTCGTCGTAGCCGTCGTCGTTGACGTCGCCTGCGGTCGAAACGGAGAGCCCAAAGGTGGACCCGTTGGCGGACTCGCCGTCCTTGATCCAGGCGGGGGTGGACGAGAGTCCGGTGGGCGACCCGAGGAAGAGCACGGCGCGTCCGTGATTGCTGGCCACGGTCCACTCCGGGATCCCGACGATGACGTCGTCATAGCCGTCCCCGTTCACGTCGCCGGCGGTCGAGACCGCGTAGCCGGCGAGGGTGAACGGCGAGTCGGACTGGTACATCCAGCTCGCGATGCTCTCGAGGCCGGTGGCCGAGCCGTGGAAGACCAGCGCGCGTCCTTCGTCGGTCTGGCCGTTGTCGTAGTACGGCTCGCCGACGATCAGATCGCTGTACCCATCTCCGTTGACGTCGCCGGCCGTGGAGACCGAGTTCCCGAGGTAGCCGTTGGTGGCCAGACCGTCGTAGGTCCAGTTCGGGCTGCTGTTCATCCCGGCGGAGGCCACCCCGGGGGAGATCCCGCAGAGGGTCAAGAGGCCCATGATCGCCACGTGCGCACGCATATAGACTCCTTCTCTCGTCCGATGTTCCTGGATACGCCGGGCGCGCTGCGCGCCCGGGAGAGGAGGGAGGTCTCGGGCGCCGTCCCTGCCTATGCTGGGAAACGTCGGGGGGAGTCCGAGCGAACGAAAAAAGAACCGCGCGTCGAATCGAGCGCGGTTCGTCGGAGGAGTCTTGCCGTGTGCGATCAGCGGCGCCAGTGCCCCGGGACCCAGCGCCAGCCCCGGCGGGTGCGGTCCCAGTGCCCGGGGACCCAGTCACGTCCACCGGGATTGAGATCCCAATGTCCGGGGCGCCAGGCCCAGTGTCCTCGCTGCCAATCCCAGTGGCCGGGGATCCAGACCGCCTTGGGCCCCGGGCTCGGCGGGATCGTTTCGGTCTGCGCCTCGGTGGGGGGATCGGTCTGGACATAGACCGTCCGGGTGCAGCCCGCGCCGCCAGCGGTGATCATCGCCGGAGGGGCGAACGAACAGAGCGCGGTCGCCACCGCGGCCAGCATGGCTCGTGAAGCGAGACGACGGAACGGGAAACGATGCCGCGAGCGATGACCTGTCTCCGACACATGCACCTCCTGTGCCGCCCGACGTCCGGTCGGGCTTGGTTTCGATCACCCTGGAACCGAGGAAAGAGCATAGCGAGAGAGACGGATCCTCTCAATCTGGAAGCGGGTCCGGAAGGCATCTGGTACCCTTGTCCCCGCCTGCTCGAGCGAGAGTCCATCGTGGCGAATCTGTCCCGGGAGTGGATCCGATGTTCGAATGCAAACCGTGGCGGCGCACGAACGCGGCGCGACTCCTTTGCCTGTGGAGTCTGGCCCTGTCTCCCGGGGCGCTCTGGGCAGAGGCGACGGAGCCGACGTCCCCGCGGACCTGGAATCCGTGGGGCAAGGAAAGCCCGGAACCGTACGGCTACGACGTGCGGACGGCGCCCGACCTCCCGCTGGGTCACGTCGACGCCGGGGATCCGCCGGCGCAGCTCGGCGCCGAGGTGATCGCTCCGGCGTTGGGGGCGAGCTGGCGCGCGGCACTCACCGTGAGCACCAACGTCGATCGCACGGCCTACTCATGGTTCGGGACGGCGGTCGTGACGGCCGATGTGTCGTTGTTGGGGGCGCCGGTGGTCGACTGCGACTCGGTGGTCGCGTTGTCGGCTGCGAATCCACGAGTACGGGCCCGGCTTCGGGACGACGGCCTGGCGCCGGATCAGGCGGCGGGGGATGGTCGGTACTCGGGCTGGTTCGAGATTGGGGCGGGCGAGGGGGAAGCGCGTCCGACCGGCGGCTACACGGTCACGGCGAACGCCTATCGGGGGGGAGACTCGGGAGCGGATGCCTCGCCCAACTGGTCCCTGTACAGCGTGCGGCGCTGGACCGGGATCGCGACGACCGACCTGCCGGACATCGCCGACAGCTATACGATCTTTCAGGTCACCGCCAACGGGCCTGGCCTGGGGTACCATCACCGGATCGAGGATCTGGGGCTGGTCCGCGGGGCGGCGGTGAGCAATGCGCAGATCCGGATCCCGATCCTGCCGAGGGAAAGCGCGGTGCGAAACCTGGTTGTGACCGGATCCGGGGTTTCGAACGTGGGCCTGCGCGAGAACGTCATCGAGTTCGATTGCGATCTGACCGCAGGTACGGTCGCGCGGGTCGACATTGCCTTCGACGCCGACGGCGAGCTCTGTGCCACCCGGATCGATCGCTATCAGACGGGGGACATCGGACTGCGCGATTTCCGGAACGGCTACCTGATCTGGAACCGGTACATCCACACGGCGATGCTCGGTTCGGGATTCTCCGCCCCGCACGGTCCGGGATGCTTCGTCGATCTGCATGTCGTGGACCTCGTGACTGGTGCTCCGCATACCGTGGATTGCATGGAGCGGGTGGCGGCGCACCTCGACAATGCGGCCGACAACGACGGGACCGGGACGTATCAGAGCAACATCAAGTGGGGCGGGGAGGCACTCGAGTGGCTCGAGACGGCCGACCTCGAGCACTTCGTCTTTCGCACTGTCTCCGGCGGGAACTACGGATTGTCCGACAAGCTCCGGGTGGAGCGGACGGTGGAGTTCTTCCCCGGCAGCCGCTTCTTCCGCCATGAGTACGCCGTGCGGAACATCGATGTGATCGCGCATGACGTCGACTTCGTCTGGGGGCGCGAGCAGTGGTTGTACGGCAGCGGAGCGGGGTCGAATCGTGATGATCACGACCGCGGGATTCTGCCGGAGGATCCGACGAGTTACGGGGGGGAGTTTGGCCTCGATCCCTCGGAGATCGACGGAAACTGGTTCGCCGCCTTCGACGCGACCTCGTTCTACGCGATCGGGGTGCTGCTTCCGGCGGAAGATCCGATTGCGATGCCGGACTTCGGCTACTTCCTCTGCGATCCGGCGCTGGGGAACTTCACTGGGCAGTATCCGATCGTTCCGAGCGGTAGCTGCACCGACATGCCAAATCTCTTCTTCGAGAAGCGGCTCGGAGTGCTTGGTCCGGGCGCCGAAGCCTCCTATGCATTCTATCAGTGGGGTGGATATGGCGCGGATCGCGCGGAACTCACGCAGATCCTCTGGACCGATGCCGAAGCGGTGACCGAGGATCCGGCCGGCGTCGATCCGCTGGCGGGAAACCTGCCCGCGCCTTCTCCCTGGCTCGCGCCGCCCAGCCCGAATCCCGTGGCGAACGGCACCGAGGTGGCCTTCGCTCTCCCGCGCGCGGGGCGCGCGACGCTCGATCTCTACGCGGTGGACGGCCGCCGCGTCGCGCGACTGCTCGACGCGGCCTTGCCGGCCGGGGGGCATGTCGTCGCCTGGAGCGCGGCGGAGGTTTCCCGCGCGGGACTGGCCGCGGGAGTGTATCTCCTGCGCCTCGACGCCGGTGGACGCCACGCCGCGCAGAAGCTGGTTCTGGAGCGCTGACCGGGAGGCGGACCGACCGGGATCAGCGGGTGTAGCCGAGGGAGCGGAGCCGCTCGTGCAGTTCCGGATCGATCGGGACGGAGGAGACGCGGCGCCGAAGTGAGTCGGCCACGGCGAGGCGGTGGCTGAGACGACGCGCGAGCGCGCTCACCCGCCGGGGGTCTGCCGCAGACAGGTCTTGCCGCTCCCGCGGGTCCTCATCCAGCTGATAGAGGCGTGAGGATCCGCTCTCCGTCCGGATCAGCTTGTGCGGCCAGACCACGAGTGCTGACTGCTCCTCGCCTTGCAGCGTGCTGCTGACCACGATCTCGCGTGGGGCGGAGGAGGCAGGCCCCTCGAGGCGCGTGGTGCGACCGACGACCAGGGGCCAGAGCGAGAGGCCGTCGAGATTCCGCGCCACCGGGGGAGTGGCCGGCACTCCGGCGGCCTCGAGAAGCGTGGGGAAGACGTCGACCAGAGAGACAGGCTCCGTGTGTCGGGCCGGGACCACCCCTGGCCCCCAGAGCACGAACGGCACGTGCAGGATCTCCTGTTGGAGGGAGTGCCCGTGTTCGAACCCTCCGTGGTCGAACAACTCCTCGCCATGGTCTGCGGTCAGCAAGATGACCGATCGTTCCTTCAGGCCGAGTTCCTCGAGACGCGCGAAGAAGGAGTCGAGCGCCGCATCGACGGCCAGAATCTCCTCGTCGTAGGCGGCGGTGATGAATTCGCGGGCCGCGAGCGAGAGGGTGCGATCGTCGCGGATCGCCTGCACTCCCTCGACCGGGAGGGTGCGGCCGGCGTCGCGGGCGAGGGGGTCGGTGAAACGGCCGCGCACTTCCGGGGCGGGGTCGTAGTCGAGGTGCGGGTCGAAGAAGTGGAGGAGGAGAAAGGTCGGCTCGTCGCGATGGCGTTCCAGCCACTCGGCCGCGAGACTCACCCCGAGATCGGCGCGGCGATAGCGATCGTTGTCCGCGGGGGCGCAGAGGTAGAACTCGAAACCGCGGCCGGCGCCGAGCGAGCGATCGAGGAACGGGTTGGTCACGAAGGCGGCGGTGCGGTAGCCGCGTGCGGCGAACTGCTCGGCCAGAGTCGGCAGCTCTTTGCCGAGCGGCGCGCGGTGGCGGGCGTCATCTCCTTCCGCCGTCCGCGCTCCCTGGCCGTGCCGCGCGGCGATGGTACCGGTCAAGATTGACCCGAAGCTCGGCGCGGTCCACCCGGAGGAGGCGAAGGCCCGCTCGAAGACCGCGCCCTGTGCCGCCCGCCGATCGAGCGCGGGGGAAGTGGGGCGGTGATGGCCGTAGGTGCCGAGGTGATCGGCGCGGAGCGTGTCGATCACGATCAGGATGATCGATGGTACGGCGGCCTGGGCGCTCGGGCCGAGCGGGACGAGCAGCGACAGAAGCACGACCAGGATGGAGAGCCGCGGAGCGGCACCGTGGTGAAGGACGCGACGTCCTGCGCGCATCCGCGATCGGTGGTGCTCGATCAAGATCCCTCCCTGGATCACTCCCCGCTGCTCGGGGAGACTGCTCCCGCACCCTGCGGATCGGGAGTCGCTACTTCCCTCCGTCCATCGCCTGGCGAAGACTCAAGGGGCGCATGTCGGTCCAGACTTCCTTCACCCAGGCGAGACACTCGGCCTTCGGCCCCGACTTCCCGGCGTCTCGCCAGCCTGCGGGAATCTCGCGATCGGCCGGCCAGATCGAGTACTGCTCCTCGTGATTGACGACCACCCGGTAGGTGGTGGTGTCTTCGGTTTCGTCCTGGAACATCCTGGGTTCTCCTCTCGAGATGATTCTAGCGGGGCGAGGGGGACTCTGGGGATCCCGTTCTCTCCGCGTTGGTCGGCAGCTCCGTGGGCGCCCCCACGGGGTGGTCGAGTTGTTGCAGCGGGCGGAAGGCGGCGGCGATCGCGGCGGTGGCGATCGCCAGGAGGCCGGAGCAAAGCAGGATCGCGGCGATGCCGCGTCCGGGGCCGACGCCGATCCAGCCGCCGAGCGAATGCGCCAGGCTGCCGCCGGAGACGAGGGCGGGTTCGAAGACCTGGTCGGCCAGGGGACCGGCGGCGAGGCTGGCCAGCGGCATGGCCGACATGGCGATCGCGGCCCGCGCGGCGAAGACCCTGCCCTGCAGCTCGGCCGGGATGGCGCGCTGCCAGACCACCTGGCTGCAGCCGGACATCAGGGGAATGCAGAAGAAGAACAGCGCGGCCAGGGCGGAGAGGATCGGCACCGAGCGGGTGAGGGCGGAGGCGGCGATCGCGACCCCGCTCAGGGCGGCGAAGGCAGCGGCGCCGAGGGCCGGGCGCGGCGGTCCTCCCCAGATGGTCATCAGCGCGCCGCCGAGCAGGAGGCCGAACCCACCGATCGCGACGATGGTGCCGAGGGCGGCCGGGTCCGATAAACTGAGCACGAGGGGGGTGTAGAGCACGGTCGCGAGTTCGGAGAAGAAGTTCACTCCGGTGAACATCAAGAGGAGCGCGAGAAGCCCGGAGCTGGCGGAGATGCAGCGCCAGCCGACCGGGAGGTCGCGCCAGTAGCTCCGCCGCTCGCGCGACCCGCGGTTCACTTCAGGGATCGAGGCGGCGACCAGGAGCACGGTCGAGACCAGGAAGGTCGCGAGGTCGATCACGGTGATCCCGAGCAGACCGATCAGCCCCATCAGGGCGCCGGCGACTGCGGGGGCGGCGATCTGCGAGAGGGCCTGGGCGAGCTGGGTCATCCCGCTGGCCCGACCGAACTGCTCGCGGGGCACGAGGAGCGTGACCGTCGCGGAGTAGGTCGGCCACTGCAGGGCCGCGACCGAGGAGGTGATGATCACGATCAGGCAGACCGTGACGAGATTGAGCCGGTCGTTCGCGGCGAGCAGACCGACGGCCAGCGTCGCCGCCGCCGCGATCAGATCGCACCCGATCAGCAGTCGTTTCCGCCGGAAGCGATCGATCATCGGACCGACCAGGGGGAGGACGACCAGCGGGGGGAGCGCGGCGCAGAACATCACCAGGGCGTACTGGGTCGTCGAGGCGGTCTCCTGGAAGATCCAGACTCCGAGGGCGAACGAGGTGAGACCGGAGCCGAGGAGCGAGATGGTCAGCCCGAGCCAGATGAGGAAGAAGGACCGCGAGCCGGGGGTGTCGAAGGGAAAGCTCATCGGAGAGCACTCGGTCGGTCTGGATGGGATGCCGGGTCGGACGGCAGCGGCAGGGTGCCGAGTCCGTGCGGGATGATGTAGCCCCGGCCGTGGCCACACGAATCGAGTGCCTGGGCCAGATCCCGAGCGGGGCGCATGCCGGTGCGGCGGACCCACTCCTCCGGGAGCGCGGAGATGAGGTGCACGCGGTACCGTTCTGCCTTCCAGCGAATGCCCCACGCGGTCTGGCCGTTGATCCGATAGTGGTCGACCAGTTTCGCCGCGGTCGCCTCGGCGCCTCCGGGGACGAACCAGTCGAGGAAATCGGCGCGGCCGAGGCCGTCGGCACACTCGGCGAGGAGGATCAGGTCCCCCCCGTCGCGCAAGACCACCCGCGCATGCTCCAGCGCCTTGTGCGACTGGATGAGGTTCAGGTCGCGAGGCGCGCCACCGACGCTCGCAATCACGATCGGTCGCTGCTCCCGAACGACCACCGAGTGGGCGGCCAGGTACTCGGCGCAGCCGCGCCGGTGGGCTCCGTACCAATGTCCGGCGTAGAGTGCGGCGATGCTTCCCCGATCGTCCAGCACGGTGTTGAGCAGGTAGGTCGGGGGGAGAAGGCGTGCGGCATCCTCCATGTCCTCGCTTACCGGATTGCCGTCGAGGCGCGCCGTCTCCACCCCGGGCGCCTTGCTCAGGGTCGCGCGATCGAAGCCGAGCAGGTGGTTGGCCTGGATCGATCGATCGGAGGCGCAGGCGGGGAGGATCCCCTTGCGGCCGCCGCTGAAGCCGGCGAAGTAGTGGAAGCCGATCGCCCCGACGAGGATGACCCGATCGGCTTGGGTGAGGCGACGATTGAGTTCCACCGGCGTTCCCCGAGGGGTATCGCCCACCGCCACCAACTGGCGATCGTCGAAAGCATCGTGCGCCTCGATCGTGAGGCGCTCGGCGATTTCCGGGCCGACGATGGCCAGGACCTCCTCCGCGCGCGGGGCACGATGGGTTCCCGCCCCGATCAGGATCCGGATCCGATCGTCGGTCACGCCGAGCGCGGCCAGGTGGGAGCGGAGGAGCGTCGTGACGCGGGCCGACCCGCTGGCCCGCGTGGCGTCGGGCACCACGACCAGCACGTGATCGTGCGGGCGGATCAGCTCGGAGAGCGGGGCGGAGTCGATGGGCGATTCGAGGGCGGCGAGCAGCGCCTGGTCGTCTCCGACCTCGCGTGCCGCGGAGGTGCCTGAATCGGGCTCCAGGAGATCGAATCGATCGGGATCGAAGCGGAACGGAATCACCCCGCGGCCGTATGCGAGCTGGACCAGGGCGCGGGGGTCGGGAGTCATGCCCGGCCCTCGCGCGCGATCGCTCTGGCCAGGCGGGAAACCGCCTCGCGCAGCACCGCCGGTGGGGAGAAGCTGAAGTTCAGGCGGAGCGCGGAACGCGCGGGTTGCGCCCCCGGAACCGCAAACGCGCCGCCGGGCACGAAGGCGACGTGCTCCTCGCGCAGGGCGCGACGGAGGAGCGCGACGGTGTCGATTTCCCCCGGCAGGGCGACCCAGACGAAGAACCCGGCCCGCGGGGTGGTCCAGGTGGCCCCCTCCGGAAGATGGGTGCTCAAGGCATCGAGGAGCGCGTCCCGACGCTCGCGATAGGCCGCGCGAAGCTTCGCCAGGTGGGGGTGAAAGCCGCCCTCCGCCACGAAGCGGGCGATGGCGCGCTGGCCGAGTGTCGCGGTGTTGATGTCGCTCGACTCCTTGAGCGATCCGAGCGCGGCGGTGAACCTCTCCGGGACGATCACCCATCCGGTGCGCAGCGCCGGGGCGAGGGTCTTGGAGAAGGAGCCGAGATAGATCACCCAGTCGGGGTCGAAGGCGCGGAGCGCGGGAATCCGGGTTCCATCGTAGGAGAGGAGACCGTAGGCGTCGTCTTCCAGGATCGGGATCTGGTGCTTTCGCGCAAGTTCCACCAGTCGCGGCCGCGCCGCCAAGGGGAGGGAAGCGCCGGTGGGGTTGCTCCCGTCCGACATGGTGTAGAGGAGGGCGGGGAGATCCGCAGCGCCGAGTCGGGCCTCGAGCTGCGCGAGGTCGATCCCGCTCGATGGGTCGCTGCCGACCGGCACGATGCGGGCGGCGTGCGGGGCCAGGACCTGCTGGAAGCCGGTGTAGCACTGTTCCTCGAGCAGGACGGATGCGCCGGGCTCGAGGAGGAGTCGGGCGAGGAGTGACATCCCCTGCTGTGCCCCGGCGGTGAGGAACACCTGTTCGATCCGACACTCGACCCCGCGCTCCCGCATCAGCTCGACCACGAACCGGCGGAGATCATCGCGCGGCGGGCCGTACTGGAGCGCCCGGGGATCGTGGGCGATCAACTCGGCCACGGCCCGCCCCATCGCCTCCCGGGGAAAGAGTTCGGCCGTCGGGAGTCCGAGGGCCAGCGAGAGCACTTCGGGCCGAGCGGTCTCGACCAGCATCTCCTCCAGGGCGGAGCGTTCGATCCGATCAGTCCAGGCGGCGAGCGGCGGGCCGGCGGAGGGGTTCGGGGTGAGCGGGTCGCGCATCGTCGACTACAGATTTCCGCGCGCGGCCTGCGCCCGCTCGACTGCCTCGAAGAGGGCGCGGACGTTGCCGCCGCCGAAGCCGCGCGCCCCATGGCGCTGCACGACCTCCAGGAACGCCGTGGGCCGCCCGGTGACCGGACGGGTGAAGACCTGCAAGAGATAGCCCCAGCGGTCGCGATCGGCCAGGATGTTGAGCGCGGCCAGATCGGCGAACGACTCGTCGATCGTTCCGACGCGGGCGGCGAGGGTGTCGTAGTAGGTGGCGGGGGTCTCGAGGAACTCGAGTCCGCCGGCCTGCAGGGCTCGCACCGCCGCGCGGATGTCCTCGGAGAGGAACGCGAGGTGCTGCGCTCCGCCTCCGTGGTGGTAGTCGAGGAACTCCTCGATCTGCGATCGGCCGCGGGCCGGGGCCGGTTCCATGAGCGGGACCTTGATCCTCCCGTTGGCGCTTCCGACCACCCGAGAGTTCATCGCACTTCTTTCGGTCACGACATCCTCATGGTGGACCTCGGAGAACCCGAAGACGCGCTGGTAGAAGCCGACCCAGTCGGTGAGCGTACCGCGATCGACGCAGCAGGCGATGTGATCGACGGCGCAGAGATGGCCGCGCTCTTCGATCGGCGCTCCTGCTCGGCCCGACCGCGGTCGGTATCCGGGGAGAAATGGGCCGCGATACTCATTCCGCTGGACGAGGGAGTGAACGGTGTCGCCGAAGGTGGCGATGGTGGCGCGGCGGACCACGCCGTCGGCATCCTCGCTCGTGGCCGGACCTGCGATCGCGCGCGCTCCCTGCTCGAGGCAGTGTTGAAACGCGCGGTCGACATCATCCACCTGAATGGCGATGTCGTGGATGGCGTCGCCGTGGAGACGCACCGAATCTGCGATGGGCGATTGGGGATCGAGCGCGTTGGTGAAGACCAGCCGGATCTCCCCTTGGGTCACGACGAACGATTGCCGATCGCGCGCACCGGTCTCGAGGCCCGATTCCGCGAGGGGGCGGAAGCCGAGGGCGTTCGTGTAGAAGTACGCCGTCGCGAGCGCGTTGCCGACGTAGAACTCGATGTGATCGATGCCCTGGAACATGGATTCCTCCAGCCTGCGTTGCCGAACCGGATCGAGAGCCGAGATTGCCGCCGACGACTCGCGTCACGGCGGGTCGGCCCGCCGCGCGTGGTGATCGATGAGGGCAGCGAGCGCGCGCGCCCCTTCGCCCTGGAGCATCGAAGAGTGCGCGCCGGGCACCCACTCGAGGCGAATCCGCCCCAGGATCAGCCGGTCCCAGCCGAGCAGCGGGCCGAGTCCGTGCCCGGCTACCGACTCGGACCCGCGGATCAACACCAGATCGTGATCGAGCGCGACCGGATCATACCGCCCCGCCGCGGCGGCGCGGGCCTCGATCCGCGCACGCCAGGAAGCGATCTCCGCCGCCTCCGCACCCGCCGCCTCCGTCGGGTCGAAGGTCACGACCGGCCGGTCGGCTCCGCGGCCGGGTTGCGGCGCGGCAACGTCGGCCAGAATCAGGGTTCCGAGCGGCTGCTGCGCCGCCGCCCGAAGCCGCGCGGTTTCGTAGGCCAGGAGGCCGCCGAGCGACCAGCCGAAGAGGTCCACCGGTTGGTCGGGGGAAGCGAGCCCGAGGATCGCGTCCCGCGCCAGCCGCGCCGCTGCCTCGACCTCGTCGGGAATCAGATCATCGAGGAGAGGGAAGGCCCAGACCTCGCGGTCGGACCCGAGGGCGGCAGCGATTCCTCGAAGCTCCGCCAGGCCGCCCCCGATGCCGGGGAAACAGATCAGCGGGCGTCCGGCCCGCCCGGAGCGGAGTCTGACCAGATGGACCGGGCGGTCGTCTGGCGCGGATCGGTCCGCGCCGGTCGGTGCGCATTCCGGGTGGAGAGACTCCGCCAGGGCGGCGATCGACGGCGCTCGAAACAGAGTCGCGACCGGTATGTCGCGCCCGAGGGCCCGCCGCAGCGCACCGACGAGGCGCACGGCGAGGAGTGAGTTGCCTCCGGCGTCGAAGAAGCTCTCCTCCACGTCGACCGTGTGGTCCGCGGGGAGGGCCAGGGAATCGCACCAGACGGCGGCGATTTTCTCTTCGAGTGGATCGCGGGGTGGGATGATCGTCCTCGCCTCGCGTGTCGCCTCGGGAGCAGGCAGCGCCCTTCGGTCGAGTTTGCCGCTGCTGTTCCGGGGCAAGGCAGGAAGGGTGACGAGCGCGCTCGGGATCATGAACTCCGGGAGCTGGGCTCGAAGCGCGGCGCGTCCGCGCTCCGGGTCGAACGAACCGTCTGGGCTACCAACGTAGGCCACGATCTGCGGTCCTCGGCCGTCGTCGCGCAGCAGAACGGCGACGTCCAGAACCCCGTCCTGTCCGGCCAGGATGCTCTCGATCTCGCCCAGTTCCACCCTGAAGCCGCGGAGCTTGAGCTGCCCGTCACGGCGACCGACGAACACGATCGATCCGTCGGTCAGGCGGCGAACCAGATCGCCGGTCCGGTACATGCGGCCGCCGGGAATCGGCGCGAAGGGATCAGGGAGGAACCGCTCGGCCGTCTCCGCCGGTCGCCCGACGTAGCCGCGCGCGAGAAGCGGATCGCTGAGGTAGAGCTCCCCCTCGGCGCCGAGCGGCGCGGGACGAAGCGCCTGATCGAGCACATAGAGCCGCGTGCCCGGATAGCTCCATCCGATGGGAGGCGGGTCGGTGATCGCATCCGGGGTGTCGAAGTCGCGGCCGGTGGCAACCACCACCGCCTCGGTCGGACCGTACACGTTCGAGACCCGGAAGGGGCGGTGCGCCGCCCCGGCCCAGGCGCGCAACGCGTCGGAGCGTGGTGCCTCACCCCCGGTCAGGATTTGCCGCAAGGCTGTGGGTAGGGCGATGCGCCCGGCTTCGATCTCGCTCGCGACCTCGTGCAGGAGTCCGACCGGCAGGTAGCAGAAGGTGATGCCGCGCTGCTCGAATCGTCGCACGAGATCGGAGGCTGTATCGCCGCGCGGATCGGGATGGACCACCACCGTGGCCCCGGAAAGAAGCGCGGGGAGGATCTCGAGCAGCATCCCGTCGAAAACCAGCGGGAGCAGGTGGATCAGTCGGTCCCCCCATCCGATGGCCCACTCGTCGATCAACGCGCGCATGCGCGCCGTGATGGCGTGGTGCTCGATCAGCGATCCTTTCGGTTCGCCGGTCGATCCGGAGGTGAAGATGACGTAGGCGGCGGCACGCGGATCGACGTCGGGCAGGGTGCCATGTGGAGGTGCACTGGCGGACGGGATCTGCCTCGCCGCAATCAGCGGGGTGATCGGGAGCGCGCCGATCGCGCCGCCCTGGGCCGCGAGCCCAGGTTCGGCCAGGAGGTGGTGAATCGAGGCGGTCCGACCGATCGTCTCCAGGCGCGCGGCGGGTTGCGCCGGATCGAGGGGGACGACGCAGCCGCCGGCCTTCCAGATCGCGAGCAGTCCAACCACCGCGAGGTGATTGCGGCCCGCGAGCAGTCCCACGCGCGATTCGAGCGCCACTCCGGCGGCGCGCAGCGCCCGGGCGATCTCGTCGGACCGCGCATCCAGTTCGGCATACGAGACGCGGGTTTGCTCGTCCTCGACCGCCGACTGTTCTCCGAATCGCCGCGCCTGGCGAGTGAACCAGGCCGGGATGGAGTGCGTCTCCGGCCGGAGTGGGGTCGAGAGCGCGAGGCGCGGGTGGCGACCGGCGTCTGTGCTGATGGCGTCGAGCTCCTGGGCGCCGAATTGCGGAAGGTCGCCCGGTGCGGCGTCGGGCTGGTGGACCGCCGCGTGCACCACGGCGCGCAGCAGCGTAACCCACCGATCGATGGTCGATCGATCGAAGAGGTCGGCGTCGAACTCGAGCGAGCCGAAGAGGCGGCCAAAGGCCTCGGCGAACAGGAACGAGAGGTCGAAGGGAGTCGCGCCGGTTTCCGTCGGCCGCGACTCGATGGTGAGCGGAAGGGGAGCGGTCGCGGGCGTGACCTCGCTCTCCTGGCGCAGCGCGAGCACGACGTCGAAGAGGGGATTGCGGCGGAGGTCGCGCGGGAGCGCCAGCGTGTCGACCACCGCTTCGAACGGAGTTTCCTGGTGGGCCAGCGCTTCGAGTGTGACCTCACGGGCACGTCGGAGCAGGCGACGATACGGGTCGCGCGCGTCGATCCGGCTGCGAAGGGCGAGTGTGTTGACGAAGAGGCCCACCAGCGGCTCGGCCGCGGACGCGGCGCGATTCGCTACCGGGGTTCCGATCACGATATCGGCCGACCCGGAGAGGCGGGCGAGCAGTGCCTGCACCGCGGCGAGAAGAGCGTGGAACAACGTTGCCCCCTCCCGCTGGGCGAGCGCTGCGAGTTCGCGCGCGTCTTCCGGCGCGAACTCGAAGTCGACCCGGCCGGCTCTGGGGGCGAGCTTGGCGCCGCGGGGTCGATCGGTGGGCAAGGGGAGCGGCGCGACCTCGAAGAGCTGCGCCCGCCAGTAGGCGAGCTGGCGCTCGAGCGTGGGACCGGAGAGCCACTGCCGCTGCCAGGCGGCCCAGTCGGCATGGTGCAACGAGAGCGGGGGAAGGACGCCTTCGAGCGACGCAGGTGTCTCCAGCGCCGCGCGGTAGAGGAGCGCCAGCTCGCGGCGGAGAATCTCCATCGACCAACCATCGGTCACGATGTGGTGGAGGACGAGGACGAGCAGGTGGCGGGTCGGCTGCACCTCGATCAGGGTGGCGCGGAAGAGCGGATCGTACTCCAGATCGAAGCTGCGCCCGGCGAGCTGGGCGACCGCAGCGTCGAGGCTTGCCTCGAGATCGGACGCCGGAGCGGACTCGATCCGGATCCGTTGGAGGAGACTGGGCCGCGGTGAACGAAACACCTGGATCGGACCGTCCGGCCCGGCGCGGAAGGCGGCGCGCAGCGCCTCGTGTCTCGCCTCGAGCGCCGCGAGTGCGGAATCGAGCGCGCCTGAGTCCAGGGGACCGCACAGCTCGAGCGCGCTCGCGAGGTTGTAGGCCGCGCTAGCGGGCGCGAGACGATCGATGAACCAGAGACGCTCCTGCGCGAACGAGAGGCGGGAGCGCGCCGGCTCCACGGCCGGGGTGAGAGCGCCGGAGGTGAGCGCACCGTGCGCGGGTTCGTCGACCAGGGCGGCGAGCCCGGCCGGGGACGGCTGGGCGAAGAAGGCGCGCAGCGTGATCTCGGATCCGAAACGGCGGTTGGCCCTGGCCAGGAGTCGCACCGCGAGGAGCGATTGTCCCCCGAGGGTGAAGAAGTTGTCCAGGACGCCGACCTTGGGGATGTCGAGTAGCTCGGCGAACAGGTTGCACGCGGTCACCTCGGTCGGCGTGCGCGGGCCCACCTCTGCGTACTCGCCGGCGCGTTGGGGAAGTGGCAGCGCGGCGCGATCGACCTTGCGGTTCGGGGTGAGCGGCACCGAGTCGATCGGAATCAGCATCACCGGGACCATGTACTCCGGCAGCCGGCCCCGAAGGAACTCGAGGATCGCCCTGAGATCGGGGGAACCGGAGGTACCGACCGCGTATCCGATCAGCCGCCCGTCCGGGGCGAGATGGGCAACGGAGTCGCGTACGCCGGGGGCGGCGACGATCGCTGCCTCGATCTCACCGAGCTCGATCCGGAAGCCGCGCAGGTTGATCTGCCCGTCGCGCCGTCCCTCGATCGTCACCACGCCGTGTCGCTGATACCGTCCGAGGTCACCGGTGCGATAGATGGGAGACCCGTGGAGGGAGGCGAAGCGTCCACCGTCCTCCGCCGGGTCGAGGTAGCCAAGAGCGATGTGCGGGCTGCGCACCCACACCTCTCCGAGCTCTCCAAAACCGCAGGGGCGCCACGCTCCCGCGCTGCCTTCCCGCTGAATCACCAGCTGCACGTCGGCCATCCCCCGTCCGGCCGGGATCGAGGCCCGCGTCACCGGGGTGCCGTCCTCGCCCCGCGTCGACCCTCCGGTGGGGACCACGAAGCAGGCCGAGGCCCGCTGGGTTTCGGTCGTCCCGTAGAAGTTCGCCCAGGTTGCGGCGGGAGCGAGATCGCGCAGCCGATCGAGATCCGCGCGGGTGAGTTGCTCACCGAGGAGTACGCCCCAGCGCAGCGCGGTCAGGCGGCGGCGGGTCTCCGGTTCACTGCACAGAAATCGCGCCAGGGCGGGGGTCAGACAGGTGACGGTGATCGCCTCTCGCTCGAACCAGGCGGCAAGCCGAAGGGGGTCGAGATCCTCGGGGGCCGGAATGATGATCGTCGCCCCGGCAAGCAGGGCAGTGAAGATGTCGCGCTGGAGTGGATCGTGGGCCAGTCCGGAGAGCAGCGAGAAGCGGTCCGCGCTTCCCAGACCGAATCGTCGTTCGAGTTCGGCCTGGAAGTGGGTCAGCGAACGATGGGCGCCGCGCACTCCTTTCGGCCGGCCGGTCGATCCGGAGGTGAAGGTGATGCAGGCGAGGTCGCCGGGCGCGATCGCAGCAGGCACGCGAGCGGCGGATTCTCCGCTCAACGGGTCATCGGACTCCGCGGCATCGAGCGGCGGGAGCGGCAGCACCGCGCGGCCTCGTTCCCCGAACCACGCGATCAGCGTCGGATCGGGCGCGCCGGCCTCGGCAATCACGATCATCGCTCGTGGTTCGGCCTGATCGAGACAGACTCGGTGACGGGCGGGCGGATGGTCCGGGTCGAGCAGGACGAAGGCGCCTCCCGCCTCGAGCGCGCCGAGGATTGCGCTGACCGTGGGTCCGCTCCGGTGGGCGAAGATGGCCACGCGGGCACCGGGCGTGACCCCATGCCGCCTGAGCCAGGAAGCAACCCGGAGCGCGCGCTGCCCAAGTGCCTGATAGGTCAGCTCCCCCCGGCGCTCGCGGAGGGCGACAGCGCCGGGTGTGGCGTACACGCGGGCAAAGAACAACTCCGGCACCGAACCGGGCCAGGCGTCGGAGAGCGGGACCGTCGGATCGGGCAACTCGCGTTGCGCCGTTTCAGTGACCAGCGACAGCGCTTCCACCGGCTGTTCGACGGAGGCGGTCATCTGGAGCAACACCAGGCGGAACTGGGCCAGGAACTCCTCCGCTCGCCATTGGTCCCAGAGCTCCGGCTTGGCGATCAGGTCGAGCAACAGGCCATTTGCGCGCTCGAAGGCGTACAGGGAGAGGTCGAAGCGGGCCTCGCCGGACTCGGTTCCGAGCGGCTCGACCTCGAGGTTGCCGAAGCGGAGTTCCTCCTCGGGGACATTGACCAGATTGAACCAGACCTGGAAGACCGGTGACCGCGCCAGATCGCGGGCGGGCCGGAGGCGATCGAGCACCGCCTCGAAGGGCGCATCCTGGTGGGCATAGGCGCCGAGCGCGATTTCCCGAACGGCGCCGACCAGGGCCGACACCGACTGCATCTCGTCGATCGCCACCGGGAGGGCGAGGGTGTTGACGAAGTAACCGATGAGGCCCTCGGTCTCCTCGCGCGTCCGGTTGGCGATCGGGAGACCGATGGCGAATCGGTCTTGCCCGGACCAGCGCGCCAGGACGATCGCGTAGGCGGCGAGCAGCACCATGGTGAGGGTCGCCCCCTCATTTCGGGCCAGTGCGGTCAGGGCGGCCGAGATCTCCGGCTCGAGTGTGAGCCGCACGCGGTAGCCGTGAGCGCCGGCCACCGGCGGTCGCGGATGGTCGAGCGGGAGATCGAGCGGCGGGATCCCGACCAGCCGCTCTGCCCACCAGGAGACCTGGCGGTCGAGCTCGCCGGCCGACAGCCAGGTCCGCTGCCAGGCGACGTAGTCGAGATAGTCGATCGGTAGCGGCGGGAGCTCCTCTCCCGCGAAGAGAGCCGCGAGTTCCCGCACCAGCACCGAGATCGACCACCCGTCGGTGATCAGATGGTGCATGCTGATCACCAGCGCATGGTCGGTCGAGGTGAGTTCGATGAGGCGCGCCCGCCAGAGCGGGGCGTGCTCGAGATCGAAGGGGGTCGTTCCCTCCGAGTCCAGGATCTGCTGCACGGCGGAGATGCGGGTTGGATCTTCCCCACTCGGCAACGGCTCGACGAGAAGCGGAATGGTTGCTTCGGCTTCGACGATCTGGGCCGAACGGCCATCTCGAGAGACGAAACGGGTGCGGAGCGGAAGATGGCGTCGGGCAAGCGCGGTGAGGGCGCCGCGCAATGAATCCGGATCGAGCACTCCGCGCAGCCGGAGTCCGGCGGTGATTACGAACCCGCTCGAGTCGGGGGCGAGGCGGTCGAGGAACCAGAGCCGTTCCTGCTGCAGGCTCAAGGGGTGCTCGTGACCGTCGTGGTCTCGATGCAGGATCGCCGTTCCCTCCGGCGCGGCCGGTCCTCCGGTCTGAGCAGCGAGCCGCTCGGTGAGCGCGGCACTCAGCGCGCGCACCGTGGGGCGTTCGAAGAGCAGGCGGAGCGGGAGTTCGACGCCGGTCAGGCGCCGCAGCCGCGCCACCACCCGCGTGGCCAGGAGGCTGTGGCCGCCGAGCTCGAAGAAGTGAGCGTCCCGTCCGAGTCCGCCCCCGGACGAACGGCGCGACGCGCTGCGGTCCAGGAGGAGCTCCGCGAAGACCGACGCCACAATCGCCTCGAGAGGCGTCGAGGTGCCCTCGACCGAGCTTGCGAGCTCGAACTCGGGATCGGGCAACGCGCGACGATCGAGCTTTCCGCTCGCGGTCAACGGAAACGCCTCGAGGGGGACGATGTGCGCCGGAACCAGATACTCCGGGAGTTCCGACCTGAGCCGCTCACGCAGACTCTTCACCAACCGATCCGCGGGGTCGCACACCACCCAGGCGACGAGTCTCGGTGCGCCACCGCCGATGCGGCGCAGTTCGACCGCCGCGCCCCGCACGCCGGCCTGGCGGGAGAGGGCAGCCTCGATTTCGCCCGGCTCGACGCGATACCCGCGGACCTTGAGCTGCCGATCGCCCCGCCCGAGGAACTCGATCCGGCCGTCGGCCCGTCTCCGACCGAGATCACCGGTACGGTAGATCCGCTCTCCGTTGCCCAGAGGAGATGGAACGAAGCGATCCGCGGTCTGCGCCGGCTCAGCGTGATAGCCCGCGGACAGGATCATTCCGCCCAGATGGATCTCGCCCGGGAATCCCTCCGGCACCGGGGCGCCTTCCGGATCGAGGAGGAACAGACGGGCGCCGGAGATCGGACGACCGATGGGGGGAAGGTCGGGCCACTCCGCCGGATCGCCGGGCAAGAGCTCCGCCGTGGCGACATGGGTCTCGGTCGGGCCGTACTGGTTATCGAGCGTGGCCGCATTCGAGTGCACGAAGAAGCGGCGGATCGCCGGCGTGACGCGCAGTTGTTCACCGGCGGTGATCACCTCGGTGAGATCGGGTGGAGGCGATGCGTCCCCGAGCGCTTCGGCCAGCGCCTCGAGTGCGACGAAGGGAAGGAACAGTCGCTCGGTCCGCGTGGCTTCGAGATAGGAGAGCAACGCCGGGGGATCGCGGCGGGTTTCCTCATCGATCAGCACCAGGGTGCCGCCGGCGGCGAGCGTCGACCAGATCTCCTGGAAGGAGACGTCGAAGGCAAGCGAGGCGAACTGGAGCGTGCGGCGCGCGCCACCGCCCGAACGGCGGATCTGCCAGGCGACCAGATTGCGCAGCGCGCGTTCCGGCATGGCGACTCCCTTGGGACGGCCGGTCGAGCCGGAAGTGTGCAGCAGATAGACCAGCTCGTCGTCGTCGACCGCATCCGGGGGATCGGCATCCGACCCGTCCGCGCGGAGGCCTGGGTCGACCGAAACGATCCTGGACCCGGCCGCATCGTCGAGCGCTGCGCGGAGCGAGGAGCGCGTCGCTGCGTCGGTGGCCACGACCGTCGGTTTGGCGCCGCTCAGGATCGTGCGGAGCCGTTCCATGGGGTAGGTCGGATCGAGCGGAACGTAGGCGGCACCCAGTCGCCGGATGGCCAGGAGACACGCGATCTGGGTAAAGCCTCGGGGCAGCGAGATCGCGACCCGGTCCCCGCGGCGCGCTCCCTCCATGCGCAGGTGCTGCGCCAACCGTTCGATCTCCCGACCGAGCTCTGCGTAGGTCCAGGTCTGCTGGTGGTGACAGAGCGCGATCGAATCGGGCCGACTCTCGATCGCGGCACGCACCATCTGGTCGAGCGAAGGGAGGTGCGGATCGGGAATGGGGTCCGGATCGGCGCGCAACAGCCGCCGGGTCTCTTCCGGAGGCACGAGGGCGATCCGCGCCGGCGGAGCTTGCGGCATTTCGACCACGCCGGCGAGCAAGGCGAGATACTGCTCGCGCAGGCGCACCATGGTGTCGCGCTCGAAGAGATCCACCGCCCAGTGGAGGCGGCCGCTGACCTCTCCGCCCTGCTCGAAGAGTGAGAGTTCCAGGTCGAATTGCGCGGTTTGAGGCGCAACCGCGAAGGAGTCGATCAGCAGATCCGGCAGGGCCAGTGCCGCGGCCGGCAGGTTGTGCAGCGCAAAGAGCACCTGGAAGATCGGATTTCGGCTCAGATCGCGCTCGGCGGCGAGCTCCTCGACGATCCGCTCGAACGGCACGTCCTGGTGGGCGTAGGCGTCCAGCGCCGCCTGTCGCACTTCGCGCACCAGCTGTTCGAAGCTCCGGGCGCGCCGCGCGTCTCGCACCCGGAGGGCGAGGGTGTTGACGAAGAAACCGACCAGACCCTCGGTCTCGACCCGGGAGCGACCGGCGACCGGCGTGCCGACGGCGAAGTCGTCTTGCCCGCTCCACCGGCCGAGGAGCGCGGCGAAGGCGGCGAGTAGAACCATGTGCAGCGTCGCGCCGAGGTCGCGGGCCAACCGATGCAGGCGTTCGACCAACCCGCGCTCGATCTCCAGGTCGAGCGCGTCACCGCGATAGCTTGGCCGGTCCGGCCGTGGGCGGTCGGTGACCAGCTCGAGGGGTCTGAGTTCGGCCAGCGCGGTCCGCCAGTAGTCGACCTGGCGCTGCTCGCCCGGCCCGGCCAGACGGTGACGCTGCCAGGCGGCCCAATCGCGGTAGCGCACCGCGAGCGGCGGCAAGAGCGCGGCAAGATCGCTCGGCGGCGCGGAGGTCTCTCGGGCCGCAGCGTAGAGCGCGACCAGCTCCCGCACCAGAACCCCCATCGACCAGCCGTCGGCGGCGATGTGATGCACCACCAGGGAGAAGAGGTGATCGTCCGGCGCGAGCCGCAGGAGTCGGGCTCGGAAGAGCGGTCCGGTGGAAAGGTCGAACGGTGCGACCGCCTCGAGCGCCAGACGGGCGCTCGCCTCCGCGATGCGCTCCTCCAAGCGGTTGCCACCGACCTCCTCCAGGGGAAGAGGGAGTGTGGTCGCCGCGATCGCCTCCTGAACGGGCCCTTCCGGTCCGTCGGTGAACCGGCAGCGCAGCGTTTCGTGCCGTTCGAGGATCAGCTCGAGCGACCGCCGAAGGGCCGCGTGATCGAGCGGGCCGCGCAGACGGAGCGCGTTCGGGATGTTGTACGCCGGCGTCCCCGGTTCGAGGCGATCGATGAACCAAAGGCGCTGCTGCGCGAGCGAGAGGGGGATCGGTTCGTCCGCGGCGAGCAGCGGGATCCCCGTCTCGGCGTCCGGATCGGCAGCTTGCACCGATCGGCCGTCTCCTCGGGACCGCTCCTCGACCAGTGACGCGAGCTGCGCCAGCGCCGGGGCTTCGAAGATCGCCCGGAGCGGAAGCTCCACCCCCACTTCCTGCCGGAGGCGTGAGAGCACCTGAGTCGCGAGGAGCGAGTGTCCACCAAGGGCGAAGAAGTCGTCGTCGCGCGAGATCTGGTCGACACTCAGCAGATCGCGCCAGATGCGGGCGATCCGCTCTTCCACCTCGGTCGCGGGAGGGGTGGAAGAGCGCGACTCCGGGGTCAGCTCCTCTGGAGGCGGCAGGGCGCGCCGATCGACCTTGCCGCTGGGGGTGAGCGGCAGCTCTGCCAGAACGACGAAGCTCGATGGCACCATGTAGTCGGGAAGGGTCTCGCGGAGGTGGTGGCGGAGAGTGGCGACCAGTTCGCCGGAGTCCGCCACCCGAAGCGGGGTGTTGACCAGCTCGTACCGGAAGTCGTCCGGGACGGCCAGGCCGATGGCGTGCAGCACGGATTCGAACTGGTCTTCCCGCGCCAGGAGCAGATCGAAGCGATCGATGGCGTCGAGCGAGACGGACGCAACCGCGCGATAGCCGCGTTCCCGTGCCCGTTCGCAGAGCTCCTCCGGTCGCTCCGCGCGCAGCCGGAGCGGGGCGCGCAGGGTCGTGAGATCTCCGGCCTCGAGGGCGCGGGTGCGTTCGACCCAGGTGGCGAGTCGCCCGTTCCAGATCCCACGCACCAGCAGCGAACGCGGGAACTCGTCGAGCAGGGAGAAGAGCGCGGCGCGTCCGCCCGCGTGCCAGTCCAGCACACGCTCGACCGCCTGATGGTCTCGCGGCGCGAAGTCGAGAATCAGGTCATAGCGGAACCGAGTCAGTTCGTTGTCGGCCCGGCCTGACTTCAGGAGCGCGCGAATCTGGGGGGGCTGCGGCTGGCAATCCCAGCGCTCGGCCGGCAACGAAGAGAAGTACTCCGGCCGGAGGAGGAGTTCCTCCTCGCGGGTCAGAGTGCGCTCCACGCGTCGCCGCAGGGAGTCGAGCGACTCCTCCTCCCTGGCTCCCTCGAGCGCCAGCGAGGTGGCGAAGGTGCGTGCCAGTCGGAGATCTCTCAGATCTCCCATCCAGACCCGTCCGCCGGGTGCCAGGAGCCGGAGTGCGCCCCCCAGCACCTCCTCCAGGTAGGCGCGATCCGGGAAGTACTGCACCACGGAGTTCAGGATGATGGTGTCGAAACTCGCCGGATCGAACTCATCGAGTCGATCCGCAGTCCGCTCGTACAGTTCGACCGCGGTGTACTCCGCACGCCCGGCGATCGCCTGCCGGATCAGGCGGAGCGACACCGGAGAAAGGTCGAGCCCGACATAGCGGGCGCACTGTGGGGCGAGCTGGAGCAGGAGGAGTCCGGTGCCGCAGCCGATCTCGAGCACTCGCTCGGGACGCAGTTGCCGGATTGCAGCCACGGTGGCATCGCGCCACTCCCGCATCTCCTCGGCCGGAATCGGCTGACCCGTGTAGCTGCTGTTCCAGCCCACGATGTTGAAGCTCGGATCGTCCTCCGCCCGGCTACGGCCGTACGTCTCGTCATAGAGGTCGCGCCAGCGCTCCACCTGTTCGCCCCGGAGGTCGGTTTCGTCGGCCGGCTCGCGTCGCGGAACGACATAGGCGACCAGCCGCGATCCCTCGGTCTCCTGGCGGGCCACCACCACGGCCGAAGCCAGCCGTGGGTTGGAGCGGAGCACTGCCTCGATCTCGACCGGTTCGATGCGGTACCCGCGGAGCTTGACCTGATCATCGATCCGGCCGAGGAATTCGATCCGACCATCGTTCAGCTGGCGCACGCGGTCGCCGGTGGCGTAGATGCGCGCGCCGGGGGACTCTCCGAACGGATCGGGAAGGAATCGCTCCGCGGTGAGATCCGGGCGCCCGACGTAGCCGCGAGCCACGCCGTCGCCGCCGACGAACAGCTGTCCGGCCACCCCGCGGGGTACCGGGAGGCCGGCGTGGTCGAGCACGTGGATGCGGAGCCCGCGAATGGGGCGGCCGATGGTCGGCGAGGGGAGCGCGCCCCCGCCATCGACCGGTCCCGACGTGGCCACCACGGTCGTCTCGGTGGGGCCGTAGTTGTTGATCACGCCAAAGGGAAGGGCGTCGATCGACAACTGGTGTAGCCGATCACCGCCGGTGAGGAGGAGTCGGAGCGCGGGCGTTTCCGGCCAATCGAGCCCGACGAGCAGCTCGGCCACGGGGGTCGGCGCGAACGCCACCGTGATCTTCCGTGTGATCAGCCAGTCGCGAAGCGCGACCGGATCGAGACGTGTTTCGTCCGAAGGGATCTCGATCGACGCTCCCGAGGCGAGGGCCGGCCAGAGTTCCCAGACGCTGGCGTCGAATCCGACGCCAGCAATCAGGCTGCAGCGGTCCGCGGCGGAGAGCGCGAAGGCGTCGCGGTGCCAGGCGATCAGGTGGGCCAGGTTGGCGCGTGAGACAACGACGCCGTTCGGCACCCCGGTCGAACCTGAGGTGAAGATGGCATAGGCTGCGGCCTCTCGCGGCGCTGGAGCGGGAGCGGGCGCCGTGGTGAGGTCGAAGGGGAGGGAAGGTTCCTCTTCGCCGATCACGATCGTCTCGAACCGCGCCGCGTCGCGAGTCCATGAGGCGAGACGCGCCTGCAGCGAGGCCGAGACCAGTACGCAGGAGGTGTCCGCGCGGAGCAGCATCTCCTGGAGACGCGGGTCGGGGTTCACCGGATCGAGCGGCAGGTAGCCGGCGCCGGACCGCAGCACCGAGAGCGCCGCGACCGATTGTTCGATCGATCGTTCGGCCACGATGCCGACCAGGGCGTCGGTTCCCACCCCCATCCGCTGAAGGATCGCGGCGAGCTGCGCCGATCTCCGGTCGAGCTCGCGGTAGGAGAGGCTACGATTCTCGCTGCGGAGCGCCACGGCATCCGGCTGCTCGGCCGCGCGGGCGAGGAACTCCTCGACCGGATCGGCGGGAACCATCGGGTGAGGAGGAGCCGTCCTTTCCGACCGTAGTTCTTCAACTTCTCCCTCGAGCAGGAGGGGGATGCGGGAGAGTTGCAGAGAGGGGTCGGCGGCGGCGCTTCGGAGCAGGAGCGCGTACCGTGCGACCAGCCGCTTCGCCGACGCAGGTTCGAACAGGTCGGTGCTGTAGAAGAGGGATCCGTCGATTCCCCCGCTCGGCTCTTCCCAGAGATGGAACTCGAGGTCGAAGCGGGTGGTGTGGTTCGGCGAGGGGAGCGGCTCCACCGTGAGCCCCGGCAGCTCGAACGAATCGAGCGGGGCGTTCTGCAGCGCGAGGGCGGCCTGAAAGATCGGATTCCGCGAGAGATCGCGGGCGGATTGGATCTCCTCCACCACCCGCTCGAACGGGATGTCCTGATGATTGAAAGCCCCGAGTACCACCTCGCGCGCGCGGCCCAGGAGGGTGCGGAAGTCGGGGTCGCCGGCGCAGTCCAGGCGCAGGGTGACGGCGTTGACGAAGAAGCCGATCAACCCTTCCAGATCCGAGCGCGTGCGATTGGCCAGGCCGGTTCCGATCGCGAGATCGGTCGCTCCGGTGAGTCGCGCGAGGAGCGCGTGGAATCCGGCCCCGAGCACGGTGAACAGCGTGGCCTGCTCTGCGCGAGCCAGGCGACGCAGTGCTTCGCCCGTTTCAGGGTCAAGCCGGATCGGTTCCACCGCGCCGCGGAAGGTCTGGACCGGAGGTCGGACGAAGTCGGCCGGGAGCACCAGAGGGGGGGCGGGCGGGAGCAGCTGCTCCCGCCAGTAGCGAAGCTCCCGGTCGAGCCGCTCCCCCTGGAGGGTCTCGCGCTGCCAGGCCGCGAAGTCCGGGTACTGCAGCGGGAGGGGCGGGAGGGGATCGGGTTGCCCGCGGAGGAACGCGTCATAGAGCGCGCCGATCTCCCGGACCAGAATGCCCATCGACCAGCCGTCCGACACGATGTGATGCATGGTCAGGAGGAAGAGGTGCTCTTCCTCGCCCAGACGGACCAGCCGCGCGCGAAGCAAAGGCCCGCGCGCCAGATCAAAGCCGCGACTCGCCTCGGTCTCCGCGGCGGTGACGGCCAGAGCCTCTCGCTCCGCCCGAGGTAAGGCCGAGAGATCCTCGATCGGGAGAGCGAGCGGGGCGGCGGCGTCGATCACCTGGTGCGGATTTCCCTGCTCCGCCTCGAATCGCGTGCGCAAGCTCTCGTGGCGCGCGACCACCGCGGAGAGGGCTAGTCCCAGGACGTCGGGTTCAAGGCGGCCGTGGAGCCGAAGCGCGCTCGGGACGTTGTAGGCCGGACTCCCAGGATCGATCTGGTGGATGAACCAGAGTCGTTGCTGGGCATAGGAGAGCGGACAGGGCGCGCTTCCGGAGCGTCGCGGAATCGCGTCGGCCAGCTCGGCCTCGGACCGCCCACGGCGCAGGCGGGCGAGAAGGGCCTGTTTGGCGGGGGAGAGCCCTGCGGCGCGATTGCTCGGGTCCTGGGTCACATCACCTCGCGTCGGATTGGCCGAGCCGGGAGAGCAGCGCGGCGGCCTCTTCTTCGCTCATGCGCTCGAGGGACTCGATCAGGATCTCGTCCACCGCGCCCGCCAGGGTCGCCACCGTCGTGCCTTCGAAGAAGCGACGAAGCGGAAACTCGATCGAGAAGGCGGCACGCAGCCGCGAGACCACCTGAGTCGCGAGGAGGGAGTTCCCGCCCAGCTCGAAGAAATCATCCTCCGCGCCTACGGTCTCGCGGTGGAGTAGAGCGGACCAGATCCTGGCGATGGTCTCCTCGGTCGCGGTGCGTGGTGGCACATGGACCCGCCTGGCCGAGTTGCCCGGCTCGGGCAACGCCCGTCGATCGAGCTTCCCGTTCGGCCCGAGCGGGAACTCCTCCAGCCGCACCACGGCCGCCGGCACCATCACCTCCGGCAGGCTGCGGCGCAACTCGGCCCTGAGGTCCGCCTCGTGCGCCGCCGGGTCGTGATGTTCCTCCCCGAGCGCCGAAACCTCGACGACCACGTAGGCGACCAGCTGTTCCGCCCCGCGCGCGCCACGCGCCACTGCCACCGCGCCGCGCACCTCCGGACGGCGCCTGAGCGCGTGCTCGATCTCTCCCGGTTCGATGCGATGACCACGGATCTTGACCTGATGATCGATCCGGCCCACGAACTCGATCGATCCATCCTCGCGGAATCGGGCCAGGTCTCCGGTGCGGTAGAGGCGCGCGCCCGGAGCACCGGAGACCGCATCGGGGACGAATGCCGCCGCGGTCGGGTCCGGCCGTGCCAGGTAGCCGCGCGCGAGGGGGACGTCGCCGATGTGAACCTCCCCCGGGATGCCCGCCGGGACCGGCTTTCCCGCATCGTCCAGGAGATAGACCCGTGCGCCATCGACCGGGATTCCGATCGGCACCGGCCCCGGCGCGAGGCCGACGTGGCAGTCCCAGTAGAGGCAGCTGATCGCTGCCTCGGTAGGACCGTAGAAGTGCGAGAGCACCGCCGTGGGAAGGGCAGCGAAGAACCGGTCGTGCAGGTCCCGGTCCATCGATTCTCCGCCGCAGAAGACCATGCGAAGGGGGCGGCCGGCGGCGAACCGTGGTTCCTCGAGCAGCACCCGGAGGAGTGACGGCACGAAGTGGGCCACGGTGACGCCGTGACGGTCGAGCAGATCGAGCAGCTTGGACGGATCCTTGTGTTCTCCCTCTTGCGGGAGCACCACCGCGGCGCCGGCCATCCACGGACCGAACAGCTCCCAGATCGCAATGTCGAACCCAAAGGAGGCGCTGGCCAGCAGCCGGTCCTCGGCCACGAGGGGGTACCGTCGCTGACTCCAGAGCACGCGGTTCAGGATGGCGCGGTGCGAGACCATCACGCCTTTGGGCATTCCGGTGGAGCCGGAGGTGAACATCACGTAGGCCAATGCATCGAGCGGAGGTCCCTCGACTCCTTGGTCGGCTCCCTCCTGCGGAGGCGCAGTACGCAGCAACTCCTCGATCGCGAGGGGCTCGCCGGCCTGCTCGGGGAGGCGCGGGAGCAAGCGCGACTCGGCCAGGGTGCAGCGAGGGCGGAGGTCGGTCAGCATGGCGCGCAGACGGCCCTCCGGCAGATCGAGATCGAGTGGAGCGTAGGCCGCCCCGGACTTCAGGATGCCGAGGATACCGACCACCTGGGCCACCGAGCGCTGCGCGGCGAGCGGGATGACGGCCTAGGGACCGACTCCGCGCTGCCGGAGCGCCTGCGCGACCCGCTCCGCCTGCGCGCGCAATTCCGCAAAGCTGAGCGCCTGGTCGCCGATTCGAAGGGCGATCGCCTCGGGCGTGCGGTCCGCCGCCTGGTCGAAGAGCCGATGGAGCGGAAGCTCGCCCTCGGCGCGGCCGGGCTGAAACTCCACCACCAGACGCTCGTGCTCCTCGGAGGTGAGCAGGTCGAGTTCCGCGACCGGACGATCGGGGTGGCGAACGGCGAACTCGAGGGCGCGTCCCAGATGGGTCAGCATCCGGTGAATCTTGGGCGGGTCATAGAGGGCGCGGTTGTACTCGAAGTAGCTGTGCAACCCGAGTCCCGGCACCTCGGTGCAGGCCAGGGTGAGATCGAAGCGCGAGGCTCCGTTGTCGACGTCGAAGGAGGTTGCGGTGAAGCCGGCCTCGTCCGGGGTGGTGGTGATCGGGAAATCGAGATAGATGTAGGAGACCTGCATCAGAGGGTTGCGGCTCGGATCCTGGCGGGTGACGAACGCGGAGACCAGGGCCGCGAACGGGACATCCTGGTGGGCATAGGCCCCCTTGGCGCGATCGCGGACCTGGATCAGCAGCTGGCGAAAGGTCATCCCCGGATCGATCACCGCGCGGAAGAGGAGCATGTTGAGAAAGTAGCCGACCACCTGCTCGGTCTCTTCGCGATTCCGATCGGCGATCGCCGAGCCGATCAAGAGGTCGCGCTGGCCGCTGTAGCGCCAGCAGACCAGGTCGAGCGCGGCCAGCGTGGTCATGAACATGGTCGCCCCCACCGTGTGGGTCAGCGCCTTGAGCGAGGCGAGCAGCTCTTCCGAGAAGACGGTGTAGACCCGACCGCCATCGAACGACTGGACCGCGGGACGGGGATGGTCGGTCGGGATCTCGAGCACCCGCTCGGCGTCGTCGAGTTGCTCGTGCCAGAAGGCGAGATGCTCGCGCAGTCTGGGTCCGAAGAACTCCTGTCGTTGCCAGGCGGCAAAGTCGCCGTACTGAATGGGTAGGGGAGGGAAGGCCGGTTCTTCCCCCCGGCCGTAGGCCACGTACGCCTCTCCCACTTCCCGCTCGAAGATGTCGAACGACCAGCGGTCGGTGATCGCGTGGTGCATGCAGACCATCAGCACATGGTCGTCCGCGGCGATCCGGGCCAGTCCGGCGCGAACGAGCGGGCCGCGGGCCAGGTCGAACCGGTCGGTCGCGAACGCCACTCCGGTGGCCTGGGCAGCGGCCTCCCGTTCGGCCTCGGGCAGGGCACTGTGGTCGAAGAGCTGAAGCGGAATCTGGAGCGACGGACGCACCACCTGCACCGGGACACCGTCCAGAACGGCGAACGTGGTGCGCAACACCTCGTGGCGCGCGATCGAGGCGTTGATCGCGCGCTCCATCCGGATCCGATCGATCGGTCCCTTGAGGCGCGTCGTGTTGTGGATGTTGTAAGCCGGATTTCCCGGTTCCATCTGATCGATGAACCAGAGACGCTCCTGGTCGAGCGAGGTGGGGAAATGCGGCAGGGACTCGCGATTCGGGATCGGGCGGATCGCGGTCGCGCGCGGCGCGTGGATCCCCTTCTGCTTGAGGCGCGCCTCGAGCAGGACTCGCTGCTCGGGGGAGAGCGCGGCCAGGCGGTCGCCCAGGTCCTTCATGGTTCGGTCCTTCCCACAGGCTGAGTGGCAGGGGGCGAAGCCCCAGGTTGCACGAGGTCCGGCCGACGGCGAAGCGTGCTACCGCGCGCCGGCCACCGTTTCGGAGGCGAACACCTGTCGCTCGAGTTCGTCGAAGAACGCGATCCAGTGGCGCCACATCGATTCCGCCGCGGAGAGGATGGCCGCGTTCTCCGCCTCGGTGAAGCGGTACCCGACCGAGTCGTTGGCCCGGGAGACATGCTCCGGCTCCTGCAGGACGTGGATGTCCACCCAGTCGAGTCGGGTCGCATCGGTCACTCGGCGCACCGCGCGCCCGATTCCCGAGACCATGGCCAGGTCCGCCACCTCGGTGCCGTACATGAATCCCAGGCCGGCCAGGAGCTCGGTCGACGCTTCGGCGTAAGCGGCGACCAGCCGGGCGGTCGCGGGAAGCGGAGGGGCGGCGGTCAACTCCTCTGCGCTCCAGCCGTGGGGCGACATGGTGTCGACGTAGACCACCTCATGCGCCCGCTTCACGTCTCCTTCACCCAACTCCTGGTAGAGGATCTTGCCCACCGCGGTCTTGATCTCGATCGGCGGCGCGACGGCGATGAGGCGGGAGAGGAAGACGGGGAAGTAGTGCAACGGGTGCCACCATTGCCCAAGAAAGGTCGCGACCTGGCCGCGCGAGAGTTCCGCCGTATCGATTCGGGTGAAGAACGGGTGCTTGATCAGGTGGCGACGGAGCGCGTGCGTGCTGAGCGTCTGATTCAGTTCAGGTCCGAGCATGGGGTCCTCCGTCCGCGCCGGGCGCGGTTTCGTGGGTCTCTCCCGCGGCGGGTGCCGCGTGCCGGTAGTGCTGCTGCAGCTCGGCGAGTCGCGGCAGCGCGTCCAGGACAGTGTCGGTCTCCAGTCCAAAGTCGATCAGGCAGGCCACCTCATCTGCGCCGCAGGCGCCGAGCGCATCGAGGACGCGGGCGCACTTGTTCTGCGTACCGAGGAGGGTGGCCTGGTCGAAGTAGTGCTCGAAGGCGAGGGCGGCCACGTCACGGGCGTCGCGATCCGGATTGTCGGTTCGCTCGAGACCCAGCTTGGCGAACTGCTGCAGATAGGTCTGGAGGTAGCGGGTCATGGGAGCGCGGACCAGGTCGCGCACCGCGCGATCGTCCTCTCCGACGAAGGTGTGGGCCACCAGGGAGACGATTCCGGTTGCCGGGTCGTGACCCGCGGCGGCGCGCGCCGCGCGATAGGCGGCCACCTGCGCGGTCAGATCCTCCGGGGCGTAGCCCACCAGTGCGGCGAGGACGTTGGCGCCGATCGCTCCGGCCCGGGCCCAGGTTTCCGGATTGCCCGCGCTGGTCACCCAGATCGGCAGTTCCGCCCGCACCGGCCGGGGATAGGTGCGCACCGCGACCGTGCGCTCATCGTGCGCCGTGAAGCTCACCGCCTCGCCCGCCCAGAGTCGCCGAATCGTCTCGATGCCGCGGAACATCGTCTCCTTCCGCTCCTCATAGGGAGAAGGGAAGAGGATGAAGTCGTCCGGGTGCCACCCGGACGCGAAGGAGATGCCGACCCGGCCGTTCGAGAGATTGTCGACCACCGCCCATTCCTCGGCCACGCGGACCGGATGATGCAACGGCGAGGCTACACTCCCGGCCCGGATCTCGATGCGCGAGGTGATCGCGGCCAGCGCCGCCCCCAACACCGAGGGATTCGGGTAGAGTCCCCCAAACCCTTGAAAGTGCCGCTCCGGAGTCCAGACGGCGCGAAACCGGTGGGCATCGGCGAAACGGGCCGAGGAGAGGGCCAGGCGGTACTTGTCGCTCCCCTCATCCGATCCGTCATCCGAGAAGAGATAGATCGAGAGCTCCACCGGGCGGAGCGGCGTGCGCCCTCGCCAGGCGTCCGCCGGCTCGCTGACTGTCGCACCACCTGCGGGGTCGCGGGCCGTGCCGCTCGGCGCGGATCCACTCCGGCCGCGCGCGCGCAAACGCCGCTCGAGCAGGGCACGCTGTTCCGGGTTGAGGCCACTCAGCCGATCATCCAGCGGCTTCACTCGCCTGCCCCCGCGCCGCGTTCCAGTTCCGCGCGGATCTCATCCTCGGAGAGTCCCTCGATCTCGTCGAGCAGACGAGCCACTTCCTCGGCCATGAGGCGCTCTTCCCGCGCGCGGTCGACCGCGGCGGCGAGTCCGACCAGGTCGGACGATTCGAAGAGGTTGGCGATCGAGAGGTCGATCTCGAATCGCTTCCGCAGCTGACTTGCCAGTTGGATTGCGATCAGCGAGTTGCCCCCCAGGTCGAAGAAGTTGTCCTGGCGGGTGATGGTCGGCACCCCCAGCAGTTCGCTCCAGACCTCCGCCACCTGTCGCTCGGTCTCGCTCTCGAAGCGGCCTCCCGCCTGGGCGTGCCCGCCCCCCTCCGCTCCCGCCCGGACGCCGGCCACGATGTCTCCGGTGGAAACCGAGAGCGACTGGGCGATCAGTTCGGGGAGATCCTGGGTCGTCACCACGATCTGCGGCTCGTCGAGCGCCAGCGCGCGGAGGAGAGCCTCGACCCCCTCCTCGATCCCGATGCCGATCGCCTCCTGGATCTCGCGCAGTTGCGAGCGGAGCGCCGCGCCCCCCGGTCCCTTGCTTTCTTGCCAGCGGTCCCAGAAGGCCACACCGAAATCGACCGCCACCACGCGTGGGCCCGGAACGGCCGCTTCCCGCTTCGACCGCGCTCGGGTCGCGTCCGCCGCTGCCGCCTGTGCCATGGCATCGAGGGCCGCACTCGCACCACAGTAGTCGGCCTGCCCGAACACTCCCGCGACGGAGATCGCCGAGGAAACCAACACCAAGGTCTCCCCGGCGCGCAGCGCCGATTCGAGGTTCCGTGCTCCCTGCAGACGGGGGAGGATCACCCGCTCGGCGTCGACCCGGGCGCGAAGCTGGATCATCCCGCCCCCGATCTCGTGGGCCGAGAGAACGGCCAGATCGATGCGTCCGGTGCGCGCGCGGAGCTCCGAGGCGAGGCGATCGACGGCTTCGGCCTGCACCACCGACTCCGCTGCGGTGACGATCTCGACTCCCCGGGCGCGGAGGGCGGCCAGCTCGGGCGGCAGCTCCGGCGACGTGGAAAGGAATCCGAATCCTCGCGCCCCTTCCGAGGCGAGCCGGGTCGCCAGGGCGATCTCGAGCGGGCCGGCTCCACCGCTGAACAGGACCACGGCCCCAGGAGAAAGCGCGGCAGGTCGTTCGGCCGGCACGCGATGGAAGCTCGGAACGAAGCGGTGACGCCCTCGCCAGGCGACGACCGGTTCCGGATCTGCGGACTCCAGCTCACGCCGGAGCTGTTCTGCCTGCAGCACCGAGGTCGACTCGATCTCCGATCCGGAGAAGTCGATCAGCCGCGCCGTCAGTCCCGGATACTCCTGGGGCGCCACGCGGGCGATTCCGATCACCGCGGCACGCCAGGGATCGGCCAGCGCATCCGCCGCCACGTCGAGGAGTGCGCGGGTGACGATCAGGAGCTGCGGAGGATCGCTGCTCGCCTGCCCGTGACTCCCCAGGAGGTGGAGCAGGGCGAAGAAGCCGCGGTCGAGCGCGGCCGTTTCTTCGGCGTGTCCCGGGGCGAACGACCAGAAGGAGACGACGCACCGGGGCAAGAGCGACTCCGCGCGCAGGTCACGCCAGAGCGCGTCGAACGTGTCGCGGGCGGTCGGATCGAGCTCGAAACGATCTCCCGATCGGGCCAGCGGGCCGGACCCGGCGCGCACGCGCAACACGCGCTGGTTCGTGCCAAGCTCGGCCGCGAGCCGGTCGGCGAGTGGCGATCCATCGTCGAGCAGCAGCGCCACCGGGGAGATCGCTTCCGCCGCCGCTGGAGGTGGAAACGGCACGCGTTTCCAACCCGGGAGGTAGAACCACTCGCTCAGATTCGGATTCTTCGTCGCGCCGTCGCCCTCGGGAGAATTCGCGGCACCCGCGGCCGCAGCGCCCGGCTCGATCCAGAAACGACCGCGATCAAAGGCATAGGTGGGGGCGGAGACTCGTCTCCTCGGTGCGCCGTGCACCGCCTCCCAGTCGATCGCGACCCCCGCGGTCCACAATTGCGCCAGCGCGATGGCCAGCGCGTCGGCGGCACCGGGCGACGCTTCGCTCGGCATCGAGGTTGCGACGGCACAGGTCGGTTTGACCGCCTTCGCCATCGAGGTGATCGTCTGGCCGGGCCCGACCTCGAGCAGTACCTGGGTCGGGTCGTCGTTCACCGCGGCCAGGTTGTCGGCGAAGCGGACCGTTTCCCGCAGATGTCGAACCCAGTAGAGCGCGTCGGTCGCCTGTTCCGCCGTCATCCAGGTGCCGGTCTGATTCGACCCGATCGGCAGGCTCGGGGGAGAGAGGCGCACCGCTCGCACCGCGGCCTCGAAGCGGGGCAGGATCGGATCCATCATCGACGAGTGGAAGGCGTGCGAGGTGTGGAGTCGGCGCGCCGCGATCTCCTCCGCCGCGAGCTCGGCGCCGAAGCGCTCGATCGCTTCCTCGGGTCCGGAGACCACACAACTCCGCGGCCCGTTGACCGCCGCGAGAGCGAGATCGGGGTGATGCTCGATCCGCCCCCGGGTGGTCGCCTCATCCAGGGACAGGGCGAGCATCGCGCCGGCCGGAAGTTCGCTCATCGATTGCCCGCGCAGTGCGACCAGCGATACCGCATCCTCGAGCGTGAGGATGCCGGCCAGACACGCGGCCACATACTCGCCGATGCTGTGCCCGGCGAGGGCGGCAGGGTGCACGCCCCAGGAGATCCAGAGCTGGGCGAGGGACCAGCCGACGGCAAACAGCGCGGGTTGCGCCAGCGCAGTGTCGCGCAGTCGGGCGGCGTCGGAGGCGGTGGAGGTCTCGGGTGCCGCCAGGAGCAGCGCTCCGAGCTCCTCTCCGACCATCGGGCGGAGTAAGGCGAGGCACCGGTCGAGCGCCTGGCGGAAGACCGGATGGTCACGATGAAACGCGTGGGCCATACCCGGTCGCTGCGCTCCCTGTCCGGGAAAGAGGAAGGCGACCGGAGCTTGGCGGTGGTCCTCCTGGCGCGCCACGACCGGCGCACGCAGCTGGCTTGCGGCCTCGGAGGCAGAGCGCGCCACCACCGTGCGGCGCCACGAGAGTCGCCTCCGTCCGACCTGCAGCGTGTAGGCAAGGTCGGCCAGCGCGCCGGCCTCCGCGTAGCGCGAGGTCTTCGACTCGAGATGGTCCGCCAGCCGGAGTGAAATCGTCCGGAGGGCCGACTCGCTGCGCGCGGAGAGAACGAGAACCTGGGGAAGGGGGCCGGGGTCGCCCGCCGAGGCAGGTAGGTTCGGCGCCTCTTCCAGGATCACGTGGGCATTGGTCCCGCCGATCCCGAACGAACTCACCCCGGCGCGGCGCGGCTGCCCCGGTTCCGCGGGCCAGGAGCGCAGGGTGGCATTGACGTAGAACGGGGACGACTCGAGCTCGAGCTTCGGATTGGCCCGCTCGAAGTGGAGCGAAGGGGGCAACTCGCGATGGGCGAGCGCCAGGCTGGTCTTGATCAATCCGGCCACGCCGGCGGCGGCGTCGAGGTGACCCAGGTTGGTCTTGATCGAGGCCAGAGCGCACTTCCGCTCCCGTCCGGCATCCGGACCGAACGCTCGGCGCAACGCGGCCAGCTCGATCGGGTCGCCCAGCGCGGTCGCCGTGCCGTGGGTTTCGATATAGGAGATCGAGGCCGGATCCACGCCGGCCACGGCCAGCGCTTCGGTGATCACCGCCGCCTGTCCGCTGATGCTCGGAGCGGTGAAGCCCACCTTGTCCGCCCCGTCGTTGTTCACCGCCGTTCCCTTGATCACGGCCCGGATCGGGTCTCCATCGCGAAGCGCATCCTCCAGCCGGCGGAGGATCACGACCCCGGAGCCGTTTCCCTTGATGCAGCCGCCCGCGGCGGCGTCGAACGCGCGGCAGCGCCCGTCGGGCGAGGCGATGTCCCCCTCTTCGTGCACGTAGCCGGCAGTCTGCGGCAGGGAGATGGAGACTCCGCCGGCCAGAGCTACGTCGCATTCGCGGTTGAGCAGGCTCTGACAGGCCAGGTGCACCGCGACCAGGCTGGTCGAACAGGCCGTCTGCACGGTGAGGCTCGGACCGCGCAGGTCAAGGCGGTACGACACCTGCGTGGCGAGATAGTCGCCGGTGTTCCCCAGCGCGGCCTGCAGCGCTCCCACCGAGGCGATCCGCGGGTTGGTGGCGATGTGATGCGCGTAGTAGCTACTGGCGCTCGCCCCGGCGAACACTCCCACGCGCTCGCCCCGCCGATCCGAGAGCCGACCGGCGTCCTCCAGAGCGCTCCAGGCATCCTCCAGGAAGATCCGAAACTGCGGGTCGGTGAGTTCGGCCTCGCGCGGAGAGAAGCCGAAGAGTTCCGCATCGAAGAGTTCCACTCCAGCGAGATCCGCCGCGCGGCGCACGAAACGCGGGTCGCGCCGCGTCGCCTCGTCCACGCCGGCGTCGTCGAGCTCCCGCTCGGAGAGATCCCGGATCGACTCGACTCCGGCTCGCAGGTTCTCCCAGAACCGCTCGAGCGTCTCCGCCCCCGGGAAGCGACCGGCCAGGCCGACGATTGCGATTTCGAGACCGAATTCAGCTTCTTCACTCATGTGCACTCCGGCAGTCGCGATGCGGGAGGGCAGCCGGAGCCGGCGCATCGCTGGATATCGAGCGACCCCGGCGGACGCGCGGTCGTACGGGGGAAAGGGCAAGGGGCTGCATTCTCGCGAATCGAGCGAGACATCGTCAACCGCGCTCTCGGGGCGAGGGGCTGGCCCTTCGGAGGAGTGCCTGTCGCCGGTCCCGACCTCGAGCTCGATCGGTGCCGACCTCGGGCGGAGCGGTGTCCCCACCCGGGCCCGTTTCACTCGGCTCCTGGTTGCCCCCCAGACGTAGCGCCAGGCTCGCGACCGTTGGGTACTGGAAGAGCTCCACCACCGAGAGATCGGCCCCCAACCGTTCGCGCAGACGCGCATGTACCTGGGTCAGGAGCAGCGAGTGTCCGCCGAGGTCGAAGAAGTTCTCGTGAATCCCCACCTCGGTTCGGCCAAGCGCCTCGGACCAGATCTGGGCGATGGTGCCTTCGAGGACGCCCCGCGGTGCCACCGATCGCTCCACGGTCGTGTCCGGGGCGGGCAGGCGGCGCGGATCGAGCTTGCCGTTCGCGGTGATCGGGAGCGATTCCAGGAGCATCCAGGCGGTCGGCAGCATGGCGCCCGGCAGCGATTCCGCCAGGTGGGCGCGCAGCTCCTCGACGGTGAGCAGTGGTGCGGCCACGACCGGGGGCGCGACGGTCGGCGGGGCGCCGGGGAGCAGACGGCGTCCCGAGTTCCGGCGGACGGCGTAGATGTAACAGAGATCGGTCCGGGCCAGGAGCGGGTCCTGCTCGACCAGCGTCTCGAAGCCGTTTCGCGCGAGCAGCTCGGCGATCGGCCCGCGGTTCTCCCGCGTGTCGACCTCGATGACCGCGCTCTCGATCAAGGGCCAGTGCTCGTCGCAAATCCCGCGCAGTACATCCAGTTCTGCCTTCTCGACATTCACTTTGAGCAGGTGGATCCGCTCGATCCGCTCCGCTTCGATCACGCTCGAGAGCGTGCGCAGCGGGACCGCCAGAGTCTGGCCCCGGAATCGCTCCTCCAGCAATTCCTCCAGTCCACCCGGCGCGGTGAGCGAGGCCGCCCCGCCGACACCGGCCCGCGCCTGGTTCTCCACGAACGTGCGCACCACCGCCTGCTCCGTCGCCGCGTCGGCGTAGAGACCGGAGAGCAGCGAGAATCCGGGGAAGAAGGTGAACTCGCCCGTGCGCTCGCGCTCGGCCAGGCCGAACTCATGGATCCGCGCCTCCGGTGCATAGACCGCGAGATTTGCCGCGAGGATCGGGGTGAGGAAGGGGTTCGGCTCGAAGATGTGAATGCGCAGCTCGGAGGCGAGGAGCGACGCGAACACGGAGAAGGTGCCGATGTTTCCGCCCACATCGAGGAGCGTCTCGCCCCTGTCGAGGGTGATGCCGTGGCGAAGGTAGGCGCGAAGCTCGAAGATCTCCCGGTGGATGTAGTCGGTCTCGTTCCGGTTCAGCTCGGCCAGCGCCACCCCACTCGGCAGCACGCGCCGGTTTCGCCCGCGCACGGTCGGAGAACGCCTGAGGCGGGGCGCAACGTAGGCGGTCAGTTGAGGGTTCCCCCGGCCATCGGCGCGCAGCCTTACCGCGGCCGCGGCAACATCCGGATGGCGCGTCAAGGCGGCCTCGATCTCACCCAGCTCCACCCGGAACCCGCGCACCTTGACCTGCGCGTCGACGCGACCGAGGAACTCGATCCTCCCGTCGTCGAGTCGCCGCGCCCGATCGCCGGTGCGGTACATCCGCGCGCCCGCCTGGGCCGCGAACCGGTCGGGGAGGAACCGATCCGCGGTCAGATCGGGGCGATCGAGATAACCGCGGGCCACGCCGACCCCGGAGAGGTACAGCTCGCCCGGCAGATCGACCGGGACGGGACGAAGTTCCGCGTCGAGAAGGTAGGCGCGCATCCGGTCGAGCGGCCGGCCCAGCGGCAGGCTCGGGCGGAGTCGGTCCTCCGCTGACGTCAGTCCCGCGATCGCTCCGCCCGTGGTCTCGGTCGGGCCGTAGTGGTTTGCCACCTGGAGCCCCGGCGCGAGCCGCGAGAGCTCCTCCGCCTGGCGGCTGAAGGTCGCCTCCCCGCCGAGCACCAGCAACCGCCGCGGGAGCACGCGCTCCGGGTGAGCGCCGATGACGAGGGCCTGCAGGTGCGACGGAACGATCTTGAGGCCGTCGATCGCCTCGGTCGACATCAGCCGCGCCACCGCGCCGGCATCCAGGACCAGATCGGGCGGAATCAGATGCAGCGCTCCGCCCGTGGCGAGCGTGGGGAAGAGCGCGGTGTGCCCCAGATCGGCCGCCAGGGTGGAGATCAGGGCGAAGCTCCAGCCGTCGGTTCCGGCCTCTGGATCGGCGGTCGGGATCCCGAGCCGCGCGACCGCCGCCTCGACGTAGTGGGCGAGCGCGCGATGGCTGATCATCACTCCCTTGGGCTGACCGGTCGAACCGGAGGTGTAGACCAGGTACGCGAGCTGATCCGGGTGGAGCGCGATCGGCAGTGCTTCCGCGGCCTGCCCGGCGATCCGCTTCGCATCGTGGTCGAGCCGGATGATGCGCGCGGTGAGATCGCCCAGCAGATCGGCGCCGCGGGCATCGGTGATCACCAGGCGCGCCCCCGCATCCGCAATCAAGGCGCGCAGTCGACCGGGCGGATCGGCCGGATCGAGCGGCAGGTACGCCGCCCCGGTCTTGAGCACGGCGAGGATCGCCACCACCGCGTCGATCGAGCGTTCGAGCACGATCGCCACCCGCTGCTCCACGCGCGCACCGAAGGAGACGAGGTGGCGCGAGAGCTGATTGGCGCGCCGATCACACTCGGCGTAGCTCAGGGGGAGCCGCGCTCCATCGTGGCCGACGAGTGCGATTGCCTCCGGCACGAGGCGGGCCATCCGTTCGAAGCGCCGGGGAGCATCTCCGGGTGCGCCCGCGGATCGGGGGCCGCGCCGGCCGATCCGCGATCGGTTACCCCCGGCGCGCGGTACTCCGCGAGCAGAGCACCTAGGTCGTCACCGGAGGCGAGCGGAGCTTCGGCCAGCGGTCGCTCCGGCCACCGGCTCACCCACTCGAGCAGCGATCCGAGCCGGGCGGCGAACCGCGCGATGGTCGCGGGCAGGAAGAGGTCGGTGCTGTACTCGAATCCCCCGCTCAGCCCGTCACCGCCTGCGCCGCCGTTGTTCCGGCCGAGGATGAGCATCAGATCGAACTTCGCCGTGTCCGATCCGACTTCGTACGGGACCATCTCGAGGCCGGGCAGATCGAGCGCCGGGAGCGAGGTGTCCTGCAGGGCAAATGCGGTCTGGAAGATCGGCGCGCGATTCAGCGCCCGCTCCGGGGAGAGCTCCTCGACCAGCCGTTCGAACGGCACGTCCTGATGCTGATAGACGCCGAGCGACTGTTCGCGCACCTGAGCGAGGAGCGTGCGGAAGGTGATCTCGCGCCCGCCGGCGTCGATCCGGATCGGGAGCGTGTTGACGAAAAACCCGATCAAGGCCTCGGCCTCGGCCGCGCGACGGTTGGCCAGCGGCGTTCCGATCACCACCTCGGAGCGACCGGCGGCCCGGATCAAGGTCCACGCATAGGCGGCGAGCAACACCATCTGGAGCGTCGCCCCTTCGGCTCGGGCCAGCGCATCGAGACGCGCGGTCAGCGCCTCGGGCAGCTCGTAGGGGAGCGTGGCGCCACGCCCGGTGGCGCGCGCCGGGCGCGGGCGATCGGGCGGTAGATCGAGGGTCGGCTCCGCCCCCTCGAGCGTCGCCCGCCACCAGGTGAGCTGCCGATCGAGTTCCCCCCCCTGAAGCCACGACCGCTGCCAGGCCGCCCAGTCGGCATACTGCACCGGGAGGGGCGGCAACGGCTGACGATCCCCGCTGGCCGCCGCGCGGTAGGCGTACCCCAGCTCACGCCAGAGCACCGAGAGTGACCATCCGTCGGCCGCGATGTGGTGCAGCACGAGGGAGAGGACGTGATCGTCCGGTGCGAGCCGGAAGAGTCGCGCGCGGAGGACCGGCCCTCGTTCGAGCTGAAACGGTTGCGCCGCCTCGGACTCGAGGAGCGAACGCAGCGCCCCCTCGCTCGCGACCGGCTCCACCTCGAGGGCGATCGCGGCCGGCGGCTCGATCCACTGCTCCGGACCTTCCGGCCCTTCGATGAAGCGGGTCCGGAGCGCCTCGTGCCTTCGGACGATCTCCGACAGCCCCCACTCCAGCGCCGAACGATCGAGGTCTCCCCGCAGCCGCACCGCGGTGGGGAGATGGTAGGCCGGGCTCTCTGGATCGAGGCGCTGCAGGAACCAGAGCCGCTGCTGGGCGAACGAGAGTCGCCGTCGCTCCGGCCCCTCGGTGCGCCGCAGGGGCGGAGGAGTGGCCGCGGCGCTCCCGCGGGCCAGAACCGCGGCCGCCGCGATGCCGCGCGCGGTCGGATTTTCGAACAGCGCCCGGAGCGGGACCTCGACCGCGAAGGCCCGCCGCACCCGGGAAATCACGCTGGTGGCGAGCAGGGAGTGACCGCCCAGCTCGAAGAAGTCGTCGGTCACGCCGATCGCTGCGCTGCCGAGCACCTCGGCGATGATTCCGGCCACCATCTCTTCTTCCGGCGTGCGCGGGGCGACGCGCCGCGCGGAACCGCCCCAGTCCGGCTCGGCCAGGGCGGTGCGATCGACCTTGCCGTTGGGGGAGAGGGGTAGCGACGGCAGGAACACGATCGCGGCCGGCACCATGTAGTCGGGAAGATCGACCGCGAGAAAGGCGCGCAGATCGCCCTCGCTCACCGCCCGATCGGGCTGGAGGACGACATAACCGGCCAGACGCCGCCCGCCTTCGTGTTCATGCGCGCGCACCGCCGCCTCCCGCACCGCCGGGTGGCGGGCCAGCGCGGATTCGATCTCTCCTGGCTCCACACGATGGCCGCGGATCTTGACCTGCAGGTCGCTTCTCCCCAGAAACTCGAGGTTCCCGTCGTTGCGGTAGCGGGCCAGATCCCCCGTTCGATAGAGCCGCGCCCCCGAGGTCCGCGCGAACGGATCGGGAACGAACCGTTCGGCGGTCAGGTCCGGTCGGTCGTGATACCCGCGAGCCAGGCCCACGCCGCCGACGTAGAGCTCGCCCGTCGCGCCGATCGGCACCGGCTCTCCATTCGGGTCGAGCAGGTAGACCGGTGCGTTCGGAATCGCCCGCCCGATCGAGGGAAGCTCCGCCCACTCTTCCGGTGGGCCGCTCAGCTCGAACACCGTGACCAGATGGGTCTCGCTCGGGCCGTAGTGGTTGACCAGACGGCAGTGCGGCAACCTCCGGAAGAAACCGCGGAGCGCCGGCGTGATGCGCAGTTGCTCTCCCGCGGCATTGATCTCCCGCAGCGATCCCGGATAGATCGACTCTGCGGCGGCTGCTTCCGCCAGCTGATGCAGGGCGACGAAGGGTAGAAAGAGCCGCTCGACCTTCGTCCGTTCCACGATCCGCAGCAGTTCGACCGAGTCCCGTCGCGCCTCCTCGTCGATCAGCACCACCTCTCCTCCCGCGGTCAGCGCGGAGAAGATCTCCTGGAAGGAGACGTCGAACGAGAGCGAGGCGAACTGCAGAGTGCGCGGCGGGGCTTCGCTCCCGGAGTCGCGCCGCTGCCACGAGAGGAGGTTCGAGATCGCGCGATGGGTCATCGCGACCCCCTTCGGGCGCCCGGTCGAACCGGAGGTGTAGACCAGGTAAACCAACCCATCCGGATCGACCGACGCTTCCGGATTGGCGGAGGGGGACAGCTCGATCCGGGGCCAGTCGGCGTCGAGCCGGATCAAAGCTGCGTCGGGGGCGAAGAGCCGTGTGGCCAACCGCTCCTCGGTCAGCACCAGGTCGGCTCCGGAGTCGGCGAGGATCAGCGCGATCCGTTCCCGCGGATACTCGGGGTCGACCGGCACGTAGGCCGCGCCGGACTTCATCACCCCCACCAGGGCGACCAGGAGTTCAGGCGAGCGCCGGGCCGCAATCGCCACACGGTGCTCCGCTCCGACTCCGAGGTTCCGCAGGTAGTGGGCGAGCTGGTTCGCGCGGCGGTTCAACTCAGAGTAGGTCAGCGTCCGCTCCGCGCCGCCGCTCTCCCGGTGACGCACCGCAATCCGCTCCGGCGTCCGGTGCGCCTGCTGCTCGAAGAGCAGGTGCACCCGCTCCGGATCTCCATAGCTGACCTCCGTCGCATTCCAGGTACGGAGCGCCGACTCCAGGTCCGGCGCGGCCATGGCCGGCAGACGGCGCAGGGGACGGTCTGGGTCTTCGGTCGCCGCTTCGAGCAAGGCGATCAGAGTGTCGACGAATCGCCGGGCGGTCGCTCGATCGAACCGCTCCGCGCTGTAGTTGAGCAATCCCTCCAGTTCACCGGCGTTCGAGAGATCGGTGTCGAGGCGGGCCGCGGCATACGACTCGGTCTCGGCCAGGAACAGCTCGAGGTCGAAGCGGGTCACTCCGGTGTCCGGCTCCTCATAGCTCAGGCTCAGTCCGGGCATCTCGATCGCCCCGACCGGTACGTTCTGCAGGGCGAAGAGCACCTGGAAGAGCGGCGTGTGGCCGAGCGAGCGTTCCGGCAGCAGCTCCTCCACCACCCGTTCGAACGGTACGTCCTGGTTGTTCTGGGCCACCAGCGCTGCCTCCCGCACGCGGCGAACCGCTCCGCGGAACGAAAGCTCGCGCCCCCCCAGTCGCATCCGCAGGGCGAGCGTGTTGACGAAGAAGCCGATCAGCGGCTCGGCCTCGCGGGTGCGGCGATTGGCGACCGGCGTCCCGATGGCGAAGTTCTCCTGGCCGGACCAGCGGCTGAGGGCGGCGCCGAAGCCGGCCAGCAGCACCATGTGGAGCGTGGCCCCTTCGGCCCGGGCCAAGCCCTCCAGGCGGCGGCGCAGCTCGCGTCCGATCCGCACCTCGACCTGTGCCCCGGCGTAGGTCGGGCGCGCCGGACGGGCGCGATCGGCCGGGAGCACCAAGGTCTCTGAACCCTCGAGTTCCGCGCGCCAGACGGCCAGTTGGCGCTCCATCTCGCCCTGGGCCAGCCAGGCGCGTTGCCAGGCGGCCCAGTCGGCGTACTGAATCTCGAGGTCGGGGAGCGGATTCGCGTCGCCGCGGGCGCAGGCCGCGTAGAGGAGTCCCAACTCGCGCATCAGCACCACCAGCGACCAGCCATCGGCTGCGATGTGGTGGATGGTGACCAGCAGGGCGTGTTCGCTCTCGCTCAGCGCGAAAACCACCACCCGCAGCAACGGGCCCGCGGCAAGATCGAAGGGCAAGCGCGCTTCTTCCTCGGTCCGACGCCGCTGCTCGGAGTGCCGTTCCTCCTCCGGCCAGGCAGTGAGATCGACCCAGCGCGGTTCGATCCGCACCTGCTCCCGCACCTCTTGTTCCGGCCCCTGCGAGCGCTCGACGAAGCCGGTCCGAAGCGCTTCGTGGCGTTGGACCAGGGCGGCGATCGCGCGCTCCAGCGGGCGGTGTTCGAGCCGCCCGCGGATCCGGATCACGGTCGGCAGGTTGTAGGCCGGACTTCCCGGCTCCAGACGATCGAGGAACCAGAGCCGCCGCTGCGCGAAGGAGAGCCCACGCCGCACCTCCGGATCGGCGCGTCGCACCGCGGGGGGCACCGCTCCGGATCGCGCCTCTCCGCCCGGCAGGTCATCGAGCGCGCGGGCGAGGTCGCGCACCGCCGGCGCCTCGAAGAGCAGCCGCAGCGGTGGCTCCACGCCGAGCGCTTCCCGCAGGCGCGTGATCACCCGCACGGCGAGGAGCGAGTGCCCGCCGAGGGCGAAGAAATCGTCCAGCGCCGAGACCGACTCCAGTTGCAGCACCTCGGCGAAGGCGCGGACGACCGCCGCTTCGGTCCTGGTCTGCGGCTCGACCCGGTCCTCGGCTGCACTCCAGATCGGTTCCGGAAGACGGCGGCGATCGACCTTCCCGTTCGGGGTGAGCGGCAGCGCCCCGATCGGCACGAAGGCCGCGGGCACCCAGGCCTCGGGGAGCGTCTCCCGAGCCCGACGTCGCACCGCCTCCAGGTCGAGCGCGCTGCCGTGACGCGCGACCAGGTAGGCGGCCAGGCGGGTGAGCTCTCCGTTCGTGCGCACCACCACCACCGCGGCGGCCACGTCGGGGTGAGCGGTCAGCGCAGCCTCGATCTCGGTCAGCTCCACCCGCTGTCCGCGGATCTTCACCTGATCATCCCCGCGTCCGGCGAAGACGATCTCCCCGCTCTCGAGATACCGTGCGCGGTCTCCGGTGCGGTAGAGCCGTTCCCCCGGCCGTCCGAACGGATCGGGCACGAACCGCTCCGCCGTCAGTTCAGGCCGGCCCAGGTAGCCGCGTCCCACCGCCGCGCCGCCCAGGTAGAGCTCCCCGATCACTCCTGGCGGGGTCGGGGCGAAGCTCGGGTCGAGCACATAGACCGTGCCGTGGGCGAGCGGACTGCCGATCGGCGGACTCCCGGCGAGCAGGCGTCGCTCGTCGACGAACCAGCAGGTGGAGTCGACCGTGGCCTCGGTCACCCCGTAGGAGTTCGCCAGGCGGGTGGCCGAGCCAAAGGCGGCGCGGAACTCCGCGATCTCGGCGGTACTCCAGACATCCGATCCCACGGCCACGATCCGGAGCGAGGTGAGCCGTCGTCCGGCGCGCCGCGCGAAGGCGGCGAGAGGGCGGAGCACCGCCGGAACGAACTCCGCGAACTCCACCTGCTCCGCGTCGGCGAGATCGAACAGCGCCGCCGGATCGAGCAGCGCCTCCCGCGGACAGAAGACCAGCGTGCCGCCGCTGCCCAGGGCCCGCACCACGTCCCCGGTGCAGACGTCGAATCCCACGCTCGCCATCTGGAGATGCCGGCGGATCTCGGTCAGCCCATAGAGCTGCTCCCAGGCGCGGAGGGCCGCTCCGATCGCGCGATGCGGGATGATGACCCCCTTGGGTCGCCCCGTGGTGCCCGAGGTGTAGATCACGTAGGCCGCGCTCAACCCCGACACGGCCCGCGGGGTGAGCGGCTGGTGATCGAAGCAACGAGGATCGTCGATCCGAACGATGACCTGCCCGTCCTCCGCCGCGGTGCCCAACCCCTCCGCGGTGGTGAGCAGAACCTTCACTCCGGCATCGGTGAGCGCGAACCGCACCCGATCGCGCGGATGGTCGGGATCGAGCGGCACGAAGGCGGCGCCGGCCGAGAGGGTCGCCACCATCGCGATCACGAGTTCGGGCGAACGCGGGAGGAGGAGCCCGACACGATCTTCAGGTCCGACGCCCAGGGTTGCGAGGTGCGCGGCGAGGCGCAAACCGCGATCTCGAAGCGCGTCGTAGCGGAGCGAGCGCGCCCCCAGGATGGCGGCGATCCGCTCGGGGTGGACCTCGGCCTGAGCGAGCATGCGTAGGTGAACCAGCGGGCTCTCCGCGGCCGCAGCGTCGATCTCGATCTGCTGACCCGCGCCGCTCCAGTGTTCGAGCGCCCGCCGCCGCTCGGCCGCGCTCTCGAGCGGCGCCTGACGGAGTTCGAGGTCCGGGTCGGTCGCTGCCTGCTGCAGGAGTGCGGTCAGGTGCGACCAGAGGCGCCGCGGCGTGACTTCGTCGAACAGCTCGGTGCTGTACTCGAGCTCGCCGCGCAATCCCGCGGCCTCCGTCTCCTCGAGTGAGAGGGTGAGATCGAACGTGGAGGTACCGGTCTCGAGCGAAACCGGCGTGACCCGCGCCGCGCCCAGCGACAGCGCGGCGCTCGGGGCGTTCTGGAGCACGAACATCACCTGGAAGAGCGGGGTGCGCGACAGGTCGCGCTCCGGCTGGAGCGCGGTGACCACGGCATCGAACGGGGCCTCCTGATGAGCGTACGCGGAGAGCGCCGTCTCGCGCATGCGCCGGAGCAGCGCGCGGTAGGTGAGCCGCTCGCCCTTCAGACGCGCGCGGAGGACGAGTGAGTTGATGAAGACGCCGATCAACTCCTCCGCCTCCGGCCGGGTGCGGTTCGCCACCGGAGTGCCGATGCCGAAGTCCTCCTGCCCGGACCACCGGGAGAGGACGGCGGCGAAGCCGGTGACCAGGGCCATGTGGAGCGTCGCTCCTTCGGCCCGCGCCACCGCGCGCAGCCGATCGACCACCGCCCGGTCCAGGGTCACGGCAAAGCTGCGTCCGGCGGAGGTCGGTCGTGCTGGTCGGGGGTGATCGGTCGGCAAGGCGAGGGCGGGGATCCCCTCGAGCTGCGAGCGCCAGTACGCCAGCTCGTGCTCCTGGCGACCTGCCTCGAGCCGACGCCGCTGCCACGCCGCCCAATCGGCGTACTGCCAGGCGAGCGGAGGCAGCGGACTTGCCTGCCCCGCTTGTCCGGTGCGGTACTGGGCCGCCAGCTCTCGCATCAGGATCCCGATCGACCAGCCGTCGGATACGATGTGATGCATCGCGACCGCGAGCAGGTGCCCCTCCGCGCCGATCCGGTAGAGCGCGAGGCGCAGGAGTGGCCCGGTCTCGAGATCGAACGGGCGCCTTACTTGGTGCGTCGCGCGCCGCTCGGCCTCTGCCCAGCGCGCATCCTCCGGCACGCGGTCGAGCCGGTCGAGGGCGATCCGTGGCACGTAGGGAGGATCGATGATCTGTCGCAGTCCCTGCGGAGAGTCGGCGAACCGGGTGCGCAGCGCCTCGTGGCGCGCGATCGAAGCGGAGATCGCCTGTTCGAGTGCTTCGAAATCGAGTGGGCCCTCGATCCGGATGGCGCTCGCGACGGTGTAGGCTGCACTCCCCGGCTCCAACCGATCGAGAAACCAGAGGCGCGCCTGCCCGAAGGACGCCAGGCTGCGGTCCGCTGTCCCGTCGACCCGATCCGCGACGTCGGGCGATTCATCAGTTGCCGAGGGCGCGACCGATGTTCGCCGCTCCCCCGTGATGCCCTGGCCATCTGTGACGCCCTGGCCCTCCGTGATCCGCCCGGCCAGCGCACGCGGGGTGGGGGCCTCGAACAGAGCGCGGAGCGGCAGATCGAGGTTCAACTCGCGGCCGAGGCGCGCGATCACCCGCGTGGCGTGCAGCGAGTGTCCTCCGAGTTCGAAGAAGTCGTCGTCAGGGCCAACCGAAGGCACTTCCAGGATCGCGGCGAAGAGGCCGCCGATCCGCGCTTCGAGCGGCGAGGCGTACGCTCCGCCGCGACCGCTGGAGTCGGGCGCGTCGGGGGTTGGCAGTGCCCGCCGGTCGAGCTTTCCGTTCGTGGTGCGCGGCAGGGCGTCGAGGAAGAGAACGGTTGCCGGGATCATCCAGCGCGGAAGGGTTCGCTCGAGCGCCGCGCGGAGCTGAGATGGGTCGCGTTCCGCGGGGGAGATTCCGACGATATAGGCGGTCAGTCGGGCCGCGCCGCGCTCCCCGTGGATGGCGACCGCCGCCTCCCGCACCGACGGGAGCGCGAGCAGGGCGGCTTCGATCTCGCCGATCTCGACCCGGAAGCCGCGCAGCTTGATCTGCCCGTCCCGTCGCCCGAGGAACTCGAGTCGACCGTCGTCGCGCCACCGGGCGAGATCGCCGGTCCGGTAGATCCGACTGCCGGCCGGGCCGTACGGATCGGGCACGAATCGTTCAGCGGTCAGATCGGGCCGGCGGGCATATCCGCGCCCCAGACTCGGTCCGCCGATGCAGATCTCTCCTGGCGAACCCGGTGCGACCGGACGGAGCGCGCGATCGAGCAGATAGAGTCGCGCCCCGGCGATCGGCCGACCGATCGGGGCGCGATCGAGTCCGAGCTCGTCCCGATCGAGTCGATCCGCGGCGACGAAGGTGGTCGCCTCGGTCGGGCCGTAGCAGTTGACCAGGCGACGTCCGCCCCGGGCGAAGAAACGATGGAGGTGGGCCGGGGAGAGGACGTCGCCTCCGGTCGACACCTGGCGCAGACGAGCCAACGTCTCCGGCTCCTCATCGACCATCACCTGGAAGAGCCCGGTGGTCAGGAAGGTGGAGGTTGCCCCGCTCTCCCGCAGGAACCGCGCCAGCTCAGCGGCGCTCTGGGTCGCGGTCGGGGCGATGGCCAGGGTCCCTCCGTGGAGCAGCGTGGTCCAGATCTCGAGCGTCGATGCATCGAAGGCGATCGGGGCCAGAAGCGGCAGCACATCTCCGCGTCCGGTGCGATGGTGCTCGGTCCCGAAGGCCAGACTCCGCACGTTGGCGTGGGTGATCTCGATCCCCTTCGGCGCCCCGGTCGAGCCGGAGGTGAACATCACGTAGGCGAGCTGATCCGGAGCGGGGGAGGGAAGGGGGCGTGGCTCCACGCCGCGCGCCAACACCGAAGCCACGCTCCAGGTTCCCGGTTCGCCTCCGTTTTCGATCCGGTGCCGCGCGGCCAGATCGGCAGCCATCCGCTCCACCCGGGCCGGCGGCGCCTCCGGATCGACCGGCACGTACGCCGCCCCGGCGCGGAGGGTGCCCAGGATGGCCACGATCAGATCGATGGAACGGGGGAGCGCGAGGAGCACCGGCTCCTCGGCCCGGACTCCGAGGCTCAGCAACCCGCGCGCGAAGCGTCGCGCATCCGCGTCGAGCGCGGCGTAGCTCAGGCTCTCCGAGCCGGCGCGGATCGCGATCGCTTCCGGATCGAGCGCCGCCCGTCGTTCGAAGTGGGTGACGAGGCTCTCCGGCGCTTGGCTCGTCTCCGCACCGCGTCCCGCGTCGAGCAACCAGCTCAGTTCCGCCTCCGACACCGACGGGAGATCGCCCAGCCTCGCTTCCGGATGAGAGAGGAGCGACTCGAGTGCGCGCAGGAAGCGGTCGCGCAGTTGCACCGCCCCCGTCTCGTCATAGCGCGCGCGATCGTAGAGCAGGCGGAATCCCAGCCCCTCCTCCGCCGCGGTCACCAGGGTCAGCGGGTAGTTCGTCTCCTCGTGCAGGCGGAGCGCGCCGACCACGAAGTCGCGCTGCACGCGGAGTCGTGCGGCGTCCAACGGGTAGTTCTCGAAGACCAGCAAGGTTTCGAAGAGCGGGACCCCCACGGGAGTGCCCGCCAGGCGCTGCGCCGCGGCGAGCGAGGTGTACTCGTAGCTCCGAAGTTCCGCGCCCGCCCGTTGCAATGCGCGCAGCCACAGGAGCACCCGACTCTCCGGCGCGAGTCGCACCCGCTGCGGAAGGGTGTTGATGAACAGCCCGATCGCGCCCTCGATCCCCGGGATGGTCGGGGGTCGTCCGGCCGTGGTGGCGCCGAAGACCACGTCGTCGCGACCCAGGCTCTGGGCGAGGCAGAGCGCCCAGGCCGCCTGCACGAGCGTGTTCGGTGTGAGCCCAAAGCTGCGCGCACGCGACTCGAGATCGCGCGGCGCGCAGGCGGTGACCACGCCGGTGCCGTTTCCCGGCTGTCCGTCCGGACGCCCCGCCAACCCCCACGGCGCGGGGGCGGGGCTTGGCTCGGAGAGTCCGCCGAGGCTCTCCCGGAAGTAGCGCTCCGCTGCCATGTGGTCGCTCGATTCGATCCATTCGAGATACCGCCGCCAAGTCTCCGCGGGCGGCGTTTCCTCGGGCGGCGTCTCCTCGGCGGCGTCTCCTCGCGGGCGCGACCGCGCGTCGTCGCCTCGCTCCGGATCGTCCCCCGGGGCGTCTCCACGCAGTCGCGTGTACTGCAGGAAAAGCTCCTCGATCAGGAGCGGCAACGACCAGCCATCGAGCAGCAGATGATGATGGGTGAAGATCATCCAGGTGCGTTCCACGGGCAAGGAGAGCAGATCGATCCGGGCGAGCGGAGCGTGCGCCAGATCGAACCCGGCGGCTCGCGTCGCCGCCGTGATGCGCTCGAGTTCCGACTCCTCGGTCCGCTCGCCGATCGCAGTGTCGAGCCGGTGTCGCGTCACGGGCAACTCGACCGTCTCCGCCGTCCACTGACGGGGCGTTCCGTCGTCGTCGGCGGCAAAGGTCGCCCGAAGTGCCGGCTGCCGCGCGAAGAGCTGACGCCAGGCGGCCGCGAGCGCATCGAGGTCGACTCGCCCGTCGAGACGCAGCGTGATCTGGGCCAGGTACGGATCGTCCCCCTCGGCACGCGCGTGGTGATAGAACATCCCCGCCTGCATGGGGGAGAGCGGCAATCCCTCGTGCGCGTCTCTTTGCACCTCACCGGTTCCCACGGCATCGCCCTCGGCGGCATCGCTCCCCGTCGCATCGCTCTCGGCGAGCAGGAGCAACTCCACTCCGACGCGCGTGCGCGCCGCGATCTCCTCGATCACCTCGGGCGGAATCTGCTCCGGGGCGTGGGCCAGGGAAATCGACAGTCGGCCATCGATCACCCCGGCGTCGATCTCGAGCGGGTGGGTCCGACGCGCCCGGGGAGACCGTCGTGCCGCCTCGGGCTCGCGGATCGCACCCCATCGCGTACCGGCAAAGCCCTCTGCGGCGAAGCGACCGAGGAAGTTCCAGCTGATCTCCGCCTCCGGAGCCGCTGACCGTACGCCGCCGTAGGCACGGCGCGCGAGCCGATCGCCACTCCGTCCGCGCAGCAGGCGGGCGACCCGCGCCACAGTGCGCGGGAGGCCCCCCGGATCGAGCTGGTCGACGGTGATCGCATCGACTTCGGTGAACCAGCCGACGGTGCGCGAGAGATCGATCTCCGGGCGCAGGTCCCGACCGTGGGTCTCGCGCTCGAAGCGAAGACGCGGCCGCTTCGTCGTCGCCGCGATGGCGGTCAGCACCGCGGCGAGGAGCATCGCCTCGAGCCTCCGACCGTCGCGGCGACCCGGTGCCAGCGTCGCCGTCTCCTCCGTGCTCCAGCGCACCACCTGATGTCGGGTGCTCGCCTCGAGCGGCACCGGAGCCTCGGGTGCGGAAGACCAGAGCGGAGCATCGGGGACCGCGTCGTCGATCGTGGCCGTGGCTGCGTTCTCCGGCCGGTTCCGGTAGTGCGCCTCGAGTGCGCGGGCGTAGGCGAAGGGCGCGGCGGCGCGCGGGCCGAGATCGATCGCCTCGCCCCGTTCCGCCATCGCCTGGGCGCGGGCCAGATCCTCCGCCAGAAGCCGCAGGGAGACGCCGTCGACCACGAGGTGATGCGCGGTGACCAGCAGCGTCGAGTGGGTCACGCCACTCCGTACGAGCGAGAAGCGGATCAGCGGTCCGCGCTCCAGGTCGAGTCGTGCTTGATCTTCCTCGGCGATCCGGCGCACCACGCGGGTATGTGACTCTCCTTCCGCGTCGATCACGCGCAGAGCCGGAGCGACCTTGCCCACCTCGGAGATCACCTGCCGGGTCCGTCCTCCCTCTGAGGGGAAGCGCGCTCGCAGCGCGTCGTGCCGGTCGAGCAGCGCCTCCGCCGCGCGCTCGATCGTTCGCGGCTCGATCCGGCCGGTGGTGTCGAGGGCGAAGGCGAGGTTCCAGTGGTGCGGCTCGATGAAATCCTGGGCGAAAAACCACTGCTGGATCGGAAGGAGCGGGGCATCGCCCGCCCAGGCTTGCGCGTCGTGCGGCGGCTCGATCGCGGACGCGACCCGCGCCAGCGCCTCGAGCGTCGGATGCTCGAAGAGGAGGCGTGGGGTCAGCGCCAACCCCGCCGCGCGGGCCAACCCGACCAGCTGGATCCCGAGGATCGAGTCGCCTCCCAGGGCGAAGAAGTCATCCTCCGCGCCCACCGACGCGACCCCGAGCAGCCGTTGCCAGATCGCCGCCAGTGCGGTCTCGGTTCGGTCGAGCGGCCGGCCGGCATCGCATTTCCCGCCCTCGAAGCGCGGTTCCGGCAGAGCCTTCCGATCGACCTTGCCGTGCGGGGTCAGCGGCAGCGACTCGAGGAAGAGGAATGCGGCCGGCAGCATGTACTCCGGAAGCAGCGCGCGGGTGTGCTCCCGGAGCGCGGTTTCGTTCACCGGCCCGAGGATGTAGGCCACCAGCCGTTGTGTGGCCCCGATCTGCGGCGCGGTCACGATCGCGCGACGCACCTCGGGATGGGTCTCGAGCACCGCCTCGATCTCCGCCGTCTCGATCCGGTGCCCGCGGATCTTCACCTGGGTGTCGCCACGCCCCAGGAACTCGATCCTCCCGTCCTCGAGCCGCCGCGCCGCGTCGCCGGTGTCATACATCCGCGCCCCGGGAAGGCCGAACGGATCGGGCCGAAAGCGTTCCGCCGTCCAGTCGGGGTGACCGAGGTAGCCGCGGGCCAGCGCGGGACCGGCCAGGTAGAGCGTTCCCGCGACCCCGGGCGGGGTTGGCTCGAGGGCGCGGTCGAGCACGTAGCTCGCGGTGTTGGCCAGCGGTCGGCCGATGGTCGGGGAGGCCCGGTCGAGATCGCTCTCCGGGATGACGTCGAAGCAACTGTCGACCGTCGCCTCGGTCACGCCGTAGGAGTTCAGGATCGGCGTGGGGTGGGGGAAGGCCCGGCGGAAGAGCCGGTAGTCGGACATGTGCCAGGCATCCGATCCCACCACCAGGAGGCGGAACGCATCGAGGCGCAGATCGGCCTGGACCAGATGATGGGCCAGCTCGCGCAGCGTGGCGGGCAGGAAGTCACCGAAGGCGACCTGGTGTCGCGCGCAGAGCGTGGCCAGAGCGGGCGGATCGAGCAGCGTCTCCCGATCGCAGAGCACCAGCTCCTGTCCGGCCCCCAGGGCGCGGACCAGATCGCCGGTGAAGACGTCGAAGCTGGGAGCCGCCATCGCCAGATGCACCGGAAGGCGACCGAGGTCATAGGCCAGGTCCCAGGCGCGGTAGGCCCCGGCCAGATTTCTTCGGGAAACGCCGACCCCCTTCGGCCTTCCGGTCGTGCCCGAGGTATAGATGACGTAGGCGAGCGCGTCCGCCGGGACCGCGATCACCACCGGCTCGGTGCGCTCGCGCTCCGCTTCGCTCAGCGGATCGGACACCTCGACCGTCGGGAGGTCGAGTTCCGGTGCCGCACCGCCGCGGACAATGCTCAGGCGGGCGTCGCTGTCAGCGGCGATCAGGCGGAGGCGCGCGGTCGGCAGGCCGGGATCGACCGGCAGATACGCTCCTCCCGCGCGCAGCGTGGCGAGGATCGCCACCACCAGCTCCAACGACTTCTCGATCGGGATCAGCACGCGCACTTCCGGTCCGACGCCGAGGGCGCGGAGGCGGTGGGCCAGGCGATCGACCGCCGCGTCGAGCAGCGCGTAGCTCAGGCGTCGCTCGCCGTCCCGCGCCGCGATCGCTTCCGGACGTCGCCGGGCTTGGTTCGCCACCTGGCGATCGAGCACCGCCTCCGGATCGAACGGCACGTCGGATGGCACCGGCCCGAGGGCGAGGCGTCGCTCCTGGCCGCGAAGGAGCGGAAGCCGGCTGATCGCGAGGTGCGGGGACTCGAGTGTCGCTTCGAGGAGCGCGACGTACGCCCGGGCGAAGGCATCGATCCGGGCCGGGGCGAAGAGTGCGCGATCGTACTCGAACTCGACTTCGAGTCCGCGCGGGTCGTCGGTCACGCTGACCGAGAGATCGAACTGCGCCGAGCGTCGCTCGAGCTCGATCGGCACGGCCGAAAGCGACGGGGTGATCGAGAGCGGCGCTCCGCCGCCGGCGGCGAGGTCACCGCGCACCAGGTCGCCCACGCCGCGGAGCTCGAACATCAGATCGAAGAAAGGGGAGCGGCCGGGGCGACGCTCGGGCCCGAGGCGTCGCACCAGCTCGGCAAACGGATACCGGTCGTGGCGCAACGCGCACTGCACCTGGATCGAGTTTCGCGCGACCAGGGCGGCGAAGGTCGGATCATCGGCCAGGTCGGCGCGCAGCACGATCGGATTGACCAGATATCCCACCAGCTCGGCCAGGCCTGCATCGCCGCGGGCAGCCGAGGGGGCCCCGACGGCGACCGTGCTCTGGCCGCTCAACCGCGCGACCAGCGCCTGGAACCCGCTCAACAGGTAGGTGAAGAGGGTCACCTCACCGGAGCGTGCGGCCGCGCGGAGCCTCGTCGCGAGCGGCGCGGGGATGGTGTGGCGCCGGAGTGCGCCGAGAAACTGTTGTTGCTGCGGCCGCATCCGTTCGCTCGGGAGCGTGATCGGTTCCGCTTCGGGCAGGAGTAGCGACCGCCAGTAGTCGAGCCCGCGCGCCCCGGCCTCTCCGGCGAGGTACTGCTGTTCCCGCTCGACCAACCACGCCGGGTGCGGCGTCGCGTCGCTCCCGCGTCGCCGGCTCGCGAACTCCCCCTGGAGCAACGGTGGCTCCACGATCCGGCGATAGGCGTCGACCAGGTCGCGCAGCACGATCGAGAGTGACCAGAGATCGGCCACGACGTGATGCGCCGCAATGAACAAGATGCGCATCTCCCCGACGCGGATGAGGCGAATGCGGACCAGCGGTCCCCGGGCGAAATCGAATCCGATCGCCGCCGCATCGGCCAGGCGCACGGCGAGCGCCGCGCCCGGCCCGGCTTCGCGGGCCGGCCCCTCGATCGGCCAATCCTCGACAGCCCAATCCTCGACAGCCCAATCCTCGACAGCGTAGAGTGCCTCCGCCTCGACATCGAATCGCTGCCGCGGTCGCGCCCCACCCACGATGCGCGTTCGGAGCGCGGGGTGGCGCGCCACGACCGCCAGCACCGACCGGTGCAGCGCAGTCTCGTCGACCGCTCCATCGAGCCGCAGCGCGGAGGAGATGGTGTACGCGCTGCTCTCCGGCGCCAGCTCCTGCATAAACCAGAGGGCGCGTTGGCCCGCGGTCAGGTCGCACTCCTCGCCGGTCGGACGCGGGCCTGCGGGAATCGGCCCCGCTGCGGCTCGGGCCTGGAGCGCGGCCTCGACCGCCTCGTGCACCGCGACGAGGTCGCGCGCCTCGATCAATTCGACCGCTCGAAGGTCGAGTCCGAGCGCGTCCGAGATCTCGTGCGCCAGCTCGGTGGCGCGCAACGAATCGAGTCCGAGGGCAAGCAGCGAGCGATCAGACGGGAGCTGCCCGGCGTCCAGCCCCAGTTTCCGCGCGATCCGCGCGGCCAGCCAGCCCCGTGACCCCAGCGGCTCGACCTCGTTTCCCGGGATCTCCGCCTCGGAGGCCGCAAGCGGCGCGCGCCACTCCGCCACGGTGGCGAGCGTTCCCTCGAGAAACGCCTGGCGGCAGGCGGCACGTTGCACCTTGCCGCTCGAGGTCTTCGGCACCGACGCAGGGCGGACCAGCACGATGGCGAGCGGATCGACCTCGTGCGTCTCGAGAATCGCCTCGCGAACGGCGCGAAAGAGCAGCTCGTGGTCCTTCGATCCGTGACGTTCGAGCTCCAGCACCACCACCAGCCGTTCTTCATCCCTCTCCACGCTGAAGGCGGCCGAGGCCGCGGGCCGGATCGCCCCGCCGCACGCCTCCGCAGTCTGCTCGATGTCCTGGGGATAGAGGTTCCGCCCGCGGACGATGATCAGGTCCTTCCGTCGCCCGGTGACGAACAGCTCTCCGCCGCGCACGAAGCCGAGATCGCCCGTGCGCAGGTAGCCCCCGATTCCGGCCTCCTCCCCGACGAGGATTGCCGCGAAGGTGGAGCGGCTCTCTTCCGGCCGGTTCCAGTACCCGCCCGCCACGCTCGGTCCGCCGACCCAGATCTCGCCCACCTGGTTTTCACCCAGCGGTGCGGCCCGCTCCGGGTCGACGATCCGCACCTCGGTCGGCGCAACGGCGCGTCCGGCTCCGACCAGCAGCAGGTCTTCGGCCCCGATCGCGACCTCGCCCCGCGCGAGGGCCGTGCGATCGAGTGCGAGGACACTCGGCCCCGCCCCGCGGTCTCCGCCCGTCACCTTGAGGGTCGCTTCGGCCAGGCCATAGGCGGGATAAAATGCGCGGCGGCGAAAGCCGGCGGCGGCGAACCGCTCGGCGAAGCGGTCGAGGGTCTCGGCACGAACCGGCTCCGCTCCGTTGTAGGCCACACTCCAACTCGAGAGATCGAACCTCGCGAGGTCGCCGGTGATCCGGCGCGCGCAGAGGTCATAGGCGAAGTTCGGTCCACCGGAGTGGGTGATCGCCTGCTCGCCGATCACCTCCAGCCACCGCGCCGGGTTCTGCAAGAACGAGAGCGGATCCATCAGGAAGGCGGGGAACCCGGCGTAGATCGGAAGCAGGATCCCGTCGATCAATCCCATGTCGTGGAAGTGAGGGAGCCAGGAGAGCGAGCGACTTCCCGCGTCGTGGCGGAACCCGACCCGGATCGTCTCGGCGTTGGCCAGGATGTTCCGGTGGCTCACCATCACCCCCTTGGGGTTTGCGGTGGAGCCTGAGGTGTACTGCAGATAGGCGGTGCGGTCCGGATCAGGCGCCGTCGCGGTCGTCGGCGTGTTCAGTTCCGCTTCTCCATCATCGGGCGCGGCATCACTCCTGCTCCGCGTCAGGGCGTCGGAGGCGATCCACTCCAGGTCGGCGAGATGCGGTGCGGTTGCCGCCGCCTCGACCGCGCGGGCCAGCTGCGCTTCCGTGGTGAGGGCGACTCGGGCTCCGGAATCTGCCGCGATACCGTCGATCCGGCCGAGCGTCCGATTGGCGCGCGGCGGATAGGCCGGAACCGCGATCACGCGCGCATACAGCGCCCCGAAGAACGCCTCGACAAACGGCAACCCTGCCGGATGGAGCAGCAGCACCGGCGTGCGGGCCAGTCCGCGCGTGGTGAGCTGATCGGCGATGCAGCGGGCGCGGCGATCGAGCTCGCGGTACGAGATCGTTTCCGGCTCGAGCGGAGCATTCTGCAGGAAGGTGAACGCTGGGGCGTGCGGATGCGACCGGGCGCGGAGCCGGAGAATCTCGATGATGTCTCGCGCGTGCGGAGGGGGCGCGCCGACACCGATGGGTGGAGACAGAGAGGTCACGTCGATCCCGGGCAGTGAGCGAGTTCGTACCGGTCGAGCCGGCGCCGCCGGGCCAGCCGACGGCGCGGTCGAAAGTGCGGCGTCGCGCGGCCAAGTAGGGCGATCGCCAGGTCGCGATAGTACACTGGGCTCCCGGACCCGAGCACGCTGAAACAGAGGAGGAGCTTCTGATCCCATGAGCGCCGATGCGACACGATCCGATCCTTGGTGGCCATTCGGGGCGCCATCCGCCATCGGCCAGGGCAACGTGGGCGGACCTGGGGCTGGCTTGCCCTCCCTGGTTTGCTTTCCGTTTGCCGGCGGGGGAGCCTCGACCTACCGTCCGTGGCGACGTGCCACGGAGGGACGGCTCGAGATCTGCCCGCTTCAACTTCCGGGGCGCGAGGCCCGCTTCCGCGAAGCCGCGCACACCCGGCTCGCTCCGCTCCTCGAGCAGCTGATGTCGGAGGTCGCACCCCGGCTCGTTCCCCCGTTCGCCTTCTTCGGCTACAGCATGGGGGCGCTGATCGCGACTGGGTTCATTCAACGGCTCGCCGCCGCGGGAGGTGCGCTGCCGCGGACCTTGGTCGTGGCCGCGGCTCGACCTCCTCACTGCATGCCGTCCACGGGGGAACTTCATTCCCTCCCCGATGAACAATTCATCACGGCGCTCGGAGAGATGAACGGGACTCCGGCCGAAGTGCTCGCGCATCGCGAGCTGATGGAGCTGGTTCTCCCCACCATCCGGGCCGACTTCGCGCTCTGCGAGACCTACCGTCACCAGCCGGCGCCACGGCTCGAGATCCCGCTACTCGTCTTCGGGGGGGACGCCGATCCCAACGTCACGCCCGCACACCTCGAAGCCTGGCGGGAGGTGACCTCGGCCGACTGTGAAATCGTGCTCCTGCCCGGCGATCATTTCTTCTTCGAGGCGCACCAGGGCCGGATGCTCGAGCTGATTCGCGACCGGATCTCCTGATGGCCCGGTGGGCCTCGATCGAGGTGCCGGCCGGCGGTCCGGAAGGTAACTTCCCGTCTCTCGGTCGCGACGAGGTGCACCTCTGGCGGATCGCGCTCGCGGTCGATCAGGTGCAGCGCGAGCGGTTCCACTCGCTCCTTTCACCCGACGAGCGCGATCGCCGCGAGGGCTACCGCTTCGACCTGCACCGCGACCGCTTCACCGTCCGCCGCGGCGCACTCCGTCTGCTTCTCGGCGCCTACACCGGGATCGATCCCGCCTCCCTCCGCTTCGAGTTGTCTCCTCACCAAAGGCCGGAACTCGATGCCGCACATGGGGTCCCGTCACTCGCCTGGAACTTGACCGACAGCGACGACCTGGCCCTCCTGGCCGTCACCCGGGATGCCGGCGTCGGGGTCGATCTCGAGTCGGTCCGGGGGATCGCCGAGCTCGAGGCGCTGGTGGCGTCCCACTTCTCGCCCGCGGAGCAAGCCGAGTTCGCCGCTCTGCCGGCGGAGTCCCGTCTCACCGCCTTCTACCTCGGGTGGACGCGGAAGGAGGCGTGGCTCAAGGCTCAGGGGGTCGGGCTCGGCGGGGATCTTCAAGGCTTCAGCGTCACCCTGTCCCCGCGGCGGCCTGCCCGGCTCCTCTGGGTCGCGGGCGATCCGGCCGCGCGAATGCGCTGGCGCTTCCATATCGTCGCCCCTGCCCCCGGCGCGGTCGCGGCGGTCGTGGTGGAACGGCGTCCCTCCCGCCTTCGCTGCTTCGACCTCCGCTGAGCGCCCCGGCGTGGGACGGCCCGAAACGGCCAGGCGTGGCCCTTCGCGCGCGTCGAGCGCACGACGGATCAAGCTCGGCCCTCGATCGGTCGATCTCCTCTGGAGGCTCTACCCAGGGAGGGATGGTGAACGAACGGCACCGGATCCTGCTCGTCGACGACGAACCGAACGTGCTCTCCGGACTCTCCCGGCAACTTCGGGGTCAGTTTCAGATCTCGACCGCGAACTCCGGTCAGGAGGCTCTCGACCTCCTCCAGACCACCGGTCCCTTTGCGGTCGTGATGTCCGACATGCGCATGCCGAACATGAACGGCGTCGAGTTGCTCTCCGCCGTGCGCGAACGCCGGCCCGACGCGGTTCGGATCATCCTCTCCGGCCAGTCCGATTTCATCGATTCGATCAAGGCGGTGAACGAGGGGCGAGTCTTCCGATTCCTTCTCAAGCCGTGTCATCGCGACGAGCTGCGCCAGGTGCTGGGCGAGGCCACCCGCCAGTACGAGCTGGTGATCGCCGAGCGGCAGTTGCTGCGCGAGACGCTCCGGGGGGCGGTGCAGTCGCTCTTCGAGCTGCTCTCTCTCTCCAGTCCCGCGGTGTTCGGTCGGGCGGCCCATGTGCGGGATCTGGTGCGGGCCATGGCAGAGCGGGACCAGGTCGAGGAGATCTGGCCGCTCGAGGTCGCAGCCGCCTTCTCCCAGGCGGGGCTGGTCACCATTCCCGCCTCGGTCATCGAGCGCCACGACGAGGGCGAGCCGCTCAGTCCGGCGGAGACCGAGATGTTCGAACGGGTGCCGCAGGTCTCGCTCGATCTCCTGGCCTCGATTCCGCGGCTCGAGTCGGTGCGTGAGATCCTGCGCTGGCGCGACCTGGACTTCGATGGCCAGAACGGCCCACTCGATAGTCCGACCGGCCGTGCCATCCCGTGGGGCGCCCGCGCCATCCGCGTGGCCGCGGAGTACGACCGGCTGCTGCGACGTCGACATGCGCCGGAGCGGGCGATTGCGCTCCTGCGCAGCAGCCCCGCGAGCTTCGATCCGTCGCTGGTCGGGTGTCTGGCCGAGTCGCGCGCGGTGGCGGGGGAAGGGACACCGATCGAGCGCTGTCCACTCGCCGCCCTGCGACCGGGAATGCGGTTCGTGGAGGACGTCTTTGCCCGCAACGGTCTCCTCCTGGCCTGCCGCGGCCAGCAGGTCAACCCGGAGCTGATCGCCCGACTGACCAACTTCGCGGCCGGGATCGGGTTGATCGAGCCGTTCCCGGTCACCCCCGAAGAGAGCGAACGCGACCGCCAGGCGGCCTGAGGAGGCAGACGTGCATCCCACCCTCGAACGGCAGGTGAAGCGCCAGTTCGGTTCGCTCGAGGCGGTACCGCCCGGGTTCCTGCCGCTCCTCCATCTGGTTGACGAGTCGTACCGGCAGCACGACCACGACCGCGAGATGGTCGAGCGCTCGCTCGAACTCTCCTCGCAGGAGTTGCTGCAGGTCAATCACGAGATCCGCACCGTGCTCGACTCGGTCATGGAAGGGGTCTGCGGGATCGATCGGCATGGGAAGATGATCTTCGTCAACGCCAGCGCTACCCGGATCTGCGGGTGGAACATCGCCGAGTTGATCGGGCGGAGCATCCACGACACCTTTTTTCCGCGCATCGATCCGGCCTCGGCCAGTGGGGTCAACACGCACGAGGAAACCTGTTCCATCTGTCGCGTGCTGGCCACCGGCGAGGCGGAGAAGGCGCACCAGTCCGAGATGCTGCACCGCAGCGGATACGAATTCCCGGCGCGCTGCAGCGTCAGCCCGATCCGCGAGGCCGGGGAAGTGACCGGCGTGGTTCTGACCTTCGCCGACATCACCGAGCAGCTCCGGATGGAGACCCAGTTGTTCCAGGCCCAGAAGCTGGAGGCGATCGGACAGCTCGCGGCCGGGATCGCGCACGAGATCAACACTCCGGTGCAGTACCTGACCGACAATCTGCACTTCCTCAAGGACTCGTTCACCGCATTGCGCGAGGTGGCGAACACGACGCTCGGACTGCGCGGCCTCGCCGAGACCCCAGGCCCACTGGCCGCCAGCCTGGCACGCCTGGAAGAAGCGGTTCCGGCCAACGATCTCAACTACCTGCTCGAAGAGGTGCCGAACGCCATCGACCAGTCGCTGGGCGGGCTCGATCGTGTGGCGACGATCGTGCGGGCGATGAAGGAGTTCTCCCACCCCGGCTCGCGCGATATGGCCCCGGTCGATCTCAATCAGGCGATCCGCAATACCGTGGCGGTCACGACCAACGAGTGGAAGTACGTCGCCGAGCTGAACCTCGACCTGGACCCCGAGCTCCCGGTCGTAACCTGCTATCTCCAGGAGCTCAACCAGGTCTTCTTGAACCTCATCGTGAACGCCGCGCACGCCATCCACGACAAGCAGACGCCGGACGCGCCGGGTCTCGGGAAGATCCTGCTCCAGACCCGCGGGGCAGGGGATCAGGTCGAGATCCGGGTTTCGGACACCGGCTGCGGAATCCCGCCTCAGAACCGCTCGCGCATTTTCGAGCCGTTCTTCACCACCAAGCCGGTAGGCAAGGGGACGGGGCAGGGGTTGGCCATCGTCCACTCGGTGATCGTGGGTTCGCACCGCGGCACGATCGAGATCGACTCCACCGTGGGGGTCGGTACGACCTTCATCGTGCGGCTGCCGATCGAGCCGCTTCCGGCCGAGCGCGACACTGAGGAGTCCCGGCGGGCCGCCTAGCAACCGGTTGGCCCTGCGTCCACGGTTGCGGTTCGACCGCGGACGCCCCCGGCGAGACTAGGCCGCGAAAAGCTCCGAGGCGGCGAAGTTGTAGACCAGGGTGCGCGCCTCGTGCATCAGGGTGGGCACCTTGTCCAGCATCCCCAGCCCTTCGAGCCACGCCCGGTCGAGGTCGCAGGTCACCTCATCCCGGCCCGAGACCCCTGTCTCGAGCACCTGGTCGGCGACGAACCCCGCGACTCGAACCGCGGTCGCGATCCCGATCTCGCTCCCCACCGCCGGTTCGCGATCGTACTGCGTTGCCACGGCCGCGACGATCTCCCGCGGCAACCCCCAGGCTCCGAGGAGATACGCTCCGACCTCCGCGTGGGTGATGCCGAACAGCTCCTTCTCGATCCGCCAGAGCGGGCGCTGCTCCTTCCGAGCCTTTGCCACGGCGAGCTTGAAGTGCGGGCCGGATGCCGAGGCGATGACCAGGATCCCCACCTTGTGCAGGAGCGCCGCAGTGTAGGATGGATCGTGCAGCTCGCGCGGGAGTCCGGGAATCATGCGGGTCAGGGTGGCGGCGAGCAGGCACTGCTTCTGCAACGCGGCCAGGGAGTAGTACCCCATGGCGTCGAAGTCATTGTGTTGCGAGAGGGTCTCCATCGAGAGGACCAGATTGCGCACATTCTCGGTGCCGAGATAGGTCACGGCGCGGATGGCGCTCGCCGTCCGCTGCGGCAGTCCGAAGAAGGCCGAGTTTGCCACCTGGAGCACCTTGGCGCAGAGTGCGGGATCCCGCTCGAGGATCTGCGCGATCGCGCCGGCCGAAGCGTTTGGCTTGTTGATCGCCTCGGTGATCGCCTGATAGACCCGCGGCGCTGGTGGCAGGACCACGACGCTCCCGATCCGCGCGCGCAACTCCTCGGTGTTGATCAGATGATAGAGCGACGAAGCGCGCTCCAGCGTGTCGAGCAACTGCGCCGGCTCGCACGGCTTGTGCAGGAACTGGTGCGCCACGGTCACCGCTCGCATGGCCGACTCGCGTTCGGCGAAGCCGGAGAGCACGATGCGGATGGTGCGTGGATACTTCGTCCGGACCCGCTCGAGGAGCGCCGCCCCGTCCATCTCCGGCATCCGCATGTCCGAGACGATGAAGTCGAACGGCTGGGCGGCCAGGATCCGCAGTGCCTCCGCTCCGCTCTTCGCCGTCTGGACCTCCCAGGGACTCCGCTGGGTGCGCAAGATGCGGGTGAGGCCGGAGAGCACGAGCGGCTCGTCGGCGACGAGCAGGACGCGCACCGTTTCGGCGTGGGGCGATGGCGGTAGGGTCATCTTCGGTCTCCGAGTGTCGGGTTTCTCACCTCATTGGTTATCGGCCGGGGGGTGCGGATTCTCGCCCGAATCTCGGTCGGCGTTCGGGCCGGGCGTAGGAGGCCCGCGCCCCCCGGAGCGTCCCGGCGGATTGCCTCCAACTCGGCACTGAAGCCCTATTCCCAATCGCCTCTTTCGGTTATCGTCCAGGCTTCGCGTGGAGGAGTAGGGTCGCTCCGGGCCATGCGATCGAGCCTCAGAGGAACTCCCCGTGGCCATTGTGCCCCGAACGCGCATTGCCCTGGCCAACGACCGTCCCGAGCGACCGGACGGCGCCTTCATTCTCTACTGGATGACCTCTGCCCGGCGGACCTCCTGGAACTTCGGCCTCGACCGCGCGCTCGAACTGGCCCGCGCGCGTGGGCTGCCGCTGGTGGTCCTCGAGGCGCTCCGCATCGGCTACCCCTGGGCCTGCGACCGGCTCCACCGGTTCATCCTCGATGGGATGGCGGCCAACGTCGAGCGGCTGCGCGGGACGGCGATCCTCTACCATACCTATGTCGAGCCGACGGTCGACGCGGGGAAGGGGCTTCTCCGCGCCCTCTCCCGCACCGCGGCCGTGGTGGTCACGGATACGTTTCCCTGCTTCATGCTGCCGCGCATGCTCGCCTCGGCGGCGCGCCAACTCGACGTTCGGCTCGAGGCGATCGACGGGAACGGGCTCCTTCCGCTCACCGCGACCGCTTCGGACTACCCGACCGCCTACGCCTTCCGGCGGTACCTGCAACGCGCTCTCCCCGCGCACCTGGAGTGCTTTCCCCATCCCGATCCGCTGGCCCGCCTCGATCTCCCGCCCGCGCCCTCGCTTCTGCCCGAGATCGCCGCGCGCTGGCCTGCGGCCGACCTCGGCCGCCTGCGAGGTCCGGGTGGTCTCTCCTCCCTCGCGATCGACCACGCAGTGGCTCCGGTGCGCGACCTCGTCGGAGGCAGCCTCGCGGGGGAGCAAAGGCTGGAGCGATTCGTGTCGTCACGCCTGCCACGCTATGGCGAGGACCGGAATGACGTGGCGCAGCCGGTGACCAGCGGCCTCTCTCCGTACCTCCACTTCGGTCACGTCTCGGCCCATGCGGTCTTCGCCGCCATCGTGCAGCAGGAACGGTGGAGTCCGGATCGGCTCAACCTGCGCGCGGGGGGAAGGCGCAGTGGTTACTGGGGCGTCTCCGCCGCGGCCGAGGGATTCCTCGACCAGCTCATCACCTGGCGTGAGCTCGGCTACAACTTCTGCCACCACCGGGCGGACCACGATCGATACGAGTCGCTCCCCGAGTGGGCGCGCCGCACGCTGGACGAGCACCTCGCGGACCCGCGCCCCTGGCAGTACACCCTGGATCAACTGGAGCGGGCCGACACCCACGACCCAATCTGGAACGCCGCGCAGACCCAGCTCCGGCGCGAGGGGATCATCCACAACTATCTGCGGATGCTCTGGGGAAAGAAGGTGCTCGAATGGTCCGCCAGCCCGGCCGAGGCGGCCGCGACCTTGCTCCACCTCAACAACAAGTACGCCCTCGACGGGCGGAACCCGAACAGCGAGAGCGGAATTTTCTGGTGCTTCGGCCGCTACGACCGCGCCTGGGGGCCGGAGCGCGAGATCTTCGGCAAGATCCGCTACATGAGCAGCGACAACACGGCCCGCAAGCTCGACCTGAAGCCGTATCTCGCGCGCTACGGCCCGGCGTCGTTGTTCGATTGACCCGGTGGCGCCCTGGGTCGGACGGCACGGGAGTTGATCGGGTAGTCACTGCGTCGCCCGTTCGCCGGCTTGCCCGCTCGCCGGTTCGCTCGGTCGCGCGTTCGCCGCCGACGCAACCCCCTCGCGTGGGACCAGAGAGACGTGCGAGGATGCCGCCCGACACGGAATGTCCGCGAGCGCATCCCGCTCGGATCAGAACGATGCGGAGCACTCGGAACGCGGTTGGGGCCAGCCGCCGACTCCGGGGCTTCGCCTGGCAGGAAAGGAAGACGATGCCCGAGTTTCGATCCAAGAGCCGCCTCATGGCTCCGGTCGAGTCGGTGTTTGCCTGGCACGAGCGCCCCGGGGCGTTCGAGCGGCTGGTGCCTCCGTGGGTCGACGTCCGTATCCTCTCCCGTAGCGGTGGGGTGAAGGATGGCGGACAACTTTCCTTCAAGCTCCGGCAAGGTCCCATCTCGGTGCGGTGGCATGCGGTCCACGAGGGTTACCAGGAGAACCGCCAGTTCCGCGACGTCCAGAGGAAGGGACCCTTCGCCAGCTGGGAGCACACCCACCGCTTCGAGCCGGATGGGGAGACCGCGTCGTATCTGGAGGATCTCGTCTACTGGCAGCTGCCCCTCGGCCGCCTCGGCCGCTTCGGGGAGTCGCTCGTCGCGCGCGAGATCGAACGCGGATTCACCTTTCGCCAGGAGCGTACGCGCCAGGACCTGGCCCGCCACCGTGGGGTGGTCGATCGCGGGCCGCTGCGCATCTTGATGAGTGGAGCTTCCGGTCTGATCGGGACCCAGCTCGCCGCCTTCCTCGAAGGGGGAGGCCACACCATCGCGCGCCTGGTCCGCCGTGCCCCACGCTCGCCGCTCGAAATTCGCTGGGACCCCGACTCCGGCGCCCTCGACCCCGCGGCCTGCGAAGGATTCGACGCCGTGATCCACCTGGCCGGCGCCGGCATCGCCGACGAGCGTTGGAGCCCCAAGCGCAAGCAGCTGATCCTCGAGAGTCGCACCCGCGGGACGCGCCTCCTCGCCGAGCGTCTCTCGCTCTGCGCACGAAAGCCGCGCTGTCTGCTCGTCGCGAGCGGCATCGGTTACTACGGGCACCGCCCCGAGGAACCGCTCACCGAGTCGAGCGAGCCCGGCACCGGCTACCTCCCCGAGGTCTGCCTCGCCTGGGAAGATGCCTCGAAGCCGGCCGAGGCGGCCGGAATCCGGGTCGCCCGGATCCGGATCGGCATCGTCCTCGCGGCGGCCGGCGGCGCGCTCTCCAAGCTCGCCCCGATCTTCTCCGCCGGCCTCGGCGGCCCGGTCGGCAGTGGTCAGCAGGTGCTCTCCTGGATCGCCTTCGACGACCTGATCGGCATCTTCCACCACGCGCTCTTCCACGATGAACTGAGTGGCGCGATCAATGCTACCGCCCCCAATCCGGTGACCAACGAGGACTTCTCCGGCACCCTGGCCGAGGTGCTCGGTCGCGCTTCCTGGGCCCGCGTTCCCGAGCAGGCGATCGACTTCGGCTTCGGCGAGATGGGCCGTCGGCTGCTCCTCGAAGGTGCGCGGGTCCTCCCGGCAAAGCTCGAGCAGTCCGGCTTCCCGTTCCTCTGGCCCGAGCTCGAGGGCGCCCTCCGCTTCGAACTCGGGCGGCCGGAGGAGGAGTGAGTCCGCTCCTCCTCGTCCACCTGGCCGCCACCTGGGCGTTGGTCGGCCTCATCTGGACCATCCAGCTCGTGCACTATCCGTCGTTCGCCCACGTGGCACCCGATCGTTGGGCCGAGGCCCACGCATTTCACTCGGCGCGCATCACCTGGATCGTCGCCCCCCTCATGCTCACCGAGCTCGCCACCGGCCTGATCCTCGCCCTTGCGTCCGCCACCTCAGGTTCCGCCGCCGGTGCCGCCACCTCGATTGCCAACACGCCGTCGATGATCGGCCCCCCAGTCATCGCCTTTCGACTCGGCCTCGCGCTCATCGGCGCGATCTGGCTCGCGACGTTTCTGCTCTCGGTCCCCGCGCACAACCTGCTCTCGCGCGGCTACGATCCCGGCGTCCACCGTCACCTCGTCCAGACCAACTGGGTCCGCACCATCGCCTGGACGCTGCGCGGGCTGCTGCTGCTGGCGGTGCTGGTTCGGCGGGGGTAGGGGGGGCTGGCGCGGCATCGGCGCGTGGCGGGAGGCCGCACGTCATCCTCGCTCGCACTGCCGGGAGCGTGTCGTTCTCACCCGGCAACTCGTCCGGGACGAGTTGCGGAGCGAGTTACCGCGCGGAGAGTGTCTGGCGCGCGGACTGGATCAATCGCTCATGTCGTGAGGATTGCGCCGCGGGGAGCAGGGTCAGTGACAGTTCGAGCGCTTCCTGCCCTTCGCGTCGCGCGGCTTCGTCGCGGAGTAGCGCCCACCTCGCGGCTGCCACCTGCCCACGCACGAGGAGCAGTGCGGCGTACTGCGCCGGCTCGCGGTCCGGAGACAGCAGGGTGGCCGCGGTATCGACTTGGGCGTCTGCTTCCTCGAGCGCACGACGCGGGATGGCGTCCATCGTGGTGGATCGATGTATGACCTGCTCTGCACGAAGGGTCGCTTCCTCCAGCAGCGCACCGGCGCGAACATATGGGTCGTTCGCGCGTGACGGGAGGGCATGGACCACGCGCCACACCTGGTCAGCGCGCTCCCACCCTTCGATCCTCGCGGCGGCAGACGGCGCCAACTTCGCCTCAACCCGAGCCGCTCGAGAGAGGGCGGTTTGTGTCAGCAATACGAAATCGGGGTCATCGGCCCCCATCCCTTGCGACTCTAGAATGGCGTCCCGGGCGATTTCCAGCCCGGCGGGGTAATGCAGTAGCTCCGCCCGGGCCAACAACGCCCGCGCGCGGTGCCAGAGTTCGACGCGTCGCGGTTCCGGCCAGTTGCGGAAGGCCACGCTGGTGTCCGCGATGGCGAAGAGTCGGAGCGCGTCCTCGAGTGCGGCCAGGCTGTCGCAGTTGACTCCGATGTCGGTCATGGCGATGCCGAGGTTGGAGTACGCCTCTGCCCGCAGCCGCTCGAAACTCTGGTGCACTTCCTTTGGGTCACCGAGTCCATGTGCCTCATCGTAGAAGAACACATCAATACCGCGTTGCTCGACATCATCGAGCACGTACGCGTAGCGCAGGCGCGCCAGCTCGTACTCGCTGCGAGGGGAGGCGAGGCGTCCCAGATAGCGGTGCGCCAGACCGTCTGCAGCCGCGGGAGTCACGCGGGAGAACCCCAGCAGTTCGGCGCGTAGCACCGGGTCCTCCTGGAACTGGTGAAGGACGTTGCGCTCCCGGGGGATCCGCCATGCCTCCATCCAGCATTCACTCGCCCGGATCAGGTCGGATCGATCCCGCACAGCCTGCCAGAGGAAGCAGTGCATCTCCCCCTGTCGAAAGCGAAGATAGCTGTTGAGGTGGGGCGCCAGTGGGCTGGTCGGCAGCTTCCGCAGTCGGACCACGACCGCGTCGATCCGCTGGCTCAGACTTCGCATCGTCTCGGGAGTCAGGTTCGTCGATCCACGTAGGAAGTCGATGTCGCGAACTTCCCGGCAGATCAGGGAGAACTCGTGGCGCGCGGCCCGCTCGTCTGCGCGAGTGCTCAGAAGGAGAACAACGGCCCAAAAGATCGGGACGGCCAAGAGCAGCGCGAGTGCCTGGCCTCGCGCCCACCGACGCGCTCGCAACCACCACCACGACGTGAGCCAGGGAATCGGGCGGACCGAAGGGCGCACCCCCCGTGCGACGCGGCGAAGATCTTCCGCGAACTCCCGCGCGGATCGGTAGCGCGCCTTCGGATCGCGCTCGATCGCGCGCCCGATCACCCGGGCAAGGTCCCGCGATCCCGCCGCCTCCGGCAGGGGCAGAATTGGAGCGGTAAGTGGCGCCCACGCCGCCAGATTCTCCGATCCACTGGGCAGACCGTAGGGGAGGACTCCGGCAAACGCCTCGTAGGCGATCACTCCCAGAGAGAAGAGATCGCTCCGTGGAGTTACGTCACCCGGTGAAAAGTGCTCTGGGCTCAGGTATCCAATCGTGCCGAGCAGACTGGCCGCGCCGGTCGCGGTGAGCGTGGATTGCGGTCCGACATCCCGCCCCGGGTCGTTTCGGAACTGCGCGACGCCGAAGTCGATCACCTTGATGGTCGGATGGCCATCGACCTGAGCAACCAAGAGGTTGCTCGGCTTGAGATCGCGATGGACCACGCCCCGATCATGTGCGTACGCCAGCGTGTCGGCCGCGTCGGCGAGAAGCTCGATCTTCGCATTGGTGGGCACCGACTCCTGGCGGAGGTGAGTGCGCAGCGACACGCCATCGACGAAGTCCATCGCCAGGTAGGGCCGTGTCTCTGCTCCGATCTCGACCTCTCCGCGTGCGATTAGCCGGGGCACATTCGGATGCGAGAGTCGACCGAGTACCTCCGCCTCGCGGTTGAAACGGTGGCGACCGTGGTCGTCCGTCAAGCTGAGGTGCGGGAGTTTGAGCGCCACCGTCGAGCCATCCGGCGCGACGCAACGGAACACCACGCCCATTCCCCCGGAGCCGAGCCGTTCGAGGACCCGAAAGGGACCGATTGACAGAGGATGCGCAGCAGGGGAGAGGAGCGACTCGAACTTCCGCGTTCCGCGCCGCCGTCCACGTTCACACCGCTCACCAAGAGATGCGACGCCCGCTCGTCAGCGTCGAGCAACGCCTCCACCGCGCGTGCGATCGAGTCGTTCCCTCCCGATGCACGTCGGAGGAACCCGCCCCTCTCGCCCGGCGGGAGGCTGATCGCCTCCATGAACAGCGCCCGGATGCGTCCTGGGTCCCGCCCCAATAAACGTTCGGGAGGCTCATGATGGTTCGATTGAGCGGACTTCGCTATCCTGTCTCCAATCGGCCCCAGTGTGCGGCGGAGTGAAGTGTGCGTTGATGTAAGGAAAGACATGACCGGAGCGCCCCCACCTGAGCCGCGTGACCCTGACCGTGTCGCGCGAATCGATCAACTTGCCGTAGACCTCTACGACGAGCTTAGGCTCATCGCGCGGCGACTATTCCGCCGGGAACGACGCCGACTCACGGTTCAACCTACCGCAATCATACACGAGGCATTCCTTCGTCTCCGCGGCGCGCACCAACTCACGGTGAACGATCGTGTCCACTTCGCCCGCCTGGCTGCGCGCGTCATGCGCCGCATCCTCGCCGAGCGCGCGCGTCGTCGCCGGGGCTCTGGACCCACCCAAATCGAAGAGGTCACGTTGACCGACCGACTCGGTCACACGACCTCCTGGTCCGTCGATCTGGCGGATCTCGACCGCGCCCTGCGCAAGTTACGAGAGGAGAACCCGCGCGATGCGGACATCGTTGAGCTCCGCTACTTCGGCGGCTTGACCCACGGCGAGATCGCTGGGCTTCTCGGTGTCTCGGTGAGCACGGTCGAGAAGTCCTGGCGCTTTGCGCGGAGCCGGCTCTTCATCGAGCTCGGCCCCCCTGGGTGATGTGGCCGTGGCAGCCCAATCGTTGTCGCCCTGTGTCGTCCTCTACCGTCACACTCCTTCTTGATCCTGATTCTCAGCCGCTTACCAATCTCGGCTCCAACTCCGACTGACCGCCCGACGCAGAGATCGGTTCTCCCGCCCGCACTCAAGCTGAACCGACGACCCCACTCTCCGATTCTCCGTTACGGCTTTCGCTGCCCCACAGCGCTCTTGTCTGTTGAAGGGAGGCAATAGCGAGCGTGGCCACTGTGCCCACGGATTCGATTCACCTGCTAGCTCGTGCCCTGCTCGGGTCACTCGGCATCGCTGACGAGGCGTGGCACCTCGAGCAGGTGTCGCTCGACGCCGAGCAGGGATCGATTGAGCTCTTTGTCTCACCCGGAAGGCCGGTGCTCCATCGCTGTCATCGCTGCGGAGAGCCGGCCGGTACCTACGATTCGCGGCCCCGCTCTTGGCGGCACACCGATGTGTGGGGGTACGCGACGACCCTCCGTGCTCAGGTTCCACGGGTACGCTGCGCAGTGCACGGTGTTCAGCAGATCGATCTCCCATGGACCCGGCGCGGATCGCGCCGAACGCGCGGGCGGGAAGCTGAGATCCTGTATTGGCTCCGCGGCGCTTCCGTCCGCCGGGTTGCGCGTCGCTTCGACCTGCCCTGGGCCCTCGCCGCCCGGCTCCGAGATGACCCACCCGAATGAGAGAGTTCCTGACTCCTCCGGCGCCTGACTAGCCTGTTTCGGTGGCCAGACTCGGTCTTCCGTCCTGCCCGCTTCCGTCCGGCCGCGGCGCGCCATGTCCCGGCCGGACGGCTCTGATTCCGAGATTCGCACCGCCCGGCGGCGGCGCTACTTACCAGGAGGTATCGATGCGAGGGTGTGAAGTGAGAGGGCGAACCACCGCGAGTCTCGGAGCACTGCTATTCGTGGCGGCGATGCTGTCATCAACCCCAGGGGCCGCGGCGGTGTCGACGACGACCCTCTACGCCACTTCCCCGGCCTACGGGCCACAGGTCGACTGGCAGAACGCCCAGACCGTCTTCGGTCCACCTGTAACCGACTGCGACGATGGTGACCCTCAGTACGCCCTGAACGAGGTACCCAACTCGGAGGAGTGGCTCGAGGTGCGGCACTGGGATCCTCTGCAACTGCCCAGTGGCCACCAGATCACGCGCGTCTACGTCGATGTCAACGGACGCTACGACAATCCCTCCGGACAGAATCGCTTTGTGGTTTCGGTCGGGGTCCGCTCGAGTTCGGCCCCGTCCAGACACCCGGAGTGGACGCAGACCACGTTCGACTGCGCCTGGCGGATGGAGACCCAGGCCAGGAGATCACGTCCCACCTCGGCCGCGAATGGACTCCCGAGGACGTCGCCGCTCTCCGGGTATCCGTACGCCGCGTGCAGAACTCGGACAATGAGGGTGGTAGTCGCGCCCGGGTAAACGCGTTTCGAGTGACAGTGGTCAGCGCGGACGGCCCCGGTCTTGAGGTGACCCCATCCGCGCTCAACTTCGGGACCGTGTCTCCGGGAGGCCACTCCGATCTGAGCTTCACCATGACTAACACCGGCTACGGCGAGGTCGACGTGGATGTGCCCGCAACCTGCGGAGTCTTCAGCGTCATCGCCGGGGGAGGTCGTTACACCCTCGCGATGGGCGAAGCGCGCGTCGTCACGGTCCGATTCGCGCCGCAGAGCACTGACTACGCGGCGTGCCAGCTCGACCTCGGCACAGCCCTTCACGGGCCCGTGCCCCTGACCGGGAATCCATGCACAACCGTGACGATTCCCGGCGGTACCACCATCTCCGCCGGCAACACCCAGTACGACCACCGTGACGTCGTGATGAGCAGCAAGACCGTCACCATCGCCGGCAACCACACGTTTTGCTCGCTCAGCATGACCGGCTCGAGCGTGCTCACGCACGCGGCGGGCGACACCGGGGGCGTGAACCTCACCATCCTTGGCAATGCGACGATCAACTCGTCCGCCAAAGTTTCCGCGGAGGGCAAGGGCTACGCGTCTTCGACCGGTCCCGGCGAGGGTGGAGATCAGATCGACGGAGGTGGTGGTGGCCACGGCGGCAACGGCGGCTGGACGCAGACTTCCGGTGGAAGGCTGACCTACGGATCGGTGACAGAGCCGGTGACACTGGGCAGCGGGGGAGGGCGAGACGTCAATTCCGGATACGATGGCGGTAAGGGCGGCGGTGCGATCCGTCTGATCGTGGGCGGCGAGCTTCGCGTGGACGGGGGGCTTCGAGCGACGGCGTGGACTGCTCCGGGCTGGACGCAGGAGGCGGCGCGGGGGGAAGCATCTGGGTGACGGCGGGATCGGTCACGGGTGCCGGGGCGATCTCGGCGAGCGGGGGCAAGACCCTTCGTAACGGTGGCGGTGGCGGTGGCGGTCGCGTCGCGCTCTACGCGGACGCCTGCCTGTTCAGCGGCACGCTCAAGGCTTGTGGGGGCAAGGTTCGGTCTATGGCGGCGCCGGCAGCATCTACACCAAGGTCACCGGACAACCGCTCGGTGACCTGACTTATGACAGTGCGGCGTGACCGCGACGCGCGCGTCCACCGAACTCGCTGGGCCGCTGGACCTCGCGGCAAACGTGTTGGTTACGGGTGGGGCGGTGGTCACGCCAACCGTGAGCGGAACGATGCACCTCGAGGTACCGGGCGCGGTGAGGGTCGAAACCACCGGCGTGATCTCCGCGAGCTGGTACGGCTACGCCTCATCGACCGGTCCCGGCGAGGGTGGAGATCAGATCGACGGAGGTGGTGGTGGGCCACGGCGGCAACGGCGGCTGGACGCAGACTTCCGGTGGAGGGCTGACCTACGGATCGGTGACAGAGCCGGTGACACTGGGCAGCGGGGGAGGGCGAGACGTCAATTCCGGATACGATGGCGGTAAGGGCGGCGGTGCGATCCGTCTGATCGTGGGCGGCGAGCTTCGCGTGGACGGGGGGCTTCGGAGCGACGGCGTGGACTGCTCCGGGCTGGACGCAGGAGGCGGCGCGGGGGGAAGCATCTGGGTGACGGCGGGATCGGTCACGGGTGCCGGGGCGATCTCGGCGAGCGGGGGCAAGACCCTTCGTAACGGTGGCGGTGGCGGTGGCGGTCGCGTCGCGCTCTACGCGGACGCCTACCTGTTCAGCGGCACGCTCAAGGCTTGTGGGGGGCAAGGTTCGGTCTATGGCGGCGCCGGCAGCATCTACACCAAGGTCACCGGACAACCGCTCGGTGACCTGACTTATGGCAATTGCGGCGTGACCGCGACGCGCGCGTCCACCGAACTCGCTGGGCCGCTGGACCTCGCGGCAAACGTGTTGGTTACGGGTGGGGCGGTGGTCACGCCAACCGTGAGCGGAACGATGCACCTCGAGGTACCGGGCGCGGTGAGGTCGGAAACCACCGGCGTGATCTCCGCGAGCTGGTACGGCTACGCCTCATCGACCGGTCCCGGCGAGGGTGGAGATCAGATCGACGGAGGTGGTGGTGGCCACGGCGGCAACGGCGGCTGGACGCAGACTTCCGGTGGAGGGCTGACCTACGGATCGGTGACAGAGCCGGTGACACTGGGCAGCGGGGGAGGGCGAGACGTCAATTCCGGATACGATGGCGGTAAGGGCGGCGGTGCGATCCACCTGATCGTGGGCGGCGAGCTTCGCGTGGACGGGGGCTTCCGGAGCGACGGCGTGGACTGCTCCGGGCTGGACGCAGGAGGCGGCGCGGGGGGAAGCATCTGGGTGACGGCGGGATCGGTCACGGGTGCCGGGGCGATCTCGGCGAGCGGGGGCAAGACCCTTCGTAACGGTGGCGGTGGCGGTGGCGGTCGCGTCGCGCTCTACGCGGACGCCTACCTGTTCAGCGGCACGCTCAAGGCTTGTGGGGCAAGGTTCGGTCTGGCGGCGCCGGCAGCATCTACACCAAGGTCACCGGACAACCGCTCGGTGACCTGACTTATGGCAATTGCGGCGTCAGCGCGCCACGACCGATCTGCCCTCGAACATCGACATCCCCGGCAGCATGCACGTCTTCTCACCGTGCAAATCCGCCCGAAGAGCGGCACGCCGATCGACATCAGGCTTGGCGGCGCGCTCGTGGTGGATGCGGGCGCGTCAATCAATGCGACGGGGTTTGGGTATGCGGCGAACGCGGGGCCTGGTGCGGGCGTGGGTGGCTCCGGCTCGCAGCGCGGCGGCGGCGGGGGCCATGGCGGCAAGGGTGGAAACTCGTCAACGGGCAACGCGGGTGGTGTGGCCAACGACGTGCTGGAGCTGCCGCTTGACTACGGCAGCGGCGGTGGTGCGATCGCGGGTGCGGGCGGTGGCTCGGGTGGCGGGATCGTCCGCATTCAGTCCGCCAGCAAGACCACGATCAACGGGACGATCAGCGCGAGCGGCAACAACGCCTCTGGACAGGGCGGCGGCGGCGCGGGTGGCACGGTAATGATCTTCGCAGGAACGCTCGACGGCACCGGCGTGATCAACGCAACTGGGGGTAGCGGGAGCAGCGGCGGCGGCGGTGGAGGCGGTGGACGGATCGCGATCAACGGTGACCGCGCGACGAACTTTCCGAGCGCGAACCTTCGCGTGGGCGGTGGGACGGCGACGAGCGGTGGCCAGGCGGGAGCGCCGGGCACGGTCTACTACGGCTCCCAGGTACCGCATCAGGAAGGCATCGTGGGGAGCGACGGAAGTGTGGTCGAGCTGAGCGATCCGCCACTCTCGGTGGAACCAGACTCGCTCGAGGATGGGCTCACCATACGGGCCTTCGGCGAGCAGACAATGGTGACGCTCGCAGCCGACCTCGAGGTCGACTTTGCCGTGACCGGTGAAGGGCCAGTCACGATCGATGACCCGTCGGATCTACCTCCGATCGCGCCGACGATTCCTGCGGGGCGCAAGGTGACCAGCGCCTTCCTGCACTTCGATCCCCAGCTGGCGGCCCGTCGGGGGAGCGCGGTCGGGCACGGTGACCTTCGATGCGGAGATCCTGGGCTTGGTGCTCACCGAACCGAGGTTGGCGGCAACGGATGCGCTGCTCGGCCTGCCGTCGATCACTGACTACCCGTCAGGAGGTACGCAGGGTCGGGGCCTGGAGCTGGGAGCCGATCCGGCGGACTTTGTACGGATCGAGGCGGATCCTGGAAAGTTGTTCGTGTCGGTGCGGGATGACAGCCTGCTGGATCAGCTCAGGGTGGTGCTGGCGGTTCCCAATGACTGCAACCACAACGGTGTCTTTGACCAGTGCGACGTTGCGTCCGGTACCAGCCAGGATCAAAACCACAACCTGATACCGGACGAGTGTGAGACCTCGACTGCGGTGGACGATCCTCTGGTCGATGGGGCGAGTGGGTTGGCAGTACCTTTGCCCGAGGTGGTGACGCTGGATCCGCCGCGGCCGAATCCTACGCGCAGCGGCTCGGTACTGCGCCTGGGGCTCCCCGCGGCGGAGCGTGTGCGGGTGACGGTCTTCGACGTGGCGGGGCGCATAGTGCACAAGCTGGTCGACGATCGTATGCAAGCGGGGTGGTACGAGCTGCTCTGGGACGGTTCGACCGGTGGCGGCCGTCGTGCCTCGCAGGGGGTCTACTTCATCCGCGTCCAGGCGGAGACGAAGGGGATGACGCAGCGCCTGGTTGTGCTGGAGTGACCCCTGCCCAGGGTCAGGCGACAGATCGCGAATGAGGTCGCAACTACTGGAGATGAGGGTGCGCGCTCTCGGCCCCAGCACGCTCGCGAGCCATGGGAGCGCATCCCGAAGAGCTTCCGGGTGGGCGAAGGGGCTCATTCACGTCCTGAGGGCTATCGGTTCTGCAACCGGCGGTGGGAGGATCCGCCCGCCAGCAGACCACGCACTGGTCTGCGCCGCAGCGCAGTCACTCGCCGCCGGCGGGCCGTAGCGGCCGCCGGCGGTGCGTCGGGATTCGAGGTGCCAAACGAGGTTCCGCACTGCCAGCGCAGTTGGAGGAACCGCGGGCTCTGCGGCGTATCGCCCCTGCGTGCTCGGGCACCCGCAGTCCGATTCCCGTGCGCTGACCAGCAACTCATCCCGGCGCGACTTGCGGCTCACCGCAGCTCTCCTTCGGGGGAAACAGCGACGCGCTTCTCCGTTCCGACGCACGTGGATACACGCCCGCACCCGCGGCACCTTCCGTGCGATGAAACCAACGGTCGACCCAGGCTACACGAAGTCGTCCCGCGCCTCGCTGGCATTTCCGGTCATCCGGCACCTAGACTCGCCCGCGCCATCTCGCCCGGCATAAACACGATTTGCGGACCTCCAAGTCCGAAATAATTCTGGTCGGCCGGTCACGGTTTGGCTAGGCTCGTTGTCGACCCTTACGCGGGAGAGACAACCATGAATCATCGACGGTCCGTCGCCATTCCAATCTGCCTCACGGTAAGTGCCTTGATCCCCTCGACCGCGACTGCCCAGGTGTCCGGAATCGTCCGTGACGCGGTCACGCACCAGCCGATCGTCGACGCGCAGGTCAAGGTACAGGCGACCACGATTTCGACCCGAACGGCGCCGGATGGGAGCTTCAGTCTCCCGGGCGCGATCGGCACGGACCTCTGGGTGGTCGCGGCACAGAAGGCCTACTACGAGGAGCCAGTCCGGGTGACGACCCCCGCGAGCGGTCTGGTCATCGACCTGGAAGCGGTGCCCCAGGGGACCAATCCGAACTACAACTTCATCTCGCCCTCGGCCTGCGGCGTCTGTCACGTCGATCAATTCACTCAGTGGACCGGCAGCCCGATGGCCAAGGCGGGGGGGAACACCTGGGTCTACGACATTTTCGACGGGACCGGGACCCCCGGAGGGATGAACGGATTCGTCTACACTCGCGACTCCGTACACCGGACCCTGGCCCGAACTCCGAAGTGCGCCTCCTGTCATCAGCCGGAGTCAAGTGGATCCAAAGGAGCCGTTCCGAGCACTCCGAGCCGATCGATGACCTCTCGATCAACGCCCTCCACGGGGTGAGCTGCGATGTATGTCACAAGGTGGCCCACATCGACGAGACCAAGCTGAACTACCCCGGAATCCATCCCGAGGCGGTGACCTTCACCCTTCCGGCCAGCGGGCCGAATCAGGTCGCCTACGGGGTCTACGGCGACGTCGACTTCGAAGAGCCGTACATCATGCGCGCCTCGTGGCAACCCCAACTGTCGGCCGAGGTCTGCGCCGCCTGCCACCAGGACAAGAACGATCCGGACGAGGACGGCGACTTCGAGGAGGAGAACGGCGTCATCTCAGAGCCAACCTACTTCGAGTGGAAGGACTCTCCGTATGGAGATCCGGAGTCGCCCTACTACGCCACCTGTGTCGGCTGCCACATGCCTCCGTTCGGCGCGGAGTACACGGTGCAGGGAATCATGGACCCCGATCCACCGGCACGTGATCCCAACACCATCCGAAACCACGCACTGCTCGCGACCGGCGACATGGTCGGGGATGCGGCGGATCTCGACCTCGAGGTGGTGGTCACCGGGAGTGGCGTGGAGGCCCGGGTCGTGGTGACCAACTCCAGCACCGGACACTGGCTCCCGACCGGAGTGACGATCCGGAACATGATCCTCCATTTGCGCGCCTGGCGAATCGAGGACAACCTGCCGCTGGTGCACACCGGCGCGCAGCTCGTCGATGCGCTGGGAGGAGTGGGGGATCCTGCCCAGGGCTACTATGCCGGGCAGCCTGGGAAACTGTTCGCCAAGGTGACGCACGACGCGAATGGCGTCTATCCGGTCGCGTTCACCGAGGCGACCGGCGTGGTCTATGACAATCGTCTCCTCCCGCTTGCGGCCGACACCACCGCGTACACCTTTGCGCTCCCGGAGGGGGGTGGCACCTACGCAGTTCAGGCCCGCTTGATCTATCGCCGCTCGTTCCGCGCCCTGGTCGACGCCAAGGGATGGACCGAGACCGGACATGGCGCGCCGCTCCAGGATCTCGAGGCACCCTACTTCGGACAACTGATGGCCAAGGCGACCTGGCCGAACGAGACGATCGACGTTCCCCTGATCGACCCGTCGCTCCGACCGGAGGCCAGCCTCGAGCTTGGGCCGAATCCCACGCGCGGGCCGCTCCGCGTGGACTTCGTGCTTCCCCACGCGGACCACGCGCGGGTGCGGGTGTTCGACCTGAGTGGACGCCACCTGGCCACGCTGCTGAACGAATCGCGCGGCGCGGGACGGCACGGACTGCAGTGGGACCCGCGCTCGAACGACGGCGCGCCGCTTCCAGCGGGCGTCTACTGGTGTCGGCTGGAAACCGCGGCCGGTGTCGGGGCGACCCGACGGTTCATTGTCACGCATTGACGAGGAGGTTCGGATGAAGCGAGCCAGATCAGCGTCGCTCCGGAGCCTGCTGTTCCAGCTCTGCGTAGTGGCGAGCACGATCAGTGCGCCTTGGGGCGCGCAAGCGGGAGTTCCGAAGGTCCTGGTGGCCGAGATGTTCGGGGCGGTCTGGTGAACCTTCTGTGTCAACGCCCGGTGCGGGCGTGAGGCGCTCGGGACCGAACACCCCGATCAGTTCATCACCTTCGAGTATCACTACGGTGACGTGCTCGAGAACGTCGACACCATCGATCGGACCGAGTGGTATCACGTCATCTCCCATCCGTACCTCTTCTTCGACGGCCGGGATCCGGTCATCGGCGCGGCCGATTGCCTGAATGCGCTCACGAACTATCAGTCCCACTTCGCCGCGCGCATGGCGGCGACCGGGGGAGAGTCCCCCATCGCGATCGAAGGCGAGTCCGCCCGGGTCGGGGACGAGCTGATCGTGGTGGCCCACCTCACCAACGTGGACGGAGTGCCGAACACCTCGCTCCAGGCTACGTTGCTGGTGTACGAGGACGACGTCGCCTACTGCTGTGGCCCGGGCGGAAACAGCATCTGGGACGGCGTGGTCCGTGCCATCCACGACCAGCCGTTGATCGTGCCGACCGATGGGACCCCGGTGACGGTGGCCCACAGTTTCACGCTCGACCCGACCTGGGATCCCGATCACCTGCGGGTCGTGGCCTACATCCAGGATTCGACGACGCGCGAGATCGTGCAAGGCCATCGCGTGGTCGCGCCGCTGGCCGGGATCGAACCCGGCGCCGAACGCGGGACGGAGATCGTCGTCACTCCCAACCCCTGCCTTGGGTCGTTCGTCGTAACCTGGGAGTCCGGATCGGTTTCGGATTCCGATCCCGATCGCGCGCTCCTCCGCCTTGGTCTCTTCGACGCGGCCGGTCGTCGGGTGGCGGACTGGTCCGGAGCGGGAGGTCCGCCCGCCCGGCGTCGCCTCGAATGGAATCCCGGTGATCTCGGCCGCGGTGTCTTCTACCTCGAGGCGGTGACCACCGCGGGGGTCGCACGCACTCGCGTCCTGCGGCTGCGCTGAGGGCGACCGGCCCGTCGATCGATCATCGAGGCAAGCACCCGTCGGCAGGCTGCCTGCGGGTGCGCTCCTTCGCGCGGGCGTCGTCTGGTTGCGGTGCGCCGACGTGCAACTCCTCCCGGGACGAGTTGCGGCGCCGCAACACTCCCCGGGGAGAGTGTGCGCCTCGATCCACTACCCCGGTGCGCGAGAGCGTGCCCCCGTACCGGTGTTCTCAGCGCGATTGCGCCCGCCGCCGCTTAGAGAGAACGAACTGCCTCCCCTGCCCTGAGCGTTTCTCCGCCCAGCGCGTCACCGCCCCACCCCCAACCCCCGCTTCACTTCCTCGCGCAGTGCCCTTAGCGAATCCGCCCGCGCCGGATTCCCGTGCTTTCCTTCGTACCAGACGCGCCCGTCGAGCATCCGGACGTACTGCGCGAGAAGCGTGCGCTCCTGCTCGGAGGGGGGGCGGCCGGCCAGCAGGCGCGGAAGCTCGAGGTTGGGCAGTGCGACCGGATGGTAGGCGTCGTCGGTGCGATAGCGGGCGAGGAGGCCTTCGGGTGAGGAGTGAAGGCCGCTGAACATCGGACGGTCGACCGCCCCGAGGAGGCTGTAGGTGGGACGGAGCGCGACCGCCTGGTGGGCAAGGGTCCACATCATCGTGTCGTAGGCGTGGTCCCAGGCCTTGCCGTCGTAGGGGAGGCGACGCTCGGCGAGTGCGGCATAGTGCGTGGTGGCGGCGACCTCCGCGCGGCAGGCGGTGGCGAGATCGGGGCACCATTGGGCGAGGCTGCGCTCGAGCATCGGGCTCTCGAGGCGCTCGAGATCGAGGATCAAGACGTCGGGGCGGAGCCGCTCCACCTGCTGGAGATACAACATCGGCTGGCTGACGTGATTGGGATCGTCGCTGAAGACGATGGCCTTCGGTTCGCACTGGCGGAGAAGATCGCGACCGTAGGCGGCGGCGGACTGGTTCCGGCTCAGGTCGTTCCGCTCGAAGTTCTGCCCCGCGGGCCAGGCGACGAGGCCGAGGAGCGCGACCAGAAATCCGAAGCGCGCCGGCGCCCCGGCCCGGGCGCAGCGACGACCGATCGAGGCGAGGGCGAACCCGGCCCAGAGCGCGCCGATCAGCAACACCGGGAGGTAGTACACGCCGATGTCGGGAATCAAGTAGAGCGCGTTGTAGACCACGCAGGCTCCGACCGGAGGGAGCGTGAGCCACAGCAGACGGGGGCGCGCGCGCCCGAGGAGGATCGCTCCGGCGAGCGCCAGGAGAGGAAAGAGGAAGGTCGCCTCCTGCGGGAGCTGACCGCTGAAGAAGGCCTTCATCTCTGCGAACTTCAGTCCTTCGGCCGAGAGCATCGGGCGATACTGCGCCGCGGTGGCGTGGCTCACGAAGCGGAACCAGCTTTCCGGATAGTCCCAGTTGACCGCCGGGCCGAGACGCGAACGGATCGGGAGATAGAGATAGAGCAGGAGCGGGATCAGCGCCAATCCGAGCGCACTCCCGAGAGCGCGCGCCGAGAACGTCGCGCCGCGGCTTCGATCGCGCCCGGCCAGGACGAGCGCCACCGCGATCGCCGGAGCGAGCAGGACCATGGTCAGATGGTGCGCGAGTCCCATCCCGAACCAGAACCCCGCGGTGTACAACGGCGCGCGCGCGCCTGGTGTCGCGACGCGGATGCACGCCGCGAGCAGCAGCGCGACCAGGAGGGCGTGGAGCGCATAGACCTCGACCACCACCGCCTGTGACCAGGGGGAGTCGGCGACGGCAAACAGCAACGCGCCGCCGAGCGCCGAGGCGAGGCCGAGGGCGTGATCCCACGCGGAACCGTCGGCGGGGCGGATGAGGCTCCAGAGGATCCGGAACAGAATGGCACTGGCGCCCGCCGTGGCGACTGCGCTCAGGAGCGCGATCCGGGAATAGACCGCTCCGATCGGTATCTGCGCGAAGAGGTGGCCGAGCAGCGTGAAGAGCGGATAGCCGGGGGGGTGGGCGATCCCGAGGGTGGCCGCCACGGCCGCGAGTTCACCGCCGTCGATCCAGGTGACGGATCGGGCCAGGGTCCGTAGATAGAGCGCGAGCGGAACGAGGAAGGACGCCGCCAACGCGAGTCGTTCCAGTCGGCGCTCCCTGGCCGTCGAGCTGCTCATGACCCTACTTCGACGCGACCGTCACCTGCCTGGAGCGGGTGGGGTTGGGCGCGAGACGATCGGGCGAGGGCGCGCATACCCCCCCAGATGGGGATGAGCAGGAGACCGCAGATCAGGAGCCAGAGGGGCAGATTTCCGAGCGGCACCCCCTGGAGGAGATAGGCTCCCCGCTCCCCGTCCAGCAGGCGAAAGAGCGGCGACCACTGCCAGTCAAGGTAGAGTCGGTCGCCCGCGAAGGGATCGACACCGCCCGCGGAAGCAGCGCGCCTGGCGTGATGGAGGAAGCGAAACACCTCGCCGATCGAGAACGCCGCCTGCTGCGCGACACAGAGAAAGAGCGCCGCGGCGAGCCAGGGGAGGTGCCGCCGGGTTCCGCGCCGACGAAGCTCTTCGACCGCGACGGCGATCGGCAGAACCAGGAACGGCAGGGCGAGGAGCAGATACCGGGGACCGAGGCAGAAGCCGCCGTGCCAGTCGCTCCGGGCGGCGATGAAGAGCCAGCGGGTGATCAGCGCACTCCCCAGAGCCCAGGAGATCTGTGGCCATCTGCGATGCAACGTCGGCCAGAAGGCGATTCCGAGCAGCACCGCGGGCGAGAAGAGGAACAGTCCCTTCCCCGGGGCGAGCAGCAGGCCGTACATGCCGCGCCAGGGCGCGGTGAAGACTCCGTAACGGAACAGCTCCACCAGTCCCGGGTGCGCGGTCCGTCCGGTCTCGAACGGGTTGCCGAAGCGACCCCAGTTGTAGGTCGCGAGCGGAAGCAACCCGAGTCCCACTCCGAGACAGAAGCGCAGCGTCTCCCGCACGGCGGCAGAACGCCCTCGTCGCGCCCCCTGTGACCAGGCGATCGCTCCGAAGAACGGCGCGAATAGCGCGGCCGAGACGTGGGTCGAGATGGCGAGTGCCAGGGCCGCTCCGGCCAGCGCGCGATTCCACCCTGCGCTGGCGCCCGCCCGGGACTCGTCTGGCCGGATCAGCAGCAGGATCGAGGCGAGGACCAGAAGCAGCGCCAGCGGCTCGCTGAAGTAGGTTCCGGAGTAGGGCCAGAGCAGACTGCCGAAGGCCAGAAAGGCGGTGCCGACCAGAGCGCCGTGGACTCCTCCCGCGAGTCGGGCGGCCAGGCGAAAGAAGAGCGCCGCGCATCCGGCAGCGACCAGCAGGTTGTACCCGGCGCAGGCCAGCCGGAGCGCGTGCGAGCCGCGCGCGCGGAGTGGGGTCCCCTCCATCACGGTGGTGAACCCGTCATCGACGTAGAAGCTCGGGGAAAGCGGCGCGCCCGCCGGATAGTTCGCCGCGAGCGAGCGCCCTATCCCGACGAACGGGGCCAACGCGATCGACTCGAGCGGCCCGAAGATCGGATAGAGATTCCGATCTCGCCCGCGGGCCAGTCCGAAGCCATCCCAGTCGCCGAGATCCGGGCCCAGGTCGAGCAGTCCGCGCGACGCAAACGACTCCGCCGCGCGGAACACGACTTCGTTGTCGGGCGAGCGCACCCCGCCGTAAGCGGTGAGCCCGAAGATCAGGAGTGCCGCGATGAAGACGAAGAGGGTCCACCTCGCGCTGTTCGACGGCTCCATCTCTCTGCTGGCTTTCATCCCGTGAGCGTCCCGACGGGAGAATGAACTCCGGCTCGCCCGCGCACCGCGCGCCGGCGACTCCACTGGCGTTCGAATTGTCGGAGCCCCGTGCCTGAGTGTCAAGGAGTCGTGGATCGGGGTCGTGGATCGGGGTCAGCTCACCGCAACGATGCGATCGAGTCCGCAGTTCGCTCCTTCTCATTGGTCGCAGATGCGCGTATCCTCGCTGCGTGGTCGTTCGTCCCCCGGACTCCGCAGCCTACCAGGAGGTGTTCGTGTCCCTCACGTCGCGCCGCTCTCTCTCGCCGCCGGTCACAGCGCAGATCCAGTCCATCCGGAGGCGGCTCGCGCATTGGCTCGGAGCACCGCTGCTCTGCCTGGTTTCGATTCCCACGATGGTCGGGGCGACGCAGCCTCCGGTCGACGCCGGCGGCCTGGAGCAGCAAGGCGCCGTCGGTCCCCGCGGCGGCGCGCCGGAGTGGCCGACCGAGCGGGTCAACTACCTCTTCGAGTTCGAGCAGATCGTGCAGTTCCTCGCCCTCTGGCAGGAGACCGACCCCGGGCCCAACTTCGGTGGCATGATCGAGGCCGAGGGCGGCTCGCTCGGCAACGTGATCCAGACGGACAACACCCTCGAGGCGATCTGGGTCTGGTCGCGCTACACGGCGATCACCGGACGGACGACCTATCTGCAGAACATCGCCGATGCCTGGACCTACTGCCAGGCCTGGCCGGCCTGGAACGAGGAGGGGGGGACCAACGGGAACTACCGCGTGCACAACTGCGCTTGGGGACTGGCGGCCGAGAGCGCTTATCGCTTGGCCACGGGCGACACCGCGTTCCTGACCTACGCTCAGACCTGCGCCGACTGGATCGTCAACCACCCGCTCTTCATCAATCAGAACCAGGCGATCAACGCCTTCGTCGAAGGCTGGGCGGCGGGCAACCTCTACCTCTACGGCGAAGAGCGGAACAACGCCGCCTGGATGGCGTCCGCCCTGAGCCTCGCCACGACGGTGAAGACCTTCATCGATGTCGATCCGGTGCGCAATCTCGCGCTCGAAACCTGGGCCATGTCGTCCGGCACCATGGTCTGGGGGCTGTGCAACTCCACCTTCCGGGACGATCCCGCGGCCGGCATCGCCTGGCTGGCCGTGAACGGCGCGCGCGTCGATACCTTTCAACCCTGGTACGACGTCCCCAACGACAGCTTCGATTGGGACAATTCGTGGAACGTTGCCTATGCCAACGCCCATTTCGCCATGTACGACCTGACCGGGGAGCCCGCGTACCACCAGAACGCGGTCAACCTCACCAACCTCCTGCTCGCCTACGACGAGGACGATGACGGCGGCATCCAGGGCACCACCCAGGATCCGGTGACCGAGGACATGAGCTGGGTCACCTGCTACCTCACCAAGTTCGGCGTCGACCGGCTCCTCGGCACGCCTCCGTCGATCGACGCCGGCGTGCTCGCCTTCGCCAGCCCCGAGGACCAGGCCCTCTATGTTCTGCCGCTCGGCGCCCCGATCCCGATCGAGGTGACGGTGACGAACTATGGCCTCGCTGATCTCACCGGGGTGTCGGTTCAGCTCGAGGGCGCGATTGAACTCAGCACCACACTTGATCTCCCCTACGCGGCCCGACCGACGCTCACGCTCGATCCCTCCTGGTCCCCCGGTGCCGGGCAGTACGAGCTGACCGTCTCCACCTCCGTGCCCGGAGACGAAAACCCCTCAAACGATCAACTGACGATCCAGATCACGGTGCTCGCCCCGAGCGACGTGGCCTCGGATCTCACCGGAGCGCCGCGTGTCACGATCTCTCCCAACCCCTCGCGCGGTGATGCCGTGATCCGGCTCGTCGGCCGCGCGCTAACCCCGACCGTGCTCAGCCTGCACGATGCGGCGGGACGTCTCGTGCGTCGATTCGAGCTTCCGGGGGCACCAAGCGGCTCCCTCGACGCTCCTTCCGCGCTCCGCTGGGACGGCCGCGATGCGCGCGGGAGAACACTGCCTCCCGGCGCATACTGGCTCCGCGACACCCGGCGCGCCGGGGCGGCGTCACGCATCGTTCGGTTGAGATAGGCTCTCCACTTGTCCGTCAGAACGCCGAGGCGTAGGCTTCTCGCGCGCTCCGGGGCCAACCGAGCAGCACGATACCGCTAGCCCAAGAGGAGGTTGCCATGCACCGCAGCGTGGAATCCCAGGCAAGTTGCGTACTCAGCTCTCGCTCTGACCCGCCGCACCCCGCGTCGTCCCGATTCGCCTCAAACTGGCGCCGCTGCGCGCGGGGGGGGGGCGAACGCCGCCCCTGTTAGGCGTTCCCTCGCATTCATCTTGACCCTCCTGATTGCATCGACCGGCCTTGCTCGCGCGGCTACAAACGCCGACGGAATGCTGATCCTCCACTCCAACCCGACGACCGTCCATTCGGTGGGCACCGGCACCTACTGCGGCAGCTCAGGCCTTGCCTCATGCCCGGAGGCGAACACCGAAGCCGTCGATCCGACTCAGCCCACGGTCTTCCACGCTCTCGCCGCCTTCCCTGACGAGTCCGAGCCCAGGCTCCAAGGCATCAGCTTCGGGATCGACTACTCGGAGGCGGACTTCACCCTGTTCGAGCTGGAGACCTGCGCTGACTTCGAAGTTCGCACCTCCGACTGGCCCACACCCGGATCCGGCACCGCCCTGAGCTGGAACAGTGCGCGGACCACCCACCTGACCGAGGTCTACTGGTTCGTCGGATACGCGAACAGCGACTCGATCGCCACCGTGTTCTCGCTCCAAGCGCACCCCACCCAGGGAGCGCAGTTCGCGGATGATTCCACGCCACCAGCCCTCGACGCGATCGAAGGATTCGGCTCGCTCGGGTTCGGCACTCCCGGCTTCAACCCTGGCTGCGCCGGACCAAGCTGGACCGAAGGCAACGGCATCTTCGGCGGGGAGGAGTTCCCCGAAGACGGCCCCGTCGGCATCGCGGATCCCGAACTCAAAGCCATTCGCCGCGACGTGCACGGCGACACCCTCAACGTCCAACCAGAATCCGACACCTTCTTCGGTTTCGTGTACTTCAAGACCCATCGACACCAGGTCGGTCCCCACGATCCCAACAACTTCGACCTGCCCCCGAGCATCTTCCTCGACCCCGACCTCGCGGCCCTGATCTCGGACTTGCTGCCAGAGGGACCGCAGACGTTTCTGAGCCGTGTGTATCCCGGTTTCACCGAGGCAGATACTTCGATGGTGACCGCATACGGCCGCCGGGTCGGCCTCCCGGACCTGACGCGCAATTTCGTGATTCACTACGCCTCCGAAACGCTCAGTGACCGGCAGGTCGCCGCGCTCATCCGCGCGCAGCCGGCCGTTCTCTGGGCGGAGACCGCATTTGGAATCTTTGAGGACGCCGTCCCCAACGACCCGAAGTTCGCCGCGGGCGAGCAGCACCATCTGGAACGCATCGGCCTGGGATTGTCCGATGGAAGTAACTGGAGCAGACTCCAGCAGCCCACGCCGCCGTGGCGGATTGCAGTCGTCGACAACGGGCTCAGAGTCAGCCATGAGGACCTGGGCGGGGCGGCTGGTCCTGGGCACAAGGTACGCTCCGCGTTCAACTATGTAGCGGGTTTGGAGAACTCCGGAGAACCCTGCGACCGCGACCATGGCACGGCATGCGCAGGCATCATTGCTGCGCTGACGAACAACCAAACAGGAGTGGCGGCACCCGCTGGCGGATGGTCCGGGGAGACCCTCGGACCGGAGTTGGTCAGCCTGGCCATCAACTGCGAAACCAATACCCGACGGGACTACCGTGCCCAGGCGATCGTCGATGCAACCAGCACCGCCCTCCCTGGCCCATCCCATCAGCCGGCGGCATGTGGTGTGGTGTCGATGAGCAATGGCAACGACGAGTGGGTCGAGACGGAAAGGGAGGCATGTCTGGTCGCGTATCTCCGCGACGCGGTACTCGTCGCCACGAAAGGCAACCACGATCAGGAGCGTCGCAGATATCCAGCTGACTACGATCCGCAATGGGTGATTTCGGTGGGCGCGAGCCGGCGGTTGCAGGATGTCAGGGTTACCAAGCTGAACTCGGACGCTAACTGGGGGAGCAACTACGGGTATGGTATCGATCTCGTGGCTCCAGGCGAGAACATCCCGACAACCTCCCACGTAGGTGACAACCAGTACGCACTGTTCAGCGGCACCTCCGCAGCGGCACCCATCGTTGCGGCCGCCGCTGCAGGACTGCGAATGGCCAGTGAGGAGCGGCTCAGTTGTGAGGATGTTCAGGGACTACTGAAGTCTGGTTGCGTGGATATCTTGACGGACGAGATGCAGATGGCGGGCTCTGACCTGACCGGACCCGATTGGTTCACGGGGCACGGCCGACTCGACCTAGGAGCCTCACTGGCCCTCTTGGGGCCGTTGAACTCCTTGGTTGAGCTCCAAACCATCCCCGCCGCGAACGAGTGGGATTCAGATGGCCCATACCCCACGCTTTTCGTCGACGGCGCGAGAGACCTGCCGTTCCCAGAGGGCGTTCACTCGGCGATCAGGTATCGCATCACTCAGTGGATCGACTACCCGACGGCCTTCGCATCGAGGCCATCGGTCTGGGCGGTCGGGAGTCGGTCCACCGGCGTATCGGGTTCAGTTCCGTGCTATGGGGATGGTTACGCGCGAATCAACCAGTTCGACAACGTCGGCTTCGAAGTGGTGACGTGGTCCTACTACGTCGACATCCCCGGAGTATGGTCCGGATACTGGCCAGCGCATCCGATTCAGATCGTCATGGGGGTCAGCGCAGTCGGACCGCTTCTAGCAAGCGCAACGGACTCGGCCGCCGCCACGGGAGAGGCGAGCCTAAGGGTGCTGAACTCCCCAGGTCCGACTCTGACATTCGTCATTGGTTCGCATGCCCGCCGAGATCACCCGCTCCAGATCATCGACGCATCAGGAAGGACCGTCCGAAGCCTACTGCTTCCGGCCCCCTCCGGAGCGCCAACCATTGCATGGGATGGCATGGACGATCGGGGACATGCCTGCAGCTCGGGTGTCTACTGGGCTGTCATCGGCGACGAGAGCGGAGTTGCGCAATCCGCGAGGTGCGTCCTTGTCCGGTAGCGCTCTCGCGATCGCGAGAGCGGCGCTGCTAGCCGGACTCGCGACCGCTGCCGGATGCGTCGCCGATGAGGGAGCTAGCCCCTCGGATACGGTCCCGCGACTCTGCTCACCTGGAGTGGAGTATCGAGATGATTCGTCTCCAATGGACCGCTATCCGAACTGGAACGCGGCAAACGGCGGGCAGATCGTCTACGAGCGGATCGCGGTGGGTTGGGACGACGTGTTGGCAAGAGGCATCAACCAGATCTGGATGCTCAATCTGCGCTCCGGAGAACGGAGATACCTTGGGCGTGGCCACCAACCGGTTTGGTCTCCTGACGGTCGCTCGATTACCTTCGGTCGTCAGCTTCGAGACGGGATCATCCAGGTTCATCGCATGGAGATCGACAGCGGAGAGGTCGCGCAGCTTACGGTGGGACCGGGGCAGAAACCATACAGCGACTGGTCGCCTGATGGCCGATCGATCGTGTTCACGGCCGACGGTGCCGCCCTCGGGCTATGGCATCTGGATCTCGCGACGGGCGCGCAACGCTTTCTGACGAGGCAAATCACCTCCTCCGTCTGCTGGTCGGCCGACGGTCGCTGGATCGCAGGCGGGAATGGGGTCCGGCTGACCCCATTTGCAACCCCAGACTCGGTACAGGTGCTTCTCTGGATGGACGCCATCACACCTCGATTCTCCCCGGACGGGAAGTCGCTGGGGTTCGTGGACTACTCGGTTCACGAGCGAAGGGCCACGAGCGTGATCGACCTCGACACAATGACGAAGCGAAGGTTGGTTGAGTACGGTCTAGAGATGGCGTTCTCCCCCGACGGAGAGAGCTTCGTCTACTCCGCCCTCGACTCCGTGAGCAACGTGACGGTGTTGTACGTGGCGCGGCTGGACGGAACGGACTGCTATCAGCTCACGCGGCTGGAGGACTACGCGCTGCCGGATAGCACGGGGAAGTAGCGGCGCGCGGCTCGGACCCGGGGCGGGCTGGTGCCTATGCCCCGAGGCGCACCAGCAGCCGGCGCGCGAAGAGGGATGCGCTGGGCGCGGCCACCGCGCTGACCAGGTCGAAGACGGCCGAGAGGGTGGCGTGCGGGACGCCGACCCGGAGTGCGCCCTTGAGGTGCGAGTGGAGCTGGTCGCGCGCGTCCTGCACGATCAGGATCGGGAGGATCCAGAGTTCGCGCTCGCCGGGATCGATCTCCGGCCGGGAGAGCACCTTTCCGTATCCCTCGAGGATCATCCAGTCGGCCAGTTCGGGATGATAGCCGCCGAGGTTCTCGCGCAGACGCTGGTACTGGGGGCCGTAGATCCGGCGACAGAGCGCTTCGCCGCGCTCCCACCATTCGGCGATCAAAGGCGCGATCGAGGGGCCGTGCTCGAGGCGGGCGCCGAGGTCGTGAACCTCGACCGCGGGTGGGTTCGTCTCGCCCCGCGCGGCCAGCGCAACACGTAGATGCTTGAACGCGGTCCAGGTGCGGGGAAAGCCGACGAAGAGGTAGCTCTGGAGCACCGACTCGCGGAGCCAGCAGGGGGAGACCTCGGCATCGAGCGCGGCCTCCAGTTGCGCCGCGAAGGCGGGGAACCGACCTGCGGCGATGAAGGCGGCGAGAAACGCGCCGTGCGCGACCTGCGGCGGAAGCGTCAGTCCGAAGTTGGCTTCGGCGGCGTGGATCCGCTCGGCGGTGGCGGCGCGGAGGGCGGCGGCGCTCAGACGGGACGTAAGGGTTGCTTTCGCGACTCTGCTCACGGGCGGCGACGATCCGGTGCACGGTAGTCGTACGGATCCACGCATCGTTGGTAGAGCTCGCGATCGATCGGGATCCAGTCAGTCTTGTTGATCCCTCGTCGATTTCGGCTCACCGGACCGGATGGAAAGGCGGAAGCCAGCTTGATCCATCGATCACTTTCGCGCGCCAGGCTTCGAATCTCATCCGCCACCTCCGAGAGATCCTGGTCCTGGCTGAAGATCAAGCCGACATCGTACTCGTCGTGAGTGGCGAGCCGAATCAGGTCCAGCGCGATCCGCACATCGATTCCCTTTTCCTCTCCGGCCGCAAACGAATGCTCCGACCCATCCGGCAGTCGAACGATCTTGTTTCGATACCGAAGGGGGCGGGAGTACACGACGACTCCCTTGCGACTCAGCGCTTGCAGACGCCGACTCCAGTAGTCGTGCCAGAACGGGGCGTCGGCTGGGTCGGGGATTCCGGTGTAGAAACGCGTCTGCACGAGATCCCAGCCCTTGAGAACGCAGATCGAGTTCGCAAGTTCGAGCGGTCCGTAGTTCGGGTGTTTGTTTCCGAAAGCCTCACGCGCAGCGTGGAAGAGGTTCTGTCCGTCGAAGAACGCGATCGTGCTTTGACTCGAGGTTCGGTCGCCATCGCGACAGTAAAGAATAACCCCGCCCGGGCCGCAAGCGGCTAGTCGGGCGGGGGGCAAGTAAGACGATAGTAGTGCGGCCTCGCGCCAAGGTCAATCCGCAGTTCGCACGGACAGCGGCGGGCGCGGGGCGCCCGCCGCGGCTAACAAATCCGCTCCTCGAGCCAGGTGCGGAGCTGGCTCATGTCGACCCGGACCTGCTCCAGGGTGTCGCGCATGCGGACCGTGACCGACTGGTTGGTCAGGGTCTCGGAGTCGACCGTGATGCAGAAGGGGGTTCCCACCTCGTCCATCCGGCGATAGCGACGGCCGACCGCTCCCTTCTCGTCGTAGAACACCTCCATGCGGGGACGGAGGTCGGCCACGATCCTGGCCGCGATCTCGGGCATGCCGTCGCGCTTGACCAGCGGGAAGACCGCAACCTTGATCGGCGCAAGCTTGGGATGGAGCGAGAGGTAGTTCCGGACCTCGCCCTCCTGCTCATCCTCGCGGTAGGCGTCGACCAGGAAGGTGAGGAGCGAGCGGTCGCAGCCGGCCGAGGTCTCGATGATGTAGGGGAGGTACCGCTCCTTCGTCTCCTCATCGAAGTACTCCAGCTTCTTGCCCGAAAACTCCTGGTGGCGGCTCAGGTCGAAGTCGGTGCGATTGTGGATCCCCTCGAGCTCGCTCCAGCCGAAGGGGAACTCGTACTCGATGTCGTAGGCGGCACGGGCGTAGTGGGCCAGCTTCTCGTGCTTGTGCCAGCGGAGCTTCTCCGGCCGGATGCCATGCTGGTGGTACCAGTCCATCCGGATGCCGCGCCAGGTCTCGAACCACTCCTCGTCGGTGCCCGGCTTGACGAAGAACTGCATCTCCATCTGCTCGAACTCGCGGGTGCGGAAGATGAAGTTGCCAGGAGTGATCTCGTTGCGGAACGCCTTGCCGATCTGGGCGATGCCGAAAGGCACCTTGTGGCGCGACGACTCGAGGACGTTCTTGTAGTTGACGTAGATCCCCTGCGCGGTCTCGGGGCGGAGGAAGATGACGTTGGCGTCTTCCTCCACCGGACCCATGAAGGTCTTGAACATGAGATTGAAGTGACGCGCCTCGGTCAGGTTGCACTTGTCGTGCTGGCCAGGGCACTTCGACGGCTTGAGCGGGCACTGCGACTGCGGAATCTGGTCTTCGCGGAAGCGCGCCTTGCACTCGCGACAGTCGACCAGCGGATCGGTGAAGTTCTCCACATGGCCCGAGGCGTGCCAGACCCGCGGGTGCATCAGGATCGCCGCGTCGAGCCCCTCGATGTCGTCCCGCATCTGGGTCATCGCCTTGAACCAGGCCTGCTTGACGTTCATCTTGAGCTTGGAGCCGAGGGGGCCGTAGTCCCAGCAGGCGTTGATGCCGCCGTAGATCTCGCTCGAGGGGAACACAAAGCCGCGGCGCTTGGCCAGACTGACGATCTTGTCCATCACCGATTCCATGAAAACCTCGTTACCTTCCGCTGCTGGCCCACTTGGCGCGGCCCCCGCGCTTCGTTCCCGACCGGCCCTTCCCGGGACCGATCCGCCCCTCTTTCCGCCCGACTCTGCCTTTTCGGCACGATTCGCTGTAAATTACAGGTCGATGTGCGGACAGGCAACCCCGGAGGTGGAATGCAGGAATGGCTGGATTTCGCGGTCGAGCTGGCGCGGGAGGCGGGCGGACGGCTACTCGCGGCGCACGGCTCGGTGACCCGCGCGGCGGTCGGATACAAAGGGTGGCGAAACCTGGTCACCGAACTCGACCTGGAGGTGGAACGGCTGGTGACCGGCCGGATCGGTGCCCGCTATCCGGATCACGGCATCCTGGCCGAGGAGGGGGCGCGCAAGGAGGGCGCGGGCGGGCTCCGCTGGGTGATCGATCCGCTCGACGGCACGACCAACTACGTCCATCGCCACCCGATGTACTGCGTTTCGATCGCGCTCGAAGACGAGGCGGGTCCGCTGGTCGGCGTGGTCTTTGCCCCCTATCTCGATGAGCTGTTCACCGCCACGCGGGGGGGCGGGGCCTGGCGGAACCGCTCCGCGCGGATGGAAGTGTCGGAGTCCGATGAGCTCTCCCGCTCGCTCCTGGCCAGCGGTTTCGCCTACAGCGTGGATGGAATGCACGACGTCAACCTGGAGAACTGGGCTCGTCTGGCCCGCATCTCCCGCGGATTGCGCCGGTGCGGATCGGCCGCCCTCGACCTCGCCTACGTGGCCGATGGGCGGTACGACGGCTTCTGGGAGCTCAATCTGAACGCCTGGGATGTGGCCGCCGGGGCGCTCCTGGTGACTGAGGCCGGGGGCCAGGTGACCGACTGCCGGGGTGGAATTGCCTGGCGCGAGGGTCGCTCCATCCTGGCCACAAACGGTAAGATTCATCCGGCGCTCCAGGGCGAACTCTCCCTGGGGCGTCAGGAGGCCGACCAGGCGGGGTGAGCACCCACCCGGCCGATCGCGCCGCGCGATCCCGGTTGCCGCGCAGGACAGACATCAGATCGGAGGTTCGACATGCGCCGGCAGGCGAAGCAGCTTCTGCACCGACTGACCTCGGCCTTCTTCCTCGCGGCGCCGGGCATGGCGCTGGCGGAGGAACCTGCTCCCTACTGGGTGTTTCTCCGCGATCGGGGCGATCTCTCGCTCGACGCCAAGAACGCTCTGGTCATCGCCGAGTCGCGCCCGGCGGAGAGCTGGTCCCGCCGCGCCACGGTCGGCGCGACGCTGCCGGAGGAGCGAGATCTCCCCCTGTGGGAACCGTACGTGACGGAGATCGCCCGCGACGCGGCGATTCGCACCCGGAGCCGCTGGTTCAACGCGGTCTCGATCGAGGCGACGAACGCGCAGCGCGCCCGGATCGCGGCGCTGCCCTTCGTCGGATCGCTCCGCCCGGTGGCGACCGCCGAACGTGCCTCGCTCGGGCCGGAGGTCGATGCTTCCGGGCGACCGCTCGGACGCACCCTCTCCCAGGAGCGGCGGAGGCCGAGCGACCAGCGGTTCTCGCCGCTCGACAGCGAAGTCCCCGACTACGGTCCCGCCGGTCCCCAGCTCAGCGAGATCAACGTGCCCCCGGTCCACGCACTCGGTTTCAGCGGCAATCGGGTGCCGGTCATGATGCTCGACACCGGGTTCCGGAAGGACCATTCCGCCTTTGCCCACGCCGACCTGGTCGCGGAGCGCGACTTCGTCTTCGCCGACGGCAACGTCCAGAACGAATCGGAGGATGATCCGGGCCAGCACCGCCATGGCACCGGCTGCTGGGCCGTGGCGGGAGGGAACGACCCCGGCAACATCGTCGGTCCGGGCTACGGCGCGCCATTCTATCTGGCCAAGACCGAGGACATCCGGAGCGAGACCCAGGCCGAGGAGGACTTCTACGTCGCGGCCCTCGAGTGGGCCGACAGCGCCGGAGTGCGGGTCACCAGCGCCAGCCTGTCCTACGTCTGCTTCGACAACGGTGCCTGCTGGGACGCGCCCGAGCGGGACGGCGACACCGCGGTGATCACCCGCGCGCTCGACATCGCGGCGGCCCGCGGCATCCTGTGCGTCAACGCGGCCGGCAACCTACGGCGAGGGAGTCAACACCCTGGGCACCCCGGCCGACGCCGACAGCATGGTTGCCGTCGGGGCGGTCGATAGCAACAATCAGATCGCCTGGTTCTCCTCTCGCGGACCGACGGCCGACGGGCGGATCAAGCCCGAGGTGGTGGCTCGCGGGGTCGACACCTGGTGGGCCGATGCGGAGGACCCGGAGGCCTACGGCACCGCCAACGGCACGTCCCTCTCCACTCCGCTGATCGGCGGCGCCTCCGCGCTCCTCTTCGAGGCTCACCCCGAGTGGGGACCGATGGATCTGCGTGCCGCCCTCATGGCCACCGCGGATCGCCATGGCAATCCCGACAACGCCTACGGACACGGCCGGGCCAATGTCCTGGCCGCGCTCCAGAGCGCGCCCCTCCTCTACCCCTACCCCTTCTCGCTCCTGGCTCCTGCGGATGGGGCTGCGCTCAACACCCTCAGCCCGGCCTTCACCTGGCGGGCGACGCACGACGGCGACAGCGGCGCGGCCGTCACCTACCGGGTATCGCTGCGCGAGGCCAGCCCCGGCGGCGGTTTTCCCCTCCTGATCTCCGCCGGATCGGACACCACGCTCAGCCTGGTTTCGGCCCTGGCCCCGGAGACCACCTACCGCTGGGAAGTGATCGCCGAGGACGCGGTCAATCACCGGCGCATCTCGCGCCAGACCTGGTCGTTCACCACCCCGGCGATCTCCTCTCTCCCCGGGACCTCCCCGACCCGGAGGGCCGAGCTCCTGGTGCAGCCCAATCCTTTCGCTGGGCGGTTGCGCGCGCTCTTCGCGCTCAAGTCGGGGGAGACCCCGGAAACCGCGCGGTGGAGTCTGCTCGATGCCGCAGGTCGGCGGCTCGCTGGGGGAGAGCTGATCGGAAACGGCGGCGTCTATGCGCTCGACTGGAGCATCGGCGCGGCGGGCCACGAACCGCTCCCGGGCGGGGTCTACTACCTCGAGATGGAAGCCGGGGGAACCGGGATGCGCCGCACGGTGCTGCACCTTCCGCGGGGCGCCGGCCGCTAGCCAGGTGCCGAGCGCGCGACCTTGTGCTAGTCTCCCGCGGTTCCAGCAGGGAAGGAGATCGGGCGTGCTCGACATTCGTGAATCGATGAAGCAGATGCAGGAGAAGAACCCGCGCATTCGCTGGCAGGTGGTGGAGCCGGGTCAGGTAAAGCGCTTCCTGGTCAAGCTCGGCTACGAAGGACCGTTCGACCGGGCCAAGTACGACGTCATCTACTTCCAGGAAGAGAATCGTCAGAAGGCGATGCTGGTCTGGGGGCTGGTGGAGTAGCTCGCTCGTCCGCGTCCGCGCGGATCCGTTCCTTGCTCGGTCGCCTGCTCGAAACCGGCTCGAGGAGCAGCACGGCCCGCGGCCGCGCCACTCCGTCAAGCCCCACACGCCCCACATCGGGGCGCGCCCTCGGTCCCGCGGCGCGGCGAACGCGCCGCGCGGTAGCACGCAAACCCTGAGGTACCGCGATCGCGCACTCCAGGGTCGCTCAACGTCCGGCGATGTTCTCCTCCATCGGCGGCACCGCGGTCACGTCATTCATCGGGGCGCAGAAGAAGCGCCCACCTGCCGTGTCGAAGTGCACCTTGAAGTCGGATACCGCTCCCCGGAAGATCTGCACCGGCACGCTCCAGCTTTGACCCGGCTTGAGGGCCGACGGCCCCATCACCCGGGCAAAGCGCGCCGTCCCCCGGGGGCCGTAGACGCCGTGCGGGAGCGGGGGATACGAACTCTCCCGCAGGCGGAGGCAAGGGAAGTCTTCCAGACTCGAGAGGAGCACGCCCGGATCACCGACCGTGACGCTCCACCCGAACTCGGGCAGGTTTCCCGGGACGGCGACGAGCAACTCGAGATTGCGGGCAATCTGTCGGCTCTCGTTGGTGATCACCAGGGTGAACGAGCTGGCCTCGGTGAAGACACTGCGCGCCATCCACGGATCGACATCATCCTCGACGTAGGTCTGGTTCGGGTCATCGGTCGAGAGCTTCAGCTTCGCTCCGAGCAGACTGAGCAACGGGCCGTCGTGGTCGTGGGGATCCGACCAGGCCGCCTCCGGTTCAGGAACGTCGCCCGTCGTCCCATAGGAGACGGGATCGCGATCTCCACACCCACTCAGCGAAAACACCAGGAGACCGATCCAGGGCGACGCGTGACGCATCGATTGCATTGGGACCTTCTTCCTTCCCCCAAAGACGCTTGGCGGAGAGGAACGCGCAAACCGCATGCCGCGCCTTGGCGCTTCGCACCGTGCGCGATGCGAGTCCCCCGGCCCCTGTGCCCCGGCGTGGGTTAGCGCGGCGGCAGAGGATGCGCGGCTTCGCGCTCGTGCAGGATGAGTTCCTCCGACCGGGGCGAATTCGCAAGGGGCGCGATGCAAGCTGCGCCGCCGGCGCCGGCCGACGCCAGTTGCGGGCCAGTTCGCGGCACGAAAAAAACGGCGGAGCCTGATCGCTCCGCCGTTTTCCAAGCACAGGCCTCACGCTCGCCCGGGGGCGACGCGGGCCGCACCCACTACTTCAGATGCATCATCTTTCGCGTCTCGACCCCACCGTTGCTCTCCAGGCGGTAGAGGTACATGCCGTTCGGAAGCGCACCCGACTCGAACGTGGCCTCGTGCCAGCCGGCCTCGGCCTGACCTTCGACCAGGCTGCGCACCTGACGCCCGTTCGCATCGAAGACGCGCAGGCTCACGCGACCCGCCTGCGGCAGGTAGAACGCAACCTGGGTCGAACGGACGAACGGGTTCGGCGTGTTCCGGAGGACCAGGCCAGAAGCCCGGGTACCCGGAGTCACGTCGCTGGGCGTGCGGGTGCCGATCTGGCCGCGGATCTCGCCGCTCGGGAATGCCGCGGTGTGGACATTCTCGTAGATCTCACCCAGCACCACTTGGCCCGCGCGGGTCAGGGTGAAGGCCGAGGCGTCGGTGTTCCGCCAGACTCCGTCGGCCGTGTTGTTGGTGAAGTCGCCGGCCAGGTCGCGCACCACGCCGCCGTTCGAGCCGGCCGGAGCGTTGTGGAAGTGCGCCGCGGTCCGCGCGCCGGTCAGATCGGTGACCGAGGTGCGGAAGACGAGCCCCAGGTCGGTCAGGGTCGCGGAGAGAACGCCCGTTCCCTTTGCCGGGGTCGGGCCGACCTCGTTGCCACCCAGGAGCATCGTGCCGTAACCGCCGCCGCCGGCCATCTTGATCTGCCCGCGGATCTCACCCGCCGGGTTCGCCGCGGTGTGGATGTTGAAGTAGTGCCCCTGGCGCATGAGGGTCGTGATCAGGGCGTCGGTCAGCGCCGCGGGATCGGTCGGGCGCCAGACGCCACGCGCGGTCCGGCCGACGAAGTCGGGCAGGATGTCGCGGGCCACACCTCCGCTCACCCCGAGCGTTCCGTTGTGGATGTGGGCTGCGGTGATCCCGCCGGTCAGGTTGTCCACCGTGAGGTGGAACGCCATGCCGTCGGGGGTCAGGCGGCAGGTGGCCGTTCCCAGGCCCGGGGTGCCGTTCGAGGGAACTTCCTGCGAGGCGGTGAGCTGGGCGTCGAGCGCCGTGCCCGAGGCCGGGAGGATCTGCCCACGCACCTCGCCGGCCGGATTGGCCGCGGTGTGCACGTTGAAGTAGAGCCGCCCGTTGTAGAGGTCGGCGATGCTCGCCGCCGGGATCGCCCAGGTGCCCTGACCAGTGTTGCCGACGAACAGGCCGCCCAAGTTGAACGACACGCCGCCGGACGAGCCGATGTCCTGGGTGTGGATGTGGGCCGCGGTGATGCCGCCGGTGAGGTTGTTGACCGTCACTCGAACGACGAGATTTCCGCCGGAGAGAACCGCCGTGCCGGTTCCGGTTCCCGCGGCCGCGACCGGAGGCTCCTCCGCTGCGGCCGAGAAGGTCGCGACGTAGGCCTGGCCCGGCCCCTGCGGCGTGATCTGCCCGCGGATCTCTCCCGCCGGATTCGCCGCGGTGTGAACGTTGATGTAGCAGCGGCCCTGCAGCAGTTCATTCACCAGGTTGGCGCTCAGTCCCTCGGAGAACTGCCAGACGCCTGCCGCGGTGTTGCCGCCGCCGAACGCGGGGAGCAGGTCGTGCACCACCGGACCGTTCGAACCGGTGGCCGCATTGTGGATGTGGGCGGCGATGATTCCGCCGGAGAGGCCGCTCACCGTGATGTCGTAGCGAAGACCGGTCGCGGTCAGGGTCAGACCCGAGGTGCCGAGTTCGCCCGCCGCGGTGGGAGGAACCTCCTGCGCGCCGTTCAGTCCGGCGGTGAAGCCCCAACCCTCGTTCAGCTTGATCTGGCCGCGCGATTCGCCTCCCGGATTCGCCGCGGTGTGCACGTTGACGTAGGTGCCGCCGCCGATCAGCGCTTCCAGATCGACATTGGTGAACGCGGTCCGGGCGATGAACCCGACCAGCCGGTTACCCGAGAAGTTGAGGTTCTGCAGCACGCCGCCGTTCTCACCGATCCGCCCCTTGTGGATGTGGGCGGCGGTGATCGCGCCGGTCAGGTTGGTCACCGTGATGTCGTAGGCCAGCCCCTCTCCGCTCAGGATGAAGGAGCCGGTGCCGGTCCCAGCCGGAGCCACCGGGGGATTTTCTTCCTGTCCGGTGATGCTGGCCGAGAAGTGGACCCCGGCGCTCTGGAAGATCTGCCCGCGGATCTCGCCCGCCGGGTTCGCTGCGGTGTGGACGTTCAGGTAGAGCCCGCCGGCCATCAGTTCCGCCAGGCGGGCAGTGGTGAATCCAGCTGCCGGGGTCCAGATCCCCTGGGCGGAATTGGGGGAGATCGACGTGTTGAAGTCGCTTCCGATATTGAATACCACGCCGCCGCCCACGCCGGCCTGCCCGCCGTGGAAGTGCGCCGCGGTGATCGGGCCGGAAAGCCCTTCGGTCGTGATGAAGTACTGCAGGCCGGCTGGAGTGACCGTGAGACAGGCCGTTCCCTTGGCCGGTGTCGCCACCGCGGGTACCTCGGCCTCGCCGGTCAACTTGGCCGTGAAATGCGCCTGCGCGCCCGCTGTCTGCGCGCCGAGCGCCAGACCGAACAGCGCGGCGAAGACACTGATCCGTGATCGCATTGGATGCCCTCCGCTGAAGTCATGAGCAATGGTTGTTCGGGAGCCCCCGAGGCGAGGCACGCTCGCTCGGGGGTTCCTCGAGAGGCGCTGGAGACCGGCGTAACGACCTCTCGGGGACACGACGGACGCACGCTGCGACAGCGTGTGCGATGCGCAGGTTTTGACTCTGCGCGGCGATTGAGACGCGGTCACAGGATAGCCGAAACGAACCGACGGCAACAGCCATAACTTCATCGGACAAATCGTGCTAGCGGCGCTGTTCGTCCATCCTGTCTCAGGAGCCGGGTCCGCGGACGAAGGGCTGGACCCACGACTCCGGGACTGCCCGGGCGCCCGCTCGTGTGGCGGATGAGGCCCCGACGTCAACCCGTTAGGCACCCCCGCTTTATCCCCTGGCCTGGAACCACCGGAACCGGTAGCCCGAGGCCAGGGGAGATTGGCAGGAAGTTTGCCACCGAAGCTTTCCCCGCGGGTCACGACGGGGCGAGACGCCACCAGCGAACGGAGCAGGAGAAGAAGGGATGGGCGAGGGCGAGGCGGTGGCCCGATCCGGCGGGCAGGCTCAGGTCGCGAAGCCGACGACGCTCGCGGTCGAACAGTTCGAAGCTGGGTCCGAGATCGTGCGCGAGCAGCGAGACGAGCGGGATCCAGGCGGCCTCGTCCGCGTTCCAGAGCGACTGGTAGACCGCGCGGCATCCCGCGAAGTCGGCCACCAGGGCGGGGGTGACGAGCTCGAGTCCCCAGCGAGCCGGGGCGAGGGCCACGGGGGCAGGGTCGAGGGCGCAGGCCGAGGCTTCGGGCAGTGCGCAGAACTCGCCCAGGGGAAGCCGACCCCATTCCCAGCTCCGGAGGAAGTTGTCGCTGTCGGGGGTAATCGTGCCCCCCATGGCGAAGCCCGAAGCCGACGGCTCGTTGGTGCGATAGAACGTGGGGCAGAAGAAGACGGTCGAGCGGCTGGCTGCCGTCTCGGAGATCTCCGATTCACTGAGGTGGAGGGTGAGCGCGATCCCGTCGGTATCGGCCAGGACACGGTGCACGGTCGCCTCGTCCGGTTCGCATGGGGCGCGCCGCCATTCCCGCTGCACCAGTTCGTGACCGTCGCGCGCGCGACAATGGGTCGTCTGCGGCGGAGCCTTTGCTTCGGGATCGTCGGTCGGCAGGATGAGCCGCGCTTGCATCTCGTCTCCGGACTTCGCCGCGGGCTCGACCACCAGCGGCGCGAGCACCCCCGGATCGGGAAGGTATCCGATCTGGTGCCGGTCCACGGCCAGGGGCAGCCCCACCACACGGTCCCAGATCGCGGAATCGTCCTTCCCTTCCGCGCGTCCTCCCCGCGGAGCGAGCGACTCGAACGGCAGGTACCAGAGCGGACCGTCGGCACTGACCCACAGCGCCTTTGCCGGGTCGGCCGACTCGCCGATCGGCGCGAGCAAGCCGTTCCAGAGCTGACCGGCCACGGCAAAGTCGTCCCGCAGGTCGCTCAGGTCCTGCGTGTCACACCCGTTTCGGTAGTACGGCACCCAGCGGCGCACCTGCGCCGCGATGCTGTCGCGGGGCACGGGCGTGGCGATGAGCCGAAAACGGTCCGGCTGGATCAAGTAGAGCAGCGTCACGTCCTGGCAGACCGCGGCCTTGACCAGGCTCTCACCCGAGGGGCGGAGCGCACGGCGGAGCGCCGCGACGTCGGGAGGAGCGATCAGCCAGGGCAGCCGCGCGTACTCCGGGTTGTTGTTGAGCAGCTGGCGCGCCTCGGCCTCCAGCTCGAGCAGGGGAGACTCCTCCTCGGGAGCGCCCTTCGGCAGCGATCCGGTCCGGAGGGCGCGATATGCCGCGGCCGCCTCGTTGCTCGCCCGCTCCCACAGCACCCGACGGAGCGCCGCGCCGTCCCGCGGGAGGAGCGCCTTCTCGCCCACCGAGAGCGTCTGTTCCATCACGCGGTGCGCGCGGCGCTCGGTGAAGAAGAACGACCAACGCGCGCTGAGCAGCCCCTCGGCACTGCGCGGCGCATGGCTGGTGTCCTCGGGCTGCACCCAACGCCAGCTCGGAGCGGACGCGGGGTTGAGCGCAAGCTGCGCGAAGAGCACGGCAAGCTGCTCCAGCGGGGCCTCCGGGTCGGGCAGCATCGCCTCCGGGATCGAAGGGACCTGTGCCCGCGGCACCTCGAGCTCGGCCGAGAGCCATCCGTCGAGCAAGGCGCGGAGGGCGAGGTCCGGCTCGGAAGGGAGCAACACGCGCGCCACCTCGACGGCCGTTGCGGCGCGCAGTCCCCGCGGCTGCATCCTCTCGGTGCGCCGGAGGAGCGCGTTTCCCTGCTCCACCACCCGCGCGGACTGTCCTTCGGCGGCGAAAAGCGCCAGCTCCTCGAGCGCGAGAACCCCGGTCAGCGTCGAGTCCCGCGCTGCCCCGCGCGCGGCGAGTGCGGAATCGAGCAGCCGGCGCGCCTCGGCCAGGCGTCCGTCCTCGCGCTCCAGGCGCGCCAGCGCCCAGGCGGCCTCGACCCAAGGGGCGGCGCTCGCGCTGGGGATCTCCTCCGCGACGACTCCATGGTACAGCTCGCGAGCGGCGGGCTCGTCGCCGCGCAGGAGGCGCGCGTGGGCCTCGATGACCCGCGCCCGCTGGTGTTCGACCTTGGCCACCGGTTGGATCGCGCGCAATCCCTCCGCGTACGCCTCGGCGTCTTGCGCCCCGCGAATGGCCCCATCGATGTCCCCGGTCACCAGCGCGAGCCGCGCCCGGCGGGCCAGGGCGGAGACGCGATAGGCGGCGCGTGGAGTCCGCTCGGTGAGGCGCAGCGACTCGTCGAAGAGCCCGAGCGCCATCTGCCCCTCGCCGCAGATCTCGAGTGTGCCGGCGGCCCAGGCCAGCCGCTGGCCCGCCGCGAGGGTGTCGCCGCGCGCCAGGGAGATGCGTGCATCCTCGGACGCCCAGTAGGCCATGCCGTCCAACCGGCCGGCCATCTGCTCCACGCCAAACAGCTCCACCCGCATCCGGTCGGCGCGCTCGTTCTCGCCCAGGTGCTCGGCCAGGGTGATCGCTTCCCGGTAGTAGGGGGTCGCACCGACATCCGCGCCGTTCCAGTGCGCGTCGCCCAGAGTTTCCAGGAGATCGAGCTGCCGGAGTCGATCGCCGATCTCCACCGCCCTCGACAGGGCCACCCGCCAGGTCTCGTATCCGGCGCTGGTGTTCTGGTTCTGATGCTCCACCGCCGCGGCCGAGGTGTAGGCATCGAACAGATAGGGATCCCGCGCGATCGCCTGGTGAAACATCTCCTCGGCGGCGTCGAGATCACTGAGATGCCAGGCCAGCATTCCGCGGGCGTACCAGATCTGGGGATCTTCCGGCCGCGCGGTCCGGAGCGAGTCGACCAGCACACGAAAATCCTCGAGCCGCTCCCGCTGCCGGGCCAAGCGGAGCGCCGACTCGTAGACCTGAGGGTGGCGTACCCCGCGAATCATCGCCTGGCGAAAGAGCCTGTACGCCTCCTCGGGCTTCTTCTGCTTGTCGAGCACGTCGGCCAGCGCCCCGAGAGGAACCAGCGCCTCGGGGCGGCTGGCCACCAGGGCGCGCAACGACCTCTCGGCGCCGACGAGATCGCGCGCCTTGACGCTGGTCCGGATGTACCGCTCCGCGTAACGCCCTTCTTCCGGGTTCGCGCGCAGCAGCTCGAGATAACCGTCAGCGGCGGCGCGCGGGTTGCCTTCGCTCGCGGCCCGGGCCGCGTCGATGAAGGCGTCCGGAGGGAAGCTCGCTTCTTCTCCCGCGGCCGACGATCCGCTCCCGACCAGAAGCAGCACGGCTCCCCAGACAGTCATCATCGTGGCCGCTGCCCGGCCCAGGCGGCCGCTCTGTCCGCCAAATGGCATACCTGCCTCGATTCGTCGTTCCCGCATTCGGTGCGCATCCCCCTCTCGCCGGATGTCTCGAACCCTGGTCAACCAAGGCCCGTTCGGAATCTGCACGGTCAGCCCCCGCGCGGGGCGATCTTTTCATCTGGAGGTCCCCATGTCCATCATCCTGCCGATCGCAGAATCGCGGTTCACCGGCGCTGAGCCGCTTCCGCGGTCGCGATCGGTCCGAAAGCGCTTCCGGGATCGCGCCTACCGCCTCGCCGTCCGCGGGCGTTGGGGGGATGCGCTGGACCTGCAACGCGCCCTGGTTCTCGCCGGTCAGCGGCGCGGCTCGGCCCGCGAGGAGCTGTGCGACCGCTACCGCCTCCTCCGCTGGGAACTGGCCGCCGGCCGCTGGCACGAAGCGCTCGAGCAGATTGATCAGATCTTCGGACGCCTGGCCCGGCGCGGGGCGTCGGGAAGTGCGGCCGCTGGCTGGGTCTTCCTCGCCCGCGCGGTCTGCTACTTCCAGCTCGGGTGGGGGAGTCGCTTCCGCCGCACCCTCGCGCTCGTCCTCCGCAATTCCCGCCGGCAGCCGATGCCGGGGCTTGAGGAAGCGGCGCGGCGGATCCTCTGGTACTACGAATCGCTGCGGCACGGGGAGCGCGCTCGGCCCGCCTGGTTGATCCGACTCGAGTGCGCCCTGCGGGGGGAGGGGGCTCCCGGGAGTGCAGTGCCGGCCGAGTGTGCGCTCCGTCAGCAGGTGGCGTTTGCACTCGCCCCGGGAGCTCCGGCCCTGCCTGCGCCCCACGACCCGGCCTCGACCGGATTCGAACGGCTGCCCGAACTGCTCCTCGGCCCGCGTTCGCTCTGGTGGCCGCAGGAACCGGAGGGCGACGGCCTCTCTCCCGCCCCGGTGCGCAAGCACGAGGTCGAGGCGCTGGTCTTCTGGGTCGAGCGACTGGAGGCCGATCCGCGGCTCGACTGCCCACCCTGGCTCTCCACCTGGATCGCAAACCGGGTGCAGCGCCTGGCGCCCGATTCCGAACCGGCACTCCGCGCACGCGTCCACCGCGCGCTGGCCAACGTCGCGACGCGTCAGCAGGAGATCCTGCCCCGTGCGACGGCGCTCGAGGCGCTGGCCGAGGTCTCGCTCTGGCTGCTCTCCGATCGCGGCCACGACGATGCCGACGGACCGGGCGCGCACCAGCTCCTCGCCCAGGCCCGGGCCGATCTCGGTCTCGCGGCCGGTCTGCTGCGCCGCCTCCGCCTCGACGCTCGCGCCGACCGCTGCGAGGAACGCTGGACCCGGCTCACCTGGCCCGGGGCCACTCCCGGGGGGCGGGTGGGGGAGTCGGGCTCCGGATCGACCTCGATCTTTCGCGCCCCGGGCACCCGCGCCTCCCGCCTCTCGCTCGTCCGGCAGGAACTCCGGGAGGTCGGGTTCGTCACCGTCGATCCGCGCCTGCTCGGCGCCCTCGCTCCCCTCCGGCTTCTCGCCGGCACCAACCTGCCCGTGCTGATTCTCGGCGAGTCGGGCACCGGAAAGGAGGTGATCGCGCGCGCCCTTCACCGCTGGAGCGGACTGCGGGGCGAGATGGTGGCGATCCACTGCGGCGCGATCCCGCGCGAGTTGCTCGAGAGCGAGCTGTTCGGCCACACCCGCGGTGCGTTCACCGGAGCGACCACCGACAAGCCGGGCCTGGTTGAAGTGGCCGATGGCGGCACCCTCTTCCTCGACGAGATCGGGGAGATGGGAGCCGAAGCCCAGATGAAGCTCCTCCGGGTGCTCGAGAGCGGCGAAGTGCGCCGGGTGGGAGATCTGCGCAACCGCACCGCTCAGGTCCGCCTGGTCGCCGCCACCCATCGCAACCTTGACGCCGCGGTCGCCTCCGGCGAGTTCCGTCTCGACCTGCTCCACCGCGTGCGCGGTGTGGTGGTCGAACTCCGCCCGCTGCGTGAGCGTCCGGGCGACATCCCCGAGCTGGCCCACCATCTTCTGGGCCAGCTCGCCGCAGCGCAGGGAGCGATCCGCCTCTCCCAGCCCGCCCTCTCGCAGCTGCTCGCCTACCCCTGGCCCGGCAACGTGCGCGAACTTCGAGCCACCCTCCACCGCGCGGCCCATCTCACCCGGGCACTCGGTCGCACCGAGATTCCGGCCGAACTCCTGGGACTCCGCCCCGCAGACGATCTGCCTCTCGGCCCTGTGTCGTTGGCGCCGGGGGCGCTCGGTCCCGTGCCCCTGCCGGAGGCCCACCTGTCACCCGCGGCCGACGATGCGCTCGATCCTGCCCTTAGCGCTTCCCTGGGCGATCCCCTCGACGACTCCTTTGGCCGGGGCCTTCGCGGCACCATCGACCTCGAGAGCGTGCTCGATCGGATCGAACGCCGCCTCATCCTCCGCGCCCTCGAGTCCCACAACTGGAACCGCACCCGCGCCGCCGAGAGCCTCGGCGGCCTCTCGCGCACCACCCTGATCGGCAAGATGCGTCGCCTCGGTATCGATGCCCCGCGCGGGGCGGAGACCGGGTGAGTGTGAGTGGAGATTCGTACCTCTATCCCGCGAAGTGCTTCGTGCCCGTCGATGTTCCTCCCGCCGTTCAGCGCGCGATCGCCCGGGCGTTGTGATCGGCGGGGGCTGGCCGCCGGTCGGCCCGCCCCCGCTCTGTTTGGGCGTGCCGCGCAAATCTGAGGCAAGGTTTAGATTTGCCAATCATGTGGATTCACGGAGAGTTAGAGCAGCTATTGACTCCCCCCGGGGGAAGCTCGCGCCGCACCGGCTTTCCGGTCTGAGGCGCATGTCTTTTCCGAACTCTACCGGTATCACGCGCATCGCGGAATCCCGTGCGAGTTCCAGTTCTGGCGCATACGAGACGGACGCGAGATCGACTTCGTTCTCTCTTCCGAGTTCGGAACCGAGGCGATCGAGGTCAAGATGTCGATTCCCGATCCTCGCGAGCTGGTACCGACCGATGCCCTAGCCGAGTTCGGAGTGCAGCGGCATGCCGTGCTCGCCCTCGCGGCCGCCCCTTCCGATCGGCCGGTGAACCTGGGATCTGGCTGGGAGCTGCGCTCGCCGCATCGACTGGGGTGGTTGGGGGAGTAGGAGCGTCGACGCGTACGGGGAGTCAGGTGGCGGATTGTGGGACCGAAGACCAGATCGGCTCCGCAGCGGCGCACGCCGAGCGTGCGCCGCGGTAGGCGTGCGCCGCGGTGGGGTTAGAAGAACCCGGGATCCCGGTAGACGCCGAAGACCTTACGGAAGACGTCCGAGATCTCTCCGAGGGTGATGCCCGCTTCGACGGCGTCGAGGATCGGGGGCATGATGTTGGCGTCGGTGCGGCAGGCGGCTTCGACGGCGGCGAGGGTGGCGGTGGCGCGCGCGGGGTCGCGGCGGGCGCGGAGGGCGCGGATGCGCTCGACCTGGTCGCGCTCGACCTCCATGTCGATCTTGAGCGTGGGGAGCGCGGGCTCCTCGCCCTTCTGGTAGCCGTTGACCCCGACGATGATGCGCTGCTTGCGCTCGACCTCTTGCTGGTGCTGGAAGGCGCTGGCGGCAATCTCCTTTTGCGGGTAGCCCTGGTGGATGGCGGCGACCATGCCGCCCAGATCGTCGACCCGCTTGATGATCTCCCAGGCGCGCCGCTCGACCTCGTCGGTCAAGGCCTCGACGAAGTAGGAGCCACCCAGAGGATCGACGACCGACGCGACCCCGCTCTCCTCGGCGATCAGCTGCTGGGTGCGCAGCGCGATGGTCGCGGCCTCCTCGGTTGGGAGGGCGTAGGTTTCGTCGAGCGAATTGGTGTGCAGCGACTGCGTTCCGCCCAGCACCGCGGCCAGGGCCTGGATGGCGACCCGGGCGACGTTGTTGTACGGCTGCTGCGCGGTGAGCGAGACGCCGGCGGTCTGGGCGTGGGTGCGGAGGAGCCAGGAGCGCGGGTTCTTCGCCCCGAAACGCTCCTTCATGATCCGGGCCCACATCCGACGGGCGGCGCGGAACTTGGCGATCTCCTCGAAGAAATCGTTGTGCACGTCGAAGAAGAACGACAGACGGGGAGCGAAGGCGTCGACGTCGAGCCCGGCCTCGACCCCGGCCTCCACGTAGGCGATGCCGTCGTAGAGGGTGAAGGCCAGCTCCTGCACCGCGGTGGCGCCGGCCTCCCGGATGTGGTAGCCGCTGATCGAGATGGTGTTCCAGAGCGGCATCTCGTTCGTGCAGTAGACCAGCATGTCGCGGATGATCCGCATCGACGGTTCGGGCGGAGAGATCCACTCCTTCTGCGCGATGAACTCCTTCAGGATGTCGTTCTGTAGCGTGCCGCGGAGCTGGGCCGGTGGAACCCCCTGCTTCTTCCCGACGGCGATGTAAAACGCCAGGAGCACGATCGCCGGTGCGTTGATGGTCATCGAGGTGGTGACCTTGTCCAGGGGGATACCGGCGAAGAGGCGCTCCATGTCTTCCAGCGAGGCGACGGCGACCCCCTCGCGACCGACCTCGCCGAGCGACAGGGCGTGGTCCGGGTCATAGCCCATCAGGGTCGGCATGTCGAAGGCGGTCGAGAGGCCGGTCTGTCCCTGGCGGAGCAGATAGTGAAAGCGCGCGTTGGTGTCCTCCGGGCTCCCGAACCCGGCGAACATCCGCATCGTCCAGAGCTTGCCGCGGTACATGTCGGCATGCACACCGCGGGTGTACGGGTAGCTCCCTGGCGCCTCGGCCGCCACCTCCGGGCGCACGTCCGCCGGGTGGTAGCAGATCTTGAGCGGGATGCCCGACAGGGTGGCATGCTCGCGCCCGACGTGGAGCGACGGATCGGGACTGGCTTCGGGCGTGACCGGGGCCGCGGGCGTCGGCTGCATGGATTGGCTCTCCTTGGGCGCGATGGGCTGCTCGACCGATTCGGGGCCGGGACCGGCCGACGACTGGCCGTGGTCCTTGGACGAGGGGAGAAGCTACCAAAAAAAGGGGACCCCGCGCCACGCGGGCAGCGGGACGGCCGAGCGTGCTACGCTAGCGGATCGGACAGCTGAACTGAATTGGGGGTCGGGGGATCCCGTGGGTCATCCTGCTCCTTCCCAGAGCCAGAGGCAATTTCCCAAAGCCAGAGGCGATGTGAGTACCCCCTGCCTTCCATGGCCCAGGACGACTTGAGCGGAAACCGAGGACCGACCCCCAATTCAGTTCAGCTGCCTATCTCCTCTCAACCCCCCGCAGGCGCTCGCGGCCTCAGCCCGGAGCCGCTCGTGACCACCGTCTGCGTCCCGATGTCCCACCGTTACCTGCCGGTTCCGCTGCCGCCCAGGCGGAGCCACGGAGTCTCCGCCGCGCCGTCGAGCTGATTGGCCCGGCGGGCGAGGACGAAGAGAGCGTCGGAGAGGCGGTTGAGGTAGGCGAGGAGATTGGCCCGTCCGGGTTCGCGCCCGACGGCTCCGACCACCTCGCGTTCGGCGCGACGACAGAGCGTCCGCGCCCAGTGAATGCCGGCCCCGGCCGACTGACCGCCGGGGAGGATGAAGCGATCGAGCGGGGGAAGCAGCGCCTCGGTCGCGTCGATGATCTGTTCGAGCCAGGCGGTTTCGCCCGGAAAGGTCTCCCGGTTTGCCTCCGGGTCGGGCGAGGCGAGGGCGGCTCCCACCTCGAACAGCCCGTTCTGCACTCGCAGCAGGGTCGACCGCAATTCGTCGACCAGTTCAGGCGTCGCGAGGACCATGCCGAGCGCCGCGTTCAGTTCGTCGAGCGCGCCGATGGCGTGGATGCGTGGCTCCGACTTGGCTACCCGGCCTCCGCCGAGCAGGCCGGTCTCACCGCCGTCGCCCTGCTTGGTGTAGATCTTCATTCCGCTCCGATCTGTTCCGGCATCGGGCAGACTTCCGTGTCACGGAGCCCGGGGCGCAAGCCGCTACTCGCGTCCCGAGTCCGATCGACTTCGGTCAGGAGCAACCGTTGGTCGTCCCGCAGTTCAGACAGCGGTAGCAGGCCGCGTTCCGAACCATGAGGGAGCCGCACTCCGGACAGGACGGTGAATCGGTCTCCAGCTCGTAGGTCCCGTCCTGGGCCTCGGCCGTTCCCACGGAGGTCGCTGCTCCGACCGCGGGAGGAGCGGTTGGCGGCGCGATTGCGTCGGCCACAGGCAACGGCTCGACCGGCGCGCTCCCGACCTGGGCGCTCCCGACCGGTTGAGCCACCGGCGCCGAGAGTCCGTACGGATCGGTCACCGTCCGCCCCCGCACGCTGTCGTGATCGGGCAGGAACTTGAGCGCCAACCAGCGGAAGATGTAGTCGGTGATCGATTTCGCGAAGCGGATGTCCGGATTGGTCGTGATCCCTGACGGCTCGAAGCGCACGTGGCTGAACTTGTCGGCCAGTACCTTGAGCGGGACGCCGTACTGCAACGCGATCGAGATCGAGGTGGCGAAGGAGTCGACCAACCCGGAGACCACACTCCCTTCCTTGGCCATCACCACGAAGATCTCGCCCGGAGTGTTGTCCTCATAGAGGCCGACCGTGATGTACCCCTCGTGACCGCCGATCGAGAACTTGTGGGTGATCGAACGACGCTCGTCGGGCAGGCGGCGGCGCATCGGCTCCGAGTTCGGGCGACTGCCGTAGACCGGCGCCTTGGCCCAGGGGCCGACGTCGGTCCGCTGCGGAGCAGGAAGCGGCGACTCGGCGGCGGCCGCAACCAGCGCCGTTCCTGCCTGCGCCGTTCCGGCCTGCGCCGTTCCGGTCTGCGTCGTTCCGGCCTGCGTCGTTCCGGTACTGGGCAGTTCCGCGTTGGTCGGCTCCGGGTCGCGACTGGTGTTGAGCGGCTGGGTCCGCTTGCAGCCGTCGCGATAGATCGCGACCGCCTTCAGCCCGAGCTTCCAGGCCTCGCGATAGACCTGCTCGATCTCCTCCACCGTCGCATCTTTCGGCATGTTGACCGTCTTCGAGATGGCGCCGGAGAGGAAGGGCTGGGTCGCGCCCATCATCCGCACATGCCCCATGTAGTGGATCGAGCGATTTCCGCGGCGCGGTTTGAACGCGCAGTCGAAGATCGAGAGGTGCTCCGCCTTGAGGTGCGGCGCTCCTTCGATCGTCTCCTGCTCTTCGAGATAGAGGAGGATGTCGCGCCGCTGTTCCGGCGTGTAGCCGAGGAACTCGAGCGCCTCCGGCACCGTCTGGTTGACGATTTTGAGCATGCCGCCGCCGACCAGCTTCTTGTACTTGATCAGGGCGATGTCCGGCTCGATGCCGGTGGTGTCGCAATCCATCATGAAGGCGATGGTGCCGGTCGGAGCGAGGACGGTGACCTGCGAGTTGCGGTACCCATGCTTGTGGCCCAGTTCCTCCGCCTCTTCCCAGACCCGGCGCGCGGCGGCCGCCAGGCGCTCCGGCACGAAGGTCGCATCGATCTTGGCCGCGGCGGCGCGATGCTTCCCCATCACGCGCAGCATCGGCTCCCGGTTGGCCTCGAATCCCGGGAACGGACCGATGCCGGCCGCGATCTCGGCCGACGTGGCGTAGGCCTGCCCGGTCATGATGGCGGTGATCGCGGCTGCGACCTGCCGACCGCGCTCGCTGTCGTAGGGGATTCCCCGCGCCATCAGATAGGTGCCGAGGTTCGCGTAGCCCAAGCCGAGCGGGCGATAGTCGTGGCTGTTGCGGCCGATCTGCGCCGTGGGGTAGGAGGCCGCATCGACGATGATCTCCTGGGCCAGGATCAGGATCCGGACCGCGTGGCGGAAGGTCTCCGCGTCGAGGTCGCCCTGTCCGTTGCGGAACTTCATCAGGTTCAGGCTGGCCAGGTTGCAGGCCGTGTCGTCGAGGAACATGTACTCGCTGCACGGATTGCTGGCGTTGATCGGGCCGGTGTTGGGGCAGGTGTGCCAGTCGTTGATCGTGCTGTGGTACTGGATGCCCGGGTCGCCGCAGATCCATGCCGCATCCGCCATGCCCCGGAAGAGGCGACGGGCCGGCATCGACTCGACCGGTTCGTGGTTGGTCACCGCGCGGGTGGTCCAGTCGGTGTTCTCCTCCACCGCGCGCATGAACTCATCGGTGACGCGGACGGAGTTGTTCGAGTTCTGGAAGAAGACACTGGCGTAGGCCGGACCAGTAAACGAACCGTCATAGCCGCCGTCGATCAGGGTCCAGGCCTTCTTCTCCTCTTCCGCCTTGCAATGGATGTACTCCTCGATATCGGGGTGATCGACGTTCAGGATCACCATCTTGGCTGCGCGGCGCGTCTTGCCGCCCGACTTGATCACGCCGGCGAAGGCGTCGTATCCCTTCATGAAGGAGACCGGACCGGAAGCGGTGCCTCCGCTCGAGAGTCGTTCCTTGGAGGAGCGCAGGGCGGAGAAGTTGGTGCCTGAGCCGGAGCCCCACTTGAAGAGCATCCCCTCGGTCTTGGCCAGCTCGAGGATCGACTCCATCTTGTCCGAGACGGAGTTGATGAAGCAGGCGGAGCACTGCGGCTTCTCCTCGATCCCCACGTTGAACCAGACGGGTGAGTTGAACGCGGCCTTCTGATAGACCAGCAGGTGCGCGAGCTCCGCTTCGAAGGCGTCGGCGTCGGCCTCGGTGGCGAAGTACCCCTGCTCCCGACCCCAGCGCGAGATGCTGTTGACCACGCGACCGACCAGCTGCTTCACCGAACTCTCGCGGCGCGGAGTACCGATCGGTCCGTTGAAGTACTTCGACGCCACGACGTTGGTGGCCATCTGCGACCAGAATGAGGGGATCTCGATACCTGCCTGCTCGAAGACCACCTCGCCCCGCTCGTTGCCGATGGTGGCCGTGCGCAGCTCCCAGGTGATCTCGTCGAAAGGATGGATGCCGGGGCGGGTGAGCAGCCGTTGGACGGTCATGCCCTTCCGGCTCGCGCCGTTGGTCGGCCGGTGCGAAGGCGCCCCGCCGTTTCCCTTGCTTTCGGTTCCGTTGGCGTCGCTCACGCCCGCGCCGCGCGCAACCCCTTCATGAGATCCCGCCGCGGTCACATCCTTGGTCGACTCGGAGGGCGACTCGAAATCCATGCTTCCTCCCTGCTTGGTCCGGACGCGGCTCACGCGTCCCTCTTTGCTGCCGGCTCGTCGGCTCATCTTCATTCCCCCGGAGCTCTCCGCTCCGCTCCCGCCCGCGAGGACGAATCCCTTCGACTCGCAGGCGCGCCCGCGGTGGCGGGCGGTTTTCCTGGTGCGGCCAGTGCTCCCTGGTGCGGCCAGTTCTCCTAGCGCGGACGCCGGGGATGGCGCGCGCGCGGGACAGAACAGGCCTCGCGGCCGTCGGATCGCTACGCTGGAAGAGGCCCTCGGCTCGGTATCAACGGTTGATCGGTGCTTGGGTACTGCCTGAGTTCGTGGCTGCCAGACGGCGAATGCCAAACGGCCACTGCCAAACGGCCATTGCCAAACGGCCATTGCCGAACGGCCACTGCCAAACGGCGAGGGCCCGAAGGCGAATTTCAGAATGCGCCTCAGCCACCTTGGACTGCTGCCAGCTACGGCCGGCGGGACTCGCCGTGAGCCTGAGGGATAGGGGGAGCCGATCGCGATCGGGCCGGCCCCTGGCCCTCCGCACGGCGAAGCCCGGCAGGCTTCGCGGGTCAATGTTCGTGTCTCGGTTCCGAGTTCGGTCGCCGTCCGCCCGTCCGGACCGCCTTCGGGCCGCCGGGGCCGAAAGGCGAGTGAGGGCAAGGTTTTGCGGCGTCGATAGGTGTTTTTGGCGTCGAGTTGCCTCGCCGCCAGTCGTTCCGACGTTGCCTTCCCTGCGCCACATCGGGATGGTTGGCCGCCGGAGAGGGGAAGGATCCCGCTCGTCCATCGCCCCCCATATCTAGTGGCGGAGCGGCAAGCTACCACTAGATCTAGTGGGTCACAAGCGATTTTTCGCCGGCGCGGGGGTTCCAGCTGCAAATGCTGGTTGCAAGAGGAAACTGCTTATGGTGCTTGGCCTTACGCCGTTCAAACGGTGCCGGCAGCGACCGGTTCGAGGACCGGGGGGGCCTCCTGGAGCAGGGCAAGGAATCGGTCCATGACCTGGGTGCGTGCCCGTCCGCGGCGGAGGAGGATTCCGAGCTGCCGGGAGTACCCCTTGCCTGAGAAGGGGATGGCGCAGAGGGTGGCGGTCTTCATCTCCGAGCTGACCGTGACTTGCGGTACCACCGAGATGCCGGCGTCGATCTCGACCGCGCGCTTGATCGTCTCGATGTTGTCGAACTCCATCACCACCTCGACCGTGGCATTGTGGGCGCGGAGGATGCGGTCGACCGCGCGGCGGGTGGGGACATCCTTGTCGAACGCGATGAAGCGCTCCCGATCGAGCGTCTCGACCCGGATCTCGGTCAGTCCTGCCAGGCGGTGCTCCGGAGCACAGATGACCACGAGGCGGTCTTCGCGGAACGGGAGCACCTCGAGGCCCGAGCGCTTGACCGGGTAAGCCACGATTCCCAGATCGACCGAGCCGCTGGCCACATCGTCGTAGATCCGGTTGGCCCGGCTGTACTCGAGGTGAATCCGCGCGGCGGGGTAGCGGCGCAGGAAGTCTTTCAGGTAGGGCGGGAGCTCATGCAGCCCGACGCTATAGACCGTTGCCACGCGAAGGTCTCCGGCGATCGAGTTGGATAGCACCTGCAGGTGGTTCTCCATCGATCGGAACCGCTCGAGGATGTCCCGCGCTCCCTCGAACAGCGCCTGGCCCGCCTGCGTCGGGACGAGCGAGCGCTTTCCGCGCTCGATCAGGCGACGCCCGTACTTTTCCTCCAGAGCACGGATCTGCTGACTGACGGCCGACTGCGAGATGTAGTTCAGGCTCGCCGCCTTGGAGAAGCTCTGGGTTTCGATGACGTCACAGAAGACCTTTAGCGTCTCGATCTGCATGCTGCTCCCCTGATTTCTCTGTCTTATGCCATTAGTCAGGCTGAAACCTGGAGAGAGTACGACTCAAGGTAACTGTAGTGTCAAGCGTAGGTTTTGTTACCTGTGCAAATCCTCTACACCCCTCCGAGATGTCCGGTTGTCCCGCAGAGGGGTCTCTCTTATGATCCCCAATCCACGTTCGCGCCCGTCCGACCCCCGGAGCCTGTATGCCAGAGCTCGAAACCAGCCAGGAAGCGCCGCTTCGGCGCGAACCGCGCTCTCCTCGCGGGCGGATCAGCTTTGCCTCGATCGGGTGCAAGGCGAACCAGGAGGAGATGGAATGCCTGGTCAGTCGCCTCGCGGATGCAGGCTACGTCGTGGTCCCCTTCGGCGCGCCGGCCGATTGGACGGTGGTCAACACCTGCACCGTGACCGGGGCCGGCGATTCCGACAGTCGTCAGGCGGTGCGTCGGGCCGCGCGACTCAACCCGGAGGGGCGGTTGATCGTCACCGGCTGCCTGGCCCAGCGTGACCCTGCGACGCTCGCCGCGCTGCCCGGGGTCGATTGGGTGGTTGGAAACGGGGAGAAGCCGTACCTCGCCCAGTACATCCTCGACGCCGAGCCGGAGCGGCGCGCGGCGCGCGTGCTCGTCGGGGCCGACCCGACGGTGAAGGCGTTTCCCGACTACGGTGCCGCCCGGGATGGTCGTCGCACCCGGGCGACCCTCAAGGTGCAGGATGGTTGCGATGAGCACTGCACCTTCTGCGTCATTCCGGAGGTGCGGGGGCGCAGCCGCAGCCGCCCGCTCGATGACGTGCTGCGCCAGGCGGAGCGGCTGGTGGCTTCGGGCTATCGCGAAGTGATGCTGACCGGCATCAACACGGCGCTCTGGGGTGCCGATGCCGACGGACCGCGCGAGCTAGGCGAACTCCTCTTCGCGCTGGCCGAGGTGCCCGGGCTGGCCAGGATCCGGCTGAACTCGCTCGAACCACAACTGGTGACCGACCGCTGGCTCGAACTGATGGCGCGGAGTCGCCGCGTCTGTCAGCACCTCCACCTACCGCTGCAAAGCGGAGACGATCGCGTGCTCCGTCGAATGAACCGGCGCTACAGCTGCGCCGACTACGCCGCCCTGGTCGCGCGGGTGCGGGCCTGGATGCCGGACTGCGCGATCGGGGCCGACCTGCTGGTCGGGTTCCCGGGGGAAACCGAAGCCCAGTTCGAGGAGACCTGCCGGTTCGTGGAGGAGCAGCGGCTCGCCTACCTCCACGTCTTCAGCTATTCACCCCGCCCGGGGACCGCCGCGCCAAAGCTGGGGGCGGAGGTGCCGGCGGCGGAGAAGGCGCGACGCAGCGCGCGTCTGCGTGCGGTGGGGGTGCGGTTGCGCGCGCAGTTTGCGCAGAGCCAGCTTGGCTCCCGGCAGCAGATCCTGGTCGAAGCGCCCTCGGGGGGCGATGGTTGGCAGGGGCTGACCGGAAACTACCTGCGGGTGCGCTTCAGCGATCCGCGAACGGCGCTCGGCGGCACCATGGTCGAGGTGCGCCTGGAGTCGCTCGATCCGCGGGGGATGATCCGGGGACAGGTGATCGCGGGTGACGCGACGTCGCCGGCGAGTGAGGAGAGGGTGTGAAGCGGGTCTATATCGAAACCTACGGTTGCCAGATGAACGTGGCCGACTCCGGTCTGATCTTGAACGTGCTCGAGGGGGCGGGCTACACCGTGACCGAGGATGTCTCCGCGGCGAGCCTCGTCTTGCTCAACACCTGCGCGGTGCGAGAGCGAGCGGAGGAGAGGGTGGCCGCCCGGATCCGGCAGCTCTCACGCCTCAAGCAGGTGCGCCCCGATCTGGTCCTGGGGATCACCGGGTGCATGCCGAAGCATCTCGGTGCCGGTCTCCGGGATCGCCTCCCGCGGCTGGACCTGCTGATCGGTCCCGACTCGTATCGTCGCCTGCCCGAACTCGTGGAGCAGGCTGCCGAGCGCCCGACGGTCGATCTCAAGCTCGACACCGAGGAGGACTACTCCGATCTCGATCCGATCGCGATCGAGGGGGTGAATGCCTTCATCCCGATCATGCGCGGCTGCGATCGCTTTTGTACCTTCTGCGTCGTGCCCCTCACCCGCGGGCGAGAGAAGAGCCTGCCGCTCGAAGATGTGCTGCGGCAGGTGCACTCCGCGGTGGAACGGGGCGCGAAGCAGATCACCCTGCTGGGGCAGACGGTCAACTCCTATCGTCACGAGGATCATCGCTTCGTCGACCTGCTGCGCGCCGTGGCCCGGGTCGACGGAGTGCTCCGCGTGCGCTACACCTCGCCGCATCCATCCCACTTCGAGGAGGCGGTCTACGCTCTGATGGCCGAGCTGCCGCAACTCTGTCCCCAGATCCATCTACCGCTGCAGTCCGGCTCCGACGCGGTGCTGAGCGCGATGAAGCGCGGGTACCACGCGGGCGAGTTCCTGCGGCAGGTCGAGGTCATCCGCCGCCATCTGCCCGAGGTCGGACTCTCGACCGACATGATCGTGGGCTTCCCCGGCGAGACCGAGGCCGACTTCGAGGAGACGCTGCGGGTGATGGCGGCGATCGAGTTCGACAGTGCCTTCCTCTTCCGTTACTCCCCGCGGAGCGGCACCTACGCGGTTCGCCACCAACCGGACGACGTCCCGCTCGAAGTGAAGGCGGCGCGGCTCGACCGATTGATCGCGCTCCAGGAGGAGGTCTCGGCCCGCCGCTACGCCCTCCTGCGCGAGCGCGAGGTCGAGGTGCTGGTGGAGGGAATCTCGCGCCGCAATGACGCCCACGCGGTGGGGAAGACCGGCTGCGGCAAGACGGTCATCTTTCCCGCGGGAGCGGAGATCGGGACTCTGCAACGGGTGCGCATCGTGCGGACCACGAGCCACACCCTGCTCGCCGATGGCGTCACCCCGGAGGAGGCTCGGGAACCGGAACTCGAACTCGAGGTGTGAGCAGGCGGCATCAGGCCGCCGGCCGGCCGATCTGCACGTAGCGGTACCAGCGGCGCACGCCGAGCAGGAGCAGGGAGGCGCCGAGGACGATCTGGGCCAGCACCAGGAGGTCGGCGAGGCGGTGGAGCTGCGCGAACCGCGTGGCTGAGGCGCTGGTCGGATCGGCAAAGATCATTGCTGCGTCGTTCTTCAGCAGCTCTTCCATCGGCGGCGCGACCGCGATGTAGATGGTCACCGCGGCGAAGGTCATGCCGAGCAGGAATCCGGTCTGGATCAAGGTCGTCTTCACGCTGCGCAGTGAGAGCAGGTGCATCAGCAAGGTGGTCAGGAGGAGCAGCGCTCCGGCGCCCGCTCCCATGAAGCTCGTCTTCAGCACCAGTTCGAGACCGGCCCAGGCGGCTTCCTGCGGCTGTTCGATGGAGGAGAAGAGGCTAGGGCCGACCAGGAGAGCGATCGCGGCAAGTCCGCCGATCCAGAAGGCGAGGACCAGTTGGTGCGCGTACTCGAGGCAGACCGAGGCCCAGGCCAGCCGCCGGGTGCGCGGTAGCGAGACGACTTTGGGCAGGACCGGCTTCAGGCGCGCTTCCGACATGATGACTCCCGCGCGAAGTAGTGAGCAGTGGTTGCTGGCACGCCGGCTCGCGTGTCCTGTTTAGTATATCGGACGAATCCCGCGATCGTCACGACGTGCCTCGCCGGTTGCGAACGAAGTTGGACGCATCACCGTTTTGGGGGAAAGCGCACAGATGATCCGCCCGGTCTACCTCGACAACGCTGCCACCACCCGCCTCGACCCCCGGGTGCTCGAAGCGATGCTCCCCTATCTAACCGACCGCTACGGCAACGCGGCCAGCCGGACCCACGCTTTCGGATGGGAGGCGGAGGAGGCAGTGGAATCGGCCCGTCGGGAAGTTGCTGCGGTGATCGGGGCGGATCCCTCCGCCATCGCCTTCGTCAGCGGAGCGACCGAAGCCGATCACCTGGCGCTGCGCGGGGCCGTGGGGGCGTACCGAACCAAGGGACGTCACCTGATCGTGAGCGCGATCGAGCATTCGGCGGTGCTCGAGGCCGCGGAGTCGCTGGAACGGCACGGGTGTGAGGTGACGCGGTTGCCGGTCGACCGCGACGGCCGGGTCGCCCCCGATCAACTCGCCGCGGCCATCCGGCCCGACACCGTCCTGGCTTCGATCATGGCCGGGAACAACGAGATCGGTACGCAGAACGACCTGCCGGCGCTCGGTGCGGTCTGCCGGGAGCGGGGAGTCATTTTCCACACCGACGCCACCCAGGCGTTTGGGCGGGTCGGGATCGAAGTCGACGCGGATCGGATCGATCTCCTCTCTTGCTCCGCGCACAAGGTGCATGGGCCCAAGGGGGTCGGTGCCCTGTTCGTTCGCCGACGCGGGCCTCGAGTGGCCCTCGAGGCGCAGCAGCGCGGGGGCGGGCAGGAGGGTGGGCTGCGCGCCGGCTCGCTCAACGTGCCCGGGATCGTCGGCTTCGGGGCCGCGGCGCGGCTCCTGCGGGAGGAGTCGACGGAATCGGCTCGGATCGCGGCGCTCCGCGATCGGCTGGAGCAGGAACTGCTCGCCTCGATTCCCGGGGCGTACCGGAATGGAGGGAACGGGCCGCGCCTCCCCGGCATCACAAACCTCGGGATCGACGGGCTGGAGGCCGAGGCGTTGCTCCTCTCGCTCCGCGGACTCGCCCTCTCGACCGGCAGCGCCTGCGCGTCGGCCAGTCTCGAACCGTCGCACGTGCTGCTGGCCATCGGGCGGGGTCCGTTCGAGGCGCGGAACTCCCTTCGTCTGAGTCTCGGTCGATTCACCACTGCGGAGGAGATCGACCGGGCGGTAGAAGAGGTGCGGCGCGCGGTGACCGAGCTGCGCTCCACGGGGGCTGGCTGCTAGGCGAGCTGGCCGCGAAGCGAGCATGTGCGAAGATACGCCCGATCGGTTACTCTGATCGGTTGCTGGACAGAAACCTGATGGAGGATTGATGGACGCGACCACCCACGACACCCGTATCCGCATCACCGCCGCGGCGGCCGAAGCGGTTCGTCAGTCGATTCAGGACGAGAAGATGGCGCCCGACACCTATCTGCGCGTCGGGGTCAAGGGGGGCGGCTGCTCCGGCCTGTCGTACGTCCTGAGCTTCGAGCCCGAGCGGCAGGAGGGGGACGTGGTGATCGAGCAGAACGGTGTCCGGCTGCTCCTCGACGCGAAGAGCGAAGGGGTTCTGCGCGGCACCGAGCTCGATTACACCTCGGGCCTGAACGGCAAGGGGTTCGTGTTCAACAACCCGAACGCCTCGGGCACCTGTGGGTGCGGTCAGTCCTTCTCCGTCTGATCCTCCCACCTCGGTGACGCCGCTTCCGCCGTGGTGTCGGTTGGGCGACCGGTCCACGCCGCGCGCACTGCCGGCGTTCGGGGATTGTGTTGCCCCGGCGGACTTCGGCCAGCCCGAGCTCGAGTACGAACGGCTGGTTTCGGCCGCGGCGCTCGTCCCCGCCCCGTGGGAGGCACTGCTCCGGTTCGAAGGTCGGGACTGGCGGAGCTTCCTGCACAGCCTTCTCACGCAGGATGTGAACGGACTCCCTCGCGGTGCGAGCGCCCCGGCCGCGCTCGCCGATCGTAAGGGGCACCTGCTGGCCGACCTCTGGCTGGCGGCCGAGGCCGATGCCGATGCCGGCTGGATGCGCCTCCGTCGCGACCGCCTTGGACCGGTTCTCGACGTCCTGGAGCGACACCGCTTCTCGGAGCAGGTGCGCTGGTCGGTGGACGAAACCCGGGTCTGCCTGCTGCTCCTGGGGCCACGCGCGCGCGATTTGCGGGCCGAGTTGATCTCTGGCCCGCACGATCTGGAGCTCGATCCGGACCGGGGATCGCTCTCCATGGCGATCCGGGAGACCACGGGCGGAGAGGCGGCACTCTTCCTCCCGCCACCTGCGGCGGCCGAACTGCTGCGCGCGCAACCCAGCGCCGGATTTCTTGCCCTCGAGCGGCGTCACCTGGAATCCGGGGTCGCCTGGTACGGCGTCGAGGCCGACTCCGCCCGCCTCGTGCCGGAGGCCGGTCTCACCGATCGGATCAGCTACCGCAAGGGCTGCTACCTGGGGCAGGAAACGCTGGCCCGACTGCACTACCTCGGGCAGCTCAACTGGGCTCTGAGTCGGTTCCGGATTTCGGTGCCGGAAGGGGCAGGGCTGAGCGGGAAGCCTGATCTCAGCCGGCCGGATGGCGAGCGGATCGGCTGGTTGGAGGCCTGGGCCCCGGGCTCGGGCGAGGTCGCGGCGCTCGGCTACCTGCACCGGCGGTTCCGCGAGGCCCCCGGCCAGATTCTGGCCATCGGCGCCGCGGAGGTCCGCTGGCTGGGTGAGGCGGTACCACCTAGCCAGGAATGAACTTGACAGCGTAGCGGGGAACCGCCCACTTTGTCGTGCTCGATTCTTTAGGGGGGAGGCGAGGGATCGTCTCCAGCTACGCAGGGGAACCGGGGCTGACCGGGTTCCGCGTGGATGGTCGTTGTCATTGACCGGAGGGGCACGGTCTTGAAATCGTCGCGGGGAATGGAATCTCCGGGTGCGGCACCGATGGCCGAGTACGGAGAGGGCGTCCGGCGTACTGCCGGTGTGCTGCAGAAGACGGTTCGAACTCGCAAACCACAGACTCGAGGCGAACCGGAACCACGAGCGCGCGAGGCCGAGCCGCCGCCTCGGCGGGCGCGGGCGCGGGTCTCGGGACGAAACGGAGAAGGGCCGGGCTTCGATCGCGAGCGGTTTGGCCCGCTGCACGACCGACTCGCCTCCGCGCAGAGCGTGCTGCTCACCTCCCACCTCTTCCCCGACGGCGATTCGATCGCTTCCGAAGTCGCACTTGCGCTCCATCTGACCGCACAGGGCAAGTCGGTGCGCATCGTCCACGAGATTGCACCCCTCGAACGGTACAGCTTCCTGCTCGACCTCCTCCCTCCCGATTGCCTCTTCGACTGGACCGGACCCCAGGCCACGGTCGATGCCGACCTCGCGGTCTGTCTCGACGTGAGCAGCTGGGATTACATGGGACGTCTGGGGGATTGGCTCCGCGCCTCCGCCGTGGAGGTGGCGGCGATCGATCACCATCGGCTCGGGAGCCGGTTCGGGGATCACGACGTGGTCATCGAGAGTGCGTCCTCGACCGGTGAGGTCCTCTATCGCTATTTCCGGGCCACCCAAGCGGCCGTCTCGCCGGCCATCGCCGAAGCGATCTACGCCTCGATTCTGTTCGACACCGGCTGCTTCCGGCTCGGCCTGGCCGGAAACGAGACCATCCGCCTCTCGGCCGAACTGCTCGAGTACGGCATCGACCACGCTCGTATCTGTCGGGAGTTGTTCGAGGTCGACTCGTGGGAGAAGGTCGATTTGATGCGTCATGCGCTGGGCAAGCTGCAAAGCGGCTGCGGCGGCCGGCTGGCCTGGTTGTCGATTCCCCAGGATCTCTTTCACGTTACCGGGGCGCGCTTCGCCGACGCCGACGGGATCCTGGACGAACTGCTCAGTCTGCGCGAGCTCGATGTCTGCGCGATGTTCCGCGAGGTGAACGGCCACGAAGTGAAGGCGACCTTTCGTTCCAAGGGGGCTCAGGACGTTGGTCTGGTCGCCCAGGAGTTCGGTGGGGGAGGTCGTCGCACCGCCTCCGGGGTGCTCCTGCCGGGGACGCTCCACCAGGTGATGGAGTCGGTGCTGCCGCGACTTCAGGCGTTCTTTCCCGAGCGGCGCGGCCGGGGCGGCGCGGCCACGAGCGCTCGACTCCTCCAGCCGTTGTCCTGAGAGCAACCGGCCCGCGCCCGGATCGATCGGGCGGGGCAGAGGAAAGCGAGAAGCGCCCTGCCGTGCCTGCGGCACAACGTGTTAGACTCCGGCGGTTCGGCCTCGATGCGCCGGACAGGAGGAATGCAGGATGGCGCTCAGCTACACGGCGGCTTCCACCCGGGCCAACCCCGGCCCGGAGGAGGCTCGACGCCCCCGGACGGTGGTCGAGATCACGAAACAGGTCGAGTTCAGCGCCGCCCACCGGCTCTGGAATCCGACTTTCAGTGACGAGCGGAACTGGGAGGTTTTCGGGATCTGCAACAACCCGGCCGGTCACGGGCACAACTATGCGCTCGATGTGACGATCGCCGGCGAGCCGGATCCGGAAACCGGGATGATCATCGACCTCAAGCGCCTGCGGGACATCCTGGACGCGGTGCTGATCTCACAGGTCGACCACAAGCACCTCAATCACGATGTGGCGTTCCTGCAGGGTGTGATCCCCACGGTGGAGAATCTGGTCATCTCGTTCTGGCAACAGCTGGCCGGTCGGCTGGACGGCTGCACCCTGTCCGAACTCGTGCTCTACGAGTCCCGATCCAACTTTGCCCGGTACCGCGGGCCGGCGGAGGGGTCCCGTGGCTGATGCGGAGAAAGACGGAGCGAACGACCGCCTGATTGCCGTCACTCACGAACTGCTGCGCGAACTGGGAGAGGATCCCGAGCGCGAGGGGCTGCAGAAGACACCGGAGCGGGTGGCGAAGTCGCTGCGCTTCCTCACCCGGGGATACGCCCAGACACCGGAGGAGGTGCTCAACGGCGCGATCTTCGAGGAGCAGCACGATGAGATGGTGATCGTGCGCGACATCGACTTCCACTCCCTCTGTGAGCACCACCTGCTCCCGTTCTACGGCAAGGGGCATATAGCCTACATCCCCACCGGCCGGATCATCGGACTGTCGAAGCTGCCGCGACTGCTCGACATCTACGCCCGCCGCCTCCAGGTGCAGGAACGACTGACCCAGCAAGTGGCGCGCGCCCTCGAGCAGGCGATCCAGCCGCTCGGCGTCGCGGTGGTGCTCGAGGGGTTCCATCTCTGCATGGCGATGCGCGGCGTGCAGAAACAGAACGCCTGGGCGACCACCTCGGCCATGCTCGGGGTGTTCCGGCACGATCGGGGCACGCGGGCGGAGTTCATGAACCTGCTCAACCGAAGGGCGACGTGAGCGGCGGCGGTGGCGACCGGCCCGCGCGCCACGTACTGCTCACCGGCGCCTCGTCCGGCATCGGGGCCGAAACCGCCCGCCACCTCGTGGCGGACGGCCACCGGGTGTCGCTCTTCGTCCGGCGCGCCGAGCTGCTGGCCGCCTTGGTGGGGGAACTGGGCGGCCTGGCCAGCGCCTGGACGGGCGACGTTACCCGCCGCGACGATCTGGCAAGCGGGCTCCGCGCGGCGGAGCTCCGCCATGGCGCGATCGACACCCTGGTCTACTCCGCCGGATCGGCCCGCTTCCACTCGGTCGAGGAGACGTCCCCCGAGGAGTGGCGCGAGCTGATGGGGGCGAACCTCGACGGACTTTTCCACGCCCTCCAGCTTTCCCTCCCGTCCCTGCTCGCCTCGGGACGAGGACACGTCATCGTCGTCCTCTCGGTGGCGTCGCGCCAGGTGTTCGGCCACTCGGCCGGCTACACCGCGGCGAAGCACGCGGCGATCGGGCTGGTCGACTCCTTCCGCACCGAGGTGCGCGCACGCGGGGTCCATGTCACCGCCGTTCTCCCCGGTGCGGTCGACACGCCCCTCTGGGACGCCATCGGCGGCGAGTGGAATCGTGCGCAGATGATGCAGCCGGAGCAGGTTGCGCGAGTCATCCGCTCGGTGCTGCGCGATCGCAGCAGCGGCATGCTGGAGGAGATCCGGGTCGGTCCGATCTGCGGCGCGCTCTGAGCCGGCACCTTCGCCTGCTTCCTTCCTGGATTCCTGTCCCCTGAATTCGCTAGAGTGCCACCCTCTTGGGGCTTCCTGGAGCGATCAGTACCCGCAAGAGGGAGTGAATGCAGGGAACCAACGACACCCCCGAGCGACCGACCCTTGTGACCGAAGTTCGCGTGCAACTCACACGCGAGCCGCCGATCCTGGCGTTCATCTCGATCACGCTGCGGAACGCGCTCGTAGTCCACGACCTTCGCATCCTGGAACGCCGCGACGGCTCGCGCGTGGTGCTCATGCCGCGCGCCCGCGGAACCGACGGCACCTGGACCACCGTGGCTCATCCCGTGAACGAAGCAACCCGTAGGGAGATCGAGCGCGCCATCCTGGCCGCATACGAGAAATGCCAGGCGGAGCAGGCGGGGAAGCAGGCTCTCGGGTAGGCGAGCTCGCGGGCCCCTACTGGCTCCGACTCGTTGCCCTGGTGGTGATCCTGGTGGGAGGGCTTCTCGCCGGGGGCGGCCTGCGACTGCTCGAGTCCGAGTTGCACCCCGGTTTCGCCCGCCTCTACACCGCGGGATGGATCCTGCGCAGCGGTGCCCCGGCCGCCGAACTGTACGATGCGGCGAGTTTCGCCCGGCGCGTCGATGCGATCGCCGGCACCGGCCAAATGCTCGCGTTCTCCCCCCGGGGGCCTCTTGCCGCGGTCGTCGCGATCCCCTTCACCGCGCTTCACTTGCCGACCGCCGCCTTCCTCTTCGGGGCGGTCAATCTGCTCGCCCTCCTCGCCGCACTGATGATCACGGCTGGATCGCTGGCCCGATCCGCCCAGAGCGATTGGCTCCTCTGGGCGGGGTTGACCCTTGCCTCGTCCTGGCTCGGTCGGGCGTTGGTCGCTGGTGAGCCGTTCGGACTGAGTGCCCTCCTGCTCACGATCCTGCTCCGGCGAGGGGGTCGCGATCCCGGTTGGGGGAGCGCGGTTGTCTTTGCCCTGCTCGCACAGCTGAATCCCGTCACCCTGCTCCTGCCGTTGGTCTGGTTCCGCCGCGGGGGGAGGCTGGCCGCCCTGCGCACCGTCGCGGTGGCGCTTCTCGTGGCGGGGGGGATGGTCGTGGTGCTGGGGAGCAAGCTGCCGGGCGCCTGGTTCGCGGCGTGGCTGGAGCTCTTGCCCCGGCCCGAACTGACCGACGGCTCGATCGTCGCCTGGGCGAGCCGCTTTACCGCCGCGCCGGTCGCGTCCCTGGTGGCGGTCCTCTTGGGCCTCGGTGCGGCGGCGGTCTTTGGGGCGCTCCGAGCGAGCGCTCCGACCGCCGTGCTGCTCGCGGCATTGGCCGCGCCGATGCTGGATTCCACCACCCTGCTCCTCGTCCTGCTGGCGAGCTGGGAGTTGATCGCGGCGCCATCCTTCCTCGAGGGGGCGCGGGGACGACGCGCCGGCGGCGGAACGTGGGCCGTCCGCTTCGCCCTGCTCACGCTCCTCGCCGCGCCGTGGTGGCGCGGTCCGTCCGGTGCGGTCGGCGCTTCGGTCGCGGCAGGACTCGGGCTGGTGGCGGCGGTCGTGCTCGGTCTGGGAGTCGACCGGAGGAACGCGAACGGGCGCCCGCAGCTGCGAGCGCCCGTCCTCGCGAGGAGGAACAACCCAAGTCCCTAGCAGGGTCTGGCCGGGCGTGCGGACCGTGGGGCCGCACAGCCCTTGGTCGTGCCTACTGCCAGCGCGCCTTGATGCCGCCCCAGGTGGAGTTCTCCACCCGGCTGGCTCCGCAGAGCGGTCCGAACGCGCCGATGTGGCCCTCACCGCTGCACTCCGACGGAGTGTTGTCCAGATTGCAGCTCGAGGCGGCGTCGATCGTGAACTCCTCGTCCGGCGCGTCACAGAACAGCGGGTCCTCGGAGAAGTTGCCGTCGAGGCCCATCGGGTCGTCGAGATCGCTCACGTCTCCGGCGCCGTTGTTCCAGAAGTCGTTGCAACTGAAAGTCGGTGCCGCTGGCGCGGCCGCCCCCACCGCGGCCGTCCCCGACGCATCGGAGAAGATGTTCTGCTCGATGGTCGGGCTCGACTTGTTGCAGTAGAGGTGCGCCCCTTCGCCCGTGGCCGAGTTGTCGTAGAAGGTGTTGTGATGCACGTGACCCAGGGCCGGGGCACCGGCCAGGGCGCCGCCGTTGGTCGCGCTGTTGCCGTAGAAGACCGATCCGCTCACCGTGGCGCCGCTTCCGGAGCCGAAGTAGATCGCCCCGCCCGTTCCCCCGCTGCAACTGTTCGCCTCGAAGGTGCAGCTCATCACCTCGATCCCGGAGCCGCCGAGGAACAGGGCCCCGCCGTACTCGTCGCCGTCGCTCAGCTCGAACACCGTGTCGGCGATCACGCAGCCGACCTGGTTGATCGCGTAGAGCGACCCACCGCGCACTGCGTCGTTGTTGACGAAGTTGCACTCCTGGACCTGGGTCACCGGAGCAGAAGCGTAGATCGCGCCGCCCAGGGTCGACTGGTTGTCCCGGAACCAGCAGCGAGCGAAGAGGGCCGTGGCGCCGTCGCGTACCGCGACCGCCCCGCCCTTGTCTCCCGCGCCGCCATCGGTCCAGTTGCTTTCGAATACGCAGTCGTTGAAGGTCAGATCCGACTGGGTGCAGTCGATCGCTCCGCCGCTCTCGCTGGCGATATTCCCGCTGAACCAGCAGGTCTGGAAGGTGGCGATCCCGGAGACGTTGTCGAACTGCACGCCGGCGCCACGGCTAGCCAGACCGTTGTTGATCTGGAATCCCTCGATCCAGATGTCGCCCGTCACTCCGGTGAATTTGAGCACCGTGCCGAAGCTGTTCCCATCGAGGACCACGCTTCCCGCGGTTCCGTCGGCGATGAGAAAGAGCGACTTCGTGGTGTTGATGATCTCGTAGTAGGTGCCCGGGTGCACCAGGACCGAGTCTCCATCCGCCGCCATCGAGATCCCGACCGAGAGGGTCGGGGCTGCGGCACCCGAACCGCCGACCGTGATGGTCGCGGCGGTGGCCGGCAGGGCGGCGAGCGACAGTCCAACGGTCAAGCCGAGGAGCAGTCGCCACCGCGGGTTCGGAAGCTGGTCCAGATTCTGAGTCGTCATGTTCGTTCCCCCCTTGTTCTCTGGCCTCAGGCGGCCGTCCCTTCACGAACCGATTCCGCCGCGGCGTGGATCATCACGTGGTGCTCTTCCAGGAAGGGAATGAGCGTCAGGAAGACGTCCACGACCTCCGGATCGAGCTGCGCTCCACGTACCCGCAGGATCTGCCGCACCGCGTAGTCGAAGCTGCGCGCGGTGCGATAGGGGCGCGTGGTGGTGATGGCGTCGAAGGTGTCGGCCACCGCGATGATCCGCGCGATGCGCGGAATGTCCCGCCCGGAGAGCCCGAGCGGGTACCCGTTGCCGTCCCAGCGTTCATGGTGGGCGCGGACGCTCACCGCCGGGGTCGAAAGCTGCCGGATGGGCGCGAGCACATGGTATCCACGGTCGGGATGCTCGCGCATGATCGCCTGCTCCTCCGGACTGAGGTGCGACGGCTTGTTCAGGATGCACTCGGGCATCCCGATCTTCCCCACGTCGTGCAGGATCGAGGCCCAGCGCAGCGTCTCGAGTTCGTCGCCGCTTAAGCCCATCGCCTTGCCGATCAGCATCGAGATGAGGTTGACCCGCTCGGAATGACCGCTGGTGTACCGGTCCTTGGCCTCGATGGCGTTGACCAGGCTCTTGACCGTCGCCATGAGGAAGTTCTGCAGGTCCTCGTACAGTTCGCAGTTCGAAACGGCCATCGCCACCTGCTGCCCGACCGAGCCGAGCAGCTTCAGGTCGGAGATGCGGAAGCTCGCGCTGCTGCCGAAGCGCAGGACCGCCAACACCCCGGACTCTCCCTCCTTCACCGTGACGCGGGTGGCCACCATCTGGCAGGCAATCTCGTCATCGGCGAACTGGGGCAGGAGCTGACTCGGCGCGCCGATGAACTCGGTCGGGCCGGTGTCGGTCATGGCGGTGGCCAGGGCTTGCAGCAGGCGGTTCCACTGCCGGCCGCCCCCGATCGAGGAGAGTTCCAGCCCCTCGCGCGGAAGAACCTCGGAGAGACGGCGGTCCTTGATGAAGAGGAACGCCAGGTCGGCGTTCAGCGTCTCCCGGGTCTGCGAGCAGAGCTGGCGCAGGGAGCAGCGCATGTCCTCGTGGCTGGCCAGCTTCCCCGAGATGGTGTAGAGCATGTTGAGTTCATCGTAGCGAGAGGTCAGCTCACCGTTGACGTGCGCGCACTCCTGGAAGAGATACATCTGATCGGAGAGGAGCCGGGTCAGGTCGGCGAGAAACGCCCGGCGTCGGGCGCTCCGGGTGGTTGGGCTGACCGACGGCAGTTCGGGCTCCGGAAGCTGCGCCCCGTTCTTGGCCGCGTCGAGCAGCGCCCCCAGTTCAGCCTCGGTGGGCCACGCCGTGGTCTCCGATTCGACGCTGAGCGCGCCATAGACCTCGTCGTCGATCCGCCGCTCGGACTCGTCTTCCGGCGCGAGCAGCGTCGGCGCGCTTCCTCCCTCGATCGCCGGTTCCTCGACCGAGAGAAGCGCGCCCGATGCCGGCTCCAGGTTGCGGATCGGCTGGATGGCGAGCGTGAGGCCGTTGGGGCAGGTCCACTCCGACGTCTCGTCGAGGTCGATCGCCCGCCGCGCGCGGCTCTTCCGCTCTTCCTGACAGCCGGCCCAGAGGCCGGGATCGCGGCGACTGCAGTCCAGGCAACGCGCCGGCGGCCGGTGGGTCGCCACCGGCCGATCGCCTTCCGCCCACACCTCCAGCTCGACCCCCAGCAGGTGGGCGGTGTTTTCGAGCAGGGTGTGGAACCGGCGCAGGAACGATCGCGTTGTCGGCTGCGGCTGCATGCGATTCGCGCCCCTTCCCGACCTTGGCCAGGAGTTGCCCATTTCGGCGGGGAACGATCGCTCACGCAGCATTCGCCGCGCGCCGCCCCGCCCGCCTCGAACAGGGAAGGGGGCGCAAGCTCCGGGCCAGAACCGGGAACCAAAGCTGCGAGCTCGTCGTGACAAGGGGTTGCACCGGTCGACGCCGGAGAACGGCTGGGATGAACCGAAATCGGGCCGGCGCCGCCTCGCAACTCGCACTCCGGCCCCCGGTGCCCGGCGCAACTTGCAACCGTCCGTAAAGGCGTTGCCGCCCTCTGGGCGCTCTTGTAGTTTCTAGCTTCGCGCGTCCGATTTTTTGCCAAGCAGGGAGGATGACTTGCTGATTCACAGGACGAAGGGACCCGCTCCCGCGGTGACGAAGCGGCCGACGTCAACCTGGGGGACCTCGACCCGAGGGAGGTCAACCCGATGGGCGTCACGGCGCGCCGCCACCTTCACGCTGTTGCTCGCGCTCGCCGGCCTGGGAGCGAATCTGCGCGGGGCGGCCGCCCAGGCCGGAGCGCCGGTCGAGGAGATCGCGGCCGTGGTCGGGGACAAGCCGATCCTGCGCAGCCAGGTCGAGGAGCAGTTCCAGGCGCTCGCTCCGCAGCTCAAGGTCGATCCGGCCGACACCGCGAGCGTCAACTCGCTGCGGCGCGACATTCTCAGCCGCCTGGTCGACGATCAGGTGCTGGTGCTCGAGGCCAAGACCCTGGCCATCGAGGTGAGCGAGGAGGAGGTCCGCCAGCAGGTCGCGGAGGCGATCCAGAACAACGTCGAGCAACTCGGCGGGCAGGCGGCCTTCCAGGAACAGCTCAAGCGGGAGGGGCTGAGCCAGACCGAACTCGAGTCCCGCTACGGCGAGGAAGCCCGCAAGCAGATGCTGGCCCAGCGGCTGATCCAGCGGGAGGTCCGCCCCAAGGTCTCGCTCTCCGATGCCGACGTGCAGAAGTTCTTCGCCGAGAATCGTGACCAGTTACCGAAGAAGCCGCGCAGCCTCCAGCTCTTCGACCTCTTCATCATGGTGCGGGCCGACTCGATCCTCGATCTCCGAGCGCGGGAGCGCGCGGCCGAAGCGCGGAAGGCGGTGCTGGGGGGCCTGGCCTTTGCCGAGGCGGCGAAGAAGCACTCCGATGCTCCCGACGCGGCCGAGGGAGGCACCCTGGGACGGTTCACTCCGGATGATCTCGACGGCGATTTCGAGCGCGCCGCCTTCGGCGTCCCGGTCGGCCAGACCAGCGAACCGGTGCGCAGCCGCTACGGCTGGCACATCCTCAAGGTCAAGGACCGCGATCCGGCCGGGGCGTGGGTCGAGCTGGAGCACATCCTGGCCGAGGTCACGCCGACCCGCTCCGACGTCAATCGCACCGTCGACCGCGCCGCGTCCCTCCGTTCGGAAATGCAGGGGGGCAAGCTGACCTTCGAAGATGCGGTCCGGCGCTACTCCGACGATGAAGAATCGCGCGCCCGGGACGGGGATCTGGGCTGGATCCCCATGACCGGCTTCGCCGGCGCGGTGAAGGAGGTGGTCGACACCCTCCGGGTTGGACGGCTCTCGCAGCCGGTGGCCTCCGATGGTGGGGTGCACGTCTTCAAGCTGGTCGGCGAGGAGGCGGAAGGGAGCTACGCCTTCGACGACGTGAAGGAAGAGCTGCGCCAGATGGCCGGGCAGCAGGCGCTGGAGCGGGGTTTGCAGGAGTACCTGGTCAAGCTGCGGGAGAAGTACTTCGTCGAGATCCGTGCGCAGTTCTAGGCGTGCACCGACCGAGCCCACGGCTGCCCCGCTGGCTGGCGGGCTGCGGGTCGACGTTGCGCTCGACCGCCTCTGTTTGATGAAGACGCGCTCCCAGGCGGCGAAGGCCTGCTCGCTCGGTCACGTCCTGGTCAACGGAGAGCCGGCCCGCGCCTCCAAGGAGGTCAAGGTCGGGGACCGTCTTCGCTACCAGGATCGCCTGTCCCGTCACGAGGAGGAGGTGCTGATCCTCCACCTTCCGGAGCGAGCCGTGGCCAAGGCCGAGGCGCGCGACTGCTACGAGCGGATCTCGCGGCGCCTGCTCGACGATCCCGAGGGGGCGGTGGACCGAACGCCCGAGACCCGCGAAGAGGCGCAGGGGGAGACCACGTGATCCGCTTGGAGAACGTCTACAAGAGCTACTCCGGTTCGACCGGGCCGTGGGTCCTGGAGGATCTGAGTCTGGGGATCGGCGCCCGGGAGATGGTCTTTCTGCTCGGCGCGAGCGGCGCGGGCAAGAGCACGCTGCTCAAGCTGGTCACGCTCGAGGAACGACCGACCAAGGGGAAGATCAAGGTGCATCACTTCGATTCCTCGCTGGTCAAGGAGCGGCAGGTCCCCGAGCTGCGGCGCCGCTGTGGAGTGGTCTACCAGGACTTTCGCCTCATCCGGGACAAGACGGTGCAGGAGAACGTCGCCTATGTCCTCAAGATGACCGGTATCCTCGACCCCGACGTCATACGCAACGAGTCCCACCGGGTCCTCGATCTGGTAGGCCTTTACGCCAAGCGGCATCAGTTCCCGACCACTCTCTCCGGCGGAGAGCAGCAGCGCTGCGCCATCGCCCGGGCGCTGGTGCACCAGCCCTCGATCGTCCTCGCCGACGAGCCGACGGGAAACCTCGATCCGGCCATGGGGGCGGAGATCTTCGAGATCCTCCGTCGGGTGAACGTCGCCGGCGCTACGGTGCTCGTGGCGACGCACGATCAGGATCTGGCCCGGCGGTTCGCTGATCGGATCGTGGTCCTGGAGCAGGGAAAGCTCCGCCGGGAGGAGACGCCGCGCGCGCGTCGCTCGGTGGAACTCGGTGAACTGGGGCCGGTGCGCTAGGCAGGAGTGGTGCGTGCAGCAGTTTCGTTTCTTTCTCACTGAAGCCTGGGAGTACCTCTGGCGGGGGCGCGGAACCTCCCTCGCCTCGATCGTCGCGCTTTCCGCGGTCCTGTTCCTGTTCGCGCTGGTGCTGCTCGTGACCCACAACGTGGTGGCCTGGTCTGGTCAGCTCTCGGCTCGCGAGGGAATCACCGTCTTCCTCGCCGACGGCGTGAGCGATCTCCGGGCTCGCGAGCTGCAGGAGCTGTTTGCCGGATTCGGCGAAGTCGGCGAGGTCCGCTTCGTGTCGCGCGAAGAGGCGCTCCTCTCGCTGGAGCAGGATCTCGGTGGCCTCTCGGTCAACGATGCCCTGGGCGAGAACCCCTTGCCGAACACCTTGGTCGTCTCGCTCACCTCGGCGGCGGCCGCGCAGCCCGGCGCGACCCAGCGTCTGGCGGCCGAGATGCTCAACTACGACGATGTCGAGGATGCCGTCTTCGGTGACGAGTGGATCGACGCCCTCGACCAGGGGCTGCGGCGTCTGCGGGTGGCGAATCTCGCCGTCGGGTTCCTCTCGGCGCTGGCCGTCGGTCTGGTGCTCTTCACCACCCTCAAGCTCGTCTTCCTCGGTCGGCGGGAAACGATTCGCATCCTCAAGGTGGTCGGCGCAACCAATCGATTCATCCGTTCCCCGTTCCTGGTCCTCGGGGCGCTGCAGTGCCTCCTCTCCGGGGGACTGGCGCTGCTCCTGCTCTTCGGCGCCCGGGCCGCGCTCTCGAGCTGGCTGCCCGGATTCGCCTATCTCCCCCCGAGCCAGATCGCGCTCTTTCTACTCGGCTCGGTGGTCTTCGGCCTGATCGCCGCGCTCCTGGCGATCGAACCGGCGCTGCACGGGGTCGAACAGGATCGCCAGGAGGTGGTGCGCTAGATGATTCGGCGAATGCGACACGCCCTTCGGATCTGGATCTGCGTCGGGTGCCTGCTGCTCGTCGGCGGCCAGATGGCGGGCGGTGCGGAGGCCGACTCGGTGCAATCGCGGCAGAAGGAGCTGGCGCGGCTCAAGGGGGAGATCGATGCCAACCGCAAGCAGATCGCAGCGCTGAAGTCGAAGGAGCGCGACCTCTCCAAGCACTCCGAGCGGCTCCGCCGCGACGAGGATCTGACCCGAAAGTACCTGGCCGAACTCTCGGCCCAGGACAACGCCCTTCGGGCCGACCTGGCCTCGCGGCAGGCCGACTACCTCGACATGCACCTGCAGACCGAAGGTGCCGCCGATCGGCTGCGCGAGCGGCTGCGCCGCTACCATCGGGCACGCCACGTCTACACTCCGGAACTGCTCTTCTCGTCCCGCTCGTTCAATGAGCTGTTCGCCCGCGCCGCCCACCTCGGCCGGATGATCCAGAAGGACCGGCTCGATCTCCTCGCCCTGGGCCAGGCCCGGGAGAAGATCGGCCGAGAGGCGACGGTGCTCGACTCGAGACGGCGGGGACTCGAACTGCTGGCCGAGGAGAAGCGTCGCGAAGAAGAACGGCTGGCGCAGAAGGCACGGGAGACCCAGGCCAAGCTCCAGGACGTCAAGGAGGAGCGGCAGCATCACGAGGCGCGGGTCAAGGAACTCGAGCGGGCGGAGGCGGCGATCCGGAAGATGCTCGCCCGTCTGGCCGAGCAGCAGAAGGCGAAGAAGAAGAGCGGGCTGGCCACCGGACCCGGTCTCGAACCGAATCGGGGGCGCCTGAGCTGGCCGGTCGAGGGAAAGCTCCTCGCCTCGTTTGGATTCGAAGTGCATCCCATCTACAAGACCCGCACCCCGATGAACGGGATCGCCATCGCGGCCGAGATCGGGACCCCGATCACCGCCGTGGCGGCCGGCCAGGTCGAGTATGTCGACTGGCTTCCCGGTTACGGCAGCACGGTGATCCTCGATCACGGCGGGGAGTACTACACGATCTACGCCCACACCTCCGAAGTGATGGTGACCCGGGGCGCCGCGGTGACCGCGGGGCAGGTGATCGCCAAGGTCGGCGACACCGATTCCACCCGCGGGCCGTGTCTGCACTTCGAAGTGCGGCATGGGGAGCAGGCGCTGAATCCGAAGGACTGGTTGCGATGAGCTCCCGGGCGGAGAGCGGATCCCGATGAGCAAGGCGGCGGCGGGGGCCCCGCGCCACCCCCTTCCCGAACGGGTGGTGGAAGCGATTCGAGGACAGGCGTCGCTGCTCGAAGGGGTCGAGCGGGCCCTCCGGGCGGGCACGCTCGCCCACGCGTACCTCATCCTCGGCGCGCGTGGCGCCGGTCGCGGTCGCCTGGCCACCGCGATCGCGCAGATGGCGCTCTGTACCGTCGAGCCCAACGGCTGTACCGTCGAGCCCAACGGCTGTACCGTCGAGCCCAACGGCTGTACCGTCGAGCCTCAGGGCTGTGGCCGGTGTCCCGACTGCAAGCAGGCCCGACGACTGGCTCACCCCGACTTGCAGCTTCTCTACCCGGCCACCAAGGAAGAGGAGAAGGATGCCGAGCGGGGGCAGCGTCTGGTCGAGGAGTACGCCGCCGACCGCTTCCGCCTGCTCGGGGCCTCGCCCACCGCTTCGATCGGAATCGATCAGGTCCGCGGACTCAAGGAGGCAGTGGCGAAATCGAGGGTGAGTGGACCCCGGCGCGTGGCGATCGTCTTCGACGCCGGGCGGCTGACCGAGCAAGCCGGGCAGTCGGCGCTGAAACTGGTCGAGGAGCCGCCGCCCGATACCCTCCTGCTCCTTACCGCGGAGGACACCGCGAGCCTGCTCCCGACCCTGGTCTCGCGCTGTCAGCGCCTGCGGGTCCGGGCCTTGCCCCGGGAGGAGGTCGCAGGCCTGCTCGAACAGGAGTTGGCTGTCCCGCCGCGCGAGGCGCGTCTCCTGGCCAACCTCTCGGGCGGGTCGCTGGGGAGGGCGATCGAGATGCTCTCCGAGGGGCTGCTCGAGCTGCGGGACCGGATCGTGCCGCTGGTCTCTGCGCCGCTCTCCGATGCGCGAGCGGTGGAACAGGCGATCGCGCGTTTCGGCGGCCCGCTCGACGCCGCCACTGGTCAACGCGCGGTGGAACTGCTTCTCCTCTGGCACCGGGATCTGCTGGCAGCGCGCTCCGGAGTCGACCCGGCCCGCTGGGTGCATGCGGATCGCGCGGGAGAGATCGAACAGGCGGCGCGGCGTATGCCGCTCAAGGAAGTGCGTCGTCGGATCGAGCTTCTGGAGGAGTTTTCCGATGCCCTCGCGCATCGGGTGAACCCTGAACTCAGCCTGCACGCCGCGCTCGCCCGGATCGGTTCCGGCGCCTCGGCCGGCGAGCTCTGGCCGTGATCGACACCCACGCCCACGTCCACAGCCGGGCCTTCGACCACGACCGCGCCGCCGTGCTGCAACGCGCCTTCGACGCGGGGGTTCACACCCTCCTGGAGGTGAACATCGATGTCGAGGGGTGGCCCCGTGCGTCCGCATTGATCCACTCCGACCCGCGCATCTTCGGCACGGTGGGGATCCACCCCCACGATGTCGCCCGCGCCACCATGGACGAACTGGAGACGCTCTCCTCCGCGCTCACCGATCCGCAGATCTGCGCAGTGGGGGAGACCGGCCTCGACTACTTCCGCGACTACGCTCCTTACGACCTGCAACGACGCTTCTTCCGTCGTCAGGTGGCGCTGGCGCGGGAGCATGGCAAGCCACTCGTCGTGCACTCCCGCCAGAAGCCGGATGGCGAATCGGCGCACCAGGATGTCCTCGGCATTCTGGAGGACGAGGGGCGGGGCGAGGTGCGAGGGGTGCTCCACTGCTTCTCCGGCGACCTCGAGGTGGCGAAGCAGGCCCACGCGCTCGGTTTCAAGCTCGGCATCGGCGGCGCGATCACCTATGCACCAAAGAAGAGCGGACCGTTGCTCGCGGCCATCGCCGAGGCTTGTGGTCCGGAGATCTTCGTGCTCGAGACCGATTGCCCGTACCTCACGCCCCACCCACGGCGCAACGATCGCAACGAACCGGCGAACATCCCGCTGATCGCCGCCGCTCTGGCCGGGTATCTCGGCCTCCGGGCCGACGAGGTTGAACGACGAACCGACGCCTCCGCGCGCGCCCTCTTCGGGCTCGAGGCGTGACCGACCGCCGGCGACAGCGCGGCGCGCGATCGGACCAGGCCGAACGGCCGTCGCCCGAACCGATCGAGCCGGGGAGCGAGCGGTACTGGCTCGCGCGTCACGCAGTCTCCCCGCGCAAGCACCTCGGGCAGAACTTCCTGCTCGACCAGCAACTGATCGAGCTGATCGTCGAGCGCGGGGCGGTGCGCCCCGGCGACGTGGTGGTGGAGGTCGGCCCCGGCGGTGGAGCCCTCACCCACGCGCTGCTCCGCGCCGGAGCGACGGTCTTCGCCATCGAGAAGGACCTCGCCGTCGCGCCGCTTCTCGAGGAGCGGTTCCGGGATGAGATCAGAGCCGGTCGCCTCTCCCTCCGCTTCGAGGATGTCCTCGCCGTGCCGCTCGAGGCCCTCCCCCCGCGCGCCTCGCTCTTCGGCAATCTGCCGTACTCGATCACCACGCCGATCCTCGAGTGGGCCGGACGCCGTCGCGACCGATTCAGTCGCGCCGTGGTGATGATCCAGCGCGAGGTCGGGGAGCGGATCCTGGCCTCCCCCGGCGGAAAGGAGTACGGCTCCCTGACCGTCTTCCTCGGCGCGCAGGCCGAGTGCCGCGCCCTGGTGCGGGTCGGTCCGGCCGCCTTCTGGCCCCGACCGGCGGTCGATTCGATGGTGCTCGAACTCCGCTTCGTCGAGCCGCCTCCCTGGCGGGGCGAGATCGCGCGCCTCGAGCGGGTGCTGCGCGCCGCTTTCGGGCAGCGGCGGAAGACGCTGGAGAACGCACTCGCCCACGGCCTGGGGAGCGACAAGGAGGCGATCCGCGCCGTCCTGCTCGAACTGGGGCTCGATCCGGGGGCGCGCGCCGAGCGGATCTCGATCGAGCAGTTCGGCCGCCTCACCGATCGCCTCTTCGAGCGGCTTCCCATCGCCGTCCGGGGGGCGGAGCCGGAGTCCGAGGCATGACCTCTCCGACCATCGACCTGGTGATGCCGGCCCTCGACGAGGAGGCGGCGATCGGGGGAGTGCTCGACGCGATCCCGCGCGGTCTCCTCCGTACGATGGTCGTGGCCGACAACGGATCGCGCGATCGGACCGCGGAGGCGGCGGCGACGCACGGCGCGGTCGTGGTGCACGAACCGCGGCGCGGCTACGGCCAGGCCTGCCTCGCCGGGTTGGCGCGGCTCGAGGCTGATCCCCCCGACATCGTGGTCTTCCTGGACGGCGACGGCAGCGACGATCCGTCGGAGCTGCCGCTCCTGCTCGCCCCACTCCTTGCCGGGCAGGCGGACCTGGTGATCGGCTCCCGCACCCGCGGCGCGCACGAGGTCGGGGCGTTGCTCCCCCAGGCCATCTTCGGCAACTGGCTCGCCACGACCCTGATTCGTCTCGGCACCGGCGTCCGCTTCACCGATCTGGGGCCCTTCCGCGCCATCACCTGGAGTGGCCTCCGGCGGGTCGAAATGGAAGACACCAACTACGGCTGGACGGTCGAGATGCAGCTCAAGGCGGCCCGCGCCGGGCTGCGCTGCGCGGAGATACCGGTGCGCTACCGGCGCCGCGCGGCGGGGAAGAGCAAGGTGACCGGTTCGGTCCGCGGCACCATCGGGGCGAGCGTGAAGATCCTGAGTTGCCTGGGACGCTACGCCGCCTGGCGGCCCCGAGGGGGCTGATTTCCGGCCTTCCCCGCGCGGCGCTTCTCCAATTCCGCCCCGGTTTGGTATCGTTGTCGCGTTCGTGTCGGCGGTACGGTGCCGCGACCATCGCTCCGACCCGCCCGGGTCGGCCGGTATCTTCGGGGAGGTCTCCATGCGCGGCATCGTTCTGGCCGGAGGGCTCGGGAGCCGATTGCTCCCGCTCACCGCCATCACCAACAAGCATCTGCTCCCGGTCTACGACAAACCGATGATCTACTACCCGATCGAGACCCTCGTCCGGGCCGGGGTCAAGGACATCCTGCTCGTGACCGGCGGCAACTATGCCGGCGACTTCCTCCGCCTGCTCGGAAACGGCAAGGCGTTCGGCCTCTCCCACATCGACTACGTCTACCAGGAAGGGGAAGGCGGCATCGCCGAGGCTCTGGGCCTCGCGCGCTACTACGCCGAGGGCGAACGCATGGTGGTGGTGCTCGGGGACAACATCATCGAAGACGACATCACCCCGTTCGTCGAGGCGTTCCGCGCCCAGGGCGAAGGAGCACGCATCCTTCTCAAGGAGGTCGAAGACCCGGAGCGATTCGGCGTGGCCGAACTCGACGGCGACCGTGTGGTCGCGATCGAGGAGAAGCCGAAGGTGCCGAAGAGCAACCATGCCGTGACCGGCGTCTACATGTACGACGCCAATGTCTTCGACATCATCTCGACTCTGAAGCCGTCGTCGCGCGGCGAGCTCGAGATCACCGACGTCAACAATGCCTACATCCGGCGCGGGACCATGCGCTTCGACTACCTCAAAGGGTGGTGGACCGACGCCGGCACCTTCGAGAGCCTGTACCGCGCCAATCGCCTGGTCGCGGAAGGGACGTTGGGCAAGTCTCCCTCGGCCTGAGTCAACCGGTCCTTCGCGGACCGAAACAGGAGGTTCCGTGCGCACTCGACAACTCGCTCCCCTCGTACTCGGCTCCCTGCTCGCGTTCGCCTCTCCCACCTGGGCGGAGACCCGCACCTGGCACGACGCGCTCTTCGGCAAGGACTGGTCCCTGTCGCCGACCGGGGATGAGGTGCTGCTGCTCTTCGCTCCCGGCGTTCCGGCCGAGGAGCGGGCCGCCCTGGCGGCCCGCGAGCGGTTGACGGAGACCCGTGGTTTCGACGCGATCCACCGTACCGCGGTCTATCGCGTGGCCGAGTCCGAGTCCGCCGAGCTGGTGGCGTCGCGGCTGGCAGCGCGGGTCGAGTTGCAGGGCGCGGCCCCGGCGGTGCGCGACCATGAAGGATTCACCAAGTACTACGTGCCGGGCCAGCTCACGGTGCAGTTCGTCTCCGGCCTGGATGACGCGGCCTGTCGCGCGCGGATCGCGGCCGCCGGAAGCACCGTACTCGAAGACTACTGGACCCCCGGCTACTACAAGATTTCGTCCCCGACCGGCTCCGACCTCTTCGCCGCCATCCGTGAGTGGTACCAGCGGCCGGAGATCCGCTTCGCCGAGCCGGTCTACATGTGCTACGACGATGCGCTCCACGTTCCCAACGACCCGCTCTTCGTCAATCAGTGGTCGGAGCGAAACACCGCGCAGCAGGGCGGCTGGACCGCCGGGGCCGACGTGCAGGCGGTGGATGCCTGGGACCTGCACAAGGGGAGCCCCAACGTCATCGTGGCGATCATCGACACCGGGATGGACCTGGTCCACGAGGACCTGGCGCCCAACCTGCTTCCGCGCAACGGCGACGACTGGGACTTCGGCGATCCGAACGACAGCTCGCCCGACGATGACGGCGATCACGGGACGGCCTGCAGCGGCATCGCGGCCGCGGTGCAGGACAACGCCAAGGGGGTCTCCGGCATCGCGCCGCAGTGCCGGCTCATGCCGCTGCGGATCAATCTCTCCAGCGGACAGAACGCCAACCGCGCCGACGCGATCAACTACGCCGCCAGCCGCCGGGCCGATTTCGACGGCCTGGTGATGAGCTGCTCCTGGCGCATGTCGCAAGGCGACTTCACCGCGGTGCAGGCGGCGATCGTCAACGGTGCGGCCAGCGATTGCGTCATGTGCTTCGCCACCGGCAACGACAACGGTCCGGTCAGCTATCCAGCCAAGTACCCCGAGACGGTCGCGGTCGGAGCGAGCAGTCCGTGCGATCAGCGCAAGAGCCCCAGTTCCTGCGACGGAGAGAACTTCTGGGGCTCGAACTTCGGCCCGGAGGTCGATGTCGTTGCTCCGGGGGTGAAGATCTACACCACCGATCGGACCGGCGGGGTGGGTTACTCGGGCAACAACTACGTCACCACCTTCAACGGCACCTCTTCGGCCACGCCGCTGGCGGCCGGGGTCTGCGCCCTCATCTGGAGCGCCAACCCTGGGCTCACGGCACTGGAAGTGCGCGCCATCCTGGAGTCGACTGCCGAGGACCAGGTCGGTCCGCCGAGCGAGGACACTCCCGGCTGGGATCAGTACATGGGCTTCGGTCGCATCAACGCCTTCCGCGCGTTGCAGGCTGCGCAGGTACCGGAGTCGTTCGAGGACGACATGGAGGCGGGCGAGGATCCCTGGACCCACAGCGTCGCCACCGTGGGGTGGAACGATGCCTGGCATCGGACCACCGAGCGCAACCACACCGACGGCGGCCAGTACTCCTGGAAGTGCGGCGCCGAGGGGGGCGGTAACTACACCCAGAGGATCAATGCGTCGCTCATCTCGCCGACCATCATCCCGCTTCCGGACTCCCGCCTCTCGTTCTGGCACACCATGGACGCCGAGACCTTCGACCCGACCACCGCGGCCGACGGCGGGGTGATCGAACTCTCCACCAACGGCGGAACCTCATGGGTGCAGCTCACCCCGATCGACGGCTACTCGCATGAATGGGGCACCGCCTCGATCGCACCGTTCGTGCTCGGCACGCCGGTCTTCTCCGGCACCTTCGACTGGGAGCGTGAGGTAGTCGATCTGTCCGCCTACGCCGGGACCCAGATCAAGGTCCGCTTCCGCTTCGGCAGCCGCTCTTCGATTCCGCCGGGCGGCGGCGGCATCGGTTGGTTCATCGACGACTTCGAAATCGCCCCTCCGGGCGCGGCCGGAGTCGAGAGTGAACCGCGGGAGCTGCCCGGCCTTGCCCTTCGCACTGCCGAACCGAACCCCTTCCGGGAGCAGACCACCGTCCGTTTCGCGCTTCCCTCGACCGCCTCGATCGAGGTCCGTGTCTTCGACCTGAGCGGCCGTGAGGTGCGCCGCGAGGCCCTCGGGCAGCTCTCCGCCGGGGAGCATGAGTACCGCTGGGATGGCCGCGACGATGCAGCGCGCGCCCTCCGCTCCGGCGTCTACTTCATTCGCCTCTCCACCGGCGCGGAGCAGAGCGCACAGCGCGTCCTCCTGCTCCGCTGATCGCGACCGCCCACCGGTTCTCGTTCGCGCGAGGCCACTTTCCGCTTGCCGCGGGGAGTGGCCTTGCGCATCCTCCGGCTCATGTCGCATTGGGTCTGCACTTCCGCCCGAGTTCGTCGGGCCCTCGCGCTCGTCCTGGCACTGAGCGCCGCTTCCGCTCCCGTCGGGACCGAGGCGGCTTCGACCTACCGCTTCGGAGCCCAGGGGATTGCACTCGGCGACACCCTCGCGATTCAGGCCGCGCCCCGACTTCGGTTGGAGATCGGCCAGCGGCACAGCTCCGTTTCCCGAGAGGTGGCGCGCCCCGGCGATACGTGGCACCTGATCCCGGATGGGCTCGAGGTCGACACGGCGAAACCGATGCTCTCGTTTCCTCAGCCGAACATCGTGCGGGTGGATGTGCCGCACGGAAGGTCGACGCTGCGCGGCGCGTTGATTGGGGCGACGGTGCTGGGGATTGCACCCGCGATCGGGACGATTCTCTTCGCTCGAAGCGTCAACGCATCCGAGGACTCCGGCTTGGGCCTGGCCTCTCTGTTGCTCCTGTCGGTCTACGTTGGTATTCCGGTGGGGACGGGGGCTGGTGCGATCGTCGGGTACAACATCGTTCATTGGCGGGCGGCGTACGAGGCGCGGTGAGCCGAAGTGTGGCGCGGCACTCGCGCGCCGGAGGCGCGCGAGGCTAGACAGGTAGCGGGATCTTCCAGCCCATCAGGATCATGGGGACGGGGTAGACGACGCGGGCGCGGTAGCCGCGGAAGCGCTCGGATTGCCAGCCGGAGCGCTCGAAGGCGTGGCGGACAAGCTGGGCATGCACCGGTAGCTTCGGGACCGGCCAGCGGGCCGGACCACGGCCGAGGTTCTCGATCGGCGTCCAGATATCGAGCGAGTTGAGTTGCGTGGGGAGAGTCTGAGCGACGGAACGGGGCGCCGCCCCTGGGGCTGGGAACTCCCAGCGGACCTCCGGCTCCGCGCCGACGTAGAGATCCTCCCGCAGGTAGAGATCTCGGACCACCAGACGGCAGGGATAGTGGAGCAGGTAGTTTCTTTGGTCCTCGATCTGCAAATCGCTGCGTCGCTGGATCCAGCCGTTTCGGATCATCATGGCCGAGGTGATCGTCACCGGATGGTGGACCGATCCGAAGCGGTCGGAGAGCGCGAAGACGTGGTGCGCGGCGTCGCGGTGGATGTCGACCTGCGGCATCTCCGGATCGCAAAAGCTGGGGACGAGGTAGCTCCCCGGATCGGCCGGATCCGCGCCGGGCTCGAGCGGCTCGAGGCGGGGGCGCGGTCCTTCACCGTGGGCGGTGGTGAGATCGATGCTGAACAGGGCAACTGGAGTGTCGGGCCGGAGCCGGCGCACGGCGGTGCGCTGACTCACCTCGATCCCGTCGACCGCGTTGCCGTCGGCCGAGGGTTGCAGGATCAGGGCCGAGAGCACCGTCTCGCAGTGAAAGCCGAGGAGATGCGACATCGCGCGGTAGACCGCTTGCTTCGCGGTGTGCTCGGCGCGCTGACGCACATCAGTGGTGCCGCGAGCGATCCAGGCCTCGAGGGACGATCGGCCGCCGGGCATCTGCTCGAGCAGGGTCCGGAAGTCATCGACGGCGCGACGCGCCTCGCCGCAGCGTTGGGGCGAGACCCCGGCCGACTCCGCTGCCTGGAGGAACATCCCCAGGCCGGTCGGGGAGGGGACGTGGTGGATGAGATCCGCCGACGAGTCGGCTCTGAGCGACCGAACCAGGCGACTGACCAGGCTCTTGTCGAGCGAGAGATGGGTGGCGAGCTTGGTCGGGCGGAGGGTCGCCCCGATCGATTCCTCCGCCACTGCCCGCAACGTATGGCGGAGGGCCTCGGCCACCGTCTCCACGTTTCGTTCCAGGTCCCGGCTGCCCCCGGTCGTCCCGAGCATGGTCTGCATCCCTCGTCCTTTCTGTGGGCCTTCCCGCGGGCGGCACCTTCGAGCCGGAACCGGGGGAGTGCAAGCGGGATCTCCGCAGCGTGCCTTCCGATGGTAGCGGATTTTCGGTCTCAGAGTTCTCCGAAAATTCTCTCAGAGAATTATTGCCAATCCGGATGGCTCGGCCTATCCTGATCTGGTGCGAATCCCCGGGTCCGACGGCGCTGTCCCGATCGTCAGTCCCACCCGTCCCGTCCCAGCCACGCAATCGACAGGAGTTCACCATGAAGCACAGGATCGTCGCTCTGGCTCTGCCGCTCATCGCCGCCGCGGCGGCGGCTGATCTCGCCGCCGGCGCAGGCGTCTTTCAGCCGTTGCCGCTCCCGAACTCGTTCTTTCCCGGCGCGGTCTACGTGTCGGATGACGGATCCGCCCTGTGCGGCTGGAACGGCTTCTACTGGACCGAGGCAACCGGTTACGTGACCCTCCCGGCCGGTCAGATCTCCGGTGTGTCGGGGGACGGTTCGACCGTGATCGGCACTGCCACTGACCCGCAGGGAAACGAGGTCGCGGCGACCTGGACTCCGGACGGCAACTGGACCCCGCTTCCCGTCGCCGACGGTGGCGAGGCCTGCGGCGCCTCGATCAGCTCGGGCTGGGCGCTCAACCGCGACGCGACCGTGGCGGTCGGACTGACCTGGGTTCCGGGCTGCCGCGCCGAGGCGTTTCGCGCGCAAGGAGGAAGCGCGGTATTGCTCGGGCGTTCCGCCAACGTCTCCAGCCGGGCCAGCGACGTCTCCGGTGATGGCACCGTGGTGGTCGGATTCGACGAGTCGCCTGACTTCGGCTTCCGGCGTCCCGCGTTTTGGACGGCCGACGTGGAGGGTCCGCAGTACATCACCGCTCCGGACGTGGCCGGCGAGCTGCTCGGCGTGAACGGCGACGGCACCATGATGTGCGGCGAGGCGAACAGCAGCGCGTTCTTCTACAGCCCCTCCACCGGACTGATCGACATCGGCGCGTTGCCGGGTGAGACCTGGGGCAGCACCGCCACCGGCGTCTCCGACAACGGTCGCGTGGTCGGCTGGAGCGGCAATCCGTTCTTCAGCTTCCCTTCCGCCACGATCTGGACCCAGGATGCCGGCCTGCAGCCGCTCGCGAGCTATCTCACCGCGATGAGCGTCGACGTCGGCGGCTACCACCTCTACACCGCGACCAGCATCTCGGCCGATGGGTACACCATCGCGGGAACGGCGATCGATCCGACCGGCTTCTGGTTCGTGCCCTACGTCGTGCGGCTGCCGCATGTCGACGGCAATGCCACGAGCGACGTCGGCGACGATGCTCCGTTCGCCGTCGGACTCGGCGTTGCGCCCAATCCGACTTTCGGCGCGACCACCATCTCGTTCGCGCTCCGCGCTGCCGAGGAAGCGCGGGTGAGTGTGGTCGACCTCACCGGGCGTGAACTCCTCCGCCTGGCGGACCGTCGCTTCGAGGCGGGAAGTCATCCGATCACCTGGGATGGGCTCGATGCGAGCGGGCGCTCCCTGCCGTCGGGAACCTACTTCGTCCGGATCGTCACCCCGGGGGGGAGCGAGACCCGGAAGTTGAACCTGGTGCGCTAGCAGCGCCGCGGCTTCGCGCGTCGTTCTGCTTGGGGATCGTCCGTCGGGTTCAAAGACCCGGCGGACGATTTCGTATTCTGGGCTCGGTGGTCGCGCGATGGGTGGTCAGAGCAACCGGAGCAGCAGCGCACGGAACGGGAGCCGCGAACGCTCGAGGACCGAGCGCTCTTCCGGCCCGAGGACGCGGCAGAGCCGGTAACTCACCACCGTCACCAACGCGGCGGCAAGGCAGAGCAGCAGCGCCTGCGCCCCGGTCTCCGCCCACTGCTTGAGCCAGAAGAGAGCGAGAATGGGGGAGGCCGAGAGGTAGCACTTCAGCATGAAGCCCCAGGGGATCACGATCCGCGCCACGTAACGCCGGGCCACCCAGTAGCGCACGAACGGGATCAGGACGGTCACCAGTGCGGTCGGGATGGTCGCGCCGAGCAGTCCATAGCGAGGGATGAGCAGCAGATCGAGTCCGAGGTTGATCGACGCATAGCCAACGTTGAGCAGGAGGTTCAGCCAGACCCGCTCGACCACGTAGACCGCCATGCTGAGCGGGGTACCGATGAAGCTCGCGGTGAAGATGACGAAGAACGCCTGACAGTAGGGACCTGCCGGGGCCATCGGCGCGCCGTAGAGGATCACCAGCAGGCGATCGCCCATCGCCAGGCCGAGGAGCGAGAGCGGCGCGAGCAGGAAGAAGAGCAACCGGTAATAGAGCGAGAGGAACTCCGGCATCCGCTCCTTGGCCACCGTCGCGGTCTCGGAGAACCCGGCCAGGATCAGGGGATAGATCGAGCTCGGGAGGAACTCCAGCGCGAGCTGCGGCAGCTTGTAAGCAATGTCGAAGTAGCCCGCCTCCTCGCGGGTGCGGTAGAGGCCGAGGAAGACCGTCTCGGATTGCCGCCACACGACGTAGTTGAGCAGGTTGTTCGGCATCCAGGGCGCCGCGTAGGCCATCAGCCGGCTCCAGGGGAACCGACCGATTCCGGTTGCCTCGAAGCTCCCCTTCGGCGCGCTCCGACGCAGCAGCACGAGCAGGATCACCAGGGTCACCGCATTGCCGATCGCCCCTGCCCAGAGCACGCCGGGCACCTTCATCCCCTGGTGGAGGAGCCACGCGGTACCGAAAGCCAGGGTGAGACTTCCGGCGGTCGTGCCCGCCGCCAGCTCGCGCGCGCGGTACGAGGCGATGGTGTACTGCGAAACGGTCTGCGCGTAGACCTCGAGGATCGAGAGGAGCACTCCCAGGAGGAGCGGATCGGCGTAGGTGGGGTAGTGAGCGGCGATCGTTCCGCGAAGCAGGGCCAGGACCCCGGCCACCACCACCCAGATCCCGGACTGGACCAGGAGGCAGCGATAGAGCAGCGCCCGTCCCTCGTCGTGCTGCCCCTGGACCCGGAGTTCCGGGATGAACCGGTTGAGTGCCTGGCCAAAGCCGAATCCGACCACCAGACCGGCCAGGGCCAGGAAGGTGCGGAGCACGCTCAGGGTCCCGTAGTCGAACCCGCCCAGGGCACGCACGATGTAGACCGAGGTGAAGACCGACACCACCATCTGCACCGCGCGGGGCACGATGGTCCAGAGCAGCGCCCCGGAAACCTGCTGTCCAGCGGTCTTCAACGAGTTCCCGGGCCACCCGGGTCGGCGGAGCGTAGGCGTGGCATGGACCGCAATCTACCGACCGGCCGCCCGACCGTCAACGCGCCGAGCGCCCCCCGGTCGGGGCAGGTTCGGATTGACGCCTCGCTCCGGCCTTGGCTAGACTCGTCTCAAGTTTCGCTGAACCCCGCACATCAGAGATTCCATGCCTTCGAGGGAGAGCGGCCTTAGAAACCTTGCTACGTCGGAGCTTCGCAATTCTTCAGCTCGACATCCAGGCCCACCGGCTACGCCAGGGCCTCATGCCCGACACCTAGGGTTTCACCTCGGAGGAGAGCGAGCTTGCTCGCATCTGGGATCTTTCCTTCACTTGGAACGGTGAGTGCGGTCGGCCGCCTGCGTCCGGGAGTCCGGACCTGCGGACCATCCTCCGGCCCACGGGGCCGGACCACCGGCCCCCATAGTGCGTGCCGCGTTCCCCCCGTACCCTTGGTCCCCGTGCTCCTGGTCTTGCTAATCCTGGGGCTGGCCCGCCTGCCCGGCGCGGCCCAGGCGCAGCCGGGACTCGAGCTGGCCTTCGTCGATTCCAGCAGCACCTTCTTCGGGCGCCTTGGAATGCACCCGCACTACACCAGCTCGCTCTCGCTGCTCGAGACCTCGAGCACCTGGAATCAGGGCTTCCAGGTGGCGCGGGCGCTCGGTCCGGTGAGTACGCGGACCCAGCTCGACCTCGCCATCACCAAGAACTCGGCCCAGCAGAACTACCGGCGGAACGGGGGCAAGGGGCTGGTCGAATTGGCTTACAACGCGGCGGCCCTCGGCGGGCTGGCATCGGGAACTCGAATCGATTGGCGCCGCTCGCTCGAGAAATCCGATTTCAGCCGGACGGTGGAGAACGGCAGCAACATCGACCTCTTCGTCGACGCCAAGACGCCGGAGCATCTGATCCGCGATCTCTTCGCGATGTCGGACTCGAGTGCGTCGTTCAGCTGGGATCTGGGGGGGAGCTTCGGGCTCACCGAGACGAAGAGTATCCGACAGAACCGCGAGCGGGCGCGTCGCTACCTGACCAAGTACGACTCGACCTCGACCGATGGCTGGCAGCGGCAGTTCGATTCCTTGTTCCGGGCCGGACCTGGCGACTCCTGGGAAGTTACCGCCTCCGGCTCTGCCACCGACGCCAGCGAGGATTCGTACACCCGGAGCCAGGAATGGCTCTACGACCCGCGCAACCTCGATACTCCCCCGGCATTCAGTGACTCCGTCCTCTCCGAACCGAACGCCAATCGCGCGCGGTCGGCCCGGGGGGGGCTCCGGCTGAAACCCGGACGGCTCCTCTCGCTGAAGGTCGACGGCGACTACCGCTCCACGCGGCAGCAGCTCTACGACACCTCCAAGCGCGAGCGGGACACCCGCACGGTGCTCGATCACAAGGTATCCGGATCGCTCGGCTCCAAGCTGAATGACGCGCTCGAGATTACGCTCGAGGGACGGTCGAACTTCGTCAACAACGGCGCCCAGAGGAACGAGAATCTGCGCACCGGGAAGCGGGAAAACGGGGGAAAGGCGACGGTCGATCTGCTCGTGCCGGATTGGGCCGGGCCGCTTCGAGCAATCGAGATGACCACCGAGGTGGAACGGACCGACACCGAATTCACCTACTTCACCACCCCGGACTACCAGCGACGCCTCTTTCGCTTGAATCAGATCATCCGCCGCAAGCTGAACCAGGCGGTCACCCTCTCGGTCCAGGGGGAGGGGCGTCTGACCAGCGACCACTATCTGGATGGAGCTCAAGATCGGGACGAGCTGCGCTGGAGCGGCAACGGGACCTTGAACTACAAACCGCAGGGATCGAAGTTCAGCGGCCGGATCACCTTCGACCGCACCGAGACGAATACGATCAACATCGCCGCGGAGCGTTCGATCGGCAACGCCACCGACACGAACTACTCGATCAGCGCGAACTACGACTACAAGCTCTCGCCAAACGTCACCTTCAATCAGAAGTACCTGCTCAGCGCGGCCTACTCGGTCTTTGACTTTCGCGAGGACTCCAATCGACTCGTCCGCTCGACCCAGGTGACAACCGGACTCAACTCACGGCTCGGGGAGCGCGCCACCCTGAAGCTGGAACATCGGTACACCTTCAAGGATCTCGGCTCCTACGTGCGTCTGGTCCAGACCGACCCCCGCACCTATGCGAAGTCGAACGAGGAGAACAACCAGCACCTCTTCGTGGAGACGCGGTACGAGGCGATGCAAGGATTCGAGTTCCACGGATCGCAGAAGTTCGAGGTGCGCGAGTCGACCACCCTCGCCTCGGGCAAGGTGACCCGGACCGAGCGCCTCGACCTCCTCTCCGGCGTCAGCCTGGACCACCAGTTCTCGACCCTCTTCAGCGTGCGGGCGAGCGTCGATCGCGCCAACAAGGTGCCGGGCAAGGACCACTGGCGGATCAGCGCCAGCCTGGACCGGAAGTTCTGATGCCGGAGGGAACGATGATCGAGCGACCCGGTTCGCCCCGCGGGCGCGTTGCCGCCTGGGCCCTCGCTCTGCTGCTCGTCGCTTCCTGTGGGCAGTTCGATACCCGGGATCCGGAGCCCCCCTCGGACGAACCGATCATCCCGTTCGATCCTCCGACCACCGAGGAAAAGGTGTTGGGGAACGTGGAACGCGCCATCGAAGGACGCGGGCCCTCGAACTACAATCGATCGCTCAGTTCGGAGTTCAGCTACGAGCCGCCGATCACCGATGCCGAGTTGCTGGCCCAATTCCCCGCCAGCTGGCGGCAAAACGACGAAACCGGGCTCTGGAGCCAGATCCTGAAGGACACCCGCGATCGGAACATCACCGTGGTCTGGACCTGGGGCGCGCAGCGCGAGATCCAGTTGGTCGAGGGGAGCGACGACCGCCGGTACTACGACGACCTCGAATACACCTGCGCCTTCGGTCTCAACGGACAGACCAAGATCTACGCCGGGCAGGTGGACCTCTACCTGGTCGAGACGACCGGTGGATTCCAGATCTACAAGTGGGTCGACATCGAGGGGGACGGGAACAACCAATCGCTCGGCTGGCTCCGCCTCGAACGAGCAATCACCTTTCCCGCCGGAGGAGGGGGGTTGACCCGACCGTAGCTTCGCGCCTCCGGCAACGGGGCGGAGATTTTCGTCCGTTCGTTCCCGAACCAGAGTGCCCCCGGCGGGGTGGAGTGGCGGGTGATCCGCTGGCGGGACAAGCCGATCGGCGGCCTGAGCCTGGGGCGGTTGAAGCGGATCGCGGCCACCGAATGATACGGAATCAGACCCATTGGTCTGAAATTGGCCCTTAACGAGATCGTACCGAGTTCATGCCGACGGCCGCGCTGGCCGAATGATATACTAGACCGCAGACTCACCAGGGGAGGTCCAGTCGAATGCAGAAACCCAAAGTGCTCCACACGCTCGTGCTTGCGCTCGCCCTGGCAGGCCTGTCGGGCTGCCCTTTCGCGCCGGAAAAAGGGAAGACCCCTCCGCCGCCGGATCCGGATCCGTACAAGGAGCCGACCTCGGCGTCGAACGTCCTCGACAATCTGGTCAAGGCGTACGAAACGAGAGACATCGTCGAGTATCGGAAGCTCTTCGACGAAGACGAGTTCTTCTTCGAGTTCGCCCAGGTCGACCGCGATCGGGATCCCACGATTCCGGCCGGATGGGACTTCCCGACCGACCAGCTCTCCACCGAAAACATGTTCCAGGACGACACGATCGATAAGATCGTGCTCGACTTCACCAAGCTCGAGCGGGTTGCCGCGACGGCGGAGGATCAGCTTCCGGGGGGCGCCGCCGGTGTCTGGAAGGTGCCGGCCCAAAATGTCCACCTGGAAGTGCACACGGTGGGTGAGGACGGGCAGCCACTCGAGTTCCTGGTCGACGGTGACGGCGCGGACTTCTTTTTCCGCGAGTACGCGGATCAGCCCGCTCCCAGCGGTGCCCCGAGTTGGAAGATCATTCGCTGGCGGGACAAGCCGGTCGGCGGCCTCCTGTCCATGGGGGAGATCAAGTCGGGACGGTTCTAGGTCGTCCCCTGAATTCTCGCCACGCGCGACGGCGAAGCGGCCCGATGGGATTCCATCGGGCCGCTTTTGCGTTGACGCCCTCTCTGGACGGTCGCTAATGTTCGGCTCCTTGTGTCCGCAGAGGCAACCGCACGATTCGGGGGAGCGAGGATGGAACGGAGCATGCGCTGGAAGTTGCTGACGCTGTTGGCGTTGGTGGCGATCTCCATCTACTACCTGGTGCCGAGCTTTCGGCTCTACAGCCTGCCACCGGACCAGCGGTACGGCACGGCGGACGAGAGCGTCAAGAAGCTGCGCGGCAACGCGCTGAAGCTCGGGCTCGACCTGCTCGGCGGGATGAACATCGTCCTCGAGGTCGATCGCTCCAAGCTGAAGCCCGAAGAGGTGCCCGACGCGGTCGACCGCGTGATGCAGATTCTCCGCAACCGGATCGACCAGTTCGGCGTGGCCGAGCCGCTGGTGCAGAAGCAGGGGGATGACCGCATCCTGGTCCAGCTTCCCGGCCTGATGGACAAGAGCCGGGCCGTCGATCTGATCGGCCGCACCGCGCAGCTCGAGTTCAAGATCGTCAAGACCGCTCCGGAAGCGAGGCAGGTGATCGAGCGGCTGGACAACCAGCTCGCGCGCCGGATGGGCGGCGCAGCCTCCGCTGACGGCGCGGCGGCCGCTGATAGTAGTGCAGGGGGGGACAGCACCGACGCGGAGCAGCCGCTGATCTCGCGCCTCTACAACTATCCGGACATGGGCCAGTTCGGCGGCGTGGCCATCCTCCCCTCCGACGTGTCGGCGGTGGAGCAGTTGCTCAAGCAGGCGGCGGCCGACACCCTGCTCCCGCGGGAATCGACCCTCGCCCTGTCGCAGAAGAGCGAGGTGGTCGGCGGGCAGGCGGTGCGCATTCTCTACGTACTGAACCGGCGGGCCGACTTCACCGGGGCCGGCATCAAGAGCGCGATCATGCGGATCGGGCTCGATGCTTCCCGCCCGAATGACGCCGGCGTCTCGATCACCATGAATAGCAAGGGGACCGCGGCCTTCCGCAAGACCAGCGGCGCCAACATCGGTCGCCAGCTGGCCATCGTGCTCGACGATCGCGTCGTCTCCGCGCCGGTGATCCGCGACCGCATCTCCCAGGGTAGTGCCCAGATCACGGGTAACTTCAATACCCAGGAAGCGAACGACCTCGCCATCGTGCTGCGCGCCGGCGCCCTGCCCGCGCCGGTCAACGTGATCGAGGAACGCACCGTCGGGCCGTCGCTGGGTCGTGACTCGATCGCCGCCGGGTTGCGCGCCGCCTGGGTGGGTGGAGCGCTGGTGGTGGGCTTCATGCTGATCTACTATCGACTTTGCGGCGTGGTGTCGATCGTCGGGTTGTTCTTCAACATGTTCTTCCTCATCGCCGGGCTGGCCATGCTGAAGGGTACGCTTACCCTGCCGGGCATCGCCGGGATCGCGCTCACCGTCGGTATGGCGGTGGACGCGAACGTCCTGATCTTCGAGCGTATCCGCGAGGAGTTGCGCAATGGCAAGCGGGTGAAGCCGGCGATCGAGGCCGGTTACCACCGCGCCTTCACCACGATCCTCGACTCCAACCTGACCACGTTCATCAGCGCGGTCTGCCTCTACTTCTTTGGTTCGGGTCCGATCCGCGGTTTCGCGGTCACCCTGGGGATCGGCATCCTGGCCAACCTGTTCACCGCTGTCGCGTTGACGCGGATGCTGTTCGATCTCTCCCTGGCCAACAAGAATCCGGAGAAGCTCTCGATCTAGGCGAACGCCTCCGTACCCTGAACCGAGACGGCCCTCCGTCTCCCGCGCCCAACCGCGACAAGAGGACTGGACATGCTCGAGCTGATCAAGGCGACCACGTTTCCCTTCATGCACCACCGCAAGAAGGCCTACATCTTCTCCCTGCTCGTGATGCTGATCGGCATCGCCTCGGTGATCATGAAAGGCGGCTTCCAGCTGAGCGTCGACTTCGCCGGCGGTCGGCTCATCGAGTACCGCTTCAACCAGGCGGTGTCGAGCGAGCTGATCCGGAATGCGGCGACCTCGGTCGGGATCGCCGAATCGGAGATCCAGCGGGTGGGCGAGGCGGAGACCGACTACATCATCCGGGTTCCGGTTGCGGAGCAGGAGGCGCGCGCGGGTGACAGCCCCTCGGCCCGCATCCTCGAAGCGCTCCAGGCCTCGAAGCCGGGGCTGACCGGCGAGATCCGCCGGGAGGAACTGGTCGGACCGAAGGTGGGAAGCGAGCTGAAGGGTCAGGCGACCTGGGCGGTGACCCTCTCGCTGCTGGCCATCCTCCTCTACGTCGCGATCCGCTACGAGTGGCGCTTCGCGGTCGGTGGCGTCATCGCCCTGGCCCACGACGTGCTCGTATCGCTCCTCCTCTGCTCCGTGTTCAACGTCGAGATCTCGATCCCGATCGTGGCCGCGCTGATGACCATCGGCGGCTACTCGATCAACGACACGGTGGTGGTGTTCGACCGCATCCGCGAGGAGATGAAGCTCCGCCAGGGACAGCCGCTCGAAGACACCATCAACCTGGCGATCAACCGGACCCTCTCGCGCACCATCCTGACCGCGTTCACCACCCTGATCTCGATCTTGTGTCTCTACTTCCTGGGCGGGGAGGTGATCCACGGGATGGCGTTCGCCCTCCTGATCGGGGTGAGCTTCGGGATCTACTCCTCGGTCTATGTGGCGTCGGCCCTGGCCCTCGAGTTGTCCAAGGGGCACCACGCCAGGCAGCGTGCGAAGGTCGCCTAGGCGCCCTGGCTACCCTGCGAGTCGTACCGAGGCGAGTCGTACCGAGGCGAGTCGTACCGAGGCGAGTCGTACCTGCACTCGGGCACCGGGATCTCCCGCTGCCCGAGTTTTGCGTTTCGGCGTGCTCCGCGGTGAATCCCTCAACCGGTCGGTGCTAATGTGACCATCCGGCGTGCCCGCGGGAACCTTCCAGCGGCGCGCGGTTTTGTAAGGGGCTGGTCGAGGCGAAGCTGTCCACCGCGTAGCAGGCCATCACCGGACGTTCCGTTTCCAGGGAGGGTTTCGTTGACCGTTCCGCGCCCAACTTTGAACTTCCGGGGCCCCGCGCTCCTGCTGGCCATGATCCTGGGTGGGGCATGCCTTGGCCACGCCGGCGAGCCGACCGGGCCGGGATTTGCGATTGCCCGTCTCCGCTACAGCGGGGGGGGCGACTGGTACAGCAACCCGACCTCGATGCCGAATCTGGCCAAGGCGGTGGCGGAGAGGACCAGCGTAGCCCTGGAATCGACGGAGGAAGCGCAGGTTGCGATCCTCGATCCCGAGTTCTTCACCTACCCCTATGTCTACATGAACGGGCATGGAAACGTGCGGTTCTCCGACAGCGAGGTCGAGCGCCTGCGCAAATACCTCCTGGCCGGGGGGTTCCTCTTCGCCGATGACAACTACGGGATGGACGAGTCGTTCCGGCGTGAGTTGGCCCGCGTGTTTCCCGACCGGAAGCTGGTCTCGCTTCCGTGGAGTCACCCGATCTACCATTGCTTCTACGACCTGCCGAAGGGGCCGCCGAAGGTCCACGAACACGACGGGAAACCGAGCCAGGGGCTCGGCATCTTCGATGGCGACCGTTTGGTGGTCTTCTACACCTTTCAGTCCGACATCGGTGACGGGCTCGAGGACTGGGAGGCGCACAAGGATCCCCCCGAAGTCCGCGAGCAGGCATTCCGGATGGCGGTCAACACGGTGGTGTACGCGCTCTCCCGATAGCAGGAACTCCCAACGGCCCAAGACCCAGGTCTGACACAGACGTCCCGCCCGGCGGGACAGGAGGAACACCAGGGCGATGCGAACCGACACCCGATTCCGCAGCAGAGCCGCGCAGGGCCACGCCGTCTTCGTGCGGCGACGCTCGCTGGAAGCCTGGCTGACCGGGCTCTCGATCGCCTTGCCCATCCTGGTCGCCGCGATCGGGGCGGGAATGTTGCTGCGGTATCAACCGGTCGGAGGTTGGATCGTACCGCTGCTCGGCCTCGGATCTCTCACCTTCGGCGCGGTGGCTGCGGTGCGATATCTCCGGGCTCGCACCGAGTCGTACGCGCAGTTTCTGCGTGGCCTGGAGGGACGCCTGCGGCTGACCGGGAACGAGCTGGTGAACGCGGACGAACTCGAGCGGGCCCTGCCCACGGTGCACGATCCGCTCTCGCGCGGCCTGGCGCAGCAGGTGATCGAGCGGGGGGAACAGGAACTCGGTCGGATCGAGTTCGCGCGACTGGCCCCGGCGATCTCCCTTCGCTCCCCGCTCTGGCGGGCGGCCGGTTCGATCGCCCTGGCCGCGGCGCTCTTCGTCGTGTCGCCCGACGGCTTTCGCAGCTCCTCGGCCCGTCTGGTCCGGCCCGGCCTGACCGAGCTTCCGCCCGCGCTGCAGATCCGGGTCTCGCCTGGTGATGCCACCGTCCAGCGGGGGAGCACGGTCCAGGTGACCGCCGTCCTTCCGGAGACGGTGCCAGAGGCGAAACTCTACTACCGCGCCCCGGGTGGCGCATGGCGCACGCTCGAGATGGCGGGAGACGGCGGCGGAGTTGCCTCCTCCTTCCGCGGGCAACTGGCCGAGGTGGGCGAGAACACGGAGTATGCGGTTGCCTCCGGGGAGGCTCGCAGCGAGGTCTACCGGTTGCAGGTGATCGATCCGCTGCGGGCCGTGGGGTACCAGAAGCGGATCGAGGCGCCGGCCTACACCCGGATTGCACCCGAGCAGGAGCTGGCGGCGGACGGACACTTCTCGGCCATCGCCGGCTCGCGGCTCAGCCTCGGGATCGAGACGAGCATCGCCAGCGCCACCGGGCGGCTTGCCTTCGAGGATGGATCCGAGCTCCCGCTCGAGCGGATGCCGGACGGCCGCCTGTCGGTCGCCTTCCCGCTCCGTAGGTCGCAGAGCTACAAGGTCGAGCTGAGCGCGGCCGACGTCGGCGGGAGCTGGACCTCCGATCCCTTCCGACTCGAGGCGGTGCCGGATCGCCCGCCCACGCTTTACCAGCTGGCTCCGGAACGGTCGATCGAGATGCCGCCGGAGATGGAGGTGGTGCTCGAGGCCGACTGTCTGGACGACTTCGGCCTCACCCGGCTCGACCTGGTCTACGTGCGCAACAGCGACGCTCCGCTCCGAGTCAACCTCGCCCGCTGGCAGGGGATGCGCGAGGCGCGGGCCAGCCAGCCCTGGGCGCTCGAGGCGATCCTGCGCAGCCCGGGGGATGTGGTGCGCTATCACCTGGAACTGGTCGACAATGACCCGATCACCGGACCTAAGTCGACCTCCGGCCCGGAGTGCGAGATTCGCTTCCCCTCCCTCGAGCAGATGTTCGACGCGGTTTCGAACGATCGGGATGAGCAGAAGCAGTCGGTCACCGAGATGCTCCAGGAGCAGAAGGACCTGCGCAAGGACCTGGAGAAGGCGCGGATGGAGCTGAAGCAGAACAAGCAGCTCGGTTGGCAGGAGCAGGAGCAGCTCAAGGATCTCAACCAGCGACAGGAAAAGGTCGCGGATCAGATCGACAAACTGGCCGAATCGCTCGATCGCTCCATGGCCCAGATGCAACAAACCAACACCTTCTCCCCCGAAATGCTGCAGAAGGTGCAGGAGATCGGCGAGCTGGTCCGGCAGATCAGCGACGGAGAATTCAAGAAGCAAATGGAGCGGCTACAGGAGGCGATGCAGAAGCTGGACAAGAGCGCGATCGAGAAGGCGCTCCAGGATCTCGCCTTCAACCAGGAACAACTGGAGAAGAACCTCGACCGGACGCTGGAGTTGCTCAAGCAGCTGGTCGCCGAGGAGAAGCTCGATCAACTGATCCAGCAGGCGGAGAAGCTGCTCGCCGAACAGAAGGAGATCAACCAACAACTCCAGGGGGAGAAGCAGGCGCCGGCCGATTCCAGCGGTCAGAAATCGGACTCGGCCGAGAGTCAGGACCAGAAGTCGGAGAGCGGCGAGCCGAAGGACAACCCCGGGAGTGAGCCGAAGGCCGGAGAAAAGAAGGAAGATTCGCCCTTGTCCAAGGAGCAGGCCGCGGCACTGCAGAAGAAGCAGGAGGAGCTGGCCAAGGAACTGGCGAAGTTGCAGCAGGAGATGGACAAGCTACGGCAGGAAGAGGAGAAGCGGCTGAAGGAGTTGCAGGCCACGCAGCAGCAGAAGCCGGAACAGCAGCTGGCGCAAGCGCAGCAGAACATGAAGCAGGCGCAGCAGTCGATGTCGGCTTGCAACAAGTCGGGCAGCCTCAAGTTCGGTCGCCAGGCGGAGCAGAAGCTCGACCAGTTCAAGCAAGAGATGCGGCAGGCCCAGCAGCAGGCGCAGAAGAAGCAGAACGACGAGGTAGTAAAGCGGCTCTTCGCCCTCTCCAGCCAGTTGGTCAATCTGAGCAAGGCACAGGAGTCGTTGCTGGCCACCGCGCCGTCGCAGTCGACCCGGGACCTGGCGGCGGAGCAGTCGCGGCTCGCGGACGGTGCGAAGCGAACCCTGGACGAGCTCTACGAAGTGGCGCGGATGAGCCGCATGCTCTCGCCCGAGCTGGGGCGGATGATGGGTGAGGCGGTGCGGCAGCTCGAGTCGGCCACCGGCGCACTCGAGGAGGGGGACCGCTCAGGCGCGAACCTCTCCGGTCGCAGCTCGGCCAACGCGCTCAATCAGACGGTCCTCGCGCTGCTCAACGCCAGCAGCCAGCAGCAGAACGCTTCCTCGAGCGGCAGTTGTAGCAATCCGATGGCCTCGATGCGCGGACTGAGCGGGCAGCAGCAGAGCCTCAATCAGGACATGCAGCAGATGATGGCCGGGCAGCAGCAGGGGCGCATGTCGCAAACCGGCACCTCGGGGGAGGCCTTGGCGCAGATGGCCGCGCGTCAAGAGATGATCCGGCGCGGGCTCCAGGAGGTGCAGGAGGCGCTAGGCAATCGAGGGGATGTCCTCGGGCGCCTGGGAGAGCTCGGCGAGGAGATGGAGGACATCGCGCAAGAGATGCGGGCCAACCGGGTGGATGAACGGGTGCTCCGCCGTCAGGAGAAGATCCTCTCCCGGCTTCTGACCGCCCAGCGATCGCTGCGCAAGGAAGACTACAAGGACGAGCGGATCTCCCGCACGGGACAGAATCCGGACGATCTGGCCAGCCCGGAGCAGGTGCGGCTCGACCTCACGCGGCAAGATCTGCTCCGGCGTGGGATCCTGCGCGGTGCGCAGGACCCGGTTCCGACCGACTACCGTCAGCTGGTCGAGCAGTACTTTCGCTCGCTCTCGGAGAAGCCGTGATGCGGGGGCGTCTTCTCCTCGCCGCCGCCCTCCTGGCCCTCGCCCTTCCGCTCGCCGTGACCAGCGGAGGGGTGGCCCTGGCGCGCGATCCGCTCGAGAGCACCGATCCGATCGATCGCGGGATGGCGGAGGCGAAGGGGCTCATCCGTCTCGGGCGCATGGACGAGGCGTTGACCAAGCTCCGCGCGCTCCGCGAAGCCAATCCGACGAACACCAGGGTCACTCTCTACCTGGGAAAGCAACTGGCGGAGAGCGGGAAGCCGGATGAGGCGATCCAGCTCTACCGGGAGTCGCGCGAGCGGGTGGAGGATGTCGGGCCGATCCTGGTCGACCAGGCGCGCATCCACCGGGAACAGAAGCAATGGACGGAGGCGGTCGAGACCTGCCTCGAATACCAGACCCGACTCGGTGATCGCGGGAGCTGGGTCGAGAACGAGCTGGAGTCGCTCATCCGGAGCGATCGGCTTGGTGAGGAAGCGCTGGGTTCGATCGAACGCGCGGCCGCGGCTCACCCCGAGGACCGCGGCCTCGCCCGGCTTTTCGTGCTCGCCCTCTTCTACAACGGTCAGGGGGAGAAAGCACTGGAACGGGCGGCGGCGCTCGACCGGAGGCTCGGGGGGCGCGGAGATGCGCTCGTCCCCTATGCCGCCCTGGCGCTGGAGAAGGCGGCCTTCGACCAGGCGCTCGGGGCCTACGATGCCGCGCTCAAGCTGAACCTCGAAGGGGAGCGGCGCGAGGAGGTGCTCTACCGGCGGGCTCAGGTTCTGCGGAAGGAGCGGCGCCTCGATGAGTGTCTGCTGGCCTACGACGCCCTGCTCGCCGCGAACGGCAGCGGCCGGTTCGCGCGCCCCGCCCGCTTGGAGAAGGCGCAGATCCTGGCCAAGGAGCTGAACCGGAAGGAAGAGGCCTTGGCGGCCTACAAGGAACTGCTCGGCACGGTGCAGTCCGGTCGTCGGAAGGAAGACATCGCGCTGGCCGACCAGACCCGCCTGGCCATGGCCGACTGCGCTCTGCTCTTGCAGCGTCCGGCGGAGGCGGAGGCGATCTATGCGCAGCTCGCCGACAGCGCGCGCTCCCCGGAAGTGCGGGTCGAGGCGCTGTTCCAGAAGGGAGAGATGCTCTTCTACCAGGGGAAGCTCAAGGAAGCCGAGACGGTCTACTACCAGCTGACCGATCTCTATCCGACCGACGTCTGGGTCAACGACGCCCTGGGGCGTATCCTCTTGATCGGAGAGAATGTCGCCGGGGGCAACGGGCTGACCGCGATCGCGCAGGCTGCCTATCAGCGGCGCCTGCTGCAGTACACCAAGGCGCTCGGTCTGATCGACGAGGCGATCGCGGCGACGCCGACCGCCAACGTGAGCGACGATCTCTGGCTGGACCGGACCCGCACCCTGCTGGAGCTGGGCCGCGCACCGGAGGCCGCTGCCTCGGCCGACACCCTGGCCGCCCAGTTCCCGGAGAGTCCGCTCGCACCCCGCGCGCTCTTCGAAGTGGCGGAGCAGTGGTCGGCGCTCCCCGGGGGGGAGACGCAGGCGACGGCGTTGCTCGAGCGGGTGCTGATCAAGTATCCGAACTCGCTCGAGGCTCCGGGAGCGCGTGCCGCGCTGGCCGCGATCAAGGCGAAGGGGAAGGAGAGTTCCTTCGACGCGCAATCCACGCCTCGGCATGGAGGAGGTTGATTCTTGAACCGAGAGGGCCGAAACCGCGGCGCGTGCGCGACGGCGACGCCGCCTTGCCTGGGGCTGCTCCTGTTGCTTACCGTCCTGGCGCAGCCGGCTGCGGCGAAGCTGCTCATCCCGATGGACCTGGGGCAGACCGATCACCTCAAGGCGTACGGAGTCGCCTACCACGCCCTGCAACGGGGGGAGAGCGTGGAATGGCTGCTCAACTTTCGCGGCGGTTCCTTTCTGATCGAGGAGACCGCGGCCGGCGAACAGGATTGCCTGCTCGGTGGGGTTCGCTATGAGGCGAGTTCCGGGAGCGCCACGGTCGCGATCTACGACGAGATCGAGGGCGCGAACATGGAGATGATCCTCCTGGAGAAGGCGCCGAAGGTCGCGATCTACGGACCGCCCACCATGGAGCCGTGGGATGACGCGGTCACTCTGGCCTTGAACTACGCCGACATCCCCTTCGAGCGGATCTGGGACCCTGAAGTGCTCGACGGCAAGCTCGCGCTCTACGACTGGCTTCACTTGCACCACGAGGACTTCACCGGCCAGTACGGCAAGTTCTACTCCAGCTACCACGATGCCCCGTGGTACATCGAGCAGCAGCGGACGTTCGAGGCGGCGGCGACCGCGGCCGGTTTCCGCACCGTCTGGGAGCACAAGCATGCGGTCGCCCGCCGGGTGCGCGAGTTCATGGCCAACGGCGGCTTCCTCTTCGCCATGTGCTCCGCCACCGACTCGTTCGACATCGCGCTCTCGGCGATGAATCTCGACATCGTCGATACACCGTTCTGACGGCGACCCGCCGGAGCCGGGGGTCCAGTCGCGCCTCGACTACGGGCAGTGCCTCGCCTTCGAGAACTTCCGCATCGAGACCAATCCGCTGGTCTACGAGTTTTCCGACGTCGACATGACGCAGGAGGCCTCGATGCGGGGGGAGGAGAACGACTTCTTCCGGCTGTTCGACTTCTCGGCCAAGGAAGATCCGGTTCCGACCATGCTGACCCAGGACCACGTGAACGTCGTTCCCGGATTCATGGGGCAGACCACCTCGTTCAACAAGGGGCTGATCAAGAAGTCGACTCTGATCCTGGCCGAGACCGAGGGGACCAACGAAGCGAAGTACATCCACGGCAACTACGGTCAAGGCACCTTCACCTTCTATGGCGGGCACGACCCGGAAGACTACCAGCACCGGGTGGGGGACCCGCCGACCGACCTGGAGCTGCACAAGAATTCCCCGGGTTACCGACTGATTTTGAATAACATCCTCTTCCCCGCGGCCGAGAAGAAAGAGCGCAAGACCTGAGTGTCCCGGGGCCTTCGGGCAGCCCGCCGGCCCCGGACGCCCGATTTTGTGTTGACACCCCGATCACCGGACCGGACCATCCCACGCGGTGGGGTGGAAACGGGGTGTTCGGGACGGCGGGCTCCGGCATCGGTTCCGCAAGCGTTTCGATCCGGTGGACGGGAGCGGAAGCTCCCTTGGGTGGGGAGGACGTCGATGAAGGATCGCTTTCCGGTCTGTCGCAAGTGTAACGAGGGAGTGCTCATCCCCCTGTCCGATTATGGTCGCGACGGCGCTCCGATCAAGTTCAAGGCCTGGGTCTGCACCAACCCCCCTTGCGGATTCAACATTCGCATCGACAACGGTGAGATCAGCTACGGCCGTTCGGTCAGCCAGTCCACCAAGTAGTCGAGGCACCCGCCGGGCAGGACGCCTCGGCGGCCGTCCATCCGCGGCAGGTCGCTGGGCTGGATGGATCGTGGCCTGGCCGGTCGCTGGGCTGGCTACTGGGGAGGCGGAGTCGACGCGACCGCGCCCCTCTCTTTCTTCTCCCCGCTCGGCAGGCCCGAAATCAGCACGGCCCCGGTTGCCCCGGCGGCCGCACGAGGTGTTTCCGTATGATTCGCGCCGTCCTGTTCGATCTCGACAACACCCTGACCGACTTCATGCGCATGAAGTCCGCCTCGATCGCGGCTGCGGTCGACGGGATGGTCGACATGGGGCTCAAGCTCCCCGCCGATGAAGCGCGGCAACGGATCTTCTCGATCTATGAGCGCGAGGGGATCGAACATCAGCGGGTGCTCGATCTCTTCCTCAAGGAGGTCTACGGCCGTGTTCCGCCCGAGCTGCTGGCCGCCGGCATCGTGCACTACCGGCGGGCCCGCGACAGTAGTCTCGTGACCTATCCGCACGTCGGATTGACCCTGATGGAACTCCTGCGCCGCGGCCTGCGCCTCGCCGTTCTCTCCGACGCGCCCGCCCTCCAGGCTTGGCAGCGTCTCCATCAGCTCGGCCTGCAGCACCTGTTCAAGCCGGTGATCACCTTTGACGACACCGGGGAACGGAAGCCGAGCCCCAAGCCGTTTCTGCATGCGCTGGCGCAACTCGGGCTGCCGGGGGAAGAGGTGTTGATGGTGGGTGACTGGCCGGAGCGCGACATGATCGGGGCGCAGCGGGTGGGCATGCCCACGGCCTTCGCGCGCTACGGCGACACCTTCGGAACGGTGGAATCGGGGGCCGACTTCGATCTCGACGACATCCTCGAACTGCTGCCGATCCTCGACCGGTTGAATGGAACCACCCGGTGAACGGCCTGCCCTTGGTCGATGCCGCGCGGATGCGGGAGATGGACCGGCGCACGATCGCGGAGATCGGCATCCCCGGGCTCACCCTGATGGAGGCTGCGGGAACCGGCCTGGTTCGGGCCATCGTCCGTCGCTACCCGGGGCTCGCTCGCCGCCGGATCGTGGTGGTCTGCGGCAAGGGGAACAACGGCGGGGACGGGCTGGTGGTGGCGCGGCTGCTGCGCATGCGTGGGCTCTGGCCGCGGGTGCTGCTCAGCTCGAGCGTCGAGGCGCTCAGCCCGGAGGCCCGGGTCAACGCGGAGCGAGCCCGGGCGGTCGGGCTGGTGCTCGAACCGGGGGACCCCGCGCGGAGCCTCGACCGGCTCGGTCCGGGCGATCTGTTGATCGATGCGCTTCTCGGGACCGGAGTCGCGGGGCCGGCGCGCGACGCGTCAGCCGCCTGGATCGACGCCATGAACCGGAGCGCCGCGACGGTTTACGCGGTCGACATTCCGTCCGGTCTCTCGGCCGACCGCGGAGCGCTGCTCGGCCCTGCGGTGGCGGCGCAGGCGACGGGTTGCCTGGCCCACGCCAAGGCGGGGGCCGCGTTCCCCCCGGCGCAAAGACTCTGGGGCGAGGTCGAGGTGATCGACATCGGAATCCCCGACGCGGTGACCGACGCGGTCGGGCCGGTCGCGGCCCTGGCCACCGCCGCGGCGATGCGGGTGCTGTTGCCCCGGCCGGACGGCGCCACGCACAAGGGGGACTGGGGGAAGCTGGTCCTGGTGGGTGGCTCACCCGGGACGATCGGCGCCGTGGTGCTCGCCGCCTCCGCGGCCCTCCGCTCCGGGATCGGGCTCCTGCGCGTCGCACTGCCCGGATCTCAGGGAGGAGCGCTCGGAGCGCATCTGACGGAGGCGATGACGATTCCACTCCCCGAGGGGGAGGATGGTCAGCCGCTCGCCCGCGGTGCGGAGCGCATCTTGAGCGGGTTTGGCGACTGGGACGCGCTGGCCGTCGGACCCGGTCTGGGCCGGACGCCGGAAGCGGAGCGACTGGTCCTGAAGCTGCTCGGCAAGTGGCGCGCGCCGATGGTGATCGACGCAGATGGGTTGAATGCCCTGGCCGCCTGGGGACCAGATAGCTGGGTGCCTCGGGCCCGCGAGGTCCGCGCGGGAGGGGAACCGGGAGGGCTGGTGCTCACCCCGCACCTGGGAGAGATGAGCCGACTCTCCGGACTTGCGGTCGAACATCTCCGGGAAGATCCGATCGGCCAGGCGCGGGCCTGGGCCGGACGCTGGGGGGTGACGCTGCTGCTCAAGGGGGCTCCGACGGTGATCGCGGGGCCGGATGGTCAGGTCACGGTCAACTCCACCGGCAACTCCGGGCTGGCCACCGGCGGCTCCGGAGATGTCTTGACCGGAATGGTCGGCGCACTGCTAGCGCAGGGGCTGAGCGGTCCCGCGGCGGGGAGCCTGGGGGCGTATCTCCACGGCCTTGCCGCCGATCTTGCGGTCGCCTCTGGGGCGGCCAGGATCGCGGCGCAACGCTCGCTGCTCCCGCGCGATGTGGTGGAGGCCCTTCCCCTCGCCGTCCGCGCCTGCGAAGATGGCCAGGAGGGACCACGGACGCGGATCCGACGCTGGGGAAGCACCTCTCCGGGCGAGACCGCCAAACGTCGTGCCCCCCAGTCATGGTGACAGGCAAACGCCGCGACCGGCAGACGAGGCTTGAGAGGCGATGGAGGGGGCTTGAACCGTTCGATGCCACCGACCGCGGCCCAGGTGCGGCTCTTCCAGGAGGTGGGGCAGCGCCTCGACCGCAAGGGGATGATCGCGGCCAACGACGGCAACCTGAGCTGGCGCGACGCAGACGGGACGATCCTGATCACCGCCACCGGCGCGCGGAAGGGATACCTCGGCACAGACGAGGTCGTCCGGATCGATCTCAACGGGGAACTCCTCTTCGGAAAGCGCCCTCCGAGCTCCGAGCTCGCCATGCACCTCGCCATCCTGCGCGTGCGCCCCGACGTGCGGGCCATCGTCCACGCCCATCCGGCGATCGCCACCGGGTTCGCCGTGGCCCGACGGCCGATGGATCAGTGCGTCCTGCCCGAGATCATTCTCACCCTCGGCTCGGTGCCGATCGCCCCGTACGGCACACCGGGAACGGATGAGTTGCCCCGGGGGATCGAGCCTGTGGCCCGGGAGCACGACGTCTTCCTCCTCGCGAATCATGGGGCGGTCGCCCTCGGACCCGATCTCGAGGAGGCGTACTTCCGGATGGAGAGGGTCGAGCACACCGCGCGGATCCTCCTCGTGTCTCAGATGCTCGGACGCACGCATCAGTTGAGCGGAGAGCAGGTGAGTCGACTCCTCGCCACCGGTCCCGATCCACAGCCCGACGCGCTTCCCTGCCGCGTCGATTCCGCCGTCCCGGGCGCCGATTCCGAGGCGGCACGAATTGCCTCAATGGTCACCGAGGTGCTGCGGGCCCGGGGGTTCTGACCCACCGCCACCGGCAATCACGTGCCGCATCGGCCTGCGCGGTGCGCCGCGCTCAATTCCCACCCCGCTCCGGCCGAAGAGAGAGAGAGATCCCAACCTACTCTCCTGAGGCGCAATGGACGCATCGCAGTTCTATCGCCTGTTCCGACAGGCGGCCCAGACCTACCAGCTCTACCCCGCGGAGAGTCCCGTCCGCGCCGAAGCCTCCGTCCGCCTGGCGCGGACTCTCGAGGAGGCCCAGCAGTCGGAGGGGGTCTCGATCGTCTTTCTCGACGAAGGGGCGTTCGTCGATGGTCAGCGGCTCAAGACCGTGGGCGACGAAACCGGATTGCCCCTCTGGCGCAGGCTCTTCGAGCTCGGGGTGGGGGAGTTGCGCTTCCTTCCCGGGAGCACGCCTCAGGAACTGGGACGTCTGTTCGATCTTCTCTCGCGGGCGCAGCAGGGGTTGCTCAATCCGGTCGACGAAGACCTCTCCGTCCTTCTCTGGGAAAGCGAACTCACCCACGTCACCTACTGGTTGTACGAAGACGACAGCTGGTTGGAGCAGGATCTGAACGAGGCCGGGGCCGGGATCGGTGATGAGTGGAACGAGATCCTGAACGCGGAGGCGGAAGAAGCGGGCGATGGACGGCTCTTCGTCTCCGGGGCGGATCAGGTGCTCTCGCTCGAGGACGGAGCCGCCGGGGTGAACATCCAGCGCGACGTCAAGTCCGTGCCCTACCGCGGCCTGCCGCTCGGGGAGTACCTCGACGAAGAGGTGACGATCGGCAGCGAGATGCCGACCGGGCCCTTCATCCGATTGAGCGAGGAGGAGCGGCTCGGCATCTTGAGCGAGCACCGGCGCGACGCCAGCGAGGTTGTGCCCTGGAAGTACGGCCGGCTCCTGATCGAGGTCCTGCGACTCGAGACCGAACCGGACGATCAGGCGCGGATCGAATCGCTCCTGACCGAGTATGTGGACGCTCTGCTCGATGCCGAGCGATTCGTCCTCCTGCGCGCGCTGGCCGGACGATTCCGGGACTGTATCGAGGCTGGCGCTCCGGCCGGGCTGATCCGATCCGAGGCGCGATTGGCGACCCCCGAGGCCGCGGGCCGCCTGGTGGCGTTTCTCTCCGAACCGCGCAACGCGGCGCAGCGTCGCGATGAATACGAGGCGGCCGGCGACTTGCTGGCCATGAGCTCGCTCGACTCGTTGCTCCGACTGCGACACGAGGCGCCGGAAGCGGTGCGTGAGCGACTCGATGACCTCCTGCGCGGTCGCCTCCGTCGCGATGTCGTCGTCTGGTCGGAGTGCTTCTCTTCGCGCGAACGGGAGATCCGGCTGCTCGCCCTGGAGTGCCCGCCCGACGCACCGGAGGTCGGTCGCAAGTTGCGGGACCTGGCCCGGGAAGGGGACGCGGAGTCGCGGTGTCTCGCGATTCGCGCCCTGAGCACGTTCGTGGAGCCGGCCACCCTGGCCATCCTGGCCGGATCGCTGCACGACCCCGAAGCCTCGGTGCGGGTCGCCGCGGCCGAGGCGCTCGCTGCCCAGGGCGGGCCACGCTCGCTCGAGCCGCTCCTCCGCGTGCTGGTGGGCAAGGAGTTCGAACGACGGGATGCCCGCGAGCGCCGGATCTTCTTCGTCGCGGCCGGCCGCGCGGCCCCGCGCGAGGTGTTCCCGGTGCTGGCCCGACTGGCCGAGCAGCGTTCGCTCTTCGGCCGCCACGACGAGTCCTCGAAGGCCGAAGTCGCGATCTCTGCCCTGGTCGAGCTGGGTGACGAGGCGGCACCGTTTCTGGTGGAACGCTGGGGCACCAAGCATCGCGATCTCCTGCGCAGATTCGAGCGGCTCCGATTGGCCCAGGTGGCGCAGGCACGTCCCGGCTCGGCGCGCGCGGCGTAGGAGGATTCTGGTGGTTTCGACGACGACACTCCTCGATCTGCGCGGATCGATTGCCCGCGGCGACCTCGCCTGGCGCTTCGTGCGCGCGTTCTTCACCGCGTTGCAAACCCGACGTCTGCGGGCGGCGGAAGATCCGCAGATGGTGGCGCGTTTGCAGGAGTTCTCCGAGGCGCTGGCGCGTCTCGCCGCCGGCGACGGAGCGGTGCGGCTGCAGCGCTTCGGTCCTCACCTCTGGGTGGGGCGCACCCGTCTCCGCCCACTGCCGGAGCACCGGCTGCTCCTCCGCTCCGTACTCGGGGACTTCGAGCGCTGGGGGATCGGCGGGCTGGAATTCCAATCGGACGCCGATCCGGCTGCGCTGGCCTCGTTCATCGAGCTCTACCCCACCGTCGATCGCTGCTTGCTCGCGGCGCGACCGGAAGGGGGACGGCTCGAGGTCGTGGTCGAACTTTCTCCGCAGGTGCGCGCCCTTCCGGCGCAGCGCGAACTGAATCCGGAGGAGATGACGCCGGAGGAGGCACGCGCCCAGGCGCGCCGTACCTTCTTCCGAGCCCTGGCCGCGGCCCGCAGCGTGACCCGGCAATGCGCACTCGGCGGGCTACCGGAGCTACGGAAGACCCGCGCGGTGGTCCATGAGATGGTCGACACGCTGGTCGAGGAAGAGTTCTCGCTGCTCGGGATGACGGCGATTCAGAACTTCGATCCTTACACCTTTCAGCATTCCGTCCATGTGAGCATCCTCTCGATGGCGTTGGGTCAAAGGCTCGGTCTGTCGCGGGGCGATCTGGCTGCGCTGGGTGTCTCGGCCATGTTCCACGACATGGGCAAGACGCGGGTGCCGAAGGAAGTGCTGCACAAACCGGGCCGCTTCGACGACACGGAGTGGCGCGTCATGCGCACCCATCCGTTGTCCGGCGCGCGCGAACTGCTGCGGACCGGATCGGTCAGCGATCTCCTGGTGCAGGTCATGCTGGTCAGCGCCGAGCACCACCTCCGGTTCGACGGCTCGGGCTACCCACCGCTCGGTGACTCCTGGCAACAGGGGCTGTTCGCCCGGATCGTCACCCTGGCCGATTGCTTCGACGCCATGACCGCGAGCCGGATCTACATGAAGCGGCCGTTCACCCCGGACGCGGTCATCCGCTACCTCTTCGAGAATTCGGGTCGGATGTTCGACCCAGACCTGCTCCGCCTCTTCGTCGAGATGGTCGGCCTCTATCCGGTCGGCTCGCTGGTCCGGCTCGAGAGTGGGGAACTTGCCGTCGTCGCCGAGCCACCGACCCAGGCCCGCGAGGTCGACCGCCCGGCGGTCGTGACCCTCGAGCCCGGCGGCCAGGGCTGGCGGGTCGGGAGCGTGCGGCGCCTGGCCGACGGCGCTCCCGTCGATCCTCGCTGCCGGATTCAGGCCGGATGCCACCCGCAGGACCACGAAGTCGATGTCGACGCGGTCCTCGCGCAGGTCTACCTCGAGGCTGCGTAATCGTCCGTCCGCCCCGCACTTGACGCCCGCCGGACCCCTCCCTATAGTTCCGCGAGCCGGGGACAGGGAGAACCGGGATGGCCATGGTCCATTCCCGAGAGGGGCGCAGACTGTACTTGGGTCCAGGGGGAGACTCGACTCGAGGGGGAGATTGCGGAATCCAGGCAGTCGGGGCAGGCTTCACTTGCGCCCCGGCCGGCTGCATCCGGAGTCGGATCGCGAACGAGATCGTGAGGTGGGCGACGAATCGGATCGATTCGCCCCGCCGCAAGATTGCCCTCCCGCACGCACGTAACCTCGCACCCGCAGCACAGATCGTTCTCCGCGTCGGGCACATCGCTCGGTGCGCCGCGCCGCGTCCGGGGGGCGAGGGCACCCTGACCATCGGTTCCGCGCACGGCGTGCGCGGTCCAAATTGGTTCGAGCATGAACTGGAGAAGCGAATGACCTCGATCCGTCCTACGCCCGTCCCTCGCGCCGATGCGCAGCGGGCAGAACGCCTCGTCACACCGAACCGCCGGCCGGCCCCGCAGGCTCACCAGGCGCTGTCCTCCCCGGCTGTCCTGGGCTTCCTGGCAGCTCTGGGCTTCCTGGCAGTTCTGGGTCTGACCGGTTGTGCCAAGCAGATTCCGGTCCCGGGCAATACCTTCGAAGCGCAGCAGAAGGTGGTGATCGAGCTCAAGTCGAATCGTGAGTTGCGCGGGAGGATCGAGCGCGGATCGCACGTCGACTACCGGGAAGGGGATCAGGTCTACCGGGCCGAGGTCACGTCCCTGTCCGACAGCTCGATCGTGCTCCAGGACCTCTCCCTCGTCCGGACGAGCGGCTCCTTCACCGAGGTGCGGGAGCGCCAGGCCGATGCCCGGGCCTCCCTCGGAGCGGTGATTCCGGAGCGGCGGCTCAGCCGTTCGGAGATCGAGAAGGTCCATCTCTTGACCTTCGATCCGGCGCGTTCGGCCCGCGGCCTTGGATTCTGGTCCTGCGCGGGGACCGTGCTCGTCCTGCTGCTGAGCGAGCGGTCTTGAGCCAACGGTTCGGGGCGCTCGAGTCGGCGTCCAACCGATCGACGATGATCAGGTCGGCGACAGAGCCCGGACTTCGGTGGGAGGAGTCGCGGGACCAACCTGCGGCGATCGCGCGTGAGGCGCGAGGCGCGCGCAAAGGGGGACAGGTGAGGAACGGAATCGGCATCCTGCGGGAGCGATGGGTACGGCGATTCCGCGTGGCGGGCGGCGCCACGCTGATGGTGGGTGCGCTCCTCGTGGGGAACGCCTCGGCCCAGCGGATCGAGCGGATCGAGATCGATCTCGGCACTTTCGGATTCAACGAACTGGCTTCGTTGAACCCCTCGCTGGTCTACCGTCCGGTGGACGACTTCGGCGTGCGCCCGGGAGGGGATGCCCTCGGATTGGGTGGCGCTTACATTGCCCGCGCCAAGGGCCCGCAGGCGATCGGCTGGACCCCGGCCGGAATCGTCGAGGGCGAGGGCGGCTCGCTCTACGTCGACGGATACTCCCTCCGTTCCTCCGGCGAGGCGACCGGATTCCCGCTCGCGCTCGACATCCCGGGCTCAGGTTCCATCTTCACCAGCGGCTACTCACAGAATCTCAAGGGGGGGATGAAGCCTGGGATGGTCGCCGCCTCGGCCCCGCTCTGGGAGAGCGGGGAGTCACGGCTGGTCGGTGGGCTGAGTTGGCGTCGCTACGTCAACACCGCCTATCCCGAGGAGACGGTCAGCGACTTCATCTTCGAAGGGGTGGGTGGGTTCCCGGTCGTGATCACCCTCGACCGGCAGGAGCGGGGAGCGATCGAGGCCGTGGCGCCAACCCTGGGCTACCGCCTCAACCGGATGTTCTCCGTCGGGGTGAACCTCAACTACCTCACGGGACGCCTGCGCGCCAGAACCGAGAACCGGGTGAACGCGGGGGCACCGATCCCGGCCGGACTGCAGCGGATCAGCCTCAAGTACGAGGGCTTCGCCGCCGACCTCGGCGCACGCGCGGCGCTCGAGAACCTGCCGATGCCGTTGGCGGTGGCGGCCCGCTTCACTCCGGCCTATACCGTCCGGGTCCGCGGCGGGGATTTCCGCAACGAGAGCCTGGTCGCGCCTGGGGCGCCGCAGATCCTGATCGACGGGAAGCTGGCGGGGTACGACATGGATATCCCGGCCTCGTTCAGCATCGGCGCCGAGCTGAAGGTCAGCCCCCGCCTCGCTCTGGTTGCGGACCTCAATCAGCACAACTGGAGCGAGACCGAGCTGAGCTATGCAAACGCCGGCCTGGAGAGCCAACTCGGGCGACCCACACTTCCACTTCGCGACGTCTCCACCGTCAACGTCGGCGCCGAGTATCTCTTCCTCTCTCGCTCCTGGGGCGATCTTCCGCTGCGGGCCGGGTTCCGGACCGCGCCGCAGTCATTCTCCGCGCTCGACTCGACCGACGTCTCCTCCCTGGACGGGGATGCCCTCTTCGAGGGAAGTGACCAGATCGAGGGGAATGCCTGGAGCGCCGGGGCATCCCTGATCACCGGCAACGTCTCGTTCGATCTGGGCTTCGAGCAACTCTCCTACGACCTCTCCAAGCTCTACTTCGATTCACCGCGGGGATCGTTCACCAACCCCGACGGCGCGATCGTCGATGTGAAGCGGCAGATTCGGACGATCCGATTCTCCGCCACCTACCGGATGGGGTCCGGCGAACGGTAACCCGACGATCCGCGGAGGGCCGGGCGGACGCGCGATCGTACGGCCAGGCCCAGGCCTCTCGGTTCGAGGCACTCCGGATTCCGGCACTTTGGGCCCCGCGCCGACCAGGCGCGGGGCCCTTCCGTTGGTAAACCTCCTTACAATGGATCCGTTGCTGGGAGTGGTTCCATTGGAACCACACGTAACGACATGCATTCGAACGAGTTACAGCAATGATCCGACTTTGGTGGTCCCGGTGGGCGCGTCGACCGGTTGCTGGCTCGGCAGGTACCGTCATTCCCTCGGCTCCCCGTTCGGGATAACCTCAAGCCTGGTAACACGATAAGTTTCCCGTGCGGATCCTGACCCTTTTTGGCACGCGACGTGCGATCTCTTGATCAAACCCGGATCGCCAGTCGGACGCGGACTGTTATCCCAACCCCGGCAGAGAAGCAATCCGAGGCGGAGGTACCGTAGTAAGGATTGCCTCCGCGCCCTCCTGGGATCCGGGTCTCGAAAGGGCTGCAAACCGCGAGCTGATTCGTACCGGCGCTGCCTCCCGTCCTACTGTCTGGTCAGGTGGGGCAATGCTCAACGAGCCTCGGGCAAGCGGCCGACTTTGGAAGGGGCCTTGGGCCCCGATCGATCCTGAGCACCGCGCAGGGTTTCTTCAGGGAGCGGACAGGTAGTTCCGCACGCGGAAAGGGACTTTCAGCAATCGACTGACCTCCTCCCGAGGCGGACAGGGCGGGCCCCCATCGATCAGGCACGATGGGGGCCCGTTTCGTTTTGGGGTGGTGCGACCATTCGTGCATCCGGTCGGATTGCGCTGCAGTGCCGCTCGTTTTCCGCCTGGCCGGATCCTTCACCCCGCTTGCGCTTGCACCCGCGCGTCGCGGCGTGTATGAGCCGATAGGCTGCGGAATCCGCCAGGAGGTGTGTGCATGTCGGAACCAACGGAGGGTCGGCTCGATCCAAACGCGGTCTGGGCCGCGCTGGCTTACGCTCTGGGGCCGGTCTCAGGGTTGGTGGTGTTGCTCTACCGAGGAGACGAACGTTTCGTCCGCTTCCACGCCCTGCAGTCGGTCATCGGGGGAGGGCTGCTGCTCCTGGCCGGAGGGGTACTGCGTCTGCTCTCCGGACTTCCGGTCTTCGGGTTTCTCTACGGGTACCTGCTCCAGCTATTCCTCTTAATCGTCTTCACCGCCTGGGTGTGGTTCGTGGCGGCGGCACTCCGGGGGCGGCGGGCCAGACTTCCCTGGGTGGGAGCCGCGGTGGAGCGATATCTCTACTAGCCCGGAATCGCCCCTCCCCCGGGCCGGCAGGCCTGAACGGAACAAGCCTGAACGGAACAAGCCTGAACGGAACAAGCCTGAACGGAACAAGCCTGAACGGAACAAGCCTGAACGGAACAAGAAAGCCCCGGCTAGGCGCCGGGGCTTTCTTTCGCAGCGAGAGGTCCTTGTGATGTTCCCGTCTCGGCACTGGAACCCCCCTCGCCCGGGGAAAGTTCCTTCCCGTCGGCGCGGACCCGGCCTTCGGACAGGGAAAGGTACGTCTGGGCCCCCGCGCGGCGCCGGTAGGCCTCGAGGATCGCCATCCCCTCCTCGGAGTCGAGCTGCCCGAGGCGGGTCTGCTCCGCTACCCGGGCGGCCAGCTTGCTGATCAGGTCCTCGGGGTCGTAGCCGTTCAGCCCGGCCACTTCCTCGATCGTATTGCCCCGGATCAGGTTCCGGATGTGGGAGGTGCCCCCCTCGTCGACGATGACGTGCGCCTCGTTCACCGTACCGAAGAGATTGTGGAAATCTCCCATCACGTCCTGGTAGGCCCCGACCAGGCAGATGGCCAGGTAGTACGGTCCGCCGTTCGAGGTGGGGTGGAGTTCCAGGACCTCTTTGATGTCCTTCACGTCGACGAAGTTGTCGATCTTCCCGTCCGAATCACAGGTCAGGTCGATCAGCATCCCGTACTCGGAGGGGAACTCGTCCAGGCGGTGGATCGGCAGCACAGGGAAAAGCTGCCGAATGGTGAAGGAGTCGGGGACGCTCTGGAAGACCGACATGTTGGTCACGTACTTCTTCCGGAGCGCCTTCTCCAGGATCTCGAACTCGTCCGAGGTGAACTTGGTCTCCTTGGCGAAGCGGAGCGCCTTCTCGCAGATCTCCTTGAACAGCACCTCGCCGTAGGCGCGTTCCTCCAGCCCGAGGTAGCCGAGGTCGAAGAGAGAGAAGAGCTCCTCCCGCTGCTGGATCGCGTCGTGGAAGTATTCGCGGAAGTTCTTCACGCTGATCTCGCGCGAGATCTCGCGCATCTCGGTCAAGGCCGGCGACTGCGCCCGCTGGGCGACTTCCGCCTTCGCCCCCAGGATGAAGTCCCCGCGGTTCTCCGCGGTGAAGACCACCACCGAATGGTAGACCGTGAGAGCGCGACCGCTTTCCGAGACCAGGGTGGGCGTGGGGACGTCCTCATGCTCGCAGATCTCGCGCACGGTGTAGACCACGTCGTTGGCAAACTCCTGGATCGTGTAGTTCACGCTGGAGTCGGACGGAGTGCGGCTGCCGTCGTAGTCGACGCCGAGTCCGCCGCCGACGTTCAAGTACTCGATCGGAGCCTTCATCCGCCGGAACTTGGCGTAGACCCGCGACGCCTCCTTGACCGCCGACTTGATCTTCCGGATGTCGGTGATCTGCGATCCGATGTGGAAGTGCAGCATGCGTAGGGCGGGGAGCATGTTCGCCTCTCGCAGCACGCGGAAACACTCGAGCAGCTCGAGGGTGGAGAGGCCGAACTTCGAGGTCTCGCCTCCCGACTCCTCCCACTTGCCCGAGCCCTTGCTATAGAGCCTTCCCCGCAGCCCGACGATGGGTCGCAGACCGGTCGCCTCGGCCCACTTCACGTAGCTGTAGATCTCACGGATCTGCTCGACCACGATCACGACCTGCTTGCCGGTGCGCTGGCCCCAGAAGGCCATCTCCATGAACTCATCGTCCTTGAATCCGTTGCAGACCAGCAGCGAGCCCGGCGCCTGCTCGAGTCCGAGGCCGATGTACAGCTCGGGCTTGGATCCGACCTCGAGTCCGAGACGGTACTTGTTCCCGACCCGCATCAGCTCTTCGACCACGTCGCGACGGTGGTTCACCTTGATCGGGAAGACGCCCTGGTAGGTGTTGCCGTACTGGAACTCCGCGATGGCGCTCTGAAACGCCTCGCAGAGCTGCTTCACCTGCGTTTCCAGGATCTGCGGGAAGCGCAGCAAGATCGGGGGGTGGAGCCGATGCCGCTTGCGCACCTCCTCGACCACCTGGAACACGTCGACCGCTTGCGCGCCGCGCTTTGGTTTCACCACCAGGTGCCCGAGCGCGTTCACGTCGAAGTAGCCGTTCCCCCAATTCTCGATTCCGTAGATCTGGTGGATGGGCGTCTTGAAGGTATTTTCCATTTCCCCCGTGTCTCCCGATCGGACGCCTCATCCGATCGCTGGATCGCTGTGGAATGTCCGGGTGCGCACTGGAGGCGCGCCCGGGTGATCGCGGTCAAGGGTCAATCCGGCGAACCCGGACTATAGGACCGGTGCGCGTGCGCGGCAAGACGTCCGCATGCCAGATTCATCTGCGCGCCAAAGAGCGCGCGGGCCCCGCCGTCGCGGCGGGGCGCGGAACGGGGTGAAGCTCAGAACTGGACACTGCCGCCGATGCGCTGCGTGTCGCCCAGTTCCTGACCCGAGGAGGCAGTGGCATAGTCGATGCGGAGGCGCCAGATGGCGAAGCTGGCGCCGGCGCTCCACTCGGTCGGTGAATCGACCGCATCCCGGTGCTGTCGGAGCGCGCCCCGCAGCGTGAACTCGCGACGCGGCGTGTACTCGGCGGCAATCGAGGGATAGACCAACTCGGACTCGTCCCCGACCCAGACCGCGGCGGCCTGGGCGCGGAGCCCGGCGAACGGCGCGTAGCTCACGCCGGCCTGGAGGCGCCGGGCGAGCGGCTCATCGAGGCCACGGTCCCAGTTGATCGCGGAGGAGAATCCACGCGCCGCGAGGCCGAAGACCAGCGGCCCCACCGGCCGCTGCAACCCGAGGTCGATGGCGTGCCCCTGCGCACCGAAGTTCTCGATCGTGGACTGCGCCCAGAGAAAGCGATAGGTGAAGCCGATAGCTACTTCCGCCGGACCGCGGGTGGCGAGGCCGAGGGCGAATTGGGTCTCGTCATACCGGTCGACATCGACGTCGCTGCCCAGGCTGCTCAGCCCGAGGCCGATCACCGTGCCGGGTGCGGCCTGCCCGCGCTGCGCTTCGATGCTGCCGCCGCGCCAGGCGATCTCCCGCGGGAGCAGCGGCCAGATGAGGGCTGCGGAAGAGTGGGAGACGAGGCCTAAGTCGAACAGATCGGCGTAGCTGCTCTGCGCCTCGCGGGTCCGGGCGTCGAGCATGCCGGCGGGATTTCCCCAGAGCGCATCGGTGGCACCGCCCATCGCCACGCCGTTGCCCCCCAGGGCGAGGAGGCGCGGGGTGGCCGCGATCTCGGCAAAGCCGCCGTAGCGCGGCGACGCCGCGAGCGCCGGATCGATCGAAAGCGCGCGGCCGACCGAGAGCGTCACCACGACGCGGAGCAGCCAACGACCGATCGAAGCTCCAGCCCGCTGGTGGTTCAGGTCCATCGCTTAGTCCCGCAAGAAGAGGCTGGCCGTTTCGGTTCGCGCGCGGCCGTCTGCCGCGCGCCAGGTGGCCCGCAGGAGGTACATTCCCTGACCCCCACGGATCCCATCGACATCGAGGCCATCCCACCCGAAGCGATAGTCGCGTACCTGGTCGATCGGATTCCAGACACGGAGGCAGGAGCCTTCGAGATCGAAGAGACGCAGCTCGAGTCCGGTGACCGGTTCCAGCGAACGAAAGACGATCTCGGCGTCGCGCTTGTAGGGGCGGGGAACGGCAAGCCCGGGGCTGCGCAACTGGATGACGAAGGCGGCGACCGACTGCGCTCCGGCGTTCCCGAGTTCATCCTCCGCCTTGACGTGAATCTTGTTCCGCCGATCCGCGGTCAGGTTGACCCAGGAGGTGAACCGTCCGGTGCCGACCTCGACCGGGACTCGCTTCTGGATCGAGTCGTTGCGGAAGAGCGCGACCTGATAGGCACCCAGTGCCGTGCCGCTCACCTGGACCGAGTCGGCGGTCGTCTCGGTCGGCAGGGGATCGAGGCTGGGGATCTCCTGCGGGGGCGTGGTGTCCAGGTTGACGCGGATCACCGTCTCGGTGCGGCTGCCGCATCCGCTGTCGAGGGCGGTGATCGGAATCGCCAGGTCGACTCCGTCGGCCGCGTGTCCCTCGGGATTGTCCTCGGAGAGCGCGCGGATCGGTACGCGGAAGGCGATGCGGTAGTAGATGGCGTCTGGATCGTCGCCGAAGTTTCCGCCCCCCACGACGGTGACGATCGCGCCGTCGGGCGAGAACGCCGGTTGGATGGTGCGGAAGTCGGGGGTGACCAGCAGGGACGCACTGTCCGGCGAGGCCCAACGGGTCGCGATCACGATCGAATCGCCCCGGGTGTAGGCGGCCGGCGGGTTGACCAGAAACGCTCGGACGAGCCGAGGCGGGTGGTTCGACAGGCACACCCGGGGCGAGTTCTCCAGGGTCGAGTCGAGCTCGGCGTTCACCGCCAGCAGGCTGATGGCCAGGTTGGTCGCGTCGGGAGTTGCGTTGCTGTCCGGCACCTCGTGGATGATCAGGTACTGCCGCGGAGCGGTTCGCTCGATCGAAACCCGGCCGGGTGAGATGGCGCGGCAGTCGGCGTGAATGTCGAGACTGTCCTGATCCCAGACCGTGGTGATGCGGAGCGTGTCCCCGTTGCGCAACGGCTGGGGGACTCCGAGCACCGATGGGTCGACCTGACTCCAGGAAAGAAGCAGGGGGCGCTCCGCCGCCTGGGCACGGTTGATCGGCAGGATCTGACCGACCAGCGTTCCGACCAGAAACAGGCAGAGGGCGTACAGCGCAGAGGCGCGGGCGACCAGGGAAGACATGGGGGATTGCCCGACACGGAAGGACGGCGAGCTCTGTTTCATTCGCGTCGCGATTTCTCCTCAGGGTCGTGCGGGGCCAACTGAGGCGGGATCATACGAACCGTCCGGCGCAGGTGTCAAACCCCGCGCGCGGCGGGAAGTTCAACGGGATTGCCTGCCCATCCGCCGGCCTATAGATTGCCGCCCATGGTGGAGACCCCGGAGCAGCCGCGCGCATTGCGCATCGCGCAGTGGGGAAGGATTCGCTGGTGGAACGCCTGCGCCTGGTATCTGGTCACGCTGGCCGAGGCGTTGGCTCGTCGAGGTCACGCCTCGTTCGTGTTCGCACCCGACGGTACGCCGATCACCGAGCAGGCGCGGGAGCGAGGATTGCCGACCCCGTCGATCGGTGATCTGGGCAGCGGCGACCCGCGCGTCGCCTGGCCGGCTCTGCGCCGTGTCGCACGCTGGCTCGAGCGCGAGGCGATCGAGGTGGTGAACATCCACTCCGGCCCGGGGCACGCCGCGCTCGCCGCGCTCTGCCGCGCACGCGGGATCGCGGTGGTCCGCACGCGCGGCGATATCCGCCTCCCCAGGGCTCATCCGCTCCAGCGCTGGCTCTATCGAAGACTCACCGATCACCATCTTGCGGCGGCCGACTTCCTGCGCGAGAGCGCCTACCCGCCCCTGGGGATCGACCCGCGCGGGGTGACCGTGCTGCGGGGCGGGATCGATCTCGCCCCGGTCCGGGCGGTGGATCGAGACCGGGCGCGCAGAGAGGTACGCGCCCAACTAGGGTTGGCCCCGGAGACGCTGCTCGTCGGGATGGTCGCGCGCCTCAGTCCGGTGAAGGGACACCGGGACGTGATTGCAGCGCTTGCCAGGTTGGGGGATCTCGGACCGCGGGTGCATGCCGCCTTTGCCGGAGGGGAGGCGCAGCTCCGTCGTTCCGACCTGGCCGACCTCGCTCAGGAGGCGGGGGTAGGAGATCGCGTGCACCTGGTTGGACGGGTCGAGCGGCCGCTCGATTGGGCTGCCGCGTTTGATGTTGCGGTCATCGCCTCGACCGATTCCGAGGCGATCTGCCGGAGCGCGTTCGAGTACCTCGCGCTCGGCCTCCCGCTGGTCGCGACGCGGGTGCATGCCATCGCGGAGGTGGTCCGGCCGGAGGCCGGCCTGCTCGTTCCCCCGGGGGATCCGGAGGCGATCGCAGGGGCGCTGCGCCAGGTCCTGACCGATCTGGACCTGCGCGCGCGCCTGAGCGCGGCAGGCCCCCGCCACATCGACGCGCACTACAGCCTCGATCGTTTCGGAGCGGCGGCCGAGGCGATGTTTGCCCGCGTGGTTGCGACCCGGCGGGGGGCACATGGCTGATCTGGCTCCTCCGTCCCGGCCGACCCTTTCGGCGCTGGTCATCGCGCGGAACGAGGCGGGCAACATCGATCGGTGCCTCTCCGCGCTCGAGTTCTGCGACGAGGTGGTGGTGATCGATGCCGAGAGTTCCGACGACACCGCGGCGCGCGCCCGTCGGCATGGGGCCAAGGTCTGGATCGAGCCGTGGCGAGGCTATGCGGCTCAGAAGGCCTTCGCGCTCGAAAAGACCAGCGGGGCGTGGGTGCTCTGGGTCGACGCCGACGAGGTCGTGCAGCCGGCGCTGCGCGCCTCGATCCTTGCGGCCGTGGCCCGCCTCGACGCGCCCGAGGCCGGGTACCGCTTGCGCCGCCGGGTGAACTACCTGGGGCAGTGGATCCGTCATGGCAGTTTCGGCAACGACTGGGTGCTGCGCCTCTTCCGCCGCGAGCGCGGGCAATTCAGCACGCATCTGGTGCATGAGGAACTGCTGGTCGACGGGCCGGTCGGTCGCCTCGGCGGATTGCTCGAACACTGGAGCTACCGGGATCTGGCCCACCATCAGGAAAAGATCGAACAGATGGCTTTCCTCTGGGCGCGCCAGGAAGCCGAGCGCGGCCGCCGCGCCGGCATGCTCGACCTGACCGTACGCCCCTGGATCCGCGCCCTCCGCCTCCTCGTGCTCGAAGGGGGCTTCCGGAACGGAACCGTCGGCTGGACGATCGCGCGGATGGGCGCGCACTATGTGCGGCGGAAGTACCAACGGCTGCGCCTGCTCAATCGGGCAGCCAGGATCGACTAGAGAAAGCGAGACCCACGATGGACTCAGAACTCCCCGATGCTCCCACACCCGCGTCCGAGTCGACCCCGGCTGTAGCTCCGGTGTCGGCCCCGGCGCCGGCGGAACCGGCCGCTCCGGCCGTCACTCCGCTGATCACGATCGACGACTTCGCCAAGGTGGAACTCCGCGTGGCGCGCGTGCTCGAAGCGGGTCCCCACCCCAACGCGGAGCGGTTGCTCCGGCTCAGGATCGACGTGGGAGGGGAGGAGCGTCAGTTGATCGCCGGCATCGCCGCGCACTACAAGCCGGAGGATCTGGTCGGTCGCGCGATCGTGGTGGTGGCCAATCTGAAACCGGCCAAGCTCCGGGGGGAGCTGTCGCAGGGGATGCTTCTCGCGGCGAGCGACGGCGAACGTGTTTCTCTCCTGATGCCCGACCAGGATCTTCCCGCCGGATCGACCATCCGCTGAGCCCCCCTGCGGCTAGGGAGCCATCTCGTTGAGCGGCGCGTCTCGACCCGGGACCGGGTTCTCGCGCAGGAGCCGCGGCGTGTGCGCCGCGAGGCGGGCGAGGATCTCGTAGGGGATCGTCGCCCCCCAGGCGGCCATCCGCTCGGCGCCGATCGTCTCGTCGCCTTGTGCCCCGAGGAGCACCACCTCCTCCTCCAGGTGGAGCTCGCCGCAGTCGGTGACATCGCAGAGGGTGATGTTCATGCAGATCCGGCCAAGCACCGGTGCGCGCCGCCCGCCCACCAGCACATGCGCCACGCCAGAAAGCGCGCGGGGATATCCGTCGGAGTAGCCGATCGGGAGTACGGCCAGCCGGGTGGCGTGGGTACAGCGGTGGGTCAGGCCGTAGCCGACGTAGGCCCCCTTCGGCACCCACTTGAGCTGGGTGATTCGGGTCCGCCAGGAGAGGACCGGGCGGAGGTCGTCGTTGCCGCAATCGAGTGCTCGGGTCGAGGCCAGCGTCTCGCGCGAGGGCCAGATGCCGTAGGCTCCGATGCCGAGGCGGACCATGTCGTAGCAGGTCTCGGGCAGGGTGAGTGCGGCGGCCGTGCAGGCGGTGTGCCGGATCACGTCGCGGAAGCCTCGTTCCTCGACCTCGGTCGCGATGGCGCGGAAGCGCTCGAGCTGCAGCTTGGCATAGCCGTGGTCGGTCGTATCCTCGATGTTGGCGAAGTGGGTCGAGAGCCCCTTCAGGCGGACCCCGTTCGATTGGGCAAAGAACGCAAGCATCGCCGCGAGTTCGTCCGCGTCCGCGCCCTGGCGATGCGTGCCGGTCTCCACCTTCAGGTGGCAATGGATCGTGGTCCGTCGACGGAGAGCGAGCGCGTCGAGCCGGCGAAGGGTGGCGAGGTCGAACAGCGTCGGTTCTGCGGCCAGGGCGCAGATCTCCTCCGCCCGCGCGTGCGCCACGTGCCCCATGATGAGCAGCGGACCGCTCCAGCCGGCGTCGCGAACGGCGTGTGCTTCGTCGATGGTGTGTACGCCGAAGGCGTCGACCTCAGATCCGGTCGCGCGCACCACCGGCTCGAGCCCGTGTCCGTAGGCGTTCGCCTTCACTACCAGGAGCAGTCGGGTCCGTTCTGGGGTACGCTGGCGGAAGAGCCGCAGGTTGTGTTTCAGGGCGTCGACGTCGAGTTCGATCCAGGAAAGAAGTTGCGCGCGAGGGTCCATGGCGAGCGACTCTAGCATGAAGCGCCCGGCGCGCGCGGGGGACGCGGGTGAACCTTGGGGCGACGGAGGTCCAGATGATTGACCGGAAAGGTGCCCCGGAGCGGGGGGTGATCGTGGTCGGAGCGGGGGAGGACCGCCGTCGCTTCGCGAACAAGGCGGTGCGGGCCTACCTCGAGGCGGGCTACCGGGTCTTTCCCGTCCACCCGACGGCCACCGCGTGCGAAGGGTTGCCGGTCGCGCCGAGCGTCTCCGCGCTGAGCGAGTCGGCTGAACTGCTGTTGCTCTATGTGCGGCCCGAGGTCGGACTCGCGGTGGTTCGGGAGGCCGTGGCGCGCGGCGTGCGGCGGATCTACCTCAACCCCGGCACGGAGAGCGAGGAGCTGGTGCGCGAGATCGAGCGACTCGGGATGGAGCCGATCGAGGCCTGCGCCATCGTGGCGCTCGGGCGCAGTCCTTCGGAATTCGCGGAGTGAACCTGCGCCGGCGGAGGCAAGGGGGCGCACCACCGCTGGTCCCGTTCGCGTCGGCGCTTCCGTTCCTGCTCTGGTGCTGCACGGCGCGACCACCAGCGCTCCCCGCCGCCGCACCTGACGCGCTCCCGGAGGCATGGCTCGCCCCACTACGCGCCCGCTCCTGTCCGGCGAGTCTGGAGGCGAATCTGCGCGTGCGTCTGACCGGAGCGGATGCGGCGCCGGTCACGCTCGACGGCCGGCTCCAGTGGTCGGCGGGTGACTCCCTGCGCGTGACCGGAAGCTACGGACCGTTCCGCCCGGTCTTCGTCCTCACCGCGGACCCCGACTCGACGCAGTTGCTGATCCACGAGGAGAAGTCGTACTGGGTTCTCCCTCGCGCACCGGTCGACTGGACGGCCCCCAATCCGGCCGCCTGGGCGCGGTGCATCGTCTGGGCCGCCTGTCCGGCCGCGCTCTTCTCCCGGTTCACACCGGTCGATCGCGGACGGATGGAGTCCGGCCTCTGGACGGTCGAAGGTGCGCTCGACGGAGTGCCCGGGATGGCGCGATTCGGCATCGATCCTCGCACCGGGTCGCTGGTCACGATTCGCCTGCGGACGGAAGGGCAAACGCTGCTCGAGACCGAGTTCCTCGAGCCGCACGCGGTCGGGACCGCGTGGGTTCCGTCTCTTCTTCGGGTTCGGGTCGGGGACGGCGCGTCGGTTCTCCAGATCGAACTGCTCGAGCTGGCGGCTCTCGATCGGACCCGGTTTCACCCGATCCAACATCCACGCCCCGCGGGTTGGCGACGGGTCGCTTCCGGCGGCCTGCCGGCCTCCCTGTCCGATCCGGGAAAGCGGTTGCCCCCACCCCGCTGATTTGTTAGCGTCCGCCGGTCATGCTCCTTGGACCTCCTCGTGGTCAAACGCGGGGCAGGCTCGGGGCTTTTTGTGTTGGCGGTGCGAACCGGCGCGGCGATTCCGTGTCCGGAGTCTGGGCAGGCCGTCGATAGCTCGGCAGGCGATCGGAGTCTCGGTTTGAATATCGCTGTATTGGTTAAGCAGGTCCCGAGTTCGGAGGCGCGGATCAAGGTTGCCGCCGACGGTCGGAGCATCGACCCGACGGACGTCGAGTACGTGATCAATCCGTACGACGAGTACGCCATCGAGGCGGCACTTCAGGTGAAGGAAAAGTTTGGCGGCGAGGTGGTCGCCATAGCGCTCGGACCTCAGCGGGTCGAGGAGGCGCTGCGCACCTGTCTGGCGCTGGGCGCCGACCGGGCCGTCTCCCTGCGCGACAGTTCGTTCGGAGATCCCGCGCTGCTGGAGAGGAGTTCGCTCGCCCGGGCGCGGGTTCTGGCTGCGGCGGTGCGCAAGCTCGGATCCGAGGTGGTCTTCGCGGGGAAGGTCTCGATCGACGAGGACAACTCTGCCACCGGGGTGCAGGTCGCGGAGCTGCTCGGCTGGCCGCACGTCTCGGTTGCGACCAGGCTGGAGTGGGTTGACGCGGCGCATGCGAAGGTCTCACGGGAGATCGAAGGGGCGAGCGAGGAACTCGAGGTCGCGCTCCCTGCGTTGCTGACCGCGAACAAGGGACTGAACGAGCCTCGCTATCCATCCCTCAAGGGAATCATGGCGGCGAAGAAGAAGCCGATGGACACCTGGGACGCCGCGGCGCTGGAACTCGATCAGGCAGCGGTCGGGGCCGGGGCCGGGCGAATCTCGATCCGCAGCCTCGAGCCGCCGCCGGCGCGGACCGCCGGGCAGATCTGGACCGGCGACGCACGCGAGATGGTCACGAAGGTCGTGGCCGCGCTGAAGAACGATCGCAAGCTGATCTAGGCGGAGGGGTACGGTGTCTGGAATTCTCGTCTTCGCCGAGCAGCGCGAGGGAAAGCTCAAGCGCTCCGTGCTCGAGTGCCTCGCCCTGGCGCGCGCCGTGGGCGCGGGGGCACCGGTGCATGCCGTTCTCCTCGGGGGTGGTACTGCCAGCGCGGCTCTCCCCGCGATCGCGTCCGAACTGGGTCGCCACGGCGCGAGCATGGTCCACCTGAGCGACGATGCCAGCCTGGCGCAGCCTCAGGCCGAGGGCTGCGTGGCGCAGCTGGCCGCGGCCTGCGCCGCAGTTGGGCCCGAACTGGTCCTGTTCAGCGCGAGCGCCATGGGGCGTGATCTTGCCCCCCGCCTGGCCGCACGCCTCGGGGCGCCCTTCGTCTCGGAGTGCCTGGCCTTTGCGCGTTCCGACGGTGGGTACACCGCGCGGAAGGCGATGTACGGCGGGAAGGTCTTCGCCAACCTGGAGGTGGCAGCGGCTGACGGCGGCGCGCCCGTGGTGGCCACGATCAAGCCGGGGGCGCACAGCACCTCGGGGGCAGTGGAGGCATCCGGGGCACCCGCCGCGGAAGACGTCACGCCTCTCGCCGTGGTCGCGACCGAAGTGCGGGCGCGGGTGACCGCCGTGACCCAGAGCGGGGCGGCCGGGGTCGATCTGCAGGAAGCGGACATCGTGGTCTCCGGCGGGCGCGGGCTGAAGGGCCCGGAGCATTTCCCGCTGGTCGAGGCCCTGGCGGCGAGTCTGGGTGCCGCGGTCGGCGCCTCGCGCGCGATCGTCGATGCGGGCTGGGTTCCGCACCACTATCAGGTGGGCCAGACCGGCGTGAGCGTCAATCCCAAGCTCTACATCGCTTGCGGGATCTCGGGCGCGATCCAGCACCTGGCGGGAATGCGCAGTTCCGGCTGCATCGTGGCGATCAACAAGGATCCCGAAGCGCCGATCTTCAAGGCCGCCGACTACGGCCTGGTGGGCGACCTGTTCGAGATCCTCCCGCTCCTCACCGAAGAGGTGCGGAAGGTGAAGGAGTCGTCCTGAGCGGGCCAGAGAACAGGACGACCTCCCCACGAGACGGGAGCGAGTCGCCGGACGGAGTAGCCCGAAGCCTCGAGCCTCGGCCCGTCTCCGCCTCGCGCGTCGAGATGGTCGAGCTGGTCCTGCCCAACGACGCCAACACGCTGGGCAACATCCTCGGCGGTAAGGTGATGCACCTGGTCGACATCGCGGCCGCGATTGCCGCGCATCGCCACTGTCGGCGGCAGGTGGTGACCGCCTCGATGGACCGCATCGACTTCCTCCACCCGGTCAAGGTGGGGGAACTGATCATCCTGAAGGCCTCCGTCAACTTTGCCGCCCGCACCAGCATGGAAGTCGGGGTGAAGGTGATGTCCGAGGATTTGAAGACCGGAGTGCAGCGTCAGACCGCCTCGGCCTACTCGACCTTCGTCGCACTCGACGAGGCGGGACGACCGGTGCCGGTACCCGCGCTGCTGCCGGAGAACGACGAAGACCGGCGGCGTTTCGCGGAAGGCGAGGCGCGGCGTCGGATCCGGCTGGCCGAAAGCCAGCGGAGGCGGGAACGGAAGATCCCCGCCTGACCCGGGCGGCGGAACGGATTCGTCCGGGGGGCCGGACTTGTCCGACCGCGTCGCACGGGGGAGCAGGGGAACGATCGAGGGGCGGATGGCGCGCGAATGCGGGGCATCGGCCAGAGAGATGGAGACGAGGAACCGGCGGGCGCCGGTTGCTCGAGATGGTGGGACCGCGGACGCGGAGGGAGGCTCGCTTTGAAGTTTCGGCTGTCGAGGAGTGAACCGCTGAGGACTCTCAAGCAGAACCTTCCCCGCTATGAAGCGCTGGGGATGAACGTGGAGATCCGACTGACCGATGCCGACTTCAATCGCGCGGTCTCGGTCAAGGACCTCGAGGAGCTGGAGCGGGAGTTGCGCGGGCGCAAGATCAGCGCCTTCTGCCACCTTCCCTTCCATGGGTTGAACCTGTCCTGCCCCGATTCCCGCGTGATGGAGTATTCGCGCGAGGTGATCCGGGAGGGGCTGGAGATCGGGACGATCCTCGGGTGCCGGGTGGCGATCCTCCACTCCGGCTTCTCTTCCCAGATCCGGCCCCGCCAGGTCGAAGCCTGGAAGGAGCGCTTCATCGAGAGCATGAAGGAACTGGTGACCATCGCGGAGGATGAGGAGGTGGTGCTCGCGATCGAGAACGCCTACGAGCCCGACGCGAATCTTCTCCTCGAGGTCTTGCAGGCCGTCGACTCGCCGTGGCTTCGCTTCTGCATCGACCTGGGCCACGCCGCCTGCTACTCGCGGATGGCGCCGGAGGAGTGGGTGCAGACCTTCCGGGAGCAGATCATCTCGCTCGACTTCCACGACAACGAGGGGTTGGAGGACGAGCACGTTGCCTGCGGCCGCGGGGTGGTGGGCTACGACGTGGTCTACGAAGCGTTGAAGGACATCGAGGGGACGGCGAACATCACCCTCGAGGTGGCCGACTCCGATCTCGACGCCTCGCTCGACCATCTGGCCTCGGTTGGCTTCACCTTCGAGAAGGGGGAGATGCCCGAGTCGGAAATCTTCCCCTCGACCAACGGAGTCTGAACGGGCGGGCTGCTGGTCCGAACCGAGAAACGGCGGCCAGGCCCCAGACGTTCGAACCGATAGCTGCAAACACCCCCGGCCGGGAAGGTCGGGGGTGTTTGCGTTTCCAGCCCAGGTGGCGGCGCCCGGCTGGTCGACGGCTCGGCGGCGGAGCCGGCCGCAGGGCTACTGGCGGCGGAGCGGCCTGCCCGCCATCTCTGCCGGAACGGCCAACCCGAAGAGGTCGAGCAGGGTCGGGGTCATGTCCTCGATTCCCGGAACGCTCTCGAGGGCAAGCGGCCGACTGGAGAAGAGGATTCCGGGCACCAGCGATGGATCGAGCGAGCAGTGGTCGCCGCTCCACTTCGAGTTGTGTTCCTCGAACAGCTCCTTGGGAATTCCCCCGAGCGAGGTCTGCCAGGAGACTCGGTAGCCGTAGGAGTTGGCCGCGCGCAGATCGGGCATCAACTCGGGATCGTAGTCCTTGTACATCTCGTCCCGGGTGTAGACCCGGTGAATCGGCGCGATGCCGGTGGTCGTGTCGACGAACGCCTCCAGCTTCTCCTTGAGCTCGCGGATCGTCTGGTCGTACTCCTCGCCGGGCGAAACGATCCCCTCCTTCTCCCGCCCGAGGAGATTGACGTACATCGCACCGAGCCCGAGGGCGTAGACCCGCGTCCGACTCCAGTCGACGTTGGGCCAGAACTGCCCCTCGACGAACAGGTCGTCGAGGGTCATCGGCTTCGCGTCGTTCTGCCCCTTGAGGCTCATGAAGCCGTTACGCACCAGCCAGGTGTTCATGTTGAAGCTCCGCCGCCAGGTCGAGCAGCCGTGGCCGGAGCAGACCAGGAGGATCCCGTCCGGGGGCAGCTTGTCCAGGGCGCGCCCCACGATCGCATCCATCCGCTGGTACGACTGCAGGAGATACCCGCTCCACTCGGGGGCGAGCTTCTGGTCGAATGCCGGGTTGCCCGGATCCTGGAAGCGCCAGAACATGTGCGCCACGCGGTCGGTGAAGTAGAAGATCTGGGTGAAGACGCGATCGCGCTCATCGGTCAGGAAGGCGTCGAAGATCTTCTCGAACTTCGTGGTGGTGAAGTCGACATCCTCGGCGAACACCTCCTCGGTCGTCACCTGCTCGTCCAGCGCCCAGGTGTCCGGTCCCCAACCAATCGTCGGGAAGTCGGTGTCGATCCGGTCGTGGATCTCCTTGGCGAACGACGGCGGGTAGGTCACGGGAACGATCGGCCGCATCGGATCGATGTGGATCGGCGACATGTAGAGGCGCAGGCGAGGCCCAAGTTCCAGCAGGTGGAAGCGGGCGATGCCGTTCACCTTGACCAGCTTTCGCAGCTTGAACTCGATCCCGACGAAATCGCTCCACTCCCCTTCTTTGAGGCTGATCCGCTGGTCGTCGAACTGGATCGTGACCGCGCGCGCGTTCCAATCGAGTTCGAGCCGTACCGGCAGGAGGATCTCCGGCGGGTCGTCGAACAGCTTGTTGAATGGTCCGTAGATGATCGTCTCGACCGAGTTGTCCCCCGGTTCGACGTCGAGCAGGACGACCTTGCCCCCCTTCTCGGTGTCTCCGCTGCTCGAGGCAAACGGTTCGGAGGTGTAGTAGGTGTAGGTCCCGAAGGTGCCGCGGATGTCCGGGACGCCGAGTCCGGAGAGGAGGCGGCCGCCCGGGTTGGGATCGGGCGGAAAGGTCTGCGGCACCCGCACGATGGTGGAGTGAATGCCGTTCGCCGCCAGGGTCTGCCAGTACGGCGTGCCCTTCCGGTTGTTGATCGCGACCGGTTTCTTCATCGGCACGTTCTCACGCACGAAGGGGGCAGCCCAGGCGTAGGCTCCACCTCCCAGGACCAGCGCGGCAATCCAGGCGGGCACCCAGCGTCGGGCCAGCAGGCGGGTGGCGACCAGGGCCACGATGAAGACCGCGAATCCGGCCATGAGCCCGAGGAAGAGCGGGTTCCGCGGTCCGAAGAGAAACGGTTCCGACGCGGGGGTCATCATGGCGAAGTCGGGGATGTAGGTCTTCCGATCGCGCTTCAGGAAGTCGAAGATCTCGGTGCGCCCCGGATCGAGTCCGGTGGCGAAGGTCGACCAGGAGACGGGGGTCTGCGGGGGGTTCGTCGGTCGGAGCGGGCTGAACGTTCCCTGCTTGCGTAGACGATCGAGATGAGGAAGTTTCCCCTCGTTCATCCATTGCTCGACCAGCTGCGCGTCGGCGCCATCGAAGCCGAGCACCACCACCTTCGAGGGTCCGTTCGCGGACGCGGTGGTGGGGGAGGCGATCACGGTCGCGCCCCAGAGGGCCACGAGGCCCGCGATCAGGAGGGTCCGGCCGCAACGAATCGCCGACCTCAAGGTCGAGCGGCGGTTCGGACGGTCGCTCAGGAACGGTACGAAAGGTTGGAGGATTCGTCGCATGTACTCTCCCAGGCCCACGGACCAGCAGGCATCGGCGCGCGTCACCGCCGTTGCCCGGCCAACAGATTGCGCAGCGTACAGGTCGCACACTCTAGCATGACCGACCGCGGGCTCGTAGCCGACGGCCTCTTCGGCCAGGGGATCGAACCGAGCCAGGGCGGGAGCCGTCGCGGACGCTATGTCGCGGTGTTGGCGCTCCTCCTCACCGCTCTCCTCCTGGCCGGGAATGTGACCGGCCTTCTCCTCTATCGTTCGCTCCAGGCCGAGATCGATCGGGAACTCGGGGATCGTCTGGTGATGGTCGCCTCCACCGCGGCGCAGGCGATCGGCAGTTCCGGGATGGGCCGCGCCGGGATCGAGCCGGAGAGTGTGCGCCGTGAGCTCGAGCGACTGGCCCTGACCAACGAACTGGACAACATCGTCCTGGTCGACGCCTCGGCCCGGACCTTGATCGACCTGCGGGCGCAGGCGGTACCCGGGGACCGACATCCGCTGGCCGACCTCGATCCCGGCCTGGAGGCGACGCTACTCTCCGGTCTGGCGCAAAGCACCGAGCTGATTCGGGCCGACGGCGCCCCCGGGGCCTACCTCAAGACCGGGTTCGCGGCGATCGAGAGCGATGCGGGGGAGATCCTGGGGGCGATCGCGGTCGAAGGCGGCTCGGGCTTCTTCCGGGCGCTGACCGCGCTCCGCACCCGGCTCTTCTGGGCCCAGGGGATCGGCACGCTGGCGGTGGTGATCCTCGGCACGCTGTTCTTCCGCATCCTTCGTTCCTTCGTCCGCCTGGAGGACTCTCTGCGTCAGAGTTCCGCCCTGCTCGCGATCGGCCAGATCTCGGCCGTGGTGGCGCACGAAATCAAGAACCCGCTCGCGATCATCCGTTCCCGCTCCGAGCGAGTGCGGGCCAAGATCGAGGCTGGCAAGCCACGGGAGGAGATCCTCGAGTGGTTCGACGCGATTCCCAACGAGGTCGATCGACTGAACCAGATTCTCGGTAACTACCTTTCGCTCGCCCGGCCGGATCAGAACGCCGAGGGGAGTTGCGAGGTGGAACAGGTGATGCGCGAGACCGCCGCCCTCCTCGAGCCGGATCTCGCGCGCCGCGGGATCACGCTGCAGACGTCCGGAGGCGAGGCGCGGGAGAGTGGCGTGCCGCTCCGCGCGGCGTTCGGGGCTCGGTCGCTGAAGCAGGTGCTGCTCAATCTGGTGCTGAACGCCAGCGAGGCGATCCAGGCCCAGGGGCCTGGGTCGACCGGTCGGATCGGGCTCGTGGCGCGCCGCGTGGGGGACCGCATCGAGATCGTGACCACCGACGACGGACCGGGGATGAGCGACGAGGCGCGCCGCCGGGCGCTCGAGCCGTTCTTCACCACCAAGCCGACCGGCTCGGGGCTCGGCCTTACCCTGGTGAGTTCGCTCGTGCGGGCGCGCGGCGGACGATTGCGATTCGAGTCGGCCGCGCCGAAGGGAACGGTGGTCCGGCTGGAGTTGCCGGCGCCAACCGGTGAAAGGAACCGTGAATGAGCGAGACGAACCGCTTCCGTGTAGTGGTGGTCGACGACGAGCCGGAGATCGTCCGTGATCTGGTCGACATCCTGCGGGACGAGGGACTCGAGGCAGAAGGATTCTCGGAGAGCGCGCGCGCCCTGGCTCACCTGGAGGCGAACCCGGCCGACCTGCTTCTCAGTGACGTGCGCATGCCCCCGCCGGACGGATTTGCCCTGCTCCGCTGGGCGCGCGAGCACCGGAGCGGACTCTCGGTGATCCTGCTCACGGCTCACGCCGACACCGGGCTGGCCCGGCAGGCGATCGAGTCCGGAGCGTTCGACTACGTGACCAAGCCGTGGAACAGCTTCGAGCTGCTGCTGCGGATCCGCCGGGTGCGCGAACGGTGGGATTTGATGGCCGAGCAGGCCCGACTGCGTCGTTGGGTGGACCACCTCGCAGCGGAGGAGGTCACCTCGCTGGAGGAGATGGTGGGGCAGAGCGGTGCGCTGCGCGCGGTGTTCGACCTGGCCCGGCGCGTCGCGCGATCCGAGGCCACGGTGCTCCTGCGGGGCGAAAGCGGAACGGGGAAGAGCGCGCTGGCCCGGGCGATCCACCGGTTGAGTCCGCGTGGCGGCGGGCCGTTCATCAAGCTGAACTGCGGCGCGATCCCGGAAGCGTTGCTCGAGAGTGAGCTGTTCGGACACGAGAAGGGGGCTTTCACCGGAGCGATCCGGGAGAAGGCCGGGCTCTTCGAGGTGGCCGAAGGCGGTAGCCTGTTTCTCGACGAGGTGGGCGACCTTCCCCTGCCGCTTCAGGTCAAGGTGCTGACCGTCATCGAGGAGAAGAGCTTTCACCGCGTGGGGGGCACGGAGCAGCACCAGGCCGACGTACGCATCCTCGCCGCCACCCACCGTGACCTGGAAGCGGCGATCCGATCCGGGGAGTTCCGCGAGGACCTGTTCTATCGGCTGAATGTCTTCCCGATCGTGGTGCCGCCGCTTCGCGATCGGCGGGAAGATCTGCCGCTCCTGGTGGAACACTTCTTGTCGCGACGCGGGGCAGAGGGCAGCCGGCTCAAGCCCGAGGCGCTCCGCCTGCTGGGTGGGCACGGATTTCCGGGGAACATCCGCGAACTGGAGAACCTGCTCGAACGGGCCTTGATCCTGGCCGGTGACGACCCGGTGGGACCGGAGCACCTGCCAACCCTTCAGGGGACGCAAACGCAGGTCAAAGAAGAGATTCCGGTGATCCCTGAAGGTGGGATCTCGCTGGAGGACGAAGAGCGGCGCTACATTCTGGCCGCGCTCCGGCAGAGCCAGGGGAACAAGACGCACGCGGCCCGACTGCTGGGAATGACCCGGCGGACGCTGTACTCGCGGATGGAGCGCCACGGGATTCCGGTCTGAGTCTGTACCGAATGGGACAGTGGTGTCCCGACGGGGGCGGTTCCCGCCCGGAGGAGTCGTTCATGAGCCCGCCGCTACGCTGGATGATCGCCATCCTGATCGCGCTCGGTGCGACCTGGCTTCCGTTCGATTCCGCCACCGCGCAGCAGGGGCGCGAGCAGGTGCGGGCCGAGCTCGAGCAGACCCAGCGGGGCATCGACCGGGTGGCCGACTTCCTGCGCGACCACCCCTGCGTTGCCGGGACCGGGTTGCTCGACCGGGCGCGCGAGACCCAGTCGCGGGCGCTCGAACTCTTCCGCCGCGACCAGCCGGCCGCCGACCGAGCCGCGGTGCTGCAGACCCGGCAGGCCCGGAAGCTGGTCAACCAGGCGATCCAGAGCTGCAGCGGGACTGCGGCCCCGCGCGAAGACCTCCTCGGCCTGCTCCGCTCCACCCAGGACCTGGTCGACGAGTGCGCGGGGCGCGCGCGTGAGTCGGCCGAGCCGGAAGCGCTCCGCCTCGCGACCGCCGCACAGGAACAGCTGGTGCGCGCCCGCGATGCCTACGCGCGGCAGAACCTCCGGGGTTCGGTGCGCCACCTGGCCATCGCCCGGGGGCTCGCGCAGCGCGGGCTGCAGAAGCTTCGGGGCCAGGAAGGAGTGACCAGGAGCGGATGTCCGTGGCGCTCGATCGAGGCGCGGTGCTCCTGGCTGAACTGCGGCTGGCTCTGGCCGAGGAGCCGAACGAGACGGCCGAGGCCCTGATCGACCGCGCGGACGCGCAACTCGACCGCGCGCGGGAGCTGGCCCAGGCCGGCCGGCTTCGGGGCTCGATCCGCGCCGCGACACTTGGACGAGCGCTGGCGCTCGAAGCCCACTGGCTGCTTTCACGCGGGGATGCCGGCGCTCGGGTGGAGCGGGCGATCGATGCGGTGGGCGAGTTGCTGGAGGATCTCGCGGTGGAACTCGGACCGGATGCCGCGGCGGAGCGAGCGGAACTGGAAACCGCGCGTGCGCACTGGACCGAGGCGGCGGCCGCGTGGAAAGCAGGAGAACTGGTTCGCGCGGAGCAGCTCTGCCGCCTGGCGGAGGCCGCCGCGCGCCGCGCCGCCGAGGAGGCCGGCACTCCTTGAGCCGCTGCTGATGCAACCCGCCCCCGGCCGGCCCTCTCCCCGCGCGGCGCGGCCGACGCGCGCTCGCGTAACGCGCCCCGGCCTGCGGTCGAAGGCCCGCGCGGCGTTTCTTCTCACAGTGCTTCTCTCGGTCACTTCGAGGACCTACGGAGCCGATCCGGCCGACTGGTCCTGGCACACCCGCTTCGGTGCGGAGGTCGATGCCAGCGGGCAGCGGCTCGGCCCCGGATGTCTTTCCGATCTCACGATCGAGCCGGATGGCTCGATCGACGACCTCGTGGAGGACCTGTCGCTACGGGAAGAGGAGACCCGGACGAGCGCGTTGCTCGAACTTCGGGCGGAACGGGAGCGCGATCTCTGGCTGCGGGGCTTCGCCCAGGCGAAGTGGAGCCCGGCGCGTTCGCGCGCCCGGATCGAACTGGGCGCAGGGCGCTCGGATGCCCACCAGAGCTGGTCGTGGCGTGAGGAGGCCGAAGGGACCGACGGTGACGCCGTCGCCCTCGCTGACCTCCGTCACCAGAGCAGCCTGTCGTACCGGCGGGCGGATCTGCCCTTCGGGCTCGGACTCCGGGGCACGGTGCGCGATGAGCAATCGTGGCCCCGGGGCGACTCGCTCGAGAGCTACTTCCGCTACCGCGTGTTCCGGCCGGAACTGACGCTCGACCGCGCCCTCGGCCTTGCGGGAGAAGTCAGCCTACGCCTGGGGACGTCGCGGAAGTGGGGGGACCGGCCCTCCTCTTCGTACCGGGGACGCCGGATCGAAGCGGCGCTCTCGAGTTTCACCGGCGATCATGGGCGTGAGGTCGAACTGGGTGTCGCCTGGGACGCCCGGCAGGTGGTGCGCGCCGATTCGCTCGCCCCGAGCTACGAGGAGGTCACCGCCACCGCGACCTGGCGCCAGCCGCTGGCGGCCTCCCTTCGACTGATCGTCCAGCCGGAGCTGTCCCGGAGGCAGTACTCCGCCGATTCCTCCATCTTCGCCGACCACGCGGGGCAGGGCGTCTCCGCCGGGATCGAGTACGCCGCTTCGGGGACCGATCCGGCCGCGCTCGATGAACGGAGCTGGGAAATCGGGGCTCACCTGCGGTATGAGCGGACCGGATACGAGACCGCGCGCGACCGCGACGGCGAAGGGTGGTCGGTCATTCAGGAAGCGGCGACCGGCGGAGTCGGCAGTCTCTGGATCGACCAACGGGTGGAGCTGGGATTTCGCGCCTACCGGAGCGGGGCGGAGTGTAGCGAGGTCACGCTCGACGGGCTCGATCTCTCGTCCTCCCGGAGCGACTTCCGATTTCTCCGCGCCAGCCTGCTCGGCGAGGTGGGTCTCCCGCTGCGTGGTCGTGGGGCGTTGTTCCTCCAGTATGAGCGCGAGCTGCACGACCGAGCTGCGGACGACGTTACCCTCTGGATCCTCTCCACCTCGCTCACCCGCACGTTCTGATTCCGACGACGCGGCCCTGCGTTGACCCCCGCCGTGCCCATTCCTATACTGCGGCCGGAAGACGAGCGGAAAGGGTCGCATGCTCCATCGGTGGCGTCAGGCGCTGCTCCAGAACCTCGGCCTGAAGGTCGCGGCGATCACCCTCGCGGTCGCGGTCTACGCGCATGTCTTCTCCCGTGAGGAGCGGATCATGGTCTACGCCTGTCCGCTGGAACTTCACGGACTCGCCCCCGGGCTCACCTACACCGGAGAGGTCCCGAGTCAGATCCGGGTGAAGGTGCGTGCGCGCGGCAGCGATCTCATCCGTCTGCGCGACCAGGCCCCCTCGATCGTCGTTCGCCTCAACGAAGCGCGTCCCGGGCTGCTGCAGCGACCGCTCTCGGCCGAGGATGTGGTCTTTCCCCCGGGACTGACCGGAAAGGTCGAGCAGCTGGTCGAACGGACCACGCTCAGTCTGGAAATCGAGCCGGTGCGTCGCAAGACCCTCCGGATCCGTCCGTCCCTGCGGGGCGAACCGGCACCGGGTTTCGCCCTGAGCGGCCGACCCCGCCTGACCCCGGACACCCTGACCGTCCGCGGGCCTGCCAGCCTGGTTCAGCCACTCGACTCTCTCCGCACCGAAGAAATCGAACTCGGTGGCCGAAACAGTTCAGTGGAGGAAACGGTTGCGGTTGAACTTCCTGCGGGGGTTCGGCCACAACGCGCCTCGACGAAGGTCCGGATCGGAATCGCGAGATCCCCCTCGTGATCGAGCTGCCATCGCGAGGTGAACTCAGGGTAAGGAGGCCCGAATGAGCCAGGTCACGGAGTTCCCGTACTGTCCGATCTCTCGGCAAAAGTGTCAGAACGGGAAGATCTACGCATCTCCGGACAAGGAGGAGGATCTCGTCTTCTGTTCGTTCTGGCACCAGAAGGAGCACCGCTGCGTGTTCCGGATGGTGGAGTTCGACCTGTTCAACATCGCGCGCTGCCTCGACGAGCTTCGCAATCGATAGAAGCCCTTTACCCGTAGGATGTTAGGCTCGCCCGGCCCCGTTTTTTGATTTGACAGGGGGTGGGGTGGGTGCTAGCTTGCCGCCGCGCTAAGTGAAGCGGAGATAGCCAGTTCCGGCGCAGCCCAAGAAGGGCTCCGCCACCCGCTGGTTATGACGTTCGCGCCGGTTCGCGAGAATCGCCGCAACGCTCCGTCGTACTGGCGGCGGCGGTGGACTGGAGCGGTATCTCTGGAGGAGGAGCTACACCATGACCAAGGCCGATCTCGTCGACGAAATCGCGCAGCGCACAGGGCTGACCAAGAAGGACGTCGCCGAAACGGTCGACGAACTACTCGAAGGGGTCGCCCGCGCGTTGATCGCCGGGAAGCACATCGAGATTCGCGGGTTCGGTACCTTCAAGGTGAAGGATCGCAAGCCGCGCATCGCGCGCAATCCCCGCACGGGTGACCAGGTGCCGGTTCCCTCGCGTCGCGTGCCGGTGTTCAAGGTCTCGAAGGAGCTGAAAGACAAGGTGGCGAACGCCTGAGCGGCTCGCGCGCCGGCGGGCGCAGGGTCTCACCCGGCGGGCGCAGGGTCTCGCCCGAGGGGCGCAGGGCCTCACCCGGCGGTTCCGGAGTCGCTAGGCGGGGCGGTGATCGCCGGGACCTGGACATGAGTCGGCAGCGGGCGGAGGTTGGGGACTCTCCGGGTTCCCTCGCCGACCTCGGTCCCCGCGGGGACCGGCCCGGACATCTCACCTTGGTGCCGACCCCCATCGGTAACCTCGATGACATCACGCTGCGCGCCCTCAAGGTCCTGAAGCAGGTCGACTGGATCGCGGCCGAGGATACCCGACGCGCGCGAATCCTCCTTTCCGCCTTCGACATCGATCGCCCGGTCTTCTCCCATCACGCGCACAACGAGCACCACGATGTGCCGCGTCTGCTGGAGCGGATGCTGCGCGGCGAACGTGGCGCCCTGATCACCGACGCCGGGATGCCGGGTATCTCCGACCCCGGATTCCTCCTCATGCGCGCGCGGCGGGCCGGAATCGGAGTCGACGTGCTGCCCGGGGCATCCGCCGTGACCACGGCCCTCCTGCTCTCCGGATTTCCCCCTGAACCGTTTCTCTTCTCGGGGTATGTTCCGGCCACGTCGGGACGGCGGGAGACCTTTCTCCGCGAGGTTGCGCAGGAGGAGCGAACGGTGGTGGTGTTCGAGACTCCGCATCGCCTTCGCGCCTGCCTCGAGGTGGCTCAGGCTGCCTGCCCGGACCGACCGATCGCGATCTGTCGCGAGATGACCAAACTGCACGAGGAGATCACGGTGGGGGTTGCGGCCGAGTTGCTGGCCGGCCTGCCCGAGACGGTGGAAGGAGCGATCGCGCTGGTGTTCGCACCCCGCGACCGACACGGCGAATGGACGCGCTGAAATCGTGGTTGAAGCGGTCGGTGCGCGGGGCGGCCGGGCCGATCGGGCGTGGGCTCGCAGCGCTCGGGATCCGGGCCGACTGGGTGACCCTGGCTGGAGTGGTCGTCGCGGTGCCGGCTGCGCTGGCGTTCTATCGCGGAGCCTATCTGCAGGCGTTCGGCTGGCTACTGGCCAGCGCGCTCTGCGACCTGTTCGATGGCGCGGTGGCGCGCGCCGGCGGGGGCAACGGAACCAAGTTCGGGGCGGCGCTCGACTCGACCCTCGATCGCTACGGTGAGGGGCTCGTCCTGGCCGGGATCACCCTCGGACTCGCGGCGCGCGCCGCGCCGGAGTGGTTGATCGGTGTCTCCGTGTTGGTCGGGATCGGATCGTTCCTCGTCTCGTACGTCCGCGCCCGCAGCGAAGGGTTGGGCATTCCCTGCGAGGTCGGGATCCTCGAACGCCCTGAACGTCTCCTCTTGCTCCTGCTCCTCGCGTTGCTCGGGGAGCGGAGCGCCCCCTGGATCCTGAGCATCCTGGCGCTCCTGAGCCACATCACCTTCCTGCAGCGCCTCGCGGTGGTGCGTCGCGGGAGCCGGGGAGCCTGATGGCGGGGCTCTTTCTCAGCTTCGAGGGGACCGAAGGGGCGGGCAAGACCACGCAGATCGATCGGCTCGAAGCACGATTGGTCCGCGCCGGTCACGCCGTCCTGCGGGTGCGGGAGCCGGGAGGGACCGAGATCGGGGAGCGGATCCGCGCCGTCCTGCTCGATCGAGGCCATACCGAGATGGCTCCGTGGACCGAGCTCTGTCTCTACGTCGCGAGCCGGGCGCAGCTGATGCGCGAACGGATCCTCCCCGCGCTCGAGGCCGGCGCGATCGTCCTCTGTGACCGGTTCGGCGACGCCTCGGTCGCGTACCAGGGGGGCGGACGGAAGCTGGGCCGTGGGCGCGTGGAGCGTCTGAATGCGTGGGCGACCGCGGAACGGCGGCCGGACCGGACCTACCTTTTCGATCTCGATCCGCGCATCGGGCTGGCGCGGATCCGCGCCGGGCGTGGCGCCGCCTCCCTCGATCGTCTGGAATCCGAGGCGCTCGCCTTTCACCGCTCCGTCCGTCGGGCCTACCTGGCGCTCGCCCGTAAGGAGCCCGACCGTATCCTCCAGCTCGATGCCGCGCTCGATCCCGACCAGATCGAGTCGCTGATTGTCGCCGACCTCGGCCCCCGCCTGCCGCGCTAGCGGCGGCCCTCGTTCCGGTCCGGTATACTCCGCGCATGGAATCGAAACACCACGACGAAGCGACCGGTCTGCACCGCGAGGCGCTGCGTGCGCTGCTCGAGCAGGTGCGTCGGGGGGAACTCGAACTCGATGCCGCGATGGAGCGGTTGGAACAGCTCCCGCTCGAGGATCTGGGAGACCTGAAGCTCGATCATCATCGCGCCCTGCGCACCGGCCTGCCCGAGACGGTGTTTGGTCAGGGGAAGACACGGGACCAGATACGGCGCGCGGTGGAGGGGCTGGCCGCCCAGGGCTCCTCGGTGCTGGTCACCCGGCTCGAGGCTGCGGTGGGGGAGGAGCTCGCGGCCACCTGGCCCGGTTCGACCTTCCATGCCGCCGCCCGTGTGTTTCACCTTCCGGGGAGCGACCTGCAGCCCCCGGTCGGCCTCGTGGCCGTGGTGTCGGCCGGGACCTCCGACCTGCCGGTCGCGGAGGAGGCCGCGGTCACCGCGCGTGCCTTCGGTGCGGAAGTGGTGGCGACCCACGACGTGGGGGTGGCCGGAATCCACCGGATCCTGGCCCAGCGCGACCTGCTGAAGCGGGCGCGCGTGGTCATCGTGGTGGCCGGCATGGAAGGGGCGCTGGCCAGCGTGGTGGCTGGGCTCGTCCCCACCGTGGTGCTCGCCGTGCCGACCTCGATCGGATACGGCGCTTCGTTTGGAGGGCTGGCGGCGCTGCTCGCCATGCTGAACAGTTGCGGCTCGGGCGTCCTCGTCTCGAACATCGACAATGGGTACGGCGCGGGCGTCGCCGCCGCGCGCATCAACCGACTGGCAGAGACCCGGGAGGGGTAGTTGAAGATCGCGTATCTCGATTTCTGGACCGGGCTCGGGGGGGACATGCTGGTCGGCGCGCTCCTCGACGCGGGCTGGCCGGAGGAACGGCTCTTCGCCGTCGTCCGGGCGCTCAAGCTCGACCGACCGAAGTCACGGTCGAACGCCGGACCCAGCGCGGGATGACCGGGCTGGGCATTCGCGTCCGGGCGAACCACGACCCCACGAGCGCCATCTGCACGAGATCGAGGCCCTGATCGGGGCCGCGGACCTGCCCGCCCCGGCAAAGGCGGCCGCGATCCGGACCTTTCGCGCGCTGGGGAGGTCGAGGCCCGGGTGCACGGCATCCCGATCGAGCAGGTCCACTTCCACGAGATCGGGGCGGCCGACTCGATCGTCGACATCGTGGCCGCCGCGGTAGCCCTGCATGACCTCGGGGTCGAGCGGCTCGAGGCGGGGGTGATCCCGATGACCACCGGGTTCGTGGAGATGGATCACGGGCGCCTTCCGGTCCCGGCCCCGGCGACGGCCCTCCTGCTCGCCGGCTGGCCCCTCCGTCCGGTGGCGATCGAGGGGGAGTTCTTCACCCCGACCGCCGCCGCCCTGATCGCCACCCTGGCACGCCACCGCGGCTCGCTCCCGGCCATGACGGTGGAGCGGGTTGGCTACGGCGCAGGTACCCGGCCCCATCCCGAGTTGCCGAACCTCGTCCGGCTGTGGATCGGCGAGGTCGACGCCCTCGATGCGGTCGACGACCCGGCCGGGGCGGGGGAGCATGATCGGGTGGTGGTGCTCGAGACCCAGCTCGACGACATGGAGCCCCGGATGCTCGCGACCCTCTGCGAGGATCTTCTCGGCGCGGGGCACTGGATGTCTATCGCACCCCAATCACCATGAAGAAGGGGCGCCTGGCGACCCTGCTGACCGTCATCGCTCCGCCGGAGCTGGCCGACGGGCTTGCGCTCCGGATCCTGGATGGCTCGACCACCCTGGGGGTCCGTACCCGGGAGGAGCGGCGCCGGGTCCTCCCGCGGCGATTCGAATCGGTCGAGACGGAGTGGGGCCCGGTCTCGGTCAAGTGGGCCGAGGCCCCGAGTGGCCCGCGCATGATGCCGGAGCACGACGATATCGTCCGCCTGGCCCGATCGGCGGGGGTCTCCCCGGCGCTTCTGGAGGGGCAGGTCCGACGGATCGTCTGGGAAGCAGGCCACCGAAACCCTGGGGAGCCCGGAACCACTCGTTGACAGGGTAAAAAAGCGTCGGCTACTATGGCGCGGACTGATCTGCAGGCTGAGCAATCGGGCATGCGGTGTTCGAGTCAACTGGTGCACGACAACTGGTTCACATCAACCGCGGCTCAAGACAACCTTGAACGAGCAACGACGCCGGAAGTCCCCCTTCGCGCGCAGATGTCGAGTGTCCGAAAGACTGTGCTTCTTCGGGAAGGCTTCTTCGGAAAGCAGCATCGTTGTAACGGCAGAACCTCCGCTTGCGAGCGGTGAATCGGCCGTGACGGGAAGGTCGGGCTCGTATCTGCGCTGACTCCGGTTCAGGCGGTGGTAGTTCTCTCGCCGACAACCGCGAGTCGAAGCACGTAAGTTGGATTGTCAGTGTCCCATGCGTATCCGGACTGAACTCACCGCAGCGAGAGGTCCGGAGCCGCGTATACCCAGAACCAAACGGAGGCAGACAATGAGGAAGTGCTCTGCGTTGATGGTTTTGGCCCTCGCGGCCACGACGTCAGCGACCGCTTTCGCCCGGGAGCCTCACCAAGGCATTCAGAACGCCACGGTCGATCCGAATCGACCGGGGCTCGGCTCTGATATGCCGATGCGTGCTCCCGAAGGCTTCGCGCGAGCAGATACGTTCTGTTACGGATACACGCAGACCATCAGCGGCGCACTCTACGCCGTTCCTGGCGATGTGTGGACGTTCGACCACAACCCGAGCGGCAGCGTCGAAGGTTGGTACGCCGTCGACATCTCGGCCAACACCGGCGCCTTCTGGAAGCGGATCGACGCGGCGGCCTGGAGCGGTCACGGCAACGCAGTTGCCGCCCCGATCATCTCCGGCACGGCCAGCGCGTGGGTTGGCATCTGTGAGGATGAGGCCGACGCCCTCTGCTGGATCGCGGGACTTGGCTACGGGAACGCCTGGTGCCAGCGTTGGGAGAGCCCGGCGCTCACCTACACCGGCACGGGCGACGTGGTCATCGACTTCGACTACTTCAACAACACCGAGCCGGCCTTCGACTACTCGAAGGTGACGATCCGTCTCCAGAGCGGCGACGTGTTCTCGCTCAACGGCACCGGCTTCGATGATGTGATTGGCGATCCGTCGACCAACACCTACGCGCACGCGCAGTTCACCGTGTTCAACGCGCAGTTCCAGGGCAACACCACCTACCGGCTGGTGTTCGAGATGACCGCTGACGGCGGCTTCTCGGACGAGGACGGCGACTGGGCGACCGACTACGGTCCCTTCGGCGTCGACAACGTCGTGCTCTCGGGCGCGGGCGTTGGCTCCGGTGACCTACAACTACGAGTCGGGCGCTCAGGGCTGGGTGCCCAACACCTGCGGTTCGGTCGGCACCTTCTGGGGCGTCGCGAACCTGTCCGAGTACACCATCCTCGATCCCTGCGCCTGCCGGCTCGAGGGCTGCGTCGCTGAAGTTCCGCCAACACCGGCGACCTGGGTGATCACCCCACGGGTCAGCACGTTCAGGCCTTCTCGCCTCCGGCGAACAAGGGCGCGCTGGGTGCGAGCTTCAACAAGATCATCGGTTACTGGGACATGTACGCCGTGATGCCGCAGGCGAACGGCGTGTTCTATCGTCCGGGTTGGAACTTCTTCCCGTACGTCTGCCCGGAGACCGGCAACACGCAGTGGTCCGGCCGCCAGGCCAGGACACCTACTTCTTCGTGGGCCAGGACCCGGTCTGCTTCCAGTCGGCCAACGTGGCGACGGACAACTCGATCCCTGCGACCTGCGATCCGATCAGCATGGTCGTGGAGGCTCCTCGTCCGCGACGCGTTTGCCATCCCGCCGACCCAGTGCACGAACATCACCAACTTCTCGCCGATCTTCGACAACTCCGAGATCTGCATCACGGTGTTGCCAATGCGCCGGTCGTGGCGTTCGACAACGGTGGTCAGTTCCAGGACGGCTACGGGCAGGACTGCTCCTATCGACCACGAACGCGGGCAATGCCGACTCGTCCTACGACGTCCACCGCGACAATCCGACCCCGGATCTTCTCGGTGACTCGCTCGTCATCAGCGGTCCGATTCCCACGACCTCGACCAAGTGGGAAGCGCGGATGTGGTGGCGCATCCGTCGCGAGGTGCCGGGCCAGGCGGCGGTTCCGAACACACGGCGTGGAAGGATGCGGTCCGCGACGGGCTGAACATCTCCAACGGCACGGCGGGTCAATTCACCTTCGGCCAGATGGACTCGATCCAGTCGGGCGCAGGTCTCGAAGAACAAGTTCTGGGTCCGAGTTCCGGGAGTCGGATGACGACTTCGCGACCGAGGGCACGAACAACAACGAGATGATCCGTGACGGAATCCTCGCCCCTGGTACCCAGGTCGAGTACTTCATCACGCCAACTTCACCGCACCCCGACCGAGTACTATTACTATCCGGATACGTGGGTAAGAACTACTTCGAGTTCGAGATCTTCCCCAGCTGTCGCATGGACGCTGGTACCAAGAAGTTCCGTGCATCCTGTGCGTGACATCAATACCGGTAACCAGTTCTTCGTCGAGAATGCCCTGAACGTGATCCTGAACGGCGCGGGCCCGGGTGCTCCGATCCCGAATCCGACCAAGTGGGATCGCTACGACTACAACGACGCGCAGTCGAACTGGAACGCCCGCCTTCAACCGTTCGGTTGGTGGCAACAACGGTATCGGCCTCGTCCAGATGATGGGCTACCGCCAGACGCCCTGTATGTCGGCGGCGCGGTCCAGGATGCGATGGAGACCACGGACTCTCACCTCTTCGGTGACTGGCTCTCGGCGATCGTGCAACGGCAACGTGACCACGAACCGTCAGGGCTTCATCGGCAACGGTGACAACCTGGCCTACATCCTCCAGAGCCGGAACCCGAACTTCCCTCGTGAACCACCTGGCCAACAAAAGTGCGATGCCTACAACATCGACAACTGCGGCCCGACGACGCCGGCCGACGAGAGCTTCTGCGTCCGTGAACAGCGCGGCCGTCGGACAGTTCAGCCCGGCGATTGCGTACGACGTCTTCGGCAACTGGTGCCCGCAGGAGTTCACCTTCGACGTGCTGCAGGCGGTCGCTGGCGGCGTGGGTAACCGCGTCTACAACGACTACGACCGCGTTCCGCCGTCCAACACCAACTACGCGCAGGTCGAAGTCGGTGACGGCCAACTCGGACAACTACCGTGCGGTGCTCGACGGCTACACAACCATGTCGGAGCGTGACGTCACCGAGGAGTGCGTCGGTGACTCGGCCCACATCGTGACCGCGGCCTACCAGGAGATCCGCGAGGCTCTCCGCTGGATCTGCGGTGGCGACGCCAACATCCCGAGCTCTGCACCAACCCGTGCGGAACCAGCACGAAGTGGATGCGGATGGAACGTTCTGAGGCCGGTCCGGCGACCCGTCTGTACCAGAACTCGCCGAACCTGTTTCAACCCGCGCACCTCGATCCGCTTCTCGCTCGCGGCTGGCGGCCCGGCCGAGCTGATCATCTACGACGTCAACGGTCGTAAAGGTGAAGACGCTCGTCTCCGGCAACCTGACCGCTGGTGAGCACACCGAGGTCTGGGATGGTACGGACGATGCCGGCCGCAGGTCGGTGCCGGCGTGTACTGGAGCCAGCTCGAGGCCGGTGCTCAAGACCAACAAGAAGATGGTCATCCTGAAGTAGTTCGATCCGAACGAATCAGGCAGATCGATTCTCCGGAAGGGGAGTCGAGCCGAAAGGGGCTCGACTCCTTTTCTTTGTGCGCCCGGCATGGGCACAGACTTGAGGTGCAAGTCCTCTCCTGAGCAGGTCACAGCGAGGGAAGGGAAGCGCAAGGGCGGAAGGGTGACCGACCGTCCGAAGGAAGCGTGGAACGAACCTGCGCGGGCCGATGGACAAGAACCGGATACGAGGCGCTGCTGACCGAGGCGAGCGGGCAAGTGACCGCGAAGCCTTCGTGACCAAGGGACGTGGCGTAAATCCGGCGGTGTTGCGGGGAAGGTCTGTGTTCTTACCCGGGGAGATCTCGCTTCACGCCTGAAAGGGCGACGCCGAGCGATCGGCGGAGCGAGAAGTCAGCCGAGGTTGTAGTAGTCGCCGCGAGGCGACGAAGGGCCGAACGAGAGGGAGAGCTTTTCGCTCACGGGGATCGGAGAGGTCAGGTCACAGATGTCCGAGCAATTGGAGCTCCCGTTCGAGGTAGGGGTGAAGCCCCGAGTGTAGAACGGAGTGTGGAGACCTCAACGGCTCCTCGAGAGAAAGAGGGCTCAGGAGCGAGCGGTGTCATGGAACGGGCGGTGAGCCGTCCCAACATGCTGGCCGCGTACAAGCGAGTTCGGGAAAACAAGGGCAGTCCCGGGATCGATGGGATGACGGTGGAAGCGCTACCGGCCTGGCTGCAGGAACATTGGGCAGGAGTCCGCGAGCAACTGCTGGCAGGCACCTACCGACCGCAGCCGGTGAAGCGGCAGCTCATCCCCAAGGCGGGTGGTGGCGAGCGCGAGCTTGGCATCCCGACCGTAGTGGACCGCCTCATCCAGCAAGCCCTGCTTCAAGTCCCTCCAACCGATCTTCGATCCAACCTTCTCCGATCACAGCTACGGGTTCCGACCGGGACGCCGGGCGCACGATGCCGTACGGCGTGCGCGAGGGTACGTCCAGGCAGGCCGTCGCTGGGTGGTGGACGTGGACCTGGAGAAGTTCTTCGACCGGGTGAACCACGACCTCTTGATGGGACGGTTGGCGAAGCGGATCGAGGACAAACGGGTGCTGCGACTGGTCCGTCGGTATCTGGAAGCAGGCGTGATGAGCCGGAGTGGTCATGGAGCGGCACGAAGGGACCCCGCAAGGAGGACCTCTCTCACCGCTCCTGGCCAACCTGCTCCTCGACGAAGTCGATCAGGAGCTGGACCAGCGGGGTCATGCCTTCGTGCGCTACGCCGATGACGGCAATGTCTATGTGCGGTCGAAGCGAGCGGGCGAACGAGTGATGGCTCTGCTGCGTCGTCTCTACGGCGACTTGAAGCTCCAGATCAACGAGTCGAAGAGCGCGGTGGCGCGGGTCTGGGATCGGAGTTCCTTGGGTTCTCCTCTGGGTGAGCGCGGGAAAGACGATCCGGGTCCGCGTCGCGGAGAAAGCCTGAACGCGATGAAGCAACGGGTGCGATGGATGACCCGTCGCGTGGGAGGACGGAGCCTGGAGCAAGTGATCGGAGACCTACGACCGTACCTGCTGGGATGGAAGGCATACTTCCGTTTGGCCGAGACACCGAAGATCTTCCGAGAACTTGATGAATGGATCCGTCACCGCCTCCGAGCGATCCAACTGAAGCAGTGGAAGCGCGGCCGAACGGTCTTCCGGGAACTGACCTCTCGGGGGTCGGTCCGGACTGGCGGAGGATCGCGGCGAACACTCGCCGCTGGTGGAAGAACTCGGCGATTGGGCTGCACATCGCGATCCCGAACCGCTGGTTCACCGAACGAGGACTTCCCCTCGCTCGGTGCGTGACCTCAACATCTCGAACCGCCGGATGCGGACCCGCTTGTCGGTGGTGTGGGAGGAGTAGCCGGGATCACCGGCTACCCCCTATCCCGATTCTGCGCGCGAAGTGCCGATCGAGGGCTGGGGAACGGATCCCCACCGCGAAGACTGCCGGCCTCCGACGCCCTGCCCCGGTTGGATGCCAAACCCGCGTGTGCTAGCCTCCTCTCCGCCGAATTGATCCGCCAACCACCCCCAGTAAGGAGGGAGCCGTGACTCGACTCTGCTTCGCGTTAATTCTGCTGACCTCGAACCTGTGCAGCGCCAGTGCAGCTTTCGTGGTCAAGCGCGTCTATCCGGGTGCCGTCGCCCTGCCCTCGCTCAGAGCGGCAGCGGAGACGCCGGTCGGGGTGGACATGGACGGCGATCCAGCTTCGGGAGAGGCCTTTTTCGTTTGGTATGACTTCAGCGGCTTCGGCCAGGTTCGTGGCGGGATCATTCATCTTGCCTCGGGTTTGGTGGAGGAAGTCGACATTTCCGGATATGGGTACGAGCCTGGGGATCCACGATACTGGGGCACGCAGTCCATTCGGCCGCCGGACTATGTCGACGTCGACGGAGACGGCCGTTTGGATGCGCTCCTGACGGTTGGCGAGTTTGGGAACCCCAACAACCCGACCCGCACTGTCGCGATTGGCTGGGACGCTGGCCTGGCGGTGCCCTCAATGAGCCGACGAAGCGAAACCTACCGCAGGCTCGCCCGAATCCCAGCAGTTCCGGGGCGCAGGTCGAGTTCCAACTCCTGGCTCCCGGTCAGGTTTCGCTCCAGATCTTCGATCTCGGCGGCCGGAGAGTTCGCGAGCTGACCGCGCCGTTTTCGACCGCCGGTCGCCAGTTCTTTCGCTGGGATGGGCACGACGATGCCGGCCGGGCCGTTCCTTCCGGCAACTATTTCTGGCTCCTCTCGAAAGTCCGTGTTGATTGGGTTCCTGGACGCATCGTGGAGCTAGGCCCGCACCAAAGCAAACGCTCCTGAGTTCCCATGTCGCCTTCTTCGACCAAGAAGGAGGGCGTCGATGGGTCATCAGGAGCAGGGTCGGAACTCTCAGAGAGACGTGGGCACTGCAAGGGGTTCGAAGTGGAGTCGGTGGAGATCGAGGAGAGCACCGACCGGGGCGGCCGTCCGGCGGTAAAGCTGGTTCGCCTGCACGATGTTCGAGGAGTCCATGTTTGCCCCCAGTGCGGGAAGCGTCACCGGGAAGGGCTGTTCGAGGAGAGCATGGAGCGACGCTGGCGCGATCGGTCGCTTGGCGACTTCGAGACCTACGTGGTGCTCACGCCCCTTCGCATCGCCTGCTGTGGGGGACGCGCGTGGAGCAGATGCCGTGGAGGTGCCCGGGCACCGCATGACCCGGCGATTCTTCGAGTTGATTGCCGCGCTTTGTCGTCGGCTGCCGGTCTCGGAGGTGGCGAAGATGGCCAAGCTCTCGTGGGAGACGGTCTGTCGAGTCGACAAGACTTCGATCGAGCTGGCCCTGGGCGGCGATCGACCTCGCTCGATGGCCTGACCTGGATCGGCGTGGATGAGGTGTCGCGTACCGGTGGACACGTCTACTTCACGGTGGTGACCGACCTGAAGTCGGGATCGGTGGTCTGGCTGGGCGAGGGAAGAAGGCGGAGAGCCTGCGCGCTTCTTCGAGGAGCTGGGTCCGGAGCGATGCGCGCGGATCGAAGGGGTGATCAGCGATCTGGGTCCGGCCTACGTCGGGGTGATCGCACAGGCTGTACCGCACGCGGTCCATCTTCTCGATCGGTTCCACGTCATCCAGTGGGTGAACGAAGCGGTGAACACGATCCGGCGAGAGGTGTTCGGGGCGCTCCCGCGATGAGCTGGGCCGACAGTTGAAGGTGAAGAAGTGGATGTTGCTTCGCGCGCGCGAAGCGCTGGACCTGGGAGAGAAGCGACTGCTCGGGCGATTGCTTCGCCAGAATCGTACTCTCCAACGAGCCTATCTGCTGAAGCGAGCAGCTGCGCGGGATCTTCCGGTACGGTTGGATCTACCTCGGGGCGCTGCGCCGAGCGTTGGAGGGCTGGTGCCGGATGGCCGTCCGCAGCCGACTGAAGCCCTTGGTTCAAGTCGGTCATCGACTGCGGGAACACATGGAGAAGTTGGTCGGTGGGTTCGAGCATGGAATCAAGATGGGCCTGGTCGAAGCGATCAACGGCAAGAATCGCGCAACTTCGTCGTCGCGCCCACGGCTATCGCGATCCCCAATACTTCATGCTCAAGATCTACCAAACCTGCTTCCTCCGCGACGACCCTGGGCTCAAGTCATCCTATGAGCCTGTTCACACGGGAAATCGAGAGGAGCCCTATTTCTATTGCAGGCCTTGGTTTCTTCCTGCGTCCAGTTTGGACATACATCCAGTTGTGGCGCAATGCTACGCGGATTGCCGAGCAGGTTACGAAACGAGTGCTCAACGTGGTATGCGAGTTGGCATGATCCACTTTCCAGTGCGTCGCGGAGCTGGACCGTTGTTTCCTGAGTTCCGCCTCAGAACTCGCCGGATGCTCTGAAAATGAGGTCGCAATCTTGGAACCGAGATTCCCGTAACGATCTACAACCCAATACGGGCAGATCCAATACATTCGGAAACAGCCGTGCGCAGCCGTCCAAGCCCCGTTTGAAACGAAGGCGCGAACAGCGAGGCAATCTGATCGGCCTCCCATATGCCGTTCGCAGGTTCCCACGCCAGTTTGTTCGTCGGCCCTGCGACGAACAGAGCACTGCGCCAATAGCTGGCTGCAGGGCGCCCTCGGGACCCGATGCGCCTCGGCGGTAGGCGCCAAGCTTCGAGAACACCGCGAAGGCCTCAGAACCGGTCCGCACTGGGATCCGCCCCAGGTAAAGGTCACTGAATCCGTGGGCTGTATTCTGGTCGATGTCCGCCGACGATTCCCCGATCCATTCGTTCTGCACTTGGTTCCAGATCTCGATCCACTGTGGGTCTACACGAGTGTACCAGTAGTCAGAGGGCGGATCCGGCCGCAAGCCAACACCTCCCGTTGGAGCTCCTAGCCCGGATAATTCACGAAGCGGAGATGCGAAAGCCTCCGTGTGGGGTGAAAGGCGTTCACACACCTTTCATCACGCCGGAGGCTTTCGCGTGCCCAAGCATACCACGACAGACTGTGTCTTGTTCCCCGAGCTTTGGACTGTCCGCTGCAGGCCGTTTTCGACCGGCCTGGAACAGTTCCGACGGGGGCCTTTGCTGCCATGCGCTGGGACCAGCGGCTGGGCTTGATCGATGCCTTCGCCCATCGGCTGCGTGACCCCGGGGAGAGCGGTAAGGTCCGCCACACCGTCCGGGAGCTGGTTGCGCAGCGGGTCATGTCCATGGCCTGCGGATATCCTGACGGGAACGATGCCGCCCGACTGGCGACCGACCCTCTGCACAAACTCCTGGTCAACCGTCACCCGACCGACGACCCCGCCTCGCTTCCCAACCGACTCTCCCGCTTCGAGAACGCCGTGGGGCCAAAGGACCTCTTTCGACTGGGCGAGGCTTTGCTCGAGCAGGTGTGGTCGAGCATCACGGGCGACGCCTGCGGCACAGCGGCACGGCTCATCACGATCGACCTCGACGCGACCGACGACCAGACCCACGGCGGGCAGCAACTCAGCTTCTTCAACACTCACTACGACGGGCATTGCTACCTGCCCCTGCTCGGCTTCCTCACCTTCGATCGCGAGCCCGAGCAGTACCTCTTCGCCGCCATCCTTCGCGCCGGCAACGCGCCGGGGAAGCTGGGTGCGATCGGCCTGCTGCGTCGCTTGCTCCCGCGACTTCGTCAGGCGTTCCCGCAGGCTCATCTTCGGGTCCGACTCGATGGTGGCTTCGCTGGGCCGGAAGTCCTGGAGTTCCTCGAGGCCGAACCGAGGCTCACCTCGTCGTGGGACTGGCCAAGAACGCGGTGTTGGTGCTCGAAGCCGAGGAGCATCTGGCCGAAGCATGGGCGCAGTCCCTCCAGAGCGAGAAGTCGGAGCGGGTCTACAGCGAGTGTCTCGCCAAGCGGGCAAGTGGAAGCACAAGCGGCGCGTCATCATCAAGGCCGAGGTGGTGCGCTACCAGGGCCGCTCGCTTCGAGACAACCCGCGCTTCGTGGTTACCAACATCCCGCGACGTGGTCCGCGCTGGGTATATGAGCGGATCTACTGCCAGCGCGGCGACAGTGAGAATCGGATCAAGGAGCTCAAGGCAGATCTCGCCTTGGATCGCACCAGTTGTTCGAACTTCTGGGCGAACCCGTTCCGGGTTCTGCTCACTACGGTTGCCTACGTGCTCCTGCAGGAGCTCCGTCGTCGCGTCGCGGAGAAAGGCAAACCGCGTCCGAGAATCTCGGCCCCTCCGTGACTGCTTCCTCAAGATCGGAGTCGAAGTCATCGTCTCGGTACGCCGGATCGTGCTGCGCTTCCCTCAGAGCTTCCCGTTCCGCGAACCCTGGACGCGGGTGGCCTGCAGGCTGGGCGCCTGCGTTCCTGAGTCGCTCCGCCGTTCTTTACATCACCTCGGCATCAACCCGCCCTCCGGGCAGGGCAACGCTTGTGCTGAAACGCGTCACCGGCTGCTCGCCCCCGCGGAGGCGGCGTGAGCCCCGCCGGGTCGCCCCTCAAGGTGTTCGAGGGTTGCCCGACCAGGTCAGCCAGCCGACAATCCACGAGTCGAGACGGGTTCATGAATTATCCGGGCTAGACGCCGGGAGGGCACTACCGACTCATCCCCAGCCAGGATCACATAGGTGGTGCCCCATTCCGTGACCGCGTGTTTGAGAAAGGCCTGGATGCTCGCTGGCCGGTCGAAAGCAGGGTACTGAGAACTGATCTCATCCGCAGTGTGGACGCTCGCGGTGAGGTTGTCCTTACGGAGTTCACGCACGTAGAAGTTACAGGCACTCACCAGGTCGAGATCGGATCCACCGGCGTCATCCTTGTTGTTCGTGATGATGACAACATCGACCGCCTGACCCTGACTGGAACTCGGCCACTCAGTGATGAAATTGCCCCCTGCGCTGCGCGTGGCGTGTTGACCGTCACGGTCGGTATCCGGTTCGACTTGTTCCTCCGACCTGACGCTTGGGTAGAAACGGTCCAGGAAGTCTGGATTCACGACCGTAGAAGCGAGCGCAGCTCGGATCTCCCCATATGGACCATCATTCGTCCCAGGTCGCTTGCAAACGATGTCTTCCGCTCGCTCCGCTTCCGGGCGTGGGCGCAAACGGATGCTCACCTGCATCATCTGAGCAATTGAGAGCGAACGAGCGGATGCCTCATAGGAGAGCGGCCAGATCGCAATCGTCGCGAGCCGATACCCCCGCATCATGCCTTCGTTCACGACGCGGACCCTCAGCTCGGGGTACGGCGGCGTGGTCCCACGGCGGCAGGTCGGGGAACGTCACGGTCCCCATCCGACCCTTCCTGGTCGGGCCTCGGCACCGGTAGGGGGTGTATTCGCCATCTAAGCGTGTCTCACCAACAACAACCGCATCCACACTCTCGATCGCCGTCTCCCTGGGAAGCAGAACCCACTTCACCACGAGCGGAAGGGAAGGCTGGTCGCTGTGGGCAAAGCTCGCGTCTTGCTCCGCGCCTTGCATCGAGATGTTGTCGTAGCTCTCGACTCGGTCTGCGTGTACATCGCGGGGGTCGAATGACAACTGATATCGCACAACTGTCGGGCTCTCTTCCCGCGATGCCCAGGCGGAGCGCACCGGGGCTGCTCCCAGGAGAGGGAGTGAAATGGCGACACTCACGGCCCAGGAAAGGCGTCGCCAAACTGCGGTAATCGTTGTGCCATCGAATCTGAAGCGCCGATCTTGCCCTCGCGTTTTCATTTTTGTCCGCCTCCTTGCATGCTCGCCGGACGCAAGCGATCTTGAACCCGGGACGGCGCAGTTAACGCCAGTGCGGCACGGCGTCATCCCCGAGTTCGATTGGCCCGCGACCAGCGGCGTCACAGAGGTGGCGTCGGCCCCGGCCGGGCCAACTTGCACGCGGGAGTGTGCGCCACGCCCAAGGAAGGAGTCAATGGAGAAGGCGGTGGTTGCTGTTCAAGCGGTCTGCTGCTGCCGCCAGAAAATGTCCCCCAGGTGGACACCCCGGATGATCAGGGAAGCGACCGATCCACCGACCCCCCCGCCCATTAGACACGCGCGCGCAGAGAAGCAGCAGAGGTCGCTTGTCTCGCTCCGAGGGGAGGCAGATGCTGCTTCCGACGGTCGCTGCATGACCGGGAACAAAGTGCGAACACGCGGGAGGCGTGCTTCGCTCATCGCCGGAATGGACATCCCTGCACCCCGGCACCTGTGTGTCCGCTCCGCAGACCGGAGACTTCGCCCCTTTGGGCGGGAGGTGTTCCGTGAACTGCCGAACGCATCTTCGCTTCGTCATCGCTTGCCTGTCGCTTGCTCTCGTACTGCTTATGCTGCCGCGCGTTGCGACGGCTTACCCGACCCTCTTCTCGTCCCGTTGCGCCTCGTGTCACACCGATGACACCACGACCTGCAACGGCTGCCATCACCATCGCGGCGCCGTCAACGCCGTGCCCGACAAGTCGTCCTACCAGCCCGGAGAAGCGGTCGTCGTGACCCTGACCGGCGGCTCCCAATCGGGCTGGATCCGCGGCCTGCTCTACGACGCCCAGAACACCGAGCTCGATCGGAAGTCCGGCCCGACCGGAACCGGTGACGACAGCCAGGGCGGGGCGGTCACCTTCCCTGTGACCCTGAACGGCACCGCGCCGGCCACGGCAGGAAGCTACACCTGGCGCGCGGCCTGGTACGGGAATACGGCCAACAGCGGCTCGGCGCATGGGGAGGTGTCGCGCACCTTCACCGTCCTGGTGGTGGAACCCCCGGCCGACGTGACCGATCCGCCGGCCCCGCCGGTGCGTCGACACTCCTGGGGGCGCGTGAAGGCGCTCTACGGAGAGTAGTCGGCCAGCCCCGACGTACCCAGGGTAGCGCCGGTCGATCCCGATCGGCGCCGGACACCCGCGCGAATGCGAACGCGCTGTTGTACTTGAGGTTGTGAATTCAGGAACTCCGTCCGGACGGAGTTCGGAACGGCAAAAACAGCGCAGGCCCGACGATCTCCGTCGGGCCTGTTTCTGTTCATGGAGCGCACTCGCAAGGGATCAGTCCCATGCCGACCCGACCCAGGTACTCGCTCCAGTTGTCCTTCGAGCCGGTGTCGTGTTAGCCAGCGTCGTGTGAGCCAGCGCCGTGTGAGCAAGCGCCGTGCGCGCCGGTCCGGCGCGCACGGGACCTGGCCTAGAACTGGTTCCAGAGATACTGGTTCGTCACCTCGTGGTGGAACATCACCTCCGCGACCTTGATCTGCGTGCCCAGCGCCGCGGGGCAGCGCTCGGCCGAGGCGATCTTCAGTTCCGCGTACTTCTTGTGGACCGCCTCCGAGAGCAGCTCGGCCGCGTAGCTGCTCTGCTTGAACAGGCGGATCCCGTCGTAGATGTTGTCCGGGAGGAAGCGGGTGCGCGAACGCTTCTGCTCGTCGCTCTCCTCCGACTTCGGCCCCTCGACCCCCGTGCGGAACAGGGTGTAGATCGCGAGGTACGGGTTCGCGTCCGGCGCGATCGAGCGAACCTCGATCCGGGCGCTGCGCTCGTTGCCGAGCGGGATCCGCACCATGGCGCCACGGTTGATCGCCGAGGCCTTGATCTGGTTCGGTGCCTCGAAGTGGGGATCGAGACGGCGATAGGAGTTCACGCTCGAGTTCAGGATCAGGCAGATGTCCGGGGCGTTGTTCAGGATGCGATCGATGAAGTCCCAGGCCATCTTCGAGACTCCCTCTTCTCCGTTCTTGTCGTAGAAGAGGTTCTTCCCGTCCTTCGCCACCGACATGTTCGTGTGCATGCCGTTCCCGTTCACGCCGGTGACCGGCTTGGGCAGGAAGCTGGCGCTCATGTCGAACTTCTGCGCCACCTGGCGGCAGAGGAGCTTGTAGAGCTGGATCTGGTCCGAGCCGATCAACGCGTCCGAGTAGGAGTAGTTCATCTCGAACTGCGACGGCGCGACCTCCGGATGGTCCTTCTCGTTTCCGAAGCCCATGGCCCGCTGCACTTCGGCTGCAGTGTCGATGAAACGCCGGAGCTCATCCCCGGGCAGCGAGTGGTAGTAGCCCCCGGTCGAAACGTACTCGAACCGGCCCGTCTCCGCGTACCGGCGCTCGGCGTCGCGCCCCTTGAAGAGGAACCCCTCGATCTCGTTCGCGACCTGACAGGTGTACCCATGCTTGGCGTGCAGATCCTGGCAGAAGTGCTTCAGCCGCGTCCGGAAGTCGGCCGGATAGGGCGACCCGTCGCGGTCGCGCACCTCGGCGAAGACCAGCACCTTGCCCGGCCCGAAGACGTCGGCCGGCAGCCAGTAGAACGCCGGCCAATCGATCACCAGGCGCAGATCGGACTCCTGCTGCGCGGAGAAGCCGCGGATCGAGGAGCCGTCGAAGGTGAGGTTGTCGGCCGACTTCAGGAGGAACTTCTTGTCGTAGTCCAGCATGTGCAGGCGGCCTTCGAGGTCGGTGAAGCAGACCGTCACCGCCTTGATCCGCTTTTCGTCGGTGAGGTACCGGACCCGCTCTTCCTGGGCACGTTCCTCAGAGATACGGGCGAGCCGCTGGGACTTCACCTCGAGGTTCATCTCCTCCAGCCGGTCGTAGGGGATCTCCAGGAAGTCTCTGAGCGTTCCGGTATCCATCGAATCCTCCATGCAGTTGTAAACATTGCCTCTTGAAGTGCTAATTCTGCTTCAATAAGCATAAAAGCTCAACTATCAAATTCTAAAACATGACGCATTGCCGCAAATGACCAGTTACTGTCCGACGCCCTCGACCCCTCGGTATCGGCCGAAGCACCCCGCCACCTTGACCCGGAACTCCTGCCGGACGCACTCTCGATGGGACCAACTGCTTTGGTAAACCCACGTTCCTCCGGTATTCTTGTCGTGGCTTGCGTGAATCGCCGCCGGTGAGTCGCCTGCAACGACCCCCTCCAGAAAGGACTTCCATGTCTCTCGGACGCAGCACTGCCCCTCTCGTGGTCCTCGGTCTCACTGCCGCGGCGCTCATCCCGTTTGCCGCGCGCGAGTTCGGACGCCCCTCACCGAAGGAGGCGCTACCGCCCGGCGTCCGGGCGGAGCGAACGCTGCCCGACGAGGAGCGGGAGGCCGCGCGGGAGGGGAAGGCCGAGGAAGGGCACGCCATGAAGGCGATGGAGTGGTGGTACGGCACGCGCGCCTTTCCCCACGCGAACATCCCCGAGGCCGGCTACTTCCAGGCCTGGCAGGCGGCCCAGTCGCTCGAGCCGGTGGCGCAGTCGCGGGGTTCGAGCTGGGAGCCGATCGGTCCCAATAACGTCGGTGGCCGTGCGCTGGCGCTCGCGATCGATCCCCTCGACCCGAACCAACTCTGGTGTGGTTCGGCCAGCGGCGGACTCTGGAAGTCGACCAATGCGGGCGAAGGGCCGACCGCCTGGTTCCGGGTCGAGACCGGCTTTCCGACCCTGTCGGTCAGTTCGATCATCTTCGAGCACGGCAACCGCAATGTGATGTACATCGGCACGGGTGAGATGGGGCGCTACGGCCGCGGCCAAGTCGGCACTCCGGGAGCGCGCAACGGCTACGGGCTCGGCGTCCTGAAGTCGACCGACAACGGCGTCTCCTGGAACACCACCGGCCTCACCTGGACCTTCGATCAGTCGCGGGTCGTCTTTGCCCTGACCATGGACAAGCTCAACCACAACATCGTCTGGGCGGCAACGAGCGAGGGGCTGTACAAGACAACCGACGCCGGGGCGACCTGGAGTCTCTCCCACCCCGTCCTGATGGCGATGGATGTCGTGCTCGACCCGCGCGACGGCAACAAGGTGTGGGTCTCGCACGGTCAGCTCAACACCACGCCGAACCCGGGGATCTACCGCTCGACCGACGGCGGCGCGAACTGGACCCTGCTCGCGGGGGGCTTGCCCACGACCGACTTCGGGCGCACGCCGCTCTCGATCTACGCTCCGGTCGGCCCCGGCAACCCCACGCTCTACGCCGGCGTGTCGAACGCGAGCACGCGCCAGGTGGTCGGGCTTTACAAGAGCACGAACAACGGGGACACCTGGACCAGGGTCAACTCGACCAACTGGGCGAACTCCCAGGCCTGGTACGACAACGCGATCGCGGTGAAGCCGAGCGACCCGAACACCATCCTTTGCGCCGGCCTCGACGTCTACCGCAGCACCAACGGCGGAACGAACCTTCCCCAGGTGTCGAACTGGTGGGCCGGATACGAGGGCGACGTTCCCGCCGGGGGGCCGGAAGGGCCTTCGGACTACGTCCATGCCGATGCCCATGCCGTTACCTGGAGTCCGCACAACCCGACCACGGTCTATGTGGCCTGTGACGGCGGAGTCTTCAAGTCGACGAACAACGGCACTGCCTGGTCGGGCAAAAACGGCGGGATGCAGACGACGCAGTTCTACCAGGGACTCGCGGTCAGCGGTGCGATCCAGGACTGGGTGTTCGGTGGTCTACAGGACAACGGCACCGTCCGGTACTCCGGCGACCCCGCCTGGTCAAAGGTCTTCGGCGGTGACGGCGGCTACTGCGGAATTGCGGCCGACAATCCCGATCTGGTCTTCGAGGAGTACGTCTACCTCAACATGTACCGAAGCTGGGACGGCGGCTCGAGCTGGGAGGAGATCCATCCCCTCGACTCCAGCCAGGCGAACTTCATCGCGCCCTTCGTGGTGGCGCAGAACCCGCCGAACGTGATCTACGCCGGTACGCTCGCGGTCAAGAAGAGCACCAACTCGGGCGACAGCTTCTTCTTCCCCGACGGCAACTCGAACTGGAACGGCACTCCGATGGCGACCATCGGTGTCGCTTCGACCAACGCTGACACCGTGATCGCCGCGACCGGCAGCAGCGCCACCGGCGCCGTCTTTGAACTTCGTCGCAGCACCAACGGCGGTACGAGCTGGACCAACGTCACTGCCGGGTTGCCCAACCTCTTCTGCACCGACATCAGTTTCCACCCGAGCGACAGTCGCAACGTCTGGATCACCTTCTCGGGGTACGGCAATCCGCACGTGTTCCGCTCCACCGACGCCGGGCTCACCTGGATCGGCGCAACCGGAAACCTGCCGGATCATCCGGTGCAGGCTGTCGCACTCGATCCGGATCTCGAGGGCTGGGCCTACGCCGGCACCGACCTTGGCGTCTTCCGCACCACCGACAACGGTGCCACCTGGGCCGTTTTCACTGCCGGGATGCCGCAGGCGATGGTCACTGATCTCCAGATCAATCCCGGAACCCGCCTGATGCGGGCCGCCACCTTCGGCAATGGCGTCTACTCCGTCACCCTGCCGACCGAAGTGGCCGCCGATGTGGCTGACGGCAGCTCGCTGCAGCGTCTCACCGTGCAGTCAGCCCCCAATCCCTTCGCGCGCGAGACGACGATCCGGTTCGAAGCTCAGGGTGCTGCCGCAGTGGACGTCTCGATCTTCGATGCCGCCGGTCGCCAGATCCGGGCTCTCCATCGCGGCACCGCAGTGGCCGGGCCCAACGCCTTCCCCTGGGACGGTCGCGACGATGCCGGCAACCCCGCCCCCGTCGGCACCTACTTCGCCCGCGTCGCCCTCGGCAGCGAAGTCAGAACGGCCAAGCTGGTGCGGACGAGGTAAACCTCCGGCGGGCGGCGGCTCAGCCGCCGCCCGTCCGAGTATCCATCCCAGTTCTCCCGCCGGGCCGGCGCGTCATCCGATGCATCCCTCCGCTCGATACTCTCCCGAAATCAGCCACGGGTCGGGTGCGACGACGCCCCAGGCAAGCCTGTCGGCCAGCCGCCGAATGCCGCTCGGATCCCGTGATCCAGCATGCGCGCGATCTGCAGACCACTCGACCAGGGCCTGTGCGTGGCACCGAGCGAAGCAAGTCGACCGCAGATCTCGAATCCTCGTTCCGCGAACCGGCGCGCGCGGCGTGGGTGGGCAGGCCCCGGATCGGGGGAGTCGCGCTCCGCACGGGCCGAGTCCCGGCCCAGGGGCGAAATGGTGGGCAATCTTCGAACGAGCGCAGCGCACTCTGCCAGGACCGGACGCCGAACGGATCCTCCGGCGTGAGAAAACAACGACGGGGTGACCGAGCTCGGTCACCCCGCGCGAGGAGTGCTGCGCCGCGATACGCGGCGCACCTGTCAGTGGCTTACTTCAGCACCAGCATCGACCGCACCGCCGTGAAGTCTCCCGACTGCAGGCGGTAGTAGTACTGCCCGGAGCTGACCCGCTGGCCGTTGGCCGCGGTGCCGTCCCAGGTGATGTCGTGCTGGCCGGCCGCGACCGGGCCGGAGGCGAGGCTGCGGACATGACGGCCGCTCGTGTCGTAGACGTCGAGCGTGATCGAGGTCGACGCCGGGACGGTGAAGCGGATCGTGGTCTGCGGGCTGAGCGGGTTGGGCCGATTCTGCTCGAGGCGGATGCGGGCGCTGCCGTTCGTCTCGTCGACCGCGACACTGCTGCCCTGCGGGGTGCGCGTGGCGACCGTGTACTGCGCGCCACCGGTGCCGGGCAGGAAGGGGATCAGGTCGGCATCGTCGTCCACCGGAGCCGCATTGGTCCGGAAGCGGAAGTTGTACAGCTTGCCGTAGATCAGGTAGTTCGCGGCCGGGTTGGTCGTGTGGTCCTCGCAGGACCAGGTGATCATCCCGTCGGCGACGTTGACCGCCCAGTCGTTGGTGGAGGTCAGATCCGGGTCGTGGAACGCGATGTTGGTCACATCGTCGCCCACCGGAACGCTGAAGCTGCGGACGCCGCGGTCGGAGTCGAAGTTGAACAGGGCGTACTCATAGTCCCAGTATCCGCCGCCGGCATCGGTGGTCTTCACCGAGAGGATCACCTGGCCGCCGGCCGGAGCGGTCTGGTTGGTGCGCAGATCCGCGGTCCAGCGCTCGATCGCCGGTCCCTCGATCAGGCCGTTGCCGGAGTTCGGGGTGCTGAAGTTCCAGGTGTTGCCGGAGAGGGTCATGGTGCAGCGGCGCGAACCGATATTGTTGTGCTTGTTCGCGTCGTTGGCCACGACGTAGTAGCCCTCGTAGTAGTAGGTCGCACCGGCATTGCCGAGATCGGCATCCGCGACCGCGAGGCGGTGCTGCGCCGCGCTGTGGCCGCTGCCGCCGTGGCGACGGACGCAGTCGGGCTGGCCGCCGGCGAAGTGCGAGCCGAGGCAGGTCCAGATCCCCTTGAACGGCGCGATTTCCGGGCGCGGCGCGAGCCACTGCCGGTCGGAGTTGTTGCTCACCGCGTAGGTGTCAGAGCAGCCGACGCCGAGGAAGGTGCCGTCCGACGGGTGCTGGCAGGGAGTGCACTGGCTGCTCGAGAGGGCGAAGAAGCCGTGCTTCATGTCTGAGACGCCGACCTGCTCGAACTTGCCGTTCGACTCACGGTAGAGCGCCATCGCGATCGAGGGGTGATTCTCTTCCATCGCTGCATGCCAGGGGACGTCGACCGTTCCCATGTTGCACGAGGTCGTCGCACAGGCGCCGCCCATCACGCCGGTCGGGTAGGTCCCCTCACGCGCGACCTGGGTCATGTCATCGAGAATCCCGAGCGCCACGTCGAGGGCGCCGTTGGTGAAGTTGGGCGTGTAGGGCGCGGCGACCTCGGCGGTCGAGCCGGTTTGCACGCTCTGCGCGTGGATTTCGATCGCGCCGATCGTCCGGTTGGCCAGCTCGGGGCGCCCCATCGATGCCGCGAACTCGGAGGTGATCTTGAGGTCCATCGGACCGAGAACCAGCTCCTGGTTGGCGAAGTTGTGGCGCGGGTAGGCGATGTAGAAGGCTGGCTTGGTGCCCACGGTGCCGTTGGTCAGATCGAGGGCCACCAGTTCGGCCGCCTGGCCGAGGGAAACCTGGAAGTCGCGCATCTCGCGCCGGATTCCGTTCGCTCTCGAGGTGACCGCGAGGCCGCCGTCATGAGAGATGGAGCCGTCGAGCAGCTCGCCGCCGATCAGTTTTCCGCCGTAGGTCTTGAAGCGGAGGCCGGAGCCTTCATTGATCGCGAAGAAAAGCTGAGGGTCTTCCATCAAGACGTCCTGCTGCGCACGCGGTTCCGCGGTCGTTTCCACGTCGGAGAACTGCAGACCGAGGTCGTGCATCGTCTCCGTGTAGAAGTGGACCGCCGTCCAGCCGGAGCGAACGGTGTTGATCTCGGCAGCCGTCGCCGGCTTCGCCGTCGGAACCAACGCAGCGGCGACCGCTGCAATCACCACGAAACGACTCTTCATCCTGGGGTCCTCTCTCTTACCAGTCCTGGGTTCGATGCCGGAGTTCGCGACGGAGAAAAGCCTGTTTATCTTACGCCTTACGCCGATCAGGAGCAAGGACGGCGAGGGGGCTGACGGAGTTTGGGCCTGGTTCCGCCCCCCGCGACCGCGGGGGCTAGCGCGAGATGGTCCTTGACCGGCGGTGGGGCGTCCCGTTCACTTCCGGGCGGGCCGACCGCGGGTCGGCCCCATCTCAGGGGAGGATTGTGAAATGAAGAACAATATCTGTAACATGTTGTTGTGTTGTGTTTTAGTCTCTGCGCTGACCGAGCTGACAGGATGTGGAGGAAGCAAGGTGGTCAGCCGGGTAGATCCCACGGAGCAGATCGACCTGTCCGGAAACTGGAACGACTCGGACTCCCGGAAGGTCTCGGAGGAGCTGATCGCAGACTGTCTGAAGCACCCGTGGCTGGAGCGGTTCTCCGGGACCCCCACGGTCATTGCGGGCTCCATTCGCAACAAGTCGATGGAGCACATCGCGGTCGGGACCTTCGTGAAGGACATCGAGCGCGCCATGGTCAACTCCGGGTCGGTCCAGGTGGTCGCCTCGGCCGAGGAGCGGGGGGAGGTCCGGGCCGAGCGGGAAGACCAGCGGATCAACGCCACGCCGGAGACGCTCAAGGAGATGGGGCGCGAGGTGGGAGCTGACTTCATGCTGATTGGTGAGATCAATCAGATCAACGATCGCGAGAAGGGCGAAGAGGTGAAGTTCTATCAGGTCGATCTGACCCTGGTGAACATCGAGACGAACGTCAAGGCCTGGCTCGGTCAGACCAAGATCAAGAAGTTCGTTTCGACCCGGAAGTACAAGCCCTGACCTCGGGTCGCTCCCGATGAATCCGGCGCGCCGATCTCGTCTGCATCCCTGGCTGCTCCTCGCTGGGGCGCTCTTGCTGTCGCTCGGCGTTGGCTGTGCCCCCCACGCGCGTTCCATGGCCCCGGTGTTCGCGGCCCTCCGTGCCTCCCAACCGCAGGATGCCCTGGCCCAGTTCGAGCAGCGGGGTGGGAACCCCCATGATCTCCTGTTCCAGCTGGAGCGCGGCCACCTGCTCCACCTGGCCGGACGTTGGGCCGAGAGCAACCAGGCGTTCGAGCGGGCGGAGCAGATCTCGGACGCGCTCTACACCCGTAGTCTCACCCGCGAGGCGGTCGCCCTGGCCACTACCGATCTGGAGTTGCCGTATCGGGGAATGCCGTACGAGCTCCAGCTCATCCAGTACTACCGGGCGCTCAACTACCTGGCGCTCGAGGCGTGGGATGAGGCGTTGGTCGAGGCGAGGAAGGCAAACTTCGAGCTGGAGCAGTACGCCGAAGGGAAGGACGACGGGGCGCTGCGACAGGATGCTTTCCTCCACTACGTCACCGGGCTTCTCTATCGAGCCGAAGGAGAGTGGAACGACGCGATCGTCGCCTTTCGCGATGCGCACTCGATCTACGATTCGTATCGCGAGGAGTATGGAGTGCCTCCGCCGGTCTCGTTGATTCGGGACTATGTGGGTGCCGCGCGCCGGGTCGGACTCGACGAGGAAGTCGGTGGGCTGGCGTCAGCGATCGGGCCTGGCGACGACGCCGGGGAAGGAACGGCGCCCAACGTCGTGCTCTTCGTGGAGTCGGGTTTCGTGCCTCCCCGGGAGTCGGTCGACATCACCCTTCCGATCTACGAAGACGGCGGCGACGACGATCCGTGGCGGCTCGCCGGGCGCTACCGGGATCGCTACGGGCGGGAGATCTATGACTACCCGGCAAGTCGGCGTGACCTGAGCCACGTGCTCCGGTTCGCCTTTCCCCGCCTGGCCGCGTTCAGCCCGAGCGTCTCCGCCGTGAGGGTCGTCGATGCCGGGGGGCGCGAGCGCGATGGCGAACTCGGCCTCGATCTCGCCCGGGTCGCGCGGTCTGAGTTCGACGCTCGGCTGCCCAGGATCCTGCTCCGGACCGTTGCCCGCGCGATCGTCAAGGAGGCGGCGCGAAAGAAGGCAGAGGGAAAGAGTGAGGCGCTGGGAGCGCTGATCAACCTGCTCGGCGCGGCCTCGGAGCAGGCCGACACCCGGGGGTGGGTCTTACTGCCCGCCAGGATCGACATCGTGCAGCTCACCCTCCCTCCCGGTCGTCACGGTCTCCAGGTACAGCTGATCGGGTCCGGCGACCAGTCGGTCGAGTCGATTCCGCTCGAGATCGAGGTTCCGGAGCGGGGGACGAGGTTCGCCGCAGTGCGGAGTTTTCGCTGAGTGGCGTCCGCGACGGTTCGCGATCCGTGACCCGCGCCGCCTCGGAGCGTCAGATGTCGAGCACGATCCGAACCCGGTGCAAACTTCCCAGCGGATGCGCCTCCTGGTCGAAGTGGAGATCGTGGTAGGTGGCCGCCTTGATGTCGGTGTGGATCCGGTGGCGCGCGGCGTCGAGGCGCTCGCCCCGCACCGTCGCCCGGACCGCCGACGGCCCGGCCTCATGCACCTCGAACCGCCGGTAGACCATGCGGTGCACCTCCTCGCGATACAGCAGCTCGTTCAGCCAGCCGACGAGACACTCCTCGCGGTCCGCGCCCTCGAGGGAGATCTGCTCCTCCATCCTTGGCGCGATCGTCCCCGGATCGAGCAGGAACGCGGTGAGGCCGAGCGCTGCATTCGCGAACAACTCGCAAAAGGTGCGTCCCCGCACCAGCAGCGCGAGGTCCGCCGTGTGATCCACCGCCTCGAAGGGGACGAAGTGCGCCCGGTCGCCGCTGGTCACGGGTGCGGCTCCTCGGGAAGGTCGGCGCGGGTGAGGAAGAGCTGTTCGCCGGTCTCGAGATCCTCGTAGATCTCCAGATCACCCTCCCGGCCGACGCGACGGTACCGGGCCGGATCGAGCTCCCCCGCGATTCTTCCGAAGCGACGACTGAGGGAGTGCTCGAATCGCCAATTCTCAGGGACCACCAGCGTTCCCCGGGGTTCTCCCTTGAGCCAGCAGAACGCCGGCTCCCCGGGAGCGGAATCGAACTCCAGCCAATCGCAGGGCAGGGGGAGGCCGTAGACCTGGTCGACCACCGCCGCCTCCAGGAACTGGTTGCCGTCGTCGATCCGGAACCCGAGCTGGTCCAGATGCTCCAGGAACCGGTCGGCGCTCTCGCCGTCGAGAAAGCCGAACCGGACAAGGTGGGTGTCGGCGCACCGTGCCGCCTCAGCCGCCGCCTCGGCGAGGCCGTCAACCCCGTCCGGGACCCGCGCCTCGACCGCGCTGCGCCGAATGACCACATTGATCCCCTCGATCAGTACGCTCATCGCGCCTCCTATGCGCCTGAGGCCCACCTGCCCAGGTTCTCGGACCTTTGTTGGGCCAGGGGTGGGCAAAAATGAATCAGTCGCCGCTCTTTTCTACTGGGCAAGATGCTCCCCCCGATCAAAACTTGCCAACCCCTTGGCAACACGGTCGCAATGCGATCCGCAGTATTCCACGTGCAAAGCGCACCTGAATATTGGCTAGGTTGTTGTTATAGAACGAGTTTGGGTGAATTTCCTCAAAGCGCTAACCTCTGGCCCGCTGGTCGCCTGCTTGGCTCCGGTCGATCGGCCGTCTCAGTAAAATTTCTGCCTTGGTTCGGTACTCCTCTTGCTTATGTGCCCTGGGCTGAATTCGCGGCGGGCACGGTCGGGTGCCCTGGTCTGTTCCGCGCTGCATCCAGGGAGAGAGCAACAATGAGGAACATGGGGGGCCTGCTCCGGGGCATCTGCCTGGGGTGGGGATTGACCGTGACGACGTGGACCGGGGCCGAGGCCACCGAGCACTTCGTCTTCGGACTCACCGCGAATCAGTCGTGCGACGTCTATCAAGGATCGACCCTGATCCAGCAGGGAGTCCCCTCCTCTTCCGAGGGAGGGCTGACCTTCTCCGCTACCGGCTCCGGGACCTTTCAGGTCGTTTCCACCGGCACCTTCGTTGATACCACCCCCCCGGGAACGATCGGCAACCTCGCCACCGGGACCGCGACCTCCTCCTCCATCCAGCTTTCCTGGACCTCCACCGGTGACGATGGCGGCACGGGGCAGGCCCAGGTCTACGATCTGCGTTACGCCACCTCGCCGATCACCGATGCGAACTGGGCCTCGGCGACCCAGGCGACCGGTGAGCCGTTGCCGAAGCCGACCGGACAGAACGAGACCTTCACCGTCACCGGTTTGACCGCGGCCACAACCTACTACTTCGCGGTGAAGGCCGGGGACGAAGTTCCGAACTTCGGACCGCTCTCGAACGTGGCCAGCGGCGCGACCTCGGGCGGCGGCGATACCACCCCACCGACCGCGGTGAGCAATCTGGCCACCGGCAGCCCGAGCGCGAGCTCCATCTCTCTGAGCTGGACCGCGACCGGTGACGACGGCGCCTCCGGCAAGGCGACGACCTACGATCTGCGTTACGCCACCTCCCCGATCAACGCGGGCAACTTCGCCTCGGCGACCCAGGTGTCGGGCGAACCGGCGCCGAAGACCTCCGGGTCGAGCGAAACGTTCACCGTCACCGGCCTGGCTGCCGGAACCACCTACTACTTTGCCCTCAAGGTCGCCGATGAAGTACCGAACTGGAGCGGCATCTCGAACGTCCCCTCCGGCACCACCACGAATCCCGACGTCACCGCACCGGCCGCGGTGACCAACCTGGCCACCGGGACGCTGACCGCGACCAGCATCCAGCTCAACTGGACGGCAGTCGGAGACGACGGCACGTCCGGCAAGGCGACGACCTACGATCTCCGCTACTCCACCTCGACGATTACCACCGCGAACTGGGGTACCGCGACCCAGGTGACCGGGGAACCGGCGCCGAAGACCTCCGGCTCGGCCGAGACCTTCACCGTCACCGGACTCGCTTCCAACACGAAGTACTACTTCGCGCTCAAGGTCGCGGATGAGGTTCCGAACGTGAGCGGGCTGTCGAACGTGCCGTCGGCCACCACCCTGATCCCCCCGGATCAGACCGCGCCGTCCGCTGTGACCAACCTGGCCGTTGCGAGCAGTTCCTCCAGCTCGATCTCCCTGACCTGGACGGCGACCGGGGATGATGGCCACACCGGCACCGCGTCGGTTTACGATCTGCGCTACTCGAATCAGCCGATCACCACCACATCTTCCTGGAACGCCGCCACCCAGGCGACGAACGAGCCGACCCCCAAGGCGAATGGGCAGTCGGAGGCGTTCACCGTTCCGGGGCTGAACAGCGGCACGACGTACTACTTCGCCCTCAAGGTGGGAGACGAAGTCCCGAACTGGAGCGGCCTCTCGAACTCGCCGTCCGGATTGACCCCCGCGGGGGGCGATCTGACTCCGCCCTCCAACATCACCGACCTCGCGGTCGCGGGGACCTCCTCAAGCAGCGTGACGCTCCGCTGGACCGCGGTCCGCGATGACGGCATGTCCGGCAACTGCACCCGGTACGACATGCGCTACGGCGATGTGCCGATCCTGACCAACGACGACTACAGTGACGCAAACTATGCCCCGAACGAGCCGGTGCCGGTCACACCAGGACAGCAGCAGACGATGACCATTTCGGGGTTGGCCCCCGGACACACCTACTACTTCGCCGTCCGGGCGGCGGACGAGGTGTTCAACTGGAGCCAGATCTCCAACTCTCCGGGCGGCACCACTCAGGGCGGAGCGGACGTCACCGCGCCGACTGCCGTGACCACCCTGGCCGTGACGACCTCGACCCAGAACACCATGACCGTCACCTGGTCCGCGGTAGGCGACGACGGACTGGTTGGGCGGGCGACCACCTACGACCTTCGCTATTCGACCAGCTCGATCACCTCCGGTAACTGGGCCAACGCAACCAAGGCGACCGGTGAACCGACCCCGGGACTCCCCGGCACCGCGGAGTCGTTCGTGCTCAGCGGGCTCAGTCCGAATCAGACCTACTACCTGGCTCTCAAGGTGGGGGACGAGGTGCCGAACTGGAGCGGGCTCTCGAACCTTCCCTCCGGGACGACCGAGTCGGGCGGGGATGTCGTTCCGCCGGCGCAGATCAACAACCTGGCGGTGAGCGAACGGCAGTTCGACCGGCTGCGGGTGAACTGGACTGCGACGGGCGACGACGGCAACGAAGGAGTTTCGGATCATTTCGAGCTGCGGCGTTCGCTTTCCCCCATCACCGGTAGCAACTGGGGTTCGGCCACCCCGGTGGCCGGTCTCCCGGCGCCCGGTCCGCAAGGCACGCAACATTCGGTCTGGTCGTTCGGCCTGAATCCGAACACCCGCTACTACTACGCGATCAAGGCGTTCGACGAGGCGGGCAACGCGAGCGCGATCTCGAACGTTCCCTCCGGCATCACGCTGGACGAGCCGGACGGAGATCCGCCGATCAAGGTGAATGACCTCGAGGCGATGGTGATCCACACCGACGCGGTCGAACTTCGCTGGACCGCGCCGCACGATACCCTGCACGTCACGCAGCGTGTGCACACCTATGAGCTCCGCGTGCACACTGCTCCGGTGACCGAGGGCGGCTCGGGTTACCGCCTGGTGACTGGTCCGAATCCGAGCGCGCCAGGCCAGGCGGAGCAGTTCACGCTGAGCGGATTGCTTCCCAACTCCCAGTACTACCTCCGCGTGCGGTCGTGCGACGAGGCGGGCAACTGGTCGCGCCTATCGAATCAGCTGATGATGACGACCGAGGACGGTCCTCCTCCGGATGCGGATGAGACCGCGCCGGCCGCAGTGGCCGATCTCGATGCCACCAGTGCCGGACCGGACTATGTCGATCTTTCTTGGCTCGCGACCGGGGATGACGGTGCAGTCGGGACGGCGACGAGCTACGACCTGCGGCATGCCACCTTCCCGATCACGACCGTCACCTGGGACCTCGCCACTGCGGTCCCCGGAGAGCCGACGCCACGCATCGCCGGCAGCCACGAGACGATGCGCGTCGACGGTTTGTCCGTTGGGGTGATGCACTACTTTGCGCTCCGCGTGAGCGACGAGGCGGGAAACACCTCTCTCCTCTCCAACGTGGTCCAGCAGGCGACACCTCGACCCGACGACATTGCCCCGCCGTTTTCGGTCTTCGACCTGGCGGTGGTCGATTCGACCGAGACCTCGCTCAGCCTCCACTGGACCACGCCGGCGGACTCGATCACGCCGTGGGCCGAGGGGAGTGGTGAGATCGCCGAGTACCAGGTCCGTCGCTCGGAGACTCCGATCGACGAGTCGAACTGGGTGGATGCCACCCTGCTGTCTCCGCCGGAGCCTGGGCCGGCCGGTACGCCCGCTTCGTACGCCGCGACCGGTCTGGAGCCGGGCCGGGTCTACTACTTTGCGCTCAAGAGCATCGATCCGAGCGGGAACGAAAGTGCCCTCTCCAATCTCGCGGTCGGAGCCACCAAGGTGATCCCGCCCCCGCCGCCCGATACCATGTCTCCGGGTTCGGTGCAGGATCTGCTCTTCGAACCTCTCGACCCGCAACGGGCGGTGCTGCGCTGGGTCGCGACCGGCGATGACGGAAATGAGGGTCGGGCGACGGAGTATCGGTTGCGCCGGATCGTCGGAGACGAGGGGATTACCCTGGACGACGAGGACCTGGTGTGGCAGTTCGGGGACAGCATCCCGATCGACCTCGAGCCGAAGGCGGCGGGTTAGACCGAGGAGTTCGCTCAGACCGACCTGCAACCGGGGCGCTCCTATGCCTACGGAGTCCTGGCCATCGACGACGCCGGGAACCTGGGCGGGATCGTCTGGTCGAGTCCGGTGACCCAACCGTTCCCGCCGGACACCCTGGCGCCGGAGGCGGTCGACGACCTCTCGGCGACGCTCGAGATCGTCGCCGGGGACACGTTGATCCTGGCCAGGTCGGGCGCGACCGCGGCGGAGAACGACGCCCCGACGGCCCGGCCCGTGGCCGTGCTGCGGTGGCTGGCACCGGCTGATCCGCGTCCGGATCAGGAGCCGGAGGTCGTCGCCGGGTATCGCATGCGTTGGGCAGAGGTGGGCCTGGAAGAAATCGACTGGGACTCCCCGGCGGGCGACACGCTCTTCACCAGCCCGAGTCTGATCGGGGCCCCCGAGAGCCTGCGCGTAGAGGGGCTGGCCTGGGAGACCGACTACAGATTCCTCCTCGTTTCGTACGACGAAGCCGGGAACGAGTCGCCACTTTCCAATCTGGCCGCCCTCTCCGTTCCGGCGGACACGACGGACGACATCGATCCGCCGCAGCCCGACACGGTTCCTCCGGCCCAGATCGAGGCGTTCGAGGCGTTCGCGCTCGGAGCGAGCAGCGTTCAGCTTGCCTGGCTGGCCACCGGAGACGATGGAGCGGAAGGCACCGCCTCCCGCTATCAGATGCGCTGGAGCCTCACGGCGATCACGGTAGAGACCTGGGCGACCGCCGACACGGTGGCCGGCCTGAGCGCGCCGAAGGCGCCGGGAGAAACCGAGTCGTTCGTCTGGACCGGACGTGCCCCGGCGACCACCTACCATCTCGCGCTTCGTGCCCTCGACGAGGATGGGAACGGATCGCCGCTGGCGTCGGTCACTGTGGCCACCACTGGTGAAGAGGATTCCTCGCCTCCGGCCGTGCCGCAGCAGGTCGCCGCGCTCTGGGCCGCCGATCACGTCCAGGTGTCCTGGAGTCCAAGTCCCGAGCCTGACCTCGCCGAGTACCATGTCTTCCGGCGCCGCCAGGACGAGGTCGCCCCGGTCCTGTTGATCCAGACGGTTTCTCCGGCGCACAGTGACGGGTCGGTCGCCGCCGGACTGACGTATTACTACTCGATCTGCGCGCGGGACGTGGCCGGCAACCTCTCGGCCCGCTCCGAGGAGGTCGAGGTCCTGGTTCCGGTGGTCCCGATCGGGACGCCGGGGGCACCGGATGTGACCCTGAACGACATGGCTTTCGAGCCGATCGACTGGCGCGGCGATCGCCTGACCCTGCGTTGGGATACCGAGGCCGGCGATGACCTGGTTGGATTCCGGGTCCTGCGCCAGGCCGAGCATGAAGATGCCCCGCGCGTGGTCTCTCCCGGGCTGCTCTACGGAGACGGCGAGCAGGTCTTTATCGAGAGTCCTCTCCCTCCGGCCGGCCGATATCAATACTGGGTCGAGGCGCTGGGAGTCGAAGGGGGATCGCTCCTATTCGATCCTCTGGTGGTTGCGATCGCGAGCGAGTTCGATCAGTTCTGGGGAGCGTTCCCGAATCCGACCGCCGGACCGGTGCGGGTGGTCTGGAGCGCGGCGCAGGCAACTCCGGTCGAACTGCGTGTGTATGATGCGAGCGGACGTCAGGTGGGGGCCACGCTCTTCGGCCTTGGCACCGTGGGGCGCAACGAGTGGACGATCGATCTGAAGCAACAGGTCGGAGTCGAGACCGCGGGCATCTACTACGGGCGGTTCGTAGCCGGGCCAGTGCGGGAGACCCTGCGCTTCCTGGTGCTACGGAACGGACGCTAGCGCGGCCGACCTGGTCGCACGAAAGATCACCGCGATGGAACGGCAGCTGAGTATGGGCCGCCAAGGAAGGAAGCCGATGCGGCTCGCGATGGTGAACACCCGGATGCCGGGGATCAACAGCTTCCTCATCCGCGACCTGCGCACTCTGCTCAACGACGGGGTGGTGCTCGACGTCTACCTCTTCGAGGCGGGAAGTCTGGATGCGGGATTTCGCGCAGAGGTCGAGGCGGCCGGCGGCCGGGTGCGGGAGGTTCCGTTCCCCGGGGGCTTGGCCGAAGTGGGAGCTCTCCTGGCGGAGCCGCTCCGTCGACCGCTGCGGTTCTGGTCGAGTCTCTGGCACGGGCTCTCCGTCCTGGTTTCCAGTCCAGCCGAGGGGATTCGCACGCTGGCGGTCCTGCCGACGGCACTTCGGATCGGGCGAGAGATGCGGCGCGATGGGGTCGATCAGGTACATGGGTTGTGGGCCGGGGTCCCGGCCTCGGTCGCGCTGTGGATCCACCGGCATCACGATCTGCCGATGAGCCTCTCGGGACACGCCTGGGACCTGACCGACCGGACGCGGATGCTCGCCGAGAAGGTGCGCGCGGCGCGCGGCATGGTGGTCTGCTCGAAATTCGCCCACGGGGTGGTGTCCGGGGTGGTCGGCCGGGAACTCGAGTCGAAGGTGCAGGTGGTTCACCACGGCCTGAATCTGGCCCTCTGGCCGTTTGATCCGGATCGCGCGACGGAGCGAGAGGCTACTGGTCAGAAACCGCTCATCCTGGCCGTGGGACGGCTGACGGCAAAGAAGGGCTTTCCGTATCTAATCGAGGCCTGCGCGTTGCTGCGCGAGCGTGGCCTCGGCTTTGCCTGCGAGATCGTTGGTCCTGATGGTGGACTGGGTGCGGAGCTGGAGCGGGCGATCGAGCAGCATGGTCTATCCGGCCAGGTGCGATTGACCGGTGAGATGCCGCCCGACCAGGTGAAGGCGAGGATGGCCGCGGCCGATCTTCTTGCCATGCCGTCGATCCAGCCGGATCGGGGCAGCTCCGACGGAATTCCAAACGTGGTTCTCGAGGCGATGGCTCTCGGAACTCCGGTGGTCTCGACCGATGCGGGCGGGATCGCCGAGGTCATCCACTCCGGCGAGACCGGATGGCTGGTGGCGCAACGTGATGGGCGTGGTCTGGCCGACGCGCTGACCGAGGCGTTGAACGACCCCGCGGCGGGACGTCGCCACGCGGTCGCGGCGCGAAAGGTAATCGAAGAGCAGTTCAATGCGGATGCTCTCGGGCGGGTGTTCCTCGAGGCCGTCGGAATGGCGGCCGATCCCGGGCGATCGGGAATCGAGGGCGGAAGGGAGAAGAAACTTGTCGTCGCGCACTGATCTCCTGGCGTCATGCGATCTCTCGACGGTGGCCGCGCGAAGGGCGCGGACGGGAGCGCACTGGAGTCCCTGCTGGTCACGCCTGGCCTGGTTCTTCTTCATGCTGGTGCTATGCGCCCTGCCGGCGCGGGCCCAGTATGTCGACCTCTCAAATCTTCCGCCGCACCCGCGGTTCTTCCTCACCCCGACGCGGCTGGTGGAACTACGCTCCGAAATCGCTCCGGGGCAGCGGAAGTACGACATGTTCCGCGAGATCAAGCGTCGGGCCGACGGGGCGATGACCCTTTCCAGCAGCACGAACATCGACAAGATCATGTGCATCCTGCTGAGTGGTCTGGTCAACGACGACATGACCTACATCAACAAGGCCAAGACCTTGTACATGCAGAACATCGCGAACAACTACTGGCCGGCGGAGGAGATCTACTGGAACCTGGCCTACGACTGGCTCTACGTCTATCTCACGCCGACCGAACGGACCCAGGTTCGTACCCTGGCGCTGCAGATCCTGGATCCGGGGCACCAGCGTACCTGCTATTACAATCTCGAGTGCAATGAGGCGAGTTGGACCGGTTTCGCCGCGATGTGCTACTACGGCGAAGGCTCCTCGGCTGAAAACACCCTGTGCCAGACGATGGTCGACGAGTGGGACGGCCGCATGCGCGGGGTTCGCCAGTTCCGCGAACCGGGAGGCACGGCGGCGTCCCGCGGCGGGGTCATCCCGACCCGGCAGTACTACTTCCCGGACGGCGGCTACTACAAGGGAAATCACTACGGTCACAAGGACATCGAGACCCTGACCCTCTACCTCTCGGTCTTCCAGGAGTTTGGTCTGGGGAACTACTGGAACCTCTGCGCGTCCTACGTCGACAACTGGGCCGAGTACATCGCCTGGACGAAGCGCCCGGACAACCTGGCCCAGCGCCTGATGACCGGGCAGCTCTACTCGATCGATATGCGCGGGTTCTTCGGCCTGGCCATGCTTTCCAAGTACCGGAACAGCGGGATCGCCTCCTGGTTGATCGATCAGCACGGCTTCAACTACTCCCAGGCCGGGGGTGACGGCTGGCATACCCTCTGTGTGATCTGGGACCCGAGCGTGCCCAAGCAGGCGCCGGCCTCGACCCTTCCGCTCTACAAGTTCTACGGCGGTCCTGGAGAAGGAGTTTCGACGGGAAAGAGCTGGGCCGAGAAGGTCTTCATCCGCTCGGGCTGGAACCTGAACGGAAACAACGACGACGTTTACTTCTCCATGCACGCCGGGGACTTCTTCGGCGACTACCACAACTCGTACCAAACGGCGTTCGAGTTCTACTACCGGGGTTCGCTCGCCAATCGTGCCGGACAGTACACCGACTACGAGAACTCTAAGATGTACTACATCCGCGCGGTGGCCAACAACACGGTCGTGGTGCTCGATCCCACCCGCACCAAAGGGGACATCTGGGGGCAGGATTGGCTCTACGAGACGCCGGGGCGACCGGATCACATCTACGAAGTGGCCGACAACTCGGTCTTCGATGTCTCGGACTTCGTGGCCTTCGAGCCTGGGCAAGGGGATAACGGCCCGTACTACTACATGAAGTGCAAGCTCAACCCGCAGAACGCCTACCACTACTCCAACACCACGCGAAAGGTCTCGCGTCAGGAGCGTGAGGCGGTGCTTTACGGTCACTACCTGATCGTGCGGGACAAGGTGGTCCTCTCCGGCGGGAGCAACAGCGTCCGCTTCCTGCTTCACACCATCAAGGAGCCGGCGATCGAAGCAGGCTCGCTGGTCTCGACCACCGTGCCGGATCACATCACGACCTACACCCGCGGCCGGTACAGCGCCACCCGAACCGAACTGGTGCAAGGGGTGCAGTACGACGGGAAGATCACCGTCCAGGCGCTCCTCCCGGCGAACTCGACCATGCGCAAGGTCGGGGGGCCTGGGTATGAGTGCTGGGTCGATGACGGCAACGGAAACGGGCTGAACTACCCGAGCCCGGAGTACATGTACGAGGATCAGAACGAGGTCGGTCGCTGGCGGATGGAGACCATCGCCCCGACCGGACTCGACACCGACTTCGTCCATACCCTCTGGGTCGGCCGCCCGAACCAGACCGCCGCCGCCTCCACCGCGATCGACGATCCGAACGCGGTCGGCGCGTCGATCACCGGGGTTGGGGCCTTCGTCTTTAGCCGGACCGGAACGGCGCAGCCTTCGATCGAGTACAATCTCTCCGGCGAGCAGCTGACCCCCGTGCCGAACGTGGTTGAGGGGTTGCTGCCGAACACGGCGTACGCGGTTCGCGTGGACGACGACCTGCCGTTCGTGGTGCAGTCGACCGACGCGGGCGGGGTCCAGTTCTCGTTGGCCGGACCGGCCTACGTCCGGCTGGAGCCGGCCGCCGTGGCCAGCCGATAATCAGACGGAGCCCGTCCCGGGCGGCGAGCTCCAACCGGTGCCTCGGCATCGGGTGCGGGTCGTCGAGCCAGGGAGGGGCGAGGTGAAGCGGATTCTGCAGCGGGCGGCGCTGGTGACGGTGGTCAGCCTCTCCGCCCTTGCCATTGGGCTCTTTCTCATCCTTCGCGTCCCACCGCCGAGTCGCCCTCTCCTTCCGTTCGCGGAAGATAAGGCGTGCGCGGTCGCGATCACCGATGACACCGACTTCTTTCAGTACTTCACCACCCAGCCGGTGTACGACGTGCTCGACAGCCTGGGCATCCGTCTGACCAAGACGATCTGGGTCTTCGATCACGAGAAGAACGATCCGGCCAAGGCGGGGATCTCGCTCCGGGATCCTCACTATCGCGCCTGGGTCCTCCGGGCGCGAGAGCGGGGCCACGAGATCACCCTGCATAGCGCCTCGAGCGGAGACGATACGCGCGAGCGCACCCTGGCCGCGTTCGACACCATCCGCGCTATGACCGGGGAGTACCCCCGACTCGAGATCTTCCACAGCGGCAATCGCGAGGCCCTCTACTGGGGCGGCAAGCGGATTCCCAACCGGTTCCTCCGCGGGCTCTACGACCTCAAGATGAAACAGCGCTTCGAGGGGGACGAGCCCTCCAGTCCTCTTTACTGGCTCGACGTGGCGCGCGCCCGGGTGCGGTATCTCCGCACCTTCACCTTCAACGAACTCGACACCTGGGCGGTCAATCCCACCATGCCGTACCTCGACCCGTCGACTCCTGACGCGCCGCTCTGGTTCGCCTCGAGCAATGCGCGATGGGGGGAGAAATTTGCCCAGCTCTTCGCGCGCGAGAAGGTCGAGCGACTGAAGCGGAGCCACGGAGTCTCGGTGGTCTATACCCACTTCGGGCTCTGGTTCACCGAGCGCTCGGCAGGTGGCGCGCATCGCCTGCGATCCGATGTCCGGGAGGCGATGACTCGAATCGGGAGCGACCCGGCCATCGAGTTCCTGCCGGCGGGAGAACTCCTCGATCGCCTGCGCTGGCAGCAGTGGATCGCGGCCGGACTCGCGGCGGGGGAGCGAACGATTCGCCTGCCCCGGGACGCTGAGGGGAGACTCTCCGACCTCTCCGTCGAGCCGGCGAAGCTCCCTCGGAGCTGGAAGCTCCCCGAGGCGGCCCGCCGGGGAGGGCGACGCGATCTCGCGAGCTGGGCGCACGACGCGGGGCTGACGCTCGAGTTCGCCGAGCGGGCCTACCTTGACGCTCCGGCTCGCATTTCCGGATGGGAACGGTGGCGGCTGACCTGGACCTGGTTGGTCACCCAGCTCATCTCTCCCACCTGACCGCGGTTCCCGGGGGCGTTCGACCCAGGGCACTCGATCTCGCCCCGCGTTGCCCGCGCTTTGACCGGGATGAAAAGCCTTGTCTCCTGAAGGTCCCCCCCGGCATGCTCGATACTTTGTGTTGGCACCAGCAACGCCCCCTTCGGTTCGAACGCCCGACCCGCCTCCGGGATCGCGGCCTTCACCGGCGCGCGTGGTCCAGGATCGCGGCGCTTCTGGGACGATGACTTGAAAGGAATCATGCATGGAGACGTCCGAAATCAGAGCCGTAGTGCGCGAGTACATCTTGAAGGAGTTTCTGCCCGGAGAGGATCCGGAGGCGCTCACCGACGACCTCCAACTGGTCAGCGGTCGCATTCTCGACTCACTCGCCACATTGCGGGTGGTTGCGTTCCTGGAAGAGAAGTTCGGCTTCGAGTTCGAGGCGCACGAGGTCGGGGTCCAGAACCTCGATTCGATCGACCTCATGGTGAAGTTCGTCGAGGAGAAGAAGCGGTAACCGATGCAGCTCCTCTGGCAATACCTGAGCGCCTCGGCGAAGCGCCGTCCGGACCACAAGGCAATCGAGGATCCGGGGCGCGGTGAGATCGCCTACGCGGCGCTCGATGCCCTGACCGATCGGATCCGGGATCGCCTGCGCGCGCTCGGAGTGACCCCGGGAGACCGGGTGGGGCTCTGTCTGCGGAAGTCGATCGACTCGGTCGCGGTAATCTTCGGCGCGCAGAAGTGCGGCGCGGTGCACGTGCCGGTCGACTCGACCGGTCCGGGGGAGCGGATCGCTTACATCTTCCGCGACTGCGCAGTGCGGGTGGCGGTGGTGGAGCGCGAGCGGGCCGAGGAGTTGCGTGCCCTGCTTCCCGAGCAGACGGCGCTCCTGGTACTGGATCTGAGTGACGCCGACCCGAGTGCCGACCTGCCGATCGTGCGGGCGCTCGACCTGGCCGGTGCGGCGCCTTCCACCGGAGCGAGCCATCCTTCCAATCCCGATGACCTCGCTTACATCCTCTACACCTCCGGATCGACCGGCCTCCCCAAGGGGGTCATGCTGACGCAGCGCAACGCTTGCGTCTTCGTCGATTGGTGCAGCGACACCTTCGCGCCGCGCGATGATGACCGCTTTTCCTCCCACGCGCCGTTCCATTTCGACCTCTCGGTCCTCGACATCTATCTGCCGCTCAAGCACGGCGCGACCCTGGTCTTGATCAGCGAGCAGGTGGGCAAGGATCCGGTCGGGATGGCCGCCCTGATCGCGGAGCGGCGTCTGACCTGCTGGTACTCCGCGCCGTCGATTCTGAGCCTGCTCTGTCAGTTCGGTCACCTCGAACGGCGTGACTACTCGTCGCTTCGCCTGATCCTCTTCGCCGGGGAGGTGTTTCCCGTTCGCTACCTGCGCGAGTTGATGGGACTGATCCCGGCTCCGCGCTACTGGAACCTCTACGGACCGACCGAAACCAATGTCTGCACCGCTTACGAGATCCCGAAGTCGTTTCCGGAGGATCGGACCGATCCATTCCCGATTGGCCAAGCCTGCGCTCACTACGCCGCCCGCGTGGTCGACACCGACGGCCGCAACGTGCCCCGCGGCAGCGAGGGGGAACTCTGGATCGGCGGCAGCGGCGTGATGCAGGGTTACTGGAATCTTCCCGAACGCAACGCCGACGTCTTCCGCGTCGATGAGGGGGGAGCGACCTGGTATCGCACCGGGGACGTCGTGATCGACCCGGGCGACGGCGAGTTCATTTTCCGCGGACGCCGGGACCGGATGGTGAAGAAGCGCGGCTACCGGATCGAGCTGGGCGAGATCGAATCGGGCCTGATCCGCCATCCGAGTGTGCGGGAGGCGGCGGTGATCGCGACCACCGATGCCGACGGCGGCGTCCGCATCCGCGCCTTCCTCGGCGCGGGCGAGGAGAAGCTCTCGATCATCAAGCTCAAGCAGTTCTGCGCCGAGCACCTCCTGGCCTACATGATCCCCGACGAGTTCACCGTTCTGCCGACGCTGCCCAAGACGTCGACCGACAAGACCGACTACCAAGCATTGAAGGCGATACCCTGATGGACTTTTCGATCAGCGAGGAACAGAAGGCGCTCCGCGATTCGATCGTGCAGTTCGCGCGGAAGGAGTTGAACCAGAACCTGATCGAGCGGGACCGCGAACAGCAGTTTCCGCGCGACCTCTGGACCAAGTGCGGCGAGATGCGACTCCCCGGTCTGGCCGTGCCGGAGGAGTATGGTGGACTTGGACTGGAGTCGCTCGACACCGCCATGGCGCTCGAGGCGTTGGGCTATGCCTGTGAGGATTCCGGCCTGGTCTTCTCGATCTGCGCACACCTCCTCCCCTGCGTGGTGCCGATCGTCAAGTACGGCACCGAGGAGCAAAAGCGCCGTTGGCTCCCCGGCCTCTCGAACGGCGAGCTGATCGCGGCCAACTGCATGACCGAGCCGAACACCGGTTCCGACGCCTTCGCCATGATCACCAAGGCGGTCCCCGACGGTGACGGCTACCGCATCACCGGCACCAAGACATTCTCTTCGAATGGCCCCGTGGCCGACCTGCTGGTGCTCTTCGCCTTGACCGATGCCGAGAAGCGCTATCACGGAGGTGTGACCACATTCCTGATTCCGCGCCACTCCGAGGGGATCACCGTCTCGAAGAAGATCGAGAAGCTCGGCCTGCGCACCTCGCCCTTCGGTGAGATCAGCCTCGACAACGTCTACGTCGGTCCCGAGGCCATCCTCGGCGGAGTCGGCGGCGGCTCGACTCTGTTTGCCCACTCCATGGACTGGGAGCGCACCTGTCTCTTTGCCTTCAATGTCGGGGTCATGGAGCGCCTGCTCGAGAAGTCGGTCGGGTACGCTCGTACCCGCCAGCAATTCGGCAAGCCGATTTCACAGTTTCCCGCCATCTCGGCCAAGATCGCCGACATGAAAGTCCGCCTCGAGGCCGCGCGCTTGTTGGTCTACCGCGCCGCCTGGAAGCTCACCCGTTCGCGCACCGTCTCGATGGACGCCTCGATCGCCAAGCTCTTCACCAGCGAAGCGCTCCTCACCTCGTCCCTCGACGCCGTCCAGATCCACGGCGGCTACGGCTACTCCACCGAGTACCAGATCGAGCGCGCCCTCCGCGACTCCGTCGGCGGCACCATCTATTCCGGCACCTCGGAGATGCAGCGCAACATCATCGCTTCGTGGTTGGGATTGTAGGCGGGGGCCAGGGGCGCCCGCCGCGGCCAGAACGCGTGGTGGGTCCCACCTCGTAGATCTTCGAGTCTAGCTCACTTGGGGCGATACAGTCCTGTGACTGCCCCCTGCCGCCCGAGCCGGTCGACCGGGATCTGGACCGAGCGGGCGATCACGACGGCACCCGGACGCTGGAGGGCGGCGCTACTCCGTTCCGTTCGCTTGAGTGGGCACGGTCCGGAGGTGCGCGGCCCGCGAAAACGCGAGCTTTCATCCGCGGATTCTCAGCACCCTGCAAACGTCCGGACTCCCTGAGCGACCCCGAATGAGGACACGTTACTGGACCGCGGGTTCCTTGGACGGCAATTCACCCTTTGTCGGGGAAGGAGAAGGTGCCATAGGCGTTCGGTTCCCAGGGCCTCGCGCGATGACTTGACGATGTTTTCGCAAATATGCGAAACTGACGAGTCGATAACTAGGTTGGAGTGGGAAGGATGTCTGAGATCCCGGTTCGGTTCTACCGCGAGGTGGATGGGTCAGCCCCAGTCTTGGACTGGCTTGTCGAATTGAGTCAGAAGGATCGCCAGGCGTTTTTGAAGTGCCGCGAAGCTCTCGGTCGGCTCGCGACCGTCGGTCACGAGTTGCGACGGCCCCAGGCGCACCTGCTCCGGGATGGCATCCATGAGCTCCGGGTCCGGGTCGGCCGGGCGAACTACCGGATTCTCTACTTCTTCTACGGACACGAGGCGGCGGTCTTGGCTCACAGCCTGACGAAGGAGCAGAGAGTGCCACCGACGGAGATCGACAAGGCTCTCGAGCGAAAGCGCCGGTTCGAGGCGGATCCGGCGCGCCACACGTACGAAGAGGATTCATGATCATGGCCAAACGACGAAAGAAGAGATCGGACGTGCTGGAGATACTGGACCGCCGCGTTCCCCCAACGGCGACGGACCTCAAGATGCGCGAAGTGTTTCGTGAGCGCATGGAGGTGGCTGAGCTCATCCACGCGGCGCGGACGAATGCAGGCCTGACCCAGGGGCAGCTTGCGAAACGTGTGGGGACGACGACGTCCGTGATCAGCCGCCTCGAAGACTCGGAGTACGAAGGTCACTCCATGACGATGCTTCGGCGGATTGCCGAAGCGCTCGGGCAGCGCGTCGAAGTGCGCTTCGTTCCGGACGCGGGACGCCAGTTCGAGCACGCGTAGAATGAAGCCCCAGCGGAGCAGCCAGCCGCGACATGCCGTGACGGGGCTTGCCCCCATGTACGCCGTGCCTCCGCGCGCCTCGGTCTTGGTTCTGCGTGAACAGGACATCGCGCGATGATCGGGCGGGCACGTAGCGGCGAGGAGGATTGACACCATGCGTCTGATGCTGACTCTCGGAATTGTGTGGTGTGGCCTTGGAGTCGCCGAAACCCACGCGCAGGGGGTGATCCCTGCGGCAGGGCAGGACACGGTGAGTCTTGGCCGCACGCTGAGCGCCGGTAGCGTCGATGCTCTGAACGTGGCGCAACGGGTCAGGTTGGATCTGCTTGGGTTGGGTGGGAGAGTGGTGCTGACGCGGCCGACCGTGAATTGGACGGCGAGCCCATCGGAGTTGGTGGTCACCGGTGGCAGTTTCGAGTCGCCGCTGTTAACGAAGCGGGTGTGTGTACCCCAAGGGAGTCGTACCGCGCGTGGCATTGTGTTGGGCGGCGTTGCAGGGATCTTGGTAGCCGTTAGCCCGGTGGGTGTGTCCGCGTACGATTCGATCTATCCAGGCAGGAATCGTGGCTTCGCCGATCTGGGCCAAGTCTACGCGTTCGTCGGCGGGAGCATGATCCTCGGTGCAACGATCGGAGGAGTGATCGGGAGACGGACGACGAAGTGGCGAGCGCTCGACTAACAAGGGAACCCGAGCCGTCCGGACACCGACGTGCCCTGGGTCCTTTCGAGGCCTGAGTTGCCCGGCTCTATCTTCGAATCTTCCGGTAGTGCTCCTCCACCTGCGCCGCGATTGCATCGATGGAGTAGCGTTCGGCGACGCGGGCGCGACCGTGGGCGCCGAGGGCTTGCGCGGCGGCGGGGTCGGCGAGGGCCCGCTGGAGCGCCGCGGAGAGGCCTGCCTGCTGATCGGCGGTGAAGAGGAAGCCGGTTTCGCCGTCGGTGACCAGAGAGGGGATCGCGCCGACGGCGGGGACGACGGGACAGACGCCGGCGGCCATCGCCTCGAGGAGGGAGAGGGGCATCCCTTCGGCGCTGGAGGAGAGCACGAAGGCGGTGGAGAGGGAGAGGAGCTCGGCGACGTCGGAGCGGAGGCCGAGCAGGATGACGCGGCCGCGCAGATCCGGGCGCGCGATTCGCTCCTCGATCTCGCCGCGCAGGGGGCCGTCCCCGGCCAGGAGCAGGACGGCGTCGGTGCTTGCCGCGACGGGCGCGAACGCTTCGAGGACGAGGCGGTGGTTCTTGACCGGGATCAGGCTCGCGACCTGGAGCGCGCGGGCCCGGCCGCGCGCGGCCTCGGGCAGGTTCGACTCATCTCCGCGTGCGTTGCCGTAACGCGAGACGTCGATCCCGACGGCGAGATGGTGAATCCGGCCGGGGTCGATCACCCGCGCGCGCCGCAGAACCTGGACGATCTCCTCCGAGACGGCGAAGACCAGAGATGTGCGCCGGTTCAGGATGCGATCGATGGCGAAGCGTCGCCCGGGTCGCTTGCCGATCTTCCCGCTGTGTTCGTGACAGGCGATCCGGAGACGAGGATGGAGGAAGCCGAGCGCGCGAGCCCAGGTGTTGGCCGGGAAGTTGTGGCCGTGCACGATCTCGGGGCGGAACTCTCCCAGATGGCGCTCCAGGAAGGGAATGATCCCGAGGTCGAGACGTGAGCTGCGTCGGCAGGCAAAGGCCGAGACGCCGGGCGGGGTGCGTTCGAGCAGCGGTCCGTTGTCGCGATTGGCGAGGAGCCGGACCTCGTGACCGCGCCGGACGAGGGCGCCGGCGAGACTGAGGGCGAAGCTCTCGGCGCCGCCGACCTTCGTCTGGGTCACGATCTGGAGGATTCTCATCGCTTGGCCTTCGGGCCTCATCGCTTGGCCTTCCTTTGGCGAACGCGGTCGAGCATCGAGCGCATTCCCCTCGGCCCGACCGCGAGGAGCAGCGCGCCCGCGAGGCAGATGACCGCCCCTATCCCACCGGCCAGCAACACGCCCCAGAGCGCATCGCGGTAGAGCGGCCGCGCGAGGTAGAGCAGCACCAGTCCGGGGGCGCCGCCCAGGAGGGCGAGCGGGAACGGCTGCAGATACTCGCGCGCGGTGGGGAAACTGGCGTCGCGCGCGCTCATGAACGGGCGCAGCAGGAGGTTCTTGGCCAGCAGTGCGGCGGTGTTGCCGAGCGCGAAGCCGAGGAGGCCGAGTTTGAACCCCAGCGCGAGTACCAAGCTGATGACGACATTGCCCACCGAGACGACGATGTCCGCGGTCGCGATCCACCCGATGCGGCCGCGGGCCTGGAGCGCGATCCAGACCGGGGCGAGCGCGATCTCGAGAGTCAGCGGCGCGAGCATGGCGACCATGTACTGAAACGACGCACGATATTCCTCTCCGACCCAGTGCACCAGGAAGAGGTCGCCCACCACGCAGGGAACGAGGCAGGCCGGTACGGCGACGGCGGTGCTGAAGCGGACGATGTCGAGCAGTGCCTGTCGGCTGCGACCGGACTCGCCTTGGGCTTCGAGCTGGGTAAAGAGCGGCTGGAGCGACCCGATGGTGGTGAGCAGGAACCCGCGGATCATCGGCGACCAGCGGGTGCCGAGGGTGTAGTGGGTGACTGCGACTGCCCCGTAGATCCGCCCGATCAGAAGCGTGTCGGCGGTGGTGTAGAGCAGTGCCGCCACGTGCGCGATCATGGCGAGGCCGCCGTACTGGAATAGCTCGCGGCGCGTCCCCGGATCTCCGAACTCCGGCCGGGGGACCACCGCGCCGACCACCCGGCTGCGCTGGGCCATGATGGCGAAGACCAGGAGAGGGATCGCCTCGACCACGATCAGGGTGATGGCGTAGAGGGGTAGGCTCGGCTCGAAGTAGTGAAACGCTGCGGCGGTGAGAACGAGTCGGAGCCAGGCCGCGCCGGTGCGGATCGAGGATTGCCACTCCGTTCGGCCGGTGGCGTAGACCGGGATCTCGAAAAGCGAGGCGGCGTCGGCGACCACCGTGGCGACGATGATCAGGATGATGCCGAGGGTCGACTCGTCGATCGCCGCATCCGGTATGTGGAGGAAGTGACAGAGCGGTCGCGCGATCGCGACTCCGAGCAAGAGGATCGCGGTCCGGGCGACGCCGGACCACCAGAAGCCTACGGCGTAGTAGCGGCGGGCGTCTTCCGCCCGTCCGCCGTGGTGGAAGAGGGTGACGAATCGGCGCAGGGCCGCCGAGAGCCCGCCGCGCAGGAGCGACATGTACTCGTAGACCGAGGTCGCGACCTGCACCACCCCGTACATCTCCTGCCCCAGCCCGCGCAGCACGATCGGGGTGAGGAGGATCCCGACGATCAAGGCGGAGACGCGACTGATGAGGGCCGAGGCCGCGTTTCGAAGCGCCACCAGCGCGAGGCCGCCGCCTTTCGCGCGCGGCTTCCCCTGCGCGGTATCGTCGCTCACCGGGACCTCAGCGGACCTGGTCGACCAGGACGGCCGCGATCCGCTCGCCGGCGTGCCCATCCCAGAGTTCGGGGCAGGCGTCGCGGGGAACGACCCGACCGCTCAGCAGGTCGTCGAGCAGGCTGACGTGCTTCGCGACGTCATCACTCACGATCAGATTGCTCCCCTCGGTCATGGTCACCGGGCGTTCGGTGTTCGGGCGCAAGGTGAGGCACGGCACCTGGAGCGCCGTCGTCTCCTCCTGCACGCCGCCGGAGTCGGTCAGCACCGCGCGGGCCTGCGCCATCAGGGCGAGGAAGTCGGGATAGCCGAGCGGCGGGAGCAGGTGCAGGGCCGGCATCGATTCCAGTGCGCTCCAGCGCCCCATCCGTTCGAGGCTGGCCTTGGTGCGCGGATGGACCGGGAAGAGCACCGGCATGCGCCGCGCGGCCTCGGTCAGATAGGTCAGCACCCGTTCGAGGCCTTCAGGAGAGTCGACATTGGACGGCCGGTGCAGCGTGACGAGCAGGTACCGCCCGCGCTCCACTCCCTGCCGCACGGCGATGTCCGACGCGCGCGCGGCGGATTCGAAGCGCTTCAGGGTGTCGATCATGGTGTTGCCGACGAAGAAGATCTTTCCCTTCGGCACCCCCTCGGCGACCAGGTTCTCGTCAGCGTCGCGTGAGGTGGTGAAGAGGATGTCGGAGAGGGCATCGGTGACCAGACGGTTCACCTCTTCGGGCATCGTGCGGTCGCGACTGCGCAGGCCCGACTCGATGTGCCCGACCGGAATGAGCAGCTTCGCCGCGACCAGGGAGCAGGCCAGGGTGGAGTTGACGTCCCCCGCGACCAGGACGAAATCCGGCTTCTGCTCGAGCACCACCGGCTCGAACCGCTCCAGGATCCGCGCGGTCTGTACGGCGTGTGAGGCGGACCCGACCTCGAGGTGAAAGTCGGGCTTCCCCATGCCGAGATCGCGGAAGAAGTCGTCCGACATCTCCGGCGCGTAGTGCTGCCCGGTGTGGACCAGCGAGAGCTTGAAGCGCCCGGTGGCGCTGAGCGCCTGCATCACCGGGGCGACCTTCATGAAGTTGGGGCGCGCGCCGACCACGGCGAAGATGTGCTTCCGATCCATCGACTCCTCCGAAGGACGCGCGGGAGGGCCGGCCTAAGCCGTGCCGTTCTTCCGTTCGCGACGCCCGACCAGTTCCTCGAGCAATCCCTGCAGTTTCGCGGTCGAACGCTTGCGATCGTAGAACTCGATCACAGGTGCCAGCGGTCGCGGGAGCTCCTGCCCGGCCGACCAGCGGGTGTAGGCGTCGGCCAGAGCCGCGCGCAGACCGGCGTGATCATCCGGCCGTACCACCCAGCCGCCTTCCGCCTGGCGTATCAGGTCCGCCTGTACCCCTTCGGGACTGAGCGAAAGCACCGGCCGACCGGCGGCCAAGTACTCGTACAGCTTTCCCGGGGTGTGCATGACCGGCCCATCGTAGCTGATGTCGACCAGCAGGTTGAGCGTCGATCCGAGAATCGCGGCCAATGCCTGATCGTGCGGCACGTCGCCCGGCGCGTCCAGATTGGCGCGCAAGGTCGGGTCGGCGCACTGCGCGCGCACGCGATCCGGCGGGACGCCGTAGATCTGGAGCTTCACCCGGTCGAGCGGGATCTTTCCCTCGCGGCCCAGCTCGGCCAGCGCCCGGAACACCGGTTCGAGGCTGCGTCCGGCGTAGAGCGAACCGGTCCAGGTGAGGGTGAATCGATCCGAACTCCTCGGCTGAATGCCGAGGAAGTCCTCCGAATCGTAACCATTCGGGATCCAGTGGCAGCGCTCCGACAGTCCGGGAAGCTCGAGCGTCTTCTCCAGTAACGCGGGGAGGCCGGCGTGCGCCGATACGATCATCGATGCCTTGCCGGCGAGGCGACGCTCGTTCCCCCGCGCCTGCGGCCGGGCGCGTAGGCCGGGCGCGTAGGGCCAGCCGGGAGGACCGGTCGTCCAGGGATCGCGGTAGTCGAAGACCAGCGGAACGCCCAGACGCCGGGCCAGGCCCTCGCCGACGAAGAAGTCGGACCAGGGGCCACCCGTTGCCAGCACCACGTCGACGTCTTTCAACTCTGCTCTGGAGGCGGCCGCGGTGGCGGGGCCGATCCAACCGGCGTGCTCGTCCGGCACCATCCAGTTGAACAGGCCGAGGCGGGCGAGCACCAGGGCACGGTTCCGGATTTTGAGCGGGCTGCGGTTCTTGGCCTTGGGAAGGCGACGTAGCCGCGGCATCAGCCCCCTTCGGGGATCTGCACGATCCGGACATCGGAGGGAAGATCGGGAGGCATCTGTCCACTCACCGGGCCAACGGTCAACACCGTCACCCGTACCCCCGCGCGGGTCAGGTACTTGGCGAACTTGTGGGGACGGAGGACTCCGCCGCCACTCTGCGGCGGAAACCGATAGGCGACGAGCAGTACGTGCAAGAGTGTAGCCTCCCTCCCTGGAATCGGCTCCTGGGGGAACTTCCTGAAGTCGGGAGGGGAAGTCAAGCAACCCCGCCCCCGGCGACCGACCTCAGCCGGTTGCGCGGCCGGGGCGAAGCAGCTCGATCGCTTTGGTCTTCCAGGGGATCAGGACCTTCCGTCCCTCCCCGGCGAACCAGACGAATTTGCCGCCCAGCTTCTTCTTGAACCGCCAGACCGAGTAGTTCGGATGCCCGGCCACCGGATCTGGGCCGGGCGAGCCGCCCAGGTCGTAGGTGGGGTGAGGCCCCCCCAGGAAACGACACATCGCCTCGTAGTGGAGAAACTCGCCGGTGGGCGGGGCCGCCTCCACGTTCTCGCGGGGTCCGATCGCCCCCCATTCGTACAAGGGGGCTCCGACCGCGCTCAGGAGGATCATGTTGATCCGCTTGCCATGGTTGCGGGCCGAGAGCAGCTTGGCCGCCCCGGCCTGGATCGCGCCCAGGAGAACGTCACGTTCGAACCCATCGGGCCAGCTTCCAAGTCCCTTCCGCTGGCTCATTTCGCGGTGGTAGTCCCGGAAGGCGGTCGTTCCCTCCAGGTCCCGCTCCTCCACCACTTCGACCGCGTCGCGGACGGCATGCCGGATATTCTGGCGGGCCTGACGTCCGAGTGCGGCCAACATCGTCTCGCGATCGTGCCCGGCCAGGGAGATGAAATAGGTGCCGGTCTGCTCGCCTTGTTCGTAGCCGGTGCGGAGCAGGCGGTCGCGCGCGGTCTCGCCGTCCGGACAGGCGACCCCGTCGATCGAGAGGGGGCGTCGCCACTCGAGCTGGATCCAGACCGCTCCCCGTTCACGCCCATGGCGCTCGAGCGCGGCCAGAAACTCCACCGTGACGGCCTCGGAGGTGCCAGGTGGGATTGCGATCCCCCCCGAGACCTGGAGTCGGCATCCTCCTACCAGCGGCAGCTTCTTTTCACCGATCAGCGCTCCGGCCACGATCGGCGACTCGGGGCACGAGGAATCACGCAGGATGAGGACCGACGGGCTCCAGCCGTAGAGCCGCAGCGCCCGCGCATAGTGGGAGGTCTGGCGGAGTCGCGATTCCGGCGAGCGGGTGAGGAACGTGTCCCATTCCGACCAGCGCGACTCGTCCAGTTGCTCCGCGCGGAACGACTCAGGCACCGGATTCGGCCAGGCTCTGGTAGAACTGCTCATAGCGGCGCACCATCGTTTCGAGGCTGTACTCGCGCTGCGCGCGCTCCCGTGCCCGGCGACCCAGCTCCTGGGCGCGACCCGGATCGCGGATCAACGACTGGATCGCCTCCGCGATCGCGCCCGGCTCCGGTTTCACCAGCAGTCCGGCCTCCCCGTGCCCGAGCGTCTCCGGGTTTCCGCCCACCGCGGTGGCAATGATCGGCAGTCCCGCCGCCATCGCCTCGATCAGGGCATTCGACATCCCTTCGGAGCGGCTCGGCAGCACGAAGAGGTCGAGCGATGCGTGAAATGCCGGGATGTCGTGGATCTCCCCGGTGAACTCCACGCCGGCATCGTCCTTCCGGGCATCGTAGAGCTGCTTCCCCCACACCTCGCGGGTAAGGGTTTCATCCTCGAAGACCGGACCGGCCATCCGCAGGGTCAGGTCCCCGTTCTGAAGGCGGGAAAAGGCCTCGAGCAGGAGATCGCTTCCCTTCACCTTGCGCAGGCGGCCGACCGTGCCGATCTTGCCCAGGGATCGCATCTCCCGTTCGATCGCCAGATAGGGAGTGAGATCGAGCCCGTTCGGAATGACCAGGCTGCGGCGCGGGTCCCGCCCCTCGGTCCCGCGAGCGTGGTCGCGCGCCGCTTCGGAGACGCAGAGCACCGTGTGCGCCAGGTAGTTCATCCAGCCGTAGAGACGCTGACGCTTCCGGTTCGGCTCGTTGCCGCGGCGGGTGGTGATCAGCTTGACCCGCGAGCGGGGGAGCACGGCAAGGGTTCCGAGGAGGTCGCAGGTGAACCCATAGGTCTGCAGGACATCCGGCCGAACCCGGTCGAGCACCCGGCGGATTCCGGCGACCGCGCGCAGGATCCCCTGATAGCCCGCCTGCACATCGATGTCATGTACCGGCACGCCGGCGCTCACGACCCGCTCTTCGTAGACCCCACCGGCGTGGCAGACGATCACTTCCGCCGGGTGCCGCTCCCGATCGAGCCCGAGAACGAGGCGGGCCAGATGCACCTCCGACCCACCGATGCCGAGCTTTCCGGTCAGGTAGACTACCTTGACCGGCGGGGTGAAGCTCCGGGGCGCCTCGACCGCGGCGGACCGGGCCTGTGCAGCTCCTCCGCTCATACAGCCCCCCGGCTCACGCAGCCCCCCTGCTCACGCCGCACCTCGCAACGCCGCCGAGGGGCGCTCGAAGTATGGACGCGCGAACGCGGTCAAGGTGGAACCCTCGATCCCGTGCGCGCCAAAATGTTCGAACAGCCGTTCGAACAACGAGTAGAGCGCCTCGATCGACTCGGGCGTCCGGTTGTAGGGGGACCCTCCGGGCATGAGTTCCGAAGAGTGGAACATCAGCATGATGTAGGGCAACCCTAACTGCGTAGCCTGGGCGGTCATCGCGGCCAATTCGTGGAATGGGGTGTCGTGTTTCGCCCGAAACGGCCGTGCGGTCCAGCCCATGCGGTGCATCACCCGGCCCGGCGGGGTGTAGCGAAGCCGATCGACCAATCCCCAGGCCGGGGCCACGGCTCGAAACGGACCGCCCGTAAACATAACGGTCAGAGGGAGTTCCAGCATCGGCGAGTTTCCCGGCCGGCGGACATCCTCGGGATCGAGCCAGTAGGGGATCCGCGGTGCGCCGCGGAAGTCGGGTCCCCCCTTGCCGTTACGCATGCCGAGCTGCTGCTGCCAGGAGATGTGGGGGGTCACCGAGCAGTCGACCCGGATGCCCAGGTCGAGCAGGTGACGGATCTGCCGCCCGTCGAACCCCCAGCGCCCGGCCCGGTAGCTCGCCGGGGGCACGCCGAAGGCGCTCTCTGCGGCCGCCACCACCAGCTCCATCTTGGCCCTGAACTCACTCTCCGGGATCTCCGTCGCGTAGAACTGCTCCGCCGGATCGGGCCGCACCCCGCCGGGAAAGGGCGGGCAATTCCAGGGGTGCAGGTGGGCACCGATTTCTGCCCGCCCCGCGGCTACCGCTGGGCCAAGTGCTTGGGCCAAGCGAGGATCCCGAAGTACGGGCTCGTTGCAGAGCCAGGTCGGGGGGAACGAAAATCGGTCACAGAGGTGCTGAAACCGGGAACAGAAAGTCACGTTTTCCGTCGTGACCTCCGGGCGTCCGGCCCATGCGTCGTCTTCCTCGGTGTCGATGGTGATCAGGAGCTTCATCGGTTTGGTATTGGATCGTCCGCCCGGGCGGTCAATTCGAGATTCGCGTCGCTTTCGCAATCGAAGACTGGAACCCCGCTGGTCCCGCCCCGATCTCTCTTCTAGAATCCGAAGCCCGGCGGGAAGTGTACGCTGCCGGGCGCGATCACGGAAACCCCCTTCCGGGCGAACCCCGGGAGCGTCAAAGGAGAGGCCCATTCCCGAGCAGGCGACAGCCCAGGCCCGAGCGGCCGGCGACTTCCGATTGGACAGCGATCTGGTCGACCGCCTCCAGTGCCCCTCCTGCAGCGGGTCCACCTCCCGGGCAGCCGGGGGAGTGAAGTGCGATCGGTGCGGCCGGAGCTATCCGCTGGTGCGCGGAGTCCCGATCCTGATCGCGGAAGAGAAGAGCCTCTTCGACGTCGCCGACTACACCGAGGAGCGCGAGACCTACTTCAAGAGGAAGAGTCCCCTGTTTACCGCGCTGCGCAAGCTGGTGCCGGAGGTCAGCACGAACGTCAAGGCGAAGCAGAACTTCGCCTCATTCGAGCGCGAGGCCCGGAAGCGCGGCGGCAAGCCGACCATCCTCGTTCTCGGCGGCAGCATCGTCGGTTCCGGCATGGAAGATCTCTTCCGGAGCGATGGTCTGCGCATGATCGAGACCGACATCGCGCTCTCCGACCGGGTCCACCTGATCTGCGACGGCCACGACATTCCGTTCGCCGACGGCACCTTCGACGGCGTGATCGTTCAAGCCGTGCTCGAGCACGTGCTCGATCCATATCGCTGCGTCGACGAGATCCACCGCGTGCTCAAGCCGAATGGCGTGGTGTATGCCGAAACTGCATTCATGCAGCAGGTCCACGGCGGCCGCTATGACTTCATGCGCTTCACCTGGCTCGGGCATCGACGTCTCTTCCGTCGCTTCGAGGAGATCGAGAGCGGCGCGAGCTGCGGTCCCGGCATGGCCGTCGGATGGGCGCACCGCTACTTCTGGCGCGCCATGGCCGGTTCCGGTCCCGCGCGCGCCGTGGCGCGCCTCTTCGTCCACTTCACGTCGTTCTTCTGGAAGTGGTTCGACCCGATCCTGGTCGATCGTCCCGTCTCCTGGGACGCCGCCTCCGCGGTCTATTTCCTCGGCACCCGCAGCGAGAAGACCCTGGCCGACCGCGATCTGCTCAAACTGTACCGCGGCGGTACCTGAGCGCGCGGTTCGCTCCGGCCCGCCCTACCGGTTGCGAGACGTCGAACCGTCGATCTCAGCCACGCTCGGTTCGCGCCGTCCGCTTCGCGTCCTCTGACCGCACTTCCACATAGAGATCGATCAGGCGCCGGATCAGCGCGGAGCACGGCATGTCGTTGCGCGCCGCCTCGGCGCGCAGGAACGCCACGGTCGGCTTTCCCAACGAGATCGTGACTCGCACCGAAGCCTCGCGAGGAGCGATCTCCGACGGCGGCGGGAGGAAGTCCGGCACAACCTTGAGTTTTCCGCGCGGGCGATCACCGACCTTCGTTCTGCTGCTCATACAGCCGCCTGCCTTTCCTCCAGTAGCCCGCTCCAATGATCCGGATGATCGCACCGGGGTAGGTGAATCTTACAGTCAGCACGCCGCGGGGGCCGGAACCAATGCAGAAGTACCGGGGCTCTGCACTACTGTGTAGCGAATCTACCGCAATCAGTCGACGTGGATCCAGGAACGCGCTCTGAGCCTCGGCGAAGTCGACCTGGTGTCGTTCCAGGTTTGCCGCGCTCTTGGCCGGATCCCACTCGAACTTCGTTTCCCGCACGGTTCGATTCCCCCAGACCGGATCTCGTCGTGGTCTTCTTCCGTGGCACTGCCTTTGCTACCCAGCTTGGGTGTGTTCACGGGCCGACGGCCGGGCGACAGACGGCGTTCGCGGCGAAGGCTGCGGCGCGCGCGCGGATGCTCCGGCCGTGGCTCGGCGTCTTGATCCGGGAGAGTGGGGGGAGTGATGGACTCGTCGGCGACCGATGATGTCGCGGATGGCGGTGCGGCGGAGCTGGTGCCGACCGCGGAGCCGCGCGAACGGAAGAAACGGCCGCGCCGCGGTCCAGGGCGCGCACGGGTCCTCACCTTCGCCCTCTCCGGGGTCGATGCCTTGCCGGTCGAGGTACAGGTCGCGGCTGAGGCAGGCTACCCGGGGATCACTCTGGTCGGCCTGCCCGACACCGCGGTGCGCGAGAGTCGCGAGCGGATCCAGGCAGCTTTCAAGCGACTCGAGGCGAAGCTCAACGAGCGACACTTCACGGTCAACCTGGCTCCAGCCGAGGTGCGGAAGGAGGGGGCCGGATTCGATCTGCCGATCGCGCTCGGGCTCCTGCTCGCGCTCAAGCGGCTACGTCCGGAGGCTCTGCAGGGGATCGCCGTCGCCGGAGAACTCTCACTCGACGGCGAGATCCATCCGGTGCGTGGTGCGCTCGCCCTCGCGCTCACCAGCGCCCGGATGGGGTACCGCGGACTGATCCTGCCCGAGGCGAATCGGATCGAGACTGCAGCCGTTGGCGACCTCCCGATCTTCGCCGCGCGTTCCCTACCAGAGCTGGTTGTACAACTCGAGTCCGGCACGCTCGAGTCAGTTGCGGTCGAGCGTGCGCAGGTCGGGCCGGCCAGCCCAGCATCGAGTGTTCCCGATCTCTCGTTGATCCGCGGGCAACGCCTGGCGCGTCGTGCTCTCGAGATTGCGGCAGCGGGCGGGCACAACATCCTGTTCATCGGCCCCCCCGGTTCCGGCAAGACGCTGCTCGCCCAAAGTCTGCCCGGCATCCTCCCTCCCTTCGCTGATGCCGAGGCCCTCGAGGCAACGTTGGTCCACAGTGTCGCCGGAATCCTCCCGCCCGGCACTGCGTGTCTCACCCGCAGACCGTTCCGCGCTCCCCACCACACCATCACTCCCGCCGGTATGGTCGGCGGCGGCCTCGTTCCTCGACCCGGCGAAGTGAGCCTCGCCCATCGCGGCGTTCTCTTCCTCGATGAACTGCCTGAGTTCCGGACCGAAGTGTTGAACCTCCTGCGCCAACCGGTCGAGGAGGGCCATGTGGTGCTCTCGCGGCTCGCCCGCTCCGTTCGCTTGCCTTGCCGCTTCATGCTCGTTGGGGCCATGAACCCCTGTCCCTGCGGATTCCTCGGCCACCCCCGGCGCGGTTGCCGCTGCACGCCCGCGCAGATCCGCCGTTATCAAGGGCGAGTCAGCGGTCCCCTCCTCGATCGGATCGATCTCCAGATCCAGGTGCCCGCAGCCTCTCCGCGCGAGGTCACCGCCGTGAGCGGCTGCTCCGTCGAGTCCTCACTCGAGGTGCGCGCGCGCGTCATCGCGGCCCGCGCGCTGCAGCGCGCCCGCTTCTCCGGCATCCCTGCTCTCCACGCCAATGCGCAGATGAGCGCCGAGCACTTGGAGCCGTTCTGTCCCCTCACGCCTCCCGTCCGCGCGCTCCTCCAATCCGCCATGGAGCGCCTCTCCCTCAGCGCGCGCGCCGCCCACCGCGCACTGCGCGTCGCGCGGACGATCGCCGACCTCGCGGGGGCGCCGCAGATCGAGAGCGCGCATCTGGCCGAGGCGATCGCCTATCGGGGGTGGGATCGGGAGGCGGAGGAGGCGGGGGGGTGAGCCAGGGGGGGCGCGGTTGACGCATTCGTGCGGCCGGAATTGCGTCCCCCCGAAGGGCTGAGCGGATTCTTCCGCGCGAGCGTGGACCCGTGGTTCTACAACCCATTCCGGATTCGGAATGCCCGTGGTGTGTCGATGGGGGTGACGCCCGAGTAGTTGCCCGCCTCCGAGGCAGCAGACTGAGATCGCACGGATCCACAGTGGGTCTCTCGTGGAGAACCCGATGCTCCGACTTCTCGCTGACCGACTCGTCCTGGCCTTCGTTCTCCGCGCGAGCATGCTCACGTGAACAGGTGCGTCCCAGTCGGAAGCACACATCCATGCTCCCAGGCCGACACCGTCCCTCGGCTGCCGCCGATCCGCGCCGCGACGTCGCGCTGCGTGAGGTTGGACCGGAGACGGTTCTCCCTTATTCGGTTTGGATAGCGCACCGGGCACCGACCCCTCCGGAGGGTGAACTGTGGTGGCATGTCTACAGAATATACCGCTCAACGGAGCGGAACAGAGGGAGGGAGGTCCGGGAAGTCGGACCTCACGCCGGGTACGATGGCGCTACTCCGCGCGCCAGAATGGAGTCGTGCCCCTCACGCGTGACGCCATCGAGGAACTGAAAGCGCTCCACCGGCGGGAAACAGGGGAGTCATTGACGGACGATCAAGCGTGGGCCATGGGGCGGCGCCTTCTCCGCGTGTACGCCTGGCTGCTCCGACCGCCGACGGGAGATCCCGAAGCCCGGGAAAGGTTCGATCCCCGTCTCGTTTGACCGAAATGGCGTGGTGGTCGTATGGTGCTTGTACCGTCTCTCGACTGTTCCCACCCCCGTGCCCCGCTACCTCCTCTACGCTCGCAAGTCCAGCGAATCCGAAGACCGCCAAGCGCTCTCCATCGAGTCGCAAGTCCGCGAACTGCGTGAGTACGCGCGGTCGCACAACCTCGAGATCGCAGGCGTTCTGTCTGAAAGCCGCTCGGCGAAGACGCCGGGGCGGCCGGTTTTCGCCGATCTCATGCGACGCCTCGCTGCCAAGGAGGCGTCGGGCATTTTGTGCTGGAAGCTGGACCGCCTCGCCCGCAATCCGGTCGACGGCGGGGCGCTCATCTGGGCGGTGGATCAAGAAGTGGTGACGGAGATCGTCGTTCCCGGGAAGAGCTTCTCGAACCGCGGCGACGACAAGTTCTGGATGCAGCTCGAGTTCGGCATGGCCAAGAAGTACGTGGACGACTTGTCGGACAACGTCAAGCGCGGGAACCGTGCGAAACTCGAACGAGGGTGGTTCCCGGGACGGCCACCGCTTGGGTACCTGAATGACCGCGCGAGGCGAACGATCATCGTCGACCCCGAGCGTTTCCCGATCGTGCAGCGAATCTTCCGAAGCGTCCTCGCCGGAGAGGTGCCGCAACAGGTCTACAACCGTGCGACGCAGGACTGGGGGTTCGTGGCCCGCCGGATTGGTGCCCGGGGTGGCGCAGAACTTGCCCGGAGCGCTTTCTACCGTCTGCTGTCGAATCCCTTCTACTACGGGAGCATTGTGCGGAATGGCGAATCCTTTCCGGGAGCGCACCCGCCAATGATCTCCAAGGAGGAGTTCGACCGCGTCCAGGAGATTCTCGGACGGCCCAGTCGTCCGAGACGACGCCATGAATTCGCGTTCACGGGCCTCATCCGCCGCGGCGAATGCGGAGCGGCGATCACGGCCGAAGCACAGGTGAACCGCTACGGCTACCACTACGAATACTACCGCTGCACCAAGCGGAAGAAGGGGGTCAGGTGCGGCCAGCGCCCGATCCGGGCCGGCCGGCTCGAGGCCCAGGTCGCGTCTTTCCTGAGCGCTATTGCCTTGCCGGACGCTCACCAGGACTGGGCCCTCCGCCACTTGGCCGGGCTCGCGGCCGACGAAGTTAGGGGACGTGAGTCCAAGCTCCCGGCGCTTGAACGTGCGCACGCGCTGGCCCGCAGCCGATCCGACGAGCTCGTCGAGTTGCGCCTTCGAGGCCTTCTCACCGACGGCGAATTCCTCGCGAAGAAAGCGCTGCTCACCACCGAGGAACTGCGGGCTCGAGAGCGCCTCGCCCACGCCAAAACGACCAGAGGACCGGTCTGGTTTGAACCTTCGCGAAACGCCGTGATCTTCGCGAATCAAGCCCCGAAACGCTTCGCCGGGGCTTCGCTCGCAGAGAAGCGGGAAATCGTGATGGCGCTCGGTTCCAACCTCACGCTGACCGACAGAATTCTGCGAATCCAAGCCGAAGAACCGTTCACAATCGTGACCGGCAAGGCTGCTGGTCCTTCGTGGTGCACCCAACGCGACGCTCGTCGAACTTTACAGGGTTGGAAGGTCTGGTTCTCCGAACATCCCACCCGGGTCCAGTGGCCGGCGTTCTGTCGGGAGTGGTGGGAGAGATGGCAACGAGGACCGAGATCGTCCAAGGACGCGAGATGTCTTCCACCATCTAGGGCAGCATAGCGGGGACGCGCGGCCTGGGCAAGAGGGAGGGAGGTCCTGGGTCTCGACCCTTGGCCGGGCGACCAGGACCGAGGTCACTCTGCTGCCTCTCTTCGAACGCACAACCCGGAGCAGGATCACGGAGAAAGTGCCTGATACCGAGGAAGGCGGGCCTGTTGGGTGAACACCGAGCGGAGCCGCGCTGAACCGTCCGCGCAACTCGGGTTGCAATGCTGAGCTATGGACCGGCGCTAAATCCCTCTCTGGGGCGGGATTGGGCCCGAGTCGGAGGGGTGCGAGGAGAGGTGCCTGCAGACCCAGACGGCCCTCTCCGAACGGTCGAGGCACCGTACCCGGCAGCCTGGTCGCTGCGCATCGGTTTCGGAATTGCCAGAAGTTTTTCTCGACAGAACAAGTACGTACAAGTAGTTTGTCTCAAGTATCCGCGTGAACGGTCTCGGTGGCATCGGGTACCCAACCGATGCCTTCGTTACCGGGAGCGTGCCGGCGCGTCGGAGCAGCGCTGACTACAGCGCACCGAACAGGAAACGGGGGCACGATGCTAGGCAGGTTGAGCCCCAACGCAGCATCTCCGGTCAGATCGAACTCAATCCGACGCTCCCCGATGAATCGGCCATCTTGGGGAGTGGGATCTACCCCACCAATCCTGCCGGGCGGAGTGGCTTGCCATTTTGTGGTGAACACCATTGCTGCCGTGACTTCGTGCTCCAGGCGCCGGGTCACGCCCATCCCAAAGGAAGGCCGAATGTCCGCGAGGAGTCAAGCCGGGACCTGTTCCCATCTTCCAGCCGCCTCGTATCCCAAGTCCCGGCTCGCCACACCCAGCACGCACGCGCGGCGACGATGGCGGCGTCCCGTGGAAAGCAGGCGCAAATGAAGTGTGTCGCACTCGTCGTCCCAGTTCTTATCGCTTGGTGCGCTGGCAGGTTGCTGAAATGGGGGCCGTCATGATCCAAGTTCCACTCGCTGGCGTCATCGAGCCGTGTCGTGTGCGCATGTCGCCCCGCGATCGTCCTTCTCTTCCAGCCGCGGGCGCACCAAATCCCAGGTTCCGCAACCAGGAGGGCCGCATGGCTAACCGCTTCTCTCACGCTCGGAGAACAGGGGGAGTCGCCTTCCCTTCGTTGGTGTCGCGATGACGCTCGGTGGAGGTTGGTGGATGACGCTCTGGGTCGCCGCCATCGTGGCCTCTTGTGCGGAGGATCCCGCAACGCCTCCGCAGAACGGGAGACCCGCGATCCTCTCTTTGAAGGCGTTCCCCGATGTCGCTAGCTTAAGCGATTCCATCCTCGTGGTTTGCCAGGCGACGGACCCTGACAACGACACTCTGGTGTACGACTGGATCACCGACGGGCGCTTGAACATCCAAGGTGCGCGGGAGCGGAATCATTGGCTCTACAACACCCGCGAGAGCTTCAGGGTCTTCTATCCCAACGTCATTTACGCGCCCGTGGACACTGTGTGGGTCCAGTGTTTTGCGCGAGATGGTCGGGGAATGTCCGCAGCACAGGTGGTGACCTTTGTTATCCGTATGTGACATGGAGCGGCCTGATTCCAGTGCCGCAGCGCTTTCAATTCCAACCCGAGGGAGGGCCGCATGAACCTGCAAATGCTCGCTGCCCCGATTTTCGGATCGCTCGTCATAGTCGTCGCGCTTAGCGCCCCCGGTCTCTCCGCCGCGCAGAGCCCGTTCGTCCGGAACGACGCCTTCGACTTCCGCGGAGTCCACGCCTCCTTCGTCGGCGCGCCCGGAGCCTCTGGCGGCGGCACTTGGACCCCGGATTACTTCGAAGTCGGCATCAAGTCCGATACGGATTTCCGCCTGTTCAAGCTACGCGTACGAACCGGGATGCGAATGGTCGACTGGACCGTTGGTCACGTCAAGGTCGACATGAACAACGACGGCACCTGGGAGTTGGAGACATCGGCACCGGAAGCGATCGCCTCCTACACGTATCCGGAACCGACGGGACTCAGTGCCCTGCACACGGTCCGCTTCCAGATCGAGTTCATCAACCCCGGTGGTCAGCGGGTGGTGAGATGGAGAGAATCGACCGTCACTATCTTCCCCGCGCCGCGAGTGTTCGCCACGGCGGACAACGATGCCTTCATCCAAGTCCGAAACGAGGATCCGACGAACAAGATCCCTATTCTAGTTGTGGAGGGCTTCGACCCTCTGAACGACAAGTTTCCCGAGTGGTACTACATCTTGACGTGGGATCTCATCAACAGCGATTTGTATCCGGCCGGGTTCGAGGTCTTCTTCCTCAACTTCAACGAAGGAGGGGCGGACCTTCGTGACAATGCGAGTGTGGTAGCGGGAGCCCTCGAGAAGATCCACGCGATCTGTCCCAACAGCGAGATCGCGTTGTTCGGCCTCTCCATGGGTGGGCCGATTTCCCGACATGCGTTGGCGAACTCGGAACATGACGGCGATGCACACCACGTCGGCCTCTTCGTGTCGTTCGATTCGCCTCAGCAGATGGCGCACACGAGCCCCGATCTCCAGGATTGGATCAAGGCGCAGGATCCGAGCCAGGGGGCGATCGGACATCTGCAAGCGACTCTCAATTCCGTCGCCGCCAAGCAAATGCTCCGGTACAATACCTACGATCCTGGGCACGAATTCAACGAGAGTTTCTACAACCAACTAGACGCGCTCAACGGAGACGGGTATCCCCATCGAAGCTTCAACGGCGCCATCAGTAACGGGAACTTCGAGGCGAAGTGGGGCTATGAATCCGTCGGACGGCACCTGATGACGCTGAAGATCAACGAGCAGCTGATCAAGGATGTGCCGGCGGTCCAGTTGGACTGCGGCGCAGGCGGCCTGATGTCGAACCTCACGACGCGCCGCTACGGGGACATCTTCAACATTCCCTTTCTTCATGTCTGGTACGATCTGGAGATCACCTTCAATCCCGTCTACATCCCAACGTGGTCGGCGTTGGATCTTCAGGACTTTGATGTCAATGATGAGACCGGAGACATCGATATCGTGGGTACTTCAAAGTTCGACGACTTCGTGGTGCAGTCCACCTCGCTCATGCACCACGAACTCAGTCAGGCGAGCCGCTCCAAAATACTGGAGTGGCTGAACCGGACATCCAATCTCAACGTGAATTACACGCTGCAGGAGGGAGGCACGGCGACTTCCGAGACGTTCCCAGTGACGATCCTGCGCAACACGCCAATCACGATTCCGCCCAGGAACGTCACGGTGAACGGGGCACCGGTGACGTACAACTTTGCGAACTGGGACGATGGGGACACACGAAATCCGAGAAACTTCTATGCGTCACACGACGCGACTCGGACGGTCCGGCTCAAAGGGCACCGAGTGACCACCTCTTCGGGCGCGGCCTGGGCATCGAACGAGCGAAGGATTGCAGTGGACTTCGACTGGGTCGGACCAACCTACCACGCAGTATACGAGTCGGGAGGGACCATCTGGTATCTTCGCAATCGACGGAACGCGGGGTGGGAGCCCGAGCGGGTGATCTCGACAGGCACCGAGGCGGCGAGTAACCCGACGATCACGACCCATTCGTGGGGGCACGAAGACCAAATTCAGGTGTACGTGGCGTGGATCGATGACGGCTACGTCTGGTTCCGAGCTTCGAATGCGGACAACGGGCTCACGTGGAAGGACGTGAAGGCGATTCCAGCGGGAATGGCGTCCAGCGTGATCCTCCCGGACCCCTACGCGAGCATCTGGGCCGAGGGCACTTCGGGCTACGAGGGCATCTACTACTACAAGATGCCGGAGACGAACGACACCGGGGAACCGCATCGCATTCCGGGAACCGAGGGGATCTCGTCTTCGCCGGCGGCGTGCGCCACGGGCGGGTGTCGGTACGATCTCGCGTTTATTCGGAACGGATCGGTTTACGTCGAGGGGTTCTCCGATCCGGATCTGCTCAACGGCTGGGTGCCCCCGACGGTGTGCTCGCCCGCCGTCGATCTAACGAGCCCGGGGTGGACCCCCTCGAACCCGACCATCGTGAACAATGACGGAGTGATATGCGTCGCATGGGAGGAACGGTACGGGGCGACCCGCCGGATAGCGTATCGTGAACGGTCTGGAGGCGCGTGGTCTCCAACGAGCTACTTCACGCATTCGAACCATCTGGTCGCGAAGCCAGCGCTGGCGATCGACGGGGAGTGCGGAAGGGTGAACCTCCTGTGGGAATGCGGAGGGAGCATCGCGCGCGTGACGCGGCCCCGCATTGGCACAGTGTGGGAGGGAGTCGCGCACATAGGGAACGGTCGCGCCCCGAGCATCGTCGAGTCGTCGTCGCAGCGGGCAGTACCCATGTGGGTGAGCGGCGCCAGCGCTCCCTACTCGATCGAACTGGCCGGGTCGCTCGCGTGCAACAGCCCGGGCGGCGGGGGCGGCGGGGGTTGCCCGGTGTTGCAAGTGTTCAAGAACGGACAATGGCAGGACCGAAACAGCGTTCTGGGGAAATCCGCGTATGCCGCGGAGGCCATCGTGGACGACGACTGGTACTGGGTACAAGAGACCGTTGGGGCGGCGACAAGCCCCACGATTCAGTTTCGGATCAAGGAAGCAACGGAGGGTGAACGGACGACGCTCGACTTCGCGGAATTCTGGGTGGTCGACCATCCGACCTCTACAAACGTCTGGAGTACGCAAGAGGGAAACGTATTCAGAGCACTGCGGTGCGCCTACCCACGATCGCGCGCATGAAAGGCGGTCCGTCCTTGCTGGAGGAGCTGGAGGAAGTTGGAGACGACAACACGTTTGGTGTGGGCGGCGGAGATAGTCTGGTTGTGGTGTTCTCCGACACGACGGAAACGCCGTCCGACGCGGCGGTGGTGATCTACGGCGAGGGCAAGCCGCATCTTTACACCTGGGCGCAGGTGGACGAGTACCCTCGTGGTATTCGCATCGAACCCACCTACACGATCGGGGCGGGCGATGTCGTCATGCCGCGCAAGCTCTTTTCGCCGGCAGTGATCGACAGCCCGAAAGTGCATCGAGGGGATGGCATCCCTGACACGCTGAAGCTCGCGATTGGCGAGTATCACGAACTGGACCAGATCGCACTACTGGAGCACGTGGAGCCGTGGTCCGGTATCGTTGTCAAGCCGTTGTCGACGGCGACGCACAGCGCCAATGGGAACGTAACGACGGCAGTATCCGCGGTCGGTGGAACCTCGACGACGATCGACTACGGCCAGTACGTGACGCTCTCGTTCGCGTACCCTGCGCTCGCGGCCGGAAAGACGCGGGAGATGATTGTCCGCCTCCGCGGCAGCTATTCCCGCACGAGTCAGGCCCTGACGGATCCGCCAGTGGAGTCGGAACCATGGGTGTGGGGCATACACCAGATCGTGCCAAATCCCAGCGCCGGGAGTGTTGTGGTGTACGTGAACCGGCAGGGAGGAGCACGCCACCGATTGTCGCTCTACGATGTTGGCGGCAGACTAGTACGCACCTTGAGCGAAGGAAACGGCGAGCACGGAACACAGGCCGTGAGCTGGGATGGTCGCGACGACCAGGGGCACCACGTGGGTGCAGGCGTCTATTTCGCCCGGCTGGTTGAAGGTTCCAGGACGGATAACAAGACGCTGGTGCTTCTGCGATGAAGGTGACCACACACCGCCGGAGCGGCGCGGCATGCCGAACCGGCGTCCGCGCCCACGCTGTGTTGTGCGGGGTGCTGCTCGTGAGCGGCTGCGCATCGGAGCCGCTCGGTACACAACCAGATCCGCAGCTGCTGCTCGACGAGAAGCCGCTGTTCGTGCGCGCGCCCGAAGTCTCTGCGCGACGGATCAAGCTTCAATGGGAGTCTGCTTCGGACCGTGCGGCGGAGTTTGTCGTCGAGAGAGCGACCGCTCCGCTCTTTCGATTCGAAACGGTCCACGTCGGTCCGTTCAGCGAGTCGAGTTTCGCGGACACCACCATCACGCCCGATAGCGACTGTCGATATCGGGTGATCGCCAGGGGTGACATTTGGCAGAGTGCGCCCTCCGATGAAGTGCACTGCCGGGCACGCGACACAACGACTCCGGGCCCGCTTCGACTCCTCTCTCCCGAAGATCGAGCGCTTGATGCACTCCCGAACGAGGAACTGAGCTGGCAGTGCGCGGACCCAGGTGGAGATTCGCTTCGGTTTGACGTGTACCTGAGACCCAGCGGCGGGTCGTGGAATCGCGTCGCTACCGGGACTAATCGGGAGACTCTCATTCCACCTCTCCCCTGGGCCGCCGGACAACGGCACGAGTGGCGCGTGCTCGGACAGGATGCTGTCGGGGCCGGTGTCGCTTCGGACATCCATGCCTTCACCGTTGCACCCCTCCGCTACGTCGTGGAGGAGGGTTTCTCCATCATGGGCAATCGAGTGGACGAGTCGCATCCCGGGAATCCGATCCGCATGCCATCCTTCGACATCGACGCCTTTGAGGTGACGAACCAGCAGTATGCGGATTTCCTCACTCTGAGCCTGAACCGGCCGGGGGGGTTGGTTCTCGTTGGCGACGAGGTTCGGGTTCCGGACACGAACCTGCGAGTGATCACATTGGAGCCATGGCGCGGCACAACCCATCTGTGTCTTGGTCCTGGGCGCGAGAGCGTGGTCGTCGACGCAGGTTGGGAGAATCACCCCATCACAGGGGTGACCTGGTTTGGCGCGGAGGCATACGCGAGGTTCGTTGGTCGCGCACTCCCGAGTGAGGCAGAGTGGGAGAAGACCGCGCGGGGCACCACGCCTGTGGTGAAGGACAGCACCTTCGTGGTGCTGGTTGACGGGACAAGCACGGAAATCACGGTTGGATTTGGAATGCCGTTCCCGTGGGGAGCCAAGCTAACCAACCAGCACGCCAATTTCCTCGACAGCGGCGATCCGTACGAACACTCGGGGACCATTCGAACTACCCCTGTGGGATTCTACGACGGCACGACGCACGACGGATTCTCGACGGCAGACAATGCGGGGCCGTACGGGGCCTCTGACCTACTTGGCAACGTGGCGGAATGGACAGCAGATTGGTTCGGTCCGTACCGGGCACCACACGAACCGCCGAATACCGGGACTCGGAAGGCAGTGCGCGGGGGAGCTTGGAACCAAGCGGTCGAGGAGTGCAGCAGCACACGTCGGAGCGCGCTGCTTCCCGAGACGGAAGACGGCGGAGTTGGATTCCGGACGGTCGGTCGCGCGGCGCTCAGCATCGCAAGGAGCCAATAGAATGAAGTGTAGAGTTCGGGAAGATCCGTTCACTCTCGATGCGGACATGCGGCGAGGAGAATAGCCAAACCCGGACCCCGAGTAAATGGCCGTCAACGCCCTTGCCGGATTCTCGCGTTGCTTCCCCCCGCGACGACGGTCCCGGCCTGTCGGACACCCCCAGGGGCTGGGCAGGCCAGGGCGTGTGCCGAGGCGCACTGTCGGGCTGTCGGGGTTCGGCTCCTTCTCTGGTGCTTGGGTGCGCTGGGTGTTCGTCGGAGCGCCGAGTCGGCGCGCGCCCCTGGTGCGAGGCGCTCTGCTGACACCAACCACCGGCCGTCCCAGATCGGCGCCTGGATCCGGGCCAGATTGTCGAGCCTCTCGTTGCGAACGGCGGGAACCGAGGGCTTCGAATCGGAAGGCGCCGGCCCGGTGAAGCGGCGATGGGACTACGTTGCGAGGCCTGGGTGATGTTCCTGGCGCGCGATTGCCAGGAAGGTTCCACAGCGGCAGTCGACGGGGTTCGCCGGGAGGTTACGTGATGGATCTGGCATGCGAAGCGTCGGCGTCTTCGGGGCGACAGGTGTACCCGCATCCCTCGATCATCGCGGGAGCAGCCCGAGCGGAGCCTGGAATCCCCGTCCGACACCGCGCATACTCAAACAACCGTCGGTGCATCGCTCTGCCGATGCCGCCCTGGGTATGTCCTCCATGAGCGCATCGAGTAGATACCCCCCATGGAGTGTCTCGCTCTCCGAGGAAAGGTAGGCGAGAAGGCTCGAGGCCATCATCCCAGCCCCGAGGACGGTTAGTGCGCCCGCACTCGGTTCCGGAGCATCGGATCCGACGACGTACCCCTCCTTGTGGAGTGCCCGCCGTTCGTCGGCAGGGAGGATCTCCGCGCGAATTGCGTCGGGTGAGAGTGTGCGTCGACAGAAGAGGCACGGCAAACCCGGTGCGATGAACCGAACCTCGCTCAGCAGCCCGGCCAGGCCACTGGGCTCACGACGGCTGATCCGGCAGCCGCAGTCGATAACGGGAAGGTGAAAGGCATAGGACGCCGCGTTTATCACCGCGCGACTCGACTGGGAGTCGGTCGCCGTGAAGACGACATCAGCATCGAGAGCGTGAGGAAAGGCGTCTTCACGTCGCACATCCCCCGGGATGGCGATGATTTTCGTTGGTAGCCCAATCCCATCGCAGTGCTCGGCCACAACGTCAACCTTGTAGGGGTGCCCCGCAAGCTGACTGCTCTTGGCACCAAAGACGCGTCGGAGGTTCGACTGTGTATCGAGGCGATCCGGGTCGATGATGGTCAATCCGCGAACGCCGAGTCGAACAAGCGTCTCCGCCAGCGGCGAGCCAAGGCCGCCGACGCCGACCACGGCCACATCGAGGCTCCGCAATCGAGCGTTCAGGTCACCCAGGGCCAGGATCTGTCGGTCGTCTAGGTCGGCGTCCATCGCTTGTGGGTCCGGTAGGGGGTCGAGGATGCGAATGCCGCGCCCCGCAGCCGCGATGCGTTCGATGGATTCCCATGCATCTCCCTGATACCGACGAGCGACCCAGCCCTTCGGTCCGACAACCGCGGCCACGAATGGACCGTCGATCAGGTCCACGAGAGTCCGCGAGAGCGCATCCAGCGCTTGGTCGTCGACCCAACTGAATCCGGTGGGATGACGGCTGTCCGGGTGCGAATGCACGATGAGTAGACCGGCATTCGCGGCTACGGCGCGGCTGACCACCTGCGAGATGAGCTGTCCGCTGGGGACGAGCCGGTGTCGATCGGTTTCCGTCCAAGCCGTATCCGGTGGAAAGTACGGGTCCCTTGCGACGAGCCGGAGTCCGTTTGGCGTCGATGCTTCGGTGACCAAGAAGAACGCGCCAGCTTCGTTCGGCCGGGCCGCCGCGAAAAATCGATCGAGGGCTGCCACGTCGGCTAGGGTGAACGCGAGCCGGTTCATTGTGATCGCTCCTTGTCCCAGCGCGCTTCAATCATCGCCCAGTGACTGCCGATTCCGTCGACTCCGGGCGTCCACCGCCCGTTGCGATGCCAACTCCATCGTCGCCAGCGTCGGCCGAGATGCTCTTCGATCGTCTTGGCGTGTTCCGGGATCGGCACGCGCGCGTGGTGGACACTCTCCTCCATGAAGAACATGTCCATCGCCGACATCGGGTACTGAAAGTCCGCGATCATCAGGATGTCGGAGCGATCATTCGTGTAGGCCCCGCGGGGAGCAGTACCTGACGAACAAGGACGTAGATCCGGTCGCCGTTTGGTTCGACGTCGACCGGATACCCAGTGTGTCCGGCAAGCTCCGCTGCATGCTCGCGCAGGATCGTGGGAACTTCCATCATCGTGCCCCGAAGGTCAGGTTTCCGGGGATCGCGCGGAAGCGCATCTCGGACTTGATGTCCACAACTTGGTCGGCGAGAATGAGTTCGCCCCCAGTTGGATCCGTCTCAAGGCCAAGGAGGTACAAGTCGTACCCCTCGTGAAAACCCGCCACCGCCAGGATCTCCCGGCCAGTCATCGGCCGCGCTTCGACCTCGTACGCCCGACGGTTGATGATGATCTTGACCAGCACTGCCTTCGCTTCTGGATTCTCAGTAGCCATGTTCGTAACTCCTTGACGCAGTTGTTATTAGAGGCGGAGCACGTCCTGCGTGTCGACGCGTTCTCGCCGGGAGTGAGCCCCGGGGCACTGTCCTGTTTCCCTGGTGCCCCAGCGTTTCACGTGATAAACTCAGAATAGCAGTTCTGTTCAGCTCGTCAAGTAACGTTTTACATATGAAACAGGAGGAACGAATGCCAAAACGCCCGCTGGAGAGTCTCGGCGCGGCGGTCAGAGACAAGCGATCGGGTCGAAAGCTGCGGGAGGTGGCTGCGGAGGTCGGCATCAGCCCTGCGACCCTGATGCGCGTGGAGAATGGACGGGTCCCGGACCTCGGGACGTTCGCAAAGCTATGCCGTTGGCTGGCGCTTGACCCCGGGGACTTCCTCGGACGCCCTGAAGCCGTCGGCTCAGGGCCGGCGTTGGAGGCCGGACCACTGGTGATATCCGCCCATTTTCGGGCAGAACGAACGCCGAACGAGAAGACCGTGGCAGCGCTGGCGCGGATGCTCTTGACCGCGGCAGGCATTGAACCCAGGACGACGAGCGAGGCTTCCGAGAATGGCGGGGTTTGATCGAGGGTTCAAGGCGTGGTGTGAACGAACATCCCACTCACTTCGCCGTGACATGGGACTCGGTTTGCTTGATCCCGTCGAACCATCGACGCTTGCCCGATCCCTGGATGTCACCCTCTGGACGCCACGCGATGTCCCCGGGTTACCGAAGGATGTTCTCGACCAACTCCTCGTCCACGACCCCGGCGGGTGGTCGGCCGTGACGCTCATGCGAGAGGGGGCGCCTCTTGTCATCCACAACCCCCGTCACTCTCGCGCGAGGCAGACGTCCGACATAACCCACGAGCTCAGCCATATTCTCCTGGGCCACAAGCCGAGCAACAAGATCTTGTCGGCCGACGGTTCGCTCGTACTCAGAGGGTACGATGCCAAGCAGGAGGGCGAGGCGGATTGGTTTGCGGGAACACTCCTATTGCCAAGGGAGGCGCTCCTCCACTATCGACGAGAGCGCTGGGACGACCTCCGGATTGCCGATCATTTCAACGTGAGTCTGCAACTGGCGACATACAGACTCCGAATCACTGGCGTGAACAGCCAGCTGCGAGCGTCCGGAGCTGTCCGACGCAAGGCGGTCAAGTGATCGAGCCGCGCCGCTGAGCATCACGCTTCCGTCGCCGCGCTTGCAGGGGGATCGGGCTCCGTCGCAGAGAGTGATGCGGCCTGATCGTCTCCATCGTGGTCCACTACGCGGCTCGGAGACGGGATGTACTTCTCGTACGTCTCCTGAAGGTACGCCAGTCCAGACGCTTCATCGGCCCGATACTGGAGCCGCTTCTTCAGGTAAGCGAGGCGTCCTTCGTTCTCCTGGATGATCTCTCCCCAGGACTTCACCCAGATGGTGTACGGTTTGTTGCGGGGGTTCGAGAGGATGCCGCGGGCACGACCTTCTTGATCAGCTTCAGCGCGAACGCTTTCAGCGACATCCGTGGATACGGCCCAAAACACCCACTTCGTCGCGGTGTCTCTGAACCGCGCATCGGTAGAGATGGCTTCGGCGTAGGACTTCACCTGGGAAACGGCCTTCTCGTCGATCTTCACGCTTGGGCGCTTCAATTCAATGACCAAGTGCTGCCGCTGTTCGTCGCGGGGCATCGGTATGCGACGCGAAAGCATGAGGTCGATAACGGCCCTGCGACCATCGGCGCGGACCACCGGGTGGGACGGGTCCAGGAGGTCGAAGTCCGTCCGGTCGGCGAATTGGTTGCGAAGCACCGTCGTTAGATCTTCATCATCGGCCGTGAGGTTGAACTCCTCGCCGAAGATCCAAGTGTTCTCCGCAAGCAGCCGATGGAGCTGGGATCGCTCCTTTACCCTTGGCTTGAGGTCAGGACCGAGCACGAGGGCTTGGAGGCCGGCGAGAAAGTCGAGGCGGTCAGCAATCAACTTCGAGACAGCTACGATGGCGTCAAGTGAGGTTCGTTCAAGGATCCGTGCGAGGTCGTCCTGCTTCTCCCGGGACAGCTGGACCACCTGACCAAGAATGAGGTGAAGCGAACGCGGATTGGTCTGGATGGCGTGTCGCAGAAGGCCGAAAGTCAGCTGCTTGGTCTCCTGTGCAACGTCATCGAAATCCGGGAGGTATGAATGAACGTTGACCGCGAGGATGTCGAACACCTTGCGTTCGATCGTCTCGACAGAGTTTGCCGCCTGCCCTGAATAGGGGTAGATCAATTCCTTCTTCCACGTCTCCACGAGAACAGAGGCCGCCTCTGCGCTCCGCTCTCGAAAGTAGGCTCGCAGCCGATCCCGAGCGGCGTCGACCAGATTCCTGAGTCCCTCGTGAAGCTCCTCCAAGACGAGAGCGTTTGATTCCGCCAGCTGCCGAATGTACGGCGATCGGAGATAGGCGGTGAAGTTGAACCCCGATGCGCGGATCCCCACTTCTGTCGTGCCGTGGGCAAAGCCGTTCTCATCACAGAGGAAGATGTGTCGCTCCGTGGGCATTTGCGGCTCCTCTCGATTTCCCGTGTGAACAGGCTCATAGGATGACTTGAGCCCAGGGGTCGTCGTGGAGGAAGCAGGTTTGGTAGATCTTGAGCATGAAGTATTGGGGATCGCGATAGCCGTGGGCGCGACGACGAAGTTGCGCGATCTTGCCGTTGATCGCTTCGACCAGGCCCATCTTGATTCCATGCTCGAACCCACCGACCAACTTCTCCATGTGTTCCCGCAGTCGATGACCGACTTGAACCAAGGGCTTCAGTCGGCTGCGGACGGCCATCCGGCACCAGCCTTCCAACGCTCGGCGCAGCGCCCCGAGGTAGATCCAACCGTACCGGAAGATCCCGCGCAGCTGCTCCTTCAGCAGATAGGCTCGTTGGAGAGTACGATTCTGGCGAAGCAATCGCCCGAGCAGTCGCTTCTCTCCCAGGTCCAGCGCTTCGCGCGCGCGAAGCAACATCCACTTCTTCACCTTCAACTGTCGGCCCAGCTCATCGCGGGGAGCGCCCCCGAACACCTCTCGCCGGATCGTGTTCACCGCTTCGTTCACCCACTGGATGACGTGGAACCGATCGAGAAGATGGACCGCGTGCGGTACAGCCTGTGCGATCACCCCGACGTAGGCCGGACCCAGATCGCTGATCACCCCTTCGATCCGCGCGCATCGCTCCGGACCCAGCTCCTCGAAGAAGGCGCGCAGGCTCTCCGCCTTCTTCCCCTCGCCCAGCCAGACCACCGATCCCGACTTCAGGTCGGTCACCACCGTGAAGTAGACGTGTCCACCGGTACGCGACACCTCATCCACGCCGATCCAGGTCAGGCCATCGAGCGAGGGTCGATCGCCGCCCAGGGCCAGCTCGATCGAAGTCTTGTCGACTCGACAGACCGTCTCCCACGAGAGCTTGGCCATCTTCGCCACCTCCGAGACCGGCAGCCGACGACAAAGCGCGGCAATCAACTCGAAGAATCGCCGGGTCATGCGGTGCCCGGGCACCTCCCACGGCATCTGCTCCACGCGCGTCCCCCACAGCAGGCGATGCGAAGGGGCGTGAGCACCACGTAGGTCTCGAAGTCGCCAAGCGACCGATCGCGCCAGCGTCGCTCCATGCTCTCCTCGAACAGCCCTTCCCGGTGACGCTTCCCGCACTGGGGGCAAACATGGACTCCTCGAACATCGTGCAGGCGAACCAGCTTTACCGCCGGACGGCCGCCCCGGTCGGTGCTCTCCTCGATCTCCACCGACTCCACTTCGAACCCTTGCAGTGCCCACGTCTCTCTGAGAGTCTGACCCTGCTCCTGATGACCCATCGACGCCCTCCTTCTTGGTCGAAGAAGGCGACATGGGAACTCAGGAGCGTTTGCTTTGCAAGTGCGGGCCTAGCTCCACGATGCGTCCAGGAACCCAATCAACACGGACTTTCGAGAGGAGCCGCATTTGCCACTCGATTACCGTGAGGGTGACCGTGATCGTCCGGCCGTCGTCTCCCGTGGCCGGTTCGAGTGGAAGGTCGACCATGCGGTCCACTGCGGAGACCGGGTCAACCAACGTGCCTGCGTAGCGGAGTCGCACATTCGGATACTGCTGGAGATAGAGCGCAAAGATCCGGGCGAGGGCTGCCGGAGCGACGGAGAGATCCAGCGAGCGGAAGTTCGCACGCAGGTTCTCAATCGTCACGCGCATGCCCGGGGTTTGGAGTGTTGGCTGCGGACTGGTGAAGACGAACGACCCCAGATTCTCACGGTTTCCCGTGATCGAGTAGCTGAGGACTGTCGCGCCATCTCGGTAGGTGCTTTCCCATCGAACGTGACTCCCGAGGCCGAAGGCACGGAAACGTCCCTTGCCGAGTTGCCCATGTTGGAACCGCCCCCGGGCTGACCGATGACCTGGGAGCTTGAGGGATCCCCCGAGGTTCCGAAAGGCGTTGAGCCCATCTCCGTATGGCAAGCCGTGGCCGTCGTCGATGATCGTGATCGTTTCGAGTCCGCCAAGTCCGTTCTCCGCGAACTCGACGGAGACGCTTTCTGCGTCTGCGTCGAGGCCGTTCCAAACGAGCTCTGCGATGGCGATCAGGGGATCCCGGGCACTCGAGAGGCGTTCGAGATGGTCCGCCTGGACCATGACCGAGACAGTCTTGGTATCCGGAGTATCAGTTGTGATCGGCGCTGCGCTGTCCGTCATCGCGACAAGCCCCTCATCCTCCGGGCTCTCCACCCGGACGGCACCCCCTGGACCGCCTATCGACCGTTCCCAACGGGCACCTGGGGCCCTCGGCGAAGATGGAACGTCCTGGCCCATGTTGAGTCAAGGCGGTTTCATGGACTTGCCGTCGGGCAAGGCCGGGTGACCTGTTTGGACCTCACATCGTGCGTTGCCTGGCACCGTTTCACCATCGGGCCAAGCTACTGTCTCTGGGGAAAGGATGGGAGCCCAGGACGGACCAAAGCCTCCGCAGTGACTCGTGACTCGGCCGATACCGCTCCTGTTCGACATTCCGGATGGTTCGCGGATCCAAGCCGACCTTCTCAGCCAGCTCGGCTCGGGTCAGCCCCAGGCGCCATCGGGCGGACCAGACCCGAGCCTCGATGTCGGCTCCGTCGGGGAGCAGGTCGGCTCCCAGAACCTCGGCGATCAAGCCCCAGGATGACGCGAGCGGTTTGGTGAGCCCGGATTCCCAGTCCGCGACGGCCCGCGCCGTCCGGCCGAGGCGACTGGCCAGGGTCGACTGGGTGAAGCCCCGATCCATCCGCCTTCGCCGAAACCGATCGGCCCAGGTCTTTGGCTCGTGAGGGTAACCCCTTGGCAATAAACGCGGTTTCGGCGATCGAAGCACCAGATCACGAAATGGCAACGCAGGGATGAAGTTGCGTTGCCCTTTCGTGACGCCTTGAGGAGCGGAGGAAGGGAGACAGCTCGAGTGAGATTCAACGTCCCCTTGGCCGATGACGACGCGTTCGACGATAGGTTCGACGATCTGGCGGCGTTCCTCGGGGGCCAGCGACGGCCAGCGGGAGTAGGGATCGCGGGCCTCGGCCAGGATCTCGTCGCGGGAGAGGAACTGGATCTTCTGGAAGTCGAGCTCGCCCTGGAGGCACGGCAGCTCGTGTTCGATCTGCTGGAGGCGCTCCTCAACCGGGCGGTACTGGCGTCCGATGCCCTGGACCGAGATCTCGTCGGCGACGTACTCCTATTGGATGTCTTCAGCCCCCACCGGAGATCCCGGTGCCCGGGCAGCCAGGATCCTCGCATCGAGCCATGCCCGATTCCACGCGATGCGGTACCGACCGCAGTGTTCGATTTCTGACCCATAGAGATCAGGACTCCGAATCCGTCGCATGCGTTGAGTCTGAACCGTAGCGATGAGATCCTCTCCAAGTCCGAAACTCGCGAGGCATCTCCGTCGATGATCTGAGCAGAACACCGCGATCCGTGCGTAGCCCACGGGGAGGTACCGTGCACTATTCCCGACCGGGGCCGAGGCGCGAGCAAGTCTGACGGCCGCCCTCAGGATCCGATGGCGAGCCGCTCGGACCGTTGCTTGGTCGATGGGGCCGTTCGCCATCCGAACGACCACGGCACCCAGGACCACCCCGCCCCACCCGTTGCGGTGGATCGATGCGTGACGTGCCACGACCTCCACGCGTGTCGCCGCGGTCTCCGCTCGGATTTGTTTCCAAGTGAAGCTCGCCCCGATCCAAAACGCTGTCGCGCGGGCGATGAAGGCCGGAGGTCGGAAGCGGGGCACGAAGTAGATCACCTCCGCCGCCGGGCCGTAGTCTTCGATCCCCGTCGGACCAGCCCGCCTCAGTTCCTTGATCTTGTTGCCGTAGAAACTGGCGAAACCAGGCCGTCCGTGCCTGCTGCGCATCGAAATGAAGTACCGATCGTAACTCGGCGCCAGCAGTTCCGCCAGGACCGCCGTCTGAAACGCCGAGTAGTGAATCCGCAGTCGATCGTCCGAACGCGGCTGCGCGTAGATGATGAGTTGAGATGTGCTCGGTGGCACAGTCGAGGGAATCCAACCGATGACCTTCCACCAGGGAGTCTCGGTCTGCGCTGCCACTTCGTCGAGTAGGATGCTCTTGGGTACGGAATAGGTCTCACGGTGGATCGTGAGGAACACCTTCAGGGCAAGAGCGACGCCATTGCAGGTGTCGAGAAGCGCGTCGAACAGGGCCACGCAGTCCCGGAACGACATCTTCTCGCACTTCCCACCGCGATCGACATACTCGAGTTCTCGGTTGCCGTAGCGAATCCGTCCGTGAGCGATCGCGTTCCGGACAACGTGTCGGTAGGGAGAACAGAGGTCGGCAAGCGCGTTCCGCTCGAGCTCCTCGACGACGTTGAAGATGTCGAGTCGGTCGGGACCCTTGCCCCGGTCGACGCGCGACTGGACCGCGGGCAGGTGCAAGAACTGGTGGAAGGGCGTCTCCACCAGCCGGAGGTACGCCGGGTGGACCGACCGGTCAATGAAAAGTAGTTGGTCGTAGTCCGCTCCTCCCAGAACATCGTCATGCCAGCGGAGCGCGTTCTGATCAGCGACAATTAGAACTCCCGTCGGCGACAATTAGAATTCCCGGTTTCGCCTGGGTCTTGGCGTCTCCAAGTTCCTCATTGGGAGGGACTTATCGAGATGGTCACGGACAGCCAGGTGGAGAAGCTGAGGAAGCTGATGCAGAAAGGAACGAGCGTGTCGTTGGCGGCCGCCAAGTCCGGGATGGACGAGAAGACGGCCCGAAAGTACCACCGCGGCGGCCGTCTCCCGAGCGAGTGCCAGCCAGCCCGGGACTGGCGGACCCGCCCGGATCCGTTCGATGAAGTCTGGGCCTGGAGCGAGGCTCTGCTGAAGGAGGCTCCCGGGCTTGAAGCGAAGTCGCTCTTCGACGCTCTGCAACGGAAGTACCCCGGTCGGTTCCCCGATGGGCAGGTGCGAACGTTCCAGCGCCGGGTGAAGAACTGGCGGGCCCTCGAAGGTCCTGCCCGTGAGGTGTTCTTCCCCCAGCAGCACCACGCAGGGAGTTGTCGCAGTCGGACTTCACGAGCATGAGGACCCTGAAGGTGACGATCGCCGGTCAGCCCTTCGATCATCTGGTCTACCACTTCGTGCTGACCTACTCGAACTGGGAGACCGGGACGATCTGCTTCTCGGAGAGCTTCGAGAGTCTGAGCGCTGGGCTGGAGAACGCGCTCCGGGAGTTGGGCGGGTCGCCGCGACGTCATCGGACCGATCAGCTCTCGGCGGCGGTGCATCAGATGCCGCACCGGGACCAGTTCACGCGACGCTACCAGGCCCTGCTGGGGCACTACGGGGTGGAGGCGGAGCACACCGGCGTAGCCTGCCCGAACGAGAACGGGGACGTGGAGCAGAGTCATAACCGGTTCAAGCGGGCGGTGGAGCAGGCACTCCTTCTGCGGGGAAGTCGGGACTTCCTCGATCGCTCGGGCTACGAGCGGTTCTTGCGGGAGATCTTCGGCCAGCGCAATGCAGGTCGGAAGGCGCGCTTCGAGGAGGAGCGCGCCGTGCTGAGGCCCCTCCCTGTCCACCGGCTGGAAATGCGGCGCCGGATCGAGGTTCGGGTGGGTCAAGGGAGCACGATCCGGGTGTTGCACAACGCGTACTCGGTCCACAGTCGTCTGATCGGTGAGACGGTGACGGTTCGCTTGGGAGCCGAGGACCTGGAGATCTGGTACGGCCAGCGGCAAGTCGATCAGTTCCCGCGCCTGCGCGGGGAGAAGAAGCACCGGATCGACTACCGACACGTGATCGACTGGTTGGTGCGCAAGCCTGGAGCCTTCGCGGAGTACCGGTATCGGGAGGATCTCTTTCCCACCAGCCGCTTCCGGATGGCCTACGACCAGCTGGTCGGGAGGGATCGTGCGAACGCCTCCCGGGAGTATCTGGCCATCCTGCAACTCGCGGCCACGGTCAGCGAGACGGGCGTGGACGAGGTGCTTCGGCAACTGATCCAGCGCGAGGAATGGATGACCGGGCAGTCGGTCGAGCATGGTCTTCGGCTCCAGAATCCGGTGGAGGACAAGACCGAGGTCGCGATCGATGCCGTCGACTTGGCGTGTTACGACGAGCTGCTCGAAGGGGCGATGGAGGCGGGATGCGAAGCGGTGGTCAATTGAACGCCCGCCTGGTCGCGAACCTGCGGGCGCTTCATCTGCCGGCGGTCCGTGAGAGCTTCGAGGCCGAGGCGGTGCGGGCACTTCAGGAATCGCTGAGTTACGAGCACTACCTGCTCGCGGTGTCGGATCGCGAGGTCGAGGCACGGCAACAGAATCGCACCGCCCGGCTCCTGCGTGAATCTCGTCTCCCTCTGGAGAAAACCTTGGAGACGTTCGACCTGAAGCGACTACCGCGGAAGGTCGCGGTTCAGTTCCAGACCCTCCTCGACGGGACCTTCCTCGATCGGAGAGAGAACATCCTCGCCTTCGGCAACCCGGGATCGGGGAAGACGCATCTGCTCTGTGCGCTCGGTCACGAGTTGGTCCGTCGGGGACGACGCGTTCTGTTCGCTCCGTGTGCGCTGTTGGTCCAGGAGCTGCTCATCGCGAAGCGCGACTTGAAGCTGGCCCGGGTTCTGAAGCGCCTTGGTGGCTACGATGCCATCCTCGTGGACGACATCGGCTACGTCCAACAGAGTCGGGAGGAGATGGAGGTGCTCTTCGCGCTCCTGGCCGACCGTTACGAACGCGGAAGCGTACTTCTGACCAGCAACCTGCCGTTCTCGAAGTGGGAGGCGATCTTCAAGGACCCGATGACCACCGCGGCGGCCATCGATCGGCTCGTCCATCATAGCGTGATCCTGGAGCTCAACCTCTCGAGCTTCCGGCTGGAGGAGTCACACCGCAAGGGTCGGGGGAAGAAGGAGGACGCATGAGAGGCTCCAGGAGCCACGATCGCGACCCTCCGAGTACCTGGGGTACCCCTGGGATAGCTCGAATCCCGGGTGCGCTGCCAACCGCGAAGAGGAATGAGCACTCGAGCCCGAACGTCTCCGAGGGCCGGGCCACAACCCGTCCGCTGTTCCGAAAGAAGTCCGAGGGACTACTGAGGATGCAGCAGGATCCCTCTCAATCCGAAACCAAGGGCCGGGAAGAATAGTTGTCGCCGACGGGAAAAGTAGTTGTCGCTGATCACGCGTTCACCATTTCCAGGCTGGAGAGAGCATGGTCGAGGTCGGTGAGGTGGTCGCGGAGGTAGGCTTCGAGTGCGGATGGGGAAGACCGATGCCTCTCGGCGAGGAAGGATAGGTACAAGTCGTAGGCCAAACGCGAGTAAAGACGATGGGGCATCGCTGCGAGGTAGCGGTAGAGGGAGACGATGTGATCAGTGGCGACACCTTTGAGCGCCGGGATCTCCTCACGTAGACGCCTCCGCTGCCAGTCGTGGACCCGGCTGTACAGCTGGAGCTTCCAGACATTGTAAACGTCCATGGCCGGCTCTCCTGCGAGGACTTGCTCGGGGGGAGGGTAGCACCGGTCACCCCGGCCGAAACAATGAGCTCCCCTAGCCTGCAGCCGTAAGAGAGGGGCGCAGGGGTGGGGCTCGAGGTCGCTGATCACGCGGCCTCCCGGATGAACTCAAAGAGCCCAGAGACCGCGGAGATGCGGTGATTGAGGGGCTTGGGCGCCTGGCCGAGCTCCCGGTCCAGGAACTCGCGCCAGGCCCGTACCTCGACCACCGTGGCGCCCAGGAGCCGGAACGACTCCTCGGGCCAGCGGATGCCAAGGAAGTCGACAAAGCCCATCACGGCCCGGCGGTACGAGCGCCGGGTGTTGATGGCGTCGCTCCGGTTGACCCAGGCCTCGAACATGCCCCCGACGGGGCCGTAGAAGGTCTAGACCTCTTCGCGGACGGCGTGAGTGTCGTCATCCGGGAGAATTCGTGGGAGGCCTGAAACGGCGCGGAGTAGAAGCTCGAGGGACTGGACGGGAACGCGGGTAATGAACTCTCTTGGCAACACTTAGCACGGTCCTCCATTGGAAAACTAGAGTTCTGACCGAAGATGACCACCTCTGTTACCGGTCACAATCGGGCCCGAGAATTCCAACAGGGGAGGTCTTGGGTCAAGGCGTGGGACAGCGCGGTCGATAGCATCTATTGACAGATTCTGTGCTTCGCGGTCTAATGGCGGCAAGGAGTTTGAAGCTATGACGAACATGAACGTCTCCCTGCCTGAACCGATGCGTGAGTGGATTGAGGGCCAAATCAAGGGCGGCCGCTATGGGAACGCCAGCGAGTACGTCCGGGAACTCATCCGGCGCGACCAAGAGCGCCAAGCCCAGGAACGCCTCGAGCAGCTCCTGATTGCGGGCCTAGATAGTGGGCCTGCCACGGAGATGACGCGGAAAGACTGGGACGACTTGAAACAGCGGCTGGTTGAGCGCCACCAAAAAAAGACCGCCGGTGGCCGCACGTAAACTTCTCCGCCGGCCGCGCGCAGTTCTGGATCTCGAAGGCCACTCGGACTTCCTCTACGAGGAGGCGGGGTTTGAGGTCGGTGTGCGTTTCCTCGAATCGGCAGACCAAGCATTCGACCGTCTCCTCGGGATGCCCCACGTCGGGGCACCACGTGCATGGTTGAATCCCCGCCTTCCCGCGCTCCGCATGTGGCCCATTCCCGACTTCCCCAATCACCTGATCTGGTACCAACCCACGGCGGAAGGAATCGAGGTCGTGCGCGTTCTCAATGCTGCGCGCGATATCGAACGGGTGATCTCGGACGAGTGACTCGAGGCGGACGTGAGCCTTACTCCACGTCCGCCCTAGAGGGTCGGCCGGAGGGTGTTGATTAACTTCTCCCACCGGGATCAGTGGTGGGGGTTCTGCGGACGACAGCCAGATGGGAGCGCGGAGGCGATCGGGGACGACCCGAAGTTCTACGACCTCACCTTGAAGGAGAGTTGAAGACCGTTCCGCACGCACGCTCCAACACATGAGAGGTTCACGGATGGGCACGGCGGTGTTCGGTGCAGCGCTCTTCGGACTCATTGGAGCGTTGGTGCTCGGTTGGTCGATTTCAATTTTGAGGTTCGCGCTGAGCACTCTCCGTTGGCCGTCGACCGACGGCAAGATCGTGGCATCCAATGTGCGCTCGAAGCGCGTGCAGACCAATGATCCGGGGGATCTGGGCTCCGAGATGCGCGTCGCCGCGATCACCTACCTCTACACGGTCGAGGGGCATCAGCATCAGGGAAGGCGCGTTGCGCCCGGGCCATTCACTCCATCCGCCAGGGTCTGCCGTCGCTATCCGAAGGGGAGCCCTTGCCGGGTCTACTACGATCCGCAGCGCCCGCGGCGATCGGTCCTCGAACCGGGGCCGAGCGCGCTCCACTGGTTGCTCGTGCTCTTCGGCGCGCTGATGACGCTCGCGTCGGTCTGGCTCGCATCCACCGCGATTGCGGGTTAGGGGCCGATCAGCTTGGCCCCGGGCGCCTCGGTGTCACTAGAGACACGCCGTCGCGGGAACGGCGGATGCATCAATCGTGGCCCGTATCGGCCCTTCTTTCCAGTAGTCTGCTGCGAACTCCGACAGCCCTTGGATCGGGAGCGTGGCGTCCAAGTTGTGGCTCGCCCGCCGGCAAGCAGATGGAAATCACGGACGGACTGGCGGTCCCATATGGAGGCACCGATGCTTCGGCTTCTAGCGATCGTCCTCGTCCTAGCCTGTGTTCTTCCTGCCCAGGCCGTCTCTTCCGAGTTCGCTCCGAGTCCCAGGCCGTCGTCGTGGAATCACGACAGCGCCGGCGACCAGTCCGTGTTCCGCACGCAGGGCCATAGTCACGTGACGATCACTTGCACGCGCGGGTCGGCCACGGTCAAGATCGGGGAGACCTACGTCGGGATCGTCAACGCGGGAGAGGGGCCGCGAGAGTTCACGATTCTCCCGGGCGAGGCGACGATCGAGATTCAGTCCGACTCCTTCGGCGGGAGTGCCGGCACGGTCAGACTGCCGGGGCAATGAGCCACCCCGAACCGCTCGACGTCGGTCCGGATGTCTGAGGAGACTCCGCGGAACTGGGTCGCCATCCTTACCACGACCGTGGGAGAGCTGTGGGGGTAGAGAACCGCGCTTTTCGCCCTGCGGCACGCCGGCCGTCGGCGCGATCGCCACATTCGTCGCACTTGAATGGAGCTACGCAGAATGGCAGGACCCCAGGGGTTGCAGGAGGCGCTGGACGCAGCGATCGACCGGAATGGCTTTTCTGGTGTGGTCTCCGTTCGCCTACGAGGCGAGGTGCTGTACGAGCGGACAGCGGGGCAGGCGGATCGGAGTAACGGGATCGCGAACACGCGGGAGACGCGGTTCGCGATCGCGTCGGGGACGAAGTTCCTGACCGCGCTGGCGATCGGGAGGCTGGTGGCGGCGGGACGGGTGGCGATCTCGACTCGATTGCGGGACTGCCTGGAGTTGGACTTTCCGCAACAGTACGCGCCGGAGATCACGATCGGCCATCTGCTCACCCACACCTCGGGAATCCCGGACTACTTCGATGAGGAGAAGTTTCCGGACAGCGATCAGTTCTTCGTCAGCCGGCCATGGTATGAGCTGCGGGGGCCGAAAGACTACCTGCCGATCTTTCCGGATGAGCCGATGAAGTTCGCGCCGGGGACGCAGTTCTCCTACTCGAACGGCGGCTACATCCTGCTCGGGGCGGTGATCGAAGCACTCTCGGGCGTGCGGTATCAGCGGTACGTCGAGCAGGAGGTGCTGCACCCGATCGGCATGAGCCGCTCGGGGTTCTTCCCCTTCAATCAGCTCCCCGACCGCACCGCGCTGGGGTACATCGAGGATCCCGGGGGATGGAAGACGAACATCTACAACCTGCCGATCATCGGAGCCTCCGATGGGGGGGCGTACACCACGGTCGATGACCTGGCGACGCTCTGGGATGCCTTCTTCGCGCATCGAATCGTTCCACGCGATCTGGTGGAGGCCTACGCGACGCCACAGGTGCGAGCGGAGTCGGAGGGGGAGACCACCTGGTATGGGTATGGGCTGTGGATCGATCGCGACGACGAGGAAGACCCGGCGATCTCCATCATCGGTGGGGATGCGGGAGTGACCTTCTGGTCCTGCTTCCGCCGGAGGTTGGGCCTCCAGATCACGGTGCTCTGTAATGTCTCGGGCGGCGCCTGGCCGGTGGTGAAGGAACTCCGGCTGGCGACGGCGGGGCTTCGAGGAGCCGGCGGGTGAGGGCTGCTGCCGCGGGCTGTGCTATCCGCCGATCCGGAGGAGGTGCCGCAGGATGAGGTACAGCCCGGCCAGCACGAAGACCCCGGCGGTGATCGGGCGGGCGACGCGCTCCACGGTGGAGAGAAGACTGAACGTACGGCTGAGTCCTCTGGCGCCGAGCGAGATCAGAACGGCGAACACGACCACCGGCAGCCCGGTGCCGATGCCGTAGACGGCCGGGAGGAGCAGACGTGACTGGGTGCCGGTGGCGAGGGGGATCAATCCTCCGAAGAAGAGCCCGGCCGAGACGGGGCAGAACGACAATGCGAGAAGCGCTCCCAGGAGGGCCGCGCCGGTGAGGCCGTTGGAGGCCAGACGCTCGCGCAGAGCGTGACCGCGCCCGGCGGTGGAGAACGGGAGTCGGATCCAGCCCATGATTCCGCAACCGATCAGCACGAGCAGCGGGCCGAGCAACTGATTGGCGCGCTCCTGCAGAAAGTTGGAGAGACTGGGAATGGAGAGCACACTGGTCACGACCGCCATTCCAACCAGGACGTAGGTGAGCGCCCGGCCGAGCGAGTAGAGAATCCCTGCGGCCAGCACCCGGCGTGGCCGGCTCACATCCCGACCGACGTAAGAGATCGCCGCGACGTTCGCAGCGAGCGGGCAGGGGCTGATCGAGGTCAGAATGCCGAGCCACGCGGCGGTACCGAGGGCGACCAGACCCTCGTTCACGAGCTTTGCTCCATCAGCACCGCCCTTGCTTCACCGGCGACGTACTCGATGAACTTGCCTTTGTCGTGCAAGAGTTGCCAGACCTTCGGCAGGTTCTTCCAGGCCACCTCCGCGCCGTTGCGCTCATCGACCACCACGACAGACTTCGTGTAGAGCTTGTACTCCTTCGCGAAATGCGCGTTCTCCTCCCGCTCGTAGTTCACGATGCGAAAGTCGACGCGGCCGGCCGCGAGCTCCGTGGCGAAGCGGGTCTGCATCGCCTCGGCGGTGAACGCCTCCAGCTTGCGGCAGGAAACGCAGCGCTGCGAAGTATGGAAGTAGTAGACGATCAGGCGCTGTGGCACGACGACGCCCGGCGCTGCCGAGGAGTCGGCGGGGGCAGCACTCCAGCCGGATCGTACTCCCGTGCCGACACCCAGGAACAGGAGTGTCAGGCAGAGGAGCTGGAGCAGGAATCGGGCGGACCGGGTGCGGTGGCGAGTCATGCCAGGATCTCCTTCAACTGCTCGACGGTGGGTACCCGTCCCTGCAGGCGGAGGGCGCCGTCGACGACGAGTGCCGGAGTGGAGAGAACGCCGAGTCCGACAATGGTCTCCATGTCGGTGATCTTCTCGATCTGGCACGAGAGTCCGATCTCCTGAGTGGCCTGCTGGGTGCGCTCGTAGAGGATCTGGCAGTTCTTGCACCCGGGTCCGAGGACTTGAACGGTGGACATAGGAGTGACTCCTTTCAGATCAAGAGGTTGAAGAGGTAGCCGACGATCAGGATTCCGAGGGCCACCACTCCGGCGAAGACGAGAATGAGCTGGATCCGGAGGACCTTGCGCAGAATGATCATCTCCGGCAATGAAAGGGCGATGACCGACATCATGAAGGCCAGCGCGGTTCCCAGCGCTGCGCCCTTCTCCAGGAGCGCCTGGACGATCGGAATGATGCCGGCGGCATTGGAGTACATCGGGACCCCGATCAGGACGGCGACTGGAACCGACCACCAGGCGTCCTTTCCCATGATCCCGGCGAGGAAGTCCCGCGGAACGTATCCATGGATGCCCGCGCCGATCGCGATACCAGCCAGGATGAACGGCCAGACCTTGCCGACCACGTCGATGACAGCGGCACGTCCACGTTCGATGCGGTCGGTCCACCGAAGGTGCGCTTCGGCGTCGCCGGACTGCGGACCGGTGCCGGGCGCCGCGCGGTAGACCCAGGACTCGACCCACCGCTCGAGGTGCAGCCGGCCGATGACCCAGCCGCTCACCCTCGCGACGGTCAGTCCGGTGATCAAGTAGAGCGCGGCGATCTTCCAGCCGAAGAGCCCCCAGAGAAGGACCAAGGCCACCTCGTTGACCATCGGGGCGGAGATCAGGAAAGAAAAGGTGACCCCGAGCGGCACGCCGGTGGTCACGAAGCCGATGAACAGCGGAACGGCCGAGCAGGAGCAGAAGGGTGTGACGATTCCGAGGAGCGCGGCGAGCACGTTTCCCGCCGCCTCGCGGCGTCCGGCCAGCAGCCGCCGCGTCTGCTGCGGAGTGAAGAACGAACGGACGATCCCGACGGCGAAGACGACCCCGATCAGGAGCAGCAAGACCTTCGGCGCTTCGTAGAGGAAGAAGCTCAGGGACGAGGTCAGGTGACTCGCGGGATCGAGGCCGAGGCGCCCCGGGAGCCAGACGGAGAACCACTCGAGATTTCGATAGAGGAACGTCGCGAGGAGCAGGAGGCCGAGGCCGGTCGCCCACCGTCGCGCAGCTCCCCGAGGAGAGGGTGCGGTGTCGCTTCGGGTCCGTTCCGGTGGAGCCTTCCGGGCGAGGACCGATTTCATGACGGATCTCCGGCGGGCGGGCTCATGCGTGGCGACTTGGCCAAATCGGCAAATTGCGAGCACGAGAGATCGCGCGCCATCAGCGGCTCTCCTTGATGACCTGCGACGTGCAAGCGAAGAAGTTCATGATGCAGGGGGTGAGGAGCCGGTAGATGACGGAACTTCCCTCCCGGCGGTCCTCCACGATCCCTTCCGCACGCAGCACCGCGAGGTGTTTGGAGACGGTGGTCTGATCGAGCCCGACCAGTCGGGTCAGATCGCCGGCGCTGCACTCTCCCTCGCTCAGCCGGGCGACGATGATCAGTCGCGACTCGTTGGCCAGGGCGCGGAGGAGCCGCGCCTGCGCGCGGTACATCTTGCGGTCGATCGCCGTGATGCTGCTCATGGCTGCACTATATGGCCAAGTCGCCAAATCGTCAAACGGCTTTCTCGGCTCGTTCTCCGTTGGGGGGGCCAGTGCGGCTTCCTGCGACGATCAGCCCCGCTCCGGATCTCCTTCAGGCGCGGAAAGCACAACCCCGCTCTGCTTCACCTGCTCCTGAAGGTGGCCCGAGAGTCCGTACCAATCGACGATGTCGACAAACATGGGGAGATCGGAGTCGCTCATGGCCTCGCGGATGCGCGCAATCTCCAGGAGGCCGAGGGGCCGTCCGAGGTTGATCACGAGGTCGAGGTGGACCCGCCCGAGGTGGATCACGCAACTCTCGAGCACCTGTGCGGGCTCGCGGATCGGCGACGTCCGAAAGCCGCGCCCCAGCGATCGGTTGCTGAGAGCCAGGGTTTCGACACGGATCAGCTTCGCGGTGCCCGTTCCGTTCTGCGAAGATCAGCGACAATTAGAACTCCCGTCGGAAGAGGCACTCTCCTCGGACCCGCTCGTACTCCATGAGCACCTCGGCGGGGGCGAGTGGCAGCAGCCTGCGCGCGGGTGCCTGGAGTATCGCTAGCGCCTCTTCCGTACGATCATCGCCGGCCAGGCATCTGGCGGCGCCAATGTGGCCCTGAAGCCGGCGTTCGACCGGGATCGAAGCGCCGATACTAGCCAGGAGACGGTAGATGTGCAGGGCGCCGGCGGTGGCGCCGCGGCCAAGGTGGTGTCCGCCCTGGGCGTTCAGGACGGCGGCCTGCTGGCCGACATCCCCGCGAGTCCGACAGTCGATCATCAGCGATTCCATGGTTGCTTCCGCCGCGCTGAATCTCCCTCGCTGAACGAGAGCTTTGGCCACCTTTAGCGACGGCAGGACGGCGAAGTGAGGGTTCCGAAGTGCGCGCTGAGTCCGATGGGCAGCCCTCAGGGTATCGAGAGCGGCAGCCGGGTCACCCCGATAAAGCTCGTTGGCGCCGAGGTTGTTCAGTGCATCGACCTCGGTCTCCCGCAATCCCGCACGGTGGGACAGGTCGGCAACCTCCCGGTACAGGGCACGGGCGCGGTCGAGTTCGCCGATCTGCTGCCAAGTGCGCCCCTGTCCGTTGAAGGCATCCAACTCGCCGATTCGAATTCCGGCTGCGCGGAGGAGCGCCCCGGCGGCCACGAACCCCGAGAGGGCAGGCTCGAAGTTCCCGGCGCGGTGTTCGAGCGAGGCCAGGCTCATCCGCATGAAACGCTCCCGTTCTCGGTCTCCGACTCTGACCGCGACCGGAATGGCCGCTCGGAGCACCGCCTCCGCTCGAGCTGGGCGGCCCAGTTCGACCAGGCTGTGGCCGAGCCACATGGCCGCGTGGCAGTGAGTGTTGGTCTGCCGTTGCGGATCTGCCAATCGGATCGCTTCGGAAAATATCGACTCCGAGGCCGCGGCCTCTCCGGCCCACGAGTGGTGTCCGCCCTTGGCGACCGGGGCCGCCGGCCGATGCACTCGATCCTCACGTCGTGTCGAGACCACAAGAAGACTATCCAGCGTGGCGTGTCCCTCGGCGGTCCTACCCCGCTCGAAGCAAGACCGGGCACGGGAGAGCGCCTTACGATTCTCCTGCCCCTGCTCCCGAGCGTATGTGGTATGGGGAGTGGGTAGGAGGGTCAGGAGCGCGCTGACTAGGAGGGAGTTGACGGACAGGATCGACTTCCTGAGCAAGGTACCTAGGTCGAAGGCCCCCGACGCCAGCCCGGTCCAACGGTCACCACCCTTCTCGCGTTCGTGAGTCACCGCCTCGTCGGAGGCACCGCAGGGATACCTCTCCTCCCGTTTCTCACTTCCTCGGCATCCCGATGGGGCGAAGTCGTCTGCGGTGAGTCGGTCGAGGTTGGGGCGCTGCGGACACCCACGGTCGGGGTGGCTGCGGAAGTGTCGGAGAGCCGTCGGGTCAGAGCGAGCAACTCTGCGCGGGCGCGGGCGTCTCGTGGCCGTGCGCGCACCGCCGCTTCGAGCAGAGAGAGGGCCTCTGTCGGCCTGCCATCGGCACAGAGCGCGTCAATGAGCCCGGCTCGTGCCGCGCTGTCGCCCGGAAATCGCGTACAGATCCGGCGGAACATCGACTCCGCTTGGCCGGCTCGACCCTGCTGCGTCCAGACAGCGGCCAGGAGCTCGCGAGAGGCATACGAGCGTAAATCGCGCTCGACCGCGATGGTCAGGACGCTGGTCGCCTCCTTGGTTCTCCCGGAAGCAAGGAGCAGGCGCGCGAGTTCTCGGGAGGCGACGTCGCGAGTTCTCTCCTGTCCAGCCAGACCGCGCAGGATCGACTCGGCCTCTGCCCGGTCCCCGCGAACGACCTCCAGCCAGGCGCGTCGGAAGTCGGCTTCCGGAGTGTTCAGGAACGCGATCCCTCCGCTCCGGAGGGGGCGTGCCAGGCGGTAAGAACGAATGGCGCGAGCTGCATCGGCTCGCGCCTGCTCACTCGATCCGGTGCGGCTGACGGCTTCCTCGAAGGACGTGGTGATCCGTCGGTCGAGACTGGAACCGACGGCGATGATCGCCTTGACGCCGATCGAGTGGATAGTCAGCATAAAAAGCACGCCTACCCCGGCAAGGAACACCCAGCCCGACGGCAGCAGCCTGCCTCCGAGCCGAAGTTGCCACGTGCTGAAGCGAACATTCCCTTCGCGCGGCAGTCGCCAGGCGAGCCAGGCGACGTACGCGCCAAGGATGCCCAGCGTTGCGGAGAGCAGCAACGGTATGAGCCCGTAAAGCCCCCGAGTTCCCAGGCAGACGAGGATGAAGGTGGCGGCGCAGACGAGTTCCTCGGAAGTGGACAACTCGTGGTCGGGGCGGGTAGCCGAGGCGCGCCCACAGGTCGAAAGCGGTCGAGGCTGCGTGCGCGAGAACGAGAGGGCTCGGGTTGGACAGATCGCTACACAGTCGAGAGAGCGCACGCAGTCTCGACTCCTGACGGCTCCGAACCGCCGCACTTCCTCGTGGACCCGGACTCCGGCGGAGCAGGCGGTCGTGCAGAGGCCGCACTGATCACACTTGCTCGGATCTACCACGACCTTCCACCTGGAGAGGCGCTCCGCCGGGCGGAGCAAGCTGCCATAAGGACAGCCGTAGCGGCACAACCCACGCGCACCCAGCACGTACACCGTCCCCATGCCGCACAGAAGCAGGAAGGGAACGGCGACCATTGGTGACGGCAGATCCTCCCACAGGCGCTCGGTGGCGAGGGAGGCGGAGAAGCCTGAGCGTCGCTCTGCCGCCATCATCAGATCGCTCTGGCCCGCCTTTGGGGGATTTAGCTCCTGGACCAGGCGGAAGCACAGGGGCCATGCGAAGAGGTAGAGCGCCAGCAGGGTCGGTACCCAGGCGAGGAGGCGAGATCGAAACAGACGCGGTTTGATCCCCAGTCTCCCGAGCATCCAGGCGGACAGGTCCTGTAGTGCGCCCATGTGGCAGACCCACCCGCAGAGCAATCGTCCGAAGAGGGCCGAGACGCCGATGGCCGCGACGAACAGTAAGAACCCGGGGTTCACCTCGCCGCGTTCAAGTGTTCGCGCGGAGTCGGACAGGACGAAGCGCCCCACCGATCGTCCATTGAACCACCAGTGGGCAATGTGGGCCAACATAGCCAGGTGGACGAGAACGAGCGATGCCACACGCCAGGGAAAGTGTGTCTTCACGGTCGGGACCCTGGATGTGTCATCCGCACTCGATGGCATCTGGGGGCTCACCTCACGATGACGAGACGACGGGTGACCGACTCACGCTCATCCGTCTCCAGGCGGACGAAGAAGATGCCGGAACCAGGGCGTGCACTCATTGTCGTCTCCGCGGACCAGGTGAAATCGTGCCTGCCGGGAGTGACTGGTCGCTCCGCGATCATGCAGACGAGTCGCCCCGAGACGTCGTAGATGCCGAGCCGAATGACGCAGGGACGCGCCACGGTGAGCACGATTCGCGTACTCGCGGACGCGGGGCTTGGCGACAGTCCAAGTGCGATCTGCGCGGAAGGCTGCAATGCTTGCGGAAGATCGGCGGTGTTTCCGATCCATTCCGCCTGTTCCATCAGGTGACCGAAGTGGGGAGCCGTGAGATCTTCGAGCGGGCGGCCGTGACCATCCAGGGTCCATCCCTTCTGGTCGACAGTGGCGCGGAATGCGCGTCGGTAGATTGCGCGGGCGCGCACATGCACCGTGCCGCCCCCTTCGGGGGAAAGGAAGAAGTAGCGCGTGGTGTCAGCGCTCAGGGCCGGGATGCAGGTGTCGTTCTGGATGCCGGTCGCCTCGGTGAAGAAGACCGGACTGTTTCCCGTGAGGTCGTGGTTCAGCCGAGCATAGAGCTTGCCGGGCAATCCCGCGAAGTATCCATCCGCGGGATCTCCTACCCCGCCGAGCTCTCCGATCACCTGATTACCGGCGAAACTCAGCGGCTCTCCGTGCACCTCCGACCAAGCTTCGAGCAGGAGTATGACGTTACGGATGGTCACGCCGGTCGGCAGGTCGTGTCCAGCGTGTTGGTTACGGAGTCGTACCTCGACCGCCAGTCGATCGCCGTTCATGGAGACATCCATCTCGAGCTCGAGGGCGTTCTCGAGAAAGGTCGGAGTCGTCCCCTCGATACGGTGACTGCGAATCGTGCTCGGGTCGCGCGTCAGTGGAGGGGTGAGTGCGGTGCAGATCCGTGTCGCACCGTAGCTGGGCATGTGACAGTCGACACAGGTCTGATAGAATGGTGACTGCGGATCGCCGTAGGGACTCTCTCGCCACTCCAGGTACGTTGGTTCCGAGGTGACTCCGTTCTCTTCCTCGAAGTCGCCGTCCTGATCCGGATCGTTCTTGTCCTGGTGGCAGGAGCCGCAGACCGCGGCCGTGAGCTGCGGTTGGTAGGACGAACGCATGAAGAGAGGGAAACGGAAGTCGGTGTCGCCGAGAACTCCATATTCGACCTGAGAGTAGTCCGGTCCGCTGGGACGGGTGTAGGAGATGGCCCCGGGGTAGATGCCGGGAAAGTTGATCCGCGACTCGTCCACATGTCCGATTTTGTGGCAGATTTCGCAGGAGACTCCATGTAGGGCGGCGTCGCTGGGAGTGGCCAGCGGCTCGAGAGCGCGAAACGGCTGATCGATCCAGGACTCCGGCTGATGACATGAAGCGCACTCGGACTCGGGATTTCCGGGCGCGTGTACCGAGTCGCGAGTGTAGACCCACCCGCCCTGGCCGCCGGTGGTCCCGGTCCCGTCGAAGAAGTCGTGTACCCAGGTGTTGACGCCTGCAAGGTGCATGGCGGAGCCGGTCCACTGCGCTTCCTGCTCCGGGTGACACTTCCCGCAGGTTCCGGGTTCATAGAGGAGGTAAGTGGGATCGTCGTCCGGGGGCACGGGAGACAGCACGATCTCGAGTCCCGATCGGGGCGCGGAGGCCAGAGCCGATCGATTGAAGTATCCCTTTGCTGCCCCCACGATCACCAGACCCTCGCCTTGAAGCTGAGGGAACGAGAACCTGCCCTCCTCATCGGTCAGGGTGCGGATCCCGGCTGCTTGGACGCTGACCAGCGCCCCGACGACCGCACCACCGGTGGACTGCTCGCGCACGGTTCCGGAGACTTGAGCGAACCCGCTGTCCGGCGTGCCCGCTGCGAGTACCACGACCAGTGAAGCCAACAAGAAGGTAGACGCGACCTCCCCTCGCGATAGCGCCGCGGGACCGATTTCGTGGTCTGTCAGGCGTCCGGGCACGCTGCACCTCCTGCTCGAGGTCAAAGACCGTCTGTGGGGGAAAGATTGCGCTCCGATAATTATGGACTATAGGGTCCGCAAATCTACATAAATGCGGGGAGTCGTCGCATCCCGCCGACCGAGTGCGCAGCCGAGGCGCTTCTCTGGATTGGATGGTGTCTGGTGTCCTTTCGGCAGGGCGCAAGGTATATGTTGCGACTGTGTCGCAGTTGGTGCCAGGGCGCGATCAACCGATCGGGAGTTTCCACTCCAAGTTGCGTCCGATCGGAGCGCGGCGCGCCCAACCTGCCCACTCTAGCCTGAGCTCGAGTCCCACGATCAATGATCCGTTGGCCGGTGCAACACCTCGCCGCTCCGATTCACCTCTGTCCGAATCGTCTCCGAGAGTCCGTGCCAATCGACGATGTCGACAAACATGGGGAGATCGGAGTCGCTCATGGCCTCGCGGATGCGCGCAATCTCCAGGAGGCCGAGTGGCCGTCCGAGGTCGACCACGAGGTCGAGGTCGGAGGTGCGGGTCGCCGTTCCGCGCGTTCGTGATCCGAAAGCGGTGACGGTGGCGCCGGGACACGTGCGCCGGAGGATTTCTTGCACGAGCTCCCGATGCCGGCTCGCGAGATCAAGCATGGCGCGACTCCAGCACCAAGAGGAGGGCCCGCGCGTCGCCTGCGAATCGCTCCGCCTGCTGCGCTACCTCGTCCGCCTTGCGCTCGTCATAGGTATGGGAAGATTCGTTGCGAGCGCGATGGTAGTCGAACCAGGGCTCTGCGTCGCCGATCAACCCGCGCCGAGCGGCCAGACGAAAGAGATCACGTCGGGCCAGAGACTCGATCGCTTCACTCCCGTCGGAATCGGCGAGCGATCTCCGGATGAACTTCCAGCAGAGCTCGTAGGTGAGCTCGAATCTCTGCACCACCTCGTCCCGCACGATGGCATCGCGCTCGAGAGCGAGCGCTTCATCGAGGGAGGCCACCGCACGTCGCAGGCTTGAGCAATCCAGGGTCATTCGGGCATCTCGGAGATCGAAGGGTCGGTTTCAAATCCACGGAGAGCATAGCACCTGACCGGTCCCGCCCGTGTGCTCACCGCCGAAGTAACACGATCTGCGTGCTCTGCGACTGGTTGCGCCAGCGCGTGCGGGGGAAGTAGATCCCGGCGGGGGCGGCGTCGCCACTCTGGAGGATCCCATCCCAGGAGAGTACCTGGTCGCCGGCCGGGAGGATGCCGTCGTGTAGCGTGCGAACACGACGACCGGAGACATCGAAGAGGTCGAGACGAACCGGTCCGGCGGAGGGGAGGGGGATGGCGAACGAAACCGCGGCGGCGTATCGCCGCCGGGCAAAACAGGGAGATGGGGCGCTGGGGTGCATCGGGCTCTCCGGTCCGGTCGCGCTGGATCTGTTCCGTTCCGCATGTTCCGGATCGACGCTTCGGCGTCCATCGCTCCGTCCGTCTCCGCGCTGGACCGCTAGGCCCGCCGTGAGCCCCACGGCGGACAGTCACGAGAACGGCCTGGCGCATGACGATTGCTGGGTCGTCCGTACCGTGCGAGGGATCGCTCGCACGGGCCGGCGTGGAGGCCTGGTCGGGGGACCGGCCGATCTCCGCCGCGCCCCGATTGCAATTGCGCACCGAAGACCCGATTCTCACCCGGAAACTAGATGGCGTCGGACGCGAGGGTTCGAAGCCGAGGGCGAACGGGAAAGGGAGGATCTTTTGGGAAGAACTGTATCGCTGGTCGCGCCGTCGGGATTCACCCCGGCGATCGGGGCACGGCTTGCGGAACTCGACGATGTTCGGCGGGAGACTCATCGCTACGCAGCGGGGTTGTCTCCCGCCCAGCTCGCCTGGACGCCGCACCCGAAGGTTGAGTCGATCGCCACGCAGCTGTTGCACATCGCGGCGGTGGAACGCTCCTGGATCGGCGAAGATCTCGAGCGACGTCCGATGGGCGAAGCATGGGCGCCGGCCTTCGCTCTCCGCACCGGTCAGCCGCAGATCGATGGGCACGATCTGGCGTACTTCGTGGAGAGGCTGGACGCGATGCGCGAGGAGACCCGGCGCGCCCTGGCAACACTCTCCGACGCCGACCTGACCAGGGAGATCCAATGCCTCGACGCACCGCCCGAGAGCGAGCGGTTCACCCTCGACTGGATCCTGCACCACCTGATCGAGCACGAGGCGCACCACCGGGGGCAGATCGCCCTGCTCAAGCGCCTGCTTCCGATCTGAGGCACGCTCCGGAACGCAGATCCGGGCGGGTTGACCCCCGCCCGGATCCCGTTGCACAGATCCTCGCTCCTGGCTATCGCGTGATCACGATCTGCTGCCGATAGGCTTTTCCGCCCACGCTGAGCCGGCTGAAGCACGCGCCGTTCGGGAGCGCGCGTCCGTCATCACCGCGGCCGTCCCAGGCGATCTGGTGCGGCCTGGTTGCGAGCGGTGCGTCGATCAGCCTGCGGACTTGCCGCCCCGAGGCATCGAAGATTGCCAGCCGACCCGGTTGTGAAACGTTCGTGGCCCCCGAGCACGAAGCGCAGCTCGGTCGAGTTCGCGGTCGGGTTCGGACGGCACGGAAGAAGCGCAGACTCGGCCGGGTCGAGATCAGAAGGAAGGCCGGAGGAACACTCCACCTCGATCGCGCCGCCGATAGTACTTGCGATGGGCCTTGTTTCACCGCTTGGATCGGTGATCTGCGCCGACACGATGGTGATCGCGCTGCTCACATTGCAGTGAAGGATCTCGAAGACGACACGGGCCAAGCGCCCGTCGCCGGTTGCCCCCGCGACCCGGGTCCGATTCAGGATGCGGAAAGACTGACAACGCCGAGATCGGGGTACGGTCACCAAGGCACCAACAGGTCAGATTGACCCGAGCAGGACCTCCGCGACGCAGGCGGTGAGTCGCTTGCCGGCCGGGATGTGCAGGTACTCGTTCGGGCCGTGGGCGTTGGACTGGGGCCCGAGTACGCCGGTAATGAGGAACTGGGCCGCAGGGAACCTGCGCCCCAGCATCCCCATGAAGGGAATCGAGCCTCCCTCTCCGGTGAACGCCATCTCCTGGCCGAAGTGCGCCAGCGATGCCTGCCCGGCCGCCGCTGCGAGCCAGGGGGCGAGGGGAGGTGCGCTCCAGCCGCTCCCGCCATCTCCTTCGAATGAGACCTGAGCGCCGTAGGGCGGCTCGCTCTCCAGCACGCGCTTGATGGCCAGATAGGCGGCGTCCGCGTCGACCGAGGGAGGCGTGCGGAAGGAGAGCTTGAGGGCGGTTCCGGGACGGAGGACGTTTCCCCCGTCCTTGGACGCAGGGAGACCGTCGGCGCCGGTGATCGAAAGGGTCGGGCGCCACGTCTTGTTGAGCAGCAGTTCGGTGAGGTCGCCCCCGACCGGTCCGGCACCGGCCACGAACGGGAACTCGGAGTGGATGGTGCCGCCGAGAATCGATGCCGCGATGCGGGCTTGTTCCACACGCTCGATCGGGATCTCGGCGTGGAGCGACTCGAGCAGGATCCGTCCCGTCTGCTCATCCTCGAGGCGGGAGAGCAGCTGTCGTGCGATGCGGAAACTGGATGCGACCACCCCGCTGGCGCTGCCTGAGTGGACCCCCTCGCGCAGGATGTCGACCCGGAGCGTGCCGACCACGTTACCGCGCAGCGAGGTAGTCCCCCACAGCCGTTCGTAGTCCCCGCAGCCGGAGTCGAGGCAGACGATCAGCCGTGGCGAGCCGATCCGGTCAGCGAGAAACTCGATGTAGAACGGCAGGTCGAAGCTGCCACTTTCCTCGCAGCCTTCGATCAGGACGACGCATCGCGGGTGTGGAAGTCCCTGATCCTGGAGCGCCCGGATGGCGGTGAGGGAGGCGAAAGTGGCGTAGCCATCGTCGGCACCGCCGCGTCCGTAGAGGCGATCATTCTTGACTACCGGCGTCCAGGGGCCGAAGCCGTCCCACCAGCCGACCATCTCGGGCTGTTTGTCGTAGTGGCCGTAGAGGAGCACCGTCTGGTCGCTCTCCTTCGCCGGGACCTCGATGTAAAGGAGCGGAGTCCGCCCGCTCAGCCGGATCACCTCGACCGTCGTGCCCGCGGACTTCTGGCCGTGGCACCAAGCCTCGATCAGGTGAATCGCCTGCTCCATGTAGCCATGCGACTGCCACGCATCGTCGTAGGCCGGAGACTTGTTCGGAATCCGGATGTAGTCCGACAGCGTCGGGATGATCGAGGCGTCCCAGGTGCGATCCACGAAGAGGCGAAGGCTGCTGCGGTCCATCATGGCTCCCATGTCGATTCGGTGTCTTCCCCGGCTAGTCGCGCCAGCGGGGAACGCGCGAGAGAAGCTCCTTCTCGTCCAGTTCTCCGCACAGTTCGATCAGCTCCGGGCGACGCGCTCCCCGCCACTCCAACTCGCCCAGGTTTTCTCGCAAGGGGACATCACGGCGTAGCGTGGCCAGGGTCCGGTAGAGATCGGCCTCCCCGCGATGCGCGTTCAGGCTCTCGGCCAGGGATTCGCGCCCCCGCACGGTGACCTCCCATGCTGCCGGATCGATCGGAATTCGGTCGATGGTACCGAACTTCGCCAGCAGTGCGGCCGCGGATTTCGGTCCCCAACGAGCGACGCCGGGGATGCCGTCGGCGGCATCCCCGACCAGAGCGAGCCAGTCCGGGATGGAGCGTGGCGGGACGCCGAACTTGGTCGCCACCCCCTCCTCGTTCATGACCGCGCGCTTGCGACGATCGAGCATCACGATCCGATCTCCGGCAACGCACTGCGCGAGGTCCTTGTCCGGGCTGCAGAGTACGATCTGTTCCACCGACGGGTCCTGCGTCCAGCGCGCCGCTGCGGTGGCGAGGGCGTCGTCGGCCTCGAACTCGACCATCGGCCAGACCACGAAGCCAAGGGCGTGGGCCGCTCGTTCGGCCAGGGGAAACTGGGAGAGCAATTCCGGCTCGATTCCCTCGCCCGTCTTGTAGCCGGCGAAGAGATGATTGCGGAATGACTCGATCTTCTCGTCAAAGGCGATGGCCACGTGGGTCGCTGCCTCATCGCGCAGGAGTCCGAGCAGGGTGCGGAGCAGTCCTCGGGTCGCGCCGACGCTGCGTCCCGCGGAGTCGACCGACGGAGGAGCCCCGAAGTGGGCGCGGAACAGTTCGTAGGTGCCGTCGACGAGGTGCAGTTTCATGGCGGTGTGTCCGGCAGCGGCTAGGCGTGCCGCGATGGGAGCTCGATCCGCGGCTTTTCCTTGTCGCGCCGATAGAGCAGGATCGTTCCGCCGACCATGCCCGCGACCAACGATGCCGACTGCGTGGCGATGCTCTCGGCGATCGCGTGGCGATCGTGATCGCCGAGCTCCAGGATCTTCACCTTGACCAACTCCGAACCACGGTGGGCGTCGTCGAGCGACTGCAGCACCGCGGCGGTGAGTCCTTCTTTCCCGATGAGCACGACCGGTCGGAGCTGATTGCCGAGCGATCGGAGATGACGTTTGTCCTTTCCGGTGAGTTGCATGGGGGCCAGAATACCATGCCGTCCGGCAGAGTCCTACTCCGATGCGCCGGCCTGGTTTGCGCCTTCTGTCGTTCGGGGCGCACTCCGCTCCGGGAGATCTCCGTACAAGAGCGCACGGACCGCGGCCGCTGCCGGTCCGACCTCCCTCGCCGTGGAGGGACTCAGTCCGACCTCGAGGCGGAAGCGGTGCGCCGGCACCCGGCAGAGCCAGACCTCGCCTTCGAAGTCGAAGAGACGGCGTGCCGTCGTGACCACCTCGTCGATCGAAACCTCGTGGGCCACCGCGGCGCGAGACTCACGAGGCGCTCCCGACGCCTCGTTCATTCGCTCCAGGCTGGCGTGCCGGCGGCGGCGGTCGGCGTCCACGAACACCACCCGCTTCTCCCGCGCCAGCTCGGCAGCCAGCTCCGGGGTGAGCTGAAGCACCGGCCTGACCGTGATCCCAGGCTCGGTCGCGAGGAGTTCGCCGACTGCGCGCGCCGCGCCGTCGTCCCCGCGCCATGGGTTTCCGATCGCCACGACCAGCATCTACACCTCGGCTCTGCGATAGGATGAGAGTAGAGATCCATCCGGGCGCCGCACTTCGAGTGCGATCGGCATCCGTTCAAGCGCGCGGGGCGAGCGGGACAGGCAGGGGTCGATGCAGCGCGCGGTCAACACGCTTGCCTTGGAGTGAGCGCTCATCCCTCCCGCTTTGCGACGCCAAAGCGCCGACTTTCCGGCGTCATCGGTGGGGACGCCGCCACCCAGCGAAGGCATCTTCCTCCCGGCCTCGGCAGGTTGCAACCCCTTCACCGAAATCTCGCGAAGGGGGGGGATGGTCAGTGGCGACGTTGTCTCATCAGCCTCGCGCCGCGGCGCGGAGTGCCGTTGGCCCCTATCTCGCGATTTGCGATACTCCGCCGGAGTGCCTTCCAGGGGGGTGCGCGTGGGGACTGGACCTGAGCGGGAGAGCGGGTGGAGCGGACGTGAAACGGCTTGGCAGTTGGCTCGCGGGAGCGATGGTGCTCCTCGGAGGATCGGTGACGAACTCGTCGGCGGAGGGACGTGACCCTGCACTGCACCCGCTGAAGCAGGAACTGCCGCGGGCAGAAATCGACTTTCGCCTGCGGACCTCAGGCTTCGAAAGCGCGCTGACTCTCGTTCAGTGCACCTATCGGGCGCGGCGTGACCGAGACGTCAAGTCGGAACGGCACCTTCACCTGCTGGACGGCCCGTGGCGGATCGGATCGAAGGACCTCGTCACGGTCAGCCGGGAGGAGTTTCACCACCACCGGCTCGAGGTGAGGTTGGAGGAGGGCGAACACCGATTCTCGGTTCCGCTCCGGGACCCTGATCCCGATTGGGCGCGCTACCAACTTGACGAGGTGTCGTTCGGAAACGTCTCCTTCTCCCGCTGGTTCGAGACTGCGCCGGAGCTTTCGGCCGGCTATGGTCTGGTCGTGGAACCCGGAGCGCTCTCCGGGACGGTGCCGTTGGGTGGCCTTGGTGCGGAGCCGCTCCGCGGCGCTTTGCCGCTCTGGCCCGAGCTTCGGACCGTGACGCTCACCCTCCGCGAACCCACTGCCCCGGAGATCACGGTCTGGGATGGTCTGACGCGGCATGATTGGGATGGATGGCGCCAGAGTGTCCCCGAGCAGTGGAAGGGTGGGGACACCGTCGTGGCTCGTCACATTTCGTCCCCGGTGGTGTACGTCCGGCACACTTACGACGTGGTCCTTCCCGGGTGGGGGGCGAAACCACCCGATGGGATCGCACCGGCGATGCCGGGAGTGCAGCTCGAAGTCTATTGGCCCGACGAGTCGGTTCTCTACTTCCCCGAGGTGCGGCTCGGAGGCCAGGTGAACGTGACCGGAGTTCCGCTCGCGCGCTGGACCGACGCGCAGCGCGATCTGCTCCGCGAGGCTTCGTTGCGGCGCCCCGGAGTCGAGCCTTGGACACTCTCGACCCGACAGGGGGAGGCGCTTCTGGCGGTTCCCGATCTGGCCGACGAAGCTGCGTCCTTCGCGATCGAGCCCGATTCCACCGGGGCAGAGCGGCTCGTGGTATGGCGAGGAGCGCTGACGGAGGACTGGATCTACCTCTTGACCAGTGGCGTCCCGGAAGAGGAGCGAATCGTGGTCTACGGCGTTCTCCTCCACCCCGAACCCTGGTCTGGTCCGCTTCCCGAGTAGGATTCAGGGTTCAACAGATGCGCGGCAGTTGCTCTCCGGAGAGCATGTCGAGCACACGGTGGACGCCGAGCGACGTGCGGACGGTGACCAGCCCGGGCTCCTCATCACTGACCCGTCCGATGCGCACCGCCCCCGCGCTCTCGGGCACGCGGCGGAGTCGCTCCAGCGCCTGGTCCGCAACCTCCTCGGGAACGAAGGCCACGAAGCAGCCCTCGTTCGCGACCTGGAGCGGGTCGAGGCCGAGGAGTTCACATACGCCGCGTACCGCCTGGGTGACGGGAATCACCTCTTCGATGATGCGGATGGTGAGTCGGCTCGACTCGGCCAACTCGACCAATGCGCTGGTCAGGCCACCGCGGGTCAGGTCGCGCAGGGCATGAATCGGCAGGCCGGCATCGAGCAGTGCCTGGATCGGCGCGATGAGCGGCGCACAGTCGCTCTCGACGTCGGACTCCAGGGTCAAGCCCTCGCGCTGCACCATGATTGCCACCCCGTGTCGGCCCAGATCCCCGCTCAACAGGATCGCGTCTCCGTGGCGTATCTGGCCAGGCCCGACGGAGACCCCGGCCGCGATCGTACCCACACCGGCTGTGTTGATGTAGAGGCCGTCGGCCTGCCCGCGCCCCACCACCTTGGTGTCGCCGGTGACGATCGTCACGTTCGCCCGCTCGGCCGCGGCCTTCATCGACGCGACCACCCGGCGAAGCGTCTCCAGGGAGAGCCCCTCCTCGATGATGAACGCGGCGCTCAGGTAGCGGGGCCGGGCGCCGCACATCGCGAGGTCGTTCACCGTGCCGTTCACGGCCAGCGTACCGATATCTCCCCCGGGGAAGAAGAGCGGCCGAACCACATACGAGTCGGTGGAAAAGGCGAGCGGCCCGGTCAGCTCGAGTCGGGCGCCATCGTGTCGTTCGGCCAGCAGCGGATTGTCGAATGCGGGGAGGAAGACGCTTTCGATCAACTCCTGCGAGCGGCGGCCGCCTCCGCCGTGGGCAAGCAGGATCCGGCTCTCGTCTCGCAGCGGGAGCGGGCAGGTCATTCCGGCGGCTTCCGGTTCCAGTTCGCCCGGGTCAGCCATGGAGCACTCGGGAGGCGGAGGTGCGCACGCGGTACCGGTAGTATGCGGCGCAGGCTCCTTCATTCGAGACCATCGTCGCACCCAAGGGATGCTCCGGCGTGCACTCCGAGGCGAAAGCCGGGCAAGCGACCGGCTTCATCGTGCCGCGCAGCACCTGCCCACTCCGACAGCTCTCCGGCTCGTCCAGAGACTCGCCGTTCGGGGCGAAGCGGAGTTCAGCGTCGAACGACGCATAGGTGGGACGGAGTCCCAATCCGCTGGCGGCGATCTCGCCCAGCCCTCGCCACTTCCGGGGGATGACCGTGAACACTTCACGGATCAACGCCTGCGCCTCGAGGTTTCCCTGACCGCGGACGACGCGCGCGTACTGGTTTTCCACCTCTGCGCGCCCGGACTCGAGTTGGCGGACGCACATGGTGATTCCCTGAAGCAGATCGAGTGGCTCGAAACCGGTCACCACGATCGGTACCCGGAAGCGCGCGGCAAGCGGCCGGTACTCCTCGACTCCCATGATGGCGCAGACGTGACCGGCGGCGAGGAAGCCCTGCACCCGGTTGCTCTCGGCGGAGAGAATCGCCTCCATCGCGGGCGGGACGAGCACGTGCGAAACGAGCAGGGAGAAGTTCGAGATGCCCCGTTCCCGCGCGGAGCGGACCGCCAGCGCGTTCGCCGGGGCCGTGGTCTCGAACCCCACGGCGAAGAAGACCACCTGCCGGTCGGGATGCCGCTCGGCCAGATGCACGGCGTCGAGCGGCGAGTAGACCACCCGGACATCGCCCCCGGAAGCGCGGACCGAAGCCAGATCCCGGTCCCGGCCCGGGACGCGGAGCATGTCCCCAAACGAACAGAAGGTGACCTCCGGTCGGGCCGCGATCTCGAGAGCCTTTTCGATCATCTCGAGCGGCGTGACACAGACCGGACAGCCCGGACCATGGACCAGGCTGATCTCCGGCGGGAGCAACTCGTCAAGGCCATGCTTCACGATCGAGTGGGTCTGCCCACCACAGATCTCCATCAGGGTCCAGGAGCGGGTGGTGAGTCTCCGGAGCGCGCTCAGATACTCACCTGCCGCGATGCCATCACGGTACTCATCGAGGTACTTCATCGTTCGAGCCTCGGTTGGTCCTGGACGCCGCCGCCCGACAGATCGTCGAGCTCGTTCATCCGTTCGAGGTAGCTCCACACCTCTCTTGCCTCGGCTTCGTTCACGATCGAGATGGCCAGCCCAACGTGCACCAGGAGGAAGTCTCCCGGGGCTGCTTCCGGCGTGCAGGCCAGACTGACTTCCCGGAACACTCCGCCGAAGTCGACCCGACCGGTCCGCTCGAGAGCGGTGTCACCGGAGATCGAGATCAACTGCCCCGGCACGGCAAGGCACATCGCTGTCTCCTTTCGCTGCGAGGGACCGACCCCGTTCAGTCGTGGCCAGGCGGGCCCGCGCGACCGCCGCCTGCCCGACCGAGATGCCGCCATCGTTTGGAGGGACCCGCTGACCGTGGTGAACGCTGAATCCCGCGGCACGCAGTTCCTCCAGCGCCAGGGTCAGGAGGAGGGGATTCTGAAAGCAGCCTCCGCCCAGGACGACCGTCGCCACGCCGCTCAGGACGGCGGCCTCGCGGACCGCGGCGGCGAGAGCGCGGTGGAAGTCGAACGCGATCCGGCTCACCGAGCGCTCCGCGGCGAGGTCGTCCAACAGTTCCTGCAGGAGCGGCTCCCAGTCGAGCAGGAAGGGGGCGTTCCTACGCCGGGTGACCGGAACCTGATAGCGCGGCAAGCCACCGGGGTCGGGATCCGGCAGCGATTCGGCCGCGAACTCGACCAACATCGCCCCCTCGCCCTCGAACCGGTTGCGCTGGGTCAGATCGAGGAGTGAGGCGACGGCGTCGAACAGGCGCCCCACGCTCGAGCACCAGGGGGCGCTGTGGCCGCTGGCGCAAAGTTGCTCGAAGTTGATTCGCTCGGTGGAGGAAAGGGCACGAAGCGGTGCGAGCTGCCCCGGAATCCCGCCCGCGCGACCGGCGGCATGCAGCAACCCGAAGGCGGAGCGTCTGGGATCCCGAGCGGCGGCGTCTCCTCCGGGGAGGCGGAACGGGCGCAGGTGTCCCAGCCGATCGAAGCGGTCATCCTGGCAGAGGAGGAGCTCTCCTCCCCAGATCGTGCCGTCGGTTCCCAGGCCGGTGCCATCAAAGGCAACGCCCAGGAACGGACCGCTCAGTTCGCACTCCGCCGCGACCGCCGCGACATGGGCGTGGTGGTGCTGTACCGGAATGCCGAGTCCGCCCAGGCTGCGAGCGTGCCGACTGCAGTAGTAGTCGGGGTGGAGGTCGAAGGCGACGTTCGGAGTCTCGGTTCGGTGGAGTGTGGCGAGATCATCCACCGAGCGACGAAAGGCCACTCGGGCCGCATCCGAGTCGAGATCGCCGACGTGTTGTCCCAAGATCAGACGCTCGCCCAGCGCCAGGGTCACGGTGTTCTTGTAGTGCGCTCCGAGCGCGATCACCGGTGCCCCACGGTGAATGGAGGTGAGTGGCAGCGGGGCGTATCCGCGCGCGCGACGGAGCAGCATCGCCTGGCCCAGAACCACGCGGACCACGGAGTCGTCGATCGGCCGGACGATCGACCGGTCGTGCACCAGCAGGAGGTCCGCGATCCTCCCCAGACGCTCGATCGCGACGTGCTCGTCGGTCACGATCGGCTCATCCGCGAGATTTCCGCTGGTGGCCACCACCGGTCGATTCAGATCGCCCAAGAGCAGGTGATGAAGCGGGCTGTAGGGGAGCATCACCCCGAGCCACGGATTGCCCGGGGCGACCGATGGCGCGATGTTCGCGCAGCGCAGTGCTCGCGCGAGAACGATCGGCGCTTCGGGCGATTGCAACAGCCGTTCCTCGGTCGGTGAGAGTTGCACGATCGCCTGGGCTTGGGCGAGTCTCGGGGCCATGAGCGCGAATGGTTTCGCCTCTCGCGCTTTGCGCGTGCGGAGCCGGCGCACCGCCTCCTCCTGGCCCGCGTCGACCAGGAGCTGAAATCCTCCGATTCCCTTGACCGCGACGATTCGCCCGGCCCGGAGGGCGCTGACCGATCGCGCGAGTGCCGTCTCGCCTTCGGCCAGTTGACCACCGTCGGAGTCCCAGAGCGTGAGGTGCGGGCCACAGTCGGGGCAGGCGATCGGTTGGGCGTGGAATCTGCGGTCGAGCGGGTTCGAGTATTCCGCCGCGCAGGCCTCGCACATGGTGAACCGGCGCATCGAGGTGCGTGCCCGATCGTAGGGGAGTGACTCCAGAATCGAATGACGCGGACCGCAGTTGGTGCAGTTGATGAACGGGTAACGAAACCGTCGATCGGTCGGGTCGAGCAGTTCCCGGAGGCAGTCGTCACAGAGCGCGATATCGGGTAGGGCGAAGGCATCGGCCGCGCCGCTCGAATCGCTCTCCACGATCCGAAACCCAACATGACCGGCCGGCTCGAGGCGCAGTGGCTCGATCCCCGCGATGACCGCGCGCGGCGGCCTCTCCTCGTCCAGGCGTCGCTCGAAGGTCAGGATCGATGCCTCGCTTCCTTCCACTTCGAGCAACACGCCGGAGCACCCGTTGCGCACGAACCCGCAAAGGTTCAGTTCCTTCGCCAATCGATAGACGAAGGGACGGAACCCCACCCCCTGTACCGCGCCGCGAATCGCGATCCGGAGGCGGGTAGTCATTTTCCGCCGTGCCGAAGCAGCCAGGCGCACCAGGCGTCGAGGCCGACCCCGGTGAGGGAGGAGAGCTCGAACACCTCGAGGCCGGGGTTGACCGCCAGCGCATTCGCGCGGAGGGTCCCGAGGTCGCAAGGAACGTATGGCAGCAAGTCGATCTTGTTAATCACCAGCGCCGAGGCGTTGCGGAACATCGCCGGGTACTTGAGGGGCTTGTCGTCTCCCTCGGTGACGCTCGCCACCACCACCTTTTCGTTCTCGCCCAGATCGAATCCCGCCGGACAGACGAGGTTTCCCACATTTTCGATCACCAGGAGGTCGATCGAGCGGAGATCGATCTCTCGGAGGGCGTCTCCGACCAGCCGCGCCTCGAGGTGACAGGCGCCGTTCGTGACCAGCTGGACCACCGGCACCCCGTAGCGAGCCACCCGTTGTGCATCGAGGTCGGTCTGCACGTCTCCTTCGATCACCGCGAGCCGGAGCGAATCGCCGAGTCGGGAGAGTGAGGCCTCGAGCAGAGCTGTCTTCCCCGCGCCCGGGGAACTGAGCAGGTTCAGGCAGTGGACCCCCGCGAGTCCGAGATTCCGCCGATTGAGCTGGGCCAGTTCGTCGTTCTTCTCGAGCACGCGACGCTCGATGGTGATGACACTCATGTCGCCTCCGGGGCGAGGTCGGCAAGCACGATCTCCTGCAGGTCGAGTTCGTTCCCCGAAAGCAGGGCGAGCGCGCCGCCGCCGCAGTCTGGACACTGGAAGAGGGAGCCCGGGAGCTCGAAGTCGGTCTGACAGTCCGCGCAGCGCGCGCGGATCGGGATCGCATCGATTTCGAGTCGGGCGGAGTCGAGCGCGGTGCCGCGCACCAACGCTTCGAAACAGAAGAGCAGAGACGACTCGACCACGCCAGCGAGACTGCCCACACGGAGTCTCACCACTTCCACCTGGGCCAGGCGCTCTTCCGGCACATGCCGGCGCGTCATGTCGATCAGGTCCCGCGCGATCGCAAGCTCGTGCACGATGTACCTCCGTGCAGTTCAAACATAGCACTCCGCAGGACGCCTGCAACCGGATTGAACGCCGAGTTCCCGGCGAGACGCCAGAACGCCGCGACCGGCGGGCCGCAGCGTTCGGTGGATCGCGACTGAGTCGCGAAGGCGTCTAGCGAACCGGTACCAGCGGGCGAGGTACGATCGGCGGCGGCGGCGCAAGATCGCGGGGGTCGGCCGCGATTCTGGCCAACAGGTCATCGACCGCGTAGTCGATCTGCCGGTCACGGCCCAGCATCAGTCCGTCCGGCTCCAGATCGAGAACCACGTCGGGGTCGACACCGTGTCCCTCGATCAGCCAGGCGCGCCCGCTTGGGTCGTACCCGCTGAATTCCGGCTGGGTCACCGCTCCGCCATCGCGCAGCGATTTGTCGCCGCGGATACCGACCCATCCTCCCCAGCTTCGGGTCCCGACCACCGGGCCTAGCTTGAAGTCTTTGAACGACTGGGCCAGCGTCTCGCAGTCCGATCCCCCCTGGCGATTGATCAGGCAGATCATGTGGCCGGTGAAGCAATTGCCTGGGCGGGGCCAGGTACCCCCCTGGCGCGAGGTGCCGACTGCGAACAGCTTGCGATCGAGATGGGCGATCAGCATGTTCGCCACGAATCCTCCGTGGTTCCACCGATCGTCGATGATCATCCCTTTCTTGTTCCATTGCCCAGGGTAGTCCCGGGCGAACTGGCGTAGGCCAAGACCACCCATGTCGTAAAGGTGGATGTAGCCGATCTGGCCGTTGCTCCTCTTGGTTACGTACTCGCGCGTCTCGCGCACCCAGGTGGCGTAGCGGATCATGCCGTCATTGCCGACCGGCTTGACCACCACGCGGCGGGATCCCTCGAGTCGGGCGGAGGTGTTGATGGAGAGTTCCACCTCCGTGCTGGCACGATTGGCCAGACGCTGGAGATAGTCCTCACCGCGCACCAGCGGCTTTCCGTCGACGGCGGTGAGCCACATCCCTTCCTTCACCCCCAGGTCCGGGCGCGCCAGGGGGGAACTCAAGGCCGGATCGGGATAGTCGCCGCGATGGATCTTCTTGATCTGCCAGAAGCCGGTTGTTGCGTCGTAGGACAGGTCGGCGGCCAGGAGGCCGGTCGAGGAGAACCGGCCGCGGCGCATGTCGCCGCCCCAGAAGTAGGTGTGACCGACGCTGAGTTCGCCGAACATTTCGCCGAGCACGTCGTTCAGGTCGTCGCGGCTCGCCATGCGTTCGATGAGGGAGCCGTACTGCTGCCAAACAGCGTTCCAATCGACGCCGTGCATCTTCGGGTCGTAGAAGAAGTCCCGCTGAAGCCGCCATGCCTCGCGCAGCATCTGCGCCCACTCGGCGCGCGGGTCGATCTTCATCGTCCAACCGGAGAGTTCGACCCGGGCATCACTTGCCGCGTCCCCCTCCGGGCCGCTGGTCGCTCCTGCCTCGACGCGGGTGAAGCCGTCACCGGTGCGATAGATCAGGACCTTCCGATCGTGGGAGATGTCGTACCCAAGTACGCCCTGCGCCAGGTCGGAGAGCTTTTCCTTCTCCAGGTCGTAGGTGTGCAACGTCCCGCCGCCCCACTCCTCGTCGTCCCCCCCTCCGCCCGGGGGCATCATCCCGGTGTTCTCCGCGCCCAGCCAGTGGAGCTTTCCCTCCACCGCGCCAAGGCCGAAGTAGTTCCCCGGGCGAACCGGCACCTCGACCATGCGGTGGCTCAGCCCCTCGAAGTCGATCTTGACCGGGGTGACCGTGTCGGCATCCTTCCTGGACCCCTTCTTCTCCTTTTGCTCTCCATCCGCGGGCTCCTTCGCGTCCTCCCCGGCATCGACGTCGCTGCGGGGGGCGAAGGGGAGCTTGCCGTCGGCCTGGAGCGCGACCACTACCGGAATGGTCGCTTCATCGACGATGAAACGGGCGTCGTGACGATCGAGGTACGGATTGATGAAACGATCGGCCAGGTAGTAGAGATACTCTCCCTTCGGGTCCCAGGCGGGGGAGAAGCAGTTGACCAGCGGATCACTCAGCTCGTGATTCACCTTCGCCTGGTCGTCCCAGATCCGAATCTGGCTGAAACCATTCAACAAGGTGGCCGAGTAGGCGAGAAAGCGACTGTCCGGGGACCATTGATACTCGGTGATCTCCCATTCTCCCTTTCCAACCGAGACTCTCGTCCCCGAGGTGGCGTCGGCGACCAGGAGCTCGCGCTTCTCGTTCCCCCAGGCGAGCTTCTTTCCGTCCGGCGACCAGATCACCCAGTAGTTCCAACCGATCGGCTGCGAGCCGAGCTGCTTCGAGGGTTCGCTGTTGTCTGCACTGTGAAGGAAGAGCTGCTCCTCGCCGTTCACCTCGGTCCAGGCGGCGATCCACTTGCCGTCGGGGGAAAAGGCGGGAAACTTCGTGCGGTCCGCGCTGCTCTCGGTGACCCGCCGGATCAGGCCCTTCTTCTGCGTGCGCGTCACGAAGAGATCGCCGCGGGTCTCGAGGGCGATTCGATCTCCATTCGGGGAAATCGACCAGGCGCCGAGAGTCGCCATCGGGTCGACGAACCGCTCCCGCACCTGCAGACGATCGCTCGGAAGGGCGACCGCGATCTGCGCGTTGCTGCCGGTCGCGAGATCGTAGACCCAGAGATCCATCTTGTGCTGGTAGACGATCTTTCCGTCGCCCATCGACGGCCAGCGGACGTCATAGTCGTCGAAAGCGGTGAGCCGGGTGACCTGTCCACCATCGGGATCCATCGATGCGAGGTTCGGGCGGCCCCAGCGATCGCTCACGAAGTAGATCCGCCCGTCCGGAGCCCACATCGGGAATGCGTCCTTCCCCTCGAAGCGGCTCGCGTTCTCGAACCGCAGAGGGTTCAGGGTTCCGACCTCGATTTCCTCTGCCTCGCCGCCTCGGTATCGCTTCCAGTTGTGCGTTTCCAGGCCGATCTTCTGCATCGCGAGACGCGATCCGTTCGGCTCCCATGCCACCCAGGCGCAGGGCTCGAGGGGGAGGGCCTCGGGGATGCCGCCGTCCACGGAGAGCAGATAGCAGTGAGAGTCGCCGTGCGGAGTATCGCGCCGGGAGCGGAAGACGATCCGACCGTCAGGTGACCAGCCCAGTGCTTGGTCCGACATCGGGTGGTAGGTCAACCGCTTCGGCTCCCCGCCGTCGATGCTCATCAGGTAGACGTCGTCGTTCCCGTCGTACTGGGCGGTAAAGGCGATCCACTTGCCGTCCGGGGAAATGCGCGGCAGCCTCTCGTCCCCCTCATAGGCGGTCAAGCGCATGGCCGTGCCCCCGGCAGCGGGAACACGCCACAGGTCCCCCTCCGCAGCGAAGACCACATTGCCTCCACCGATCGTGGGATAACGGTAAAAGCCGTCGGGCAGCGAAGCCGCAGTCGTCGAGCCGACCCAGCAGAGCAGCGCGCAACCCCCCAGAGCGAACGCGCGGGCCGAGAGTCGAAGGATACGATCGTTCACTGAATCTCTCCTGATTCTTGCGTGGCACTTCGATGAGTACTCAGCGTGGCGTCTGCGCGGGTCGCCAGCGGCTTACGGGCGCGGAGTCTAGCGTGGATCAGGAGGCGCTGCGGCAGAAAGAGCAACGGCCCCGGCGGTTGCCGGGGCCGTTACTTGGATTCGGAGAAACCGAACCCTGGATCGCTCTGGAATCAGACTGCCAAGAGTCTGGAACCCTTCAAGGAACCGGCACCGGTGAAGGCGCTAGCCCTCGAAAGGACCATGGTTCTTAGTTGTACAGATTCTTGATGGCGCCCCAGGTGGTGTTCTCGGTCGGGACCGGGCCGTCGCCCAGCTCGACGCCGATTCCGAGGGCCTGGGTCGGACCCCAGACGATGCTGGCATTCTGCCAACCCGTCGGGTAACCGATGCCAGGGGCGATGTTGGTGTACGGGCAGCCGCCGAAACCGTCGAGGTCGGCACCGACGTACCAGGCACAGGCACCGTTCGGCCAGTTGCCCCAGTAACCAGCCCAGAAGTTACCAGCGACAGCAACGCTGACGTCGGCAACGTGGCGGCTCAGGCTCGGCCAGAAGGCGATGCCGCTGGGGAGGTAGCCGGTGACGACGCCGAGAACGTTACCCGGCGCGCCGCCGCCATCTTCCCAAACGTAGACGTCGGCGGTCTGGCCGGCGTGGAGGCCGATCTGGGTCAGGTCGAGGACGACCGAGCAGACGTTGCCGTTGGCGCTGTAGCACTCGGCGAACGCGCCGTAGTACGGAGCGACCAGGCCGCCGTACTGCCAGCAGAACCCGTTCTCGTACGAACCATCAGCGTTCAGGTTCAGGGTGCCGCAGCCGGTCCCGTCTTCCGAATTGATGATCAGGTTGGTGTCGACCGGCTCGGTACCATTGTAGACCTTGCCGTACTCAGCCGCGTTGGCCGCGCCAGCGGTGAGAGCCGCGAGAGCGACGAGAGTAGCCAGCTTCTTCATGGAGAGAACTCCTTAGCGTTGCGTTTGAAGGAGGACATCCGCAGGTGCAGTCCTTTCGGCTTGCCCCTGCTTGCGAATCGCGCCTCACAAACCCCTGAGGGGAGCCAACTTTCTGACCGGAAACGAGTCCCGGCCAGGAAATCGTGTGAGGACATGAGACGTACCACCACCCCACATCCCAAGCAGTTGTTTGCCTTGGCGCGCATCACCACCTTTCCTGGAAATCCTCAAAAATCGGGTCAACCCGCCAGGCTGGTCGGGTCGGAAGCCTATTTGCATCGCGCAGAGCCCGCCTGATGCGAGGTTGCTCCCGCGAGGGAAAACCAGGTCCGAGTTTGGCGAGACTCCTGCATTCCGCAGGCGATCCGCTTCCAATCTCGAATCAGCGTGGTCAATCCTAAGCCACCCATGCGAAACCGGCAAGACAAAATGCGTAATGAAAACTGAGTCAGGACGATCAGCCAATCGCGTCCAGGGCCCGGCGCAAGGCGGGGACCAAGGTCCGGATATCGGCCTGAGAGACCGCGCCCACGCTCAGTCGGAACCAGCCCGATTCTGCCTTCAGGCCGAACGCCTGGAACGGGACGGCGGCGAATCCTGCCTGCTCCAGGAGGAACCGCCGGATCTCCTCGTTCGTGTTTATGGTGTTTCCATTCAATGACTTACCGATCAAATCAAATCGAACCGAGAGGTAGATGGTCGACTGAGGCGGGATCGAGTCGACCGGGTAGCCGTCCTGCTTCAGTTGGCCGAAGCCCTCGTGCAGGAGCTCCAGCCGTCCCACGATCTCGCCCTTCATGCCGGCCAGGAACCGGTCGACGGTCTCCGCGTCCTGAAGGAAGGACACCGTCGCAGCCTGTTCGGCTCGCGGTGCCCAGGCCCCAATGTGCCCGAGGAGGGAGCTGAACGGCCCCATCACCTCGTCCGGGCCGACGCACCAGCCGACGCGGAGTCCCGTGGCGGCGAACGATTTCGAGATCCCGTCGTTGAACACGGTGTAGGGACGCATCCTTGGATCGATTCCGACTGGAGTCAGGTGTCGAACCAAGCCGAAGGTCAGCATCCAGTAGACCTGGTCGTAGACCAGCATCAGGGGCGGCCGTCCCGCGCTGTCGCGCCGCCCGTTCTCGTCCAGCACCAGGGCGACGATCTTCTCCAGCTCCGGCTCGGAGTATGCGGTGCCGGCCGGATTTAGCGGGCTGTTCAGGGTCAGCACCCGGGCCTCGCCGATGTGGGGGCGGAGGCTCTCGGCGGTCGGAAGGAAGTGGGTCTCCGGCCCCGCTTCGACCGCCACCCCCTTCGCTCCGCTCAACCAGGTGTAGTGGTTGTTGTTCCAGGACGGGACCGGGTAGAGAAGCGTGTCCCCCTCGTCCAGGAGGGTCCGGAAGGCAGTGTAGAGCGTCGGCCGAACGCCGCTTGCGATGATGATGCCGGAGATCGGGTACTCGAGACCCAGGCGCTCGGCGTAGAACCGCTGCACCGCCTTTCGGAGGTCGAGCAGGCCGTCGGACGGAGGGTAGTTGGTCTCCCCGGCTTCGAGGGCCGCAACGACACCGCGTCGGAGTGACTCCGGAATGGGGAAGAGATCAGGTCGAAAATCTCCGACCGTGAGGTTCAGGACGTTCTCGCCCTGTGCGATCTTCGCCCGAATCTCGGCCGCGATCTTCAGGATCTCGGAGCCGACGATTCCGGCCGACATGCGCGAGAGGGAACGGACGGGAGCGTTCATGCGTCTCCTGCTCGGTTCGAGTTTGGATCCCAGGTCCGGACCGCGGGGAGGTTAGCAGAGTGGTCAGCGCAAGTCATGGCCCGCGAGGCCCAGGCGTTCGTCGGTCGATCGCGGTGATCATCCCGGTGCGAAATGCTGCCGCGACCCTCGAGCAGAGCCTCGGAACGTTGCAGCGGCAGACCTTTCCAGACTTTCGAGTCGTGCTGGTCGACGACGGATCGACCGACGAAACCCCCCAGCTTCTCGAACGTCTGACCCGGGCGGATCGGAGATTCGACCTCCTCCGTCTCTCTCCCGGGGGGGACATCGCCCGCGCCCTCGAAGCGGGTACGGCCCATCTGGAGGAGCCGCTCCTCGCCCGCTTCGATGCCGACGACCTCGCCCATCCGGAACGCTTCGCGCGCCAGGTGGACTTTCTGACCCGGCACCCGGAGATCGGCCTGGTAGCCACCGGAGTCGAGCGGTTCACCACCGATGCCGAGGGGGAGGCGCTGCTTCGCGGGGAGTTGATCTCCCCCGCGACCACCGACGGCTGGCGGCGCTATGCCGACTGGCTCGACACCACACTCACCCCGGCAGAGATCGCCCGCGACCTCTGGATCGAGAGCCCTCTCCCGCACCCGAGCGTCATGATGCGCACCTCCGCGCTCCGCGAGGTCGGGGGATACCGTGCCTGTCCCTGGCCCGAGGACTACGACCTGTGGCTGCGGATGAAACGGGCCGGGGTGAAGATGGCGAAGCTACCGGAGCGGCTGCACTTCTGGCGCGACGGCGTGACCCGGGCCTCGCGCACCCAACCGAGGTATGCGACCGAGGCATTTCTTCGCTGTCGCGTGCACCACCTGCTGGTCGCGCTCGACGGGCGCACCGTGGTCGTCTGGGGGGCGGGACGTGATGGACGTAGATTCGCCCGCGCGCTGCTTGGGGGGGGAGGAACGATCGTGGCCTTTCTCGACATCGACCCGCGGAAGATCGGTCGCCGCGCATACGACCGACCGATCCTTGCCGCCGAGGAGTTTCTCGCGTCCCAGACGGTGCCTCCTGGTGTCCCTCCCGGGGAGGGTGAGCTGCATCCGGTCGAGGATCTTGCCCGCGATCGCCCGATCGTGGTCGCTGCCGTCGGCACGGCAGGAGCACGCGAACTCATCCGTTCACGCTTGCGCGATTCCGGCTGGGTCGAGGGAAAGGACTTCATCTCGGTCGCGTAGTTCGTGACCCAGCTAGTACCGCGCGAGTCGCCGCGCGGAGGCGAGGATGAACTCCTCGCTTGGAAGAAATGCCTCCTCGAGTGAGGGGGCATATGGCACCGGAGTGTCGAGTGCGCCGATCACCCGGATCGGGGCATCGAGGCGATGAAACGCTTCTTCCTGCACCTTGGCGGCCAGGCTCTCGCCGATTCCACCGGTCCGCGTGTCCTCGTGGACGATCAGGAGGCGTCCGGTTCGGTCCACCAGCTTCAGCACCGCCTCCAGATCGAGCGGCGCGAGGCTCCGCAGGTCGAGCACCGCGGCGGAGATCCCCTCCTCCCCGAGCCGGTCCGCGACGCGAAGCGCGGTGTGCACGAAGGCGCCGTAGGAGACCAGGGCGAGATCGGTGCCGTCGCGACGGAGTGCCGCCTTGCCGAGCGGGATCGGCTCGGGCGGACGTTCCTCGAGTCGTTGCTTGATCCTTGGCTCCCGGTAGAGCGCGATGTGCTCGTAGTAGAGCACGGGATCCGGATCCTGCAGCGCGGACGCCAGCAGCGCCCGCGCATCGTGTGGGGTCGAGGGAGCGACGATCTTGAGTCCCGGAGTGCGATAGAACCACGCTTCGGTGTTCTGGCTGTGGTACGGACCGGCGCTGCGCAGTCCACCCCACGGCATCCGGATCACCAGCGGTAGCGAGGCACCCCAGCGGTAGCGCAGCTTCGCGGCGTTGTTCACCAGTTGATTGAACCCGGTGGCAACGAAGTCATTGAACTGCATCTCCCCGAGGGGGCGGAGTCCGGAGAGGGCCGCGCCGATGCACAACCCGAGGATGCCGCCCTCGGCGAGGGTCGCATTGACGATCCGGTCCCCGAACCGATCGAGCAGTGGGCGAAGCAGGAGAAAGGCATTGCCGTACTTTCCGCCCACGTCCTGACCGTAGACAAAGACCCGCGGATCCGCTTCCAGAGCGTCTCCGACCCCGAGCATCACCGCCTCGAGAAAGGTCGTCCCCTTGGGATCGAACGGCGGCGCGTTCTCGACCACCAGCGGTGAGGTCTCCCGCGGGCGGCCCCTTTCCGAGTCCAGAAGCGGATCGCGCCGGCTGCGCGGCTCCTCGCCCGCGACGACCCCCGATCCCACCCGCGCCGGATCCGGCCAGTCCGCCTCCGCGACCCACGCCGCTTCGGTCTCGACCAGGCGGGAGAGTTCGCTCTTCCAGGTCTCGACCTCGGCCGCGTCGAGCAACCCCTCACGCTCGAGCCGCTCCGCGTAGAGCGCGATCGGGTCGCGCGCGCTCCAATACGCGAACGCCTCTCGGTCGGCGTAACCCGACTCGGTCAGCTCCGGATACTCGAAGCTGGGTTTGGGTTCCTTGCCGAGGTAGAGCATGTCGTCGTGATGGGCGTGGCCGCAGATGCGCATGGCGATCAGCTCGATCAAGGCCGGTCCCTCGCCCCGGCGTGCCCGCTCCGCCGCCCAGGTGAACGCGGCCGCGATCGCATCGGGGTCGGTACCGTCGATCGTGATCCCCGGGATCCCGTAGCCCGCCGCCTTCTCCGCGAACAGGCGGGCGGCCGACTGATCGCTCACCGGCGTCGAGAGCGCGGTCTGGTTGTTCTGGACGCAGAACACTGCGGGGAGTCGGCGAGCCGCGCAGAGGTTGATCGCTTCATGCCACTCCCCGAGCGAGGTCGCCCCCTCTCCGATGAAGGAGATGGCCACGCGACCGTCCCCGGCGCGCGCGAAGGCAAAGGCGATCCCGGCGATGGTCAGGGCCGAGTTGCCGAGCGGAGCGGTCGCGGGCAGGATCCCGCGCGACCAATCTCCGACGTGGAGGTCCCTTCCATCCATCGGGGGGCCGGACTTCCCGATCTGCGCGTTCAGGACCATGCGCACCGTCTCCGGCTTGGGGTGCATCCCGATCACCGCTCCCAGGTCCCGAATCATCGGTGCGATGACGTCACCTCGCCACGGCTCGGTCCCTCCGCCGTAGGCCTCTCCTCGCCGCAGCCTGAGGACCGCAGCGCAGATTCCCTCCTGGCCGAGCGAGCGAAATCCCTTCCCCTGAAACGAGCGGTTCTTCCAACGCACCGTTCCGGCGGAGAAGAAGTGCTTGAGCTGATTGTCCACCAGGCGGGTGAGGATCATCCCGCGCAGCACTTCCCGGCGTTCATCCGCTTGGAGGCTAGCCCGGATCCCCTCGCGGGTCAGGAAGCCATGGAGTGCGGAGTGGAGCGCCTCACCTGCCTCGCGCACGCGGTCCGGCGCGGGCACCCTGGGCGTCGATTCCAGTTCGGGCGGGAGGGGAGCGACCAGGATCGGTTGGACCAGGGTCGCGCGCAGCTTGGCCAGAGCGGAGGTTCGTTCCGAGTCCAGGGCAAGATCGAAGCGCGCGACCTGGCGCCAGGCCTCCGGTGCGCGCGCGGCCAGATGTGGTGCCGTCTCGGTCACGAACGCGAGAAATCGCATCTCCCGCTCACCTCGTGGGGAGGGGAGAGAACTTCCGCCCTGGGTCTGCTTCGCCTTCGCCACCGCTGTTCTCCTTCTTGCGGAGCAGAGTAGCCGGGGCAACGAAAGCGCGACAAGCGTGGACGCGGGGACCCTGCTAGAACAACCCTGCGTCGCGATACCAACGATAGGCTTCGTCCAGCGCGCTCTCGATCGGCGTCTCGCGGAGGGAGAGCTCACGCCGCGCCAGGCTCGAGTCAACCGGCTGCGAATGGCGCATCATCCGGATCCCGGAGACGGGAAACAGCGGCCAGCCGGCGCGCGCAAACCGGTGGCCGATCTCGGTCAACCAGGCGATTCCCTCGGCGAGCGACAACGGCACTGGAATCCTGGGGGTGGGGACCCCCGCGATCCGTGCAGCGATGGCGAGGAACTCCCGCGCCTCCCGATTCTCGCCTCCGAGAATGTACCGCTGGCCCACCCGGCCGTGATCCAGCGCGGAGACGATCGCCTCGGCAACGTCGCTCGCGGCGACGGCGTTGATGATTCCCCGTAGATAGACGGGCATCTGCCCCCGAGCCAGGGGCAGAAGCAGCCTTCCGGTCGTGAGGGCGCGATCGTGGGCTCCGATGGTCAGAGTAGGATTCACGATCGTCACGGGCAGACCGGCATGGGCCGCCGCGAGCACTCGCTCTTCCATCCGGCCTTTCATCTGAAAGTAGGGGGAAGTGTCCTGGCTGGGGTCCCAGGGGTCGTCCTCGGTGGCGGGTCGGGGACCAGCGGGGTGGCCGATCGTGGTGATGCTGCTCACGTAGACGATCCGGTCGACCGGGGCCATCCGCCCCGCTTCCTCCAGGAACAGCTCGGTGGCTGCAACTGCCGTGGCCACCTGGGCCGCGACGCCAAAGGCGCTCCGCGGGTACGGGGCGGCGGGTGGACGATGTAGCGGCACCCCTCGATCGCACGGCGGAGCGGTTCTCGCTGCTGGGCATCGCCTTGCATCACCTCGATCGGCCCTCCGCGCAGGCCGCCGACGTTGCTCGGATCACGGGTCAGGATCCGGACCGTCGCGCCGGCGTGGAGCAGCGCGCGTGCGGCGTGCCCCCCGATCAGCCCGGTTCCTCCCAGCACCAGGGCTCTGCCGGGCAGTTGGGGAGGTGATGCGGAAAACGGTGTCATGCGGCCACGGTATCATCTGGACCGCGAGCTGGAACGAGCCGTTTGCGAGTGGGATCCCGGGAGCAGGAACCGGGAGGGCCGCGCGTCGGTTTCCTCTTTGGTGAATCTCGAAATCCCATTGCGACCAGGGGGGGCGGGTGCTAGCGTTTCTGTCAGTTCGATGAGCCCTCTCGCAGCTCGATTGCGCGGGAGGTTCACCGCGGGTGTATGGGGGCGAATGCCGACTCCGCGGGTGACGGGAGCACACCTCTTGCGGCCTGAGGGAGTGTTTTACGGCCCCACGGCATCGCCCCCTTCCTATTTCTGTCGGAAACCCGAGCGGCGCGCCAACGTCGAACCGACGTGAGCGACAACTGCCGAGCCGCCGTAGGCTTCACGGCCCAACTTGAGGGAGACATGGGACCTCGACTCCTGGCTTCGATCGCGCTGTTCGCGCTGCTGGCGGCAACGTCGTTGACCCCCGCACAGGCGGAGCCGTGGCTCTGTCCCGACTGCCTGCACGAGGTGATCGAACGGCCGGTCGGTGCAGCGGACCTTTCCTGTCCCAAGTGTGGAATCACCCACGGGACGATCGAGCTTGCCCCCCCGGTCGCCTACGTCAATTCGCGCACCCGTGATACTGAAGTCTCCTGGGTGGTGCAGACGGAGAATTGCGAACTCTTCCGGATGGATGGGCTGCGCGTGTTCGACGCGCAGAAACGGGACCTCTGGGTTCCGTGGAGCGCGGTCGACTGGTTCATTCCGCGCATGCGGCTGGTGCATCTCACCGATGGCCAGGAGTTCGCGACGGACTATCCCAAGGGTGCCACCTGCGCCGAGCCTCCCCGCTTCGCCGTCGAACTAGCTGATTCCGTGGTCATTCCGGGCCAGATGCCGTCGATTCGTCGCATGACGCTAGAGGAGGATCTGGCTGCGCTCTTCATCTGGGCCGCCTCCCCGGAGGAGCGCGACTCCGCACGGGTTCGGTTCCTCGAAGAGGTCGAAACGGGCAAGCACCCACGCTTGCCGCGGACGCCGGCCAGGCTGGTGAGACCTGCGGTCGTCCGCTCTCCCGGCGATGTCGTCTCCAAATCGCTCAAGTGCGAGGCGGTGGTCGATGTGCGGCTCCACGATCGCGGCGGGATCCTGCGGATCAAGACCGTGAAGTCGAGCGGGGTCGCGAGCGCCGATGCCGAGGCGATCCGCGCGGCCATGTCCTCCGGTTACCAGATGGGGGGAGAGATGGGTGTCGCGGTACCCTCATCGGTTCGCCTAAAGGTGATTTTTGACGGTAAAGATGCAAGGATTGAGACGGAAGAGCTCCCCAGGGGCATGTGGGACGAGTGATTCGCCCGTTTTTGTTCGCCCTCCGTTGACCGCATTTCCACCCTGCGTTAGTTTGTTCATCCCAGAGGTTTAGGCAGGCAGCAACTCCGCGCCCGATTGCGGGAATCGGCCCCTGCCTTGGTGCACAGGAACAGTCGAGATCGGTGCGGGGCGCTACGCCCTGCCGAACGACCGCGTACCCGACATGGAGGTTGGATGGCGAAGCGGCATGGAGGCTGGTTCGCGGGTGCTTTGCGCGCCCGCCGCGATCACCGTGCGCCGGTTCGGGCATCGGCCGACACCGCGCTCTTCGTGTCGTTCTCTATTACGAGCCTCGTTTGCCTTACCACCCTCGTCTGCTTGGCGACCCTGTTCTCGGCGTGCGGGGGAAAGGACAGCAACTCAGCAGTTGCCGCTCTTCCGGTCGACGCCCCGACCGCTCCTCAGAGCGATCTGGTGTTCGCCGGGCGCGCGTTGGAACGCGCTCCGCTCCCCTGCGCCTCCGCCATCCTGATCGAGCCGACCACCAACACGGTGCTCTACGAGCAAGGGGCGCATGAGCTGCGCGCGCCGGCCAGCATCGTCAAGATGACGCTGCAACTCGTGGTGCTCCGCGAGATCGAGGCCGGTCGGCTCGCGCTCACCGATTCGATCCGCGTCTCCGAGTGGGCGAGCAACATCGGCGGATCGCAGGCCTACCTCGCCGCAGGGGAAGTCTTCTCGCTCGAGGAGCTGATGAAGGCGATCGTCATCCACTCGGCGAACGACGCCTGCGCGGCGGTGGCGGAACACATCGCGGGCACCACGGATGGATTCGTCGAGCTGATGAACCGCGAAGTGCAGCACCTGGGCCTCACCGATACGCGCTACGTGAACGTCCATGGCCTCGATGACGAGCCGACCGATGGAAACGTGACGACCGCCTACGACATCGCCCAGATTGCGCGGGAGTTGATCCGCTTCCCAAAGGTGCTCGAATGGTCTTCGATCGAGAAGACCGAGTTCCGCAACGGCGCGTTCATCCTCGAGAACACGAACAAACTGATCGGACGGTTCGAGGGGTGTGACGGGCTGAAGACCGGGTACACCTCGCGGGCGGGGTTTTGTCTCTGCGCCACCGCGGAACGTGACAATCTCCGTCTCATTTCGGTCGTGATGGGCTGTGCGGCCAACCGGGATCGGTTCGGGGAGAGTGCGGAACTGCTCGCAAGTGGATTCAACTCCTATTCCCTGGTGGCGGGATCGCCCAAACCGGCCGATCTAGGACAGGAGATCGAGATTCGCGGCGGCAAGCCCAAGCTGGTGCGTCCGGTACTGGGTTCGGCGACCGCAGTTCTCGTTTCCCGCCCGGATGACCGGGGGATCGTGCGGCGTTTCGTCCCCGACCCCACACTCCGGGCTCCGCTGAACGCAGGAGATCCGGTGGGCAAGATGCAGATTCTCTCTCGAGACAAGGTGTTGGCAGAGTTGCCGGTGGTGACCCCGGTCGCCGTTGAGGCGACGGGCCTCATGGCCTGGTTCCGGCGGTCCACTGGTAAATAGAAGACCGACGTCCGTGCCGGTCGCCGGCGCGGGCCTTGGGAGGTTCCTCGTGCGGCATGACCAGGTGGTGACGACAGCTCTCGAGTCGCGCTCGAGCAACAATCCGCTCCCGGGGGCCTCGCTGTCCCGGACCGCTCGCCTGCGCACCAGTCTTCGGTGGGGGGGAGCCAGGGCGCTCGCGTATCTCGTCTGTCTGTTTCTCGCCCTCCCGTTCCTGCCGACCTTGGCCGTCGCCGGGCTGGGACACATCAACGATCGGACCACCAGCGCCCCCGCGGCCCCGCAATCCGAGAACGGCGGGACGACCAAGAAGAAGACCACGACCAAGAAAAAGACTACGAAGAAGTCGACGACCAAGAAGTCCACGACGAAGAAGAGCAGCTCGAAGAAGAGCACGACCAAGAAGTCGACGACCAAGAAGAGCACCTCGAAGAAAAGCACGTCCAAGAAGAGTACGGCCAAGAAGAGTACGGCCAAGAAAAGCACGGGCAAGAAGTCCACGGCCAAGAAGAGCAGCTCCAAGAAGGCGAAGGTCTCCTCGAAGAAGTCCTCGCGGGGCAAGGCGGCGAAGTCGAAGTCGAAGCGGTCGACCCGCGGCGCGCGGAAGGTGCGCTCGGTCAATACCGGAGCGACCGACTATGCGGCCGCAATCGTGGTCGATGCGGAGAGCGGCGCCGTGCTCTACGAGCGCGCGGCCGACCTGCAGCGCTCGCCGGCCAGCCTGACCAAGATGATGACCGAGCTCCTGACCATCGAGGCGATCGAGCGGGGGGAGGTCGCGCTTACCGACACGGTGATCGTGCCGTACGACGTCGCCTACGTCGGCGGGACCCGGGCGCGCCTGGCGCCGGGGGAACGGATCTCGCTGGATGATCTCTTGAACGCCATGGCGATCGCCAGCGCGAATGACGCGGCGCTCACCATCGCGATCTACCTGGCCGGGTCGGAGTCGGGATTCGTCGGGCGCATGAATCGTCGGGCCGAGGAACTCGGCATGTCCCGCACTCGCTATCAGAATCCGCACGGACTCGATCGCGACCTGCCGACCCTGACCACCGCGCGAGATCAGGCGATCCTCGCCCAGACGCTCCTCCGGCACGAAGCCACCCTGCAGATTTCGTCCAAGGTCTCGGAGACGATCCGGGGGAAGCAAGTGGTTCGAAACACCAATCGGCTTCTGACCCAATACCCGGGCTGTGACGGATTGAAGACCGGGTTCACCTCGAGGGCTGGGTACTGCCTCTGCACCACTGCGGAGAGGGAGGACATGCGCCTCGTTTCGGTCGTGCTTGGGTCTCCCACCAGCTCGCGTCGGTTCAACGAATCGACCCGACTGCTCGATGATGCGTTCACTCGCTACGAACGGGTCAAGGTGCTGGGCAAGGGGGAGGACCTGGGGCATCTGCTGCGCGTCACCGGCCCGAACCCGGTCGAGGTGCCGCTGGTCTCGGAGAGCGAGGTGGGCGTGGTGGTTCGCTCCGGACAGGGGGCACAGATCCGCTATCGGGTCGACGCGCCGCTTTCTGCCGAGGCGCCGGTCCCGGCAGGCGCGCCGATCGGAACCATCGAGGTACTGGTTGGAGACAGCGTGGCGGTCCGGGCGGCGGCGGTGGCTTCGCGAAGCACCTTCCTGCAGCGCGGGCTCACCGTGACCGAATCAACCCGCTAGCTCCAGGATGAACGACCGCGCGGCGGCCCGGATCCGGGGGTTCGGAACCTCCATCTTCGCCGAGATGACCCGCCTGGCCAACGAATACGGCGCGGTCAACCTCGCCCAGGGTTTTCCCGACTTCTCCGGTCCGGACTTCGTGAAGGAGGCGGCGGTCGAGGCGATCCGCGCCGACCGCAACCAGTACGCCCGGATGGCCGGAGATCCGGTCCTCGTCCAGGCGATCTCCCACGACTACGCCGACCGCTTCGGGCTCTGCTTCGATCCGCTGACCGAGATCACCGTCACCGCCGGCGCCACCGAGGCGATTCACTGCGCATTTCTCGCCTTCTGCGAGCCTGGAGACGAGGTGGTGATGCTGGAGCCGTACTACGACTCGTACCGCGCCTGCTGCACCATGGCTGGCGCCACGCCGCGCTTCGTCACGCTGCATGCTCCGGAGTTTCGCTGGGATCCGGCGGAACTCCGCTCGGCCTTCAACCCGCGGACGCGCATGATCCTGCTCAACACGCCGCACAACCCGAGCGGCCGAGTGTTCGACCGGTCCGAGCTGGAACAGATCGCCGCCCTCTGCCTGGAGCACGATGTCCTCTGTGTCACCGACGAGGTGTACGAACGGCTGGTGTTCGACGGCACCCACACTCCGATCGCGCTCCTGCCCGGCATGGCCGATCGCACGGTGACCATCAACTCGACCGGGAAGACCTTCAGCCTGACCGGCTGGAAGATCGGATACGCCGCCGCGCCCCGGCCGCTCTCCGCAGCCCTCCAGGCGGTGCACCAGTTCGTGACCTTTGCCGTGGCAACCCCGTTTCAACACGCGATGGCCCGGGCAATCGCGGGGCCGGCGGAGTACTTCTCTTCGCTCACCGCCGAGTATCGTGCGCGACGCGATCTTCTGGTCGAAGGACTGGCGGCGCGCGGCTTCGGACTCGCCCCGCCCGCCGGCGCCTATTTCGTCCTGGCCGACGTTCGTCCCTTCGGGTTCGCGAACGACGTGGAGTTCTGCCGGCACCTCGTCGAGACGGTCGGCGTGGCCGCTGTTCCTGCGAGCGCGTTCTACGAGAACCGCGCAGCCGGAGCCTTCCTGGCGCGGTTCGCCTTCTGCAAGCGCCCGGAGACGATCCAGGCCGCACTGGAACGTCTCGGCTCGTTGCGCGCGCGGACTTGACAGCCCCGCCGGAGCCGGTACCCTTCGGCCATGGAACCTGACGAGAAGATCGCGCGCCGTGAGCGGCTCGCCTTTGCCCGCACCATTGCGCGCGAGGGGGGAGAGGTCGCCAATTCCCACTTCCGTCGATTGGGCCTCTCGATCGAGTGGAAGGCCGATGCCTCTCCGGTCACCAACGCGGACCGCGCGACCGAGCAGTACCTGCGGGCCTGCATCCAGGCAGCCTATCCGGACGACGCGATCCTGGGCGAGGAGTTCGCCGAGCTGCCGGGAACCTCCGGCTATCGCTGGATTCTCGACCCGATCGACGGGACGAAGTCGTTCATGCACGGTGTTCCTCTATTCGGCACCATGGTCGGGGTGGAGTACGGCGGTCGCAGTGTCCTCGGGGTGGTCGAGTTTCCCGCGCTGGGTGAAGCGATGTGGGGCGCCGTGGGTGACGGGGCGTTCTGCCAGTACTTCGGGGAAACGGAACCGCGCCGTGCACAGGTATCCAGCACCACACGGCTGGAAGAGGCACTCTTCCTGACCAACGACGCGAGCGGCTTCGAGAAGATCGACCGGTTGGACGTGCATGAGCGGCTGCGCCGCGCGGTGCGAATGAACCGTGGCTGGAGCGACTGCTACGCGTACTTCCTGGTGGCCACCGGACGCGCGGACTTCGTCGTCGACCCCAAGATGAGCGTCTGGGACTGCGCGGCCATCGCGCCGATCATCGAGGAGGCGGGGGGGGCTTTCGTCGACTGGGAGGGGACGCCCACCATCTGGGCCGATCGCTCCGTGGGAAGCAACCCGCATCTCCTGCCCGAGGTATTGCGGTTGATTCGCGGCTAGCGGACCCCCCTGATTCTGGCGGGCGGACCCGCCCGGGCATAGGTGTGCGTCTGAGCGCTCAGCGTATGCGCTGGCTCCAGGCCTTGAACGCAGGCGTGCCGCTCTCGTGCAGCATCTCGAAGACCGACATCTCGACCGAAGTCCAGCGAACTCCTTCCTGCTCCATGCGACGCAGGGCGATCTCGACGTTGCGCGGATCACGCGAGGAAATCGCATCGGCGACGATGTAGGTCTCGCGTCCCAGGGCGCGGAGCTGGAGCGCGGTCTGCAAGACGCAGACGTGCGCCTCGATTCCCGAGAGCACGACCTGCGACCGGCCCAGGCGCTCGATCGCTTCCAGGAACGGCGGATGGGCGCAGCAGCCAAAGGTCATCTTCTCGATAGGCGCGAAGCTCTCGGGATGGTTCCGGGTCAGGGAGTCGATCAGCGCCGGGTGGGTCGGCCCCAGTCCCTTCCGGTACTGCTCGGTGGCCAGCGCCGGCGCGCCGGCGATGAGAAACCCGTCGATCAGCTTCTGAATCTGGGCCGTCACCCGCTCGTGCTCCGCGATGTGGGGGAGCAGCTTCTCCTGCACGTCGATCACCACCAACAGGGCGTCGTCTTTCCGGATCACCTTCGTTCCTCCTTCCGGCCGGGGGCCGGCCCAAGACGATAGCAGGCGGCTGGCCGGGGCGGTATCTTGGGGCATGCGTTCACTCGTACTGGCATCGACCGCTGCGCACCGGGCCGCGCTCCTCGCGCGCCTCGGAATCCCCTTCACCCCCGAGGCGCCGCGGTGCGAGGAACTCGTCCCGGAGGACCGGCCCTACTCCGCCCGGGAAGCGTCGGACCTCGGGCTGGAGAACGCCCGGCGGAAGGCGGAGTCCTTGCGCGGGGCGCATCCGGGAGCGATCATCCTGGCCGCCGATCAGGTGTGCGAGTGCGACGGTCGGATTTTCGGGAAGCCGGAGACCAGCGCGCGGGCCATCGATCAACTGCGCGCCCTCGCGGGAAAGGAGCACCGGCTGCACAACGGGCTGTACTGCCTCGATGCGGACGACGGCCGCGCGGAGACCGCCCTGGTGGTGGCCAGTCTCCGCATGCGGGCGCTCTCGTTCGAGGAGATCGTCCGCTATGTCGAGCGGGAGCGGCCGCTGCGCTCCTGTGGCGGCTATCTGTCCGAAGGAGTGGGAGTGGCGCTCTTCTCGCACATGGATGCCGGAGATCCGGGCGCGATCGTGGGGCTCCCCTTGTTGGCCACCGCAGAGCTGCTTCGCGGCTTCGGCCTCGATCCGCTGGGAGCCGGCACGCCGTGAGTCTCGGCTCGGACGTCGCTCGCTGTCGCGAACTCCTTCCGGACGTCTCGCGGACCTTTGCGCTCACCATTCGCGCGCTTCCGAACCAGCTGCGCGATCCGATCACCATCGCCTACCTCCTCTGCCGGCTGGCTGACCTGTTCGAAGACGCCACCGCACTCGACCCGGCGCGCCGAATCGCGCAGCTGGAGTTGCTCGGCATGAGCCTGGTCGATCCGAAGCCGACCGAGATGGCAGCGATGATCGATTCGGCCTTCCTCGGCGCGGCCGATCCCGCCGGAGGATCACGCCTGCTCGCCGAGCGCGAGGTGGTCTTCCGCGCCTACGCCGCCCTGCCCGGGGCCGAGCGTGAGATCCTCTCTCGCTGGATCCAGGCCATGGCGCTCGGGATGGCGAGCTATGTGGGCCGCGAGCTCCGGGACCCGGGCACTCCCCCGGGCACCGTCCGCTTCGTGCTCGAGACGCGCGAAGAGCTGAGGCTCTACGCCTACTACGTCGCGGGAACGGTGGGACACCTGCTGACCGAGCTGTTCGCGCTCCACCTCGGGCGGAGTCTTCAACCCTCGCTGGCGCGCCTGACTGCCCTCGCCTCCCCATTCGGGCTGGGGCTCCAGTTCACCAACATCCTTCAGGACGTGGCCGAGGATCGCCGACGCGGCTGGAGCTATGTTCCCGAGGAGGCAGCCCGGCGGCGCGGGACGACCCTGGTCGACCTCGATCTGCCCGCCCATCAACCGGCCGCGCGTCGGGTGATCGCCGATCTCGCCCGGGAGGCGGCGGAGTATCTCGACCAGGCGCACGAGTTCACCCTGTTGTTGCCCCGGCATGCGCCGCGCGTCCGCCTCTTCTGCCTCTGGCCCACATTCTTCGCCGTGCGCACGCTGGAGCGGGTCTGCGCGCAGGAGCGCGTGCTGGCGGGAAAGGCGCGGATCACCCGACAGGAGGTCCGCGAGCTGATCGCCGCCACCTCCCTGGCGTGCGGGTGGGATCGCGGACTCTCCTGGCTCTACCGTCGGGAGCGCGCTCGACTCACCCGGACACTCCAGGCGATCGAAGAATCCGCGGGGTGATCGCGTTCGCCCGCGGCGGGGGAGATCAACCGCGGGACTTCATCTCCTCGAGCTCGGCCAATGACTTCGGCCAATCGCCGCGCAACAGCCGTGACAGGGCGCGGTCGGCCAAGAGCTTCCCCTTGGTTTGACAGGTGGGGCAGTAGTTCGATTCGTTCTCGGCGTGGACGATCCGCTGGACCGGTGTGGCGCAGACCGGGCAGGGCTGACGAAACCGGCCGTGGACGGCCATTTCCGGCCGGAAGGCGGTGACCTTCTCGGGGAACCGGTCCCCGGTGTCCTGCCGCAGTCGCTCGATCCATACGATCAAGGTTGCCTGCGTGGCCGTGCGCAGCCCTTCGATCTCCAGGTCGGACATGCGGCGGGTGAGGCGCAGGGGGGACATCCGTGCGCGGTGCAGGATTTCGTCCGAGTAGGCATTGCCGATGCCGGCGAACAGGCGGGGATCGGTGAGCGATCGTTTGATGGTGTGATTCTCCCGCCGGAGCGCGGCCGCATACTGCTCGACGGTGGCCTCGAGTGGCTCGATCCCGCCGGCGTCGAGCGCGCGCAGGGAAGATTCGCCTCGAAGCAGATGGATCGCCGCCCGCTTCTTCTGGGAGGCCTCGGTCAAGAGCAGGGTGCCGGTCGAGAAGTCGAACCCGGCCAGGCCGAGCTTGCCTGGTATCTTCGTCCCCGCCTCCTTCCAGCGGAAGCGACCGGCGATCATCAGATGGATCGAGAGAAAGAGATCTTCCGAGAGCGCGAAGACGATCCGCTTGCCGACCCGCCGGAGCCCGAGCACGGTTCGCCCCGCCGCAGCCTCGAGCGGAGGCTCGAAGGAGCGGAGGACGAAGGGGCTGGCCAGGCGGATCTGCTCCAGCCTCGCCCCGACGGTGCGGGCCTCGAGGGCCTCGAGATACAACGCGACATCGGGAAGTTCCGGCATGGGGACAGGTTCGCAGCCCCACCACCTCCGACGCAAGCCTCGGCGGTGCAAGGTCTTCGCGCGGCCGAACGCCGCCTCGAACCACCGCTTGGGGCGCAGAGGAACCGACTTCCGGCCCGGCCCGGGTTCGATTAGAGTCTCCCGGGCTCGCGCCGCTCCAGGGAATGCGGCCGGGCGGCGCAACTTTTCCGTCGGCTGAGGGTTTGGAACGGGCCGCCGGAGATTCTGCTCGGAGGGAAGGTCCCGTCCGCGCGCACGATCTAGAAGAGGAGGAATCGGGATGAAGTCCGCTTGGATGGGAGTGATCATGACCGCCTCGCTCGCGCTCGCGATGGTGGCGGGTGGAGCCGATGCCGTGCCGACCGAGGATGGCGCGATTGCCGCGATCGACGCGTTCATCTCCGGCGCCAAGATCGACAAGACGCAGCCCTCGTGGAAGAGCAGTCTGCCGAAGTTCCCCGACGGCGTGGTGTACGACGCAAAGAAGAAGTACTTCGTGCGCATGGTCACGAACAAGGGTGAGATGCTGATCAAGTTCCGCCCCGACGTGGCGCCCAATCATGTGACCAACTTCCTCTATCTGACCAAGCTCGGCTTTTACGACGGGATCTCGTTCCACCGGGTCATCTCCGGATTCATGGCTCAGGGCGGCGATCCCTTCGGCAACGGTCGTGGGGGTCCCGGCTATCAGTTCGCGGGAGAGTTCAAGGACACGGTGAAGCATGACAAGGGCGGACTGCTCTCGATGGCCAATGCCGGCCCCGGAACCGACGGCAGCCAGTTCTTCCTCACCTTCGTGCCGACCCCGTGGCTCGACGGCAAGCACACCATCTTCGGCGAGATCGTCGAAGGGATGGAAACGCTGAAGAAGCTGGAGGCGGCGGGTTCGCAGAGCGGCGCCACGAGTGAGCCGCTCAAGATGGAGAAGCTCACCGTCGAGGTGAAGTAGCTAGCGTTTCGGGCGATCGCCGCGCCTCGTAGGGCGTCGGTCGCGCCCGAGCGGAAACACGCGGCGCCCGGCCCTTTCGGTCGGGCGTTTCCGTTCCCCCCGGCGGCGACGAGGGCAATCCCGCCCCGGGATGCGAGGAGTTCCATGAGCCAATCTCCCTGCCTGCAGGAGCAGTACGCTCCGGCCAACGCTTGCTTCGGCTGCGGTCCGGCAAATCAACTCGGCCTCCGGGTGCGCTCGTTCGTGAGCGGCGACGAAGTCGTCGCGGAGTGGCACGCGGCCCCCCACCACGAGGCGTTCGAGGGGGTGGTGAGTGGAGGGATCATCGGCACCCTGCTCGATTGTCACTGCAACTGGACGGCGGCCTACACCCTCATGTCGACCCAGGGGCTCGCGACCCCCCCTTGCACCGTCACCGCGGAGTACGCGATCGGGCTCAAGCGCCCGACCGACTCGCATCTGCCGCTCCGTTTGCGCAGTCGCGCGGTCGAGGTCGGGGCCGACCGCGTGGTGGTCGAGGGGACGATCGAGTGCGGGGGAAAGGTCACCGCTACTTGTCGCGGCACCTTCGTGGCGGTGCGGGAGGGACATCCCGCCTACCACCGCTGGTAGTCGGGCTAGCGGGCTGCGACCCGCTCGCGCGCGATGGTGTTGCCGGGCTCCTCGGACAGGACGACCTGGTAGCAGGCGCGCGCCTCCTCGACCTGCCCCAGGCGAAACAGTACCGCCCCGAGATTGTTGTAGATCTCGTAGTAGTCGCCGTCCGAGGCCCGAATGGCGTCGGCGAACCGCCCCGCGGCCAGACCCAGCTCCCCCCGGTAAAGGTGGAAGAGCCCGAGATTGAAGTCGAACGAAGGAAACGTCTGCGGGGTGAAATGACCGCGGAGCCAGCGTTCGAGCGGTGCGCGCCGACGTGATCCCCCCAGGCCCGGAAGGGACGTGGGAATGACCGGCGGGCCGGGCGGGAACGAGATCGACGCGTCGAGCCGTGACGGATGGTCGGCGCGCAGGAACACCACGCCGACCTCATCTACATAAGCGAGCTGCCAACGTGGATCCCGGCTCACTCGCCCGAGCAGTTTCGGATTGGTCACATACGGGAAGGTCATCCAGCGCAGATTGTGCTTCGCCACCGCGCCTTCCATCGCCTCGGTGCCGGACATCGCACTGAGATAGTAGCGATAGAAATCCTCTCCGATCACCTCGAGCCTTCCGTCGATGAAGACCGGTTGCCTCAGGGCCCACATCAGGTGTCCGCCGAAGTTGAGGTGGTTGAGCATGTGCCCTTGCAGATCGACGCGATAGGCGTACTCGGCAACTCCAAGCGGTAGGCTCAGCCGATTCCAGTCGAGTCCGAACCGCTCCGTCCGTCGGCTGTCGACGTAGTAGGCGTCGTTCACCGTGCGGAGGATCAGGCTGCAGGCGCTCAGGCCGGTCACCGAGATCAGCGACCAGAGCACCGCACGGCGCAGGCGGGTGTGCACTCCCCAGAGCTCGAAACGACGCTCGATGGGAAAGGCCCAGACGACCCCGGGTAGCGCCGCCACCACGAGCAACGGGACATTCCGAATCATGGTGGCGGAGAGGGCGAGGAACCCGCCGGCGAGCAGGATCGCGGGAAACCGGCGCCGTCGAGCGAGAGGAACCAGGGAGAGCCCGACCAGAACGGCGAAGGCGCGGAACAGCCAGACCGGGATCCGGGGATAGAACGGGTACTGCTGCGAGAGCCCAAGCTGCCAGGGAGAGACGAACTCGCTGATCGACTGGGCGAAGGCGTTCTCTTCCCGCATCCGGGTAGCCAGGGTGAACGGAAAGAGAACCCCCTGCACTCCGTACGGATTGAGCAAGGCCACCGCCACGCTGGCGCAGCCGTAGCGCATGAGGTCCCGGTCCAGCTTCCGATCGCGGATCCAGAGGCCGATGGCGAAACAGAGGATTGCCCCCCAACCTAGGATGTACAAGCTGTGCAGATTTGCCCAGGCGAGGTGAATCACCGGCAACCACTTCAGATTCGTACGCTTGCCCGTGGCGTGCCGGTGGAGGAGCGACAGCTCGAGCGTGAGGAGGAAGTACGACACCAGTTCGGGCCGGACCTGGTAGCGCATCTCGCAGGCAACGATTCCAATCCCTAAGACCACCAGGAGAAGCGTCGGGTCGGCCGGTGCGAGGCGGGCCGTTCGGTAGAGCAGGCCGAAGATGCCGAGGACCAGGAACATGTGGGCGAACACCATGCCCGCGGGTCCAGTGGTGCGGTTGATCAGCGCGAGGAGAAGATCGTAGCCCCAGCTCGTGTCGGTGTACGGGCGATCACTCACCGTAAAGGTGAATGGGTCGTGTCCGGGCCAGCCCTTTCCCTCGAGCAGCCACTCGCCGGTCCGCAGATGAAACCCGGTGTCCTCGGCCCCCACCTGCTTCAGCGAAAGGACGATGGCCAGAGCGAACAGAACGAAGAGAAGCACGCGGTGCGCGTTCGGAAGCGGGGCCGCCGGGAGCAGCAGGCCTCGATCTCGCGGGCCGCCGCGGCGAGACCCCATACTCGCCTGCGGAGCTGCGGCGCTCACAGTCCGGTTCCGCCGAGATCGGCGCCGGAGAATTCCATCCGCTGCAGCCTCGGACCCGATCGCCATCCCACGCACAGCCCTCCCCCGTCCAGGGAGGGCGATCCTAGGCGAGGCTTGGCCCAGGTGCAATGCTGGCCGGAGGGTGGTTTTCGTGGCCCGGGACCCGCTCCCGCCGGGTAGATTTCGCCCAGGATCCGGGACGAAACGGTCGATACCTCCCATGCCCGGAGTAAACTGCCCCGTACACGGCAGATGGAAAGGAATCCATGTTCAGCAAGGATGTGCTGCGGATCGATGCCGCGGCGGTCGCAGCAGAGATCCAGGCGGCGATCCGCCAACAGGTGCTAGGTGACCTGCGGCGCCGCGGAGCCGTACTTGGCCTCTCGGGCGGAGTCGACAGCTCGGTCGTGGTACACCTCTGCGCAGCGGCGTTGGGGGCGGATCGGGTGTTTGGGCTCTTCATGCCGGAGCGCGATTCCTCGGATGACTCACTGCGTCTGGGTCGGATGGCGGCGGAATCGGCCGGGGTGGCGACCGTGATCGAGGAGATCACGGGCGCATTGAATGGGGCCGGCTGCTACGCCCGCCAGGTCGAAGCGATCCGGCAGGTGTTTCCGGAGTACGGGGAGGGGTGGAAGTGCAAGCTCACCCTCCCCTCGATCCTGGACAGCGATCGACTCAATTTCTTCCAGCTCACCGTGCAGGCTCCCGCGGGGGAGCAACGGACCGAGCGGCTGCCGGTCGCGCCCTACCTGCAGTTGGTCGCTGCGACCAACTTCAAGCAGCGAGTGCGGAAGATGCTCGAGTACTACCACGCCGATCGGCTCAACTACGCCGTGGCCGGCACGCCGAATCTGCTCGAGTACGACCAGGGGTTCTTCGTCAAACAGGGGGATGGTGCGGCCGACTTCAAGCCGATCGCGCACCTCTACAAGACGCAGGTCTACCAGCTCGCCGAGCACCTGGGGGTGCCGGAGGAAATCCGCAGCCGTCCGCCCACCACCGATACCTACTCGATGGCGCAGACCCAGGAGGAGTTCTACTTCGCCCTGCCCTACGACCGCATGGACCTCTGCCTCTACGGCGTGAATCACCAGGTCCCCGCGGCCGAGGTCGCTCCGGTGATCGGTCTTTCGACTGAGCAGGTCGAGCGGGTCTACAAGGACATCGAGGCGAAGCGGCGCGCCTCCCGCTACCTTCATCATTCGCCGCTCCTCGTCCACCCCGTCGGACGCGGCTAGGGCAGGTCGGGAATCGGGACGATCACCAATGTGCGGCATCGCGGGGATCCTGAACCTGACCGAGCGCGAGGCGCCCGGCATCGACGCGCTCACTCGCATGGTCGGCGCGCTCCGGCATCGCGGGCCGGACGAGTTCGGTCTCTATCGCGACGAGCGATGCGGTCTGGGCCACGCGCGCCTCTCGATCATCGACGTGGCGACGGGACAGCAGCCGCTCTCCGACGCGACGGGTGAACATTGGCTCGCCTTCAACGGCGAGATCTTCAACTACGTCGAGCTGCGCGCGGAACTCCAGGCCCTCGGCCACCGCTTCCGCACGCAGAGCGACACCGAGGTGATCGTCGAGGCGTACCGTGCCTGGGGGCTCGCGGCCTTTGCGCGCATGAACGGGCAATTCGCCCTCGGCCTCTGGGATGGCCGGAGACTCGTCCTGGCGCGCGACGCGGTCGGCATCGTGCCGCTCTATCTGTCCGAGCACGGAGGGCGCCTCTACTTCGCCAGCGAGGTGAAGGCGATCTTCGCCGCCGATCCGAACCTGCCCCGCCGGATCGACCCGCTGGCCCTGGAGGAGACCTTCTCCTTCTGGACCGTGGTCCCGCCGCGCGCCGTTTTCACTGGGGTAGAGGAGCTGCGCCCAGGATATCTGCGAGTGTACGAGGCGGGCCGATGGCGCGAGCAACCCCACTTCCAGGCCCGCTACCCGCTCGGTGAGGAAGGGGCTTTCCGCGGCACGCCCGAGGATGCAGCCGAAGCCGTACGCCACGCGCTCGAGGAGGCGACCCGCCTGCGCATGCTCCGCGCCGACGTGCCGGTCGGCAGCTACTTGAGCGGTGGCCTCGACAGCTCGCTGGTTGCGGCCCTCGGCCTGCGTGCCATGGGCTCGCGGTTCCAGACTTTCTCGCTTCGCTTCCAGGACGCGGAGTACGACGAGACCGGATTCCAGCGCGAGATGGTGAGCCGCCTGGAGAGCGATCATCACGAGGTGGTGGTGTCACGGGCCGACATCGCGCGGGTCTTCCCCCAGGTGATCGCGCACACCGAGCGTCCGATCCTCCGCACCGCGCCGGCGCCACTCTTCCTCCTCTCCGCGCTGGTGCGCGCGCATGGAATCAAGGTGGTGCTCACCGGCGAAGGGGCGGACGAGATGTTCGCCGGCTACGACCTCTTCCGCGAAGCGAAGGTCCGGCGGTTCTGGGCCCGCGCGCCGCAATCGCTCTGGCGGCCGCGCTTGCTCGAGCGGCTCTACCCCTACTTGCAGCGTTCCCCGGTCTCGCAGCAGGCGATGGCCCGGCAGTTCTTCGGACGCAACCTCTCCGGATGGCGCGACCCCGGTTTTGCGCACGACACCCGTTGGCAGGGAACCGCGGCGCTGAAGCGCCTCTTTGCGCCCGCCGTCCGGGAAGCGGTGCGCGGATCGGATGTGGTGGGGGAACTGCTCGCGTCCCTTCCGCCCGAGTTTCCGCGCTGGTCGTTCCTGGCCCAGGATCAGTATCTCGAGGTGCGAACCCTGCTCTCCGGCTACCTTCTCTCCTCGCAGGGAGACCGGATGTTGATGGCGCACTCCGTCGAGGGGCGGTTCCCGTTCCTCGATTCCGAGGTGATCGCCCTGGCCAACTCGCTGCCGGCGGAGTACAAGCTGCGCGGGTTGGACGAGAAGCGGGTGCTGAAGCAGGCGGCGCGGGATCTCGTGCCGCAATCGATTCTCGAACGGAAGAAGCAACCGTATCGCGCTCCGGATGCCCTCTCCTTCGTCGGCCCCGATACCCCGGAATATGTCGCGGCCGCCCTCCGGCCGGAGGAGGTCGCGCGCATCGGCCTCTTCGATCCCGAGGTGGTGGAGCGACTCTGGCGGAAGTGCCGGGAACGGAGCGAGGACGGCCAGTTCTCGAATGCCGACAACATGGCGGTGGTTGGAGTCCTCTCGACCCAGCTGCTGCATCAGCAACTGGTAGATGGCGTCGACCGGAGCCTCCCCTCGATCGAGTGGCGGACCTTCGTCGATCGCCTCGGACCGCAATCGTAGGAATCTCCATGGAAATCCTGGTCAGCGCCATTCCGCAACTGCACGACCTGCTCGAGCGATCCGCCGCGCGCCTCCCCGAGAAGATCGCCCTGGTGGTAAAGGGGGAGCGGCTGAGCTACGCCGAGATCGATGCTCGCGCGAACGCTCTCGCGCACAGCCTCATCGCGGCCGGGGTCGAGCGCGGCGATCGGGTGATCGTCTTCGCCGACAATACGCTCGAGACGGTGATCTCCTTCTGGGGAGTGCTCAAGGCGAACGCGGTCGTGTCGATCGTCAATCCCCAGACCAAGGCCGACAAGCTGGCCTACTATCTGAACGACAGCCGCGCGCGGGCGATGATCTCCGACGCGCACCTCCTGCCGGTGATTCTCGAAGCGACGCAGCGAGCGGAGCACCTGCGCTCGGTGGTGCTCTCCGGATCGTTCGATCCCGCGCGTGCCGCCGGGCTCCCGGGGCTGATCGCCTGGGAAACCCTTCTCGCGCGGGGCGAGCGCAGCCTGCCGCCCCGGCGCCGCAACCTTGACATCGATCTCGCCGCCATCATCTACACCAGCGGTTCGACCGGCGATCCCAAAGGGGTGATGCTCACCCACCGCAACATGCTGACCGCCGCGCGCTCCATATCGACCTATCTCCGGATGGTGGAAGACGACGTCGTCCTCTGCGTCCTGCCGTTCTCCTTCGACTACGGCCTCTATCAGATGATTCTGAGCTTTCGAGTGGGTGCGCGCCTGGTACTCGAGCGATCCTTCACCTACCCGGCCCAGGTGCTCAATCTCATGGTGCAGGAGAAGGTGACCGGCTTCCCCGGGGTTCCGACCATCTTCGCCATCCTGGCCGAGATGAAGACCCTCGCGGAGTACGATTTCTCCAACATCCGGTACGTGACCAACACGGCCGCCGCTCTCCCGGTGAAGCACATCCTGGTGCTCAAGGACCTGTTTCCCGCCTCGCGCATCTACTCGATGTACGGGCTGACCGAGTGCAAGCGTTGCACCTATCTGCCGCCGGAGGATCTCGATCGAAAGCCCACTTCGGTGGGAATCGCCATTCCCGACACGGAACTCTGGATCGTCGATGAGCACGACCGGCGTCTCGGTCCGGGCGAGGTCGGCCAGCTCGTCATTCGTGGGGCCACCGTCATGCCTGGTTACTGGGAGAAGCCCGAGGAGACGGCGAAGAAGCTCCGCCCGGGTCCGCTCCCCGGAGAGCAGGTGCTCTACACCGGCGACTTCTGCAAGCTCGACGAGGAGGGGTACCTCTACTTCGTCGCCCGCATGGACGACGTGATCAAGTCCCGAGGCGAGAAGGTCGCGCCCAAGGAAGTCGAATCCGCCCTGATGAACATCGAGGGGGTCCGAGAGGCCGCCGTGATCGGGGTGGCCGACGAGCTGCTCGGCCAGGCGGTGAAGGCATTTGTCGTTCTTGAGACCGGCGTCTCGATGGACGAGCGCCAGGTGATCCGGGAGTGTCAGCGGCGCCTGGAAGGGTTCATGGTCCCCAAGTTCGTCGATTTTGTCGGCGATTTGCCCAAGACAACGACGGGTAAGATCAAGAAAACCGATCTTCGGTGAGTCTTCTAACCCAGTTCGCCGGTCGAAGGCTGTTCGCCCCGTAGCGCCGCGGACGTTTCCAGGGATAGAATTGATCGCTCAGGTAACGCGTAGCGTGGTCGATTCTTGGAAAGACCACGATACACACCCACATTTCCCCGTGTGGTCACAGGAGGAGTTCCGATGTCCGAGGCCGCCTTCAGCGTGCCCAATCTATCCGTTGCCGAGGTGCGAAGCCGGGTTCGGGAGTTCATCATCAAGAACTTTTACGTGCCCGATCCCAACGAACTGCCGGACGACGCCTCGCTGCTCGATCGCGGGATCATCGACTCGACCGGCGTGCTCGAGGTCATCGGCTTCCTCGAAGACGACTTCCACTTCCGGGTCGAGGACTCCGAGATGATCCCCGAGAACCTCGACTCCATCGAGCGCATCGTCCAGTTCATCCTGCGCCGCACCTCGAACTAGCGCGGACCACGCTACCGCCTCGTTTTCGAGGCAACGAAGAACCCCGAGGCCGCGCGCCACGGGGTTTTTTCGCGTGACCGCCCCTCACCGATTCCGCGGCATCGCGCGCCAGTTCGAGTCGGTCGGCGTTCGGGGATCGAACGAGGGATTCGGATCGCCCACGATCTGGCCGGTGGTCATGTTGACCCAGTAGACCGCGTTGCCCGCCGGCAACTCGACGGTGCGGTTCTGGTAGGGATCCTGATACGGCTGCACGCCGCCGACTGCATCGCGAAAGGCGGCGTTGTTGCGGTCCTGGGACTCGCCGCGCTCGCGGGTGACCTGGTCCCATTGCTGGGCGGAGTGCTCGCGATTGCGCCGCGCCTGCTCCCCGAGCGCGATCGAGTTCTGCAGGTTCTGTTGCGCGATCCCGGAGGCGCCGAAAGCGGCGGAGTTGGTCACGTCGACCTGTGCGGCGATCTGGGGGAGCCAGCCGGCGTAGTTCGGCCACTGCGAGTTCTCGGAGGCGGCCCAGGTCATCACCATCGTGCAGAAATCGTAGTTGGGCGCAACGCTGCAGCGGGCGATCCCATGGCAAGCGACACCCCCCACGACATAGTCGACGTCGCACTCCCACGCGGAAGGGAAGCCGAACGCCGGTTGGGCCTGACGCATCTGCCCGAAGCGCAAGTTCTGGTAGCCGGCCTGGCTCAGACGCTCCATCAGGTACTGGCCCGGGTTGTAGCCGTTCGGCAGCCCGACGTTCCCGACCATCGTGGTGACCGCGCGCTGATCGGGTGCGATGAGTACGACCGCGAACTGCCCGTCCTCGGCCACGCTCCATCCCGCGGGCACGGTGTAGCGGAAGCATGGCCCCTGCCGAACGCTGCTGGCACCGGCGCCGGAGCCGGGGGGCGGGGGGGGATACATCATCGGGTCCTCCGTCGTCTGCCGGGCCTCCCGGTTGGAGTCGTAAGCCGGTTCCGATCGTGCCGCCCCGTCCGTGAATGGGCCAGCCGCGGTGTCGTGCTTGTTCCGCTGTAGGTAGAGCACGAGCACCGCGCCCACGACCGCCGCCACGGCAAACATCGCCGGGCGCGCACTGCTCTTCATTCGGCTCATGCCGCGACCTCGTTTCTGGGGTGGAAGATGCGCGGAGAGGATAGCAGATCCGCCGGTCCCGACTCGTGCTCCGATCCAGGCACCGCGCTCGGCTACAGAGGAGCGAGGAAGGTCGCGACCCCCCGGAGGGACTGATAGCGAAAGTCCCCGGGTAGCGCCACGTCCCAGGCATCCATGGAGCGGAATTGAAGGGTGGAAGGAGCCCTCGAGCTGAAGCGACCAGACTCCCCGCCTGGAGTCGGAATTGTCCTGCCGAGCGCGACCCCCCCTCGTGCACCCCAGCGACTGAGCACCTGACCGTGGAATCGAGGGGGACGGGCGACCCCGCGCCCCCGGCCGGGCAGGCCCGCCCGCCCGCCCCGCAGGTGTCCGCCTGGACGGATGCGGAACGGCGAAGTTGACCCAGCCGACACCGGCAGCGATCCCGATGCCGAGGGCTGGGCCGGTGGCGATTGCGGTGGACGCGGCAGAGAGAAGGCCGATCGATGCTGGCAACGTCCGCAGCACCCAGGCGGCAACGCACCGGGCCGGCGTGACGCCGGCCCGGGGAGAGAGCTACTTTCCGAGGGCCTTGAGCATTTCGTCGACGCGGGAGAACTTGTTGCGGGGGGCGGCCGACCGCGGCCCCGCGCTCGAGTTCGAGTTGGTCGAGCCTCTGCCACTCGGCGTAGGAAACGTAGCGGACGCCTTTCGCCTGGAGCATCGTCTCGACGGCGGCGGGGGCGGCGCTCCCGGGGGAGAGCAGCGTGCCGGCGGCGAGGTCGTCGAGGAGGCACTGCGCGCTCTCCTGCGCATCGGGTTTGTTGGTCCCGATCACCCCGGAGGGGCCACGCTTGATCCATCCGGCGCAGTAGTGGCCGGGGAGGGGCTGCTTGGTCTCGGGATCGAGGATCCGTCCCTTCTCGTGGGGGAAGGTGCCCGCCTTCTGATCAAAGGGAAGGCCGGGGAGCGGGAGCCCCATGTAGCCGACCGAACGGAAGACCAGACCGACCGGGATGGTCTCGAACTGATCGGTGGCCTTGGGTCGCATCGAGCCGTCGTCCGACTTGACCAGCTTGTTCTTCACGATCTTGACTGCCTCGACCTTCCCATTGCCGATCAGCTCGACCGGCGAGACGAGGAAGCGGAAGTGGATGCGGCAGCGCTTCCCGGTGGGGGTGCGCTTCGCGTACTCCTGCATGACCTCGACGTTCGTTTCGACCGTGCGGTCGGGGTTGGCAGTGAGCCATTCGCGCGAATACTCATCGAGTTCCGCCTCGTCGGCAGGGCAGGTGACGTCGGCTTCCTCCATCTCGCCGAGTTCCTTGATCTCGGGATTGGTATAGGCAGCCTGGGCCGGGCCGCGGCGCGCGAGCACGTAGATGTTCTTCACCTTGCTCTTGGCCAGCGCCTCCATCGCGTAGTCGGCGATGTCGGTCGACATCAGTTCACTCTGGCTGCGGGCCAGGATGCGGATCACGTCCATCGCGACATTTCCGATGCCGACCACCGCGACGTTCTCCTGAGTGAGATCGAACTGCTCCTCGCGATAGTCGGGGTGGGCGTTGTACCAGCCGACGAACTTGGTTGCCGGGTGGCTGCCCGTGAGATCTTCACCCGGGACGCCCATGCGGCGGTCGGTCTCGGAGCCGACGGAGTAGATGACGCCGTGGTAGTGGGACTCGAGGTCCAGCCGGGAGAGGTCGGTGCCATAGGCTACGTTGCCAAAGAAGCGGAAGCTGGGGTGCTGAGCCACCTTCTCGTAGGCCTTGATCACCGTCTTGATCTTCTGGTGGTCCGGTGCGACGCCGCCCCGCACCAGACCGAAGGGGGTCGGGAGACGGTCGTACATGTCGATCGCGACCGAGAGGTCCTTGGTCTTCTGCAAGAAGTCCGCGGCGTAGAAGCCGGAGGGGCCGGAACCGATGATTGCGACCCGCAGAGGATTCGAGGGAGTGCCGACTTGGCTCATGTCTTTGCCCTTGTGCGTTGGATGTGGGCCGTGCCGATCATCGCTCCGCGGCGATGGATGCACGGCGGGCGCAAGAATACGCCGGGTGCGCGCCCGCCGGAGTGTAGAACCGTGAGCCGGCCGGGACAAGCGCGGCGGGAAGGAAAGTGCTGCCGCGGGGGCCGCGGCGGAACGGATCCGGAGGGGCGCTGTTTCAGCCATCGGGCATCGAGTAGTCTGAGACGCACCGCCAACGGCAGGTGGACGGACGAGGAGGAGGGGAAACGCTCATGAGACCAGGTCTTTGGGTTGGAATCGCTGCGACGGGGCTGCTGCTGGTCAGTGGTTGCTACACGATGGTAGCCACCCGCCCGCCCGCGTCCCCACCGTCCGCGGCGATCAATGATCCAACGGCCGAGCAGCCCCCCGCCGATTCGACCGACGCTCGGGAGTCGGAGGGGAGCGCCCCTCCCCGGAACGAGTCCCATGAGGATGACGATCGCGGGGCGGCGGAGCCGCGCACTCCGGTACTTACCTTCCCCTACGTGGTCGCCACCCAGCGGATCGGCGACGAGCTCGACTGCACCTGCGAGCTCTGGACCCCCGACGTCGCCCGCGGCGAGGAGATGCTGGTGCAGTTCCGCTTCCAGGAGTGGGGCATCCGCGAACACCAGCTCCGCTGCTACGGTGATCCCCCGGTCGGCTGGGAGATCCGCGACGTGTTCGGGCAGTTGATGAACACCTCGATCGGGCGCTACAAGGGGCCAACCGTCTGGGACCCGATCCTCTTCGTGCCGGCTCTGCTGCCGGAGGGGGAGCTGCGCTTTACCATCCCGGCCAGCGATGCCCACGGGGGCGACCTCAACACTGGTCAGTACAGCGTCCGCCTCTGGCTGGCCTGCGAACCGAAGGCGACCTTCGACTTTCAGGTGACGGTGTTCTAGCCGGCGTCGCCCTACGGCAGCAGTTCTACGCCGGCCAGCGCGACCGGCGTGGCTTGCTGGCGCGCGTGCTGGAGTACAGCGCGCGCGAGGTCGGCGAACGACTCGGGTGGGTTCCAGCGCGAAGGGTGGAGGTCGGTGAGCCGACCCGACTCTCCGCGCAGGATGGGGAGCCACTCGTTGCGCACGCGACCCTCGAGGTCGATCGGGACCATCTCGAACGTCGCGCCGCGCTTGAGCACCAGGAGCAGTCCGTGGGCTCGCTGCTTCGTTCCGCTCGCGGAGAGCAGCGCGACCTGGCCGCGGTGGCCGTGCGTGAGTTCATCGAGCACTCCCTCCACCAGCGGGTGACCGGCGCCGAAGAAGTCGAGCGTCTCCCGCTCCACCGCAGCTTCGCGATCGAAGGTGCCGAGCCAGCGGCTGCCGGGGCTGATGCCCGAGAGATCGTCGATGTTGGCCAGGGCGCCGAACTCGATGTACCAGGTTCTCTTCTCCGCGCGATCGACCACCTCGAAACCGAACTGGCGACAGGCCTCGACGATCACCTGCTCGTTCAGTCGCTCGAGTTCGGCCGGAATGCGGGCCACGATCTCCGGTCCGTGCGCTGCGGTGTACCGGTTCTGGTGGAGATGCTGATAGACGCCGTCGTGGGTGCGGGCGCGCAACTCGCGCGACTCGGTCAGGATCGACTCGAGATCGAGGGAAGGCTCCGGCTGGTGCACCGCCTCGCGGATCGCCGCCTCGACATGGGTCAGGGATCGCTCGAGGCCCCCGAGCGGCTCCTTGAAAATGCCCAGTGCCTCGTACAACTCGGCGACCTCCCGCGCGAAGCCGGAGCCTGGACGGAAGTAGACGATCTCGACCGGTCGCGTCCGGCTGATCCGATCGAGGCGGCCGATCCGCTGCTCGACCAGGGCAGCGTTCCAGGGGAGATCGAAGAGGATCAGGCGACGGCAGAATTCGAAGTTTCGTCCCTCGCCGCCGCATTCGGTCGAGATCAGCAGCGAAGGCCCATCCGGCTGGGCGAACTGCGAGACCTCGAGGTCGCGTTGCGCGAGCGAAAGATCTTCGTGAAACACCGCGACGCGCTGGTGCAGCTTGAACTCGAGTTCCTGCTTGAGGAAATCGAGCGCAGCCCGCTCGCCGACGAACAGCAGGGACTTCTCCCGGCGCCTCTTCCAGCGCGGTGCCTCGCTCAGGATCCATTCGAGGCGCAGGTCACGCTCCGGCACCGGCGCGGCGAGGGACCGCTGAACAGCTTCTTCACGGGTGTGGCGTTCGAGTGGCCGCGCTGCGGGCATGGCGAGGGTATTGCCGAGGCGGAACTCCAGCTCCGGCCACTCCTCCAGCTCGACTCGTTGGCCGAGGCGCGGGGGGAGTCCGCCGATATCGATTCGGCGGGTCGAGCTGGTGCAGGGGTAGAGGGGTATGCCTTCGCGTAGCTGGTTCTGAAACGTTTCCCAGGACGAGAAGCGCTCGGGCCAGAGTAGCTCGAGTAGGCGAAAGAAGCCGTGGGTGTCCGCCTCGAGAGGCGTCGCGCTGAGCAGCAGGGCGTGACGGGCCGCGCCGGTGATCGGGGCAACCGTGCGGTAGGCCGGGCTCCCGGGATGACCGGGCCGGCGCTCGAGCCGATGGGCCTCGTCGATCACCAGAAGATCGGGCCGGGCCGCGATCGCGGCCCGCTGGGCCCGTGTGTCCTGCACCAGATCCTCGAGCGGTACCACCGAGCGGGCGTGTACTTCGAAGGGATTGAACTCTGCCCCCATGTCCTTCCAGACGTCGTTGCGTCGCTCCTCGTCGAGGAGCACGAAGATCTGGTGGAATTTCCGGTACAGCTCCCCGAGCCACTGGACCGCCAGGGTCCGCGGGGCGATCACCATCACCCGCTCGGCACGCTTGGTGCGGAGGAGCCGGGAGAGGATCAGGCACGCCTCGACCGTCTTGCCCAGGCCGACCTCATCGGCCAGTAGCCAGCGCACCGGGTCGGTCTGGCAGGCAGCCTCGGCGACATGAATCTGGTGGGGGAAGACCCGGAGACGGCCGCCGAGGTAGGAGCCGAGGCCGTCGGCCTCGCGGATCTCCATCAAGCGGAGGGCGTCGAGCCGGTTCCGCAGCGCGCGCAGAGTGTCGACCTCGCGGCGGAGCAGTCGCTCGACCAGATCGTCGCTCCACTCTTCGGCCCAGCGTTCGGGGTCGGTACCCGCCGGGAGGACCAGCGGGACGAAGGCGTGGTCATCCAGGCCGAACTGGAGCGTCTCGCCCAGCCGGGGGAAGCGCACCGTCATGCGCCCCTGCCCGACCGAGATCACCTCACCCGGCCCGAACTCACGATTGAACTGGTGAAGCACCTTGTCACCGATCTGAAACATGTCCGGAAGATACCGCCTCTCGTCGTCGGTGCGAACCTCCGGGTACAATGCGGCCCCATGCGAGGATCAACCCGGTTCTGGCCGCTGGCGGCCTGCTTCGTCGTTTCCGGCGCGACCAGCCTCATGCTCGAGGTGGTCTGGTCGAAGCAGCTCTCGTACCTGCTCGGCAACTCCCTCCATGGTGTCTCCACCGTGGTCGCGGCCTTCATGGGCGGTCTCGCCCTGGGAAGCGCCCTCGCCGGGCGGCTGGAGGGCCGGGTGCAGTCGCCGATCCGCGTCTACGGCCTGCTCCAGATCGCCGTCGGGCTGTACGCGCTCCTTTCGCTTCCCCTGCTCCGCTTCCTCGATCCGGCGCTTCGCGGTCTGTTCGAGAGCGTCGGTGGACTGCCGGTGTTTGGGGTCGGGGTCCGCTTCGCGGTGGTCTTTCTGCTCATCGGTTCGCCGGTCTTGCTCATGGGGATGACCCTCCCGCTCCTGACCAAGGCCGCCTCGGGGGAGGCGCGTCTGGAGCGGGTGACCGGCCTCCTCTACGGCCTCAACACGGTCGGGGCATGTGTCGGCACCCTCCTGGCCGGATACCTCCTGGTGCCGTCGCTTGGGCTCCTGCGAACGGCCTTGCTGGCCGGGGCGATCGATCTGGCAACCGGTGGCGTCGCACTCGCCCTCGCGCGCCAGGTGCAGGCGCGAGGGGAGGAGGAGCGGGCGGCCCGGCCAGCGGGCGCGGCCGGAACTGACTCCCTCGCGGCGATGCGTGGCCTGACTTTGCTGCTCGGAGCGGCCGGGGCGACGGCGATGATCTTCGAGGTCGGGTGGTTCCGGTTGCTCGGGCTCACCCTGGGGCCGTCGGTTTATGCCTTCTCCTGCATGCTCGCGGTCTATCTGGCAGGGATCGGACTCGGGAGTGCTGCGGCCGCGCGCTGGCTCTCCCCGCGCACCGTGAGCGGTGCCCGACTGTTCGGCATTCTCGCCTTGATCCTGGCCGCGCTCGGGCTGCTTGGCCTGTTCGTCGCGAACCGTCTCCCGGAGGTGCACCTCGCAATCCAGGGGTGGACGCTACCGCGGTTCGGGACCGCGGGCTTCGCCTTTGGACAGGCGCTCACCGCCGCGTGTCTCGTCCTCCTCCCCTGCCTCTTCTCCGGGGCGCTCTTTCCTGCGGCGCTCCGGGCGGCGCGCGAGGCCCGGCCGGACCTCGATCCTTCCCGCACCGTTGCCCGTCTCTACTTCGGGAACACGCTCGGCTCGATCCTCGGCAGCCTCGCGGCCGGCTTCTGGCTCGTGCCCGGATTGGGGGTTTGGAACAGCTTGAAGCTGGCAGCCGTGCTGAGCGCGATCCTCGGCCTGGTCGCGCTGCTTGGCTTGAGGGCCGCAGCGGGAACGCAAGCCGAACTCCGGCCGTTCTCCCGGTTCTGGCCCGCGGCAGTCGGGGCGGTCAGCATCACCCTGCTCGTGATCTTCGCCCCGCCCTGGAATGCGGCGCGGTGGAACCAGGGGCTGTACCGCGAGGCCGTCAGCCTCGAGGGGGAGAGAGCGCGCAGCAATCCGGGCCGGCTGCTCTTCGCCCGCGAAGGGAAGAACGCCAGCGTGGCCGTCTTTCGCGCCATTCAGGGGGCGACCCTCTGTGTCAGCGGGAAACCGGATGCCTCGACCGATCGGGGCGACACGCAGACCCAGCTTCTCCTGGGTCACCTGCCGCTCTTCGCCACGCCCCAGATCGACCGCGTCCTGGTGATCGGCTACGGCAGCGGCATGACCGTCGGCTCGGTGCTGGCGCACGACGAGGTCAAGGCGGTCGACGTGGCCGAACTGGAACCGGCGGTGATCGAAGCCTCTCCCTACTTCGAGTCGATCAACCGTTCCCCCTTGGCGGATCCGCGTTGCCGCGTGGCGCTGGAAGATGGGCGCCTCTTTCTCGAACAGGCGCGGGAACCCTACGACGTGATCACCTCCGAGCCGTCGAACCCCTGGATGGCGGGTGTGGCGAACCTATTCACGGTCGAGTTCTATCGCTCGGTCCGCCGACACCTGAGGCCGGGCGGAGTTTTCGCGCAGTGGATCCAGAACTATCGGATATCGGACGAGGCGTTTCGCACCATGCTCGCCTCGCTGCAGGCGGAGTTTTCGCACCTGATCGTCTTCCAGATCAACTTCGGCGACCTGATGGTGCTCGGCTCCGACCAGCCGATCTCTGCGCCTTGGGACCTGGTCCTGCGCCGCTTCCTCGATCCGGATGTTCGGGCCACCCTGGGCGAGATCGGGATCCGAGACCCGCGCGAACTCGGCTTCTTCCTGCTCATGCCCGAGAGTGCCGTGCGGGGTTACGTCGGTTCGGCCCGGCGGAACACCGATGACAACGTCTGGCTCGAGCATCGCATGCCGATCGAGATGCTCCGGCGCGATCTCGCCACTCCGGGGGCCGGACAGATCGGGACGGCTGCGGCGGAGCTGGGCGCCCGCTCTCGCATCGCGGCGTACGAATCGCTCTGGCCCGGTTGGCCGCTCGAGTCGGGTCTCGAGGCGATCGTCGACTACCCGAGCCGGGTCGAGCCGCTGGCGCTCGAGGGAACCTGGCTCTTCGATCCCTGGATCGAGCTACGGCAGATCCAGGAACGCGGTTTTCTGACCGAACTTCGCGCGCGCGATCGCCAGGATCTGGCCGCCCGAGTCGAGAAGTGGTCCGCGCGCGGAGCCTCGCTGCGGGCGTTCCGCGAGGAGGTCACGACCGGCCTGGTCGCGGCCCGCCAGGCCGGAATGCTGACGCCGGAGATGTTCGACGAGGTGCTGAGCCAGTACGAGGTGCCGCTCGCGCTCACCTTCGGGGCCGCCTTCCATCGCGGTCGCGGAGATCTGGTCCGGGCAGAGCAGTTGTATCGCCGCGCCCTCGGCCATCCCGAGAGCGACACCTGGCTCGATGCCAATCTCGGCCTTGCCCGTCTTCTCCGTGATCGCGGCGAGAACGCCGCCGCTTACCAGCTCGCGCGGAATGCCGCCCAGCGCTTCCCCTACTACTCCGCTCCCTTCGTCCTCGCCGCGCGCCTGGCGCTCCGGCTCGACGATCCCGCGGCGGCGCGCGAACTCGTCCAGCGCGGCCTCTTCTTCAATCCCGGCGATCCCGAACTGATCGACGCCGCGAAGGCGACCCCGTGAGTCTGTCCGGACGGCCTTCGCCCCCGAGCGATAGCCCCCCGCGCCGGCAGCCGATCGTCGGGCTTCTTCCCTTCCGCCGGCTTCCTCGGGCGTGGGAGCGGTGCCTCCTCGTGCTGGGGTTGGTCCTTCTCGGCCTGGTGGCCACGGTCGGGGTGCGTCGCGCCGGGGACCGGGTTTCGGACTTTGCCGGCTACTGGACCGCCGGCCGGGTGTTGATCGACGGGAAGGACCTCTCTCGAATCTACGACGACCGTTGGTTCGGCGAGGCATCCGTCGGTTATGGGACCGGCGAACCGCACATGCTGATGTACGTCAATCCACCGGCCATCGCCGCGCTGTTTGCCAGCGTCGCCTGGCTACCCCCGACAAGCGCGAAGTGGCTCTGGCTCGGCCTGAGCACGGTTCTCCTCCTCGCCGCGTGGCTCGTTTGGTTGCGAGCGCTGCGCGTGCCTCTGCGCAGCTTCCCTTCGTTCGCGCTCTTGGTTCTTCTCGCGGGCGGTGTGCCGTTTCTCCGCACTCTGGAGCGGGGGCAGATCTACCCATTGATTCTGCTGCTGGTCGGCGCCTTCGTGCTCGGCCGACTCCGAACGCTTCCCCGGCTCTCCGGAGTGAGTCTTGCCGGGCTGCTCCTGCTCAAGTACTTCGGCGGGTTGTTCGCCCTCTACCTGTTCGTGAGGCGGGACTGGAAGGCACTCCAGACGATGGCGATCACTCTCTTCGCTGCCTCTGGTATCGGTGCTCTCCTGCTCGGGCCTTCGACCTACGTCGCCTCGCTCCAACGTCTGTTCCGTTCACTGGTGGAGAGGGATGCCGCGGGAACCGGGCTCCCCAACCTCATCGCGTTCTTCGGGGGGTTCTTGACCCCCTCGCAGTGGAACGCAGGGGTGCTGCTCGACGCTCCCTGGTTGGCGCTCCTTCTCTCCGGGACGACGCTGTTCGCGCTGGTGTGGAGCACGCTCGGGGGCGCCCGAGCCGGCGCGGCACCGGAGACGGAGCTGTTCCCGCTGCTGGCTCTACTTAACCTCTCGGTGCTCTTCACCCCGCTCGCGGCAGATCACCACTACCTACTGCTCGTACCCTCCGCTTGGGTGCTGCTCCTGACGCAGCCTAGGCCGAACGTCCGCGACCCATGGCTCGCAGTCCTCGTGTGCACCGTGCTCAGTTTCGGGCTCGAGCCGAGCGTCCGCGCGTATCAGCGATCCGGGTGGGCCAAGCTCCTCTGCTATCCAACCCTCTACGGGGCGATCGGGCTCACGCTGCTGACCGTTCGGCGCGCCGCCTACGGAAAAACAGGCTCCGGAGTCGATGGTCCCGGCGGTAGGCTCGAGCACCCAGAGGACCGGAGGACCGTCGACTAACGATCGGCGCGCCATGTGGCCTTGACGCGCGACCAGCTCGTGGCCCTGGCCCCTATCGGGCCATTCGGGGTTGTGCAGCGAGTCAATTCGCCGAGCGCGCGGGCTGAGTGCTCTCGCAGCTCCGGCGGCATCTCCGCAGCGTCGCCCACGACGGCACGGTGCTCTCCGTGACGGAGGCGCAGGTAGGTTGCGGCGGGGCAAAGGAATGGACGGTTTTGGATTTGCCTCTCGGCCCTTGTCGTGCGCGCCGCTGTGCGGCCGCGACGTAACTTGCAGGGATCCTCGTAGGCGAACTCCCAAGCATCAGGACTTTGCCCCCCGGCCCGCATCGGTGAGCAGGTTCGAGTTCTGTCGGCGCCTGGCGCAAGAGCGATCGTCCGGCGAAATCGCGCGCGGGGCGCAACCTGACGGTGATCGCCGAGAGCTCCCCGCCCCGGAGAACCTTCACCAATGGAGACTGCCAGAGTGAACGTGGGCGCCGCGAACGAACGCATCGATTGGCAAAACGCACCGATTGGAGGACATAATCATGTGGCAGCAGCAAAACGCACCGATTGGCTTGACGCGATCTCTCCGCGACCACTATCCTCACCGAGCTAGAGTCCGAACTTAGCCTCCTGGAGTGCTAGCCAGTTCGCGCCCGTCCCCCACGGGGAGGTCAAGATGCCCAAGCTGGGAATCTCAACCGTTTTCGCCGTGTTGGTCCTTCTCGCTGCGCCTACCACGGCCACCCCGGCTACTTGGTACGTTTCCGCCTCTGCGGGATCCGACAACAACGCTGGCGACTCCCCAGAGGACGCCTGGGAGACCCTTGATCGGGCGTTTGGCTCCGCGTGCGCTTGCCTTTCCTGCGGCAACCTCCCGCAGAGTGGCGACGTGGTCCTTGTAGCGCCCGGCACGTATTCGCTCTGCGGAGAGCTTGACTTCATAGGCGGAGTAACCCTGAAGTCCGAGGCTGGTGCCTCGGAGACGATCGTACAGGCAGCATCCGGACATCGCCACGCGCTGCTCGATGGAACGGGCTCTGGAACGGCTATCGGAGGGCTAGGCAACACTGGGTTCACCTTCACCGGGGGCGACCTCCCCGACGTGACCACCCCGTTCGATGGCGGTGGAGCAATCAAGGTGATCGGTGGTTCTACGGCGACGATTCAAAGTTGCGTCTTTCTCGGCAACAACGTGACCGATGGCGTCGGCGGAGCTTTATGCTACAAGGCGATGTCGGGCGGTCAGCTCATCCTGCGCGACTGCGACTTCCTAAACAACACTGTTACCTATGAATCGTTCGAAAGCGGGCAGAGCCAGATTGGCGGAGCCGGTGCGTTCGTCGCCGGTGCTTCGCCGGAAATCAGCAGCTGCCATTTCGAGGCGAATGCGGTTGTCGGAGCCGACTTTGATGTCCAGGCCGGGTCCGCCAGCGTGGGCGGAGGGTTGTATTGGCGTGACATGACCGGGGGCGGGCTCGTGGGTTGTGTCTTCGTCGGAAACTCCGCGCGAGAGGGAGGCGCCCTACAGCTCCACGTCACGTCCAATGTGCCGGACGCCGTTTCGTACAATGGTTTTTACAACAACAGTGCCACGAAGAACGGCGGCGGCGCCAACGTCTTTCACGGCACCTGGGCGATAGATCATTGCACCTTTGTCCGGAACACCGCGCTCAACCGAGGTGGCGCGCTCTTCACTGAGCACGGGCGAAGCGTCGATAGGTGCGTCTTTTCTGAGAACTCCGCGACCGGCGATGGTTCCGCGGGACGGGAAGGCGTTGGTGGAGCCATCTACGCCACTGGCGCGAGCCTCGACCTGACTGGCTGCGAGATTTCGAGATGCACCGCAAGAGCCGGTGGGGGTGTCTATTGGAGCGGGTCGGGATCCCCAACTTCGACGTGGAGTCACGTGACGTTTGTCGGCAATGTGGCCACCGCCGGCAAGGCCGGCGGCGCGTTTCTTCGAGGCGGGACCAGCCCTAACCATCCGATCGATCTCGAGTGCACGAATAGCATCTTTGCTCTGAACCTGTGCTCACTCGGACAGCGGCAGCACCCTGGGTGCCGCGTTTCACGAGGACAACACTGCCGTCGGACTCGTGCGCTCCTGCATGAGCCTCTATGAGAACGATCCCGAATTCCCGGAGCAAGCTCCGTGCGACAACTGCATCCGTGACGACGACCCGTTGTTCTGTGCCGATGCAGTCGACGGGTATGGCATCCAACCGAACTCCCCTGCAGCTGACCCGCCGGTGGCGTGCGACGAGTATCTCGGCTCACAAGGGATTTGCACAGCGGCCATCGCCGCAAGCGAAGATACGGAGATCCGCGAGACCAACCAAACTACTGGCTTCTACGTCGGCGGTGACACTCTGCGGGTCGGTAACCAGCCTGGTTCCGGGTACACAACCATACTCCGGTTCAAGAAGAGCGATTTCTCGGCGATCACGAGCTCCAGCACTGTTCTGGGTGCATACTTGGATCTATACGCCTTGCCCAACCAGGTGAGCGGAGTGCCCCAAGTTCGATCGCACAGCGGATTCCGCACTTCCACCGTACTGTCACAAACGAACTGGTACCAGTGGCGCTCGTCTCATGGGTGGGGACTTCATGGCGCTCGAGACGCGTTCGCTGACTACGATGGGCGGGCGATTCTCGGTGTGCAGGACGAGTGGCCGTCGGCGGTCGGAGGGCAGGTGTCCTTGGCTCGGGGTGGTCAACTCGCGAAGTGGTTCGCTGACTACGTTCAGCCGGGAGGCAGCCACGCCTCCTTGAGCTCATACGTCTATCTGCTGCTACACGTCGTTCCCACCGCAGGCACGTCGGGACGGGTCGGCTTCTCATCGAAGGACGGTGGATTGCCGCCTCGATTGACTATTACATATGAGGAGTGACGAGCCAAGGGGGAGATCTCAATGCGAAGAAGTCTCGCGCTTTGCCTAATGGTCTCACTGTGCGGGCCTGCTGGAGCCGTCGACCGCCAAGCTGCTGTTTCAGTCGGGCCTGGAGCTGGCTCACCTGCGGAGGGTGGAGATTCTACCTGCGGTGCGCTGTTGTTCACTGCGGATGGGATCTTTGAAGGAGGCTGGGCCTGGCAATACGCTGGGATAGCGTTGCCGTACAGTGGGGCATTCGCCGAGTGCTATTTCGATCCTGCCGAAGTCTGCGCCGCTGTCTTTCACTTCACGCAGGCAGGATACCAGTCAGGCCAACGTATGGACGTCTACTTATGGGACGATCAGGGTGGAGTCCCGGGCGCAGTGCGCTGCATACTCCCAGGCGTGGATCCTGGGCCGATCAACTATTGGCCGACCACGAGTCGGCACGTCGTAGAGTTGCCTGGCGGATGCTGCGTTGACTCCGCGTGGTGGATCGGCTTCTGGGGAGATTGGCCCGGCGAGGTCGCCGGGTGGTTTATCGCGGCGGATCTCAACGGCGGACCCTGGCCGAGAAATGGGTGTCCCTACACGAACATCGCCCCGGGCGTTGGGTATCCGACCGGCTGGACGAACGTCGAAACGGTTTGGGGGCCCACGATGGCCCTAGGAATAGGTGCCGAAGTGGTCGCCTGTGAGCCGACGCCGGTTGAACGCACTTCCTGGGGTGTCATCAAGGCACTGTACGAGGTGCCACGTCCATAGCCGGGCTTCGATCCTCTTTCCCCGCGAATCAATCGAAGGAGCTCGATTCTCCGCGGACGCCATTTCCGCTTGGAGACCCATCCACTTCGCGCGCCGCTCTGCCCGAGAACTCGATCCGACGGGCACCTGCGCTCATGGTGCCAGCTCCCTTGGGGCCAACCTGATGCGTACTTGGCAGGCAGGGCTAGGGTTCTCCGCGCCAGAGTGCCTTGACGCGCGACCAGCTCGTGGTGCGCGTGGGGGTCGGGTTGTCCGGCGTGAAGTGCACGCCGATTCCCATGCTGGTGATCGTGAAGGGGAACGGCTCGCTCGGATCCTGCCAGCCTTCGGTGCCGTTTGGCCCGATGGCTGCGGCATAGGTCCAGGGATGGCCGGCACCGTTCTCGTCGCTCGCCCAGTAGTAGCCGTTCCGCTCTCCGGGCCAGGCTCCCCAGGAACCCACCGTGAACGGCCCGGTGACCGCGGTCGGAATCGCAATGTCGTAACGCCCGAACGCCGGGAAAACGGGAATGTCCGTGAAGACGATGCCGCTCACCAGCGCGCCCACCAGCGTCGGCGGGCCGTCGATCCCTTGATCCCATACGTAGAGGTCGCTGCTCTGCCCCGTGTTGGTGCCATCCTGAGTGATCCAGAAGCTGGCGCACTCGATCTGCCCGGAGCCGAGATCGAACGCCTCACCGAACGCCCCGTAGTACGGCTCGAACACCGCGTCTCCGCGGAAGGCGATGGCGTTCTCCCAGCTTCCGTCGTGATGCACGACGGGTTCCGACGACTTGCAGCCCCCACCTGGTGCGATCACCGTCACGCCGGGGGCGTCGGTGTGCAAAATCGTGAGCTGTGACTGACCAAGGCAGAGGGCTGGAACCAGGAGTAGCAGTGCTCCACTCGTCCGCACGAGCATAGGTCACCTCCGATACTAGCAGCCGTCGACCTGGAACCGGACCGGCAGGATGACGGTCGAGGCGATGGGAACTCCGCCCTTCTTGGCCGGGACGAACTTCCACTTCGGGACGTAGAGGAGGGCCTGCTCGGTGAAGGCGGGGTGACCTTCGATCTCCTCCTTGATCGCGGTGCGGGTGACCTTTCCCTCGGCGTCGATATCGATCTCGACCACGACGGTTCCGGTGATTCCTGCCTGCCGCTCCGCCTCGGGATAGGGCATCGGGCCGTCTTCCATCGAGGCGAGGCGAGGCGGGAAGTCGGGCGTCCGAAGCTCGAGCGGAACCGGGTTGTACTCCTCCTCGGTCTCGGTCGAGTTGGCCGTGGCCGAGGAGGATTCGGTCTCCGTCGCGCTGACCTCGGTGAGCGACTCCTCTGTCGGATCGGTGATCGCGGCGTCGACCGGACGGGGACGGAGCGAGTTGGCTGCGATCAGGCCGACGACGACGCAGGCGGCGGCAGCCAGGAGAAGAGATCTGGAGCGAGACATGCTTTGGTACCTCTCTGGGTTCAGGACGCGATCACACCGACTCTGAAACGATCCACTGCGGAGACCGACCACGAAGCGTCCGGCGGAGAGCGCCGGGGCGGACAATGCGCCACGCACGCTGGTGCGGAGCGCGGATAGATAGGCCTTTGGAGGAACGCCGGCCCTCACTGCGGCCGCGTCACAGTCCAGCTCGCCCGCCGCCTCGAGCTCGCGCAGCAGGTAGCCGAGTGGGGGATAGAAGAAGAGCAGGGTCGAGACGATGCGTCCGACCAGGAATCGCAGCGGGTCGCGACGGGCACAATGCCGCTGCTCGTGGGCCAGGATGGCGGTGAGCTGCGCCTCGTCGTACGCCTGGACCGCGTCAGCGGGGAGGACGATCCGGGGACGCACGAACCCGACCGTCACCGGGCTGTGTACCAGGGAACTCTCGAGGACCGCTTCCGACGGGAGGTGCAACCGCTCGGCCGCCGCGCGCACTGCGGGGTGCCGGTTGATCCGGGCGGAACGCGCAATCCGGCCGGCGGCCGCGAGCTGATGGCCCAAGCGCGCGAACTGGAACGCGACGACCGAGCCCCAGACGAGGGAAAGGACGAGGCTCGCCCAACCGGCCGTCGTCAGTGAGTGGGTCATCGGCGCGCGAACCGCCTCGAGTGTGACCAGGCCGAGGAGGCTCGCCGCGGCTTCGGAGCGAGTGGCGGGTGGCGTGATCGGCATCGCGAAGCGCCACGACTCGGGAATGAGACCGGCGATTGTGCCGAGAGGGATCAGGGTGAAGCCGAGGGCGAGGAGGAGCAGACCTTCCAGGACCCGCACCGAGCTCTGGCGTGCGACACGTGCGAGGATGAGCAGGGGGAGAACGCTCCAGGTGGCCTTCCAGAGGTGGATAGCCAGGCTCACCCACGCGGTTCCGAGCGCGTCGATCACGGCGTCCTCCTCTCCGCGTCGCGACGCCGGCGGGTCGGAGCCGCGGATCCCTCGAGGCTCGACTCGATCCGCTTCAGATCGTGCAGCGTGAGGTCGTGCGCATCCGCCAGGTGCGCGATCAACGACTGCGGCCGGCCGTCGAACAGACCGTCGAGCAGGCGGCGCACCTCCTTGGCGATCATCGCCGGACGCGAGACGGTGGGTCGGTAGACCCAGGCCCGGCCGTCCATCCGGATCCGCTTGATCGCGCCCTTCTCTTCCAGACGCTCGAAGATCTTCCGTACGGTGGAGTAGGTCGGGGCATCGGGCAGGGCGGCGTGGATCTCGCGCACCGAGGCCTCCTCGTGCGTCCAGAGTGCGCGCAGGCACTGCAGTTCGAATCGGGAGAGATCGGGGAGGCTCATCGCTCGGTCTCCTGGCGCGGTCGCGCACGATCGACGGTTGAGTGTGACATCTGTCGCATTCAATATGCGACACTTGTCACACACAACTCAACGAAAAAGTTCCCTGCATCGTGAACCTCCCAGTTAGGAACAGGTTAGCGCGCGGCAATGACGAGGGCCGATCCCTGCTCACGGCCCTAACCGTTCGCTGATCACAAACTGGCGAGGCCAGCCACGGTGCGCTGGGCATACTGCGGCCCGACGCTGGTCGCTGCCGGATTCGTTCCGACCCTCACCGTCGAGGTCACGATGAAACGATCGCTGGACGCCGGAGCCCACTGGACGCGCGCGGACCTACATGTCCACTCCCGCCACGGGGCGCGAGGAGCTGAACCGTCCCCGCTGCTGGGCGAGGCTCCCTGCCAGACCGATCCGGAGACGGTCTACCGTCTGGCGAAACGCCGGGGGATGGACTTCGTCACGATCACCGATCGGGATCGGCTCGACGGGGCGTTGGAGTTGGTGCGCAGTCATCCCGAGGACACCTTCACCGGGGTCGAAGTGACTTCGCGGGCGCGGAACTGCCGACGGCGCATTCGCGTGTTGGTCTATGGGCTGGACCAGTGCCAGTTCCGCGAGATCGAGCGCCTCCGGGGGGATGTGGTGCAGCTTCGGAATTTCTTGCACCGTGAGGGACTGGCCCACGGGACTGCCAACCCGCTCGACGGTGGCGCGCACGGAGACGAGGCGCTGCGCCAGGCGATGGTCCTCTTCAACGTGCTCGAGTCATCGAGTGGAACACGGAGCCGGGTCGAGTCGGAGGGGATGGAGCGCCTGCTTGGCGCGATGACCCGTGAGCGGTTCCAGCGACTCGCGGCGGAGCAGGGGGCCGAGGATCGCGAGATCGCTCCGGTCGGCGCCGCTCCATGGCGGAAGGGGGAGATCGCTGGTTCGGATGATCGCGCGGGGCTCTTCATCGGTCGGAGCTGGACCGCCGCGCGCGCCAGCACTCCCTCCCAGTTTCTTGAATCGGTGCGCCGACGAGAGACCAGGATCGGCGGACATCGGCACAACTACGCGGCCCGGACCTTGGCCGTCTACCGCATGGTCCTCGACCTCGCGCGCGGACGCAGCGGACGCGTGGGCGAGCCGCTCCTCTCCTGGTTGGGTGGGTTGATCTTCGAGCGCGAGAACTGGAGCGCGATCGATCGCCTCCTGGTCCGCGGTCTCAACGTCCCGATCCGGTTCTCGCCCAGCACCACCTATCGACGGCTGGCCCAGCTGGCTGAGGCGCTGGGGCGATGCGAGGGATTGGAGCTGGAAGCGAAGCTGGAACAGATCCACGAAAGCTGTGCCGCGGTCATCGACGAACTCCTGGGGCACTTCATCGAGAGCAACGTGGCGCGTGCCCGCGAGGGCGACCTCGTTTCGATCGTCCGGTCGATTTCCGCCAGCCTCCCCCTCGCGGTGGGAGCGGCGCCGTTTCTGACCAGCCTGGCCGGAAGGGTCGGATCGATCGCCGCGGTCGAGGGCATTCTCGAGGACTGGGGCGTGGAGTCGGTACCAGGGAGGGTTCTCTGGTTCACCGATACCTTCAACGAGCTCAACGGCGTGGCTGTGACCCTGGAGCAGCTCGCGCGCCTGGCGAAGCGGGACGCTCACGATGTTCATGTGGTGACCTGCCTCGAGCCGGGATCCGCTGACCGCTTCCCTGATCACAACCTGATCGAGCTACCGCAGGTCTTTTCCTTCCGACTGCCTCACTACGATTCCTATGTGATGGAGGTGCCGGCCCTGGTGCAGAGCCTCCGTGTGATCGACTCCTACGCGCCGAGCAAGGTGGTGATCTCCACCCCCGGACCAATCGGGCTTCTGGGGCTGCTCTACGCCCGGCTGACCGGTACTCCCTGCGTGGGGGTTTACCACACCGATTACGCGTTGCAGGCGGAGGCGATCACTGGCGACGAAGAGCTGCGGCGGCGTCTCGACGGTATCGAACGATGGTTCTTCGGGGCGGTCGACGAGATCGAGGTGCCGACCCGTGAGTACATGCGGATCCTGGCCGGACGGGGGCACGACCCGGCGCGGATGCATCTGATGCGGCGTGGAGTCGACGCCGATCGCTTCCGCCCGCGGCCCGCGCGTCGAGCCGAGTCGCGGGCGCAGTTCGGACTCGACGATCGACCGTGGCTGCTTTACACCGGCCGCATTTCGGCCGACAAGGGGCTCGAGACGTTGCTCGATGCCTACCGGGCCCTGGTGCGGACGAGCGCCCGCTGCGGGTTGATCCTGGCCGGGAGCGGTCCTGATGCGGCGCGCTACCAGGCCGCGTCGTCCGACCTCGAGGGGGTTCGGTGGACCGGGAAGCTCTCCCAGCAGGAGTTGGCCGAGCTGTACGCCTGCGTCGACCTGTTCGTCTTTCCGAGTGCCACCGATACCTTTGGCATGTCGGTGCTGGAAGCGCAGGTGTCGGGTCTGCCGGCCATCGTGACCGACAAGGGCGGGCCGCGGGAGATCGTCCGCGCCGGCGAAACCGGCTGGGTACGGCCAGCGTATGCGGTGGCCGAGTGGACGACGGGGATAGGCAGCGCCCTGGATCTGATCGCGAGCGATCCAGAGCGCTTTCGGGAGATCGGTGCCCGAGCGCGGGTCCGCGCCATGGAGCGCTTTGACTGGGAGGTTGTGATCCAGGATCTCTTGAGGCGCAGGATTGGGGGCAGCACCGCGCGACCGGGGCGTGTGATCGCTGGGTCAGCGGCGACTGAGCCGGGCGCGCAGGTCCCGGCATGAAGATCTGTGACCTGACCCAGGCCTACAATCCGACCAGCGGCGGAATTCGCACCTACATCGAGGCGAAGAGCGCCTACATCGCCGGGCGCACCGACTGGGAGCACCTGCTGATCGTGCCGGGGGAGACCGACCGCAGGGTGTCGCTCGGGCGCTTGACCCGGTACGAGATCCAGAGTCCGAAGCTCCCTGCGGCAGCCGACTACCGCCTGCTGCTTCGCCTGCGGCGGGTTGCCCAGATCCTCGAAGCCGAGCGCCCCGATCTGATTGAACTTGCCTGCCCCTACCAGTTGCCCCTGGTCGCGCTGTTCCATCGGCTTCGTTTCGGTACCGCAGTGGTCGGCTACTACCACACTGACGTACCGATCGCCTACGTCGAAGCGCCGCTCCACCGGATGGCGGGAGGGCTCTGCGCGTCCATGGCCCGATGGAGCGCCGAGCGGTATCTGCGCTCGCTCTACAATCAGTTTGACGCCAGGTTGGTTGGGAGCCAGGCGCTCGCAGAGCGGCTGTCGGCGATTGGATTCCACGATCCGGTGGTGACCCCCCTCGGGATCGACGCGGAGACGTTTGCGCCTCACCGGCGCGACCTCGCGCTGCGGGAGCGGATCGGCGGATCGGGCACTCGCGAGATTCTGATCTACGCGGGACGACTCGATGATGAGAAGCAGGTCTGGCTCCTGGTCGAGGCGTTGTCTCACCTCAAGGCGCGCCCCGGCCTCCGGCTGGTCATGGTGGGTAACGGGCCGCTCCGCGGTGCACTCCAACGCTGGGGACAGACCGACCCGCGCCTCGTGCTGCTGCCCTACCGTTCGGACAAGCGGGACTTGGCGGCGCTGCTCGCCTCCGCCGACCTTTATGTCACCGCCGGACCGTTCGAGACCTTTGGGCTCTCGGTGCTCGAGGCGCAGGCCGCCGGACTGCCGGTCGTCGGGGTCGATGCGGGCGCGCTTCGGGATCGAGTCGATGCGACGGTGGGACGACTGGTTCCTCCCGGAGACTCCCGCGCCATGGCCGAGGCGATCGGCGCGCTACTCGACTCGGATCGATCGGAGATGGCGCGGAACGCGCGGCGTCGGGCCGAGTCCCACTCCTGGACCGCGACCTTCGATCTTCTGGCCGAGGTGTACCAGCGGTGCGTGACCCTCGGCTCGGCAGCAGGCGTGCCCGGGGTCGAGGCCTGCGCTCCGCTCGAGGCATGACCGCGCGCCGTTCCCCGTGGTCGACCCGAGGCTTGCTCGCGCGCCTGATCTGGGTCCTTCCCCTGTTGGCCCTGATCGACCTGGCAGTCCGCCTCTTCGTGCAGCGGAGCCCCTTCGAGAATCCACTAGCAGCCACCCGGGAGCGCTTCCTCTGGCTCGCGCTCGGGCTGGCCATACTCCCGTGGTGCACGAATGCGGCGCGGATCTTCGTCTGGGCCCGGGTGCTCGGAGCGGCGGTAACCAAGCGGCGAGCGTTCAGCGTTGCGCTGGCCATCGATGTCGGAGGTGCAATCTCGCCGACATTGGTGGGGGGGCTCCCACTCAAGGCGGCGGCGCTCCTGGAGGCAGGGGTGTCGCCGGCGAGGACCGGGATGCTCTGCACGATCGCCGCGGTGGAGGACGCGCTCTTCATCCTGGTCGCGATACCGTTTTGCTGGTTCCACGCCCGCCTGGACTGGCCGGCACTCTCGCAGGATCGGGCCGCGGGGATCGTGCCGTTCTTCATCGGAGGGGTGATCAGCCTCCTCCTTCTTCGGGTGGCGCTGCGCCGCCGGAGGGCGGGTGGGAAGCTGACGAATCGATTGCGCCGCGCGATCGTCGCGCTGCGCCGGGCGGCGCGCTGTGCCCGGCGTTCCGCCCGATCGGTGCTTCCCCTCACCCTTGGCCTCACCGCGGTTCAGTGGACGGCGCGTTACTCGGTCGCGACCGCGATTCTGGCCGCCCTCGGCCTGGCGCCCGATCCGATCGATGCGTTCCTCCGGCAGTGGATTGCGTTCGTGATGATGTCGCTCTCCCCGGCCCCGGGGGGGGCGGGGGTGGCAGAGCCGAGTTTGTCTCTGGCGTTTGCCGGTGTGGCTAGCCCCGAGGTTCTTTCTCGCGCCACCGCGATCTGGCGCTTCGTGCTTTTCTATCTTGTGGTCGGACTGGCCGCCGTCGGGCTGCTCGGGCTGGGGGCACGGCCCACCCGGGGAGAGCCGCGAAACGAGGCGCCCCCGAAGTCCGCGTCCGAACGGAAACGGCCCCGGAGGAAACCTCCGGGGCCGTTTGACCTTCATCGCTGAGCGAGTCTCTTAGAACCGGCGTCCGCCGCCGCCGCCGCCGCCGCCGGGGCGACCACCGCCGCCGCCGTAGCCGCCGCGACCACCACCGCCGCCGCCGCCGTAGCCACCGCCGCCGCCGCCACGATCCTCACGCGGCCGGGCCTCGTTCACGGTGAGGGGGCGACCCTGGAACTCGCTGCCGTTCAGCGCGGAGATGGCGGCCTGCGCCTCCTGGTCACTCGCCATCTCGACGAAACCGAAGCCCTTGCTCCGGCCAGTGTCGCGATCGGTGATGACCTGAGCGCTCCGCACCTGGCCGTAGCTGGCGAAAAGCGAGTCGAGATCTTCGTTACTCACGCGGAAGTTGAGATTTCCGACGTAGAGCTTGCTTCCCATGTTCTTCTCCAATCCGACGCGAGGGCGTCTTCAGGAAAGAGCTTTATTTCTTGGACCCCTCGTATCGATGGGCCAGGACACGGATGGACCAGTACATGGCAGGAAGAGCGGGCGGACAGGTGAAGAGACTTGCAGACTGCTCGCAAGCAGGTCGCACCAGACCGTTTTGCTAACCAACCGCGGATACTCTAGCGTCATCGGGAGGGGATTCGTCCACCACGATTTCGGTTTTTTCCGCGATTTAGCGGGGCTAATTGTGCATCGCGAGAACAAACGCACCCCCTCAATTCGGGCTGCCGTTTCGCTAAACGGCCAGTATTTTGCCATGGCGGAATCGCCCTAAGCCCCTCCGATCTGGTATGTTCCCGCGCCTATGCTCGTCTTCACCAATGTCAGCAAGCAGTACGGCCGCCAGATCCTCTTCGTCGAGGCCAGTTTCCAGCTCAATCCGGGGGAAAAGGCCGGTCTGGTCGGCCCCAACGGAGCCGGGAAATCGACCCTCTTTCGCCTTGCGGTGGGAGAGGAGCAGCCCGACGAGGGGGACGTCTCGACCCCGAAGCGCACCACCCTCGGCTACTTCAAGCAGGATGTCGGCGAGATGTCCGGACGCACGGTGCTCGATGAGGCGATCGCGGGTAGCGGCCGTCTGGGGGACCTGCACCACGAGCTCAAGGATCTGGAGCACGCGCTGGCCGATCCATCACGCGCGGGGGAGATGGAGGGGCTGCTCGCCCGCTACGGCGATGTGCAGGACGAGTACCAGCACCTCGGAGGGTACGACCTCGAAGCACGAGCGCACGAGATCTTGAACGGGCTGGGATTCGACCCGGATCAGGTCGAGGGGGATGTGGGCGCCCTCTCCGGTGGTTGGAAGATGCGCGTGGCGATGGCCAAGGTGCTGCTTGGCCGACCCGATGTGCTGCTGCTCGACGAGCCGACCAACCACCTCGACATCGAGTCGATCCTCTGGCTCGAGCAGTTCATCAAGGGGTACCCCGGCGCGGTGCTCATGACCTGTCACGATCGTGACTTCATGAACCGAGTGGTTACTCGGGTCTTCGAGATCGATGGCGGTGAGGTGGTGGGCTGGTCGGGCAACTACGACTTCTACGCGCGCGAACGCGAGCTGCAGGCCGCCCAGCGCGAGGCGGCCTACGCCCGGCAGCAGGCGATGCTCGCGAAGGAGCAGCGGTTCATCGAGCGCTTCGCCGCCCACGCCGCCAAGGCGGCGCAGGTCCAGAGTCGGGTCAAGAAGCTGGAGAAGATCGAGAAGGTGGAGTTGCCGCGTCGCCGCGAGGTGGTGCGGTTCGACTTCCGGAATCCGCCCCGCTCGGGCGACGATGTGCTCGAGCTGACCGGACTCGGCAAGAGCTACGGGGAGCGGGTCATCTACCGCGACTTCGACTTCCGGGTGCAGCGCGGCGAGCGCTGGTGCGTGATGGGTCGGAACGGCGCGGGCAAGAGCACACTGCTCAAGATGGTTGCCGGGATGCTCGAGCCGGACAGCGGCAAGGTCCGACTCGGCGCCGCACTCAAGCTGGGCTACTTTTCCCAGCAGGCGCTCGATCTGCTCGATCCGGAGCTGACCGTGTTCGAGCAACTCCAGAAGGAGTATCCCTTCGAGACCCAGGGGGTGCTGCGAAGTCTGCTCGGCGCCTTCCACTTTCCGGGCGACGATGTGGACAAGCCGATCCGCGTGCTCTCCGGCGGGGAGAAGTCACGCCTGGTCATGGCTCGAATGCTGCTCGATCCGCCGAACTTTCTGGTTCTCGACGAGCCGACCAACCACCTCGATCTCGAGACCAAGGAGATGCTGGTCAGCGCCCTCAGGAACTTCGAGGGGACGATGCTCTTCGTCTCCCACGACCGCACCTTCCTCAAGGGACTCTCCAACCGGGTACTCGAGCTGAACCCGGACGGCGACCACCGTCCGATCGTCTTTCCCGGCACCTACGTGGAGTGGGTGGAGCGCACCGGGAGCGAGGCTCCGGGAGTGCACACCTAGACCAGGGTGCTAGGTTGGGTTGTCCGCCCCGCCGATCCCGCTGGGCTGCTTGACGAAGGTCATCCGCTGGTAGTCCTTGACCACTCCGGGGAACCGAAGCACGCGATTGTGCATCGCGACGTAGATTCCGGGCTCCACTAACTGGACGGCGAGCAACGCCTCGGTGAGGTTCTGGAGCGCGTCGGTGTTCCGCAGCTCGTAGGGGCGCATCGCGCCGGTCAGGATGATCGGGATGCGGGGTCGCTCACCCACCCGCTCGACCAGCAACTCTCCGGTCAGGGGGAGACGATCGGTGCCGTGGGTGATGATCACGCCGTCGTGCGACTCTGCGTAGGCCGAGGCCACCTTCACGATCCGCTCATGGTCGGCCTGGTCCATCTCCAGCGAATCGATGTTCATCACCGGGACGCGATCGATTTCGACGCCGTCCAGCTCGAGCTGGCTGAGCATGATCTCGAGCACGCTCCGCTCGTTCGAGAGCGCGCCGCTCGATTCGCTATAGGTCTTCTCGATCGTGCCCCCGGTTGACAGGATCGCAATGCGCCGAGCTTCGTTCATTCCCTACGGTCTCCCGACCTGGTCTTGTGCCGTCACCGAGATCCCGTCGAACAGGATCCAGGGGGCGACATAACCGTTCTCCACCGTTTCCACCTCCCGACTGACCCCTTCGATGCAGCGGAGCATGGCGAAGAGATTGCCGGAGATCATGGTCTCGCTGATCGGCCGGCGCTCGCCGGCCGCGTGGAGGTGACTCCCCTTGGCCACGCCGGAGAAGTCGCCGCTCTGGGCATCGACGTTTCCGCTGAAGCGATGTACGACCAGGAGCGGCTGGCGGCCGGAGACGAGGTCGGCGAGCGGTGTTTCCCCGGAGGCGACCTTCGCCCCGTGCAAGCCGAATCCGCAGTGGCCGGTCAACGATCTTCCGCGGCGCTTCGCGGAGTAGGCGTTCTCCATCTGCAGGCGAAGCACGCCCCGTTCGATGAAGGTGCGACGCGAGGTCGGAACCCCCTCCGAATCCCAGGCGGTGCAACCGACCAGGAGCGGATCGGTCGGATCATCCTCGAGCGAGAAGAGCGGGCTGGTGACCGGGGTGCCGAGCTTGTCGTCGGTGAAGTTCGACTTGCCGTAGAACACCTGCAGGCCGGAGAGGTGCGACTCCAGCGGGTCGAGGACCAGTTCCTCGAGCGCGCGCGGGGAGAGCAGGACGCACCCCTTGTACGACACTCCGGTGCCCGCGCCGAAGGTGCCGGCGATCTGACGGGCCATGCGCCGGCCGTCGACGAGCATCCGCTCGCGCGCCCCTTCCAGCCGGTAGCTCATGCCGCCGCCGTAGTCGAAGTTCGTGATGTCATCGCCGTCGAGCCCCTGACCGCTGCCCAGCCAGGCCAGCCGGGTCTGCCGCTCCCGCACCGCGATGCCGTGAGTGTTGAGCAACCACGATTCGTCCAGCTCGCTCGACACGTTGCCGCTGTCGATCGAGACCCGCGCATCCTCGCGCAGCGCGCGCAGGAACTCCTCTGCCATCGACCGGAGTTGCTCCGGACCGACGGAAACGATCGACTCGTCCCAGAGGTCGGGCCGCTCCTCCAGAGGGGCGGGAAAGGGGAGATTCAAGTGCTCGTCGGGCGGTGAGAAAGAGGCCATCGCCATGGCGGCCTCGACCGCGCGCTCGAGATCGTGCCGGTCGGTCGAGTTGGTCGAGGCGGCGCCGAGGCGGTGCTGGTGGTGGACGCGCAGACGTAGTGAAGTCTCTTCGCCGCTCGCCGAGAGACTCAGCTCGTTTCGCTCGAACCCGACTTTGATCTCGCGATCGTGCGAAGCGCTGACCTGTGCTTCGTCCGCACCCGCCCGGCGGGCCAGGTCGAGCAGACGTTCGGCATGTTCTCGCAACTCGGTTCCGTGCTGCATCGCATTCCTCCGCGGGGAGTCGTTGAGTTACTGTCGTCCGCCCAGCATCACCTGGCAGCGCAGATAGGGGCCACCGGCGTCCACCTTGGCCGGCTGCCACTTTCCGCAGTAGCCCGATCCAAGGTCCCAGCGGAACTCGCGGCTGACCGCGTCGACCGTCCGCAGCATCTCGAACGCCACGCCCGAGATTGTGACCTCGCGGAAGATCCGTCCCAGGCGCCCGTGTTTGATCTCGATGGCGTAGCCCGCGCCGAACATGAACTCGCCGGTCGCGTCGGCTTGTCCGGAACCGGGGTTGTCGAGCAGGTATCCATCTTCCACCCCGGCGATCATCTCGTCGAGGCTCATGGTGCCCGGCTCGATGTAGGTGTTGCGCATCCGGACCAGCGGTTCGTCGGAATACTCCCACGCCCGGGCATTCCCGGTCGGCGCCACGCCGAACTCCGCCGCGGTCTCGCGATTGTGGAGATAGGAGACCAGCCGACCATTCTGGATGATCGTGGTGCGCTGGGCTGGGACGCCCTCGTCGTCGAAGGGGAGGGTGCCGCAGGCGCCCGATTCGTACTCCGAGTTCGCCGAGTCGCAGAGGGTGACGTGCTCGCTGGCTACCATCCGGCCGATCTTTCCTGCGGCCACCGAACCGGCGAGAACGAAGTCCGCCTCGACGGTGTGGCCAATCGCCTCGTGCGACAGCAGGCCGACGATGCTCGGCGCGAGGATCACGGTCTTCACCCCTCCCGGCACGTGGGGGGCGTCCAATTGGTCTACCGCCTGCTTCGCCGTTCGCTCGGCGATTCCCTGCGCGGTCTGATGGTTGAAGAGGCAGTTCCAGCCGCCCTGCACGCCAACCGAGTTGCGTCCCACCACCTGGGCGCCGTCCTTCTCCGCGAAGGCCGCGACCCGCAGTTCGGGTCGGACGATCCGGTACGATGCTGCCGCGCCGTCGGTGGTCACGATCGACTTCTCCTCGAAGATCTCCGCGTACATCGAGGAGGCGGTGTGGATGCGGGAAGAACTCTCGCGGGTAGCCCGCTCCAGGTCCATCACCCGGGAGAGCTTGTCGCCCAGCGGTTGCGCCAGCAAGGTGTCGAAGTCGTCTCCGACGTGATTGGCCCGGGCCAGGGTCGTCGGCGGCAGGGGGGCGATCTTACGTCCATCGGCGCGGGCCAGATCCCGGGCCGCGGTCACCGCCCGATCGACCGCCCGGTCGATGCCGTCGCGCGACAGATCGGAGGTGCTGGAGAAGCCCCAAGCTCCGTCCACCAGGGCGCGGACCCCCACGCCTGCGCGGGTGCGGCTGGAGGCGTCTTCGACCCGACCTTTCTGGGCGAAGAAGCTGTTCTGCACCCGACGGTGGTAGCGCAACTCGAGGAAGCCGGGATGCGCGGCGACGATCGACTGCAACAGTTCCTTCATCTGCGGGGTCCTCTCACCTGCGGGTTGGCCACCGGAATTCGCGGTCGGAAGCATTCCGACCGCCGATGGTACCCCAGGCGCGCTGGCGGATCGCGCGGTTTTTCCGCCCGCCGGAGCGTCAGCCGGAGCTGTCATTTCCGCCCGCCCGGGTCAGAGCATCCGATCGACTCCCCAGATCACGGCATGCATCGCTCCGGCGCAGTCCGGGCAGGAATTCTTGAGCGCCTCGATCAGGGTGTCGACCTTCTCGTCCTGGAGCACGATGAGAATGAGCGAGGAGGTCTCGGGGAACGCGCGCGAGCCGAGTCGAAGTCCGGTCTGGCCGCTACCGAGCACGCTCGGAACCTCGGTGTAGCCGAAGACCGACTCTTCCTGGAGCGCCGACTCGATCTTGTCCCGCGACTCGGTGGGGACGATCAGCATCAGGAGCTTCATGTCGTCACCTCTCGTGGAGCGGAGAGAACGGTGCTCACGGCCGCACGCCGATCTTGCGGAGCAAGCTCATCATCGGACACCAGCGGGTGATCCCGGATTGAAGCAGGTTCAGGCCGACGAAAGCGGTGAAGGCCAGAAACCAGGGAGAGACGAAGTACCCCAGAGCGACCGACACCATGACGAACGCTCCGGCGATGATCCTAAGCCACTCGTTCACGGTCATGAGTGTCTCCTTTCTGATGAGGGAGGCCGGTGGCCTTGAGCTGCAGGTAGTAGAGAAGCGGAATCACGACCAGGGTGAGCGCGGTCGCCACGACCACGCCGAAGATCAAGGACACGGCCAATCCCTGGAAGATCGGATCGAGCACGATGACCAGACCTCCGACCACCAGAGCCGCGGCGGTCAAGGCGATCGGTCGCATGCGCACCGCCCCCGCCTTGAGAACCGCGGCTTCGAGCGATGAGCCCGCCTCGAGTTCGAGATTGATGAAGTCGACCAGGAGGATCGAGTTGCGGACGATGATGCCGGCCAGGGCAATGAACCCGATCATCGAGGTGGCGGTGAAGAACATCCCGGTCATCCAGTGTCCGGGCAGGATTCCGATCAAGGTGAGGGGGATCGGGGCCATGATGACCAGCGGAGTGAGGAAGCTGCGGAACCAGGCCACGACCAGCACGTAGACCAGGAGCATCACCGCGGCGAAGGCGATTCCCATGTCGCGGAACACTTCATAGGTGATCTGCCACTCCCCGTCCCACTTGACCGCGAGGCGCTGGTCGTTCGGAGGCGCAGCGGAGAAGTGCTGATCGAGCGCGTACCCCTCGGGAAGCCGGATCGCCGCCACCCGTTCCTTCATGTCCAGGATGCCGTAGATCGGGCTCTCGGCCGCGCCGGCCACGTCGGCCACGACGTAGGTCACCGAGCGGAGGTTCTTGTGATACGCCGAGCGGTCTCGCTGTCGGGTCTCGAAACGAACGAGTGAGGAGAGCGGCACGCGCCGCCCTTCCGGGCCGGGCAGCGTGAGGCCGGCCAACTGACCGAGAGAGGAGCGGAGCTCGCGCGCCGTGCGCAGGGTGATCGGGACCTGAGCGCGCCCTTCCTCGGTCGCGAGCAGGCCGATCGGCATGCCGTAGCCGGCCAGCGCGATCTCCTGGGCCACCATTTCGCTCGACAGGCCGGCGAGGGTGATCTTGTCCCGATCGAGGACCATCGTCTCCTGCGGCGAGTCGTCCTCGACGTACCAGTCGACGTCGACCACGCCTGGGGTGGTGGCGAAGATCTCCATCACCTCTGCGGCCACGGCGCGACGACGCTCAACGTCCGGTCCGTAGATCTCGGCCACCAGGGTGGAGAGCACCGGCGGGCCCGGCGGGACTTCCGAGACCTGGATCCGCGCGTCGTACTTCTGCGCGATCGGGAGCAGCTTCGGTCGCACCCGCTTGGCGATGTCATGGCTCTGCGCCTTCCGTTCATGCTTGCTCACCAGATTGACCTGCAGGTCGGCCTGGTGCGGAAGTTGACGCATGAAGTAGTGCCGGACCAGCCCGTTGAAGTTGATCGGAGAGGCGGTGCCGACATACATCTCGACGTCGGTCACTTCGGGCTCTTCGCGAACCGTCATGGCCAGGTCGTGAGCGGCGGCCGCGGTCTGCTCCAGGGTCGCCCCCTCCGGCAGATCGATGACCACCTGGAACTCGCTCTTGTTGTCGAACGGCAGCATCTTCACCTGGACGGCGCGCACGAAGAGAAGCGCCACCGACCCGGCGAGCAGGATTCCCACCCCACCCAGCGCGAGCCAGCGCAGCTTCGCGCGCATGATCAAGGGGCGCATGATCGCCGCGTACCCCTTCTCGATCCGGCTCTCGCCCGGGGTTTTGGCCTCCGGACGCTTGTCGATCGCGCCCTCCGCCGAGGTGCCCTTCCGCTTGGAAGCCGCGTGGCCGTCGACCTGCCCACCGAGCACCCGGAGGGTGACGTAGGGCGTGATGAGGAAGGCCACCAGGAGGGAGAAGAACATCGCCACCGAAGCGTTGATCGGGATCGGGCGCATGTAGGGACCCATCAGGCCGGAGACGAAGGCGAGAGGCAGGAGTGCCGCAATCACGGTGAAAGTGGCCAGGATGGTCGGGTTTCCGACTTCGTCGGTGGCGTAGACCGAGGCCTGTCGCGCTCCGGTCCAACCGATCTGGAAGTGGCGGTGGATGTTCTCCACCACCACGATGGCGTCGTCGACCAGGATGCCGATGGCAAAGACCAGGGCAAACAGTGTCACCCGGTTCAGGGTGTAGCCCATCATGGTGCTGGCGAACAGCGTCAGGGCGAGCGTGACCGGTACCGCCACGGCCACCACGACCGATTCACGCTTGCCCAGCGCGATCAGCATGAGGAAAACCACCGCGACGGTCGCGAGCAGGACATGTCCGATCAGCTCGTTCGACTTCTCTTCCGCCGTCTCGCCGTAGTTCCGGGTCCAGGTGACTTCGAGCCCGGTCGGCAGGAGCGTACGCTCCAGTTCAGCGAGACGGGACTCGATCGAGTTGGCCAGCGCCACGGCGTTCTGTCCCGGCTTCTTGGCCAGCGCGACCGTGACCGCGGGAAGCCCCGCCGCCGTACGTTCGATTCCCTTGGCGCGGGCCTCCGGACCGGTGGCGAGGAATACATAGTTGCGCGGCTCGCCCGGTCCGTCGGTGACGGTCGCCAGATCGCCCAAGCGCACGGCCCGTCCCTCGCGCGCCGATACGATGACCTGAGCGACCTCTTCCACGCTCCGCAGCGACCCCTCGGCCCGGAGTGCTACCTCACGGTTCTCCGCGATGAAGCTCCCGGCGGGGAGGGAGTGGTTCGCGCGGGCCAGGGCGCCGGCCACCTCGACCCCGGAGATCCCCAGGGCTTCGAGGCGACCGGGATCGAGAGCCACCATCACCTCGCGGGGCGCCCCGCCGGTCACGGTCACGTCCGCGATCCCCGGGATCTTCTTCAGCTCGACGGCCAACTCATCCCCGATGCGGCGCAGCGCGAAGTTGTCGAGTCGATCCCCCCAGAGGGTGAGGGCGACGATCGGCACGTCGTCGATCGAGCGCGGGATCACCGTCGCTGGTCCCGCGCCCGGCGGGAGCATCTCCGGGTGCGCGAGGAGTTTGGTGTGCAACTTGACCGCCGACTCCTCCGGGTCTTGTCCGACCTTGAAGCGAACGATGGCCATGGCGTGGTCGGCGTTCGATGTGGTGTAGACGTAGTCGACCCCCTGGATCTCCCACATCAACTTCTCGAGCGGGACCGCCACCCGCTCTTCCACCTCGCGGGCGTTCGCCCCGGCGAAGGGGACCATGACATCGATCATCGGCACCTGGATCTGCGGTTCCTCCTCGCGGGGAGTGATCAGGACCGCGAAGACACCCAGGGCGAGTGAGAAGAGGATGAGGAGCGGCGTGAGTTTCGAGTCGACGAATGCCGCGGCCATCTTGCCGGCCATTCCGAGCGGTCGGCGCCGCGCGCGGAGGAGTTGGGCCTCGCGTTCCAGATCGTGCGGCGAGCTCATGAGCGCACCTCGACCGGCGAACCGTTCTCGAGCGTGGCCGGAGGATCGAGGATCACCCGTGCTCCCGCGTCGAGACCGGAGACGATGCGGGGTTCGGAGCCCGGCTGGTCATCGAGGACCAGCAGGCGGAACGCCGCCTTCCCGTCCTCGATCGTGAAGGCACCGGTGAGGCTGCCGCGCCGGACCATGGCATTCCGCGGGAGACGCACCACTTCGGCCGAGCCGCCGAGGAAGCGGGCGCGGGCGAAGAGTCCCGCGCGGAGGGCGGCGTCCGAGGGCAGGTCGAGCTTGACCAAGAAGGTGCGCGTCGCGGGATCGAGGCTCGGAACGATCTCCGCGACGCGCCCTTCGAACTCCCGATCTCCCAGGGCCGGGACGGTTACTGCGACTGTTCCGCCCACCGTGGCCAGAGCGAGTTCGTCTTCCGCCAGGGCGACGTAGAGGCGGATCTCGCGGGCATCTTCCACCTCGAGGAGCGGGCGACCGGGGGTCGCCAGGTCGCCGACCTCGCACTTCCGGTCGACCACTCGGCCATCGAATGGGGCGGCCACTTCGGAGTAGGCACGATAGGAGCGGGCGGTTTCCACCGCTCCCTCCGCCTGCTTGACCGCGCCCGCCGCGGTGTCGCGCTGATAGCGGGCCGAATCGAGCTCGAGCTGGGATGCCGATCCGCGCGTGAACAGCCCGTCGAACCTGGAGAAATTCGTTTCCGCCAGGGTCAGGGCGGCGCGTGCCTGCGCCAGCGCCCCTTCGGCCTGGGCTATCTGGCCGCTGACCTCGCGTGGATCGATGACCACCAGGACCTCCCCGCGGCGGATCGGATCTCCGGCCTCCTTCCGCAGCTCCAGGACCGATCCCATGATTCGTGCCGAGAGGGTTGCGGTTCGGGCCGCGCGCAACGAGCCGACCGCTTCGACCCTCCGCCCTTCTGGGGTTGCGGCGAGTATCGTCTCACGGACCGGGATTACAGCGGCCGGCGTGACCTCGTGTTTCTCCGCGTGCGAGGTGCAACCGGCGAGGACGGCGACCGCCATCCCCACGAGGGCGAGCTGCAGGCTGGAACGCAGAGGAGCGATGCGGGCGTTGGACTTCATGGTTTCACCTCGGGTACCGGCGACTGGCCGATGGCGAAGAGCAGCGCGCGCGCGGCCCGCTGCTGGTTGAACTTGGCTTCCAGAGCGCGGACGCGGGCGGCGTGCAGCGCGGTCTCAGCGTCGAGCAGATCGGAAGTTCGGGCCGCGCCCGCCTTCCATCGGTCCTCGAGAATCAGGTGGGCGCGTTCGGCCGCCGCCACCGCCTGTTCGGCGGTCGCCCGGCGGGCTTCTTGTGCCTCCGCTTCCAGGAGTGCGGCCGTCACCTCGAAGCGGGCGGCCGCGACCGCTCCCTCGAGCTGGCGGGAAGCGGCCTCCGATTCGTGGCGACTACGCGCCAGGTCGGCCAGGCTCTTCCCGCTGTCCCAGAACTTCCAGCTGGCCTGGGCGGCGATGAGGTAGCTCGATCCCGCGGCGCCGAACGGGGTGTCGTCACTCATGGTGTATCGAGCCCGGACTCCGAGGTCAGGAAAGAAGCCGCCGATGGCGCGACCGACTCCCGCCCGCGCGGCATCGAGCTGGGCCGCGCCCGCGGCGAGGTCGCGACGGTCCCGCACCGCTGCCTCGATGCCCAGGGACAGATCGTACCGTTCGATCGCCGGACCTTCGGTACCCGCCTCCAGGCGCGTCTCCTCGGCCACTTCGATTCCGGCCGCGCGAACCAGGCCTGCCCTGGCGATCCGTGCCCGACTGCGACTCGAAATGCGCTGATCTTCCATCTGCGCGAGCTGCACCTTGGCCTGGAGCAGATCACTTTCGACCATCATCCCGGAATCGAAGTAGGCTTGGGCCTGCTCCACGTGGGACGAGGTGGTGCGATAGGCGCTCTCGGCCAGCGTGACCCCTTCGGCGGCGAGCACCGCGTCGAGGTAGGCCTGGGCGATCGAAAGTTCGACCGCCGCGGTCGCGAATCCCGCCTGGTTCCCCGCCGCCTTCGCCATCTGATCCGCCTGGCGAATCCCGTTCGAGAGTTTCCCGCCGGTCCAGACGGGCAGGCTCGCCTCGATCTCGGTGCTCCAGTGGTCGAACGGCTCCGGGTCATTCGGGTTGGCACTCGAGAACTCCGCCAGGGAGAAGATCTCCTGCGAGAGTTTGAGACCGAAGACATCGGCCGGGGAGTCGGTCCGCAGAAAGGTCTCGCGCGCCTCGATGGTGGGGTAGCGCTGCGCCCGGGCCCCTCGGGCCGCCGCGCGCGCGGCATCGGCCCCGGCGTTTGCCGCCAGGATCATCGGGGAGTGGAGTCGTCCCAGACGCACCGCTTCGGCCAAGCTGAGCACCGGCTGCTCGAATCGAACCGGCTCGCTCCCGCTCGCACCGTCTCCGTGCGTGAGCAGAACGGCCGTGAGCGCTGAGGTCAGGATCGCCCGGCCTGGTTTTCGCATCGCCTGCTCCTCTCTTGCCATTGCCCCCGGCCTGGGGCCATACTGAGCACAAGTGACCATATGACTATATGACTATTTGGTAATTTAATCGGCATCAAGGTTTCAGTCAATCGCAAAAGGAACCTCCCGTGGCCTCCCAGATACCGAACGACCCGACGCTCGACCGGATCGCGCAACGCTTTCGCCTGCTTGGAGATCCGGTGCGTTTGAAGCTCCTCCACGCCCTGCGGGAGGGGGAGCGGACGGTGACCGCTCTGGTCAAGTCGACCGGGGCGGGACAGGCCAACGTCTCGAAGCACCTTGCCTTGATGTTGCGGGAGGGGGTGGTCGCCCGGCGGAAACAGGGCCTCCACGTCTACTACGCCGTCACCGACGCCCACGTCTTCGAGCTCTGCGACGTGGTCTGCGGCGGTCTCAACCAGCAATTTTCGCGGGAGATCGAGACCTTTTCCCCCCTCCCATCTGCAGGGCAACCCCGGCGACCTCGCGCGAAGCGTTCTACCAGTCGTTGAGCCCGGGTCTGCTAGGATCCGGTCCCGAATCGTGGTGAAGGGAGATCCTCGATGCTTCGACTGCCTTCCAATACCGTCCGACTGCTCGCCCTCGCCGTCACCATGGCGGCCGCAGCTCGCGGTGCGCAAGCAGAGACCGCCCCACTTTCCACCGAGCTCGACCGTCTGGCCGGCTGGATGAGCGGGAGCGTCAGCCGCGCGGCGCAGGCCGCGGCGGATACCAGCTACTTCGACATCCATCTGCGGATGCCCCCCGCCGGTGGCTACGCCGGCAGCACGATCGGCCTGGACTGCGAAAGCGATCTCCGGGGCGCCGCCTACGCTACCTCTGAAGTTTCGATCACGAAAGGGGGGATCGTGAGCTGGGACCGAGGATTCGACGCCTCCGGCGTCCAGGTGTGGGGTGCCGAGCGCGGCGGCTATCGCTTCCTTCGGGTGAGCGAATGAACCCAACCCCGCGTTGCGCCGTCCTCGGCCTCGGCCTGATGGGCCGCCCGATGGCCGAACGCCTCGGGGAGGCGGGGCTCCTTCAGGCCGCGTGGAATCGAACTCCCGGGCCGTCGCCGTCCTCCGCGATCGCGCTGAGCGGCACAGCGGCGGCCGCCGCCGCCGAGACCGAACACCTTCTGTTGATGCTGACTGACGGCCGCGCCACCGAGGCGGTCCTGGCCGACGGACTCGAGGCGGCGCTACGACCTGGCCAGATCGTGATCAACCTGGCCACGGTGGGAGCGCAATGGGCCCGCGCGCTCGCCGCGCGCGTGGAGCGACGCGGCGCGGCCTACCTCGATGCCCCAGTGCTCGGCAGCACCGGTGCCGCCCGTCGCGGGGAACTGATCGTCATGGTGGGTGGCACGCGTGAGGTGCTCGAACGGGCCGAGCCGACCCTGGCTGCCCTCGCCACCTCGGTCCACCACACCGGCGAAGTCGGGACCGGCAGCCGCCTCAAACTGATCCTGAACATGCTCCTCGCGCGCTACGTCGAGGCGCTCGGCGAGTGGCTGGCCCTCTCCGAGGCGTTCGCGCTCGATCCCCACCAGGTTCTTCGGATACTGGACGAGAGTGCGCTCAGCTCGCCGATGTGGGGCAAGGCGCGTGCACTGCTGGACGACAGACTGCCGCTCCACTTCCCCCTCAAGCACATGACGAAGGACCTCCGCCTGCTCGACGAGGAAATCGAACGCGCCGGCCTCTCCCTTCCGGCCGCCGAGGCGGTGCATTCGTCGTTCGAGGAAGCGCTGCAATCCGGGTGGGGCGACGGGGACTACTCACTCATCGCCAACTGGATCCGGCGGCGGGGGAGAGGGTGAGGAGGAGGAACTCCAATCCGCGGAGAGGCCGCACCGTTTGAGTGCGCATCAGTCTGCGAACTGCATTCCGGGCAACGGACTGCAACGGCTGCAACTCCGTCCGGACGGAGTTGGAACCGCCGGCGGCCGGATTCGGATGGGTCCTAGCTCCTCGGCAATCGGCTGAGCGTCGGGGCTCGGGTCGACTCCCTGTTGCTCCGGCTTGGCTCTCCTCAGGTCACGCCCCGGGCGCGCGAAGTCTTGCCTCGGCTCACGAATCGCCGAAGACCTCCTCGGTTCGGAGCGCCCGCAAGAACTCCTCGACCGGAAGACCGGAAACAGTTCCGCTCCGCACGCGATCCCTGCCTCGGTAGACCACGAACCCACGGGTCAGGTACTTCGAGGCCAGTAGCTCGTTCAACGTCTTCGCGTACTCCGGCCGCCAGGCTCGGCTGCTCTTGATTTCGAAACCCACCCGTCGCTGTCCCTTGGCCCAGATGAAATCGACTTCCTTCGAGCCGGGGGTGCTCCAGTAACAGAGCTCGCCGCCTCGACCGGAGTACGACATTGCCGCGCGCAGCTCGTGCAGCACGAAGCCCTCGAGCAGTGCCCCTGACTCGGTATCGCCCAGCGGCTCGTCCGCCCGCTCGCCGATCGCTCGCACCACGCCCGGGTCGAAGAAGTAGAACTTGGGCTTCCCCACCTCACGCACCTTCGCCTTCGCCTGCCAGGCGGGCAGGATGAAGCCGACCAGCGTGTCGACCAGTGTCTCGAAGTAGCGCTGCACCGTGGTGCGAGAGACCGCCGCATCTCTCGCGATCGCGGCCTGGTTGATCACCTGGCCGTGCATCAGCGCCGCCACCCGGAGGAACCGGTGAAAAGACCCCAGGTCCTTCACCAGCGCCTCCTGCTGGATCTCTTGCCGCAGGTAGGTGTGCACGTAGGCCCGCAGTCGGTCGATGCGATACTCGCGCTCGGCGCAGATGCCGGGGAGTGATCCCACGCGCAGGATCGTATCCAGGTCGAAGTCCGCCCCCAGCTCATTGGCCGTGAGCGGAAACATCTCTCGCTCGATCACACGGCCGGCCAGCAGGTTCACCTCCATCCGTCGCAGCTTCCGGGCACTCGAGCAGCTCAAGGCGAAACGATAGTCCGCTCCGTGGCGCGAGATCAGATCGTGGACTTCATTCAGCAGGGCCGGCAGTCGCTGCACTTCATCGATGACCACCCAAGATCCCTTCGGTCGCGCCTCGACCCGCTCACGGAGCGTGCGCAGTGAACCCAGAAGCGGGGGGTAGTCGGCCTCCAGGAGCAGATTGAACCAGCGAGCGTCACCGAGGTGCTCGCGGAGCCAGGTGGTCTTCCCGGTCGCGCGCGGCCCAAAGAGGAAGAAGGAGTGATTCGGAACGGTTAGTGACCGTGTATACATGGCGGGCATTTTGTCATGCAAAGTGCCCGCTGACATAGCAAATTGTCGCTGTCGAGGTGATATCTACGTAACTGCAAAAAATCCAGTCAGTTACGAGACACGGCGGTCTGCCCGAGCGCGCCGAGGCAGGCCATAGGTCCGGCGAGGTGTGGTCTCGTCTCCAGAAGGTGGTCGCGCGCGGCCCTCTTTCAACCCTTCCGCGCCAGCGCCACCCGCGGCTGGCCGTGCTCGTCGAAGCGGAGGGAGAAGTCGGTGTAGCCGCCGACCCGGGCGAAGAGCTTTTCGATCTGGCGCTCCTGGCCGAGGCCGAACTCGAACAGGATCCAGCCGCCGGGCTTGAGGTACGCGAGAGCCTGTTGCATCACGCGCTGGTGAATGCTGATGCCGTAGGGACCGCCGTCGAACGCCTCGCGGGGCTCCTGCGCGAGAAGGGGGGCGCTGTCCCCCGCCAGCTTGCCGCTCGAGATGTAGGGAGGGTTGCAGACCACGGCGTCGACCGTCCCTTCCAGCTCCAGATCATGCAGTGCGGCGAAGAGATCGCCCTGGAGGACGTGCACCCGTTCGCCGAGGTCGAGCTGGGCCACGTTGCGCCGCGTGAGGTCGACGCACGGATCGGTCAGGTCGGCGGCCCAGATCTCGGCGCTGGGGAGGGTCACACCGAGGAAGCAGGCAAGGTTGCCGGAACCACAGCACATGTCGACCAGGCGCACCGCCCAGCCGGCGGACGGCTCGAAGAGGCGCGCCGTGGTGCGCGCGAGCAGTTCGGTCTCGGCCCGGGGGACGAGAGCGCCAGGTGCGGCGAGAAGATTGATGCCGCAGAATCGCTGCCATCCTGCCTGGTAGGCCAGGGTGACGTTGTCGGTGTTGCTGGTCCCACTCATCGCGACCTCCCCGCGCGCCGAAGCGCGCTAACGTAGCCTCTCGACCGCGGTCGCACCGGCCTCGACCTGCGCTCCCGCGAGGAGCTCTTCGATCCTGATCAGTTCTCCGAGCGACCAGGCCTGGAAGGGGCAGCCGCGCGGACTGTGCGGGGGATCGCCATCCGCGATCTCCGAGACATGTCCCAAGCCGGCCTCCGCGAGGTGGCGACGGAGCGGCTCGAGGTAGCGACGGCGCGCCTCGCGCTTCGACTCCGAGGTCCCCCCCCAGACGCGAACCCAGGCATCGACAAAGGCACCGAGGAGCCAGGCCCAGGCGGTGCCCTGGTGATAGGCGCTGTCGCGCGCCCGCACGTCCCCCTCGTAGCGGCCGCGGTAGCGCGGTTCGCCCGGGCGGTAAGGTGCGGAGACCGAGCGGCGTCCAGAGACGGGCGGAAACCTCGTCGACCACCCGGCGCGCGCGATCGCCGTCGATGAGCGGAATCGGGAGCCCGCCGACGGCCAGGATCTGGTTCGGTCGCAAGGTCGCGTCCTCGGTTCCGGGGCGATGTTCGACGTCGACCAGGTCGTAGAGGTAGCCCCCTTCGTCGCACCAGAAGCGGCGTTGAAAGGACTGGAATCCGACGGCGTACCACTCCCGCCAGCGATCGAGGTACTGACGGGCCCGCGCTGCGTCCTCGCCGGCGCTCGGTTCGAACAGGTAGGGCTGGAGTAGTGAGCAGCCGATGCGAAGCGCGTTGAGCCAGAGGGCCTGGATCTCGACCGGCTTGCCACTGCGCGGAGTGACCACCCAGTCGCCCAGTTTCGCGTCCATCCAGGTCAACTGCACGCCGGGCTGACCGCAGGCGATCAGGCCGTCATGGTCGAGGCGGATCCCGTAGCGGGTGCCGCGGGCGTAGCCGTTGAGAATCGCCGAGACCGCGCGTTCCAGCCGACCGAAGTCGTCCAGCGGAAGGGGGCCTCGCTCCGATTGCCAGGCGCGCACGAAGTCTCCCACCGCGACGATGAACCAGAGGGAGGCATCGACCGAGTTGTACTCCGGTTGATCCCCGAAGTCGGGAAAGCGGTTCGGGAGCATCCCTTCCGACACCAGGCCGGACCACTCGAGCAGGATCTGCCGCGCTTCGTCCAGGCGTCCGGTGCCGAGGCAGATGCCGCGCATGGCGATGAAGGTGTCGCGCCCCCAGTCGGCGAACCAGGGGTAGCCGGCGATGAGGGAGAGGCCGTTCCCTCGCCGGACGATGTAGGCGTCGGCGGCGCGGTCGAGCGGACCGGTGAAGCGCCCGCGCCGGTCCGCCTCCTCCTCGCGGAAGCGGCGCCAGAGAGACTGCGGCGACTCCAGGTTTGACATCGTACCGTGGTGCAGGTCGGTGGTCAGGAGAAGCACCGCCGGTCCGCGCGCGAGGTCGAACTCGATCCAACCCGGGGCGGCCAGATCCTCGGTCTCGTCCAGCCCGCGCTCCGCCTCCGCCTCGTAGCGAAAGTTGCGATACCAGGTCGGGTCGTGCCGGTACTGTCCGTTGCTGAGCGCCACGATGCCGGGGCTTCCCTCGTAGGGGCGCCAGGCAACCCCGAAGGGGACCGGATCGGCGTCGAACCGGAGAGCATCGTTCTCTCGTTGAAGTGCGTGGTAGTCGCGACCGGAGAGGAACGGGCGGATCCGGAGCGGAACCGAGGTCGGCGGCTCCTCGCCGTCATAGATCAGCGTCCAGGCGATGCAGACCAGAGGCGCACCCTTGCGGGCAAAGATCTCTTGTTCGACCTGCACCCCGTCCCCCAGGCGGAAGCGCCAGCGCGGCCACGGCTCAGGCTCGAATGAGAGGAGTTGCTCCGCACCGTGGGGCTCGGTGATGTCCGGACCGTAGCGCTGGGTCGAAAGTGGGATCGTCTGATCCCCAAGCTGGGCGAAGGCGTCCAGACCGTTAATCAACACCATTCGACCGGTGGGTGGGGTGGTGGCGTGAAGGAGCAGTGCGTGGTAGCGACGCGTCCGCATTCCACTGACCGTTCCGGAGGCGAATCCGCCCAGGCCGTCCGCCTCGATCCACTCGGCCGCACGAAGCTGATCGTTCATCCGATCCTGGTCCCTTCCTCGCCCCGTCCGGGACGGCATCCTTCGAGTTATCGGCGCGCCGCATGCGCTTCTTGGGTTCCGCGTCCGGCTCGAACACGGCCGACCGCAGTGGTAACTGCCTGTCGGACAAGCCGGTTCCCCCGGCGAAAAGTTCCCCGAAATCGGATGGCTACGGTTTGGGATCCGCCGGCGCGGCGTTCAACTCCCAGGAGTACTCCAGAAACTCGACCTGATACCCGGAAAGGGCCGAAGGCCCCGCCTTACCCTCTGGATCGGGTTCCGCCAGTTGAGCCGCGACGTAGGACGGGACTGCGGCCGGGCCGCCAAAGTCCGCTGCGTACCACTCGAACAGCTCCGAGAGATGGAGCGTCTTCTTCCGGTGATCGATCCGGTTGCGCCCGGAATCGGTGAGGAAGGCGCGCATCGCCGCGGCGAGATCGGCCTCGAGCGAGGCCGGTTTCCAGGCCGAGTTCTTGAGCGGCGGGCAAGAACGTGCCGCGCAGCAGAGCGCGACGTGCACTCTGGGTTCCGCGAAGAGCTTCCGGATCACCTGATGCTCGAGATCGTCGAGCGAGATGCCGCGCCCGGCCACTCGCACCAGCGGACTCTTGAAGACCGCGAACTCGTCCCGGCTCGGGTTCCAGCCCTCCCCGCGACGATCGAGCACCGCCTGGAGCATGGTTGCGTTATACAGGTTGATCCAGAAGCAGAGCGCCTCCGCGCGGGGCCAGCTCTGTGGCTGGAGTGCGGGGTCGTCGTACGACCGGAGGTAGGTGCCAAGCTCCGCGGCGTGCTTCGCGCGGAGCAGGTCGTAGTCAACCCGGTCGCCGCGCACCGTGGCCTGCAGGATCCGGTCGAGCCGCTCGTGGCTGAACTCGGCCGCGGAGGCGTTCCAGGAAAGCAGGCTCGTCAGGATCAGACCGATCAGGATCGCCCCTGAGAGGAGGAGCGCGAGGCGCAGGATACGTGGCACTGCGTGACGCCTCCGGACGGCCGGACGCAGAATCACGACCCGCTCCCCGGGCCGCGCGATTGGCCGCGCGTCCCGGCTGCCTCACGGAGTGAAGCGCGCCGCGGTCGGCGGGCCAATGGGATCACCTCCGCCCAGAGCGCGGTCAAATCGCCGCGGGCGTCGACGGCCGGGTCACGAGCCAGGTCCTCCAGGCAGCGGATGGCGAGGGCGGTCCAGCCGGTCTGGTGACTGGCGCCGAGCCCACGGCCGGTCTCGCCATGGAAGAACTCGTGAAAGAGGAGCAGGTTCTTCCAGTGAGGGTCATCGCGGAACCGCGGATCGGGTCCGTGACAGGGACGCGTCCCCTGCTCGTCCGGCACGAAGAGCCGAGCAAGTCGGCTGGAGAGTTCGCGCGCCACCTGGTCGAGGGTCAGCTCGCGCCCCGAGCCGGTTGGGTACTCGATGGTCAGGCTCTCACCGTAGAAGTGGTGGTAGCGTTCCAGCGCCTCGATCAGGAGGTAGTTCACGGGGAACCACACCGGTCCGCGCCAGTTGGAGTTCCCGCCGAAGAGCGAGGTGTTCGACTCGCCCGGCGTGTACTCCACGCGGTACTCCTGTCCGTCGACCCGGAGTACATAGGGGTGTGCGGCATGCACACGCGAGAGCGAGCGGACGCCATAGGGGGAGAGAAACTCGCTCTCATCCAGTAGATACCGAAGCACTCGTACCAGGCGCTCGCGCGATGGGATGGAGAGGAGGTACCCGCGCACCTCGGATCCTTCGGAGGCCGCGGTGATGTGACGCGCCAGATCCGGCCGGTTGGTCAGGAACCAGTCGAACCGCTTGCGGAATCCGGCCAGGCGGTCGAGCTTGTCACTGTCCAGGATCTCGACTGCGATCAGCGGGATGAGCCCGACCATGGAGCGGATCCGCATCGGCGTGGTGCGGCCGTCGCTGTGGAGCTGGTCGTAGTAGAACCCGTCCTCCTCGTTCCACAAGCCGGTACCGCCAAGAGTGTTGATCGCATCGGTGATGGCGATGAAGTGTTCGAAGAACTTCGAAGCCACGTCCTCGTAGACCGGATCGTAAAACGACAGCTCGAGCGCGATCGAGAGCATGGTGGCGCAGTAGAACGCCATCCAGGCGGTACCGTCGGCTTGTTCGAGGTGACCACCGGTGGGCAGCGGTCGGGAGCGATCGAACACCCCGATGTTGTCCAGTCCCAGGAATCCGCCGGAGAAGATGTTCTTGCCGTCGACGTCCTTACGATTGACCCACCAGGTGAAGTTGAGCATCAACTTCTGGAAGACCCGGGCGAGGAAGGCGCGGTCGCGACGGCCACGCGGACCGGTCATCTTGTAGACGCGCCAAGCCGCCCAGGCGTGGACCGGGGGATTGACGTCGGAGAAGGCGAACTCGTAGGCCGGGATCTGTCCGCTGGGATGCATGTACCATTCGCGCAGGAGGAGCACCAACTGCTCCTTGGCGAACTGCGGGTCGATCTTGGCAAACGGGATCATGTGGAACGCGAGATCCCAGGCGGCATACCAGGGATACTCCCACTTGTCCGGCATCGAGATCACATCGCGGTTGTAGAGTTGCGTCCACTCCGCGTTCCGCCCGTCCCGGCGCGTGCCCGGCGGCTTCGGTTGAGCCGGATCTCCCTCGATCCAGTCCTTCACGATGTAGTAGTAGAACTGCTTGCTCCAGAGCAGGCCGGCATAGGCCTGGCGAATCGCGGCCTGGGCGTCGGAATCGGTGACCCCCCGGGTGCGCGCGGCGTAGAAGGCGTCCGCCTCCTCCTGCCGGTCGCGGAAGAGGCGATCGAAGGCCGGTCCGAACGGCTTGACATTGACCTCACGTTCCGGGCGCAGGCGGAGCCGCACCTCCAGGGAGCCGCCGGCCGGAACCTCACGCCGGAAGTGGAACGCCGCCTTGGTGCCGACCTCCTCCGGGTTGACCGCACCGGTTCGCCCTTTCACCACATACTCGTGGAAGGCATCCTTCACGTACGGCTCGGAGTTCTCGGCGTAGAACAGCTTTGCCACGTTGGTGTGGTTCTCGGTGAAGAGCACTTCCGCTCCGCCTTCCTCTCCCTCCGCTTCGGCGTCGAGGCGGAAGAGCCCGAGGGCGGAATGATCGGCGCGCAGCGCGGCCGCTCCCGCGCGCTCGATGCGCGGTTTCGGCCAGTAGCCCTCGCCCGAACGCCCCCAGGACCAGGTGTTGCGGAACCAGAGGGTGGGCAGCAGGTGCAGCTGAGCCGGAGCGGCGGACCGATTGAAGGCGGTGATCCGAATCAGGATGTCGTCCGGCGACGCCTTGGCGTACTCCACCTGGACGTCGAAGTAGGCGTCGCGTTCGAACACTCCAGTGTCCGCCAGCTCGAACTCGGGATCGTTGGTGCCTCGGCGTCGGTTCTCGCTCAGCAGCCGCTCGTAGGGGAATCCGGCCTGCGGATACTTGTACAGCGCCTTCATGTACGAGTGGGTGGGAGTGGAGTCGAGGTAGAAGTACGCCTCCTTGACATCCTCTCCGTGATTCCCCTCGGGACCGGAGAGGCCGTAGAGCCGCTCCTTGAGGAAGGGATCGACGCCGTTCCAGAGCGCCAGGGCGAAGCAAAGACGGCCTTCCCTATCGGTCAGGCCGAGCAGTCCATCCTCGCCCCAGCGGTAGGTGCGGGAGCGGGCCTGCTCGTGGGGAAAATAGTCCCAGACCGAACCGTCGGTGGAGTAGTCCTCCCGCACAGTCCCCCATTGTCGCTCGGCCAGGTACGGTCCCCAGCGCTTCCAGTTCTTCTCTCGCCGCGCATCTTCGGCCAAGCGTTGCGATTCCGGATCGAGCAGGGGACGGGGCGCACGCGCCATCAGGCACCTCGCGGTGGGGGTCTAGGATCGCGCGTCGTGGCGCGCGACGGTTGCCGGGTCGGCAGCGATGGGCATACCAGGAGCTAGCGAGCGAGGCGGCGCGCCGCGCTCTCGTCGATCAACCAGGCGATGCGCCCTTCCTTCGGGCGAACGATCTGAGCGGGGAGTCGACCGGGGTCGTTCTCGCCCAGGATCACCTCTTCGAGCGACTCCGCCTTCTCCTCGCCCGCCACGAGGAAGAGCACATTGTCGGCGGCGTTCAGCACCGGTGGGGTCAGCGTGACGCGATGCTGGTGCAACTTCTCGACCCAGCCGGAAACGCACCAGCGCTGCTGTTCCCACACGGCGTTTCCTCCCGGAAAGAGCGATGCCGTGTGACCGTCGGCGCCCATGCCGAGGAGGACCAGGTCGAAGCGGGGGAGTGTTCCCCGAAGCGCCAACCGGGCGAGGAAGAAGCCACGCAGATCGGTTTCGTAGAGCTGCGCGGCAACCTCGAGGTCCGGCATCTCGCCGTGGATCCGGTGCAGGTTCGCCGCGGGCACTGGGATCCGAGAGAAGAGCGCCTGATTCGCCAGGTTGAAGTTCGAGTCGACGTGATCAGGGGGCACCGGGCGTTCGTCGCCGAAGAAGAAGTGGACCGACTCCCAGGGGACGCCGGCGCGCCCCTGGGCTCGCTCCGCGATCAGTTCATACAATCGCCGTGGCGTCGACCCGCCGGCCAACGCCACGGTGAAGAATCCGTGCTGGATCACCGCCTCGCGGGCGATGCGGGCGAACTCGATCGCCGCCTCGCGGGCGATCGCTTCCGCGTCCGCACAGATGTGGATGTGGGGTTTCATCCCTCGTAGATCTTGATGATCTCGCTCAGGAGTTTGAGGGCGTCGGCCTTCTTCCGCTGGAAGCTGTTCCGGCCGATGATCGAACCGAATCCGCCGCCATCGCGAATCGCACACGCCTCGGTCAAGACGGAGTCGTCGCTCGAAGTCGGTCCGCCGGAGAAGATCACGATCCGTCGGCCGTCGAAGGTGCACTGGGCGACGTGCTTCACCCGATCGGCCAGGGTTTCGATCTGGACCTTCTCCTTCTCGTACACCTTGCGCGCCGCCTCTTGCTCGATGTGGGTGCTCGGGAGCTTCACCTTGATGATGTGAGCGCCAAGCTGGGCCGCAAGGTGAGCGCAGTATCCGATCACGTCGATGGCGGTTTCGCCGTTCTTTGAAATCTCCGAGCCACGCGCGTAGGACCAGACCACGACCACCAGGCCGGCCTTCTTCGCCTGCTCTCCCAGTGCCCGGATCTGCTCATACATCGCCAGCCGGTGCGACGAGCCGGGGTAGATGGTATACCCGATCCCGACACACCCCAGGCGCAGTGCGTGTTCGACCGATCCGGTCACGGCCTGAAGCGGATCCTTCTCGTCCATCAGGATGTCGTGATTGTTCAACTTGAGGATGAGCGGGATCTCGCCGGCGAACTCACGCGCCCCCGCCTCCAGGAATCCCAATGGGGCGGCGTAGGCGCTGCAGCCCGACTCGACGGCGAGCTGAAAGTGGTACCGCGGGTCGTATCCCGCCGGATTCGGAGCAAAGCTGCGCGCCGGGCCGTGCTCGAACCCTTGGTCCACGGGGAGAATGACCAGGCGGCCCTTGCCGCCCAGCTTCCCGTGGTTAAGCAACCGGGCCAGGTTGGTCAGGGTTCCCGGATTGTCTGCGCCGTACCAGCTCAAGATCTCGCGTACGCGTTCAGTCATGGCATGCACTCCTTATTTGGGGCGAGAATGGCCCCGAGGGAAAGATCGGCGGCCCAAGGTGTCAACTCGCGTGCCGGGTAGCGGCTTGGACCGGGTTCTTTCTACCACCACCGCCGTCCGGCTACCATCCCCAAACCGCCCGCCCGGAGAGGTCTCGGCCGGGTGAGTCCGGGTGGCTGGTTGGGCAGAGGAAACTGGGAGGATTGGAATGCTGTCTGGAATCAACGCGCTCCGGCGCGGCTTTGCGATCGGCGCCCTGTTCTTGATCGGAGGGCCGTTCGAGGCGGTGGCCGATGCGCTTCCCCACCCGCATCTGATCCTGGCCTACAGCCGCGGCCAGGTGGCGGCCCGGGTCAACGGGGTACCCGTGCTGGCCGCGGGGGAGGCGGTGAGCGCGGAGTTCGTCACCGCCTCGAGCACCATGGATCTGGCCCCCTGGCTTCGGTCGGGTGAGAACACGATCGAGGTCGATTTCCGCCGCAAGCTGTCGGGGGAACTCTCCCTCACGGTCGAGATCGTCGACGACCCCACCGCCATGACTCCCACCCTGCTCGCCGAAGGGAAGAGCGCCAAGGAGGGGACGACCACCTTGACCCTCTCGGTCGAAATGCCTCTCTGGGCGATGTACGACGCCGCGGTGGTGGCAAGTCCAGCGCCCGAGGTGACCGCGGCAGTGAAGGAACTCCGGAGCGTGATGGAGGCAAAGGACGCCAAGGCCTTCCATGCCAAGTTCGAAATCTTCGAACGCGAGATGGTCGAGATGTACGGTGACGCTTTCGCCGAGTTCTCCAGGGGAGTCGACGACATGGTCCGCACCGCCACGCTCAAGCCGATGCCCAAGCTCGTGGTCAAGACCTTCCTCGATGGTCGGCTGGTTCAGGTCACGGGGGAGGACGGCGCCGCGCCGGTCCGTGCCACCACACCGAACGACGAGACGCTCGAGCTGGGGCAATGGTGGGCCAAGGTGAACGGCGTCTGGCAGATCGTGCGCACCTGATCGGGCTGGCGCCGGCTCGGGCGGGCTTCGTTCCATGATCCGAGGTCGCCCTTTGGGGGGGGCGAGCCGATCAGAAAAACGTGCACTTGTCCAACGTGCTGGATGTGCGTGTCCAGCACGATGGACACACCACATGATTTCTTTCGGCGAGGGTCGCACGTCCGCCCGGCCCGGCTCGGCCCGTCTCGCCTCGGCCGGGCGAAAGCCTAGGCCCGTGCTTCGGGCGGCGAATCGGCGCTCTGGAGGGCGCGCTTCGCGGCGCCGAGGAGGGCGGTCTCCTGATTCAGAATCACCTGCACCGGAATCGCCTCGAGCACCGGTCGAAGGCGCCCCTTGTTCAGGAAAGCGGCAAGGAAGCGGCCGTCGCTGAGACGGGGGAGGTTCTTCGGCGCGATGCCGCCGCCGATCCAGATCCCTCCGACGGAGAGGAACTTCAAGGCCACATTTCCCGCCTCGGCACCGTAGAGAGAGACGAAGAGGTCGAGGGCGCGGCCGGGAAGAGAGTTCGGATCGCGCGAGGCCTCGATCGAGATCACGGCTCCAGGATCGCCGGCGGCGAGAGTCTCGCGCAGCGCGAGGGACTCCTCTCCTCGTCCGGTGTCGCGGAGAAAACAGTAGAGATCGAGCAAACCCGGGCCGGAGAGGACCCGCTCCCAGCTCACGTGACCTCCGACCCGCGCGCGCAGGTAGCGCAGCAACTCATCCTCGATTTCATTGCTCGGGGCGAAGTCGGCGTGCCCTCCCTCGCTCGCCATCGGATGATGTACCGACCCGTCCCAAAAGAGCCCCGCCTCGCCCAGGCCCGTGCCGGCCGAGATGACCGCGCCGTTTCCCCGCGCTTCGGGGGAGCCGGCCTGAATCACCGCGACATCCTCGTTCCCCAGCATGGCGATCCCGTGGGCGTTCGCTTCGAGATCGTTCAGCAGAACCAGGGAGTCGAGCTGATTCTTCCGCTCCATCTCGCGCGCGTCGATGCGCCACGGGAGGTTGGTCGTCTCGACCCGCTGATCCCGGATCGGACCGGCAATCCCGAAGCAGGCGTGCAGTGCGCCGCGATTGCCGCCTCCGGCTTCGCGGCGATCGGTATGGCGACCGAGGAACTGATCCACGATGCCGTCCAGGGTCTCGTGTTCCCGGCTGGCGAAGGTCTCGTGCGCCCTCTTGATCAGGCGCGCGCGCGGCGGCGCAGGTGCCGCCGCCGCCACTTCGAACAGTGCCAGATGGGTCTTGGTGCCGCCGATGTCCCCCGCGAGAATCACGGGCTAGGCCGCCTTCTCCGCGCTGGGCTTTTCCACGTGACCGCCGAACTTCTCGCGCATGGCCGAGAGGATCTTCTCCGCGAAGGTGTGCTCCTGACGGGAGCGGAAGCGGGTGTAGAGCGCGGCCGAGAGAACATCCGCCGGCACCGCCTCCTCGATCGCGGCCATGATCGTCCAGCGTCCCTCGCCCGAGTCCTGCACGAAACCGGTGTACTTCGAGAGGGTCGGATTCTCGGTCAGGGCCATCGCCGTCAGGTCGAGCAGCCAGGAGCCGACCACGCTGCCGCGACGCCAGACCTCGGCCACCTCACCCAGCGGGATGTCGTAGCGCATGGCCTCCGGGAGTTCCTTGGTGTTCGCGTTCTTCAGGATGTCGAACCCTTCGGCGTAGGCCTGCATCAGGCCGTACTCGATCCCGTTGTGGACCATCTTGACGAAGTGGCCGGCGCCGTTCGGGCCGCAGTGCAAGTAACCCTGATCCGCGGTTCCCTGGTTCGCCGGGCGGCCGGGAGTCTCCCCGACATCTCCCTTGCCTGGAGCGAGGGTGCGGAAGATCGGATCGAGGCGCTTCACCACCTCGGTGTCGCCGCCGATCATCAGGCAGTAGCCGCGATCGATGCCCCAGACGCCGCCGCTGGTGCCGACGTCCGCATAGTGGATCCCCTTCTCCTTGAGCGTCGCCGCGCGGCGCACGTCATCCTTGAAGTAGGAGTTTCCGCCGTCGATGATCACATCGCCCGGAGAGAGGCGCTGCGCCAACTCGGTCACCGTCTGCTCGGTCGCCGCGCCCGCCGGCACCATGATCCAGACCGTCCGCGGGGCGCTCAGCTTGGCAACGAATTCATCGAGAGAGTGGGCGCCGGTCATCCCCTCCGCGGTGAGTTTCTCCACCTCCTCCTTGATCGGGGAGTAGCCGACGCAGCTGTGTCCCCCCCGCATCAGGCGTCGCACCATGTTGCCGCCCATCCGACCCAGTCCGATCATTCCCATCTGCATGGCTGTCCTCCCGATTCGAAACGAGCTCCCTCGTGCCTGTATCGTCCCTATGCCTTGAGTGCGGTCGTGATCGCGGCGCGGAGCCGGTGCAGTCCGGCCATCGTGTCTGCCCCGAGGTGAACCCGGAGGGCACGGCGACCGCGCTCCGCCAGCACTTCGAAGTCGCCACGCGCCTGCGCTGCCTTGACCACCGAAAAGGTGTAGTCCTGTCCCGGGACGGGCAAGGCTACTGCATCATCACAGGTGATCTGCAACACCACCGCGCTGTTCGGTCCGCCCTTGTACGCCTGTCCCGTCGAGTGAAGGAATCGGGGGCCGAAGCCCAGACAGGTAGCAATCCGCTTGGCCTCCAGCACCGAGGCGCGAATCTCCTGCAGGGCGGCTTCATGCGCGCTGTTCATCTCGATGTAACCCAGGAGCGCAAGGTAGTCGCCCGGCTTGACCCTCGAGAGGTGGGCGTGGAGGTACCCTTCTAGCGTCTTCTCCGAGCCTGCCAGGCGCGCGATCTCTTCCGCGTTTCGAGGATCGGAGTAGAGCTTCAGTCCGGCGTCCTCGAGGATCGGCGCCTCCGACGGGAGGGCGCCGGTCGCCTCGTAAGCTTCGGTCAGCTTGCGCGTCTCGATCTTCGAGGCTTCCACGTCCGGCTGATTGAAGGTGTGGATGCCGAGGACCGCGCCGGCGACGGCGGTGGCGAACTCCCAGCGGAAGAACTCCGCCGCGATGTCATAGGTGCCCGGCACCGCGATGCGCACCACCGGCTGCCCCGCGGTCTCGAGCGCGGCGACAGTCGCTTCCTGCGCCGGATCGGGGGCGGTCGCGAGCCGCAGATAGACGAAGATCCGGTCCTTCCCGTAGTGCGCCAGCGCGGTCTTCGGCTCGAGGTCAACCGGAATGATCCCCTTGCCTTCCTTCCCGGTGGACTCCGCGATCAACTGCTCCAGCCAGCCACCCAGAGCTCCGATTCCCGGGGAGGTGAGGAGGGTCAGCTTGTCCCGTCCCGCGAGGGCGGCCACGCCGAGGGTGACCCCCAGCGCCAGCCCCGGATTCTCCGCGCCCGGCGCGCGACAGGCGTCGACCATGCCCTGGGCCGTGTCGAGGAAGCGCTTCAGGTCGAGCCCCATCACGGCTGCCGGTACCATGCCGAAGGCGGAGAGGGCCGAGTACCGCCCGCCGATCGAAGGGACGCCGGCAAAGATCCGACGGAAGTTCTCCGCCTTCGCCACCGCCTCGAGCTTCGATCCCGGATCGGTCACGGCCACGAAGCGTCGACCGGCCTCCGCCGGTCCCACCGTGGTCTTTGCACGATCGAGGAAGTACTGCAGGAACAGGTTCGGCTCCAGCGTGCTTCCCGACTTGCTCGATACGACGAAGAGGCAGCGCGTCAGGTCCACCTTCTTCTCGAAAGCGAGTACCTGCGCCGGGTCGGTCGAGTCGAGAACGAACAGCTCCGGCCGCTGGGGGAGCGCCCCGAAGGTCCGTTTGAGCACCTCGGGACACAGGCTCGATCCGCCCATTCCGAGGAGGAGGCAGTGGGTGTACCCCTCCTTCGCCACCTCGCGGGCCAGTTCCTCCATGGAGGAGATCTGGTCCCGGATCTGCGCGACGATGTCCAGCCAGCCCAGCCATTGACCCTCGTCCGCGCCGGTCCAGAGCCCGGGATCCCGCTGCCAGAGGCGGGCCACCTTGTCCTGCTCCTGCCACGAGGCGAGGGTTGCGTCGATCTGGCTCTCCATGGAGGCGGGTAGCGACGCCTGCTGCCGGGTGACCGCTCCGGCGGTCCTGGAATCCTGGCTCATGATCGGCCCCTTTCTTGGCGGCGCCGGGGAGGTTGTCCCCGGATTCAGTACGGGCGGCACGGTCTGTGGGCGCGTTCGGGGCGCGAGTTTGCCACGATCGCTCGGCGCACGCCGCAGGGAAATTATCGACCGGGAGGGGCGGGATCCTTAAGGCCGCTTGACCCAGCCCCCCGGCAACGGCTACGCCTTATCCCCATGGCACCTACCCCCAACGCAGTTCCGGTCGACCCCGAGAGCCTGCTCGTCGACCGCCTTCGCCAGGGCGAAGATGCCGCATTCGAGGAACTGGTGCGGGAGCACAGCCCGCGGATGCTCGCCGTCGCCCGGCGTTTCCTGAGCAGCGAGGACGACGTGCGCGACGCCGTCCAGGAGGCGTTCATCTCCGCGTTCAAGTCGATCCAGAACTTCGAGGGGAACGCGCGCCTCTCCACCTGGCTGCACCGCATCGTGGTCAACGCATCGCTGATGAAGTTGCGGCGCCGGCGGCGGAAGCCGGAGGAGTCGATCGAGGATCTCCTGCCGCAGTTCAGCGAGGACGCGCACCGGGTCAATCCCGCCTTCGAGTGGGATGGGCGCCAGGACGCGGACCTCGAGCGCTCCGAGGATCGAGACTTCGTGCGCCAGGCGATCGAACGCCTCCCCGACACCTACCGAAACGTTCTATTGCTGCGCGACATCGAAGAACTGAATACCGAGGAGACGGCCCGCATTCTCGGAGTCAGCGAAAACGCCGTGAAGATCCGCCTCCACCGCGCGCGCCAGGCTCTGCGAACACTCCTCTTGCCGCGCTTCGGCGTGCCGGAGCACCCCCCGGACGCGTCCGGCGACGCGCCCAACGACGAGGGATCACGGTGAGCAGGAGCGCAAGCCTGACCAGTGGGGCAACCCTGACCGGTGGGGCAACCCTGACCGGTGGGGCAACCCTGAGTGGGAGAGAATCAATGCGAGGGGCCTCCGCATGAAGTGTCGTGAACTGCTCGAGTTCCTCATGCAGTACCTCGAGGACGAACTCCCCCCCGAAGAACGCGACTCCTTCGAGCGCCACATGCGCGACTGCCCCCCCTGCGCCAACTACATCCAGAGCTACCGCGCCGTGCGCGCGATGGGGCGGAAGGCTCTCTGCTGCGAAGGCGACGCCGTTCCGGCCGACGTGCCCGAGGATCTGATCCAGGCGATCCTCCGCGCGCGGCAGGAGGGGAGGGCGGGGTAGGGGAGCTGGGGGAGTTGCGTCGTCATGGTTCATCTGAGCATGTTTCCGACCTAGGGGTCTCGGACCGCGAGATTTCGGCGGCATCCGAGAAGAACGGGAAGCCCGGACGCCACTGCTAGAACCGGCGGCCGCGCGGCGCCGGCGCCAACCCCCCGCCTGCTCGCGCACACCGGCAGAGCTGCGCAAGCGAACCCGGCGGCGCACACGCCGCCGCGGCGCGCGACCGAACGCGCCCGAACACGACTCGCCTCGACTCTGCCGCGCTGCGAGGTAGAGGGGCTCCCGGCGGCCGGCGCCACCTGCTCTGCGGCGAGCACCGAACGCGCCTCGAACGCCTCAGCACGGCCGCGCAGCCAGCCGCTCATTGTGGGGACCACCGGTCCGTCGGCCCCAACACAGCGAGCTGAAGACGGACCCTGCCGACCGACACGCACGACGCGAACGGAAGACGACCCGCGGCTCGGCCCACGGACGAGCCGCAAACTCGCACGCCCTCTTTTAGAGATCCTACGCACGCGCACCGCGCCAAGGCGACTCATCCGACAAACCAACCCGGCCGTGACAGGCACCAGGGCTCGACTAGGACCGCCGCGGCGCCAACAGCCGCGGCGGACGGGTGGACGCTCGCAACGTCCGCGGGCACCCGCACGCGCCCGTGTCTGCGCACGACGGGAGATGGAGTCGCCGGCGCGCCGCCCGGCCGCGGACGCGCCACAGCCCGGACAGGCGCCGCCGGCGTGCGGCGCGAAGGCCCCCCACCCGGTCCCGCAACCACGAAAGACGGCCGATCTTGTCGGGAAAACGCACTGATCCCTTTTCGGGAGTCTGTAAAGGAGTACGATCGCGGGCTCAAACAGGCGATGCTCGTCTAGGAGCCGCGTTGCGCGCCGACAAGCGATGCAATACCGCGCCCGGCAAAACGGGGCGCCCGAGCGCCGCCACCCCGCTCTGGCGGGCGAACCGGAAGCCGGGCGCACAGGCGCCGCACCTCGAACGCGACGCAAGGAACCGCCGACAGCGCGTCTTGCGGCAGAGCGCGGCACCCGGGATTTTCTGACCGCGACGATTTGGGCTCTCTGCCAAACGTCGCACCTCGAGCGCAATCCCACAAGGATGCTTGCTACTTGAACGTGCGCGGATGCGCACTTGCGACGAATCCAGCGTCCCGGCATCAACGCCTTTTTGTGTTAGCCAGCGGTACCGGCAGCGTGTGTCTCGGAGAGTGTGGGTCCTTGCGAGTGCCCTGGCGCGGAGTAAGCAGTACGGCCGTCAGTCGTATAAAGCACTTTCCGTGTCAACCACGGCGCAGGCGGCCCAGGCCGCAGCCCCGGACCGCGGCGCTCCACGCCCCGGACAAGGTGTGCGTCGGTGCAGTATTGAGACGTTCGCGCTCCTTCGGTGCGCCCCACCGCGCCGATCCGACAGTGTGCGAAGGCAGCCGCGGACCACGGACGCCGAGCCACCGCACCCGACACGAGCCGCGCCGCCCCCAGGCACCCGCCGGCTGAACGGGAGAACCCGACCGGTGGAGGGACGGCGGGCGCGCCCTGTTCCCTCCGGCAAGAGGCGACGACAGCCGGCAGCACGTCGGCGCCGGACGAGCTCCCGCGTGTCACGCTGTGCCTGGAGACGGGAACGGGATGGCCGGTGGTACAGGTCTTGGGGAAACACAACCGCGGACCTGCCGTAGGCATTTGCGCAGAGTGGACCTGCAGGAACCCCAGCGGGCTCCGACCGGAACCGCGGGCGAGATCGTCGACGACCATTAGTCCCCTGCGGAGCAAACGCAGCACGCCGGGCGAGCCCGGCAGCGCAGGCCCGGGGACCAGCTCGCGCGCCGCGGGACCCGCAGACGGCGCCGGCGCCGCGCGGGCGCGGGCCGCGCGCTGGGGTCCGGCGGCCGCACGCCCACGTCGACGCGCGCCGCGGGACACGGCCCGCCCGGCGGAGCCGCCCCGCGGCCCGGCCGCCCGCCCCCCCCCGCGCCAGCGCCCGCCCCAAGGCCAACCCGCCGACGATGGCGCCGGCACCTCCCGCACCCGCGCGCCCGACCCCAGCCCGGCTCCGGCCGCCGCCGCCGCCTCGACGGCAATGACCTAGGGAGACCGGAACCTTTTCCCAAACCGGGGTCGCCTTTCTCGTTCCATGTTGTCTTCGTAAACGCACGCGGCGACCCCGTTGCACCCGCCCCTCTATCGACCCCTGGACTCCGGACGCGCGCACCGCCCCGGCCCCCCCCCCCCCCCCCCGGAACAACAGGTGCGAGGATCGCCGCCGGCATGGCCCCCCCCCCTGCCCCGCACCGGCCGCCTGCGTGCGCGGCCCCGTGCCTCGCGTCACCCCCGCGCGACACACGCAGCTCCGCGCGCGCCCTCAGCCCGCGCCCCCCCCCCGCGAGGGCTATCATTGCATGTGCCCCCCCCCCCCTCCGGCGGACGCCGCCGCCCCCCTTGCACACCCTGTTCACATTTTCTCACAGCCCGCGGCGGGACCGCAGCCTGCGCGCGCCCCCCTGCCACCCTCTCGCCGCTCCGGCCGCCCGCCCCCGCGCGCCCGCGTGCGCCGCCCCTCCCCGCGCGCGCCGCGCCGCCTGCGCCCCGACCGCCGACCCCCCCCCCCCCCCCGCGCGACCGTGGCCCGCGCCGGCACGCGCGCACCCGCCCACGCCACGGGCCCTTGTCCCAACCAAGCGCGCTCCGCAGCGGACCGCGCGCTCGACCACCACGGCGGTGTGCCTTCAGCACGGAGACGCGCCCTTTGCCGCACCTTTCCGACTCGGGATATCGGTTAGCCTTCCGACGAACGTTCCTCCTTCTTTGGGTGAGATGTTCCTCGCATGGCCCCAACTGCACCTCTGAGGGGCTTCCGAGTGCGGCCCCTTGCGTGGCGCCGCGTCTGAGCACATCTCCGCGGCCACCCCGCGCCAACTGTCTCTTGCGCAGACGAATAGCGGGCTCCCTGCAAGCCGGCCCCGTGCGGAGGTGGCGTTGACGTCCGGGCTGGCGAGCTGGCGGAGATCCGTCGCCCACTGGTCTGACCTGGGATCAACTTGCCTCCCTGTTCGACGTCTCCCGCCGGGATTCCTTCTGGTTGAGCGGTCGGGGATTGAACGCAGAGAATGAGGTGTTCTTGGAGTCGACTGCTGGCGACGATCCGGCGGATCGATCGAGGAACCGCCGGAGCGACCCGCGCGGCCTTGCTCAGCGTTCAGGCGGACGGTGTGATGCCGCTTGATCTTCTCGCTTCCGAGCAGTTCGCAGAGGTTGAGCGGAGACTGGCCCGGGGGAGTCGGATCGCCGCGCTCACTGGGTACGGGGCTCCTGCCCGCGCCGAGCTGCTGGATCCTCCGACCGCGCCGGAGCACTTGGTTGGCGCCCTTCACCACGTCGTTCACCGAGACCCCAGAGGGGCCGGGCCTGCACGAGTGGGAAGAGCCACGAGAAGTCGGTGACACCGCTCAATCCGGAGTTCCGAGAACGCATTGATCGTACACTGGCCGATTGGCGACAGGGGGACTGCGTTCTCGGCGACCAACACTTCGTGCACCGGATTTCTCCGGAGAGTCCTCTGACGCCGGCTGCGGAGGCGGCCGCTCGCGACGCGCAGAGATGCGCCCACGGTTCGGCGCGGTCGTGCTGACCCAAACCGCGACATCCCTCTGCGAGTCGGCCCTACCTGGAGGTCGCCCGCTGGTGGAGGTGGGGACTCGGATCTGGGGATGATCAATGCGGTCGCATTCCCCGGTACGCATTCGTTCCGGGGGCAGCGCGCAGCCGTCTCGTGGCAGACCTCGATCGGGTGATGACGATGGAGAAGGCGGTGGTCGCCAACTGGGTTCGGTGAGGGCTGCGAGACGGAAGAGGCGGCGCGGGCATTCGCGGGGCGCTCGCGCGGAAGCGGTCTCGATTTGCCTTCCCGGATGACTTCCATTCCTTTGCCAAGCGACTGGCGGAGAGGCTTTCACAGAAGCACACAGGCACGGAGGAGGGTTGGCGCTCCGGTCTCTCCGTGAGATTCGAGTCCAGGCCGCGCCCAGTTGGGGACGAAACGAGGTGACTGATGTTCTGGTTCATCCGCCACGAGCACGAAGTTGGTGCGACCGACGGCCGTTGGGATGCGCACCTCGCGAAGTGGTTAGGGTTGATCCCGCCCGTCGACCGCTTTGTGCGGGTAGAGGGGGCCGTCGTCAGCCTCGACGATCTCACGGCCCGCGACTACGTATCCAGCGTTCCGCTCGATCTAGACCACTTGACGACCGCAGCGTCCTAGAACTGGCCGACGGTTACACCCGCTCCGGGTGGGCGGCCTACGCCCCCGTCCGTCCCCCCAGTTGCAGCGGACACTCGGCCGCCTCGTGGCGAAGGATCTCGCCGATGCAGGCGGCGAGGTAGGCGCAGAGGCCGCGGGCGATGGGGCTCGGATCAGCGCCCGCCCCAGTTTGCTCCAGGCCAGTTTGCGGCATGCCAGATTGCGGCATGCCAGATTGCGGCATGCCAGATTGCGGCATGACCGTCTGCTCCAGGACGAGGTCAGCGCTCTCCAGCAATGCCCGGAGTTCCCGCAGGCGGGATTGGTTTTCCGCCGTGCCCCGCTCGGCAGGATGCCCCGCCCGGCCCTCCTGGGCAAGGCGATGGGCGACCGCTTCCTCCTGGGCAAAGTGCTGAATGAGCAGCGGCAGCACGAGCTTCAGCTCGTTGCGGCAGGCCAACAGCGCGCTGGTGGGGTTGGTGAACGTCTTGGGCGAGGCGTAATCCTGCAGCCTCTTGAGCCGGGCGTGGAGACGCTGCAGCTCGATGGCTGGGTCCTCGGTGCGGAGCTTTACTACGCTCATGACCTCGACCTTTCTTTGACGGCTCGTGCAGCCAGTCGGGTGGTACGCCAACGTCGTGCCTTATCCTAATCCGACCGTCGCGTCCTCTACAACGCGGGAGACGTTTCGGTTCTCCGGCTCCTCGGCAAGAGGGAACGACCGGCGAACCTGCGCCTCGCGCTCCAGCCCCGGAACCGTTGCCCTGCCCCCGTTGCCCTGCCCCCGTTGCCCAGTCCCCTTTGCCCAGTCCCCGTTGCCCCGCCCGCGGGTCTCAATCCTCCATCGGCCCGAGGAGGAGGGTGGCGCCACGAGCCCGACGGAGGACATCGTGGGTGACCCGTGCTCCCAGGAACTCCTTCAGGCGGCTCTGGCCGTAGGCCCCCATGGCGAGCAGCGAGTACTCCCCTCCCTCCAGTTCGGCCAGGATCTGCTCCGCGGGGTCGCCGCGACGGACGGCGATCCGGGCCGAGGCCTGGTGTGCCTGGAGATAGGCTTCGGCCTCGCGAGTTAGATGCCGAGCGGTTTCTTCCCGCGCCACGACCACGATTCCCAGCTGAGCGGCAGCGGCGCGGGCGAGACTCAGGGAGCTGGCGAGCGCTCGGTGGGCGCCAGCGCTGCCGTCGTAGGCGACGAGGAAGCGCGCCCCGAGTTCGGCTCGCGGGGGAACCAGGAGGACGGGGCAGTAGGCACGTCGGACGATCCGTTCCACATGCGCGCCGAGCGGAGCGTCCTGCGCGCGGTTGCGTTCGCTGTACTTGCCGAGTAGCAGCAGGTCGTGGGCGCGCGACTCGCGGACCAGGACCTCCTCGACCTCCCCGCGCTCCACCAGGAAGCTCCCCTTGATCCGGGTGTCGGCAGTGAGCTCGAGAAACAGTTTCCCGAGACGGCTCTCCTCCTTCTGGAACTTGGTTTCGAGTTCCGCGGACGAGGTGGTGTCGAAGGGGATCGCCCCCATCGGCGGCAACAGAGGGACCGGCGGAATGCGGGTGGCGCGGATCAGTTCCGCGTCCTCGACGTAGACCGCATGAACGGTGGCGTCGAGTGCCACCGCGAGGCCGGGTGCGATCCCGACCAAGGCGTCGATCGAATCACCCCAATCCATTCCCACGAGAATGCTCTGCGGAGTCATGGTTCACCCTCCCTGCTTCCGCGCCTGGTGCGGAGGTGCTGGGTTCTGGGTCATGAAGCCACCGGATCCGCCGGGGAGGACGGGCGGGTTTCCCTGCCCTGCCTGATCCTACACCTCCGGTTATCGGCCGGTTCAATGGTCTCCCGCGTCCGCGGTTGGGATTCCGGTCCGCCGACTCGTTTTCTTCGCCTCGGCTTTCGGCTAGCTTCCCCACGTGGACACTGAAGAGATCGAATCTCACGCGAGGATGCCTGAATGGAGCCGATGACCGACGTCCTGCCCCCGGAGGAGATGCACCATTGGTTGGTGACCAAGGGGTTGCGCATCCTGCTCATCGTCCTTCTATCGATCGTGGCCGTCAGGGTCGGACGGCTCTTCATCCAACGGATGGAGCGGCGGCTTCTCCGGGACCCGGGCGATGACCTCAAGGAGATCGAGAACCAGAAACGGCTCCGGACCTTGGTGGGGATCTTTCGCACCACCGCGCTGATCCTGATCGCGTCGGTGGCGACTCTGACCGTGCTGGCGGAACTGGACGTCAACCTGGGGCCGATCATCGCCGCGGCCGGGATCGGTGGATTGGCGATCGGTTTCGGCGCTCAGACCCTGGTGAAGGACTGGATCAGCGGCTTCTTCCTGCTGATCGAAGATCAGCTCCGTGTGGGGGACATTGCCCGGATCAACGGGGTGGAGGGGGTAGTCGAGGGGATCACCCTCCGGTTCGTGCGTTTGCGCGATGCGAGCGGGGTGGTCCACTTCATTACCAACGGGAGCATCGGGCAGGTATCGAACCTGACCAAGGAGTTCTCTTTCTACCCGTTCATGTTGGTGGTCGCGGCGCGCGAGGATCCGGAACGGGTGATGAAGGCGCTCTGGCAGGTGGCGGAGCGGATGCGCGCCGAGCCGGAGTGGAACGACGACATGATCGAACCGATCGAGATCCTGGGGATCGAGTCGTTGACCGACGCGGGCTACACGGTGCGCGCTCGGCTCAAGACCCAGCCGAGCCGGCACCTGGCAGTCGGGCGTGAGTTCACCCTCCGGGTGAAGCACCGGTTCGATGGAGAGGGGATCCACTTGGCCCCAGCGCCGGCCGCCCCGGCACCCGCTTCGCCGCCCGCGCCTCCGCGCGTCTGAACGAAACGACCGTCGAGCGCCTGCTCTCTTGCCTGCGCTCTTCCTGGTTCTGTACCTTCCGCCGCGACTCGTCGCGTGAGGGCAGAACAAGGAGGAATGCGTGGCTTCTGCGCAGTCTGGCGGAGTGAGGGAACGCTCGAAGGGGTCAGGTCGTCCAAAGCAGGATAAGGGGGCGCGTCTCGTCAGGCGGGCGAGCGGGCCGGAGGAGCCGCCACTCCGCGATCGGCATCGCCTGTATCAGCTGTCGGTCCAGTGCCCCGAGGCCGACGTCAAGTTCTTCACCCGAATCTTCCGCACGCTCCGCGGACGCATTCCCCTCTCCCTGAAGGAGGACTTCTGCGGCACGGCGCACCTCTCGGGCGAGTGGGTGCGCAGCCTGCCCGAGCGCACCGCGGTGGGGGTCGACCTCGACCAACCGACCCTCGACTGGGGCCGCCGGTACAATCTCGCGAAACTGGGGGCGGCGGCGGATCGGGTCACCCTGATCAAGGACGACGTGCGCCACGTGCGCGAGCCGCGGGTCGACCTGGTGGCGGCGATGAACTTTTCCTACTTCGTCTTCAAGCAGCGGGAGGAGCTCAGAGGATACTTCAGCTCGGTCAAGGACTCGCTGAAACGGGACGGGGTCTGCATCGTCGACATCTTCGGCGGATGGGAAGCACAGCAGCTCACCACCGAGACGAAGAAGCTGGACGGGTTCCGGTACCAGTGGCAGCAGGCGCACTTCGACCCGATCACCCACGACACCACCTTCTTCATTCACTTTCGCTTCCCGGACGGCTCGATGATCAAGCGAGCGTTCCGGTACGACTGGCGTTTCTGGACGGTGCCGGAGGTGCGGGAACTGCTGGCCGAGGCCGGCTTCGCCCACACCGAGGTGTACTGGGAGGGGACGGAGCGGGACACCGGCGAGGGGAACGGGGGTTTCAAGCCGGCGAGACAAGCCAAGAGTTGCGCCGGCTGGATCGCGTATATTCTGGCCTGGAGTTAGAGCGAGTCCCATAGTCGGGGTCTGCCCGGTTTCTTGATCCCTTCCTCGCCCCTCTCTCGAACCTAGGCGGAGTGTGCCGTCGGCACACTCCATGGGATCTGGCAGCGAAGGCATCGCACATGAATCGCAGACGGGCAGTCGTTCTCCTGGGCGTGATCGCGCTGGGCGCGGTCGGGGTTTTCTTCTGGCAAGTTTCACGCAAGGGGGCGAAGCCTCCCTCGTACCGCACCGAGGCGGTGACCCGTGGTGACGTCCGGGTGCAGGTCTCGGCGACCGGCACCCTGAACGCGGTCACCACCGTCCAGGTGGGCAGCCAGGTGAGCGGCACGATTTCCGCCCTCCACGCCGACTTCAATGATCGGGTGCGTTCCGGCCAGGTGCTGGCCCAGCTCGATGCGACCTTCCTCCGGGCGCAGGTGCTCGAGAATCGCGCCAACCTGGAGCGGACCGAGGTGCAGTACCGCCAGGCGGTTCGGGACAGCGCCCGGACCTTCCCGCTCGGCGCGCGCGGACTGGCTTCCCAGGCCGATCTGGATCAGTCGCAGACCGCGGTGGAGTCGGCGCGCGCTCAGGTCACCTCGGCGCGCGCCGCTCTCCAGCGGGCCGAGACCAACCTGCGCTACGCCACCATTCAGTCGCCGATCGACGGCGTGGTGGTCTCGCGCGACGTCGATGTCGGCCAGACGGTGGCCGCCTCGCTCTCGGCCCCGACCCTCTTCACCATCGCGCAGGATCTCACGCGGATGCAGCTCGAAGCGGCGGTCGACGAAGCCGACATCGGCCAGGTGAAGGTGGGCCAGACGGCCAACTTCACCGTCGACGCCTACCCTTCGCGGAGTTTCAAAGGGACGGTGCACCAGGTGCGGCTGGCGCCGGAGACGGTTCAGAATGTCGTCACCTACACCGTGATCATCCTGGTCGAGAATGACGACCTGACCCTGCTCCCGGGTATGACGGCCAACGTCACGGTCGATGTGGACGAGGCGCGCGACGTGCTCAAGGTGCCGAGCACCGCGCTCCGCTTTCGCCCGGACGGCGGCGGTCCGGGGGGACGCCCGGGCACCCCGGGCACCCCGGGCGCCGGCGGCGAGCGGGCGGGTGGTCCGGGCGAAGCGCGCGGGGGAGGCGAACGGCGGCGCGCGGGTGAGCGGGTGTTCGTGCTCCAAGGTAGCCGCCTCCGAAAGGTGTCCGTGTCGCCGGGCCTGACCGACGGGAGCTTCACCGCCATCATGTCCGACTCGCTGCGCGAGGGAGACCTGGTGGTGGTGGGCCGCGAGACCGCGACCGGCCCGGCCCAATCGGACGTGGTCAATCCGTTCGCCCCGCGGATGGGCGGCGGAGGCGGCGGCAATCGGCAGGGCCGCGGCGGCCGCTGACCGGGCACCCACGATGCAGGAGATCGAAAGGCGCGACGGTCGTCCCCCGGTGGTGCTGGGGATCCGCGACCTGGTGAAGGTGTATGGGCGCGGCGAAGGCGAGGTCACCGCTCTCCGCGGGGTCAGCTTCGATGTGCAGCGCGGCGAGTTCGTCGCCATCATGGGATCCTCGGGTAGCGGCAAGTCGACCTTGATGAACCTGATCGGCTGCCTCGATCGGCCGACCCGGGGTACCTATCTGCTCGACGGCGAGGACGTGAGTCTCTGGGGGCGTGACCAGTTGGCCGAGGTTCGCAGCCGGCGGATCGGCTTCGTGTTTCAGAGTTTCAATCTGCTTCCCCGCACCAGCGCACTCGAGAACGTCGAACTGCCGCTCCTCTATCGCGCGACGCCGGCGGGGGAGAGTGGTGGCCCGTCGATCGCGGAGCAGGCGCGTCAGGCGCTGGTCCGGGTGGGGTTGGGAGAGCGGGTGAAGCATCATCCGAGCCAGCTCTCGGGCGGACAGCAGCAACGGGTGGCGATCGCGCGGGCGCTGGTCAACCAGCCTTCGCTGCTGCTGGCCGATGAGCCGACGGGCAATCTCGACAGCCGGACTTCGATCGAGATCATGCGACTGTTCCAGGAACTGAACGCGGGGGGAATGACCATCATCTTGATCACCCACGAGGTCGACATCTCCGAGTACGCGCGACGGGTGATCACGCTACGGGACGGCCGGATCTTGAGTGATCATCCGATCGCCGCACCGCGCGACGCGGCGGCGGAACTCGCGCGGGCGCCCGAACCGGAGTAGAACCATGACCCGATTTTTCCTCATCCTCCGCGTTGCCTTCCGCGCCATCGCGCGGAACAAGCTGCGCTCGGCCCTTACCTGTCTCGGCATCATCATCGGGGTCGGAGCGGTGATTGCCATGGTGGCGATCGGCGAAGGGGCCTCGTCGATGGTGCGGAGCCAGATCGCCAGCCTGGGGGACAATGTGATCAACATCTTCCCCGGATCCGACTACCGAGGCGGGCGGATGATGGGCGGCGGCACCAACTCGAGCCTCACCGAGGGGGATGTCGAAGCGCTGGCCACGCAGCTTCCCTACCTGACCGCGGTCTCACCCGTGGTCAATACCAGCGGCCAAGTGATCTTCGGCAACCAGAACTGGAGCACCCAGGTGGTGGGCGTGGGGGTCGACTACCTCACGATACGCCGCTGGGCAGTGGTCAAGGGGGCAAACTTCAACCCCTCCGCCGTGCGCAGCGTGGCCAAGGTGGCGCTGATCGGCCAGACCATCGCGGACCAGCTGTTCCAGGGAGAGGATCCGGTCGGGCAGGTGATCCGGATCAAGAAGATGCCCTTCACCGTGGTCGGGGTGCTCGACAAGAAGGGGATGAACACCTGGGGGCGCGACCAGGACGACGTGATCATCGTGCCCTACACCACCGCGATGAAGCGGATGTCGGGGCAGACCTACCTATCGATGATCATGGCCTCGGCGACTTCGGCCGCCGCGCTGCCTCAGGCGAGTGAGGCGGCGACCGAGCTGTTGCGCACGCGGCACCGCATCCCGCCGGGCGGCACCGACGACTTTTCGATCCGCACCCAGGCCGACATCCAGAACGTGATGGGATCCACCGCCGGGGTGATGCGCGTGCTCCTCGCGGTGATCGCCTCGGTCTCGCTGGTCGTGGGTGGGATCGGGATCATGAACATCATGCTGGTCTCGGTAACGGAGCGGACGCGAGAGATCGGAGTCCGGATGGCGGTCGGGGCCAAGGGGTGGCACGTGTTGCTGCAGTTTCTGGCCGAGTCGACCGTCTTGGCCTCGTTGGGAGGGGTGCTCGGGATCCTGCTCGGACTCCTGACCGCAGAGCTGGTCTCGCGCTTCGCCCGCTGGCCGGTCTTGGTCTCTCCGCAATCGGTGGTGGTGGCGTTCTGTTTCGCCGCCGCGATCGGCATCTTCTTCGGCTTCTGGCCGGCGCGAAAGGCCTCGCAACTCGATCCGATCGAGGCGCTGCGCTACGAGTAGTGGCGGTCCTGAGGTTCCGCGCGCGCGACCCGCTGGAGCGCGGCGCGAAGCGCCCGGGCCTTGTGTTCGGTCTCGGACCATTCTCCCTCCGCCGTCGAATCCGCGACCACTCCGCCGCCCACGCCGAAGCAGACCTGGCCGCGCGAGGTCCAGAGAGTGCGGATGGCGAGTGCAAGTTCCCCGTCGCCACGGTCGTCAATCCAGCCCAAGGTTCCGGTGTAGACGAAGCGGGGTGCGGTCTCGAGTTCGCTCAGGATCTCCATCGCGCGGATCTTGGGGGCGCCGGTGACTGAGCCGCCGGGAAAGGACGCGGCAAGCAGTTCGAACCAGGAGCGGCCAGGGGGGAGATCGGCGTGCACCCCCGCGACCAGGTGATGGACCGCGGCATAGCTCTCGACCTCGGGGAACGGATCGACCCGCACCGTGCCGAACCGGGCGACGCGTCCGAGATCGTTTCGTTCCAGGTCGACGATCATGGTCAGCTCGGCGCGATCCTTCACGCTCGCGCGGAGCGCCTCGGCGATGCGCCGGTCGTTCACCGGGTTGTCAGGATCGCGTCCGGCCGTCCCCTTGATCGGTCGCGTGCAGACCGCCGTGCCCCGCACCCGAAGGAACAGCTCGGGCGAGCTCGACTGAATCGTCAGGCCGGGCGCCGGGGAGAGGTATGCGCCGTAGGGAGCAGGGTTCGCCGCGCGCAGCGCAGAGTAGAGCGCAACCGGATCGACTGCGAGCGACTGCTCGACCCGGTAGGTGAGGTTCGCTTGGTAGATGTCCCCCCGCGCGATCCATCCGAGTATCGTCGCGGTCCGTTCGGCGTGGGTGGCGCGGGTGAGTGAAGTCGATTCTCGCGGCACGCCGTCGTCGATCGCGATCTCCCCGGGTACCGTGCTCCGGAACGACGACTCCGCCAGGCGGGCTTCGAGCGCGTTCGCCGCGGTGCGCCCCAGGGCGTCGGGAGAGTGGACCAGATACCACACGCGGGAAGGTTCGTGGAAGGCGAGAGCCGCGGCGTACCGCCCCCACCAGGCGAGCGGAAGCCCGGGTTCCGGGGGATGCGTCCGATGTGCCGGGTCGAACGCCGGCGCAGCCTCATAGGCGAGGAACCCGATCCAACCGCTGCGAAACGGTGGCCCGGAGTCGGCGGAGCGGCCGGCGCCACATCGCACATCCGGGACCAGACGCTCCGCGACGTGCCTGCCCTCGACCACCTCGACCGGGTCCCGCGCCAGGAGGCTCCACCCCCCGCGGTCGGCCGAGTCGAGGAAGCAGAGTCCCGGCGCATCGCGCCAGGCGAGGAGCAGGGCTTCGGGCGGGACCGCGAGCGCTAGCGGCCGGCAGGTCGGATCGGAATCCGGCTTCACCGCGCGCTCAACCGCGCACGGGGTGCTTCCAGATCGGCACCCAGGTCTTGAGCTCGTCGATCAGGGTGGCGCAGGCTTCGAGCGCCTCCTTCCGATGTGCCGAGAGGATCCGGACGAGAAGTGAGGCGGTGCCCACCGGCACGACCCCGAGGCGGTGCACCACCAGGACGGCGAGGAGTGGGTAGCGCGTTTCGAGCCGACTCAGGAGCTGCTCGAGTTGATGCTGGGCCATCTCCGGATGTGCTTCGTAATCGAGCGCTACGATCTGGTGATCGTCTTCGGAGGCACGCACCACCCCGTAGAACTCGAGCCATGCCCCGGTCGCGCCGTGGAGCGGGTGACCGGGGGGGAGATCCCCGGAGGGCGACGGCGGATCGGTCGCCCAGGTTGGGTCGAGGGCGGCCAGTGCCGCCTCGACCGGGTCCCGGGTCAGTACCACACGTCGCAGCACGGCCTAGTGCGCGGGGATGAGCGAGGCGAGGAAGGCGTCGAACGCCGCTCCCTGAGCCTCCATCGCCGCCTTCGGTCCGGTGCACTTCCAGAACCAGGGGCCGCCCGGACCTTCGACCACCGCTCCCCAGAGGCGGAAGTTCTCCTTCATCACGGTCGGTTGGCCCATCATGCCGCCCGAGGCGTAGTTGCCGTCGACGACCACCGTGGTGATCTTGAGCCCACCGACCGTTCGCTCGGCGCTCTTGGCCTTCGCCTTCGAAGAGCTACCGTCGGGCTGCTGCACCTGGCCGATCCAGCGATCGATGTTGTCCTGCGTGCCTCCGCCCTGACCGCTGCCGAAGAAGAAGAGCACCATCTCCGGGGCTTCGCCGCCCGCCGCCGGCAGGCTGAGCTGGGCTGCGCGCATCTGGCTGGCCGGCGGTACCTGCTTCCATCCCTCGGGGGCCTTGAACGCGAGGCCGGCCGCGCTCCCGGCAGCACCGGAGGCTGACGCCTCCATGGTGGGGCTGGATGGAGCATTGGCGGCCTGATTCATGATGTCGGCCGGGCCCTTGGCGGGGGCGTTTCCGGACATCGCATCGGACCCGTAGGCACGCTTCGAGTCGGTGGCTGACTTGTCCGCCACCGGGACGCCCTGCTTCTTCACATCTTCGGGTACCGGCTTGCTGTTGGTGGAACAGGCGGAGACGGCCGCCGCGCCGAGCAAGAGCCACACTGCGAGTTTCATCTTCCTCCATTGTGCGGGTCGCGCCCCGTGCCCCGCGCCATCCTTTGCGGGATTGGGTCGACCGCGTCGATGCGCGTGCCGCTCTCCTCTAGCCTCCCGAGACCGGGGGGATGAGCGAGATCTCGTCGCCGTCGCGCAATTCATGGTCCGGCGGAGCGTACTCCAAACCGACCGCCGCCATACAGGACGGAGCGTAGGGACGGAGGGCCTCATGGCGGGCCAGGAGAGACTCGATCGCATCTCGCAACCGGGCCCCCTCCGGAAGTTCCAGAGCGACTGCATCGGCGTCGACGCCGCGGCGGAGCACCGAGAAGAGCCGTACGGTGACCCGCATCAGCCGCCGATCGCGGTCATGTGCCGACCAGGTTTGTACTGCTCACGGAAATCGTGTTCGCGCGGTTTGAGGCCGAGCGCGGATCGGAACACCGCCTCCACCGCCTGGTCGTCCTCTCCGGCGCGCAGCACCGCCTTGAGGTCGAATTCGAGATGATTTCCCAGGCAGGGGCGGATCTTTCCGTCCGGCGTCAGGCGGATCTTGTTGCAGAGGTCGCAGAAGTGGAGATCGCTCATCGCACCGATGAACCCGACGATCGAGCCGAGGCCGGTGCGGAAGTAGACTGCCGGGCCGTGTCCCAGCCGCTCTTCGTGCGGGGTGAGTCCCAGTTCACCCCCCAGCAGGATCCGGGCTTCCTCGGCCGAGAGGAAGTTCTCCCGCGAGAGCACTTCGGTGGTCGTGACCGGCATCAGCTCGATGAACCGGAGGATTGCGCCGCGCTCGTGGGCGAAGCGGGCCAGGTTTCCGAGCTCGTGGTCGTTGACCCCGCGCATCAGCACGGCATTGAGCTTCACCTGGGGAAATCCGGCCGCGACCGCCGCATCGATCCCGCCCAGGCAGGTCTCGAGCTGCCCCCGGGTCAGCCGGTTGTAGGTCTCCGGATCGAGCGTGTCGAGGCTGATGTTGACCGAGCGGACCCCGGCCGCCCGCAGCCGATCCGCGAGCGGGGCGAGCAGGGTGGCGTTGGTCGAGAGTCCGAGCGACTCGACGCCCGGCGTGGCTCCCAACCACTCGATGAAGCGGTCGGCGTCCTTCCGGACCAGCGGCTCGCCCCCGGTCACCCGGAACTTGCGGAACCCGAGCCCGACCGCGATTCGCACCACCCGGAGCAACTCCTCGTAGGTGAGGATCTCTTCCCGTTCCTGCCAGTCCTTCAGGTCATGCGGCATGCAGTAGGCGCACCGCTCGTTACACCGATCGGTGATCGAGATCCGCAGGTAGTCGACCTTCCGGTTCGACCAGTCGAGGAGGGTGGGGCGGGGAGAATCGGTCATGGCCAGCTCCTTGCCGCGGGCGCAAAAGGCGCGCGCGACACCGGAGCTTAGCAGTGGGCGCGTGGATTCCACAACCAGACAGCAGGGTCCGAATTTGGTGGCTGGAGCAGAAAGAACGCGGGCCGGTCTCGCGATGGAAACCGGCCCGCTCCGAGCAACGATGTTGTGCTGGTGAAAGCTTGCTGGGTGTTGCCTCCCGCTTACTTCACGAAGTAGTACATGAAGCCGACGCCCGTCCAGCCGAGGCCGGCGGTCGAGATATTGGTCGGATCGAGGTCAATGATCAGACCGTGCGCCGCGCTGACCGTGAAGTTGTCCGTGACCGGGACCTCGACGACGAGCAAGCCGCTGATGTTGGTGTTGGTGTCGCTGTCGACGCCGTCGGCATCGTACGAGGTGTTGCTCAGGCCAATGCCCGGGCGGAGCCAGAGCATCGCCTTGCCGGCGTCGTGCATCAGGATCGGCAGACCCACGTTCAGGTTGAACGTCGTCGCGCCCTCATCCCCGGTGGTGTCATCGTCGTCGGACTGCTTGGCGAAGCCGATGCCGAGGTCCACCGCCATCTTCGGGCTCACCACGTACCGGCCGCCGATCGGCGCGTCATCGGTGACGAAACCAAGCCCCTTCGTTCCAGTCGTCACTCCTGCCGAAGCCTCGAACGAGACCGCGGCGCTGAGGGCCAGCGTGGCCGCAGCGATGAGGAGATTGCGCATGTCGATCTTATCCTCCATGAGTTCCTGTTGGGCGCTCCCTGCCCTGCCCTGCCATGAACGCGGAGGAACTTAGGACAGACTCCTGCCTCCGATCAAGACGGGAAATTGCAAAAGCTGGTATCGGTTGGACGGTCCGGTGCCGCTTTGGCGGCGGATAACTCCCGATCAAAGGGGGCAGGGGTAGCCGGGGTCCCCGCGGGACGCCGCTTCCGGCCGGGCATCACCGCTGGCCGCTGGGCAAGACCTTGCACTGGACCTGCAGAACCTGCTCGGAGGCGGACCAGAGGAACGAAGCGCCATCCCCATACGGGTAGCCGACGATCTGTATGGTGCCGTGAAACGCTGTCGAATCGAGGGTTGCGGTCAGCGGTTCGAGGGCCGCAGCCTCCGTGAGATCGTGGTCAGCGATCCCGACCAACCGACTGCTGGGAGGTGTGGAACCGGAAGGTCAGGCTCGGAAGGGAGCCCCGAAACGTCTCGGGGGTCAGCTCGTTGTCCGGTCCCTCCGCCCGGATCAGCCCGACGGTGGGAGTGGTGGCCAAGATTCGCCCGGGTCGATAGGTTTCCTCCAGGAGCCCGAACGCCTCCCGACGGAGCTTCTCCGCACAGATCGGGCACGAGTCCACCGAACTCCGTGCCAGCAGGTCGAGAGGTTCCCCGGGCAGGTCCTCGATTCGCAGGTCGATCGCGCTCGCGCCTCGTCCGCTGGCCGGCGGCGCCGGGGAGATCGCCCCGCCTTTGATTGCCGGCGGAGGGCTGAACCCCGCGTCTCTGGGACGGGGCGAGCATGACTGGGCGAGGGCCCAGGCGAGCCCGCAGGAGACGAGCAGTTGCACCGCGTGCGGCCGGCGCCTAGAAGAACGCGCTTCCGCCAGCCTGGGTCTCCACGCGGGATTCCTCACGGTCAGCTCTCCTCTCGATCGCCAGAGACAGGCCGAAGTTGGTTCGAACGGTGAAGTTCTGCTCGAACCTGGCTGCGAATCGCTGGGATGTGTCTCCCCAGGGGTAGCGTAGGTAGCTCGCGGTCGCCTGAGCGCGCCACCAGGGACGGATCTCCCGGTGCAGACCGGCGCTGAGGCCTCCCCCGACCGAGTAGCTCTTCCGGAGTGCGCCTCCGACCTGGAGGTCGGTGTCGAGCATCAGATAACTGAGCCCGAGAGCCCGCGTCTGGTGTCCAAGGCCGACGGCCGGCCGCAGGCCGTAGACCAGATGGTCGCGATCGGGATCCAGCCCGGGGCGAAGAAATCCCGTATGGACCTTCCAGGATAGGTGCTTGAAGTACTGATCCCGGGGCGCGATCGAAACGATGTCGATCAGGTCGATCCCCTCGAGCCGGAGCGACCGCCGTTCCGGGAAGTACCGCGCCACCAGATCGCAGAAGACGATTTGCGAGCCCGGTTTGTACCCCGCGCCGTGGTCGAGCAGCGCGTGATAGGCCGGTCGCACCCGCAGCTCCTGGAATGCCGCGCCATCGGTTGTCCCCACACGGAACGCGAGGCGGTTCGACCGGTGGCCACCATCGGGCCGAGGGGGAGGTGGGATGGAGTATCGCCACTCGTCGGCTGCACCCAGTCCGCTTCGCGCTTCCAATGTGCTCAGAAAGCGGGGAAGGTACTCCGCCTTCGCCAGATCGCCCTTGGTGTACTTGTACTGCAGGTACTCGATCGCGAGGTCAGAGACCCGGATCTTGGTCTCGTGATCCAATTGTTGATCGAGCACCTCCCGCGCAGATCGGCGACCCAGGGCGACGTCCAGCGCCTCGCGGCGCCGAGGCGGGGGCAAGCTGCCGATGAGGTACGAGACCTTGGTCGATTTGGAAGGGCGGTAGATCGGCTCCGAGAGCAGGCCGCACTCTCCCACCTCTCGAATCGTGTCGAGTGGGATGACCCAGGAGCCGAACCGATTGGTGAGCTGGGCGGACGGGCGGGCGGCCTCGATCAAGAACAGGAGATCGTACGAGCAGTTCTCGCTGAAGAACTTGTAGTCCGAGTAGATGTTCTCCATCTCATAGGTGTGCATGACGAGGCGCAGCACTTCTTGCCGATCGAGCGTGAGCGGATACTCCCAGATGTCCCGGTCGTTGACGTCGCTGTACTCCTGCAACTTCGCGTAGTAGGGAAGAATCGAAAAGTACCCAGGGTAGCCGCCGAGGAGTCCCTTGGCGATGTAGAACGGCGCGAATGCCGCACCCGAGGTGAGGGCGGAGTAGTTGATCGCGTATGAAAGCAGCTTGCTCTTGGTCGCGGTTTCGATCGTCAGGAGGGTGTGTCCGTACATCGACGCCGGGCTGTTCACGAACGAAGTGGGGAAGATCAGGGTGGCGGATTCAGGCTTGATCTGCTCGATCAGATCTTCGAACTCCTCACACCCGGAGGTCGGGAGTTTCGCCTCATCGATGCTCAAACGATCCTTGAGCCAGGTGTAGCGCGCGATGAAGCGGCAGATGGGGGATTTGGTCCCGGCGCTGGTGTCCGCTGGGGCGGTCGAGAAGAAGGACCGGACCGTTGCGTGCAACTCGGCCCTGGGATCGTGGCTGCCGCGCGGATCCAAGAAGAACTTCGGATCGTCCACCAGGCTATGGGTCCCGGTGAACCCTTGCTTGTAGTGAAGCAGCGTCTGCCAGTATCGGTCGTGGTGCAGTCCGAGTCGATCCGCCCTCGCCAGCAGCTCCTCGACGTAGGGATCAGGTTCGGTCGCGATGGTCGTGAGCGCCGGGGCCGTACTCGCCGAGACGGCGCCAGTTCCAGCGGTGGCGAGCAGGATGTGAAGCGAGAGGGCCCAGGAAAAGGGCCAAGAAAGAGGAGGAGCAGTCGCGGGCCGTGGGACCGCTCCGCACCTCCTCCGTGTCGTTCCTGAGTCCAGTGGGTCAGCTCGGCTGGTGCAGAATCGCTTCGATGTTGTCGAGCACGTCGAGATGCGTCACGCCCTCGGAGGCGTAGATGCGGGAGAAGTTCGCCTGCAGGCGAAGGTACAGCTCGGCCCGCTGCTCGACCGGGGTGTCCAGCAGGACCGCCAGCGTGCTCAGGTACTCTCCGCTTCCCTTCGAGATATCCACGGCAAGGTTGTCCATGTTCTCGTGGACGAACTTGTTCAGCTTTTCGTTCGAGGTGAACGAGCTGTACTTCGCGCAGTTGCTCGTGCCGAAGGTGATGCCGAACGTCTGATTTCCGAAGACGCCGTTTGACGTGGCGGCACAGACCTGGGACAGGAGCCCGTCCTTGTCCTTGAACAGAATGGACCCCAGCCCACATCCAGTGTTCGACTGGCTCGCGTGGGATACTCCCACGTAGGTCAGAGCGCAGAATCCGGCCAGGACCAGACCAGCAACTCGCTTCATGCGTTTCCCCCTTTGCTCGGTAAAAGGAACAGTTCCAAGCGTGACCGGCGGCGCCGCCCCGAGTTCCTCGAATCAGGCCCGAGGTGGCGTCACCCTTCGTCGCCCGCGGTACGGGGTCCAGGACTCTCTGCCGGTGCCCGCCCACGGAAACCAGCCGCGGCCAAGGGCCCCCAGTAGGTGCGGGAACCAGGCGGCCGTTCTGGAAGCGAGCGGAGAAGTTGACATACGGAGGAGGTGGTGTCCAGGGGCGAGCCACCGCACGCGCAGGGGCCGTTCCGCAGTGCCCCATACCCGGAGAGGGGCGTGGTCGGCGGTTCTTCAGCGGCGGCGCTGGATGGGGCGGCGCGGGACGTTCTGCACGTCGATCGCGAGCGCCTGGAGCAGAAGCTGGACGCCCAGCACCAGGGCGACCACCGCGAGCATCACGGCTCCGGTCGGGCTGGCGACTCCGGTGAGAATCGACTTCCGCCAATAGTATCCGCCCCATAGGGTTGCGAAGAGCAGCGAGGCGGACCCGGTCAGCAGGAAGAGCGAGACCGGGGTGAAATCCTGGAGAAAGTAGATCACCTGGATCCGCCGCAGGAGCCCCGCTAGCAGCTTCGGCGGGAACTCGAGGGTGACCTGAACCGGCGAGAGCGAGCTGACCTCCCCCTGGTAGCGGGCCGGGAGCGCGACGTCCTCGACCACGGCCCGGGCGCACCCCAGTTCAATGAGAAGGCTGGTCTCGAAGAAGTACCGCTCGGCGAGACGGGCTTGATCGAGACAGAGCCAGGCATCGCGGTGCAGCGCGGTGTAGCCGTTCGCCGGGTCGAAAACATGCCAGTAGCCGGAGGCGGCCTTGTTCATGAACGACAGCAGGGTGTTTCCGAGGCGCCGGTGGGGGGGCATCGAGCGGAGCTCGTGTGCGTGGATGAAGCGATTCCCTTTCGCATAGTCGGCCCTCCCGGAGACGATCGGCTCGATCAGCTCGGGAATGCGCGCCGGATCCATCTGTCCGTCGCCATCGACCTTGATGAAGATATCGGCGCCGATCTCGCAGGCCTTGGCGTACCCGGTCTTGACCGCACCGCCGACCCCGCGGTTCTGCTCGTGACGCACATAGTGGACCCGGGGGTCGTCGACTTCCCGGAGGGCCGCGGCGATGTCGTCCGGGCTCCGGTCGTCGACGACGAAGATGTGGGCCACGTAGTCGGGGATCTCACGGATCACCCCGGCGATGTAGGGTGCGACCCGGTAGCTCGGGATGACCACGGCAAGGACCGGGGTCCGGCCTGACGGGACGCTCTGGACAGGATGCTGGGCTGGAGTGGTCATCAGGCTCACTTTCGGCAGAGGGTTGGGGCATCTTGGCCCCCGGAACGCGCTGCTCCCGACATTCGCAAACTCCCTCCCCTGCTGCAACCGGCGGGTTCGGGAGCGCCGGGGCGCGTGTGGGGTTCCAGGGCGGGTCATTGTCGGCGGTTTGCTGACAGGTGTAAGCTTCCCGACGTCGCACAGTCGATGCACGGGGGCAAAGCAGCGGAGGCGCGTGGTGTCCAATCTGCGGGATCAGTTGTTGAAGGCAGGCCTGGTGTCGGCGAAACAGGCGCGGCAGGCGGTGCACCAGGAGCGGGTGCATCGGAAGGAGGCGGGGCAGGAGGGACTCGAGGCGGAGCGCCGCGAACGCGAGGAGGCTCAGCTCCGCGAGCTGGAAGAGAAGAAGGCTCGAGACCGGGCGGCGGAGGAGGCGCGTCGGGCGGCTCTGGTGGAAGAGTCGCGCAAGACTGCGGTGGCAGCACGGATCCTGAATGGGTGGATCAAGGACGCGACGGCGGGAGATCGTCGCTTTTTCTTCGTCACCGACGGGGACCGGATCACGTATCTGGACCTCAATGAGCGGGCGATGCGTCGCCTCCAGAGTGGGAGCGCGGCGATCGTCGACACCCTCGGACTGGTGCGGGGATCCTACTGCGTGGTGGATCAGGGAGCGGCCGAGGCCTTGGCCCGCGATCACCGCGAGATCATCCGCTACTGGAGCACGGGAGCACAGCGCTAGACCGGTTTCCCCTTCCTGATCGGGGCTCGAAAGAGGTCCTATGCCAGAAGATCCTCGCCGGCCCTACGGCCAGCGACTCGACCGACCCGCGGGGAGGGGCGCTGGCTCCTCGCCGCGTCGCTTCTCGTGGCGCCTGCTCCTGCTCGGGTTCCTTGGCCTCTTCGCCCTGCTGCTCGCCTTCGGCTGGTCGCGGGCGAAGATCCCCGCCAGTGGTTCGCGCCAGCAGGTCCTCTACTACTCGGCCCCGACGTCGCTTCGCCCCGGAGCGCGCATGGAACCGACCGAGCTGATCGACCGGCTCACCCGCCTGGGCTACCACCGGGTCGAGCAGGTGGCGAGCGCCGGAGAGTTCAGCCAGCGAGGCTCGCGCTTCGAGGTCTACCTTCACCCCTTCGACTACATCGATCGTCCGTTCGTCGGTGGACAGGTGCGCCTGACGCTGGGGGAGCAGGCGGTGCAGCGATGCGAGGCACAAGAGGGCGTGCTACCGGAGGAGTGTCGTCTGGAGCCGGAACGGATCGCCGGTTTCCAGGGGGAGGTCGGCGCGGTTCTGAAGCCGCTCGAACTCAAGAACGCCCCGGACCTGCTGGTCAAGACGCTGCTCGCGGTCGAGGATCGGCGCTTCTACCGGCACCCGGGGATCGATCCGGTCGGCACGGCTCGGGCCCTCTTTCGCGATCTGAAGCACCGGGAGATGGGGCAGGGGGGGTCGACTCTCACCCAGCAGCTTGCCCGCTCGCTCTTCCTGCATAACAAGAAGACGATCGGAAGGAAGGCGCAGGAGGCGCTGCTCGCGCTCGGGCTGGAGTTGCGCTACTCCAAGGACGAAATCCTCGAGGCGTATCTGAACGCGGTCTACTGGGGCTACTGGGGATCGTACGAGATCCGGGGGGCGCGCGAGGCGGCACGCTACTATATCGGCAACGACCTCGACGAGTACCGCGTGGACAAGCCGAGCGCCGCGCAGGTTGCGGATCTCGCGCTCCTGGTCGGGCTGGTCCAGGCGCCCAATGCCTTCTCTCCCTACAACTCGCCCGAGAAGGCGAAGGCGCGGCGCGACACCGTGCTCCGCGTGATGTTCGACCAGAAGCTGATCACCGAGCCGACGATGACCGCAGCGATCAAGCACGGTCTGCCGCAGAAGAAGCGTCCGGCGCGCGACGTCGATGCCTCCTACTTCCTCGATGCCGTGCGCGACGAGATCGCGCGTCGCGCCTCGCCGGATCTGGTCGAGAAGCCGGGCACGATCATCTTCACCACGCTCGATGCGCGCGACCAGGCGGCCGTGGAGGCCGCGGTGAAATCTGGTCTGGCCCAGCTCGAGAAGGACCAGAAGAAGCTCCGCCGCAAGAAGGATCCCCTCCAGGCCGCGGCGATCGTCATCGAGCCGGCGACCGGTCAGGTGCGGGCGCTGGTTGGGGGGCGCGACTACCTGACCAGTCCCTTCAACCGCGCCACCACCGCGCGGCGCCAACCAGGGTCGCTGTTCAAGCCGTTCGTCTTCCTCGCCGCGTTCGATCAACGAGAGCGGCGAGACGGGGGATTCTGGACCCCTTCGACCGTGTTGGACGACTCCCCGTTCGAGCTCAAGGCCGGCCGGAAGTGGTGGCGACCTCAGAACTATGACAAGGAGTTCCACGGGGCGATGAGTCTGCGGCAGACTCTCGAGCAATCGCGCAACGTCCCGACCGCGCGGGTGGCCCAGGAGGTCGGCATCGAGCATGTCGTCCAGGCCGCCTACGACCTTGGAATCGTCTCACCGCTCAAGAATGTCCCGTCCCTTGCTCTCGGTGCGTCCGAGGTCAGCCTGCTCGAGATCACCGGCGCCTACGCCACGCTGGCCAATTCCGGCGCGGGCCGACAGCCGAGTACCCTCCTCGGCATCATGGCCCACGGTCGCGTGGTTCCGCTCGCGCCCCTCACCGACCCCGTGGGGGTCGAAGCGGATGAAGCCTACCTGGTCACCAACCTGATGGAGGGGGTGATCGACCACGGCACCGGTCGGCGCGCTCGCGACAAGGGGGTGTTGGGGCATGTTGCCGGCAAGTCCGGCACCACGGATGACTACCGCGACGCCTGGTTCGTCGGCTTCACGCCCAAGCGGGCCTGCGGCGTCTGGGTCGGATTCGACAAGCGCGAGGTGGTCGGCCTCTCCGGCAGCGCCGCGGCGCTCCCGATCTGGGCCGATATCGTGCGCGAAGTGCAGGGGAGCGACGGTCGTTTCCCGCGCCCCAACACCATCGTCGAAGCGGTGATCGACCCCGAGACCGGCCTTCTGGCCACCTCCGATTGCCCGGGCTACCGCGAGGAGCTGTTCCTGGACGGAACCGAACCCCGCCGCGATTGCGACCAGCACGGCGGTTTCCTCCCGGCAATCCGACGGTTCTGGCCGTTCTAGGCGTGAACCGCGGCGGTCCCTCGCCTCACGGAGGCGGCAGCGTGATGTCCAGGTGCTCCAGCGTTTCCGTGCCGACGATCGTGATCGACTGCGCATTTTCCCAGTTGTCGACGCCTGGGTACCAGTATGCACCCACGGTCGTGCCCCGATGGGTCAATGATGCTTGTCCGCGGACCGCGCCGAGGCGGTAGGTCCCCGGGCTGATGCCGAGTACGGAGAAGCTGCCGTCGTCCGCTGCTCCTCGAACCAGGGCCGTAACCCCCTCGTTCTGGTCGGTGGTCAGGACGACCGAGTAGTCTCGTGGCGGGGGATCAGCTCCGTCCGATACGACGCCAGAGATCGTACCGCCACGTTCGAGGTTCACCTGCAACTCGGAGAGGCCACCCAAGACCCCCGGCGTGACGAGTGTCGCGTCCTCTTGGCGGGACGCGCGGTCATACCATTGAGAGATCCACTCCGCCGTTCGCGTGAAGCCTTGCCTCACGACGATGCTGTACGGCTTGATTGCGAGGCCGGAGATCTCGACGGCGTCGGCGCCTGGATCGTATCGACGGGAGAGGATGTACGATCCATCCTGGTCGTAGAGGGAGACGTCGGGCGAACCGATCGAGACTCCCTCGGGGAGAACGAAGCGGATCGCGAGCCCTGAATCCACGATCTGGATCGCTTCGATGTTTCCGGAGGGACCCGGATGGAAGATCTCCGCGCGTTCAAAGGTTGGGCCTCCGACCCAATTGACTCCCGAACGGTGGCTCGAGTAAGCGCCGCTCCAGGCGACCTTGAGGTTGGAGCGCATCGAGAAGTAGCTCTGGAACGAACCGGTCGCGTCTGCGTCGAACGCCCGGGCGACAGAGGAATCCGGCGTCACCAGGAAGACCCGAGGCGGGTCGTTGCCGATCGATTGCCAGGCCCCGAGCGCGGTTCCCGACACGATCATCGGCTCGAGCGAGACCCCGTGTTGGACGTCGACCCGGGCGCCGGCGATGACGGTGACGGGCTCAGCCTGCGACGAGGTCACCCCGCGAGGAAGCCAGAAGCTCTCCGCGCGGTACATATCCTCGTCGAAGTCGTAGAACTGGCACCAGAGCTCCAGCCGATAGGTTCCGGCCGGGAGGTGGGGAACCGATAGATCGACCACCGGTCCGGAGACTTCCGCACCGGCGCCTCCTGCGAACCGATCGAACGGATCGTCGTCGTCGCCGTCTTGTATCGCGAGCAGCGAGATCCGACCGTCGAGCCACTCGGTCGGCACCGAAACCCGGGCGGAGATCGCGCCGAACCGAAAGTCGAGATGCTCTCTCGCAGATCCTGGAGCGACGGAGAGCGTGTCTGCCAGTCGCCAGTTCGGAGCCAGCGCTGAGACGCGCCAGTACACGTCCGCTGCGTCGTCGTATCCTTGCTGACCTGGGAGCCCGAAGGCGTCGATCCCCACTCGCCACTCCCCGGGCGGCACATCGATCGCGTAACTCCCATCCGGACGCGTGGTCGTGGTGAGCAGGGAGGCAGGCCAAGACGAGTCGATGCCGAAGATGCGCTCTGCGGACTCAACCCGGATCGTGGCCTGAACTGGGCCGAGATCATCCGCCACCACACCCGAGAGGACACCTCCCACCCCGCCGGGGCCAGACACCACGACGGTCTTCTCCGAGCAGGCAGACAGCCCCAGCGCGAGGAGCAGGAGCAGTCGAGTGGCAGGGAGGAGCGTCGCGCGGATCATTCCGGCAAGTTCCACTCGAGAGTGTCGGTGGGATTCCCGGCGATGACCTCGATCGGCGCTGCGCTGACCAGATTGCGCGTTCCGGGGTACCACCAGAGCTGCGCATCCTCCCCCGGCGGATACGTCACGACACCCAACTTCCAGCGGCCAGAGCGCAATCCGCGGAAGGCGAACGCGCCGTCGGCGGAGAAGAGAGTCATGCCCACGCGTCGGCTCGGTTCGGTTTCCTCGATCACGTAGGCAGCCGCGTAGGGCAAGAGGCGACCCCTGTACCGCAGGCGGAAATTGATCCAGCCCCCTTTCTGCGGGCTGAAGACCACATCGGTGATACTCCCCTCAGTCGCTACCTCGATCGGGGTTGCGGTGGCGAGGTAGCGTGAACCCTTGTACCACTCCGGTAACCATGGCGTTTCTCCATACAAGGACGGCTGGATGTGGAGGTAGTAGGTGCCGACGGCCAGGTTGGAGATCCCGAGGGGTGAGTTGGGTTCGAGGGACTTGCTGTACTCGCTCAGCAGCAGTTTGTTTTCGTCGGTGAGCTTGACCCGGACGTGGTCTCGGTCGAGCGCATCGGGATCATCGAAGACCAGCGAGACGCGGAGCCCGCTTTCGACGAAATCCGGCAGATCGATGTCCTGGCCCGGGGTGATGGCATAGCGGGTCGCCGTCGCGAAAGTCCGATCCGCCCAGCCAGCGTGCATGCCCGCCCATCGTGATCTTCACTCTGGCGGTCATGGCATGAAAGACCGCCAAATCGAAGCTGGTCGTGTCCCAGAGAGATCCGAATGTCGGTCTGGCTCGAATCCTCGCTCACCAGCGCCACCTCCGGCGTCCGGTAGCCACCAAGTTCCTCCCAGCTGCCGAGCACCCGGCCGCGGATGTGGGCCGGCCTCGGCAGAACGAACGGGATTTCAGTCCTCGCGCCTGCCTTCACACGTATCAACTCGGGCTCGTCCGACCCCGGCTGGGTCAGGGTGTAGAGTCCTCCGTAGCGACCAACCGCGAGGTGGTACTCGCCGGGTGGGGCGAAGCCGAGGTCGACTCGCTCCTGCGTCTGGGTCAAATCGTGGGTGCGATCGAGCGTCGTCCCGCTAGTGATTTCGGTCAGGAGAAACCAGAGACCGGTGTCGAGAAACTCTTCGGGGATCGTGACGGTCGCTGAAGCTGCTCCAAGCTCGAAGTCGATCCGTCGAACCGGATCTCCGGTTTGCAGGTGCAGCGTGTCCGCTGCCTCGAAGTCGAAGCTGAGACCCTGGGCCGACCAGGCCAACGACCTTCCGTCGACGGTGGGGTACGGCATGTCGGCAAACAGGCGGTAAGCCCCGGGCGGGAGCAACAGTCGGTACGCGCCGCTCGAGTCTGCAGTGGCGGAGATCCGCTCTGGATCTGGTCCCGCGGGGTCGACGCGAACGCCCACGACGCGAGCGGGGATCCCTCCGTCGGGTTGGGTAACCCGACCCTCGATGATCAGGAAGGGGCAATCGAGACAGGGGCCGACGACTTCGCGCTCCTTCGTGCACGCGGCAAGAAAGAACACGAAGAGGGTCAGGACCCAAAGGTGGATCACTGGTGCAGCCGGCCTCACCGGCCTCCCGGGGCGGCGCTGGGAAGTCTGCATGGAACGGCCTCGCTGACGGACCTTGCCGCGGAGCCAAGCGCTCCGATCGACTGTCGATTGTCGGCCCGCGGGCGACCGGCGTCAAGGAGGACTGGACGGTTCTGGCCGTTCTAGGCGTCGTCGATGAGCAGTTCGAGCACGCGGGCGAGCATCTCGGGTGGGGCGTAGGGGGCTGTCCCGCGCAGCAGATGGTCGCGGAAGTGGGTGAGGTCGGCGGCGAAGAGACCGCCGATCACCTCGCTTTCGGGCCAGGAGAGGGGGCCGTGGGCCAGGCGGGCCTCGAGTACCCGACAGCGAGGAAGGCCGGGGCCGCGTTCCTCGATGAATCGAAGAGTGCCGCCCTGGGCAAAGACCAGATCCGCGGCGAAGAAGGCGCGTTCGGGCGAGCAGCGAGACTCGCGGGCGGCGATCTCGAACGGGCCGAAGAGATCCCAGAGCTGCACCAGGCGCGACTCGACGTGGATCGGAAACGGGCCGGAGCGCGTGGCATCGGCGAGCGAGGCGTTCCATCCGCCGGTGAAGAGGAAGCTGCCTCGCTCGAGGGGGCCAAGCTCGAGCGCGCGGCGCCTGGCTTCGAGATGGGCGTCGGTCAGGAGCGCGATGTGCTCGACCCACAGCGTGAGGGCGTGAGACTCGGCGAGCGCAAACAGACGCCGGGCGTCCCGGCCGCTGAGCGCTACGGGGTAGTCGCAGAGCACATGCTTGCCGGCCTGCAGCGCCTCCTCGATCCGACCCGCGTGGTCGGTGTTCTCGGTTGCGATCGCCACGGCGTCGACGTTCGGATCCCGCAGGAGGTCGCGGTAGGATTCCACCGACACGGCATCCGGGACCCGACGCCGCGATACGGTGGCGACGCAGGTGATCTCCTCGACTGCGGCGCAGGCGCGCAGGCGGGCCTGACCGGCGGTGCCGAGTCCGAAGAGCACGAGGCGGATCGGGGCTTCGATCACGGGCCGACCTCCTCTGCGGCTACTCCTCGATCTCCGCGTCGGAGACGCCGAGCGCCTGCTTCCGCGAGAGGGAGATCTTACCGTTCTCGACCCCGAGCACCTTCACCACCATTGTTTCCCCTTCGCTGGCCACGGCGCCGACTTCGCGGACGAACTCGTTCGAGAGCTCCGAGGCGTGGACGAGCCCCTCGATTCCCTGGAAGAGGCGGACGAAGCAGCCGAACTCCTTCACCCCGGTGACCGTTCCACGGTAGTAGCGTCCGACGTGCGGCTCACCGGTGAGGTCGCGCACGCGGCGCCGCGCCTCGGCCAACGCTCCGAGGTCATTCGCGTAGATCCGCACGATCCCCTGATCGTTGACGTCGATCTTGACCCCAGTGTCGGCCTGGACGCCCTGGATGTTCCGGCCGCCGGGGCCGATCAAGTCGCGGATCCGGTGGGTGCCGATCACGATCCGTTCGACCCGCGGGGCATGGGGGGCGAGGTCGGGGCGCGGCGCAGCGAGTGCTTTCTTCATTTCGCCGAGAATGTGCAGGCGGCCCTCCCGGGCCTGCGCCAGCGCGCGCTCGAGGAGGCCGCCGGGGAGCGAACCGAGCTTGTTGTCGAGCTGAACCGCGGTGATGCCGCGCTCGGTCCCCGCGACCTTGAAGTCCATGTCGCCCAGGTGGTCCTCGAGTCCGAGAATGTCGCTCAGCACGGTGGAGCGCTCTCCTTCGAGGATCAGGCCCATGGCGATTCCCGCGACCGGACGGGTGATCGGCACGCCGGCGTCCATCATCGCGAGGCAGCCACCGCAGACCGTCGCCATGGAGGACGATCCGTTCGATTCGGTGATCTCCGACTCGACCTTGATAGTGTAGGGAAAGCGCTCCGCGTCGGGCAGGGCCTGCTCCAGGGCGCGCCGCGCGAGATTGCCGTGGCCGATCTCGCGACGTCCCGGGCCGCGAATCGGTTTCACCTCGCCGACCGAATAGGGGGGGAAGGAGTAGTGGAGCTGGAAGCGCTCGCGTTCGATTCCGTGCATCGAGTCGGCTTCCTGTTCATCCTGCGCTGTCCCGAGTGTGGTGACGACCAGCGCCTGGGTCTCGCCGCGGGTGAAGAGGGCGGAACCATGGACACGCGGCAGCAGCTTGACCTCGGAACGGATCGGACGAATGTCGGTTGGGCCGCGACCGTCGGCGCGGAGGCCCTGGTCGAGAATGCTCGCGCGCATCAGGCGATACTCGAGGTCGGCCAGGAGGGCGCCGATTTCCGCTTTGCGATCGGGGAAGCGCTCGGCGAGCGCCTGTTGCGCGGTGGTGTTTGCCGCCTCGACGGCGTTTCCACGCTCCTTCTTGCCCGGAATGCGGAGCGCGGCCTGCACCGCGGCGCCTGCGGCCTCCGCGACCGCCGCCTTGAGTTCGGCGTCGACTTCGGGCGGGGTGAAATCCCGCTTCTCGTGTCCGGCCTCGCGGGCCGCCCGGGTGACCATCTCGTGCAAGGGGCGCAGTGCCTGCTGGGCGAAGTGAATCGCCCCCGCGACCTCCTCCTCGGACGCCTCCTTGGCCTCCCCTTCGACCATGACCAGCCCGTTCGGACCGAGTGAGATCACCAGGTCGAGTTTGGCCGCGGCGCGCAGCTCGAGGTCGGGGAAGGCGACGTACTCGCCCCCTTCGGACATGGTGACGCGCAGACCTGCGACCGGGGCATCGAACGGAATCGAGGAAAGGGCCAGAGCTGCGGCCCCTCCGGTGATGGCGAGCACCTCCGGATCGGTGCCTGGCTCGAAGGAAAGCACGGTGGCGAGCACCTGGGTCTCACAGGTGAACGCCTCGGGGAAGAGCGGGCGAACGGTGCGATCGACCAGTCGGCAGGCGAGGATCTCGCGGTCGCTGGTGCGACCCTCCTTCTTGCGGTAGCCACCCGGGAATCTGCCCGCGGCCGAGAGTCGCTCGCGGTACTCGACGGTGAGGGGGAAGAAGTCGACTCCGGGGCGCGGATGGGGTGCAGCCACTGCGGTCACGAGTAGCGTGGTGTCCCCCTGGTGGATGAGCACTGCGCCATCGGCCTGCCGTGCGATGCGACCGGTCTCGAGGCCGATCGTCCAACGACCGACCTTGGTTTCCTGCCGCCAGGGATGCTCGAGGGAAGGGGCCATGCGGATCCTCACGGTTCTGCGCGTGCGCGGTTGGTTCCTGCCGATTGCCGAGCGGAGTATACGGACCCGCGCGACCAATGGCGATCCGCGTCTCAGGAAGGGTGGGATCGTGGACCAAGCCGGGATCCCGGTTGTCGCGGCGGGGTTCCTTCACTAGCCTGCACGCAGGTCCGGATGACTCTGAGAGACGCGCCGAACGGCGCCTGGAGGAACGAATGAAGCGAATCGAGATCGGGAACCATGCCCTCGCGGCCCTGGCCGTCACGGCTGCCTGCATGTTGTGGGCCTGTAGCGGAGGATCGAAGGACTCGTCGGCGGAGCATGGTGCGAAGACGGAAGCTCCGGCCGCGAATCCTCCGGCGAGCACGCCTCCCGTCGCGCAGACTCAAAACCCACCCCCGGCCACCCCGGCCCCGGCCACGGAGACGCCCAGGCCGAAGGTGGACGAAGGAGCGAAGGAAGATGACCACCGTGACAAGCCGCACGCCGACGACGTGAAGAAGACGCCGCCGAGCGACACCCCAAAGGCGCCGGAGCGGGAGGCTTTCATCACAAAGGTGGTGACGGTTCCGAGCGGGACCGCACTTCACATCTGCCTGCAGCAGGAGTTGAGTACCGAGCGGGAAGCGGCGGGGCAGGCCTTCGATGCCACGACCAAAGGGGACATCGTGATCGAAGGAGCGAAGGTGATTCCGGAGGGGTCGACGGTGAAGGGGCAGGTGACGCTGGCCAGGCGCGCGCCCAGGGTTGGGGGCAAGGCCCAGCTTGCGCTCGAGGTCAATCAGCTGATCACGCCCGACGGCAAGACGCATCGACTTTTCGCGGAGCCGCTGCAACTCGAGGGCGAGAGCGCGACCAGCAGCGACGTGCAGAAGGTGGTCGGCGGCACGGTCGGAGGCGCGATCATCGGCGGCCTGCTCGGGGGTAAGAAGGGGGCGGTGAAGGGCGGAGCCGGGGGCGCTGCAGTAGGCGGGGTCTGGGCGGTCGCCACGCGCGGCAACGACATCGTGTTGGAGCCGAATCAGGAAATGGAGTTTCACCTCGCGCGTGAGATCTCGGTCACGGCCCAGGTGCCGACCCAGCCTCTGCCGTGATCTTGTGATTTCACCCCGGCGCGAGGTCAGGGGCAGGAGCTAGGAACCGGCCGCGACAAAGGCGGCGAGAGAGGAAACGCGAAGAGGCGACGCTGAACGCGCCGCCTCTTCGAAGATCCGACACGGGAGCGCAGAGCAGTAGAGCGAAGAGGCGTGCTCCCGTGCCGTTCGGACAGGTTCCGGATAGGTCCGGAACCGAAAGGGTGGGCCCCGCCGGGGGGGAACAACGACGAGGCCCCATTCGGCCGGGCTCACCACCGCGCCCGGCCTCCCACGCGGTCCGACGCTACGAGCGTCGGCCCCTACCGAGTAGCCATCCGGCCGCAAGTCCGACGCAGCAGGCCCCGAGGATGAACCGCCCCGGATGGCTCTTCACGTATTGCTCTGTGTTCTGACCTGCGACCACGACCCGCTGCTTGGCCACGTCTTTCAGCCCATTCGCCCAGTCCCCGGCTGCGGTCTTGAGCGCGCCGCTGCGCTCGGCCAGTGATCCCGTCTGCTCCACTTCACGCATCTGCCGATTGGTCTGGGACATCGTCGCCTCCGTGGTGATTCTGCTCGTCTGCGGGTCGGAGAAACCTCGCGGGCCACATCGACGTCGCGAGGTCTGGGCTGATCGAACTGGGCGCGGCGCCGGAGCGCGGACGGATGTGAACACTCACGAAGATGGGCCTGCCTGGGTCCGGCGTCGCGTGAGATTGCTCTTCGAAAGTCCCGTGCCGACTGCAATCCCGAGTCATGGTCGGGCCGAGCGGGCGGGCCCGCGATGCTAGTGGTCTCGCAATCGGTGGGTTAGCGGGCGGGGGAAAATCGGCGGGAGCGCGAGCTGCGGCCAGGGGCCGCGTGTCGAGGCGTGGCCGATTGCAGACCGCTCACGCGCGACGTGCGGGCTGCACGGCGGCCGCGCACCGTGCAGTCGATGGGGGCGGCGAACGGTCGCGGCGGGGTGGGTCGATCGCCGCGCCGCGATCGTGCACCGACGCGGCGGATCAGGGGAACTCGATACCCAGCGCGCGAGCGATCTTCCCCGGAATGTGTGTGTTGTCGTATGTGCCGCCGAAGAGATTCGCGCCCACCCCGTCCGCGGTCACCGGGATCAGGGTGGCGCTGTGATCTCGGCTGGCCCAGATCAGGCCCACACGGGGGTTCAGGATCTTGGCGACACCCTCGCTCAGCTTCTTCGTCGCGGTCAGGGTGGCCCGATCATCGCCGGTCAGGCTGTCGAGGTGGGCGTATGCGCGAAACGGCGCATCGAGGTCGTTCGGGTTCGCCTCCAGTTCGTCGGCAATCCGGCCAAAGGTGGCCTTCACGGCGAGCAGCTTCTGCACCGGAAGTTCGTACCCGCGCCCGAGCGCCAGCCCGCCGGTCTCGTGATCGGCCAGGACGATCACCAGGGTGTTTTCGTCCCTTGCCGCGAAGTCCCGCGCCTCGGCCACAGCCTCATCGAAGGCCAGGGTCTCGTGGATCAGGTAGGACGCGTCATTGGCGTGGCCGCCCCAGTCGATCTGGCTTCCCTCGACCATGAGGAAAAAGCCCTCCCGATCTTGCGACAGGACCTGAAGGGCCTTCTGCGTCATCTCGAGGAGGGTTGGTTGCCGATCGGCGGGAATCAGCGGTTCCGATCCGGCCGGCGCATCGGTCGGCGGCAGGTTGCGATCGAGCACCGGGGTCAACGCCTTTCCGGCGAACAGGCCCAGGACGCGCCCAGCATGAATGCTGGCGAGCTGTTCCTTGGTCCGGACCACGGTGTAGCCCAGGTCGATGAACTCCTCGGCGAGCTTCCGGCCGTCCTTTCGCGCCCCTCCGGCTCCTTCGGGATAGAAGTAGTCGGTACCGCCGCCCAGAATGACGTCGGGCTGCGAGGTCAGGTAGTCGACCGCGATCGCGTCGTAGCTATCGCGGGACTCTTCGTGCGCGGCGAAGGCGGCCGGGGTGGCATGTACAACCTGCGAGGTGACCACGAGACCGGTCGCCTTGCCCGCCGCCTTGGCGGCCTCCAGGATGGTCTTCACCGGGCGTCGCTTTAGATCGACTCCGATCGCCTCGTTGTAGGTCTTCACTCCGCAGGCCATGGCCGTACCGGCGGCGGCTGAGTCGGTCACGTCGATCACGTCGCTCTTGCTCGGCGCTGGTTCGGTGCTCATCAGCCCAACCACCGGCATCGCATTCATCGAGGGCTGGTGACCCAGGGCGTAGTACGCGAGCGTGCGCTGCGAGAGGCCCATCCCGTCCCCGATCAGCAAGATGACGCTTCTGGCTTCACCCGCAGCGGCGGTTCCGATTCCGATCGCGACGAAGCAGGTGGTCAGAAGGGCGGTTCCGGCGTGGTTCACTTCGCCCCCTGCGCCTTCATGGCGTCGGCGACCTTGCGCATCCGATTGCGGAACTCGAACGGTGGCTCGAAGGGGAGAGGTCCTGCCGCCGCGGCCGCGTCGAGAACCGCCTTCGCCTCTTCCGGGAATCCATTGTCCCCGTAGTGGCTCACCGACTCCGCCGCGAGCCCGGCTCCGACGATCAGTGCGGAGTAGTTGCGGCCATTGAGGAAGAGGTACGCGAGGCTGCGACCGTACGGATCCTTGGTCGGCGCGCGCTTGATCTGAATCTCGGTGGCAGTAGCAAATGCGCCGCGGGCGAACCCGAGCGCCTCGCGCCCGAATGATTGGTCATACGGGATATTGTGTTCGATGTGCTGGGTCTCCGGAGTGTCGATGCCGAGGATGCGCACGATCTCGTTGTCGCCGTTGTCCCACGCGATCACCACGGTGTCCCCGTCGTCGACCTTCACCTTGTCGACCGGCACCGCGACGGCAGTGCCGTGCGGGCGGTTCTGCTCCTCCCGCTTGTCCTGGGCCGTGGCGGGGAGCCCGGTCGCGGCGGATAGGGCCAGCAGGAAGGCGAGGGTGAGCGTCCGCGCGCGCGGGCGTAGGCGGTTCGAGAACATCGGGCAGCTCCTATCGAGGAAGAAGAGAGATGCAGGTCCGGAGTTACCGGTACCGGGTCGCGGCCATGATCGGCGGAACGCCCTGCCGGAGGCAAGGGCAGCCGCTCGTCACAGGAATCCGGTTCCGCACGCCCGGCCTGCGGGTACACTCCGCCGACGCCTCCGCCAGAAGGGCTGGGCTCCGGGGGCGAGGTCAGTAACCATGGACGCGAGAGGCGTATGTTCCGGGAGTTTCGCGGCAGTTTCCCCTCGCGGCGCGGGGCGATCACGCTCCTGGTCGCCCACCTGCTCGGCTCGCTGCTCTTCATGATGTCGCGGAGTAGCGGGACCAACTCGGCCTGGGCCGGGTTGCCCCTCGATGATTCCTGGATCCACCTGGTCTATGCCCGGTCGCTGGCCGAGCGGCTCGCCTTCCATTACAACCCGGGCCAATGGGAAGCAGGGATGACGAGTCCGCTTTGGTGCCTGCTCGAGGCTCCGTTGGTGCGAATCTCCCTCTGGACCGGATTTCCGGCTCCGGTCGCGGCGAAGCTGCTCGGGACGCTCGTAGCCTGGGGGGGCAGCCTGGTGCTCTTCGTCCTCGGGCGCACGCTGGGCGGGGGAACCGTGGTCGCCTATGCGGCAGCGATCCTGCCCGCGCTCGAGCCGGACCTTGCCTTCGCCCGCGTCTCCGGAATGGAGGTCTGGTTGGCGGGTGGACTGACCTGTCTCTCCCTCCTCTTCGCGCTTCACGGGGGATGGTTTCGGGCCGGCGTCACGTTGGCCCTCGGTCTTTGGACACGGCCAGAGGTGGCTCTCTGGGCGCTTCTCCTCCCGCTTGCGGCCTTTCTCCCATCGGTTGGCCCGGGGAAGGAGCGCGGGCTTCAACGTCCTGCCGCCCGTTCGCTCGCGCGTTATCTGCTTCCGCCGATGGCCGCGGCCGGGCTGTTCGTGACCTATTGCCTGGTGGTCACCGGCCGTCCCTTGCCCAACACGGCCTACGCGAAATGGGCGCCGGTCGCGGGGTGGACCGCCGATGCCTGGTTGACCGGAGCCGCAACCCACTTCATCGCGGGGTCGGCCGTCTTCCGTTTCGGGGGCGGACTGTTCCTCCTCGCCGCGGCGTTCCGTGCTCTGCTCGGGAAGCGGCGAGATCTCATCTGCCTCGCGGCGGTCTGCATCCTCTATCCGCTGCTCTTCGCGCTGATCGAAAGTCGGAACTACTACTTTTTTCACCCGAACCTGAGCTTCGCGTTTCATCGGTACTACCTGCCCGTGGCATTCCTGCCGCATCTCCTGGCCGGAATCGGTGCGGGGTTCGCCATCGAGGCGCTGCGGCGGCGCGGAGGGTCGCGCGACCTGCTACTTGTGGGGCTCGGCACGATCGGTCTCTTCCTGGCGGCGGCTCCACTCCCCGGGCGGATGCTCGGGCGGATCTGGCTCTACTCGTGGAACACGCGGAACATCGAAGAGCTGCAGGGCGAGGCGGGCGATTGGTTGAAGAGCAACAGCGCGACCGGGGGCACTCTCGCGCTCAACGACGCGGGGGCAATCCGCTATCGGAGCGAACGGCGCGCGGTCGACCTGGCAGGGCTCAACACCCATCAACTCGCGGGTATCGAGGGGGTGCCGGCGAGCACCTGGAAGCTCCTCGAGGCCCAGCGGGTCGAGTGGCTTGCCGTCCTTCCGTTCTGGTACCCGGAGTTCGAGCGGATAGCCGGGATCGAGAAGGCGAAGGAGTTCCAGGCGGAGAACTACACGCTGAAGAACAACGCGGGCTGGGATCGTACCGTGATCTACCACGTCCCCGGCGGTGTGCGAGCGGCGATGGGAGCGCCCCTTTTTGTCGCGGAAGCCGACCGTTTGCTCCAGCGTGGAGCCTGGGACCTGGCGCGGCCCAAGCTGCGGGAGGCGCTCGCCTGTGCTCCGGGGGACACGGCGGCGATGACGCGAATCCGGCGGCTCGATGCCCTGGAAGAAGCCGCGCGTGGGCGCCGGGCGGAGCTCGAAGGACGCGCACTCCGCGGTCCGGAGGCTCTGGAGGCGGCGGAACTGGCTCTTCGCTTCGGCGAGGAGGACGCCTCGCAGGCCCATTTCGAGGCGGCATACGCCTCGCTGGCCGGACAGGATAGGGTCCGGGCCGTCACCACACGGGCTCAGGCGCTGGCCCAGAGGCGCAAGGGGGACGAGGCGCTCCGCCTCCTGCGTCGGGCGGCCGCCGAGGACCCGAATCCGCTCTACCTCGTACAGGTCGGCCGCCTGGCCATGCAGGGGCAGCGCTACCGGGTGGCGGAGCAAGCCTACCGGCGTGCGATCTCCACCGCCCGGGATCAGGAGACGCGCGCATTCGCCGTCGCCGGATTGGTGGAGACGGCGGTGGCCTCGGAGAGTCGGCGTCTCGCGGAGGAGGCGATCCTCCAGTTGTCGGCGGTGCCGATCGCGCCGGCTCAACGGGCTCGTCTGGAAGAGCAGGTGCGGTCGCTCCGCCGAATGCCGCACGGATGGGACTGAGCCGACGCAGGGGGAACGATGCGAGCGATTCGGGTGCGAGACGACGCGGGGCGCTCCCTTTCCTGGGAGCAGGTTCCCGAACCGGAGCTGGGCCACGACGAGGTGCTGCTCCGCATCCATGCCACTGCCGTCAATCGGGCCGATCTGCTGCAACGGGAAGGGAAGTATCCGCCCCCGCCGGGGGCGCCGGAGTATCTGGGTCTCGAGGCGGCGGGCATCATCGAGCGCGCGGGTCCGGGTGCGGGACCGTGGCAGGCTGGAGATCGCGCGGCGTGCCTCCTGGCCGGAGGAGGGTATGCGGAGCGGGTGGCGGTGCACCGTGACCTGCTCCTGCCGATCCCGAGCAGCCTCTCTTTGGCGCAGGCGTCGTCGCTCCCGGAGGCGTTCGCCACCGCGTGGCTCAACCTGGTGATCGAGGGGGAGCTCAAGTCGGGCGAGACAGCGTTGATTCATGCGGGGGCAAGTGGGGTGGGGTTGGCGGCGATCCAGGTGGCGAAGCTCCGCGGCGCGCAGGTGATCACGACCGTGGGGACGGCGGCGAAAGCCCAGCGGGTGCGGGAGCTTGGTGCGGACGACGTGATCGTTCATGCCAAGGAAAATGTGACCGAGCGGTTGAAGCATCTTGGCGCGCAGCGGGTTCCAGGCGGGATCGATGTGGCCCTCGATTGTCTCGGAGGCGAGGAACTCGAGCATCATCTCCCGCTCATGAATGTCGGGGGTCGCTGGATCGTGATCGGCCTGATGCGGGGCCGCTATGTCGCGCTCGATCTCCGGCCGATCCTCTCCCGGCGCCTGCGGGTGATCGGAAGCACATTGCGCGCACGACCGTTGTCCGAGAAGGCACGCGTGTTGCGCGAGCTGCGCGCGGAGGTGTGGCCCGCGCTGGGCACCGGAACCGTTCGACCGGTGATCCACGCGGAGTTTCCGATCACCGAGGTGGAGGAGGCGCATGCCGTGGTCCAACGGAACGAGAACATCGGCAAGGTGGTGCTGACCGTTCCCTAGTCGGCGGCCGCCGGGAACCTTCAGGGGGCCAGTGCGGCGATGATTCGTGCTTCGAGGTCCGGCGCATCGATCCCGCGGATCAGCACCGTCTTGTCCTGACTGGTCTCCCCGCTCAGGATCTCGACCTGCGCCAGCGGCAGGGAAAGCGTTCCGGCCAGGAGTCGCCGCACCGCCTCGGTGGCGCGGCCGCGCTCCGGCGCGGCCCGCACCGAGAGCTTGAGCGCGCCGCCGTGAAATCCAACCAGCCGCTCGGTCTGGGCCTTCGGCTTCACGCGCAGTTCGAGCGTCACTCCGTCGGGGTGCGGCCGAAGCAGGAGTCGATCGCCCATGCGGAACTACTCCTCTTTCGGCTTCGTCTTGGTCGAACCCGCCCGGGGAAGGAGGCATTCGAGCGGAGTCACGGCCCTCCCTTCCTTGATCACGTACGCGACGTCGCCGATGGCGGTGATGTCCTCGAGCGGGTTGCGCTGGAGGAGCACCAGATCGGCTCGATTGCCCGGGCGGAAAGCGCCGATCGTCCCCTCGAGGCCGAGCAGTTCCGCCGCACCGAGGGTGCCGATGCGCAGCACATCCTTGGGGGCGAGTCCCGCCTCGACCCAGGCCTCAAGTTCGGCCAGCAGACCGGCGCCGGCCAGGCCGGAGCGAGTGGTCGTCTCGCTGGCGCAGGCCAGCCGCACGCCATCGGCCTTCGCGCGGTTGAGACTGCGCGCCCGGGAAGGGAAGATGCGTGCCGAGGCAGGGTCGGCGATCGCGACCTCCTGGGCGAAGGAAGCACGCCGATGACTCACGGTCAGCTTGTACGGGTCCTCGGCCAGACGGCCGAAGAGGCGCAAGCGGGGAGCGGTGGCCACCGGCGAAAGCGACGGCGCCCAGACGACACCGCTCTGCGCGAGTAGCCCGGTCATGTCCGAACGGAGCCCGACCTCGGTGCCGCCGTGCAGATGGAAGGCGCCGTCGGCGATGGCATTCACCGCCGCGCGCAAGGAGGTGGTCGAGATGCCGACCGGCAGCGCGCGGCGTGTAGCCTCCTCCGTCGCGGCCCGCGCGGCGGCCCGGAGGAGATCGTCTCCCAGCTCGATCCAGGAGAGGTTCGATTCCGCCAGGTGCTGGACCACGGCAACCGCCTCGCTCCCATCGCGGACCTGGAGCGCGGCGTCGGGCGTCGCGCCGGAGATCCGGGGTCCGCTCCCGAAGAGCCGAGGCCCGTTCTGCAGCGCCGCGTCGACCGCGTCGCGATAGGCCCAGAACCTCGGGATCGAACTGCCCCGTTCCAGGGCGTTCGTGACTCCGCAGGCGAAGGACTGCCGCGGCAGCGATTCCCCCAGCTCGAGGTTCCAGTCGAACAGACCGGGGATCGCGTAGAGGCCGGTCGCATCGAGACGGACGCGCGGGTTCGAGTTCTTGAACTCCGACGCCCGGCCGATCCGCAGGAACTTCCCATCCTCGATCTCGATCGAGCGATCCCTCGCGATCATCCCGGTTTCGAGATCGACCAGATTGAGGTGCTCGATCAAGGCGCTCACTCCCTTGGGCGAGACGCCGTAGATGTTCTCCATGCTGAAGCTGAGCGCTTCCTTGTCGTCCACCCGGACTGCGCCGAAGCTGCCTCCCTCGACCAGGAAGACATTCTTGGAGTTGAAGAACCAGCCGAACGAGCCGTCGAAACTGCTGGCCAGTGCCTCCGCGTCGCGATCGCGCGGGGCACCGGCCGTGGTGCGGATCGGTGCGGCGAAGAGTCCGAAGTTTCTTCGGAAGATCAACTGCGTCTCGTCGGGCGAGATGAGCGACTCCCAGGCTCCGCTCTCGAATTCAGTCACCTGCTCCGCGCGGAGCGGTGCGCCCAAGGGGAGGCGAAAGAGGTTCGGCACTCCGCGCGCATCGAGATCGGTGAAGTAGAGGTCCTGGTCCTTCGGGCCAAAGAACGGGGCCGGGTCGACCGCGCTTCCGGTCAGCCAGAGCTGAAAGGTCTCCCCGCTCTGGGGATCGAGGATCGAAAGACGGTGGATCCCGTCGAGCGGTTCGTCGATGAGCAATCGTTCCCCATCCGGATGCCAGGCGGCGAGACGGTAGGGAGTCCTCGGTTCGACGATCGGGCGCTCCTCGAGTGCGAGCTCGACCCCGAGATCGTTTGCCGCCCCCTTCGGGAGCCCTTTGATCCAGGTGGTGGTTACCTCTCCGTCGAAGCGCTGGAAAGCGAACTCACGGGCGTCGTGGTTCCAGGCCGGTGCGAAGTCCCACCCCCAGCCACGCACGGTCAGACTCCCCTTCGCCGTGCGGAAGGGGGCGAGATACAGATCTCCTCCGCTCTGATAGACCGCCATCTTGCCGTTCGGGGGGGCGATGCGCAGATCGACGATTCCGCGCGGATTGAACACCGCCCGCTCCGGCACGACGAACGCCGGGCCGGCTCCATCGCGGCGTTCGAAGGCGACCCGGGCCCGGAACGGAATCGCCGTCGGAGACGATCCATCGATCGGAATGCGCCGGAGATCGCCATCTCCGAAGGCGTAGAGGGTCGTTCCGTCCGGCGACCAGGCGATGCTGGGGGACAGAACGCCACGCCGGTGATAGCGCGGGACGCCGGAGTCCAGCTCACGGCCGGCTCCCCCGGCGCGGGGCATGATCGTGAGTCGGTCCAGGGTTCCGTTCCGCAGCTCGGCGCCGGCGATCCACGCGCCGTCGGGAGAGGGGACGCGCGCGCAGATCACCCGGTTGTCGGTCCAGCCTGCGGACGGCAAGTCACCACCGGGAGCCGCAAGCGTCGCGACTTCCGCTCTGGCCCCGGTCCGCGGATCGAGCCCTTCGGCCCGCCAGATCCACTCGCCCCGCACGAGCTGCGCCGTCTGGACGTACACGCTGGTGCCGTCCGACGACCACTGCAGGCGGCTCGGCCGATCGAGTTGCGTCGAGAGGGTGCGGACCGACCCGCTCGAGAGATCCAGGAGGTAGACCCCTTCCCCCTCACGATCGGAGATGAAGGCGAGCGTCTTCCCGTCGGGCGAGAATCGGGGACGATCATCGTAGGCACTTCCGCTGGTCAGCGGTGTCGCCTCGCCGCCGCCGATCGGGAGTCGATAGAGATCACCGAGGAGGGTGAAGACCAGCGTTGCGCCGTCGGGTGCGACGTCGATCGAGGCCTCCGTCGCCTCCCTGGTCTCGAACTGGATCGTGCGGGTTGGGGGGAGCGGCTTGGTGTCCGACTGCGCCGGGGCGGGGTCCGGCCCGAGGGAGGCGAGAGTCGCCAGGCTCGCGGCGCCGACCAACCTCGCAAGGTTGGGGAAGCCAGACAGGTTCTTCATCGAGATGGCGGACCGGCCGCCGAGCAACCCCACGAACACAAGACCTCCTCGACAGAATGCAGTACCGATTCGAGCGACCCTCGCTACGATAGCAGGAAGGGAGGTCTACCGGGCCAGGTCCGGGCTGGTCTCGCCGAGCAGCCCCACCAGGGCACCGACCCACACCTCGCTCGCGTTGACGCACGGCACCAGTTCCAACGCCTCGCCACCCGCCGCCAGGAAGCTCTCCCGGGCGCGGATTCCGATCTCTTCCAGGGTTTCCAGGCAGTCGGCCACGAAGGCGGGGCAGAGTACCGCGAGGCGCCGGACACCGGCACGGGCCAGCGCGACCACCCGGACATCGGTGTACGGCTCGATCCAGGGGATCCGCCCCAACCGGGACTGAAAGGCGAGCTCCCACGCCCCGGGCGGGAGCTCTAGAGCGGCAGCGATCCCGCGCGCCGTGGCGTGACATTGCGCGCGATAGCAGAAGGCGTTCTCCGGACCGATCGCGTTGCAGCAGTTTTCGCTCTGGTAGCAGTGAGTGCCGGTGGGATCTCCCTTTCGCACCTGACGGACCGGAAGTCCGTGGAAACTCATCAGCAGGCGGTCGGGACGGAACGCCGCGAGCACCGGACGCGCCACCGTGGCTACGGCCTCCAGGAACGCGGAGTGCTCGTAGAATGCAGGCACGACCTGAAGGCTCGGCACATTGTGGAGACGACCTGCTTCGGCGTAGAGCGCCTCGAGGGCCGAGCCGGTCGCGGCCGACGAGTACTGCGGAAAGAGTGGGACGGCGACGATGCGCTCGACTCCCGCGGACTGAAACCGGGCCAGCGCGTCCCGAATCGACGGCTCCTGATAGCGCATGGCCAGTTCGACCGGTACCGCACCTCCGTAGCGTTTGGCGAGCTTTTCCGCCAGGGCGCGCCCTGCGGTCAAGAGCGGGGAGCCCTCATTCGTCCAGATCTTCCGGTAGGCATGGGCCGATTGCCGAGGCCGAAAGGGGAGGATCGCGCCGTAGAGCAGGAGCGCGCGGGGCACGGTCGGAATGTCGAGCACCCGCGGGTCGTTCAGGAACTCCGCCAGGTAGCGGCGCACCGGACCGGTCTCGGGCGCCACCGGCGTGCCGAGGTTGAGCAGCAGGATGCCGGTTCGGGAGCGGCTCATCGGGGAGGTTCCTCCAGCCAGGCGACCAGCCTTGGCGCATCGGGATTGAGCGCGACCGCCGCGCCAAGCCGCTCGCGTTCCAGCCGGCCGTTCCCCATGCGTCGGGCGACGATCGCTCCGGTGGCCCAGGTTTCGGCCGATCGCCATCCGCTCTTCAGCGCGCGATCGATCGCGGCTTCCGATGCGACGAAGTCTCCCGCGCGGAGCTGCGCCTGGGCCAGCCACGTCCAGGCTTCGCCGTTGGAGCGGAGGTCTCGGTTCCGCTCTGCCCGGCTGACCACCGCCTTGGGATCGGGGTCGAAATGGAGGTGGTGCTGCAAGGCGTGACCGAGCGCCGCTTCGGCGAACCGGGCTTCGCGCGCATCGTGCAACCGCCGCGCCTTGGCGATCCAGCGCGTCGCCGCACTCGCCTCCCCCTGTTCGCGGTAGAGGGCGGCCAGAGCATCCATCACTTCCGGGAGATTGGTGCGCGAGACGAGATCCTGATAGGCGAAGGTGGCGGCCTCGAACTTCTGCTGTCGTTCCATCACCTGTGCCGCGCGGAACGCGGTCAGCCACCACCCCTGGAACAGTTCCTCCGCCTCGCGATAGCGCGCCAGCGCCTCGTCGTAGTTTCCCCGGGCTGTGGCGAGGTCACCGCGCTGCAGGCGAAACCAGGCGCGGTACTGCTCCTGCGGCCCGAAGTAGAGCGACTCAGCCTCGGCCAAGAGATGGTCGGCCCTGGCCGGTTGGCCGAGGTGCCACTCGAGGATGGCCAGGCGGGAGAGATTCGGTGCGTTGCGCTCCTGCGCCACCAGCGCCTCGATCGCCGTGCGCGCCTCTGAGTAGTTCCCCTGCTCGACCAGGAGGTCGGCGCGGACCTCGGCGATCGCTCTCCGTGTTGCGGGCGGGATGATCGCGCCACCCTCTTCTTTCGCGATCTCCGCCTCGGCATCGGCCAGGCGATGGATGGAGAGGAAGTACTCCGCCCGGGTCAGGAAGGGGCCCGCCTTCTTGGGCGCGATCGCGAAGGCGCGGGTGAGCATCGAGTCGGCGCGGGCAAAGTCGTCGTAGTTTCCGGTCAGCCGGGCACGCTCCAGGTAAAGGCGGGCTGCACTTTCGAGCGGAAGCCAATCGGTTGGACGGCGCTCTGCATCCGCGCGCAGCGACCGAGTAGAGGCCTCCAGATTCACCAGTGCATCAACGTAGCCGCTCCCGGCTGCCCCGCCTGGACCATGCCCTGGATGCGCCTGGACGAGCGTGGCCAGGAGAGCAATCGGCGCTAGCCGCCGCAGCAGGCCGTTCGCCATCGCGGCGACGTTCTTCCTCACCCAAGCGATCGCCACTCAGCCTCCGTCCGATCGGAACTCCGCTGCACCCACAACGCAGTGCGGCCGCCCCGAGGTGATCGGGGCGGCCGCCGCATCTTACCTGCTTTCCCGTCCCGCGGTTCTCCCCGGGGGCACGATTCCCGCCGCTAGTGGGCCGAGGCCAGGTACGGGAAGTTCGGGCTGAACGACTTGTCGTTCGAGTCCGGGTTCAGAGGGAGCCCGGCGAACAGCCCAACATCGTGCACCGCCAGATCGAGCAGGATCACCGCCAACGTCAGGTCGATCACCTGATCCGGCAGTCTCCGCCCGTTCGGGAAGCCGGCCGCCTGATTGATGGTCAGCGTCAGCACGTCGGGGATGATGAGCGGAGCGCCCTGGTTGGTGGCGAGCGTCACCGTCGCCGGGGTCAGTCCCAGGGTGGTGAGGTCGTCATCGAGCGCGGTATGCAGCGCGCCCAGGTTCGAGACGATGTCCGGCGCCCACTTTCCCCCTGCGGAGACGTCGTCCTCCGGATCGTCGTCGTTGTACGACGGCTTGTTCGCCGGCGAGATCAACGCCGTTGCCACGGCGGGCATTCCCATCCGGTCGACCCGGATGTACTGCGCCGGAGAGTCGGAGCGGAAGGTGAACTCGCCCGGCTCCTGAGGGGTCGTACCCTTGTCGTCATCGCCACAGGAGCTGATCGCGAGCGTGGTGCCGACGACTCCCAGGGCCAGGACGAGGTGCTTCAGTTGCGTCTTCATCACGACTTCCTCCCCGTGGTGGCCCAGACGCGCACCTTGTTGTTGCCTCCGGTCGCCGCCGCCAGGTCCATTTCGAGCACGATCGCCATCACGTTCTTGCCCGCGAAGCCATCACGCGCGTCGTCGAAATCGACCGTGCCGGTTTGAAGGGTATTCTTGAACCCCGTGAGGTCGAAGAAGAAGGGATCGTCGTACAGACCCACCCGAACCTTGCCCTTCGTTCCCGAGGTGATCGTCGTACCGACCGGACCGACGATCGTGGCGTCGGCGCCGGGGAGTCCCACGACCTGGATTCCCCACTCGCCGATGTTGTTCTGGCCGAACCGCACCAGGATCTGCTCGTCTGGCTGGAAGTTCGAGTCGTCGGTGTTGTCGATGTTGATGGTGTAGAGCACGTCCTTGTCGTACAGCGGACTGGTCCGCCGGTCGACGTCCGCTCCGCCGCCGTAGGTGACGATCGCGGTCAAGGTGCCTGCGCCGGTTGCATGCCACGCGTAGACATCTGCGATGTCGGCGGCGGGGTCTCCCTGCGCCCGCGAGGTCTCGCGGTGGTCTGCGGCGAGCGCCTGGTTGGGCGGCGCGATCAGCGGCGCGGCGACGAGCGCCGCGATGGCCCAGGGGGCCAGGCGCCTCATCATTGCCTTCATGGATCCTCCTTCGCCCGGTCTCCCGGGTACGTCGAATCGACTCTTCCCTGCGAACCTACGTTTTTCCCAAGCGCCACGTGTCGGCGTCAAGCCTTCATTGGACTCAGTCGCGCCGGAGGAACACGGATCGGCGCAAAAAGTTGCGGCGCCCGGACCGATTCGCCCGCGCGCCGCCAGGAAGGCAGAAATGCCTTAGTGATTGGTGGAAAAGCGGTAACGGGCCTTGACCATCCCCCAGGTCGAGGTCTCCGCCGGGGTGGGGTCGTCGGGTCGGTAACCGTCGGCCCCGGCAAGCCCGCCAACGCCAAACCCGGCGATCGGGTGGATCGCGGACGGGGTGGCGTCGTCGGCGACCATCGCACCCTGCGTGGGGTGGTCGATCAGCCGGAGCGTGGTCGGGGCGTAGGCGTAGCAGGCAAACCAGTAGAGCTCCTGCACTGGGGCGGTCCCCACGGCTCCGGCAAAGGTGACCGCTGTGCCCTCCCCGCTGTTCGGCCAATTGGCGGTGGCGAGTTCGAACGAGCCCGCTTGCCCCCAGTCGGCGAGGACCAGGTGGGAGTCGTCGTACTGGATGCCGAATGCTGCTCCGGCGAGCCGTACGCAGGTGCCGGGCGGGAAGGCGGCCATGACGAACGCGACATCGGCCTGCCCGACCCCGCGGGTCGAGGTCGGCTGGGTGTCGTTTCCGTAGTAGCAGCTCCCGTTGTAGGGGGGGCAGTTCCCCGCGAGGTCGTCGGAGCAGTCGATGCCCGACATCCCGACGTAGTTCGAGACATCGCTGGAGTAGGTCAGCGAGGGGTTGAAGTGCACCAGCAGGGTGCCTCCCTCGTTGTAGGCCTGTGCCGGGGCGGCCGCGAGCAGGGCGACGAGCGCGCCTGCAGAGCGGATGCGGGCCAGGCGGCGGCGGATCGTGGTCAACTGGAGTTGCGCCGTGATCGGCGCGACCGGGTCATTGTTGGGGGCCTGGGGAGCCGACGCGATCGGTCGCTCCGCCGGGCCTTTCGGCGCGTTTTTGGCTGACATGCTGGTTCTCGGACCCTCCTTTGTCCGATTTCTTATCGGCAGGCAGGGGATTCGAGTTTACGACGGAGATCTCCCCGGGCGATTCTGCCGCCTCGAAACCGACCGAACCGATGGGAGGAGGCACGATGCCCAAGAAGTCGACCCCCAGGAGCGCAGCTCCCAAACGGCCCGCCGGCGCGCCCCGTGCGCGCACCGCGACGACTCTCGACCTGCCGGCCGTCGCGACCAGCCTGGATGGCAAGGCCCTCGATGCTCACGTCGACGGGATCCGCGGGGAGTTCGAGGCCGCCCTCCGATCGATGGTCGAGATTCCGACGATCAGCAGCGATCCGAGCCGCATGGCCGATATCCGGCGCGGCGCGAAGGTTGCCGCGGCGCTCTTTCGGCGGGAAGGTGGTACCGCGCGCATCGTGACTACCGCAGGGAATCCGGTCGTCGTGGGGGAGTTTCGCGCCCGCACCGCCGGGCTGCCGTGGGTGACGGTCTATAACCACATCGATGTGCAACCGGCCTACCAGCAGGCCGAGGGCTGGGACCATCCCCCGTTCACCTTCACCAAGGTCGGCGACCGCTATCACGGGCGCGGTTCGACCGACGACAAGGGACCGGCGCTGGCTGCCTTCTTCGCGGCGCGCTACGCGCAGCGGCTCGGACTCCCGATCAACATCCGCTTCATCTGGGAGCTGGAAGAGGAGATCGGGAGCCCGAACTTCGAATCGTTCCTGACCGCGGAGCGCGACCGGCTGGCCACCGAGTCGATCCTGGTTTCCGACACCGTGTGGGTGTCGCGCGAGCGCCCGGTGATCTCCTATGGACTGCGCGGGCTGCTCGGCATGGCATTTCGGCTGCGCACCGGGGAAAAGGACGTGCACTCCGGGCTGGCCGGCGGGGCGGCGCGCAATCCGTTCGCCGAGTTGGCCGAGGTGATCACCGGGTGTGTCGATGCGCGGAGCGGTAGGATCAAGATCCCCGGCATCCACGAGAGCGTGCGCCCCCTCGAGCGGGGCGAGCTCGAGAGCTTCATGCGGAGCGGTTTCACCGTGACGAAGTTCGTCCAGGATCACGGCCTCCGATCGATCCGCACGCGGGATAAGGCAACGGTGCTGAAGAGCACCTGGGCGCAGCCCACCTTCGAGGTCCACGGATGGGGCGGGGGCTACTCCGGCCCGGCGATCAAGACGATCGTGCCGCCGTTCGCCGAGGCGAAGGTGAGCATGCGCCTGGTTCCGGATCAGGACCCCGATCGAATCTTCGCGCTGGTCAAGCGGCACGTGCGCTCGATCAACCCGGATGTCGAGGTGGTCCGGCATGGGGTGCTCGAGCCGTTCCTCGGTCCGAAGGAAGGGCCGTACATCGAGGCAGCGAAGGCCGCGATCCGCGGAACCTACGGGAAGCCGCCGGCTCTGGTGCGGGAAGGGGTCTCGATCGGAGCGGTGGTCAGCATGCAGCGCCAGCTGCGGGCACCGATCCTGCTCCTGGGTCTGTCGCTGCCGGAGCATGGGTACCACGCGCCGAATGAGTACTTCGATTGGGGACAAGCCTCCGGCGGAATGCGCACCTTCGTACGCTACTTCGAGCAGGTGGGCCGAGTTCGTGGTCAGCGCGCTGGGCGTCGGATCTCGACTTGGGAGCCTTCGGCCAGTCCATAGGTCTCACGGAAGCTGCCCAGGTTGATCGCGAAGCTCAAGGTGCCGGCGCTGCCGATGTAGGCCAGCGGTTTTCCTTCCGCCACCTGGCCGAAGGTGACGACGAAGGGAACGGAAAGCTGGAGCGGCTGTGCGTCCGCGGCGTCGGCCCCGGCCAGGAACGTCACCGCGATCTCACCACCCAGCGCGATGCCGACATCGGCGAGTTCGTCGCGCGTGATGTTCGTCCAGAGGTTGCCGTAGGGCCGGTCCTCCCGGAGAACCACGCCGCCAAGGCTGACCATCCGCCCATCCGGTTCGCGAAACGCTCGGGCGCGTGGAGTCTCGAGTCGTTGCAGGGACGCGGGGTCGATCGGCCGCCCGACCGTGGCCAGGGTTCCTCCCGGTTTCACGATCAGCGCCGCCGCCGGGCTGAAAAGATCGCGTCCGTCGAAGGTCCCGGGGGACCAATCCGGGTTGATTCGCGAGGGATCGAGTTCCACCGCCTCGGTCGCTCCCTGGTCCGCCAGTACCCAACTAAAGATCCCGTTGTCCGGGCCGACGTAGGTGATCCCGGCTCCGGTGCGCACCGCGATGGCCCGCCGCGCGGTGCCGACTCCAGGGTCGACCACTCCCACGACCGCCGCTCCGGACGGGAGCAACGACGATCCGCGGAGCATCAGCGCCGCGAGGGGCACGTCATAGGCGGTGACGTTGTGACACAGGTCGAGCACCTCGATCTCGGAGTCGTGGCGGAGGATCGCGGCGTGGCATATCCCTACCGCCTCGTTCTCGAGGCCAAAGTCGGTCAGGAGCGCGACGATGGGGCGGGCGTGGGCCACACCGTCGTCGCACAGGGGAATGCTGATCGCCGGAAGGGTGAGGAGCAGAAGGAAAACCGGCGTTGACCCGGCGCGTGCGGTGAGGGAGCGGATGGACATGGTTCCTCCGAGATTCCAGGATCGCTTCACCCGTGAGTAAGACCACTCTAGCCGAAACCGGGTCTGCCCGGTTTACAACCTGGGACGACTCGTCCAGAATCGGCGCGGCTTTGCCGTGGGGTGTGCGTTCTGGAGGCCGCGTCTCCTCCCACATCCCGGTGCCGGAGCAAGCCCGCGATCACAACCGAACGTTCGGGGAGGGGGAGAGCGCATGTCGAACGAATGGAACCGCGGTCTCGGCGAGGGATACGCAGGGAGAGAACAGGTCTGCCGCGCCCATCGGCGCGGGTTGGGCGGGGGAAAGTGGACCCTGCGCGAGGAGGAGCCGAAGTTCGCGCCCGACCGGACCTGTGATGTCGAGCATCTGAAGCTCGAGCTCAAGATCGATCTCCCTCGGCAGACGGTCGACGCTCGGGCGACCCTGACCCTCGCGGCGGCGTATGGCCCGTTCACCGAGATCGTGCTCGATGCGGTCGATCTCGAGATCCTGAGCGTCGCCGACGGGAGTGGAAAGACGCTGCGCTACAGCTACCTCGATCGAAGGCTCACCGTCACGTGGCGGGCGGCGGTGAAGGAGCGCACCGATCTGGTGATCGACTACCGTGTGGTCCGGCCCTCCGAGGGACTCTATTTCATGGGGCCGACCACCTGGGCGCCCAAGGCGACGTGGCAGCTCTGGAGCCAGGGCGAGGACGAGGAGGCGCGGCACTGGATTCCCTGCCACGACGCCCCGCACGAGCGGATGACCACCGAGCTGATCGCGACGGTCGGGGCAAACTACACGGTGATCTCGAACGGCGCGCTGATTTCCCGCAAGACGCGCGGCAAGTCGAGCGTCTGGCACTTCCGTGAATCCACCCCCTATCCGTCGTACTTGATCACCCTGGTGGTGGGTGAGTTCGTGCAGGTGGCTGAATCCTGGCGATCGGTGCCGGTCGAGTACTACGTGGAACCGGGGCTGGAGGCCGAGGCGCGACGATCGTTCGGCAGGACGCCGGCGATGATCGAGTTCTTTCCGAGCGTCTCGACTGTCCCTACCCCTACGAGAAGTACGCCCAGGTGACGGTGCGAAACTTCACCTTCGGCGGGATGGAGAATCTCTCCGCCACCACCCAGACCGACAACACCCTCCATGACGCGCGCGCCGCGCTCGATTTCTCCAGTGATGATCTGGTGGCCCATGAGTTGGCGCACCAGTGGTTCGGCGACCTGCTCACGTGCCGCGACTGGTCGCACGCGTGGTTGAACGAGGGGTTCGCCACCTACTCGGAGGCGCTCTGGAAGGAACACTCTGAGGGGCGGGATGAGTTCGACTACCTGATGTTGCAGAAGGCGGCCGAGTACATGGCGGAGCCGTATCGTCGCCCCATCGTCTCGCACCGGTACGCCTATCCGTTTCAGCTCTTCGACGCGCACCTCTATCCGAAGGGGGCCTGGGTGCTCCACATGCTGCGTCGTCGGGTGGGTGATGAGTTGTTCTGGAGGTCGGTGCGTCTCTATCTGAAACGTCACCGAGGCGGATCGGTCGAGACGCTCGACCTGATCCGCTGCTTCGAGCAGGCGTCGGGTAAGAGCCTGCAAGGGTTTTTCCACCAGTGGCTGAACTGTCCCGGGCATCCGGAACTCGAGGGGAGCCTCTCTTGGGATGCTGCGGCGAAGTGCGTGACGGTGGTGCTGAAGCAGACCCAGAAGTTGGAGAACGGGACGCCGGTTTTCCGCCTCCCGCTGGTTTTCGACGCGCGCTTGGAGGACGGGTCGCTCTTCGCTCGGACCTTCGAAATGGACCAGGCGGTGCAGACGTTCTATCTGCAGCTGCCGAGCAAGCCGCTCTGGGTGGCGATGGACGCCGAGGGGTCGATTCTGCGCGGGGCCAAGCTCTCCGTGCCGCTGGAGTGGAGTGAGGCGGCATTGACCGGGAAGACGCGCGATGCGCGAGTACTGGCTCGAATCGAGGCGGTTCGGCAGGCGGGCGCGCAGTCGGCCTACCGCGCGGTCGCGCTGCTGGCGCGCGTGCTGCGCGAGGACCCGTTCTGGGGCGTGCAACTGGAGGCGGCGGCCGCGCTGGGAAGGCTCCAGACCCCGGACGCGCTCGATGCGTTGATCGCCGGGCTGAAGGTGAAACATCCGAAGTCTCGGCGGGGCGTGGTGACGGCGCTGGGGGCGTACACCGAGCCGAGGGCGATCGAAGCGCTCCGCCGGTTCCTCGAGCAGCCCGATCAGAGCTACTACGTTCAGATGTCGGCGTTGACTTCCTTCGGGCGGGCGGCAGGTAAGGCCGCTGTACCGGCGCTGCGCGCGGAGTTGAAGGCGGCGATGAAGCGGAAGGACTGGCACGATCTCATCGCCCAGGGCGCAGCGATCGGGCTGGCGGCGACCCGAGACGAATCGGTGGTCGATGATTTGCTTGCCCTGGCGTCCCAACCGGGGCGCTATTGGGGGACGCGACTCAACACCTATCACGCGCTGGCGGAATTGGGGGCGGCGCGCCCCCTGCTTGGGCGAAAGATCGCCGAGGAGATGGTGCGCGCCCTGGACGACCCGGACCTGCTGCTCGCGCAGCGAGCGCCCGGCGCGTTGGTCTCGTTGCAGCAGCAGAGCGCGATCGGGGCGTTACGTCGCAAGGCAGCCAGTTCGTCGAACGCGCACACCCGCGAATCGTGTCTGATGGCGGCGGAGGAGCTTTCGACCCAGGCCTCCCGGAGCGAGGCGGTCGACAAGCTTCAATCCGACTTCGAGAAGTTGCGGGCCGAGGCGCGCGAGCTGCGAGAGCGGCTGGACAAGATGTCGGCCGGGCGGGCGCCTGTCGGGGCGACGACGGCGGCGGGTCGGTCCGCCGAGGCGTCGGCCCGCGCTGGTCGATCCTCGGTTACCAAGAGGCCGGCTGGCCGGGCCGGCATCCGCGGGCGCACCGCGCCGAAGGAGGGATGATGTCAGGGAGCAGATTCCGCGTGGAGCAAGACGGTCACGAGGTCATGGGATACTTGGCGCCTGCCCCTTCCGGGCAAGGCCCCGGGGTGATCGTTCTGCAGGAGTGGTGGGGTTTGGTGCCGCACATCGAGTCGCTCTGCGACCGACTCGCGGTTGAAGGCTTCACCTGCCTCGCCCCGGATCTGTATCACGGGCAGACGGCGAAAAGTCCGGATGATGCCGGAAAGATGATGATGGCGCTCGACGTCGAACGAACGGCGGACGACCTTTCACACGCCGTTTCGTACTTGTCGTCCCACACCACGGTGAGCAGTGCCCGTTTGGGCATCGTCGGATTCTGCATGGGCGGGCAGTTGTCGCTCTACGCTGCCTGTCGTAATCCGAAGATCGGCGCTGCGGTCGACTTCTATGGCATTCATCCACACGTGACTCCCGACCTGGAGAGCCTCCAGGCTGCCGTGCTCGGTTTCTTCGGCGCGAGGGATGGGTCGGTCCCGCGGGCCGTCGCGGATGAGCTGGAGGCGAAGCTGCGCGCGGCGGGCAAGCGGGTCGCATTCCACCACTACGCCGAGGCCGGGCATGCGTTCATGAACGACACACGCCCCGAAGTGTACGCCCCCGATGCCGCCCGAGATGCGTGGTCCAAGATGACGACGTTCTTCCGGTCGGAACTGGGATCCTCCTAGCCTCGACGACCCGGATCGTTGAGCGCGGCCGCGGGACGCCGGTAGGGCGCACCGTGGTCGCTGCAGCGAAGGCACCGCAGCGCAGGCACCGCAGCGCAGTGCGGGCGCAGCACTGGGTTGATGCGATGCGGCGTGAGTGTGAACCCACCGCTGGGGCGGAGGAACGTCGAGGCGATGGGTTGGCGGCTTGGACCCGACGTCTATGGTGCGCTGTCTGCTCCCCTGGCTCGCGACGAGAAAAAGTGTGTGTGGCGAAGAGAATCTATTGACCGTATTGCACGGGGCACGAATCGATGGTTGGGCACAGGTCTCTGGTGTCGTGCGTGATCGCACGGGGAGCGTGTACGAGCGATCCGCTGCAAGAGTTGTCGGTTCGAGATGTCCTATCGGGAGATTGACGCTCTGCGTCGTCCACTGGCCCGCCGGAAGTGCCGAAGTATCGTTCGATTGGAGCGGGTGATGCGCGATCGTCGACTTGCATTCGGCGAGGAGCGCGAGGCGCTTGGATTCAGCGCAGGAACGACACGACGAGGGCACGGAGGCCGACATGTGCAACAAGGCAGGAGTGGTACCACAGACGGTAGATCTGGCGACGCTGAGCGACCGAGAGGTCCTTCGCGCGGTCGCGAGTTGGGCCAAGGCGGAGCGGCGCGTCACGGCGGAGTTGCTCCGCCATCTGGGCGAGCTGGACGCGCGGCGCCTTTATCTCGGGGCCGGTTGCTCCTCGACGTTTGCTTACTGCACGGAGATCCTCCGCATGTCGGAGCCTGCCGCCTATCACCGGATCACCGCCGCCCGCGCCGGGCGTCGCTTCCCGGAGCTCCTCGCGCGACTCGCCGCGGGAGATCTGCATCTGAGTGCGATCTGCCTGCTCGCCTCGGAGCTGACGGAAGGGAACGTAGCGTCGTGGATCGCACGCGCGAGCGGGCAGTCGAAGCGTGCGGTCGAGCGGATGCTGGTCGGTGAGAGGCAGGGGCCGGCGGTTGCGCCGGCGATGAGGGATGCCGGTGCGGGAGCGCCGTCGGGGCACACGGCGTTGGCCGAAGCTCGGCCCGGACTTGTGAGTGTCGCGTCGGTTGGGCGACCTGCGGGGCGCGGTCCGATGTTGAACGATGGTGCGACCGCCTCTTCGGCATCGGCCTGCGCCGAAGGGCCAGAGGCAGCGCCGGTTCCGGAGCGCGGGGTGATCCCGGCTGGCGCTCGTGGCTGCGCCAGCGCGGCGTTCAGCCTGCCGAAGCTCTCGTTCGTGGCCGATCCCGAGCTGCAGAATCTACTCGCCCGGGCGCGCGATCTCGTGAGTCACAGCAATCCGAGCGGAGATCTCGCGGTGTTGCTTCGCCTCGCGCTCCGGGCGTTGATCGGGAGCACGGAGCGGCGGCGGTTCGGGCAGAGGGTGGCGGCGCGGGTCACGCAGCAGGTGTCGGCGGAGGCGCAGGAGCAGGCGAGAGGGCGTGCGGGCGCGCGTCCGGCGGCGCAGGCCGGGTTGGGCGTGCCACTGGAGCCCGGTTCGAGCGTGCCGCCGGCAGCCGGTTCGAACGCATCGCCGCAAACCGGGGAAGCCCACGCGAGACCGGCGTTGCGTCGGCGTGCTCCGCGGTGGCGTTCGCGCTACATCCCGATCGCCGTGCGTCGCGCGGTCTGGCAGCGCGATGGGGACCGGTGCGCGTTCGTGTCGCGCGAAGGGCACCGCTGCGGTGCACGTGGATTCCTCCAGTTCCACCACTTGATCCCCTTCGCTCAGGGCGGGGCGCACACGGTGGAGAACCTCGCCCTGCGCTGCGGTGCGCACAACCGTTACGAGGAGCGGGGCGACGTCGGTTCGGCGGGCAGGTCCGCGGGCGAGGACATCCGGTCCACGATCGTCGCGCCCGCGCTCGCGCCCGAGAGCGAGCGCGTGGCGGATCTTGTTCGTGCGCCGGAGCCCTGGTGCACTGCGGTTGGCGGGTCCGCGGACATACCGAACTCTCCCCGGGGGGAGTGTGCGCGAGGCGCGGTCGTAGCGGGGGGGGGCGTAACGGACACGGGGGGCGATACCAATGAACCGGATCGGGAGGGTGTACCTTCACGGCCGCGGCCGGCGGACGTGCCATCTGCGAACGCGCGTGCAGTGAAGGGCGAGGTCGCGCCCCGATCCCGGGTCGCGGCGCCGGCCTAGGTCCTGGCAATGGAGCAGGTGCCTTCCGCCGACCAGGTCCCTGCCCCGGACTAGGTAGCAACGCAGCCCGCCCCGATCTCGCCGGTGGCCGATCTGTTGCCGATCGCTCCAGGCCTCTGCCTTCGGCGCTCGAAATCCGACCGCCCTCCGGCCGGCAGACGCAGCGGTGCTGCGCCGAGAATCTCGTTGCCTGCCCCTAGCCGTGCTTCTATCATTTCGGCGCTGAACTTTTATGGGGCCGGCCGCCGAGTGCCCAGCTCGGCGATACCCAACCGGAGGTAGCCGAATGTCTCGAACACGCCCATCGCGCGCCGCCGCTCGCACTCTGCGCCCGCTGCTGCTTGCGTCGCTTGTGATGTTGGGCCCGCTCGCCGCTGCACCGTCCCACGCCTGGACCCCACCGCCGGCCCCGCTGCCGATCGAGCCGGGGGATACGGATGGGCAGCCGTTCGAGCTGCCAGATCGGCCGCACCCCGGGCACGATGGCATGCGTCTGGGATCGGCGGCCACGCAACGCAACCGACGGGCGGAGGATGCGGGGAAGGCAGCGCGCGCGGACGTAGCGGAGCGGCGCCACCTCGTGCCTTGGAACCGCTTGGCTTGCGTTTTGGCGTCTTCCTTTCAGATCCTGATCCGGCACTAACGAACTGGGGCGAGGCCTGCACCTATGAGCACTCCGGAAAACAGGGATCCGATCGATCTCCAACTTGCAGTACCGGCGAAAGCTCTCCTCATGAGCTATCTGCGTGCCGGGGAGATCGAAGAGGTTGCGCGCCGGTTGGAGGCGGTGCCCGTGGAGTCCAGAGCAGTTCTCGATTACCAAGTCCTGCTTGGGGAGCTTCACTGGGAGCAGCGCTCGTTGGCGGCGCTCGAGGTGGACATCGAGACGCTTCTGTCGCGAGTTCCACTCGAACCGGAGGCGAAAGGCGCTGCACTCGTTTTGCGTGCGCGACTGGAACAGGCGCGCGGGCTGTACCAAGAGACCGTGGACGCTTTGGAACCCTTCATTCGGGAGGGTTTGGACCGAGAGCTTCCGCTGGCCGCCAGAGCGGAACTGCGGCGTCGACTAGCCGGTGCCTGGTTTCGACTGAGGGAGACATCGGTAGCCCGCTCTCATGTAGAACGAGCGCTGCGCATGCTCGAGTCGTTGGGTGATCGGGAGGGGGTTGCCGACTGCCTGCTCACTCTCGGCCTATTCGAGACACAGAGCGTACGCTGGGGACGGGCAGAGGCTCTCCATCGCGATGCGCTGGCGTCGTTTTTGGTCCTCGGCTTGGAGCGAAAGGCGCTCATCGCAATGTCGAATCTGGGCGCCCTTCGGCTGATGAGAGGACAGTTCCAACTCGCTCGACCTCTCGCGACGAGAGCATTCGCCTTTGCGGAAGAACTCGGTGACGTGTCGAGAACCGCGACCTCAGCGTGTGCGTTGGCCCTCATCTCCGTTCGAGAGAATAGACCGGCACAAGCAAGAGCCGTCTTGCGTACAGCGTATCGTGCCGCCGCGAGTGTGCGCTATGTGCGCGCGGAGGCCCTCCTCTGCGAATACACCGGCGAGTTCCGCCTCGCCGGAGGCTACCTCTCCCGCGCCCGCCGCTGGCTGCAGCGCGGCTACGCCCTCGCCTACCGAATCCCCGAGCGCGATATCATGGGCGAGACGCAACGCCTCCTCGCCGAGGTCGAGTTCCAATCGAAGAACCCCGGCCGCGCACTCGAACTGGCCGAGGAGTCGCTCGCCGCGTTCGAGAAGATGGAAGACCTCTACGAACTCGCCGTCTGCCGCCGCGTCCGCGGAGGCATCCTCCTCCACTTCGGTCGCACGGCCGAAGCGATTCACGACCTCGAGCGCGCGGTCGACTTCTTCACCCAGATGGGCGAGCGGTTCGAGATCTACCGCGCCCAACGGCTACTCGCGCTGGCCCGCGGCGAAGCGATCGACGATGCGGATACTCTGATTGCCACCCTGGGACGTTCCTACGACGCGGAGGGAGCGCGCCTGCGCGCCGAACTCGAAGCGAACGAGGTCGACCCGATCGCCGACCTGCTCAACCAGCCGTTTCCCGCGAACGGGAGTCGACTCCCAGCCGGGAGTCGCGGCGCGGACGGCCACGGCGCCGATACCTCCTCCGACACCGACACCGACACCGGCACCGGCACCGACGACACCCGCGACCCCGCCGCGAACACCGACCCGACCCGCGTCTCCCCCAACCCCACCTGGCCCCTGACCCGCGAACAGATCGAGGAATCGATCTCCCTCGCGCCTGCGGACGATCCAGGTCCTCCGCACCGCCACCAACCCGGGCTTCCCCGAGCTCCACGGCAAGAGCCCGCTCCTCCGCGCCGCGCTCCAGCAGGTGCGCGAAGCAGCGCCGACCGATCAGCCGATCCTGATCCAGGGGGAGACCGGCACGGGAAAGGAACTGGTGGCCCGCGCGGTGCACGATCTGAGTCGGCGCGCGCGGGGTCCGTACGTCCCGGTCAACTGCGGCGCGCTCAGCCCGGAGATGCTCGACAGCGAGGTGTTCGGACACCAGAAGGGGGCGTTCACCGGGGCGATCACCGAGCGCGCTGGGCTGGCCCGCACCGCCTCCGGAGGCACGCTGTTCCTCGATGAGATCGCGGAGCTAGGTCCGGGCTCGCAACCGCGCATTCTCCGCATGCTCGACTCGGGCGAGATCCGGCCGGTGGGCGCGGACCGCGCGATCAAGGTCGATGTTCGCCTGGTCACCGCGACGCACAAGGATCTGCGCCAGGCGGTCGAAGCGAACGAGTTCCGCCGCGATCTGTATCACCGGCTCTGTGGCCTCACCATCTATCTCCCGGCGCTCCGCGATCGGATCGACGATCTCCCGATCCTGATCGAGCACTTCGCGCAGCAGTTGCGCGAGCGAGGGATCGAGTTCGTGGGGGTGAGCGACGCGGTGCTGACCTCGATGAGCGAATACGACTGGCCGGGCAACGTGCGCGAGCTGCGGAACCAGCTCTTCGCCCTGGCGAGCCGGGCGCTGCCGGGACGGCGGGTGACCCAGTGGTCGGCGCCGGTCGACCCGCGTCAGGCGATCGCGACCGCGCTCGAACTGACCGAGTCGCAGATCGACGCGGCGCTCCGCCTGCACCAGGGACGGGTGCTGCCGGCGGCCGCGACCCTGGGCATCAGCAAGCAGGCGCTCTACCGCCTCTGCGAACGCTACGGCATCGCCTACGAAAGCTACCGTTAGTCCACCGACCGGCGCTTCTACCCCCGAGGGCGCAAGCCATCGCCTACGACCAGGGGAATATCCGATGGTTGTACGCGTAGAACACCGTCTTGACCGACTCGGTCACGACCGACATGGTGTCGTGCTCGCGGGTCCACCAGCGCTTGGGGTTGTCCACCGTCCGGTCCGGCGGGAGGTGCCACATTGCGACCCGGATCCCGGAATCGCGGAAGACCGTGCGGAAGGTCCCGCGGGAGCGTCGAGTGTGGAAGGGGGACGTGACGACGATGATCGAGGACCACTTCTGTTCACGACAAGCGGCGAGCACGGTCTGGGCTTCTTCGAGCGTGCTGGTCGCGCCAAGGGCCATCACGATGCTCTCCGCCGGAATGCCTCGCTTGACCGCGATACGCCGCTTGGCTTCGCCCTGGGTGAGCGAGTCGCCTGGAGTGTAGACCGGGAGTAGCGGCACATCAGGCCCGGTGATCAGGAGGCGGCGCGCCAGATCGCGCTTGTAGAGTTGCACCGCGGCATGGAGTCGCTCGCCGTCCCCGCCGGCGAGGGCGACGACGGCATCCGAAGGCTGCAGGTCATCCTCCACGATGAAACTCCGCGCGTAGGCTTCCATCAGCCGGGGCGTGAGCCAGGCCAGGGCCAGAAGAACGAGGGCGGTGATCGCGAGGAAGCGAGCGATCCGGGGAAGGATCCGTCGCCTGGATCGGGTCATGGCTGGCGGCGGCCCTCCGTTCGTTCCTTTCCCGGGTCGAGTTCATCGGCAGGGGCGCCGCAAAGAATGGCGCTCCATCCGATCGTGCCGCAGTCCCCGGGTGCGTTTTCCGACCGGCAGGGGGACTCGGAGCGGAGGCGGAAGTTGCCCTGATGCTGATTGCAGAAGAGCGGGTCGGCCACCCGATTGTCGGAACCGGACGCGCAGCTGGGCGCGAGGGGCCAGAAGACGCTACAGGTCGCGCTCACACTGGAATCCTGGCAAAAGGTGGGGTTCAGCCCGTTTCCGCTGAAGGCACACCGATTCAGCTCGGCTGTGCTGTTCTCGACCAGGTAGATGGCTCCCTGGTCTTCGAGGTCGAACTCGTTGTCGACCAGCGTGCAGCGCGAGAGGCGGATGCGGCTGTCGCGAAGGAAAACGGCCGAGCCATACCCCGCGCGATTGGCGCGAAGGACGCAGTGATCGAGCAAGGCGGCGGTGGTTCCGCCGATCGAGTAGATCGCGCCCCCCTCGCCGCCGCTGTTGGCCTCGATCCACGAGTCGCGCAGCTCGAAGCGGGCGAACTGGAGCCAGATCGCTCCACCAGAGGCAGAGACACCTCCCTCGAAGCGACAGTCACTCATCCGGATGTTGGTGTTCGGGTCGAGTGCGACATGTGCGCCGAGCCCCGCGCTGTTGTCGCGAAACAGGCACCGTTCCACCGTGGGCAGGGTACTCCAGGCGTAGAGGCCTCCGCCGACGTTGGCGTCGTTTCCTTCGATGATCAGGTTGCGTAGAACCGGGGAGGCGCTGAGCAGGAGTACCGCGCCGCCGAAAGCGAGCTGCGAACGTCCCTCGGGGCTGGTGGTAGCAAGTGACGCGGCGGGTGGCACCTGGGAAAGGAGAAGCGGCTCGCCCGCGCGGTGTCGCCGTGCCTGGAGTTCCGGCGATCCGGCAGCTTCGGCGTCGGCGAGCGAGATGTGCGTTCCCGTCCCTCCGGTCAGGGTGAATCCCTCGAGCAGGGTCTCCCCGCTCTCGCCGAAGCTCATCGTCACGACCGATCCCGATCCGGCCGCGTCGATGGTGGTTCGCGCCGGACCGTCGGTCGAACGAACCTGGATGCGTCGGCCACCGAAGAGAATTCGCTCGAGGTAGTGCCCGGGGGCGACCGAGACCACATCGCCGTGATTGGCAACCTGGATTGCGTCCTGAATGCGGGTGAACTCCCCGCCGCCGTCCTGGGCGACCAGCAGGGTACGGGCCGCGGCTCGGTCAGGTGCGGCGATCCCGCCCGCGAGCGGGAAGACGCCCGCGAGGACGACAGGCACCAGGCAAAGTCTGCCGGGTTGGATGGTCGCTCTGCGCATCGCGGGGGCTCCTCGCGGCCTTGGTTTGGGGTCTGGACCGAGGATAGCAGCGCCGGGGGCACCGGGCCAGCGCCGAGGATCGGACCCAAGCTGCTCAATGTCATCCCGCGGGGCGCCGAAGATCATGAGGTGAGCGAATTCGAGGAACTTCCGCCTGAGTCGCCCGTGGGGACTCCGGCGCCCAAGAGCCTGCTGGCGCTGCATCCACTCCTGCAGCGCCAGTTGCGTCGCGTTGGTCTCAACGCGCTCAACGTCCGTCCCACCCTGGAGCAGTTCGACCAGTTCCTGCGACGGGTGGACGCGAACTACGAGGAGGCGGACCAGGATCGGGCGACGGTCGAGCGGATCCTCGAGATTTCCTCGCGCGAACTGCGCGAGCTCAATGCGACGCTGGCCACGGAGCGTGACCGCCTTCAAGCCGTGATCTCGGGATTGGGCGAGGGGATCATCCAGGCAAACTGCGACGGCTGCGTGGTGGTTTTTGCCAACGCCGCGGCGCAGCGCCTTCTTCGTCAGGGGGAGGATCTGGTCGGGAAGGTCCTCTTCGACGTCGCTCGCTTCTTCGTTTGCACGCCGACCGAGGTCGAGATCGATCAGGAGATGCTCCACGAGGCGCTCTCCGTCGGGGAAGCCTGTGTACTCGACGAGGTCCGCGTGGTTCGCGCGGACGGATCCGACATGCCCGCGGTGCTCTCGGTTCAGCCGATGTTCGCCGACGGGATGCTCCAGGGCGCCTTGATCGTGATCCGGGATGCGACGGTTTCGAAACAGGCGGAGGCGCAGAGGCGCGCCCGGGAGGCGGCGGAGCAGGCGAACCGGGCCAAGAGCGAGTTTCTGGCCAACATCTCCCACGAACTGCGGACGCCGCTGCACGCCATCCTGAGCTTCGCTCGGTTCGGGCAGCGGGAAGCGAACGGCGGGGAGCCGGCCGACCTGCTCGACTACTTCAACAACATTGCCGAGAGCGGCAAGTCTCTCATGTCGCTGCTGAACGACCTCCTCGATCTGGCCAAGCTCGAGGCGGGGCGCATGACCTTCAGCTTCCGCGACAGCGACCTCTCCGAGATCGTCTGGACTGCACTCTCCGAGATGGAGGCCGCGGCTTCCGAACGGAAGGTGACGCTGCGCTTCGAGGAGCCTGATCCGCCGGTGGTGCTGCCGCTCTATCCGGTCCGCTTCCTCCAGGTGGTGCGGAACCTCCTCTCCAACGCGATCAAGTTCTCCCCGGAGAACGCCGTGGTCACGGTGCGCGCCCTCCCGATCGGGGAAGACATTCTGCTCGAGTTCTGCGATCAGGGAATGGGCATTCCGCCGGATGAGCTGGAGTCAGTCTTCGACAAGTTCGTCCAGTCGAGCAAGACCAAGTCGGGGGCGGGCGGGACCGGACTGGGGCTCGCCATCTGCCGCGAGATCGTGAACGCTCATCAAGGACGGATCTGGGCCGAGAATCAGGCGATCGGTGGCGCCTCCTTCCGGATGTTGCTCCCGCTGGTTCCGGCCATCTCGGCCGACGGCGAAAGGCAGATCGCCTAGTCCGCACCGTTTCGCGCCTGGCTTGAAAGAAGCGGGCGCTCCCTCCATATTGACCCCCGGAAACGGCGCATCTTCCTCCCGGGGGGCTTTCGTGAACGGCATGGCTCGCGTCCGGTATCGATTTGGGTGGTCGGCTCTGGCCCTGGCGCTCTCCGCGTCATGCGCCGCCGGCGTCTGGGCACGGGCGTACCCGCCAACCCACCTCGTCTCGCTCGAAAACCCGGCGCGCGCCGCGGTGCTCCGTCACGACATCGTGTGTGCGCTCGAACCGGAGACCGGTCGGCTCACGGTCCAGGATCAGATCACGCTGCTGCATGCCCCAGGGATTTCGGTCAGCGAGCCGGTGCCGTTCTTTCTCTGGCGGGATCTGGCAATCACCGCCCCCGCGGTTTCATCGGTCGGTGAGATCGAACTCGAGGAACCGGCGCGCCTGAACCCCCGTGGCTTCTGGCACCGTCCCCCGTATGACGAACTCGATGGCTATCAGAATGCGCGCGAACTCCGCCTCACGCTCCGTGCGGCACCGGGCGATGTGTGGCCCGAGACGCTGCGCGTGACCCTCTCCTATGCCGGGGTGGTGCGTGACTCCCTGAAAGCGCCTTCCGAGGCCTATGGTCGCTCGTTCGAAACCACCGCGGGCCTGATCGAGCCCCGTGGGGTGTACCTCGCCTCCTCGAGCTTCTGGATTCCTTCACGACCGGATGAACTCTTTACCTACGCCCTTTCCGCCACCGTCCCTGCGGGGTGGCGCGCGGTGTCGCAGGGAGATCTGGCCTCGCCTCTCCAGCCCCCCGCCGGGCCGGTGACCGATCGTTGGGACTGCCCCCAGCCGATGCAGGAGGCGTACCTGGTCGCCGGTCCCTGGCAGGTGCGCGAGGTGGCGCACCGCGGGGTGCGCTGCCAGACCTGGACGCGCGCCGAGACCGACTCGACGATCTACAACCGCTACTTGCGCGGCACGGGGCGGTACCTGGACCTCTACGGTGATCTGATCGGCCCGTACGCCTTCGGAAAATTCGCTCTGGTCGAGAATTTCTGGCAGAGCGGCTACGGGATGCCGTCGTTCACCCTTCTTGGGGATCGCGTGATTCGTCTCCCCTTCATTCTCGATACCTCTTACGGCCACGAGATCCTGCACAACTGGTGGGGCAACGGGGTCTTTGTCGACGCCGAGCAGGGGAACTGGTGCGAGGGGCTGACCGTCTACGGCGCGGACTACCTCTACAAGGAGCGCGAGGGAAGCGCGGCGGCGCGCCAGTATCGGCTCGACGCGCTCAAGGGGGTTCTCAATGACGTCGGACGGGGAGAGGATCTCGCCCTGCGCGACTTCCGCGAGCGTCACGATGCGGCCACCGCCGCGATCGGCTATTCGAAGTCGATGATGGTCTTGCATCAGGCACGGCGCGCAGTTGGTGAAGAGGCGTTCTGGGGCGGCCTGCGCGACTTCTATCGCGATCAGCTCTGGCGTCGTGCCTCCTGGGGAGATCTCTTCGGCGCGATCGAAGCGCGCGCGAGACAGGTGCCGGGGGCGGCCTTCTCCGCGCGGGAGACCGAGGCTACCTGGATCGCCCGACCGGGCACACCCCGTTTGCGGCTGGCGGACTGTCGGGTCGAACGCGTGGGGACGGGGTTCCGCGTTCGGGGCCGCCAGGAAGCGAGCGGCGCCTGGTTCGAAGCAGGAGGCTTCGCCGATGCCCGGCTGGAGCTTCGACCGCTACGCGCGGGCGCGCCCTGCGGGGATCATCTGGTTCCTCTCGTGGTGGAGTTCGCGGACGGGGGAGACAGCACGTTTGGGCTCCCGTACCGGAGCGGAGGGTTCGAAGTTGAGTTGGACCGCGCACCCAGAGCCCTCGCCCTCGATCCGAACTTCGAGGTGATGCGGTTGCTCGACCGGAGCGAGATCCCGGCCGCGATCGGGCAGACGCTCTCACCCGAATCGCTGGTGGTCGTCTTCTCCGCCGATCTGACTCCCGCGCAGCGTGAGGCCTGGCAACCCTTGGTGACCGGGTGGTCAAAGGCGAAGACCCTGGGCGTGGTCGAGGAGGCGAACGCCCCGCCGGGCTGGCTCCCGAACAAGACGACCTTTCTGATCGGCTGCGGGCGCGTGGCCCGCGCCCTCGCGGCGACCGTGCCGGATCTCCGTCTTCCCGCGGCGAACGGGGATGGCTGGGCGGTCGGCGATCGGTCCTTCCCGGCCGGCCATTCGATCATCGCCGTCGGCCCGTTGCCGGCCCGTTCGGAGCTTGCCTGGATGTTGCTCGAGATCCCCGACCCCGCGCTGGTTCGCACGGTCGACGCCAAGGTGCCACACTACTCGAAGTACAGTTGGCTTGCCTTCGACGGGCCGAGCAACGTGGGGAAAGGCTCATGGGTGCACACCGGTTCACCGCTTCGCGTGGAGTTGGAGGCGCAGTGAGTTCGCTCCGGGGGACCGGGACGAGAAAGGGAGAGGAACGATGATCGGTTCGAGCGCAGGGGACTCCCGGCGGCGAGGCGCGTGGCTGGGGCGCATGTTCAGCGCCGCCCTGGCCGTGGCCGTTGTCCTCGCGCTGGCCACCGTCTCCCGGGCGGAAGGCCCGGCGCGGAAGGGGTTGACCGGGCGGCTGGCCGCCCACGTCTCCTTTCTTGCCTCTCCGGAGCAAGAGGGGCGTGGCGCGGGGTCTCCCGGCCTGACGAGATGCCGGGACTACATCCGGGAGGCGTTCGAGGAGATCGGCCTCGAGGTCACGGTTCAGCCGTTTCGACCCAGCGCGGCGGAGGCCGCCGCCGATCCCCCGCCAGCCTTCGGGGCCTGGGGTGAGGTCGAACTCTCCAACGTGGTCGGAGTTCTCCGCGGATCCGAACCCAGCCGAGGGACGATCGTTCTCGCCGCCCACTACGACCACCTCGGCCGCGACGCTTCGGGGGCAACGTTTGCCGGCGCGGATGACAACGCCTCCGGGGTGGCGCTCCTCATCGAGCTTGCCCGCGCGCTCAAGGCCGAAACCTCGCTCCGGCGCGACCTGGTGTTTCTCGCCACCAGCGGGGAGGAATCCGGGTTGCTTGGCGCCAAGGCCTACGTTGCTTCGCCGGTCGCTCCGCTCGGGCAGACGATCGCGATGCTCAACTTCGACACGGTGGGGCGGATGGTCGACCGAAAGCTCTATCTGCTCGGGGTGTCGAGCGCTTCCGAGTGGACCGAGATCCTCCGGTCGGTGAACCTCGGGTTCCAGTTCGACCTGGTGATGCCGGACAAGGCGCCCTTTGCCTCGGATCAAACCCCCTTCTTCGAGCGCGGGGTGCCGGTGGTTCACTTCTTCACCGGCCCCAACTCCGACTATCATCGGACCTCTGATCTGCCGGAGGCGCTGGATCTGGACGCGCTGGGTGATCTGGCCGACTACGCCCGCGAGATCGCCGTGTTCCTCGCCGATCGGGAGCAGCGCTTGACCTTCGTCCCGCCGGGTGCGGCGGAGACCAAGCCGATGAGTGGATCCGGGGCACCGCGCCGGGTCAGCCTGGGGACCATTCCGGATTTCAAGCAGACCTCCGGCGGGGTGCTACTTTCAGGGGTCACTCCTGGGAGTCCCGCGGAGCAAGTGGGGTTAAAGGCCGGGGACGTCCTGGTCGAGCTGGACGGGGTCGCGATCGACAACCTGGGTGATTTCACCGATGTCCTGAAAGCCCACCAACCGGGCGACGTGGTCTCGGTACGAGTGAAACGCGGGGAGGAAATCCTCAGCCACCAGGTCACCCTGGTGGAGCGCAAGTAGGACGCCGCGAAGCGGTGGAATCGGAAGGAGAGAGCATGCATCTGGATCGCGTGGCGGAAGTTCTCGGCGGGATCGGCCGCCGCGTCTCGGGCATCGGTGTCTGGAGCTGGGCGCTGCTGGTTCCACTCGGGGCCAACGCACAGGTCGACTGGCAGCCGCTCACGCTCGATCAGGCGCTGCAGCAAGCGTACCGTACCCAGCAGAAGGTGATGATCGACGTCTGGGCCGAGCATTGCGGTCAGTGTAAGCAGATGGAGATCGATCTCTGGGAAACCGCGGCCGGGGCGAAGCTCTCCGAGGGAATGATCGCAATCAAGGTGAACAGCACCACGCCCGATGGCCAGGCGTTCATGTCGCGCTATCCGGTCACCGGCCTGCCGGTGGTGATCTTCCTCAATCCCGACGGGACCGAGTTCGATTGGGTGCAGGGGTACATGTCCACTCCGTCGTTCCTGGCCGAAGCACGTCCCATCTCACAGGGTTTGGACGCCCTCCCGATCATGGAGGCACAGCTCTCCGCCAAGCCGGATTCGCTGCCGCTGATGTTTGCCTTGCTGGAGAAGTACCTGAATCGTCAGCGGGACGATGACGGCAAAGAGATGCTGACCCGCATCCTGGCCCGGGACCCGCAGAACGCGCGGGGGATCGCGGAACGCGCCACCGGTCATATGGCGAAGTATCTGAGCTATTTCCGGCACAACGACCAGGCGGCGTTCGATCACTGGAAGATCGTGGTCGAGCGCTTCCCCAAAGCGTCCTCGATCGGTGGGGCGATCGACGGCAGCTACAAGTGCGCCGCTGCCATCGGCAAGCAGAAGGAATGGACCAGCTGGCTCTGCGCCGAAGCGAAGAAGAATCCGACTGCGGGGCAGCTCAACTACTCCGCCGCCATGACCGGATACAAGTACGGCATCCTCGACCCATGCCTTGCCGTCGCGGCGCGTGCTGCCCGTAAGCAAGGGGTCGGGAGTGCGAAGCTCGATACCATCGCGATCGAGATGGAGCGCGGGCGGCGCTGAGCGCGTCCCGCGACGACCAGGATTCCTCTCCGGCTTCGGCGCGCTCGAGATTCCGCCAAGGCGGCCTCTCCGTTCAGCGACTCGGGAGGCCGTCCACGAACGGGTCCTGAAAGGCAGGATTGGTAACGAACGACGAGTCGGTCAGGGTGAGAATGAAATCGAGCAGATCCTGCTTGTCCTGATCGGTCAGGTTCAGACCGCGGCCGAAGTGGACGAAGGGGCTTTGATTGGGTGTCCCGGCGCCACCCCGATTGTAGTGATCGATCACGTCGCGCAGCGTGGCGAAGCGACCGTCGTGCATGTAGGGAGCGGAGAAGACCACGTTCCGAAGGGTGGGGACCTTGTGGCGCCCGATGTCCTCCGGCCGATTGGTGACCTCCGCGCGACCGCGTTCCGGCGGGTTGTCCAGCCCTACGTCGTGGAAGCCGTAGTCGGTGAACAGATAGTCCACGTGGCAGTGGAAGCAGTCGGCCTTTTCGGTGAAGAACATGTTGTAGCCCCTCTCCTCACCCGGAGTGAAGGACTCCTCTCCCCTCAGGATTCGATCGTACTTCGAGTTGTAGCTCAAGAGCGTCCGCTCGAACTGGGCGATCGCCTTGACCGCCCGGTCCGCTGTCACCTCGTCGTCTCCGAAGGCTGCGCGGAAGAGCGGAGGGTAGGCCGGATCTGCCGCTAGTTTCGCCACCACGCGGGGCCACTGTTCCATCATCTCGATCGGATTCTCGACCGGTTGGAGCGCTTGGGCCTCGATATGCTCGGCCCGCCCGTTCCAGAAGACGTTCCCCGACCAGGCGAGATTGACCAGGGCGGGCGAGTTCCGGTCTCCGACCTGCCCCTCCGCACCGAGCGAGAAGCGTCGCCCGTGGTCGCTGAAAGCGAACGCCGGAGCGTGACAGCTTCCGCAGGACTGGCTGTTGTTCAATGAAAGTCGCGGGTCGTAGAACAGCCGTCGCCCCAGGGCGACCCCTTGGTGCGTCGCGAGATTGTCGCTCGGCTGCACGATGGCGGGAAAGCCGGGCACCAGCAGCTTGACCTGGTCAGGGTTGGGGGGCGGGGGTGGCGGAGGGGGGGGCTCGGTCCCCTTGCCGCCGCCGCATCCGCTTCCAAGGGTGAACGCCAGGGTCAGCGAGCCGATCGTCGTCGCGAGCCGGGAGCGTGACCAGCCTGGGATCACAGCCGCACCTTGCTCTTCACCGTGAAGGCATCGCGCGCGTTGGCGATCAGGATCTCTTGCGGCTCGTGCTGGTCCATGATGAACGACCCGTAGGTGGCGAAGTCGTAGACCGTGGGGGTGACGAACCACTGGTTGAGGTTCACGTCGATCGAGACTTCCCAGGAGTCATCCGAGAAGGAGATGCCCGATCCTGGGACGATCACTTCGACCACGTGGTTGTGGTAGAACGTCTCGTTGGGATCGTGCTTCACCTTGCCCAGGTGAACGGTCCAGGTGGAATCGGCCGCGCCGGCCTTGTAGCGCCCTTCGGCCATCACGTTGTGGTAGCCGCCCCCGAGTTGTCGAGGCCACTGCATGTTGAAATTGTCCAACGTGGCCGGCAGTCCCCCTTCGACATTGCGAGTGTCGTCGACCCCGACCAGGATCTGGATCGAGCTGTAGGGTCCGGCAGGGATCTGCCCGATGGTAAACGCCAACGTGGTCGGATCTGCGGCGTTCAGCAGGTGGACGTCGGTCGACTCGAAGCTGGTGCCGTTCAGCCGGCGGAGTTGCACCCCGGTGATGTAGTGCTTCAGTCCCACCACCTTGTACTCGTTTCCAGCCGCGTTCTCGTAGGGGTAGTCCGCGGTGTTCATGACCAGTGGAGCGTCATCGATCGAGTAGCTGAACTTCAGGGTCAGGCGCCCTTCCGGATCGTCCGGGGTGGTCCCCTTGTCCCCGCCACAGCCCAGGAAGAGGGCGCTCAGGAAGAGGGCGCCCAGGGAGAGGGCGCCCAGGGCGATGCAGGTCCGGACGGCCGGGACGAGGTGTGCGCGACACGGACCGAGGAAACGACATGGGGCGATCACGAGGACTCCTTCCGACTGGGGGCAACCGGGCGAGGGAAGCGTAACGATCCCGGCGGTCGGGGGTCAACGAGTTGTGGGGAATCGAGATGTGGTTCCGCTTGTTCCTCCGCGCCCGGCGGGGGAAGATCGCCGGTGCGGCCGCCACCGCGACCGGTCCGGATCCGAATCTCTCTGGAGGGAGCCAATGCTATTCCGTCGCCCCGCATCCCGCTTCGCGCTCCTTGCGGCGCTGTTCCTCTTTCCCTCCGCGGATGCCGGGGGCGCCACGCGGAGGGTCCCGGCGGACCATTCCACGATCCAGGCCGCGATCGACGCCGCGGCGGCTGCCGACACCGTGCTGGTCGCGGCCGGAACCTACAGCGGGGAGGGGAACCGGGATCTCAACTTCAATGGCCGAGACCTCGTGCTCATTTCGGAGAGCGGCGCCGCCGCAACCATCATCGACGTCCAGGGGAACGCGGAGGCCCCGCACCGCGGGATGACCTTCAAGACCGCGGAGAGTCGGGCCGCGATCGTCGAGGGGTTCACCATTCTGAACGGCTTCATGTCGATCGCACCGAGTCGCCCTCGACGCGGCTTTGCCGACGACGCCCACGACCTCTCGGCCGGTGGGATCCTGATCCAGAACTCCTCGCCCACGATTCGCGACGTTTGGGTCTTCCAGTGCCAGAGCGACTACTCCGGCGGCGGGATCGAGATCGAACTCGGGGCCAAGCCGCTGCTCGAGCGGGTGGTGATCAAAGGATGTGTGTCGAGCCAGCTCGGCGGTGGCCTCAGTGTCGAACGCCAGGCGCAACCCACATTGATCGACCTGGTCGTCACGGGAAACTTCGCTCCGGATGGTGCCGGAGTGGCGGTTTCGGCGATCCCGGCCTTCGATGGTCTCCTCGTGGCCGGCAATACCGCGGGGGTCCGCGGGGGCGGGGTATTCGTCACGGGATTCGCTCGGGCCACGATGGAGAATGCGCTGGTCTGGAACAACTGCGCCCCTGAAGGGGGAGAGATCTATACTGAGGCGACGGAAAACTCACTCACCTTCACCTGCAGCGTGATCGACTCCAGCGACGTGGCGCGCAGCCTATCCGGGGAGGTCCGCTTCGGTGACGATTGTCGTTTCGTCGATCCGATCTTCTGCGGCCCGGTCGGCTGCGACGTCGCCCCCACGCTAGACGGCGACTACCGCGTGGGGAGCGCCTCGATCTGTCTTCCGGGCATCGCGCCGTGCGGCACGCTGATCGGCGTCCTGGGGCAAGGGACCTGTTCGGTCAATCCGACACTCCGCGTCACCTGGGGAGGAGTGAAGGCGCGTTACGGCGACCCGGCACGAAGAATGGCTCAGCCGCATCGCGGTCGCCAAGGAGCCAGCGCCCGCTAGAATCTCCAGGAGAGTGAGGCGAAGATGCGGTCGGCGCGGGCCCCGCCGCCCGTTTCCCGCTCTTCGGTGAGCAGCAGATAGAGGTGTCGCGAGAGCGCCGCGTCCAGGTCGATGCCGAACCAGGTGCGATTGGCCGATGAAGCGGAGCCGGAACGATCGGAGCGTGTACCGGCCTCGAGGTCGAGGTTCATGCGTGAACCGATCGGAGACCCGGCGGTGAGCGATTGAAGCCACCCATCACCGGCGTCATTGTTGAAGTAGGTGCTTCGCGCCCGGAGTGAAACCGGCAAGGAGCCCAATCGGGGCGTGGTCCCCATCGCGCTCCAGGTGCTGGAGGTGCTGCGTCCCCCCGATCTGGAGTTGCGGGCCTCCAGCGACAGGTGTCGAGCCGGCGCCGGTTCCCACTCCAGTCGGAGCGATCCTCCCTGGCGGTATCGATCGTAGAAGTCGGTCTCCGGCGTTACCCGGTCGCGGTAGAGCCGAACGCTGCGCCGGTTGTCGTACCCAATCGACCAGGCGAGCGACTCCCGGAGGCGCACTCTGAGGTAGGCTGCAGAGCTCGTCAGCGAGAGGCTTGGTTCCCCCGCGGCCGCCTTCCAGCCGCGGTTGAGATCGAGGTCTTGACTGAGCGCCAGCGCCGCCCGCGGTCCGTCGAGCCGACCCTGCACGGCCACGAACTCCCGGTCCACCTGGCCTTCCCGGTACGCCCCGACCACCCCGAGGACCAGTTGACGCCTCGCGCCCGCGCCCGGGGTCTGCTCCCATCGGGCAAAGAGACCGTGCTCCCAGACCTCGGAGGAGAGGCCGTAGTTCAGCGGATCCTGGTTGGGTGCCGGTCATTCCTCCGAGACTCCAGTTGCCCGCCGTCCGCTCCAGGCTCACGCCATCGAACGCGCCGATCGCTCCGAGGGCGGACGAAATCTGGCGCCCAAGGGTGACGCGCGTGGTTCCCCGGCGTGTGATCGCCAGCCGATACACCTTGGTGACGTCACGACTATCCCGATCGCTCTGGAAGTACGTCCGCCGTGACCGGGCATCGAGGTTGAAGTCGATGGGCGCGCCAAAGGCCTCCTTGCCGTCGAGACGAAGGTCGAGCGAGGGTTGGGTATAGCCGAGCGAGCCCTCCCCGTCTTCGCGGCTGGCCAGGAGTCGCGCGCCGATCCGACCGCGCAGCCCGCGGTCACGAAACCACCCCTTGGAGCGTTGACGCTCGGCGGGGGGCGCTACCTCCGGGCCTGGAAGCGGTTCGGATGACGCTGCGGGATGGGGGTGAAAGCGGATCAGGTCCCCTGATCGGACCGCGAACGCCTCGGACGGCAGCGCGGCCGCAGCGCGTCGACTCGAGAGGTGTTCGATCGTCACCTGGCCGAGCGGCTTCCCGTCTCGTACTACCTCGACCCGGTCCCCTTCGCGCAACCCCGCCAAGCGCCCCGCTTCGAGGTAGATCACCGATCCGGACACGTAGGCGACTCGGGTGGTGTCGCTCGGCGCCGCTTGTCCTTCGGCCGAGGCACCCGCGGCGCCCAGAGCCGAGGCGAGCAGGATTCCGCACGCCAATGTCGTTCTGTGCCGCCTCATTCGCGACCGTCCGGATGGCAGTTGTAACAGGCGTGGCTCTCGTACTGGTAGCCGTTCTCGCCCTCGTGGTGGCCGTCAGTCTCCTGGCGATCGTCGTGCGGATGGCATCCGAGGCAGTTGAACTGCTCGTAGTCGTTCGAGTTGGGATGACAGGTCCCGCACGACGACCAACGATTCTTGTGCTTGCCGCTGTAGATCGGGAACCACGGGTCGTGGTTGAACGTGGCGTTCTCCCAGGTCGCTGTGGTGTGGCAATTGAGGCAGGTGTGCGGGAAGTGCGCCGTCTGATGATTCGGGTCGGTCACGCCGTTGAAGTCGTCCGCATGGCACGACCAGCAGTCGGTCGGCTTCCCGTCCCAGACGCCATCCCCGTGACAGTCGTTGCACGGAATCAACAGGTGCGCGCCGGTGAGCGGGAAAAGCGTGAGCGTATGGTTGAACGTCGATGGCACCCACAGACTGGTCCCGTGGCAGAGCGAGCAGTCGGTGGGGAATCCGGCGCTCTGGTGATCCGGAGTGTCGGTGCCGTTCCAGTCGTTCTGGTGGCACGAGTAGCAGAGCGTGCTCTTGCCGTCGTAGACACCGTCCGCGTGACAATCACTGCAGAGCGCCACCTCGTGCGCCCCGGTCAGCGGGAACAGGGTCAGACTGTGATCGAAGTCGGACGGAACCCACTGGTCGGTGTCGTGACACAGGGTGCAGTCGGTTGGGAAGTTGACTTCCTGATGATCTGGCATGTCGGTCCCGTTCCAGTCGGACTGGTGACATGAGTAACAGTCGGTGCTGTGATTGTTGTAGACGCGGTTGGCGTGGCAATCGATGCAGTCCGCGCCGACATGCGATCCGGTCAAGGGGAAGGAGGTGTTGCCGGGTACCCCTGCCAGTGGAGGTGTTGTGGCAGGTGGTGCAGGGGGGGAACCCGGCGTCGACATGGTGCGGATTGTGGAGCTGTGAACACGCCGGCGTGGCAAGACCAGCAGTCGGTCGGCGCCGTCCCACCCCCTCACCGTGACAGGCACTGCACTGGAGAGCGCAGCCCGGTCAGCGGGAAGAGGGTCGGGGTGAAGGACGAAGGGAGCCCTGGTCCGTGTCGTGGCAGGGACGGCAGTCGGTCGAGCCCGATTGCTGTGGTTGGGGGTCTCGGTCCCGTTCCAGTCGGACTGGTGACATGAGTAACAGTCGGTGCTGTGATTGTTGTAGACGCGGTTGGCGTGGCAATCGATGCAGTCCGCCCCGACATGCGACCCGGTCAAGGGGAAGGAGGTGTTGCCGTGGTTGTAGGTTCCACCCTGCCAGTCGGAGGTGTTGTGGCAGGTGGTGCAGGTGTGGGAGAACCCGGCGTCGACATGGTGCGGATTGTCGGAGCTGTTGAACACGCCGGCGTGGCAAGACCAGCAGTCGGTCGGCTTGCCGTCCCACACCCCATCACCGTGACAGGCACTGCACTGGAGAGCCGCATGCGCGCCGGTCAGCGGGAAGAGGGTCAGGGTGTGGTTGAAGGACGAAGGGAGCCACTCGTCCGTGTCGTGGCAGGGACGGCAGTCGGTCGGGAACCCTGACTGCTGGTGATTCGGCGCGGTCGTACCCTGATAGTCGTCCTGGTGACAGGCGTAGCAAGCGGTGCTCTTCCCGTTGTACACCCCGTCGGCGTGGCAAGCGCTGCATGGCGCCCCTACGTGCGAGCCGGTGAGCGGGAAGCCGGTGCCGTTGTGATCGTAGCTGGCCCCTTCCCAGGTCTGCGTGGAGTGGCACTGGGTACAGGCGTGCGAGAACCCGGCGGCGGCGTGATCTGGATCGTCGGTTCCGTTGTAGTCGTTCGCGTGGCACGACCAGCAGTCGGTCGGCTTGCCGTCCCACACCCCATCACCGTGACAGGCGCTGCACTGGAGAGCCGCATGCGCGCCGGTCAGCGGGAAGAGGGTCAACGCATGGTCGAAGGTCGATGGGATCCACTCGTCGGTGTCGTGACAGGGGGTGCAGTCGGTGGGAAAGCCGGACTGCTGGTGGTCCGGTGCGCTCGTCGCCTGATAGTCCTCTTGGTGGCAGGCGTAACAGGCTGTGCTGTGGTTGTTGTAGACACGGTCGGCGTGGCAGTCGCTGCAGTCCAATCCCTGGTGTGATCCGCTGAGCGGGAAGGAGGTGAGGTCGTGATTGTACGACGCCTCCCAGTTCGAGGTGCCGTGACAGGTAGTACACGAGTGCGAGAAGCCGGCCTCGAGATGGTGCGGGTTGTCCGACGCGGTGAACTGTTCCGCGTGGCAAGACCAGCAGTCGGTCGGCTTGCCGTCCCAGACCCCGTCGGCGTGACAGGCGCGGCACGCGAGGGGGGCGTGGGCCCCGGTGAGCGGGAAGAGGGTCAGGGCGTGATCGAAGCTCGACGGTAACCACGACTCCGTACTATGACAGGGGGTGCAGTCGGTGGGGAATCCAGCTTGGCGGTGATCCGGGTCGGTGGTCCCCTCGAAATCCTCCTGGTGGTATGCGTAGCAGCGGGTGTCCCGGCCGTCATAGACCCGATCCGAGTGACAGCTCGCGCAGGCCTCGGTGACGTGGCTCCCGGTGAGCGGGAACGAGGTGGAGGCGTGGTCGTACTCCGCCCCTTCCCAGCTGGATCGGGTGTGGCACTGCGTGCAGTTCGGAGAGAATCCGGCTTCGAGGTGGTGCGGATCGTCCGAGGCATTGAACACGGCGGCATGACACGACCAGCAGTCGGTCGGCCTGCCGTCCCAGACTCCGTCGGCGTGGCAGGCGCTGCACTGGAGGGCGGCGTGGGCCTCCGTCAGGGGGAAGAGCGTCAGCGCGTGGTTGAAGTTCGACGGCGTCCAGCCTGCCGTTTCGTGGCACTGCGCGCAGTCGGTGGGGAACCCGGACAGCGCATGGTCGGGGTTGCTGGTGACATCCCAGTCCGCCTGGTGGCAGGAGACACAGCCGGTGTCCTTGCCGTCGTAGATCCCATCGGCGTGGCAGGAAGCGCACTCAACGCCGGTATGCAGGCCGGTGAGCGGGAAGGAGGTGAGGGAGTGATCATAGCTCGCCCCGTCCCAGGACGAGGTGTCGTGGCAGCCGGCGCAGCTGTGGGAGAAGCCGGCCGCGGGGTGCCCGGGGTTGGTCGACGACTCGAAATCGGTCTGGTGACAAGACCAGCAGTCGGTTGACCGACCGTCATAGACGCCGTCGGAGTGACAATCGATGCAACGGAGGGGGAGGTGCGCCCCGGTCAGGGGGAACAGGGTGAGCGCGTGGTCGAAGTCCGCCGGAGCCCACCCGGCGCTGGTATGGCAGCGAGCGCAGTCGGTTGGGATCCCGGTCGCGGCGTGGTCGGGGCTCGACGTCCCGTCGTAGTCGGCGAGGTGGCAGGAGAAGCAGTCGGTCGCCTTCCCCTTGTACCCGCCGTCGGCATGACAGCTGCTGCACTCCAGCCCCACATGCTGGCCGCGTAGTGGGAACTGGGTCAGGTCATGGTCGTAGGGCGCGCCTTCCCAACCTGAGGTGGTGTGGCAGGTGGCACAACTCTGGGGCAGTCCGGCTCCTGGGTGGTGGGGATTCGTCGAGTTGGCCCAATCGGTCGCGTGACACGACGCACACTCCGTCGGTCGGCCGTCCCACACCCCGTCACCGTGGCAGGAACTGCAACGCAGCGCGGCATGGGCCCCGTCCAACGGGAACAGGGTGAGGGCGTGATTGAAGCTCGAGGGTGTCCAGGCGCTCTCGGTGTGGCAGGCGCGGCAGTCGGTGGGGAAGCCGCTCGTTGCATGTGCCGGTTCCTGAGTGAGCTCGTAGTCGACCAGGTGGCAGGAGACGCAGTCGGTCGAACGTCCCTGGTAGATCTGATCCTGGTGGCAGTCGGCGCAATCGGCCGCGAGGTGCGCTCCCACCAGCGGGAAGGCTGTCTGGGTGTGGTCGTAGGCGGCGCCCTCCCAGGTGGCCGTGGTGTGGCAGGTGAGGCACGCGGCAGAGAAGCCCGCCGCCGCGTGGTGCGGGTTCACCGTGGCCGCGAAGTCGTCCTGGTGGCAGGCCGCGCAGTCGGTGGAGCGCTCGTGCCAGACCCCGTCGCCGTGGCAGTCGCTGCAGGGGATGAGCTGGTGCGCCCCTTCGAGAGGGAATGCCGTGAGCATGTGATCGAAGATGGACGGTTCCCAGGCGGTGGTTTGGTGGCAGAAGCCACAGTCCCCCGGGAATCCCTGGCCGCGGTGATTGGGATCGGCCGACCGATCGTAGTCCCCCTGGTGGCAGGCGACGCACTCGGTCGGTCTTCCGTCGTAGATCCCGTCGGCGTGACAGGAACGACAACCGGCCTCGGGGTGGGCGCCGGTGAGCGGGAATGCGGTGGCGTCGTGATCGAACTCTGCCCCGGTCCAGGACTCGGTCGCGTGACACTCGGTGCAGTCGGTGGAGAAGCCGGCGGCGCCGTGATGCGGGGCGTCGGTCGCGTCGAACTGCGCCTGGTGGCAGTCGGCGCACTTCGCGCCCTTTCCGTCCCAGATCCCGTCGCCGTGGCACTCTGAGCAGGGGAGCGGCAGATGCGCCCCGGTTAGGGGAAACGCGGTGAGCTGATGATCGAAGTCGGAAGGGGACCACACCTCCTTGGAGTGACAGGAGGCGCAGTCGCTGGGATATCCAAGCTCGCGATGGTTCGGCGAGGTTGATTCATCGTAGTCCGATTGGTGACAGGCCACACAGTCGGTGGGGATGGCGCGAAAGCCCCCCTCGCCGTGGCAGTCCGCACAGACCGCGGCGGCGTGGGCCCCTTCCAGCGGGAAGGCGGTGAGATCGTGGTCGAACCGGGCCCCACTCCATCCGCTGGTGCCGTGGCAAAGCGTGCAGTCCTCGGGGAACCCCGCGCCGACGTGATCGGGACTCTTCGCCGCCTGGAAATCGTTGGCGTGGCAATCCTCGCAGGCACTGGGCAGGTTCAGAAACTGCAATTCTCCCGGGGCGGTTGCCTTGTGGCACTCATCGCATTCCACCGCGACGTGCGCGCCGGTCAGCGGGAAGAGGGTGAAGTTGTGCCGCTTCTCCATCTCCGCGCGCTCGTTGAAGTCGCGAGTCGAGTGGCAGGCGGAGCAGTCGTCGCCGAACTCGCCGCGGTGGGTGTCCGCGTGGCAGCTCGCGCAGGCCGACGAAGCCTCGGAGAACTTCAGCGTTCCGTGGCAGGCGCGGCATTCGACGGCGGCGTGCGCGTTTTCAAGCCGGAAGCCATAGACCTCGTGCCGGAACTCCTTCGGAACCGACGCTACGCGCCACGACTCCGGGGAGTGACAGAGGCTGCATTCCTCCTTCATTTCACCATGCGGATTCGTCTGAGCTTGCCCGGACGCGGCACGCGGCCAGAGCATGGCCGCGATCAGCGCGATCACCAGCGCGAGCCAAAGCGGCCCCGGCGAGTGAATAGACGAGGTCTGTGCTCTCATGGTTGGCTCCCGGTGGTGCCGTTGGCGTGGCAGGCGCGACACTCGCCCGACACTCCCTGGTACGCGATCGTTCGCTCGTCTCCGCCGGTGGCCGCCGGGCGGTGGCATTTCGAGCAGGCCACCGTGGCGTGGGCGCCGCGAAGTGAGAAGCGGGTGTCCCGCTCGTGATCGAAGCGCGAAGCAGGCGCAAAACGGTCGAGATCGTGACAGGTGCTGCAGCGACTCTTCGGTCCCCGGTCGGCAAACTGACCGGCGTGGGGATCGCGGTGGCATTCCTGGCACTGGTCTGATCTGGCGATCTGAAACAGTGCCGGGGCGGGATCGAGCAGGAGGGTTCGCTTTGCCCGCGGCGCTCTGAGCTCCGCATGGCATTGATCACAGCTCGCGGCGAGGTGCGATCCCTCGAGCGGGAACCCGCGCCTCGCATGCTCGGCCAGGTCGATGTCGGAGGGGCGAAATGTCGCCTGATCGTGGCACTCGAGGCAGCCCTCCTTCGCCGCCCTTTCCCCGGTTCGACCGAACCGGCCGGCATGCGGGTCCACGTGGCATGCCTGGCACTCGGTGTCGATCGGTCGAAGCAGCACCATCGCGCTCCCGAGTTCGGACTTTCCGGGTAGTGGCGGAAGGCCGGCGCGTTTCGGCCCGTGGCACGATGCGCAGGCCGCGTCCCGATGTCGCCCCTTCAGTGGGAAGCGCGTGCTGTCGTGGGCAACCGGGGTGAACTGCGCCGGATCCCACCCGTCGACGGCGTGGCAGGAGGCGCAGGCGCCGCCGTCCGACCGGTGCTTCACCTGGCCGGCATGGGCGTCGGCGTGACAGTCCTCGCAGCCTTCGCGGCGGGGTCGGAAGACGAGCTTCTGCTTCGGGCGGTGGCACTCCGCGCAGCCTACCTTGGCATGGCGTCCCAGGAGCGGGTAGGTCCGGTGCTGCTCGCGCGGCAGGGTGGAAGGAGTGAATCCGCGCAAATCATGGCAGGCGGAACAGTCGACCACGCGACCGTCGAGGGTGGCCTGTCCGGCGTGGGGGTCGGCGTGGCACCCGGCGCAGGTCTGGTACGGTTTCGTGACGTTCTTCGGCTGGTCCGTGGGGTGGCACTTGTCGCAGGAGAGGGAAGTGTGTCGACCCTCCAGCGGATATCGGGTGCGGGAGTGATCGAAACCCAGTGCCTGCCCGGACCGCCATCCGGCTGTGGTGTGGCAGCGGGCGCAGTCTCGGCCCAGGCGACCAGCGTGCGTGTCCTGGTGGCAACCCTCACAGGTTCGCCCCAGGCCAACCCACCCTCGGCTGGGGTCGGTTCGTTTCAGCAGCGGGCGCATGTTTGAATCCAGCAACTCGGCGCGATGGCACTTGCGGCAGTCGACCGCGAGGTGCTTCCCGTCCAACGGCCACCCGGTTCGCCGATGGTCGAACTTCTCCGGCGGGTCCTTCCACTCGATGAGCTCGAAGTCACGGCCGGCATGCTCCGGATGACACCCAGCGCACTTCTCCTGCCCTTCCCGAGCGTGGAGCCCGTGGTCCTCGTCGAGGAGTCGAGCGATCTCGCGATGACAGGCGAGGCACTGGGCATCGAGAGCTCCTTTCCGCGCTGCGTGGCAGGTCAGGCAATTCTGCGTCCCTTCCAGACTCTCGTGCGCCCGGGAGAGCGGGCCGGGCGACACCTGTCCCCGTGCCGGGCCTTCCCCCGCGGCGAGGAGGAAGCTCGCCGTCATGAGGGTCGCGACCCAGCACAACGGTCGCCTACCCAAAGCGCGACTCCGCCTCCGGGTCACCACTCAGCAGTTCCTTCTTGACCGTCCGAATCCCGATTCGCTGAAGGAACGCATTGGGGGGGTCACCACCGATGCGAACGATCACCGTGTCGTTGGGCAGAATGCTCGGCGTCCCGTCGACCTCGAGCACGATGGTGTCGGGCCGAATCTCACGCACTGCGGTGTGCAGGAGGAGCTGGATCGCGCCTGTCTCGGCCAGCTCGGCAATCCGCCGTTTGTTCTTGTCCGCAACCCGTTCGAAGCAACCGCGGCGGTGGCACAGGGTCACGGTGGTTCCCGGTTGTCCGGCCAGCCCGATGGCCGACTCGAGCGCGCTGTCGCCCCCACCGACCACGGCCACTCGTTCTCCGGCGAACGCCTCCATCTCGACGATGTTGTAGAGCACCTTCTCCAGGTCCTCGCCCGGCACGCCGAGGCGCCGGGGCGTGCCGCGCCTTCCCATCGCCAGCACCACCCGCCGCGTACGGAAGGTTTGCTCACCGGTCTCGATCTGAAAGCCCAGTCGGGTTTGCCGCACGTCGGTCACCTGCTGTCCTTGCCGCACGACCAGCCCGGAGTTGCGGATGATCGTCTCCCACACCTCGAGCAGCGATTCTTTCGACGAGTCGCCGATCCAGAGATCACCGTAGAGAGAGAGACCGGCTGGACCTGATCCCACGATCACCACGTCAAACAGTTCCGGATCGACCGGTCGTGGCACCCGGGCCAACTCACGGGCGATGTTCTCGATCGCCGCCCGCCCCTCGTTCACTGCGTTCCGGATCAGCCCGCGTCCGCCCAGTTCCCCCACGAGGTAGATTCCGGGGACGTTCGACTGAAAATCGGAGCCCACATCCGGAACCTCGACCTTGCGCGCGGAGGCGCCGTCTCCGATCGAGATCGCGGTCACCGGACATGCCTCGGCGCACTTTCCGTGCCCGACGCAACGCTCGAGCTCCACCATGGCGAGCTTCCCCTCGAGTCGCAACGCGCCCGGCTCCGGGCAAGCGGCGATGCAGGCCCCGCATCCGACACACTGATCCGAGCGCACGACCGCGTGGACCTTGCCGGCGGGCCGCGCCACCTCGGGTTTGGCCAGTGGGGCGGCGGCCAGCTCGAAAATCTGCTGCGGTACGCCGCAGCGCGGGCAGACCGGACTCCGCTCCGGATTCGGCGCATCACACCGTGGACAGCGACGGAGCGACGCCGCTGAGCCCGCGGCCGGCGTGCAGTGGGTCCGTCGAACATGCCAGGTTACGAAAAGGGATGTGAGCAGGATGAAGGCAATGGTGGTGATTAGCATCGCCTCTCCTACCGGAACCAGGTGGAGCCGGTCACGACCGCGACGGTCACGTGGAGGATCACCGCCAGGAGCGCGGTGATTGCCACCGGCAGGTGCGCGACGTGCCAGAACTTGAAGATCCGCTGAGTGGCCTCGAGCATCCGCATCTGTTGCTGAAGCGAGATCTGGGTGCGGGCCAGCTTCACGATCTCGCGCACGGCCTTTCGGTCGAGGCGGCCCTTGGATGTACCGGAGGCCGCCGAGCGCGAGAGGAGTCCACGAATCTGGCGTTTCCGTCTGAGATCGTCCGTCACGAATTGACGGATGGTTCCGATCAGCCCCAGCGACTGCGCGTCGATCGGTTCGACCCGGAGAGCCTCCTCGACCTGACCGAGTGGGATCCCGGAGGTGGCCACGATCTGGTGGGTCAGCCGGATACGTTCCAGGCGGACGTCATCCAGGGACATTCCGAGCCCATCGCGCGTCCGCGGGATGCGCACATAGATGTAGCGGCCAGCGACGCCGCTCAGCCAGACGATCACCATGGCCAGATAGCCGAGCCCGATCAGTCCGGTGAATCGCCAGCTGGCGTGGGTGGCGGCAATCAACGGGATCAGGAGGCCGACTGTGATGTGCACGTCGAGCCAGCGGGCGATGGAGCCGCTGAATGCCAATCCCCGCGCCCGCTTTCTCACGGGATAGAGCCACAAGAAGAGAAAGCCGGCGAACGCCAACAGGCCGAGCGACTGGCCGATCAGACCAGACGGCCGGAGGAGTGGATGGAGATCACTCCGAACCTTCGTCGCGACCGGCGCGGCGTAATACCCGAGGCCGAAGAGATTGGCCACGACGAGCACCAGGGCCAGCACCGCGGCCACTCTGCCGCTGGGGAAGCGCCCCCGTGACTTGCTCGGTGTGTCGTCGGTAACCAGCCGGTGAGCGGAGTTCATGCGCCTCCCGGGAGGCGCAGCGCGCTCCAGCCGGCGGACTGGATCCTGCGATTCATCGTACCCGCATGGTGCGTGCTGGTTGTGCCCGTGCATCGTCCGACCCAGAATGCGGTACAGCCGATGCCGCCCCCGCCTTCCTCCAAGAAGGTGCCGGGCGTGACGCCCCCTCGTACGCCCAACGAGGGGATCTGCTCAGGCGATCAGAGACCTACTCCATGCGGCGGAGGTGCCGGTAGTCCGGCAAGCGCCGTGCCGCGGAGGACTCGGCCCTCATATGTCGATGATCGGCAAGGTCTGAGACCAAGAATCGCGACAAATTCAGTGATTGTGGTTTCGGGCAGTGCACACGGAGCAGGATTGCACCTTGCTGGGGAGGGCTAGCTTCCGAGATTGGTTCTCAGTATGCGGATAATTTCTTCACGAATGCTCGACGGGGGCATACTTCCGTAACGATTCTCCTCGGTTCTTCGCGAGGTCAGCTCGTACCGGCCGACTCCATGAGATCGGAGTAGGAGGGCGCGATCAATCGGTCATCGGTGAGTCGGAACGCCTCCCGCAGGCGCCCTGCCAGGGCGTGACGCGGCCCCTCATCTTCCCCAGGGGAGACCTCCACCTCGAACTCGAAGAAGCGTCCGAGCCGTTCAACTTCATCCAGGTGGAGGCGGGTGCGCTCGAGGTACCAGAGCTCCCGGCGCTTCTGAACCACCACCCGAACACCGAGTGCGCTCGCGAGGATGCGCTTCGTCCCCTCCGGGTCCGAGACGATGGAGAGATCGTAGCTGCTCTCCTTCGCCCCCGGGCGATTCTCGCGGCGATAGAAGATCAGCTCCGCCGCAGCCCCTTCGATCTCGCGCAGTTTCAGCCGACCTTCCGCCAGCCGAAAGTAGGTATCGATCTGCGCAAGTACGCCGCGGTACTCCGCGCCGAGTGCCCGAGCGACTTCGCGAGCGCCATCGAGGTCCGGACAGCTGGCCTTGATCTCGATGTTGCGCCGGCCGAAGCGGGTCACGCTTCGACCTGCCGTTTCGGCCGCGGGTGCAACTCCTGCAGGCTCTCGACCGAGAGGCCGCCGACGCGCAGCGTGCGAATCGCGTCGACCGCAGCCCGGCTTCCGGAGAGGGTGGTGATGCAGGGGACACCGTGGGCCAGCGCTGCCTTGCGAATGGCGCTCTCGTCGTAGAACGAGGCGCGACCGAGCGGTGTGTTGATCACCAATCGCACCGTGCCCTCGGCGATCTTGTCCGCGGCGTTGGGATGTCCCTCGTTCACCTTGAAGATCGCGTCGCACTCGAGGCCACGCCCGCGCAGGAACGCCGCGGTGCCACGGGTGCCGCAGAGGAGGAAGCCGCCGGCGGCGAGGTCTCGCGCGATGGGGAGCAGCTCCTCCTTGTCCGAGTCATTGACCGTCAGGAAGACGGTTCCCTCCAGCGGCAGTTTCTGTCCGGCGGAGATCGCCGCCTTGGCGAACGCCTCCCCGAAGCTCCGCCCGATTCCGAGGACCTCGCCGGTCGAGCGCATCTCCGGCCCGAGCAACGTGTCGACCTCCGGGAAGCGATTGGAGGAAAAGACGGGCGCCTTGACGAAGGTCCGCCCTTCGGGGAGCAGACTGTCTCCCCGCCGATCGGAGTCCCGATGGGGGAGACCTTCGGGGGTGCTCCGCTCGAACGGCTCCAGATGGCGCGGATCGATCAGGTCGGCCAGCGGCTGGCCCAGGATCACGCGCGTGGCCAGACGCACCAGCGGAAGGCCGATCGCCTTGGCCACCCAGGGGATGGTCCGGCTGGCGCGCGGATTCGCCTCGATCACGTAGACCGTGCCGTCCTTGATCGCGAACTGGATGTTGAGCAGGCCGACCACGCGTAGTTCGCGGGCCAGGCGGGTCGCGATGCGCCTCATGGTGCGCTGGTGGTACGGAGGCACCTTGTAGGGCGGAAGGACCGATGCCGAGTCGCCCGAGTGGATCCCTGCTTCCTCGATGTGCTGCTGGATACCGGCGATCAGCACGTCTCGCCCATCGGAGAGCGCGTCGACGTCGACTTCGAACGCATCTTCGAGAAAGCGATCGAGATAGAGGGGGTGTCCGCCCGACATCTCCAGGGCGCGGGCCGCGTACTGGGTGAGCGCCTCGTCGTCGTACACCACCTGCATCGCGCGACCGCCGAGCACATAGGAAGGGCGGACGATCACCGGGTAACCGATCGCGGTCGCTGCAGTTCGCGCCTCGTCGAGCGAGCGCGCGGAGGCCTGCGCGGGGCGGGGGATGTCCAGCCGTTCGAGCAGATCGGCGAACCGCTCGCGATCCTCGGCCAGATCAATCGATTCCACCGAGGTGCCGAGGATGCGTACCCCCTCTTCTTCGAGCGCGCGGGCAAGGTTGAGCGGCGTCTGTCCGCCGAACTGAACGATCACCCCCTCGACCTGCTCCAGCGTCACCACGTGGAGGACATCTTCGAGCGTGATCGGCTCGAAGTAGAGGCGGTCGGCGGTGTCGTAGTCGGTGGAGACGGTCTCCGGGTTGCAGTTCAGCAGGATCGACTCCAACCCCGAGTCCTTGATCGCGAAGGCCGCGTGGCAGGCGCAGTAGTCGAATTCGATCCCCTGCCCGATCCGGATCGGGCCGCCGCCCAGGATGAGCACCTTTCGATTGGTCGTCGGATTCGCCTCGCAGCGCGACTCGTAGCTCGAGTAGAGATACGGTGTGTGCGACTCGAACTCACCCGCGCAGGTGTCGATCCGCTGATAGTTCGGTTTGAGGCCGCTCTTCAGCCGCTGGGTGCGCACCTCCCGCTCGGAAGCGCCGAGTAGGGAGGAAAGCTGCCGGTCGGAGACTCCCTGCCGCTTCGCCTGAACCAGCAGCTCGTGCGGGACGGTGGCGAGCGTCTGCCCTTCGATCCGGCGCTCGCACTCCGCCATCTCCGTCATCTGGCGCAGGAACCACGGTTCGATTCCGGTGCGGGCGTGAATCGTTTCCGGAGTGAATCCACGCTCGCGTCCCCTCCGCAGTGCCTCGCGCAGGTTCCAGATCCGCTCCGGCTCCGGCGTGGCCAACTGCTCCATCAGGGCCGCGTCGCCCAGCCCGAGCGCCGGGCGCGGGGCCGAGCCGCGTGAGGTCGAGATTTCGAGGGAGCGAAGTCCCTTGTTCAGCGCCTCCTTGAAGGTGCGACCGATCGCCATCACCTCGCCGACCGACTTCATCTGGGTACCAAGTTCCGCCACCGAGCCGGGGAATTTCTCGAAGTTCCAGCGCGGGATCTTCACCACCACATAGTCGAGCGCCGGTTCGAAGCAGGCCGGGGTCTTCTTCGTGATGTCGTTCTGGATCTCGTCCAGCGTGTAGCCCACCGCAAGGCGCGCGGCGATCTTGGCGATGGGAAAGCCGGTCGCCTTGGAGGCCAGGGCGGAGGACCGAGAAACGCGCGGATTCATCTCGATCACGATCACCCGCCGGCTGATCGGGTGGAGGGCGAACTGGATGTTCGAGCCGCCCGTCGCCACCCCGACGCGACGAATCACGGCGAACGCCTGGTCACGCAGATTCTGGTACTCGCGGTCGGTGAGCGTCATGGCCGGAGCCACGGTGATCGAGTCTCCGGTGTGCACCCCCATCGGATCGAGGTTCTCGATCGAACAGACGACCACGCACTGATCGTTCTGATCCCGCATCACCTCCAGCTCGAACTCCTTCCAGCCAAGAACGGACTCCTCGATCAGGAGCTGGCGCACCGGGGAGAGTTCGAGTCCGCGCAGGACGATCGTTCGCAGCTCATCGGGAGTTCGCGCGATCCCCCCCCCCATTCCCCCCAGGGTGAACGACGGACGGACGACGACCGGATACCCCAGTCCCTCCCGGTGCTCGGGGTGTGGTCCCTCGGCCAGCGCAACCGCCTCCTCCAGGCTGGTGGCGATGCCGCTCCGCGGCACATCGAGTCCGATCTCGAGCATCGCCGCCTTGAATCGCTGGCGATCCTCCGCCAGGTCGAGGGCGTCGAGCCCGGCCCCGAGCAGCCGCACCTCGTAGCGATCGAGGACGCCGGCCTCGGCCAGGGCGATCGTGAGATTGATGGCAGTCTGCCCCCCGACGGTGGGGAGGATCGCGTCCGGCCGTTCACGGGCGATGATCTGCTCCAGGCTCGGGACGGTCAGAGGTTCGATGTAAGTGCGGTGATCGGGGCGACCCACCGAGTGGTCCGAAGCGACGTCCGACAGGAGTTCCGCGTCGGTCATGATCGTGGCCGGATTGGAGTTGACCAGGATCACCCGGTAACCCTCGCGCGCCAGGGCCTTCACCGCCTGCGTGCCTGAGTAGTCGAACTCACAGGCTTGGCCGATCACGATCGGACCGGAGCCGAGCACCAGGATGCTGTGGAGCGAAGAGTCGCGCGGCATCAGCTCCTCCGGATCGTAGTGACAAAGTCGTTGAACACTCCGGCCGCGTCATGGGGGCCGGGTGCCGCTTCGGGATGGAACTGCAGGCTCCAGAGCGGGAGGCTGCGATGCCGGACTCCCTCCACCGTGCCGTCGTTGAGGTTCAGGTGGGTCACGGAGAGATCCTCCGGCAGATGTCCCGGGTCGACCGCGTAGTTGTGGTTCTGCGACGTGATCAGCACCCTTCCGCTCGCGATCTCCTTTACCGGATGGTTCCCCCCGTGGTGCCCGAAGGGGAGCTTCAGGATGCGACAGCCGAGAGCCAGACTTGCCACCTGATGGCCGAGGCAAATGGCCAGGGTCGGATAGCGCTCGAGGATGCGGGTGAACCGCGGGACCCAGGCGGACAGCGCCCCCGGATCCCCGGGACCGTTCGAGAGGAGGACTCCGTCGGGTCCCATTCGCTCCAGCTCGGCGAAGCTCGTTTCCGCCGGCAGCACCTGAACCTCGCACCCGCGATTTTGCAGCTCGCGCAGGATGTTCCACTTCACCCCGCAGTCGAGCACCGCAATCCGCGGGCGATCCCCCCGTGGCGTCTGGTGGCTGCCTCCGGTTCCGGGGTTCCACTCGTACGCCTTTCCAGTCGAAACGCTCGCTACCGCCGGGACCCGGTCCATCGGGGGAACGGCCCGGGCGCGCTCGACCGCGTCTGCGGGATGGTCCACTGCGGTGGTCAACCAACCCCGGAGGCAGCCGCGTGACCGCAGGTGCAAGGTCAGCGCGCGGGTGTCGACCTCGGAGAGGCCGAAGCGATCCTGTTCGCGAAGAAAGTCGGGGAGGGAGCGGGTCGCGCCGGAGTGCGCCGGAGTCTCGCAGACCTCGCGCACGATGACCCCGGCCGCATGCGCCCGGGCCGACTCGTCTTCCCCTTCATGGACGCCGTAGTTGCCGACATGCGGTGCGGTGAAGACGACGATCTGGCCGAAGTAGGACGGGTCGGTGATGATCTCCTGGTATCCGGTCATGGCGGTGTTGAACACCACCTCCCCGCCGGCCGCGATCGCCGAGGCGAACGCGCGGCCGGGGAAGATCGTTCCGTCCTCGAGCGCGAGCAGGGCACGCATCAGATCCGTGTCCTCCGTCGATCGGTGCAGGCTTTCTTGCCTTAGGGGGACTTCCCTGTGGGGCGGTGAGCGTCCGGCGAACCGGGGGCCGGTCCGGCGCTCGAACCGCGGCGGATCCTAGGGCAGATCGGGAGAACTTGCAAAGACGAGAGACGCCCGCCGGTAGGAAAACGGCGGGCGTCCGTGGTGGGGGGGGCGGCGGGATCAGGCGGCTCGGGAGCCGCCCGAGTTGTTGCTCTGGAGGCGAACCACCTCGGCGACCGACTTGATCCGCTCCTCCAAGGCCTTCAACTCCCGCTGGTTGGTCAGTACCAGCTCATGGCGTCGGGCGAACACCTCGCGGCGCTCCGTTTCGTAGGAGTCGATCTGCATCTTGAGATCGTTCAGGTTGTCTTCGAGTCGCTTGACCTGCTCCTCGACCGCGTTGCGTGTGTCCTCCGACTCCTTCCCCAGGAGCGAGCGGGTTCGCTGCAACACCTGTAGTTCCTTCCGTGCCTCGTTCACCTGGGTGGTGGCCGCGTCGATGGCGTGGACCGCCCCCGACATGCTGCGGTCCATGGTGGTTTGCTCGGCCTTCAGATCCAGGTGTAGCTGCAGGCGGCGGCGCTGCAGGCTGCGCAGGAGATAGAGCGGTTGCTCCTTGGCCAGTACGGCCTTGACCTGTGCGATCATCTCGGACGGCTTGACCGGTTTGATCAGGAAGGCCTCCGGGGGCACCGGCACCTTCTGGGCGACGACCAGCTGATCCCGGGTTGGCTGCGCGGTCATCATGATCACGGGAACGTTGCACCACCGACGATGTTCGAGCAGGTGGGTCATGAAGACCAGGCCGTCCATGCCCGGCATCTGGATGTCGGAGAGGACCAGATCGGGCGGCGTGATCGCGTCGATCATGCTCAGCGCCTCGGTCGGATTGTCGCTCGAGACGACCTCGTACCCCCCCCGCTCGAGGATCTGGGTGCAGAGCCGGAGCTGCACCGGGTCGTCCTCCAGGAGGAAAATCTGCATCTGCTTGCTGTCACTCATCGCGGCTGCGCGCTCCCCTCTGGGTTCAGGCGGTGCCGAACCGATCGCTTTCGGGCCGATCCGCGGGCGGGACGACCTCGAATGTCTGGATCGGACGCCCGTCGGGGGATCCTTAGCAATGCCTGGGGATGACCCGCCTGAGCGCACGGCGTTGATTCCGCTCCAATTCGGTGCTAGTTTCCCCGGTCCGCGGCCACTGGAACGCTTTCCCCGCCGAACCTGCGCGGCGCCCGCCACCACGGACCGATCCTGCCTGGGAAACGTCGTCCCGGTGGGTACGACCGGGCCTGTGCACCGGGGACCAGAAGGAAGGAGACCAATCGTGAAGCACGAGGCAGTGAACTTCGACGCCCTGATCGGCGCGGTCGACGGCCTGAGCGAGGCTCAGCTCAAGGCACACTTCGGCCTGTATCAGGGTTACGTCAACAAACTCAACGAGATCGAGGAGAAGCTCCGCACGGCCGATCCGGCGCAGAGCAACTACTCCTACGGGGAATTCTCGGAGCTCAAGCGCCGGGAGGCTGTGGCCTTCAACGGGACCTACCTCCACCAGCTCTACTTCGAGAATCTGCTGCCGAACCGCGGGGAGATCTCGGCCACCTTGAAGTCCCGGATCGAGGCCGACTTCGGCTCCTACGCCGCCTGGGAGGCAAACATGAAGGGCGCGGCCGGATCGACTCCCGGCTGGGTCCTCCTGACCCACAACCGGATCGACGGCAAACTCCATTCTTACATCATGTACGAGCACCACATCGGACTTCCGGCCCACCAGGAGATTCTGCTCGCCCTGGATTGCTGGGAGCACGCGTTCTTCATCGACTATGGATCGAAGAAGCCGGACTACCTCGCCGCCTTCTTCAAGAACGTGAACTGGAACATCGTCAACGAGCGCGCCGCGAAGACCAAGTAAGGGGACGAATCTGCCCCCGGGGGGGGGGGGCACCTCTCACGCCTCCTCCCGCTCTCCGCAGGCAGAGCATCTGTCCCGCTCAGACTCTCCGAATCAGGCCGCCTTCCGCTCCCCGTTCTTCCGCGCCTCTTCGGTCTCGGTCCGGCCGTACTTTTCGTTCAGGTTGTCGAGGGCACGGTAGATCGCGCGCAGCTCATCCTCGGTGACTCGCACCTGATTCAGGAGCTGGTCGCGCGCGGTGGGGAAGCACATCCGGGCGTTCAGGATGCGGCTCTGGGCCAGGTGCCGCGCCTCCACGCTGTGGAGCCGGGCGAGGAGCTTCTCCCGGTCCCGTTCGTAGCGAATCCGCCAGATGCTGGAATCTGCCTCCTCCAGCACTTTCCTCAGGTCCGCGGCCCGCTGCGCACGCGCGGCGGAGGTGCGCGAGATCCCCTCGTGCTGGCCGCCCCAGAGATCAGCGACCTTTGACCTGAGCGATCCCCCGGTGGTGGGGCGACCGATCACGAACTCGGGTGGGATGGGGAGTCCACGCAGGCGAGCCAGCCACTCGGAAGACGGGTTGTCCGCCATGAGCAGGACTCTCACCTCGCACCACTCCGGGTGACGGAGCCAGGTGGCGATCAACTGGAGCGCGCTGGTGGAGTGGTACTCCTGCTCCAGCACGCCGATTCGGGGCCGAGGCTTCTCGTTCAATCCGTCGAGAAACGACTGAGGCTCGGTCTCGACTCGAAACGGAAGGTGAAGTTCATCCAGCACCGAGGTGGTGACTCGATGGTCGGCACTGGGATTTACGAGAAGAAGGATGGCGTTGTCGCCTTCCATGCGGCCTCCTCGGTGGCGCTACGGTTGGTCGTCGGTACCGGTGCGGGCGGCGTCGCGCCGGGCAAGGTTGAGCCTCTGCTGCGCGAGTACGATCTGTTGCTCCAATTCCCGGCTGGTGGAGAGCGATCGCCGTAGATTGCTGCGGCGGTCCTCCTGCAGGTCCGCCTGGCGCGCCCGGAGGGCGTCGAGCGTTCCTTCGTTGAAGACGATCGCCTCCGCGATCAGGCGCTTTCGCTGTTCCACTTCGGCCAGCACACTTGGGATTCCGCGCGCCGCGGTCTCCATCTGCCGTTGCGCCGCCATGCTAGACCGGCACCGGCCGAGCAGTCCCTCGGTCTCGCGCAACGCGACCGCGACCTGTTGGAGCCGCTGCTCGCGGAGTTCGTCCGCGCGCCGGCTCTCCACCTCGGCGGAGAGTCTCTGTCGTTCCAGGCCCCGAAGGTGGACCGAGGGGGACTCGCCGCGGAGCAGCATGTCGACCGTGCGCAGCAGATGAGTCGGCGCGACCGGCTTGTTCATAAACGCTTCCGGTGCTACGGGTAAGCGCCGGAGTTCGGTTTGCCACTCCGGCCCGGTGTGCGCGGTCAGCACCATGACGGGGACCCGGCACCAACTGGGGTGCATCAGCAACCGCTGGATGACCTCGATCCCGTTGGCCGCCGGCAGGGCCAGATCAACGATCGCGAGCGCCGCGCGCGGTCGCCTCGGGAGCACCTCGAAGAGGGCTTCCGCCGAGGCGAAGTGTGCCACTCGCTTTCCTCCGCGGAGGAGGATGGTCTCGATCAGCCGCGCCTGGGCGGCGTCGTCCTCAACCAGGATAATCTCGAATTCGTCCGGCTGCATGGCGTCCTCGTGGTCCTGGGTCGGTATCGACCGGATCGGGCGCGATGTTTACGGCGCTGCTGAGACGGCCTCTGCGGGGCGGCGGGCGGATGCCGCCGCTGGGGGATTCAGCGCAGCGCCAGCCGGTCGAGAACGATCCGGTCGGTCGGGAAGGCGAGCGGAATGGTCGGATCGCGCGGGTCGAAGAAGGCGAGTCCGTCCACGTCATCCCCCGGTTGCAGCAAGCCGCCAATCGGGAATCCTTCGAACCAGACTCCGACCGTCTGGTGATCCGGGTCGTGGAAGTTGCTCAGCACCGCCACCACCTCCCCAGTGCGAAGCTCCAATCCGGTTTCCTCGCGCATCTCCCGGACCAGGGCCTCGCGGACCTCCTCGTCGAACTCCACGTGCCCGCAGGGGAGGCACCAGCGCCCGCGATAGCTGGTGGCGCGCCGGGCGAGCAGGACGCGCGCGAGGTCGGTCCGCGGGCGATACGATCCGTCCACCAGGCCGTACCGGGTGGTGTGCTCGCCTAGCCGATCGAGAACCGACTGTTCGCTGATCACCGCCGCCACGCCGGTCACTGGGTTCCGGTATTGAATGAAGCCGCAGGCGGTGCAGACCGGCCGCTCGCGGTCGTCCACTTCGAGGCGAGAGAGCGGCGTGGCGCATTGGGGACAGAAGCGGAATTGGCTGCGCTCGGTCGAGCGCGGTCGTTCAGCGCGGGGGTCCAAGCACTACCTCGGGTTCGGCCGGGGACTCGGGTTCAGGGAGGCTCGGGATCCGGTCCTCTAGCGGTCGGATGAAGAGAGCCAGGAGCGCGCCACCGAGATACCCCCCCAGATGACTCAACAGATCTGCCTGCCAGATCGAGGGGGCGACGATCAGTACGAGGAACGGCAGGTAGACGCGGGTGGTCTTCCAGCGGAGCTGCTTGGGAAACCGGCGGAAGTAGCGGAGGAGGAATACGGTGGCCACGCCGTAGAGTCCGAAGATGGCGCCCGACGCTCCGACCGAGAGCACCGGCTTGTCCCGGAAGTAGGAGAGGACCGCGCCCGCGATCCCCGCTCCAAGATAGAGCACCAGCATGCGACGACGGCCGTAGAATTCTTCGACCACGGCTCCTGAACCGATCAGCGCCACCATGTTGGACAGGATGTGCATCGGGGTGGCGTGGAGGAAGAGCGGGATGAACAGCACCGGTAGGATCCCGGACTCGAACCAGGTGCGAAGCGTGGCGGCGAGGCCCCAGAGATGGTCGGAGTAGCTGCCGTACCAGGCGGCCAGCAGAGTGGCGGTCACGAGCAGATTCACTGCCACCAGGACCTCGGTCAGGGCGAGCGCCCGGCCCCGGAACAAGCGGAAGGGCCCGTGTCGTTCCGGTTGAGGCTGCCCCAGAGGCGCCACTGGCTGCCGGGCGGGTAGGAACAGGTGGTAGCTCTCGATCGACTCGGCGCGGCGCCAGACTCCGCGGGTCCAGAAGGCGGAAAGCACCAAGGCGTCGGGCGGCACGCGGCCGGCCCGCACCCAGTTGGGCCAGTCGTGGTCGGGGAGCTCGAGGCTCTCCTCCTGGATGCGGATCGTGGTCATTCAGCGCCCCGTACTCGAGCGACGTCGACGGCCCGCTGGGGCGCTTTGCCGCTTCTGCTTCGTCGTGTTAGCGTCCGTCGGCATGGTAGCACACGACTCTCCGAATCTTCCCGAAGACGAGGCCGCGAACCGGCCCGCGGCGCCGCACTGCCTGAAGGTGGCCTTCATCGGCACGCACGGTGTGGGGAAGACCACGCTCACCTTCGAACTCGCCGCGCGGCTCAAACGTCGCAACTACCGGGTGGAACTGGTCAAGGAGGTCGCGCGCCGCTGCCCCCTGCCGCTCAACCGGGACACCACACTCGAGGCGCAGGCTTGGATTCTGCACACTCAGATCGCCCTCGAGATCGAATCGGTCCGCGGGTACGACGTCCTGATCTGCGATCGCAGCGCGCTCGACAACTATGCCTATCTGGTGGCGCAGTGCGGCCGCCTCGAGCCGTATGAGTCAGTCGTGCGGGAGTGGATCGAGACCTATGATCTGCTTGCCTGGGTGCCGCCCATCGAGCGACCGAGCTTCGACGGAGTGCGGGACCTCGATCTGAGCTACCAGCATCGCATTCACGACCTGATTGCCGACCTGGTCACCGAGTTCGGCGTTTCCACTCTGCGCCTCGACCCGCTCACCCGGGACGCTTGGGTGGACGCGGTCCTGGATGCCTTGCCCGAGGCGCCGCTGCAACTGCCCCTCTTCGGCGGCGGGGCCGAATAGCCACGGAGGAACCTTGAGTCGCTACCTTCCGCATTTCGCGTTGGTTTTCGCGCTGCTCTGCAACGCGGGGGCGAATGTGTTGATCAAGTACTCGATGACCCGGGGAGCGAGCGGCGAGGGAAAGCTCTCCGGCTATCTCAGCCCCCTCTACCTGCTTGCCCTGACCCTGTTCGGTCTCAATCTCCTGGCCTACTCCTGGTCGCTCAAGAGCTTCAAGATCTCGGCCGCCTATCCGGTGATGGTCTCCGGCGGGTACCTGATCATCCTGATCGCCGGTTGGTTCCTGTTCGCCGAGCGACTGTCGGTCACGCAGTATGCAGGCGTCGGATTGATCCTGGCCGGGATCTGGCTCGTGGTGCGCTGATCCGCTCCACGGGGCTTAGCGGAGCTGTTGCACTGCCTCCTCGACCCCGCGGGTCAACTGAGCATCGAACCCACGCACCAGCTCGGCCGGTTGGTTCACCACGGTGATGTCGGGGATGCAGCCGCGACGCTCCAGGTTCGTCCCATCCTCCTCGGTGTACCAACCGCGAAAGGGCAGGCGTAGCCAGGCGCCGTTGGCCAGGGTAGTGCCCCCGGTCGAGATCACCGCACCGTAGGTGGTCCGTCCGACGACCGGCCCGCGGCCCAGCGTCTTGACCGCCTGGGAGAAGATCTCCGCGTTGGAGTAGCTATTCTCGTCGCACAGCACCACGATCGGCCGCGTCCAGGCGTAGAAGATCCTGCGGTCCTGAGGGTAGCCGGGCTTTCCGTCCCGACCCACGGTGGTTGCGTGGTCGGGCGCCATCAGGCTGGCCAGGAGGAGATCGGTGATCCATCCCCCGCCGTTGTCGCGCACGTCGATGATCAGGGCATCCTTGTCGTGGGCGACCGCGTAGAGGTCGCGCTCGAAGGTGTCGAGGTTTCCCGCGCCCATCCCGGCGATGTGGAGATAGCCGACCCGTCCGGCACTCAGGCGTTCGACCTCCTTACGCCGCAGGGCGAGGCTCTCCTGGTAGAGCAAGTCGCGGAAGGCGGCGCGGACGATCGGTCTGATCGTCACCTCACGGGTCTTGCCGTCGGGGGCGATCACGCTCAGGCGCACGCGTCGATCGACCGTGCGATCGAGCAGTTCGGAAGGGTCGACGTCGCGCGAAACGGGCCGATCGTTGATCGAAACGATGCGATCTCCCGGGACCAGGCGGCTCTCTTCTCGGTCGGCGGGCGACCTCGGGACCACGCGGGCGACGGTCAACCCATCGCGCTCGGAGCGGGCGGCGAAAACCACTCCGAGTTCTCCAGTCGTCGACGGAAAGGCGGGTGCCGGGAAGTCACGGGGGCCGTCCCAGGTCTCGAGATGCGACGCGTTCAGCTCGCCCATCATCAGGCGGAGTACATCCTGGAAGTCACGCTGAGTGGAAGCGGCCAGGGCCCAGCTTCGGTACTTCGCGCGCAGTCCGATCCAGTCGGCGCCGTGCCACTTCGAATCGTAGAAGTTGTCACGCAGCTGTCGCCACGCCTCCTCGAACACCACGCCTCGCTCGGCCGGCCGGTCGACCTCGATCTCTCCGTCGTACGGGAACGTCGTCACCTCGCCGCCGTCGAGACCGACCGAGGCGATTCCTCCTCCCTGCTTGAGGAAGAAGATCGCGCTTTTCTTCGGGTTCCACTGGAGCTGGCTCGGATTGGTCCCCCCTGAGGTGATTCGCTTCGGCTCAGTCCCGTCCCACTTGACCTTCCAGAGATCACGCTTGTCCTCGACGTCGGCCACGAAGGCGATCTCCTTGCCGTCCTTCGAGACCAGCGCTTCCCCCTCGCTCCCGGCAAACGCCGTGAGTCGATGAGCGCGAAGATAGAGGTCCTCGAAGTCGATGCGGACCGTCACCGCGGTGGAGTCGTCGTCCTTGCTATCCTTGGAGTCCGAACCGCCGCCCTGCCCCTTCCGCTTGGCCTCCTCGAGCCTGGGCGGGAGGGCGTCAGCCAGCGCATCGGAGTCCTCGTACCATTCATCTACCCGCTCCTGCGCGCCTCTCTCCTCGTCCGACCGATCGAGGCGCACATACCAGAGGTCGACCTGATTGAGGAATCGACGCTGCGAGGTCCAGAGCAGCAGCTTCCCGTCCGGAGACCAGCTCGGCGTGCGATCGACGTCCGGGTGCATGCTCACGTTGTGCGGCCCGATCTCCCCGTCGGCGGAGAGGATCCAGATCTCCGAATTGTAGTCGGCGTCTTCCTGGGAATAGGCGATCCACCTGCTGTCCGGAGACCAGTGAACCTCCAGGGTGTTCCACCCTTCGACCACTCGTCGCGGGTCAGAGCCGTCGGCCTTCATCACCACCAGGTCGCCCAGCCCGCGCTGGAACGAGATCAACTTTCCGTCGGGCGAGATCCGCGGATCGGTCTCCTCCTTCGGATCGTTGGTCAGCTGTTCCACCTTGAAGGTGAGCGCCCGGGCGAGGCGCGGTTCCTTCTCGTCGGCGGAGCGGACGCGATAGAGGTCGCGGTCGCCGTCGCGGTCGCTGACGAAGACGATCGACTTCGAGTCGTGATCCCAGACGATCTGCCAGTCGCGCGCCGGATGATCGGTGACCCGGTTGGCGAAGGTTGCCTCCTTGTTGGCGCGCATCACCCAGATCTCACCTCGCGCCACGAAGGCGATCTGCTTGCCGTCGGGAGAGAGCGCCAGCTCGCTCGCTCCTCCGGTGATCGCCACCCGCTCACGCCGGGGAGAGGTGATGTCGACCGGGAGCACGATCTCGAGCGGCGAGGGCCGGGTCGCCGTCCCCGCCGGGCCGTTGAGCCGGACCAGATCGATCCGATCTTCGACCTCCAGGGCCAGCACCGACCCGTTGCGGGCCAGCGCCGGGTGTCGAACCCGCTCGCCGGTGTAGGCAGTGAGTGGCCGGCTGTCGCCGGTTTCGAGGTCGAGCAGGCGGGCGTTCACCACCCCGCCCGCTTCCGCAAGATAGACCAGGTGCTGCCCGTCCGGGAGCCACAGGGGATTCTGGCGATTTCCCGTTTCGTCGTCCGAAGGGGGCAACTCGCGACTGGTGGCCGACTGCCAGACCGCCGCATCAGCGTAGGCGCCGATCGAGGTTCGCCCCCGCTCCGCACGCTCCGCCTCGTCGAGGTTCGCAACCTCCGGCGGATTCCGCCAGCTCTCGTAGCTCAGTGCGCGCTCCTCGCGGTGGAGCCAGAGCTGACTCCGTGCGCTGCCTTCGTATCCGCGCCGCCACCAGGTGGCGCTTCCCCGCACGAAGGCCAGGGTGGTGCCATCGGGAGAGAGCTTCCCTTGCACCCCGGCGACGGGGAGGACGGGCAGCGCCGCTCCGCCGTCCACCGCCACCATCCAGGTACCCGCGTCCCCGGCGTCGTTCAGATGGCGGACGCTCTCGAACAGCACACATCGTCCGTCCGGAGTCCAGTCGACCGGTCGGTCGGGGTCGCTGTGCTGGGTCAGACGACGCACCTCGCCCCCCTTGACCGGGATGACGTAGAGGTCGTCGTTCCCGTCGCGATCCGAGGAGAAGGCAATCCATGCGCCGTCCGGCGACCAGACCGGTCGCGTCTCGTAGGCAGGATGTGCCGTCAGCCGGCGCGCCTCTCCGCCGGTCGCCGCGACGATCCAGAGGTCGCCCTGGTAGGAGAACGCGATTTCCAGCCCGTCCGGACTCGGTGCCGGCATACGCGCGAGGCGGATGGTCTCGTTGGTCGGAACCTGCGCGGCGAGCGGTCCCGCCCAGGCCGCGAGGAACAGGACGACCGCCGTGCGGGCGGCCGTTGTGTGGTTCGACATCGACTCTCCTCCATGATCCAGGTCCGATGGGAGACGACGGAGCCTAACGACTTACGGGAGGGAAAAAAAGCTCGGGGATCTTCGGACTGAAGCAGACATCCGGTCGGACCGATTTCTAGAGGGGGCCAGCCGGCCGCCCGCGCAAGCTCCGTCCTGGGAGGGTGCCTTGATTCAGCTCGATGAACTCATCAAATCGGCGCAGGAACTCGATCCCCTTCCCGCCAGTGTCACTCGGCTCGCCTCGCTCGTCGCGAGCGAGAACTCCGACCTGGCGCAGATCCAGCGGGTGGTCGAACTCGATCCCGCCCTCACTGGGCGTCTCCTCAAGACCGCGAACTCAGCCGCCAGCGCGGCGGTTCATCCGATCACCACGGTGCGCGCCGCAGTGATGAGGCTCGGTTCCGGGGCGGTTCTCTCTCTGGCCACCGCAACCGCGGTCCATGGGCGGATGAGCACTAGCGTGCCGGAGTATGGCCTGGGCGAGGGCGATCTGTGGCATCACGCTCTGACCGCCGCCCTCGCGGCCGAGAACTGGGCGCGACTCGCCAAGGTCTCGGTCCCGCCCGAGTGCTTCACCGCCGCCCTCCTCCACGACATTGGCAAGCTGGTCCTGGGGCGTTTCCTCAAGCCGGAGGTCCGGGCGGTCCTGGGCGAGGCGATGCAGGAGGCGCACCTCTCGCCGCTGCGGGCCGAAATGGAGGTGCTCGGGGTCCATCACGCCGAACTCGGCGGGTTGATCGCACAGAACTGGAAGCTCCCGGAGACGATCGTCGCCGGGATCACCTTCCACCACGATCCGAACGGAGTCGCCGAGTCGACCTGGGCCGGCCGTCCCGATGTGCAGGCGATCTGCGACACCGTCCACCTCGCGGATGCCACCGCCTACGCGGTAGCGGAAGGGACGGCGCCGTCTCCGATGGACCAGAGCTCGTTGGGCCGGCTTGGCCTGTCGACCGAGCAGTTCGCCGAGGTGGTGGAGAAGACGCGCGAGCAGGTCCAGGGAGTTCTCGCAGTCTACAAGTAGCGGACGGTCTCCTCCCCGGGTGGCTATACTTGAGTTCCGGCTCAAGTCACGCACCTGTATCGGGGGAAACCATGCACGCACCTCGCCTCGCCTCCCGCATTCGTCCGGTAACATTCATCGCCTACGCTGCGGCCGCTCTGATCTCAGGCGGCGGGATCGACGCTCCGGCGGCCGCCGTCGGGGCCGCGATGCCGGTCCCTGCCGACTACCGATCCCGCGTGGATCAGGTCGACCGCAATCGGGTCATCGTTCGCTTCGACGAGTCTCTCGGCGTGCGGGTGCGTGGCGGCGCTCTTCTCTCCCTGAGCGGACACGACATCGCGGAGGCGGCGGCCGTGTCGGCGTCGGTACCGGGTTCGGTCTGGGAGCGGCGCTGGCATCGCTCCGAGGGCGACCTGGAGTTCGAGCGGGCGCGCGCCGCGGCGCGCAGTCGCTCCGCCGTGCCCGACCTCAATAGCTACGCGCTGCTGCGGCTTCCGGACATGACCGACGACAGCGCCGGTCGTCTGCGTGATCTGCTGGCCCGGCTGAATCGGACGCCGGGAGTGGTCGAGGCATACGCGCTCCCCCGACCGGAAGTGGCCGCCTTCGAAGAGGTTCGTCTCTCGCCGCCTTCTCTGCCCCGCGCCGTCTTCGACCAGAGCGGCGTCCGTGGCACGACCCCGGATTTCTCGAACCTCCAGGGCTATCTCTACGCCTCGCCCGTTGGCATCAACGCAGACGCCGTCTGGGGCTTCGACGGTGGGCTCGGGCAGGCGGTCCGGATGATTGACCTCGAATTCGGGTGGCTCTTCACCCACGAGGACCTGAAGCCTGCCTGGTACTACGGTGGAATTCCCGCGGTGAGCGACCACGGCACCGCGGTCCTGGGCGAGTTCGGCGGCCAACACAACGGCTTCGGCATTCAGGGGATCGCACCCGAGATGGCGATCGGCGCGATCAACACCGACGACCTCGCCCTTCGCATCACCGAGGCGAACGGCGTGCTCGCTCCGGGCGACATCTACCTGATCGAGATCCAGGTCTCCGGGCCTGAGAACTGGATGCCGATGGAGTGGATCCCCGATGTCTTCGCCGCGATCCAGGTCTCGACGGCGCTCGGCATCATCTGTGTCGAGGCGGGCGCCAACGGCACGGTGAATCTCGACGATGCCCTCTACGGCGACACCTTCAACCGCCGGGTGCGCGACAGCGGTGCGATCATGGTCGGAGCCGGGACCCCCAACGGACTCGACGCAGAGTGGTTTTCGGACTATGGCAGCCGCCTCGATCTCCAGGGCTGGGGTTCGTCGATCGTCACCACCTGCTGCGGGGATCTGCAGGGGGGGCCGCCCGAGATGCATTACACCTCGGGATTCAATGGCACCTCCGGAGCGTCGCCGATCGTGGTCGGAGCCGTCGGCTCGCTGCAGGGACAATGCCTTGCGCTCTACGGCCGCCCTCTCACGCCGGGGCTGGCCCAGGAGATCCTGAGCGTTACTGGATCACCCTGGGTCGGATCGAAGCAGATCGGCGAACGCCCTAACCTCTCGGCGGCGCGGGAGCGTCTCCTGCTCGGATTCGGGGACGTCGAGGTACTCCTTCGCGACTCTGCCACGCTCGAACCTCTCCCGGGCCTGGTGATCGAGACGGTCGAGACCGGGCGCATTTCCCGCACCGGTCCGGCGGGCGAGGCAGTGCTCCAGTGCACCGCCGGAATGCTGACCCTTCGGGTTGCGGGGAACTTTTACTACGCCGACGAGGACTTCGCGGTCGAGGTGCTCGCCAATCAAATGAACAGCTTCGTGCTCGACCTCGACCCCCTGCCGATCGGGGAACTCAGCGGTCTCGTCCGCGATCAACGCGGGGCGCCTCTGGCCGACGCGCGGGTCTACCTCGCCGACACGCCGCTCGATACCATCGACGTCGCGACCGACGGTACCTATTCCCTGGGAGGCGTGCCGGAACGCGAGTATGTGGCGGTCGCCGGATTCCACCCGGCGCGCGGCGCAACCTACCAGGCGGTCCCGATCTCCGGGGCCTGGAATCCGGTGCTCGTCGACGCGCTCGACTTCGAGACGAGCAACGGCGGGTACACCGCGACCGGCGAGTGGGAGTGGGGGACGCCGACCTTCCCGATCCTGAACCCCCCGCGCCCTCCGAGCGGCGTGAAGTGCTGGGGAGTCAACATCGACGGAGCCTACGGCGACCTCAAGACGTCGATCCTCACCTCACCGGTAATCGATCTCTCCACTGCGACCTCGCTCACCCTGAGCTTCAAGCACTACTACTGGATCGACAGCGATGACGGCGGCAACCTCGAAGTGTGGGATGCCGCGCAGAATACCTGGGTGGTCGCGCACCCCCTTGGCGGCTATCCGGACGACAGCATCATCATCATGTTGTACAAACCGGGGTACAATGGCCGGATCTACGGCTGGAAGCCCGCCATCTTCAACCTCGATGCCTACGCCGGAGGCGACTTCCGTTTCCGTTTCGTCTTCAAGAGCAACATCTCCGGGCACAAACTCGGCTGGTACATCGACGATCTCGCCCTCGACACCGGGCAGGGTGCGACGGTCGCGATCGACCCGTCCGGCTCTGCCTCGAGCCTCTTCACCTGGTCGGCTTCGCCCAGTCCGTTCACCGACCGGACCACGCTTCGGCTCGTCCTCCCGGGCGCCGGCCCCGTCTCGGTCGACCTCTTCGACGTCGCGGGACGACGACTGCGCCGGTTGGAGCGGCTCGCCGCCACGGCGGGGTCGCTCGAGATCCCCTGGGATGGCCGCGCCGAAGGGGGGGCGGAGGTTTCGAACGGGATCTACCTCGTGCGAGTCGAGCAGGGCGGTCGGATTCAGGAGGGGAGGATCCTCCGACTGAGGTGAAGACGGTCCGGCGACGACCGCTGGAACGATTAGTTCCCCGCGAATCCGATAGTGGAACGATTCATTTCACGGGGAGCCCGATCTGGGTGCAGCTTGGGGCAACGTCCGTCGCCAGGAGGGGACCCCATGAGCGCGCTCGATCGAACCGAACCTGACCTCGCAAGGCCGGCCCTGGAGGGGCACCTCCGCGACATCCTCGATTCACTTCCGGATGGGGTCTTCACCGTCGACCCGGAGTGGCGGATCTCCAGCGTGAACCGCTCGGGTCAGGCCTTGCTGGGGATCGGCGAGGCGGAAGCACTGGGGCGCCTCTGCCGGAAGGTCATGCGCTCCGATCGCTGCCAGAACGAGTGTCCGCTCCGCATCACGCTCGAGACCGGTCGTCAGGTCTGGAACTACGAGGTGAAGGCGGAGAGCGCGGACGGAAGGCCGCTCGACCTCGCGGTCAATACGGCGGTGCTTCGCGACGCCGAGGGGAGACCCCAAGGTGGGGTGGTGTCGTTCCGGGATGTCACCGCGGATCGTCGGCTGCGCGACGACTTGCTCGGCCAGGTCGACCGGCAGGGGCTGATCGGGCGTAGCCGGGCGATGAAGGAACTCTACGAGCTGATCGATGAGCTCGCCGATTGCTGCTCGACCGTCCTGATCGAAGGGGAGTCTGGCACGGGGAAGGAGCTGGTGGCGCGGGCCATCCAGCGTGGCTCGAGACGCAAGGACCGCCCGTTCATCAAGATCAACTGTGGCGCCTTCGCCGAATCACTGCTCGAATCGGAGCTGTTCGGTCATGTGCGCGGCGCCTTCACCGATGCCCGGGCCGACCGTGCCGGGCGGTTCGAGCTGGCCGACGGAGGAACGCTCTTCCTCGACGAAATCGGCGTGGCGAGCCCGTCCGTGCAAGTCAAGCTGCTCCGGGTCTTGCAGGAGCAGGAATTCGAGCGGGTGGGTGGCAATCACACCCTGCGTGTCGATGTCAGGGTTCTCGCCGCGACCAATCGCCCGCTGCGCGAGCTGGTGCGGGAGGGAACGTTTCGCGAGGACCTCTTCTACCGCCTGAACGTCGTTCCGGTCACCCTGCCGCCGCTGCGCGATCGGCGCGAGGACCTCATCCCGCTGGCCGAACACTTCCTCCGGAGAAACCGGGCGGTGTTCAACCGGCCGGTGACCGGATTCTCGCCCCGGGCGATGGGGCGGATCCTGGAGTACGGATGGCCGGGAAACGTCCGTGAGCTCGAGAACGCCGTGGAGCACGCCTTCGTGCGCTGCCACGGTTCCACCATCCAGGAAGCGCACCTCCCGCGGCAGATGCGCGAGACGTTTCACGAGCAGGAGGCTCCGCACCGCGGCCAGTTGCACCGAGAGCCGCCGCGTTCGCCGGCGGCGCAGAGTGTCGCGTCGGAGCACGATCTTCTGGCCACGCTGGTGGCCGTCCGTTGGAACCGCCAGGAGGCGGCCCGGCGCCTCGGCATCGGTCGTACCACCCTCTGGCGGCGCATGGTCAGGGAGGGGTTGACCCGCCCAACAACCGCCTAGCCGGGCGCTGAACAGCCCGTTCTGTCGCGGTGGAAGATCCGCTCGCCGCGGCGCGCGCGCTCGCTGGTCAACGCCTGTCCGGCTCTCGGGAAACAAATCGTTTCGGTGGAACGGGTTGTCTTCCTCATCTGGATTTCATTCTTTACCAACGCGTTAGCGAAGGCGTCCCCTCTCCTTTGGAACGATTCGTTCCACGAGAGGAACAATCGACCGATCCGGCTCGCCCTCATAACGCATTTCGACATAACACGATGCAGGGCCTGGGCTCAGACCTCGCTGTCGGCACGCCGGTTACGTCTCCACACTCGAACCGCTGATCTGTCGAGGGTGAGATGTCGTTGATGCTGGCCAATCGCTACTTCCTCGATCGTGACTACCTCCATGCCCTGCCGTTGCTCGAGGCGGCGCTCGCTGACGCCTCGAACGTCTCTCCCATTCGCAAGAAGCTGATCGTGACCAACATCGTGCTCGGTCGGCTCTCGGAAGCGCTCGACCTGCTCGAACAGGCGGTGCACGAAGATCCCCGGAGCATCATCGACACCCAGGCCGAGGACGAGGATTGTCCCTGTCCCGATCTCTGCCGCGCGCTGGAGAAGCGTCTTCCCTACGCCACCGATCCCTACCCGGTTCTGCTCAGCCTCGGGATGCTCGAGCTCTATTGCAGCCTGGAACGCGCCCGCACCTACCTCGCGCAAGCCGGACGCGTTCGGGCCGACGAGCCGCGCATTCCCAGGATCCTGAGTCGTTTGCAACAGGAGGTTCCCAGATGTTCATCCGCTTCATGAGGTGGCCGGAGATCGTCGCGCTCCCGCTCCGGACGCTCTTGATCCCCGCGCTGTTGCTGCTGGTCGGATGCGGCTCGGAGGACAAGAAGACCGACCCGCCGATCGACACCGCCACGGGCACGTGTGTCGACTGTCACACGGATCAGGCAAGCCTGATCGCATCTGCCGCTCCCGATACCACGGAGGTTCCGGAGAATCCGGGGGAGGGCTGAGGCGGAACAGCGCCTCCGTTGGAGGCGTGGGAAAAGGTCCTGGTCAGTGAGTCGTTCGTCGGTTCGGAGCCGCACGGGAAGAGCTGCGTCTCGTGTCACCTTGGCGACGATGAAGCAGCCGTCAAGGCAGAGGCACATGCCGGGATGATCGCCGATCCCTCGGCCTGGGATTCCCCAGCTTGCCGCGAGTGTCACGCCGATGAGGTCGAGAACCACGCGGCGAGTCTCCATGCCACCCAGAATGGCTATCACACCATGTTCGACCTCCGCGGCGCCGGGCCGGCCGGGCAGGTCGATGCGATGTTCGAGGCGCGTTGCGCTTCCTGCCACACCACCTGCGGCCAGTGTCACATCAGCCGCCCCAACGCGATCGGCGGTGGGGTGGTGAACGGTCACCAGGTCCTGCGGCGGCCTTCCCAGCAGGACAACTGCACCGCCTGCCACGGCAGCCGGGTCGGCAACGAGTTCCGGGGAGAGAACAAGCTGGGTGACACCCCGATCCCGGCCGATGCGCACTACCTCAAGCTGATGAACTGCGGTCATTGCCACGACGGCGCGGAGCTTCACGGCGACGGAACCACGCCGGACTCCCGCTATCACGCACCAGGTGCGGCCAACTGCCTCGACTGCCATCCGGAGGTCGAGTCTGATTCCAACCTCTGGCACTCGTTCCATGCCCGCGCCACGAGCGCGGAGCAACTCTCCTGTCAGGTCTGTCATGCGCAGTCGTACAAGAACTGCTACGGCTGCCACGTCCAGACCGACCGCCAGGGACTCAGACACCCGTCCCGGATCGACTTCCGTATCGGCCGGAATCCCGCGCCTGACACCGCCCATCCCTGGGACTGGGTCGTCCTGCGCCACATCCCGATTGCCGAGGACACCTTTGGTCCCTGGGGCATCGCCATGTCGTCGTATGCCGCGCTCCCCACCTGGCGCATGGCGACGCCGCACAACATCCGGAAGCGCACCAGCCAGGCCTATCCCGGCAGCGGCGCCTGCTCCTCCGCCTGCCACGACCGCGAAGAACTGTTCCTGACCGAGGCCTACATCGACTTGTTGATCCAACAAGGCGTGATGTCGACCTCGGAACGCGAAGCGAACCAGGGCGTGATCGCGACGCTTCGCTGACGCGCCCTTGCTGAAACGGGCGTCGCTTCTGGCAGCGCCCCGATCCGAACCAGGAGGAAGACCATGTCGATCCGAAAGCTGACTGCACTGCTCGCGCTGGTGATGTCCCTCGGCTGGATGGCCGGGTGCTCCGATGACGACGACGACAAGGGCCCGGACCCGCAGCCCACCGACCAGTTCGAGGCCGCGCGTGGGTCACTCGCCACCTATGTGGAGAGCACCGTGGCCCCCACCATCAACGCCGCCGATCTCTTCGCCAATCTGAACGACGGCAACACCACCAACGATCCCTACATCGTGAGCGTTCGCTCCGCGACCGACTTCGCGCGAGGGCACGTCCCGGGGGCGCACAACATCTTCTGGAAGGAGCTCGGGCAACCCGCCAAGCTGGCCACTCTGCCCCGTGATCGCCAGATCGTCGTCTACTGCTACACCGGCCACACCGGGGCAGTCAGCACGACCCTGCTCCGCTCGCTCGGCTACCAGGCGGTGAACATGAAGTTCGGCATCATGTCCTGGACGCCCAACGCCGAGGTGCGGGCCCAGACCCCATTCCGCGAAGCCGACGTGCCCGACTACGCGGTCGAAACCACCGCGCACGAGTTCGGCAGCGCTACCTTCCAGCCCCCGGACCTCGAGGTGAGCGACTCCGGAGACATCCTGGAGATCACCCGCGCCGCTGCTGAGGCCTACGTCTCCGGTACCGCGTCCCCGGTGATCAGCGCCAGCGCCCTCTTCGCCAACCTGAACGACGGCAACGCGGCCAACGATCCGTTGATCCTCTCCGTGCGCTCCCGCGCCGACTACGACAAGGGGCACATCCCAGGTGCGTACAACATCCCCTGGCGAGAAATCACCAAGCTCGAAAAGCTGGAGAAGCTCGACCCCTCGCGCGAGATCGTCGTCTACTGCTACACCGGCCACACCGGCGGCGTAGCCACCACCGCGCTCTGCATGATGGGCTACAAGGCGACCAACCTGAAGCACGGCATGTGCGGCTGGACCAAGGACGCCACCGTCCGCGCCATCACCCCCTTCGTCGAGTTTGCCGAAGGAGCCGAAGGCTATCCGATCGAGACCGGGGACTGATCCGATCGCGATCGCGCCGGGCGGACCTCCGCGAGCGCGGATCGCCGAACGCGCGGCGCGGAAGGGCATCGCCCTCCACGCCGCGCGTTGACGCAGCCGGGAGTTGTGATCAGTTGCAGGTCGTGGGGCCGAGAATGATACTGCTACCGCCGACATTCGCGGTGACGCGGTACTGGTATCCCATACCGCAGAACGCTTCCGGGGCGCACTCGGAGAACTGTGTGGTCTGGTTGGTCGCCAGCATGGTCCAAGGGCCACTGCCGCAGCGCCGCTCGACCCTGAACGACTCGTCTTCACAACCAGGTGCGAACTCGACGGTGATGTAGTATGCGTTCCGGTGGCAGCCCGGATCGTAGCTGCACCCCAACGTAGCGTTCACGATCTCGCAAGCATCAACCCTTGCAGGAGCGCTCAGCCCGGCCAGCATCAGGCCCATCGCGATCCATCCGATCTTCTTCGACATCTTTGACTCCTTGTTGATCGTCAGGCACCAGTCCCGCTCCGTTGCGGCGCGGGTGGAACGCCTGTGGCAACTTGCGTGCCAAGCGCCTCTTCCAATACGCACCGCTGGTGCAACTGCGTCGTCTGCAATGACTCCCGTGTTTCGAATCTCGTGGCGCTTTGGCGCCCGCGCCACTCTTACTCCGGGGATCGACCCGATTCCGAACGCGAACAACGCTCACTCCCGAACGCTGCCGATCCCCCCCGCGCGGACGAAGGACCGTCGCCCGAGGACTGCTGCACCGTGCGGTGGCATCTGGACCCGACCTACCGGCATCTGCGCTACAACCCGGAGTCGACCTCTGGCTGAAACGCTGTGGTTCGAGCGCCTCGGCCGTCCGGCAGGCAGACGCTCGAAGCTGCTTCCGTGCCGCATGCGCGGCGCGTTCTGCGGAACTCCTGACTTCAGTCCGCCCCCAACGCAGGCTACTCTCCCCGCATGGCGAGTCTGGATGCGAACGGTGGCGGGCGCCCGATTCCGAACGATTCCGTCCGGGGCGGGCGGTATCGTGCGCTATCCCCGCTCCGCGAGGCGGACGGCCGTTTCACGTGGTTTGCCTTGGATCTGCTGACGGGGACCCAGGTCATCCGGAAGTCCGGGCCTGCGGAGCACTGCATCGCCGAAGCGCGAGCTCTCCTGCACGCGCCGCCAGGAGTCGCACCAAGGCTGCTCGACTTCGAGTTCGTGGGTGACGACCGGGCCGCGCTGACCATGGAGCGACTCGCGGGATCGACGCTGCTCCAGACCCCGCCCCCGATCGCCATGGCCGGCCCGCTTGCTCTCGCGATCAGCGAATGCCTCGCTCGCTTCCACCGCCTCGGGCTGGCGCACTGCGACATCAAGCCTTCGAACATCCTCCTCGAGGACGCCCCGGCGACGAGCACCGGTCCGCGCGTGCGGCTCCTCGACCTGGGGCACACCTTCGCCTTCGAACGGGGAGGTTGGGACGAACGCCCGCTCGGAGGCTCGCACGGGTATGTCGCCCCGGAGATCGTGCGCGGCTGGCGGGTCGACGCACGCGCCGATCAGTTTTCCCTCGCGGTCACGATCCTTGATCTGTTTCCTACCCTCCGCCACGATCCGCTTTGGTCACCCCTGCTCGAGCGGCTCGGCTCGTCGATGGCATCGCGGAGGTTCAGGACCATCCTCGAGTTCGCGCGTGAACTCGCCGCCGCGCTGAACCTGCCGGCCGCGGAGGCGCGCCCCAGCATCGGGGGAGGGGCGTTTCGTGGGCGCGAGGCACTCCCGACCGCGCTCCTCGCGGCAGCGAGCAGGGTCGAGGAACGCAGGTCGCCCGGCAAAGGCGCCGCAGTCCTGATCCACGGCGCCCCGCACTGCGGTCTCTCCCGCGGACTCCTCGAAGGGTTGATCGCAACCCCGGAGGTGCGCTGGGCGGCGGTCGATCTCGGCGAGCTCTTCCCGCGGACTCCCGGCTGTGCCGCCCCGACGCCCCCGGTTCTCTTGCCCGCGCTCCTGAACGAGGTGACCGAGTCCGGCACCCGACTCCTGCTGGTGGCCATCGGTGAACCGGGCCCTCAGCAGGCGACGGCTCGCGTGCTCGATCGCCTTGGTCAAGACGGCGCCACCGACTGGATCGTGGACCACGTCTTCCTCGATCGCCTCTCCGCCTCCGACTTCGCGGAAGTCGTGGCCATGTCACTCGGGCACGACGGTCCCGTCACCGTGCAGGTCTCGGCAGCGCTGCATGAACGGTGCGAGGGCGACCTTCGTCTGTGCGCCCCTGAGTTCGCCCGAATGGTCGACGCCGGAGCTTCCGACGGCGCCCTCGGGTGGATTCCCTGCTCGGAGCATCTCTGCGCCGCTCCGCCCCCCGAACCGAGCTTTGGCGCCGCTGACGCAAGCACCCAGCACCTTCTTGCCGTGCTGGCCCGTGCGGGAACGACCCCCCCGGTCGACATCGCCCGCACTCTGCTGGCCGAGTTCTGTTCGCCTCCAGGCTTACCGACTCTTCTCGATGCCGGCTGGGTTCGGGTCGGCGACGAGCAACGACTCCAGTGGATCTCCGCCCGTGCGCACCAGGCCGCGTTCGCCAGCCCGCCGCCCAATGTCGTCGACCTCGACCGCTGGCTCGCCGCGCGCCTTGTTCCCGACATCCAGCGTCCCCACGAGATCCGCGAGTGCGTCGCCCGCCTCCACCGTCTCGGCGGGAAAGAGCAACTCCGCGCGCTACTGAGCGACTTTCTGGAACGCGCGGTGGTGCAGCGCGAGTTCGCGGTGATACGCGCCTTGCTAGATCCACCCGACACGAACGTCCCCTGGACTCGCGTGTTGTTCGCTCACCGCACTCGAGAGCTGGCCGAGCTGCTCGGTCCTGCCTGGCCCTACCAACGTCTCGGGCTCGAAATCGCACGTGCTTTGGCCGTGGCCGGAGATCCACTCGCCCGCGAGTTGCTCGCGGAGCTCGCCGAGGACGCCTCCTCTCCCTGGGGCATCGAGGCGCTTCTCGACTGCGCGGCGCGGCTGCAGTCGGGGCCGCAAGAGGAGACCGGATCCTCCGCGTGGGAGAGGGTGGAGGCGCTCGCACGGGACGGCCGAGGCCCCGACCAAGGCAGGCTGGAGTACGAGCGGGGCCGCAGGTTTGCCGCGGTGGGAGAGATCGAGGAGGCGCGCGCCGCGGCGCGACGCGCCGCCGAGGCTCACCAGGGTACCGGCTCGAACACCGAGGTGAATGCGCTTGCCTTCCTGGGGTACCTCGAGATGCCCGGCAGGCCTGATCTTGCGGCCGGATACCTCGAGAGGGCATGCGAGAGTGCGAAGTCCCGGTACACGCGGCTCATCATGATGCTTGGCCTCAGCCAGGTACTCGAGGCCTCGGGCGAACTTCGGCGGGCCGATGAGGCTCTGCGGACCGCGCTCGGCCTGGTCTCCGCGGACACGCCCGCTCGCTGGCAGGTGCGTTGCCGGGTGCAACTCGGTTGGATTGCGGTTCTCCTCGGCCGGACGCGGGATGCAGGCTCGTTGATTCGCCGCCTTGCTGACGCCATGGAAGTCCGCCGGGATCGGAACTGGCACCCGGCGGTTCGCATGTCCGCCGCGTTGCTGGCGCTCTATTCCGGTGATCGTGCGCGGGCCGTCGCTGCCGCGGCGCAGTCGTGTGAACTGCTGGAGGATTCGAGCGAAGTTCAGGTCCGCTCGGTGATGCTGCGAATGGCCCTGGACATCTTCCTTGACCTGTGGCTGCTGAGTGAACTTGCCTCCTACGGCGGAACGGTGGCCCACCTTCGGGATGGATGCTCGCGCTACGCCCCGTCGCTCGTCGCACGCTGGGAGGCGGCGTCGGCCCAGGCAGAGGGAAACCTCGATGCAGCGTCTACCTGGCTGGAGGGATGCCGCGTTGAGTTGGGCCAAACGTCGGATGCGCTGGAGCGTGGGAGGTATCACCACCACGTCGGACTGCTGCTTCGCCAGCGAGGTGACTTCACCCAGGCGACTGGGCAGTTCCGGGCCGCAGCCGACTTGCTCGAACCGCCCGGTTTTGCCTACTTCGCCGCGCGGAGTCGACTGATGCTGGCTGACTGCCTGTGGCGTGCCGGCGAGGTTGGCCGCGCCCGAGAGTCGCTCGCCTCCGGACTTCGGACCGGCAAAGCCCTTCAGTTCCCGTTGATCGTCGCGGATGGACTCCGCATGTCCGCCCTCTGGGAATCCCAAGGGCAGTAGCTGTTCGTGGTCGACCGTGACGCCCGATTGCGAACAGCGATGCTGTTCGGATTCGAGCAAGTTCCGTTCGCTGGCGAACATGTGTCCCGCCCTGCGGCGACGAGTTTCGCCCGACCTGCCCGTTCCGCTCGAGTAACACGATGCATCTCAACGTATTGGCGAGCGGATTCGATTCTCCTCTTCGTGGCACAGCACTTGACGCAGTCGGGTCGGTGGCCAGCCCTAGCCTGGAGCCCTCGACTCCGGTGACCCGTGGCGGACCAACCGTCGAGTGATCATGGGTCAGGCTGTGCGAGGTTCAGGTAGGCGGCGGTGCGAAGTGGGCCGTAGACTCTTCACCGACCAACCAGGATCGTGGTCGCGCTGGGGGGTGCGACCAGCGCAGCTTGGCCCATTTCACTCGGAAACCTATGAGTATCAACGAAGAGAACAGGTTCTTCGAGCGCCCCGATCCGGAGCCGCTAGATCCGTACGACTCCCTCACGGAGGCGGAGGATCTCGCCGCGGATCTGGACGAGGGGGGAAGAGGCATGCCGCCGGGACTAGGTCTAGGCTCTCCTACAGCCAGGCAGGTCGACCGACACCTGGAGCGCAGTGTCTTTGCGCTACTTACGGACGCGGCGAGCTCCCTCCTCACGACGCTTAATTTCGGCGCGTTACTCGAGGAGATCCTCCGGGTCTCGGTGCGGGCGCTGGAAGCGGAGCGCGGCGCGATTCTGCTGGGCAAGCATGCGGACGAAATCCTCGTCCCGGCCGCGGCGATCGGCATCGATGCAGAGGAACTTCGCGGTCTCTCCGGCCTGAGCAGAACCCTGCTCCGCCGGACGCTCGCCGGGAGTCGTGTGCTCCTCGACGACGCGACGGCTGAACTTTCGCGGCTCGATGCACCCAGTGTCCACAGTCAACGACTGCGATCCGTGTTGTGCGTGCCTCTGCGCTCCAGAGGGGATCTGGTGGGGGCGATCTACCTCGATCACCGCACCCGGACACGCGCCTTCAGCTCGGGGGGGTTGGCGTTTCTCGAGGCCTTCGCGGAGCTGGCCGGGAGCGCGTTGGAGCAGGCACGCGCGCACGAGCAGCTTCTGCGCGAGAACGAGAGTTTGCGGCAGCAGGTGGTTGGCGCGAGTCCGCTCGATTTGATCGTCACGGCCGATGCCTCGATGCACTCGCTTCTCCGTCGAGCTGAATTGGTTGCCCGGGTGGACGTTCCGGTGATGCTGGTGGGGGAGAGCGGCACCGGCAAGGAACTCTTCGCTCGAGCGCTGCACTACAGCAGCCCACGCAGCCAGCGCTCATTCGTCGCGCAGAACTGCGCGGCGGTCCCACTCGATCTGATGGAAAGCCTGTTCTTTGGCCACGCCAAGGGGGCCTTTACCGGGGCGCAGCGGGAGAACTCCGGCCTGTTTCGCCTCGCGGATCAGGGCACGCTGTTTCTCGATGAGGTCGTCGACCTCGCCATGCCGCTGCAGGCGAAGTTCCTGCGGGTGCTGGAGACCGGTGTGGTCCGTCCGCTGGGAAGCGACACCGAAGCCTCGGTCAACGTTCGAGTGATCGCCGCCGCCTCGCGTCCGCTCTCGGATGCGGTGGCCGCCGGGAGATTTCGAGAAGACCTGTACTACCGAATGAACGTGGTCGAACTGCGCATCCCACCACTACGGGAACGACGGGAGGACATTCCCCTCCTCGTGGACCACTTCAGTCGGCTCCACCAACCGCAGGTCGAGCGTCGAGTTCGCTTCGATCAGTCAGCGCACCACTATCTCGCGAGCCTTCCGTGGCGTGGAAATGTCCGGGAACTGGAGAACTTCGTGCGTCGTGCGCTCATCTTTTTCGCTGGTCGCGAGGTGCGTCTGGAAGACGCTCGGGAACTTGCGGCGGGGTCCGGAGTCGCCCCGGCGTGTCCAGTCGAGGCAACGGATTCGCCGGCGATCCGCCGAGACCCGGAGATGGCAGCATCACCGGCAGGATTCGCGTCGCTGGAGAAGAGGGAACGGGAGGCTATCGTCGAGGCGCTCCGGATCACGGGTGGAAACCGTACCCGCGCCGCAGCGTTGCTGGGGCAGCATCGGAACGCCCTGCTGCGCAGCATGAAGAGACTGGGCATCGAAGCTACCGGGTTCGCTTCCGGGCCAGGCTCGCCGATGGGCGGCAAGCCGTACCCGGAGTCGAAGATCAACGGAGGGAGGGAAGTCTCATGAGAAGATTGCTCACACTTCTGGCGCTTCTGGCGCTGTTTGCCGCGGGACGCGCGGCAGCACAACCAGGTGGAGGCATAGGCCTGCACTACCAGCCGATCGAGTTCTTCATTACCGACTGTGAAGGCGAGCCGATGCCCTATTCCGAGGTCACGGTGTACGTCTACAACGCGTCGGGCTACCCTCATGGCAGTCCGTACATTCTGCAGGCCGACGCGAATGCGATGGTCAACTTCTCTCCCCTAGTCCAGTGCTGTTGGTACCTCGAAGTGAACGTCGAACCGCAGGGGGGCGGCGCAGACTGGATGACCAAGATCCGGCGCGCGTGCAACAACTGCGGGTTGCCGCAGGTGGTAGGGGCCTGGGCGCTGGTCGACGTACCGGCCTCGCCGCTGTGTGAGTCGGAGCCCCCGGACGGCTCCAGTTTCATCCTTCGCTACAACCCATAGCCCGACGACCTCACTCCCGCTGCGATTCCAAAGGCGCGCTCCCCTAGGGGCGCGCCTTTCGTATGTGAGGAAACAGCTCTTGTACCTGGGTGAGTTGCTCGGTGGCTTCGGAGCGGTGCCGCCGCCCGTCGCGGATGATGTCGCGGAGGAGGGCGCCGGCGGGGTCGGGGCTGCCTTCGAGCAGGAACGCTTGGGCGAGCTGCCAGCGGCTTTCTTCCCAGTACTCGGGTGCGGAGGCGAGGCTGACCGCCATCGAGAGCGACTCGATGGCGGGGTCGACCTGCTTCTGCAACAGGAGGGCGGAGCCGAGGTAGAGGTAGGCCTCGGCGTGGGCAGCCTCGAGCGCGAGCGCGGCGCGGAGGTGCTTCTCGGCCTGGCCGTACTTCCCCTCGCCGTAGGCATGGAGGCCGCGGACCCAGGCGGCGTGGTAGGGGTCGCTGGTGGGGGTCTTGGGGTCGACCTGGGCGGGCATGGGAGTGACGCGCGCCAGGCGCTCGGTAGGAGTGTCGGGTTTCCAGACGGCGAGAAAGCCGAGGACGAGGCCGACGAGACCGAGAAGCGCGGCGGCGCGCCAGATGGAGAGCCACGTCGTGGGTTGCACCTCGGCCTGAGGGAGCGCCGTCGAGACGGTGAGGCCGCTCCGGGGCTGAATCGGGGCGTGCACGCGACGGCCGCGAGAGTCGAGTTCTGCGGGCTGGTCGGGCGCCTCGTCGTCCGTCGGCTGGCTCAACCGTGATCCTCTCTGCTCCCTGGCGTTCAGGGCTCCCTGGCGTTCAGCGCTCCCTGGCGTTCTGGACCCGGTGATGTTTGGGCTCGGAGCCCCGGACCGCCGGCTGGTCCGAAGTGGGCGGAGATTGGCACCGGCCGTGGCGGAAGGCAAGGCGAGGTTCGCCCGGGACGGTCGGCGCCGAGGCGCGGGGAGCCGGGAGGGGCTGCCGCCGCGGGGGGAGGGGAACTTCCGCCGGAGCGATCGGTTCTAGCCAAGGCTTTACGCAAGAGGGCCAGTCTGTTTGAATCCCTCGAACGGGGCTCGGGGCGCGTTGCCGGCCCTGTCTTTCTTTCTGCCCGGAAAGTCCGCGCCTGTGTTCCGGACCGCTGGGTCCCCATCGCTCGGTCTCGCAAAGGGAGTGTTATGTCGCAGGAGATGTCGCCGCAGGAAGCCATCCAGACCATCGCGCAGCTCAAGGATGCCAGGGAACGGATCCTGACCGAGGTGCGGAAGGTGATCGTCGGCCAGGAGAAGGTGGTGGAGGAACTGCTCACCGCCCTCTTCTCGGACGGGCACTGCTTGCTGGTGGGTGTGCCGGGACTGGCCAAAACCCTGCTGATCTCGACCCTGGCCCGGGTCCTGGACCTAGGCTACAACCGGATCCAGTTCACCCCGGACCTGATGCCGAGCGACATCACCGGGACCGAGATCCTGGAAGAGGACCGGGCGACGGGGAAGCGGACCTTCAAGTTCGTCAAGGGACCGATCTTCGCCAACCTGGTCCTGGCCGATGAGATCAACCGCACGCCGCCCAAGACACAGGCCGCGCTCCTCCAGGCGATGCAGGAGAAGTCGGTCACGGCAGCGGGGCAGACGCTCAAACTGGACGCGCCGTTCTTCGTCCTCGCGACCCAGAACCCGATCGAGCTGGAGGGAACCTACCCCTTGCCGGAGGCGCAGCTCGACCGCTTCATGTTCAACGTCTTCGTCGACTATCCGACCGAAGCGGAAGAGCAAGCGATCGTGACCGCAACCACCGGATCGTACGAGGCGGACGTGAAGCGGGTGCTGAACGCCGAGGACATCATCCGTCTGCAGAAGATCATCCGGCGAGTGCCGGTCTCCGAACATGTGGTGGCCTACGCCGTGAGCCTGGCCCGGATGACCCGGCCGGCCCACACCAGCTACGACTTCATCAAGGACTACGTATCCTGGGGCGCGGGTCCGCGTGCCTCGCAGTACCTGGTCCTGGGGGCGAAGACGCGAGCAGTCCTGCATGGCCAGGCCACGCCGTCGTGCGAGGATGTGCGCCAGGTGGCGCCGTCGGTGCTCCGCCATCGCGTGATGGCCAATTTCAACGCGGAGGCGGAGGGGATCCAGGTGGTGCAGCTGATCGGGCGTCTGCTCGAGGCGCTCCCGGAGCCGAAGGCCGCGGCGGCGAAGCGGTAGGGCGGCGAGGTGTCGCAGAAGTCCGGGGCATCCGGCGCACAACGGAGCGGAAAGGGGGGCGAACGCGCCTTCCTCGATCCGGCCGTGGTGGGAAAGTTGCAGCGGCTCGACCTGATCGCCCGCCTGGTGGCGGAGGGGTTCCTGACCGGACTGCACAAGAGCCCGTATCACGGGTTCAGCGTCGAGTTCGCGGAGCACCGTCAGTACATGCCCGGCGATCCGATCCGCTTCGTCGACTGGAAGCTCTACGCCAAGAGCGATCGCTACTACATCAAGGAATACGAGGAAGAGACCAACCTCCGCGCCTACATCCTCCTCGACACTTCGAGCTCGATGCTCTTCCAGAGCGATCCGGAGGGGCTGTCGAAGTTGCGCTACAGCGTGTCGCTGGCCGCGGCGATGGCCTACCTGATGATCCAGCAGCAGGACGCGGTGGGGCTGCTGACCTTCAGTGACAAGATCCACAAGCTGGTCCCGGCGCGATCGACCGGTCCGCACCTGCGGGTCCTGTTTCGTGAGATGGAACTCGAGGCCCGACGCTCGCTTCAGGAAAAGGAGGAGGAGCCTCGGGGCACACGAATCGGGAGGTCGCTCGACTTCCTGGCCGACCGGATCCATCGCCGCGGGCTGGTCATCATCCTGAGCGACTTCTGGGATCAGAACGACGCCGAGGTGGTCCGCGCGCTGAAGCACTTCCGGCACCGTCGCCACGAGGTGGTGGTGTTCCATATCCAGGATCCGGCCGAGGCGGAGTTTCCCTACAAGGAAGAGGGGATCTTCGTCGACCTCGAAACCGGCGAGAAACTCAACGTCCTTCCCTGGGAGGCGGCCAAGGAATACCGGAAGCGGATGGACGAGCGGATCGCCTTCTACAAGCGGGCCGCGGCGGAGAACAACATCAGCTATGAGCGCGTGCTGACGCGCACCACCTACGATCTGGCGCTCCTTCGCTACCTGGAGAAGCGCCAGCGGCTACATTGATCCCCGGACGCGCGGGAAGGACGGAACCGTAAGTGCCTCCATTTCTGAACAACGCGTTCCTGATCGGATTGGTGGCGGCGGCGCTGCCGATCCTGATCCATCTGTTCAATCGGCGCCCGGCGCAGCAGGTCGTCTTCCCCAGCATCGAGTATCTGCGGGAGATCACCCTCAAGCGGGTGCGCCGGGTTCGCCTGCGCGAGTTCTTGCTCCTCGCCCTCCGGGTTCTGATCATCGGCCTCTTCGCCCTGGCCATGGCGCGGCCGGCGATCCAGGGCGCGAGCCGGGTGGCGCGCGGAAGCTCGACCGTCGCGATCCTGCTCGACAACAGCTGGAGCCTGAACGCGGCCGATCCGACGCGCAGCGGAGACCTGCCGATCGATGCCTCCTCGGGCGGCAACGACGACGGCACCTGTCTGGGATTGGCGAAGCAGCGGGCGGAGGAAGTCCTCGACCTCATGGGGGAGGAGGACAAGGCGGTGCTGGCCTTCTTCGGCCGACCGGTGGTGGTGCCGTTCCAAACCCCAACCGCCAATGCCAACCTGCTCCGCCAGGAACTCCGCAAGGCGCCGCTCTCCGCCGGGCGGGCCGATCTGGGGGCAGCGATCGATCAGGTGCTGCCGATCGTGCGCGCGGCTCACACTTTGAACAAGGAGATCTTCGTCATCTCCGACTTCCAGCAGCAGGACCTCGAGGAGTGGGCGAATGCGGCGCGCGAACGCGGGGCAGTGGCCCTTCGCTCCGGGGAGCATCGGCCGTTCGGGAGTGCGCTGGGCGCTGCGGTGATCGGTACGGCGTGGGCCGACAGCACGACTGGAGAGGGGGCGGCGACCGGGGAGGGAACGCGCGGCTTCGAATTGCCGGACGACATCCGGATCTATCTCGTCCCGGTGCGTGAGACCAAGGTGAGCAACGTGACGCTGCAAAGCGTCCGTTACGACGCGACCGGAGGGGCTTCCGGGCACGGGCGGGTGCTCGCCACGGTGGTGAATCACGGCGAGGAGCCGGTGACCGAGCGGATCGTGCGCGCGGTCGCGGCCGACGGCGGCAGCAGCTCGGACCTGGGCGATGCCGGTCTGAGTCTGCCCCCGCTCGGGCAGAGCGAGGTCGAGATCAGCCTGGCGTCGGTGCCGGCCGATGGGGCGATCGAGGTGCGCCTCGGTGCCGATCTCTGCGAGTACGACAACCGCGCCTACCTGGTGACCGGGAACTCCGGCGCGCGCAAGGTACTCCTGATCACGGGCGGAGGCGAGGTTCCGGGATCGACGAGCAGCGATGACGGCCTCTTCATCCGGACGGCGCTCGACCCGACCGGACGCGGGGAGATCTTCCAGGTTCAGTCGGCGCGCACCGAGATCCTGACCGACCCGGCCGGGTGGACGGCGGACGTGGTGATCCTCGCGAACGTCGGGCGACTCTCCGAGCAGGCGGTGGAAAACCTTGGCCGCTTCCGCGGCCAGGGCGGTGGGATCCTGATTACCCTCGGACAGCGGGTCGACCCGCGCTACTACAACACGGAAGTACTGGGGAAGCTCTCTTCGATCAGCCTGCTCAATATCCTGGCCGATGAAGGGGAAGGCACCTACCGCTCCTTCCGCCCAACGGTCCTGGGGCACCCCGTCTTCAGCGGTTTCCAGCTCGGGCCGGGTCAGGACCTCTCCTCCTCGCGCTTCCGGAAGATCGTCGAGTGTCGGATCGGTAGCGGAGCACGGGTGTTGGCCGATTGGAGCGGCAGTCTGCCCGCGTTGGTCGAAGACAACGGCCTCATGCTCTTCACCTCCAGCCTCGACGGCGACTGGAACGACTTCGTCACCAGTGCCTCGTTTCTTCCGTTCATCCATCAGGCGACCGGCTATCTCGCCCATCGCACCGGCGATGACCGCGGGCCGCAGGCGGTCGGCTCACCGCTCGAGGCGACCCTTTCGCTCGAATCGTTCCAGGGGCAGGTGACCTGTGTGGACCCGACGGGCGGAAACAGCCCGGTGAGCATCGCGCCGACCGATCGCACCGCTCGCCTCCGCTCGGAGCGGACGACCCTGCCGGGGATCTATCGCTTCGTCGATGGCGCGGGCAAGCGGGTGGCCACCTTCGCGGTCAACCTCGACGGGAAGGAAGGAAACCTCGCGATCGCCTCGAAGGAACTCCAGACCCGCGTCTTCGGCCGCGGTGCACAGTTCCTCGCCGCCGGCCAGCGGATCACCCGCGAACTCCTCGAGGGGCGCTACGGCCAGGAACTCTGGCGCCCGCTGTTGATCGCGGTTCTGATCCTGCTCGTCGTCGAGTCGCTCCTCGCCCGGGGCAAACTCCTGACCTAGGCCGCGACGCGCCCTCGGCGCGTCGCAATCAGCCCAAAAACCGCTACCATGGACCACGTCGAGCCGATCGAGACTGGCACTAGAGGTTCTGATGGACGCAGATGTGCGCTGGGAACAGCGATTCGAAAGCCTGGAGCGGGCGTTGGCACTCCTCCGCGAGCCGATCGATCGGGGAGTCGAGTCCCTCTCCGCACTGGAGTGCGAAGGGATGGTTCACCGTTTCGAGTTCGCGCTCGAGTTGTGCTGGAAGACGATGAAGGACTACCTCGAGCGCGAGGGAGTCGCGCTCGACTCGGCTACCCCGCGCGCTGTGGTCAAGGCGGCATTTGGTGCGCGCCTGGTGGTCGATGGGCAGGTCTGGATCGACATGCTCGATCATCGCAATCTGCTTTCTCACACCTATGATCGCACCACTTTCGATCGGGCGGTCATCGCCGTGGCCCATCGCTACTACCCCGCCATGGAGGTGCTTCGGACCTCGCTGGCCGGACGCCGAACCTCGACATGACCATCGGCGGTCTGTCCCCCTGCGAAGTCGAGCTCATTCGCGGAGTCCTGCGCCGGCATGCGGAGATCCGCGGCGCGATCCTGTTCGGTTCGCGCGCGGAGGGGACGAGCCTCCTCAACTCAGATATCGATCTTGCCTTGGAGGGTGATCTTGACCCACTCCGGGCCGAGGCGATCGCCGCCGAACTTGATGCCCTGCCACTGCCCTATCAGTTCGACGTCCGATCGCTGTCCCACATCGAGCACGCGGCTCTCCGCCGGCACATCGAGCGGGTTGGGATCCGTCTCTGGGATTAGCCGCGACGCGCCCTCGGCGCGTCGCCGCCGTTGGTGCCGGCTCATCGCCACCGCTGCGCCTTCGGGTGGGTCTTCTTGGCCTGCGCGATCTGTTTCCACTTTGCCTTCTCGTTGATCCGTGCCCGGACGTCGCGCCGCAGTTCGAGGCGGGTCAGCTCCCGTTGGAGCTTGCGCCAGGCTTGAACCCGCTCGGGCTCGAGTCTGCCCTCCTCGAGCGCGGCGCGCACCGCGCAGCCCGGCTCGCTCTCGTGCGCGCAGTCGTGGAAGCGACAGCCGCTCACCAGCGCGAGGATCTCGGGAAACACCTGATCCAGACTCGACTCCTCACCCCAGAGTTGCAGCTCCCGCATCCCCGGCGTGTCGATCAGGAGGGCGCCGGAGGGGAGGACCACCAGTTCGCGGCTGGTCGTGGTGTGCCGCCCCTTCGCGTCGACCTCCCGGGTCGCGCCGATCTCCTGCCGCGCCGCGCCGAGGAGCGCGTTGGTCAGGGTGCTCTTTCCGACTCCGGACGAGCCGAGCAACACGACCGTCGCGCCGGGGGTGAGCCACGGAGCGAGTGCGTCGAGGTGATCGGCGTCCAGGGCGGAGATCGCCACGACCGGCACCCCCATCGCGATCGCCCTGGTTTCGGCGAGCTGGGACTCGAGGTCGGTGGCCAGGTCTGCCTTGTTCAAGACCACAACCGGGTTCCCGCCGCTCTCCCAGGTGGCGGTGAGGTAGCGTTCGATCCGTCGCAGGTTGAAGTTGGCATCGAGTCCGGTAACCAGGAACACGGTGTCGATGTTGGCCGCGAGAAGTTGCTCCTCGGTCGTCTCCCCGACCGTCTTGCGGGCGAAGGCCGCGGCGCGGGGAAGTAGACCGACGATCTGTCCCGGTCCGTCGACCTGTGGACGAAGCACCACCCAGTCGCCCACCACCGGGAGATCGGCTGGTCCAGCGGCGTGATGCCGAAAGCGCCCGGACAGCTCCGCGAACCGCTCGCCCGCGGCGCAGAGGATGAGGTACCGACCGAGGTCGGCGCGCGCGATCCGCGCCGGCACCGTGCCCGGTTCGGCCAAGGTCTCGAACGCGGTGGCGAAGTGCGGGTTCCAGCCCAGAGCAGAGAGATCAGAACCGATTCGATCCGATTGCATGCGGATGCCTCTCCCAAACACCTCGGGGCGCCGCCCGGAGGTGCGAATGCGGGTTGGCCCTGTCGGGGTTGCCCCTATCGGGGTTGCCCTATCAGAGTTGCCCTATCAGAGTTGCACTGGGACCGGGCGTCCTCATCGCGCGTGATTCGATCTGAATCGGACGCGCGCCGACCGGCAGGCAGGCGTCGAGCGCTCGCTCACCGAGCCCTGCGTCATCCCTCGTGGCCGTCGGACCAGGGGGCGATTGGGAGGAGGCGAGTCGCGCTACGCGAGGCGACGGAAGGAACGGGACGCCGGGGAGTCCTTCACAGTGGCGGTCATCATGGCGTCCTCCTTCTCCTGCCGCACGGGGGCAGGGTTCGTGCCCGGGACGATCGCGTCCGGGACGGGTGCATGGCTGCTGCGTCGCGGCACGACCCGGATGAACCGATGATCCCGCGCGCGTGAATCACGGTACGGCGCCCGACGGGCGGCTGTCAATCGACGGAATCGGCGCGCGCCGACCGGGCGAGCCTTGGTCGTGCCCGCGGCGTCGGGTAAACTCTGCTCAGGCCCGGAATTCGGGCCGTTTCTGCGAGCAGGGTCGGCTCGGGCGTACTTCTATCGGAGAGTGCCATGCTTCCTCGTCGTCTACTGCTCCTCGGGGTGTTGTCGCTGCTCACCGTCGCCGGCGCCCCAGCCGTCCGGGCCCAGTGTCTCCTGGCCAATCCCAGCTTCGAACTGCCCGGAACCGGCGGCCAGGTGTTCGGCGGATGGAACCAGTTCGGTCAGATCGGAACCTCGACCGCCGCGACCCATGGAGACACCGCGGCGCGCGTGTCCGGGCCGAACAACGGGAACTGGGATGTTTCCGGCTACTGGCAGCGGCTCGACTCCGCTCCGGGCGATCGCTGGAGCGCCTCGGTCTCGGTTGAACACGCCACGCTCAAGCCGCTGCTCGGCCAGTGCAAGGCGATCCTCAACATCGAGTGGCGCGCGGCCAACGGCACGCTGATCAGCTATGAATCCCACACCCTGGCCGATGCCGGCACTCCCGCGGGGGAAGCGAACGTGGTCGCGGTCACGAGTCAGCCCGCGCCGGCCGGCACCGCCGCGATCCACTTCCTGCTCGGTGTGCTGCAGAGTCCCACCGATCCGCAGCCGGACGTCTACTACGACCAGGCGACGTGCGACGAGCTCGGTCCCCCGACCCTGGAGCAGCAGCAGTGGAACGACTTTCCCGGTGGGCGCACCCTCGCCTTCAGCGGACGCACCTGGCGGGTGAAGGGGCCGGGATTCTTCGGACCGGGACCAAACCTCTTCTGCGACACCGCCAACTGCACCTGGGTCGACGCTCAGGGGAGGCTGCATCTCACGGTGAAGAACCAGAGCGGATCGTGGTACAGCACCGAGGTGGTGCTGCAGGACGTCCTGGGCTACGGGGACTATCAGTTCACCACGGTGGGTCCGATCCACGCCTTCGATCCGACGGTGGTCTTCGGCCTCTTCATCTGGCAATACGGTGCGTGCTACGACCCGGCCTACGGGTGGTGGAATCCGTACAACGAGATCGACGTGGAGTGGAGTCGCTGGGGAAACGCGGCGAACGGCCCGGCGCAGTTCGTGGCTCAGCCCTTCGACTACCCGGGGAACATCGAGCGCTTCTCGGCCACGATCGGAGCGACCGAGCGGACGACCCACGCCTTTCGCTGGCTGGCGGATCGGGTGGAGTTCCGCAGCTGGCGGGGTGGCCCCGATGATGAACTCCCGGCGAACCTGATCCACACCTGGACCTATACTGGCCCGCACATCCCGAGACCCGAGATTCCGCGAGTCCACCTGAATCTCTGGCAGTTCAGCGGGCCGCCGAGTACGAACCAGGAAGCGATCGTCGAGTCGTTCCTCTTTGCGCCGGCCGATCCTCCGGCGGATGCACCGGCCGACCCCTTGTCGCCCGCGGTGCGCACCCGCTTCAGCCGCGCGGAGCCCAACCCGAGTTCCGGGCTGGTCACGTTCCAGTACGTCCTTCCGATCGCCGGGATCGGCGGAGTTGACGATCTTCGATGTCGCGGGTCGGCAGATCCGCCTCCTTGGCGACCGGGCCACGTTCGGCGGGAGCGCACGCGCTCGTCTGGGATGGACGGGACGAGGCCGGGGTGGAGCTTGAGGCCGGGGTGTATCTCTACCGCTACCGTGCGGGCAGCACGGTGGAGAGCGATCGGATCGTCATCGCCCGCTGAGGCGAAGGCCGGATCGGGGCACCTGCACCTCGATCCGGCGGATCACGCCGCGTCGATCGAAGATCGAGCCACTCCACTCGGTGTCGAGCGCGCGACCGGGGATGACACGTCGATCGCCGTCCCGCAGGTGGAGGGTGATCGCCTCCGCCCCCTCGCTCAGGTGGTAGAGAATCGGAACCTGACAGAAGCTGAAGGCGAGCGCTCCGGTCGGAACTTTGATCGTCTCCGCCTCTCCATCGAGATGGACGAAGCGAAACGACTCGACGACCGAGAGGAACTCCGCAGCCTGCAAGATCCGAGGCTCGAACCGCAGTGTTCCCGACGCAACCACCAGACCAAGTTCTCCCCAGCGCGCGAGGATCTCCTCCTTCACCTGGCCGGTCATGCCCGGTTGCTGCGCGCCCGCATGACGCGGGGTGTGCGAGTAGGGGTCGGTGGGGAAGGCTCCGAACTCCCGCGCGCTCTTCTCGAAGCCCAGGCCGCGGCGAATCCGTCCGTACGCGGTGAAGAGTGTCGCGACCAGCGTCTTCGGGGCGCCCTCGCGCTCGGCCCGCAGCGCAACCTCCTGGACCGCAAGGAGCAGCTTGGCCACCATGTGCCAGTAGATGCAGCCGAGTCCCTCGTAGCCGTACATCGTTCCCGAGCGACCGGTAAAGGAACGATGCTGGAACACCGCCTCGAACAGCTCCAGCACCTCCGCGCGGTGGAGCGCTACCGTCTCGGTCCACGGCGACTTCTGCGCCAGCTGGTCCAGATCGCGAGCCAGGTCACGTGCGTTGCGTAGGTCGGGGTGGAAGCGGTACCCGACGAGCGAGTCCCGGACGACGATCATCTCTTCGCCGGTGGCGATCAGTTCGCGCAGGAGAGGATTCGCCTCGAGGAGCGTTGGAGCGATGCGGTTCTTCTCCAGGAAGCCGGGTAACCGGCGCTCCGGGTAGAGGAGGAAGCTGCGCTCCGACTCGAGGTAGAGCGGGCTGGCGAACAGGGCATCGATCAGTTGCACCGCTTCTTCGGCCCCCACGAGACCGGAGCTCAGCGCGGCGACCTGTCCCTCCAGCATCGCATAGAGCGGACGGACCTCCAGCGTATCGCTCTCCGGTTCGAGCGCGAGCAGATTGTAGGCGTGATAGAGGCCATCCGGGCGCCGGTTGACGCGAATCGCGGCGTCGACCTCGAGCAGCGCCGCGTCGAGCAAGGCCGCGAGCTCCGCCCCGTTCATCCGCTGCGAACGGTCGAGTCCCTGGCCGGCGTAGAGTCGCTCGCGGTGGTGCTCGTAGGCCACTCCCAGGCAGTCGAGCAGGCGGCGATCATCCCGGGCATCGCGCGCACCGTGCGGCGGCGCAGCGGCGAACGCGTTCCGCAGTTCCTCCGCCCAGGTCGTCACGCCGAGGGTGAGTTCATGCGTCGAGCCCGCCCCGGCTTCCGCCAGCCGCGCGGATAGAAACGCGAGATAGCGGCGCAGGTAGCAGAGGGTGACGACCGAGATGCCGTCGCCGACCAGCGCGTTGTTGGCGTCGTTCCATTCCGGGCGTTGCGTGTTCATCCAGATCCCGCCCCCCGGGACGAGATTCGATAACTTGCAGAGGGCCAGGATCAGGAGCTTCTCCAGCAGCGAGACGTGAATGACTCGCCCGTCCGGGTCGCAGACTAGCTTGCCGTCCGTTCCGATGCGCTCCACCCGTCGCGCGATCCGTTCGGCCAGACCGTGGTCGAAGTCGATCGTCTCACGACGATTGGCCAGCATCTTCCGATAGGAGCGGAGGCGGTAGGGTACGTCGGCGTGGGCGAAGATCCGCTGTTCCAATCGACCGGCGAGGCGCCCCGGGGCGAAACGCTGCTCCGCTTCCAGCAGCCGGAGCAGGTAGACGATCTGGTGGTCTCCCCAGTAGCCGATGCAACTCCAGGGGTCGTCGGGGTCGGGTACTTCCCAGTCGATTCCGTCGCGGGTGATCCGATACGGGTTCCACCCATCGGCGGTCGACGCATTGACGAACTTGGCCACGATGCCGGGCAGGAACGCCGGGAAGCTGGCCGTGAGCGCTTCCCAGTTCTGGAAGATGTCGCGCCAGTTGCCCTCGTAGCGCAGCGCCTCCCGACCGTCGCGATCGCGGACCTGGATGCGAAACTGATTCCACGGTCGGCTCGGGTCGCCGTGGCGGCGCCCGAAGTAGAGCGGGAGGTACTCGAGACAGAGCCGCTCCAGGTCGGGGTCGCCGATTCCCGCCGCACGATCGATCAATTCCGAGGCTGGAAGCGTCTCGGGCAGCGCGGCGAGAAACTCCGTGGCGCGTTGCTGTGCCGGACGGTTGCGGGTGGCGAAGAACGCATCGAGGGCGTGACGTCCCACTTCGTGGTTGCGGTGGAACACCCCGCCCCGCATCCCGTTGTAGAGCACGTTGGCGAAGTGGTGCACGGCCGTCACAGGTTGCCCCGTCACCTGGAGCCCGTCCGCCGCCGCGACGATACGCACCAGTCGGCGGTCGTTCTCGCGCAGATCCTCCGCGAGGCGCAGCGCAAGTTGCGGCGGGGTGCGCAGCTCCAGGACCAGGTCGCTGACTTCGGACTGCGTGCGGCCGGTGTCGACGACCACGTGCCACTCGACATCTGCTCCAGCCTCGAGGAGGTAGCGCGATCGCGTGAGGTAGCAGCCGCGCACTCCGGTCACGCGCGGCGTTTCCGGCCACGGCTCGTGGCAGAGGAAACGGCGGATCGACTCGGCCGAGAGCGCCAGGTCGAACTCCCCCCCGCCGACTCGCCAGGCGATGCTGCCCCGCAGCTCCTCGGCCGCCTCCGGGCGATCGAGAATCACCGAAGACAGGGAGAAGACGGCAAGGCGGCTTTCCGGATCGAGGTCTGTCTGCTTGTAGGCATCGACCAGACTGCTCGCCCGCTGGTAGATCGGAAGCGGCACCCCGAAGGGGAGCAGATTCCGCAGACCGTCAAACACTTCGACCCCGAGGGAAGCCGCGCCGAGGTTCTGCAGTCTGACGGTGCGCACCCAACCGTAGCGGTCGCTCGCCGCCCAGGAGGCGCGAAGACCCAGGCCGAGGCGCTGGTGGATCTCCTCGAACACCACGCGGCTTCCGCTCGCGCTCTTGTACAGCGTGCGGCGGATCGTGGTTGTCGAGGTGGGATCATCGCAGAACGGCCGCCAGAGTGCCGGCTGCTCCCCCTGGCGGTTGACCCAGAGGGCGGTGATCGGACCGCTGTGGAGATGCGCATCGGCGAGCTTGTCCGCCGTTTCGTAGGGGAAGAGCGCTCCACCCGGGTCGCGCCGCCCGGCGGTCAGTCCACCGCGCGACGTGAGGTACATCCAGAGATCGCCCGCACTCGGGATGCTCATCAAGAACGGCGCCAGCTGATCCGGATCCGGAATGCAGGCATACAGCTCACCGTCGAGCCGGACCAGACCGTCGCGTTTCTCGCTCCGGTCCATCGGATCAGCGCTTTCCGGATAGCGCCGGCTTCGGTTGCCGGTTCGTGTGGTAGAGCCCCCAGTGCTTCTCGACTTCGTCGGGGTGCGGACCCCCCTTCCAGTTCTCGTCGAACGCTTCGAAGACGAAGGTCACCACCTGCTCGCGCGGGATCCAGGCGGAGAGTGCGTGGATGAACTCGGCCTGCTCCGCTTCGCCCGTTGCCCCTTTGATCAACCGGGCCTGCTCACCCTCGGTGTGGCGGCCGGTCGCCCAGCCGATCTCTCCCAGCACGATTCGGCGGCCCGGGTGGGTCGCGCGGATCTCCGCCAACCGGGCGCTCGTCCAGTCGAGGGCGGCGTCGAGCTGGATGCCATTCCAGAGCGGGTGGGCGTGGACCAGGAGGAAGTCGATCTCGTTTGCGATCGCGGCGCTCTCCGGGAGACGCCAGAAGTTCCAGTCGTCCGCCGTGGTGATCGGGACGGCGGTGTGCGCCCGGACTTCCCGCAGGTACGACACGAGCTGTTCCTCCGGGCTGCGATGCGCGGACCAGAACACCTGCGTTTCGTTCCCGACGCTGACCCCGACGACGATCTCCGGATACGCGTTGGCCAGGCGGATCGCGGTCTCGATCTCGCGTCGGTTCGCCGCGATCGCCTCCGGGTCGGGGACGACATGACCGGCGTCACCTGCGCTCGACTCCGGCGCGATCCAGGCGCCGAGCAGGACCTGAAGCGGCACCTGTTCCTCCGCGATCAGGCGTAGCAGCGCCTCGCAGGGCCCCACCGCCCCGTACAGCCGGACCAGCTTCCAGTGGCGTGCGAGGATGGTGAGGTCCTCGCGCAGCTCCGCTTCGGAGGGAGACGCTCCGCCGGGGTGCTGTCCGTCGCGGTGCGGGCCGTAGCAGATCGCAGGTGCGGTCCAGGGGGAGGAGAGTTCCGGGAGGAACGGTCGCGACACGAAGGACTCCTTTCCTTCTCCTGTCGTCTGGGATTCCACCGGCCTGCTGAGCGCGGAGACGAGCAGGGTAGCGATCGCAAGGGCTCGGATCATCTCGCCTCGAGTTCGGCCGGCCGTGGAGGCCGCGCCGCTTCGCTTCGGATCGACCCGAGCCGCGCTCCTGGTGACGAAGCGCGGCTCCGGGTGTCTTGCAGGATCCTGTTTCTCCTCAGCGCTAACGGGTCAACAGCATGCTGCGTGACTGCTCTCCCACCAGTGTCCGGATTCGATAGTGGTAGATGCCCGCCGGGGCGGGCCGGCCATTGGCCAGACGTCCATCCCAGTTCAGTTGATGGCTTCCCTCGGACAGATCCCCGCGGAACAGCTCGGCGACCGAGCGGCCGCCGAGGTCGAAGACCTCGACCTGTACCGGTCCCGCCGCGGGGAGCGCGAAGTCGATACGCGTCCCGTGCGCGAAGGGGTTCGGCACGTTCTGTCCCAGCTCCAGACCCGAGCCGGGACCGGTGAGCGGTACGGCGGCCGGATTGCGTTCAACGAAGCGTGCATCGTCGACCCACATCGCGCCTCCCTCGAGGGCCGGCGAGATGAAGAGAATGAACGGTTCCACCGCGACGGTTCCGGGCGGGGCACTTCCGGCAACCACGGTGTGCTGAGTCCAGGTTCCGAGAGGCGAACTGTTGGTCAGGATCACCTGTTCCGCCGCGCCGAGCTGGTTGTTGCTCGAGTCGCGGTAGACGATCCGGGCGACCGCGTAGTTGTTGTTCCCGCCAGTGATCGGATCCTCTCGGCAGGTGGTGAGGGAGTAGACGTCGAGCTGCCAGGCGGTGCCCGGCGACGCGGCGAAGGTCTGGAAGAGGCCCGACGGAGCATCCGGCTGGAAGGTCGAGAAGAGCTTGGCGCTGCCGCTCGGGGTCCGGACGATGATCGGCCGCGAATCGTGGAAGACGTTGCCGAACACGCTCCATCCGGCCAGATTCGTGTTGAAGCTCGGATTGGACAGGAGGTTCGGCTGCGCGGGATTGTCGCGCTGGCAGAAGGCGGTGTCGTCGACGTAGATCGCGCCCGGATCGCAGGCCGGCTGCAGGTAGAGGAACAGAATCTCCACCCGCAGGGCGCCGGCCGGGGCAGGGGCCGAGACGGTGAACGGGATCCAACGGTTGCGCGGCGTGTCCCAATCCCCGATCACGAGTTCGTTGGAGGCGATCTCCGAGCCGCCGGACACGGCGTTGAAATAGACGATCTTGACGATCAGACGATTGGACTCGCAGGTCAGACTGCCGGGGATCGGGTCGGCGTTCGACATGAAGGAGTATCCGCTCGCCTCATAGACCTTGCCCACGGTGGGGGTGAAGGCCTGTCCGTAGCCGCCGACGCTGAACTGCGGCGAGCCGGGGCAGCCGCTGAACTCCCCGTAGATCTTCGAGGCTGCGCTACCGGTGCGGATGATGTTGTCCCCGGTGGGCAGCGAAAGCTGGACCCCGCTGCCGAAGGTGAACCAACCGGCGTACGATCCCCCCCCGCTCTCGAAGCCTGGATTGGTCAGGAGGTTTACCTCCGCGTTGCTCGGCGATCCGATGGCACAGGCGAGCGCAACCGCCAGCGCGAGCCAGGATCGGGAAACTCGTTGCTCCATGCGTCCCTCCTTCCAAGTGTCGAGCGCAAACGTCGGCGGGCCGGTCCCGCCGCTCCGTGGCGACGGGAACCGGTCAGCATCCTGCCTACTTGTACAGATTCTTGATCCGACCCCAGGTACCGGTCTCGGTCGCGGTCGGGTCGTCGAGGAACAGATCGGCGTCATCCCAGAAGATCGATCCGCCCTGCGTGCCGTCGACATCGACCTTCACGATCACCGCCTGCGCATAGGCCGTGCCGGCCGGGGCCGGAGCGGTGCCGACGCCCAGCAGCGTCCACTCGTCGATCGGGGCGCTGGCATTGATCGGGTTCGACTCGAAGACGTCGACGCCGAGCACTCCGCCCGCCACCAGCTGGAAGCTCGCGTTCAGGAACTCGATCTTGAAGACGCCGAAGTCGACGTTGTCGATCGGATCGAGCGAGGCGTTCAGAGCATAGATCTCACCGACCCAGGTCTGACCCGGGACCGCCGGGACGACCTGCACCGCGCCCGAGCCGCCGCCCGGGCCGAACGGGCCGAAGGTCTTGAGCGACTGCGCGCCGGTGTGGGCCAGCGCCGCGGTAGTGAACACGAAGTTGAAACTGTTCCAATCGGCCGTGCCCGGCACATCGCCGCCGGAGGCGTCGGGGTTCTCGAAGCTGCCGTTGAGTAGCGCGGCGTTGGCGCTCATTCCGATCGTGCTCAGCGCGGCCACGGTCGCGATGCACGGGAGCACTGCGTTCCACTTCATCTGCATTGCCTCGTCTCCTTCTAGATGGGTGCTATCCAAGAATGCGATTGGCTTCAGAACGCCCAATTCCTGACCGGTCGACCGACCCTCTCGGTCCGGGGGGGAACTCGGCACTGCCCGTCACTCTCCGCGTGATCACGCGGGCGATTCCTTGACATCGCAGCGACAATGCTACACTATGTTCGCGGATCGAACAAAGTCCCAAAATCGATGGAAGTGAGATGACCCTGCCCGGCGCTCCCATGCCCTCCCCGCTCCTCGAGCTGCGGGAGATCCACAAGACCTTCCGGTCCGGAGGCCTCTTCGCCCCGGCGCGGACGGTGGTTGCCGCGGAGGGGGTCTCATTTCGCCTGGAACGTGGCACCGCCCTGGCATTGGTAGGCGGGTCCGGCAGCGGGAAGAGCACCCTGGCCCGCCTGATCCTCCGTCTGGAGCGGGCCGACCGGGGCCAGGTCCTGCTCGACGGCGAGGACGTCCTGGTCCGCGAACCGCGTGGGGCTTCGCTCCGCTACCGGAGCCGGGTGCAGATGGTCTTCCAGGATCCGTTCGCCTCGCTCAACCCGGTGCATCGGATCGCCCATCCGATCGAGCGGGCGCTGCTCCGGCATGGTCGCGCCGGGCGGTCCGACCTGCGTCCCCGGGTCCTCGAGCTGCTGCGTACCGTCGGGCTCGAGCCGGCGGAGGAGTTCGTCGATCGGCACCCGCATGCCCTCTCCGGCGGGCAACGCCAGCGCGTGGCGATCGCCCGAGCGCTGGCGGTAGGACCCGATCTCCTGATCGCCGACGAGCCGACCTCGATGCTCGACATCTCGATCCGAATGAGCATCCTGAACCTGCTCGCGGAACTGAAGCGTGAGCGTGGGCTCGCGATCCTCCTCATCACCCACGACCTCGCCTCCGCGCGCTATCTCGCCGATCGGATCCTGGTGCTGAATCAGGGGCGCGTGGTGGAGGAGGGGACGAGCGAGACGATCATCGAATCGCCACGTCACCCGTACACGCGAGCCCTGCTCGCCTCGATCGCGCAGTTCGACGGCGCAACCATGGGAAGCTGAAGCACCATGACCGAACACCGATTTCCGGAAGAGTTCATTTTCGGCGTCGCCACCTCGGCGGCGCAGATCGAGGGGGGCGCGCGGGACGCGGGCAAGGGAGAGTCGATCTGGGACCGCTTCGCCGCGACTCCGGGCGCGATTGCCGACCGATCCACGCCGGACGTGGCCTGCGATCACCTCCACCGCTGGCGCGAGGATGTGGTGCTGCTGCGCGAACTCGGTGTGGATGCCTATCGCTTCTCGCTCTCCTGGCCCCGGCTTTTTCCGGACGGCCGCGGCGCGCGCAATGCCGCCGGATTCGAGTTCTACGATCGGCTGGTCGATGCGCTGCTCGCCGCGGGGATCGAGCCGTTCGTGACTCTCTATCACTGGGACCTGCCCCAGGCGCTCCAGGACCTGGGCGGATGGGGAGAGCGGGGCACGGCACAGGCCTTCGCCGACTACGCCGCGGCCGCCGCCTCGGTGCTGGGCGATCGGGTTCGATCCTGGACCACGCACAATGAACCTTGGTGCATTGCCACCCTCGGCCACGAGCAGGGAATGCACGCCCCCGGGCACCGTGATCCGCGGGAAGCACTGCGGGTCGCGCACCACCTCCTCCTCTCCCATGCCTGGGCGATGGACGCGGTGCGCCAGACCGCGTCTCAGGCCGAGGTCGGGATCGTCCTCAACCTGACCCCGGTCGATCCGGCCTCCTCCGATCCGGGCGATCTCGAGGCGGCCCGTCAGCTCGACGGGCTCTTCAACCGGTGGTTCCTCGATCCCCTGTTTCGCGGATCGTACCCCGCGGACCTGCTCGCTGACCGCGTCGCCTGGGGAGATCTGGCCGAGGCTGCGCTCGAGTGCGTGCTGCCCGGAGACCTGCGGGCCATTGCGGCCCCACTCGACTTCCTCGGCGTGAACTACTACAGCCGAGCCGTGGTGACCGCCGGACCCGATGGCCGACCGCAATCGGTTCGGGTGACGCGTGAGGACCAGCTCACCGACATGGGGTGGGAGGTCTACCCCGAAGGCCTGGAGCGGTTGCTCCTGCGGCTCCAACGGGAGTACCCGATTCCCCCGCTCTATCTGACCGAAAACGGGGCAGCCTACGGGGATGCACCTGACGGCGGTGGACGGGTCGCCGACCAGCGGCGGATCGACTACCTGCGCGCGCATCTGCTCGCCGCCCGGAGGGCGATGGCCCAGGGGGTGCCCCTCCGGGGCTACTTCGCCTGGTCGCTGCTCGACAATTTCGAATGGGCTCACGGCTACGAGAAGCGGTTCGGACTCTATTGGGTCGACTTCCAGACCCAGGAGCGCCGACCGAAGGACAGCGCCCACTGGTACCGCGCCGTCGCCACCCAGAAGGCACTCGACGCGACTGCCTGGCAAACCACCTGAGGAGGTTCCGGTGAACTCGATCGGTAGAGGGATCGCCCGATTGCACACGGCCTGCCTGCCCGTACTGGCGTTGCTCTTCTTGAGCGCGAGCGCCGGCCTGGCGCCCGCGGAGGACCGGGCACCGGTCCCTTCGCCGGAGATCCGGGTGGTGAACGACGGACAGGGGAGCGTGCTCCGGGTGGACGGCCGTGACTTCATGGTCTTCGGTATGAACTGGGACTACACCCCGATCGGCACCAACTACGCATACAATCTGTGGGATCAGCCCGATGCGGTGATCGAGGCGGCGTTGGCGCGCGAGATGCCCCTGCTTCAGGGGATGGGGGTCAACGCCATCCGCCAGTATGTCGGCATTCCCCCGCGGTGGGTGCGCTACATCTACGAGCAGTACGGGATCTTCACCGTGCTCAATCACCCGCTGGCCCGCTACGGCTTCACCCTGAACGGTGTATGGATCCCCACGGTCGACTACTCCGATCCCCGGCTCCGCGCGGCGGTGAAGGCCGAGGTCGTCGCCCTGGTCGAGCAGTTCCGCGATACCCCGGGGATCCTCATCTGGCTGCTCGGAAACGAGAACAACTACGGTCTCTCCTGGAGTTCCTTCGAGATCGAGGCGCTGCCCGAGGGGGAGCGCAACGCGGCGCGCGCCCGGCACCTCTACTCTCTATTCGGAGAGGTGATCACCGCAGTCAAGTCGGCCGACCCGGCGCGCCCCGTCGCGATGGCCAATGGGGATCTGCAGTACATCGACATCATTGCCGAGGAGTGTCGCGACCTCGACATTTTCGGGACCAACGTCTACCGCGGGATCTCCGCTCGTGATCTCTTCGCCGTGGTGAAGGAGAAGCTCGATCGCCCAGTGCTGTTCACCGAGTTCGGGGCCGACGCCTGGAACGCGCGCGAGATGCGCGAGGATCAGCCGACCCAGGCGCGCTACCTCATCGGGCAGTGGCGGGAGATCTACGAACAGTCCCGAGGGAAGGGAAGGGTCGGAAACGCCATCGGCGGACTGGTCTTCCAGTGGAGCGACGGCTGGTGGAAGTACCGCCAGGAGGAGCGTCTCGACGTGCACGATACCAATGCCTCGTGGCCGAACGGGGGCTATCGGGAGGACTTCGTCGAGGGGGAGAACAACATGAACGAGGAGTGGTGGGGAATCTGCGCCAAGGGTCCGACCGACTCCCACGGGCTGTTCGACCTCTACCCGCGCGCCGCCTACTACGCGCTGCGCCGCGCCTTCCGGCTCGATCCCTACGCTCCGACGACCACGCCGGCGGCGATCTCCGCCCACTTCGTGACAATCAACCCGATGTCGGCCGCGCTCGAGGCCCGGGGAGACCGCGCCAGCCTCGAGCTCGACGCCCTCCGTCGCTTCCGCGTTTCCGGACTCCGCCTCGAATTCGAGACGATCAGCACTGGAGGGGAGCGGATCACCACCCCCGACGCGACCGAGCCGGGCGACGGTTCGCCGGCCTTCAAGGGGTACGATCACCTGGAGTCGTACTATGCGGAACTTCAGGCCCGGCCGAGCGATCAGGTGAGCGGGACGCTCACTCTCAACCTCCTCGGCAACGTGCCCGAGAATCCGATCGACGAGATCTTCTACGAAAACCGCGGGCGTGAACGCACCATCCGCACCGAGGACGGCACGGCCGATCTCAGCGGGTTGGAACGGGTGCGGGTCTATCGCGCCGGATTCAGCTGGGATGACCGCTGGTTCCAGCTCGACGGCTTCTACCGCACCGGGCACCTCCATTGGGGGTACGAGGGGGACTTCTTCGGCCTCTACCGCGACGCCTACTACGGCGAGAACATCGACCTGTACAAGGGAGAGGCGCCGGTGGGGTTCGAGATCGCGGGCAAACGGACGCTGAGCGGACTCAAGGTGGCCTACGGCCCGCAGCTCTGGTGGGGGGCGAATCCCGGGGTGCTGGTGAAGTATCGTCGCAGTCTGCTCGGTGTCCAGGCCACCGGCATCTACCACGAGGAGTTCACCGCGCAGTCGACCGTCACCTCCTCGTTCGCGGTGCCGCAGCCTCCAACCCGCAAGGCCACGCTGCAGCTCGCAGGGGCGCGCGGACGGCTCGGATACGAGCTGGGCGGCATCTGGGCGGGCGAGACCAAGATCGGCGATACCTTCCAGGTGGCGCAAACCGCGAATGGTCAGGGCTTCGTCCTCCAGGATGAGGTGCGGGCGTCCGACACCTTCGGGGCCAAGGCGAAGCTGACCCTGCAGCGTGGGGTCTGGAACTGGTACCTGCAGAGCGCCTACATGGGGATCGTGGCCGATGCCGGACCGACCGCGATTCCGACCTACACCGGCTGGAGTCTCAAGGACACCGGGTCAGGGAACCAGTCAAACGTCATCGGCGGGTTCACCGTGACGATGGGACGGCTCCAGTTCGGGCCGAACTTCCTCTACCAGAAGCCGCTGGTCGGTCCGGTGCCGAACACCGTGGCCGCTCCGGGACGGCCGCGAAACGTGCTCGATGATCCGTTCGCCGTGCGCGCGAATCGCGAGACCGCGGGGGCCGAGCTGCTGCTGTGTTGGGATCCGACTCCCGCCACCTGGCTCTGGCAGTGGGACAACGACCTGAAGGAAGATGCACGGTTGGCCGGAAGCCTCGGATTCAGCTATCGCGACCAACGGACCACCCAGGATGCGGCGATCGGGCTGCTCGCCGATGGGGTCACTACCTTCGCCTTCCCCGGCGCTCCGCCGCCGCGCGAGATCTGGGAAGCGCGCGCGCGCACCGTCTCGCGCCTGTCGAACGGCCTTCGACTGATCACCCATGCCTTCGCCGGGATCGGGGAACCGAATGGCAGCGACACCCGCCTGGTCCGCTTCTCCGGGATCGACGGCCGTCTCGCCGGGCCGTCGGCGGCGCTCTCGGTCGGAGCGAAGTTCAATCACTGGGGGCCGTACGACTACCACCGCGACTTCAACCTCACCTACCCGGTGCAGTTGACCGCCGATGCCTCGCGCACCCTGGGCGCGCCGCAATGGTTCGATCTCCCGCAGACCAAGATCGGGTTGCGCGGTACCTGGCGCAGCCTGGATCGCTACTCACCCCGTTACTGCCCAGGCGGAACGATCGATGCCAGCGGCAATGTGATCTGCAATCCGAACGCTCCGGGCGAGGATGGTCGCGAGTGGGAGCTCAGGACCTACGTCCACATCGGCAGCTAGCAGGTCAGGCGATCGGTTAGCGATCGCCCGGCGACTCGCTCGCCGCCAGGTGGCAGGCGGCGCGGTGCGAGGGTGCGACTTCGATCATCGGCGGTGCGGAGATTCGACAGGCCTCGACCGCCACCGGGCAGCGTGGGTGGAACCGGCAGCCCGGAGGAGGATTTCGCAGGGTCGGTGGGGCTCCGGGGATGCTGGCCAGTCGCCCCGGATCGCCGTGCAACGAGGGGAAGGCTCGGAGCAGGCCCTGGGTGTAGGGATGCGCGGGTGATCTGCGGACCTGGTCTGCGGTCCCCACTTCCGCGACCCGGCCACCGTAGAAGATCGCCACCCGATCCGAGACTTCGAGCATCCGGGCCAGATCGTGCGTGATGAAGAGGACCGCGAAACCGAGCTTCTGCTGGAGTGCGCGTACTCCTTCCAGGATCTCCCGCTCCACGATGACGTCGAGTGCGGTGGTCGGTTCATCGAGGATCACCAGCGCCGGGTGCAACGCCAGCGCGAGGGCGATCCCGACCCGCTGGCGCATCCCTCCCGAGAGCTGGTGCGCGTGGGAGGAGAGGCAATCGTTCGGCAGCCCGACCATCCGAAGCAGTTCGAGTGCCCGGTTCCGCGCGACCGTCGGCTCCATCCGCGCGTGGGCCCGCAGCGTGTCGAGGATCTGCTCGCCGACCGTGATCACCGGATTCAGGGCGTCCATGGCGCCTTGAAACACCATCGAGATGCGGCTCCAGCGGAGCGCGCGGAGTTCCGACTCGTCGAGTCCGAGCAGGTCGCGTCCCTCGAACTCCACCGCGCCGCCGGTGATGATCGCCGGCGGAGGCAGAACCCGCAGGATCGCCTGGGCGAGGGTCGACTTTCCGCTGCCCGACTCCCCGGCAATCCCGAGGATCTCGCCCGGGTGCAGGGTCAACGACACGTCGTCGATGGCCCGCACCAGCCCACTCGCGGTGGCGTACTCCACGCGCAGGTTCCGAACCTCGAGGAGTGGGCGGCTCATCCGCGCACCACCGGAGTCGATTCCCCCGGAACCTGGCCGGTGCGGCGCAGCTCGCGTCGCCAGGCCCGCTCCATCTCGAGCCGGGGATTGGTGATCTCGTCGAACCCGGAGTTCAGGAGCGACAGGGCGAACCCGACCAGAGCGACGGCGAGGCCGGTCGGCGCGAAGGTCCACCAGGCGCCGGTCAGGAGTGCCGAGTCGTTCTGCGCCCAGTACAGGTTGGTTCCCCAGGTGACGCGCGACACATCCCCGAGGCCGAGGAACTCGAGTCCCACCTGAGCGCCAATGGCGTAGATCGTGCTTCCGATCACCTGGGCGAGCAGCAGCGACGACATCGCGGGGAGGATCTCCCGCACGATGATCCGGGCACTCGATTCGCCGGTCACGATGGCGGCCGAAACGAAGTCGCGGTTGCGGTAGGCGAGGGTCTGGGCCCGAAGGACGCGGGCGTTCCAGGCCCACCCGGTCACGACCAGCACCAGCGCCAGGGTGAGCGGCCCGGAGGGAAGATAGGCCGCGATCACGATGGCGAGCGGCAGTCCGGGAATGACCAGGAAGACATTGAAGACGAGGGAGAGCAGGGCATCGACCTTGCCGCCGAAGTACCCGGCGGTCACGCCGACCAAAGCGCCGAGCAGGACCACGAAGAGCCCCACTCCGAACCCGATGGCGAGCGAGATCCGCGTGCCGACCACCAGTTGCGCGAAGACGTCCTGCCCCTGGGCAGTGGTGCCGAGCCAGTGCGCGGCCGAGGGAGCTTGCAGGGGCACGCCGACGAGTGCGTCCGGATCTCCGGTGAACCAAGGGCCGATCAAGGCGAGCGCAGCGAAGAAGAGCAGGAGGGCGGCGCCGATCGACGCCTTGCGATCACGCCGGATCGCCCAGGCCCACGCGCTCCAGCCGGTGCGTACGTTGTCGCGAGGATCGCTCATGAGGCGGTATCCCGGGTGCGCGGATCGAGCCAGAGATAGAGCAGGTCGACGCACCAGTTGGCCGCCAGGACCGCGAGGGTGATGACCAGGAAGACCCCCTGCATGAGCGGGTAGTCCTGATTCCGCACCGCCTGCACGAAAAGGTATCCCTGCCCCGGATAGGAGAAGACGACCTCGGTGAGCAGCGAGCCGCCGAGCACGAAGCCGAGCGCCATGCCGAATCCGGTCACGCTGGGCAGGAGGGCATTGCGCGCCGCGTAACGCAGCACCACCCGGGCGGGGGAGAGCCCCTTGGCCCGGGCCAGGTTGACGAAGTCCGAACCGAGCACGCCGATCATCGTATTGCGCATCGAGAGGAGCCAGCCTCCCATGGTGCCGAGCACCACCGTCCCGATCGGGAGCGCGGCGTGGCGGAACAGGTCCCCGATGAAGGTGGCGTTCCACCCGGGGCTGATGTCGTCGCCGTAGGCGTGTCCCAGCGGGAACCACCCGAGGGTGAATCCGAGGAGATACAACGCGACCATTGCGAGCCAGAAGTAGGGAAACGCGCCCAGCAGAGTGAAGGTGGCCGGCAACCAGGTATCGATCCAGCCGCGACGCCACCAGGCGGCGGCAATGCCGAGCAGGGTGCCCAGGGCGAAGCTCAACACGAGCGAGCTGCCGGCGATGAAGACCGTCCAGACCAGGCCGTTTCCGATCACCTCGCTCACCGGCGCGGGAAAGTAGGCGATGGAGATGCCGAGATCGCCCCGAAAGACGTGAGCGAGATAGGTGAAGTACTGCGTGATGAGCGGCCCCTCGGTCAGACCAAAGGTCTCGCGCAGCGCTTCGAGCGCCTCCGGTCCGAGGCGTCCGCGAAAGCGCGCGAACAGCGCGGTGGCGGGATCGCCCGGCATGAGACGGGGCAGGAAGAAGTTGAGCGTGAGGGCCGCGAAGGCGGCGATCAGGTAGAAGCCGAGGCGTTTCAGGAGATAGAGCACGTCCCCTCCTACCGCGGCGCCAGGGTGGTCAGAACCAGAAGGCATTCACCGCGATCGAACTTGTTCGGCGACGGGTCGGCGAAGGGATTCGCCGCGGTCGGGAAGCCCGCGATGCGCGTGGTGTTGTACTCCGCCCAGGAGGGGTTGGGATAGAGTGGAATCGCCGGCGCTTCCTCGACGAAGATCCGTTGCAGGTCATCGCCCAGGCTCCGGAGCCGCTCGGGGTCAGCCTCCCGTTCGAACGCGGCCAGCGCCGTATCCGCTCTTGCGCTCCCGTAGCGATGCCAGTTGCCCATCGAGACCTCCCCGATCGGCTTCACCGCGGCCGAGGACATCAGCCACCGGTAGAAGGGGTAGGGCGTCGGGCCCTCGAACGACCAGCCAAGGCTCAGGTCGAACTTTCCTTCCTGGACCCGCTGGAACCACGCTCCAAAGTCGTAGGTGCGGACCGTGGCGCGCACTCCGATCGCGGCCAGGCCTCGGGTGATCACCTGCGAGGCGCGAACCCAGTCCGACCACCCGGAAACGGTCTGCAACTCGAACTCCCAGGGGTGGCCATCCGGGAGACGCCGAATGCCGTCGGGGCCGCGCGCGTAGCCGGCCTGGTCGAGGAGCTGATTCGCACGCTCGGGGTCGAAGCGCACCCAATCCCCGCTGGCGGCGATCTCCGCGTCATGCCAGGACGAGTAGGCGTCGCTCAGCCCGGTGGGATCGGCCGGGCGGGAGTACCGGTGGAGGGCGACGTCGATCAAGAGCTCGCGGTCGATCGCCAGGCTCAGAGCCTTTCGTACCCGCACATCGTCGAACGGTACGCGAGTGGTGTTGGCGTAGAGAAAGATCGTGCTGCCGGTGAGGGGGAACCAATACCCGTGATGCTCGCGATTGCGACCGACGAACACACGGTCGATGGCCGGGATGAAGTTCCCCGCCCAGTCGATCTCGTCGAACACCAGGGCCAGGTTGGCGCGATCGTTCGAGGGGTAGGCCGGACAGCGGAGAGCCTCCAGGTGGGGAAGACCCGTCTGCCAGTAACGCGGATTCCGTCCCAGCTCGTAGATCTGGTTCTGGAACACCCGCACCTCGGTGAAGGGACCGGTCGCCACCGGGTTCTCGTTGGCGAAGGCGACCGGGTCCTCGATTCCGGCCCAGATATGCTCGGGCACGATCTGCTGGGCCGCGATCTCGTCGAATCCCGGGACGAAGATCCGCGCGAAGGTAAACTCCACGGTCAGCGGCGCGATCGCTTCGACCCGCTCGACGAATCCCCAGACCCCGCGTCGATCCAGCGCGGGGTGGCGACGCAGCAGTTCGAAGGTGAGCGCGACATCCCGGGCAGTGAAGGGACGTCCGTCCGACCAGAGAACGCCGTCGCGCAGGGTGATCCGAAGCACTCGGTTTCCGTCCCGCCACTCATGGGCGAGTCCCAACCACGGCACATAGGCGGCCTTCACACTGTTGAAGACGAAGAGAGGCTCGTAGATGCCGCTCAGAGTCGGCCAGCGCGGCGCGGTTGCGGTGGTCAGAGGATTGAAGTTTCGCACCCACGAAGCGGCCTGCTCCTGCGAAACGACCAGGACCCCGGGCGGGTGCGGCGGGCGCTTCCGCACGCAGCCGGCGCAGATCAACGCGATCGTCATCGCGGTGATCAGGGGAGCCGCCGCAGCGACGCGGCGCCACCGCCTCTGCTGGACCGGCGTGGTCACCTCTCGACCCGGTAGACGCGGACCCAGTCGACCAGCATCGTCTGGGGGAAGACGGTGTTCGCATCGGGCGGGCCGACGAAGTTTCCTCCAACCGCGAGGTTCAGGATGATGAAGAATGGGTGATCGAAAACCCAACGCCCGCTTGCCGGAAGATCCCGCGGGGTCACCACGTGATAGGCGACGCCGTCGACCATCCAGATGATGCTCGACTCGTCCCACTCGACCGCGAAGATGTGGAAGTCGTCATTGAACGTGCCGGCGGGGAGCGCGTAGCGGCCAGTGATCGAGCCGCCTCCGCTGTAGCCCGGTCCATGCAGGCTGCCCAGGACCACTCCCGGCTCCTGGCCGCGATACTCCATGATGTCGATCTCGCCGCAGGCCGGCCAACCCACCTCGGCGAAGTTCTCGCCCAAGAGCCAGAAGGCGGGCCAGATTCCCCGGCCGATCGGGAGCTTGATCCGGGCCTCGAAGCGACCTCGCGCCTGCTCGAAGTGGTCCCGGGTGTTGATCCGACCGGAGGTGTAGGCCCGGCCTTGCAGCGTCTCGCGTCGGGCGACGATCGCCAGGTTGCCCGTCCCGTCGAGCGAGACATTCTCTGCCCGCTCGGTGTCGTACTCGAGCTGCGCGTTACCCCAGTCCCCCCCCACGTCGAAGCGCCAGCGCGCGGCGTCCGGGAGCTGGCCGGCCGGACCGTCGAACGACTCCTCCCAGACCAACTTCCACTCCGCGTCCGCGTCATCGCCGCAACTGGTGCCTCCTCCCAGACAGGTCAAGGCGAGGGCGGAGAGCCCTAGCGTGCGCAGATCCAGGTGGGGGCGTCGGGGCATCGGGACCTCCTACGGTGCGGTTGTGGCGGCGAACAGCCGCGTGTCGGCGAGGGCGGCGGTCAAGACCAGGGTCGCGGCACCGATCGCCACGGCCTGTGGTCCCAGCTCACTGGTGCGGATTTCCGCCGCCGCCCCGGCGCTGACCAAGGTTCTGCTGCGCACGGTCTCGCGGATCGGTTCGAGGAGCAGCTCCCCCAGGCGGGCCAGACCGCCGCCCAGGATCACCCGTGCGGGGTTCATCAGGTTGAGCATTCCGACCAGCGCCACGCCAAGATGTTGCGCTGCGTCGTGGGCCAGGGCGAGCGCCAGGGGATCCCCGGTGAGCGCTGCATCCTCGATCGCCGCGATCGTCGGCTCTCTGGTGGCGAGGCTGCTCTCGGGGTGCGCGGTGCGCAGCGCGCGGGCCCGCTCGACCAGGGCCTGTGCGCCGACCAGCGTGGCGAGGCAACCGCGCAGTCCGCAGATGCATTGCGGGCCGAGCGGATCGACTGCCATGTGCCCGATCTCGCCCGCCACCCCCGTGGCTCCGCGGTAGATTTCCCCGCCGATCACATGCCCCGAGCCGACGCCGGTCGCCACCTTGACGTAGGCGAAGTCGTTCACCCCCCGCCCCGCGCCCCACCAACCTTCGGCCAGCGCACCGAGGTTGGCGTCGTTGTCGACGAACCAGGGTACCTGGTAGCGCGCCAGGGTTTCTGCGAGCCCGCTCTGGCCGCCCCAGGCGGGGAGCACGATCTCCGAGAGGCGGTCCGGCTGCCTGGGGTCGACCGGGCTGGGAACCGCGACTCCGATCCCGAGCAGTCGTCGCCGGGATCCGCGCACCGAGGTGAGGGAGGCATCGGCCAGCTCGAGAATCAACGATCGGGTGCCGGTCGGGTCGGTGCGCACCTGGTGGGGTTGCTCGCGCCACGCCAGGACGCGCCCACGCAGATCGGTCAATGCCACCGCGACGTGTGCCGCGCCCATCTCCACCCCGAGGATCAGTCGCGCCGTGTCCTCGAACCGGAGCACGATCGGACGCCGTCCGCCGCGCGAGGGGCCAGGGCCGACTTCGATCACCAGGCCGGACTGCACCAGATCGGCTACCAGTTCGGAAACGGTGGAGCGGGCGAGGCCGGTGCGGCGCGCGATCTCCGCCCGGCTGATCTCCTGTTCGCGCCAGATCAGGCGCAGTACCGAGTCGGAGAGACTCAGGGATACTGCGGTTCTCGGCGTCGCGCTCCCGGCCAACGCGAACTGCATCGGCTCGACCGGTCTCTGTGGTGCCATCCGTTTGCCCCCGTAGGTCTCTACTTGTGGAAGTAGATATTATCCACGTAGGCAGTGCCGGTGTTGCCCGAGATGACCAGCTGGGCAAGATGCCCGCGCGTGGTCAATCGGGTGAAGTCGCTCAGCGGGATGTCGAATCCGATCCAGCGCTCGGCGCTCAAGGGGGGCGTGGAGCTGGCGTTGAAGGTCAGTTCGTGTTCGACGTCGTCCCCACCCGCGAAGGCGCCGTCGGCCCCGAAGTCGACCAGCTTGATGCGGAACACGCTGCCCCCCGGCACCCAGAGATCGAGGTGAAAGTGGGTCATCTGCGTGGCGTCGATCGGGGCGGCGATGAACTCGATGCCGGCGAAGATCAGGTTGGTGTAGGTCTTGACGTCGTTCCCCGCGATCGCGAAGTCGGTCACATCGGCCCGGTCCCAATCGGCCGACCACCGGTCGACCACCGCATTCGGGTAGGAGTTGCTGAAGAGCGAAACCACGTCCGCCACCGGGTGCAGCGGGGTCGGGGCGGCCTCACTCGGCGCCGCCACCACATTGACCACCAGTTCGCCGAGCACGTCGACCGCGCCCAGCTTCCCGGTGATGGTTGCCGTTCCGCCTCCGACCACCTGCACTTCGCCATTTTCGATCACCGCGACCGAGTCGGCGGAGGACGCGAAGGTGAAGTAACCGGGCAGGTGAGACACGGTTCGATCGGCACCGCCCACGCTGAACGTGGTTTGTGTTCCGGTCACCTTGATGTTCGCCCCCACGAACGAACCGACCGTGCGGGTTTCCATCACCGGTCGGGGATTGGAGATGCCGGGGACGTTTTCGAACTTGCTCTCGTCGAACCAGAGATTGTATCCCGCGCCCCCCTCCGGTCCCTCGGCGAAGAAGAACAGGCCGCGTTCCTGCGAGAGTCGCGCGGGGAGCGGAATCGGGACGGCATACTTCGTCCAGGTGGTGGTCAGCGGGATCCCGCTCCAGCTCGCCTCGTACTTCGAGGTGCCGGTGTTGTCGTTTCCGAGTCCGGCGATGTCCAGGGTGGCCACCTGGCTCGCCTTCGCCCAGAAGGTCAGCGCGTTGTATCCCGACAGATCGCGGATCGATCCGGTCGGGAAGGCGCCGCCTGCGTAGTTCCCGGGTCCGGGAACGGCGACCTTGAGCGAGGTGGTGCCCTGATAATGCTCACTGGTGTCGAAGCTGAGCGCTGTCAGGTCCGAGCCGAGGAATGCCCGGAAATCAACCCCTTCCCCGAATCCATCGGAGAAGACCAGCGGGTCGGTATTCGGCGGCACCGGTTCGAGGTGGCTGGTGTCGCGCGTGCAGCCAGCGCTGCTGAGGATGACCAGCGCGCCGGTGGCGCCGACCAGGATCGAGTTCCTTCCGCTCATGCCTCGCCTCCACCTCTGTCTCGGCGCTGATGGACGCGCCTCTGGCCTCGCCCTTCCGACCACTTTGTTCGATCAGCTAACAAACTAGGCTGCCCGGCATCGCGTGTCAAGGGCGGCCGCTTGCTCATGCTTTCCCAGGCGCACTTGCGTCCCGCGGGCCGCGTGGCTCACACTCCCCCCACCCTGAAACGATCGAAGGATCCGATCGACCCCGTACCGGCGAGGAGGAAACATGACCAGCATCTCGAAGGGTTCCCGCTGCGCGCTCCCGGGCCTTGGAATGGTGCTCCTGTTGGCCCTTCAATCCGGCGAAGTCACCGCCGCTACGGGTTGGACGACGGTCTATCGCGAGGTGAGTACGTTCGGGTCGGTCGTTTCCGATGAGGAAGATCCCGGGCTCTTCGAAAGCAAGGCCGAGACGTCGGACAACGGAGGACTGTTCCACGAAACCGTGACGACGTTCCTGGCCGATCAGGGCAACTCGGTGTTCTCGACCGCCTGGCAGCGGTCGGACTTCAGCGGGGCGGTCTTTTCGTTCGACGGGACCTTCGAGTCTCGCGGAGACCTGAGTGGGGGTGGTGTTTTCGCGGAGGGTTTCGGCGCCTCGCTGGCCACGCCGCACTTCGTGCTGGACGCCCCCACCGACGTCTACCTCTACGGTGTGGCCCACGCGAGCGGGCAGGGGATCGCCTCGATGCGGATCACCAATGGCGGCGGTGGCCAGGTCTTCTGGCTCAGCGTGAGCGCGGATACGCGGGAACTCAGCGAGGTGATCCATCTCCCGGCGGGAGGTTACACCTTGGCGCTGCAGTCGGGTGGGTACGGGCGAGAATTCCCGAAACTGGAGCAGCCCTCGAACGGGAGCCTGGCGCTGAACGTCGGGCTCGGAGCGCCGACCGCCGGGATTGATGCTCCGGGTACATGGGCTCAGGTGCGGATCGTGCCGAACCCGGTTCGCGAGAGGGCGATGTTGGAGTTTGGGCAGACTCTGCGCCGGGGAGAGCGCGTGACGATCACCGATGTAAATGGCCGGCAGGTGAGCGATCTTGGGATGCTGCGCGAGGACGTGATCCGATGGGAGCCGCGCGGAGCGGACGGTACGCGGTTGGCGGCAGGGGTCTACTTCCTGCGGGCGGGAGAGAAGAGTCTAGGTCGGGCGATCGTGGTGCGGTGATCCGGGGGCCGCGCATCGCTCGCGGCCGACGAGCGCCACTGGACAAGAACGAGAGGTGCGGCCCGTGAGCGGGGAAGGGTGGTTCAAGTGAAGGCGCTGCGCACCGCCTGGGTGTTGATCGTTCTTGCGAGCATCGTCGCGTGCGGAGGCGAGGATCCGGTACGTTCGCGTGGGGACGAATCGCCCCCTTCGGCAGTGACCGATCTGGCGGTGACGGTGATCGAACCGTCGGATGCCTTGTTGTTCTGGACCGCGCCTGGAGACGATGGAATGGCGGGTCAGGCCGCCGCGTACGAACTCCGGCATTTCGATACAGTGATCACCGAGACCAATTGGGACTCCGCATCGGTGGTAGATTCCCTGCCGCTTCCCCACAGTGCGGGTTGGCGGGAGAACCTGCGGATCACTGACGTGGACTACGGCCACCGATTCTTCGCTCTCCGCACGCGTGACGAGGTCAACAATCTCTCCGCGCTCTCGAACGTGCCAGGCGGTGAGTGGGTCGACGAGACCCCGCCTTCCGCGGTGATGGACCTCGAAGCAAGATTTGGGCAAGACGGAGAGATCTTGCTCGATTGGACCGCGCCGGGCGGGGATGGCACCCAAGGACGCGCCGCCCGTTACGAACTCCGAAAGGCGCTCGCACCGATCACCGAGGAGACGTGGGAGGCGGCGACGATCCTCCCGGATCCCCCGACGCCCGCACTCGCAGGCACGAGGGAGACAATGCGCATCACTGGGCAACCAAAGCACCAGTGGATCTACATCGCAATTCGCGCGGGCGACCACGCACCGAATTGGTCGGCGCTGTCCAATCAGCCGCGCGGAGCGCTCGGATTCACTAGACTCCTGGCGGAGAGCGTCGACCTGCGGTTCCCGGGGCATGCGCGGTGGTCGCCTGACGGCCGCCAGATCGCCTTCGATGCGCGCGATGAATCAGGGCGATCGGGGGTTTTCGTCGTTGACCCCTCGATTGGCCTGCCTGTACGCGTCACCCCTCCCGAAGCCAGCGCGTACTTTCCCGCCTGGGCGCCCACGGGCGTGAGCATCGCTTGGAGCGGGCTGCTCTCGAGCGCGCACGGGAGTTCGCCCGGACTATGGCAAGTCGAGCCAGTTCCCGGAACGACGCCCGACCCGCTCTGCTCGGTTGTCGAGGAAGTGTACCAGCTCGACTGGTCGCCGGATGGCACGAGACTCGCAGTTGGCGCAGGTGACTGGCCGTTCACCACGATCCAGTCGTGGATTTTCACCGTTCCGCTCGGAGGAGACAGGCTGACGCGGCTCACCAGCGAGTTCTTCGTGGACGAGTGGAGTCCGCGTTTCTCCCCGGATGGCGCTTGGATCCTCTTCTCCTCCAGTCGGCCGAGCGACGCAGGGGTCCACCTCTGGCGTGTACCGGCGGAGGGTGGTGCACCGACTCAGCTAGTTGTTGGAGCGCATTCACAGTACACACCCGCCTGGTCTCGGGACGGACGCTACATCGCATACTCCTCGAAGCGTGGGGCGAACGGAAATCTGTGGCGCGTGGCGGCGGATGGTTCCGATCCCGTGCAGCTCACCTTTGGTGCCGCGGCGGACCGGGACCCTGATTGGTCACCCGACGGCCAGCGCATCGTGTTCACCTCCGAGGGCTCGGGCAACACCGAACTCTGGCTTATGACTCTCGAGGAGTGAGGCGCTGGGACAAGTAGAAGCGCGGCCCGTGGGGGCCGCGCTTCTCTCTGGGTCAGAATCGCTGGGGCAGCGGCGCGCGGGGCGCGCGCCGCGGTTAATGACAATCAGCGCAGGCGACGTGACTGGTGCCGCCGCTCAGGCCGAAGCCGTGGCAGCGGGTGCAGTCGTCGACCCCATTTTCCATGACGACCAGGCCGTGGAAGGAGAGGGAGCGGATTTCGAGCCAGCCGTCGGGGTGGCCGCTGGGGCCACCGGCGTGGCAGGCATAGCACGAAACGTCGCTCCAGCCTCCGCGGTGATCCTCGCCGTGGCAGGCGATGCAGGCGTCGGGTCCTTCGGCCGCGACCGCCGCACCGTGGAACTCGGCGCTCGAGGGAGTGTCCCAGCCGAAGGGGTGACCTCCAGCGCCGGCATGGCAGTCATCACAGCCGGGAGCGTTTCCGCGCCCTTCCAGATGATCGCCGTGGCAGCCGACGCAGGCGCGGGCGCCGTCCTCTCCGATCCGAAGACCGTGGAAGTCGGCCGACTCGGTGTCACGCCACTCCGGCGGATGGGCTTTGGTCTCGATCACGTCACGCCGGTCGGCGCAGCCGACCAGTGCGACCGATCCGAGAACCAGGCACGTCGCGCCCAGTCGCAGTACCGAGGCGATGAGATTCGGATGATGGGTCTTGATGCTCATCGTCCCACCTCCTGATGGCACTCGGAGCAGGTCGCGGGCGCGGTGCCGGCATCGTGACAGGCGATGCACGACTCGACGTCGAAGCGACCTTCCTCGGCGTGGCGTCCGCCGCCGAGCTTCTTCAACCAGTCGGCGCTCGAATGGTCGCGCGGCAGCACCTGACGTTCCGTGTGGCACGAGCTACAGAAGCTGACATCCTCGTGACACCCGGCGCAGTCGATGGCGTTGGCTCGCGCCTCGAGGGCGTGGCTGGAGTCGAAGCCGAGCGGGTGAACCCGCGGCCGGACGTTGTCTCCGGCGTGGCAGTCCTGACAATCGGTCTGGGTATGGCAGTCGGCGCAGTCGGCGTCGGGCACCAGCGCCTCGCCACCATGGGTCGCGGCCCAGTCGGGCATGTGACTCATGGGGCGGAGCGGCTCGTCCGCCGCGTGACAGGTCCGACAGTCATTCATGGCCGAGGCGGTCGCGTGGCAGTCGCGGCAGACTGCCATGCCCGGGATCTCCGGTTCATGGGCGCTGCCGTGGCAGGACGCGCAATCCGACTCGCTCTTGGCGTGGAGTTCGTGGGAGAAGTTCTGCACCCGCACGGCATGCCGGGCGCCGATCCCCGGGGCCTCCAGATTGGTGTGGCAGTCCCCGCAGTGTTCCTCGCTGGCCACATCGTGGCACTCCGCGCAGACCTCCATGGCCGGCATCAGGTTGTCGGTGCCGCTCTTGGAAGTGAGGGCGGAGCCGTGACAGGCCTGGCAGGGAACCCCGTTCTCCGCGTGCTTGGCGTGGGCCGGCTTGATCCGGTCCCCCTTGTTCGCCAGGCCGCTGGTGACGAGCCCGAAGCTGGCCAGAGCCAGCACCAGGCCGAGTCCGAGCACGGTCTGTCGACGTCCGATCGAAACGAAGCGGATGGGCGTGCTCATCGGCTGGCCCCCTTCCGCAGCAGGTCGTTGCGCGACAGGCCGGCGCCGAGCGAGAGATCGAGTCCGGCCAGGAACCGGACATCCTGCTCATGGCGAGGATCCTCGACGTTCTGTACCTCGAACGAGAGGCCGAGCCCCTCCATCGGGGTGAGTCGCGCCCGCGCGTAGGCGGTGGTCAGTTCGCGGTCGTCGCTGTTCAAGCCATCCTGGAGGAGCGCGTAGCTCGCCACCATGACGCCGCCGTCCAGCGCGAGCCAGGAACGGATCGGAGCGCGCACCTCGCCGATCAGCCGGCTCTCCTCGCCCGAGTCACCGACCCGCGCCGAGTAGCCGATCCGCCCGAGAGGGAAGAGGAACGCGCCTCCGATGCGGGCCGAGGTGTAGTCGTCGACGAAGGAACCGAAGTACTCGACCTCGGCGCCGTAACCGCTTTCGACCACCTGGCGCACGCTCAGGCGCCCGATCCGAACCCGTTCGACCTGCTCGAAGGCGGAGAACCAGGAGAGCGGATCGACTACCCGACGGCGGTCGAGCACCTGGGCCGAGATCATCGGCAGATGCTCTCCGACCGAGTACTGACAGAGCGCTTCTTCCCGCTCCCAGCCTTCGGTCAGGAGATCGTAGGTGGCCCGGCCGGTTGCCTTCATCCCCTTGCACGGAGTGAGCACTCCCTCCACCCCGAGCGGACGTCCCGCGACCGCGCCGCCGCGCTCGCGGTAGGCGAACGAGGTGGAGAGCCGCATCTGTTTGATCGGTGCGACGAGCAGGCGCGCACCGAGCGTCGCCTCCTGGTCGAAGTCTCCGAGCTTGAACTCACGGGAATGGGGCGCCGGCGCGCCCGCCCACAGACGAAGCTCGGTTCGATCGATCGGGCGGGCACTCAGGCGCACGCCGTCGAGCGTCAGCCCGGCGATCCCTTCCTGCAAGAACTGCCGTCCCACCTGGGCACGCAGACCCGCGCCGAGGCGCGCGTCGACGTGACCGGTGTAGAGGCGCGAACGGTCGGTCACTCGCTCCTTGAGCGAGAGATCGTCGGCGAAGCGCCCCGAAGCACGGAAGGCGAATCGTCCGTTCGCGAGATTGAACCCGCCCGCATCGAACTCCTGGTAGGCGCCCACCCGATCGAGCGAGGCGCCGTTCGGCTCCTCCGTCTCGTAGTGGTAGGTCGTGGACCGGAGCTGGAGTTTCCAGGAGCTAGGCGGTGTGGTCGCGGCCGAGGCCACCCCCGCAGCCGTGGCGACCGCCAGGGCGACGAGGAGGCACGGGGCGCGCCATTCTTTCTGTCCGGAACGCATCAGCATCCTCCCTTCTGGGTCGTGGCAAGACGACGGGTCGCCCCGCTCAGGGCGGGGCGACGCCGGTTACTCAGCACTGACCAGAAGTTCAGCCGTCCCCGGGAGGCGTCCCGGGTTGAGCGACAGGATGCTCCGCTGCAGGAGCTGGACCGCATAGGTCGCGTTATGCACCCCGCTCGATCCGTCGAAGCTGACGAAGGCCCAGTTGTAGGCTGCCATGCGCTGTTCGCGCGTGGTGATCGTCGCGTCGCCGACCTTTCCCTCGAAGTCAGCCCGCAGCGCCGCCCTTCCGTCCTCGGTCGGGGTGGCCTCGATGATCGCCTCCTCGAGGATCGCGAGGAGTCCACGCACCTCGAGCTGGACGCCTTCGACCTGGCCGTCGCCGTCGTAGTCGGCCTTGGCGAGAACCTCTTCGAAGTCGGCCAGCGTGCCGTGGCACGGCTGGCAGGCCTCGACCGTCGGCTCGAAGGTGTGACCGGTGAAGTTCGGGATCCCGTTCGGGATGTCGCCCTCGTGCGGGAAGGTGTGGCAGGTCACGCAGGCGTCCTGGACCAGGATGTGCTTGCTCGTGGCGAAGGCGAAGGTGCTATCGACCCTCTCGTACGCGTTCACACCCGCGAGCATGTCGCCCTGGACCGAGTGGTGCGGCCCGAGGTGGGCGGAACCGTTGTTGATCTGGTTGTTCACGTCGGTTTCGGTGCGGCGGCCGTTGTGGCACGCCATGCAGAGGCGACCGGCCCCCGCATTCTCGACGATCACGGAGTTCGGGAGCGAGCGGTCGGTCACCGAGGCGTCCCGCAGGTTGCCCGGGTTGTCGTTCCCGTGAGGATCGTGGCAGACCGCGCAGGTGATCGGACCCTTCTCGGTCGGATCGGTGGCGGGGTTGGTCCAGCCCTCGGGATTGTCCAGGTAGCGACCGGCAAGCAGTCCGTTGTGGCACTTCGCGCAGGAGGCGCGCCCCGCAGGGGAGTCCTCGACGTGGTTGTGGGCCGAGGTCTGCCACTCGTCAAAGGTCGGATGATGCGCGTCGTTGTGGCAGTCGCCGCAGACCGCTGCATCGAGCGAGACCAGGACCGAGTGGGCGTCCGGCGTCGGATGCTCGCTTCCGGCGCCGTGGCAGTTTTCGCACTGCACGCCAGCCAGCCGGGCCACTGCGGTTTCGTCGTACCCGCCGTTCTGGAGGGCGCCGTCGGCGTTCAGCCCGAAGCTTCCGACCGTGTGGCAGCCAAGGCAGTTGGCGTTGTTTCCCTGGCCGATCCCGGTCAGGGCCTCGATCGCGCCCGCGTGGGCCGAAGCGGACCAATGGGTGTACTGATCGCCCCCCACGCCGCCGGCGTGGCAGGTTGCGCAGTAGTTGGCTCCGCGGTAGAACGGCGTGACCGCCGGGAGGTAAGTCCCGACCGTCACCTTGGCCGAGCCGATCCCGACTGCTTGACCACTGGTCACCACCACCGACACCGAGTAGACCCCCGGATCATCCGGCGCGACCCAGGTGGTGCTGTTGGTGGTCGCGTTGGAGAACTTGCCTCCCTCGGACAACCAGGAAAACTTGAGCGGGTTCGATTCGTTGGTGGTCACCTGAGCCTGAACCGAAACCTGTCCACCGGTCGTCAACGCGTTGGGCGTTGCAACGACCGAGACCTTGATCGCCGGATCGGGTGTGACGGTGACGATTTCCTCATCGCCGCAGGAGGTGAACAGACCGGTCAACGCCAGCCCCAACCCCACCGCGTAGATTGCCTTCACGCACTTCATGATGCCCTCCGTGTTCCACGACCGGGTGTTCCCGGTCAAGCGCGCCTTACGATCTCCTTAACGGTCGATCGCGCTTCGCACGTTAGACTTGCCCGCCGGGCCGGGAGCGTACAAAGTGCACGGTCTATGACGATCGTCATAGAAGGCCAAGGAACATCGAGATGATTGCGTCCCGGTCGCAACTGCGGGAGAGGGAACCCCGGAGAGAGGGAGGCTGAGATGGACCGTCCCGATCGGTGTCTTCTCTGCGAGTCACGTTTGAGCAACTCCGTCTGCCAGGCGGTGACGACCAGCCTGGCCAAGATGTCGGAGATCGCCCGCCCGAACCGATACCTCGATGGTGAGAACCTCTTCACCCAAGGCGAGCCGACCGGTGAAGTGTTCATCATCAGTTCCGGACGCGTGAAGCTGACCCATACCCACCCGGACGGGATCGAACAGCTGGTTCGCGTGGCCGGACCGGGGGAAACCCTGGGGGTCGGGATGTCTCGGGGGGCGACGCTCCTCATGTCGGCCGTGGCGCGCGGTCAGGTGTCGGCGTGTCGGGTGCGGCTGACGATCCTCGAGCGCGCCGCACAGCGTGAGCCGGAGCTGGCGCTCGCCTGGGCGCATGTCTTGATGGAGGAGATGCGGCGCGCGCGCGAGCAGGTGTTGCACCACAGCGCCCATCCGGCGTCGACCCGGATCGCGCGCTACCTGCTCGATGCGCTGCGTGAGGGGTGGATGGCGAATCCCTCCTGTGCGCCGCTGGTTCAGCTCACGCACGCCGAAATCGCCTCGGAGCTGGCGATCGCCCAGGAGACGGCGACCCGACTCCTGCGCGACCTCGAGGAGCAAAACGTCGTCCGCCTGGGACGAGGTCGGATCGAGGTGCTCGATCTGGACCTCCTGGCCGCCCTGGCCGGCCACCCGGGAACGATCGTCTCAACCTAGGAAGACTGCTACCACATCATCCACTGCTGGCGTCCGCCGGTTCCCGGCTCGCGTCGGCTGAGCCCGCGGATGATCGCGATCAGGAGAAGGATCGGGAGAAGTGGCAGCAAGAGCGCGCCAAGTATGATGCCGATCAACCCCAGGCCGAGCCCGAGGCCTCCAAAGACTACCCCGAACACCAGGCCCAGGATGCCGAGCACCGCCCCGAGGGCGAAACCGATGATCCGAAAGGGGAGCGCGATCACGTCGCCCACGAGGCTCAAGAGCCATCCGATGAGCAAGAACGGTGCGGCCAGGATAGCGAAAGCGATGAAGAGCAGTTCCATGGTCCCCTCCGGATCGACCCCCGATTGGGTCGCGCGGGACACTACGCATGGGCCGGGGGGGAGTTGCATCCGGGCTCGTAAATCCCGACGGTGCGAAACCGGGGACATCCGCGGGGCCGACTGCTAATCTCCGCGGCCGTGGGTACCGTTTTGGGACAGGCGCCGGTCGACATCGCGGCGCACCTGCTCGACCGCTTCGCGCAGACGACTGCCTTTCGCGAGCTGTCTGCCTCGCTCGGGGCCGGAGCAGGAGCCAACGTCTGGGTACGGGGTCTGTCCGGTTCGGCCCGGGCGCTCCTGGTGGCGTCGCTTGCCCGCCGGCAGCCCGGACGGATCCTCCTGGCCGTGGCCCCGGACGCCGCCACGGCCGAGGATCTGAAGGACGACCTTTGTTTCCTGCTCGGGAGTCAGTCGGCCTCCGTCTTCCCTGACTGGGGCGTGGCCCCCTATGTCTACCAGCACCCCAAAGCTCCGGCGCGCGCGGCCCGCATCGAGACCTTGACCGCGCTGGCCCGCCCCGATTGGCGGGGAGGACTCCCGGCCTGCGTTCGTCTCGAGGTGGTGGTGGCCACGGCCACGGCTCTGGCCACTCCCGTCCCGACCCAGGAACGCCTCCTCCGCGCCGTCACCCGGGTGGCGATCGGCGAGTCGATCGCGATCGAGGATCTCGCCGCGCAGCTCGTCCGGGCCGGCTACTCCGGAGTCGCTCAGGTGGCGGAGTACGGCGACTTCAGTCGTCGCGGCGGCCTGCTCGACGTTTTTTCCTTCGGGCGAGAGAACCCGGTACGCATCGAGTTCGACGGGGACGAGGTGGCCTCCATCCGGGAGTTCGACTCCTTCTCCCAGCGCTCGGTCGCGACCTTGTCGGAGGTGGTGCTGCTCCCCCTCTGGGAGTGGCTGGTCGACCGCGAGGTGACCGATCACCTGCTTGCCCACCCGCCGCAGGGGATGGACGAGGACGCGGTGTTGAGCTTTCTCGAGTCGATCGAGTCGGATGGCACCTTGGAGGGGATCGAGTGGTGCCTTCCGGCCATGGGAATGGCGCGTGCCTGGCTGCGGGACTACTTCGCCCCGGGGGCGGAGGCGGTCCTCGACGGACCCACCTTCATTCGCTCGAAGCAGCAATCCTGGCTGGACGAGGCGCGCGCGGCGTATCAGGCGCAGGCGAGCGAGGTCGGCGCGCCCGCCGGTGTGATGGACGATGAAGTCGAGCTCTGGGCCGAACTCGACGATGAGGACGAGACGGCGGAAGGGAGCCCGGCCGACTCCGGGCCGGCCGAGCGGAGCGGGCCTGGGCCGCGGGAGTCGCGATCGATGGAGCTTCCGCCCGGTGCACCCGACCTTCTCTTCAACCTGGCGGAAGATTGGCGGTTGGCGTTGCCCGAGGGGGCGTTGATCCATCTCGGGAGCGGAGGATCGGAGGTCGAAGAGGCGGCGCCGCCGGATGCCCAGGTTCGGCACGAGTTCTTCGCGCAACCGCCCGTCAAGTTCGAGCGCAACGTCGAGCAGACCCGGGGATACCTCCTGGAACTGCTCGATTCCCTGCCCGAGATCCACGTCCTCTGCGACAGCGAGAACCACCGCGACCGGTTGGCCGACCTCATGAAGATGGAGTCGGTGCAGTTCCACGTCGGGAACCTCGCGGCCGGATTCCTTCTCCCGCGCGAGGGACTGGCGGTGCTCACCGATCACGAGATCTTCGCCCGACTGCGTCGCCGCGCGGCTCCCCGCCGCTTTTCGCGCGGGCTCTCGATGAAGGAACTGCTGGCTCTCACCCCGGGTGACTTCGTGGTTCACGTCGAGCACGGGATCGGGCTCTACCGCGGCCTCAGCCGCCTGGTGATGAGCGGGCAGGAGACCGACTGCCTCACGCTGGAGTATGCCGGCGGCGATCTGCACTACGTACCGGTCGATCAGCTCGACAAGGTGCAGAAGTACTCGGCCGATGATGGGGCGCGTCCGTCCCTCTCTCGCCTCGGCGGAAAGCAGTGGGCCCAGACCAAGGCCAGGATCAAGAAGGCCATCAAGGACATGGCCGACGAGCTGATCAAGATCTATGCGGTGCGGAAGGCCCGCCCCGGGCATGCCTTCTCGGCCGACAGCCAGATGCTGCTCGAGCTCGAGGCGTCGTTTCCGTACGACGAGACCCCCGACCAGCTACGCGCCATCGACGAGGTGAAGCGCGACATGGAGACGCCGAACCCGATGGACCGCCTGGTCTGCGGCGACGTCGGTTACGGCAAGACCGAGGTGGCGATCCGCGCCGCGATGAAGGCGGTCGCGGACGGTAAGCAGGTGGCGGTCCTCGTGCCCACGACCCTCCTGGCCCATCAGCACTGGAAGACCTTCAGCGGCCGTCTGGCTGGGTTCCCGGTGCGGGTCGACTTTCTCTCTCGCTTTCGCACGCCGGTCGATGGCAAGCGCGTGACTGCGGAAGTGAAGGAAGGGAAGGTCGACATCCTGATCGGCACGCACGCCATCCTGGCCAAGGCGGTCGAGTTTCGGGACCTCGGCCTGGTGGTGATCGATGAGGAGCAGTTGTTCGGGGTCGCGGCGAAGGAGAAACTGAAGAAGGTGCGCGACACGGTCGACGTGCTGACCCTGACCGCCACTCCGATCCCGCGCACCATGCACCTGGCGATGATGGGCGGTCGCGACATGTCGACCATCCTGACCCCGCCGGCCGATCGGCGCTCGATCCAGACCGAGATCGTCGAGTTCCGCGACGACCTGATCACCCACGCCCTGATGCGCGAGGCGGATCGTGGGGGACAGTCGTTCTTCGTGCACAACCGGGTCGAGTCGATCGACCAGATGGCGAACTACGTCTCCCGCCTGGTCCCCCACCTGCGAGTGGCGGTGGGGCACGGCCAGATGCGGGAGCGGGCACTCGAGGACGTGATGAAGCGGTTCCTCGACGGCGAGTACGACGTCCTGGTTTCGACCATGATCATCGAGTCGGGGCTCGATCTGCCCAACGTGAACACCATCCTGATCAATCGGGGGGATATGTTCGGTCTGGCGCAGCTCTACCAGTTGCGCGGCCGAGTGGGTCGTTCCGCGCGCAAAGCGTATGCCTACATCCTGGTTCCGCCGCATCAGGCGTTGACCGAGAACGCACAGAAGCGGCTGAAGGCGATGGAGGAGTTCGAGGATCTCGGCTCCGGGTATCAGCTCGCCCTGCGCGACCTGGAAATCCGCGGGGCGGGCAACCTGCTCGGGGCGGAGCAGCATGGGTTCATCGTGAACGTCGGCTTCGAGCTCTACTGCCAACTGCTCGACGAGGCGGTGCGTGAACTCCGCGGACAGGCGCCCGAGGAGCGGATCGAACCGCGCATGGTCACCGACCTGGAAGCGTATCTCCCCGAGGACTACGTGCCCGACGCGCGGGAGAAGATGAATCTCTACAAGACGCTGGCCGACGCGCGATCCCTCGAGCGGGTCGAAGAGCTGGCGGGGGAGATCTCCGACCGGTTTGGTCGGCATCCCGACCCGGTGCGGAACCTTCTCGGGCTCCGCCGAGTGCGGTTGCTTTCGGCCGCAGTGCGGGTCGACAAGGTGACGATTTCGAAGGAACTGGTTGCGTTCGAGATGGGGCGCGAGCTCAAGAAGGCGGAGGTCCAACGCCTGGTGCAAGCACTGCCGTTCCCGGTCGAGTTCGCTCTCGGCGCGCGCCACGTCATCAAGTTCCGGCCAAAGAGCGCCGAGCCGCTCTCCGGCGCATTGATCCTGCTGCGCACGCTGCAGCAATCGTAGAAACGACGACGAGGCGAACGACCCGAAGGTCGTCCGCCCCGCCGCCAGCCGCGCGGGTGGGCGCGCTACTCGATCAGGACCAATTTGCGCGATTCGGAGCCGCTCTCGGTCGCGAGACGAACGAAGTAGATCCCCGACACCAGCCGGTCACCGGCCTCGGAATTGCGGGCGAAGCGCAACTCGTGAGCGCCCGCACCGAGTGGTCCATCGGTCAAGGTGGCCACTCGCCTCCCCGCGGCGTCGTGAACAGTCACGGTCGCTCGCCCCGCCGTGCCGAGGTGGAAAAGGATCCGTGCCTGGTCGCGCACCGGGTTCGGCCACGCGCTCTCGATCCCACTCGCTGTCGTGGTGAGCCCGTCCCCGACGTCGCTCACCGCCATCCGGAAGAGAGTGGTCGAGCCACGGCTCTCGGCCGGCAGCCCGGTGTCGTAGATCTGGGCGACGGTCATGGTGACCACCGTGGAGTCGGATGCCGAGCGCGACATCCCGCCCACCGTGATCTCGATCTCGAGCGTGTCGCTCTGACCCGGGGCCAGGGCGAAGTTGCCCAGCAGCGGGCCGGGAAGCCAGCCGGCGTCATCCGACACGCTGAAGGTCCCGCTCATCGGATGATCGGTCCGGCGGTTCTGGATCGCGGCCTGAAGCGTGACCACCTCCCCTTCGAGTCCGGAGTAGGCGCGGGCGATCAGATCGACCACCACCGGGTTGGTCACCTGATGCTCGATCATGCGTTGCTGCGCGGCGGACGGATTCCCGCTCACCAGGAGCTGGATCGGATAGTTGCCCGGGGGGAGATCCGGTAGGACACGGAGCTGGACGTCTCGGATCAGCTCCTGCCCCGGGGCCAGATTGAAGCTGAAGTTGGTCACCGCGGTCTGCAGCGCCGAGGGCACACACTGCACGACCCCGCTCATCGGTACGTCGGACCGGTTCTTCAGCGTGACCGGCCAACTGAACAGCCGCGGCGAGGCGGAGCCGGTGTGGACCGACTGACGCGCGGTCTGGACCTCGATCGCGGGTGCGATCTGGTAGTCGAAGTCGTAGCCGACGGTGAGTCCGGACGGATCGATCAGCTCGAGGTGGACGCTGCCGGTCTGTCCGACCAGGGTCGGATCGAGCGGGATCTGCATCACGATCTCGGCCGGGACCGACGCCCCGGGCGGAAGCGGCGGGCAGAGGATGGTGCAAGGGAAGCCGTGCGAGCTCGTGGCGGTCGCCGTGGGCTCCACACTCTGGAGCGAGAGGCTCACCAGCTCGATCTCGATCGCTGCGTCGAGGCTCCCCGGCACGATGTCGCGTCGCGCCCGGTCGTGGGCCACGATCGGCGCGCCTACCGTGACCGATCCGAGCGGGAAGACGCGCGGCACTCCATCGACCAGCGCTTCGACCCGGAATTCGGAACTCGTTCCCGGATCGGTACCCTCCGGCACCAGATACGGCATCTCGATCGACTGGGCGACCCCGGCATCGAGGAGCAAGTCGAACATCGCGGGCATCGCCCACCCGTGGGTGTCGACCAGGTGCGCCTGCTCCAGCAACATCGGGTCTCCCGGGGCGAGCGAATAGGCGATGTCGAAGAATGCCGGGGGCCCTGCGAGCGCCACCGGCGGGCCGATCCGTTCCACCTGAAGGCGCGAGCCGATCGTGATCGGCGTCGATACGTTGTATGGACCGCCCGGGCCATTGACCTCGAGACGCCCCATCAGGACGTCTCCTTCGAGCGCGGTGGCCGGGATGGTTACCGGCCACGTCGTGGGCAGCAGTTGACTCGGCTCGAGATCGAATGTCTGGGTCAGAACCGGCGTCTCGTTCAAGAATAGAGTGCCGGTAACCGTAGTGAACTCCGGCGACTGATTGGTCAGCGCCGTGTAGAGAATCAGGTCGAGATCAGGAGTCGGTACGGTGAGGTAGACCAGGTCCGGGATCAGTACCGGGATTCCCGGCCACCACGGGCAGTGGGTCCACCAGATGTAGTCGTCGTGGTTCGGCCCGAGTGCGTTGACCGGAGGATTCGTATTGCCGTCGAGGCGCGACCGGTTGGCGCGGCTGCGCGCGGCCGACTCGATCACGTCGTACATGATCGTCGGACACGGGCGAATCGGGACCACGGTGAACGTGACCCGGTCATCGCCGGCCCACTGGTGGTTGACCAAGACACCGTCACCGCGCGCGACGACCACTGCTTGCGGCGGAACGGTCGTGTCCATGGTGCAGTCGAACTGCACGAATCCATCCGTCGGTTCACAGACCACCCCCGTGGGGGCGTTTCCCGTGACCGAGGGGGAGATCACTGTATTACCCCGTCCGGCGTGCACCAGATTCGCTCCGCCCGGCGGACAGAGCCCGTTGATCCCGGCCATCGCCGCGCCAAGTGGCCGCAGTGCCTGGCCTTCCTGGCCGTCCATCCGTCCCAGGATCCGGCGCTCGTCGCAGTAGCACTTGGAGCTGAAGACGCTGTTGTCATAGCCGAGGAAGTCCCGCGCCTCGGCGGGGCCGGTCATGCTGAGCAGCGACGACCAGCAGGTTGCCCACCAGGCAAGAGCGCGGGGGGTCTGGAAGTAGGCGGTGTAGAACGCTTGAGTGACGTCGATCCCGTAGTAGTGGCGCCACGAGTTCTGGGCCACCAGCCGACCCGGGCCGAAGACACCGTTGTAGTAGGTGAGGACGGAGTCACGCACCGCGCGGCCGCGCGCGGTCCAGGGATAGGCCTCGACCGTGGTGCTGGGCAGGGGCGCACCGTGCGAGGTGACCAGCATGACGTCGTGCCTGCGGTCGGTGCAGAAGGTGAAGAAGTTCCAGATCCCGGCGCCGCCGGAGCTGTAGTCGTTGGTGGCGTCGCCGTAGCTTGCCCCCTGCGCATAGTGCTGGCTACCGACCACGATCGACTGGAAGATGCCGATGTCGACCGCACCGAACTCCCAGAGGTTCGGGGAGAACGATCCGAACCGCTTGGGGCGGAAGTTCTCCCCTGGGGTTTCGTTGGCCCCGGCTTGGGCCGGGGAGGTGCCGTAGCCGAACAGGGCTCCGCCGAGGAGAAGGGCCAGAAGGGCAAACAGACGCATGGAGACTTGCCTGAGTTTCATTGCTCTGGCTCCTTTCAGCGCGCGAGGACGAGATCGCTCGCCGCGTCGCGGTGGTGGGTGTGGGCCTGCAACCGGGCGATCTTCATCTGCTCCGGTTCGGCACTCGCGCGGACCTCGGCGATGCGCGACCGTAGGAGCTCCGGTGCCCCATCGAGCACCAGCAGATAGGTCGCGCCGAAGAGCACGGTGCGCCCGGCCCGCAGCGTGGACTCGATCTGCTCCGCCTGTTCGCGCAGCCAGGCGCGTCGGGTTTCCCCTTCGAGCGGTTCGGGCTCTCGGCCGCGATCGAAGGTGACGACCTCCTCGGTCCCGTCATGCCGGTTGATGCGAATCAGGTCGTCCTGCCACCGTGCATTGCTCACCTCGGGCATCCCGAGCAAACGTGTGATCAGGTTGGCGCGGGCGGCGGACACGTTTCCGGCGCTGCGCTCGGCGTCATAGAGCGCCAGCGCCGCGTCGAGCGCGTCGTGGGCCGCGGTGATCTCGGCCGTGACCCGTGGGGACTGCTGTCCGGCGCCCGGAGAGGGAAACACCGGCACTCCGTTCAGACGCACGGCCTCATCGTCAGCGTCGACCCGATAGGGAGCGGTGATCCACTGGCCGAAGACCACCGCCCCTCCGCTCGTGATGGCGCGCGGATCGGAGAGCGCGATCGCGATGGGTGCCGCAGGGAGCAACCGTGCCTCGGCGCGGCGGGTCTCGGTGGTTCCATCGATCGCGGCGAGGGTCCATCCGTTCGGCGTGGAGGCGAGGCGGAGTCCGCTCTGGATCACTGCCGCTTCCAGGGCGCGGAGGTCGGCCGTGAGTGGGGTCGCCTCCCCGTTCCATACCACCGGGTGATCACCTCCGAGATCGGTCGCCATCCGAACCGGCGCGGCTGCCGCAGCGGAGAGCGAGGCGACCAGTTCGGAGACCGTATAGATGGTGCAGTCCCCCTCGATCGTGGCCGCCGCAGAGCAGTGAGCGGTGAGAGCAAGCGTTGTCAGTGAGAGCAAGCAGATCCGAGCAGCCGCAAGGGGCCGGCGTGGTAGGAGCCAGGTCACGTTCGAGCTTCGCGTGCGAGACATCTTCCCTCCTGGAGTCGGTTGAGATTCGGGGTTCGAGTTCGTGATCCAGAGACATCAGGAGTAGGACAACCATGGTGCCACCGGGCGTCGCCAGATCGGCCCGGGTTCGGCGAGGGCGCCGATCTTGTAAAGGCAAGTCATGAAGCACGTTGCGGACGCGCTTGGTTGAACGCCCTCTGGATTCGCGTCCGCCCGCCGCCAGGATCGTTCGTCAAGGCTGACGAATCTCGATAACGTAATGTCTTTCAAACAGTTGTCAGTTCGTCAGAATTCGCGAGCCACCTGCCATGCCGATTTCGAACCGCCGGCGCACGACCGCGGCCACCGGAAAGCTTGCCGAATCGGTCCGTATCGCGAGAACTCACGGAAAATGGCGGGGATGGGAGGAGGAAATCGAGCAGATGGGCCTGGATGACGGCGAGGAGCGCGGCACGGTGGTTGCTCGTTCCGATTCATGCAAAACCAAAAGTGGTATTCGGACCTGCGCCGGCCCGTGCGTCCGCGCGAGGCACAGCAGATGCTATACTCCCCACGCTTCGATGCACCGGGAGGGCATGGATGGATCATCCGCTTTCCGAGCCGCCCCCTGGCGGCGCGCCGACTCCGGCTGGGCCGGGGGATGATCCATGGCGCCGCACGCTCGATCTGCTGCTTTCCATGGGGACCGAACTGCTGCGCCCCGATCCCGCCCGAGCGGTCGAATGCTTTCGGCAGGCGGTTGAACTGGCGCGCCAACTCGGTCACGGGCCGGACGAAGGGCGCGCCCTGCTTCATCTTGGTCAGGCGGAGCTGGGGCGGGGGAGCCTCGCCGCCGCGGCCGAGGCGCTCGAGCCGGCCTACGAGCGACTCCGGATCGCCGGCGGAAGCGCGGAGCAGGTCGGTTGCCTCAACGCGCTGGGAAGGTTGCGCGCGCGACAGGGGCGGTTGGAAGACGCGCTCGGGCTCCTCCGTTCCGCGCTCGCAGGCACCACGGAGGGGCCGATGACCACCTCCACCTGCGCGGTCCGCGCCGTTACCCTGGAGACGCTCGGCACGATCTACCGCGAGAAGGGCGAGCCCGACCAGGCGCTGCGCTACTTCCAGGAGGCGCTGGAGCTGCGGCGGGCCGAGCGGAATCCGGACGGTGTCGCCCAGGACCTGAATCACCTGGGCAACCTGCATGTGCGTCTGGGTCGCTACCTCGACGCGATCGACTACTTCGAAGGGGCTCTGAGCTACTGGCGGCAGAACCAGGATCGCCGGAGCACCGCCGGTTGTGCAAACAACCTCGCCGCGGTCTTCATCCACCTTGGCCGCCTGCGCGACGCCCGGGCGCTCCTGGAGGAGAGCCGTCTGGTCCTGGCCGAACTCGGAGAGAGTGGTCACGTCGCCACGGTTCACACGAACCTCGGTTTGCTCGCGTCGCTCGAGGGGCGGATGGACGAGGCCGAAGAACAGTTTCGCGAGTGTCTGCGCATCAGTCGCCAGATCGACGATGCCGCGGGGCAGGCCAATGCCCTCAACAACCTGAGCATGCTGGCGCTGCAGCGCGGGCGGCCGGAGGAGGCGATCACCTTCGGCGAGGAGAGCCTGCGTCTGCGCGAGCTGGTCGGGCTGGAACGAGGAATGGCCAAACCGTTGCGCAACGTGGCGCACGCCTTCCTCGAGCTGGGCCGTCTGGCCGAGGCTGAGGGGCGCGCGGTCGACGCTCTCTCCCGTGCCACCCGGGCCGGCGACGAGGAGCAACGTGCCGAGGTCCTGGCTCTGCTTGGATTGATCCGACTGGAACGCGGGGATCGGGACGCCGGGCTCACCTCAGCCGAGGAGGCATTCCGGATCGCCGAGACCCTGGGTGACCCGCATATCCTTGTGCTCTGCTGCCACACCGTCGCCCGGGTTCGATTGGAGGGGGGGGATCTGGACGAGGCCAAGCACCTGCTCGGGCGCGCCGCACGACTGATGCGGGGTTGGGAGCATCCGTTCGAGAAGGCCTGCGTGTTCGAGGAAGAGGGGCGCCTCGCGCTTCAGGCCGGCGGCCTCGACGCCGGGATCGAGCGACTCCGGAAGGCGGAGGAGGAGTATGCCCGCCTCGGGAACGCCCGGCGACGCCTCCGGGTGCTCGGCAGGATCGCGGCCGCGCTCGGGACCCGGGATCGCGAGCAGGCGCGGGGTCTGCTGCGTGCGGGGAGCGAGATCGCCCAGGCCCACGGACTCGTATCCTACTTCCAGGCTCTGCTCGAGCAGTCGGCGGTCGAACCTCGGCCGGAAGAGACGTTGCCGCTGACCGACCGAGCGGTCGTCGGGATGATCGACGAGCTGGTTGCTCGGCGACCAGACCTTCCCGGGGCGGAGCTCGACCGACTTGCCGGGAGGATCGTCGACCTGGCGTGTGAGGCGCTCCGGAGCGCATCGGATATCGCCGCCGTGGGGGTGGAAGTGATGCGCACTCCCGCGCCCCCCTGGTTGAAGCTCTCCGCAGCGGAGATCGCAGTCTCCGACCACGCCCACGTGACCGCGCGGTGCGAACTCGCCGTGGGAGGAGCGCCGCTTGTGCGCCTCCACCTGGTCGGTGCGGGCGAGAAGACTCCCGACCTCGTCGCCCATCGCGCGCTACTGCGCGTGTTGGAACTTGGCCTCACCGTGATCGATCTCCGCGCTCGGCTGGTAACCGCCGCGCCCGGGTCGGTCTCAGCCCACGAGGTGGCCGAGATCGAGCGGGAACTGGGAACGGCCGGCTTCGAGGGGTTGGTCGGATCGTCGCCGGCAATGCGCGGGGTGCACCGCCTGATCGAACGGGCGGCGCCAAGCGAGTCGACGATCCTGATTCTCGGCGAGAGCGGAACGGGGAAGGAGCTGGTCGCCCGCGCAATTCACCAGCGGAGCGGGCGCCGGCAGAAGCCGTTCGTCCCGGTCAACTGTCCGTCGATCCCTCGCGATCTGATCGAGAGTGAGTTGTTCGGGCATGAGCGGGGTGCCTTCACCGGAGCGGTCGCAACCCGGGCAGGCAAGGTCGAGCAGGCGGATGGTGGTACTCTCTTCCTCGACGAGATCGGCGACATGACCTTGACCGCGCAGGTGAAGCTGCTGCGGTTTCTGCAAGAGCGTGAATTCGAGAGGGTCGGCGGGCAGAAGACCTTGCGGGCCAACGTGCGCGTCCTCGCGGCGACGAGCCGCGACCTTCCGCGGATGATCGAGCAGGGGACCTTCCGCGAAGATCTCTACTATCGCCTGCACGTCGTTCCGATCCGCATGCCCGCTCTGCGGGAGCGGCCGGAAGATGTGCCGGTCCTGACCGATCACTTCCTCCGCGGCTTTGCGCGGTCGGCGGATCGCATTCCGTGGCGACTTGGATCGGGAGTGCGCGAGGCGCTACGCGCCCACCCGTGGCCGGGAAACGTGCGTGAGCTGCAGAACGTAATCGAGTATCTCGCCACCCTCGCCGTGGGGGATGAGATCGAGTTGGCCCACCTGCCGGCCGATCTCCGGGCGCGCGGTGTGCGGGGGCGCGGCGAGGGTGTCGCCTCGCTGCCCGGGGACGCCGTGGCCATCGAGTTGCGTCCCGGCGAGACGCTCGAGTCACGCCTCATGCAACTCGAGGCGACTCTGATCCGCTCCGCGCTCCGGGTGGAAGAGTGGAATCAGTCGGCCGCCGCGCGGCGCCTCGGAATCACCGAGAGCATGATGCGGAATCGGATGCGCCAGTACTCGATCCAAAGACCAGAGGAGGAATCGTCATGATGCGGCCAGCGGCGCCTCGAATCGTCCGGCTCTGGATCGTGCTCTGGGGCCTGCTCTGCGGGATCGTTCCCTCCGCAGGTGCTTCGGTCTACCTCAACGAGGTGACGGTGCGCGGGGACGAGTTTGTCGAGCTCTACAACCGGGGGCCGGGGCCGGTGGTGATCGCCGGCTGGCGGGTCGAGGGGGTTCCAGGCGGAGCGTTCGTCTTTCCTGCCGGGACCACGATTGCGGCGGGGGGGTATCTGGTCTTCGACACGCCGGGGGACATCTTCGCTCCGGCCGGTGGAGAGGTCGGCTTGATCGACATCTTCAACGTCACGCGCGATCGGGTCTTCTTCGGTCGGCTGGGCAGCGCGCCGTTGCCCGAGGAGTTCTTTCCGCTCCTGGCCACCACCGGGCCGTCACTCGCGCGCGCCCCCGACGCAGCGTTCGCGGTCCCGCCTCCCCCGTCCCCGTTGGGGGACGGCCAAGTCTGGACACTCGACTACACGCCGACCTTTGGTCTGGTGAACGACGCGCCGAACCCGATGCCGGGACGTGATGTCGTGCTGAATGAACTGAATCTTGGCCCGGATGGAAATCCGGATGAGATCGAGCTCTACAACCCCACCGCCGACCCGATCCTGATCCAGAACTGGTTCTTCACCAACGGTGCCGAAAGGCTCTTCGTCTCTGTTGGGGTCCTCCTGCCCTTCGACTACGCCGTGGTGACACTGCCGCCCAGTTTTCAGCTCGAGGCCTTCGGTCTCCTCTATCTCTTCTCACAAGACGGGACCCGGGTCGATCAGCTCGGCTATCACGATGGCCCCCCGCTCCTCCTGGGCGAGTGCTATGGCCGTTGCCCCGATGGTGCCGGTCCGAATCTCGGGTTCGACTGGCCCTCGAGTGGTGGATTCTTCACCTTCCTGGTCATGCCCTGCACGCCCGGCGCGCCGAATCTCGGCTGCGACCCGACGGCGATCCCACCTCCCGGTTTGGAGGGGACCCGAAGGGCTGAGGACTCGATCGAGATCATCCCCAGCGTGGCCCGGGAGCGCTGCCAACTGCGCTGGCAGGGAGCGAATCACGCCACTCCACCGCGGTCGCTCGAGATCATCGACCTCTCCGGGCGCTGCCGTGCTCGTGTGCCGGTTGACTCCGAGGGAGTAGGTCTCTGGTCCAACGCCGGATCGGGTGATCGCCTGGCTCCCGGGGTCTACTTCGTCCGCTCGTTCGACGGGCGCGCTTCGGGAAGGTTCGTTCTGATTCGTTGATCGGTCCTTCCCTGCGTACCGCTCTACGCAGGCGGCGCGGGTCCGGGTTGACCAGGTAGCATGGCCCGGAGTAAACTCGCGACGCTCACTTCACCGTGGTGAGTGCTCGAGGGGCATACGGTACCTGAACCGGCGTGTACTACCGCGCCGCCGAATCTCGCCGCCATGCGAGAAAGGGAGTACGTATGCACCAAAGGGCCATACAGCCGGTCGTTTCCCAGAGGCATTCATCAAACCGGGTCGGATGGATCGGCGTCGTCCTCCTCCTGATTTCCAGCCCTGCCCGCTCCCAGACCGACAATCTGGCCCTCCTCGGGCGGAACACCCAGAATCCGGCGCACTGCATGGACGTCGAGATCGTCGGGACGCGCGCCTACGTATGCAATGGGCTCGGCGTGGGGGCCGGAATTGAGACGTATGACATAACGAATCCAGCCTCGATGACGCGGATCGATCAGGACGGCCCCTCCACCTGGCGGGCGCGGGCCGTCGGTGATCGCCTCTTCGCGTTCAGCCATTCCAGCGGCGTGCAGATCTACGACATCGCGACTCCAGCCACGACATTGCTGGGCGAGTACGTTCCTTCCGGGAGCTACGTGGAGTTCGAGGGTGGAGCGGTGCAAGGAACGACCCTCTACGTGGCTGCGCACCAAAACGGGGTCTACGCGCTCGATGTCGCGGATCCGTCGAGTCCGACCTTACTCCAGGTTGTCTCTCTGGGCGAGAGCGCGGCCTGGGCCTGTGAGGTCACGGGGACTCACCTCCTGGTCGCCAACGGCCGGTACGGACTCGCCGTGCTGGACATCTCCGGGCCGCCGACCATGGTCGGCTCGCTCGGGCTTCCTGGGCTGGCCAATGACCTCGTACTGAACGCGGGCGGTGATGTGGCGTTCGTCGCCCTCGGACCGGGGGGGCTGGCCAGCGTGGATATCAGCGATCCATCGAACCCCCAGCTTCTGAACGTCGCGCCCACCGCAGGCAACCTCTTCGGGATCGGCCGGCTGAATGACGTCGTCGTGGGTGGCGCCTACACCCGCCTCGAGAGCTTCGATGTCTCCGATCCTTCGAACCTCGCGGTCCTCGGCTGGGACTACACGGCGACCTGGGCCATGGGGGCGGACATCGAGGACGACGGCAACGGTGGCGTGGTGGGGGTGGCAGACTGGGTTGGAGTGGCTGCATATCGTCCCGATCCAGGCGCGGTTTCGGACATCGAGGTGAATCCCCCCAAGATCGACTTTGCCGCGGTGAACGGCGCCGAGCAGTCAACGGTCTGTGTGTACAATCGAGGGTCAGCCTCGCTCAGTGTCACGAACACGGTTGCGCCCGCCGGATTCACGGTGAGCCCCACCGTCTACACCGTACCCGCGGGCGCATGTCAGGAGGTCACCATTACCGCCTCGGGCACCGGTTCGGTGCGCAACACGATCCGGTACGTCTCCAACGATCCCGATGAGGCGACCTTCCGACAATCGGTGTACAAGAACAACGCTGCGGTCTTTCCCGAGATCGGATCCCCGGCGCCGGATTTTACCTTGCCGGGCACGGATGGCCAGTCGCACACGCTCTCAGCATCGCTGGGCAAGGTGGTGTTGCTCGAGTTCGGCGCGGTGTGGTGACCGATCTGCTCGCTGCAGTCTGCAGCGACCGACGCATCCGCCTACGAGGCCTATCGGAACAATCCAGACTTCGTCTGTTACGAGATCGTGACCGACCTCGACTATGCCTTCGAGTTTCAAGCCGGGTTTGGAATGAGATGCGTGGGGCTCGAGGACGCCACCCAGGCGGTCTATAACGCCTATCGCGTTCCTGACCCGCAGGCTCCCTATCCGCAGGACTACATCATCGATCAGGCCGGAATCGTCCGGTACTGGTCCGATGAGTACGAACCGCAGGAGATCCACGCCGTACTCGAGTCTCTTCTCGGGCTGCCCGCCGCGGCGCCCGAATCGACGGTCAAGCTGGCTTGGGTTCGGGCGGAGCCGAATCCATTCTCTGATCAGGTGCGACTGACCCTGCTGGGTGGCAACGAGTCGGCACGTTCCGAGATCGAGGTGATCTCGCCGCAAGGACGCCGCGTGGTTCGCCTGCCTGGTGCCGAAGGCTTCGGGGCCGGTTCGCCCGCGGTCTGGGACGGTCGGGATGCCGAAGGAAGGGTGGTACCGACCGGGGTCTATTTCATTCGCCTGGCCGACTTGCCTGGCGCTGCCACCGAGCGCCTGGTTCGCATCCGCCGCTAAGGAGGTTCGAAGATGCGGAGTGTACAGATCCGAATCGTCATCCGCCCGCGCCTGGCGGTTGCGTTGTTCCTGGCCGTGATCGCGTCCGGAACTCCGGTGGTTGCCGCGACCTGGTACGTATACGCGGATGGCAGCGGCGATGCCCAGACGATCCAGGCGGCGGTCGACCAGGCCGCGGCCGGAGACATCGTGCTCGTCGGCCCTGGAGTGTGGCGAGATCTCCACTCCGATTCGCAAGGGGTGCCGACCGTGCTGGAGCTTCGTTCGGGTGTCGATGTCGAGAGCCTGGAAGGCCCGGCGGCGACGATTCTCGATGCCGATTTGGAGGCCGGTGACCGACGCTGCGTGTCGGCCTGGGGAGTGTTGGACGCCGGTCTCGTGGGGTTCACGATTCGGAAGGGCAACCTCTATACCGGGGCTGGAGTCTACCTGGACGAGTCGGACGTCTCGATCAGGGACAACTGGGTCCTGGACAACTACTCCGGCGAGGGATGCGGAATCACGGTGTCGGGTGAAGGGGGCAGCGATTCGCATGCGGAGATCCGCGGCAATCTGATCGCGGCCAACATCGCGTGCTGCGGACCGGGAGGAGGGATCCTGGTGAACTTCGGGGCTGAACCGCAGATCGAAGGCAACGTGATCCGCGACAACTCGAGTTGGAGCGGCGGCGCAATCAGTTGCCTGGATGCGGGGGCCGCGGTGATTCGCCGAAATCTCTTGCGCAACAATCTCAGTCTGTCCGGCGGCGGACTCTCCGTCTTCAACTCTCCGACGCTGGTCGCCGAGAATTGGATCGTCGACAATCGCGCGGACGAGGGCGGAGGGGTCGCTTGCTGGAACGCGAGCCAGGCGCGATTCGAGCGGAACGTGGTGGCCCGGAACACCGCGAACGGATCCGGGGGCGCCTACTTCATCACGAGCTGCGCCCCGGAGCTCCGGGCGGAAACGATGGTGGGCAATGTCGCCTCGATCGGCGCAGGAGTCTTTGCCTGGATGGACGCAAGTCCACGACTCGAACGCTCGATCGTGGCCTTCAATCTTGGGGCGGAGGGAATCTACTCCGACGACCCTGGGTCGCTTCCGACGGTGACCTGCGTCGATGCGTTTGGAAACGAGTATGGGAACTACGGGGGATTCCTGAGTGACCTCACTGGAATCGACGGAAACGTGAGCGTCGATCCGGTCTTCTGTGACCTGGAACGCGGAAGCTACTTTCTGAGCGGTGTGTCCCCGCTGCGCGACGGCACGTGCGGCGTGTTGGGGGCGTTACAGGCGAAGTGCCCCGCGCTCGATCTCCTCTCGGTGTATGCGACCGGCGACCTGGTGCCCCATTCCTGGGGTTCGGCGACCGACGTCGATCCGCTTGCCTCGGCCGTGGACGAGGGAGCCGACAGGCGGAACCCGAACGTGCGGGGGCGGCTCCACGCAACCCCCAATCCAACCTCCCGAGACGAAGTGGTCCAGATCGGATTCGATCAGGGGACTGCGAGCGGCTCGACCTCGATCCCTGCCGAGCGACGCGAGGTTCGGTTGTTCGATGCGCACGGACGGGAGGTTGGCCAGGCTGCTCCACAAGGTGATCGGTGGTTCTGGGGCGGCCGGAATCGGGCCGGGTTGACCCTCCCCTCCGGAACGTACTGGGCCGTGCTGTTCTCCGGGGAGCAACGGGTGGCGGTAGGGAGAATCGTCCGCCGGTGAGCGGAGACCGGGCGTAAGTCTCTGCGGCTCCGCTTCACCGTGGGGGTGGGACCCAATCGAGACTGCCGGACCCGTTCCGGTTGTGAATCTCCGCCGGAACGACCTACAATCGACTCCACCCTGAACGCCACCGCTGCCGTGCGTGATTGCCGCGCGCGGACAGGATCTTTGCTGGCCTTTGCCGGCCAAGCTGCGGTGCGCGGGCGAGACCCTTCCGGAGGATGCTCGTGCGTCGGAACCTCGATGTCTCCAGTCCGTCACCGTTCGCCCCGATCCGTGGGTGGATTCGCGCAGGCCTCGTCGCCGTGCTCCTGACCCTGGTCGTTGCGGCCGGGTGTCAGCGCGACGATCTGCTCGGTCCGAAGGGGGATGCTCTCCTCGGCGTGCAGGTTGATCTCGCGGGGGGGCGATCGAGCCGTGCGGCGGATACCAGTGCCGCCATCGATCGGATCCTCGTTTCCGCGACCGAGCTGTCGGGCGGCGACGAGATCGTTCGCGCCTCCCAGGAACTGTCGGTCGATCCCTCCGATGAGTCGTTCAGCGTTGTGCTGAAGGTGCGCGCGGCCGCACGGTATCGGGTTGGCGTGCAGATGGTAGGTCGGCGGAGCTTCGCCCCGGGCATTGCGACCGAGCGCGGCGTGCTCTACTCCGGCGAAGCGGAGGTGCGTGACCTCAAACCGGACTCGCGGCAGGACGCGCTCGTCACGCTCCGTGACGTGGTGCCGAGCGGGGTCGCGATCGTGGGGAGTCCGCGCGAAGGGTATCGCCTCGCCTGGTCCGCGGTGACCGGCGCGGCGCGCTATCGAGTGAAGGAACTGCGCCCGGGCGAGGAGCCGCGCGAGCTGACCAGCGACGAAGAGGACTTCCCGATCGAGTTTGGGGGAAGGCCGCTGCGGAGTGCCGCGCGCGCCGCAGCGCTCCTGCAGTCCTATCGCGTGGCGGCGGAGTTGCCCCGCGGTTTGGTGAGCGCGTACTCCGAGAGCGTGGGGTCGTCGTTCCAGCCGCACCGAGCGCGGTCGCCGACCTCCTCGCCACCCCAGCGGGGGTCGATTCGGTGGTGCTCACCTGGACCTCCCCCTCGGATGAGAGCGGCACCGTGGCCCTCTACGATCTGCGTGCTGCGCTCTTCCAGATCACGGTGGACAACTTTGCCGCGGCGGCGACGCTGCAAGACCTGCCCGCCCCCGCGCCGCCCGGGCGACCCGAGCGGGTGATCCTGAGCGGGCTTCTGCCCGATACGCGCTACACCTTTGCGCTCGTCTCCGAAGACGACGAAGGGAACCGGTCGGCGCTCTCCAACGTGGCCGAGGCGCGGACCGGCACGGCGCCCCCGGTCTGCGTTCTCACCGCCGAACGGATCGACTTCGCCGCCCTGGAGGTCGGACAGACGGCGGAGGAGAGTTTCCAGATCCGAAACGACGGAGGCGGTCGTCTGGAGGGCGTCATCGCTCTCTCTTGCTCCGACGCCAGCTTCCTGGTGTTCGAAGGCGCGGGGGCCTTCGCGCTCGCAGGCGGTGAAGCACGCACCGTCCGTGTGCGCTTTGCTCCGAGCGCGCCGGGGCTCCACGAGTGCAGCGTGACGACCGGTACCGACTGTGGGGCGGTTCTCCTCACCGGCAGTTCCGGGCTCGCGCCGGCCTGCGCGCTCGATCGGCGCACCCACGACTTCGGCCCGCTCGGGCTCGGCGAGTCGGCCCTGGCCAGCTTTACCCTCTCGAATGCCGGGGGGGGCGTCCTGGAAGGAACGGTTCCCGCCGCGTGTGACGACTCAGGCTTCGAAATCGTGCGCGGCGCCGGCGCCTACGCACTGGGTGCGGGTGAGACCCACCTGATCGAGGTCCGCTTCGCGCCGGTCGAGGCACGAGTTCACGGCTGCACGCTCACCCTCGCCGTGGGGTGCGGGTCGATCGAGTTCTCGGGGGTCGGAGATGCGCTGCCGGTCTGTGCGGTCGACCGGACGGCCATCCCGTTCGACCCGATCGCGGTTGGAGAATCGGCCCAAGAGACGTTCACTCTTCGGAACGCGGGCGGTGGCCTGCTCCGGGGAGAGGTCGCCCTCGACTGTGCCGCCGGAGCCTTCTCGCTCACGGCCGGGGGAGGGGCGTATGAGCTGGCCGCGGGGCAGGAGCGGCTCGTTTCGGTCCGTTTCGCCCCAGAGACCGAGGCAACCCACCAGTGCCGGATCGCGACCGGTGGCGCGTGCGCCGCGGTGCTGGTTTCCGGACGCACGCTGAACGCGCCGCTCTGCGAGGTGAATCCGACCGCTCTGCCTTTCCCGCGCCTGTTCGTCGGTGAAGCGGATGAGCAGTCGTTCACCATCGCGAATCGCGGCGAGGGGATTCTGACCGGGCGGGTGAGCGCGCTGCTCGACCCTCACTTCACCGTGGTGGTAGGGGCCGGAGACTACGCCTTGCCCGCAGGGCAGAGTCGCGACGTGCGGGTCCGATTCCAACCGACCGCGCCTGGTGACTGGACGACCACTCTGGATCTTGGGACCGACTGCGGAGCGGTTCTGCTCTCGGGGAGCGGCGAGGCGCTGCCGCTCTGCGCTCTGAGTTCGAAGTCGCTCAACTTTGGCGCCCTGGTGGTTGGCGAGACCGCGGAGCGGAGCTTCACCGTCTCGAACGTGGGCGGTGGACGGCTCGACGGCGAGATTGGAACGGGCTGCCCTTCCCAGGGGATCGAGGTCGTGGGCGGCGCCGGATCGTTCGCGCTCGCGGCGGGAGAAAAGCGGGTGGTGACCGTGCGCTACACCCCGATCGCCGCCGGCGCCCACACCTGTGCCGTCGGCACCACCTGCGGGGCGGTGACCGCCGCGGGGAGCGCGGTCTGGCCGGTGGCCTGCGATGTCTCGACCGACACGCTGCTTTTCGAGCCGGTGCGTCGGGGCGAGTTCGCCGAGAAGAGCTTCACCATCTCGAATCCGGGTGAGGGGGCTCTCTCCGGCGAGGTGACCCTGGGCTGCGGGCCGGGCGCGTTTGCGCTCAGCGCGGGGGCTGGTCCCTACACTCTCGGTCCGGGCGACGAGCGGATGGTCACCGTGCGCTTCGCGCCTTCCTCCTTCGCCCGGCAGGAATGCCTCGTCGGGACCGGAGCATCCTGTGGCGCGGTACGACTGATCGGCGAGACGGTGCCGGAGCCCGACTGCGCGGTCTCCAGCCTCGACCTCGACTTCCCGCCGACGCAGGTTGGCGAGAGTTCCTTGCTCGAGTTCGAGATCCAGAACAACGGTGGCGCTGCCCTCCAGGGTGAGGTCGCCCTCGACTGCACCGGGCCGTTTTCCCTGGTCGAAGGAGCGGGGCTGTACGAACTGGCCCCCGGCGCGACGCGCCTGGTGCGGGTGCGGTTCGCTCCGACCGTGCCAGGTCCGGCGATCTGTGATATTCGGCCCGGACAGCTCTGCGACGTGGTGTCGGCCCGTGGGAGCGGCTATCCGCCCCCGCTCTGCGCGCTCCAGCCGGAGACTCTGGTCTTCCCGCCGCTGCTTCTCGGGCAGGAGGAGATTCGATCGTTCGAGGTGAAGAACCTCGGTGGGGGAACGCTCACCGGATCGGTGCCGGCCACCTGCGGAAACGCCGCCTTCAGCGTGGTTTGGGGAGCAGGCGCCTACGCGCTCGAGGCGGGGCAGTCGCACCTGGTTCAGATCCGCTATGCGCCGACCGCCGCGGGCACGCACCAGTGCAGCTTGGTCTTCGCTCCCGCGAGCGGTTGCGGGGAGGTGGCGATCTCCGGCACCGGACTGCTTCCCCCGGAGTGCTCGGTTCCTTTCGCCACGCTCGATTTCGGTCCGCTGCTGATCGGCGAGACGCGCACCGAGGCATTCGAGGTGACCAATGTCGGACAAAGCCCGCTCTCCGGAAGCGTGAGCCTTGGCTGTGTCGGTTCGGACTTCCTCATCACCGCAGGTGAGGGGCCGTTCACCCTCGGGCCGGGCGAGACCCTCTCGATGGCCGTCCGCTACCTCCCCACCAATCGCGGGAGCGACAGCTGCGAACTGCTCTTCGGCGCCGGGAGCGATTGCAACCCGATCACCCTCTTGGGCGTGGGCGAGTTGCCTCCGACCTGCGAGATCAGCACCTCGGCGCTCGACTTCGACCTCGTTGCGGTGGGCGACTCCCGTGACCTGCTCTTCACCCTCGAGAACGTCGGTGATCGCCTCCTTGAGGGTTCGGTGGCGAAGAGCTGCGTCGAACCGCACTTTCAGATCCTGAGCGGAGAGGGGAACTACGCACTGGCCGCCGGTCAGCAGCACACCGTGGTTTTGCGCTACGCCCCGATCGAGAACGGAACGCATGAGTGCACCATCACGACCGGTCAGCCCGGTTGCCCGGCGGTCGACCTGACCGGCTTCACCCAGTTCTGCATCACCATGCCGGCGACGGTGGAGCTGATCTGGGGAGCGGAGCCGACCGATCTCGACCTCCACCTCTGGACCCCTCCGGCAGACGGCGTGCGGTACCACGTCTACTACGGTGAGCCTGGGCTGCCCGACGAGCTCCCGTTTGCGACCCTCGATCAGGATGATCAGGACGGGTTTGGTCCGGAGGTCCTGACCGTTCACCAGCTCTGGCCGACCGATGGCGAGTATGTCGTGGGGGCGCACCATTTCGTCGGGGACGGCACGCTGGCCGGGTCGGGGGCGTACCTGCGCGTGACCAGTGGCGATGGTCGCGTGCGTGAGTTCCCGGTTCCGACCAACGATGACCGCCCGGGACTCTGGTGGGACTTCGCCCACCTCGATCGCCAGACCGGCTGCTTCACCATCGTCAATCAACTGCGGGCCGATCCTCCGGTCGAGACCCTTACCCTCCCGGCGAAGGCGAGGTAGCGCGATGCAGAGACCCGTACATCAGCCTCGAGTCGCGACCGGCGGGTGGCTCCTGGTTCTCGTCTGCGGGGCGGTCGCGGCCTGGGCCGCGGATCGTGTACCCCCGCGCGATCGAGTTCACGGAGCGCCGTTCGAGGTGTGGCGCTTCGAGCTCGATCGGACTTCGGCACGTCTTGGGTCGTCGCTGGCTCCGGCCGGCGATGTCAACGGTGACGGCTACGGCGACCTCCTGCTCGGTGCTCCCGGCATCCAGGGGGGGCGGGGTCAGGCGCTGGTCTTTCTCGGCAGCGCAGCCGGTCCATCCCTTGCCTCCGACTGGGTGGTGCAGGGGACATTGGCCAACGAGGATCTGGGGCGTGCGGTCGAGGCCGCGGGGGATGTCAATGCCGACGGCTTTGCTGACGTCGTGATCGGCGTGCCTCGCTACTCGAACGCAACCGACTTCGGCGGTGGGGCGTTCCTCTTTCTCGGAAGCGCCAACGGGCTCGCGGGCGCCTTCGCCTGGCATGCCGAAAGTGATATCGACGGCGCCTCCTTCGCCGCCGGACTGGCCAACGCCGGGGACGTGAACGGGGACGGCCAACCGGATCTCCTAGTCGGGGCGCCAGGATATGACGCCGATCAGATCGACGAAGGGCGGGCCTACCTCTTCCTCGGGAATGGTTCGAGCTACGAATCGAGCCCGTCCTGGCAGGCCGACGGCGATGTCGACAGCACCGGCTTCGGCGCGGTGGTGAGCGGTGCCGGCGATGTGAACGGAGACGGGTACGACGATGTGCTGATCGGGGCCTCCGCTCCCGACGGGGGCAGCGGCTTCGCCTCGCTCTATCTCGGTGGTGCCGCCGGGCTCTCGGCGACCGCTGCACTGCAGCTTTCCGCACTCGACATCGGGTACGCACGGACGCTCGCCGGATTGGGCGACGTCAACGGCGACGGGTACGCCGACGTGGCGATCGGCGCGCCGCTGAGTGACGTGGGGGGCGCCGACGCCGGAACGGTCTACGTCTACCACGGATCGAGCGGCGGGTTGGAGCCGACTCCGGCCTGGTCGCTGAGTGGCGATGGGGATGGTCAACGTCTCGGCGGGGCGCTCAAGACGCTCGGAGATGTGAATGGCGACGGCTACGCCGACCTCCTGGTCGGGAGCGGCGATGCCGGGCGTGCCTGGCTTTACCTGGGTGGCGCGGGCGGACTCGCCTCCAGCGCCGCGTGGACCATCGAGGGGGATGTCGCCGGGAGTCGGTTCGGAAGTGTGGTCTCCGGTTCCGGGGACATCAATGCCGATGGCTTCGCCGATCTCCTGGTCGGAGCGCCCGATCTGAGCAATGGGAATGGCCTCGAGGGTCGTGCCTACCTCTACTTCGGCAGCGCCGACGGACCGGGGCCGTCCCCGTTCCTCACCGTCGACCAGTCGCCGGAAGATCACCTGGCGGCGGCGGTGGCCGGTGCGGGTGATGTCAACGGCGACGGCTATGCCGACCTGCTGGTCGGCGCCCCGGGGGTGAGTGCGCCACAATCGTTCGAAGGACGAGCCTTCATTTTTCACGGCGGCTCTCCCGCCCCCGGTTGGGCGTACGAGAGCAACGCGGTCGAGGCTGAATTCGGCGCGGTGCTCGACGGCGGCGGCGACATCAACGGCGACGGGTTCGCCGATGTCGTGATCGGTGCACCGAAGATGAGCAATGGGCAGGCGGCCGAGGGGGGTGTCTACTGCTTCCTGGGGAAGCCGAATGGTCTGAGCGACATTCCCGCCTGGTCGGTCGAGGGGGATGCGGTCGACCGTCAGCGCGGGCGATCGATTGCCACCGCGCTGGACGTCAATGGCGACGGGTTCTCCGACCTCGCGGTTGGGGCGCACGAGAACGAAGCGCTGCTCTACTACGGATCAGGCTCCGGGTTGCGCACCACCCCGGCGTGGATCGGCGCCTTCCCCGAGGTGGGGGATTGGCGCGACCTCTCGGTCGCGGCGGCCGGAGACGTCAATCGCGACGGCTTCTCCGACCTGCTCCTCGCCGCCACCCTCTACTCTGCCGATCTTCCGGTGGCCGGAGGCGCCTGCCTCTATCTCGGCAGTGAGACCGGCCTCGGCTCCTCCCCATGGTGGATCCACACACGCCCGACCCAGAGCTACGGCGCGGTGATTCGCGGCGCGGGGGACCTCGACGCCGACGGCTACGCCGACTTCGCGGTCGCTGCCCCCGGGCTGGACGATGGGGCCGTGTTCCTCTACTACGGCACCGACCTCTTCGTCGATGACTCCGCTCCGCCGCTCACTGGTGGCGCGGGCGAACTCTTCGGGGCTGCGATCGGCCGCCTCGGAGACACCAACGGCGATGGGTTCTCCGATCTCGCGGTCGGCGCACCGGGGATCGACGCCGTGCGCATCTTCTTCGGTACCGAGGCGGGACCCAGCTCTGGTCCCTCGCTCTTCGGCCCCGCGGGCACAGCTTTCGGCGCCGCGCTGGCCGGAATCGGTGACTGGAACGCCGACGGCTTCGCCGACCTCGCCGTCGGTCGCCCGCTCGGATCCGGCCTCGATCTCTACCTCGGCAACGCTCGCGGGCCCACGGAGCCGGGGCGCGCGCTGGTCGTTAGACAGGCCAAGCGGTCCGGTGCCCGCCTTGCCCTCTATGGCCGCTCGGACAGCGAGACCTCCTTCCGCATCCTCGCGCGCGGTCAGAGCGCGCTCGGCCGCACGCGGCTCCGCGCGGAGTGGTGCGTCGATTTTCAGTCGGTGCAGCTCCCGCACGTTCCGACGGCGCGCGGTTCCTGGACCCTGCCCGCCGCGCCCAACGCCACCGGCGCATCGGTCGAGTGGAATCAAACGATCAACGGACTCACCACCGGGTCGGAGTACCACTGGCGCGTGCGCACCGCCACCAGCTCGCCTTACTTCCCCCATGGGCCCTGGTACAGCCTTGCCCCCGCGGGAGTGAACGAACTCCACGTCCGCACCAGGGGGCTGTTCTCGACCATCGATGTTCCCGAGTGGTCCGGTACCACTGCGCTCGCGCTCTTCCCGATCGCGCCCAATCCGGCTCGGGGGGAGGTCGAACTTCGGTTCGCCCTGCGCGCGGCCGGTCCGGCGCAGCTCGCGCTCTATGACGCTCGCGGACGGCAGGTGATCGAACTGCGAAGTGGCTGGCAATCGTCCGGCGCATACGGACTGATCTGGGACGGTATTGACGCCCGGGGTCTGCGGGTCCCCGGAGGCATCTACTTCGTCCGACTGTCGACCCCGGATGCGGTGGTCACACGGAAGTTGATCTGGAGGGATCGATGATCGAGCGGATCTTGACCGCGCGCCGCGCTGCGGTGTGCCTCCTCCTACTCGGCGGGGTGATGAACCTGGTCAGTTGCGCCGGAACCGCCTCCCTCAGCGGTGAGCGGTTGCTCCGTCGCGGAGACCTCGATCGGGCTCTGCCGATGCTTCTGGCCGAGGAGGCGATGCACCCGAAGGACGCGGCCTTGAAGCGCAACCTCGGAATCGCCTTCTACCGCTCGGGCAACTTCGGCGAGGCGGTCATCCGGCTCCGCGAGTCGCGGCAGCTCGATGCGGAGAATCGCGAGACCGTCTACTTCCTCGGTCGCGCCGCCGAGCAGGCCGGGGAACGCGACAGCGCGATCGAAGCGTACGGCGCCTACCTGGTCCTGGGAGGGGAGCGACGCGCCGAGGCGCAATCGCGCATCCGCGAGTTGTCTCTGGAAAACGCCCGTATCGCCGCCCGCGCCGCGCTCGCGCGGGAGGACAGCCTGGCCACGGTTCCAACCCAGGCGAACACCCTCGTCGTACCGAACTTCGCCAACGTCGGCGGCCAGAAGCCGCTCGACCCGCTCTCGCGCGGTCTCGCTTTGATGCTGATCACCGACCTGGCACGGGTCCGGCAGATCCAGGTGCTCGAGCGCGAGCGGCTCAACACGCTGCAGGAGGAGATCGCCCGCACCGGCAGTGATTCGGGCGAGTTCTCGCGCCAGGATGCCCCCCGGTACGGGCGACTGCTGGCCGCGCGTCGGTTCGTCCAGGGAAGTTTCACCCCGCTTTCTACCACCGGAATCCAGCTCGACGCCGGATTGATCGACGCGAACTCGAGCGAGCTCTTTCCGGCCGGTCAGCCGGTGAGCGGCGCGCTGAGCGATGTCCTGGTGCTGGAAAAGGCGCTCTGCTTCCAGATTCTCGACGCGCTTGGGTTTGCTCCGACCGCGGCGGAGCGCGCGGCGATCAACCGCCTCCCGACGACCAGTCATCTCGCCTTCCTCGCCTTCGCGCGTGGAATCGGGCACGAGGATGCGGGTGATCTGGCGGCGGCGATCGATGCCTATGCCGAGGCGGTGCGGCTCGATCCGAACTTCGACGTGGCCAAGCTGCGTCAGGACGTGCTCGAAGTGACCGCGCAGGACCTGGCCGAAGGGGACCGCGCGGAGGCGCGCCGCGCCTTCGGTCGTGAACTCGATCCGCGCGATCGCCTGCTCCGGACTGGCAAGTGGAGCTGGCTGGTGCCCGACGGCGACTACGCGGACGAGGGGGGTGGTGATACCGAAGTGACCGGACCCAACTCGATCGGCGACCGCGAGGGTGCCGGTTCGATCGCCGTCACCGGCCGGATTCCACGGAGGTAGTGATGTTTCCGATGTTCACCTCGTCGCATCGGTCCTGGATGGCCTCGGCTCTCGCCCTGTCCTGCGTCGCGGCGCTGGCGTTCGCGCAGCTCGCTCCCGCCGAAGCGGCGAACCTGCACGGCACACTCCGCCTCCCACTCAGCTACCGTGCCTGGACCCTCGAGTCGGATTCCGCCGGGGTCAAGACCAAGATCGCGCAGATGCACGCCCCGATCGTCGGTTCCCTCGCGCTGCACCCTACGGCCGATCTCGTGATCACCTCGGCCGCTGCCGGTTCGTCGCTCGATCTCGGAGCGTCCACCGGCGCAGACGAGATCTCGATCGACGGAGCGGCCGACGTGACCGCGCAGGCCGTCTGGCGCCTGTTGGGCGATCGCTTGCTCCTCCAGGCCGGAGTGAACCTCCCCTCGGGCAAGCGTGAGCTCACCCTCGATCAATTCGCGCTGGCGCGTCTACTCGGCCAGCCGCTACTCGGCTTCCGCCTCGATGAGTACGGTCGTGGCTTCGACTGGAGTGCCGGCGCCGCCGCGGCGTTGCCCGCCGGCGAGCGAGTGCTGGTCGGGTTCGGCGGCGGCGTGGTGGAGCATGGTGAATATGTGCTCCTCGCCCACGGCGGCGAGTATCGGCCCGGCCGGGAAGGCTCGGTCTCCTTCGGCCTCGACCTCGGCATCGACGACCAGGGGGAAGCCCCGGTGCGACTGGACGCCACCTACCGTCTCTATGCCCGGGATGAACTCGGCCCCACCACCGTCTTCGAAGAGGGGGATCAGCTCGAACTGCAGCTCGGGTTGCATCGCGCCGGCACCCCGAATCGGGCCTCGCTGGTCGCGCGCCTGGTGGCCAAGTCGGACAACGTCGCCCACGAGTCGGCCGTCGGTTCGGACGCCGTCGCCTCGCTCAAGACCAGCGCGGGGACGCAGCTCGGCCTCTCTGCTTCTTGCGAGCGCGATCTCTCCCCGGTGGTAACGCTCGGCTTCGGCGGGGCTTGGATGAACTTCAGCGACGCCGACGCACCCGGGCAGGAAGGAGACGCCTTCGAGTTCGGTCCGGCCCTCGCGTACTCGATGGGGCGTGTCGGACGCATCGATCTCGGTGCCCGTTACCTCGCGGCCACACTTCGTCCGCGCACCGTTTCAGGCGCGCCGCGACCGGAAGTCTCGGCTGCCGGCTGGATGGCCTCGCTCGGCTTCTCCCTCTTCGGGGACTAGTCGGGGCAGAGACGCGTGGCGTCGGGGCGGCCCGGTCGGGTACCGTTGGGGCAGGGCTGAGCCCAGACACCATCCCCAAACCGAAGCCTACGAACCGGCCTGGTTCGAGCCTGTGAGGACCTCATGCAGCGTTCGTGGACCGCGATCCGCCTCGCCCTCTTCCTCGCCCTCTTGCTGCTCTCGACGGTTGGTGCGCGCGCTGAGGCGCCGTTCCGCGATCTCCCCTTCGCCGAGGCGCTCAAGGCTGCCGGCAAGGAGAAGAAGCTGGTCATGGTCGACTTCTATGCCACCTGGTGCGGCCCCTGCAAGATGCTGGACAAGAACACCTGGAAGGACCCCAAGGTGCAGGAGTGGCTCGCAGAGAAGACCATTCCGCTCAAGATCGACGCGGAGAAGCAGCGCGACCTCGCCAGCCAGTACAAGGTCCAGGCCTATCCCACGATGGTGTTCATCGAGCCCGACGGAAAGGTCCGCGGACGCCTTCGCGGCTATCTCGCCCCGCAGCAGTTCCTGACCCAGGCGGAGGCGACCACCTCCGGCGACGGCGCCGTCGGCGTGGCCCGCACCGCGCTCAAGGGGCGCGAGTCCGATCCCACCGCGCGCCTCGCCCTGGCCGAAGCGCTCGCCGAGGCCGACCAGCCGAAGGAAGCGCTCGAACACTACCTCTGGCTCTATGACAATGGCGTCGCTCAGGATCCTCGCTTCGCGCAGGCCCGTGCCACGGTCGTACTCGGGGCTATCACCGAGATCTCCAAGAAGGAACGCTCCGCCCGGGAGGCACTGACGGTCCGACGCGCCGGACTGGCCGCGCAGATTCTCGCCGCGCGCACCGACGCCACCACCTTGGATGACCTGCCGCGCCTCGACGTCGCGCTCGACCAGCGCGACAGCACCCTCGCCCTCTTCGATCATCTGAAGCGGAAGGGAGAGGGGTACACCGACGCGCGGCGCAAGATCGGTATCGCGATCTCGGACCTCCTCTACGAGAAGCGGCGGTACCGCGACTTCGTCGAGTGCACCGACAACATGGCCGGCCGACTCGAATCACTTCTGTCACGCGCCGTGACCGCCAAGGCTTCGGCCGACTCCCTCCCCACCGGAGACCGCAAGCGGACCTTCGTGGAGCAGCAGCTCGTCGCGGTGGCCAACGCCTCACTCCAGGGCTACGAGGCGCTCCTCGGCTCCGGCCAGCGTGCCGAGTCCGACCGCGTCGCGCAAGGTCTCCTCGCCCTGGACGGGGGCTCCGCCATGTTCGAACGCCTCGCCGCTTCCGCCGAACGCGCCGGCGAGTCCGGAGTCGCCCAGAAGTGGCGCGGCCTCATCGGGTCTCAGTCTCCCGGAGGCACCACCACGCCCGCCGATTCCCTCATTCGTTTCGACGAGGGATAGCCCCAGGGAAAGTTCCGCCCCTGGGCGAAAACCCCCTAAACCTCGGTTCCCCTCCTGCCGATCCACTGAACTGGGCGTGGATCGCCAGGAGGGACTTCATGACTCAGTCCGCGGTGTTGAATCAGACGCAGGGTTGGAACCGCCGGGAGTTTCAGCGCGTCGCTCTCGACCTCGAAGCCGAACTTCAGCTCACGCCGGAGACGCGCGTCATGGGGCGCACCCGCGACGTCAGCATGAAAGGCTTCTTCCTGCGCTGCGCCGAACGTCCCGATCTCGGTGCTCCCTGCTCCGCCACGGTCCACTTCGCCGGTCCCGAGAGCCAACTCAAGGTCCGCGCCTACGGTCGCATCGCCCGCACCGAACCCCACGGCGTCGGCATCGAGTTCACCGCCCTCGAATCCGAGAGCTTCGAGCACCTGAAGAACCTCGTGGTCTACAACACCCCCGACCCCGCCGGCGCCCTGGCCGAACTCGCCGCCCACATCGGCATCAAGAAGCGCGCCGCCTAAACCCGTTTCGTCCCTCAGGCCCCCGCGCCGCGGAGTGATCCGCGGCGCGGGTTTTCTCTGCCAGGCGGTGGCGGCGAGCCGTGATCTCTGCGGAACGTGTCGACCTGCGCTCGCGGCGCCGGTGCGGGCGCGCGCGTTGCACCTGCACGCGAAGTCGTAGCCGAGCTCGCAGCCTAGGATGCGTCATCCTGGCGCGAGCGAGATGCACTGGTATCGCGAGGATCCATTGTGCCGGGAAGGTCATGGGTTCACGATGGCACTCGACGGGTCAGGCGCATCTAGCTTCCGCTTCACGCGAGCCAGCTCGTGTTGCGAGTCCGAGGTTTTGCTCCGTCTTCGACGTGAAATGAAGTTGCGCCCTCGCGGCCGCTCGAGTACGGTGATTACACCCCCCTATTGCTAGTCCATGGCCGCACCACAGATTGGCAAAGGAGAGTCAAATGCGATCACTTCTCGTATCCTGCCTTTTGGCCACCACGGCGATCACTCCCGCGAGTGCCGCCATCCGCCAATACTTCGGACCGCCGCCACCCGCCAAGCCGGGTGTTCCAACCGCCTGGGTGGAAGTCAGAACAGTCCTCGAGTGCGCGCCAGGGGACCCTGTGTCCGGCGTCCATGTCTACTTCAGGGATGAAAACGGAAGTCAGAAAGGCCCGTACAACTCGCCACCGAGTGGCTGGGTGCAACTCATGCTCACCGGTTCGGACGTGAACCAGTACTGGGATGTGTCCGCGATGACCTGCGCCGCGATCGAAGATCCGTGCACGAAGCTCGACTACTACGTCGGCGATGGCCAGGTGGTCAGTTTCGGGAAATGTGTCGTGTGCGTCTGCCCCCCTTTGGAGTTTAACATGTACGGCCCTGAGTGGGAGTAGCCAGGACCGGGGGATGCCGCGCCTAGCGGCATCCCCTGAGCTTCGATCGGTCTTACACAAATCGCGTCCCAGGTATGCCGCGCGGGGCGTCATGCCCCCGGGTGCTGCGCAGGTACCGTGAACACCGAAAGCCACGATGGGGTGCGGGCACAACCCCACGTCGCATTCGTCGCGTCCAAACCGCACTCAGCTGCCTGCGCTGTTTGATGCCACCCGCACGCCCTCGCCGGGGGCTCCGAGTGGCGCTGCTCACACCGTTGCAATCCTGCCGGCGAGCACACGCCGATGGTCGCAGAACTTTCCGCGGTCGTGCAAACGTAGCCGCACTATGTGGACAGGGAGGCAGGCCCGAGGACAGGTGGAGCCGTGTCCGTTGCGCTGGCGTCCGGTGCTACCGCTGGGCCAGCCATCGGCTAGGCGCCGATGGCTGCGTGGGTCTACCGCGCCCGTACCGGAGGATGTCCTGCTCAGTAGGCCGTGGTCGGCCACAAGTAATGCCTGCGGCGCCTGATTTGACGACGTTGACTCCCTCGTGGTGCGAACGGCGCCACCGGGCTCTCGACGGCACCTCGACACCGTGGCGGGGTGCCGTGGCGGGTGGGCCACGACGCGATCCGGTAGTGACCCTGGCCGTTGCGGCTACTGACCTGCTACGATGCGGCATCAACCGCGCGCGAGGATCAGGGACGCCAGCATGTCGAATGGGCAGGGAGAAATGCGCCGCACATCGGATCTCGCCGCACCTATCGCCTGGGCGAGCCTGGCTCGCACATGGCCGGGAGGGCGTGCGCTTCTGCTTGCCGCACTGATCGGGGCGCAGCCGTCTGGTGCCTGGGCGGGCGAGCTCGGCCCCGGCGTCGCCGCGCGACTCCAGGACGCCGGGGCCGATGAGTTCATCTCGGTCATCATCAGTCTGGATCCCGGGACCGAGCTTGCGGCGCTCGACCGGTCGCTCACCGCCCGGGCGGCGAGCCGGGCGGAGCGGCATCGGTCGGTGGTGCTGACACTGCAGGAGCATGCGACGCGCACCCAGGAGCCGCTGCTGGCGGAGTTGGAGCGGCTCCGCGCACGCGGCGAGGTGCGGGGTTTCACGCCTTACTGGATCGCGAACCTGGTCGTGGTGGACGTGCGCGCGCGGACGCTTGCGCCGCTCGCCCAGCGGCAGGAGGTGGTGCGGATCGAGCCCAACTTCCAGCCGGTACTGATCGTTCCGATCACCCCGACGACCGAAGAACTGACCACCGCCAAGGCGCTGCGCGAGGCGAATCGCCGCGGGGGCTCGGGGATCGCTCCCGGCCTGCGGGCAATCCAGGCGGACCGAGTGTGGCGCGAACTGGGGGTCACCGGCGAAGGAACGATCGTGGCGAACCTCGATACGGGGGTGGACGGCGCGCACGTGGCACTGCGCGATCGGTGGAGGGGACTGCACGCCCCGGCGGCGACCTGTTGGCGAAACTACATCGGCGTGGACAACACGCCGAGTGACGGCGATCGGCACGGGACCCACGTGATGGGGACGATGACCGGGCTCTCGGCCGAGACGGGGGACACGGTCGGGGTGGCGTGGGGGGCGGAGTGGATCGCGGCGAATCCGCTGCTTCGGCCGCTCGGCCCGTCGTTGAACAATGCCGTGATCGATGCGTTCCAGTGGATGGCCGATCCGGACGGAAACCCCAGCACGAGCGACGACGTTCCCGACGTCGTGCAGAACTCCTGGGGGGTCGATGCGACCGATGGGCACGACTACAGCTGGTGCGACCAACGCTGGTGGGCGGCGATCGACAACTGCGAGGCCGCAGGGGTGGTGGTTACCTTCTCCGCAGGAAACTCCGGGCCGAATAGTCGCACGATTCTCTCTCCGGCCAGTCGCGCCGACAGCCCCACGCGGAACTTTTCGATCGGAGCGGTCGACGCGCAGTCGTCGACCTTTCCGTACCCGTTGGCCACCTTTTCGAGTCGTGGGCCGTCGCGTTGCCCGGGAAACGCGATCAAGCCCGAGGTCATCGCCCCGGGCGTGGCGGTCTACTCCAGCGTGCCGGATCTGGGGGGGGCGTACGCGTTCTTGTCCGGCACTTCCATGGCCGGACCCCACGTGGCCGGAGTGATCGCGCTCATGCGACAGGTCAATCCCGACCTGACCGCGGAAGAGATCAAGACGATCCTGATGCAAACCGCGCGCCGGGAGGGCCAGGTCGAGGAGGACAACGCCTCCGGCCACGGATTGGTCGACGCCTGGGGGGCGGTGCTGGCCGCGGGGGCGAGCTTCGGTCGGGTCGAAGGGCAGGTGCGCTTCGCGGGAGGCGGCTTCGTCTCGGGCGCGACGGTGACGGTCGACAGTCATCGCTGGCTCAGCGGCCCCGACGGGCGTTGGACCGGCTTCATTCCTGCAGGGGAGTACGACATCGAAGTCCGCCACGCGGAGCTGGAACAGCGCACGCTCGATGGCGTGGCGGTCGAGGTTGGGGCGCGCACCCTGGTCGATGTGACGCTTTCCGATCGCGCCGTGCCGGTGCTATCCGAATTCGAGACCGCCGGCTCCCTGGCCCACAATCAGGACTCGCTCGCCGTGCGGGTACGGGCGCGAGACTACACCTCGATCGAGGAGGTGCGCCTGTTCCACCGGACCCCGGGCGAAGCCTGGCGGAGCGCGGAGTGCCTTCCCGACACGACCGGTCGGTATCTGGGCTGGGTGCGGGACCGGCGGATCGGCGACGCCATCGAGCTGCGGCTCGAGGTGAGAGATGGCGCGGGCAATGTGGCCCGTGAGCCCGGAGCGGCGGAGGCGATCCCGCTCTCGGTCAAGCGAACCGTCCTGGCTGACAACGCGCGCCTGGACCGCGGCTGGACCCTTGGTGTCCCCGGAGACACCAAGGAAGGCGCGTGGATCCGCATGATTCCGTTCGGCAGCAGCTACCGTGGTGCGCCGATGGAGCCGAGCGAAGACCGCGGTGGTGACGGGTACTGCTTCGTGACCGGCAAGGGGAAGCTCAAGGTCGAGCCGGATCGCGCGGATGTGGACAACGGTTGCGTCACGCTGCTCGGTCCCCGCCTCGACCTCTCCGCTGCGGCGAGTGCGAGTCTGTCGTACTGGCGGTGGCTTGCCCTGGCGCTCTTTCCCGCGGACGGAACGCTCTGGGTCGAGGCCTCGTCCGACGACGGCGCGACCTGGACCACGCTGGAAGAGCTCTCGGCCCCCGCGCCGAGCTGGACGCAGCGCGCCTTCGCCCTCGAGTCGTTCATCGACCTGTCCGACGCGGTCCGTATCCGGTTCGTGGCCTGCGACGATGGAGAAGATTCGATCGTCGAGGCGGCGATCGACGACATCTGGATCGAGGCCGAGCCGCGTCCCTCTCCCCAGCTCGTGGAACGCGAGCCGTTCGCCATTGCCCCCAATCCCTTCCGCGGCCGGACCTTCATCCGCTTCACGTTGGAGCGCGAAACACCGGTGCGGATCGAGGTATTCGACCCTGCGGGCCGGCGTATCGCGCGTCTCCGGGACGAGGTGATGCCGGCAGGTGACCACTCGATCCGCTGGAGCGGGGTCAGCGATGCCGGGGCGGTTCTCGCCTCCGGGCTCTACTTCGTCCGCCTCGATCTCGGTCAGGGTGAAAACACCCAGCCCCTCCTCCGGCTGAAGTAGCGAGATTCTTTCGGTTCCCGAGAAACCGCGTTCCGAAGCCGAATTTCCGCGCCGATCCTGATTCGAAGGCGACGCTTGGCCCTGACCGGCCCGGGAACCGGCTGACTGGCAAGATCTTGGGCTTTCTGAATCGGCGCCAAACGTTCCCGGAGGCTTCCGCCGATAAGCGGAGTGCGTGGTCAACCGCCCCCCACGCACATCTCGAAGCGGGGCCAAGAGACTTCGACTCGGTGAGGATCGCATCGTGGTTGTTCCGCGCATCGCCCAGGAGGTCCTTTGATGGATCGTAACGGGCAGACCTGGAAGATCCTGGTCATCGACGACGAACGGGACGCCCTGGGCTTCGCCCGCGAGCGTCTCTCTCGGAGCAAGCAGCCCTCGTTCGATCTCCTCTCTGCGCAGTCCTTCGCCGCCGGACTGGCTCGTCTTCGCGACGATCGCTACGACGCCTGTCTGGTCGGACACGAGCTGGGGCCCCAGTCCGGCATCGAGCTGATCCGCGAGGTTGAAAAGCTCGGGATCCGGGTCCCGATCGTGCTCGTGATACCCCCCGAGTCGATCGTTCCGCACGCCGCCGCGCTCGAGGTCGAGGCGATGAACGCGGGAGCCGCCGACTGCATCGATGCCGAGCGGCTCGAAGCCGGGTTGCTCGAGCGCTCGTTGCGGTATGTGATCGAACGGCACCGGGCGATGATCGCGCTTCAGCAGAGCGAGGAGCGGCTCCGCCACGAGATCCTGCATGATTCGTTGACCGGCTTGCCGAACCGAACGATGTTCTTGGATCGTCTCGAGCGGGCCATGGCTCGCCGCGGGCGCAAGCCCGACTCGCTCTGCGCCGTACTCTGTATCGACCTCGATCGATTCAAGGTGGTGAACGAGAGCCTCGGCCACATCGTGGCCGATCGGCTTCTCCTCGCGATCGCGCGTCGTTTCGAGAACTGCCTCCGGGTCGAGGACACCATGGCCCGATTCGGTGGAGATGAGTTCGCCATCCTCCTCGATGACATCCGCGGGATCCAGGACGCCACGCGCATTGCCGAGCGTATCCAACAGGAACTTCTTCGCCCCATCCTGCTCGAAGGGGAGGAGGTTTTCGCCACCGCCAGCATCGGGATCGCCATGGCCACGCCGGAGATGATCCGTGCCACCGATCTCCTGCGCGCGGCCGACACCGCGCTCACCCGGGCGAAGGGCCTGGGCAAGGGGCGTTACGAGCTGTTCGCGCCCGGGATGCACTCCCAGGCGGTGCAGCTGCTCCGCCTGGAGAACGATCTCCGCCGCGCGGTCGAGGCGAACGAGTTCCGGCTCATGTTCCAACCGGTGGTCGCGCTCTCGACCGGGCGGCTCCTCGGCTTCGAGGCGCTCGTGCGCTGGGTCCACCCGGATCGCGGCATGGTTCCGCCCAACGACTTTCTGCCCCTGGCCGAAGAGACCGGGATCATCGTCCGGATCGGCCAGTTCGTGCTCGAGGAGGCCTGCCGTCGCACGGCGGACTGGCATCGTCGCTTTCCCCTGGATCCCAAGCCGTATGTGGCGGTCAACCTGTCGGCACGCGAGTTCGGCCAGCGCGGCCTGATCCCCCAGATCCAGCGGGTGCTCGACGAGACCGGCCTGCCACCCCAGAGCCTCAAGATCGAGATCACCGAAGGGGTTCTCCAGGGGAACGCGGCCGGCATCGACGAACTTCTGCACGGCATGCGGAGCCTCGGCCTCGGCCTCTTCATCGACGACTTCGGCACCGGATACTCCTCGCTCGCCGCGCTGCACCGCTATCCGATCGACACCCTCAAGATCGATCGTTCCTTCGTGCGCAACATGACGATCGAGAAGCGCGGCTCGGCCATCGTGCGAACCATCCTTGCGCTCGCCTGGAACCTCGGTCTCGAAGTCGTGGCCGAAGGGGTCGAGACGGCCGAACAGCGCATGCTCCTCTCCGCACTCGGCTGCTCCAACGCCCAGGGATACTTCTTCTCGCGACCCTTGCCGGCGGAGGAGATCGAGGAACTGCTGCTTCGTGGCGGGATTCTCGACGGGGCGGAGGATCAGGCGGCCTGATCCGGCGCCCAAGCGTCTTGGCATCCAAGCTTCGCTCTGGGCGGTCGTCCCGCCTGGCGCATCTCCTCTCGCGGCCGGCGGCCATGGGCAGGCGCGCCACTCTCCCCGGGGAGAGTCTGGCAGATGGCTCAATTCGATTGCGCAGAGTAGATTGATTGAAATCATCTCAATATGATGTGCCCCGAAGTCAACGAAGGGCTGACACCTGCGGAGCGAGCCCTGGTTATCCGGAGTCTGCGGAGCATTTTGAACCGGCGGGAGCCCTTCGTCCGCCCCGTCAGGGTCCGGCCGCGTTCCTGTTCCAACCCTCTAGGGTCTGTCGACTGCAGGGAAGGCCGATGACGGGGAGACCGCGCGGACGTATGCTCATGGGAGTAGATCTACTGGAGGCTCCCGTCGTGATCAAAGACTCCCGGAGATTGGCCGAGTTTGAACGCTCAGAGATCGAGCGCTGGCCTCCTGATTTCGAACGGAACCTGGCGATCGTCGAGGCGCTGTGGCAGGAGGCGCGGGACGTTTCGTCCAGCGCAATCAGAGCCGATATCGACAGCATCGAAGTCGACATCCGCTGGGCGCGTGCCATCAACCATGTTCGCTGAACTGATCGCCCGGCTCGGTAGTGCGCTCACAGCGGCCGACATCCCCTACATGATCATCGGCGGGCAGGCGGTGCTGGTCCATGGAGAGCCGCGCCTGACCAAGGACATCGACGTCACGGTGGGCGTCGGTCCGGAGCGGCTTGACGACCTGCTCGCGCTCGTGGGCAAGCTCGGGCTCGAACCGCTCGTCGATCCCGCGGAGTTCGTGCCCGCGACCTTCGTCTTGCCCTCTGCTGATCCTGCGACCGGAATTCGCGTGGATATGATCCTGTCGCACTCCCCGTATGAGCAGATCGCGATTGCACGAGTCGTCTTTCGAACGGTTGGCGGGGAAGCTGTGGCGTTTGCTTCGGTCGAGGATCTGCTCATTCACAAAATCGTTTCCGGACGCCCACGCGATCTGGAGGACGTACGCGTGGTGCTCATCAAGAACCCAGGCGTGCAACATGACTACGTGGAACGTTGGCTCAGAGACTTTGGCGACGCGCTGAGCGAGCCCCTGCTCGATCGGTATCGCACCGTCCTCCGCTCCAGCCAACCCTAGATTGGCGGCCGATTGCCCTGCCCATAGCCGGTGAGTTCGACGTAGCCTCGCCCGATGGGCTTCTGAGCCGGCAGAACCCGCCCACGCCCCGTTCCTCCACGTACCGCCACCGCGCCCTCCCAGTAGTAGATTCCGCCGCTCAGGCTTCCCACATTCTCTTGCTCCAGCATCAAAGGTGTGACGGTGAGCGCGAGCCGCTCGGAAGGGATCTCGATTTCCCAGCCCATCGGATAGCGCGCTTTGGTGCGGGGGCTGAGCCACGTGTCGGTGTGGGAGAGGGTCCAGTCAGCGGGCACCAGGTATCGGACCGAGCCATCCTGCGCGATCACGGTCCCTCGGGTGAAGTCGTCGGCGCGCACCGGACCCGGCTCGGTGCTGGTGCGCAAACGATAGAGCATCAGATCGCGCCCGTCGTCCAGTTGCAGGCTGAACCAATCCCAGCCGACCTGGTTGGAGGCGAGCTGGTTCGAGCCGAACTCCTTGTCCATCCAGCTCGAGCCCGAGACCTCGTGCTCGACACCGTCGAGCGCGAGCATCCCCTCGGTAGCCAGACGCGTGAACGAATAGTACTGGCTGGCCGCGTCCGGAGCCTCGCCCTTGCGGCTGAATCCGTTTGGTCCCTGATAGGCGAGAGGCTTGGTGGCCGTGGTGTGCAGGTCAAACGCGATCCGCTGCGCATCATCGCGCATGGTGAAGTCGAACCCGTTGCCGCTCCAGCGCACACTCCAGCGGCCGTTGGTGCCGACCGGGGCGCGGCTCCAGGCGAGAAGCGGCGAGCCTTCAGGGGGAAAGCCGCCGAGAAACGGGGTGGCTCGATAGAGCAATTCGCTGAACCGATGCGCGCTCCGATCCAGGTCGCTGATCGAGGCGTGTCCCATCACCAGGTCGCTGCTCGCCCAGTCGGAGGCGAGGGGGAGCGAGTCCGGGCTCAAGGCGATCCGAAAGAGGGTGAACTGATACCCGAAGCGCCGACCCTCGGGAGATGTGAGGTTGCCGGTGAAGTACCACCACTCGGTGCGATACCCGGTGTGGGCGTGGTGATCGCGCGGGAAGGCCCAGACGTACGTCGGATCGGCTGCCTGCCAGACATCCTCGCTCGTCCCCCCGCTGGCGATCGCGCCGACCCCGAGCACGAGGGCGAGCAGGGACGCGACCACCACCTCGGATCGCCGCCGACTACAGATCATCACGGGACAACTCCTGTGCCGGTGTGCGACTGGCGCGCAGCGCCGGGTAGAGGCTGGCCAGGAAGGCGACCGCCAGAATGGTCGCAGCTTGCTGGGCGAGGGCCAGCCAGGGCCAGTTCCAGCGGATCGTCCAGCCGAACCAGGCGCGATTGATGACGAAGACCAGGATCAACGCCAGTCCGATCCCGCCGATCCAGCCCAACACCAGGCCGAGCAGCCCGATCCCGACTCCCTCGCCGACGAAGAGCCGGAAAACCTGGCCGCGCACCGCTCCGAGCGAGCGGTAGAGCGCTAGCTCGGAGACCCGCTCCCGCGCCAGCACCAGCAGGGTGAGCGCGATCCCGGTCGCGGCGATCAGCAGGCTCATCCCCTGGAGGATCCGGGTGATGGCGAAGGTCTGGTCGAAGATGGCGAACACCTCTTCCCGCAACCTCCGATTGCTCCGGATCTCGAGCGGGGCCCCGGCGAACCGCGCTTTCAGCCGATCGGCCGTGTCCTCCGCGTCGAGGCCGGGCTCCAGATACAGCGCAATGTTGTTGATCGGACCCGGGCCGAAGAGCGCGCCGACCCGCTCGAGGTCGATCACCGCTGCCCCTCCCTCGGTCGAGTAGTCGTAGGAGATCCCGGCGATCAGAATCGCCAGCGGGCCGCGCGGGCCGTGGAGACGGAGAGAATCACCCCGGGCCAGCCCGGTTTTCCGCGCCAGAGGTTCGCTGATGACGCAGGCGCCGCCGCGGAGCGCCGCCTCGATCGTCTTCGGGTCGCCGTCGAGCAGCGGATAGCGGTTCTCGCCGCCCGGCAGCCCGACCGCGATTCCGGCCAGGCGAATCGTTCGGCCCTCGAGAGTCGTGGCCGGGATCTGTCGCAGGCGATCCACCGCGCGGACGCCCGGGAAGCCGGCGAGCGACTCCGTCAGGGCGGGGCTCAGCGTCGCGTCGGCTCCAGCGCGTGCCCACGAGGGGGTCGTGATGTAGATGTCCGCCTGGAGCGAAACCCCCACCCAGGTCTCGACCGTTCGCCTGAAGCTCCCGATGAGCAGCGTGATCCCCACCAGCATCGTCACGGCGACGGCCAGCGCTGCGATCGCGAAGGCGGTGGTCTGCAGACGCATGGCCAGCCCCTTCAGACTCATCGCCAGTCCGAAGCTGCGCGGTTGGATCCGTCCGCAGAGGGTGGAGATCAGGAGCGGGGTGAAGAGCGGCAGGTTGAGCACCAGGGCGAGGGCGAGCACGAACCCGGCCGGCTTCCACTCACGACCGAGGAGCAGAAACCAGAGCAGCGTCGCGGCCAGGCCCAGGACCCCCGTGCGGGCCAGGGTGGGAGCCAGTCCCGTGACCCGCTCGCGCAGGGTAAACGCCACCAGCAATCCGCGCACGTCGCGACGACTCATGTCCAGCGTCGGGAGCAGCGCGCCGAGCAGCACCCCGGCCAGCCCGATGCCGATGGCGAGCAGGAGCAGCATCGGCGGCAGGCGCAGTCGCTCGATCTCGTCCAGCAGATAGATGTTGGTCAAGGTCGCGCTCACCACGCGCACGTTGGCATTGGCCGCGGCGTAGCCGAGCGGAATTCCCAGGGCCGTGCCGAGTCCGCCCAGAAGCGCCACCTCGCCCAGGATCATCCCCGCGACCTGGCGGCGCGTCGCGCCCAGGGAGCGCAGCAGGCCGAACTCCAGGCGCCGACGGAGCAGCGAAGCCTGCGTGCTGGTGTAGACCAGGAAGAGGCCGACGAAGAGGCTGATCAGGCTGAGCGCGGTCAGGTTCAGCCGAAACGCCGCGAGCAGACCTTCGCCCTGACGCCGACGCTGCTCCGGGGTCAACACCTGCACGCCCGGTCCCAGTCGCGCCGTGAGCGCCGTCGCCAGTGCCGCCGGGTCGACGCCTTCGAGCGCCCGCACGTCGATCTGATCGATCTCGCCTCGTCGTCCCACCAGGGCCTGCGCCTGCGCGATGTCCATCAAGGCGATCTTCCGGCTTGCCGTCGGGGTGTAGCGCTGGAAGTCGACCAAGGCTCCCACGGTCAGCCGCGCCCACCGCGCGCCACTCGACACCCGCAGCGAGTCTCCGATCGAGAGCGCCAGCTCCCGCGCCAGGGCAGGGGAGATCGCGACCCAGCCCGGGGTCCGCAAGGCCCCTGCGAGATCCAGGTCGCGCGATCGATCTTCCGGCGCGCCCGCACGCGCGGTCTCCGTCTCGATCGGAAAGCGGACCGGTGCGAAGAAATCCGCTCCGATGATCTCCAGGTAGTCGTCGTTTCGTCCCGCCAGCGCCACGTGGGTCCGCACCAGAGGCCAGGCGGAGGCGACGCCCGGCGTCCCCAGGACCCCGGGGTAGACCGAGTCCGGCAGGGTTGGTGCGCGACCCGTGATCGACAGATCGGCATCGCCACTCACGGCCGCGATTCCGCCCTGGAAGGCGCCGAGCGCGTTCCGATTGAGAATCTGGATGCAGAGCACCGAGGCGACGCCCAGTGCCACACCCAGCACCGTGAGCGCGTAGAGTGCCTTGCCCCGGGTCAACTGCCCTGCCAAGGTTGCGAGGAACAGGCGCGGCATCAGGCCCGTTCCAACAGGCCGCTGTGCAGCCGCCACACCTCGTCGGCCAGGCCCGCCAGCTCCAGGCTGTGGGTCACGTAGACCAGCGTGCTCCCCTCGGCATCCACCAGGGAAAGGAGCAGGTCCATCACCGCCCGCCCGTTCTCGTCGTCCAGGTTTCCCGTCGGCTCATCCGCCAGCAGGAGTCCCGGTCGCCGCAGCAGCGCGCGACAGATCGCCACCCGCTGCATCTCGCCCCCGGAGAGCTTCTGCGCAGAATCCAGCGCCCGGTCTTCCAGGCCGACGCGGGTGAGCAGCTCCCGCGCTCGCGCCTCGATTTCGCGCCACGGTGCGCCCGCGATCAGGGAGGGGAGCGCGACGTTGTCGCGCACGTTCAGGTGTGGAAGCAGGTAGAAGAACTGGAAGACCAGCCCGACCGCGTCCCGCCGCAGCAAGGTCCGCTCTCGGTCGTTCATCCGACCCACGTCCTGGCCCGCGATCTCGACCGTCCCCTCGGTCGGCAGGTCGATTCCGGCGGCGAGGTGCAACAAGGTCGACTTCCCGCTGCCGCTCCGGCCGATGATCGCGATCTTCCGCCCCCGCGGCACGTCGAGCGACGCCGAGCGCAGCGCGAACCGCCGCTCTCCTCCGTCCTGGGCATACGACTTCGACACCTGCCGCAGGCGCAGGATCGGCTCCTCCGTCACGGAACTCTCCTCGCTCGGATCTTGACCCGGTCCGCAGAAGCTAATCCACCCTGGCCGCCGTGCCTAGCGAACTCACCCTCCACCCCGATTCGCGGTACACTCACCTACTCGGCCGAGACGTCCGACAACACCCGGAGGAACCTGTGCTGCTGCCACTCCCCCCAGGCATCCATCGCCTTGTGATGATCGCAGTCCTTCTCGGGGTTCTGCTCTGTCCCCGGAGCGTGCACGCCCAGTTCGCCATTGGTCACATCAATGTCACCTACAGCGACCCGGCGCGCGGGGGCCGTGCCGTGCCGACCGACGTCTACTACCCCGCGGCCGTCGGCGGAGAGAACCAGCCGGTGGCGCCGGGTGAGTTCCCGGTGATCGCCTTCGGCCACGGCTTCCTGATTTCCGCCGGAGACTACGACTGGATCTCGAACGCTGTCGTCCCGGCCGGGTACATCGTCGCCCTCCCTCGGACCGAAGGGGGCATTCCGCCCGACCACCTCGCCTTCGGGCGCGACCTCGCGTTCCTGGTCACTCAGCTCCAGCAGGAGGGAGCGGCACCCGCCTCGCGCTTCTATCAGCACGTCGCTCCGACCTCCTGCGTGATGGGGCACTCGATGGGCGGCGGCGCCAGCTTCCTCGCCGCGGCGGAGCAGACGGGGGTCACCGCCCTGGCCAACTTCGCGGCCGCCGAGACCAACCCCTCGGCCATCGCTGCGGCCGGGACGATCACCATCCCCGCGCTCCTGTTCGCCGGGTCGCGCGACTGTGTCACTCCACCCTCGCAGCACCAGATCCCGCTGTACGAGGCCCTCGCATCCGAGTGCAAGACCTACCTCAACCTCACCGGGGCGAGTCACTGCCAGTTCTGCGAGAACAACTTCCTCTGCAATCTTGGCGAAGGCGGGTGTGATCCCGCGACCCTCTCGCGGGCGCAACAACAGGCGATCACCATCGAGTTTCTGCGGCCGTGGCTTGCTGCGCAGCTTTCGGGCGACCTCGGAGCGTGGGAAGAGTTCCAGGACCTGGTCGAGAACGACACCCGGGTGACAGCCGTGCAGCAATGCGCGCTGGCGGAGATCGCCGATCTGGAGCCGATCTCGGGCCAGCTTCGGGCCATTCCCAATCCTTCAACCGGGGAGGTGGCTCTGCACTTCCAGCCTGCCTCTGAACAGGGGAGCGGGGCGAGCATCGCTCCCGCGACCCTGGAGATCTTCGACTCCTCCGGGCGCGTCATCCACACAGGGGAGTTCCGCACCTCCACGAGCGTCCAGTGGGATGGGCGGGATCTTCGCGGCCGGGACGCCCCTCCTGGGGTCTACTTCGCCCGCGCGGCGGGTGCGAGCGGGTGGTGGACGACCACCTTGATCCGCCTGAACCGCCCGATCCTGCGGCACTAGCAGGGTGCTGAAAAACCGCTCGTCGCGAGGTGAGCGAGACCGAAGCGAGGCGGGCGCGCGAGGAGCGAGCAGCGCAAGCGTAGTCACTGTACTACGTTGAGCAGCGCAGCGACGAGCCCGCCCGCCGCAGCGAGAGGATCGTTCACCGCAGCAGAGCGGTTTTTCAGCAGCCTGCTAGGCGGCGGGCGCCTGCAGGACTGCCGGGAGAGCGCGTGTAGTATCATAGTTCGCATCGCAAACCACGAATCTGTCAGATCAAGCGAGTATCCACCGAACCCAGAGATGGCATCGACATTCGAACAGGCGGGCGCGACCCGCGTGATCCATTTCCGCGACTCTCGGCCGCCGCAGGAGATCCAGTTCCAGCTGGAACGCGACCTCATGGCGCTGTTCGCGGAGGTCCGGGACGAGCCCAGGTTCGCGCTGACCGCCACGATGCCCTCCGGGAGCCTGGTCTACCGGTTCTGGCTCCGCTTCGAGGCCGCCATGGCCTCCACCAACGCCTACTCGCTCCGGGCGGAGTTGACCCATCCCGTACCCGTGCCCATGCCGAGCGCACAGCTCCAACCGGAGCTCGATCGGTGGCTCTCGTTCTGGACCCGCGACTTCGCGGCGGGCAGTCCGCCGGCGGCGACCGAGGGATCGGAGGATCGGTACCGGCAACTCGTCGCCCAGGCGCGGTCCGCCGAAACGCACCTCGGCGATGTCCCCTCGATCCAGCAAGAGATCGTGCGGAGGATGCGCGCAGGATCCATCTTTCGCACCGCGCACAAGGAGGGGGGCACGGAGATTCGCTACCGGAACGGCGGCTGGTTGCGCGCGGACTACGGCGAGTGGAGCACACGTGAAACTTTCCGGGACGAGGCCAAGTTTCTTCGCTTCCTCCGCCAGTTCTACGACTGGGAAACCTCTCGTAACGTCGCGCCGAACAAGCTCGCGGACTATGATGCCTGGAAACTGATTCTTCGGCTCTTGGCCCCCCCGGAGGGACTGCCGTGGGATGCGCGCCCCGGGGGAGGGAGATCCGGGAGAGCCCGTATCGGCACGTTGCTCTGGGGCCTGGCGGTGGCCGCGGCGATTTCCATCCTCTTTGCGCGCGCCCGCGCCGCCCTGGACGGGCACCCGCCGTCCTCGTCCCTCGCCGCGCTCGTCTGGCCCGCGCTCGGCCTGCTCGGCGTCTCCGTGACCGTGGCGGTCGTCTGGCTCGGCAGGAACTGGAGGTGAAATGACGCGACCAATCCTCGGTAGGCCCGAAATCGGAGGAGAGAATCGGTGCTGAAGATTCTCTTCTGGCTGTTCGTGGCCGTCGATCTCGTGGTGCTGGTGATTTTCGGTTTGCTGGGACTCGCTGCCGCCCGGCCGTCCCACACCAATCCCTTCGCCGCGATCCTCATTCCCTTCGTGCTGCCGGGAGCGATCCTGTGCGGAGCCGTCTGGCTCTTCCTCCACTCCCACACCACCGCCGGGCGCTTGCTTGCCCTCGGTGTGGCGGCACTCCCTTTCCTCGTGGTCGTGATCTCCCAGGGGGCGTCGTTGTTGACCCTCAGCGCGCACCGCGACGCCGAGGGCAACATCCGGCAGTTTCGCTCCGGCCCCCTGCGCGAGATCGAGGTCGCGATCGAGCGCCATGATGCCGTCGCCGTGGCCGCCGCCGCGCGCGGAGCGAAGCTCGACACGCCGAGCATCTCCGGGGCGACCGTTCTCGTCTTCGCCTTGCGTCAACTCGACGAGACCCCCGACCAGCTCGACGTCGTCCGCGCGCTGCTGCAGGCCGGAGCCGACCCGAACGCCGGTGGTGACGAGCTGCCCCTCCAGGTGGCGATCGGCGCCAGCCGCAAGTCCGGCCCGGAGCCGGTCCGCCTGCTCCTCGAGGCCGGGGCCAACCCGAACGCCTTGACCTCCTTCGGCGATCCAGCCTATTTCACCGGTGGTGGTGCGGAGATCGACGTCGAGATCATGCAGCTTCTCCTCGATCGCGGAGCAGACGTCCGCCTCCTGGACAAGGATGGCCAAGGGGCCGTCTTCCTTCCGTCGATCACCGAGAACTGGAAGGTCCTTCTCCTCGTCCTGCAGAAGGGCGCCCCCTGGCGAGACCAGAAGAGCGTCGGCGGCGTACCACTCCGCACGTACCTCGAGAACGAAGCCCATCACGATCCGGACCCCGGCCTCGCGGACGTGCTCGCCTTCTTTCGCGCGGCCGACGGTGAGTCCGGGCAGTGACCTCGAACCGATTCCCGGGCGAACGCCTCGTCATCGCCACGACACGCAGGTGACCGTGCGACCGAGTCTCTCACCGCTGGCGGGAGCGGTTGTGCTCTCCGCCTCTCTGTGCGCGTGCGCCGGGCGAGATGGGGGAGTCCCGCAGACCGCGGCGAACGCCGCCGCGAAGATGTCGACTGCGCGGTCAGAGACTCCGGAGCGCTCCGGCCGCGAAGAGATGCGGAGCTTCGAACGTCTCATCGGCGGCGAGTGGCGCATGACGTTCGCGTCGGGGACCAGCATGTTCGATCGCTGGAGTTGGGGTCCAGGGCGGCACTCGGTGCGAGTGATGACCGATGGGCAGGCGGCGGATGGCCGGCCGTGGCGTGAGCTCCAGACGTTCTACTGGCACCCCGAGCGAAAGCAGATCGCGCTTCTGGGATTGAGTCCATTTGCGAACGGCGTGAGCGAGGGAACGATCGCGTTCGAGGGCGAACGGGCAGAGGCGATCCTCGATCTCTATCAGTCGGGCGGCCTCCGACGAATGCAACTCCAGTGGAGTTTCCAGGATCGGAACCGCTACCACGAGGCGCTCCTGGAGCGGATCGGCTCCGGGAAATACGAGCCACTGGCGGAGTGGACCCACATCCGCGCGGATACGTCGGAAGCCGGTCTGCGCGCTGCGGAGAAGGTGCCACCTCCCTCCGGCTCGCTGCGACCCCTCGGGGCGCTGCTCGGACACCGGTGGGAAGGGAGTGCGCTTCACGCCGGGGCCGACTCGATCCGACTGGAGTCGACCTTCGAGTGGGTCCCGTACGCGAACGGCATCTACGAGCGGATAGTGACCCTCTCCGCAGATGGCGTGGCGACGCACCGCCTCGACGTCTACATCTATCACCACACCGGCCGGGGCGTGCTCCGCGCCCTCGCGCTCTCCGCCCAAGGGGGCGTCTACGAGGGGGACGGGTCCATCGACGACACCGGCGCCTTGGTCTTCGATCTCCAGGGTTACGAGGGGGACCAAAGGGTCCTCTACCGCGCGTGTCTCGACCTGGAGCCCGACGGCAGCCTGCGACGCCGTGTCTGGCGCCTGGTAGGGGGCACGCATGTGGCGGTGTTCGATGTGCGCTTCCCACAAGCGGCGTCCAGGAAGCGGTAGACCCGACGCGCTCCGCTTCCACTACGGCCCTCGCCGATGAACTTCTTGCTATTGGCCAAAACCAGCCGATTCCCGCCGAACGGAAACACCGAGAAACAGACAGCTTTGCTTGTGGCGCGACGCGTGCGGTTGTTAGCCTCCGGGGTGCGCGAGGAGTGTTCCCGCGCTCAGGAGGCTACGACGCATCATGGCGAATTTCATGCAGCCGGAAGAGATCAAGCTGGAGACGATTCCGACCCAGCTTCCGATCCTCCCGCTCCGAAACACCCTGGCTTATCCCTTCATGGTGCTGCCGCTGGCGGTGGGGATTCCGCGCTCGATCAAGCTGATCGAGGACGCGCTCCAGTCGGACAAACTGGTTGGACTGGTCGGGATGTCCGATGGCTCGATCGAGGAGCCGACTTCGGACCAGGTCTGGACGACCGGCACGGTGGCCCGGATCCATCGTGTGATTCGCACCGACGAGAACATGCAGGTGATTGCGCAAGGAATCGAGCGCTTCCGGATCGCGGAGTGGCTGGATCCGTCGCCCTATCTGCGGGCGCGGATCAACCTGGCCCCGGACATCGTGAACCCGGACATGGAACTGCAGGCGGCGGAGCGGAGCCTGCGTGAACTCACCCGCGAGGTGGTGGCCCTCTCGCCTCACTTGCCGGATGAGGTGAACCGCTTTCTCTCCCAGGTGGAGGAAGTGCGGCATCTGGTCTACGTGGTCGCCTCGAACGCTCGACTGAAGAAGGAAGAGGGCCAGGCGATCCTCGAAGCGGACGACGTGAAGGACAAGTTCCGCCTCCTGATCAAGCACCTCTCGCGCGAGAAGGAACTCCTCACCCTCGAACACAAGATTCAGAGCGAGGCGCACGAGGAGATGGAGAAGGCGCAGCGGGAGTTCTTCCTCCGTCAGCAGCTTCGGGCCATCCGGAAGGAACTCGGCGAGGAGGAAGAGGCCGACGCGGTGGCGGACGAGTACCGCGAGAAGATCGAGGCCTCGGGCATGCCGGAGGAGGCGAAGAAGGAGGCAAACCGCGAACTGAAGCGGCTGGAGAACATGCCGCCGCAGGCTGCGGAGCACTCGGTGATCAAGACCTACCTCGATTGGTTGGTCGAGCTTCCCTGGGTGAAGCGGAGCGAAGATCTGCTCGACATCGAGCGGGCGCGGGCCATCCTCAACGAAGACCACTACGATCTGCAAAACGTCAAGGACCGGATTCTCGAGTACCTCGCGGTGCGGAAGCTGGTCAAGGAGCGCACTCCGGTGAAGAAGCCGGCGCCTCCGTCGTCCGTACCGGGTACCGCGAACGCGGCGAAGGGGGGATCCGGAGCCGCCGACTGGGGTCGGCACGATCCTCTGCTTCGCCGGTCCTCCTGGGGTGGGGAAGACGAGTCTCGGGCAGTCGATTGCGCGCTCGCTGGGGCGGAAGTTCACCCGGATGAGCCTGGGCGGCATGCGCGATGAGGCCGAGATCCGCGGTCATCGGCGCACCTACGTGGGCGCCCTGCCGGGGCGCGTGATCCAGGGGATCAAGCGGGCCGGGACCCGCAATCCGGTCTTCATGCTCGATGAGGTGGACAAGCTCGGGTCGGACTGGCGCGGGGACCCTTCGAGCGCGCTGCTCGAGGTGCTCGACCCGGTGCAGAATCGCGCCTTCCGCGACTACTACCTCGACGTCGACTTCGATCTCTCCGAGGTGATCTTCATCGCCACGGCGAACCACCTGGAGACGATCCCCGGGCCGCTGCGCGACCGCATGGAGGTGATCCAGCTCGAGGGATACACGGAGCACGAGAAGCTCCAGATCGCGACCAACTATCTGGTGCCGCGCCAGCTCAAGCAGAACGGACTCACCCCGCGCGATGTGGTCTTCAATCGCGCGGCGCTGCAGAAGGTGATCCGCGACTACACCCGGGAGGCGGGGGTCCGCGACCTCGAGCGCCAGATCGGTACGCTCTGTCGGAAGGCCGCGGTGGAGATCGCGGGCGGCGCGACCAAGAAGCAGACGGTCACGCCCGAAGTGGTGCGGATCGGCCTGAAGCGCGAGCGGTTCGAGAGCGAGGATTCGGACAAGAAGCCGGTGCCTGGGGTCTCGACCGGTCTGGCGGTGACGACCGGCGGCGGCGATATTCTCCACATCGAGGCGACCGGAATGAGGGGAAAGGGAGACCTGACCCTGACCGGGCAACTCGGCGACGTCATGCGCGAGAGCGCCAAGATTGCCCACAGCTGGGTCCGTTCCAACGCTGGGCTGTTCAAGATCGATCCGGAGCTGTTCGCCCGGACCGACATTCACGTCCACGTCCCCGCCGGAGCGGTGCCCAAGGATGGTCCCTCGGCCGGCGTGGCCATGGTCACGGCGATGGTTTCCCTGCTCACCGGTCAGCCCGCGCGCCCCGGAGTCGGTATGACCGGCGAAGTGACGCTGCGGGGACGCGTTCTTCCAGTCGGCGGTGTGAAGATGAAGGTCCTCGCCGCGCACCGTGCCGGGCTCAAGACGGTGGTTCTGCCGAAGCGCAACGAGGTCGACCTCGACGAATTGCCCGATGAGGTCAAGAAGCAGATGAACTTCGTCCCGGTCGATCAGATCGAGGACGGCCTCCGGATCACCATGCCCGACTCCCTCGGCCTCGGGGGGATGAAGCCCCCGACGAGCGGCGTGCGGGCGGAAGTGGAGAGCGCGGCGAAGGCGGAGCGGGCGGCCCGTCTGGAGAAGGCCGAGAAGGCGGCACGTGCCATCAGTGCGGCGCGGAACCGGAAGGCGCGGTCCGCCGGCAAAGCGGCCTCGACGCCTCGTGGCCCCGCCGCTTCGGTTCGGAAGGCGCCGGCGTCGCGGTCGCGGCCGAGCACGCTCAGGAACTGAAGGCCGAGCCTCGTGCCCTGCATGGGGCGGGGTGCGGGGGGATCGCCCTTCGCCCGGGCGGAACTACCCCGGCATTGGGAAGACGAGCGATCTCTTGCTCGTGGGTAAAAATGCCGTTGTTATCCCCGTATGCATGAAAGAGTGCTGTCGGGGCGGCTCGGTTCCGGGCGCCGAAACCTGCTTCTCCTCGGACCACGACAGGTTGGGCAGTCGAGGCTGTTGTAAGGGCTTCGCCCCGACTCCTCCCGCAACCTGGCCAGCCCGGTGGCCTATTGAGCGTATGTCTCCCTCCGGGGCGGCGGGAGGAGCAACACCGCGCGACCGGCCCCGAGGTTCGGACCGTGCTGCTGGACGAGGTTCAAAGAGTCTCGGCGCTATCGCCCCAGCCGCCAGACGTCGTTGCAATAGGCAAAGACCGTCTCGCCCGCCTCTACCGTGGAGAACTTGCCGCCGGTCAGATAGAGCGAGTGACCGTCGCTCCAGGCGGCGACCCCGCCGCGTGGGGACCAGGGGGCGGCCTGGGCACGCCAGGACCTACCGTCGCTCGAGACCAACATCTCCGAACGGAAACGCCCCGATCGATTGGCGCCAACCAGCCAGATCTGGTCGAGGTGCACCACCGGGGTGTAGCCGACCGGCTCCTCGGGAGCGATCGCCGCTGTCTCCCGAATCCAGGCGATTCCGTCGCCGCTCGACCAGACGTCGTTCGTGCTCGGGCCGTCGATGCGGCCTCCACCGATGAGGTAGAGGCGATCCTGGAACACAACGGCCTTGGCGCCGGCTCGCGGCGACCAGGGCGCTACCGCAAGCACACAGTTCCACACGACGCCATCGACAGAGCGCCACACCTCGGACGTCTCTCGCTCTCCGTCATGCCCGCCCAGGATCCAGATCGCGCCGCTGAACCCCGCCGCGGCGTAGAAGATCCGTTGGGGGAGGGATGAAGCCACCCCGACCACTTCCCAGCGCAGATAGTCGCGGGTTCGGAGAATCGTCGGGGAGACGCGAAAGCTGCGGTAGTCGCCCTCCAGCGCCCCCAATGCCCAGGTCGCGCCGTCGTGGTTCACGTAGCTGAGATACGCGGAGTTCATTCCGCTGAAGGGCAGAAGGGTTTTCTCCCACGCGACACCATCTTGCGAGCTCCAGGTCCCTTCCGGGTGGAGCGCGACGAATCGACCATCCGGCGCTACGTGAACGGGAAAGTTGTAGCTGGCCGGAAATGGGGCGTGCTCCACCAGCCTGGTCCACGTCAAGGACGCTGCTTCGTCCTCGCGCTCCACGGGCGCCGTCCGGTCGGAAGGGAGCGCCGGAGAAACCGCCGTGGCCGCGACGAGGGTGAGCAGCAAAACGGCGCCGCGGCCGGGTAGGAACCGCCGACTCATTGCCCTGGCTCGCAGATCTCCTTCAGTCGGGCCAGCGCCAAGGGCCACTTCTGGCTCATCTCGGCCTCGATCTCGTCGGTCGCGTCCATGACGACATCTACCCGAGTGCCTCCATTGGCATCGGAGAAGGTGTAATTCTCATAGGCTGGGGCCCAGCTCCTGACTCCGTCGCTCTCGGTGTCCTCGACCCCGTTCAGGAAGTATCCGAGATGCTCGATCGACAGGTATTCGTGGAGCCGGTTCTCCGCAATCCGCGAGCTCAGCCCGTTCCCGTCGGGGGCCATGAAGCGGATGCGAGCTCCCTGCTCCCACGACCCGACGAAATGCGATCCCTCCGCAAACACCGAGGTCCAGTCGCGAAAGGCGTCATCCGCCAGCATCCGGTCCCAGACCACGGGGCGGTTGGCTTCGATCATGACACTGAACTCCAGTCGCTTCATTGCTTGATCCCTCCGGTGGCCGTGATCGCGGGCCGCTTCCGTCTCTCGGACGCCCGCCGGACGCTACAGATAGGTGATCCACTGCCGGATGATCGCGCGCACGGCCTCGGCACGCGAACGGACCTCGCCGACATCGGCGAAGCTCAGCGCGGCGCGATCCGCCGCCAGCCAGGCGACAAGGCCGTGAGGGTCGTCCACCTCCACCAGCGCGTTCTCCCGCGCCTTGGCTCCGAGGTGCAGGATGAGCCCGATCCCAATCTTGGCCCGGAGGTGCGTGGTCGCGAAATACTCCTCGGTCCGGAAGCTGGGGGCATTCCACTTGATCCCCTGGGCGATTCTGGGATCGCTGCCGAGCACGACCTCGCGTAGCGCCTCCACCGCGTCCTTGTGCGGATGGTCGAGGTTGAGCAAGAAGGCGTCGACACTTGCCGCGCCATCCGGGGCGGCGCCTCTGCGATTTGCTTTCGATCGCGGTGTAGCCAAGCGATTCTCCTGGTGATTGGCCGACCATCGGTGGGCCGCGATACGGGTGCGGCCACCGATCTCGCACGCACCCCGCCGCCGAAGCGCGGCGGGTGGACAGTAGCGATTCCCCCGGGGCCGCGGCGAGGCCCAAGGAGGAAGATTCTTTCTTGGCACCGTACCAACCGGTCGGTATGATAGTCCAGCCGCTGGGGAGGAGCACGCTTCATGACCACCGCATCCCAGGACGCCAGGTCGCGGCTACTCGAAGCCGCGCTCAAGGTGATCCGAACCAAGGGCTACACGGCCACCCGCGTGGAGGAGATCTGCGCGGAGGCGGGACTGAGCAAGGGGGCGTTCTTTCACCACTTCGCGAGCAAGGAGGAACTGGCGGTGGAGGCGGCGGCCTACTGGTCCGAGCGGACCGGAAGCTTCTTCCGAGCGGCGCCCTACCACGCGCACCGCGATCCCCTCGACCGGGTGCTGGGCTACATCGACTTTCGCCGTTCGATTCTGCGCGGGGAGGTACCGCAGTTCACCTGCCTGGTCGGAACCATGGTGCAAGAGGCGTACGCCACCAGCCCGGCGATCCGCGAGGCGTGCGAACGGAGCATCAGTGGGCACGCGGCGGAGGTGGCGAAGGACATCGCTCTGGCGAAGCGGCGATACGCGCCCCGAGCGAGTTGGTCAGCCGAGGGACTCGCTCTTCACACGCAGGCGGTTCTCCAGGGCGCCTTCATCCTGGCCAAGGCCAGAAACGGGCCGCGTCTCGCTGAGGAAAGTGTCGATCACCTCCGTCGCTACGTTGAGTTGCTCTTCAACCGATCCCAATCAAAGGAGAAATCATGAGCTCGAATTCGACCGCGTGTCCGTTCATCTGGTACGAACTCCTGACCACCGACAGCGCCGCCGCCACCGCGTTCTACGGCAAGGTGCTTGGTTGGACAGCCAAGGACTCCGGCATGCCGGGTGGGGCCTACACCCTCGTTTCCGTAGGGACGGTCAACGTCGGCGGGGTCATGACGCTGTCGCCTGCGGCGTGTAGCGGCGGGGCGCGCCCCGGTTGGCTGCACTATGTCGGGGTGCCGAATGCAGACGCCTGCGTCGAGCAGGTCAAGGCAGCGGGTGGCGCGCTGCACATGGGGCCGCAGGACATCCCGGGGATCGGCCGCTTCGCCCTGGTTGCCGATCCTCACGGTGCGCCCTTTTATGTGATGACCCCGATCAGCAACGAACCGCTCCCAGAGGTCGCCCCCGGCGCGGTCGGTCACGTCGGCTGGCGCGAGCTGCACGCCGGTAATCTCGACGAGGCGTTTCGATTCCACTCCGGCCTCTTCGGGTGGACCAAGACCGAAGCGATGGACATGGGCCCGATGGGGATCTACCAGATGTTCGCCGCGGGCGGGGACTCGATCGGCGGCATGATGACCAAGATGGCGGACACCCCGGTCCCGCACTGGATGTACTACTTCGCCGTCGAGGCAATCGACTCAGGCATTGCGAGGGTGAAGGAGGCTGGAGGCGCCATCCTGATGGATGCCCATCAGGTGCCCGGCGGCACCTGGATCTCGGTCTGCTCCGATCCCCAGGGAGCGGTCTTCGGGATTCTGGCGGACAAGCGGTAGGTGACCGGTTTCCGCACGTGATCGGGTCGAGTTACCACCTCGACCGATCGCGTCGTTCAGCTGAGTTGATCGAGGAACCGGAGGCACGCCATCTGGCCCTCCGGTTCCGCAAAGACCTCGTGGCCGGAGGCCAGCGGCACGATGGTTGCGTTTGGGGCAGCCGACCACGATGCGGCGGCCGCATCGGACTTGAGCAGTGCATCGTCGAGGGTGCCGCGGAGCACGAGAATCGGGAGCGAGAGGCCTGGAAGGGCGGTCTCGAGGTTCTCGCGCTCCGCCTCTGCGACGATCCGCCCCGGGAGTTCCGGATGAAACGGCAGCTCGGACCGAAGCGTCTCCGCGTTGGCCCGCCATCGTTCCCCGAACTTGGGTAGGCAGGGCGCGGCGTCGCCCACGACGAGCCCGAGCACCCGATCGGGATGGGCGGAAGCTAGGCCGAGGCCATACACCGCACCGAGGGACCAGCCCACGACCACGACCTGCTCGAGATGCGCGTGGTCGAGCATAGCCAGCAGGTCCTGCGTGTGGTGGGCGAGGTCGAACCCTCGCTCCGGGAGAGAGCTGCCGCCCCGGCCTCGCAAGCTGATCGCGAAGACCGCGCGCCCCTGCTCCGCGGTGAGGCGGGGGACGAGTGCCGGGTAATCCAGCCACGACGCGGCGGACGCGAGCATTCCGGGGACGAGGAGGACCGGAGCGCGGGGCTGAGGGGTCGTTGCCGGCCAGACGAGGTACTCGATCTCTCGGCCTGCGGGGCCGAACCTCCTGGGCTCCATGGCGTCCTCCCGCTGCTTCGCTTGGTTTTTCCCGCACTTCGGCAGAACGCCGTACTCTACTTGCACCACATAGGGTATAGTAATTGTGTCATGAAGTCGAATAAATACGACATCAAAACTCGACGATTCTCGGTGAATCCCGGAGTCTGAGCCGTGGGCAAGCGACTGGGGAGGATTGCCAACGAGATCCGGGTGTTGCGCTTCCGACACGGGGAGATGACGCAGCAGGAGTTGGCCGCCCGGGTGGGGGTGTCGCGGCAGACCATCGTGGCGATCGAGGCTTCCCGGTACTCGCCCTCGCTGGAAGTGGCGTTCCGAATCGCCCGGGTCTTCGATGTGCCGCTGGAGTGGGTCTTTCAGTACGAGGAGCGGTGAGACGGCGCGGCCGCCGCGCGGTTTGCGACGGCGGCCGGAGCTTGTGGTCCGAGGGGATGCGATCGTGCTCTACGGCGGGGGATTGCCGCCGTCGGTTCCGTGATGGGCGCGCTTCTCCTGGTACATCGCGGCGTCTGCCCGGCTCAGGAGCTCGGTAATCGAGGTCGGGGACTCGGGATCGTAGGTGACGATCCCGACGCTCATTGAGAGGGCGTAGGAGCGGTGTCCGGTAGTGTTGTGGGCCCGCAGGTGTTCCTGGAGCCGCAAGGCGAGGGTGAGCGGGTTCATCTCGAGGCTGCAGGTGGCGAGGATGGCGAACTCGTCCCCCCGAGGCGGGCGATGGTGTCCGACTCCCGGAAGGTGGTTCGCAGGATGGCGGCCACGTCCATCAGCGCGCGGTCCCCTTCATCGTGCCCGAGGCGATCGTTGATCAACTTGAGGTCGTCGAGATCGGCAAAGACGAGCTGGAGTTGACCGTCGATCCGTCGGGCGAGCTTGAGCTGCTGCTCGGCCAGGGTGAAGAAACCACGACGATTGTAGAGGCCGGTGAGAGCGTCGACGAGCGACAGGCTCCGCAGTTCCTCTTCGGTGCGGATGTGCTCGGTCAGGTCCGTGGCGACCAGGCAAACGCTCTGGTGGCCGTGCACCTGCATGGCGCTGAGTGAGAGCTGGACCGGCAGGGTCGAGCCGTCGGTGCAGAGCAGAGCAACGGTTCCAGTGCACCCGGCGGCGTGGTGCCGGTCGAGCAGCGCCCTCCAGGCGGGTCGATCGGGCGAGGCGATGAACTCGATCAGCGGTTGCCCCATCACCAGCTCGAGTGGGCTCTTGAGCATCGCGGCGAGGCGTCCGTTGCAATAGGTCAGCGTCCCGCATTCACGCAGGATCGCCGCCCCCTCGTTCATCGCCTCGACCAGGACCCGGAAGGCGGAGTCTGCGCCTTCCACGGTGAGGATCCGCTCGCCTGCATCGTCCGCGACCAGAATGGCGTCCACCTCGCCGGCGCGGATGGCCCGCAGGATCTCCTCCGACTCTCCCAGACGTTGGCGCAGCGCGCCGATCTCGTTTTCCAGGTCTCGGCGCGAACGGTGGCGTTCCCCGACGGCCATTGCATCCCCCTCCCGAGTTGTGAGACCCCTCGTTCCCGAAGTCGATGGGTCAGTTCTTGGTGGTATCCCTGAGGTCGAGGCCGATGAGCACGCGCTCGGACACCGATAAGTCGCCTACCAGCCTGCGGAGCGGAGGCGGGAGACGCTTGACCAGCGTGGGTACGGCAACGATCTGCTCGTCCCGAGCCAGGCGGGGTCGCTGGTAGATGTCGATCACCTCCAGCCGGTAAAGCCCGTCGAGGTGCTCCTGGCAGAGCTTTCGCGCAGCCAGGATCGCGCGGGTGGAGTTCGGGGTGGTCCCGGCAACATAGAGACGGAGGATCACCCGGTTCTTCGGGGCCGGTGTAACCGGGGCGCGGCGAGGCGTGCTCGCGGTACGCGTGGAAACGGCCTTTCGCACGGTCATTGTCCTGCTCCCTTCTTTGATTTCCCCGAGCCCCGAGTGGGTCGAGCCCGGCCAGCCGGAGACTCGTTGCCGTTCATGGGCATTCTGGCCGGGTCGGCCTGTCGCACCCGGGCCAGGTCGATGCGATTCGCCCGCTGGGTGTCGAACCAAGCTGATTCCTGCGCCAAGGTCGTTTGGAGTTCCTCTTCGATCGAGCGGTGCTCGAGCTGCAGCGCGCCCAGTTGGGACTGCAGAGCCTGGCGCCGCTGATCGAGATCGTGCTTCCGCTTGAGGAAGGCCTGCCGTCGGTCGAGTTCCTCCGCCCGGTCTCGCGCTTCCTGGGCCAGGCGGGCGGTACCGGTGAGCACCACTCCCGGTCCGACATAGACGTCGATCAGGTCGATCCCGTTGTCGGTCAGGCGGAACTCGCGCACCTGATTCGAGTGCGACATGCCGCGCGACTTGAGGAGATAGAGTACGCGGTTGCGCTCACCGTTGGTCTCCAGCTCGCGGATCAGCAGCCAGGTGTCCATGAGCGAGGAGATACCGATGTCGGTTGACTCCTCGTGCTGTTCACCGTGAGTGAGACTGGTGAAGAACGCGGTGATCTGACGTTCCTTGAAATGGTCGATGAGTCGGATCAGCAGAGACTTTGCCTCCTGCAGGGTCCCGGCCGCAGCGAGGTTGGTCACCGGGTCGACCGCCACTACGTGCGGTTGGAACTCCGCCGTGACCTGATGCATGGTCGCGAGGTGGGTCTCCAGTCCATGCAGCGTGGGGCGGGCGGCATAGATGCGGAGTCGATCCATTTCAACCCAACGGCTCAGATCTACCCCGATCGATTGCATGTTGCGGATCAACTGGCTGGGTGATTCCTCAAAGAGGAAGATGAGGCTGCGCTCTCCTCGGCGGCAGGCTGCGTCGACCAGGTGAGCGGAGAAGCTGGTCTTGCCTGTCCCGGCAGTCCCGGAGACGAGGATGCTGCTCCCGCGAAAGTACCCTTTTCCGCCGAGCATCTGGTCGAGTCGAGGAACACCGCTCGATACGCGCTCGGTTCCGGCCACGTGGGTGAGGCCGAGGGAAGTGATCGGGAGCACTACCAGACCGTGATCCCCGATCAGAAAAGGGAACTCGTCGGCGCCGTGATGCGAACCTCGGTACTTCACGATACGAAGGCGGCGGGTGGCCACCTGGTTGTGTACTCGGTGATCGAGCAGGACCACGCAGTCGGAGATGTACTCTTCCAGACCGTGTCGGGTGAGCGTTCCCTCGCCGCGCTCCGCGGTGATCACGGAGGTGACGCCGCGGTCCTTCATCCAGCGAAAGAGCCGACGGAGCTCCGATCGGAGGATCGCGGTGTTGGAGAGCCCGGCGAAGAGAGTCTCGAGCGAGTCGAGCGCGACCCGCTTGGCGCCGATCGAATCGATGGCATGTCCGAGGCGCACGAAGAGCCCCTCGAGGTCGTATTCACCGGTTTCCAGGATCTCGGCCGCCTCGACCCGGACGAAATCGATCAGGAACTTCTTCCTCCGGATGAGGTCCGGCAGTCCAAAGCCGAGCGATGCGACGTTCTGGATGAGGTCGTTCGCCGTTTCATCGAAGGCCATGAGCACGCCCGGTTCGTCGAAGCGTCGCGCACCGTGAACCAGAAACTCGATGGCAAACAAGGTCTTGCCGGAACCGGCCCCGCCGCAGACCAGCGTGGATCGTCCCTTCGGCAGCCCGCCGTCGGTAATGTCATCCAGCCCCGGTATGCCCGATGACACTTTGGCCAGCCCAGGAGAGCGCGGAGCTGTTGCCGCACTGGTGGACTTCATTCCTCAGGATCTCCTTCCGTCAGAACTGTCTTGGGAGCGCTCCTTTCGCGGATGTGTCGGGCAATGGGGTGTCAGGCAGGCGCGAAAGCCGTGTGCGTACGATCGGTCCACAGGGAGCGCCAGAGAGGGTTCGCCTGGGATCGCTTGGAGCGAGGAGGGGGGGACGACAGTGACGGGGGGCGATCGCAGCCGCGCGGGTGCGCGCACCCACGCCGATCGATCGTCGGGGGCGTCGCGAAGACCCTTCGCGCCTGCGCACCGACAAGCTCGGCCTGGACGGCCCGTCCAACGGGCGTTTCAAGCAACTTCCCGGAACTTCACCATCAGTTTTCTCCACCAGTCGGGGCTCGCATCATCATCGCCCCAGGAGGGCCACGCAAGCCTGATGTTCGTCCTGTGGCGTGATTTGGGCGAATCGCCCGAGGCGGGACCCGGAGCCCCCACCGCCCTCCCGCGCAGGCGGTGGGGGATTTGGGGGTCGTCAGTCGCTGGTTCCAACTCCGCCTCGCCTGCCATTCTGCATACCGAAATGGAAAGACATCGTCTGTCGCCGATCGAGGTTGAAAGCATCGCCACGGCGGTTACCCAGGTTGTGCCGATGGAACGACTGCTGTCGGTCCGCCTGTTCAGATCGAGAGCGAACATCGACGCTCGTGGTGGAGACATCGACCTGTGGGTGGTCTGCGCTGAGGGTACGGATGTGGATCCGGTGTAGGCGCGACAGATCCGGCGCAGACTCGAGGATGCGATTGGACCGCAGAAGATCGACATGATCATCACAGGCCCGCTCGAGGATGTCCCTGATCTGGGCCCGCGGGCCTTCCTGGAGACGATCAGTCCACGAACGGTGGAATTGTGGAACGAGGACTGGCGAGCCTTACCCTTTTAGCCGAGAACCTGAAGGTGGCGCTGGCTTCTGAAAAGGCGCTACGTGAGTCACACGAGCGGGCGATCCGCATCCTGGCCACAGGGGCAGAGGAGCTGGACGCTGCCGAACGTGAGACGCTCGAGGCCCTCACGGCTCGCCTGAGCTGTTTGCGGCTCTGCGGAGTTTCGAGGCGTACGTCGGCGGGAAGCGCTACCCGTCGTAGCGTCCCGCCGATCGTAAGGTGCGGATTCGAAGCTGGATTGCCGGGGAGGTGACTACTCGGTCAGCAGCCAGACCTCGACCACGCGCTCCAGCTCCTGGCCGATCGGGTCCTGGGCCTGGGCCTGGCCGGCGCCGAAGCTGGCCGTCTCGATCCGGTCCTTGGAAACTCCCGCGTTGATCAGAGCCTGGCGTGCCGCCTGGGCGCGCCCGGTGGCGACGTTCTCGGCGTTGACCTTCTCCGGGCCGCCGTCGGCCAGTCCGAGACAGAGGACGCGGATCTTGGTCTTCTCCTGCAGGACCTCGGCCAGCCCCTTGAGCGTGCCACGCCCCTCGTTGTCGAGCGTGCTGCTCGACTTTGCAAAGCCGACGCTCCGGAGGAGGTAGTTCGGTTTCGAGGAGGGGGCCGGGGTGGGGAGCGCCGAGTAGGACCAGCGCCTCTGTTCGGCCAGGGGAACCAGGTACGGACCGGAGCCTTCGGTGGTGAGGGCGGCGTCGGTCTTGGGCGCGGCAGCGACCGGCGGCTGGTTCGAGGCGCGCGTCCCGGTGGACTTGCCGGCGCAACCGAAGTCGATGGCGCTCGTGGCAGCGAGGAGTGCGAAGAGTGCACCAAGCTGGAGCGAACGTTTCATTCCTAACCTCCCGAAGCTAGACTTCCCGTCGTTTGCATCCCTGGGACCGGGTAGTCCCTCTGGACTTCATCCTAATCGGTATCGGCGACCGTGGCGAGGTGGTCGAGGAGAAAGGCTCTTATGTTGCGGCTGGTGGAATGCGTTCCAAACTTCAGCGAAGGACGGGACCGAGGGGTTCTCGACGCGATCGCGGAGGTCGTTCGTGGCGTGGAGGGTGTGCGGCTGCTGGACGTCGACCCTGGGGCGGACACCAACCGTACGGTATTCACGTTCGCCGGCCCGCCGGAGCAGGTGGTGGAAGCTGCATTCCGGGCCATTCGGGAGGCGGCGCAGCGGATCGATATGAGCCGGCACCAGGGGGCGCATCCGCGCATGGGGGCGACCGACGTCTGTCCGTTCGTGCCGCTGGCCGGAGTGACCATGGAGGAGTGCGCGGAGCTGGCCCGGCGGCTGGGCGCGCGGGTCGGTCAGGAGCTGGGCATCCCGGTCTACCTCTACGAGCAGGCGGCGTCGCGACCGGAGCGCCGTTCGCTGGCCGATATCCGCGCGGGAGAGTACGAGGGACTGCCGGCCAAACTGGCTGATCCGGAGTGGAAGCCGGACTTCGGGCCGGCGGCCTTCCACCCGAGGTCGGGTGCCACGGTGATCGGCGCGCGGGAGTTCCTCATCGCCTACAACGTGAATCTCAACACGCGCGACAAGAAGCTGGCGAATGAGATCGCGCTGCGCATCCGGGAGAACGGGCGGCTGCGCAAGGATGCGGAGGGAAAGTTCGTCTTCGACGCACAGGGGAACAAGCTCCGGGACGCGGGGCTGCTCCCCTCGACTCGCGCGGTCGGCTGGTACATCGATCAGTACGGTCGCGCACAGATCTCGATCAACCTGACCAACTACCGTGAGACCCCGCCCCATGTGGCGTTCGAGACCTGCGCGCGAGAGGCGGCGACCTTGGGGTTGCGGGTGACGGGGAGCGAGCTGGTCGGGCTGATCCCGAAGGACGCGTTGCTGCTGGCCGGGCGCTACTACCTGGAGCGTCAAGGGAAGTCGGCCGGGGTTCCCGAGTCGGAGTTGATTCATATCGCGGTGCGCTCTCTCGGACTGGACGAACTTGGGCCGTTCGAGCCGGAGAAGAAGGTGGTCGAGTATGCGGTCCGAGACAACCGAGGGCTGCTGGTGGAGAGGACGCTGCGCGGGTTTGCCGACGAGGTGTCGATCGATTCGCCGGCCCCGGGTGGGGGGAGTGTGGCGGCGTATGCCGGGGCGCTCGGCGCGGCCCTCGCCGGCATGGTGGCCAACCTCACGGTGGGTCGGAAGGGGCTCGAGGCGTCGTGGGAGGCGATGCGACCGGTGGCGGAGAAGGGGCAGGCGCTGAAGGACTGGTACCTCCACGCGGTGGATGAAGACACCCGCGCGTTCAATGAGGTCATGGCGGCGATGCGGCTCCCGCAGAAATCCCCGGAGGAGATCGCGGCCCGGACGGCGGCGGTCGAAGCGGCGAATCGGGGAGCGACCTTGGTGCCGCTCTCCGTGCTCGAGCGGTCAATCGAGGTGTTGGAGCTGGCCCGGGAGGCGGCGGCGCGCGGAAATCAAAACTCGCTCAGCGACGCGGGTGTGGCCGCGCTGTGCGCGCGCGCCGCGGCCGAGGGGGCGTGGCTCAACGTGCTGATCAACCTGAAGAACCTGTCCGACGAGGGCACCGTACGGGAACTGCGGAGGCGCGGCGAGGACGCGCTGGTGCGCGCGCGCGTGAAGGCGGGCGAGGTCCTGGGGATGGTGGAGAGTGCGTTGGCCTAGGCAGACAGCGGCGCGCGTCGGCGCGCGCCGCGGCTAGTACAGCGTTACCAGGACGGTGTCGCGAACGGCTTTCACCTGGGCGATCACCGCGGCCACGCCGGTCTCGCGCCCGGAGGTGAAGGTGGCCCGGGCCAGGCCATCGCGCGTTCCTGCCTCCACCTCGATCCGGCCGAGGGACGTGGCAAAGAAGACCATGGTCGAGTCAGGCACCGGCTGCCCCCCCTGGGTGACGGTCGCCCAGATGGTGGCAGTGCTGGTCGAATCGGCAATGAGAAGCAGCGGGACCGCGTCGATCGTGACCCGGACTTCGTTCTTGTCGTTCGGATCGGTGCCGCTCTTGCAGGCCAGGTTGGCCAGCACGATCACCGCGACGAGGATCCAGATGATCCACAGGAGCTGGGGATTGGAGCCGATCTGCGGGGTCAGTGGCCGAGGCCGGTGGTACTTGCGTTTCACGGGTTGTCTCGCTTGTCCATGGCGGTGACCGCCGACCGGAGGATCTGCTCGGCGAGGTCGCGCGCGGCCGACAGTCGGAGCGCGGCCTTGACCTCATCCGGAGTGATCTTTGCCTCGACCGAGGTCGAGGCGGGGGCAAGGTCGAATCCGAGCCCGCGGCTGGCGTGGCCGGTGAGCACCTCGCGGTGCGCGACTGAATAGCCGTCGGGCGAGATCAGCTCCATCTGCGCGGTGATGCGGGTGTGTCCGCGCGCGGCGCGGAGCAGGAGTGGAATCGAGTGCCCCTCGACCGCACCTTCCTCGATCGCCAGGATTCGCACCGCGAGCTCGTAGTGGCGCACTGTACCGAGCGCATCGAGATGCTCTCCGGGCACTGCGCGGACGAAGACGGTGAGCGGTTGGCCGCCGCTGTGGGCTCTGGCCCGGAACTCCTCGGCGATGACCCCCGCGCAACCGTGCGGGTCGGCGGTCTTGATTTCCAGCGGGAGCACGAGCAACGCCGCCCGAGAGACCTTGGGGGTGCGCACTTCGAGTACGTCGCCGCCGCTCCTCGGCCAGTCGAAGGTCAGGCCCAGGTGCAGTTCAGGATCGACGACCTCTTCCTGCAAGAGCTTCCGCTTCGCTCCGATGTCGACCCCGAGTCCCCAGAAGAGCTCACGGTTCACGCTGACGAACGCCTCGGCGTCGAACTCCTTCGTGACCAGACTCCAGCGCGTGTAGTACTCACCGTGCGCCGCCAGTCCGAAGGGGAGGATCCTCTGCAAAGAGAGCCCGAAGCCGGCGGTGGCGTAGCTGTCGACATCGCCGCCGGGCAGCAGGACTCCAGGGTTGAGGTAGGCCGAGAGCCGACGTGCTCCGGTCAGCGCGTCGTACTGAAAAATCCCCTGAGCGGAGTAGTCGTACTGCCGCGAGGTGAAGGGGAGGAGCCCATCGCTCTCCTGCTCGAAGCCGGTGGGGAGGCTGATCGATTGTCGGAGCCCCACCCGGATCGGAAGGTCTCCGTAGGGGCGCCCGTGAATCTTGAGGGAGAGATTGGTGTCCCCCAGTCCGGACTTCTCCAGCAGGCCATCCTGCTGTGCGAGATAGGGAATCGAGAAACCGAGGGAGACCCACCGGCTGAGGCCATACCGCACCTGGGCGCGGTTGAGCAGCAGCGTGCCGTTCGCCGCGGTGGTCTCGCCGGTGCGCAGAGCGCGCGCCTGGAACTGACCCTGTTCCGGACCCTCTGCGGTCGAGACGTGCAGGAGGTCCCCATCCTCGGGTTCCAGCCACGGCATCTGCGCGCGGGCGGGGGCGACGCTGCAGATCACCCAGAGCGCTCCCAGAGCCGCAAGCCTGGGCCAACTGTTCGAATGCGAGTTGCGCACGAGAGTCCTTCGTTCGTTCGTCCTTTGCGCCATGCAGACTGCTCCACCGGGAGGAAAGGAAGTCGCGTGCCAAACTTGCGGTGGGCGAAACCGCTTGAAAGCCAAGGGGTTTCGTGAGGGCCGCCGATTGTCGCCCCGGAAGCTCGGGAAAGGAATGACCGGGGGCGGCAGAAACTGACCGGCCCGAGGCGAGGGTCGGCAGCGGCGAGGGGCAAAAAACAGTGCCGCCTCCCGAAGGAGGCGGCACTCCGCGGCCGAGACCGCAGCGACGCGCCGCCGAAGCGGCGCGTCGCGGGAACCTACCGAGCCAGGATCAGCTTCCGCGTGGAAACCTGATCGTTCGCCCGGATCTGATAGAAGTAGACGCCGGCCGGGAGCGGGTCACCCGAAGCGTTCCGACCATCCCATCCGATGACGTGATAGCCGGAATCGAACGTTCCCTTGGCCAGGTTGTGGACCAGACGGCCACCGGCGTCGTACACGTCCAGCGACACACCCGAAGGCGTCGGCAGTGCGAACACGATGTTGGTCGCGTTCGAAACCGGGTTCGGGTAGTTGGCGAAGAGCGCGAAGGTCGCCGGCGCGCCGCTGAGCGGACCCGCCTGACCGGCGCCGCGTCCGAGCACCTTGTTGCTCGCCGAGCGCAGATCGTAGTGCAGGTCGAACTCGTTGGTGGCCGTGCCGAGGATGCGGAACTTCACCGTCGCGATCGTGCCCTCACCCGACACCGTCGGGTTCGCACGGTCGAGACGCGAAGCCGCGACCTCGATCCAACCGTCTCCGCCCCGCTGGAAGAACAGGTTACCCTCGTGACCCTTGAGGTGGTCACCCGGGTAGACCGCGACCGGCTCGAGCTGGGTAGCGTCGTAGCCGAGCGTGAGCAGGGCACCGGTCAGCTGATCGGCGTTGACCACGAGGTCGACGTCGATGGTCGAACCCGGAAGCGGATTCGACACCCGGCTGACGGTGTAGGCCCGGGCCGCACCGACCACGTCCGCACCGAGAATCTCGGGACGGGCGCCGATGGCCGGATTGACCGCGAACTGATCCGCACCCGGCGCCGGACGGAGGAACCCGTTCGAGGCCGCCCACGAGTACATCGTGGTGAAGGCGAGGATGTCCTCGACGTCGTAGACGCCGTCCGGAGCCGAGACCAGATCCGGCGCGTCGCCGGTGGCGGGGCCGAGATCCGAAATCGGATCCTGGTTGGTGCCGTCACCGTTCCAACCGAGCGTGAACACCATCTGGTCGGCAAAGTTGACGTTGCCGTCCGGATTCGGGCGCAGGTTCGGCAGCGTGGAGTCGGCGCCGCTCGAGGTCGTGGCGAGGTCACCGAGGTAACCCGCGACGAGATCCAACGACTGCGTCTTCCAGGTGGCCGGAGTGCGGGCCAGGTAGTCGGTCATCGACGAGCTCGACTTCACGACGGCGAACGAGCCGTCCTTGAAGCGGGTGGTCGGCGTGACCGCGTCCGCCTTGGCCTTGACTTCGACATGCGCCACCACGAACGGGCCGTTGCCGACCAGGCCGTAGGGGGTACCGACGGCCGACGAGTTGACCTCGAACGTACCGGTGGTGTTGTTGAAGTTCTGCGTGAAGATCACGTTGGTGGCGCCGGTGTTGTCCCAGGCGTTGCCCTGCGTGATGGCCACGATCTCGACGATGCTGGCGTCAAAGGTGCCCTTGAAGCCGCAGGCCACGATGCTGTCCGGGTAGGCAACCTCGAGGGAGATGACGCGGCTCAGGTTGTTCTGGAGGGACAGGGCCTTGTCACCATCGATCTCGTCGACCGCCTTCAGGCTCGGAAGCAACGTCGAGTCGAGGCAGAAGAGCTCGCTCGCAGTGGTCGCATCGGTCGCGACCGTGTTGCCGCTCGCGTCCTTCAGACGGGCGTAGAGATAGTAGCTGTCGTTGTCCGCCGGCACGCCACCGGGCGTGTCCGCGAAGCCCCAGTTCGCCGAGGTCGCGGTCGCTTCGACCGTGCCGCTCTCGATGCAGAGCTTCGAGGTCGTGGCGTCGAACGAGGAGGCGGTGTCGTAGTAGAAGTCGACCCAGCCACCGATCGGAGCGTTCGCCACCGTGAAGCTGAAGGTGTAGCCGCCGGTCGGCGCGAAGCAGGCCGGAAGCGTGCTCAACCCGGTGAAGGTCATGGTGATGGTCGGCGTCGGCGCCTCCTCGTACTTCTGCACGACGTTACGCTGAGCGTCCGCCGCGAAGAGGTCGAAGTCGTTGCCGTTCACCTGCAGCGCCAGGCCCTCGATCTGGGCGAACTTGCCCAGGGTGTTCCCTTCGGAACCGAGCGTGGTGTCGTAGGTCGGGACGTCACTGCCGCCCGCGCCCTCGGCCGCCTCGTCACGATAGATGACGACACGGTCGTGGCCCTGATCGGCAACTGCGAGATACACCGCGCCGTCACCGTCCGCCCCGACCACGACGTCGACCGGGTTGTTCAGGAGATCGGAAGCGGTAGAAGCGGTCTTCCAGGAGGTGACGTAGGTCATCCGGGCGGGGATGTTCAGGTTCACATCCTCGGGGATGAAGGCCAGCTTCTGGATCCGGTTGTTGCCGGTGTCGCAGACGTACACGTCGAAGTGACCCAGGCCCGAGTTCCAGCGGGCCGCGATGCCGCGCGGAGCCGAGAAACGGCCGCCTGCGGTGCCGCTCGAACCGTACCGCAGCACGTCCGGCGACTTCGCGTAGGTGAACTGGAATTCGGTCGAGGCCGGCGGAAGTTCGCCGTGGATGCCGTCGCCGAAGGTGATCTGGCCGGTCTGCCAGTCGACTTCGAAGACCTCATCGCTCGGACCGGCCGCGCTGATGTCGTCCACGCGGGTCCAGGTCGCGGGCGTTCCGTCCGGATCGAAGGTGACGGTCTCGAGGCTGCCCTCCTCGATCGGAGCGGTCAGGGTCCAGGTGGTGTAGTCCTCGGTAACGGTGGCCGGCGTGGTGCGGCTGAAGTCCGCATCGGCCGTCGCACCGACCAGGCCCGCGCCCGCCGGCTGATCGTCCATGGTGTGGGCATCGCTCGGGAGCCAATCTCCGGCAAAGGTCGCGCCGCCCGCGGCGGAGATGACCTTGATCCGGTCCGCGCCGGTGTCGCTCACGAACAGATAGCGACCCGACACCGCCTTGGTGGTGGCGATGGTGATCGTCGCGCCGGCCGCGCCGTTGAGCGGCAACGAGAGGCCCGGGATCCCCAGGAACGGATCGTCGAGGTTGGCGAAGGCGGTCGAGCTGACGACCGTCTGGCCGGTGGTCGAATCGGTGATGGTGACGTTACCGGCGGCCACGGTCACGGTGTAGGTGTGACCGGTGACCTGGCTGTCGTCGCTCACGTCGGCGGTGGCCAGATCGAACGGACCGGTGTCGGCCGACGGGGTAACGGTCGCGACCGACGAGCTTCCCGAGCGCGCAACCGCGACGTCGTACGGCGTGGTCAGACGATCGTCGTAGGCCTCACCGGCGGAGATGGTGCCCGCAACCGGGATGGTCACGTACCACAGCTCCTCGTTCTGGTTGGTCGAGCCGTCCGCCGCGTCGAGGACGAACAGGTCGTCCGAGGTCGAGGTGGTCTCGTTCTGGATCACGGCGAGCGAACGCACCTGCTGCCAGCTCGACGGGACGCCGGAGGTCGACTCGTTGACCTCGGTCAGGACCGGCGTGGCGCCGTTGCCCGTACCGTAGTCGACGTCGCCGAGTCCGAACGCGGCGGTGGCGCCGGTCTGATCGTCCGTCGTGATGTAGCGGATGGTGAACTCGGACGTGGCCGAGAGGGACGAGGCCGGGAACTGAATCTCCGGCGCGTTCGTCGCATCGTCGTAGTCGATGGTGTAGACCTTGTCCGCGGCGACGAAGCCGGTCAGGCTGGCCACCCAGGTCCAGGTCTCGCCGTCTACCGTGACGACCTCGGAGAACGGAATGATCCACTTGGTGGCACCGGCGACCCACTGGGCCAGATAGATCTGGTCGTTGTCCCACTGGCTCGCCGCTGCGACCGGTTCCGTCCAGGTGAGCGCTGACTCATCCGTGGAGATGAAGGTCGCGTTCGTCTCGAAAGCCTGGATTCGGTTGTTTCCGGCATCAGCCACGTAGACGACATCCCGACCGTTGGCCGCGTGCTCGCGGACCGCGATCGCGAACGGCTGAACGAACGGAATGTCCGTCGCCGGGTCGTCGACCAGCTGATTGATGCTGGGCGCGTTGATCACGCGGAAGTACGGTCCGTTCCATTCGAGGATCGGGTCGTACTGCACCGCTGCATCGACGGGCACAGCGCCGAACGCCAGGATGACCAAGGTCCCCAGCAGGAAGGCACTGAACTTCGACATCGGATTCCTCCTTTGCGCCTGGCTTGCGCGATCCCTCGCCGGTCCCTCGGTCCGGCAACATCCCTCACTGCATTTGCTTGTTGTCTGCAAGCCGTTCATCCCTGACTCCTCTTCTCGTTTGGTCGCCCTCGCGCTCGAGGAGGACCGTCCCTGGTCGGTCGGAGCCAGGGAACACCTGGAGAACGATTCCTAATGCCCGGTCGACTCAGCATCGGCGCACTCCTATGACCTCTTGAGTACCCAGGCATTACGAATGTTGAAGTTCATCCCATGCCGGTTGTGATCGAGTAGCCGGGTGTAGTTCTCCGGCGTGTCCCCTTCACTCGCCTCTTCCGCCGTAACGAGGCGAAGCGTGCTGCGGTCGCGGCTGCCGGTCAGGCGGGCGCGGATCACGGCGAGCTGGCCGTTACCGTGCGCCCGGGTTCCCACCGCCACGCCATTCTGGAAATTGATCGTCCAGCTCAGGTTGTAGCGGACCAGGCCCGGGATGGGGGCGCCGCCGGCCTGGGCTTCGATGAAGCCGCCGTTCTGGCTGAAGAAGTCGCCCGCGCGGACGCTCAGGATCTCGACCATCTGCTGGTCGTAGGCCAGGATCAGCGCCGCGCCCGCCAGGTTGGTCACGTTGGCGATGTCGATGTGGAAGGTGAACTCGTCGCTTCCCGCCACCTCGATCGTGTCCGGCTGGACCGAGACGGTGGGGAAGGCGCCGGTGCGGAAGGTCGCGTCCTCGGAGAAGGAACCGAGATTCGCGCGATTCGTCGCCTGGATCCGGAAGTGATACGACTCGTCGTCGGCCAGGCCGTTCAGAGTGAGTGCGTGCTGGCGCGCGAACGTTCCGGTCTCGGTGTTCGCGGTCTGCCCGTACGAGGGGGAGAGGCCGTAGAAGATCGATCCCTTGGTGCGGTCGTCGGTGCGCCAGACCACGGTCACCGAGGTCGGAGTGACGCCGGTCACCTCGATGCCGCTGATGGCCGGTGCGGTCTGATCGTTCACGTCGGGCGAGGTCGGGGTGGTGAAGTTCAGCGCCTGCGAGGTGGCTCGTGGTCCGAGCGGGCTGGTCGCGGTGATCTGGTAGACGTACTGGGTGTCGCCGTCGAGCGGCTTGAGCTGCGCGCTGTGGGTCGTGCCGAGGCCGCTGGTCGCCGAGCTGTGCAACGAGGCCGCGCTGCGGCCATAGGCCACGGTGCAGACCGCCTGCTGCGTGGTGTTCCAGCGGATGACCGCGGCGGTATCGGCGAGGGAGCCGACTTCGATGTTCCGAAGCTCGAGCGTTCCCTTGCTCGGATCGTCCGGCCCGCCGCCACCGCCGCTGATTCCGCACGCCGAGAGCACGAGCAGCAGCGGCAACCAGATCCAGCGCTTCCAGTTCATCCATGACTCCTGGGTCCGCCCGCTTCCGTCGCCGGCGCAATCGGACGACTTCCGATTCGCGCCCGGCAGTTGGACGTCCCGACGTTTGTTTGTCGCCCAACCTGTCCGGATCGCGATCGCAGACCGCGCCCCGGGCAGAGGTGTAGTTGGGCACCGACACTTCAGGCTTCGACCCTTGACAAAAGTGCCTTGAGAAAAAAACCGGCAGGTGCTAGCCACCGGCCTCCTCCGGTCCGTGGCTTGCTCAGGGTCCGAGGTGCGGATATTCTGGCCGGACGGACCCCGCGGCGGGGCTCCGAGGAACTCCCCTGGACGTTTGCCGGCGGAAGGGAAATGATGCGCACGAGCTTCGATCGTCAGTCGGATCGGTCTGGTACGGCGTTAGTTACGGCTCAGGCCCCGATCGACCCAAGTCTTGATCTCGAGGCCGAGATCGGGCGCCTGCGCAAGGAGCGGAGGGCGGTGCTCCTCGCGCACTACTACCAGGAGAACGTGATCCAGGACCTCGCCGATCACGTCGGCGACAGCCTCGCGCTCGCCCAGGCCGCAGCGAAAACCGATGCCGACTGCATCGTTTTCGCTGGAGTGCACTTCATGGCCGAGGCGGCGAAGATCCTCAATCCCGAGAAGCCGGTCTATGTTCCCGACCTCAAGGCCGGCTGCTCGCTCGCCGAAGGGTGTCCCGCACCGGCCTTCGAGAAGTGGCTCCGGCTCTATCCGGAGCACTACGTCATCAGCTACATCAACTGCTCGGCCGGCGTGAAGGCGCTCTCCGACGTGATCTGCACCTCGTCGAACGCGGAGAAGATCGTGCGCTAGGTGCCCGATGGGCGCGGCATCGTGTTCGCCCCCGATCGTCATCTCGGGCGTTATCTGATCAGGAAAACCGGGCGTGACATGGTGCTCTGGCCCGGCACCTGCCAGGTGCACGAGATCTTCAGTGAGAAGCGGATCGTGCAGCTCAAGCTGCAGCACCCGGAGGCCAAGGTGATCGCCCACCCGGAGTGTGACGACCGCGTGCTCGCGCTCGCCGACCACATCGGGAGCACCTCATCGCTGCTCAAGTTCGCCCTCGAGGACGAGTCCCAGGCGTTCATCGTCGCGACCGAGCCCGGGATCATCCACCAGATGCAGAAGGGGGCGCCGCACAAGCAGTACTACTCCGCCCCGGTCGAGGGGGCCTGCGTCTCCTGCGCCGAATGTCCCCACATGCGCCTCAATACCCTGGAGAAGCTCTACCTCTGCCTGCGCGACCAGCGCCCCGAGGTCACCGTTGCCCCCGAGGTCCAGGAACGCGCGCTCCGCGCCATCAACCGGATGCTGGAGTTGAGCTAGCCCGCGCCGAGCGGGCGCACAGCGGCGCCCTCCTCGACCGTTTTTTCCGTCGGGACGGAGGGCTATACTGCCCGGACCAAACCACGGAAGAGGGTCGGCAGGCGCCGGCCGGGAAGGAATGACCCGATGCACACGATCGAATCCACTCCTGAGTTCGTCGCGGAAGCGTACCGGAAGATCGAGGGCCGGCTGGCCAAGGTGCGCGAGCGGCTGGGGCGTCCGTTGACCTACGCGGAGAAGGTGCTCTTCGGGCACCTGGACGATCCGGCGACGCAGGATCTGACCGCGGGGAAGAGCTACCTGCAGGTGCGTCCGGACCGGGTTGCGATGCAGGACGCGACGGCCCAGATGGCGATCCTCCAGTTCATGAGCGCGGGGATTCCCCGCACCGCGGTGCCGTCGACCGTGCACTGCGACCACCTGATCCTCGCGCGGCACGGCGCGGGGCAGGACATGGAGGTGGCCTCGAGCGAGAACCGCGAGGTGTACGACTTTCTCGCCTCGGCCAGCCGGAAGTACGGCATCGGATTCTGGAAGCCGGGTTCGGGCATCATTCACCAGGTGGTGCTCGAGAACTATGCCTTCCCCGGCGGGTTGATCATCGGCACCGACTCGCACACGCCGAACGCGGGGGGGCTGGGGATGTTCGCCTCCGGGGTCGGCGGCGCCGACGCGGTCGATGTGATGGCCGGGCTGCCCTGGGAAGTGAAGAACCCCACCCTGATCGGCGTGCGCCTGACCGGCTCGTTGAGCGGCTGGACCGCTCCGAAAGATGTGATTCTCTACCTGCTCGGGATCCTGACCGTGAAGGGTGGAACGAACCGGGTGGTCGAGTACTTCGGTCCGGGAGTCGCCTCGATCAGCTGCACCGGGAAGGGGACGATCACCAACATGGGGGCGGAGCTGGGCGCGACGACCTCGACTTTCCCCTACGACCAGCGGATGGAGAAGTACCTGCGGGGAACCGCCCGGGCGGAGCTGGCCGACCTCGCGAATCGGTACTCCGGGTTGCTGCAGGCCGATCCCGAGGTGGAAGCCGATCCGGGGCGGTACTTCGAGCAGGTGATCGAGATCGACCTCTCGAAGCTCGAGCCGCACGTGGTGGGACCGCACACGCCCGATCTGGCGCGGCCGGTCTCGAAACTTGCGGCCGAGGTGAAGGAAAAGGGCTATGCCGACACCCTGACGGCATCGCTCGTCGGGTCGTGCACCAATTCTTCCTACGAGGACATCGAGCGGGCGGCCACGGTGGCTCGTTCCGCGGCAAAGCACGGGGCAAGGATGCGGGCACCGTTGCTGGTCAGTCCGGGATCGGACCAGATCTACAAGACGATCCAGCGCGACGGGCAGATGGCGGACCTGGAGAAGGTGGGTGCGACCGTCCTGGCGAATGCCTGCGGCCCCTGCATCGGGCAGTGGAAGCGCGACGATGTGGCGAAGGGGACGAAGAACTCGATCATCACCTCGTTCAACCGGAACTTCCCGGCCCGCAACGACAGCAATCCGGAGACCCAGGCGTTCATCTCCAGCCCGGAGATCGTGGTCGCCTACGGGCTCGCCGGTCGGCTTTCGTTCAACCCACTGACCGACGAGCTCGAAGGGGCGGACGGCAAGAAGTTCCGCCTCGATCCGCCCCCGCCGGCCCCGGAGCTGCCGCCGAACGGCTTCGTGACCGCGCAGGAAGGGTACGTCGCGCCGGCCGCGGACAGCGGAAGTATCGAGGTCAAGGTCGCGCCGACGAGCGAGCGGCTGCAGCTTCTGGCCCCGTTTTCAGCCTGGGACGGCCAGGACGCGGTCGAGCTACCGGTGCTGCTCAAGGCGAAGGGGAAGTGCACCACCGACCACATCTCGCCCGCCGGGCCGTGGCTGCGCTACCGCGGGCACCTGGACAAGATCAGTGACAACATGTTCACCGGGGCGATCAATAGCTTCAGCGCGGACGCGGGGAAGGGGCTCAATCAACTCAGCGGCGAGATCGAGTCGATTCCGGCGGTGGCTCGCGCCTACAAGGCGAAGGGGATGCGCTGGGTCGCGGTGGGGGACGAGAACTATGGCGAAGGGTCTTCCCGCGAGCATGCGGCCATGTCCCCCCGCCACCTCGGATGCGCGGCGGTGATCACCCGGAGCTTTGCCCGTATCCACGAATCGAACCTGAAGAAGCAGGGGATCCTGCCGCTCACCTTTGCCGACCCGGCGGACTACGGGAAGATCGAGGCGACCGATCGAGTCTCGATCCTGGGCCTCGATTCGATCGCACCGGGCGCCGAGCTGCGGGCCGAGGTGGTCCACCAGAGTGGAGCCAAGGAGGAGATTCGCCTGCGCCACACGCTCAATGCCGAGCAGATCGGCTGGTGGAAGGCAGGGTCGGCCCTCAACCGGATGCGGGAGAAGGCGAACTAGCCGGGCTACTGGTCCACGTTCTCCGGGGAGCAGGACGAGCGGGGCCCCAGTCGCCCCGCTCGCTTGTTTTGTGGGGAGGCTCGGGGGCGGGGCCTCCGGGGTCTCCCTACGCCGACCCGCAAGAAATCCTTTGTCGGCCTGCCCGGTCCGGTGCTATGGTCTCAATACCGTCGACCTCAATGGGGCCAATTCTTGAGACGTTGATGGTGCCAGTCCTCGCACGGGGCCAGCGGGGAGCTTGCGCACTGCGCCAGTTTCCTCAGGTCTCCCTGCCGTCTGCACAGGTGATTGGGGCTTTCTCGCCTTGTTCTTGCTTGGCGCTGATTCCGATCACCCTCCGGAAGTAGGTCTCTGTCCCAATCACGACCTGCACCGGCATCTATCTCCGCTCAAGTATCGCGAGCGCCAGCTCCGCTTGCCCTTCGCCAGCGTGGCATCGTTTGCGCCGAAAGTAGTCGGAGGTGCTTCGCAGGCACCTTCAGACGAAACGCGCTCGTCCGTTTCCCGACCGATGAGTCGTTGTCGCCGAAACTCTGGCCAAGTGATGCTGAGCCGAATCTGGGCCGTTGTGCAGTGACCGTGACGCGAAAAGGCCAGACTTGACGGTGGGGATACAGGTCAGGCCGACGGGGTGCTCCGCAAGGACGCCCCGTCGGCGTGTTTTTTGCCCGCGATCCGGAAACTGAAGAACCCCAGCTCTCCTGCCGATACCCCCGGAAGGACCTTCGTGCAGGAGAGCACATGACGAACGACAACCGTTCCGATCAGACGCCGGAGAGCGAGGCCAAGGGCTACACCGGAGAGCGCGGGCCAGGGCAGAAGCTGCTGGGAGAGATCCTCCTCGAGGAGGGCTTCCTGACGCCGCAGGACCTCGTCCGGCTCGTCCACCACCAGAGGACCCTCGGCCCAGGCGAACGCCAGCCGATCGGCCGCCTCGCGGTGGAACTCGGCTTCCTCAGCGAAACGCAGTTGCGTCATCTCCTCGATCGTCATGGAAAGCGTCTGAGCCTCGGAGAGCTCCTCGTCTCCCGCGGCGCGATCAGCCGCGAGCAGGTCGCACGCGCGCTCGAGACCCAAGCCGAAGACGGGGGTCTCCTCGGGGAGATCCTGGTCGAGCAGGGGGCGCTGGATGAGATCACCCTCGCCATTACCCTCGCGGAGCAGGCCGACCTCGCCTACGTCCCGCTGGGGGCAGACGACCCGCTCGAGCCCGAACTCGCTCGCTGGGTCAATCGTGCCTACGCCTGGCGCCACGGCGTCGTGCCGGTCGGTCGCCTGGGCCGTCGGCTGACCGTCGCCCTCTGGCACCCCGCGTCGCTTCCTTATTGTGACGAGCTGGGCCGGGCCACCGGCTACGTCGTCCGTCCGGTCCTTTCGACCCGGTCGCAGGTGCACGCGCGCCTCACCGACCTCTACGGTCCGTTCCAAGACACCCGTCCCGAGACCGCCAAGGGGGCGAAGGTGATCGCGCTCGATCCACAGATCAAGTCGCTGCCGGAGGAACCCGGCTCCGCCGCCGCCGCCGCCGCGCAGGCCTCTGCGCCGAGTCGTGAGGACGAACGCGGTGCTTCCTTGATCGTGAACCTCCCACTGGAGGCCGCGCGGACTTCGACCGACGCCGCCACGGGCGAGACGTCGCGTCCCGGGTCTGCTTCGACGCCCGCCGCCGACGCGGCCGCGCCGCTCCTCTTCGATCTATTGTCCGGTCTCGGCCTCGCACAGGGCGAGGTGAAGAGTCTCCGCACGCTGATGCGGCAGGGCGAGGGTTCGCTCCTCCTCGTCGGTCCGCCCGGCAGCGGGGTTGGCGCGAACTACGACCGCTTTCTTCACTATGCCCAGGGGGCCGGGGAGGGCCCCGCCGCCGGAGCCGATCGCCTGGTCGAAGGGGTGAGCGAGCTGACCGACTTCCGCGCCATCGAGCGCTTCCTCCGGCCGCGTCACGCGCGCGTGTTCCGGATCGCCTACCTCGAGGCCGACCACTCGACCGCAGCGTGGGGCAAGCTGGTCGATCTCGGCGCCCCCCCCGATCGAGCTTCCGGCCAGCTCACCGCGGCCCTTGCGATGGTCGGGATCCGCCTCACCTGCGATGCCTGTCTCGAGTCGTATGAGCCCCGGCCGATCGTCCTCTCCGAGTGGTTCGGGCCCAAGCCCCCCGAGACGCCCTGGCGCCGCGGCCGCGGTTGCGAGCACTGTGGCCACTCCGGCTACCGCGCCGACGGCTACGTCTCCGAGCTCTGGATGCCCAACGAGGCCGAGCGCCGTCTGATGTCCGAAGGCACCTCCCTCCGCCGCCTGCGCGAGGAATGCCTCCCGCGCATCGAGGGTCTTGGCGCCCGGGGCCTCACCATGGCCCTCGCCGGCCGCACCACCCTCGAGGAACTCCTCCAGCGCATGCCCGCCGAGGAAGTCCGCACCGTCCGCCTCGAACGCGTCGCCCAGAAACAGCAACGCAAAGCGTCCTAGCGCCGCGCGCGGCGAGGCCGCGCGCCGCTACTTCCCCGTGCTATCCGGCAGCGCGTAGTCCTCCAGCCGCGTGAGCTGATAGCAGTCCGTTCCGTCCAGCCGCGCCACGTACAACACCGTCACGTTGCTCACGGAATCCAGGGCGGAGTAGACGAAGCTCTCGCCGTCGGGGGACCAGGCCATTTCTAGCCCGTACTCAACCAGTCTCCGCTTCTTCAATGTGTCGAGCTCGATGATGCTCGTGGCACGCCGCTCGTGATTCGCGTAGTCCACGAATCCCAGCGCTTTTCCGTCCGGGGAGAATCGAGGTGTGATGGCGTCCATCCAGACAAGCACCTGTACGGAGTCTGGGGCAGCAATCGGGGTCATCCGGACTCCATTCCCGCCAGCGATCCAACGACCGTCAGCCGACCAGCACACCGAGGAGGTGATCTGCCGCGTGAGGAACCTTCGCGTGCCCGTGGTGAGATCCAGATGCCACAACCCGAGGGCGGAAGCGTCGGCTGTGAACACGATCGATGCCCCGTCGGGCGACCAATCGCTATATGGCTTCTGCCCCGGTCCATCGGTGATCTGAGCGATCTCTCCGCTCTCGATATCCAGGCGATGAATCTGGATGATGCCGTCTTGAAGCTGACGACCAAAGGCAATCGAACGGCCGTCGGGAGACCAAACCGGTAGCTGGCCACGCGTCAGGTACGTAATCTTCCCGGAACTCATGTTGATCATCCATATCTGGACCGATCCTCTGACTAGCACGTCGCTCCAACTCACCGCGGTCCGCTCGTAGACGATCTGCCCTCCGTTCGCCGCGTTCCAGTCCGGAAAGCGATCCATCTGAAGCGACCCCTCTCGATACTCTACTCCTCGTGGGCAAAGACGCGGGGTCGCGGTCCGCGGACCCGTCCCCTCATCGGCGACGCATCCCGCGGTCGTCGCCAGGGCGGCGGCTAGCGCCGCCCTGGCGATCGCGAGAGCACTATCGGACAAGGATGCACCGCGAGGACTGCGTACCTCCACTCTCGTCCCTAATGACAGCCCAGTAGACACCCGAGCGGCAGGCGTGCCCGCGATCATCGTCGCCATCCCATCGAATCGACTGCGTCGCAGAGGATGCCTGAAGCAGCAGGCTGCGCACCGCCCTTCCCGATGCGTCGACGATCTGGAGGGTGTGACCCCCTCGGAAACTCGATCCAATGGCGAATGTGATCGCGGGACCTGGGGAGCTCAGTACGCGTAGGGTCACGCCTCCCTTGGCGGAGGCAGACTCCGCCGCACTGGAACGGAGCGGTCCCACTGCGCTAATCCCCATGACGATTTCACTCGGATGTGCCGGCCAGTATCCCGACCATACTCCGGGAATGTCGACATAGTATGACCACGTCCCCACTTCGCACCCGAGGTCATCCCACTGCAGGATTCGGGCGTAGCCTTCCCCATGACACGGAGTCGCGCCAGAGACGCCAGTCGACCGTGCCCCAACCGCCCAGACTGATGGTTTCGATGCGAAGGCCGCGGGATAGTTGATCCACTGCGTGATGAAGTATCGGGTCGCCGAATGAACCCCCTCAGGGAACGGAAGATCTCGGGCACTGTCGACGAAGAGCGTGGGGAACGGACCGTCCTGGCCCCACTCGTTCGCAGCGGGATCGGTCTGGAACGCGACCAGAGAGTTCGTTGGGCTAAGAAGGGCCAGGGAGGCTCCCAGGTCAAGTCGGCCGTGCCCCGTGAACCAGTCAGGCCCGGTCAAGTCGGATCCCACCATTTGCATTTCGTCGGTCAGAATGTCCACACAGCACCCACGTTCGCCTTGGTAGCCCTGACATCTTCCGCCCGGCGGCTCGCCCCCACTGAGACAATCCAGTGGGAGTCGTAGTCCGCGGGAAATCTGCGACGCTCCTCATCGTGGTTGCCCTTCGTCGCCACGAGTACCGCGTCGCGAAGATATCCGACCAGACATGCCTCCCTTTCCGTCTCGAACCACGAGTCATTGCCATTGCTCATCGACACTATGCCGCATGCCGCTGGCTGGTGGGATGGGCCGGGGAGGACCGCGCCGGTTGCATCGACGATCGCCTGCGCGCGGAAATGTCGCACGGATTCGACCTCGCAGTTGATCGCCAAGCTAACAATCTCCGGTCCGAGTGTCTCCCCCGACCAGCCACCGGCCGGTGCCGCCAACCCAGCTTGGTTGTTCGTCAAGGCGGCAACGATGCCCGTGCATGCCGTGCCGTGATCGCGGTCGCGGGGGCACCCATCGCCCGCGTTCTCTTGACCGTCCAGATAGTTGAATGCGGAACGGACTTTGCGCCCAGGACCAAACGCTCCGCCCAGATCCCCGTGGCTGGCTCGGACCCCGTTGTCGAGAACTGCAATCCTCCAGGTCGGCACCGGCCCCTGGAGCCTGCTCCAGTTGTCTCCATCGGACAAACCAAGGCCGATGCGGTCCAAATGCTGCTGCTCGCCCGCGACGAACTTCGGGTCGTTCGGTACGGCATCTTCGAAGATTCCGAAGGCGGTCTCGGCCCAGAGAATGGCTGGTTCCGCGCGGATGAGCGCGGCGACCTGTTGGTCACTGAGTGTCTCGGAAGCGTACTTGATCACGAAGTTGCGCGTCAGGTCGGGGAGACCGATACGGCGACCGTCCGCGGCGATCATGGTCGTGTCGGCCTCGGTGAATCTGGGGTGCACGCGACGCAGATAGGTGTGCTCAGTTCCTGAAAGCAGGCCCGAAACCAAGGCCGCGAGGTCTGGGTCGAGAAAGGTGCTCGCTGGGAGCAGCGGATTGTTGGGGTCGTGGGGACCAACTTGGTGCCGATGCGTCTTGAAGTACACGAAGCCGTGAAAGGTACCCTGTTCCGATTGAAAGTTCAGCGTGTCGCCGTGCACGTCGCGCCGAATGGCCTTGAGTTCGGGATCGGCGATGCCGACGGGACCGTCCTCGGGGAACTCCTCGCCGCCCATCATTCCGTTGCCTTCGGTCCAGCTCGGTCCGGCGCAACCGGGGTTGAAGCCGGGAGATCCGAACCCGAGCGAGCCGAATCCCTCGATCGCGTCGAGGGCTGGCGGGGTGGAGTCGTCCGCGAACTGCGCTCCCTGGGTGGGGTGCGCTTGGAGCGAGAACACAGTGGCGATCGAGTCGCTGTTCGCGTAGCCGACGAACCAGTAGACCTCGGTCAGGTGCGTGATCCGCGCACTGTTCCAGCTCAGGGCGGTGCCGGATCCGGGTGCGGGCCAGTCGGAGGTGCGTACTTCGAAGTCAGCGCAGGTCTCCAGCTCGAGCAGGGTGAAGTCCGCCTCCGAGTAGTTGACACCGAAGGTGATGCCTTGGAGCCGGGGCTCGGACTCGTCAGGGAAGGCGGCGAGGGCGTGGAAGACCGTGGGCTGCGTCGGATCGGCGGCCTCGGTGTTCGCCTCCGGGCATGAGGCAAGGCCTGAGCTGCCGCAGTAGGTGCCGGTGCCCAGGGAATAGACGGTCGTCGGGTTGGAGTGGAGGATCAGCATTCCGTCGGCGTTTGGAGCCGCGCGAGCAAGGCCGGTCGATGCAATCAGCAGGGTCAAGATGAATGCGAGGGAACGCCTAACACGGGCGGCGTTCGCCCCCCCGCGCGCAGAGGCGCCAGTTTGAGGCGAATCGGGACGACGCGGGGTGCGGCGGGTCAGAGCGAGAGCTGAGTACGCAACTTGCCTGGGATTCCACGCTGCGGTGCATGGCAACCTCCTCTTGGGCGAGCGGTATCGTGCTGCTCGGTTGGCCCCGGAGCGCGAGAAGAGCCTACGCCTGGGTGCCTCGGCCGGCAAGTGCAGAGTCTGCCTCAGGCGCGCAGAGCTACGCCCGTAGCGCGGACTCGGGTAACCTTGCAATCGCGTTGTTTTGGGGGCTCCCTGCGCGAAAGGAACGAGGATGAAGAAGAACACCGACACTCCGCAGAGCTACGCCGAGGCCCTGAGGAAGCGCGCGCTCGCGTATCCGGAAGCGCACGAGGATCACCCGTGGGGAGAGATCGCGATCAAGGTTCGGGGGAAGGTGTTCCTGTTTCTTGGCAGCTCGGCCGAGGCCGTCAGCTTCTCACTGAAACTTCCACAGTCTGCCTTCTCCGCGCTTCTGTTCGAGTTCACCGCGCCCACCGGCTATGGATTGGGGAAGAGTGGCTGGGTCTCGGCGAAGTTTCCGATGGAGCTTGCTCCGCCGCTGGAGTTGATCGAGGAATGGATCGACGAGAGCTACCGGGCGGTGGCGCCGAAAGCGTTGGTCAAGTTGCTCGGCGGCCCCGACGGAGTGACGAACGCTGGCTCACCGGAAGCACGACTGCAGAGGAAGGCGAGTGCCGCGAGATCCGGGGCGAGCGCGGTGCCCTCGAGCAAGCCAGCGAAGCGGGGGTCCGCTGCGCGATCGTCGGCTCGCCCGGTTCAGAAGAAGTCTCCCCGGCGCACCCCACCCAAGTAGGTTCGGGAGAAGACCTGCTCAGCTCCCGAGGCATGGGTATTCGAGGCTCTCATCGAGCCAGCGCTCGCGGGGCTGGTCGAGGAAGGCGCGGTTGGGATGCGGACGCGCGATGCGACGGACCTGGAGGAGGTGGTCGACGGTGATGTTCTCGGCCAGGAGGTTGTCGGCTGCCGGGCCGGTGGCGAGGCTGAGTGACGGGCGGAGCTGATTCCAGATGCCGCCGACGGCGCCGTCGGTCGTGGGAGTGTTGATCAGGATGCGCGCGGCATCGAGGATGCTGGCATCGGAAATGACGACCTCGCTCCTGGCGTGGATTCCGACGGTGTGGCCGATGCCACCCAGCTTGAGGGTGATCGCGCAGGCGTCGAGGGCGTCGGCGTAGTCGGTGGCCTCGTACCAGGCGAGGATGGGGGCCAGGATCTCGTGGGCGAGCGGTTGCTCTCGATCGACTCGCGGGATCGGGGCAATGAGCAGACGAGTGCGCTCGGGCACGGAGAAGCCGGCGAGTTCGGCGATGGCGCCGGCGGGACGACCGACCACCTCGGCTCGCATGGAGCGCTTCTCGGGATCGAAGGCGATGAGCCCGAGGGCGGCTGTCTGCTCGGGAGTACAAAAGTATCCTCCGCGCGCATCGAAGAGGGGACGAAGAGCAGCCGCGACGTCACGCTCGACGATCAGGGTCTGCTCGCTGGCGCAAACGGTCCCATTGTCGAAGGTCTTGGAATGCAGGATCAGGCGGGCGGCCTCGGCGAGGTCGGCCGAGGCGTGGACGTAGACCGGCACGTTGCCGGGGCCGACTCCCAGGGTGGGTTTCCCGGTGGTCATCGCCGTGCGGACGATCCCGGGCGTGCCCGTAGCCAGGATGAGCGCAAGTTTGGGGTGGCGCATGACCCGGTCGACGAACTCGATCTGCGGTTTGACGATCCACTGGAGGGAATACTCGGGTGCACCATAGGCGAGCGCGGCGTCGTACATCACGCGCGCGGCCTCCTTGCTGCACTTTCTCGCCCCCCGGTGAAAGCTGAAGATCAGCGGATTCCGCGCCTTGAGCGCGCTCAGCACTTTGAAGATGACGGTGGAGGTCGGGTTGGTCACCGGGGTGAGGGCGAGGATCGGGCCGAGCGGTTCGAGGTACTCGGTGATGCCGGCGGCGCGATCATCCCGGCGGAGGCCGACCGTGCGGCGGCCACGGAGGTCTTGTGCGACCACCAGGCTCGCCCAGGCGTTCTTCTGCACCTTGTGCTCGAAGACCCCCATCCCGGTCTCTTCGTGGGCCAGGCGGGCAAGCTCGATCCGGGCGTCGAAGGCCGCGGCGGCCATCGCTTCGATCAGTCCATCGATCCGGGGTTGATCCCAGGTGCGCAGCTCCAGGGCCGCGTGGGCGGCGCGTTCGAGCAGCTCGTCCGCGTAGCCAACGAAGGGATCGCTCACGGGAGTCTGTTCTTCCGACATTGTGCCTCCATCCGATGATGGCGCCTACGGTAGCATGATCGCCGCGCGCCGGTCGACGCGCGGCAGGCGCAGACTCGATCTCGAGGGCGGCGCATGGGATGCGATACGGTGAGAGGATCACACCACGCCGGCGGGCGCAGCGGGGTGAATCAGGATCTGGTGCTTCTTGCGGTCGCGCATCACCTCCAGGTTCACATCGGGGACATTCGAGAGCACGAGCACCTTCTGCAGGTCATCGAGGGTTGCGATCGAGTGACCGTTGGCGCGGAGGAGGAGGTCGCCGTTCCGGAGTCCGGCATGGGCTGCCGGGGTGTTGGGCATCACCTGGAGAATGCGGACGGCCCGAGGTACGCCCCACTCGAGGGCAGCGAGTTCGGTGAGCTCCTCCCCTCGGGCGGAAATGCCAAGGAAGGGGCGCCGCACCTCTCCGTGCTGCATCAACACACCCGCCACCCAGTGGGCGGTGTGGGCCGGAACGGCAAAACCAAGCCCCTGCGCGTGCGGGACCATCGCGGTGGTGATGCCGATCACCGCGCCGGCGGCATCGACGAGCGGTCCGCCGGAATTGCCGGGATTGATCGCGGCATCGGTCTGGATCAGTCCTTCGAGCATGCCGCCGTGGGGGAGAGGGAGATTGCGGTAGAGCGCGCTCACCACCCCGACGCTGACCGAGCGCTCGAAGCCCAAGGGGTTTCCGATCGCGACCGCGAGCTGACCGACCTCGAGATCGTGCTCCTGTTCGAGGGCCAGGGTCGAGAGTTCCTGTCCTTCCACGTGGATCACCGCCAGGTCGGTGCGCGGATCGGCGCCGACCAGACGCGCTCCCGCCTCACCGATTCCAGCCATCCGGACGCGCAGGCCGACCGGGCTCCGCGCGACGTGGGAATGGTGAGGATGTACCCGTCGGGCGCGAGAACGATGCCTGAGCCTTGTCCGCGCCCGTGCTGAACCCCGACCACCGCGTCGGAGCTCCGCTTCACCAGCGCCGCGAGGTCGTCCGAGAACTGCTTCAGCATGTTCATGACCGCTCCTCCCGCGTGCCGATCCGGCAGCGCAGCTCGAGGGGAGAGCCGGCGCGGACCAGGCGCAGGGTCACTTCCGTGCCCACCTTCTCCTCGTCGAGGAGGGCGAGTAGTTCCTGGGCGTGATGAAGTGGCTGGCCGTCGAGTGAAAGCAGCGCGTCGCCGAGCAAGAGCCCGCCCGTTTCCGCCGGGCTGCCGGGTTGCACGCCGACCACCAGGAGCGCCGTGGTGTGCCCGAGGGCCTGAGCCTGCGCCGGCGGAACTCGTACGGGGTAGGTGCTGACGCCGAGGAATCCGCGCTTCATTTTCCCGTTCGATTGCAGCGTCTGCATGACGCGCGTGAGGGTCGCGGTGGGGGCGACGACCGCAGTGCCGCGGATCGGACCCGCCGTGGCGAGCCCGAGAGCCTGACCCGCGAGGTTGACCACCAGGCTTCCCGAGAAGCCGGGGAAGATGCCGAGTCCGAGTTCGAGGTACTGCTCGATGCGTCCGCCGTTCGAGGTGCGCCATGCGTCACCGACCGCGCTGACCATGGAGAGCTGGGCGCGGGCTGCGCGGGAGGGGCGCGAGAGGGTGAGCGTGAGGTGGCCCACCTTGGCGCCGGATGGGTCGATGAACTCAGGCGTCGGCAGTCCCTCGAGCTTCGTTCCCTCCGGCGACTCCAGGGCCAGGAGGGCGAGGTCGGTCCCAGCATCGCGGCCGATCAGGCGCGCCTTGAGGGTGCGGCCGTCGTGCAGGGTGACCGAGAGGTCGTCTTCGCGTTCGAGGGTGTGTGCCGCGATGGCGACCTGGCCGTCGACCGACCAGAGAATGCCGCTCGTCGGGGCGCGTCGGCAGTGGACGCGCACCACGGATGGGCCGTGGGTTTCGACCACGGCGGCCAGGGTTTCAGAGAGGTCGAGTCCGAGTGTCTTGGACATGATCTTCAGTTCCTCCGCGGGGCCGGTTGGGCTGCTCCGCTGGTTGATTCATCCGAGTCGCGACGACTCGCGGTCGTCGCATCTGTTTCTATCTGGGGGGAACGGTACGCTTCGGGAGCGTGGGGGACATCGGTCGTTCGGGGAGGGTGGGGGCTAGTCGTTTGGGTAGGTCGCGCTGGGGAGGTGGAGAGAGTTGGGGGGGCGGTGGAGAATCGCGCTGGGGAAGCGGCGCGTGTCCCGCGCCGCGGTTACAACGCAATCAGTCCTAGCCTGGCGGCACGGACGATCGCTTCGCTTCGGCTCTGGACACCGAGCTTGCCCAGGATCGAGTTCACGTGGAACTTCGCCGTGTGCTCGCTGATTCCCAGGCGCCCCGCCACCTGCTTGTTCGCCAGCCCCTCGGCCAGGAGTTGGAGAACTTCCGACTCCCGCGGGGTCAGCGGCTCGTCGAGCGGATCGTAGTCCGTGGCCCGCGCTTCCCGGGCCGGCCGGCCCGAGGTCGCGGACGGCGCGAACTGCGGGTCCGTCACCGTGAGCCCCTGCGACACCGCCAGGATCGCCGCCACCAATCGCTCGACCGGGGCATCCCGCGAGACCACGCCGCGGGCACCCGCGGCCCGCGCCTCTTCCGTCCCCGCCACGTCGGCGATCAGCGTGACCACGGCGAACCCTCGTTCCGTCCAGTCCCGCAGCGGTTCCATCGCGTCCGACAGCGCGCCGTCGAGCAGCACGATCGGCTGGGAGGCGCCTTCGCGCCCCTCCGTCCCCAATTCGAACTCCTGCGACTCGTCCGCATCGACCAGGTGCAGCTCCGCCCGCGACGCCAGCAGCGACGTCAGTCCATGGCGCACCAGCACATCGTCCGTCACGATCCAGGTACGAACCGCCTCCACGAAGGCTCCTCTGTTTCCGTTTGGCGTCACGGCTGCTTGGGCGGATACTCGCGTCCGCGACCGTCGAGGCGCAGCCGCATCGTCATCCCCAGGTCGCTTGGCCGTCAGCATGAACCAGATCTCCTCGCCGGAGGTAACAATGACTTCACCCAGTGCGTATTCCAGCTCTTCACGCGTGCTCGTTCGTCGTTCGCTGCCCCACGATTGTCCCGTGACGGTGGGACTCGTGACGATGGGAATCGTCATTGGCTCGATCGCGATTCCGTTTACCTCTCCCGCGACCGCCAGCACCACGCGTTGGGAGACGTTGCAGATGCCGGTCGAACTAGCCGCTGATGCCGCAAACTGGGAACAGTTTCCCGCGGTGGTGGCGATGCTGCCGGCGGGGCTGCACGCAGATCTCGTGGGTGGACACACCCGGAGCGCCTGGGTGGGGCGCCTGGGTTCGGCGCGCTTGATCGCGGGATCCACGCAATCCGGTGAGATTCGCCTGGGGTTTGCACGGGGAGAGGCGCAGAGCGCGGCGGGAGTTCAACTCTGGGGAGACGTCCAGCCGGGTGAAGAAGGTGAGACGGAGGAATGGAGCGCGCAGTATCTGATCCGAGACGAGCAGCGCTCGATTGGTGCAGGCGGCGCCTTCGGTCTCCGGATTTCGGGAGGTTCTGCCGCGGCGATCGACCTGGCGGTTGATGCCGGGATTCACCGCCGCTCCGCGAAGTACGAGAGTCAGTCTCCAGACGCACGCTACAGGGCGAAGGCACGCTCGGCGGCAAGTTTCCGCGTGGCGCTCGGCGCCGAGCGTGGGATCGCTTCCGGGGTCGGCCGCCTCGTACTGCAGACTGATCGAGTGGACGACCGTGCCTCGGTGACGGAGCGCGAAGGGGCAGCCCTGCCACCCGTGTCGCTCATTGGTTTCTACTTTCGGGAGCACGCTTTTCTGGCCGGCTGGAGATCGGTTGAGCGGCCGCATGGCGTGGTCCACATGTCGATCTCGGTCAGGGACTGGGAGAAGGCGGATCGCCGGGAACGACGTTACAACCGGTGGTTCGAGGAGAGTGAGACGGAAGCCCGTGCCTCGATCGGCGTCGAGTCACGAGTTGGTCGCGCCTGTCTCCTTCGTGTGGGCGTGTTGGAGTCGTTCGCCAAGACGCGGCGCGCGACCGATCCGAATGTGCTGACGCCGACCCCGCGGCACGTCCGGCGCGTAGAGGGGTTCTACGCGGGCCGCGCACAGATCGGGGCAGAGTTCGCTCTGGGGGACGTGCTCCTTGACCTGAGCCTCGAGACGGAGCGACTGTTCTCTCGTGGCGTGGCAGGACTCTCGTTGCGGTGGTCCCGATGAAACACCTGCCTTGGAGCAGATGGGTGTTCGGGGTAGCGACCCTCCTGAGTCTCGATTCTCCCGATGTCCAGGCCAGCACCGCCCGCTGGTCCGCGATGAGTATGCCGATCGCTCTGGGTTTCGACGTCGCGGTCGCAGACCGACTTCCGACCGTGATCGCAGGTGCCACGAGCGGACTCCAGGCCAGCGCGAAGTGGGAACCAGCGTGGACGCTGACTCTGGGCCGCGGCAAGGGGTGGCGCTCGGCGCGTTGACGCGGCCACGCGAACTCGGGGTTTGCGCCGTGGCGGGATCGGGCTCGGGCGGTCGCCTCGGAGCGTCTGTTCTTCGGGTGCACAAGACCGAGGCAGACTCGTGGGACACGACTCGGATGTCCGACTCCGAAAGGGGCTATCGGACGGTGCTCGGTCTCGGCTGGTCCGGAGACGGACAGGCCAGCATCGATGTGGCCGTGGAGGCGCTGGTCCTCGATCAGTCGTCGGAATCCTATTTTCCGGGGGATCCCAACTTCTCTCGCGAGTCGAACGACAAAGATCCGGTCTGGTCCGCACGCAGCCTGTTGCGCCTTCCGATGCTTGCGGGGGAAGGCCGCGCGCATCTGAGCTGGGTGTCGCACGACGGGTCCAGGACAACGCGCAATCGGGCCGGGGAGAGTCGGCTGCGGATAGAGGACGATGGCTTCTCCGGGATTGCTGACCTCGCGTGGGTGAGAGAGCTAACCGGACCGGGGCAGGCGATCGTGGGTGTCTCGCTGGAGACGCATGACGACGAACGCCGGTACCTGGAGCCTGAGTCCCTGGCGTTGTTCGAGTCACGAGGCCGAAGGCTGTCCTGGTTCGCGGGAGTGGAGCGATCCCCCCGCTCCTGGCTCACACTGCGGGGCGGAGCCAGTCAGAGTCATGCTTGGTCGTGGACGCGATTCCGCTCGCACATTCGCGCCGAACGGACAGCGCAGAGCGCTCTTTCCGATCCCGCACCAACTCTTGGGGTGGGATTTCGCTCCGGTGCGCTTCAGATAGACCTCGAACTTCAGCCGGAGCGAGCATTCGAGGACGTCCTCGCCAGCCTCTCGATCGTCGCTCGCTTGTGAGCGGGGGGCGGGCGCTGGTAGGCTGCCCTGGGCCCGAAAATGGGGAGGAACACCGGCCATGGATGAAGTCGAGCAGAAGGTCCTGTCGTTCGTGAAGAAGGAATACCTGGACGAAGACGACGACACGGAACTGGACGAGAACAGCCCGCTGATCACGAGTGGGATCGTGGACTCATTCTCGATGGTGTCGCTCAAGACGTTTCTCGAGCGGCAGTACCAGATCAAGATTCCGGACGAGCGGGCGAGCGCGGAGGCGTTCGACACGGTGGCGAAGATCGCCGCGGTGGTGCGCGAGATTCGCGGCAACTGACGGACGGACGCGGGGAAGGGGCGGAGCCGACGGAATCGCCGGTCCGCGGGCGGAGAGGAGTGCACGATGGCGTATAGCGAGGCGAGGCGGGCGGCCTACCAGGCCGACCTGGCGGGGATCCGCGAGGCGGGACTGTTCAAGGAGGAGCGCATCATCCACACGGCGCAGAGTGCCGATGTGGAGGTGGAGTTCCCGGCGGGTGAGTCTGCCCGACCGGTGATCAACATGTGCGCGAACAACTACCTGGGGTTGTCGAGTCATCCCGAGGTGGTCAAGGCAGCCCACGCGGGGCTCGATGCACGCGGGTACGGTCTCTCCTCGGTGCGCTTCATCTGCGGGACCCAGGACATCCACCGCGAGCTGGAGCACCGGATCTCGGCCTTCCTCGAAACGGAGGATACGATTCTCTTTGGGTCGTGTCTCGACGCCAACGCAGGAGTGTTCGAGGCGGTGCTGACCGAGCAGGACATCATGATCGCCGATCGGCTGGTCCATGCGTCGATCGTCGACGGCATGCGCCTCTCCAAGGCGCAGCAGGAGACCTACAAGCACATGGACCTGGAACACCTGGAGGAGAAGCTCCAGGAGTCCCAGGACAAGCGGATCCGCCTGATCGTGACCGACGGTGTCTTCTCGATGGACGGCGACATCGCGGAACTGGACAAGATCTGCGACCTCGCCGACAAGTACGACGCTCTGGTCTTTGTCGACGATTCGCACGCTACCGGCTTCATGGGCAAGCGGGGCAAGGGAACCCACGAGCACTGCGGCGTGCTGGGGCGGATCGACATCCTGACCACCACGCTGGGCAAGGCGCTGGGCGGCGCGTCCGGCGGCTGCGTCAGCGGTCGACGCGAGATCGTCGAGCTGTGTCGCCAGAAGGCGCGGCCGTATCTCTTCTCCAACACGGTTCCACCGGTGATCACCGCCGCGGCCAACCGCGTGATCCAGATCCTCTCGGAGACGACGGAGCGGCGCGACAAGCTGGAGGAGAACACGCTCTACTGGCGGCGCCGGTTGAAGGAGATCGGGCTCGACATCCGCGAGGGCTCGCACCCGATCGTACCGGTGATGCTCTACAACGCGAAGCTGGCCCAGGAGGTCGCGCGCGACATGTTCGCCGAGGGGATCTTCGTGGTCGGTTTCTTCTTCCCGGTCGTGGCCAAGGGGCAGGCCCGGATTCGCACCCAGATTTCGGCCGGGCACGAGCGGCACCATCTGGACAAGGGGCTGGCGGCCTTCGAGAAGGTGGGCAAGAAGCACGGGATCCTCGGGATGGGCAAGAAGGAGATCGTGGAGAAGTTCGGACTCTGAGCACCGTAGACCTGGTGCGTGACGGCGATCGCCGGATGGGGGACCTGTGAGTCAGCAACCTGAGTTCGCCGTGATGGCGGAGGGGAAGCTCCCGGACCTGAAGCGCGCGCAGCGCCTTCTGGCCGGGAGCGGGATCGAGGCAGAGATCATGCAGCCGCCCGGCGGCTGCGGCAGTGGCTGAGGGACCAAACTCTGGCTCGCGGTCGCGAGCCACGATGCCGAACGCGCCGCCCGCACCATGCGCGAGCACTGGTACGAGCAAGCGAGCGAGGAAGAGCGCCTCGCTGCCGAGTGCGTGGTCGACTGGAACGCCCCCGAAATGCGTTGCCCCGCCTGCCTCCACCAGTTCGCCACCGGGCCGCGCGAGTGCCCGAACTGCGGGTTGTTCCTCGGCTAGCGCAACCCCTGCGCTCGCCGTTGCCGCCGGAGGCCGTCGAGCAGGGTGCTCATGCCGGCCAGGACCAGGAGTCCGAGGTCGCCGGCGAACCAGAGGCCATCGGATTGAAGGAGACGGAGTTCCTCGTCGCCTTCGGCGGGCGTCGCCGGAACGTCGCCAACCATCTCCTCGTTCCGTCCGAATGCACAAACGAGCCGGGTGAGGAACTGTCCCTCGGTGAGCAGCGCGGCCACGCGTGGGTACCGCTCCTCGCACCCTCGAATCTCATCCGCCGTGAACAGATTGGCGTACTGCGTTTCGAATCGATCGAGGGTGATGCGGTGATCGTCGATGACGTACGCGATGACGGGAAACGGGGAAGCGCGATTGATGTCGAGAAGTGCGAGCGGCAGCTCCAACCTGCTTCCGCTCCAGGTGAAGCTGACCGGGGCGACCGTCGAGTCCCAACCGGCCGGCGGCATCTCGTTCTGGGGATCAGATGGAATCGGTCGCATGACCGTGAAGTACCATCCCTGTTCGACGTAGGGGGCGATCCGCGCAGAGAGTTCCGGGCTCGCGCTGAAACCGTGAGCTGTCAACCAATCGACCAAGGCATTGGGGTTCTCGGAGCTGAGGACGGTGGCCTCGAGTGCGCCCACCTGCCTGTTGGCGTGAATGAACACGTCATAGGGTGCATCTGGGGGTGGTGAGGTGCTGCCGGACTCCTGACACCCGATCGATGTCCTCCGCCTGTAGCCTCCCGAGGAGGATGCCGGTCCGGTGAGAGACCGCAGCTCAGCCCAGAGGTCTGGAGACTCGTTTCGCAGCGCTGGGAGTTCAGGCGTGGGGATGACGACTGCGAACTCCTCAGACTTTCCGGAGAAGCGGAGGTTCGGGATCATCTGCACTTGATTCGCGGTCCGATCGAATCGGAGCACCAGGAGCTGGCCCTGGGACGAGAGCGTCTTCCCAGCTTGGGGAATGGGGAAGTTGAGCGCGCGTGCGGGGCTTGGGGGCATCGCCGCGATGAAGAGCGTCGCTGCGAGACCTGCGCCGAGGAGCAGGGAAGCTCCAGAGTATGAGACCGTCCGGCGACAAGGCGAGTACAGCGGATGGGGGTGCTTCATCGACTCCCTCACTTTCGATTGGCGAAGCGGTAAGCAATGCCGCCCTCGATCCCGGATCCAGAGGGGCTGAGATCAGAGACCCCGGCGTTGGAGAACGCTACGCCGCTGACCAGAAGTACCTGCGCCCGTACCCAGAGATCGACATGATCACGGAACCGGAGTTCGGGACGGACTTCCGCGACGAATCCAGGAGTGGTCACGGCCCGCTCCTCGCCGAAGGGGTCCGTGTATCGCACGCGCGCGAAGGCAGGGCCGGCACCGATCCAGAGTGCACGCGCCCCGTGGCTCCGATGGTGGATCAGGTCACGTTGTATCTCGACCGAAACGGGTACCCAATGGCAGGTTGCCTCGGCCATTTCGAAGGTGGGGTCTGGTTCATGGTCCGTTCCCCGGGCGCTCAACGTCCCGACCTCCGCGGCAAGGCGGAAGGTGCCCGGGGCCAGCGGGGCGGTGACCCCGAGGGTGAACCGACCCTCAGAACCAAACGCCTGTCGCGTAGCTCGGTTGAACATCGTGTGCACCCCACCACCGATCGAGACGGTGGGTGATGCCCCACCTCCGGCCCGAGTCGTCGCCGGAACGAAGAGGAACGCGAACAGGATCAGGCAGTAGCTCAGAGACAGCAGGCGGCCCTCCTGTTGAATCGGGCCTCGGCGCGATCTTCCCGATGGCGTCATGCATGGGTCCTCGGGGGGACGTTTCCCGGGGGCGGAGACATCCCAATGGAAGCCGAACTGCGGCTTGTTCCTCGGCTAACGCGCCCCCTGCGCGCGCCGTCGCCGCCGGAGGCCGTCGAGCAGGGTGCTCAGGCCGGCCAGGACCAGGAGTCCGAGGTCGCCCGCGAACCAGAGGCCTCCGCGACGGGTGAGGCGGAACTCGTCGTCGGCGCGCGCGCGGATGATCGGCAGCGTGCCGGTCATCGCGTCGTTCCGCCCGAAGGAATGCGCGAGTCGGGTGAGGAATCGTCCCTCGGACAAGAGCGCCCCGAGATTGGGATACTGCGCGCGGATCTCACGCAATTCCCCCGCATTGATCCGATTGGCATAGTGGGTGTCGAACCGGCCGATCGAGACGCGGTGATCGTCGACGACGTAGGCCACGACAGGGAGCGAGGACCCGTGGCTGATGTCGAGGATCTCCAGCGGTAGCTCGAAGGTGGAACCGGTCCAGGTGAAGCTCACGGGGTCGACGTTTGAATCCCATCCCTCGGGGGGCATCTGGTTTCCGGAATCGCTCGAGTCGGGGCGCATGGCGGTGAAGTACCAGTCGCGCTCGACATAGGGAGCAATTCGGGTGGTGAGGTCGAGGCTGACGTGGTAGCCGTGCGTGTTGAGCCAGGTCACCAGTGCATCGGCATTGTCGGAGCTGAGGACGGTGGCGATCATGCCTCCGACCTGAGTCGTCGTGTGAATGATCACATCGAACGACTCCGTGGGGTTGGGCGCCGGCTCGTAGTCCGTCTCGCTGCAACTGAGCGGGTTGTCGAGGTCGAAGTCGCTGCGCGTCGTGATCGGCAGGGTGAGCGTCTCCGCTTCGCGCCACAACTCCGGTGCTTCGGCCTGGAGCGTGGGAAGTGCCGGCGTCGGGACGACCAGCGCGAAGTCCTCGGAGTTGCCGTTGAAGCGCAGGTTCGGGATCATCTTCACCTGGTTGGCGGCGCGATCGAAGAGGATCAGGTTGAGCTGACCGAGGGAGGTGAGGACCCGCCCCTCCTCCGGCACCGGGAAGCACATGGCGGACGCAGGGTCGGCCATCCATGCACCGGCAGCGAGCGTGACCGCGAGGGCCGTGGCGGTGAAGGGTTTCTGCATCACTGGCCTCCCTTCTGGTTGGCGAAGCGATAGGCGAGCCCGAATTCGATCCCGTTTCCGGACAGGGAGAGATCGGAGACGGCGGCACTGTTGATCTCGACCCCGGTCATCAGGGCGAGTTGGGCGCGGGCCCAGAGATCGAACTTCTCGTGAACGCGGACTTCGGGCCGCAGCTCGAGCGTGCAACCGGAGGAGACCGAGGTCTGCTCCTTCCCGAACGGGTCTTCATAGGTCAACGGGGCGACGACGACCGCGGCGCCGATCCAGAGCCCGACGGTGCCGCGCTGCTGGAGCGGCACGGTGTTGCCACGAAATCCGATCGATATGGGGTACCAGCGGCAGGTCGCATCCGGAAGGTTGAAGGTGGGGTCCTGGTTGTAAACCTGTCCTTCTGCGCTCACCACCCCGAACTCCACCGCCACGCGCAGGTCGCCCGGCGTCAAAGGGGCGGAGAGGCCGAGGGTGAATCGCGGCTCCGGACCGAAGGCCTCACTCAAATCATCATCGAAGACTGCGTGCACTCCCCCGCCGAACGAGATGGCCGGGGAGAGGGCGACCTTGGCCTTCGCCGCGCAGGGTAGGGCGAGCAGAGCGGCCACCAGTGTACCGACGAGACCGCGAGGAGGCGCGAGGCAGCTCGCGCTCGAGCGGGTGGATCCGGGTTCGCTGGGAAAGCGGGCGACGCATCGTGACATTGGTATCCCCCGATTGGGCCATGTGCGGGGTGGACAGGCCCAGTGTGCGGCGATCCGAGTCTTCGAACAAGCGATTTTCGGGGGCTTGAATCCCCGGGCGACGATCGTGAAATGGCGAACCGCCGGGCAACGGCTTGCTTCGCGGCGGGGCTGCGGGCATCCTCTCCGCCGAGGCGGTGGCCAAGGTCTCTGGAGGACTCATGGACGAGAGAACGCGGAGCGAGCGGTTGGACGAGCGGCAAGCCGAACGGGCGACCGAGGGGGAGCGGAGCGGCTGGGCGCGGCGCGACTTTCTGTGCGCGGGCGCGATGGCCGCGTTGGGGGCCGTGGCTGCGCAGGTGAATGAGGCCGAGGCCCGGGAGAAGGAAGCCTGGGGCCGCAGCCTCGGGGCGCGCGGAGGACGGCAGGACGGTGCGCAGGACGGTTCCGATCCCTGGAATCTCGCAGACTTTGCCTATGAGGAGTGGACGATTGCCGATGTTCAGGCGGCGTTCGCCTCGGGGGCGGCAACCTCGGAGTCGATCACCGGGGCTTACCTCGAACGGATCGAGGCGATCGATCGACAGGGGCCGCGACTCGGTTCGCTGCTCGAGGTGAATCCGGATGCGCTGCCCCTGGCGCGCGAAGCCGATCAGGCGCGCCGAGCGGCGCTGTTGCGCAGCCCGCTGCACGGAGTCCCAGTGCTGCTCAAGGGGAACATCGACACGGCGGACCGGATGGCGACCTCCGCCGGATCCCTGGCCCTCGCCCAGGGCGCAGCCCGGCGCGACGCCTTCCTGGTCTCGCGCTTGCGCGAGGCCGGGGCGGTGATCCTGGGGAAGACGAACCTCTCGGAGTGGGCGAACTTCCGCTCGACCCGCTCCACCAGCGGATGGAGCGGGGTGGGCGGGCAGTGTCGGAATCCGTACGCCCTCGACCGGAGTCCCTGCGGATCGAGTTCGGGGTCGGGCGCGGCGATCAGCGGCAACCTCGGCATGGTCGCGGTCGGCACCGAGACCGACGGGTCGATCGTCTGTCCGGCCGGCACCAACGGCATCGTCGGGATCAAACCGACCCTCGGACTGATCAGCCGATCGGGGATCATTCCAATCTCGCACTCGCAGGACACGGCTGGTCCCATGGCCCGGACGGTGCGTGATGCAGCGCTGCTGCTGGGCGCGATGGCCGGCGTCGATCCGCGTGATCCCGCCACCGGGGACGCCGGGCCGCATCAACAGGCGGACTACGCGCGGTACCTCGATCCGGCAGGGCTGCGCGGAGCGCGGATCGGCGTGCCGCGAGCGCGCCTTGACCGGCTACCATCCGGAGACCGACCGGGTCTTGCAGCGCGCGATCGCCTTGATGCGATCCGCCGGCGCGGAGATCATCGACCCCTGTGAACTCCCGCACCTGGGGGAGTACGACGCGGCGGAGTACACCGTTCTGCTCTACGAATTCAAGGCCGACCTGAACGCCTATCTCGCCACCCGCGGGGGCGGATTGCCGGTGCGGACCCTGGCTGACCTGATCGCCTGGAATGAACGAGAGGCGGCGCGTTCCATGCCCTACTTCGGGCAGGAGATCTTCATCGCCGCCGAGGCGAAGGGGCCCCTGACCGACCAGGAGTACCTCGATGCCCTGGCCCTCTGCCGTCGCCTTTCGCGGGATGAAGGAATCGACGCACTGATGAACGAGCACCGGTTGGATGCGTTGATCGCGCCCACCGGGTCGCCCGCCTGGACCATCGATCTGGTAAACGGCGATCACTTCACTGGAGGGAGCAGCAGCCCGGCGGCCGTGGCGGGATACCCGAACATCACGGTTCCGGCGGGCGAGGTCTTCGGACTGCCGGTCGGAGTCTCGTTCTTCGGTCGCGCCTGGAGTGAGCCGGTGCTGCTTCGGCTCGGCGTATGCGTTCGAGCAGTTGACCCAGGCAGGACGGCGCCGCGCTTCCGCCGGTGGCCGCGGTCTAGGCGGCGTCCGTCAGTCGGGAGGGATGCCGCGAACCATGAGGATCCGCCTTTGATTCCGTTGACCTTGATCTTGATCGGGGCGAACGCGCTCCTCAGCTTGTATGCCTTCACCTAGCTGGAGGTGGTGAGCTAGTTCGCGCATAGTCCCTACGATGTGCGCCGGCGGAACCGCTGGTACCAGCTCGTGACCTCCGGCTTCCTGCACGCCGATCTCGGCCATCTCCTGATGAACATGATGACGCTGTACTTCTTCGGTCCCTGGTGCGAGCGGGCGCTCGGTCCGGCCGGGTTCCTGATCGTCTACTTCGGGGCGCTACTGTTTGGATCGTTGCTCACCCAGGTGTTTCACCAGAACGATCCGCGCTACCACGGAGTCGGCGCTTCCGGAGCGGTCAGCGGCGTGCTCTTCTCGTTCATCCTGTTCCGTCCGCTGGACAAGATCTACCTGTTCTTCGTGCCGATCGGGATCCCCGCGGTGCTGTTCGCCGTCGGCTATCTCGCGGCATCGATCTGGGGGATGAAGACCCGCTGGGGGAACCTCGGCCACGAGGCGCACCTCGGCGGTGCGGTCGCCGGGCTCGTCCTGACCCTCCTCCTCCGACCGGAGGCCGCACGGATCTTCATCGAGCACTTCCGCTAGAGCCTCGTTCTGAACCTGAGGTCCGAGGAGGAATGATGCCGACCCTGATTTCCCGGGCAACCCGCATCCAGGCAGCGGGGAACAAGCCGAAGCTGATCGACGAGTACGTCGGGCGGGTGAACACCCAGACCGAAGGGCTGAGCGTAGCCCACATGCGGAGCCCGGGGGGGTGGGTCGAGCCGGCGCAGACTCCGGAGTTCGATGAATACACCATCGTGCTCCGCGGCGTGGTCGAAGTGGTCCACGATGGCGGGATTCTGAGCGTCGGCGCGGGACAGGGTGTGCTCACCCGAAAGGGAGAACGGGTGCAGTACCGCACGCCCGAGCCGGACGGGGCAGAGTACATCGCGATCTGCTTGCCGGCCTTCTCGCCGGAACTGGTTCACCGCGAGGAGTGACCGAACGGGTGCGACGCGATCAGTGCGCCTCTACGCTCATCGAACGATGACGAAGCGCTGCGCCTGGCTGCCGTGGTCCGTGCTCCAGCGGGCGAAGTAGATGCCGGATGGTGCGAGCTGCCCCGATGCGGTGCGCCCATCCCAATCGAATTTAGTGACTCCCCGCGAGATGCGCCCGGCGTGGATCTCGCGTACGAGTCGGCCTCCGGGATCGTGAATCGTGAGCAATCCGGGGCCTGTGACGTCGGCCCGGCAGGCGATCTGGCATCGGCCGGAGGTCGGCGATGGGAAGACGCCCAGGAGGGCACCTGCTGGGGTCTCGACCGCGGTGGTCGGACGGCCGCAGCCGACCCCGAGCGCACCGATCGACGCGGTGAGCTCGCCTTCCTGACCGGCGCAGGGCGAATCGGCCCGCACGGTGAACACCGTGCGGGGCTCCGGCGCCTCGCAGAAGAGAGGATCCCGGCGCAGGTTCCCATCCCGCCCATCCTGACCGGCGATTCCGCCCACGTAGTCCCCGGCCGCGTTGCCGAAGACATCGCACGACTCGAATCGAACCCGCCCGACCCGCGAGTTCACTGCCTGGCCGCCGGAGAAGGCGAAGAGGCAGTTGCGGGCGACGAGGTCGGCGAGTGAGTGGACGCGAAGATCCCCATCCCGGGCGCGGTTCCAGGCAAAGGTGCACTGCTCGAGGACCACGTCGCTCTGATGTGCGCGGAGCGAACTTCGATCGTGCCCGGTGAAGATGCAGCGACGAAACACCGGGGCGGAATCGAAGCACTCGACCCCGTGGGGCTCGTTCCCGACGAAGACGCAGTCCTCGAACACCGGCCGCGCCTCGCTGATGTAGACCGCGCCGCCTTCGATTGCGCCTCGATTGTTCTCGAACCGGCAGTTGATGAATCGGGTCTGGCCTCCGTTACAGAGGATCGCGCCCTTCCCGCCGGGGCGCGTGTCGTGTGCGCCTCGGAAGGTGATTCCCTCGACGGTAACGCCAGGTGGGGCGGTGGGCATTCGCGCGATGATGCTGTGCGGATCCTGGTCGCTTGCCGCGGCGTCGATGATGCAGCGCTCCGGGTCGCCGCTTCGCGATCGGATGATCAGCGGTCGATCGGGTAGGACCAGGTCACGGAAGCCGTCACCACGGTAGATGCCGTCGTCCAGTTCGATGATCTCGGAGTCGAGCACACCGATCAGCGCGTCGGCCAGGCTGCGGAACGCCCCGGCCCCGTCCGGGCGCAGGTGGTGGACCTGCTCCGCCGGCGCGATCCGGCGAGTCATGAACTCGAGCAGCGGATCGGACAGTCCTGGGACTTCGTCGATGGCAAACCAGGCGTTGTTCGAGCCGCCCCAGCCGTAGTTCACGTGGTAGAAGAGCTGCGCGTCGACCTTCTGGTAGCCGTCGGCGACCAGGGAGTGGTTGGTGATATTGTAGAAGAGCGGCCGTCCGCGATCGATCTCTTCGCGGATCATCTCGTACCAGCGAAGACGACTGCGCGCGAGCCGAGTCACGGTCTCGAGAGCCGGGTTGAAGCGGAAGTGCTGGACCAGGGCCGCGCCCACTCCGTCCGGATTGGAGGCGGAGTTGCACCGACCGAAATTCATCTCGAGGGCGACGGCCATCTCGTAGCAAAGCTCCGCCACCGCCGCGCGCTGGGCGGGAGTTTCATCCTCTCCCGTGATCAGCGGCATGTTGGCCCAGTCGTACGGGTCGGTGAAGTCCACGGTCAGAGTCGACGGGACAGCGGCGCCGTGACAGGAGGTGTCACCGGCCCAAGCGTAGCTGAATGTCCCCTCGCCGCTGGGCGGCCACTGGTAGTAGCGGAGGATCTGCGCCGCCGCCGTCGCGACGCAGCCAACCACCGCGCGCCCCCCGTCCCCCATCGGGCAGAGATCCTGGAACGGTTCGCCCTGGTGCCACGCGGACTGGAGGAGCGGACCGCCCTGCTCGATCATGGTGTCACCGGCGTCGTCCTCTGCGTCGCCGGTGCGCGGGACCGCACTCTCGAGCGCGGACCAGGCCTGTGCGCGCCACTCTGGAGCCGCGGCCCAGGGTTGATCCACCGCCCGAGTGAGCTGTTCATGCACCAGAAGCGGGAGGCCCTCTTCCGCGTCCGTCTCGAGTTTTCCGGTCTCGGCCCAGGCGACGATCGGGGAGAGCGTCCGCCGGGCGGGCACCACCACCCATCCGTTCGGAACGAGCTGGAACAGGTGCCCGATGATTCCCCGGTCGTTGGTCAGAGGCTGCTGCGTCGCGATCGTCCGTTCGAAGCCACGCGCCTGACTGCTCCCTGCGGCCACGCGATGAATCCAGTTCGAGCAGACCTGGCGGGCCGATTCAGGATCGACCTCGAGAGGCGCACCGAAGATCGGGGGGGGCGCTGCGAATGCCGCGCAGGCCACCAACGACGTGCGGAAGCAGGCGAAGGCGATCCGCGCGCGAGGACGCGTGGAGATCAAAGGATCCCCCTTCGGTCGGTCGGTTCGCATCGCTGGCACCAGAACGGTTCCGTTTCTCCCCGGCGGAACGACCCGAGCATAGCCCCTCTCCGTCCGGGCCGGAAGCCCCTGAAGTGGTGAGTGAGGCTACGGCCCGCTCCTCCGCAGGCGGGCGTCGAGCAGGAGCGGAGTCGACTCCGACCGGTGGATCACCGCCGAGACGTACCCTCGGTGCGCGAACTTGAGGGCGTCGGGAAGCGGCTCCGGGGCCGGCGCGGAATAGAGTCCGGTGGCGTCGGTGACCGCTAACGTGTCGCTGCTGCCCGCGGCACGCACCACCACCCCCGCAATCGGCCCGCCTGTCTCCGCGTCGACCACGATGCCCCGCAGCACCGGCCTCGGATCCGGTTCCGGGGTCCGTTGCGGCGTGCAGGCGGCGATGGCGAGAGCGAGACCGATGGCGAGCAACCGAAGCCGGAATCTCATGGTCCGACCGGCCCCCGTTCCACCCGGAACCGACTCTTGATCCTGCCCCAGGTTTCGTCTCGGCTCGGCGTCGGCGCGCAGAGAGTCGGCGAACAGGGTAGGTTGTTCCCCTGGAATATTCCGCCCCCTTCGAGGCACTGGGCGTGGGTCATCACCGCGCAGACCCCGGTGGGAAGACAGCAAGGACCGATGTATTGCGGGCAGGGGTTCGGATCACAGACGTACTCTTCACCGAGGAAGACCGATCCCCCCAGCTTACAGTCGGTCAGGGTGTCGATCCGACAGCTCCCATCCGGATGGCAGCAGACACCCGTCGGCTGCGGGCAGGGATTCGGCTCGCAGATCACCCCGTCGCCCAGGTAGGTCCCCTGGATGGTGAAGCACCGGTACGCGTCCAGCATCGCGCAGTACCCGTCGTAGAAGCAGCACGCGCCGGTCACCTTCTGCGCAAGCGCCGGCCCCGCGACCAGAAGGGCGGCCGCGCCGAGGACCGTCGCCAGCCAACGTGATGCCTGCACTCCGAACCCTCCTGCGCCGTTGCCGCTCGATGAATCGATCGAACGGCGTGGGGGAGAGCATACGAGGAGGGCAGGACGGGATACAAGGGGCGGACCTGGGCCGGCCCGCCGCGGTGCCGCCCGCGCCCCTCGGGGGGGGGGGGGGGGGGGGGGCCCGGTTCTCGAACCTGAACGAAAGGGTGATCGATGGGCACACACTCGAGCGGGGACCGGCCGCGGAACCGATTGGCGGAGGCGACCAGTCCGTATCTGCAGCAGCACGCGGGGAATCCGGTCGACTGGTATCCGTGGGGAGAGGAGGCACTGGCGCGGGCTCGAGCGGAGCAGAGGCCAATCTTCCTCTCGATCGGCTACTCGGCCTGCCACTGGTGTCATGTGATGGAGCGCGAGTCGTTCGAGAGCGAGGCGATCGCCGCGGAGTTGAACCAGAATTTCGTCAACATCAAGGTCGATCGCGAGGAGCGGCCCGATCTGGATGAGATCTACATGGCCGCGGTGCAGATGATGACCGGTCAGGGGGGCTGGCCGATGAGCGTCTTCCTGACTCCGGAGCTGGAGCCGTTCTTCGGCGGCACCTACTTCCCTCCGGACGACCGTTACGGTCGTCCGGGGTTCGGTCGGCTGATCGAGGCGATCGCCAAGGCGTGGGCGGAGCGCCGCGAAGAAGTGGTCCACAGTGCAGGGCGGATGGCCGAGGCGATCCGCGGGATGGCCACGGTTCCGGAGGGAAACGGTCTGCTCCAGCGCGAGGTGGTGGATGCCGCGATCTCAGCCCTGGCGCGCAGCTTCGACCGCACCTGGGGAGGGTTTGGCGGAGCACCGAAGTTTCCCCACACCGTGGCGGTGCAGCTTCTCCTGCGCCAGTACCTGCGCACGCGGGAGTCACGACTTCTCGAGATGGCGACGGTGACGCTCGACCGCATGGCGGCCGGAGGGATGTACGACCACCTCGGCGGGGGGTTCCACCGCTACTCGACCGATGAGCGTTGGTTGGTGCCGCACTTCGAGAAGATGCTCTACGACCAGGCGCTTCTGGTCCTGGCCTACCTCGAGGGTCACCAGGTGAGCCGAAACCCGGGATACGCGGTGGTGGCGAGGGAGACCTGCGACTACGTCCTGCGCGATCTGCGTGATCCGGCGGGGGGCTTCTACTCATCGGAGGATGCGGACAGCGAAGGGGAAGAGGGCACCTTCTACATCTGGACTCCGGGGCAGTTGCGCGCGCTGCTCGGACCGATCGAGGCGGAGCTGTTCGCCGCGGCATTCGATGTCGACCCGGCGGGGAACTTCGAGGGGCGGTCGATCTTGCATCCGGTGATGTCGCTGGCTGCCCTGGCGGAGCGGTTCCAGCGTTCCGAGGATGCGGTGCTGGCCAGTCTGCGCGAGGGGCGGATGCGCCTGTTTGCCGCCCGGGAAGGGCGAGAACGACCGTTTCGCGACGACAAGGTGGTGACGGCCTGGAACGGGCTCATGATCTCGGCGCTGGCCCGCGCAGCCCGGGTGCTGGACGCGCCGGAGTTCCTGCTCGCCGCGCGCGAGGCGGTCGCGTTCTTGCTCGGTACGTTGGAATGGGATGGGGTCCTGCATCGCGTGTGGCGCGCGGGGAAGATCTCGCAGCCGGGATACCTCGACGACTACAGCCATCTGATCGGCGGGCTGGTCGACCTGTACGAGGCGAGCGGGGATGAGGCCTACCTCCGGCAGGCGGAGCGGCTGGCCGATCGGATGCAGGCGGAGTTCGGTGATCCGGAGGGCGGCTTCTTCGTCTCGAGCGCGCGTCACACCGGGCTGATCGCGCGGCTCAAGCACTCTCAGGACGGGAGCGTGCCGTCCGGGAACTCGATGGCCGCATACGCTCTGCTGCGGCTCGGCCGCTTGCTCGGACGGGACGATCTGGAGCAGCTCGCGGAGGCTACCCTGCGTCACTTTCAGACCCACCTGGAGCGCGCGCCGGGAGCATTCCACCAGATGGTGCTGGCGCTCGACCTGCATCTGGGGGAGCGGCAGGAGATCGTACTGGTTGGTGACGTGGACGATTGTCGCGCGCTCGGTCACGAGGTGGATCGGCGGCTCCTTCCCTATGCCGTGCTGACCAGGAGCGATGGAGCGGGCACGCTTCCGCTGCACGAAGGAAAGACGCGCGTGAATGGAAGGGCGGCGGCGTATCTTTGCCGCAACATGAGCTGCGGTGCTCCCCTGGTGGAGCCGGAAGCACTGGCGAAAGCGCTGGAGGGGTAGCAAGGGATGGCGAAGCGGTATTGGCTGTTCAAGTCGGAGCCGTCGGAGTTCTCGTTCGAGGATCTCGCCCGAGCTCGAGAGCAGACCACCTTCTGGGATGGGGTGCGGAACTACCAGGCCCGGAATCTCCTGCGCGACGAGATCCAGGTGGGAGACGGGGTGCTGTACTATCACTCGAGCACCGAGCCGACCGCGGTGATCGGAACGGCGGAAGTGGTTCGGGCCGGCTATCCGGACCACACGCAGTTCGATCCGAAATCGAGCCACTTCGATCCGGGGGCGAAGCCGGAGGAACCGCGCTGGTACATGGTCGACATCCGGCTGGTGCGTTCGTTTGCGCAGCCGGTTCCGCTCGCCACGCTCAAACAGACTCCGGGGCTGGCAGGGATGACGTTGCTCCAACGCGGAAGCCGCCTCTCCGTCCAGCCGGTCAGCGCAGCGGAGTGGGAGATCGTCTGTCGACTCGGGGGCTGAGAGCGTCGTGATCCCCGAAGGCCGCGATTGCTGAGGCCGGTGGTCCCTGACGCCCGTGGTCGCTGAGCGGCTACTTTCGATGGGCCGCGTTGTAGATCTTGGCCGCTCGGAGTTCACGTAGCGCGCGTGCCACCTGCTGGTCGAGTCCGTGCAGTGGCGCGGCGAGGCGGATCGAGTCGAGCAGTGCGATCGCGGGATCGATCTCGCCGCGTGAAGCCAGCTCGGCGGCCGCTTCGTACCGCTGGAAGAGGCGCAGTTGCCCGATCTGGACCCGGGCCGAGTCGGCCAGGTCGGGCCACTTTGCCTGGCGGAGGACCTCCTCGAAGAGCCGCCGCGCCTGGTCGATCTCACCGTCCCGCGCCAGCTGCACCGCTCGATTGTAGGCGCGCACGTCGGGTGGGGCGACCTTCAGCGGCAGCGGTCGCGCCTGACCGGGATGCGGTTCCGGCTGGGGGAGAGGAGACACCTCCGCCGCGCTCGCGGCCGACGCCTCCGCCTCCAGCACCTGAGCGCGCATACGGGCGACCCGCGCGAGCGAGGCCGGGGTCAGGGTGCGGCCCTCGAGTTCGTTCAGCAGGTTCAGGGGGTGGTTTTCAACCCCCGGCTGGCCGAGGCGCGCGCGGAATTCGGAGGAGATCAGGTGGCGTTCCACCCGACCGACCCGGGTGGTATCCATGCCGGACGCGCGGGCCCGATCGAGGCTAGCCCAGGCCCCGCGGCGATTGCCCGAGTTGGCGGTCAGCATCAAGGTGACCTCGAGCGCCTCCTCGCGATCCGGCTGTTCCTCGTAGACCTCGGATGCGGCCCGCAGGCCCTCCCAGACCTCGCCGTCCTTCCAGAGAAAGGTCTTTGCCAGCCAGAGCTTTTCCTCGATCCGCTCCGGGGCAAGCTCGAGGCACCGGTGCAACGCGGCGCGTGCTTCGAGCAACATGGGGTGGGTGGTGCCGAAATCAACATCCCAGTCGCTCATCGTCTCCTCGAAGCGGAGGAGCAGGGCGAGACCGAGCAAGGAGAGCGCGCGTGGGTCGTCGGGGGCCAGGCGGACGGCGGCGCGCAGGTCCTCCACCGCGTCCGCGCGCCGATGCTCCCGCAGGCGAAGGTACCCGAGCGCGGTTCGCGTGTCGGCGCGCGTGGAGTCGAGGGCGGTCGATCGGAGCAGGTACTCCTCCGCGGCGGCGCCGGATTCCGGATCGAGGTGGGCGAGCAGGTCGCCGAGGCGGCCGTACATCTCGGCGTCGCTGGGGGCGCCAAAAGCGCGCACGGCGCGCGAGATCTCCTCGGCAAAGTCGTACACCACGAACGCCTCCCGCAGGGAGAAGACATGCTTGCGGATCAGAGGGCTGAGCTGATCGAGTTCGAGTCGATAGGCAGCCCGGAGAGCCTCTTCCTCGCCCGCCCCGGCGCGCAAGAGGCTGAGAAAGGAGTTCCAGGTTTCCGGGTGATCCACCGCATCGCGCAACAGGTAGTGGGTGAGCGCCCAGGACTGGGCGTAGAGCGCGCCGACATCCTCGTGGTCGAGGGAGTGGATCGCGGAGGGGGAGCTGGTCCAGGCGAACACTTCGGGCCACGGCTTCCAGTCATAGGACTGAAGTGCATCGAGCAGACCTTCTGGCGTCCGCCCGACCTCCGCCCGCTGGCGTTCGATGCGGCAGGAGCTGAAATACTCCGCCAGCCCTTCGTGGAGCCAGCTCGGGAGCCAGTGGAGGTTCTGGGAGGTGAAGTAGTGGGTCCACTCGTGGTAGACGAGCCGGGTGGGATCGTCCACCGCGGACAGATCAAGAATGGCGAAATTCGCGTCCTCGCGCGGGAGGAACAGCCCGCCTACGCGCACCCTCGACTCGATGAACTCTCCGAGATACGGCTCCATCGAGCGCTCGTTCTTGAAGACGAAGATGTGGGTCGGGCGACCCGAGTCGACGCGCGTTCCCTGCGTGATCGCGACCTGGAGCTGGGTGATCCCCTCGAGCTGGCCGGCGACGGTGGCGAGTGCGCGGTGATCGACGTTGCCGTAGACCCGGAAGTGGTCGCTCGCGGCCCAAGTCCAGTCCTTCCAGGGACTCTCGTCTCCAGCGGCGGCGTTCGCGGCGAGCGTGAAGAGGGTCGTGAGCTGGACGAGCGCCATCCATCCGGCCTGGGCGATCGGCCATCGCGTGCGCGGTGGGCGGGTGGTCCTCATCGTGTCCTCCGCGAACCGGATCTGTGCTCCAACCCCGGATGCGGCCAGTCTAGCGCGCCGCAGGCGGCTCCGCCGAGGATGTTTTGAATGGCGCCGGGTCGGCGCGCAGGCGGGCGAGCAGTGCCCGACCGTCCCGGGAGAAGACGCGGCCCTCGAGCTCGTCCAATCGACGCCCGAACGCGCTCGCCGAGGCTTGGCGGCCGATCGATGCGCGGAGTTCCTCCGCCAGGAGGTGACACTCGATCCGCGCGGTCTGCTCCGGGTCGAGTAGCGTGATCCGGGATGCGTCGCAGCGCTGCCAGGCGGCCTCGAGTGCGCCGGAGTTCGCGGTGAGAACGATCAGCAGCTCGAGCGCATCGATGCGGTGCGGGCGCTCCTCGAGAAATGCGGAGATGGCGCGGATACCCTCCCAGTTCTCGCCCCGATCATGCAGGAAGGTCTGGGCGAGTCCGAACTGGGCATCGGTCCAGTCGGGGGCGAGAGCCAGACTTCGGTGGAATGCCTCGCGCGCTTCGAGCAGCACCGGCGGGGTGCTGGGAAGCGGAGCCCCCCAATCCTCCTGCCGGGCCGCCTGCACCAGGAGCGCGTTGCCGAGCAGAGACCAGGCGCGCGCCGATCCGGGTGAACGGCGCAGGGCGGCGCGCGCTTCGGACTCAGCCGCGTCTTCCCGGCCCTGGAACAGGTGGAGCGTGCCCAGTGCGACCCGACCGTCGGCGAAGGTCGAGTCGAGGGCGGCTGCGTGCACCAGGAGGCTCTCGGCCGGAGAGTCCTCCGATGCGCCGGAGTGGAGGAGGAGATCTCCCAACCGGGCGTGGATCTCCGCGCTCGAAGTCACGGTCGGAGCGGGCAGCGCCTTCGCCGAGCCGGTGAGGGCCACCTCGATCGGCCCGCGAAGGCGCGAGCGGTGCACCTCCAGTCGATCCGCGAGGGTGTACGCATCGATTTCGTATGCCGCGGTGAGGGCGGCGTCGGTATCCGCGCCGGCGCGGAGCAGAGAGACGAACCGCCGCCAGCGTTCGGCCGAGTGCTCGGGTCCGCGCAACAGGTAGTGGGTGAGGAGCCAGGCCTGGGCGTAGAACAGCTCGGCATCGCCGTCGTTCAGGCGGTGGATCGCCAGCGGGTCGGTGCTCCAGGCCCAGACCTCACGCCAGTCCATCGCTCTTCCGACGTCGAGGATGCGGAGGGCACCGGAGGGTGGCGTGCCGATGAGCGCACGGTTGCCCTGCACCCGCACCGTGCTGAAGTACTCGGCCAACCCCTCGTGGAGCCAGGTTGGGATCTCGCGCAAGTGCGCACTCGTGAAGGCGTGGGTCCACTCGTGGAAGAGCAGCGGAGTCGGATCGTCGTCCATCGAGGCATCGATGATGGCGAAGTTTGCATCGTAGGAAGGGCGGAAGATCCCACCGACCCGCTGCCGCACGTCCGACAGATCGCCGAGGAAAGGCGCCATCGTGGCGGAGTCGGGAAAGACGAAGACCCAGGTGGTCCGTTCGGAGGTCAGCACCTGGTCGGCGAGCAGGGTGTCGTGGGCGCGGCAGAGCCCTTCCAGCTCCTGGGCGACCCGGCTGAGCTCGCGGACGGGTGTCTGACCATAGACCGTGAACCGGGCAGCCTCGACCCGCGACCACGGCGGATCGTTGGTCGGCCAGATGCTCCCCAGGAGCAGCAGGGCGGCGGGAGTGAGGTTCATGTCGGGGGCAGGGCGCCCGCTGCTACTTCACCAGCCGCTTGGTCATCCAGCGGAATGCGAGGTAGGACGACACCGCCGTCAGGACGAGGAGGTAGATCACGCTGACCGCGACGTGGCTGGGCATGATCCCGAGACAGGCGCCGCGGGCAAGATTCGAGATGTGGGTCAGCGGCAGAATCTCGGCAATCCAGAAGGCCCAACGCGGCAACACCTCAATGGGGAAAAAGGTCCCACTGAAGAGAAACATCGGAAAGACGAAGAGAAACGTGGTCACGTTGAACGAGTCGATCTTCGGGACCACCGCGGTGGTCATCAGCCCCTGAGCGGAGAAGAGCAGCCCGCCAAGTACCGAGAGGGGAAGCACCACGAGACCGCTGGGATAGGTCACCAGGCCGAAGAGGCTGAGCATCACGAGCACGATCGCCCCGGCCATGAGCGATTTGGTCGCGCCCCAGAACCACTCACCCGCGATCACGTCCTCGACCAGGAGCGGAGTGGCGATGATCGCGTCGAAGGTCTTCTGGTAGTACATCCGCACGAACGACGAGTAGGTCGTCTCGAAGTAGGCCCAGAAGAGAATCGCCAGGGCAATCACTCCCGGCCCCATGAATTTGAGGTAGGAAACGGTCTGGCCCTGATAGGTCAGGTCGCCCACCATCCCGCCCATTCCGAAGCCGAAGGCGAGGACGTAGTAGACCGGCTCCAGGATCGGGGGGAGGAAGTTCGTCTTCCATGTAGTGAAGAAGACGTCGAGGTCGCGCCGCCAGACATGCCAGGCACGGGGCGAAATGCGGGATAGCTGGCTCATCTCATCCCTCGCTCAGTGAGCGGCCGGCTCGGTGGAGGAAGACGTCTTCGAGCGTGGCGTGCCGGATGAGGCGTTCCTGGTCGGGGAAGCGCCGTTCGATCTCGCTCCGGATGGTGCCGCTTTCGCGATCGTAGAGATAGATCCGCTCCTCGACCACCTCGTGGCGAAACCCGCTGGCGGCGACGAAGCTCCGGACGGCCTCCGAGCAATTCCAGAGTTCGACCACCTCGCGCCCGACCTCCGACTCGATCAGGGACGCCGGAGCGCCCTCGAGGAGGATCTTCCCCCCGTGCATCAGGATCACCCGATTGCAGAGCTGCGTCGCCTCCTCCATGTAGTGCGTGGTCAAGAGCACGGTCACGCCGCGTTGCTGCAGCTGGCGCACGCGCTGCCAGATCAGGTGACGGGCCTGGGGATCGAGTCCGGTGGTCGGCTCGTCGAGGACCAGCACCTTCGGCTCATTGATCAGGGCGCGCGCCAGCACCAGACGTCGCTTCATTCCGCCCGAGAGCGCGTGGAGGTCGGCCCCCGCCTTCTCGGTCAGTTGCACCCAATCGAGCAGCTCATCGGCCCGCTTCCGCGCGACGGCCGCGGGAATGTCGAAGTAACGCGCGTAGACCAGCAGGTTCTTCCGCACATCGAAGTCGGGGTCGAGATTGTCCTCCTGCGGGCAGATCCCCAGGATCGCTTTGACCTCGCGCGGGCCGCTCGAGACGTTGAGCCCGAAGACGCACCGATCCGCTGGTGATCGGGGTGAAGCAGGTGATCATCTTGACCGTGGTGGTCTTGCCTGCCCCGTTCGGCCCGAGCACGCCGACGCACTCCCCGGACCGGACATCGAAGTCGATGCCGTTCACCGCGGTCAGCTCGCCGTACCGCTTGGTCAGCGCGCGGATCTGGATGGGGTGCGGGGCGGACATCGACCTGCCTCCTCGGATGCTGCGTTCCTGGGCTGAACCGGGAATATAGCCCAAGAACGGGCCTGGCCCGGAACAGCGATGTGCGGCGGAACCTGGCCAGGTCGGTCTGGTACACTCCGGCCCAAGATGACCCATGCGCTCTTCGCTCCGCTCAAACGACCGTATCGGCGTTTGGTCGGGCTCATTCCGTATGCTTGGCGGTTCGGTGGGCCGACCTACCGGAGGACCTCGGCTTGGGTCGCCGCGACCGATCGGGAGGGCGCGGCCGGACTCCAGGAACTCCAGGACGCCTCGCTGCGTGAGCTGATCGGCCGGGCGGTCCAGCGGGTCCCGTTTTACGCGCGCCTCTTCGCAGAGCATGGGATCGTCCCGAGCGGGATCACCTCGGCGCGTGACCTCAGCCGGCTGCCGTTCCTGGACAAGGAGACGGTTCTGGCTCACCGGGACGACCTCTGCGCGACCGACATTCCGCGCCGAAGTTGGGTACACACCTCCACCGGCGGGACGAGCGGGCGGCCGCTGGTCTTCTTCGCGGAGCGGCCGGTGTCACGCGAACGGGAGTGGGCGTTCATGCATGCCCAGTGGCGCCGGGTGGGCTACCGGCCGGGGGCGCGGATCGCGGCGCTGAGAAACCATGCGCTGCCGGGCGACCGGTTGTTCGACTACAACCCGCGCACCGCGACCCTGGTGCTCGATCCGTTCCGGCTCACGCCGGCCAACGTCGCACGCTACCTGCAGGCGATGCGCGAGGCGCGGGTCGAGTTTCTCCACACCTACCCGTCCGCGGCCGCGACCCTGCTCCGCTTCGCCCGCGAGGCGGGGGTCGACGCCCGCCTGCCGATTCGCGCGATCCTGGCCAGCTCCGAGAATGTCTACCCCGGCCAGCGCGAGGCGATCGAGGGGGGGCTGGGGGCACGCTTCTTCAGCTGGTACGGCCACAGTGAGCAACTGGTGCTCGCGGGGGAGTGTGAGCAAGGGAGTCTCTATCACTCCTTTCCCCAGTACGGCGTCCTGGAACTGATCGATGAAGCGGGGCGGGTGATCGATCGGCCGGGAGTGCGCGGGGAGATCGTCGGGACCGGCTTCAACAACCGGGTCATGCCGTTCATTCGCTACCGCACCGGCGATTTCGCCAGCTACGCCGCTCGACCCTGCCCCTGCGGTCGCGCCTATCCGCTCCTCACGGAGGTCAGCGGACGCTGGCAGCAGGAGATGATCCAGCGCGCCGACGGCGGGTTGATCTCCATGACCGCGCTCAACATGCACTCGGACTGCTTCGACGCGGTGCGTCAGTTTCAGTTCGTGCAGCATGAGCCGGGGCGACTCGAACTGCACCTCGTGCCGGGGCCTGGATTCGGCGACGGCCAGGCAGCGCAGCTCCGCCGCGAACTGCTGGCCAAGCTGGGTCACGACATGGACCTCGAGTTCCACCTGGTGGATCAGATCGAGAAGACCGCCCGGGGCAAGCACCGGTTCCTCGTGCAGCATCTCTCGATCGATCTGGGAGGCGAGCGGTGAGCCCGCTTCCGCAACGCACGCTCGTGGCGGTGGGGGGCCGATTCAGCGCGACCTACCCCGACGCGGCGCCGTTCCATCCCTCGGAGCGCTATCCGGAGTCTCCGTTTCCCGAGGCACTCGGCCCGCCGAACGGTGCCTATGCGGCGGTGCGAGAGGCGTTCCGGCTGCTGGGGCTCGATGGCGCGAACTACGGCAGTGCGGCCTGGAATCCCCTCGGGGAGCTGGTCGAGCACGGCAGCCGCGTGGTGCTGAAGCCCAATGCGGTGTTGCACCACCATGCGCTGGGGCTCGATCTCTTCTCGATCGTCACCCATCCGGCGGTGGTGCGGGCGGTCCTCGACTACGTCTGGATCGCGCTCCAGGCGGCGGCGCGTGCCGCCGGCGGCGGAGCGGTCGCGGGGCGGATCTCGATCGCCGACGCTCCGCAATTCAACTCCGACTGGGCTGCGTACCTGTCCCGAACCGGCATGGGCGCGATCCCCGTGTTCTACCGCGAGCGCACCGGCTTCGAGGTCGAGTTACTCGACCTGCGGCGCATGGTCGGGGAGAACGACGCGCAGACCGGGATCGCCTCGGGATCACGCCGACGGACGCAGGAGGGTGACCCGCGCGGCTATGCCCTGATCGACCTGGGCGACGCAAGCGCCTTCGCCGATCTGCCGGGTTGTGATCGCATCTACGCCGCCGACTACGACCGAGCCTTCGCCTCGAGCGCGCACCTCGGGGGGAGGCACGAGTACTGTGTTTCCCGCACCGTCCTGGAGTCGGACCTGTTCATCAGTTTGCCGAAGCTCAAGACCCATGGAAAGGTCGGGGTCACGCTGAACCTGAAGGGTCTGGTCGGCATCAACGGCGACAAGAACTACGTGCCCCACTACCGGATCGGGGCGGCGGACGCGGGGGGAGACGAGTACCCGCCCGGACTCGATCCGCTCCGGAGGCAGGGCCGCGCGGCGCAACGGGTACTGATCGATCGGCTACTCGCCTCCGGCGATCCGCGAAAGGAGCGGCTCTACCGGACGCTCACCGCGGCCAAGCAGTCGGTGGGACGGGTGCTCCGCCGGGTTGGGGTTCTGTCCGATGCGGAGACAGCCACGACCACGATCTCTGCCGGTGATTGGAGCGGAAACGACACCGCCTGGCGGATGACCCACGATCTGGCGCGCGTCCTCCTGCACGCGGATCGAGATGGCGTGCTCCGCCCCGAACGCCAGCGCCGGTTTCTTGGCGTGATCGACGGGGTCGTGGCCGGAGAAGGGGACGGACCTCTGGAGCCGACGCCACGGCCGACCGGCTGTGTCTTCGCCGGACTCGATCCGGCCGTGATCGACCTTGTGGCGGCGACCCTGATGGGGTCGCGCGCCGCCGATCTGCCGCAGATTCGGGTCTATCGCACTGCGCGCGGGGCGTGGCTCGATCTTCCGGCCATGGCCGAAATCCGTGTCCGCCTCGAGGAGGAAAAGGATCCGATCGACCTCGAGGCACTTGCCGCGCGGTCTCGGCCCTTTGCGCCCCCGGTCGGATGGCGGTCCTGGTGAGTGGAGCGGATGCATCGATGGTGCCCGCGGATTGCCGGCTCCGGGTTCTGGTGGTAACGAACCTGTATCCGGGCGGCGTGGTCCCCGGTCGCGGCGCCTTCGTGCAGAACCAGGTCGAGTCCTTGCGCGCGCTCGGGCACCGGATCGAGGTGGTGGCGATCGACGGCGCTCGCTCGAAGCTCGAGTACTTGCGCGGGATCGGCAGACTGCGGCGTGCGCTGGAGCGGGAGCGGTTCGACCTGGTGCATGCCCACTACGGGTTGACCGGGCTGGTGGCACGCGTGCAGTCCCGAGCCCCGCTGGTCGTGACCTTTCTTGGCTCGGATGTGCTCTGGTCGAGGCAGCGACCCCTGTCCCGCCTCGCCGCCCGGTTGGCCGACCTCTCGATCGTGATGAGCGAGGAGATGCGAGGGCCCCTGGGGGTATCGGGGTGCAGGGTGATCCCCAACGGGACTTCCCTCGAGCGGTTTCGAGCGGTTGATCCCGCCGAAGCGCGGGCGGCGATGGGCTGGGGGGCGGATGCGTTCATCGTGCTCTGGCCCTGGAATCCGGCCCGACCGGAGAAGAACTTTGCTCTGGCCGAATCCGCGGTTGCGACCCTGGGCGGGCGAGCGCGCCTGGTCAGCTTCCACGGCGAGTCGCAGGACCGGTACAATCTTGCCCTCAATGCCGCGGATGTCGCACTTCTCACCTCTCACTGGGAAGGGTCGTCGAACACGGTGCGGGAGGCGATGGCAGTGGGGTTGCCGGTCGTGGCCGTGCCCGCCGGCGATGCGCCGGAGATGTTAGCGGGAGTGGAGCACTGCTCGGTCGTGCGACGCGACCCCGGCGCGATCGCCGCGGCGCTCGCGGGCTTGCTCGCGGTCGGAGGGGACGGTGCGCGGCGTGTTCGCTATGCGCCCCCCGCGAAGCTGGCCGCCTACACCCTGGAAGCGACCGCACGGGCGATCGACCGCGAGTACCACGCGCTGCTGACCTCCCGACATCGGCCGAGCGAGGCGGTGGCGATTGACTGACGAGCGACCGCTCATCATCTGCTGCTCGACCCAGTACTGGGAGGAAACCTGGTTCCGGAAGCAGCACTTCATGGCGCATCTCGCCCCGCGGCGCGATATCGTCTATGTCGAACCGAGTCACTCCATCCTGCGCCCCAAACCTTCGACGACGCCGACGGAACTCCGGAACCCGCTGCTCGCACCGCGCCTGCGGTCGGTGCGGGACGGGCTTCGGATCTGGACCCCGCCTCGCGGCCTGCCGTTCTGGACACACGCACCGATCAGTCGGGCTCAATATCGACTGTGGGGCGGCGCGCTGGCGCGAACCGCGGCGCGGCTCGGGCATCGACGCACCTGGCTCTGGCTGTACCAGCCGCTCTGGGCGCAGGCGATCGAAACCCTGCGACCGGAGCGGGTGATCTTCGATCTGGTGGACGACCTTTCGGCCTACGAGGCGCAGGCGCACAGTCAGGCAACGATGGCGCGTTCGATCGAGATTGCCCTGGCCGCGAGCAATCTCGTCCTGACCACGTCCGATCCGCTCGCGGCGCAGGTGCGACGACGTCGACCGGAAGTGCGGGTCGAGGTGGTCGGCAACGGGGTCCGCGAGACATGGCTGGATGATCGGGAGCTGCCGGTTCCGCCGGAGCTGGCCGGCCTTCCCCGCCCTTGGCTCGGATTCGTCGGCGCGGTCTTCACCTACCTCGACTACGAGGTGCTGGACGCGACCGCGCGGGCCTTCCCCGGCGGATCGCTGATCCTCGTCGGGCCGATCCACGCTCCGGCCGCTGCTGATGCGCTCCGTCGGCATGCCAACGTGCATCTGCTCGGGGCGCGCCCCCAGGCCGAGATCCCCCGCTATCTGCGCGCCTTCGACCTCTGTCTCTCGCCTTTCAAGGTCGGGGCGGTGCGTCGCGCGGTCAACCCGCTCAAGGTCTACGAGTACCTCGGCGCGGGTCGCCCGGTGGTTTCGACCCCGCTGGAGTCGTTGCTCGAAACGCCGGTTGGCCGCATGATCCGCTTCGCCGAGGGGCCGGAGCGGTTCGTCGCCGCGGTGCGCGAAACGTTGGCCGAGGAGGCGGACCTCGTCGCGCGGGGAGAGGCCAAGGCGATCGCCGCGCGACGGCGTGACGCCGTTCGGCCCCATACCTGGGAGGCGCTGGCCGGTCGCGTGGAGGCGATCCTGGACGAGATGGAGCAGACGTGGCGCGGGTAATGGCGAAGTCGACCGTCGCGCACGACAGCGTGCACAGCTTCGCCTTCCAGGTCGCCGGCGTGGCCATGGGATTCGTCACCAGTTGGATCATCTCACGCCTCTACGGACCGGAGGGCAAGGGGGTCCTTGCCTTCCTGGCCAGCACCTTGACCGTCTCGACGGTGATGGGCGGTCTGGGGCTCCACGCGGCGGCGACCCGGCTGATCGGGCAGAAGAAGTTCGATCCGCGGACCATCTCAGGTGTCCAGCTTGCCTCGGGTCTTGCCGCGGGGGTGCTTCTCGCCGCGGTGTTGGCCTTCTACTTGCCCGCCTATCTCGATCGCCTCGGACTGACTCCGCGCATCCTGCTGCCGTACATCGCAACGGTGGTCACCGCCCTCGTGGCGTTGAACCTGAACGGCGTGATGCTCGGTCAGGGCCAGATTCGGAGCTCGAATCTGCTGAACGCGATTCCGCCGCTGCTCTGGACACTCGCCACGGTCGGTTTTGCCGCGACACGGGACGTCCCGATTGGGACGGCCTGCTGGATCTGGATCGGCTCTCAGGTCGCCGGCGGGATCATCCTCAGCTTGGTGGTGCTTCGCCGCGAGCCGCCCTTCCTCCGAGACTGGGCCGCCGCAGTTCGCAGCACCTTCCGCTTCGGGATCGAAGCGTATGCCGCGAACGTGGTCTGGGTCCTCGTGCTCCGTATCGACGCGCAACTCCTGCTGCTCTGGTCCAACGCCGCGCAACTCGGCCTCTACTCGATCGGGGTGGCGCTGGCCGAGGCACTGTGGCACTTCCCGCGCGCGATGAACCAGGCGGCCGTGGCGAAGATCGCCGGAGGCGGCCGGGCCGACGCCCTCTCGCTCTCGCTCCGCACCGTGCGAATCGGGGTGTTCTTGACCGTGATCTTCGGGACACTGCTCGCGTTGATCGCGCGGCCGCTGGTGCTCTGGGTCTACGGCGATGCCTTCGAGGGCTCCGTTGCCTGCCTGCTCTTCCTGTTGCCGGGGATGGTGGGGAATGCGATGGCCGGCCCGCTCGGGCTCTTCCTCTCGCAGCAGCTCGGGCTACCGCGGCACAACGCGATCAACTCGGCGATCGTGCTGGTGGTGAACATCGCGCTCAACGCGGTCTGGATTCCGCGCTGGGGGGCGGTCGGTGCCGCGGCCGCCTCGTCGGTCACCTATCTCTTGATGGGGCTCCTGGCCGCGCTCCGCGTGCGGCGGGAGCCGGAGTTCGGTTGGAGGCGTCTCCTGGTCGTGCGGACGGACGACCTGCGGCTGATGAAGAGCTCCCTTCAGGCATTGGTCTCCCGGGGGAAGCGGTGAGCGCCCGGCGGATCGCGCTGGTGGCCGACGAAGCGAGCGTTCACACGGCGGTGTGGCGCTCGGGGCTGACCGCGCGCGGCCACGAGGTGCGTCTGTGGTCGTGTCGACGCGCCCCTGTCGCGTCGGGAGTTGCCGCGGCGTCGGACAGTGCCGCAGCGCCGCCACCTGCGTCGGGACCGCGTCGCCCTTCTCGTGAACTTCGGACCATCACGCGCGCGCTGCGGCTCGCGCCTCGCTTTCGGCGCGAGGTCCGGGGCTTCGATCCCGACCTGGTTCTCGCGCTGCGATTCCAGCCCGAGGCGTATCTCGCCTGGCTCGGGGGGATCGGTCCGCTGGCGGTCGTTTCTTGGGGACAGGATGTGCTCCGGTTCTCCGTGGGCCACCCCTTCCATCGATTCTTCTCCCGGCGGGTGATCGCCGACTCCGCGCGCGTCTGGGGTGAGACCACCTCCGTACTCCAGGGGCTCTGCGACCTGGGTGCGGACCGGGAGAAGATCGGCCTGGCCTACACGGGGGTCGATCTGCAGTTCTGGCAGCGCCCCGCGGAGATCGAGGCGCAACTTGCCTCCTTGGCCGAACAGGATGCGGGATGGGCGCGGCTGCTTCATCATCGCGCCGCCGGGGGGTTGAGTCTGCTCTCGCCGCGCGCGATCGACCGCTCGGGTCACCAGGCGGAACTGCTTGCCGCGGTCGCCGAGCGTCCGGATCTGCAGTTCGTTCTGGTCGGGCCGGGAGACGCGTACGAACGCTCCCGCCTGCACGCCTTTGCGGTTCGGAACGGCATGGAAGGCCGGTTCGTCGATCTAGGGATGCGGTCGCCGCACGAGCTGCGTCTGCTCTACTGGATCGCTGACCTGGTGGCCTCCCTCTGGATGCCCGACGGGCTCTCCCAGACCATGCTCGAGGCGATGGCGGCCGGCGCCAAGCTCCTGGTGGCCGATCTGCCGGGAAATCGCGATTGGATCGAGAACGATGCGGCGGGAGCGCGGGTCGATCCCACCGACCTGGGGGCGATCGGACGCGCCATCGATCGACTGATCCGCAGTGACGGCGGGACGCTGCATGCGACCCGCGTAGCGGAGCGAGCGGACCGCAGGATTGCCCTGACGCGGTGGGTGGACGAGGTCGAGAGACTGTGGTGAGCACCGATCTGCAGAGGATCCAGCTGCCCCGCGGCCTCTGGGCGGTTGCCGCTCTGAGCACGGCGGCGATCGGAGTGCTCTCCATCTGGAATCCGCTCGCGGCGGCACTTCTCGTCGCCGGGGTCCTGTTGGGGGCGATGGCGCTGCACGATCTCTCCGCCCTGGTCAGCGCCACGCTGCTGCTCCATCTCGTGGGGGAGCGGCAGGGATTCTCCTACGCGAGCCTGTCGCTCGTGGGGGTGAACCTGTTCCCCAATGATCTCCTCACCCTGGCCCTTCTGATCGCCGTTCTGGTCCGGAGCCTGCGCGACGGGCGGTCCATCGAGCGTCCGCGAGGGGCGATTCACTGGTCGCTGTGGGCGTTCCTCGCCTATGGCGCGCTCTCCATGCTGCGCGGCATCACGATCCACGGTTGGGCTGCGGTGCTCTCGTTTCGCGTTCAGTTCTTCTACGCGCTCCTCTTCGTCCTGGTACTCGACGTGATGCGCGCGGAGCGATCGCGCGTCCGCCTGGCCGCGACCGTGGTTGCGGCAGGGGTGGTGGTCGCGCTGCAGGGACTGTGGAACGCGGCGACCGGAACTCCAGTGGGTGGTACGACCTCGACCGATACCCTGCGCTATCTCAGCGGCCTCCAGGCCCTCACTCTCTTCTTCGCCCTCGCGATTCTGGCTGGCGGTGTCTGGCCCAGGCGCCGTCCGGTCTGGAGTCTGGTGTGCGGAGCCCTCTACCTGATCGGGATCCTCCTGTCTCAGGCTCGATCGGTGTGGCTCGGGGCGATCTTCGGCCTGCTGACCGTTGCCGTCGCGGGATCCGATCTCCGGCGCCACGGGGCGCGCTTGATCACCGGGGCGGGGGTTCTGGTTGGAGTGATTCTCCTCGCCTTGCCGCGGCTCTCGAGCCTGCCGGTGGTGGGAGACATCTACACCCGGTTGACCAGCTTCTCCGACCTCGACCAAGATGCCACCTCGATCTGGCGCCTGGTGGTCTGGGGCTCTGCCTTGCTCGAACTGAAGGCCAGCCCGGTCCTGGGTCTTGGGCTGGGGAAGCCATTTGTCTACTTCGATGCGGTTCGCGGCGAGTGGGACAAGGAGAGCCAGCTCCACAACTCCTACCTGGAACTGGCCTACTTCACCGGAGCGATCGGAGTCGGACTCCTCATCCTCTTTCAGGTGCTGGTTCTCCGGCGCACCCTCGATGCGGCGCGCCGGCATGCGGCCAACTCTCGAGGCGCCCGCCTCCGCGCCCTGGCCGCGGCGCAGGTCTGTCTCTACGCGGTTGCATTCACCAACGTCATCGGCGCTTCGATGACCTCGGCCACGTTCGGCTGGATCCTCGCCGCGCTCTCGGTCCTGGAAGCGAATGCGGCAGACGCGAGCGACCCGGCGGAGCCTTCTCGCCAGGAACAGCTCAGCACCGGACAGCCGAAGCACGATTGACGCGCCTGGCCACTGGCCCTACAGTTTCGCCCCGATGCGAATCACGCCAACCTGGTTGTGTCTGCTCCTGATCGTGTGGTCCGGCTGCGCTCCTTCCGCGCCGCGGGAGGCCGGGTCGCGTCCCGATCCTCGCCTCGCTCGCCGCGCCGCCCTGCTCGAGCTGACCCGCGATCGCCTGGCCCGGGAGCAGGAACTGGGGGGTGAGGGAAGCGACGAGGGGACCTTCGCGGTTGCCGACCTGCGCCCCGAACCGTTCGATCCGGAGCAGGTGCACTTCGGCCGCGCCCTGGTCGCGGTCATGACCACTGCGCTTTCCCGGGTCCCGGAGCTGCGGCTGGTGGAACGGCAGGAAGTGGAGACCCTGCTGGCCGAGATCGACCTGGTGCGCACCGCGCGCGACTCCCTCGCGGATCCGCTCACCGTACTCGGGACCCAGCAACGCCTGGCCCGGCTCTCGGCGCAGATCGGCGGGAGGCCGTACTACGATGCGCCGCTCGACGGCAAGGACAGTGCGGAGTATCGCGCGGCGGTGCGATCGTTCCAGCGCGACTTTCGGCTCGAGCAGGATGGGGTCGTCGGCCCGCGCACCCGGGCGGCGATCGAGTCGGCGCTGCGTGAGGCCGAACGCGGTGATGCGGCGCGCAACGGCGTTCTCCCGCGCGCCGGGCGGATGCTGGGTGCGCGCAATCTCCTCACCGGGGTCTATTCGTTCCCCAGCCAAGGTCGGATCCGGGTGCTGGCCGATGTGATCGATGCCTCGACCGGCGTCTCGCGCGGGGCAATCGATGTGGAACGGTCGCTCGAACAGTTTCACGAGCTCCCCGGAGAGGTGGCCGTCTCCGTCCTGACCCGCCTCGATCACGAACCTTCGGAGCGACTTCGTCGGGAGATCATGGAGGCGGCACCGGTGCCGCGCTCACTGGCCGCTTTCCTGGCCTTTGGTAAGGGGCTGGGGTTCGAGGACGAGGGTCGCTTCGCCGACGCTGATGCCGCCTACGCCGAGGCGCTTCGCCTCGATCCGCTGTTCAGCGCTGCCCGGGCGCGGGTGGAACTCGCCCCACTCGCCGGCGGTGGTTTCGAACAGTCGGTCGCCCGCGTGGTGCGAGCCGGCGCGGGGCGACATGCGACCGCGCGGGCTCTCGGGGCGATCGGCACCGGCGCCGCTGAGAGCGAGATCACGCCCGACGCCGCCACCGGCTCACGCTCCGTTCAGGCCGATGGGCCGCCGTCCGGCCTCGCGCACATCAGCGGCCAGATTCCAGTGCCGGGTCCATGATCCGTCGAACGACATTGACGCGGAGAGTCCGCCTCGCGGCGTTCGTTCTGCTCGGCGGGCTTCCGTTCGTCCCCGGTCTGGCTTGGTCCGACGCATCGCTGGTGTTCGGAGTCCAGTCGCGCCAACTCGACATCGACACCGGGATCGAGGGACTCGCCCCGGTGTTCAACACGCAGACCAGCGCGCGAGTGAACTACACCTGGGAGATGAGCGAGCGCTGGACGGTGGTGGCCCAGGGCGGCGCGGCGCGTTCCTTTCTCGAGCTGACCGATCAGACGCTGTCCGGTCCGACCGATGCGCGGCTCAGAGTTCTCTTTCGACCCGATGACGCCTGGGCCATCGGCTGCGGGACCATCGTACCGCTCGGTCTCTACGAGCTGAGCGCGGCCGAGGTCACGACCGCGCAATGGACCTGGGTCCCTCGCTCCGGGTTTCCGATCACGCGATTCGGGGAGGGATGGGGCTTCGAGGCGAACGTGGCCTACGGCCGCGCCCTCTCGCGCGACTGGACCTTGGGGCTGGGAGCCGCCTGGCTCCGGCACGCCGAGTTTCCACTCCTGTCTGGCGGCGCCGGTGACTATCAGCTCGCCGATGAGATGTCCCTCTCGCTCGCGCTGGACAATGATCTCGGGCGCTCGCGACGACTCCGGCTCGATCTTGCCTATCGCGCATACGGCTACGATCGCCTCGAGGGGATCGATTGGGGAAACCAGGGGAGCAGCCTCGATCTTGGTTCCGCATTGGACCTTCCGATCGGGCGCTTTCGAACCGCGGCGAGCGTCCGGGTGGGACTCAAGGGGGACAACCGGCTGACCGACGGGACGAACCCGGACTCGCTCTTCACCTTCACCCAGTCTCCAGGGCTCAATCTCTCGGCCGACGCGCGGGCCGCCACCGCGTTCGGCTCGCGCTGGCTGCTCTCCCTGGAGTCGCGCTACCTGCTCACCTCGGAGAGCGACTACTTCGGGGGAACGGCGGATGGCAACTCGATCGCATTCGGTCCGGGATTGGGCTGTCGGCTCTCCCGCGCCCTGTCCCTCAGCGCGCGGTACATGTATGTCACTGGTCGCGGGAAGTTCGATCTCTCCCTGAGTGGTCACGACGTACTGTTCACGGTGGAGCTCCGACAGTGAGCGGGCGCGCCTTTGGAGTCCTCTTCCTGCTGCTCGCGCTCGGCGCAGGATGCCAGCGCAGCACCGATCCGCCGGCCGGAGCGGCGGTTGCGCTCAAGCTTCGCCCACCGGCCGCCGGCGATCCTCGCACCTACTCCGTCGGGCGGGTACAACTCCGGGCGCTCGACGCCGAGGATCGCGTGCTCGCCCAGGTGATCGAGCCGGTGAATCGCGCCACCGGGGTGATCGACCTCGACTTCGTCGTTCCGGCCGGGGATGATCGCCGCATCCTGGTCGAGCCGCTCGGGAGCGGCATCCTGCCCGACGGCTCGCGCACCGAGTCGGCCATTGCGCTCCAGGCGATCACCGGGCTGCTCAACGTACCCGCCACCGGTTCGATCGAGATCGAGGCCGATCTGGTGCCATTCATCCCCGACAGCCTGCGGTTCGCGGTCAGCGGGAACACGTTTTTTCTCCGCTGGAAGGCGATGCCGATCGCTCAAGCGCATGACGTGCGCGTGATCCGGGAGCTCGGTGGCGCGTTCAGCTCGACTCTGGTTCGGGTGGGGCAGTCTTCCGCGGTGCCTCTGGCGTCGCTCGGCACCGGCGCCAGTCTCCGCGGCTATCAGGTCCGTAGCGTGAACCGATTCGCGGTGAGCGCGTTCAGCGACACGCTGTTCCTGCCTTAGCCCTGGGGAGCTTGCCCGGGCTCAAATCGCAGGAGGCGCTGGATCGCGGGTTTCGACCCCGGCGTCGAGCGCGACGACCAGCGGCACTTTTCCCCCGGCCGTGTGTACGAACTCGTCCGTCACCCGAAGCGAGAGATCGACCTCCGGTAGCAGCGCGCTCAACTGGGTGCGCAGTCGGTCGATCAACGGTTCACTCCTTGAATCGAACACCGCGAGGCGTACCTCGATGGCATTCGGGCCGGTCTGGATTGCTTGATAGCGACGCACGCCCTCCTCGTCTCGAAGCAAATGCGAGAAGAGCTCGCCGTGGACCTGGAGACCGTTCGGCAAGGACAAGAGATCCGAGAGCCGCCCGGAGAGCCGCGTGAGGCGTGGCAGGGACCTGCCGCACGCGCAGGGCGTGGGATCGAGTGCCGCGAGGTCGCCCACCTCGTAGCGGAGGAATGGAAATGCCCGGTTGTCGAGATCGGTGCTGATCACGCGGCCGACTTCTCCGGGCGCGCATTCGGTTCCGTCCGCGCGCACCACCTCCACGACGCACCGCTCGATGCCGAGGTGCCAGCCATCGTGGTGCTGGCACTCGAACGCCGAGATGCCTCCGTCGTTCGCTCCGTAGGTGTCGAAGACCTCTGCTCTCGCGCCCCGCTCGATGGTGCGGCGGGCTGTGGGGAGCAACTGCTCCGCGGTGGTGAACACTGCTTGAAGCAGGAGGGGGCGTCGATTGGCATCGAGCCAGTCGGCGAAGGTCGCCAGGGCGCTGGCGTATCCGTAGAGGTAGCGGACTCTGCGCTGGGCGAGCGCGCGAGCGAACCGGTCCATCGAGCGATCCGAGAGATCGAAGGCATCGAGTGTGATCCAGTTCTGCAACGAGGCGTAGATACGTCGCGCGGTCCGCCGCCCGGCGAGGAGGGATCGTCCCGCGACGATCCCGATCGCTTCGCCGGGTTGGAATCCCGCCGTGCTCCACGCGCGCCACAGGTGTCCCCACTGCGCCGACTGTGCCTGGCGGGAGAGCACGTAGCGGAGCGGGGTGCCGGTGGAGCCGCCGGTTGACTTCGGCCGGGACCCGGTCCGACGATCCGGATTGCGGAGTGCCGCTGCTTCCTCGCGTGCCGCGGTCCGGGTCAGAATTGGAAGTGAAGCGAGTACGCGCCAAGGATCGGCGTCCCTCTCGAGGCGTGTGATCAGCTCGAATCTCGAGGCGTAGTACGAGGTGCGTCCGGCGGCGTCGAGGAGAGTCCGGAGCTTCGACTCCTGCAGGGCACGGAGTGCCTCCGGTCCAGACCACTGACTTCGGGTCAAGAACGCGTACTCCTGTCCGGCTCGCAGCCCGCGGAGGCGATCGAGCAGCGCGACTCGGGCGAGCGCAAGATGCGGCATCAGCACGCCGCCCCGTGAGGGTGATCGACCAACTCGAGATAGAGTGCGTGGGCTCTGCGCGCCACCGCGTTCAAGTCGTGCGCGCGGACAACGGTCTCTCGGGCCGCCGCACCCAGTCGATCCCGCAGCGTGTCACTCTCGAGCAGCTCTACGATGGCCCGGGAGAGCGCCGCGCGGTCGCCGACCGGGACGAGCAAGCCGTTCTGCCGATCGGCGAGCAACTCGGGGAGTCCGCCGACCGGGCTGGTGATCACCGCCCGCCCCTCCGCCATCGCCTCCAGGACCGAGATGGGTAGCCCCTCGACATAGGAGGGGAGAACGAGGAAGTGCGAATCGCGGAGCAGGGCCGTGATTTCCGCCGAGCCCTGCCAACCGAGCACACGCACGCGGCCGCCGAGCGCTTCGGTGCGTCGCCTAGCTTCGTCCACGTCGCCATCGCCGACCAGGACCGCGGACCAATCGCAGCCCTCGGCGGGCAGTGACCCGAGTGCGTCCAGCAGGTCCCAGGTTCCCTTGAGTCGCCCAAGACGACCGATGTGGACCAGGCAGATCGGAGGGGGCGAAGGCGGGGGCGTGTACTCAGGAATGTGCACCGCGTTGGGCATCAGCTCCACGGCTCGGTGAAAGCGCTCCGAGATGAAGAGACGCTGAACTTCGCTGACCACCAGGACGCGGTCCGCGGAGGCAAAGGTCTGCTCGATCCTCCGCCGCGCGAACCTGCCAGTCTCCCGCACGAATCGCTCGAATGCACCACCGTGGACGTGGAGCACGGTGTATGCGCCCGCGCGGCGAGCCGCTTCCAGCAGCAGTGCCTTCCGCCAGAACGAGAGGCCCGAAGCAGTGTGCAGATGCACGATTCGCGGGGAGGCGGGCCTCTCCCGCCGGACCTGGGCGAGGGCCTGCAGGCCGACCTGGAGCTTCCGGGGAATCCCCGCGCGGGTCGTGCTGGCCACCGTCTCGACGTGGAGGTCGGGGAATGCGCGAAGAGCCGAGACCAACGACACGAGCGCGGTCGCGATGCCGCCCCCCGACGTCGGGCCCACATGTTGGATCGTCAATCGCGCCAGCGGTTGCACCATCTCCCTCTCACTGGAGTCAGGTTGCCAATGTAGCGAAAATCGGCGAGGGATGAGAGCGGTATGAGTCGATTGCGTGGGCGATTGCGACGCCCGGATGGAGCCGGTATAACTTCGCAATGAACACGCCAGCTGCGAGCGGCCGCGTCCGTGTGCTGCTGCTTACCGACCTACTCGAGATGGGCGGAGCGGAAACGCAGCTCGTCGAGCTCGCGCACCAGTTCGAGGCGATCGGGTCCCCCTGCGAGGTGGCGGTTCTGCGACCGGGAGGGGCGCTGGTTCCCAGGTTGCCCCGGCCTCCGCATCGCTTCCGCTCCCACAGGCCCGCCGATCCTCGCCTGGTGATCGAGCTCGCGCGGCTCGTCCGGGAGCAGGCGATCGAGGTGATTCTGACCACCCATGTCTGGTCCCTGCTCCATGCCACGGCGCTCCGACGCGTGCTCCCGGGGGCCGCGCCCCTGGTCGTCGCCACCGTGCACGGCTACCGCCGCCCGGCGGCGAGCCCGTTGCTCGAACCGATCTGGCGCCATGCCCTACGTCATGCCGACCGGGTGATCGCCGTCTCCCGCGCCCAGGCCGACTGGCTTCTCGAGGCGGGGAGTGCGCGTGAGGCACAGCTCGTGGTGTTGCCGAACGCGATCGAACCGTCCCGGTTCGAACCCCGCATTACCCCGATCGCTCGCGGAGATGGCAACCGGGTGTTGCTCTGCCTGGCACGCCTGGTTCCAGAGAAGGATCACCTCACCCTGCTCGAGGCGTACCGGTTCCTGTTGCAGCACGGGGGACCCGCGCCGCACCTGGCTCTGGTCGGTGACGGTCCCCTGCGCGCGGAGCTCGAGGCGCGCGCGCGAGAGATTTCCCGCCAGTACACGGGAAGTCGCGTCGAGTTCGTCGGTCAGGTCGACGACGCGCGTCCCTGGCTCGCCGGCGCCGATCTCGCGGTCCTGGCATCGCGGCATGAGTCCCAGGGAATCGCGTTGCTCGAAGCGATGGCGACCGCCCTGCCCGTGGTGGCGACCCGCGTGGGAGGCATTCCCGAGGTGGTCGAGGATGGCGTGACCGGCCTCCTGGTTCCGCCCGGTCAGCCGCGCGCCCTGGCCGATGCGCTCCGGCGGCTTCTCGCGGATGACGCGCAGGCATTCGCCCTTGGCCAGGCGGGCCGAACCCGAGTCGAGCGCCGATTCTCGCTGGCCGCGCGGGCCGAGGCGATGATGCGCGTGTTCCAGCAGCTTCGCTCGGAGTGAGGCGGGATCACGCCTCTGCCACGCGATCTGATCTCCCGACATTGAGGGGAGACGGATCGCCTACCGGTAGCTCGCCTTGATCCCTCCCCAGGTCATCGGCACGATCGCGACAGGCCCGCCGCAGGCCACGGTCCAGGCGCCGACCAGCCCGCAGTCCGGGTTCCAACCCGGGGCGCACGGGGAGTCGATGGCCAAGGTGAAGTTCCTGCCGACAGGATCGCAGTAGCGTGGATCGGACGAAAAGTTCCCATCGATTCCGTTTTGACCGGCGGAGCATCCGACCCAGTTCCCGCCGGTGTGCCCCCAGATATCGGTGCAGGTGAACTGGATCGCGCCACCGCCACAGTCGAGGTTCGGATCGACATCCTAGTTGCCTTCGCCAACGATGCAGTGTCTGACCTGCAAGGCCGCTGGCCCCAACGTCCAGACGAACGACCCGCTGCTCGACGCGCTGTTCTGATGCACGGTCGACGCCTCGAGCGTCGGCGCGCACGAATTGACCACCAGAGCCCCTCCTCGGCCATCGGTGACATTCCCGACCAGCGTCATCCCCCGAAGCGTCGGTGCCGCACCGGTGGTGCAGTAGATCCCGCCGCCGTTGGTGTAGGCGTGATTGTCGGCAACCCAGCAGTCGCTGACCTCTGATTCGGAGTTCCAGAACAGCATGCCGCCTCCCCATCCGGCCTGGTTGGCGACGAAGCGGCAGTTTCGGATGGTGGGCGATGAGTCGACGCACAGGATGCCCCCGCCCCACTCGTTCGGCTGGGTGGACGGCGCGATTCCGTTGCGCACGGTCAGATTCTCGAGCACGGTCCCAGGGCCCTCGCCCTCGTGGAAGTAGAAACCGCGCCGCTCCGCCCCGGTGCTCGCCTCGCAGTCGATGACGCAGTCGCTCGGCGCGGCGCCGTCCCCTCGGATGGTCAGCGACTTTCCTCGTCCCTCGATGTCTCGGTTTCCCGGACCGGTGAAGACCCCTGTCGAGAGCAGGATCTCATCTCCTGCCGCGGCGGCGTCGATCGCGGCCTGAATCGTGGGTGCATCTCCCGATCCGTCGGGCTCGACCGACCAGGTGGCGGCATCGGCGATCCCGACGAAGCCTGCGGAGGCGACAAGGAGCATGAGCGTTGCTGGGCTGGTGGCGGTCTGAAGGCGTGACATGGCGGACTCCTTCCTCAGGCTCGCAAGTTGGGGGGCGGCTGCGAACCCGGAGGCAGCGTGTGGGGCCTTGCGGCATCGAGCGTACGGCAGCGCTCGCGTTGATCCGCGTCGATGGTGAGCCCACGCCCCTCCCCGTTTCAAGTCGAAAATGGAGTAGAATGCCGCGGGAAACCGGGAATCACTCAATCGCCGGAGCGGACGTGCGACGGCACAGGAGACCACGATGGGAATGTTCGATTCGCTGCTCGACAAGTTCGACGACCTGAAGGATGAGGCGGGGGAGAAGTCCCGCGCTCTGCTCGGCAGCACCCTGGAGATGCTGCACGAGAAGGGGGATGGGCTGAAGGACCTGGTCGACCACTTTGATGCCAAGGGACTGGGGGACAAGGCCAAGTCCTGGGTGGGGAAGGGGGCGAACCTCGCGGTGACTCCGGACGAGATCAAGGAGGCACTTGGGCCGGAGAAGCTCCAGTACCTCGCGCTCAAGTCGAAGCTGTCGGTGGAGGAGGTGACCTCGAAACTGGCGTCACACCTTCCCGGATTGATCGACAAGATCACGCCGGACGGAGAAATGCCCAAGGTCGACCTGAAGGAACATCTGAGCGGCCTGCTGGCCAAGTTCCGGAAGTAGCGAAGGCGGCTATGGCCGGCGCATCCGCCGCGCAGGAGCAGCGGCGGATGCGCCGGTTCAGCGTCTGAGGATCGCGCGCAGGGCCGCGCTGTCCTCCGCCCGCCACGGGTACTTGGACCACCACTCCCGCGCGTAGGCCAGGAAGACGGCGAGGATCGCACCGAGGACAAAGGCGAGGACGGCGAGCTTGCGGATGACCGGGCTCTTCTTCGCGATCGGCGTGCGCGCCTCGTCCAGCACCTGCACCACCGGCATCTGCTCCGTTTCCTTGACCCGCGCCTGGTAGAGCTGCGCGGTGAGCATCTCGAAGAGGGCCTCCTGCACCTTCACGTCCCGCAACAGCAGGGCGTAGCGCCGTCCCAGTTCCGGCAGTGCCTCGAGGCCCACGCCCTCGCCGACGGCGGTGCCGCCGGACTGCATCCGTCGAAGCTGCCGCCGGTACTCGTCCACCTCGCTCTGCAGGCGCTTGATCTCCGGGTTGGTGGGCAACATGGAACGCAGGGCCACGCCGAGCGCGACCTCGCGGGCCAGCACGTCGGCCTCCAGCTTTCCCGCGTTCTCGATCCCGACCCTCATCTGCTCGTTCAGATCGACTGCCAGGTGCTGGGTCTGGAACTGCGCCAGGTCGGTACCGGCCTTGTGCAACCGCTCGTCGGTCAGCCGAAGTTGCTCCTCGAGATAGATGCGGGCCTGACGCGCCTGGCTGGTGTTCTTCTGCCGGTTCACTACATCGAGTCCCTCGGCCAGGGTGTTGCCGATCCGCGCGGCGCGCTCGCGAGCCGCGTTTTTCTGGGGCAGGCCCGGGAGCCAGCCGGTGTGGGCGCGGGTCGTCACCGTGATCAGCCCGTTGTTCGCGGTCTGGACCGTCACGTCGTCGCTGAGCTGGTTGTAGGCGAACTCGTAGGCACGGAGCGTGTCCAGCTTCGTCAGGCCGTAAGCAGCCCTGAGATCGAGTTTGTCGATTGCGTAGCGGTAGACCGAGCGGCTCCGGATCATGTCCGCGTAGAGATCGGCGGACCGCAGGGTCGAGAGGCCGAACTGCAGCATGGCCAGCGAGCCCTCCAGCCCTCCCCCGGCCAGTCCGAGCGGCGACGCCCCCTCCGGAGGCAGGATCGTGAGACTCGCCTCGTAGGTCGCCGGGGAGAGAAAGCCGAACCCCACCGCGATCAGCGCCGCGCCGAATGCCATTCCGATGATCAGACCACGGGCGCGCACCAGGAGTGCGAGGAAGGGGACCAGCGGCAGACGCCCAGTTTCCTGCCCGCTCATTGTGTGCTGCTCCGGATGACCAGGTAGACGGTCGCGAGTTGGGAGACGATGAGCAGCGAGTCCTTGAACAGCGCGTACCAGTCCCGCTCCGGCTTCTCCGGCACCCAGATGGTGTCGCCCGGCCCCAACCGCTTCGCCGATCCCTTCGGGATCCACTCGCCGGACGACGCCCGGATCACCACCGTTCGCCCCTTCGCCGCCTTCCAGGCATAGCCGCCCGCCCGCTCGATGTAGTCATCGACCGAGAGCTCCGGTTCGAAGGCGAGGTTGCCCGGAAACGCGATCTGACCCGAGACGGTGACGAACGCCTTTCGCGGCGGAACGCTGACCACGTCCCCATTGCGCAGGACCACATCCTGGCTCAGATCGGAGCGCGTGAAGAGCGCCTCGAAATCGACCGCCATCAAGCCCGCGCGCTGTCGGCTGCGCATCTTGAAGTACTCATACTCGGTGGGACTCATGTCGGCCGGGGAGACCAGTCGCAGCCGCTCGAACTCCGCATCCTTGATCGATTCGTCGACCCGCCGGGTCAGCTTCGCCTCGCGCAGGGAGGCATCCTGGGTGAAGCCGCCCGCCCGCTCGATCAGCGCACGGAGAGAGGTCTTTCGCTCGTCCACCACGTAGACGCCAGGGAACACGACCTCACCTTCGAGTCGAACGGTGTGCCGAACGTCGAAGCTCGGATCGGTCCGGATCAGGATCCCGTCGCGCGGTGCCACGGCGAAGCTTAGCGCCTGTGGGTCGGTGGCCGGGCTCAGGTAAATGTAACGCGGGGTCACCGACTGTGGATCGAAGCGCGCCACCTCGATCGTGTCGAGGAGCGCCTTGGCCGTCAATCCACCGGCCAGCTCGATCAGATCCCCGAGATCGTCCCCTTCCACGAACTCGATCTCTCCCGGGCTGTTTACCTCACCGCTGAGCAGTACTCCGGGCTGGCGATAGTCGACCAGAATGACGTCGCCGTCGCGCACCGTCGGATTGGCCGCGAGCTCGCCCGTCCTGCGGAACCGCAGGAGATCGCAGCGCGCCCGTGATCCGTCCTGGTGCACCACCTCGATCGAGCGCTCGGAACCCCGTTCCTCCGCCCGAGGGGGTGTCTTCGATCCGGGGAGGGGCACCCGATCGATCAACCCCCCGGCCAGGCGGATCGACTCCGACACCCGATCCACCGGGCTGGCGGTGTACTGGCCGGGGTTCTGTACCTGCCCCAGCACGTAGACGGTGAAGCGACGAAGCCGGACCAGCGACACCGAGATCTGAACATCGCGGTAGGCGCGCCCGACCTCGGCGCGAATCGCGGAGCGCGCCTCGTCCAGGCTCTTCCCCGCCACCTTCACCTCGGATGCGCCGGGGATGAGAACTTTCCCTTCGGGACTGACGACCAGCTCCTGCGTGCGGCTCATTGCGCCCTGGAGGGTCAAGGCGAGGACATCGCCGGGGCCCAGCACATATCCGATCCCGTCGATGGCTCGCTCGAGCAGCGGCTCCCCGGTCGGCCCGACGGCGGCGCTGGGGGTCGGAATCGGGGTCGCAACCTCCCCGGTCGCGCCCGGATCGCTCGCCCCTTCCGCCCGTACCCGCGGCGCGACGAGTCCGACCAGGCCGACTCCCAGGACGAGCAGCATGAGGCAACGGAACGATCCCCAGAGTGTCCCTGTCCGGGGAGAACGGCGCGCACATTGAAGGAGCTTTCCCATAGAATCGGCAGACTGTAGCCGGTCCGCCCGGCGCGCGCCACGCCCGGTTTTGTCTTCCGGCGGGGTTCCGCCGACCGGCGCCCGGGCCATGTCGGTCCTCGGTGGGGCAGACCAGTTCACGGGAGGGATTCGTGGGGCAGAAGGCAGAGCGCATCGTGGTCAAGCTCGGCACCTCGACGTTGACCGAGGGGAGTCAGCGGCTGCACGCACCGCGCATCCTGGACCTGGCCCGCCAGATCGACCTGATCCTCCGTCGCGGGGCGACCGTGACCCTGGTTTCCTCGGGCGCCGTCGCCGCCGGGAGGGAGCGTCTGGGGGAAGTCGAGGGTTCGGCCGGCATCCCGACCAAGCAGATGCTCGCGGCGATCGGCCAGTCGCGGCTCATGGCGCTGTATGAGTCGATCTTCGGCTTCTACGACCGCGTGGTTGCGCAGGTGCTCCTCACCCGCACCGATTTCATGCGGCGACAGAGCTACCTCAATGCCCGGAACACCTTCGAAACCCTCCGTCAGCACGGGGTGATTCCGATCGTGAACGAGAACGATACCGTCGCCACCGAGGAGATCCGGGTCGGCGACAACGACAACCTCTCCGCGCTGGTCGCCGGTCTGGTCGATGCCGACCTGCTCGTTCTCCTCACCGATCAGGAAGGGCTCTTCACCGGCGATCCGCGCCTCTCCCGCGACGCCGAGCTGATCCGCGAGGTCAAGGCCCACCCCATTCCGCCCGAGTTGTGGGAGGCGGCGGGCGGCACGCGGAGTGGACTTGGCACCGGAGGCATGAGCACGAAGCTTCAGGCCGCGGATCTGGCGCGACAGGCCGGCGCCGATGTCCGGATTGCCAGCGGGAGCGCGCCGGACGTACTGATCCGACTCGCGGATGGGGAGGAGATCGGCACCCGCTTCCCCCGTGTCGAGAGTCCGCTCGAGAGTCGGAAGCGCTACATCCTGGCCGGCTGGAGCGGACGCGCCACGATCGCGATCGATCCTGGGGCGGCTGACGCGCTCGGGCGACATGGCAGCCTGCTTCCAGTCGGCGTGACGCGGGTGGAGGGGGCGTTCCAGCGCGGCGACACGGTGCAAGTGCTCTCCCCCGACGGACGCGAACTGGGGCGGGGGCTGGTCAACTACACCGACGACGAGCTGGGGCGCATCCGGGGGGAACGCTCGGAGCGGATCAGGGAACTCCTGGGCTACGATTACGGGGACGAGGTGATTCACCGCGACGACTTCGTCCTCACCGGCCGGCGATCGGAGGAAACATGAACCGACTCGATGAGGTGGGGGCGCGCGCTCGCGCCGCGGCCCGGCAGATGACCCGCGCAGCGCACGATCAGCGGGTCGATGCGCTCCATCGCCTGGCGGAACTGCTCGACACCGAGTCCGCGAAGATCCTCGCCGCTAACGATGACGACGTCGCCGCCGCCCGCGCCGAGGGGAGGGCCGAATCATGGATCGATCGGCTCCGGCTCGATCGGGCGCGTCTTGCCGGCATCGCGCGCGACCTGCTCACGGTTGCCGATCTGCCCGACCCCCTCGGCCAGGCCTACGATCAGCGCCGCCTGCCGAGCGGCATCGCGGTCGAGCGAGTGCGGGTCCCGCTCGGCGTGTTGGCCGTGATCTACGAATCGCGCCCCAATGTCACGATCGACATCGCGGCCCTGGCGATCAAGACCGGTAACGTGGCCATCCTGCGCGGGGGGAGCGACACCTTGCGCAGCAATCGCGCCCTCCTCGCGGCGGTCTACCAGGCGCTCGACGGCGCCGGTCTTCCACGAGACGCAGTGCAATTGTTGATCGACCCCGATCGATCACTGGTGAACGACCTCCTTCGCCTTCACGAATACGTCGATCTGGTGATCCCACGCGGGGGAAACGAGCTGCATCGCTTCTGCCGCGAGAACGCCACCGTGCCGGTGATCACCGGCGGGATCGGCATCTGTCACCTCTACCTCGACGCCTCGGCCGACCTCTCCGCCTCGTTGCCGGTGATCCGGAACGCCAAGGTGCAACGTCCCAGCGTTTGCAACGCGCTCGACACCCTGCTGGTGCACGAGCGGGTCGCCGCGCGGGCACTCCGAGCGGTGGTCGACCTACTCGCGCAGGACGGGGTCACCTTCCGGGCCGAACCGCACGCCACCCTGGCTCTCGGCGCGTTACCAAACGACCTGGCCGCGCGGGTCGCGCCTGCCGGGCCACAGGACTTCGACACCGAGTGGCTCTCCCTCGTTCTCGGGCTCAAGGTGGTGTCCGACCTCGAAGCCGCGATTGCCCACATCGAGCAGCACAGCACGGCGCACTCCGATGGAATCTTGACCGAGGATCGCGTCCTGGCGGAGCAGTTCCTCTCGCGCGTCGATTCCGCCGCGGTCTACTGGAACGCCAGCACTCGCTTCACCGACGGGGCCCAACTCGGCCTCGGCGCGGAGGTCGCGGTCTCGACCCAGCGCTTGCATGCCCGGGGCCCGATGGGGCTGCCCGAGATGACCACCTACAAGTGGGTCATCCGCGGCTCGTACACCACGCGGGCCTGAACTTCACCGAACCTCAACCGGAGTTTGATCGAGTCTGAACTCGGCCGTCGAGTTCGGAGGCCGCTATATCAGCGGGATCCATGCACCCTCCGTCCGCCGCGGGCTCCCCGCGTGCGGTCTTGGACTCACAGCGCTCCAGACCCCGGGAGGATCCCTTGCGCTTCTCGAATCGTGCCCTTTCCCTGATCGGCGCCGCTTTGCTGCAGGGCGGAGCAAGCAGTGCTGCGCTCGCCTTGCACCTCGAACACCTCGGCACCTACGCGACGGGAACCATCTATGGCGGGGGGGCCGAGATCTCCGCCTACGATCCCGCCTCGCAGCGGCTCTTCGTGGTGAACGGTTCCACCGGGTCGCTCGACGTGGTCTCGATCGCCGATCCGACCCACCCCACGCTGCTCTTCAGCATTTCGTGCGCGCCCTACGGCCGCTCCGCGAACAGCGTGGCGGTGAAGGACGGCGTTGTCGCCGCCGCCATCGAGGCGATGGTCAAGCAGGATCCGGGCCGCGTCGCGTTCTTCGACGCGGACGGAAATGCGCTGGGGGATGTCCAGGTCGGGGCGTTGCCCGACATGCTCACCTTCACTCCGGACGGTCGCTATGTCCTCGTGGCGAACGAAGGGGAGCCCGACTCGAACTACATCAACGATCCCGAGGGATCGGTTTCGATGATCGACCTCACCGGCGGGCCGGGGGCGGCCACCGTGACCACACTTTCGCTGGCGCTGCCGTACTCGGAGGTAACAGATGCGGAACTGCGCATCTACGGCCCCGGCTCGACCGTGGCTCAGGACCTGGAGCCCGAGTATATCGCCGTTTCGCCCGACTCCCGCACCGCCTGGGTCTCTCTCCAGGAGGCGAACGGCATCGCGATCGTCGATCTGGAGCTCGGAATCGTGCGTGATCTCGTCCCGCTGGGGTACAAGGATCACTCCCTGCCCGGAAACGGAATCGATGCCTCCGATCGTTCCGGCGTGATCGACATCCGCAGCTGGCCGGTGTTCGGGATGTACCAGCCAGACGCCCTGGCCGCCTGGAACGCTGGCGGCGCCGACTACGTCCTCTCCGCGAACGAGGGGGATGCGCGAGACTACGCCGCCCTGGCGGAGGAAGCGCGCGTTCGTACCCTCACCCTCGATCCGACGGTGTTCCCCGACGCGACCACGCTGAAGGCGGATAACAACCTCGGGCGCCTGACGGTCACGACTGTCCAGGGCGACATCGACGGCGATGCCGACTTCGATGCCCTCTACGCCCTCGGTGCCCGTTCGGTCACGGTCTGGGACGCGGAGGGATCGCTGGTCTGGGACAGCGGCGACCTGCTCGAACAGATCACCGCGGCTGCGTATCCTGCCGATTTCAACGCCAACAACGAGGAGAACGGCACCTTCAAGAACCGGAGCGACAACAAGGGGCCGGAGCCGGAAGGGGTTGCCATCGGTCAGGTCGACGGCGTCACCTACGGATTTGCCTGTCTGGAACGGATCGGCGGTGTGGTCAGCTTCGACCTCTCCGATCCGACCTCGCCTCAGTTCGTGGAATATGTCAACCACCGCGACTTCGGCGGCTCGGTGAGCCTCGGCACGGCGCTCGACTCCGGCCCCGAGGGGCTCACCTTCATCGCAGCGGAGCAGAGCCCGAACGGCCAGCCGCTGTTGGTGGTTTCGAACGAGGTCAGCGGCACGGCGTCGCTCTTCGTGATCGAGAACGGCGGCGTTCCGGCGGAGGTGACTCCTTCGGTGCCGGCGGCGTTCCGGGCCTTCCCGAATCCCGCCGTGGGGTCGACTTCCCTCGCCTGGAGCGCCCCGATCGGCTCCGCGGCCGCGCTGTCGATCCACGGCGCGGACGGCCGCCAGGTCCGGACCCTCACCAGTAACAACGGAACTGTCGACTGGGATGGGCGGGACGACGCGGGCCGGGATCTTCCGCGTGGCGCCTACTTCGCCCGGCTGGCGACCGATCAGGTGATCCGCGTGATCAAGATCACGCTCGCGCGGTAAGGCCTATCGCTCGCCGCGCATCTCCCGCAGCTCGCGGCGGTAGCCTCCGGAGAGGATCGGGAAACGGCACCAGGTCTTTGGATCGAGGTTCTCGTCATCGAGGTGGAACGCGGGGGCGAGTCGCTCCCGCTTCCACTGGTTGCGGCAGAAGAGGGTGAAGAACCGCTCGATCCAGCCGGAGAGCCGCTCCCGCTCCACTTCCGGGTAGTCCGCCGCCAGACGATCGAGCACGTCGGTGGGAGCGAGCTTGTCCCGGATCGCCAGTCGTTCGATCCGGTCGAGAACCGGGAAGGGCATCAGGTCGTCCTCGCTCTTCTGGCCCGCCGCGGCCGGTCGCAACTCGGGCGTCGACCGCTGCTGGGTCACGGCGCGGACGGCCGGAATCGGTCCCAGACCGGAGGGGCCGTGAGTCTCGAGCCAGGAGAGCCACTGCCGGAGGAATGCCTTGTCCACCCCGGCGAGCGGGGAGAGTCCTCCGCAGGTGTCGCCATCCATGGTGGCGTAGCCGACCGCCGCCTCGCTCCGATTCGAGGTTGCGAGGAGCAGCTTGTTCTCCAGGTTCGCCACCAGCCAGATTCCCGGCGCGCGGACGCGAGCCTGCACGTTCTGGAGCGCGAGATCGTCGGTCTCCCAGCTCACCTTGCGCCCCAGCGCCGCCGCGATGGCGCTGGTGTAGCTCTGCACGAACGGTTCGACGTCGAGTTCGAAATGCTTCGCCCCGCAGGCTTCGGCCACCGCGCGCGCGGCGTCGCGCGTCACTTGACTGCTGTTCGCGGTGCCTTGATAGGCGGTGGTCAAGAGGCGGCGCGTGATCTCCTGCTCCGTCGATTCGGTCAGTGCCGGTTCGAGGAAGCGGAGCCGTGAGCGGAGCCCTTCGACCCCCAGATCTTCCAGGGCGCGGCGCACCATAAGGTGCACCAGGGTCACCACCACGCTCGAGTCGCACCCGCCGCTCAGGCTCACGGTGAAACCCTGGGAGCGTGACTTCCGCAGATAGTCGAAGAGCGCCAGCGCCTCGGCGCGGGCGAACTCCTCTTCCTTCACGTAGGGCGATTCCTCCCACGGCGCCCCCGGCGCGATCCGCGTGGTCGGCGCCCCGGCCACCGGCCAGAGGTGATCGCCCGCAACCAGTCCCGGATGCTCGGTCAGCGCGGGAGAGAAGCTCGCCGTGCGCGCGCGGGCCAGTCGCGCCGCGGCGAGATCGACCACCGCGCTGGTCAGTTCGAAGTCGCGCAGAGTGAGTCGCGGGCCCTGGGCGATGATGTCCCCCCCGGTGGCGATCAACGAGCCGCCGTCGTAGATCGCCCGCCCCGCCTCATTGCCGAGCAGGTTGGAATAGACATAGGCGGCACCGAAGGCCCGCGATCCCTCGGTCACGAATCTCCGCCGCACCTCCAGCTTGCCGAAGGCGAAGTGGCTGGCCGACGGATTGAGCAACACATCCAGGCCGTAGGAGGCGAGCCGGGCCCCGGGGCGCTCCGCCACCCACGCGTCCTCGCAGATCTCGAAGCCGAAGCGGACGCCGCCCAGCTCGAACAGCAGATCGCCGAGCGGAACCACCTGATCTCCGACCCGGGTCTCGGTGACCACGTCCTTCCGCCACGCCTTGAACCACCGCGGTTCGTAGTGGATGCCGTCCCCGGCGAGGTGCTGCTTGGGCACGATGCCGATCAGGCGGCCATTGGCGGCGACCGCCACTGCATTGAACAGACCGCGGTGATGCAACCAGGGGAGTCCGAAGCAGGCGACCAGGCCGCGGGTCTCGGGGAGCAGTTCGAGCAGGACGCGCTCCGACTGCCGCACCACATCGACGCCGTTGAACGCGTCCTCGCAGCCGTAGCCGGTGATACACATCTCCGGGAGGCAAACCAGCCCGACCTCGTCCTCGCGCGCGGCGGCCAGCGCGGCCACGATGCGCATCTCGTTGCCATCCCAATCGAGCGGAGTCTGGTTCAGGACTACCGCCCCCACCTTGAGCGGCTTCATCTCCGGACTCCTCTTCCCACCGGCCCAGACCGGCCCAGACCGGCCCAGACTGGCCGGGAATGCTGCTACTCGGTTTCGTGCTCCGGGGCCAGGGTCGGCCCGCCACCCACCGCCGAGCCCAATCGACTCACCCGCACCTTGAGGATACGCCGTCCGTCGGTCGCTTCCACCTGATAGGCGAAACCGTCGGCCTCCGCTGTCTCGCCCTGCGCCGGCTGATGGCCGAGCAGACCGAAGACATACCCTCCGAGGGTATCTGCATCTTCGATCGGCAGCTCGGTGCCCATCCGCTCGTTGAATTCGTCGAGGCTCACCCGGCCGGAGGCCACGAAGGTGCGCTCGTCGAGCATCGCCCAGAGGATGTCCTCCTCGCGCGGCTCGAACTCGTCCCGGATCTCGCCCACGATCTCCTCGAGCAGGTCCTCCAGCGTGACCACGCCGGTCAGGGTCCCGTACTCGTCGCGCACCAGCGCGATCTTGGTCTTGTCCCGCCGGAGTTCGGTCAGGAGGTCCGCCACCAGCTTGTTCTCGGGGATGAAGTAGGCCGGGCGCATCAGGCTGCGCACCGAGCGGTCGCCCTCGCCGTTGCTCAGCGCGGGCAGTGCATCCTTGATGTGCACCACTCCAACGATGTGATCGAGGTCACCGTCGTAGACCGGAAGCCGGGAGTGCCCACTCTCCTGGACCACGCGCGAGATCTGGGCCACGTTCGCTCCGGCGGGAAGCGCGACCAGATCGAGGCGCGGGGTCATCACCTCGCGCACCCGGGTCTCACCGAAGTCGAAGATGGAGTGGATCATCTCCTTCTCGCCCGAATCGATCACCCCATGCTCCTCGCTCTGCTCGACCAGCAGGCGGAGCTCGTCCTCGCCCAGCGCCGTGGGGTGGAACTCGGCGGTCACCCCGAAGGGGCGGGTCAGCACCGAGGAGAGGCGTGTCACCAGGGTGACGATTGGAGTGGCGACGAACTGGAGCCAGCGCATCGGGTAGACCGTCCAGAGCGCGATCCGCTCGGCATGCCGGATCGCGATGCTCTTCGGCGTGATCTCCCCGACCACGAGCGAAACCAGGCTCACGGCGAGGATGGTGCCGGTAAACGCCGCCGCGTCGGCGTGATCGTGGAAGAACCCCGGACCGGTGTGCGCGCGGATCCAGGCCGTGAACGGTTCGACCAGATTCTCCGCCGCGACACCGGCGGAGAAGAGCCCGACCAGGGTCACGCCGACCTGGAGGGTGGAGAGCATCCGGGTCGGGTCGTTCAGCAGGCGCGCGGCCAGACGTGCCGCGTGACTCCCCTCGTCAACCAGCTGGTCGATGCGCGAGCGGCGCACCGAGAGAAGCGCTGCCTCGGCCATGGCGAAGAGCGCGTTCACCAGAACGAGAGCGAAGACGAGGAGGACATCCCGCCCCGGGTTGTGTTCCTGGGGCTCCGGGACCTCCTGGGCCAGCGCTGCGCCGGCGGTCGCGCCGAGTGCCAGACAGCACAAGAGCGAAGCAGTGACCGCAGGCCTAATTCTTTGCGCAGCAAAGATTTGCCGCGTCGATGGAGGTTCCGGTTCGATCGATTCGGTTTCGGGCGCGCTGCCCTGTACGGATGGAGTCATGCGGGGCGCAGTGTACGGTCTGCCGCCCTCGCTGTCGAGGGGGTGCATGTGGGCTGCATGTTGGCCGATCGGAACCGCCTCTCCGCTGCCTTGCGGCCCGGGGACCACGGGACTACGCTTCCGCCGGATCCCAAAGATCCCGCCGAGGACGATCGAACCCGGCCCTCCGTCCTCCCGAACTCAGTCGAAGGAGTGTTCCATGTCACGCGAACTGCTCACCTACATCACGCCGGCCGAAACCGAGCTGGCCGAGCATCTCGCCCGCGAGATCCGCCGCGTCGCCCCACAGCACTACGATCAGATCGACGATGCCGTGCTTCAGCAACGCACCGCGCGCCTGGTCGGGGCCCTGGTCAAGGCACTGGAGACCGGACCCGAGCCGTTCCTCGTCTATGTGCGCCAGATGGCCGAGGCTCGGATCCACGAGGGGTTCTTCCTCGAGGAGATGCAGACCGTACTGAGTCTACTCGAGGAGCGACTCTGGAACCTGGTGCTCGACTCCGCTCCCTACCGCCGCGGAATCGCCCACCTCGCCGTCGTGACCACGATCGTCGGGCGGGCCAAGGACGAACTCGCCCGGGTCTACCTGGAGCGCGAGCGGGTGGCGGAGGTGCGGATCGACGAACTCGAGCACCGACTCCAGCTCCTGCGCGGCACCGATCCGGTCGTGGAGGCCGGGGTCTAGCGGCAGCTCGAACTCTCGAGACGGCGCGTCACCCGTGGCGCGCCGCTTCGAGGGCGAGCACCGCGCGCGAGACTTCGAGGACTTCGTCCGTCGGCATCGGCGCCGGTCCGCCCACGCGGAGCGAAGTGACCACCGCCTGCCAAAGTCCGGCCTGCCCCTTCTGCGGCGTTGCCGCGCTCCAGAGAGGGTCCGTGCGTCCTGCCTCGCGCAGCGCGACGAAGTCGTCCAGCTCGATCGTGCGACCGTCCCAGTGCCCTTCGATCCGTTCCTTCGGGTGCCGGGTCGATCCGCGTGAGGTGTAGAGCAGCGACGCAGTCGAGCCGTCCGCGTAGGCCAGGAGTAGCTGGAAGTTGTCGGCCGCAGGGTCGCGATCGCTTCCGGCTCCGCCTCCGGCCACCGTCGCGCGGCTGAGCGGCGCGCCCACCAGATGACGCAGCAGGTCGACCATGTGGACCGCCTCGCCGATCAGCCGGCCGCCCCCTTCGGGACCGCGCAGCCAGTGTCCTTCCGGCAATGCTCCCGCCTGCACGCGATAGTCGAGGTGGATGGGGCCCCGGCGCGACTGCAGCTCGGACTTCCATCGCACGACTGCCGGGGCGAAACGCCGATTGAAGCCGACGACGAGGAAGCCGGCGGCGGCCAGCGGCTCGATCCGATCGAGATCCTGCGCGTCGAGCGCGAGCGGCTTCTCGCAGAACACCGCCCGTCCGGCTGCGAGAGCCCGCGCCGCAAGTTCTCCGTGCGCCTGATGCCGCGTGGCGATCACCACCAGATCGACGTCGGGATCGACCGCTGCTGCCGCATAGTCGCCGCTCGTTCGCGCGAAGTGATGCGCTTGGGCCAGAGGATCGCGTCGCCCCGGGACCGAACCGGCGAGCAGCTCGAGTCGCACCGCGCGATCGAGCCGCGCCAGCTCCGGGAGGATGCTGTTCTGGGTGTACCCTCCAGTGCCGAGCAGTGCGACCCGGATCGGCCCCTCGATCGGCCGGCCTGGCGGGGCGAGAGAGGAGCGCTGCGCCGCGCCCGGAGAGGCGCCCGCCACGGCGTGAACCGAACTCGTTCCGCTGCTCGCGCGCTCCGGATAGCGAAACACCAGCCCCGGAGCCGCTCCCGGCGCGCGCAGCCGCGCGTACGCTTCCGCGGCCTGTTCGATCCCCGCGGCTTCCGCGAAGAGACCGTGGAGCGAGAGTTGTCCCCGGGCCAGCAGTTCGAGGTATGCCTCGATGTTCCGACCTTCGGTCCAGCGCACGTGCGCATACGGGTAGTCGTGACCGCGCTCCTCGTACTCAGGGTCATAGCGCCCTGGTCCATAGGAGGTCGACATCCGGATGGTCAGCTCGCGCTCATAGGCGATCTCGCGCGGCACCTGCACGGGGGTGTTCCCCAGGAGCACCAGCACCCCGGCGCGGCGCGTCGATCCAGCGGCTGCCGCCACGGCCGCTTCACCCCCAGCCGCAGCCAGGATCACCTGATCGGCGCCGCGTCCACACGTGGCCCGCAGGGCGGTGATCGCCACCTCTTCGTTGTCCCGGGCGAGCAGCGGCTCCGCGCCGGCCTGCGCGGCCAGGGCCAATCGATCGGCGTCGGGATCCCAGGCCAGGACCCGCGTTCCGCCGGCGCGCAACAGACGGACGACGATCTGCCCCAGCACCCCGAGCCCGAGCACCAGCACCACCTCTCCGATCGAACTGCCCGCCCGTCGCACCGCCTGGAGCGCGATCGCGCCCAGTGCGGCGGTGGAGGCCGCGGCGTCATCAACCCCGGGTGGGATCCGCACGGCGAGATTGACCGGCGCGACGACCGACTCGGCATGGTGCGCATACGTGGCGCCGACCACCGCGACGCGGTCCCCCGGGGCAAAGGTCGTCACGTCCGCGGCCACCTGACGCACCACTCCCGCAGCGGAGTAGCCGGTCGCGCCCCACGCCTCCGACCGACTCTTCAGTCGCTGCAGACGCGCGGTGACGTCGGAGAAGTCACGACGCCGGACGGCGTCGACCAACCGATCGACCCGCTTGCGCTTCTCCAGAGCGAGGGCGAGGAAGCCGCGCCCGCTCCGTTCGAGGTTGGAGAGCTCCGTCCCCGGGCTCACCGCCGAGGCCCGCAGGTCGACCAGGATGCGTCCCGGTTCGATCCCCGGTTCCGGCACCTCGGCCACGATCGGTCGGCCGCCTTGGAAGAAGAGCTGTTTCATCTGCGTCGGTTCACGCTTCCTGGTTCACTCGCCAGCGAGTGCTGCTCTGGTGGTCCACGAATGCGACCCGGGAGCGGAGCGGCAGCGCTCCCTCGATCCGGGCCTCCAGCACCGGCGCGCCCGCCCGCCGACCGTAGCGGGGCGAGACCGGCCGCTCGGCACTCTGCCAGCCTGCCCCGCGCGGGTGCAACAGCAGAACCAGCAGCGATCGGTCCGCAATCGAGACCCGCGCCACGCGCGGCGAGAGGATCTCGACCCGCGCCCCCACCGCGAACTGCCAGCGAACGGTGGCGACGACGATTCCGGTCGCCTCGTTCGGACGCACCGGGACGACCCGATCGCTCACCAGCAGGAGACCCCGCCGGAGGCGAACTCTCCGCTCGTGCCGCAGCGGATCGAAGCCATCGTGCCACGCGGTGATCGCCGAACGGTCTTCCCGATCGAAGCGTGCCCCTCCGGGTGGTGCCGGCGGGCCCTCGAAGATCGCGCGCGGCCGCAGTGCCCGTTGCTCCTTCTCGCCCACCTGCAGGGTCGAGTGTGCCGTCGTGGATCGCAGCAGGTGCCGCAGCGCTCGATCCCAGCCGTAGCCGCCGGTGCCCGGATCGATGAGAAACGGGATGCGGTCGAAGTCGAGGCAGATCGAGAGGAGGTCGTTGTGTCCGTGGGTCGGAACGAATCCTTCCTCCGCGTGCCGCGCGACGACGATCGCCTCGAAGCGATCGCCTGAGAGACGCAGGAACCCCGCACCGACCGCGGGCGCTTGGCTCGACGCCGGGTGCGGTGGTGCCTCCGTCGCAGCGCCGGTCCCCCGCAGCGCGCGCCAGGCGGCGAGCGCCGCTCCCGGGTCGCACGGGTCGCGACGCTCGAAAGGCAGGAGCGTGAACGGGGGAAAGAACGACTCGTCGCTATCACCGATCGCCGGAAGTCGGCCGTTGATCGTCGCTCGGGCGAGGTTCTGGGCCAACGCCTCGAGCGGCGCGGAAAAGGTATCGACCGCATCGAGCGCCGCCGCGGTCACCAACGCCGTCTCGAGGACGAAGCGCGCGTAGGGCAGAGAGCCCTCGGAATGGGCGCCGCCCCGCAGCACCTGCTCGGCCAGACACTCGACGAGTCCCGCGTGAGCGCGTTCGAGCCACCGTCGCCCGCACTCCTGATCGGCGAAGGCGCGTCCGAGCACGGCCAGTCCGGCATGATCGGACAGGGTATGGTTGGTCGTGAATCCGTGTGGGTGCCGCTCGAGGTGGGTTTCGAGGAAGAGGCCGTGGAGCAGCAGGGCATCGATCCAGCGCGGAAGTGATTCACGGCCGAAGCCGGGCGCGGCAGCCAGGGTGAGGATCCAGGCCGCGGCGCGGATCGCCACTTCCATCCCGACCGCCCAGTGCACTCCGGAGTAGGGCGGGTTCGCCGCGAGGAACTGGTCCCACTGCGCTTCCAGCTGCGCGCACGGCTCCGCCCTGGGCGCGGCGCCGTAGACCGCCGCCACCAGCAGCGCGTGGTGAAAACGCGCCCGCTCCCAGACTACCCGCACATCTCCGGGCCGATCGGGCTGATCGAGGCGGATCTCGGCGTGTGGGCGCATCGGCCAGCTCGCCCCGCGCAGGTAGTCGAACGACCAGTCCGCAGCGTGCACCAGTGGTGTCGTTTGCCCGAAGAGCTCGAGTCTCCCCGCCGCCGCATCCGCTGCCGCCGTGCGGAGCGCCGGATCCCCAGGATCGACCCGGGTGAGGCAGAGGGCGAGGAGTGCGCCCAGCGGCGAACTGCGCGGCCACGGGCCGTCCGCTTCGAACCGTTCGATCAACTTCGCCCGTGCGGCGGCGTCGATACCGAGGTGCAGGTCGGCCCGAAGCAGGAGCTGTTCGTCCGCCGCGGTGTGGCGCCTTGCCTCGAACCGTCGCCGGATGCGGCCGTAGGCGCGGCGGGGGAGCAGGAAAGGGTTCATCGGTTCAATTCACCGACCGTCGGCACTGCACGGCGCTCCCGCATCGGGTAAGCTGCCGCGCCATGCGCGGACCCTCTCGAACCCTGTGGATCGATCTCGAGAACAGCCCCCACGTGCCGTTCTTCCTGCCGTGGATTGCCTGGCTGCGGGGAGACGGGCATCAGGTGCTGCTCACCGCGCGCGACCTCTCGCAGACCCACGAACTGCTGGCGCTCCACGGGCTGGAATTTACTCCAATCGGCGGCCACGCGGGAGGGGGAGTGTTCGGGAAGGGACTTCGGGGGATCGCTCGTGCCCTGGCCCTCGCCTCCTGGGCCCGGTCGCGCGGCATCACCCTCGCGCTCGGGCACGGCTCGCGCGCTCAGGTCCTGGCCGCCAAGATGCTCTCGATCCCGAGCGTGACCTTCGTCGACTACGAGTATGTGGCGCTCCGCCTCTTCGGACTCCTCTGCCGTGAAGTCCATTTTCCGGATGCGGTCTCTCCCGAAGTGCTGGCCGCGCGCGGCGTGCCGGGGTCGCGACTGGTGTCGTACCCCGGATTCAAGGAGCAGGTCTACCTCGACCCCGAGAGCGATCGTCCCGCCCCGGAGGCACCGCCGCTCATCCTGGTCCGTCCGCCCGCCCGGCTCGCCCACTACCACAGCGCCCAGAGTGAGCTGCTCTATGGTCGTCTGCTCGTCCGGCTCGCGGAAGAGGCCGGGCACTGCCGCGTGCTCTTCCTGCCGCGCTACGCCAGTGATGGCCCGGAGATCCTCCGCCTCGCCGATCGTTCTCCGCACTTCGAGCTCGCGCGCGAGGCGCGCGATGGCAAGGATCTGTTGTTGCGTGCGTCGCTGGTGGTCAGCGGCGGCGGCACGATGATCCGGGAGGCGGCGATTCTCGGCATCCCGGCGGCGAGCATCTTCGGCGGTCCGCTCGGCGGGGTCGATCGGCGCCTGCACGAGATGCATCGTCTGCACCTGCTGCGCACTCCGGTCGAGGTCGATGCCCTGCCTCTTCCCGGTCAAGGCGCGTCCGCGGCCGTGCTGCCTCTCCCTTCGACCGAGCGGGTGCGCACGTTTCTGCGCGAACGGATCGCCGCTCATCTGCGCTGATCTCCTGCGCTGGTCTTTCCGGCCCTGGGCCTTCCGGGCCTCTGCCCTTCCGGTCCTAGGCAACGAGCGCGCGCGCGAGGTGGTGCAACGAACGCTCGAACCGGTAGGAGATGTTCATGTGGCCGTCGTCGAACTCCTCGTGCACCGGCCGCACACCCGCCGCAACCATGGCGTCGCGCAGGATGCGCGCGCCGAACTGCAGGTTGAACTCATCGCGCAGACCGCAGTCGAGGAAGACCAGCTTCATCCCGGCCAGCGCCTCGCGGTGACGGTCGACCATGCGCACCGGGTCGAGAGCCAGCCACCGCTCCCAGGCCTCTGCCCGGAGCTGTCCCGTCTTCCAGTCGAAGGGAAAGTCGATTCCCAGGTCGGGATCCAGTGGCCCAGGGTAGGGGTCCTTTGCCGAGTAGCAGGAGGCCATGGCGATCACGTTCAGTGCCGTCATGGCGTCGTTCGTCTTCCGCGGCATCGCCTCGAACGTGCTCAGGAACTCATGTAACCCGCCTCGCGACTCGACCGCCCGGATCGTCTTGGGGAAGTCGGGGAGGTAGCAGTACTCGAAGTAGGAGTCGCCGCTGTGGGAGGCAAGGGCGCCGAACCACTCAGGATGGCGCATTCCCTGGACCAGCGCTCCGTAGCCGCCGCTCGACTTGCCCATGACGCCCCATCCCGCCGGGGCGGGGAGACAGCGAAACTGGCGGGCCACGAACGGGAGGACCTCGCTGATCAGGTGGGTTTCGTACCGACCGGTGGCGGCGGAGTCGAGATATTGGCTTCCCCCGAGCCGGGTGAAAGCGTCGGGCGCGACCAGGATCATCGGTGCGATCTCTCCGGCCGCGACCAGCGCGTCATGCCGTTCCGGAAGGCTCGGGGTCCAGGCGCTGCGGTTGAGCAGCATGTAGCCCGAGCCGGTGTAGCCGGTCAGGCAGATCACCACCGGATAGCGACGGTCTCGCGACTCGTCATAGCCCGGGGGGAGGCAGACGACGATCTCGCGCTCGGTCGGATCGTCGAGTGGATTGCCTTCCAGCGCGGTGCTCTTCAGAAAGTGGGTTTCGATCCGCCCGCGCCGCAGGTTCATGCTCCGGTCTCCATTCCTGGTTGCACCCGGTCCTCGTTCACCACCACGACCGAGTTCTCGCTCCCCCAGACATTCGCCACGTACTTGTGAGCGGCGCGATCGTTGTGCCAGCGATGCCCGGTCTTGTACTTGAACTCATACTCGCCCGGGTTGAGCTTCAGGGTGGTCACCCATCCGCCGTCCTCCGCCCGGTCCATCGGATCGGCGGTCTCGTTCCACTGATTGAAGTCGCCCACCAGATAGACCGGATCTTCCGCCGATTCCTCGTAGCGGAATCGCACCCAGCCGCCGCCCAGCATCTGGATCATAACCCGCTCCTTTGCTTCGGCTCGTGCCGGCCCCGGAGATCAGAGTCGAACGCTTCGATGATGAACCGAGAACCGGCGCCCGGGCAAGGCGGCACTTCGTCCCGCCACGAGTCGGCGCGCCCCCGGTCCCGGCCGATCGGGTCACCGGCGGCGGGGGAGGGGCCTCGGCAGGCGTTCGATCAACCCGGGTCGCGGGCAAAATGGTTTGTGACGCCGACCCACGCACGGACTCCCTCGAAGTGCTAGACTGCCCGCCGGATTTCGCGCGGGAACGCGAGCGGGGCGGGCGCCCCGTCCGACTCTGAGGACGGCAGAGAAAGTGAAGGAGGATCGATCATGAACTTTAGCCACTGGATGCGTCGTTCGATTGTCTTGCTGAGTGCGCTGGCACTCTCGACCACCCTGTTGACCGGCTGCGGCGACGACGACGATGACGACGACGGCGGCCCCGGCCCGGGTTCCGGCGATGCGACCGTGACCGCCGAGATGGCCGGCATCTGGAGCTTCACCGTGACGATCAAGGATTGCGTGAGCGGCACGACGCTCTTCTCGACGACCGACGCCGATACCCTGTGCGTCGGCGAGCGACTCGACGAGGCGGTCGGGGGAGACGACGCGAACTGCACCCTCACGAAGAACGGCAATAGCTTCCACCTCGAGTGCGACACCTCGGAGACGATCGAGGGCTGCACCTCGACCACCCACGTGGTGGTCGACATGACCTACACCAACACCACCGTCACCGCCGATGGCCAGGCGAGTTTCTCGGACAGCCCGGAGGGATGCGCCGGCGGCTCCGGCAGCTTCTGCGTCGCGATTCGTGGGCAGCGGACCGGAAACGTACCGTCCGGGGCCTGCAACTAGCCCAGACCGAGACGGGGATCGACACGGAGATCGACAGATCGAGGCGAGGCGACCTCGCACCGTGATCCTCAACCTTGGGGCAGAAACATGAAGAGCCGACCGGGATCCCGGTCGGCTCTTCGGCCATCGCTCGGCGGCTGCTTCGGGCCGTGGAGCCTCAGACGATCGCCCGGATCGTCAACGACGCGGGCGTCAGCCGAAGGTGGGAGAGCAGGAACCTCCCGGGTCAGCGCCCCCCGCGGCGCGGGCGCTCGATCCCACTGTGCTGAAGGCCGAGAGGATGCGTTCCCCTTCGCCCCGGCACTCCGGGCATTCGATCGGCTCATCCCGCAGGGCCACGCCGCGCATCACGGCCCAGACCTCGTTGCACGTCTTGCATCGGTACTCGTAGAACGGCATCTTCGCCTCTCACGCTTTCGGATCTCGTCGATCCGTTCGGTTCTGTCTCGTATGACCCGGTTGCCGGGAACAGCCTGGACCCGGTGACCCGGACCTAGCTCGAGCGACGGGCGCGCAGAGCTGACGTTCGTGGCTGCGTCTTGGCCCGTCCGCCACGCTTCCCCCCCGCCGGGCTGGGCCAGTCCCAGGCTCGCTCGTCGTGTGCTTCGCAGAGCAGCGCGAGCACGTCCCGCGTCCGCTCGTCCCGGACCCGGAAGAGGATCTCGCTCCCGCGCCGTTCCTCGGCCAGGATCCCGCGATTCCGGAGCACCGCCAGATGGAGGGCCACGGACGAGAGCGGCCGATCGAGTGCCGCGACCATCCCCGAGAGCGAGCGGGGTTCCCGGAGCAAACCGCAGAGGATCCGCAGTCGAAGTGGGTGTCCCAGCGCCTTCAGGAAGGCGGCTGCGTCTTCATACCCTGCCGGTCGTGCGCTGCCAGCTCGTGGCCGCGATCGGTCGGTCGTCGATTTCACGGCGCGCTGTTTCCCTCGTGACTACCGGTTTCACCGCGACCGCAGCCCTTCTCCGGCGTCCCGCACCGGGACGATGGCGTGCTTCAGGTCGGTACGCCAAGCCTCGGCAGCACGACGGAGGTCAGGAACAGGTACCCCGCCACTACCGCCAACGCGACCCCAAGGTCTCCCCAGTTCATCGGCATCCTCCGTCCCGCAATCGCCAACTTTCAGGTTTCTATGTAACGTTGATTCCGGTGGGTGGGGGCTGGTTTCGCGGAATCCCCTCCGGCGCGGACACACGGACGGCGGACCGTCACTCTGGCCGACGTGCTCGCCGGCCTGCTCGCAGGCCCGCGACCTGCTCGTCGTCGTATCGACCGCACCAGCCGCGCGTCAGGGCAAGCATCGGTTCCGCGGCGCCCTGTCCCTGGGCGCTCTGTCCCTGGGCGCCCAGTCCCGCGGCGCCCTGTCCCTCGGTTAGAACTGAGTCCGAGATTCCGCCCGGCGCCGGTCTCACGGAGCCCGTAACTTCTTCTGGCGAATGGACCTGGGACCGCGGCCGTACCGTTTCGGCACGTTCGCCGAACTCTGTCCGGACAGAGTTCGCACCGCCCCGGGACGCGCCACACCGTCTGCGGGGCTTTCAGCCGCCGCCGCCGCCGCCGCCCGCGAGAGGCTCTACCGGCCCCGGTCGGAACCGCTGGTCGGCGATCCGCCGGACGTCCCCGTGGACGCGCCTCCGTGCGCGCCGCCCGAGGGACTTGCCAGTCCGCCCCCTGGGCCCGGGCGATACTTCCAGGTCTGGTGCCGGACGATTTCCCCTTCGACCAGGTAGATCACGTCCTCGGCGATGTTCGTCGCATGGTCGGAGATCCGCTCCAGCAGGCGGGAAGCGGTCAGCAGGTGGACGTAGCTCTCCGCCTGTTCCGGACGCTGGCGCAGCGAGCCGAGCACCAGGCTGTACATGCTGCGGTTGATCTGATCCACCTCGTCGTCGGCCGCGCAGACCTCGCGCGCCGCGGCGGCATTCAGGTTCACGAAGGCATCGAGGCTTCGGCGGAGCATCGATTGAACCTTCACCGCCATGCCGGGCAGATCGAACGGGGTCTGGATCCGCTCCGCGCGCGAGAGCAGCAGGGCGCGCTCGGCCAGGTTCACCGCCAGATCGCCGATCCGCTCCAGGTCGTTGTCGATCTTGAGCACCGCCACGATGAAGCGGAGGTCGGTCGCGACCGGTTGGTGGAGGGCCAGGATCTTGAGGCACTCCTCCTCCACCTCGAGCTCGAGCTGATCGATCTGGTGATCTTCCTCGATCACGCGGCTGGCGAGCACGCCGTCCCAGTGCTCGATCGCCTGGACCGCCCGGAACACGCTCTCCTCCACCATCGCGCCGAGCGCGAGGAGGTTGATCTTCAGCCGCTCGATGTCGCGCTGCAGATGCTTGGACATTCTCAGTGCACCCCCATCTCGTATCCGTTTCCGACCGGCGCGCGCGGGATCAACCGAAGCGGCCCGTGATGTAGTCCTCGGTCAGTTTCAGCCGCGGCGTGGTGAAGAGGTCGCCGGTCGGGGCGAATTCGGCCACCCGTCCCAGCCAGAGAAACGCCGTGTAGTCACTCACCCGTGAGGCCTGCTGCAGGTTGTGGGTCACGATCACGATCGTGTAGTCCCGCTTGAGCTCCTCGATCAGGTCCTCGATCTTCCCGGTGGCGATCGGGTCGAGCGCCGAACAGGGCTCGTCCATCAAGATCACGTCCGGTTCGACCGCGATGGCGCGCGCGATGCACAGACGCTGCTGCTGTCCGCCCGACAGATCCAGCGCACTGTCCTGCACCCGGTCCTTCACCTCGTCCCAGAGCCCCACCCGTCGCAGGCACTGCTCCACCTTGGACTTCAAGACCTCGCGCCGATTCTCGCCCCCGATCCGGAGACCATAGGCCACGTTCTCGAAGATCGACTTCGGAAACGGGTTCGACTTCTGGAAGACCATTCCCACCCTTCGCCGGAGGTCGTTCACGTCGACCCCAGGGGAGTGGATGTTCTGCCCCTCGACCGAGATGGTGCCGGTCATCCGCGCCCCTTCGGTCAGGTCGCTCAGCCGGTTGATCAGGCGGAGCAGCGTGCTCTTGCCGCAACCGCTCGGGCCGATGAACGCCGTCACCTTCTGGTGCGGAATGTTCAGATTGACGTCGTGGAGCGCGTGCTTCTGGCCGTACCAGAAGTCGACCTTCTCGATCGCGATCGAGATCGCGCCCGAGACGTGGGCGATCGAAGGCTCGAGCGTGCCGATGTCTTCGAGCCCCCGGCTGCGGGTAAAGGCGGTCGGCCGCAGGCGAGCCCCATCCGCGTCGGCCGGCGTCTGCCCGCTCGGGGCATCCGATCCCTGACCGTCGCCCACCTCGCGTCCCTTGTTCATCCCAACCCCCGCGTCCAGTCCAGCCTCCGCGTCCGGTTCCCTCACCCGGTCCAACCCCACTCCTGCTTGCCCGCCCGCCCCGGCCTCGGCCGGAGCCGCGCCCGCCTCGGCCACCGCGGCGGCAGTCGGAGCGCGCTCCGTCTCGGTCGCCGCCGCAGGCTCGGTGCCGTTCGCCCGCAGACCTGCCCCGGCTGCACCCGCGTCGCCGTTCCCGTTCGAGGCAACGGCGTGAATCGCGTGATCGGTCGCCGCCTGGGCCTGTTCCGCCGACTTCGGGATCGCGCGCTTGGTGGCGAGCATGGTGGTCTCCTCAGGTCCTTGGGGGCTAGAAGTGGGACGACTGTACCCGCGCCCGGAGGCGGGAACGGATCGCCATCGCCACCAGATTCAGGGCAATCACCAACGTCACCAGGAGCAGCGTGGTCATGTAGACCATCGGCTTGGCCGCTTCGACGTTCGGGCTCTGGAAGCCGACATCATAGATGTGGAACCCCAGGTGCATGAACTTGCGCTCGAGGTGCAGGAACGGAAACTCGCCCGAGAGCGGCAGATCGTTGGCGATCTTGACCGCGCCGGTCAACATCAAGGGAGCGACCTCGCCCGCAGCGCGCGCCATGGCGAGAATCACCCCGGTCAGGATTCCCGGAGAGGCCGCCGGGAGCACCACCCGCCAGGTCGTTTCCCACTTCGTGGCTCCCAGAGCGAGCGAACCCTCGCGTGCCGCGCGCGGCACCGCCGCCAGCCCTTCCTCGGTCGCCACGATCACCACCGGCAGGGTCAGGAGGGCCAGGGTGAGCGCGGACCAGAGGATTCCGCCCGTGCCGTAGGTCGGGGTCGGCAGCCGGTCGGCGAAGAAGGCGCGGTCGATCGAGCCGCCGACGAAGTAGACGAAGAAGCCCAACCCGAAAATGCCGAAGACGATGCTCGGCACGCCGGCCAGATTGTTGACCGCGATCCGCACCGCCTGGACCATCGTCCCCTGGCGCGCATACTCGCGCAGGTAGAGCGCGGCGATCACGCCCAGCGGCACCACCGCCAGGGTCATCAGAAACACCATCAGCACCGTGCCGAAGATCGCCGGCAGGATGCCCCCCTGGGTATTCGCCTCGCGCGGTGTTCCCGAGACGAACTCCCACATCCGGTCGGCATAGACCCGGACCTTGCCCCAGAGATCGAGTTCGTTCGGCCGGAAGAAGCGGACGATTCCTCCCGCCGGTACGGAGATTTCCGCGCCCGACGGGGTGGCGAGAATCAGGCTCTCCGCATCGAGTCGCGTGCGGAGCGCGGTCAGCTCCTCTTCGGCTGCGGCGTAGCGCTGCTCCAGCCGCCGGGCTCGCTCGCTCAGTGCGTCGCGCTTCGGACCGACGGGGGCCGCCGCGCTGCCCAGTTCCGCCCGCACCGACTCCAACTCCCGGTTGATCTCGCCGATCACCTTGCGTTCGAGGCGGGAGACCTGGCGGCGCAGCCGCTCGATCTCGCCCCAGCGCTCGTTCAGCTTCGCGAACGCCGCGCCGCCTGTCGCCTCACCGCCAGCGCCGCCGCCAGCGCCGCCACCAGCCTCGCCACCAGCCCACCGGTAGGCCACCGGCATCCCGTACGCCTCGCCGTACTCCAGCCGCTCCACCTGGATCAATTCGCGTGGGGTGGTGCGGGCGGTGATCTCCGCGGCCGGCACCCAGAAGTACTCCCGGCTCGCGTCGACGTCGCGGTTCGCCCCCTTGATCTCGATCCGCTCCGCACGCCCGGCGGTTGCGGGCTTTCCCGCGGCGTCGGAGGTGGTCCCGCCGCCAGGGCCATGCGACCCGGCCGGCATCGGCTCCCGTTCCCAGATCTGCCCATGGACGCGGGTGCCGTCGGCCAGGGTGAACTCGTGCACCGCACGCGGCCAGAAGAAGCCCAGGCCGCCAGCCACGATGAGCGCGAAGACGCCGAGGATCAGGAGCAGACAGAGCGCGGTCGCGCCGGCGGTCAGCCAGATGCCCGCATCACCGCTCGCCCAGTAGCCGGAGCGGGGGCGGGTGGCGCGCGGCGCGGCTTCCATTTCGACGTCGGTCGTCATCGTCCCAGGTGCTCCCCCCGCTAGAAGCGGCTATACCGCTGGCGCAGCCGCTGCCGCACCACCTCGGCCACCGTATTGACGACGAAGGTCATGAGGAAGAGCAGGAGCGCGGTCAGGAACAGCAAACGATAGAGCGTGCCCCCCTGCGGCGCTTCCGGGATCTCGACCGCGATGTTGGCCGCCAGGGTGCGGAACCCGTTGAAGGCGCTCCAGTCGATGATCGGGGTGTTCCCGGTGGCCATCAACACGATCATCGTCTCGCCCACCGCGCGGCCCAGCCCGATCATCACGGCGGAGAAGATTCCCGGCGATGCCGCCGGCAGGATCACGCGCAGCGCGGTCTGCCAGGGACTCGCGCCCAGGGCGAGCGACCCGGCCCAGAGTGCGCGCGGGACATTGGAGATCGAATCCTCGCTGATGGTGAAGACGATCGGGATCACCGCGATCCCCATGCTGACCCCGATCACCAGGGCATTGCGCTGATCGTAGCGCACCCCCATCGACTGGTAGAGCCAGTCCTCGAAGCCGCCGGGGAAGAGTGCGTTCATCCCCGGGTTGAGCGCGAAGACGGTCCGGATGCCGATCGCCAGCACGACGATCAGGAAGAGCGACTCCACTCCCGGAATCAGGCGCCCGGTGAACTGCCGCGGCAGACTGCGCCAGATCCACCCCGCGGCGATCACCAGCAGCACGAGGGCGATCGGAAGCACGAGGAGGGCCGGAAGCGCCCGCTGCAGATTCGGCGCCAGCCAGAGGCCGGCGAGGAAGCCCAACACCACGCTCGGTAGGGCGGCCATCATCTCCATCGTCGGCTTGATCACCGAGCGGAGACGCGCGTGGAGGAAGAGCGAGGTGTAGGTCGCGGCCAGGATCGCGAGCGGAACCGAGAAGAGGAGCGCGTACGCCGTTCCCTTCAGTGTTCCGAAGATCAGCGGCACCAGGGAGAGCTTCGACTCATAGTCGTCGGTCGAGCCGGTCGACTGCCAGACGTAGAGCGGTTCGGAGGCTCCCTCGTACTGGATCTTCCCGAAGAGCGCCCCCGCGGAGAGTTCCGGGTGCGGGTTGTGCAGCGCGTAGGTGCGGATCGTTCCCGCGCCGTCCTGGGCCAGGATGCCGTCCGCCTTGGCCGCCAGCAGCACTCGCTCCGGCGCGCTCTCTCCCACCCGCATCCGGAGCAGCGTCCGGCCACTGGTGGCGAAGTGCAGCCGCGCCTCACCGCCCGCGTCCCAGGTCAGGAAGCCGCGGTCGCGGCGGGAGACCGAGATCCCGCGGATCGCGTTCTCGTGTGGCGTAAATACATGTGCTCGAGCCAGTTCAGGGGCTGCATTCACGCTCTTTCGAGAGTGGAACCAGATCTCCACTTCCCCCGCGCGGCCCCCCGCGATCAATGAGTGACCGCCGTTCAGCATCGCCAGGGCGCTCACCCCGGTGGCGAAGAGCTGGTTGCGGGAAGGTTCCGCGCCCGGCGCGCGCAGGTCGTACTCGAGCAGCTCGCCCTGCTCCGTTCCCAGGTAGAGACGATCGCCAGATCCCTCGAAGGCGAGCGCCGTGACCGTCACGTTGGAAGGGATCGGGAGGGATGAACTCGAGACGCTGCGCCGCGTCTCGCCGAACAGGTTGGACGTCTCCTCGGCATGCACCAGGGCGATCGAGTCGGCGCCGGTCGAGATCCCGATCCGGAGCTGCTCCGCGTCGACCATTCCGGCGAGCACCCGCGGGGTCCGGATGGAGGTGATGGCGAGCGAGTCGTAGCGCACCGATGGGTCGTAGGCGCGCCCCTGCTCTCCGAAGTGGTCTCCCTCCTCGAGGCGGATGCGGCCGATCTCCCCGTCGTCGGTGGTGACCGCCCAATCGAGCCCGATGTCGTCGAGCAGCGCGCTGGCCACGATCGTCCGGCCTTCCAGGGCCGGGATCTGCGTGGTCAGAAGATCGGTCTGCTCCGGGAGGCGACGCACCGAGGCGCGCCCCGCGGCCTCGACGCGGAGGAGCAGTTCGCGGTAGCCGTTCCATCCCACCACCGTCGCTGCACCCGGGTCGACCACCGCCGCGCCCGCCGCCCTGCCGTTCGTGGTGGGACTGCCGTTCGCGTCTGCACGACCGCGCGCGGCCGACTCTTCCGAAACGGAAGGAGGCGTCGCCAGCGGCAACGCCTCCCCTCCGATGAAGACCAGGATACCGAGGATACTGGTGATGATCCCCAGGCCGCCCAACGTGATCACCGACCGCGCGGTGCGGTCCTGCAAGCGTCGGAGGCGTGGGGAGCTCATCTCCGTGCCCCTACTACTGCAGCTTCGCGAGTTCGGTCTTGGCGATCGTCTCCGGCACGGCGATGAAGCCGTCCTTCTCGGTCTGCGCCTGACCCCCCTGCGAGAGGACGAAGGCCAGGAACTCCTTCACCAGCGGATCCATCGGCTTGCCCGGAGTGCGATTGACGTAGACGTAGAGGAAGCGGGAGAGCGGGTACTCGCCGGAGAGCACGTTCTCCAGCTTCGGGTCGACGAACGGCTTGCCATCCGCGGCCGCGATCGCGATCGCGTGGGCGCCGGTCGTGACATAGCCCATACCCGAGTAGCCGATCGCCGTCGGGTCCTTCTCGACTCCTTGCACCACCGAGGCCGAACCCGGCTGTTCCTTCACCGTGTCCTTGAAGTCGCCCTTCCAGAGCGCGTGCTCCTTGAAGTAGCCGTAGGTGCCGGAGGCCGAGTTACGGCCGAAGAGGCTGATCGGCTTGGAGGCGAGAGCACCGGTCGCTCCGGCCTCTCCCCAGGTCGTGATGTCGGTCGCGTGGCCGCCCTTCCGGGTCTTGCTGAAGATCGCGTCGACCTGCTGCAGGGTGAGCTGCTTGACCGGGTTGTCCTTCTGCACGAAGACCGCGAGCGCGTCGAGTGCCACCTTGATCTCGAGCGGCTTGTAACCGAACTTCTTCTCGAACTCGTCGAGCTCGCTCGACTTCATCGGGCGGGACATCGGGCCGAGCTGGGCGGTGCCGGCGATCAGCGCGGGCGGCGCGGTGCTCGATCCCTTCCCCTCCCCCTGAACCTTGACGCTCGGGTAGACCTGCTGGAACGCCTCGCCCCAGAGGGTCATCAGGTTGTTCATGGTATCGGACCCGATGAAGTTCAGGGTGCCACTCACCCCGCTTACCTTCTGGTAGGTGCCCGATCCTCCGGTGGCCGAGGCCAGACCGGCACTACCGACCACGAACGACACGGCCAGGACGAGACCCGCGCGCAGCGTAGAGGTCACTTCGAGACTCCTTTCGTCGCCAGGCGACTCAATTCCCAAACTCCGGACTCCAGGTTTCCATCCGGTGGGGCGCGGGGCAGGCCGGGGAGACCCACATCGATCCCGCGCTCTCTTCAAGCTCCCGAACCGGAGGGTAGGGAGTCTCTGTTAGGAACGTGTTAAGGCGAGGTCAGAACTCCGAGAATCCCTTAACGGAAGGTGGATGCGGAAGGTGCTCCCCCGGCCGAGGCTGCTGTCCACACTCACCCCGCCGCCGTGCGCTTGCGCGATGTGCTTGACGATCGCCAGCCCCAGCCCCGTTCCGCCCAGCCGTCGACTCCGTCCCTTGTCGACCCGATAGAACCGCTCGAACAGCCGTTCCAGATGCTGGGACTCGATGCCCGAGCCCTGGTCCTCGACCTCGAGGACCGCCTCGCGCTCGCGGATCGAGCCTCGCACCGCGACCGCCGTCCCCGGCTCGCTGTACTTGATCGCGTTGTCGACCAGGTTCGCCACCGCTTGCTCGATCAGTCGCGGATTCGCGCGCAGCACCAGGTCCGCGGCGACCTCGACCGTGATTCGCATCTCCTTCTCCGCCGCGCGGGCGCGGAAGGGGAGGACCGCGGCCTCGAGCACCTCTGCTGCCGGAACATCTTCGGTCGTGACCCGCTCGTGCTCCGTCTCCTGCTCCAGGCGGGAGAGGGAGAGGAGATCCTCGATGATCGCGTGCAGTCGCTCCGCCTGCCGGAGGATGATCCCGAGGAACCGGTCCCGCTCGCCCGGGTCATCGGGCGGCACGTCGCGCAGCGTCTCGACGAACCCCTTGATCGAGGTGATCGGCGTCTTGAGCTCGTGCGAGACGTTGGCCACGAACTCCCGCCGGTGACTTTCGAGCCGGCGGAGCTGCGTGATGTCGTGCAGCACGATCAGTGCGCCCAGCCGCTGTCCCTCTGCGTTGAGCAACGTCGCGCCGTGGGCCAGCAGGCACCGCTCCGGCTCTCCCGGGAGTACCAGCTCGGCCGAGATGACCGAGCGGCTGGTCTGGGCCTGCTCGACGAACTGGTGCAGCGCGGTCTGGCGCGCGATCTCTCGCAGCGATCGTCCCGCGGCGGACTGCGGCTCGACCTCGAAGAGTCGCCCCGCGGCCGGATTGAGGAGCAGCACCATCCCCTGACGGTCGACCGCGACCACACTCTCGATCATGCTGGCCAGCAGCGCGTCTTGTTGCGCCACCTGCCGCGAGAGGTCGCGCAGGCGGATCTGCATGTCCGCCGCCGCGTCGTGCAGGGCCAGGGCCACCTTCTCCATCTCGCCCCAGCCGTGGAGCAGGGGAGGGGGCGCCGGAGCGCCGCGGCCGAAGGCATCGACCTGCTGGCGCATCCCGTCCAACCCCTGGGCTAGGCGGCGCGCCGCCACGTGGGTGAACCAGAGTCCGGCCAGCAGGGTGAAGGTGGCGAGCACCAGGAAGGCGATGCGCATCCGCGCGAAGTGCGGGTTCGGATCGACCTCGAGGCTGCTCACGTGGATCGCCCCGACGATGCGGCCGTCGATCTCGAGCGGAATGGTCCAGTCCCAGCGGGTGCGACCCAGGCCGAGCGGAACGCGGAGTGGGGGTGGGGTCTTCCCCTCCAGCGCGATGGCGAGATCGACCGGATCGGCATGCGGAGCGGTCGGAATGGTCTGATCCGAGTTCGCCCTCTCGATCCCATCGAGCCCATAGAGCGAGAGGTGGGCACCCGTCTCCCGCGCCGCAGCGACCAGCAGCGCGTCGATCTCTACTTTGATGCCCGGAAGCTCACCCTCCCCGGCCTGATCCTCACGCGCCAGGCTTCGGGCGAGATCCCGGCCCCAGAGCAACATCTCGGCCCGCACCCGCGCTTCGGTTTCGGTCACCAGCGCGCGATCGACGGTGCGTGTGGCCAGGCCGAGGGCGACGACCAGGGCGCCGCCGATCAGGAGGAAGTTGAACCAGCGAAGCCGGGTGACGAACCTGCCGCTGGTCACCGGCGGAACTCGGCACGTGCCGCCGGGCGGCGCCGCTCTGCGCTCATTCCTCGAACCGGTACCCGACGCCGCGCACGGTGGTGAGATACTTTCCCTGCGAACCGAGCTTCTTCCGCAGACCGGCGATGTGGACGTCGACCGAGCGCGGGGTGACCGGATAGTCCTCGCCGCGGATCGCCTCGATGATCTGGTCGCGTGAGTGGACCCAGCCCGGACGGCGGGCCAGGAGGTGCAGGATGCGGAACTCGGTCAAGGTGAGGTCGATCGGTTCCCCCTCGATGCGGACCGCGTGACGCCCCGGTTCGATCACGATCTCGTGCACCTTCAGGGTCTGGCCCGCCCCCTTCTCCGCCACCGCGGTGGTGGTGCGGCGGAGCGCCGCCTTCGCCCGGGCGACCAGGACCCGCGGACTGAATGGCTTGGCCAGATAATCGTCCGCGCCCACCTCGAGTCCGAGTACCACGTCCGACTCCTCGCTCTTGGCGGTCAGCATCAGGATCGGGATGCGCGCCGTGCGCTCGTCCGCCCGGAGTGTCTTGCAGACCTCGAGTCCGTCGCGGCCCGGGAGCATCAGGTCGAGCACCACCAGGTCGGGGATCTGCGCCCGCGCCACCTTGAGTGCCTCCTCGCCCGAGCCCACACAGGTGACGCGGTACCCCTCGCGGGCCAGGTTGTATTCCACCAGCTCCTGAATGTCATCCTCGTCCTCGACGACCAGGATGTGTTCTTTCAGCATGAAACTGCTCCTCGTGCACCCCACCGCAGCCGGAGAGTTCGCGATCGGGCCGCCCGACGCCGATCGATGTGAGTTCGAACCTGGATAGCGTCGCGGTTCCGGAGGCGAAGCGTCAAGGGGACGACTGCGAGAACGCTCCCCGCGCGTGGGAGACCCCTCATAACAAGGACGGCAAACGAAAGCGGCGGCGAACCGAGGTTCGCCGCCGCCCGAAGCAGGCTCGAAGCGAGCTCGCTCGAAACGAGCTCGAAACCGTGCTGCGCCTACTTCAGCAGGGTCATCTTCCGGGTCGACTCGAAGTCGCCCGACTTCATGCTGTAGAAGTAGATCCCGCTGCTCACCAGGTTGCCGCGGTCATCCGAACCGTCCCAGACGATCGAGTGGCTGCCGGCCGAGATCGGCCCGTCGACCAGGGTCCGGACCAGACGGCCCGTTGCGTCGTAGACCGCCAGCTTCACCGCGCTCTGGGTCGGCAGCGCGTAGTGGATGAAGGTGGACGGACCGAACGGGTTCGGTGCATTCACGCCCAACGAGAACGTGGTCGGCAGTGCCCCCTCGCTCGCGTCGGTGGCCGAGTTGACCTGGATGTCGGCACTGGTCGCATTGCCCCAGTTCCCCGCGGCATCACGGCCGCGCACCCAGAGGGTGGCCACTCCGCCCGGGAAGGTGTTGGCCGGAGCCACCACCGACACGTTGACCAGCGGATTGGTGAAGGTGCCGCTCATCGCCGTGCCGCTGCCGGCCGGAGCCGGGCTGGCGCCGAACGACCACTCCGCGCCCGCGATGTTCGAGTTCCCCACCGTGATGTCGCTCACCGTGGCGCTGATCGTGGTCGCGCTCGAGGCCACGATCGGATTCGGGCTGGCCGAGACCGAACCCGCGAGCACCACCGGGCCGCGCGTATCGCCGCCCGAGCGGTTGATGGTGAAGTTGGCATTCGAGGCATCCGCGGCCGAGAGCGCCGGCGCGGCGTTGTCCCCGACCACCACCTTGACCCGGTACTGTGCGCCGTTCGGCACCGAGCTGATGTTCCAGACGAACGGGCTCGGACCGGCCGCGCCGCTGATCAGGTTCCAGCTATCCCCACCGTTGTCGCTGAAGTAGATCTTCCGCGAGGCGATCGAGAAGCCGCCATCGGCCGCCTCGGTCCAGGTGATGTTGACCGTGCTGCCGGTGAAGGTCTCACCGCCGTTCGGCGCGGTTACCGCGGCGCTCGGGTGATCGTGACCGATCAGCCAGATCAGCGTCTTGTCCAGGACGTCGGCGCGGTTCACGTCGTCCGCGTTGGCCACGTTGAGGTGCGCCCACTCGAAGCAGTTCGACGACACCTTGCGCGGGGTGCCGCCCCAGACCGCCTTGGTTCCGTCGCCCACGTTTCCGCTCGAGGTCCAGCGGACCGCGATGTCGTCCACCGTGGTGTCGTTGTTCCGCCAGACGTTGCTGAACGAGCCGCCGGTCGCGATGCCGTCGATCTCGTCGCAGGCCGCGCCGTCGCGGTGCGGGGTGTAGGGGATGCCGCCGGTGTAGGCGCCGCTGATCGGATCGGCCGCGATGCCGCGCACCGAGGAGAAGGTCAAGGGGTCGTCCTGGAAGGTGACCTTGAAGACCTCCTTGATGAAGTTGCAGCGGGTCGCGTTGTCGTCCGGCGAGGCCGGGTCACAGAAGTCCCAGGCCGCGTCGTTCGAGTAGAGCGCGATCCGGCTGCCGAGGCTCGACAGCTTGCCCACCGAGTCGACCGCCGCGTCGGTGAACATCGGGTACTGCTCGAGCCCGGTCTGCCAGATGACCGCCTTGTAGGAGGCCATGCCGGTGTTCAGGTTCCCCACGAACGGGGTGGCCGCCTGCTCCCCTTCCCAGATGGTGTAGGTCCAGCCGTGGCGGTTGAGCGCGTTCACGTAGTACTGCTTCTTGTCGAAGCTGCCGTCGCCCAGCACCAGGAGCACGTCGCGGTTCTGATCGGTCGAGAAGGTGTAGTGCAGGCCGCCGTTCGCGTCCCGCACGCCGAAGCCCTGATTGTCGAACGACTCGACGTCGTAGTAGTAGGTCGTGTTCGGGTTCAGACCGGTCAGCATCACGCTGTGCGCGTTGGTCAGGGTCGGATTGACCGGCGAGACGCTCCCCAGGGCCGGCGTCGTGCCGTAGTAGATGCGCGAGTCGGAGGGGGAGGTCGAGGTCCAGGCGATGGTCGCATCGGTCTCGTTGATCGTGGTCGTGTGGACGTCCGAGAGCGCCGGGCCCGAGATGTTGACGATCGCCTTGGCCACCAGGGAGATGACCGGGTTGGCGTCGTTGTAGGTCACGGTGATCTGGTCGCCGTCGCTCACCTGCAGGGTGCCGTCGGAGCTGATCGCCAGGCCGGTCGAGAGGGCGATCGAACCGGTGAAAACGCCGTTCGCGCCGGTCAGGGTGACCGTCTCGGCCGGACCTTCGGTGTTGCTGTCGACCGCGACGTTGATGCTGCCCGCCGCGTTGGTGTCGACCACCTTGATCGCGACGCTGCCCGAGCCGGAGTAAACCGCCTTGTCGAGCAGTACCAGGCCCTGGTCGCTGCCCAGCGAGCCGGTCACCGCCAGACCGAAGTCCTGCGGACCGAACGGCACGTTCGAGCCCTCGATCCGGATGGTCCAGAGTCCGACCGCCGGAGTGGTGCGCTGCACGCACTCCTCGACGTTCAGGTTGTCCGCGCTCCCGCCGGTGTTCGACTGCCCGCCGGAGTAGACGTTGCCACGATAGACGGTGCTCGTCGGGTCGGTCACCACCAGGTTGAGGTTGTTGACCAGCTGCACCGAGTTCGCCGGGTTGCCCGGATAGTCGGTCCAGCAGAGCGAGACCTTGAACGGCTGGGTGTTCGCCGCGACGTACACCTGGTACTCGACGAACTCTCCGGTCAGGAGTCCCTCGGTGTTGTCGACCACCGCCAGGCGGCGGACGATCGTGTCGTCATTGAACGGCAGGACGTTGTCGACGTCGATCCGGCCCCAGCCGATGTTGTTGTCCGGGATGGTGAAGCCGGTGACGTTCGGGTCGGCCGAGGCGATTGCCATCGCCTTCAGCAGGGCCGCACTCGGGTTCATCGCATTGGCCGGCACCGGGGCCATGGTCGGGTACCACCCGTCGGTCAGGTACTGCCGGATCAGCGCGGTCGCACCGGCCATCGCCGGGCTGGCCATCGAGGTGCCGGAATAGGTGATGTAGTTGCCGTCGCCCGTGCCGTAGGAGGACGAGACGCCGTCACCCGGGGCACAGAAGGTCGGCTTGCGGCGACCGTCGTCGGTCGGACCGCGGCTGGTCGAGCTGTAGATCGAGGTCTGGGAGGCTCCGTTTCCGGTGCCGCCCGCGCCGACGCTGTTCTTCGCCGTGGCGGGGGAGCCGACGGTATTCGGAGCGCCGTTGTTTCCGTTGGAGAAGAAGACCAGGAAGTCGGGGTGGCTCCACATGAACTGGTCGACGGTCATCGAGTGGACGTCGTAGGCGCCGCCCACCGGGTTCCCCCAGCTATGCGTGCTGATGCGCGCCGCGCCGCCCGCGTTACCGGTGTAGGGGGCGATGAACATCTCGTTCAGGTCGAGCGGGGTGAGGATGCCCGCGGTCGCGCCGCCGCCGTCCTGGAAGTAGAGCTTGGCGTTGATCGCCATGCCGTCGCGGGCGTCGGCCGCGTTCGGCGAGTCGTCTCCCACCGCCGTGCCCGAGGTGTGCGTGCCGTGGTAGGCGTTGACCGCGTTGTCGCCGAAGCCGATGTCGGCCGACGGCATGGTCAGCTTGTAGGCGATGATCTTGCGGTGCGTCGGGTAGTCGCCGAAGGTGATGATCGGAACCCCGGTGTCCTTGAACTGATTGTGGGTGACCCGCACGCCCGAGTCGCTCAGGTTGATCACCTGGCCCTGCCCCTTGATCCCCTTGTCCCACACGTGGCGGTTGCCGTTGGTCGCCGTCTGGACGACCCACTGGGCGCTGCTGTTGTCGAGCTGCGCGATGTGGAACGGCTCGATCCAGGCCACGCCCGGAATGCCGGCCACCGAGGCCAGACTCGCCGTGTCGAGTTCGACCTTCAAGATCTTGTTGATCCCGTTGTCCGAGACTTCCTTGACCACGCCGCCGCTCAACGAGATGGCGGAGGAGACATTCGTCACCACCTGATCAGGAAAGAGCAGCACCACCATGTCGCGGCTGCCCGGTTCCTGCATCTCCGGCTGGCGGCTGATCTTCCAGGCCGGCTGGTAGAGCCCCGTCCAGGCCACGCTGGCCGAGCTGGCGACCGACGAGCGCTGCTCCGGGGTCATCGAAACCAGGAAGGAGTAGTCGGGGACGTAGCTCACCAGCCGCACCCCTGGCGCTCGAGCAGGGAACGATCGGCCTCGGTGATCGGTCCGCGGAACTGAACGATGAAGTAGCCCACCTCGCCGCTCGCGGGCTCGCTGCCGCGCCACTCCGGCGTAAGGCTGGCCGCCGGATCGCCATCCGCGGGATTGAACTCGAAGCCCGCGCCCAGATGGATCCAGCCCGGCGTGGTCGGCGCTTCGATCGCCGCCCGGCCCTGGTTGCTCTGGACGATCGGTTCCCCGGCATCACGCAGCGCGGCAGCGGCGATCGCCTCCAACTCCGGCCGGTCTTCACGCGGCGACGGATTCGCCCCCTCGCGCGGGAGCGACGCCCAGCTCGATTGCACCGGAAGCAGGAGAACCGAGGCGAACGCCATCGCGTGCCCGGTCGCGACGACGAGTCGCGAGGTCCATTCCCCGATGAGTCGAGGGGTGAGATTGGTGGGTCGCACTGCCATGATGCCTCCTTGAGGGGGAAACCCGCGCGCGGGCGGGCCGATTCGAGATCCTGAAAGAAGTTCCAGCCGGTCTTTCGATCGTTGGAAGCCAAAGTAACACAACGGCTTCCGCGCTCCGGCCGGGCATGCGCAGCCAGGGCTGAAACGCAGGTGTATCAAAGGTACTCGCTTCGGCCCCGTACTGACAAGGCAGAGATCCCCTATCTCGGAAGGATTCTCTGTTCAGCGAAGGGGCGGTCCCTCTAGACTCCTCGCACCCCAAGCCGTACCTGCCGTGCTGTCCCGCGCTCCGCCCTCGCGGAGCCAAGGAGGAAATGGGATGCGACAGAATCTCGAAACTCACCCGGTGCCGCAGACTGCAGTAACGCCACCGAGTCTGCTTCGTCGTCACACGCGACACACCAGACCCGCCACTGCGCTCAACGCGCTTGCCACACGCACCAGCCTAACCACGATCACCACGCTCACGATGCTGCTCGCCGGTCTCTCCACGAACGCGCGCGCCGGCTTCGAGTGGGCCAATCCGCGCCCCACCGGCAACGATCTCGAGGCGCTGGTCCTCGACCCAGGCGGCACCGCCTATGTCCTGGGTGAATTCGGCACCGTCCTCCGGAGCGACGACCTCGGGGTGAGCTGGACCCTGCTCGCCCCTCCCGCTGCCGATGCGCCGAGTTTCTTCGACGTGATCGCGCTCGCTCCCGGACATCTCCTTGCCGCCGGCAGCGCGCCCGGCCTCCACCGGAGCCTCGACGGCGGGCTCTCCTGGCAGCCGCTCGACAACCCCGCGAACACCACCCTGCGGAACATCTTTGCCCTCGATGCCACTCACATCTTCGCGGTCGGGGATCAAGGGCGGGTGGTGCGTTCGACCGATGGGGGAGTGAGCTTCCATTCGCTCACCGGTCTGGGGAGTCAGCTCGTCGATCAGTTCTGGCTCGACGATTTGACGGGCTACGTCATCGGTCCCAACCGGCTCCGTCGCACCACCGATGGTGGCACCACCTGGGCCACCATCCCGGGACTGAGCGAGGGGGGGCTCTCCTTCCCCGGCGACATCCAATTCAGCAACGCGAACGACGGCTGGATCCTGGTCGACTTCGCCACCCATCGCACGACCAACGGCGGCGCCACCTGGACTACGCGCAACGTGATCCCGCCCAACGCGCCGATCTACCTGGAAGAGGCGGTGGTGCTCGATCCTTCGACCTTGATCGTGGCCACCGAGGCCGAGGGGGCCGAGATCTGGCGCACCACCAACGACGGCGCCACCTGGAGTCTCGCCCTGCAGCGCGACGGTTCGCGCGGCGTCACCGATCTAATCCGCTGGCCCGACGGCGCCCTCGGCGCCATCTCCTCCGACGGCGATCTCCTCCGTTCGACCGACCAGGGACAGAGCTGGACCACCTGGAACCAGGTCGCCGGGGTGATCACGCGCGCCGACCTCAACGCCATCGACCTGCTTCCCAGCGGCCTCGGCTTCGCCGGCGGCAACCAGGACCTATGGCTCCAGACCACCGACGGCGGTGCGACCTGGTTCGATCCCCCCAGCGCTCCCAGCATCGCCGGCACCTTCTGTCTCACCCTGCGCGATCCACTCTTCGTTCTCGCCGGAGGCAGCGATCAGCCTGGAAAGAGCGAGGTGCGGCGCACCACCGACGGTGGGGTGACCTGGACCAATCACCCCCTCTCCGCCGGGTATGTCGGCTACCCACAGGGCCTCGTCGCGCTCCCCGACGGCACCTGCTTCACCGGCACCTACGGCGGGACCGGCATCAACTTCGTCTATCGCTCCACCGACCACGGCGCCACCTGGCACCTGCGCAGCAACGGCTACCCCAGCAGCAAGCGGATCAACGGCATCAGGTTTCTCGACCCCATGAACGGCTGGGCTTCTGGCGGCGACTTCGGCTCGCCCAGTCTGTATCGCACCACCGACGGAGGGCCAACTGGTCGATCGCGCCGCAGGGCGGGCTCGTCCTCAGCAGCGTCTCCGATCTCCACTGGTTCAATCAGAGTGTCGGGATCGCCGTCGGGGATGATCGCATCCAGCGCACCACCAACGGCGGCGTCCTCTGGGGCACCGTCGCCCTCGGTTCGGCGGCAGATCGGATGGACTTCGACGGCAGCCGCGGCGTCGTCAGCGGCTTCGACACCGTCGCGCAGACCACCACCGACGCCGGCCTCACCTGGCAGACGGTGAACATCCCCTCAAGCAACTTCTGGTCCGACGTCGCCCTCGACCTCCAGGGCTTCCACCTCGCCGGTGGGAACAACGCCCTGCTCCGCTACCGCGAGGCCACCGCAGAGGTCGCCGAGTTCGCGCCGAGATCGCTCCGCCTCTGGCCCAACCCCGCGTCCCGCGGCACCACGTCGTTCCACCTCGCACTCGACGGAGTTCACGCGGGCTCCGAGTTGCACTACCGCTGGATCGACCCCTCCGGTCGCGCCACGCGCCCGCTGCCCCTCGGTCCCGCTTCATCGTCCGGGGTGTACGAGCTCCGTTCGGCGCCGGGCGTCGGAGCGTTCGGTGACGAACGCGGTCAGGCGCGAAGGACTGCGCAGAGCGGCGTGCAGTTCCTCGAGCTCCTCGACGGGGCGCGGGTCGTGGCGCGGGAGAAGGTGGTTCGGATCCGCTAGGTCGTTCGCAGCTTCCTCGTGGGGAGTGCACTCGCCTCCCCAGGGAGAGTCTCGGTTGGTCGAAACAGCAAGAGGGGGATCTATGAGAGTACGGCTCGTCACCCTATCACTCGCACTGCTGCCCAGTCTGGCGATGGCGGTTTGCCGTCCCTACGACGCGCACATGACCTGGTTGAGCCGGACCTACTTCGGCAGTGGTGAGTTCTACTACCCATCCTACGTTTCCGCCACCAGGTCGCGGAGTACGCACACTGCGCGGCTTCGGACGCTCCCAACAGCCGGATCGATGTCGTAGACCTGCGGGAGCCGGCAGTTCCTGCCGCCGTCGGATCGTTCTTGATTCCGGGAACGGTCGAGGCGCTCGCGCTGAACGGGGCGTACGAATACGCCTGTGTCGGGCCCCTCGGATTCCACGTGCTCGACGTCAGTGATCCTACGGCCCCGACCTTGATCACCACTATCGACACCCCCGGCTTCGCCAATGCGGCGGAGGTCGCCGGCGGGCGACTCTACTTGCTGGACGGCAGCGGCGGACTACGGATCTACGACCTCAGCAACCCGGCGAACCCGGGGTTGCTCAAGACCGTGGCTCTGCCGGGTACCACACGTGATCTTGGACTGTACGGCGGCTTCGTCTACGTCTCGGCGCGCGAAGGCGGGCTCCACGTGGTCGACGTCGCGCCGGTGGGGTCGGCCTTTCTCGTTCGCACACTCAGCGGGTATGCCTGGGAGGTCGAAGCCGGAGCGGCGGGTCTCTTTGTCTCGTATGCCAATCTGTCGACTCCGGAGACTCCTCTCCTGGTCGACACCTTCGCTCGCTCCGGCATGGGGACCGTGTCCCTGTCGGGGGAAGTTCTCTACGTGCCCCACACAGGGGGATCTCAGTGGTGTCGGTCGCCAATCCGCTCGACCTCCAGCACCTGCGCACGGTTCCCTTCAGCGGGATCACTGACGTCGCGGCGGAAGGGGCGCTCCTGGTCGCCGGGGGAGTCGAACCGCAGGTTTTCATCTTCGACCTTTCCGATCCGTTCGTTCCGACTCTGATCGGCACGGGCCCAATCGATCCCTGTCAGCTCGGAGTCAGCGCAGTGGCCCTCAAGAATGGCCTGGCCTATGCCGCTGGGGGAAGCAATTGCTGGACCAACTTCCCAACCCTGTGGAGCGTGATCGACCTCTCGGTACCCACGAGTCCAGTGCTGGTAGGTGCGGCGCCGGTTCTCCCATTTACCGGTCCCCTCGATCTCGACACGCCTCCAGTCCTGCTCCGAGGGTTCGAGATCGTGGCCCTGCAACTCGGGAGCGAGCCTTCCACGCATTGGATCGAGCTCGCATCCTCCCTGCTGCGGGGCATCACGACCGGGGCTGGATCGGCGTTCCGGGGAGATTTTCGTCGCGGATGGTAGTGGCGTGCATCAGATGCATCTCGGCCCCGACAGCCGTCCCATCGTCGATGCGAATCTCGTGCTGAACGGCGCTGACGACGTCCTGGTCACCGATGATGCGCTCTATGTCGTGTCCGAGGCCGGGCTCTCCGTGTTCGAGCCCCCCTGTCCCTTGGTGGCCGATGCGCCCAGCGATCCTCTCGCGCCGAGCGCGAATGGGGTAGCGCTCCGCCTCTGGCCCAATCCCGCGTCCCGCGGCACCACGTCGTTCCACCTCGCACTCGACGGAGTTCACGCGGGCTCCGAGTTGCACTACTGCTGGATCGACCTCCGGTCGCGCCACGCGCCCGATGCCCCGGTCCTGCGTCATCGTCCGGGGTCTACGAACTCCATTCCGCGCCGGGCGGCTACGCGCGGTCGTACCTGGGGCGGCGCGAAGCGGCGTGCAGTTCCTCGAGTCCTGACGGGCGCGCGGGTCGTCGCTCGGGAAAAGGTCGTCCAGATCCGTTGATCGGGGATTCCGGCTTGCCTGCTCGGGGCGCGGCGTATCTCGTTGCGTCCCCGCAGGAAATCGACGCCCGTGCGAAAGGAGTACTCGCCATGAATCTCCGGCCCCTGGCGCTCGCGCTGCTGCTCCCCGCCCTGTCCCTCGCTGACTGCCGCGAGTACGCGCAACACATGACCTGGCTCGGGCGCACCGTTCCCGACCCCGGCGGGCTCTACGAGGCGCAGTATTCCGGGGTCGCGGTGAGCGGCACCTACGCGCACTGCACCAACGGTCTCGGTGGCAGTTCGGTGCTCGACGTCTACGATCTGTCCGGGGCCGGCCCTGCGGTCTACGTCGGAGGGCTCTCGCTCTCCGGCAACGCCATGGATGTCGTGGCCGGCGGGAACTATGAGTATGTCGTCGCCGGTACGGCCGGGATTCACGTCATCGACATCTCCAATCCCGCCGCGCCGGTCTATCTCTCGACCCTCGACACTCCCGGCTCCGCCCGTCGCGCCGTGATCGCCGCCGGCGAGTTGCTCGTGGCGGATGGGTCGGGCGGACTCCGGATCTACAGTCTTTCCCAGCCCTACAATCCCGTGCTCCTGAAGTTGCTCGCCCTCGCCGGCACCACCGTCGACCTCGCGGTCGAGAGCGGCCATGCCTACGTCGCTTCGGGATCCTCCGGCACCCACGTCGTCGATGTCGATCCCCCCAACATCGCGTTCCTGGTGCGCACTCTTCCGGAACCTGCCAGGCCGTCGAGGCGGGCGCCGGTCTGCTCCATCTCACCGACAGCAGCGTGCTCCGCAAGTACTCCCTCGGCACGCCTTCGAATCCCGTTCTCCTCGGTTCCACTTCCGCCTTCGCCGTGCGCGACATGTTGGCGCGAGGCACGATGCTCTTTGCTCTCGCTCCCACCACCGATCCCGGCGCGAACAATCTCGTCGCGATCGACGTCGCCACCTCTTCGTCGTTCACCGAACGCGACCGTCAGGTCGTGACCACCACCGCAAGCTTCCCGGCCGCGCTCGCTCTCACTGGCGATCGCCTCGTCGTCGCCGGACAGAGCGTCGACCTCGTCCGGGTCGATCCGTTGGACGCCATCGCTCCCCTCAGCACCATTCCGCTCGCGGCCGGTGCCACGCAACTCCTGCTCCACGGAGAGGCCCTCTACGCCTCCGGTCCCACCCTGGGCGTCCAGGCGTACGAGATCTCGAGCCCGTTCATTCCGCTCCTCACGGATGTCTACGACCCCGGCACGGTGTCCGACGTCAGTGCCTCGGGCGACGTTCTCTATCTCGCGTCCGCCGACGGGGTGAAGGTCGTGTCGATCGCTGACCCCTATCATTTCCAGATCGAGCGCACGCTCCTGTCCGGCGCGATCACAAGCGTGCTCGCCAAGGATGGTCTTGCTTGCCGGGCAGAGCGTGCCCCAAGAGGTCTTGTCGATTTTCGATCTCACCGACCCCCATGCCCCCGCGTTCCTCGCCCAGATCGAACTCGATTTCTGCCAGCTCGGCGCGCGCGACCTCGAGCTCCACCAAGGCATCGCCTGGGTCCGCGGCGACTGTTCCGGCTGTTGCACTGAGCCCACAGCCCTCTGGGGCGCCATCGACCTCACCGACCCCCAGAACCCCGTTCTCCTCGGCACCGAGACAACCCCCGAGCGCTTCGGCATGCTCTCGCTCGAGTCGCCCCCCATCGTGCTCGCCGGCCAAGGCGTTACGGCTATCCAGCTCGCGACTCCCGTCCCTAGCGCGTGGAGCGCGCTCGCCCACACGCGGCTGCGCGGCAATCCCGATCGCCTTTTCCGAGTCGGTGCGCAGGTCTACGTCACCGACAGCTTCGGGGCGCAGCAGATGCACATCGATCCCGACGAGTGCCCATCATCGACGCTTAACTTCGTGCTACCTGGGACACGCGACGTCGGTGTCACGCTCGATGCGCTGTATCTGTTGTCCGGCGCCGGGCTGCACGCTTATGAGCCGCCGTGTCCGCTTTTGAGCGCCGTCCAGCCCCTTCCCGCGACTTCACGCACCACGCTCCACGTCCACCCCAGCCCCGCTCGGGTCCACCACGCCCCGCTCCAGCTCCAGGTCGACGCCGGCACGTTCGACGCCGTCAGCGGAATCAGTGGTGTCGAGCTACGCTGGATCGCTGCATCAGGACGCATCGCACACATCACCCCCGTCGCCCTCGCAGGAAGCCCCTCGCCCGACGGAATCACCATCAACCCCGCGCCCGTTGCCCCCGGCGTGTACTACCTGAGCTGCGAGCCGCTGAGCGATCACTCGCCCGCGGGCGCGTCGTGTTGTTGCCGTAAGCCCGTTCACGCCGGTCGTGGTTCGAAGCGGATCTACGGGCGCAATTGTTGCCGCGGCATGCACAGTCCGCGGCCGCAACGATCTACAGGAGAGAAGTACGAGATCAGGGCTATTCTCAATGGACTGAACGGTCGTTCAGCCGAGGCGGTGAGCATCCGGATCATCCTGACAGGCGAGGACGTCCCTCGCCTCGCGTGGCAACGGACGGCTTCCCCGCAACGTGGCTTGGACGGGCAGCGCCCCTAGAACCTCACTCCTGCCATTACCCCCGGCTCCCTCAGGAAGTGCGCGTTCCACTTCTCACCCCGCTTCATGAACCCCGCCGGCACATCCGTGAAGCTCGGCCAGGCCCTCGCGGGGTCCTGCCTGGACGAAAGGCCCCGATGTGCGATCGGCTTCGTCGGAATCGGTGATCACCATCTCCGGAATCAGCGAACGACTTGGGCTGGAGTACGCAGCCGCCGATGCTCGTGGCGAGGAGTAGCGATAGTGGGAACCGGTCCTGCCCTCGGGTCTGTCCGCGCTGTCCGTGGCCGCCGCCCCCGCTCTCACACGTTTGGCGGCGACCGTGAAGCGGCTCTCCATGACCCTCCAGGAGCAGCGGGTTGAGGTCGCAAGGCTCGACGCCACGATCGTGACCAACCGGGGGAGCTTGGAAGTGGCAGATGACCCTGGCCCGAACGAAGCTCCTCCCGACCAGATCGTCATCTATCAGGACGGCGGGACCCGGCTCCGAGTCCGGATCGAGGGCAAGACGGTCTGGCTTTCCCAGCGTCTGATCGCCGAGCTGTTCCAGATCTCGGTTCCGACCGTAGATGATCATCTCGCGGGTAATCATGCCGATCACGAACTGGCTCGCGAGGCAACCATTCGGAGAATCCGAATAGTTCGACTGGAGGGGCACCGCTCGTCGTCGGAGTCGAACTACGGTGCGTAGGGGATGCCGACGGGATGCGACTCGCGCCAGGTCATGAAGTCGAACCAGAGCACGCTGATGCGGAACGGACGGACCAAGCACGGGCGGGGACGATGCTCGATCCCCGAGCGATTTGTGCCTCGGTTCGCACTGCGCTGTCCACCCTCGTGCCAAAGAGGGGAAATTCTACTCCGCGTTCTTCGCCCCGGACCGGGCGGAAGCCGGCGGGTCCTTTCGCGAAGTCTTCTTGCGTGGGGCCTGCTTGCGGATGACTCCCGTCACACGAATCACTACGGGCACGCCGTCGATCTCGGTGGGGAAGGACTGCCGGGGGGTCTGGGGTTCCTCTAGGTTGACCTGGACGGCGTACTTGGCTCCGAGCCGGGTGATCCCGATGCCGCCGACGTGTCGCTTTCTCGAGAAGAGCTTGAGGGCTTTTGTTTTCGCCGCTCGCGCGGAATCAAGCGATGCCATGCTCATCACCACCTTTGTCTTCAGGCTAGCACAGTCTCGCCGCTAGAACACGAGCCTGATCCCCAAGCTCGCCAGCACCGTCGGGAGGGGGTTCGCGTAGGTCGTGTTGGTCTTGTCGTTTCCAGCAAAGAGAAGGCCGAGCGCCCACCCTTCTCATCGACGATGAGTGACCCGCTGTCCCCGCCGGAGCTAAATGGCTTGTTGCCATTCGGTTCGATCTCCAGCTGGTCGACGAACCGAAGAGTACCAAGGTCGTAGTCGACCGGGAGGTCGACTTCGATGGCGCGAATCCGGCCCTCAGTCATCCCAGTAGTTCGGCCGACCTTGCGCACGACCTCACCGACTCGCGCCGGCGTACTGCGAACACCCGAAAGCACCGTCGTGCCCCTCATCCAGTTGGGGTAGTACGAGAACCCCGGGTCGATGGCGGAAACCGCCGCATCGACGAGGTTTCCCCGCTTCTTGAGTCGGACGAACTTGCTCAGTGAACCCACTCGGTCATGCGCCACTTTCCCGCCGTCCTCACGCCCGGGCTGAACGGTTGGGTCCCCGCGCTGAGCCGAGTTCTCGTTCGCCAAGACATGGTTGTTCGAGAGGATCAGGGGAGGGAGGCTCTTGTCGTCAAGGAAGGAAGCGAAGCAGCCTAGAGTACCGGCAGTCACCTTTCGATGCCCGATGGAGCCACCCATCTGAAGTGGCCGGTTCCTGCCTTGGTGCCACGCCGCCTGTTTGCGCACGGTCCCCACGAATCGGACGTCGACCTCGCCACGAGCCTCGGCCGTGATGCGCTCCAGAGTCGCGCGAACCGCGCCCGTGTCGGCGTGCAGGCGGACAGCGAGCACGCGTTGCCTCCCCCTTCGTCCGATTCCAAGCGAGATGTCGCGCAATGCGACGCTGGTCGCGGGCGAAGAAGTGGATGGTTGCACGAATGCGAACCGTGAGGCGCTCAACGTCGATGACCCGGCCAGAGCCCCGGCCAAGATCGCGCTCTTCAGCTCTCGGACGTCTTCGAGATTCATTCCGTGTCCCCCGAGTCCAATGCGGTGATACACGCAGCCCATCTGACGGGGCTGCAGGTTGGAGACTTTCGGACATCGGTCGGCCCCGATTTGCGCGAATGCCAGTATACCGGGTGCGTCGCCGGCGCGGGGGCGTTTTCCGGCCGAGGCGGCCGCGTCTTCTGGGCTTCGCCGCGGGTGGTATTCAGTGGGATGGTGATCCCGCGGGTGGTCACTCGACGGCGTCCGCAGACGGGTGCATACTTGCTCCCTGGGGCCAACCGTCGAAAATCCGACGGAGGGGCCGTAACATGCCGCAGCTTCCACAATTCCGCGTCGCGAATCCGACCACGACCTGGCTCACGATCGTGGCGCTCCTCGTCTCCTTCAGCGCTCCCGCGTTTGGCCTGATCAGCGACCCAAGCGCCGGAACCGTCACACTGAAACTCCGCTACGCGTACTAGAGCGCTTCGGAGTTTGGAAGTGCCGCGCAAACCTGGTCAGACTGAGAGGAGGAGAACTGTGGCCAAGACGAAGAAACCGAAAAGGAGCAAGCCAGAGAAGGTCGTGATCCAGGCAGCGATCCAGTTGGCCCAGGAAAGCGCCAAAGCGACGCTCAAACAGCGCAAGAAGGCGCTCGATGGGCGCGCCAAGACGGTCAGGAAGAACCAGGGCTCGGCGGCGAGGGCGCGCGCAGCGACGCCCCTGCTCGCGGCACGATTCCGTGAAGCAGCCGGACCAACGGCTGCCGACCGCTGGCTCGTGGCGGAGGGGGACTCGTGGTTCGACTACCCCAGGCGAGACGTGCTCAAGATTCTCCAGGACAAGTACGGCTACGAGGTGGAGCGCGTGTCGCACAAGGGGGACCGCGTCGAGGAGATGGCCTACGGCGAAGGTCAGCTCGAGGAGTTCTGCCGTGCCGTGGAGAAGCTGATTCGCAACGGCCATGTGCCGCGGGCCATTCTCCTGTCCGGCGGGGGAAACGACATCACCGGTGAGGCTCTCGCCATGCTGCTCAACCATGCCAGGTCGCCAATCTCGGGGTTGAGTGAATCGGTGATGCGGGGCGTGGTCGACGAGCGGATGTTCCTCTCCTACGTGACCATCATCACGAAGGTGACCAGCGTTTGCGAGGCCAAGCTGGGCAGGAAGCTGCCCCTCCTCGTCCACGGCTACGGCTATCCGGTACCGGACGGAAGGGGATTCGCCGGGGGCTGGTGGCTCCTGCCGGGGCCGTGGCTGAAGCCTGGGTTCGACCAGAAGGGATTCGCCGATCTCGCGGCCAACACCAAGACGATGCGGGTGCTCATTGATCGGTTCAACACCATGCTCGCCAGCCTCTCGCAGCTGAACGGACTCGAGCATGTGCGGTACGTCGACCTTCGCAAGTGCCTGACAGCGGGGAACGGCGAGAAGTCGGACTGGGCCAACGAACTTCACCCCAATGAGGAGGGGTTCAAGAAGGTGGTGGCCGAATTCGAGCAGGTGCTCTCGCGGCTTTGATCTGCGGCGGACTCCAGGCGCAGGGCCGCGAGCCAGGGGGAGGAAGCGGTGCCGCGGCTGATCAGCGACTGGCGAATGGGGTGGTGGCCTGCTTTCAATCAGGTTGGAACCGGGCAAAGCGACGATAGGGAGGGGTAGGGGCGACGGGCGCCAGTCCCCCATTCGAAAGCCCAGTCCGGCGCCCGAATACCCCGAACGCGGGCAGGCCCAAGCATTCGGTGTCGCCAACAGGAAAGGGTCGCCTCCCGGAGGGACTCTGTTCCTGCTCCGAATCTCCCCGCTCTCGCTCTCGGTCTCGGCTTCACCGCCGCCGAAAGCCCAGCGCGCGTGCCGCGCGGGGCTTCGCCGCCTTGCGCTTGGCGAAACCCTGCCTACGCCCACTTGCCGAAGCTCTCAGAACTCCTCCCGCCGTAGCCTCCCGTCAAAGGTCGATCGCGCGCCCACGCGAACTCGATGTGGTGCCGGAGACGCGCCACCAGTCGTGCTGGTCCACCTGCCGCGCCCCCGCGCCGCGCACCTGGCCTGGCTAGCGTTCGTCGTCGGAGTCGAACGACGGAGCGTCGGGGATGCCGAGCGGGTGAGTGTCGCGCCAGGTGACGAACTCGAGCGCGAGCACCTCGGTGCGCGACGGCCGGTAGCCCAAGGTGAGCCGGTGGAACCGCGGCGAGTCGTGCGAGCTGAGGTTTGATCAGCGACAACTAGAATTCCCGTTGTGCTGCCTCACCGGCGAATGCTAACGAAGATGATTGTCGCTGATCATGGCCCATGCCTGCGTTGATGGACGAGGCCTTCGAAACGAACCCCGACGGCGCGCTCTCGAAGCGCCGGTGGCGCGTCATCTTCGACCGCCACGCTGTCGGGAGGAGCTGTCCTCCATGACTAGCGGTCCAACCCGACTCCCTGGTGCCCGGTGCAGATCCCCGAGAACACCTGATCTTGCCAAGGATCCTATCGCTAACCAGCTTCGCAAGTTACGTGCGTCGATTTGTCTTCTGGGCTACCAGGAACCCGAGTTCGGACACTTGACGTTGTTCTCAAATTTGCTACATTCAGGGTGGTAGGGTGCCGAGAACAGAGGTACTCCTCTACCGCGAAGAAGACGGGACCGTCCCGCTGGTTGACTGGCTCGATGGCTTGAAACCCAAGGCGCAGGCACGGTGCCTGGCTCGGTTGAAACGTCTCGAAGACCTCGGTCACGAACTACGGAGGCCGGAGGCGGATTTTCTGCGAGACGGCATCCATGAGCTTCGAACGAAGGAGGACGGGCTCAACTACCGGATGCTCTACTTCTTTCATGGAAGGCAAGTCGTGGTTCTCTCGCATGGGTTCGTGAAGCAGGAAGCGCAGGTTCCGGAGCGGGAACTGCGCGCGGCGCTTCAGCGGAAAGCCAGATTCGAGCAGAACCCCCGAAGCCACACCTTCAGACCGGAGAAGTGACCCATGCCCCGCAAGCACCGCTTCGAGTCGCCGGCGCTCCAGTTTCTCTTCGACCGTTACGTTGGAGACAACCCGGAGCAACGCGCCGCCTATGAAGAGGAACTGGCCAACGCTGAGGTGGCCAGGGCGCTCTATGACCTTCGAACAAAAGCCGGCCTCTCCCAGCGAGATCTCGCCAACCTCATCGGGACCACCGCCTCCGCCATCTCCAGGCTCGAAGATGCCCAGTACGAGGGCCATTCACTCGCCATGCTGCGGCGCGTCGCCGCCGCCTTCGACAGGCGCGTTGAGATCAAGTTCGTCCCCAGAGGGAAGACTCCGGCCACGACCGTTGCCAAGAAGAGGCCCAGCGCCAAGCCAGCCAAACGCCGCACCGCTGCCGCCTCCAAGACCAGAATCGCCTCCTAGGTCCGGACCCCGGCCCCGGCCGACTTCGAGGTTTGTGAGTCCGTTTCGCCGGCCGCCCATCGGAGACCGGGACCCTTCAAGGTAACCGGTCACCCGACGTAGTTGCCTCCGAACAACTATTCCACTCGCGCCGACTCCCGAGCGACGACCGCGCAAAACCGGAGGCGCGGCAAACTGCTCCTTCCAGAGCGTGCCGGTGAGCAGGACGACGTCCTTCGCCGGGTGGGTGTCGAACCGGTGAAGGACGTCCATCAGTTAGATCGAGGGGGCCGCGCCGTATGGCGGCAGGTGGAATCGTTGATCGACGGCCAGTCCGAGCGTCTACCGCGTACGAATCAGCTCCGAGGCGCACGATCAGCCGCGGAACTCGAGTTCGACGCCGTTCGATCAGGAGCGACCCGATCAGGCCGATGGACCGGGCCGAGTCTCGAGTCCTTGCGCAACCACGGGAGCGCTGCTATCGGAGCAATACGACGCGGGAGTGCGTTGCCTCGTTGCCCCGGATTGCGCGGACGAAGTACGCCCCATTGGGCACATCTCGCCCGGTGTCGGACACTCCGTTCCATGTCAACAGGTGCGAGCCGGAGGACAACCTGCCCTCAAACAACCTCCGGACCAGGTGCCCGGCGACGTCGTAGACGCCCACATGCACGGAAGCGGATTGATCATTTGTGAGCACCACCTGCGTCTCCGACCGGAACGGGCTTGGCGCGCAGGCAGAGAGACCGAGCCGCGTGGGCGCCGTGGGCTCAGCCGCGTGCAGCACCTGCTCCGGAAGCAGTGTTGCGGGGTCCGACCGGAGGCCGTGCCGATCAATCGTGATAATTTTGTACGTGTACTCGTCGCGCCACGCGTCGTCCGTGAACGTCAAGTGCGAGGTCACGGAGAGGCGATTGTCAGGGGCGGGAACAAAGGTAGGCTGAACCCCTCGGTGCACCGCATAGTAGGCGGCATCGGGGCTCAGGCTCGGGCTCCAGTGCAACTCCGCGCGCTCGGCGCCGATTCGCCAGCCGTACAGATCCTCAGGCGGCCCCGGAGGGAGGTTGTCCTCGGAGCTTGCGGAGTCGGGCGAACTCGCCACGAAGAGCCCGGGCACGACCGCGTGCGCGGTGGCGAGCACGACCTATCGCCTGGAGTCTCCTGCCGCGGAGTCTGCTCGAGTCGGGACGGCAATCGAGTACTGCGACGCTCCAGTGGCGGAGACCGCGGCGACGGACTCCCAAGTACCTGCGGGGAACGTGAGGCTGGCGGTCGCATCGAACTCCCCGTTCGCGCGGAAGATGGCTCCCGGCGCGATCAGGCCCGACCAATCGAATGCTGATCCGACGACCGACTCACGGAGTGCAGTGGAGCTTTCGATCCGCCGCCAGAGCGTGTAGCCGCGCACGCCGGGATCCGGAGCGCGATCGGCGTCAGGGCTGTGAATCGTGGCGCGGAGCCAACCCCCTCGTCGTCCGTCAGGTCCGCGACGGTGACCGAGATACCTCCGAAGCTCGCGGGGACGCCTGATGGCAGAATGCGGCTCACGAGCGGGCGATCGGGAATCCCGTTCTCTCCTTGCACCCACGTGAGGAAGATTCCGCCAACGCCGTCGGGATTCGTGGCAGGCTTGCTGATGCGAATCGTATCGACCTGCGGTGCTGACACCGGAACCGCGAACTCGGAGCCGATCGCGACACCCGTCACCGTGACTCTGCAGGTCAGCAAGGGGCTTTGGTCCGTGGTCCAGGAGATCCAGGCTGAGCCGTTGCTCGCGGGCTGGACCATCAAGTTCTGTGGAAAGCTTGCTGCCGAAGAGATACTCGCGCCACCCGATCCAATCGCCGGATGACCGGACGGCGACACGTGGTCGTAGTGCAAGGAGTAGGCCTCGTCTGCCCATGCTGCAAAAGCCCCTCCGCTCCCATCGGGTGCCGTGCGGGGTGTGTATCCCAGGGCGGTGGCAGAGAGCCGTACTCCGGTTGATTGCCACTCGACGGTGCCTTCACCGTCGATCCGTTGGATGAAGGCGTGATACGCGCCGCCCCCTTGGCCATTGTCGGTCCAGGCGACGATGGCGCCCCCCTCGCCGTCCGATACCGCAGAGGCTTGGTAGATGGTCGCAGAAGGTGCGACCTGGATGGGCCCCCAAACGAGAGAACCGTCCGCCGCAATTCTACGGATCGTGATCCCTGCGTTTCCTTTCGCCACCATGACCACTCCATCGGATTGGTCGTCAAGCAGTTCTAACGCGTACCCGTTTGCTCCCGTGTCGTAGACGCGCCCGTTGGAGCCCCAGGGCGTCCCACCCGTGGCGTCGAATCTCTGTACGTGGGTCCGGTGCTCCGATTGCGCGTACTGCCGCCACGCGACGTAGCATCCTCCATCCGCGTTGGGGAGAACCCGGGTCTGGTCGGCCCCTGAAAATGTCCCGGTGGTCGCGACGCGATCCCAGTCGAGGGTTCCGGCAAGTCCGACTCGCGCGACACGAATACCCGACGATGCCTCGCCACCAATGAAGACATCTCCAGTCGAGCTGATGGCCACATCTGGGGAGTAGAAGAAATAGCCGAACGGGTGGATCGGAACATCGCCCCAGAGCGACACCCCGTCCCGATCAAACATCGCAATGGAAGTCCTACTTGGAGAACCGAGCTCGTGTATCGCGAGCGCGACGTAGCCACTACCTCCGGATGCGGATGCGAAATCGGAATAGGCGTTCTGGATTCTCGGCATGACGGGACGGCCGCTATAGGGCCACTCGGCGCGAGCCACTTGTGCCACCGGTGCGACTCCGAACGCAATCAGTACGGCGAGCGTGGCCTTGAATCGTGGGGACATTGCGAGGGACCTCCTCTCATTAGCCGGAGCTGAGCGGCGAGGAGAGGAACGATCGGGTTCCTCGTCGCGGCGGGGTTGCAACGGGAAGAGTTTAGGCGGCGCGTCGACGCAGCTCAAGCGGGCGGAGATGAGACACGATCGCGTGGCTCGTCGCGTCGTCCTGGAGCCTAGAACCTCACCCCCACCATCACCCCCGGCTCCCCCAGGAAGTACCCATTCCACTTCTCATCCCGCGCCTTGAACCCCTCCGGCACGTTCGTATTGATCGGCCAGGCCGTCGCCGCGATCGACGGCTCGACGTACCAGCGTCCGCGCGCGAACGCGACGTGGTAGCCGACCCGCGCCACCGTGAAGAGCTGGAACCCGTGCTGGATCAGCCGTCCCTCCAGGTCTTCGTACGACTGCCGCAGCGCCGTCGCGTGCGCCCCCGTGTACAGCCCGCGCCACCAGTAGTGCTGGTAGGCCAGGCCGGCGCCCGTGCCGCGCACCCGGCCAGGGTACCGCTCGTCGTCGGAGTCGAACGACGGTCCGTAGGGGATGCCGAGCGGATGGAAGTAGCGCCAGGTGATGAACTCGAGCGCCAGCACGTCAGTGCGCGACAGAAGGTAGCCCAGGGCGAGCTGACAGAACTGCGGCGACTCCTTGGAGCCCAGGTTGGCCAGCATGAAGGCCGAGCTGCTCAGCAGACAGGGGCGTTCCGGACCCTCCAGTCCGGACGCCTGACCGAAGGCCGGCGGGGGAGCGACGACGACCCGAGCACCGACACCAAGGTCAGAACGAACACCCGCACGACGGAGCGCGCGGTCAGATTCCTGTTCATGACGTTCCTCCAGGATCGACCAAGCCTCCCGTTGACCCCCGGCGTGCGCTGCTCTAGGTTCGCTCCAGGAGTACGGTGTAAGCCCAGTATGGCTTACGCTGTAATCCCGTCAAGCGCCGTCTGCTCGAACGGACCGGAGCGAACCCCCGGAGCGACATGAAGCCATTGCCCGACAAGAAGAAGCGGCAACCCCTCAGTCGTGAGCGGATCCTCCAGGCCGCCCTCCGTCTCGCCGACCGGAAGGGCATCCCCTCCCTCTCCATGCGCACCCTAGCCGCCGCCCTCGGGGTCGAGGCGATGTCGCTCTACAAGCACGTCCGGAACAAGGACGACCTCCTCGACCAGCTCGTCGACCACGTCGTCGCCACCATCGAGCTCCCGCCCCCCAGCACCCCCTGGCGCGACGCCATGCGCACCCGTGCCCGTTCCGCCCGCCGCGCCTTCCTCGCCCACCCCTGGTCCGCCACTCTCTTCGAGTCCCGCCTCCGCCGCCGGACTCCCGTCCGCCTCCACTACGCCGACACCGTCCTCGGCCTCCTCCGCAGCGGCGGCTTCAGCGTCTCCGAGGCCTACCGCGCGTTCCTCCTTCTGGACAGCTACCTCTACGGGTTCGTCCAGCAGGAGATCAGCTGGGCGGTCGAGGATGAAGACGCGTCGCGAGAGGCGAGGGAGGCGGGGGAGCAGGCGTCGCTCGATGCGTATCCGCACCTCGCCGCGGTGACCGGGTTCGTGGCGCGGAGCGGGGAAGGTGGACACCCCGTGGTGCTGTCGGATCTCTTCGATCACGGGCTCGAGATCGTGCTGGATGGGCTGGAGGGGTTGAGGGGGGAGGGGACGGAGTAGGGGCGGACGAACTCAGACGGGGAGGGCGTCGCGGGTGGCGCGAGCCTCGAATCGGAGGCAGTCGTTCTCGGCGATGGGGCCGCGGATCCATGCACGCAGGAGTGACCACGATAAGTGGGACTTCTCGATCGGTTCTGACGATGGATGTCTCGGGTAAGTGTGAACCGTCCGCTGATCTCTCCGCGGACGTCCGCACGCGGCCGCCGCGGACGACCATCATCGATGACGACTTCCCCCGGCCAGCACTTCCGAGTTGCGGACCTCGACCGAATCGGTGCAGAATCTCGCCGTCCTTCGACCGTTGGAGCCGATTCGGGGAGGATTCATGGCCGCCGCCGTAGGTATCCGCAAGGAGCTTCTCTCAGGTGCGCAGGCACCTGTTGTGAGTCCGGCCGGACTTCGCGCCTCCGTAAGGCGGATCAAGCGAACTCCGGACCCCAGTCCGCCCTTCATCTCTCGATGCCCGGGGAGGGGTCAGCCGATCCGGCTCGCGTTGTTCGTCCTGGCCACGGCATCAGCCGCCTGAATGGCACCCGATCGGTCGTCTTCCGATGCGCGAGCCAGGTCGCACCCGTCAGGCCTAGCGTTCTCGCGGAGAGATCTGCGGTAGCGTGGGGCCGATTCTTCACAAGTGCGGAGGCGTGGCCCGTTCAGCGACGCCGCCGAGATTTCAGGAGGCAAGGTATGCTCGCTTGGTGTCCGGCACACGGGCGAGAGGATGAGTTGGCGTTCGGCTAGTGATCCCTCGCCACGCACGAGCGAGAGTTTGCCCGGGCCGATCCTCTTCTGGGGCAATCCCGTCCCAGGCTGGGTCCAGGCCGACCGGCGCTTCATGCCATATTCGTGATATGAGTTCATTGCGATTGCAATAGGGCCACTCGGTATGTTAAGGTGTTTTATGTGCCGTAAGGAGGCCATAATGACACCAAGGCCGGTTGCAGTCGACGTCGCGAAACTGAGAAAGATCTACAAGGAGAGCGCGGAAGCGCGCGCGGTATTCGATCACTTTGCGAGCCGCGCACGGAACTGGAGCACTACGACGGTCGGCCGAATTCAGGCAAACGTAGAAGCGGCAGGCGCGGTCGTGTCGCGCGGAAACGTGATCGACGTCTTCAAGGCGCTCGAAGATGCAGGTTGCGGAAAGTTCAAGATCGGGCGCAAGGGTTGGGAGTCGAGATTCGAGTGGTCCGCGCAGATGGTAAGCGTGGGGCAGGCCGCTGCGGGCGAACCGGTGAAAGTGGAGGAAGTAACCAAGGAGGAGGCCGAGGGTGAGGAAGGCGAGCTCGCCCTACGCCACTCCTTCAGGCTTCGGCCCGACTTCTCGATAGCCATCGAGCTGCCGCGAAATCTGACGGCAGCGGAAGCTGAGCGGTTGGCTCAATTCGTGCGGTCGCTCCCGTTCGGCGAGGGGCCGGCCGTGTGAGCGAGTGTCGCAGGCCCGCGCGTGGGAGGTCTTTCGATTCGACCTGATTCGGGCGCGAGGCTAGTTGGAGACGGCTCACTGCAGCCCGAAGGGCGCTCGGCCCGTCCTGATTGGCAGCCCGTCAGGGCCAGGATGCCGGTACGCTGGCTACGCGCGGGTCTCGTCGAGATGCTTGCCCGCTCGTCGGACCGTGCGGTTTGGGAAACTCAAGTATGCAGACGTCGAGAAGTGGGTGCGCCCCGGCGGAGCCGCGCCTGTGGAACCCGACCGAGATGAAGGAGAACCAAGCTGATGGCGCCCCCTCTCGCAGACCTGATCTCAGAGCGGGTAGAGCAGGCAAGTAAGCTCTACCATCGGTTGGTCCTCGTCGCAGGGCCGCCGCGGTCCGGTAAGACCAATGCGCTGCACATCTTGCAGCATGAGCGCGGCTGGCCGTTGATAAACATCAACCTGGCGCTCTCCGAGAGGCTACTCGAGCTATCGGTAAAGCAACGTGCACTTCGCGTCGCGACGATCGTGGACGACATCATTCAGGGCCAACGCGGCGACATCGTGCTTCTCGACAATATCGAGATGCTGTTCCAGCCCGATCTCCAGCAAGACCCGCTGAGGCTGCTCCAGGCGATCTCGCGCAACCGAACAGTCGTCGCGACATGGCGTGGCAAGCACCACGGTACCTCTCTGACGTACGCCGTTCCCGACCACCCTGAGTATCGTCGCTTCGAGGAGTCTCAGGCACTCGTCGTGTTGACTGTGTGTATCCCCACCACCAGGGGGCGACGTCGGCCCAGGAGCACTCGGCATGAACTACGCGGACCTCATCCAGTTCGACCCCATCGAGACCGTCGTTCAGCTCCGCGAAGCCGACCGCGCGGCCAGTGCTCGTCGCCTCGTCGAGACCTTCGTCATCTCCAACCGGATGGGCGAGCAGCTCGCGGACCTGGTGTTCCCGCAGCTCCAGTTCGAGACCCCGGCCGACAACAAGGGCCTCCTCGTCGTCGGCAACTACGGCACCGGTAAGTCGCACCTCATGGCCGTCATCTCCGCCGTCGCGGAGCACGCCGAGCTCGCGGGCGCGCTCACCAATCCCGCGGTGGCCGACAAGGCCTCGCTCATCGCCGGGCGTTTCTTCGTTGTCCGCGCCGAGATCAACTCGTCGATGCCGCTGCGGCAGTTCGTCATGGAGACGCTCCAGGACCAGCTGTCGGAACACGGCGTGCACTTCGAGGTGCCGCCCGAGGACCAGGTCAAGAACCACAAGGACGTGTTCGCCTCCATGATGGCGGCGTTCACGGCCAAGTTCCCCGACAAGGGGCTGCTCTTCGTCCTCGACGAGCTGCTCGACTACCTCCGCTCCAACCGGGAGCAGGAGCTGATGCGCAACCTGAACTTCCTCCGCGCGGTCGGAGAGTTCGCCAAGGGCTCGCGCTTCCGCTTCATCGCCGGTGTCCAGGAGAGCCTCTTCGACAACCCGCGCTTCCAGTTCGCCGCTGACAGCCTCCGGCGAGTCAAGGACCGCTTCGAGCAGATGCGCATCGCTCGCGAGGACGTCGCGCACGTCGTCGCCGAGCGGCTCCTCAAGAAGGACGCGAAGCAGCAGGCGCTGGTGCGCGAGCACCTGACCAAGTTCGCGCCGCTCTACGGCTCGATGAACGAGCGGATGGACGAGTTCGTCCGCCTCTTCCCCGTGCACCCTGCCTACCTCGACACCTTCGAGCGGGTGTACGTCGCGGAGAAGCGCGAGGTCCTCAAGACGTTGAGCGCCGCCATCCGCCGGATGCTCAGCGAGACCGTGCCCGCCGACGAGCCGGGCCTCATCGCCTACGACTCGTACTGGCAGAACCTTAAGGACAATCCGTCGTTTCGCTCGGTGCCGGAGATCCGCGAAGTCATCGAGAAGGCCGACGTCCTCGAAGCGCGCATCCAGCAGGCCTTCACGCGGCCCCAGTACCGTCCGGCTGCGCTGCGCATCATCCATGCGCTCTCGGTCCACCGCCTGACGACCAGCGACATCTTCGCCCCCATCGGCGCGACCGCCGAGGAGCTGCGCGACGACCTCTGCGTGCTCATGCCGTTGCCGGAGCGCGACGCGGAGTTCCTCAAGACCGTCGTCGAGACCGTGCTCCGCGAGATCGTGAAGACCGTCAGCGGGCAGTTCCTCTCGTTCAACCGAGAGAACGGCCAGTACTACCTCGACCTCAAGAAGGACATCGACTTCGACTCGCTCATCGACAAGCGGGCGGAGTCGCTGAGCGACTCCCAGCTCGATCGCTACTACTTCGATGGTCTGCGCCGCGTCGTGCTCGAGGACCCGGAGGCGCCGCCCTACGTCTCCGGCTACCGCATCTGGGAGCACGAGCTCGAGTGGCGCGAGCGCAAGGCGGGCCGCAGCGGCTATCTCTTCTTCGGCGCTCCCAACGAGCGGTCCACCGCTCAGCCGCCGCGCGACTTCTACATCTACTTCATCCAGCCGTTCGAAGCGCCGTACTTCAAGGACGAGCGCAAGCCCGACGAAGTCTTCTTCCGGCTGACGCACCGGGACGAGGAGTTCGACCGCGCGCTCAAGCTCTACGCCGGCGCGCGCGAGCTCTCGGCCACCGCCTCGGGCAGCAACAAGAAGATCTACGACGACAAGGCGCTCGAGCACCTGCGGACGATGACCCGCTGGCTGCAGGAGAAGCTGACCACCGTCTACGAGGTCACGTACCAGAGCAAGGCCCGAAGCCTGGGCGAGCTTCTCCAGACGCTCTTCGCTCGCGCCCCATCGCGCGGCGGCGTCCGGGACTACGTCGACGTCGCGGCGGCGGTGTCGTTGTCCACCCACTTCACCGACACCGCGCCCGACTACCCGATCTTCGACACGCCCATCACCCGCGCGAACCGTGGGCAGGCGGCGCAGGACGCCCTGCGCTGGATCGCCGGGAGCGTGAAGAGCAAGCTCGGCGCCGCCGTTCTCGACGCGCTCGAGATGCTCGATGGCGACCAGCTCCGGCCGCGTGAGTCTCGCTACGCGAAGCACATCATCGAGCAGCTGGGCGCCAAGGGCGAAGGCCAGGTGCTCAACCGCTCCGAGCTCGTTCAGGAGCAGGCCGGGGGCGACTACTGGAACCGCTTCCGGCTCGAGCCGGAGTTCCTCGCCGTGGTCCTGGCCGGGCTGGTCCACAGTGGCGACGTCGTCCTGAGCATCACCGGGAAGAAGATCGACGCCGGCGCCATCGACCAGTTCGCGAAGCTCTCGGTGAACGACGTCGCGCAGTTCAAGCACATCGAGCGCCCGCGCGATCTTCCGCTCGGCGCGCTCCAGGAGCTCTTCGACCTGCTCGGCGTGCCCAAGGGGCTGATCGTCAACCCGGCCAAGCGCGACGACGCGGTGACCCAGCTGCAGGCCAAGGTCGCCGAGTTCGTCAACAAGGCGGTGCTCGCCCACGCCCACGTCGCCGACATGGTGCTGTGGGGCAAGCCCATCCTCTCGGAGCAGGAGCAGACCGAGTGGCGGCAGCGCCTCGGCGACCTGAAGCGCTTCCTCGAGTCGCTCCAGGCCTTCAACACCGCCGGCAAGCTCAAGAGCTTCCCGCACGACGTCGCGGCTATCCAGGCGCAGCGGCCCGGGCTCGCGCTCGTGCGCGAGGTCGAGGAGCTCGGCGAGCTGGTGCAGCAGGTCGGGCCCACGACCTCGTACCTGGGCAAGGCGGAGGCGGTGCTCCAAGCCGGCCACCCCTGGGTGGACCAGATGCGGGAGCGCCGCGGCGAGCTGATGGCCAAGATCACGAGCCCGAAGCACCGCGCCGACTCGGGCTTCCAGCGAGCGCTCGGCCAGGCCCTGGCGGAGCTCAAGACGGCCTACCAGGACGCCTACCTGCAGCGCCACGTACAGGCCCGCCTCGGGGCCACCGACGACCAGCGCAAGGCTCGGCTGGGGCAGGACCCGCGCCTCAAGCAGCTCCAGCAGATCTCGACGGTCGAGATGATGCCGACCCAGCAGCTGCGCGACTTCCAGAACACGCTCTTCGGCCTGAAGACCTGCTTCAGCCTCACGAAGCAGGACCTCGACGCCGATCCCATCTGCCCGCATTGCGCGTTCCGTCCCGTCGAGGAGCCCTTCGCCGGGACGAAGGCGGGCGACCGGATCGGTCAGCTCGACGCCGAGCTCGACGACATGCTGCAGAGCTGGACGAACACGCTCCTCGGCAACCTCCAGGACCCGACGGTGGCCGGCAACATCGAGCTCCTCGGCGCGGGCGAAGGCCGTGACGCCGTCGAGGCCTTCCTGAAGAGCAAGAGCCTGCCCGACCCGGTGAGCCCCGCGTTCGTGAAGGCGCTGCAGGAGATCCTGAGCGGGCTCGAGAAGGTCGTGCTCACCGAGGCGCGGCTCCGCTCCGCGCTCACCGACGGTGGCGTCCCGTGCACGGTCGGCGAGCTCAAAGAGCGCTTCGACGCCTTCGTCGCCGACCTCACCAAGGGCAAGGACGCCACCCGCGTACGCGTTGTCGTGGAGCGCTGAGATGACCGAGACCGCCGCCGAACAGTGGCCGCTGCGCCGCGGCAGCCTCATCTACCCGACGCCGGTTGCCATCGCCTGCGGGCGGGTCCTGCGTGCGCGGACGGCTGCGGAGCGCGTCAACGCCTGCCTCAAGGCGGCCGAGGTGCTCACCCGCTATCTCGCGGCGGTGGCGGTGGCCTCCTTCGCGTCGCGGGACGATGACGCCGAGGCCAAGCTCAGCGAGCTGAGCGGCAACCTCTCCTTCGGCCACTTCCTGACTACGGTGCAGGAGATCACTGCGGCGCGCGGCCAGCATCCAGCCCAGCAGCTGCTTCGCTACTCCTTCAGGGTCAGCAAGAAGGAGAAGGGCAGCGGTGCAACGAACGAAGCGCTCTCCCAACTCCTGACCTTGCGCAACCGTCTTGGCCATGAGCTTGCGACGCTCGACGAAACCAGGGCGGGCCTCGTCGAGGCTGATGACCGGCCCCTGGTCGCACTTCTTCATGCGCTCGTCGGCGCAGAGGCTCTCCTCGCTCTGCCGCTCTTCGTCGTCGAACAACAGGAGTGGGTGAAGAAGGACGGCGTCTTCGTTCTGCGTCGGCTGCTGCTCATGGGAGAGTCGCTGGACCCCGCGCCCACCTTCGCGGTTGTCCAACGCGACTCGAGCATCGAGAACCTTCGTGTGCCCTACGTCGCTGTCGGCGAGTCCTGCGTTCAGCTTCCGCCATGGATTCTCTGGGGAATCGACGAGAAGCGAAGGAACCTATCGCTCTTGTTCCTGGATGGCGTCGAAGAGAACAAGGTCGTCTACTGCACTATCGACGGGACGAAGCAGGACGGGGCCGCCCCTCATGCGGACGCGCTACGAGACTTCTTCGGTGGCGTGATCTCGAGGACATTCGACACCGTGCTTCTCGCCGACGGGCGACACCTTGCGCAGGAGTGGGCGGACATCCGAGAACGAATCGAAGAAGGTGGACGCCGTCAGGATGGCACGGTCGACTGGAACATCTTCGATGCCACGACCCTTCGGTGGTACGCGCAACGCCTTGATCGCGATGCGCCAGACCCACACGCGCTCATCCGCGAGCGACTGCTCGACGGTCGATACCACGTCGAGCCCGACGAGCTCCGCCAACTGACTCTCCTGTTCGGACGTCCTGCGGATGTTCGGTCCCGCCTACAGCGCGACGTGCTGGATCTGCGGGTCATCGATCCCCAGTCGATGCGGCCTGTCAAAGACAAGAGGGACACGGTTGAATCCGCGAACCTTATCGAAGCTCTGAAGCGGGCGGTTCGCTTCTTCGCAGAGCACACCGGGATGAAGGATGTGGACCCCGATGACTTGAGCCGAACCGAGGGAACGATCGACTACCTCACGCTTCGTGAGATATTCGTCAACCAGACGATTCATCAGGACTATCGTGACTCGACCGCTGCGGCGCAGATCGAGCTCTATCCAGACCGAGTGACTGTATTCAACACGGGTTACTCGTTGGTGCCGACCGACAAGCTGCTCGACGGCGGCAAGAGCCAGTCGCGCAATCCCCTTATCGCCAGGGCGCTGCGACTCATCGGCTTCGCGGAGATCTCGGGCTCCGGCATCCGGGCACTTCATCGCGCCTGCCAGCAGGCGCGCCGACGGGCACCTACATTCGAGAGTGACAAGGACGCCAACTCCTTCGCGCTGACCCTCGACTGGTCGGAAGAGGCGGTCGACGTCGACACGTACTGGCAGACTCTCGTGGGTGTGCACCTCACGCAGCGACAAGCGGCTGTGCTGCATGCTGTCGCGAGCGTGGCAAGCGCAACCATCCCGGTGATCGAGTCAGCCACCGCAATGAGCGCTGAAGACGTCGCGGAAGCAATTGACTTTCTTCTGCTTCAGCGGGTGGTCGAACAAGACGAGGCCAACTTTCGCCTCGCGCAGCACCTCAGGGAGAAGCTGGGATGAGTAATCAGCGAGATCTTGGCTTCGCGAAGCCTTCAACGAACGACGGTCCCGTCGCGTGCCTCGGAATGGCCTTCGAGAGCGATGATGCTCGGCGAGCGCACTTCCTCGGCGTACTGCGCAAGAAGCTTCAAGACCCCGCGTTCCGCGCAACGCCAGGGTTTCCTGAGGGGAGCGACGAGGCGATCCTTCGGATGTCGGACCCGCCGTACTACACGGCCTGCCCCAATCCATTCCTTGAGGACTTCGCCCGTGCCAGCAGCAAGGCGTACGACCCCACAGAAGCCTACGAACGCGAGCCGTTCGCCGTGGACGTGAGCGCGGGCAAGACCGATCAGCTCTACAAGGCGCACGGGTACCACACCAAGGTTCCCCACCTCGCGATCGTCCCATCTATCCTGCACTACACCCGTCCCGGAGATCTCGTCCTCGATGGCTTCTGCGGCTCGGGGATGACGGGGCTCGCTGCGCAGTGGTGTGGGACAGCGCCGACGAGCTACCGGAAGCAGCTCGAGGCGGAGTGGAAGGCTGCGGGACACGCCAAGCCCGAATGGGGCGCGCGAAAGGTGGTCCTGAACGACCTGGGGCCGGCGGCATCGTTCATCGCCTCTGGATACAACCTTCCGTTCGACGTGGTGCGCTTCGAGCGGGAAGCACAGCGCGTGCTGAGCGAACTCGAGGATGAGCTCGGCTGGATGTACGAGTGCGTCCACACGGACGGGAAGACCAAGGGTCGCATCAACTTCACGGTGTGGAGCGAAGTCTTCTCCTGTCCGCAGTGTGCCGGCGAGGTGAACTTCCTAGCAGAAGCGCTCGACGAAGACACCAAGAAGACCAGGAGCGAGTTTCCTTGCCCGCACTGCGGCGTGGAGCTGAACAAGGACAGACTGGAACGATCTTTCGAAACCCGGCTCGACCCCATCACGGGTGAGACTTGGAAGCGCATCGAGCTGCGCCCCGTCCGGATCAACTACAATGTCGGCGCAGCGACCCACGAGCGTCCGGTCACGGACGCTGACCGTGCTGTGCTCAATCGCGTCGATGGACTTCCATACCCTGCCGAGGTCCCGAGCGCCGCGTTCCCGATCGCCGACATGTACCATGGATCGCGCCTTGAGCCGAAGGGCTTCTCTCGAGCGCACCACCTGTTCCTTCCCCGGGCTGCCCACGCTCTGGCAGCCTTGTGGCGCAAGGCGTTCAGCATTGCCGACATGGGCACGCGTCGGATGGTGGTGTGGTTCGCTGAGCAGGCAATCTGGGGGATGTCGGTGTTGACCCGGTATAGTCCATCCCACTTCTCGCAGGTCAATCGCGCGCTCAATGGCGTCTACTACATCGCATCGCAGCACGCCGAAGTTAGCCCTTGGTACTTACTCCATGACGCCGAGCGACGGACCACGAAGCTTGGGCGGCTCGAGAAGGCGTTCTCACCCATGCCAGCTGTGGCGTCCTCGGCCATGGTGCAGACGGGTGACTGCGCGTCGATTCCGATCCCGGACAAGTGCATCGACTATGTCTTCACCGACCCGCCGTTCGGCGAGAACATCTACTACGCAGACCTGAATCTCCTCGTCGAAGCCTGGCACGGAGTGTTGACCGCCACCGCCAACGAGGCCATCGTCGATCAGGCCAAGAAGAAGGGGGTCCACGAGTATCAGGAGCTGATGCGCCGCTGCTTCGAGGAGTACCACCGCGTGCTCAAGCCTGGCCGCTGGATGACCGTCGTCTTCAGCAACTCGAGCAACGGGATCTGGCGCGCGATCCAAGAGGCGATGGGCACCGCGGGATTCGTCGTCGCCGACGTGCGCACCCTCGACAAGAAGCAGGGGTCGTATCGCCAGGTGACCAGCTCGGCTGTGAAGCAGGATCTCGTCATCTCGGCCTACAAGCCCACGGAGGCTCTGACCCACCGTTTCGAGCTCGGTCACGCGACCGCGGAGGGCGCCTGGGCCTTCGTGAAGGAGCACCTCGGCAATGTCCCGGTCTTCGTCGGGCGCGCCAGCGAAGGCGAAGTCGTCGCGGAGCGCACGGCGCAGACGCTCCTCGACCGCATGATCGCCTTCCACGTGCAGCGGGGGATCAGCGTGCCGCTGTCGGGTCCCGAGTTCCTCCAGGGCCTCGCGCAGCGCTTCCCCGAGCGCGACGCGATGTACTTCTTGCCCGACCAGGTGGCGGAGTACGACCGCAAGCGCACCAGCGTCAGCGAACTGCGCCAGCTCAGCCTCTTCGTCAACGACGAGGCGAGTGCCATCCAGTGGGTGCGGCAGCAACTTCAGGACAAGCCGCAGAGCTTCCAGGACCTAACGCCGCAGTACATGCGCGAGGTCCAAGCATGGGCGAAGCACGAGGAGACGGTCGAGCTGAAGACCATCCTCGAGCAGAGCTTCCTCCACTACGGCGGCCGCGGTCCGGTGCCGAGCCAGATCCACCGCTACCTCTCGTCGAACTACAAGGACCTGCGCAACCTCGAGAAGGACGACCCACGGCTTGTCGAGAAGGCGCGCGACCGCTGGTACGTGCCGGACCCGAGCAAGCAGGCCGAGCGCGAGGCCGTTCGAGAGAAGTCGCTGCTCCGCGAGTTCGACGAGTACAAGGCCAGCACGCAGCGCAAGCTCAAGGTCTTCCGCACCGAGGCAGTTCGGGTGGGCTTCAAGGCCTGCTGGCAGGAGCGCGACTACGGCACGATCGTCAAGGTCGCCGAGAAGCTTCCAGACGCCGTGCTCCAAGAGGATGAGAAGCTCCTCATGTACTACGACAACGCGATGACGCGACTGGGAGTGAACTGATGGCCATCACCAGGATCCAGCTCGAGCGGTTCACCGCGTTCGAGAAGCTCGACTTCAAGCCGTCTCCGGGAATGAACCTCCTCATCGGGGCCAACGGTACCGGAAAGACCCACCTCATGAAGGTGGCCTACGCCGCGTGCGACATCACCAAGAGCGGGCAACGGTTCCCTGAGAAGCTGACCACCGCATTCCTTCCGAGAGACGGTGCGCTCGGACGCCTAGTGAAGCGCCAGGGCAAGAGCGCGACCGCGGCCGTAAAGGTGTCTCGGAGCGGCGGAGCAACGCTGGAGCTGCGGTTCTCGAACCACGCCAAGGACTGGAGAGACAAGAAAGTCAAGAGGATCGGAGGGGACCAGTGGGTTGCGACCCCGCTGGAGAGTGTCTACATCCCGGTAAAGGAGATGCTCGCCAGCGCTCCCGGGTTCCGCTCTCTGTATGCGCATCGGCAAATCCACTTCGAGTCGATCTATGCGGACATCATCGATAGAGCGTTCCTGCCGATCCTGCGCGGACCGACGGACGAAGTGCGCAGGCGCCTGTTGCTCTCGCTGCAGAAGGCAATGGACGGCAAGGTCACGGTGAAGAGAGAGGTGTTCTTCCTCAAGAACCGGCAAGGAGAGTTGGAGTTCACGCTCCTTGCCGAGGGGCTGCGCAAACTCGGACTGCTTTGGCTCATCATCCAGAACGGGACGCTTACCCGTGGCTCTGTCCTGTTCTGGGACGAGCCAGAAACGAACCTCAACCCACGGCTATTCTCCGTAGTTGTCGAGATCCTGCTCGCGTTACAGCGGATGGGCGTTCAGGTCTTCGTGTCCACCCATGACTACGCCATTCTCAAAGAGTGCGAGCTGGCCGCCAAGCCCACGGACGAGATCACCTATACCGTGATGTACCGGCCAACGCCGGACGCGGACGTGTTGGTCGAGACCGCCAGTGAGCCCTTCCGTCTCGAACACAGCCCGATCGCGGAGGCGATGACTTCGCTGTACAACCGAGAGATTCAGAAGTCGCTCGGAGCCCAAGAATGACGGTGCTGCAGGAAGGCGAACTGGAGTTCGACTTCGCCGGAGCAGTGTCCGCGACGCGATTCGACGACTCCAGCCATGGACTGAGCCACTGCATGAAGGCGGTCGACTTCGTGGTGGAATTCGACTCGTTTCGTCTCTTCGTGGAGGTCAAGGATCCCGACCACACCCAAGCCACATCCGCGGCTCGCGCGCCGTTTGCGCAAGACCTGCAGGCCGACAGGCTAACGAATGCCCTCACGACGAAATACCGTGACTCGTGGGTCTATCAGTGGGCTGCCTCGTCATCAACTAAGCCGATCCGGTACGTAGTACTGCTACAGCTTGCGACACTACAGCCGCCGGCGCTCCAAACGCTCCGTGACAAACTTCGCAAGCACGTTCCTGTCGCCAGAGCACCATCCTGGACCCGCACCATCGTCGATGACGTACTGGTCATGGATATCGCGACTTGGAATGCCGTGGGCGACTTCGGAACGGTGCGAAGGAAATGAGTGCGGGCGAGTGGTGCTACAGCCTCGATCACGATGAGCCCGGCCGGGTCATCGCGGTGGACGTCGTGTGGGGGGAGGAGACCGCTCAGGTCTGGCTTGCTCGGCGCGACGCGGTCGTGCGCTTGCACCGAAGCCGCCTGCAGCCCCTCGCCGGCGCCGTCGCGCCTTCGCTCGACCAGCTCTGCTACGTCGCGTCGGCGGCCCGCATCCTGGACGCCATGGAGCGCGATGCACTGATCGCTCCGCTCGAGGGCTCGGTCATCCCGCTGCCGCACCAGCTCTACGCGCTCCAACGGGCCATGTCGGCCGACCGCGTGCGGTACCTGCTGGCCGACGAGGTTGGCCTCGGCAAGACCATCGAGGCGGGGCTCATCCTCCGAGAGCTGAAGGTTCGCGGCCTCGCCAAGCGCATCCTCGTCGTAGCGCCCGCGGGGCTCACGAGCCAGTGGGTCAGTGAGATGAAGACCCACTTCAGTGAGGACTTCCGGCTCGTGCAGCCCGGGAACTTCCCCGCGTGGCGGCAGCTCGTCGGCGTCGACGAGAAGGAGAACCTCTGGCGACTGCACGATCAGGTCGTGTGCCCGCTGGACTCGATCAAGCCGATGGACTCGCGGCGGGGCTGGTCACGCGAGCAGGTCGCTCGCTACAACCGCGAGCGCTTCGAGGACCTCGTCTCCGCCGGCTGGGATTTGGTGATCATCGACGAGGCCCACCGGCTGGGAGGGAGCTCCGAGCAGGTGGCCCGCTACCGGCTCGGCGAGGCGCTGGCCCAGGCGTCGCCGTACCTCCTCCTGCTCTCGGCCACGCCGCATCAAGGCAAGACCGACGCGTTCCGGCGCCTGGTCGCGTTCCTGGACGCCGACGCGCTGCCGGACGACGAGTCCGTCACGCGTGACAACGTCGCGCCCTATGTCATCCGGACCGAGAAGCGTCGCGCCATCGACGCCGACGGCAAGCCGCTCTTCCTGCCGCGTTACACCCAGATCATCTCGGTCGAGTGGGACGCCTCGCGCCAAGAACAGCGTGCGCTCTACGAGGCCGTCACTGAGTACGTGCGCGAGGGGTACAACCAGGCGCTCCGGGAGAAGCGCACCGCCATCGGGTTCCTGATGATCCTGATGCAGCGGCTGGTGACGTCGAGCACGGCCGCCATCCGGACGGCTCTCGAGCGGCGCCTCGAGGTGCTGGAGCTGCCTTCCGGCCAGCTCTCGCTCTTCGGCGAGGACGTCGGCGCGGAGTGGGTCGAGCTCGACGGGCAGGACCAGATGGAGTCGCTCCTCCAGAGCCGGCTCAAGGGACTGAAGAACGAGCGGGCCGAGGTCGAGCTCCTGCTCTCCGCGGCCCGACGCTGCGAGGCCCGGGCGCCCGATGGCAAGGCCGAGGCGCTGCTCGCATGGATCCAGAACCTGCAGCGCGAGGAGAGCGACCCGGCGCTCAAGGTCCTGGTCTTCACCGAGTTCGTTCCGACCCAGACCATGCTCGCCGAGTTCCTGCGGCAGCGCGGCTACACGGTGGCGTGCCTCAACGGGTCGATGGATCTCGAGGCGCGCAAGTCGGTCCAGCGGGCATTCGCCGGCGATGCGCAGGTGCTCATCTCCACCGACGCTGGCGGCGAGGGCCTCAACCTCCAGTTCTGCCACGTCATCGTGAACTACGACCTGCCGTGGAACCCGATGAAGCTCGAGCAGCGCATCGGCCGGGTCGACCGCATCGGCCAGAAGCACGTCGTGCGCGCGCTCAACTTCGCGCTCGAGGACACCGTCGAGCTGCGGGTGCGAGAGGTCCTGGAGGAGAAGCTCCAGCGCATCCTCGAGGAGTTCGGGGTCGACAAGCTCTCCGACGTGCTCGACTCCGAAGAGGGCGGCGTGGACTTCGAGCAGCTCTACGTCGGAGCCGTCCTGTCGCCCGAAGAAGCCGAGGCCCGCGCCGAGGCGCTGGCCGAGTCCATTCGCGCGCGAGCGCGCTCGGCTCGCGAGGGCTCGGCGGTGTTGGCAGCCACCGACGAGCTGGACCCTTCGGCCGCCAAGAAGGTGGCCGGGCACCAGATGCCCTTCTGGACCGAACGCATGACTGTCGCGTGGCTACGCACGCAGGCCGCGCGTGGAGCCTCCATCCAGAGCAAGGCGCCGGGCGTCTACGACCTCACGTGGCCCAGTGACGGAACCACAGGCGGCGGAACGACCACCGCCGCGTCCTTCAGCCGTGCCGCTGCCGACGACCCCGGCAAGACGCTCCTCACCATCGAAGACCCACGCATCCGTGGTCTGACGACACGGATCCCGCCCTACGCGCCTGGCATGCAAGTCGCGCAGGTCGTCATCCCTGGAGTGTCCGACAAGGTCGGTGGGTTCTGGTCGCTGTGGCGAGTCGGCCTGTCGACCTTCGACGGCCGGGAGCAGCGCGTGCTGCCGATCTTCGTCACGCCGGAGGGGCAGACGCTCGGGCCCACGGCGCGTGGTGTGGGACCGCCTGGTTGAGCTGGCCGATGGGCTCGAGGTGCTGCCCGCGGCCGCGAGCGCGGACGGCTCGGCAGAGCGGGCGTTCGAGCAGTCCCGAACGGCGGCGGAGCAGCAGGGCAAGGCTGCGTTCCACGAGCTGCTGCAACGGCACCGCGAGCGCCTGTCAATGGAGTCGCGGAAGATGAACGTCGCCTTCGCCGCTCGCCGCCGCGCGATCGAGCGGCTCGGCTTGCCGCAGGTTCGCGACTTTCGACTGGGACAGCTCGCCGACGAGGAGGCGGCCTGGCGGCGCGAGGTCGAGGCACGAGAGCACGGTCTTCCCGAGCTGAGCCCGATGCTCCTCGTCGCGGTCGCCCGCGCAGGAGGTGCGTCATGACGCAGCGACGCGACGGCTGGCGCGGTCCAATTCTGCAGCACTTCAGCGAGGCCAGCGCCAAGGCAGGAAGGCTCACCGTGGTGAGCGACCCCGATGAGCTGCTCACCGAGCCCGGCGTGGTCGAGCGCCTCGCTGCGCGCGGCTTCGAACTCATCACCTTCGGCGACCCCGTGGCCTTCCGGTATGCCTACGAGAGCCGTTTCCGGCAGCACTGGGATCGGGGTGAGGCCACGCACCTGGTCGTCGTCCTCCGCACCGACCACGGCGACCTGAAGCACATCCCCCACGACTTGATCGAGGAGGCACGCGAGAGCGGACGCGTCCTGTCGTTCAGCCTCGTCCACCTCTTCCCGTCGCTCGCGCCGAACGTCGTGGCGGAGCTGGATCCACAGCACTTCGATGCGCTCGCCAACGCGCTCGAGCATGCGAACCCCGGCAACCTCGGGACCAACGCCACGCGTGACTTCGTGCTGCGGCACGTCTTCGAGATCGCGCCCGAGCTGATCAAGCAGCCGGCGGACCTGCTCCGTGTTCTGCTTCGCCGTCACTACCGGTCGCAGGTCTTTCCCGAGAGCCTGGACGCACGACTAATCGAGGTGCTCGCCCAGAGCCCGAAGTGGCTCTCCTGGCCGCTCGAGCGCATCGTGCCGAACCGCGAAGCGTTCCTCACGTTCCTCGGCGAGCGTTGGCCGGGCTTCCTCGTCTCCAAGGGTCTCGAGGCTGTGCCAGGGCGTGAGCCGGCGGGACCGAGCATTTCCGGCCCCACGGAGCTGCCGTTCGACCACGACGACGTCCGCGTCTACATGGACAACCTCTTCGCCGAGGGCCTGCTCGAGCCGACGGCGGCCGTGCGCCCGATCGACGACGACCGCTGGTTCGGCGTCGGCATCGCCGGCTCGCCCGCGTCCAGTTCGGAATGCCGGTTCTTCCACCTGCTCGACGAGCTCGGCGCCACGATCCCGAGCGCGGACGACGCGACGTACCAGGACTGGCAGGACTACAGCCTGCGCTGGGGCACCTGGGTGCGCTTGCGATGGCAGACCCAGCCAGACCGCGACACCGCGAGCGAGACCGCAGCTGTCGCGTTCGTGGAGCGTGTCCAGGCGGCCTTCTCGACCTGGCTCCAGCAGCGCTTCGGAGCGATGTCCACCCTCCCCTACCTGCCGCGGCCGGTGCTCGGGCATCACGTGCCGCACTACCTCGCGCACCACCTCGGGCAGGCAGGGACGGAGCGGGTGGCGCTGCTCGTCATCGACGGCATGGCGATCGACCAGTGGGGGATCCTGAAGGACACGCTCGAGGGCAACTGCATCGAGGAACATGCGATCTTTAGCTGGATTCCGACGCTGACGCAGGTCGGTCGTCAGGCTATATTCTCCGGACGCCTCCCCATGGAGTTTGCGACTAGCATCGAGGGGACACACCGAGAGTCAGCGCATTGGCTGAACTTCTGGCAAGACCGCGGGCTTCCGGAGCGAGCGATCTGGTACCAAAGGCCGCAAGGGAAGAGCCAGTCGTTCGAACCCCTTGCGGCGGACATCATCGGAGCTGCGGATGACAGCGCCGTGCGCGTAGTAGGAGCCGTCATCGGGCTCATCGACCAGAGCATGCACCAGGTCGGCCTCGGCACCCCAGGGTTGCACGGCCTGGTTGAGGTTTGGTCGCGGACAAGACAGCTCGCGGGGCTGGTGGACGGCCTCGTTGAGCGAGATTTCGCGGTTTTCATCACCTCAGATCACGGCAACACCTACGGGCGCGGATTCGGAAAACCAGACGTCGGTTCTACTGCGCAGCAGAGGGGCGAACGGGTGCACATCTTCCGCAGCAAGGACTTGCGTGACAACACCGCGACTCTGTACCCGAATGCCATAGTATGGCCTCAAATCGGGCTCCCCCATGACTACTTCCCGCTCATCGCACCATACGGGGCGTGCTTCATGCCGGAAGGCACGGAGAGCGTAGGCCACGGCGGCATCGCGCTCGAGGAAGTGTTGGTCCCGTTCATCCGCATCACTGCAGTCCGATGAATCGACGCACGAACATCGGTTTCGATCGGCGAGTCGATCTTGCGTGGCTTGATGCGGCCGCAGCGCAGGTTGCCGCTGGAGCACCGACGGGCGAGATACGCGCCTACCTCTGGAGCCTTCTCGAAGGTGTCGTCAGTGGGGACAAACGAAACAGCGCGAGAGGCAAGACGGTTACCGTATTGAGCCACATCTGGGGTGAGGTGCCCGGGCTGGCGGTCCCGCTGCGAGAGCGAGCCGCGGCGCTGCTTGGAGATTGCACGCCGGACGAGCGTCTCGCCCTCCATTGGGCAATGATGGTTGGCACCTATCCGGTGTTTACAGACACCGCGGCAGCGGTGGGGCGCCTCTTGACTCTCCAGGGCAACTTCACTCTCGCGCATCTGGTCAGGCGCCTCGTTTACGTGTGGGGCGAGCGCTCCACCCTGGAGCGTGCCGGGCAGCGCATCGTCCGCTCCATGGTCCAGTGGGGTGTCTTGCGAGACACTACGACGCGGGGCCAGTACCGGGCGCCGTCTCAGCGAAGGAAGATCGGGCCGAACGTCTCCAACGTGCTTATCGAGGCGCTTCTCGTCGACGCCGAGGATAGCTCAGCCCTCCTCGGTCAGCTTACCGGCCATCCCGCCATATTCCCTTCGAACTGGTTGTGAACGCAAGTCACGTTCGCAGTGCGTCGCAGCTACAAGTGCATCGGCAGGGACTTGACGCGGATGTCGTGGAGCTGCGTGCGGGGAGGAAATGATGGGGCGCGATTCGCGACGGCGGATGAACTGACGTCCTGGGTCAGGCGCTTGCCGACAAGCGCGAGCCATCGATCTGAGCAAGCGAGCGGGTCGACTCACGGACCAGCGGAGATGATCACGCTCGCGACTTTCCGCCACTGACAGAGTGGCGTCAAGGCCGAGTGGAAGTGAGCGACTTTGTCCCAGTCCTCGGGACCGTCGGGCGGACGAAGTCAGATCGCGAACTGACGCCGACTTCCTGGCCCGCCACCTGGCCACCCGACGTGCGCCCGCTGAACCGCGACCAGCTCATGCCGGGCGAAGCGACCACGTCTCGGATGAACCCCGCCGAACCTCCATTATCACCCGCCTCGAAGCCTGGGGGTCAGGTCTCCCCTCCTACGGAACCACAACAACCTTCCGCGTCCCCTCATCCGGCAGCGCGCTCACGCGCATGAAGTACACGCCCCCAGGCACGCGCACCCCCGCTTGGTCACGCCCATCCCACACCCTTTGACCCCGCCCCGCGGCCACGAGCTCGTCGGCCATCGACCTCACCATACGTCCGGACGCGTCGTACACCTCGATGCGCACGTGTCGCGCCTCGGGGAGCTGGAACGCGAGCGTCGTCGCGTCAGCGACGGGATTCGGGGTGGCGGGGAGGATCTCGAAGGCGAGGGGTCGTGTGCCGAGGAGGTCGGGCTCCCCGCTGCCCGGGTCGTCGCCGATCCCGCTGGTTGCGTTGCCGCCGAACCAGAAGCCGGTGCTGACGGCGTAGGGGCCGCTGGTCGAGGTGGTGGCGCCGGGCTGGCCGATGGTGCCGCCGATGCCGAAACTGCCGCCGCTGGACCGGGTGGCGCCGCCGCTGGCCACGACGAATCGGGGCACGGAGAGCTGGGCGAGGGCGGGGCTGATGGCGAAACAGACGAGTGCGGCCGAGAGGGTCAGAGCGGGGGTCCCGTGCATCGGTTCCTCCAGTGGCTGGATCGAGTGACGGCGGGTTGAGGGGCGGGTCACCGGCTACCTGGGACCGATCACGCAGAACGACCAATCCGAGTCGGTCTCGGGGTTGCCGACGAAACTGATGGCGACGTGGAAGCTGCTGGCGGTGAGGGATTTGATCTCTGCTACCCGGGGTTCGATGCTCACGCTGAACGGCGTGGCGGTCACGGAGGGCACGCCGGCAAATGGCGTGGTGAAGACGATGGTGTACTGCCCTTCGCTGGTGCGCGTACAGGTGAAGCCGGCGCCGGCGTCGATTGCTCCGGTGCCGTCGATGTTGCCGCGGAGGAGGCGCAGGTTCTCTTCACCGGAGGTGGCTCGATACTGGCCGGTGGGGCCGAGGCGGATGTCGCCGCGGACATCGAGCTTGGCGGTGGGGGTGGTGGTGCCGATCCCGACCTTGCCGTCGGGCTTCACGACGAGCGATCGGCCTGCCAGGGTGTGAAGGATGACGTCACCGAGGTCGGAAGCGAGGAACGTGCCGGTGTCCCCGCTGCTTCCATCCCCGACGTAGCCGGTCCGCGTCCCGGAGGCGTCGTTGAATCCGACCCAGGCCAGGTTCGTGCTTCCGGTCGCGGACCTGGACCCGGATTCCTTCCTCGACTCCTTTGACGTGGAGCCGGGTCGCCGGCGCGGTGGTGCCGATGCCGACATTGCCGGCGGTGTCGACGAGG
>JADJQY010000003.1 GCA_016712505.1 Candidatus Eiseniibacteriota bacterium | reverse complement strand
CAAAACCCCGTATAACCCCGCTAGCGGCTCTTCTGAGCCCTCGTGAGGTCCTACGAGGGGCGGAGTGGTGTGCCCCGGGATACGGGGATGATGGGGCGATGTGGGGCGATGCTGGGGAGTCATGTGCCCGCAGTGTGCCCGGGGTGGGCGCACGCGGGGCCTTGGCACCGGACCGGGTATCAGGTCCGCTTTGCCTCGATTGTCTGCCTCACGGCTCACCCTGCCCCTCATCCGCACCCTCACCCCAGGTGATGAGGTAGCCGACGCCGAGATCAGAGGGCTCACCGCCCGCGCCTCTTCGTCCGGCTCGATCTCCTACTCCCTGCGCTACCGCGCGGCGGGGAGTCAGCGCCGGGTGACCCTCGGGTCTCATCCCGCCATCACGCCCGATGCGGCTCGCACCCTCGCCCGGGACCTCCTCGCACGCGTCGCACGTGGAGAGGACCCCAGCGCGGAGCGAGCCGCCGCACGTGCTGAGGCGACGATGGAGGCTCTTTTCATCCTCTACATGGAGGGTCACGGCCCGCGGCTCGCCCCGAAGACCCGCGAGAACTATAGCCGCTCGTGGCGCCTTCATATCGCTCCTTTTTTGGGTTCTCGTCGGATCTCCTCCATCACCCGGGCGGATGTCGTGTCCCTCCATGCGTCTACGCGCCCGCGTGGGGTGGCCGCGGCCAATAAGGCCCTGCGCTTCCTCTCCGCTTTTTTTTCGTGGGCGGTCGAATCGGGCCACATGGAGGCGAACCCCGCCGCGGGGGTGCGGGGATATAGGGAGGAGAAGCTCGAGCGCTTTTTGAGCCCCGATGAGCGGCGCCGTCTGTGGGGTGCCCTCGACTACATCGAGGGCCATGACGGGCAGTCACCCGGGGGTGGCCCTCGCTACGGACTGCCCCCGATTAGGGCGATCCGGCTCCTCTCCCTCACCGGGGCGAGGAAAAGCGAGGTGATGGCCATGAAATGGGCCGACATCGATCTCGATGGCGCCCGCTGGCGTCTGCCTACCTCCAAAACGGGCCGCTCGGATCGTCCCCTGCTCCCGCCCGCGGTTGCCTACCTCCGGCAGCTCCTCGCCGCCCGGGGCTCGATCTCACCCCTCGTGGTCCCTGGAGAGGGTGGGGGGGAAATCACCACGCTCGATCAGACCTGGGGCCGGCTACGCGCGACCATCGGCCTCGATGATGTCCGGCTCCATGACCTCCGCCACAGTCTCGCGTCCGATGCCCTCGCCGCGGGGCAGTCACTCGCAGTCATCGGCCGCATTCTGGGCCACACGTCGATGCAGTCCACGATGCGCTACGCGCACCTAGCCGACGACGTAGCCGCCGCGGGAGCGGTCACAGTAGGCGAGCGCCTCACCGCGATTCATGAGGCGCCTCAGGATACGGCCGTGGCGGTCGTCCTCCCGATCAAGCGGAGGTAATGGTCGGCGGGATATCTCCCGCCTGGAAATGAATGAAAGCCCTCTAGGATCCCCTAGGGGGCTTTTCTATTGTGTATCGCGATAACCGCGTGTCACGTGAAAAAAAAGTTATTCCCTCCCCGATTAGGATCCTATTTTCTGGGTATAGGTGTCTAGGAGACACCACCATGGACCACCACCCCACCCCCAGCTCCCCCATCCTCCTCCCCCCGCCCGATGCGGCGCGCCTCCTCGGAGTGAGCGTCGCGACGCTCACAGACTGGCGCCAGCGTGGCGCTGGCCCCGCTTTCGTGCGCATCGGCGATGGTCCGCGCGGCCGCGTCCGGTATCCCGCCGATGCCCTCCGCATGTGGATCCAGGCGCTCCCTGTACACCAGTCCACGGCGGAATACGATCCCCGGCCTACGCCGGACCCGCGCCAGATCGAGATCCCGCATACCGGCGTCGATCTACTCGCGCTCGCGACCGGATCGGCGGATCGTCGGTAGCGTGTAAATGTCCGTCCCCGATGGTGGGGGTGGATAAAAAAATGGGGCGTCATCGATACCCCCCGATGACGCCCCCCAGCCCCAGAGCAGGAGCACTATCTATGACCTACGAGGATCATACCCGCGAAACCGAGAATTTTTCAGCCCCCGACGAAGAAATTTTTCCTCCGCTAGAGCCCATGCGGGTCACGCTCACGGCTCTGGGATCATGGGATGACGACCATCCCGATCCTATGCGCGCGGGGACCCGATATCAATACCGCGATAGCCTAAAAAGGGCCGAATTTTTAACTTTACGCGATTTTACCGATTGGTACGCCACGCTAGGCGCACGCGGGGCAAAATGCCGGGATCGTACCCCCGCAGTAATTCCCGGCGAGCTGCGCGACGGGGAGACCTGTACACGGGAGAAAAAATATTTCGTCGGGGCCTCATTAGGGTGGATAGATCTCGATGGCGGCGATATTTGCCGCTCCCGCGATGATCTAGACGCAATCCTCGCCGCCCTCGCCTGCGAGGGGATCCACTGCTCGGTGATCTCCAGCTCCTCTCACGATCCCGATCACCCCAGCTCGCCCACATGGCGCGTGCGGCTCTGGTGGAGGTGGTCTCGTCCCCTCCGCCCACGCGATTATGAGGATGCGACGATGGGGGTCCTCGCGTGGATCGCGGGGGCCATGGGGCAGGTCATGCCCCGCGGCCGCGATGCGCTCGTGTCTGCGCTCCGCGCAGTGGGGCTCGACGCTCAGAGCCGAGAGATCACCACCCCCGCGAGCGCCGCTCGGTGGGGTACGCGGTCCACGCATGAGGAGTATGTCCTCATGCGGCGGCGGGAGCGCAGCTCCCTCTACCTGCCCCCGCCCGATGAGGCGGAGGCAGGAGCAGATCCAGATCTATGGATCCGGCGAGGGCGCAAAGCCTGCGCCGTGCCCCTACCGGGGCGGCCGGGCTACGCTCCGCGGGTCCACACTCGCGGAGGTGGTCCACAAGCGCCTCTTTATAAAGAGGGGGGGGATGTGGACCAGCTCCCCGCCCCGTCCGGGGCTTCACATGGAGACCTCTCCGCCTGGATCGTGGAGATCACCGGCCGGCTCCATCCCGGATGCGGGGAGAGCGACACCGGCCTGTGGCGCGCCGCGTCCGCCCTGAGGCGATCTGGCGTGGTCTCGACCGCCTCAGCGGCGGTCGAGATCATGGAGAGCGCCTACCCGGGCTACCCGCGGTCACTGCTCGAGGCCAAATGCAGAAACGCATGGCGCCGTCGCGCGGGGGCCGGTCCACAAGCGGCCTCCCCCACACAGGGGAGCCCGCGGTTCTTCGGCCCGATCACCTGGACCGGCGACGATGGCGCCCCCGTGCGGGTCGTCCTCCGCCGCGGACCGTGCGGGTCGGGAAAATCAACCGCCACCCGCGCGGAGATCGCGCGGGTCCGGGCTGAGGGCGGGCGCGTGATCGAGATCTCCCACCGCCGCGCGCTGTGTCGCGCGAGCGCGAGGGCGAGCGGCCTTGCGTCCTATATGGACGCATCCGGCGATCTGGCCGGATCCGCCGTGGTGTGTGTAGACAGCGCCGGCCGGATCTCCCTCACCCCCGAGGGCGAGGTGAGCGGGCTCGATGACATGGGTACGATCGATCTCCTCATCATAGAGGAGATCGAGCAGGTCTCTAGGCATATCGTCTCCGAGGACAGGATCCGGTCGGGTCGCTCTGGGGCTATATGGACGGCCCTACGCCGCATCGTCGGCGCAGCGGCCCGCATTCTATGCCTCGATGCGGACTGTGGCCCGCTCACGGTAGGCATGCTGACAGGGCTCCTAGGCACCATGCCGGCATACAAAATGGAGAAAATTTCGGCCCTCCCGACGCCCAAAACCGCAATTATTGCCCCACCTGGGGCGTGGGGTGAGGCCGGGATGAGGATCCGCCTGCGGACCCTGATAGATAATAGAACGAAACCAATTTTAATTTTTTGCACTGGCCGCAAAAAGGCCAAAGAAATTGAAAAGATCGCAAAAGATTTCGGGGTGGATTCGGCTGATCTATTACTCTTTCACGGACACAATTCCTCCGGATTGCCTCAAAAAGCGCTTGCAGAGGACCCTAGCCGTGTAGCACGGTACCGCGTAGTGATACACACGACTGCGCTAGGTAGCGGGATCGATATCACCACAGACTGCCACCTACTGGCGTACGTGGACGCCAGCGCAGGCCCGATCGCGGACGACATTTTGCAGGGGATTTCGCGGTGTCGGCCGGCCAAAACCGCGGTGATCCATGTGTATGGATCCCCGCGGGTGGGGGAGGCAGACTGCGACCCCGCGGAGCATCGCAGGCTCCTCTATGCCCGCTCCGCGGGGTCTGAGAGGGTCCTACGGGCGCTCCTCACCGATCGGACGGATCCCCTCACGATGACCGCGGATCCGGCGCTGGTGTCGCTATACTGCCACGTACGCGCCTATGAGGCGTCGCAGTCATGGCTAGCGGATCGGTACGGTGCCCCCGCGGTCGAGGGGACCGCGGATCATCCCCCCGTTATGGGGCCGATGGTCTCTGAGGGGGCCCTAGCGCGGCATCTAGCCGCGCACGGGTGGACGGTGGACCGAGCGCAGATCACATCGGCGGATCCCGTGGCCACCGCGACCACCCTCGAGGTGGACGCGTGCGCGGCCGCCCTCGTAGCCGCATCGCAGGCAGTGCGAGCCGCCGATCACGGGCGCATCCTCGATGCGCCGGACCTCAGCGACGCTGAGGCGGGGGCGTATGCGGGGCGGGAAATTGGTGAGGACCTCAGAGCCGCGCTCATGCGCCATGAGCTGAGCGCGTGGTATGGTCGCACGCCCGATGAGGCGCTCCTCGTGCGTGAGGCGAGGGGATGGAGGTCTCAGTGTCGGGCGCTCGCGGATCTCGTCGTCGCCAGCTCCCCGGGTGAAGCGCTCCGCGTCGCAGATCGCGACGCAGACGCGCGGGCCCGCGGGGCCATCGGAGCAGGCGATCGGACGCTCCGAGCGGCATCGATGCGGCGGATCCTGTCCCTATGTGGGATCTCGGATCTCCTCGCAGGGGGGACGATCACCCCCCCTGCGATTCAGGCGGAGGACGAAATTCGACGCATAGCGTGGGAAATTTTTACCCTGGATAGAATCCGAAAATTGCCTTTTTACGCCCTTATAGGGCGGCTATTGGAGAAATTCGGCATTCGGACGAGATCCACCCGCGTGCGTACGCCTCAGGGCCGGGCGCGGGTGTATACGATCGATCTAGATGCCCTCGATCTCGCCCTCGCGGACTCCGCGGCGGCGATAGATCGCCTACGCGGGGTCTCAGCGATCGCTGAGACCCCGCTTGAGGTCATGCCCACCCTCGCGGATCCTGGCATCGATGGCATCGAGCTCGATGCGATCCTCGCCATGGAGGCCGCATGAGCCGGCGCAGATCTCCAGGCGATCCATCCCGCGCCATATCGTATCTGCGCGTCTCCACAGACGATCAGAGCGGCGGGATCGAAAGCCAACGCGCGGCGCTGGCCGCCTACGCGGCGGCGCATGGCCTTCATATCGTAGCCGAGCATATCGACGCGGGGATCAGCGGAGCGGCGCCTCTAGATCGTCGCCCCGGTCTAGTCGGCGCCCTCGTCTCCCTCCGAGATCATGGGGCTGGCGTGCTCCTAGCAGCTCGCCGGGATCGCGTAGCGCGGGATCCGGCCATCATGAGGATCATCGAGGCGGAGATATCTCGGCTGGGGGCGACCCTCATCACCTCGGACGGGATAGCTACGGGGGATGATCCGGGCGCGGTGATGCTGAGGGGGGTTTTAGATTTGGCCGCACAATACGAGCGGGGCGTAATCCGGGCTCGCGTGAAGGGGGGCATGAGCCGGCTAATTAAATCTGGGCTTTCCACTGGTACGCCGCCGCTCGGTTATCAGGTGGCGGATGATGGCCGGCTAATCCCCTCCAATGAATCCAAGGCCGTCGCGCGGGCTATTCAGCTCGCCGCAGAGGGCCTCACGAGGGCACAGATCGCCGATCGGCTCACAGCCGAGGGATATCCCGCGAGGGGATCCCGGTGGCATCCGACGACTATCCAGCGGATGATAACCCGGGCTCGCAGACACGGGGGACCTGCCGCGTGTCTGGACGTAGATCCGGGGCAATAAAAAAGGGCCCCATTTCGGGGCCCTTGATTGTGTATCCTGAGAAGCGGGGTGTTACGGAGTGTAGGTCACGCCGGTTAATGTGGCCATGGTAAACTCGACGGGATCCCCGAATACCGATCCAAAAATTTCCGCCGTATAGGACGGTGCAGGTACAGGAGCCGGGATCGCCGGGAAGATTTGAGCTTCGGCATTATTCGGCTGAGGCGTACCAGATTTGAGCAGGGATAGGTGAGAGAAAAACGCTGTACCGTCCCCTCGATCGTCCACGACCATCCGGATCGCACCGTAGGGGTGTGTATCGGAATCCTTGGACGAGAAAGAAAGCGTTCCGACTAAAAGCGCATTCCAATAAAATTCCAGGGCGATCACCCCGCTGGTACCTGCGCCTGAGAAAAGGGATCGGAACGTGCCCTCGATGACATACCGCCCCCCCGACGGTTGCTCCGCGGTCGTGATCACGATCTGAGGCGCTACGAGCACCGGGACAGCACTTAAATTTTCCCCGTTGATGTCCCCGGGCCCGTACGTCAAAAAGCGCTGGAATGATGCGCCGGCTGGCCCTGGGGGACCCGCAGGACCAACTGCGCCAGCGGGTCCTTGAGGCCCCGTGGCGCCTTGAGCGCCGATCCCGCCACCCGTGCCACGGCCCCGGAGATAAATCCCGTACCCCGTGGGGGGTGGGAGCTGGGGTGCGGATGAATAGAGCATCCCATTATCGCGCAGATAGCGCCATGCGGTAATGCGCCCTCGTGGATCTACACTCGGAGCTAAAGCCGCTTCGGCATCCTCTTTAGATTGAAAATTTGCCATGATTAAGTCCTCTCTTACTTCTTACCTTTAAAGAACAAATAACCGATCCCCGCGGCGGCTAAAGCCACCCCAGCCCCAGATCCACCGCCACCCTTTTTTTGGGAGGATCCAGAACCACCCTCGCCGCCCTGGAGTCCGCCCATGAACCCCTGCTGCCCCCCTTGGCCTTGCTGAGGTGGATAGAGGCGATCTCGCCACCGCGACCCCTCCGGGGCCCCTGGGGCCAGCTTGCGGCGCCTCAGGTCCTCACGGGTCCACAATAAAAGCTCGATAGTCCGTTTTGCCTGCGCAGTGCGTGGGGTGGCCTCGATCTGAGAAAAGATCGAGGCCACCTTATCGAGATCCGGCGCTGGACGGGCTAGCAGCCCGGACACATAGCCGAGCGCATACGGTGAGGTGGGCAGAGATTGCCCCTGAGGGCCCCAGGTAGGCGCTAGCCCGATCGCTACCGTCGTCCATGTGCGCACGGGGGGGGCAGGATTTGCATCATCCTGCGCGATCACACGCGCTACCCACTCCCATTTTTTGAGGATGTCCAAATATTCGGACCTCAGCCCCCACCATTTGAAATCCGCCCATTTTGCGGGGTTTGTTTGCTTGCTGGGGTAAACCCCAGGTCCGCTAGGACCATATACAGACGCGGGGAATTGCACGTCGAAAGCTCCCCCGCTCGCTACCAGGATCGGGATAGGCGTATAGAGAATCGCCGATTTAGTCGGCCTACCCAGACAGTTTACATAGCCCGGCTTATATTGAGACCTGAGACGAGCACAATCCCACCTCTCGGATTTTTTGATCTTAGTGAGATCTTCATATCCTTTGGGGATTTCCAGGGTGATTGAATTGCTCGGCTGATACCGTACGAGGATATTTCCCGTGGCGGTGGTACAGAGATCCCGGCAAATCTGATCCACACCCGAAGAAATTTGGTCCTTCCATTTTTGATTGATTGCGTCCGCCCATGCCTCAAAGGCAGAATTTACTGCATTTAGGCCCTGGTAGACCGCGGTAGCAATCGCTAGCGGCCCCATTGAGGCCGCGGCAGTGAGCGCAGACCCGATCGCGGCGGCTTGCTGGATCACAGCCGCACCCTGATTTAGGGCCCCTACGATCTGAGGTGGGATCGCGGATACGGTGAGGCTCACCACCTCCGCGCCTAGGACCTCCGCCAGGGCGCTCGTAGTACCTGTACCGGGCTCACGATCAAAAATGGAAACGGCCATTTATCCCCGCTTCGCTTTCCCGGCCGCAATTTGGGCGAGTGAGATCTCCCGTGGAGTCCATAGGTCGCTATCGTATACGTAGCGGTCCATGGCCGACTCCAACGCATGCACATGCGCGACGGCTCGATCCAGCTCCGCTAGACGAGCGAGGAGATCAGCTCCCGCACCGGGCAGATAAGTCACAAATTTATAGGGATGTGAATCCTTCATTAGAATAGCGTCCCCTGCTTATTGAAGGCCGACGCGATAGATAGCAGCGTCGCCGCGGGATCAGCCTCACCGGCCAGCTCCAAGACCTCGCCCTCGCTCACGAGGGAGCGAGCGGTTTTGAGGCTAAATTGGGGCTTACGCGGGTCCGCCGCATAGTCGGCATAGATTGCCCTAGGCTTTACATAGAATCGGATCCGCCCACCCGGGGCGGTCATATGGGGGACTTTGAGAGCATCCGAAAAATCCCACTTCGCCGCCTTGGCGGATGCGAGGATAATCGCCTGAGCCTCTTTGTAGGTCAATTTCCCCCTTTTAAAAACCTTGGGGGCCTTTGGGCTTTTGGCTACAGAGATTTTCGCGGCTTTTGGTGGTAGTCGGATGTCTTGGATCACCTCCGCCATAGGCGGCGCACCTACGCGAATCTCCAAGCCCTCCGCGGGGACCTTTTTAGAGGCTTTCTTAGCGGTCTTCTTTGCAGGGACCTTCTTAGCCGCTTTCTTAGCAGGGACCCTTTTAGCCGTCGTGGACTTGGCGGTCTTCTTGGCGGTCTTCTTGGAGACCTTCTTGGCGGTCTTCTTGGAGACCTTTTTAGCCGTCCTCTTTCCCGCGAGCTTTCGCTTTGCGATCCTGGACTCCTCCAAAGAGATCCCCAGTCGCTTCTCCAAAGCTCGCCGCTCGGCTTCAGCTCGCGCCTCTACCCGGGCGTACTCTTGCTGCGCTTTGTCCAAATTACAGCTCATGCACTGCTCTAGGCGCGCAGAGACGCGATCCAGCTCCCTGGATAACCGTGCATGCTGTGATTCGAGTAGCCGCCGCTTTCGCGCGGCGATCAGATCTTTAGATGGACGTGCCACGATTAGGACCCCTTACCTTTAAAGAATAGGGAATAAGCCAAATAAAGCCCTCCAAGGGCAAGCGCCCCCGATACTAGATCACCACCGAATCCCGGGATCTTGTATCCGCCGCCCCCACCCTCGCCTTTTACTTTAGGGGCAGGTGCTACACCGACCCCCAAAATGGCGAGACCTGTATCTAATAGGCCGGAGGTATCTCGTAGCACCTGCTGCGCCTGTACATAGGTCTGGATTTGCCCAGAAAGGGCGATGAGCGGGGGACCATCATCCGAAAACTCGTTCGCGGCCGCGGCCGCTCCTGGCATTGCGCCGACGATTTGGGCAGCTAAACCCGGCGCCGCTTTAGCTAGATCTCCAGCTCGTGGGATCAAGGCTTTGAGGGCTGCGCGCATATGGAGCGCCCATTGCCTACCGGCGAAATACCACGCCTCAGCATCGGCCCCACTGCACATGATCCCTAGCCCTAGACCTCCATCACAAGGGGCGTCGGGGGATAATTTGCCTGCGGCAGCTTTACCGTGAGAAATGATTTCGACCATGATTATGTCCTCCCGAGTAGGAGATAAGCTCCTACGCCAATGAGCCCCACTGCGAGGAGCGGAGTAGATCCGCGGGGACCTTTAGATCCACCCCCGCCATTAGATCCCCCAGATCCATTAGAATTCACCCGCGCCAAATAAACCGCGGGATCGAGGGCATTCGGGGGCTTGGGGGCACCCCAGGGCCAAGCGGGGCGAGGGCTGGATACTGGGCTCGCCCATGTCTCTAGATGGAGCATCGTGCTCCCGCCTGGATAGCGGCCGATCTTGGCGATCGGCTCGCCGCGCTTCACAGCCCTGGGAAGCGATTTCCAGGTCCCCGGTGCGACCGCACCATACAGGATGGATAGGCCGGTAGTCGTCTCTAGCCAAAGCGCTTTGGCCTCAGGCCCATCCCATCCCATGGAGGATGTTAGGGTCCCGTCCTCCATGGCATAGACGGGATCCATTTCTTTCGCGGCGAGATCCACCCCTAGATGAGTCCGCGTAGGGGTGGATTTGGAGGGTCGCGGGGCTCCAAACGATCCCGCGACCGTGCTCTTTTTAGGCGCAGTCCCTAGCGGCCATACGGGTGAGGATGAGCCGAGCATTATCCACCGAAATTCCCCAAAGCCTCCCAAAACGCCTTGGCTTTGAAATCTTTTGCGGTCCCTGGGAAACCATTCTTACTGAGGTCAATCCCCAGCTCCGTCTCCCGCGCGGCCGCATTCTGCCGCGCTTGCGCAGCTAGAGTCCCGCCCGAAGCGAAAGAGTCTGGATAGGAAACCGCCGCGCGGACATTCAACCATGTAGCCTGAGGATCACCCGCCACCAATACTTTGTATTTGGGCGATTGCAGGACTCGATAGACAAGCCATGTGATAATAAAGACCTGGACTCGAAGATCTGTAAAATCCGCGGTCGGCCGATTTAGGACTGGAGTGAAGCCCTGGTGTATGCCAGCATATGCCCCGGTCGCCCCAAGAATATCGAACAACCCAGCCGATCCAAATTTCTCATAATCTTTATAGTCGGCGGGTTTTGGCCACGGCTTATCGAGCTGCCCTGTACCTCCGTAAGGGCCCGTGGCACCCTTTTCAAGGGTGACCCGCTCAAAGGCCATCATCGAGGCTTTGATTTCTGCCTGCGAGGTATTCTTACAGTTTTCGCACCATTTTGGATTTTGTGAGGAGATTACCAGCGCTTCCTCAGTAGACATTATTGGTTGTTTAGCCCTAAATGCACCCCACGCATGGACGGCCAAATACCGGCCTAGGCCCGGGATTCCGGATGCCGATTCGGCGTATTCAAAAGCCTTGACCAGATCGGCGGGGGTAGCCCCAAAATTCTCCCCGGACGCTTGCGGGAAGTCCTCCGCGGGAGGGGGAGATCTGGGATCGGATCGGGATCCGGGGCTGGGGGCTCGATGAGCGGCGGCGATGATTTTGCGTTTGCCTTGCTCCCAAATAGAAGGAGCGCCAAAAGCGCCAAACCCCCGAAAAGTAAGCCTTTTTTCTTAGTAGCCATATTCCCCGATTCCTTTAGTCACGTCCCTGGAGAGAGTCTCCCCTACCCAGGGCAAATCTCCGTATCCCCTATAGAGGATACGGAGTCAGATTAGATCACCTCACGACCACAGAGCAGGTCGGGCGGACAATCGCCAAGAGCGATCTTGTAGCAATTCCGGATGCCCTTTACGGTTACCGAATAGAGGTCGCCCGGGGCGAGGGTCGGCAATAGCAAGAGCACGGCAAAAAGTCCGCGGGCGTGTACGCCTACGCAGAGTGTCTCACAGGCGCACCGGCTATCGGTGATCTTGAGATCGTCTGGATCGGCCGGCATCGGCCAATCCCACGCATGCACGAACGATCCGTCTCCATCCTGGAATAGTTCTTCCTGCTGAATAGCGACGTCTTCGGGCGCGACCGCTACAGGCGGGACGATCCCGTCCGACACCGTTACGGCAAACGACCTAGGGCAAGCCTTATGTGACACCTTGATCGGATCGATCTCCAGGCGGTACCAACTAAAGCCTACTGGCGTAGGCAGGTGCGCTGAATAGACGGAGGTCACGTCTACGAGGGTGCCCGCGGCGGTCCCTGCGATCCCTACCCATCGCCGGCTCATGCGCTCGATCTTTTCGATATCGCATGGTGCAAGGTCATCGGCGTATTGCTCACAATTCCAAAAACCGGGCGGTAATACGCCCTGCGCGGCCGTTGACGGCAATACAGTGCCAGTCGCAGGATCTACCGCGGGGAGATTCTTTGTGGGCATGGAGCGATCAGCTCCGGATACGTCACAATCACATCCCGCACCGATGGCGCACGCGCCACAACACGCCAACGCGGGAGCGCCCGGGTTGGCATTCCAATTCACTCCACAATTACCAGTTGAACATCCCATAAATAATCTCCTTTAATCCAAACTTTAACCGTATCCACGTTCAGGAATACGGTTACTTCTTCTCCGCGAACCCCTCGGGGACGCCGGCCAAATATCCACCTCCGGCCATTCCACCGCCAAAAGAGGCGCCTGCGACCCGCGCGGTGCCCTTGAGCTTTGCGACGGACGCCACGGCGATCACCGCGCCGATGATGGTCGTGGACGGGATCGAGCCGAATCCGATCATAAAAGACGAGACGGATTCAGGATCCTCCGCGTATTTTTCGTTCTGCGAGGTTTGCAGGCGATATCCGAGAAAAGCGCCACCGACGCCCCCCGCACCGGCTGCAATCGCGATTTCCTTATCCACCCCCGATGCGGCGCGCTTTGCAGCGCGGAGACCCGCCTGCAACGTCTCGTTTTCACGTGCTAAATTCGATGCTCGGGATTTGATCCGAGCGAGCTTGCTAGTTGCCATAAGTTAATCTCCTCTACTAGATGTAGTAGTGTCCTCCCATGTAGGACACTACCTATAGATGAGCTATTTAAATCGTACGGGCAATAAAAAAAGCTCCCTGGGGGAGCTAGCTAGGGAGCTGATCGAGGGCGAGCTATCCTTTATATAGGCTCACGCATGGATCGCCGATAGCCCCCACGAGATCCCGATCAGACCAGCCCATAGTAAAACCCCCCACATGGGGCCGTAGGCGACCATGAGGGCGATCATGAGCACGATGATCGCAAAGGCCGCTACACTGTAGACCCCTAAAAGCAATTTATCGGGCGCTTTCATTTCGACATCCCTTTCCAGGCAAAAATCGCCTTCATGACTAGATCCCCCACGGCTTCATTTTTAGCCAAGATATCCACCCCTTCGACTACAGATTGAATGGTTGAGGGCTTTTCGAGCTGTGAGACGCGCTCCCGTAGCGCCGTGAAAGTCTCTTGAGTTTTGACCACATCCGACGCCAGCTCCGAGCGTTCGACATTCACCATGCGGCGGCGAGCGCTTAAAAGCTCCATTTCCTTCTCTTCTCGATTAATTTCCTTCTCCAGGCGACCCCGCGCCGCTTCGATAGCTGCCTCACAGCGGGCGATCTCTTTATCCCGCTGATCCCTCAGAGCCGCTAGCTCGCGACGGTGGATCTCCCTCGCAGACTCTAGATCCCGCTCCATTTTTTCCGTCATGCCCTCAAGACGAGCCTGATAGCTCGCCGCGACCCGCATGGCGTCGCTGGAGAGGGGCACGACTCCGGCGACCTGGGGAGCTGTGGGAGGAGGAGCCCGGTGGGGATCGTCCGCGTCGGGGATCGAATCTGAATCCAAAGTGATTTGTTTGTCGTTGATAAAAATGATCAACGACTTGCCGATCTTCTCCTTAGTCGCTTTAAGACACTTGGGGCTTTGTAGCCATTGCGCGACCGCATACGGTGCATCCATATCCTCGATGAGAATAATCCCTCGCCTACCATCCCCTTTTTTTGGCCCATTCTGATCTAATCGAATCTGTACGGAATTTTTCCGTACCGTGACTTGATCCTCGGTTGCGATAATTGTTTCACTCTTCGTCTCATTCTCGCTCATGTCGGTATCCTCTCTCTAGGGGTGACACTATGTGACACTCTAAAAGCCACTATACCGAAGGAAATCCATGAGTCCGCTTCAAGCAGCAGTAATTCTAAATGTCAAAACCACGGCCGATCCAGAGACAATCAAGGCCGCCTATCAGGCCGCTGTGATGTCCCGCCATCCCGATCGCGGGGGCAGTGATGCCGCGATGAGGGAGGTGACTGAGGCATACCGGATCCTCCGCCGCGGGGTCACGGTGGGCGAGCCGGATCCGGCTCCTACACCCCCGAGGGATCGAAAGAGGGCGCCCATGAGGCCCCCTCAAGTCCCTGATTGGTTTGGGGATCTTTTATCGGAGGTAGCCCGGCCGGAAAGGGCGAGCGAGCTAGGGGAGATCGTGGGGGGAGATAGGGTATCAGCGGTACAGGCTGGTATCAGGGCTTTTTTGATGATGACTGGAAAAGGAAAGGCAAAAGGTAAGAAATGACCAAATCGATGTCCAATTACATCCTAGAGACCATTTTAGGCCATTTAGGCTGCGTCGATCGGGAGCGTGGACAGGCCCTATGGGATGCCATGGTCCACGCGGATGCGGGGCATATTGGATCGCGATCCCGGATCGAGGCAGGGGGAGGCTTTATTGTGGATCTATCTCATCCTACGATTCTATGCGCGGTGGCGCTCATCCTAGAGCTGTCAGAGACCTACGCCGATTTTCTCCATTATAGGCGGTTTCAATAGATGAAGCCGGAATTCTTTGTTTTTGTCTTATCCGCGTTGCTCGGTTATCTGGAGAATACCGATCCCTCCCGTGGTGTGCGCCTATGGGAGGCCATGGAGGCAGCTCTAGCAGGCGAGGAGTGGGCGCGAGGGCCAATGAAAATTGGCCCGCTCGTCTTTGATTTCAGCGACCCTAGAGCGATCGAGGGGATCCCGAATGATGGTCCACCAATTCGGTACACATGGCGCATTTATGAATGCGTCGGTAAGGTATGTGCAGTCATGACTAACGAAAATCTCACATCACAATCGCCTGAGGTCGAGAAATCGCCCCTACGGGCCATTTTTGTTATCGTAGCAGGGATCTTGATCCTCTTAGCGATAGCCCTACTCCATGGTCCCTGCGATCCCGCACCTGAGCCGGTCCCGGCTGACTGCAAACCGGGGCAGCCCTGCCCCGTGGATCACGGGGCTACGGGGCCGATCGAGGCTCCCTCAGATATCGTGCGGGATACGGTATGACCAGCGAGCCGAGGGCGAGCGATCGACCGCTAGCGGTCGTGTCGATCCTACAGGTAATAGGGGCGATCACCTCGATCGTACTCGGCTACATTTATGACAGCGAGAAAATGTCCCCGGGCATTCTGACTATCGCCGGGCTCGCCCTTTTGAGCGGCCCGGCTTTTTGGATCGCTTTTCGCCGTGCGGCGGGAGCTATCTCGCGGGGGGATGAATGATTTCCGCGACGACGGGTGAGGCCCTCGATCGGGCATGGATCGCGGAGGAGACTCGCCGCGGGATCACCGCATGGGCGAGCCCGCCACCGCGCCCGAGCTGGTCCCGCTATGTCCTAGCCCTCGTGTGCGCCGATGTAGGTCTAGCTCTCATCGCGGCAGATTTTGCCGGTTGGCTACCGTGGTGAGTGAGCACACAAAAAGGGCCGGGAGATCTCTCCCCCAGCCCGGTTAGTCCTCATGTGTAGAGGCCGGTCCACAAGTGGCCCTTTATAAAAAGAGCCGTACTTGTGGACCACCTCGATGGTCCACTTGTGGACCGGCTACTCGATGACACCTCCCGCCTGCGCGGTCCGGGCGAGGACCTCCGCGAGCTGGCCCGCGTTCTTGTAGAGGTAGGAGATTGCGAGATCCCCGCTCCGCGGCCCGCGCCACACCACGCGCACCTGCGAGGTGCGCTTCATGACGTAGTGAAGCTCGCCGCGGATCTCCGTGGGGACCGTGATCGGCGGATCGACCGTGATCGAGCAGGCGGGGGCGGTGATCTCCAGGGTGCCCGTGAGGGTGCGGATGGAGACCCGCATGTAGGGGGGTGGGGGTTCAGAGGAGGAGGGTTCTGTTTGGGGTTTCAACACGCCCCGATGCTCCCTCGATCCGGCCGGCCGGTGCAAGGCCCCAGCCTCCCCCGTGTTGAAACCCGTGCCCCCAGAATCGGGGGCGAGGTAGGGGGAGGAGGGGCGAGGGAGATTTTACCCTTGCGCCCGGAGTGTGCCCAAGGTATTTTTCGCGGGTACCGAAGTCCGGCGTAGAAGCCCCGCAAGACCCCCTAGCCCTCGATCTCCGGTTTGCCGGGGATCTCCCCTTTAGGGAGGCCCCATTGAAGCTTGAGCAGCGTCTGGCCGCCGAAGGTCGAGTCGTAGCCCCTCCTCCCTTCCTTTAGGGAGGCCCCATTGAAGCGATCTTTTTGAGGTCGCAGGCGCTCTTGGTCGAATCCCCCCTCCTCCCTTCCTTTAGGGAGGCCCCATTGAAGCGGGTTCGACGACGAGCTCTACACGGCGGCGTCTGGTCCCTCCTCCCTTCCTTTAGGGAGGCCCCATTGAAGCATCTTCAACTCCACGGTGCAGAAGCGCCGCAAGCGGGTCCCTCCTCCCTTCCTTTAGGGAGGCCCCATTGAAGCGACGTGGATCTGCGTCGGGTCGAGATCCCGATCGTCCCCCTCCTCCCTTCCTTTAGGGAGGCCCCATTGAAGCGGCGTGTAAAACTTGAGGCTCTTAACGCGGCCGTGCAGCCCCTCCTCCCTTCCTTTAGGGAGGCCCCATTGAAGCGGAGAGGAGTACCTACGGTCGATTGCCGGCCGCCTCCCCTCCTCCCTTCCTTTAGGAGGCCCCATTGAAGCGTACTGCTCCTCGTGGCCGTGGTCGCAGGAGTAGGAGCCCTCCTCCCTTCCTTTAGGGAGGCCCCATTGAAGCCGACCTCTGTTTGGCCGTCGTGCTGGCATGACGGGCCCCTCCTCCCTTCCTTTAGGGAGGCCCCATTAAGCCGCTCCATCGACGACGCGCTCCACCGCGGCGAAAGAGCCCTCCTCCCTTCCTTTAGGGAGGCCCCATTGAAGCCAGCCTTTGCTCGCGTGCTCCGCCCTCGGCAGGGCACCCCTCCTCCCTTCCTTTAGGGAGGCCCCATTGAAGCGGCGACGTCGCGACGTTGGCGGCCATGTCATCCTTCCCTCCTCCCTTCCTTTAGGGAGGCCCCATTGAAGCATCACCACGCCTAGCAAGCCGGTCGCCCTCGGCCCCCCCTCCTCCCTTCCTTTAGGGAGGCCCCATTGAAGCCCCGCGAGCCCCCGAAGAGGCTGCCCGCCGTCTCCAGCCCTCCTCCCTTCCTTTAGGGAGGCCCCATTGAAGCATGGCTTCACCGTACACGACGCCCTCGCCCTACACCCGCCCCCTCCTCCCTTCCTTTAGGGAGGCCCCATTGAAGCGTCATCGTGCGGCGCTCCTCCATGGGGCGGTCGGTCCAGCCCTCCTCCCTTCCTTTAGGGAGGCCCCATTGAAGCAACGGCTCACCGTCGCTGGGCAGCCGGCCGTACTCGACCCTGTCAGTTCTCACCAAAAATCCCCCCTCCCGGGCCCATTTTCTCACCACCTTTCCCCCTCGAGGGCCCCTCACTTTCTCACCACCTTTCCCCCCTGAGACCTGAGTTTCTCACCACCTTTCCCCCCTCCGGGGTCTCAGGTTTCTCACCGCCTTTCCCCCCTGCGTGACCGAGCGGGTACCACCCATCTCCGGCGACCGGCCGAGCTGCCGGCGCCGGAGGAGACATGGCGTACCGAGAGGTCACGATGATCGAGATCAAGGAAATTCTGCGGCTCTGGGCCCTGGGGATCCCCAAAGCGGATCGCCGCCCAGGTCGGGCTCGACCCCAAGACGGTCCGACGCTACCTGCGGGTCGCGGAGGCGCGGGGCCTCGTCGCTGGCGGTGGGCCCGAGCAGCGGCTCAAGCGACGAGCTCGTCGACGCCGTCATCGCCGAGCTCAAGCAGCCGCCGGTGCACGCCCATGGCGACGGCTGGGGGGCCTGCGAGGCCCAACGCGCATTCATCGACGAGCACATCAAGGACGGCCTGCGCTTGACCAAGATCCGCAAGCTCTTGCAGAGGAAGGGCCGTCCGCCGCCCTACGCGACGCTGCACCGCTTCGCCGTCCAGGAGCTCGGCTTCGGCAAGAAGGCGGCGACGGTCCCCGTCGTCGACGGTGCGCCCGGTGAGGAGCTCCAGGTCGATCCCGGCAGCGTCGGCTTCACCGAGCCCGACGAGCACGGCAAGCGCCGGCTGCTCAAGGTCATCGTCTTCACCCCCAACGTCTCGCGCTACCGCTTCGTCCATGTCCTCGAGCGCGAGACCACGGAGGAGGTCATCGCCGCCTGCGAGGCCGCCTGGGCCTTCTACGGCGGGGTCTTTCGCGCGCTCATCGTCGACAACCTGAAGGCGGTGGTCCAGCGCGCCGACCTGACCGAGCCGCTCCTGAACCCGTCCTTCCAGGAGTACGCGCAGGCGCGCGGCTTCGTCGTCGACACCGCGCGGGTGCGAAAGCCCCAGGACAAGGCGCGGGTCGAGCGGGCGATCCGCGACGTCCGCGACGACTGCTTCGCCGGAGAGCGCCTGCGTGACCTCGCGGCGGCGCGCGAGCGGGCGCTCCGCTGGTCGCGCGACGAGTACGGTGCGCGGCGCCACGGCACCACCGGGAGGATGCCGCGCGAGCACTTCTTGAATGTCGAGGCGCCGGCCCTGCTGCCGCCGCCCTCCGCCCCTTCGACGTGCCGAAGTGGGTCTCGCCGAAGGTCGGCCGCGATCACTTCGTGCAGGTCGAGCGCGCCCTCTACACGATGCCGACGCGGACGATCGGCTGGACGCTGCGGGTGCGCGTCGATCGAAAGATCGTCCGCTTCTACGACCCATGGGGCCGGCTCATCCGGCAGTGCGAGCGCCTGGAACCTGGCCAGCGGCGCACCGATCCCACCGACTTCCCCCAGGAGAAACGAGCGTACGCGATGCGTGACATCGAGTTTTTGCAGAAGCAGGCCGACGAGCGCGGCCCTGCCATCGGCGCCTTCGCCCGGCGCCTCTTCACCCTGCCGCTGCCGTGGACCAAGATGCGGGCCGTCCACGGGCTCCTCGGCCTCGCCCGCCGCTTCGGCGACGAGCGCGTCGATCGCTGCTGCGAGGTCGCGCTCGCCCACGACATGCTGAGCCTGAGGCGCCTGCGGACGATGGTCGAGCGCGACGTATCGCCGCCACCGACCGAGCCGCCGAGGCCCGCACCGCCGGCGAGATTCCTGCGGCCGCCGGCGCTCTACGCCCTGCGAGATCCTGTCCAGAAGACCATCCAAGAAAGAGAGCCATCATGATCGACGTCATCTCACCCGACCTCAAGTCCACCCTCAAGCGCCTCAAGCTCGGGCCGCTGCTCGACACGCTCCCCGATCGCCTCACGCTCGCGCGGCAGCAGAAGATCCCGCACCAGGACTTCCTGCTGATGATCCTGACCGACGAGGTGAGCCGCCGCGACGGGATCTCGGCCCAGCTCCGCGCGCAGCGGGCCCACCTCGACCCCGATCAGCAGCTGGAGAGCTGGGACCCGTCGAGCAACGTCCACTACGATCTGGAGCTGTGGACCGAGCTCTGCTCGCTGCGCTTCCTCGAGGCGGCTGCCCACGTGGCGATCGTCGGCCCGGTCGGCGTCGGCAAGACCTTCCTCGCCCACGCCCTCGGTAACATCGCCTGCCGCCGCGGTCACACCGTCCTCGCCTGTCGAGCCGATCGATTGCTGAAGAGCCTGCGGCACGCTCGCCTCGACAACACCCACGAGGCCGAGCTGCGCAAGATCCTCGCCGTCGACCTCCTGATCATCGACGACTTCGGCCTCGACGCGATGGACACCCTCGAGAGCCGCGACGCCTTCGAGATCTTCACCGAGCGCCACCGCCAGGGATCGATCATCGTCACCTCGAACCGCGGCCCCGACGAGTGGCTGGCGACCTTCGCCGACCCGGTCCGCGCCCAGGCGGCGATCGACCGCTTCACCAGCAACGCCTACGACCTGGTGATCGAGGGCGAGTCCTACCGGGCCCGCCAGAAACCGTCGCTCACGCGCGCGCCGAAAAGTGGACCGCGGTCGCGGAGGCGGCGATAAGGAGAGCGTCACGCAGGGTAGAGCGGTAGGGGGGAATGGTGGTGAGAAGACGGGGTCCCATGGTGGTGAGAAGGTGGGGTCCCATGCTGGTGAGAGCCGACAACCCTCCTCCCTTCCTTTAGGGAGGCCCCATTGAAGCGCAGAACTGAACGCCGCCGCCCTCGCCCTCGCCAGCGCCCCCTCCTCCCTTCCTTTAGGGAGGCCCCATTGAAGCCCCTCCGCCGTGGCGGCGGCGCTGGCGATGGTGGGGCCCCTCCTCCCTTCCTTTAGGGAGGCCCCATTGAAGCCAGGCGGGCACCGCTGTTAAGCGACGCTTGCAGGCCCCTCCTCCCTTCCTTTAGGGAGGCCCCATTGAAGCCCACCACCTCCGACGAGTACAGGTGCACGCCACAACCCCCCTCCTCCCTTCCTTTAGGGAGGCCCCATTGAAGCCCAACGACGATCGGCCGTGCGAGATCGCGGCGATCGTGCCCTCCTCCCTTCCTTTAGGGAGGCCCCATTGAAGCGTGCAGCCGCTGGAGAAGCTGGGGAAGATGGCGCAGCCCTCCTCCCTTCCTTTAGGGAGGCCCCATTGAAGCATGACCTGTCCCGTAGGACAGGTAGCGCGATCCCCGCCCCCTCCTCCCTTCCTTTAGTTGGAGTAGGGATGGTCATTGCTGACCACCCCCTCCACAGATCCCGGCGTGCGGCACTACCGCACCGGGCTCCTGCCTTGGGTTTTGACGCGTAGTCGCTGGGCGGGCCAGGGGTGGTAGATGTGCGGATGAGGGAGCCAGCGGGCGACGTGGCGGTTGATCGCGCTCCAGGGTAAGACGCGGGTGTTGCCGCGTCTTCGTAGAGCACGTCCCCAGTACCACCGGAGCTGGTGGCGAAAACTGCTGAGCGCGGTGATGTTGTCGGGTACGCCGTAATAGCGCATGTGCCCGGTCAACACCGCGCGCAGGTATTCACCTTGCTCAGGGATCGGTTTGGTGAGACGTCGCCGCAGCTCGGCCTTGACCGCGCTGAGCTTCGCTCGAAACCGCGTCTTCATCGTCTTCCGTCGCACCATGAAGCGTCCTCGCCTCGACTTGCCGCATATATGCGTAAAGCCGAGGAAATCGAATGTCTCCGGCTTGCCCTGGCCGCGACGCGTCCGGTTGCTCGCCGCGAAGCGGCCGAACTCGAGGATCCGCGTCTTGTCAGGGTGAAGCTCCAGTCCGAAGGTCGCGAGCCTCTCGCGTAGCTCGGCCTGAAATGCGAGGGCGTCCCGCTCGTGCTCAAACCCCACGACGAAGTCATCAGCGTAGCGCACGACGATCATCTCGCCGCGGCCTGGCTGCTCCCGCCATCGTAGGGCCCACAGGTCGAACACGTAGTGGAGATAGATGTTGGCCAGGAGGGGGCTGATGCTCCCTCCCTGGACGGCACCTTCGTCGCTGCATGTACGCTGTCCGTCCTCGAGGACGCCGGCGCTGAGCCACTTCTGGACCAGCCGCACGACGCGCTCGTCCGCGACACGGTGCTCGAGGAATTTCACGATCCATTCGTGCTTCATCGTGTCGAAGAAGCTGCGGATGTCCGCATCGAGCACCCAGTTCACCTTCTTGGACCAGAGAGCGACAGAGAGAGCGTCCAGCGCGTGGTGCTGGCTGCGTCCCTGCCGAAATCCGTACGAGAAGCCGAGAAAGTCGGGCTCGTAGATCGCATTCAACACCTCGACGGTGGCCCTCTGGACGATCTTGTCTTCCAGTACGGGCACACCGAGCGGCCGCTGCCGCCCGTCCGCCTTCGGGATGTACGCTCTACGGACCGGCTTGGCCCGGTACGCCCCGCTTCGTAGACGCATGGACAAGTCCCGGAGGTTGTCCTCCAGGCGCTCGCCGTAGCACCTCCACGTCTCACCGTCGATCCCCGCTGCCGCATCCTCTTCAGTGCGAGGTAGGCGAGCCGCAAGTGCTCGATGTCGTAGATGTGGTGCAGGAGCGCAGTGAAGCGCTGTTTCCTGTCCCTCTTCGCTGCTCGACGTACCCGCAAGAGCGCGCTTTGCGTGCATGTCCGGCTCTGCGTCCGGGGCGCGTTACGCTCTCGCGAGTTCCCCTTGGCCAGGGTCCTTTCCTCCATCACCTCCGCGGCCGGTGTGCCGGCGTTGTTCGGCGACTTCCTCGGTACTACGACCCTGTCCGACTTCTCACGTCCGTGCGTCATCGGCGTACGTCCTCAGACTTCCCGATGCGGCCTGCGTTTTCGCAAATCACAGGCGGGCGCGAGATCTCCCGGTTTCCGCGCGAGGTGATTCGGTACGTGCTCGGGGTCTCTGACCGCGCGGAGTCCGGTCGCACCTCGCCATGACGGCGCGCCCGGTGTGGCCTTCCGCATTCTCCCACTGCGTCGGCACTCCGAAGGGCCTCGCGCTCGCGCTCGAGGGCATGTCTTTCGCGGCTCCATACCCGGCCCGCACCTCCCCCTGTCAACGCTTCGCCGCCGCCCTCACGGGCGCCGACGCATGACTCGGGGCCCTCTCTGCCAGACTCAGCCCGGACACATGCAACCAATAATTTACGAAGCAGGGCGAGATGAAGAATGTAAGCAATGAGCAGCAACGATCATGACAGTGGAGCAGCAAACAGCTGGGGGTCTGGATACGGAAAGATCCGGCGCACCGGGATCGTGGAGATCCCCGGGATCCGCGGGCCTTGGTCATCATTGGGAGCCCTGATCTCGAGGTGGAGTCGTGCGCGATCGGATGTACACGGTCATCAAGCTGCACGTGCCGAGCGGGCGCGGTGGCGAAGGGGAGAGCCGATGAGACCGGCCGCAACGATCCCAGATCCCGAGCACACCAAGACGTCGGCGCGACCGCGCTACACCGCGGCCTTCAAGCGCAAGGTGCTCACGGAAGTCGAGCAGCTCCAGGCGGGCGAGATCGGCGCGTACCTGCGCAAGATGGGGCTGTACAGCGGCACGCTTAGCCGCTGGAGATGGGAGCGCGATTCCGCTACGATGCAGTCGTTGGCACCTCGCAAGCGCGGACCCAAGCCCAAGCAGAGCGCCGAGCAGGTCGAGCTCACGCGTCTTCAGCGGAAGATCGACGCGCTCGAGCAAAAACTCGTCGTCGCTCACGGGATCATCGAGGTTCAAAAAATCTCCGAGATCTTCAAGGGGCTCTCCCCGCAGACGCCCGACGAGCCGCCCGAGACCGGCTGATCAGCGAGGCCGAAGCGCTCGCCCCACGCACAGGCCTCACGGCGGCCTGTGAGGCGCTCGGGGTCCGGCGCTCGCGGGCCTTCGCCTTTAGCGTGACCCTCTACGAGGCGCTCTACGGCGAGCGGCCCTTCGCCGGGGAGTCGCTGGTCGCCCTCGCAGCGAACGTCCTCGCCGGCAAGCTCGGCCCCCCGCCTCGATCGGGTCGGTCGGTCCCGGGGTGGCTTCGTCGGGTCTATACCCGCGGGCTCGCCGTCGATCCTGACCAGCGCTTCGCGTCGATGACCGACCTCCTCGCCGCGATCGAGCGCGGGCGGGCGCGGGCGCGGCGACGCCGGTGGCTGGGGGGGGCGCTCGCGGTGGCGACGCTCGCCGGCGGAGCGGCGGGTGTCGACCACTACGACATGTCCCAAAAGACATCTTCATGTGCGGCTCAAGCGGCGGAGATCGACGCGGTCTGGGACGACGCGGCGCGGGCGCGCGTGCGCTCAGGGCTCCTCGCGAGCGGCGGACCCACCGCCGCCCACAGCCTCGGGATCTTCGAGCCCTGGCTCGACCGCTACCGCGAGGCGTGGAGGACCGGGCGCAGCGAGGCCTGCGCGCGCGCCACGATCACCCGCGAGTGGGACGACGCGCTCTTCGATCGCTCCGCGTGGTGCTTCGAGGATCGCCGTCTCCAGCTCGAGGCGACGGTCGAGCAGATCGCCACCCTGAACCGAGCGTCAGCTCGCCGGGCGGTCCGGATCGCCTCATACCTCGACCCTGTGGCGAGCTGCCTCGATCCCAACCTCTTGCAGCGCCTGCCTGCGCCGCCGCTCGCGACGCGCGACGAGATCCGGGCGATCCGGGCGACGATCTCCGAGTCCGATCAGCTGCGCCACGCCGGCCGCTTCGGCGAGGCGCTCGCGGTCGCCGCCAGCGCCCGCGCCCGCGCGGAGGCGATCGCCTGGTCGCCGCTCCTCTCACTCACCCACTTCGTCGAGGGGCGCTGCGCGTACGAGGCTGGACAGACGAAGCGAGCCGACGACGCCCTCCTCCGCGCCTACCGCGAAGCCGAGGTTTGGGCGCGCCACGCCGACGTGCTCGCGGCCACGCGAGAGGACCCGAGCGGCCTCGACGCCGCCGAAGGGCACTACCTCCTGAGCAGCGTCCGCGCCGGCCTCGGCGACTACGACGCGGCCGCGGCCGCGGGCGAGCGGGCGTTGGCGATGCGCCGCGACGCGCTCGGGCCCGACCACCCGATCACCGCGGCCTCGAGCCGCAGCGTCGGCATGATCTACCTCGCGCAGGGCGCTATCGCGAGGCCAGCGCGCTCCTCGAGCGGGCCAGCTCGATCTGGGAGGACGCGGTCGGTCACGAGCACCTCTATATCGCCCAGATCGCCACCCTTCGCGGTCAAGCGATCTGGTCGATTGGTCAGGTTGATGAGGCGCTCGCGCTCCTCCGCGAGGGGCTGGCGATCATGGAGCGGGTCGTCAGCGCCGATCATCCGAAGGCGCTCCGCTCCCGCGACGCGCTCGGCAGGGTCTTGCTCGCGCTGGAGCGCGTCGACGAGGCCGAGCCGCTCTTGCTGCAGAACCTCGACGCCGCGCGCGCGTGGCGCGGGTCCGCCACCACGGGTACGCCGAGGCCCTCCTGAGCGTCGCCGAGGTCGACCGCGCCCGCGGGCGCGAGGCCCTCGCGCTCGCCCGAAGCGCCGAGGCCGTCGAGATCCTCGAGAGGCGCGCTCGCGCCCGAACACCCGACGTCGCGGCGGCGCTGGAGCGCGTCGCTGATATCTACCGGGCGCTCGGACGGGTCGACGAGGCGATCACCCAGCGACGCGAAGCGCTGGCCCGACGCGAGGCGTCGCTCGGCCTCGATCACGGGCAGCTACGGGCGCCCCTCGAGGCCCTCGGCGACGCGCTCGTCGAGGCCGGCAGCCGCGATCAGGCCCGCGCGTCTTATGCGCGAGCCGTGGCGATCGGCGAGCGCCTCCTCGGGCCGACCCACGCCGCGCTCGTGCCCAGCCTCAGCGCGCTCGCTCGGCTCGCCCTCGCGGAGGGCGATGGCGACGCGGCTCGGCGCTTCGCCGAGCGCGCGGTGCGGCTGGCCGAGGGCGCGGACGCGGGGCCACGCGCAGCCGCTGGCGCCCACTTCGCGCTGGCCCTCGCCCTCGCCGACGGCGAGCCCTCGACCCGGCCGCAAGCGCTCGCGCGGCAGGCCCACCGGGAGTACACCACGTCACACGAAGAAGCCCGACGCGCCGAAGTCGAGCGCTGGCTCGCCGAACGCAGCGGACCCTGATCGTCGGATCCTGAACGGCGGAGCTGCTGAGGAATTTTTCCGAGAAGATCCAGGGATCGAAGCGCAAGCTCGCGCGACCTTATGGTAGAGCCCCCATAGCGCCCTCGGGCGCAGGCCTCCGCCGATGCCCGTCGTCTATCCTACCTTCTACTACCAGCGCACCGCTCACCCCCCGCATCCCTGGCAGGCCGAGCTCGCCGCGGACTGGCGCTGCCGCGACCGCCTCATCCGTGTACCCACCGGCATGGGCAAGACCCTCGGAGTGCTCGCCGCCTGGGCCTTTCACCGCCTGGGGCGCGCCGATCCCACCTGGCCCCGGCGCCTCGTTTTATGCCTACCCATGCGTGTTTTGGTCGAGCAGACCGAGGCCGTCGTCCGCGATTTTTTACAAAAATGGATCGCCTCTGGGATCCTCTACCGCCCCGACGCCCGGGCGGGTCGGCGTCCACCTCCTTCTCGGCGGCGCGGCCCCGCGCGACTGGCACCTCTATCCTGAACAAGAGGCCGTCCTGATCGGCACCCAGGACATGCTCCTCAGCCGCGCGCTCGGCCGCGGCTACGCCTCACCGCGCGCACGCTGGCCCATGGAGAGCGCCCTGCTCCGCCAGGACGCCTTGTGGGTCTTTGATGAGGTCCAACTCATGGACGTAGGCCTGCGCACCGCCGTCCAGCTCCAGGCGTTTCACCCCCCGCGCGAGATCGCACCAGCCCGTCCCCTCGTCTCCTGGTGGATGAGCGCCACCCTCCAGCCCAAATGGCTGCACACCGTCGACTTCGCCGCCCATCTACCCGCCCTTGAGCAAACCGCCGTCCGGATCCCCCCCTCGGATCGCCAAGGCCCCCTCTTCGCCGCCCGCAAGCCCTTACGCCTCGTCGATCTGCCCCGCGACAACGACCGCGAAGCCGCCGCCTGGGCCCGCCTCGTGCTCGACGAGCACCACCAAGCCGAGGCCGGCGCCTACGGCCGGATCACCCTCGCGATCGCCAACACCGTCGACGACGCCCGCGCCCTGCACAGCGCCCTCCAGGCCGCCCTCAAGAAGCAGCACGACCGCCCCGCTCCCCAGCTACACCTCATCCACAGCCGCTTTCGCCCGCACGAGCGCCGCACCTGGCGCGAACAATTTCTAAACCGCGAGGCCTGCACGCCCGGCGTCGACCGGATCCTCGTCGCGACCCAAGTCGTCGAGGCCGGCGTCGACATCAGCGCCACCGCCCTCGTCACCCAGCTCGCCCCCTGGCCCTCCTTGGTCCAGCGATTCGGCCGCGCCGCCCGTTATGGCGGCCTCGCCCGCGTCACCGTCGTCGATCGCCAGCTCAGTGAGCGCGCCGCCCTCCCTTATGAGGAAGGCCAGCTCCAAGCCGCCCGCCGCGTGCTCGAGGGCCTCACGGACGTCGGCCTCACCTCATTAGAAGCCCTCGAAGACCACCTCGCCGCCCACGACCCCGCTCAGCTCGCCCGCCTCTACCCTTACGATCCTCTGCACACCCTCACCCGGCGCGACCTCGACGACCTCTTCGACACCGGCCCCGACCTCACCGGCGCCGACCTCGACGTCTCACGATTTATCCGCAGCGGCGACGATCGAGACCTCCACGTCTGGTGGGTCGAGCTCGGCCCTGACGAATCGCCCGCCCCGCTCTCCAACCCACGCGCGCAGCGCTCTGCGCGGTCCCGATCAAGGACGCAGGCGCATGGCTGATCGGAAAGACAGCGCTTCGAGCCTGCGCGCGTGGATCTGGAGCTACCTGCAAGGCAAGTGGCTCCCCCTCAAAAACGAGCGCGATCTCATCCCTGGCCGCATCATGCTCGTCGACGCCGCCGCTGGCGGCTACACCCTGACTCTGGCTTTGTCGGCGCCCAGAGCCGCGCCCCCGTCCAACCCGTGCCTACCGCGCCGCCCACGCCCCGGCCCACCCTCGAGCAGAGCCTGCTCCACGCCGACAGCGCCCAGGATCACGAAGATCTCAGCGAACTCGCCCCGCAAGATCACTACAAAACCATCGCCTTCCACGGCTACGAGGCCGCTCAAGAGGCCGAGCAGCTCGCCGCCGCCCTCGCCCTGCCCGCCCCCTTCCCCGATCTTTTACAGCTCGCCGCCCGCCTGCACGACCTCGGCAAGGCCCACCCCGTCTTTCAGGCCGCGATCGTGAATCGGGCTCCCGCCCTGAGCGAGCACCAGGACCTCGCCAAGGCCCCAGGCGCCGCCTGGAAGCGCCCGTCGCCCTATTCTCGGCGAGGATTTCGCCACGAGCTCGCCAGCGTGCTCGCCCTCTTTGAAGCCCTTTATCAAAGCGCCCCCGATCACCCTGCCCTGCCTCGGCCCCTTCGCGCCCCTCATCGAGTCCGGCGCCCTCTTTTAAAGAACGACGTCGACCTTGGCCATCTACACGCGACCCGCAGCGCCCCCGTCGGTGTGCTCGCCGAGCTTTGCGAGCTCGCCCCTCCGACCTCGATCTCGTGCTCTACCTCGTCTGCGCCCACCACGGCAAGATCCGCGGCACCTGGCAGCCCACCCCGGACGACCAGAGGCTCCGCCTCCAGCGGCCCGCACGGCGAGCTCCCCTACGCGGCGTCCACCAAGGCGATCGATTCCCCGCCACTGCCCTTCGCGACGCCACCGGCGCCCCCCACCTCCTGCCCGAGCTCCATCTCCACCTCGATCCCGCCCGCCTCGGCCTCTCCCCGCGTTATGGCGTGAGCTGGCGCGAACGAGTCCACAACCTGCGCGCCCGCCTCGGCGACCCCTTCCTACTGCTGCTCGAGAGCCTGCTCCGCGTCGCCGACGTACGCGCCTCGATCCGCCACACCGTCGATCCCACGCTCACCCCCTGATCGGCCACCAACCCCATGCACGCTCCCACCCAGATCCACGAGCTCTTGGGCTGCACCCCCGCCCCGCTCGCGCATTATTTAAAGGCCCTCGCCGTGCTCCGCCTGATCGCCGAGCAGGCCGACCCTCACGTCCGAGGCTGGTGGCGAAACGAGCGCTTCTTCATCCTCACCCGCCTCGATCGCCCCGCCCTGCTCGACTTCTTTTTTGACAACATACGCCCCGACCCCGCTCATCGCCCCCTGGAACGGCGGCAGCGGCTTTTTTCCCAAAGACAACACCGACGGCCCCGACGCGATCGCACGCTCTCACGCCGCCCGTTTTCGCGCCTATCGCGACGCCCTGCTCGCAGGAAAGGCGCTCACCGACGGCCTCCTGGAGTCTCCCAAAAAGGAGGCCAAAGCCGCCCCTGATCCGCCGTTGCCGCGACACCTGGCGCGGCCCCTCGCCGCCTGGCTCGACGCCGTGCTCGTGCTCAACGCCGAAGGCGACCCCGCCTACCCCGCCTTGCTCGGCACCGGCGGCAACGACGGACGCCTCGACTTTACCAACAACTACATGCGCCGCCTCGCCGGCCTCTTCGACCTACGCGCCCCCCAGGCCCCGCCCCTCGCGCAAGCCTCGCGGCAGCTCGACTCTGCCCTCTTCGCCACCCCCACCTCGGGCCTCGAGAGCGCCGCCGTCGGCTTCTTCCTGCCCGGCGGCGCGGGCGGGTCGAACGAAGGCGCCGGCTTCACTTCAAAGGAGCTCGCCGTCAACCCCTGGGACTTCGTCTTGATGCTCGAAGGCGCCCTGCTCTTCCGCGCCGCCCTCGCCCGCCGCGCCGACGCCCAGGGCTTGCCCCAAGCCTCCGCCCCGTTCGCCCTTCGCCCCTCCGCCGTCGGGTATGGCAGCGCCGCCGACGCCGACGAGACGCCCGAGGCGAACAATGGATGCCTCTGTGGTCCGCCCCCACCACCTATCCTGAGATCGCCGCCCTCTTCTCTGAAGGCCGCGCCCAGCTCGCCGGCCGCCCAGCCACCCGCCCGCTCGACTTCGCCCGCGCCCTCGCCCGCCTCGGCGTCGCCCGCGGGATCGACTCATTTGAGCGTTATGCATATATCGAGCGCAACGGCCAAGCCAACCTCGCCGTGCCGCTCGGCCGCTGGATCGTCCAACCCCGTCCCCACCAAGATCTGCTCGACGTCGTCGCCCCATGGGTCGACAACCTGCGCCGCGCCGCCCGCGACAAGAACGCCCCTCGTCGCCTCCAGAGCCTCGCCCGCGCCTGTGAAGAGGCCATGCTCGCCTGCTGCCGCCACAGCTCCGGCCTCTACTGGCGAGCCCTCTTAATCAACCTCGCCGAGGCCGAAGCCGCGCTCCTTCAAAGCCCCCGTTTTTCAAAAGATCGCGGCCTACAGCCCCTGCCTCGCCTGCCGCTCCACTTCATCGACGCCGCCAGCACCGCCCTCGATCCACAAAGCGCCCGCGAGCTGCGCCTCGCCCTCAGCCTCGCCAGCCTGCACGGCCCCGGCCCCGACCTCAGCGACCCGATCCGCCGCTACTGGCTGCCCATCGATCTCAAGTCGCATGATGATTTCCCTCGCTTCCTCACCAACGCCCACGCCCTCGAGGATCCCCCCGAGCGCGTCGCAGGCGGCTCCGATCTTTTTTTGAGGACGATCCCCCTTGTCCTCCGCCGCCGCGCCCTCGAGCGCAACCGCGCCCCCAAGGATCGCCACACCCTGCGGCTCGCCCCCGCCGCCGCCTGGGCCTACGCCCACCCCGACGATCTCAACGCCTACCTCCGCGGCGAGCTCGACGACGATCGTTTATTAAAGCTCGCCCGCGCCTTCATGGCCCTCAAGTGGCGCGACGCCGCGCGTCAAGATGAGCCCCGGATCTTTGAGTCTCGGGGGCGAGACACCGCCGAGCCCGCCTTGCCTGGCCTCTACGGCCTCCTCCGCCTCGCCGTGCCCTTCTCCGACGTACCCGCAGGCCACCTCGCCGTCTACGATCGCCTCACCAAGCGCCACGAGTCCATCGACGTGCCCGCCCTCGAGGTCAAGCTCGACGCCGCCGTGCTCGAGCGCCTGCTCGCCGAAGATCTCTCCGGCGCCTTCCGCGTCGCCAGTGATCGCCTCAAGATCGCCGGCCTACGCCCCCGCCTGCTCCTCGCCGCAGCCCCGCACGGCGACTTCGTCCGCCGCCTCAGCGCCGCCCTCATCTTCCCCATGCGCGACCACGACCTCCGCACCCTCGCGCTGCGCCTCACCAAACCCGAGGCGACCGAGCCCGAAGATCTCGACGACGACGACGACCTCCAAGAACCCCAAGAACCCCAAGAACCCGGCCCAAGCTCGGCCTCCTGAATCACCCACGCCCCCTCGCCAACCTCACAAGGACCAGCCCCATGTCGATCGACCTCAGCCCACTCGCCACCGCGCGCAAGCTCCTGATCACCGCCCCTCTGCGCCCCGTGCAAGGCCGCCGCTTCCAGCCCACCGGCTTCCCGGATCTCGGCGCCGCTGTCTACGACGCCGGAGATCAGCGCTACCTGCTCGTCGAGAGCCCGCAGAGCATGGCCAACCGCCTCGAGAACGTCTGCTGGGACGCCGCCACAAACGAGCTCGTGCCCGCCCTGCGCGGCCTCGCCTACGTCCGCGTCGAGCGCAGCGGCGCCTTCCTCACCTCCTCGATCACCGAAGCCCACCGCCTCAACAGCCCTTACATTCTAGAGGGCACCGACAAGGCCTTCTTCGAGCGCCTACGCGGGGCCCTCGGCGTCATGGACGATGGCCCCATCGATCGCCCGCTCTTGGCCAAGACCCTCTTCTTGTATGACACCGCCAGCCTGATCCACGGCATCTTCCTCGCCAAAAGGAGCTCGCCGGCGGCCGTCTTCGCGTCGCCCGCGCACTGTCCGCGTTCATCGAGGCCGACGGCGTCCGTCTCGCCGCCTCGGGCGGCGTCAAGAACGACCACGTCAACCCCTCCGGGCGACACCGGCGCGGGTTTTGGCAACGTGCCCTTCCACCGCGAAGAGTTCACCGCCGCGCGGATCAGCGCCTATTTTAACCTCGACCTCGCCCAGCTCCGCGGCTACGGCCTCAGCAAACCCGCCACGGATCTGCTGATCCTCGTCGCCCTCTACAAGATCCGCGCCCTGCTCGACGGCGACCTCCGCCTGCGCACCGCCTGCGACCTCTGCCTCGACCCCGATCACCCGCTCCAGCTCACCCCCGCCGACTTCACGCTACCCACCTTAGACCAGCTCAGCGCCGCCCTGCCCATCGCGATCGCCGCCAACAAGTCGGAGCTCGCCGGAACCACCGTCGTCGCCTTTAACGACGCGATCGGCAAAGCAGACAAGACCGACAAGGCCAAGGGCAAGGGCAAAGGCAAATAACCACCATGCCGATCCTCACCCTCACCTTCCCAGGAAAACGCTACCACGCGACCCCGTGGGCTCTCACGTCAACGAGGGCCAGATCGAGTGGCCGCCCAGCCCCTGGCGCCTGCTCCGCGCCCTGCTCGCCACCGGCTTTTCAAAGCTCGCATGGTCTGAAGGCCAGCTCCCCCCGTCGCCCTCGAGGCTCTTCGGAGTCGCTCGCCAGCGTGCTACCAGACTACGCCCTGCCCCACGATCCCATCACGGTCGCGCACACCCGCCACTACATGCCGATCCCCGGCAACACCAGCAAGATCTTCGACGCCTTCGCCCACGTCGGTGAGCACCGCGCCGTCAAGATCTCCTACAACACCCCCCTCTCCTACGCCGCCCACCAGCTCCTCGAAGCGCTCGCCAGCCACCTCGGCTACCTGGGCCGCGCCGAGAGCTGGGTCGAAGCTACGGCTACCCCAGGCGCCCTCCAGGGCGCCGAGATCAACGCCCGCCCCTGCCTCACCCCCGAGCTGCTCGAGGGCCACGAACCCGTCGCCCTGATCGCCCCGCTCACCCCCGCCGACTACCTGTCCTGGAGGACACACCAGCTCGCCGAGCACCAAGGGCTCGCCGTCGCCGGCTCCCGCCGCGGCAAGGCCAAAGCCGCCGCCCCTAGCCTGCTCCCCGAGACCTTGCTCGACGCCCTGCTCCGCGGCACCGACGACCTGCAACAGCAGGGCTGGAGCCACCCGCCCGGCAGCCGCCGCGTCCTCTACCAGCGCCCTCGCGACAGCCTCGTCACGGCCCAACCTGCCCGCGCGCGCTCGCTCGCTCACCAAGAGCGCCCGCCCGTCGAGTGCGCCCTCATCGCCCTCCATTCTTATGCAAAAAACCGCGAGGTCCTGCCTCGCCACGCCCGCGCCCTACCGCAGATGGAGGAGCTCCACCGAGCCCTCACCGCCATTGTCCTCAAAAAACTGCACGCTACCGCCTGCCCCGAGCTGCTCGGCAGCGCTGGGGGCGCCGACCGCGGCCCCTTACAGAGCGGCCACATCCACGCCCACTACCTGCCCCTCGCCCTCAACGTCACGCCCGGCGAGCGCCACCGCAGCGCCGATCTACCCATCGATCACATCCTCATCTACGCCCCTGGCGCCGATCATCGAGGCGGCCTCAGCGAGCTTCGCCCAACAGGCCATCGAGCGCCTCACCTTCGTCCACTCCGCCGACGCCAATAATCGCCACAACGAACCAAACGCCCCGATCGACCTCGATCGTCGGCGCCGCGAGACCCTCACCACCACCCTCGTCGCCTTCGGCAGCCGCAGCGAGCTGAGGCGCGCCTTCGCCCAGCGCCCCGGCGCCGTCGACCTGCTCGGCGCGGGAACCCACTGGCAAAGCTTCACCCCTTCCTGCCCCCGCGCTTTCTGAAGGAGAAGCCCCTCACACCCTCGAGGATCAAGTCCGCGCCGAGCTCGCCTCTCGCGGCCTGCCCGCCCCCTCGAGATCCAGGTCCTCGACCGCGAAGCGCTCCTGCAATCGGGCGCGCTCGGTACACCCGCCAGCGCAGCCGCGGCCGCCCCCAGCCGCCCCGCACCCACCCGTGGGCGCTGCGTCTGCGCTTCGCCGAGCCCCTGCAAGGCCCGCTCGCCCTCGGCTACGGCGCTCATTATGGCCTCGGCCTCTTCCGCTGCGTCGATCCGCAGTCGCCCTAGCCCGCAGCGCATCGCCCCCTGAGACCGCTGAACCGGCGGCTACCGGCCCCGAGCCACCTGCCCCCAGCAGGTGGCTTTCTTTTTTCTTCTTCTCTTGCCGCCACGCCCACGCCCACGCCCACGCCCACGAAAATCGATCACGACCCAGTGACTTATTCAAACCGACCAAGAAAATGAGAGACACTGAACATATGCCACGCAAATGTGAACAGACCACAACAACAACCCCTAGAAGCCGCTTCCAAGCCCGTTCTGGCGCTTGATCTCCCCTAGATCACCTACCCTCACTACAAACAAAATCCATGGACAACACGATGGAACACCTCACCGCCGGGGCCACCCGCCACCGTCGACCGAAGACATCGAGGCCATCCGCCAGAAGATCGTGCGGCTCCTCGGCCTCCCTAAAGGAAGGGATGAGGGGCCATGAGGCTGCTGCTGGGGCCTCCCTAAAGAAAGGCAGGGAGGAAGGAAGGAAGGAAGGAAGGGAGGAGGGCCCGCCGGCGCGCCCTGGCGGTCGCGGCCACCCCGCCCCCACCCCACCGACCGAGCCCCCCACCGCCCAATTTTTTTTTTCAGGGATCGAAGCGCAACCTCGCGCGACTGTATGGTAGAGCGCAAACAGCACCCTCACCCGCCGCCCCCCACCGACCGAGCCCCCGTGCCTCAACCACGCCCACTCCAGCTCGACATCACCCTCGAGTTCCTCACCCCCGCCGTCCTCGGAGGCGCTCGCCCTCGCCGGCTCGACCCCTACATGCCCCTGCGCCCCGGCAGCCTGCGCGGCGTCTGGCGCTACTGGTTCCGCGCGATCACCGGCGCCCTGCTGTGGCCCGAGCGCAGCGACCCGAACGGCCTGCTCATGCTCCGCGAGCTCCTCAAGGCGGAGAGCGCCCTCTTCGGCGACACCAGCCGCCGCTCCCGCCTGGTCCTCCTTCCGCCCGACCTCACCGCCCCCCCGGGCAAGCAGATCCCGGACGCCATCCCGATCCCGGACCCGAGGCGCGGCATCCGCTACCTCGGCTACGGCCTCTTCGACGACCCGACCAAGCGCCCGCCCGAGAGCATCCCCGAGGGCACCCGCGGGAAGATCTCCTGCCTCATCCGCTCCCATCACGACGACCACGCCGACATCCGCGCCATCTGCGCCACACTCTGGACCTGGGCCGCGCTCGGCGGCCTCGGCGGCCGCGCCCGCCGCGGCTGGGGCAGCCTGCACCTCGCCAAGCTCACCGCCGACGACCACCCCGAGCTCGCGCCCCTCCTCAGGCCCTGGCAGCAGCTCCTCGAGCCGCCCGCCACCTCCGACGCCTACTTCGCCACCCTGCGAGACGGCCTCGGCCGCGCCCAGGACGCCCTCATCGCCTTCCTCAACGCCGAGAAGCTCGGCCAGGCCCAGCTCAAGAGCGACGCCCCCGGCCCGCTCGAGTCGATCCGCACCCTCGAAGGCCTCGCGGAAGCCTCCGGCCTCCGCCACGCCTACCCCACCGGCATGGACGCCCTCGACCACGCTGGCGCCCTCTTCCGCGACTTCCGCTCCACCCTCAGCCGCCGCGATCGCGGCCAGCCCCCCCTGTCCGATTACTTCGAGGTCAAGAACTCCCTCCAGAACCCCGGCAGCGCGCCCCGTCACGTCGACCGCGCCGCCTTCGGCCTCCCCCTCAACTTCTTCTTCCGCTCCCTCGGCGGCGCCAGGACCTCCCTCTCGCCTCGGCTCCCCAAGAGCGCTGGCGGCGCCGCTGATCGCCCCCCCGATCGCCTCGCCTCGCCCCTCTTTTTCCGCGTCTACAAGCTCAAGGACGGCAAACACGGCGTCGCCCTGATCAACCTCGCCGGCAAACCCACCGCCCCGCCCCTCCAGGGCTGCCAGATCGCCGCCAAGACCAGCCGCGAGCCCACCCCGCCGCCCAGCAACCGGATCATCCAAGACTTCATCTCCTGGGCCCGCCAGCAGCCGCCCCCCAAGTCTTCGAGCTCCGCGAGCCCCTCGAACACCTCTCCTGGCCGGCCCCGCCGCTAAGCGCCCCACGCCCGCTCCCCGCGACCGACTCCCATGACCGCCTCATCCCCCCCCGATCCCTGGGCCCACAAGGCCCACGCCCTCCTCCTCCCGACCCCCCTCGCCAACATCGATCCCAACGGCGAGGACGCCAGGGCCACGGAAGTCCGCGACCTCTTAAAGCGCCACGACCTCGGCGTCGCCGACTGGACCCCCACGCTCAAGGTCCTTCACGCCGAAGCCCACCGCGACGCCTACGACGCCCATATCCCACGAGCCAACGCCTCCGGGAAGGCCTCCCTCGGGCTCCGCCACCCCCTCTCCCTCGAGCCGCTCCCCGGCCCCTCGCGCACCCTCCGCGTCGACGACTGGCCCGACTTCCTCCGCCACCTCGACAAGATCCTCGGCGAGGTTGACCTCGCGAACCCCGAGCAAAGGTACACCCGCCTCTGGCGCCACCTCATGGGCCAAGACGAGCGCTTCGGCCTCGCCGCGATCCCCGGCGATCCGATCTTTAACGATCACAACCTGCTCGCCCACCGCAGCGCCGCAGCCGCCCTCGTCGGCGCCCGCCTCACCGGCAGCCGAGCCGCCCTCCTCCACCTCCACATCGGCCCCGTCCAGGGTTTTATTAAGGCCGCCCGCCGCACCCACGACCTCGCCCTCGGCTCCTACACCGTCGCTTACCTCAGCTTCCACGCCATCAAGAAGATGGCCGAGCGCTGCGGCCCGGACGCGATCCTCTACCCCGACCTCGCCACCCTCCCCCTCTACAGCGCCGCCCTCGACCCGCTCCCCGCCCGAGGCGACGCCCGCCGCAACCGCGCGCTCGAGGCCCTGCGCGCCTCCCTCCCCAACCGCTTCATGGCCATCGTCCCCGAGGATCAAGCCGAGGCGATCGCCGAGGCCGCCGCGCGCGCCGCCTTCGGCACCTGGCAGGACATGGCGAACGCGGTCCGAGCGGAGCTCACCGCCGACACCAACAAGCTCCAGTTTCCCCCTGAACTCAAAGCAACCACCCACTGGAGCGCCTTCGCCCCTCAGATCGACGACCACCTCGAGATCGACGCCGCGATCCACATCTGGCCCTCCGACCAGCCTCAGCCCAACAACGAGCCCATCTACACCCGCCTCTTCAAGAACGTCCGCGACGACCTCACCGCCCAGCGCCGCCTCGTCACCGCTCTACCCCGACCGGGCACGGCTGTCCCCAAGTGCACCCAGTGCGGCGAGCGCGAGCAGATCGGCAGCGCCCCCCCCTTCTGGCCAGCGCTGCGCAAGCACCTGGACGACCGCTTCTCACGGACCAAGACCGGCGACGAGCGCGAGACCCTCGACCTCCGCGACGGCGAGGCCCTCTGCGCCGTCTGCCTCACCAAGCGCTTCGCCAACCGCTGGTACTTCGGCAAGCGCGACGGCGGATCGCTACTCCAACTCGACTGGCAAGATGAATCGCGCACCGACCGCCTCCTCCTCCGCTTCCCCTCCGTCGCCAGCATCGCCTCCGCCCCCGTCCGCTACGCCCTCGCGCACAGCGCCGCCGATCCCTCCATCTGGAACGAAGCGCTCATCGCGGTCCACAAACACGAGGATCTCGACTTCACCCCCCCTGGCAACCTCCTCCCCGCCCTCGACGGTCCGCGCCGCACCGGCAAGAACCACCTCGACGTCGACGGCACCTGGTTCTACGAGACCTCCTACAACCCCGACACCGCCCTGCGCGACCACGACAGCACCGCCGATCCCGGCGAGCGCACCGAAAAGGCCAAGGGCCTGAAAGAGCCCCTCCGAAACGCCAGCGACGCCCTCCGTGCCCTCCTCAAAGACCTCGCCCGGAGCACCAAGCTCCCTACCGGCGAGCAGCCGAGCAGCGTCCACGTCACCCCCTACTACGCCGTCCTCAATCTCGACGTCGACCGCATGGGCAAGTGGCTCGACGGCACTCACGAGGACTCGCCCAAGCTCCGCGACATCACCACCTCCCTCCCCAACGCTGACCAGAAGCGCGGCATCTTCCCCGCCCTCCACCGCGAGATCTCACGCCGCCAGAGCAAGCTCGCCAGCAGCCCGATCTACGACATCGTCGAGCGCCAGCACCTCGGCCGCGTCGTCTACAGCGGCGGCGACGATCTGCTCGCCTTCCTTCCTCTCGCCACCCTCTTTCGCTGCCTCACCGCCCTCCACGATCTCTTCCGCGCACCCGAGGCCCTCGGCAGCAAGGTCACCCTCAGCGCCGGCATCGCCATCACCCACTGGCGCGCCCCCTTGAGTCAAGCGCTCGAACTCTCTCGCGAGGCCGAAGAGAAGGCCAAGCTCACCCGCGACCGCCTCGTCGTCACCGTCGACACCCGCTCAGGCGCCCCCCTCACCGCGCCGCTTCCGTGGGCTCACCTCTCCGACCTCCACGATCTCGACCGCCTCGCCCCCCTCACCGCCGATCGCCCCGAAGGCGACACCGGCGACAGCGCCCCCTTCCGGCTCCGCTTCAACACCCTCGAAGCCCTCGAGAGCGAGCTCGACGCCCTCCTCCCCGACCACGAGACCCCACCGATCCCCCCCCTCGAAGCCGTCCGCGCCCGCCTCTACCTCCACCTCACCGGTCGCCGTACGCTCGCTCCCCCGAACACAGAGCCGCTCCTCCGCCAGATCGAAGCGATCCTCACCCGCGAATCCAAACCCGACGAGCCCAAGATCAAGCCCAAACACAGGCGCCGAGACCTCCTCCACTACCTCCACCTCCTCCGCTTCCTCGCCCGCGAGCACGACCCAGTCCTCGCCGCCCATCTCCCGTCGCCAGGAAAGGACGCCTGATGCCACTGATCGCCACCCTCTTCTTCGAGCCCCTCGACGTCCTCGTCTTTCGCGACCACCGCCCCTTCGTCGCCGGCCAGCACTTCCTCGCCCGCAGCGTCTTCCCCCTCCCCTCTGTCTTCTTCGGCGCCCTGCGCACCGCCCTCTTCGAGCGCGCCGGCGTCCGCTTCGGACCTTTTAATAGTAAAGAGAACCCCTTCGACGCCCTCACGGCCGACGACCGCGCCCTCCTCGGCGACACCGACGAACCAGGCGCCCTCCAGCTCGAAGGCCCCCTCCTCGCCCTCAAGGAGGACACCACCAAGGCTCCGAGCGTCCTCCTCCCCTGGCCCCGCGACCTCGACGTCGACAAGACCAAAGACGAGGCCCTACCCGTCTACCCTGCCTACCCAAGACCCACCCCCGGCAGATCGCTCCGCTGGCGCTCGCAATCCTCCGAGGGTTCCCTCCACCCGCTAACCCACCTGCCCACCAGCGATCTCCCGCGGGGCGGCAAGCCCGACAAGACCCGCCGCCTTCTCACCGCCGAGGGCGCCCTCAAGTACATCTCTGCCTCCGCGAAGGGCGCAACGCGCCTCGATCTCACCCCCTGCGTCGACTTCGTCCCCGAGCGCTGCATCCTGACCCACGAGGAGCGCACCGGGATCGCCCGCACCCGCGCGGAATCGCCCCAAGATCTCGACCCCCTCACCGTCGAGGAGTCAATGCTCTACACCGTCCGGACCTGGCGCCTCACTCGCGGCGCCGGCTTCCTCATCGACCTCCACCTCGCCGATCACCAACGCGCCCTCAAGGACCACCTCGACCAGATCCTCGGCAAGATCGACCGCGGCCTCGTCCGCCTCGGCGGCAAAGGTCACCTCGCCAGCGTCACCGTCTACCCCGCCCCGGACTCTCCCCTTGAGAGCCTCCGCCGAACGACCTCCACGATCGCGAGATCCGCCACCGACGCAGCCCGCAAGGCGTGGTGCCTCACCCCCTCGGTCCTCGACCCCGCCCCCCACACCATGGTCCTCGGCGACACCCTCCGCCTCGGCGGCGTCAACCTCCGAGGCACCGCGAAGAACCCGCGCGGACCCCGTCCCCTCGTGCCCGCCCTCGCCCCCGGAGCGGTCGTCTTCCTCGACAAGCCCTCCGCTCTAACCTCTCACCTCAACGCCCCTCCCGGCCACCCCGCGTGCGCCGGTTACGGCGTTCACCTCTCGATCTCCTACACCCTCCCCGGCGCCTGAACCCACGCGACCCCACACCCCACAATCACCATGAACAAACCCGCCCCTACCACCGCCCCCCCTGCCCCTCCTTACGAGTCGGCGCTCCTCTTCATCTACACCGAGACCCCGCTCCACGTCGGCAGCGGCGCCGGCCTCGGCGCCATCGACCTCCCGATCCAGCGCGAGCGCATGAGCGACCTCCCGGTCGCCCCCGGCTCTGGCCTCAAAGGCGCCCTCCGCGAGGGGTTCCCTCGCACCGGCAACAATGATGAGGCTATCCACCTCTTCGGCCCCGAGCCGCCCAAGAAGGGCACCGATACCAGCGAACCCGACCACGCCGGCGCCCTCGTGCTCACCGACGCCCGCCTCCTCCTCTTCCCGATCCGCACCGTCTACGGCGGCTGGGCCTGGGCCACCTGCCCGATGATCCTCGAGCGCCTCGCCCGCGACCTCGAGATCGCCGGCTGGACCCGTCCCACCTGGGCCGACCTCGCTCCTGACCCCGACAGCACCAGCGCCCTCATCTTCGCCGACAAGCCCCCGATCGCCCCTGACGGCAAGAACCTCCTCCTCGAGGACACTCTTTATAGCGCTAGGCGCGCCCCCGCCCCCGCCGGCGACGCCCTTGTCGACTTCTTCCGCCAGGCCCTCCCCAGCGCCACCAGCTACGATCCGACCAAGAAGCGACTCGCCGCCCAGCTCGTCCTGCTCACCGACGAAGAGCTCAAGCACTGGGCGCGCCGCGGCACCGAGGTCACCACCCGCGTGCGCATCGACGACGAGACCGGCGCCGTCGCCCAGGGCGCCCTCTGGACCGAGGAGGCCCTGCCCGCCGAGAGCCTTCTCTGGTCCCTCGCCCAGATCAGTGGCAGCCGCAAACCCAAGAACGGCACCGAAGCTCCCAAGGCCGCCACCCTCCTCAGCGCCTTCTCCAACCACCTCCGCGAGCGTCCCCGCACCTTCCTCGGCGGCGACCGCACCATCGGCCGCGGCCTCTGCGGCTTCCACCTCGTCACCAAGAAGGGAGCCGCCTGACCATGGCACGCCCCAGCACCGCCCCCCAAGATCCCCAGCGCGCCCTCCACTCCGAACGCCCCGCCTGGGCCTGGAAAAGGGTCAACGAAGCGAACAACTGCGGCAAAGTCACCACCGAATACGCGATCCAGGCCCGCAAGCTCCCCGCCCGGATCCAGACCAACGGCCTCGGCCAGACCCTCGCCTTCCTCTACTCGAAGAGCAAGGGCGACAAGAGCGAGCGCAAGGGCGACAAGGGCGAGACCCTCCTCCTCATTCACCTCGGCGAGCGCATCAAGCCCCTCCTCCAGAGCGACCGTGATCTCTCCGACCCTGACAAGATCATGCACGCCCTCGTCCACATGACCCCCGACGAGTACCGCCGCTGCACCCACGAGCTGATGGTCAGCGCCGAGTGGCTCAAGCGCTTCGCCGACGGCCTCTTCGAGAAAGGGAGCGAGTGATGGCGCGCCCCTCCTCTGCGGACGCCCCCGCCTTCCAGCCCTTGCCCCAAGGGATCCGCGGCGTCCTCGACCGCCAGATGCGCCCCAAGAACGGCGACAACCTCGGCCTCTGGCTCGACAAGTACCTCCCCCTCGACCAAGAGTCCTACACCCTCAAGGGCCCCCAGCGCGATCGTATCCTCAGCGACATCTTCGTCGCCCGCGACCTCGGAAAGCCAGCCCCCTGGCGCTCCGATGCCGCCCGCGACGCGCTCGCCCGCCAGCACGAGTCCTGCAAGCTCCTCTACGGCGACGAGTGTCATCGCACTTTCAAGCTCGAGCTCAAGGGCCGCCTCATCCTCGACTACGCCCGAGTCTCCACCATCGAGTCGAGCCTCTCCTTCCACGCCACCCTCGGCGTCCCAAGGATCCCCGGCTCCGCCTTCAAGGGCCTACTCCGCGCCGCTCTCCGCCACAGACTCCCATCGATCGAACTCGCCGACCTACTCGGCGCCCCCGACCTCGAAGACCCCTCGACCGCACAGCAGCACGCTCGCGGCCGCCTCGTCCTCCACGACGCCCTCCCCGAAGCCGGCGCCTTCCAGCTCGACCTCGACGTCCTCACCCCCCACTACCGCGAATACTACGAAGGAGACGGCAAGGTCCCCCCCGCCGACTGGCTCAGCCCGATCCCTCACGGCTTCCTCACCGTCGTCAACACCACCTTCATCCTTCAGATCGGCCTCCTGCCCCCCTACCCCGGCTCTCCCCCCAAGAGCCCCGCCGCGATCTTCGACGACCTCAACAAACCTCTCGCGAACGCACTCTGGCAAGAGGGCCTCGGCGCCAAGCGCAGCGCCGGCTACGGCCGCTTCAAGCTGACCCAACCTTGAGAGAAGAAGGCCCGCGATGTTGACCCGCTACCCGCGCCGCCCCGAACACCCTCGCACCGACCTCAGCACCCCTGAGTGGCAGGTGCGCCTCGACTCCCTCGAGGGCTGGATCGACCACCTCCTCAACAGCAAAGAGCCCAGACTCCACGTCGGCGCGATCTGGGGCCCCCGCGGCTCCGGCAAGACCTCGCTCCTCCTAAGCCTCGCTGAAAAACTCCGCCTGAACAAGCCCAAGCAACTCATCCTCCCTGCGCCAGACCCCCAGACCAAAGAGCAGTGTAGTACCGCCGCGAAGCGGCCCCACGACCAACTCTTCGCTCCAGACCTCCTCGACGACACCAACGGAGACCACCTCTTCTCTCACCTCCTCAAGTTCCTGGGCAAGAACTATCATGGCTTGCGCGGTGAAGCTCTCAAGAGCCCGCTCGAGCACCTCACTCAACACCGTCACTTCGACGACATCAAGAGCTACACCGTCGATACGGCGACGAGCAGCTCGAAGCTCCTCGAGCAGCTCACGGACAGACTGAGCGAGCGGGCCACCTTCTCCGCGGAACTCCGCAAGGCTCTGTCCGCCGCGATCCCCCCCAACGGCTGGTACCTCCTCCTCATCGACGACATCGACCTCGTCCCGCACCGCGGCCCTGAGCTCCTCACCCTACTCCACACCTACCTCCGCGATCTGCCCTTCATCGTCCTCCTCGCCGCCGACCGCGAGCAGCTCGTCGAGCACACCGCGGTCTTTTAAAGAGCCGCCACGGCCGCGCCGACCGCAGCCTCGCCCTCCAGACCCTCGCCAAGCAGATCCCCTACGAGTGGCACGTCCCTCAGCCCTCCCCTGTACGGGTCCGCGACGACCTACTTGACGGGCCGAGCGACACCCCGCCGCCGCTGGGCCCCGTCCTCCTCGACGCGCTCAAAGAGGCTACCCCGCTCCTCAGCGCCGGCTGGGCCCGACACATCAAGCGCGAGGACTCCAACGCCGAACGCGACCAAACGCCGCCTTGGATCACCAACATCAGGGTCATACTCGATGACTTCGTCGCCCGAAACTGGCGGGCTATCAACCGCACCTACAACCGCCTCGCTGCACTGCGAGAGACCCTCCACGGCGATCGCGAGCTCCTCCAAGCCTTCAGCACAGGCCTCGGCGTTCGTCAGGAGCTACTCCTCCCCTTCCTGACGATCTTCGTCGCACTTGACGCTCAGATCCCCGAACTGGGCCTGTGGGACGCCTTCGAACGCGACCCCGAGGATCTCCACCAACACCTCCCCCGAGCCCCTCGAGTTCTCGAATCTTCATCGGATCAGCCTGCTTCTCGCTCTGATGTATTCGGCCTTACGGACCACGCCCCCCATGATCGCCTCGGGCCGTCATGGCTCGGCGGTCGGATGGTCTCTTATGCCCGCGAGCGCCTTACCAGGCTCGCAACGATCTGGGACATCATGCGCGCCGCGAGCACTTACGTCACCCGCGGCGTGCACACTGCCTACGCCATCAGCTTGGTCACGGACGCGCTCGCGGAACTCGCGCGGCCCGGCATCGGTCTTCAAGGCCTCTTCCCTGACCTCACCAGCCCCGAACCACTGCATATCGATCGCAGATTTCAACAGACACGTCCCGGGGCGACCGCGCTGGCTCAACTCATCCAGGACCAAGCCTTCATCGCCGATCTTGAATCAATTCCTCCCAACTCAGCTCTTTATCCTCGTGCCCCTCTGTCATTCACTGCATGGCTCGGATGGCACCTCCGCCAACGCCTCAGCAGCCCCGTCGTCCTCGGCCTCTACGACGGCATACTCACCCCATACCGCGTCAACTCGCGCGATATCGACAAGGACAGCACCGAACCCCTCCTCCTTGCCCAGCCGATCGCCCTCACCTTCCCCGCCGATACCGACGCGCCCCTAGAAACCACCGAGAGTCGCCCGGACGAGGCCTTCATCCTGCTCGACATCCGCCCTCAGCCCGATCTCAGCGGCCGCGCCCTGCCGCTCTGGTCGCAAGAGGGCCAGCAGATCCGCCCAGAACACCTCTACAAGCTCGCCTCCAACCACGGCTTCGAGATCACCCCGAGAATCTCCCCCTCATCCTCGCGGACGTCCTGTGGCTCTTCCGCCAACTCCGAGACGAGCGCGCCGTCACACGCTTCCACCTCGCCCTCGCCACCTCCGCCCCCCTCGCCTTCTTCATCGGCCGCGAGCTCCACCCCTTCATCCCCATCGACCTCTACGAGCACGACCCTGACACCTCCTCCTATCGCTACGTGACGACCCTCGCGTAGCCAGCCCTCCCATGCCCTCCACGACGCTCGAGAAGCGCCAGCTCCGCTGGCTCCTGCGGGTCCTCTGCGACCTCCCCTTCTTGCGCCTCTACGTCGACGCCGCCGAGTCCTCTTCATCCCCTCCTATCCAGATCACCGAGCTCGAGCACCTCGTCTTCCACGCCCTGCCGACCGACGACGAACACCGCCAAGAGTCCCGGCCCGGCGCCTGGGAACACCTTCGAGGGCTCCTCCAAGAAGAAGACACACTCACCGCCCCTCAGATCTTCCAACGCCTCACGTGCGACATCCGCACGCACCTCTCCCGCACCGACGACGACAAGCAGCGCCGACTGCCCGCGTACTACGGCCTTGACTTCCTCTTCCAATCTCTCCCTCAACTAGCTGTCCAGCCGCCGGGTCCGCCCAAACTCCAGGGCTACGTCGAGACCCACGCCCACTTCCGCGGCTCCGTCCCCCAGGACACCCACTGGCTGCGCCTCATGAACCACGCGCGCCTCCGCGCCGCGCACCGCGAGGAGAAGCCCCTCGAAGTCGGCACCTGGAAGAAGACCCGCGCCGAGCTCCTCGAACTCGCCCACCACATCACCCAAGAGCTCACCCTCGACGCCGCACTCGAAGATCTCCGCGCCCGCGCCCAACTCTCGCCCCGTGCCGCCGCCCTGCTCGCCCTCCGAGCCAACTTCGGCCGCCACCTCACTAGCCAACGCGGCCAGGACGGCCTCACCGTCTTCACCAACCACTACGACCGCTTCAGCAAAGCCTCCAAGCGCACCAGCGACGCCTCCAAGCGCACCAGCGACGCCCATGCCACAGCCCGCGACGACGCCGAGCAGCTCATCGCGGCGCTCGATCGCTTCGCCGACGCCGGCGTCCACGCCGTCGAGCTCCGCCCCACCCTCGAGCGCACACGGATCGATCTCCAGCGCAAGCTACGCCCCCTCGTGCTCGGCTACTTCTGCCACCTCCAACAGGCGATCGTCGAGGACAAGCCGTGTGTACGCCTCGGCCTCGTGCTCTCCCTCTTTAAGCAAGAACTCTCGGTCAAGCGCGCCAAATCGCACCCTGACGGCTCGACCCGCGCCGACTGGGTAGACGAACAACGTGCTCTCTGGTGCCGCCAGATCGAGGGCCTGCTCGACGTGCTCGACGAAGTCCCGCCGCTGCGCCTCTTTGTCGTCGGCGTCGACGCCGCCGGCCGTGAACAAGGCTGCCCCGTCCGTGACATCCAGCCCGCCTTCGACCTCATCCACGACTACCACCGCCGCCAAGGCCTACGCGACCACACCCCCGGCCGCCGCCTGGAGCCCTGGATTGCGCGGCTCCGCGATCGTCTCCCCAAAGATCTCCCCGAGGCCCACGACCTCGAACGCCAGCTCGCCAACGCTCAAGATCTCTGGGACAAGCTCTGCGACGACCGCTCTCTCGCAATCCCTCACATCCGCCTCGGCCTAACCATGCACGCAGGCGAGGACTTCTGCGACCCCATGACCGGTCTCCGCGAGATCTGGGAGGCCATCGATCACCTCGGACTCCGCCACGGTGATCGCCTCGGCCACGCCCTCGCTGCCAGCCTCAACCACGGACTCCTCAGTCAACTCCTCAAACACCGAGCCAACACCTCGAACCCCTTCGTCCAAAAGCTCCCCGGCGACTCCTCCAACGGCTATCGGCTCACCAAGCCCCTCGGCGTCCATCTGCTCGACGAAGCCTGGACATATCACCTCGCGTCATCCGATCCCCAGCCGACGCTCAGCGGCGGCGACCTACTCCTCGCTGCCGCCCGCGCCTTCGCCGTCCCCTCCGAAGCCCACCCCCTCAGCGAGCACCTCGCCCGCGCACTTCCTACCGCAGCGCCCGTGCCCGGCCTCCACTTCTACGAACTCGAGAAGATCCCGCCGGATCTCCGCACCCAAGTCATCATCGACGACATCTATCGCGACCGCTTCGAGCGCCTCCGAGGGCATGTGCTCGACAAGATCCGCCGCGCCGGCATTTTCATCGAGTCGTGCCCCACCTCCAACATCGTCGTCGCCGGCCTCCACGCCCCACCCCTTGAGACATTCCTCGTCGAATGCCCTAAAAACGTCACCCTCGCCTCCGATGATCCCGCCATTTTCAACTCCTGGCCCGATCACGAGCTTCATCGCTATGGTGGCGATGGCTGCGATGGCTGCGACCTGATCGCCAACTCCGCCCGCGCCACATTCATCTAGCCGCCCCCAACCTCGACAACACCCGAGGCCCTCCACTTGCATCCTCCCGTGCCGCCAGCGCTCCACCACACCTACGGCGTCCCCGTCATCCCCGGCTCCGCTCTCAAAGGGCTCGCCGCCAACTACGCCCGAATCCACCTCGACCACACCTCCTGGCACAAGCCCAAGAAGGAAGACCCGAGCGACGTCGGCGCCAGCTACCGCGCCCTCTTCGGCGACACCACCGAAGCCGGCTGCGTCATCTTCCATGACGCCCTCTGGATCCCCGACAGCGAAGACAAAGACAAAGACAAACTCCCCCTCGACCTCGACGTCATGACCGTCCACCACCGCGAGTACTACGGCACCCACGGCCAAAAGCCCCCCGCCGACTCCGACGACCCCAACCCCGTCTCCTTCGTCACCGCCCGCGGCACCTACCTCATCGCCCTCGAAGGCCCCTCCGACTGGACCGACGCCGCGATGTCGATTCTCAAGCGCGCCCTCGCCGAAGAGGGCATCGGCGCCAAGACCGCCGCCGGCTACGGCCGCCTCGACCTCACCTACAACTCCCCCGCCGAAAAGGCTCGCGAGGCCGAGAAACGCGCCGCCGAAGAAGCCCGAAAGGCCAACGAGCGCGCCGCCGAGGAGGCCCGAAAGGCCAAAGCTAACACCGCCGCCCTAATCGCCCAACTCCAAAAGGACATCGCCAAGGTGCACGGAGGCAACGCCCAATCGGCGCTCCCGCACATCATTGACCAGCTCAAGTCGCTCCCCAGCGACGAGCAGGCCCGCCTCGCGCTGGAGTGCATCCAACAGCTCGGCGATCCTCACAAAAAGGCCCGCAAGGCCGGCAAATCCTGGGCCATCGAGCTCGACAAGCTCCGCGGAGACCACTCATGACCCCTTTGTAGGGTGTGGTCTAACGTGTTTCTGTTTGACGTCGGAGGGCCCGTGTGCGAGTGAAGACGGCCCACGCAGGTGGTTCACATGAAGAGGATTCGATGATGATGGATACACTTCAGGACGAATTACGCCGGGCGGTGGCGAAGAACCCGCGAGATCTGGTGGTGCTGGTCGGGGCGGGGGTGACGAAGGGGGCGTTGGTCGGCGAGCTGCGCGAGCTCGCATCATGGCAGGGCCTGCTCACGGATGCGGTCCGTGAAGGGAGGGCGCTGGGGCGTATCGATGCCGGAGAGGCGTCTTCGCTGCAGCAAGTGTTGGCGGGCCAGGATACCGACGCGTGGATCACGGCCGCCGAGTCGATCACCACCTCGCTGGGCGGCGTGCACAGCGGGGACTTTGGGGGGTGGCTACGGCGGAGCGCGGGGGCCTTCGAGAGGTCGTATGAGAGGACACCGACGCTGGAGGCGCTCGCCGAGCTGGCGCGGCGGGGGGCGGTGCTCGCGACCGTGAACTACGACGGGGTTTTGGAGGATCTGACGGGCTTGCCGCCAGTGACGTGGGCAGATCCGAGCCAGGTGTTGCGGGTGCTGCGCGGTGAGGAGCGCGGGATCCTCCATCTGCACGGGCACTGGGATGAGCCGGCTTCGGTGGTCTTTGGGACTCGGTCGTACGAGGCGGTGATCGACGATCCGGCGACCCAAGCGGCGATGCGGGCGATCATGGTGCTGCGGACGATGCTCTTCGTCGGGCATGGCGCGGGGCTACGTGATCCGAACTGGGGAGCATTTCTTCGGTGGGCCGAGGCGACCGTGGCGAAAGCGGAGCATCGCCACTATCCGCTGGTTCGGGCGAGCGAGCAGGCGACGGTGCAGACGGAGCATCCGCCGGGGCAGCGGGTGGTGGCGGTGAGCTACGGGGCGGAGCATGCGGATCTGGGGCCCTTTTTGAAGGGTCTCGTGCCGCAGACGAAGGAGTTGCACGAGGAGGCGGGCAGTACAAAGACGCTGGTGCTGCTGGTGAACATTGGAGATCGCGATGACTCGTGGATGACGCCGGAGAAGCTAGCGAGGGCAGCAGAGTTCCCGCCAGGGGAGCGGGTGTTCTTGGAGTTGGCGATAGAGATCGATCGAAGAGCGATCGATGGGGCGGGGTGGCGCGAGCTGGCGGAGCGGCTCGATGTGTATGTTCGGCAGGCAGAGGCGAAGGTGGACGAGATCGGAGCCACGCGCTGCGTGGTGGCGGGACAGGCACCCCTGCCCGCCTTCGCGTACCTGGGGCAGCGACTCCAAGGTATGATAGTTCCGATCTGCTTCGTCAACTTGCAGCGCGGCAAAGCGGTGTGGGACGTCGTGAACGAGCCACAGGCGTCGCCTACCGGCCAGCAGGTGCTCTTCGAGGCGACGCCGCCGCCGCTCGGGCGGGATCGGCAAGGGCGGATGGTGTTGGGAGTCCAGTGCGGGGGTGATTACGGCTTCGGTGATGCGATAGTGGAGGATATGATTACGGAGGAGGGGGGGCGGCTCCTGGGTTCGTACGGAATCGTGCGCAGCGAGGGGCACCGGACCGCGCCGCTGGTGCCGACCGATCTGGATGGGTTGATGGGGCGGGTAGATGAGGCGCTGGCGTGGATGGCGAAGGAGCGGGTGACGTCACAGGGGTTGACGGTGGCGCTGGGCGGCCCGGCGTGGGTGGCGTTCTGGGTGGGGCACCGTTTGAACCCGAACAACTTCGGGCACCGGCTAGACTTCCCGAACTTCGCGGGGGGTCGCTATGTGTCAGCGCTCTCGGTGCCGATGCGGCGGGCACAGACGCGAGCGCGGTTGCTCTTCATCGGGGCCGAGCCGGACAACCAGGGCAAGACACGCGGAGCGCTGCTGGGCGATGTGTTCGGCAAGTACCTACCGCGGGATCTCGTGCGGGTGATCGGGGCCGTGACGGTCCCGGTGTTCCAGAAGGCGCTCGCCGAGCATCCGCCGGATATCCTGCACATCCATGCGCACGGCGGCGCCGATCAGAGCGGGGCTTTGGCCTTCGAGGCCGACGGCTGGAGGAGCCAGCAGGTCGAGGGGCAGGCGGTGGTCGAGCTGATCCGCGCGAGCGGGGTGAGGCCGCGCTTGGTGGTACTGAGCGCGTGCTACTCGGAGACGCTCGGAGAGGCGCTCCTGGGGCTCGCCGAGTGTGTGGTGTTCACGACCACGGCGCTCAAGTATAAAGAGGCGTTCGACTTCGCAGAGGGCCTCTACGAGGCGCTTGGACGGGGTGATCCGGTGGGGCGGGCGATCCGACAAGCGCGCAGCCGGGTAGGAGCGATGTGGCGCGAAGGCGCGAAGGCGAAGATCCAATGGAAGGCGGCGCCGGGTCGTGATGTGGAGACGATGGTGCTCTTTCCGCGAGGCGCGGGTTCGCGCGGATGACAGAAGGGATCGATTCGGGAGGTACGGCGACCTGTTTGTTGGTTCCAACCGAGGAGTGCACCAATGAAAAAGATCCCAGAGGCGTTCCAAGACTTTCTTTCGCGGCTTGAGCTGACCCAGCGCGAGCGCGATGAGGCGAGCCGGCAGCACATCCACATGCGCCAGCAGATCCAGAAGAAGATGGAAGTGGAGGACAACTTCTTGTCCGGGTCCTACGGGCGGCGGACGGCGATCCGACCGCTCAACGACATCGACATCTTTGTTGTACGAAAGTCGGCGACGGGGCCTGGGGCGAGGAAGGTGACGCCATCGCAGATGATCGAAGAGATGAAGGCGACGCTGGAGTCGATCTACCCGAGCAAGAAGGCGACGGTGAGCGCGAGGGCCTTGAACATGGAGTTCGAGGGATCCGGGATCGCGTACGATGTGGTTCCCGCGTTCGCGGCGGAGAGGGATGTCTATCTGATCCCAGATATGGAGAAGGATGAGTGGGTGAGGACGAACCCGAAGATCCACCAGGAGAAGTCGACGGCGGCGAATCAGCGGGCGGGCGGGAAGTTGATCCCACTGCTGAAGGCGGTGAAGCACGCGAACAACCGCTACGGGCGGGTGGGCCGGTCGTTTCACCTGGAGGTGCTCTCGTGGCAGGTGGTGACATCGGACCCGGGGGCCTTCCTTGATGGGCTCGTACTGCTGCTCGACGGGCTGGTCCCGCGAATGGACCTGCCGTGCCCGGATCCAGCGGGGCTGGGGCCGGCGATCCAGCCGTCCCCGGCGAAGTGCCAGGAGGCGAAGAAATTGCTGGCGAAGATGGCGAGGCTAGCGACGGACGCCAAGCGGTTAGCGTCGGAGGGTCGATTGGCGGAGGCGCACACGACGCTGCAAGAGATCTTCGGCGACGCGTGGCAGTCGCGCTGAGCTGATCATCACGAGAGCGGCGCGGCGGGGCCGAGCACCCGTCGCGCCGCTTCGTTCTGAAGGGGCGCTCGCCGCGGGGATGTACGGTCAGTCCGCCCGGAGGGACTGGGCGCCGGGGTAGAGGGTGCGCAGCTCTTCGCGGAGCCGTTGGGCCCAAGCGTCGAGGTCGGTGACGGTGTCGGCGAATTCGCGGCAGTCGCGGGTGAGCTCGGCGACTTTGGCGGTGAGGCGCTCCTTCGCTCGGCGGAGGCGGCTTCGGATCGCGGGCTCGGTGGCCTCGTAGATCTGGGTGAGTTCGGGGCCGCTGACGTCCTCCCAGTATTTGAGCTCGAGGATGAACTGGTCTTCGAGGGGGATCGCGCGGAGGGCCTCGAGTAGGAGACGGTGCTCGCGCCGAGCGAGGAGCATCGTGACCGGGCCGGCTCCGAGGTCAGCGACGGTGTGCTGGTCGATGTCATCGACGTCGAGGGGGCGGCCGCGGCTGCGACGGTAGTAGTCGGCGATGACGCGCTTGGTGATGACGAGGATGTAGGCGCGGACGCTGGCGCCGGCGCGGATCTGGTCGCGGCGCTCGACGAGGGCGGTGAAGACCTGCTGGGTGAGGTCGTCGAGGGCCTGGGCTGGGACTTTGTTGTGGATGACGCGGCGGATCATGCCGTGGTGGCGGCGAATGAGCGCGTCGGCGGCTTTGCGGTCGCCAGCGCGCCAGGATTCGAGCTCTGCGATCTCGGTGTCGAGGTCCATGGCAGGCCGGACGCTACCACGAACCTCGACGTGAGGGGGAGGCCAGACGGGACGTCGGGTCATGCTGGCCTTTGGGTTATGCGGACTAGAAGGGCAGCCCGCCCTGCTTGGTGATCTTGACCTTCACGGTGCTCTGCGTGGTCCCAGGTGCGGGTGGGCCGCCCGTGCTGGTGGGCGAAGGGACGGAGACGCCAGGCGGCACGGCGACGACAAGGAGCTCCGTCTCGGGGAGGTCGCCGCGGGCGCCGGAGTGCGCGGCGCCGTTGCGGCGGGTCCACTGCTGGAGGCCGCCGGTGGGCAGCTCCTCCCAGACGTAGATCTGGTGGGTGGTGTCGTTGGCGGCGAAGTCGGGGATGACGATCTCGGCGGCGTTGTGGGGGCCTTCGCCGTCCTCGGGGAGCTCGTCGAAGAGGTAGTCGCCGTGGTCGCTGAGCAGATCGTCATTGTGGGCGAGGGCGAGGCCGCCGAGGCCGTCGAGATCGGCGGTGAGCTCGACGGGGTGGATGTTGTAGCGGTAGAGGGTCATATCGAGGCTTGTTTCCGGTTGGGGGTTGGAGTTGGGGTTGAGTTAGGGTTGTTGAGCGCTAGGCCGCGGGACCGAGCGCTCTCGGAGCCAGCGGGAGATCGGGGGGATCTGGTCGCGCTTACCGAGTTCGCGGAGCTCGGCGAGGGCGGTGCGGGCGAGCTCGATAGATTCGGCGCGAGCGTCGGCAGGCAGGGTGCGGGCGAGCTCCCAGCGGAGCTCGGCGACCGATGTGCGTGGCGGCGCCGGCATGGCGAGGTAGGCGTCGAGTGCGAGTCGGAAATAGGGTGCGGCTTCAGAGGCGAGGCCGCTCTGTTGGAGGGCGAGAGCGGCGTACCAGCCGAGAGCGGCGCGACGCTCGGGCGGTATGGTTGCGAGGTGCTCGCCGAGGGCGGGCCCGGCTTCGAGGGTCGCAACGGCGAGTTGGGGCCCATGCAGTGCGGCGTAGGCGGGCTCGATCCATTCGGCGAGGATCTCTAGGGTGACGGCGGTGTGGGGGCGCGGAGGGCGGGCGAGGGCGAGGGCCTGGGCGTACGCGGCAGCGGCGGCGATGAAGTCACCCTGACGGGTAGCGAGCTGGGCTTCGGTGGTGAGTCGGTTGATCCGGTCGGGGTGATCGGGCTGGAGGTCGGCGCGTTGGTGGTGAACGCGAGCTCGCTCGAGGTGGATGGCCGCGCGGGCAGCGGCGCGATCGGCGGCGGCGAGGTCGGCGGCTCCATCACGGGCGCGTAGGTCGAGGGCGGCGAGGGCGGTATGGAGTTTGGCCTGAGAGGTGTCGTGGTGGCCGTGGGCTGCGTCGTAGATGGTGAGGGCGGCGACGAAGTTGGTTCGGGCAGCGGTGTCGTCCTCTTGTTGGGCGAGGAGGTCGCCAAGGTCGACGAAGAGGTCAGCCACCAGAGGGTTGTGTGGGCCGAGGGCTGCGCGGCGGTGGGCGATGGCAGTGTCGAAGTGTGCGGGCTTTGTTGCGGTCGCCGTCGCGGTTGCGCTCGGTGAGGGCGTTCGCGAGGTTCTGGTGGGATTGGGAGGTCTCGAGGTGATCCTCGCCGAGGTGCTTTGTGCGGAGGGCGAGGGCTTGCTCGTGAAAGATGATGGCGACGTCGAGCTCGCCGGCGGTGTCCGCGAGCAGTCCGCGGGCCTCGAGCAGATCGGCCCGGAGGTGAGGGGAGCGAGAGCCGAGGCGTTCGACGCAGGCTGCGGCGATCTGGAGGTCATCGCGGGCGCGGTCGGGGGTGAGGGCGATGACGCTGGCGAGCTTCGCGCGATGGGCGGCAGCGCGGCAGTAGAGGTCGTCGTGGCCGGTGGCGAGTGCGAGGTGCTGGGCTTCGCTGAGGGCGGCGGTCGCGGCCGAGATCCTGCGCTCGGCCGCGAGGACGTGGCCGAGGCGGTAGAGGGCCTCGGCGCGGTCGTAGGGGGATGCTTTGGGGTGCTGATCGATTTCGCGCGCGAGGGCTTCGGCGGGCCCGTGGGCGCCTTCGAGCTCTAGTCGGAGTGCGCGCGCGAGCTCGTCGCGGAGCATCGGATCGGGGCTGGGTTGCCAGTGAGCGAGGGCTGGATCCTGACAGGTGGGTATGGCTTCGATGGCGGTGATGGTGTCGGCGAGGCGCCGGGCGAGGCGGCTGGGATCGTCCGGGCCGATCGCGGCGATAATGGCGGCGAGCACGCCGAGGGTGTCATCGAGGCAGCGGCGTTGGCGGGCCTCGCGGATCCGTGTGCGGAGATCGAGGAGGGGGCGGTGCTGGGTGGCGACGCAGAGGCCGATGTCGGCGGCGATCCAGGCGTCGCGGCGAGCGGTGAGGGCGGCGGAGAGCAGGGCTCGGGTGGACTCGGGGGCGGCGCCGGTGTCGAGGGCGCGCAGGGCTTGGGGTCCCAGCAGGCCGGCAGCGGGGGCGCCCGCCGATGCACAAGGGTCGACGGGCACGGGGCCGAGCGCCCAGCCGAGGAAAGAGAGGGCGCTGGAGGCCGCGACGAGGCCAGCGAGCATGACAGCGAGGCGGCGGCGGTCGAGGCCGCGGCGGAGAGATTGGACGAAGTCGGCGACGGTGGCGGGACGCTGGCGCGGATCCGCGGCGAGCGCCCGGCGGAGCGCGCGGATGAGCCAGTTTGGGCGCGAAAGGGCGGTGTTGGGGATCTGGAGCGCTCCTCCGCGGATCGCTGCGGCGAGTTCGGCGGGGGTGTCGCCCTGGAAAGGTAGGACGCCGAAGAGAGCCTCGTGAAGGGTGGTGGCGAGGCCGAAGAGATCGCTACTGGGGGTCGCTTCAGCGCCGGCGAAGACTTCCGGGGCGATGTAGCCGTGGGTGCCGAGAAGGCCGCCATCGGCGGTGAAGCGGATCTGGAGCGGGGAGGCGGCGCCGAGGGAGCCGGAGCGGTGTTCCTCGCCGAAGGGCGGTCGGTCGCTGGCGACGGCGAGACCGAGGTCGGCGAGCTTCACTTCGCCAGCGGCGCCGATGAGGATATTGTCGGGCTTCACATCACGATGGATGATGCCGGCCCGGTGAAGGGCGGTGAGGCCATCCCCGGCGGCAGCGACCACAGCGACGATCTCGCGCCAATGACGAGGTCGCGCGGCGATCCAAGCGCGGAGGGTGGCACCCTCGATGTATTCCATCTCGATGACGACGGTGCCGGGTACGCGTTCGTCGACGCGGTGGACGTGGATGATGTTGGGGTGATCGACGGCAGCGAGGGCGCGAGCTTCGCGGACGCTGTCACGAGGGGGCGAGACGTCGGAGCCGCCGCCGATGAGCTTGAGCGCGACGCGGCGACCGAGGGCGGGGTCGAGAGCGAGATAGACCGCCCCCATTCCGCCTTGGCCGAGCTTGCGCAGGACCTGCCAGCTGCGGAAGACGACGGGCGCCGCGGCCGCTCCGGCGAAGCGCTCGCACATACGCGCGAGGTGGAGACGCTCGTCGAGGTCCTCGCGTTCGGGCACGGCGGGGCGGTCACGCTGAAGAAGCACGTCCGTGCGGGGGCTGTCGGTGCCGTCGGCACCGGCCGGAGGAGGCGGTGGGAGGGTGGAGGTCATGAGCGGGTCACCGGTACGCTGCGCCGCAGGATACTAGTCGCGGCGAGGACAGGATCGATCCTCCCCCCTCCCCTCCCCTCCCCTCCGAAGCCACCCGGCCCATTCCACCTCGGGACTGAGACCGGCTTCGGGTCTCACCTTCGAACCTATCCTCGACGCGGCTACGCCGCCTCGAGTGTCTAGAGGGCCAGGCTCCAACGACCACCCGCGCGCCATGAGCTGGGTGTACGCGTCGACCTCGGCCGGCCCGACGCGCACCACCTCGATCCCCCGGGCCGGCGCCACCTCGAGCGGCGCCGGCTCCTCTGCTGCGATCCTCGTAGCCATCAATATTCGCCTGCTTGGCCTCTAACACAACAGCGCCGAAGATACCAGCGCGCCCTACTTCCAGACGAGCCCCTCGACGTCGAACAGAAACACCCGCGATCCTTCTCGGTAGAAGCTCAGCTCGATCGCCGCCTTCGACGCTTGTCTCGCCGCCTTGATGAATTTTCTCTGCTGGCTCGAGGAACAGCGTCGTCGAGTCGTGGTCGGCTGGTTCTGCGCCACGCAGCCGGATCGGAGGCAGGTCATCAAAGCGGACCATCACCGTACATCTCTGAAAGGACGAGCACAGGATCTGGCCCTTCGTCACCGACAGGATCACATCCTCCCCATGGCGCGGGTGTCGCCGCAGCGTCAGCGTCGCCGACGACCCTCCCTGGTAGGGGAAACCGAATTCATGGGAATTGAGGCTCTCTCGCGCCGCGAAGCTCGTCACGAGCCCGGTCATCACGTCCCTTTTTCCCATGTCTGCCAGCCACTCTGGCCTCTACTGCGGGCGGCGCCTCGACCGGCGCCGCCGGGGCAGCCTCTGCCGGTGCGTCCTCGACCGCCACCGTCGCTGCCGGTGCGTGCTCGACCGCTACCGCCGCCGCGCTCACCGCTGGGGTCGCGACGGGCCCCTTTCGGTCACGCATCCACGACCCCAGGCCGATCACCAGCAAGACCCCGACGAACCATGTCTTTTTTGCCATTTACAAAGCCCTCTTTTCCTTCGTGCATGAAGAGTCGCCCGCGGCTCCCGATCGATCCCCAGCCGCTCGCGACGCCGGCGGTCGCCGATCCCGCTCCATCGATCCCCATCGCCAAGAACTTTATGCTCACAGCGCCAGGCCTTGCGCAATTGAGCCCGAGCCCCGAGCATCCACGCTCATGCAAGACTCCAGCCCCCTCCCCGCCGCATCCTGCTCCCCTCTCCTCGCCGCTCTCGCCCTCGGCCCGGCCTGCGGCGACGACGCCCCGCCGAGACGGGCGCCACCACCGGCGCCGTCACCACCGGTACCGCCGCCAGCACCACCGCCGCCGCGCGCCCTGGGCCTGGCTTCGTCGGCTGCCCTGCACCGACGACGGCAAGCGCCCGAGGGCCTCGGGTGCCTCGCCAGCATCGACAGATGCATCGACCCTGCGGATCCTACCGCTGGCGCCTCCACCGCTGGCGGCGAAACAGCCGGCGACTCCGACCACCGGGGAACCGGAACCCTGCCCCGCCGGCCTCGACGGCTGCACCTGCCTCGACGGCGGCCTCTGCATCGTCGGCCTCGAATGCGTCTTCGGCACTTGCGAGCCCACCTTCGACCCCACCGACAGCGACGGAGACCTCTGCGTCGACGACTACGAGCCCCGCGACTCCCAGTTCAACTGCTGCGACCTCGGTCAGCACTGCCTCGACTTCACGAACACCAACGGTGACGGCGCGATCTGCGCCTTGAATGCACTACCCACACGGAGTGCCCTCCGACTGCTGCGGCGCCATCCAGGACTCGGTGATCCCGTCTGCTACTCCGCCGCCTGCGCCACCTCTGCATCAACACCTGCGAATATGCCTATGACGGCGAGTGGATGACGGTGGCCCGGCTCTGCCTTCGTCCTCTGCGAGTACGGCACCGACTGCTTCGACTGCGGCAACCGAGACGCCACCGACGCCCCTGGTAGACGTCTCGCCCACTCACAGCCGACCACGCGAAGAGGCCGGAGCTGGACCCCCAGTTCGGCCTCTCGCGTTGCTAGCGCGCTCCCGCCGACGCCCGAACGGCCTCACCGCCCGACCAGATTCCCGGCCAATGGGCTAGAACCTGAACCCCAACCCACCTGGCCCGATCGTGACCGTCGCCGCCGAGTCCTTGCGCTGCTTGCCGAGGACGAGGAGGAGGACGCCAGCGGCGACCAGCGGGATCCTGACTCCGGAAGCCGACAGCCAACCGCGTCGCCTGCCGTTCCGCCTCTTCGCCCGAGCGCGTCGATCTCCGCCGAGCCGCCCTGGGATGAGAACTGCTCAGCGCGCGATCTCCGCGAGCACCTCGCGCCGCTCGTAGACGAGGTAGGCGCCGGCCGTCACCGAGAGCGCCCCGACACCGCCGACGACGAAGCCGGCGAGGTGCGTGTTCCGGGCCGACTCCTCGACGACACGGCGGCGTTCGGCAGCGACTGCCATGGTGCGTCGCTCGCTCCGCGCGACGGCGGCGCTCGCCTCGGCTGCATCCTCACCTCTGCTGCGCACGAGCGCCTCGGCCGCATCGACTTCGCTCTGCAGCGCGGCAGCCTGCTCCGCCACTTGGAGCCGCTCAGGACCGTTCCCGGGCGGCGGCGGTGGAAGTGGTGACGGCATCGGCGTGGTGCCCGGGCCTGAAGGCGACCACGGCGGCAAGAGCCCATCCTCGGTGAGCAACAACACATCCACCTCTGCAGGCGAGATCGACGGCACGCATGAGAAGGTCCCGTGGCCATTGCTCAAGGTTATACGCGTGAAGAGCGAGGTCTCCGGCGCACCAGGCGTCGACCTGCTCCCGCGAGCGCCGTGGACGCCCCGAAGTTGCCCTTCATGCGTACGACGGGCACATCTCCCGCGACCGTGGCCGTGAGCTGGCCGCGGCTGTAGGGATTGTTCTCATCGAACGCCTCCCTCGACGGCCTCCGCGAACTCCCTCTGGAGCCGGGTCACGGCTTCACGTGCCTCTTTCTTCCTCTGACGGACCAGGATCCTGCGACAGACCTCGAGGCGCGCCAGCGCAGCGTCGCGCTCGGCGCTCGCCTCGAAGACCTCGAGGTAGACGTGCTGCGCCACCACATCGTCCGGCGGCTGGCCGCCCCGGCACTCCCGGCCCAACTCGTTCGCGGCCTCGATGGCCGCGCGGTACCCTCGCCACCGCCTCTATTGAGCGGCGGTGCTCCTCGATGCGAGCGGCCTCGGCCCCGTCGATCGCGGCGAGTTGTCCGACCACGGCTGCGTGCTCCGCTCGCTTCTTGGCGGCCGTGTTCTCGGTTCAGTGAGCGCCGAGCGAGTAGCGCGCCCGGCGACTCGGGCTCGACGTCCCCGCTCGCTCTCCTCCGGCGAGAGCGCGGGCAGAGGACGGCATCCGGCCGCAACGACGGCCGCAACGACGGCTGCGACGAGACAGAGGATGACAGATCGTGGGAAGTAATCAGGACGTCGCATGGCGAGCACGACAGGAGCCGACCTCTCAGCACTTGGCTCAGCACCTCGAACAAGAGGTCGACGCTCCGCCGGATTCGATCCCACGCTATTTTCGCGCGCCGCAGCACCAGATCACGCCCGCCACGCGGTACCCCGCCGCCACCCGCACGCCAAGCACCTCTCCCCTGAGGCCATCGACGAGTGGAACGCCGCGGTTGCCGAGTACAACACCTCCACGCATAGCCTGTCCCGAAGGATCCTTTTTAAAACCTACCCCCAAAGACATCCACCGCTCCTCCTTCTGACCTATCCTCGGCCCTGCGTCGCCGCCTCGAGGCCGAGGAAGCTGGAGATCGCGGCGAGTTCGGCCCCTAGGGCGCGGGTGAAGGCGGCTTCGCGCGGGCGGCGTTCGACGAAGCCCAGCTCGTGTTTGAGGCGTCCATCGACGACCTTGAGGTTGGGGCCCAGCCGAGGACTTGATCGCGCCACAGCAGCGGCAGCGGTGGGCCGCGCACGCGCTTGCGGCCGGGGTATAGGCTTTCGAAGCGGTGGGCCCAGCCTCCCCGGCCCGGAGAGCCTAGGCCACGCCGAGGTCGCCGCGATCTTCACCGAGCAGCTCGGCAACCCGTCCACTTCGTGGACATCCCCGCCGAAGCCTTCCCCGCTCCGCGTTCCTCGGCCTCGGCATGAGCGAGCTCGCGGCGGGCACCATGGTCGCCCTCTACGAGATGGTCAAAGCGGGCGCCTGGGACCTCGTCACTGACGATGTCGCCCGCGCTACCGGGCCGTGCGCCGCAGCGCTTCGCCGACTGGGTCGCCGCCCACGCCGACGCCTGGCGGCCGCTCCAGGCGGTGACCCAGCGGCCCCATGTCGCCGGAGGAGTGGGGATGGTTCAACCCAGCGGGCCGGCCGCGCGCGATCGAGGGCACACGCTCGCCCGCTTCGAGGGCCTGCTCCTCGACGCCCTCGCGGCGTATACACCCCCAAGGGCGAGGAGCACGTCCGGAAGCAACCCGGACCACCTCCGCAAGAACAACGTCGACGACCCGAAGTAAGGCTCGAGGGTCGGTCGGTGCTGTGATCCGGCTCTCCTGCCCTTGCGATGACCCAAGGAGCCGGGCAGTCTCGCGCTCGATGGGCGGAAACGAGCCAGATCCCACCATTGATCCGTGATGCCGCGCGGATCATCGGCGGGCGCTTTCATGTGGTTGATGAGCTGGGGCGCGGGGGGACTGGCGTGGTGCACCGCTGCGTGATCTGAGCCTCGGTCGCTTCGCGGCGGTGAAGGTGTTTCCCTCTTCGAGGAGACGGGGCGGAGCTCGATGAGGCGCGGCGCCGCTTTGTCGATGAGGCGCGCGGCTGCTGGCCAGCTCGCGGCACCCGCAGATCGTCGAGATCTTCGACTCCGGCCTGACCCGGAGGGCGCGCCCTATATCGCGACGGAGCTGCTCAGCGGCCCTGTTCTTTCGGGCAGGGGCCGATGGGCTGGCGGGATGTCGTGGAGATCGGGGTGCAGGTGGCGCAGGCGTTGGTGGCGCTGCATGGACGTGGGATCATCCATCGGGACATCAAACCCGCGAACATCGTGGCGGTTGGGCCCGCAGCGACGGGGCCTCTTTTTAAAAAATCATCGACCTTGGGATCGCGAAGGTGCTCGACTGGGCGCTGGTCAATCCCGAGCTGACGACGCGCTTTCGGGCGCGCGAGACGAGGCTCGGTGAGATCTTGGGCACGCCGGGGCTACGTCGCACCCGGAGGCGGGACTGGGGCCCGCGGATCCGCAGCTCGACGTCTTCCGGGCTCGGGGTGACGCTCTATCAGCTCTGCACCGGGGTGAGCCCAGGACATGGGTCGATGAGGCCGCTGCGTGAGCTGGTTCCCAAGGCGCCCGCGCTGCTCGAAGAGCTGCTCTCCGCGATGCTGTCGGCCGATCTCGATGAGCGGCCAAAGACCGCGCAGATCGTGCTCGGTCGCCTGCTCGCGGTCCTCGGAGCGGCGAGTGAGGCAGGTACGCCCGCGCAAGGTCAGCGGATCTTCGCCCAAAAATTCGAGCTGATCGACGTGCTCGGCAGCGGCGCGCGATCGACGGTGA
>JADJQY010000002.1 GCA_016712505.1 Candidatus Eiseniibacteriota bacterium | reverse complement strand
CCTCGCCCTGGCGGAAGAGAACCGAGTCGATCGGCAGATCCTCCGCGCCGAGCGGGACGGATCTTCGATCGCAACGGCGGAGGTCCTGGCCGACAACGTTCCGACCTATCGCGTGACCCTCGACCTGGCCGATCGGGCGCTCAAGCGGCGAAAGGACGCCTATCTGCCGGTGGTCGCGAGTCTGGCCGAGGTGCTCGGCCGCGAGCCGAACGCGCTCGCCCTCGAAGTCGAGCGGCTCAAGCGCCACTCAATCGTCCGATCCCGATCGCGCGCAACCCCAGCTTCGAGCAGGTGGCGCAACTGGAAGAGCGGATGGACCGCCTCCCGGGGGTACAGGTCGAGACCGAGTCGAGCCGCCGCTATCCTGGGGGCGTGTTCGCCGGTCATCTCCTCGGCTACCTCGGCGAGGTGGGGGAGGACGATCTCGCGAAGGAACGGCCCGATCCCTACCATCCCGGCGATCTGATCGGGCAGGCCGGGATCGAGAAGTTCTACGAGGCCGAACTGCGCGGGCGCGACGGCGAAGCGTTCGTCGAGGTCGATGCCTTCCGCCGCCGGACCCACTACTTTCCCGAACTGCCCTCCGTCCCCGCGTCGCCCGGCCACGATCTCTATCTCACGATCCATGCCCGGCTCCAGCGCGCGGCCGAGAAAGGCCCTGGACGAGATTCGCGCCCATGGACGCAAGCCCCGCACGGTGCTCGCGGTGGCCGACGGTGCCCTGATCCCCGCGGACGATGATCCGCCTCCGGCCTCCGGGCCTGATCGCCATCGACCCGCGGAACGGAGACGTGCTCGCCCTGGCCAGTCGCCCATCGTTCGACCCAATCTCTTCCTCAAGGGGATCTCGCACGAGGAGTGGCGGCGTCTCTCCGACCCGAATCACCCGCCGCTACTCAATCGTGGCGATCCAGGCCTCCTATCCGCCCGGTTCGACCTTCAAGTGCCTCACCTCGCTGGCCGGTCTCGACGCGGGGAGTCATCGACGCCACGCGCCACTTCTCCGGTTGCGGCGGCGGCTACCACTATGGCAATCGCACCTTCGGATGCTGGCGGCGCGCCGGGCATGGCTCGCTCGCGCTGCTCGATGCCCCTGGCCCGCTCCTGCGATGTCTACTACTACCAGGTCGGCATCGCGCTCGGCGTCGATCGCCTGGCCCGCTTCGCCGAGAAGTGCCACATGAACGAGCGGACCGGCATCGATCTGCCGCAGGAGCGAAACAACCTGATCCCGACGCCCGAGTGGTACGCGGAGCGCTACGGCAAGGCCGGAGTGCACAAGGGGCCGCGCTCAACGTGGCGATCGGCCAGGGGAGGTGCTCCGGACCCCCGCCTCGCTGGCCCGTTTCACCGCCGCCATCGCCAACAGCGGCCGGGTGATCAAGCCGCACCTCCTGCTCCGCGTGCAGGAGCCTGACGGCAAGGTGCTGCGCGATGCGAGCGAAGAGAACTGGGAGATCGATCGTCTCCCCTCGAACGCAGCCGACCTGGCGCTCGTCCAGGCGGCGATGGAGCGCGTGGTGATGGATGCCGGCGGCACCGGCGGTCGGGCCAAGGTCGGTCAGTTCCGGATCGCCGGAAAGACCGGCACGGCGCAGAATCCGCACGGTGAGGACCACGCTCTCTTCGTCTGCTACGCTCCGGTCGGCGACCCGCGCATCGTCGTGGCGGTGGTGATCGAGGAAGCGGGCCACGCGGCGGCTCGGTCGCGGCACCGGTCGCGCAACGGGTGATGGCCGCGCTGCTCAGCCCGACGCGCCGATCTCGCTGGTCGACGAGGACCTGAGCGGCTTCGGGATCGAGGGAGACTGATGTTCGGAGTGCCTTGCATCTACCGCCAACGCTGGGACTGGATTCTCTCCTTGGCGGCGCTCGTGCTCCTGGTGATCGGCGTGATGACCGTTTACAGCGCCACGCACCTGCCGGACAATCCGCGCCACGGCTACTTCGTGAAGCACTTCTTCTATCTCTTCCTCGGACTGGTGGTCTTTGCCGTCTGTCTCTTCCCTCCGCTCCGGCTCTGGGAGGACTGGTCCTACGCCGGCTTCGGCATCACCCTCTTCTTCTTGCTGCTCGTTTTGCTGATGGGGAGGAGCACTACGGGGCCAAGCGCTGGTTCCGCGCCGGACCGATCAAGTTTCAACCCTCCGAGATGGCCAAGCTCGCCTTTGCCGCCAGCTTCGCGCGCTTTCTCGCCGGCAAGCGGGTCGATCTCACGCAACCCAGGACGCTCCTCCTCACCCTCTTCGGGGTAGGGGTTCCCACTCTGCTCGTACTCAAGAGCCCGATCTCGCACCTCCGGCTCGTTCCCCGGCCTCGCCGTCCCGATGATGCTCTGGGCCGGCATGCCCCGCCTCGCCCTCTTCGCGCTCGTCTCCCCGGTGATCGGCCTCGTGCTCGTACACCACCTGATCCTCTGGCTCGCCTTCATCGCCATCGGGGTCGTCGCCTTCGTGAAGAGTCGCCTCTCGCACTGGGTGCTCGCCGGCTTCCTCGTCTTCACGTCGGTTTGCACATCGCCGCCCCGCTGGTGATCTCCAAACTCCATCCCTACCAGCAGGCCCGCATCGAGTCGTTCCTGAACCCCGAGGCCGACCCCTCCGGCGCCGGTTACCAGGACTCCAATCGCGCATCGCCCTCGGTTTCCGGCGGCGTCTTCGGCAAGGGATATCTCCAGGGCAGCCAGAAAGCGCTCGCCTATCTCCCGATGCAGCACAACGACTTCATCTTCTCGGTGATCGGAGAGGAGTTCGGCTTCGTCAGCGCCGCCCTCGTGGTCCTCGCCTTCGGCACCCTCGTCTACCGCGCGATCGAGATCGCCAAACAAGCCCGCAGTCCCTTCGCCAGTCTCCTCGGCGTCGGCATCGGCGGCCTGGTCTTCTACCACGCCTCGGTCAACATGGCCATGACCATGGGCCTCTTTCCCGTCACCGGCCTACCCCTCCCCTTCGTCAGCTACGGCGGCACGTTCCTGCTGACCATGATGGCCGCCCTCGGCCTGCTCATGAACGTCGCCGTGCACCGATTCGACTACTAGGGATGCGACAGGCCGCCAGCGCAGGTCTCCGTCGCCAGGCTCGCGAAACAGCCGTTCGCGTGACCCACTGTTGAACGTTGGAAGGGGCGAGTAGCGACGCCGCGACGGTAGCGGGAAGGAACATCCACGAACTAGGTGACGGCTATCTTCCTTGCCAACCGCGATTCGATACCCCGCCCCGCGCTGGCGGAGGCAGTCGCCCGGCCGGAGCCGGGCACGGCACCCTCATCGTCGGCTTGACCCTTGACAAACACTCCTGCGGGAGTATCCTGTAACTCAGTGCGGCGGCGTGTGCGCCGGACGAACTCAGTATGCCACTCCAAGGCCGTTGGAGATTTCAGCATGTATGAGTGCGAAGCTTCCCCGCAGCAGAGGCTGCCTGTGACTCGGTGGATGCGAGCCCCGGTCACTGCGGGCGAACGCAGACGTTCGCGCGACCGCGTGCGCTGGGGGGGCTGCGACGATTCCGCCGACACTCCAGACGACCCGCACCGACTTGATCGATAGGGCGGATCGTTTTTTCACCACGGCATCGAGCCAGCAGCCTGTCGGCATCAAACACCTCGACAGCCAACACCCGTACTTGGCACGCTCGCCGAGAGCCAAGCGGAAAAGCGGAACGCCACAATTCCTGACCGCCATTGGAAGGAAATGCCAAGAGGGCCACGCAGCTTGGCCAACGCAGCACGATGAGTGCGGCGCGCCAACGGTCCGGAACCTCGTGACCCCATTGGCGGGAAACGAATCGCGCACCTTCGGTGCGACGCTCTGTCCAAGCCGCCCCAGAGCCGAGGCCCAGCGTGAGGCGAGTTGCTTGCCCAGGTGGGGTGAGGCCGCGGGGGGCTACTGCGACGTGGGAGTGTTGGGCGCCGTGCTCCAGCTCGACCATGACACGTACTTGAACCAGGAGGGCGTATGAAGGGAGTGTAGCTTCTTCTGTGTAAACGCCTGTGGCAAGATCTCACAGGAACAGAGGAGGATGCCATGGCGAAGAAGCGCGACGAGGACGCGGCCCTCGACAAGGTTCTGGACGACCTCATTCGGGGGTTGAGTCCGAAGGAGATTCTGGGCGAGGGCGGGCTGCTGAAGCAAATGACCAAGCGGCTGGCCGAGCGGGCACTGCAGGCGGAGATGACCGAGCACCTTGGGTACGAGAAGCACGCCGTCTCGGGGCACCACTCGGGGAACTCGCGCAACGGCACCACGGCCAAGACGATCATCACGGAGTCTGGCCAAGTGGAGATCGAAGTCCCCCGTGATCGCGCCGGGGAGTTCGAGCCGCAGCTGGTGCCCAAGCGGCAGCGGCGGCTGGAGGGCTTCGACGAGAAGGTGATTGCGCTCTACTCGCGTGGGTTGACGACGCGGGAGATCCAAGGCCACTTGAAGGATCTCTATCAGGTGGAGGTCTCTCCCAGCCTGATCTCGACCGTAACCGACGGTGTGTTGGAAGAGGTCCGAGCGTGGCAGAGTCGTCCGCTCGACCCGGTTTACCCGATCGTCTACCTCGATGCGCTGCACGTGAAGCGTCGGGAGAGCGGGCAGGTGCAGACGAGCGCGGTTTACCTGGCCCTGGGGATCACCACGGAGGGGACGAAGGAGTTGCTGGGGCTCTGGCTGGGCGAAGCGGAAGGAGCGAAGTTCTGGCTGAACGTCCTGACCGAGCTGAAGAACCGAGGGGTGCAGGACATCCTGATCGCCTGCGTGGACGGCCTGAAGGGCTTTCCCGAAGCGCTGGAGGCGGCGTTCCCCAAGACCCAGGTCCAGCTCTGCATCGTGCACATGGTGCGCAACTCTCTGCGCTACGTGAGTTGGCGGGAGCGCAAGGCGGTGGCCCAGGATCTGCGGGAGATCTACACTGCGGTATCGGTCGAGGCCGCAGAGGCGGCGCTTACAGCCTTCGAGGCCAAGTGGGGCAGTCGGTTCCCTTCGATCGGCGAGACCTGGCGGCGGAACTGGGATCGGATCATCCCGTTCTTCAGCTACCCGGCGCCGATTCGCAAGGTGATCTACACGACCAATGTGATCGAGTCGCTGAACTCGAGCATGCGGAAGGTGACGAAGAAGCGCGGCGCGTTCCCCAACGGCGACTCGGTTCGCAAAGTCCTCTATCTGGCCCTGAGACACGCCTCGGCCCGGTGGAGTCGCCCGATCAAAGACTGGACCGCGGCGCTCAATCACTTCTCCATCGTGTTCGCCGGTCGGATCTGAAGCGCCGACGGCAAGGGACAACGGATGACGCTGGCAATCGATAAAGGCAGGCGCGAGGAGGAGCCCGGCCGGGAAGGTACGGATCGGACGAGATCCGGGTTCAGGAGCGAAGTTCATGATCGGGGTTTACACAAAAGACTGGACACACCCCTGCGCTGCGCTCCAATCGGGACTGGGTCGGTTCGGCCCCGTCCCCCACCTTATCAGCGGGATCTCGCGGGGCACTTTGCCAGGTTGGACGGCCCTGCTATCCTCCTCAACCGTTGCAAGCCCCGCTCACTCAGACCTTCTCCAACGCGAAGAGCGGATGCCGGGTGATGGAGCAGCTTGACTACAACGTGCTCTCCCGCTCGCTCTTGAGGTTGTCAGGCGATGAGCCGCTCTGCAACCCCTCGGGCGTCAGCAATGACCGCGCCCGACTGCTTTGCGGCGGAACTGTGCAGCGATTCCTCGCTCTGGCGGTGGGCACGCCTCGGGTCGAGCGCAAGCGAGCGACGGATTGCTCCTCTGTCGACGGCACGCTGGTTGAGGAGTGGGTGAGCGATGTGAGTTGTCAACTCAAGGAGTCATCGATCCAGAGCGAACCGCCGTCTTGCGGACGGATCAGTCCGCCGGGCGAGTGCGGCAGCCAGAGGCGGAGCAACGCACCGCTTGCTTGCACAACGGATGCGCGAGGACGACCGTACCGCAGGGGAACAGGTGCGCGCCGCTCGCTGGCCATAAGGATCACGTTCCGGTTGAGAACCGCGAAGGTGCAAGCGTTGACGGATCGGTGGGCCACCGCCATTGGTACGACGAAGCGCGAGGAGGCGGTCCTCTTGGGGTTGGACTGGTGACCTTTGGCGGCGACAAGAGGTATGACGCGCAGCGAAGGCGATCCTCAGCGTTCCCTACAGCGGAGCCACGTCGCACGGAACGGCTTCCGGCGCGTCGAGCGCGATCGACGACGCCGCCGGGCGACATGTCAGGTCCACCATCGCCGATCGAGTGCGGAAGCAGGTAGCGGATGCCTTCGGGTGGTGCAAGACAATCCGTCGTCTCCGAAATGCGCCGATGTGGGGGGTGGTGCGCGCAGTGTGGCAGCTGACCCTGTTCGACGCGGCGTACAACCTCACTGGGATGGGCGATCGCACGAGGAAGAAGGCGACGGCATGACCGGGCCGACTCCACCGGGGGGGCGAGATCCGTCTGACCGACCACAGCCCTATCTGACCAAAGCTCGCTAGAGCAGGTCTCCGCTTCATGGTTTCGGAGCACACGTGTCGAACATCGACCGTCAGATGGCAGCTTGTCAGCGACATGTTAGTACACGCGGAGCCGTATTGTGTTGTCAGCCACCAATGGGAGAGCACTTGGAAGCCAGCCTGAGTACAAGATTGCGGAGAGGCGACGCGGACCGCGGAGGACGTGACCCCGCGAGCCACATTGGAACGACGAGACTTTGCGGCGCGAGTGCGGTGCTCTTCGGAGCCACCCTCGCCTTCCTTGCTGGCTGCAGCGCAAGTCAGTGTCCAGGGAACCGCCGTCGGCAGCCGCTCCTTGCCCACAGCTCAGGGCGTACACTCCAGGGGTACACCGGCTCGATCGGGATCCGAGCTGGCGACCCGGCGGAGAGCGGATGGTCGCATACGTGCACGGGGCAGTGAGCTTCGAGGATGCGGAGCGAAATGGACCAGTACAGATCTGGACCCTGGATCTGGAGACGCAAGTGCGTCGCTACCTCAGCGACGGCCACGCCGTGGCGTGGGCCCCTGACGGGGGTTCGCTTCTTGTGATTCGAGAACGCGCCGGGAGCTTCCACGCCTGGCGATGGGGACTGGATAGTGCTGTCCGGGAGCAGTTGACGCCAGATAGCGTTCGCGTCATCAACGGCTCCTGGTCGCCGGATGGGAGCAGAGTTGCGGTCCAGGTCGTAGACCGAGTCAGGACCTTCATTTCCGTGCTGGAGGTCTCTTCGGGATCGCTATCGCCAATAGCCCTTGGTATAACACCGCGGTGGTCGCCCGACGGAAAGTGGATCGCGCACGGGCCGGGTGCGCGTCTCGTGAGCCCAACGGATCCCGACTCTCAGGTGGTTCTCATGGACGGGGAGGGCTTTCACCCTCTCGGGTGGAGTCGCGACGGGAGTGCGCTGTTCGTTGCTGCTCAGGATGGGCGCGTTGGTTCCTGCTTCCGGGTCAACGTTCGAACGGGAGAACATGAGGTGGTTCTTGCGGGGATCACGGACGTCGCCTGGGCACCGGGGGAAGGTGAGGCGGTGTTCTCGGCGGTCGTGGACCGGAGTGGGGAGTTGGTCCTTCTGCATCTGGACTCCACTGGGAGTTGTCGCCAGTTGACCTCGAGCGCTGACTACCTGACTTCTGGGACCCCCCGTTCGCCCGGGGTGGAGGCAGAGTGACGTGCAGGCACGGTGTCGGTGGCGTGGTCCTTGGCGGCAGCCTCCTCGTGGGCGGTGTGGCTTGAATCCGCATCACCCGGCGTTTCAGGTTCGGCAGTTGGGCGCATTGGTCGCCCTGTTCGCGGTCCTGGTGGCCGGCTGTGTCGGCGACGATCGCTGCACCGTGGGGCCTCCACTCGAGCCCAGGCCGTGTCCATCGCTCGTCGCGATCGGAGACAACACCAAGCTCGCGGACCTGCGTCCGCGATGGCGACCGGGGGGCGCGGCGGAGATTGCTTTCATTCACGTGGCGTCCGGGGGGGAGTGGCCTCCGGGTGATGAGGAGCAACAGGTGTGGAGGACGGAGGTGCCGTCTGGGGAGCGGCGGTTCGAATGCGCGGGAAGCGAGGTCTGCTGGAGTCGGAGTGGACGCCAGCTCGCCGTGGTCCGTGCGGACGAGCGGGGCGTTGATCAGTTGTGGATCCGAGACCTGGACACCTCCTCCGAACGACCGATCACGAGCAGCGACGATAGCGGGGACACGAGCACGGTGAGCGCCTGCTGGTCGCCGGGCGACACGGCGATCGTGTGCGAGCGTCGTCGTCCGCGCGACGATACCGGCAGCATCTGGATCCACAGTCTGACTTCCGGCACTTGGCGGCGGATCGGATCTGGGTTCTCCCCCAAGTGGAGTCCAACGGGGAACATGCTCGCCTATGGCCCGACCCTCACCATCCGGTCATTGGGGCAGGGGGACAGTGTGCTGATCATTCCAACCCTCCGCGCGGTTCGCGTGTTGGAATGGTCGGAAGACGGACGACGCATCTATTGCAGCGCGGCGGAAGATGGCTACCGGTCCATCTACGAGGTTCGTCCTGAGGGGCCGATCGTCACGCTCAGGTCGCCGGGGATCATGCACGCGACCTACAGCGCGGATATGGAGCGCTACGTGTTCGTGGGCAGCCTCCTCTCCGCAGACAGTACAGTGCTGCTGTATCATGACCCGCGAACGGGGTGCGTGCCGCTGCGCTAGAGTGCTCTGCCGATGAGGCTCGCTCCGCGCGGACACGCAACTTGGTGCGAGACCGGGCTTCGACGCGCACGGCAGCGCGGAGACAGCGAGTTTCTCGAAGAACTCTACTCCGATGCCGTGCTCCCGGTGTCTGAAGCCGGCGGGGGTGAGCCTGCTCACGCTTCCTGATGGTCCCGCGTTCACGTAGATCGATGGTCCTGGATCTCACCGTCCCTTGCCCTTCCGTTCGTAGTTTACCGGAGCTGCGAACACCTCGAGGTACAGCTTTTCATCGATCTGCTTGGCGTCGCGCTGGGTGGCGGCGTCGAGGAGTTCGTTGGCCATGGTCATGAGGATGCGGTAGCTCCCGGCGGCGTGCTCGGCCAGGGTGACCATGAGTTCGGCCGTCATGAGCCTGGGGCTCCCCGCCTGATCGATCGCGTGGCGCAGGCACTCGACCAGTTCCTGTGGAGTGGCGGCGGAGAGCGCGAGGCGGACCCGGATGCGACTGCCCAGCGGCAGGAGTTCCGGCGAGCGGAACTTCTCGGTCAGCCGCAGATCCCCCGCGAGAACGACCGTGAGGAGCGCACGGGAGTCGAGGTGATCAGCGACAATTAGAACTCCCGTCGGCGACAATTAGAATTCCCGGTTTCGCCTGGGTCTTGGCGTCTCCAAGTTCCTCATTGGGAGGGACTTATCGAGATGGTCACGGACAGCCAGGTGGAGAAGCTGAGGAAGCTGATGCAGAAAGGAACGAGCGTGTCGTTGGCGGCCGCCAAGTCCGGGATGGACGAGAAGACGGCCCGAAAGTACCACCGCGGCGGCCGTCTCCCGAGCGAGTGCCAGCCAGCCCGGGACTGGCGGACCCGCCCGGATCCGTTCGATGAAGTCTGGGCCTGGAGCGAGGCTCTGCTGAAGGAGGCTCCCGGGCTTGAAGCGAAGTCGCTCTTCGACGCTCTGCAACGGAAGTACCCCGGTCGGTTCCCCGATGGGCAGGTGCGAACGTTCCAGCGCCGGGTGAAGAACTGGCGGGCCCTCGAAGGTCCTGCCCGTGAGGTGTTCTTCCCCCAGCAGCACCACGCAGGGGAGTTGTCGCAGTCGGACTTCACGAGCATGAGGACCCTGAAGGTGACGATCGCCGGTCAGCCCTTCGATCATCTGGTCTACCACTTCGTGCTGACCTACTCGAACTGGGAGACCGGGACGATCTGCTTCTCGGAGAGCTTCGAGAGTCTGAGCGCTGGGCTGGAGAACGCGCTCCGGGAGTTGGGCGGGTCGCCGCGACGTCATCGGACCGATCAGCTCTCGGCGGCGGTGCATCAGATGCCGCACCGGGACCAGTTCACGCGACGCTACCAGGCCCTGCTGGGGCACTACGGGGTGGAGGCGGAGCACACCGGCGTAGCCTGCCCGAACGAGAACGGGGACGTGGAGCAGAGTCATAACCGGTTCAAGCGGGCGGTGGAGCAGGCACTCCTTCTGCGGGGAAGTCGGGACTTCCTCGATCGCTCGGGCTACGAGCGGTTCTTGCGGGAGATCTTCGGCCAGCGCAATGCAGGTCGGAAGGCGCGCTTCGAGGGAGGAGCGCGCCGTGCTGAGGCCCCTCCCTGTCCACCGGCTGGAAATGCGGCGCCGGATCGAGGTTCGGGTGGGTCAAGGGAGCACGATCCGGGTGTTGCACAACGCGTACTCGGTCCACAGTCGTCTGATCGGTGAGACGGTGACGGTTCGCTTGGGAGCCGAGGACCTGGAGATCTGGTACGGCCAGCGGCAAGTCGATCAGTTCCCGCGCCTGCGCGGGGAGAAGAAGCACCGGATCGACTACCGACACGTGATCGACTGGTTGGTGCGCAAGCCTGGAGCCTTCGCGGAGTACCGGTATCGGGAGGATCTCTTTCCCACCAGCCGCTTCCGGATGGCCTACGACCAGCTGGTCGGGAGGGATCGTGCGAACGCCTCCCGGGAGTATCTGGCCATCCTGCAACTCGCGGCCACGGTCAGCGAGACGGGCGTGGACGAGGTGCTTCGGCAACTGATCCAGCGCGAGGAATGGATGACCGGGCAGTCGGTCGAGCATGGTCTTCGGCTCCAGAATCCGGTGGAGGACAAGACCGAGGTCGCGATCGATGCCGTCGACTTGGCGTGTTACGACGAGCTGCTCGAAGGGGCGATGGAGGCGGGATGCGAAGCGGTGGTCAATTGAACGCCCGCCTGGTCGCGAACCTGCGGGCGCTTCATCTGCCGGCGGTCCGTGAGAGCTTCGAGGCCGAGGCGGTGCGGGCACTTCAGGAATCGCTGAGTTACGAGCACTACCTGCTCGCGGTGTCGGATCGCGAGGTCGAGGCACGGCAACAGAATCGCACCGCCCGGCTCCTGCGTGAATCTCGTCTCCCTCTGGAGAAAACCTTGGAGACGTTCGACCTGAAGCGACTACCGCGGAAGGTCGCGGTTCAGTTCCAGACCCTCCTCGACGGGACCTTCCTCGATCGGAGAGAGAACATCCTCGCCTTCGGCAACCCGGGATCGGGGAAGACGCATCTGCTCTGTGCGCTCGGTCACGAGTTGGTCCGTCGGGGACGACGCGTTCTGTTCGCTCCGTGTGCGCTGTTGGTCCAGGAGCTGCTCATCGCGAAGCGCGACTTGAAGCTGGCCCGGGTTCTGAAGCGCCTTGGTGGCTACGATGCCATCCTCGTGGACGACATCGGCTACGTCCAACAGAGTCAGGGAGGAGATGGAGGTGCTCTTCGCGCTCCTGGCCGACCGTTACGAACGCGGAAGCGTACTTCTGACCAGCAACCTGCCGTTCTCGAAGTGGGAGGCGATCTTCAAGGACCCGATGACCACCGCGGCGGCCATCGATCGGCTCGTCCATCATAGCGTGATCCTGGAGCTCAACCTCTCGAGCTTCCGGCTGGAGGAGTCACACCGCAAGGGTCGGGGAAGAAGGAGGACGCATGAGAGGCTCCAGGAGCCACGATCGCGACCCTCCGAGTACCTGGGGTACCCCTGGGATAGCTCGAATCCCGGGTGCGCTGCCAACCGCGAAGAGGAATGAGCACTCGAGCCCGAACGTCTCCGAGGGCCGGGCCACAACCCGTCCGCTGTTCCGAAAGAAGTCCGAGGGACTACTGAGGATGCAGCAGGATCCCTCTCAATCCGAAACCAAGGGCCGGGAAGAATAGTTGTCGCCGACGGGAAAAGTAGTTGTCGCTGATCATCGAGGTCGACCGCACAGAGCAGACGGAGTTCGTTGAGCACGCTCGGCATCATCTCTTGGGCCTCGTCGATCACCAGCACCGGTCGCAGCAGGGAGGACTCGATGTGGGCCTGCCACCGTTCGCGGAGCAGACGGGTTCCGGACCAGCGGTTGTGGGGAGCGAGCTGGACGTCGAAGAGGTCACCCAACTCGCGATAGAAGTCCTGGAGTCGAGCCTGGGGGCGGGAGAGCAGCCCCAGGGTGAGTTCACGTTGGGTCGAGAGCTTCTCGACCAGCAAGCGCAGTGCGACCGACTTCCCCAGTCCGGGATCACCGGTCACCAGGGCGAACCCGCCTTCACGGGCCAAGCTCTCGACCCGCCAGCAGAAGGTGTCGATCTTGGGCGAGGCGAGGAGCGCGGAGACGGGTACATCGGGAGCGAACGGGTTCCACTTGAGGCCATAGAGCGCGAGCAGCTTCGGGTTCATTCCATCTCCTTCGGTTGGTTCGGTGGATCCTCATCGTGTGAACGGGCCGAGGCGGCCCGGAAGTCTGCGTCGGTCGCATCGGCGGCACCGATCGCACCGCTGGCACCGATCTCCCCGGTCACACCGACCGTGCCCAGATCGTCCTTGGGCAGATAGGCGGGTGGAAGGCCGGTGGCGGCGTAGTCGGCCATGAGCTGACGCAGCAGCGGGGCCAGACCAGGTTCCCCGCCGCCCGGGACCGGCTCGCGGTTGCGTCCCTGGGAGTCGGCTCCTCCTCCTCCGTCGCGCGAGGGGATGCTGCGCCGTCTTCCATCGGCGTTGCGTGCCCGGTCGAGTGGGAAGATCCGGCAGAGTGCGGCGCCGGTCCGTTCGTCGACCAGCCAGACGTGGGTAAGATCCCAGGCGGCGAACCGCAGGGTGGGCCGGGAGAGGGTGCGGTAGCGAGACGGGATCTCGAAGCGCCGGCCATCGAGCGAACAGGTGCCGTCGGAGCGCCGTTGGGTGCGGATCTGGGTCGTGGTGAACGCGAACCTCAGGTCGGCGCTCTCGGGCGAGGGACGGCCGACCTCGGGTCCTTGGAGCGCGCGTTCGAGCGGGGCTTGCCCGGTCTCGGAGTGGACCCGGCGGTGATACTCCACCTCGACCCACGCCTGGGTGGCTTCGTTGAGCAGGGCGAGGGAGATCTCGCGCTGCCCTTCCATCATGGCCAGGAGCCGGCCTTCGAGTTGGGCCCAGAAGTTCTCCTGCTTGCCGTTCTGATAGGGCGAGTAGGGCAGGGTGGTGCGATGCAGAACGGCCAGTCGTCCCAACCCCTCGGTGGTCTCGCGCGCGATCATGGCCCCGCCGTTGTCGGTCAGGAGCGAAGTAAGCGCCAAGGCAAGTACACCCCTTTCCCGACACCGATCAGGGGATGCTCGTCTCCGCCTCCGGTCGCCAGCGGGTCGGTAGGAGCCGCTCGATCTCCGCGGCAGTGGTCGCCTTCGGCAGCTCGGTGAACAAATGCCGTAGGTAGCCGTAGGGCTCGAGGTTGTTCGCCCGCGCCGTCTGGATCAGGCTGTAGAGGTTCGCGCTCGCCTCGGCACCATGCACCGTGTCCGAAAACAACCAATTCTTCTTGCCGATGGCAAACGGCCGGATGGCATTCTCCATCAGGTTGTTGTCGATCTCCAGGCGGCCGTCCTCGACGTAGCGGAGCAATGACTCCCACTGTCCCAAGGCATACGCGATCGCCCTGCCGATTAAGCTGGTGGGTGGCACATCGCCCTTGCTTCGATCCAACCACGCCTTCAACGCGGTCAAAGAGGGGTGTGGCCTGTTGCTCACGCGCAGCTTTCCGCGCGGGCGGGTCCTGGCCCCGGATCTCCCGCTCGATCCGATACAGCTTCTGGATGAACGCCATGCCCTGGTGAGCTTTGGTCTTGCCCTTCTTCGCCTTCTTCGCCCCCGCTTGCGCCTTCAGCGCCTCATCGAACTTTCGTCGGACGTGCGCCATGCATCCGACCCGGATCACCTTCGAGTTCGCACACGCCGCGTTGTAACCGGAGTAGCCGTCGACCTGAACGAAGCCCTCGAACCCCTCCAGCAGACGCTCCGCGACCGCGCCGCCGCGGGTTGGGTCGTACTCGAACAGAAGGATCGGTCGCTCCCGAGGCCCGCCCAACCGCCCCCAGAGGAAGGACTGACTCTGGGCCGTCTTTCCGCTCTCCTTCAAGACCTGCAAGGGAGTCTCGTCGCAGCGGACGATGTCGTAGGCGAGCAGATCATCGTTCAGCAAGTTGATCACTGGCTGGGCCAGCCGGCCGAGGGCGATCATCCAGTTGGCCATCGTGGTTCGGGAGAGATCGACCCCGACCCGCTCCCAGATCGCCTCCTGCCGATAGAGCGGGAGGGCGTCGCAGTACTTCGCCACCGCGATCTGGGCCAGAAGCGAAGGCGAGGCCATGCTCTTCGGGATTGGCTGCGGAGGAGGCGGTGCGATCCGAACCCCGTTCTCGCACTTCGGACAGGCGTACTTCGGTCGGATGTTCTGGATCACCCGCACGGTCGGGGGGAGGTACTCCAACTGCTCGCTCGACTCCTCACCGATCTGCTCCAGCGGAGCCCCGTCCTGTGGGCAGAACTTCTCCAGATCCGGAAGGTCGTGCACCACCCGTCGACGCTCCATCCAGGCGGGAAGCGGACGTCGGCCCCGCCGCCGACGCGTTGCCGTGTCCGCACTCTCAAGTGTCGGGTTGTCGATCGCAGGGGCTCTGCGTCAGTCGCGGTGAAGAACTCGGCCTCGTCCGCATCGCCACCGGCCAGGAGTTCAGACTCATTGAAGAGCTGGCGCTGATCCTGGTTCGACCGCTCGCTGCTCGGCCCGAAGCGCTTCCAGAGGTAGAGGCGGAGCTGCTCGCGCAGTCGCTCGTTCTCGGCTTGTTCGGCCCGAAGCGCGGTGTCGAGTTCCGAACAGCGCGCCACCGCCTCTCGCAACCTGCGCTGGAGATCGTCGGTATCGCTGGGAAGGGTGTGGAGGTCCGTCTCCATATCTGGACTTTAACAGATGCCGCGAATGAAGGCATCAAAGAACGCTCGCGTACGACAGTTTGCGATGGGGTCGGAGCTTCGAGAGGTCGTAGCCATCGAGCAACCAGTTCAGTTCCCGACCGGTCACCGTGGTCACGCCCTCCGCGGTCGGCTCCGGCCAGTAGACGCGTTGCTTCTCGTAGCGCTTGTACCAGACGACGAAGCCGTTGCCTTCCCAGTAGAGCACCTTCACTTTGTCCCGCTGGCGATTGCGGAAGACGTAGAGCGCGGGCTCGAACGGGCTCAGGCCGAGCGCACCCTCGACCAACGTGCTGAGCCCGTTGATCGACTTCCTCATATCAACCGCGCCTTGGCAGAGGTAGACCTGGATGCCTTCGGCCGGCCGCATCACGGCAACCGCCCGGGATGAGTGGATGGCAAGGAGGCGAGATCGGAGAAAAAGTCGACCTGCGGCATCCAGGTGGAGGGGTTCTCGATCTCCACAGTCACGCCGTTGGCAAAGCGGATCCGCAGCTCGCAGCGCGACGGGCCCGAGGCGTCGAGTAGCTGGACGGCGGAGAACCTGGGTGCCGGCGGTTGGCTTGGGCCCGACCTCGATCGCTGGGGCGATGGCCGACGCGCTGGCGCGCGACCGGCAGCCGAGAAGGCCAACACGCCAAGGCGGTTCAGCCGACTGCGCCAAGTGTAGAGTTGCTGGAGATCGAGGCCATGGCGTGCGGCGTAGTCCGCCGTCGTGGTACCACCGCGGCGGCAGGCCTCGAGGTGCTTGCGCCAGTGTTCCTGCTTCGCGGTCAGTGCTCGTCGAGACTGGGGCATCATGCCCTCCTTTCCTGAAGGGCAGTGTCGAGGGTCGGGACCGACTAGGGGAAGATGGGGTTCAGTTGGCGGATACGGAGCGAACGCGGAAGTCCGCGCTTGAGGAAGGCCTGACACAAGCCGTGGATCAGGTTCTCGGCCGTCTCGGCCAGATACCATTGAAGGTGACAGGCGAGGCGAGACCGATCGTCGAGCACGCCGAGGGCCAACGGCGTGACCCACTCACCGCGCGAGGTGAGCACCTTGTGCGAGCCGTGGTGGAAGTCCAGGTGCCAGAGGGCGTGGACATGCTCGGCTTCGAAGCTCCGTACCTCGCGCTGCTCGCGTCGAGCCGCGGCGCGATGGGCGCCTTCGGAGTCCCGGGTCGAGAGCCGGCGGCACTTGACCAGCCCTTCGGAACGCAAGAAGCGACGGAGGGTGGAGTAGGAGGGCATCGAACCCAGGCCGGGGTCCGCCTTCACCCGGACGGCCAGGTTGTCGTAGTGGAGCTGGCAGCTCCAGCTCCTGTGATCGGCATACTGGGACCGGATCGCCGCGCGCAGCGGCTCCCCCAGTGCCGGCTGTTTGCCGGCGTCTCTCCGCAGCTTGCGCCGCAACGCACCGACCTGATCGCGCTGCTCCCGTCGCGCCTGGTGGTACCACCGCTCGATGGTGGAGAAGCCGAAGCGGGTGAGCTCTCCGCTGACCGGATGGATCCAGGTCTTCTCGGCCAACTCCGCGATCGCCGAGGCGAGTTCCCCGGCCGCCGGGGGCGCGGCGAAGAGCGGTCCCACGATGGAGAAGCGCAGGAGCGCCCAACGTTCGGAGCGTGGCAGGTGCGATCGATCGGCTCGCGGGATCTCGTCCATGCGGGTGTCTCCTCCCTCTGACGACCTCGTGGCTCTCGAACGGTTCGAGATCGAGCGTCGTGCTCGTCACCGGGGCACCCTAGGAGGCCGCCTCCGTTCCCGCATCCGGCATCCTCTGCGGGAACGAGGGATCGATCTCGCGGCCCTCGGGGAACTGGCACCAAAGCGAGGAGGCGACCGAGAGTGGAGAGAGCCAGCGGAGGAGTTGAACGACAGGTGTGGAAAGGTCGGCAGCGAGTGGATCGCCGATGCCATCCGGAAGGTGGTCGAGGTTGGCACCGAAGCGATCGAACACACTGCGTGGCAGGTTGCCCTCCTCCACCGGAGAGCGGAACCGAGCGCGGGCCGCGATCCAGAACCGGGTGCGCGGGAAGATCGACTGCCACCATCGTCGCCAGCGTCTCAGGGTGCGGACGCTGACCCCGACGGTGGCCTCCAGAGCGCGGGCCTTGGATCGTCCCGGCCCACTCTCCAGCACCGAGAGCAGGAGCACCGCCGTGCCGAGATACACCCGTCGGCCCAGGAAGCGCAGTGACTCCGGAGTAAGTCGGCGGCGGCAACCGTCCCGGTCGCAGCAGAAGCTGTCGCGGAGGATCGGGTCCGGAATGATCGCCTCCGGCCCACCGCGCGGCTTCCGGGGGTAGTTCGATCGGTGAAGACGGCCGGCGCAGTGACGGCAGCCGGCCCGGCGAGCCTCCTCGGCCAGGTCCGCGTCGCAGACAGTGAGAAAGCGGAAGAACTTCGAATCGACCAACAGATCCGAGTACACTCGTGGCCTCCCTCTCCGGTTGCACGAAGAAGGAGATCACCCTCTCGGGGCGCTTAAAGCAAGCTCTCCGAGGGGGACTCTTTCAAGCTGGTTGAGGGCGGAATCGGGCTCACCATCGATGAGCGTGAACCGAAGGCGGGAAAGATGCCTCAACTACGGTGCTCAGGCTCACCGGACACGAGTGGAGAGCGTTCACAGTCGACCATGGCTACGACGGGTTCGGGAATGATGGTGCTTTGGTCGAGTGGGGTGACGACCCAATATTGCTCCTGAACGAAATTGGGAAGTTTCGAATGAATCAGGACGGTACAGCCGAGGCCGTTTCCTTTGAGCTTCGGAGTCCGCTCCCGAGTATGGAGGTGTTCGTTAGATTCACGCCGGTCGAGGGGAGCAGCGTGGTGCTCAACGGGTGGCCCATGGGAGTCTGGATCTCTGTTGGAGAGCCAGATGTGAATCGCGACGTACAATTTGAGATTCTGGGTGCGGCCGGAGCGGGGCGTGTGCTTATCGATGTGCAGCAGTGGACCGGAATCCACTGGACGAATGTGGCTGTCGGAATGAATCTCACGGTTGAGCAGCCGAACTCGACATCGGTACTGGGGGTTGCAGAGGAAGTAGAGTAGCGCGACAGTCGGTGGGACGGGAGTAGCCTCTTTTTGCGACCGGAGTCTCCGGTGGAGCTGCCGGAAGTGGAAATGTTTGACGTTGGTGGGAGGTTGCGTGCGCGACCAGCGGGCGCGGTCGAGGGAGACGAAGTAAGGTATCCTGTTAGTGCATTACCTAGCGGCGTGTACTTCGCGGTCGCACGATATCGAGGCGAGGTTGTGGCCCGTAGGACTTGCGTGTTGACACGATAGATCAAAGGGCGCCCGCCCTTCTTGGCCACAGTGCGGTCTGCAGGTGCTGAGGCGAGGACGGGGCCGGACGTATCAGGTGGTCAGACCGAGCCGAAGGAGGCGCTCCAGTGAGCCGGATGAGCGGTATGATGGTGGGTGCAGCGATGCTGGGGTTGGTCCATGGTTTGACTTCGGCGAAGGAGGGAGGTACGGGCGGCACAGGGAGTCGAGTCTACGATCACATGGTTCGGTTGGACGTCAACGAGATGGATGTCGTAATCGCGAACGAAGGGTCCTTTGGATACGATCTATACGCCGGAGAGGCCGGGGTACGTACCCGCGAGGGAGCGACAAGCGGTTCCTCTACGTAGGCGGATTGTGGATCGGCGCGCGGGTGAACTCGGAAGTTAGGGTGACAGTCGCAGAGTACGGATCTGAGTACTCCCCGGGCATCTTGCATGGACCTGGGATGTGGGATGATCCGGATGATCCGCGATTCAGAGTCTTCAGCATTGATTCATCCAGTGGGCCAGGCAATGCGGACTACGACGAATGGCCGATCCTCGATGGTGCTCCAGTCGATCCGGAGGGAAGGCCGCTGCAGGTTGGGGCGCGGACGACCTGGAGTTGCTTTCACGATGGAGTGCCCGAGCGCCACACGAACTTCGCTGGGAACACGGCTCCCCTCGAGTTGCAGATCAGGCAGCTTTCGCATGCGTATGGCGGAATGACGGGTCCCTTGTCTCGAGCCATCCTCGTTCGGTGGGACGTTGAGAATCGGTCCCCGCACACCGTCGAGGAGGCCTTCATCGGTGTTTGGATGGACGGAGATTTGGGAGACTCGAGCGACGACCTGGCCGGCTCAAACCCGACGCTAGGCATGAGCTTCGTGCGAAACGCTGGGCCAGACGAAATCTATGGGGAGGTTCCGCCGGTTGTGGCTGTGGCGGTTCTCAGGGGGCCGAGCGGGGGGCAGGACGCCTACGCAGCAGTAGACTACGAGATCCTGCGCGGTCCGGCCACAGCCTTGGAGTCCTACAATCTACTTCGCGGATTGTCGCGGTTCGGCGACGCGCAGATCGATTCAGCGACCGGCCTCCCCACGCGATTTTGGCATTCGGGCGACCCGGTCGCGGGTGAGGGGTGGATTGATGAGACCGGCGGCGACAAGCGGACACTGCTCAGCGTGGGGCCGTTCGATCTTTCGACGGGCGCTCATGAGTCGCTCGACGCCGTCTTGATCATTGAAACCGGTCCGGAAGGCGACGAGGCGCAGCAGCGGCTGAAGGCAGCAGTGGGATTGGTAAGAGCGTTAAGTGCGAAAGAGGTGTTCCCACTTCCTCGCGAGTGGGCGGTGCAAGCGGTTCCTTCTGTTTCCTCCTGCCCGGAGTCAGACTCCGCAGTCTTCATTTATGGCTCCTCTCGATTTCCCGTGTGAACAGGCTCATAGGATGACTTGAGCCCAGGGGTCGTCGTGGAGGAAGCAGGTTTGGTAGATCTTGAGCATGAAGTATTGGGGATCGCGATAGCCGTGGGCGCGACGACGAAGTTGCGCGATCTTGCCGTTGATCGCTTCGACCAGGCCCATCTTGATTCCATGCTCGAACCCACCGACCAACTTCTCCATGTGTTCCCGCAGTCGATGACCGACTTGAACCAAGGGCTTCAGTCGGCTGCGGACGGCCATCCGGCACCAGCCTTCCAACGCTCGGCGCAGCGCCCCGAGGTAGATCCAACCGTACCGGAAGATCCCGCGCAGCTGCTCCTTCAGCAGATAGGCTCGTTGGAGAGTACGATTCTGGCGAAGCAATCGCCCGAGCAGTCGCTTCTCTCCCAGGTCCAGCGCTTCGCGCGCGCGAAGCAACATCCACTTCTTCACCTTCAACTGTCGGCCCAGCTCATCGCGGGGAGCGCCCCGAACACCTCTCGCCGGATCGTGTTCACCGCTTCGTTCACCCACTGGATGACGTGGAACCGATCGAGAAGATGGACCGCGTGCGGTACAGCCTGTGCGATCACCCCGACGTAGGCCGGACCCAGATCGCTGATCACCCCTTCGATCCGCGCGCATCGCTCCGGACCCAGCTCCTCGAAGAAGGCGCGCAGGCTCTCCGCCTTCTTCCCCTCGCCCAGCCAGACCACCGATCCCGACTTCAGGTCGGTCACCACCGTGAAGTAGACGTGTCCACCGGTACGCGACACCTCATCCACGCCGATCCAGGTCAGGCCATCGAGCGAGGGTCGATCGCCGCCCAGGGCCAGCTCGATCGAAGTCTTGTCGACTCGACAGACCGTCTCCCACGAGAGCTTGGCCATCTTCGCCACCTCCGAGACCGGCAGCCGACGACAAAGCGCGGCAATCAACTCGAAGAATCGCCGGGTCATGCGGTGCCCGGGCACCTCCCACGGCATCTGCTCCACGCGCGTCCCCCCACAGCAGGCGATGCGAAGGGGCGTGAGCACCACGTAGGTCTCGAAGTCGCCAAGCGACCGATCGCGCCAGCGTCGCTCCATGCTCTCCTCGAACAGCCCTTCCCGGTGACGCTTCCCGCACTGGGGGCAAACATGGACTCCTCGAACATCGTGCAGGCGAACCAGCTTTACCGCCGGACGGCCGCCCCGGTCGGTGCTCTCCTCGATCTCCACCGACTCCACTTCGAACCCTTGCAGTGCCCACGTCTCTCTGAGAGTCTGACCCTGCTCCCTGATGACCCATCGACGCCCTCCTTCTTGGTCGAAGAAGGCGACATGGGAACTCAGGAGCGTTTGCTTTGCAAGTGCGGGCCTAGCTCCACGATGCGTCCAGGAACCCAATCAACACGGACTTTCGAGAGGAGCCTCATTTATGTCGCTGCCCCCCAGCCCGGAGTCGCGAGAGTCGAGATACGGGACGTTGCGGGTGGTTTGGTGCGTCGCCTCGATGACGAAGTCGTTGAACGCGGCGTTGCCGAAGTTGTCTGGGATCAGACGAACGACGCGGGAGTTCGCGTGGAGTCAGGGCGCTACCTCGCACACTTGCTTGTAGCTCCGACGGAGCGCCCCGACGTTCGGGTGGAATGGGATACCTCGGTCGTTGACCTGACGTGCGACCACCGGGCGGAGTCGGGTGCGGCGACGGCGGAGGGCGATCAACTTCCGGAGGTTAGACTGGTCGCGCCAGCGGTGATCGGCAGAGGCGGATGGCTTCGCATTCGAGGATGGGCCAGTGATGGGAAAGCTGTTCCTGCAGAGTCGGGGCATGTTCAATCGTTGAGCGCGGGCGAGTCCCCCCGTATGGTCAGGATCCACAACGCTTCCGGGAGAGAGGTAGGTGCCGTGACCTTATCCGCAGACGGCACCGCTTTCTGGGATGGGACTGAGTCCTCGGGGGCGCTCGCTCCATCCGGGGTCTATTTTCTATCGGTTCCGTCGCCCGGGGTTCACGCCCGTACTATCGTCGTCCGATAGACGACCATGGTCACTCCCGCGCGATGTTCCCTCGGCCCGCATTCATTCGGCTGGGATGCCCGGGTAACTTAGGGGGGGCGATGTGCGGTTTGCGAAATCGGTGAGCAGCTTGGTTCGTTGCTTCAGTAAGTGCTGGGGAGGCGGGATGGCACGATCTGGTCGTACGGGCCTGTCCGGGACGCCGGATAGGCGCGGAGGATTCGCGCGCGCTTTCATGACCACGGTGATTGCCATCAACCTGGTGTTCGATCCCGTGCTTGTGTTGGCGGCAGATGTGTCGGTGCGTGCCACCCCCGACGCTCGGGTCGACGCGTTTGGCAAGGTGGTGGGGTGGACCCGGCCGAAGGGGCCGGTGGCGGACGGTCGCTGGACGATGGCAACTCCCCACGACTTCGATGCCGACCGGCGAAAGTTCCTCGAGGGGGCGGATCGAATCCGGGTGTTCGCGTCGGGGGACTCGGTCGGGCAACGGCCGATGGAGCTCTGGCGCAGCGATGGCGGCTGGTGGACGGCGAGCGGCGACAGCCTCGTCATCGAGAGCGGCCGCGCAGGTATCACGCGATCGCTGCAGCGCCTCGAAGTCGAGGACGGGAGCTACCTGCTGCTCGGTGCGCTTGCGGGGCTCCTGCTGACCGTCGGCGCCGGAGTGGGATACGCGGACTTGAAGAGAGAGGAGGTCCGGGGGGAACAGGCCTTGGGGTATGGACTCGTCTTCATTTTTTTCGCCCTTCCCATTGGAACCCTCGCCGGGGCGATGGTCGGGAGCTCGATCCGGAACTGGGAGACGGTGGTCGAGTGAAGGGGCCACACCGTAGCCGTGGGGCAGTATCCGGGGGACTCCGTTCAGTCGCTGCGAAGTGAGAGCAGAGCTTCAGTCGGAGCGCCAGGGTTGATAGTCTGCGGGCGCTGAGCGCGAGGGAGAGACTCTCGGCGACTTGCAGCGATGCGACGATCCCGCGGTCGCGGAGATCGGGCCGTGGGGCTCCATGAAGCGGAGCGAATGGTGAGAGTACCGCAGAAGGTTCGAAAGGGCAGTCGTTCGGCGGCTTCTCTGGCGCTCCCGAACGGCCGCACACGATTGCTCGGGGATCGTGGGGATCCGCTGGAGCACTCGTTATCCCCAGCTCTCCACAGTGCGGTTCTCCGCAGGTTGGATCGGAATTTGCTCTATGTCCCTCTGCCGGTGCCGGAGGCGAGGCTCGCGACGTTTTTTGCGTGAGGCGGATCGATGGGCATCGTCGGGGTCAATGTGACCACGCCCTACAAGGAGCTGGTAGCGCGCCGGGTGACGGCGCGCGACCTGGAGACGCGACGCACGCGGATGGTGAACACGGTGACGTTCACTGGGGCGCGCGGCGCGGGGGGCGCTGTGGGTGAGGGGACCGATGGAGCGGGGGTTCTGTCGTGGTTGGAGTCGGTGGGGGCGGACTTCGAGCCGCTCTTGATCCTGGGCGGCGGTCCGACGGCACGGAGCGTGCTGCACCGGGCCTGGATGCGGGGGTGGTCGGCGACCTTGGTGACGCGGACGCCGGAGGCGGCGCGACGCACCTTGGCGGCCTGGCCGCGAATCGTTGCGGCGGGGAAGCGTCCTGGGCGAGGCGAGGAATTGGCGCGATCCGCGCGGCCTTCGGTCATCGGGTGGGACGCGATCGATTCGCTCAGTCTCCCGCGGCTCGTGATCTCGACCCTGCCGCCGACGGTGGGGGCGTCGATCGCGAGGAAGCGATTCTTCACCGCGCTTCCGCCGCGGTCGCTGGTGCTCGACATGAACTACGGGGCGGGACGAATCGGGTTGGCCGAAGGGGCGCGGAAAGCGGGGTGCCGGGCGGCGACGGGAATCGGGCCGCTCCTCCATCAGGCGGCGCGCTCGCTCTCGATCTGGCTTCAGGAGGACGTGCCGGTGTCGCTCTTCGTCCACGCCTGGGCGGGGCGAACCTCGGAACTGCGCTTCACGCGCTAGGGCGCGCCGGCCGCGCGGTCTGGGCGCTGATCGAACTGCTGCTGGCCCCTCCCCAATGCCCGCTCTGCAACGTCCGCCTCGATCAGGCGGGCGCCCTCTGCCCGCGCTGCATGCGGCGCCTGGCGCGCGAACAGTCGAGGCTCCGCGCGGTCGGGAACCGGGGGGAACTGCAGGTCGGGGCGACCCGGCTTCGCTATCGCGCGATCGGAATCTACAAGGGAGCGTGGGCGCGCTGGGTCCGGACCTACAAGCAGGACCCGCACCGCGACGTGGCCGCGCCGATCGAGCGTCTGCTGGTCGAACGGGCCCGGGCCTGGTTCGCCGACCGGGTGCGGGGCCGGGAGGGGGAGTGGGCGATCGTTCCCGCCCCGATGGCGGCGGTCCGGCGCCGGGAACGCGGCCAGAATCCGCCCGAGCGGCTGGCGCTCGCCCTGGGGGAGGCGCTGGGGCTCGAGGTGTTCCCAAACGGCTTCAAACGGGTGCGCTATCGTGGTCCGCTGCAAGGGCGTTCGCGCAAGGAGCGACGGGCGATGATGGAGGGGGCGGTGCTCCCGGGCAGCGACGCCCCCGCCCTGGTCGGGAGGCGCCTCATCCTCATCGACGACGTGCTCACCACCGGTTCGACCCTGATCGCCTGTGCCCAGGCGGCGATCGGGTTGGGGGCGCGGCCGGCCGCCGCCGCGGTCCTGGCCCGCACGCGCCGTCGCGGGCGTCGTTGCCGGGGCTCGAAAGCGTGTGATAGGTTCCGCGCGAGACTGTTCTGCTCCACGGCCTTCCGCGATCCGGCCAGCCCCGACACGGCTTGGCGCGATCGACCCGGGCCAGGGAGGGGGGAGCAAGGAAGGTGAACGGGTCCAGGGATCGACCGACGCCCTTCGTTTGCGAGGTGGCGCGCGTGCGCGAGGACCCACCATGGAATTGCCGCCAGCGCCCGATCTCGGTCGCCCGGCACTGTCTGCCCGCTGGGGACCGCCCGCAGATCGGCCGGTCGTTCGGGGGCAAGGAGAGCGATGTTTCGCGAGATCGTCATCAACTCGGATCCAAATGAGACCCGCATCGCGGTGCTCGAGGATGCCCGTCTGGTCGAACTGTTCGTCGAGCGGGCCGACGAGCGCCGCCTGGTGGGCGACATCTACAAGGGCGTGGTCAACGCCGTCCTGCCGGGGATCCAGGCCGCCTTCATCGAGATCGGGCTGCCCAAGACCGCCTTCCTCCACAGCTCGGACATGCTGGAGTCGATGATCGACTTCGACGTCTTCGACATCGACGATCCCGACAGCCACCCCCGCGAGCAGGCCAAGGAACTGAACATCCAGGATCACCTCAAGAAGGGGCAGGAGGTGATCGTCCAGGTGATCAAGGAGCCGATCGGCACCAAGGGGCCGAAGGTCTCCGGGCGCCTCTCGCTACCTGGGCGCTATCTGGTGCTGATGCCCGGGATGAACCACATCGGCGTCTCGCGGAAGATCATGGACCGCGACGAACGCTCGCGGCTCAAGAACTTCCTCTCGGAACTGAAGCCGAAGCACGCCGGGCTGATCTGCCGCACTGCGGCCGAAGGGCGCACGCGCAAGGAACTCGAGGCCGACGTCGAGTACCTGGTCGACATGTGGAAGGCGATCGAGGAGGCGAGTGCCTCGGTCGAGCCGCCCGCCCTGGTCCACCGCGAGATGGAGATGACGGTCGGAATGATCCGCGATCTCTTCACCGACGACATCGGGCGACTGACCATCGATTCCAAGGAGGTCTACAACTCGGTCGTGACCTACCTGAAGGCGTTCTCGCCCGAACTGAAGAGCCGGGTGAAGCTCTACAAGGGGGACGGTCCGATCTTCGACGAGTACGGCATCGAGGCCGAGATCGAGAAGACGATGGACCGGAAGGTGTGGCTCAAGAAGGGCGGCTACATCTGCATCGACCACACCGAGGCGCTGGTCGCAATCGACGTCAACACCGGCCGCTTCACCGGCAAGAAGAACCAGGAAGACACCATCCTGAAGACCAACCTGGAGGCGGCGGACGAGGTGGCCCGCCAGCTCCGGCTGCGCGATCTGGGCGGCATCATCGTGGTCGACTTCATCGACATGGAGCAGGAGTCGTCGAAGAAGCAGGTAGCTGATGCGCTGCGCTCCGCCCTGCGGAAGGACCGCGCCCGCACCAAGGTCTTCTCGATTTCCGACCTGGGCCTGGTCGAGATGACCCGGCAGCGGGAGCGGGAATCGCTCTTCCACTATTTCAGCGAGGCCTGCCCCACCTGCGCCGGCACCGGCAAGACCCTCTCGCTCAACAGCGTCGCGATGAAGGTCGATCGTTACCTCAAGCGGATCGGCGCGAAATCGAAGGAGAAGCTGGTCCAGCTCAAGCTCCATCCCGACGTGGCCACCCACCTCTTCGATACCCGCTCGGAGCGACTCGAGGAGCTGGAGAAGGAACTCGGGCTCCGGGTCGACATCCGCGAGGATCCGCGCATGCGCCGGGACGACATCCGGGTCCTCTTCCCGCGCATCCAGCGCGACGTGACCCAGGAGTTCGGCACCTCGTAGCGGCGACGGGCCGAGCCGACCACGATTTCAGGTCCGAATCGAGCGCAGCTCTCTTCCCGAGGGCTGCGCTTTCACGTTCTGGGCAAAGAGCCCTCGAGATCATTTTCTTTGTTGCATTATTATGCGCATATAATTACTGTTATGCGCATGCTTCCAATGGCCGATGTAAGGGGAAGCGGGAGGAAAGCGATGCCGGATAGGGATGCGGAGTGGCAGGAGCGCCAGGAGGCGATCCGCAAGGTCCTCCGGACGCGCAAGGTTCGGAGTCAGGAAGACCTGCGGAAGCGGCTGGCCGCCGCGGGGTTCGAGACCACGCAGTCGAGTCTCTCGCGTGATCTGGCCGAGATGCGGGCGGTGAAGCTCGACGGGCGCTATCAGCTCGCGGAAGACCAGGCCGAGGCGACCGCCTCGGGGGGAAAGCGTGGTGCGGTCGGGCGGATCCGGGGGCTGGTGCGCTCGGTGAAACCGGCCGGGCCGCATCTGCTCGTGGTGCGCACCTCGGCCGGTGCGGCGCAGCTCGTCGCCCAGGCGCTCGATCAGGCCGCGTGGCCGGAGGTGGTCGGGACGGTGGCGGGGGACGACACGATCTTCATTGCTTGCGGCGGGCGCCACGATCAGGCGGCGCTCGAGACGCGGTTGGAGCAACTGCTCGGAGGAGAGGTGAGTGGCTAGCAAGGAAGCTGCGGTGAAGACGAAGCGCGGTACGCGGGGCGCAGGGACAGTGCGTGTTGCCAAGTCCGCTCCTGCGGCCAAGTCGGGGGGGAACGCCACGCCGGCCGGGCCGATCGTGCTCGCCTTCAGCGGTGGACTCGATACGTCGTTCTGCGTCCCCTGGCTGCGGGAGCAGCAGGGGGCGGAGGTGGTGACCGTGACGGTCGACACCGGCGGGCTGGATGCGGCGGCGCGGCGGAGCCTGGCGGCGCGGGCGCGTGAGCTGGGAGCGAAGAGACACCTGCTCATCGACGCTCGGGCGGAGTTCTTCTCCGAGACCTTGCGCTTCCTGATCATGGGGAATGTCCTGCGGGGCCACCTCTACCCGCTCTGCGTCGGTGCGGAGCGGACCCTGCAGGCGCGCAAAGTGGCCGAGGTGGCGGCCGAGTTGAAGGCCTCGGCGGTCGCGCATGGGTGCACCGCGGCGGGGAACGATCAGGTGCGATTCGAGGTGGCGCTCCGCACCTTTGCGCCGCGCTGCGCGATCCTGGCCCCGATCCGGGACGAGGCGCTGTCGCGCGAGGCCGAGCTGGCCTATCTGGCCGCCCGCGGGTACGCCATTCCAGGAGATCGCGCGGCCTACTCGATCAACGCCGGGCTGTGGGGAGTGACCATCGGCGGGCGCGAGACGAACGGCACGGTCGAGTCGCTGCCCGAGTCGGCTTGGGCCTGGTCGGCCGGGGCGCTCGCGCAGGTCCAGCCGAGCCGCCCCTTGCGCATCGGCTTCGAGCGGGGAGTGCCGCAGACCCTCGACGGACGGGCGGTTTCCCCGGTCACCCTGATCGAGCGGCTGAACGCCCTCGGCGCCGGCTTCGCCATCGGTCGCGGAATCCACCTGGGCGACACCATCCTCGGTCTGAAGGGACGAGTGGCGTTCGAAGCGCCGGCGGCCACCCTGCTGATCGCCGCGCATCGCGAGCTGGAGAAGCTCACCCTGACCGGACGGCAGCAGCGATTGAAGGACCTGATCGCCTCGTTCTACGGCGACTGGGTGCACGAGGGGCAGTCGCTCGATCCGGCCTGCCGGGACGCCGAGGCGCTGCTGCTTCGCTCGCAAGAACGGGTGACCGGCGAGGTGCGCCTCTCGCTCCGGACTGGCGGCTTCATGGTCGAGGGGGTGACCTCGCCCCACTCGCTCGCCTCGGCATCGCGCGGCGTCTACGGCGAGGCGGCCGGGGAGTGGACGGCGGAGGATGCCCGCGGCTACTCCCGCCTGCTCGCCCTTCCCTCCATGCTGCATGCGCGGGCGGGTGTGCAATGAAGGCCGTTCTCCTCGACAAGATCGGCTCGGTGACCCGCAACTGCCGCCTGCCGCGCGAGGTGCGTCTCGCGACGGAGATCGAGTGCGTGGAGGGGAGCGTCGTCGCGGTGCGGGTGCGCTCGACCAAATCGACCTACAACCAGCTCGAGCTGCCGAGCGGACGCTTCTCGCAGCTGCGTCCCGGGGATGTGGTGGCCGGCACCTTGGGGCATCGGAAGGCGCTCTTCGGCTACTCCGGCCATCTGCCCGAGGCGCTTCGCCCGGGGGATCCGATCAATCTCCTCAACCTCGGCGGTGTTCTGGGGATCTGCGACAGCGCGAATCCCGATCTCGGTCCGCCCTTCGAGTGCGAGACGCTCGGCCAGGTGCTGCACTTTCCCTACCTCGCGCAACGGATCGGGGTCCCGGCGCACATCCGCCAGGGCGCGATCCCGCTCGAGGAGCGGCTCGAGGTGGGTGCCGTGCCGGTGGTCGCGATCGTCGGCACCTGCATGAATGCGGGGAAGACCGCGGCGGCCTGCGCGCTGATCCAGGCGCTGACTCACCTCGGCTATCAGGTGGCCGCGGGGAAGGCGACCGGGGTCTCGCTCCGGCGCGACATCCACGCGATGGAGGATGCCGGCGCGCGCCAGACCATGATCTTCACCGACCTCGGCATCGTGACCACGACGCCGCAGGATGCCCCGCGGGCCGCGCGCACCCTCTTGACCCAGCTCGCGGCCGATCGTCCGGACGTGATCGTGCTCGAACTCGGCGACGGCCTGCTCGGCCTCTACGGCGTCGACGCGATCCTGAACGATGTGCCGCTCCGCACCAGCTTCGGCGCGGTGGTGATGGCGGCCAACGATCCGGTGGCGGCCTGGGGAGGGGCGCAGCTCCTGCGCGAGCGACACCAGCTCGAGCCGACCGTGGTGACCGGCCCGGCGACCGACAACACCGCCGGCACGCGCCTGATCGCGGCCGAGACCGGGGTGACCGGCCACAACGCCCGCACCGATGCCGCGGGGCTGGCCGCGCGGGTCCTCACCCAGCTCGGCCTCGGCGCCGCAGGTGCGCCGATCGGCGATGCGAGGTGGACCCGTGGCTGATCCGCGCACTCCGGTCGTGCTCTACGGAGGATCGGGGTACGTGGCGGGAGAGCTGTTCCGCCTCCTGGCCGCGCATCCCGGCTTCCGCGTGGCTGCGTTCGTCTCCCATTCACAGGTCGGTCAGTTCGTCTCGGACCCGTTTCCGCACCTCCACGGCGCGGCGCGCGGGGCGCGATTCGTCGGGGCGGAGGAGGCTCTGGCCAGCGTGGCCGACTGTCCGGCGATTGCGGCCTGCTTCGCCACGCCGCACGGAGAGACCGCGCGGCAGGTTTGCGCGGCGCTCGACCTGATCGAAGGACGTGGGCAACAGGTGCGGATCATCGATCTCTCGGCCGACTTCCGCTTGCCGGCCGAGACCTTCGCCCGCCTCTACGGCACCGAGCCGGCCGCGGCGCAGCGCTTGGAGCAGTTTACCTGTGCCCTGCCCGATCTCGCGCACACCGCGCTCGCCGGGACGGGGACCCTGCAGCACATCGCGCATCCGGGTTGCTTCACCACTGCGGTCACCCTCGCGGCCTATCCCTTTCTGGTCCGCGGCTGGGTCGAACCGGATCTGTTCGTCTCCGCGGTGACCGGTAGCTCGGGCAGCGGCCGGATGCCGACCGGCGGGACGCACCATCCCGATCGCGCCCACAATCTGTATGCCTACGCGCCCCTGGCGCACCGCCACGAGGCGGAGATGCGGCGCCTCCTGACCATCGACGGGCGTGAGCCGGAGGTGGAGTTCGTTCCCCACTCCGGCCCGTTCGTCCGCGGGATCCACGCCACGCTTCGATTCCGTCTGCGGGGCGAGCGGACGCTCGACGAGCTGCGGGGCGCGATCGATGCGACCTACGCCGGCTCCGCCTTCGTGGCGAGCACGGCGATTCCGCCGCAGCTCCGGATGGTGGTGGGGACGAACCACGCCCGGATCGGATTGGCCGTGCGGGGGAGGACGCTGGTCGTGACCTCGGTCATCGACAACCTGGTCAAGGGCGCCGCGGGCGGGGCGGTGCAGTGGATGAATCGACTCTTCGGCCTCGCCCCGGAGAGCGGATTGAGCCACGACGGGCTCGGGTGGTACTGAGATGGAAATGACCCCAGGTCTGTTGGAGGCGGCGCCCGACGCGCTACTTCCGCTCGTCCCTCAGGTCGAGATCACGCCGGTGCGGGGGGAAGGAGTGTGGTTGGTCGGTTCGGATGACCGCTACTACCTCGACTTCTACGGTGGACACGCCGTCTCGATTCTCGGCCACGGGCACCCGCGCCTCCTCGCGGCGCTCGAGGCGCAGGCCCATCGGTTGATGTTCCAGAGCACACTCTTTCCCTCCGAGCTGCGTCGGCGCGCGGCCGAGCGGCTGGTGGCCTTCGCGCCGGATCCGCTCGAGCGGGTCTTCTTCGTCAACTCCGGTGCGGAGGCGAACGAGAACGCGCTCCGCCTCGCCTTTCTCGCCACCGGTCGGAGCGAGGTGGTGGCGGTGGAGGGCGGGTTTCACGGCCGAACCGCTGCCGCCGGAGCGGTGACCAGCGGGAACGAGCGGTGGTACGCCTTTCCCGAGCGCCCCTTCCGCGTGGTCACGGTGCCGTTCGATGACGTCACGGCCCTCCGCGCGGCGATCGGGCCACGCACCGCCTGCGTGATCGTCGAACCAGTGCAGGGCGTGGCCGGGGCCCGCGCGCTCTCCTCGGAGTTTCTTCTCGCCGCGCGCACCCTCGCCTCGGCGCAGGGGGCTGCAGACCGGCATGGGACGCACCGGATTTCCCTTCGCCGCCCAGGCCTACGGGATCGCCCCGGATCTCCTGACGACCGCCAAGGGGCTGGGTGGCGGATTTCCCGCGGGCGCGGTGCTGGCCTCGCGTGCGGTTGCCGCCGGACTGCGGAGCGGCGATCTCGGCAGCACCTTCGGCGGCGCGCCGCTCGCCTGCGCGCTGGTCGAGGCGGTGATCGAGACGATCGAACGCGACCGGCTGCTGCCGCGGGTGCAGCGCCTCTCGGCGCGAATCCGGAGCGAGTGCTGCGTCGGGCCGGTGGTCGCGATCCAGGGGCTGGGCTTCCTCCTCGGTCTGGTGACGCGTCGTCCGGCCCGCGAGATCCTGGCCGAACTCCGGGCGCGCAACATCCTGGCCGGCGGCAGCGCCGATCCGCACGTCGTCCGTCTGCTGCCCCCGATCGTGCTCGAAGACAGCCATGTCGACCTGCTCCGCGACGCACTGGAGGAGATCCCCGCATGAAGCACTATCTCGATCTCGAAGACCTCGACGACGCCGCACTCGCGCGCGTCCTGGCCCGGGCCGGGGAACTGGAACGGAGTCCGATCTCCGACGCGCTGCGCAGCCGGGTGGTCGGGCTGGTCTTCATGAACCCGTCGCTTCGCACCCTGGCCTCGATGCAGGCCGGGGTCTCGCAACTCGGCGGGTCGAGCTTCGTCCTCACTCCCGGGCAAGGAACCTGGCAACTCGAGACCCGGACCGGCGTGGTGATGAACGGCGCCGCGGCCGAGCATGTGCGCGAGGCGATCCCGGTCCTGGCCGAGTACTGCGATCTGCTCGGCGTGCGCTGTTTCGCCGACGGTCAGGATCTTCGCCACGATCTCGCCGATCCGGCGATTCGCGCGATGGCGGAAGTTTCCAGCGTGCCGTTCGTGAATCTCGAGTCGGCCATCGCTCATCCCTGCCAGGCGCTGGCCGACTGGAAGACGCTCGACGATCTCGAGGTGCCGCGCCAGGGGGGACGCTTCGTTCTGAGCTGGGCGAATCATCCCAAGGCGCTGCCGCTGGCGGTGCCGGCCGCGGTCGTGGCCATGGCGGCGCGGCGAGGCATGGACGTGACGGTGCTCCGCCCGGAAGGGTTCGGCCTGCCGGAAACGGTCATGCAGAACGCGGCACGACTCGCGGCCCGCTCCGGGGGCTCGCTTCGGGAGACCGACGACCGCGCGCTCGCGCTCGCCGGGGCGCAGGTGATCTATGCCAAGTCCTGGACGGCGCCGCAGTTCTACGGACGGCCGGAGGAGGAGGCGAAGCACCGCGCGCGCTTTCCCGACTGGTGCGTCGATCCCTCCTGGTTCGAGCACACCACGCCGAACGCGCACTTCATGCACTGCCTGCCGGTGCGACGCAACGTGGTGGTGAGCGACGCGGTGCTCGATGGTCCGCGCAGCGTGGTGGTGCGTCAGGCCGGGAATCGCCTGCACACCCAGAAGGCCCTCATGGTCGAACTGCTCTCCGCAGGAGGAAAGGGATGACCCACACCCAGCACGGCGGCAACCCCATCTCCGGGCTGCGCCAGGCGCTGCCGTACCTTCGGCTCTACCGTGGTCGTACCTTCGTGGTGAAGCTCGGCGGGGAGGCCTGTCTCGATCCGCGGGCCGTCCGCTCGCTCCTGGAGCAGGTCGGCGTCCTCTCCGAGCTGGCGATCCGGATCGTCCTGGTGCATGGCGGCGGTCCGCAGACCTCCCGCCTGGCCGAACGTCTGGGCCTCACCACGACCAAGCTCGACGGCCGCCGGGTGACCGATGCCGCGACGCTGGAGACCGTGGTCCTCTCGATCAACGGCGAGGTGAACACCAGCCTGCTCTCCGCGGCGCGGGCGGTTGGTCTCGCCGCGGTCGGGCTTTCGGGCATCGACGCCGGCCTGGTGCGCGCGCGTCGGCGCCCGGTCGTCGATGGTCGCGACTACGGTCTGGTGGGCGACATCGAGGCGGTCGATCCCCGCGCCCTTCGATTGCTCCTCGCGGACGGACTGGTGCCGATCGTGAGCCCGATCGCGGCCGACGACGACGGTGCACCGCTCAACGTGAATGCCGACACCGTCGCGGCGGCGATCGCGCGCGCGCTCGGGGCCGAGAAGCTCCTCTTCCTTCTCGATCGTCCCGGCATTCTGGAGCACCCGGACGACCCGGGCTCGCTGGTCTCGTATCTCGACCTGGCCGGACTCGCGCGGATGATCGAGAGCGGGGCGATCGCCGGGGGAATGCTCCCCAAGGCGCGGGCCGCGGCCGACGCGCTGGCGGGAGAGGTCGGTCGCGTCCACTTCCTTTCTGCCTTCGAGCGCGATGCGCTGCTCCGCGAGGTGTTCACCAACGACGGGGCGGGCACCCTCCTGGTGCGGGAGAAGTCCGAACTCGCGCCGGCCGAACGTCTGGACGATCTGCCGTCGCTCTCCGTCGGCCCAGCAGGGCTCCCGGCATGAACGAGCGGGATCTGCTCGCGCTCCATCGGATGCTGGTCTCGGTGCGCTCGGTCTCCGGGCAGGAGGCGGCGCTGGCAGATCTGCTGCAGGAGCAACTGACCGCCGAGGGGTTGGAGGTGATCCGGGTGGAGGAGAGCCTCCTGGTTCTCGACCCTTCGCCCGCGCTGGCCGCCGCGCCCCTCTTCGTCTTGAACAGCCACCTCGACACCGTGCCACCGAATCCGGCCTGGACCCGCGACCCCTGGGACGCCACGGTCGACCAGGGCCGGGTCTACGGCCTGGGCAGCAACGATGCCAAGGCGTCGGTGGCGGCGATGATCGCCGCGTTCCTCCGCCTCCGCGGTGCCACGCGCGGCGTGCGCCCGGCGCTCCTCCTGGCGCGCGAAGAGGAGACCACCAACCGCGGGACGGCGGAACTACTCGCCCGTCTTGCCGCCCTGGGGGCACGGATCGAGGCGGCGATCGTCGGCGAGCCGACCGGACTCGACCTCGCGGTGGCGCAGAAGGGACTCATGGTGCTCGAGCTTCGCGCCCAGGCGCCGGCCTGCCATGCGGCCAACCGCCAGGCGCTCGGCCAGGCGAATCCGATCTTCGATCTGGCGCGCGATCTCTGCGCGCTCGAGCGCTTCGATCTGGGCGAGCCCCATCCGAGCCTCGGGCCGATCACCCTCGAGGCGACGGTGCTGAGCGCCGGCGCGGCGCGGAATGCCGTGCCGGCGGAAGCGACCTGCATCCTCGATCTGCGGACCAATCCCACCCCGACGACTTCGGAACTTCTGAGCGCGCTCTGCGGCGTCGTCGCGGGGGAGCTGGTTTGCCGCAGCGATCGCTTCCAGCCCTACGCCCTCGAGGCGGGGAGTCTGCTCGTCCAGGCTGCGCAGGCCGCACGCCCGATCGCCCGGACCTACGGTTCGCGCACCCTCTCCGATCTGGTCCATTTCCGCGGTCTTCCCGCGCTCAAGGCCGGCCCCGGGGACACTCGTCGGTCCCACACCCCGGACGAGTTCGTGCTCGAGGCAGAGATCCTGGAGGGCGCGGACTTCTACCACGCGGCCGTCCTGGCCTACGACCGCCTGCGGGCGGAGAAGGGAGAACCGCATGCGGCTCTGGGATCGCCGTGAGACCCTCGACGCCCGTGTCCTGTCCTATACGGCGGGGGAGGACCATCGGCTCGACGAACGCCTCGTGGCCTACGACGTCCGCGCCTCGGCCGCGCACGCCGAGATGCTCCACGCCCAGGGGCTGCTCTCGCCGGACGATCTCGACGCGCTGCGGGCCGCGCTGCGCGAGATCGGGGCGGAGCATGCCGCGGGCGGCTGGGCCATCGCACTCGAGGAAGAGGACTGCCACACCGCGATCGAGAACCGCCTGGTCGCGCGGGTCGGTGAGGCGGGGAAGCGGATCCACCTCGGCCGTTCGCGGAACGATCAGGTGCTGGCCGCGCTCCGGCTCTATCTAATCGACGCGCTCTCGGTGCTCGCCGCGGCCGCGGAGGGGGTGGCCGATGCGCTGGACGGAGTCGCGGCGCACGAGGGCGAGCTCCCGATGCCCGGCTACACCCACCTGCAACGTGCCATGCCCACGACGGTCGGACTCTGGGCGCTCGGATTCGCGTCCGAACTTCGGGATGATGCCGAGGGACTGCGTGCCGCCACGCGCCGCGCGCGCCGGAATCCACTCGGCTCCGGTGCAGGCTATGGGATCCCCGGCGTGGTGGTCGATCGCCACTTCACGACGCAACGGCTCGGGTTCGCGGAAACGCACCATCCGGTCACCGCGGTTCAACTCTCGCGCGGAAAGGCCGAGGCCGGCGCGCTGTTCGAGACCGCGCTACTGGCGCAGGACCTGGGCCGCCTCGCGGCCGATCTCTGTCTCTTCGCCACGGCCGAGTTCGGCTTCGTCCGTCTGCCGGCCGCCTTCACCACCGGTTCATCGATGTTGCCCCAGAAGCGCAATCCCGACCTGTTCGAGCTGGCTCGCGGTCGAAGCGGCGAGGCCACGGCGGCGCTCTTCGAGCTACTCGCCATCACCGCCAAGATGACATCCGGCTACCATCGCGATTACCAGCTCATGAAAGCGCCGCTCTTCCGCGGTCTCGACTCTGCCCTCGAGACCGCCGACCTGCTGGCCCACGCCCTTCCCGGGATCCGTTTCGTGCCCGAGACGCTCGCCGCCGCGCTCGATTCGTCCCTCCTCGCGGCCGAACAGGCCAATCGCCTGGTGGCCGAGCAGGGCCTGCCGTTCCGCGAGGCGTACCGCCGGGTGAAGGCGGCCTTGGCGGAGGGAGAAACACGGTCTCTGCCCTAGGCAGTCACGACGGAAGCCAGACGGCCCACGAGCGCTGACGAATCAGCACGATCCGCACCGCTGGCCCCTCGAAGCCGGCGGCGATGTCTCGGAAACGACCTTGCCCGCCTGCGCCAAGCGTCGTAGCATCTACTCCGTTCCCAAGCGTCGACGCCGCGATCCAGGCCCAGATCCGTCGACCCGGTCTCCCTCGCGCGCCCACGCTGCCGCAACGTCTCTTGTTGGCAGGAGGCCACGCCATGAACCGTGAATGTGATCCGCACCGTGATTGTGATTCCGATCGAGTGTTCCCGCCCGCGTCCTCGGCCGCGATTCGCCGCCTCAGTACCGCTGCAGTCTCCTGTGGCGCGCTTTCCCTGCTCGCGCTGACCCCCCCCCTGCAAGTCCCATGCCGGGACGATCGGTGGGGAAGCGCCGCCGAGTGAGCTGGTGTTCGAGTTTCACTTCGAGCCCGAGCGCGTCGTGGTCGAGCGCGATCGCGCCACCGGCTGGGACGACATTCGCTACGAGGGCTTGAGCCCGCTGCGTATCGGGGAGTTCGAGGGCGGCCCTGAACTGCCCGCGCTCTCGAAGCTGCTCGTGCTTCCCCCCGGCTCTCAAGTCCGCGACGTCCGCGTGCTCCTCACCGATCGAGTGCAGATCCCCGGCCAGTTCTATCCTCGCCCCACGCGGAGTGACGACATCCCCGACACCATTCCCACCGTGCCCGATCGTCTGTACTACGAACAGGGCGGCACCTTTCCGCCGCGGCCCGAGTTCGTCTTCGCCAACGACGGATTCCGCGAACTGCGTCTCGGTTCCTTCGGTGCGGTCCCCTTCGAGTGGAATGGCGGCGACCGCGGCCTCCACCTCTATCGACAGGTCGAGGTGCGCCTCGTTCTCGAGCCGATCCCATCCGGCGAGACCCTCACGCGCCGCCTCCGGCCCGAACGCCGCTTCTCCCGCGATCTGCACGAGGTGAACTGGGCTCGTTCCCACGTCTTCAACCCAGAGGACCTCGACCGCTTCTATCCCGAGCAGTCGCAGACCACGCGTGTCCGTACCTACGCCGTGACCGAGACCAGTGCGGCCACCGGCTTCCGGCCCACCGAGAGCCCCTCGCTCGAAGGCCCGCCGGTCGACATGGTGATCCTGACCGACGACGTGTGGGCCAACGGATTCGCGCCCGACGGCGGGAGCGTGAGCGCTCCCTTCCAGGACTGGGCCGACTGGCGCACGGTCACCGGCGTTCCCACCGTCGTCCGTACCCTGCGCTGGGTCCGCGACCGTTACGAAGGCGTCGACGATCCGGAAAAGATCCGCAACTTCCTCCGCGATGCCTACGCCCAGTGGGGCACCGATTTCGTCGTCCTCGGCGGCGACGTCGAGATCATTCCGGCCCGGATGATGGGGGGGCCGGGATCAGGACCCACGGGCGATCGTCCGAGCGCGTGGTACTACGCCGGCCTCGATGTCGATTGGAACCGACCGCTCACCAACCCTGATGCTCCGCGGGATGGCTGGTACGTCTCGAGCCTGGACACCACTCCCTCCGAGTACTTCCCGGAACTCTGGGTTGGGAGGATCCCGGCACGAGACTCGACCGAAGCTGCCGCAATTCTGGCGAAGCTCGGGAACTACGAACTCCGTCCCGACGCCATCTCGGTGGAGCCGTCGGAAGCGTACTTCACTCGCGCGGTGCTTGCTGCCGGGCTGACGAACTACGGAGGGTGGGCGACCACCGATCCGGCGCTTGCCCTGGACAACGGCCTCTATCTCGCGGAGCGGATCAAGGCGCTGTCTCTCGACCCGCTGAGCTACGACATCACGAGGTTCTACACCGCGCTGCCGAGTCAAGCGAACTGCGGCGGTTCCGTGACCTTCCCGTGCTACGACGACATCCGCGACTACTTCGGCACCTACCCTCCCGACCAACTGTTCACCGCCGCAAACGTGCGCGGCGAGCTGGAGGCTTCTCCTCCGGCTATCTTTTTCCCCTGCGAGCACTCGGAGCGGCAATTCATGGGGGGGCCGTCGCGCGACAACGAAGCGATGAAACCCGAACTCAGCACGTGCATCGCGCAGACAAGCTGCACCAATTGTCCGGATTGGCAGAACTCCTGTTGGGGGCAGTACGTCGCTTCGGTCGATCAAGTTGCGGGGGGCCTCACCCGGGAGCTGATGGAGTCCCTGTCCACTCCGGGCGAGTACTTCCTCGGGTTCACCTACGGGAGCCTCACCGGGGCGTACGATCAGGATGTGATCTCAGAGCACCTGCTGCGCGATCCGGACGGAGGTGCCATCGCGATCTGCTCCAAGATGGAGAGTTCGAACTACCGTGGCCAGTTCGAGACGGAGTCTGTGCCGATCGTATTCTTTCAGGGTCTGCTTGGTGATGGCCACTCCGTCGGCCAATCTCTAAGTGACGCGGCACTCGCCAACGGCAACCACGCACCCGCTGCCTCCCGGCGCTACCACCTCTTTGGCGATCCCACCACCCTGGCCTGGACAATGGCGCCGGATTCGGTACTGATCCGCACCACGATGGACCCCGACACCCTGGCCAACCCGGATCTGTACGAGTTCACCATCCTGGTGAAGGACCCTGTCACCGAGGCTCCGATCGAGGGTCTACGGGTCTGCATGTCTCAGGGAGATGACATCTACGCCCTGGGAACGACCAACGCGGCGGGAGAGGTCAACTATCCTTCCATCCTGGTCCGCGACGTGACGGAACCGATCGAGATCTGGGTGACCGGCCGCGACCGGCGGCCCGCGCACCGGCAGATCACGCGTCCCAACTACAGCGTGATCGACCAGAACCCGACCCTGGTCTATCGCAGCCATAGCTACTCAGATTCTCCCGAGCCGGGGCCGACGGCGGACTTCCTGGAGCCGGGAGATCGATTCACCCTCGAGATCGACGCGGCCAACATCACGGTCGAGCCACTGCCCCCGGGGGAAGCTCGCATCGCTCCGACGCCCCGGGTGCGCGCCACTGTCCGGTTCGATGGCGCGCTCGACAACGAGCGGATCTACATCGGCGGGGGGCTCGCCCATCCGCCGGCCGAGGCGGATACGTTTTCGCTCCTGGTCAATGAGTACGGGATTCGCCCGGAGGGGAGTCCGGCCGGGTCACTGGCCAGCGGGCTGTACATCTGGCGCGACGACGAGTTCGTCTATCGCTGCACCGCGCGCTTCCTGCCCGCCGACTACGGCAAGCCGTTCGAGGGGATCTTTCTGGCGCAAGCCGGGATCGACTCGATCGGAACCTACACCTCTCTCGACACCGGCGATGCCCTCCAGTTCACGAACAGCGGTGACGTCGATACGCTGCGGTTCTCGGTCATCGGTGACGCGACTCCAGATACCTGGGCGTTCCGGGCCGAAGCGCCGGAGTGGATCACTCCGCTGGTCTCCGAGGCGGCGTACGATTCTGTGGGCGGACTCGAGGCCACGACGCTCTCGTACGAGTTCCAGCTTGCACCCAACCTCCCGCCGCGCACACGTCTCAACTTCTCTCTCTCGACGCGCCACGACGATCCCGCGGCCTCGGCCCGGGTCCACAGCGACTTCTACCTCTCGCTGCATGCCCCCTCGCTCTCCCTGGCGCTTCAGGCGCTGAACGACACGACCGCGACCGGTTGCACGGCCTGCGGCGGAGATTCGGCGTTCGCGATTCAGGCACGGGTTTACAACTCAGGGGATGCACCGGCCGACAGCGTTCAGGTGCTCCTGTCGGGATCGGGAGCGAACTTCACCCTCTGCGACGACGGTTCGGCCGGAGCCCCGGTCTCCGTAGCTCCGGGTGAGGAGGTGGAGTCCACCACCGCGCTCCGTTTCTGCGATGACGGCCGCACGCTCGGCTCCGGTGAGGGACTGACGGTCCGCAGTCTCGTTAACGGTGCATGGGTGACCTCGGATGTGCGGACCGGAATGACCCCCTGGCCCGTATCGGCGGTGGCGGCCCCGCGCCAGGTGCGGATCGAGTCGGAGGATTCGGGCTTCCACGTCGCCTGGGCTGGACCGGCCAGCATCTACGTCCCCGATGCGGGGCTTCTTGGGTACCATGTCTATCTCGACTCGCTCGGCACCACGCGTCGCGTGACCCGGACCCCGCTGGTCGAGGCTGCGCAGACCCGGATCCGAGATCTTCCCATGGCCGATGGGAGCGGTGCCCCGATTCCGTACCAGATCGGGATCTCGCTCGTGACGAAGAGCCTGACCGAAGGGCCGGTGCACTGGCAGTGGGCGGACCGAGTGAACCTGCCGGAGCGCGTTGGATGGCCGAACCTCGTTCCGAGTGGCTCGGTGAACACGGTGGCATTGGTCAACATCGACTCTGATTCCGACCTCGAGATCGTGGCCGCGGGGCGACGGGTTTGGGCCTGGAATGAAGACGGCACCTCTGCCACCTCGGATCCGCGCGGGTTGCTCTTCGATCCGATCGCCGATGACGACGTCAGTGGACAGCCTGAGCTGCGGTTCTGGGGCGACCTGGCCGCAGGTGACCTCGACAATGACGGGAACATCGACATTGCCGGGAGTTTTGGCAATGACTCGCTCTATGTCTTCGAGATCGTCTCGGGCGCCGCAGTTCGGTCCTGGACCAAGAAGGTAGCGTCACGATCCACTCCCACGATCGCGAACCTCGATCCTGGAGTGAACGCCGGGCGCGAAGTCATCGTCAACCGCTGGGGAGGAGGCAGCGGGCTCGAAGGCGCGGTCTACGTGTTCAGGTCCGACGGGTCGCCCTATCGGTGCGCCACCCTGGGCGGCCTGTTCGCCCGCTTCGACAGTGCGAATGTGCCGAGCCTCTACTCCCCATCGGACTTTGTCTTCAACTTCTCCGGCCTGGCGGTCGGAGACCTGGATCTCTCCCTGGGTGGACGTCTCGAGATCGTTCAGCCCACGCCGGCGGGGTGGGTCTACGCCTGGAAGGCGGAGACGAGCTGCACCAACTCGGCCCAGAATCCGGCCTATCTCTGGCGGAAGCACGTGCAGTCCTGGGGCGAGACGACGAAGGCGACGCGCGATGTCTCCACTCCGGCGGTGGGGGATCTCGACGCCTCGGGAAAGGTGGACGTGGTGGTAGGAGGGCACGAAGCGGACCGTCGAGCGATCGCCTTCGACGGCCAGACCGGAGCGACCACATTCTCCTGGACGAGTACCGGGGGTTCGGAGGTTCCGGTACTGCGCGATGGGCAGTTGGTTCCCGCTCCGGCCATCGGCGCGCAGAGCACGCGTCCAATCATGATCGGCAGGCGGAGCGACGATGACGGGCACACGGGCCACAACACCCACGCAACCCTGCTGCGCCATCCGACCAGCACCCCGTACGCCACGGCGACCGACACGATCCCGATCCCGGGGCGGAGGAGCGAGCCTGCTGGGACCACCACGACCCAGCCGCTGATCCTGAACCTGGATGACGACGAGGAACTCGAGGTCCTGCTCGGTTCGAATCAGGGCGGTCTCTTCGCCTGGGAGCTGCAGAGCGACCAGAGCTTCGTTCGCGAGGATGGCTGGCCGCTGGTCTATGCCGATCGGCCGCACAACCCGGCGGTGGCCGATCTGGATGACGATGGCTACCTGGAACTGGTAGTGCCGGTCGACGATGGCAGCGTCCACGTCTACGACTTGTCGGCGGACGCGGAACAGACCGGCTGGACCATGGCCGGATATGACCTCGGGCGGACCGGAACGATTCCGGTCAGCGGAGGTACGCAGGGGACGGAGCGCCCGGGGCTCGGCGAGGAGCAGTGGCAGGGCCGGGACGGCATCGTTCATGCCCACGCGCTGGCCGACGGTCAGGGGTCGGTCATACGCTTCCATGCGCGTGGTCTCAGCGCGGCGCGGTTGCGGATCTTCGACGTGGCGGGGCGCGAGGTTGCCGACCTGCTCGAGGCCGAGGTCCCGGCAGGATTCCATGACGTGACGTGGAATCAGCGAACGACGGTGGGGACCCGAGCGCCCGCGGGCGTCTACTTCGCCCGACTCAGTCTGGGCAGTGGACGGTTCCACACGAGACTGGTGGTGGTGCGATGAACGCGCGGAGCGAGGAGGGACGGATGGCAAATCGGAGTCTCCAGACAGCGTGTTGGGCGGGCCGCGTCGCTCTCCTATTCGCGGTCGCGTTGCCCGAAATCGGCGTCGCGGTCGACTGGTTCGGCCCTGCGCAGTCGACGCTGATTGACGGTTCACCGCGACACCTGACCCAGGGGCACTTCAACGCGGACGGAGCCCTGGACTGGGCGGTGGTGTGCGATGAGCAGACGCTGTACGTCGGGTTGAATGACGGCACGGGCACGTTCGAGTTGCGCGGGCCGTTCGAGACGCCCACCTTTCCGTGGAGAGTTCAGTCTGCGAAGTTGAACTCCGACGACGTGGATGACATCGCGTTGGTCTGCGACAGCGGGAGTGAGCTGCGACTGTACTTCAATCCGGGGTCTGGCCAATTTGGATCGGCGAGTCAGGTGCTCCAGACGGGTTCGACCAGCTTGTCCCTGGCCGTGGGAGATCTCGACGACGATGGTCTTGACGACGTCGTGGTCGGAGGGACCGTGGGGGTGGAGGTGTTTTGGGGGGACGGGGAAGGAGTGGATCCCGTGCCCACCACCTCGACAGTGACGCTGAACTTCGACCAGTGGTGCCAAGAGGATCTGACCGAGATCTGGGACCTCCAAGTGCGAGACGTCACCGACGATGGGTGGGACGACATCGTGCTCTGCGCGTCGCACGATGGGGAGCAGTTGTGCGAGACGGTGTTCCGGCGGGGACTTGGGTACGTCGAGAACCTTGGTGGGCGGCAGCTGGCGGCCGAGGCGGAGTGGATCCTGCACGAGCCGCAGGCGGTGTCCAGGGCGTTCAAGGATCTCGATACGTACGACCTCGATGGCAATGGTCAGATGGATGTCTCGGTGGTTCCGGATCAGTCGCCGCACCGGTACTTCTTTCATGTCGGCGGGGCCTGGCAGCAGTGTCCGCAGTGGACGCCCGGTGCGGGTCGAGGCGCCACCACCATCCACGACTGGAATGGGGACGGCTGGGGCGACGCAGTGAGCGCGCAGAAGGGAACGTTCGCTGTCGGGCGCGGTGAGGGGCTCAGCGGCTTCCTACTGGAGCAAACGGAGTTCACGGGACTCGCGGCCCCCACCACCGGTCAATTCGACTCAGCCCCGGGGTACGATCTGGTGGGATTCGGGACGGGGGTTGTGAATCTGTATTCCAGCTTGATCTCGCCAGTGGCTGTCGAATCCTCCGGGCCTGGGGCACAACGTGGCGCTGCTCCGCGGCTGCTCGTCGCCCCTTCGGTCGTTCGAGCTGGCGTGGAGCGCGTCCAGCTTCGGCTGATCGGTGGGGCGAGCGCGATCGGCACGGGGGAGCGAGTTTCGGTCGGACTCTACGATCACGGCGGACGGCTGGTAGGCGGCATACGGAAACTGGTCGCTCGGGACGGCCACGTCGACCTGAGGCTGGGTGGCGAGGCGCGGTTTCCTTCGGGGATCTATCGCGTCTTGCTGGAATCAACCTCGGGACGCGCGGGAGCATCAATCGTGGTGTTGCGGTAGGCCTTTCGCGCAGTCGACGGCGGAGCCGCACCTGCACGGCACCAGTGTGGGCGATCCGTCCACGTGGAGGCCACACGATACCCGCATGCTTCACAGCGAAGAGGTAGGCCCCTGGTCTATGCCGATGGGCCCAAAACTCCGGCAGGACGCGCCGCGTCTGGCCTCGGGTGCCTAGAGCGCGCGAGAGTCGCTGGCGGTCTTGCGATAGCTCCGTCTCCGGGATCGCGGTAGGGACTGCGGGAGGGCGAATCGTGGCTTGACGAAGGGGACGCGGTTCCGTACATTCCCGTCTTTACGTCCAAGGGCGAAGCATGCCCCAAATTCGCTGGGCCGGTTCCAATGGATCGCGTCCGGGCGGTAGATCCGCCGGGATCGTGCGCGCGGGGCCGGAGCACAAGGAGAGAACGTGTACGCGATCGTTGAATGCAAGGGTTTCCAGTACCGGGTGGAGCAGGACCAGGTGCTGCAGATTCCCCTCACGGACGCCGAGCCGGGCGCGAAGTTGACCCTGGACCGCGTGCTTCTGATCGGGGACGGGACGTCCACCAAGATCGGGGCTCCGACGGTTTCGGGCGCGACGGTGGAGGCGGAGGTGGTCCGCCACGGCCGGGGGAAGAAGATCATCGTTGGGAAGTTCAAGAAGCGTAAGGACTTCCGTCGGAAGAAGGGCCATCGGCAGGATTTCACCGAAATCCGGATCGGCGCGATCAAGGGTTAGCGCACGCCGTCGGATCGGAATCCGCCGGATCAGAACCCCAGTGGTTCAGAACCCGGGCGGTTCGGATCCCAGGCGGCTCTGAACCCAGGTGGTTGAGAGCGGGAGCGGAAGCGAGCGGGAAGGAACGAGGATTTCGAAATGGCGCACAAAAAAGGGGTCGGCAGCTCTCGCAACGGTCGCGATTCGAACTCGCAGCGACTGGGCGTGAAGGCTTACGGCGGAGAGCTGATTCATGCCGGTTCAATCATCATCCGGCAGCGGGGAACGCAGTTTCACCCGGGGGTGAATGTGGGGCGTGGCAAGGACGACACGCTGTTCGCCATGGTGACCGGACGGGTGCAGTTCAAGCTGAGCAAGAACCGCCGCACGGTGACGATCACTCCGCTCACCGAGGAAGAGATCGCCGCGCTCACGAACTAGAGACCGAGCTTTCGGCGTTTGGGCGTTCGAGCGCTCGGCGTTCGAGGGGTTCGGCCGGGCGCTTGCGCCCAAGAATGGAAAAGACGGCCCGGGCAGTGATAGCCTGGGCCGTCGATTTGTTGGCCGCCGAAAGCGGATCCGGTGCCACCGTGCGTGGGCACCTAGCCGGAGGAACGACATGCGGAAGAAGATCTCGATCGTGGGAGCGGGAAACGTCGGCGCGAGCTGCGCGCTCTACGTTTCCGAAATGGAAGTGGGCGACGTCACGTTGATCGACATCGTGGAGGGAGTGCCGCAGGGAAAGGCGCTCGATCTCTTCGAGGGGAGCCCGGTTCGCCGCGCCGACGCCAAGACGACCGGCTCGAACAGCTACGACGACCTGGCCGGCTCCGACGTGGTGGTGGTGACGGCGGGATTTCCGCGCAAGCCCGGGATGAGCCGCACCGACCTGCTGAATGCGAACGCCGAGATCATCGGCACGGTGGCCGACGCGATCCGCGAGAAGGCGCCGAAGGCCTTCGTGATCGTGGTCACCAATCCGCTCGACGTGATGACCTACTACATGTGGAAGCGCACCGGCTTTCCGCGCCAGCGCGTGATGGGCATGGCCGGCGTGCTCGATTCGACCCGCTTCCGCTCCTTCATCGCCATGGAGTTGAACGTCAGCATCGAGGATGTGATGGCCATGGTCCTGGGCGGGCACGGCGACGCCATGGTGCCGCTGACCCGCTTCGCCACCGTCTCGGGCATTCCGGTCACCGAGCTGATCCCGGAAGCGCGGCTGAACGAGATCGTGACCCGGACCAAGAATGGCGGGGCGGAGATCGTGGCCCTGCTCAAGACCGGCTCGGCCTTCTACGCCCCGGCCTCCTCCGCCGCGCAGATGGTGGAAGCGATCCTCAAGGACAAGCGCCGGGTGGTCCCGGTCGCCGCAGGACTCAACGGCGAGTACGGGCTGAAGGATCTCCACTTCGGCGTGCCGGTGGTGCTGGGTGAGAACGGGGTGGAGCGGATCATCGAGGTGCCGCTGTCGGAGTCCGAGCGCGCCGCGCTCGAGAAGTCGGCCCGCGAGGTGCACGACATGATCGGGGAGCTGCCGAAGTAATGGTGTGGGTCCGTTGAGGGTCCTGGGAGTCATTCCCGCCCGCTTCGGATCGACCCGGTTTCCGGGCAAGGCCTTGGTCTCTCTGCACGGAAGACCGATGATCGAACAGGTGATGCGCCGCGCGCGGCGCGTGCACGGCCTCGACGAACTGCTGGTCGCCACCGACGACGAGCGGATCGCCGAGGCCGTTCGCCATTGCGGGGGCGCGGTCGAGCTGACCGGGTCGGGGCACGCCACCGGCTCGGACCGGATCGGCGAGGTGGTCAACCGGCGCTCTCCGCGGCCGGAGTTCGTGGTCAATCTGCAGGGAGATGAGCCGCTCCTGCCGGTCGCCGCGGTGAGCGGGTTGATCGCCGCGATGGTGGCCGATCCGACGGCGATCTGGACACTCGCCGCTCCGCTTCGTGCCCCGGAGGAGTTCATCCGTCCTTCGGTGGTGAAGATCGCGCGCGCGGCGGACGGGCGGGCGCTCTACTTCTCGCGCGCCCCGATCCCGCACGGCGGGCTGGAGATGGATAACCCGCCCGCGCTGCGGCATCTCGGGATCTACGGGTACCCGATCGCGCTCTTCGATCGCTTTCTGGCGCTCGGGCCGTCGCGGCTCGAGTCGTGCGAGCGACTGGAGCAACTGCGCGCGCTGGAAGCGGGGCTGACGATCAAGGTGGCGCTCTCGACAGCGGGGAGTCCGGGGGTGGATACTCCCGAGGATCTCGATCGCCTCCTGCGGCGTTATCCGACGCTCGAGGCTCTGGACGGAGCGGAAGAGTAGGGACACTCAGACTCGACCGAGGGGCGACCGGGATGCCGGCCGCCGTGGTCACGGGGAAGGAATGGACCGGGAACATCGATTCGTTTTCGTGACCGGAGGCGTGGCCTCCTCGCTCGGCAAGGGGATCGCGGCGGCGTCGCTCGGGCTCCTGCTCAAGGAGCAGGGGTTCACCGTGACGCTGCAGAAGTTCGATCCGTACCTGAATGTCGATCCGGGAACCATGAGTCCGTATCAGCACGGTGAGGTGTTCGTCACCGACGACGGGGCGGAGACCGATCTCGATCTCGGACACTACGAGCGGTTTGTCGACCTCGACCTCGGGCGGGGGCACAGCGTCAGCGCCGGGCAGATCTACGACACCATCATCCAGCGCGAGCGCCGGGGGGACTATCTCGGTCAGACCGTGCAGGTGATTCCGCACGTCACCGACGAGATCAAACGCCGGATGGTCGACACCGCGAAGGCTTCTGGGACCGATGTCTCGATCATCGAGATCGGCGGTACGGTCGGAGATATCGAAGGGTTGCCGTTCCTGGAGGCGATCCGCCAGCTGCGCCTCGAGTTCGGCCGCAATCGGACCCTCTTCATGCACGTGACCCTGGTGCCGTATCTCCGCGGCGCGCAGGAGCTCAAGACCAAGCCGACCCAGCACTCGGTCAAGGAGCTGCGGGAGATCGGGATCCAGGCCGACATCCTGCTCTGCCGTTCCGAGGTTCCCCTCTCGGTGGAGCTGCGGGGGAAGATCGCGCTCTTCTGCAACGTGCCGGCCCGGGGAGTGATCGAGGCCCCGGACGTGCGTTCGATCTACGAGGTGCCGCTGGTCCTCCATCGCGGGGGATGGATCAGCTCGCGCTCGATCTGCTCGAGCTGAAGGCCCCGCGACCGATCGACCTGGCCCGCTGGGAGAAGATGGTCCGCTCGACCCTCGATCCCCACCGCCGGGTGCAGATCGCGATCTGTGGCAAGTACACCCATCTCCACGACGCCTACAAGAGCATCATGGAGTCGTTCATTCACGCCGGCGCGGCGAACGAGGTGCAGGTCGATCTGCACTGGATCGAGTCGAGTTCGCTCGAGGAGCAAGGTCCGGCCCGAGTGCTCGACGGGGTCGACGGCGTGCTCGTGCCGGGCGGGTTCGGCGGCCGCGGCGTCGAGGGGATGGTCCGGGCGATCCACCACGCACGCACCACCGGGCTGCCGTTCTTCGGCATCTGTCTCGGCCTGCACTGCGCCACGATCGAGTTCGCGCGCAACGCCTGCGACCTGAAGGAGGCGAACTCGAGCGAGTTCGATCCTGACACCCCGCACCCGGTGATCGACATCATGGCCGATCAGAAGTCGACGACGCAGAAGGGGGGCACCATGCGGTTGGGGGCCTACGACTGCGATCTGCTCCCCGGCACGCGGGCGCGAGAGGTGTACGGCGTCGGGCGGATCAGTGAGCGTCATCGGCATCGCTACGAGTTCAATGACCGCTACCAGGCGGCGATGGAAGCGGCCGGGATGCGTTTCTCCGGCCGGTGCCCGGAGAACGATCTGGTCGAGATCCTGGAGATTCCCGAACACCCCTGGTTCGTCGCCGTCCAGTTCCACCCCGAACTCAAGTCGCGGCCGCAGCGCGCGCACCCGCTCTTCCGCGAGTTCGTGCGCGCGGCGCTGGCCCATCACGAGGCGGCGGAGGCGGCGCGATGAGCGCCGGGAACCAGACGGGGGCGCGGAGGGTCGGTCGACCCACGGTGCTCGGCCTCCCGCTCGGGGCCGAGGAGCTGTTCGTGATCGCCGGTCCCTGCGTGGTCGAGGGGCGGGCGATGATCTTCGACCTCGCCGGGCGGTTGCGCGAGATCACCGACCGCCTCGGCATCCGGCTGCTCTTCAAGGCGTCCTACCGCAAAGACAATCGGAGCGCGGTCGATTCCTACACCGGTCCGGGCGATGACGAGGCGCTGGCCATCCTCGCGGCGGCGAAGGCCGAACTCGGTCTGGCCGTCCTGACCGACGTGCACTGCCGCGCCGAGGTGCGGGAGGCGGCGTCGGTCGCCGACTGTCTGCAGATTCCGGCGTTTCTCTGTCGGCAGACGCGGCTCCTCCAGGCTGCCGCGCTGGCCGCGCCGGCGGTGAATGTGAAGAATGGGCAGTTCATGGCCCCGGATGACATGCAGCGGGTGGTCGACAAGATCCGCGCCGCGCGCCCCGAGGCGGAGGTCTGGATGACCGAGCGCGGGGCGAGCTTCGGCTACCACAATCTGGTGGTCGACATGCGGAGCTTCCCGGTGCTGCGGACGGTGCGCGCCGCTTCCGAGGTCGCGGCCCCTCCGACGGTGGTCTACGACGTGACCCACTCGCTTCAGCACCCCGGAGTGGGAGGAGATCGGCGGTATGCGCGCCCGCTGGCCCGCGCGGCGATCGCAGCCGGGGCGGATGGTCTCTTCCTCGAGACCCACCCCGATCCGGCCCGTGCCCTCTCCGACGCCACGACGCAATTGCCGCTGGCCGGGGTGGCCGACTTCCTCGAGGAGATGCTCGAGTGGAAGCGGCTGCAGGCTCGCTACATCGATCGCGACGATCCGGTCGGGATCGAGTGAGGACGCCGGTGCTCCCCACGGCGCACGACAGCCATGCCGAGGAGTTGCGGGCCCTCTCGCACCGGGTTCTGGCCACCGAGCTGCGCGGTCTCGAGCTGCTGCGCGCGGTGATCGACGGCCCGGCCTACGTCGCGGCGGTCGATCTGCTGGCGACGGCGGAAGGGCGAATCCTGGTTTCCGGCGTCGGCAAGTCGGGCCTGGTCGCACGGCGGATCGCGGCCTCGTTCCGTTCGACCGGCACCAAGTCGGTCTTTCTCCATCCGACCGAGGCGGTCCACGGCGATCTGGGTCTGGTCGAGCCGGGAGACGTCGGCCTCTTCCTCTCCAAGAGCGGGGAGAGCGCCGAGCTGAACGCCCTCTTGCCGATCTTCGAACGGATGCCGATCCGCTACGTGGCAGTCACCTGCGCGCCGTCGTCGCGTCTGGCGCGCGGCGCGGCGGTGTCCCTCGCCCTCGGCGCCATCGAGGAGGCCGGGCCGCTCTCCATGGTCCCGACCACCAGCTCGACCGTCTTCTCCGTTCTGGGCGACTTGCTGGTCACCGCGCTCTACGTTCGGCGCGGCTTCGGACCCGAGGAACTGGCCTTTCTCCATCCGGGTGGGGTGATCGGATCGCAGGTGGCCAGCCGCGTCGACGAGGTGATGCGCCGCGGCGACGAGCTACCGCGGGTGCGGGACGATGCCTCGCTGCGCGACGCGCTGGTGGTTATGGTGGCGAAGAAGCTCGGCATGACGACGGTCGAGGCGCCTGACGGCACCCTGGCCGGCATCCTGACCGACGGCGACATCCGCCGGATCGTCCACCGGCACGGCAAGGTCGACGGGCTCTCGGTGCGCGAGGTGATGACCCCGCACCCGAAGACGATCGCCGCCGACGCCCTGGTCGCGAGTGCCGTGGCGGCGATGGAGCGCAACCCGGGTGGAGCGATCACCTCCCTGATCGTGACCGACGCGGGGGGGCGCGCGATCGGCGTGATCCATCTCCACGACTGCCTGAAGCTCAAGGGAGCCTGAAGCGGCCGGGTGCGCTCCCGGAAACGGATTCTGCGCGCGCTCCGCTTTCGCGCGCTCTCGTTCCTTTTCCAACCCCTGGCGCGCGGACCGGTCGCGGTTTCGCGCTGGTTCGCCCGCCGTTTCGGAGACCTTGCCTGGTGCATGCTCCGCCGCCATCGGGCCCGGGCCGAGGCGCACCTCGCGGCCGCCTTTCCCGAGCGCGACCTCGCCTGGCGACGCGGCGTGACCCGCCAAGTGTTCCGCTGGATCGCCGGGGCGGGCGTTTCGTTCCTTCGCCTCGACCGGATCGACCTCGCCGCGACGGTTCGCGGGCTCGAGGTCGAAGGGGAGGAGCACTGGCGGGAGGCGGTCGCGTCGGGGCGCGGGATCGTGCTGGTGACCGGTCACTTCGGAAACTGGGAACTCCTGGGTGGGGTGCTGGCGTACTGGCTGGCCACATCCCCCCGTCCAGAGTGCAGGATGCACGTTCTCTATCGCACGGTCGAGCCGCCGGGCCTCGACCGTGCTATCGGGGAGTTGCGCCGTGCGGTCGGGGTGGTTCCGCTTCCGGTCGAGCAGGGGCTCGGGCCGGCGGTTCGGGCGCTGCGGCGCGGGAATGTGGTCGGTCTCCTGATCGATCGAGTTCCTCGCGGTACCGCGGTTTCCGGCCGATTCTTTGGGGTGCGGTGCCGCCAGGCCGCGGGGGCCGCTCGCCTGGCTCTCGCCGGGGATGCGTGGTTGCTGCCCGCGGCCTTGTGGACCGATGCGGACGGCCGCTATCGTGTCCGTTTCCTCCGGCCCGAGCTGGCCGAGCGGGATGGGGAGAGGCACGACGCGGTGGTCCGGGCAACCCGCCGGATGAACGAAGCGCTAGAGAGGATGATCCGGAGTGCTCCAGAGCAGTGGCCCTGGTTCGAGAACAGGTGGAAGGACCGGCCCGGCGAGACCTGGGGGGATGCGTCCCCCGGGGAGGCTGGAGACGGCGCTGATTCTCGCCCTGGTCCTGACCGCGTGCACGCGGGAGACTCCGCCGCCAGACCCCCCGCCGACCGGCACCGGTGAAACCTTGCCCCAGCAGGAGCTGCGTGGCGTGGTGATGCGCCAGGTGACCGATCGCGGGCTACAGTGGGTCCTTCACTCCGACCGGGGACAGACGGCCAACAGCACCGACCCGGTCCAGCTCGAGCGACTACGGGTCGACTTCTTCGATGGACAGGACAGCGTGCGCTCGACCCTGACCAGCAAGCGCGGCGAGATCGACAGCCGGGCCACGACTCTGCTGGCGCAAGATTCGGTCGTGGTGGTGACCTCCGAGGGAGATCGGCTCGAGACTGACGTGCTCCGTTGGGACCCGGTGCGGCAACGGGTGACCACCCAGTCGTTCTTCCGTTTCTACCACGGAAAGGACTACATCACCGGGACCGGCTTCGATGCCGACCCGGACCTGAAGAGCTACGTGATCGAGAAGAATCTGGTGATCACCCTGCGCGGCACCGACCCGGCCGCGCTGCTCGAGGAGGAGGAGACGCGTTGAGTTCCGAGCTGGCAGCGGCCCAGGCGGCGGCGGCCCAGGCGATGTCAAACCAGGCCGCGTCGGCCGAATCCGGGGTGCGACCGGCGCCGGACGGCGCGCTGGAGGCGCACGAGCTGGTGAAGGAGTACGGTCGGCGCCGGGTGGTCGACGGGGTGAGTCTCCGCGTCGCGCCGGGAGAAGTGGTCGGTCTGCTCGGCCCCAACGGGGCGGGCAAGACCACCACGTTCTACATGATCGTCGGTCTCCTCGGTCCCAAGTCGGGCCGGATCACCTTGGCCGGCCGGGACATCAGTCGCCTGCCGATGTATCGACGGGCGCGGCTCGGCATCGGCTACCTCGCGCAGGAGCCTTCGATTTTCCGTCGCCTCACGGTGCGCGAGAATGTGCTGGCCATCCTGGAGACGCTCAAGCTGACCCGGGATGAGCGGGAGGAGCGGTGCGAGACCTTGCTCAAAGACCTCGACATCTGGCAGCTCCGCGACCGCAAGGGGCTCAACCTTTCCGGTGGGGAGCGCCGAAGAGTCGAGATCAGTCGCGCGCTCGTCACTCGGCCGTCGTTCATTCTGCTCGACGAGCCGTTCGTGGGCATCGATCCGATCGCGGTGCACGAGATCCAGCAAATCATCGTCGGGCTCAAGCTGCGCGGGCTCGGCGTGCTGATCACCGATCACAGCGTCCGCGAGACGCTTTCCGCCACCGACCGGGCGTATCTCATCTACGACGGGAAAATTCTGCTGACCGGCAACGCGGAACAGATCGCCGGGGATGAACGGGCGCGAAAGTTGTACCTGGGGGAGAACTTCCGACTCTGATTCGACGGACGGACTTCACTTAGGGGAGGCAAGGATGCGCCAGGGACCGCGTCTGGACACACATCTCAACAACGGACTCAAGCTCCACCCGGGCGTGCAAGTCGCACTCCGGTTCTTGCAGGTACCGACCGAGGAACTCTCATCGCTGGTCGAGGAGGAACTCCTGTCGAACCCGCTCCTGGAGGTGGACGAGGAGGCAACGGCCGGGCTCAGTGCGCCCGAGCCCGAACCGGCCGAGGCGGAGGAGGACGATCGTTCCTGGCTCCGGGCCGACGACGAGCCGCTGGTGCCTCGCGGCCAGCTCGAACTCTGGCGGTCGGAGGAGGAGGCGCCCGCCGTTGCATACTCGCTGGGGGCGCAGCTTCTGGCCCAGATCGCGCTCCGGGTGGTCGGCCTCGAGACTCGTCGGACCGCGGAGTACCTCGTCGGTTGCCTCGATGGGAGGGGGTACCTGGCCTGCAGCTTGGAGGAGGCGTCCGTGCAACTCGGCGCCGCGCCGGCCGAGGTCGAGCGGGGGCTGGATCTGCTCCAATCGCTCGAGCCGGCCGGAGTCGGCGCCCGCGACCTGCCGGAGTGCCTCGTCCTCCAGTTGCGTGCCCGCGGCCTGGCAGGGAGCCTGGCCGAGCGGATCGTGATCCAGCAGCACGAGGCGCTGCTCCACGGTCGGTTCGCTGAGATCGCGCGCGCGCTCCACGTCGGCGCGGCCGAGGTGGACCGGGCCTGTGCCCAGATCCGGCGCTTGAGCCCCTGTCCGGGACGACTGGTCGACGCCGGTGAGGTGCGCTACATTTACCCCGACCTGATGGTCGACCAGGTCGGGTCGGGATACGAGGTGTGGGTGAACGATCGACAGGTTCCCAGACTTCGGCTGAGCGGCTACTGTCGGAAACTGCTCGAGGGACCGAGCGGAACCGAGGGGGCCGGTGGGGTGGACGGCGCGGCGGGACCCGCGACCGAAAGGGAGCAGATGCGCGTGGATGCGCGGACCTTCGTGCGGGAGCGCGCGCGCTCGGCCCGCTGGCTGATCCAGGCGCTCGACCGTCGGCGCGACACGATGTTGCGGGTGATGCGTTCGATCGCCTCCGAGCAGCGGGAGTTTCTCGAACACGGTATCGACCATCTCAAGCCGATGACCCTGCGCTCGATCGCGGGGCAGGTCGGCCTGCACGAGTCGACGGTGGCGCGGGTCACGGCGGGCAAGTATGTGCAGACCCCGCGCGGCATCTACCCGCTGAAATTCTTCTTCTCCAGCCGGGTCACCTCCCTGGAGGGGGAGGATCTGTCGGCCCGCGCGGTGCGGGAACGGATCCGCGTCCTGATCCAGGCGGAGGATCACGCCCACCCCTGGTCGGACGAGGCGATCGCGCGGCAACTGGCCAAGGAGGGGGTTTCGATCGCTCGGCGCACGGTGGCCAAATATCGCGAACAACTGAAGATCGAGCGGGCGCAGTTCCGCCGCTCGGAGTCGAAGCGGTCGATTCCGGGATCGGGCAGGCGGCGTTCGCGGGCAGCGTGATTGGGGCGGCGGATCGAGCTCGATCCGCCGCGTGATGCCCCAGCGAAGGTGGGGGGTCCAGGCAAACGCCGGGACCCCAGCAAAGGGAGGCTCTGATGGAGATCACGACGACCGGACGGAGATTCAAACTGACGGGAGAGGTGAAGGAGTTCGCCGAGAAACGGATTTCCAAGCTCTCGAAGTACTTCGATCGGATCACCGAGGCGCACCTGGTACTGGCGGAGGAGAAGTACCGACAGATCGCGGAACTCACGTTGCACGCCAACGGGACCGAGCTGATCAGCCGCGAGGAATCGACCGACATGATGTCCTCCATCGATCACGTGGTTGACCGGATGGAAGCCCAGGTCAAGAAGTACGCCGCCCGACTCAAGGACCGGAAGCTGCGCCGCCCGGTTCCGAGCCACGCCGTGGTCGAGGAGGCCGAGCTGGCGGAGGTCGAGGTCGAGGAGGAGTTCGCGCCGGTGGTGGTGCGCTCCCCCAAGTACGCACCGAAGCCGATGCTGGTCGAGGAGGCGATCCGCGAACTGCGCGAGCGCGACTTCGACTTCCTCATGTTCAAGAACCAGAAGAGCGGGAACTGGGCCCTGGTCTACATCCGCTCCGATGGCAACTTCGGCCTGGTCGAGCCCGAGTAGGTCCGGCGTGAGCGCGATGACCGTGGTGGAGCTACTGGCCCGCGGGGGGAAGGAACTCGAGCTCGAGTGCCTCACCCAGCCGAACGGCCGGCAGCCGATCACGACCGTCGACCTGAATCGTCCGGGTCTGGTCTTCGTGGGGTTCCTGGAGAACTTCATGTGGGAGCGGATCCTGATCTTCGGGCAGACCGAGATCCTGTACTTGAAGCGCCTCGCGCCGGAAGCCCTGCGCGAGGCGCTGAGCTTCCCGCTGCAGTTCGATCTCCCCTGCGTGATGATCACCAGCCACCTCGAACCGCCTCCGCTCTTGCTCGAGATCGCGCGCGAGCGCTCGATTCCGATCCTGCGCACGCGGCTCGACACCTCGAACCTGGTCCATCGGTTGACCGCCTTCCTCGAAGAGTCGTTTGCGCCGGTGACCAGCGTGCACGCTACCCTGGTCGACGTCTACGGCGTCGGGCTGCTCATTTCGGGGCGGAGCGCGATCGGGAAGAGCGAGTGCGCGCTCGATCTGGTCGAACGCGGGCACCGGTTGGTGGCCGACGACGTGGTCACGATCAAACGCAAGGCGTCGGTCCTGATCGGGGCGGGGAACGAACTGCTCCGACACTGCATGGAGATCCGCGGCATCGGAATCATCGATGTGCAGTCGATCTTCGGCATCCGCGCCATCCGGGCGCAGAAGCGGGTCGAGGTCGAGGTCAATCTGCAGGAGTGGAACAAGGAAACGGACTACGAGCGGGTCGGACTGACCGATCGGACGACCAAGATCCTCGATCTGGAGATCCCCCTGGTCATCGTCCCGATCTTTCCCGGGAAGAACATCACCGTGATCGTGGAGACGATTGCGCTCAACTATCTGGTCAAGGCGTACGGCTACGACCCGGCGCGCCACTTCAACGAACACCTGCTCGAGATGATGCGCCGAAAGGCGAACCTGCAGGTGCTGGCGCGAGACGACCTGGAGTGAGCATGATCCGCGGCGTGCTGGTCACTCACGGCGCCCTGGGCGCCGAATTCAAGCGGACGGCGGAGTCGATCGTCGGGCCGCTCGATGGTCTGCTCGCGCTCTCCAACAGCGACTGCTCGGCCGAGAGCCTGGAACGACGGGTCGAGGAGTTCCTGGCCGACGGCGATGGTCCGGTCTTTCTCTTCGTCGACCTCTTCGGCGGCAGCTGCTCCTTCGCCTGTGACGCAGTCCGTCGCCGCCGCCCGGAAACCTACTTCGTTTCCGGCCTCAATCTGCCGATGCTCCTCGACTTCGTGCACAACCGCGACCGCCTGCCCGCGGGCGAGCTGGCGCCGCGCCTGATGCAGAAGGGGCGCGACGGAATCCAGGCGCGTTGATGGCGGGCGCGTCCTATCTCCTCTTTCGCATCGATGATCGTCTTCTCCACGGGCAGGTCGCGCTCGGCTGGGGGATGCGACTCCATCCTGCGCACTACTTGATCGTGGACGACGAGACAGCCGGGGATCCACTGGCCTGCTCGCTCTACGCGGCGGCCGCGCCCGAAGGGACTGACGTCGCTTGCATCAGCGTGGCCGAGGCAACTGCCGCCGGCTTCCATGGCCCCGATCCGGAGAGCACGGTCCTGCTGGTGCGCGGGGTCGAGATCGCAGCGCGGCTCCTGCGAGCGGGAATCCCCGGTCCGGTGAACCTGGGCGGTCTGCACCTCCGGCCCGGCGCGGTCGAGCGCGCTCCGGCCCTCTTCCTCACGCCGGAGGACGAGACGACGTTGGGCAGACTGGTCCAGGAGGGGTTTCTGCTCAGTGCGCAGGATCTCCCGACGACCCGCCCGCGGCCGGTGGGGAACTGGATCCATGGCGAAGGTGGAGGCGCCAGGTGAGCGACGCCATTCCGCGCATTCTGCTGCTCCTTCTTCTCGGGGCGTGGGTCTCGCTCGAGGAGCGGGTCTGGCCGCTCTTTCGGCTGCGCGAGCCGCTGGTCGCGGCGACGCTGGCCGGCGTGATCGTGAACCAGCCGTGGGCCGGGTTGGCCGCCGGCGTCGTGTTGCAATGCTGCTGGCTGGTGATCGTCCCCTCGGGCGGGGCGCTCCTCCCCGCGTTCGGGCTGGGGGGGGTAGTCGCAGGGGCGGTGGCCGGCTGGGGGGCGGCCCTCCTGGGAGCGAGCGGGCTCTGGGGTAACGGGCGGCCCTTGGTCCTTGGGCTCCTGTTCGGGTTGCTCGCGGCGGAGTGGGGGCGACGCTGGGAGGGCCTGCTCCGTCGGCGGAACGAAGAGCGAGAGGAGGATGCGCTCGCCTCCGGCATCGCCTGTCGCGATCGACTGATCTCCGCGCAGCGCGGGGCCGCGGTCGATGCCCTGGTTCGGGGCTGGATCGTCACCGGGTTCGTCCTGGTGGCGGCCGGGTTCCTCTATCGCGCGATCCTGAGCACGCGCGGATTTGCCGTCTCCCCGGTCGACCTGGTGGGGGAGAAGCTCCCGTTCGCGACTCTCGCCGTGGGATTCGGCGCGGCGGCGTTCGCGCTGCGGCGGGCCGGTCGCGGTTGGGTCGAGCTGGCCCTCGGGGTCGGCCTCGGCGTGGTCGGAGGGCTGCTCCGGTGAGGCTCGGAACCCGCGATCTCCTGCGCCTCGAAGCGCTCTACAATGCCCGCGGCCTGCAGCGCGGCGGCGTCCTGGCGCAGCTCCCGAAGGAAGACCCCGCGTCCGAGCCCTTGCGTCTCGCCTGGAGGGAGCGCAGCTTTCAGACCCAGCCGGCCCTCGCGGGGTACCTCCTCGCTCGAACCGCGGGGAAGAGTGCCGAGGAGTGGGAACGTTTGCGCGCCCGATTCGCGCCGCTCTTCGGCGCGATCGGGGATCGGCTGGTGTTCGGGGCGCTGATGCCGGCGGCGCGGCTGACCGCCGTCGTCGCGGGCCTGGTGCTGCTCGGCCCGGTAGGCGCCTGGGGAGCGGGAGATCGGGTGGCGCCGTGGTTCTTGCTCCCGGCCGGGTTGCTGGTTGCATTCGCGGTCCTGGGCGAGCAGTACTGGCGGTCACGCGGGCTGCGCGTCGGACGGTCGGACGAAGCCGCGCTGGGCCGGGAACTCGTGGCCAAGCCCTGGGACCGCTGGATCGCGGCCTCGAGCAGCCTGGCGAGGCTGGCCCTGGGGATCGGGATCGGACTCCTGGCCACCAGCGGGGCGAAGGTGGGCGACTGGATCGGGCTCGGAGCGCTGGGAGTCGGGCTGACCGCAGGGTGGCTGCTCTCATGGCGCGCGCGCCCGACGCCAACTGCGCTGGCCTGGACCGCGCTGGTCGTGGGGGTGGTGTGCGGAGTCGTCGCCTGGAGTGTCGGCGCGTCGCTCGTCCCGGACACGTCGCTCGTGTCGGACACATTGCTCGTGCCGGACACATTGCTCGTGCCGGACACGTCGGTCGCTCCGGGCACGTCGGTCGGGGGAGCGGAAACAGGAGGAGGGGGCCATTGACCGAACAGCCGGTGACCGTTTCGAACTATCCGGGGATCCACCTGCACCCGGCCGACCTCTTCGTGAGGAAGGCGGCGCAGTATCGCTCGGAGGTATGGGTCTCCAACGGTGAACTCACCGTGAACGGGAAGAGCATCATGGGAGTGTTGCTCCTCGCGGCCGAGACCGGAACGGTGCTCACCATCCGGGCCGAGGGGCCGGATGAACAGGATGCGGTGAGCGGACTGGTCGACCTGGTCGCATCCAAATTCGGCGAGGAGAAGAAGTGAAGACCCCGAAGGAGACCCGCGCGGTTCCTCGCGACACCCGGCCGAAGCGCCGGACCGGCCCGGGGGAGACGGTCGTCCGCCACGGCGTCCCGGTGTCGGGTGGACTGGCGGCCGGCCCGGCCTACCTGGTGCTTCCGCAGGAGATCCAGGTCGACGAGCGGCAGATCTCGGTCGGCGAGACCGCGCTGGAGGTGCGGCGCTTCCGCCTCGCGGTGCGCCGGGCGCGCGACGAGATCCACGCGCTGCGCGAGTGCCTGGTGGGCGACACCGACGAGACCGGCCTCAAGGTGCTCGACGCGCATCTGCGTCTGCTCGAAGACCAGGAACTGCTGAAGAGCGTGGTCGAGTCGATCCGCCGGGATCACGTCACCGGCGGCGCCTCGCTCCGCTCCGTCTTCCAGAAGATGATCAACGCCTTCGAGTCGGCCGGAACCGAGTATTTCCGTGCCCGCTCGGCCGACATCAGGGACGTGAAACGACGGATCCTGAAGCATCTCGACGGAAACCAACGCGAAGGCTCGATCATCCCCGAGGGAGCGATCGTGGTCGCCCCGGAGCTGGCCCCGAGCGAGAGCGCGGTGCTCGATCCCGAGCGGGTGCGCGCGCTGATCACCGACCATGGAGGTGCCACCTCCCACGCGGCGATTCTCGCCCGCTCGCGCGGCATTCCCGCCGTCGCGGGGCTGGGGGACCTCTCCCACCACATCACGAGTGGCGACTGGATCCTGGTCGACGGAAACCACGGCGTGGTGGTGGTGCGGCCCGGGCGGGAGGAATTGAAGCAGTTCGCCGCGCGCGAGCGGCGGCTGCGAAGGCACAGCGCGGAGGTGCGTCGTCGCCAGTCGGAGCCGTGTGTCACGCGCGACGGCCACCCGGTGAAGTTGCTGGCCAACATCGAATCGGCGGACGATCTCGACAAGGTGATCGCCAGCGGGGCGGACGGGATCGGCCTCTACCGCACGGAGTTCTTCTACCTCGCCAGCTCGCACCTGCCGGACGAAGAGGGACAGATGCGGGCCTATCGCCAGGTGCTGAAGCGGATGCGCCCGCGGCCGGTCACCATCCGCACCCTCGATGTGGGCGGCGACAAGTTCGCCTCCTACGTCGGGACGAGTCGGGCGAACAATCCGTTTCTCGGTCTGCGCGGCGTGCGCTTCCTGTTGCTCCACCCCGACATCCTGCGCACCCAGTTGCGGGCGATCCTCCGCGCCTCGGTCCACGGCACGGCGCAGATTCTTTTCCCGATGATCAGCTCGCTCGAGGAGACCCGCGAGGTCCGGCGCCTGGTTGAACAGGTCAAGGAAGAGCTGCGGCAGGAGGGGCATCCGTTCGACGAGCGGATTCCGGTCGGCATCATGATCGAGGTCCCCTCGGCGGTGACCATGGCCGACTTCCTGGCCCGCGAATCGGACTTCTTCTCGATCGGGTCGAACGATCTGATCCAGTACACCCTGGCGGTCGACCGCGGCGACGAGAAGGTGGCCCACCTCTACGATCCGTTCCACCCCGCGGTGTTGCGCGCGCTGCAGAAGACGGTCGAAGCGGCCCGCCGGGCGGGGATCCGGGTCACCTCCTGCGGCGAGATGTCGGGCGATCCCTACGGCGCGGCACTCTTGCTCGGGTTTGGCTGCTCCTCACTGAGCATGAGCCCTCCCTGCCTGGCGGAGGTGAAGGATCTCGTCCGCCGGGTCTCGATGACCGAGCTCCGCAACCTGGTCGAGGACGCGCTGCGTCGCCCGACCGGGGCCGAGGTGCGACAGGTCCTGCTCGAGGCGCTCCGGCCCTACATCGGGGAGGAGGCCAGTCTTGGTTGAATCTGGTGCGGGGAAGGGGCGGGGAGAGGCCGCCGATCTCCGGGACGGGCTCGCCCGGATGGAATCGTGGATCGACGGGTTTCCGGACCAGCTCCGGGGGGCGATCGCCCGGGGACGGGAGATCGGTTGGCCAGGGGCGGCCGCGGCCCCGGCGGCGCGGGGGCTCTTTCTCGGCGGGATGGGCGGCTCGGCCATGGCCGGCCGTCTCGCGGCTCTCATCTTGCAGCCGGACTTACGGATACCGATTGTGGTTCAAGCCGACCCTGAGCTGCCCGGCTGGGTCGATGGCTCGGTGTCGCTGGGGATCGCGAGCTACTCAGGTGAGACCTGGGAAGCCCTGGCCCTGGCGGATGCTGCGGCGGCACGGGGGATTTCGCCCTGGATCGTGGCCTCCGGAGGCCGCCTGGAGGCGTATCCGGCCGCGGCGGCCAGATTTCATGCGGAGCCCGGGATGCAGCCCCGGGCCGCCCTGGGGTGGATGCTCGTGCCGATCCTGCTCTGCTGGGCGGCATCTGCGGGACGAGCGGTCGCAATGGAACAGGAACTGCGCGCGGCGGCCGATCTCCTCGCTGGGGAAGCGGACCTCTGGCGCGCCGGTCGCGCCCTGCCGGGCCGAAATCCCCGGGAGCTTGCCGATCGCCTGGCGGGCCAGGTGCCGGTACTGTATGCGGAGAGTGAGGCCGAGCGGGTGCTGGCGATCCGCTGGCGCTGCCAGTTCAGCGAGAATGCAAAGCGCTTCGCACTCGAGAACGCGTTTCCCGAGCTGGTGCACAACGAGATCGAAGGCTGGGCGGACCTCGGCCGGGTCTGCCGGGCTGCGGTGGTGCGACTCGAGGGAACCGGAATCCTGGAGCCCAGGCTGGCGCCGGTGCTGTCGGCAGCGGAGTCGGAATGGCGGCGGGTCGGCTTCGAGGTGGTATTCGTGCCGAGTCACGGCGAGGGGCGGATGGCGCGCATCCTCTCGCAGGTGCTGCTCGGTGATCGCGTGAGCCTGGAACTCGCGCGGCGGGGCGGGGTCGATCCGGTGCCGGTCGAGGCGATCCAGCGGCTGCGCCGTGCGGTGGCGGGTGCCGGGATGAGGAAGCAGGAGGAACGATGAGTGCAAGAGAGCGGCGGCCGGTCGCGATCGTGCCGGCCGCCGGGGTCGGAACGCGGCTTAGACCCCACACCCACACCGTGCCGAAGGCGCTGGTCAACGTGGCGGGGAAGCCGATCCTGGCCCACATCCTCGATGGGCTGGTCCAGCAGGGGATCGAACGGGTGGTCATCGTGGTCGGCTACATGGGCGACGCGATCCGCACCTACTGCGACCGGCGCTACGCCGGGATGGTGGAGTACGTGGAGCAGCCCGAGCGGCTCGGTCTCGGCCACGCGGTGCACCTCACGCGCGCGAAGGTGTCGGAAGGCCCGATCCTGATCATCCTCGGCGACACCATCGTGCATGCCGACTATCTCGAGTTCATGTCGGGTCCGCACCCGGTGCTCGGGGTCAAGCAGGTCGACGACCCGGAGCGCTTCGGCATCGCCCAGGTTCAGGACGGCTTCATCACCAGGTTGATCGAAAAGCCGGAGAGCTTCGTGGGAAACCTGGCCCTGGTCGGGATCTACTACCTGCCCGAGGCGGCGGAACTCCACGGCAAGCTGGAACAGATGATCTCGAAGGACATCCGGACCAAGGGGGAGTATCAACTGACCGATGCCCTGGCGATGATGATCGAGGGGGGATCGCGGATGAAGACCGCCTCGGTCGAGGGGTGGTTCGATTGCGGCAAGCCGGAGACCCTGCTGGCCACCAACGAGTATCTCCTGAAGCTGGCCCCGCGGGCGCCGGAGATGCCCGGCGTGACCATCCTCCATCCGGTCTCCATCGACCCGACGGCGACGGTCACCCGCTCGATCATCGGTCCGAACGTCTCCATCGCCGGTGGGGCGGTGGTGCACAACGCGATCGTGCACGACACCATCGTGAACGAGAATGCCGAGGTGCGGGACATCGTGCTCGAGAACAGCCTGGTGGGGGAGAACGCCATCGTCCGGGGCGGGTTCAGTCGTCTCAACGTCGGGGATTCCTCCGAGATCGACTTCTCGGGGAAGTGGCAGTAGGCGCGGACCCTCCCCGCGCATTCCCAGCGGGTCGTAGATTCAGCGGTTTTGAAGGGCTACGGGGATTCGCCCCTTTCGTGTGCGAAAGGGTCTCTGTTAGCGTAAGCACTTTCCAAGAGCGACCGGGTGGTCGCGACCAGAACCGGGGCGGGACCCCAGGGAGATGAACATGGCGGACCGGTACTTGATCACTTCGGAGTCGGTGGGTAAGGGTCACCCGGACAAGGTGGCCGACCAGATCTCCGATGCCATCCTCGACGCGATGCTGGAGCAGGACAAGCACTGTCGCGTCGCCTGCGAAACGATGGTCACCACCGGGCTCGCGGTCGTGGCCGGTGAGATCACGACCGCCGCGTACGTCGATATTCCCAAGGTAGTCCGCCGGACGATCAAGGAGATCGGATACGACGATCCCCGTTACGGGTTCGACGGTGACTCCTGCGCCGTGGTCACCTCGATCGACGAGCAATCGCGCGACATCTCGGTCGGCGTCGATCGCGGAGCGGTGGCCGAGCAGGGAGCGGGCGACCAGGGGATCATGTTCGGCTACGCGACGAATGAGACGGCGGAGTACATGCCGCTTCCGCTCGTCCTGGCCCACCGGATCTCCAAGCGATTGGGCGACGTCCGCGAGAGCGGGGAGCTTTCGTACCTCGGCCCGGACAACAAGTGTCAGGTCACGGTGGAGTACGAGGCGGGGCGCCCGCAGCGGGTGCATACCGTCGTCTGCTCCTCGCAGCACCGGCCCGAGGTCTCGATCGAGCAGTTGCGCAAGGACATCGAGCGAATCATCATCCGCCCCTCGATCCCGGCGGAACTGCTCCCGATCGAACCGATCCTGCACATCAACCGCACCGGGCGATTCGTCGCCGGCGGTCCGGCGGCCGATACCGGTTTGACCGGCCGGAAGATCATCGTCGACACCTATGGCGGACTGGCCCACCACGGCGGCGGGGCCTTCTCGGGCAAGGACCCGTCGAAGGTCGACCGCTCCGCGGCCTACGCGGCGCGCTGGGTGGCCAAGAACGTGGTCGCGGCCGGACTGGCCGAGCGGTGTGAGGTGCAACTCGCCTACTGCATCGGTCACCCGGATCCGGTCTCGATCCACTGCGAGAGCTACGGCACGGGGAAGGTCTCGAACACCCAGATCACCGGCGCGATTCGCGAGGTATTCGACCTCCGGCCGGGCGGGATCACCACCGCGCTCGATCTGCTGCGGCCGATCTACAAGAAGACCGCGGCCTACGGTCACTTCGGACGCAACGAGCCGGAGTTCACCTGGGAGAAGCTCGACCGCGTCGATGCGCTCAAGAAGGCCGCGGGCCTGAAGTAGGCCCCGCGGTCGGGAAGTGGGGAGCGGACAGGACGTTCGCTCCGGGGGAGGACAGAACTTCCACTCCGCGGGGTGAGAGGTAGCCGACGACGCGCCTCGCGCGCGACCGGGTTCAAAGGAATCGATGGCGAACCTAAGCCTGCCCGCTCGTCGCCCTCTGCAGGGGGTGCTGCTCGTACTGGTCAGCCTGCTGCTGCTGACCTCCATTCTCTCCTCGCCCCCCTGGCCGGGCGGTGGCCCGATGTTCGGGCTGCCCGCCGATGCCTGCGGCGAGGTCGGCCGTGCGACGGCCGGATTCCTGCTCGACTGGCTCGGGCTGCCCATGGTGGGCTGGGTGATCGCCACCGGTTTCACCCTCGGTTGGCGAGCACTGGTGCGGCGTCCGGCTCGTCCCTGGCGGATCTTCGGACTCTCCCTCGCGCTGGCCGTCGCGCTCTCCGTCCTCGGCGCGGCGCTTGGGGGCGGCCGGCTCTTTGGTGGACTGGCCGGTGCAGCGATGACCTCGGTCGGTTCGCCCGCTGCGATGGGGCCGGTCGGAGCCGCTCTGCTCGCGGTTGCCGCCTTCGTGCTCACGCTGCTCGTGGTCCTGCCTCGGCTCCTCCCCGAGGCGCTGCAACGCGCGCTACTCGCGCTCGGGGCGCTGCCGGTGCAGCATGGGCAGGCTGCGCTCTCCCCGAGCGTCGCATGCCATGAAGACCCGCGCGGTCGAACGGAAGGCGCGGGCGATCGAGGAACGCGAGGCGCAGAAGCAGGCCCGGGCAGAAGCGCGGCAGCTCGCGGCCGACGCGCGGGCGGCGGAGCGCGGGGACAAGGCGCAGCGCAAGCTCGACGAGAAGGCCCGGCTCGAGGAGGAGGCGCGCCAGCGCGCGGAGCGGATCGCGCTGCGGGAGGAGGAACTGCTCGCCGCGCTGCCGGACACCAAGCCGGACAAGCGGCGGGAACAGGCGGAGCCGAAGCCGAAGCCGCGGCCGAAGCCGCTGAGCAAGAGCCCGAGCGGGTATGTCCTCCCGCCGATCGGTCTGCTCGAGGAGGACACCTCACCGCCGATCTCCATCGACAAGGAGGAGGTGCTCGAGAACGGGCGGACCCTGGTGCGCGCGCTCAAGGACTTCGGGATCGAAGGGCAGCTCGGGCAGATGCACCCCGGTCCGGTCATCACCCAGTACGAGTTCGAGCCGGCCGCCGGGGTCAAGATCTCCCAGATCGTGTCCCGGGCGGAGGATCTCGCCCTCGCCCTGCGTGCCTCCCGGGTCCGCATGGTCGCCCCGATTCCGGGCAAGGCGGCGGTGGGCATCGAGGTGCCGAACCGCACCGCGGCCCGCATCAACTTCCGCACCCTGCTCTCGGAGCTCGATCTGCATGCGTTGCCGGGCGAGCTCCCACTCGTCCTCGGGCGGGACATCCGAGGACGGGCCCACGCCGCCCGGCTCGACGCCATGCCCCACCTCCTGGTGGCCGGCACGACCGGGTCGGGGAAGAGCGTCTGCCTCAACGTGCTCCTCCTGACCCTGCTCTACCGGCGCACGCCGGACGAGCTCCGCTTGATGCTGATCGATCCCAAGATGCTCGAGCTGACCCCCTACGACGGCATCCCGCACCTGCTCTATCCGGTCGTGACCGAGCCGAAGATGGCGGCGCGGATGCTGACCTGGCTGGTGGGGGAGATGGAACGGCGGTATCGCCGCATGGCCGCCTACGGCGTGCGCAACATCGATGGCTATCGCACCAAGATGGCGACCGCCAAGGCGGAGGACGGCATGGATCCGATGCCGTACATCGTGGTGATCGTGGACGAGCTGGCCGACCTGATGATGACCATCGGCAACGAGGTCGAGGGACCGATCGCCCGGCTGGCCCAGATGGCTCGCGCGGTCGGCATCCACCTCATCCTCGCCACCCAGCGGCCCTCGGTCGACGTCCTCACCGGCGTGATCAAGGCGAACTTTCCGGCTCGAATCGCGTTTCAGGTCGCGTCAAAGGTCGACAGCCGCACCATCCTGGACGGCAATGGGGCCGAGAGCCTGCTCGGGAAAGGGGACATGCTCTTTCTCCCCCCGGGCAAGGCGGAGGCGACCCGCGTGCACGGGGCATTCGTCAGCGACCGCGATACCGAGAAGGTGGTGGAGTTCTGGAAGCAGCAGCCGCCGGCGCCGGAGATCTTCCGCGAGGAGCTGCTTTCGCCCGACGGCGAGGACGCGGGTTTCGACGATGACCTGTTCGAGGATGCGCTGCGCATCGTGGTCACGCAGCGGATGGCCTCGACCTCGTTCCTCCAGCGGCGGCTCAAGGTCGGCTACTCGCGCGCCGGCCGGCTGATGGACCTGCTCGAATCTGCGGGGGCGGTCGGCGCCCAGGACGGCAGCAAGGCCCGCGAAGTGCTCGCGGACGAACGCTTCCTCGAGGAGTTCCTGAAGAAGGAGAAGCTGCGTGCCACAGGCGCCGAACGGTAGCGCACACCGCCGATCGAAGCTGTTTCTGGCACTCGTGCTGATCGCCCTGGGGCTGAGGTTCGGGCTCGGCGCCCCCGCCGCCGCAGGGGAGAGCGCGGGGGAGACGCTGCTGCGGGCGGTCTCCGGACCGTTCCTGGCCCTCGATACGTTCCAGGCCGGATTCGAGCAGACCCAACACTGGGTCGGGATGGATGAGCCGGCCGTCTCGAAGGGGACCCTCTACCTCAAGCGGCCGAACCTCTTCCGGATCGAGTACACCGAGCCGAAGGGGCATCTGCAGCTTTCAGACGGGAAGACGGTCTGGACCTACATCCCGGAGAACGGGGAGGTCTTGAAGACCATCCTCCCGGAGGGCCAGGGAGGCGACCTGCTGCGCCGCATCCTGCTCGAGAGCCGGCCCGAGGCGGAGGTTGCGACCGCCGAGGTGGTTGGGCGCCCCTGCAAGGTGCTCAGCCTGATTCCGGCCGAGGATCTCGGGCTCTCCCGCGTCCGCCTCTGGACGCCGAACGGTTCCAATGCGATTCTCCAGTACGAAATCGAGGACGGGTCGGGCAATCGCAGCCTCTTCCGTCTGGATCACACGCGCCAGAATCCTACGCTCAAGGAAACGCTGTTCGAGTTCACACCGCCGACCGGGGTGCCGGTCATCGAGGTGGGGGCTCCCTGACTTGTCAGGGGGACCTGTTCGGCGAGCGGAGCGGGCGGCGCGTCGGTGACTTCGCGACCGAAGGGGGAGACGACTGAGTTCGACACCAATCACGGCCGGAGCGCGGACCATCTCGGTCGTCACGCTGGGTTGTCCGAAGAACCTGGCCGACTCCGAGTCGATGCTGGGCCAGCTCCACCGGGCGGGATTTCGCGCGGTCGCCGATCCGTCCGAAGCGGAGCTGATCGTGGTCAACACCTGCGCCTTCCTCACCGCGTCGCAGCAGGAATCGATCGAGACGATCCTCGATGTGTCCCGTCTGCGCGAGACCGGAAACCTCAAGAAGCTGGTCGTCGCGGGCTGCCTGGCGCAACGCCACGGGACGAGCCTGCTCGAGGAACTCCCGGAGGTCGACTACCTGCTCGGGACCGGCGCGATCGGCTCGGTCGTCGAGATTGCCAACGGGCTGCTCGCCGGGGGGCTGGCCCGGGGGGCGGAACTTGGCGGCCTCGATCGCGCGGAGTTCGACTGGGAGCCGCGAGTGCTCTCGGGTCACCGGCACACCGCCTATCTCAAGATCAGCGAGGGGTGCAACAACACCTGCACCTTCTGCATCATCCCGACCCTGCGGGGCAAGCACCGCAGCCGCCCGATCGAGGATCTGGTGGCGGAGGCGACCCGGCTGGCCGGCTTCGGGGTGCGCGAGCTGACCATCATCGCCCAGGACACCACCTCCTACGGACTTGATCTCTACGGGCGCTTTTCGCTCGACCGCCTGCTCGAAGCGCTCGACGCGGTGCCGGGCATACGCTGGATCCGTTTGCTGTACACCTACCCACGCTACTTCACTGACGAACTGATCGACTGCTTCGGTCGTCTGGAGAAGCTCCGCCTCTATGTCGACATGCCGATCCAGCACGCCGCCGACTCGGTGCTCCGCCGCATGAGGCGCGGACTGGGGTGGGACGGGACGGAGATCCTCCTGCGGAAGCTGAAGGCGGTTCCGGGGATGGTGCTGCGCACCACCGTGATCGCCGGGTTTCCGGGCGAGACCGAGGAGGAGCATCGCTTTCTCCTCGATTTCCTCCGCGAGTTTCAGTTTGATCACCTCGGCGCGTTCGCCTATAGCACGGAGGAAGGAACGCCCGCGGGTGAGATGGACGGTCAGCTGCCGGAGGAGTTGCGCTGGGAGCGGCGCGACGCGATCCTGGCCCAGCAACGGACCATCGCGCTCCGGCACAACCGGGCGCGAATCGGACAATCGCTGGAAGTGCTGATCGATTCGGTGGACGACTCGAAAGCCGTGGCGCTCGGACGCTGGTCCGGCCAGGCAATCGAGATCGACGGCCAGGTGAAGCTGACGATTCCCGACGGAGGCCCCGGCGTGTCGGCAGGCGACCTGGTCACCGTGCGGATCCGAGGGGCGGGTCCGTACGATCTGAGCGGGGTGATCGAAGAACCTGTCCAGGAAGGGAATTGCCGTGCCTAGATCCTGTCCGGATACCTGCAGTCCAGGGCCCTCCACGAACACCTTCGCTGCCCGTTCGACCCCCCGCACCGCTTCGCCCTCGGGCGATTGCGCCGGACACGCCGGCGCACCTCGGGGCTCGCGACGGTGCCTCGGTCTGGCGTTGCTTCTGCTCTTCTGCCTCGGCCTGGCCCCTTCCGCGTCCGCGCGGGATAAGTTCGCCAGCAATCTCGGGCTGCTCGATCGCCTGACCCAGGAGGCGGTGGAGGAGGCGGCCGATTCGCTCGCTCTCCCTCGCGGCTCCGCGGTTACGGTGCTGAGCCGGATGCCCCGTGAGGGGAGCGCCTTCGTCATCCAGCGGCTCGCCCGGGCCCTTTCGGATCGCGGGCACACCGTTCGCATGGTTTTGCCCGACGCGGAGATCCCGGCGATCGAGCCGGAGCCGGAGGAGCCGGCGGGCGGGACCCAGCACGTCGACGACTCCCATCCGGGGCGAGCGAAGGCCAAGGCGCAGCAAGCGGCGCGAGCGGCGGCGGAGGGGGACACCACGGGCTTCTTCGCCGATTCCCTCGAGGCGCTCGATCTGGGGATCCCGCTCGAGGAGTTCCGGGAAAAGAAGGCGGAGGAGGCGGCGCGCGAGGAGGCTGAGGCCCAGAAGGCAGCGGAACAGGCAGAGCGCGAGGCGGCCGAGTCGCTCCAGGTCGTGTCCTCCGTGGCCACCTTGCCGGCCGGCGAGGTGATCGACGTCGACGTGCTCGAGTTCGGCATCAGCTACGCCGAGGCGTCCCGCAAGCTGCTCTTCGGTCCGGTGCGATTCTCGCGCATCGCCGGCGCGTTCTTCCAGCTCACGTTGCTCCGGGGGCCGGAGGGGACGGTGGAGCGGGTGGTGAGCGTCGAGCGCCACGAGGTCGATCGACTGGCGGCCTGGCAGAAGACCCTCGCCGAGGGGGCGACCTACCCCTTCGCCAAACCGGAGCTGCTTGCTCCGGGACTCGGACGCTACGTCGAGCCGGCCGTGGTGGTGACCATCGTCGGTAGCTTGGTCTACCTCTTCTACCAGAATCAGAACTGATGCGCGGAGTGATCTGGCAGCGAGGGGCGATGCCGATGCGCGGAGTGATCGGGCGGCGAGGGGTAATGCCGATCTGCACCCTCGCTCTGACGCTATGGGCGTTCGCGTGTGCGCGAGGGGCGGGGGCTGGGCGCGGAGGGGGACTTCCAGCATGCGCAGTCGCTCTTCGAGTCGGGAAAGTACTTCGCCGCCTCGACCGAACTGGAGGCGTTTCGCTCCCGGAATCCGGGGAGCGATCGAGTGGACGATGCGACCTACTACCTGGGCCTGACCCACATGAAGCTGGACGAGCACCTCCTCGCCCAGCAGGAGTTCGATCGGCTGCTCTCCGACTACCCGACCTCGACCCACCGCGAAGATGCCGAGTTTCAGCGTGCGATGTCGTTCTACCAGTCGGCCTACTCCGCCCCGCGCGATCCGGAGCCGATCGAGGCCGCGCTCGGCGCGTTCGAGGCGTACCGGCGTCACTACCCCAGCGGGACCCATGTCGAGGAGGCGGCGAGATTGGCGCGCGCCTGCCAGGACCGCCTGGCGGTGAAGCACTTCCTCAACGGCGAGACCTACCTCCAGTTGGGGCAAGCCCGCGGCGCGGTGCTCTATTTCGAGAAGTCGCTCTCCATGTTGAAAGACTCCTCTCGGGCGGCTGACGCGCACCTGGGGCTGGCCCGCGCCCACGCGGCGGTGAACCAGGTGGAGAAGGCGCGGGAGGAGTACCAACGTACCCTCGACTACATCACCCCTGAGCGTCTGGCGGCCGAACCGCGCCTGGCCGACCTCCGGGGACAGGCGGAGATCGGGCTGCGCAGCTTGTCCACCGAGGCTCCCTGAGCGCGCGTCGAGGCGCGTGAGGAACCGGGAGACGGGCGTGCGCATCGGAATTCTCGGCGGCACCTTCGATCCGATCCATCTCGGGCACCTGATGCTCGCCGAGCAGGCGCGTGAAACCCTCTCTCTCGATCGGGTGCTGGTGATGCCCGCGGCCCGGCCTCCACACAAACCGGAGGTGCCGATCTCGGCCTACGAACATCGCCTGGCCATGGTCGAACTCGCGCTTGCCGGGGCCGAGCCGCTGCGCGCTTCCGACTTCGAGCGGGAGGACGACCGACCGTCGTTCACCGTCGAAACGCTGCGCCGCCTCACCGCCAGTGCCCCGGAGGACCGGTTCGTGCTGCTCCTCGGCTCCGATTCTCTGCGTGATCTGCCCGGATGGCGCGAGCCGCGCGAGATCTCCCGGTTGGCCGAACTTGCGGTCTACCCGCGACCCGGCGAGGAGGAGAGCCTGATTTCGGAGGGAGAGCGCGTAACGACCGGAGGCGACGACCCGATCACCGCCCGGCTCCTGGAAGGGCCGCGTCTTCGTCTTTCCTCGACCGAGGTGCGCGCGCGGGTGCGGGCCGGGCGCTCGATCCGCTTTCTCGTGCCGCCCGCGGTCGCGCGGTACATTCAGGCGCACGGTCTCTACCGATCGGATCCGGATCAGCAGTAGCGCACAAGGAGAGGTATCGATGAGCGATCTTCCGCGGACCTTCCTGGTCGACGGCACGGCGATCCTTTACCGCGCGCACTTCGCCTTCCTGCGGAACCCGCTGGTGACGAAGAAGGGGGAGACGGTGAGCGCGGTCTACGGCCTCGCGACCACCCTGGCCCGCCTGCTGCGGGAGGAGAAGCCGGCCCGCCTCGCCGTGGCCTTCGATCTGGGCGCGCCGACCTTTCGTCACGAACGCTACGCCGACTACAAGGCGCATCGGCCGCCGATGCCCGAGGAACTGATCTCGCAAGGTCCGCGCGCGCGGGAGCTGGTCCGCGCGATGGAAATCCCGATCCTGGAGCAGGAGGGGGTCGAGGCGGACGACTTGATCGGGACGCTGGCCGCGATGGCGGTGGCGGCCGGGGAAGAGGCGGTGATCGTCTCGGCCGACAAGGACTTCATGCAACTGGTCTCCCCGCGCGTCCGGCAGTGGATTCCGCCCCGCGCCAGCGAGCCGGCGCAGTGGATCGATCTCGCGGGGGTGCGCGAACGTTGGGGGGTCGAGGCCGGGCAGATGGTCGACCTCCTGGCCTTGATGGGAGATGCCAGCGACAACGTGCCCGGAGTGCCCGGGATCGGCGAGAAGACCGCGGCCAAGCTGCTGCTCGACTACGGCTCGCTCGAGGTGCTCTACACCCGTCTAGCCGAAGTGACCCCCAAGGGGGTGAGGGAGAAACTGGAGCGAGGTCGAGAGTCGGCCCTCCTCTCGCGCGAGCTGGTGCAGATCCGGACCGATCTCGAGCCCCCCTGTCCGCTCGAGGCGCTGCGCGTGACGCCGCCCGGGACCAACCCGGCGCTCCGACCTCTCCTGGAGGAACTCGAGTTCCGCCGGCTGATCGAAGCGCTCGAGCTGCGGAAACCGGAGAGCTGGGAGGCACGCTACCGCGCCATCGAGTCGATCGACGAGCTGGACGCGTACCTCGCCGGGTTCGCCAACTCCGGCGCACCGCTCTCGGTCGACACCGAGACCGACTCCCTCGATGCCCGCACCGCTCGGGTGGTCGGAATCTCTCTCTGCTACCAGACGGGGGAGGGGGTCTATCTTCCGCTCGGGCACCGTGAGGGGCCGAACCTGCCGCGGGAGGAAGCGCTTGCCCGGCTCGCCCCGGTGCTCGCCGATCCCGCGACGGTCTACGTGGGGCAAAACTGCAAGTACGACTTGCACGTCCTCGCCGGGCTCGGGCTCGAGGTCAACGGTCCGATCCGCGATACCATGCTGGCCAGCTATCTCCTCGATCCGGAAGGGACGCATAACCTCAATCATCTGAGCGAGCAGCATCTCGAGCACCGAATGATCCCGATCGATTCGCTGATCGGCACCGGCAGGACGCAGCTCACCATGGATCAGATCGAGGTGGCGCGGGTGGCGGAGTACGCCGCGGAGGACGCCGACGCCGCGTTCCGGCTCTGGGGGATCTTCGCCGAGCGGCTCGATCGGGTGGGACTTTCCGCTCTCTGGACCGAGCTGGAGTGTCCGCTCGTGCCGGTGCTCTTGCGCATGGAGCGGGCCGGAATCAAGCTGGACGTCGATTGGCTCGCCTCGCTTTCGGTCACCATGACGACCCAGCTCGCGGTGCTGCAGCAGGAGATCTGGCGCGACGCCGGTCGGGAGTTCAACATCGCTTCCCCGAACCAGCTCGCCCAGGTGCTATTCGAGGAACTGAAGCTCCCCAAGGGGAGGAAGACCAAGACCGGATACTCCACCGACAGCGAGGTGCTGGAGGAACTGGCGGCGTTGCACCCGGTCCCGGCCAAAGTGCTCGAGCACCGGAGTGTGGCGAAACTCAAGGGAACCTACGTCGATGCGCTTCCGTCGCTGGTCGACCCGAACACCGGGAGACTGCACACCACCTACAATCAGACCGTCGCTGCGACCGGACGCCTCTCCTCGATCGATCCCAACCTGCAGAACATCCCGATCCGCTCGGCGCAGGGACGCGAGATCCGCCACGCCTTCGTGGCCGCGCCCGGCTGCCGCCTGATCTGCGCCGACTACTCCCAGATCGAACTCCGGATCATGGCCCACCTCTCGGACGACCCGGGGTTGACCGAGGCGTTCCGGGAGGGACGAGACATTCACGCTGCCACGGCGGAGCGACTCTTCGGACTCCTCCCGGGGATGGTCGACGTCGAGCTCCGTTCGCGGGCCAAGACGGTCAACTTCGGCGTGATGTACGGAATGGGGCCGGTCCGACTCTCGCGCGAACTCGGGATCTCGCTCTCCGAGGCGAAGCGGTTCATCGAAGAGTACTTCGCCAAGATGCCGCGGGTGCGCGGCTACTTCGAGGAGAACCTGGCCCGGGCCCGCCGCGATGGCTATGTCACCACCCTCTTCGGACGCCGGCGCGTGCTGCGCGGAATCGACGGTTCGGACCAGCGCGCGCGGGCGCAGGCGGAGAGAATCGCGGCCAACACCCCGATCCAGGGCTCGGCCGCCGATCTGATCAAGCGCGCCATGCTCCGGGTCGACGCGGAGCTGTCGGCTCACCGGCTTTCGACCCGGATGCTGCTCCAGGTGCACGACGAACTGGTCCTGGAGGCGCCGGAGACCGAGGTGGAGGAGGTCTCGGCGCTCCTGCGACGCGCCATGGAAGGGGCGGCGGATCTCCGGGTGCCGCTGCGGATCGAGATCGGTACCGGCCGCCACTGGGCGGAGGCGCATCCGTGAGTGGCGTCGCCCCGTTCGTGGTCGGAGTCACCGGGGGAATCGGGAGCGGCAAGTCGACTTTCTGCCGCCTGCTGGAGGAGGCGCATGGCTGCCCCTTGCTGGACGCCGATCGACTCGGGCACGAAGCGCTGCAACCCGGCTCGACCGTCTTCGAGGCGGTGCTGGCGCGGTTCGGGGACGAGATCCGCGGCGCCTCCGGGGCGATCTCCCGTCCCGCGCTCGGCGCCTTGGTCTTTTCCGATCCGGCGGCGTTGTCCGATCTCAACGCCCTGGTCCATCCCTGGATCCTGGAGCGGATCGAGTCCCGGCTCGCGGCCTTGAAGGTCTCGGGGTACGCAGGTATTGTGCTGCTCGACGCGGCTCTGCTCTTCGATTGGCTCCATCGCTACCGTCCGGACGGGATCGTCCTGGTGGTGGCCTCGCTCGACGCGCGCCTCGAGCGGCTGGAGCGGCGGGGGATGGACCGCGAGGAAGCACTGCGCCGCATCGAGTCGCAGACCATGTTCAAGTGGGCCGCGGTCGACCCGACAGATGCGCCAGCGGCGGGTCCGACCTCAGCCGGCGGGAATCCCGTACCGGTCGACTGGGTGATCGAGAACTCCGGCAGCCGCGCCGATCTGGTGCGTCGCAGCCGGGAAGTCTGGCTCGAAATCGAGCGACGCGCGGCGCGACAACACGACCTGGAGGATACGCGATGATACTCGAGCTCGAGCGGACCTACGCCGACGGCGGCACTCGCCTCACTAGCCTCCGAGGCTATCTTTGACGTCGATCACCGTGAACAGCTCGTCCGCGAGTTCGAGGAAAAGCTGGCCGCGCCCGGTTTCTGGGATCGACCCCAGCAAGCGCGCGAGGTGCTGCGCAATCTGAGGCGCGAGAAGGCGGTGCTCAACCGTTGGCGCCAGGTGCATCAGGTCTGGGAAGACCTGGGCGTACTGATCTCCCTGGCCGACGAAGAACCGACCGCGGAAGCCGAGGCGGCGAGCACGGCGAAGCCGTTCGCGAAGGAACTCGAGGACTTCGAACTGACGACCCTGCTCGACGGTGAGTACGACGCCAACAATGCGATTCTCGCCATCCATCCCGGCGCCGGCGGCACCGAGAGCCAGGACTGGGCCGAGATGCTCTACCGGATGTATCTGCGCTATCTCGAGCAGGCCGGCTTCAAGGCGACGATCCTCGACTACCAGGCGGGGGATGAGGCGGGGGTCAAGGATGCCACGATCGAAATCGAGGGAGACTACGCCTACGGGTATCTGAAGGCCGAGGGCGGCGTGCACCGCCTGGTCCGCATCTCGCCGTTCGACGCGCAGAAGCGGCGCCACACCTCCTTCGCCAGCGTCCAGGTGCTTCCCCAGGTCGAGGAACTGGCCGACGTCGAGATCAAGGACGAGGATCTGCGCGTAGACACCTTCCGGTCCAGCGGCGCGGGGGGCCAGCACGTCAACAAGACCGAGTCGGCAGTGCGCCTGACCCACCTGCCGACCGGGATCGTGGTCTCGTCCCAGGCGGAGCGTTCGCAGCACCGGAATCGCGACTTCGCCATGAAGATCCTTTCCGCCAAGTTGTGGGCCTACTACCGCGACCAGGAAGAGAAGAAGCTGGGGCACCTGACGAACAACAAGATGGAAATCGCCTTCGGCAGCCAGATCCGGTCGTACGTCTTCCAGCCGTATCAGATGGTCAAGGACCATCGCACCAATCACGAGATCGGCGACATCCAGCGGGTGATGGACGGCGACCTCGATCCGTTCATCCAGGCCTACCTCCGGTTGCCGCGAAAGTAGCCGGCGCGGGGAATCGCGCCGCGGGGAATCGCGCCGCGGGGCGCAGGAGCGAGTTTCGTGATCAATCCGAACATCTTTCGCGAGTACGACATTCGCGGCATCGCGGAGCGCGACCTGACCGATGAACTGGCCGAATCGCTCGGCCGCGCCTTCGGGACCAAGCTGCGGGAGAAGGGCGGGCGCACCGTGGCGGTCGGGGAGGACGTACGCGAATCGTCCCCCCGCCTGGTCCGAGGGCTCTCGGCCGGACTCCGTAGCACCGGGTGCGAGGTCATTCGCGTCGGGGTCGTGCCTACCCCGGCGCTCTACTACGCCGTGGTCCACTTCGGCACCGACGGCGGGGTGATGGTCACCGGTTCGCACAATCCGATCGAGTACAACGGATTCAAGGTCCAGATCGGACCGGAATCGCTGCACGGAGAGGAGATCCAGGACCTACGCCGCCGCATCGAGCAGGGCGAGTTCCTCACCGGATCCGGCTCCGAGCGCGAGCGTCTGATCCGTGACGACTACGAGACCATGGTGGTGGAACGGTGCCGCCCGGTCCGGCCACTTCGGATCGTGGCCGATGCCGGAAACGGGGTGGCCGGACCGATCGCCGTCTCGGTGCTGCGGAAGCTGGGCCACACCGTCTTCCCGCTCTACTGCGAACCGGACGGCCGCTTCCCCAACCATCAGCCGGACCCGACCGTACTGGAGAACATGCTCGACCTGATCGAGCTGGTGAAACGCGAGAAGGCCGATCTGGGGGTCGGGTACGACGGCGACGCCGATCGCCTCGGGGTGGTCGACGAGACCGGGGTCCTCCTCTGGGGGGATCAGTTGCTCGCCCTCTTCGCCCGCGACGTCCTGGTCCGTGTCCCCGGCGCGCCGATCGTCTTCGACGTGAAGTGCTCGCAGGGGCTGGAGGAGGATATCGTGGCTCACGGAGGAAGACCGATCATGTGGAAGACCGGGCATTCCCTCTCCAAGGCCAAGATGAAGGCCGAGAATGCTCCGGTGGCCGGGGAGATGTCGGGCCACATGTTCTTCAATGAGGGGTTCTTCGGCCACGACGACGCGATCTACGGCTCCGCCCGCTTCGCCGCGATCATCGCCGCCTCCGGGCGGCCGGTCTCGACCCATCGGCTGAGCCTCCCGCAATATGTGAACAGCCCGGAGATCCGGGTGGACTGCACCGACGAAGCGAAGTTTCGCATCGTCGAGACCGTGGCCCGCGATTTCGCGCGCGAGTACCCGGTCAACGCCATGGACGGCGCCCGGGTCACCTTTCCCGAGGGATGGGGGCTTCTCCGGGCGTCGAACACCCAGCCGGTCCTGGTCCTGCGCTTCGAGGCCCGCACCGCCGAGGGGTTCGCGGCCATCGAGCGCCGCTTCCGCCAAGCGCTCGCCGTCTGGCCGGAGGTGCTCTGGCCGCCGGCCTCCTGACGCGGTGCGGCAACGGGCGTAACCCGGAATCCGGTTGACACTTCGGGGGGGCTGACCTAGTCTCCCGCGCATCCGCGCTGTCAAGCGCGTGCCTTGTCTGCCAGGGTTGGGGGGGAGGCTCACAGTCTTTTGCTCGTCGGCGTCATTCCTGCCTTAGGAGTTGTTCCTGCCTTTGGATCCGTGCCTGCCGTAGGAGTTCGGCCTGCCGTAGGGGTTCGGGCTGCGGCGTTTGAGGCCGCGGCGTTTGAGGCTGCGGGGATTCAGGGCGCAGGGCTCGCAGGAGTCGACATCCTTCCAGTTCCAGACACCCGCGTTCGGACCGGCTTCGTTCGAGTTCCGAAGGCGCGCGCGGCGGGCTCCGGCTGCCTTGCGGGCCAGCCCATCCACGATTCTTCCGTGACGGGAGCAGAGCACCGATGAGGATCACTCGTTTCGGGCGGGTACCCCGCCTGGACTCCATCGATCTACGCGGCCCGGTTGCCGCGATGGCCTCCGCGGCGCTGGCCGCCATGGCGCTTTCTTCGTGCCAGCAGGACGATCTGCTGAAGCCAGGCGACATCGAGGTCAATATCCTGACCGCCAACTACATTTCGGATGAGGCGTTCGCAGACAACCCGATCGAGCTCGACGGGGAGGCGCTGGAGCGGGAGTGGGGCGGGCCTCTAGACACCGACCTTCCGTACCATCACATCCGGGTCAGCCGGGAGGATGGGTCGGGGGATCCGGGGGAGCCAGCCTACGTCTCCATGAAGTGCTTCTACACCGACACCGACATCTACTTCCTGGTCCGCTGGGCGGATGACGAGGCGGATGAACTGAAGGACGCGACCTACTACATCGGGCCGGACCTGGCGGCCGATACGACCGGAGCTTACATCGGTTGCGACAACCGCCAGTTCCTCGCCACCGACCAGGTCTGGACCCGGAACTTCAACGACGGCAAGCCGAACGACGAGGATCGCTTCTCGATCGCCTTCGACGTCGACAACGCCGGCGACGGTCTGGGCAGCTTCCGCGAGCAAGGCTGCCTCACCGCCTGTCACCTCGAGCGTTCCCCGGCCTTCGGCACGGTCTCGACCGGACGGCTCGACGTCTGGGAGTGGCTGGCCACCCGGACCAATCTTGCCCGGGACCTCTACAATCGGTTCGAGAACCCGTCCGCGCCGATCCACGGCATCCCGGCCTATCTCGAGGACTACACGGCGGACGGGGTCACCGGTCTCCTGCCGGATCCCGGATCCCCGGTCTGGCGCGAGAACTGGGAAGACGACCACCACTATCCTCTCCAGGTGTATCGCCTGGCAGACGACCTGCCGTTCACCAACGACAACTGTCGCAACCGCTTTGGCGCCCCGTGCATCAAGAACAACGGCGTGCCGGTCTTCTACCCCTGGCGCGAGGACGGGAACCGCTTCATCCCGGATTTCTCCTGCGCCGACTCGGTCAACCAGGCGGTCCTTCCGGCCGGTCGCGAGGAGCGGCCCTGGTCTCCGGGCGACGCGGTGACCGGTTACTACTTCACCTACCCGTCCGGAAGTCGCGCTGACGTTCACGGGAAGGGAGTGTTCGAACCGGAGCTTGGTCGCTGGACGCTCGAGGTCGCCCGAAAGCTCGATACCCGCGATGCCGCGAACGACATCATCTTCAGCGCCGAAGGAGGCGAGGAGGTGACGTTCGCGATCGCGATTTCCGACAATGCGGGGTCGGTGCACTGGGGCTCCGGGCCGCAGGTTCTCCGCTTTGCGCCCAAGGTCGCGCGCCTCGCGCGGTCCGGGAAGGGGGCCCAGTGATGGAACACCGCCCAACACCGATCGTTCGGGGCATTGCCGCTGTCGCCGTTGCCCTCGCGGGCGGTACCGTCGCGACCTGGTTCGCCGGTCCGGCTGAGGCGCAGTTCGTGGCCTATGAGAGCCGCGTTCTCGGGATCCCCCTCGCCGACCAGCTCAACTCGCCCCGACTCGACGCCATGGGCGGGCTCGCCCTCACCATCCCGGACGAGAACTCGGAGCTGACCCTCTACGACTTCGGGCGAAATCTCGCCGGGCTGCTCGAGGACAAGGACGGCTGGAGCGTCGAGGCGCACTACGGCCGACTCACCGATGCGCTCGACTACAACTCCAGCCTGGGGGGAGCGCCGATTCGGCAGCGCAGGGTGGTGAACCAGCACGCGGTGCTTACCGAGGCGATCTATCGACACGACGGGAAGTACGCCATCGGCGGGACGGTCCAGTGGGACGCCCGCGACCAGGACTATCGCTTCGGGGCCGACGCCCTGACGCGGGGACCCCGGATCAGCGGCTACTTCAACCAGGTGGTCGGGCCGGTCCGCTACGCGGTGGGGCTGCAGCGCTGGACCGACAACGAAGACATCGACTCGCCGGATCTCTTCGCCATCCGCCACTACTCCGCCGCCTGGGTGGTCACCCTGGCCGGCGCTACCCGCGCCGCAGGGTTCGATCTGGGACTTCAGGGTGAGTTCACCTCGGTCAAGATCAACGGCAAGAGTCGCGACCAGTCGGGCTTCAAGCAGGATGAGTTCGTCTGGAACCGCCCCGCGACCCAGCTTCGTGCCACCGCGATCTGGGCCCGTCCCGGACGTCTGCAGGCCGGCGCCAACCTCGCGGTCGGAAGCCGCAGCGGCAATGAAGAGGTGAAGATCTCCTGGTCGGATCGGTTCCCCGGGAATCCAGGGCGGTTCTCGTTCGCGCGGACGGTGCCGACCTTCGACGAGGAAGAGGACGAGTTCAGTTTGGAGGCGCGAGTCGCCTACCGGCTCGCCGGTTCGACCCGCCTCGGCCTGTACGCCGGCCACCAGAGTTTCACCTCGGACGTGCTGGAGTCGCCCAACTGGATCGGCTCGCGGCGTGCCCAGAAGTTCGACACCGGCTCGACCCGTCTGGGCGGGGGACTCTCCACCGCCTTGGCCAGCCAGTCGCTCCTGCTGGGGGCGGAGGCGTTCGCGGTGCTCCGGACGACCGAGCTCGAGCAGCTCCGTGCCAGCAGCTCCGCGGACAGCCGGGACGTCGACCTCTCGGTCGGGGCGGAGTGGATGGCGCGTCCCAGCTTTGCCGTGCGCGGCGGCTACGGGCGCCACTCCCGGGACGAGGATGTGGACCGGCCTGAGACGCTCAATACCGGAAACGGGTTCAGCCTTGGCTTCGGCTACCTCCCGCGCGGCGGGATGACCGTATGGAACATGGGGGTGAGCAATCTGAAGCTCGTGCCCGACGGCGAAACCGGTTCGAATCGCCGCAACGAGGCGGCACAGTACACTCTTGCGACGCGGTTCGTTTTCTGAGGGTCCGGCAACCTTTGATCCGCGCGCGACGCTGATATGTTGACATTAGTGGAAACCGGCCGATAACATCGGCATGGGTTGGGACAGACGCACAGACCTTCTGATGACGCCGCAAGCCGGGGGCGGGTCATCATCGGTCGGCAAAGGAGTGCGACATGAGGGATCGGAGACGTTTCCCGGCGCTGGCTACGTATACCCTCACGGGTAGGCCGGTTGCCCTCACGCGTGGGGCTGTTTCCCTCGCGGGCGGCCCTAGTGCCCAGGGCGATCCTGGTTCCCCGGGCGATCCTGGCGCGCCAACGGGTGATGGGGGTCCCGCAAGTCAGCTCGGTCGGAGCACTGGCGTCAACCGTGTCGCCGGAACGATGCGCGCCACGATGATGGCCGCGCTGCTTTCCTCCTCTTTACCTCCATCGGTCGGGATCTCGGCTGCGGTCGGCACCCTCACGCTCGGACTGCTCGCCGCATCGATTCCCTCCGTTGCTCAGGCGCAGATCGGTACCGGGGTCATCAGCGGGAAGATCACCGACCTCGACGGAAAGGTGCTGCCGTACGCCAACGTCGTCCTCGTGGGTACCAACTGGGGCGCGATGAGTTCCGAAGATGGCTCCTTCACCATCACCAAGCTCCCTCCCGGCACCTACACCGTCACCTGCATGATCCTGGGCTACGAGTCCACCACCGTCGAGGCGGTGACGGTGGGGGACAGCGCCCCCGCAACGGTGAACTTCAAGCTGAAGGACAAGCCGGTCGGGACTCTGGCCGAGATTGAAGTCGCCGCCGCGCGCGAGGTGATCAAGAAGAAGAAGACCGAGACCTCGCACACCATCAGCAGCAAGGACCTCGAGCGGCTGCCGGTAAACGAGATTTCCGAGGCGATCGGCCTCAAGGCGGGCGTGATCGCGAAGGGGGGAGAGATCCACTTCCGCGGTGGCCGGGCCGGGGAGGTCCAGTACCAGGTCGACGGCGTTGCGGTGCGTGACCCGCTGGTCGGCGGCGGAGTGAGCCTGGCCGCCTTGGCGGTGGAGAACACCGAGACGATTCTCGGCGGCCTCGATGCCCAGTACGGGAATGCCCAGTCCGGGGTGATCAACTACAAGACCAAGGAAGGCGGCGACGAGTTCGAGGGGGAGATCTACTACCAGACCGACGACTACGGTCAGCCCGACAACACCTTCGACAATCTGGACCGCGTCTTCCTCGGTTTCGGCGGACCTTCCCCGATCAAGAACCTCACCTACTACGTTTCGGGCGAAGGAACGTACCAGGACAACTACCCGGCCACGCCAGAACGCCGCACCCGGAGCCGCATCCTGAACTTCATCTCGATCGGCGACCGAAAGTCGAACGCGGTGCGCCTCCAGAGCAAGTTGGCCTTCCGGCCCGCTGCCAACTACAAGCTGACCGCGGAACTGATCCGTAATCGCTCGCGGCGCGACGAGTACTACCATGAGTGGAGCCGGGTCGGATACGTGCAGACCTTCCGCGATACGACCCAGCAGGGCGAGGTCGTAGTCCGTCGCGGACGCTGGTCGCCGACCCAGATCGACGAAACCTACGAGTACTACAACGCGGCCGAGCACACCCCGAACTTCATCGATCACACCGACGTGTTCAAGATGGCCTGGAGCCACACGCTGAACGAGAACACGTTCTATACCTTCAAGGTCTCGCGCAACGCCTTCTTCGCCGATCGAAGGGTCCAGGGGAAGGAGCCGTGGGAGTACGAAGGCGTGCGGGAGCGCGACTACTGGTTCAACTACTTCGATGGCGAGTCGGAGGACTTCTTCGTCCTGGCGGGTGACTACCCGACCCTTTCGACCCGTGAGACGAAGGCCTACTCGGGCAAGCTCGACTTCACCCGGCGTTGGAAGAAGCACACCTTCCAGACCGGAGCGGAAGTGACCTACAACGATATGCGCTTCTTCCAGGTTGATCGGCCGTACCAGTCGAACGCAAACGGAGAGATCGGCGCCTCGCGCACGCGCTATCACTACTACAACCCGGAAGGGGCGGCCTATCTGCAGGATCGCTGGGAGCACGAAGGAATGGTGCTCAACATCGGGTTGCGCTACGACGCCTTCAGCGTCGGCGATCAGCTTCCGATCAGCGAGGTTCGCGAGCGGGTGAAGCAGCAAATCAGCCCGCGGGTCGGCATCGCCTACCCGATCTCCGACCGCGACGTTTTCTCGTTCCACTACGGGCGCTTCTACCAGATCCCGGACCGCCGCTACCTGTTCGACGATCGAAACGTCTTCGACGGGCGCACCCGGGGAAATCCCAACCTGACCAACGAGACCACCGTCTCGTACCAGGCAGGAATTCAGCACCTCTTCAATGAGCTGATTTTTGGTCAGTTCAGCGTGTACTACAAGGACATCTTCGGTCTGATCACGACCGAGGACCGTCCGGCGTTCGGTAGCGTGGGCAACCTGACTTCCTACGTGAACAAGGACTACGCTTCGGCCCGCGGGTTCGAGGCGACCCTCACGCGGAAATTCCAGAACAATTTCGCCGGCGAGCTCAACTACGGCTTCGGCGTGGCGAGTGGCGTGGCCTCGGATCCGAACGCACTCACCGAGCAGACGTTTGCCTACCTCCCGATCTCGGAGCAGCCGCTCGACTGGGACGTGCGTCACACCTTCCGCGTGCAGGCCAGCCTGGCCGAGCCGGGGATCTGGGGCGCGTCGTTCATCTGGCAGTACGAGAGCGGTTTCCCGTACACGCCTTACGGTCGCAATACGCGAGAGCTGCAGCCGGAGAATATCAACAGCCGCCGGCTTCCGAGCACCACGTCACTCGACATCCAGGCGGAGAAGTACTACCGGCTGTGGGGCCAGAACTTCAAAGCGTTCATGCAGAGCCGGAACGTGCTCGACGCGAAGAACCTCACCGACCTCGAGCCGGGCAACTGGCCGCTGCCGCCGGGACGCGGTGACCAGGACTACGCGATCTACTACACCGAGACCGGCCGCGGAGGCGGAGCCTACGTCGGCGACGACAACGACGAGGACGGGATTGGCGACTGGGTAGCTCTGCAGGATCCGCGCGTGTTCGGAGATCCGCGCTCGATTCGCATGGGCATCTCGTTCTCGTTCTAGGTCCGGTTTGGGTTGAAGCCTGGCGCCTGGCAACGGCCCAGGCGGGTTCGAGTCGCCCAGAGACGACCCTCCCTACGACCGAGGATTGCGGTGCGAGGTGAGACGGCGGTGGGCGTGGACTACAGAGTGAAGGAATGCGGGGCGCTCGCGGGGATACGGGCGACCCGCCCACGCGGAGGTTCACAGTGAGGGACGAGACGCACAAGTTCGCACCCGGCTCACTACGGCTGGGCGCGGTGGTGGCGGGCGCCCTGACGGCGCTGGCCTGGGGGCTTGTCTCCGGGCTGGTCGGGGGAGGCACGGAGGCGCGTGCCGCGGGGAGCGCGAACTGGCCGGGTAGCCCGTCCGCCGGAACGCGCACCGGCGTTGGCGGGAACGCGGCCGTGAACAGCCCGTACCACACCGTCGATGGCTCCAAGCACGGACCGTCGAACATCTTCACCATCCGGGCGCCGAACATCTTCTACCACAACGTCGGGTTGCTGGAGCTGTTCGTCTGCAACATCGGCCGGGTCGGCAATGGCCAGCTCGGACTCGATTCGTACTCGGCCGGCTGGCGCGGTGGGGAGTATCTCTACATCGGCGCGATGTGGATCGGCGCGATCGCGAGTGACAACCTCTCCTACGTGACCACCGGCGGTTACGACTTCGAACTCCTCCCGTCGCTCGACCCGATCGATACAATGTATCCGGCCTACGAGGGCATTCCCGGCGGTAACCGCCCGGGATTCTCGGCCCAACCGGACGATGACAATGACGGTGAGACCGACGAGGAATTCCACAACGGCAAGGATGACGACGGCGACGGTCGGATCGACGAGGACTACGCCGCCATTTCGCAGCAGATGTATAGCTGCGAGTACTGGGACTACGGCGAGGAAGCCCGAAACTTCAACGCCGAGCACCGCCCGCTGAACGTCCGGGTGCGGCAGAACAGCTATGCGTGGTCCACCGAAGGATCGAACGAGTTCGCCGGCTTCGATTTCGAGATCATCAACGACGGTTTCGAGGTGCTCCGCGAAGTGTATCTCGGCTTCTTCGTCGACTCGGATGCCGGTCCGAAGGATCACGACGACTACTTCACCGACGACGGCGGGTACTACGTCTCGCTCGACACGACCTTCGTCGACCCGTCGATCACCTATAGCTGTGGAGTCGACGAGAACGGCGACGGCTCGGACGACACGATCAAGAGCTGCGGCGAGCAGTCGCTGCACCTCGACATCATGGCGATGTTCGACCGGCCGGACGACGGCGAACGCGCGAACGGCGGGGACGTCGACGGCGTGTTCGGCGGGCTGTTCCTCGGACACTCCACCGATCCGTTCGGAGAGCGCGCGCCGGCTCGGGTGGCGATGCACACCGCTCGATTCTTCAGCGGCAGCAACCCCTATCCGCTCGGGGATCCGCGCAATGACGCCGAGCGTTACGACCTGCTGCAGTCCGGCGATCGGTCGGGGCGCGAGACCTCGGCTCCGGACGACTATCGCTACACCTTCTCCGCCGGCCCCTTCCGGGAACTCAATCCGGGCGAAAAGCTGTTCATGCAAGCCGCCTTCGTCGTCGGGAAGGGACGCGAGGGGATGATCTCCAATGCGATCAAGGCCCAGATCATCTACAACGGAGCCTGGAAGGACGTCGACTCCAACCCGGTCACCGGGAAGGACGGCAAGGAGACCTGTCTCCACGTCAACGAACAGGGGGAGCAGCTCTTCTGGCGTGACCCCTGCGACTCCCTGAGCCCCGACACGCGGACGATCAAGGATATTCCCTGTCTGCCCCAGAACTACGTCGACAACGACTGCGACTGCTGCACCCCGCTCTTCCGCGATGCCAACGAGGCTGCGACCGCGGGACTCGAGGGGCTGGTCCACTGGGTCGGAACCGTGGCTCCTCCGCCTCCCAAGACCAACATCGACGAGCGCTCGCAGGGAGGGTTCGCCGGCGGGGTGGCCCTTCGGGTCATCGACCGAGACGAGTTGCGCGAGGTGCTGAGCGGCGATGAGGATGAGCCGACCCTCAAGCTTCCGGACGGCGATCGCTTTGGCCTCATTCAGTGGGACAACAATAGCGAGCTGGCGGCCGACCCGATCCAGCGTGAGATCCTGTTCACAGGGTACAAGATTTGGCGCGTGGAAGGCTGGAATCGTCCGGTGGGAGCTACCGGGCCTGGCCCCGATCAATGGCAGCAGATCGACGATCTTTCGCTCCGGCCGGCGGACAGCCTCGGGGTGAGATCTCCACACTTTCTGAACCATTTCCGTCAACCAATCGACTCGCTCTATGTGGTCAAGACGGGGTCGACCGTGCCCGGCGAGGAGGAGAAGTGGTACTACCCGGTGGGGCGCTACGAGTACGTTGACACTCTGGGCCTCAAGAACGGGATGGTCTATTTCTACGACGTGACCGCGTACAGTGTGATCGTCGACGCCACGACCGGCACGAGCTACGAACTGGGGAGTCGCCCCACCGCTGTGGAATCGGATGCAGTGATACCGCGCTGGGATTCGATTTCAGGCGGTGAGCTCGACGACGTGATCGTGGTTCCGAATCCGTACATCCGTGGGGAGAACCCATTCGGATGGGATCTTGTGCCGAGCGACAGCGATCCGACCGGCACGAAGCTGGCCTTCGCCCGCCTTCCCGCGGATCGTTGCAAGGTCAAGATCTTCACTCTCGCCGGGGATCTGGTGCAAACCCTGGACCACGACGGACGCGACCTTTCACCGTCGGATGGACGTGGCGGGAACGGCACCGTCTTCTGGAACCTGGTCAGCCGCAATGGACAGGATATCGTGAGCGGCATCTACATCTACTCGGTGGAATGCGGCGGGAAGTCGAAGGTCGGCCGATTCGTGGTGGTGCGCTGATGCGCCGGCGACTCGGGGATCGAACGAAGATCCAGCGGCATGCGGGGATGCAGGGTCATCCGGGGATGCAGGGTCATCCGGGGATGCAGGATCATCCGGGGATTGAGGGGACGGAGGTCCCAAGGAGGTATGACGTGAGGCGGGCCGGGTTGCTCGTGGCACTTTCCTCGCTGACGGTCGCGCTCGCTCTGCCGAGTGAGACCCGTGCGGCGGAGGAGTTCGCAAAGGTCGGAACGGTCGGTGGACAGTTCCTCAAGATCGGCATCGGGGCGCGCGCCGCCGCCATGGGGGGGGCGTTCGTTGCCGTGGCGGACGACGCCAGCTCGATCTTCTGGAATCCGGCCGGGGTGGCCCGACTTCAGGATAACGTGGTCACCGTGAATCATGCTGCCTGGCTGGCCGACCTCAGCTTCACCCAGGCGGCGTACGTTTTCGGCGTGTCGTTCCTGCCCGGGCGATTCGCGGTGAACACGCGAAGCCTTTACATGGACGCGCTGCCGGTGCGTACGGTCTTCCGCCCGGACGGAAACGGCGAATCGTTCGATGCGGGCGACATCGCGGTCGGGGTGACCTACGCCCGGTCGTTCACCGACAAGTTCTCGACCGGGCTCTCGGTCAACTTCGTCCAGCAGAGCCTGGCCAGTTACAGCGCGGACGCCTACACCTTCGACTTCGGCACCCTCTATGACACCGGGTATCGGAGCCTCAAGGTCGGGATGGCGATCCAGAACATCGGCAGCGAGATGCAGTTCATCGAGGGATCGGTGAAGATGCCCACGGTCTTCCGGGTTGGCATGTCGATGAAACTGTACGAGTCGGGCGACCACCTGCTGATCAGCGCGGGCGAGTTCAGCCATCCGCCGGACAACAACGAGCGCGCATCCTGGGGGGCGGAGTACGGATTCAATGAGTTCTTCTTCGCGCGGGCCGGCTACCAGTTCAAGTACGACCTCGAGAGCTACTCCGCCGGCGTCGGTTTCAAGGTGTCGACCAGCGTGAATTCCGAAGGCCGACTGGACTACGGCTACACCGACATGGGGACCCTGCCCGGAGTCCACCGACTCTCGGTCGACTTCCGCTTCTAAACCACACGCCTCGAACCTCGCGGCCCGCGCTTCCAACCTGGAAGCGCGGGTCCAGCCCGGAAGCGCGGGCGAACCAGGGGCGCTCCGCGGTCACCTCAGGCCGCAGGATGAAGGTCGGTGATGACCAGTCCCGCTCTCTCTCTGCTGCTTGGCGCGGTCCTGGCCGGCTTCTGGCCGAAGTTCGGGACCGATCCGCTCGAGCATCCCTTTCCGATCGAGGCCGCGGGCAACATCCGCTTCCAGGCGGATGCGGTTCTCTTTCGTGACGGCGCTGATCCTTCGATCGAGGTCGAGATCGCGATCCCGATCGAGGACTTGAGCGTCACCCCGAACCAGGGCGATTCAGTGCTCGTCGCGGTCGAGCTGCTCGACGAGGAAGGGGACGCCAGGGCCAGCTACTCGTCGCGTCTGTTGCTCCCTCCGGACAGCACCCTCTCGATGCGCGACCCGAATGCGCGGCGCTGGATCCGGCTCCACCCGCGCTGGCTGGCCGGCACCGAAGGGCTCCGGGTGCGCGTCGAGGACCTGAGTGGAAGCAAACGCGGCGTGCTCGACCAGGCGCGCGGATTGCACCCATCGGGAGTGGCGGCGGCGCGGCTCAACCCTCCCTCCGGTCCGGATTCGCTCTCCGCCGCGCCCCTGTCGGGCATCCTCTTCGCCCGGGGTCTGGTTGGACCGCAGGCCGAGGTTGGACTACGCGGTGTCGACGCCACGGCAAGCGGCTTTCGCGCCCTGCGGGCCAAGCTGGAACCGAACCCCTACCGTTCCTACGGTCGGCGGACCCCCGTGCTCACCTTCTACTGGGAGCGGTACCGGCCGGCCGGCTGGGGCGAGGACCATGACCCTCGGCTCGTGGCCCACTACGAGATCCTTCGCGCCGGTGACCGCTCGGTGGTGCGTTCCTTCGCGGAATCGCTGCAGGTGGCCGAAGCGCGTTGGGACGTGAAGCGGTTCGACATCGCGGATCTGCCCACCGGTACCTACCTGCTCCGGATTGCGCTGACCGATGGGGCGGGGGAGCATCTGGGAGAATCGAGTGGCGCCTTCCAGGTGGTCTGGGACCGGCAGCTCGAACGTCTCAAGGACTCGGAGTTGACCACCTACGCCCGCGTGCTCCTTTCGGCGGCCCGCTTCGAGGAGTTCGCCCTGCTCGACCGCGGGGCGCGTGAGGCCTTCTTGCAGCAACTCTGGAATGACCACGATCCCACCCCGCCCGGCGAGCCGAACGCCCTGGAGGCGAAATTCTACGCTCGGGTGCGCGAGGCGGAGCATCGCTACGGCGGGTTCCCCAAGGCGCTCCTCTCCGATCGCGGTGGGGTGTGGATCCGTTTCGGCGAGCCGGACGAGATCCGATTCAACCTGCATCCGCAGGACGAGGAACTGCTCTGGCAAGTGCTGCCGGAGGAGATCGACGAGTCGGCGGACGATGCGACCGCGCGGATGCGCCAGACCCGCCATCGGAGCCCGCTCGACAACAGCGCCTATGAGATCTGGGAGTATCATGGCCTGGGCGATCCGCTGTTCGCGGAGTACGCTCCCCCAGGTCAACGCTTCGGATTGAAGTTCATCTTCGTGGACGAGTTCGGCGTGGGGGACTACACCCTCGTCTACACGAATCTTTTCGGAGGAATGCAGTAGAGAGGCGCGCCCTTCGGGCGCGGCGGATGCCCCGGCAAGGAGGAGGTTGTGCGGTTCCAGACACTGGAAGATGTGGTGGTCCAGGGCAAACGGGTTTTCGTTCGGGTCGATTTCAACGTTCCGCTGGCCGGCGGCAAGGTCGCCGACGATACGCGGATCGTCGCCGCGCTCCCGACCATCAAGGCGCTGCGCGCCAAGGGCGCGCGGGTGATTCTCGCCTCCCACCTCGGACGACCGAAGGGCGGCCCGGAGGCGAAGTATTCGCTCCGGCCGGTCGCCGATCGCCTGGCCGAACTGCTCGGCGCCCCTGTCCGCTTTTCCGCCGATTGCATCGGGGACGAAGCGATCGCGGCATCCCGCGCGCTCGCGGACGGTGACCTGCTCCTGCTCGAGAACGTCCGATTCCATCCGGAGGAAGAGAAGAACGATGCCGAGTTCTCCCGGGCGCTTGCTGCCCTGGGGGATCTCTACGTCAACGACGCCTTTGGCAGCGCGCACCGCGCCCATGCCTCGACCGAGGGAATCACGCGGTATCTGTCGCCCGCGGTGGCGGGACTGCTCATGGAGAAGGAGCTCGAGTATCTCGGTCGCGCCCTCTCCGCCCCCGGTCGGCCGTTCGTCGCCGTGCTCGGCGGCTCCAAGATCTCGGGCAAGATCGACGTGATCCAGAACCTGCTGCCCCGTGTCGATGCACTCCTGATCGGTGGGGCGATGATGTTCACCTTCCTCCGGGCCCAGGGGAAGGCCACCGGGCGCTCCCTGGTGGAGGAAGATCGGCTCGACCTCGCCCGCACCCTCCTCTCGGGGAGCGACGCAGCCAAGCTGATCCTGCCCACCGACACCCTCGCCGCGCTTGATCTCGAAGGCAACGACACCGGTCTCGTCGTTCCCGCCGGTGAGGTGCCTGAGGACCGGATGGGGGTGGACATCGGGCCTGCGACCATGGCGCGCTACTCCGAGATCCTGCGCGGCGCGCGGACCGTCCTCTGGAACGGGCCGATGGGAATCTTCGAGGTCCCGGCCTACGCCCACGGCACGATGGCGCTGGCCCGCGCTCTGGCCGACGCGACCAAGGTCGGGGCGACGACCATCATAGGAGGGGGAGACTCCGCCGCGGCCATCGCGGCAGCGGGGCTCGAACACGAGGTATCCCACGTCTCGACCGGAGGCGGAGCGTCGCTCGAGTTCCTGGAAGGGAAGGTGCTCCCCGGGGTTGCCGCGCTCTCGCCTCGCACCGGAGGTGCGTGATGCGCGAACTCTGGATCGCGGGAAACTGGAAGATGTACAAGACGCGGGCGGAGGCCCGCGCCTGGGTCGCGGCGCTGATCGAGCATCCGCAGGCCGCGACGGTCCACCTCATGGCCTTCGCGTCGGCCACGCTGCTCGCCACCGTGGAAGAGACGGCAAAGGGGCGCATCTGGGTGGGCGCGCAGAATCTCCATCCGGGCCGCGAAGGAGCGTTCACCGGGGAGCTCTCGGCGCGGCAGCTGCTCGACGCGGGGGCGACCGCAGTCCTGATCGGTCACTCCGAGCGGCGTCACCTCTTCCACGAGGACGATGAGCTGCTGCAGAAGAAGGTGCGCACTGCGCTCGACTCCGGCCTCCGGCCGATGTACTGCATCGGCGAGACCTTGGCCGAGCGCCAGGGCGGGCGCACCGAAGAGGTGCTCGACCGGCAGCTCACCCGCGGCCTGGCGGGAGTCGGCGCCGAGGAGTGGTCACGCCTCTGGGTGGCCTACGAGCCGGTCTGGGCGATCGGCACGGGGGAGACCGCCACTCCGGCCATGGCGCAGGCCGCCCATCGGTTCACCCGCGACCGCCTGCAGGCCCTCGGAGGAGAGGCGGCCGCACGGGTGCCGATCCTCTATGGGGGAAGCGTCAAACCGGAGAACGCGGGCGAACTGCTCTCCCAGCCCGACATCGAGGGGGTGCTGGTTGGCGGGGCGAGCCTCGAGGCGGGTTCCTTCGCGGCCATCGCGGCGGCCGGGGCGGAACGGCAAAAGACGTCTTGACCAGCACATGGCCCGATCGCTAGATTCCCGCTTTGCGCCTGCCCGACTGGGAGGCGCGATCCTGGTTGGAGGGATTGATCTCACATGTTCACGCTGATCGTCATCCTGCACCTCATCGTCTGCTTTCTGCTGGTCGTTGTGGTGCTCATGCAGTCCGGAAAGGGCGGCGGCCTGACCGGCGCCTTCGGCATGGGGGGCAATGCCACCGTCTTTGGCGGCCGCGGCGCGGTCGACTTCCTCGGCAAGGCAACCTGGGTGCTCGGCGGTACATTCATGGTGACCAGCCTCCTGCTCGCGATTCTCGCCGGCGCGAACACCGGTAGCGGCGGGAGCCTCATCCGGCAGCAGAGCGGCAGTGCCCCCGGAAACGGCTCGGCCCCGGCGAGCGCCCCGGTCGTCCCGGGTGGCGAGATTCCCAGCGGTGACACGCCTGGTGGTTCGCCCGCCGGCGAGTCCGGTGTCCCCGGCGGCACGTTCCAGCCCAGCGCCACCGAGCCGCCTGCGACGGGCACGCCGGCCACAGGTACGCCGGCAACAGGTACTCCGGCAACAACTACTCCGGCAACAAGTACTCCGGCCCCTGGCGGAACCGCGCCTGCCGGCTCGGGGAACTGATCGCCTACTTTCGTCGCCGCAGCGCAGGGTCGTACAAGAATTCGGGCTAGCACAGGGATTCAGGCTCGCAAAAGGGGAGTCAGCCGCAACGAGATCGTGCCGGGTGGTGGAACTGGTAGACACGCACGTTTGAGGGGCGTGTGGGGAAACCCGTGCGAGTTCAAATCTCGCCCCGGGCACCATATCAATCGCCGTGATTCGCTCCGGCAGTGAACAAGAAACGAGGGAGTCGCTTTGCGGCTCCCTCGTTTGCATTCGGGGCTTCGCTCTACGCCTCGCGCCCTACCTTCCACCAGTCGCATCGGCACGTCTCCTCCGAACGAATCCCGGTCCCCGAGTTCCACCGAACCGGCCGCCATCTGCCTCCGACGGTTCACGCGCCTTGCCGAATTCGCTTGCAATCTGCAGAGATCCCGCTCACCATTTTCTCGCCTGGATTTTCGCCGCCCCCGCCCCTTCACCAGGCACCTCCGGCCGGGAGCGCGCAGGTCGAGTCCTGAGTTCGCATGTCCCGTTCTCCATTGGCAGCCTCGCGTTGTCAGCCGTTTGGGGGCAGGTCGCACGCCGCCCCCCAGCCGTAAGGAGGGACCGTGTTAGGGATGACCGTCCGCACCAAGATCATGGCCGTTGTATTCACCTTTTCCGTAGCAATTGCGGGGGGGGGGGACGTTGCTCCCTCGAGCCGAAGCCGGCACGACTCCTGATCGAGATCGGGATCAGGATCGGGATCACGATCGGATCCAGACGATCTCATTCTCGGTCACGCTCGATCCCCACGACGTCACCGTCTCGCGCAGCGACCAGAGCGGCTACGACCGCATCGCGCCCGCAGTCACCAACCCTTCCCGAACCCCGATTGGGTCGGTGCACCCCTCCTGCCAGCGATCCAGGACCGACTCGTCCTGCCCGAGGGGATGCGCGTCGCCCGCCTCACGGTCACGACCCACGATCCCCAGTTCATCGCGAGCGGAGTCCGGCCCGAGCCGATCCCGCCCCCCGAGAGCGGCGACACCACCTTCGTCTGGCAGCCCGACCCCAGGTACTACCAGGAGGGAGACGTCTTCCCTCCGACGCCCGAAGTCCTGGTGAGCAACGACTCCTACCGCGGTATTCGCCTGGCCGACGTTGCTGCCGTGCCACTCCTCTGGGATCCAGTAAGCACCAACCTGATGCTGTTCCGAACCGTCGAGGTCACGGTGCAGCTCGAACCGGTGCCAGAGGGCGAGGCCGCGCCCCCCAGACTCCGCCCCGAGCGCCGCTTCTCCCGCGAGCTGTACGAACTCGACTGGGTGCGCGATCACGTACGCAACCGCGAGGATGTCGATCGCCACTATCCCGCTCGGCGCAGTCGCGATCGCAACCCTGATCACGATCCGAACGAACTCCACGTCGTGGCCGACACCGCGCACGCCACCGGCTTCCATCCCACCGATCTTCCCTCGCTCGAAGGCCCCGCGATCGACATGGTCATCCTGACCGGCGACGGCTGGGCCAACGGCATCGGCGACCCCGGCGACATGGCCGCCGCCTTCCAGGAGTGGGCCGACTGGCGCACCCAAACCGGCGTCCCCACCGTGGTCCGAACCGTGCAATGGGTGCGCGAGCACTACAGCGGCTCCGACGATCCCGAACGCATCCGCGCCTTCCTGCGCGAGGCCTACTCCAAGTGGGGAACGGACTACCTCCTCATCGGCGGCGATGTCGAGGTGGTGCCGGCGCGGATGTCCGGCGGAGATCCGGGGTCGGAGACCGAGTTTCCCGTGGCGTGGTACTACGCCGAGCTGGATGTCACGTGGGGATCGATCAAGATTCCATTCTTCGGCGGAAGTGGTGGTGCCTATCCCGACCTCTGGGTCGGCCGTGTCCCGGCCCGATCCGCAGCTGAGGTCGAAGACTGCCTGGAGAAAGTCCGCACGTACGATCGGGTACCGGGACTCGGCCTTCCCGTGCCCGACGATACCTACTACACCAAGGCGGTACTTTTCGCCGGACTCACGAACTCGGGCGCCTGGGATGGGGAAGACGACGAGGACACACCACCCTCGGATCCGCAGAGCACCCCCTGGTGGCAGAACGGAGTCTGGCAGTCCGAGCGTCTGAAGAAGACCGTTCTCGATTCCTTGGCCTTCGAGACCTATCGCCTCTACCCGAATCTCACCTCGAGCAAGACGTGCCAGATTGGGACCTCTTATGACTGCTACAAGAAGCAGCGCGACTACTACGCTGCGGAGGGAGCACCGGAGGCCTACTTCACCCACGCCAACATTTTGAACGCCCTCCGGAACGAGGAGCCGTCGGTCGTCTTCCACGTGGAGCACTCGAACCGCTGGGTGCTCGGCGGGATCAGCGACAAGCTCGACCAGATTCGCCCCGCCCGTGACGTCTGCTTGGAGCCCCTCATCTGCTCGGAATCGCAATGCGACGACTGGGCGGAGGCGTGCTTCGAGCAGTACTTGGCCGACAATCCACAGGTGCCGATCTCGCGCGAGGCGCTGGATGCGCTCTCGAACGGGCCGAACTACTTCGTCGGCCTGAGCTACGGCAGCATGACTGGCATGTATGACGGTGATGCCGTCGCGGAACATCTTCTGCGCGATCCGGACGGCGGGGCGGTTGCTTGGTGCGGCAAGTCCGTGAGCTCGAACCTCTACGCGTTCCACGACACCACCGACATGAGCACACGCTTCCTGCGGAAGGCCTTACTCAACCGGCAGCCGGTGGGTGTCGCGCTCGCGAGTGCCACCGGGACGGGTGCCGCCGGCACCCGAAACATCCACTGGTCGCTGTTTGGCGATCCCGTCCTCCGTGCCTGGACCAGCGCGCCGGGTGCTCTTTGGCTCTCGAGCTCGTTGACGCAGTTGGGGAATCCCGATTTTTACGACGTGACCATTACGGTGCTCGAGGAAGACTCCACCGGGGCGCCGGTTGTCGGAGCCCGGGTGTGCCTCTCCCGGGACGATGACGTCTATGCGATCGGCTGGACCGACGATGCGGGGGAAGCTCGATTCCCGTCTCTGTTGGTTGCCTCCTCACTCGTGGGCATCGACGTGTGGGCGACGGCGGAGAGCTTCGTGCCTGCGTATCTGTTCATCGAAGAAGCGAACCAGACCGTTCTCGACGATGACCCCGTGCCGATCTACGAGTATCACGTGCTCTCCGACAGCATGAACGCCGGACTTGAGGCGGACGTCTTCGAGGCCGGCGATCGGGTCGCCGTCGACGTATTCGTGAAGAACGTGGCAGCAGAGCCTGCATCCGGCGCCACGGCCGCACTCCATCCCACGGCCCGCGTTCGCATGAAGCTCCGCTTGGATGGCGTCTCCGCGCCCGCCGACCAAGTGGTGATCGGCGGCGGAAACGCCCACCCCCCGGCTGGGCAACCGGAGTTCTCTCTCTTGCTCAACGAGTCGGGCATCCGACCCGAAAGGGAGCCGACCGAACCAACACTCAACGGGTACACGATCTGGCGGGACCAGGAAACCGGCGAGTATGTGCTTCAGGTAGACTGGGAGACTCCCTATCCCGCCGCCGCGGCAGAGGGGACGATCAACGCCGACGGCGGGCTCGGCGTCAGTTCGGACTCACTCGACGTTCTGGATTCGTACGTCGAATCCGCGGACGGGGACACGATCGAGTTCACGTTCGAACCTGATTCCGACCCCGACCAGATCCGCTTCTACGCCGATGCCCGGGATTGGGTCACGATGGAGGAGGCCAGCTCGTCCTACGACACGCTCCTGCCGAACGCCGCGGACACGACGCGCTTCGTGTTCGATCTCTCGCGAACGTTGCCTCCAAACCAACGGATCGCCTTCTCCTTCGTCACACGGGTGGACGAGGGGGAGGATCTACGGACTTTTACCGACTTTCTGGTCGAGACGGCCGCGCCAGAGGTGTCGTTCGTGCTCCAGAAGCTGGAGTCGAACCTCGGGGGCGGTTGCTCCTGCGGGCTGGGGAAGTCGCCGTACCGGCTGCGGCCGACTCTGCGCAATCGCGGGAACGCTGATGCCGACTCGATCGAGGTGGTCCTCGGTTGGTCGGGAAACGACGTCGCCATGTGCAGCGGGGGGGATCGCATCCAGATGTCCGTTCCGGAAGGCGGAGAAACCACGGCTGCGGTCGGGTTCACGTTCTGCGACTCGCCGACCGGGCGTACGCTCCGGGTGGAGAGCCTCACCGTCTTGCGGACGGTGAACGGTGTCGTGGATACGTTGGAGGTGGTCGATCCGACCACCGCGTACAACCCCTGGGGAGTTGCGGGATCGACCTATCAGGTCGCCACGCTCGATGCCCATCCGACGGTCGACGGATTTCGGGTCCAGTGGACCGAACCGACGGCCTACGGGAACAACAACAACAACGAGCCGATCGGCTACCACGTGTACGTCGACAGTGCCGGGGTGCAGCGGAAGTACACCCGCGACATGCTGAGCGAGTCGGCCTCGGCCTGGACCTTGGGCCAGCCCCGGCGGGACGTGAATGGCGATCTGATCGACTACAAGGTGGGCGTCACTGCCGTCAGCTCCAACCGAATCGAGACCCCGATTCGCTGGACCGGCCTGCGGGAGAGTTCTCTCGTTCCCCGAGCCGGCTGGCCGAAGCGGATGCCGAAGGGGGCTGCGAAGTCGGTGCTCGCGGTCGACCTCGACGACGATGGAGACCTGGAGGTGCTCGCCGGAGGTCGGGTCCTGGCGGCCTGGGATCCAAATGGGGAAGCGATTGCGGCCGCGGACGCGGATGGCCTGCTCTACAACCCGTTGGCCGATGCCGACATCGATACCGAGTCGAATCTCAGCCTGTGGGGAGAGCTGGCCGCCGCAGATTTGGATGACGACGGGGAGACCGAGATCGCCATGATGTTCGGGAACGACAAGTTGCATGTGGTCGATGAAGACGGAAGCGCGCACTGGGCTAACCCCTTGTCCGTCGATGCCCGTTCGACTCCGACGCTGGCCGATCTGGATCAGGATGGAGATCTGGAGATCGTGGTCAATGGGTACGGGGAGGGGGATCTCTACGTCTGGCATCAGAACGGGAGCGCGTACCGCAACAACGCTGGTCGCTACGTCAACTTGAGTCTCTCCGAGCAATACAACTACTCCGGTATTGCCGTGGCGGACGTCGACTCCACGTCGCCTGGGCTGGAGATCGTCCAGCCGCTGTGGAACGGCGAACTGAAGCTATGGAAGACCCATGCCGGTTCGGGCAACCCCACGAACCTGTGGACCGCCACTCCGTGCGGATCATCACCCTGCAACGTGAGCGTCTCGACTCCGGTGATCGCGGACTTCGACTCCGATGACGATCCGGACGTGACGGCATCCTCCAGTGTCACCAGCCGACCGGTTGCTTCCTTCGAGCACCCGACGGGAAGCTTCGGAGTGGTCTGGCGAGGCAAGACGGGCGCCGATGGGACCTACCACTATCCGTACCGCTCCCGGGAGCCCGCGCAGTCCCCCGCGGTCGCGGAACTCGATCCCTCCGGCAACGGGGTTCCTGAGCTCTTCCTGGGTCGCCAAGTCGTTGCGGATGGCTCGACCGTGCCGGACAAGGCCACGGTTCGGGCGTCGCTGTTCTACAAGCGTGGCACGCTACCCGGGAACGATGCCTACGGTCGGGGGACGACCTTGACCGATACGATCGCGCTTCCGGGCCGCCTGCGCGAGTCACAGGGGATCACCCGGGGTAACCCGATCGTGGGGGACATCGATGGGGACGGGCGCCAGGAGATGATCGTGGGTTCGAACCACGGGGCACTCTTCGCCTGGGAGTTCACCCCGACCAGCGGGGATAGCTTCTTGGTCGGTCGCGAACCGGGTTGGCCCCTTCAGTTCAGCGATCTGCCGTGCACCCCGACCATCGCCGATCTCGACCAGAGCGGCGACACGCTGCAATTGATCGTCGGCACCGAAGACGGATACGTCTACGTCTACGACCTGCCCGAGATGAGCGCCAGTGATCTCCAATGGCCGACCGCCGCCTACGACATCGCGCGCACCGGCGCGTTCCCGAACTTCTGGTTGGAGTCTCGACGGGGACCCGGGGAGCTGCTTGCGGAGCGAGACGGGCGGATCCGTACCGGCCCGAATCCCTTCGGCCCGGAGACGGCGATCGAGTTCAGATTGAGCGTGACCGATCGGGTCGATCTGGCGGTGTTCGATGCGGGGGGACGTCAGGTGCGGCGCGTCTTCGGTGGAGAGCTGAAGGCCGGTGCGCATCGGTTCGAGTGGAACGGCAGAGACGACAAGGGGCGTCGCATGGCCAGCGGCGTCTATTTCCTCCGGATGACCTCGGCGGCGGGCGAACAGACCCGACGCCTTGTCCTGGCGCGATAGGAGGTGACGATGCGTTTCCATGCTGGTAGTTCGAAGAGTTCTCGGCAGCTTGATCGTCAGCGCAAAGTCCATCCGTTCTGTGTCTTGATGGCGCTGCTGGTCAGCACCGACCTAGCGCAAGCCGGCCTCTGGTTCGACGATCCAGTCAGCTACTCGGTGCCGAAGACCCCACGGGGTCTCAGTGTCGGGCACCTCAACGATGACGCCCATCTGGACGTCTTCGTCGCCGCGTCGAACAGTAACAGCGCGACCGGATACATCTACCTAAACGACGGGCTCGGGGGGTTGGTCGCAGGCCCCACGGTGGCGATCGTGCCAGGGTACGAGCGGCATGCGCTCGGGGACTTCAACGGCGACGGGCGAACCGACATCGCGGTGTCTGGGTCCCCAACCCGGGTCTACTACGCGAGTGCTGCCTACACCTATCCGGGGCCGGCGGTTATCGTCCCACTCGATGCTTGGCCGAACGGGTACTTCGGGGAGATGCGCGCGGAGGACTTGGATCAGGACGGTCATTGCGATCTCATCGGTCGCCCGAGCAACGAAGGTCCGCAACAGCCCTACCTGTGGATCGTGTGGGGGAGTCCCACCGGGCTCGTGCCGGGAAACACCCAGATCGAGATCGACCTCGTCGACGACATTTGGTGCGAGCCAAGCTACTACTCGTCGGTCATCGACTTGGCGGTGGCGGACGCGGATGTTGACGGGGATCTCGACATCGTGGTCAGCGCGGTACGGGACTGGGGGATCGAAGATCCACCGTGCGAGCGACGGGGGATTGGTGTCATCTGGTGCGACGGGCCAAGGGTCTATCGAGAGTCCGAGGAGTGGACGGTGAAGGAGCAGGATCCGACGCCGGTCGCAGCGTACTACGCCTTGCAGGTGGCATCCCTTGGCGACGACCCGCATCCGGACATCATTTGTACGAGACAGTCCACCACCTGGGTTCTGTACGGCGACGGGGCTGGCGCTTGGAGGCCGCTGGAGGCGGCTACGCTACCGGGCGTTTGGAGTCTGCTCGTAGACATCGATGGTGATGATGTGTTGGACGCGATGAACCACCTCGTGCCTGGGACGCGGGTGCACCGCGGACGCGTCCCAACCGGATTTGACCTCGTCGAGACAATCGTGCCCGCGGTGGCGGTGAAAGCGGCGATGCAACTGGATGCGGATGCCGACCTGGATGTTGTGGGATTCGGCGTCGATCCGGATCGAATCTGCGTGTTCCCGAACATCGCACCGCTGGCAGCGGGAGTTTCGCAGACGATCCATGATCGCCGTTTGCGGGCAGTGCCGTCAGTGGTGTCGGGTGGCGTCGTGCGATTCGAGCGTCAGTCGTCGCCCCCGGGGGAGCGTGAGGCGGCTGCAGAGTTGAGGATCCACGTGCGGGATGTTCAGGGGCGCGTGGTGTGGCGCGGAACCTCCGTGGAGAGTTCGACTGGAGTCGCCCTGTGGGATCTCACCGACCGGCGGGGGGAACCCGTGCCGGCAGGAGTGTACTTCGCGGTACAGGCGGGCACTTCTCCTGGAGAAGCCGCGCGGGTGCTCGTGATTCGGTAGAGGTTGACGGGAGCACGCAGAAGGACGGCGTGCTCCGGCGCCCGCGAGCGGTCGCGCATCCCTGAGTCCGCTCATTGATCGAAATCGCGCGAGGATTCGTGTCCTCCGATCGCGCGGCGGGAGGCGATCACCCATCTCCCGCCCGCTGTGAAGCCGAACGTTCGCTGAGGCTGGCCTGGAGGAAGTCGCGGTTCAGGAACGAGATGTTCCACATCTTGATTTCCTTGGGGCAGGCGGCCTCGCACTCGCCGTGATTGGTGCAGCCGCCGAAGCCTTCGGTGTCCATCTGGGCGACCATGCGGCGGGTGCGCGCGTGGCGCTCGGGTTGGCCCTGGGGGAGGCGGCCGAGGTGGGCTGCCTTGGCGCTGACGAAGAGCATGGCGGAGGCGTTGGGACAGGCGGCCACGCAGGCGCCGCAGCCGATGCAGGCGGCGGTGTCCATCGCGAGGTCGGCGACCTCCTTGCCGATCGGGAGATTGTTGGCGTCCTGGGCGCTACCGGTGTTGACCGAGACGAAGCCGCCGACCTGGATGATCCGGTCGAAGGCGCTGCGATCGACGATCAGGTCCTTGATCACCGGGAAGGCCCGAGCACGCCACGGCTCGATCACGATGGTGTCGCCGTCGCGGTAGCGCCGCATGTGGAGCTGACAGGTGGTGACGCCGTCGTCCGGACCGTGGGGATGGCCGTTGATCATGAGCGAACAGGAGCCGCAGATTCCCTCGCGGCAGTCGTGATCGAAGGCGATCGGCTCTCTCCCCTCCGCCTCGAGCTTCTCGTTCACTCCATCGAGCATCTCGAGGAAGGAGCTGTCGGGGCTGACCCCTTCGGCCACCACTTCCTGGAAACCGCCCCGGGCCGAACGCCCGGCCTGTCGCCACACCTTGAGGGTCAGTCGCATGGTCCCCTTGCTCCTGTTCGACTCTGCCGGGCTCATTTGTAGCTCCGCTGGGAGGGCTTCACGTACTCGAAGCTCAGTGGTTCCCGATGTTGGACTGGGGCCTTCCCCGGGCCTTGCCACTCCCAGACTGTGGAATGACAGAAGTTCTCGTCGTCGCGCCGCGCCTCGCCGTCCTCGGTCTGGAACTCCTCGCGGAAGTGTCCGCCGCACGACTCGGCGCGCTCGAGCGCGTCACGGGTGATGAGCTCGCCGAACTCGAAGAAGTCGGCCACCCGTCCGGCCTTCTCCAGGCTCTGATTGAGGTCGTCGGCGCTGCCTTCCACCGCGACGTTCTTCCAGAACTCCTCCCGCAGTTCCGGGACGCGGGCCAGCGTTTTCTCCAGGTCGGCGCGATTGCGGCTCATGCCGACGTTGTCCCACATGAGGCGGCCGAGTTCCCGGTGGAACGAATCGACGGTGCGCTTCCCCTTGATGGCGAGCAGCGAGCGGTTCCGCGCGTTCGCCTCGGCCTCGACCCGCTTGAACTCGGCGTGGCCGGTGTCGACTTTGGGGATCGGGGTGGAGGCGAGGTAGTGGCCGATGGTGTAGGGGATGACGAAGTAGCCATCGGCCAGTCCCTGCATCAGGGCGCTGGCGCCGAGACGATTCGCGCCGTGGTCGGAGAAGTTTGCCTCGCCGAGCACGTGCAGTCCGGGGATGGTGCTCATCAGGTTGTAGTCCACCCAGAGTCCACCCATGGTGTAGTGCGGCGCGGGGAAGATTCGCATCGGCACCTTGTAGGGATTCTCGCCGGTGATCTGCTCGTACATCTGGAAGAGGTTGCCGTAGCGGTCCGCAACCACCGGTTCGCTCAATCGCTTGATCGCGTCGCGGAAGTCGAGGAAGACCCCGAGCTTGGTCGGGCCGACACCGAAGCCTGAGTCGCACCGCTCCTTGGCCGCGCGCGAGGCGACGTCGCGCGGCACCAGGTTCCCGAAGGCCGGATAGCGCCGCTCGAGGTAGTAGTCGCGCTCCGCGTCCGGAATCTGATCGGCGGGCCGAGAATCGCCCGCCTTCTTCGGCACCCAGATCCGGCCGTCGTTGCGCAGCGATTCGCTCATCAAGGTCAGCTTCGACTGGTGTTCGCCCGCCACCGGGATGCAGGTCGGATGAATCTGGGTGAAGCAGGGGTTGGCGAATCCGGCCCCGCGCCGGTGGGCTCGCCAGATCGCGGTGACGTTGCACCCCTTGGCGTTGGTCGAGAGGTAGAAGATATTGCTGTAGCCACCGGTGGCCAGGACCACGACGTCGGCGGCGTGGGAGCGGATCTCTCCGCTGACCAGATCGCGCACCACGATGCCGCGCGCCTGCCCGTCGATCACCACCAGGTCGAGCATCTCGGTACGCGGGTGCATGGTCACTCGGCCGAGGCCGATCTGACGGGCCAGCGCCTGATACGCGCCGAGGAGCAGCTGCTGGCCGGTCTGGCCGCGAGCGTAGAAGGTGCGCGAGACCTGCGCGCCACCAAAGGAACGATTGGCGAGCAGGCCGCCGTACTCCCGCGCGAAGGGGACTCCCTGGGCCACGCACTGGTCGATGATCTGCACCGAGGATTGGGCCAGGCGATAGACGTTGGCCTCGCGGGCGCGGTAGTCGCCCCCTTTGACCGTGTCGTAGAAGAGCCGCCAGATCGAGTCCCCGTCATTCTGGTAGTTCTTGGCCGCGTTGATCCCGCCCTGGGCGGCGATGGAGTGGGCGCGGCGGGGGGAGTCCTGGAAGCAGAACGCGCTGACCTGGTAGCCGAGCTCGGCCATCGAGGCGGCGGCCGAGGCCCCGGCCAGCCCGGTGCCGACCACGATGACGGAGAACTTTCGCTTGTTGGCCGGGTTGACCAGCTTCATGTCGAAGCGATGCCGGTCCCACTTGGTCTCGATCGGACCGCCCGGAATCTTGGCGTCGAGTTTCATCGCGGTCCTCCTAGAGCCGAATCAGGTTGAAGAGCACGCCGAGCGGCACGGCCATGAAGCCGAGGGTGATCAACGCGGCGAGCGCTCCGCCCGCCGTCTGGATCCGCGCCAGGTGCTCGGGGTGATCGACTCCCAAGGTGCGCAGCGCGCTCTGGATCCCGTGTCGCAGGTGGAAGAAGACCGGGATCATTGCCGCCACGTAGACCGTGGCGATCACCGGATTGGAGAAGGAACGGACGACGTTGCCGTAGACATCTCCCTCGCGGAACAGATCGCGGTGAGCCGCCCCCACGGTCAGGTGGAGGATGTGGTAGACCACGTAGGCGAACAGCGCCACCCCGCCGAAGATCATGGTGCGGGCGGCGAAGGTGGTCTTCATCGAGCGCGCCATGGCATACCGCTCGGGACGCGCGGCGCGATTCTCGGCGACCAGGCGCACGGTGGTGACCACGTGCAAGATCAGGAGGCCGAGCAGGCCCAGCCGCATCGCCCAGAGCACCGCCATCTCGGTCCGCAAGAGCTCGCCGTACTGGGTGAGCTTGGCCGGCTCGCCGTGTTCGCCCGGCCCTTCGAAGGCCTGGAGATTCCCCAACATGTGCACGAAGAGGAATCCGACGAGGAGGATGCCGGTGGCACCGACCACGATTTTCTTTCCAATCGAACTTCGATAGAAGCCGCCGAGTCCGCTCATGAGCTCCTTCCTGTTCCGCCAGAGACCGATCCGCCACGAATCGGGGTATCCTATCCCGGCCGCGGGTCCGTGGGTAGTCGCGAGACCGGCTATCCTGCCACGGATCCGCGAGATCGGGATATTCGTCCTTCTGACGTTTTCTCGCCGGGGCAGCTAATGGCCGGCCACCCGCGTTGAGGGGGGAGGGTGGCTCTGGTACCCTCCGGACGGAGGAATTGAATGAGCGAAGCCAGCCCCGGCCCGGGATCCGCGCGCAGCCCCGGCCGTCGCGCCGCGGGAGTCGACCCGCAGGTGGCGCACCAGGCCGCCCCGCGCCCGCGGCAATTGCTCGGCATTCGGTTTCGCATTTTCCTTACGCTCGCCGTGCTCGCCGCGGCGTTGCTGCTCGGGCTCGCGGTGCTGATCGAGGTGCAGGCCAGGCGCGCACTCGAGGATGAACTCGACCGCCGGCTGCGCGCGGTCGGGGGGGCCGCGGTCAGCCTCATCGGCCCGTCCCTGGTCCCGGGACTGCTGGCCCTCACACCGGCCCACGAGAGTTTTCGTCTCTATCAGGAACGACGGCAAAGCCTGATCCAGTTGCGCGATCGCACGGGAGTCCGGAGGATCTTCCTCGCCGATCCTTCCGGCCGCTCGTTCGTCGACACCGATACGCGGATCACGATCGGAGTGCCGCTGCCGCAGCTGCGCTCCGATCGCCCCGAGGTGCAGCGGGCGTTGGCTGGCGGCGCGGCGGCCGGACCGCTCTATACCGATGAGGGAGGGGAGTTCCGCAAGACCGGCTACGTCCCGATCGACACCGGCGGCAAGGTGATCGCGCTGGTCGGGGTGGAGGCCGATGCCGAGTTCCTGCAGGCACTGCGCGCCCTTCGGCGCCGCCTGGCTCTGGCTGGAGCCGGCGCGGTGTTGCTGGCATTTCTGCTCGCCGCGGTCGCGGCGCGCGGCCTGACTCGTCCCCTCGATCGCCTGGTCGATTGGTCGCGTGGCCTGGGCCGCGGCGATCTCTCGGTTGCCGTGCCGGTCACCGGCGGAGACGAGATCGGCCTGCTCGCCCGCACGCTCGAACAGATGCGAGTCGAGATCGAGGCCCGCGACCGGGAGCAGCGGGCGATGGTGGCCGGCGTGGCCCACGAGATCCGGAATCCGCTCGGCGGGATTCGCCTCTATGCCGAGCTGCTGCAAGGGGACGCTTCGTTGAACGATGGGCAGAGGCGGCGCCTGGAGAAGATCCTGCGCGAACTCGATCACATGGGGGCGGTGGTCGATCAGTTCCTGCTTTACGCGCGTCCCGCGAATCCGATCCCTCAAGCCCTCGACGTTGCGCACGAGGTGGAGGAACTCGCCGACCTGTTGCGTGGCCTGGCCGAAGGACGGCAGGTTGCGCTCGATGCGCCGGTTCGCGCCGCGCGGGCGCAGTGCGATCCGACCCACCTGCGGCAGGTGCTGCACAACCTGGTGCGCAATGCGATCGAGGCTTCGCCGCCAGGGGGAGCGGTCCGCATCTCGGTCGGAGCGGGGGATGCGGCGGCCGATCCGCCGGAGTGTGAGATCGCGGTCGAGGACAGCGGTCCGGGGATTCCCGAGGCGGTGCGCGAGCGGCTCTTCGAGCCGTTCTTCACCACCAAGACCGCCGGGGCGGGCCTTGGCCTGGCCATCGTGCAGCGCCTCGTCCTCCTCAATCGCGGCCGGATCCGGGTGGATCGCGGCGAAACCGGCGGCGCCCGCTTCGTGTTGACGCTCCCGGCGGCGTGAGCGCGCACCCCAACCCTGGAGGCAGAGACGTGCATCGTGTGCTGGTGGTCGAGGACCAGGAGACCCTGCGGGAGGCGATCCTGGAGGTTCTCGCGGAGATGGGGCTGGAGGCGGTGGGAGTCCCGACGGCGGCCGAGGCGCGGAACTGGTTTCTCGCGCACCGGTGCGAGATCGTGCTCACCGATCTCCGGCTCGAAGCGCCCGAGGCCGGGCTGGAGGTCCTCCAGTTCGTCAAGGAACGGGCACCCGGCACGGAGGTGCTGCTCATGACCGCGTTCGCCTCGGTTGAAGTCGCCGTCGCGGCGATGCGGGGCGGGGCATTCGACTTCATGGTCAAGCCGTTCTCGATGGAACAGCTCCGGCAGAAGTTGCTGCGCATCTCCGCCCTGCTCGTGGAGCGCAGCTCATTGGAGAACGCGCGAACCCAGAATCAGCTCCTGCGCGACGAGATCCTGGGCGCCTGGGGGGGCGGCGAGATCGTGGGCCAAAGCCCGATCATGCTCGAGCTGTTCCGGAAGATCGAGAAGGTGGCCGACTCCAACAGCTCGGTCCTGATCCTGGGCGAGAGCGGCACGGGGAAGGAACTGGTGGCGCGCGCGCTGCATGAACGGAGCAGCCGCCGCGATCGCCCCTTCGTCCGCGTGCACTGCGGCGCGCTGGCCGAGGGGGTGCTGGAGAGCGAGCTCTTCGGGCACGAGAAGGGGGCGTTCACCGGCGCCACCCGGCAGCATCGCGGACGCTTCGAACTCGCAGACGGCGGCACGCTCCTGCTCGACGAGATCGGCGAGATCTCGCCCGCCGTCCAGGTGAAGCTGCTCCGGGTGCTGCAGGAACGGCAGCTCGAGCGGGTCGGGGGCGAGGAGACCATTCCGGTCGATGTCCGGGTGGTCGCCGCCACCCATCGCGATCTCGAAGCCGAGGTCCAGGCGGGCCGCTTCCGTCAGGACCTCTTCTACCGCCTCTTCGTGATTCCCCTCCGTCTTCCGCCGTTGCGCGAGCGGCAGGAGGACGTGCCGGCGCTGGCCGAGCACTTCGCCGCGCGCCTCACCGCGGAGCGGGGACGTCCGCCGGTTCAGATCACTCCCGAGGCACTGAAGTTGCTCAGTACCTACCACTGGCCGGGCAACGTGCGGGAACTGGAGAACGTGATCGAGCGGGCGCTGGTCCTCTCGGATGGTCTGTCGATCGGCGTGGATGATCTCCCCTTCGGCCCAACCAAGGCGATCGCGGCGGTCGATCTGCCGCTCCCGGCCGGCCACCCGCCGCTCCGCGAGGTGGTGGAACAGGTGGAACGGCAACTCATTGGACGTGCCATGCGTACGGCGGAAGGGAACAAGACCGAGGCAGCCCGACTGCTCGAGCTCAAGCCGAGCGTTCTCTACTACAAGCTGGAGAAGTACGGGCTGATCGATCGCGAAGACGGATGACCTGGACGAGCCGGACATCGTTCTGCCGCCTGCCTGGCCTCGGAACTCTGAGGGCCGCCCTCGGATTTCTGACGGTGCTCTCGTGGAGCGTGGCACGGGCCGACTCGATCGACGATGCCCTCCGCTGCCTCGCGGAGCAGCAGGCGCTGGCCGCCGCTCGGGACGATCTCCTGATCCGCGCCGACAGCCTCGGGGCGCGCATCGCCAATGCCGGCGGGGCCGTGCCCAAGGCCTGGCTGCGCGACGCCGAGCGGATCCAGCGCGACGCGATGGATCGTGAACTGGACCTCCTGGTCGCGAAGGACCGGTGTCGCGAGCGGGCCAACCGGGCCCTCGAGGATCTCTCGCCCCGCCTCGATGCACTCGAGCGTCAGGCGGCGGCAGGGCAGGGGGGCGAAGCCGCGCTCGCCACCCTGCTCGATTTGAAGCGCACCCGCTCGTCGCTCGCCGCCTCGATCGAGACGCCAGCGGTGCTCGACTACCCGGACCTGCCGCCGGACAGCACCGATACCCAGGAAACGCTCCGGGCCAAGCTCGACTACTATCGGGACGTCGAGCAGTACCTGCAGCGGGTGGACCTGCGACTCGGGGCGCGCCTGAAGGAGCTCGAAGCCGAGCAGCGGGTGCTCGAGGAAGCAGGACGGTTCGTCCGCGACCTCGCGTTCCTCGATGAGGGCGGGCGGGTTTCCAGCGAAGGTTCGGTGCGGCTTCGCGGCGGCCTCGGGGGAGGGGAAGACCCGGGGGAAGGACTCCATCGCCCATCGATGGAGTTGCCGAATGACAGCCGATCAGCCACCCTGGAATTCGCCCTCCGGGCAAACCCGAGTTCACCTCAGGAATCGGAGAGGCTGCGCGCGCTTCTCACGGGATACTCCCGTGAACTGGAACGCGAGCTCGAACGAATCGCGGAGAGGACCCAACGGATTGAGGCCCGCATTCTCCCCGAGACCAGCGCGCCGTAGCGCCCGGCTCTCAGCGGGATCCCGCCCGGGTCGTGCTCCCCACACAGGAGCGCTCCCGGTCCTTCTGCTTACCCTCGCCCTGGGCTCACCGGCCGCGGCGGCATGGGAATCGGCGTGCCGCCTGCAGTCGTCCTTCGGCGATGACAACAACGTCCGTGAGGCGTTGGCGAAGAACGAGCGGCTCTCCGATTCCTACTTCCGGCTGCTCGGAGAGGCCGAATTGAGCCGGGACGACCTGATGGGGCGGGCCCGGGCGGGGATCGCGGCGCGCGGTTTCCGCGAAGACTATCGGGAGCTCTCCGAGGAGCGTAGGCGCCAGGCCGAACTGCGGGGCGCCTTCGAGTTGCCGCTCGGCGCGCGCGGAACCGACCTCCGCTTCGAGAGCGGCTGGAGCACCCGGGTGTATCCGGCGATCGCCGACTCGGCCTCGCGCGACTTCGATCGGGTCTGGGGGAGCGTGGCGGTCGACACCCCGTTCGGCCCGCGCGGCACGCTCCATACCTCCCTGCGCAGCTTTGCCCTCGACTTCGAGCAGACTGGCTTTCGCGATCAGTGGGGGAGCGGACTGGACATCTCCTACGAACAGCCGGTGGCGCGGCACCTCAGTGCCCGCGTCGGGCTGGAGCTGACCGGCACGCGACACGGACGCGACTCGATCCAGTGGGATGGTCCCCCGGGCGAGAGAACCCTGGTAGTCGGTCCGCCGCGTCAGCGGGACTCGCTGCGTCACCTGCACCTCGGCCTGCGCTGGGTTCACGGCGTGGTGGCGCGAGTGCAATACGGGTTCCGGGCGCAGAACTCCAACTCGCTCGGCTCTTCACTCCATCGCCACGAGGTGCGGTGGCTCGTGGCGGCCTCCGCCCCCCAGCGCTTCACCCTGCAGTGCTACGGAAACCTTGAGACGACCGATTACACCGATCGGAACCTGGACGAGGTTTACATCTTTCGAGGGGGAGAAGAGGTCGAGGCGCGGGACGACAATAACCAGGTCGTGCTCGGCTTGTCGCGACCCCTCCGCCATGGCTTCCGGATCGAGGCCCGACACGGCTGGTACGAAAACGAATCGCTGCTCATCGGGAGCTACTATCGAAAGTCGGTCTGGACGGTCGGTCTGGGGTGGGAGCAGGGGCATCCGTCAGTTTTCTGAGACCCACGCCTCAGCTTTCCTCCGAGTTCCCGCCCTGCGATCTCCCCTTCGGCCCTGCCGGGGGATCTGGTCGATACCGGAATCGACTGAATGGCAATCGATTAGAGAATCGAAGGAAAATCTTACCGACTTGGCACGCGATTCGCATGGGGATTGGCAGGTGAATCATGAAGACCAACGTGACAAAAATCGGAGCCCTCTTCCTCGGTCTGCTCGCTGCGGCGTGCGGCTCGGATCGCTCGGTCGATCCGGCCTCCACGGGAGCGACCTGGACGGAGCTTCGGTTCCACGAGACAGCGGGAGCACCTGGAGGTGACTACCAGGACCTCTCCATCTCGGCCTCCGGTCAATTGGTTCTCACGAGCGGTAGGGGGGTTGGGCAGTCCGTGCGGGGCCTCCTGGCGGGCGAGAAGCTGGAGACGCTCGCCCGTCTTATTCACGCCCTTCCCCCCGACTCTTACGCGCCTGGTACTGGGTGCCAGGCGACGTTCTTCGTCCGCGTTTCCGGACCCGATGGCGAACGTACCTTCGCCTCCGGAATGTGTGACACCGGCGCTCCGTCTGCGTTGATGCAGATCCGGGAGCGTCTCACCGCGGTGGCCGACGAGGCCAGCGAACCTCGGGTCATGCCGGTCGACTTCAGCGTGCTGCTCGAGGGCACGTCGAGCGGCATCGCCGGATACGAGCGCCACGTCGTGCGCTCCCAGGATGGATTGATCTCGCTGCTCACGCGCCATGCGGCGCGCGGCAGTGTCGCCGTTCCCCGGGTCGATTTCCGCACCCAGATGGTGGTGGCGGAGTTTCTCGGCACGCGGACCGGTGCGAACCATGGTCTGAGCGTCGCGGCGGTGGAGCAGACCGAAGACGGATGGCTGCGGATCCGCTGGAGCGAGACGGTGCCGGGGACCGGTTGCGCTGACGGCACGATCGTGCGGCCGTTCAGCCTGATCGCCGTTCCGCGTCAGGATGGCAACCTTCTGTTCGAGACGGAACGGACGGTTGCGATCTGTCGCTGAGGCGCTGGGCGCGCGTTCAGAACGAGAACTAGGAGAGCGAGGTGGGTTGCCGGCCGCTTGGTGTGGAAGCGGCCCGCCCCTCAGAGAGCGGCATCGCAAGCAGCAGTTTGTCCTCGCTCTCCTAGAGTTGATTGGTGCGGTCCGGGTGACCGCAGTGCGGTACGGCTGGAAGGGTGGTCGGGCGGATGAGCGGGCTCTTCGGCACTGTCAGAGTCGGCTGATCCGATCCACGAACTGACTTGCACAATCAGGGTGTCCTTCCGGCCACCTTTGTCCCCCGGAGTCCTGACGTCGCGAGGAATCGAAACGTCGAGGCTCAGATCGAAACGAGGAACCGAGAGGTTCCTGGACTGTCACAAGAGGAGGATGGTGACAATGAAGAAGGCCTTGCTAGCGCTCATCGGACTCGCGCTCTCCAGCAGCGTTGTCCTGGCGGACGTTCCGGATCCGGCCCAGTGTTCCGTGACCCCGTCGGACGCCCTGAACGGCGTGATCGTCTGCCCGAACATCCCGTCGGCTCTCACCGAGTCGATCAACACCATCACGGTGAAGAACTCGTCCGGCGCCCCGATCGCGAACGCGTCGACCGTCGTGCTCCTCACCGCGTCGAACCCCGCCTGCCCGGCGGCCGTGCTCACCGGCACGACCAATGCCTCGGGCGTCGTCACCATCACGATCGCTGCTTCCGGTTGCGCCGATGGCGTCCCGAGCGCGTGCGTGGTCAAGGCGAACGGCGTGACCATTCGTAGCTTCGTCAACGCCAAGGGCCCGGACTACGACGGCGCGGGCGGCAACGGCCTGGTGAACCTGTCGGACCTGATCGCCTTCGCGAACGAGTTCAACGGGATCAACGTCCCCGGGTGCCCCGACTACACGAACGACAATCTGACCAACCTGTCGGACCTCATCCCCTTCGGCGCGGCCTTCTCGACCGCCAAGCACTGTCCGTGATCTGACCGAGCGGATGATCTGACCTCCGGGGTTCACCCCGTGGTCCGGACACAGGGCTACAGAACCACCGCGAAGCTCACGCCTCGCGGTGGTTCGTGTTTACGGCGCACTCGGTTCGAATTCTTCTGGACAGCCTCCGGCCCCGGGGAGAGACTCTGTTTGCGCGAGGCCCGTCGCTTCGCGTCACCGTGCCGGGTCCCCCCACCGACAGCCAGAGTCACGGCAAGCGGCGCTTCGCTGCCAACCAGGAGGGGAGAATCATGAGCCACCTGCAACCAACAGATCCGCGGATGACCCGAGCAGTGTGTACTCTCCGCATCGTTAACGCACTCCGTATGGGGAGGAGGCGCGCAGGGGCGCGCGAAGCGGTTCTGCGTTCGTGCGCCGCGATCCTGCTGTTCTTCGCGGCGCCATTGTCTTTCGCCGCAAGTCGGTCCGTTGCCGGGCTGGACCCGGCACAATGCTCCGTCGTGCCCTCCGATGCGCTCAACGGGGTGATCTGCAGCCCCGCACTTCCGAGCCCGCTGAACGAGTCGGTCAACACGATCACGGTGAGAAACAGCTCGGGGAGTCCTATCTTCGACGCTTCGGTCGTGGTGCTGTTGACCGCAGCGAATCCGGCGTGTCCGAACGCTGTCCTCACCGGGATCACCAACAATGATGGCGTCGTCGTGATCACCATCTCCGCCAAGGGCTGCTCCGACCTCATCCCGAGCGCCTGCGTGATCAAGGCGAACGGCGTGACCATCCGTAGCTACGTCAACTGCAAGAGCCCGGACTTCGACGGGGCGGCGGGGGATGGGGTGGTGAACCTCTCCGACCTGCTCGCCTTCGCCCGCGAGTTCAACGGGGTGACCCCTCCGGGCTGCCACGACTACACGAATGACGGTCAAACGAATCTCTCCGACCTGATCCCGTTCGGCGCGGCCTTCTCGACCGCCAAGCACTGCCCGTAGGGCAAAACTCCGGGAGGAATTCCTGCCCAATCGCGGGGACGGCTGGTCTAGACTGTCCCCGCGTTGCTTTCGTGTGACGCCGCCGAAGTTATCCACCGGCAAAGGGGTACGGCTTGACCTAGCGAAGTCGGGTGACGTACCTTGACCCGCACGCGTTGGAACGATTCTAGCCAGGAGGAGCCCGAAGAGTGGAGCCCGCTGCGATCCCGGCCGAGGGGGAGCCTGGCAGGTACCGCGGTCACCCGGTCCGTCTCGATAGCTTCGAGGGACCGCTCGACCTGCTCCTGCACCTGATCAAGAAGGACCGGATCGAGATCTGGCAGATCTCGGTCTCCCGCATCACGCGGCAGTACCTCGAGTACATCGGAACCTGGCAGTCGATGAACATCGAGGTGGCGGGCGACTTCCTGGTCATGGCAGCGACCCTGATGCGGATGAAGAGCCAGATGCTCCTTCCCCGGCCGTCGTTCCTGACCGAGGCGGACGACGACGACCTGCCGCTCACGCGCGAGGAGCTGATCGACCGGTTGATCGAGTACCGGCGGATCCGCGAGGCGGCGGCGAATCTGCGTGCGCTCGAGGCCCGACAGGCGGAGACCTTCCCGCGCGGGAGTTCGCTGCAGCTCGATCCGGACTACAAGTTGCCGCTCCGCGAGCCGAAGCTGTTCGATCTGGTCGAGTATCTGCGCGACGTTTTGAAGCCCAAGCCGGTGCCGTTGATGCACCAGGTCCAACTGGAGGAGTACCAGCTCGACGAGCAGATGGACTGGGTTCTGTCCTGCCTGCGCGTCGGCGACGGGATGGAGCCTCTCCCGGCGACGCTGGGCGCCCCGGAAGGAACGAGGGGGATCCGCTTCGACGATCTGCTCCGCCGACGCGGGGCGCTCTACGAGGTCGTGGTGACCTTCCTGGCCGTGCTCGAGTTGTCGAAGTACCAGCGCCTCCGCTCGCGCCAAACGGAAGCGCTTTCCGAAATCTGGCTGCTGGCGCCGGACCCGGATGCGCCCAGGGTGCATCCGGACGGAACCCCGATCGACCCGGAGCCGGAGCTGCTGCGACCGGTTGGGGAGCCGGTGGCGACCGCGTAGCGCGGGGTCGCGGGGCCGGAAGATCGGGCTCGGGAGGCTCGGGTTCAGGAGGCTCGTGTTCAGGAGTATCGGTTTTTGGGGGAATGTCGGCAGTTAGTTAGGGGGATGTGGGGGCGATCGCGGGGCCGCGGCCGGACCACGAGGAGGGTTCAACCGCGGGGCGATCGGAGGATCGGATTCGGGACGGGTGAGCGAGGCGGGCCGGTGATCGCGATGCCGATCGTGGCATGCCTGGATTGCGCGTTCGGGACTCGAGGCCGAAATGGGCAGGGAGGCCCAGGAGGAACGAATGAAGGAAGCGAAGAAAAACGGGAAGTCGCATTCGACTCCGGTCGCATCGACGCCTGAGCTGGAGCGCGGGGACCGGATCGGTGAGCTGGCCGAGTCGATCCAGGCCGGCGGGGCACCGAGCCTCCTGGGCGTGGAACTCGCTCCCGAGCCGGGAGACGACGACCCGGAGGCGCTCGAGCAGGCCCAGGAGGCGGCGGAGAACGGCAATGGCGCGCATGTCGGAGTGAAGCCGCGGCCGAGCGGACGCCGGCGTGTGCCAACCGGACCGCCTCCGCGTAATCTCGAGGCCATCCTCGAGGCGGTGCTCTTCGCCACGGACAAGCCGATCACCATCGAGCAGATGCAGTTTGCCCTCCCGGAGGTCGACCCGTCGGCGATCGAGGGCGGGTTGCGCGCACTGGAGCTGCGCTACCAGCAGGCCGAGGGCGGCTTCCGCCTCTATCAGATCGCGGGGGGATACCAGCTTCGGACCGCCCCGGATCTCCACGCCTATGTCGAGCGCTTCCTCGTGGGCAAGCGGCGGGCGCGACTGTCGCGGGCGGCACTCGAGACCCTGGCCGCGGTGGCCTACCGCCAGCCGATCACCCGCGGGGAGCTGGAAGAGCTGCGCGGAGTCGACTGCGGGCAGGTGCTGCACACCTTGATGGAGAGAAACCTGGTGGCGGTGGCCGGGCGGAGCGAGGCCCTGGGGCGTCCGTTGCTCTACGGTACGACCGACGACTTCCTGACCTACTTCGGGTTGACCGCACTGGCCGATCTACCGAGCCTGGAGGAGTTCCAGTCACTCCTGGGCGACGATCCGTTGCAGGATCCGGAGATCCGCGAGGCGCTGGTCTCGCAGGGGATGCTCGATGAAGAAACCCCGGCCGGTGACGCCCCGCTCCTCACGCTGCTGATGCCGGCCGCGGACGACGCTGCCCGCCAGGGCGCCGAGGATGACGATTCTGACCGCGATGAGGCTCTGATGACCGAGACCGACGAAGCGGGCGCGGACGCCCCGTCGGCGGTCGACGAAGACTGGGAGGATGAGAGCGTGGACTGGGTGGAGCGCGAGGATGACGCCTCTCGAACCGGGAGTCCGGCGCTGCTCGAAGCGGATGAACCGGTGCTCGAAGCGGATGAACCGACGCTCGAAACGGATGAACCGACCTCACTCGAAGCGGACCGTGGCGACCCGCCGACCCTCTAGCCCGGGGCGTCGCGCCGGCGCAGGTCCCAAGAGCGGACCGAAACGCCCGGGGGCGTCGGATCGTGCTACCAGACGATCGGACGCGAACGAGGCGTCGCGCGGACCACGTGCCTCGCGCCCGCCGCGCAAGCCGCGCGCAGGTGGGCGTGGCCGGCCGGACGAGCGGCCGGCCCGGCCCACGCGTGCGGTTGGAGCCAAGCGCGCGAGTCGCAGCACGTCTCGTCCGAATGCAGCTTCCCGACCGGGTTCAGAAGGCTCAGGTGGGCGACCCAAGCCTTCCGCTCGGGCCGGGGCCCCAAGACCAAATGCCGATCGGCCCCGGGTGGCTCGAACACGGGTCAATCGGGCGCAGGATGCGCGGACGCAGGGCGATCCGAAGCAGGGCCCTCGGACGCAGGGCCCTCGCACGCAGGGCCCTCGCACGCAGGGCCCTCGGACGAAGGGCGATCGAACACCGGTAGCGCGGCCAACGCTCGAGCGGACGCGTGTGGCGAGTCCTCGGGCCGCTGCCGGTCCCGGGCCGGGGAAGACGCGACCACGTCCACCTGCAGGGGGGTTGGGGAAGGCGCCGCGCGTGCGCACCAAGACGCGCGCGCCGCGCGATGACGGTTCGCTCCGCCTCTCGCAGTTTCTGGCCGCAAGTGGTCTTGGTTCGAGACGCTCGGTCGAGGACCTGATCGCCACGGGGCGGATCGAGGTGAACGCACAGACGATCACCCATCCGGGGCACCGCGTCGATCCGGCGAAGGACTTCGTCCGCTTCGACGGCGAGCGGGTGCGGTTGCCGCGCCAGTGGATCTACCTCTTGATGAACAAGCCCGAAGGGGTGATCACCACCCGTGAAGACGAACGGGGACGGACGTCGGTCGACGAGCTGCTGGGGAAGTTCAGCGGCCGGGTCGTTCCGATCGGCCGCCTCGATCGCGCGACCGAGGGCCTGTTGCTCTTCAGCAATCACGGCGAGTTGGTCCACCGCCTGCTCCACCCGAAGTTTCGTCAGCCGCGCACCTATCTGGCCTGGGTGGCGCCGATTCCGAGTCGGCCGCTGATCGATGAAGTGGAACGCGGAGTGCAGATCGGACACGGCGAGGTCTCCGGGCCGGCCGAAGTGCAGCTCCTGAGTCAGAAGGGGACTTCGGCGCGCGTCCGGATCACCCTGCGCGAGGGGAAGAACCGCGAGGTCCGCCGCATCTGGAAGGCGGTCGGGTGCAAGGTGCTCAGTCTCCGCCGCGTGGCCTACGCGGGCATCGTTCTGGGCGATCTGCCGGTCGGCGCGGTGCGCGCGCTCTCGCCGGAAGAAATCGCGATTCTATCCCAGCGGACTGGTCTGGCCCTCTAGGGCCGACTCCGCGCGGTCCCTGGCAGGCAGGCTCCCATGGCGAATCTCGATGAATTGAGACGGCGAATCGACGAGGTCGACCGCCGACTGACCGAACTCCTGGTCGAGCGCTTCGCCATCGCGGCGGAGATCGGCCTGGCCAAGGAGGGGCTCGGGCTCTCGGTCTACGACCCCGATCGCGAGCGCCGTGTGCTCGAGCGGGTTTCGCAGGCGGCGGCCGGTCGTGTACCGGCGGAGCGTGTGGCGGCGATCTTCCGCGAGATCATCTCGGCCAGTCGGGCGCACGAAACGGTCCAGTCGGTGCTGGTGCTCGGCGAGTGGGGAGGGCTGGCGCACCAGGCGGCGCTGCAGCGGTTCGGCGCGTCGGCCAAGGTCGAATCGTCTCCGCGCCCGCAGGATCTCTTCGCCCGGCTGGATGAGGGGAGCGGCGAGTACGCGGTGGTGAGCCTCGAGGGGCACTCCTTCGAAGCCAGCCTCGATCGGCTCGACCTCTTCCTCCACTCCGACGTGCGGGTGTTTGCGGAGTACGCGGTCGAACCCCGCCTGGGGTTGTATGCCGATCCCGCGTCCCAACGAACGGGGCCGGTCTTCGCCACCGCCGCGGCGCTGGCCCAGGTGTCGCGCTGGATGGGAGCGCAGGGACCGGAGCGCGAGTTTCGCGTCGCCGGCAGCGTGACCGATGCGATACGCCTGGCCGGGGCGAGCGATGGCGCGGTGGTGGGACATCCGCTGCTCGAAACGGTCGGCCAGCTTCGGCCGGTGGAGCAGGTGATCGAGGATGTTCCCGAGGCAACGCGCCGGTTCTTCGTGCTGGCGCGGCGGGCGTTGCCGCCCAGCGGACGGGACAAGACGCTCCTGCTCCTGGTCCTCGCGAATCGTCCCGGTTCACTCCATTCCGTGGCCGGAATCTTCGCTCACGAGGGACTGAATGTCTGCTGGCTCGAGCCGAAGCCGACCCACCTTGGTCCCTGGGATCATCTTTTCGTGATCGAGATCGAGGGGCACGAGGAGTCGCCTGAAGTGCAGCGTGCTCTGAGCGCGCTGCGTGGATCGGTCGAACTGCTGCGAGTGCTCGGATCCTATCCGGCGGAGGCGCCACGCGATCGGATGCGTCCCCGATGAGCGGCGCGTCGCTGGAGTCCCCGTCGGGGAATCACCCGCTCCGGGGGCGGCTGCGGGTGGTCTCCGACAAATCGCTCACCCACCGCGGCCTCATCTTCGGGGCACTGGCGGAAGGGGAGACCCGACTCGGCACTCCGAATCGCGGGGCTGACTGCCGCGCCACGGCGCGGGCGTTGCAGACGCTGGGAGCGGAAATCGACGAAACCGAGCAGGGGCTGGTGATCCGGGGCGGACGCGGCCGCTTGCGGACGCCGGCCTCGCAGCTCGACCTCGAGAACTCCGGCACCGGGATCCGCCTGCTCGCCGGGATGCTGGCCGGATTGCCCCTGCGGGCCACGCTGACCGGTGACGCCTCGCTCTGTCGCCGACCGATGCGCCGGATCATCGATCCGTTGGGGCGTTTCGGTGCGACGATCAACAGCCAGAATGGACTCGCCCCGCTGGAGATCGAAGGGGTTTCCGAGTCGGCCCTGGCCGCGCGCGGGGCAGATGAGCGGGTCGATCTTTCGATCGCCAGCGCGCAGGTGAAGTCGGCCATTCTTCTCGCGCATCTGGGGCGCAGAGCCGGGAGTCTCACGGTGGCCGAGCCGTCGCCGTCGCGTGACCACACCGAGCGGTTGCTGGAGTTTCTGGGCGCCGGGGTGACCCGGCCCGACGCGCGCACCGTGCGGATCGATTTCCCGGTGACCCTTCGGGCTCGCGACTGGCAGGTGCCAGGTGATATCTCGGCCGCGGCGTTCTTCCTGGTCCTCGGCACGATCGCACCCGATGCGCGTCTCGAGATCGAGGCGGTCGGCCTGAACCCGACCCGGACTGGCGTGCTCGACGCATTGCTCCGGATGGGGGCGCGGATCGCGATCGAATCCGACCTGACCTCCGGGCCGGAACCGCTCGGGCGACTGGTGGTGGAGAGCGCACCGCTCCGTGCCATCACCATCGCGGGGGAGGAAGTCCCGCGTCTCCTGGACGAGATCCCGGTACTCGCGGTGGCGGCGGCCCGGGCCGAGGGGTTGACCTGGTTCCGCGATGTCGGCGAACTGCGGGTGAAGGAATCGGATCGGATCGCCTCGACCTGCGCTCTGCTCCGCGCGCTGGGCGCCGAGGTGATCGAGGAGGAGACCGCGTTCGCGGTGCGAGGACCGGTTCGGTTTCGCGCGGCGCGGATCGATACCATGGCCGACCATCGCATCGCGATGTCGGCCCTGATCGCCCGCGCCGCGGGCCAACCGTCGATCGAGATCGATCGGTTGGACATGATCGAGACGAGCGATCCGGAGTTCTTGCGCACCTTGGCGACGATCGGCGGCGGTGGCGTGTGATCGACGGGAGGAACGTGGACCTGAGCGGACGCCGTGCGCGCCCGGGGAGGGCGAGATGACGGTCGAGCGGTTTGCGGTGATCGCAATCGACGGCGGCGCCGGTACGGGGAAAACCACCAGCGCGGCGCGGGTGGCCGAGCGGCTCGGCTTCTGCTACGTCGACTCGGGCGCGATCTACCGGACCGTGGCCTGGGCCCTGCACCAGGCGGGGGTGTCCGGAATCGATGACCCCGGGTTCTCCGATCGCCTCGCATCGCTCGATCTGGAGATCCGGCCTGCGCCCGACCGCTTTCGCATCTTCCTCGGTGGACGGGAGGCGACGGCGAACATCCGAACTCCGGAGGTCTCGGCCCTTTCATCGAAAATTGCCGTCCGCCCGGACGTGCGCGACCGCGTCACTGCACTCCTGCGGCAGGCGGGGGGGAGCGGTCCGTTGGTGGTGGAGGGGCGCGACATCGGCACGGTGGTGTTTCCGGACGCGCGGCTGAAGGTCTTCCTCACCGCCGAGTTGCCGGTGCGCGCCGAGCGTCGACATGGTGATCTGGCGCGGCAGGGAATCGACCAGCCACGAGACCAGGTGCTGCGCGAACTCGATGAACGGGACCGGCGCGATTCGTCGCGCGATGCCGCGCCGCTGCGCCAGGCGCCTGACGCCGTGCTCATCGACACCGGCCGGACCACGATCGAGGAGCAGGTCGAGGCGATCGTGCACGCCTGGCTGGAACGATCGGCACAGGTGTGAGACGGCACCGGGCCTTCTACGCCGCAAGCCAGGCGGTGATCCGCGCGTTGCTGGGAGTCTTCTGCGGCCTCCGGTACGAAGGAGCGGAGCACGTGCCGCTCGAAGGGGGCTGCCTGCTCGCCGCGAACCACAAGTCGTATCTCGATCCGCCGACTCTCGGTTCGGGGCTGCGGCGGGAGATCCGCTACTTCGCCAAGCGGGAACTGTTCGGGATGCCGATTCTTGGTTTCTTCGTTCGGGCCTACGGCTCCATCCCGGTCGATCGCGGAGCCTTCGATCGGCGGCAGCTCGCCACGGCCCTCGAGGTGCTGCAAGGAGGAGACGCCCTGCTGGTGTTTCCCGAGGGGACGCGCATTCGGCACCGTGGCTATGGCGAGGCCAAGGTCGGAGTGGCCATGCTGGCGATCAAGGCGGGGGTCCCAGTGATCCCGGTCCATCTCTCCGGCACCTGGGAGCCGCGCCGCTCACTCTTCCGGCGGATCCCGATCATCGTTCGCTATGGTCCGCCGCTTCGCTTCGCCCGCGAAGATGGGGAAGCGCGGCGCGAGCGCTACGCCGAGGTCACCCAGACGGTGATGGATGCGATTCGGGCGCTCGAGCCCGGACGGGATCGGGTCGAGGGCTTGGCAACGCGCAGTTGAGAACGGGCCGAACGGCCGAAAAAGCGGCGTGCACCGGAGGCGCATCGGTGGCTATACTCCGCCCTTCATGGGCTTCGATCGCTGCCATGAGTCTCTCTCCGGTGCGCGGTCCGAAGTCGAATCCCCCGCTCGTCGGGGACGTTCCCAGGAGGAAGCAAAGGTCATGTTCGAAGATCGTCCGGATTACTCACAACCCCACCCCCAACCCGCGGGTCGCGAAGGCGCAATCATCGAGGATTCGCCCGATCCAGTGCCGACCCCGCGGCCCCAACCTGTGTCCATCATCCTGAATCGCGACGATGAGGATGAGCGCGATCCTGCGGCTCTCAAAGACATGCTCGAGATGTACGAAGAGTCGATGAAGAACCTCGAGGAGGGCGAGATCCTCCGCGGTCGCATCCTGCGCGTGGACGCGAGCGAGGTCGTGGTCGACATCGGATTCAAGTCGGAGGGGGTGATTCCCCTCACCGAGTTCACCGACACCGATGCGATCAAGGTGGGAGACGAGATCGACGTCTTCCTCGAAAAGATGGAGAACCAGGACGGTCTGGTCGTGCTCTCGAAGCAGCGCGCCGACTTCGTCAAGGTCTGGGATCGCGTGCGCGAGGCCGCCGAGCGCGGCGAAGTGGTCCAGGGCCGGATCGCGCGGAAGATCAAGGGCGGAGCGGTGGTCGACCTCTTCGGGGTCGAAGCCTTCCTCCCCGGTTCGCAGATCGCCCTGCGCCCGCCGCAGTCGGTCGACGTGCTGCTCGGCCAGACCCTCGACTTCAAGATCATCAAGCTGAACAAGCGTCGGCGGAACATCGTGGTCTCGCGCCGTCTCGTCCTCGAGGAGGAGCGCGCCACCGCGAAGGAAGAGATCATCCGGGATCTCAAGGTGGGTCAGATCCGTGGCGGCTACGTCAAGAACATCACCGACTTCGGTGCGTTCATGGACCTCGGCGGCATCGACGGTCTGCTCCACATCACCGACATTTCCTGGGGTCGCATCCGCCATCCGAGCGAGGTCCTCTCGGTGGGCGACAAGGTGGACGTCAAGGTCCTGTCGTTCGAGCCGGAGCGCGAGCGCATCAGCCTCGGGCTGAAGCAGCTCACGGAGTACCCGTGGGAGCGCGTGGAAGACAAGTACCCGGTCGGCACCAAGGTGCAGGGCAAGGTGGTTTCGATCACCGAGTACGGCGCCTTCGTCGAGCTGGAGAAGGGGGTCGAGGGCCTCATCCACGTCTCGGAGATGTCCTGGACCAAGCACGTCCGCCATCCGAACAAGATCCTGGCCGAGGGACAGGAGGTGGAGTGCATGGTTCTCAAGGTGGACAAGGAGAACGAGAAGATCTCGCTCGGCCTCAAGCAGGTCGAACCGGATCCGTGGCTCACGCTCGACGAGCGGTTCCCGCTCGGCCTGACCATCAAGGGAAAGGTGCGCAACCTGACCAACTTCGGCGCCTTCGTGGAGCTGGAGGATGGCATCGACGGCCTGGTCCACATCTCGGACCTCTCCTGGACCCGCCGGGTCAACCACCCGAGCGAGGTGCTCAAGAAGGGACAGCAGGTCGAGGTCAAGGTGCTCAACATCGACAAGGACAACCGTCGGATCTCGCTCGGCCTCAAGCAGGCGGCCGAGGACCCGTGGCCTCGTCTGGTGGAGAAGTACCCGACCAACGCCGACGCCAAGGCGAAGGTCATCAAGGCGATCGATCGTGGGGCGATCGTGCTGGTGGACGAGGAGGTCGAGGGGTTCGTGCCGGCCGGTCAGCTCGGCCTCGACAACATCGGTCACCCGGGCGAGCACTTCATCGAGAACGACATCCTCGACGTCAAGGTGACCCGCATCGACCTGGCCAATCACCGCATGGTGCTGTCGGTCAAGTCGTGGCTGGTCGAGCAGGACGAGACGGTCAACGCAGAGTTCGTGGCGAAGTACTCGGAGAAGCGGGGAACCGTGACTCCGGAGACCGACGCGAAGGAAGACCCTGGCGCCCCGAAGGGGAAGCGCAAGCGGGACGATTCGGCCGAAGGGGATGACCTCGACGCCTAATCGCCGGCCGGTGTCGGCATGACCGGGACGGAACGGGGGCGGACCGCAGGGTTCGCCCCCATTCTTTTGGCCCGCGCGCCGCACGACCGAGATTGACCCTTTCCCTCCGGGAAAGGGCCCGCCTAGAATGGCGCGCCGATGGCTCCAGCAACGGTCCGGGCGCACAGGAAGAGGTCATGGCATTCCTGAAACTGGTCATGGCGATGCTGTTCATGGCGGCATTGCTCGTCTTCGGTCTTGAGAACGTGCAGGAGCGCGTGCGGGTCGATCTGCGCCCCTTGGCGGAGTACCGCGACGTTTCCCTCTCCCTGGTTCTCTTCTATGCCTACTTTGCCGGACTGTTCACCTACGCCGTGGTCAGCGTTCTGCGCGATCTGAGGTTGCGGGCGGAAATCGCGCGTCTGGCCCGGGACAACCGTCGCCTGTCGGACGAACTCCACGCCCTGCGGAGCGCAACCCTGGACGACCTGCCGATCGAGGACGAGGCGTGAGCGCGGGGCAGTTCCTCCTGCTGCTCGGGCTGTTACTCGGGATCCTGGCGCTGATCGGCCTTCCGCTGGTCCTCGGTCAGAGGCGGGAGGCTGAGCCGTGGAATCCCGGGCCGGCCTATCTGGCGGCGATCGACGGTCTGGTTCGGGGCCAGCGGAACCGGGCGGTCGAGGCGCTGCGTCGAATCGCGCGGCAAGAGCCGGAGAATCTCGATGCCTACCTGCGGCTGGGCGATCTGCTCCGGGCCATGGGTCACGCCGAGAAGGCCCAGCGGATTCACCACGGTCTGGCCGCGCGCCCGGTGGCGGATCCTGATCTCTCATTGCGCATCCGCGAGAGCCTGCTGCTCGATTACGTAGCCCTGCGTGACTGGGACGAGACGCAACGGCTGGGCGAAACTCTTCGCGGCGCCGATCGGCAGAACCTGGTTGCCCTCCAGTCGCTGGCTGCGGCCTATGTCGAACGTGGCGATTGGGGTCGGGCCATCGCGGCGGTCGAGGAGTGGGAGCGCCTGCTTCCCGGCCGCGCGGTGCCGCGACCGGAGGCGGTTCGGCTCTTCGCCGCGCGGCGACTGATGGCCGCCGGAGAACCCAAAGAGGCGCGACGGATGCTGGAGGAGACGCTGCAACGGAACGGGAGCTGCGGAAACGCACGCATCCTGCTGGGGGACCTCTGGGCGGCGGAGGGGGAGCACGAGAAGGCCGCGGAACAATGGCTCACCCAGGCACGGCAGGCGCCGAACCAGGCGGCGGCGCTCTTTCCTCGACTCGAGCGCTCGTACTTCGAACTGGGCCGATTCGGCGACTTGCTGCAGGTGTACGAGTCGCTCGGTCAATCGGCTCCCGGCTCCGCCCCGGCCTCGATCGCCCTGGCGGAAATGCACAAGCGGCGCGGTCGCCCCGAGGAGGCGATCCACATCCTCCAATCGCTGCTGGCCACGCACGGCGATCAGCCCGCGGCGCGTCGCCTGCTCGCACGCTGCTACCTGTCGTCTGGGCGTGCGGACGAGGCGATGCGGGAACTCGACGAACTACTCGCAGAGCATGCCCGAGGTGAATCCGCGATCCGATGCCCGCGCTGTGCGGTTCGGATCGATCCTCTCGATCCGCGGTGCGGCTCTTGCGGGCAGTGGCTCCCGGAGGACGCGGCATGAAACGGTTCGCCCCTCGCTTGAAGCGGTTCGTCGTCGGGTGCGTCGCGGTTCTCGGGTTCAACCTGCCCACGGCCCAGGCGCAGGAAGGGCAGGGCGGAGATGGGATCCTCTCCGGGATTCGCGATGTGCTCAGCTTCCGATCGCCCGCCGAGGCGTTCCTAGCCGCCATGCGGATCCCGGTGGCGGAGGACGCGCTCCCGGCCATGAAAGACCTCGCCGATAACCAGGGGGACGCCGAGACCGCGGCCCGGGCGGCCCTGTGGGTTGGGCTCTACTTCTATGGTGGCGGCTCGACCCGCGACGCGCTCACCTGGTTCGAGACGGCAGAGAAGCGGCAGGCCTCGGCCGAGACGCGGGCCCGCTCTCGCTTCTGGGTCGAACACTGCCGCAATCTCCTGGGCGTCGATGCCGCGGGTGCGGGAGAGCGCGGCTCGGCCGGATCCATTCCCGAGGTCCTGTCCGAACTCGCTCTCGGCGACTCCGAGCTCCGACGCGGACGCGCGCCGCAGGCCCTCAAGCGGTATCTCGCGCAGGAGGGAGATGCCCGGCGGCTCGGCTGTCTCGGTCCGGTCTACTACCGCGTCGCCCTGGTGTTGGCAACCGCTCCGGCCATGGGGAGGGACGCCGGGATCGATCTGGCCGCGATCCGGAACTGGGAGCGGAACACGATCTCCAGTCCCGAGCGGGCGCTTGCCGCGCTGTTGCGCGAGGAACCCGACACCGGCGTGGCGGCGGACTCGACTCGCAACGTCTTCGCCCCGGTGGATGATGAGCCGGGTGATGCCGAGGTCGCGGAGCGTGACTCGACGCCGGGCACCCCCGACCCGACCAGAGCGTCTGCACAGGCGGCGGACGATTCGCGCGCGGAGACTGGGCGCGGGGATTCTGGGCGCGACGATTCCGGGCGCGAGGTCTACGCCGTCCAGTTGGGGGCGTTTCGCGATCGGGACCGGGCGCGCAGTGAGATGGAGCGACTCACCCAACGCGGACTGTCGGTGCGCCTCGATCGCGAGAGCAACGCGGAAGGGGAGTGGTTCCGCATCCGTCTGGGGCGCGAAGCCTCGCGCGAGGCGGCGGAACGCCTGGCCGAGCGCGTATGCGCCGGCCTGGAGTACAGCGTGGTGCGCCTTGAAGGGTCGCGAGGGGAGCGGTGAAGCGCGAGCGGTCCGGAGCGAAATCCCCGGCCGAGACGCCGATGATGACCCAGTACCTCCGCGCCAAGGCGGAGCACCCGGGCGCGATCCTGCTCTTCCGCATGGGCGACTTCTACGAGACCTTTCTCGAGGATGCGCACGTGCTGGCGCGCGAGACCGGGATCGCCCTCACCAGCCGGAATCCCAAGGATGCCGATCCGATTCCCCTCGCCGGGTTCCCGTGGCACAGCGCCGAAGGACACATCGCGAAGCTGCTCCGGGCGGGACATCGGGTGGCGATCTGCGAGCAGGTGGAGGAACCGGGCGCAGGTAAGAAGCTCCTGGAGCGGAAGGTCATCGAGGTGCTGTCCCCCGGCACCACCTTGGGGGACACCCTGCTCGAGGCTTCGAGCAACAACTACATGGCGGCACTCCGTCGCGACGGCGACCGGTTTGGTCTGGCCGCTGCCGATGTTTCGACCGGCGAGTTCCGGGTGGGGGATCTCTCGGCCGATGAGGCGGCGGAGGAACTTTCGCGACTCGCCCCGAGCGAGCTCCTGCTGAGTTCGGCCGAAAGCGAGGAACTCGAACCGTGGCTGCGGGCGATCGATCTGGCCCGTGCGCCGTTCCGCACCCTGCTCGATCCCTGGCGGTTTGGGCGTGAACGGTCCGAGCGCGCCTGGTTGGAGCACCTCCGGGTTGCCTCGCTCGAGCCGTTCGAGTGCGACGATCTCGGCCCCGGACTCGGCGCCGCGGGCGCGTTGCTCGAGTATGTGCGCGAGCAGAAGCAGTCCGACCTCGGACATGTGCGCGGGCTGACGCGCGTGCGACCGGACGAGGGGCTGATCGTCGACGACTCGACCCTGCGGAGCCTCGAGGTGCTCGAGCCGATGCCCGGGGCATCACGCGAGTCGACCTTGGTCGCCGTACTGGACGAGACCCGGACGGCCGGGGGGGGCCGCTACCTGCGGCAGGCGCTGCGCCGCCCGTTGACCGATCGCGGGAAGATCGAGGCGCGGCAGCAAGCCGCGGCGATTCTCCAGGGGCCGGCCGGACGCGACGTACTGCGCTCGGCGCTGAGTGAGACCAGTGACCTCGAGCGGATCCTCGCGCGGCTGCATTGCGGCAAGAGCCTGCCCCGCGATCTGGGGGCACTCCGTGGCACCCTGCGCGTCCTCCCGAACATCGTCGCCCTGATCTCCGCCGCCTCCGAGGCGACGGAAGCGTTGCCCCGACTCGAACCGCACCTGCGTCCCCAGCTGGCCGAGCGACTCGATGCCGCCCTGGTCGATACTCCGCCCGCTTCGCTCGCGGATGGCGGACTGTTCCGCGATAGCTGGGATCCGGAGCTGGCGGAAGTGCGCTCTCTCGCTCCGGGACGCCAAGGGCTGGATCGCACGACTTCAGGAGGAGGAACGCCAGCGAACCGGGATTCCCGGGCTGAAGGTCGGGTTCAACCGGGTCTTCGGCTACTTCATCGAGGTCTCGCAGTCGCAGCTCCCCAAGGTGCCGGAGCGCTATCAGCGGAAGCAGACCTTGGCCGGGGCGGAGCGGTTCCTCACCCCGGAGCTGAAGGAGTTCGAGGAGAAGGTGCTGCGGGCGGAAGAGACCCAGATCCGCCGCGAGCGACTGCTCTTCGATCAGCTCTGCGACGAGGTGCGGGCCGAGACCGGGGCGCTGCAGGCGATCGCGCGCGTCCTGGCCGAACTCGACTTCCTCCAGTCTCTGGCCGAGGTTGCCGCACGTCACGCCTGGATCCGACCGGAGCTGCACGATGACCTCCGGCTGGAGATCCGGGACGGGCGACATCCGGTGGTCGAGACCGCGGTGGGGCGCGATCGCTTCGTACCCAACGATCTCGAGCTCGATGGGGAGGCACAGCAGTTGGTGGTCCTCACGGGACCCAACATGGCGGGAAAGTCGACCTACCTGAGGCAGGTGGGGCTGCTGGTGCTGCTGGCCCAGATCGGGTCGTTCGTTCCCGCTGCCGAGGCGAAGATCGGGCTGGTCGACCGGATCTTTACCCGAGTGGGCGCGCAGGACGCCCTGGCCCGCGGGCAATCGACCTTCCTGGTCGAGATGATCGAGACCAGTCGGATCTTGCACCACGCCGGGCGCCGGAGTCTGGTCTTGCTCGACGAGGTGGGGCGAGGCACCTCCACCTATGACGGGCTGGCGATTGCGTGGGCGGTGACCGAGGCTCTGGCGCGACCGGATGGGCCGCGTCCGCGCACCATTTTCGCCACCCACTTTCACGAGCTGACTCGTCTCGCCGAGACCTCTCGCGGGGTGATCAACCGTAACGTGCAGGTGAAGGAGTGGGGCGACCGAGTGATCTTCCTGCACAAGATCGTCGACGGTGGGGCCGATCGTAGCTACGGCATCCACGTGGCAAGTCTGGCCGGGGTCCCGGAGGCGGTGGTGAAGCGAGCGCAGGAGGTCCTCACCCAGCTCGAGCGCGGGGCGGCGCGGGATCTCGGGGCCGAAGATCACGCGACGTCGGCGGCGCGGGGCGGGGCATCGCCGACCGAGCCGCCTCCTCCGGCCGGGGCGCGCCAGCTCTCGCTGTTTGCTCCGCCGGAACCTCGGTTCCTGGACGAACTGCGCCGGATCGACCCGAATGCCGTGTCCCCGCTCGAGGCTCTCTCGCTGCTCCACCGGTGGCGGGCGGAGCTGGACCGCGAAGGTTGACCGGTCCGCCAGGGTCCGGGAACCTCCGCGCGGGGGCGCCTCGGCACAGTTTGGCCTTTACCTCGACCGCTGCGGCGTGTCTATCATTCCCCCATGGAGGCACCCATGAAACGATCGAACCTTCGCCGTGCTTCAGCCGGCCCGCTCACGCCCCTTCGGACGGCGGCTCTGGGCGCCGTGCTCTTCACTCTCAGCGGCTGCGCGACCAAGACGATCATCCACCCGCAGCAGCTCGAGGCGGGGAGGACGCTCGCCAATGCCAAGGTCGAGACGCTGGACAACCTCGAGTATCGCTTCGAGCGGGTGACGGTGGGCGCCGACTCGTTGGTCGGGGAGTACCGCGTCCAGGTGGAACGCCAGAGCCGGGACGAGGAGATCTACTACGACGAGGTGACGCGCACCTACACGCTGCCGCTCGATTCGGTGCTGCGCATCACCCAGTCGAAGCGGGACCCGAGCAAGACCTTGATGGCCGGCGCGGGGCTCTTCGCCGTCGGATTCGTCATCCACGATCTGAGCGGGGACGACGGGGTCGCGCGCTCGGGGGGCGGTGGATCGGTGGTGAAGCCGGATCCGCGCTGATCGACCAGCTGGGGAGTTCACCGGTCCGCGCGACCGTCTGTGCGCTTCTGCTGTTCTTGCTTTTCTGGAAGCCCGGGGGTTCCACCGCCCGGGCTTCTGCATCTCCTCCTCTCCCTGCCGCGGCAGACTCGCTCTGGATCGAGCGCCCTCTCGTGCGGATCGAGATCGCCGGGCTCGCCCGAACTCGACCGGAGGTCATCCGCCGGGAACTCTGGCACCGGGCGGGCCGGCCGGTCGATCTGGCGCGGCTCGGGGACGACCGCGACTACCTGCTCGACCTCGGGCTGTTCGCGCAGGTTCTCCATCGCGTGCGCCGTGATCCCGCAACCGATCGCCCGGTCCTGGTCCTCACCGTGGCCGAGCGGCCGACCTTTCTGGCCCTTCCGACGGTCGATTGGGATCCGGAGAATCGTTTCTCGTACGGGGTGCTCGCGAGCGAGGACAATCTGCACGGGCGCGGCGAAGCGCTCCGTCTGCAAGGGCGAATCGGTGGGATCAGGGAACTGAGTCTCGGCTACGGCCGCCGCTGGACCTTCGATCGCCGCCTCGGTTTCTCCAGCTCGGCCTACTGGATCCGGGAGAAGAAGACCACCGAGGAGATCCGGGAGACCCGTCGCGGTCTTTCCTGCGTCTTGAGCCCGAGGCGGGGCCGTGGGTCGGGGATCGCGCTCAACCCCGGCTGGGAGCGGGCTGAATCGGAACCACTGCAGGAGGCCGACAGCGCGCGCGGGAGGGAGTCCGACGACCATCGCTGGCTCGGGGCGACGGTTTTCGACGACACGCGGCACTACCGGATTCGCGCCACCCACGGCCGTTATGTCGGCCTGGGGTTGACCCGGCACGGCGGGCCGCTCGGCGGGGATACCGATTTCTGGCGAGGGTCGGTCGATCTCCTGGGTGTGGTGCCCACCGGCGGGGAGAGCGGATTGACGATCGCCACGCGGCTGCTCTGGAGCGAAGGTACCGTTCCACGTTATCTTCGTCTCAATCTCGGCGGGACCAGCACGCTGCGCGGTTACGCCCACGGTGAGTTCGGTGGCGACAGCCGCTGGATCGGGTGGGTCGAGCAGGTGGTGCCGCTCTTGCCCCGCCGCACCCTCCGCTTCGAGCGGATCGGGCGGACCATCGACCTCACGGTCGACGGCGCCGCCTTCGTCGACGTGGGCACGGTCTGGGATGACGATGAGTTGCAGCGGGGGGAGGCGGCCGTGCAGGTCGGCGGTGGGCTGGGTCTCCGGATCCTCCTTCCGTTCGTCCAGGTGTTGCGGCTGGAGTTGTCGACCGACGGCGAGGAAGTCCGGGTGGACGGCGCCGGCGGAATTCGTCTGTGAGGGGAAGCTTGGCGAGCGCGAAACCGATCGAGGAACTGTCGCTCTTCTATCCGATGTTCAACGAAGAGGAGAACATCGAGGAGGCGGTGGCGCGTGCCCGCGCCGTGCTGCCGGATCTGGCTGACCGGTACGAGATCATCCTGGTCAACGACGGCAGCCGCGATCGCACCGGGGAACTGGGCGACCGGCTGGCCGCGCAGTATTCCGAAGTGCGCATGGTCCACCACCCGGTGAACCGCGGCTACGGCGCGGCGCTCAAGAGCGGGATCGGCGCGGCGCGCTACGGCTGGATCTTCTATACCGACGGCGACAATCAGTTCGATCTGGCCGAGATTCCGCTCCTGCTCGCCCTGCGGCACGAGCACGAAATCGTCACCGGATACCGAGTGGACCGGAGCGACCCGGCGCACCGGAAACTCAATGCCTGGGCGTTCAATTTCCTGGTCCGGATCCTCTTCCAGGTCCCGTGCCGGGACGTCGACTGCGCGTTCAAACTCTATCGGGCCGACATCTTCAAGGGGATGACCCTCAAATCGGAGGGAGCACTGATCGACGTCGAGATCTTCGCCCGGGCAAAGAAGCGCGGGGCGCGGATCGTGGAGATCGGCGTGCACCACTACCCGCGTCGCTTCGGCCAACAGACCGGGGCGAAGCTCTCGGTGATCCTTCGCGCCTTCCGCGAACTCTTCCGCCTCTGGGGCGAACTCAAGGGGTGAGATGACCGCACCGGACCGCCCGCGTGCCCGGCGTGGGGCACCGCTGCTGGGCGGGGTTTCGCTGCTGCTTTGTGCCCTCTCCGCGGCGGCGCTGATCGTCCTCGCGGGCGATCCCGGGGCTGGCCCGTTGGCTGGTCTCCTGCCGGACCTCCAGGCGTGGTTCGGTCGCCTCTCGGTGCTCTCCCTTTGCCTCTCCGCCGGGAGCGCGTGGCTTCTGCTGCTGGTCTTCGATCGACCCTCCGGCGCCCGGGCCGACGCGGTCGTGGCGCGGTACTGCGCCAGGCTCGATCCGCGGCGCGCCCAGGCCCTCGTCTGGTGGGGGGCGGGGCTCTATACCCTCGTCTTCGCCCTCTACACCTCGGCCCGACACGACCGGCTCAACTCCACCGGATACGATCTGGCGATCGAGGCCCAGGTGCTCTGGAGCCTGGCCCACGGGCGCGGGTTCGCCTCCTCGATCGAGGTGCCCAACTATCTGGGTGACCACTTCGTGCCGAGCTATGCCCTGCTCGCTCCGCTCCTCTGGATCTGGGACGACGTGCGGATGCTGCTCACCGCGCAGAGTGCCTGGTTGGCGTTGGGCGGCCCGGCCCTCTTCCGACTGACCTTGCGACGCACGGGCGACGTGCCGCTCGCGCTTCTCCTCGGACTTGGCTACTTCCTGGTGCCGGCGGTGGGGTTCATGAACAAGTTCGACGTCCACTATGTCACCGCCGCACTCCCCGTTCTGCTCTGGGCTCTGGCCATGGAGGCAGAGGAGCGAAAGCGGTGGTGGGTGGCGCTTCTGCTCTTCGCGCTGACCATCCGCGAGGAGGTCGGTCTCGCGGCCGGGCCGATCGCGTTCTTCGCCATGCGGAAGCCGGGCTATCGACGACTCGGCTTCGTGCTCGGCTCTGCCTGCCTCGCCTGGTCGGTGCTCGCGCTCTTCGTCTGCATCCCGCACTTTCGGGCCGGCCTGCCTTCCGACAGCCTCGAACGGTACGCCTACCTCGGCTCCACCCCGAAGGAGATCGTCCTGACCCTTCTCCGGGAGCCATGGCGTCCCTTCCTGCGCGAGATGGTGCAGCTCCGGCGGTTCATCTTTCTCTTCCAGCTCGGGCTACCGACCGGCTTCCTCGCGTTGCTCTCTCCCGGGGTGCTGCTCTCCGGCTCGCTGGTCTTCTTCCAGAACCTCTGGAGCGACAACCTCAGCCAGGCTGCGATCTACCTGCACTACGTTGCCCCGGTCATCCCCTTCGTGCTGGCCGCATGGGCCGGAGGGGTGGCCCGCCTGGCCCGCAGTGCCTGGAGCCGGCGCCCCGGCGGCCGAACGGTGGTTCTGGCCTGGGTCGCCGCAGCGCCGCTTGCGGCGCAGTTTCTCGATTCCCCGCTGCGCGACTCCGTGCCCTGGCCGTATGTCGAGGTCTACGGCCTGGAGCGCGACCTCGATGCCGACGCCTTCGCCAAGCTCCGAACCCGGATCCCCGACGACGCGGCCGTGCTGGCCGCCGAGACCCTTGCGGCCCAGTTCGCGCATCGCGCGAAGATCCAGGTCTATCACACGAGCTTGGCGTGGGTTGTGCGCAAGGAGATCCGTTCTCCCGTCCCCGGCGTCATGGGGCCCTGGGACGGCGACTGGATCGTCCTCGATCTCCGCAGCCGCCGGCATCAGGAGTACCCGGAGCGAGCCCGGGCCGACGCGGTGGCCTGGATCGCCGGAGGCTACCGGGTCGGTTTCTGTGAGGGAGGGCTCCTCGGCCTGACGCGCTCCGCGGCGGAAGATCCGGAGGCGCTGGCGCGCTGGCAGGACGAGCTGCGTCGCTATCCTCCGAAGGATTCGGACTCTGCCCTTCCATCCGGGCCGGATAGACTGGCCCCATGAGCGCGATCCCACCGGACGAACGAGAGGCCTCCGCCGGTCCCACCCCCTGGTACGCGGATGCCTTCGACGACCTCTATCTCCGGCTCTACGCGCATCGCGACCTCGGGGAGGTGGAGGCGCTGCGGGAGACGCTGCGCTCGCGGCTCGGGCTCCACCCGCCGGTCTTCGATCTTTGCTGTGGGGGAGGGCGGTTCCTCTCCGTCGCCGGTCCCCAGTCGTACGGGCTTGATCTCTCGCTTCCCCTGCTCGCCGCGGCCCGCCGGGTTGCCCCTGCCGCTCCGCTGGTGCGCGGAGACATGCGGGCGCTCCCCTGGCGGGACTCCACCTTTGGGACCCTGGTCATGCTCTTCACCTGCTTCGGCTACTTTGACACACCGGCCGAGGACGAGGCGGTGATCCGGGAAGTGGCGCGGGTGACCCGGCCGGGTGGGGTCTACGTCCTCGACTTCCTGAATGCCGAGCGGGTCCGGCGCACCTTGGTGCCGGAAGGGGAGCGGGTGATCGATCGGCAGGTCGTGCGCGAGCGTCGCTGGATCGACGAGCAGGGGCCGTTCGTGCGCAAGCGCATCGAGATCGGTGCCCCCGCCAACCGGATCTACGAGGAACGGGTCCGGCTCTATCGTCATGATCAGTTGCAAGCCCTGCTCGAGCGGAACGGTTTCGCCGTCTCTGGCATCTGGGGCGAGTACGATGGGCGACCGTTCGTCGCCGCGGAGAGTTCGCGCGCCATCATCCTGGGGACGCGCAGATCGTTTGTGGAGGCGCGTTCGTCATGAGATCTTCCACCCCATGAAGTTCCTGGGCACCAGCTCTCGTGCTGAACAAGGAGAGGCGTGGAACGGTGCGGCGTTCGACCTCGCACGCCGGGCGCGGAACGGACGACGGGTCCAGCCCGAGCTCGCGCGCGCGCTGGGGGATTGGAATCGCCGCCTCGGCGCCTCGCCGCGCGCGATGGACCGCCTCCTGGCCCTTGAGGAGGGGCGTGGATTCACCGTGATCAGCGGTCAGCAGCCGGCGCTGCTGGGCGGGCCGCTCTTTACGCTGTACAAGCTTCTCTCGACCTGCGCCCTGGCCGAGGCCCTGGAGGCGCGATTTTCCTGCCCGGTGCTGCCGATCTTCTGGCTGGTCTCGGACGACTCCGACTTTGGCGAGGTCTCCTCCGCCTGGCTCCCCGATGCGGATGGCCGCGCGGTTCAGATTCGCGACGAGCAGGCGCCCGAAAAGGGCGCCCTGATCGGTCGTCTGGCGGTCGACCGCCAACGTCGCGCCGTCACCGCCTCGCGTGCGGTGTTCGACCTCTACCCCAACGGCGCAGGGACGCGAACTCTGCTCGAGGAGGCGTTGGCCGCGGGCCAAGACTGGACCGAGACGGTCGCCGCGCTGCTCTTTCGCCTGGTGCCCGACGGCGGCTTCGCGGTGATCGACGGAGCCCAGCCCGCGCTGCTCGACGCGGCCCGCCCCTTTCTTCTCGAGGCTCGCGCGCGCTGGCCGATCGAGGCACTGCTCGAACAGGGCGCCAGCGAGGCGCGGGCTCGGGGCTTCGAGCCGGCACTCGAGCGTGACCTTGCCGCGCGCGTGCTCTTCCGGCTCGAGAATCAGCGGCGCCGCGGCCTCGATCCGGGGGAGGATCCGGCGGCCGGCACGGTCGGGCCGAACGTGGTCTTGCGTCCGGTCCTCCAGGACTGGCTCTTTCCGAATCTGGCCACGGTCTGCGGCCCATCGGAGGTGCGCTATCGCGCGCAGCTCGGACCCCTCTACGGGGCGGCCGATCTGCCGGAGCCGCTGCGGCCGAGTCGGCTCCACGCAGCGCTGCTGCCGCCGCTCGGGGAGCGCCAGGTGGACTGGGAGCAGATGGTCGAACAGCCGGAGACCTACGTCGCCAGAGCGGTGGAGGGGGCGCTCGAGCGCCGTTACCTCGAAGCGATCGACGCCACGCGTGGAAGCGTCTCCGCTTCCCTTGCTCGGCTCACGGAGACGCTGCGGGATCTCGACCCGAGCCTGGTCCAGCTTGCCGAATCCTCGGCGGGGAAGATCGACTTTCAGGTCCAGCGTCTCCTCGACGGGGTGCGGGGGAAGGCGCGTCATCGGCTGGGGCAGCGCGAGCCCTTGATCCTCGCCCTGAAGGACTGGCTCCGTCCGCGCGAACGGGAGCAGGAGCGAATTTTCACCCTCTCGCTCCCGCACATGGTTGAAGGAGGCGAGGCAATCACGGCGTTGATGCGAGGAGCGCGCGCTGAGGTTGACCGCCGGCTCGATTCCCCTCTCGACGACGAGTGTTCGCTGGTCTTCGAACTCGACGATGCCCCCCGAAAGGGCACCTCGGGATGAGACCGGGGGCTTATCCGGGGGGCGGTTTGATCTGACCCGGACAGGGTCCGAGAAGCGAATGCGGTGGTCGGCCCGCTGCGCGGGCCGGGCTCGCGGAGGAGGTACGGATGGCGAAGCGGAAACTCGGCATCGTCTGCTATCCCAGTTCGGGAGGGAGTGGCATCGTCGCGACCGAGCTTGGCCTGGCCTTGGCACGCCGTGATTGGGAAGTGCACTTCATCACCTATGCGCTGCCGGTGCGCCTCAAAGGATACGAGGAAAACGTCTTCTTCCACGAGGTGCAGACCGACAACTACCCGGTGTTCCATCATCCGCCCTACACCTTGAGTCTGGCGGTCAAGATCACCGAGGTGGCGGAGACCCACGGTCTCGATCTGCTCCACGTCCACTACGCGATCCCGCATGCCACCTGCGCCTACCTGGCGCGCGAAATGCTGAAGCCGAAGCGACTGCCGGTCGTGACCACCCTGCATGGTACCGACATCACCCTGGTCGGCATGCAGCCGTCGTTCCACAAGGTGGTGCGCTTCTCGATCGATGAGAGCGATCGGGTCACCGCGGTGAGCGACTTTCTGCGTCGCCGCACGATCGAGTCGTTCCAGACCCAGCGGCCGATCCAGGTGATCCCCAACTTCGTCGACGTCGATCGGTTCCGGCCGGGCGCAGCCTCGCACTGCCGTTTCCGCCGGGCCGGTGAGAAGGTTGTGCTCCACGCCTCGAACTTCCGCGCGGTGAAGAACGTGCCCGCGGTCATCCGCGCCTTCGCCGAGGCGAAAGACGCCGCCGCATCGCGCCTGGTGATGGTTGGGGATGGTCCGGAGCGGTGGCCGGCGCAGACGCTGGCCCGGGATCTCGGAGTTGAGGACCGGGTGCAGTTTCTCGGGCTGCAGGACGGCATGGAGGAGATCCTCTCCCAGGCCGACATCTTCCTCCTTCCCAGCGAGCACGAGAGCTTTGGCCTCGCCGCGCTGGAGGCGATGGCCTCGGGCGTCGCGGTGATCGCCACCACCCAGGGCGGCACGAGCGAGGTGATCGAGGACGGGGTGTCGGGATACCTCCGCGATCCGCATGACATCCACGGGATGGCGGAGTCGTTGCGCGAGCTGCTGCGCAACGATGATCTCCGCGCCTCGGTCGGCGCGGCGGCCCGGCGGCGTGCGGTCGAAGAGTACAGCCTCGACCGCGTGGTGGCGGTCTATCAGGCGATGTACGACGAGCTGGTGGAGGCGCGCTGATTCCGCTCGGCCTAACCTGGCTCCACCCAGCAGAGCGCCGCCATGCGCCCGGCGGGCACCCCATCACGGCGGTGGGAGAAGAAGCGACCCGCTTCACACGCGGTGCAGGAAGACGACGCCGCGACGGCCGCGGAGGGCAGCCCGGCCGACTCCAGCTGCCGCCGGATCTCCGCGCGCAGATCAAGCTGGCTGCGATCGCCCGTACCGGGGCGGAGCGCGGAGAGCGGAAAGGCCGCGGAGACTTCCGGCCCCACCTCGTAGCAGCAGGCGCCGATTCCCGGACCGATCCAGGCCCGGGCCAGCGCGGCATCGCAGCCGGAGGCGGCGGCCAGAGCTGCGAGCATCTGGATCGGCAGGCCGCCGGCCACGCCGCGCCAGCCGCAGTGACCCAGCGTACGCCAGCGTCCGAGGGTGATGGCCACCGGGTAGCAGTCTGCGACCGTCAGCCAGAGCGTGAGGTCGTCCTGGTCGGAGAGGAGCGCGTCGGCCATGCCGTGCAGACCAGGTTCCGCCGGCTCGAGAATCCTGGTGCCATGCTCGAGCCGGAGGCGGGCCACCCGATCGGGCAGCCCGAGGTGGCGCAGGACGCGCTGTTCATTGGCAAGCACGCGCGCGGTGGGGTCTGCGGTCGAGCGTCCCAGGTTGAGCGTGCCGAATGGGCCGTCACTTTCGCCGCCCCAACGTTCGGTCAGGCCGGCGCGGACCTGTCGCGCGTGCGGTCTTGCGAGGTGGCCGAGCGGAGCTTCCTCCAGGCAGATCTGCTCCCCCGGCGCGACCGGATCGTCGAGATTCATGCGGCGCAGTGTAGCAGCCTCTCCGGCCTCGCACCGAGAGGGAGGCGATGAACGAGCTGCAGGGGCTCGACGTGGCCCTCTTTCGCGCGGCGAATGGCGCCCACGCGCCGTTTCTCGATCTCGTGTTTCTCTTCCTGACCAAGCCGCCGTACCGGGCGCTGCTCTTCGCGGTACTGGCCGCCCTCCTCATCTGGCGCGGGGGAGCCAAGGGGCGGCGGGCGGCGATCACCTTGGTCTTCGTCATCCTGGTGGCCGACCAACTGAGTGCCACGCTGCTCAAACCGTGGTTCGACCGGGTCCGCCCCTGCTTCGCTCTCGACGAGGTGCGTCTCCTCCTCCCGCGGCAGGCTCGCTCGCCTTCGTTTCCCTCCTCGCATGCCACCAACGCCTTCGCCGCCGCCGTGGTCCTCTGGCCGGTCTCGAGAGCGCTCCGCTGGGCAGCCCTGGTCCTCGCCGCCCTGGTGGCCTACTCCCGGGTTTACGTCGGGGTGCACTACCCGTCGGACATCCTGGGGGGCGCAATCCTGGGCGCGACTGTGGGTTATGCCGGGCTCCGGGTGGCGCATGCGGTGGCGGAGCGGATCGGCCGTCGCAAGAAGGAAAACGCGGTGGAACCGGCCGAAACCGGCTAGTCCGGTACAGTTTCGCCTGAACCTCGCCGAAACCTAGAAGGATGGAGACGGGCGGTCAGAAGCAGAGCCTCCTGGAGCGGCTGATGCCCCGCTATGCGGGGAACCGGCCGCTGCTCGTCTATGTCCTCTGCGTGGTCGCCTCGGGCGCCGGCCTGCTCGCCTGGCGGTTTCCCGAGGGTGCGCTCCTCTCCTGGTCGTTCCTCCTCTGGCTGGGGTTCTGTCTCGCGGCGGAGTTTCTCTGGCTGGAGACCGTCTCGGGCGAGGGGACCGAGAGCATGGCGACCACCTTCAATCTCGGGGTGATCTGCCTGCTGGAGCCCGATCTCGCCGTCTGGGTAGTGGCCGGCTCGGTCCTTCTGGCCACGCGCTTCATCCAGAAGCGCGACTGGGTGCGCACCCTCTTCGGTCTCGGCCAGATGACGGTAACCGCACTCATCTGCTCGCTCGTGTTTCACTCGCTCCACCCGGCCGCGGCGTCGCTCGCCTCGTTCGGCTCGGTGATCACCGCGTTGGCGATCACCGTCACCGGTCTGGTCTACTTCGTGGTGAACACCTTCCTGGTCGCCGGTGCGGTCGCACTGGAAAAGCGCCAGGCGTTCTTCACCGTATGGAGGACGAACTGGGGGTATCGCAATGCGGTCGTCACTTCGCTCGCGCTCTTCGCCCTTAGCCCGATCCTGATCATCTCGTTCCTCTCGACCAACTTCTTCGGGGTGGTGCTATTCTTTCTGCCGCTCCTGATCGTGAAGAACCAGAACCGCGAGTACATCCACCTCCAGCGGATGACCGACCAGCTCGTCTCGACCGAGCGTATGGCCGCCCAGGGGGAGATGGCGGCGAGTGTCGCGCACGAGATCAACAACTACCTTGGCGTGCTCGGCGGCCGGGCGCAGTTGATCCAGATGAAGGCGCAGCGGCTGGGCGACGATTCGATGCGCGCCGACGCGGAGATCATTCGCCAGCAGGTTCAGCGCATGAGCACCCTGGCCAAGGGGCTCTATCAGTTCTCGCATACCGAAATGCGAGTGCAGCGTTTCGATCTGGCCAAGCTGATCCTCGAGGCGATCGACTTCGTCACCCCGCAGAACATCTTCGATCGGGTGGAGATCGTGCCGGAGCTCGATCCGGAAGTGGGGGAGGTGCAGGCCGACCCCGGACAGCTGCAGCAGGTGCTCCTCAACCTGATGAAGAACGCCGCCGAGGCGATGAACGAGGCCGATCCTCCCTGCGCGACGAAGCGGATCACCCTCCGGATGCACAAGGCCGCGCACGGCATGGTCCGGGTGGAGGCGACCGACTCCGGGCCCGGCATGGCCCGGGCGGTAGCGCAGAAGGTATTCGAGCCGCACTTCACCACCAAGAAGACCGGCCATGGCTTCGGCCTTGCGACCTGCTTCCGCATCCTGCAGTTGCACGGCGGACGCCTCTGGGTCGAGTCGGAACCGGGGCAGGGGGCGACGTTCATCATGGAGTTCCCACGGCGAATGAGAGGGCTCGCCGGCGCGGACGGGGCGACGGGCCGAGGTGACGAGCGGGACGCCGGGGGTGAGTCCCGCGGGGCGGCCTGATCCTGTCCCTCAGGCGCAATGAGGTTGACCCAATTGGACTTCGTGGCTAACTTTAGCCGCACACGTCGCCGCAACACGGCAGCTCGGGCGACGTGAGGATGGTATGGAGACCAGATCCACGCGCTGCCCTGGAGGGATCTATGAATGAAGGTCCTAAACCCGCGCCACGTCGCCCGTAGATTACAGTGGCCCGCCCTGGTAGCCGTTTTTGCGCTGCTGGGTCTGTCGGTGGTCATGCGACTGGCGCAGGGACCACACCCCGATCCGGAACTTCAGTCCGCCATGGGACCTCTCGACGAAGAGAGCGCCGGGTATTACAGCGCCGCCGATACCGTGCGGCGCGGTGACACCTTTTCCTCCATGCTCCTGCGTAACCGGGTATCGGTCCAGGACATCGGACGGATCCTGGAGCTCAACCGCCAGCTCCAGCTGTTTTCCCCGCGAGCGCTCCAACCGGGTATGGCACTCTCCCTGACCCGGGACGAGTATGGGCGCTTCCAGCGGTTGCGCTTCGAGGTCTCGCCGGAGGAGATCTACGTTTTCGAGAGCAAGGGCGACTCCCTGCTCGCCTTCCCCGAAGAGATCGCTCGCGAGATCCGGCTGCGGAAGCTGTCCGGAGAGGTCAAGAGCACCTTCGACGAGGCGGTGCTCAGCGCGGGAGGGGACTCCAAGCTCGCTTTCCGTTTGGCCGACCTCCTGGGCTACGACGTCGACTTCGTGTCCGAGGTGCACCGCGGCGACCGCTTCGCCCTCCTGGTGGAGGAACGATTCGCCAACGGCCGTTTCCTCGGCTTCGGGCGAATCCTCTTCGGGGACTACGAAGGAAAGGTCGCCAAGGCGCAGGCGTACTACTTCCAGCCCGACGCGCAGAAGAAGGGGGGACACTACGGCCCCGACGGTTCGGCCCTGAAGAAGGCCTTCCTCAAATCGCCGCTCAACTTCCGCCGCATCAGCTCCCAGTTCGGCAAGCGCTTCCACCCAATTCTCAAGACCTGGCGCCCGCACCACGGCGTCGACTATGCGGCTGCGGTCGGTACGCCGGTCGTCGCAGTGGCCGACGGTTATGTGGAGGAAGCCGGCTGGTCCGGCGGCTACGGTCGAAAGATCAAGTTGCAGCACGCGAGTAAGACGGAGACGATCTATGCCCACCTGTCGCGGTTCGCGCAGGGGATCAACCGCGGGGCGCGGGTCAAGCAGGGGCAGGTGATCGGTTACGTGGGGATGAGTGGCCTGGCCACCGGAGCCCACCTCCACTATGAGCTTCACCAGGAGGGGAAGCGGATCGACCCCCTGTCGATCAAGAACCTTCCGGCCGAACCGATCCCGGCCGCGCAGCTCGAGCACTTCGCCGAGTGGAAGCAGAAGTTGACCGAGCTGGATGATCGTCTACTCGCGGGGCAGGTGATCGAGCGCTTCGATCCGGCTGAGCTCCCGCAGGCCCTGGCCCAGCTCAACACCCTCGAACAGACCGGGTTGCGCTAGCAGGCCATTCGGTGCCCGCCGGGCGGTTTGGGTCGGCCTCTCGAAAGGACGGGTGGACACTCCGAAAGCACGGGTGGTAGTCTGCCGCCGCGTCCTTTCCTGGTCCGCTCCGGTCACTGAGCGGGGGCCGGCCGCACGACTTCCGTCGATGCCTCGACCTTTGCTTCGAGCATCGCCGCGAGACGGGCGCCGGGTGCCGGGATTCCCGGCTGTAGGGTCCCCGGCGCCGCGGCCGGCAGTCTGACCGGCCGGCAGGTCTCTGGGGAACAGGAGGACGCAGCGATCGACACGGAAGCGGTTTTCGTGTCGCGAGGCGGCGTTACTCGGGACCGGTAGGGGGGAGTCGTTTGTCGTCGTCGAAGCTCGAATCGTTCCTGCGGTCATTCAACGCCGACACCGAGCTGCGCGAGATTCAGGCGCCGGTTCGGGAGGAGCTAGACGGCGTTGACGAGCGGATTCGCGGGTTCTTCCAGAGCGATATCGCACTGCTCCAGGGACTCTCGTCCCATGTGCTCGGTCTGAAAGGGAAGAAGTACCGCCCGACCCTCCTGCTGCTGATCGCGCGGATGGGAGAGGCCAAGCGCGAAGATGCGATTTTCGGCGCCGCGATCATCGAGCTGATCCACACCGCGACGCTGATCCACGACGACATCATCGACAAGAGCCTGGTCCGTCGGGGACTGCCGACCATCAATGCTCTCTACAACGGATACGTTTCGACCATCCTGGGAGATTTCATCTACACCAAGGCCTTCCTGGAACTTCTGGACCGCGGCATTCCGGCACTCGCTCCGGTGGTGGCGCGTACGACCTACCGCATGTCGATCGGCGAGATTCTGCAGATCGAACAGCGGAACGACCTCGAGACGGGCGAGGAAGACTACTATCGCCTGATCGACGAGAAGACCTCTTCCTTGATGGCTGCTTCCACCTCGATGGGAGCACTGCTCGCCGGGATGGACGAACACGGCGTGGAGCGATTCCGGCGCTTCGGGGAGGACCTCGGCCGAGCCTATCAGATCACCGACGATCTCTTCGACTACATCGGAGATCAGGAACGGATGGGTAAGGGGGTGCGAGGCGACCTCGCGGAAGGGAAGATCACCCTGCCCCTGATTCACGCCCTGGCCAATAGCACCGGGCGGGTTCATGCCCGGCTGCGTGAGTTCGCCGCGAAGCGGGAACTGAGCGATCCGGAGTGGGATGAGCTGATCGGGCTGCTCTCGGAGACCGGCGCGATCACCTACTGTCGGGATACCGCGAACCAGCTGGCGGATCGCGCGCTGGCCCATCTGGACGCCGGAAACGCGCCCGGAGAGAAGCCGCGACCCACGGCTGAGGAGGCACCGCCGCCCACCGACCGGTCGCTCGACCGGAACTCGGCGGAGCGAGCCGCTCTGCAACAAGCCGTCGCTTACGCCGTGCGGCGTGATCACTGAGCGGCCGGCGATGACGAACACGTCGAAGCGGATGGCGCGGAAGAAGGCGGACGCCCACTCACTCGCGCGCCGGCTGGCCCAGCTGGCGGTGGAGAAGAAGGCCGAGGATATCCTGATCCTGGATCTTCGCGGGCTCTCCTCGGCCTGTGATTTTTTCGTGATTTGCTCCGCGCCGAGTGAGCAGCAGGTGAAGGCGATTGCCGACCACATGGAGGCTGAACTCCACCCTACCCCCGACAGGCCCTGGCACGTCGAAGGCCGTGCCCAGCGACGCTGGGTGCTGGTCGATTGTGTCGATGTCGTAGCTCACGTGTTCCACAAGGAGACGCGCGAGTACTACATGCTCGAGCGGTTGTGGGCGGATGCGCCGCGGGAGGAGATCAAGGACGAGCCGGCGCGAAAGCGCCAAGCCCCGGAACCGGAGGCGCAATCGCTCGCGCCTCAGGTCGAAACGCGGGGTCACGCCGGGACGCAGGGTCACGCCGAGACGCAGGGTCACGCTGAAACGCAGGGCCCCGCAGGCATGCGATCCGCCAGGAGCTCCTCCGCGAAGTCGACCGCCCCGGCCACGAGGACGGCCAAGAAGACGACCAAGAAGACGGCTAAGGCGACGGCCAAGAAGAGCAGCGGGAAGAGCGCCAAGAAGACAGGGACTCGAAGCAGGAAGCCGCCGGAGGATCGCGCATGAGTCGTTCGCCCCACTCCGTCCTGGTGGTCGGATCGGTTGCACTCGACACCGTTACCACCCCGGCGGGAACGGTCGACGACGGCCTCGGAGGTTCGGCCTCGTTCTTCGGACTTGCCGCGGTCAAGTACGCCCCGGTTCGCATGGTCGCTGTCGCCGGGGCCGACTTTCCCGAGGAGCACCTCTCGTTGTTTCGTCGCCACGGGCTCGACATCGGTGGGCTGCAACTGGTCGAGGGACGGACGTTTCGCTGGGCCGGGGTCTACTCGCAGGATATGAACGAGCGCGAGACCCTTCGCACCGAGCTCAACGTCTTCGAGGGGTTCCACCCGGAGCTGCCGGACGGCTACGCCCAGAGCGGGTGTCTTTTCCTGGCGAACATCGACCCGACCTTGCAGCTCGAAGTCCTGGAGTCGATGCAGGCCCCGAAAATCGTGGCTCTCGACACCATGAACTACTGGATCAGCTCCAAGCGGGATGAACTGTTGAAGGTGCTCGAGCGCGTGGACCTCTTCCTGATCAACGATTCGGAGGCGCGCCTGCTCACCGGACAGGAGAATGTGCTGCGCGCGGCCGAGGGGATTCGGATGATGGGGCCGAGCACCGTGGTGGTGAAGCGCGGCGAGTATGGCGCGCTTGCCCGGACCGAGAACGGCTGGTTTTCCCTGCCCGCCTACCCGGTCGAGGGGCTCAAGGATCCAACCGGGGCGGGAGACAGTTTCGCCGGCGGCTTGCTCGGCTACCTGGCCCACACCGGCGGACGCGTGGACGAAGCGAATCTCCGCCTCGGCCTCGCCCATGGGGCCGCGGTGGCGTCCTTCGTGGTGGAAGAGTTCAGCGTCGGCGGACTCCTCGACCTGTCGCGCGCCGCGATCCAGGAACGGGTGCGCACCCTTTGGGAAATGTCGCGATTCGATCCGACGCTCGAGGGGACGCGCTGATTCCTGGCGCGGGGGCTGCGCTGACCTTTGGCGTAGGGGCTGCGCTGATTCCCGGCGCGGGAGATGCGCTGATCCTCGGCCCGAGTTTCGAGTAGGCGGAGATTCCGATCAGGCGGACCGCAGCTTCGGATCGTGCGCGAGCCGAGCCGAGGCGACGGGACCCGGAGGACACGGATGCAGAACGCAGACGCCGAGACGATCGAGAGGGAACTGCGGGCGCTGAGTGCCGTGCAGACCGCGCGCGTCGAGTTTGGGGACGCGGGGGAGATCGCGATCATCCACGCGGTGGCTGCCCCGGGCCGAAAGCCCGGCAGCGTTGCCCGCGAGATCCGCACCGCCCTGCTCGCGCATCACGGGATCGACCTCTCCCGAGACCAGATCAGCATCGCCGGCCAGCGCACTCTCCGCTTGTACGAGACCGAGCCCGGTGATGTGGCGCGGGTCGAGTTCAAGAGCGTCAACGTCTTTCGCGAGAACCAGCGCGCCGAGGCTCAGGTCGAGCTGCGCCGCGGCGGGCGCCTCTTGATCGGTACCGCGTCGGGGGCGGCGATCCGCCGCAGCCTGCCGCGACTGGTCGGCCGCGCCACGGTGCAGGCTCTGAGCCAACTCTCTCCGCCCGGCGTGGTGTTCGAGCTGGTGGCGGTGGAGCGGCGGCGGCTCGGAGTGCGGCCGGCTCTGCTCGTGCACCTGGTCCTGCTGCAGGGACGGCGCGAGACCCACCTGATGGGGAGCGTGTTTCAGGCGGGCGATCCGTTGGAGGCGACGGCGCTCGCGGTCCTCGACGCCACGAATCGGTTGCTGCCGACGCTCGAGGGAGACGATGCGGTGGAGTATCACATCGAGTCGTTCGGGGCGCGAGCCAAGGCCTAGAGTCGACGACCACTCCGGCCGGTCCGGAGACAGATCTGGCGGGTCGTTCTGTCGGCTCGCCTGGGGAGTAGCGTACGATGGCAGATCTTGAGGCGTCCGCAGCCTATCGCGCCGCCGGAGTCGACCTGGTCGAAGCGCAGGCCGCGCTGCGGCGACTGGCCAGCCCGGTCAAGTCGACGCACACCCCGCGGGTATTGGCCAAGCCGGGCGCCTTTGCCGGGTTCTTCGCCTACCCGGACCCCAGCTCGGAGCGTCTTCTCGTCTCCTCGATGGACGGGGTCGGGACCAAGATGCGCATCGCCGCGCTCGCCGGGCGCTTTCGCGACCCCGGGTACGACATCGCGTCTCACTGCGTCAACGACATCCTGGTGCACGGGGCGACACCGCTCTTCTTCCTCGACTACATCGGCGCGGCGAAGCTCTCGGCGGAACGGGTGGGGGAGCTGGTCGACGGGATGGCGGAGGCGTGTCGCGAATCGGGGTGCGCCCTGATCGGCGGAGAGACGGCAGAGATGCCCGGGATCTACGCGCCTGGCGACTGGGAGGTGGTCGGTACCATCGTGGGTGAAGTGACCCGGTCGGGACTGATCGACGGCGCGACCATCCGACCGGGAGACCGGATCCTCGGTCTCCGGTCCTGGGGTCTGCACACCAACGGGTATTCGCTGGCCCGTCGGGCGCTCAAGATCGACGAACGTCCCGAGGTGCTCGAGGAACGCTGCCCCGGTTCGGACCGCACCTGGGCCGATCTGCTGCTCGCCCGCCATCGCATGTACCTGCCGTTCGTTCGTCCCTTCCTCGGAACCGGCAAGCTGCAGGGGATGATCCACCTGACCGGAGGCGGGATCCCCGAGAACGTCCCGCGGATTCTCCCCCCCGGGACCTGCGCCGTGTTCGACCGACAGAGCTGGGAGATTCCACCCGTCTTCCGCGAACTTTGTCGACTCGGTCCGGTGGGCGAGGAAGAGCGATATCGCGTCTTCAACATGGGTATCGGGTACCTCCTGGTGGTGCGCCCCGACGACCGCGAAGAGATCCGTTCGGCCCTCACCGCGCTGGGCGAAACGCCGATCGAGATCGGATGGATCGAGGACGGGACGGGGGGCACGCGCTGGCGCGGTTCCGGGGATCGACCGCCCGCGGTTTGACCGGTTCGGAAGAGCCGGTGTACACTTGAACCCGCGACGTAGCGAAGCCCCGGTTGGTGACCCGACCGGGGCTTCTCTTTCCCGGGCTTCGCGGATCGATATCGCAGGGCGCGTCGTCCGTCGACCGGCAAGAGCCCGTAGGCACTCCGCATGAGGCGATGCAGACGATGAAGATCCAGATCAGTTCCGACGCCGATGCGCGCGGCGTGCGCCACCTCGAGCAGCAGCTCATGGCGCTCGGGCTGCAGGTCTACCGCGTTCCGGCCGCGGGGGAGCGGGTCATCTGCGCCATCGCCACCGGGGACCCGGTTCCGATCGAAGAGGTCAAGGCGCTGCGCGGAGTCGAGTCGGTGGTCAAGCTCCCGCACGAGTTCAAACTCGCCAGCCGAGCCTATTGTCAGGCTTCGACCAAGGTCGCGGTGGGACCGGTCGAGATCGGCGGCGGCGAGATGGTGATCATGGCCGGCCCGTGCGCCGTGGAGAGCGAAGAGCAGGTCTTCAGCGCGGCGCGGCACGTCTATGCCCATGGGGCTCGCATCCTGCGTGGGGGAGCGTTCAAGCCTCGGACCTCGCCCTACTCGTTCCAGGGGCTGGGCGTGACCGGGCTTCGGATCCTGCGCGCCGCCGCCGATGAGCTCGGCATGGCCGTGGTAAGCGAGATCATGGATCTTTCGCAACTCGACGACTGCATGAAGTATGTCGACATCCTGCAGGTTGGCGCGCGGAACGTGCAGAACTTCACTCTCCTCTCGGCCCTGGGCAAGGTTGACAAGCCGGTGCTGCTCAAACGAGGGATGGCCTCGACCATCGACGAGTGGCTCATGTCCGCCGAATACATCATGGCCGGGGGAAACCACCGGGTGATCGTCTGCGAGCGCGGGATCCGCGCCCACAACACCTACACGCGGAACACCCTGGACTTAGCCGCGGTGCCGGTGGTGAAGCAACTGTCGCATCTGCCCATCGTGGTCGATCCGAGTCACGCGGTGGGTGTACGCAGCATGGTCGCCCCGATGGCGCTCGCGGCCGTGGCATCTGGGGCGGACGGCCTGCTCATCGAAGTGCATCCGAAGCCGGAGATCGCCCTCTGCGACGGAAAGCAGAGTCTGACTCCGGAACTGTTCGCCGACCTGGCGGGGAAAATCCGGGAGACGGCCCGGGTGGTCGGGCGAACGATGCCTGACCGGCTCGACGTGGCCGAGCCCGGGAGGCCCGATCCAGGCAGCGCCGATCCAGGCAGGGTCGATCCAGGCAGGGTCGATCCGGAACCGGGCTCCGGGGCGTCGAAGAGCGCAGCCAAGGGGGCGGTCCGAAAAGGGCATTGACGCCGTCCCGATGCGGTCTTTAGACTGCCGCCTCGGTCAAGTGCGGAGACACGGTCGCCGCCGTGACCATGGCTACCGAAGCTCGGGCCACTGTCAGCCGAGGTTCGGGCCAAAGTTTAGTGGGCGATTAGCTCAGCTGGTTAGAGTGCTTGCTTGACATGCAAGAGGTCACTGGTTCGATTCCAGTATCGCCCACCATATCGTCTTCCCTCTGCCGCGAGGTCACCCTCGCCCCAGGCTCGGCTCTCCGTGAGCCGGGTGGGGGATGAGTCGACCGGCGCGGAGATCGTCTCTAGGAGACGGATACGGGAGGCGCACCGCGGAGAGTCGCCGCCGAGCGACCCTTGCGGTACAAGTAGAAGCTTGCTTCTCACCTGGCGCCGGCTGAACGGTGTTGGGTTTCTTTGCAGTGAAGGGAACGATCGCATCCGAGACCGGCCCCGGCGGAGTAGTCTTCAGGGGCGGTTCGAATGTGCGCGCGCACCTCGGAAGGGGTGGCGCGCCCGCGTGGGTCGCCGAAGGGTGCCCTGGGCGGGACAGGTCGGCCCCTGCACCACCAAAGGAGAAGCGGCTCGTACCCGAGAGAGGGCGAGGCCGCTTTTTCGTTTTGGGGCGCGATCGGGCCGGACAGCCCGCGCCGGCCCCGGGGCGGAAGGCGACTCGCGGAGTGGGCTCGGCGGGAACAGGAGGAAGCGCACATTACCGGCAAAACCGAGGTTCGGATCAACGACCGCATCCGCGCTCCGATGGTACGCGTCATCGGCGCGGACGGAAGCCAGCTCGGGGTCATGGCCATCTCCGAAGCGCTCCGGCAGGCGAGAGAGCTCGAACAGGATCTGGTGGAGGTCGCTCCGGCGGCCCGCCCACCGGTCTGCCGAATCATGGACTTCGGAAAGTACAGGTACGAGACCGCGAAGCGTGAGTCGAAGGCGAAGAAGAAACAGCACCAGACCGTGGTGAAGGAAGTGAAGCTCCGGCCGAAGATCGAGGAGCACGACTTCAACTTCAAGATGAAGCACGCGCGGGAGTTCCTCGGCGAACGCGACAAGGTCAAGATCACGGTGATGTTTCGCGGACGCGAGCTCAGCCATCCGGAGCTGGGCTTCGAGCTGATGGAAGAGGTGGTGCGGACGCTCGAAGACGTGGCCAACGTCGAGCAACGCCCATCACAGGATGGACGTTCCTTGGTCATGATGCTCGCGCCCAAGCCGAGCGCCAAGAAAGAGACGGCGAAGGCCTCGGGTCCCGAGGACGCACCGTCGCGCCAGAAGGAGGCATGAAATGCCCAAGATGAAGACCAATCGCTCCGCGGCCAAGCGGTTCACCCTGACCGGGTCGGGCAAGCTGAAGCGGCGGAAGAGCAACAAGCGGCACCTGCTCTACGACAAGCCGCCGAAGCGCAAGCGCCACCTCCGTCACGGCACCTTGGTGCACAAGTCGGACGAGAAGCGGGTGCTGCGTCAGTTGGGACTGCGTTAACCCCCGAGTGCTTTAGCCCCCGCGTGTGGGGACGCCCCGGCGCGAGGCTTGAGCTCTTGAGTCACGGGAACCTTCGTTTCAGGACTTCAAGCTCAGGACCGGACGTTTCGGGGGCGTGGTTTCGGAGGGCGTAGGTTCGAAATGCGAGGCGCCGCACCCGACCTCCACCGGAGGTTCGGCCGGAAGCGCGGCAAGTAAGGAGATGAGAGATGCCGAGAGCAAAAGGAATCGTGCCGGGCAAGGCACGCAAGAAGGCCACCCTCAAGGCGGCGAAGGGCAACTTCCAGGGACGGAGGAAGCTCTATCGCATCGCGAAAGAGACGGTGATGCGTGGGATGCAGTTCGCCTTTCGCGATCGGCGTCAGCGCAAGCGTCACATGCGACGCCTCTGGATTCAGCGTATCAACGCGGCTTGCCGCCTGAACGGCATGAGCTACAACCGGTTCATCCTCGGGCTCAAGCGCGCGCAGATCGCGATCAACCGGAAGGCGCTCTCGGATCTCGCGATCCACGACGCGGACGCCTTTGCCCGGGTGGTCGAAACCGCGCGCAAGCACGCGGAAGTCGAAGCCTGATCGATCCCCGGAATCTCAGCAGTCGTAGCTTCAATCAGACCGCTTCGTCGTAGCGCACTGGACGACCCGACGAGGCCCAGGTCCGAGCAGCCGGGGAGGCGCGAGTCGAATCCGGCGAATGTTCGGACCTACGGCGGAGACCGAGGTCCCGGTGCTTGAGGTAGGTCGCTTCAGGAAAGGGAAGGTCCGGAGGGAGACATGGCCGAAAGCAATACGACCACGATGACCCAGAACGACCAGGACATCGAACTGATCCTCGAACTCGATATTCTCGAGGAGAAGATTCAGTCGCTGGTGCGCGTTGTCGATTCGCTCCGTGATGAACGGAAGCGACTGGAGATGGAAGTCCAGAAGTTGCGGGCCGAGCGCGCCGAGACGATCCAGCGGCTGAACCGTCTGGTCGAGAAGGTCGACGCTCTGGGAGTGGGACTCTAGAGTCCCGGGGCTAGAGGGTTCCCGAGGCTAACCGGTGGAAGACGCACGCGCGGCAACCCCCGTTCGCATCCTCGGCGACGAGTACTGGATTCGCGGCGCTTCGGCGGAGCGGGTCAAGGAACTCGCCGCCTTCGTGGACGCGAAGTTCCGCGATGCCAGCAGCCGAGGCAATGGGTTGGACATCAAGCGGCTTGCCGTCCTGGTGTCCCTCAACCTGGCCGAGGAGGTCTTCCACGAGCGGGAACTATCGGTCCGGGGGCTGGAAGAGTACCGCCGCCGGGTCGAACGCTGTAGACTTCAGGTAGAGGCGGCGATCGACAACGACGATCTGCCGGTTGAACCGTAGTCTTTTGGGGGCGGGCAGGAGCCGCGACCCTGTTGGTGATGGGGACAGGCTGTTTGAGCCAACATAGTTTCCTCGGGAGCTGGTAGTCGATCTCTTGGCGGAACCCCTCACGACCTTTCGTCGGTGGTGAGAAGGCACGGTGGCTCGTCCACGGGGCCCCCACCTAGGCGGGAGTGTCCTCGGGGGAGCGCGACGAGATCGGCGAGGCGCCCACCTGGTAACGCCAGGTTCAAGAGCCCTCCTCACACCGCTATGGGTGGCGTCTCCTACGCGCCCCTTTGTTTTTTGGCCTTCGTTTTTTGGCCTTCGTTTTTTTGCCTTTGCTCTTTTGAGCCTCTGTTCTTTTGAAGCTGTGTTCTGACCAAGGCACAGATCTACCCACCGAGGGCACCCAGCCGGGAGGACGAGATGAAGATCCTGTTCATTGGTGACATCTTCGGTTCGCCCGGCCGCCGCGCGGTCACCCAGCTCGTGCCCCGTCTGCGGGCCGAGCGAGGCTACGATCTGGTGATCGCCAACGTCGAGAACGCGGTCTCGGGCGCGGGTATCAATGCCGCCTCCGCCGAAGAGATGATGCGTTCCGGCGTCGACGTCATGACCGGCGGCAATCACATCTTCGACAAGGCGGAGGGGATTCCGGTCATCGACTCCGAACTTCGTCTGGTGCGTCCGATCAACTTTCCCCCTGGGACTCCGGGACGCGGGCTTGGAGTCTACAAAGTGGGCGAACACCAGGTCGCGGTGGTTTCGCTGATGGGCAGGATCTTCATGCAGCCGCTCGCCTGTCCCTTCCAGGCGATCGATGCCGCGCTGGAGAGCTTGAGTACGGTGACCCCGATCGTCTTCGTCGATTTCCACGCCGAGGCGACGGCGGAAAAGGTGGGCATGGGTTGGTACCTCGACGGGCGGGTCAGTGCGCTGGTCGGCACCCACACGCATGTGCAGACCGCGGACGAGCGTGTCCTGCCCCGCGGTACCGCGTATCTCACCGATGCCGGCATGACCGGGCCCCATGACTCGGTCATCGGCACGCGCAAGGAACTGGCGCTACAGCGCATGACCACACAGATGCCGGTCCGCTTCCACCCGGCGGAAGGCGATGTTCGTCTGCACGGGGTCGAAATCCAGATCGACCCGACCGACGGGCGGGCGCGCAGGATCGAGCGTATCCAGGAGAGACTCGACCCCTAGGCCGATCACCGGACCGTGTCCCTTGGTTGACCGGTCGGCCCCGGCCGATGCACGCCGGTGACCGAGGATCTCGGGGCCGGGCGATGGGCAATCCGGAGGATTGAAAATGGCCAAGCCGCTCGATGGAAAGCAACTCGCCGCAGAGATCCGCGCGCTTCTCGCCGAGCGCATCGCAACCCGGGCGGAAAAGCCCGGACTCCGCCTCTTCCGCGTGGGGGAGGATCCTGCCTCGGTGGTCTACGTCCGCAACAAGGAAAAGTCCTCACTCGAGGTCGGAATCCGCTCCGAAGTGGTCGTGCTGCCGGAGCAGACGACCGAGTCCGATCTCCTGACCCGCATCGCCGAGAGCAATGCGGATCCTTCGGTTGACGGCATCCTGGTGCAGCTTCCGCTCCCGGGGCAGATCCGCTCGGAGGCCGTCATGGAGGCGATCGATCCGGGCAAGGATGTCGACGGGCTCACCCCGGCGAACCAGGGGGCGCTCACTCTGGCCCGGCCCAACCTCGTTCCCTGCACCCCGCTCGGAGTGGTGGCGTTGCTGAATCGCAATGGGGTCGAGGTGGCGGGCCGGCACGTGGTGGTGCTCGGTCGGTCCTCGATCGTCGGGCGCCCTCTCTCCGTGCTGCTCAGCCTCAAGGCCCCCTGGGCCGACGCCACGGTCACCGTCGCCCACAGTCGAAGCCGGAACCTGGACGGTCTCTGCCGGGAGGCGGATATCCTGGTCGCGGCGATGGGGCAGCCGATGGCGGTAAAGGCGAACTGGATCAAGCCGGGCTCCGCGGTGGTGGATGTGGGCATTCACCGGATCGACGATCCGTCGCGGCCCAGCGGCTCCCGTCTCTGCGGAGACGTCGATGCCGCGGGAGTGTCGGACGTCGCCGGCTGGCTGAGCCCGGTGCCGGGGGGAGTCGGTCCGCTCACCGTGGTGATGCTGCTGGCCAACACTCTGCTCGCTTTCGAGCGCCGGCGCGGCTTGCCCGCGCGTCCGATCTGGGAGGATGCGATCGCCGCGGGTCGGGCGTGAGCGCGACGGTATTCTCCGTCTTCGAGATCACGCGGCGGATCAAGGAGCTGCTCGAGACCGAGATCGACCGCGTCTGGGTGAGCGGAGAGGTGTCGAGCCTCAAGGTTCACCCCTCGAGCGGCCATGCCTACTTCAACCTCAAGGACGAGCGGGCGGTCATCGCATGCACGCTCTGGGCAACCACCCTCCGCCGCCTGCCGCACCGTCCGCAGGAAGGGATGCGTATCCGCGCCTTCGGGCAGATCTCGGTCTACGAGCCCCGCGGCACCTATCAGTTGAACGTCCAGCAACTGATGCCCGATGGCGAGGGGGCCCTTCAGTCCGCGTTTCTGGCCCTGAAGCGGCAGCTGGAAGCGGAGGGGCTGTTCGATCCGGCGCGCAAGCGCCCGCTCCCGGCGTTCCCGCGGAGGATCGGGATCGTGACCTCGTCGAGCGGGGCCGCCTTGCGCGACATGCTCCGGATCCTCGGGCGTCGCTGGCCGGCGGTCGAGGTGGTGCTCCGTCCCGCCGCGGTGCAAGGCCCCGGGGCCGCGCTCGAGCTTGCCCAGGCGGTGCGCGACTTGAACGCGCTGCCTGATCTCGACCTGGTGGTGGTTGGACGAGGCGGCGGCTCGCTCGAGGATCTCTGGGCCTTCAACGAGGAGCCACTGGCTCGCGCGGTCCACGCGTCGCGCCTGCCGGTCATTTCGGCGGTGGGGCATGAGGTGGACTTCACGATCTGCGACTTCGTGGCCGACGCCCGCGCGGCGACTCCGACCCATGCGGCGGAGATGGCGGTTCCCGACCAGGAGGAAATCCGCCGACGCCTGGCCCGGGACGGACGCGGTCTGCGGCTGGGTCTCGCGCGCCGGCTCGAGCGGGCCCATCATCGCTTCGATCGGGCGCGTCTGGCCCGTGGGCTGCGGTTTCCGGAGGAGCTGATCCGGCGGGGCCGTCTCGACCTCGACCGGGTTGCCGATCGGCTGCGGAGCGCCCTGGCCGCGCCGACCGACCGGTCGCGGCAGCGACTGCGCGCCCTGGAGCGGCGGCTGACCCAGGTGCACCCCGCGGAGGCGGTCGGCCGCGCTCGCGCCGGCGTCACCCAGTTGGCCGGGCGGCTGGAACGGCGGGTCGAGGAGCGGTTGCGCCGGGTCCACACCCGGACCGAACTCGCCGCGGCCCGGCTCGAGGCGCTCAGCCCGATGCGCGTGCTCGGGCGCGGCTACAGCATCGTGCGACGGTCTGCGGATCGCGGCATCGTTCGGCTTGCGAGCGACGCGCGAACCGGCGATGGTCTGGAGGTCACCTTGGCGCAGGGGCGCTTGCAATGTCGGGTGGAGTCGAGTGAACTGCACGCGGGTCCAACCGGGAAGGGGACGGTCGAGCGACCGGCCACCTCGACCGGCGAGGCCGGAATGGGGAAGGGCGAGCAGGAATGAAGAAGGATCAATCGGCCGCCGCGGGAGCGAAGGCCGTGGCACCCAAGTTCGAGGAGGCGATGACCCGCCTCGAGGGATTGGTGCGCGAATTGGAGAGCGGCGATCTCCCGTTGGAGGAATCGATCGCCCGTTTCGAGGAAGGCCAGGCGTTGGTGAAGGTGCTCGGAGAGCTGCTCGACAGCGCAGAGCTCAAGGTGAAGGCGGTCTTGCGTCAGGCCGACGGCGAACTGCGCGAAACCGAGAGCGACGTGCTCGATTCGATTCGTTCCGAGGGCGACGATGCGGCGCGCTGAACCGGCGGTGAGCCCCGATCTTTCGTTGATCCCGCTCTGGTCCGGCTGGCTGGAACGCGAGGGGATCGCGATCGACGCGGCGCTCGATCGAATCCTGCCTCCCGCCTCGCTCGCGCCGAAGCGACTTCACCGCGCCCTGCGCTACGCCGTCTTCCCCGGTGGGAAGCGGGTGCGCCCGGCCATGGCGGTGTTGGGCTATCGCAGCGCCGGCGGAAGGGGGAAGGTGGCCGCGGATCTGGGAGCCGCGATCGAGCTGATCCACACCTTCTCGTTGATCCACGACGACCTTCCCTGCATGGACGACGACGATTTCCGCCGGGGCAGACTCTCGACCCACCGGAAGTTCGGCGAGGCGATCGCGGTTCTGGCCGGCGACGCACTGCAGGTGCTTGCCTTCGAGGTGATGAGCACGCTCCCGGTCTCGGCCGAGTTACGCCTCGATGTGCTGCACGAGATTACCGCCGCGGTGGGCACCTTCGGCGTGATCGGCGGCCAGGTCGACGACCTCGAATCGGAGGGAAAGAAGATCTCCGAGGCGCTGCTCCGCCGGATGCACGCGCGGAAGACTGCAGCCCTGCTCCGCGCCTCCTTGGTTTCGGGAGCGATCTTGAACGGCGTCGAGGCGGCCCACCGGGCCGAGTTGGCCCGCTTCGGAGACGAGTTCGGGCTTCTCTTCCAGGTGGTCGACGACATCCTGAACGAGGTGGGGTCCTATGCCGCGCTCGGTCGGCGCCGGGGCGGAGACCGAGCGAAGGGGAAGGCGACCTACCCGTCCATCCTGGGCGCGGCAAAGTCGCGGGACCGCCTGCGGGGACTGGTGCAGTCGAGTCGACGATCGATCCCCGCGCGGCGCCGCGGGGTAGTGACCCCCGATCTGTACGAGGGACTGGTCCAGACCGTGGTCGGGCGACTTCCGGTCGATTGGTCCGGACCGGCGCTGGCGTGACCTACCCACCCACCAGGAGGGGGGCGTGAAGCGGATCGCGATCTACCCGAACCTGCAGAAACCCGATTGCATGCGGGCGCTGGAGAAGCTGGTCTCCTGGCTGACGCGGCGGGGGCTCGAGGTGAGGGTCCCCAGCGACCACGTCCCGCGCATCAAGATGAAGGTCGAGGCGATGGAGCGGAAAGAACTGCTCGATGGCGCCGACCTGATGGTCGTGCTCGGCGGCGACGGCACTCTCCTCTCGGCCGCCCGTCTGGTCTATCCGGCTCGCGTCCCGATTCTCGGCGTCAATTTCGGCACCCTCGGCTTTCTCGCCGACGTCACCGTGGGCAACATGATCCCGTCGATGGAGAAGGTGCTGGCCGGAGAGTACCGGATCGAGCCGCGCATGATGCTCACCGCCACGGTCCACGACGAGCATGACCGCGAAGTGGAGCGCGTGCATGCGCTCAACGACGTCGTGCTCCGCGAGTCGAGTGGTCGTGCCATCTACATCGAAACCCGCCTGGCCGGGACCGAACTCGGCCACTTCCGCGGCGACGGCCTGATCGTCTCCACCCCGACTGGGTCGACCGCCTACTCGCTGTCGGCCGGCGGCCCGATCGTCCAGCCGACCCTGGAGGCGCTGATCGCCACCCCTATCTGTCCACATACCCTTTCGATCCGGCCGCTCCTGTTCCCCGCCCGGGAGACGATGGAGATCCGGTTCCGGGCCGACAACGAGGCGGTCCACTTGGCCGTCGACGGACAGCTCATGCTAGAATTGGGCACGGATCGAACGATCCGCGTGCGTCGGGCGGGTCGACCCATCCTCTTCGTCCTGGTCGAGAATCGGTCCTTCTACGAGGTCCTTCGCACCAAGCTGCGCTGGGGAGGCGCCTGATCGGTCGGCCGCAAGCGGCGGGGTCCGAGGCTGCGCCCAGGTTGGTCCTGCCACGGGCGGAAGGGAGAGACGATCGATGCTCCAACGTCTGGCCCTCGAGGAGTTCGTGCTCTTCGACGCCGCCGCTTTGGAGTTCGGCCCCGGGCTCAACGTCCTGACCGGGGAGACCGGGGCGGGCAAGTCGATCTTGATCGATGCCCTCGGCCTGATCGCCGGAGGGCGCGCCTCGGCCGAGTGGATCCGACCGGGGGCCGAGCGTCTGAGCGTGGAGGCGATCTTCGACCTGGGTTCATCCCCCCAGACCTTCCTCCGTCAGCTCGAGGACTCAGGCGTGCGCCTCGATGAGTCGCATCTCCTCGCGCTCCGGCGGGAGCTGTCGCGTGACGGTCGGAGTCGCACCTTTGCCAATGGCCGGAGCGTGCTGGTTTCGGATCTGAGGGCCTGGGCTCCCTACCTGCTCCGATTGGTTTGCCAGGGGGACGCACGCGATCTGGAGAGCTCGGCCGTGCTGGAGGCGCTCCTCGATCGCGAAGCCGGGACCACGGCCGAGGCACAGAGCTACCGGGAGGAGCGGCACAACTGGAAGCGGGCGGAGGACCGCCGGCGCGAGCTGCGCGAGGAAGCGGCCGCCCTCCGCCGCGAGGAGGATTGGCTGCGCTTCCAGCGGGAGGAGATCCGCGCCGCGAACGTCCGCCCCTCCGAGCGCGAGGAACTCGCCGATCGGCTTCGACAGGAACGGGTGCGCCAGGCTTCGACCGCGCTGCTCGAAGAGACACGTGCGCGCATCGCCCGCGAAGAGGGCTCGGTCCTCGATCACCTCGAAACCCTGGCCCATCGCTTTCGCGCGGTCGAGCTCCCTGATGGGGCGCTGGGAGAGCCTCCGGGAGCTCCAGGAGCGGATCATCGCGTTACGCGAGGCGGCGCGCGCGGTCGCGCGCCTGCTCGAGGTCGCGGAGGAGGAACCGGTCGATCCGCTCGATCTGGAGGAGCGGCTTCGTCAACTCGACCGTCTGCGCAAGAAGTACGGCGGAGACGAGGACGCGATCCTCTCGCACCTGGCGCGGGTGGAGGAGCGCCTGGAGCGGCTCGAGGCGCTGGGCGACGAGGAACTGCTCGCCGAGCGCGCCCTCGAGGAGGCGCGGGTCACCCTGGGACGGGTCGGCGCGAATCTGGCGAAGCGCCGGCGGGAGGCGGGAGAGGCGCTGGGCAAGCGGGCCAGCGAGCTGCTCCGGCTTCTGGCCATGTCCGGAGCGACCCTCGCCTTTGGTTTCGATCGGGTGCGGGCGGCGGCGGGTGACGGCGATCCGATCCGGGTCGATGGCGAGGCGATCGAACCGCTTGAAGGGGGGATCGATCGCGTCACGCTGCGATTCCAGAGTCACCCGGGGGAGAACTGGGGCGGGCTGGCGCGCATCGCGTCGGGCGGGGAGTTGTCGCGGGTTCTGCTCGCCCTGGAGAGCGCGGCGCGCACTCGCAGCGGCTCGGCCTGGGTGTTCGATGAGATCGACGCCGGCATCGGAGGCGAGACCGCGAACCGGGTCGCCGCCCATCTGGAAGCGCTTGCCGTTCGCTCGCAGGTGCTGCTGGTTACGCACCTGCCGGTGATTGCGGCCCGGGCCACCCGCCATCTCGCGGTGCGGAAGGAAACGGCGGGCCGCAGGGTATCGGCGGCGGTGATCTCGCTCGCCGCGGAGCAACGTGTCGCGGAGATCGCGCACATGCTCTCGGGCGAGGCGGCCTCGGAAGCGGCGCTCGAACACGCGCGGGCCCTGATCGCGGGCGCCGGGTCGGAGAGCGACGCCCACGACTCCGAAGGCGCAAGAATCCAGAAGGGGTTGAAGCGGAGCAGATCCGAGACCGTCCCGGGGCAAGCTCGAGAGGGAAGCCCGGCTCCGACAGGTAGACCAGTCCAGACAGGCAGGAGGGTCCGATGATCAGTCCGACGCGCGAGGAGTTCGTGCGCCTGGCCAGTGAGTTCGCCGTGGTCCCGGTCTATCGGGAGATCCTGGCCGATCTCGAAACGCCGGTGTCGGCCTATCGCAAGCTGGCCGCGGGGGAGTTCACCGCGTTGCTCGAGAGCATCGAGGGAGGCGAACTCTGGGGGCGCTACTCGATGATCGGGCTCGATCCCAGCCTGGTGTTCGAGAGCCGCAATTCCGAGGTGGTGATCACGCGCGGCAGCCAGCGGGAGGTCTCGACCGAACTGCGGCCGCTGGCCCGCCTCGATGAGTTGGTGAAGGAGCATCGGAGCGCTCTGCTGCCCGGCCTGCCGCGCCTCGCCGGCGGGGCGGTCGGATTCGTGGCCTACGACATGGTGCGCCGGATCGAGCGCCTGCCGGAGACGACCGCGGATGACCTCGGACTCCCCGACACCCGCTTCGTCTTCTTCGAGACGGTGGTCCTGTTCGACCACCAGTTCCACACCGTGAAGGTGGTGGTCAACGCCCGTCCCGGGGACCGACCGGCTGAGGCATACGACCGCGCGACCGCGCGGATCGAGGATCTGGTTCGCCGTCTCGCGGCCCCGCTGGCTCCGGCCGGACCTCCGGTGCAACATCCGCCGGTACGGTTTGCCAGCACGGTCTCGGCTGCCTCCTACCAGGAGGCGGTCCGTCGGGCCAAGGAGTACATCCGGGCGGGCGATGTCGTGCAGGTCGTGCTTTCGCACCGCCTCGAGTCGGAATTCGGCGCTGATCCGTTCGATGTCTATCGCGCGCTGCGGGTGATCAATCCTTCCCCCTACCTCTTCTTCCTCAGCCTGGGCGACCTCACGATCGTGGGGTCTTCTCCCGAGGCGCTGGTCCGTCGGCAGGGGGAGCGAGTGGAGACACGCCCGATCGCCGGGACACGGCGACGGGGCGAAGGGGAGATCGAGGACCAGCTGCTCGAGGCGGAACTCGCCGCCTCGGAGAAGGAGCGGGCCGAGCATGTGATGCTGGTCGATCTGGGACGGAACGATCTCGGCCGGGTGAGCCGATTCGGCACGGTGGAGACGAGCGAGTTCATGAAGGTCGAGCGCTACTCCCACGTCATGCACCTCGTTTCGCACGTACGCGGTGAACTCCGCCCCGGGGTCTCGAATGCGGAGATCCTCGAGGCGGCGTTCCCGGCCGGAACGGTCTCCGGCGCGCCGAAGATCCGCGCCATGGAGATCATCGAGGAGCTGGAGCCGGTGCGGCGGGGGCTCTACGCCGGTGCGATCGGCTACATGGACTTCCACGGCAACATGGACACCTGCATTGCCATCCGGACCCTGCTCTTCCGCGGGGGCAAGGCCTACCTGGGAGTGGGAGCCGGAATCGTCGCCGATTCCGATCCCGAGGCGGAGTACCGCGAGACCCTGGGAAAGGGGAGCGCCTTGATGAAGGCCTGCGAGTTGGCGGTGGAAGGCCTGGAGAGTTTTTCCCGCGCCCGGAGCGCCCGGCTGGCCGACGAGGCTCCGCGCCGTGGGGCCGATGAAGCCGCACCCGATCCGCGCGGGGCGAAGGGGAGGAGCGGGCAATGATCCTGGTCGTCGACAACTACGATTCGTTCACCTACAACCTGGTTCAGTACCTGGGGGAGCTGGGGGCAGATCCAGTCGTGCGGCGGAACGACGAGGTCACCCCGGAGGAGGCGCGCGCGCTGAAGCCGAAGGGAATTCTGCTCTCCCCGGGGCCGAAGAGCCCGCACGAGACCGAGTCGACCAATCGGATCATTCGTGAACTGGCGGGCGAAATCCCGATGCTCGGGGTCTGCCTCGGTCACCAGTGCATCGGCCATGTGTTCGGGGCGGAAATCCGTCGGGCCGAGCGCCTGATGCATGGCAAGACCTCGATGGTGATCCACTCCGGCAAGGCGATCTTCCAGGGAATGACCAACCCGTTCCAGGCCACTCGCTACCACTCGCTGCTGGTCGATCGGGCCACCCTTCCTCCCGTGCTCGAGGTGACCGCCTGGACCGCGGAAGGGGAGATCATGGGGATGCAGCACCGCCAGCATCCGCTCTGGGGGGTGCAGTTTCACCCGGAGTCGATCTTGACCGTGGAGGGGAAGCGCCTGCTCGAGAACTTCCTCTTCCTGGCGAGTTGAGGCGTGAGCGACGCCCTGTCCCAGGTCGGCGAACCAACCGACGCCGCGCTCCTCTCCGCCCTCGCTGCCCTGGCCGATCGGCGCTCCCTGGGACGGAGCGAAGCGCGTGACGCGCTGCGGGCGATCATGGCGGGAGCGTGCACGCCGGCGCAGATCGGCGCGTTTCTCATGGCGCTGCGGGTCAAAGGGGAGTCGGTCGAGGAATTGACCGGCGCGGCGGAAGCGATGCGCGAGTTCGCCACTCCGGTCCACACCGCACGTCGTCCCTTGCTCGATACCTGCGGCACCGGTGGGGACCAGCGCCAGACGTTCAATATCTCGACGGCGGTGGCTCTGGTCGCCGCCGGGGCCGGCGTGGCCGTGGCCAAGCATGGCAACCGTTCGGTCTCGAGTCGCTCCGGCTCGGCCGACGTGCTCGAGGCGCTCGGCGTGCGGCTCGACCTCTCCGCGGTGCAGATGGGAGCCTGTCTGGACGAGGTCGGATTCGCGTTCCTCTTCGCGCCGATGCTCCACGGGGCGATGAAGCACGCCATCGGTCCGCGACGGGAGATGAAGCTCCGGACGATTTTCAACCTGCTCGGTCCCCTGACCAATCCGGCGCGAGCCGAGCGGCAGCTGATAGGCGTCTTCTCGGAGGAGAAGGCCGAGCAGATGGCCGCGGTGCTGGCGGCGTTGGGCTGCGAGCGCGCCTGGGTGGTGCACGGACGAGACGGACACGATGAGATCTCGCTCCACGCGCCCACGGCGGTCTTTCCGGTCGAAGCCGGACGCCTCGGTCCTCTGCAGGTGCTCGACCCGCCCGGCGGGCTGGCGGCGGAGAGCGAGCTGACCGGGGGCGATCCGGCCGACAACGCGCGCTGGCTCGACGGACTGCTGCGCGGCGAGCGGCAGGGGCCTTCGCGCGAGATGGTGCTGCGGAACGCCGCCGCGGCGCTCCACGTGGCCGGAAGGGCCGTGACGCTTGAAGAGGGGCGCGCGCGCGCCATGGAGTCGCTCGATCGCGGTGATGCGGCCGCGGTCCTCGAGCGGTTGCGAGAGGTGACCCGGAAGCTATGAGCGTTCTCACCGACATTCTGGCTGCGCGGCGGATCCGGATGCGGCGCCTGGCGCGGGAGTACCCCTGGGCCACGCTGGAGGCCGAGCCGCTCTACGCCGCACCCCGTCGCTCGCTCGCCGCTTCGCTCGCCCGCGGTGCGGGCGGGATCCGGTTTCTCACCGAGATCAAGCGCGCCTCGCCCTCGGCCGGCCCGATCCAGCTCGACGCCGATGCCGGGAAGACGGCCGAGCGGTACCGCGACGCCGGCTCCGGCGGCATCAGCCTGGTCACGGAGGAGGACTATTTCCTCGGCCGGCCGCACGAGCTTCCGCGGGTCCGCGAGGCCGGATTGCCGGTCCTGATGAAAGACTTCTTCGTCGAGACCCACCAGATTGCCTGGGCGCGGTCCCTCGGCGCCGACGCGATCCTCCTGATCGCGGCGGTGGATGATCGCCCGCTCCTGCGGGAGTTGCGCAGCTGTGCGCGGGAACTGGGGTTGGACGTGTTGCTCGAGGTCCATGCCGAGGAGGAGTGCGAGATCGCGCACGAACTGGAAACCGAACTGGTGGGGGTGAACAACCGCGACCTGTCCACCTTCGTGGTCGACCTTGCGACCAGCGAGCGGCTGTTCGCCCGGCTGCCCAAGGCTCGCGCCCGCCTGGCCGAGAGCGGCATCCGCTCGAGGGCCGACGTCGAGCGCGTGGAGCGGGCGGGATTCGACGGGGTCCTGGTGGGGGAACATCTGATGCGCGCCCCGGATCCGGGAGCCGCCTTGCTCGAACTGCGCGGTCTGGGTCCGAACGCCCCGCGCGACGGCGGTGACCGATGAACGAGCGGCGGACCCGAATCAAGATCTGTGGCCTGTGCCGCGACGTCGACGCGCGGCAGGCGATCGATGCCGGGGCCGACTATCTCGGCTTCGTCTTTGCAGCCAGCCCGCGCCAGGTTCAGGTGAGCGAGCTGCAGTCGTGGCTCCCGTCGGTTCGTCGGGCCAGTCGGTCGGTCGGGCTGGTGGCGGTGTTCGCGCGGACCACGCGGGTGGATGTCGAGTCGGTGCTCGATGCGTTGCCGTTCGATCTGGTGCAGGTGCACGACGATGGAGTATCGACCGACGCACTGGTCGCGGCTTTGCGGGAGCGGGGCGTGCGCGCCGTGGTGGCTACGACCGCCGCGGCGATCGGGAGCAGCCGCCTTGCGCCGTACGCTTGGCTGGCCGACACGCCGACGCGACCGGGCGGCACCGAGGTGGCGGGCGGCACTGGCGTGGTGTTCGACTGGAGCGCCCTGCCCCCGCCGCCGCGCGCGTACCACCTGTTCCTGGCCGGCGGGCTGGCGGCGGACAACGTGGGGCGCGCAATCGCCTCGGTGCATCCCTACGCGGTCGACGCGTCGTCGCGACTGGAGGCGGCACCGCGGGAGAAAAGTCGGGAGAAGATGGAGGCGTTCGTCGCCGCGGTGCGTGCGGCCGATAGCAACGCCATCGGGCAGTTCGGCGCCTGAGGCGTCGGGGAAAGAGGAGGCAGCGTGTCTGTGAATCCCGGTGCGAGCGTGCCTGACCAGAGCGGTCATTTCGGGCCGTACGGCGGACGCTTCATCCCCGAGACCCTGTCGGCTGCCCTCGACCAGTTGACGGCCGAGTATGGCGCGGCGCAGGCCGATCCGGCGTTCTGGGGCGAGTTCGAGGGGCTGCTGCGCGACTTCGTCGGCCGACCGACCTCCATCTACCGCGCCACCCACCTGGAGGCGCTCTGGGGTGGACCGCGGGTCTACTTGAAGCGGGAAGACCTGGCTCACACCGGCGCGCACAAGATCAACAACTCGCTCGGCCAGGCGCTCCTCACGCGGCGGATGGGGAAGCAGCGGGTGATCGCCGAGACCGGCGCCGGGCAGCACGGTGTGGCCACCGCGACCGCCTGCGCTCTACTCGGTCTGGAGTGCCGGATCTACATGGGATCGGAGGACTGTCGGCGGCAGGCCCTGAATGTGCAACGGATGCGCCTGCTCGGGGCCGAGGTCGTGCCGGTCGAATCGGGCAGCCGCACGCTCAAAGACGCGATCAACGAGGCGATGCGCGATTGGGTCACCAACGTCGAGTCGACCCACTACATCCTCGGTTCGGTGCTCGGGCCCCACCCCTTTCCGCAACTGGTGCGCGACTTCCAATCGATCATCGGTCGGGAGGCGCGCGCGCAGCTCGTCGAGCGCGAGGGCCGTCTGCCGACCGCTCTGGTGGCCTGTGTCGGCGGCGGCTCGAACTCGATCGGACTGTTTCACGCCTTCCTGGGGGATGACTCCGTGCGGATGCTCGCGGTCGAGGCGGGCGGCGAGGGGATCGCCTCGGGGCGGCACGCGGCCCGTTTCCAGGAGGCCAGGGTCGGAGTCCTGCATGGCACCCGCACCTATCTGCTGGCGGATGATCATGGCCAGATTCGTGAAACCCACTCGGTCTCGGCCGGACTCGACTATCCCGCGGTCGGACCGGAGCACGCGCAGCTGCACGACTCCGGCCGGGTCGAGTACGTCTACGCCACCGACCAGGAAGCGATCACGGCGTTCCAGGAACTGGCTGCGGCGGAGGGGATCCTCCCTGCGCTCGAGAGTTCGCACGCTCTGGCGCACGCGCGCAAACTGGCGGCTTGCCTCTCCGCGGATGATCTGATACTGGTCAACCTCTCAGGGCGGGGCGACAAGGATGTCCAGGTCGTGATCGACTGGCTGGCCCAACCGCAGGGCTAACATCCATCCGTCGCCCCCCAGGTGTTCGATGGGGCCCCGTAGCTCAGCTGGATAGAGCGTCTGCCTCCGGAGCAGAAGGTCGCAGGTTCGAATCCTGCCGGGGTCACATCCCTTTTTGCCCTTCCCCTTTCCCCCTCTTGCCGTTCCGCCCTTCGGCACTGCCAACTCCGGACCGGTTCCAGAGCGGGGCGGCCGCCTCGCGCACTGCAGAACGCAAGGCGCGAGGACGCGAATCGCGCGAATTCCGGGGCGCGAGCCTCTCCTGGGGCGGATCCCCCGACGCCCACCCTTCAAATCGCCGGGATGGCGGAAGAAATCGGGCAATCGATGGGTCCGGGCCGCTTCACGCAGGTTCTGCGGCGGGGCCTGTAGCTGGCGAAAATGCAATCAGTTCCCACCTGGGCGGGACGGGTGACGCCGGGGGCCTCGTCGGCGCTCCCGACGCCGACCCCTCGGTGCCGGCATCCGGGACGCCAGTTTCGGGCCGAGACCTCGACCTCTCCCATCCGGCACGGGCCTTTCAGCAAGAAGTGCGGTGGGGACGACTGGACCCAGGTTCGAGGATTCCGCGCGGGGCGGGACCGGGCCATTCTTCCACCTGCGAACGACGCGAGGCGACTAGACGGGGGTGAACCGCAGGTGATGGACGTGAACAACTACACCGGGCTCGGCCGGGAGCTGCTCGAACTGCTGAGCGGGATTGGGCCGCATGAACGGAGCGAATGGCTGATCCGGCTACTGCGGCTGGCGCGCGAGGCGACGGGTGCCTCGTTCGTCTACCTGGGCGAGACCGGCCGCGAGGGGGTCATCCGTCACGGGCTGATCCGCGATCGGCTGGTGCGGCGCGAGGAGGACAAGCTTCTCGGGCTGGCTCGGGTCGTGGTCTCACGCGGGGCGGCCGTGCTCGAGCCGGAACTGTCGCGCAGCGGCTCGTTCCGGGCTGCGGCCGACGGGTGGGACGGAATGGAAGCGGCGGGGTACGCCGCTGTGCCGGTTCCGGTGCCGGCTCCGGGCCGTGCCTGGCTCGGTGCGGTGCGGGACAAATCGGCCCCGGGGTTCGACCCCGGCACGTTGGCGCGGCTCGAGCTGGTCGCGACCGCGACGGCCACCGCGCTGACCCTCGAGGCCCGCTGCCGCGAACTCGACGATCTGGCCATGACCGATGGACTGACCCAGATCCCCAACTACCGGTTCCTGCGTATCGCCCTCGACCAGGAGGTGGCGCGCGCCGCGAGGCACGAGCAGCTCTTCTCGGTCGTCATGGTGGATGTCGACAATCTCAAACAATACAATCACGCCCATGGTCACCTGGTCGGGAGCGAGCTGCTGCGAAACCTGGCCCAGGTCCTGAAGCGCGAAACGCGCGGGAGCGACATCGTCACCCGGTACGGTGGAGACGAGTTCGTGTTGCTCCTGCCCAAGACCGATCTGGCCGGAGCGATGACGCTCTGTGAGCGACTGCGCCAGAAGGTGTGCGATGGGCTTCGCGGGCGCGGGGGCGAGGCGGTCACGGCAAGCTTCGGCGTGGCCGGCTTCCCGGCCGACGGCCGGACGTTCGAATCGCTGGTGTCGGCCGCGGACCAGGCGCTGCGCCAGGCGAAGGGAGATGGACGCAATCAGGTGGTTTGCCTCGGTGCGTAGACTGCGCGCCGCGGGCCCGCCGGGAGGTCCGTGGTGATCGAGTCGGTGCAGGTCAGGCGAGCCGCCCGCAAGGGCGGTTCGTCATTTTCGAGCGACGCCCCCAGGCGCCCCGAGGCGACGCAGTGACCGATCTCCTCGCCCTGGCCCTGAGTGGACTCTGGGTGATCCTGATCGTCGCCACCGCCGAGGGGCTGCGGAAGACGAATCGGATCTCCTTCGCGGTGTCGCGCAAGTGGATCCACATCGGGGTCGGCACCTGGATCATCCCGACCACGCTGCTCTTTCGCTCCCCGTGGTGGGCGGTGCTCGGGCCGCTCGCCTTCATCGGGCTGAACCTGCTCAGCCGGAAGCGGCGGCTGATTCGCTCGATGGAGGAGGAAGCCGGAGAGAACGTGGGAGCCGTGCTCTTTCCGCTCTCCTTCGCGCTGCTCATCCTCGGCCTCTGGCCGCGGGAGGGCGGGCGTTGTGCCGCCGCGGCGGGAATCCTCTGTTTGGCCTGGGGGGACGCGGCCGCCGCGTTGATCGGCCGCCGTTTTGGGCGACATCGCTACGCGGTGGGGACCGGCTGGCGCAGCTACGAGGGATCGACCGCCATGTTCCTCGTCTCGCTGGTGGCGATTTGCCTCGCCTGCGTCGCAACCGGCAATCGCATCTATCCCTGGCCGACCGTTCTCCTTGGCGCCCTCGCCTCGACCCTGCTCGAAGCGGTGGGCCGGCGCGGTTTCGACAACCTCTGGGTGCCGGTCGGCACCGCTCTCACTCTCTTTGCGTTGGGGACCCGCTTCGCCTGAGCTATCATCTAGGCAGGGGGATAGACATCGCGGACCGCGCCACTGCCCAGGCCGGGTCCCAGCGAAGCGAGGAGATGACTGAATGATCGTCCGGGTACGCCCGTGGTCGGTGTTCCTGTTCTGCCTGCTCTCTCTCTTCTCTCTGCTTTCAGCTTCAACCGTTTCTGCACAGTACTTTGGCCAGAACAAGGTGCAGTACGAGTCACGCGACTGGTCGGTCGCGGAGACGAAGCACTTCCGCGTCCACTTTCACGAGGGGGGAGCGGGAAACCGCGATGGACGTCTGCCGCATGGCGGAGCGCGCCTACGGTCGATTGAGCACCATCTTGAAACACGAGATTGCCGAGCCGGTGCCGCTCATCCTCTATGCCTCGCAGGCCGAATTCCAGCAGACCAATGTCAGCGACGGGCTGATCGGCGAGGGGACCGGCGGATTCACCGAGTTTCTCAAGGGACGGGTGGCCCTGCCGCTCACCGGCTCATATCGCGACCTCGACCACGTGCTCACCCACGAGTTGGTTCACGCCTTCCAGGTCGATATTCTCTTCGGCGGGAAGAAGGGGGTGGGAAACCCCTTCCAGTCCGCTCCTCCCCTCTGGTTCATGGAGGGGATGGCGGAGTACCTCTCGCTGGTCGAGATCGACCCGCTGACCGCGATGTGGCTGCGGGACGGGGCGCTCGAGGGGTACCTCACGCCGCTGCCGATCCTCTCCCAGGTGGGGGACATCCGGGTCTATCGCTATGGTCAATCGGTCATGGCCTACCTCGGTGCGACCTTCGGCGATCAGGCGCTGGGTGACATCTTGAAGAAGACCGCGCACACCCGAAACCTGGCCCGCGCTTTCGAGGAGACGATCGGGGTTACGCTGGAGAAGTTCAGCGAGAACTGGGTCGACCATGTTCGCCGCGAGTACCTTCCGACCATCCGCGACCATCGCCAGCCGGGCGACTTCGCTTACCGGCTGACCCACGCCGACCGCGAGCTTTCGACCGTCAACCTCGGTCCGGCCCTGTCGCCGGAAGGGGATCGGATGGTCTACTTCTCGAACCCGTCGATGTACAACGACATCTACCTCGCCTCGGCGGTCGACGGCCAGGTGGAGAAGCGGCTGGTGAAAGGGGAGCGGCAGGCCGAGTTCGAGTCGCTCCGCTACTACACCAGCTCGATCGACTGGTCCCCCGATGGAGAAAAGATCTGCTTCGCCGCACTCGATCGGGGTCGCGATGCGCTCTACATCCAGCGGGTCCGGGACGGCAAGATCCTGAAGCGGATCCGTCCGCCGCTCGACGGCATCCTCGCGCCCAGCTGGTCGCCGGACGGAGAGTGGATCGCCTTCGCCGGCCTGGAAGGGGGACGATCGCAGCTCTTCCGGGTGCGGTCCGACGGCGCCGATCTCGAACGCCTGACCGAGGGGCGTTTCATGGTCTCCTCTCCGCGGTACGCTCCAGATGGGCGCTCGATCGTGTTCGTCAGCGACCAAGGGCCGGCGACCGATTCCGCGAACCTGCTCTTCGATCTGCCGCAGTTCGTCATTTTCGAACTCGAGTCGCGGCAGGTGCGCCAGGTCGAGGGGCTGGCCGGGCGTTGCGTCGACCCGCACTACTTTCCCGACGGGCGTCACCTCCTGTTCGTTTCCGACCGCAGCGGGATCGCCAACCTCTGGATCCGCGACCTCGAGAGCGGAGAGGACCGTCAGATCACCGATGTTCTCACCGGCGTCTCGGGCATCATCCCGACCGGGACCAGCGTCTCCCTCTCGCGCAGTGGACGGCGTCTGGTCTTCTCCGCCTTCAGCGCCGGTACCTGGGATCTCTACTCGATCAAGGATCCGCTGCAGCTCTGGGCCAAGGGAACTCCCTGGACCCCTCCTCCGGCCACTGAACTCGATTCCGCTCAGATTGCTGATTCGACCCACGCCTCCGCCGCGGTCGAGGAGATCGCGCCCGCGGAGGGCGGGCCGGCCGACGATCAGGGCGGCGCGGAAGCCCTCGTCCAAGGGGACCCGGACAGCCTGGACCGTTCGACCGGACCGGACCAGGAAGCGCAACCGGCGGCGGACGTGGATTCACTCCGGTCCGGGCCGCTTCCGGTCGTCATTCCGCTCCCCGCTGCGGCCCCCGGCACACCATCTCCCGCTTTCGGCGGCGGGGACGAGTTCGCCCGCCTCGACAGTCTGTGGGCGAACATCGAGACGATGGATCGCGTGGGGAGGGACACGCTCAGCGCGGCGGAACGCGCCGCGGGAGACGCCCCGGTCGAGCCGGAGCAGATGTTCGCCGCCCGTGTCTTCCGCGAGCGGCGCGCCCTGCCCGACACCGGCGCGATCGCGATCGAGCCGTACCGGTCGCGCTTCAGCGCCGACTACGTCGCGGCCAACGGGTTCTTCGCCAGCAACCTCGGCCTCGCCGCACAGAGCGTGCTGCGCTTCTCCGACATCCTCGGCAATCAGGTGATACTGGTCGGGGCTGATGTGTACGGCAGCCTCAAGGACTCGAACCTGCTCCTGGAGTACGTGAATCTCAAGCGGCGCACGACCTGGGGGGTGAGTGCCTTCCAGTTCCGCAACGACTTCTACATCTTCACCACCGACACCGACGAGGAGTTCCTCAGTCGGATCTACCGCGGGGTCAACTTCACCGTGCAGCGACCCTGGAATCGGTTCAGCCGGCTGGAGGCGTCGCTCGACGCGCAAGCGGTCACCGAGGAGGTGCTGCGGGAAGACGGGGAGGGCAGCGGCTACTACTACCCCTTCGGCGATACCAGCACGTACTACTATCTCGAACCCGGGTTTGCCCTGGTGCAGGACAACACGCTGTACGGCTACACCGGCCCGATATCGGGCGGGCGCCGCCGCCTCTCGATCGAGGCCGGAGTCGGCGACCTCTCGTTCCAGACCTATCTGGCCGACGTGCGCCGCTACGTCAACTTCCGCCATCAGTACGCGATCGCCTACCGGGCGGTCGGGGCGATATCGACCGGGCGTGATCCCCAGCGATTCCAGATCGGTGGGCCATATACCCTCCGAGGATACGAGTTCGGCGAGTTCCGCGGTTCGCGCCTTTTGATGCAGAACCTGGAGTTCCGCTTCCCGTTGATCGAACAATTGCAGCTCGGATGGCCGCTGCCCCTGGCGCTGGCGGGAGTGCGCGGCGCCATCTTCTTCGACGTCGGTACGGCGCTCGATGAGGACGAGACCTTCCATCCGTTCACCAACGACGGGGGCAGTCTGGCGTTCGACGACCTGCGCGGATCGTACGGGCTGAGCGCCAGCATGAGTCTCGGCTTCACCGTGCTGAAGTGGGATCTCTCCTGGCGCACCGACCTCGCGCGCACGCTGGGGCCGCCGAGAGGATTCCTCTCCTTCGGCCTCGACTACTAGGCGGGTAACCAGGGAAGGGATGCCGGAAGCACTGCCTCGATCGAGCCGTCGCCTCACCGCGGCGCTCCTGATCCTGCTCTTCGCCGCCGGCTTCCTCCTCCTCGCCGGCGGCGAGAGCGACCGCGCGGCGCGCGTCTACCTGTCCCGAGCCGCGGCGGCGCAGCATGCTCTGCCGGTCGGCCTGGAGGAATCGCGCTACCCCGCCTGGACCGCGCCGGTCTCGGCGCTGATCGCTCCGATCCAGACGATCGGATTCTGGCAGGCCCGGGGTTCGCTTGGTGCGCGCGGGGTGTATCTCGAAACCACGCGGCCGCGCTGGGTCTTCACGCTTCGACTGCTCTTCGCCGGACTGGCCGGTCTCTCCGCCTGGCTCCTCCTCGATCTCTACGCCAGGCTGCGCGGCACGCGGGCGAACCTCTGGAGCGCCCTCGCAGTGGCGATCGGCGCCGCCCCGGTCTTCTCCGCCGGGGTGCGCGGCCTTTCACCTTCGCTGATCGCGATCCCTCTCCTGCTCCTGCTCCTGCGTGAAGGAGTGGCCGAGAGCGACCATCCGCGCTCGTTCCGCTGGAGCGGAGCACGCGTGGCCGGCTGGAGCGGGGCACTCTTGGCCTGGACCCCGTTCGCCTGGCCCGGCGCGGTGATCCTCTTCCTGTTCGCGATGCGCGACCGCTCCGCGCGACGCGGGATGTTGCTCGCCGGGGCGGTGACCCTCGGCCTCGCCCTCGCCCTCGAGCCGCGACACCTCGTGGCGCTCGGCGCCCTCCCGGCCACCTGGAGTGCCGACTGGATGCGTGAAGGAGGATTTGCGCTTTCCGCCCGACCCTTCAGGAACCCCATGCTCCTCCTTCTGCGCGACACGCTGGGGCTCGCGGCGCCGGTCTGGATCGGTCTGCTGCTCCTGGGCGCGATCCGCTTCCGGACGGCCGGGGGAGTGCGCGACACGACCCGGGCTGCGCTCGCCCTACTCGGCGGACTGGTGCTGCTTCCGGTGGCCAGCGGGGTCACGACCAGCGGCGCCGCCCAGGCTTCTGCCGCGCCGTTCGTCCTGCTCGGCGCGGTGCTCACCGTGAGCCGTTGGGCGGAGCGCCTGGGCCTGCCGTCCAGGCGCGCCCTCATTCCGGTCCTGGCTCTGCTCGGTGCCCTGCCGCTTGTCTCCCTGGAGCGCGGCGGTACGCGTCCTCGGCCCGATTCGATCGCGGCCGAACTCGCCCGGATGATCGGTCCCGACTCGCTCTGGCTCGCCGAACGTGAGCTGCCCGGAGGGGAGCCCGCCCCCGGTCAGGCCTGGATCCCGCCCCGCGATAGTCGACGGCCTGAGCGGTTCGATTTCGCCTGGTGGGACCGGTGGTACTCCGGATTTCGCTTCGTGCTGCTTTCCGGCGCCCAGGTGAAACAGAACCTCGAACGGCCGGAGGCCGCAGTTCCACGTCACCTCTACCGTCGGGTCGAGGCGGAGGGGACCCTGCTTCGCCAGTGGGGTCAGGGGTCGGAAGGGTATCGCCTGTACCGTATGCCTGCCCGTGGTTCCTGGGCGCGATCACTGCGCGAGAGCGAGCTCGATTCGTTGCGCGCGAATCCCGATCTGCTCGCCTTCATGAACGAACTGGCCACGCGGTACATTGCTGCGGGAAAGCGGCAGGAGGGGGCGACCTTGTTGCGGGCCGGACTGCGGTTCGACCCGGAGCGCGCGGGACTATGGAACAACCTCGGTCTGGTCTATCTTGCCGACCGGGACTTTCGGGCGGCAGGCGCCGCATTCGACGAGGGACTCAAACGGGAGCCGCGATCGGTGGAACTGCTCTACAACGCCGGGCGCACCTACATCGAACTCGGCTCGCCGGCACGGGCCGAGCGTACGCTTCGCCTGGCCCTCGCGTTCAAGCCGGACCTCGCGCCGCTGCACTACGAGATCGCGCGCGCGTTCGAGGCGCAGGGGAGACGAAAGCTGGCCCAGGATGCGCTGCGCCGCTTTCTGAGCCTCGATCCCGACACTCCCAGACGGACCATGGTCGAAGGGGCGATTCGCGCGCTCGAAACGGAGAACCAGCCGGTTGCGCCCGATTCCAGCGCGTCGCTACCGGCCGCCGCCGAGTCCCCCTGATGACTCGCGTCACTCCCATGCGCGCCGCCGGGAGCCGGCCGCGGGTTCTGGTCCGCCTTCCCAACTGGATCGGCGACGCGATCATGGCCGCCCCGGCGCTCCAGATCCTGGCGGCGTCACGAGCGATCGATCTTCAGCTCGTCGGTCTGGCGGCCACGCTCGATCTGTTCAGCGGATTCGATGAACCGTTCCACCTCGCGCGCCCGCTCACCCGCTCCGGGGGCAAGGTGCGGGGCCTGATCACCTCGGCTTGCGAGCTGCGCCCGCTCGGTTTCGACGCTGCCCTGGTCCTTCCGCCGTCGTTCTCCGCGGCCCTCCACGCCTGGGTCGTCGGCGCACCGAGGCGGGTCGGCTGGGCCACCGAGGCGCGCCGGGCGCTCTTGACCCACGCCCCCGAGCAACCGGCCCGCAGCGTTCATCTCCGTGAGCAGTATGGTGCGCTGGCCGGCGCCCTGGCGGAGCAACTCGTCGGATCGACGCTCGCTGCCGCCTCGGGCCCACGACTGCCCCTCCGCGCCGAGGAACTGGTGGCTGCGGACCGCACCTGGACGGAGCTCGGGTTCGTCCCGGGCGGGACGATCGCCGTCGCCCCCGGAGCAACCTATGGCGCGACCAAGCGCTGGCCGGAAGAGCGTTTCGTCGACCTGGCGCGCGGGCTGCAGCAGGACGGCTGGGATCTGCTCTGGATCGGCGGAGCCGAGGAGCGTCCCCTCTGCGATCGGCTGGTCGCGGCCACCGCTCCGAATGGCCCCGGTCGCTCGGTCTCGCGTGCCGGCAGGGATGGGCTCAGGGCCACGCTGGCGCTCCTCTCCTCGGTACGCGCCGCGATCAGCAACGACTCCGGGGCGATGCACCTCGCGCAGGCCGCCGGCGCCCCGGTGGTTGGGATCTACGGCTCCACCGCGCCGGAGTGGACCGGGCCGGTCGGGGACGAGGCGGAGGTGGTGCGCCACCCGGTGCATTGCTCTCCCTGCTTCGCCCGGACCTGTCCGACCGCCATCGAGTGCCTGACCGGCATCCAGACGAGCGAGGTGCGGGCGGCAGTCGATCGGCTCTGCGCCCGGCCACGCCCCAAAGGGCGCCCCGCCCTGTTCGTCGACCGGGACGGTACCCTGCTCGAGTTCGTCGACTACCTCGCGCGTCCGGAGGAGGTGCAACTCGCGCCCGGTGCCGCCGCGGCGCTGCGACGGATTCGAGCCGGAGGCTTCGCCATCGTGGTGGTCACCAACCAATCGCTGATTGCACGAGGACGGCTCGACCGTGCCGGCCTGGCCGCGGTGCATCGAAGGATGGAGGCCCTTCTGGCCGAGGAAGGGGTGGAACTCGACGGGATCGAGATCTGCCCCCACCATCCCGACTTCGGTGGCCCCTGCGCCTGCCGGAAGCCGGAGCCGGGACTGCTGCGCAGGGCCGCGCACCGCCACGCCCTCGATCTCTCCCGCAGTGTGATGCTGGGCGATTCGTGGTCCGATCTCGAGGCGGGCGCGAACGCCGGGGCGCGCCCGGTGCTGATTGCCAGCGGGTATGGACCGGAGAGCGCGGCGCGACTCGCCGCGGCCGGCGGTCGAGTACGGGACGTCGAGGCGTGGACGGTGTCGGACTGGTCCGAGCTGGCTCAGCGCTTGATGGGCTGATCAGTCCCGGGGGCAGACCCGAGCGGCGGATCCCAGAGATACCCGCGCCCCTCGTCGCTCGGACGGTAGCTGGCGGCCGAACTCGGGAGCGGCGTGGTCCAGAGCCCGGCCTCGACCAGCGCGTCGAGTCGCGCCGGATAGGCGCCGTGACGGAGCTGATACACCTCGAGCGCGAGCCGCAGGTCCCGTCCCTCATCGTAGTCCGCTCGCTGCGGGGCGCCCGCCTCGCTCGCCGTCACCAGCGCCGTCGCGCGGTGCACGACCAGCCCGGTCGCGAGGAGCATTGCGGCAAGCATCACCGCGCCCACATAGAGCAGCGGGTGTCGCAACCGCAACGGTTGCTCGAGCAGAAGCTGCGTCCCGTCGGCGGCCCGTCCCCTGACCTCTAGTCGGATGCGGCGCTGAGAGCGGAGGACCCGTGCCACGTTCAACACGTCGTACTCGGCCACGCCGAGGGCCTTCACCAGGTCGCCCAGGGTGCGGCGACCGTCCAGGCGGGCGAGGAACGCCCGCTCGAGCGACGCGGCGACCGCATCGTCCGGACCGCTCTCCAGATCGATCTGGGCTCCGGGGAGGGCGGTGGCGACCGAGGCCAGCCCGAACTCACCCGCCTTCAGATCGGCCGCCTCGTCCAGGCGCCGCATCGATTCGAGCAGCACCTGCTCGGTGTTCCAGCCGGCGAATCCGATCGGCACCGGGCTATCGGCGTCGAAGTGGAAGTGCCCCCGGTTCCAGAGCAGGACCTGATCAAGCGTGGCCTGCATCGCCAGTTGCCGCGTCTCCTCCAACGTTTCCTGCTCGAGCGGGATCGATTCCATCAACCGGCTCCAGAGGTCCGGTGACTCGCTGGTGCTCGCGCGGTAGCGTCGCTCGTCCTCGGAGCCGAGCTGTCCGAGGCCGGCCAGCGCGGCCAGGAACGGATCGCGATCGTTCGGGCGCGTCGCCTCGCAGCCGATCAGCAGGCCGTCGCGGAAGTGGAGACACTGGCGGATCCGGCCCGAGGTGACCTCGAGACGCCCGGTCTTCTTCTGGAGGCCGATCAACTGCAGCGTCTCCAGGACGCTGAACTCACTCAGACTGCCTTGCAGGGCCATGCGGTGCTCCTAGGAGGTCCGTGCCGCGCGGATCACGCGGCGAGTCGGTCGACGTCGCGGGAAAGGAAGCCGCGGAGGCTCTGCTCGCGACGGCGTCCGAGGTGGTAGCCGAGCAGGCTGCTGAGCGAGGCGAGGCAGAGCAACAACAGGCCCACTCCGCGGAGCCAGTCGACGGCGGGATCGCCGAAGCGGAACGAGACCAAGCCGGTACCCCACGCCGGGTACCAGAGCAGGCCGAGCGCCAGGCCGGTGAGGAGACTGGTCCACGCCGCCCAGCCGGGCTGTCCGTACCGCACCGGCCCGATGCCCGGAATCAGCACCGAGAGCCAGGGGAGGACGCGGGTGCTCCAGGCCGGGCGCTCATCGAGCAGGCGATGGAGCAAGAGCCGGGTCGTCTCTTCGGTGGAGTTTCCGCCCAGCGACTCGGCGCAGTTCGTGCAGTAGGCGCGTCGGTCGAGGCGCACCAGGCAGCGGCGACAGACCGGCTTGGCGCACTGGTAGCAGACGTGCACGCGGATCAACTGCCGCAGCGCCTTTCCGGCGAAGAGGCCCAGTCCGACAGCCAGCGCGACCAGGGGCGTGGTCCAGAAGATGCTTCGCAGAGGGAACATCCAACGGAGCAGAGCGGGTGGTTCGCCCCCGGCGGGATGGCTGAGGCTCCAGGCCCAGAGCTCGCTGGTGTTCCAGAGCGCCTCGACCGGCGCCAGCGAGCCGTCGGCGCTGCCGTCGCGGCCCAGCGCGCGCAGTCGATCGAGATTGACCCGGCTGGCGCGGTCCAGCTCACGATCGGCCTCGAGGTATTTCCCTCGCGCGGCGTTGGCCAGGGCGAGATTGTAGTACGGCTCGAAGGCGCGCGGCTCGAGCTCGATCGCCCGCTGGTAGCGCAGCAGTGCTTCGCTGCGGTGCCCGGCGGAGGCGAGCGCGTTGGCGAAGTTGTTCTCCAGCACCCGGGGTGGAACGTCGGGATCGCGCGCCGCCCGGCGGTACCACTCATTGGCGCGGGTCGGATCTCCTGCGCCCATGCGGGCCAGTCCTTCGAGAAAGCTGGCCGCGCCGGAATTCGGATCGGTCGCACTCCAGGCCTGGATTTCGCCGCGGAGCGGTTCGAGGGACGGCGCCTGCTGCATGGCGTAGATGCCGAGGGCGTCGCGCCCGTCGACCGCCTGACCCCAGAAGGGCCGGGTGAGGAGCAGGTAAGGGGCAAGGAGGAGTGCGACCGCGCCCGCGCCCAGGGCGAGGATCCGCTCCCCGCGCCCGAAGCGGAACGAGGCGAGAAAGACCCAGAAGCACCCGGTTACCAGCGCGCCAAGGTTGGCCAGGACCGGAATGGCGAGCACTCCCCAGGCGAGCGGACCGGCGGGAGTCTTCGAGCGCAGCAGGAAGGCGATCCCTTCCGCCAGCCCGTGATGGAGCGCGCGGAGGTGTCGGAGCAGCAGGCCCGCGATGACCAGCAGGCTGGCGAAGGCGAAACTGACCGCGATCGCCATGCAGGCGTTGCCGAGCAGCCAGCGCTGGGCGCGGAAGTCGCGGCGCGCGATGTCGAGCACTTCATGAATCGCCCCGGCGGCGCGCGACGGCTGGGAAAGCAGAAAGACCCGTGCGAGGTGCAGTCGGGGAGGGAGGTAGTCCGGGTCGAGTTCGGCGGCCCGGGTCCAGTGCGTCAGCGCACTCTGGACTTCGTGGGCGCGGTAGGCCTCGTTCCCGCGGAGAAGGGCGTCGAGGGCCGCGGTCGGATGGGCTCCGCTGGGAAGATTTCGCCTGGCCCCGTCGATCTCCTCGCCCGTGCTCGCCCCTCTGGCCGCCGAGAAGGCGATCAGAAAAAGGGCGAGTGTGGCCAGGCACCTCGGCAACCACAGATGGAGAGCAGATTTGGAGCGACGCATGTGGCTGGTTTCCCGTTGACTCCAAAGAGCCGTGCTGACTAGGCTTTCGCGCAATCGTCCCCGCGCTGGACGGTCGCAGTTCCTTAGTCATCGGCAGGTGCGGGATCCGGACTTTAGTGCGGTTACCCCACAGGGCACGCCCCCGAGCGGCACGCCCCTGGGGGCCTTTCCGGATGGAACTGCCGCCCCGACTTCGTTTCCAAGGAGGACGTTTCCAAGGAGGACAGCGTGAGGTCAACTCCCCGCACCGGTATCCCCGGCGGCAGACGGTCCGGAGCGTTCGGCCCTGCAACCCGGGGACCGCTTGCGGCAGGCGGTCTCGTGCTGATCGCCTGTGTCGCGTTCGCCCAGGACGCCAGCGGCGGTGGTCGCTCGATCGGACTGCTCGAATGGTTCGCCAAGGGAGGCGTCTTCATGTGGCCCCTCCTGGCCTGCTCGGTCATCGGCCTGGCGTTCATCCTCGAGCGGGCAGCCGCGTTGCACCGGGCCGATCTCGAGGTGCGGCAGTTCTTCGACCTGATCATTGCGGAAGTGCGGACCCAGGGGGTGGAGGTCGCGATCGAAAGCTGCAAGCGGCGCCCCGGTCCGATCGCCAACATCATCGAGGCTGGACTGCAGCGCTTTCCCCTCGGGGCCGGTGCGGTCGAGAAGGCGATGGAGACTGCGGGGGGGATCGAGGCCTCGTTTCTGCAGCGGGGATTGATCTGGATGGCCACGGTGGCCAATGTCGCGCCCCTCTTCGGATTCCTCGGCACGGTCTCCGGCATGATCGGCGCCTTCGATGCCATCGCGGCCGCTGACCGGGTGAGCGCCAAGATCGTTGCTTCCGGGATCAGCGAAGCATTGATCACCACCGAAGCGGGACTCTTGATCGCGATTCCGGTGCAGACCGCGCACAACTACTTTGCGGCACGGATCGAGCGCCTGCTGGTCGAGGTCGAGGAGAGCAGTCTGGACCTCCTGGCCGAGGCCGAGCGCCGCGACGCGCAGCGCGGCTGAGCAGCGCGATGCGCATCCGGAGACGGTTCGCCATCCAGACCGAGATCCCCCAGGTCTCGCTGGCCGACGTCGCCTTTCTGCTCCTCATCTTCTTCATCTCGACCACCTCGATGGAACTCGATCGGTTCATCGGACTGGCCTTGCCCGGGCAGAGCAGCGCCAAGGTGACGGTCTTCCCCCGGCAGGTGCTTACCTTGCGCGGGGACCGCTCCGGTGTGCTCTACGCCGACGGGCGACCGGTCGAGCGGGGCGCGCTGCGGGAGTTGATCCGCTCCCGGGTCGAGAAGGACTCGAGCACGGTCGTCTCGATCTCGGCCGACCCCGACGCCCCCTATCAAGTGATGGTCACGCTCCTCGATGAGGTGCAGCGCTCCGGGGCCGGCCGGGTCGCGCTCCACTCCGCGGGAGGGGAGTGACCATGCGGCTCCCCCGAGTGCGGCGCACCGCTCCGACCATTCCGACCGCGTCGATGGCCGATATCGCCTTTCTCCTCCTGATCTTCTTCATCTGCACCACGATCTTCCGCATCGAGGAGCATGGGATGGTCGATCTCCCGTCGGCCAATGAAGGGAGGACGATCGAGGCGAAAACACGCGTCACGGTCGAGCTCACGGGAGAGGGATCGTTGATGGTCGATCAGCAGCCGAGCGATCCCGGATCCCTCGGAGCGTTGCTCGCTGCCCGGGCGGCGGCGGATCGATCCCCGCTGGTCTCGCTCCGCATTGACCGCGACGTTCCCTCCTCTCTGGTCGCGGCGTTGATCGAGACGATCAAGGGTGCGGGGATTCGCGAGCTCGAGTTCGTGGTCGAGGCCGGCTCGACCGGCGACTGACCGTGCGCTCCGGATCGACGTCCGCCGCCCCGCCGATCGGCCCGCCCCGGCGGCGGTACGGGATCGATCTCGCCCGCGCGGGTGGACTGGCCTTGATCGCTCATCTCCTGCTCTTCGCCCTCGCGCCGCGATGGCCGGGGGCTGACCCGCGCGCGGAGGCACCGTCGCCCCGACCGGAGCCACTGCGGATCGGGGAGTTCGCGGTTCTGGAACCTCGTCCTCCGGCTTCCCCCGCGCGTCGGCCCGAGCCGCAGGTCGCTGCCCCGGCCAACCTCGCCGCTCCCGTTTCCGACGCCACGGTGGAACCGGCGGCGCTCCCGACGCCGAGCGCTTATGACGAGCCGGGGCCAGCCGGCCTTCCGGCGACCCCAGGAGGGGGGCCGGGGAGCGATGGTGAAGCGGGGAACGAAGAGGTGGGCCCTCCACCGTCCGGGCCGGAGGCGGTACACATGGTCCCCGCGACCTTCCCTGATGCCGCCCGGCGGAAGAAGCTGGTCGGTACGGTCTGGATCGTGGCCACGGTCAATGCGCGCGGCGCCGTGATCGCGGCCCGGGTGGAGAACGAGGAGATACCTCGGCCGCTCCAGGATGCGGCGCTGACCGCGGCGCGCCAGTGGCGCTTCCGACCGTTCCGGGCGGGCGTCGAAGGGCAGACCGCGGACGTCCGCCTCCCGTTCCGCTTCGAGCTGCCCAAGCATTGACCCGCGCGCGCCGGGCGCCGCCGGTCGGGCGCGGATCCTCCTTTCGATGGATTGGAGGTTCGATTAGGCTCCCGCCGGCTTTCCGACCGAGACCAGGTGCAACCGAAGGGCGATCTAGGCCGTATCGTCCCCACGGTGTCCGGACCGTCTGGCCCCCGCCGCGGGGGAACGCGAACCGATGACCCGTTCGATAGGAGAGTTGTCGTGGAGTCGAGGGAGTTCGCCCGAGGAGGAACGGTGATGATCAGGATGGTGCCGAGCTTTGGTTTGCCGAGTTTCCAGCGATCGAAGCCGGGTGGAGCGATGCGGACGGGACCTGCTCCGGCGCTGCTCCTGGTCGGCCTGCTGGGAGGCGCAGTCCTCGCGGACGGTTCGCCTGCCCGCGCGGAGCAGGCTCCCGACCTGTCACGCCCCGTGTCGCTCGAGGAGGCGATCCGTCTGGCGAAGGAGCGCAACCATGGCCTCGCCCAGTCGCGCGACGGCATCGACGGCTCACGAGGGGCACTGACCAGCGCCAAGGCGACCTACTTCCCGTCGCTCCGGGGGAACCTCGGGGCCGATCACAGTGAAGACGACAGCAACAGCCGCCGCGTGGTCGGCACGGCGATCCAGGAAGAGGATGGCACCAGTACCTCGGATGGGTACTCCGTCTCGATCGGTGGAGGGGCGGGGCTGTTCGATCCCGCCTCATGGCTCGGTGCGCGAGCGGCGCAGCGCCGGGTGACGGCGAGCGAGCAGAGCTACGAGGTGGCCGAGGACGACCTGGTCTACCAGGTCACGTCACAGTACTTCACGGTCGTCCGCGGCAAGCAGCTCCTCGAGGTGGCAGAGCAGGCCTACACCCTGGCCGGCGAGCAACTGGAACGAGCGCAGGCGCTCTACGAACTCGGCTCGGTGGCGAAGACCGACGTGCTGCAGGCCCAGGTCTCCCGCGCCGCTTCCGAGCGCGATCGGATCGCGGCACGCAACAGCGTCGAACAGCAGCGGGCCTTTCTCGCCGTCCTGCTCGCCCTGCCGGTCGACAGCCCGATCGAACTGGAGGAAGCAGGAGCCTACGACACCGAGAATCTGCCGAGTGACGAGCCCGGCCTGATCGGCGAGGCGCTGGAGCGCCGCCCCGACCTTTTCCGGACGAAGGCTGATCTCGAGGCGACCGGCTACGAGCTGCGCGCGGCCCAGTGGTCGCGCTTTCCGACCGTGGACCTCTCGTACTCCTACCGGTACGGGAAATCATCGTTCTCGAGTGAAGGCACCTCCAAGCTCTTTGTCGGTGGTGCGGAGCAGGGGAGGGATGAATACTCCTTCGAGAACGAGCCGAGTTCCACCAGCTGGAGTGTCGGCGTCGGCATGAACATTCCCATCTTCGACGGCTTTCTGACCAAGGGGAGCATCCAGCGAGCGGAGGCGACCCGGCGCGCCCAGCAGCGTGGCTTGGAGCAGGCGAAGCTCGACGCCGCCCTCGAGGTGCGCACCAGCCTGATCGCGCTCAAGAACGCGGAGGAGGAGATTCGCTCCGCGCGGGAAGGGGTTGGGTTTGCCGAGGAAAGCGTGCGGCTGCAGAAGGCGCTCTACGAGAGCGGAGGCGGCACGCTGCTGCAGTGGAACAACGCGCAGGTGGAACTGACCCGCGCTCGGGTGTCGCTGGTCGAGGCGGGAGTCAATCTGCAGTTGGCGCGGGCCGGCCTGGATCGCGCGATCGGACGCTCCGAGTAGCGACCGGTCATCAGGCCCGGCCGGAAGGCCGATGCCGACGCACGACGAACCGGACGGAAAAGGAGCGGAGATGAAACGGGGAGCGGCGATCGCCGTCGGAGTACTCGCGTTCGCCCTGGTGGCCACGTTCGTGGCGGTGGGGGCGACGCGGGCGAAGCGCCCGCAGGGGAAAGAAGTCCGGAGCGAGACGATCGAAGCCCGCCGGATCGAGACCTGGGTGCGCGCCCCGGGAGAGGTTCGTCCGGCCAGATTGGTCGAGATCTCCTCGAACGTCATGGGACGGGTCGAGGAGGTGCGGGTGAAGGAAGGCGAGCGGGTCAACCGGGGAGACCTGCTGCTCCGGCTGGACGACGAGCGCTACCGTTCCGCCGCCGCCCAGACCCGCGCGCGGCTCGATGCGGCCCAGGCCAATCTCGCGGTGGCCCGGGCCACGGCCGACCAGTCCAAGCAGACCCTGGCGCGCAAGGAACGGCTCGCGGCCGAGCGGCTGATCTCGCCCGAGGAACTCGAGCAGGCGAAGACCCAGTCCGCCGTCGATGTGGCCCGCTACGACGCGGCCAACGAGGATCTGCGCAGCCTGCGGGCCGGTCTGGCCGAGGTGGAGAAGGACCTGCGCGAGACGGTCTTCACCGCCCCGATGGAGGGGATCGTCACCGCCCTCAACATCGAGACGGGGGAGAATGTCATCACCGGGACGATGAACAATCCCGGCACGGTGATCCTGGTCCTGGCCGATCTCGACACCATGCTGGTCGAGACCGAGGTGGATGAGACCGACGTGGTGCGCCTGGCAATCGGCCAGTCGACCAAGGTGACGGTCGACGCGCTTCCCGACACGACCCTGAGCGGCAGCGTGCTCTCGATCGGGCAATCCGGTCGGCGGAGTAGCGGGTCGAGCCAGGGGCAGGGGATCAGCTTTCTGGTCAGGGTCAAGATCGATGCCCCTCCTCCTTCGCTCCGTCCCGGAATGACGGCCGACGTCGAGGTGCTTGCCGCCGTGCGTGAGGGGGCGCTGGCCGTGCCGATCCAGGCGCTCGTGGCCTACCCGGAGCCGGTGGTCGAGCGCTGGGCAGCGCGCCGCGCCCGTGGCGACGCGAAGGCCAAGCGGGACGAGGAGGAGGACCTGGCTCCGGCCGACACCACCGGGCGACGCTCGAAGCTGGTCGAGGGGATCTTCATCGAGCGCGACAAGACCGCGCGGTTCGTGCCGGTCAAGCTGAGCACGCGGGGCGACACCCACGTGGCCATCGAGGGAGAGGTCGCGGCGGGCGATCGGGTGATCACCGGGCCCTACCGGACCTTGCGCGCGCTCAAGGACGGTGACCGGGTGCAGGCGGAGAAGAAGAAGAAGCCGCTTGCCGGAGGCGACGACGCCAAGTGACCCCCCAATCCGATTCCCCTCTCCTCCTGATGGAGGAGATCTCGAAGGTCTACCGGGTAGGACAAGAGGAGGTGTATGCCCTCCGTTCGGTCTCGCTGGCCATCGGTCGAAACGAGTATGTCGCGATCATGGGGCCGTCGGGGTCGGGCAAGTCGACCATGATGAACCTGATCGGCTGCCTCGATACCCCCAGCTCCGGCCGCTACCTGCTCGCCGGTCGGGCGGTGCAGGAGCTGGATGAGGACGAGCTGGCGGCCATCCGGAATCGCGAGATCGGATTCGTCTTCCAGACCTTCAACCTGCTTCCGCGCTCCACCGCGGCCGGGAACGTGGAGCTGCCGCTGATCTACCGCGGATTGCCGGCGGCGGAGCGGAAGCGCCGGGTGGCCGGGGCGATCGCGCGGGTCGGACTGTCCGACCGTGCGACCCATAGGCCGAATCAGCTCTCGGGAGGGCAGCGGCAGCGGGTGGCGATCGCCCGCGCCCTGGTGACCGAACCGAGCCTGATCCTCGCCGACGAGCCGACGGGAAACCTCGACACCGCGACCGGGGAGGAGATCCTGCGTGCCTTTGCCGAGATCCACCGCGGGGGGAACACCGTCGTGCTGGTCACCCATGAAGAGGATGTCGCGCGCCACGCGCAACGGATCATCCGTCTGCGCGACGGGCGGGTCGAGTCCGACTCCGCGGTCTGAGAGGCCCAGGTGAAGTTTCTCGAAGCCGTGCGCCTTGCCCTCTCCTCCCTCTGGTCCAACCGACTCCGGTCGTTCCTCACCGTGATCGGAAACGTGGTGGCGGTGCTCTCCGTGGTGGTGGTGGTCTCGGTGATCCAGGGGCTCGACCGCTTCGTGGCCAAGGAGATCAAGACCACCGGCGCGGACGTCTTCTGCTTCACCAAGATCGGGTTCGTGATGGACTACGAGGAGTTCATGCGGCAGTTGAAACGGCCCGACCTGCGGCTGGATCAGGCCGAGCAGATCGCGCCGCTCTTGCGCCAGTCCGAGGTCGTGGTGCCGCGTCTGGACCGTGAGTTGTCGGTCCGGTACGCCTCACGGTCCGCCCGTTCAGTACGAATCGCCGGCGTGGGGGCGGGGTACGATCGCGTCGCCGATCTGCCGCTGGCGGCCGGACGGCATCTGGGTGAACTCGAGATCGAGGGACGAGAGGCCGTGGCGGTGGTGGGGGATGGAATCCGGGAGAAGCTGTTCCTGAACGAGGATCCCCTCGGACGATCGATCCGGCTCGGCCGGCAGCGCTACCGCGTGATCGGGGTGATCGAGAAGCGGGGCGGCACCATGGACGAGTCGCGCGACGATCAGATCTTCGTCCCGATCTCCGCGCTCCGTCGGCAGGCCGGCGGGCGGGGCTCGATCGACATCTACGTCAAGGCGGCGGCCGGAGCGAGCCTCGAGGAGGCGCAAGAGGAAGCGTCTCTGCAGCTCAAGATCGCCCGCGGCCTCGATCCCTGGGACGAACCGGACTTCGCCCTGGTCACCGACGAGCAGGCCTATCAGCTCTACGAGAGCGCCTCCCGCGGCATCTACGGCCTCCTGGTCGGCGTCGTGTCGCTCAGCCTGCTCATCGGCGGCATCGTGATCATGAACATCATGCTGGTCGCGGTGACCGAACGGACGCGGGAGATCGGAATCCGAAAGGCAATCGGCGCGCGACGACAGGACATCGTGGCCCAGTTCCTGGTCGAGGCGGTGGTGCTGGCGTTCTTTGGCGGGCTTCTCGGCGTAGGGCTCGGGGTGGTCGGGGCTCTCCTGGTGGCGAAGCTCACCCCGCTTCCCGCCTCGGTGCAGCTCTGGTCGGTGCTGGTCGGGTTGCTGCTCGCGTCGTCGGTCGGGCTCTTCTTCGGGATCTACCCGGCGCACCGGGCCAGTCGCCTCGCTCCGATCGAAGCGCTGCGGGCGGAGGGATAGCGATGGCGCTCACCAGTCGGCGTGGGTCGCTCGCGCTGGAAAATGTCCGGATGGCCCTCGGGGCACTCGTCTCGACCAAGCTCCGCTCGTTCCTGACCCTTCTCGGCATCCTCATCGGGGTCGGCACGGTGGTCGCGATGATCACCATCGTGACCGGCCTCGGGAATGCCATGCGGAAGCAGATCGCCGGTCTCGGCTCCGGCATCCTCTTCGTGACCAAACACTCCCCAGGAGTGCACTTCGGCGATGACGCCGGCGAGCGCGCACGCAAGGATCTCTATCTGGCGGACGCGGTGGCCGTGCGCGACTGGTGCCCGTCGGTTGCCGCCGTCTCGCCCGAGGTCCAACGGGCCGGCTATGCCCAGTTCGCCGGTCAGAAGTCCTCGCTGCTTGCCGTGGTGGGGGCGACCGAAGCGTTTCCCGACGCGAATAGCTGGGAGCCGGTGGAGGGGCGGTTCTTCACCGCCGAGGAACTCCGCGGGCGGACCGCGGTCTGCGTGCTCGGAAAGGGACCGCACGAGGCGCTCTTCCCGAACGGCGGAGGCCTGGGCCAGTGGATCGACCTGGAGGGGCGCCGCTACCAACTGATCGGGGTTCTGGCCGCGCGGGGCAAGCTACTCGGCGACAACCAGGACGATCGGGCCATCGTGCCGCTTCCGTTCCTGGCCGAGGGGTCGGGGCAGGGAGGGTCATCGACTACGTCGTCCTCCGGCCGCGCGGCCCCGAGGTGGTGGAAGACGCCCGGGACGAGGTGACCGAACTCCTCCGCCGCCGCCGGGGGGTGGCGGCCAGCGCGCCCAACGACTTCGGGATCACGACCCAGGAAGATCTGCTCGACCTCTACCACAAGATCACCGGCGCCTTCTTCCTTGTGACCCTGGTCATCTCCTCGATCGGTCTGCTGGTCGGCGGGATCGGTGTGATGAACATGATGCTGATCTCCGTCCGGGAGCGGACCCGCGAGATCGGGGTGCGCGCCGCGCTGGGGGCCCGACGGGCCGACATCATGGGCCAGTTCCTGGTCGAGGCGGTGACGCTGACCCTGGTCGGCGGGGTCTTGGGGCTGGGGCTGGGGTGGGCCCTGGCGCTTGGCGTCCGGCTGGCTTTCAAGGTGCCGCTCGCGCTCAGCCTGGGCGGGGTCGCGGCCGCCCTCGGGGTGTCGGCGGCGGTCGGGATCTTCTTCGGCCTCTATCCCGCCTGGCGGGCCTCCCGTCTCGATCCGATCGAGGCGTTGCGCTACGAGTGAGGGCTGGCAGTTTTTTCCCCTGGTCCGAGATTCACCGGTTGACACCGAACGGGTGAGCGGCCATGATTCGCAGGTCTGAATGTAACCAGCGGGGTATTGCATCTTCACTCTGCCTGCTTCCGATGCGGAAGGGCCGGGACAGTGAGAACGCGTCCACAGCGCGGGCTCTCGCGTATTCCGGGTATTTCGTATCCACGGCGGGGCGTTCCGAACAGGAACGGCGAGGATGGAAGCGGCGGGGGAGAAGACGAACAGGTAGGGCGCGAGCCCAAGCGCTGCTCGTAGTGACGAACGGAACGATGATGGAGGACGCAACATGCGCTTGCTAAAGACTGTCGCCCTGGCCGGGGTGGCAATCGCGGCCATTAACCTCAGCTCCGCGAACGCGGCTGGCCTCTGGGTCAGCTACACCGGACACGACGCGTTTCAGTACCGCTGGGGAACGCAAGAGCGGACGACCAGTGCGCTGAATTTCAACGCCTGGCTGAGCCCGACCGACGACGACACCAAGAACGGTACCGACCTTGGTTCCGTTTACTGCGTCGACCTGCGTGGGCGAGTTCCGCACAACCCGTCGGAGTATGAGGTCATCCCCCGGTCGGACGAGACCAACTGGGCGGACCCCTCCGGTCGGGAGAACTTCAACAAGGTCTCCTGGCTGCTCAACAACTTCGGCCGTGAGGCTGCCACCCGTGGCGAGCGGAACGGCCTTCAGGTTGCGATCTGGGAGTGCGCCTACGCGTCGCGGTTCACCTACATCGGTGGGCTCGAAGCCGATGCGGAGGCCGCGTACATGACGTACAAGAACGCAGCCCAGGGTCACCGTGGTGCCCCGTCGACCAGCTTCCGCTGGTTCGATGCCGATGCGCGGACCGGTGGCGGGCAGGACATGGGACAGCCGGTTCCGGAGCCGGGCACGATGCTCTTGATGGGCGCGGGCCTGGTCGGTGCGGGTCTGATCTCGCGCCGTCGGCGCCGTCAGTCCTAAGTCTCGGTTCGAATCGGTGCGCCGGTCTGCCTTGCAGGTCGACCTGGTTCTGGACCGAAAGTTCGTGACCTGAGCAGTCTACGGTCTGACTCAGGATCTGGATGGGAGCGGACAGTCACAAGGTGACTGTCCGCTCTTCGTTCTTCTCTCACCAACCCGGCGCGTCGCTCGACCCGCCGTTGCATGGGAGCCGGGATTCGATGGATCGAATCGTCATCGAGGGCGCCCGCGAGCACAACCTCAAGAACCTCTCGCTCACCTTGCCCCGCAACGCTCTGGTCGTGTTGACCGGTGTGTCCGGATCCGGCAAGTCATCGCTCGCCTTCGACACGCTCTATGCCGAGGGACAGCGCCGTTACGTGGAGTCGCTCTCGGCCTACGCGCGACAGTTTCTCGGGCAGATGGAGAAGCCGGACGTCGACCGGATCGACGGACTCTCCCCGGCCATCTCGATCGAGCAGCGCTCCGGCGGACACAACCCTCGGTCCACCGTCGCTACCACGACCGAGATCTATGACTACCTGCGTGTCCTCTTTGCCCGGGTCGGGGTGCAGTATTGCCCGACCTGCGATCGTCGTATCTCACGGCAGTCGGTGGACGAGATCGTGGTCCAGATTCTGGAGCGGCACGCCGGCGCTCGTGTGCAGGTGCTCGCCCCGGTGGTCGAGGGGCGCAAAGGGGAATACCGGAAGGAGCTGGATGACCTCCGGCGACAGGGATTTCTCCGGGTCCGGATCGACGGCGCGGTCCATAGTCTCGACGACGACCTCCCCCCGCTCGAGAAGCAGAAGCGGCACACCCTCGAAGTGGTGGTCGATCGAATCGAGGTCCAGCCGGCGCGGCGGCAGCGTCTGGTCGACTCGATCGAGACTGCCCTCAAGGTGGGGAAGGGGGTGGTCCGGATCAGTCGCGACGGGGTCGAAGACCAGCTCTTCAGCGAGGAAACCGCCTGCCTGAACTGCGGCCGCAGCTTCGACCCGCTGCATCCCCGGAACTTCTCCTTCAACAGCCCCTACGGCGCTTGCCCCGACTGCCAGGGGCTTGGTGCGCTGCGCGAAATCGATGAAGACCTGGTGGTCACCGACGACACGTTGTCCATCAACGATGGTGCCTTGGCGGTCTACAAGGGGGCGGAAGCCTCGTGGCACGCCTCGGTCCTCGGTGGACTGGCGAAGTACCTCGATTTCTCGCTCGACACTCCCTGGAAGAAGCTCCCGGCGAAGATCCGGAAGGTGATCCTGCACGGCACCGGCGGGAAAGACTTCGAGGTCCACCACAAGGGGCAGAAGGGGGAAGTCCGCTGGCGCTCGAAGTACTCCGGAGTGATCCCGAACCTCATGCGGCGCTATCGCGAGTCGGACTCGGAGGAAGTGCGGGCCTCGATCGAGAAGTTCATGAGCTCGCATCCTTGCGGCGCCTGCTCCGGGGCACGGCTCAAACCGGAGAGCCTGTCGGTACGGATCGGTGACTGGAACATCGACCGTTGGACCCGCCTCTCGGTGCGCCAGTCGCTCGCGGTGGCGGAAGCCGGGCTCCCCGGCGAGCGCGAGCGGGCGGTCGGCGATCCGATCCTGAAGGAGATCCGGGAGCGGCTCCGCTTCCTCGAAAACGTCGGACTGGGTTACCTCACACTCGACCGGGCCAGCGCCACCCTCTCCGGCGGGGAAGCGCAGCGGATCCGACTGGCCACCCAGATCGGATCGCAATTGACCGGCGTGCTCTACATCCTCGACGAGCCGTCGATCGGGTTGCACCACCGCGACAACCAGAAGCTCCTCGCCACCCTGCTCCGCCTGCGGGACCTGGGGAACACGGTGGTGGTGGTCGAGCACGATCGGGACACCATGCTCGAAGCCGACTGGCTGGTCGACCTCGGCCCCGGAGCAGGGCGCCACGGAGGGGAGATCGTCGCCGCCGGCACGCCCAAGGAGGTGCTGAAGCACCCCACGTCCCTGACCGGGCTGTACCTGAGCCACCGGCGGACGATTCCCTACGCCACGGAACGGCGTCCCGGCAGCGGCCAATCGATCCGGGTGATCGGCGCGGCGGAGCACAACCTGCGCGGGGTCGACGTCGAGTTTCCCCTCGGCCGGTTCATCTGCGTGACCGGGGTTTCAGGGAGCGGCAAGAGCACGTTGGTCCACCAGATCCTTTCCCGGGCGATGCAGCGCGCGCTCTACAAGAGCGGCCCGACGCCAGGGAAGCACACCCAGGTCCTGGGGCTCGAGCACATCGACAAGTTCGTCGAGATCGACCAGTCGCCGATTGGCCGCACGCCCCGTTCGAACCCGGCCACCTACACCGGCGCATTCACCGACATCCGGGATCTCTTCGCCAAGCTCCCGGAAGCGAAGGTGCGTGGCTATCAGCCCGGACGGTTCAGCTTCAACGTCAAGGGAGGTCGCTGCGAGTCCTGCCGCGGGGACGGCGTGGTCAAGATCGAGATGCACTTCCTGCCCGACGTCTACGTCCGCTGCGAGATCTGCGCCGGGAGACGCTACAACCGCGAAACGCTCGAGGTGGCCTGGAAAGGGAAGACGATCGCCGACGTGCTCGACCTCACGGTGGAGGAGGGATGCGAGCTCCTGGCCAACATCCCCTCGCTGAAGCGCAAGCTCGGCACCCTGCGGGACGTCGGCCTGGGATACCTCCAACTCGGTCAGTCCGCGACCACGCTCTCCGGTGGGGAGGCGCAGCGGGTCAAACTGGCCACCGAGCTGTCTCGGGTCTCTACCGGCCGCACGCTCTACATCCTCGACGAGCCGACCACCGGGCTCCACTTCGAGGACATTCGCGTCCTGCTCCAGGTGCTCTCGCGCCTGGTCGACGCCGGCAACACCGTGCTGGTGATCGAGCACAACCTGGATGTCGTCCGCGCCGCCGATCACCTGATCGACCTGGGCCCCGAAGGGGGAGAAGGGGGCGGCCAGCTGGTGGCCGTCGGTACGCCCGAGGAGGTGGCGGGGCACCCAACCTCGTACACCGGCGAGGCCCTGCGGTCGGAGGGGGTGGTCCCGGTCCGGAGCGGAAAGAAGGCGGCACCGGCCGGAACCAGGGGCCGGCGAGGGGTTCGTTGACAGGCTAGCGGGCGCTCTTTAAGGTTCGGCCGTCGTTACATCTTTGGAGGTGGGGATGGGACTGCGCCGGACACCGCTCTACGACGCGCATTGTCGCGCGGGCGGAAAACTCGTTGAGTTCAATGGCTGGGAGATGCCGGTGCAATACGCGGCCGGCATCCTACGCGAACACGAGGCGGTTCGAACCGTCGCGGGCATCTTCGATGTCTCCCACATGGCCCGTTTCGAGGTACGGGGGCCTGGGTCCCTCCCCTTCGTGGATCGTCTCATCACCAACGACCTCGGCAAGCTCGAGGTTGGACGGATGCTCTACACGCCGATGTGCGCCGAGTCGGGTGGAGTGCTCGACGACGTCACGGTCTACCGGATGAGCGATCGCATCCTCGTGGTGGTCAACGCCGGAAACCGGGAGCGGATCTGGCCCTGGCTGGAAACGCAGCGCGCGGCCTGGAATGGAGCGGCGGTCGAGCTGGTCGATCGGAGCGCGGATCTGGCCCAGATTGCGCTGCAAGGACCGCGTGCTCAGGAGCTGCTGCGCCCGCATTGTGATGGCGACCTCGACCAGATCGGATACTACGCCTGGGCTCGGCTTCGGCTCTTCGGCCACGACGAGGTCCTGATCTCGCGCAACGGCTACACCGGGGAAGACGGATTCGAGATCTACCCGCCGGCCGCTGCCGTCGACGCCGCGTGGGCAAGCTTGCTCGCCACCGGTGGCCCCGCCGGTCTACTTCCGGCCGGGCTGGGGTGCCGCGACACCCTTCGCCTCGAGATGGCCTACTGCCTCTACGGCAATGAACTCGATCTGGAAACCACGCCGCTCGAGGCTCGTCTGGCCTGGACAGTGAAGCTCAAGAAGGACGCCTTCGTCGGCAGAGCGGCGCTCGAGGCCCAGAAGGCCGCCGGGCTGAAGCGCGCCCTGGTCGGGCTCTCGGTCACCGGGCAGCGGCTGCCGCGGAAGGGACAATCTCTGGCCCATGCCGGCGCGACCGTCGGCGTGGTGGCCAGCGGAGGGTTTTCCCCGTCGCTCAAGGCGGGGATCGCGCTCGGTTTCGTACCGACCGAACTGAGTCGGCCCGGAACGAAGTTGGAGGTGGATGTACGTGGGGAGCGGGTCGCGGTCGAGGTGACCGAGGTTCCGTTCTACAAGCACGCGTCCCACCGTTAGGTCTTCGCACGGTTCATGGCACGACGACGCCTGGAAGCGTCGGGTGCGGCTATCGCGATGTCGATCGGGGAGGATCCATGGTTCCGCAGGATTGTCGGTACACGAAGGACCACGAGTGGGTGCGCCGCGAAGGCGAGGAAGCGTTGATCGGGATCACCGACTTCGCTCAGGGACAGCTCGGCGACATCGTGTTCGTCGAGCTGCCGGCGGTCGGACGCAGCCTCAATCAAGGGGGTGTGTTCGGTTCGGTCGAGGCGGTCAAGGCGGTCAGCGATCTCTACAGCCCGGTCTCCGGGGAAGTCACCGCGGTCAATCCGGCCATTGGCGGAGACCCCTCGGTGGTGAACCGCGCCCCCTATGGCGACGGCTGGATGATCCGGGCCAGGTTGAGCAGCCCGGCTGAGCTGGACGGCCTGATGACCGCAGCCGAGTACGAGGCCCTGGTCAAGGAAGAGGAGGCGAAGCACTGAGCGACGCGCTCCCCAGCCTGGCCTGGACCTCGCAGCCGGTGGTCCGGGCGCGGGGGCGGGGCTTGGCAGTGCTCGTGGCGATTCTTATAATCGCCACCGGTCTGGGGGTGCTCACCGCGTCGTCGTTCTGGGGCGTGTTTGGGGCGGTCGTCCTCTTCCTCTCCCTGGAGGGGTTCTACTTTCCAACCCGCTACGAGTTGAGTGCCGAGGGGGTCAGCGTCGCGCGGATGTCGTCGCGCTCGGTGCGTCCCTGGGATACGTTTCGTCGCGTCTATCAAGATCGGGCGGGGTTGACCCTGAGTACGTATCGCGGCCGTCGCTTCATGGAGCCCTACCGCGCCATCCGGCTCCTGTTCGACGGAGGGGACCAGGTCGCGATCGTCGCGCGGGTGCGCGCATCAGTGGGGAACGACGTCGAGTGGCTGGGCGCCACCGACGCGAACGAAGGACAGGAGGCGCAGGGGTGATCGGACGGTCGGCAAGGCTTGAGCGGTGTCGTACCCGCGCGCGCTCCGGCTGCGCGGGAGACCGAGGTGTCTGAGCCGTCGGGCGAAGGGAAGCACCGGCCGGCTGGGGCGCCGCCGGAGTCGCCGCTCGACCGCGGGCCGAACCCTGGCGTTCCTTCCGGTGGGATGCCTCTCCCTTCGATTGCGTCGATGGTGATGAGCGCCACCGGCGCCGGTGGTTCCCCGCCGGCGGGAGCGGCGCAGCTCAGCGACGACGAGTTGATCGACAAGGTGGCGGAGCGGATCGTCTTGATGAACCTGACCGCGCCGGCAGTCTTCTTCCTCGAGTCGAGCAAGCCGCTCAGTTACGTCGGGAGCCAGGCGCTGGTCTTCCTCGAGCCGTTCATCAAGACCTTCCTCAACCTCGCGTACTACGACCGCTTCGTCGCGTTGATGGAAGACCGAGGGAGTGTCGAACGGCTGATCGCCCGGATCGAAGACCGTGACGAGACGCTGCAGCAGCAGGAGCGGGAACGGAAGCGCGCCGAACGGGCGCAGCGGGTCGCGGCCGGGCTGGAACCAAGCGGCTGGCGTCGCCTGATCCCGCGGTTCCTGCGACGTCGGTAGGGAACGGTAGGGGAGCGGAGTTTCAGCGGTCCGGAAGTGAGGAAGCCAGAACCAGGTTTCCGTCGTCCAGGATCGACGGGTCGAGGCGTCTCCGCCAGGCGGCGGGACAGGAGAGGGAAGCACGAATGGCGACGGCGAGCGAGTCGAAGGGGCCAGATTCGAAGGACGGAACTTGGAACGGCCGGGAACTGAAGTCGATCCTGGCCACCGACTGTGGTTCGACCACGACCAAGGCGGTTCTGATCGAGAAGCGCGGCGATGAGTATCGCCTGGTGGTTCGCGGGGAGGCCCCGACCACGGTCGAAGCGCCGTTCGAGGATGTGACCCGCGGCGTGCTCAACGCGATCATGGAGATCGAGGAACTCGCCGGGCGGAAGATCCTGGACGGCGAGCGGATCATCTCGCCCCAGAACGGGACCGAGGGAGTGGACATCTACCTCTCCACCTCGAGCGCCGGCGGCGGGTTGCAGATGATGGTGACCGGTGTGGTCAAGGCGATGACCGGGGAGAGTGCCGAGCGGGCCGCGCTCGGTGCCGGGGCGATCGTGATGGACATCGTCGCCTCCAACGACGGCCGCCTGCCGCACGAGAAGGTTCGCCGGATCCGCGACCTCCGGCCGGACATGATCCTGCTCTCGGGCGGCATCGACGGCGGAACCAAGACCCACGTGGTCGAACTCGCGGAGATCATCGCCGCGGCCGACCCCAAGCCTCGCCTGGGTCAGGCGTACAAGCTGCCGATCATCTACGCGGGCAACAAGGACGCGACCGCGGAAGTCAAGGAACGCCTCGGCTCGAAGACCGACCTGGTGGTGACCGACAACATCCGCCCGTCGATGGAACTGGAGAACCTGATGCCGGCCCGCCACAAGATCCATGACCTGTTCATGGAGCACGTGATGGCGCAGGCGCCGGGGTACCGGAAGCTGATGAGCTGGTCGCCGGTCCCGATCATGCCGACTCCCGCCGCGGTGGGGAACATCATCGAGCGGGTGGCCAAGGAACGACACATGCAGGTGGTCGGGGTCGACATCGGCGGGGCCACCACCGACGTGTTCAGCGTCTTCCAGGGGGTGTTCAACCGCACGGTGAGCGCCAACCTCGGCATGAGCTACTCGGTGTCGAACGTCCTGGCCGAGGCCGGGCTGGCCAACGTGATGCGCTGGGTCCCCTTCTCGATCGAGGAGAGCGACCTGCGCAATCGGATCAAGAACAAGATGATCCGACCGACCACCATTCCCCAGACCCTGGAAGAACTGCAGATCGAGCAAGCCATTTCCCGCGAAGCGCTCCGGCTGGCGTTCCAGCAACACAAGGCGCTGGCGGTCGGACTCAAAGGGGTGCAGCAGGAGCGGACCATCTCTGACACCTTCGAGCAGACCGCCTCGGGCGAGACGCTGATCAACTTGCTCGGGCTCAACCTGCTGGTCGGCTCGGGAGGGGTGCTCTCCCACGCGCCGCGCCGGGTCCAGTCGGCCTGGATGATGCTCGACGCCTTCCTCCCCGAAGGGGTGACCGACCTGGCGGTCGACTCGATCTTCATGATGCCCCAGCTCGGCGTCCTGGCCGAGGTCAGCACCAAAGCCGCCACCGATGTGTTCGTCCGCGACTGCCTGATCTATCTCGGCAGCTCGGTCTCGGTCATCGGTCGGGGCAAGGATGGGCAGAAGTGCCTGAAGGCCACCCTCGATCTGCCCGGCGGGAAGAAGGAGTTCGACCTGAACTTCGGCACGATGCAGATCGTTCCGCTCGACGTGGATCAGACCGCGGAGGCGGTGCTCGAACCGGCGCAGGGTTTCGACGTCGGTGCGGGCAAGGGAAAGTCGCTCAAGGCCACCCTCAAGGGGGGCGTGGTCGGCCTGGTCTTCGATTGCCGAGGACGCCAGCCGTTCGCACTGCCGGAATCACACGACGAGCGGATCAAGAAGTTCACCGAGTGGTCGGGGGCACTGGGGGCGTATCCCGGCCTGGCCCGGAGCTGAGCCGATCGGCAGTTTTGCGCGGAAGCGCGGGGATAGGAACGTCGCAGGGCAAGCAGAAGGAGAGGTTCTTTGGCACACTCATACACCCCGGGACTTCGGGTCACCGAGCGCGCGCGGGTGGTCAAGACGCGCCGGTTACCCCTGAAGGGGCAGGTCGTGGTCAAGAAGGGGGACAAGGTCACCGCCGAGACGGTGGTTGCGCGGACTGAGTTGCCCGGAAACGTCCAGCCGGTCAAGGCGGCCAGCATCATGGGCGTGCATCAGCAGGACCTGCTCGAGTACATGCTCAAGAAGGAAGGCGATCCGGTCCAGAAGGACGAGGTCATCGCCGCGTCCAAGAGCTTCTTTGGCCTGTTCAAGTCGCAGGTCAAGTCGCCCTGCACCGGCACGGTCGAGAGCATCTCTCCCGTCACCGGCCAGGTGATCCTGCGTGAGCCGCCCATCCCGGTCGAGGTTCACGCCTACATCGACGGCGTGGTGACCGAAGTGATCGAGTCGGAAGGGGTCGTGGTCGAGGCGAGCGGCGCCTTCATCCAGGGCATCTTCGGCATCGGGGGCGAGACCACGGGCGAGCTGGTGATGGCGGTCGATGATCCGGCCACGGAGCTGACCGACGACCTGCTCAAGCCGGAGCATCGCGGCAAGGTGGTGGTCGGCGGCTCCCGCGTAACCAAGCAGACCATCGCGCGGGCAAAGGAGCTCGGGGTGCGCGCGGTGGTGGTGGGGGGACTCGACGACCAGGATCTGAAGTCGATCCTCGGCTACGATCTCGGCGTGGCGATCACCGGACACGAGAATCTCGGGACCACGGTGGTGGTCACCGAGGGGTTCGGGCGGATGACCATGGCCGGACGGACCTTCAATCTGTTGCGGAAACTGGTGGGCAAGAAGGTGTCGGTCAACGGCGCGACGCAGATTCGAGCCGGCGTGATGCGACCCGAGATCGTGATTCCGCTGGTCGCCGCCGCGGGCGAGGATGCGCCGGAAGGGGAGAATCTCGGGCTTCAGATCGGCAGTCCGATCCGCGTCATCCGCATGCCGCACTTCGGTTGGTTAGGCGAGGTGGTGGAGCTGCCTCCGGAACTCCGGGCGCTGGAGACCGAGGCGATGGTGCGGACCCTCAAGGTGAAGTTCCAGGACGGCAGCGAGGCGGTGTTGCCGCGCGCCAACGTCGAGGCGATCGAAACATGATGGGGCGAGGGCAGGCTTCCCAGAGCGCCGGGCGGATGCGCAGGCTGGCCGCCCAGGCCGGACTGGGGTTGGCGGCGCTTCTCGCCTCGATCCCAACCTGGGCCCAGGAAGGAGCGCAGGCCGCAGCTCCTCCGCCGCATCAAGGCTGGTTCAACCCCGACCGGATCAACCTCTTCCTCGTGCTCATCGTCTTTCTCGCTCTGATCCTCTGGTTCGTCCAGCAGGCCAAGCAGGGGAAGAGCCTCTTCATCCGCCGGATCGCCGCACTCGATGCCATCGAGGAGTCGGTGGGTCGCGCCACCGAGATGGGCAAGTCGGTGCTCTACGTGCCGGGGATCGATGACGCGACCAACATCCAGACGATCTACTCCATGGTCATCCTGAACAGCGTGGCCAAGATGGTGGCGCAGTACGACACGCCGCTGGTGGTGCCGATCGCGAAGTCGTTCGTCGTCCCGCTGGCGGAGGAGACGGTGCGGGCCGGTTACCTCGACGCCGGCCGGCCGGAGGCGTTCCAGCCGGACAACATCCGCTATCTCTCCGATGAGCAGTTCGCCTTCACCGCCGCGGTGAACGGGATCATGCTGCGCGACAAGCCGGCGACCAATCTCTTCCTCGGATCGTTCTTCGCCGAGAGCCTGGTTCTGGCCGAGACCGGTTTCTCGACCGGCGCGGTCCAGATCGCAGGGACGGCGAACGTGCACCAGCTCCCGTTCTTCGTCGTGGCTTGCGACTACACCATGATCGGCGAGGAGTTCTTCGCCAGCTCCGCCTACCTCTCGCGCGAACCGATGCTGGTCGGCACCCTGAAGGGTACCGACGCGATGAAGCTGATCCTGTTCGCGCTCCTGGTGCTCGGAACGATCCTGGAAACCGCCGGGGTGACCGGCTTCAAGGCCTGGTTCGACGTCCGCTAGGGCGTCGTCGCCGCCCAGAGCAGTCTCCACCGAAAGCAGAGGAGGAACCACCCTGCGCAGGGAAATCCCGCTGATCCTCACCATCATCTTCGGATGCTTCATGGTGATCCGCTTTTTCGTCCCCCACCCCTTCGTGGCCGGCATCGGGGACCAGCTCGAACGCTGGACGGTGATCGTGGCGGCGGCCACGGTGGTTCTCGGCGTGGCCAACCTGCTGCGCATCCACCTCAAGAAGGTGAGCGCGCGAGAGAAGGACTGGCAGTTCAGCCTGCCGCTGATCGCCGGCGTGCTGATCATGCTCCTCTTCGGTCTCGCTCCCGCCTCGACCTGGACCGCGCTTGGTTTCCGCGCCGGAGGGGTGTCCGAAGGCTCGCCCTTCGATTTCATGTACCAGCGGGCATACGTGCCGATGCAGGGGACGATGTTCAGCCTGCTCGCGTTCTACGTCGCCTCGGCGGCCTATCGCGCGTTCCGGATCCGGAAGATGGAGGCTGGCCTCCTCGCCGTGGCCGGGGTGCTGGTCATGATCGGTCGCGTGCCGATTGGTCGCGCCATCGCCGATTTCCTCCCGGACATCGCCACGGTCATCATGGACTACCCGAGTACCGCGGCGCAGCGCGCGATCAAGATCGGCGCGGCGCTGGGCGCGATCTCGACCGGACTCAAGATCATTCTCGGGATCGAACGCAATGCCATCGGGAGCGACTGAGCGCCCCATGCATCGATCCCCCTCGCTGGAGCGCTTCTCCGTTCGACCTGACGCGCGCCCGACCCAAGATCCGACGCACCCGTCCCAGCCGGTCCCGGCCGGGCAGGGGAGGAGACCCTGATGCCGTCCACTCTGCAACGACTCGAGAATCTCGATCGTCGCGTGATCTTCGTGGTGGTGTTCATCGCCATCCTGATTCCGCTCTTCTTCCCCCTCGGCCTGGCCATCGTGCCGAGCCCGGCGGCCAAGGGGTTCTCGAAGGCGATCGAGGACCTGCCCGCGGGAAGCACCGTCTATCTCGCCGCCGACTACGACCCCGGCTCGCTGCCGGAACTCCAGCCGATGCTCGAGACGGCGATCCGTCAGCTCTGCCGCAAGAACTGCAAGATCATCGGCGCCTCTCTCTGGCCGGCCTGCCCGCCCTTGGTCGACGCCGCCTTTCGCCGGATCGCGATCGGGGAGTACGGGAAGACCGACGGGGTCGACTTCGTCAACCTCGGGTTCAAGGAGGGGCGCGAGCTGGTGATGGTCCAGGTGGGAAACGACATCCGGGCGGTCTACCCGGTCGATACCCAGGGCCGTTCCACGCGTGACCTGCCGATTCTCCAGGGGATCACCGGACTCGGCGACCTCGCGCTCATGATCAACATCTCCGCCGGCTACCCGGGGACGCGCGAGTGGGTGCAGCAGGTCCGGAGCCGGTTCAATCTGCCGATGGTCTCGGGCTGCACCGCGGTCTCGACGCCCGAGTACCAGACCTACTTCCAGAGCGGACAGCTCTCCGGACTGCTCGGCGGGCTGGCCGGGGCGGCGGAGTACGAGACCCTCGCCGGAATGCCGGGGACCGCCTCGCGCGGCATGGATGCCCAGTCGCTCGGCCACCTCGCGATCATCTTTTTCATCATTGGCGGCAACGTCATTTACTTCTTGCGGAAGCGGGAGGGAGGCGCGTGAATCCCGAAGTCACCCTCAGCGGCATGTTCGGCGCAACCCTGGCCGGGCTCTTGACGCTGGCCATCTTCAGCTTCCTGTTCCGCGACAACCCGTTCTACAAGTTCGCCGAGCACCTGTTCGTCGGACTGGCCTCGGGCTACTACGTGGCGCTCCAGTTCCACACCGTCTTCCTCCCGAACCTCTGGACCCCGCTGACCCAGCAGGGGCAGTACATCAACATCATCCCGCTCCTCCTGGCGGTGATCCTCTTCACCCGGTTCATTCCGAACCTGGCCTGGCTGAGCCGATGGTCGATCGGGCTGATGGTTGGAGCCTACGCGGGGCTCGCCCTGATCGGGGCCTTGCAGGGGGACCTGGTGGCGCAGGTGCAGGCGAACATGCTGCCGATCGCGACTGCCTCGATGCTGCAAAACATCGGCAATCTCGTGCTGATCCTGGGCACCTTGACCTGCCTGGTCTTCTTCTTCTTCTCCACCGAGCACAAGGGGGCGATCGGTGCCACGGCCCGGATCGGGGTCTACTTCCTCATGGTCTCCTTCGGTGCGTCGTACGGCTTCACCGTGATGGGACGGATCGCGCTTCTGATCGGCCGCTTGACCTTCCTCTTCCAGGAGTGGCCGGCCGCCTTCGGGGCGCGCTGGATGCCGTAGCGGGGCGAGCGGCCCTCGCGGTCGGCGGGACTGATCGTCCCGCCGACGGGGCAGAAGGAAAACGAATCGAGAATTGACAGACTCCGAACCGCCGCCTAAAGTCTTCCGCAGGCTTTGCGAGGGTCTGCTCCGTGACTGACATACAACATGGATGGCAAGCCAAGCTGGGGACTTCCGGTCAGAGCCGGGGGTCCTTTTTCGTTTCCACCCGGCGGCTGATCCGACGAATCTGAAGAGACCGCCTATGGCGGACGACTCGTTGGTCAGTGGAGCCGGGAACGTGTGCGGATGGTCTGTAGGCCCCGAGGTAGGAGGGAACAGCCATGAGCTTGATGGGTCGGGTGAAGTGGTTCAACCAGAGTAAAGGGTACGGGTTCATCGAGCGTGACGGACTCGCCGATGTGTTCGTGCACTACTCGGTCATCGAACAGGACGGGTACAAGACTCTGGAAGAGGGGCAGACGGTGGAGTTCGATGTGCGCGAAGGGCCGAAGGGCGCGCAGGCTACGGTGGTGCGGAAGCCGTTGAACTAGGCTCCCCGGATCGACATCCGGCCCATGCGTGGGTCCGACCGGGTGATCGGGCAGTCAAGCCCGACCGCGCGGCCGGCTCGCCGGGTTGGGGAAAGCAGCTCGGATCGCGCAAGCGATTCGAGCTTTTTCGTGACACCCCGGTCGTCTTCTTTTCGACCGAACGACAAATCCTCCCCCGGAACTCCACGATCAATCGGCGCTCCGCGCCGTCCACCGCCCCAAGTCAATCTACCAGAAGCGACTAGCGGCCCAGTGCGAACGCGGGGGAGCCGCCCGGCCAGAAGGAGCCGGACTGGGTGGATGGCCGAATATTTGTGCAGACGCGCCAGAGCCGGGTCGAAAAGAACCCGGGGGCCCGAGGTCTCGCCTCTCCTCGTCGGGGCGTCGAGGAGCATCTGCTCATGAGGCCGGGGTCTCAGGTCTTGGTTCCAAGCCCTCCTCAAGAGGAGGACGGCTTGCACTGGCCCATGTTCCTGGAGGTCTGCCGTGTTCGCTCGCCTACCCCGCATCTGGCATTGGACGACCCTGCTCTTCATCGTGGGCCTCTCGCTTCCGAGCGGCTGCCAGAAGGACGCGCCGACAAACCCGACTCCCGATGCCGGACTTCGCATCGGGTCGGTCGAGGTCGAACGTTCTTCGCTGGCGGCTGGAGACTCGACCGGGATCACCGTCCAGGTCGTGACCGGGGCCGCACCGGGGACGCCGGCTGCCGGCGCCGCCGTGACCTTTCAAGAGTTCTCGCCGCTCGCCGCCGGGACCTTCTCCAAGACCGAGGCGCTTTGTGATGACGCGGGCCGCGCGGTCGTCACCTATCGACCGACCACCGCGCAGAGCGGAACCGTGACCCTGAAGGTGAAGGCCGGCTCCGACATCGAGTACGTCTCCCTGCAAGTGGGTTCGAACTCGGTCGCCGGCACCACGCTCACCTTCACCACCGCCACCGGTCAGACCAGCCTCGCGGCGGACGGCGTGACCACGCTCTCGATCACGGTGAAGGCCGAGGCGGGCGTGGCGCGAACGCCGGTCAAGGATCTCCGCCTCACCTTGGTGGCGGGCGATCAGTTCGTCGACCTGAACAAGGACGGCATCTTCAACGGCCAGGACCAGCTCGGCTCGACCGGCGATCGCAACGGCAATCGCCTGTGGGATCCCGAGGGAGTGCTGCCCGAGGCCGTGACCACCGACGTCAACGGCCGCGCGACCTTCCTCTACCGGTCCGGTCCGAACGTCGGCAATGTCTATCTGAAGGCCACCGGGCTCGATGCCACGGCCGACTTCACCCTCTACCAGCATCCGACCACGCTGCAGGTGCAGATGGAGCCGGAGGGTCGGGAGCTCCTGGCCGACGGGGTGAGCACGGTGATGATCTCGGTCGGGGTGCTCGACTGGGGTGGCGGATCGATCGGCGGCGTGGTGGTGAAGTTCGTGGCCGGCGAACCGTTCACCGACGCGGACAAGGACGGATACTACACTCCGACCGTCGACAGCTACGAGGATGCGAACCACAACGGCCGGTGGGATGCGATCGGCTCGATTCAGTCGGTGGCGACCACCAACACGCAGGGCGAAACCCAGGTGCAGTACACCGCCGGTCTCGCTCCGGGTGAGGTGACGATCCGGGCCACCACCTCGAACGGCGCCTCCGAGACCTCGCTCCGGTTGGTGGCGGTGCCGCCGGCCGGCACGCTGGAGTTCGATCTCGGCGCGACGAGCAGCGTCTATGCCGACGGGGTCTCCGAGGTCCCGGTCAATCTCGTGGTGCGCGATATCAACGGTTTCCCCCTCTCGGGCAAGAAGGTGCTGCTCACCGCGGGGGAGAACTTCCGCGACGTGAACCTCGACGGCATCTGGACCGCGGGGACCGACGTACTCCTCGGCGACCAGGACGGCAACGGCACCTGGACCGCCATGGGTGTGGTGCCGACCACGGTCACGACCGGCGGGGAAGGCGATGCCAACTTCGACTTCCGCGCGGGCACCCTGCGGGGAACGGTCTACATCCACGCCACCGCCGATCAGTCGAGCGGAGCGGTCCCGCTCGAGCTGCGAGCACTGCCGAACACCCTCTCGATGGATGTGGCCGCAGCGAATAGCAACATCAAGGTGTACGCCAGCGGCGGCGAGGACAACACCACCATCACCGCCAACTGCAATGACGCCGCAGGCAATCCGGTGCCGGCCGGCGTGCCGGTGGTCTTCACCATCGCGCGCGGCCCGGGTGGCGGGGAGAAGATCGACGGCTGGACGAACTCCAGCTACGCGACCACGACCAACACCAACGGCGTGGCCTCCGCGGTGCTCGTGTCCGGTACCAAGCCGGGGGTGGTCGAAGTTCGGGCCTCCTCGGGCAACACCGTTCGCTCGACCAACGTCTACGTCGGCGCCGGTCCGGCGGCCAAGGTGGTGGCGCATGCCCTCGCTTCGCAGATCGACTTCTGGTCGAGCACCACGATCGAGGCGGCGGTTCAGGATGCCTACGGCAATGCGGTCGAGGATGGATCGGTGGTCCGCTTCCGGGTGGACGAGGGGGTGATGATCGGCGGCTCCGGCGCGGGCTACAGCGAGACGGTCGACGGCATCGCCACCGCGACCTACCAGAGCCTCGGCCCGGCCGCGAACACCGACTACCGGGCGGTGGTGACGATCGAGCCGGACAACTCGATCGCGACGACCAGCGTGAACATCCAGCTCGGACAGGGGCAGGCGGTCTCGATCAGCTCCTTCGACATGGAGACCGATCGCAACGAGATCAACGTGCAAGGCGTAGGCGGCTCGGAGGAGGCGGTGATCCGCGCTCTGGGCAAGGACGCCTCCGGGCGCGCGGTCGGAGCGGGGTACACCGTCGCCTTCAGCATCGCCGAAGGACCGAATGCCGGGGAGCGTCTGAACAGCTCCGGCTGGGGTCCGGTGAACGTGCTGACCGACGCGGACGGATGGGCGCAGGTGCGGCTCCGGTCCGGCTCGGCCAGCGGGCCGATCGAGGTCCGCGCCTCGGCCACGGGGGCGACCAGTCGGTCGCTCTACCTCGCCATCGCCAGCGGGGCGGTCGCGACGCTGGAGTGCTACGCCGATTCCTCGCGTCTGGGGGAGAACTCGAGCTGCGAGATCAAGGCTTATCTCTACGACTCGGCGAACAACCCCGTGCCCGATGGGACGGTGGTCTACTTCACCGCGGACGAGGGGATCGTCCTGGGCTCCGAGTCGGCGGGTAGCGCCCTGTCGGTCGACGGCCAAGCCACCGCGACCTACCAGGCGACCCTGGCCGACGAGGCAGGCGACGGCATCGCGGAGATCACCTGCTCGACCGCCAACGGCGTGAGCTGCACGACCGAGATCGCGGTACAGCGCGGCCCTTCCGCCGTGACGCGCCTGACCCTCGACGCCGACTTGAGCGAGATCGGGGTCCAGGGCACCGGTGCGGCGGAGCAGGTGCGGATCCGCGCGCGAGGGTATGACTCGTTCAACCGCGCGGTGCGCGCCGGGGTCGATGTCTCCTTCGAGATCACCCAGGGACCGAGCGGCGGAGAGCACTTCTTGAACGCCGGTGCCGTGGTCACGGCGAAGACCGATGCCTCCGGCCAGGCCGAGGTGATGCTCCAGAGCGGCACCGTTTCGGGCACCGTGGTGGTGACCGCAAGTGCCGGTAACGGCAGCTCGAATCACACCTCGGTGGCGATCGCGGCCGGTCCGCCGTACTACTTGTACCTGGGACACGAGAACTGCAACGTGAAGGCGTGCGACCGCACCAATGAAGAGAACCCGATGGTGGCGCTGGTGAGCGACATCTATCGGAATCCGGTGCGGGACAATACGGTCATCTACTGGACGGCGGATCAGGGTGTGGTCGAGGGCGAGGGAGGCCTGGGCAGTTCGGTGACCTCCCGTGGTCAGTGTGCGGCCACCTGGCGGAGCGGCGATTCCTGCGGTCTGGTCACGGTCACCGCCTCCACCCTTGGCGGGACCTTGGTCGAGACGAACAGCTTCTGGTCCTCGGACGACCCGTACTCCGCCGAGTACGTCACTCCCGGCGCTTCGGTGGTCTCGCTCACCGCGGACGGGGCGGCGACCTTCCCCATCCTGGTCGACGTGCGGGACTGGAACGGCACCTACGTCCTTTCGACCGACGTGGTCTACGAGACCGACTTCGGCTCGATCGGTGGGCAGGAGAACACGCTCGATGGCTGCAGCAGCAGCATCGCGCGGGCCAGCTATCAGTCGGCGACCCTCGATCGCGACTGGTCGTACTCGGTGCCTGACGACGGCATCGGCGCGGTGGACAACGTGGTTGCGAGCGCCGGCTTCGGCGGGGCGAGCGACGCGATCCAGGTTCAGCTCCTGACCTCCGCCTCGTACAAGGAGAACTGCGAGTTGAACGCCGAGGGATCGGTCGCGCCGGGCGAGTCGTTCGTCTTCAACGCGAAACTGGCCGATCGCTACAGCAACCCGCTCGGCGGCCACGTGCTCTCGATCACCACGACCGGCGGCACCGTCACCACCAGCGCCACCACCGATCTCTGGGGAGTGGCGGAAGGGATGGTCTACCAGGCGCCGATGACGCCTGGGACCTACACCATCACGGTGGTCGACGTCGATCCGAACTACTCGGGCGGTCTGGTGATGTCGGTTTCGGTCACGGTCGAGTAGCCGCGCCCGCAGCCTGAGGACTGGGCCATCTCCCCCCGTTGGTGGGGGAGATGGCCCTTCCGTTTGGCCCCGCCAGCCCCACTTCCGGTTGCGGCTGCGAGGGCAAACTGCCCGAAAATCCTCACGAATTCGCCGCTTGCAGCCCCTGCCGCCCCGGCCCGCGCCGGTGGGCGAGCTCTGGAACGCCGCTTGTGGCGCATCCGGTCGAGGTCGCCGAGAGAAAACGGCGGCATCGAGAACAGGGAAAATCCCCTGTGCGTCGGGACACCGGCACCATAGCTCGAACCCCTGGCTAGACGCCTAGACTCACCAGGCCGGGCGTGCCGCCCTCGTCACGGGGGATTTTCCATTGGCCGCCGATTCCTTCCTGCGCTACCGTCGCCCCTCGTGCACATTTGCCGGTTCCCGGTTCCCCGGGAGCGCGGCTCGGCGGAGTTTTGCAGGGCGAGAGCCCCGAAGGGAGGATGTCCATGGAAGAGGCCCTGGGCCTGATCGAAACCCGGGGGTTCGTGGCCATGGTCGAGGCGGCCGACGCCATGCTCAAGGCCGCGCGGGTCACGTTGGTGGGCTACGAGAAGATCGGGGGGGGCTACGTCACTGCCATCGTGCGCGGGGATGTCGCCGCCGTCCGCGCCGCCACCGAGGCAGGGAGTCTCGCTGCGACCAAGGTGGGCGAGGTGGTCAGCGTGCACGTCATTCCGCGACCGCACCCCGGGATCGACGAGACCCTGCCGGTCGTTGCCACCAAGTCCGCCCCGTCGCGCAAGGCATAGGCCACTCCGCCCATGCTGTTCGGCAAGGTGCGAGGGACCGTCGTCTCCACCCGGAAGGACGCGTCCCTGGTCGGCATCCGTTTTCTCCTGGTCGAGGAACTCGACTCCCGCTTCGGCGGGACCGGGCGCTTCGTCGTCACGGCCGATGCGGTCGGCGCCGGGCCGGGCGAGGTGGTGCTCTACGCCAGCGGCAGCTCCGCCCGGCTCACCGATGTGACCAAGGATCGCCCGGTCGACGCCGTCCTGATCGGGATCGTCGACCAGGTCGACGCCGAGGGGACTCTGGTCTACGACAAGGCAGCTCCGGGCGGAGACCCCTCCGCCCAGGCGCGGCCCCGGTAGTCCGGAGGATACGAGCGCATGTCGAACCCTCTCGCTGCCGATCGCGCCCGACCCCTCGACCCCGCGCTGGTCGAGTCGATTGCCGCCGAGGTGCTCGCGCGGCTGCGCGGAGGCGCACCGTCTTGCTCCGCCTCGAGTGGAGGGATGGGGCTCTTTCTCGATCTCGATGCGGCGATGGAGGCGGCCGAGCGTGCCTTTCGCGCCTTGCAGGAGTTGCCGCTCGAGACGCGCCGCAACCTGATCGAAGCGATGCGTCAGGTCGGACGCGCCGAGGCGACGACCGTGGCCCGGCTCGCGGTCGAGGAGACGAAGCTGGGGCGGGTCGAGGACAAGATCCAGAAGAACCTGCTCGTGGCGGAGAAGACTCCGGGGCTCGAGATCCTCGAGGCCTGGGCGGTCTCCGGAGATCACGGCCTCACGCTGGAGGAGCTCGCCCCCTGGGGTGTGATTGCCGCCATCGCCCCCTGCACCAATCCGACCGAGACGATTCTGTGCAACGGCATCGGGATGGTTGCGGCCGGGAACGCGGTGGTCTTCGGCCCGCACCCCTTGGCCCAGAAGACCTCGGCCCATTTCGTCGGCGCGCTCAACCGGGCGATCGTGGCCGCGGGCGGACCGGAGAACCTGATCGTGGCGCTCCTCGATCCGACGATCGAGAAGGCCCAGGCGCTGATGCGTCACCCCAAGGCGCGCCTCGTGGTGGTCACCGGCGGACCGGACGTGGTGCGCGAAGCGATGAAGACCGGCAAGCGGGTGATCGCGGCCGGTCCAGGAAATCCCCCGCTCTGGTCGACGAGACGGCCGATCTGGAGAAGGCGGGGCGCGACATCGTGCGCGGTGCCTCGCTGGACAACAACATCATCTGCACCGACGAGAAGGAAGTAATCGCCGTTGCCTCGATCACCGATCGCCTCAAGGCGGCGATGGAGGCGGCCGGGGGGGTGGAACTGCTCGGCCCGCAGATCGAGCGGCTGGCCAACACCGTGCTTTTCTCCCGCGCCCTCACTTCGGGTGACGGACGCGAGGCGCGAGTGAACAAGAACTGGATCGGTCAGGACGCGGCCAAGATCCTCGATGCGATCGGCGCTCGCGGCTCGCGCGAGCCACGCCTGCTCTTCGCCGAGGTCGAGGCCGATCACCCGTTCGTCTGGACCGAACTCTTGATGCCGGTCATCCCGGTGGTGCGGGTCAAGAGCTTCGAGGCCGCACTCGATCTGGCGGTGGCGGCGGAAAAGGGCTGCCGCCACACCGCGACCATGCACTCCAAGGATGTGACGCGGCTGACCCAGATGGCGCGCCGCATCGACGCCTCGATCTTCGTCAAGAACGGACCGGCCTTTTCCGGCCTCGGCATGGGGGGCGAAGGATTCACCTCGTTCACCATCGCCGGCCCGACCGGCGAGGGAATGACCACCGCGCGGAGCTTCTGCCGGCGCCGTCGCTGCACCCTGGTCGACGCATTCAGGATCGTATGAGCGCTCCCGCGACCGAACCGGCACCCCCCGAGGCGCTCTGTGCACTCGAGCTGACGACCATCCACGAGGGGATCGGAATCCTCGACGTGATGGCCAAGGCGGCGCGGACCGAGATTCTGGCCGCGACCCCGATCCCGCCCGGTCGCTTCCTGATCGTGCTCGGCGGCCCGGTGGCGGAGGTGGAGGTCGCCTTCCAGCGGGGTCTCGAGATCGCCTACAACCTGCACGACCGGATCTATCTGCCCGAGGTGCACCCCGGCGTGCTCCTCGCAGCCCGGGCACTCGATGCCGGGGTGGTGGCGGCGCGCGGATCGCAGCGTCCGACCGGCCCGGGCGAGAGTGGCGCGATCGACAGCATCGGTCTCTTCGAGACCCGGTCGATCTCGGCCGCGCTGGCCGCCGCCGACCGCGGACTCAAGGGGACGAGTGCGCGCCTGCTTCATCTCCACCTGGCGCGCGGCGTGGCCGGGAAGGGAATCGGCCTCTTCGAAGGACGGCAGGATGCGGTCGAAGCTGCCCTCGAGCTCGCCCGGGAACGGGCCGAGCAGCACGGCGGCTGGATCGGAGCGACACTGCTCGCCCGGCCTGACCCCGACGTCGCCGCCCGCCTCCTGCGCGCCCCCTGGGGCTTCTTCCAGGGCCAGGAGCTTCTCTGATGGACGAGGCGATCGTCCTCGGGTCGGTGGTAGCGTCCAGTTGCGTCCCCGCGCTACGCGGCCGGAAACTGGTCTGGATCCAGCCGGTCGACCAGGACGGAGTTCCGAACGGCATCCGGGTGGTCGCGGTCGACACGACGCAGTCCGGCCCCGGTTCGCGCGTCTTCTTTGTCCGGAGTCGGGAAGCGGCCGAGGCGCTCGATCAACCGTTTACCCCAGTCGACGCCGCCGTCCTCGGCATCGTCGACCACAGCAACATCGATCCCCGGGCGCTCGCGTCGCGGCCGCTCGGCTCCCTCCCGCGCGCCTAGTCGTTCCTCAACCCCCCGGAGTCTCCCGTGAGCAACGGATCGACCCAGCAGAGCGACCGCCGCACCCCGTGGCTCGTCGGCTGCGCTCTGCTCTTCGCCCTCTTCGGTGGGATGTTCTTCTTCACCATCCTGATCGTGATGACCCTCACCCGTGACGACGAGGATCTCGTCCCGGCGATCGGCGATCGCGTCGGCCGGATCGATGTGGTGGGGGAGATCGTGGAGAGCGAGTCGTTCCTGCGCGAGCTGAAGCGGCACGAGCGCGACGAGCAGGTGAAGGCCCTGGTGGTGCGGATCGACAGCCCCGGCGGGGGAGTCGCCCCCTCGCAGGAGATCTACGAGGCGCTGCTCCGCTTCCGGGCCGATACCGGCCGCCCGGTGATCGTCTCGATGGGCAGCATCGCCGCCTCCGGCGGGTACTACATCGCCTGCGCCGGGGACCAGATCTTCGCCAACCCCGGCACCCTGACCGGCTCGATCGGCGTCATCCTGTCGTTCGTCGATGCGAGCAAGTTGCTCGACAAGGTCGGGGTCCGATTCGAGGTGGTGAAGAGCGGGGCGCGGAAGGACGGCGGCGCCTACTGGCGGGCTCTCACGCCCGAGGAGCGCGCCACCTTCGAGGCGACGATCAACGACGTCTACGGCCAGTTCACCGAGATGATCGTCGAACGGCGGAAGCTCGACCCCGTCTCGCTCCATCAGGTGGCCGACGGACGGATCCTTTCCGGGCGCGAGGCGCAGACCGCAGGCCTGATCGACTCGCTCGGAGACTTTCACGCCGCTGCGCGCCAGGCGGCCCTCCTGGCGGGGCTTCCGCCGGACGCGCCGGTCGTCTCCAAGCACCGCACCCGCCCCGAGTGGCTCGAGACGCTCGAGGACCTCGGGGGCAGTTCAAGGGGTATCTCGAACCGGCCCACCCCCGACTCGAATTCAGGATGCAGTGAATCGCCCGCACCATCGGGCGCTGGCGCCTAGCAGGCTGCTGAAAAACCGCTCTGCTGCGGTGAACGATCCTCTCGCTGCGGCGGGCGGGCCGTCGCTGCGCTGCTCAACGTAGTACAGTGACTACGCTTGCGCTGCTCGCTCCTCGCGCGCCCGCCTCGCTTCGGTCTCGCTCACCTCGCGACGAGCGGTTTTTCAGCACCCTGCTAGTCCCTCAATTCATCGAGCAGGGTCTGCGTCAGGATTGCTGCTGACTGTCGTACCTCCTCGGGATCGGAGAGCGGACCAAGCGACCGTGCCGCCAAGGCGCACCCGACTGCGCGTGTAGTGCCGAAGAGCCTCTCGAGCAATTGCCGTCCGGTGTCTGCGGCTTCCTTGGAATCTGCGATCCCTCCGAGTCGCTTGTATCGCGCCACCAGGTCATCGAATTCGCACCCGCGGAGAATTCGGTAGATGTCGAGCGCATCCTTGTCGCGTTCCCGATCCGTGCCCTCTCGATCAGCGAGCTTGTGGAGCTTCGCAATCAGCAAAGCCGCGGGACCAGCCACTGCCAGTTCAACCCGACGTGGATCGCCCGGCTCCAGCGAACGCAGCTCCATTCGGTCGGAGTCGAAGAGAGCCCCTTCGAGCCCGCGCACGTTCCGCGCAACTCTGGCGCCGTGTCCCGGCAGGCGTGCCGCGCGTCGACCCTTTCCGGGGCTGACGCTGGCCGGAACGAGGAGATCCACCGGAATCTCCAGGACCCGCTCGCCTGGACGCAGCTGCCGCGAGATCCAGACTCCCACTGAGTCTCGCGATGCGGGGAAGAAACCGGCGCGAGTCAGGGCAGTTTCCAGCGGTGGGATCTCCGCAAGTTTCGCCGGATCCAGGACAAGGTCGCCGTCGGTTGTGAACGGGGCGATTGCCAGGTCTGACTCTCCGACGCGGAGATAGATCGCCTGCGCACCGACTAGGACCACCGAAGCCAAGTGATCGCCGAGTGCCTCCACCGCGTCCAGCAGCACGCGACGAGCGAGGATGTACAGCCCGTCTGGCCGGCTCATCGGCGCCAATCGCCGGGGTGCGCCTCCATCCACGAGAGGAGGCTGTCGGCCTCGTTCGGTCCGCGACCAGGGCTAGAAAGGAGGTCTGCGGCGACCTGGCTTGGCGGGGCAAAGCGGACTCCGTCCCTGAGCTGGAACTCGGCGAGCACGCGCTCATCCCGAGGTTCGACCAGGATGACGTTCATCCCTGCCTTGGCCGGCCGAAGCGCGAGCACCTCCGCCAGACGCTCCGCGTCGGCCGTCCAGATCGTGAGCAGCGGCGGGCTGGTTGTCGGGGCGTAGGCTCGCGCCGCGGCCTCGCAGGTGACGAGATACTCGGTGTCGAGCTGGGCCAGCCTCCGTAGGGTCGCCTCGATCCCTCTGGGGTCGAGGTAGGTGTGACGCACTCCTCGGGCGTCGATCGGCGACTCGTCCGCCCAGGTCCGGAGGAGTCGTGGCCAGTCCACGCTCTCGATCTTCCCCCGCTTCCCGCGCTGGATGAGCCCTTCGCCATCGAGGAGTGCGAGGATGCGCGACACATAGCCCGCATCCAAACCTGCCAAGGCGGCCAGTTCGCGAACCCCCGGTGATTCCTGGAGGTCGACCAACAAGCGGACCACGCGCCCGGCCTTCGCTCCGCGCAACGATCTGGCCGCCCTCGGGGTCCGATTGGGATCTTCATCCGCCCCCGAAGTTTCGATGAACAGGCCTGGGCGCTCGATCGCGATGCTCGCGTTTCCGGTCAGGTCCAGGTAGTTCGCCCCGACCTCTCGAAGACGCGTTCTGGTGCCGCGGCTGAGGAACGGCACCACCACGAGCTGGGTGGGTTGGCCGCGCCGCCGTTCCTGTGCGCCCGCCAGGCCCGGGACGGATCGAGGCTCCAGGGTCGCGCGCACGCTCAACTCGACGAGCGCCGATCGACCATCGGCTGCGATCAGCTTTAGCCGAACTCGACTGTCCTCCGCGGGCGTGCGTTCGACCCTCCATCCGGGTGGGATTCGTCGGCTCAACTCCCGGATGACTGCGGAGATCGCTATGTTGCCTGAAAATGCTATGTTGCCCATATCGCGCAACATAATACTCGGGGGCAACGAGGCAATTCACGAGGAATTTTTCGATTCGGCGACAGGTACGGGAATCGGGCGCGTTCGTCGTGCCGACCCTTCCGGTTGACACCACCCGTCCCGATCCCTAAAGTGCGCGGGATGTTGTTCCTGTCCGAACGGACGCGTTGATCAAGGAGAGTTTTTCGCTCATGGGTTGTGGGAAGAAGCGCAAGCGCAAGAAGATTGCCACGCACAAGCGCAAGAAGCGCTTGCGGAAGAACCGCCACAAGAAGCGGACCTGGCAGAAGTAACCCGCGGTTTCGTCCTGCCGACTCCGGATCCCCCGTCGCGCCTTGCGTGCCGACGGGGGAGGGTCCGGTTTCGAAACAGCCGGAATTCGGAACTGAGAGCCCCGGAGCGAGAGATCGCTCGTCGGGGCTCTTGGTGTTGGCGGGATGGCGACCGCCCCCACGGGGGCCTGGGAATCTCCGGAAGGAGCGTTGGTGAAGCGACCGGCTCGTGACGTTGTGATCGGTCTGGTCCGCGCCACGCGGAGCGGCTACTGCTTTCTCTCTCCCGACAGCGGGGGGGAGGACCTCATGATCGCGCGCGGCGCCACCGGGGGAGCGATCCACGGTGACCGGGTGCGGGCCATTCTCCGCCCGAGTTCGGGTGCCGACTTCCGCCCCGAAGCGGTGGTGGATGAGATCCTCGAGCGGACCCGTCCGCTGTTCACGGGCGAGGTGCGGCGCAGCGGAAAGCACTTCTGGGTGCGCTCCGACAGCCCCCTCCTGCCCGAACGGATCGCGCTCAAGCTGGGCGCGGTATCGCCGGTCGCGGGGGACAAGATCCTCTTCCGTGTGGTCAACGTCGCCGGACGCGACGACGCGTTGATCGCGGTCTTCGAGCAGAGCCTGGGCGAGGCGAACGACGCGCGACTCGATCCGATCGTGATCGCGACCGAGTACGGTCTCGACCTTCGCTTCTCCGATGCGGCGCTCGAGGCGGCGGACGCGCGGGCCGCCATGCGCGAGGGGGCCGATCCCGAAGATGCGCGGCGCGAGGATTTCCGCGGGCAGTTCGTCCTCACCATCGATCCGATCGACGCCAAGGACTTCGACGATGCCGTCGCGCTCACCCGGCTTGCGGACGGCGGCTGGGAGCTCTCGGTCCACATCGCCGACGTGAGTTTCTACGTCGAGGAGGATGCCGCGCTCGACCGTGAGGCGCTGAAGCGCGGCACCAGTGTCTACTTCCCCGGCACGGTGGTGCCGATGCTTCCGGAAGCGATCTCCTCGGCCGCGGCGTCCCTCCGTCCGGAGGAGGACAAGCGGGTCCTCTCGGCCGTGATGCGCTTCAACGCGCGCGGCGAGCGCACCGGGGCGCGTTTCGCCCGGGGGTGGATCCGGAGCGCGGCGCGCCTTCACTACGCACAGGCGCAGGCGATCCTGGACGGCGACGAGCAGGCCTCGCCCGAGATCACCAGCACCCTGCGGGAGATGTGGGAACTGGCGCTTCTCCTGCGCGCCCGGCGCTTCCGCGATGGCGCCTTCGATCTCGACGTGCCCGAGGTGGAGATGACCCTCGCCGCCGACGGGGTGCCGAACGCGGTCTTCCTCCACGAAAGCCACGACACCAACCGCCTGATCGAAGAGTTCATGATCGCGGCCAACCTCGCGGTCGGCGCACTGGGGCGGGAGAAGGAGCTACCGCTGCTCTATCGCGTGCACGACGAACCGAGTGCGACCGCGATCGACGCCTTCATCGACACTGCCCTGACCCTCGCCCCCGGGACGCGGGTCAAGGAGATCGAGACTCTGCCCAACCTGAGGCGGTGGCTGGCCGCCCTGCCCGAGGGCCCGCTCACCCGCGTGCTCCACCGCTTCTTTCTCCGTTCGATGAAGAAGGCGAAGTACGACCCCGAGGACGTGGGCCACTTCGGGCTCGCGGTCGAAGGGTATTGCCACTTCACTTCGCCGATTCGAAGGTATCCCGATCTCTGGAACCACCGTCGACTCAAGGAGCATCTCGACGGCCGGGCGGCGGCGCGGCGGGAGGAGCTGGAGGAACGGGCAACGGAGGTCGGTCGTCTTTCCAGTGCCACCGAGGTGAACGCGGAAGAAGCCGATCGCGAGATGGCCCGCCTCAAGACGGCCCGCTTCCTCGAGCGTCAGGTCGGCTCCGAGTTCGCCGGGTTCGTCACCGCGCTCACCCCGCGCGGGCTGTTCGTCGAGCTGCTCCGTTGGCCGGTCGAGGGGTTCGTCGTGCGGAAGGGGATGCCTCCCGGGAGTCGTTTCCTCGAGGACCGGATGGCCTGGGTGCAGTCCCGCTCCGGCTGGGAGCTCCGCCCGGGGGACAAGGTGCGGGTGATCGTGGTCGCCGCGGACGTCCGGAACCGACGGATCGATTTTGCCCTGGTTCCGCCCGACAGTCGGCGCCGCACTGGTCGCGGTCAGGCGCGGACCACGGCGGCGGAACGGCAGAGCCGACGCGCGGCGGTCAACGCCGGACGGAAGGCGGGGGCGAAATCGGCCGGGGCCGGAACCGGAGGGCGACCCGGAACGGCCTTCGGCTCGAAGCGGGCTCATGGGGCAAAATTCGCAGGCGGGCCGAAATCGGGTGCGAAACGGGGTGGACGAAAGGGGAAGAAGAAGCGCTAATTGACCCTTCCTTCTCAGCCGAAAACAGCATGGAAGCGAGCAGCGTTCAACAGGAGGAGTCATGATGAAGGAAGGCGCGGAGCCGCAAGGCGCCGATCGGCGAACTTCGCGGCGCGTTCCGATCCGGATCCAGGCGGTTCTCGAGGGAAAGCGTCCCGAGGATGCCAATCACATCACCGTGCTGAACTTCAGTGAGGGGGGCTTCTACTGTCGGATCGCCCGCCCGCTTCCGGTGATGACCAAGCTCGGTGTGCGCTTCGTCTTCCCTCCCTTCGGCGATCGGCCCGAACGTGAGATCGAGGCCGTGGCGCTGGTCGTGCGTTGCGAGAAGCCGCGCGCGAACGAGGACGAGTCGCATCTCGCGGCTGCCTTCGTCGAGATCACGGCCGACTCACGGACCCACATCCGCGACTACGTAGAGTGGTACGAGGCGGTCAACGGACCCTGGGACGAGGCCGCCGCCTCCAACTCGGCGTCGTAGCCGCGGGGAGCGCAGCGCCCACGGATGGGCCGACCAGACTCAAATCGCCCGCTCCCCGAGGTGGTGAGCCGGACGCGGAATCCCGTGCAGCGTGCATTCCACGCGATCCTCTCGATCGCCGGCTGGATCCTTTTCGGCTGGTTCTGGTGGACGGTCTTCGCGCGCCCCATCGACCGCACCGCGCTCTACACCTTCGGTCTGCTGCTCGTCGCCCTGGTCGCGATCGTGGTCATCCACCTGATCTGGGTTCGCTTCAATCTCGATCTCTACCGCACCCGAGGACAGCGCACCCAGGTGCGCCAGGTTGCATTCACCGCCACCGCCGATTGTCTCGGCCGCACCTTCGAGGGGGCCGACTGGGATCGCCTTCGCCGCGCGGCGTCGATCGAGGTCACGGTCGATCCGGAGCGCCAGACCAAGCGGTACTCCCTGCCCGGTGACCCCAGCGGGGGAGAGCCGACCCCGGAGCCACCGCTTCCGATCGAAGGCACGCTCGATCTCCTCCAACCGGCGCCCGGACAGGCCACGGCCGGTCCGTCTCCGCTCGGTCCGTCCACGACCGGCGCGACGGTCGTGCCCCCGCAGAGACGCGCGGAGAGCGAGGGAGGGCCTGAGGCGTGAACCCGCAGTCGGTCCTCTTCGTCGAGCGCCACCCGCTCTACCTCGTCATCCTGATCTTCTTCGGGCTCTATCCGATTCTCTCCAGCCTGGTCTGGATCTCGACCTCGCTCCTGTTCTACTTCCGCCGCGAACGGAAGTACGACGCCGCCTTCTACGCCCTTCCCGCCGAGGCCCCGCTCGTCTCGGTCCTGATTCCGTCCTACTGCGAGCGGGCGGTCATCCGTCGCACCGTCCTCGGCGTGCTCGCCATGGACTATCCCCGGATCGAGGTGATGGTGGTCGACGACGCCTCGACCGACGGCACCGCGGAGGAGATCCGCGATCTCGTCGCCGAGGGGAAGGTGCGTCTCCTGCAGAAGAAGTTCAACGAGGGGAAGGCGATGGCCTTGAACGATGCGCTCCCGTGCTTGAACGGGGAGTTCGTCCTGATCATCGACGCCGACGCCTGGCCCGAGCCCGACCTGCTCCGCCACCTCGTGCCCCACTTCCGCACCGCACGCGTCGGGGCGGTGACCGGCAATCCCAAGGTCGCCAACCGCGAGACGTTTCTCTCCAAGCTCCAGATCGTCGAATTCACCTCGATCGTCAGCGTGCTCCGTCGTGCCCAGCGCGTCTGGGGGCGCATCCTCACCATGAGCGGCGTGGTCGGCATCTTCCGTCGCTCCGCGCTGTTCGACGTCGGCCTCTACAGCCCCGAGATGGCCACCGAGGACATCGACATTTCGTGGAAGCTCCAGAAGCGGTTCTACGACATCCGCTACGAGAGCCGCGCCGTCGTCTGGATGCAGGTCCCGCCCACCTTCGCGCGCCTCTGGCGCCAGCGCGTCCGTTGGGCCAAGGGCCTCGCGCAGATTCTCCGCCGGCACAGCGACGTGCTCCGCCAGTATCGCCACCGGCGTCTCTGGCCCGTGATCTTCGAGGCCGTGCTCTCCGTGCTCTGGGCCTACACCGCCGTCTTCCTCACCGCCTTCTGGGTCGTGAGCTACACCCTGGGCCACGTGCCGCTCGGAATCTCGCCCATCCCGATGTGGTGGGGGATGCTCATCGCGACCATGTGCATCCTGCAGCTCCTCACCGGCGTCCTGCTCGAGCGCCAGTACGACCGCGAGGTGCTACGCAACTTCCCCGTGGCCGTCTTCTATCCCATCGTCTACTGGATGATGATGGCCGTCGTGACCGCCCTCGCCACCCCCTGGGGCCTCTTCGAACGCGCCCGCCGCGGCTCCGTCACCCGCTGGCGCACCGAGCGCGACCCCTTCCCGCCGGGGAGCCAGCCGCCGCCGAAGTAACTGGCGTCGACCCTTCGGAGACCCGATTCGACCGTCCCGTTCGTGGTCATTCTTGACAGCCAACCGGCCCAGGCGCAGATTTCTGCTCGAGGTCCCGCGTAGGTTCGCGTCGGCGCTCGGCACCCGCCCGATGCCCTTGCACCTCGGGCCAGCCGTGTGCCCGCTCCGCGTACGCAGTCCGGAGGCCGTCATGACGTCACACGACACCGAATTCAGCTCCCTCCGCGCCCGCCGCCGGTTCAGGTTGCTCGCCTGCCACATCCTTCTGCTGGGCGTCGCCGCCCACTGCGCGTGCGGCAGACATCGTATTCCCCTGGCGACGGCTCCCCTGGAGAGCCTCGCCACCGCCCTTGCCCCATGAACACCACGCCTAGCCGAACCGGCCTTCCCGGTCTCCGACGATCGCGGGACTACCCCGGGACAACCGAGCACGTAGCACATCTCCTCCAGCGAGCGGCCAGGAGTGAGCTGGAGCGGAGACACCCCCCCTTCAACTTCGGCCGCTCCGATTGTGGTGCCGCACATGCCTCTCGATCCATCTGCCATCTGGTAGATCACGCGCGCAGGAACAGCCCCCGGGGGCAGTTCGGTGGCGGAAGCGGTCGCTCTCGCCACTTCGCCAGCGACCTCGCGCGTCGCCTACGGGTGTCTAGCCATCTGCTGAGGCTCGCTGGCCGTTGTCCGTCGCTCTTGCTGCTGGCCATCCCGATCCTTTGCTGCGCCGTTTCTCCTTCGCGACAAGAACGGTTCGCCCCCGCCAACCCCGAAACAGTCTGGGTGGAGACGGGGGTGCAGCACTTACGACTTGAGCGGTCGGACGATCGGGCACTGGTGGTTCTGGGACGAGCTGATCGCTCGTCGTGTGTCGTCGAGGTGACCGACTACAAGTCGGTGATCGAGAATACCTCCCTCCGCGTGCGGTCTCCTCACGGTTCGAAACGTGACCTTTCGGAAGACGGTTCGCGACCGCGGCGCGAGCGCCATCGCGTGGGGGACAGCCTACACGCAGCCCGAGGGGAACGGAGTACTGATCGAAGACTGCTGGTTCGAGGGCTTCAGCGACTCGTAGGTTGCCCCACTTCGTGCGGCTCAACGGTGTTTGCCCGTCGAGTGCAGTCCTGGACCATACGACGCTGTGAGTTCGTGGCGAATACGACCGATCGGGGTGGTGTGATCTCGGCAGGAGCGGTTCCTTCGGTGGTGATCGATCAATGTCGGTTCGAGAACGGGGGCCTGGAACCCGGCGGTGGGGCCGTTATCCGGATCGAACAGGGTTACGAGGCCCTGATCCAGGACTGCGAGCTACGCGCAGAAGAGGTGCACAGCGAAGGCAATTTTGGTCTCTGGGTGGAGAGCGACAACCTGCGTGTCATTCGAGTACAGGCATACGACGCCGGGACTTCGCATACGGCCGTGTCGAACTGGTACTTGTGGCCAAACTTCCACAATCCCCTGTCACAGGTCTTTGAGCTGAGAGAGTGCGTGATTGCGTCTGCCTCCGGCCTGGCGGGAAACGGGTCCGGGTCTCTCGATGTCGTGAGCTCCGCTCAGTCCTTTCGGATTGTCGGGAACACCTTCGGAGGAGTGCTCGTTGCGGCAGGATCCAACGGCGGGCAGCCGGGCAGCGCCTTCGAGCGAAACGTGTCTGCATACGGCGAGACGATCCTCAATATGCTCGTCTCCGGTGATGTGGCCTGCAACGTGTTCTGGCCAGCGCCGAGGAGAATTCTGCTCCGGAACGGCGTCGAGCGCGACAACGTGGTGGCGGATCCGCTGTTCTGCGGGGCCGAGGCATGGGACTTCCGAGTCCGCGACGACAGCCCGTGCGTAAGCGACTCTCTGGGGTGCGGGCAGATCGGGTTGTTCGGCGTGGGGTGCAGTAGCACTGCCGTGTCACGCCTCTCCTGGGGAAGGCTCAAGGCGCGGTACGCGAGGTAGGCGGGGCTGCGACGACACCGGGCGCCACGGAACTCCGGGCGCGGGCGGAGTCGTAGAGGCAGAGATACGCGCCTGCGCGGGAGCTACCCCGGGGGAGTTCCCGCGCAGGCGTGTGAGTCAGGCTGGGTCTACTTGCGGCGCCGCCGCGCGGCGACGAAGACGCCGCCCAGGCCGCCGGCCAGTAGCAACAGCGTGCTCGGCTCGGGCACGGGGTGGCAGACGCCGCCGGACTGGGCCCAGTCGAGGGCGTCGCCGATCAGGTGCTTGGCGCCGTCGAAGCCTTGGTAGGCGTGATAGTCGGGATCCTGGCCGGAGTAGAGCATGCGGCCGCTGCCGTCCTGATTGAAGCTGCCGGCGAGGGTGAGCGCACGATGGGTGCGGGGATCGTTGGGACCGTAGTCGCCAGTCTGGGCGACGGTGCCGAGGCGGGAGTCGTACTCCTCGAAGTAGCCGTGCCACGAGGAGTGCCAGTCGGAGAGGCTCTCGTCGGTGGAGTGGGCCATGCTGCCGTGGCTCGGGTCGACCACCTCGACCGCGTTCTCGTGGAAGATGCCGCGGCTCTGGACCTCGACGGGGGTCCAGCCCCACTTGTGGACCTCGCCCTCGGGGAACGGTTCGGCCCAGGCGACGACCCCGCCGCCGCTCCGGACATAGTTCCGGATGTTGTCACGATTGGCGGCCAGAGCGTTCAGTGCGTTGACCGTGTTCGAGAGGACGAAATCGTCATCGAAGGTGGACTGCACCAGGAGAACGTCGTAGTCGCAGAGGTTGACGTCCTTGAGGTCGTTGTAGTGGACCCGGGTGAACCAGCGTTCGCCGGCCAGGCCGCGCTGCCCGTAGCCCTCCTGGGACCCGAAGTACTGGTCGAAGGGGTTGTTCCAGTAGGCCCCCATGTCGACCGCAAGGATGTTGTAGGCGCGGGCGTTCCCGGCCGTCAGGGAACCTGTGGCGGCGATCAGGGTCAAGACGGATGCGAGCGACCGGAACTTCATGGTGTTACCTCATCCTGAATGCGTCGATTGGTGGTAGCTGCACGAGCTGCTGGTTCGGAACGACTGTCTAGCGATTTTGACACCTCTCTGAGTCTAGTGACCATAAAATGCGTCTGTCAATCGGGCGGGTTGACCTTCTTTCGGAGTGTCCCTACGCTCGCGGAAGCCACGCACGGCCCAATCGAACGCATGGAGGACTGCAATGGGCTACCTCTTGGGACTCTTCGGACCGGGTTTTCAGGGAGTTTCGATCCGTCTGGCCGCCCGTGGGCGGATAGCGGCGGGAATCGCCCTTCTTGCTGGGTTGATGGCGGTTGCGGGGTCGGATCGAGCGATGGCGACCGACAAGTACGCGGCCGAGTTCATGAAGATCGGGGTCGGTGCCCGGGCGCTGGGAATGGGGGGCGCGTTCGTCGCCCTGGCCAACGACGCCACCGCGGCCTACTGGAATCCCGCCGGGCTGGTCCGGATGGAGCAGGCCGAGCTCTCGTTCATGCATGCCGAGCAGTTCGGTGACCTGGCCAATCACGACTATTTCGGCTTCGCCCAGCCGCTGACCGGCGACACCCGGAGTGCCGTGGGGGTGAGCCTGATCCGCTTCGGGGTCGACGGCATCCTCGAGACGGCGGGGCACTTCGTCGACGCGAACGGCGACGGGGAGTACCAGCCGGGAGAGCAGATCCTGACCGACGACTTCCGGACCGGGAGCGACGCGGAGTACGGGCTGCTCCTTTCGTATGCGCGCGAGATGTCGGGACGCCTCTCCCTCGGGGGGAACCTCAAGCTGCTCCGCCAGGGACTGCTCGACAACACCAGCTTCGGCTTCGGCGTTGATCTGGGCGCCCTCTATGACCTGAACGGCGGCCTGACCGTGGGCGCCCGGCTGGCGGATGCGACCACTACCCGGATTTCCTGGGATACCGGCACCAAGGAGAGCGTGGCCCCGAGCCTGGTCCTGGGGTTGAACTGGACCCGAAACGTCCCCGGGCTCTCGGGTCGCGTGACCGCCGGTGCCGATTTCAACCGTCCGATGGACGGCCGCGAGGAGGCGGCGCAGGCGGCGGGCGGCGATTTCCAGGGAGGCATGGAGTACTGGTACAACGACGCGGTGGCGGCGCGAGTCGGTGCGGACGCCGGGAATCTGACCGCGGGGGCGGGACTCCGTTATCGCGGGTTCGGGGTCGACTACGCCTATCTCGAGAACGCCGAACTTGATGCCACCCATCGCGTGAGCGCTTCGGCCCGCTTCTAGATCACCTCTGTTCGGTTCGTACCTGTCGGAACGAATGCGCCTCCCGCCCGGGGGGTGCTTCGTTCCGGCCAGGGCGTGACCGCTCCCCCGCCAGCCAGCCAGGAATTGTCCGCTTCGTGCCGCCACGCTCCTCCTCGTGATTCGAGCGATCTCACCCAGTCCGGTAGATATTTGCGAATCAGCACTTTACGCGAGCCACTGCGAGTCATTTCGACCCCGTGATCGACCCCTGTTGGCATAACGCTTGCTAAAGGTCCCCCGGAGGGCTTTCACATGCAGCGTTCGATCGATTCGAAAATTCAGGCCCAGGTCCGGATCCTGCTGGCTCGTCGCTGGATCGACCTGAGGCCGCTCACCATCGGGACCACGAACGGAGTGGTCTACGTCGGGGGCACGCTTCGCTTCACCGCAGGCGCGGGACGCGAGCTGGAAGAGAACGGGGCCGCGCGCGAGGCGTACTTGCGCCGCCTGATGAGCGAACTTCGGTCGATCGCCGACGTGTCGGACGTCGTCATGACCTTCCCCGAGGTTCAGGTGGAAACCGAGGCCGGACAGGGCCCGGAGAGCGGGGTGCGCTCGTGACGACCGGGACTGGGATGACCGCGATGCGCTTGATCTTCGACCCGATTCTCGCCGCGCAGCAGTATCTCGAGGCGGAGCGGGAGATCCACCCCCGGTTCGCAGACCAGCGGAACCTGCTCGGTCTGCTCTACCTCGAACGGGGGAATCCCGGAGCGGCGCTGGCCGAGTTCGAGCAGGCGCTGGAGGTGAACCCGGACTACCTGCAGGCGCGCCTCAACCGGATGGTGGCCCTGCGGCGTGCCGAGGGCACGCTCGATCCGGCGACCTGGAACCGCGAGGCGCTGATCGAGAAGCTGAGCGAACCCGAGCGCTCGCTCTGGACCGCGTGGTACCTGGCCCAGGCCGGGGACCTGCACGGGGTGAAGCTCGCCCTCGAGGGGTTGGGAACTGAACCGCGCTGGCGCGGTCTTGCCGGTTTCGCGCTCGCGGTGCACGCGCAGACGCTCGGGAAGGCCGAGTTCATCAAGGCGGGGCTGGAGCAGGCGGCTAACGCCCACGCACTCTATCGGCGGATCCTGGACGAGCGCGGCATCGGCGCCCGGCAGAACCTCACCGGACGGATCGACCTCGGGACCTTGCAGGAGGAAGCGGGGGAGAAGCAGGCGTGGTATCCGTCGACCGCGGCGCTCGACGAGTATCTCGGGAGCCTGTCGGCCCAGGCGGGGGCCGGTGAGTTGGCGGAGCGGCTCTATCAGAATGCGTTCCTCCGGCAGGGAGACGAGTCGCTCTATCTCGTCCGAAGCGCCCGCGTCTGCCTCGCCCGCGGGCAGGAAGACGATGCGGTGCGGGAACTCTGCCGCGCGATCGAGCTGGACCCGACGTCGGTCGACGCGCGTATCGCGCTCGGCTTCGAGTACCAGTCCCAGGGGTATCAGGATGAGGCCGCGGTGCAGTTCGAGGTGGCGGCGCGGCTCAAGCCCAGCTACCCCGACGTGCAGTACAACCTGGGATTGCTCTATGAGGCGCAGGACCGCGCCGAGGATGCGATCCGCTGCTATCGAAACGCGCTCGAGCTGAATCCGGGCTACTTCCCGGTCCGGACCAGCCTGGCGCGCCTGCTCTTCCTGGCCGGACGGCACCAGGAGGCGTTGACCGAGATCGACGCGATCATCGCCACCGGACTGCGCTCGGCCGACCTTCTGGTGCAGCGTGCGGAGTGTCTGCTCGCGCTGGAACAGGCGCAGGAGGCGGTGGCGGTGCTGGAGAAGGCCGCGGCGGTCAACCCGGCCTACCCGCGCACCTACTACGTCATGGGGCAGGCGTATCGCCAGACCGGGCTGAAGCGCAAGGCGCAGGAGGCCTGGCGGCAGTATCTCGACACCACGCGGCGTTGGCAGGATGACAAGCCGCTGCCTGACACGGGAGGGAGGAAGGTCGGATGATCCCGAGTGAGCGACCGGAGCTGCCGGTCCGCATCGAGGTCGGCACTTCGGAGATCGAGGGCGGGCAGTGCCGCGCCTGGGCCGATCCGTCGCTGGTGGTGGCCGCGGTTGCCATGAGCTATCCGGAGGATACGTTCACGCGGCAGATCGAGCCGCGGCTGGCCGATCTCGACCAGGCCCTCTCGAGCACCGAGATGGGGGAACTGCCTCCCGTCCTGAGCGGACTGCTGACGCGTCTCAAGGAGGCGCATGTGCGCCTCTACCAGGACAACCGCTCGCTGAGGCGCGAGCCGAGCTGGGTGGAACTGGCCTGTGCGGTGGCCGAGGAGGATCGGGTCTACTTCGTCCGCACCTCGCCGGCCTGGATCTGCCTGATCCGCGACGGGAAGGCGATGCCGGCCGAGCGCGGTCTGGAGGAGGCGACCCACCCGCGGGGCGGACTAGGGAGCAGCGAGAAGCTGCGCCTCGAGGTCACCTCGCTCGATATCGAGCCGGGCGACATCGTGCTGATCCTCGCCTCGGAGTCGAACGCCCCGCCCGACCTCCGGGCGATCGCGCGGCTCTTCGTGCAAACCCTGGATCTCAAGCGGGCCTGCGATGGAGTGGTGAACCTGCTCGGTCTGCAGTCCCAGGGAGCGAGCGCGGTGGCCGTCCGGTTCGTGCCGGTGGTGGCGCGACGTGGCGGCGAGAACGCGCTGGCGGGCCTGATCGACTTTGGTGGAGCTGCCCCGACGCCGACTGCCGCGGCCACGGCCGCACCGGCGAGTGCGGAGATCGCACCAAGCGCGGCAGCGAGTGGGCCGGAGTTCCCGAAGCCGCTCGACGCCTGGGCGCGCGAAGGGGGTTCGGCCTCGGCTCAGGCAGCGCCTGCCGCGCCCCTGGAGCCGCCGGCCCCGGCATCGCCGCCCCCCGCGACGAACATCACGCCGATCCGACCGGAGACGGTGGCTCACGCCGACCCAGGCGCGGCGCTGGAGGCGGGGGAAGGGGACCTCGACGACTGGAACTTCCCCTGGGAGGCGCCGAAACCGCCGATCCAGGCGAGCGCTCCCGCGAGCCCTGCTGCGTCCGCTCCGTCCGCACCGGGAACGCGGGCACCCGAGTTAGTGCCCTCGGCCCTCGCGGCCGCCGGGGCATCGACCGCGCCGACCGCGCCGACCCCGGTGGCGGTGGCTCCAGCCCCCATCGATCCGACGACTCAGTCCGCGTCGGCTGGTCACGCGGCGGGCTCCGCCGACACACCCCCGCCCGCGGTCCACACCTCACCCGAGGCGGCGTTCGCCCACAGCTCGGCGTGGCCGAGCGTGGTCGATCCGGAGGACAACGAACTCCTCACTTCTGTCCCGCGGCGGCCTACGCTGGCCGATCGACGGGCCGCGCTACAGGTGCCGATCCTGATCTCGATCGTCATCGGACTGATCACCCTGATTCTGCTTCTGCTCGCGGCGGTGCCCGCGCTCAAGAAGCGGATGTCGGGAGGGATGAAAGGGGCGGGGAGCAGCCAGCTCTGGATCGAGAGTTCCCCCGCCGCGCACAAGGTTTGGATCGACGGAGTGGAGGTCGCCGACGGTACCCCGGCGCGTCTCGAAGGGCTGCGCGGGGGAAAACATCAGGTGCGGCTCGACCTCGGCATCTGCGGCAGCTGGGAAACCGAGGTGAAGCTGGCCGGCAACCGACCGGTCCGTCTCGCCCCGAAGGTGCGGGGGGCGGTCGCGGTGGTGGCGGCCGATCCGTCGCGCGCCGGCAGCGTCTGGATCCAGGGGAAGCAGAAGCTCACTCTGCCGGCCCGCCTCGATTCGCTTCCGGTCGGCTGGGTCCGCCTGTTCTACGAGGACGAGCAGGTCGCCCTCTGGGATCGACAGGTGCTGGTCCGCGCCGACCAGGTGGCGCAGGTGGTGATCCCGAATCAGCTCGTGGGGGAGAATGGCCTGATGAGGGTCGAAGCGCTCGCCTACCGCGAGGGGGACGGCCTGCGGGAGAGCGAAGGCGATTCGGTCTTCGTCGATCATGCGTTCGTCGGCGTGACGCCGCTCGATCGGACGCTCGAGCCGGGACTGCACAGCGTGCGTGTCGTATCCGAGGGACGGGAGTACGTCGATCTGGTCGACCTCCGGCCCGGCGGATTGCGCTACGTCGCAGCCCAGTTTAAACTAGGCGGGCGTCCGCGCCTGGCTCATGTCGCCCCGGGACGCGCGGTGGTGAGCGGCCCGGTCCCACTCCTGGTCCAGGTGCGCGCCGGAGACCTGGGGCGCGTTTCGATGCCTACGCTGCACTTCCCTGATCTGGAGCCGGGGCAGCGCGAGGTGCCGCTCTCCGAGGTGGAGGGGGAGCCGGGCACCTTTGCCGGGCTGGCCGACCCACGGCTTCGTCCGGGGCAGCCGCTCCGGTACTACTTCTCGGTCACCGCCGGCGAGCAAGTGGTCCACTCGGACCTCTACAGCCTCGAGGCCCAGAGCCATCGCCCCAGTACCCGCCGCCCCGCTCCGACCCCGGAGCCGATCGAGCCTCCGCCGCTCTCCTCGCTCGACGAGGCGGTCGAGCCGATCGCTGCGCAGTAACGCCGGATTGGGTGAGACGCCGCCGCAGCCGGTGGCGTCCCCCCGATCGACCCCCCGGCCGGCGATTCCCCCGAAATGCTCGACGGGTCGCGCCGGAGCCTGATTGACCCCCGCTTTCCCCGACAGGTAGACTTTTGGCAGCGCTCACGCGCGGGCGCCTCGTCCCCCGATGGCGCGCGCGGTCTTTCGCGGCCCTACACGCTCGAGGACACTTCCGCATGCGACGAATCTCCGCCCTCGCCGTCGGATCGGCCCTTCTCGCCCTGGTGGTGGCTTCCCCCGGGCTGCCCACGGTGGCGGCCGCGCATGAGGAGAGTCAGGGCGCGATGGCGGCGATCGACGACGCCGCGTCCCGCGGCGAGATCAGCGGCGAGCAGGCGATCCTCTACAAGCTCTACCTGGTGAAGGGGTCGACCAAGCTGCCGCTCCAGTACGGCGCGGCCGGGTCCGTCCCACTCAAGTGCGCCACCGAGGTCACGACCGAGGCGCGGGTCCGCCTGGAGGAGTTCTCGCCCGGCATCCGGGAGGAGATCCTCGCCCTCCTGGCCCGACCGGTGCTGAACGCCTTCGAGGACACGGCCCATTTCCGGGTGCACTACAGCACGACCGGCGCGAACGTCCCCTACAACTGGCCGAACCGGGCCTATCTCGACGCGGTCAAGACGTCGGCCGAGACGAGCTGGACCTTCTACCACACGACCAATGCCTGGCAGATCCCGCCCAGCGACGGAACGAGCGGCGGCGGGACCAACCTGATCGACCTCTACATCGACGACCTCGGCACCTCGGTCTACGGCGTGACCTACAGCGAGGCGCCGGTGGCGGGCGGCTATCCGAACGATTGGACTGCCTACTTCGTGATCGACGACGACTACGAGGGCTTCGGCTACACCGATCGGACCCTGCCGATGAAGGTCACGGTGGCGCACGAGTATCACCACGTGGTGCAGATGGGGTACGTGATCGGCCTCGGGTGGTGGATGGAGAACATGTCCACCTTCATGGAAGACGAGATCTACGACACGATCGACGACAACTACAACTACCTCTCACTCCACACCACCTTCCCGTTCAACAAGATGACGACCGCGAACAACGGGTACGAGTACGGCAGCTTCATCTGGCCGACCTTCTTGAAGGAGAACTGGGACCACTCGCTGGTGCGGGAGATCGAGACCTGCGCGGCCGACGGAAACCTCTTCACCTGCTTCGACACGGTGCTGGCCGACCGCGGTTCGAGCTGGGCCGCGGCCCAGGCGGAGTACAACGTCTGGAACTTCTATATGAGCGCCGCGCGGAACGATGGTCAGCACTACATCGAGGGGGGGAGTTATCCGGTCACCCCGTCGTTCGACAAGAACTACCAGACCTACCCGCAACTGGGTCAGCACCCGACCAGCTCGCCCGAACGGCGCCCGGAGGCGACCGGCTACAGCATCCAGCGGTTCCGGCCGCCGAGCAGCGGCGCGACCGATCTGCTCAGCGTCCTCTTCGATGGTCCCGCCTGCACCGAACAGGTGGTCTTCATCGCGAAGCAGGTCGGGAGCAACACGTTCCACGAGTACTACATGAACCTCGATGCGAACGGGAACGGCGCGCTCAACGTACCCGACTTCACCCTGGCCGAGACCGAGTTCGTCCACATGATCGTGAGCATGCCGCGCGACTGCGGGAACGGTCGCTTCGACTACGTTTTCAACGCCACCGCCATCACCCAGTCGGTTGGGATCGAAGACGGCGATCCGCTCTACACCCGCACGGTGGTGCTCGAGCCGAACAGCCCGAATCCGTTCGGCCCGACCACCCGGCTCTCGTACGAACTGCGGAGCGAGGGACCGGTGCGGCTGGTGATCTACGATGCCGGCGGTCGCGCGGTGCGTTCGCTGCTGAACGATCGCCAGGCGGCCGGAGCGTACTCGGTGCGGTGGGACGGTCGGGATGACGCCGGGCGGAGCCTGAGCCCGGGAGTCTATTTCGCCCGGATCGAAGTCCAGGGCGCGGTGGCCGAGCGGAAGATGCTGATGATCGAGTAGCGGCGCGCGCCGCAGATCGCGACGCCTGAGCGGACGCCCCGAGGGATTCCCCGGGGCGTTTTTTCTCGCTCCGGCATGAGTTCTGCGGACTCGGTCTCCCGTGACGCTGTTTCGACGCGCGATCGTCCGGGGCAGAGTGCTTCCGGGCTGGGGAGGGGTCTGGGCCGCCGCGTGCCTCCTCGCGGGGCTCTACGCCGTCTGCCTTGGTCTGCCGCTTCATCCCGTGGTGGCGAGCGATCCGGCGCTCTTCCGCGCTCACGCCTGGGTGCTCCGGTTGGTCGTGGCGCTGGCCGCGCTCCTGCTCTTCGCCGCGGCGCTGTTCCGACCAGCGGCCCGGCTCGGTGTGGTCGGGCTGATGCTCGGCTGGACGTTTCTGGGGGGCGCCGCGGGGGTGGAGGTGGCGACGAGCCGCGCTCTTCGGATCGATGCGCGCCCCGGGGACCGCACGGTGCTGGCCCGCATCGAGGAGTGCTTCGGCCCGCCCGAGGCGCGGAGATTTCGCGGCGTGCTCTGGGCGGAGGCGACGCCTGAGGGTTGGCGTCGGCTCGATCCGCCGCTCGCGGTGCAGGGGCGGGCCGATCTGCGCGCCGGGAGCGCGGTCCTCCTGCGCGGGGCGCTTCGGGTGCAGCACCCGCAGCTTCCCCGCGGGGCACGCACGCGGCTGTCGTTTCAGGTCGAGCGGGCGTTTGCGCTCCCGGGGGATCCCGAGCCGGGCTTGAGCGCGGCGGAGCGGCGACGGTATCGCTGGGCAGCGCGCCTCGAGGAGTGCCTGGGTCCAGAGGCGGGCGCGCTGGCCGAGTGGGCTCTGCTCGATGTGCGGCCGAGCGGGGTAGGACCGGAGTGGAGCGAGCCGTTTCGCCGGACCGGCACCTCGCACCTCCTCTCGATCTCCGGGCTCCATCTGGTGCTGATCGGGGGGATGTTCCTCCTGGCGGCCCGGGTGCTGCTGCGGGGATCGGTCCTGTCGCTTCCGATCTCGGTCGCGGCGCTCCTCGGCTACACCGCATTCGTCGGGGCGCCACCGGCCGCGATGCGCGCCGCCGGGATGGCGCTCTTCGCGGTGATCGGCGCGCGCACCGGCCGGATGGCCCGAAGCTGGAATCTGCTCGCCTGGTCTGCGGTGCTGCTCGCGCTGCTCGAGCCGAACTGGCTGCTCGAACCACCGCTCGTGCTCTCGTTGTCGGCCATGGCCGGTGTCTTTCTCGGAGGGGCCCTCTGGTCCGCGCTCGAGCGGCGTCTCCACCTTCCGCGCGCGCTCGCGGGGATCGGCGCGCTGCTCTCGGTGTCCGTCGTGGCGGTGGTGCTCACCTCCGGCTGGTCGTTCTACTTCTTTGGCGCAACCTACTGGGGCGGCGTCCTGGCCAACCTGATCGCGGTGCCGGCGATGGGCATCGTCCTCCCGTGCCTCTTCGTCGGGGCGCTCGCCGTCGCCTGCGGCGCGGGGGCGGGGCATCCACTCGTCTGGGTGGCGCGCGTCTCGGGGGAGGCGATGCTCGCCATCGTGCGACGTCTCGCCGAGCCTTCGAGCGGCACGCTGTTGAGCGGCTCGGTCGGCTACTTCGATGCGTTGCTCGGTGCGGTACTCTGCGGGCTTCTCGGCTGGATGCTCGTCCGGTGGATCGAGCGACGCCGCGCCTCGCGCGCCGACCGCTGGCTGGTTGCAACCGCGCTCGTGCCGCTGCTGCTCTTCACGGCGCGCGGCCTGGGCCACGCCAAGGCGCGCTTCGCCCTCGACGTGCTCCCGGTGGGGCAGGGGGACGCGGTGCTGCTGCGGACGCATCAGACATCCTGGCTGTTCGACCTTGGGCCGGGGGGTGGCGGCGGAGCCGATCCCCTGATTCCGGCTCTGCTCCGCCGCGGGGTCACCCGCCTCGACCGGGTCTGGATCAGTCACGGCGATCTCGATCACTGGGGTGGGATCGAGTCGCTGCTCGCCAGTGCGATCGCGGTCGACACCCTGGTGCTGGCCGAGGGGGCGCGGATGCCGGCGACCTTCTGGAGTCTCCTGGCGGAGGGGGGGCAGCGCCCGGTTCTGCTCCGGGCCGGAGCGGGATGGTCGCGCCATCTGGAAGGGGGCGTCCTGATCTCGATCCTTCATCCCCTCCCCGGCGTTCCGGTGCGCGGAGACAACGATGGCTCCCTGGTGCTGCAGGCCGAAGTGGAGCGCGCGGACGGAACGGTGCTTCGCCTGCTGCTCCCGGCCGACCTCGAGCGGGAGGGGGAGGCGCGGCTCCGGCCGGAGCTCCCGCGGGCGCCGCTCAGCCTGCTCCAGGCGGGACACCACGGGAGCAAGACTTCGTCCAGTGAGCCATGGCTCGACCACCTCCGGCCGCGGCTGGCCTACGCCTCGCTTGCCGAGGCGAACCGCTTCGGCTTCCCCCACGCGGAGTTGCTCGCGCGCTATCGGGAGAGGGGCATTCCGCTCCTGCGGCTCGATCGCGACGGGGCGCTCGAACTGCGTGTGGTGGGAGATCAGGTGCGAATGGCGCGGGCGCCGTAGCGAGTAGGTCCCGTTCGGGGGCGCGCCTTGCCGCCCCGGAAACGCTGTGCTATAAGCCGGATGGTCATGGAAAACGAGACCCACGCGTTGCGTCTGGGCGTACTCGCCTCGGGACGCGGCTCAAACCTCGAAGCACTCCTCGAGGCTCACGACCAAGGACGGCTCGCCGCGCAGGTCGCGATCGTGCTCTCCGATCGCCCCGACGCGCCCGCCCTCGACCGTGCGCGTCGGCGGGGGATCCCGGCGTTGGTCATCGATCCGGAGACCACGCGGGCGCGCCTCAAGCCGGAGATCGAGGAACGCTACGTCTCCGCCCTGCGCGAAGCGGGCGTCGATTGGGTGGTGCTGGCCGGATTCTTCCGCATCATCGGCGCGGTTCTCCTGGAGAACTTCCCGGATCAGATCTTGAACATCCACCCGTCGCTGCTGCCCTCCTTTCCCGGGCTGCACGCGCCACGGCAGGCACTGGAGTATGGCGTGCGGATCGCCGGCTGTACCGTGCACCTGGTCAACGCCGAGATCGATCAGGGTTCCATCCTGGCCCAGGCTGCGGTCCCGGTGCTCGACCGTGACGACGAGGAGACGCTGGCCGCGCGGATTCTGGAGCAGGAGCACCGGCTCCTGGTCGAGACGGTCGATCGTCTGGCGCAGGCGCGCATCCGTCGGGAGGGGAGGCGCGTGCTCTGGGGGGAGACCTCGCCGGGAATCACGCGTCCGAACGGGGGAGACTGAGATGAACGGCTTCCGCTCGTTGACCGATCTGGGGATCACCCCGAGCTACAGCGGCAAGGTGCGCGAGATGGTCGATCTGGGGGATCGCCTCCTGATGGTCACGACCGATCGGCTCTCCGCCTTCGATTGCATCCTGCCCGAGCCACTGCCCGAGAAGGGGCAGATCCTGAACGAACTCTCCTGCTTCTGGCTCCGCGGGTTCGAAGAGACGCTCCCGACCCACTACATCACCGCGGCCGATGCGGAACTCCCGCCGGAATTCGCGCGCCACAAGCGGAACCTCTCCGGCCGCTGGGTGATGGTGAAGAAGGCCGAGCGCATCCCGGTCGAGTGCGTGGTCCGCGGCTACCTTGCGGGGTCGGGCTGGGGGGAGTATCGCCGGAGCGGCGCGATCCAGGGGATCGAGCTACCGCCGGGACTGCGCGAGTTCGGGCAACTTCCCGAGCCGATCTTCACTCCGACGACCAAGGAGGACAGCGGGCATGATCAACCGATCGATTTTGCCGAGCTGGTGGCGCGGGTGGGGCAGGAGACGGCCGACCAGCTCCGCGAGACCAGCCTGGCGTTGTTCCGGAAAGCGAGTGTGTTCGCCAAGCTGAAGGGGCTGGTGCTGGCCGACACCAAGTTCGAGTTTGGACGCCTGAACGGCGCCCTCACCCTGATCGACGAGGTGCTGACCCCCGACTCGTCGCGCTACTGGACCGTGACCTCGTATGCCGAGAACCTGGTCCGCGGCCGGGCGCCGGAGTGTCTCGACAAGCAGTATGTCCGCGACTATCTGCTGACCTTGAACTGGGACCGCAACCCGCCGGCCCCATCGCTCCCCCCGCGCGTCGGGGCGGAGGCGGTGCGACGGTACAAACTGGCGCTGACCATGCTCGCCGGCGGCGCACGGCAACCGGACTGGCGTCTGGTGAAGTGACCGACGTCTGCTGAAGCGACCGGCGTCTGTTGAAGTGACCAACGTCTGGCGAGGTGACCGCCGACCGGTGAAATGATCGCCGACTGGCGAGGTGACCGCCGACTGGCGAAGTGACTCGTTCTCAAGCTCTGGAGGCTTTTACCCATGCTCCGCATCCGTCGCGCCCTCCTCTCCGTCTATCACAAGGATGGACTGCTCCCGTTGGCCCAAACCCTGATCCGCCAGGGGGCGGAGATCCTCTCCTCCGGCGGTACGGCGAAGTTCCTCGAGGAGGCCGGCATTCCGGTTCGTTCGGTCGAGTCGTGGACCGAGAGTCCGCAGATGTTCGACGGGCGGGTGAAGACCCTCCATCCGCGCATCCACGGCGGGATCCTCTTCCGCCGGGACGTCGACGCGGAGGAGGCGGCGAAGCACGGCATCGAACCGATCGATCTGGTGGTGGTGAATCTCTATCCCTTCGGTTCGGCGGTCGAGCGACGTGCGCCTGAAGACGAGACGATCGAGCTGATCGATGTCGGTGGTCCGGCGATGGTCCGCGCCGCGGCGAAGAATCATCGCTTCGTCGGCGTCGTGACCCTCCCCGAGGACTACGTGAAGGTGCAGGCGGCACTGGAGGAGGGACAGGGCACCCTCTCCGAAACGCTCTGCCGTGAGCTCGCGGCGCGGGCCTTTGCAACTACCGCAGCCTACGACGCGGCGATCGCGACCTACCTCACCGGCGGTGCCGGCGCGGAGGAGGGGCTCCCGGCCCGCTTCGCCCCGGAGGCGCCGATGCGCCGCACCCTGCGCTACGGCGAGAATCCGTCACAGCGCGGCGGGCTCTACGGGCAGGGCTCCGGCTTCCCCTTCGATCTGGAGCAGCTCCACGGGAAGGAGCTTTCGTACAACAACCTGCTCGACCTGCACTGTGGCCGGAATCTCCTCTCCGAGTTCGGCGACCAGCAGGTCGCGGTGATCATCAAGCATGGGATCCCCTGCGGGGTGGCGCTGGGCACGAGCCTGGCCGACGCCTACTTCCGGGCGCGCGAGTGTGACGCGCTTTCGGCCTTCGGCGGGGTGGTGGTCCTCAATCGCTCCATCGACCGCGCCACGGCCGAGCTGCTGAACGAGACCTTCCTCGAAGTGGTGCTCGCTCCCGGCGTGGACGACGATGCGATCGACCTGCTGCGGACCAAGAAGAACCGCGTCGTCCTGAAGGAAAGCGTCGCCTCGTTGCGCGCGCCGGAGCACGCGGTGAACGGCCGGTTCTGCGGCGGAGGACTTCTCCTCCAGACCCCGATGCCCCGTGGCCTGGGGGAGGGCGGCTGGAAGACCGTCTCGACCCGCGCGGCCGATGACCGGGAGCACCGCGACCTCATCTTCGGCTGGCGGGTGCTCAAGCATGTCCGCTCGAACGGCATCCTCTTCGCCAAGGACGGTGCCACGGTCGGAATCGGCTCGGGTCAGACCAGCCGGATCGACTCGACCGAGTGCGCCATCCGGAAGGCCGAGCGCTCGGCCCGCGATCTCCGGGGCTCGGTCATGGTCTCGGATGCCTTCTTCCCCTTCCGCGACAGCGTCGATCGCGCCGCTTCGGTCGGCGCGTCGGCCGTGCTCGAGCCGGGCGGCTCGCTCCGCGACGAGGAATCGATCCAGGCGGCGAACGAGCACGGCATGGCGCTGGTGTTCAATGACGCGCTGCTTTTCGCACGGTTAGTCGGAACGACGGGAGTTCGCGATGATTGCAGTGCTCGATTTCGGCTCGCAGTACAACCTCCTGATCGCGCGCCGGGTGCGGGAGCTCGGTTTCTACTGCGAGATCCTGCGCTACGACGTCTCGGCGGAGACGCTGCGGCAGAAGGGGACGCGGGCGCTGATCCTCTCCGGCGGCCCTTCGACGGTGACCGACGAGACGGTCTTGCCGCGGCGCGAGGTGCTCGATCTGGGGCTGCCGACCCTGGGCATCTGCTACGGCATGCAGGCGCTCTGCCACATCCTCGGCGGTCGGGTCGAGAAGGGGACCTCCGCGGAGTATGGGCGGTCGGTGCTGGAGCGGCTCGGCGACTCGGCGTTGCTCCACGGCACCAGCGATCCGTTCGAGGCGTGGATGAGCCACTTCGATCTCGTGACCGAACTGCCGCCGGGGAGCACGACCGTCGGACGCACCGCAACCTGTCCGCACGCCGCGGCCGAGCACCTGGAGCGTCGTCTCTTCATGGTGCAGTTCCACCCCGAGGTGAGCCACACGCCGCAGGGGAGTCGCATCCTGCAGAACTTCCTCGTGCGGCTGGCCGGCCTCAAACCGGATTGGAACCTGGAAGACTTCGTCGGGGCGACGGTGGAGCGGATCCGCGCCCAGGTGGGCAATGGTCGTGCGGTCTGCGCCGTTTCGGGGGGCGTCGACTCCACCGTCGCGGCGGTGCTCTCGCACCGCGCCCTCGGGGATCGGCTCTATCCGATCTTCGTCGATCATGGACTCCTGCGGAAGAACGAGGCCGACCAGGTCGATCTGATCCTCCGGCAGGAGCTGGGGCTGCCGCTCCACGCGGTCGACGCCTCGGAGCGGTTTCTCGCCGCGCTCGCCGGGGTCACCGACCCTGAGAAGAAGCGACGCGTAATCGGCGAGACGTTCATCCGCGTGTTCGAAGAGGAGGCGAAGAAGGCCGGGCCGGTCGACTTCCTCATCCAGGGGACGTTGTACCCGGACGTGATCGAGTCGGTCTCGGTGCGCGGTCCGTCGCACACCATCAAGACCCATCACAATGTGGGCGGGCTTCCGGAGCGGATGCACCTGAAACTGGTCGAGCCGCTGCGGGAGCTGTTCAAGGACGAGGTGCGTCGAGCGGGTACGGTGCTCGGCATCCCGGCCGACATCTTGAATCGCCATCCCTTCCCCGGACCGGGCCTGGCGGTGCGGATCCCCGGGGAGATCACGCCCGAGCGGCTCCGCCTGGTGCGCGAATCCGATGCGATCTTCATCGAAGAGCTGCGCCGCTCGGGCGAGTACGACCGGGTCTGGCAGGCCTTCTCCGTGCTGCTTCCGATCCACAGCGTCGGTGTCATGGGGGACGAGCGGACCTACGAGATGGCCGTGGCCCTCCGCGCGGTGACCAGCGTCGACGGGATGACCGCCGACTGGGCGCGCCTGCCCTACGAGGTGATGGAGCGGACCGCGCTCCGGATCGTCAACGAGGTGAAGGGGCTGAATCGCGTGGTCTACGACATCACCTCGAAGCCCCCGTCGACCATCGAGTGGGAGTGACCCAAATCACAAAACACAACGCAAGGTTGGGCGCCCTTGGACCTGCTCGCCCACGAGCGTCGCCGATCTGGCCGCGACACGGGCCTGAAGCCGGGCACTGGCCCGCGATTACGCGCGCGATCCACAAACAGCGACGGCGAACCCGGCCGGCTTCTATCTCACCTGCGCCGGAAGATCCGCGCGCCCGCCCGCGCGACCCCGGACCAGGGGACGACATCGCATCTCGCCGCCGCGGGCATCCGCCTCGCACCAGGCCAGCATGGCTTCCAGGCTCGTCGGCGCAAATGAAGCACGCCGGCCGCCGCCCGCCCGCGCCGCCCCCGCGCGGGCCCGATTGGCCGGCCACCCGCCCTTCCCCCCCGCCCCCCCGCCAGCCCCCCTCCCGCGCCGGCGGGGGGCCGCCGGCGGGAAGGACGCGAAGCCCGCGCGCCCCCCGGGCTGACCGATACGGTCATCGAGGAACTGCGTACCATGCGGTATCCGACGCTACTGATTCCCCGAGATCGGAATCAGTTACAGTGAGGCTTTCGAAGGTATCACTGGGGAGCAAGCGTCGTCCGCGGCGAGTTGCCGGTGAGAACCCCGAAAAGGCGAGGAGGTTCCCTATTGGGATCGATGCCCGCGCAGTTCGTGTGGCACTAGCCGGAGTGTCGCTCGCCCTGCTCTTCGGCTGTAGCCGCGTCGAGGCGCAACCACCCTACGCGGAGTGGGCGGCGCGCTGGGGCGAGGCGCGCCTGCGTGCGCACGAAGGGCCGCGCAATCTGGCCGTCTGGGCCGAGATCGACTCGATCGAGAGCGCTCTGGTCGACTCGCTGAGCCTCGCTCTGGGAGAGGGGCCGCTCCCCTCCTTCGGCGCCGACAGTGCTTCGACCGGCTGGCTGCGCGCACGCCTGGACGAGGCGCTGCTTCTCGGCGATCCCCGGTTCGATCGACTCTTCGGCCCGAACTGGACCCCTGACCAGGTTGAGTCGCTCGATCCGGGCGGACGGTTCGCGCTCCCGACCGCGCTGTTCCTGCTCGAACGGAACCGCCCGGCCGAGGCGCTTCCCTGGATCGATCGCTACCGGGCCACGACGGCGGGAAGCACCGACACCGAAGTCGCGCGCGCGCTCGAACTCGACGCCGCCCTGGCAGCGGGCGACACCCTCGCCGCCGCCGCCCGGGCAGAGCGGATCCTCGCCGAGGCCGGCGTGGGGGAGAAGTCCGACTGGGCGATGCGCGCGCGGGAGACGCTGGTCTGGGGAGCCGTGCTGGCCGGCCGGCTGGAGGAGGCGGAGAGGCGCGTGGCCCAGTGGGAACCGGTCTCGGAGCAGAGCCTCTTCGTTCTGCGCGCCCGGCGTCGGATCGCGCAGGTCCGCGGGGAGCAGGTCCGTTCGGACGAACTTCGCCTGGCGATCGCTCGCGAGTATCCCGCCTCCCGCGAGGCGCGCGGGCTGCTGGAAGCGCGTGCCCGGACCGGGTTCAGCGAACTCTCCCGCGCGGAGCGGCAGCTCCTGTTCACGGTCGCCGAGGCGACGATCGACGTGCCGCGCCTCCTGGCGCTCGATGCCGCGCTGGCCCCCGAGCTCAACGATCCGGAGCGACGCGCACTCGCGCTGCGGGGCGCCCGTCTGCTCTACAAGGCGAAGCAGTACTCCCTCCTGCGGGCGCAGTTCGCCGGTCCCTGGCGCGAGGCGCCGCGTCCGGACGGCGACTGGAGCCTGCTCGTCGCCCGCACGTACCGGAACGCAGGCGCGCCCGACACCATGGCCACCTGGTTCGAGACCGCGGCCGAGGTCAGCTCGGCGGAAGATCGCGCCACCGCGCTCTGGGAGTGGGCGCGGGAGCACGAGTACCTGCGCGACTTCGGCACCGCCGACACCCTCTACGGGCGATTTCTCGATGCCGGGCCGGGGAAAAAGCGCAATGACGCCCTGATCCGGCGTGGCCTCTGTCGCCTGCTCCTCGGACGCACCGACGCTGCTCGCCGCGCCTTCGCGCTGGTGGCGGAAGGGGAGGGCGCGGCCGATCGAGCGGCCGGCCGATTCTGGCTCTATCGGGTGGCGCTGGCCGAGGGGAACATCGAACTCGCACGGAGTGAGCTACGTCAGGCGGCGGCCCAGTCGGGGGGATACTACGCTCACCGCGCGCGCACCGCGCTGGCCTTCGCGGCCGAGGGAATCTCGATCGCCGATCCGGAAGGCTACTGGGCCGCGGTGCGGAGGCTAATCGAACGCCCCGAGATCGAGCAGGCGAATCTCGTCGCGTCGATGGCCCGGGCCGGCGCCCTGGCGGCCGGGGCGCGCGATACCTCGCTCTCCGCCTCCGATGAAGCGCGGCTGCGCGAACGGGCCGAGCGACTGCTGCTGTTTCGGCGCCACGACCGCGCCGAGTGGGCCGATGCGGCGCGACGTCGCCTCGAAGGATCGAGTGCGCTGGGCGAGGAAGCGATCCGGGTGCGGCGTCTCTTCGCCCTCGGCTTCCCCGATCTCGCGGTGCGAAGCGCCTTCCGACTGAGCGGGGGAGAAGCCAGCCTTCGCCATCCCACGCCCTATGCTGGGGCCGTGGCCGATGCCGCCCGACAGCGTTCGATCGCTCCGGAGCTCCTCTGGGCGATCATGCGGCGCGAGTCGGTCTTCGAGAGTTCCGTCCGGAGTCATGCCGGCGCCGTCGGCCTGATGCAGTTCATGCCAACCACGGCGGAACAGACCGCGGCCCGCCGCGGCATCCCCGCCGCCCCGCTCCGTTCTCCCCGGGTCAATCTCGGCCTGGGCGCCGCGCACCTGCGCGACCTGGCCGACGACGAGCCGGGGCCGGTGCCGATCCTGATCGCGGCCTACAACGCCGGCATCGAGAATGCCCGACGCTGGTACTCTGCGGCCGAGGATCCCGATCTCTACATCGAGCGGATCGGGTATCGTGAGACTCGCGAGTACGTGATGCTGGTCCTGGAGGCTTACTGGATCTACCGCGATCTCTTGCGGGTGCAGGCACCATGATTTCGAAGCGCCCGTCGCCGCGCGGCGGAGAGAGGACCCGAGATGCGCTATAGCTCCGAACTGGGGCGGAAGGCGATTCACGTCTCGAGCCTCGCCTTTCCCATCGCGCTCCACTTCCTTCCCGTCTCGGTGTCGAAGCCCGCCCTCGTCGCGCTCACCCTGGTCACCCTGCTGGTCGATGCCTTGAGGCTTCACGAGCCCCACGTGCGGCGGGTGTTCTATTTTCTCTTCGGCCGCCTGCTACGCGAGCACGAACGGTTCAACCTGCTCGGGTCGACCTACATGCTGATCGCCGCACTGATCTCGATCGCCGCCTTTCCCCAGGCGGTCGCGGTGATCGTGCTCGCCTTTCTCGTCATCGGCGATACCGTTGCCGCTCTGGTGGGGAAGCGCTGGGGCAAGACGAAGATCCTCGACAAGAGCCTCGAGGGGAGCATCGGCTGTTTCCTCTCCTGCGTCGCCGTCGGCACCCTCTACCACTTCATCAATCCCGAGCTCGGCTGGGCCCGCATCGTGGTCGGCAGTTTCGTCGCCACCATCTTCGAGCTCGCCCCCGTCCCGATGGACGACAACCTGCGGATCCCGCTCTCGGCCGGGTTCGCCATGACGTTGTTGCCGTAGGGGGCTCGCCGGCGCCCGGGGCGTCTCGGTGCATTGACCGCACCGCTCGGCATCCCTAGAATCACGACCTTGGCCCCGGCGCCCCCCAAAGGCCGGGGCCGAAACTCACCGTCCCGGGGTCGTGGAGCAGGGAGAGCCGAGAGAGTGAAGCTGCGGAACGGAAAACGCCTGCCCTCGGGCCGGCCGCGTCCCTTGCTGGTGAACCATGCGCTGCTACTGGCGTGGGTGCTGCTGGCGCTGGGGGATTCGGTGCGGGCGGAGGCTGCGGTTCAGCAGTCGCTGGGCGGCTATCCGGATCAGGCTCAGCAGGGGCCGGTGGCGACCCGCGACGTGCGGGCCTTCGAGCAGCGGATCCGGGCCCTGGCCAGCGTGCTCCAGGGGGCGGTCCTCCAGGGATCGCGGCGCGAGCCGCTCGGAACTCCCGCTGAGTCGCGTCTGGGGTCGCCCCTTTCGGCGATCGACCCGGCGCTGGTCGGCCTGACCTGGCACCTCCTGGAGCCGTGGACGACGTCCCGCCGGCATCCTGGGTCTTCCGATCGATTTGATCTTTCCCCCGCCGCGGCGCGTCTCCAGCCTTCCCGCGCCCCACCGAGAGTTTCCATCGCCTAGAGCCGGGTCGAGGGTCGACGCCGGTTTGGATACCTGGGCCGATGAACCTGGGCCGATGGACTTGGGTCGCGCACCGGCCGGTGCGCGACGCGAGAGCTATGGGAGAGACGATGCTGAATATCTTCAAGGGCGCCGCCAGCAAGGTGGCGACGAAAATCTTCGGAACGAAATCCGATCGCGACGTGAAGCGGCTGTCGCCGCTGGTCGACGAGATCAACACGCACTTCGAGGCGCTGGCCGAGCTGTCGGACGAGCAACTGCAGGCGAAGACCCAGGAATTCCGCGCCCGGCTGGCGACCGAGAAGGAGGCCTTGGACGATCTCCTTCCGGAGGCCTTCGCGGTGGTCAAGGAGGCCTGCCGGCGGCACTGCGGGCATTCCTGGCCGGTGCGCGGGCACCAGCTCGAGTGGAACATGGTGCCGTTCGACGTCCAGCTCATGGGCGGCGCGGCGCTCCACCAGGGGAAGATCTCCGAGATGGCGACCGGAGAGGGAAAGACGCTGGTCGCGATCCTGCCGCTCTATCTGAACGGGCTGGAGGGGAAGGGCGCCCACCTTGTCACGGTCAACGACTACCTGGCGGCGCGCGACAGCGAGTGGGTGGGCTACATCCTGCGCTGGCTGGGCCTGAGCGTGGCCTGCATCGAACACGATATGGACAACGAGGCGCGGCGCCAGGCCTATCTGGCCGACGTGACCTACGGCACGAACAATGAGTTCGGCTTCGACTACCTGCGCGACAACATGGTGGTCCGCTTCGAGGACCGGGTGCAGCGCCCGCATCACTTCGCCATCGTCGACGAGGTCGACTCGGTGCTGGTCGACGAGGCTCGGACTCCGCTCATCATCTCGGGCCCGGTCCAGCACGGCAATCAGCACTACGAGCGGCTGCGGCCGAGCGTCGAGGAGCTGATCCGGCAGCAGAACGTGCTCATCACCCGCTTCCTCGACGAGGCGGAGGCGAAGCTGGAGTCGAAGGACAAGGACGAGGCCTACCACGCCGCCTACCGTCTGCTCCAGGTGCAGCGGGGCGCGCCCCGCAACAAGCGGTTCATGAAAATCGTGAGCGAGGGGGACGCGAAGCGCCGGATCCACGACGTCGAGAGCGACTACATGCGGGAGAAGCGCCTGCACGAGGTCGACGACGATCTCCTCTACTCGATCGACGAGCGGGGGCACACCGTCTCGTTGTCGGAGGAGGGACGGCGGGTTCTCTCGCCCAAGGACCCGAAGATGTTTACCCTGCCCGATCTGGCGGAGGAGATCGGCCGGGTCGACAAGAACGTGGACCTGGCGCGCGAGCAGCGCGTCCTGGAGAAGGAAGAGGTCTACCGCAACTACGCCGAACGGAGCGAGCTGCTCGGCAACGTGAACCAGCTCCTCCGGGCCTACGCCCTCTACGAGAAGGACAAGGAGTACGTCGTTCAGGAGGGGAAGGTCCTGATCGTCGATGAGTTCACCGGGCGTCTGATGCCGGGCCGCCGCTTCTCCGATGGTCTGCACCAGGCGCTGGAGGCGAAGGAGCGGGTGCGGGTCGGCGAGGAGAACCAGACCCTGGCCACCATCACCATCCAGAACTACTTCCGACTCTACGAAAAGCTGGCCGGCATGACCGGTACGGCCGAGACCGAGGCGGCGGAGTTCTGGGAGATCTACAAGCTCGACGTGGTGGTGATCCCGACCAACGAGCCGATCCGGCGCATGGACTACGAGGACCTGATCTACCGCACCCGGAAGGAGAAGTACGAGGCGATCCTGAACGAGGTGGAGGAGGCGCACAAGCAGGGTCGCCCGACCCTGGTCGGCACCGTCTCGGTCGAGGTGTCGGAGACCCTCTCGCGCATGCTCAAGCGGCGCGGTATCGAGCACCACGTACTGAACGCCAAGTACCACCAGTCGGAAGCGGAGATCGTGGCCCAGGCGGGTCGGCCGGGGGCGGTGACCATCGCGACCAACATGGCCGGTCGTGGAACGGACATCAAGCTCGGGCCGGGGATCGTGAAGGGGAAGCGCTGCCTGGTGAACAGTCCGTCGGGAGTGGGGGACTGCAGTGCCACTCCCGGAGTGAAGCAATGCATGGCAGAGATGCCGTGCGGGCTCCACATCATCGGCACCGAGCGGCACGAGGCGCGTCGCATCGACCGGCAGCTCCGCGGCCGCGCCGGTCGTCAGGGGGACCCGGGTTCCTCCCGCTTCTATCTTTCCCTCGAAGACGACCTGATGCGCCTCTTCGGTTCCGATCGGATCAGCGGCATGATGGAGAAGCTGGGGGTCGAGGAAGGGGAGGTAATCACCCACCCCTGGGTCACGAGCGCGATCGGACGGGCGCAGAAGCGGGTCGAGCTGCACAACTTCTCCATCCGGAAGCACCTGCTCGACTACGACAACGTGATGAACCAGCAGCGCGAGGTGATCTACAGCCAGCGCGACGAGATCCTGCGTCACGACGACATCTCGGAGCGGATCCAGGAGCTGATCGAGTCGCAGGTCCACCGGGTGATCGATCCCTACGAGGATCCGAAGAGCCGCGATGACGACTGGGAGAAGCTGCTGGTCGACGAGATGCAGGCGCTGGTGCTCGCCCCGGTCGATCTGCCCCCGGTCGAGCAGCGGCAGGGCTGGGAGCAGATTCGCGAGATCTGCCTCACGGCGGCGCGCGAGGCGTACCAGATGAAGGAGGAGATCTTCGGCCCGAACCGGATGCGGGAGATCGAGCGCCGGGTGGCCTTGGCGGTGATCGACGACAAGTGGCGTGACCACCTGCATGAGATCGACCAGCTCCGGGGTGGGATCAGCCTGCGCGCCTATGGCCAGAAGGATCCGCTGCTCGAGTACAAGTCGGAAGCGTTCCGCATGTTCGAGGAGCTGCAGGTCGAGATCGAGCAGGAAACGGTGCGCTTTCTCTACCGGGTGGTGCCGGCCGAGGCCTCCGAGCCGGAGGCGCCGGTCGCCTCCCGCGCGCCGCGCCCAGGCGCTCCGCGGCTCGACCGGCCCGCGCCGACCGGACCGGCAATCTACGACGGTACGACCTTCGAGACGGTCTGGGAGGCGGCGGGGGATGTCTCCGCGCGGTTCGCTCCGGGCGAACCTCCGCCCGCTCCGGCGCGCGACGTGCAGCCGGCAAACCTGCCGGGAAATGCGCCGCCCCGCCGGATGACCGAGTCGCACGGCGAACTGCGCGCGTTCCAGGGCGGGGTCGAGATGGTCGCGCCGGCGCTCTCTCCCCGTCCCGATCTGGCTCCGCCCTCCGCACCGGCGCCGGCGCTGCGCCCGGCTCCACGGCCCGCTCCGGGGCCGGCGGGAGGGTCTTCGCATGCCCTGCCGAAGGTGGGGCGCAATGATCCGTGCCCGTGCGGCAGCGGGAAGAAGTACAAGAAGTGCCACGGACAAAACGCCTAGCCCCGGCGGTCCCCTCGGGATCGTCGGTGGGGAACGAACCGGAGGAATCGGTGGCGCCGGTTCCCCGGTCCTGGGCGCCGGAGCTGGTCGCGCTCTTCGAGCGGTGGGTGCGACAGCTCGAGGCGGTGGAGGAGAAGAGCCTGCACACCGTGTCTGCCTACGCGGCGGACACGCGTGATGCGCTGTCGCAGATCGGGAAGGCGCTCGAACACCCGGTGGGGGTCGGTGACCTTTCGCGGGAACGGGTGCGTTCCTGGCTCGCGCTGCAAGGCGTGCGGGGCAGTGCGCCCCGCTCGGTGGTGCGACGCCTCTCCGCGTTTCGCTCGTTCTTGCGCTACCTGACGCGGCATCGCCTGCTGGCCGAAGATCCGACCGCGGACCTCAAGGCGCCGAAGCTGCCCCGTCGATTACCCCGCTTCGTGCCCGAGGAGGAGCTGATCTCGGTCCTCGACGGTCCCTGGGAGCAGGACTCCCTCGCGCTGCGCGATCGCGCGGTTCTCGAGTTGCTCTATGGGACCGGGATGCGCCTCTCCGAGCTGGTGGGCCTCGACTGCGGGGCGGTCGATCTCGAGTCGGGCACCGCGAGGGTGCTGGGCAAGGGGCGCAAGGAGCGGGTCCTGGTCTTCGGGGGAAAGACCAGAGAGGCCCTCGCGGCCTATCTGGAGGTGACCGACGGCGCCGCCCGCGGGGCGCACGATCCGCTCTTTCTCGGCCGGGCAAGGAACGAGGGGGCGCCAGGGCGACTCTCGGCCCGGACGGTGCAGCGATTGGTGGGCAAGCACCTGGAGCGCCTGGCCCGGGCCAGCGGCAGAACTCCGCACGCCTTGCGCCACTCCTTCGCCACCCACATGCTCGACCGGGGTGCCGACCTGCGCGCGATACAGGAACTGCTCGGTCACGAGAGTCTGCAGACCACGCAGCTCTACACTCATGTCTCGATCGAGGCGCTACGGCGCAGTTTCGATCGCGCGCACCCACGCGCCCGCTGAGGAGGAACCCCCGATGCGCGGAGAATCGAGCCGGATTCGCTCCACCACCATCCTCGGCGTGGTCGGGGAAGGGCAGGCCGCACTCGGCGGCGACGGCCAGGTTACACTCGGGAACACTGTACTGAAGTCGAGTGCGCGGAAGATCCGCCGGCTCCACCATGGCACCGTGCTGGCCGGTTTCGCCGGCTCGGCCGCCGACGGCTTGCAGCTCTTCGAGCGGTTCGAGACGAAGCTCGAATCGAGTCAGGGCAATCTGCGCCGCGCCGCGGTCGATCTGGCCAAGGACTGGCGCAGTGACCGCGTCCTGCGCCGGCTCGCAGCCCAACTCGCACTGGTTTCGCTCGAAGAGGCCCTGATCGTGACCGGTGCCGGCGACGTCATCGAACCGGACGACGGGATCGTCGCCATCGGCTCCGGCGGTCCCTATGCCCTGGTGGCGTGCCGCGCCCTTCGGCGTCACACCCAGCTTTCGGTGGCCCAGACGGTCGAGGAGGCACTCCGGCTCACGGCGGAGATCTGCATCTACACCGGGGGGACCCTCGGCGTGATGACCCTCCCGGGTGAACGGGACTAGGGGAGCTCCAGAGGTGGACGAACACCGCCCGAATGCGCAGCCCGCGCTCCCGCAGACCGCGACGAACACGCCGCTCGGTCGACGGATCGAGACGCTCTCGCCGCGCGAGATCGTCGCGGAACTCGATCAGTACGTCGTCGGACAAGCCGCGGCCAAGCGCGCGCTCGCCATCGCGCTCCGCAACCGCTATCGCCGACTCGCGGTGGCGCCCGATCTTCGCGAGGAGATCATGCCGAGCAACATCCTGATGATCGGGCCGACCGGAGTGGGGAAGACCGAGCTGGCCCGGCGGCTCGCCCGGCTGGCCGGCGCCCCCTTTCTCAAGGTCGAGGCGAGCAAGTTCACCGAGGTGGGCTACGTCGGGCGTGATGTCGAGTCGATCGTTCGCGATCTGATCGAGATCGCCGTCGGCATGGTGCGGACCGAGCGGGCCGAACGGGTCGAGATCCGGGCGCGGAAGCATGTCGAGGAACGGCTGGTCAACCTGCTCTGTCCCCGGAGTCGAAGCCGTGAGGTCGATCCCCACGTGTACGAGGCGGAGCGTGAGGCGGTGCGGCAGGATCTGCGCGCCGGACGGCTGGCCGAACGGATGATCGAGATCGATCTCGAGTCCCCCCGCGCCGGGTCGCAGGAACTGCTCTCCGCCATGGGGCTCAAGGATGCTCCGGCCGGGTTGTTCGATCCGCTGTTTCCCGCGCGGAAGAAGCGTCGTCGGGTCTCCCTGGCCGAAGGCGAGCGGCTGCTGATCCAGGAAGAGACGCGCAAGATGGTCGACGACGACGAGGTGATCCCCGCTGCGATCGAGCGGGCGGAATCACTCGGCATCGTCTTTCTCGACGAGATCGACAAAATCATCGGCCCGCGCGGATCCACCGGACCGGAAGTCTCGCGCGAGGGAGTGCAGCGCGATCTCCTTCCGATCATCGAAGGGTCGGCCGTTTCCACCCGCTTCGGCGTGGTCCGGACCGACCATGTGCTCTTCATCGCCGCGGGCGCCTTCCACCACGCGCGCCCCTCGGATCTCTTGCCCGAACTGCAAGGGCGGCTGCCGATCCGGGTGGAACTGGAGAGTCTCACCGCCGACGATTTCCTCCGGATCCTGACCGAGCCGCGGAATGCGCTGGTGCGGCAGTACCAGGCCTTGCTCGCGACCGAGGGGGTGCATCTCGAGCTCACGCCGGCCGCCTTGGCCCGAATTGCCAGTCTCGCCTTTCGCCTCAACGCCGAGGCGGAGAACATCGGGGCGCGGCGGCTGCACACCGTCCTCAACCGCCTGCTCGACGACCTCCTCTTCCGCGCGCCTGAGTTGGCCGACCGCGAGGTGTGTCTCGACGCCCCCGATGTCGACGCGCGGCTGGGGGATCTCGGCGGAGGGCACGACCTCAACCGGTACATCTTGTAGCGCGCGGTGCGCCTTCGCCTTCCGCGGGTCACGATCGGAAGGGAGGGAAGATCGCGCGGAGAACCCTGTGGCTTGTCCATCGTGTTGGACACGTTCGTCCAGCTTGCTGGACAAACCACAGGGTTTCCCCCGCCGGTCCGCCGCCCGTCACTTAAGAGACACGAAAGGAGGCTCACCCATGTCCAGGCTTCGCGTGAACGCGTTTGGGCTCTCGATCGACGGGTACGGTGCAGGCCCTGACCAGGCCCTGGAGAACCCGATGGGGGTGGGAGGGATGGCGCTGCACCAGTGGGTCCTCGGCACCCGCACCTTTCAGCGGATGCACGCCGACTTCGCCGCCGGCCTGTTCGAGGGAACACCGGGGCGCGAGGGGGTCGACGACCGGTTTGCCGCCCGCGGTTTCGAGAACCTCGGTGCCTGGATCCTGGGGCGGAACATGTTCGCCCCATCGCGGGGTCCCTGGCCCGAGGACGGCTGGAAGGGTTGGTGGGGGAACAACCCTCCGTATCATGTGCCGGTTTTCGTCCTCACGCATCATCCCCGCGCCTCGATCACGATGGAGGGGGGAACGACGTTCCACTTCGTGACCGAAGGGATGCTGGCGGCGCTCGACCGCGCCCGGGAAGCAGCCGGTGACAGGGACATTCGGGTCGGTGGCGGGGTGGCCACGGTGCGACAGTATCTCGGTGCGGGCCTGATCGACGAGCTCCACCTGGTGATCTCCCCCGCGGTTCTCGGCCGCGGCGAATCGCTCCTGGCGGGGATCGATCTCGTGGGGCTCGGCTACCGCTGCACGGAACATACCGCCTCGGACCTGGCAACCCATGTCGTCTTGACCCGATAGAGACTTCCGGCGGGAGAGGAGGAACGATGAAAAAGGCAGAGCGGCAGGCGTTGCTCGCGGTCTTGCAGGCCCGCTTCGAGCAGAACGGCGGGCGGCACGCAGGGCTCGTGTGGGAGAAGGTGGCCGCGCGGTTGGAGGCCGATGCCGGGAAGCTCGAATCCCTGGCCGCGATGGAACGAACCGGCGGGGAGCCGGACGTCATCGGCCTGGACAAGAAGTCGGGCGCGTACCTCTTCTGCGATTGCGCCCCCGAGAGCCCGACCGGGCGGCGGAGCCTCTGCTACGACCGCGAAGCGCTCGAGGCTCGTAAGGAGAACAAGCCAGAAGGGAGCGCGGTCGAGCTCGCGGCGTCGTTCGGGGCCGAGCTTCTGACCGAGGAGCAGTACCGAACGCTCCAGACTCTGGGGATGTTCGACCGCAAGACCTCGAGCTGGATCGCTACCCCGCCTGCCATCCGGAAGCTGGGCGGGGCCTTGTTCTGCGACCGGCGCTACGACCAGGTCTTCGTCTACCACAACGGTGCGGAGTCGTATTACGCGGCCCGCGGCTTCCGCTGCCTGCTCCGGGTGTGAGCCCGGACCGTCTGGCGGCCGGCCCCCTTTTCAACCACCCGGGTTGGCGGTAGAGTCACGCCGATCCGGCGGCATCGCGCGACGCGCGAAACGAGTCTACAAACACGAGGAAAAGCATGAGCGAGTCACGCGACTTCCTGACCCTGAGCGACTTCGATCGCAAGACGCTCGACCTTCTGTTGGACCTGGCTACCACGCTCAAGGACGCGTGGCGGAAGGGGAGGCCGGAGCCGCGCCTGGCTGGGAAGGTCCTCGGGCTGATGTTCATGAAGCCGAGCCTCCGGACCCGCATCTCGTTCGAGGTGGGGATGCGCCAGCTCGGCGGGCACGCGCTGTACATCACCGACCAGGAGGTCGGGCTGGGCAAGCGGGAATCGATCCACGACGTGGGGAACGTCATGAGCCGCTTCCTCGACGGCATCATGATCCGCACCTTTGCTCAGTCGCAGGTGGAAGAACTGGCGCAGCACTCCTCAATTCCGATCATCAACGGACTGACCGACCTGGTGCATCCCTGCCAGGTGTTCTGCGATCTCCTGACTACCCGGGAAAACGGGTTCGATCTCGATGCGATCAAGGTGGTCTATCTGGGCGACGGTAACAACATGGTCAACTCGTGGATCGACGCTGCCTGCGCCTACAACTTCGAGTTCGTGTTCAGCGGTCCGGAGGGCTACGACCCCGACGCCGCGACCCTGGCCCGGGCCAAGGGCCGTCGCGTCTCGATCGTGCGCTCTCCGGAGGAAGCGATCCGCGGCGCGCAGGTGGTCTACACCGACACCTGGACCAGCATGGGTCAGGAGGCCGAAGCGGAGAAGCGGCGGAAGGTGTTTCCGCCCTACCAGCTCAATGCGAAGCTGCTCAAGCTCGCGGACCCGAAGGCGATCGTGCTTCACTGCCTCCCGGCGCACCGCGGCGAGGAGATCACCGATGAGGTGATGGACGGTCCGCAGTCGGTGGTGTTCGACCAGGCGGAGAATCGTCTGCATGGACAGAAGGCGATCCTGGCCTGGGCGCTGGGGGGGCATGGCGAGTAGCCGGCTCGGGCTGCGGACGGGGAGCGCTCCCCGCGCCGGGATCGGCGTGGGGCTGCTCGGGGGCGCGCTCATGGTCGCCGCCTGCGCCCACGTCGAATCGCCACCGGGCGGGCCGGAGGACACCACCGCGCCGCGCGTGGTCGAGACCTATCCGGATTCCGGGGCGGTGCGCGTGCCGCTCACCGACAGCCTGGTCTTCGTCTTCAGCGAGGCGATGAATCAACGGACGGTCGAGACCGCGTTCTCGATCAGCCCGGCGATCGAACAGCGGGAGCGCCGTTGGGACGGCACTCGCTGGTTCGTGCGCCTGGAGCAGCCGCTCGACATCGGCCAGACCTACGTGGTGAGCTTCGGCACGGAGGCCACCGACCGGAGGAAGATCCCGCTGGTCGCGCCGTGGGCGATCGGGTTCTCGACCGCGGCCGAACTCGACACCGGCGCCCTCCGCGGCACGGTGATCGGATCACGCTTCGCGGCGAAGGATGTCGCGCTCTATCTCTGGCCTTGGGAGGAGGCGCCGCCCGATACCTCGATCGACGGCTTTCCCCCGGAGCCGCTCCGCGTCGGTCAGACCGACGCCAAGGGGGCATTCGCGCTCGACTATCTGCCGCGCGGGCGCGCGCTCCGTCTCGCGGCCTTCTATGATCGCAATCGCGACCGGCGCCACGATCCGGCGGATGACTTCTGGGGATTTCTGCCCGACCCGGTCACGTTGAGCGATTCGACCACCCGACTGGACGGGGTGTCGCTCTACATCGCGGCTCGGGATGAGCCCGGGACGGTTTCGGGATCGGTGAGCGATTCGCTCTGCCTGGCCAGCACCTCCCGACGGCGTCTGGAAGCGGCGCGAGCGGAGCGGGACAGTCTCCGCCTCCTGCTTCAGGCCAGTGACCCGGGGCTCGATGAGGCGACGCTGCGCGCGCTGGTGAAGCGGTTCGCCGAGAGCGATGCAGAGTTGCCCAAACTCACCGGCCAGGACTCGCTGCGGATCGGGTCGCGGCTGATCGAACTCGACGCCGCGGTGGCCGCGGCGAAGGCGGACAGCAGCTTCTGCGCCCAGCCGATTCCGGTCCAGCTGCTCGGCCCCGAAGGCGAGGTGGTGCGGAGTGCCACCGGGCCGAAGTTCTCCTGGTCCGACGTTCCCCCCGGAATCTACCGTCTGCGCACCTTTCGCGATCTCAACGGAAACGCGGTGGTCGACTCGGCCGAGGTCGAGGTGCGCTTCCCTCACGCCATCGAAGTGCAACCACTCCGGGTGCTCGACCAGATCGAGCTCGCGCTGCCGGCCGAGGATACCCGGATCGGGGAGGATGGCGCGCCGTGAGTGCGACAGGAGGAGTCCGCTTCCACAAGCTGGAGGGGGGAGGGAACGACTTCGTCCTGATCGACGGTCGGAGCGCGGCGGTGGCGATCCCCTCCGCGTCACGCATCCGCGCCCTGCTCGATCGCAACCGCGGAGTCGGCGGGGACGGGCTGCTCTGGCTTGGCACGAGTTCGGCCGGGGAGATCGGTGTTCGCTACTGGAATGCCGACGGCGGAGCGGCGGCCTACTGCGGGAATGGTGCGCGCTGCGTTGCCCGGTATCTCTTTGCCACCGTTCGGCGACGCGAGATTTCGTTTCGGTTCGGCCGCGCCCGCCTGCTCGCGCGCTGTGCCGATCCGCAAGGCAGGCGAGACGCAGAACCGGCGGCGCTGCGGATTGCGCTTCTGACCGCGCGGCCCACCGAGCGCCCGCTCCCCGACCTGCTGCCGCCGATGCCGAGCCGCGCCCAGGGGCGCATCGGACCGCCGGCGTTCTACGACGCCGGAGTCCCGCACTGGATCGTCCCGGTGGCCGATACCACCCGGCTCGAGCTCGCACGCTGGGCCCCCGCCATCCGATCCTGGGCGCCGCTCGGGCCTGGGGGGACCAATGTCGATTTCGTCGCCCGGCAGGGTGTACAAGTCCAGGTCCGCACCTGGGAGCGTGGGGTGGAAGGGGAGACTCTGGCCTGCGGATCGGGGCTCCTGGCGACCGCGGTCTGGGCGGCGCGCCATTACGGTCAGCGGTTTCCGCTCGATCTGCGGAGCCGGGGGGGAGATCTCTTCCGCGTCTATGAGGAGGATCGGGAGCAGGGAGGGACGGCGACCCGCGGGGGGAACCGGCTCTGGCTCGAAGGTCCGGCGCGCCTCGTCTTCTCCGGGACGGTCGCGTTGTCGCAATCGCTGGTCAGCGGCCGGAGGCGTCGCTAGACTCGCGCCTCCATGCCAGGGGCGCAACTCCGAGAGCGAGAGGGAGGAACGATGTTCGAGGGACTTTCGGTCGCCATCGTGACGCCGATGCAGGAAGGGCGGGTCGACTCAGGCGCGCTCGATCGGTTGATCGATCATCTCCTGCAGGGCGGGGTGGAGGGCTTCCTCCCCTGCGGCACGACGGGCGAGGGGGCGACTCTGACCCCGGAGGAACGCCGGCAGGTGATCAGCCGCGTGGTGCAGCGGACGCGGGGCAGGGCCTGGGTCTGTCCCGGCACCGGGAGCAACGACACCGCGACCACGATCGAGAACACGCGCCTGGCCCGCGAACTCGGCGCCGATGGTGCGCTGGTGGTCACACCGTACTACAACAAGCCGACCCAGGAGGGGCTCTCGGCTCACTTCGAGGCGGTGGCGCGCGCGGTCGACCTCCCGCTCATCGTCTACAACGTCCCGAGTCGCACCTCGGTCAACCTGCTTCCCGAGACCGTGGCCCAGCTCGCGCCGCTGCCGCAGATCGTGGCGGTGAAAGAGGCCGCCGGCTCGCTCGATCAGGTGACCGAACTCTGCCGCGGGACCGACCTGTGCATCCTGTCGGGCGACGACAGCCTGACCCTCCCGATGTTGTCCGTGGGGGCCCGGGGGGTGATTAGCGTGCTCGGCCACCTCACGCCCGGGGCGATCCGACGCATGATCGCGGCGCACCAGGCGGGGAAGCACGAGGAGGCGCGCCGACTCCACCAGGAACTCTACCCGCTGACCAAGGCGCTCTTCGTCGAGACGAATCCCGCCCCGGTCAAGTTCGCGCTGGCCCGATTGGGGCTGATCCACGATGAGCTGCGACTGCCTCTGGTGCCGCTCAGCGCAAAGCACGCTCCGCGCGTCGAGGCCGAGCTGGACCGCATCGACACGACGCTGCTCCACCGCCCGGGATCGCTCTCCGGAGCGGCGCGGTGACCAGGCCGCCGTTCGGGAAGTCGGAGCGCGCTCCGATCGAGCGCCCGATTCGCGTGGCGGTGGTTGGTGCGGCGGGGCGGATGGGCCAGCTCCTCTCGGCGGCCATCGAGGAGGCGCACGACCTGGAGCTAGCTTTCGCGGTCGAACGGAACCTCGCACCGCTGGGGGAGGAAGCGCGGGCGGAGGGAGAACCTCCGACTCGACTCGAACACGCCGCGCCGGAGGAACTCGATGCGGTGATCGAGTTCACCACGGCCCGTGCCGTTCCCGCGATCGCGCGCGAGGTGGAACGACTCGGAGTAGCCTGGGTCTCGGGCACCACCGGACTCGACGAGGAGGGGAAGGCTGCCTTGGCCGCCGCGGGTCGGGTGGCGCCGGTTCTCTCGTCGCCCAACTTCAGCTTGGGGATCGCGGTGCTCCGTCGGTTGCTGGAGCGGGCAGCGCGGCTCCTCCCCGAGGGCTGGGAGCTGGAGATCGTCGAGAGCCACCACGGTGCCAAGGTCGACGCCCCGAGCGGCACCGCACTTGTCCTGGCCGATCAGTGGGTGCAACGTCGCCCCCTCGACTCCGGTCGATCCGGGAGCCAGGTGCACGGCCGCAGCGGACGGGTCGGTCCCCGTCCGGCGGGAGAGGTGGGGATTCACGCCGTTCGGCTGCCGGAAGGGGCAGGGGAACACCGCCTGCTCCTGGGAGGGCGGGGGGAGAGTCTGGAACTCATCCACCGCGCGCACGATCGCTCCGCGTTCGCGCACGGGGCTCTCGAGGCGCTCCGCTGGCTGACCGCGCAGCCCCCACGTCTCTCTATACGCTGGACGACTGGTCGCTCGAAGAGTGGATGAGCGACCGACACGGGCTCTGAAGTGAGCCGAGAAGTGAAACGAACCCAGGGATGAAAGATCGACGATGAAGGATCGACGAAACGGGAGCCAGCTCCTGGGTACCAGCCGGCTCCGGTCTCCGAAACTCCGGTTTGCCGAACTCCGGTTTGGGTTTGCCGAACTCCGGTTTGCCAGTGAAGTCCGGTCTTCCCGGCGGCTACTTTGCGGCGGCTTTGGCGCGGTTGACGGCCTTGGCCAGACGGCTGGTGCGTCGGCTGGCGGTCTTCTTCTTGATGACCCGCTTCTTCGCCGACTTGGCCAGGACCGAGGTCGCGGTCTGAAGCAGCGTACCCGCCTCGTCCGACTTGAGGCCAGCCTGCAACGCTTTGGTCGCCCGGCGGATCTGGGTCTTCACCGCCTGGTTCCGCTGGCGCCGCTTCTCGTTGGTTCCTACGCGCTTCTCCGCCGACTTGTGTTGAGGCATCGATCCCGTCCCTCCGAAACCTGTGCTGTCGAGTTCATTTCGTGACCAAAGCGGGCACTTTATCCGGCGGAGAGGCCGGGCGTCAACGCCCAGCTGTACGACTTTGGCGCCGCTCGTCCCCGCCCGGGGATGGGAAGGGCCTCCCCGGGGCCGGAAAGGCGCGTTGGGCGCTCCTCTCCGGCCTCCTGGCGTTCCTGGCCTTCCCGCCTGCCGGCCTGGCGCCGCTGGCCCTGGTCGCCCTCGTCCCTCTGATGCGCGTGGTCTTCGATCCTGCGGTCCGGAGCTCCGCGCGCGCCTTTCGGCTCGGCTGGCTCGGCGCCGCCGGGTTCTTCCTGCTGCTGCTGCACTGGTTGCTCCTCCTGGCCAACGACGAGGTGACGATCCCGGGAATCATGCTCCCTGCCCTCTTCGTGGTCGCGGCCTACCTCGGGATCTACTTCGGGCTGGCCTCTGCCCTGGCGCACTGGCTCGGTCGAAGGACCAGGGTGCCGGGGGAGCTCTGGCTTTGCCTGACCTGGGTTCTGGTCGACTGGCTCCGGAGCAGCGGTGAGATCGGCTTTCCCTGGGGCGGGCTCGGCTACGCGTTCGCGCGGATGCCGACCGTCATCAGATTGCCGCCTGGACGGGCGTCTGGGGGATCACTTTCTGGATCGTCTGCGTGAACGCCCTCGTCTCCCTGGCCTGGCGGCGCCGGGTCTGGCGGCGACTCGGCCTGGCGGCCGCGGTGCTGGCGGTCATCCCGCCGGTCTTTGGCGCCCTGAGTCTCAGGGGGGCCGATCGCTCGGTGCGCGCCGTGTCCCCACCGGGGGAACGAAGCGGATCCGAGGCGATCGACTCGGACGAAATCGTCGCCACTCTGGTGCAGGCGAACACGCCGCGCGAGATCAAGTGGAAGGTCGGGTACCGAAAGACGGTCATCGACGATCTGCTCGCGAAGACGCGGGAGGCGGCGCGCGACCACGATCCGGATCTGATCGTCTGGCCCGAGACCGCGGCGCCGATTCGCATCCCGTGGGAGAAAGAACTGGCCCGCAGCGTGCAAGATACGGTGGCGGAGCTGGGCCGCTGGGTGCTGGTCGGTACGCTCGACGCGAAGGTGCTCGGGCCGGAGGAGTACGAGGACTACAACGCGGCGCTGCTGTTCACCCCCACGGCCGAGGTCCGGCAGCGCTATTACAAGCGACACCTGGTGCCTTTCGGAGAGATCACGCCGTTCAAGCGGATGCTCCCGATTCTCGCCCGACTCGACTTCGGGCAGTCAGAGTTCACCCCCGGCCGTGAGGCGACCATCTTCGAAGGGCCAAAGGGGGCACGCTTCCGTGTACTGATCTGCTTCGAGTCGATCTTTCCCGAGTTGGCCCGGGAGGGGGTGCGGGACGGCGCTGGAGTGCTGGTCAACATCACCAACGATTTCTGGTTCGGACGAAGTGCCGGGCCGCTGCAACACGGTGACATGGCGGTGCTCCGCGCGGTGGAGAACCGGGTGCCGATGCTCCGCTGCGCCAACTCCGGTCTCTCGTTCTTCGTCGATCCGTATGGCAGGGTCAGCCAGGTCACGCCGCTCTTCACCGCCGGCCTGCCGACCGCCGGGGTGCGCCCCCGCGCGGGCGGAAGTCCGTACACCCGCCACGGCGATGTGGGGCTGGCCGTGATCGCCGGGCTCCTCGCCCTCGGGGTCGTAGTCGGGTTGGCGAAACCGGCTGCGCCGGGCCGCGCCGACGTGGCAGGATAGCCGCTGCGCACGCAGAAGGCGTCCGCAGCCGCCAGATCGAACGCGAAACCGCGCGGCCTTCGCGCCCCGCACGAGGTCACATGTCGTCCAGATCCGAATCGACCGTCTCCGGGACCGGGACCCTGCCCGAGGTCCGGTTCCGTCTGCGGCTCAAGCCGGGGCGCGAGCGCTCGCTGCGCCTTCACCATCCGTGGGTTTTCACCGGCGCGGTCGAGCAGGTCGAGGCGCTGGAAGGGGCCGCCCCGGGCGACCTGGGGGACGTGATCTCGGCCGAGGGCGCCTTTCTCGGTCGCGGCACGGTGCAGCCGGAAAGTCAGATCCTCGCCCGGATCCTCTCCTTCGAGGATCGACCGATCGATGCCGCGCTCTTTCGCGAGCGGTTGCTGCGCGCCGCCGCGCTGCGCGAGCGCGTGATCGATGCCGGGGCGACCGACGCCTATCGCCTTGCGCATAGCGAAGGGGACGAACTGCCCGGGCTGATCATTGATCGCTACGGCGACGTGCTGAGCGTCCAGACCCTGACCGCCGGGATGATGCGCCTTCGTCCTCTGTGGCTCGATCTCCTCGAGGAACTGTTCCACCCGCGCGCCATCGTGGAGCGTGGGCGAGAGGCGAGGCGAGAGGCGATGGAGGGGGACGAAGCACAGGATGCGGTGCTCCGAGGCGCCCTCCCCGAGGGACGACTCGAGATCCGCGAGAACGCACACCGCTTCGTCTTCGACCTGGTCGGCGGCCAGAAGACCGGCTTCTACCTCGATCAGCGGGAGAGCCGACGCGCGGTGGAACAGGCCGCACGCGGCACCGACCTGCTCGATCTCTTTGCCTACACCGGCGGGTTCTCCGTCCATGCCGGTCGTGGTGGGGCCACTTCGGTCGTCGCGGTCGAGAGCTCCGCCCCGGCGCGCGAACTGCTGCTCGAGAACTGGCGTCGGAACGAACTTCCACCGGAGCGACTCGCGGTTCAGGGGGGAGATGCCTTCCAGTTCCTGCGTCGGGACGAGCGCACCTTCGATCGCATGGTGATCGATCCTCCGCCGCTGGCCCGCGATCGCGGCTCGCTCGAGCGCGCCCTCCGCGCCTACAAAGACCTGCATCTCTGGGCCTTCGTGCGGGCGCGGGAAGGGGCGATGATCTGGACCTACTCCTGTTCGCAGCATGTAAGCCCGGACCTCTTCCAGAAGGTGGTGTTCGGGGCGGCGCGCGACGCCGAGGCCTCGGTGCAGTGGCTCGGGCGGCTCGGTCCTGGTGCGGATCATCCGGTGCACCTCGACCATCCGCAGGGGGAGTATCTGAAGGGACTCTGGCTGCGCGTGCTCAAGCCGGGGAAGGTGAAGGAGAAGCGGGGCACATGAACAGTAAAGGCTGGCGGATCGGGGTCGTCGGCGCAACCGGAGCGGTCGGACGCTGCTTCCTCTCCTGTCTCGAGACCACCCCGATCCCGATCACGGAGCTGCGCCTCTTCGCCACTCCCCGCTCGGTCGGCACGCGCCTCCCGTTCCGGGGGGAGGAGCGGAGCGTCGTGGCGACCAGCGAAGGTGGCTTCTCCGGGCTCGACTGTGTGCTGCTCTCGGCCGGTGCCGCGGCCTCGAAGCAGTGGGCTCCGGCCATCCGCGCGGCGGGGGCGTGGGCGGTGGACAACAGCTCGCAGTTTCGCATGGACAGCGCGACTCCGCTGGTCGTTCCGGAAGTGAATGCCGCCTCGATTCCGGCGCAGCGGAGGCTGATCGCCAACCCGAACTGCTCGACCATCCAGCTCGTGGTGGCGCTCAAGCCGCTGCTCGACCGATTCGGTCTGGCGCGGGTCTTCGTCGCCACCTACCAGTCCGCCTCGGGGAAGGGGCAGATCGGAGTCGACGCGCTGCGCGAGGAGATGCAGGGCGGGCGTGCCTCCAGCGGGGCCTTTCCGCGTACCCTCCTCGGGAACGTCATCCCCGAGGCCGGCACCTTCCTGGAAGACGGTTGGACCACGGAAGAAGAGAAGCTGCTCTTCGAGTCGCGAAAGATTCTCGGTCGGGCCGCCCTGGTCGTCCACCCAACCTGCGTGCGCGTGCCGGTCGAGATCGCGCATTCCGAGGCGGTCTATGTCGAACTGGAGCAGGAGGCGACGCGCGACGCGGTGGCTGCCGCGCTGCGTGAGGCGCCCGGTCTGGTCTTCGCCGACTCCCCGGATGCCTATGCGACGGCGCTCGAGGCGGCCGGGCGGGATCCGGTGTATGTCGGGCGCTTGCGCGCCGATCGGTGCTCGCCGCGCGGGTTCCACTTCTGGGTAGTGGCTGACAATCTGCGCAAGGGGGCGGCGCGGAACGCGGTGCAGATCGCCGAGCACCTGCACGCCCGGGAGTCAGCGGCCCAGATCGCGGACGGCCGGGTTTGACCGCCGTGCGGGCGGAAGCGTGAGCGAATCGGTCGCGCGCACCTTTCGCGCCGTCGTCTCCTACGACGGCACCCGCTTCTCTGGCTGGCAGTTTCAACCCCGCGCGGTGACCGTCCAGGGGGAGATCGAGCGGGCGATCCACGCCGTGACCGCAGCGACCGTGCGCATCGAGGGGGCCGGGCGCACCGACCAAGGGGTGCACGCCTTAGGGCAGGTCGCGAGCTTCACGCTGTCCACCCGGCTCGAGCCTGAGCGGCTCCGCCTCGCGCTCAATTTTCATCTCCCGCCCGACGTGCGGGTCCATCGCCTCGACCACGCACCGGACGGCTTCTCCGCACGCTTCAGCGCGCGCTGGCGGCTCTACTGGTACCTCCTGGCGCGCGAGCAGAGCCCCTTTTCGCGCGATCGCGCCCACACCCCGCGGCGTTGGCCCGCGATCGCGCCGATGAACGAGGCGCTGAACTTCCTGCTCGGTGAGTGGGATTTCCGCGGATTCACCACGCAGCCAGAGGGGCCCTACGGCTGCTGGCTCACCGAGGCGCGGTGGGAGGAGCATCCGCTCGGCCTGCGGCTTCGATTGCGCGCCAATCGATTTCTCTACCACATGGTGCGGATCATCGTCGGCACATCGCTCGAGATCGGGATCGGTAAGCGACCACCGCCAGCGATGGGGGAGATCCTGCTCGGACGAAACCGGAGCGCGGCCGGACCGCTCGCCCCGGCGGGCGCGCTCTATCTCGCGGCGGTAGGCTACCTCCCGACGTGGCCCGAAGACGGCGGGCCGTTCGAGTCGGAAGCGGTGCCGTGGGCGGCGCTGCGCGAACCGACCTGGCGCACCGTCGATCCAGAGGCGGAGTCGGTCGATCAGGGGGCGAGGTAGATCGTGCGCAGTTCCTTCGCTCCGCCGCTCCGGACTTCCAGGTAGTAGAAGCCGGGCGCGGCGCGATCCCCTCCCTCGAGGCGCCGGTCCCAGGTGAGATCGAACTGCGCCCCCGGGAGGGGTACGGCGTCGTGCAGGCGCGCCACCCGCCGCCCGTGGAGATCGAACAGGGTAACCTGCACCCGCTCGGAGGCACGACTGGCGGTCAGGCGGAACCGGCAGCGGTCGGTGACCGGGTGGGGAAACGGCCCCTCGAGTGCGAAGGGGAGATTGCGCAGCAGCGTCTCCGGAGCCCGACCGCTCTCCTCCCCGTTGCCGAGCACCGCGGTTGCAGTGAAGCGGACCAGGTTCCGCGCGAGCGATGCTCCGACCAGGAAGGTCGTTCCGGCGAGCGGAGTGTCGTTCAGCCGTTCGAACGGACCGATCGCCCCTGCGCCGTAGACGTGATACCCGATGACCCGTGGATCGGCCGAGGGATCCCAGCTGAGTTGCACCGCGCCGTCTGCTTCCAGCGCCGCCAGCACCGTGCCGGGCGGGTCGGGCGGAGCGAGGTCCTCCTCCTCCCGGGTCTCGAACCGGACGAGCGCGCTCAACCGTGAGGTGCGGTCGAGTTGATCGACCACGCGCACCGCGACGAAGTAGGTCGTGACCGGCGCGAGTTCTCCCAGGACCACACTCGCCTCCGCACCGGCGACGCCGGGAGCAGGAGGTTCGGCATGCTTCGGCAGCAGTGCGAACTCGGCCAGGTCAAAGCTCTCGGTGGCAACCGCGATCTCGTAGCGGGCGAGCGCGGGCCCCCCGTCCGGCACGACCGGATGATGAAACACCAATCGAGCGCTGCGCGGCGTGACGGTGTCGATCGTGAGGTCGTCCAGCACCGGGACGTCGGGCAACGGCGGAGGCGGCGGTGCCTCGTAGGCCGGGATGACCGTGCCGGGCACGAAGGGCGAGGACTGTCCCGCCGCATCGAAGGCCCGGACGGCGACGCCGTAGGTTTGCTCCGGGTCGAGTTCGGTCAGAAGCAGGGACACGGTGCTGCCCGGAGCGTGCGGGGCCGTATCGAGGTGCGCGAGCGTCGCGCGCTCCCAGTCATCGGCCCGCTCGAACGGCTGGTTCACCAGCAGGCGCACCTCATGCCGCGCCGCCGACCCCTCGAGTGAGTCTTCGCCCGAGGCGAGGAACTCGATCCGCGCGCGATCGGCCGCGCGTTCGCGCACGACCAAACCGCTGACCGCCGCGGGCGCGCGATCGACCGGCGGAGGAGGCGGCGGCGCGGCAGTTCGCGCGGTGAGCGATGCCATCGGCCCCAGGTTGCCCGCCAGGTCGACAGCTCGGAGCGCGATCCCGTACTGCAGGTCCGCGACCAGCCCCGTGATGGTCAGGCTCTCCGCGGTGCCCGGTTCCCCGGGCTCTGGTGTCTCCACGACCGGCTGCGCGAGGGCCCAGTCCTCCTCGTTTTCGAGCAGGCCGGCGCGCCAGCGGATGACATAGCTCTCTGCCCGCCCCCCAGAAGGAGGATCGATCGGGGCACTCCAGCCGACGGTCAGGCTCGTCTCGCTGGCCGCGACCAGAGCGAGCGGGGCCGCGTCCGGTGGGATGGTGTCGGGCAGGGCCGGAGTCAGCAGAGATGCCGCGCGCGTCGGCAGGGGCGAGAGGTTGCCTGCCTCGTCCCAGGCCCGGACCGACACGCTGTACTGCGTCTCCGGAGAGAGGCCGGAAAGCAGGAGATCCATGCCACTCCCGCTCGGGGCGGGATCGGGCGCAAGGAACCGCATCGTGTCGGCCAGAGCCCAGTCGCTCTCGGTCTCGAGCGGCAACGCGACCCGGACTCCAACCACGTAGCGCGCTGCCACTCCATCGGTCCCGTCATCGCCCACCGCGGTCCACCGCAGCCGGCCGCGGCGCGCGGTCTCGGCCGTGGCCGAGAGGTCGTCGATGGTCGATGGCCCGGTTCGGTCCGGCGGCGGTGGGGCCGCTCCGGTCTGCACCGAGAACGAACTCCCGCGCGCCGAGCGATTCCCCGCGTCATCGACGGCGGTCAACCGGAAGGTGTAGGTACTCGCCGGGGCGAGGCCCAGGACCAGGAGCGACTCGGCCGCTCCGGCCGCGCCCGGAGCCAGCCCCCCCACCCGGGCGCTGTCTTCCTCGCTCACGGCCAGGCCTTGGACGGATCCACCGAGGACCGGCTCCCGGCGCCGGTGAAGCTCGTAGTGGGCGACCCGCCGATCGGAGCGCACATGACGCGGGGCGCTCCAGCGCAGGCGCGCCGTCGCCTCGTCGGTCAAGGCGGCGGTGAGGTCGACGATCGGATCGGGCCGGTTTGGTGCCTCGATGACCGGGCGATCGGCGGTTCGGATCTCGACATGGTTGCTGAGCGACGAGTTCTTCCCCTCCGCGTCGCGGCTGCGCAACGCGAGGCTGTAGTTGGTCGAAGGGGAGAGCCCCGCGATGCGAAACTGCTCCGACTGCCCGGGTGATCGGGGAGGGGCCGGGCCAGGCTGACGCGCCGAAAGCAGCCACTTGAGGTCGCCGTCGATCAGGTCGTCGCGCAATACCGCGAGTTCGTAGCTCACGACCGTGCCCCCTTCGCCGTTGTGGGGTGCGGTCCAGAGCAAGAGCACCGAGCTGGTATCGATCCCCGCGGAGCGAAGGTCGGTCGTGCGGCTCGGCATCAGGTTGGCGAGGGGCGTCTCTCCGGTGAGTGGAGGTGAGAGCCGCCCGAGGTTTCCGGCGTCATCGCGGGCCCGCAGCGCGAATCCGTACGTCTCACCCGCGATCAGACCGTTCCAGCGAAAGGTCTGCACCGTGCCGGCGGGGGACGGGACCGGCACCGGATCGGGGGGGGTGAACGCGGTGCTCCACTGCGTCTCGGTCGAGATTCCGCGACCCACCTGACCGCGGAGCTCGTAGCTCGTAGCCTGGCCCTCGTTCTCGTCGTCGCCCGGTGCGGTCCAGCGCAGCTGGATCCAGTTCGGCCCCGCCCCGATCACCGCGAGGTCTGCGATCTGCCCTGGCGGCGCCAGATCGGGCGGCGGCGCGAGGGGCGAGGTCCGCCCGGTCAGGGCCGGCGGGATCCCCGAGATGTTCGATCCGTCATCGAGCGCGCGGACCGCGAACCCGTAGAGCTGATCCGGAGCCAGACCGGTGAAACGGAAGGTGTGGCTCTGGCCCGCGGGGCCGGGGGTCGGTGGCGGATTCGGCGCGACGAGCGCACCGTTCCATTCCCCCTCGGTCTCGATCGCCCCGTTCAACCGCGCCCGGATCCGGAAGCTGCTCGACCGGCCGGTCAGGCCATCGTCTCCGGTCGCGGTCCAGGTCAGGTCGACCCAGTCGGTCCCGGCCGCGGCCACGGCCAGATCGGCGATGGTCGCCGGAGGCGTGGTGTCGGGGGGAGGGGGGGGCGGGTCGCTGCTGAGCGTCGACGCCGTGAGCGGATTCGAGAGCGGGGCGACGTTGCCCGCCTCATCGACCGCGCGGACGGCGAAGCCGTAGGTCGTGCCGGCGGAGAGGCCGCTGACCCAGAACAACTCCTGCGTCCCCGCGCTGTGCGGAACGGGCGGGGATGGAATCGCCGTGGCCTGTGCCCACTCGGTTTCGTTCGTGATCGCGCCGCCGGTCCGGCGGCGGAGCAGATACGTCGCCGCCTGGCCATTCGCGCCGTCGTCGCCCGGCGCGGTCCAGGAGAGTCGGATCCGGGTTGCCTGACGATCGACGAAGGCGAGGTCGTCGACCGCCGCCGGTGCCTCGGTGTCGGCTCCACCGCCACCACCGCCGCCGCCTCCTCCACCGGGGGCTTCACCCGTGGTCTGCGCACTCGCCGGATTGGAGGTGAACGGCTCGAGTCGTCCGTGCACGCGATTGCGCCCGGCGAAGTGATACCGCGTGCCCGGAGTCAGCTCGTCGATCACGACCTCGATCGGCACGCCGGCCGGGCCGCTCAGCAGTTGCGGATACGCCTCGGCCTCCGACCAGTTCTCTTGCGTCACCGGCTCGGTCGCGTAGCGGAGTTCGACCGCGTCGACGTTCCAGATGCCGCTCCCGGGCATGGTGAGCCGGACGCGAATCGAGGTGTCGTCGATCGGCTGTGCGCTGAGATCGCTCACCGTGCGCCACATGCCGAAGCGGGCGTCCTGGGCCGCGACCCCGTTCACCACCCGGGGATTCGGGTTCACCTCGACAAAGCCGTCGGCGAAGGTCCGGACATAGAGGCTGTCGACGCCGCCCAGGCGGGAATAGGTCTCGCGGAAGAACGGGCCGACCGCGGCCCCGAAGTCCCATTCGTACTCCGGTTGCCAGAGGATCGCGTGCTGATCCTTGGTGAACATGAAGTACCCCTCGCCCAGCAGCGTGGTGCCGAGGCCGAGACGCTTGCGCCTCTGGGTTTCGTCCGGTCCCCAGCTGCTGCGCTGGTACACCTGGATCAGGGTGTGGTCCCACCCCTCGTCCTCCGAGCCGTCGTGTTCCACGAAGGTCTCGCACCATTGATATCCCGGCCCCCAGAGCTCCTGGCCGTTGTAATCGCGCAGGCCGTAGAACCAATCCCACCAATCCTGCCAAACCGGGTTGGGCGAGCCCATCCACGATTCGAGCTTCATCCCGGCGGTGTCGGTCCACCAGCTTGGGTTGACGTGCTTGTTGGCGCCGTTCATCAGCACCATGCAGTCCGGAGGCAGCGCCTGATAGAGGCGCTGGTGGAAGAGCTCGTTCTGCTCGCGGTAGAGGATGGAGAGGCTGTCGAGGTCGCCTCCCTGGGTGCAGGTGTGATAGACCCCCTCCGCGACGCCGTCGAGATCGGGGTCGGCATTCTGGTAGGCCTGCCAGCCGAACGAGCCGACACAGTCGGCCAGGATCTCCAGCATCAGTCCGTCGTAGCTGCTGCTCCCGCGGCCCCAGGGCTCCCAGGCGGAGCCGTTCTTGGTGATCTGCGGAATCGCCACCTGGGTCAGCCACTCGACGTAGGTGAGTCCCCGCGAGGTGCCGTAGACCCCCTTCCTGCAGTAGCGGGTCCAGTTGGCGGCGTACCCGTCCCACTCCGGAATCCGGTTGCCGTTGGTGTCGCGCAGATACCAGTCGTTCTGGATGGCGTAGAACTCCGAGAGTCGAATCAGGCTCCAGGTCGTGTCCGGGTACCAGTAGCTCGCCGTCTCGCCCCACTTGACGATGTTCTGGGGCATCCACTGGAAGAAGAGCTCGATGTCGGGGTTGCGCAGGCGGATCTGGGAGACGTTTCCTGGCCCTTCCATGAAGAAGACCGCATCGTACCAGGAGACGGTGTCGCGCTGGGCCAGCGTCATGTCGCCGACCTGGAGGGTGTAGAGAGCCACCTTGGGGTAGTTCTCGACCTTCCGCACCGCGGCGGCGGGCGAGGCAAGCGCCAGCAGGACCGCGAGGGCGGAGAGCCCTGCGGTGATCTTTCCCCTCCACTCCATGGTGAAACCAGGCGCAAGGCGGATGCCACCCCCCGGGCCGGGCCGAGTGTCCGCTCAGTTTCCGTCCCGCCTTGGGGCTAGCGGTTCACCCCCGGTTGGGGAGGGAGGCGTAGCACCGTGCATCGTGCACGTCCGATCTGCGGGCTGCCCGGTCAGGACTGGATCGCCGGAGCTGGAGCGGCTACCCTGCGGCCCCACGCAGGAAAGGGAGAGGAGATAGGTGGGTATCGGCGTACTCGACAACCGACTCCGGCTGGAGGACCTGCTTCGCCCCGACGTCGACTACCGGCGCCCGCCCGGCGGGGGGGCCGCGCTCTTCGATCTGGTGGGCGATCTCCGCGGGAAGCGGATCCTCGACATCGGGTGCGGGCTCGGCCCGTACCGCCGCGCCATCGAGGAGCGGGGCGGCATCTGGATCGGCCTCGATCTCACCGGCGGAAGTTGCCGGGTGCACGGCGACGGCTACCGACTGCCGTTTCGCGACGGGGCCTTCGATGGCGTTCTTTCGGCCGCGGTGCTGGAGCACCTGCCCGACCTCGATGGCGCCATGGCCGAGGTGCGCCGGGTTCTCCGCCCCGGCGGTCGGTTTTTCGGCTACGTCGCCTTTCTCGAGATGCTCCACGGCATGTCGTACTTCCACCTCTCCCATCTCGGCCTCGAGGTGCTGCTCCTCCGGCATGGATTCATTCCGGAGCGGATCTACCCGTCTCACGTTGCCTGGGCGTATCACCTCGAGCAGATCCTCTTCACCAAACCGGTGCCGGGCCTCCAGCCGCTGATCCGGGGGCTCCTCCGAGGACTCGCTTCCCTGGGGCTAGCACTCAATCGTGCGGCGCGCGGCGTGCTCTTGCTCCTGCGCCGACGCCCGGCGGACGAGCGGCAGCGGGAAGGGGAGCGCTACGCGCAACTTCTCGCCCTGCGTTATGCCGTCGGGATGAACTTCGTCGCGGTGCGCGGAGATCGGGAAATCCGCGCCGTGGCCGGATACCGCGCCATGATCAAGGAAGGATAGGGCGGTTGCTCCAGTCACCGCCGGGCCCGCGGCCCGATCGACCGGAACGCGGATGGGATCGGATCGCCATCGGGATCCTCGTTGCCTACGCCGGCTACTACGTCTATCTCGCCCTCGGGCTGCCGATCGCCCGGGTGGTGAACGGTCTGCTCGACGATTCGTTCTACTACCTGCAGGTGGCGCGAGCGATCGCGGAGGGGAGGGGCTCGACCTTCGACGGGGTCGAGCCGACCAATGGCTACCACCCCCTCTGGATGGCCATCCTGGTTCCGGTGCAGTGGATCGCGCGCGGGGACGGCGACCTCGCCGTCCGGTTGGCGCTGCTGCTCTCCGGCGGGCTGGCCGTGGCCTCGTTGGCTCTGCTGCGCTCGTTGCTCCGCCCCCGGATCGGTAGCTGGGGGGTCGTGGTGGCATTCCTGCTCTGGAGCTGGCCCCGATTCTTCGGCTTCTCCCAGAACCTGCTCGAATCCTCCCTCGTACTCTTCCTTCTCCTCCTCTGGGTGCGGATCTGGCTCGGCGCGCCGACGGGGCGTCGCACGCTCGGGCTCGGGGTCCTGGGAGCCGCGATCGCCCTGGCCCGACTCGACACCGTCTTCTTCCTCGCCGCCTGGGGCATGCATGCGCTGGGCCTGGCATTCCGCCGCGGAGGGCCGCGCCCCCTGCGCTTGGCCGCGCTGAGAAGCGACCTCGCGCCGCTCTTCCTCACCGCCGCCTTGATCGCCCCCTACCTGTTCTGGAATCTGAGCCACTACGGACATCTGCAGCCGATCTCCGGGGCGATGAAGTCGAGCTTTCCCGTTCCACATCCGACCTGGCGCTATCTCTGGGAGTTTCCCGATTTCTCGGTCCTATTCGGCCTCGCGCTGGCCGCCTCCGTCGCGCTGTTCCGCTCCGAGACTCCACCCCTGCTACGCGCAGCCGGGGTGTTGGGAGCCGCCGCGCTGCTCCAACTCGCCTATGCCGTGTTCTTCATGGTCTGGGGAGTCGATCGCTGGCACTTCGTGCTGCTCGCGCCGCTTGGACTGCTGGTCCTCCCCTGGGTGGCAGCGTGGGGGGCGCGTCGCTACCTGCCGAGTTCGCCCACCCGGGCGGTGGTGGTGGTGGCCGGGCTCTGGCTCGCCGTCGCGGTGCAGACCACCTCACTCAAACTTCGCGATGGCCGTTGGCTGGCCCACACCCGGGATCTCGCCCTCTGGGCCGAGGAGACGCTGGAGCCGGACGCGGTGGTGGCGATGACCGACGCGGGCGTCTTCGCTTACTGGAGCGGGCGAACGACGATCAACCTCGACGGCCTGATCAACAACTATCGCTATCGCGACCTGCTTCGCGCCGGGCGGCTCACCGACTATCTGGCCGAACGGGGGGTCGATTATGTCCTGGACCAGAACCATATCGGCAGTCCGGCGTACATCAGTGGTCGGTACGACGTTCGCCCGTTCCGAATCTGGTACCGTCCGGAGAATCGCGTGGCGGGAGAGGTCAAGCTCTTCCGCGACGACGAGGTGCGTCGGGTCCTGGTCCGCGTGCGCACCCAGCTGGGGAGCCTGCGCACCGAGCCGAACGCGATCATCCTCTGGCGGTACCGACCGGAACGCCAAGAAACACATTCCTGATGCACGACGGGGAGCTGCTCGCGTACTCTCCCGGTTTTCCGGGCGGCCACCCTTCGTAGGATTGCTCGAATCTCCATGATCGATCGACCCAACTCGAATCCACGACGAGGCAGTGCCAGCGGCCTCTTCATGCTCGTCCTCTGCTTCGCCCTCGGCCTCGGCGCGAGCGCCTGGTACTTCCAGACCCGTGGGCGTCACCCCGAGCCGACCGGAACCCCGGCCGGATCCACCAGCCCAGCGCCAGGAGGGGCTGGGCCGGGAGGGGCTGGGGTCGTTCCGGTGACTGATCCCGCCGCAACGTCCGGAGGCGATCCCCTGGCCGATGATTCCAGGTCATCCCCGCTCGGCGCCGGCACCACAGGCGAGCGCGAGGCCGCCACGGAAGAGATCTACCAGGGGCGCCGGACCGCGGTGGTGCGGGCGGCGGAACTCGCCGGTCCCTCGGTCGTGTCGGTCACGGTCAGCCGGATCGTCCAGGGACGAGGACGCGTGGTGCAGGACTTCTTCAGTCGTTGGTATGTCCCCGGACCGCGCTACAAGCAGAGAGTCCCGGCCGGAAGCGGGGTGATCGTCGATGGGGGCGGGATCATCCTGACCAACCACCACGTGGTGATGGTGGGCGAGGAGTACGAGGTGACACTCTCCGACGGCCGCACATTCCCGGCCGAGCTGCGCGGAACCGACGCCTACTACGATCTCGCGGTTCTCCAGGTGGCGGCGGATGGCCTGCCGCAGGCGGAGGTCGGGACCTCGTCCGATCTGATGGTTGGGGAATGGGCGATCGCTCTTGGCAACCCGTTCGGCGACGTGCTCAAGGATCCGCAGCCGACGGTCACCGTGGGGGTCATCTCGGCCCTGCACCGCGACGTGCAGAGCGACGACCCGAACAGCGACGCCATCTACAAGGATCTGATCCAGACCGATGCCGCGATCAATCCCGGCAACTCCGGAGGTCCGCTGGTCAACGCGAACGGCCAACTGATCGGGATCAACACCGTGATCCTCTCTCGCAGCGGCGGCTCGGAAGGAATCGGGTTCGCCATCCCGGTCGACACCGCGGTGCGGGTCTCGCGGGAGATTCTGCAGTATGGGCGGAGCCGGCAGATCTGGATCGGCGCGACCCTCAGGACCGTGACCCCCTGGCTCGCGCAGCAATTGCGCCTCAAGGAGACGGGGGGCGTCATCGTTGCGGAAATCGAGGCCGGATCGCCCGCCGCGCGCGCGGGGGTGCGCGGGTTCAACGCCGAGCCGCTCCGCTTCGACATCATTCGCAAGATCGACGGGGAGGTCATGACCACGAACGAACAGGCGTATCGAACCTTTTTCGGCTCCGAGCCGGGAACCGTCTTCCGCCTCACGGTGGAACGCGAGAACGGCCGTCTGGTCGAGCTCGAGATGAAGGTGGACCTCGCCCCGATGTCACCCCGAGGAAGTGCAGGATGATTCCCCGGTACAGCCGTCCCGCCATGCGCGGGCTCTTCGCCGACGAGGCGCGCTTCCGGTTCTGGCTCGAGGTCGAGCTGGCCCACCTCGAGACGCTCGAAGCGAACGGAATCGCCACCGCCGGATCGACCGCGCGGGCGCGAACCAACGCCCGGATCGAGCCGGAGCGGATCGACGCGCTGGAACGCGATCTCAATCACGACGTGGTCGCCTTTCTCACCGCAGTGGGGGAGCATCTGGGTGAGGAGCGGACCTGGCTCCACTTCGGGATGACCTCGACCGATCTGGTCGACACCGCGCAGGCCGTTCAGATACGGCAGGCCTGGCCGCTCCTCGCCGGTTCGCTCGATGGAATCGGAGCGGAGTTGCGCCGCCGTGCGATCGAGCATCGCACCACGGTGATGGCGGGGCGGACGCACGGAGTGCACGCCGAGCCGACCAGCTTCGGATTCAAGCTCCTCGGATGGTATGCGGAGTTCGGCCGTCAGAAGACGCGCCTGCGCCGCGCCTTCGACAATCTCGCGGTGGGCAAGCTGTCCGGGGCGGTCGGGACTTCGGTCCACCTCGACCCTGCGCTGGAAGAAGAAACGCTGCGGCGGCTCGGGCTTGAGCCGGAGCCTGCGGCCACCCAGGTCCTGCCCCGCGATCGCCACGCGGAGCTCCTCTCCGGCCTGGCCAATCTGGGGGGAACCCTGGAACGCTGCGCGTTGGAGATTCGGCACCTGCAGCGCACCGAAGTGCGCGAGGCAGAGGAGCCGTTCGGCAAGGCGCAGAAGGGCTCGTCGGCCATGCCGCACAAGCGAAATCCGATCCTCTGCGAGCGGATCTGCGGCCTGGCTCGCCTGCTTCGAACCAACGCACTGGCCGCCTACGAGAACATGGCTCTCTGGCACGAACGCGACATCAGTCACAGCTCGGTCGAGCGCGTGATCCTCTCCGACAGCCTCATACTGGCCGACTACCTGCTCGACCGATTCCGTTTCGTGCTCGAAGGGCTCACCGTCTTCCCGGAGCGAATGCGCGAGAATCTCGACGCGAGCGGCGGACTGGTCTATTCCCAGCGCGTGCTCCTCGCCCTGACCGAGGCGCTGGGCAGTCGCGAGGCGGCCTATCGCCTGGTGCAAGCCCACTCCATGCGCCTCTGGGCAGAAGGAAGCGCCTGGCCCGCGGGCGGGTCGTTGCTCGATCGCCTCTCTGCCGACCCCGAAGTCACCGTGGCGCTGCCGGTCGACCAGCTCCGCCCTCTCTTCGATCCGACCCACTATCTGCGGCACCTCGAGCGGCTCTACGCCCGCACCCTCGGCGTCGCCTGGGAGAACGCATGAAGCTGGCGATGATGGGGCGCACCCCCGAAGAAATGCGGACCGAAGCAGGGAAGCACGGCCTCCGCTTGACCGGAGAAGAGTGGCGGCAGGCCCTGGCCGCGGTTGGTCGCGACCTGACCCTACCCGAGGCCTTCCTCTACGACGTCTCCTGGAGCGAACACTGCTCCTACAAGAGCAGCCGGGCGCTGCTCAAGACCCACCTGCCGCCGCTCGCCTCGCATGTGCTGCTCGGCCCCGGAGAGGACGCCGGCGTGGTCAGTCTGGGGCTCTGGGGTGGAGAGGAGTGGACCTTGGTCGTGGCCCACGAGAGCCACAACCATCCGTCGCAGGTGTTGCCGGTCGAAGGGGCCGCGACCGGAGTCGGCGGGATCGTGCGCGACGTCTACTGCATGGGGGCGGACGTGATCGGAGTGCTCGACGCCCTTCGCTTCGGAGATCCGAGCGGGCCGAATCGCGAGCGGGTTCGGGGCATCGTGCGCGGAGTAGTGCAGGGCGTGGCGGAGTACGGCAACGCGCTGGGCGTCCCGAATGCCGGCGGGGACGTGGCGTTTCACGAGGGGTTCGACGACAACTGCCTGGTCAACGTCGTCGCCTTCGGGGTCGCCCCACGACGCCGCATCATCCGCAGCCGGGTGCCGGAGGCGGCGCGCGCCGAGGAGTACGCCCTGGTGCTGGTGGGGAAGCCGACCGACGCGACCGGTCTGGGGGGAGCGTCGTTCGCCTCGCAGATCCTCGACGAGGAAGAGGCGGCGGAGAATCGGGGAGCGGTCCAGATCCACGACCCGTTTCTCAAGCGCGTCCTGGTCGAGGCGACCAAGGATGCCTGGCGCTGGATCGAGGAGCACCAGGTGGCCGTGGGGTGCAAGGACCTCGGGGCGGGAGGGCTCGGCGGCGCTTCTTCCGAACTGGTTTTCGCCGGCGGCTTCGGCGCGGAGATCGAACTGGAGCAGGTGCCGCAGGGGCTCCCCGATCTGGCTCCGCACGAGGTACTCTGTGGTGAAACGCAGGAACGGTTCGTCTGGGCGGTGCCGAAGCGGCTGGCAGCCGAGTTCTGCGCCATCTGGAACGAGCGGTACGACCTGGCGCGAACCTACCCGAACGCCGCCGCGGCGATCATCGGACGAGTGACCGAGGAACGGGTCTACCGCTGTCGCTGGCACGGGGATCTGGTCGTCGACCTCTCCGCCGCGGCGCTCGAGACCCTGCCCCAGGTACCACGGCCAGTGGCACCGCGGAGCGAGGCCGGCCCGATCGCTGATCCCCCCCCGCCGCGCGAGGATCCGGGCGGGGCCGGATGGCAGGCGTGGGCGGAGTCCCGTCTTGCCGCCTGGAACGCGTCCAGCCGCGCGGCGGTCTACCGATTCTACGACGCTGAAGTGCAGGGACTCGCCTTCCTGCGTCCCGGGGAGGCGGCGGCCGGCATGGTTCGCCCGATCCCGGGGGAGAGCCTCGGCGTGGCGGTCAGTGTCGACGGCAACCCCGACTACGGCCGCCTCGACCCCTACTGGGCGGGGGTGCTCGCGGTCACCGAGGCGGTGCGCAACGTGGTCGCGGCCGGCGCACGCCCCCTGTGCCTCACCGACTGCCTGAATTTCGGCAATCCGGAAGATCCGGTCGCGCTCGGAGAGCTCGACGCGGCGCTCCGGGGGATGGCCGAGGCGTGCGCGGCAATCGGGGCGTTTGCACGTCCCGAAGAGGCGTTGCCGATCGTCTCGGGAAACGTCTCGCTCTACAACTTCTCGTCCGCGGGGCGGAGCATTCCCCCGTCTCCCATCGTGGCATGTTTCGGCGTCATTGATGATTACGGTCGCGCGCTCACCCCCCGTCTCAAGGAGGCGGGGAGCTACCTGATCGTGACCGGGGCCCGCGAGCGGGTCTGGGGATCGACCACTGGCGACGCTTCCCCGACGCGAGGCCGCGTGCCCAAGCCCGACCTCGCGGCCGAAGCGCGCGAGATCCGCGCCGTGCTCGCCTTGGCGGAGGCCGGCCTCCTGCGGGGAGCGAACGACCTGGCCGACGGAGGCCTCCTCGCGGCTCTGTTCACCATGGCGACGGACGAGGAGCGCTGCGTCGGTCTCGGGGCCCGGATCGATCTGGCGGAGTTCGAACAGACCCTCGCGGCGCATGAGTTCCTGCTCAGCGAGAGTCCAGGGTTCGTGCTCGAGGTCGACCCGGAGCGGATCGACCAGGTCGAAGGCCACCTGCACGCCGCGGAGGTCGACTTCGCGACCGTTGGACTGGTGACCCCGGGCACGGCGATCACCGTCCTGCGCGGGGACGACCAGCTGGCGGAACTCGATCTGGTGAGGATCCACGCCCGCTGGTCCCGCAGACTCGAGTCGCTGCTTTACCACAATCGAGGGGCCGGCCTGGAAGGGGCAGCCGACGCGCGCCACGATGCACGAGATGGAGCTTCCCGATGACCGCCCGTGTCGCCGTCCTGAAGTTCCCCGGGAGCAACTGCGAAGCCGAGAGCGTCCGCGCACTGGTGCGGGCCGGACTCGGCGCGGAGGTGGTGCGCTGGAACGAGCGGCCCGAATCGCTCCTCGAGTACGATGCCTATCTCTTGCCGGGAGGGTTCAGTTACCAGGATCGGGTGCGCGCCGGCGCCATCGCGGCGCGCCTTCCGGTGCTCGAAGTCCTGGCCACCCGCGCCCGGGAAGGAGCACCGGTCTGGGGAATCTGCAACGGAGCACAGATCCTGGTCGAGAGCGGCCTCGTGCCCGGGGATCCGGGTGGGTCGGAGGCGATCGGCATCGCCCTCGCCCCGAATCGAATCGCCGACCGGGATCCGTACTACACCCGCTGGGTCTACCTGGTGCCTGGGCCGGGCGCGGAACGGTGTCTGTTCACCCGAGGTTTGACCGAGCCGTTGCCGATGCCGATGGCGCACGGAGAGGGGCGATTCGTCACCGCGGATGCGGCCATGGCGCGCAGTCTCCCGGAACGCCTCGCGCTTGCCTATGCGCGACCCGATGGTCGACCCGAAACCGCGTTCCCCTGGACGCCGAACGGCTCGGCGCTGGCTGCGGCCGGGGTGGCGAACGCGGCGGGAAACGTGCTCGCCCTGATGCCCCATCCGGAGCGGGCGCAGGTGCTGGCCCAGGTTCCGGAATGGCTCGAGGGAGCCTGGGGGGATCGACGTCGCCGCGGACACACCGCGGAGGCGTTGGAGGTCGAAGGTCCGGGGATGGTCCTGTTTCACGCTCTGGCCCGCGCACTGCAGCGCTAGTCCGGCCAGGGTCGGACGGGTCGGCGCGCTCACCGCGCCCAGTACGAGAGGACGTCATGCCACAGGCAACCACTGATCCGTTTCCGGTCGGAGGGGAACTCCCGATCGCGATTCAGATCCTGATCGAACGCAAGGGACTCGACCCGAGCGCGGTGACCGCGCGCGAGGCGATCCGCGGCCTCCTCGGATTCGGCGCGCGCCTCGAGGCGCTGCGGCGTCGCCGCATCCTCGAGCTGGCGCTGCTCCCCGCGGAGGGGGGCGATGTGGTGGCCGATCTCGAGCGCTACTTCGACCGGACGGTGGTGCTCTGGAACTCGAACAAGGAGCGGATGTGGGTGCGTGGTGCCGGGCTCAGGACACCGTGGGGGGGAGAGTTCTCGCACGGGACGACGCGCCCCGGCCCCTTCGGCCACCCGCCGCTCGACCGTCCGGATCGCGATCATTTGATGGTCTGGCCGCGCGACACCCAGGGAGCGCCGGAGGATCTGGCCGTCGCCCTTGCCCCGCATCGCTTGCTGGGAGTCGGCGCGGCCGAGCTCTGGACGGTGGAGTGGAGTGACGCCTGCGCGGAGGAAGAGCGCCAGACCCGCATCGTGCAGGTGGGGCCGATTCGCACGCGCACGGAGGGCCTTCTGGCCAACCCGCACTACCAGGACCATCGGATCTTCGTCGGGGCGGTGCCGCTTCCGCTCTGGGGCGGTGCCCTGTGAAGCGTGACCGCGTCCCGGGAGCAGGCCGGGAGCTGACCTTCGCGCGGGATCCGCGCGACCGATTCCACGACGAGTGCGGACTGTTCGCGGTCTACGGCCGCGGCAACGTCACCGATCTGATCTATTACGGCCTGTACGCGCTGCAACACCGCGGACAGGAGGGGTCCGGCATCGTGGTGCACGACGGCGCAAAGACGCGCGTGCACCGGGGAATCGGCCTGGTGAGCGACATCTTCGGGGACGACGCCCGCCGCCAGCTCACCGGGTACATGGGGATCGGACACAACCGCTACGCCACCACCGGTCACGCCACCAAGTTGCGCAACGTGCAACCGTTCCTGGTCGACTACAAGGGGGGGAAGCTGGCCATCGCGCACAATGGCAACCTGACCAATGTGCGCGAGGTGCGGGCGGCGATGGAGGAGAGCGGTTCGATCTTCCAGACCACGAGCGATTCCGAGGTCCTGCTCCACCTGATCGCCCGTTCTCACGCCCCCGATCTGCCTGAACGGTTCATCGAGGCGGCCGTGCAGGTCGAGGGGGCGATGTCCTGTCTGGTCATGGACGAGCGCCGGATCATCGGCTATCGCGATCCCAACGGCTTCCGGCCGCTCTCCCTCGGGCGACTCGACGGGATGTACGTGCTCGCTTCCGAGACCTGCGGCTTCGACATCCTCGGGGCGGAGTTCGTCCGCGATGTCGAACCGGGGGAGATGGTGATCTTGACCGACGCCGGGATCGAAAGCCGGCACATCGCCCACAAGGTCAAGCGGAGCTCGTGCATGTTCGAGCATGTCTACTTCGCCCGGCCGGACAGCTTCGTCTTCGGCGAAGCGGTCAACCGCGTGCGGCGCGACCTGGGGCGACGGCTGGCGCTGCGGCATCCGGCCCAGGCCGACGTGGTGATCGCCATCCCCGACTCCTCGAACTCCGCCGCTCAGGGCTTTGCCGAGGAACTCGGGCTCCCCTACGAGCTCGGCCTGATCCGAAACCACTATGTCGGGCGGACGTTCATCCGACCCGGCCAGGAGTCGCGCGTCTCCGCCGTGACAGTGAAGTTCAACCCGGTGCGGAGTCTGCTCGAGGGGCGCCGCGTGGTCGCGGTCGACGACTCGATCGTGCGCGGCACCACCAGCCGCAAGCTGGTCGAGCTGATCTTCCGCGCCGGGGCGACCGAAGTCCATTTCCGGGTCGCGTCCCCCCCGGTCACCCATCCGTGTCACTACGGGATCGACACTCCATCGCGGGAGGAGCTGATCGCCAGCGACCATGACCTCGAAGCGACCCGCGCCTTCATCGGCGCCACCTCGCTCGGGTATCTCGATCTCGAGGATCTCGCCGCCGCGGTGAAGGAACCGGACGGGTACTGCACCGCCTGCTGGACCGGGCGTTACCCCACGCGGGTGCCGATGGCCTCCGGCTCCACCCCGTTCGACCGCGAATGAAGCTGCGCCGTTGAGCTACGAACTCTTCATCGCCCGCCGGCACCTGGTGCCGAAGCGCGGACGCGGATTCCTCTCCCTGATCACCTGGATCTCGGTCGGCGGGATCTCCCTCGGCACCCTGGCCCTCATCGTGATCCTCGCGGTCATGAACGGCTTCGAGACCGAGGTCAAGACCCGCATCGTCGGGACCAACGCCCACGTCCTGATCCTCGGCTACGGCAGTGAGGGGATCGGACCGGTCGACTCGCTCTCCCAGCGGATCAAGGAGAACCCCGAGGTGGTGGCGGTCGCCCCCTTCGTCTACGGCAAGGCGCTGGTCAGCTCGCGCTGGGGGTCGGATGGCATCGTGGTCAAGGGGGTTGACCTCGAGGCCGAGGCGCTGGTGACCGACGTGCCGAAGTACATCAAGTCGCTCGACGGCCCGCTCTCGCTCGCGGCGCGAGATGGCGAACTCCCGGGGATCGTGCTCGGCTCGCACATCGCCGACAATCTCCGGGTCACCCTGGGGGAACGGGTCCAGATCCTCACTCCACACACCGGCGCGGTGTCGCCGCTCGGCTACGTGCCCAAGGTGCGCAACTACCGGGTGGCCGGCATCTTCAAGTCGGGGATGTACGAATACGACTCATCTCTCGCCTTCATCGCCATTCCCGAAGCGCAGAGCTTCTTCTCCCTGGGGGATCGCGTCTCCGCCCTCTCGATCCGGGTCCGGGACATGTATCGCGCCCCGCTGGTGGGGGAGGCGATCCTGGCGCATCTCGGCGGGTTTCCCTACCGCACCACCGACTGGATCGACATGAACTCGAATCTCTTCTCCTGGATGCAGACCGAGAAGCGGGTCATGTTCGTCATCCTCGCCCTGATCGTGCTCGTCGCCGCCTTTAACATCACCAGCACGCTGATCATGCTGGTAATGGAGAAGCGACGCGAGATCGGGATTCTCCGCTCGATGGGTGCCACCCAGGCGGAGGTGGCGCGCATCTTCGTCTGGGAAGGGATCGTGATCGGCGGGGTCGGGATGGTGCTGGGGGGAAGCGGTGGCCTGCTGCTCTGCTACCTGCTCGAGCGATACAAGTTCATCAAGCTGCCCGGGGATGTCTACTTCATCGACACCCTCCCGGTGCGGGTGCAGGCACTCGACGTGGTGGCCATCCTCGGCGCGGTGCTGGTCATCTCGATCGTCTCGACCATCTATCCGGCTTGGCGAGCGTCGCGGCAGGACCCGGTGGAGTCGATACGCCAATGAACGAGTCGCCCATTCAACCCGACGGCGAGGTCTCGCGCCCGACGGCGCAGCAATTGCCGGTGAACGCGGCGCGGGTGCTCGAGGCGCGGGGGCTCCGGCGGGTCTACACCATGGGGTCGGAACGGCTGGAGATCCTGCGGCAGGTCGATCTCGATCTCGACGAGGGGGAGATCCTCGCCGTGGTCGGCACCTCCGGCTCGGGCAAGAGCACCTTGCTCCACCTCCTGGGCACCCTCGACCGGCCGGATGAAGGGCAAGTGCACTTTCGCGGGCGGGATCTGTTCGTGATGAACGACCAGGATCTCGCCCGGTTTCGGAATCGAAATCTCGGCTTCGTCTTCCAGTTTCACCACCTGTTGCCGGAATTCACCGCCCTGGAAAATGTTTCCCTCCCCGGCCGGATCCAGGGACTCGGCCCCCGGGAGGTCGAAACCCGGGCCAGGGAGCTCCTGGGCGAGGTCGGGCTGGCCGCGCGGGCGGAGCACAAACCGGGCGAACTCTCTGGGGGAGAGCAACAAAGGGTCGCCCTGGCCCGGGCCCTCTTCAACCGTCCGGCGGTCGTCCTGGCCGACGAGCCGACCGGCAATCTCGACCCGGCGACCGCCAGGGGGCTGCACGACCTCATGTATACTCTGGCTCGGCGGCACCGCCAGGCGTGGATTGTGGTCACGCACAATGAACAGTTGGCGCAGCTTGCCGATAGCATAGGGAGACTCGAGGAGGGGACGCTCAGGGTCCACCGTCCCTCGGTGTAGGTGGGCCGGTGCACCAGGGCGGCCCGCGGAGGGATGGCCCCAGGGACGGCCGGCCGAGGGACGAACGGCCGTGAGAAAGGGATTCTCCGGATGACCTGCCAGAACTGTCACGAGTCCGAAGCCACCATCCATTTCAAGTAGTTCGCCCAAGGGCAGCTCCGCGAGATTCACCTCTGTGACAATTGCGCCGCGGAGAAGGGATTCCACCTGGTGATCGAGCAGAACAAGCTCTCGATCGTCAATCAGTTCATCTGGATGGCGGAGAACCTCTACCCCGAGAGCGCGACCAAGGTCGGCATGGTGCAGTGCGAGCGCTGCGGCCTGAGATTCAGCCAGTTCGCGCGCACCGGTCGCCTGGGCTGCTCCGATTGCTACACCGCATTCGCTTCTCAGCTCCCCCAGGTGCTACGCCGGGTCCACGGCGCGGTCCGTCACAAGGGGCGGACGCCCGAGGCGGTCGGACCGGGCGACCCCGGCCGCCAGGCGCTCGACCGCCTGCGCCTCGATCTCTCGCGCGCCATCGAACGGGAGGACTTCGAGACCGCCGCACGGTTGCGCGACGAGATTCGCGCGCTCGAACCGACCGCGGCCCAGATCTCCGGCCGGGGAGGCGGACCCGCCTCCAGCCCGGTCTCGGAAGGGGGCACCCAGTGATTCCGCTCTCGGAAATGGCGCTCCGGCCGGTCGGCTGGCTGGCCGAGGAGGGGCCCGAAGCCGATCGGGTGCTCTCGACTCGGATTCGCCTGGCCCGGAACCTGCGCGGAGTCCACTTCGTGGGCAAGGCGCTCGACGAGGACCTTACCCGCGGCTGCCAGCGCATCACCGACGCAGCGGTCGATCTGCCGCAGTTTGCCGGAGGCGGCGCCGTTCTGGTGGGCGAGTTGCCGATCGTCGATCGCCAGTTCCTGCTCGAACGACACCTGATCAGTCACGACCTGGCCAGCGACACCCGGGCGCGCGGTCTGGTGCTCTCGCCCGACGAAGGGCTCTCGATCATGGTCAACGAGGAAGACCATCTGCGCCTCCAGGCGATGCGGGGCGGACTGCGCCTGGAAGAGGCGATGGCGGCCGCGCGCGAACTGGATGAAACCCTGGCCGGCCGACTCGACTACGCCTGGACTCCGGAACTGGGCTACCTCACGGCCTGCCCCACAAACGTGGGAACGGGGATGCGCGCCTCGGTGTTGGTGCACCTCCCCGCACTCGTCCTGACCCAGAAGATCAAGAAGATCCTGACCGGGGTGGGACAGGTCGGCCTGACGGTGCGCGGGTTCTACGGCGAAGGCTCCGAGGTGGTGGGGAACTTCTTCCAGCTCTCGAACCAGGTGACGCTGGGGGAGGATGAGGAAGAGACGCTGAGCAAGCTCACCCGCGTCGTGCGCCAGATCCTCGATTGGGAGGAGAAGGCCCAGGAGCGGCTGATGCGAGATGCCGGTCTTCAGATCGAGGACAAGTGTCTGCGCGCCCTCGGCGTGCTCCGCTATGGTCGCCTCCTCTCTTCACAGGAGCTGATCGCCCTCTTGTCGGCGGTCCGCCTTGGCCATAGTCTCGGACTACGGAGCGTTCCGCCGGTGGCGGTGTTGAACGATCTCCTGGTCCGGGGACAGCCGGCCCACTTGCAGAAGGCGGTGGGGCGCGAGATGACCTCCGAAGAACGAAACGAGCACCGGGCTCGCCTGGTGCAGGAAACCTTGCGGGCAGCGGAGCAATCAAAGTTGGATGCCGCCTGAGACGGGCGGCGGCCCCCGACGGGGGCCCGGAGCGCGGCCTCCGTTTCCGGGACGGCGCGCTCAGGCAGACGGAATCGGGATCGACGCAACCACGGCTCTACCAAGATTGGGGAGTAGCGAATGCACGACAAGTTCACCGAGAGAGTCCGAAAGGTCATCTTCCTGGCCCGCGAAGAGGCGAGCCGGCTTCAACATGACTCGATCGGCACCGAGCACCTGCTGCTCGGCCTCCTTCGCGAAGGCGAGGGGATCGCGGCCACCGTGCTCTCGAACCTCGGACTCGACCTGGATGCGATCCGCCACGCCGTAGAGAACATGGTCGCGCAGACCGGCGGCACCTTGACCATCGGGGAGATCCCGTTCACCTCCAACGCCAAGCGGGTCCTCGAGCTCTCGGTCGACGAGGCGCGGCAGCTCGGGCACAACTACGTCGGTACCGAGCACCTGCTGCTCGGACTGATCCGGGAGGGTGAGGGTGTCGCGGCCAAGGTCCTGATGGACATGGGCGTCGATCGAAAGAAGGTGCGGGAGGAGACCCTGAAGCTCCTGGGCGGCAATCCGCCCCAGGCCCAGCAGGAGGGGGAGGAGAAGGCCGACACCCCCTCCCTCAATCAGTTCGGTCGCGACCTGACGCAGCTGGCGCGCGAGGGCAAGCTCGACCCGATCTTCGGACGCGAGGGAGAGATCGAGCGCGTTGTCCAGATCCTCTGCCGGCGGAAGAAGAACAATCCGATCCTGATCGGCGAGCCCGGAGTGGGCAAGACCGCGATCGTCGAGGGCCTGGCCCAGAGGATCATCGAGGGCAAGGTCCCCGAGCTGCTCCGTAATCACCGACTGATCACCCTCGACCTCGCGTCGGTGGTCGCGGGGACCAAGTACCGCGGGCAGTTCGAAGAGCGGCTGAAGAACATCATGAACGAGATCCGCGACTCGCAGGACACGATCATCTTCATCGATGAGCTGCACACCATCGTCGGAGCCGGCGGGGCGGAAGGGGCAATCGACGCCTCGAACATGCTCAAGCCGGCCCTGGCCCGGGGAGAGCTGCAGTGCATCGGCGCCACCACCCTGGACGAGTACCGCAAGTACATCGAGAAGGACGGCGCCCTCGAACGTCGATTCCAGATGGTGCTGGTCGAGCCGCCGAGCGTCCAGACCACGGTGCAGATCCTGCGCGGCCTGCGCGACAAGTACGAAGCGCACCACCGGGTCCACTACAGCGACGAGGCGCTGGTTGCCTCGGTGAAGCTCTCCGAACGGTTCATCAGCGATCGCCACCTGCCGGACAAGGCGATCGACGTCATCGACGAGGCGGGGGCGCGGGCGCGCCTCTCCGTCTCCACCGTGCCGGCCGAGTTGCGCGAGCTCGACATGAAGATCGAGCAGGTCGCCTCGGAAAAGGAAGCGGCGATCCGCGGACAGGAGTTCGAGAAGGCCGCCTCGTTCCGGGACAAGGAGAAGGCGCTGCGGGCGGAGTACTACCGTCTGAAGAAGGAGTGGAACGAGTCGAAGAGCACCCGGCGCACCGAAGTGACGGAAGACGACATCGCCGACGTCATCTCGCGCATGACCAAGATCCCGATCAGCCGCCTGGAAGAGCATGAGCAGGCGAAGCTGATCCGGATGGAGGAAGAGTTGTCGCGTCACGTGGTGGGGCAGGAGGAGGCCGTCACCGCGATTGCCAAGGCGATCCGCCGGAACCGCGCCGGGCTGCGCGATCCCAAGCGGCCGATCGGCACCTTCGTCTTCCTTGGCCCGACTGGGGTGGGGAAGACCGAGCTGGCGCGGATCATCGCCCGCTACCTGTTCGACGACCCCGATGCCCTGATCCGGATCGACATGAGCGAGTACATGGAGAAGTTCTCGGTCAGCCGCCTGGTCGGCGCCCCTCCGGGGTACGTCGGCTACGAGGAGGGGGGCCAGCTCACGGAAAAGGTCCGGCGCAAGCCGTACTCGGTCGTCCTCCTGGACGAAATCGAGAAGGCGCACCCGGACGTCTTCAACATCTTGCTCCAGGTGCTCGAGGATGGTCAGCTCACCGACTCGCTCAAGCGGAAGGTGAACTTCAAGAACACCGTGCTGATCATGACCTCCAACATCGGCGCTCGCCAGATCCGCGGCCAGGGGAACCTCGGGTTCACCAAGCCGGACGGCGAGGTGAGCTACAGCAAGATGAAGGACACGGTCATGGACGAGGTGAAGAAGGTCTTCAATCCGGAGTTCACCAACCGGATCGACGAGATCATCGTCTTCCGTCCGCTGGACAAGTCCCACCTGGAGAAGATCGTCGAGATCCTGCTCGATCAGGTGCGGGACCGGTTGCGCGAGCAGGAAATGTCGCTCAGCTTGACCCCGGGGGCCACCGCCCTCATCATCGACCGAGGATTCGACCCCGCGCTCGGGGCGCGACCGCTGCGCCGGGCGATTCAGAAGCTGGTCGAGGATCCGTTGGCGGAGATGGTTTTGCGAGGTAAGCTGCACCGGGGTGCGGAGGTCCGCATCTCGAAGAAGGGCGACGAACTCCTGCTGGAGGAACGGGTGCCAGAGACGAGTCGACGCGATTGATCGAACACACCTCATGAAACATCCGGGGCGCTTCTCTTCACAGGATGGAAGAGCGGCGACGCGGGGCCCCCGGTCCCGTGCCCGTCAGCTTCTGTCGCTCCCCGCCGCGTGTGCGGCGGGGAGCCTCTTGCTTTGTCTCGTCGGCACCGCCCTCGGGCAAGGAGGGGTCTCCTCGTTGCGCGGACAGGCAACCTCGCCTCCGTCCGCCGCGGTCGACACCACGGCGATCCACTGGTGGCCGGTCACCCGGCTGGAGGTGGTGGGGAACGAGACCACCGATACGAAGCTGGTCGAGCGAACCTCGGGGATCGCGATCGGCGAGCCGGCCGGCATCCACCGGATCCGCGCCGCGGTGAACAATCTCTACGCCCTCGGCCTCTTTTCCCAGATCACGGTGCACTCGTTTCCCGATACGACCGGATCGCCCGGCCCGGGCGGTCTTGCCACCCCGGTCCGCGGCCGGGTCCTGCGCCTGCAGGTGACGGAGAATCCTCGCGTCACCGTGCTCGAGTGGGAGGGGAACAAGAAGCTGGGCGAGGAGGACCTGAAGGCCAAGATCGATCTCCGGATCGGCCAACTGCTCACCCGACGAAAGCTGTTTGACGCGCGGCGCTCGCTGGAGCAGGCCTACCGCGATCAAGGGTTCGCCTCCGCGTCCGTGCAGCCGACGGTCGGTACCGAACCGGACGGCACGGCCCGCCTGCGGTTCGTGATCGCCGAGGGGAACAAGGTGAAGATCGAGGGGGTGGAGTTCAACGGCAACTCCGCGTTCACCGACGCCGCCCTGCGGGGGAAGATCTCGCTCAAGTCGAACTCGCTCTTCCGCCGCAAGCGGTACACCGCCGAACGGCTGCGCGAGGACGAGGAGGCGTTGGCCGAGTTCTACCGCAACCACGGGCACAAGGACGCGAAGGTGACCGGTTCGCGGGCCGAGTTCACCGAGGACCGCTCGGGAGTCCGGCTGGCCTTCGAGGTCGAAGAGGGGCCAACCTACCGGTTCGGTCGGGTCACCTGGCAGGGAAACGTCGCGGTCCCGAGCGAAGCACTACGACTCGTCTCCAGCATCCGTTCGGGGGAACCGTTCAGTCAGACCAAGATCGAGCAGACGACCGGGGAGGCCTACAATCTCTACACCGAGAAGGGGTACGTCCTTCAGCTCTCGATCCTGCCCCAGACCCGGGTGGCGGGCGACACGGTGCACGTGGACTACTCGATCCAGGAGGGGGCGCCGTCGCGGGTGCATGAGGTCGCCATCGTGGGGAACACCCGCACGAAGGAGCGGGTGATCCGCCGAGAACTCACGCTGTTCCCCGGTGATCTGTTCCGACGCTCGGTCCTCCTGCGGAGCCACCGCGACATCTTCGCCCTGGGCTACTTCGAGGATGTCCAGCTCGACTACCGGCCGACCGGACAAGGTTCGGACATCGATGTCGAGTTCCGGGTGAAGGAGAAGAGCTCCGGCACCGCGACCGCGGGGGCCGGCTACTCGAGCGACACCGGCCTGACCGGGTTTCTCGAGTTCGGGCACAACAACCTGTTCGGCAATGGGCAGTCGGTGCAGGTCCACCTCGAGCGAGGGGGACGGCGGCGCACCTACGATCTCTCCTTTACCGAGCCGTGGTTCATGAACACCCCCACGTCCCTCGGCTTCCAGCTCTACGACACCCAGCGTGACCTCGATCTCTACACCGAGCGACGCCGGGGCTTCGGGATCAACGTGGGGCGCCCCTGGTTCTTCAAGGTGCCCGATTTCACCCGGGTGTCGGCCTCCTATGCGCTCGAGGATCTGCAGTTCACCGACTTCATCGATCTCGATTCCGAGACCGAGGAATTCCTCCGCTCCTCGAACGGGACCGTCTCCAGCCTCACCGCCTCACTCTCGCGCAACAGTACGAACAACCCGTTCTATCCCACCGCCGGGAGCCGGACCCTCCTGCGCACCGAGTGGGCCGGCGGCGCGCTCGGAGGGGAGACCGATTTCTACAAGCCGGTGCTCGACCATCGGAACTACTTCGTGCCGTTCTGGAAGCCGGCCCTGATGTTCCGGCACCGCCTGGGCTATCTCGCATCCTATGATCGAGGAAAGCGGGTGCCCGGCAACGAGACCTTCCGCCTCGGCGGTACCCGGACCGACTACCTCCGCGGCTATCCCGACTACGACGTCGTCCCGGAGGAGAACATCCACCTCGGATCCGATGGCTCGGAAGTTCGGTTCCCCGGGGGGAAAGTGGCCTACACCTTCACCGCGGAATACCAGTTCCTCGCGGTCAATCCGGTGCACGGCGTCTTCTTCTTCGACGCGGGAAACACCTGGAACTCCGCCCGTGATCTGAGCCTTTCAGACCTGAAGAAGGGCGTCGGGGTCGGGGTGCGGCTCGAGATCCCGCTCCTCGGGCCGGTCGGATTCGACTACGCGTACGGGATCGACCGCCGGAAGTGGGAGCCGCACCTGATCATCGGTCCCGCCTTCTGATCCAACTCCCGACGGTCGGCGGGAGCGCCACGATGCGCCCGCGGCGGCCGACTGCCGGTTTGTTCTTCCAAAGCTCTGCGCGGCTTGACTACTATCCATCGGCCCGCCGCCGCAACTGGCGCGCGGGCTGGGAGTTCAGGAGGCATCCCATGCGTCGGTCAGAACGCCAATCGCTCACGCTCGCCCGCGCCCCCAAGCTCCGGGGGGCGGTGAGCGCCATCTGGCTCCGGCTGGTCCTCGGTGGCCTGTTGCTCGTCGCGCTGGCGCTGCGATCGGCCCCGGCGGAGGCTCAGTCGAACCTCCGCCTGGCCTACATCAACTCGGAGCGGATCCTCGAGGGGTACACCGGTCGTCAGGCGCTGCTCGACGGGTTCCGCCGCGACGTCGAAGGGTGGAACCAGGAAGCGGTGCAGCGGAAGACGGAACTCGACGGCGTCGGTCGTGACCTCGCGCAGCAATCCCCGATGCTCTCGGACGAGAAGCGCCGCGAGCTGGAGCAGGACTACCAGCGCAAGCTGGCCGACTACGACGCCTTCGTACAGAAGATCTGGGGAGCGGACGGACTGGTCACCCAGCGTAACGAGGAGGTGCTTCGCCCGCTGGTGCAGAAGATCCAGCAGATCGTGGCCGACCTGGCCGAGGCGGAGGACTACGACCTGGTGTTCGACGCCGCCGACGGCAACATCGTTTACGGCAACAGCACGCTCGACCTGACGGAGCGAGTACTGGCCACGCTCAACGCGGAATACTCGACCGAGACCAAACAGGGCCCGTGAACGTGTCGGAGTCGACCTCAGCTTCGGCCGGACTGGAGTTTCGGCTCGAGGAGATCGCCCGTCGCCTCGGCGCGGAACCGCGCGGCGACGGCGCGGTGCGGATCCGCGGCGTGGCCGGCCTGCGTGAGGCCGGGGCGGGAGACCTTTCGTTTCTGGCCGATCCCCGCTACCAGGATGCGTTGCGGGAGACCCGCGCCGCCGCGGTCCTGGTGCCGAGCAAGCTTCCTGCTCCCTCGCTCCCTCATGTGGTCGTGGACGATCCCCTGGCCGCCTTTCTCCAGATCGTGGCGCTCTTCCACCCGGCACTTCCGGAAGGGGTGCCCGGTGTCCATCCCAGCGCGGTAATCGCCGCCGATGCGCGGATCGGGGAATCGGCGTCGATCGGCCCCCACGTGGTGGTGGAATCCGGTGCAACCATCGGCCCCGCCGCCGTGCTGCTCGCCGGGGCCTACGTCGGCCGCAACGCCTCAGTCGGCGCGGAGGCGGTACTCCACCCCGGGGCGGTGCTGCGGCACCACTGCGAGATCGGTGCGCGCGTCATCGTTCATGCCGGGGCGGTCATCGGCGCGGACGGTTTCGGCTACGTGTTTCAGCAGGGCAGTCACCGGAAGGTCCCTCAGGTCGGAAAGGTCGTGGTCGAGGACGACGTCGAGATCGGGGCCAACACCACCATCGATCGGGCCACCTTCGGCGTGACCCGGATCGGTCGCGGCTCGAAGCTCGACAACCTGGTCCATGTCGGACACAACGTCGAAATCGGTGAACACTCGATCCTCTGCGCACAGGTGGGAATCTCGGGCAGCGCACGCCTCGGACGGTTCGTGGTCCTGGGGGGACAGGCCGGCCTGGTGGGACACATCGAGGTCGGTGACGGCTCCCGCGTGGGGGCGCAGAGCGGCGTGACCAAATCGCTTCCCCCGGGGGAGACCGTTTCCGGGTATCCGGCCCAGAATCACACTCGCGCCTCCCGGGTCTACGCGGCACTGCGGCAGCTCCCGGAGGCGCTGCGCGCCCTTCGCGGGCTCGAGCGGCGGGTCGCGGCACTCGATGGCCAGCGCCCAGAGTCTGGTTCGCTCGAGAAGCAGGGTTCGCTCGGGAAGCAGGGTTTGCTCGAGAAGCAGGGTTTGCTCGAGAAGCAAGGTTTGCTCGGGAAGCAGGGTTCGCACCGGCAGCAGAACGAGCAGCAGGAAGAGGAGGAGCGGTGAAGGAAGAGCGACCCGCGCGTGCCACTGAGCAGAGCGCAGGGACACCCGCGGCGGCGAGTCAGCGCACCCTGCGCCGCGAAGCGACATTCAAGGGAGTCGGGATTCACACCGGGGTCGAGTGTTCGTTCCGGTTTCTCCCCGCGCCACCGAACAGCGGAATCGTCATCGTGCGAACCGACCTGCCAGGGCACCCGGAGATCGCCGTCCGGCCGGAGAACGCCCGGCTCGACACCGGCGCACTGCGGCGTACGGTGATCCGGCAAGGTGAGGCGGAGATCCATACGATCGAACATGTTCTCTCCGCCCTCCACGGGCTCGGGATCGACAACCTGCGGATCGAGTCGGACGGCATGGAAGCGCCCGAGCCGAGTGACGGCAGCGCCCGCGCGGTGGCGTTCGCTCTGCAGGAGGCGGGGATCGAGGAGCAGCCCGCGGCCCGCGATCCGTTCGTGGTCACCGATCCGATCGTGCTCACCAGCGGCGATACCCAGATCATCGCCACCCCACACGACGGTTTCCGCCTCTCCTGCACCATCAAGTACGACAATCCGCTCATCGGCGCGCAGCATCTCAGTGTCGAGATCACGCCCGAGTCCTACTGCCGCGAGATTGCGCCCGCCCGAACCTTTGCCCTCTGGGAGTATGTGGAAAACCTGCGGCGGGCCGGCCTGATCCGCGGTGGGACCCTGCAGAATGCCGTGGTCGTCCGGGGCGATGAGGTGCTGACCGAGGGAGGGCTCCGCTTCCCGGACGAGTTCGTGCGCCACAAGCTGCTCGACCTGCTCGGCGATCTTTCCCTGCTCGGGCGACCGATCCGGGGGCACATCCACGCGATCCGCTCCGGACACGGAACCAACGTCCGGTTCGTCCAGCAGATGGCCGCGACACTCGAGGGTCCCGCGCTTTACGAACGGCTGATGGGGGAGACCTACTTCGATATCTCGAAGGTCCTGGAGATCATGCCCCATCGCTATCCGCTGCTCCTGGTGGACCGCATTCTGCTGCTTCAACCCGGACGCCGGGTGATCGGCCAGAAGTGCGTCACGATCAACGAACCGTTCTTTCAGGGGCATTTCCCGGGCCACCCGATCATGCCCGGCGTGCTCATCCTGGAGGCGATGGCCCAGGCGGGAGGCGTGCTCCTCCTGCACACGGTCGACGACCCCAGTTCCAAGCTGATGTATTTCCTCGGCATCGACAACGCGCGCTTCCGACGCCCGGTCTTGCCTGGCGACCAACTGGTGTTCGATCTGACCATGGGGAAACTCAAGGGGCGGATCTGTCGCATGGACGGCAAGGCGTACGTCCGGGGGGCGCTGGTGGCGGAAGCGGAGTTCATGTCCACCATCGTGGACCGCTAGGGAAGGAGAGCAGATGGCGAAGATCGACCCCTCCGCGAGGATCGCGTCCGGCGCCGAGATCGCCGAGGACGCGGTTGTAGGCCCCTGGTGCCAGGTCGGCCCGAACGTTCGGATCGGTGCGGGCGCGGTGTTGGACTCGATGGTGTTGGTCGAGGGGCGGACCGAGATCGGCCCCGGCTGCCGGTTGCACCACGGCGCGGTGGTCGGCACTGCCCCCCAGGATCTGAAGTACCGGGGCGGAGAAGCCCGGGTTTCGATCGGCGCCGGCACCGTGATCCGGGAGTACGCCACCGTGAACCGGGCGACCGACGAGCACGAGAGCACCGTGGTGGGGAAGAACAACCTCATCATGGCGTACGCCCACGTGGCGCATAACTGCCGGCTCGGGGACCAGGTGATCCTGGCCAACTCCGTGAACCTCGCCGGCCACATCGAGGTCGGAGACTGGGCGATCATCGGTGGCGTGACCGTGGTGCATCAGTTCGCCAAGATCGGCGAGCATGTCATGATCGGCGGAGGGTCCCGCGTTCCGATGGATCTGGCGCCGTACCTCAAGGCGGCGGGAAGCCCGCTGCGCGTGACCGGCATCAACAGCATCGGTCTGGAGCGGCGCGGGTTCTCCCCGGAGGCGATCTCGAATCTGAAGCGGCTCTACCGGCTCTTCTTCCGCTCGAGTCTTCTCCTCAAGGATGCGGTCGCGAAGATCCGCGAGGAGTTCCCCGGCAGTCCGGAAGTGGAGCTCTTCCTGAGTTTCGTCGAACGCTCCGAGCGCGGCCTGCACCGCCCATCCCGCCACGGCGCGGCCTAGAGCGGGTTCGGGGCACGATCGCGCCCCGCTTAGGGGCGGCGGTCCATGGATTCAAGCGCAAGCCGCGACCCGCACGGGCCGCGCAGGAGGTTCGGATGTCCGCGCCGGTATCGATCGCGGTCATCGGGTGTGGTCATCTCGGTCGCTTCCACGCGAAGCTGTACCGGGAGATGCCCGAGGCCCAGCTCATCTGTGTCGTCGATCTGAACGAGGAACGTGCCGCCGCGGTGGGGACGGAGTTCGACGTGCCCGGCCGCACCGATCTGGCGCAGGCGCTGGCCGAAGCGGAGGCCTGGTCGATCGCCACCCCGACCAGCTCGCACGCCGACGTGGCGACCGCCGGACTCGACGCCGGCAAGCATGTGCTGATCGAGAAGCCGATCACCACCACGGCGGAGGAGGGACGGGCGCTGGTCGCGCTGGCCCAGCGCCGGCAGCGGGTGTTGGCCGTCGGGCAGACCGAACGGTGGAACCCGGCTTTCCGTGCCGCTCTCCCTTCGCTCCGTGCGCCGCACTTCATCGAGTCGCATCGACTCGCCCCTTTCGTGGAGCGCGGCCTCGATGTCGACGTGGTCCTCGATCTCATGATCCACGATCTCGACATCACTCTCTCCCTGCTGCGCGATCCGATCCGCTCCATCGACGCCGTCGGGGTGCCGGTCCTCACCGCGGGGGAGGACATCGCGAACGCCCGGATTCGCTTCGAAAGCGGGGCGGTGGCCAATCTCACCGCCAGCCGAGTCTCGCGCGAGCGGACGCGCAAGATCCGATTCTTCGGGGCCCAGCGGTACGTGTCGGTCGACCTGCTCGAGGCCAAGGTCGAGGAGGTGATCCTCGAGTCGATCGGGATCGACGCGCCGCTCGATCCGGGGGGCGCTCCGGTCAGCGCGGAAGAGATGCTCATGGCCGAACTCCGCTCCCGCGGCCTCAGGCTGCGGCATGGAAGTGTCCCCGTGGCCACCGGGAATGCCTTGCTGGAGGAACTCCGCGACTTCGTCCGCGCGGTTCGCGGGGCGCCGCTCGAGGGGGCGAGCGGTGCGGACGGACTGCGCAATCTCGAGGTGGCGCTCGAGGTGCGTCGCTGTGTGCGGGACTCGCTCGCGGCGCTCGCGGCCCGATCCCGAGAGGGAGCGTGAAGCGCGTCTTTCTCCTCGCGGGGGAGGCGTCCGGCGACTTGCACGGGGCGTTGCTCGCTCAGGCGCTTCAGGCCCGGCGGAGCGACCTCGAGTTGATCGGGGTCGGCGGCGATGCCATGCAGGCCGCCGGCGTCCGGCTGATCCTGCACAGCCAGAAGCTCGCGGTGGTCGGGCTCTTCGAGGTGCTGTCGCGTCTGCCCGTCCTGCTCCGGGCCATCGCAGAGGTGAAGCGGGAGATCTCCACCACGAAGCCCGACCTGTTCGTGCCGATCGACTTTCCGGATTTCAACTTTCGGGTGCTTCCGACTGCGCGCCGGGCGGGGGTGCGCACGATCTGGTACATCAGCCCCCAGGTCTGGGCCTGGCGCGAGGAGCGGGTCGAAGTGCTGCGGCGGCTGACCGAACGGGTGCTGGTGATCTTTCCCTTCGAGGAGCGGTTCTTTCGCGACCGCGGGGTGCCCGCGACCTGGGTGGGGCATCCGCTGGTCGACGAACTCGCGCCGCCCGCCGCGGGTCACCGCGCGCAATTGCGGCACGAAGCGGGACTCGACGCCGCCGGGCCGGTGGTGGCGCTGTTGCCCGGCAGCCGGAGGTCCGAGGTCACCCGCATCGCCCCGCTGCTCGGGTCGACGCGGGCCGAGATCGATCGGCGGCGGCGTGCCTCCGGGCTCCCACCGGTGCAGTGGGTCGTTGGGCGCGCGAATCATATCGGCCCGCGCGAGCTGGCCGGTCTGGACCTCGAGGGGCCAACCCCGACCCTCAGCGGTCAGGATGCCCTGCGCGCGGCCGATGCGGCTCTGGTCGCTTCCGGCACCGTGACCGTCGAGGCGGCACTGCTCGGCATTCCGACCGTGGTGGTCTACCGCACCCACCCCCTGACCTATGCGATCGCGCGTCGATTGGTCCGCGTGCCCCACATCGCAATGGCCAACCTGGTGGCCGAGCGACGCCTCTATCCCGAATTGATCCAGGATGACGCAACCCCGGGCGCGGTGGCCGATGTATTGGCGCCGCTGCTCGAACCGGGACCGGAACGTGCCGCGCTGCTCAGCGGCCTCGAAGAGGTTCGACGACGCCTGGGGCCGCCCGGCGCGGCGGAACGCGCAGCCGCGATTCTCGATGAGGCGCTGGGGCCGGCGTGATCGCGCCTCGCCCGGTGACGGCGCGCTCCCGGCAGGCGCGGTATGTCTGGTACGGACGACTCGGCAGCCTGCTGGTCCGGTTGCTTGCCTCCACCTGGCGGATTGACTGGGAGATCGATCCCGCCGCCGCGCCGCTCCTCGAGCGACGCGCGCGCGTCGCCCTCGCCTTCTGGCACCACAACATCCTGCCGCTCTGCTGGGGCTTTCGGGGCCGGGAGATCACCGTGCTGGTCAGCGAGAGCGCCGACGGGGAGATCATCTCGCAGATCATCCATCGCCTCGGCATCGGAACGGCTCGGGGCAGCTCGAGTCGGGGCGGACTGCGGGCGTTACTCGCCTTGACTCGAGTGGCCGAGACGGCGCCGGTGGCCATCACACCGGACGGTCCGCGTGGCCCCCGTCACCAGCTCCAACCCGGCGTGCTGCTCGTCGCCCAACGCGCCGGGGTGCCGATCGTGCCCCTGGCGAGCGGAGCGCGAGCGCGGAAGCGACTGAGGAGCTGGGATCGCTTCCTCGTGCCGCTGCCCTTCGCCCGGGTGCGCATTTTCGTCGGAGCGCCGATCTCCCTGCCCGATGCGATCGAGCCGAACGCCCTGATCGCCGGCTGGACCGCCACGGTGCAAGAGGCGATGCTCAGTCTGCAACAGGCGGCAGATCTCTGGGCCGAAGAGGCGGGCGAACCATGATCCTCCTCCTGTACCGCCTGCTCACGGGGCTACTGGCGGTGATCGGTGCGCCGCTCCTGATCTGGAGAGGTTGGAAACACCCGGCGGAGATGGCCGAGCGGTTCGGGCGGATCGCCCCACCGCCGGCCGGTGGGGTCTGGTTCCACGCCGCCTCGCTTGGCGAGGTCGAGGCGCTTCGCTCCCTCCTCGCGGCCGCCGGTGCCGCGCGTCCCACCCCGGTGCTGGTCACTGTCACGTCGACGTCCGCGCGACGTCGGGCCGCCGAGCGGCTAGGGCCCGCGATCGAGGTCCGTTTCGCCCCACTCGATCTCGACCTCTGCGTTCGGACGTTTCTACGCCGCGCGCAGCCGCGCGCCCTGGTGATCCTCGAGACCGAGCTCTGGCCGGTCACTCTCGACCTCTGCCGCCGGGCCGGCCTGCCGCGCACGCTGGTGAGCGGCCGTCTCTCCGATCGCAACTGGCGTCGGCTCGGACTCTGGCGCTCCGCCCTCCGTGCCTGCCTCGACCCCGCCCTGCCGGTGAGCGCCCAGAGCCCGCGCGACGCGGCACGCTTCCGTGCGCTCGGATTCCACACCGTGGTGATGGACGGAAATGTGAAGTATCGCCTCGATCCCGAGACATCCTCGGAGCTCAGGGGCGCCCGTGGTGGGCGCCCGCTGATCGTGGTCGGGAGTCTTCGCCGCGGCGAGGAGGCGGTCCTGTCGGCGCTTGCCGGCATTGCGGGGCGGCCGCCATTTCCGCGCGTGGTGCTGGCGCCGCGACACCTGCACGAGGGCGATCTCTGGGTCGCGCGCGCCACGGCGGCCGGATTCCGTCCCGAACGCCGGTCCGATGCCGCCGCCTACGCCGGCTGGGAGACCCGGTCCGAGTTCGAGCCAGAATCCCAGGTTAGCGCCCCGGATCTCCTCGTCCTCGATCTCCACGGCGAGCTTCGTGCCTGGTACTCCAGGGCGGACATCGCGATCGTCGGAGGGACATTCGTGCCGATCGGCGGCCACAGCCTCTTCGAACCGGCGGCCCTGGGCGTACCGGTGCTCTTCGGTCCATACGAAGGCAACGTGCGCGACGTCGCCGACTGCCTGCTGGCGCGCGGTGGGGGGGTGCGCTTGGCCTCCGCGGAGGCGATCCCCGAGGCGATCACTCCCTGGCTTTCCGATCCGCTGGCGCGCGAGACGGCCGGCGCGGCGGCGCGCGCGGCGGCAGACGATCTGGGCGGCGCCGCCGAGCGCGCCTGGCGGAGACTCGCGGAATCGGGCTGGGCGCTAGGGCCAAAAGGAAGAGCAGAATGAATCGCGGCCCCTCGCTCCTGGAGCGGCTCTGGTCCCCGCGCGGTCCGGACGGGGTCGACGCGCGGGTACTCTCTGTCGTGCTCGCTCCGGCGGAATGGGCCTACCGCGGCCTGGTCGCCGCCCGGAACGGGGCGCGCGGCCTTGGGCCGTGGCGACCGGCGAGGGTCTCCACGGCGGTGATCGCCGTGGGCGGGATCGAGGCCGGGGGGGTGGGGAAGACTCCACTCGTGGCCACGTTGGCCACCTTGGCGCGCGGTGTCGGCCTGCCCACCGCAGTGCTCTCCCGTGGGTATGGAGGAACGGTTGGTCGCGGAGCGGAGCGCGTTCCGCACCCAGCGCCGCGTGACGCGACGCAGCGCTACGGCGACGAACCGGTCCTCCTGGCCGAGTTGCTCGGCCCGCACGGGGTGGCGATCTGGGTCGGTTCCGATCGCCATCGCACCGCCCGCGCCGCCACCGCTGAGGGCGCGCGACTGCTCCTGCTCGACGATGGGTTCCAGCAGCGGGCCCTTGCCCTCGACGCCTCCGTGGTCTGCCTGAATGGTGCCGCGCCGCTGGCGAACCAGAGGCTCCTGCCCCGTGGACCGCTGCGCGAACCTCCCTCCGCTCTCCGCCGGGCGACCCGCGTGGTCCTGGTCGATCCGCCGCCCGGTTCCGACCTCGCTGCGCTCCACGTCCTGACCGACGCCCCGGTCTCGATCTGTCGCGGCGTTCCGGCGCTCACCACGCTGCGCGGAAGGCCGGCGGACCGGGGCGAGTCGGTCGTGCTCGCCGCCGGGATCGCCCACCCGGAGCGGCTCGAGGCTGCCTTGCTGGCACTCGGGCATCCGGTCGCGGTGGCGTTGTTCCGGCCCGATCATCACCGCTGGGCGGGGGACGATCTGTCCCGGCTTCCGGCCCAGGCCGCTGGTCTGCCGGTCGTGGTGACGCGCAAGGACTGGGTGAAGCTGCGCGAACTCCCGGTGCTCCCGGAACGCCTGACGTTGCTCGAACGCTCGCTCGTCTGGGAGGGGGAGGAACCCGCGTGGGCCGACTGGCTGCTCCGCTACGCCAACGAAAAGGCGCCCCGCTGATTCCTCAGGGGGCGCCTGGCGCACTGCTGTCGCGAACTCCTAGTTGCCGTCGACCCAGTTGGCGAAGTGGACCGGTAGCTGCGTCTCGATCTTGACCGGCGCGTTGGAGTCCTTCTCCTTGCCGCGGAGGGTGATGTGGGCAGTGGCGATGATCTCGCCGCCGCTGACCAGCACGCTGAGCGGCGGCGCCGCCTTCCGCGCCACCGGTACGACCGCCAGACTCCCCACGAAGGTGGTATTGACCGGGATGGTCCAGGCCAGGCTGCCGCTCACCGGCTCGATCTCTTCTTCGCTTTCGTAGCGGATCTCGTAGTTGGTGATGAAGATGTGTCCGAACGGTCCGCTCTGGAACACGTCGAGCGCGGGGTCATGCACCTCGCTCAGGATCTCGACCGCGACCTGATCTTCCACCACGAAGTCATCGGTGGTGTTCGGGGTCCGGTCGGTGCCGAAGTTCCGCACGTCGCTCGAGAGCGGCGCGTTGTTGTTGATCTCCGTCACGGTGAGCACCGAACGGGGGGCGGAACTGTCGCTGCACCCCGCCAGGAGCAGGATCGCAGCGACGCCGGCCGCCATGCCGAAGCGTCGGAAGGTGGGCAACTGAAGTCGGCTCTGCATCGGACGGACTCCTCATTCGTGGGAAAGACCTAAGTCGCCCCGGGGAGGAACGGGTCCTCGCACCGGGGCCGGACCGGCCGGACCAGGCGCTCCTGCCGGAGCCTGGGGCCAATCTCGTTGTTCCCTTTATCGGCCGGTCCTATACTGCGCTGAACTTCAAAGCGACCTCGCCGGATGGCCCTGGGAGACCCTCGGAAACCCATGAAAACATCGGACTTCCTGGTTATCGGATCCGGGCTGGCGGGCCTCAAGTTTGCCCTCAAGGCGGCGGAGGTCGGGACGGTTCGCGTCCTGGCCAAACGTGACCTGCTGGAGGCGAACACGGCCTACGCCCAGGGGGGAATCGCCGCCGCGCTCGGCCCGGGGGACGACCCCGGGAGCCATATCGACGACACCCTGGCCTGCGGCGGGGGGATCAGCCACCCCGACACCGTGCGGTTGATCGTGGAGAGCGCCCGCGACGCGATCCAGCATCTGGTTTCGCTCGGCGTCCCCTTCGCTCGCTCCGAAGATGGCGAACTCGAACTCGGACGCGAGGGAGGACACTCCGAGCGGAGGATCGTTCACGCGGCGGACGCCACCGGACGTGCCGTCATGCTCGGCATGATCAAGGCGATCAAGGACCATCCTCGGATCGAGATCTCACCCAACCACTGCGCGGTCGATCTGGTGCTCGAGCGCAAGGTGCGCAAGGGGGCCGACGGCTTCCGATGCCTCGGCGCCTACGTGCTCGATAGCGAGTCGCGGCGGATCGAAGCGTTCGGAGCGCCGATCACCGTGCTCGCCACCGGTGGTTGCGGAAAGGTCTATCGCTACAGCACCAATCCGGACGTTGCCACCGGCGACGGGGTCGCCATGGCCTGGCGCGCCGGGTGTCGAGTGGCCAACCTGGAGTTCATCCAGTTCCACCCGACCTGCCTCTATCATCCCGATGCCAAGGATTTCCTGATCACCGAGGCGGTGCGCGGGGAAGGGGCCTACCTGACCAACCTGGCCGGCGAGCGCTTGGCCATCGATCATCCACTCGGAGACCTTGCCCCGCGCGACATCGTGGCCCGGGCGATCGACCGCGAGATGAAGCGCCGCGGAGATCGTCACGTACTGATCCATCTCGAGCACCTCGATCCGGCCCATGTCCGCGTGCGCTTCCCGACCATCTACGAAACCTGCCTGCGGCACGGTATCGATATCACGCGGCAGCCGATCCCGGTCGTGCCCGCCGCGCACTATCAGTGCGGCGGGGTGATGACCGACCTCGAGGGCCGCACCGATCTCCCCGGGCTCTTTGCCGTGGGGGAGGTGGCGCACACCGGGCTCCACGGCGCAAACCGGCTGGCCTCCAACTCGCTGCTCGAAGCGGCGGTGATGGGCGAGCGGGCTGCGCTCCGCGCCCTGGCCGACCCGCTCCGCGCGCTTCCGGTGCCCGAGATTCCGGACTGGGACGCAGGCAAGGCGACCCTGCCCCGGGAGAGCGTGCTGATCGACGCGCACTGGGAGATGGTGCGGAAGGTGATGTGGGATTTCGTCGGCATCGTGCGCAACGATCACCGCCTCGAGCTGGCCGCGCGTTACATCGAGATCCTGCGCAAGAGCATCGAGAACTACTACTGGGACTTCGTGCTCGATCGCAATCTCATCGAACTGCGAAACCTCGCCCTGGTCGCGGAACTGATCGTGGTTTCGGCCCGGCGTCGCCTGGAGTCGCGCGGCTTGCACTACAACGAAGACCACGCGGCGCGCGACGACCGGTCGTTCGCCGCCGACACCGTGCTGCAACCTGCCCCCGCCGGCTCAGGCGCTCTGGGCTAATCATGGCGATCGACCCGTTGGTGCGCATCGAGGAGATCGCCGTCGCCCAGGGGCGCTATCCGGCGGCGGCGTACCTTTGGGTGCTTAGCCTGCTGGAGTTCGCGCGGCGGCGGCAGGGAATCGAAGGACACCTCTCCGGTACGCAGGTGCTCGAGGCGCACCGCACGCTGGCCTATGAGCAATTCGGACCGATGGCCTACGAGGTGTTCCGGCACTGGGGCCTTCTCGCCGGCGAGGATGTGGGCCGCGTGGTCTTCGACCTCGTCGAGGGCGGCGTGCTGCTCAAGACCGAGGACGATTCGATCGAGGACTTCCGGGGCGCCTACAACTTCGAGCAGGCGTTCGTCTCCGACTACCCGTGGTGAGGCCGGGCGAATGAGCACCATTCTGCTCCTTCGCTTCCACGCGCTGGGCGACGTGGTGCTGGCGACCGGCGTGGCCCGGGAAGTGGCGCGGGTGAGTGGCGGCCCGGTCGTCTTCGCTACCGATCCTCCGTTCGTGCCACTGCTCCGTGGTCTATCGTTCGTCGAGCGCGTGCTCACCCGCGAGGCCGTTTCCGGGGCGGGGCGTTTCGCCCGGGTGATCGATCTGCAAGGAACCGCCGGTTCAAGGGGACTCGCGACGAGAATTGGTCCCACGCGCGCCCTCGCGACCCGCGCGCTGGCCCGACGTTGGATCGTCTTCTGGGGCGACCGCTGGCCGCGCCTCCCGGTCCCGCACGCGATCGAGCGCTATGCCGAGGCGGCCGGTCTGCCGCCCGATGCCGGGTTGCTGGAGCGCTGCGCTCCACACCTGGAGGTAACCGATGAGGATCGCGCGGAGGTGCCTCCGAACTCCGCGGCCGGAGGAGCGCGGAGGCCACGCGTCGCTCTCCTCTGCGGCGCCTCACGCGTCAGCAAGGAGTATCCGCCCGGGTCATTGGCGCGGGTGGGGGAGCTGCTCGCCGCTCAGGGGCTCGAACCGCTGTGGATCGACCCTCCCGGCCGCCCGGCCCCGATCGGGGTCCCCTGGGAGCGCCGGACGCTTCCCCTCGGCGGGTTGAAGGCGATGATCGCGGAGTGCGCCGCGGCAGTCGGGAGCGACTCCGGGCCGAGCCACCTCGCGGCCGCGCTGGGCGTTCCGACGCTCACCCTCTTCGGGTCGACGGTGCGCCGATTCGGCTTCGCCCCGGTGCACCCCCACACCCGAGTGGTCGAGGCCGAGGGGCTGGCCTGCCGCCCCTGCGGGGTGCACGGTCGGAACGGCTGCTGGATGGGACACTGGCGCTGTCTCCGCGAGATCACCCCCGAGACGGTAGCGCGAAATCTCCTGGAGCTCATGGCGGCGAGCACGGGGGCGCGAAGACCGGGTGCATTCGGCGCCGCCGACCCGCTACTCTCACCGGTCGACGCGGCCGAAGCAGCCGCACATCCAGAAGGGAGTTCCGGTGAGTGAGTCGTCCATCGGCACGCGACCGCGGGTCGTGCGCCTCGATCCGCGGGTGGTGTCGAAGATCGCGGCCGGGGAGACGATCCAACGTCCCTCCGCGGCAGTGAAGGAGCTGGTCGAGAACGCCATCGACGCGGGCGCCCGCTCCATCTCGGTCGGAGTCGGCGAGTCGACCGATCAGTGGTTCGAGGTGGCGGACGACGGCTGCGGCATGAGCCGGGAAGAGTTGCTGCTCGCCCTCGAGCCTCACGCCACGAGCAAGCTGCGCACCGAGGAAGATCTCCTCGCGATCTCCACCCTCGGCTTCCGCGGCGAGGCGCTCCCCTCGATCGGCCGGGTCTCCCGACTGGAGGTACGGACCGCCGACGATTCCGGGGCCGGAACCAAGGCCGTGGTGCAGGGGGGACATCTCCTGTTCGAGGAGCCGATCGGCCGGCCCCGCGGCACCACCGTGCGGGTCGAGGACATCTTCTGGAACTCCCCGGTGCGGAAGCGCTTCCTGCGCGCGCCCCAGTCCGAGGTCCGCCTGGTGACGCGGCTCCTGGCCGCCACCGCGCTGGCCTATCCCGAGATCGCCTTCCGTCTGGTGCATCGCGGCGAGCCGATCCTCGAACTACCCGCCGCGGATGGCCTGGAGAATCGGCTGGCCCAGCTCCACGGCGCCACCTTTTCGCGCAAGCTGGTCGCCATCGAAGGAGAGTCGTGGGGCGGTCGGGTCTCCGGGGTCGTCGGTGTGCCCGAGCTCGCGCGCCCCGGCACGCAGCAACAGACGCTGCTGGTCAATGGCCGTTGGGTCACCGCTCCCTGGTTGGCCCTCGCCTTGCGCCACGGCTTCGGCGATCTGATCCCGCCGCAGCGCAACCCCTTCGCTGTCGTCCGCCTCGACCTCGATCCCTCGCGGGTGGACGTCAACGTGCACCCGACGAAACGCGAGGTGCGGTTCCTCGATGAGCAGGCCCTCTTCGGAGATCTGGTGCGCGCGGTCCGGGCGCGGCTGAGCGATCTGGTTCCGACCTGGAGCCTCGAGGCCTCCGATCGCGGGGGCGCCGTTCCGAGCCGGCCCGAGTTCTGGAGCCGGGAGCCGGCGCCGATCGCGCACCCGCGCGAGCTGCTGCCGCTGCTCCACGGGCTCGATCCCTCGGGCGCGGAGGAGCGGATGGCGAGCGGAGAGTCCTCGCGACCCACCTTCGCCGATGAATCCCAGGCACCGCTTCTCGGGACGGAAGGCCGGGTCTCCGATGGGGCCACGCTCCCTCCAACCCAGCTGGTACCGCTCTGGCAGCTGCACAATCGCTACATCTTCGCGCAGACGAAACATGGACTGCTGGTCATCGATCAGCACGCGGCGCACGAGCGGGTCCTCTACGAGCGCGCGCTTCGGCACCTCGCCGAGACTCCCGCGCCGACCCAGCAGCTGCTCTTCCCGGTGGTGGTTCAACTCGAGGGCGAGGACTGGGACGCGTACCGCGAGTATCACGAGGACCTCGCGCGACTCGGCGTCGACGCCGAGGAGTTCGGTCATCGGACCGTGCTCCTGCGCGGCGTCCCGAGCCAGTGGGACCGCGATCCGGAGGGATTCTTCCGCGAGATCCTGCACGAGGTGGCGAACAAGACCGCCCGCAGTGGCGAAGAACGGCTGCGCCAGCTGGCCGCCAGCTACGCCTGCCGGAGTGCGATCAAGAGCGGCACCGCGCTCGGACTCGAGGAGATGAATGCCCTCATCGATCAGCTCTTCGCGACCGACGTGCCGCACGGCGATCCGCACGGACGCCCCGCGTTGATCCAGGTGCCGCTCTCCGACCTCGATCGACGCTTCGGCCGCCATTGAACCCGCAGCCGGCCGCAGCCCACGCGCCTGGACCGATCGTTGCCTACCTCGCGGGGGCCACGGCGGTGGGGAAGTCGGACGTGGCATTGCTCCTGGCGGCGAAGCTCGGGCTCGAGATCGTCTCCATCGACAGCCGCCAGATCTACCGCGGCCTCCCGATCGGCACCGCCCAGCCGAGCCCGGCCGAGCGCGCGGCGGTGCGACACCATCTTCTCGACCTGCTCGACCCGATCGAGCCGTGCTCGGCCGGCGCGTTTCGTCTCCGCTTTGGCGAGGTGCTCGACGACCTGAAGCAGCGCGGAGCCCGTGGGCTCGCCGTGGGCGGTACCGGCCTCTACTGGGAGGCGATCACTCGTGGGCTCCATCCGCTCCCGCCAGCCTCGCGCGAGATCCGTGCCCGGCACGAGGAGATTCTGCGCACCGAAGGGACCGAGGGGTTGCGCCGGCGCCTGGAGGAGCTCGATCCGACCGACGCGGCACGCATCGGCCGGCGGGACCGCCAACGGCTGAGTCGCGCGCTGGAGGTGCTCGAGCTGACCGGCCGGGGGATGGAGGGAAACTGGCGTGGCGAGCTGCTCCCCCCGATGGTCCACGACGTCCCCGCCGTGGTTCTTTCCCGCGGCAGGGGAGACCTCTACCGCCGGATCGAGCAGCGTTGCGACCGGATGCTGGCCCTGGGCCTGCTCGACGAGGTGCGCCAGGCGCTGGCCCGGGGGTTTCCGGAGGATGCGCCCGGCCTGCGAACCGTCGGAGTTCGCGAGCTGCTCCCGTTCCTTCGCGGGGAGGTCCCTCTTCAGGTTGCACGGGACCAGTTCGTCCGCAACAGCCGGCGCTACGCGAAGCGGCAGGAGACCTGGATCCGGCACCACCTGGGTGACGCCACCCAGATCCCGGTCGCACCCGACACCACGCCCGAGGCGACGATGGCGCAGGTCATCGCCCACCTCGAAACCCTCCCCGGGGTGAGGCTTGACACCCCGGGCGGGGCGGGATAACGTCCCACCCAGCAACTCATTCGAGAGCGAGCGGGCATAACTCAGTTGGTAGAGTGTCAGCTTCCCAAGCTGAATGTCGCGGGTTCGAATCCCGTTGCCCGCTCCATTTTTTCCCGCGACGCATCAAGAGGTTCGGCCCGATTCGCAGGCTGGTCGACCCGGCACGAAGGTCGACCCGGCAGGCGACTCGATCCGCGCGCGGTAGGTTTGATCTGGGAATTGGAGCGGTGGCGCGCAGCCGTATCGGGCGTGGAGGGGACGAGCAGAACGATGGTGATTCAGTCGGTGTCATCCGGCTCGCTGGGCGAGCGCGCGGGGCTCATGCCCGGCGACCGCATCGAGCTCGTGAACGGCGCGCCGGTCCGCGATCTGCTCGACTTCCATTTCAAGATGGCGGACGAGCGGGTGGCGCTGGAAGTGGCGCGGGCCACCGAACGGCTCACCATCACGGTCAATCCCGACGGCCGGAGCGACCTCGGACTCCGCTTCGAGGAGATGAAGATCCGCACCTGCGGCAACGAGTGCGTCTTCTGCTTCATCGACCAGAACCCGGCGGGGATGCGGAAGACCCTCTACGTGAAGGACGAGGACTACCGGCTCTCGTTCCTCCACGGCAACTTCGTCACCCTCTCCAACATGAAGGACTGGGAGATACGGCGGATCGTGGAACAGCGCCTCTCGCCGATCTACATCTCGGTCCACTCGACCAATGCGGTGACGCGCCAGCGGCTGATTCGCGCCCGCAAGGAACGGGATATCCTGCCGATCCTCGAGTACTTCAAGGCGAACGACATCACGATGCACACCCAGGTCGTGCTCTGTCCCGGCTTCAACGACGGCGAGGACCTGCGACAGACCATCCGGGACCTGACGCGGTTCCACCCCCAGGTGCAGTCGCTCGCCGTCGTCCCGCTCGGCATGACCGCGCACCGCGAGGGTCTCCCGGATCTGGCGCCGGTCACCCCGGAGCTCGCTGAGCGCACGATCGCCGATCTGGATACCTTCGGATCGGAGTTCAAGCGGCGGCTGGGGACCCGCTTTGTCTATCCGGCGGATGAGTGGTACCGGCTCCTCGACCGTCCCGTGCCGCCGGCGTCGCGCTACGATGGCTTCCCTCAGATCGAGAACGGGATCGGGATGACCCGGTATTTCCTGGACAAGCTGGCCCGGGCGAAGCGGGTCTTTCCCGAGGCGCACCGGCGCGGCTGGCGCCGGCTCACCCTGGTGACCGGTGAGCTCTTCCGTCCCACCCTCGAGCGGATTCTGGCCGAGAAGCTCTCGCGCACCGGCGAACCGATCGAACTCGACATCATCGGCGTGCCGAACGACTTCTTCGGACGCAAGGTGACGGTCGCCGGACTGCTGGTGGGGGGGGACATCCTGAATGCTCTCCGCGGCCGCACGCTCGGAGACGCCGTCTTTCTCCCCCCGGCCACGCTGAACGAGGAGAATCTGTTCCTCGACGACGTGACATTCCAACACCTCGAAGAGGAACTCGGAGTCCCCGTGCGGGCCGGGTTCCGAGATAGGTACTTCTAAAACCGGTGTCACTCCCCGTCGTCGCCATCATCGGTCGCCCCAATGTGGGGAAGTCGACCTTTTTCAACCGGGTTGTCGGTCAACGCATCGCCGTGGTCGACGATCATCCCGGGATCACCCGCGATCGCCTGGCCGCACTGGCCGAGTGGAATGGCTACCGCTTCCGCCTTTTTGATACCGGCGGTTGGGTGCCTGACGCGGACGACGCGATGGATGACGCGATCCTCACCCAGGTGCTTCTCGCGGTCGAGGCGTGCGACTTCGTCGTCTTCCTCGTCGACGCGCGCGCCGGCCTGCATCCGCACGACCGGATGATTGCGCACGAGCTGTTCCGCCGCGGCATCACGCCGTTTCTGGTGGCCAACAAGGCCGATCACGATCGGATCGACGCCGAGGTTACGGAGTTTGCCGAACTCGGAATCGAGCCGATCTACCCGGTGGCCGCGGCCGAAGGGCGCGGCGTGGCCGACTTTCTCGACGCGCTGGTCGCTCAACTTCCGCCCCATGCGGCGATCGACGCCCAGGTCGAGGACCGGGCCGACATCCGGGTGGCGATCGTCGGGCGCCCCAACGTGGGAAAATCGTCCCTGACCAATCGCCTGCTGGGCGAAGATCGGATGATCGTCGACAACAAGCCCGGCACCACCCGCGACGCGGTCGATGCCCCGTTCAAGTTCCACGGACGCACCATCACCGTGGTGGATACCGCGGGCATTCGGCGTCGTCTCGACAGCCAGCCCAAGTACGAGTTCTATGCCACACTCCGCGCTGTCCGCTCGATCGACTCGGCCGACGTCGCGGTGCTGGTGCTCGACGCCAGCGAGGAAGTGAGTCGTCAGGATCTTCGCATCGCGAGCCTGATCGAGCAGGCCGGAGCAGCCGCGGTGATCGCGATCAACAAGTGGGATCTGCCCGACAAGGACGATACCTCGACCGGAGCCTGGATCCGGAAGATCGAGGAAGAGATTCCCTTCCTTTCCCACGCTCCGATCCTCTTCATCTCGGCCCTGACCACGCAGCGGATCCATCGCCTGCCCGAGGCGATCGTCCAGGTGTACGACGCCGCACGCCGCGAGGTCCCGACCGCGACCTGGAACGACATCCTCAACAAGGCAGTGGAGCACAACCCGCCGCGCTCAAGGGGAAGCGGCCAGCGGCCGGTCAAGATCTACTATGTGACCCAGGTGCGGAACGCCCCGCCCACGGTCGCCCTGTTCTGCAGCGAACCGAAGCGGATGGCACCCGACTACCTGCGCTACCTCGCAGGGAAGTTCCGCGAGACGCTCGGCTTCGAGGGGTCGCCGATTCGCTTCCACCTGCGGAAGAGCTAGCGGCGCGCGAGGAGACGCACCATGTTGAGCTTGCTCGCCGCGTTTGCCGCCGCTTTCGCCCTCGGATCGATCCCGACCGCGCTCTGGCTGGGTCGCGCACTTCGCGGGATCGATCTCCGGCAGCATGGTTCGGGGAACCTCGGCGCGACCAACGTCTATCGCGTGCTCGGACCGCGCTGGGGCATCACCGCGTTGCTGGCCGACGCGGGGAAGGGGGTCGCGGCCGTGCTGGTGGCGCGCAGCCTGGGCGGTTCTGCCCCTGATCCGATCTGGCACGCCATCCTCGGCCTCTTCGGTGCCCTGCTCGGGCACATGTTCACCCCCTTTGCCGGTTGGCGCGGAGGAAAGGGTGTGGCGACCGCAGCCGGCGCCTGGGGGGCACTCGCCCCGCTCCCGCTCGGCCTGGCCCTCGGAGCGTGGATCGTGATCTTCGTTGCTTCGCGGATCGTCTCCCTCGCTTCGGTCATCGCCGGTCTGGTCCTGCCGATCGTCCTGCTCCTCACGCGGCGGTCGCCGCTCTCCGACCCGTTGGTCTGGTTCGGGGTGGTGACCGGGGCGCTGATCCTGCTGAGGCACCGCCCGAACCTGCAGCGCCTGGCGCGGGGGGAGGAGAAGCCGCTCGCCCTGCGCCGCGCGGGGGCCGGGAAAGGGGCTCGGTAGCGTGGGGCGGGCAATTCAGGTCTGGGGAATGGGGAGTTGGGGCACCACCCTGGCCATCCACCTGGCGCGGACCGGGTCGCCGGTCTTGCTCTGGGGGCGCGACCCAGAGCAGCGGAAACGGATCGCAGCCGACCGGGAGAACAGGAAGTACTTGCCAGGACACCGATTTCCTGGTTCGCTTCGCGTCGCGTCTCAAGCCCTGCCGGAGAATCCGGAGCGCGATCCGGTGATTCTCGCCATACCGTCGCACGGCGTGCGCGGGACACTTCGGCAGTTACCGGGGGCGCGGAGTCGGGTGTGGATCCTGGCCAGCAAGGGGATCGAGGAATCTACCGGTCTCCGGATGTCGGAGGTCTTCGCCCAGGAGTGCGGCGTGGACGCCGGTCCGTTGGCGATTCTGACCGGCCCGAGCCTCGCGCGTGAGGTGGCGGAAGGCAAACCTGCGGCGGTCTTGATCGCCTCGCGTGAGCCGGATGCGGCGCGCGACGCGCAGGAGTTGCTCTCCAGCGAACGGTTTCGGGTCTACACCAGTGACGACGTGATCGGGGTCGAGATCGCCGGAGCGCTCAAGAACGTAATCGCTCTGGCCGCGGGAATCGCAGACGGACTGGAGCTGGGACAGAACGCGCGCGGGGCGCTGCTCACGCGCGGGCTGGCGGAGATGCGGCGGTTGGGGGAGGCACTGGGGGCGCGGCCCGAGACCTTTCTCGGCCTCTCGGGAATGGGGGATCTGGTCACCACCTGCACCAGCCCACTCTCGCGCAACCACACGCTGGGCGAGCTGCTGGGCCGTGGAGTGGCCCTGGAGCAGGCGCTCGCGCGAAGCGTGATGGTGGCCGAAGGGGTCAGGACCACCCGGGCCGCGCTCGATCTGGCGGCTCGAGTCGGGGTGGAGATGCCAATCGCAACGCAGGTGGCGCGGATCCTGTTCGAGGGGGTCGACGCACGCGTGGCCTTGCGCGAGTTGATGACGCGGCCGCTCCGGCAGGAGTGAACGCCGCGGGGGGAAGAACAGGAGGACGGCGATGGAAGACACAGCTTCCGAAAAACCCCGTCTGTACTATTCAATCAGCGAAGTGAGCGAGCTGCTCGACGTGAAGCAGCACGTGCTGCGCTACTGGGAGACGCAGTTTCCCAATCTTCGGCCGAAGAAGAACCGCGCCGGCAACCGCATGTACCGGCCCAAGGACATCGACACCCTGCGCGCGATCAAGGAGTTGCTCTACGACCGGCGGTACACCATCGCCGGGGCCAAGCGGCGCTTGGCCCGGCCAAACGACCCGCTACCGGAGGCGATGGCGCCGGAGGGGGAGCCCGTCGAGGCGGTCGAGCCCGAGATCGAGTTTCTCGCCCCGAAGCACCGGGAGGTGCTACGCGGCGTGCGCGAAGAAGTGCTCTCCCTGCGCAATTGGCTCCAGGCGGCGGAACGCAAATCGGGGCCGTCGAGCCCAACCCCGGAGGCATCGGCGGAATTTCCGATTGCCGAATCCCCACCCGCTCTCTAGTCTCCCTGCTTGGGCTTCGGTCGGGGCGTGGCGCAGTCCGGTAGCGCACTTGCATGGGGTGCAAGGGGTCGCTGGTTCGAATCCAGTCGCCCCGACCATATCTTCCGTCGCGCCGCTCGAGTCGACCGTCCGGGGTTCCGGCCTCGGTCGGCATCGAGCGGCGCTTCTTTTTGCCCGCAACCCGGACAGGGTGGGCGGTAACGAGCGTCTTCACCGGTTGACGTGAGGTCCCCGGACTACGTGAAGTCACCGGACTACGTGAGGTCCCCGGTCTACATGAGGTTTCTGTGCCCGACGGCCCGATGCGCATCCTTCTGACCAACGATGACGGGGTTCACGCCGAGGGGCTGGAGAACCTCGCCCTGGTGGCCCGCGAGTTCGGCCGGATCGAAATCGTGGCCCCCGATCGCGAACAGAGCGGCGCAAGCCATGCACTCACCATGAACCGCCCGGTTCGCCTCCGTCGGCTCGACCCGAGTCGCTTTGCCGTCGACGGCACCCCGACCGATTGCGTGCTTCTGGCGGTCCGCGGGTTGAAGGGCGCGTTCGAGCAGCGGCCCGATCTGGTTCTCTCCGGCATCAATCACGGATCGAATCTCGGCGACGACGTCACCTACTCGGGTACGGTGGCGGCGGCGATGGAGGCGAGCCTGTTCGGCATCCCCGCGGTGGCCTTCTCGCTCCAGGCCGGGTCCCACCCACACTGGGAGACCGCGCGTTCCGTGGCGCGAACGGTCCTGGGCCGCTTGCTCTCCGCGCCGGATCAACTTCGCGGTCTGCTGCTCAACGTCAACATCCCGAACTGCGATCCGGCTGCGATCCGCGGCTACCGCGTGGCGCGCCTCGGAAGGCGGGTTTACCCGGGGGAGATTCGCGAACGGCTCGATCCGCACGGCAGACCGTACTACTGGATCGGGGACACCGACCCGGTCTGGTCCGAGGATCCGGACACCGACTACGCCGCCGTGCGGAGTGGCCATGTCGCGCTCACCCCGCTCCACCTTGACCTCACCGACTATGCCGGCTTCGAGGCGATGCGCGCCCTGCGCCTCGATCGGAACGAGGAAGGCTGACCGTGGATTACGCGGCGCTTCGCGATCGAATGGTGCGCGATCAGGTCGAGGCCCGCGGGGTCCAGCATCCCGACGTGCTCCGGATCATGCGTGCCGTGCCGCGCCACCGCTTCGTCGATCCGGCGCTGGCCCACTCCGCCTACGGTGACGCCGCGCTTCCGATCGGGTTCGGACAGACCATCTCGCAGCCCTACATGGTGGGGCTGATGACCTCACTGCTCGAGGTCAACGCGAGGAGCCGCGTGCTGGAGATCGGAACCGGGTCAGGCTACCAGGCGGCCGTCCTTTCGCGGCTGGTGCACGCGGTCTTCACCGTGGAGCGGGTCGAACCGCTGGCCCAGCGCGCCCAGAGCCTGCTGCGCGAGCTGGGCTATGAAAACGTCCTCTTTCGCGTCGGCGACGGAACGGTCGGCTGGCGGAGGTTTGCCCCTACGATGCGATCATCGTGACCGCGGGAGCCCCCGATCCTCCGCCGTCGCTGTTCGAGCAGATTCGCGAGGGGGGAAGGCTCGTCGTCCCGGCCGGACCGCGGGAGGAGCAGCGCCTGCTGGTGCTGGAGCGCGGGACCGACGGCTCGATGCGCGAGCGGGCGACGGTACCGTGCACCTTCGTACCGCTGATCGGACGGGAGGGGTGGAGCGCCCCCGATGCCGAAGGTTCGACCCGCGTGTGAATCGCTCGCTTGAGGGCTTGTCTTTATCGAGCCGGATCGTCTAGTTTCCCGGTCTGGCGACGGCAACCGTCGCCCGCGAGAACTCTTGGGTCGGGGCGTAGCGCAGCTGGTAGCGCACCTGGTTCGGGACTAGGGGGTCGGAGGTTCGAATCCTCTCGCCCCGACCATTTTTGAGTTTTCCGCCACGATTTCCCCATCCGCCGTCCGGTTCGTACCCCGGCGGTCCATCCACGATCCCCGGATGAGAGGGCAGACCACCTTGGCACACGAGCAGGACCGACGCGACCCGGACGGACACGAGCAGGTCGCGAATGACCCGGCCGGGTGTGAACTCGCTTTGCGGGCGCGAGCCGCCATCCGCGACATCCCCGACTTTCCCCAGCCCGGGATCCTCTTTCGCGACATCACCACGCTGCTGGCCCAGCCGGGGCTGATGGCCGAGGTGTTCGACGCCCTCTGGGCTCCGTTCGAAGGGGGGGTGGACGTGATCGCCGGGATCGAGTCGAGGGGATTCATCCTCGGTGCGACCGTCGCCGCGCTGCATCGTCTGCCGTTCGTTCCCCTACGCAAGCCGGGGAAGCTTCCCGCCGCGACGTTTCGCGAGTCGTACGCGTTGGAGTACGGAAGCGATTCGCTCGAGATGCACCAGGACGCGCTCCCGGCGGGCGCGCGGGTTCTCTTGATCGACGATCTGCTCGCCACGGGGGGGACCGCAGCCGCCGCGATCCGGCTGATCGCGCAGGGGAATGGACGCCTGGCCGGGGTCTGCTTCCTGGCCGAACTGTGTGCCCTCGAGGGGCGTCGCCGCCTCCCGCCGGACGCCCGGGTCCACGCGCTCGTACGCTACGAGTAGTCCGGATCTCCCGGGCCGGTGGGCGCGATCTGGTCGCGCCGGTTGACGCTCCGGCCTCCGGCCTCTACCTTCTTGGTCCAAGTTTGCTCCCGTAGCTCAGGTGGATAGAGCGGCGGTTTCCTAAACCGCAGGTCGCGCGTTCGAGCCGCGCCGGGGGCACAGTTGCCGCGCTGGCTGCGAGGCGGGTAAAGGGCGAGATGGCGCGGAAGAAACAGGAGCCGGCAGTCCCGAAGCCGCCGCAGCGACGCCCCGAGGAGGAGTCGGCGGTCCCGGGCTTCGTGCACGAACCGGTTCCCGACTACACGCCGGCCATCCCCGGCCCGCCGGACTGGCGGGCGCTGATCGAACAGCGCCTCCGCCTCCTGCCGGCCGAGAGCGGTGTCTACCTCTTCCGTGACGCCCGGGGCCGGGTCCTTTACGTGGGCAAGGCGAAACGACTCACCTCCCGCGTGCGCAGCTACTTTCGTGGACCGGAGCCGGACGATCCCCGCCTCGGCGGGCTCAGGCGTCGGATCCGGAACCTGGACTACGTCGTCACCCGGTCCGAGTCCGAGGCGCTGATCCTCGAGACCCACCTCATCAAGCAGTATTCGCCGCCGTTCAACGTTCGGCTGAAGGACGACAAGAAGTACCCGTACCTGAAGATCTCGACCGAACACGCCTTTCCCGCCCTGTGGGTCACGCGCAACGTGATCGCGGACGGCGCGCGCTACTTCGGCCCGTTCACCCAGGTTAAGGACCTCAGGCGGTGCCTGAAGACCCTCCGCTCCGTCTTCCAGTTGCGCAACTGCAGCGATCGTCGGTTGCGCCAGGGAGGACGCGAGTGCCTCCAGTACTTCATCGGAGCCTGCACCGGACCGTGCACCGCTCGGGTCGACGAGCAGGGGTACCGGGCGCAAGTCGATCCACTGATCGCTCTGCTCTCCGGGCGGAGCGAGGCGGTGTTCGCCATGATGCGTCAGAGAATGCACCTCGCGGCGGCAGATCTCCGCTTCGAGGAGAGCGCGCGCCTGCGAGACGGAATCGCCACGCTGGAGTTGCTGGTCCAGGAACAGCGCATGACCCCGCCGGTCGAGAGCGACGTGCTGGTGATCGGCCTGGCAGGAGCCGGGCGGAGGGCCTGCGTGGTCCTGCTCCAGGTCTCCGCCGGGAAGGTGGTGGGGAAGAGCCACCGCTTTCTGACCGGGACCGAAGGACGCAGCGGGAACGAACTGCTGCGCGCCTTTCTGCTCGTGGAGTTCGTCGCCTCGCCCCGCGTGCCGTCCCGGATCGCCTGCGCCGTGCCGCCCGCGGAGCGGGTCGCGGTGGAGCAGGCGCTGGCCTCACGGGTGGGGCACCCGGTACGCATTCGGAGCGCGCGGCGCGGCGAGCTCCGCGGAATCCTCGAAGCCGCGGAGCAAAACGCCCGGCTGCTCCTCGAGGAGGAGGCGCTGATCAGCGCGGCCAAGACCCACCGGGTGGCCCAGGCGGTCTTTGCGCTACAGGAGGCGATGAGACTCGAGCGCCCGCCGTACCGGATCGAAGGGTACGACATCAGCAACTTCCAGGGATCGCACCCGGTGGCATCGCGCGTGGTGTTCCAGGACGGAAAGCCGTTGAAGGCCGCCTATCGTCGACTTAGGATGAATCACATCGAAGGACCGGACGACTTTGCCATGATGGCCGAAGTCGTACGGCGCCGACTGGTCAAGCTCGGGACGCCCGGGGATGTGGCACCAGATCTCATCCTGGTCGACGGCGGCGTGGGACAGGTCGGAGCAGCCTTTGACGTCTTGCAAGAGATGGGGCTATCCCATCTCGCGTTGGCGGGGTTGGCCAAGCGAGAGGAGGAGATCGTGCTCCCCCAGGGAGGCCAGCCTCTGCGCCTGCCGCGCGGCTCGATTGCCCTTCAGTTGCTCCAGCGGGTCCGCGACGAGGCCCATCGCTTCGCGGTCAGCTATCATCGCACCCTGCGGGCCAAGGCCCAGAAGGTGTCGGAACTCGATCAGGTCCGAGGGATCGGACCGACGCGTCGCCGCGCGTTGCTGCGCCGCTACGGATCGATCGCACGGCTTCGCACCGTCCCTCAGTCGGAGTTGGCAAGTCTACCCGGCATCGGCCCGACGCTGGCCGGGGCAATCCTGGCTGCACTGGCCGGCGGCACGCCCGAACCGGCCCGGGAGGAGGGCGATGCGAACCGCGATTGACGACTACCTGTTTCATCTGCAGTTCGAGCGGCAGCTCTCCCCGCGGACCATCGCGGCGTACCGATCCGATCTCGAACAGCATCTGGCGCGGCTCACTGCGCGCGGCATCGTCGACTGGACCGCGGTCGACACCGACCTGCTCCGCCACGATCTGGCGTCACTGCACGACCTGGGACGTGCGGCGCGCTCGCGCACCCGCCTGCGCTCCGCCCTTCGAGGCTTCTATCGGTATCTCCGGCGGGAGGCCAGGATCCCGCTCGACCCAACGCAGGAACTGGAGGGACCTCGGGCCGGCCGCCCGATCCCGGGCAGCATGACCTCGAACGAAATCCTCCGCCTGCTCGAGGCTACGCTGGGGGAGCGACCGCTGGACCTGCGCGATCGGGCAATGTTCGAACTCGCCTACGGGGCAGGATTGCGGGTCTCCGAGCTCCTCTCCCTGGAGAGTGCCTCGGTCGACCTGCGGGAGCGATGGGTGCGCGTGCGGGGCAAGGGGGACAAGGAGCGACTCATCCCCCTGGGAAAGCCGGCGGTCGCGGCGCTGCAGTCCTGGCTCGCCGAGCGCCCCCGCCTGCTCGGGCGACGTCGTGATCCCGGTTTGTTCTTCCTCAACGTGCGCGGCGGCCCACTGAGCCGCATGGGATTCTGGAAGATCCTGCGGGAGCGGGCGCGGGCCTCGGGGGTGCGCCCGGAGGAGATCCACCCCCATCTCCTGCGCCACACCTTCGCCACTCATCTGCTCGAAGGGGGGGCGTCGCTCCGCACCGTCCAGGAGTTGCTCGGACACGCGCAGCTCAAGACGACCGAAATCTACACCGCGGTCGACCGCGCGCGACTGCGGCAGGTCCATCGCGAGTTTCACCCTCGGGGTTGAAGGAGGCAGTGTGACTTCACGAACTGTGGCAGCTGGTAACCAGACGACGACCGCCGCCCGCCCTAGGGGCCGGCAGCGGGGCATCGCGCATGCGGGGCTAGCCCTCCTTCTCGGACTGCTGCTCCTCGGGCGACCGGCCCAGGCCTATGAACAGCGGAGCGGCACCTTGAGCCTGGGCGTTCAGGGCGGTGCGGGAGCTCTCTCGAGTAGCGATAGCTTCAGCCGGGGCGCGACCGAGATCGGGTACGACTCGTACGACTTTGCCGGAGGCCTGGGCATCCGGATCCGCTACGGGCTCGACCGCTCGCATGCCGTGGGGGTCTCGTTCGAAGATCTTCGCTTCGACCGCAAGAGCGGGGAGGATCGGGAGCTCCCGTCGCAATACCAGCTGAACAACTTCATGGTCGACTACTACGTCTATTTCCACCGGCGGTACAAGCTGAGCCGGTACGTGGTCCTCGGGGCAGGATTCCACCGCCCTACCTTCCGCTTCTCCGACGACGAGAACATCCTGCCCGGAGAAGGTTTGACCGCGAACTTTGGCGGCGGAATGGAGTACTTCCTTGGGCGTCCGTTCGCCCTCGACGCCTCGGTCCGCGGCTACTACTTGCGACTGAAAGGCGGATCAGCGGTCGCAGGCGAGCTCATGCTCGGAGTACACTACTACCTGCTGAATTGACCACCGTTCAGAGGCCCGTACGGATGTCGGGCCTCGTACCGAGTCGGCGCTCCCATCCCGGGTCGGGGAGCATGGAAGCAGGGGTAACCGCAGGAACCGCGAAAGCAGGGATCCACAGGAGCAAAGCGTGGCAGTTTCCCACCGCAAGTTCGAAGTGGGGGAGAGGATCTATCACCAGGACTACGGAGTCGGCATGGTCGTGGAAGTGCGACCACGCCCGTTCTTCGATGTGCTGGAAGTGGCGTTCGAGGACGGGGTCCGCCGTCTGAATTCCAACCATCCCAAGGTGGGAGAGGTGCCGGCGCGCGTGCCCGAGACCCCCTCCCGCCCCAACCCGCACACCGAGACCAAACCGAGCCGCCCCAAGCGTGGCTCCACTGCGGTGCCGCGTCCGCGCCGCGCCGAGCGCAACGGCACCACCGAGGCCAAGGTCGCGATCACCGATCTCGACGGACCGGCGAAGAGCGAGTCGGCGGACGCCATCCAGGAGCTCGCCCCGGAGTCCGAGCCGGCGGCGGAAACCCCGCCGCGCTTCGCCTTCACCGACGCCGAAGCGCTCAGCCTCGACCAGGGCTCGGTCGAGGAACTGCTTCGCCTGACGACCCCGACGGGGGATCTAGGCGCGGGCTTCCTCTTCCACGTCCAGGCCGCGCGCCTCTCGCTCACGCACGGATTCCGGGATCTGCTCGCGCTTTCCGCGGTGCGTGACATGGATCGCCACGATTTTCAGGTGAACGCGGTGCTCCGCGTGCTGCGCCAGATGCGTGGGCGCGCGATCCTCGCCGACGAGGTCGGGCTCGGAAAGACGATCGAGGCGGGACTGATCCTGAAAGAGTACGTGCTCCGCGGACTGGTGCGACGCGCCCTGGTGCTCACCCCGGTCTCGCTCATGTCGCAGTGGCGGGAAGAGCTGCGCCACAAGTTCGACCTGCCGTTCGAGATTCGCACCCGGGGCGAGCGTTGGGCCGATCACCCGTTCCTGATCGCCTCGATCGACACGGCCAAAACGGAACGGCACCGGGAGGAGATCGGCGCCGCCGAGTTCGACCTCTTGATCGTCGACGAGGCCCACCGCGTCCGGAATCACCTGACCCAGGGGTGGAAATTCGTCGATGCGCTCAGCCTGAAGTACCTGCTCCTCCTCACCGCCACTCCGGTTCAGAATGACCTGCGCGAGCTCTACAACCTGGTCACGCTGCTCAAGCCTGGGGCGCTCGGCACCTATCGCGCCTTCCGCAAGGAGTTCATGGTGCGTGGGGACAAGCGGCTGCCCAAGAACACCCGCACTCTGGCCCGCATGCTCTCGCGGGTGATGGTGCGCACCAGCCGCTCGTCCACCGCGCTTCCGTTCCCCAACCGCGAGGTGAAGATCCTCCCCTTCGAGATGACGAAGGAGGAGCGCGCGCTCTATGACGGCGTGGCCGAGTTCGTGCGCGATGCGGTCGAGTTGGCCGCGGAGAAGGATGCCCCCCGCTGGAACTTCCTCCTCATGGTGCTGCAAAAGGAGATGGGATCGTCGGCGGTCGCCGCCACCCGCACCCTCGAGCGCTGCCGTCCGATGTTCGAGGGAGGGAAGCAGGCACGGGCCTTACGGAAGTTGATCGACATCGGACGCGCAGTGAAGCGTCAGTCGAAGGCCGAGGGCTTGGTCGAGCTGATAAAGGAGCAGGACGGCGACAAGGTGATCGTCTTCACCCAGTTTCGCCGCACCCTGGAGTTTCTCGAGCAGCGCCTGAGCGAAGAGGGAATCCGCGCCGCACTCTTCCACGGAAGCCTCGATCCGAAGCGCAAGGACCAGGCGATCGAAGCGTTCCGGGGAAAAATCCCGGTTCTGCTTTCGACCGAGGCGGGAGGCGAGGGGCGAAATCTCCAGTTCTGTCGCAACGTGGTCAACTACGACCTGCCCTGGAACCCGATGCGGATCGAGCAGCGGATCGGCCGCGTCCATCGCCTGGGGCAGACTCGCGACACCCGCATCTGGAACTTCAGCACCCGCGACACGGTCGAGGATCATGTGCTCTCGATCCTGCACCGCAAGATCCAGATGTTCGAGCTGGTGATCGGCGAGATGGATATGGTGCTGGGGCATTGGAGCGACCGCGAGAGCTTCGAGAACGAGGTCTTCCGCATCTGGACCCGGGTGCGAAATCCGGAAGAACGTCGACTCGCCTTCGAGGAGTTCGGCGATCAGCTCGCCCTCGCGCGGCAACGCCACGAGCGGGTCAAGGACTTCGACGAGTCGATCTTTTCCCGGCTGGAGATCTCGCCCGCTCTGGCCGGCGAGGAGGGTGAGGGATGAAACCGGCCCAGCTCCGCGGCTTCGTCTCCAACCTGCTCACCTCGCACGGGGCCACCACGCGAGAGGTCGGTGCGCATCTCCTCGAGGTGACCGCCCCGCCCAAGCTCGCGCAACGCCTCGGGCCGAGCGAGCTGGTACTCGCGTTTCATCCCAACGCCCTGCGCGAGAACCCGCGCTCGGAACTGGCCACGGTGGGCAATCCGGTCTTCGAGCGGATCCTGGACATGGCGCGCGAGACCGGCCGGTCGGGACAACGGTTCTTTGCCTCCCCCCCGAAGCGACGCGGGACGCCCGACCCGGCCAAGGCACTCGGCGAGGCGGGGGAGAAGCTCGGCCCACCCGAGGCGGTCTACACTCCGATCTACTTCTTCCTCTGGAAGATCGAGTATTCGCTCGAGGACGTGCCGGACGAGCTCGAGACGATCCCGGTCGACGGGATCACCCACGAGTCGTGGAAGGAGACCCCGGACCTCCTCGAGTTCTGGGACGAGCTCGCTTCCGAGCCGGCGGAAGGACGCCGGATCGAGCCGGCCTTTCCCATCCCTGAGCCGGTGATCGATGCCGCCATCCGCACCCTGGAGAAAACGCCTCCGGCGCCGTGTCGCCCGGTGCGCAGCGTGTCGGAAGGGCACCTCGAGCGTGAGACCGAGAGCATCCGCCAGTACTACGAGCAACTGATCCACGAGGCGCGCAATGTCGGCCGGCGCTGGAACTCCTCGACCGACGAGCGGACGGAGCGGATCCGATTGCTCCAGCTCGACTGGAAGCGACGGATCGAGGAGGCGCAGCAGTTCTGGCGGCCGGAACTCGACATCCGGCTCTCGGCGGTCGGGGCGGCCCAACGCCCTCGGCTCCGCTACGCCCCGGCCAAGGGCAAACGATCCGGCAACGGGGTGGTCTACTACGACGAGATCGAGCAGTGCTTCCTGACGCAGGTTCAGTCCGCGCCGGCAGCGGATGGCGGGAAGCCGCTCGAAACCCCGAATGCCAAGGCCCCGAGGGCCCGGACCGCTGCCGGGAGCGCGGGGGCCAGGAGTCCGCGGTCCGGACGTTGACGCACGGCGGGCGCGGAGCGTAGATTCCCTTCTTTGGACAATCGGAGCCGCGTGCTCCGTCGAAGCGCTGCAATCTCGAGGGTGAAATCGTGGCAGAGAAGGCGAACACCGGCACTCCACTCGCGCCGGAGGAACAGATCGAGCTCAAGGTCGCTGAGTTGGGCGACGCCGCTCGCCGGAACGTCCGTACCATCGCCGTCATCGGCGGAGTGGTGCTCCTGGGAGTGGTCGGTGGGCTGATCTGGACCCAGACCCAGCGGTCGGCCGAGGCGAAGGCCGGCGCCGCCCTCATGCAGGCTCAGGGCCAGTACTTCAGCGGCAACTTCGAGCAGGCGCTGAGCGAGTTTCAGACCATCAGCAGCCGCTACGGCTCGACCGCGAGTGCCGGTCACGCGAATCTCTTCCTCGGGAACTGTCAGTTGAGCCTGGGACGGGCGGCGGAGGCCGAGGCCGCCTACCGCAAGGTGCTGGGCAAGGCGGGCAACGACCCGGTGCTTCGCACCGCGGCGGAGCGCGGCATCGCCTCGTCGCTCCACTCGCAGGGAAAGGCAGCCGAGGCAGCCAAGATGTATCTCTCCGCGGCGGAGCGGGAAGGGAATCCGCTCCAGCTGGATGACTACCTCGCGGCCGGGCGGGCCTTCGCCGAGGCCGGAGATCGCGCCCAGGCGGGCCGGGCCTTCCAGGAGGCGATCAACCGCTTCCCCGAGAATCCCCGCTCGGTCGAGGCGCGCATTCGCCTCGAGGAGATCAAGTCAGGCTCCTGAACTGTCTGACCAGGCACAGTATCTGACCGGGCACAGTATCTGACCGGGCACAGTGTCTGACCGGGCACAGTGTCTGACCGGGCACAGTGTCTGACCGGGCGCTTCGACCGACCAGGATGTGTAGCCTCGGCCGATCAGTGCACGGCCAGGACGACCGCTGGCTGGCCGAGGAGCGATTCCCGGATGACGCCTTGGATCTCCTCCGGGGTCACCTGACGCCAGGCCAGTTCGCGCGCCTCGAGTTCTCCCGGGGCCTCCCCGCGTAGTGCGGCTGCGCCGGTGGCGTAGGCCAGATTCAGGCGGGTCGAACGTCGCATGAGGGCCGATCCGCGCAGCTTTCCCACCGTTCGTTCGGTCTCGTCCCGGGAGGGCGGCTCCGCAGCGAGCCGTTCGATCTCCGCCCGGAATCCTTCAATCAGCCGCGGAATCGCCGAGGCCGCAGCACCTGCGCTGGCCACCCAGAGCGGTGCGCCGCCCGGACCGCGTACCACGGAACTCCCGATGCTGTAGGCCAGCCCCTCGCGCTCCCGAAGTTGAAACGCGATGCGATCGGAGAGGATCGCATTGGCCACGGTCATGGCCGCGGGATTCGCGGCGGCCGCCGGCCCGGGGAGCAGAGCGTATTGCAAACTCGCCTGCGCCGCCCCGATCGAGTCGACCACCACCACGGCCCCGGGAGCCGCAAGCGCAATCCTCTGGTCGAGCCCCCGCGCGGTGGTGGCGTCCGGGTCCTTCGATACCGTCTCGAGACGGGCCAGCAAGGCCGCGCGGGCCGCGTCAAAGGTTCCGTTCGCCGGGGCGAGACCCGGAGCCGAACCGCGCGCCGGAAGCTCTCCGAGGGTCGACTCCAGGATCGATCGAAGGCGGTCGATCGGGAGGCTGCTCGCCACGACGACCATCAGGCCCCGTGGGTCGAGATAGGAGGGCGCGAAGTCGGCAACGTCTGCAGGGGTGATCGAACCCACGGTCGCCGCATCACCGAACACCCCGGACTGCCGCCCCCAGAGCACCCGCTCGGCTAGTCTTCGGCCAGCCTCGCGGCTGGAGACGCTGGCCTTCTGCGCGCGCTCTTCCATCTGGCGCCGGGCGCGAGTGAAGGAGACGTCCTCCAGGCGGGGTCGGCGGAGCGTGGCCGCCACCAGGGCCAGGCCGGCCTCGGCATTCCGGTCCAGGGTCTGGAACCGGAGATAGCTCCAGTCCGGCACGGTATAGAAGTCGTCGTAAGGAATGCGCGGATCGTCCGCACTCTTCCACTCCGCCCCCAGGGCGTCGAGGCGGCGACCGAACTGCTCCAGAGACTGGTCGGCCGGTCCTTCCTCGAGCAGGAGGTGCAGCAGCTCGGCAATTCCGGCCTTTCCCTCCGGCTCGCGGGCGCTGCGATCGCGCACGAAGAGGTGCGCGGCAAAGACCTCGCTCTCGGCGCTCTGGATCGCGATCACCTCGACTCCACTCCGCAGGGTCATACGCTCGACCGTGCGGGGGGAGGGGTCTGCATCGGAAACAGGCGAGGGGGAGGGGAGTGGCCGTACGACCGAGAGGCGTAGCGCTGGGAGGGAGAGGGGAGAGGTCATCACGTTCACCTCCGCCCCGGTCACCCGACGCATCTCTTCCAGGCAGTGGGCCATGGCCGGGAGCTCCCGGGCGGCGAGCGCCTCACCGCGCAAGATTCCGTAGTAGTGCGGCTTCTCCCGCAAGAATTCCTCATCCGCCTCCTGGCGGTTGCGCCAGCCGCCGAGCTCGGCCTCGGTTGGTCGCGACTGGGCCACGGTGCGGTACAGGGACTCGACCTGCCGGATGCTCGCCTCGACGTCGGTTCCAGGCGTGAGATCGACCCGGATCCGCACCAGGCTCCGCCCGGGATACTCCGCCAGCTCTCCCATGTACCCGACCAGAGAATCACCCAGGGCGGCCTGAATCGCCGTCCCCAGCGCGGAGGTGCTCCCGGCGATCTGTGCCTCCAGTAGCGCGCGAAACGGGTGAAACCCGGGGAGCGCGGGCGGGGGCCCGTCCCAGACCCACTGCAGGGTGACCGCTTCGACCGGGGCGTAGTGATCGCGACGCGTCGGAGCACGGAAGTCGATGGATGGCGAGCTATTGGCAACGACGGTTCGAGCTGTTTCTCGGCCCACGGTGGCCCGCAGGCTGTCCACCGCGGCGTCCGGATCGAGGTCTCCGATCAACACCCAGGTCACGTTTCCCGGGGCGTAATAACGGACATAGAAGTCCTGAATCTCTGCCCGACTCAGTTCCGCGATCGACTGGGCGGTTCCCAGGGTCGGTAAGCCGTACCCGACCGGGCCGAACTGGTCCAGGAGTAGCCGTCGCTCCAGATCCTGTTCACCGGAGTCCTGGTCCTTGGCCAGCTCGGCCAGGATGATCCCGCGCTCCTTCTCGACCCTTTCGGCCGAAAGTTCCGAGTGGAAGACCATCGACTGTTGCAGCCGGAGCGCCTGGCTGAACGACTCCCGTGGGGTCAGGATGAAATGAGCCATGTGGGACGGCCGGGTCGTGGCGTTGTGATAGACGCCCATCCGGTCGAACGCCGCGTAAAGCTGCTCCTGAGTCATCCCTTCGGTGCCATTGAACAGCAGGTGCTCGAGAAAGTGGCTCGCACCCTGGGTCTTCGGGTCCTCGACGCCGGAACCGGCGTGCACGATCGCGGTCGAGCCGATGAGCGGCGCGGCGCGGTTCGAGATCACCAGGTAGCCAAGGCCGTTGTCCAGGTAGCCCCAGCGAACCGGTGCGGCCGAGGCCGCCGCAGGTGCGGGGCCGGCGACGGACGGCGTGGACGACCCCGAGGCCGACTGCGCGCTGGCCGGGGGAGTCGACCAGGCGAACGAGGCCAGCAGGGCAAAGCCGAGGAAACGGCAGCAAACGGCGCGTGGAACCCGGCGCAGGATCATAGTTGATGACGCATAAGATACATTATGTAAACTAACAGATTGCGGACCGAATCGCGAATCGCAACCGCCCGATGATCGCCTCACTGCGTCCTGCATCACCGCCTCCTCCCCTGCTCTCGAGCGCGCGGTTCGAAGCCCCCGCGCCCCCTCGGTCGGTCGTTTTCTTCCTCGTTCAATCCGCTGTCGGAGTTGCACTTCCGACGGTGGTCGGCCCGCCGTGCGAAGAAGCCGGGGCGAAACCGCGTTCCCGGCATGTCGCTTTCAAGTTCCCTCTACGAAGGTGGTTGGACCTCCCGCAAAAGGTTCAAGTCAGTGAAACCGCCTTCGCGTTCGGGAGTGATTCTGGCGCGCTCGTGAGCAGTCTTAGGGTTCGCGGGCACACGGTTGAGGGGTTCCGTCTTGATACCTTGAGCACGGCGCCTCGGATGAACTCCCGGTCTTTGCTCGCCGGTTCGCCGGCAGACCAGGCCCCCGGCTACGGCCCTTGGGGCCTGGTTTCTTTTTACCCCTTCTTGGCCTCTTGACCCTTCTTCGGTTTGCCCGAGGCCTCGGCGATCCAGCTGCTTGCCTCGAACGCAAACCAGGTCCCGGGTCGAACCTTGGTGATCCGTTCGAACAGCTTCTTCGCTTGCTTGGACCGACCGACACCGGCCTCCATCCGCGCGAGGTAGAATTCCGCCTCCGGCCGTCGCGGCGAGGCCTCCGCGGTGTCGAGCCACGACTCAATTGCCTCCCTGGCCTCATCCAGACGCCCCTGGCGCGCGATCGCGAGGCACCGGTCAAGCTGATACCCAACCCGTGCCTCCGGCTCGACAGCGGGGAGCAGCAACAGCGTGTCGAGTTGCGCCTCGGCCGCCCCGTGCCGCCCGGCGAGCGAGAGCAGTTCCGCCAGGGCGGCGCGCGACACCTCATCCTGAGGCTTGCGGTCGACCCGGCGGATCAGATCCTCGACCTCGGCGTCGACGTTCAGGACCTCCTCGAGCAGGGTCTGGAACTGATCCGGAGGCATGTACCCCTGGATCAGGCGTCGGAGCGAGCCGTCGGGATTGAGGAAGGCGATGGTTGGGTAGGCCCGAACCCCGTACTTCGACGCGACCGCCACCTCCGACTCGGCATTCACCTTGACGCTGACCATCCGCTCGGCGGTGCGGCAGACCGTCGGATCGACGTAGGTCTTCTTGTCCAGGACCTTGCACCAGTGGCACCAGTGGGTGAAGAAGTCGACCATGACGACCTTGTCCTCCGCCCGGGCCTCCTCGAGAGCCCAGCCGAAGTTCTCCGCCCAATCGATCTCCGAGGCCGGAGCCGGTGCGGCGGTGGTCCCTTCGCCGCGGACCCGCCCCGGGGCGAAACAGAGGGACGCGGCGAGCGCGGCCGTGGCCCCGAGGACCACGACCCACCGTCGCGCATCACCGCACCGGCCGTGCGGTCGCCTCACGCCTTCACTCCAAGCACCGACTCGACCTGGCGCAGGATGTCGTTCTTGGGACGCAGCCCCACGATCTGCCCCTTCGCCTGGCCGGCGGAAAAGAGCAGCAAGGTCGGGATGCTCTGAATGCCGTAACGACTCGCCACCGCCGGATTCTCGTCCACGTTCAGCTTGAGCACCTTGAGCTTCCCCTCCATCTCCGTCCCGATCTGATCGATGATCGGGCCGAGCTGGCGGCACGGACCGCACCATTCGGCCCAGAAGTCGACCAGGACGGGAACGTCGCTCTGGATCACGTCGAGTTGCCAGTTTGCATCTTGGGTCGCGGGTACGCTGGACATCGATTCCTCCTCTGTAACGGTTCTCGACTCGCCCGTTCGATGACCGGCGAACCGCTCCGATTTCATCCTCCGTGCACCTTTGGGGCCGGCCGTTTGAGTGTTCCCCGCTGGAGGTGGGTGCCGAGAATCATCAGGTCGAGCGCGAGATGATCCGATCCGGAGGCGATCCGCCCCGTCTTGATCCCCCGCTCCAGGTCGTAGGCCCGAAGCGCCATCTGCGCTGCTCCCCCATCCCCGCGGCCCGCGCGTTCCCGGCTCTTCTGCTGGAGCAGCCACTGGACACGCAGCACCGCCTCCGATTCGGAGAGCTGGTCCCAGAGCTTGAACCCCTCTCCGAGGCGGCCGTCGATCCAGGCGTCGCAGAGTTCCCAGACCGTCCCGCTGCGACCGGTGCGAATCAGGCGGGAGAGAGTCTCCTCGTCGATCAGCGCCCCGGCCTCGGTGAGCAGTTCCAGCTTCTCGAGTTCGCGGGACAGCTCCTGCAGATCCGGGCCGATCGCCTCGAGCAGACGCTGTCCCGCCGCGGGAGCGAGTTTCAGCGACCGTCGCCGCGATTCCTCCAGTAGCCAGCGCATCGCTTCTTCCGGGCGCGGATGCCACAGCTCGACCGTGACGCAGCGATCGGCGAGCTTCTGCATCCAGTCGCCGCGCCGGATCAATTCCCGGGTCGTCATTTCGCTGAACCCGACGAATACCGTACCCGGATGCGGCGCGGCCAGGCGCGCGGAGAGCGCGTCCCGCTCCGCCTGGGCCATCCGTGCCGTCCGTTCCAGCTCGCCGAGGGTCACCAGCTTCGCACTGGCGAACAGCCCGGTCGAGCCGAGTCCGGCGGCCACCGCGCCGAGCGTGCACTCCGAGCCCCAGTACCGCTCGATCTCATGCCCCGGCCCCAGACGCTCCCGCAGAAGCGCCACGGCCTGATCGCGGAGCAGGGTCTCCGGGCCGGCAAACAGATAGGCTCCCTCCAGCCCCTGGCGCTCCAGCCGCTTCAGCCAGTCGGGATAGCGGAGTGGGGCGCTCACCACGACTCCAGGGTCTTGCTCACGATGTCGCGGGCCAGATTCTGCACCACCTCGGCGCGGGCATCGGCCTCGTTGGTCAGCGGACCGGAGCCGCCTCCCGGGGCATAGATCGCGGTGCCGCTCATCCCCTCGTCCTTCCAGATCTCGCGGTTCTTCACCAGATCCCGGAGCGTGACCGACAGTTTGACCACCACGATGTAGTCCTGCGGCGTCTGTCCGGTCGTGTAGTTGTAGACCTTGTTGTCGTAGCTCTTGACCACCGCCTCGACGCGCGCCTGGGCCTGGGACTCGGGCGCGACCTTGAGACGTCCGTCCCGCACCAGGCGGTCGGTCAGCGCGGTGGTGAGCTGCGGGCCGAGCTCGGCCTCGACCGTCTCGTTGCCGAAGGTCGGAATGGCAACGCTCTTGACGTGCGCGGGAAGTCCGGAGCCGGAGAAGGAGTATCCACAGGCGGATACGGTCGCGGCAGTGAGCAGCAGGGAGAGAGCCGTACGGAGGCGAGCGAACGGACGACCCGCGCCGCACGAACCGGTTGCGGTGCGGGTCGTCCGTTCCATCTGGGTCATCCTCCCGATACCTTCCTCTCGCGCGAATCGACCGCCGGAGTATAGGAAGGCGACTCCGACGTGACAAGCCGCGGTCGCGTCGGGGTTGCATCCTCTTCCGAGAGGTTGTGGAGCTTCATCCGATAGCGGAGCTTGTCTCGCTTCACCCCGAGCACGTCGGCGGTCCGGCACTGATTCCAGCCGGTGGACTCGGCTGCCCGGATGATCAGCCCGCGCTCGATCTCGTTCAGGATCTCCTCGAACGGGACCCCGCCCGGGTCGAGCTGCCCATCGATCAGGATCCGGTGCAACTTCTCGAGAACGCTTCCCCCGGTTTGGCCCTTGGGGGGCGGCGTTCAGCCGCAGGTGGGAGGCCTGGACCAGCTCACCATCCTCCAGGAGGACGGTGCGCTCGCAGAGGTTGCGCAGCTCGCGAACGTTGCCCGGCCAGGGGTACTCGATCAGCTTCTGCTCGGCTTCGGGGGTCAGCCCGCGAAACTGCTTGTGGAACTGACGGGCGAACTGGGCGATGAAGTGCCGGGCGAGGAGCGGAATGTCCTCGCGACGGTCACGCAGGGCCGGCATCTGCACCGGTACCACGAGCAGCCGGTAGTAGAGGTCTTCGCGGAACTTACCCTCCCGCACCTGCTTTTCCAGGTCCTGATTGGTCGCGCTGACGATGCGGACCGAGACCTTGAGATCCCGGGTTCCGCCCACGCGCCGGAAGGTCATCCCCTCGAGCACCTTGAGCAGCTTGCTCTGGAGCGCGATCGGCATCTCCCCCACCTCGTCGAGAAACAGGGTGCCGCCATTGGCCAGTTCCAACAACCCCTGCTTCATCTGGCGCGCGTCGGTGAACGCGCCGCGTTCATGCCCGAAGAGCTCCGACTCCAGCAATTCCCCCGGAATCGCGGCGCAGTTGATCTCCAGGAACGGCTGATTGGCGCGCGGGCCGGCAGAGTGGATGAGGCTGGCGATCAGCTGCTTTCCCGTTCCGCTCTCCCCCGTGATCAGGACGCCGGTCGAGTCGGTCGCGGCCACCTTCTCGACCAGTTCGTAGACCTGACGCATCCGGTGCGAGGCTCCCCGCACGAAGTCCCGTGAGAAGCGCTCCCGCTCCGTCCGCTTGTGGTGTTCGAGTTCGCGTCGGACCCGGGTCTCCTCCAGCCCCTTGGCCACCACGACCGACACCTGCTCGAGATTCACCGGCTTGGTCAGGTAGTCGTACGCTCCGCGCTTCATCGCCGCCACCGCGGTCTCGACCTCGGCGAACGCGGTCATCAGGATGACCGGCACGTCGACTGCGCGCTCCTTGAAGTAGGTGAGCAGATCGAGCCCGGAACGATCGGGCAGGCGCAGGTCGAGGAGAATCAAGTCGGGAGTTTGCTCCTCGAACGCGGCGATCCCTTCCCCGCCGGTCGCGGCCGAGCGCACTTCGTGCCCCTCATCGGCGAGCGCCTTCTCCAGGAAATGGCGCAGCGAGTCCTGGTCGTCAATGATCAGAATGGACGACGGCATCCTCCTCCATCCTTTCCGCGCCCCCGGAGGGCAACTCCAGTCGCGCTGCGGTACCTCCGCCCGGTCGAGGCAGAAGGCTCAGTTTCCCACCGTGCTGCTGCACGATGGCGTGGGAGAGATAGAGGCCAAGCCCGGTACCTCCCCCCTTCGTGGTGAAAAACGGTTCGAAAACCCTGGCCCGTTCCTCTTCCGACATCCCCGGCCCCTGGTCGAGTACCCAGAAGCAAAAGCCGCCGCTTCGAAGTTCCTCCCAGCGGAGGATCACCGTCGACAGCGAGGGGGTCGCCTCGATGGCGTTCTTGACCAGGTTGAGCAGCACCTGCTCGAGGCGCTCCGGGTCGGCCATCAGGGCGAGCCCGGCCGGCCCATCGAGCTTGAGGTCGACCCCGCGCGAGCGGGAGATCGGCTCCAGGGAGTGCTGAACTCGGAGGGCCAGCTTGCCCGCGTCGATCGACGTGGTATCGAGCGGACGCGGGCGGGTGTAGTCGAGAAGATCGGAGACGATCCGGTTGAGACGGCGCACCTCGCCGGTCACATAGCGGACATCGTCCTGCTCCACCGAGTCAGCCGGGAACCGCCGCGCGATGTACGAGACGCCGGCCTCGATGCCGGCCAGGGGATTGCGGATCTCGTGCGCGACCCCGGCGGCGAATCGACCCAGGGCCGCGAGATGGTCGAGGCGCCGGATCTCCTCTTCCATCTCCTTGACCGCCGTTAGATCGGTCAGGTTCACCACCAGGCCGCGAAAGCGCCCTTCATCGTCGAGCAGCATCGAGGTCGCCACGTTGAGCGGAATCCGCTCGTTCCCCGACAGCAGAACCACCTCGTGCGCCGGCGGGGCCAGCTCGGCCGCCAGCGCCTGCTTGAGATGTTCGATCAGGAGCGGAGCGCTATGGTGCAACAGCTCGATCGACTGGCCGCGGAACTGCCGCTCCGGTTCGAGACCGAGCAGGCGGGCGGCGGCGGCGTTGATCTCCAGGATCTGCCCATCCGCCCCCACGGCCAGCACACCGTCGCGCATCGCCTCGAGCAACTCACGACGGAACCGACCGGATCGCTCCTGTTCCTCGCGGTGCCGCAGCGTCTCGAAGATCCCGGCCACGCGGGCGGCGATCGCCTTGGGCGGTGGGTCGTCCTCGTTCCATCCCGCGGCGCGGTTCATGCACAGGAGGCCCACGCACGCGTCCGGGTCCTCGAAGGCATCGGCGCCGACTTCACCGAGCGACTCGACGTAGTGGAAGCGGTTCGGGTGGAGGCGATCCGCTTCGTCCGGGAGCCGTTCCAGCCGCACCCGTTCGAGCCCCGGGTCGGTCTGCGCCCCGTAGTAGCCCACCCAGGCCGAGGGGGCGTCGGTGCGGCGCAGACAGAGGATCTCGTCCAGCGCCAGCACGCGCAGGAGGTAGAAGGCCAACGTCTCGAGGATCGACTCTGCATCCCGGCCACGCAGGAGCGCGGTCACCAGCTCGTGAAAACTCGAGTGGTGGATCTGATCGCGGATGCCTCGGCGCTGCAATCGCTCCGCCTCGTCCGCCAAGCGCAGGAAGAGCGCAGGGATGTTCTCTCGGTCGGGCGCGGGCAGGTCGGCGAGCCCGGGCAGTACTGCCTTCAGCTCCTCCAGCCTGCGCTCGACCGCGGCTCCTGCGTCTACCGACCCAGCCATGAATCCTCCTTGGGTTGGGGAAATTCCCCCAAGGAGTTGTCGAGAGAACCGGAGACCGACTGGAGGATTTTCGGGCTTCTGGGCGAAAATACCCTGGGCCCGAGGCCGATCCTGCGGGCTAGCAGGCGCCCGGGGGGACGATTCGCACCACCAGCGACCCACCATCGGCATCCACCTCGAGCTTCGCCCCGGGCGGCGCCTCGCCGGCGAGCAGCGCGCGTCCGATCCGCGTCTCGAGTTCGCGCTGGAGATAGCGCTTGAGCGGGCGCGCGCCGAAGACCGGATCGAATCCGCGCTCGGCGGCGAGCGTTCGCGCGGCGTCGGTCAGGGTCAAGGTGAGATCGCGTGCGGAGAGGCGCGCGCGCAGTTCCGCGGTCAAAAGATCCACGATGGTCAGGATCTCTTCTCGACGCAGCGGGCTGAAGAGGACGATCTCGTCGATCCGGTTCAGGAACTCCGGCCGGAACGAGGCGCGCAGCTCGCGCATCACGGCGTCGCGCGCTGCCTCGGTGATCCGTCCTTCCATCGCCACCGAATCGAGCAGCAGTCCCGATCCGAGGTTCGAGGTCAGGATGATCACGGTGTTCTTGAAGTCGACCGTCCTCCCCTGGGCGTCGGTGGCGCGACCGTCGTCGAGGATCTGCAGCAGCAGATTCCAGACATCGGAATGGGCCTTCTCGATCTCGTCGAAGAGAATGACCGAGTAGGGCTTCCTTCGCACCGCCTCGGTGAGCTGTCCCCCCTCCTCGAAGCCGACGTATCCCGGCGGAGCCCCGATCAGGCGCGAGACCGTGTGGCGCTCCTGGTACTCGCTCATGTCGATGCGAACGATCCGGTCCCGGCTGTCGAACAGCGCCTCGGCAAGGGTCCTGACCAGCTCGGTCTTGCCCACGCCGGTGGGGCCGAGGAAGAGAAACGAACCGATCGGCCGGTTCGGATCCTTGATCCCGGAGCGGGCGCGGATCACCGCGTCGGCCACCAGGCGGACCGCCTCGTCCTGTCCCACCACCTTCTGACGCAGCAACTGGTCAAGACGGAGCAGCTTCTGTCTTTCCCCCTCGACCAGTCGCGAGACCGGGATCCGGGTCCAGCGGGAGACGATCTCGGCGATCTCCTCCTCGTCGACCTCCTCGCGGATCAGTCGTGCCCCCTCGCTCGCGCCCTGTTCCGCCTCGCGCAGTTCCCGCTCGAGACCGGGGAGACGACCATACTTCAACTCCGCCGCGCGCTCGAGGTCGGAGGCTTGCTCGGCGCGCTCCACCTCCCGGCGCAACTTTTCGATCTCCTCCCGCAGGCCGCGCAGCCGGGCGATCGCGGCCTTCTCGGTCTGCCAACGCGCTTGGGTAGTAGCGGTGGACTCGCGCAGATCGGCCAGCTCTTCCCGGAGCAGCTCGAGTCGATCCTCGCTGGCCCGATCGGTCTCCTTCCGCAGGGCGGCCTCCTCGATCTCGAGCTGGCGGACGCGGCGCGTCGCCTCGTCCAGCTCCGCCGGCATCGAGTCGATTTCGGTTCGGATCGAGGCGCAGGCCTCGTCGACCAGGTCGATCGCCTTGTCGGGCAGAAACCGGTCGGCGATGTATCGATCGGAGAGGGTGGCCGCCGCAACCAATGCGGCATCGAGGATCCGCACGCCGTGGTGCACCTCGTAGCGTTCCTTCAACCCACGAAGGATCGAGATCGTGTCCTCCACCGTGGGAGCCTCGACCACCACCGGCTGGAAGCGGCGCTCCAGCGCGGCATCCTTCTCGATATGCTTCCGATACTCCGCCAAGGTCGTGGCCCCGATGCAGTGCAACTCCCCGCGGGCCAACATCGGCTTGAGCAGGTTGCCGGCGTCGGTCGAGCCCTCGGTCTTCCCCGCCCCGACGATGGTATGGAGCTCGTCGATGAAGAGGATCACCCGCCCCTCGCTCGCCTTGATCTCGGCCAGCACGGCCTTCAGGCGCTCCTCGAACTCGCCGCGGTACTTCGCGCCGGCCAGGAGGGCACCGAGATCGAGCGAGAAGATCGCGCGGCTCTGCAGCCACTCCGGGACGTCGCCGCGCACGATTCGCTGGGCAAGCCCCTCGACGATCGCCGTCTTGCCCACCCCCGGCTCGCCGATCAACACCGGGTTGTTCTTCGTCTTGCGCGAGAGGATGCGGATCACCCGCCGAATCTCGGCATCCCGTCCGATCACCGGGTCGAGCCTGCCGCTCTGGGCTTGCGCCACCAGGTCGACACCGAACTTCTCCAGCGCCTCGTAGGTCGACTCGGGATCGGCGGAGGTCACGCGCTGACGTCCGCGCACCTGCGCCAGGGCAGCGAGAAAGGGATCCCGCGCCACACCCGCAGCGAGCAGCGCGCGTCCGGCGGCCGAGCCGCGTCCCTCCTCGATGAAAGCGAGGGTGAGGTGCTCGACCGAGATGAAGTCGTCCTTGAGCTGCTTCGCCTCGTCCTCGGCTCGCAGGAACAGGCTCTCCAGGCGGCGGGTGCCGTAGATCTTCCCCGCTTCCGCTCCCGGACCGCTCACCCGGGGACGCCCCTCCAGATCGCGCTCGAGACTTGCCGCCAGGGTGTCCCGATCGAGCGACATCCGCTCGAGAAGCCGGGGAAGGAGCCCGTTCTCCTGGCGCAGCAGGGCGAGCAGCAAGTGCTCTCCATCCACCTCCTGGTGGCCGCGGCGAACCGCGATCGACTGGGCGTCGATCAGCGCCTCCCGCGTCCGCTCGGTCATCCGCTCGGGGTTCATGACATTCCTCGGTTAGCTCAGGGCCACGGAGGATCTGAACGACGATCCCGCCCCTCGAGTTCCAGCCCGGTCGATGCCCGCCCGTGGATCAGCCGATGTGGGCGAAGAGGGAGGGGTTCTGCTCGACCCAATCGAAGAGGCGATCGACCCCCTGCTTCGGGCTCACCTCGGGGCGCCAGCCGAGCGTGCTGCGGGCGTGGTCGATGTTGCTCACGTAGACCTTCTGATCACTTGGGCGCCAGCCAGCCTGGGCGACCGGGATCTTCCGACCCAGCCGCGCCTCGAGCTGCGCCAGGAGTTCACGCAGCGAGAGGGTGAACTCCGACCCGCCACCCATGTTGAAGACGCCGACCTGTGGGCCGCGCTCGATGAACGCCTCGTAGGCCCGCACCAGATCGTCCACCCAGAGCACGTCGCGAACTTGCTTGCCGTCGCCGAAGATGGTGAGCGGTGCGCCGCGCAAGGCTGCGATCACGAACCAGGCAACCCAACCTTGATCCTCGAGCCCGAACTGCTGCGTTCCGTAGATGCACGACATGCGAAAGACGCCGACCTTCAAGCCATAGAGATGACCGAAGTCCTGGACATAGAGGTCGCCGGTCAGCTTCGAACAGCCATAGGGGGTGTGTTCGCAGAGATCGACCCCGAACTCCTCCGGGATTCCCCGCGCGTGCGGGCCGGCGAAGGTCCACCGACTCTCGCGCTCTTCCAGCGGCACGGCGTTGACCCGCTCTCCGTAGACCTTGTTGGTCGAGCAGTAGAGAAACGCCGGCTTCCGGCCGCTCTCACGGATGGCGTTCAACACCCGAAAGGTGCCCAGAGCATTGGTCTCGAAGTCGGTCGCGGGGTCGACCGTCGAGGTGGTCACCGCGGTCTGAGCCGCGGCATGAAGCACCACATCCACATCCCGCACCGCCTCGTTCACCGTGTCCCGGTCTCGGATGTCGCCCAGGATCCGCTCGATCGGCTTCTGCTCCAGCGGCAAGCTCCCGGGAATCGGCACCTCCGCCCCAACCTGCGCCTCCGAGCCAAGGCGATCCCAGTTGTGCCGCGCATTCGGATCCACCTTGTGGAGGAGTTGCCCGCGGGAGAGGTTGTCCAGAACGCGCACGTCCCAGCCGTGGCGGGCAAAGTGCAGAGCGGCGTGCGAGCCGATGAAACCGGCTCCACCGGTGATCAGAATTCTGGGCATGGGGTTCCTTCCTCGTTTCACGAGGGGTAGCACCCGCCCAAAGAAGCGGTCAAGCGGATTCCCCGATTGCCAGGCGGCCGGAAGAATCAGCGGGCCGGCGCGATCGGCTCCCGGATCCCGTCCCAGATCGACGGCCCGCGTTGCAGTGAGAGCTCGAGTCCGATCTGATGGGTCGCCCCGAGAGAGGCAGTTGGCTGGAAGGCGTAGCTGATCGCCACGCGCCGCAGCGCGAGGCGAAGTCCGGTGGCTGCCCCGAGTTCTCCGCCCTCGTCGCCGGCTGACCACGCACACCCGGCGAGGAGTTCGAAGGAAGGATGAGGCGCAAAGCTTCCACCGAGGCGCGTGGCCAGACGTCCGTCGCCTCCCCGCTCGAGTGCGGCGGCCAGCAGCTGACCGGGGCCCCAGGCGCGCTCGATCCCGAGGGTGATCCTACGGTCGGTGCCGTAGCTTTCGGCGTTCGCGCCGGTGAGGACGCCGAAGTCCGACAACGACACGCCGGCGGTCCAGCTCCCCTGTTCCACCAGCAGCCCGGCCGAGCCGCTGAATGCGCTGAGCGACGCCTCCGGATCCTGGAGCTGGGTGGTTCGGAGCCCCAGACCAACGGCCCAACCTGGAGCGAGGTCGTGGGCGAAGCTCAGTCCTGCCGTCCACTCCCCTGCCCGGAACCGACCGAGCGCGACCCCGGTGGCGTCGTACCCTTCCAGCTCCGGCGCGTGCAGGAGGGCGGCGTCCCCGACCAACTTGACCGTGCCGAGACGGCCGCGGATGGCAGCCCACTCTCGCGCCACGCCATTCGCCCACTGGAGATGGCTGGTGCTCAGATCCGGCTGGTCCGAACGGACCAGCGTGGCTGGATTGCGCAGCGCGCAGGCGGCGGATCGGCCGGTCGCGGCGCGCGCGCCCGAGGTCGCCTGCCAGGTGGGATCAGCAGGAAGCGATGTGCCTTGAAAGGCGTTCTCGCCCGCCCGCGCAGGGACGGAGAGCAGCGTCAGGATGCCCATCAGGGCGGGCGCAATGCACGATCGCGGGGAATGCATGTGGAACAGGCGGTGATTCTCGTGCCGGAGCGGTTCCGGGCACGGAGCCGCGGAGCTTGGTGGCTGCAACTGCCGATCCGGAGCATGGCTCCGCCGACGTGGTCCCCGTTACCCGGAAGGGCCGACGAAACCGGCCCCGTGCAGGCTGCACGGGGCCGTGGCAGGTTGCGCGTGCCGGGAGGTGGCGTTACGCCGTGCGCAGCCAGGTGCGGATCGAGTCGATCACGTGCCCCTGCTGTTCGCCGGTCATCTCGGGGAAAATCGGAAGCGAGAGGCAGCTCTGCGCCGCTTCCTCGCTCCGCGGGAAGCGACCGTCCTCGTACCCTAGGTGGCGGAAGCAGGGCTGCTGGTGGAGCGGCACCGGATAGTAGATCTCGGTCCCGATTCCTCGCTCGCTGAGGTACGCCCGGAGCGCGTCCCGGCCCGGCCTCCGCAGTCGCAAGGTGTACTGGTTCCAGACGTGGGTCCCGACCCCGGTATCGAGCGGTGGCCTCAGATCGGCTTCCGCGGCGAACGCGGCGCTGTAGGCGGCGGCGTTCCGCGCCCGGGCCGCTGCCCAGTCATCGAGTCGACCGAGCTTCACCAGCAGGATCGCGGCCTGCACCGCGTCGAGTCGTGAGTTCGTCCCGACCTCGTGGTGGTAGTACCGGGGCTGCATGCCGTGGTTGCGCAGGAGGCGTACCCGTTCGGCCAGCCGGGTGTCGTTCGAGGTGACGAGGCCGCCGTCACCAGCCGCCCCGAGGTTCTTCGTCGGGTAAAACGAGAAGCAGCCGAGTTCGGTCACTCCGCCGACCGGAGTCGAGCCGTATGTGGCTCCGATCGCCTGCGCGGCATCCTCGATCACCGGGATCCCGTGGCGTAACGCCACGGCATGGATCGGCGCGAGTGCGGCCGACTGTCCGAAGAGGTGTACCGCGATGATCGCCTTGGTGCGGGGGGTGATTGCCCGCTCGACGTCCGCCGGATCGAGGTTGAACGAGTCGTCTTCCATCTCGACGAAGACCGGTGTCGCACCACAGTTCACCACCGCGCCTGCGGTGGCGAAGAAGGTAAAGGTCGGCAGGATCACTTCATCCCCATGCCCCACGTCGACCGCCTTGAGCGCCAGGAGGAGCGCATCGGTGCCGGAGGCAACGCCAACCGAGGACTTGACCGCGAGACGCTCGGAGAGCGCCAGTTCCAGGCGCTCCACCGTCGGTCCGAGGATCCAGGAGCCGGACGAGAGGGTTTGCTCGACCGCGCTCAGGATCGGCTCGCGCAATGACTGAAACTGTGCCTTCAGATCTAGCAGCGGGACCTGCATGGAGTCCTTCCTTGCCCGCAGTTCCCCGAGCGGGGGTGCGGGACTCTCCGCCCTTTTGCCGCGCCGGCCGAACATGCTCGGCCCTCGAACGGCGAAGGGCATCCACCGCTCCCGGCGCGCACACCTCCGGCCGGTGCGCCGAGCGCATTGTGCGACCAGCGACGGCGGGGGCGCCAGTCCTGGAAACGGAATCGGCACGCCGGAAAACGCCAATCGGCCCGCTCCTCTCGTGAGGACCGGGCCGATTCGTCGATTGGACCCCGCGGGCGGGGCAGATCCACCGTCAGGCGGCTGACGGCTCGAGGAACCAGTCCAGCGTCCGCCGGAGCCCCTCCTCGAGATTCACCTTCGGCTCATACCCGAGCAGGCGCCGCGCCGCCTCGATCGAGGCCTGGGAGTCACGCACATCTCCGGCCCGTGGAGGCTGGAACGATGGCGCGACCTCGGCCCCGCGCAGGCGGGCAATCGTGCGGAGGAGCTGAAGCAGAGAGGTGCGGTCACCGCAACCGATGTTCACCACCTGGCCGCCAACCCCCGGACGGGTGAGGGCGAGCAGGTTCGCCTCGACCACGTTCTCGATAAAGGTGAAATCCCGCGTCTGCTCCCCGTCCCCGAAGATCTCCGGCGTCTCTCCCTTCACCACTGCGCGGGCGAAGAGAGGGATGACCGCCGCGTATTGCGAGTCCGGGGTCTGCCGCGGGCCGAAGACGTTGAAGTAGCGCAGGGTCACCGTTTCGAGCCCGTAGAGTTCGAAAAACAGCTGACAGTACGACTCCCCCACCAGCTTGGAAAGGGCGTAGGGGGAGCGCGGCCGAGGGGCCATCTCCTCGTGCTTGGGCAGCTCCGGCTGGTCCCCATACACGCTGGAGGAGCCGGCAAACACGAAGCGGCGTACCTTCTGCTCCCGCGCCGCCTCGAGCAGGAGCAACGTTCCGGTCATGTTGACGTCGTGCGTCGGCTTGGGATCGGTGACCGAGCGCTGCACGCTGGCCAGCGCCGCCTGGTGCACGACGTGCGTCGCCCCGTCCATCGCCCGCCGCACCATCGCTTCGTCCCGGATGTCGGCCTCGAGCAGCTCGAGAGTGGTCGGGTAGGCCCGGAGGAGCGGCGCGAGGTTCTCGCGCCGCCCGGTGGAGAAGTTGTCGATCACTCGCACGCGGCGCCCCTCCCGGAGGAGACGCTCCACGATGTGCGAGCCGACGAACCCGGCCCCGCCGGTTACGAGAAAGAGACCTTCTGGAATCTGCATGCTCCCTCTTCCGGCTAGATGCGGAACAACTTCGGACTGGTGATCCCCTTGAGACAGTTGCGCGTGTCGACGACCAACGGTGCCTTTTCCAGCACCCACTTGTAGTCGACCGTCTTGTGCGACGTGGTGATCACCACGCACTGCGACGACGCCAGCACGGCCTCGGTCAGCGGAGTCGATTTGAGGTGGAACCCTTCATGCTCCAACGTCGGCACGAACTCATCGTGGTAGGAGACCTGGGCGCCAAGCTTCTGCAGGTTGCTGATCACATCGAGCGCCGGCGACTCGCGCACATCGTCGATGTCGTTCTTGTAGGCAACCCCGAGGACCAGGATCTTGCTCCCCCGCACGGCGCGCGACTGGGAGTTGAGCGCCTCGGTGGTCAGTACCGCGACATGCTCGGGCATGGCCGAGTTGACCGCCCCGGCCAGCTCGATGAAGCGCGCCTCGAAGCTGAACGCGCGGGCTTTCCACGACAGATAGTGGGGGTCGATCGGGATGCAGTGGCCGCCCAGCCCGGGTCCGGGGTAGAACGGCATGAAGCCGAACGGCTTGGTGGCCGCGGCGTCGATCACCTCCCAGACGTTGATCCCCATCTTCTTGCACATCAGGGCGAGCTCGTTCACCAGCCCGATGTTGACCGAGCGGAAGGTGTTTTCGAGCAGCTTCACCATCTCGGCCACCCGGGTGGAGGAAACCGGCACCACCGTTTCGATCGAGGAGCGGTAGAGAGCGGCGGCCATCTCGGCACACTGCGGCGTCACCCCTCCGACGACCTTCGGGATGTTGTGGGTCTGGAAGCGCGGGTTGCCCGGGTCGACCCGTTCCGGCGAGAAGGCGAGGAAGAAGTCCTTTCCCACCTTGAGGCCGGTCTCGGAGAGACGGGGCAGGATCAGCTCGTCCGTGGTCCCGGGATAGGTCGTGCTCTCGAGGATGACCAGGAGCGGCGAGTGCAGGTTCTCCCGGATGCGATCGACCGACTCGACGATGTAGGAGACGTCGGGATCCTTGGTCTTCCGCAGCGGGGTCGGCACGCAGATGTTAACGGTGTCGAGCTCCTTCAGGACCGAGAAGTCGGTCGTGGCGACGAACGCCCCCGACTTCACGTGCGCTGCAAGTTCCGCCGACGGCACGTCTTTGATGTAGGAGTCCCCGTCCCGCAGCCGCCCGACGCGCTCCGCGTTCACGTCGATTCCGGTCACCTTGAACCCCGCCTTGGCGAGTTCGAGGCAGAGCGGCAGGCCGACATATCCAAGGCCGAGCACGCCGACGCGCGCCTGACGTGTGTTGATCTTCTCGAGCAGGTCCATTCTGGTGGGTCCTCCCTTTTTCCAACGAATCGGCCGACCCAGGCCGGATCTTTTGTTCTTCCCGCTTCTTGTGGCGCCGGAGGGGTCCGCCGCGCGCGTCTCTCAGGGCAGGAGCGCGGTCAGCGCGGCGAGCAGGCCGGCCGAGGCGATCGCCCCGACGACGGTATTGGCGAAGTTCAGCAGTCCATGCGGGAGAAGCTTTCGTCCCCATGTGCCCGCCAGACTCTCGAGGAAGTTGCCGAGAAAGCCGCCGACGGTGACTGCGAGGATTCCATGGAGGGAGAGTACCCCAAAGGCGCCGCCTACGCCCGCGAGAACCGCCGCAGCGCCGATCCCCCCCAGCGTCCCCTCCGTGGAAACTGCCCCTTCGGTCCCGACCGGGACGGGGCGAAGGGTCCGGGGAGAAATCGGGTGTTTCCCGTAGAGCTGGCCAATTTCTGAACTGGAGGTATCGGAAGCGGCGGCGGCGAAAGCGCCGACGTAGGCCGCCCAGAGCACCGGCGGGAGCGATCCACCCCCCAGGAGGGCGTGGCCGATCAGCACCAGGAGTCCGGTGCCGCAGTTGGCCAGGGCGTGGCTGGCGCCGCGCCGCCCGCCGGCCTCCTCCGCCACCCCCGCGGCTGCCTTTCGGGCATAGCCGAGCCGCGTCAGCAGGGTGCCGAGAAGGAAGAAAGCGGCAAGGATGCCGAACCCCGCCACGCCCCCGAGCCGGAGAACCAGCACCCCGAGCGGGACTCCGGCAATCAGTCCGGAGCGGCGTACCCAGCGCAAGACGAAGGCCAGCAAGCCGAAACCGAGAGGCAGTCCGAGCGCGACCGGCCAGGCGGCCGGCAACGAGAGGTCCTGGAGCGGCATCAAGCCTTCCCCCATCCGGTCAAGGTCTTCACCCAGCCGACCGTCGCGACGAGAGCCTGGTCGAACGGCGTGATTCCATAGCCGAGTGCGCGCTCGGCCTTCTCACTACTGTAGGCCCAATGATGTCGATAGACCCCGGCCACACCGCGGGTCAACTCCGGGGTCTGGCCCGAAAGCCCGGCCCAGGCCTCGAGCACCGAGCCGAGCGTCTCGGCCACGCCGACCGGGATGAACCGGGGGCGGGGCGGGCGGCCAAGGAGCGTGTGGAGTTGCCGGATCACCTCGACATAGGACCGGTTTTCGCCCCCCAGGATGTAGCGTTCCCCCGGGAGGGCGCGCTCCAGCGCCTGCACGTGGCCCCGGACCACATCGGGGACATAGCCGAAGTTCCAGGAAAACGCCCCCGAACCGACGACCCCGGGGAACTTCCCGGTGTGGATCCACCAGGCGACCTTCCCGACCAGGTTCCCGTCGGTCGTCGACCCAGGTCCGAAAAGCACGGTGGGATAGAGAGTCGAGATGGCCAGGCCGCGCGCCGTCCACCGGTCGGTGACCTCGTCGGCCAGGTACTTCGTCCGCTCGTAGTCGGTCAGGAAGTGGTCTCGAGGTCGCCGGTCCGTCTCGCGCAGCGGCTCCGGGCCGGGTGACGGGCCCAGGCTGAGAAAACTGGAGGTGACGATCACCTTGGGAACCCCGGCCCGGTAGGCGGCCTCCAGGAGCCGATCGTAGGCTGCGACGTTCGCCCGGTCGAACTCGCTCCGGTCGCGCATCCAGGTCTTGACCAGCGCCGCCACGTGGATCACGGCCCGATGCTGGTGAAGCAGGTCCTCGGACAGGCCGTCGCGGAGATCGCCCACGGACCAGCGCAGCCGCCCGTCGGAGCTGTCCTCCCGCGGGGTTCGGCAGAGCGCCGTCACCTGGTGCCCCGCCGCGAGCAGCCCCTGGAGGATCTCTCCCCCGAGGTAACCGGTCCCGCCGGTCAGGAATACCTTCAACCGCCCTCCCCCAGGTCGCCGGGCGGAACATCCGCCGGTCCGCACACGTAGAATCGGGGCGCCCTGCCTCGACACTCACCTCTCGGCACCGGCCGGACGATACTGAAAGGACGAGGACCGAGGCAACCGACCGGTCCGGGGCGGCCTGCGCTCTGGACCGACAATCCGGGGTCTCCCTTCTTTTCCGCGACAAAGGGGCGTGGTACCGTCGCAAGGCGCAGAGGCTTTGAGACAACTCGCGAAGGAACGGAAGGGCGATCTCCGTGTAGATGGCGGCGTGGCTGCGCCGCCTCGGCCCGGAATGGCTCGGGTGTGGGCACGTCGCTTTGTGCGACGCGCCACGAGTCTCTCGCTGGTCAACGATCCGAAGGGAGAAACGGATGAGCGCAAAGCGGCTCTTCTTCACCGGCACCCTGTGTCTGGTGGTGGTGGGAGTGCTGATCGGGTTTGTCTTCTTGGGGAACGTCCTGGCGTACACCAAGAACATCTACGCCCAACTGGGTGTCTTCTCGCAGGTCCTCTCCTACATCAACGACAACTATGTCGAGGAGGTCGACGGCGAGAAGCTGATCGACGGCGCCATCGTCGGGATGCTGGAGAAGCTCGACCCGCACAGCACCTACCTCGACGCCGACCGATTCAAGCGTTTGCAGGAGCGCAATCGGGGGACCTACTACGGCATCGGAATCTCCTTCGAGATCGTCAACGGCTTCATCACCGTGATCTCCCCCATCGAAGGCTCGCCTTCGCACAAACTGGGGATTCGAGCCGGCGATGTGATCACCAAGATCAACACCGAATCGGCCAAGGGAATCACCCAGGAAGAGGTGTTCGACAAGCTGCGGGGCGAGCGCGGAACCACGGTTCACGTCACCATCCAGCGTGAGGGCGAGACCGCGGCCCTCGAGTTCGATATCGTGCGCGATGAGATTCCGATTTTCTCCGTTCCCTACTCGTTCATGCTCGACGACCAGACCGGGTATCTCCGGATGACCCGTTTTAGCGCCACCACGTCCGATGAACTCGAGACCGCGCTCGACAAGCTCACTGGATTGGGAATGCAGCGACTGGTGTTCGACCTGCGCGGGAACTCCGGCGGCTTCCTCAACGAGGCGATCGAGGTGGCGGACAAGTTCCTCCCCGGCACCAAGAAGATCGTCTACACCCGCGGGCGCCTGCCCGACTCGAGCGAGGACTACTTCACCACCGGTCGCGGGCAGCATGTGCGCTTCCCGGTGATTGTCATGGTGGATCACGGCTCCGCGTCGGCCTCGGAGATCGTCTCCGGCGCGCTGCAGGACTGGGATCGGGCGCTAGTCGTGGGCGAGACCACCTTCGGCAAGGGCCTGGTTCAGCGGCAGTACCGCCTCAAGAACGGCGCCGCCCTCCTGCTCACCGTGGCGCGCTACTACACTCCGAGCGGCCGCCTGATCCAGCGCGACTACAGCGATCGCGATGCCTATCTGACCGAAGACGCCGAGGAAATCGAGGCAGAGCAGGAGAGCGATTCCGCACTCGCCGCCCGCCCCGAGTTTCACACCGCGCGGAAGCGGACCGTCTATGGCGGCGGCGGAATCACCCCCGATATCCGGATCAAGCGGCGCTATCTCGGCACGGTGACCGAGGACAAGCTGGCCCGTTCCCGCGCCTTTTTCGAGTACGCAAACCACCTGGTTGCCAACCGGAAGCTGACCGCCGGAGACTTCGACGCCTGGAAGTCGGAGTTCACCCTCTCCGACCAGGACCACGCCGAGTTCGGACGCTGGGTGAAGGAAAAGAAGATCGAGGTCGCCCCCGACTCGCTCCTCCTCCAGGCTGACCGCATCGAGCGGGACCTGAAGTCCGAAATCGCCCGCAATCTGTGGGGCGACAATCAGCGCTATCAGATCCTGATCGAGAGCGACCCGGCTCTGGTCGAAGCGATGACCTACTTCGACCAGGCAGCGGACATGGCCCGCCGGGAGCTTGAAGGCAGCTTGATGGAGCCTGGGCCCGCGGAACCAAAGAAAAACTAACCCCTCCCCCAGCAAAACGACCGGTCCGCCGGTCGTTTTGCTGGATCGAAGATTCGTGTCGGCTCCCGGTTCCTGACGGCTAACGCCACGCGCGAGGTTGAGCCGGTAGGCGGAGGAAAAGGTCCGCACGGAGAAGCGCCGGCGACACCGCAGGCGGCGGAAGCACTGGAAGCGAACATCCCCGTCCAGATGTCGGAACGAACCGTAGCGAGCCCAGCGCCACCCTTCGGGAGGTGCGAAGTGTTCGCAACCGTGGCCTGGGCAGTGCGGAGGCCTGAAGCTCGCCCCCACGATCCCGCCGTCCTCGATGCTCTCTGTCCCCGCTGACCCGCGAGTCGACATGTCGTCTGCTCTGAGCAGCGAGATCCATGCCGACGCGGAGAGTGCTCGGCCCGCAGACACTCGCACGGCCACCAGGCGGCGCGGCACTTACGATCAGAGGGCGGCCGCGCCGTTGGCGAGCCGCCCTCTTCGGAGTCCCCAGTCTTCGAGCCAGTACTAAGGGGTGGAGACCTGGGCGCTGACCACGTTCGAGTCGCTCTTGAGACGCTGCGTCGAGTTGATCGCCTGATCGTACGTCTCCACCTTGAAGAAATAGACCGTCGTATCGTTCTCGTCCACGAAGACCGTATGGGCCGTCTGCTCCGCCTGGGTGAACGAGGCCACCACCGTCGGGAAACTCGTGCTGTTGGTGCCCTGCAGGAGCCGGTACTCGACGAAGTCGGAGTTGGTGTTCTCCGTCCAGCTGAGGCTGATGCTTCGAGTGGTCGTGCCGGAGACGGTGAGATTCACCGGGCGGGGGGCGCGATTCGCGGTCACGATCGACTGCTCGTTCGAACCGGTCGAGCCGTCGGCGTCGTCCCGCACGAAGATCCGGAAGTAGTAGCGGGTATTGTCCTCCAGACCGGTCTCGGTGAAGGCCAGGGTCGAGGCAGAGTCGATCGTCCGGATCAGGCTGGAGCTCTCGCCCACCGACGGCGCGGTGTCGCGATAGATCCGATAGGCCTCGAAGTCGTGGGCTCCCGACTGCGTCCAGGAGAGTGCGACACTCGGGGTCTGCGCGCCGGAAACCTCGGTCGGCAGATTCAACGCGATGGCGGGGGGATCGGCGTTGAGGGTGGTCTGCGCCAGTTCGTTCGAGCCAACCACGTTGCCGCCCCGGTCGACCACGAAGACGCGGTAGAAGTACTCGGTATTCTCGGTCAATCCGGTATCGAGGAAGCTCGTGGCCTCGGCCTGGCTCGCCGAGGTGAGCAGCGGAGAGGTCGGACTCACGCCCGCGTTGGTCGAGCGACGGAGCTCGTAGCGTGCGAAGTCCCGCTCGGAGTTCCGGCTCCAGTTGAGCAGGACGGCAGTCTCCCCCACGCTCCCCGCCTCATCGAGCGTCACCGCCTGGGGCAGACGATCGAGGGTCGTGGCCGAGACGACGTTGCTGCGTCCGACCGCGCCAAGGCGATCGACCACGTCAAGCCGGTAGTAGTAGGTCCGATTCTCCTCGATCTCGGCGTCGTCGTCGAAGCTGGTCGTCCCGGCATCGGAGATGCTGCTGAGCAGCCGCCGCTCCGGATCCGAGTCCAGGTTCGACTGTTTGCCCCGGTAGACCCGATACTCGGAAAAATCCGAGGCGGTACTCCGGGACCAGGAGAGCGAAACGCCGTCTTCGGTCACGTTGAACGCGGGGTTCAAGACCACCGGATCGGGCGCCGCGTTGGCCTGCGGCCGGCCCGACCGCTCGTTGCTCGAGACCTGGTTCCCGAACGGATCGACCACGTAGACGCGGTAATAGTAGGTCTTGTTCGGATCGAGGTTCGCGTCGGTGAAGGTCGTGTTGGTGCGGTTGTTCGACTCCTCGACCAAGCTCCGGGTGCGACTGGTGTCGACGCCGACGGCCTCAGCACGATAGACCCGGTAGAGCTGGAAGCGGGCTGCGTCGCTCGACTGCGACCAACTCAGGAGCAGCTCCTGCGGGGAGGGAGAGATCAACGGGTCGAGCACCACCGCCTCCGGATCGCGGTGAATGCTCAGCCGGGTCGGAGCGATGCGCGAGGCGGCGTCGTTTCCGACCCGATCGCTGAAGGAGGCGGTGACCAGGGCATCGTCGAGTTCGACATCCTCCTCGATCACGTAGTTGAGTTCGTAGATCCCGTCGTTGGCCGTCGGGTCGCCGCCACCGCCGTCATCGCGCAACGCGAGGCGGCGCCCGCCTTCGCCGAGCTCGACCAGGGCCGTGCCATAGGATTCGTTGCCGTCGACCAGGAAGTGCACCGTCTGCCCCGGTCGCAGATTGGTCGTGGGCGAGAAGCTGACCGCGGCGATCTCCGCCCGGGTGTCGAGTTCGATCCCGTCGCTGACCGCGACGGACGGATTCCCCTCGGCGTCGAGAAAGCGCGCCCAGACGGTCTTTGCCCCGTCGCCGGGCGGAACTTCCCAGTTTCGGGTCGCGGCAAACGGTTGGACCGCGATCCCATCGAACTGCCCATCGTTGGCGATCTGGAGCCCGGAAGTTCCATCCGGCGCTTCGAAGGTGAGGCGCACCGAAGTTGAAGCAGTCGCATCACGGCCGTCCTCGATCACGATGCCGAACACCGCCGCCACGGCGGAGATTTCCTCCGAGCGCTTGCCCTCAAGCCCGTTGGCCAGCACCGAAGCGACGGAGAAGCGGTAGATCTGACCGTTCACCAGACCGCGGACGGTCGCGGGAGAGGTGGTGGTCGAATCGGTCAGTTCCGCCTCCTCGACCCCGGAACGGCGGTAGATCCGGTACTTCGCGACCGCACCTACATGGCTCGAGTCGGCCAGTTCCCAGGTGAGCTGCACCCGACGGCTTCCGACTTCGGCCGCCAGCCCGCTCGGCACCGGTGCGCTGACTCCTCCGTAGTACGGGTCGATCGGATTCCTCTCGTCCGCCAGCTCGTGATCCTTGCTGCAGCCGGCACCGAAGGCAAGAGCAGCGGAGAGTCCCAGAAGCGCGACGCGACCAGCGCCCGCGCGACGAATCGAGTTCGTGTTCATCTCCATCTCCCTCACCACCGCAGGTTCAGGCCGACGCGGGCCTCGTGATTGTCTACGACTCCCGCAGCCCAATCGAACGCGTGCGCCGCCGGCTTTGCATCGGTCTGATTCCACGCACTCCCCGCCGGACCGGTATCCCCCGGGATCGGCGAGAAAAACAGGGCATCGAGCAGCGACACAGCGTAGACCCCGGCCGCTGCGGCGACGAGGAGCTGCCGCCGGTCGTATGCCCGGTCGGCATCCCGACCGGCGCGGTTCAAGGCGCGGCGGAGTGCCGGCAGCTCTTCCTGCCGGGTAGCAGAACGGTAGGCTTCCGCTGCGTCGTCGAAGTCGTCCACCTCCGACTGGTACAGCTCGTGGGTGTAGATCCACCCGCCAAGCGCGAGTAGCTCCGCGGCGAGGAAGATCCGACCGCGATCCGCATTTCCGGCATAGGTCTGTCCCCAACCAGGGAGGATCGCGCTGCGCGCGAACGCGCGGAGGCGATTCTTGCGATTGAGATCGACCTCCAGCGTGGTCCCGGCTCCGGGGGCCACCACGACCTCCCCGTTCCAGCTCTCGTAGCCGGTGCGCCGCACCTCGATCCGGTAGACCCCGGAGAGATCGCGCGTCAGGGTCCAGGGGGTCTGCCCGATCAGTTCGTAGGGGCCGTGGAGTAGCACCGTCGCCCCCGGCGGGTTGGACTGCACGATCAGTGACGGTGACGGCGCCACGGGGATCGGGGTGCTCGGGACGGTCGGCTGTGCCTGCCCGGTTCCCGTCAGGACGAGGAGCCCGGCCAAACTCAGAATTCCTCTGACCACGCGCCCCGCCGTTCCAGGCTGTGTGCCCTGTGGCCCGGCGCCGAGCCGACCGCGGTGCTGTCCACCGCTCCGGCGGATCGTCCGCCCGCCGCGTCTCCCCATCCCTGTTCCTGGCTGCTGCCCACGTCCTGGCTGCTGCCCGCGTCCCACCTCGTCCACTGCGCCCTCCTCCCTGGAGTCCTGACCGAACTTCGCCATCCCTGAACGCCCGCTCCGCATCTAGTCGACCGATCGAACCCGATCGACCACCCGTGCAGGCAGGCCAAACGCCACCCGCCGATCCGGAAGATCCTCGAGGAGGACGGAGCCCGGTCCCAACCTCGCCTCGCGCCCGATCGTGCGTCCCGGCACCACCGTCGCGTTCAGCCCGACGAACGACGCTTCCCCCAAGCGGACGAATCCGCCCAGGTTCGACCCTGGTGCCACGGTGGCAAAGGCATCGAGGTGACAGTCGTGTCCGACCGTCGCATTCAAATTCAGTAGCGCGTGCGCGCCGATCAACGTGGCGGCGGCCACCACCACCCCGGCCGCGATCACCGCGCCCTCCCCCACCGTCACATCTCCGTAGAGGGTGGCAGAGGGGTGCACCGCAGTCGCGAACCGGAGCCCTTCCGTCGCCCGGACCACCCGGCGGCGGACCAGAGGATCGCCGACGCCGACCAGGAAACGAACCCCTTCGTTCGCCCACCGTCGCGCCTCACCCATCCTTCCCAGGATCGGCAGGCCGCCGCAGGTTCCTGCCTGCAGTTCGTCTCGATCGTCCAAGAATCCGAGCACCGAACAGGGGAGGTCCGCACGCTCAGAGTCAGCCCGGAGAATCTCCAAGATCCCCCGCCCGTGTCCACCGGCACCGAGAATGACGATGCGATTTTCTTTCCCCGGGAGCCCTTCGGTCATCGGCCGGCCTGCTTCCGGTCGATAAATTGCCGGAGGTCGCCCAGCGTGTCGAAGTTTTCCGGTTCGACCTCGTCATCCTCGATCCGGATGGCGAACTCCTGTTCCAGATCCTGGATGAGCTGAATCATGCGCAACGACCCGAGGCCGAGGTCACGCAACGAAGCGGCTTCGTCTCGCCGGTACTCCAACCCACGCTTGAGCACGTTCCCGACCACGCGGGTGAGTCTTTCTTCCATCCTGGACAACGGTCCTTTCGCTGAGGGTGTACGGGCGTCGGGGCGGCTCCAAGTTTGGACTGTTTCCAGGAGTGCAGACTGCGGAGACCGCCCCGCGCCCATCGCGTCGCGCCCCAGGGCGCTTCATCAATTGCTTCGGCTACTTGGGTTACCGACCTTTGCTTCCAGGCCCCTCTTCGTCCCCCGTCGGCGCTCCACCGCCCGCTCGAAGACCCCGAGCAGGCGTTCCGCGAGCCGTGGCCGGTAGTAGTGCTCGAGCACGAACGCCCGTCCGGCGCGCGCCGCGGCGCGTCGCTCGGCCTCCGGACGATCCAGGGCGGCGACGATCGTGTCGGCCAGCGCGCGCGGATCCTCCGGGGGGCAGAGCCAACCGCCCTCCGAATCGCGGATGAAGTCGGCCATTTCCCCGGGGGCGGCAGCGATCACCATCGGGAGCTCGGCCGCCGGATAGTCGAACGTCTTGTTCGGCAAGATTTGCTGGTAGTGCGCAGTGCCGCTCGAGGTGATCAATCCGAGATCGGCATGCACCATGGCGGCGAAGGCCTGGTCCTTGGGCAACGCGCCGAGGAAATGCACCTGGTCGAGCTTCTGCTCCCGGGCCATCGCCTCCAGGGCCGGGCGATGGTCGCCGTCCCCGACGAAGACGAATGCAATGTCGTCTCGATTGCGCAGCCGCGCCGCCGCCTCCACGATCGTCCCGAGGTAGTTCCAGACCCCGTGGGCTCCGACGTAGAGGCAGATCTTCTTTCCCGCGAAGCGCGCGAGCGGATTCTGGTCGCGAAACGACTCAGGGATCATCCAGTCGTCCACGCCGTTGGGCACCAGGGTGACCTTTGCCTCGGGCACGCCGTAGACCAGGATTCCCTCTTTCATCCGCTCGGTCACGGTGACGATCTCGTCGGCGCCTCGGTAGAGAAAATCGGCCAGGTTCTTGGCGCCGCGAATGAATCGCGGGTTCTTCATCACGCCCGCCGCAACCGCTGCCTCCGGCCAGAGATCGCGGCATTCGAAGACGAACGGCACGCGGAACCGGCGGGCCAGAGCGAGTCCGGGCAGTCCGACAGTCAGCGGCGTGCTCGAGGCGAACACCACATCCGGTCGATCGAACCCCGAGCCGAGAAAGGCCGAGTGGGCAGCGTAGCTGGCGAAGTAGAGGAGGCGCTTCTTGAAGCTCTTCTGGAACCGGTGATAGACCCAGAGCCGGTAAATCTTGAACCCATCGGGATGGTGCTCGACCGAGTATGTCTTCCCCGGCTCGGTCGGAACCACCGCGCCCGTCTTGTAGTTCACATGCCCGCACAGGATCGACACGTCGTGCCCCGCCCGGGCCCAGGCGCGAGCGAACTGGTAGTGCCGACTTCCTCCCGCCTGGTCCGGCAGGTTGAAGTACTGCGTGAGGTAGAGAATCCGCATCGATTACGCCTCGGTCTTCGCCGCCAGGGCGTCCCGCTTGGCGCGCCACGCCTCGTACTCGAACTGGTGCGCCCGCACCGCCAGGGCGGAGAGGTAGGCCAAGCTGCCGTTCATGCTGAAGTGATTCAGCCGCTGACCGAAGATGTTGGCAATCAACAGGCCGACGAGGGCAAAGATGTAAGCAGAGCCGAGCGACCCGGCAAACCCCCCGTACGGTTCGAGCGCCTGCCCGAGCTTGAAACAGCGGCGCATCAGCCAGATGAAAATCAGCAAGCCGGGCAGGCCGGTCTCCCCCAGCAACTCGAGGTAGAGGTTGTGCGCCACCTTGTAGCGACCAATCTCCATCTCGAGGTTCTCGGCCAGGCGGTAGAGCCCGACGCCAAACACCGGACGTTGAGCCGCGATGTTGAGCACCCCGATCCAGATGTCGAGCCGCCCCCCGGACGAATCATTGACCGAATCGAAGTCGCCGCCCCCCTCCTCGCCTCCGGACAGTGCGTGCCAGGTGCTGTCCATGCGATCGCGGATCACAGGCGGCGCCCAGAGATTCAGACCGACGGCGAGCACCGCCACCGTCGTCACGCCGATCACGCCCGAGCGAATCGCCTGGGGCAGGCTCCCGCCCAGCAGTCCGAGCAGCGCGCCCCGCGATCCGGTCAGCAGCACGGAGGTCACCGACCCGAGCGTGGCCCCGATCATTCCGATCCGTTGCCAGATGTTGATGCCCTGCGCCCGGATCATTCCCATGGCGAAGAGGCCATTCATGGCGAAGAACGCGCCGGCGATGTTCAGATCCTCGATCGCGCCGCCCACCCGGTGGTCTCCGCCGTATTCCGCGTATTCGGTCAGAAGGCTCACGACCCCCACACCGGTTGCGATGCAGTACCAGACGGTGAGCCGCCGGACGTCCCGGGGCGTCCGGATGTGCGCCACAAGTGCGTAGAAGAGGACGAACCCGATCATCTGGTTGATGAACATCTGCAGGCTCTTGTGGACCGCTACGCCGTAGCCCCCCTCGAGCTCGCCGTGCACCCAGGAGAGAAGGAACCAGCCGAGGAGCGCGGCCAGGGGACGATTGAGGGTGCTGGGTTCGAACAACCGCCGGCGCTGAAAGGTCGCCGTGGCCAGCCAGTTGATGAGCAGAACGTAGGTCAGCAGGTTCTGCGCGTTGAGCATCGGAATCGGAGATTTGGGCAGCAGCTCCTTGAAGGCAAACGCCAGGGGCAAGGCCCAGAGCGAGATGCTGGGACGAAGGACGAACACGGTCCCGAGCACCACGCCGGCGAGCACCTTCCAGAGGCGGTGGGGTGCCTGCTGCAGGGTGTAATGCGCAAACGCGAATGCGCAGACCAGCACCACGGCGAGCAGGGAGACCGCGAACCCGAGCGTCTTTGGGCCGGGCCGCCAGGTGGGACGGGGCTCCGGCTCGAAGAGCGGACGCGGTCGCGCCGGCCCTCCGCCGCCGGCTGCGGCCTCCGGAGAGAGCCGACCGATCGGCCCGTCCTTTTCCGCCGGTCGACTCACGAGTTCCCCTTGAGCTGCTCGATCTTCGTGCGCGCCTGCTCCGAGAGGGGAAGATCCGGATAGCGTCCGACCAGCAGCTCGAGCGTGCGGATCGCGGCGGCCCGGTCCTTGAGCATCTCCGCCTGGAGTCCGGCGGCGTGGACGTAGACCAACGGCGAGCGAACGTCATCGGGGAAGTTCTGTGCCCGGGTCATCAGCGCGTTCACCGCCTTGTTCCAGTCCCCGAGCTCCTCGTACACCTCGGCCAGGTGGTCGAGGGCAATCGGGGTCATCGCCCGACTCGCGGGATCGGCCGCGAGATCATTCGCCAGTCGCTCGTAGGTCGTAGCTGCCTCCAGCAGTGCCGCCTTCGACGCCGCGGCGTCGGCCGAAGCCCGCACTGCGGCGACCACCTCCAGCGGGGCGAGCAAACCAGGAGCGGTGCGCGGGTACTCCGCGGTGAGACCGCGAAGGGTCCGGATCGCCTCCGCCCAGCGCTTCTGCTGCCCCTGGACGCGGGCGATCGCCAGCCGCGCGCTGGCCGCCGCACTGGGATCGCGCGGGTAGGCTCCTTCGACGCGACCGAGGTACGCGATGGCCGAGTCCGGTTGCCCGAGCGCGTTCAGCGAGGCGCCGATCTGGAGCATCGCCTCCGGGGCATTCCGATCGTCCGGGTACTTGCGCACCATTTCCGAGAAGGCGGCGATCGCCCCCCGCGCGTCCCGTTTCACCTGGAGGCGAACGCTCCCCTGGGAGAAGAGAATCGCGGCCTCATACGGTCCGGCCCCGGAGAGCGCAGCGGCCGCGCTCAGGTCCCCGTCCGCATCCCCGAGGTCCCCCTGCTTCAGCGCGACCTTGACCGCCTGCAGCCGGGCTGCGACCTCCACTTCCCGGCCGGGGTAGCGTCGAACCACGTCATCGTAGTACGCGCGGGCCGCCTCCAGCTCGACCGCGGCGCGAGCCGTCTGGCCGGTGCTTTCGAGCAGGTCGACGACCTGAAGCGGCGCGGTCAGCACGAGCGGAATCGGTCGGCCGTCGGGCAGACACGGTTCGAGATCCTCCGCCACCTCACGCAACACCAACGCCAGGCTATCCGGCTGGAGCGGACGTGAGAGGAGGGCGATCAGATCGCCGTGGATCCGGAGCGCGAGTTCCGGTTCCCCCTTCGTTTCGCCGCGCATCGAACTGAGGAGCCGGATCCCCTTCTGTTGTTGCTTGGTCTCCCGGTAGAGCACGGCGAGGTGCGCGGCGGAGGCCACGCGGACCTCGCCCAGGGCCCGGCGCTCGCGGGCATCCGAGCCGACGCGGGTGAGCGGATACTCCTCGAGCAGCCGTTCCAAGGCGGCGATCGCTTCGGTCCGCGTGGTTTCGGCCGCCTCCGGCTTGTTGGCAATCCTGATCAACAGTTTGCGCGCGCGGAAGAGCGACTTCTCCGCGGCATAGCGCGAGGCCAACGGCGTGTCGCCACAGCCGGTAGAGAGCGCCCCGAGGAGGAGCACCCAGCCGAGGCGGGCGCGGAAACCTGGGAGGCGGCTCATCGGACCTCCTCCGCCCGCGCGCCGTAGACGCGGACCGCGCTGGCGATCATCAGGTAGTTGACCAGGAGGTAACCCGCGATGGTGAACATGACCATCACGGCGATCATCTCCGGGCTGAGCTTGTCCTTGATCAGGTCCGCCCGCCGCAGCACGGCGGACAGGGGCAGCTGCAGGAGGTTCGGGAGGAAGACCAGGAGCAGGGTCGCAACCGGCGTGCGCAGGAAGAGACGGACCGCGGCCGCCAGGGCCGAGCCGATCTTTCGCCGTTCCACCACCAGGAGGACAGGAGTGTAGACGAACAGCGCTTCGATCACGATACCGAGCAGGAAGCTGCCGTAACGCACGATCCGGATCTGGTTTCCGCTGAACTCGCCATCCTGGGGCGGGCCAACCAGGAGCGGAAGACCGGCCGACATCGCCAGGATGAGCAGGAAGGCCGGAAGCCGTCCGAGCAGGAGCGCAAAGTAGCGCTTGCCCGCATCCGACCAGGGGGTGCCGCTCCGCTCGCGCGCTGCGCTTCGCCAGATGATCAGGGCAGCCACTCCGATGGTGAAGGCTCCGAGCAGGAAATCCATGAACATGTTGATCCGCGAGAACAGATCGGGCAGCGCGAGGAAGAAGTTCGGGTAGTGCAGCACCTCCGGCCCGAAGGTCCGTTCCAGGATCGGCACGAACAACCAGGCGAACATCGGCTGATGAAACTGCGTCAGGGCAAGCACCAGCAGGAGCTGCGCGATGCCAAGCACCAAGAACGGCGCCCAGACCTTCCATCGCTTCATTCCTTTGAAGCTTTCCCAGAGCGCCCAGAAGCCCAGATTGAGCTGCGACAGCACTCCGACCTCCTTCCTATCCTTCTTCGGGGAACATCTGCGGCAGCACCGGCGCGAGTTCCTGCACGAAACGGTTCAGCACCGCCTCGGAGACCGCACGGTCGCCTTCGACCAGGGTGGAAATCCGGACGAACGCACCGAACGAGCGGTTGCTCTTCAATCCCTGGAAGAACATCTCGTCCCGGAACGTCTTGACCTCGGCCAGGGCACGTCGCCCGGCGGTGTACCAGAAGTAGTTGACCAGCTCGTTGCGCTCCCCGCGCACCGCGTCGAACACCCGGCACGGGACCGGCCCGAGTCCGGTGGTCAGCGTCGCGTCGGGTCGGTTACCGACCTCGAATCCTTGCGAACGGTAGCAGAGCTCAGGATCGTGGGCGCCGAGGCGCGCGTTCTCGAAGTAGACGATGACCAGCCAGACCGGCGGGACGCCCGCGCGCTCGTAACGACGCACCAGGATCCCGTCCGGATTGAGGTCGTCCAGAACCGCCTGCTCCAGCTCGAGGTCGGTCGAGCGGAACCCGGCGATCTCCGCCGGGAGGGAGGCGAGATGGGTCTCCCCCGCGGTGCCGGGCGGGAGCAGGAGCACATAGGCGGCAAGCAGTCCCAGGAGCAGCAGCGAAGCGACCACGCGCGGACGGATCAGCATTGCAGCACCTTCTTGATCGCGCCGAGCAGCAGGAGGGCCATGCCGAAGAGGACGAAACCGCCCACGTCGTGGAAGTGGCCGGAGGCGGTCTGGGCCGAAGTGAACACCGCCATCACGCAGAGGGAAGCCAGGCGCAGAATGTTCGCGATGACCGCGACCGGCATGGCGGCAAAGAAGAGCAGCCAGCGTCGCCAGGCGGCGCCATTCCCCAGATAGGCGAAGAGCGCTCCGAGGGCCATGAGCGCGACCAGAGAGTTCAGCCCGCTGCACGCGTTCTCCACCGTGAGCGTGCCGGTGGGAAAGTAGAGGTCCATTCCCCGCTGCGAGACATCCACGCCCAGCTGCTGCGAAAGCCAGACCGCGCTGTTCGCCGCCACCACCTTGAGCCGGAAGCTGACCTGGTGGAGAAACCAGGGGAACTACGGGATCATGAAGGTCAGAAAGGCGAGCGGAAACGCGAGCTTGCGGAGCCAGGCCCAACCGAACCAGGTCCAGACCAGCCCGGCGAGCACGCCGACGGCGGCGTAGCCCTGAAAGATCGTCACGTCCCCCCGAATTCCCACGACCTGGACCAGCACCGCGCCGAGCAGACACCCGAATCCGAGCCAGCTCGGACGGATCGGAAGCAGGCGCAGTTCCTCGCGCAGACGCCAGATCAGAAAGATGGTGATCGGGGGGATGAGGAATCCGTGCGAGTAGTTGTCGTTGTTGTTCCAGGTCCGCCAGAGCGTCACGAAGGTCCGATGGAAGCCGACGGCGTAGAGCAGCGCCGCCACGCCCAGCGCGATCCAGAGATCGCGCGTCGGAAGAATCCCAGGCGCGCTCGGACCGCTCTCCGGACGGGCGAGCGGCTGACCCGAAGCGCCGATCTCAGCCACGGGCGCGGTATCCATCGCCGTAGTGCTTGTACTGGTAGTAGTACGGAAGCACCTCGGACACGTTGTTCATCAAGACGCCGATCAGATTGTCGGCAAACTGCCGCTGAAGGTCGACGCTCCGCCGCACGGTCTCGCTCGGGGTCGAGCCCGCCTTGACCACGACCAGAACCGACTCGACCAGCGGCGCCATGATCAGTGGATCCGGGACCGGCAGGTTCGGCGGTCCATCGATCACGATCCGATCGGCGTGGCGCTTCAGCTCGGCCAACAGCCAGACGAAGGCTTCCTCGGTCACTCCTTCGGCCGCCAGGGGGGATCCGCCCTGGGCGGTGATCACCATCAGATTCGGAACCACCGTCGGCCGCAGCGCGGCGTCGTTCCAGCGTCGATCGCGCACCATGGTCGTGACGTCCACCGCCTCGTTCGGCATGCCGAGATAGCGGCCAAGACTCGGCTTCCGGAAGTCGAGATCGACCAGGATAATCCGCTCCCGCGGAAGTTCCTTCGCCACCGCCATCGCGAGACAGGTCGCGGCGGTCGACTTGCCTTCCTCGCTGCGGGCACTGGTCACGAGCAGCGTGCCCGGCCCGCCGTCCGGTCCACGCAAGAGCGCCAGGGCGGTGCGGCGGAACTCCCGGTAGGCCGGAGAGTCGTCGAGGAAGGCCAGAAAGCCGTCACGGGCCGTGCGGTTCGGGCGCTTCTTGATTTCGGGGATGGCAGGGATGGTACCGATCACCTTGAGCCCGATCGCCTCCTCCAGGTCGCGGACGTCGCGGAAGGAGCTGTCGTGCTGTTCGATCACGAAGGCGCCAAGCACCCCGAGCGCGAGTCCCATCATTACCGACATGAGCACGATCGCGGTCCGCTTCGGCTTGATCGGCTTCAGCGGTCGCTGCGGCGGCTCGAGCACGCTGATCCGCTCCCCGACCACGCTCGACTCGTAGGCCGAGGAGAGCTGGGCCGAGGTCAGCTGGGTGTTGAGCGCGTTGTACACCCCGCGCGCCTGGTCGGCCGCCTGCTGCAGGCGGCGAAGTTCGATGTCGGCCTCGGGGGCGGAGACCAGGCGATCGGAGAAGGCGCGGAACTCGGCGTCGAAGTTGCCGACCCGCGCGCGCGCCAGGTCGATCCGTGCCCGGGTAGCCAGATACTCCTCGGCCAGACCCTGCGCCGCGGCGTTGCCGCCGACCAGATTCGTCACTGCCGCGCGGCTGTCGGTCCGGATCCCCTCGACGATCCGGGCCAGCTGCAGCGCCGTGGCCTGACTCGCCATCGACGGAGCAGTCACCTCGATCAGGGTCTGGCGGACGTAGGTCTCCTCCAGCGCCCGACCCTGGCCTAGCTGCGCAGCGGCGGAGCCACGATCGAGCAGCTGCTCGAGACGATCGACGGAGACATTGAGCCCACGCAACTGCGTGCCCAGCGAGGCCAGGTCCGACTGCTGCCGACTCAGATCCTCACGGGCGTCACTCCGGAGTTGCTCCGCCCGAGGCAGGATCGCCTCGGTGAGCATCGTCGGACGCACCTTCTTGTAGGCTTGGCTGGACTGGAAGTCCTCCAACCGGCGCTCGGCCTCCTGGAGCTTGGTCCGGTAATCGGCCAACTGTGAGGACGAGAAGTCCTCCGTTCCCTGGGTCAATCGGAGTTGGGTCGCGCGCGAGGCCTCGATCACCCCCTGAGTGATGCTCTGGACCAGATCCCGGGCCCGTTCCGGGTAGTAGTCGGCGACCGCCACTTCGACCTGGTTGGCCATCCCCTTCTGCGACTGCTCCATATGGATCGACTGCCGCAGGTAGCGCATCAGCCAGAGGTCGACCAACTCCGCCTCGGTCATGTCCGGATACCGCTTCTGGTTCTTGCGCGCCCACTCCTGGACCCACTTGTCCTCACGCATCTTGGTGTTGCTGATCAGGACGCTGAGGAACTCATTGCTCTGGATCATGCTCTGAAGTCGCGCCAGGCGCTCGTCCATCGAGGGATTCGCGACCAGCCCGGCCAGTTCCTTCGTCATGGCGCGCGGGAACTCGACCATCATCGTGGCCGTGCATTGGTAGACCGGCCGCATGAAGCGCGGCATGGTCACCACCCAGCCGACCAGGCTGGCCAGCAACATCGGTAGAATCACGATCCACTTCCGGCGCCAGATCAGCTGGCCGTAGGACCTGAGGTCGATCGTTTCCTTCATCCGCTCCGGACCGTCCATGCCATCCCCCGGGGACTTCTTCCCCACCACTTTGAGTTGCGACATCCGACTAGTTGTTGTTGTCGAGCGCGTCGCGAATCAGGATCAAGTTCAGCACGTCACGCGTCGTGCCGAGGCCGGCGCGCAGGATGTTCCAGGCCTGGTAGCTCTTGCTCGTCGTGCGCGAAGGGACCCGGATCGTGTCGCCCGCGCGGATCTCCGGACCGCCGCTGCCGTTGCGCAGCTGCTCGTCGAGATTCACCTTCACCAGGTAACTACCGGCGACCCCGTCGCGGGCCAGCACCTCGATGCAGGTCAGATCAGCATTCGGCGTGGTCCCACCGGCCAGCCCCAAGGCCTGGGCCAGATCGATTCCCGCGCTGGCCGAATATCCGCCCGGCCGGGCCACGTCTCCCAGAACATAGACCGCGTCGGATCCAACCCCGCCGCCGCCTACCGCTCCAGCGGTCGGCGGCACGAACACCACGTCGCCCGGTTGGAGGGCCGGCAGCCCACCGAGATCCCCCGACTTGATCGCCTTGTTCAGGTCGACATTGAGCGTCTGTTCGCCCGCGTCCCCCTGCCGGAGGATGCGAACCTGAGAAAGATCGCCTCCCGCGCCCAGGCCGCCGGCCTGACCGAGGAGGTTCACGATGTCGGGCATCTGCTCGAAAGCGTAGCGCCCGGGAGACTGCACCTGGCCGGCCAGGAAGACACGCCGGCTGTTGAACGCCACCACCGAGACCGTGACCTGCGTCGTCTGGCGCAGGGCGGTGTAGAACTGCCGCCTCGAGATCGCGGGCCAGCACCGAAGTCGCCTTCCCGGCCGCGGCCAGGTCGCCGAGCGGCGGCAGCGTCACGGTGCCGTTCGCCCGCACCACCGCCGTGCGTGAGAGTTCGGGGTGCTCCCAGACGGTGATCGAGATCACGTCCTCCGGACCGAGTACATACTCCTCGGCGGCCCGAACCGTTCCGGTGACGAACAACGAAAGCACCAGGAGGAAGGCGGCGATCCCGCTTCCCCATCGCTCCCTGCGATGCATGTACCCTCCGTGTTTGATCCCCAACTTACGATCCCAGACTCGGCCTGGGCGCTCCGGCCCGAATCTGACGCGGCTCCGATTCCGTGAGATCGGGCGGCGTGTCTCTGGCTGCTGTGGTGTCTGGTCTCGAACGACCGGCGTTTCCAGGGCGAAAGCTATCTCGCGTTCCCTTGCTTCTCACCGCCCGGGTGCTCTGCCAACTCCCCACCGGGATCGCTGGGCAGGTCGCGCCCTGGGTCCGCCCCGGGAATGACTTCTTCCCCCCGGAGGATTTTCGGCACCGAACGCAGCAATGTTTCGATCTCCAGCCGGAGTCCCCCGAAGCGACTGTAGTACCGGTCGTACAACTCCGGGAGGCGCGGGTCGGTCCCGTTCCCGTTGGTGAACACCGCCCCGGGTCCGATCAGCCCCGGGCGCCGAGAATACACGCGCATGGCCGCCCAGTCCTGACTGAAGCTCTGCTCATGCATCAATCGGGCCGAAGGTCCAACCAGGCTCATCTCCCCGCGGGCAACATTCCAGAGGTAGAGCACCCGATCGAGGCGGTAGCGTTGCAAGAATCCGGCGACCGCGCGCTGAAATCCGTTCCGCGGGGCTCCGGCCGACTCGAATCGGTAGGTGACGAACGGCGGGCCGGGAAGCTGCCTCTGGCGCCGGTCTTTGCTGCGGCGGTCGATGGGCGCAGCGTTGCGATCGCCCCGCCGATCCCCCTGCCGCCGATTGCGGCCGATTCGCTCCTCACGGACCACCCGCACCTGGCCGGCACCGGTGAGCTGATGAAGCAGCAAGGTCACGCCCAGCACCGGCAAAAGTCCGACCAGCATGGTCACGGAGATGGGAACGTCGAGCCAGCGCTTCCACCGAGGATCGATCTTGGCCACCGCGAACTCCGCCGAGCGCGTCCGCTTCTCGAGCGAGATCGCCGCCGCAGGGCTGGTCCCCGCAGTCGAGACCTCCGCGGCGGCCGAGGGAAGCGGCGCCAGGGCACGGACCTGGTACTCGGGCACCAACTCCTGCAGGCTCCGTCGAATCTCTTCCGCCGCGGCGTGGTGGGCCAAGCGGATCAGGCTGTCGACCAGCTTCTCGACCCGCTCCGGGTTCACCTCGTCCAGCTCCCAGCGGAAGATCTTGGAATGGCGCGTCACCCGCGCGCGCTCGGAGTCGGTGAGCAGTTCCTCCTCCATCTTCTCGCCCGGGCGCAGGCCGACGTAGCGGATGGAGATGTCGATCCCCGGCCGGAGCCCCGAGAGGCGGATCAGCTGTTCGGCCACGTCCTTGATCCGTACCGGTTCGCCCATGTCGAGCACGAACACGTCGCCGCTCTCGCCGAGGAGAGCGGCCTGGATCACCAGCTGGCTCGCTTCCGGGATGGTCATGAAATAGCGTCGGGCATCAGGGTGGGTCACGGTCAGCGGCCCCCCTTTGAGCAACTGGCGACGGAAGATCGGAATCACGCTGCCGTCGGAGCCGAGCACATTGCCAAAGCGGACCGCAACGAACGTGGTGTTGGTCTTGGGCGCCATCGCCTGGAGCAGGATCTCCCCGCCCCGCTTGGTCGCGCCCATCACGCTCGAGGGGTTCACCGCCTTGTCGGTCGAAATGAAAACGAAGGTCTCGACCCCGTTCTCCGACGCCGCCCGGGCGACGTTGCGCGTCCCCATGATGTTGTTCAGGATCGCTTCGCGCGGCGAGCGTTCCAGGAAGTTGACGTGCTTGTGCGCGGCCGCGTGGAAGACGATCTCCGGCTTGTATTCTCGGAACAGCTCGGCCATGCCGAGATCGTCGCGGACGTCGCCGACCACGTGGAGGACCGATAATTCGGGGTGCGATTCGGCGAGGTCCAGTCCAAGGAAGGTCAATCGGTTCTCGCAGTGATCGACCGCGACCAACTTGCCCGGGTGGAAGCGACAGATCTGACGACAGAGCTCGGACCCGATCGATCCCCCGGCGCCGGTCACCATGCCCGTTCTCCCGTGGATCCGCCGGTCGATCCCCGCGTTGTCGATCACCACCGGCTCACGGCCGAGCAGGTCCTCGATCTGCACGTCGCGAACCTGACCCAGAGGATCGCGGTTGGCGATGAAATCGGACAGCGCTGGGACCGTGCGGCAGGTCACGCCAGCGTCCTGGCACAAGCTCACGATCTGACGGACCAGCCGAGCCGGCGCGGACGGAGCGGCGATGATCACTTCCTGGATGTTCTTCTCGCGAATCAGTCGCGGGATGTCGAAGGTCGTGCCGAGCACCTCGAGCGTCTCGACCCGGCGGCCCCGCTTCATCTGGTCATCGTCGACGAACCCGACCGGCACTCCCGGATAGTGGTCGCCGCGCAGTAGCTCCGAAGCGACCATCGCGCCGACATCCCCTGCCCCCGCGATGAGGATGCGGCTCTCCCCGGCGCGCTGTCGCCGACCCGGGCGGATTCGCTGCGCCTTCCAGAGGACGCGACTGGCCAGAATCAGGCCGGTCGATAGGACCCAGGTGAGGATCACCACCGACTTGGGGAAGATGTTCTCCGCGGGAAGCAGGCTGACCAGGTAGAGCACCCCGAATCCGACGGTCAGCGTTCGCACCATCGCGAGCAGGGTCGGGACACCGGCATAGCGCCACAACGAGCGGTTGACCCCGGTCACGTTCAGGAGGAACAAGATCCAGAACGTGTAGACCGGTGACGCCCCGAGCAGGGCATAAAGATAAGCTGGAGGAATATCTCCGTCGAAGCGGAGGGCAAGCGAAGCCAGCGCGGCGAGGTTGAGCAACGCCGCGTCGACGATGTTGAGCACAAGCAGTTTCAGGCGTGACTTCACACTGAGCCTTCCCGGGCGTGGGCGGTCGGAGACCCCGCTCGACCACGCAGAGACGATTGTCTAACGACTCGGCCGGAACGGTCAAACCCCATTCCCGCCGCACGTGCTTCCACATCTGGTCCATGTCTCAGCCAAATCAGACCTTAAGATGAGTTTTCGCGCTCCTCAGCCCCCCAACTTGACAATTCCCCCCGAAACCAGAATGCCGCGCCAGTTCGATCCGGCGTTCACCGTCTCGTCCCGAAGCCCATCGGAGGTGGCTCCTTGAACGTCTCAGACCGGTCGCGCAGTCGCATGATCCACCCGTTCTCGGCCTCCCCGGACGGCCCCCCGCCGCCGCCCGATTCCTCTTCCGCGCAAGACGTTAGGCCGATTCAGCCTCCGCCGCCGGCCACCGATGGGCCGATGGCCGGGGTTCCGCCCGGCAGGTCGATCGGACAGCGATTCCTCGATCTCTTCATCGCCCCGTCACGGGCCTTCGTTGCTCCCCGACCGGTCGCCATGCTCTGGATCGGGTTGGCCCTGATCGCCGCCGTGCAGCTGCTCGACGCCGTTCTGCTCCACGATCTCCAGGCCGCGCGGCAGCTCCAGATGACCGAACGCATCCTCGACCGCGACCAGAATCTGGCAGCCGACAAGAAGGCCGAGGTCCTGGCCAAGGCGGAGGGGAACTCGCGCGGAACGCGAGCCGTCGCGCTCGAGGCGATCTCCCGCATCGTCGCAATCGGCATTCTCGGGGTACTCCTCCCCGCGGCCTTGCTCCTCTTCGGGGTGAACTTCGGGTTCGCCGGTCGGGCAAGATTCATCGACACGCTGATCGTGACCACCTTCTCGTACCTGGTCACGGTTCCTCGCGACGCGATTCTGATTCCGCTTCGAAGATTGACCGGGACGCTCGACATCTATGCCGGTCCGGCAGTCTTATCGAGTCCGGACTCAGGTCTGTTGTTCTATGTCTTGATGATGTTCGATCTCTTCGACCTGTACCACCTTGTGCCGCTCGCCCTCGGTCTCGCGCTCGTGGGTGGAATCTCGCGCGGCAAGGCCTGGACGCTGGTGTTGATCTTCTGGGGTGTCTGGGTGCTGTTCACGATCGGGATGGCCTCGCTCGCGGTATCGATGGGGGTCGCCTAGACCGTTCACCCTGGCCGGGCCGTCTCGAACCGACCGGGAGCTCGGGGCTCGAGGCTCGATCTCAGGTTCGACTGCTAAGCGCTTGGAGGAAAGTCTGTTGCAAGACCGTTTGCTCGGTCGCATCGGCGGCCAGAACCACTACCCGCCGGACGCTCGAACCGCGCTCCAGGGCGTCGAGGAGGCCCGAGAGCATCTCGGGCAGCGCCACCTCCGGGCGGACATGCGCCCCCCGGTGGAAGGGGTAGGCGATGAGTTCGCTCGCCCGCAGACGCTCCGCCGCTTCGACCATCGCTCTGGCCGCGAGGCGACCCGCCCCCGGGACCCAGTGATTCTCCTGGTCGAGCACCGCGGCGTGAAGCAGGCGCTGAAAGCCCGTTCCCCCGGCGCTCGTCTCCACGACCGCGCCCGGCTCCACCGGCCCCTGGCGAACCGCCTCGACCTCCAGTTCCTTCCCGTGGGCCTTCTTGATCTCGAGCCCCGGTCCCGTGCCCATCCAGAGGTGGTCGTTGGCCGGAATGACCAGCAGGGGCCCCGCGGTCGGCTTCCGCGCTTCGAGCACCCACTCCACCTTGGTGTTGATCACGTTGAACGCCATGATGCCTTTCTCCTGCAAGGTCGAGCCTGCATTCCTCGAGGTCGAGCCTGCATTTTTCGAGGTCAAGCCTGCATCTTTCGAGGTCAACGATGAGCGGGCGCCCGGACGTGCAGCCGCCCCAGCCCACGCACGCGCGTAGCTCGACCCCATACTCCCTGCGCGGGCTTCTCCTGCTCGCGCTGACAACGTTTCTCGCGTGGGTGTTCCACCGCAGCCTGGGGTGGGTTCCGCTGCTCCTGGCCGCGGCGATCCTTGCCTGGCCGGCTCGCGGTCGCGCCGAGGGACGGGCGTTTCTCGCCGTCCTCGGGCTCTTCCTCGCGACCTGGATTCTGCTGCAGTTGCGCTGGATTGTCTATCCCTTGGTGGGAGGATTACTCCTCGCCGTCGGGTTGGAACCCTGGGTTGCCCGACTCGGCCGACGCATGCCTCGCGGAGCGGCCGCGGCGCTCGCGCTCCTCCCCCTCGGCGCGGTTCTGGTCGTCGTGATCCTGGTGTTGGTTCCCACGGTGATCAACGAGGTGCAGATCCTGGTTTCCAAGGTGCCGGACGCGATCCGGAACCTCCGCGCGTTGCTCGAGCCGCTGCTCGTCCGGATCTCCCCCCGCGGTCCCGACGCTCCTCCCGCCTGGCCGGAGTTTCTCTCCGAGGCTCCGCAGGAACTGCTCTCCCGCCTGGAAAAGCTGCTGCAGCCTGCCATGGAGAGCGCAGCCGGACTCGGCAAGGGACTCGGGCGCGCCGCGCAACTGGTCGGCGCGCTGTTTCTCGTCCCGATCATCGGATACTGCCTCCTGGTCGATTGGTCACGGCTGACCTCCGGCGCGGAGCGGCTGCTTCCCCCGCGGTGGTTGCCCCGAACGCGGCATGTCGGATCGGTCTCGGCGGTGGTTTTCCGCACCTACCTGCGGGGTCAGCTGCTGGTCGCGGCGATCGAGGCGGTGCTCTACGCCGTCGGCTTCGGCTTCGCCGGCGTCCCGGAGGCGGTCGCGCTCGGCGTGTTGGCCGGCTTCTTCTCGCTCATTCCGGTACTCGGCTTCGGCATCACCGCGCTGGTGGCCTTTCTCTCCGCGCTGATCGCCCCTGATCCCCTGCAGGCCCTGCTGGGGGCGGGCATCGTCCTCGCCGCCGTCCAGGTGCTCGAAGGCCAGCTTCTCGTCCCCCGCATCCAGGGGCAGGGCCTCGGCCTCCATCCGCTGGCGGTTCTGGTCGGCGTGCTGGGTCTCGGGGTGCTCTTCGGCGTGATGGGCGCGCTCTTCGCGGTGCCGGTGCTCGGAGTGTTCGCCGTGCTCTGGCCGGAGATGCGGGACGCCTACCATCGGTCGCGCTTCTATCGCGGCCGGAGCGGCACCGTCAGGAACGGCGATACGGTCAGGAAAGGCGATCCCGCCCGGGGGTAGGAACGAGGAGCTAGGCCGGGAACGAGCTCAGGCCGTCCGCGGACCGGACTCCGCGGGTCAGCAGAAGGGTGGCCTCGACCTCCTTGCCCGGATCGGTGACCGGGGCTTGCCGGCCGTCGGGAGTGCCTGCCAGCGCTTCCGGAGCCGCCCGCGACGTCGACCGGGAGGATCTTCGCGACGATCATTGCCCCGGGGCGCAGGATCGGGGAGCACCTTGGAGCGCCCCAGGACGGTGTTCCCCTGCGGGGCGATCATGACCAGGCCGCCGGCCAGGACGACGATCAGTCCGAATCCGCGAAGCGCGCCCGGAATCAGGGCCAGTCCCCGGGAGAGCGGACTTGGCTCCTTCCCTTCGACCAGCGTCGACAGCGCCAATCCGACTAGCTGGAAGAGGAAGTAGGCGACGAAGAACAGGAGCAAGAACGCCACCACCTGGATGAAGGGGAATCTCTGCACCGCGGGGGGCGTCGCTCCGAGGAGCATCCCGGTGAAGTGTAGCGCCCCGAACACCCCGGCAATCAGGCCCACCACGGCGCACAGCTCGCGCATGAAGCCGTTCCGCCATGACGCCACCAGCGCCAGGAGGACCACCAGGCCGAGCAGAAGATCGAGGACGAGTTCCATTCGCGTACCCCGCCGCGACCGGAACTAGTTCAGCACGACGACCCGCGCCGAGCGCTCCGGGAGTCCCTCGCCGTGAACACGGTAGAGGTAGACGCCGGAAGCGACCGACCGTCCCTGGTCGTCGTTGCCGTCCCAAGTCCAGGTGTGCTGGCCGCCCGAAAGGAGGCGGCTGCCGAGATCACGCACCAGGCGACCGTTGACGTCGTGCACCGTAAGGCTGAGACGGTACGGTTCGTCACCGGAGCGGTGCGGCAGAAGGAAGCGTAGCTCGACGCTGGGGAGCGCCGGATTCGGGTAGCTCGGAAGCAGGGTGAACTCCTCGCGCCGCACGGCCTGCTCCGGCGCGTCGGTGGGGGCCACCTCCGCGGTCACCCAGATCGGAGCCGACCAGGCGCGGTCCTGATCCACCTGTTGGACCTTGGCGAAGTAGTAGTGCGACTCGCCGTCAGAGAGGAAGTCCTGCCAGTTGTAGGTGATCTGGTTCCCGATCATCACCTTGGTGTGGAACAGAACGCCGTCGCGCCAGATCTCGATCCGGTTGAACAGGGTGGTTCCATTGATCGCGCGGGCGGTCACGGTGAAAGTCGGACCCGTCCCGGTAGTGATTTCCGAACCCATCGGCTGCCCACTGCAGGAGAATTCCAGCTCCATACGGTCATTCGGCGGATCGATCTCCATGGCGAAGAACCGCCGCGCCCGGAGGGCACCCAGGATGTCGTTCTTGGTCAGACCGTCAGCCAGGATACCGGTCAGGTAGATATCCCCGCCGTTGTCGGTGTTCTCCTGATCGCCCCAGTTTCCCTGATGGTTGTCCTGGTTGGCGAACGGACCGAGCTTCCAGCCGTTGTTCAGCGCCTGGATCCACTGGGTCTGGTAGTCACCGTTGGCCAGCCCGTTGACCACCTCGATCGCGCGCATGGCATCCGCATACTGCGGGTAGTAGGTCAGGTTGTTGAAAAAGCTTCCGTACGACGGATTCGGGTGGTTGAACGAACCGAAGGCGCCCTGGGAGAGGATGAAGCTGTAACAGCCGGTGAGATCCTCGGTGGGATTCGGGTTCCGGAACGCCGCATCGAAGATGTTGATGTGCCCGAAGTCGTTCAGGATCCCGAATTCCTGGCAGCCCAGGGCCACGAACACCCCGTCCTGGGTGTACTGCTGCGCCTTGGTCAGGAGCGTGTTGAACTCCGTCGAGGTCAGCAAGTGAGTGTGGTCGGTCAGGGCCAGGACATCGATGTTCGCCACGTCGCGGGCGTGGGTGAACGCCTCGTCCGGAGTGCCGATCCCGTCCGACAGGATGCAGTGCGAGTGCAGGTTCGCGTAGTAGGTCGAGTAGGCCTGCGCCTCCGGGGAGAGTCCGACCATGGCGGCAAGCAGGCCGCAGAACGGGACCAGGCTGGCCGGATGGCCCCGGCGGGTACGCGAACGATCGGGCATGCGAGTCTCCTCCACTCCGGTGCGAATCGGGAAGGGAGAGCGTACCACAGGTCACCGGGTCGCGTCAGCCGCTCGAACCGAGGGAGTACCCGTCATCCGACCGCGAGGGCCGGAATGCGATCGGGGCGAGTCAGCCCTTGAGCTCGATCAGGAACGGGTCGCCCTTGCCGACGCCCAGGCGTCGATCGGCTCGTCCGCCGGCCACCGCGATCTCGAGGAGGTCGGTGCTGCCGAAAAGGGCGAGGATCCGGCCGAGGTCGGCGTCCTGGTAGGAGCGGTGGATCTGCTCGATCGCCTTTCCGTTGATCGTGATCCGGAAGCCGCCCGCGACCGCGGCATCATCGAGCAGCCGGCGCGAGACGTTGGTGATCACATTCCCGAACCCGTCGATCGAGACCACCTCCCCCTGGATCTGGTTTCCCCACCGCCGCGGGAGCGGCAGCGGCAGCAGCACCGGATCGGTGATCTGCGGCCCGAACTCGGCCGGGTCGATCCCCTGGGCCAGATAGGCCGCCACCGGGGCGAAGATGTCCCGCCCGTGGAAGGTGTCGCTGATCTGGCTGAGGCGATAGTGGGGATTCTCGATGGCGAACACTCGCGCTTCCGGCTCGCTCCCGAGCACGCGGGTGAAGATGCCGTTGTCCGGTCCGACGAAGTAGAAGGGCCCGGCCTGGAGCAGGATGGCGCGGCGACTCGTCCCCACCCCCGGATCGACGACCGTCAGGTGAACGGTTCCCTCGGGGAAATAGCGGTACGCCCCCTCGAGAACGAGCGAGGCCTCGAGCACGTCCTGCGGGCTGACCTGGTGCGTGAGATCGACCAGCTTCGCCGCCGGGTAGATGCGAAGGATCACCCCTTTCATCGTGCCGACGTAGCTGTCCTGGATCCCGAAGTCGGAAGTCAGGGTGACGACGCCGGAAGGGGCGATCACGATCCGTCCCCCGCGTGAACCGGCCCGGCACTCTGGACGCTCGATCCATTGGCGGAAACGCTCTGGTTGAGCCAATGGAGATAGGCCTCCCCCGCCTCGGCAACCTCGACCACGAGAAGCTCCGGCACCTCATAGGGGTGTAGCCGCAGGAGGTGGCTGCGCAGGGCGTCGAGGCGGTCGGAGTTGGTCTTGATCAGGAGGAGCATCTCGGCGTCCTCCTCTACCTTTCCTGCCCAGCGATAGAACGAGATCAGTCCCGGCTGGCAGGTCACGCAGGCGGCGAGGCGGGCTTCGACCAGCTCTCGCGCGATGTGGCGCCCCTGCTCCGGGTTCCCCACCGTGGTGTAGACGATCAACGGTCGACTCATCGGCTGCCCCCTTGCTGGGGCGACAGAATAGGGTCGCGACGGGAGGGAATCAAGCGGTGCCGGGAGAAGACGAAAAACGGTCCGCCGCGGGTTGGCGACGGACCGTTTCTCTCTGCAGATCGGTCTGCGCCTAGGCGGCGCGACGCATCGTGTTGTTCGTACGGCGGTTCGTGTTCCCGCTCATCGTCCAACGCTTCGCGCCGGTCGTGGTCTTGCGCATCTTGGTGCCGCCGGTCTTCGAATAGTTGCCGTAACCGGTCTTCGACGTCGAACGGGTGTTCTTCGCCTTGGCCGTGGTGCCGGTCTTCTTCATGCCGGTGGCACGGGTCGTACCGTTCTTCCAACCGCTCGCGCTCGTACGCGTCGTGCTCGTCGCGTTCGTGCGGGTGCCGTTCTTCCACATGGTGGTGGTCTTCTTGGCGCCGTTCATCGCGGTCGTCCGGGCGCTCTTCGTGCCCGTCTTGCCACCCTGGATCTGCTTCCAGGTCTGACCGAACTGCGTCGGCTCGATGAGCAGAACACGCTGACCGTTGGTCGGCTTCCACCAGAGCGACGGCACGCCGTACTTCCGGGCGAACTGGATCACGGCCTTGCTGCTCTTGCAGCCCTGATAGCCCTTCTTCGCGATCTGCTTCGGCTCAACCAGGGTCACGCAGTTGTTCTTCATTGTTCTTCCCCTTTCTGGAAAACAGTCCTGCCAAGTGATTCGGCCCGGGAAGGGGAAGGCTTGAGGGGCTTGTGCAATTTTCTGTCGTCCGGGGATCAAGCTTTGGTCCGCGTCGCCCGATAGCGCCACGTCTTGACCACCAGCGGAGAGACGTTTCCCCACTGCGGACGTCGGGAGCTGCGTCCCCAGGCGGTGGTGTCACCATCGACCGCGATCCAGAGGGTCTCGACCTGGGTCGCGCTGCGGACGAGCAGACGTGTCACCTCCGCGACGCGCGGCGGGATGCTCCGACGGGGGTAACTCCGGTAGCGCAGGCCGAGTAGATTGCGAAAATCCCGACCGAATGCCGTGGTGTCGGCCACCAGCGCGCCGCTCGGCGCCTCGCTCCAGCGTCCTCGCTCGTGCAAGTAGCCGCCGACCCCATCGAGAAAGCGAATGACCCGGATACTGTCCCTCGGGATCGAGAGCAGCCGCCGCTCCGCCAGGCGGGGCCATCCATCAACGAAATCACGGAAGAAGTCGCTTCCGATCAGAGCGACGACGCTTCGCCCCGAGGGGACGATGTGCACCGACTCCTGGTCCGGGGTCGGACTTCCGACCCGCACCGTCTCGGCCCGACCGGCCTGAAAGAGGATCCAGACCGCGCGTGGCGGATTCAGACCCAAGGCGTGCAGATCGCCCGGCCGATCGACGTAGCCGCGGATGTTGGGCAGGCGCAGATGTTGGATGGCGCGATTGATCGGCAAGGGATCGAGCTCGAGTCCGGCCGGGTAGCGCGCGGTCCAGCGTTCGGCGCTATGGCGGATACCGCGAAAGCCGACCTCCGGGATGCGCACTTCGAGCGAGTCGAGCGGCCCCGGCCCAAACTGGGTGGCGAAGGTGTCCCGATAGTAGGTGAGCTGCGGGCGGAAGTGGCGCCGCATGGTGAACGAGTCGAGGAGTACCACCCGATCCTGGCCGTCCACCTTTCCGTAGAGGGCAGAAGCGGCGGGAGCGCTGTCTCCCAGGGCGATCCGGAATTCGCGCCCGCTCTCGTCGGTCAGACGGATCCGGTGATGGGGCGGCGCCAGCCCAAACGGCGCGCCGTCCGAATCGGGCAGCACACGCAGCGCCTTGAGTCCGTTGAGTTCGCGGAGCAGCTCGGTCATCCGCTCCTCCGACGCCAGGTCGCGCAGCGGGTGGGTGACCCACCAGCGCGCCCCTTCGCGCGCGACCACCAGGCTGTCCCCGGCGCCGACGAAGACTGCCCGGGTGATGCCGGTGAACGGCGGTTGCGGACCGAGGGGCGTCTCCCCCGCCGCGGTCGTCGGCTTCGACCGATCGAGGCGTGCAAACCAGACCCCGACGCCCACCAGGAGCAGGATCAGGATCCACCGCCCCCAACCTGCGCGGGCGGATCGGGCCGGTTCGCTCCTCACCGACGGCGCGCCCAGGAACGGAAAGCCAGACCAAAGGCGAGCAGGGGAACGAGGATCTCGACGCCGTAGAAGATCGCCTGGAGGCCGGCCAACCCCACCCGCAGCGGCGTTCCGGAACGGTCGACCGGCGGGAACCGGAGCAGGTAGGTCCGCTCGGTCAACCAGCCGCAGATCCGCCCGATGAATTCACGGTTCCCGTACAGATCGAGGTGGCTGTCGCGCGCCAGGTCGCTGTCGCCGATCACCACCAGGCGGGCGTACCCCTTCTCGCGCGGGGCCGGACCGGCCTCGGCTTCTTGCGGTGGAGTCTCCCACTCGAGCGCGATTCCCAGCGGGAGCGCCGCCGGTGCGCTCGGCACGCTGGCGGTGTCCCCGCTTCGCGGCAGGAGGCGCGCGTCGTTGCCGCTGCGGATGATGTCGGTGCCGCTGGTGCCGAACACCGGCTGCGGGGCGAGACCGACCCGGGTCGCCCCGGAGAGCACCAGCCCGACGCCCAGGCCGCTGGTGATCGGATGCTCTCCCCAACGGTTGATCCCCACCGATTCCGGACCGAGGCCGAGCGAGCGGCTGAGCGGACTTTCATCCAGGATTCGACGGCCATCGATCAGGATCCCCTGACGGGCGAGCATCGGTTCGAGCCCGGTCGTGGTCTCCGGTTCGACGAAGAGGGCCAGGCGGCCCCCGCGGTTGATGAACCGCTCGATCGCCTCGATCTCGCCCGGCAGCAGCGGACTGGTGGGGCCGAGCACGATCAGTGTCCGGATCTCGCGCGGTACCTCGACGAAGTCGCCGAGCCGCAGCAGGCGGAAGACCAGGCCGCTCCGCGCCAGGAGCCCGCGCAGTGAGGCCAGAGTCGACCGGCCGTCGCTCGTCTCCCCGTGGCCGTCGAGGACCGCCACGACCGGACGATTCGGATCCTGCACCCGGAGGATCGTCTGGGTGATCGTCTCCTCATCGATCTCGGTCACCTCCTCCACGACCTCTCCGCAGCGGACCACGAGCACGTTCGGTCGGTTGATCCCGAGGCGGCGCGCCTCCTCGGGTTCGCGGTCCGGTTCGAGCGAGCGGGTCTTCACCCGACGGCTCGCGGCGGAATAGACCGCGAGCACTTCGGTCGCCTGATCGCGCTCCATCGCGTTGTCCCGGTAGGCGGCGATCAGCTCGACATCTCGGGAGAGCTCCTTCAGCACCCCCTTGGAGGTCGCACTGAGGCTGTTCACCCCGCGCGAGGTGACGTCGATCCTGGCCCCACGGATCCCGAGCCCGGCGGCAAGCACCAGGAGCACCGCCCCGCCGAGCAGCCAGTTGAGCGACGGTCCCGGCTCGGCCACCGCGCGTGCGCGGAAGAGCAGGAATCGGATCGAGGCGGCGGAGTTGAACGCCCCCCAGAGCAGTGAAGCGACCCCGGCCAGCATGATCAGCCGGGGAAGATAGGCCCGCGGACCGGAGACGCCGGAAAGGAGTCCCCCTGCCGCGAGAAGAAACAGCCCGAGAAGAAGGAGCGGGGAGCTCTTGGCGCTATCGCTCTTCATCCCCGCTACCCCTGCCACCGCACCAGGTCGACGCTCCGGAGCGCGGCGGCGAGGAGGATCAGGATGACCCCGCCGAAGAAGGCGACGTGGCCGAGGTCGAGCAGTCCTCGGGTGAAGTCCTCGAAGCGCGGTAGGATCGCGAAGGAGCCGAGGATCGACTGGGTCCAGTTCGGCCCTTCGGCGTTGGCCCCCGGTCCGATGACCAGGAGGAGCAGAGCTCCCAGACTCAACACTCCAGCCTCGATCTGCGAGCGGGTCAGCACCGAGACCCAGAGGCCGACCGCGTTGAACAGGAGCCCGAGAAGGAGCAGCCCCCCCAGCCCGACCCAGGTCGCGCCCCAGTCGGGTCGCGTCACCGCGGCAAGCACCGCGAAGTGCACCACCAGGACAGAGAGGCAGAGAGCGAGGCCGAGCATGCTACCAAAGAACTTGCCCAGCACCAGATCGGCCCCGCGTACCGGTTGCGAAAGCAGGAGCTCGAGGTTCCCGCTGCGCCTCTCCTCGGCGAAACTTCGCATCGTGAGGAGCGGGACGAAGAGGACGAGCACGGTGCCGAGGTTGTAGAGCAGCGGACGGATCACCCAGTCGTTGACGTGAAGGCCCGACTCGCCGGTCCGGAGCTGTCCGCTTTGCGCCAACGCGATCGTTCCGTCGCGAAAGCGGAAGAGCAGGCTCACCAGCAGCAGCCCGGCGACGAACCAGAAGGTGCCGAGCACCAACCATCCGCCGGGCGAGGAGACCAGCCCGCGCACTTCCCGCTTCGCGATCACCCAGGCCTGCCTCATACGACCTCCTCACCCAGGGTCAGGCGCCGGAACGAAGCTTCGAGTCCGCTCGCTCCGACGTGCCATTCGAGCACTTCGCCGCTCCGTTCCGCCACGTAGCGCAGCAACTCGCGCGCACGCTCCCGATCGAGATCGTGCGCCAGCCGGTAGGTCTGCCCGTGGCCGGCATCGGTCAATCCGAAGCGTTGCCTCGCTTCGGGGTCCGGCGGCTCCGGCAGCCGGATCCGCGCCAGGTGAAGGATCTGATCCTCATCGCCCAGACTGTCGGGCCGCCCGCTGGCCACGATTCGTCCTCGATTCAAGATCAGCACCCGATCGCAGATCTCGAGCGCCTCGGGAAGGATGTGGGTGGAGAGAAGGATCGCTCGCTCACGACCGAGGTCACGAATGAGGCGTCGGAAGTCCTGGATCTGATTCGGATCGAGGCCGGCCGTCGGTTCGTCGAGGATCAGGATCGAGGGTTCAGCCAGAAGTGCCTGGGCCAGCCCGACCCGCTGCCGGTAGCCGCGCGAGAGATTTCCGCAGGCGCGATTCTCCACCGCCGTGAGGTCGAGTTCCCCCAGCACCCGGTCGACGGCGGCGCGCGACTTCCCGCCCCCGCGGCCTCCGCCGATCCCCTTGAGGGCGGCGAAGTGGTCGAGGTACTCCCGCACCGTCATCTCGACGTAGAGCGGAAGGGTTTCGGGAAGATAGCCGAGGGTGCGGCGCGCTCGGGCTCCATCGCGGTAGACGTCCCGGCCGTCCAGCACCACCGTCCCCTCGTCCGGGTACTGGAAGCCGATCAACATTCGCAGGGTGGTCGACTTGCCGGCGCCGTTGGGGCCGAGGAGACCGACGATCTCGCCCTTCTTCACCTCGAAGGAGAGGTCGCGCACCGCGCTGATCGGGCCGTAGCTCTTCTGCAGTCCCGACGCGCGGATCAACACGTCGGAATCGTTTCCCCGGCCGTCGTCCGCCGCAGCGCGAGAGTCCCGCGCGGGCAGGCCGAGGCCAGCCGTGGTCTCCGGTTCACTCACGGTCGCGTGCCGCTTCCCTTCTCTTGTTCCCTCCCGGCATGGTCGATAAGATGACGGACGAACGGCGCAAGCTCAAGAGGGCTTGCGCCGAACCCCGAACGCGACCGACGTCTCCCCGTGCCGGGGACTTGACCCGCAGCCCAGGAAGGAACCGAAGTGCCGGCCTCGACACGCCAGCGTCGCCTCCCCCGCGCTCCCCTTGCTGCCCTCCTGGGGCTGCTCGGGCTCCTGCTGCTCGCCCCGCGGTCCGCCGGGGCCTACGGTGGGGAGGAGTTTCCCTGCCCCCCGTCGCTGGAAAAGCGGGTGGAGTTCTGGATCCGGATCTTCAGCCAGGTCAGCGGCACCGAGCGGGTGCTCCACGACAGCCGGTACCCCTGGATCATCTACGAGACCTTTTCGGTCCCGGACATGACCCAGGATCAGATCAAGGCGCGGATCGAGGCGCGGAAGGAGTATTACAAGGGGCTGCTTGAGCGGCTGGCGGTCAAGGACCCGGCCCAGTACGACGCGGAGGAAACCCGGGTGGCAGCCCTCTTCGCCGACTCCGAGGAACTGGCCCCGTTCACCCGGGCCAAGGAGCGGGTGCGGAGTCAACCCGGCGTGAAGGAGGCGATGCAGGTCGGTATCCAGCGCGCCGGCCGTTACCGGGACTGGATCGCCGCCCGCCTCGACTCGCTCGGCGTCCCGGTGGAGGTCAGCTATCTCCCCCACCTCGAATCTTCGTTCCACCCCGCGGCCCGCTCGAAGGTCGGTGCGGTCGGTCTCTGGCAATTCACCGCCGACACCGGCCGCCGATTCATGCGGGTGGAAGAGGACCTCGACGAGCGGCTCGACCCCTGGATCGCGACCGATGCCGCGGCCCAGTACCTGAAGAACGCGCGGGCCACGCTCGATAGCTGGCCGCTGGCCATCATCTCCTACAACCACGGCGTCTCCGGCATCGGGCGGGCCGTGGCGAGCCTGGGCACGACCGACATCGCACGGATCATCCACGAGTACGATGGTCCTTCGTTCGGATTCGCGTCGCAGAACTTCTATCCGGAGTTTCTCGCCGTGGTCGAGATCGGGGCCAACCCGGCGCAGTACTTCGGCTCGATCGAGTGCGAGCCGCGCATCCTGTTCGATGAATTCGCCCTGCCTCAGTATGCCAAGGTAGGGGCCCTGGCCGATGCCTTCGGCCTCACGCGCAACGAGCTGGCCGCCTTCAATCCGGCCCTGGGGCAGTCGTACCTCCAGGACACCCGGCCGGTCCCCCGCAGCTTCCGCCTCAAACTCCCGTATCAGCGCTGCGCCGACCTGGGGACCGCTTTCGCGTCGATCCCCGAGGACGAGCGCTCGAACGACAAGCCGCGCCCCAAGGGGTACAAGGTGCGCCGCGGCGACACCCTGGCGTTGATCGCCAAGAAGCACCGGGTCTCGATCGACACGATCCGCAAGATGAACAACATCGGCCCCAAGGGGGTCATCCGCACCGGGCAGGTTCTGGTTCTGCCCGACGCCGCCCACCCCGCGCGCTAGGCTCTCCCCGAGCACCGGGCCCCCCGGCCTCCGCCCGGCCGGCCGGCGCGGCCCGTCGGCATGACTTGCCCTGTCCTTCGTGCTATAAGTCGGGAAATCTGTGCCATCGGCCACTTCACGAACGAGGACTGTCATGGGAAACGATGCGATCACTCCGCGCGAGAAGGACTTCTCGCAGTGGTATCTCGACGTCATCAAGGTCGCCGAGCTGGCCGACCACTCACCGGTGCGCGGCTGCATGGTCATCCGCCCGAACGGCTACGCCATCTGGGAGAAGATCCAGGCCGGCCTCGACCGTCGCATCAAGGAGACCGGGCATCAGAACGCCTACTTCCCGCTCTTCATCCCCGAGTCGTTCCTGAAGAAGGAGGCGCAGCACGTCGAGGGCTTCTCGCCGGAGCTGGCGGTGGTGACCATCGGCGGAGGCAAGACGCTGGAGGAACCGCTGGTCGTCCGGCCCACCTCCGAGACGATCATCTATTCGATGTTCTCGAAGTGGGTGAACTCGTACCGTGATCTGCCGCTCCTGATCAACCAGTGGGCAAACGTGGTGCGCTGGGAGATGCGGACCCGCCTCTTCCTGCGCACGACCGAGTTCCTCTGGCAGGAGGGGCACACCTGCCACACCACCGAGGCGGAAGCCGAGGAGGAAGTGCTGCGGATCCTCGATCTCTATGCCGACTTCGTCGAGAACGAAATGGCGGTGCCGGTGCTCCGCGGGCTCAAGTCGGACAACGAGCGGTTCGCCGGGGCGCTCCGCACCTGGTCGATCGAGGCGATGATGCAGGACGGCAAGGCGCTCCAGGCCGGCACCTCGCACAACCTCGGGCAGAACTTCTCGGTGCCGTTCAACGTGCGCTACCAGGATCAACAGAGCCAGATGCAGTACGCCTGGATGACCTCCTGGGGCGTCTCCACCCGGCTGGTCGGCGCCTTGATCATGGCCCACTCCGACGATGCGGGCTTGATCTGCCCTCCGCGCCTGGCGCCGCTCGGCGCGGTGATCGTGCCGATCTGGTCCTCCGACGAGGACAAGGCCGCGGTGCTCCCGATGGCGCAGACCATCGCCGATGCGCTCCGCCCGTTCACCGGGGTGAAGGTCGACGATCGCGAGCAGATGCGACCGGGCTCGAAGTACGCCGAGTGGGAGCAGCGAGGAATTCCGATTCGCATCGAGGTTGGGCCGAAGGATGTGGCCAAGGCGCAGTGCGTCATGGTCCGCCGCGACACGCGGAAGAAGGAGTTCGTGCCGATCGACGGGATCGCCAACGCGGTGCGCGCGGAGCACGAACAGATGCAGCGCGACCTGTTCCAGCGCGCCCTCGACTTCCGCACCACCCACACCAGGGAGATCGACACCTGGGACGAGTTCGTCGCCTGGTGCGGCGCCGCGCAGGGCTTCGGCCTGGCGCACTGGTGCGGGGATTCCGGCTGCGAGGCCAAGGTGAAGGAAGAGACCAAGGTCACGATCCGCAACCGGCCGATCGAGTATGTCCAGGGAACGAAGAAGGCGGAGCCGGGTCGTTGCATCAAGTGCAACGGCGCCTCCGCCTACCCGGTCTACTGGGGGATCGCCTACTAGGCGCTACTCGAGCCAGGCCCGGTAGCTGCCGTTGTTCCCCGCGGCGTCCTGCACCCGCACGACGACCCAGTTCCCCTTCTCCGCTGAGTCGAGCGGCACGCGCGCCTCGAACGCTTCGCGCGGACTATCGAGGATGCCGTCAGCGGGCGAGAGAGCGCGGAACGCCCCGCCGTCGACCGAGACCGCCATTCGCCGGAGCGGCGTGGCCAGATCCTGCGCCGTCCCGCTGACCAACAGCGCCGGCCCCTCGACCTTGCGCGCCTTCAGCTCCGTGACCGTCGGGGCCACGTTGTCGACCCGGAAGGGGGGCGTGAGCCGTTGCACGGTTCGCTCCGTTCCCGGCGGATTTCCCGGCGCGTCGGAGACGGTGAGCCGGATCTCGTAAAGGCCGTCGGGGAGCAACCCGGTCTCCAGCGAGTGCGCCGGATCGGAGAGGTCCTTCTCGATCAGCCTGAAAGCGTCCTCCCCCACCTGTCGGATCTCGAGCCTGAAGGCCATCTCATCATTGTCCGGATCGTCGACGTCCCAGATGATCGAGCGGAGTTGGCGCAGCGCAGTCGGCACATCGTTCGGCACGATCGCCTGCACCGGTCCGGGGGGCACCGAGTAGTCGATCTCGATCCCATTCGGGAGGGTCTGAGTCACGCCACCGCCGTGCTTCTCCCCGCCCTGGAACTGCGGCTCGTCGGGCGAGATCGAGAGTGAGGCGATTTCGGGCGCGCGGTTCGCCCCGAGGTGCGCCACTTCCACCCGCCTGACGCTGGGCAGACCGGCGGAGCCAGCGGTGAGCTTCACCCGCCATTGCAGAAACCGTCCGATCGGACTGGTCACGGGCGCGCCGAGCGGATCGACCACCCCGCCAGTCCAGCCACTCCAGCTCTCGTCCGGCAGTGAGGTGTAGCCGCTGCGGGTCTCGAAACTCACCTTTCCGCCCGCGGCCTCTCCGGTCCAGCGGATCGCCCCCCAGCGGGCCTGATCCTGGGCGTCGAACACCTCCGAGGTGTAGCTCGCCTCGGGATTCGGCCCGTCATCCAGCCGATAGAGCCGCCCCGGGTTCGCCGTGCCGGCGTACACCTCGCCGCGATGCCGTGCGAGGCAGAGCACCTGCTCCTCCTCCGCGCGCCACAAGATCGTCTCGTGACCCGACTCGTCGATGCGATAGACCGCGCCGGCGGAGCCGGTGGCGACGAGGAGAGAGCCCTCCGGCTCGACGAGCAGTGCGTGGATCGTCTGTTCCCTGGCCTTCCAGATCGGACGAACCGATCCGCTCGCATCGAGGCGATAGACGGTCGGGGCCGGTCCGCGCATCCCGCCGGCTCCCTCATCGTCCTCGCCGGAACCGCCCGCGCCTCCGCCTCCCTGGGGCTCGCCCGGGTTCGAGGCAAAGTAGGCCCCGCCGTCGGCGATCGGCACGACGGTCACGATCTCCTGCTCGGCCGCATCGTAGACCGTGCGCAGCTTGCCGCTCGCCACGTCGATCTCTTGCACCAGGCCGCGCCCGTCGGTGCCGGCGAGGATCTTCTTGCCGTCGCTCGACCAGGCGAGACAGCGGAGGTGGAGGTCCCCGCTTTCCGAGACCACTTTCGAATCTCCGGCGTCGCTGACTCGGTAAAGCCGTCCGCGCTCACCGGCAGCGGCATACACCCCGCCGCTCGGGTCGCGCAGCAGAGCCAGGATCAACCCCTCCGGCGCATCGAAGATCGTTCGGGTCGTCCCGTCGCCTCCCACTCGGATGATGCTTCCGGCCGGCGCCCCGGCGACGTAGCATCCCCCCTTGCCGTCAGGGGCGGCGCAGAACAACTCGTAGTTGAACACCGAGGCAAGCAGTCGCGGCTCGCCGCTCCCCTCTTGCACGAACACCTGCCCCTGATCGCCGCTCGCGACGAAGAGCGGGCCGTCCCCGGTCGAGGCCAGCGCCCAGAGCGATCGGGCGCCCGGATCGCCCAGCCGCTCGATCTTGGGCGCGGGCAGGAGCCGACCGTCTTCGCTCAGGGCAGTCCCTTCCAGCGTCCCTTTCTTCCACGCGTCATACCCCTCGGTGCGCAGGTACCGCGTGCGTACCGCGGCGGCAGGATCCGCAGTGAGTACCAGTGCCACACCCGCGAGCGCTGTCGTCGCGAGGGAGACCCTGCCGAGGACTCCGTGGGTCGAATTCCAGATCGCCTTCACCGTGCTCATGCCTCCCTGCGCCGCGTTCACCTCGTGCCGCTGCCAGTTGCTCATCGCTCCACCTGGATCTCGATCTGCTCTCCCCCTTCGAGGACCCACGGGGTGGCGATCCGCTCTTCCATCAGGAAGCGCCCCGAGACCTCGCGCGTCTCGCTCGCCCCCTCCCCCTTCGCTCCCACCGCAGCCATCGACGGGGGGAGGCCCGACACCTCGACGCCCCCCACGGTGGCTCCCGGTTCCGCTGCGTAGAACCGCACGCTCAACGTGGCGTCGTCCGGCACCCGCTCGATCATCTCGATCATGTCGGGCAGCGACCGCGGGTTGAACTTCTCCGGCGTCCGGTCGGAGTCCCACTCCATGAAGTCGGGCGTGCTGGCCACCAGCAGCCGCAGACTCCGGCCGGCCCAGGCCCCGGGGACGGGATAGCGCAGCACGCGGGTCTCCCGCGGACCCCGGTACGGTTCGAACTCCACCCGCACCTCCAGGGTGTCCCCCGCCTCGGCCCGCAGCGGTGAGCAGCTGAGGCGCGAGAGGCGCGCCCGGCCGATGCGCCGCTCGTAGTCCACGGTCACCGCCACCGAGTCGATTCGGACCGGCTCGAACGGGTTGACCAGGAGCAGGGAGGCGGGCATCACCACGTTTTGCCCCAGGTCTTGACTCGGCGCGTCGCTCGCGATCCGCTCGTGCCGGGTCACGCTGCGATCTCCGTTGTAGTAGACCGTGCACGTGGTCACGAGATCGGCCTCTCACCCAGTCCCCAGCCGCGCGCGAGATAGGAGTTCGAGACGGTCCAGGGGAGAAAAAATGGGGTGTACGCCGTCTGACGTACCACCTCGTACCGATAGGTGTGGCCCGCGCCCGACTCATTCATCACCACCCGCACCGGGAGGAGGTCCGGCGCCTGGCCGAGTTTTCCCCCGATCCCAGCCCGTCGATCCTCCAGGATGCCGCCGATCAGCCCGGTCGATCCGCCCATCTTCACCGAGACGACGTTGTTCGGGATCACACCGTAGATCCAGGCGCTGCTCATCGGAAAGGCGACTGGGCCGGCCTGGACCATCGGGTGCCCAAAGGCCACGATCTCGTCCCCCCGGATGTAGGTCACCGTGCCGATCGCGGCCAGGTCGGCATCACCCCGCACCATCTGCACCGCGACGGCAGAGCCCGGCTCGAGCGGCTTCACCTGGATGTCGCCCGGGGAGCCTCCGCCCGGCGTGGCCACCGCAGAGAAGCCGAGCGCGCCGAGCGTCTCCCGCATCTCCGACTGTAACGGCTCGGCCCAACCCGAGAGGGTCAGCGGCAGCTGGACCGGGGCGAGTGCCCCCGGATCGGTCGCACCCGGCGCGGGGAGGGGCAGACGCTCCACCTCGCGACCGAGAAAGCCGCGCCAGAGCAGATCGAACGCGTCGCGCGACCCGCGATCGGCGGCGCCGCCGGGAGAGACGGCACCCGAGGTTCGCGCCCCGGGATCGGCATTCCAGGAACGCGCGGCGGGAGGTCCATCCTCTGCCCCGTCCTCGGGAAACTCCAACCCACCGTCCAGGATTTCCAGCATCTCCCCGATCGGCGTGATCGCCCCGATCGGGTCCTTGCCGTTCGGATAGGCGAACGCGACCGCCCCCACGACCCGTCCGTCGAGGTAGACCGGGCTGCCGCTCATTCCGGCGATGATGCCGGCGTGGGCCAGAGTCTCTCCTTCCGCGCGGAAGAGGATCAGGTCCCCCTGAGCGCGCGAACGCTTCATCACGGCGAGCACCTCGACCCCGAACTCCTCGATGGTGTCACCGACGAAGACGGTGCGTCCCACCCCCTTCATTCCGGCACGCACCTCGGAAATCGGGAAGATGGCGGCCGGCGCGGCGGTGGAAACCGTCACCTCCGCGCCCCGCGCGTCCGCCGCCGGGAGTGCGATCGCGGCGGCCAGAATCGCGCCAGCTGCGGCGCACGGTCGCGCGGCCCATGGTCTCATCGTCTGCCGTAGGACGGCCATCCAGTGCCCTCCAGATGCGAGAGTTCGTCTCCCGCCTTGCTCCCTGCCGATACGGTTCCTAATATGCGGCGCGTCGTAGGGGCCTCGTCGGCCCTTCACCCCGATCCGACCGAGCATATCCGAGGTACCCGTGCGCGTAAGCGGTTTTTCCTTCGTTCGCGATGCGGTGCGTCTGCACTACCCGATCGCCGAAGCGATCCGTTCGATCTTGCCGCTCTGCGACGAGTTCGTGATCACGGTCGGCGAATCGACCGACGGCACGCTCGAGCGCATCCAGGAGATCAATGACCCGAAGATCCGGATCCTCCAGACCGACTGGGATCCCAGCCACTTTGTCCACGGGCACATCAACGCGGTTCAAACCAATCTCGCCCTCGATCAGTGCACCGGAGACTGGTGCTTCTACGTCCAGGCCGACGAAGTGGTTCACGAGGAAGATCATCCCCGGATCCGCGCCGCCATGGAGCGCTGGCTGGACAACCCCGAAGTCGAAGGCCTGCTCTTCGATTACCTCCACTTTTGGGGCGATTTCGACCGCGTCCACTGGACCCGCAACTGGTACAAGCACGAGGTCCGGGTGGTCCGCAACCTCCCGGAATGCGCTCCTGGAAGAGTGCCCAGGGATTCCGCCTCGACGGCCGCAAACCTCGGGTCCGCCCGATCGACGCCCGGATCTACCACTACGGCTGGGTCCGCCCTCCGGAGGTGATGAAGAAGAAGCAGATGGCGCTCGACCGGCTCCACCACCCCGAGGATTGGGTCCGCAAACGTCACCCCGACGAGGGGCTCCCCTTCGACTACGGTCCGCTCGAGGATGTCGCGCGGTTCAAAGACACCCACCCCGCGGTTATGCGTGAGTGGATCGCGAGCAAGGGCTGGAACGCCGCCGACTATCGCCGTCCCGGAACCAAGCACGAACACAACCTCGCTTCCGTCCGCGTCCTGTCATGGCTGGAGACCCATCTCCTCCATCGAAGGATCGGCGAGTACCGGAACTATGTCCTGCTGAAATAGGGTCCTGCTGAAACAGGGTCCTGCTGAGATAGGGCCCCACCGAGATCGGGCCGGGTCCGGATTCCGCCCAGCCCGCGGCCCCCAGGGACGGCGGCAGATCCTTCCCACGGGGCAAAAAAGTGCCCCCCGGCCGTATCCGACCAGGGGGCGGGACAACCCCACTGTCCCTTACCACTCACCCGGGTTAGACCCGATCGACCACGGCTAGAACAGATAGAACCGCAGCCCGACGTTGGCCTGGGCGCCGCTGAAATCGATGTCCTGCGATCCCTGAACCTGGGGGGTCACGCGATTCCCGTCGAGGAAGGCGTGCCGAAGATAGCTCTCCTGGCCCAGTTCCAGACCATCCGGCACGTCGTCCTCGTCGCGGTCGAGCACCGGATTCGCCACGCGGGAAGCCTTCCACTCCATGTCGTCGCCGCTCGCCTTGGCCAGCCGATAGCCGCCGTCGAGCACCAGGGTGATCCGCTCGTTGAAGACCATCTCGACCGCCAGGAGTCCCTCGAAGCCGACGCTGCTGCCGCTGATCGTGGCGCTATCGACCCGCTGTACGCCACCGTCGACCGTGCGCGCCTCGTGCGTGGCTTCGACCTTGGCATCGGTCAGGAACAGCGGACCGCCACCGACGAACATCCGGATCGACGGCTTCGGACGGAAGGGGAGCATGTAATCGAGCCGCGCCCGATAGAAGGTGGCGCTCGGTTTCACGTCGATCACCTGGTCGAAGTCGACCGAGCTGCTGGCGCTCAGCAGTCCGCCTCCGAGGCTGACCGCGAACGGTCCGCTCACGGTGGAGCGCACCTCCCAGCCGAAGTTGAATCCGCGCTTGATCTCGTCCAGCTCGATCCAGTCCTGATCGGCGAGAAACGCATTCCCGCGATTGATCTGGTCGTTGACGTCCCCCATCCCGAGAGAGCTCGCGCCGAGCATTCCCGCGATCGAGACCCGGGCCGTGGGATCGAGAGCCAAGGCCCGCGGGGTCAGCAGGATCCCGTCGCACGCGCCCCAGAACAGGACCGCGGCCGTGACCAAGAGATGTCGGCCGGCCCACGCCGCGTCCGTCAAACCCGAGAAACGATTCGGTGCCATCGAACCTGCCATGCTGTTGCTCCTGCCTTCCATCCCGGCGCGGGTTTTCCGCTGATTGCGCGCAATATATCAACCGTGCCGCGGACGGTCAACGCGCCCCGGCGCTCTCGCCTACGGAGTGGCCAGCGCGCGCACCCGCGCCTCGAGATCCGCTTCCGGGATCTGGATCTGCTCCCCGCTGGTCAACACCTTGAGGGTCCAGATCCCGGCCGCCGCCTCGTCAGGACCCTGGAAGAGGACCAGAGGCACGCCGCGTTTGTCCGCCTGCTGAATCTGCTTTCCCAGCCGCTCGGGCCGGTACCAGACCTCCGCACGGAGCCCGCTCTGGCGCAGCCGTCGCAGGGTGCGGAGCGCCGGCCCCTCCGACTCCGGCCCGAACTGGAGGACCATGACCTGGGTCCGGGTCGGCGTCCCGCCCGCCTGCCCGAGCTGCTCCAGGGCGGAGAAGATCCGGTCGAGCCCGATGGTCGTTCCGACCGCGGGGAGCGACTCCTCGGAGAAGACCCCCACCAGATCGTCGTACCGCCCCCCCCCGGAGAGGCTCCCCATGTGCGGCAGGTCGTCGATGAACGACTCGAAGACCGCGCCGGTGTAGTAATCCAGTCCGCGGGCCAGGGTGAGGCAGAACTGGAACCGCCCGAGGTCGGGCGATATCTGCTCCAGCGCCTGCCAGATCCGGAGCAGCTCGGCCGCCCCCTCGCCGATCCTGGGCTCACCAGACCAGCGGTCGGCCAGGGCGAGGATCGCCTCGCGCCCCCCGCTGGGGAGCGCGAGCAGATCGAGCAACTTGCTGCGGGGCATGTCCTCGATGCCCTCTTTCTCAAGTTCCTTCTCAACCCCCGCGAGGCCAACCTTGTCGAACTTGTCGATCGCCCGCAGTACCGCTCGGTTCGCCTCCGGCGGCAGGCCGGCCGCGCCGACCATCCCCTCGAGCACCGCCCGGTGGTTCACCCGGACGGTGAAGTTACCCACCCCGAGGCCCGCGATCACCTCCCCGATCATGGAGAGGATCTCGGCGTCGGCCAGCGGCGACGCCTCCCCCACGATGTCAGCGTCGCACTGGTAGAACTCGCGGTACCGTCCCTGGTGGATCGTCGGGGTGTCGGCCCGCCACACCGGCTGCATCTGGTACCGCTTGAACGGCCGCGGCAGGTCGCGATACTGCGCCACTACCCGGGCCAGGGGCACGGTGAGGTCGTAGCGGAGCGCGGCGGTGGTCCCTCCCTTGTAGGCCAGCGGGTAGATCAGCTTCTCCCCCTCGCTGCCGTACTTGCCGAGCAGCACCTCGAGGTACTCGATCGCCGGTGTTTCGATCGGGGCGAAGCCGTGGCGCTGGAACACCTCGCGGAGATAGGCGAACAGCCCCTCCCGCCGGATCATCTCCGCGGGCAAGAAGTCACGTGCTCCTCGAAAGGTGCGCGGTTCGATTCGGCTCATCAGATCGCTCTCCTCTGTCAGGCGCCGGCGGCGCCGCAGGCCTCGCGCACCAGGTCGAGGAAGCCCGGCTCGGTGACCAGGCGGCGCGCCTTCTGAATGTCGTCTTCGAGATAGCGGTCTTCGTTCAGCGTGTCGATCCCGGCCGCGCGGACCGCGTCGTGGATCCGCCGGGTTCCCCGACCGATCCGTCGCGTCCGCCCGAGAATGCGTTCCTGCAGGTCGAGCCCCTGAGCGGCGGCCAGCAGCTCCAGGGCCAGCACGTGGCGGGTGTTCTCGAGCACACGGCGGGCCTTCCGACATCCCCAGAGCCCCATGCTGACATGGTCCTCCTGGTCGCCCGAGGACGGGATCGAATCGGCCGCGGCCGGGTGGCAGAGCGTCTTGCTCTCCGACACCAGAGCCGCTGCCGTGTACTGCGTGATCATCAGCCCGGTGTTCGTCCCGGGCTCGCCGCCGGTGAGGTTCGGCGGCAGACCGTAGCTCAGATCGGAGTTGAGCAGTCGGTAGAGACGCCGCTCGGAGATACTGCCCAGTTCCGCCAGCGCGAGACAGGCGTAGTCGGCCCCCAGGGCCAGCGGCTGCCCGTGGAAGTTCCCGCCGGAGAGGGCGCGATACCCGTCGCCGTCCGGGAAGATCAGAGGGTTGTCGGTGACCGCGTTGAGCTCGCGATCGATCACGGCCGCGACATGCGCGATGGCATCGGCGCTCGCGCCGTGGACCTGGGGCACACAGCGGAGTGAGTAGGCGTCCTGCACCCGCGGAGTGTGCTCGAGCGCCAGACGGTAGCGCCCGAGGCGCACCGGATCGAGCTCGGCGTCGCGCGCGCGATCGGCCTGACGCGCGATCTCCAGCTCGATCTTCCGCTCCAGATAGGCGCGCCGCAGCTCCTCGCCCGTTTCCTCGCCAAGATCGAGCAGCGCGCGCAACCGCCGGGCGCACCCCTCCTGTCCCGGGTGCCCACGCACCACCTGAAGCCGGGCATCGAACGCATCACGCTCGCCCATCATCGCCTCGAGGGAAAGGGCCGAGATCGCGTCCGCCAGCTCGACCAGGCGCACTCCATCCTCGACCGCGAGGGTGAGCACGGCCAGCATGAAGCTGGTGCCGTTGGTCAGCGCCATCGCCTCCTTCGGCGCAAGGACGATCGCCGGCGGGCGTACCTCCTCGGGAACATCCTCGAGCCGGGTCGGCCGTCCGCGCCAGTAGACCCGGGCGCTCGGTTCGCCGGTCAGGACCGCGCCGATGTGGGCCAGCGGAGCCAGGTCACCACTCGCTCCGAGCGAACCGATCTCCGGAACCGCTGGGTGAAGCCCCCGGTTGAGCAGCTCGAGCAACGCCTCGACCAGGGCGACCCGGACCCCGGAGTAGCCCGAAGCGAGACTGTTCGCGCGGGTCAGGATCGCGGCCCGCACCGTCTCGACATCGAACGGCTCACCCACCCCGACACAGTGCGAGCGGATGTAGAGCCGCTGGAACTCCTCCAGACGGGCGTTCGGAACCTGGCGGTCCTTCAGTACCCCGACCCCGGTATTGAAACCATAGATCGGGCGTCCCCCGCCGCTCTCCCCCAGCCAGTTCGTTTCGATGAAGGCACGGGTTTCGGCCAGTCGTCGCGACGCTTCCTCGGCCAACTCGACGCGAGCAAATGCGCCGTCGCGTCCGCGCGCCACCCGCACCACCTGCGGACGGGTGAGAGAAAAGCCGTCGATCTCCTGTCGGTCGTACATAGATCCCTCGGGCGTTTGAAGTCGAGGCCCGAAGGTAGGCGGGGCAGCGTGCTTTGTCTAGCGTGGGAGCGGCAGGGCAGAAGTCATGTTTCGGCGGTCGATCAGCTCCGTGTAGCGCGCGTGTCGACCTCGGGGCTGCGGAGAAATCCGCTCTGCCATGGGGTGCCGATCGGACCCGGGCCGGGCCGCACGAGCCAGACAGCGCCGATCGTCTGGCGCAGGAAGTTGGGGGCATCGGTGCCGCCGAGCCGGAGTTCCAGGGTGCGGAGGATCTGCGGCAGCGACTCCCCCGCCACCGCGATGATCACTTGCAACCCGTCGCTCGCCAGTTCCAGCGCATCGCGCAGGGCATCGGCGCTCCGGATGCCGCGCAGCGCGAGAACGTTGGCGCCTGAGAGATCGGCCAGCCGGCTCAGGTCCCCGCGCTGCCGCAACCACGAGGTCGGGTAGGTCGCGAGCTTCCCCGGCAGCGCGCTCCAGTCGTACCGCGGCCACGCCTCCACCACCCAACCCACCTCGGCGAAGGAGCGGCTGCGTCGGCCCAGCCAGGTGGCGAGCGCGGCGTGCGCCAGGGCCGAGCTCGGCGCCCCGATGAGGAGAGCACGGTCGTCCATCTGGGCCAGCGAATGGGCCAGATCCTCGGTCAACCCCAGCTCTTCCCAGCCCGGCACGCGCGGGGAGGGCACGGTAAGGACCAGCCACTCGCCATCCGCGGCCGGCTGGCGCGCCGCCCAGAGGCATCGCCCCCCCTCGATCCGGGTCTGGCGCATGGTGGTCGATCCCTCGTTCCGCGGCCAGAGTTCGTCCCACCACTCGCGGACGTCGTGCTCGCTCCCCCCGTCGTAGATCGTGGTCAGCCCGCTCTGCACCAGGTGAATCCGCCCCGAGGCCGAGACCAGCGCTCGATCCGCCTCCCCCGCCGCCAGGATCCGATAGAGATTCTCCTTCCAGCCGAGCGACTGGGCCTGCGCCTCGACCGAGTCGACCGCGCTGCGGAACAGATCCGACAGTTCCGCCGCCTTCTCCTGGGTCTGCCGGAACGATTCCTGGCGCGAGACGCGCGGACCGTCGTCCTCCGCGGCCAGCATCGCCGGATCGGCGCGCAACTCGTCCAGTTGCCGCGCCGCCTCCAGCAGCAGGTTCTCGGTCGAGGCCTCGATCCGCCGGTCAGGAGCCACCGGACCGGGATTGAACTCGAAGCTCCCGTCCGACCACTGCACCGCCTGGAGCACCACCGCCTCGCCGTCCCGCAGCGAGTCGTCGAGCGCGGTCATCACCTGCCCGTCCTGGAAGGTGAAGTACGCGGTCCGGGTGCCGGAGCGGACGGTCAGGTTTCCCGTCTTCCGGTTCAACATCAGAAACTGGCAGAGATCGAAGAGCGAGACAGCGGAGAGCCGCCCCTCGAGCGCCGCCGGCGCCTTCTCGTGCTTCTGCGTTTGGCTGACGGCCATCCGTGGCGTTCCTTATCCGTCCTACGCGGCGTTGCGGTGCCGTTCGAGCAACGGCATGAAGGTCTCTTTCGAGTTGGCGGCGAGCAGCGCCTCTTCCGCCGTGATCAGCCCGTCCTTCACGTACTGCATCAGGCAAGAGTCGAGGAGCATCATGCCGTCGCGCTTCCCGGTCTGCATCAGGCTCGGGAGCTGGAAGGTCTTCTTGTCCCGGATCATGGCCGAGATCGCATGGGTGCTGAAGAGGATCTCCAGCGCCGCGATTCGCCCACTTCCGTCCGCCTTCCGGACCAGACGCTGCGCCACCACGCCCTTGAGCGACTCCGAGAGCATGATCCGGATCTGCGCCTGCTTCTCGTCCGGAAACGCATCGATGATTCGATCGACGGTCTGCGCCGCACTCGAAGTGTGGAGCGTGGCCAGAACCAGCTGCCCCGTTTCCGCCGCGGTGATCGCGAGCTGCATCGTCTCCAGATCGCGCATCTCACCCACCAGGATGATGTCCGGGTCCTCGCGCAACGCCGCCCGCAGCGCCCCGGTGAAGCTGGTCGCGTGCCGGTGGATCTCCCGCTGGTTGACCAGACAGCGCAGGTTCGGGTGGACGTACTCCACCGGATCCTCGATGGTCAGGATGTGCTTCCGCTGGGTCTCGTTGATGTAGTGGAGGATCGCGGCCAGGGTGGTGCTCTTGCCCGACCCCGGCGGCCCGGTGACCACCACCAACCCCTTGCGCAGCTCGGCGAACTTGCGCAGCGAGTCGGGCAAACCAAGTTGCTCCAGACTGAAGATCTGGGTCGGCAGGAGACGAAACGCCCCCGCGATCCCCCGCCGCTGCTCGTAGATGTTGCAGCGCACCCGCACCTCGCCCGGGACCTCGTAGGCGAAGTCGATGTCGTGCTCCCGCTCGAACAGCTCGCGCTGCTCCCGGGTCATCATCTCGAGCAAAAGTTGCCGCGCCTGCTCGCCGGTCAGCTCCGGCGAATCGACCGGATGGATCTCGCCGTGAACGCGCAACATCGGAGGCGCCCCGGACGAGATGTGCAAGTCCGAGGCCCCCTGCTGGCGAACCATCTTGAAAATGGCGTCGATCCGGGCCACCCATCCTCCTCCTAGCTGCCCTATGGATCGGCCATCCGCCAATTCTGCTTGAGAACAGGAACGGCCGCTCGGGGGGCGTGTACCCTCCGGGCGGCCCTCTGGGGTCAGGCTCCCTGCGATGGCAAGGCGGGTCTACTCGGCCAGGTCGATCTGTTCGGCGAGATGGGGGACGTTGGAACTGGTGATCCAACCACTGTTTGACTGACCCTCCAGGAACTGACTGGAGGCACCAGACAAGGCGACGAGATCGAACTCGTCGACCGGCGTAGCCCAGCTAGGGCGGGCAAGCGAAACGGTGAAGTTCGAAGCAGGATCGAGCGTGAAATCCAATGTCGCCCGGGCCATCCCACCGCTCACCGACGTGGTCAAGGTCGCGGTGCTGGTGCCGGAGAAGCAGCCTGGCGGAAAGGTGGCCGTCGCCACATCCCCAGCGAGCGTACCTCCGCTTGGACCGATGTCAGCGGTGTAGACGCCTGTCTGAATGGCGGCGCCCAGCGCCTCCGGCCGCGCTGGGCCACCTGCCCCATCGCGCCCGCAGCCACTTACTGTCAAGACCGCCCCGAACGCCACCATCACGATCCCTGAGTGAACTCGCATCTCTGGGTTGCCCTCCGTAGAAACAGCGTTGCTGATCTCCGAGGGGCCGGGGCATCAAGGTCTGTGCCACCGGTCAGGGAAGGGATTGTCCAGTCTCAGCCAGACTCGCAAACGCTTGATGCTGCGCCGCTCGCTCGTTCTCCGCATCGCGACTGGAGCCCCCCATCGGGCGCTCAGTCCGACCTGCTACTCCCGCCGCTGTGGGCGCTGGCGCAGTTCAGAGGTGCCGTGTCGGCGCACGCGAGGCTGAAACTTGCTCTCGAGCATTCACTAGGGGGGGATCGGTCCGCCAGAGCCCAATTCCGTCACTTCGCTCAATTCTGATCGCGGTTAGACGCTGAGCGTTCTCAAGCGCTCGATGAAGCGAGCGCGGGGGGGCACGAGCAGGAACCTGTCGCGCCCTGCGCGGCTCGGAATCGTGGCGCGGGTCGATGCGAGGAGTGCACGCCCCCGGGCAAACTGCACGCGCGCCTCTCCCTGGTCGCCGCGTCGCAGGGCGCATTCGCCCAGCCCCCAGTGGCACTCCCAGAGGTCGCGCAGATCCCCTGTCTCCAGGGCCCAATTCGCCGCCTCCTGAAATGACCGGCGGGCCTCCGGCTCCCCCCCCGGAAGCAGGCCGCGTAACCTGCACCACCCGAGGGCGGGAAATGTCCTGATCGCCGCCTCGCGCTGCGCGCTGGCGCAGAGCGCGACCAGTGGCGAGATGAGTTCCATTCCGCCAAACGAACCTGGCTGGTGCAGCTCGTCAATCAGCAACCAAAGATGCTCGGCGCGATCCTGACTTGGCCCCTCAGCCGGAAGTACGAGCCCGCGAGCACGCCACTCTCTGGCCTCCACCATTCGCTCCCCGTACGCATGAACCGTCGAGAGGAGAAGGAGGATTTGCCGTTGCGTCGGGGGGGGGAGTCCGTCCGTGCTCAGGGCAGCCAACAAGTCCGGCACGAGGTGGTCGGCCTGGCCATCGTAGTTCAATACCATGCTCGCGTGAAGGATGGTCAGTGGAACCCTGGAGCTGGGCTCAGCCAATTGTCCCGCGAGCTGATGGAGTCGCCGACTTGCCGACCACTCCGCGATCGCCTTACCCGATTCGCCGAGCGACGAATGCAGCTTGCTCAGGTCGCCGATCGCCTGCGCCGCCTGCGTTGATCGACCCAGGGCCAGCGCGATCGCCGCCAGCTTTGTCGTCCGCGTCGCAGCTTCGGCGACGTAGCCGGCGTAGCGGTAGTGTCTCGCGAGATTCGACAAGGTCGAGAGACGGAGAGTCTGGAGCCCGAAGCGGCGACAGTACTCCTCGCCTGCCGCGAGCGGCTGGAGTGCCCGCTCCGGGTCGTCCAGCCTCACCCAACACAGACCCAACGTGAGTCGCGCCCGCAGGCAGAACTCCTCAGGCGCGGCGGCAAGAACGCGCTCGAACTCCCCTTGCCAGTCGATCTGGTCAAGTCGCGCACCGACCGCGAGATCGAGGTAGAGACGGGAGTGGAGCACGATCGCCTCTTGCCAAGCGACGCTCGACGGCAGCTCCGCCATGCGACGCAGGTACTCGCGACCCGATGCTTCGTCCCGCCGCATGACCGCCGCGCGCGTTGCCAAGCCGAGGTAGAGCAGTTCAAGCTCACGCGGAGTTCCGCTCTCGAGTCGTTCGATGAGCCGCACCGCGGTCGCCGCATCTTGCACGCCGATTGCGTACCAGAGGCGCAGGCAGGAGTGGAGGGCTGGCTCGCCCTCTTCACCCAGCCCCTGCCAGCGCGGAGGCAGCCCGTCGCTAACCAACTGGTGTCGGTAGATGGCGGACTCGAGGAGTGCGCGCAAGGACGCATCGCACGGTGTGGTGTAGGGTCCAAACTGCGCATCGGTCTCCCGGTAGAGTGTGAGCGCCGCCGGAAGGAAGGCGGACGCGAGCGCGGTCTGGATCGCTTCATCGATCGAGGTTCGAACCAGATCCATCGCACCGATGCGGCAGCCAGCCTCGACCCGCTCCGAGGCGGACGGCACGCGCTCCACCTGGACTTGCGGCGAGAGGGCTGTGAGGTCTCTCCGCAGAGAGGCCTCCCCGCGAGAGCGTCGCAGCGCGCGTGCATGGAGCGGCGAACGAAGAGTGCAGCCATCGCCCATCCACGGCAGAAGCAGTTCGCGAACCGCCAGCCCGGTCACCCTGGCGGCGAATGCCTCGCGAAGCTGGTCACCGAGTTCCGCGAGTCCGTCGGCCACCGAGAGTGCGCCCAGGAGCGCGCCACTCTCCGGGGACAGCTGTCCCCAGAGCCAACCGGCATGCTCGGTCCACGTCTCGGGAGGCGGAAGCGAAGCCAGGGTCAACCCGGCAGCCTCATCCTCCAGGTTCACGCTCAAGACCGCACGCCAAGTCTCGGGAGTCGCCGCGAGAAGCGAGATCGCACGACCCGGATTTCCCGCCGACAGGAACACGGCTTCCCGAAGCGCATTTGCGCCATACGCCGCAAGCGACTCGAGGATCTGTTCCAGGTCCCCCTCGGGAAGGGGACCAAGCTGCAGGCGCAGTGCCGATCCGACATGGTCGGACTCGGCCTGGCCCTCGGTCGGCTCCAGCTCGCGCGACTCAAACAAGCGCAGACCCGCGAGCACTCCCGCACACGAGTCCGGCTCCCAAGCAGGAACGCCTCGCGTCAGGGCCACCGCCCGGAACCGTACGAGCAGACGTGACTTCCCTACGCCCGGAGGTCCACTCAAGTGCACCGTTCGGGGGCCGTTGGCGGGTTGCTCCCGGTCCAGGAACTCGAGAAACGCGCGCAGCTCGGGCTGGCGGCCGATGAAGGCACCCGTCGGTGAACCGTCGAGCGCTGGAGTCACCGCGAGCGCCATTCCAATCGGGGCATTCGCCCAGAGTTCCCGCCAGGTCGCCTCGGCGCTCTCCAGCCGCTCGCTCGGGTCGACGGAGAGCAGATCCGCGACGAGACGCACCATGCCGTCGGGCACACCAGCTGCAGACAGGCGTGCCTTCGGGACGTCGCCGGCAAGCTGCGCATCGACGACGTCGCCGATCCCTGGCCCGGCATGCGCGAACGGCGCGGTTCCGGTCAGGAGTTCGAACAGCACCGCCCCGAAGGCGTAGAGGTCGGCCCGCGCGTCGATGATCGCGCCCGGTTCGAACAGCTCCGGCGCGATGTAGCCGGGAGTGCCGCGAACGTCGCAGGGTCTGCCAAGCGCGGAGGCCAGCCCCAGGTCGATCAGCTTGACCTCGAGTTCGGGAAACGACCAGCCGTCCAGGGTTTCCTGCCAACCGCGCGCCCCGCTCGCCGTGGTATGCACCAGGATCTGCTCTGGTTTGAGATCGAGCTGGGCGTAACCGATGGTGTGGAGTGTGTGGAGCGCGGAGAGGATCCGGCGCGAGATCTCGATCACCTCGGGACACCAGCCGCGGATCGGGGAGTGGGCAAGGGTGCGTCCGCGGGCTCGCTCCAGGGTGAAGTAAAGTCCGCCCGAGGTCAGTTCTCCGAAGTCATCGCAACCCGCCCAGTAGGGATGGGCCAGGCGATCGAGTAGCAGGAACTCCGCCCGAAAGGCTGCTTCCTCTTCGTGACCTGAACCGGCGAAGAGACACTTGAGGACCACGCGGCGATCGAACACCCGATCGTCGACTTCGAACACGGCCCGATCGGGACGCCTTGCCAGTGTCGAGTGGTAACGGTAGCGCGGGGAAAGCTCCGCCCCCGGCCGTAGCTGGTCGAGATCCTGCGCGCGCATGTGGCCCCTTGAGTTGGTCGCCGAGAACGGCCGCCGGGTTCCTTGGCGGCGGGTCAACCTGGGGCGGAGTGTAGCCGAGTGGATGAGGTGCGATGGGCGCGCGATTCGAGGAAATGCAAAGCGCCCCGGACGATTCGTCGCGGGGCGCTTCAGTCGGGGTCGGAAGCGAACCTGACCTCAATGGGGCCAACCGAAAGATTCAGACTTCGCTTCCGACCTCTCTCATCGACCTGGCGGCTTACCAGCCAGCGCGGGTCAAGATGTAGAGCAGAGCCACAGCCACGCCACCGATGATCATCCTGCTCACCTCCTCTTAAGGGACCTCTCCTGCCGAGAGCGCCACCAGCCTGATGGGTATCTCGGATCTGAGTCAGGTATGGCGAGATGCGTGCCAAAATTCGGGATTTTTACCGGGAGATCTCCGCACCCAGTAAGTGCTTGTAGTTCTTAGCATTAAAGAGGAGGGCAGCTTCGTGCGGAGGTCTCGCCTCCAGCGATGCGTAAACTAACGACTACATCCGGCAGGGGCAACTTGCGGCTGCAGGCGGATCAATGATCTGCAAACACGTCGGTTATCAGACTGTAAAGACTAGTAACAGAATGGCGACACACTGTACTTGGCCGTTGCGGCACTCGCGAGGGCAAACGAAAGCGCCCCGGGAAGACCCGGAGCGCGATCGGGGGTTGGTAGCGAACCTGACCTCAATGGGGCCAACCGAAAGATTCAGATTTCGCTACCGACCCCTTCTGGACCAGGCGGCTTACCAGCCAGCGCGGGTCAAGATGTAGAGCAGAGCCACAGCCACGCCACCGATGATCATCCTGCTCACCTCCTCTTAGAGTTTCTTCCTCCCGAGTTCGCCGCCGGCCAGGTCAGCGTCTCGGATCTAACAGAGTTAGGGCAGATTGCGTGCCAACGGAGCGGAAAACCGCGCAGGAATCTCCAGCGCGACAACTCGCTGCAATGCATACAGTTAGAGACTCGAAAGGATGGCGGCCAGGCTCGGCGGATTCAGGCTGACAGAAATCGTTTACAACCCAAACAAGGGCGCGGCGATCTCGATTTCTCTAAGATCGCCGCGCGCTTTGAGTTCGGTTAACCGGCCGAAGCGTCAAGTAGAGACGACGTTTCGTTGCGAAGACGCGACTTTGTGGCTCCCCGGACGAACGATGTCGTGGACCCGCATCCGATTGTGGAGGTGCTGGCGCGAGATTCCGAGGCTATTCGCGGCGTGGGTGATGTTCCAGCCGTTCTGCCGCAGCCCCTCGACGATGGCGTTCCGCTCGGCCAGCGCGGTGAAGTCGGCCAGGGTCTGCGAGCCCAGGGCGTCGAACGTGCCAAGTCCCGGGGCGGAAGAGCGCGGTGCGAGATCGGGCATCCGGGGACGGAGGTCCTCGACCCCGATCAGCCCGTTTTCGGGGCAGATCCCGTGGCCCACCTGGATGGCGTTACGGATGCCGCGCACGTTATCCCGCCAGTCATAGCTCTGGATCGCCGCCATCGCCTCCGGCGTGAAGCCGCGCACCCCGCGCGGGGTCTCCCGCTCGTAGTGCTCCAGCCAATGGCGGGCCAGCGGAAGGACATCCTCCGGCCGCTCGCGGAGCGGGCGCAACTCGAGGGTGACTCCGTTCAGTCGCGCGAGCAGGTCCTCGCGGAACCGGCGCTGCGCCACCATCTCTTCCAGATTCTGGTTGGTCGCGGCGATGATCCGCACGTTGACCGCACGTTCATGGTTGGAGCCGAGCGGGACCACGACGCGACGCTCCAGCGGAACGAGGAGCATCGCCTGCAGCTCGGGGCCGAGGTCCCCCACCTCGTCGAAGAAGACGGTGCCGCCGTTGGCGCTCTCGATCTTCCCGATCCGGTCGGCGATCGCCCCGGTGAATGCCCCTTTCACGTGGCCGTACAGTTCGGAGCGGCCCGTGTCGCCGAGCAGCTCGGGGCAATTGATCGTGACCAGTGGCCCCTCGCGTCGATTGCTCATGGCGTGCAGGGCGCGCGCGACCACGTCCTTTCCCACCCCAGGCTCGCCGCGGATCAGGATCGGGATCTCGATGTTGGCGAACTGGCGCATCCGGTCGGCAACGCGGCGGACCTCGGCTGACTCCCCGATCAGGTTCGGAACCCCGGTGCCGCGACCGAGGGAGATTCGCAGGTCCTGGTTGAGCATCTCGAGACTCTCGCGCTCGGTCTTGAGTGCCTCGATGCGCGACGACTTCCAGAGTGCCGCCGACACATGCCCGGCCAGGGCCTCGACGAGGGTCTCCCGCTCCTTTCCGCGCACCCGCATCCGACGGGCGACGGTGTCGGGATAGAGCACGCCGCAGACCGAGCCGCCGTTCTGCAGCGGAGCGGCGATCGCCTGGGCAAGCATGAGGTTCTTTCGGCTCGCGCTGACCGGACCGTCGTCCTCGTCCGCCCCATCCCAGGAGACGAGCCGGTTGCGTTCAATCGCCTGGGTCGAGAGGCTGAGCGAGACCTTGAGCGTCTCAGCATCCAGGGTCTGTCCGCCATGGTCGCGCGCGAAGCGGGCGGTGAATCCAGATTCCGGGTCCCAAGAGAGAACCACCCCGCGCTCCGCCCCGAGGAGGTCAATCGCGCCGTCCAGGAGTTTGGAGAAGAGCTCGTCTTCGTCGCTCGTCGTCGCCAGCTGGCGCGAAAGATCGAGTACCTGCCAGAGCGCCTTCTCGGTCACGCGGCCGTCCCGGGGAGGGTCGGAGATCGGCGGTCCCGGGGGAATGGGGTCAGGAAACACATCCGACCCGTCGTTCTCATTTGGCCAACTGCCGCCACTCTCTGCCATTCCGAACCTCCTCCTGGAGCAGGCGTCACATCCTGCGACTCCACTGCCGATCCGGGGCTGGCCCGGATCCAGATCGAGCGAGGGGCGGAACCCTGGGGCAAAATGCCCCACGTTTCGACGCGCCAGGACCGCCCCGAGTCCCTGCGCGGCAAATGGTCTTCAAACCGCTTGCGGAATTTACAGTAGCGGGGCGGAGTCCGTCAACAATTGGTTACAATCAGTCGCCGAATTTATAGCGCAGGATGGTCCAGAGGGCCGAGACCGCATCCTTCCAGCCGATCTTCTTCCCCTCCGCGTAGGTGCGGCCGTAGTAGGAGATCGGGGTCTCGAAGACCCGCAAGCCGCGCCGGGCGACCTTGGCCGTGATCTCGGGCTCGAAGCCGAAGCGGTTCGAACGGAGCGGGATCTTCTGAAACTCCTCGCGACGGAACGCCTTGTAGCAGGTCTCCATGTCGGTGAGGTTCAGGTTGGTCATCATGTTGGAAACGGTCGTGAGAAAGGCGTTTCCGACGTAGTGCCAGAAGAAGAGCACTCGATGCGGCCCGCCGAGAAAGCGGGACCCGTAAACCACGTCAGCCAGCCCGCGCTCGATCGGATCGATCAGCTTGCCGTACTCGGCCGGGTCGTACTCCAGGTCCGCATCCTGGATGATGACGATGTCACCCGTCGCCTTCCCCGCCGCGGTGCGGATCGCCGCTCCCTTTCCCTGGTTCTTCTCGTGGAAGAAGATCCGCACATCGGGGTGGGAGTAGCTATTGAGCAGGTCGCGCGTGCCGTCGGTCGAGTAGTCGTCGACCACGAGCAACTCCTTCTCGTACGGGGTGGCGAGCACCCGGTCGAGCAGGGTGGTGAGCGTGTGCCGCTCGTTGTAGACCGGGATCACGACCGAGATCTTTGGCGCCATGCCGGCGGCCCCTCCTGGATACGGTTTCACGAGTCTTCGATCCTATCAGCCGGAGCGAGGGGCGCAAAGCTCTCCCGCGTCAGACCCGTCGCGCGAGTTCCGTGCGATAGAGCGCCAGGGTGGCGTCTACCATGGCGTCGCTACGGTAATCGCCCAGCCGTTCGGTGGCGGCCGCTTTCCAGGCTGCCCGCAACGGAGCATCGGTCAGAAGCCGCTTCACCCGATGGGTCCACTCCCCCAGGTCCCACTCGGCCAGGCCGGGTTCGAGCGCGGGGCCGGAGAGCAGTTCCGTCACTCCCCCGACCGGGGTGGCAAGGAGCGGCAGGCCGGCGGCCATCGCCTCGAGCAAGAGGTACGGCAGTCCTTCATGGAGGGACGGCGCCAGGAGGAGGTCCGCCGCCGAGAGCAGACCCGAAACGGCTTCCGGAGGCTGAAACTGGACTCTCTCCCCCCAGGGTGCCCGGTGCACTCGCTCGAGCAATGCGCCCTGCAGCGGGCCGTCTCCGCAGAGCACGAGCCGAGCCGCCGGTGGCGTCTCGCAGAGGGCGGCGAACAGCTCGATCACCCGTTCCGGCTGCTTCTGCGCGACGAGGCGGCCGCCGAAGCCGAGGAGCGGCACGTCCGGGGCAATTCCCCAGTTCGCGCGCACCGTAGCGCGATCGGGCAGGCGCGGCGCCTCCGCCTCGATCCCGTTTCGGATCACCACCAGGTTTCGCTCCGAGAAGCCGCCGTGCAAGAGGAGCCAGTCGCGATCGGCCGCGCAAACCGCGATCGAGCGGGTGGCGAGGCGGCTCTTCACTCCTTCGAGGCTCGCCAGCCGGGCGCGCCGCAGATAGTGCGGATTGACCCGCTCGATCAGGCCGTGCCGGGTCTCGATGACGATCCTCGCACCACCCAGCCGGGCGCCGAAACAGGCCACCCGCCCGGAGTGCGCGTGGACCAGATCGTACGCCCCGGAGCGGACGCGACGCGCGATCCCCCTTGCGTACGAGAGCGCGCTCGGGCGCGGCGCGATCTGGATGGAAACGCCACGATCGCGCATCATCGTGGCGAAGGGACCGTCAAGGGCGAGGATCAGCTCCGGCTCGAACTCCCCGGGCGCGCGATCGCGCACTCCGAGGATCAGATCGCGCACGTGACGCTCCGTTCCCCCGTAGGCCCCGCCGTCGAGCAGGTAAGCGATGCGAACCGGTCGACTCATGGCGTGCCTGGTGTCCCGATCAACGCACGCTGAACGGCTGGGGCACGAAGCAGAAGATGAAGACGATGAGCGCGAAGATCCCCAGGGCGACCCTTCCGCGGTCGAGCGGAATGTGCTCGTCGACCGTCTCCGGATGGCGAAAACCGAAGACGAGCATCAAGGCGAACCAGAGCCACCAGGCGGGATAAAAGACCGCGCCGATGCCGAGACCGATCAAGACCAGTGACCCGACCGGAAAGCTCCGCTTCCCCAGCAGCCCATAGAGCACGTGCCCACCGTCGAGCTGCCCCACCGGAATCAGATTGAGCGCGGTGACGAACAACCCGGCCCAGCCGGCAAACGCGAGCGGGTGGAGCAGGATGTCCTGATCGGCCTGCAGCCCGGGGTAGAACCACGACTCCGCCAACCGGAGGAGCAGGGAATCGCCCAGTGGGATCATCGTCTGGTTGTTCGGATCGAGGGCCACCACGGTCGAGAGCGAGAGGCCCCAGAAGAGCGCGACGAGGGCTGGGCCGAGCCCCGCCAAGGGGCCGGCGATTCCGATGTCGAACAGCACGCGCCGATTCTCGATGTTGGCCTTCATCCGGATGATCGCCCCCATGGTGCCGAAGATCGAGATGAGCGGCATCGGAATGAACAGCGGCAAGGTGGCCGAGACTCGATAGCGCCGGCACATCAGGTAGTGCCCCATCTCGTGGCAGAGGAGGATCAACATGATCGCCGCGGCATACTGCCAGCCGCCAGTGAGCCAGGTCGTCCCGATGGTCATCACGAAGAGGCCGCCCGCGCGAAGCAGCTCATCGGAGGAGATTCGGTTCACCGTGGCCTCCGGGTTCCAGCCGGTATAGCCGGCAGAAGTGGGCAGGCGACGCGAGAATCCGAACAGACCGTGGCCGAGGACAAGGTGTCGCAGGCGATCGAGCAAGAAGTTCAAGAGTGTCCGTCTCCGATCCGGGGCTTCCAGCGACCGCCGCTTGTCAGGCGGGCGCGCGTCCGTGAAACTGCACCCACTATACCGTTCCGGGAGGAGAAGAGGACCCACGATGGAAAGAGCGCAGTTCGGCCTGATCGGCTACGGGCGTTTCGGGCGCCTGATCGCCTCCCACCTGGCCCGCGTCGGGCGGACCGTGGTCTATGATCCCGCGCTCACGCCCGGGGGGCAACTCGAAGGGGGATTGTTCGCGGCAACGCCGGCCGTCGCCTGCGCCGCGCGGGTGGTGATCTACGCCGTGCCGATCCGCGCCCTGCGCGCTGCAATCGCCGACAGCGCGCCCCACCTGCGTCCCGGCACGCTGGTCTGCGACACCGCAAGCGTGAAACTAGGTCCGGCGGAGTGGATGCGAACGGAGCTTCCGCCGGGGGTAGAAATCCTCGCCACCCACCCGCTCTTCGGTCCGGACTCGGCGGGCGACGGGCTGGCCGGACACCGTATCGTCCTCTGTCCGGTGCGGGTCCGTCACCCGCGGGCGATCCGCCGGTTCCTCACCGCGCTGGGACTCGTGGTGCACGAGACCAGCGCCGATGCGCACGACCGCGAAATCGCCCAAACCCAGGCCCTCACCCACTGGCTGGGTCGGGGCCTGGAGCGGCTGGAGGCGGGGCCGCGCACCATCGACACCCTGGGGTACCGGAAGCTGCTCGAGATCCTCCGCTACGTGGTGCGCGACACGCCGGAGTTGTTCGAGGACATGCATCGCTTCAATCCGCACGCAGCCGCCGAGCGCACGCGGCTGCTCGGGACTCTCGCCTCGCTCGACGCGGAACTGGGTCGATCGGAGCCGGGCTAGCGAACCACGAGCAGCTTCGCCGTATGGTGCCACTCCGCGCCCGCGGCACGCACGAAGTAGATTCCTCCGGGCAGGGGGTGCCCGGAATCATCTCGAGCGTCGAAGGAGAGCGGATGGTGTCCGGCGGCCATCGGTCCTTCATGCATGCGGCGCACCCGGCGGCCGTCGAGGGCGAAGACGGCGAGGTCGATCGACTCGGCCCGCGGGAGGGCCAACTCGAGGCGCGTGTCGGTCGCGACCGGGTTCGGTCCGGCGATCGCCAGGGAGATGCGCGTCGGGAGCAGACCCGCCTCGGGAGAGTCGGCGCCATTCAGCAGCGGGGCGGCCCAGATGTCGTAACCGCCGAATCCATCGGGACGCTCCGAACCGAAATAGAGGGTGAGCCCGTCGGCGCTCAGCACGGGGTGGGTCTCGTAGTAGTCCGTGTTCACCAGTCCGTCGAGCAGCGTGGGCGCCTGCCAGACGCCGGCCACCTTCACGCTCTGGTACAGATCGCCGGAGCGAGCGAAGTAGAGCACGTCGCCGGCGGCATTGAGCGAGCCGGCGTAGTCATCGCCGACGCCGTTGATCGGCGAGCCGACATTGATCGGCGCCTGCCAGACCCCGGAGACTCGCTGCGCCGTCCAGAGGTCGTGCTTTCCCTGGCCGCCGGGCCGCTGGCGGGCGGTGAGAATCATGGTGTTGCCGTCGGCCGAGACCGAGGGGGCCCACTCTTCCGAGCCGACCGTGTTGAGCGGGGTGACCTTGCTGCGCGCGCCGAAGGTGCCGCTCACCTGGGTCGAGGTGTAGAGGTCCCAGTCGTTCCCGGTGAAGTAGAGCGTGAGCCCGGTGCCGATGAGGCTAGGGGCGTACTCGACGCCGCTGCTGTTGACCCCGCTGCCAAGGTTCGTCGCTGGTCCCCAGGCCGATCCGGTCCAGGAGGACTTGTAGAGATCCTGCTTGCCCGATCCGCCGGGGCGGCTCGAATCGAACACCAGGAGGAGACCATCGGAGGTCAGCGCGGCGCCGTACTCGTCGGCTGCGGTGTTGACGTTCGCACCCAGATTGACCGGTTCGCCCCAGGCGGCGTGGGCCGGCGCGATCGAGAAACCGGGGATCGCGGCGTTGGCGAGGGCCAGGGCAACGGCCGAGGTCGCGAACCAAGTCGCCGGAGCGATGCTGCGATGCATGCGAGTGTCCTCCTCGCGGGTCAGAATGGGGCTGGTGCGCATTCGTCGCGTCAGACGCGCTGCCCGAGAAGTATAGCAGCGGCCCGGGGGCTTTTGACAGCGCAACGATCAGGCTGGTAAGCTCTCCGGTGCACTGTCCCGCGACCGAGGAAGGAGCCGGATTTGGCCACCACCAGAACGTTCTCGATCTCCAGCCCGGAGCGATTCTCGGTCGCCGGTCGCGCGTTCTTTTTCATTCCTCGAAGCGGCGCGCTGGTCGAGGCCGATCCCGCCGCTCTGGCCCTCGCCGACCTGCTCGATCGAGACGGCCCCGCCGGACGGGATGAGCCGGTCGAGGAGTCGCTCCTCCAGCGTTTCGCGGCGGAGTACTTCGATCCGAAGGCAGCACGGGAGGCGATCGAGGGGTTCTTCACCTACGGCATCCTGGCCGGTCCGCAACTGGTGCAGATCAGCCGCCCCAAGGTGAAGCCGCAACCGATCCCGGTCAAACACCTCATCACCTCGGTTTCCCAGGCCTGCAATCTCCGTTGCGGCTACTGCTACGCCGACTTCGGCCACTACCGGCGCGAGCCGGACATGATGCAGCTCGAAACCGCGCGGAAGTATGTCGATTTCCTGCTCGAGAACGCGGGCGGTTCCCCGCAGGTGGTCTACACCTTCTTCGGCGGCGAGCCGCTGCTCAACTTCCCGGTGATCCGTGAGGCGGTCCGCTACGGACGATCCCGGCAAGCGGCGGCGGGTACGCACATCCAGTTCGGGCTGACCACCAACGGCACGGTCATGACCCAGGAGATGATCGATTTCTTCGTCGATGAGGAGATCGAGGTCACGATCTCGGTCGACGGGAGTCCCAAGGTGAATGATCGGCTGCGGCCGCTGGCCGGCGGGGGCGGCAGCTTCACCCTGCTCGCCGACCGGATCACTCCCCTGCTCAAGCGACGCCCCACCCCCGCGCGGGTCACGGTCACCAACCAGAATCTCGATCTGGCCGACACTTTCGGCGCGCTCGACGCGATGGGCTTCTACGAGGTCGGATTCTCCCCGGTCTCGACCGCCGATCCGCGCTTCGCGCTCTCGCGGGCCGATCGCGATCGTTTCGTCGACGAGCTGGAAGGACTCTCGCGTCGGACCCTGGAGACCATCCCCAAGGGCCGGCTGCTCGGCTTCAGCAACCTGTTGCAGTTGATCCGGCAGATCCACGAGGCGGAGCGGCATGAGCATCCCTGCGGCGCCGGCATGAGTTTGCTGGCCGGCAATTCCGAGGGGGAACTCTACGCCTGCCACCGATTGATCAACGACACCGAGTTTTCCATGGGGTCGGTGGCCGCCGGTGTCGATCGTGAGGCTCAGGCGGAGCATCTCGATCGGCTGCACGTCGACCAGAAAACCCCCTGCGCGAGCTGCTGGGCGCAGGGTCTCTGCGGCGGCGGGTGCTACGCGGTGGCCAAGACCGAGACCGGCGCCAGCAGCTCGGTGCCGTTCGAGCACTGTGACTCGATCCGCCGCTGGTACCGGTGCGGAATCGAATCGTATGCCCATTTGAACCTGCACCACGCGGAGTTGTTGCCCCGCATCGTGCGGGCCTCGAAAACACTGGAGCGGTACGAACAGGCGCCGGTCTGATCCGGCGACCGAAACAGGAGGGCGCATGAAACCAGTCAACAAGCGGGCCCACGACGTGGAGACGCCGCCCAAACCGGAGCTCGAGGGGTACGCCTGCTCCAACTGCTGCGTCTCGTACGCACCGGGTTGGGAGGTCGGCCCGGGCGGTGCGCCCGACCCGTGCCCCTGGATGAGCGACCTCCATCTCTGTTACTCGGCCGGGTGCTTCTGGGGCAACCAGGTACCGGACGAGAATCAGTATCCGACCTGGTTCGACGCCTGCAGTCAGCTCCAGAACGACTGGGCACAGCTCTGCACCGTTCCCGACGTGTGATCGACGCGCAGCAGAGCATCGGCCCGAAGACTGTCCCCGCTGCCTGCTCGGGGCGATCTCGGACCTCGAACCGGAAGGGTTGACCGCCGTCGGTCGTAGAGAAAGGATCTCCCATGCGCACCGTGCCGTTTCTCTCCTCACTCGCCGTGGCACTCGCCGCCAGCTGTGCCCTGGTCGGCTTCGCCGACGCCACGAAGGTACTGACCGCCAGTAACCAGGTGATGGTGCTCGACGGCGAGACCCTGGCCACGGTGAAGACGATTCCGGTCGGCGCCTTCGTCAAGGAGTTCGCCGCGACACCCGACGGCGCCCGCGTCTTCCTCTCGACCAGCCAGGGGGTACGCGTGATCGAGACGGCGGACTGGAGCCTCTCCGGTCTGCTCACCGACCGTCCGGTGCAGAGCCTGAGTCTCTCGCCGGATGGCCGGACGCTCTACGTTCTCGACTACCAGGTGACGGCCTCCGAGGGAGACCCTGCCACCGCCCCGCGGAGTCCGGAGGGGTACCGCACGCTGGCACTCGACACCGCGAGCCTGGCCACGACGGAGTTCACCCGCTACGACGAGCGGGTCTTCGACCTCGGCACGGCGACCGACGACGGTCGGCTCTTCACCCTGGAAAAGGACGCCGGCACGCTGCGCGAGATGCGACGCGGGGAGAACGCGCCGGTCGCGCGGGTGGAACTCGGTCCGGGCGGCGACAAGCTGAACGGCATGTACCTGCGGCTCGTTTCCGATCCGCTCCATCAGCGTCTGCTCCTTCCCCAGTTGGGCGATCCGGGACAGATCTGGGTCTACGACGTGAAGGGGGGTGCGGTGAACTCCTGGCCGCTGCCGAAGCCGGGCACGCCGGTGCGCGGCGTGGCCCTCTCCCCGAGCGGTGAGCGGGTCTACCTCTGCGCTCTCCAGGCGATGTACGCCCTCGACGCCTCGACCGGGAAGACTGCTGCCGCGGTCAGTCTCGACGGCGCCTTCCAGCAGGTCGCAACCAGCCCCGACGGCCGCTCGGTCTACGCCACCGCGCCGATCTACGGCAAGGGAGGCGGAGTTGCCCGGCTCAATCCGGTCGACCTCAAGGTCGAAGCGATGGTCGAGCTGAGCGAAATCTCCCCCTACGCCATCGTGGCGGTGGATCGCTGATCCAACCTTGGGGGGATGGGGTGCGTGCGACCCTGACCGTCGCTCTTCTCTGCTGCGCCATCGCCCCCGCGATGGCGCAGTCATTTTCGGAGCGGCGCCTGGTGGTGGCCGGGTCCGAAGTGGCCGCCCTGCGGGTGGAAATCGACGGCACGGTGAGCCCCTCGCCGCGGCAGTCGCTCGGCGCCGACTGCAACGAACTGCTGCCGGTCGGACCAAACCTGTTGGTGGCCGCCCACGGGCGCGGCCTCACCGTGGTATCGATTCCATCCGCCGCGAATCAGGCGCCTCTCCTCCGGCCGCTGGTCGCCGGCCGCGAGATCGACGCCGTCGAGATGCTGACCGACGGACACCTCCTCGCGCTCGAACACCCGCGCGAAGTGCAGGGGGAAGCGGTCGACCCGCACGCCGTGCTCCGGCTGAAACTGGATGGCGGCGAGCTCGACACCCTGGGTCTCCTCTCCCCCGCCGCCTACGACTTCCATCACGATGCGCGCGCCGCCCGCGTCTGGGTCTCTCATCTCTCCGGGCGCACCATCGAGTCGCTGGTCGCGAGGGATGGGGCATGGACCGTCGCGCCCCCTCTGCGCCTGGATGCCACCACCGTGCGCCCTCGGGCGGAGGCCGCAGCCCGCTCGGGCAGCGAGCCAAAGGACGATGCCTTCTGGCTCGATCGGTTGCTCTTCCCCTCGCCCGACGGCGGCACAATGGTCCTGGCCCAGGGACGAGAGGTCACGCCACGGCTGATCGCGCTCGGGGCCGAACCCCCAGGTGAACTTCACGTCTGGAGCGCGGCGTTCCTGGCGCGGAACGGAGCGATCACCGCCGACGGAACCCGGCTCTGGCTGAACGCCGGGCGGCAGCTCTTCGGTCTGGTGCGCGAGAGTGCGATCGAGGTCGCGCCACCTCGCTACCGCGAGGTCGAGCACTCGGTGGACGGCACGGTCGTCGCGCTCGGGTTCTCCGCCGACGGCACCGCCCTGGCCCTGTTGATCGCGGAGAGTCGCGAGGCCACCCGTATCGAGGTCTGGGCGCCCGATCTGAGTCGGAGGCAGGCCAGTCAGCGTCTGCGCGGCTCCTTCACCCAGCTTGCCTTCATCGAGTGATCCCCCAGGGACGGCGACGAAGCTGCTAGATTCCCCGCATGTCGAACCCTTCCCCGGATCGTGATCGCGCGCGCGAGCGGCTCTCCCGCTACTGGCCGATCCTCGCGCGTCACCGGTTCCGGATGGCGGCGATCCTCGCCCTCCAGGCCTCGGGGATCCTGCTCGGACTCGCCAGTCCGTTCGTCATGCAGCTCGCGATCGACCGGATTTTGATCGCGCGTGAAGTGCGCTGGCTCCTGCCGCTCACCGTGGCCCTCTTCGTTTCCTCATCGGTCGGAGTGGTTCTCTCCGGTTTTTCCGGATACCTCCACACCTGGCTCGCGACCCGGGTGGCGGTGGAGATGCGCTTCCGTCTCTACCGCCATCTCCAGCGCTTGCCGCTTTCGTTCTATGTCCGCGCGCGGGTCGGCGATCTCCAGGCACGCATGGGCTCCGATCTGGGCGAGATCCAGGCGTTCCTGACCGAGGTACCGATCGCGGTCGCCGGATCGGTCTTGACCCTGTGCGGCGTGATCGGCCTCTTGATCTACTACAGCCCGCTCCTCTTCGTCATCTCGCTGCTCTTCGCCCCGGCCGCCGGGCTGCTGATGCGGCGCTTCCAAAGGCGCCTCCAGGAGGACGCACGCTCGATCCGCGACCGGAACGCCGAGCTCGCCTCGCAACTGCAAGAAGGGTTCCTCGGCGTGCGCTTCATCCGGGCCTATCGGCTGGAGCGTCGCGAGGCGGGTCGTTTCCTGGGCAAGAACCGCGAGATCATCAGCCGCGTGCTCCGCTACCAGGTGCTGACCACGATCGCCTCCGCGGTGCCGGGCACGCTGATCGCGCTCGGCACGGTGGTCACGTTCTACCTCGGCGCGCGTGCGGTGATCGACGAGCGCATGACCCTCGGCGCGCTGGTCGCCTTCGGGATCTACCAGGTGCGGCTCTATGGTCCGGTCCAGGGACTGTTCGGCATGTGGCTCCGGTGGCAGCGGGTGAAGGCCGCCCTCGACCGGGTGGGCGAGTTGCTCGACGAGGAGGCGGAGCCGCAGCGCGGAGGCGAACGTCCACCGCTTCCCCCCTTGCGCGGGGCGATCGCTTTCGAGCGGGTGAGCTTCTCCTATCGCGCGGGCGTGCCAGTGCTGGACGGTCTCTCCTTCGCGGTAGAACCGGGAGAGCGGGTGGCGTTGGTCGGGGCGAGCGGCGCCGGGAAGAGCACGATCCTCGATCTGCTCTTCGGATTTCAGACCCCGGAGTCGGGTGCCGTTCGGGTCGACGGCGTTTCGCTCGCCCAGGTGCGGATCGGATCGCTCCGCGAGCAGATCGCGGTCGTCTCGCAGGACACGTTTCTCTTCCACGCCACCCTGCGCGAGAACCTGGCCTGCGGGCGCAGCGGCGCCAGCGCGGCCGAGGTGGAGTCTGCCGCCGAGGCGGCGGGAGTGACCGCGTTCGCGCGCGCCTGGCCCCTGGGACTCGAAACGATGGTCGGAGAGCGGGGCACCGCCCTCTCCGGCGGACAGCGGCAGCGCGTCTCGATCGCGCGGGCCTTGCTCCGCCGGGCACCGCTCCTGATCCTCGATGAGGCGACGAGCCAGCTCGACCTCGAGGCCGAAACCGCACTGCGCGCGGTGCTCCACCACGGGGGCGCAACCCTTCTCGCCGTGACCCATCGGGTCGATCGACTCCAGGCGTTCGATCGCGTACTCGAACTGGAGGCCGGGCGGATCGTGTGGGCAGGGAGCGGCAGCGAGTGGTCGGCGCGTCGCGCCGCCGGCGCTGCCCCCGATCGGAGCGAGCGATGAACCCGCGCGTGGCGATCGTCGACAGCGGGGTCAACGCGGGCCACCCACACGTCGGCCCCTTGTTCGCCGGCGCGCGTGTTCGCTCCGCCCCGGATGGAACCCCCTCGATCGAGGAGGGCATCGCGGCCGCACGGGACGAGATCGTTCACGGGACCGCCTGCGCCGGATTGGTTCGGTGGCTCGCGCCGGCGGCGGAGATCGTGGCCGTCCGGATCTTCGATGCGGTGCTGCGGGTCGAGTTCGCTCGTCTCGCCCCCGCGCTCGACTTCGCGCGCGATCGCGGCTGCCAGGTGGTCAATCTGAGCCTCGGCGCCAGCGGCGATGCCGCACCGGCCGAGGCCCGCGAGGCACTCGAACGGTTACTCGACGGCGGAGCCTGGGTGGTCTGCGCGGCCGGGCCGCGGCTCGACGGTTGGCCGGCTTCGCATCCTCGCACCCTCGCCGTCGCCCCGGACCGTTCCCTGGCGAGCGGCGTACACGGCGTGATCGAGGGTGCCCCGTTCCCGCGACCGAAGCCGCTCTTTCTCGCCGCACCGTATCCGCGGCCGATGCCCGGCCTCCCTCGCGAGCGCAACCTGGCCGGCTCGAGCTTCGCCGCGGCCGCGCTCTCCGGCATTCTCGCCCGGGATCGCGTCGAAGGCACCACCGCGCTCGATCCGCGTCTGAGCGCTCTGGTCCGCTTCCCCGATCTCGACACCTGGCGAGCGGCGCGGGCGCAGGACCCGGCCACCGGTCGCGGCGACGATGCAGAGGAGGGAGCATAGGATGCGGATCGCGGTCCTCCAGTGCGAACTCTCGCATCTGCACACGCCGCCCCACATCGGCCCGTCGCTGATCGTGCAGGAACTGGAGGCGCGCGGACACCAGGTCAGGCGGTTCTTCGTTCACGTAACGCGATTGGAGGAACTGGCGAGCGAGCTGCGCGCGGCCGAGATCGAGCTCTGCGCCATCGACTCGATCTTTCCCCTCGATGTGGTGCGGCGCTGGAAGGAGCGGCTGGGCGCCACCCCGGTGGTGGTCGGCGGACTGAACGCCCTTCCCCTCTTCGAGCAGGCGCCACTCGAATTCGCGATCCTCGGACCGGCCCGCGCGGCGATGGCCGCCCTGGCCGAGGCACTCGATGCCGCGGGCGGCTCGAACCCGAACCTCGAGTCGGTGCCGAACCTCCTCTTTCGACGGGCGCCGAGCAGCCTCTCCTCCCGCATCGAAGCCTCGGGAACGACCCACGCCTGGTCGCTGGAACGAGAGATCCTCCCCTACGCCCCCCCGCTCGAATGGGAGTACCGCGGCCCCTCCGGCCGTCATCCGATGGCCGATCGATTAGGGGTCAGCATCCTGCCCGAGTTCGGATGCCCCTACCAGTCACGCGCTCCACTCCCGCCGCAATGCGCCGATGACGGGGTGACCCTGCGACCAGCCGCCTACGATGATCGCGCCTGGCAGCGAGTGCGGGAGATCTATCTCGACGACGTCGCCGCGTGCACCTTCTGTGTCTTCCGCTACCAGCCGTTCGATCCCACGCCCACGGCCAGCGCGGTCGAGACGCTGATGGAGCAGGTCTCGTACCTCTGGCCGCTCGGCGTCCGCTCCTTCGCGATCCAGAGCGAGAACCCGTTCCGCTTCGTCGAACCGTTGCTCGACGCCATGCGTCGCCGCGGCTGGAAGCCGGAGGAAATCCGGCTGCGCACCATGGTCAGCGTGCTCAAGGCACAGGAAACGCGGGTCGAGGAGGTGCTGCGCTGTACCGCGGCGGCGGGAGTGCGGGTGTCGATCACCCAGGTCGGTTTCGAGAGTTTCGTCGATCGCACCCTCGCCCTCTTTCACAAGGGGGTGACGAGTCACGAGAACCGGCGGATCGCCCGCTTCCTCCGTCGACTCGACCGCGCGGCCGACGGCCGCATCCGCACGGTGCACGGCCATGGGTTGATCCTGTTCGATCCCTGGACCACGTTGGAAGAGCTGGAGACGAACCTGGAGGCGATCGAGGCCGATGCCCCATTTCTGAAGCGGGCGGTGAACCTCGACGCGAAGCTCTACCTCTACTCCCCCTACACCCCGATTGCGCGGGTGGTGCGGGCGGCCGGCCTCCTCACGCGCAGCGACTACGAGTTCGGCTACGACTTCGACTACGCCGATCCCGACCTCCCGATCTTCCGCGATCTCTGCGCCCGCGGCTTCGCCCCGTTGCTGGAGGCGATCGGACGGCGTCGACTGGAGCCCCAGGTGCGTCGGCGGCTCTCGATCGAGGGGCGCTTTCGCTGGTTCCGGGAGCTGGCCGGGCACATCCGCGCGCAGCGGGCAAACCGCGCCGACCCGGAGCGTGGCTGGAGTCCGGTGTTGGCCGAGGTGATTCGGGGCCTGGGGCTCGAGGGGTAGGAACCTGCTACGATGCGTCCACCGGACCGAACGGCCGCTGCAGCGCAGGGTCGTCCAGTTCGAGGAGCGAGAAACCGATCTCCGCGGGACGCAGCCGCAGCAACAGGTCGCGGGTCATCGCCTCCACCTCGATGGCCAGTGGGCTCTCCATCCCGGGCACCCGGAAGCGATGGAGGATCAGGTTGGTGCGCGCCACCGGGTTGAGCGGATCGATCTCGAGCCCGCGGCGGAACGCCTCCTCGGCCTCCTGCCAGCGCTCTCGCGCCGCGGCCACCAGTCCGGTGCCGAGCCAGACGGCGAGCTGCCCCGGAGCGAGCGCGCGCGCCTCGCTGAACGCGCGCTCGGCCTCATCGAGCCGGCGCTCGGCCAGGAGGAGTCTGCCGAGTAGCAGGAGCGCCTCGAGGCTGTCCGGAGTGAGCCCGCGCGCCTCGGCGAAGTCTGCCTCGGCCTCGGCCACCAGCCCCTGTCTCCAGCCAGCCGCGCCCCGTTCGAGCAGTGCGCGGCTCCGGAGGTGCGGCGCCGAATGATCCACAACCTCGGGAAAGAGCCGTTCCAGCGGGAGCGCGCGCAACTGCAGGAGGACGCGCCGCGCCGCCTGTCGGATCGCACGCTCCACCTCCGGCCCGCGCCGATTGCCCGCATGACGTCGCACCCAGGTCAGGGGGAGCGGGATCACCTCGAGTCGCGCGGCGGGCAAGGCCCGGGCGAGGAACTCGTAGTCGGCCAGCCGGAGAAACGACGCGTCGTAGCCTCCGACCCGTTCATAGAGGGACTTGCGCACGACCAGCGAAGGTCCGGTGACCAGCGATCCGTGGAGCAGGAGCCGGAGCGCCGGTTGTCGATCGAGCGGTGGGAGGGGTGCGATCGACTGGGTCCTCCCCTGTTCATCCTGGATCGCGTAGCCGGTCCCCAGGAGATCCGGCCCCATACGCAACCGCGCTCGCTGGAGCTCGAGTTTGGCTGGCGCCCACCGATCGTCGTCATCGAGCCAGGCGATCCAGCCCGTTTCGACCGCCTGGATCGCCCGATTCATGGCCGCGGCCTGGCCGCTCGGATCTCCGGGCTGCGCCGGAAGATGCCGAATTCGGGAACCGAACGGGGCGAGAAGGGTTGCCGTCTCCTCCCGCGCGCAATCCTCCACCACCACGATCGCCTCGGGCGGCGTGGTCTGATCCAGGACCGAGCGGATGGCCTCGGTCAGGAGTCGCGGACGGTCTCCCTTGGTGATCACGACCGCGGTGATCGCCTCGCGCTCCACGATCGTGACCCGCCGGAAGGCCGGCTGCGCGGCGGCACTCCCCTCGCGCGCCACGAACCCCAGCACGACCACTCCGAGGGCGGGGTAGGCGATCCGCGAACCGAAGCACCGATGTTGCGCGGCGAGCCGACTGGCCAGCGCGACCGCCGTCGGCCCGAAACGGCCGTCGCGCCGCTCCTCCCCCGGCCACGGGAGCAGGACCCAGAAGGGGAACGCGCCGCCCAGTTCCACCGTCAGCCACTCCTCCAGCCAGCGTTCGCTCGGCGCTTCGGTCGCGTGCGGGCTGGCACAGAGCAGCGAGAGCAAGCGGGGCGACGCCGTGCGTGGGGTCTGGTCGTCGCGCGGGCCGGTGCAACATTCGAGGGCGGCTTCGAGGGCTGGGGGAACCCAGCCTTCGCGCACCAGCGACGCGGGGAGGGCTGCGGCCAGATCGAGCCAGTGACGTGCGCGGTCGAGCCGCTCCGGGGCGAGTCCGGAATCAGGCATCGGGCTGCGTCTCCTCCGGTCGCGCGGGACGTGGTACGCCGACGGGCCAGAACGGATCGAGCGCGGCGAGCGCCGATTCCCACCCCGCCGACGACCAGGAGGCCGCCCGGTGTCCCATGAACGAAAGCGCCTCCTGCCCGATCGGGAGGCCGAGTCGGGTGCGCTGCTCCAGGCGCAAGGCCAGAAGTTGGCGCACGACCTGATCCAGATCCAGGCGGCCGTTCCTGTGGGTGAGCGGCCGGGTGGAGAGCGGGGCGAACCAACCGAGGGAGAGTCGCTCATAGTCGCGCGCCCCCTGCATCGTGAGGGTCAGCCCGAAGCGATCCGGCTCCCGATGAAGCGCGGTACCGGGAAAGGCCAGCGCGGGGAAAACGTCGGCGATCAGCCCACGCGCATTCCAGCGTTCGATCCAGTCGTGCGTTTCGCGGAGTTCCTCCGGTCCTTCGTCGGGGAGTCCGACGAGGAAGCTCCCGACCGGACGGAGGCCGAGCGCCAGCATCCGGTCGGTCGCGGCGAAGACCCGCTCCGCGTCGTAGACCCGCCCAGCGCGCTGTCGGACACGCGCCGAGCCGCTCTCCAGCCCGACCCAGATCCGCAGTTTCGCGCCGGTCGCCGCCAAGGCTCCCAGCGCATCGACCGCCGCCTCGCTCAGCATGTCGGGGTGGCAGTCGACGTAGATCGGCGCCTTGACCTCGGCCGCGCCGAGTCGCGCGATCAATCGGGCCAGCGGACGCGCACCGATGAAATTCTCCGGCAGATAGAGCGGCACTCCGGCAGCGCCGGCCAGCGCAAGCTGCTGGTCGAGGGTCTCGTCCAGCACAGTCTGTTTGCGCCCGAACAAGGTCCGATTGTTGAGCTCGCAATAGGTACACGGCTTCGGACAGAAGCCGCGCACGATCGGAACGCCGACGAACTGGGCTCCCAGAGGTGGTTCGAGCAGGCTGCGATCGAAGCGAAGCGGCGCGAGCTCTTCGCGCGGCAGCCAGTCGGTCTCCCCGGCCTCGAGGATCTCATAGGCCGAGTTCGCCCCAGGCGCGCGCAGGACCACTCCGGGGATCGGGCCGAGACGGGCGGGGCGACACTCACTGCTCTCCGGCAGGCACGCGGCGGCATGAGCTTCGAGCAGACGGTCGAGCGGCGTCTCCCCCTCGCCGACAATCACCGCATCGATGGCCGGACACTCACGAAGCAGCGCGTGGGCCAACGATGCGGCGTGAACCCCGCCGAGAACCAGGAAGCGCGCCGGATCGAGGCGACGGATCCGCTCGGCCACCTCCACCGCCCCCGCCGCGTACTGGGTCCAGTGGCACTGGATCGCGATCACCCGCGCCGGGTATCGCTCCAGGGCAAGGCGCAGCACTGCGTCCCAGTCGGCGCTGGTCAGCACGCCTCCCCGGGCGCGGGCACGGATCGCGGCCACCACCGGGAGGCGGAGGAGCAGCGGTTCCCATCCACGCCCCTCAAGATACTCCGCGATCGCCAGGAGCCCGATCGGCACGATGTTGCCGATGTGGCCGAAGGGGTCGGATCCCTCGTAGAGGTAGGGTGGCGGATGAATGAGTAATGGCTCGGTCGACATGGCCCCCTCGCGCGCCGTGCGTGAACCGACGAAGCTAGCAGAGCCTCGCGGGGGGCGCCACGCCCTGCTAGACTCCGCGGTCATTCGAGGCGAACCAAGGAGGCAGCATGCCGAGTCCCAAAGAGGTGTCCCAGATCCTACGCGCGGTGATGTTCCCCGGTATCGACCGGGACATCGTCTCCCTCGGCTATGTGAAGGACATCCAGGAAGAGAACGGCCGCTTCCGGGTGCGCGTCGAAGTCATGACTTCGGCCGGCGGGGTGGGAGACGAGATCGAGCGCCGGGTGCGCGCCGCCCTCGAACAGGCGGGAATCGCCTACGACCTCGATTTCCGCTCGAACTCCGCGCCCCAGGCGGCGGCCGCGAGCGCACCCCCCTCGGCGCCGGCCGACATGCTCGCGGGCATCCGCTGGAAGATTGCCGTGGCGAGCGGCAAAGGCGGGGTCGGGAAGTCCACCGTGGCGGTCAATCTCGCGGTGGCGCTGGCCCAGGCGGGGCGCAAGGTCGGGTTGCTCGACAGCGATGTCTACGGGCCGTCGATCCCGGTGATGTTCGGACTCGAGGAGGAGCGGCCGCAACCGACCGCCGATCGCAGCAAGATCTCGCCCCTCGAGCGCTACGGCGTTCGCACGATGTCGATCGGATACCTGGTCGATCGCTACACCCCGGTGATCTGGCGGGGCCCGATGGTCGGCAAGGCGATCGATCAGTTGATGGGCGACGTCGACTGGGAGGGAGTCGAGGTGATGCTGTTCGACCTCCCCCCCGGCACCGGTGACATCCAGATCTCTCTCGCGCAGAAGATCCGCCTGAGCGGTGCGATCGTGGTCACCACCCCGCAGGACGTGGCCCTGATCGACGCGGGCAAGGGGGTGGCGATGTTCGAGAAGGTCGAGGTGCCGATCATCGGGATGGTCGAGAACATGAGCCACTTCTCCTGTCCGCATTGCCACAAGCGGACCGACATCTTCCGCCACGGCGGGGCCAAGAAGGAGGCGAACCGCCTGGGCGTTCCGTTCCTGGGCGAGATCCCACTCGATCCGGAGGTGGTGCTCGGGGGGGATCAGGGTACGCCGATCGTCGTGCGCGACCCGGACGCGCCCGCGTCGCGTGCCTTCCGCGAGCTGGCGCAGAAGGTGGTGGCGGTGCTCGAAACGGCGGAGCGGCGCTGAGCCGAACGGAGGGATCGACCAGGCTGCCAGGCGGAAGGGGCGACATCGATCGAGGGCCGGGCCCGCACCACGCGCGGCGGCCACCCCACGTCCTGCTCCTGGCCGATCACCCGCGCTGGACGCTGGGGCGCTGGGCGCGGGTCGTCGCCGGCTGGTTTCCCGACCTGGAGATCGAGGTCCGCTTCCCCGGTCCGCGCGCGGAGGTTCCGCGGTCGGAGCGGGCTCGGGCCGCACTCATCCATGCGCTCTATCCCCCTCTCTGGCTCCGACACCGGCACCGCCTCTCCTCTCAGACGCCGGTACTGCTCTCGTTCCACAGTGAGCGGGCGCTGAGCTGCCTGCCGGAGCTGCTCGCGGCGCGCGATCGCGAAGGGTGGCAGATCTCGGTCGGCGGGGTCTCGGAGCGGATCGTGAACCGGCTGGCGCCGCACTTCGACGCTCCCGCGCTCCTGCCCGACGGCATCTTTGCCGATCACTGGAGTCCGCGCCTTCCTCCGGAGGAAGGTCCCCTGCGCGTCGGGATGATCGGACTGCTCGCCCGGGAGAAGGGATTCCACGAACTGCTGCTGCCCGAACTGTCGCGTCGCGGTTGGTCTCCGGTCTCGAACTGGGAGGGACCGCCTCCCGATCGCTTTCCCGACGAGCAGCTGCTCCCGCCCGGCTTCGTCGAGCCGCTCTACCAGCAGATGGACCTCTACGCCATGCTGAGCGATGCCGAGGGCACCCCGATGCCCCTGCTGGAGGCGATGGCCAGCGGCGTGGGGGCGGTTGCGACCCGCACCGGCGCGGCGGAGGAGCTGGTCGTTCCGGGAGAGACCGGCGCACTCCTCGACGCGCGCACACCGGAGGGGTTGCGGCACGCACTCGATCGGCTGCCCACCAGCCGGAGTGAACTGCACGCGCTCGGGCGTCGCGCCCGCGCGCGGGTCCTCGCTCTCCGCCCGGCCGAGGCCTCGCTCGCGGCCCTGCGCCTCTGGTACGCGCGCGCACTGCGGCTCGACGAGCCACTGCGCGAACGGCTCTCCCGGCGGACGCCGCGCGCCATCACCCTGATCACCGCCCACCCTGACGACGAACTGCTCTGGGCCGGGGGACTGATCCTGGCCCACCCGTGGCACCGCTGGAGGATCGTCTGTGCGACCGGGAGCGAATCCGATCCGCGCGGCATCGAGCTTCAGAGTGTCGCCGCTCACCTCGGAGCAGAGCTCACCCTGCTCGGCCTTCCCGACCGCGCCGACGTCGACCTCGAAGCGCTGCTGGCGCCGCAGCTCAACCCGATGGCCGTAGAAGGCGACCTGCTGCTCTGCCACGGCGCCGCCGGTGAGTACGGCCATCCGCACCACCGCGCGGTCCATCGGGCGGTGTCAGCCTGGCACCTTCGCAACGACTGCCCGATCCCGCTCTGGACCTTTGCCCCCGCGGAGGGGGAGTCGTTCGCCCTTCCCCCCCGCGTCGCCGCCCGGAAGGCGGCATTGCTCGCGCTCTACCGCGCCGAGGGGCGTCGCTTCCGCGTGCTGGAGCACGCCGCCGCGTCTTCCGGCTGCGAGCGCTTCCTCCCCTTTCGATCGGTGGACACGGCCGCGACCGCGGTGACCCCATGAACTCCGCGACCGCGCTTCGCCTGCTCGCGCTCATGCCCGAACGGGAGCCGACTCTTCGCGTCACCCCGGCGCCTCTGCTTCGCGCCCTCGCGCAGCGGGTCGACCTCCGCTTCTCCCCCGTGGGTGCGACGATCGAGGAGCGGATCGAGCGCACCTTTCCCGACGCCCGTCCCGATTGGCTCCTCCTTCCCGACCACGACCAGCTGGATCCGCTTCCTCCCGACCTCGCGCGGTGCGCGATCCCGCGTTGCGTCTGGATCGACGATGCCTACGTCGCACCGGCTGAACGCGCGCGCTGGCTCCTCGCCGTCCGCCCGGCGCTCTCCCTCTTCACCCAGTGGAGCTGGGCTCGCTTCTATCGTCGGCTCCCGCTCGGACGACCGCTCTGGTTGCCCCACGCGGTCGACCCGCAGGTGTTCCACCCCGGCTCGACGGTGGACGTGACGCGGCCGATCGATCTCTTGCTCTTCGGGAAGATCGATCCCCGGATCTACCCCTTCCGGGCCCGCCTGGCGCGCCTGCTCGCGCGGATCAGGGGGCTCCGGGCGGAGATCGTTCCTCACCCGGGCTATGGGCAGGGCGCCCAGCCGGAGGCGGCCCTGGCCGACCTCCTCCGATCGGCCCAGGTCGCCCTGGTCGACGGGACGCGGCACCATCTCCTGCTCCGACGCTATTTCGAGGTCCCGGCCTGTGGAACCCTCGCCCTCGGTCCCCCGCCCGTCGATGCCGCCGATCGGGTGAGCGGACTCCTGACTCCGCTCGATCCGCGCGAAAGCGACGCGCAGCTCCTGCGGCACCTCCACGCCGCGGTCGCGTCCGCGCGGCGGCACCCCACAGGTCGCCTCGCCGCCGCGCGGCACGTACTGCGCGAAGAAACGCTCGACGCCCGCGCCCAGGTGCTCGAGCGAGCACTCCGGGCGCGGGCGTCGTAGGTCCGAGCCGCGCTGTTCGCTGCGGAGTTTACGGTCCCGCGACCCAGTCCGGCGGAACCACCAGGACATCGATCGTGTCCGAAACCGCCCCGGCGAAACTCGCGATGACGTAGGCCGTCCCGGTCTTGCTGTTCGAGGTGAAGAGGCCGTTCTGATCGATCGTGCCCAACGGCTCGTTCACCTGGGGCACCTCGAGCCCCCAGGGACTCTGCACGGTGAAGTTGGCCAGCCCCGACTCCAGGTCGTCGAAGAATACCCGCGCGCCGTTCACGTAGACGTCGACATCGTCGATGTGCCATCCATCGCGGGTCACCGAGGTGTCGGAGGTAAAGCGGAACCGCAACTTGCAGGTGCCGCCCAGCGCCGCGGTGAGCGGCAGATTGGCTGACAGCCAGGAACCGGGCGCGCCACCGTCGCCGTTCCAGCTCGTGATCTGGGTCCAGGCGCCGGCGTTCTTCTTGTACTCCACGATGCAGTAGTCGTATCCCGACTCGGTGTTGTAGTGATGCTTGAAACGGAGCTCCGCACTCGCCGCCCCGACCAGGTTGAACGATGGGGTGATCTCGGCCGCGATGTTCCGGCTGTCCGCGTACTCCCCTCCCGGCGAGTCGGTCAGCGACCGGATCCCGGAGTAGGCGTCCCAGAGCGTGTCGCTCTCCCCGCCCAGCACGCTCCACTGGAGCGTCGCCCCGGCCACCGAGGCGTCGTCTCCGCCAGCGTTCTGCGAAATCCCGTTCGGCCCGTTGTTCCAGGCCGTCGCGGTCAGCAATTCAGTGTGCTGCGGCAGCCCTCCCGGCGAGATCCGGCAGCACGCCCCCGGGATCAGATTGTTCCCGGTCGGCGTCTTGATCACGATGTAGTCCGGCGCGATCGTCGTCGCCCCTGAAGGCTCCACCGGGGCCAGGAGGAGACCCGCCACCAGGACCAGACCGAGCACAGGAGCCACCGTCCCGGCAAAGCGGGATCCGCGAGGCGAATCTGAGGCCATGTTTCCCTCCGTGGGTCGAGGCGCCAAGGTGAAGAACCCGGAAGAGCATAGCCCCGTCCGCCGGGGGTGGTCAATCGTGTCGACCCGCCCCGCAACCGACCGGAATTGGTATTCTGCCGACATGTCGAAGCGTCGTCCATTGCCGGTGTCGGTCTTCCAGATTCCGTTCGTGGTCCGTCTGCCGGAGCACGAGCCGCCGTTCGTGTGGCCCGAGCTGTTCGGCCGGGCGGGACGGGTGGAGATCGAAATCGGGATGGGCAAGGGGCTGTTCCTGGCCGGAGCGGCGGCGGCGCGGCCGGAGTCGAACTTCCTCGGCGTGGAGCGGGCGGAGAAGTACTTCCACCGAGCAGTGGAGCGGTTCCTCGAGGCACCGCGCCCGAATGCGCGGGTGCTCCGCGCCGATGCCTTCGACCTGCTGACTCGCTGGGTCACGGCCGGTTCGGTCGACGACGTGCACGTCTACTTCCCCGACCCGTGGCCGAAGTCGCGCCACGCGAAGCGGAGATTGCTGCAGCCGGAGCTGTTCGCGGGAATCGCGCGGGCACTCCGGCCGGGAGGGCGGTTCTGGCTGGGCTCGGATGTGGCACCGTACTTTGCCCAGGCAGTCAAGGAAACGTTGGCCCTCGGTGAATTCGACGCGGAGGACTGGCCGGACGAAGCGCCGGATCGCATTCTGACCAGCTACGCGCGGAAGTATCTGGTCGAGGGTCGGCGGCTGCACTACGCGCGGTTCGTCCGGCGGGACGCGTCGGGCGGACGGAAGGCGTGAGTCGAAGGAGGGGCGATGACCCGGCAACGGGCCGATTGGCATGACTACTTCATGGAGATCGCGCGAGTGGTGGCCACTCGCTCGACCTGCGACCGGAAGCATGTGGGGGCCGTGGTGGTGCGGGAGCGACTGATCCTCTCGACCGGATACAACGGCTCGATCCGGGGCATGCCGCACTGCGATGAGGTGGGACACATGATGGAGGAGGGGCACTGCGTGGCCACCGTCCACGCGGAGGTGAACGCCCTGCTCCAGGCGGCGAAGAACGGGGTGCGGATCGACGGGGCGGAGATCTACGTTACCGCGAGCCCGTGCTGGAACTGCTTCAAGGCGATCGCGAATGCCGGCATCGGCCGGATCTACTATGGTTCGTTCTACCGGGACGATCGGATCTTCCGGGTGGCCGAATTGCTGGGGATCGAGCTGGTCGATCTCTCGAAACCGGCCGAAACTGGCCCTTAGCGACGACCCAGGAACGGGTGAAGAAGCGCAGGCCAGGGGACGATATCAAGACGGAGCCCGGCTGCCCGGGTCTCCCCTCGTGGAGAGGGACATCCTGAAAGAGGAGGAAGCCGAATGTCGCTCGATCTTTTCGCCCGCTTCGATGACGAAGCGGAAGAGGCCGGCAAGGAGAAGGACAAGGACTCCGGACGCATCTCGACCAAGTTCATCAAGGCGAGGTCGATCCTGATCTCGGAGCCCATCTCGAGCCACCTCGCGCAGAAGATCTATCAGCAGGTGATCTTGCTCGAGCTCGACGATCCGGAGAAGGCGATCACCGTCTTCATCAACTCGCCCGGAGGCGAGGCGGACACCGGCTTCGGCATCTACGACATGATGCGGTTCGTGCGGCCGCCGATCCGGACCGTGGTGGCGGGGCTCTGCGCCTCGGCCGCGGTGATGGTCTTCCTGGCCGGCGAGAAGGGGCAGCGGTTCACCCTGCCGAACAGCCGCTTCCTGCTCCACCAGCCGTCCTCGTCGAGCATGGGACAGGCCTCGGACCTGGAGATCGCCTCGCGCGAGATCCTGAAGCTGCGTGAGCGGTACAACGAGATCGTGGCCGAGGAGACGGGGCGGAAGCGCGAGCAGGTGGATGACGACGCGGACCGCGATTTCTGGATGACGGCGCAGGAGGCGGTGGAGTACGGCCTGGCCAACCGGATGATCACCAGGCGGGAAGAGCTGGGCTAGACCCAGCATTTCGCCGCGTGTCCGACCCGGCGAAGGCGAACATGCGCGGGAAAGAACCGCGCAACGGGATCCGCAAAAAAACAGGGCCACGGTGGGAAACCCACCGTGGCCCTGTTACTTGGAGCTGATCGGGATCGAACCGACGACCTCATGACTGCCAGTCATGCGCTCTCCCAACTGAGCTACAGCCCCGTCGAACGGTCGCGATCGTAGCCTTAGCCCACCTCGCGGGTCAACGGATATCCCGCCGCCGGGGAAGTGATCCGGCACCGCCCCGGCACTTGCCCGAGGCGGCGCCGATCCGTAGACTGCGGCCTCGCTCGCGGTTTCCGCGCCCGGAGCCGGAGTGGTGGAATGGCAGACACGCGGGACTCAAAATCCCGTACGAGCGATCGTGTGTGGGTTCGAGTCCCACCTCCGGTACCACTTCCCCCCGCAGTACGGCACTGGGCACGTACGAGTGCTGGGCACGTACGAGTGCTGGGCACGTACGAGTGCTGGGCACCTGGGACCATGCTGAGCACCTAGGAATTCTGCCCCAGGTCCTCCGGATGCGGGCAGACGTTGGTCGCCACCTGATTCCACCCCAGCGGCTCGCGCAGGTAGACGTCGATCACGCGTAGGCGATACGCCTCGTCACGACCGAGCCGGTTCTGACCGGCGATGCGGGCGACGTACGGCACGATGGCGAGGTCGCCGTAGAAGATCGCGTCGAGCTCGAGCAGCCGATACTCCTGGAACTGCATCGAGCCGATCGCCCCCTGCGCCCCGCGCATGTAGGCATCGATCCCCTTCCCCACCGCGCCTGACCTGAGGCTGAAGCCGCGCCAGCTCGAGGTGTGGGTGCGCCGCAACATGGCGAGATCCTTCTGCCGGTACGCTTCGAACACCCGCAAGATCTGCTCGCGGATCGCCTGCACGTCGGCCGCGCGATCTTCCATCGTCTCCGGATCGTGCGGTCCGCGCGCGCCGATCCAGCCGCGCAGCTTCCACTCGTTATCGATCCGACGGAAGGTGAGGGTCACGCGACCGGAGAGATAGGACGGAGAGCCGTCCTCGCCCAAGCCGCGCTCGGCGATCCAACGTGCCTGCACCACGCCGACATCGTCCAGCACCTGCAGGCCGACGAGATTGTGCACGAAGCTGGTGAGTCCCTCGCCCTCGGCGAAAAAGCGGCGCAGGGTCTCGATGCCGTCCCCGTGATCTTCGGCCGGGTAACCGTTCAGCTCGAACGACGGAGCCAAATGCGCGGAGAGCGTTCCTTCGCCTCCACTGCGCAGGCCGAGCCAGATCCTCTCCGAAGCCTCGAGCAGTTCGTCTCTTTCCACTGTTTCTGCGTTCATGTCCGCGTACTCCTTGGTCTCGCGGTAGCCCAATTCCTGGGGATATCGGGGCGAGACTAGGCCCGCCCGGGGACGCGGTCAACAGACCGCGGGAGGACATTGACAGCTTCTTCCGCGCGTTCGAGACTGCGCCGATGGAACCAACTCCCTGCGCACTTCTCGAGCACGAACCGCTCGCTCCGCACCTCTTCTGGCGCATCGGCGGTCCGGCCGATCTCTACGCCGAGCCCCGCACCGAAGCAGAGTTGCTCCACTGTTTGAGACTGGCTCGCGACCGAAGACTGCCGGTTCTGGCCCTCGGCGGGGGAAGCAACCTCCTGGTGGCCGACGGCGGATTCCGCGGGCTGGCCATCGCCTACCAGAACCAGGAGGAGGACCAGGCGATCCGGGGCGACCGGATGCGAGTGCGCATCGGAGCCGGGGCGCTCCTCGCCCCGACCGGGCGGAGGCTGTCACGACTCGGCTGGGCCGGGCTCGAGTGGGCCGAGGGGATCCCGGGAACCCTGGGTGGCGCGGTGGCGGGAAATGCCGGGGCTTACGGGGGGGACATCGCCTCGGCCCTGCATGCGGTAGAGGTGCTGGCCGACGCGGAGCGGTTCGAGCGCTGGAACCTCGCGGACTGCGCGTTTGGCTACCGGAAGAGCCGCTTCGGCGCGATCGGCGCCACCTCTGCCTTCATCTCCGCCGTGACATTCCTGCTGCGCGCCGAGGACCCCGAGCGCCTTGCGGCCCGTATGCAGGCGATCGGCCAGGAACGGAAGGCCAAGACACCGGCCGGACTCTCGTGCGGCTCGGTCTTCAAGAACCCTGAGGGGGCCTCAGCCGGGCGCCTCATCGAGCAGGCTGGTCTGAAGGGTCTGGAAGAAGGCCCCGCGCAGGTCTCCCCGCTCCACGCCAACTACATCGTCAACCGCGGCGGGGCGACCGCCGATCAGGTCCGGCGACTGATCGCGCGGATACGGGCCGCGGTGGAGAAGGAGTGCGGCATCCGGCTCGAACCGGAAGTACGGATGATCGGGTTCGACCCGCCGCAATCCTGACCTCGCGCCGTCGCGAAATCTCCCCGGCTAGCGGTCCAGGGGCAGCGCGCGGTACGACTCGAGTTCCCCACGCACCGGCACCACCAACTCGAGCACGATCGCCGGATTCTGCAGCCCAAGCCGGGTGAGCGTCTCCGGATGCACCTCCCCGAAGACCCCGATGCGCCGGCCGTCCGGAGCGAGGATCCAGGCAGACCGGCCGGAGAGAAGAAACGGCTGCTCGCACGCCCGGAGCGCAAGCGACATCCCCCACTCGCGCACCACCGCCTCGGCGAGCGCCCGCGCCTCGGCGAACCCGGCGTGCGGCGCGATGACCCCGAGACCGAGATGACGCACCTCGCGAGCCCCGGTCTCCGCCGTGGCGTCGAGGTAGGTCACATCACCGACTTCGAAGATGCGCTGGGGCAGCGGGTGGTGGCGGTTCCGGGCAAAGGTCTGGAGCAACCCCGGCAGGAGCCCGGTGCGGAGCTGGGTCTGCTCGCTCGTGATCGGATTGTCGAGCAGCACGGTGGCCGGGTGGGCGGGAAGTCCGAGCAGCTCGTCCGAACTTTCCGGGGCGGTCAGGACCAGATTCAGAATCTCGTGCGCGCCGAGGCCGAGCAGCACCTCGCGCGCCGCCTCGCTGGCCAGCTCTCGCGGATGCTCACGCCCCACGGTGAGGGTCGGCACGAGGGTGCGCGGGATATTGTCGTAGCCGTGGGCGATCGCCACGTCCTCCATCAGGTCACGCTCGTGCAGGATGTCGTTTCGATAGGCCGGGACCAGCACGGTCACGGTGGTACCGTCGTGCTTCTCGACGCCGTGCCGCATGCGCAGCAGGAGCGATTCGAGCGTCGGAACGTCGAGCGGGATCCCGATCAGACGCCCGGCCCGCTCGGCGTCGATCACCGCACGCTGCGGGGTGAGATCGGGGGTCTGGCGCGCGCCGCCTTCGTCCACCAACTCGACGGCGCGAGCAGTGATCGCACGGTCCATCTCGAGCAGCGAGGTGACGAGGATGCTGAGCGTTCGCTGCACGATGCGCGGACCTGATCCGGTGACGTCGATGAAGAAGCGACGGCTCCCGAGGTGGACCTTCGTCTCCTCGCTGTTGATGATCGGGGGCATCGAGAGCACCCTCCGCTCCGCGGTGGTGCGGAGGATCGGATACCGGTCGAAGCCGGCGAGGAGGTGGGCGTAGGCCATCCCCTTCGGGTGGGTCTCCAGGATCTCGTGCCCACTCTGCAGCCCGGCCGGTGCCGGTGCGGTGGCCCCGAGCGGGACGAATCGGAAGTCAGGCGGCTCGGTCGTGTACTCGAGGTGGAATCCCTCCACCGGATCGAGTGACCCCAGAGAATCGAGGTCATAGACCCCGATCGAGGCGTGCTTCCGGTCGCGCCCGATCGCCCAGTGGAGATTCTCCTGCAGCTTCATCACGATCTTGATCCGGTCATCGTCGAGAGTGACGTTCTCGAGCACCGCGCAGGCGATGGCGGGGCGCAGGCTCGATTCGCGCCGGACCGAAGGATCGACCCGCAACCGGAGCTGCGGGGGTCCGACCTCGTAGCGAGCCAGTCCGGTCTCGACCGACAGGAGGCCGCGCAGTCCCCGGGCCAGTCCGGCGGGATCGAAGAGGTCGGGGCGTACGGCGAGCAGTTCCATCCGGATCACGTCGATCGGGCTCAGCTCGCGCGCCGCCCCCGCGACATCGCGCAGCTCGGTCGAGCAGCGATCGCAGCGCGGCGGGACCTCTTCCTTCCCCGCCAGCTCCATGACGAAACCACAGCGGGCGCACTGCGCGCGCCGGAGCTGGGCATAGCCATCGACATCGCAGCCGATGTTTCCCAGCAGGGTCAGAAGCGCGTCGTTGTCGATCTCGCGCCCAAGGCGGGAGCGCAGCTCCTCGACCGGAATACCGATCACCGGCATCGGGGCACTCCTTTCAGCCATTCCGTGTCCGCGAGGTAGAGGTCGCGGATGTCCTTCAGGTCGTAGAGCAGCATGGCCAAGCGGTCGATGCCGAGTCCCCAGGCCAGGACCGGGCTGGTGCAGCCGAGTGGCTCGGTCACTTCCGGCCGGAAGATCCCCGCGCCTCCCATCTCGAACCAGTCCTGCTTCTCCTCATGCCAGATGTAGACCTCGACCGAGGGCTCGGTGTAGGGGAAGAAGCCGGGACGGAAGTAGTACTTCGAGAACCCCATCCGCTCGTAGAACGCTCCCAGGGTTCCGAGCAGCGAGGAGAAGCTCGCCCGCTCGTCGAGGATGATGCCATCCACCTGGATGAAGATCGGCAGGTGCTTGTAGTCGATCGCCTCGCGGCGGAACACCTTCCCCAGGCAGAAGACCTTGCGCGCCCCGGTGGGCTCTGCGGCGAGCGCCCGGATGGTGGTTGCGGTGGTGTGGGTGCGGAGGATGTTCTTCTCCGCCTTGCGCGGATCCCAGCGGTACTGCCAGCCGGCCGACCCGGTGCCGCCGCCATCCTCGTGCGCCGCACGTACCCGCGCGACCAGCTCCGCGTCGGCCGGGAGCGGCGTACGCTCGGGTCGGGACACGTAGAAGGTGTCCTGCATCTCGCGCGCCGGGTGATCCTGCGGCTGGAACAACGCATCGAAATCCCAGAACGACGATTCGACCCAGGACGAGGACGCCTCCTCGAACCCCATCTCGAGAAACGCCCGCCGCACCCGGTCGATCACCAGCTGCAGCGGGTGCCGCTTGCCCGGATGACGCGGTTCGGTCGCGAGGGAGATGTCGTACGGCTTGAACCGCACCTCGCGCCACTCGCCGCTGGCCAGCAGTTCGGGCGTGAGCTGGGTGACTTCCCGTCGCGCCTGCACCCCGGACTGGGCCAGCGAGCGTCCCGCCTCGGTCAGCGCGGCGTAACGATGCACCTTCTCCCGGATGTCGAAGTAGCGGCTCTTCGGTCCGTAGATGGCGATGATCGCGCCGGGGTCGATTCCCTCTGCCTGGAGCGCGGTGCCGGTGAGGCGTTCTCCGTCGGCCAGCCGCTCCAGGGCGGCGAGCGGCGGATAGACGGCGGAGATGGCCGCGCGCCCGGCTGGCGTCACCTGCAGATCGGTGCCGGACTTCTCGACCCAACCGAGGGCGGTGACCGGACGGATCGACTGCCCCACGTCCTTGACATCGAGGCCGGTCAGGGCCGGCAGATCCCCCAGCGTGGCCGAGCCTCTCTCGGCCAGGAGATGCAGGACGCGCCACTCCGGCGGCCCCGCCTCGACGAAGCCCCGGCCGACGTCGGTGATCGACCACTCGGAGTACGGTTCTTCGCGCAGGGTGACCAGGCCCGCCTGGGCCAGGAGCGTAGCCGCGGCGGCCACTTGCGCCTGGTCGAGCGAGAGCCGCGCGGCCAGATCGGGGATCCGTGCCTCCCCACCGTTCGCCAGTTCGGCCAGGAGCCGGGCCTGTTCGGGGGTCAACTCGATGCTCATGGTCATCCTCCGAAGGCTTCGCGCATCCGGTCGAAGAAGTTCTTCTGCACCTTGGGCGCATCGTTGCCGAGAACCTGGGCCAGCCGCTCGTACGCCTTTCGCTCTTCGGCGGTGAGCTTCTGCGGGACCGCGATCAGCACGCGGATGAAGAGATCTCCGATCTCGCCGCCGCGCACCGTGGGCAGCCCCTTGCCGCGCAGTCGGAGCTGCGTGCCATGCTGAGTGCCGGCCGGGACCTCCAGGCGAACGAGACCGTTCAACGTCGGTACCTCGACCTTTGCTCCGAGCGCCGCCTGGTGCGGATGGATCGCCATCTGGTGCAACAGATGCTGATCATGCCGCTCGAACATGGAGTGCGGCTTCTCCCCCAGAACCACGATGAGATCCCCGGCCGCCGAGCCCCGGATCCCGGCATCCCCGCGGCCGCGGAGGGTCATGTAGTTCCCTTCCATCACGCCGGCGGGCACCTTCACCTCGATCGTTTCGCTGCCATCGACTCGTCCGTCCCCTCCGCAGGTGCGGCAGGGATCCTGGATCATCTCGCCCGAGCCGCGACAGACCGGGCAGGCAGCGACGTTGACCATCTGGCCGAAGAACGACCGTTGTACCTGGCGAACCTGACCGGTCCCGCGACACTGCTGGCAGACCGACTTTCCGGAGCCGCTGGTCGTACCGCGCGCGCTGCAGGTGGTGCACGGGACCTGCTTCTTCACTCGGATCGTCTTGGCCACGCCGGCGGCGATCTCCTCCAGCGTGAGGTCGAGCCGGATCTGGCGGTTGCCGCCGCGTTGCGGGGCCGCCTGGCCGGGCTCGTCGTCGAATCCGAACCCAAAGCCGCCCATTTCGCGCATGAACATCCGAAGGGCCTCGGACAGGTCGACGTTGTGGAACCCGCCGTAGCCGGCCGTTCCTCCCGCCGCCGGATCAAACGCCGCATGACCCATCCGGTCGTAGGCCGCGCGCTTGTCTGCGTCCTTCAACACCTCGTAGGCCTCGTTCACCTCCTTGAACTTCTCCTCCGCGTTGGCGCGGTCCGGATTGTGGTCGGGGTGATAGGCCTTCGCCAGACGGCGATAGGCATTCTTGATCGCGTCGGCATCCGCTTCCCGCGGCACCTCCAGGACCTCGTAGTAGTCACGTTTTGCCATGCGCTGTCTCTGTGTCCTCCGGCGTCTCGAGCGTTCGGCGTCGGTCCCAGGCCATTCCTTGGCACCGTCCGCCGCGCCCGTATCGAACCTATTCGGGTGAAGGTATCGAGCGGCGCTCACCAGGGTCAAGCGCCGTGGTCCCCCATGTCGTGGTCCCCCACTCCGGGGCGGATCTCACTCCCCGCGGTGGGTCACCACCGCACGCAACGTCATCCAGAGGATCCGGAGATCGAGCCAGAGCGACCAGTTCTCGATGTAGTACAGGTCGTACCGGGTCCGCTCCTCGATCGGGACATTCCCCCGCAGGCCGTGCACCTGCGCCCAACCGGTCACGCCCGACTTGATCCGGTGGCGATCGCGGTAGTCGAGCACGTGCCCCTCGAACTGCTGCACGAAGAACTCGCGCTCCGGCCGCGGCCCGACCAGGCTCATCTGCCCGACGAAGACGTTCCACAGCTGGGGCAGTTCGTCCAGGCTCCACTTTCTCAGGAAGACTCCGCTGCGGGTGCGACGGGGGTCGTTGCTCTGTGCCCAGACCGGACCGCTGGAGGTCTCGGCATCGACGCGCATGGAGCGGAACTTGAGCATCGGGAACGGTCGGCGGTCGCGTCCCATCCGATCCTGCCGGATGAATACCGGGCCGGAGGAATCGAGTTTGACCGCGATGGCGATGATCAGAAACAGCGGCCAGAGCACCAGCAAGAGCCCGGTCGACACCACGAGGTCGACCGTGCGCTTGACCACTCCGCTCCATCCGCTGAGTGGCAGCTCCCGTAGCCTGAGGACCGGAAGCCCTTCGATCTCGTCCACCCGCACACTCCGCCCCCAGAGCGGCAAGAGGTCGGGCACGAACTGGAAGTCGAGGTCGAGTTCCTGGCACTGCTCGACGACCGCGCGGAGCAGTTCGGGTTCCGGCTCGATCGGAGCGAGGATCACCAGGTCGAGTTGCAGTTCCCCGGCGCGGTCCCGGATCGCTCCCGCCGGCCCCAGGTACGGGGCGAGCCGCGGCCCTGCATCCCCCGGCCCGGATCGATCACTCGCCGGCGGCGGCGTTGCCCCTGCCGCCACACCGAACCATCCGACGAACTGGTGCGGGTAGGAGGAGCGCCGGAGCGACTGCACCAAGGTTGCGGCGATCGGGCTCTCCCCCACGACGGCGAAGCGAATGGGGCGCACGCGGGAGGAGCGTCGCACCAGGCCGGTGACCCAGGCCCGCAGGCCGAGGATGAGGACCGCAGAGTAGAGCCAGATGAACGGGACGGCGAGGCGGGAGAAGCTCGCGCCACGATAGAAGAACGAGAGGGCAGCGACCCCGACCATGCCGAAGAGGAGACCCCGGACCAGATCCTTTGGCCGGTGACTGGTCCGTCCTCGCTCGAGTCGGTACAGCCCCATCGCGTTGAAGAGTGGAACCCAGACCAGAAGCGTGACCGCCGCACCCGCCAGGTAGAGCGAAAGCGGCGGGATCCCCTTGCTCGCCGGGATCCAGGCGGTGAGCGGCGAGAGAAAGCGAGTCCAGTAGCCGAGGGCAAAGCCGGTCACGATCGCCACGGCGTCGCTCAGCACCCAGAACGCCTGGAGCCAGGTGAGCCGTTTGTTGCGTTCGATCTGTCCCACCGGTGCCCGGTCCCCTCGTCTAGTCCGAACGGCCCAGTTCGTCCGCCAACCAGCGGTCGATCTCCGCCTCGAAACGGGTCGGCCCGAAGGACAGCACCCCATCGCGAATCGCCGCGTGCTCCCAGCCCCGAGATTCGAATCGTTCGATCGCCGCGCAGAGCTGGTCCGCGGTCGGTTCGGCGAAGAACACGCCGCGCTCGTCTTCACGCACCGTTTCCAGCAGCCCCCCGCGACCGAGCCCGATCACCGGCGCGCCGGTCGCCTGGGCCTCCACCGGCACGATCCCGAAGTCCTCCTCGCCCGGGAAGAGCAGCGCCCGACAGCGGCGGTAGAAGTCGCGCAGCGGTTCCTCCGGGAGCCACCCGAGGAACCGTACGTTGGCCGGCGCGTTTCGTTCGAGCCGTTCGCGCTCGACCCCGTCGCCCACGATGACAAAGGGACGATCGAGGCGACGTGCGGCCTCGAGCACGAGGTCGACCCGCTTGTACGGCACCAGGGCCGTGACCACGAGATAGAAGTCCTCCCGCGGCCCCTCCGGGGTGAAGAAGTCGACATCGACCCACGGGTGGATCACCCGCGCGTCACGGCCGTAGTAGCGCCGGATCCGGCGTGCCACATGGGCGGAGTTGGCCGCGAAGCTGTCGACCCGGCTGGCCGAGAGCTGATCCCACTGCCGCAGATAGCTGGCCACGAACGGGAGGACGCGCGCCGCCAGGCCGGAGACCCGTCCGCTCCCGAAGTACTCCTCGTAGCTGCTCCAGACATAGCGCATCGGCGTGTGGCAATAGCAGAGGTGCCGGGTTCCGGGATGGACGATCACCCCCTTGGCGGCGCAATGGCTGCTCGAGAGCACGAGGTCGTAGCCGCGGAGGTCGAAACGCTCGATCGCGGCGGGGAAGAGCGGCAGGTACCGCTGGTATCTCTTCTGCGCGCCGGGAAGTCCCTGCACGAAGGAGGCGTGGATCGGGTGGGACTCGATGGCCCCGCTCACGCTCCCGGGCACGTGGACCAGGGTGTAGATCGGCGCCTCGGGGAAACGACGGCAGAACCGTTCGAACACCTTCTCGCCCCCGCGCATCCCGGTCAGCCAGTCCTGCACCAACGCGACCTTCATCCGTCCAGCTCCAGCAACAGCTCGCTCATCACCCAGTTCGACAGCAGATAGGCGCGTGGGGTGAGGCGCAGGCGCCCCTCCGCGCAGAGCAACAACCCTTCCCGCTCCAGTTGCTCGATGCGCGCGCGCAGGCGCCGGCGCGCATCCTCGTCGAGTTGCGGCTCGAGCTCCCCCAGGTCGATCCCGAGTACGCGCCGGAGCCCGAGAAAGATCATCTCCGCGGCCCGCCCCGCCTGATCGATGCGCTCTTCCTCACACCAGGCCAGGGTGTCCCCAGCGACCGCCTGTCGCCAGCGATGGAGCGACCGCGGGTTGGCCCAGCGCCTCCCTGCCTGGTGACTGTGCGCTGCCGGCCCGAGTCCGAGGTAGTCCCCGCCGACCCAGTAATTCTGGTTGTGCCGCGACTCGAACCCCGGCCGGGCAAAGTTCGAGATCTCGTACTGCCTGAGCCCGGCGGCGGGAAGTTCGCGGCAGAGCAGCTCGTACTGTTCGGCGGCGTTCTCGTCCGTCGGCAGGGTCCCATCCCCCGCGCGGAGGGCGCGAGCCAGTTTCGACTTCTCCGGAAGGGTGAGCAGATAGGCCGAGACGTGATCCGGTCCGAAGGAGAGGGCGGTTCGCAGGGTCTCGCCAAACCGCTCGGAGTCGCTGTCCGGCAGGCCGTAGATCAGATCGAGCGCGGTCCCCGGGATTCCGGCGGCTCGCATTGCCTCGAACGCCCGGCGCACGTCGTCCGGGCCGTGGGGGCGCTCCATCCGGACCAGCTCATCCTGTCGAGTCGATTGCACCCCGACGCTGACCCGGGTGACTCCGGCGGTCCGGTAGGCCGCTAGCTTTTCCGCGTCGAGCGAGTCGGGGTTCGCCTCGACCGAGATCTCTGCCTGCGGGTCGAGATCGAAGTGGGCGCGCAGATCAGCCACCACCGCGGCGAACTCCTCGCCCGAGAGGAGCGAGGGGGTCCCTCCGCCGAAGAACAGGGTCTGGAAGCGAACCTCTCGGAATCGCGCATCCCGCACGACCAGCGCCATCTCGCGTTGCAGGTCGGAGACGAACGAGGCCCGGGCCTCGGGTCGGCCGATCACCACGTAGAAATCGCAATAGCTGCAGAGATTCCGACAGAACGGGACGTGGACGTAGATCCCGGGTCCGTAGGGGGGTGCATCGACCGGCTGCGGGAGCGCGGCGACCGACGTCAGCGAATCCACCGGAACATCCGCTCGGGGCGGATCCGCTTGATCGTGGTCAGGCGCTGCGGGAATGCTGCCTTGTCGTCCCAGGAGATGGAGAAGTAGGTGACCCAGGCCTGTCCCCGAATCAGCTTCAGATCGACCGGCCCCCAGAAGCGCGAGTCATAGCTCTGATCCCGGTTGTCGCCCATCATGAAGATGTTCCCGGGCGGGACGGTGTACGGCCCGAAGAAGTCACGCTGCCGTTCCCCGGTCCGCGGATCGACGTGGATGGCGTAGGCCTCGTTCTTGAGCACGCCGTCGACGTAGAGCTGCTTGTCCCGTACCTCGACCGTCTGGCCCGCCACGGCCACACAGCGCTTGATGTAGTCGGTCTTCGGGTCCTGGGGAAACTGGAAGACGATGATGTCGCCCGGTTTCGGATGGGTGAGTCCGGGGAGCCGGATATCGGTGAAGGGGAGCTTGGCCCCGTAGAGCAGCTTGTTCACGAAGAGAAAGTCGCCGGGCAGGAGTGTCTTCTCCATCGAGCTGGAAGGGATCTGGAACGCCTGGAACGCAAAGGTGCGGACCAGAACGAAGATCACCAGCGCCCAGACCAGCGAGTCCAGCGTTTCGCGCGCGGAACTCTTCTCCGCGGCCCGTGCCCGATTCGGCTCTTTCAGCACCCACATCCTCCGGTTCGAACCACCACCCGACTCCCTTCGCGACGCCCTGTCCACCCAGTGCCCTGCGCACCCAGCGCCCTGTGCACCCATTGCCCTGCGCGCCCAGTGCCCTGTGCACCCTCACCCGGCGCGTCCCGCGGTCTACTCGTTGTTCTTGAGCAGGGCCAGGAACGCCTCCTGCGGAACGTGCACGCTCCCGATCTGCTTCATCTTCTTCTTCCCTTCCTTCTGCTTCTCGAGGAGCTTGCGCTTGCGCGAGATGTCGCCGCCATAGCACTTGGCGAGCACGTCCTTGCGCATGGCGCTGACCGTCGAGCGCGCGATCACCTTGCCGCCGATCGCTGCCTGGATCGCGATCTGGAACATCTGGCGGGGGATCAGTTCACGAAGCTTGTCGACCAGCTCACGTCCCCGATCGTACGCCTTGTCGCGATGCACGATGATCGAGAGGGCGTCCACCTGCTCGCTGTTGAGGAGCACGGTCAACTTGACCAGATCCGACTCCTGGAACCCGAGCCACTCGTAGTCCAGCGTCGCGTAGCCGCGACTGATCGACTTCAGCTTGTCGTAGAAGTCGTAGATGATCTCCGAGAGCGGCATCTTGTAGGTGAGCTGCACGCGGGTCGGGTCGAGGTACTGTAGACCGACATACTCCCCCCGCCGCTCTTGCACCAGCTGCATCAACCCACCGGTGTAGTCGGTCGGGGTGATGATTCGCGCCTCGATGAACGGTTCCTCCGAGGTCTCGAAATGCCCCGGATCGGGCATCTCGGCCGGGCTGTCGACCTGCACCAGAGTGCCGTCGTCCAGGTGCACCCGCATCGAGACGTTCGGGATGGTCGCGATGATCTCGAGGTTGAACTCCCGCCAGAGGCGCTCCTGCACGATCTCGAGGTGGAGCGGCCCCAGGAACCCGACGCGGAAGCCGAAGCCGAGGGCGGCCGAAGTTTCGGGCACGTAGGTCAGGGCCGAGTCGTTGAGGCACAGCTTGCCCAACGCCTCCTTCAGCTCGAGGTAATCCTCGGTGTCGACCGGAAACAACCCGGAGTAGACCATCGGCTTCATCGGCTTGAATCCGGGGAGCGCCTGGACGTGCGCCGAGCCCGAAGGGGCGACGGTATCGCCCACCTTGGCGTCGGCCACGTTCTTCATTCCGCAGAGCAGGTATCCCACCTCCCCCGCCGCCAGTTCCTCGCGCGCCGTCATGGTGAGGCGGAGGTTGCCCACCTCGTCGACTTCGTACGGCTTGTTGTTGGAAAGGAGCCTGATGCTGTCCCCTTTCCGCACCACGCCGTCGACCACCCGGATGTAGGCCACCACGCCCCGGAACTGGTCGAAGGTCGAGTCGAAGATCAGCGCACGCAGCGGGCGTTCCCGCAGGCCGTCAGGGGGTGGAACCCGGGAGACCACCGCCTCCAGGATCTCGCGCACGCCCTTCCCTTCCTTGGCCGAGGCGTAAAGGATCTCGTCGTCGCGCGAGCCGATCATGTTCTTGATCTGCTGCGCGACATCCTCCGGGCGGGCGGCCGGCATGTCGATCTTGTTGACCACCGGAATGATCTCCAGCCCCCCCTCGAGCGCCATGTGGAGGTTGGAGACAGTCTGAGCCTCGATCCCCTGGGTGGCGTCGACCAGGAGCAGCGCCCCTTCGCAGGCGGCCAGAGAGCGGGAGACCTCGTAGCTGAAATCGACGTGCCCGGGGGTGTCGATCAAGTGGAACCGGTAGTGCTCCCCGGCCAACGACACGTAGTCCATGGCGATGGCATGCGCCTTGATCGTGATTCCGCGCTCACGCTCCAGGTCCATGTTGTCCAGGACCTGGTCCTTCATCTCCTTCTTCGAGATGGTGCCGCAGACGTCGAGGAACCGGTCGGCCAGCGTCGACTTGCCATGGTCGATGTGGGCGATGATGCAGAAGTTTCGGATGCGAGAAAGTTCGGTCATGTCATCCCAGGCTTGGTGAGCCACACTACGGCAGCGACAGCCGGATTCCGGCCCTCAACTCCAGCGCGCCGCGCCGGTTTGGTCGCGGTTCCAGGAACCAATCGGTCGACTCCACTTCGGTCTTCGGTCCGTCCGCACGGTACATCTGCGGTTCGAACTCCCGGCCGAACTTCCCGAGGTGCGCGTCGACGTACGCATCCCCGAGGTTCCAGATCCAGGCAAACGCGCTCCACCAGCTGAAATCGTGCCGCCGATCCGCCTGGTAGCGCGCCTCGCGCAGGTACGACCCGGCGTTGACCGAGTCGGCCGCGGCCTTGTCGCGCCAATCCTGTTCCTTCGCGTCCGCCCGGACCGCTCGGTAGACCAGATAGGCCTGCCCGGCCAGAACCAACGCCGCCTTCCGTGGCCGCCCGTTCTTGAGCTGCCCCCACCCGGGCAAGACCGTGGAGCGGAGCAACACCGCCCCGGGTGTGTTCCGCCACGGCACCGCCGCAGTGGGGTGCGGCACCGCCGGGGTCGCGGAGGGCACCGTCGCGGTCGAATCGGCGTTCGACCCACCCGATGCCGCCCAGGCCCGATCCGGAACCGATCCCGCCAGCACCACGGTCAGCGCCAGGCACGCGAAGACCGCCTCCCGCCCCATAGTGGCGGGAACGTGTGGGAATCGAACCCACCCCGGACACGCGAGTGCCCGGCAAAGGATTTGAAGTCCTCGGAGCCCACCAGAACTCATGCGTTCCCAACTTCCTAAGCACGGCAAGCGGTCAGCCTATCCGGGGCTTGGATAGGTGTCAACGACCCGGAGCGATCAGCCGCGCGCGATCACCTCGAGCTCCACTCGGGCCCCCTTGGGGAGTCCGAGTGCCGCGACGGTGGAACGAGCCGGGAAGGGCGCGGAGAACGCCTCGGCGTAGAGCGCGTTGACCGCGGCGAAGTCGTTCATGTCGGCCAGGAAGAGCGTGGTCTTGATCACATGGTCGAGGGTGAGTCCGCGCGCCGCGAGCAAGCCCCGGACGTTCTGGATCACCCGACGAAACTCCGCCTCGACTCCCCCGGTCTCCATCGCCCCGCTCGCCGGGTCGAGTGCGATCTGGCCGGAACAGAAGAGCAGGCCGCTCGGCGGGTCGAAGATCGCCTGGGAATAGGGGCCTATGGCCGCGGGGGCGTCCTTGGTTTCGATCACCGTCTTCATCGATGCCTCCAAAAAATATAACGCGCCGATCGGGAATCCGATCGGCGCAGAAGGTAGCGCAGTCGAACGCGCGGGGGTACCCGCCCGCTCCGGAAAAACCGGGGCTGCGGGGCTACTCCACGGTGACGCTCTTGGCCAGGTTTCGCGGCTGATCCACGTTGCATCCGCGAAGGGTGGCCACGTGATACGAGAGCAGCTGGAGCGGAACCACCGAGAGGAGAGGCACCAGCGGGTCGATGGTGTGCGGGATCCAGATCACCTGGTCGGCCCGCTCGCGCACCGATTCGTCCCCTTCGGTCGCGATGGCGATGATCCGCCCGCGGCGCGCCCGCACCTCCGACATGTTGTTCAGCACCTTGTCGTAGGCCGAATCGCGGGTGCAAAGGAAGACCACCGGCATCTTCTCGTCGATCAGGGCGATCGGCCCGTGCTTCATCTCCGCCGCGGGGTACCCCTCGGCGTGCACGTAGGAGATCTCCTTCAACTTGAGCGCCCCTTCGAGTGCGACCGGGAAGTTGTAGCCCCGCCCGAGGTAGAGGCAGTTGGTCGTCTTCTGGAACATCTTCGCGATTTCGACGATCTGCGCGTCGCTCTTCAGGATCCGCTCGATCTTGGCCGGAATCGCCTTCAACTCGTGGATCAACTCCTGATTCACTTCCGGGTTCATGCCTCGGACATGCGCCAGATGCAGGGTGAAAACCGCCAGCACCGCCACCTGGCTGGTGAACGCTTTGGTCGAAGCGACACCGATTTCCGGTCCGGCGTGGATGTAGATTCCACCGTCCGCTTCGCGCGCGATGGTCGATCCGACCGTGTTGCAGATTCCGAGCGCCCGCGCGCCGCGGCGCTGCGCCTCGCGCATGGCGGCCAAGGTGTCGGCCGTCTCCCCCGATTGGCTGATCACGATCACCAGGTCGTTCGGCCCGATGACCGGATTGCGGTAACGGAACTCCGAGGCGTACTCCACCTCGACCGGGATCCGGCAGTACTCCTCGAGCATGTACTCGCCGATCATCGCCGCGTGCCAGGAGGTGCCGCAGGCCAGCATGACGATCCGCTCCACCGAGCGAAGTTCGTCGTCGGTCAGGTTGAGGCCGCCGAGGTGCGCCTCCCCGGTCTGCTCCATCAGGCGTCCACGGATCGCGTTCTGGATGCATTTCGGCTGCTCGAAGATCTCCTTCAGCATGAAGTGCGGGAAGCCGCCCTTCTCGATCTGCGAGAGCTCCCAGGTGATCTCCTCGATCTCGCGGTCGACCGGGATCTCGTTCAAGGTCTGGGTGCGGTAGCCCCGCGGGGTCAGAATCACCATCTCCTCGTCACCGAGATAGACCACCTGCTTGGTGTGGGCCAGCATGGCGGAGACGTCGGAGGCGATGAAGTTCTCGCCGTTTCCCACCCCCACCACCAAGGGCGACCCCTTGCGCGCGCCGACCACCTTGTCCGGATCGAGATCCGAGACCACGGCGATCCCGTAGGTTCCTTCGACCAGCCGCAGCGCCGCCGCGACAGCCTTCTCCAGGCTGCCGTCCCAGTACTCCTCGATCAGGTGCGAGAGCACCTCCGTGTCGGTCTCGCTGCGAAACTTGTGCCCCTTGGCCTTCAAGGTCTCGCGCAGGCTCTCGTTGTTCTCGATGATGCCGTTGTGCACCACGGCGAAATGTCCCCGACAGTCGAGGTGCGGATGCGAGTTGATCTGGCTAGGCTCACCGTGGGTGGCCCAGCGGGTATGCGCGATGCCGATCGTGCCGTGCGGCGGGTCGGCATCGACCAGCGCCTCCAGGGCGGCGATCTTGCCGACGTCCTTCTTGACCACAACCCCCTTGCCGTTGATTATCGCCACCCCGGCCGAGTCGTAGCCGCGATACTCCATGCGCCGCAGTCCGTCGATCAGGATCGGCAGGCAGCGCTGAGGTCCGGTGTATCCGATGATTCCGCACATAGCTGTAGTTGTCCTCCCGACCCGTTCCGTCCTGGGTCCGAGATCCAGTATTCCTAGCTGGCGAGCGAGGCAACGGCCCTCATTCTACGCCTCGCGCGTTCGGCCGCGCAGCGAACTCTCGACGAGAAATCCCGGCTCAACGCCCGCCCAACTGCTCCCGCAGGGCCTGGATCCGGTCCTCCGACTCCTGCGCCGAGGCGGTTTCCACCACCACGCGGAGGATCGGTTCGGTATTCGAGGCCCGCAGATGCACGAACCCACCGGCGATCGACCAGCGAAGCCCGTCTCTCCGGTCCTCAGGGGCTCCCAGGAGAGCGGCGAACCGCGTCTCCAAGTCACCGAACTTATTGTCGGTTAGCTCGATCTTCTCTTTGACCATAAACCGGGGCGGGAAGCTGGACGCCAGCGCGCGGAGCCCTCCCGAATGGGTCGCCTCGGCCTCGGCAAGAAGTGCCAGGCCGACCGCCGAGTCACGCCCCAGGTGCGCCCGGGGATCGATCACCCCGCCGTTCCCCTCGCCGCCGATCAGCGCCCGCCGCAGCTTCATCTCGGCCACGACGTGGGCCTCTCCCACCGGGGTGCGAATCCACCTCGGCGCCCATCGGGCGCGCCGCCTCCTCGACCCGCGTCGAGGTCGAGAGGTTGGTCACGACCGGACCGATCGTCTGCGTGAGGCGGTTCCGCACCACCAGCGGCAGGGTCCACTCCTCGCCCACCACGTCGGTCCCGGGCAGGGCCATGCCGAGGCGGTCCGCGTCGGGGTCGACCATGAGCAGCATCGTGGTTCCGGCCGCGACGGAAGGGAGGATCCCGGCGAGCGTCTCGGCCGTCGGCTCCGGGTTTGCCGGCAGGTTGCCGTTCGGCTCCAGGTGGCGACCGTCGAGCGAAAGCCCGAGCTTCGCCGCGAGGCGCGGGAGGAGCGTCCCGCCCGCGCCGTGACCCGTCTCGAGCGTCACCGAGATCCCAGCCGCGCGGATCCGATCGACATCCACCATTTTCAGCACCACCGACTCGTGCAGATCGAGCGCACTCTCGTGACAATCACGACCGGTGGCGAACGACGCGGCTCCCACGAAGCCCCGCTCCCGAGCGTCGTAGGCCCGTTTCAGGGCGGAAAACCGGTCCGGCGAGAGGAAGCTGCCGTCGGTATCGACGAACTTGAGGGCGTTCCAGGCCGGCGGATTGTGGCTGGCGCTGAGGATGATCCCTCCGGCCGCGGACCACGATTCGACCGCCAGCTGCACCGTCGGGGTCGGCACGATCCCCACCTCCAGCACCTCCCGGCCGAGCGCGCGAAAGACCGACGAGACCGCGAGGGACAGCACCTCGCCGCTCGGACGGGAGTCCCGTCCCACCACGACCGGTCCGGCCGGCAGGATCTGCGAGAAGGCAGCGATCCAGTCGCCGATCACGAGCGGATTCAACTCCGGTCCGACGATGCCTCGGACGCCGGAGACGCTGACCATCAAAGACATGGATTCTCACTCCCTCGCCCGACCCGACGGGATCGGCGCGGTTGTATCTGGGAATCGGCCCCTCGGGCGGGGAAGCTGCCCGTAACGGAAGCCACTCCGGGGAGACCTGGTCCTTGGAGTCGGCACGCGGAACTGTCCAGCGGGCGGCATCCAGGAGAGAGACCGCACCCCACAGCCCACACGCAGCCCGGAAGATCTCCGGACCAGGAAACGACCGCGTACACCCCGGGGAGTGCCCTCCCCGGAGCGCACAGGCCACGAGAAAACCCCGCGCGAGCAAGTCTCGCGCGAGAAAATGGAGCTGGTGAGCGGAATCGAACCGCTGACCTGCGCATTACGAATGCGCTGCTCTACCGGCTGAGCTACACCAGCGCCGCACATATGGTGCCACCTCGCGGACTCGAACCGCGGACACCCAGATTTTCAGTCTAGTGCTCTACCAACTGAGCTAAGGTGGCACCTCGAAACCATTGCCTGGCTGTTTCTAATCGGCGGCGGCGGTTCCGGTCAAGTCCTTTCCCCAGACGGCGGTTGGCCGGGCTCGGGGGCGCTGCAGCTCGGAACCGGCTCAGGCCGCGCGGCGTCGCGCGCCCAACGCCCCGGCAACGACCGCCTTCAGTTCGGTGGTGTCGGAGCTCTTGACCACGTACCCGTCGGCGGACCAGGACGCAAAGTCCTGCTTGTACCCCGGGTAGGCAGAGTTCAGCACCACCGCCACCTCCGGATGTTTCTGGAGGAGCAGGCGGAGCACATCGAGTCCGTTCATCCCCGGGAGTCGGATGTCGAGGACCACCGCATCCGGCGCCGCCTCTTCCATCCGGCTGACCGCTTCCTCCCCGGTCGAGGCAGTCTCGACCCGGTACCCTTCTTCTTCGAACTCAGCCTCGTAGAGTCTGCGCAGACTCGGATCATCTTCGACAACGAGCACCGTTGCCATGGTCGTTCCTTTCCCTCGGGGTGGGTTGGCGGCTATGCGGCGCGGCGCCGGTCTCGCGTCGCGCGACGTTCCCGGGGAGAACGTCGCCGGTCCTGATTTTCTCGAATCGGGAAACTGATGGTGAAGATCACGCTCCAGGGTTCGGCCCCGGTGCGGACCTGGATCTCCCCCCCGTGGTCCTGCACGATCTGACGGGCCACGGCGAGGCCGAGTCCGGTCCCGCCCGGCTTGGCGGTCGCGAACGGGACGAAGAGACTGTCGAGGATGTCGCCGGGGAGGGCCTGCCCATCGTTCGCAATCTCGATCCGCAGATCGCCATCGACCCGCGCCGTACGGACGAGAATCCGGTTCCCCTCGGAAACCGCTTCCAGCGCGTTCCGCAGGATGTTGAGCAGCACCTGCTTGACCTTGTCGCCATCCAGCAGGACGGGCGGGAGATCCGGAGTGATCTCCTCGAGCAGGATCACCCCAGCCTGGTGCGCGGCGTCGTGGAGCAGGAGAAGCGTCTCCTTCACCAGCACGTTCGGGTCGAGGTTCTGCAGCCGCGGTCGACTCATCCGGGCGAACTCGAGCTGCTCGGTCAGGATCGCTTCGAGTCGCTCGATCTCCTTGACGATCAGCTCGGCGAACTGCGCATTTGGGTCCTGGGTCGGGAGGTTGCGCTGGATCCGGCGGGCGAAACCCCCGACCGCCGACAGGGGGTTCCGGATCTCGTGGGCCACCTTGGCGCTCATCTCCCCCAGAGCGGCCAACTTCTCCGACTGAAGGAGCAGGTTCTGGGTCTCCCGCAGACGACGCTCGGTCTCCTTCACCTGGCCAAAGAGCTGCGCGTTCTTGACCGCCACCGCGGCCTGAGCGCAGAGCAGGGATAGGAAGTCCACGTCTCCCCGGTGGAACAACGGGAGCGCGCGGTCGACCGAGCGCCCCCCCACTCCGAGAACCCCGACCGTGCGCTCGAACGCAACCAGCGGGACGAGCACGCTCTCGACTCCGTCGACGATGGCCGGACGCTCGTCCGGCTTCTGCGAGAGCGCCACGTGGCGCGCCCGCGACTCGAGCTCTTCCGCCAGCCGGTCGTCGACCTTCGCTCCGCCCCAGCGGGCGAGGAGGCGGAGCTCGTCCTCGCTCCCCTCGGAGACCCAGGCACTGGCCCAGTCGGCGCCGACCGCCTTGGCCGCGGTGCGCGAGACGAGCAGCAGGAGATCTTCGAGATTCGTGGCGGTGAGGATGCTGCGCGAAACCTGCTGCACGGTGTGCAGCTCATCGACCCGTCGTTCGATGCGCCGGCGGAGCAGCCCCCGCTCGAGCGCGATCCCGGAGTGGTAGCAGAATCCGAGGAGCAGCTCGCTGTCGACCGACGACTCCGCGCCCGGATCGGCCCCGGGTCGCTCTGGATGCGGCCGCACCGCGAGCAAGGCGATCGGTCCCTGGGTTCCGCGCAGGAGCAGAAATCGCCACGGTCCCGCGCCCAGGGCGTTCTGCACGGCGGGGGACTGAGCAAGGGCTCGCTCCCACGTCTCGAGCTGCTGCTCCGGCGTAACCCCCTCGCTGGCCTCCGGCCAGCGGACGCGGGCCAGCTCGAGCTCCCGGGCCCGTTGGCCGGGGGAGCCACAGAGTCCGACGAACTCGTCGATCGACTCGGGAAAGCGATCGACCATTTCCCAGAGCCGACGGCCGAACTCCGACTCCCCCGCGCGGACCGCCTCGCAACCGACCAACTCCGACCGTTCCTCGTGGCGAAGAAAGAGCACCGCTTCGGCAAAGTCGTAGCCGTCGGAGGAGGTCAGCGCGCCCAGCACCGCAGCGGCCACCGGCGCGAGATCGTTCAGCCCATGGAGGAAGGTCGAGAGCCTGAGCAGCGCAAACATTCGTTGCGCCTCGTCTTCCAGCCCTTTGATATACTGCGCCTCGCAGTGGAGTCGCGGGTCCTTCAGGGGATCCGCGTGGTCCCTCGGCTCGTTCATGAGTTTGGCTCCTGGCCGGGCCGTGGCCCGGATCGAACACCCCGAGGGAGCCGATCGGCGCGGCCGCCCCTGGGACGCGAACAAGAAAGCGGGATCCGACGATGTTCGGATGGTTTCAGAACGGCTCTCGGTCCGTAGGCTCCCGACCGACGGGTTCCCCCACGAACGGCAACCGGCAGGGAGGCAAGATGGAGAACGGCTCGACGCCGCCGCTCAAGCTGCAGATCGACGCCAGCGACGCGGACGGCATCTACTCCAACCTGGTGGTTCTGGCCCACTCATCCTCCGAATTCGTGCTCGACTTTGCGCGGGTGATGCCGGGGACACCCAATGCGAAGGTTCATGCGCGGATCATCATGACCCCGCAGCACGCGCTCGGCCTGCTCAAGACGCTCGAGGCCGACATCGCCCGCTACGAGAGTCAGAACGGCAAGATCCGTGGCGCCGGTCCGGGAAGCAATGACCCTAAACCGGGTATCGGCTTCAAGTAGCCCGATCCGAAGAAATTCGTTCAGGTGGCCCGCCGGAGGATCTTGGCAACGGAGCATTCCCGCGGCGGAGCGAACGTCGCGGTCTCGACCGCCGGAGGACTGATGCGTCCCGTCAAGCTGTCCGCCCGTGGGGCTGAGGCCCCGCCAAGTCCGATCCGAAAGCTGGTCCCTCTCGCCGACGCCGCGCGCGGGCGCGGCCGCAAGGTCCACTCCCTGAACATCGGCCAGCCGGACATCCGCACCCCCGAGGTGATGTGGGAAGCGCTCCGCCGGGACCTGCCCGATGTGCTGGCCTACTCCCACTCGGCCGGAATCGTGCCGCTGCGCGAGGGGCTCAGCCGGTACTACGCCCGTCACCGGGTCGATTTCGGTCCGGACGAACTGCTGGTCACCGCCGGCGGAAGCGAGGCGATCCTGTTTGCCCTCGCGGCGGTCACCGACCCCGGAGACGAGATCCTGATCCCGGAACCGCTCTACGCCAACTATCTCGGCTTCGCCCGGATGCTCGAGATCACCGTCGTGCCGATCCCCACCACAGCGGAGGAGGGGTACCATCTCCCCCCGCGGGCGATCTGGGAGGAACGTCTCTCCTCCCGAACCCGGGCGATCCTCTTCTCCAACCCGGGCAATCCGACCGGCACGGTCTACGAAGCGCAGGAAATCGAGATGGTGCTGGGGCTAGCCGCGAGCTGGGGGCTGTTCATCATCGCCGATGAGGTCTACCGCGAGTTCTGCTACGACGGCCGCGACCACGAGTCGGTGGTCGCCTGCGCCGCGCATTCGGGCAAATCGGGGGAACTCGACCGGGTGATCCTGGTCGACTCGATCTCCAAGCGCTTCAGCGCCTGCGGAGCCCGGATCGGCTGTCTCGGGACCAAGAATCAGGACGTACTCCGCTCCGCCCTGGCCTGGGCCCAGGCCCGCCTCTCCCCTCCCAGTCTCGGGCAGATCATGGCCACCGCCGCGGTGGAGCTACCGGGGTCCTACTACGAACAGATCCGGGTGGAGTATGAGCGGAGGCGCGACGCGGTGATGCAGGAACTGGAGACGATCCCCGGAGTTCTCTGCCGCAAACCGCGCGGCGCGTTCTATGTCATGGCCACCCTCCCGGTCGCCGATGCGGAGGAGTTCGCCCGCTGGATGCTCGAGAGCTTCGAGTACGAGAACGAAACCACCTTCGTGGCGCCCGGAAACGGGTTCTACGCCACCCCGGGGGCCGGGCAGCACGAGGTACGGATCGCCTACGTCTTCGAGGAGGAGCGCCTGCGGCGCGCCATTCAGGTGCTGGCCCGCGGTCTCGAGACCTTCCGCCGCGCCTGAGCGCCCCCCCCACGCCCGTTCCCGGAACGGAGCAACTGGATGAGCGCCTCCGCGGCCTGGGAGAGAACCAGGCCTCGCCGCAGCGCCAAGCCGGAGACCCGAGAGAGGTTCCACCCCCGGACCGCGATCGGGACGAGCAGTTTCTGACGCACCTCCCGTTCGACCGCGCAGGCCGGAAGTGCCGCCACCCCGAGACGCGCCTGGACCAGCGCCTTGATCGCTTCGGGATTGGAGATCTCCATCTCGGTGCGCAGCGCGAGGTCGTGCGCAGCGAAAAACGACTCCAGGGAGCGGCGGGTCACCGAGTCGCGCTTGTGATTGAGCCACGCTTCGGCCGCGACCAGCTTCGGCGCGACGCTGCGCCGGCCGGCCAGGGGATGCCCCGGCGCTGCCACCACCCGGAGCGGGTCCTCGAAGAGCGGCGTGAGCTCGACCCGCGGCGAGGCGACCGGGAGAGTCACCACGGCAAATTCGATTCTTCCTTCCTCCAGTGCATGCACCAGGGTGGCCGAGCCGTCGACCTGCACCTGCACCTCGAGGGAAGGGAATCGCCGGCGAAACGACGCCAGCGCCCGAGGCAGACGATAGATCGCGACCAGGTCGGTCGCCCCGATGATCAGTCTGGCCCCGGGCGGCGCTTCGCCGCGCACCTCCGCCTCCAACCGATGCACCTCCTGCAGGAGCGGGTGGCAACGGGCGAGAAGCAGCGAGCCGACCGGCGTGGGCCGAACCCCTCGGCCCGATCGTTCGAGCAGCCGTTCGCCCAACGCCTCCTCCAGGCGTCGCAGCCGGGCCGAAACCGCGGGCTGGCTGATGAAGAGGCGCCGCGCGGCCGCGGAGAGACTGCCCTCTTGGGCAGCACGCACGAAGGTCTCCAGGTCGGTGAGGTTCATCCGCCCACCATAACAAACCGTTATGGGTGATGCTCGAAAAATCACTTAGGGCGAGGAGTAGAACAAGGCCACTATTCCTGAGTCAGGCCCCGCATTCTGCCGGCCGACACGACCCGCACAAGGAGGAGTCATGAGCGTCGAGATTCGCCCGGCCGAGGGCAAGCTTGGAATCCTGCTGCCCGGAATGGGAGCAGTCGCTACCACCTTCATCGCCGGGGTGATCGCGGCCCGCAAGGGGCTGGGCGCGCCGCTCGGAAGCTTGACCCAGATGGGCACGATTCGCCTGGGCAAGCGGACCGAGAATAGGTCGCCGCTGATCAAGGACTTCGTGCCGCTGGCCGACCTGAGCGACATCGTTTTCGGCGGTTGGGACATCTTCGCCGAGAGCACCTACGATGCCGCCCTGCGTGCGGGCGTGATCTCTCCCACCCACCTCGCACCGCTCAAGGACGAGATGGAGAAGATCAAGCCGTGGCCCGCGGTCTTCGATAACCACTACGTCAAGAAGCTGCACGGCGAGCACGTCAAGCAGGGCAAGAACTGGATGGACCTGGCCGAGCAGGTGATGGCCGACATCAAGCGGTTCAAGGAAGAGAACGGACTTGCCCGTCTGGTCATGGTCTGGTGTGGCTCAACCGAGATCTTCCTCCAGCCCGGACCGGCGCACCAATCGATCGCCGCGTTCGAGCAGGCGATGCGCGACCGTGATCCCTCGATCGCCCCATCGATGGTGTACGCCTACGCCGCGATCAAGATGGGGATCCCCTACGCCAACGGCGCCCCGAACCTCTCGGCCGATTTCCCCGCCCTGCTCGAGCTGGCCCGGGAGATGAACGTCCCGGTCTGCGGCAAGGACTTCAAGACCGGGCAGACCCTGATGAAGACGGTCCTGGCACCGATGTTCAAGGCGCGCATGCTCGGGGTATCCGGCTGGTTCTCCACCAACATCCTGGGTAACCGGGACGGAGAGGTGCTCGACGACCCGGAGTCGTTCAAGACCAAGGAAGAATCGAAGCTCTCGGTGCTCGACAGCATCCTGCAGCCGCAACTCTATCCGGAGCTCTACGGCAACCTCTTCCACAAGGTGCGGATCAACTACTACCCGCCGCGGGGAGACGAGAAAGAGGCCTGGGACAACATCGACATCTTCGGCTGGATGGGCTATCCGATGCAGATCAAGGTGAACTTCCTCTGCCGCGATTCCATCCTCGCCGCGCCGATCGTGCTCGATCTGGCGCTGTTCCTCGACCTCGCCGGGCGGGCGCGGATGCGCGGTATCCAGGAGTGGCTGTCGTTCTACTGGAAGAGCCCGATGCACGCCCCGGAGGTGTACGCCGAGCACGATCTGTTCATCCAGCTCATGAAGCTCAAGAACAACCTCCGCCACCTGCGCGGCGAGGAACTGATCACCCACCTCGGCACCGAGTACTATGACTGACCGCCGCGGGGCCAAGCCCCGCGGCTGCTGAGTTCCTCATCGAGCCAGTCGCACCACCTCTGCGACTGGCTCTCAGTTTTAATCGGACATTTCGGTCCGAAACTATTTTCCCCTGCTCCGGGCCCCCGCTCGGGCCGTAGAATCTAGCAACGATGCTCGATCCTGAACGGCACCCCTGGGAGACACCATGGACTACGACGTTCGCTCCAACCCTGGTCTCTTGAAGCTCGACCTTTACTGCCGCGGACTCCGCCTCGACGACTCCTGTTTCGTCGAACGAGACGGCGGGCGCAAGATTCTCCGCACCCGCGCCGGCCTCGGGTCGGGGCTGGAACTGATCCTCCCGCACGGGCTTTGGACCAACGCCCCGGTTTCCGAACCGTTCGCCAAGAACTCCCCCTACATCTTGCACCAGGAAGACGGCGCGTACTGGATCCGGCGAGACGATGGAGAGCGGATCTCTCCGGTCGAGCTCTCCCCGCGGCCGGGTTGGTACGATCGCGAGACCTCGACCGGTCGCCCCATGACCCGCATCGGCACCCTGCAGGGCACCTATCTGGGCATCTACCAGGCGAAGGTGTGCGAGTACTGGACCGAGCCGGTCAAGTCGAACTGCAAGTTCTGTTCGGTCGGGCTGAACCTGGGGGTCGATGACGCCCCGGATCAGAAGTCGATCTCGGACGTCATGGAGGTGGTCTGGGCGGCGGTCCGCGAGTCGGGGATTACCTACGTCGACTTCAACACCGGTCATCACTCCGATCACGGCTACCTCGACATCCTCGAGCCGTACATCCGGGAGATCAAGAAGGATACCGGCCTCCTGATCGGAGTTCAGACTCCCCCGCACCCGGATCTCTCGCGCTACGACCGTCTGAAGCAGATGGGGGTGAATCGCGTCTCGTTCTGTTTCGAGATCTTCGACCGGGACCGCTTCGTCGAGGTCTGTCCGGGGAAGCACCGCGAGTACGGGCTCGACCGGTACCTCGAGGCGGTCGACTACTGCGCCAAGTTGCGGAAGCCGGGCTCCTTCGAGCCCTGGGTCTCGAACGGAGAGATCATTGCCGGACTGGAGGCGCCGGAGTCGTCGATGGCCGCCATCGACTGGATCACCGAACACGGGGGAATTCCCACCGTCTGTGTGTTCCGCCCGCTGCTCGGCACCGACTACGCCGACCTCGCCCCGCCCAAGACGGAGGAGATGATTCCGGTCTTCCGCCGGCTGTATGAGGCATGCATGGACCGCGATCTGCCGATCGGAATCGCGCCCAACATCCACGTCAGCCTGGTACTGCTTCCGGAGGAGTGCCGCTGGTTCGCCGACAAGCCCCGTCGCTACGCCTTGAAGGAGATGAAGCGCCAGGCGATGTCGAAGCTCTACAGCGCCCACTTCCACCGCGAGCGGGAAAAGTTGCTCCAGCGAGCCGGCGCGGCGGTTACCGGCTGATCGTCCGGCCCGACCTCAGATCACCGGATTGCGCAGTTCCCCGACCCCCTCGAGTCGGACCGTGACCAGCATGCCGCGCTCGAGGAAGGCCGGAGGCTCTCGAAAGACGCCGACTCCTGCCGGGGTACCGGTCGAGATCAGGTCGCCCGGGAACAAGGTCATCTGGTGGCTGACATACGAGACCAGGGCGGCCGGGCCGTGGATCAGGTCGCGGGTGTTCCCGCGCTGCATCGGAGTGGATCCCCAGTCGGCCTCGAGTGCGAGTCCGGTCGGGTCGGCCAGATCGGCGCGGCGGACGATCCAGGGACCGGAGGGACCGAAGCTGTCGAAGCTCTTCCCGCGAAACCACTGCTTGTCGCCGTACTGCGCCGCGCGTCCGCTGACGTCGTTCATCACCGTCCAGCCGAAGACGTGGTCCAACGCCTCGGTTTCGCTCACCCGACTCGCGGTCCGTCCGATCACCAGACAGAGCTCGGCCTCGGCATCGACCTGCGGTTCCTGATCGGGTAGACGGATCGGATCGTGCGGCCCGACCAGGCAGCTCGGTGCCTTGGCGAAAAGCAGCGGTACCAGCGGCGGCTCCTTCTTCTGCTCCAACGCGTGATCGCGGTAGTTGAGGCCGATGGCGATGATCTTGCTCGGGTCGGGAATCGGGGGGCCGAGGCGAATCGAGGAGAGCGCGATCACACTACCCTGATCCAGCGCGCGCCTCGCGCGGGCAAAGACCTCGGACTCGAGACCGGCGCCAAGCAGACGCTTCCAGCTCCGCGGCCAGGAGGCATCGAGGGTCTCGACCGCGACCAGCCGCTCGCCCTCGACCACTCCGGGCCGTTCCTTACCGACCTCTCCGAAACTGACTGCACGCATGCTCACGCTCCTTCCCCCACTCCGACTCACGCGCTCCCCTCTCACGCTCCCTCTCACGCGGCCTCTCACGGTCCCTCTGACGGACCTGGGCCGGTTGTCTCGCCGGGCGGACGGGTCTTCCAACGCCGGTGCATCCAGAACCACTGCTCAGGGTACCGGCGGATCCGCTCCTCCAGAAGGGCGGCGATCTCCGCCGTGGCCTGCTTCTCCGCCTCCTCCGACGGAAGGTCTTCCCGGATCCGGATCAGGTTGCCGAACTCGAACCGGTAGCGCCCGCCCGGAGAACGCACCGAAAAGCCGACCAGGATGGGACAGCGGGCGAGCCGGGCGAAACGCGCCGGGCCACCGGGCGATGAGGCCGGCCGCCCGAGAAACGGGACGAAGTGCCCGGTGCGGCCGGCATCCTGATCGGCGAGAAAGCAGACGATCTGATTCGACTTCAGGGCACGGAGGATCGGGCGGAGGCCCGCGTCGCTGCGCAGGATCTTCAGTCCCACCGCTTCCCGCCGCCGGGTGACGAGCGCATCGATCCACCGGTTCTTCTGCGTGGCCACCACCGCGTGCAGCGGCCAGCCGCCATCCGCGACCGCCGCGCCGAGCAATTCCCAGTTCCCGAAGTGCCCGGTGAGGAGAATCGCGCCCCGTCCCTCGTCGAGTGCGTCGCGCAGTAGCTCGGCCGCAAACGAGTCGCACCGCGTGCTCGCCTCGCCCGGGCGGAGCGACCGGAACATCTCGAGGAAGGTGGTGCCGATCTCGCGGTAGGCCGCGCGCGCGATCGCGCTGCGCTCGACTTCGCTCCGCTCGGGAAAGGCGTGGCGGAGATTGTCCAGCGTCACTTTCCAACGGAGGCGGAGTGCTCCCGCGGCGAAACTCCCCAGCAGCCGACCCACCCGCCGGGAACCGTTCCAGGAGAGTGGGGCGAGCAGGAGGAGCACGAACCGGAGGAGCAGAAACTCCAACAGGTGCTTCGCCGACCGACCGGGCCGCACCTCCCGTCGACCCCGCCCCAGACCGCCGATTGGAACTGGCGCCTCCCCTCCGTTCACGGGAGGACGCTGGCCAGGCGGCCGTTCGGCAGGCGACTCACCTGGCCGTCGAGCTCGAGGGCGAGCAATGCCACCTGGGCCACGGCCGGATCCAGATCGGAGCACTCGTTCAAGAGTTGCTCCGGGGTGCGTGATCGGTTGCGCAACAGCCGCAGCAGGCGCTCACCCGGAGCGAGCGGCACCGACCCGAACCGGATCCGAGGCACCTCTCGCGCCGCCCGCTCGAGCTCGCCGGAGGAAAGAACCGGCCGCGCGCCGTCGTTCAGCAGTCGATTCGGAAGAGCGCATCCCGGGAGACAGATGTCCCGCGGCACCGCCCAGACCTCCTTCCCCTGATCGAGAGCGTGATCCACGGTCGAGCGCGCGCCGCTCCGCTCGTTCCCTTCCACCACCACCAACAGGTCGGCCAGCCCGCTCAGGATCCGATTGCGCATCGGAAAGTTGCGCCCGAGGGGCGGCGTACCGGGCGGAAACTCGGTCACCAACGCGCCGCAGCCGGGAATCTGGGCGAAGAGATCCCGGTGCTCGGGCGGGTAACAGACATCGAGACCCGCGCCGAGCACCGCAACGGTCTGCCCCCCGGCCTCGAGCGCTCCACGGTGGGCCTCCCCGTCGATCCCGCGCGCCAGACCGCTGATCACGACGATGCCCCGAAGCGCGAGATCCCGCGCCAGGCTGTAGGCGATCTCTCGTCCCGCCTCGCTCGCCGCTCGCGCCCCGATGATCGCCACCCGCGGCTGCTCGGACCGCCAGCAGTCGCTCCCGCGGACGAAGAGGTGGATCGGAGGATCGGGAATCTCGCGGAGTTCGACCGGAAAGCGGGGATCTGCGTCGGTCAGGAATTCCGCCTGAAGGTCGCGAAGCCGCCCGAGGCAGCTTTCAAGGAGACTGGCATCGGCCCGAAGCTCGAGCCCCGGGAGATGGGCCAATCGTCCCTCCGCCCGGGCCTGGCGTTCGTGGGCGCGCAGATCACGCGCGCGGCGCGGGATGAAACCAGGCATGAGTGCCCAGCGGAGGTCTTCCTCGCGGGGAGCCGCGAACCCGACGGCGCTCATCGTGCCGCCTCATCTCGGACCAGCGCGACCTCCCGATACGGTTGCCGCGGCCACGGAGTCTCGCCCAGGCTTTCCCCCAGATCGATCCGGTCGGCGAAGGCGCGCCCCTCCTCGCTCGGGTGCGCTTCGATCAGGGCGCGCAGGACTTCGAGATTTGTTCCCTCCACCGCCTCGGTCTCTCGCACCAGGAGCGCCAGACGGCGGAGCAGCTCGGGCACACCGGCACCGGTATGAGCGGAGATGCGCGGGGTCGGGGATTCGTCCCCGAGCACCGGCAGGCGCTTTCCCACCGCGAGGTCAGCCCGGCTGTAGCACACCAGGCGTGGACGCCGGAGCAGTGCCGGACTCCAGGCTTCCAGTTCGGCCAGGAGCACCGCCAGGTCCTTCTTCGGCCGGGTCGAGCCAGCGTCGATCAGGACGAGAAGCACCCGACTCCGTTCGACGTGCCGGAGAAAGCGGTGCCCCAGTCCCTTCCCTTCCGACGCCCCTTCGATCAGCCCGGGCAGATCGGCGAGCACGAGGGAGTCGAACTCGCTCACCGGCACGATTCCCAGGTTCGGCTGTATGGTGGTGAAGGCGAAATTCCCCACCTTGGGCTGCGCATTCGACAGTCGCGCCAGGAGGGTCGACTTGCCCACGTTCGGCAGCCCCACCAGGCCGACGTCGGCCAGGAGCTTCAGCGTGAGCTTGAGTTCGTACTCCTCCCCTTCGGTCCCATCGGTGGCGATGCGCGGCACGCGACGGGTCGAGGTCTTGAAATGCACGTTCCCCTTGCCGCCCCGTCCGCCGTGGGCCAGCACGATCCGCTGTCCGGGATCGACCAGGTCGGCCAGGATGCGGCCATTCATGGTGTCCTCGACCAGCGTGCCCGCGGGTACCGAGATCGTGATGTCCTCTCCCCGCTTGCCGAACATCTGCTTGCCCATGCCGGACTGGCCGGACTCCGCGGCGAACTTGCGTTCGTGGCGGAAGCGAAGCAGGGTGCGCAGGTTTCGATCGACGACGAAGATGACATCCCCGCCGTTGCCGCCGTCCCCTCCGTCCGGTCCCCCCTTTGGAACGTACTTCTCGCGGCGGAAGCTGATGCAGCCGTCCCCTCCACGACCTGCGCGGACGGTGATCACGGCCTCGTCGATGAACATGCGGACGCCCTTTCCTTCCCCGATTCTCCTTCAAGCCTCGGCGCCGCCCTGGCGTCCGAAACACGACGACCCCGATGGGACATCAAGCGTCTTTCGTGCCGGAACCCTTGGTCTTCCCACCTGTGGTCGATTTCGTCGGGGGCTTGGCCGGAACCGAGACGGTCGGCGTTTCCGCCTTGCCGCCACCGGCGCTCCCGGCGCCGGAACTGCCGGCACCGGAACTACCGGCCCCGCCGGAGTCTGAGGAGGCTCCTCCGGTCGCCGCCCGGTCGGTCTTCTCCTTCGCTTTGTAGTCCTTGCTCCGGTAATCCGTGATGTAGAACCCGCTCCCCTTGAAGATCAGACCGGCGCCCGAGCCGATCTTCCGTTCCACCTTCCCGCGGCACTCGGGGCAGCGACTCTTGGGCGGATCGCTCATCTTCTGGACCAGCTCGAACGCGTGACCGCACTTGGTGCAGACGTAGTCGTAGGTCGGCATTCCCCTCTCCCCCGGTCGACAGAGCGACGACCGGTTCGTCGTGTGGCTATTTCGTCAGTCGATTCAACGCTTCGACCAGGGCCGAGAGCCCTCCGTCGATCATTTCGTCCGAGGTGGCAAAGGATATCCGCAGATGGCGCGGAGATCCAAACGCCTCACCAGGGACGATCGCGACTCGCGCCTCATCCAGGAGATAGGTCGCGAGGTCGTTCCCGTCGGCAATCCGCCGCCCGTTGGTCGCGGCGCCAAAGAGGCTCGACACGTCGGGAAAGGCGTAAAAGGTCCCCTGCGGGGCGCAGATCGAGAGCGCATTCGCTTTCGCCAGCCAGCCGAGGACCCTCTCCCGTCGGCGCGCGAAGGTCGTCACCATCTGAGCGACCTCCGCGGCGGCCCCGGTGAGGGCGGCGATCGCTGCCTCCTGCGAGATGCTGCAGGCATTGCCGCTGAGGTGACTCTGGATCCCGCCCGCGGCCTCGATCCACTCCGCCGGGCCGGCAGCGTAGCCGATGCGCCAACCGGTCATGGAGTAGGCCTTCGACACCCCGTGCACCGTAGCCGTCCGTCGCGCAACCTCCGGTCCGAGCGAAGCGGCGCTTACATGCTCCGCCCGGTCGTAGAGGATCTTCTCGTAGATCTCGTCCGTGATGAGGAGCAGGTCGTGGTCGACGATCACCTGCGCCAGGGCGACGAGTTCCGCGCGCGGGTAGACCGCGCCCGAAGGATTGACCGGCGTGTTCAGGATCACCGCCCGGGTGCGCGGCGTGATGACGCTCCGGAGCGCCTCCGCGGTCATCCGGAATCCGGTCTGTTCGTCGCTCCGGACGAAGCGGGGCACACCCCCCAACAGCTTGATCTGTTCCGGATACGAAACCCAGTAGGGCGCAGGAACGATCACCTCGTCCCCCGGGTCGAGCACCGCGGCGAGGAGCACGTAGAGCGATTGCTTCGCCCCGTTGGAGACCAGGACGCACTTCGGTTCGACCGCGAAGCCGTTCTCGCGTTCCAGCTTCTCCGCGATGGCCCGCCGGAGTTCCGCCGTGCCGTTCGAGGCGGTGTAGCGCGTCTTCCCCTCCCGGATCGCCGCCTCTCCGGCCTCCGCGGCGATGCGGGGGGTCGGAAAGTCGGGCTGTCCGGCGCCGAAGTTCCAGATCTTGATTCCCTGCGCAGAGAGGGTCCGCGCGCGCTCGTCGATCGCCAGGGTGGTCGATGGTTCGAGCGCCTGGGCGCGCGAAGAGAGCATCATGTTTTCTGCCTTTCCGCCCGGCCCAGCTTCTTCTTCAGGCTGCGCGCCACCGCCGGCGGCACCAGGCCTCCGACCGCCCCACCGTTGCGGACGATCTCCTTGACCAGGCTGGAGTTCAGATAGGTGTATTTCTCCGAGGGCATGAGAAAGATGGTCGGCAGGTTCGGAGCCAGCTTCTGGTTCATGAGCGCCATCTGGAATTCGTATTCGAAGTCGCTCACGAACCGGAGCCCCCGCACGATTCCGGCAACCTTCCGGGCCCGGGCGAAGTCGACCAGGAGTCCCTCGAAGGGCACGATCTCGATCCGGCCGGCGTCCCCCTTGGAAATCGAGTCGCGAATCATCTCGATCCGTTCCTCTGCGCTGAAAAGGGTCTGCTTCTGATGGCGATGGGCCACGGCGACGATCACCCGGTCGAACACCTGAAGCGCCCGATGGAGGATGTCGAGGTGACCCGAGGTCACCGGGTCGAAGGTACCGGGGAACATCCCAACTCTCATCGACGCTCGTCCTCCTGGCGGATCGCGTAGAAGTGGAGCGCCGTCCCCCCCACCTCACGGACCCGGTAGCGGCGGAGACGGCCGGACTCGTCCGGCATCTGCTCGTCCCGCGCGGTCTCGACCGCCAGATTCCCCGGTCGGTCGAGGAGTGCGGCCCCCTCGCCCCCGAGCCACCCGAGCAGCCACACGGTTTCCCGACCGCCGTAGGGCGGATCGGCCACGATCCAGCGAAAGGCACGCCCCTCACGGAGCAGCCGGGGGAGTGCCAGGTGCACCGCAAGTCCCAGTACCTCCGCCTCCGCTTCGAGCGCCGCCAGGTTGCGCTCGAGCACCACGCGCACCGGCCGGGCGAGCTCCACTGCGGTGAGGGCAGTCGCGCCTCGGCTCAAGCCTTCCAATCCCATCGCCCCCGATCCGGCGTACAGATCGAGCAACGGTCCCTCGGCCACGGTCGGGCCGATGATATCAAACAGAATCTGCCGAACGCGGTCCTGGGTCGGCCGGACTTCGGCCGGGGGCGAAAGGAGCTTCCTCCCCCCCAGGACTCCGGAGACGATCCGCACCTATCCCACCAGTCCGAGTCGCAGGGCGATCTCGGCGGCGAGATCATCGATCCCGCGCCCGTCGGTCTCCACCCGGATCCCATCATCGCCCAGGGCCTCGGCGTAGAACGCCTCCCGCTGACCGAGAAGCTGCGGGACCAGCACCGCCGGGTCGTGCCCTTCGAGCAGCGGCCGCCGGGGACTCTCCGGATCGGCCAGACGCGTGAGCACCTGCTCGACCGACACGCCCAACCAGACGGCGACGCAGCGCGCGCGCAGCAGTGCCCGATTCTCGGCCAGGAGAACGGTCCCACCGCCCAGACTCACGATCTGACCACTTCCCGCACACAGATCCGCCAGGACCCGCGACTCCAGTGCACGAAAGTACGGCTCCCCCTTCTCCTGGAAGATGCGATGGATCGGTATCCGCTCGATCGCCTCGATCAGGAGGTCCACATCGCGCAGCGGCAGCCCGGTCCGCAGCGCCAGGGCCTGCCCCACCCGAGACTTGCCCGCGGTCATGAATCCGAGAAGGGCGATGTTCTTGGTGTCGAGCCACGCGGATCGGACGTTCATGCTGGATCCTGGCCAGCAGGGTTCTCGGGGCGCGGACTGGCTGCTCCAGCGCCGTCGGCCTGTTCCGCAACCTGGCTGGCCGGGCGCGACGGCCCGGCGGCATCGCCTCGCGCCACCGGCGCCTGCCGTGGCGGCTGAAGCCGCGGGGTCACCGACTTCTCCCCCAGCGCCTCCTCACGGATCTCACGCTCGAAGCCACTCATCGCCTCGCGAAAGTCGTGCAGCCCCTTGCCGAAGGAGCGCGCCACTTCTGGGATCCGCCGGGCCCCGAAGAGCAGCAGCGCGATCAGCAAGATGACCAGCAGTTCCTGCGTACCGATGTTGAACATCCAGACCCTCTCGCCCAACGTCCCGGCCGGGAAAACGGAGATGCTAGCAGAAGCGCAGTCCCGCCGCAGTGGTTCGCTCCGGAGCCCGTTTCGGGGGGCGGCGAGAGGCCGAACTCCCGATAAACGCCGAACGGGGGAAGCTTGGCTCCCCCCGCTCGAGATCTGACCAGCGGCGAACCGCCTAGAAGGTGAACTTCACCGAAAGCAGCTGGTTGTCGTCGAAGAAGTCCTTCACCACGCGATGACCGTAATCCACGTTCAGGAAGGAAGACGACCCGAGGGGCATTCCGAATCCGAGCCCGAAGGTCGGTCCGAAGTTGTAGTCCTCGTTCCCCGTGGCGGCGATGCCGGCCCGGAGCGCCAAGGTCTGCCCGTAGTTGTACTCCCCTCCGAACTGGTACTCGTCCTCGCTGTAGGTGTTGGACATGAAGCTGCCGAACCCGGTCACCCGGTTCTCCCCCGAGTCGTACAGGCTGTAGCCCGCACCGATCTGGAAGGTGGCCGGGAGATCAAAGGCCGAGGAGATCGAGGAGAGCGACCTCGGATCGGCCTGCGGGTTGTCGCTCGTCTGATGGAACGACTCGAAGTCCGATCCATCGAACGTCATGTCCGGGCCGAAATGCTTCAGCACCAGAGCCATCCGGAGCTTGTTCGACAGCCGATAGCGGAGACCGACGTCGAAGGCCACTCCAGTGGCGTTCGTTTGCAGGATCTGTTCCGAAATCACCTTGGCATTCGCCCCGACGCTGATCGCATCGGTGAGATAGCGCGAGTAGGTGAGCCCGATGGTGCTGAAGGTCGGCGAGAAGGTCCGTCCGGTTCCTTCCGGCCGGTCCTCCGTCGTCTCCTCGATGTCACCGATCGAGAGCACGTTGACGCTGGCTCCGATCACGCCCCAACTCGTCTTCGCCACCGCGCCGAAGTAGTTCTGGTCCATGTCGGCAATCCAGGCCAGGTTCGAAAAATAGATCTCGACCCCGGCCACGTCCGCCGTACCTGCGGGGTTGTAGGAAAGCGCCTCCACGCCCGTGACATCGGCGATGAAGCCGTCGCCCAGCGCGAGACCGCGCGCGCTGACCGGCAGGCGCAGTTCCTGCGCCCCCGCCGTACCGATGCGCTCCTCATTGCCGGCCTGCGCCGGCGCGATCAGCGCGAGAGTCAATCCGCCAACCGCCCCGCCCAGCGCAAGTGCGCCGGTGACGCAACGACCGAGCGTGATGCTACGAATCGCGTTCATCCGTACCTCCGTGTCGAGGGTTCGAGGCTTCGTCGAGAATCGGTTCTTCTTCATGAGAGTGTCTCGGCTCACCGGTTAGAACCGGTTGAGCCGCTCCTTCTCGACGAAGATCGCCATCTTCCCCGTCTTGGTTCCGAGCCCCTTCGCCTCCACGTGGTAGACGTAGATGCCGCTGGCGATCGGGAAGCTGCCCTCGGTCTGGACGTCCCAGCGGAGGAAGGATGTATTGGCATCCTCCTTCTCCAGCGTCCTCACCAGATCCCCGGCCAGGTTGAAGATCCGAACCGTGCAGGGCACGTTCGGCAGGTTTACGAAGCGAATGACCCGATCGAACTGATTGAGTTCGTACGACGACTGGTTGTAGTACGGGTTCGGCACGACGCGGATCTTGTCCATGTCGTTGTCGATCACCGTACCGGTCTCCGAGCCGACCTTCGCGGTCGAGAACTCGAACGTATCGGAGTTGGTGTTGATGTAGTTCGCCGCCCAGGTGAAGGTCGCAGGCGACTCGAGATGAGTGTGTCCCGGGCGCGTCCGGAGCCACGCGGCAAACACGACGTCGGCGGTCCCGGACCGCACCGACGGCCCGGGCTGGGTCTCGCCGTCATCCCCGTAGTCCACGCCGCCGTTATAGTCACTCGCCATCAGGAAGAGGTACTCGCGCGCACCCTGTGCCGAGTCGTCCGGATCCCAGCGCAGATTGGCAGGCTTTGCCTCGGTTGCGTTCTCGACAAAGCAGACATTCACCCTGCGAGGGGTCGCGTCCGTGATGTCCCAGACCGAACCCGGGAACTTGCCGATTCCGCCGAAGAGGTACCCGGTGTCCCGGCGCAAGGTACAGCCGTCCGACCACTCCGCCTCGTTGGTGGAGAAGCGTATCTCGTAGGTGCGACTGTACTCGGACGCGGGCACGGAGCTTCCGAAGAACTCGTTGCCGAGTCCGATCCCGCCGCTGAAGCCGCTCAGCCCGGCGTCAACGAAGCTGATCCATCGTCCCCGCGCTTCGTCGGTGGCGAAGGTCGCGGACTTCAGGGCCAGCGGCGGTCCGACCACGTTGACGATCACGCCATCGATCACCGGATCGTCGATGTCCTCGGTCTGCTGCAGCTGGTTGTCCAGCACCACCTCGTTGTTCCCGAGATTGGTCAACTGCCAGACGAAGGGGTCAGCCCCCTCCGGATCAGGATTGGGGAGGAAATTCACCCGATACCGATTCCCGGTCACGGCGGACTGATCGACGTAGGCCACATCGACCCGCCCGTCGCTCTCCCCGGTGACGTGGGTCGCGGCTACCTCCAGCACCCCAGTCCCGGATTTCGGCGTGACCGTAACCGGTACCTGCGGGTTCTCCAGCGTCTCGGTCTGCCAGCCGACCTGGTTCAACCCGACGAAGTACGGCTGGATGTGCCGAGCTTCCGCGGAGTAGGCGGTCACGGCGAAGAAGTAGTCGCGGTAGTTGACCAACGGACCGCCCAAGATCTGGTCCGCGTCGAGCCGGAGATGGTGAGAGAGGCCGGTGTTCGCCCCCTGCTGCACCACGAGCTTCTGGGACCCGCCGATGCCGGCATCGAACACGTCGCTGTAGATCAGGGCGATCGAGTCCTGGACGTCGTAGGTCGCGATCCGCTTCCACGGTCCGGCGACGGGACTCCCCTGCCAGATATTGGACCCTTGGTGATTGAAACTCCTGGTCGACTGGTCGCTCACCTGGGTGTCGTTGTCCGCCTCGGTACCCCAGATCAGATCGATCTCGCGGTCGTAGGCGCGGGCATAGACGCTCGGTCGCGGCGGGGGCGAGGGGATGTTGAAGTTGATGTCGAACACCGCCTGGGCCTGCGCGTCGTACTGCTTCAGCAAGCCGATGCTCGAGAGCCGATCGGCCCCCTGGGCAACGATGATGGCGCATACCACTTCCTGCGTGTCACCGGGCGCCATGGTGAAGGGTCCGGAAGAGAGCATCAGGCGCCGGTCGGCCGGATTCCCATCCAGGTCCCCGGTGCCGCCAACGGGGTCACCGGCGTGGAAGAACGTGGTTACCCGACCGGTCGGGTCGGATCAACGTACCCGGTGCCGTCCGGGAGCAGGCCCTGCATGTAATTGTAGCTCTCGACCGGGCTGCTCGGATCGGTGCCGTTGATGTATTTGTTGAACGAAGTCATCGGCAGGTTACGGTATCCTGGCACCGCGCGGCCGCTCACGTAGGCGGTGTCCCCCGGGGACGGCACGATCGGTCCCTGGAAGAAGTCGAACCCGACGGCCGGAGGGGCGCTACCGTAGAGTTCGTCCTCGTTGGTCGCGTTGTAGCAATATCCCAGGCTGAGAAGCGTGTCGCACCCGACGAGGTCGTCCCCCGCGCCTCCCAGGTCGGGATCCGACCAGACGGAGACGTAGGTGTCGTCGAGCGTGTGCTCACCCTTGTTGATGAACTTCCACTTCATGAAGACCATGTTGCCCAGCGGCTCCTGCCGGGCATAGGCGAACGAGGTCTGCTGCACCTCGAGCCCGAGCGGGTCGGAGTTGCCAGCATCGTTGGTGTGCTTCGAGGCGTCCGCGTCGTTGTAGACCGACCAGAGGGTCTGGTCGCCGATGATCTGCGGAGTGCCGTCCTCATTGACCGGCGCACCATCGGCCACCGGCCAGTTGAGGTAGTCCTCCGAGTCGGTCTCTCCCCGGTTCACCTTGTAAACCTGGAAGCGACCGTCGGACTCGCTGGCCGGCGTGCCGTCGGGGTTCATCACGCCGGCGGCATCGCCGTCAGAGCCAGCGCAGCGGTGACCCCCACCACCATCATTCGCGAGTGCATAGCACCTCCTTGTCGCCGCGGGCTTCCTGCCCGCGAAATCCCGTTTGGGTACGTGCGGGGCGAGCCGATCAGAAGCTCGCCCGCAGCCCGAAGCGAACCGTGCGCGGGGTATCGAAGTTGTTCGGATTCCGCTGCTTCAGTTCGTAGAACGTCCGTGCCGTCGGTGTCGGGTACGAGGCCTCGCCGGCCGGCTCGGCGAGCCACCCGGTGGAGAGCACGTCACCGGTCACGTCGTAGACATTGACCGGATTCCGACGGTCGAGGAGGTTCTGCACCACCACATAGGCATCCATGCCCAGGCCGGCGAGATCGAACCCGCGATTGGCCTTGAGATCGACCCGCATGGTCCAGGGGCCTACCCGACCGTTCAGCGGTCCGGCGAGCTGCTGGTTCACCGCAGCCAGGGTCACCTCGTCGTAGGGCAGAGTCGCGGTATACGGGAATCCGCTGCCGAGGTTGACGATCATGTTCACCCCCGCCCGCTCCAGCAGGTGCCGGCCGTTGATCATCGGCCCCTCGCCCTTGCCATTGCGGTAGTCGAGGTTCACCGTGATCTTGTGCCGCTGATCGAAGTCGAGCGGAGAGGTTTGCTTCGGCGGTTCGCCGTTCGTCCAGGCAACGTTGCGCTGGCTCTGCGAGGCCGAGCCGGTCCCCTTGGACCAGGACAGGGTGTAGTAGAGCGAGGCCGCGATGCTGTGAGTCCGGCGGAGGTCGAAGTTGAAGTCCAACCCCTTGATCGTCCCGAAGTCGGTGTTCCGGAAGGAGGAGTAGGCATTCGGCTGGGCCGAGATGTTCTGCACCTGGACCAGGTTCTCGACATCCTTGTAGAACAGGCCGACGTCGAAGGTCGCGCCGGCGGCCACCTGACGGGTCAGGCCAACCTCGTAGGCCGTGGTCTGCTCCGGCTCGAGTCCCGGGTTGCCGAACGGGTAGAAGTAGCCGCCGGTCCGGACCTTGTGGGCCAGGAAACGGTAACTGACGTAGAGGTCCTCGAGGTTCGGCTGCTGGAAGAACTTCCCGTAGTTGGCGTGGAACAGGGTTCCCTCACCAACCGGGAAACCGACGCCGAGGCGCGGGCTGATCTTGTTCCAGGCCTTGCTCTCGATCAGATCCTCCGCGTCGAGGCGGGTGTTGTCCTCGCCCAGCGGGCGACGCTCGTCCTTGATCCGCTCGGTGTTGGCGTTCAGGTAGTCGTAGCGGATACCGGCCCGGACGACGAAGTCATCCTTCTCGAACTTGTTCTGCAGGTAGATGCCGGCGTCGACCGGATGCTTCGCGCCGTCGAGCGAGCCGTCGTTCGGGGTGATGCGGCCGTCGCCGTCGAGGTCGACGTTCAGACCATCACTGTCCACCGACCCGCTGTGGTCGATGTCGTAGCCGAAGAAGTCGACGTCGACGTAGCCGTCCGGCACCCCCTTGTAGTCCTGCACCGGGAAGAGGTGGTTGTACCGGCGCAGCGTGTGCCGACGGTACTCGACCCCGAGCTTTGCCGTGTGTCCCTCGCGCCATTCGCTGGTCACGTCCCCCCGGAGTCCCATGTAGGCCGACTCGCGATGGAGGAAGTCGTCCCACACCGTGCCGCCGTCGGCCTGGTTTGAGTCTCCAAAGAGGAAGAGGGGCAGGCTGGGGTTGAAGTCCGGGTTCCCGTCCGGGCGGGCGTAGGCTTCGAGATCGTCGAAGTAGATCCCGTCACCCCGCAGACGCTCGGTATAGAAGTAGTTGGCCGCGACCTCCATGTAGGTCTTCGGACTGACCGTGCGGGTCAGCGTTCCGTACACGCTCTGATTGTTGTCCTCGTACCGCGGGGTGTGGCGCAGATTGAGGAGGTAGGCGTGACGGTACTCGCGCCAGTCTTCCTTCGAGGCATTGGCCCCCAGCTTGAGCTTGGTGCTCTGGTTCATGTCCCAGACCACCCGCGCCTGCCCGTTCTTCCCGGCCAAACTGTTGTTGGGCAGGATGCCATCGTTGAAGTAGGAATCGATCTGCTCGTCCGTGATGCCCACATTCGGGGTATTCACGTAGGAGCGAAGCGTCTCCTCCGCCGCGCTGGTCAGTCCGAGGTTCTCGATCGGGCGCGGGTTGCGCTCCCGCTCCCAGCGAGACTCGGCCGAGACGAGGAAGCTCAAGCTGCTCATCCCCGGCACCGGACCGCCGAGCGAGGCGCTGTAGAGGTTCTGATCGTACACCTTGGACCCAACCCACTCGCCACCGATCGCGTCGGAGAAGAGCTCGGCCGAGCCGAAGTATTTGTCCCCGCCTTCGCGCGTGACCACGTTCACCACGCCCGACATGATCCGTCCGTACTCGGCGTCGAATCCGCCGGTCTGGACCACGACCTGGTCGATGGCGTTCTGGTTGATCGCGGTGGTCGAGATCCCGGTGAGCGGATCCTGCTGAGAGAACCCGTCGACGAAGTAGGCAACTTCGTTGGAGCGCCCGCCGCGCACATAGAGACGGGCGTCGTTGGTCGACTCCTCGATCTGGGCCCCGCCGACGGCGAGCGAAGCGGTGTTCGCCACCACGCCGGCCTGGAGAGCAGCTGCCTCCTGGTAGCCACGAGTGGGCTGATTCTGCAGCTCCTCCTGACCGAGGAAACGCACCGAGCCGGTTCGATCCCTCTGGATCAGCGGCTTCTCGGCACCCACCGTGATCGCTTCCATGATCGCGGCGACGGTGGGCTCGAGCTCGAACGAGAGCTCGGTCGTGAAGTCGGGAATGACCTGCACTCCCTGGAGCAACACGTCCTTGTATCCGACGAAGCTGGCCTTGAAGTCGTACGTTCCTCCCGGAATGTTCAGGATGGCGAAGGAGCCTGCCGCCCCGGCGTTCGCCCCCATCGACGTTCCGACCAAGGTGACGTTGGCGTTCGGGAGGGGCAAGCCGGTCGACTTGTCCTTGACCACCCCGTTCACCTTCCCCACCGTACCGGCGTGCGCGACCCCGGCGATGCCAAACAAAAACGCCGCCATCAGCACGAAGCAGTAGGCGGCGGGCGTCGCGAGAACCGTATGCATCCGACTACGAATGCTCTGCATAGAACCCCCCAAATGATCCCCGTGGACATCCACTGTCCCTAGGCAGAACCGACCCTCAGGAGGATGGGGGAACAGACGCGACGGTGCGATCCGTCGCGCCTCCTCTTCATCCTTGAAGGGCGGCGCGTGCGCCGGGCCTGGCAGGTCGCCGGACCGCGGGTGCCTGTACCTGTCCCATGCTTCGATCCGAGCGCCCCCCGCTCCCCGGAGCGGAGCAACTCGGACTTAGCGCGCGACAAGGCATGACGTTATCCAAACGCGGGGCGACTCTACGTCCCTGGCGGAGAGGGTGTCAAGGGCCGATTCCGGCGGGGGCTGGCGCGGATTGCCCCCGTTTCCCCGCGTCTGGTCGTCCGGAAGATTGGCAGCCCCACCGGCAAACCGCACTGCGGATTGTGCAGTCCGCCCGCATTCTGTCCTGGGCCAGTGGAGCGGGAACGGGCGCCCGCCGGGCCCCAAACCGTTCCGGGAGCACAATCTGCCGTGGGGCACGGGCAGTTCCCGGCCGATACCGGAAACGAGGCACGACAACTGCACCTGTACCCGGGCCGAAGCCGCCGCTTCGGTACGGCGTCCGTGCGTGTGAGGTGAAACCATGCTGCATCGCTCCGGCAATTCGGGCTCTCGCCACCGCTCTGTCGGGGCGCGCACCCGCCATCGCGACGGGTTCACCCTGGTCGAGCTGATGATCGCGACATTTCTGATAACCGTCGGGATCCTTGCCACCTCGCAGGTTTTCGTCGTGGCCGATCGGCATGTCTCCTACTCCCAGCAGGAGACGACCGCGACGGCGCTCGCCCAGGAGATCCAGGAGAAGATCATGAGCGAGACCTTCTCCGATATTGCCACCATCTTCGACGGCATCGACACCAATGACCCGGACTCCGTCCCCCTCCCCGCCAGTGACTGGGCGACCCACGTCACGGAGCGGCTCCCCGCCGGCGGCCGCGGGGTGGTCGAAGTCGTGACCCACGCGCAGGACGAGACGCTCCCCTACGGCAGCGTCGCGGTGACGATCACCATCAGTTGGTACGAGGGGACGACCGAGGTCGAGATGCCGCTTCGCTTCTCGGTGGCGAAAATCGGGTCGTAGCAGGCGCCGCCGGGCCGGGAAGCCGTACTTCCGAGGAGGAACGATGATCACCGCGACTCGACAATCTCGTCCGTCCACCCCCATGAGTCGACGCGGCCGCGGGGAGGAGGGAAGCACGCTCCTGATCGCGCTCCTCATCCTCGGGGCGCTCTCGGTGCTGGCCAGCTCGGTGGTGGTCACCGCGATGGGCGACCGCACGGTCTCGAAGTACCAGCGGCACGCCCTGCAGGCGTTGGGCGCGGCCGAGACCGGGATCGCCATGGCCAAGCGTGCGATCGTCGATCGTACGGCGGAACTCGAAGACGTGGACGAGGACGGGCGTCCGGACTTCGTGCTCGAGGACTCGCTCGCCTGGGGTGGCGTCTACCGCGTCGCGGCCGAAGCCTCGGACATCAAGGGGCTGGGCGTGACCGCCTACCAATCGAACGGCTTCTCCATCGTCTCCGAGGGGGAGTTCCTCGGGGCCAAACGAAGGGTCAAAGTCGAGATCGTGCACGACTCGTTCCTGAAGTTCGCCCGCTTCGTTTCGGTGAACGACCTGTCGTACGAGTGCGGCGCGGCGATCTCCGGCGAGGTCTACACCGGTGGCGACCTCAATGTCCCCTGTAGCTGCACTCATCCCTGCCAGTTCCTGGAGAGCGTCTTCGTGGTCGGGGACATCCCCAACGTCGACTGCGCCGAGTTCTACCGCGGCTACGTCACCGACGCCGACACCATCGACCTGGGGAACTCGTTCGACTGGACCGAGACGCGGAACAAGGCGCGCGGCCTCGGAGCGGACAATTCCTGCGAACGAAGGGGCGAGGTCGGGATCTACATCTCGCTTCCCGGCACCGATCCCTTGGGGATCGGTGCGCAGGCCGGGGCGGACCAGAACGTGATCATCTTCGACCGATTCAACTTCGCCAACACCGTCGTCTCTCCGGGCGACACCGTGATCACCTACAACAGCGTGGCCGTGCCGAACACGGTCAGCGGTAGCGCGATGCGCCCGGACGAGTTCAATGGCATCATCTTCTTCGAGGGACAGGGCCGGGTGAAGGGGACGATGAACGGCGTGAGCGCCCGGAATGTCACCATCTTCGCCACCACCACGAACCTGGTCATGGCCGACATCATCACCGGACTGGACGGGTTCGATCCGGTCACTTTTGCCCCGAACGGGTCCGGCAACCCGGTGAACATCGGCATGGTGGCCGAGAGCTACGTGGGAATGCACAACAACACCAAGCGGGTGCTCCGGGTCGACGCTGCTCTCCTGTCGCGCACCTCCAACTGGCGTGGACTCGGCGGGGAGTCGGATCATCCCTCTGCCGCCCCCGGACCACTCGACCTCGATCTGGACGGGATCATCGGCGAGTCGCCGGTGAACCACGATCCCGTCTCGGGCGAAGGTTGGAACGAGCTGACCATCACCAGCGATACCTGGGTACTGAACATCAACGGACCGATCATCACGACCTCGACCGGCAGTGCCGCGCCCTGGAACAACTCCGGCGTGCTCGCGGCGGCCGATGGGCCGACCCGGCGCTACAACTACGACCTCGACATGACCCAGTACCCCCCGCCCTGCTACCCCGTACCGCTCAACCTCTGGAAGGACGTCTCCTGGACCGAGCTGTTCGAGGTGCGTTCAAACCTGGCCGACAATCTGCCGAACTGATGGGAAGGCGCGCCATGCAACCGAACGGGAAGTGCAAACCCGCGGGATTCAACCTGATCGAGCTCATGCTGGTGGTCGCGATCATCGGCATCGTGGTGGCCGCGGCCGTGCCGAGCTTTGCCTCCCGCAGCGCCTGGTACCGCATGGACGGAGCGGCGAAAGACATGGGCTCACGCATCTCCTGGGCTCGGCAGAAGGCGGTTTCGAGTCGCACCCCGTACCGGATGCTGATCGATCGCGCCGGCATGGCCTACAGCTTCGAACGTCAGGACACCGACTCGACCTGGACGGCGGACCCGCCGGACAGCTTTCGCATCGAGGGGGTGGACGACTTCGAGGTCGAGATCGCAGGCGACGCCGATGACGACGAGGTGCTCTTCGAGACCCGGGGAACGATCAACGACGAAGATGCCCCCGCAGTCTTTCGCTTCTATAGCACCCAGGGCGACACCTGCGCCCTGAACCTGGTGCGTACCGGGCGAATCACCACCACCTCCTGGGCGGCGAACTAGGTCCTGGAAACGACCACCGGAGAGCGAGGAACAGCATGCGACGCATTCGCCAGACCCACGGCTTCACGCTGATCGAGCTGATGGTGGTCGTCTTGATCACCGGCGTGATCATGACCGCGATGTTCCAGATGCTCCAGGCGGGGCAACGGAGCAGCGATCGATCGCGCGTGATGGTCGACCTGCAGCAGAACGCGCGGGTTGGCCTCGACGCGCTGGGAGACGACCTGCGTGAGGTCAGCTACGGCAAGGATCCGACGCAGCCATCGATCCTCTATGCCGGACCCGACTCGGTCGTCTTCGTGGCCGACGTCATCCCGGAGGAACCGGGAGCAGAGGTCATCACCTACTTCCTCTCCCCCGATGGCGATCCCGACACCGAGAACCCGGATGACACCATCCTGATGCGCGCCGTGGCCGACACTTCGGGCAATTCGCTGGTCGACGCGGCCCAGTCCTACGGAATCAAAGCGGGAGGCCTCTCGTTCCGCTGGTTCAACGGCGGCGGCACGGAACTCGAGAACCCCGTGCCCCAACCGGAGGAAGTGGGAGAGATCTTCGTCGAGCTCACCGCCGCGGGACGGAACCAGGTCGGTGACACCTATCCCGAGATGACCCTCTCGACCACGATCTACCCGCGCAACCTGCCCCTCTCCCCGGCCCGCAGTCGTCCCGCGATCCCGAGCTGCGACGGACCCGAGTATCCGAACTGCGAGTCGGCGACCTTGACCTGGAATACCCCGACCACGAACACCGACGGCACCGAGCTGCAACTGGAAGACATCAGCCACTTCAACCTCTACCTCGGAGTCGACGGCGCGGAGCTCTCGCCCTACACCCGACTGGCGCGAACGATCAACGAGTGGACGATCAGCGATCTCGAAGGAGGGGTCGACTACGTCATCGCCATCTCCTGCGAGAGCCGGTCGGGAGTCGAGAGCTTCTTCTGCGAGCGCGCGGCCAGCCCCGGCTCGGAGCTGATTCCCATGACCCCGGTCGGAATCATGGTCAACGCCAGCGGCGCCAGCCACAACATCAGCTGGTACACCGTCTCGAGCTTCACCAATGGGGATCCGATCACCACCCCGGTGACCTATCAGATCCACCGGTCGATCGTCGATGGCTTCACCCCGTCCGACACGACGATGATCGGAGAGGTGAGCTACACCAACCTCTACAGCGACGACGAGCTCGAGGTCTGCAACAACTACTACTACAAGGTGGTGGCGGACGCCTGCGGCAATCCGTCCGACCCCTCCTACGGCGTGTCGCACTTCTACCCACCGGAGCCGATGTCCGCCACCGGGGTCGCGGTCACCACGAGCGGAGAGGTCGGCATAGCAGCCGTGACCTGGACCGGAGTCACCTCCCGCGTGGGCGGGCTCCCCCTGCCCGAAGCGGAACTCGACTACTATCACGTCTACTACGACACGATTCCCGGTAGTGAGGCGAGCTACCAAGAGGTCGATGCCCCGGCGGAGTCGGTGACCCTGACCGATCTCGTCCCCTGCAAGACCTACTACTTCAACGTGCGGCCGTTCGACACCTGCGGCAACCCGGGCTACCTCGACCCGGGCAACGAGGTGAGCAGCAGCACCGGAGCGACCTGCGACGCGACCGTCCCCACCGCGCCGAACTACTGCACGTTCGTCCCGAATGACGACTGGGCCAACGTGCGCTGGTCGGCCAACACCGAAGACTGCGATCTCGGCGGCTATCGCATCTACTACGGACATACCGCGGGCGGTCCCTACGACGGCACCGAGGCCGACCAGGGGCCCAGCCCGATCTTCGTCGACCACCTGAGCGCGGACATGGGTGGCGGGGTCTGCAGCGTCGACCTCACCGGACTGACCAGCTGTCAGACCTACGCCGTCCGGGTAATGGCGCTGGACAATTGCGATCCGCCGAACGAGAGCGCGCTCTCGCTGGAAGCGACCGGGACCACGACCTGCATCGCCTGCACGGCCGAAGACGCCTGCACCATCTGGACGGCCGGCGGTACCAGCTACCAGGAGATGCGTTTCGAACTCTACAATGTGGAAGGCACGTCCAATGTAATCAAGCGGATCACCCCGACGTACTTCACCTCGACCGCCAAGGTGAAGGAGTTCTGGTTCGGCAACCCGCTGGTCAAGGTGTGGGCCTATGACGGGAGTGCCGGGCAGGACGGCAACATCGGGCTGCAACCCTCGGGCGCTACGCTCGACATCGCGGACGTCACGATTCCCACCTGGACCAAGAGCCACGATGGGGCGACCGCGATGATGGTTTTCGATGAGGACGTGCGCGGGGTCCATCTGGACTGTGCCCTCATCGGCGACGGGAGTGCATGCTGGGCCCGTGGCACGGCCAATGCCTATTCGTTGATCGACGACTTCGATGACGGAAACTACACCGGCTGGACGGTGTCCGGCGGGACCTGGTCGGCAACCTCCGGCGAGCTGGTACAGAGTTCGACTTCGAGCAACTACGTGCTGAAGGCCTCGCCCACCGGTCTCACCTCGACGACCTTCGAGGCGAAGTGCATGTCGACCGGCGGCTCGTTCCACTCGGTCTATCTCATGTTCCGCTATCAGGATGCCAACAACGCCGGGCTGTTCGGATTCCGTACCGACTCCGATCAGGTGCGCGTGGCACGCCTGAACGGCGGCACCTTCACCCAGACCGCCTCCTACGGCATGGCCCTGGAAGACAACGTCTGGTACACGCTCAAGGTCGTCGTGACCGGTTCGCGGGTCGAGGGCTACATCAACTGCCAGAAGGTGGTCGATGTGACCGACGGCTCGCTCTGGGCGTCCGGCGCCTGCGCCCTCACTGCGCGCAAGGCCTCGGGCAAGTTTGACGACATCAAGGTACTGGCCGCGGCACCGCTGCCGTAGGGAGGAGCGACCGCAGTGCAGGGACCGCACATCCGGGGCGGGCGAGCGTGGGTGAAGCTCGCCCTCACAACCCTCTGTCTGACCCTGGCCCCAGCGAGGGCCCGCGCGGACGCCTCGACCGGGCCACACCTGGCGCGTGACCTCGGTGACAGCGATACCTTGCGGGTGGTCTTCAGCGCGGAGACCCACGGGAACCTGGAGCCCTGTCCGTGCAAGGATCGCCCTCTAGGCGGTCTCGCGCGCCGGGTTGGGCACTTCGTCGCCACGGTGCACGCCGATCAGGCAACGTTGCGGCTCGATTCCGGTGGATTTCTCCCCGTCGCGGACGTCCCGTTGCGCGACGACCCCGCCGTCCTCACCCGCTACGTGCGCCTCCTCACCCGGGCCCTGATCCGGTCGAGACTCGATGCCGTCGCGCTGGACGGAGGACACGAGACCCTCCTGGCCAGGGTGGCGCCCCGGGAGTGGGAGAGCCTGGGTCCCGCCGCCCTTTCGGCCAATCCGGTCGGACGCGCACGGTACTTTCGCTGGGGTGACCGCGGAGTCGCGGTGCTGGCCGTCGAGTCGGGGGTGCGGGAAGAGGCGCTGAGACTCGCCGCCCGGACCGCGCGCGAGGAGGGAGCGGCGCTGGTCGGCGGGAGCGCCACGCGAACGGTCCTGATCCTGCTCGCCCGGGCCGACGCCTGGCAGGGTCAGAATCTCGCCCGGATGGTGCAGCCCGATCTGGTGCTGCTCTCCCGGGGAGCGCGGCCGCGCGGACCGATCCAGATCGGGCCGACCACGCTTGTCGGCTGCGGCATCGACGGCAAGGAGATGGGTGAGGTTCGGATCGCCGAGACCGCGCTCGGTCTGGAGTTCGCCGGCTTCTCGCTTCAGCCGATGGACGAGACGGTGGCTCCCGATCCCGAGATCGGCTCGGAGACCGACCGGCTGTTGCGCGAGGACGGCGCCTCGCTTCGCGCCAGTGTGCTGGGGACGGAGTAGTCGCGTCGGGAGCGTGCCGCGACCGCGGGAGGAATGAGAAGAGCCTCGCATGCGAGGCTCTTCTCGTTTCCCAGCTCGACTTGAACCGGAATCAGCCGGGCGCCCAATCCCCTGGCGGAGATGCGCCCCGGCGGCTAGTGCGCGAACCGCTTCTTCAGGTTGTCGTGCTGACGCTGGATCTCGGGCGGAAGCCGATCGCCGAAGGTGGCGAAGAACTCCGCCTGACCGGCCAACTCCGCCTGCCAATCCTCCGGGTCGACCGAGAGCAGCTCCTCGAGGGCCGCCGGCGATACGTCGAGGGACTCGGTGTGCAGCGCCTCGGGGGTCGGCACGAAGCCGATCGGGGTCTCCACCGCGGCCCCCTTGCCCTGCGTGCGCTCCAGCGCCCAGACGATGGGACGAAGGTTCTCCCCGAACCCCGGCCAGAGGAACTTGCCGTCCGCGCCGGTGCGGAACCAGTTCACGTGGAAGATCTTCGGGACCTTGTCGCTCTTCTCCCCCATCCGCAACCAGTGGGCCCAGTAGTCTCCCATGTTGTAGCCGCAGAACGGGAGCATGGCCATCGGGTCGCGACGGACCACACCGACCGCCCCGGTCGCCGCGGCGGTGGTCTCGGAAGCCATCGACGCGCCCACGAACACCCCATGCTTCCAATCGAACGACTCGTAGATCAGGGGGGCGGTGCGCGCACGGCGGCCACCGAAGAAGATGGCCGAGATCGGAACCCCGTTCGGGGTTTCCCACTCCTTCGAAATCGACGGGCATTGACGGGCCGGGGCAGTGAACCGAGAGTTCGGGTGCGCCGCCTTTTCCGCCGAACCCGACTCCCAGCGGTTCCCCTTCCAGTCGGTCAGCGGGCCGGGAGCGTCGTATCCGATCCCTTCCCACCAGGGCTGGCCGTCATCGGTCAGCGCGACGTTGGTGAAGATCGAGTTCTTCTGCGTGGAGAGGAGGGCATTGCGGTTCGTCTTCATGCTCGTGCCCGGCGCGACGCCGAAGAACCCGTTCTCCGGGTTGATGGCGTAGAGCCGGCCGTCCGGACCGAACTTCATCCAGGCGATGTCGTCCCCCACCGTCCAGACCTTGTATCCCGGCATCGAGTCGGGCGGGATGAGCATGGCGAGATTCGTCTTGCCACAGGCGCTGGGGAAGGCCGCGGCGATGTAGGTCACCTCGCCCTTCGGATTCTCGATACCGACGATGAGCATGTGCTCGGCCAGCCAGCCCTGATCGCGCGCCATCACGCTGGCGATGCGCAGGGCGTAGCACTTCTTCCCCAGGAGGGCGTTGCCGCCGTAGCCCGAGCCGATGCTCCAGATGGTGCGCGTCTCCGGGAAGTGGGCGATGAATCTCCGATCGGGAGAAAGATCGCCGAGCGAATGGAATCCCTTGCAGTAGTCGGTCGACTCCCCGAGCTGCTCGAGCGCGGCGGTGCCGATGCGGGTCATGATCCGCATGTTCGCCACCACATACCGACTGTCGGTGATCTCGACTCCCACCTTGCTGATGGGCGAGCCGAGCGGACCCATCACATAGGGAATGACATACATGTTGCGGCCGCGCATCGCGTCCTTGTAGAGCGGCCAGATCTTCGCCTTGGCGTCCTCCGGCGACATCCAGTTGTTGGTCGGGCCGGTGTCGTCCTTGGTCGGAGCGCAGATGAAGGTCAGATGCTCGGTCCGGGCCACGTCGGTCGGATTGCTCCGATGGTAGAAACAGTTCGGGTGGGTCTGCTCGTTCATGCGCGCGAAGACGCCTTCGGCCACCGCCTCCTCGATCAGTGCGGATTGCTCGGCCTCCGAGCCATCAATCCAGACCACGCGATCGGGGCGGGCCTGCGCCGCGCACTCCTCGACCCACTTCTCCAAGTCACGATTCATTTCGGACTCCCATCACAGGCGTCGACCGGCCACCATGGCTCCACAGACGGCGTCTGGTTCATTCTGGGCAGAATGTAGCGCCGCTGGCCATGCGGCCGAAAGAGGGATCCTCCAGGCCGCTCGCCTCCTTGGCCCCCTGTCCGGAACCGATCTCATCCGGCGCGCCGGGCGCCCCGCCTCGGTCCCGCCGGCGCCCTACCGGACCTGGGGGGTGTGGAGCGGGCAAAGCGATTCCGCGCCGCCTGGGACAGGGCCACGACCGCCGGGTGTTTGAGCCGACGCTCCGCGGATATGGCGTAGAAACGCTCGGTGATGCCGGGCAGAACTCCGAGCTCGACCACGCCGTACTGCTGGCGGATCTCCCGCGAGACCACCCGGGGTGCGGCGAAGGCGCCCATGCCCTGTTGACCCAGGACCTTGAGCAAGGCGCTGTCCTCCACCTCCGCCACCTGATTCGGTCGGATCCCGTCCCGCTCGAAGAAACTGTCGATCGAACGGCGCAGCGCCGAGCCCTCGATCGGGGCGAGAAATGGTCGCCCATGCAACGAGCCGGGAAAGCCGCGACGGAGCGTTCTTGCCAGGACCGGTGCGGCGAAGCAGGCCACCTCACACTCACCCAGCAGGTGATGGAAGGCCCGGACCTTGGCCTCGGAGCCGAGGGGCGAGTCGCTCAGGACGAGATCAAGGCGGTGGAGGGCCAGGTCGGCCAGGAGCCTGGGTGGCCGATCCTCGCGAACCACCAGGTGGATCGGTTCCGGGCCGACCAGCGCCGGAGCGAGCAACCGATAGGCGACCAGCTTGGGTAGGGCGTCGGTGATCCCCACCTCGAAGCGCAAGGGACGACCGCTCTCCCCCTCGCCCGACAGCGCCGAGCGGAGTTCCCGCCCCAGGCCGAAGATCTCCTCGGCGTAGCGGAGAACCACCCGCCCCGGCTCGGTCAAGGCCAGGCCGCGCCCCAAGCGACGCAGCAGGCGCTGGCCGAGCGCGCGCTCCAGAGCCCGGATCTGTGCGCTCAGGGTGGGCGGGGTGAGCCCGAGGTCGCGGGCCGCGCGGGTCAGGCTGCCGGTCCGGGCCACGGCCCAGAAGTGGTTCAGATGATGAAAATTGAGCTCTTCCATGCGTCGATCATACTTCGACAAAATCTAATACTTATAGCGAGAATTCCAAATTTTCGAATCCGAACCGAGACCCGAATCTCTCCCCGATGGCCAACGGCTTCAACCAAGGGGAGGAACAATGAAACTCCGGATTCGAGCTCTCGACTTCGAACTGACCCCGGCCCTGCGCAACCACGTCGACCGTCGGCTGCGCTTCGCCCTGGCCCGGTTCAATTCCCGGCTTCAGCAGGTGACCGTCCATCTGTCTGACCTCAATGGCCCGCGAGGCGGGGCGGACAAGCAGTGCCTCTGCCTGGCCGAGGCGACGGCGCTGCCCACCCTGGTCATCCGGGAGCATGGGGACGACCTCTACGCGGCGGTCGACCGTGCCGTCGACCGGCTCGGACGGAATCTGGCCCGCGCGATCGAGCGCCTGGAGCGCGGTCGCCGTGCGCGCATCCACGGCTTGGAGGAGTAAGGCGAACATGGAAACGATCGGCACACCAACACTCTGGATCGCCTTCACCTCGTTGATCCTCGCCCTGCTCGCCCTGGATCTCGGGGTGTTTCATCGCAAGGCCCACGAGGTCAAGCTCAAGGAGGCCGCGGGCTGGAGCCTGTTCTGGATCGGACTGGCCGGAGTTTTCAACCTGGCGGTCTGGAACTGGTTCGGGCGGGACAAGGCGCTCGAGTTCGCCACCGGGTACCTGATCGAGAAGGCCCTGTCGGTGGACAACATCTTCGTCTTCGTCGTGCTCTTCGCCAGCTTCTCCGTGCCGTCGGCCTATCAGCATCGGGTGCTCTTCTGGGGCATCGTCGGCGCCTTGGTCATGCGTGCCATCTTCATCCTGGTCGGCGCGAGCCTGCTCGAAAGGTTCCACTGGGTAATCTACATCTTCGGTGGTCTCCTGCTGCTGACCGGCATCAAGCTCTGGCTCACCCGCGGGGATCATGTCGCCCCGGAGAAGAATCCGATCTTCCGGCTCTTCCGGCGGTTCGTCCCGGCGGTGGAGGAGTACCACGGCTCGAAGTTTACCGTGGTCAAGGACGGGAAGCGTTACGCCACACCGCTGCTCCTGGTGCTGGCCGCGATCGAAGCGACCGACCTGGTCTTTGCGGTCGATTCCATTCCGGCCATCTTCGCGGTCACGCGCGATCCTTTCATCGTCTATACCTCGAACATCTTCGCCATCCTCGGCCTCCGCGCGCTCTACTTCCTGCTCGCCGGGCTGGTCGACCGACTGAAGTATCTGAAGTACGGTCTGGCCGCGATCCTGGTCTTCGTCGGCGGAAAGATGCTCCTGGCGGACGTGTACAAGGTGCCGGTGGGGCTCTCACTCTCGGTCATCGCCTCGATCCTGCTCATCTCCGGACTCGCCTCGTGGTTCAGCGGGCCGCGCAGCGGTTCCGGAGCGAAGCGGCCGGCGGCGGTGGGGGCTGGGGACTAGGACCCGCCCGGGGATCGTTCCCCGGAGATGTGAAAACGGCCCGGGCGTCTTGCGACGTCCGGGCCGTCTCCGGCGGGCCGGCTCGAACCCGCGAATTCCAATCAGCGCTTGGCCACCGGCTCGACGATAGTCGGGGTGACCAGGATCACCAGCTCGCGCTTCTCCCTCCGGGTGTCGGAGGACTTGAACAGCGTCCCGAGCAGCGGGATCGACTTCAGGACCGGGATCCCCTGCTCGAACTTCGTCTCGTTGGTGCGGATCAATCCGCCGATCACCGCGGTCTCGCCATTGTCCACCATCACGCGGGTGTCGGCATTCGAGGTGGTGAAGATCAAGCCTCCGGTCACCGTCGCCTGGCTGGAGAGGTCCGAGACCTCCGGGTGCAGGTCCATGGTGATCCGATTGTCACCGTTGATGTACGGGATCACCTCGAGCGAGATTCCGACCTTCTTCAATTCGGTCACCGGATTCCCACGCTCGTCGAGCGTGATGAGCGGAATCTCCTTGCCGACCAGGATCTTCGCCTTGCGGTTGTTGGTCGTGGTGATCTTCGGATTGGAGATGATGTTCGCCCGGTTGGTGCGCTCCAGAGCGTCCAGGGTTCCCTGGATGTCGCCCCACTCGCGAACCACCCCGAACCGCAGCGACCCGCTCGGAGTGACCACCGGCTCGGTGACGTTCGCCCCACCGGAAATCCGTTCCGCGGTCGAGTGCAGATTGGCCAACGACCAGTCGACGCCCAGCTGGGTGGTGGCAGTGGCGTCGATGTCGACCAGCTGAGCCAGGATCTCCACCTGACGGGTCTCCTGGTCGAGATCGTCGATCAGGTTGGCCACGTCGGCATGGCGAGTGTCGATGTCGCGCACGATGAGCGAGTTGGTCCGCTCATCCACTTCCGCGCTGCCGCGCGGCGAAAGCGCCGGATTGATCGCCGAGCGAAGCTCCTTGGCCGAGGCATAGTCGACGGTGTAGACCCGGGTGGTGACCGGCACCAGATCGTCTCGCTTGCGCGCGGCCGACTCCCGCTCGAGCATCTCCTCGCGGAAGGCGCGAAGGGTGGAAATCCGGATCACGTCCTCGGACTCATCCAGCGCAACCAGGAGGGCGGAGCGGCAAACGATGTCGAGCGCCTCTCGCCAGGGGGTGTTCACCAGCCGCACCGACACGGGGCCCTGGACGTCGCGGTCGGCGACGATGTTCACCTTACCGAACTCGGCGATCGAACGAAAGACCGTCCGGAGATCGGCCTCCTGGACGTCGAGGTTCATCGGCTTGGTGTTGGACGCCTGGGTCAGCGAAGCGCGCGAAAGGGTCGAGCCCGCGGACGAACCGCCGAAGGCCGCGTTCGCTCCGGTGGGCGACGGGGCAGAGGCCGAACCAGCATGATTCGAGGCGGCCAAGTTCGACGCTGCCAGGTTCGACGCTGCCAGGTTCGAGGCGGCCAAGCTCGCCGCGGCGTTCTGCCGGGCAGCACCCGGCCGCGCGCTGTCGACCGCACTGCTCAGGGCCGGCCCCGCATCGGCCAGCAGCGGCTCGTTGGCCGGGTCGGGGTTCCCCGGGACGGCCGACTCCGCCATCGGCTTCGACCCGCTGGCCTGCGCGGCGAGAACTGCCGGCTCACACTCGGGATCCGAGGAGGCCGTCGGGGCCGCGGGGCTGGCGCCGCGCGGATCGACGTCGCTCAGGAGCGGCGCTTCATCCAGCGGCAGCGGATCGGGTGAGAAGGCCGGACTGGCCGACGGTGCGGGCGCGAGCGGCTCCTCCGCGGGCGGAGTCAGCATCGGATTCGCACCCGGCGTGGCCTCGCTCGATTTCCCCGCCGAGGTCGGAATCAGGCGAACCTCGAGTTCGCCGTTCTTCAGCTCGGACCGGTAGGTCATGGCACCGTTCGTCTCGAAGACGTAGCGCACCACCCGTCCGGCCGGATCGTCCTTCCAGAGCGAAGTCCGGAACCCGACCAGACACTTCGCCGCGGTCTCGCCCGTCACCGCCTCCGGAGAATCGGCGCCGAACAGATCGACCACCACCCGGTGCGGGTTGTCGAGCGAGAAGACATCATAGGGCAGGCTCTCTCCGGCCTGCGGGGCCTTGACGGAAAAGAGAAGATCGCTCCCCTCCTCCATCAGCACCGCGCGCTCCACCGGCCACGCCCAGGCGGAAGTCCCGAGCCCGAGGGCGAGGAGGGAGAGAGCGGAGGAGATGCTGCCGCGGAGAGACTTAACGTTCCCTGGATACATGATTGATCCTCTGCTTCTTCGCGTCGATGACCTGGAGACGGACCTGACGGCCCACCCCGAACTCGCTCACGTACAAAGTGACCCCTTCGGGTGACACGCGGGTGACCGAGGCGTTGGCGTAACGGTCCCCCTCGCGCAAGATCATGCTCTTCCCTTCGGGCGTCTCGACCAGCGCGTATCGATCGGTGTCGCTCCAGAGCACGCCGACCACCGTGAGGTCGTCCGGCCCGGTGCGGTCCTCCTCTTCGGAACTCTCGATGTACGCGTCGCTGACCAGGCTTACGAACGGATCGCGCCGGCCGACCGTCTCGTAGTAGTAGGGCTCCGGACTGAGCAGGATCTCGTCCAGCATCCCGGCCTGAGCGGCGCTGTCCGGCGCCGCGCCCCCGGCGGATCCGCCAGGTGTCGGATTGCTCGGCGACGCCCCGGGGCGAGGCTGAGCGCCGATTCCCGCCAGGGCCGCGGCCGAGTCTCCGCGCGCCTCGACCTTGGCCTTGGCCCGGGTCGCCTTGGCGATCGCCCCGGCGGCGACCGCCGCAACCGCCGACTTCTTCTTGCCGAACTTCGGGAGCTTGAACGCGGCCGCCGTGTCGACCTGCCCTGCCACCAGGACGAAGGCCAGTCCGGACATGGCCACCAGGCCCCACGCACCGACGCGACGCAGACGCTCGTTCGCGGACCGGCTGTTACTCATCACTCGCCTCCGCCTTTGCCTTGGCCTTGCCCTTCCCCTTCGACTCCGACTTCTTTCCTTCCGCGCCCTTCGTCTCGTCCTTCTTCGCACCCTTGGCCTTCCCCTTGCCGACCTTGCCGGTCTCGGGGGAAGGGGGAGGCGGCGCCTGCCCGACGGTGTAGGCAACCGCGACGAAGGCGGCATGGGAGGGCTTGTCCAGCTCGTGGTCCTTGTCCTTGTTCACCCCGACTTCGAGATCCCGCACGTTGATGATTCGATCCAGATTCGCGATCTCGCTCAGGAAGGACCCTACCTGGTGATAGCCGCCGACCACTTCGATCTCGATCGGGTTCTCGGTGTAGTTGGTCGAGTAGGCCGCCGGCATCGGCTTGAACTTCACGAACTCGATGCCGGCCTGGGTTCCGATCAGGGTCAGGGTTCGGAGCAGCACGGTCATCTCGACCTTCTCGGGGAGCATCGACTGTCCCTGCTCCCACTTGCGGTGCAGCAGTCCAAACTCCTGCTCCAGATAGGGCAACTGATGCGCGGCCTGCCGGGCCTTGGTCAGGTCCTTCGACAGATCGCGGTACTTCTCCTCCAGGGTCTTCAGTTCGGTGGCGTTCGCCTTGTAGGTGAACGGCACGAACTCGGTGAAGAAGTAGGCGTAGAGAACCGCCGCCCCCGCCACCGCGCCGAGGAAGATCTTCTGGATTTTCGGTTCGCGGAAGTCGATCGCCATGATGTTGCGCCTCTCGAGAGCCCGGTTCCTACGGCTTGACGCGCGCGGTCAACGTGAAGGTGTAGACCGGACGCTCGACATCGGAGTTGCCCTGCTTCTTCGCCTTCTCGGCCACGGTCAGGTTCACGTTCTCGAACAGCCGGCTGTCTTCCATGCGACTCATCAGCTCGGCCACCATGAGATTGGTGAAGGTCATCCCCTCGACCGTGATCTGACCTGCCCCTGCCTCCGCGACCTTGGTCAGCCAGAGGTAGTCCGGCACCTGGGTCGCGAGATCGTCGAGCATCTCGACGGCCAGGAACCGCTGCCGGGTCAGTTCCTGCACCACGGCCAGGCGCATGTTGAGTTGCTCGCGCTCGGCCATGAGCTGGTTGATCCGGTCGATCTGCGGTTGCAGCTTGCGGGTCTCGACCTCGGCCGCCTGGATGTCGGCCTTGATCGAGCTGATCTTGGTCCTCTGCATGACGTAGAGACCACCCAGCGGGAGGACGAGCGCCCCCGCCACCAGGGCGGTTACCCAGACGCGAGCGCGTGGGGCCTGTACCGCAAGACTCGGCTCCGGTACGCGCTCTTCCTTGGGAAGTAGGTTGACCTGAATCACTTCTCGCGCGCCTTTCTCAGAGCGAGGCCCAATCCCACCATGAGCTGAGGGGCAACATCCTTGGGGTCCTGCCCGCCCATGCTCTCCGTTGCGTAGCGCACGCGCTTCAATGGATCGGTGACTTCCACCGGCACCTTGACCCGTTCCTCCAACATCGGCGCCAGCCCTTTGATCATGGCGGCGCCGCCGGAGAGGAGCACCCGGTCGATGCGATCGGTGTCGCCGTTCGACTTCAGCCAGACCAGGCTTCGCTCCAGAGCGACCCCCAGGTCGGCGCAGAAGCTGCGAACCACCAGGCTGACGTCGAGGCCGGAGTTCTGATCCTTGGCCCGAAGCGCGGCCAGCGCCTCCTCCCGGCTCACCTGGTGCTTCTTCTGCAGCGCTTCGATGAAGCTGTTTCCTCCGAGCGAAAGATCCTGGGTGTAGAGCGGCACGCCGTGCTGCACCAGGTTGATGTTGGTCAACTCCGCGCCCACGTTGACCAGGGCGATCAGCTCGGTGCGGGCGAAGTCATAGTTCGCCTCGGCCGCGTTCTGCAGGGCAAACGAGTTGACGTCGATCACGGTCGGAGTGAGGCCGGCCTCGCGGATCAGATCGGCGTGGGCGCTGATCAGGTCGCGCTTGGCCGCGACCAGGAGCACCTGCATCTGATTCGGCCCGGCCTCGGTGGGCAGGATCTCGAAGTCGAGCGAGACATCGTTGATGTCGTACGGAACGTGCTGCTCGGCCTCCCACTGCACCGCTTCGCGAGCTTCCTGCGGCGGCAGCTTCTCCATGGTGATCCGCTTGACGATCACGCCTCGGCCGGAGACGCCGGTCGCCACCTGCTTGCGCCGGATATCGCGGCTCTCGAGCAGGTTCTGGATCGTCTCGACCACGAGCTGCCGATCCATGATCTCACCCTCGACGATCGCTTCCGGCACCAGTTCCGCCATGCCGAAGTTGACCAACCTGGGTCCATCCTTCCGGTGCTCAACCTCCACCACCTTGATGGCGTGCGATCCGATGTCCAATCCAACGGTGGTCTTGGCTCTTCCCAGCACGAAAAACCTCCCGGTCTAGAAAGCGCTGTGGGCCATTGGCGCGCCCGGCCCCCCTGGGCGCGAATCGGCCTTGGGCTTCTCTCCCCTCGCAATATCGGGCGACCAGCGGCGGGAATTAACCCTGGCGTGGCGAGAATCCTCCATTTCGGGCGAATTCTCGGCCGCACCGTCACGCCGGATGCCGGCCGCTCAGGGGTGGGCCGCCAGGGGGAAAAGGCCCAGGTACCAGTCCCAGATGCGCGGGCCCAGGTAGAGCGCGGCCCAGGCGGCAGGGGCAAGGAAACACCCGAAGGGCAGCGCGGTCGCGCCATCTCCCCGGCGGGTCAGCAGGAGAGTGATTCCGAGCAGCGAACCGAACACCGAGGCGAGCATCACGGTGAGCAGTACCCCCTGCCAGCCGAGGAACGCCCCGAGCATCAGGGCGAGCTTCACGTCCCCCATCCCCATGCCGGTCCGACCGCGGCTCTTCTCGTATCCGATCGCGATGGCGAACAGCCCCCCGCCACCCAGCAGTGCTCCGAGCACCGCAGGCCAGATGCCGATCGTGCAGACGGAGAGGACCAGTCCGAACGCCGTGCCTCCGAGGCTGATCTCATCCGGGATGATCCGGTGATCGAGATCAATCCAGAACACCGCGAGAAGCGAGAGCCCGAGCCAGAGTGCGGCCAGGCTGTGCCACGGCGTCGGCGCGAAGGCGAAGGCCAGCAGCGTGAGAACGCCCCCCAGCAGCTCGACCAAGGGATAGCGGACGGAAATCGACGCATTGCAGTCAGCGCAACGCCCCCGGAGAACGAGCCAACCGAGCAGCGGCACGTTGTGCCAGGGTCGAATCGCCTTGCCGCAGCCACCGCAGCGGGACGGCGGCCAGAGGAGAGACTCGTTCCGCGGAAGCCGGTGAATGACGACGTTGAGGAAGCTGCCCAGGCAGAGGCCGAGCGCCCCGACCAGCAGATAGAGCGACCCAACGTTCGGAAGCCAGCTATTCAAGGCACTTCCCTTTCCGGCGTCTCGCCCGTCCCGACCGGCGTGGTCGAATGGGGATCCTCGCCCGTCGCGCCGAGGTTGGCCAGGTACTGCTCGGCCAGACGGCGGATCTCCTCGCTTGGATTCTGTCGATAGACCTCGCGCCAGAGGGCAACGGCCAATCCCCGATCACCCGACTTCTGGGCGGCATAGGCGGCGAGGCGGGAGATCGAGTCGGGGGCCCCAGGCTTCCCGGCAGCCAGCCGGAGCAACTCCGCGGCCTCGCGTTGGTCCGGCCCCCGCATGTAGCAAAGGAATCCGAGTTCGAAGGCGAGCCTCCAGCTCTCCGGATTGGCCGCGATCCCCTGCTCGAGCAGGGCGCGCGCCGCATCGAAGCGCCCCAGATCCTCGGAGAGGATCAACGAGCCGAGGACATAGGCATTCTCGAAGCGGGGATCGAGGCCGGTGAGGGTGCCGAAGAGCGATTCGATGTAGGGGTACTTGCGATCGGTCTTCCGGTGCTGGCCGTAATACTGGATCGCCTTCAGCCAGACCAGGTCGGCGACCAGCCGCGCACGCCCGAGCGTCGCCGGCTTGACCCACGGCCCGTTGGGAAAGAGCGCCAGCTCCGGTGGGGGCTGCACCGCGCCCCGCGCCGCTTCGAACCGCGCACCGACCACCTGAGCCGAGGCGGTCAGCCCGGCCGCGGTCAGGAGCCCGATCCAGAGACCGGCCCGTCGCCCGCGCTCAGAGCGCAAGCTGACGGCGTTCGAGGATGATGCCGGCGAGGACGAGGCAGGCGCTTGCATAGATCACCGCGTAGGCCGAGGCCAGGGTTAGGTGGACAGGTCCGAAGCCCGCGCCGGTCAGAACCGGCCAGGTGTCATGGTAGAGGTCGAGCCGCGGTACCACCCAGGTGATGGCCTGCAACCACGGGGCCCCGCCAGAGCCGTCGCTGCTCTCGAGCAGCGCAAAGAGGTCGCCGCTCCCGTGTCCCACCTGATAGGCGGCAAGGGTGAGGAGGCCGGCCAGGATCGGGGTGGTGAAGCTGGCCAGGAGGACCGCCAGCGCGGCCACGATCGACAGTTCCAGGAACACCAGCCCGAACGCCTGGAAGAGCGCGAGACCAAACTCGTAACGGGACGCGGCAAGCACCAGCACGAGCAGGAGTCCCATCGAAGCGGTCGCGCAGGCCAACGTCAGGACCAGGCCGAGGTACTTGCCGAGCACGAAGGACGAGCGACGGATCGGGCGGGCGAAGACGAAATAGAGCGTCTTCCGCTCGACTTCGCGGAAGATCAACTGGTGGCCGACGAAGATGGTCATCAGGCAACCGAAGAGCGAGAGCCCGGCCAGCCCGACATCGATCGTGATCCTCCTCCCCTCTCCCAGGGCGAGCGGGGCGAGAACCCGGGAGGCGCCGAAGGCGAAGAGGCCGAAGAAGAGCAACAGATAGAGCACCTTGTCCCGTACCGCTTCCAGAAAGGTATGGTGGGCCAACGCCGCGATCGTCTTCATGCGCTCCTCTTCTCCTCGACGTGACGCGGGGCGTCCCCCCCGTCGTCGGCCCGGTCGCTGCCCAGGCGATCGAGGAACAACGTCTCCAGGTCTTCCCGCCGGGTCTCGACCGAGCGGACCCGTACCCCGACGGCGATCAGGCGCCGGAGACAGAGATCGACCTCCGCGCTTCCCGGCCGTTCCAATCGAACGACGAAACAGGCCTCGCGCCGCTCCCAGCGGGTGCGGACCGACAGCGCGGCGGGCAGCTGCTGGGCGAAATCGAGCGGCAGGTGGCCTTCCCCTTCGATCACCACCTCGAGAACCGACCGGGCCAGGAGTTCGGCCGGTTTCCCCTCGACCGCGATCCTCCCCTTGGACAGGAATCCGACCCGATCAGCCACCACCTCCACGTCGGCCAGCACATGGCTCGCCAGAAGGATAGTGGTCCCCTTCTCCTTCTCTTTCCGGATCCGATCCTTCACCAGGGCGCGACCGATCGGGTCGAGGCCCGACATCGGCTCGTCGAGGATCAGGAGCTCCGGCTCGTGGACCAGCGCCTGCGCCAGGCCGAGGCGCTGCACTTGCCCTTTGGAGAGCCGCCGGAGCGGTCGACGGAGCTGCGCCTCGAGGCCGAGGCCGGCAAGAACTGCCGTATCGGCCCGCTCATCGGAGGCAATCCCGGAGAGCGATCGCGCCAGACGGAGGAGCTCGAGCGGTGTGAGGTGAGGATAGTAGGACGGAAGTTCGGGCACGAAGCCGAGACGACGCCGTGCTTCCCGCGCACCGAGCGGCAGGCCGAACAACGAGCCGCGCCCGGAAGTGGGCCGCAGCAGTCCGAGCAGCAATTTGAAGGTGGTGGTCTTCCCGGCGCCGTTGGCTCCCAGGAAGCCGTACACCTCTCCCCGCTCGACCGTGAGGTCCAGGCGGTCGAGCGCCGTGACCGGTCGACGAAACAGTCCCGGCTGATAGACGTGCCGGATCTGCTCAAACTGGATGATGCTATTCATACCGTCTCTGGCATCGGCGGAATTCACCCACAGCTTGATGCGGATTGCGAGGGATGCGGCAAACCACCCGGATCGTGCGGGAATCGGTGGGCGTCAAGAGATCAGAATCGGCGTCGCACCACCGGACGGATCAGGACGAAGGTGCAGTCGACCTCGGAGCGCCCTTCCATCCCGACCATCACGACGCAACGCGGCTCTCCTTCGATGCGCACCCCGGGCGGGAGGCTGGCCGGATCGATCGAGACCTCGTGGGGGCCGGCGGGCAGGGCATGGAACACGAACTCCCCCTCCGCATCGGTCACCGTGTACTCCCGGTCATCCAGCAGCACGCGCAACCCTTCGACGCGCTGCGACTCGGCCGCGGTGAGAGGGTCGACTGGGCCAGTCCCACCGAAGACGAGACGCCCCCGGATTGAACCGGTCCGGCGCTCCAGGGCAAAGTCGTGCTCGGCGAACCGATCGGCGGTAACCTCGATCTCGACCGCCCCGGTGCCATCGAGCGAGTAGCAGGTCGGAATCGACTCGGGCAGGAGGCGCAGGAGATGCCGCCCCGGCGTGAGCAGGGTGCGATAGCGCCCATCGAGGTCGGTGCGGACCGGTGTGCGCACATCGTTGTCGATCACCACCTCGACCCCGGCAATTCCTTCCTCCCCGGGGGACCGAACGCCGTCGCCATTGCGATCCTCGAACACCACGCCGCCGAGCAACTGCCGATCGGCCTCACGCGCCGCACCCGACGGGACCGAGCCGGTCGGCGTGCCGGAATCAAACGCGTGCCGCAGGCCCACCTCGATCGCTTCACTGCGCTGGGACCGTCCCATCGTCGACTGCAGGCGGAGAGAGAGCGTCGCCTCGCGCGAGAGGCGAACCCCGCCGGAGATGGACGCCTGGCTCTGCCGCGGACGGAAGCTCCCTGCGTTCTGTTCGTGCGACTGTGACACCCGAAGCGACATCGGAAGCAGCTTCGATCCGAATGGCGAGGCGGCGATCTCGACGAAGGAGAGGACCTGTGCGCCGTACGGCTCCTGCCACACGGTCTGCTGCTCCAGGGCAAGGGTGGCGCGGTCCCAGATACGGACGCTGAGGTTGCCGCTCGCGTAGTCGCGCGCCTGGGCCCCCTCCTGGACGAAGCGGTTGGCCTGCAGACTGAGCTGCGCCGTTTTCCCCAGTCCCTGGGAGATCGAGGCACCGGTGGTCCGGATCCGCTGGTTCTGGTCGGCCAGAGCCCTGCGCCGATACTCCATCGAGAGGGAGACGCCGCTGCGCGTCCGGGTCCAGCTGGTGCCGATCCGGCCGCCGATCTGGTTCCCTTCGCTGGCCCGGTTGGCCAGGTTCGCATCGAGCACCGGGGTCCCCTCCCCCCACGGCCTGGCATGCTTCCACTGTCCCGCCCAGGCCCCGACAAAGCTCCCCCGACCGGGACGAACGGTCACATCCGCGGCGAGCACCTGCGCCGGTACCGGCTCGATCGCGCCGAGCGGGCCAACCCGGAAGGCGTGCCCCTGCGCCGATGCGGCGCTTCCCCCGACACTCACCGGTCCCTTCTCGGCGCGCGTGCTCACCATGACCCGGCTTGACCGCTGCTCGCCCCGGCCCTGCTCGCTCAGCCCGGAGGTCGCGGCCTCCAGCTCCAGACTGGTCGACTTCCCCGCTCGCACCGCCTCGACTCCGGTGGACCACGCCTGCCGGACGGCCATCGTTTGCGTCGATTCGCGGGTCGGATCGCTCAGACGGAGAGCATCGAGCCCTACCTCTATCCCTTCCGGGGCGTGCAGATGCACCGTTCCGGCGACGATCGAACGCGGGTATCGGCCGGCCCGGATGTTCTCGTGACGCACCGCGCTCCGTCCCCAGGCCAGGCGGGTGTGGATCACACCATGGCGGCCTACCGGATCGAGGTCCCGCTCGAGCGAAACCCCGCGGCCGCGGGCCGCGGAGAGGAGGGGCCCGCCGTCACTGAAGGCGATGCCACCCAGATCGCCCCTCCACCCGCCGAAGGTCTCGAGCCGAAGAGACCCTTCCTCGAGGAAGCGGCGACCTGCCTGGTCGGTGAGTCGGGCCTTGAGCGCCAGGCGCGCGCGGGGCAGCACGCGGCTCAACTCGAGGCTGTGGGTGGCATCGAAGGCGACCTGATCCCCGCGGTAGCTGGTGCGCTGGGCGGCGGAGCGAATCGACAGGTCCGACCAAGGGTGCCCCCCGTCTCCGTAGAAGTCCGCTTCCTGTGCCCGTCGCGTCGCTTCCCGACTTCGCTCCCAGGGTGCAGGGAGCGCGTCGTCGCTGGCGGCCGCGAACGCCGCCCGGGGGATGGCACCCACCGCGAACTCGGTCGATTTCACCGCCAGTCCGACAGCCGGAAGGAGCGGGCGGATCGCCTGGCTCGTGGGGCCTGGCCGATCCGCACCCTCCGGGCCAACGTCTCTGCCGGAGATCGAGAGGAGCGAGGGGAGGTCGGTGAAGACACTCGAAGCCGCAGCCGGAACCGGTTGCGCGAGAATCCCATCCGCAGGGCGAAGCCCTTCCCAGGGCAGCACCGCCGGTTCCGTCGGTTGGAGTAGGGAGGTCGTGGCGGGAGGCTCACCGCCGCATTGGGCGCCGAGAAGGAGAAACGCGCAGGCGAAGGCGTGTCGGCTCATGGCCGCCTCGGATCGACTCCACCAGGCAGCGCGGGGGACGCATCGATCGGAGGGGGACGATTTCGAGCGCCTCCGGCCCCACGGTGAACTCCTTGACCCCCTGGACCAGCGAGTCGAGTCCCAGATCGAGGGTGACCACGAACTGGTAGGTGCCACTCGCCGGCGGATTCCAGAGCGTCTGGTAGACCGTCTCGGTCCCGGGCAGGAGCACCCGCAAGGGGAGCTTCTCCTCGAATCCTCCCGCCTGGCCGGCTGGCCGAACTTGCAGCCATCCCGTGGGATAGTGGTAGACGTTCCCGCGATTCTCGAGGGCGAAGGAGAGGGCCAGGGCGCCGGCGGAATCGGCCGGAACCGCGTCCATGGCGGCGATGGCGTCGTCGCGTCGCTCACTCCCCCGGGCGGTCAGGTAGACGTTGGTCCCAAGACTGAGCTTGGTCGCTACCCCGATCCCACGGGAGCGATCCGCCCCTTCGCACTCGAAGTAGACCATCGTCCAGTAGGAGCCGTCGGCGGAATCGGGTAGCGTCGCCTGGATGCGTACGGTGCGGGAAGAGTGGGCCGCCACCGTGAACTCGCTCAACTCGGGCCGGACGAACGTGGAGGCGGAGCGGGCGATCGGATCTCTGGGATCGAGGTCCATCCCCCCGGTCCGGGTCGCGATCCAGCTGTGCACCTGCGTCACCACCCGGACCGGCGCGTCCCCGTTGTTGAAGACGTTGACCGCACAGGCCGTCGAGCCGCCCGCGGGTGCGGAGAGATGCACCTTCATGGGCGAGAGACTCATGCGGAGTCCGGCGGCGGCCGGCGAAACCACGGTGGGCAGGGCGAGCGCGGCGGCGAGGCAGGCGATCCGCGCGGTCGGCGGCAGGGCAAAGCGGCGGACACGCGAAAGCGCGCCGCCCCGGTCTCCCGGGCGGGCGAGGCAACATCGACTGAAGAGCCTTTGCCGCGTGAGCGCCATCATCATCCTGACGATACGTCCCGACCGGCAGCCGCATCCTGCGGCTACGGGTTCGATCGGAAGCGCTGGCTAGAACACGTTCTGGGGCTGAATCACGAGATGTCTACTGAACCGTCACCGTGTAGGTGAGGGTCGTGGTGTAGTCGGTCGTGCCGCCGCCGGCATCGTCCGGGTACTCCCACAGGTTGCTGACCCGGATGTCGGTGTCGACCACCTGCCAATCGGGCTGCGTATCGGTCGTCGTCCAGAGGCTCTGATCGCTTCCGGTGATCGTGGTGTAGCTCGAGATGGTCGCGCCTCCGGTTCCGGCGGCGGTCTGGGTCTTGAACGCCAGGTCCGCGAGCGCAATCCCGGGGGTCCCGTCCACCGATTTGATCGAGAGGATCATCCCGGTGCTGCTGTTGGAGCGGACCTGGACTGCGATCCCGCTCGCTCCTTCCGCCACGACGAACCCGGCCTCGTAGTTGGCCTGGTTCGGGGTCAGGGTCACGCTCGCGTCGGTGATCTGGATCTCGGTGGTCGCCGTGGCTGCCAGGATCACGTCCGAGGTGCCGCTGGTGGCGGGCAATGCTTCTCGAACCACAACCAGGCTGAGCGCCGCTGACGTGAGCACGACGGCCGCGACGTGGCGCGGCGCCGTCCCTGAGTTCTTCATCTTCCGGTCTCCTTTCGGTAGGCTCGACTTCCCGTCGAACGTTCCTCCTGACCAGACTCCCTTTGGTACCTCTACGTCTTCGAGCGCCTTCCCTCGACTGTTGAGGAAAATCTGTCGGCACTCGTTGGAAGTCTCGTGCCATCGCACCGCGACGACCAGCGTTCCCCCGGGCCGACCCGCGCGGGGACGGTTCGTGATTCACGTGAAACCGCCGGAGCTACCCGATTGTGGCTGGGGCACCTGGCTCCCCGACCAGGCCGGGTCCGAAACGGCGGGAGGGCTCTGCGCCGGGAAAGGCGAGCGGAGGAGCCCCCGGCAAAAAAAGGAGTGGAGGCGGCTCGTGGCGAGCCGCCTCCGGGTCACTTCATCGCATCGCGGCGACCCGAAGCGCCGGCCTCGGAACTACTGCGCGTCGTTCGTCAGCTCGAGGATCGCCGTGCCTTCCTTACCGTTGGCCGTGATCACGTAGCTGGTGGCCGGGTCGCCGACCTCGTAGTAGCACATGCCGGCACCGTCGGCCGCCGCGCCGTCCGCGAAGGCGTCATCGCCGAACGGGTTCGCGATGTTGCCCAGACCGTTCATGTGATCCGCGATTTCCGCCGGATAGATGCCGTTGTTCTTCACGGCCTCGTCTTCGCTGTACAGCTGGCCGGCGTGCGCATTGCCCTTCACGCTCGACTCGCGGGCGCGGTCCTGCATGCTGACGTAGTTCGGAATCGCGATCGCGGCGAGAATACCGATGATCACGACCACGATCATGAGCTCGATCAGGGTGAAGCCCTGCTTGTTGCGCAACATCAACGTACCTCCTCGGATGGTCTCTGTAGCCACTTGGTCAAGAGGGCCCGCGGATGATGCCTTTCGGGCCTGACCTCTGTTTGGGAGCCACCTGGCCCCCACGATCTTCACGTCACAAGTGACGTGCCCTGCGCTGCGACCCTGGGAAGCTGAATCGCAACTCATTGCCTATGAATACGTTCCGTAGATCGCCTGAGGTCGAATCGAGGAACCTGAACCGTCCGGGGAGATTGCGTGCTGCACCGCTCTCTGAAATGCTGCACGCCGCTGCACGGTCGGCTGCGAAGTGCACGCTCAGGCCGCGCGCTCGGCACTCTCTTCCTCCTCGCCTCCGTTGAACCCTTCCTCCGCCGCCGCACGCTCCGCCATGCCGTAGGCGATCAGCTTGCGATAGAGGGTCGAGGGATTGATCCCCAGGATCTCGCTCGCCCGCTTCTTCTGCCACGCGGTGTACTGGAGCACCTTGACGATGTACTCCCGCTCCAGCTCCTCCAGGGTGAGACACGGAGTGTCGATGACCAGGCGCCCCTTCCGATTTGGCCCCTGGACCACCTTCTCCCCCAGGTCGGAGTTCTGGACCGGCCCCCCCTCGTTCATGATCACCGCGCGCTCGATCACGTTCTCCAGCTCGCGCACGTTCCCGGGCCAGTCGTAGCGGCAGAGGGCGTCGAGCGCCTCACGCGTGATCCGCTTCCCCTCCCCCGGGGCAAAGCGGGAGAGGAAGTGGTCGACCAGCAACGGGATGTCGTCGCGGCGGGCGCGGAGCGGGGGCAAGGAAATCGGAATGACGTTCAGGCGGTAGAAGAGGTCGGTGCGGAAGCGCCCCTCCGACACCTCCTTCTCCAGGTCGGCGTTCGTCGCCGCGATCAAACGGACGTTGATCTTGATCGGCTTGGTCCCACCGACCGGGATGATCTCCCGCTCCTGCAGCGCGCGGAGCAGCTTCACCTGCGTGGCCGGGGCCATCTCTCCCACCTCGTCGAGGAAGAAGGTTCCGTTCTCCGACACGGTGAAGAGGCCGGCTTGATCCTTGATCGCCCCGGTGAACGAGCCGCGCATGTGCCCGAAGAGGTTCGACTCCAGGAGTTCCTTGGGCAGCGCCCCGCAGTTGATCGAGACGAACGGCCCGCCGGCCCGGTGAGAGCGGTAGTGGATCTCGCGCGCGATCAGTTCCTTGCCGGTCCCGCTCTCGCCGTAGACCAGGATGGTGGCATCGGTAGCCGCCACCCGGTCGACCATCTTGAAGACCTTGTGCATCTCCTCCGAGTTGCCGATGATCTTCCGATCCTCGTGCCGGCTCTTGAGCTGGCGTTTGAGCACCTGGTTCTCGGACTGAAGCCGCCGCATCGAGAGGGCGTTCTTCACCACCAGGCAGATCTCGTCGTTCTTGGCCTTCTTCTCCACGAACTGGAACGCCCCTCGGTCCATCGCCTCGATCGCCGAGGCATCGGAGGCAAAGGCGGTGAGCACGATCACCGGCAGTGCCGGCTCCGCTTCCCGCACCTTGGCCAGCAGTTCCAGACCGCTCATGCCCGGCATCTTGAGATCGGTGACCAGCACGTCGAAGCTCTCGGCCTGGATGCGGCCTAGTGCCTCCTCGCCCCCGGAGGCGACTGCAACCTGGTGGCCATCCTTCTCGAGCAGGATCGAGAGAAAGCGACGCATGCTCTCTTCGTCGTCGACCACCAGGATGCGGGCAATGTCGATTTCGCTCATGAATCAACCTCGAGTGTCGATGCGTGCCTCAGGCCGCTTGGGCAGCTGGCGCGAGCAGCGGCAGGCGAATGATCGCCACCGTCCCGTTCCCGGGCGCGGGAGCCAGGGTGAGCTCCCCTCCCATACGGTCGACCAGGTCGCGCGCGATGGCCAGGCCGAGGCCGGTGCCCCGCGGCTTCGTCGTGAAGAAGGGTTCAAAGACATGTTCCATCACACCCTCGGGAATGCCGGCGCCGTCGTCACGCACCTCGATCCACGCTTCCGCTCCCTCAACGTGGGCCGACAGCTCGATCGTCATCACCTCTCCCGCCTGCTCCGCGTTCAGGGCCAGGTTCTTGAGCACCTGACCAAGCGCCGCGCGATCCGCCCGGATCAGCGGCTGTCCGTCGGGGCAGGGGCCTCGGGTCAACGGCAGTGAGAGCAGCGACTCCAGGGTCGCGCCTTCTTCCCTGAGTACGCTTTCGAGAGAAACCGCTTCGACCGTTAGCGATTTGTCACGGGCGAAGGAGAGGAACTCGGAGAGGAATCCCTCCAGTCGGTCGGCCTCGCGCAGCACGATCTCGATCAGGCGCGGATCGGGCGGTCTCGCCCCGGACCCGCTCCAGGAGTCATCACGCAGCAGCTCCAACGAGCCGGTGATCGGCTTGAGGGAGTTACGCATCTCATGGGCCAGTCCGGCCGACAACTGGCCAATCAGCGCCAGTTTCTCGCTCCGCTTGCGCTCCGTCTCCCGGGCCCGCCGCTCGGAGAGATCGGCCAGGACCACGATCAGTCCCCGGGTCTCGCCCCCGGGGCCGCGCAGTGGGGCGGTCGCGACCTCGAGCGGGAACCCGCCGCACCACTCCTCGGCTTCGAACTCCCGGGTCGTCTCGAAGGTGGAACCGAGGCAGGCGGACAGATGCGCCCCCAGCGCTTCCAACCCGGGCCGAGCCGCCAACTGCTCGAGATCGATCCCGAGCTCGATCTCCCCGGCCGCGAGGAGGAGTCGCTCGGCGTTGTCATTCCGGCGGCGTACCTGCCCCTTGGGGTCGAGGCAGAGCAGGCCGGTCGAAAGGCAAGAGACGATCGACTCGGCATCGAGCGTGGTTTCGAGCAGGGCCCGGCGGGTGTCGCGGTGCGCGCGCTCGGCGGACTGGATCCGTTGACCGAGCACCCCGGAACAGAGCCCGAGAAAGAGGAACGCGACGATCGCCGCCACGGTCTCGCGGGCCAGCGGAGCGGTGAGGCCGGCGTCCCCGCCCAGGCCGAGCGCGACGATCATGGCGCCCGCGGCGGCGGCGAGCGCTCCGCTCAGGCCACGAAGCACGCCCCAGATCAGGACCGGGAGTGCGAGCAGGAGGAGGAACGGACGCCCCGCGGCCGACATGGCGATCACCACATGTGCGTAGGCGGCGAGGTCGCAGAGGAGCGCGATCCAACCGAGGCCCCGGCGACGGAGTCGGGCCTCGGCCTCTCCCGCCACCAGGGCGAGGCCGGAGAGGCCGGCAAAGCCCAGGGCGACGAGCAGGCGGGTCCGACCCGGTAAGGCCGGGACCCCGGCGACCAGCGCCGCCACCGCCAGGAGCAGGGCGAGACGCGCCAGTCGCGCGCGCGACAGGTCGTGCGCGTTCGATTCGGTGCGCGGGGCGTGCATCTTGACCCGGTTCCGGGTGAGCAGCGCGGCCGGCGCGCTAGTGACTGCCGCCGACCACGTTGATCAGCTTGAACATCGGCATGTACATCGCCACGACCATCCCTCCGACCAGGCCGCCCATGACCACGATCATGACCGGCTCGATGATCGAGGTCAGGGTATCGACCGCGACATTGACCTCCTCGTCGTAGAACGAGGCGATCTTGTCGAGCATCTTGTCGAGGGCGCCGGTCTCTTCCCCGACGGAGATCATCTGCACCACCATCGGGGGGAAGACCTTCGACTCGCGGAGCGGCGCAGCGATCGTCTCGCCCTCGCCGATCGATCCCTTGGTGGCCAGAATCGCGTTCTCGATCACCTTGTTTCCCGCGGTGCGGGCGGTGATGTCGAGCGCGGTCAGAATCGGCACGCCGGAGGAGATCATGGTGCCGAGCGTGCGGGTGAAGCGCGCGATCGCCGCCCGGCGCAGGATCTCGCCCAGGGCCGGGATCTTGAGCACCATGCCGTCGACCTTCAACCGGCCGTGGGGCGTCCGGTAGTACTGCTTGAAGAGGAACCCGGCCACCACCGCCGCACCGATCATCGCCCACCAGTACCCCTTGAGCAGATTGGACATCATCAGCACCACTCGGGTGGGGAGCGGTAGCTCCCCGCCGAAGTCGGCGAAGATCTTGGCGAAGGTCGGGATGATGAAGAGGAGCATGAAGGTGGTGGCGCCCAGGGCCACGGTGAGGACGACCGCCGGGTAGGTCAGCGCGCTCACGACCTTGCGGCGCAGCGCCTCGGCCTTTTCCAGGTAACCGGCCAATCGGGCCAGAATGTCATCGAGAATACCGCCCGCCTCGCCCGCGTCGACCATGTTGACGAAGAGCGAGTCGAACACCTTGGGCCGCTTCCCCAGCGCCTCGGCCAGGGTCGATCCCGCCTCGACGTCGCGAGTCACATCGGTGATCACCTGGCGAAAGTGCTGGGACTCCGACTGCTTGGAGAGGATATCGAGGCACTGCACCAGGGGGAGCCCGGCGTTCACCATGGTCGCGAACTGGCGGGCGAAGATCACCATGTCGCGGATGGCGACGCCCTTGCCCATGGAAGGAAGCTTGAACCCGATCCCCTTCGGCTTCTCCTTGATCTGACCGACGACCACCCGTCGCTTGCGCAACGCGGCCATCGCTTCCTCGCGCGAGCCGAAGGTCAGCTCGCCCGCCTCGGCCAATCCCGCGGCACTCTTCCCTTTCCACTGGTAAACCGGCATGGCTGGACTCCTGCGCGCTTCGGTTCGAATCTGCTAGCGCGAGCTGATGTTGACGCTGCTCAGGCGATAGTTGGGGTCGCTTTTCGCCACCATCTGCTCCAGTTCGAGCCGGTTCGAGCTTCGCTGGAGCGCCTCGTCCAGGGTGATCTTCTTCGAGGAGTAGGCATCGAAGAGCCCCTGGTTCATGGTCTGCATGCCGAACTTCTGCCCGGCCTGCATCAGGGAATAGATCTGGTGGGTCTTTCCCTCGCGGATCACGGCCGACACGGCCGGAGTGCAGACCAGCACCTCGGAGACGTTGAGTCGACCGACGCCGCCGCGGCGAGCAACCAGCTGCTGGGTCACCACCCCCTTCAGCACGAAGGCGAGCTGGGCCAGGATCTGCTTCTGCTGGCTGGCGGGAAACACGTCGACGATGCGGTTGATCGACTCGAAGGACGAGTTGGTGTGCAGGGTGGCGAACACCAGGTGGCCCGTCTCGGCGATGGTGATCGCGGCCTGGATCGTCTCCAGGTCTCTCATTTCCCCGATCAGAATCACGTCCGGGTCCTGCCGGAGCACGTACTTCAGTGCTTCGGGGAAGCTCCGGGTGTCGGAGTTGACCTCGCGCTGATTCACGATGCAACGCTTGTGGACGTGCACGTACTCGATCGGATCCTCGATGGTGATGATGTGGCCGGCCCGGCGGGTGTTGATCATGTCGAGCAGGGCGGCGAGCGTGGTCGACTTACCCGAGCCGGTCGGCCCGGTGACCAGGATCAACCCGTTCGGCATGTCGGCGAAGCTCTTCACCACCGTGGGGAGCCCCAACCGGTCGTACTCCGGGATGGTATAGGGGATCATGCGGATGGCGGCGGCGGCGGCTCCACGTTGGCTGAAGACGTTCATACGGAAGCGGCAGAGCCCCTTCACCCCGAATGAGAGGTCGAGCTCCTTGCTCTGCTCGAACCGCTTGCGCTGATCGTCGCGCAAGACGGAGTAGATCAGCTGCTCGCACTGCTCCGGGGTCAGCGGTTCGTAGTCCCCCGGCCGGATCTCTCCGTCCACCCGGAACTGCGGCGGCACTCCGGCGGTCAGGTGAAGGTCGGAGGCCTTCCGCTCCACGATCTCTTCGAGCAGTTTCTGCAATCCCACCACGGGTGGCACCTCTTGTGGCCAGACGTCTCCTCGCCCACCGGGAGTTCGGCCGATCAGAAGATCGGCCGATTGTGGACGCGCCTTTATCGCGGATGGGGATTGTGCCGCTGGGGCATCTCACCCGCACGCCCGCCCGGTACGTCCCGGACGAGCGGCTCGGGCTAGACGGCGGCCTCGTCGTCCGGGGCGGACTCCTTGAGTACCTCTTCCACCGAGGTGATCCCGCGCTTCAGCTTCTCCAGGGCATCCATCCGGAGGGTCAGCATCCCCTCCTTGATCGCGGCGTTCTTGATCTCGCTGGTCGGACGGCGGGCCAGGATCATGTCGCGGACCTTGGTCGAGACCGGCATCACCTCGTAGATCCCCTGGCGCCCCCGATAGCCGGTGTTGTTACAGTCGTAGCACCCCTTGCCCTTCATGAAGGTGGCTCCCTCGGCCCGGGCGGCCGACAGCTGCAACTCGCGCATCACCTCGTCACTCAGCGTGACCTGCTCCTTGCACTTCGGACAGATCCGGCGCACCAGTCGCTGGGCCAGGATGAGGTTGGTGGCCGAAGCGACCAGGAACGGCTCGATCCCCATGTCGATCATGCGGTTGATGGTCGAGGGGGCGTCGTTGGTGTGGACGGTGGAGAAGACCAGGTGCCCGGTGAGGGCCGCCTTGATGGCGATCGAGGCCGTGTCCTTGTCGCGGATTTCTCCCACCATGATGATGTTGGGGTCCTGGCGCAGGAACGCCTTCAGTGCGGCAGAGAAGGTCAGGTCGACCGCGTCGTTCACGTTGACCTGGTTGATCCCCTCGAGGTTGTACTCGACCGGATCCTCCGCGGTCATGATGTTGACCCCCGGGAGATTCACCCGCGAGAGGGCCGAATAGAGAGTGGTCGTCTTGCCCGACCCGGTCGGGCCGGTCACCAGGACCATGCCGTAGGGACTCTCGACCGCGCGGAGGAAGTTGCTCAGCGGTCCCGGTTCGAAACCGAGCTTGGTCAGGTCGAGGGCCAGGTTCCCCTTGTCGAGGATACGCATCACGATCTTCTCGCCGAAGATGGTCGGCAGGGTCGAGACGCGGAGATCGATCGTCCGCCCGGCCAGGCGGATACGGATGCGCCCGTCCTGCGGGACCCGTCGTTCGGCGATGTCGAGTTCGGCCATGATCTTCAGGCGGGAAAGAATTGCCGCCTTCATCTTGTTCGGCGGCGACATCATCTCGTAGAGCGTCCCGTCGATGCGGAAGCGGACCCGCAGCTTCTTCTCGTACGGCTCGATGTGAATGTCGGAAGCGCCTCGGCGGACCGCTTCGGCCATCAGCGTGTTGACGAACTTGACCACCGGGGCTTCCTCGGAGAGGGCGGCCCCGGAGACCTGCTCGTCGTCGGTCGAGTCGACGACCTCGACGTCCTCCTCGGTCTCCATCGACTTCATCATGTTGGCCATCGAGTCGGCCTGGTCGTAGTACTTGTCGATGGCGCGCTTGATCTGCCCCTCGGTGGAGACGCAGACCTCGACCTCGAGACCGCTATTGAACTTGATGTCGTCGATGACGAAGAAGTTGGCCGGGTTGGCCATGGCGACGCGGAGCAGGCGGCCGCTCCGGGCGATCGGCATCACCTGATTCTTGGTCGCCAGCTCGACCGGGATCGCCTTCACCACCAGCGGATCGATGGTGATCTGCTCGAGGTTCACCGCGGGGGTTTCGTAGAGCTCGGAGAGGAACGACAGGAGACGGTCCTCGCTGATCACGCCGAGCTTGATCAGCGCGGTCGAGAGCGGCTGGGCGTCCTGTTGCTCGATCTTCTGGGCGCGTCTCAGATCCTCCTCCGAGACGAGATTCGCCTGGAGGAGTTTCATCCCGACGTCGACCTTCATGCTGCCTTCCCCCCGGAAGCGGTCGCGGTTCGGCCCCCGCATCCGTTACGGGCGCCTTCACTCCCCTCGCAAGCTGCATGCCGGGGCGCGACTCGTTCGGAAACTCAAGGCCGGTCGCCGGTTGTCAGGGTGTCCTGCCGCGCGGAAGGCCGCGCATCCCGCGAATCGCACGAGTCTTTCCGTGCGAATTGCGTCACCTCCCGCCCGAAATCGATGTGCGCCGCCAGCTGGGCCAGCTTTTTGGGGCCGATTCCCGGGACCCGGAGCAGGTCCTCCGGGGCGCGGAACGGCCCGCGCGCCCGTTCAGCGGCAATTTTCTGGGCCAGGGATGGTCCGATTCCAGGCAGCGTCTCCAGGTCCTCGACGGTGGCTTCGGAGATCCGGAGCCGCGTTCCGGTCAAGATTCCCGGTGGAGCGGCGTCCAGAGGTTCGACCCGCGCCACCGGGGTCGGGGGTGGGGTCGGGGTCGGAGTCGCGGTCGGGGTCGGGGCGGGCGGGCGAAGCCCGCCGCGGGACGGTGCCGGTGCGACCGCAGCGGTCGTCTCAGCCAGGACCTCTCCGATCGGACGGGGGTAGGCCGTGACCGTGGTGGTGTCGGCCGCGACCCAGGCCAGACGATCGAACCAGGCCGACAACTCCCGGTCAGGACGCGCGGCGCGGTACTCCTCCCAGGCGGCAAGAACCTGTCCGACCACCAGGAGCACCGCGAGAGAGAGGAGCGCCCGGCGCTCTTCGGGGGTAAAGATCATACCCGCCCCCCCGCGCGAAGACAGGAGCTTGCGGCGGCGCGGAGCGCGGCGGCGTCTAGTCGACGAACCGCCAGACCAGGCCCATGCGGATCGACCCGAGCGGCAGGACCATCCAGCCGCCGTCGTATCCCGAGGCCTCGGTCAGGTCCCCCTCCAGATTCACGAACTGGAAGTCGACCCGGAAGTCCGCGATCTCCCCCTCGATCCCCGCGTCGTAGCGGTCCCGCGGATCGAGAATCCCGTTCGGCGTCGCCCGTTGCCCCACCCATCCGGCCTCGACGTAGCCCCGAAGGCGCAGCCGCTCGGCAAAAAACGCCCGACCGACACCGAGCCGGACCTGGGATTCGAACGGGGTCATCCAGAACTGGTCGCGCCAGCCCGGATCCGAGCGACGCGCTGCTACCCGGGCGTCGAGGGAGAGCCCGCGGCCGAGCTCCGACCGGGCACGCACGTGGACCGACGCAACGCGGACGGTACGGTCGAGTGCACTCTCCGGCAGGAAGGCATAGCCATCCGGGGTGAACCGGCTCAGCAGCCCCCCCTCGGCCGAGACGGCATGGGCGATCTCCACCCCACGGAGACGCAGCTCGAGCCGACGTGGTCCCTCCCCACGGGCCACTGCGGCCTCCGCGGTCGAACGCGCTCCAGCGGCGTATCTCGATCCACCACAGGGCTCAGGAACGGTTGGTTCACCTGAGTTGAGAGGTGATTTCCGTACCGAGGGAGGACGCGCGGACGGACCCCCTGCCGGACTGAGATCCGACTCCGGAGCAGCGATCCCGCGCGTTCCAGCTCGGCCAACCCGGTCAGCCCGGCTCTCCCGTCGACCGGCTCCGCCCGGCCGGCCGATATGCGCATCCGCCATGTCTTCGTCCCTCCCCGAAGACCAGCAGCGAAACCCAGGCCAATCTGCTCCTCATCGAGCGACAGGGTTGCGGGGGCGAAGAACCGGAGGTGGTCGCGATCGATCTGGACAGAGAGGACCGGGAGGAGGCCCGAGGCCTGACCGGTGGAGTCGGAGGTCCCGGCGAACAAGGGCGGTCCGGTGAGACGGATCAGCGCCTGTGCGACCGCGTCCTTGCGCTTCGCCTGGTGCTCATCCCCTTCCCAGGCGAGGTGGCCCCAATCGAGCGCGCCTCGGGACGAGATCTCCCAGCCGCCGATCTGCCGATCGAATCCCGCATCGAAACCGGTGCGCTCGAAGACCCAGCGCCGCTCATCGATCAACTTTTGCCGGGCCTGCGACCGATGCCAACCGACGCCCCAGCGGCCAACCGAGAGATCTCGCTCCCAGTCGAGTCGCAGGTTCTCCCCGAGTTCATCCAGATAGAGCAGCCGGCCGATCGTCTTGTGGTCCCCATAGAACACGCGCAGGAGCGACCTTCCTGCCGGACGCAGCAGGTAAAACTCCTCGGTATGCGAGGCGTTGGCGCCCGAGGTCAACCGTGTTCCGGAGATCGCCGCGGTGGAGTCGGGCCGCTCCAGGGTGAACGCCAGGCGGTCCCCACCGTGGGCGAGGTTCGGCGCGTCGACCGGATCGACCGGGGCCAGAGACGCCTCTCGGATCCAGACCGGGGCGATCAAGTCCGGGGGCATTTCCGGCTGGTTCGGCTTCGAAAGCGGCAGGCCGTCGGCGGTCAGGGTCAGAGGCTCGCGCCCGGGAAGGTCACCCCAGTCGAGCGCATCCGGCAGATGATAGGACCCACCTGCCGCCCGCGACAGGCCGAGCGGGCGGGCCAGCACCTCTCGCAGCGTTCCGTCGGGAGCGAGGTCGAAGGCCCCCCGGTGCAGCGCTCCGGTCGGTGAGGGCGTGAAGGCCGGGAGAAGTGCCCGGTAGCGCGGTGCGGGTGGGGCGAGGGAGTCGACCGGGGCGGCGAGCGAGTCGGGTGCCGTGGTCAGGCTGTCCGCATCGATCGGCGAAAGCTGCCCCGCAGGGGCTCGATCGGGTGATTCCGCCCGGAGCTCTCCCGCCAAGCCCAGAAGGAGGGCGAACCACAGCCCGCCCAGGGCCACGGTGCCCCATCGGAGTCCCCGAACCGGGGCGGCGGAGCTCAGGGTCGAGGAAACTCCGAGGAGATGCTTGGAGAGGGGTCGGCGGTTTCCGGCGCTTCCGGTCTCGAAGCAGTGGGAGGGGTCACCGTCGCCTCGGAGGGTGCGCCCCCCGGAGAGGACGCGTTCCGCAGATCGCGGCATCGCTCCAGACGCTCGGCCGCATCGAGGAATCCGGGTGCTTCGCGAAGAAGCGTCTCGAATCGCTCGCAGGCCTCCTGCCATTCCTCCACCGACTCCAGGGCTTTCGCCAGGTGATACAGCGACGTGCGCCGTGCGTTTCCTTCCGGCGCCTGATCGACCGCCTCGCGGAACTCGTGGACCGCCTCCCGGCCGCGCTCGAGCCCCATCAGGCAGAGACCACGCAACTCCCGGGCGGGCTGGGCCACCGCGGTCGGTAGCGCCTCGCAGGCGAAGACCCGCTCCAGTTCCTCCAGCGCCTCCTCCAGCAACCCCATCTGATGATGGGACAGGGCGAGGTCATAGTGGCCCTGGAAGTCGGAGTCGTCCATGTGGTTTTTGAGGCCCGCCTTGAATTCCTCCAGCAGCCCCTCCAGGTCGAGCCACTCGTCGCGCTCGGGGTCGGGTGTCTCGTTCGACCGCACCGACACCAGCGACTCACCCAACCCCAACACTCCAGAACTAACGGCCGGAGGCCGCGCCTCGGGCGGTTCGGCCTCGTGCAGCACGCCAAGCTCCCGGAAGCGGGTCACGCGCCGCTGCGCCGTGGCGTTCCCCGGGTCGAGCCGCAGGACGTCACTGAAGAGGGCGTGAGCGCGCTCCAGATCGCCCTCCTGAATCCAGGCGTCCCCGAGGAATCCGAGGTAGAGCACCTCTCCCGCCCGATCTCCCTGCTCCCGGGAAACTTCGATCAGGCGAGACAGGAGGTCGCGATCATTCGGGTGATCGCGGTGCAGCCGCTGAAACAGCCCCCGCGCCTCGTCCCATCGGGCCGCGCGGAAGGCGGCCTCGGCGCGCGCGCGCGGCGAGTCGTCGAGCTCCAGGGCCGAGTCGCCCAGCACGATCTCGTGTGGACCCGCGGGCGGCTCGGGCTCGATCGAGATTGGCTCGATCGACACGGGCGGGATCGACAACGGCTCGAACGGCGCGGGCTCGGTCGGCGCGGGCTGGGTCACGCTCGGGGCCAGCCGCTCCGGCACCGGCTCGAAAACAAACTCGTCGGCCGCGGCTGACAGATCGACCGCATCGAGATCGAACACCGCCGATTCGGGCCGGACTGCCCCTTCCGGCGCGATCTCGAGCGGCTTCCCGCCCCAAGCGCCGTCGAGTTCCTCGACCTCCGGCGGGGTCACCCGCGAAGGGTGCCCCTCGGACAGGTGGGTATCGAGTTCGAGATCGAAACCGGTCTCGAGTTGGCCCGGCGCGCCGGGCGAGGGGACCCCGGCCGGACCGGAAGCACCGGCCGGTTCGAGTTCGATTTCGAGCGCGTGAGCGGCTTCCCCACTGAGACTGATCGGCGCATCGTCCGGCACGATGCTGAGCGGTGGGGCCGGGTCGCGATCGACCGCATACCCGTGCTCGAAGCTGGCCAGCGGCGGCCGCGCGGCGGGGGTCGGAGGTGGCTCGAAGCTCACCGCGTCCACCGCCTCGCTCGCGATTGACCCGTCGGGCGCCCCGCGCAGGTCCTGGGCGCGGCGCCGCAACTCGGAGGCCATCTCCCCCTGCCCCTCGACCTCGAGACGATCCGCCTCGGCGTCGAGATGCTCACACGCGCGGTCGACCTGGCGGACCCGGCTCCAGTGATCCGCCAGACGGAGGGTCGCCTCGACGGAGAGGCCGGAGATCGCGGCGGCACGATCGAGAGTGGTGTAGAAATCGTCCGGAGGGAGGTCGCTCCCCTTGAACGAGTCGAGAAACTCGAGGTAGTGCGGAACGGCCTCACCCTTCAGACCCTCGCGGTCGTAGAGTTCCCCGAGGGTGCGGTGGATCTTCGCCCGGCCCGCGTCAATCCGAAGGACTTTCTTGCCTACCGCGATGGCATTGCGGAAGAGGCCGACCTGCTCATAGCTCCGCACTGCTTCGAGGTACGAGGTGATCGACGCCTCGCGCTCCCCGACGCGCATCAGGAGATCGCCCAGGTAGACGTGGTCGTAGGGATCGACGTCTGCCTCGGCGAGGATCTGGCGCATTTCCTCTATGGCCTGCTGAACCTGCCCTTCCCGGGCAAGTTTCTGCGCCTTGCGTTTGGCGAGGTTGCTTTTCTCCAAGGCCGTCTCCGGGAAGCCCCTGTCCGCGGTACTCCTGCCGGGGTTATCGACCCACCGGCGCGGGAACTCCATGGCAAAGACCAAAGGGGAACGATCCCCCAACGGGGAGCGCTCTTCTCCTTGCCTCAGACGACTTCGGCCTGAATCTGGCGTCTCTTTAGCCGCGGAAGCGGTTTACCCGACACGATCGACCCGGGGGAGAATCCGGCGGGCTCAGTCCTTTCGCATCGGAATGCGGATTCCCATCTCGCGCGCGCACTCGAGCGCCTCGTCGTATCCGGCGTCGGCGTGCCGGATCACCCCCATTCCCGGATCCGAGGTGAGCACCCGCTCCAGACGGCGCTCCGCTTCGTCGGTCCCGTCGGCAACCACCACCATGCCGGCGTGCTGCGAGTAGCCGATTCCTACCCCACCACCGTGGTGGACCGAGACCCAGTGAGCGCCGGCCGCGGTGTTCACCAAGGCGTTCAGGATCGGCCAGTCGGCGATTGCGTCGCTGCCGTCTTTCATCGCCTCGGTTTCGCGGTAGGGCGAGGCCACCGAGCCGGAGTCGAGATGATCGCGCCCGATGACGATCGGGGCGGAGACCTCCCCGCGGCGAACGAGGTCGTTCAGCGCCTTGCCGAAGCGGGCGCGTTCCCCGTAGCCAAGCCAGCAAATGCGAGCCGGGAGTCCCTGGAACTGCACCCGCTCCTGGGCCATCGGAATCCAGCGCGCCAGCACCGGGTCGTCCGGGAACGTCTCCAGGATGGCGCGATCGGTGCGGTGGATGTCGGCCGGATCTCCGGAGAGCGCTACCCAGCGGAAGGGTCCCTTGCCTCGACAGAAGAGGGCGCGAATGTAGGCCGGCGTGAACCCGGGATAGGAGAAGGCGGCGTCGAATCCCGCCTTCTGCGCCTGGCCGCGAAGGTTGTTGCCGTAGTCGAAGACCACCGATCCGCCGCGCTGGAACTCGACCATCGCACGACAGTGCGTGGCCATCGCTTCCATCGCGCAGGCGATGTACCGCGTGGGATCTTCGCCCCGCAAGCGGAGCGCCTGCTCGTAGCTCATGCCATTCGGCACGTAGCCGTTCAGCTCGTCGTGAGCCGAGGTTTGATCCGTGACGAAGTCCGGACGCTCGCCCCGGCGCAGCAGCTCGGGCAACAGATCGGCCGCGTTGCCGAGCAGCCCGACCGAGAGCGGCAGGCGCGCCGCGACCGCGCCCTTGACCCAGCCCAGGGCCTCGTCGAGCGACGTGGTGCTGCGATCGAGGTAACGAGTCTCGAGGCGCCGGGCAATGCGGGTGGGATCGACCTCGATGCAGAGCGCCACACCGTCGGCCATGGTCACGGCCAGCGGCTGCGCTCCCCCCATGCCGCCCAATCCGGCGGTGAGGACCCACGTGCCGACCAGCGACCCCTGTCGATGCTGCCGCCCCGCCTCCATGAAGGTCTCGTACGTACCCTGCAAGATCCCCTGGGTGCCGATGTAGATCCAGGAGCCGGCCGTCATCTGTCCGTACATGATCAGCCCTTGCCGCTCGAGTTCCCGGAAGTAGTCCCAGGTCCCCCAGTGCGGCACGAGGTTGGAATTGGCGATCAGAACCCGGGGCGACTCCGGGTGGGTGCGAAAGACCCCCACCGGCTTGCCCGACTGCACGAGCAGAGTCTCATCCGATTTGAGGGTGCGCAGCGAGGCGACGATCGCGTCGAACGCCGCCCAGCTGCGCGCCGCCCGGCCGGTGCCGCCGTAGACCACGAGATCGTCGGGACGCTCCGCCACCTCGGGATCGAGGTTGTTCATCAGCATGCGCAGCGCCGCTTCCTGCGGCCAGCCGAGGCAGCTGAGGGCGGGACCGCGCGGGGCGCGCACCGGTCGCGCACCGTCACTCCAGTTCGGGGCATGGCTCTGCTTCGCGTTCATCACGAGTCCTCCCGTCGTCCGGCGGCGAAGAAGCTGCCGGCCTCCTCGGCCACTCCTTCCCAGCTCTGCATCACGCGGAACGGCACGCCCACCGCCGCCTTGAAGCGCGCGCCATATCCCTGTTCCCCGAGTCGCGGGTCGGCCACGATGAAGAGGCCGCGATCGCCGCGGCGGCGTATCAGCCGTCCGAACCCTTGGCGGAAGCGGAAGAGCGCTTCGGGAAGGAAGTAGGTGCGGAACGGATCCTGTCCTTCGGCCTGCATCCGCTCGGCGGTGGCGGCCACCACCGGATCGGTCGGCACGAGGAAGGGGAGCCGCGCCATGACCAAGAGTTCCAGTTCCTCCCCCGGAAAATCCATCCCCTCCCAGAAGGTCGCGGCCCCGAGGAGCACCGCCGGGCCATCTTCGAGAAAACCGGCCTTGATCGCGGCCTGTCCGCCGTCGACCCCTTGGGCGAGAAGGCGGATGCCGGTATCGGCCAACGGCTGCCTGAGTTCCGCCTCGACCCCGCGGAGCATCTCGTGTGAGGTGAAGAGGACGAGCATCTTTCGCCGCACCGTGCGGGCCAGCGCGGCCAGGCCACTGGCCAGGGCACTGCGGTACTGAGGGTCTCGCGGATCGGGCTGTCCGGCCAGCACTGCAGCCGAGACCTGTCGCTCCAGGTCGAACGGGCTCTGCAGCACCATCCCTTCGTACTCGTCGGCGCGCACTCCGAGCTTTCGCGCGGGGTGGTCGAACTTCCCCTCCAGTGCCAGGGTGGCCGAAGTGAGGATCAACGCACTCTTGCACTGGAACAGCCGGGTACGCAGTTCCTTTCCCACCTCGAGCGGCGCGGTGCGCAGCGCCAGCCCGCGCGTCGCCTGGGGCTCGATCCAGTAGACGCGCGATCGCTCCGAGGGGGTGAGGAGTTCCTCGAGGTGCGTGAGCCCCTCGAGCAGTTCGTCGATGCGTTGCCGCGCCTCGAGGAGCAGCGGTGGCTCCCCCGAGGAGGAGGCAGAGAGCCGGGCCGCGATCTGATTGGTGAGCGCGTCGAATCGTCCCAGGTGGCTCCGCGCCGCGCCGCAGAAGTCGACCCCGGTGCCGGGAAACGGATCGCTGACCTCGGTCGCCGGCCCGTAGCGAAGGCGCTCGTTACCCCGAGGAAACTCCGGGCGGGCGCGCAGCTCATCCCAGAAATCGCGCGCCTGGACGAGCAGGCGCGCGGTCTCGGTTTCGAGCTCGCGGAGGCGATCGCTGTAAAGCTCCTTCCAGTCGGAGCTCGTATCGGTGCGGAAGAACTTCCGCAGCAAATCGGTCACCCCCGGCTCGCCCCGTCCCCCGAGCCCCTTGAGGAGCCCCTCCAATCCAGCCTGCGAGACGCTGTAGGAGAGCGGTTCCGCCGCGGCCCGCGGGAGATGATGAGCCTCGTCGATGATCGCGCTTTGCCAGTCCGGAAGACCTGACCCTTGCTCGAAGAGATCGATCAGTAGGAGCGCGTGGTTCACGATCAGGAGATGCGCTTCGCGCGCACGACGTCGCGATGCCTTGTAGTAGCAGCCGGTCTCGGGCGTGCAACGGGCGGTCCCGCAGAAGCGACCTTCGCTGGTGATCCGCCCCCAGATCCACTGGTCTCGCGGCTCGAGTGAAGGAGCCTGGGCGATCTCCCCGGTCTCGGTCGTCTCGACCCAGCCGGTGAGGCGCCGATCGATCCGCTCGCCGTCTTGCGTGCCGCCGAACTCACTCAGGAAGTGGCGGTAGCGGGTCGTGCAGAGGTAGTTGGCCCGCCCCTTCAGCACCTCGGCGCGAATCTCCCGGTCGAAGAGCCGTCGGACGCGCGGAAGCTCCTTCTCCACGATCTGATCCTGGAGCGACCGGGTGTAGGTCGAGATCACGACCGGACCGCGCTTGGACAGAGCAGCCTGGACGGCCGGTATCAAGTAGGCCAGTGACTTTCCGACCCCGGTGGGGGCCTCGGCCAGGAGAAGCCCGCCTTGGCGCAGGATCCGATCCACCGCGCCCGCGAGCTGGCCCTGCTCCGATCGATACTCGAAGTCGGGCGCGAGCACCTTCGCCAGAACCCCGGTGGGGGCGAAGATTTCGTCCAACTTAGCTGCGTCCAAGGCGTTCCTCCGGCGGTTCCACCACAGTTCCAGCGCCGGAGGCCCTGACTGGCCACGGCGGACGGAGCCTAGGGGCCCCTCAGACCCCCAGCAAGCGGATTCCGTGCCGCCACGATCAGACAAACGCACAAAAAACGAGCAGTTCATCTTCTCATGGGGTTGACCTTCGTCGCCATCTTTTGACAGAATCATCAGGAGCAGTTCGACCGGTCGGAATTCGACTGGTAGGAAACCGTCCGGCGAACCGACAAACGAATCGTGACCCAGCGGTGCGCTGGAGTCGAATACGGCATCGGAGCCCAGGACATAAGAGCCCAGGGACGCCGGCGTCGTACGGCATTGGTGATCGAGACCGCGCAGGTGTGCCACCGAGTCTTCCCGGCGGTGTGCTCCTGATCGGGTCGGATCCACGGGTTGGATCTACCCCGCGAGTCCATGACTGCATCGGTCCTGATGAGGGAAAAGAAACCTCGGGACCGAAAACACGAGCGAAAGAGGTTATCAGCAATGAGTCAGCACCTAGTGGTCAAGACGTTCCGCGCGACACCCAGGTCGCTCCCCGCGGTGATCGCCTTGACCGCCGTCACCCTGGCCCTCTACCTCGGCCCGGTTTCGACCGCGGAGGCCTACACCGGTTCGCTCAACAACATCAGCTCGCCGGCCGGCATCAAGGGAACAGGTAACTGGACCTGGTCGCCGACCAAGCCGGTGACCCTGAGCTGGTCGGTCACGCAGCTCCAGAGCGGGCTCTGGCACTACGCCTACACCTTCACCCACGAGCGCTCGGCGACCAGCCACTTCATCCTCGAGACCTGCGCCGACCTGGTGAAGGCGGAGGTGCTGAACGCGACGGGTGATTTCGCGAGCTTCTCGGTGGGCAACTTCAGCAAGGGAAGCGGCAATCCGGGGATGCCGGCCTCGGTCTACGGCATCAAGTTCAGCGGCACCACCGGCAACAGCACTTTCCTCGCCTTCGACAGCTATCGGGAGCCGGCCTGGAAGGACTTCTACGCCAAGGGCGGCACTGCCGGCGGCCACGGGCAGAATGCGGCCTGGAACGCCGGCTTCACCGCCAGCGACTCCGATCCCTCGGAAGACACCGCGGCGACCGACGGCAGCGTGGAAAACCACGTCCTCTCGCTCGGTTGCGACCCGGTGCCGGAGCCGGGCACGATGCTCCTGATGGGCATGGGGCTGATCGGCGCGGCGGGCATGGCGCGGCGTCGCCGGAAGGGCGCGGAGCAGAACTAGCCCGAGCCTGCCTCGAATGGCGCGCGCTCCGCTCGAGCGCGTCTGGCCTGGTCGACGACGATGACCCGGACGAAGCAGAAGGACCCGAACGAAGCAGAAGGACCCGAACGAAGCAGAAGCCTGCGGTTCGAGAGACCGCAGGCTTCTGCATTTCTGATCGATCACGGTGTTCCGGTGAGCCGGCCGCCCGCACGGAGCTCTGTGCCCGGGTGACGGCGCCCCAGTTGCGGTCGATCAAACCGCGGCAAACCGTGCCGTGAAATGGCGCAGGAACGGCGCCTCGTAGGTCATGCGCAACCCGGAGAGTTCGGCCCGTCGGGCAAAGACCTGCAACACCACCTCGGCGACATAGTCGATGTGGCTCTGGGTGTAGACCCGCCGCGGGATCGCGAGGCGGACCAGCTCCATCCGCGGACCAACATGCGCCCCGGTCTTCGGATCCCGCTTGCCGAACATGACCGAACCGATCTCCACCCCGCGCACTCCCCCTTCGAGATAGAGTTCCGCCGCGAGGACCTGTCCGGGAAACTGCTCGGGCGGAATGTGGGGCAGGAACGCCCCGGCATCGAGATAGACCGCGTGGCCCCCGGCCGGGATGATCATCGGCACGCCGTTGCGCTGCAGCTTCTCCTCGAGGTACTCCACCGAGCGAAGACGGTAGAGCAGGTACGATTCATCCAGCACCTCGCGCAGTCCCTGGGCAATCGCTTCGAGATCCCGCCCGGCGAGTCCGCCGTAGGTCGGAAACCCCTCGGTGAGAATCAGCAGGTTGCGGGCCTGGCGCGCCAGCTCGTCGTCGTTCAAGGCGAGGAAACCGCCGATGTTGGCCAGGCCGTCCTTCTTCGCGCTCATGGTCGTGCCGTCGGCGCCGGCGAAGATCTCCTGCGCGATGTCGAGCACCGGGCGCTCCGACTGCCCCGGCTCCCGCCGCTTGACGAAGTATGCGTTCTCGGCGAATCGGCAGGAGTCGACGATGAAGAGCGTTCCGGATCGGTGCGCGAGATCCCGCGCCGCGTGCAGATTCTCGAGCGAGACCGGCTGGCCTCCCCCGCTGTTGTTGGTCACGGTCACGATGACCGCGCGGACCGCGCTCCCGCGCGCAGCAAGTTCCTGCTCCAGGCGCCCGAGATCGATGTTCCCTTTGAACGGGTGGTAGGTCGACGGGACCGTCCCCTCGGGGATCGGGAGGTCGATCGCCTCCGCTCCGGCGAACTCGATGTTCGCCCGGGTGGTGTCGAAGTGGGTGTTGCCGAGATAGACCGCCCCCTCGCGGTGCAGGATGGTGAAGAGGATCTTCTCCGCGGCGCGCCCCTGATGGGTCGGGATCACATGCTTGAAGCCGGTGATCCGCCGCACCTCCTCCTCGAAGCGGAAGAAGGAACGACTACCGGCGTACGACTCATCGCCCCGCATGATCCCGGCCCACTGCTCGGCCGACATGCTGGAGGTGCCGCTGTCGGTCAAGAGATCGATCAGCACGTCTTCGGCCCGGATGAGAAAGAGGTTCTGCCCCGCCTCGGCCAGATGGAGCGCGCGCTCGGCGCGGGTGGTCATGCGGATCGGTTCGACCGACTTGATCTTGAACGGTTCGATGATGGTCTTCATGCGGCGGACGCTACGACCGCGGCGAACGCCGGTCAACGGAAGATCGGGCCGGGATTGACCTCCGGCCGCGACCGCCTATGCTGTGCGGAAACCAGAACCAGGAGGGATCTTCGATGCGGATGGGATTGCTCGGGGCGGGACAGCAGGGACAGGCGTGCGTGCTCGACTGGCTGCGTCAGGCCGATGTGACCGAAGTGCGGGTCATCGATACCAACGAGGAAGCTCTGGCCGCCCTGCGGGGCCGCTTCCCCGATCCGCGCGTCGTGACCCAGCGCCGTGACGTTGGAGACGCGCGGCAACTCGAGGAGGGCCTGGCCGGCTGCGCCGCGGTGATGAGCGCGGTCCCCTATTTCCTCAACCTGGCGGTCACCCGGGCTGCAATTGCCACCCGCGTTCCGATGGTCGACCTGGGCGGAAACACCGACGTCGTCTTCTCCCAGCGCGCGCTCGACCCGGACGCCCGCGAGGCCGGGATCGGCATTCTCCCCGACCAGGGGCTCGCTCCGGGCCTGGCCGGCATCCTGGCCGCGCACGGACTGCGGGGAATGGCGCCCGGGGCACGGGTGGCGATGCGAGTTGGCGGGCTGCCGCAGCACCCGAAGGGCACCCTGCAGTATGCCCTGGTCTTCTCGATCCACGGCCTGCTCAACGAGTATGCCGGCGAGGCAGTGATCCTCGAGCGAGGAGAACTGGCCCGGAAGCCGACCCTGACCGGCCTGGAGACGATCGAGTTCGCCTCACCGGTCGGCCGGTGCGAGGCAGCGTACACCTCCGGGGGTACCTCGACCCTTCCCTGGACCTTCGCCGGCAAGGTCGATCTGCTCGACTACAAGACGGTCCGCTACCCCGGTCACTGGGAGCGGATGGCGTTCCTCAAGGAACTCGGCCTGCTCGAGACCGACCTGCTGCCGCTCGGCCGGTTCAAGATCGAGCCGAGGGAGCTGCTCGCCCGTCTCCTCGAACCGATGCTGAACGATCCGAGCGTGCGCGACCTGGTGGTGCTGCGGGTCACGGTGGAGGGAACGGTGGACGGCCGGCCGTGCCGCCGGACCTACGAGATGATCGACCTCTTCGACGAGGCGACCGGGTTGACCGCGATGATGCGCACCACCGCATTTCCGGCCTCGGAATCGGCCCTCATGCTGGCCCGCGGTCAGATCGGAGCGCGCGGCGTCCTGGCGGCCGAAGAGGTGATCCCGGGCGAAGCCTACCTGCGGGCGCTTCAGGAGCGGGGTCTGCCCCTCCGCACCTGGGAGGACGCGGGTAACTAGGACGAGGCGGGCAGCGAGGACGAGGCGGGCGCGAGGCGGAGGCGCGCAGTCGGGAGGAGTCGCGGCTAGCGCGCCCGCTCGCGCGTCTGGAGGATGTCGACGAACTTGACCAGGCGGGTCTCGCGCAGGCGGTCCTGGTACTTGCTGTAGATCACCATCAGGTGACGCAGGGTCCGGATCACCAGCTCGCGTGAGGTGGCCTCGTTGATGTAGGCGTCCTTGTAGTAGAAACCGGCGCCGGTGAGGTAGTGCACGCAGTCGCCGCGGGTGAGCAGCTTGCCGCCCAGATAGGGATCGATGAACACCTCCTCGGTCCCACTTCCCCACACGGCAAGGAAGTGGCTGGGAAGTCCGATCCCGCGGAACGGGAGACCGAGACGCCGGGTGATGAGCAGATAGACCGACACCAGGCTGAGCGGCACTCCGGTCCGGCGCTCGAGCACCCGATGAAGCAGCAGACTGTCGAACTCATACAGCTCGTGCGGGTTGCCCACGAAACGCAGGTCCTGAAAGAGCACCCGGTTGATGATCGCGATCTGCTCCGGTCCCGGCTTCGCCCCGGGGAGCAGCGGTCGGATCCGTTCGGCAATGTCGTCCAGCGGCCCTCCGATCTCGGCCGCGGAGAGGTTCGGCTGCTCCAATCGCGCAATCGCGACCAGGCCGGCCTCGAGATCGAAGTCCTTGTCCTCCTGGTTGGCCATTTCGGCCAGCGTTTCCTCGGTCTCGTCGAGCTGGATCCGCGAGAGCAGGTGCCGGGCGCGCAGGCGGAGCCGCGCCTCCTTCGCCTCGATCGCCTCGAGGAGCAATTCCTTCGCCTCGGAGCCAAGTCGCATCACCTGGTCGCGCACCATGGCATAGATCTTCGGATCCTCATCGCCGAGCAGCGACACCAGGGCGCGGATCTCGGTCGATTTGGCAGTCGGCATGGACAGGACTCTCCCGCACGATCGGCATGGAAACGACACCGCCGGAAACGGTTCTTGGACCAAGTGCTTTCAGCACCCTTGAGGCTAGCAAAGCAATGCGCGGAGCCGCAACCAGTGGTCCGACTCCGCGCATCTTTCTAACCCTTTACCCTCCGTCGGCCCAGAGCGCGCGGCAAAGGGGCGTGACGAGGCCCCTTACGGGCGGGTCGGCACCTCGAAGCGAATGTAGTTGGGCAGGCTCTGGTAGGCGCGCGTCACGGTGATGGTGCGATTCCCCGCCGTACCGGTCACGCTGTCGATCCGGATCTTGGCGAAGTAGACCGAGCCGTTCCCCTCGGCCGGGGTGCGGATCGCGATCACCTTGCCCACGATCTCGGCGCTGGTCGAGCCCAGGACGATCTTCTCGCTCCAACCGCTGTCGCTGGTCGTCGGATCGTCGGAGTTATCGAGCAACTTCAGATCGGCGTTACGCGCCGTCCAGTCCGGGTCGCTGTTGAGCACCAGGTGCGGACTCTTGATGGCCAGTGCCGCGCTGGTCTGATCGGTCGCGCTGTCCGTTCCGAGATAGAGATCGATCGTCGGGCGGTTGTCCGGGCCGGAGCTCGACATGGCGAAGACCTGTCCAGTCGAGAGGTCGAACCCGCTGGCGTTCGGGCTGGCAAACTCGGCGATCTGGTGGGAGCCGGTCTGCACGCGCGAGGCGGTGTTGATCTCCGAAGTCGGTTCGGAGAAGTCACTCCCGTCCTGCAGGCGGACCGCATAGAAGTACTTCACTCCGTTGGTCGCCGTGTTGTCGGTGAAGCTGGTCGAGGTCAGCGGCGTGGTGGTGAGCTTCTTCGTGGCGTTGAGCACCGCGAGGTCCTCACCGACCATGGAGTCGGTGTCGCGATAGACGACGTATCCATCGGCGTCGGCGATGTCCGGCGAGGCGTTCCAGTCGAGGGTCACCGAGCCGTCGCCGTTGAGATAGGTCAGATTGCTCGGCGGGGCCAGTTCGTCCGGCGGGGCGGTCGTCTCGTCGTCACTGCAGCCGGGCGACAACGTCCCCAGGGCAAGGCAGAGGCCCACGGCAAAGAACTTGGCCACGGGGGCAAATTTCCAGGGCATCCAGGTCCCCACTCGATCTCGCATGCGTTCCATTCCTCCTTCAATGCACTGTCCCAGCGATCGTCCCGGGGGGCGACGACAGCGTCACCGGCCCGGCCGCGCTCCTTACACCGACCGGGATCGGGCGGTTCGGGAGGCGGGATCGGGGAGTTCGGGTGGGCGGTCGCGCAAACCCCGAGCGGCCGCCCGCGAGAAGAGATACCATGTCCCCGGCCCGGGCGAAAGCCGGGCCGAGGCGATCCGTTCGTGAGGCCTCATTCGATGCAGCAAGTCGAGGCAAGGAGGAGCAGGTGCGCTGGCCGATCTTCGTTCTCATCGCTTTCCTGGACATCCCGTCCCTGGCATGGGCGGAACCTGATCAGAGTCCGGAGTCGCTCGAGCGACCGGGGCTGACCCTGCTCCGTCCGCAGGCCAGGGCACTGGAGGACGATCCGCGCGATATCTACGATGTCGAGCACTACCGCCTCGACCTGCGGGTCGAACCTGACTCGTCCAAGGTGGGCGGAACGGTCGAGATCGCGCTCCTCGCCCTGGACAACCTGGGCTCGGTGGTGATCGACATGCGGGAGGCGCTGACCCTTCTCTCCTCCGTCTCGCGGCGCGGCCCGGCGGTGCCGACCCGCCTTCCCGAGGGACAGGTGCGACTCGATCTGAGCGAATCGCTCTCGGCCGGCGAACGGGACACCTTGACCCTCGTCTATCGCGGCACCCCGGGGCAGGTCTACTTCTCCAACTTCCAGTTCTTTGGCCGTCACGGCAGCGGTGCGACCGAGTTTCCGCTCGTGGCCAGCCTCTCCGAACCCGACCGGGCGCACACCTGGTGGCCATGCAAGGACAAGCTGGGCGACAAGGCCACGAGCGAAGTGCGCGTGACCGCGCCGGCCGCCTTCGTCGTCGCCTCCAACGGCCTGCGCGAATCGCGAACGGAGAACGGCGACGGCACGGCAAGCACCCAGTGGCGGACGCAGTACCCGATGACGACCTACAACGTCTCGATCGCGCTGACCAACTACGTGGAGTGGAGCGAACGGCACCACTCGGCAGCCTGGGACGACAGCGTCTTCTTCCAGCACTTCGCCTTCCCCGAGGACGAGGCTGATGCGCGGCGTGATTTCTCGGTGACCGGGACGGCCCTCGACGCCTTCGAGGCGCGTCTGGGTCGCTATCCGTTCCACGACCCGACGATCGGAGAGGAGAAGTACGGTCATGCCGAGGTGGTCTGGACCGGCGCGATGGAACACCAGACCATGACCAGCTACGGCAGTGCGTTCGTCACCGGGAACAACGTCAACGACTGGGCAGTCGCGCACGAGATGTCGCACCAGTGGTTCGGCAACTGCATCTCCCCCGCCGACTGGAAAGATGTCTGGCTCAACGAAGGGTTCGCGACCTACTGCGAAGCGCTGTTCCAGGAGTCGCGGGGCGGCCTCCCCGCCTACCGCTTCTGGCTGCGGCATCGTCGCTACGGCGAGTACTTCGATGGCTCGGTCTACGATCCGGGCACCTTGTTCGGCAGCACCGTCTACCGGAAGGGAGCCTGGGTCCTGCACATGCTCCGCGGAGTGCTGCGGGCGGAGCATGGAGCGGTCGACGGAGATGCCCGCTTCTTCGGTCTCCTCCGAGCGTATCTCGACAATCCGAACTTCCGCTACCAGAGCGCGAGCACCAGCGACTTCGTCCGCTTCTGCGAGGAGACCCTGGCCGACGACCTCCGCTGGTTCTTCGTGCCGTGGCTCCACGGCACCGGGCGCCCGGATCTCCACTACAGCTGGACCACCGAACCCACCTCCGCCGGCTCGAACCTGTACCTCCACCTGGAGCAGACGCAGACCGACCCGAGCTACCCGCACGGCTCTCCCTACCCGCAGCAGCCGACCTTCTTCGAGATGCCGTGGGAAGTTCGGATCCACCTCGCGGATGGGGACAGCATCAGCACCTTCGTGCGCCAGAGTGCGCGCGCGCAGGATTTCGTGCTTCCGGTCGCGGCCGCCGGGGTCGCCCGGGTCGATCTCGATCCGGATGAGTGGATCCTGCGCAACCTGTTCCGCGACGAAGCGCCGACGCGCTCGACCATCGCTCTGGTCTCACAGCCGGGCACGACCGGTGCGGTGCGGATCCGCTACGCCGTGGTCAGTGGCGACGCCGCCGACCTGGAGCTCTTCGATGTACTGGGACGCCGCGTGCGCCGGCTCGTCGAACGGGAAGCCCGCCCCGGTTGGCACGACGTCACCTGGGATGGCCGGACCGATGTCGGCGAAACCGCCCCCAGCGGGGTCTACTTCGCGCGCCTGAAGGGGCAAGTCGGCGAGGCGACGAGGAAGGTGGTCCTTGTCCGACGCTGAGTCGTCCGCACCCCGCTCCACTTCGGAGCGGTCGGTGGGATACCTCGAGCTGCTCCGCCGGAATCGCCCGTTTCGGCTTCTGTGGGCCGGGCAGGTGGTCAGCCAGCTCGGCGATTGGTTCAATTCGATCGCGCTCTACGCGCTTCTCCTCGAGTACACCGGCTCGGGCCGCGCGGTGGGACTGGCGCTTCTCTGCCAGCTTCTGCCGATCTTCTTCTTCGGCCCCTTGGCCGGGATCGCGGCCGACCGGCTCCCGCGGAAGATGATCCTGATCGGCACCGATCTGCTCCGCGGGCTGGTGGTGCTCGGCTTTCTCTGGGCCGACCACCCCGATCGGTACCAGTGGTGCTACCTCTTCCTCTTCATCCAGGTCTCTCTCTCAGCCTTCTTTCTCCCGGCGCGCCAGGCCGCCCTGCCCTCGATCGCCTCCCGCCGCGAGCTGCTGGCCGCCAATGCCCTCTCCGGGATCACCTGGTCGGTCATGCTCGCCGCCGGGGCCGGCCTCGGCGGCCTGGTGTCGGCCCTGCTCGGTCGTCCGACCGCCTTCGCGCTCGACGCCGTCTCGTACTTCGTCTCGGCTGCGATCCTGGCCCCGCTGGTCCTCCCCCGTGAGCCGGCCCGCAAGCTCGTCCGCTCAACTTGGGCCTGGACCGGACTCCCCGACCTGCTCGACGGGCTGCGCTACCTCTCCCACCGTCCCGGGCTCTCCAGTGTCCTCCTGGTCAAGACCCTCTGGGGCATCTCTGGCGGAGTGCTCCTGCTCTACACTGTTCTCGGCACGAAGGTCTTCGTCCTGGGACGCGACGCCGGTCTCTCGATCGGCCTCCTCTACGCCGCGCGCGGCCTCGGAGCCGGCGCCGGGCCGGTGCTCGCGCGCGCGCTGCACGGAGATCGCCCCTCGTCGATGCGCCGCGGGATCGGAGGCGGCTTCCTCCTCGCGGCGCTCGCCTACCTCGCGCTCGCCTTCACCCGCAACGTGCCCCTCGCCCTCCTGCTGGTCGGCATCGCGCACATGGGCGGGAGCATCCTCTGGGTCTTCAGCACCACGTTGCTCCACCATCGCGCCGACCCCGAGTTCTCCGGACGCGTCTTCGCCGCAGAGCAAGCCGGAGTCACCCTCACCATGGCCGCCTCCACCTGGTGGGTCGGCCACGCCGTCGACGCCAACACTGCCTCACCCCAGACCTTGCTCGCCTTCCTCGGCGCGCTCCTGCTCCTCCCCTGCGCGCTCTGGACGAGTCTTCAGCGCTGGCGCCCGGGGTGGTACTTGGGGTGGGACAGCGATGTCGACCTCGATCCCGGAGATCCAGCACTTCAATAGAGTCGCCGCGCGCTATGGGATGACGCGCGGGCTATGCGACGTACCGGCCGCTGCCTCCGGCACGCCGCGGGTGAGGAGGCGTTTGACCAGTCGACCGAAGTCGTCGAAGAAGGTGTAGACGACCGGGACGACGATGAGGGTCAGGAGACTCGAGGTGATGAGGCCTCCGATCACGGCGCGGGCCATGGGGGCGCGGAACTCGGCGCCGGCGCCTATGGCCAGGGCGAGGGGCATCATGCCGAAGATCATGGCCAGAGTGGTCATGACGATCGGGCGGAGCCGGATCTCCCCGGCGTCGATCAACGCCTCGACCCGACCGGAGCCGCGAAGCCGCGCCTGGTTGGCGAAATCGACCAGGAGGATGGCGTTCTTGGTCACCAGACCCATCAGGAGAATCAACCCGATCATGCTCATGATGTTGAGCGTGGTGCCGGTGGCGAGCAGCATCAGGAGCACGCCGACCAGGGAGAGCGGCAGCGACAGCATGATGGCCAGCGGTTGCAGGAACGAGCCGAACTGGCTGGCCAGCACGAGATAGATGAAGACCACGGCCAGGACCATGCTCTCCAGGATGTAGCCGACCGTTTCCCGGAAGTCCTGGGTTTCGCCGCCCAGCTTCACGGTGTATCCGGCGGGGAGAGCGAGCGCGCGCACCCCTTTTTCGATGTCGGCCGAGACCTCGGTCAGGGCGCGCCCTTCGTAGTTGGCGTAGATCCAGACCACCCGCTTCATGTCGCGCCGCTCGATCTTCTGCGCGCTCGATCCGGGAGTGAGATCGGCGATGTGACCGAGGCGGACCATGCGCGGGGCCCCGCTTCGGGGATCGAGGCCGCCAGTGGCGATCGGGAGCGCCGCGAGCTGATCGACCGACTCGCGGGCGGAGCGGGGCAGGCGGACGATCACGTCGTGCTGCTCCCCGGTCTCGTCCTGCCAGGTGGATGCAGTCTGGCTGCCGAAGGCCGGCAACAGGGCGCTGGAGAGCGATTGCACCCCGATCCCGAGATCGCTGGCCAGATCGCGGCGGAGATCGACTCGAATCTCGGCCCGCTCTTCTTCGAGGCCGGACTCCGCCTCGATCGCGCCCGGGGTGTTGCGCACGATCTCGAGCACCGCGTCGGAAATGCGGCGCAACTCGTCGAGGCGCTCCCCCTTGGACGAAGATCTGGAGCGGCTTTTGCGCCCCGCCGAATCCCCCCGCCTCCAGGATCGAGACCTGCATTCCGGGAAGTCCGCCGAGGTCGCGTCGGAGTCGGCTCATGAACTCGGTCTGGGAGAGCGCGCGCTCCCCCTTCGGCTTCAACTTGAGGAAGAACTCCGCCTCGTTCACCTGGCCGTTCCAACCGCCGCCGATCGTCTCGTAGCTGTAGTCGACCTCGGCATAGCGATGAAGGAGTGCCGAGACCTCACGCACTCGCGCCCGCGTGTAGTCGAGCGAGGAACCGACGGGGGTCTTGACCGTCACCGCCACCTGCGCGTTGTCGACCTCGGGCATGAAGGTGCCGCCGATCAGGGGAAAGAGCAGCATGGCGGCGACGAAGCTGGCCGCGGCGATTCCCAGGGTGATGAACCGGTGGTTGAGCGCCCAGCCGATCAAGCGGCGGTACTGCTTGCCGATCCCGACGAATCCCTGATTGAACCGTTCGAGCGCGCGTCCCAGGGGGCCGTGCTGGGCGTGGCCCTCGGCCACCGGGTCGTACCAGACCGAAGAGAGCATCGGATCGAGGGTGAACGACACGAAGAGCGAGACCGCCACGGCAAACGCGACGGTGATGCCGAACTCCTTGAAGAACTGGCCGACGATTCCGCCCATGAAGCCGACGGGGATGAAGACGGCCAAGGTGGAACAGGTGGTGGCGAGGACCGCGAGGCCAATCTCGCTCGTCCCCCGCCGCGCCGCCGCGCGGTGGTCGAGCCCCATGGCCACGTTGCGCACGATGTTTTCCCGCACCACGATGGCATCGTCGATCAGGATCCCGGTCGCGAGGGAGAGGGCCATCAGGGTCATGGTATTCAGGGTGAACCCGAAGGCGAAGAGCGCGATCAACGCGGCGATGATCGAGACCGGAAGCGTCAGGCCGGTGATGACGGTCGAGCGCCAGGAGTTGAGGAAGGTGAAGACGACCAGGACGGTCAGGATCGCGCCGATCACGATCGTGACCTCGACATCCTCGACCGATTCGCGAATCCAGACCGAGTTGTCGCGCACGATCGAGAGGGTGGTTCCGGGTGGAAGCTGCGCCTGGAGTTCCTGGACCCTCTCCTTCACTCGCTCGGCCACCTCCACCGTGTTCGCGCCGGAGACCTTGCGCAGGTCGAAGCCGATCGCGGGAACCCCGTTGACCAGGGCGGCGGAGCGCGCCTCCTCGGCGTCGTCACGCACCGTGCCGAGGTCGCTGATCCGGATCGGAACTCCGGCCCGCTCGGCCACGACGAGACGGTTGAAGTCGGCCGGCGAGGTCATCCGGCCGGCGACGCGCAAGAGCGTTTCCTTCGGGCCGTACTCGAGCCGGCCTGCGGGGAGTTCCAGGTTCTCCGTCCGGAGCGTGGCCATCACCTGCTCCACCGGCACCGCGTAGGCCGCGAGTCGCTCGGGATCGAGTTCCACCACCACGGCCCGCTTCTCGGCCCCGACGAGCGAGACCTGGCCGACTCCGGCGACCCCCTCGAGTTCGCGCCGCAGTTCGGTGTCGGCCAAGGTGGTGAGTTCCCGGGCGCTGCGACTCTCGGAACGAAGGGCGAGCGAGAGGATCGGCTCCTCTCCGGGGTCGAAGCGTTGGACCAGCGGCTGCTCGATCTCCCCCGGCAGATCGCCCCGGATCGCCTCGATCTTGGCCCGCACGTCCTGCTGCGCCACCGCCGGATCGGTCCCGAGTTCGAACTCGATGAAGATCGAGGAGAATCCCTCGGACGAGGTCGAGGTGAGGGTCCGTACCCCTTCGATCGGGTTGACCGCCTCCTCTATCTTCCGCGTGAGGTCGCGCTCCACCGTTTCGGGCGAGGCTCCCGGGTACTCGGTCTGGACGGCAATGAAGGGGAACTGGACATCGGGCCATTCGTCGATCGCCAGGCGACGGAAGGAGAAGAGCCCGAGGGTGACCAGAGCCAGCATCATCATGGTGGCGAAGACCGGTCGATTGATCGAGACGTCGGAGAGGAACATGATTCAGTCTCCGTTTCGTCGCACGCGCACGCCATCGCGCACGCCCGGCAGGATGCCGACCAGGAGGGAATCCCCGGGGGCTATCTCTCCTTTCAGTTCGACCCATCCGTTCCCTTCATCCCGAAGTCCAGGCGCGATCGGCAGTCGCTCGGCGCGCCCTCCCTGGAGGCGATAGACGACGGTCTCGGTCCCCTCCTGCCGGAGCACCCCGACCGGCGCGGCCACCGCGTGGTCCGCGCTGGCCGCCACCACCCGCCCGGTGGCGAAGAGCCCGCCGACCAGCCGGCCGTCGTGATTCTCGATCCGGGTGTAGATCCGGATCTGCCGGGTTCCTGGTTCGGTCGTGGGATTGATCCGCGCGACCTGCCCCACGAACCGCTCGCCGGGGAAGGCATCGATGGAGAAGGAGATCTCGGTGCCGATTGCAACCGAGGCCAGCGCCTCGGAAGGAACGGTGGCGCTGAGTTCGAGCACCCGGGTGTCGACCACGGTGAGGAGCGGGTCGCCGATCGCCATCCGTGCCCCGCCGCTGACCAGGACCGAACTGACCCACCCGTCGATCGGCGACGGCACCGCGAGATCCTCGGCATACTCCGCGGCGCGGTTCCGCTGCGCGGCGGCCGATTCGACCTGAGCCTGAGCCGCCTTGAGCTGCGCTTCCGCCGCCTCGAGATCGCTCGGCGCGGCCGCTCCCGCCTCGAGTAGTTTACGGGTGCGACGAGCGCCGTTCTCGGCCGCGAGCAGCGCCGCGCGAGCGGAGAGCAGCCCCGCTTCGGCCGCCTTCGCCTGGTCCTCGACTTCGCCTCGCCGGTAGGTGCCGAGCGATTGGCCCTTCCGCACCCGCTCCCCCTCCCGCACCCGGACCGCGAGGAGATCCCCGTCGAACTTCGCCTTCACGTCGACCGACTCCCCCGGCTTCAGCTCGCCGGAGAAGGTCACTCCCGACTCCAGACGACGACTCTCGACCAGGACGATCTCGGTGCGATTGATCACCAGCGTCGGCTCGGAACGGGCCGACTCAGGAGTGGTCCGCCTCCCGCAGGCGGAGATCGCGAGGAGCAAGGTAAGGACGGGAAGCAGGCGGGCAAACGTCGCGCCGGAGGCAGTACGGGCGACTCTGGGCAGGTTCATCGTTGAGGTCCCCTCTGGGCGACGTCGGTAAAAACCGGACGCGCGATGTAGCGCTCGATACGCGCCAGCGCCGTCAGGTAGGCGTGGCGCGCCCGCGCCTCGTTGCTCTCGGCCAGCTGGGCGTCACGGCGCGTCTCCTCCAGCTCGATCAGGCCGGAGGCGCCTTCGGTGTAGCGCAGTTCGGCCAGGGCATAGGCACGGCGCGCGACGGCCACGGTTCGGGTGCGGGCGAACAGGTCGGCCGCGGCCCGGAGCAGTTCTCCTCGCTCGGCGATCACCCCGCTCCGCACCGATTCGCGGGCTTGAAGTAACTGCAACTCGGCCTGCGTCCGGTTCACTCGCGCTTCCTGGATCGCTCCCCGGGTCTCCAGCCCGTCGAAGAGAGTCCACTGCAGCGCGAGGCCGGCGCGCGCATCGCGCTTCCAGTCGTCCTCCCGCGGCGCGAAGTCGCGCGGGAAGGCCTGACGCGAGAGGCTGGCAAAGGCCGAGAACTCGGGCCAGCGCGCGGCGCCCGCGATCGAGACGGCGTGGCGAAGCGCCTCGGCCTGCTGCCGCAGGCCGAGCAGCGCCGGAGCGTCGTAGGCCGCGGCGACCCATCCCGTGGTATCGATCGGCAGGGGATTGATCGGCATGGCCTCGGCTCCGAGCGCCTCCGACCCCAGCGCCCCGGAGTCGAGCAACCGCGACGAAAGGGCGAGCGGGCGATCGCCGGGAAGATTGCAGAGACGGAGCAGCGTGAGCCGCGCCAGCTCGAGGTTGTTGCGCGCCCACTGCACGATCGGGAGTTGATTGTCGCGCTGCACCTCGGCGCGCAGTCGCTCGAACTCGGAGACCTCCCCCGCTTCCTGGCGCAGGGCCACGCGGTGGAACTGGCTTTCGACCTGACGGAGGCCCAGTTCCGCGATCTCGAGTTCGCGCTCCGCCCAGAGGGCGTCGAGGTAGGCCTGACGCACACCCAGCAGCACGTCGGCCTCGCCGTCGCGGCGGCGAGCCGCGGCGCCATCGAGTGCGTGTCGCGCCCCCGCGATCGAGTGCCAGAGGAACCCGCCCTGGAACAGCTTCTGCCGCACCGACACGGTGGCGTCCCAGGAGTGCTCGCTGGCGAAGGCACTGTTCGAAAAGAGGTCCGCCAGACCGGAGAGGCCGGCGTCGGGGAGCGCGTCCTCGAGCGCGCGAACCCGCTCCTCGATCGAGGAGGTCGTATCGGCCGCGAAGCCGGGACCGCCGGTCGCCCCCTCGTAGATGCTCTCGATCTGCTGGGTGTAGGTGGTGCTGAGCTCGACGTGCGGGAGGACGCTCGAGCGGGCCACGAGGTACCGTGCCTGCGCCCGGTCGAGCTCTGACTGGTAGCCGCGGATCTCTTCGCTCCGCTCGAGGGCGCGGGCCTCGCAGTCTCGCAGGCCGACGACCAGGGTATCTTCCACCGCCGCGTGGGCACGCGCGGCGCCGATCAGGATGAGGGCGGCAACAGCGGCGGTCAGAAGGAAACGGCAGGCAGGACGTGGTGACATCGGGAATCTCTCACCTTTCGCTCGGCGCCCTGCGATCGCCACGGCGGCGCCGGAATCCCGGGGATCATAGGCGCGGCGGATCGAAGATCAAGCGAGCGGTACTTATTCTCCCGACAAGGTGAGCTTTCCCCCCGGCGGAGGCGCGAGTGCTTGGAGCTCCCGCTCACTGAAGCCGGCGCGGAGCCGTCCTTCGCGATCGAGGGGTGCGGGGCGCCCCCCGCGTTCGGCCCGAAATCGAGCATATAGCTCGAGGAACCGGGCCTCCGGCTCGACTCCTTGGTCGGCACAGGCGGCCCGAAACCAGGTCGACCCGGTCCCGACATGGCCGATCTCGTCCCGGTAGATCAGCTCGAGCAGGTCGGCGCTCTCGGGATCGCCCGCGGCGCGAAGCGTGGTACGGAGCCGGGCCGAGACGTCGAGCCCGCGCGCCTCCAGGATCCGCGGGACCACGGCGAGGCGCTCCTCCAGGGCGCCATAGGGCGCGGCCGACTCCCAGAGTCCAAGGTGGATCGGTTCGCTCCCGAACCGGCCGCCGAGCGCTTCCAGCCGACCCATGACGAGCCGGGCGTGACGGACCTCCTCGCCGGCCACGCGGAACCAGTCGCGGTGGAAGGCCGCGGGCTGCGCGGGGTGGTCGGCCGCGGTGACCAGCGCGAGCTCGATGGCCGAGAACTCGATGTTACAGACCGCGTGCATCAGGCGGTAGCGACCTTCCGGCGTGTGGAGCGTGCCGCGTTCGGGTACCGCGTGGGGCGGCAGCACGACGAAGTCCGCCGGGCGCGAGGGAGAAATCTGGCGAAGTGGCGTGGGGTCCGACGGTCCGGCGGCGGCGTCTCCGATCGCCTGTGCCTGGGCGGTGAGCGCTTCGGCCCAGGCGAGCTTCCGCTCCAGGTCCGGCTCGAGCAAGAGCCCATGGATCTCGTCTCGGATCGAACGCTCCAGCACGCGACTACGCCTCCTCGGGGGTTCGGCCTCGCAGCCTAGCAGGCGGAGCGCACGACGCGAAACCTCCCCCCCGCGTTGACACCCTGTCGAACCGGTTCGTAGACTCCCTCTTCGGCCCGCGTGGGGCCGAAGTCGCAACCGCCGCCAGAAGCGGTCAGCGGACGATCCGACCACCAGGAGATAAGCGAGCGCGGATGTTTGAAGTCGGGACCATGAGGATCGAGCGGGGCATCTTTCTCGCGCCGATGGAAGATGTGTCGGAGCAGCCGTTCCGGCGCCTCTGTCGCCGCTTCGGGGCCGATCTGGTCTACACCGAGTTCGTGAGCAGCGAGGGGCTGATCCGTGAGGCGGCGCGCACCCAGGCGAAGATCGTGCTGGCCGAGGACGAGCACCCGGTCGGGATCCAGCTCTACGGCAACCGGCACGCCGCCCTGGTCGAGGCAACACACCTCGCGGTCTCCCAGGGCCCGGATCTGATCGACATCAACTTTGGCTGTCCGGTGAAGAAGATCGCCTGCAAGAGCGGCGCGGGTTCGGGGCTGCTGCGCGAGCCGGAGCTGCTCCTCTCCCTCACCCGCTCGGTGGTCGAGGCGAGTCCCTTGCCGGTCACGGTGAAGACCCGCCTCGGCTGGGACGAGAAGAGCATCATCATCGTCGACCTCGCCCGTCGACTGGAGGATCTGGGGGTCAAGGCGTTGACCCTGCACGCCCGGACCCGGAGCCAGATGTTCAAGGGCGAGGCCGCCTGGGAGTGGATCGGCAAGGTCAAGCGCGCGGTCTCGATCCCGGTGATCGGCAACGGCGACGTCAAGGAACCGGCCGATGTGGCGCGCATGTTCGCGCAGACCGGCTGCGACGCGGTGATGATCGGTCGCGCGGCGATCGGCAATCCCTGGATCTTCCAGCGCGCGCGGGCCCTGCTCCAGACCGGCGTCGATCCGGGACCGCCCAGCCTCGAGGCGCGGATCGAGGTCTACCTGGGCCTGCTCGACGAGGAGCTGGCGCGAAAGGACGAGCCACGCGCGGTGCGCGAGATGCGGAAACACCTCTCCGGGTATCTGCGGGGCGCGCCGAACGTGAGTCATCTCCGCGCAGCCCTGATGGCCGAGGAGACGCGGCGCGGCGTGGTGGAGAAGATCGAGCAGTTCCTCGAGTGGAGGCGGAGGCGGCCGGAGGAAGAATGGCGCGCCGCCGCAGTCCAGCCGACGTTCGAGCCGACCCCCGCGGTCGAGGTTCCGGAGGCGGTCTCTTGACCCGCGCCCTTCACCCCGAACCTGTCGCGCTCCTGACCGCGACGCTGGCCCGCGCCCGCCGAACCGCCCCCGCGCGTCCCCGGGCCGCGATCCTGATCTCCCGCTCGGGCCGGGTCATCGCCGCGCCGGAGGTGGCAGGTGCCGCGCCGAGCGCCTGCGCCGAGCGGATGGTGGTGTACGAGGCACGAATGCAGCGTGTGTCGGGATGGACCCTGCTGCGCACCGCCGCAGCGCGTGGCCCATCGGGTCCCCCCTGTGGCGCCTGCCTCCAGGTGCTCTTCGAGTTTGCCCCGGACCTCAACCTGGAGTGGACCGGGCCGGGACGGGTGCCGGAGCGGTCTTCGGTCCGCGCGCTGTTGCCTGGTGCCTTCGGCCCGAGCGCGCTCGCGGAGCCTGCCTCGAGCACGCACCGCCGAAGTTCGCTGGCCGGAGCTTCGCGCGGCCGGCGGAGCGCCACGAAGCGGGGTACGGCATGATGACCTGGAACCGTCCGGAACCGATCCGCCAACGAGTGGCAATCGGATCCGACCACGGCGGCTACGCCCTGAAGGAGAACCTTCGGGAAGAGCTGGCTGACCTCGGGATTGCCACCCTCGACTGCGGCTGCCACTCGGTCGCGGCAGTCGACTACCCGGACATCGCGGTGGCGGTCGGTCGCGCGCTCCAGGAGGGACGGGCCGAACTGGGGATCATGATCGACGCGGCCGGCATCGGGTCGACCATGACCCTCAATCGTCTGGCCGGGATCCGCGCCGCCTTGTGCCACGACCTCTACACCGCGGTGAACAGCCGCGCCCACAATGACGCCAATGTGCTGGTGCTCGGCTCACGCGTGCTGCACCCGGGCGAAGCCCGGCGCCTGATGAAGGCCTGGCTGCGCACCAGCTTCGAGGGGGGACGGCACGAGACGCGGGTGGCGAAGATCCGCGCGCTCGACCGGTCGCGGTGACCCACCCGATGCGCCATGACCCGAAACCCCAATCTGGAGGAGACGCCGTGAGTCATGCCCCGCTGCCGGAAAGCTGGGTGCAACAGATCGTGGAGGAGGTGACGCGACGATTGGATCGTGCCTCCTCGCCCGGCTCCTCCGCGGCGACGAGTCCCCCACCGCCCGCGGGTTGCACCTGCGGCGGAGCGAGACCCGCTACCTGCTCGTGCGGCGCGGGATCGAGCTGCGGCGGCGGGTGCGGCGCCACGCCATCGTTCCGCTGCGCCGGCTGCCCCGATTCCGGAGCCTGCCTGCGCGACTGTCCCGATCGTCAGCGCCTGATCGAGGAGCTGGGGATCGCGCGCCTGGGCTGCGGCCCGGGGATCGGAGCGGTCGACGCGCGGGTCGCGGCGATGCTCGATCACACCCTCCTCCGTCCGGATGCCACGCGCCGCGAGATTCTCGCGCTCTGTGAGGAGGCCCACTGTCACGGCTTCGCCAGCGTGTGCGTGCAGCCGATGTGGGTTCCGGTCGCGGCTCGCGCGCTCGAGGGGAGTCGGGCGAAGGTCTGCACGGTGATCGGCTTTCCCCACGGCGCCAATCGGGCGGAGGTCAAAGCGTACGAGACTCGGGTCGCCGTGGCGCAAGGAGCGCGCGAGGTGGACATGGTGATCCCGATCGGAGCGCTGAAGGACGGCGACCTCCGAACCGTGCGGGAGCATATCGGCGCGGTGGTCCGGGCCACCCGGGCCGGGGTGATCACCAAGGTGATCCTCGAGACGTCGTTCCTGACCCGGGAGGAGAAGATCGCCGCCTGCGCGATCGCCAAGGAAGAGCGGGCCGACTTCGTCAAGACCTCGACCGGATTCGCCTCGGCCGGCGCCACGCTCGAGGATGTCCGGCTGATGCGCGAAACCGTCGGGCCGGCGATGGGAGTCAAGGCGGCGGGCGGCATCCGCGATGCGGCCCTGGCCCGCGCGATGGTCGAGGCCGGGGCCACTCGAATCGGGGCCAGCGCCTCGGTCAAGATCGCCGCGGGCGGCGGGGACAGCACCGGACGCTACTGACCCCGGCGCCGCGTCGAGCCAACGGGCGACCGGCGACCGACTTCTTCGGCTTTCTGAGGCAAGGGACCGGTTTCGATTCTGCCCCTGCGACTTGCGAGTTGACCCCTGTGGGACCGATTGCTAGGTTCCCCCGGTCGCGGTCCGGGGGGCGTTGTGGGAGCTCCGTTCCTCACGCGACCTAAGGACGATTCGTCTCGTTCGGCGCCCGTCGCCTCGGTTCCGATCTGGTCTCGGCCGGAGGACCGCGAGGTTGCGGCGTGCCGGGAGCGCGCGAAGGATCGCGACGCCGGGCGTTCCACCGAACCCTGGTCGGCGAGTCCCGGTCGCCCGATCCGCCCGGCGGAGCGCGATGAGTCCAGCCTTCGACCTCTTCACCGGGAATGAACTCATGATGGCTCGACTCGATCGGTCGGATGCGCCCGAACTGGCATCCCCTCGCGACGCCGTGGGCGGCGACGTTTCCTCCCGTGGCCGCGGCTTGCCGTCCCTGTGGACCACGATCGGCCGCGCGCTCGCCGGACTTGCCCTGGTGGCGCTCTCCTTTGCGCCCGCCTGGTCGGGGACGGTAAAGGGCCGCGTCATCGACAAGGCAACCGGCAAGGCGCTCGCCTTCACCAACGTGATGGTGACCGGGACCGCGCTGGGCGCGATCACCGGCGAGGATGGCAGCTTCACCATTCTGAACGTGCCCGCGGGCACACACACCCTGCAGGCGTCGTACCTCGGTTACGAAACGGCCAAGTCGGACCTGGCCGTCCCGGAGACCGGCGAGGCCACGGTTGCCTTCACCCTCTCGCCCACGGTGGCCAAGAAGGAGAAGGAGGTCGTGATCACGGCCGAGCGGCCGTTGGTCGAGGTCGAGCGCGCGAACACCTCGCGTTCATTCAATAGCGACGAACTGAAGAACCTGACCATCCAGCCGACGCTCGACAGCGTGGTCGAGCAGCAGCCGGGGGTAACCCGCGACAACGGTCAGATTCACATTCGCGGTGGTCGCGCGGAAGAGACCCTCTTCATCGTCGATGGCGTGCAGATGCGCGACGTGCTCTCCGGCGACTCCGAAGGAAAGAACGTCAGCGCCCGGTCGGTGGCCGAGGTCAACATCATCACCGGAGGATTCGACGCGAAGTACGGCCAGGCCCTTTCCGGAATCGTGGAGGCGCGAATCAAGGAAGGTGGCCAGCAGTATGAAGGGTACATCGGGGTCCAAACCGACGACCTGATCACCGACTGGAACACCCGCTTGATCGACTTCCAGATCGGCGGACCGCTCCCCCTCTTCGACCGGCTGCTCCGGCCGATCGGCGGCGAGACGCAGCAGCGGCCGACCTTCTTCATGAACATGGCCGCCGATCTCACCGATGGCTATCTCCCCTCGGTTCGCGATCTGAAGGGCGACTACCACCTGCAGTCGAACTACCAGGACCGGATCCTGGGGCGCAGCTTCGAGTATGGGCGGTTCTTCACCCCGGCGGCGGCCAACGACTGGCGCTTCCTGTTGAAATCGGCCTGGAAGGCATCGACCAACCACAAGTTCGTCGTCTCCGCGACCAAGACGTTGAGCATCGACCAAGGATTCAACGACAGCGACATCGCGGAGGTGAACCGCAACCGGATCAACTATCCGTGGTCCTGGTCCCGGAGCCTGCAGCGCTACACCACGGTGACCCATGACCAGAACTCGTTCGTATTCAGCTGGACCCACACCGCACGCTCAAACCTTTTCCACACGCTGAAGGCGACCCGCTTCTTCTCCTCCCGGCACAACAGCGTTGATGGCAAGCTCTGGGACGAGATTCCGGTCGGAGCCTTCGAGGAGGAGATCCTCACCCCGAGTTACTTCGTCGGCGAGCGGCTGGCCAGTTCCTTCCGCACCCGCGCCACCCGGACCCTGGCGGTGGACTGGAACTGGCAACTGAAGACCCTGCACCACGACGTGCAGTGGGGCGCGCGCGGGCAGTACGAGGATGTCCTCTATCTCTCGCTCGACGCCCGCTCGATCGATCCGCAGAGTGCGCCGCTCGGGGACGAGTTCGATCTCTTCCATGTCTTCCCCACGACCGGCGCTTTCTACGCCCAGGATCGCGTGGCCTACGAAGATCTCCTGGTCGGATACGGGTTGCGCTATGATTACTGGTTCCCGGGCAAGCAGGTGGAACGGCTGTTCGAGAAGCTCGATCGCCCCGCCTTCAATGAGGGAACGAAGCGCGAGTGGATGGACGACACCCACGGGCTGTTCGGGCGTCGGTTCAAGGGGCACTTCTCCCCCCGCATCCTCGTCTCCCACCCGATCACCGAGCGCGATCACCTCTTCTTCAACTACGGCCACTTCACCCAGCGCCCGCCGTACTACTACGTCTACTCCAAGACGAGTTCACTCTCCTCGGAAGAGTTCCCCAACATCGGAAATCCGAACCTCAACCCGGAAGTTTCGGTGCAGTACGAGCTCGGCGCCGGACATCAGTTCCGCTCGGACATGGCGGTGAAGACGACGGTCTTCTACAAGGACATCTACGACTACCCGACCTCGACCACGATCATCCTCCAGGATCGGACCACCAGCCGGAGCAACTTCTTCGTCTACCGGAACCTCGACTACGCCCGTTCGCGCGGGGTCGAACTGGAGCTCAAGCGGCGCCGCTCCGGCCGCACCGCCTGGTCAGTCGGCTACACCTACTCCGTGGTGAAGGGAAAGAGCTCGGATCCGAACAAGTTGAAGCTGGTCCAGGGACTCGGAGGCGACGCGCGGGAGACCAGCCTGGACGAGGAGTACATGTGGTGGAACCGGCCGCACAAACTCTCCATCTGGTGGGACTACCGGATCGCAGCGGGAGATCGGGAGGCGAAGCTCTTCGGCCGGTCGCTCCCCCAGGATCTCGGGCTGAATCTGTTCTATCAGTACCAGTCGGGACGCACCTACACGCCGACCGACATCTTCGGGAACCAGACCGGAGCCGATTACTCGAAGAACGGCCCGCACGAGGGGCTGCTGAACGGAACCCTGCGCAAGGGGTATGACATCAACGGGCGCCACCTCGAGCTGACCCTGCAAGGATGGAATCTCTTCAACCACCGCCACTACCTGGTGGTCGACCCGGCAACCGGCGGGCGCTACGTACCCGGAGAAGGAAGCCTGGTCGGTCGCACCGACGCCATCACGGTCGATCGGTACAGTGACCCCTCGCAACGAGCCGAACCGCGACACTTCCGTCTCGGCGTCGGGATGGAGTTCTGATCATGCGCCATCTCGCCAAGACCCATTGCCGACTGCCCGGCGCCGGACTGTTGCTCGGCCTGCTGGCTGCGTTGACCGCCTCCCCGGCACTGGCCCAGACCGACCTCGGCGGACAGCGGGTGGCCACCTCGAGCGCCACCTTCCTCAAGATCGGCCTGGATGCGCGGGCCGCGGCCCTGGGCGGCGCCTACAACGCGCTCGCTTCCGGACCAAATGCCATCTTCTACAACCCGGCCGGCCTGATCGACGACGGACATACCGAGAGCCTCGCCATGAGCTTTGCGCAGTGGCCGGCGGAGGTGAACCTCGGATCGATCTCGGCCTCGCGCGACGTGGCGAGCCTGGGTAGCCGGATCGGAGTGGGGTTGATCTTTCTCGGGACGAGCTTCGATGAAACGACCGAGTTCCATCCGCTCGGAACCGGCCGGAGCGTTTCCTATTCGGATCTGGCGGTCTCGCTCGGCTTTTCCCGGCACTTCACCGACCGGCTGGCGATCGGTGCCTCGGTGAAGTACATCCGGGAGGATCTCGGCTCGAATCTCGACGGCCCGGTGATGAACGGCGTGCTGCTCGACGCCGGGACGGTCTACTCGCTGGCCAACCGCAACGCCCGGCTCGCAATTACCCTGAATCACTTCGGCCCCGACCTGCGCCCCGACGGTTCGTTCTCCAGCCGGGTCACCGGAAGCGAGATCGAGTACTCGGCCTTCTCCCCTCCAACTCAGTTCCAGCTCGGTTTCTCGCTCGATCCCTGGACCCGAGGGATGCAACGCCTCACGACTGCGGGCCAGGTGATGCACCAGGCGGACAACGCCGAGACGATCCGCACCGGGCTCGAGTACCACTACGGCGAGCGGATGGCGCTCCGCGCGGGCTACGACTGGAGTTCGGACGAGATGGGCTTCTCCGCCGGCCTTGGGGTGAAGGTCGATCTGCTGGGACGGCTGGGCGCCATCGACTACGCCGTGACCGAAGGGGGCAACCTGGAAACCGTCCACCGCTGGACCGTGGGGTTCGGACTATGAGAGGGCGAAACGGAAACGCATCTCCGGAGACCGCGCGTTCGGCTGGAATCTCCCGCCGGAACGGGGCGCGTCTCTGGTGCGCGCTACTCGGAGCCTTGTTCGCCTGGTCGTGCGGCCAGGAGTTCGATCTGCCCCCGCAGCCCGATCCCGGTCGAATTCCGACTCCCGGCACCTACAACCTGGAGAAGGTGTGGGAGATCGACTCACCGACCGACCTGGTCAGCCAGGGAAGCTATCTCTACGTCATCGAGGGCGAGTCGCGCGTCCAGGCCTACCTGACGCGGGCGAAGCAGGCGATCCATCCGCAATTCGTGGGTGAGTTCGAGGGGCTGATCCGGCCCACCGCACTCTGTCTCGCCCGGCGCGACTCGACCTACATCATCGTGGCCGACGAGGGCGACACCACGGTGAAGCGGTACCTGTTCACCGGAGGGGCACCGCGCTTCGCCTTCCGCGATACGATCTGGGACGGGAACTTCACCGCCATCGCGGCCGACCAGGATTTGAACGTCTACCTCAGCTTCGCCGAGCGGGACACGATTTTGAAGTACGATGCGGAGGGGCACCGCACACGCCTGATCTCCGATCGCGGCACCGGAACCGGATTCGTGATCTCCCCCAACGGTCTCCACTGGAACGGGGAGCACCTGCTGGTGGCCGACACCGGCAAGGACTGGGTCCAGCGGCTGCGCGGAGACACGACCAACGTCGCCGCTCCGGGAGATCCGCTCGGAATCCAGAAGCCGCTCTCCGCTCCGCGCGACGTCAGCGCGGATCGCCTGGGAGAGTTCATCTACGTCGCCGACTCGGGACGCGATCGGGTGCTCAAGTTCCTCCGCACCGGTTCGTTCGTCGACTCGATCTATTCCCCTACCAAGGAATCGACGTTGCTCGAGATCCCGATCGACAACCCCCGCTTCCTGGCGGTGGAGGATTCGCTCGTATTCATCGCCGACCCCGAAAACAACCGCGTCGTCGCCTTCAGGCTGGCGACGCTCTGATCCGGGTCCGGCGAGCAGAGGAGTCTCGGAAGCGCATGAAAACGCTGGCCATCACGAACGAGCTGACACTGGGCGCGACACCGCCGGTGGAAACGCTCGAACCGGTCGTCGAACTGCACCCCCAGCCAAGGCCGAGGCCCAGGCTGGAGGTGTTGCTCTCGCCCGAGATCGATCACCCGGGCGGAGCCCACCGCGCGCCGGAGCATCGCCTCGCCCCGTCGCGGGGCACCGCAGGTCGCGCCCCGGGCCACGTCGAGCCGTCGATCGTGACCGCGGTCGGCGCGGTGCACCGGGCCGAGCATCTGGAGGTGCTGGTCCGCGCGCTGGAGAGTGTGGGCCGCGGCTCGCGGATCGAGGTGCTGCCGCTCGAGACCCGGCGGTTTCATCCCATCGCCGGCCGCGTCCAGGGCACGGTCGCGAGTGCTGATCCGGGTGGCTCCACAGCACCGGAGCCCGACTCCGGCCGCCGCTCATTGATCGGCTGGGTCCGGCGTTCCCTCGGGTCGTGGCGGGGGACGCGCGACGCGCAGCCGGGCGGCGAGCATGAGCACGCCCCCGATGCGAGCCGGACGGACGAATCGTCCCACCGGCGCGGGACGCATGCCCAGGGCGAGGTCGACGGCAGCGGCGCGATCCTTGCGTGGGGCGACTGGTCCCGTACGTCCCGCCGCGAAGGAGGCTATAGCTTCTACGTGGCGTTCTCGCTGCTCTTGCTCGTCTCCCACCTCGCGTGGTCGAACTGCCAGGCGGCGGAACGCGGCGCGCGGGGAGCGGGCGATCATCGGCTCCCGGGCGATTCAGGTCTCGTGCCGGACCTCGGATCCGAGGAAGATCGATCGGCGGACTTCGGGCTCCGCGCGCCGTCGAGCGCCGACCCGGCCGGCGACTCCCTCGCCATCACGTTCAAGATCACGACCGGAAACAACGTCGGACTGACCCTGTTCAACGATGGCTTCTTCGGGAACAACTTCGCCAATCGCCAGCCGTCGTTCGAGTATCCACTGGGCAGCAACATCGATCACATGGTCCGGGGCGGAGTCTGGATCGGGGCGCTGACCGCCGAAGGGGACACCCTGGTCTCGACCGCGACCAAGGATGGCTCGATCGGCAGCCGCGCCCTCGACAGTGAGTTCCTCCCGGCGGAGCGTGGGATCACCGAGCTGTCGATCCTTCCCAACAGCCGCTACTTCTCGCGTGAGGCGCGAAGCGAGCAGGATTTTCGCACCAGCTACAGCGATGCCCAGCCGCGGACGATCGGCGACGAGGACCACCTGCCGCTCAACGTGAAGGTGAACCTGGAGACGCTTCTCTTCTCCTTCGAGCCGTTCGACGCCATCGTGATCGCCAACATGAACATCGTGAACACCCACCCGACCGACGCGCTGTTCAACGTCTACCTCGGTTTCTACACCGAGCTGGCGACCGGCTACAAAGACCCGGCGCTGACCGATCCGTTTCGCGGCTGGTTCCGGCAGAAGGACATCGCCTACGTCGACTCCCTGCGCATGGTCTCGGAGCACCACTACAACCTGGACAGCGGCCAAGCCCCCAGCTGGGCCGGTCTGGTCCTGCTCGGGACCCGTCCGGTGCCGGTCTCGAAACAGCAGGTGTCGTTCAACTGGTGGAACTGGAACACCGAAGAAGGTCCGGTCAACGACGCCCAGCGCTACGCCATGATGGCCAACGGTTCGATCGATGCCACCGGCGCGCTGGAGGCGCCGAACAACGATCCGGTGCAGATGCTCTCGGTCGGCCCGATCCCGATCCTGGAAGCGGGCGACACCCTGACCGTCTCCTGGGCCTTCGTCGGGGGCGACCCGGACCGGCGAACCGGTCGCACCGCCGAACAGGACCTCGCCTTCAACGCGGGCTGGGCGCAGACCGCGTTCGACCTCAACTTCAACATTCCGGTCCCTCCCCCGTCCCCCGATCTCAAGGTCATCCCCGGACACGGAAAGGTGACGCTCCGCTGGAAGGACGACCCGGAGCGCTTCATCGACCCGAAGAGCCGTCTGATGGACTTCGAGGGGTACCGGGTCTATATCAGCGAAGACCGGCTGGAAAGTGAGTTCCGCCGGGTGCGCGAGGTCGACCTGGTCGATTCGGTCTTCTACAACACTGGACTCGAGGCGCTGGTTGATCCGGTCACGATCGACGGGGAGTCTTTCCGCTACCGCTACGACATCGGTGGCCTGAAGGACGGGTTCAAGTACTGGGTTTCGGTCACGGCGTTCGATACCGGCACGCAAGAGATCGAGTCGCTCGAAAGCGGTCTGGCCCAGAACCGGACCTTCGTCATTCCGGGAACCCCGGCTGCGGGCCAGGGGGGTGAGTCGACGGTCAAGGTCTTCCCCAACCCGTACCGAGGAGATGCCGCCTGGGACGGATCGCTCCGCCGCGATCGCTATCTATGGTTCGTCAACCTTCCGCCGCGCTGCACCATCCGGATCTACACCCTGGCCGGAGACCTGGTCGATACCATCCCGTTCGATCAGTCGACCTACCGGGCGACCGAGATCCGAGGGATCTACGACCCCACCGACGTGCGCAATCCGGAGGGGGACGTTCCGACCCTTTCCGGCGGCATGGCTGCCTGGGACCTGGTCACACGCAGCGATCAGGGAGTGGCGAGCGGCCTCTATCTCTTCGCGGTCGAGGACGCCGCCACGGGCAAGACCCAGCATGGCAAGTTCCTCATCCTGAAATGAGCTTCGATGTGAACGGTGCCCCGACCAGAGGGGAAGAGAGTCGGCAGATGAGCGATTGCGAACTTCGTCCCGGTTTACGGAACCTCCGCGCCTGCGCGCTGGTCGCCGGCCTCGGCCTGCTTCTGCTCCAGGCCTGCGGCGACTCGGAAGGACCGATGCCCGAGAATCGGGCGCCGGTCACCTTCCTCTCGATCCAGGGCACCGATCTCGACACGCTGGACTATCGCCAGGTGATGTACTGGTGGGGCAGCGACACCGACGGGCGCGTCACCGGATACCTGGTGAAGTGGGATGGCGACTGGACCCCGCCGGAGGACGCGACCGCCTGGCCGGCCGATCCTAGCTTTGTCTACACCGAAGCAACCACGGACACCTTCGTGGTGCCGACCAACGGCCTCTTCGCCGAGCGTTCCTTCGAAGTCTACGCGGTGGACGACGACGGGGCGGTCGATCCGGTGGGACAGCGGCAGCGATTCAAGCTCAAGAACTGGCTCCCTGACCTCGACTGGAGCCACACCGTGGCACTCCCCAAGTCCAGCCTGCCCGCGGTCACCTTCGCCTGGACGCCGCGTGACCTGGACGGTCGAGAGACGGTCCAGTACTACCGCTACTGGCTCGACGGAGAGGACTCCACCTCCGCCCCGCTCGGAACCGACAGCCTGATCGCCCTCACGCCGGCCGATTTCGAGGGGCGACTGGGTGAACGGATCCTCAAGGTCCAGGCCTATGATGAAGCGCTCGCCGCGAGCAACGTGATCTCCCACCGCTGGACGGTGGAGGAGGCCAGCGGCGACTATCTGCTGATCGACAACGTGAGCAGCAACGTGCCGGCCTTCTCGCGGGAGGACGGCTTCTTCCGCGCGGTTCTCGACTCGATCGGTGCCGGAAACTACTTCGTCTACGATGTCGAGACCCGCGGCGACTTCCGCAGCGACAAGGAGATCGAGCCCCTCTTCGGCCTGTTCAAGGGGGTCATCTGGTACTCCGGGTTCCAGAACGTCGGCAACGACGCCTCGATGCTCCGCAACCTCCAGACCGCCGAGAGGGGACTGAGCGAGTACCTCGACGACGGAGGCCGGGTGCTGATCGCCGCCACGAATGCGGTCGGAGACACGGCCGGACTCTCGGTGCGATTCGCCGAGACCTACTTTGGGATCGACGACTTCTTCCGTCTGCGCGGTCAAAACGACATCCCCCTCGCCCGCGGGGCGGGAATCGACATCGGCTTCGTCTCCACGCCCGACACCTTGGGAACCGGCGTGACCATGGTCGCCACCGACTTCCTGATTCCGGGACTCGAGGGGGAAGGGCTGTTCAAGCTCCGCCGGAATCTCCCGACGCTGGCCGGAGCGGAGCCGGATCCGGCCGACAAGGAAGCCTGGATCGGCATGATGCGGCGCAATGGCGCGAGTCGCGCGGCCGTCCTGTCGATGCCGATCAGCATCGCGAACCGACCTCCGGGGATCTCGAACCGCTACGGGGCGGCGCTCATGAGGCGCATCTTTCTGGACTGAGCCCTGAGACCGGGAATCGGTGCCGCAACGGGTTAGCGGCTGGAGCGGCAGGCGGCCGGGGCGTCGGCGCGCTCCGGCTCCTCCTCATCCACTCCTAACCACCCCCGCATTGACCGGAACCACTGGAAGTTCTTATACTTTCGCCGCCTTCAGGGAGCTTTGCCCGGTTGCGTCCCGCAGGGGGACAGACCGGTTCCGGGCAGCCGACCCGCGCTCTGGAAGTACGGTCCGGGTCGACCGACTCACTATCCACCGAGGAGGGATAACCACATCATGAAACTGCGCCTTACCGCGCTCCTGCTGGGAATCTGCGCGGCGAGCGGAATGAGCGCGCGCCCGGCCGCGGCCGACACCTCGATCTTCGACATCCAGCTTGGGGTGGTCACGCCGGGATCGTTCGTGCAGTGCGACAACGTCGTTGTGACCGGCGTGGGCAAGTTCGGCTACTTCATCCAGGAGCCGACGCCCGATCCGACCTATCAGAGGCAATGGAGCGGCGTCTGGGTCTTCACCAACACCAACCACACGGTGCACAAGGGAGATCTGGTCAACGTTTCCGGAACGATCGAAGAGTTCTTCGACTTCACCGAGCTGAACATGACGGTGGGCGGCGGCTCGACCGAAGTGATCGGCAGCGCAACCATCCCCACCCCGGTCAATCTCCGGATCTCGGATATCAACGACACCGGCGCGCTGGCCGAGGCCTATGAAGGGGTCCTGGTGCGGGTGGACGTCGCCGATCCGTCCCTCTTCTCCCGGCAGGCCGATGCCTTCAACGAGTGGTACCTTTCGACCACGGCGACCATCGGCACCGGCGACTCGCTCCTGGTCGACAACTACTCCGCCAAGCCGGGGGACGACTTCGAGTACGACATCCCGACCGCCGGAACGCAGTTCTCGTTCGCCCAGGGAGTGCTGACCTACAGCTTCGGCAAGTACAAGCTCGCCCCGCGCGACTGCGAGAACGACCTCGGGGCACCGTGCAAGCCGACGCTCAAGGGAGCCTACGCGACCGCGACGAACAAGGTCCGGGTGCAGTTCGGGGTCGGCGTGCAGGAAGCTTCCTCCGAGGACGCGAACAACTACGAACTGGCCTCGGGCTTCCTGGTTCTCTCCGCCCAGCGGGACGATGCGAATCACAAGATGGTGACCCTGACCACCGAGCCGTTGCCCAACGGGGCGCCGGACCAGGTGATCGTCAACAACGTGCAGTCCGAAGGCGGGCTGACCGGGAACCCGAATCAGACGCGGAACTTCCGCTCCGGGATCACCCCGATCCAGCAGATCCAGTTCGTGACCAATCCGGCGGTGAGCGACGTCTCCCCGCTGCTCAACGAGGTGGTCACGATCCAGGGGAAGCTGACCGCCACCGAAAGCAACTTCTACTACCTGCAGGACGCCGACGGCGGCACCTGGGACGGGATCTACTCGCGCGTCGCCCGCACCGGTGACATCAACGTGGGCGATCAGGTCCAGGTGACCGGTCAGGTGACGGAGTTCAATGGCGCCACCCAGATCGCCTATCTGGCCGGGCACGACAACTTCACCAATGCCGGGTTCGGCGGCAACCCGGTGGTTCAGACCGTGACCGCAGCCCAGATCAAGTACCGCTCGACCAACAAGGTCGCCGAGCCGTACGAGTACTCGCTGGTCAAGATCGCCAACGCCACGGTCGACTCCCTGGCCGGCACGCCCGGCCCGGTCTTCCGTGAGTGGCTGCTCAAGCAGCTCCCCGACACTGCGGGCTGCGACCTCAACGGAATCAGCAACGTCTCCTACGATCCGTGCATCGGCGACCGCGTCGACATGACCGGCATCCTGCGCTACTCGTTCAGTCAGTACCGGATCGCGCCGCGGACCAGCCGCGGGAACGACATCCTGCTGCTCTTCGATAGCCCCAACTGCTCCCCCACCGCGGTCGATCCCAGCCTCGATGGTGAGTGGTTGCTGTCGCAGAACCGCCCGAATCCGTTCACCGGTTCGACCCAGATCGTGCTGCGCCTCCCGTCTGCGGCTCCGGTCACCCTCGAGGTGATCGACGTCGGCGGCCGGGTGGTTCGGCGTTTGACCGATGCCACCCTCACCGCCGGTTCCCACCTGATCAACTGGGATGGAACCCGCGAGGACGGCACCCGGGTTGCGGCCGGAACCTACTTCTACCGGCTGCAGTCGAACGGAAAGGAACTCTCGCGCAAGCTGATGGTGTTGCGCTAGAGATCGGACAGGTACGATGCAGAGAGGCGGTCGAGTCCTGACTCGACCGCCTCTTCGTTTCTTCGCCGCATGCTTCAGGTCGCCGCGCCCGAGAGCCGGCGGAGCGGCGTTCCGCCTTCTCGGTCCCCGTCCCGCGCGATCAGGCGCTGGCCGCGTGCCCCCCGCGCCGGGCACGACGGGCCGGCATCCAGTCCTCGGCCGGCTTCCCCCGCCACGACTCCACCTTCTCGACCAGGGCCAGGCGGCTGATCGGTTTCGACATGTAGTCGTCACACCCGGCCTCGAGCGATTTCTCCATGTCCCCCTTCATCGCCTTGGCCGTGAGGGCGAGAATCGGAATCCCATCCATGTCGGGATCGAGACAGAGTCGGGAGGCCGCTTCATAGCCGTCCATCACCGGCATCATCATGTCGAGCATGATCAGGTCGGGCTTCGACTTCTGCGCCCGCTCCAGGGCCAGTAGTCCGTTCTCCACGATGTCGACCTCGTAGCCGGCCGACATGAGAATGGCCCGGAAGACGTACTGATTGGTGGGGTCGTCCTCGGCCAGGAGGATCCGAAACGCCCGGTTGCCGCTGTCTGCCATCTCTTCCCCCGTGATGCGAGAGCCGCTCATGCCGCCCGCTCGTTCTGGTCCGTGTCCGAGTCGGACACCTCGGAGCCGTTTTGGCCGGAGCGATGCTCCTCCACCAAGCGCTCGATCTCTTCCAGGAGCAGGCGAACCCCGCCGCCCCCCTTGGTGAACACCTTTTCCACGCACGAATCGAGCGCCCGCCGCTCGCCGTCGGTCAAGTCCTTCGCCGTGTGGACGACCACCGGCACCAGCGGCTTGCCGCCCCCTTGGGTCAACTTTTCCAGGACCTGGAAGCCATTCAGCCCGGGCAGCATCAGGTCGAGCAGCATCACGTCGGGTCGGTCGCGCTCGAACTCCTGCAGGGCTTCCATTCCATCCACCGCCACCCGGACGTCGAACCCCTCGCGCGTCAGGTAACGCACCAGCGCCTCGATCACCCGTTCGTCATCCTCCACCACCAGCACGCAACCGCGCGGCTGCCCGCTGGCCGCCACCCGCGCGGGGTGCCGCCGCTGGATGGGGTCCGGCCGGGCGAGAGGGTCCCGAGCGACCAGCGGCGGCGGCTCCGCGCCGTCCGGCAGACCGGCCAGAGGCACGGCGGCAGGCTCGGTGCTCGGTGCCGGAAGCTGCACCGTGAAGAGCGACCCCATTCCGAGCTCGCTCATCACGCGCACTTCGCCGCCCATCAGCTGGGTCAGCCGGCGACAGATGGCGAGGCCCAGACCGGTGCCGCCGAATCGGCGCGTGGTCGAGCCATCGACCTGACGGAACTCGTCGAAAATGGTCTGCTGGTCCTCGGCCGCGATCCCGACCCCGGAGTCGCGCACGCTCAAGTGCAGCATGTCCTCGTCGGCGTCGAGTCGGATGTCGACCTCGATTCTGCCCCGCTCGGTGAACTTGATCGCGTTGCCGATCAGATTCATCAGGATCTGGCGCACCCGGTCGACGTCGATCCAGGCCGAGCCCTCGCCGTGGACCCGAAGCTGGTAGAGCAGTCCCTTGGCGTTGGCCAAGGCTCGCAGTTCCTCGGCCGCTTCATGTAGCACCCGTGCCGGTTCTGTCCGCTCGTAGCGGATCTCCATCCGGCCGGCCTCGATCTTCGAGAGGTCGAGCACATCGTTGATCAGGCGGAGCAGATTCTGGCCGCTCTGGTGGATCATCCCCACCTGCTTGCGCTGCTCATCGGTGGCCAACGGCCCGGTGACCTCGTCGCCCAGCAGTTCCGAGAGAGCCAGGATGGCATTGAGCGGAGTGCGCAGCTCGTGCGACATGTTGGCCAGGAAGGCGCTTTTCAGTCGGCTCATCTCCGTGACCCGTTCGTTCTGCACCGCCAGCGCGAGGTTCTTCTCGCGCAGCTCCTTGGTCCTCTCCCTTACCTTTTGCTCCAGCTCTCGATTCTGCCGCTCCACCTCGGCCCGCGAGTCGGTCAGCCGCGCCGCCATCTCGTTGAACGCCTCGGCGACCACGCCGACCTCATCACGGTTGCGCACCACCAGCGGCTGCCCGAACCGTCCCTCCGCCATGCTCCGGGCGGCGTGGGCCAGTTCCAGGATCGGCTGGATGAGACGCCGGCCCAGACCGCTGGTCACCAGAGTCGCAGCCAGGGTGAGCAGCACGCCGGCAAGCAGCAGGAACACCAGGCCCCGGTCGAGCTCAGCCCGGACCGACTCGAGCGAGTAGCCCAGGTGCAGTTGGCCGATCGTCTCCGCCGTGGTCGAGCGGATCGGGACATGGGCCACCATCATCCCGTTCTCGTCACTGATCACCGTCTCGGTCTCACTGACCGGAGGGTAGTTCCGCTCGGCGAAGTCGCCCAACGCCTGGTAGACCTCACCATCCGGCCGGGTGACCGCGGCGAAAACCACCTCGTCGATCTCGAAGACCCCGGCGAGCCCGTTCCGCACCGACTCCTTCGAATCGAAATCGAGCCCGGGGGCCACGGCATGGGCGAGCAGAACGGCGATCGAGTTGAGCGCCTCCTCCGTCTGCTCCCGTGCCACATGGCGAAGCAGGATCAGGTTCACCCCGAGCGAGATCACCACCATCGCCACGGTGGTGGCCAGACTCGAAAGGAGGAGCCGGACACGCAACGAGCTGAAGCGGCCGACCCGCCGGTTCAGCGATTGGGCGACGCGATCAGTCATTCCAGGTCACCGCGAGAGTGCAGTACGGTTTCTCGTCCACGTCGTAACGCACCGGGGTGGCCGATGGGTTGAGCTGGTAGCCGGCCAGATTGAAGATGCGACGATCGGAACCGAGCAGGTTCCTCCCCACCAGACTCACCGACAGATCACCGAGACGGTGTCGCAACCCGCACTGGACCTGGGCGTGCCGCCAGTTGTCGTAGAGCGGTCGTTCGTCGATCGCCAACCCGAGCGCTTCGTTGACCAGGCGCGCCACCGTGTCGGTCACCTCGTTGCCGAGACGCAACGTCGTCCAGACCGCGGTTCCGCGCACCGGGAGGTCAAGGTGGACTTGCAGCGTCTGGCGGTCGAAGTCGTCCCGGAGTTTCGCGGAGCGGTCCACGAACGGAACCGCGCGGTCGACCGAGACCAGCGAATAGCCGATCTGCGCCTTCGCTCCCCTCCGCGCCGCCCAATCCGCGGTGACTTCCCAGCCGCGCCGGAACCCCCGGGTCGACTCGTTGAAGTAGTCCACCCGCTCCCCCACCTGGGCGAGCAACAGACCGGAGTACTCCTCCTTGGTCGGGAGGTGTTGATAGAAGATGCCGCCCGCCCCGGAAGTGGGGACGCTCTCGATCGCATTATCCACCGCGTAGTCAAAACGCGTGACCTTGAACCGCAAGCCCCCCTCGAACGTGTAGTCGAGGGAGGCGTCGGTGCCCTGCAGCTCTTCGGCCTCCAGATCGGGGGAGCCGTGGACCTGCGCCCCATAGTACTCGTAGTTGGAGTAGCGCTCGATCAGGGTCGGTGCACGGTACGCTCTCGAGTAGGAGATCTTGGCTCGCAACGCCGGGAGCGGCTGCGCGGTGAGCGCCATGCGCGGACTCACGATCGTGCCCAGAGGATCAATCCGGTCGATGCGTCCGCTGGCCAGGAGCCGCAACGGCCCGACCGATCGGTCGAGCTGTCCGAAGGCGGTCACCATCGATTCGTGGAACTCCCCCATCCGCTCGGACCGCGTGCGATTGAGGTCGAGCTCGAGCCCCACGGTGGCGCTTCCCGCCGCACCCCAGGCACGCTGCCCGCGGAGTTGCAGGAAGGCGCGATCGATCTCGTTCGCGGTGAAGGTATGGTTGCTGAGGTCGTCTCCGCCGACCCGGTAGCGGATGCCACGCGGGTCGAGAGTCCGGCCGCCCGGCACCCGGTTCCCGGTGAAGTCGATCTCGTGATACAAGCGGTCGGTCGGCTCGAACTCGTAGACCACGATGCCACCGCGCGTGTCGATCAACAACGGAACCGGCGAGCGGGCCAGGAACGCTTCGTCCACCGCGCCGAAGGCGGGGGACCAGAGATCAGGATCCATGTGATAGCGTTGGAGGGCGAGTCGACCGACCAGCCGATGCGACGCATCGCCGAGGAACTCCTGCTCGACCGTGCCGAGCAGAAGTCCGCCCACGCGACGGTCCCGCGGCGTGGGCAGAGTCGGCAGACCCTGGGCCTGGGCTGAGAAATCGTGGTAGGAGACCTGCACCCAGGTCTTCTTGTACTCGAGCTGCCCCTCGATCCGCCCGGCCTTCATCCCGGCATGCCCGTCCGCCGGCAGGCGCAAGGCCGACGGATTCTCCCGCCGATTCACCAGGTCGGTCCCACCTTGCGCGCCCACGTGGGCGCTCACCCGGTAGGCCGCGCTTCCGACTGGGGCCGCGTAGGCGATCGAGGTCATCCCGCGGCTCACTCCGGACTGCAGCGGCTCACCCCCGGTGACCAGCCCGACCTCCCAACCCTTACGCTCCCGTGGACGGGTCGTGCGCACGTTGATGACGCCGGAGAAGGCGTTCGCGCCGTAGATCGCGCTCCCCGGCCCCACCACCACCTCGAGCTGCCGCAGGTTGGCGATCGGGAAGTTCAGGGCGGCGATGAATCCGCCGGTCGCCGGGTCGTTGATCGGCACGCCGTCGAGAAGGAAAAGCACCTTGCTGTTCAGATCGTCGCGGATGTCGCGGAAGTAGAAGAGCGAGCGGTCGAGTCCCTGCACCACTTCGACCCCGAGCGCCGCTTCCAGCGCCTCGTCGACCGTGGTGACGCCGCGCGCACGGAGTTCTTCTCCGGTCCAGGCGAACACCGTGCCCGGAACATCGCCCGCGCGCTGCGCGCTGGTGGTCATGGTCTCGACCACCGGCTCGGCGAGCAGGCTCTCGAGCGATATGCCGCTCAGGTCCTGGAAGTCACCGGCGGCCGCAGACGAGCTCAGGGCAACGCCGAGCGCGAAGGCAAAGGCAAGGCGCCGCCCCGGTCGCACATCCGGATGTCTGCGTCGCGCGATGCGCGGGCGCGTCGACAACATGGTGATCCCCCCGAACCTCGGACTTCGGCTGCCGCGATCCTGCGGAACGCTCTCCCTGGCTATCGGCGTCCCGGTCGGGCAGCTTGAAACCTTTGGGGGGACGGGCGATCAGCGGATCAGAACCAGACGGCGCGACGCGCTTCCGAAGTCGGTGCTCACCTTGACGAAGTACAGCCCGGAGGCCAGGCGGGAGGCCGGGGTGATGGGCAGGACCTGCCCGCCGCTCAGCCGTTGGTCGCGAATCGGAGTGTCGACCCGACGTCCCGCGGGATCGTAGAGCTCGACCGTCACCGGCGTGGGACGCGGAAGCTGCAGCATCAGATCGACCACCCCGCTCCCCACGAGCGGATTGGGGGAAAGGGCGCAGAACCGGAACCCCGCACCCGAATCGGAGAGGAACTCGGCCGGGCCCGCCAGCTCTTCGTAGAGTCCGGAGAGGATCTCGACCCGGAGGAAATACTCCGCAGCTTCGACCGCGGCGGCGGGGAATGTCACGGTGTAGTCGGTGCGCTGCGGAGAGAGCGCCACCCAGTCGGTGACCGGCTCGAGTGGTGCGCCGTTCGAGGCGCGACGCTCGAATCGGATCGCGGTCAGCCCGATCGGATCGGCGAAACGAACCCGTCCGGTGAGGCGGCCGCATTCCTCGAGGATCGAAAACTCGTTCAAGGTGAACCACTGCCGCGGCACGAGAAGCAGGGGTGCCCGACGGGCGCCGGTGGTTCCGTCCTCCCCCAGCACCGAGAGGAAGAGGGGCGCGGCCGCCGGCGCGGAGGCGCTGTCCGAGAGGGCGAGGGCCACGTCAGCGGGCATCCAGAGCGAGGCGCCCGGCGCGAGCGAGGGAACCTGGTACGATCCGGAAAGGACGCGCACCTGCGGGGACAAGCTCGAGGGAGAGAGCCGGGTCGGAGCGGTGGCCTCGCGTCCGGCATTCCGCACCCGGACCCGGAGCGATCCGCGTTCCCCCGGACTGGCCAGGGTGTCTCCTGCCCCCCCGGTCGGAACCGAATCCTGCCACGCAGTGGCATCGACCACGAGAGAGCCTCCGGGCAGCTCCGCGGCGCGGAAGCCGTCCGGAATTCCGTGCCCGTAGGTGTTGTCCGGGGCCGAGGCGCGATCCGCGGCAGACCGCAGCCGCTCTCCGATCTCGAACGCGGACCACTCCGGGTGCGCCTGGCGGAGGAGCGCGGCAAGTCCGCCGATGAGCGGCGTCGAGAGCGACGTGCCGTTCACGCCGGCGTAGCCGCCGGTGCGGGTGCCGCAGTAGGTGGAAACCCCGCGGGCGCAGATGTCCGGCTTGATCCGGCCGTGTGCCGTCGGTCCTCGCGAGGAGAAGCTGGCGATGTTCCCGAGGAAGGAGACCGCGCCCACGGCGACCACGCTCTCCGCATCGGCGGGGGTGATGATGGTGCGATCTCCCGGCCCCTCGTTCCCCGCCGCGGTCACGACCACGATCCCTCGCCGCACGGCCCACGCGGCCGCACGGGTCGTCACTGCGGTCCGGCCATCCAGATCCTGGGGCGAGTAGACGAACCCGTTGTCGAAGCTCAGGTAGCCGAGCGAGGTCGAAACGACGTCGGCGCCCAGACTGTCCGCCCACTCGATCCCGGCGACATAGTCGTCTTCCTCCACCCGGGTTTCCGACGCGGTGTACTCGGTTCGACCGACCACGAAGGACGCACGGTAGGCCGGGCCTACGAGGTTGCCGCTCGCGAAGCCTCCGAGGGTCGTCCAGGTGTAGGTGCCGTGACTGTCGGAGCCTGCCTCATCGTCCGGGTCGCCCGGGGTGTACCGCACGTTGTCATCGCCGCCGACGAAGTCGCGCATCGCCACCAGATCGCTCTGCAGCAACGACGGGTGGAGGTTGTTCGATCCGGCATCGAGCAGGCAGACCAGCACTCCGTCACCGGCGTACCCCCGCTCGTGCAGCCGGTTGACCCCGATCTGTTCGTTCTGCGACCAGGAGTTCCCGTACTGCGCCGGGGTCAGCGTGCGCGGATCGGGCAGCGCGCGGGTAGGCCGTGGATCGGCACCCAGCGGTGCGCGGGTGCCCCCCTCCTCACCGGAAACCTGCTCCCCTCCCGTTCGGAGGTACGAGGGCCGACCATCGATCGCCCCCACCCTGGGATCGAGCAACAGCTTCCGATACTGCGCGGGGGTCAGGTCGGCGCTGACCGCACGGAGGGCCCGCGAGGCGTGACGCACCTCGATCCCGAGGCCACGCAGGTGCTGCACGAAGCGCTCCGGGACGGGACGGTTGGTCAGCTCCGTCGCCCCCGTCTCCACGCCTGCTCGGGCCAGCCGCTCCAGGGCGCGCGGCGCCAGCGCGATCGGCATCCGCGCCGCCGCGGAGAGATCTTCCTCCTCGGCAGCGCTCCACGCGATCCAGACCGCGAGTCGCTCCGCGGTCGGATCCGGAGTCATGGCACGAGAGACAGCGGCGGGAATCGACAGCAGCACAATGGCCAAAACGAGGGCGCGCACGGAACCTCCTTGTTTCCTCCTGCACTGGACCGACGGGAGTCTACGCGCGGTGTAGCGGCGCCGGAAGCGCGATTCCGGGCGGTTCCGCGCACGGTTTCGAACCGCTCCGCCCGCTCTGCTATACTCGGTGCGCTTCATCCGGCGCGGTCCGCGCCGAACGCAGGAGTTCGCCCCAAGGAGGTCTCAATGTCAGGTCCCCACCTCGCCTGGTCGACGCCGTCGCGCAGCCGCGCTCTCGGTGCCATCGGCCTCGCCTTCGGAGCCGCCGTCTTCGCCCCCAGCCTGGCGGATGGGTCGAGCGTCCATCTTCGCGGTGCGGTTTTCGATCCGCTGGTCTCGATTCCGTCCGTCGCACCGGAACTCGCGCTCGGCGCCCGTCCCGCGACCCTGACCCCCTACATCGTCCAGTTCGTCGGACCGGTGGGTCAGGAGGAGAGCGAGACCCTGACCGCGCTGGGCGGGTTGGCCGTCGCCTACCTGCCGGAGAATGCCTACCTGGTCCGCCTCCGCGCCGACCAGGTCGAAGCGGTCCGCGCCCTGGCTGGGGTCCGCTGGGTCGGGGCATTCGAGCCGGCCTGGCGTCTGTCGCCGGAAATCGGCAGCCAGATCTTCCAGAGCCCGGCCCGGCGGGAGGCACGGCATCTGACTCTCCGCGTCCGGGTCTTCGAGGACGAGCGGGGCGCGGCGAATCGCTTCCGCGCGCTGGGCGCCACCGTGCTGGAGACGATCGATGATGGAGCGCAGAAGCTGGTTCTGCTCGAGGCGGAGCGTGGCCTCCTTCCCCAGCTCGCGCAGGACGAGGAGACCTGGTGGATCGAGGAGCAGCCCGAGTTCATCGCCTGGAACAACACGACCAAGTGGGTGGTCCAGTCGAACACCACCGGACTCACCCCGATCTGGGACCAGGGATTGCACGGCGAGGGGCAGATCGTCACGGTGATGGATTCCGGGCTCGATTGGAATTCCTGCTTCTTCCGCGATCCGGCGGTGGCCAACCCCGGTCCGACCCACCGCAAGGTGGTGAGCTACTCGAACCTCGGCGGCAACACGCACGATGGATGCGGCACCGGACACGGCACCCACGTCTGCGGCACCGTGGCCGGCGATCAGTCGTACATCAACCCAGGGAACACCAACCACGCGGGGATGGCTCACGCGGCCAAGCTCGCACTCCAGGATGTCGGTGACGACGGCTTCCTCGATTGCCTGCTCGGTCTGCTCTCGGTCCCGGGAACGCTCACGGCCGCCTACAACGAGTCGTACACTCTCGGGTCGCGGATTCACACCAACAGCTGGGGCTCGACCACCAACGGCTACGACACCTACTGCGTCAACATCGATCAGTTCATGTGGTCGCACCCCGAGTTCCTCATCCTCTTCGCCAACGGCAATTCCGGCCCGGGCGGATCGAGCGTCGGGTCGCCGGCCACGGCAAAGAACTGCATCAGCGTCGGGTCGACCGACCAGGCGCCGAACCAGAACAACGTCGCCTCTTACTCCTCGCGGGGGCCGGCGAGCGATCAGCGACTGAAGCCGACCGTCACCGCCCCCGGAGGACAGGACCCGCGCTTCATCACCTCGGCCGACAACAACAGCGGCAATCCTCCGTCTCCCACCTGCAACACGCAGGGGAGCCCGTTCCAGGGCACCTCGATGGCCACCCCGGCGGTGGCCGGAATGGCAGCTCTGGTGCGGCAGTATTTCCTGGACGGGTTCTACCCGCTCGGTTCCACCGGTGGCTCCGATCCGGTGAGCCCGAGTGGCGCACTGGTCAAGGCGGTCCTGGTCAACAGCGGTCGCGACATGGGAACCGCAGATCAGCCGAACAACAATGAGGGTTGGGGCCGGATTCTGCTCGACGACGGGCTTTACTTCGAGGGCGATGCACGCGAGCTCCGGATCGAGCAGGGCGATCCGCTCGCCACCGGTGGCGCCGCGAGTTTCGTCTACAACGTCGACACGAGCGACGAGCCGCTGGAGATCACCCTGGTCTGGACCGACTACCCTGCGGCGAGCGGCGCGGGAATCGCCCTGGTCAATGACCTCGACCTGGTGGTCACGGCCCCGGGCGGCGCCCAGTACAAGGGGAACGTCTACACCGGCGGCCAGTCGACCACTGGTGGCACGGCCGATCGGAGAAACGTCGAGGAATCGGTGCGCCTGAACAACCCGCCGGTCGGCGACTACACGATCTCGATCCAGGGATTCAACGTTCCGCGGGCCGAGGGCCAGCCCTTCGCGCTCGCGGCCACCGGTGCCTTTGGCGGTTGGCCCGAAGATGCGACCGGTGTCGAGGAACTGGCCGCGGTCGATCGGCTCGAACTGCTGCCGGCCGAGCCGAATCCGGCACGCGGCGTGGCGCAGATTCGCTATCACCTGCCGCGGGCAGCGCAGGCGGAGCTCCGGATCGTGGGGCTCGACGGGCGTGTGGTGCGCACGCTGCACCAGGGGCGGCTCGAGGCCGGAACCGGGGCGCGGAACTGGGACGGTCGCGATGACGCCGGACGGCCGGCGGCCAACGGCATCTACTACATCGTGCTGAGCAGCGGGCGGGAAGAGCGGACGCGAAAGCTCGCCTGGCTGCGTTGAGTGCTCGGAGACGGGATACGAATCGGGCGGGTGGCGCGCCCTAGCGCCACTCGTCCCCTCCCTTGGCCGATCCTCCGGTGGGGCGGCCCCAGTCGTCCTTCCCGGCGTCGCGGAACTCGAGCACCTTGAACTTCCGCTTCATCCGGTCCCGCTTCCAGCGGCGGTACATCCCCTGGCCCGGAAACCCCTTGAGGAAGAGCCAGCCGAAGAGGAGTCCGCCCAGGTGGGCGTAGTGGGCCACGCCGCTCCCCCGGCTGAAGACGGTGGAGAAGAGTTCCAGCAATCCATAGAGCGCCACGAAGTACTTGGCCGGAATCGGCAGGATGAAATAAAGCAGAATCGGCCGATTGGGGAAGGTCATGCCGTAGGCGAGCAACAATCCGAAGACCGATCCGGAGGCCCCGATCGTGGCGATGTCGGAGTTGAGGTTGACCAGGAGGCTGCAAACTCCGGCGCCGATCCCGGTGAAGAAGTAGTACTTCACGAACCGGGTGGTGCCCCAGAGATACTCCAGTTCGCTGCCGAACATCCATAGCGCCAGCATGTTGAAGAGGAGGTGCATGAAGCCGCCGTGGAGGAACAGGTAGCTTCCCAGGCGCCAGATCTCCCCGTGCAGCACGCGCGAGGGGGTGAGTTCGAGGAAGTTGTCGACCACGTGGCGGGTCAGCAGCTGGAGCAGGAAGAAGATCACGTTCCAGGCGATGAGCATCCGCACCGCGTTGGACAACGACGCGCCGCTGAAAAAGCCCCCTTCGGACTGGTGGCGATAAGCGCTCATCCTCTCCCCTTGCTCGAAGTTCGCATCCCTGTGTGCCCAGGCGTTCCGTCACCCCAGGCTCCAGAAGCTCGTTCCCTGCTAGACCGTGTTCCCTGCCAGAGCCTGTCCTTCCCAGGCCTATTCCCTCCGGACCCCCTTCCCTCGGATCCTATTCCCTACCTGACCCTATTCCCTACCTGACCACGTGTCGCCCATGAAGCAGTTGCCCTGGAAGACGGCGCCGTCCTCGATCCGGAAGGCGCGGGCGTAGACGTCCCCTTCCAACTTGGAGCCGGCGAGTAGCTCGACGCTTTCGCGTGTCCGGACATTCCCCTTGATGTGTCCGGCGATCCTCGCCTCGTGGGCTCGAACCTCGGCGTGGATGTAGGCATTCTTCCCCACGCGCAGGGGACCGCTCACGATCAGGCTCCCCTCCAGACGTCCCTCGAACAGGAGGCTGCCTTCCACCGCCAGGGTTCCCTCGAACTTGGTCCCGGCACCCACAATCGTATCGGACGTCTGCTTTTCTTCGACGACCGCTTTCGCCTCACGACGAAACATCGTACCTCTCCGCATGTTGTCGGTTTCTGGGTTGCTTTGGCCGACCCATCCTAGCCTTCCCGTCGCCAGGCCCGCCAGCCGCATCTCCGCGCCACCGCCCAATTCATGATCGGTCTGAGCGGGGCAGAACTTTCAGAATCACCAGGGTGCGGTCGTCGTCGCCCGCGGCTTCCCCGGCATAGGCATCGACCTCCGCCAGGACGTCCTGGCAGATCTGGCGGGCCGGCAGAGCGCGGTGCGCCTCGATCGCGGCGATCAGGCGACGGGTCCCGTACGCCTCCTGGTGGGGTAATCCCGCGTCGGTCACTCCGTCCGTGTAGAAAACGAGCAGATCTCCCGGCTTGAGTTCGATTCGCGCCTCGGTGTAGGTCGCCTGGCGGAACGAGCCAAGGATCAGTCCTCCCTCGGAGAGCCCCCGCGCCCTGGCCCGGGGCCGGAGCCAGAGCGGCGGGTTGTGGCCCGCGTTCGAGTAGGTGAAGATCGAGCGCTCCGAATCGAGCACCCCGTAGACCGCAGTCACGAACTTGCCCGGCTCGATCGACTCGCAGAGCAGGGCGTTGACCTTGCCCAGAATCTCCACGATGGAATAGTTGTTCCGGATCTCCGCGCGGAGCGATGCCCGGAAGGTGGCCAGGATCAACGCGGCGGGAACCCCGTGACCGGAAACGTCGCCGATCATCACTCCGAGCTGGCCATCAGTGATCGGGATGTAGTCGAAGGAGTCGCCACTCACCTCCTTGGAGGGGAGATTGACCCCACCAAGATCGAAGCCAGGGAGGTGGGGCGATACGGCAGGCAGAAACGACTGCTGGATGGCCCGCGCGATCCGGAGTTCGTCCTCGAGTCGCTGCTTCTCCTTGAGTTCGCGGTAGAGCTGCGCGCGCTGGATCGAGATGCCGGCCTGCGCGGCAAAGGAGGTCAGAACCCGCAGATCGCGGTTGCGGAACGCATCGAGGGCATCCGACTCGAGATTCATCACCCCGATCACCTTCTCCTGGCTGACGATCGGAACCACCGCCTCCGAGCGAGTCGAGGGGCGCGCATTGACGTAGTGCCGCTCCGCGGCCACGTCGGGAATCACCAGCGGTTGGCCGGTCTTGGCCACCCAGCCGACCGCCCCGTCCCCCAGTTTGAGCCGCACCCGTTCCTCGGTCGCCACCGGGTAGCCGCGGTGGGCAAACCACTCCAGCTCGCGCGAGTCCCAGTGCATGAGGTAGACCGCGCCTGCATGGTACGGCACCACGTCTGCCACGCAGTCGAGGAGCACATCGAGGATCTCTTCCAGGTCGAGCTTCTGACTCAGGACCAGTCCGATCCGGTAGAGTCCCTCGTTCTCCGCTTTCTCACGCTCGAGGTCCCGGAAGAGGAGCGCGTTCTCCAGGGCAAAGGCGATCGGATCACCGAGCGTGAGGAGGAGGCGGAGATCCGCCTCGTCGAAGCCGCCCTCCTTGTTCAGCAAGGCCAGAGCGCCTAGGACCATGCTGCCGCGCTGGATCGGAATGCCGAGGAGCTGTCGAGTGGTGAACCCCACCTCTCGGTCGACGCGGTGGCGAAACCGCGGGTCATGGGGAGCATCGTTGGCGATCACGGCGGTGGCATGCCCGGCGATCCATCCGGCCAGCCCCTCCCCGGCCAGAAGCGAGTGCGGGCGGGTCTCGGCGTGTACCTCGTCGTAGGCCAGGAAGAACTCCAGCCGGCTTCGATCCTCACTGAACAGGAGGAGCGAACAGGCCTCCGCTCGGAGGGCGTTCTTCGTCAGGTCGCGGATCTCCATCAGGAGCCGCGCCAGATCCAGGGTGTGGTTGAGTCGCCGGGTGGCATCGAGCAGGAAGCCGAGATCCTGGACCGAAGGCTCAGGCGACATGCTCAGCGCACCGCCTCGGGCGCAAGCTGCGCCGCTTCGGACTCGCTCAGGAGCCCGGAACCGAGAAAGCGGATCTCCCCTCCCACCACGGTGAGCGCCACCTCGACGTCGTCGAGCAGGTCCGGCGCATCGAGATTCCGCAGCGCCTCCGCATCCGGCAGCAGGCGGGCCAGGGCGGGCCAGCGGAGCCCCACCAGGTCGCACCCGTCACCGGCGCCCAGGTCGCTCCAGCCGAAGGGGCGCCGCACCGCGGCTGCGCCTCCGCGGGTGTAGGCCTCGAGAGCCGCGAGAAGCGGGAGCCGCTCCCCCAGATTCGGGTGGCGCATCGCGCCCCGCAAGCCGAGCAGCGGATCGAGCGGCATGGTGTCGGACCCGAAGCAGAGTCGGCCGGTATCGGCCGCGCTCCGGTACGGATTGAGGTGGTTCGCGCGCCGGGGGCCGAGCGCCTGCTCGTACAGCTCCCCCAGGCCCTGCCAGCGCGCGGTGAAGTTCGGCTGCATGGAGAACCAGAATCCGAGTGCCGCGGCCCGTCCGATCAACTCGGCATCGAGCATCTCGGCATGCTCGATCCGCGGCGCGGGCGCGGTCCACGGTCCGAGCTCCTGCGCAATCTCCTCTCCGATCCGGACGATCTGTTCGATCGCCCCGTCGCCGATGGCATGGAGCGCGAGGGGGAAGTCACGGGACCGGGCACGGCGCATCAGGTCGCGCAGCGCGTCGTCGGTGAAGAGCGCGATGCCCCGGCCGGGATGATCGAGGTAGACCGACTCGCCGCGTAACAACGCGCTGCGCCCGCCGAACGACCCATCGAGGAACGCCTTGATCCCGCCGAAGCGGAGTCGCTCACTCCCGCCGCCCGCAACCGGGGCGGCACTTTCGCATGCCTCGAGGAACTCCGCGTGCATGAAGTGGGCCACGCGCAGGTGGAGCGTGCCGGCCACATCGGCGCGACCGAACGCGCGCCAGCTCCCTGGATGCCCCATTTCGTGGATCTGGGTAACCCCACGCCTCCAGGCTTCGCGCTGTCCGATCAGCACCGCCTGATCGTACTGCTCTTCGGTCGGCGGCCAGAGTCGCGGAAGCGCGAGGGGAAGCGTCTCCTTGGCCAGCCCGCTCTCGGGATCGAGGTCCGGCCAATCGGCGCCGAGTTGTCGCAGCGCGGCGCTGTTCAGAACCGCGATGTGCCCACAGACCCGGCGCAGGGCCAAGGGGCGCGTCGGCGCGATCCCGTCCAGCTCCGCACGGGTGGGGAACCCAGGATCATCCCAGCACGACTGATCCCACCCTTCCGCGATGAGCGGCGTGGACGCAGGATCGTTGCCCAACCAGTCGGCCACCTTCACGAGGGCCGCCGCCTTGCTCACCGCGCGCGAAAGATCCGGCTTCTGCGGCGCAAGACCGACTCCGATGAGGTGAGTGTGGGAGTCGACGAATCCGGGGAGGAGCCAGACATCATCGGGAAGCGTCCATTGCCAGCGTGCGCGGCCCTGGGGCCGCCGGAGCAGCGCTCCAGCGGACGAGGTCGCCGCCTGCGGCTCGGCTCCCGAAAAACTGGAATCGATCAGGCGCCCCTGCTCGATCAGCAAGCTGCGGCGGACGGAACCCGCGCGACGGTCGAGCGTGCGCGCCGAAAGCTCCCAGGGTTCGCGGGTGGAGAGGTTCATCAACGAGGCTGGCCTCCCGCTCGATCGCCCCCATCAACTACCGTCCCCTGCATCCGTCTTCCGGTGCACGGATCGTCTGCTGGATTCGTCGGCTCCTACTCCAGCCAGTACAAGATGCGGCCGCAGTTCTCGCAGGTCAGGAGCTGCTCCGGCTCGGTCCGCAGGGAAACCGCCGAGGTCGGCAACGCCATGTAGCAGCCGAGGCAGGTCCGATCCTCGACCGGGACGATGGCGTGCTTGTGCCGCTTGGCGATCCGCTCGTAGAGACGGAGGTCACGCGGATCGATCTGGGAGAGGAGGCGCGACCGCGCAGCGGTCAGCTTCTCGATCGTCCCCATCCGAAACCCCATCTCCTCTTCTTCACGCTTCCGCTCGGGATCCTGGGCCTCGGTGAGCATGATGTCGAGATCCTGGAGGCGGAAGATGCGGTCCAGCTTGTCCGAAAGGGTACTACTCATCGTGCTCATTTCTCCCCCAATGCCTCGGACACCACCGAACGCAGGCCGCTCCAATCCTCGACCGCCATCAGGGCATCGCGTGCGCTCTTCTCCTGCACCAACTCGGCGATCTTGCCCAGGAGCGGAAGGTACTCGTTCCGCTTGTCCTGTGGCGGTGCCACGATGAGGAAGAACAGATGCGCGGGCTGGTCGTCGATCGACTCGAACGGGATTCCCTTGGTCGACCGCGCGAAGACCACCTTGGTGTCAACCACGGCCAGACTGCGCCCGTGGGGGATGGCCACGCCGTTTCCGATCCCGGTCGACCCCAGCTGCTCCCGCCGGGAGAGCATCTCGAAGAGCAACGCCTTGTCGCGCACCCCGTCGCCCTTGGCAACCAACTCGACCATCTCCTTCAGAGCGCCGTCCTTGGTCTTGGCGCGCAGCTCGGCGGAGAAGAGCCGTGGATCGAAGTACTTCAAAAACTGAGAAGAGTCTGTCATCGAACTCATGGAGATTTCGCAGTCGTTTAAGATGATGTCGCGAAGCGCGTGGTCCGCGTCGCGTTGGACACGAGTGAGACTTCGGACGAAGGCCAGTCAGGCCTGGAAATGTTCCCAAATCCCTGAGAGAACGTCCCAAGGATACCGGTTACATGCGGAGAGCGGCAATGCCCATTTGCTTATCCTGCGGATTCGATCGTCTCACGTCGCGCGCCTCTGGGCGGTGGGCGGAGTGACGCAGAGGCGTGGAATCAACCTGCGGGTCAGTCGAGCCGGGCGAGCGAGACCGCATCCGCCCAACCCTTTAGCCGGTCGCTGAAAAGCACCTCGCGGAACTCCCCACGCGCCCGGCCGAGACGCACCAGCGTGCCGGCGTGGAGCGTGAACTCCACCGTCCCACCGAAGTCCGGATTGCTCCGGACGGAGAGCTCCTCCGCGACCACGACCGCATTGGGTCGCTGCAGATCGCGCAAGGCCAGAACCCCGGTCCAGGCAAGGCTCGCGATCAGGGCCGCGGTGAACCCCCTCCCGACCCATCGCATGACCGGGGTCGAGGGGCCGGTCACGATCCGCCAGGCTCCCCAGAGAGCGAGCAGCCACCAGCAAACCGTGCTGAATCGGACGGCACTTCGGAGCGGCCACCGCTCCTGCAATGCGACCAGAGCCCCGAGCAGCGGGCTCCCCTCGGTCTCGGCCTGCCGGTCGCGCGTCTCGGCCAGCGCCAGCTCGAGATTCGCCTCCAGGTCAGGGTCGCCGGGGTAGAGCCGTCGGCCCCGCTCGAACGCCTCCACCGCCCACCCCAGGCGCCCGGCGCGGTAACAGGCATTTCCGAGGTTGAGCAGCAGGTCGGCCGAGAGGTAGCCGCTGTCGCGAACCGACCGGTAGGCGCGGACCGCCTCGCCGTAATCCCCCGCCTGGTACGCCTGGTTACCTGCCTCGAACGCGGCCCGGGCGCCGGAAGGGTCGAGCGGAGCGGTGAGCGAACCCCCTGTCTGGGCGAGCGCTCCACCGGAGATCTGAAGCAACGCGAGAAGGGCCAGCACCCCCCGTCCGGGGCCGCCACCCGAGCGCGGGCGCGCGCGCCCCTTGGCGGCATCCAGCCGGTCGGCCACGCCCAGCGCCTGCTGCAACGCGGCCCGCAGTTCCTGCTCCGTCGCCGCCGCCGGGGCGAAGAGGGCAAAGTCACAGCGGTCGAGCAGGCTGCGGACCTCCTCGATCGCCGCCGCGTCGACTCCCGCGTCGGACAGGCAGCTCGCCAGTTCGTCGCGAGTCCGGCCGCGCACCGGGAAGTTGAACCGCTCGGTGAAGTAGCGCTCCAGCGCATCTCCGAACCGCCGCCAGCCCTCGCCCGCCGCCTCCCCCGCCCCGGGAAGGCCGGCCTGCAGCATCTCCATCTCCCGTCGGAAACGTCCTGGCGCCCGCCGGGAGCGAACCCCGATCCGATCCGCCTGGTCCCGCTCGAGCCGACGCCGATAGGCCCACGCGGCGGCCAGGAGCACCGCAGGGAGAACCTGCAGGCTGACCCCGATCGCCCCGCCGAACGAGCCGGACGGCCGACCTGGCTTCAGCTCACCCCCGACCCGGATCGCCCGGAGGTCCCGCCCCACCCGGGTCACCTCGCCCGGGGCCTCTCCGGCGGCGATGTTGCCCGCAGGGACGATTTGCACCTCGAACGGCCCCACGCGGTGGGTCTCGTAGCGCTTGTCGACCGGATCGTAGGTGGTCAGTTCGATCGCGGGGACCTTCTTCGCCCCGGTCGACTCCGGCACGAGCACGATCTTCCAGACCTTCTTTCCCCCCGCCTTGTCGCCGTCCTGATTCGGCTCGGTTTCTCCCGTCGGGGGGTAGCTTCGGAAGTCGACCAGATCCGGGAGCTTCGGATCGCCGACCGCACTCACGTTGCCGGTACCCTCGATTTGAAGCGAGAGAGTGAGCGGCTCGTTCTGCGCGGCCTGATTCCGGTCGAGTGAGCCCCGCAGCCGATACTGCCCCACCCCTCCGGTGAACGACTCGGGCGCGCCGGCCGGAAGCGGATCGACCTGGATCCGAAGCGGTTTGGTTTCGAGCGTCACCCGCCGGGGCTCCCCCATCCCGCCGAGCATGCCGAAGACGTCGAACGGATCGCGTCGTCGACTCCGGACCGGAACGGTGCATTCGAGCCCGGCCTTGGCCACCTCGAGCCGACCCGGCTGGGTGGCGAAGAGCGCGTAGACCAACTCGGTCACCTCGTAGTTCGCGCCATTGAACGTCCGCTGCCCGCTGCGCTGCGGCGGAAGCTCCTCGCGCCAAAACCCCGGGGTGTCGGGCGGGGTGTAGCTGGACTGATCCATCAGTGGAACGTCGGTGCGGCGCCAGAATTGAAAGCGCAAGGTGACCTGCTCTCCCAGCGCCGCGCGCTCCTTGTCCGCGACCATCCGTACGAAGAGCGCCCCTTCGGCGAAGGACGATCCGTCGTCGACCGGCTTTGGCGTCCCCCCGGCGCCGGGCGCCGCCCCCGGCTTGATCGCCTGAAAGGTGACCGCCTCGCCGCGATAGGTCTTTCCGCCTTCCTTCAGGATGAACGGGCCGATCGAGTAGGTCCCCGCCTTGGTCGCGAACACCGCGTACTGGAAGCTGATCGATTGGCTCATCCGACCGTTGACGATCTGGAGGTTGGACGACTGCCCGCGCGATTGGACCTCGAGTCCGGGTACCGCCGCCATTTCCGGACGACCTCCGACCCGGTTCGCCCCTTCGACCGTCACGCTGAGCATCGCGGCCTCGCCCAGTTCGACCGAACCCGGTTCGATCTGCGCCCGCAGCGAGATCTCGGCCCGAACGCAGCTTGCCGGCCACAGGACGAGCAGGAACAGCGAGAGCAGCCACGCATGGCGGAGAGGGATCATCACCAGTCCTTCTCCACCCGCCGCGGCTGCACCTTCGCCTTCATCCGCTCCTCCTGGAGCAACATCTCCTGTTGCGCCAGGGCCTCGAGCAGACGCCGCGCCTCTTCGGGCGAAATCTTGAGCGGCTGACCGGAAGAAGGAGCCGTCCCCGTGGAATCCTGCGGTTCAGATTCCCCCGACTGCTGCTGCTGTTGTTGCTGTTGCTGTTGCTGCTGCTGCTGCTCCTGTCGCTCCTGAGGCTGCTGCGAATCTTGACTCTGAGCCTGGTTCTCCTGATTTTCGCCCTCTTGATCCTGCGCTTCTTGATTCTGGTCTTGTTGATCGTCCTGGTTCTGCTTCTGATCCTGTTTCTGATCCTGTTTCTGATCCTGTTTCTGATCCTGTTTCTGATCCTGCTTCTGATCTTGTTGCTGCTTCTGCTGCTGGTCCTGCTTCTGCTGCTGGGCCGAGGAGTCGGATTGCGCCTGCTCGAGCAGCTTTTGCACCAGCTCGAGATTGTATTTCGTGTCGCGGTCGGACGGATCCTGGCGGAGCGCCATGCGGAACGAATCGCGCGCCGGTTCGAGCTGTCCGGCCTTGGCCTGACTTTCGCCCAGGTTGTACCAGGCGCGGGCACGCAGCTTCGGATCGGGACTGGCCAGTGCGAGCTGCAGGGCGCGCATCGCCGGTTCCAGCTCACCAGTCTGGTGGAGTGCGGTGCCGAGGTTGTACTGCACCGCGGGATCGGTCGGACGCTCGGCGGCCAGCGTCTCGTAAGCATCACGCGCCGCCTCGTACTTGCCCGCCTCGAAGGCGCGCTTCCCGGCGTCGGCCGAGGCCGTGCCCCCCCAGAGCATCAGAGCACTGACCAGGCCGGCCACCCGCCCCAGGACGCGGGGCCCGCTGCCACGACGTCGCGTCCCGACCATCCACTCCAGGAGGAGGAAGAACAGCGCCGCGCCGGCGAAGTAGCCGTAGCGATCCTCGTACTGGGTCACGATCCCGCCCTTCATCTCCTTCTGCTCCATGCCGCTGATCTCATCGTAGAGCCGATCGAGCGCCATCTGCCCCTGGTTGCCGTCGAAGTACCGCCCGCCGGTCTCACGGCAGATCTCCTGCAGGGCGGCGGCGTCGCAGCGGGTCATCACCACCTTCCCCTGGCCGTCCCGCTTGTAGTCGATCAGATTGCCGTGCGGATCCCGCATCGGAATCGGCTCCCCCTTCGCGGTGCCGATCGCCACGGCGTAGATGCGAACCCCCGCCTCCTTCGCCTGGCGCGCCATGTCGGCCACCCGACCCTCGTGATCCTCTCCGTCGGTAATCAGAACCAGCGCCTTGTGCTTCTTCTCGTTCGTGTCGAATGCCTCGGTCGCAACCTCGATTGCCTGGGCGATCGCGGTGCCGGGCACCGGAATCAGGTCGGTATCGAGGTAGCGCAGGAACATTCGCGCCGCGCTGTAGTCGAGGGTGAGGGGGCATTGCACGAAAGCCTCCCCGGAGAAGGCGATGAGGCCGATCCGATCCCCCCGCAGGCGGTCGATCAGGGTCTGGACCTCCTGCCGCGCGCGGACGATCCGGTTCGGCTTCAGATCCTCGGCCAGCATCGAGTCGGAGACATCGAGCGCGACCATGACGTCGACCCCCTGGCGTTTCATGGCCAGGATGCGCGAACCGAGCTGCGGTCGCGCCGCGGTCAGGACGAGGAAGACCAGGGCCACGAAGAGGAGCCCGAGCTTCCACCATTCGGCCGCAGGATTCCGCCCGGGGAGCATGCGGTTCCAGAGCCCGGGCTGGACGAACCGCGCCAGGGCCGCTTCGCGCCGCCGACGGAGCACGACAAAGCCGAGCGCCAGGAGCGGGAGGGCGGCCAAGAGCCAGAGCCACTCCGATTCGCCGAACCTCACGGCAACCTCCGAAGCCAGGTGAAGGAGAGCAGGAACTCGGCCAGGACGAGCAGGAGCGCGGGAATCGCCAGGTACGACCCGACCTCCGAGTAGTTCACCCATTCGCGCGTCTCGACCTTGGTCTTCTCCATGCCGTCGATCTCACGATAGATGCGGGCCAGCGCCTCCGCGTCGGTCGCGCGGTAGTACCGACCGCCGGTGATGTCGGCCACCTGGGTCAAGGTGGCGTCGTCGACCGAGGCGGGTAGACGCACGTAGCGGCGCCCCCAGAGCGGATCGTCGACCGGGTACGGCGCCTCGTCCTCGCTCCCGGCGCCGATGGTGTAGATGCGCACGCCCATCGAGTGAGCCAGCTCGGCGGCGGTGATCGGGTCGACCGAGCCGGCGTTGTTCTGGCCGTCGGTCAGAAGGATCACCACGCGACTGCGGCCGGGGACGTCCTTGAGCCGGTTGACCGCGTTGACGATCCCCATCCCGATCGCCGTCCCGTCCTTGACGTCACCGAAGTTGACCTCGCCGAGCAGCCGCTTGAGCACCTCGTAGTCGGTGGTGAGCGGGCACTGGGTGAAGCTATTCGAGGCGAACACCACCAGACCGATCCGGTCGTTCTCCCGCCCCTCGATGAACTCCTCCGCCGCGTGCTTCGCCACGTAGAGTCGGTTGTGCGGCTGAAAATCCTCCGCCTTCATCGAGCCGGAGATGTCGAGGGCCAGGACGATGTCGACTCCCTCGGTCGTCACCTCGACCTCGCGCTCGCCGAAGCGCGGGCGGGCCAGGGCCACGACCAGGCAGAGGAGGGCCAGGGTGCGGAGCAGCGGCAGGAAACGCGCGTAACGGGTGCGTGCGGTCGCCCGCGTCAGATGCGGCGCCAGGCTCGACCACTGCGCCGCCACGGTCATGGCGCGCTCGTTGCGGTGCCGCAGCCAGAGGAACACCAGCGGCACGGGCAAGAGTAGGAGCAGCCAAGGATAGGCGAAGCTCATCGCGGCACCTCAGCGGATCGCGGCGGCGCCGGCGGCGCGGAGGACGGAGGGGCGGCCCCCCCAGTGGTAGCCACCGGAGCCTCGGCCGCGACCAGAGGGCTGCGACTGATCCTCCGCACCCAGCCGCGCGCCGCTTCGGCGTCGTCCTTCGCCTCGGCCAGGAGCCGCTCTCCGCGGGCAAACTTCACCAGGTCTCCGGCCTGGAGCCAGGTGCCGAGCCACTGCTGGTCCTCCGCCGTGAAACCGCGCCGCGCGGCCCACTCCAGCACCTCGAGCCGCGTCGCTTCGACCGCGCTCCAGGTGAAGCGCTCCTCGAGGTACCGCCGAAGCAGCTGCGAGAGGTCGAGGTAGAACTCCTTCAGCATCCCGCGCTCCAGGCTCCCGCCGGCCAGCAACGCATCCAGACCGCGCTCGAACGCCACCTCCGGCGCGACCTTGGGTGGCGCTGGCGCCTCGATCGGCACGGCGCGGCGGGCGCGAAGCCACTGCCAGAGCGCGTAGCCGCCCGCCCCGAGGGCCGCGGCGATCAACAGCCAGACCCACCACGGGATCCCGCCGAGGGAGACCACCCCCTTCAGACCGCGCAGGAGCGAGAGGTCGACGGGGGGGGCCGCCCCGCCCTTGGACTGTTTCGCCAGCTCCGGGGCCAGCACCGAGCCGACGCGCACTTCCACCGGAGTGGAGTACGCCACGAGGGTGTCCTCCGGGCCGCGCGCCCAGAGCAACGGCAGGGCCGGCAGGGTCGCCCGTCCCGGTTCCCACAGTGTGAGCTGGACCGACTGGATCAGGACGGCGCGGCCGCCCTTGGTGCGACGCTCGATCGGCTCGGCCGAGAGCACGGTGAACGGTCCGACCGAGTCGGCGAACTGCGGTAGAAGGAGCGTCGCCCCGTCCGGGGTCTCGATCTCCACCCGGGCCGTGATCGGATCGCCGACCAGGATCGAGTCCGGAGAGACCGCGATCGCGAAGCGAAGTTCGGCCGAGGGAACGCGAGATGCCGACGCCGCGCCAACGACCGTGAGCGCGAGGCCGGAGACCAGCAATGCGCGGGCAACCACGTCGCGCGGCACCCGAGCAGGAACCCACCAACTCATCCGGTTCGCGCCCTCCGTCGCATCCGCGCGCGGAAACTCCGGTGGAGCGGCTCGATGTAGTCCCCGTCCAGCGGGAGGAACATCGGGCTCTCGCCAGATCCGCGCAGCCTCCGCGGCAGTTCCTCCTGCTCGAACCGGCGGCGGGCGATCTCGTGGGCGCGACGGACCTCGGGATCCGACGTGTCGACCAGGCGGCGTCGGCCTGACTCCAGATCCTCCAGCTCGATCAGCCCCACGTCCGGCAGCCGGCGTTCCAAGGGGTCGACCAGCACCATCGGCACCACCTCGTGCCGCCGGGCGGCGATCGAGAGCGCGGTCTCGTAGCCGGTGTCGTGGAAGTCGCTCAGGATGAAGAGCAGACTCCGTCGTTTGAGCACCCGCACGGCCATCTCCAGGGCCGCGGCAAGCGAGGTGCCGCGCCCTTCCGGCTTCCGGAAGAGCACCTCGCGCACCAGCCGCAAGACATGCCGCCGCCCCTTCCGCGGCGCGACCCACTTCTCTGGTGTCTCGGTGAAGAGCAGTCCACCCACCTTGTCCCCGTTGCTTACCGCGGAGAAGGCCAGCACCGCGACCAGCTCCGCCATCACCTCGGCTCGGGTCTTTCCCCCGGAACCGAAACGGGTCGAGCCACTCTGATCGACCAGGAAGACGACCGAGAGCTCCCGCTCCTCGTGGAAGATCTTGATGTAGGGATGCTGCATGCGGGCCGAGACGTTGCGATCGATGAGGCGCACGTCGTCCCCCGGAACATACTCGCGCACCCCGGAGAACTCGATCCCCTGCCCCTTGAACGCCGAGTGGTACTCCCCCGCAAACACCTCCTGGACCAGTCGCCGACTGGTGATCTCGACCCGTCGCACGCCGCGCAATATACGCAGCGCCTCCTCGTCCTCGGCGCGATCGCGCGCCTCGGGATCGATCCAGAGCGGCTCGTCTGCGCCGTCACCGCCCGGGGACCAACGGGTCCGCAGTTTGCTGAAGATCGACTTCACCACACTCCGCCTTGGGGAGAGCCATCCAGATTACCTTCTGGAGAGCCCTCTAGATTGCCTTCTGGAGCTATTGTCTGGCACATCGGGGCTTGCAAGATCGAGCGCGGCGTCACCTAGGGAACCGGAACGTGCTCCAGGATCTGCCGCACCACATCCTCGGAGGTGATCTCCTTGGCCTCCGCCTCGTAGGTGAGCAGCACGCGGTGGCGGAAGACGTCCGGAGCGAGCGCCTTCACATCCTCCGGCGTCACGAACGCGCGCCCCTGGAGGAAGGCGTGCGCCTTGGCCGCCACGGTGAGCGAGAGCCCCGCGCGCGGTGAGGCGCCGAAGGCCACCAGCTCCGCGATCTTCATCCCGTAGTCCTGCGGCTTGCGCGTGGCCATGACCAGGTCGAGGACATACTCGCGGATCTTGTCGTCGACGTAGACCATCTTGACCGCGTCCCGCGCCCGCAGCAGCCGTGCGGCATCGGCCACGGCACGGACCTGCGGGACCGCGGCCCCGGTCATCCGCTCGAGGATCGCGCGTTCCTCTTCCTTGGTCGGATAGCCGACCTTGATCTTCAGCATGAAGCGATCGACCTGGGCCTCCGGCAACGGGTAGGTCCCTTCCTGTTCGATCGGGTTCTGCGTGGCCAGCACCAGGAACGGACTCGGGAGCGGAAAGGTCTGCTGCCCGATCGTCACCTGACGCTCCTGCATCGATTCGAGCAGCGCCGACTGCACCTTGGCCGGCGCGCGGTTGATCTCGTCGGCCAGCACCAGGTTGGCGAAGATCGGCCCCTTGCGGGTCTCGAAGTCGCTGTTCTTCGGGTTGTAGATCAGAGTCCCGGTCAGGTCGGCCGGGAGGAGATCCGGCGTGAACTGGATGCGGGAGAAGCTGACCGAGAGGGTCTGGGCGAGGGTCTTGACCGCGAGGGTCTTGGCCAGCCCCGGCACTCCCTCGAGGAGCAGGTGCCCATCCCCCAGCAGCCCCACGAGCAGGCGCGTGGTCAGGTTCTTCTGCCCCACGATAACCTTCCCCACCTCGTGGAGGACGTCTTGCGCGAAGCCCGCCTCCCCCTCGATCACTCCTTGAATCTGTCGAATGTCCGGATGCACCTGTTCCCTCTCTTGCCCTGCGACTTCCCGCCACACCAATCGATCCCGACCGAATTCGCGACCCAAACGAACGGCAGCCGCACCCGGCCCTCGGCCGAACGCGTCCACCAGGTCCGTGTTTCAAGTTCGATGCCGGGCCTCTGCGGGGATCAAAGCCCTGAAAACTCGGCCGTTCCCCGGTGCCGCCCCGTCCCTGGCACGTTCGAGGATCCCCAGATGGGGCAGTGGCGGATGCAACCCTGCCGATATGGGGGCTGCCTGTCGACCCGGCATCCCCACCGGCCCGGTCACGACGTACGCCGAACGGCCCCCTTCGGTTCCCGGCCAACGGCGGCTGAGCCTAGCATTCCGGCCAGGCGCTGAGAAGGGCGACGGATCGTTCTAACTCCGTGGCCCTTGCCCTGGCTCTGTGCTCAACCGGGGGGCCAACCCATGGCACGGCCGGCCAGGAGATGGAAGTGCAGGTGAAACACGCTCTGCCCCGCCGGCGCGCCGCAGTTGGTCACCACCCGGTACCCAGTGTCGCGCACTCCGAGAGCCTCGGCGATTCGCGGGATGCGCGCCCAGATCCTCCCGATCAGCGGCGCCTCCCCCTCACCGATGTCGTTCGCCCCGGCCAGGTGCTGCTTCGGAATGATCAGCACATGCACCGGCGCCTGCGGGCTCAGATCATGAAACGCCACCAGATCGTCATTCTCCTCGACCACCTTGGCCGGGATCTCCCCGGCCGCAATCCGGCAGAAGATGCAGTCGGTCACCGCTCCCCCTTCTCGGTTCTGCTGAGGTCTGCGCGCCCTACGCGTAGAGCGGAAACCCTGCCGCGAGTTCGCCCGTGCGCTTCGCGACCTGCGTGACGACCGTGGCGTCCCCCTGCGCTTCGAGGACGTCGGCGATGGCGTCGGCGATGAGATCCATCTCCGGCTCCTTCATGCCGCGGGTGGTCACCGCGGGGGTGCCGATGCGGATGCCGGAGGTGACGAAGGGGGACTGCTGGTCGAACGGCACGGTGTTCTTGTTGACCGTGATGCCGGCCTCCTCGAGCCACGCTTCGGCCTTCTTGCCGGTGAGGCCACGGGCCGAGAGATCGAGCAGGAAGAGATGGTTGTCGGTGCCGCCGGAGACGACGTCGAAGCCGCGGGCCATGAGGCGGGCAGACATCCGCTTGGCGTTGGCGACCACCTGACGTTGATAGACCTTGAACTCCTCCTGCATGGCGAGTTGGAAGCAGACCGCCTTGGCCGCGATGATGTGCATCAGCGGGCCCCCCTGCATGCCGGGAAAGCCGGTCTTGTCGATCGCGGCGGCGTGAGGTGCGGTGGGCAAGATCAGTCCGCCGCGCGGACCGCGAAGCGTCTTGTGCGTCGTGGTGGTGACGACATGGGCATGAGGCACGGGCGAGGGGTGGACGCCTGCGGCGACGAGTCCGGCGATGTGCGCCATGTCGACCATCAGGAGTGCTCCCACCTCGTCGGCGATGGCGCGGAAGCGGGGGAAATCGAGCGTGCGCGCGTAGGCCGAGGCACCGGCCACGATCAGCTTGGGGCGGGTTTCGCGCGCGAGCCGCGCCACTTCGTCGTAGTCGATGGTCTTGGTCTCGGGCGAGACGCCATACGGGGTGACCGCGAAGAAGCGACCGGAGAAGTTCACCGCGAGCCCGTGAGTCAGGTGGCCGCCATGCTGGAGGTTCATGCCGAGAACCCGGTCGCCCGGCTCGAGCAGGGCAAAGTAGGTGGTGAGATTGGCGGAGGAGCCGCTATGGGGCTGCACGTTGGCGTGCTCGGCGCCGAAGAGCAGCTTCGCGCGATCGATGGCCAGGCGCTCGACCTCGTCGACGTAGGCGCAGCCGCCGTAGTACCGCTTGCCGGGGTATCCCTCGGCGTACTTGTTGGTCAGCACCGACCCCATCGCTTCGAGTACGGCGCGCGGGGCGAAGTTCTCCGACGCGATCAACTCCAGCGAGCCGCGCTGCCGCGAAAGCTCTCCGGCGATTGCCGCGGCGATGGCCGGGTCGACCTGGTTCAGCTCACTCATCTCACTCCTCCTTGTTCGGTCGCCTCGGCGGTCAGTGGGACTTGGTCTGGCGCGCCTGGGCCTCGACCATCGCGCGGATGCGCGGAAATGCAGCAAGCATCAAGCTGTCGATTTCGGCGAAAGTCTGTGCGTAGGCATCGGCGTCACCACCGATCGGATCCTCGACCCCGGCGGGATCCCCCTTGTCCGGGTCGGCAAACAGGGTGAGCACGTGCGTCTTCTCCGCCGCCTTGGGTGCGAGGGCCAGGGTCTCGATCCGATGGGTCGGCTCCATGACCAGGAGGAGATCGGCTTGCTCGATCAGTTCCGCGGTGAGACGACGGGACCGGTGGTCCTCGATATCGACCCGGTGACGCTTGGCCACCTCGATGCCGTTGCGACTCGCGGCGCTGCCGTTCACCGCCCAGGTCCCGGCGGAACGCACCTCGATCTCGGCGCCGAGTCCTTCCTCCGCGGCCAGCTCACGCAGGATTCCCTCCCCCATCGGACTCCGACAGATGTTGCCGGTGCAGACGACCAGAATACGAAACACGCAGATCCTCCCTGAGGTTCGAACCGGCCGGAAGCGTACGGGGCGGGTGGGCGATGGTCAAGGCGGCGGAGGCGAGCGCGCGGCGGCGCGGGGAGGAAGATCTGGCGAGAAAGGCGAAGGGAGGATCGCCCCGCGGATCCTCCCTTCATCGACCAATCTAGCCTCGCGTGATCGGCCTATCTCACTTCGGGCAGCTCCCGGTCGCCCATCGGAGGACGCTTTCCCATTCCTTGATCGCCCGGGGCGCCTGCGGCTCGATCGATCGCGTCAACCTGGGCGGCACCGGAACCACCTCCGTCCGGTCCGGTGACGCTGCTGCTCCCGCAGCCGCTCGCGACCAGCGAAAGGGTGAGCCCGAGGACTACGAGTTTCAGCGTCTGGGTGACCATGGTCAGCTTCATGCGTGTCATCTCCCACTGGGTACCGGGTTTCGATTCGATTCCGTTGTCGTAAGCCGCGTGCCACACCCGGAAGTCGCAGTAAACGGGCTTGGGAGACTCCCGGTCGGGGCAGGACTCGGCGGGAAGACGCAGCGCGAGACAGGCTACGCAGATCAAGGCACTCGGAACGAGCAGTGACGAGGGTTCTTGCGTCCGATCGGCCGGAAGTGGCCGCTACGGGTCCGATCGCCCGCCTCGCGTTCGACCGAAAACGGGTCGCCGGCCGCGCCCGGGAGCGGGACGGCCGGCGAGCGGAAAACCCGAGGAGAGGACGCTGCGCCCTACTCGGTCTCGTCCGAGACCTTGCCGAAGCCGTCGATCGGCGGGCGCTTGCCCTGGCCCTGCTCGCTCGCGCCGCCGGCCGAGCGATCGAGGGAACTGAGCTGCGCGCCATCGTCGTCGGCGCCCGGGCCGGTGAGGCTGCTGCTGCCGCAGCCGGTTGCCGCGAGGATCAGGATGGCCGCGAGAACTCCGAGCTTTGCGCTGTTCTTCAGGGTCTGGATCAGCATGGGGTCTCTCCTCTGGTGCGGGTTAACGACTCGGAACCACTGGTGTCAGACGCGTGCCAGGGCGCTAAGCCGTTGTCCCGCAATCCAGACTCACCGTCGGGGATCGCAGGTGGGCGGGGTGCCGCCTCCGCAGGGCCGGCCCGGGGGGATCTCCCTGGCCGTAACCCATTTTACTTTAATCACTTAATTACCGTGCGACCTGGTTCCGCCAATTGGAGGGAATCGGCCGGTGAGGCTGCGGGAGGAAACGCGTGACGCCGGTCGCTTCAGGGGCGCGGCCGGCGTCGCAGGGGCGGATGGGCTGTGGCGGGCGGGCGATCTAGTCGAGCGCCAGGCGCATCGTCCCCTCCTTGACCAGGCCGAGGAGGAGGATGACCAGCGCGGCGCTCCAGAGGCCCAAGGTCTCGACGCAGCAAACCAAGCTGACCGCGAGGACGAAGAGAACCGAACTGGCGAGGAAGAACCAGGAGTTGCCGTAGTTCTCCGACCAGGCCTGGAAGACCGATCCGCGCGCGTGTAGCCCGACGGCGATGCTGACCAACAATGTGTTCACGAGGTAGAACGCCAGCGGCGAGGCCCAGACGGCGAGGGGATGGTGGAGGATGGCCGCGCTCCCCGGAGGAGCTTCGAAACCAGCAAACCCCCGGAAGACCAGAGCTGCCACGGAGAGCGAGACGACCGTCTGGCCCGCATTGAACGCCGAGCGGAACAAGGGGCGTCGGTGCAGGAATCGATCGGAGATCAGAACCGCCGCGGCCACGATCCCGAGACAGAGAAAGGGCGGGAGCACGAAGAGCGTGGCCAGGCTGATCGCCGAGGACATGCTGACCATGCCGCGCGCACTTGGTGTCTCGAACCAGAAGGCCTCGGCCGCCAGGGTGAGGAGGAACCAGAAGAGCACCGCCCCTCCGCTCAGCTCCGGATTTCCGATCTCGAGCTGGGCCGCCCCCCAGATGGCGAGCACGGCCAGCACCAGGACCATGGCGACATAGATGTGAAGGGTCCGACTCATGAGCCTCCATCCAACGAAGGTGACGGCGCCCTTCGAGCAACCGCTGTTCCATCGTCGCAAGCGCTTGTCACGCATGGAATGCGCGGTCGGTTGCGCTCGCGCGCCGCGTCGCCTCACCCGCGGCTGCGCGCGCGCAGATCTGCGGTCCGCCCGGAGCGTGTTGCGGCGGGCGGAGCTGGCCGCGCCGGGGCCAGGTTCGGCCACCAGTTGCCGGGAGCCCCAGGCGAAGGGAGAGGTGCCGAGAGCGCCCGGGAAGGACTAAGATGCGGCGGCACCGAGGAACCGTGTGGAGAGGAGGCGAGGATGAACGAGACGGTGAAGAAGCTCTGGCCGGAGCTGGAGTGGATCGAGGAGAAGGATCTGCGGGAGAAGACGGCCAAGGTCTGGGAGTACGCCCTGGAGCACAGCGACCTGTCGGCGCAGGACCTGTACGAGATCCCGTTCAGCCTGCTCACCGAGAAATCGGTCAGCTTCATCGCGCACAAGCGGAGCGTGGTGCACATCTGCCGCGAGAGCGCGCGCGTGATGCGCGAATTCTATGACGATGCGCTGCCGATCAACATGGATGTCCTGATTTCCGGTGCCATCCTGATCGATGTGGGAAAGCTGCTCGAATACACCAAGGTGGCGGGGATCTGCGTCCAGAGCCGGATGGGCAAGCTGGTGCGCCATCCGTTCAGCGGCGTGGCCCTGGCCGCCCGCTTCGACCTGCCGCCCGAGGTGCTGCACATGATCGCCTGTCATTCGAAGGAAGGGGACCATGGGCAGCGCACGACCGAAGGCTGGATCGTGCACCATGCCGACTTCATGTCGTTCGAGCCGTTCCGCTCAATGAAGTGATCTCTTCCCCCTTGCGATAGCGGCGAAGCGTGGGCGTCTTCGCCGCTATCCACCCGACCGCGCCAAGGCAGAGCAACCCGCCGCTGGTCACCGAGACGGGCGCCCCCCACGCCTGCGCAACCAGCCCGGCCTCCAGTTCGCCGAGCTGCGGGCCGCCCATGAAGAAGATCATGCTCACGCTGGTCATCCTCCCTCGCAGCCGATCGGGGGTGTGCAGCTGCCGGATCACGTTTCGGATCACCATGCTCACGGTGTCGGTCGCGCCGGTCAGCGCGAGGCAAACGAATGCCGGCCAGAGCGAGGTCGAGAGCCCGAAGCCGACGGTGGCCAGGCCGTAGCCAGCGACCGACAGGAACAACACCCGGCCGCGCTGCTCGATCCGCTCGATCAACGGGACCATCGCCGCGCCGGTGCAGAGCGCTCCGATCGAGGGGGCAGCATAGAGCCAGCCGTACCCCGTCGGTCCGACCCTGAGAATGTCCTGGGCGAAGATCGGGAGTAGCGCGGTGGCGGAGGAGAAGAAGGTGGCGAAGAAGTCGAGCAGCATCGACCCGCGCAAGATCGGCGTACGGAAGACGAATCCGAGCCCCTCGCGTGCTGCGGCCCAGCTGATCGCCCCGCGCTCGGAGGGGCCGCGGGTCGGCAGATCACGCATCGCGATCAACGCGCCCAGCACGGCCAGGAACGAGATCGCATTCAGCAGGTAGACCCAGCCGACGCCGAACCCGGCGATGGCGATCCCGGCCAGGGACGGTCCGAGCACCGAGGCGAGCTGGAACATCGTCGTGTTGAGGCTGATCGCGTTGGGGAGATGCTCGCGCGGCACCAGATTGGGGGCCAGCGATTGCCGGGCCGGCGCGTCGAAGGCGCTCGCCGCGGCATTGAGCGCGCTCAGGAGGTAGATCGCCCAGAGCGATTCGGCGCCGCGCAGGGTCAGGAGCGCCAGGAGCCCCGCGGTCGCGGTCATCACCGATTGGGTCACCAGCATGATGCGGCGTCGGTCGTGTGCGTCGGAGAAGAGCCCCCCCAGGATGGAGAAGGCCACGATCGGGATCACTCGCGTGAGCCCCACCAGTCCGAGGGCGACCCCCTTTTGCGCCGGATCGCAGAGGAGCGAGACATGCCAGAGCACCGCGGCGGACTGCATCATCGATCCGGTGAAGGAGACGAACTGGCCCGACCAGAGGAGGCGGAAGTTCCGCGAACGGAGCGCGGGGAACGCGCTCACCCGCGCCCGCCCGGTCCGCGCAGGACACGGATCCCGCCCGCCGAGAGGTCGACCAGGGTCGAGGCGGCGCCGGGCAGCGGGCCGGCATCGGCATAGAGGTCGATCTCCGCTCCGAAGAGCGCGACCGCCTCCTCGACCGAAGCGCAGGGGGCCTCTCCATGTCGATTGGCGCTGGTCGAGATCAGCGGCTCTCCCACCGCGCCGATCAGTGCGCAGAGACGGCGGCGCGCCGGCCAGCGAAAGGCGAGGGTGCCGTTCGGGCCGAGCAGTTCGGGATCGCAGTCGGGGTGCGCGCGGAGGATGAGGGTGACCGGCCCGGGCCAGTGCGCTTCGAGATAGGCGGCGGCCTCCCCGTCCGGTGGTTCGGCATACCGGTACGCCATGGCGCGGTCGGCGACCAGCGAGACGAAGGTCGCCGGGCGATCCGGTCCCTTCGCCTGGCGGATCCGCCCGCGCGCGGGGAGATCACCGAAGCGACAGGAAAGGCCGTAGATGGTGTCGGTGGGGAGGAACAACACCCCACCCGCGCGCGCCGCAGCCACCAGGCGGGGCAAGGATCGATCCGACTCTGCGTCGTCCGTAGTGCCGTCCTCGCCGGGACGGAACGGTACTGTACCTCGCTCCAACTCCACCTGGCTCTCCCTCCCGCGTCCCGGCTCCGCATCGCTTGCGCGCCGCGCGCGGGCGACTCTACACTGCGGAGCGCCCGAACCCCAGCGGGTCGGCGCCGACCCGGGACCCTACCGGCCCGGAAGCCCTTCTAGGTTGGAGGAACATGATGAGCGATTCGCACGATCCGCACGCCCCGGGTGAAGGCCACAGCCAGTACCCGCATCGCATGGGACGCACCCCCTCGGTCGGAGCGGCCGGAGGTGAGGGCGGCAGCGGGGGCCCGGGCGGCGAGACGAGCACACAGAGCCGGTGGCTGCGCGGGCACCGCATCCAACCCAAGCCGATCCGGGCCGGAATGTCGGTGACCGAGCTGATCCAGGGGAGCTTTCTGGCCTACAACGGAGCGCGACTGCGCGAGGCCGCGCGGCTTCTGGCCGAGAAGATGCTGCAGCCCGACGTCACCATCGGCCTCTCGGTCTCCGGTGCGCTGACCCCCGCCGGTCTGGGTCTCTCGGCGCTCTCCCCGCTCCTCCGCGGTGGGTATGTCGACTGGGTGATCTCGACCGGCGCGAACCTCTATCACGACACCCATTTCGGCCTCGCGTTGGCCCTGCATCAGGGCAACCCGAACCTCGATGATCGCGTCCTCCGCCAGGACGGCGTGGTTCGCATCTACGACATCCTGTTCGACTACAACGTGCTCCTCTCGACCGACGCGTTCTATCGCGAGTTGGTGGCCACTCCCCCGTTCCAGAAGATCATGGGGACGGCAGAGTTTCACTATCTGGTGGGAAAGTTCCTCCGGGAGCGCGAACGGGTGCTGGGGAACGAGCATCCCTGCCTGCTCTCGACCGCCTATGAGTGCGGGGTGCCGGTCTACACCAGCTCGCCCGGTGACTCCTCGATCGGCATGAACGTGGCGGCGCTGGCCCTCACCGGAAACCGGCTGACCTTCGATCCGAGCCGGGATGTGAACGAGACCGCGGCGATCGTCTACGACGCAAAGAAGTCGGGCAAGTCGGGGGTATGGATCCTCGGAGGCGGCTCGCCGAAGAACTTCCTGCTCCAGACCGAACCGCAAATCCAGGAAGTGCTGGGCATCGAGTCGGACGGACACGACTACTTCCTGCAACTGACCGATGCCCGTCCCGACACCGGCGGACTCTCCGGCGCTACCCCGGCCGAGGCGGTCTCGTGGGGCAAGGTCGATCCGAACAAGTTGCCCGATGCGGTGGTCTGCTATGTCGACTCGACCGTTTCGCTGCCGCTGCTCACCGCCTACATCCTGGAGAACGTGCCCCCGCGCCCGCAGCGCCGTCTCTATGATCGGCGAGATGACCTGCTCGAGCAGCTCCGACAGGCGCATCTCGAGGCGGAGGTGGAGAAGCACAGCACCATCCTCATCGAGCGGATGCAGGAGACGCGCGCGGAGCTTCAGGCCAAGGTGCAGGAGACCCAGGCCCACATCCAGACCGAGGTGAACCGCTTCTCCGAGCAGGTGAACCAGCACGTGCAGAAGCTGCTCTCCAACGTCAAGCTGCCGCCGAAGCCGGGCGAACGTAAGGAGTGAGCGCGCCTCCGGGAGACCCGGACCCCGGAGCTTCCCGGCGCGAAACACCGCACCGGGCGCTGCCACCGCGCATCGCGCGCCTGGCGGCGCGCCTCGATCAACCGCTTCCCGCGCGGCAGGCCCATCAGCTCCTCTGGCCGAGTCATCTCCCGCTGCGTTCGCTCGACAGCTTCGATCTGAACTATCGCCAGGCCGCGGTTCTCCTGCTGCTCGTTCCCACGGCAGGGGGCTTCCGCATCCCGCTTATCCGGCGCCCGGAGGCGATGGAGCATCACGCGGGGCAGATCGCTCTCCCGGGCGGAGAACGAGAGGTTGACGAGTCGGTCGAGGCCTGCGCTCTGCGCGAGGCGGAGGAGGAGATCGGTCTGGTCGCTCCGGGACTCCAACTTCTCGGACGACTCTCCCCGATCCCGATCCCGGTGAGTCGCTTCCGCGTCGATCCGCTGGTCGCGTTTCTCGATCACCTGCCGACGCTGCGCGCGGCGGCCGGTGAGGTCGACGAGATTCTGCTCGCCGATCCGGACGGGCTGACGCGCCGCGGGCCGACCACCACCGTGGCGCGGATCCGGGACGACGAGAGTATCGAGGTCCCGGCCTTCGAGGTCGAGTCGGCCAAGGTCTGGGGCGCCACCGGGTTCATCCTGGCCGAGTTCTGCCAGCTCTGGCGCGAGAGCGCGGCGGAACCAGCCTGCTAGGACCAGCCTGCTAGGGCAGTAACTTCTGGTCGGGGAGCTTCAGCCGCTGCCGCACGTCCACCTGGTGATCGTCGTTCAACTGCCAGTAGGCCATCCGCTCGCTCGAGACGATCTCCGCCTTCCCCCCGTGACTGTCGGTCCAGCCGAGGATCCTGTGCTGTCCCCCCTTCTCGACCAGCACGGTGACCTCTCGCTCCCCCGCCGTCCAATGCCAGGCGAACGCCTCCAGACGCCCGATCCCGGTCGAGATCGGTTCGGCATCCCGCTTCTGGATCGAAACACTCCGCGGCGTGGGGGGCTGATGGGTCTTTCGTCGCTCCCAGGCCGATTCGAGCAGCATCACCTGCGCGGTCTCCCCCGGTTGCAGCCAGGGCTGATCGAGTTCGCGGATCTTGATCCAGAGATTGTCCTCCAGCTCGATCCCGGCCGAGGGCAGGGTCTCGCTCCGCTCCCCTTCGGCCTCGAAGTAGCTGTAGAGGTTCCGATGCCAGCCATCGCGACGCAGCTCCATCCTCTCGTAGACCTGCCCACACCATTCTTGGGTCGAATGGGTGATCCGCGCGGGGCTGAACGGAGGAAAGCCCAGGTGCGACTCCGGCACGCTGAAGACGGAGGTCATGGTCGAGTAGTCGTAGACCCCGGTGGGAAACTTCCGCGTGCTGTTGAGCTTGAGCACGAACATCCGCTTCTCCGGCGGGGTCCGATCGCTCTCCACCTTGATGTAGGTGTCGGAGTTCAGTTCCTCGGAGACATAGACCAGAACGGCGTGACCTTGCCTCGGCTCGTGGTAGCGCTCCTCCACCAGACGGTAGACGTTGATCTCCCCCTTGCCGTCGCTCCAGGTCTGATAGAAGGCCGGCGAGGCGGCGTGTGCCATGGGGGCCCAGGCCCACAGCATCAGGGTGGCACTCAACCAACGGGTGTTCATGGCCGGATTCCTCTTCCGATGTCGCGACGACAAAAGGCGCCTTCGAATTCGATCGCATCGGCCGCGGCATAGGCGCGATCGAGCGCGGTGATCGGATCGCCCGCTCGGCCGGTGACGGCCAGGACACGGCCGCCGGCGGTCAGCAGATCATGTCCGACGCGCGCGGATCCGGCATGGAACACGAACGTCTCGGGGTAAGCCTCGGCTCGTTCGATGCCGCGAATCGGGAAGCCGGTCTGGTACTCGCCCGGATAGCCCCCGGCGGCAAGGATGACCGTCGCGGAGTGGCCCGCCGACGACGCAGATCCGCTCCGGCCGGACTCACTCCAGCAGCGTACCTCGGGCAGCGGCCCCTCGCGTCGGGCAACCGCCTCGAGCGCCGCGACGAATCCATCCCCCATGAGCGGCATCAGGGCCTCGGTCTCTGGATCTCCGAAGCGGCAATTGAACTCGAGCACGTAGGGAGTGCGATCGACCATCATGAGGCCGGCATAGAGCAACCCGTCGAACGGCCGCCCCTCCCGGGCGAGAGCCGCGAGGACCGGGGCGAACACCTGGGTGGATACGGCCGCATCGAGCCAGGCATCACTGCGCGGATGCGGAGCGATCGCCCCCATCCCGCCGGTGTTAGGCCCCTGATCGCCGTCCGCGACCCGCTTGTAGTCGCGCGAGAACGGCAGCAGGCGAAACTCCTCACCGCGGCAGAGCGCGAAGGCCGAGATCTCTTCGCCATCGAGAAACTGCTCGATCACGATCCGCGCCCCGGCTTCGCCGAAGCGACCCTGGTCGAAGATCTCCCCGAGCGCGGCCTGCGCCTCCTCGGGGGATCCGGCGATGTAGACCCCCTTGCCCGCGGCCAACCCGTCGACCTTGATCACCTGGGGGTACTCGACCGACTCGAGCCGCGCGCGCGCCTCGGAGGCGCTATGGGTCACGGCGAAGGCGGCGGTCGGCACCTTGGCCCGGCGGAGCAGGTCCTTGCTGAAGACCTTGCTTCCCTCGATCTCGGCCGCGGCGCGGGTCGGACCGAAGATCGCCCGCCCGGCGGCGCGAAACCGGTCGACCAGGCCGGCGACCAAGGGCGCCTCCGGGCCGACCAGCGTGAAATCCGGCCGTTCCTCTTCGCTCAGGCGGAGGAGCGCATCGAGATCGGTCGCGCGCACGGCGAAGTTCTTTCCGATCTGTTCGGTGCCGGCGTTTCCCGGGGCGAAGAGGAGCTGGGTACCGGGAGCGAGCCGGGCGATCGCCCAGCCCAGCGCATGTTCCCGGCCACCTGAACCGATGATGAGGACTTTCATCCGGCCAAGCTAATCGCGAGCGGGAACAGCGTCAATGCCCTCCCCCGAGCCACCCGGCGGCGGGAAGAAAGCGTTCCGCGCGGGGGAGGAAACCCCAGGTCGGTTCACTCCCGGCCTCGCGCAGGAAGGAGAGGGCGTCCGCGGCCTGCTCGAGCGGAACGAACCCGATGCGCTGCACTTCCGCGGCGGGAAGATCGGACCAGAGGCCGATCGGATTTCGCGCTGTGGCCAATCGGAGGGCCACGCGGGTCTGAACGTGGAGCAGATCCTCCGCTGAACCCGGATCGTGGCCGGCACCGCGGGCGGACTCCTGGGGCCGACCGCACGCGGTCTCTTGGAGCCGACCGCACTCGGTCTCTTGGAGCAGGGTGCTGCCGTAGCCGCCGCGGCACGCCGCAACGAGCAAGATGCGCGTTCCCGGTTCGACGAAGTGGATCGCGTGCTGGAGCGACTTGTGCGCCTGGAGCAAGGTGTGATCGCGCGGTTCGCCGCCGGCATCCGCGATCAGGAGTTTCGGCCGCGCAGTGAACGGCACGCGGTGGAGCAGATCGTGGCGCCGACAGGCGCGCTCCCATCCTTCGAGGTCGCGCCCCACTTCCAGCTGAATCGGATACGGTTCGGGGCGCGCGGGATCGGGCCGGACCGGCGGCACGGCCACCGGCGCGAGCGTCCAGTCGAGCGGCGCGAAACGGTACGCCTCGAGCAGATCCTGGTGGACCGGGTTGGCCCGCAGTTCCCCCGCGGCGGCGCCACGTTCCAGGCGCGCTCGATCCGCAGAGAGGGCCAGACGATGGTTGTGCCGCGCTCCGTGCAGATCCGCCAGGCCGGGGAAGACCAGCTTCGGCCCCCCGCCGAATCCGGCGAAGTAATGATACGTGACCTCCCCCAGACCGATCCGTAGATCGGCCTCGAGATAGTCGCGCAGCAGCCGGACGGGGGTCTCCTGCTCGGTCCGACCCAGCTCGCGGCGTCGGTCCTCACCCGCGGCCGAGTTCTGGATCACCTCGATCCGGGTCTGATCGTCAGATCCAAGGGCATCAATGCGGAGGTGACGGGCGATCTCCGCCGCGGAGACCGGCAGATGCGTTCCGGTCGCGACGAGAACCAGGAGACGGGCTTCGCTCCGCGCGAGCAAAGCACGGATCAACTCTGGCAACACCGACTGCCAGGCACCGACGCGGGTCGCGTCCGGAACGACCAGCGCAATCCGTTTGAGGCCTCGAGGGAGGGCGTCGAGCAGCGGCTGGAGCGACTCCGGCGCCAGCCGCGCGGCGGCCGATGCGATCCCCAGTACGTCCCAGACGCGCTCGGTGAGCGCCCACGGTGGTGGGGACAGGACGGGAGGTCGTCCGAAGAGGCGGTAGCCATCCCACCGCAAGGCATCCTGTCCGCGCCGGATCCAGAGCATGGTCAGGCGTCCGGGTCAGCCAGCGCTTGCCGCAACAGTTCCTCGGTCCGGCGGGGATCGACCTGTCCGCGAGACAGCTTCATCACCTGCCCGACTAACCAGCGAAAGTTCGAGTCCTTTCCAGCCCGGTACTCGGCCACGCCGGCGGGATTGGAGGCGATCACCGCATCGATGAACTGCAGGATCGCCCGGTCGTCCGAGACCACCTCCCACCCGTGGGCCTGGATCACCAACTCCGCGGTGGAACCGGTGTCGACCATCTCCTCCAGGGCCATCTTGGCCAGTTTGCCGGTCAGCTTTCCGGCCGCGAGCCGCTGGAGCAGGGCGACCATCTCCGGCACCGGCACGGGCGAGTCGGTGATCTGCCGACCCAACCGATTCAGATGCCCCACCAGCTCGGTCAGGACCCAGACCGAGGCGAGGCGCGAGTCCCCGCCGCCCGCCACGACCTGCTCGAAGTAGTCGCAGACCTCGGGCTGGCGGACGAGGATTTCAACCTCTCCCTCCCCCAATCCGTAGGCCCGACGCAGGCGCGCCCGCTTCGCTTCCGGCAGCTCGGGCAACGCGAGCGCGATCTCCGCGATCCAGTCGGGCGAGACGATCAACGGGGGAAGATCGGGCTCCGGGAAGTAACGGTAGTCGTGCGCATCTTCCTTGCTGCGCATGGTGCGCGTCCGCCCAAGGGCCGGTTCCCAGAGGAGCGTCTCCTGCTCGATCGTCCCCCCGGTCTCGAGCCGCGCAATCTGTCGGAGGATCTCGTAGATGATCGCCTTCTCCACGAAGCGGAAGGAGTTCAGGTTCTTGAGCTCGGTCCGCGTGCCGAGTGCCGTTTCTCCGCGCCGCCGCACCGAGACGTTGGCGTCGCAGCGGAGCGACCCTTCCTCCATGTTGCCGTCGCAGACCCCGGTGTGCTCCAGGATCTCCTTCAGCGCGGCAAGATAGGCGTAGGCCTCCTCCGGGCCACGCAGATCGGGTTCACTCACGATCTCGATCAGCGGAGTGCCACAACGGTTGAGGTCGATGCGCGAAAGAGTCTCGCCCGCTTTCTCCGGGTGCTTCGACTTTCCGGCATCCTCCTCCAGGTGGATCCGGCGGAGCCGCGCGCTCCTCGGCCCGGCCGCGACGGCGAAGCGGACCTCCCCGTGCTCACAGATCGGGCGATCGAACTGGGTGATCTGGTAGTTCTTCGGCAGATCGGGATAGAAGTAGTTCTTGCGCGCCCAGATCGAACGCTCGCGCACGGCGCAGCCGGTGGCGAGCCCCATCCGCACGGCCAGCACGACCGCCTCCCGGTTGGGCACCGGGAGCACTCCCGGGTGGCCGAGACAGACCGGGCAGACCTGCGAATTCGGCTCCGCGCCGAAGGCGGTCGAGCAGGCGCAGAAGAGCTTGGTCCGGGTGCGGAGTTGCGCATGCACCTCGAGGCCGATGACCGCCTCCCACGACGAGAGAGCGACCGCCAGCCGCGCCGCAGTCTGTTCCGCCTCCTGTTGCGCCTCGCGACTGCGATTCGCCTGGCTCGACTCGCGGCTCATCTCCACCCCTCGCCGGCCGGTCCGCGGCCGAGGAGTCCGGTGACCGGACTGGCCGCGGATCGCGCCGCACCGACGCCATCGTGACGCCCCTCGTGCGCCTGCACCAGGGCCAGCAAGGTCCGTTCGTCCCCGGCGCGCCCGCAGAGTTGCATCCCGATCGGCAGTCCCTCCTGCGTCGCCCCGGCAGGGAACGAGACCGCCGGGTGACCGACCAGGTTCGAGGTGATGGTGTAGATGTCCGAGAGGTACATCGCGAGCGGATCCCCGGACTTCTCCCCGAGGCGAAAGGCAGCGGTGGGCGCGGTCGGAATCAGAATGGCGTGCACCGTCTCGAGTGCCTGATCGAACGCCCGCCTGAGCAGCCGTCGCGCCGCCTGGGCCTTGGCATAGAACGCCTCGTAGTAGCCGCTCGAGAGAACGAAGGTTCCCATCAGGATCCGGCGCTTCACCTCCGGTCCGAACCCCTCGCCGCGGCTCCGCTCGTACATCGCGTGCAGATCGTGGACCCCCTCGGCCCGGTGGCCGTAGCGCACGCCGTCGAACCGGGCCAGGTTCGACGAAGCCTCGGCGTTGGCCAGGATGTAGTAGGTCGAGATGGCGTGCCTCGGATCGGGTAGCTCGAGATCGACCAGGTGCGCGCCGCACGCTTCGAAGCGCGCGCAGGTCGCCTCGAAGGCGGAGCGGATCTCGGGATCGAGCCCCTCGCCCAGCCAGGCGCGCGGGACGCCCAGGCGGAGATCGTCGGGCAAGGTCTCGAGCTGCGCGAGCTCGATCCGTGGATCCCGGGACAGGCTGGTGGCATCGCGGGGATCGTGGCCGGCGACCGCGTTGAACAGCAGCGCGCAGTCCCGGGCGCTCCTGGCCATTGGACCGATCTGATCGAGGCTCGAGGCGAAGGCGACCAGCCCATGGCGCGAGAGATGCCCGTACTGCGGCTTGAGTGCCACCAGTCCGCAGAAAGCGGCCGGTTGTCGCACCGACCCGCCGGTGTCGGAACCGAGGCTGAGCACCGCCTCCCCCGCCGCAACCGCCGCAGCCGAACCACCGCTCGATCCACCGGGAACGCGGTCGAGATCCCATGGATTGTGCGTCGGACCGAAGGCCGAGTTCTCGTTCGACGAACCCATGGCAAACTCGTCGAGGTTGGTCTTGCCGATGACGATCGCGTCCTCCGCCTCGACGCGCCGTAGCGCGGTGGCCGAGTAGCTGGGGCGAAACCGTTCCAGGATGCGACTGGCGCAGGTGGCGCTGCCGTCCTGGTCGCAGAGGTTGTCCTTGACCGCAACCGGGACCCCGGCCAGCGATCCGACGCGCGCTCCGCTCCGGACCCGCTGATCGATCTCCTCCGCCCTCCGCCGGGCAGGTTCTGCGCGGAGGGAGAGAAACGCATGGACCTGCGGATCGACCTCCGCGATCCGCGCCAGCGCGGCCTCGATCACGGCCGAGGCGCGCAGTCCGCCCCGGCTCACCTGGGCCGCGATCTCGCTCGCCGACAGACGCAGGAGGTCGCTCACGCTTCGTCCCCGCGAGCGGCGTCTCGGGCCAGCACCCCCGGCACCGCGAAGTGGCCATCCAAGGTCAGCGGAGCCCCGCGCAGGGCGAGACCGACCTGGTCGACCGGCGCCTCTCCCGGCAGGTCCGGGCGCCAGGCCGATTCGACCGAATCTTCCGACCCCTCGAAGACCAAGGAGGTATCGAGTTCGTTCAGCGACTCCATATACTGCAGGATGCGATCGAGGTCCTCTCGCAACCCGGCTCGTTCCGACTCCGGCAGCCGCAGTCGGGCCAGACGGCAGAGATGATCCAAATCCTCGGGCCTGAGCACGTCCCCTCCGTCGGAAGAATGTCGCCGGCTCCGACTCCCGCCGCAGGGCGCGACAGGGGGTCGATCAGGTCGCGCCATTCTGCCCGTCGGACGCGGCGTTGCCAAGATCGGCCTGCGTGCAGAGGTGATGACGCCGCGCGGGCGCGCTCAGCGCAGGCCCCAGTCCGACATCTGAAGCCCAATGAGAAGGACCGAGCTGTCGATCAAGAGGCCGAGCCCGCCGAAGAGGCTCCGTGCGGTGTGAGGACGCACCCGCACTGCGGAAACCTCGGAAATCGGCCTGGTCGCCGTTCCCGGGTTCGCCGAGGCAAAGATCGTCCCTCCCCCACCCCGCTCGACCAGGGTGACGAGCGTGTCCGTTTCCGAGGCGGTGACCCGGAGCACGCCGCTCCGTCGCAGCCCGTCGGCCAGGACCAGCTCGACCTTGGACCCCTCCCGGGCGTCGAGCGCCGCGAAGGTGGCCGGTTCCTCCGTTGCCGCGGCGTTGTCGATCGCAGCGCCGATGCCGAACCCGAGCAGCGAGGCGCAGCCGGAACAGCAGATGGCGAGGAGAACAACCCCGATCCACGCCGTGGATCGAAACGACGAGAATCTTGGGGAGCGCGGAGGTACGAGAGCGAAGGGACGCGGCACGATTTCCTCCAGGAAGCGTTCGACGCCCCGCCTAGGCAACCGGTTGCACGTATCGGGCGACGATCTTCTTCTTTCCGAAACCGGGAAACTCGATGGTCAACCGGGCGTCAGGGCCGCTGCCGTCCTCGTCCACGACCCGTCCGGTGCCGAAGACGGCATGTTCGACCCGGCTTCCCCGGAGGGATCGGGCCTGCGGCGTCCGGTGCACGACCGGCTCGTCCAGGGCCGAGTGTCGATCGAACAGCCCGCCCTGTCCAGCCCCGACTTCGCTCGAACCGGCGGGAGGGTCGTCGTCCCACGGAAGTGGCAGATCGTCGCTGATCTGCGACCCGCCGGGGGCGCGCCCGCGGCCGGTGACACCGCCCGCACCGTAGGCGGCGCCGCGTCCCGCGCCGCCATAGCCAGCGCTCCCGTAACCGCCGCCGTGGAGTCCGAAGGCCGATCGGCTCCGGATCCCGGGGCTGCTGAACTCCTGCACGCGATCGCGCGGGATCTCGTCGAGAAAGCGCGAGGGGCCGCCATCGCTCATCCGGTTCATGCGACGGCGGTCGAGCGAGGCACTGAGGAACAGCCGCTTCATGGCTCGCGTGGCGGCGACATAGAACAGGCGTCGCTCCTCCTCGAGTTCCGCCGGGTCGGAGTACGACGAGGCGTGGGGGAAGAGTCCTTCCTCGATCCCGGTGATGAATACCACCGGAAACTCCAGCCCCTTGGCATTGTGCACCGTCATCAGGGTGATCCGATCGGCGCTGAGCTGTCCGCGATCGAGGTTGGTGTAGAGGGCGATCTGATCGAGGTAGGCCTCGAGCGAATCCTGACCGCGAGCGCGCTCGAAGCGGGCCGCGCCTTCGAGGAGTTCCTGCACGTTGGCCCAGCGTTCCTCGAAGTCCGGACCTTCGGTTTCGCGCAGGAAGCTCTCGTAATCGGTGCGTTCGACCACCGTCTTGAGCAGCGCCTCCGGCCCGTCGTTCTTTCGCCGGGCGAGATCCTCGAGCAGGTGGCCAAGCTCGATGCCGCTCTTGAGTGCTTTCCCCTTAAGACCGGAGGATCCATCGAGCGCCGAGAGCGCGGCGACGTAGTCTCCCCCTTGCCGCAGCGCCACCGCCTCGATCTGCTCGCGCCCCTTGTCGCCGATGCCCCGTTTGGGCGCGGTGAGCACCCGCCGGAAGCTGACCTCGTCGCGAGGGTTGAGCGCGAGCTTGAGGTAGGCGACCAGGTCCTTCACCTCGCGCCGCTGGTAGAACGCAACGCCGCCGACGATCAGGTAGTCGAGGCCGAGTACCAGGCAGGCCTCTTCGATCGCGCGGGATTGTGCATGGACGCGATAGAGAACGGCGACTTCACCCGCCGCCCAGGCTCCGCTCCGCATCCCGTCCTTGATGCGGGAGACGATGACCCGCGCCTCCTCTTCCTCGTCCTGCGCCAGGGTCAACCCCACCGGCTCGCCGGAGGGGTTCTCGGTCCAGATCGACTTGTCGCGCCGCCCCTCGTTCTTCTCCACCACCGCCTGAGCAATGGCCAGGATGTTCTGGGTGGAGCGGTAGTTCTGCGTCATGGAGAGGGCGCGCGCATTGCGAAAGTGTTGCTCGAAGGAGAGGATGTTGGTGATGTCGGCCCCGCGCCAGCGATAGATCGACTGGTCGTCATCCCCCACCACCATCACGTTGTTCCAGCCGGCTCCCAGTCGGCGGACCAGCCGGAACTGGGCGTGGTTGGTATCCTGGTACTCGTCGACCAGCACGTACTGGAACTTCCGCGCGTAGTGGTCCCCCACCTCTTCTTGTTCCTCGAGTAGCTTGACCGCGAGAAAGAGCAGGTCGTCGAAGTCGGCGCCGTTCTGCGCCCGCAACCGCTTTTGATAGGTCCGGTAGAGCTCGGCAAACCGCACGGCGTCGCGATGGTCCCACTCCTCGATCAGGTCGTCCGGGGACCAGAGTTTGTTCTTCGCCATGCCCAGAATCGACTTCAACTCGCGGACTTTCGGGGTCTCGGTGTCGCTGTTGTGAGCCTTCAACACCTCCTTGAGCAATGAGGTCTGGTCGTCGTCGTCGAAGACGGTGATCGGGCCGGTGAAGCCCAGACGATCGGAGTGGCGCCGCAGGAGCCGCAGGCAGATCGAGTGAAACGTCCCGATCCAGAGCCCCGCCGCCTCGAAGCCGAGCATCGCCTCAACCCGCTTCTTCATCTCGTCGGCGGCCTTGTTGGTGAAGGTCACGGCCAGGACGCGATCGGGCGGAACGTCGCGCCGGAGGATCAGGTGCGCCAGGCGCCGGGTGAGAACGCGCGTCTTTCCGCTTCCCGCACCGGCGAGCACCAGGACCGGCCCCTCGCCGTGCAACACGGCTTCCCGTTGCACCGGGTTCAGGCCCTGGGTCAGCGGATCGGACTCCGGGTTCGGGCGGGACTCGAACGGGATCGACGAGGAATCGGAATACAGCGGCTGCCTCCTTGCTGCTCGAACGCAAATGGTCCGCGCAAGCTAGCAAGAGCCTCCGGAGTCTGCAAACGAAAGGCGAACCCACCCGGCCGGCCCGCTGGGTCGACGGGTTCAGCGGGCCCGGATCGAGATCTCCGCCTCGGCGGAGATCGCTTCTGCGTCCCGGGTCGAGGAGAGTCGGAGCCGGAGCGCTCCGAGCGGCGAGAGCCAGGCGGTGAGCTCGATCCCGTCACGCTCCGGCTCCTGCGCGACGAAGCGCAGAGATCCGCTGATCGAGGGGCGCTCGGAGCCGGGAGGCACGATCGCAACCTCGAGCGGGTCTCCCGGTTGGATGCCGGCCAGACGGAGTTCGTCGGCAAAGAGGTTGAGCCCGACCTCGGCCCGCGCCGCATCGATCGAGACGATCCGCGCGACCACCTCGTGCGTGGCCGGGGCCACCACCGTGGCCGGAGGATCGATCCGGACGAAGGTCGCGGCGAGCGCGGCGTCGCCAACCCGCATGACATCCCCGGTCGTGGCCAGCATAGCGGCGGCGGGAGCGAGCAGATCGGTGAGAGTCGGATCTCCCGGCTGCCAGTTCGGGTTGATCGCCCCGGGTCGTACCTCGGCGGCGCGAAACACCGACTGGTCCTTGAGTACCCAGCTGAAGACCCCATTGTCCGGTCCCAGGTAGTAGAATCCGCGTTGGGTGCGAAACGCGACCCAACGGGAGGGCGGGGACGCGCTCCCGACGCAGACCACGATCAACGAGTTCGGCGGGAGCCGCTTCGTCTCCCGCAGGATCATTCCCGCGGTCTGGAGATCACCCGGCGCGACAGCATGCGAGAGATCAATGATCTCCACCCCCGTAGTGCGGGCCAAGAGCACCCCATGCGCGAGTCCGACCCGGCCGTCGGCCATCCCGAGATCGGTGAGTAGCGCGATCGTCGTCGGATGCTGCGGCGCCGCCGGGGTCTGCGCCCGAGCCGGGGGCGCGGACGAGACGCAAACCAGCATGGCAGCAATCCACCGGGCGGGCAGCCAGCGACGCAGCGATCCAATGGCGAGCACGTCCCCTCCCCCGCCAGTCCCGCAGCGCCTGTTGCGAGCCTGGCCCCGCCGTCTAGGGCAGAACGATGAGTCGGGCCTGGGTGTGACTGATGGCCGAGGTCCCGCTCAGGCTGCCGCGGACGAAGTACACACCGGCCGGGACACGATTTCGACCAGCCTCACGACCGTCCCAGGAAAGGGTGATCTCCCCGGCGCCGGTCTGCGCAGCAGGCACCTGCTGCACCCGCCGCCCGCCGGCGTCGAAGACGCTGGTCTCGAGGTGTCCCGACTCCGGGAGCACCAACCGAAGCGAGGTGCCGCCCCGAGTCGGGTTCGGCCAGATCGACTGAATCGTGAAGGAGTTCGCCTGGGCCAGCTCGCTCCCCACGGCAGTCGTCACCGGTCGGAGATAGTGATCGAAAGTCCAGTTGCCGACCTGCGTCCCGACGGCATACCCCGCATCGGCATCGACCTGCCAGTGCACGCCGAGGTAGACGCGGCTGCGGCCGTTCTCGAGTGCGGCCTGGCTGAAGGAGGTGAAGCTCCGCGTGGTGATCCCCGGCTCGAGCTTGGGGTCGTCGGTCGAGCAGGTGAAGGACACGTCGTCGGTCCCGAAGTAGCGCGACATCACCGCAGCGTGAGCCGCACCGAAGGTGGCGTGCCCGGAAACGTACGCCGGGAAGGGCGGCGACCCGGTGTTGAGCGGAACCCAGTTGCTCTCGCCCGGGGTATCCGGATTCCCGTCGCTCGCCCCCAGACGGATGCCGGTGATCGGGCGCCAGAGGTCAAAGGCGGTGTCGTACTTCGAGTCCCAGGCCGCGATCGCCGCATCCCCCATGGCCAGGTTCACCAGGGCGAACAGCCGCGCATTCTCCACCAGGGAGAGATCGAACTGGCGCGAGACCACATCGGTGATGTGCGCCAGTTGTCCCGGCGGCTTGTAGGTGCCGTCACGGTCATTCGCCCAGAACCAGGCGATGGTGTACTGGTCCGAGTTCCGGACGTTGCTGACCAGCCGACCGTACTCCTTCACCTCCATGTAGTCCTGGAGGTATTCCGGACTGTTCACAGTCGGTGGATCGGCCGGCCGAAACTGATCCCCCGACTGTAGACCGAAGGGCGTGACCGCTCCCCAGTGGGACGTACAGGGGGGAAGGAAGTCGGGCCACGTTGGTCGCCAGTCCCCCACCCCGGTCCCGGGGACGTAGACCTCGACCAAGTCCCAGCCATCGCCCACCCGGGAGGCTAGTTGCTGCGCCGCAACCGCTGCTCCGATCGCGACTCCCTCGCTCTTCTCCGGGCCGTCGGCGATCTGGCCCAGAGACGCGATCAACTGCGCGTCATACTCGGCTTGCATGGCGGGAAAGAGCGCCAGCAGGACGTCGTGCGCGGCCTGGGCCGCGGCCGCCTCCTTGGAAGCTGCGCTGGAAGCCGGGATGCTGACCAGATACGGCTCGTAGCCGCCGTCGATGGAGTTGACTGCATCGAAGACCGCGGCGGACATCATGGCGCCGATCCGGGCCAATGGGCAGGGACAGCCGCCCATCGAACGATAGGTGTCGAGCAAGAGGTCGTTCCAGACCAGGACTTCGTCCGCTTTGGCCGGTGCGCTCAGGGCCGCAATCGCCGCCGCGGCCACGAACCAGGAAGGTGAAAGGTGTCGCATCGATGCCCCCTCGAAAGTCTAGCGTACGACGATGACGCGCCGGCTGGAGGAGCTCGACGCGAACGGTGAATCGACGCGAACGAAGTACGCCCCGGCCGGAACCGCAGCCCCGGAGGCGTCACGTCCATCCCAGCGCAGAACCCCCTCGCGCGGCGCCCCGAGGTCGCGCAGCCGGCGCCCGGCCGCGTCGAACACGGCGAGACGCTCGGCTCCCGAGGTCGGGCCGGAGAGCACGATCCGAGTCTCGGCGCGCATCGGGTTCGGATTCATGCCGACCACATGAAGCTGACCGTGACGCGGCTCCTGCTCCACGTCGCTCGCGATCTGCCCCTCGACCAGGGTGAGGCGCGAGCCGCTGGGGACGCCGTAGACCGTCTCGACCAGGCCGGACGGCCAGTAGACCTTGATGTAGTCGGCCTGCGCCGCCGTCCGCATGCCGAAGTGAATCGTCGGCTCGCTGCACGACACGTACGATGTGCCGCACTGCTTCCAGCGGTACTGCTTTCCGAAGGCGTAGGAGAGTTCCACCTTTGCCCCCAGCGCGTCCCGGTTGGAGATCGTCCCCACGAGGGTGATTCGGATCGCATCCGACGCCTGCCCGCCGCGCGGGACATGGAGGTTCTCGAGCATGGCGCTCGGAGGCGCCCCGTCTCCCTGGTACCAGTTGGTGACGTAGATGTCGAGGTCACCATCGCCGTCGTAGTCCCCCTGGCAGGAACCGTAGGAGTAGCCGGCGTTGTCCGCGCCGGAGCCGTTCGAGACGTCGGTGAAGATGAAGTTGCCCTGGTTTCGGTACAACTTGTTCGGGACCGGGCCGTCGCCCATGTTGGTGTACGGAATCATGCAGGCGACGTACAGATCGAGGCGACCGTCGTTGTTGTAGTCGAGAAAGTCGGAGCCCCAGCAGGTCTTGTAGACCCCGGTCCCCGAGGCCAGGGTGTAGTCCTGGAAGGTCCCGTCGCCGCGGTTTCGCAGCATGAGATTTCCTTCGTAGATGTTGCTCATGTAGAGATCAGGATCGCCATCGTTGTCGACGTCGCCGATCGCCAGCCCCATGGTGGAGAGATCGGCGTTCGTGCCGCTGACCACGCTGACATCGGTGAAGGTCCCATCCCCGTTGTTCCGGAACAGCTTGTTCGATTCGCCGAAGACATCATTGGCCAGATAGAGGTCCATGTCGCCGTCGAGGTCGTAGTCGATCCAGCCCGGCTGAAAGCAGAGCCCGAGCGGATCGCGCAAACCAAGCGGTCCCGCCACGTCGACGAACTGGCCGTTCCCCAGATTCTTCATCAACGCGTTCTGCTTGTTTCCCGAGTAGGTTCCGATGAAGCAGTCGACCAGACCGTCGTTGTCGTAGTCGGTCCAGGCCGCACCGGTGTGGTAGTTCTTGACCAGATCGAATCCCGACCCGACGGTGATGTCGACGAAGTTGCCCGTGCCGTCGTTGCGGAAGAGGCGGTCCCCCTCGGTCGGGCCGAAACGGGTGAGGAGGAAGTCCTGATCGCCGTCGTTGTCGAAGTCGACGAAGGTGGTCGCCTTCCCGTAGCCGTTGTCGTTCAGATTGAAATTGGCCGCCGCCTCGACGAAGTTCTGCGGCCCGTCGTTGCGAAACAGCCGGTTCGGATCTCCCATGCCATCGACCACGTACACTTCCAGGTCGCCGTCCCCGTCGGCATCCGCCATGGCGCAGCCGGGGCCGAGGAACGCAGTGGAGTTGACCCCGAGCCCGAGCTCGGTGGTGACATCCTGATACAGCGCCGCCAGGGCAAGCTGCGGGAGCAGAACGAGCGCGGTACAGGCCAGGCGCGGCAGCACGATCATGGGGACCTCCTCATCGCCGACGTGGGAGACTCGTGGCTCTGCGAAGAAACCGGATCTCGAAAAGCCCGGAATCCCTTTCATTTGGTGGCGGAGAGGATAGTGAGGGGGACAACGGCCGTCAACCTCGGACCGTCGGAGGCGGTCACATTTACAACTGTGAGCTTCTCGGCGACTCCGACAAACCGGAATCGTTGGCGACCTTCCCGCCTCACCTACGACATGTACGGTCTATTTCAGTATTCCAGGCGGAAGCGGAGATCGAGGTTAACCAGTTCGGAGCGACCGTCGGTCGCATCGAGGAGACGACGATACCCGGTGTTGACGAACCAGCGATTGCCGAGGCGGTAGGAGACGTTGACCGATTGCTTCGCCTTGTCGACCAACTCCTGGGTGTAGTCGACATTCCACTGCCGGGTGCTGATCGGGCGGATCGAGATGCTCCAGGGATCGCCCGCCCCTGGCTGCTGGACCTGCACTCGCTCGAAGAACGGGAGCTGACTCACCAGCTGCTGTTCGAGCACCCCCCACAGCTCCCCGCTGGCGAACTGACTCGCCGGGTTCTCGGTCGCCCGCTTCTCCCCGAACCGACCGGCCGCGTACTGCCCGTAGGTGAGCAGCCGAACAACCTCGTCCGCGGTACGATCTCCCCCCGCCTCGAGCGCGATGGTCGGCTGAATGGCCGGCCCGGTCACCCGGGCGGTGACCGGAATGAGATTGTCCGACTCGTCCTTGACGCTGGTCTCCGCGACGATGTCGAGAATCGGCTCCGGCCCTTGGCCGGTGTCGACGAAGCGGACCGTCCCGCTGGTCACCTTGAAGTAGTAGCTGAAGACGCGGTAGCGGCCGCCGACGATCTGCACTTCCCCGGCATAGTTCCATCGCGGCATGCGGTAGCGAACCCGGAGAGAGTCGATGGCGAGGTCGAGGTTGGTCCGCGGGTCGACCAGTCGAATGTTCTCCGGTGCGCTCACCCGCAGATTGATCAGGAAGGGCGTCTTGAGCACCTTCTGCTCCTGCTGCTTGGTCAGATCCATGGTGATCACCCCGCGCTCGGCCTCGAGCTCTCCCGTGACCATCGGCCGCAACGAGTCGCCGTCCGCCACGGGGCGAGCCCAGACCGAGCCGCCGGCCACGAAGCGGTAGTTGCCGCTCTCGTAGACCGTGACCTCGCGCAGATCGCCGTGCAGATCGAAGTCCTTGTCGTTCTTGTACCGGCCGCTGGCCCGCAGGCGTCCCGCGCCGTCCACCTTCCCCAACGCCTCCTCGATGTAGACATACCCATCGCGAAGTGCCAGTCGGGCGGTGACGTCGGTGATCCGCTCCTCGCGCGCCGGGACCCGGAACGATCCATCGGTGACCGAGAGGCTACCGCTGGGAAACAAAGTCTCTGGCGCTCCGCTCCACTCGAGCGTGCCGGAAAGTTTGCCCCGCGGTTCGAGCACCAGGTTGGTGAAGAGGGTCACCAGGGCGAGATCGACTTCCGGAATCTCGGTGCGTCCGGTGATCGGCTTCGGCAGGAGCTTCGCCGGATCCGGCCCCAAGCGCAGGACCATCGGGACCGTGCCTTCGGAGTGCGTGCGGACCCCCTGGAGCGTCCAATCGAACCGCTCGACGGTGAGGAGCGAGTCGCGATAGTCGACGACCAGGCGGGCGGAATCGGCCGCCGACTGCAGCACCGCGAGGTCGCGGGCGAAGAACTCTGCGGCCACGGTGGGACTCGCGCCGGTGCCCCCGATCACCACGCGGGCCGCGGTCGTGCCACGCACGCCGCGATTGGAGGCTTGCGCTCCCGGGTCGTCCCCAGGGCGGATCTCCTGCACTTTCAGGCTCATGGGATCGACCGGATCGACGAAGGAGGTGCGCGATGCGTCCGGTGCGGCCGCGCCGCGCCTCCTCAGACTCACCTGGGTGGGGAAGCGATCGACAGTCAGGCGGCCACCGAGCGTGGCCCGCTCGAGCGCACCTCCCCGTTCCCGCGAGAACGACCCGAGCCGTGAAACCCACCCCTCGCCCCAATCGAGAAGCAACGAGTCTCCCCGCACGATCGACGCTGGCTTGGGTCTCTGCGGCCCGACTGCCGCACGGTCGATGGCCGCGAGTCTCCCGCGGTTCGGATCGAGGCGCACGCGCAGGGAGTCGACGAGGAGGGTCGATCGTCCGGGCACCAATTCTCCCGCCCGCAGACCGAACTCGGCCGAATGGAGTTCGATTCCGTACACCTCGGACCGTCTGAGCTGCAGCCTGGCCGCGTATCTCGGTTGATGAATCGTCCCTTCGCCGCGAAGCGCGAGGTCAACCGTGCCGCGGAGAGTATCGGGGGGCAGACGGAGGAATTGCGCGAACGGTGCGAGGCTCAGACTGTCGCCCCACAAGCGGAAGGCGAACGGCTCCGTGCCGGCGTGCCCCGGACGCGGCTCGATCCACCCCGAGCCGCGTACCCGGCCGAAGGTGGAGCCAAGGCGGACACTGTCGGTCGACACCCGCGTCCTGCTCACCTCGATGCGCGCGGGATCGAGCAGATGGATTGATGGGAGGCTCCCCGCCTGCGCCCGGAGGGAGTCAATTCGCACCCACCCCGGTTGGCGTGGCAGCGCCGCTCCGGCCAGATCGATCGCGATGGAGTCGTTCACCGCGTGGAGCGCGAGGGAGATCTCCGGCCCGACCACTCCCGAGGCGTTGACCGAGTCGAACTCGAGCCCATAGATGTCCGCGCGATCCAGCGTCAGATCCAGTCCGACGCGCGGCGGAGAGAGAGTCCCCGAGATGCCGCCCGCGACGAGCGACGCGAAGCGAACCCCTTCGACGTACCCTGGTCCGATCTCCAGGTCGCCCTCCAGGTAGGGTTGTTTCAAGGCGCCGCGGAACCGCAGCGTCCCACGCGCCACCCCTTCCATCGGGACCTCGAGTCGCGGTTCGATCCAGCGACCGATCTCGAAAGCCTCCAGATCGACGCTGGCCCGGAGCTGCTGGGTCCGCCGAGAAAGGGCGGCGCGAAGCAGCGTCCCCTGACCCGGGGTCTCTCCCAGACGCAAGCTGTCGACGTGCAGCGAATCCGGATCGAGACGCAGGTCGGCATGGAAAGCCTCGAGGAGCTGTCCGAGCAAGACACCGGGGCGCGAGTGAAGCCGCGCGCTCACGCGGACCTCGGGTCCGATCGCGACCGCGGTGCCGGTGATCTCACCACGCAGCAGCGAGGTGGGGAGCCCGCGCGCGAAGCGAGAGATCGGATCGCCCCCGAGATCCAGGCCGCTGTAGCGCAACTCGGCGCGCGCCTCCCCTGCGCGGGGGAACCAGGTTCCCTCCCCTTCGAGGGTGAGCGAGGAGACCGCGAGCTGCATCGATGAGATGTGAACCGTGTCCGCGCTCCCGGTCGCCGCCAGATCCAGGGTGTCGACCACCGCGCCGAGCAGCCGTCCGCGCAGCGCAAGAGCGAGATCACCGCGCGGGGGCCTCCCGGACGACAGGCGGACCGACAGGGCGAGTCGGCCCTCGACCGCATCCGACGGCTCGAGGCGGAGGTCGAGACGGGCCAGCGGAGGAAACCGTGCCGGTTCGAGCGCGAGTCGCCGCACCTCTCCCCGCACCCGGGTCTCGTCCTCCCCGGTTGCGTCGAGGCGGAGGTCGAGATCGCCGCTTCCCCCCGTCCAGACCGCCCGGAGGGAGTCGAGCGAGACCTCGCCCCGTTCGTGCGCGTGGAGCGAACCGCTCAGGAGTGAGACCATCAGCGACTCCCGCACCATGTGGACCGTCGCCTCGCTCAGGTCGGCTCGCAGGTCCCCGCCCGCGTGGTGCAGGCGCTCCAGCCGCAGACGCCCATCTGCGAGCAGCTGATCACCTCGGCGGACCGAGATCCGATCGGCGGAGAGGAGGCGGCAGTCGATTTCGGGCAGGCCCAGGCGCAGGTTCAGCCGCTCGCGCAACCTCGGCTTTCCCGGGGTGGGGCGTCGGGTCAGGGCCGCGAGATCGACCGAAAGCGAGTCGATCTCGAGCCGCTCGATCTCGACGCGACGGGTCAGGAACGCGGTGGGGCGCCAGACGAAATCGAGGGAGCCGAGGCGGCCCCAGGTCTGCCAGCGCCCGTCGCGCCTCGACTCGATCCGCACCGACTCGAAGTGGACGCCGAAGGGATCGAACCGCTCGACGCGTGCCACCCGGAGTCGACTCTCCGCGCCGATCAGTGATTGGAGCGGCACGAGGTCGAGGAGCGGATCGCGCACCGCCGGGATGCGTACGAGCAGGAACGGCGCGATGAGGAGGACGGCAAGCGACGCGGAAAACACGACCGGGAGAACGACCCGCCAACGTCGCCAAAATCGACGCGGCCGCGGGAGATCGTCGCGCTTCTGGGTGCGCATCTAGAACGCCTGCCCCAAGCCGACGTGCAGTTCCTCGTTCTTCCCCGTGAGGCTCCTTCCGCTGCCGATCTGCACTCCGTAGTCGACCCGTACCGGCCCCACCGGCGAGAGGTATCTCAGGCCGAGTCCAACGGAGGAGAAGATGCCCAGGCGCGCCCGAGCGTCGTCCTTCTCGTCCATCTCCAGCCCCTCCACGAAACGGGAGAGTTTGAACTGGTCCGGGTCGGTCCAGGTGTTTCCGGCATCGGCAAAGATCACCCCTCGAAGCAGGCGGTAGATCGGGAAGCGGAGTTCCACGTTGGCCAGGCCCATCGCCAGTCCACCGACCGGATCTCCGCCGGCGTTGACCGCACCCACCTCGCTCTCCCCGTAGCCCCGCACCGTGCCGCTCCCACCGAGCCGAAAGCGGGTGGAGAACGGGATCCTCTGACCGATCGAATCGTCGCTGGCCGAGCCGCGGCCATAGGGGGCGATGTATCCCCCCATCACCCGGCCGGCGAGCACCCACGCGCTGTTCCGCCGCTGATAGCCCCGCCAGACCGCGACGTACTTGCCATAGTCCAGGTCTCCGCCCAGGAGACCGCCGGCAAACTCCGTCTGGAGCTGCGGAAACTGCCCGGTGCTCGCATCGAAGGGGCTGTCCCGTCGATCATCGCTCCAGTCGACCGCGAAGGTGCGCGAGGTGAAGCGCGGATCGACCCCTGGTTCGCTCGAGCTGACGTCGGCGTGCGTCAGGGTGAGACCGACGCGGGTGGTGCGGTTGATCTCGCGCCGCGCGGTCACGCTCACGCCCACCGACCGCTCGTCGAAGCGAGACTCACGCACCCACTCCACGAAACCGGAGATGATGCCGCGGTTGCGAGTGCCCACCAGTCGCGGGGTGAGATATCCGACCCGTGCCTCCGCGGTGGAGAAGTCGAAGCGGTTGTGGGGAAAGGGCCGGCGGAGCGAAAAGTCGGTCTCACCACTCAGACTCACGCTCCGCCCGCGCCCGCCGAGGTTGATCCGGCTCCAGCGGGTCGTGACCGTTCCCCGGCTCTCGGAGTTGAACCCTGCGCCCGACTCGAATCGAGCTCGTTTGCGCTCGGCCAGATCGACCACCAGCCAGGCCCGCTCCGGACGGCTCGAGTCGGGAAACTGCGGCACCACGTTCACCCGGGTGAAAAGGCCGGTGTCGAGCAGACGCTTTCGACTATCGAGCAGGCGGCGCTGGGTCAGCACCTGCCCCGGCTTGACTGCCAGTTCGCGGGTCACGGTTTCAGGTCGAGTCCACAGGGTCGGCCCGACGACGATCGAGTCCACGGCGATGTAGGGCCCCGCCTGCAGGTGGAGCAAGATCGATGCGGTGTCGGCGTTCCCGTAGCGGAACTCCCGGACGCTGCGAAAGAGAAGCTGGCCACGGTCGCGATGGAAGTTTGCGATCGCCTCGCGATCGGCATCGATGCCCCTTGGACGGAGCACCTCCCCTTCCCGAGATTCGACGATCGCCCGCACCGCCTTTCGAGCCTCCGAGCCGAGTCCGGTCACCGTGACCGAACCAACCCGCATCCTCGGCCCTTCCTCGACCGCGATCTCGATCTCGACCGCGTTCTCGTCCTCGGAGAAGCGCACCCGCGCCTCCTCGATACTGGCCAGCGAGAAGCCCTCGGCCCGATACCGGGCCAGAACCGAGTTGAGATCCCCGGCCAGGAAGTCGGCTCCCAGATAGCGAGGACGGGAGAACAGGCGATACCAGGCGGGCTGCTTCAACCGCATCACCCCGCGTAGAGCCCGGTTCGAGAGGTGCTCATTGCCGGCGAACCGGATCGATCGAATGCGGGGGTTCTGACCGTTGTCCGCCGCTTCGGCCGTGGCGGGTCGGAAGCAGCCGAGGACGCCAGAGCAGAGCCAGAGCAGAAGGAGCCAGATGCCGACGGTGTCGGTCGTGCTCCGGCTGCGGACGACTCGATTCACCCTCACACCTCGCAGAGGCCCCGCTACCCTCAACGCGAGAGCACGAGAATCGCGGCGGCCCGCTGACGCGCCCACGCGTCCGCCTCCAGCAGCTGTTCCACCTCGTCGCCACGATCGGAGGGACGCTGATCCAGCACCCGCTCCAGGGTCTCCGCGATCTCGGGGAACGAGATCCGCCCATCGAGGAATGCCTGCACGATCACCTCGTCGGCGGCGTTGAGCACTGCCGGGGCGGTGCCCCCTTCGGCCAGCGCGCGCCGCGCCAACCCGAGGCAGGGATACCGCGACTCCTCCGGCGCCTCGAACTCCAGTCGGCCGATCCGCGTGAGGTCGCAACCGGGGAGTCCCGCATCGCAGCGCTCGGGATGGCAGAGCGCGATCTGGATCGGGATCCGCATGTCGGGCAGCGACAGTTGTGCCGTGGTCGAACCGTCGGCCCACTCGACCAACCCGTGCACGATCGACTGCGGATGGACCCAGACCTCGATCTGCTCCGGAGGCAGGCGGAAAAGCCAGTGCGCCTCGAGCAGTTCGAATCCCTTGTTCAGCAGCGTGGCGGAGTCGATCGTGATCCGAGGTCCCATCGCCCAGGTGGGATGCTTGAGCGCCTCCTCCGGGCGGATGGAGGCAAAGGTCGAGAGGTCGCGCGTCCGGAACGGACCTCCGCTCGCAGTGAGGATCATCCGGCGGAGGAGCCGGGCCGGCGGCGTCGTACCTCCCCTTCCGTCCGTGGGCGCTCCCTGGAGGAGCTGAAAGATCCCTGAGTGTTCGCTGTCGACCGGGAGCAGTTGAACCCCGGCGCGGTCGGCCTCCCGGGTGATCGCCGCACCGGCGATGACCAGCGACTCCTTGTTCGCCAGGGCGACCGCCCGCCCGGCGCGCAACGCGGCGCGGGTCGGCAAGAGGCCCGCAGCGCCGACCAGACCGTTGAGCACCACGTCAGCCTCGGACAGTCCGGCCAGCTGCTCGGAGGCGTCCGGCCCGGAGAGCAGTTCCCCGCGCCAGCCGGACCCGAGCCGCTCGCGGAGCGCTCCGACCTGGGACGAATCGGCCAAGGCAACGACTCGCGGTTGGAACCGGAGCGTCTGCTCGGCGAGGAGATCGATGCTCCGCTGCGCCGAAAGGCCGAACGCCTCCAGGCGATCCGGAAGTCGGGAGACGACGTCGAGCGCGCCGCGCCCGATCGATCCGGTCGATCCGAGCACGGTGACGCGCCGCGGACGCGACGTGGACGATGCCGAGGCGTTCATAGATCGCAATCTAGCGACCGAACGCCTGCAGGTAGTAGTGGAAAAGCGGCGCGGCCAGGAACAGGCTGTCGAACCGATCGAACAGCCCCCCGTGCCCCGGCAGCAGCCTGCCGGAGTCCTTCACCCCCGCCTGCCGCTTGAGCCGCGATTCGAAGAGATCCCCCAGTGGGGCCACCAGCCCGACCAGCAGCCCCAGGATCGCAGCCTCGGGGATCGACAGGCCCGGAGCCAGCCAGCGCGCCCCGAGCACCGCCACCGCGACCGGGAGCACGACGCCGCCCACCGCCCCTTCGACCGTCTTGCTCGGACTCACCTCCGGCCAGAGCTTGTTCCGCCCGAAGAGCGTGCCGGCGAGATACGCCCCGGTATCGGTCGACCAGGTCATGAGGAGGGCGAGCACGACCCAGCGGACACCGAGCGCCTCGGCGGCAGAGGTGCCGGGCCACGGTCCGGCCTCGAGACGGCAAAGGTAGGCCGGCAGGAGCCCGGCGTAGAGCACGCCAACCAGATGCGCGAAGAGGGCGGGGAACACGGCAGCCCTCCCCCGGGGAGCCCGCCCGGCGAACAACCAGCCCATGGCGAGCGCGGCGGCGCCGAGCGCCACCACCTCCCAGACCAGCGGGATCGAGAGGTGGAGGGAGGCCAGGAAGAGCAGTGGGGCGAGGATCCAGCCGCCGGGGGGAGCCGGGAATCCGATGCGATCGAGGAGGAAGGCCATCTCCCGCCCCACGAGGGAAACGACGATGAGGAGAGAGACCTCGAGCGCGATCGGCCCGAGACCCACGATCGCGAGCAGGAGCGGGGCCAGGAGGGCCGCGGTCGCCGCGCGCTGCCGGAGGGAAGGATCCATCCCGCCCCGCTCACGCATCGCGCTGGACGTGGATCACTCCACGCGTCCGAAACGTCGATCGCGTTTCTGGTATTCCGAGATCGCGCGGTACAGGTCCCGCTTGCCGAAGTCGGGCCACAGTGTGTCGGTCACGTAGATCTCCGCATAGGCCAACTGCCAGAGGAGAAAATTCGACAGGCGCATCTCGCCGCTGGTGCGGATCAGGAGATCCGGAGGGGGCACATCGGCGGTGTAGAGATGCCGCTCGATCGCCGCCTCGTCGATCTGGGCCGGATCGAGTTGGCCGGCGCGCACCTCCTCGGCCAAGCGCCGGAAACAGTCGACCAGTTCTCGCCGGCCGCTGTAGGAGAGCGCCAGGACCAGATTCAACCCGGTGTTGCCCGAGAGCTGCCGGCGAGTCTGTTCGAGCTGATCCCGCACCTCCCCGGGAAGGTCGGCGACCTGACCGATGGCGGAAAGGCGAACGTTGTTCCGCGCCATCAGATCGCATTCCTCCTTCAGCACCTGACGGAGGAACGCCATCAATCCCGAGACTTCGCTTCGCGGCCGTTGCCAGTTCTCGGTCGAGAATGTGTAGAGCGTCAGGTAGGAGACGCCGATTTCGGCGCACGCTTCAACCACCTCGCGCACCGAGCGACGCGCCGCATGGTGTCCCGCGATGCGTGGAAGCCCCCGACGGGTCGCCCAGCGGCCGTTGCCGTCCATGATGACGGCAACGTGCCGCGGAAGATTTCCGTTAGCGACGAGTTCCTTCTGTTCGGCGAGAAGGTCGGACGGACGCATCGTGAAATCCAGGTGCCCAGGGACAAAGTAGGGCCGGCGGGCGCCGTCCTACATCTCGAGGATCTCTTTTTCCTTCTTGGTCAGGACCTCATCGACCTGTGCGATGTACTTGTCGGTCAGCTTCTGGATCTCGGCCCCGATCCGGTGGCCGTCGTCCTCCGAAACCAGGTGGTCCTTCTCCTGCTTCTTCAGGTCGTCGTTCGCCTCGCGGCGGATGTTCCGCACCGCGACGCGCGCATCCTCGCCCAGCTTCTTCACCTTCTTGACCAGGTCGTGACGGCGATCCTCGGTGAGGGCCGGGATCGGCACCTTGACCAGTTCTCCGTCGTCGGACGGATTGAGTCCCAGATCCGACTTCTGGATCGCCTTGAGGACCGGCTGGAGCAGGGTCTTGTCCCATGGCTGGACCACCAGCAGCCGTGGCTGGGGGGCCGAGATCGACGCGACCTGCGAGAGCGGCATCGGCGATCCATAGGCTTCCACCCGAACCCCGTCGAGCAGGGCTGGCGTCGCCTTCCCGGTACGGATCGAGGTGAGCTCGTGCTTCAGCGTCTCGAGCGACTTCTTCATCTTCTCTTCGGCGTGAGCAGCGATCTCTGACGTCATGGCTCCTCTCCTTACCCATTCCACGCGGAGATGTTCGGTCGCCGCGGCGCGCCGTCCGGCGCAGTCCCGGGGGCCGACCCCGCGGCAAGACTAGTCGATTCCGGGCGCGGCGCTAAGCCCCGCCCCGCGACAAATGGTCTCCCGGGACCTCCCGGGTGGGACCCGCCGCATTGCCCTCTTCCGAGACGTAGGTCCCGACCGGCTCGCCCGAGAGAATGCGGCGCAGATTGTCCGGCTTTCGTACGTCGAAGACCACAATCGGGATGCGGTTTTCCTTGCTCAGGGTGATCGCGGTGAGATCCATCACGCGCAGGTTCTGCTCGAGGACCTCCTGATAGCTGATGTGCGGGAGAAGGGTGGCCGACGGATCACGCACGGGATCGGCGGTGTAGACTCCGGCGACCTTCGTCCCCTTGAGGATGACCTCGCACCCGGTTTCGACCGCGCGGAGCACGGCGGCCGTGTCGGTGGTGAAGTACGGATTGCCGGTACCGGCCGCGAAGATCACCACCCTCCCCTTCTCCAGGTGCCGGATGGCGCGACGGCGGATGAACTGCTCCGCCACTTCCTCCATCTTGATCGCCGAGAGCACCCGGGTGAAGAGCCCGAGTCGCTCCAGGTGCTCCTGCAGCGCGAGCGCGTTGAGGCAGGTGGCAAGCATGCCCATGTAGTCAGCCGCCGCCCGGTCCATGCCCGCGTCGGCGGCAACCGAACCGCGGAGGAAGTTGCCCCCTCCGACCACGATCGCGACCTCGCAACCCATCGATCGAGCGTCGTTCACCTGGCGGGCGAACTCGCGCAACGTGGCGGTGTCGAGACCGAACTCCTGGTCGCCGGCGAGCATCTCGCCGGACAGCTTCAGCAGGATGCGTCGCCACCGAGGATTCCCCTCGGGGACGGCCGTTGCGGTGCGAACCTCGGTTCCGCGAGTCTTCACTTCCATGCGTGCCTCGTCTCCCGGTGCCGGAGGATCTGTGCCTGCGCGGGGAGTGATGGGGGTTGATCGATCACCGGAGACGACCCGCCATTCAAGCGCCTCGGCCGGGGACCTGCGCTGCGGTCGGGGGCCAGCTCTTCGGTCGAGCCAGGTCTTCGGTCCAGCCAGTTCTTCCGTCCAGCCAGGTCTTTCGTCCAGCCAGGTCTTTCGTCCAGCCAGGTCTTTCGTCCAGCAACGCGCGCCGCGGGTCGCCTGGGACTCAGGAACCGATCTGGTAGCGCGTGAACCGCCGGACGATGATGTTCTCGCCCAGCTTGGCGATCGCCCCGGTGACGAGATCCTGGACCTTCTTGTCCGGATCCTTGATGAACGGTTGCTCGAGAAGCACGAACTCGCCGAAGAACTTCTCCACCCTGCCCTCGACCATCTTGGCCTGGACCGCCTCCGGCTTCCCCGACTCCTGGGCTTGGGCCAGATAGATCGCGCGCTCCTTCTCGACCAGGCTCGCGTCAACCTCCTCGCGGCGGACCGCGATCGGGACCGAGGCCGCGATATGCAGCGCCAGGTCGTGACACAGTTGCTGGAACTGCTCGTTGCGCGCGACGAAGTCGGTCTCGCAGTTCACCTCGAGCAGGACACCCACGCGCGCTCCGGGATGGATGTAGGAGTAGATCATGCCCTCACCAGCGGTACGGCCGACCTTCTTCTCCGCGGCCGCGGCGCCCATCTTGCGCAGAAGGTCCACCGCCTTGTCGACGTCGCCGCTCGATTCCTCGAGCGCCTTCTTGCACTGCATGAATCCGGCTCCGGTCTTTCCCCGAAGCGTGTTGACCTGTTCCGCGGTGATGCTCATGTCGCTTTCACTCCTCGTTCTCCGGTTGGCGCGACTTCGCTGGCGCCTGCCGGCTCGGAGGGCTGTGCGCCCTCCGCCCTAGTCTTGGATCCACAGGTTTGGATCGTCTGGTCCTGGACCTACCGGTCCCCGATCAACGTCCTTCTTCTGACTGCGCGAAGCGGTCAGCTCCGCGCCATCCCGCCCTCGGCGCGCGTTCGCCGATCGCCCGAGATCCCGACCGGCAGACGCCCCGACCGGTAGACCCCTCGACCGGTAGCCCCCCCACCGGTAGACCCAGGCGCGGGACAGTGCGGGCGGTCAGTGGGGTGCGAAGCGGCGCCGCGCTCCGATACAGCCGAAACCGGGAGAGCGGGAACCGGCGCCGCATCATCCTCCGGAGAGGATCAGGCGCCGGGAACGCCCGCCGCCTCCGGCTCGCCCTGGTCCATCTTGTCCGCGGCGTTCGGGGCGTTCGCCCGAGACTCGAGCACGGTGTCACTCACCCAGCGCGCGAAGAGGCGGAGGCTGCGAATCGCGTCATCATTGCCCGGGATCGGGTAGGTGATCTCCTCCGGATCGCAGTTGGTGTCGACCAGCCCGATGACCGGAATGTTGAGACGCCGAGCCTCCGAGATGGCGATCTTTTCCGCCTTGGTGTCGACGACGAACATCAGTCCCGGTAGCCGATTCATTTCCTTGATGCCGCTGAAGATCTGGTCGAGCTTGCCGCGCTCCTTCTCCAGCCGCGAGACTTCCTTCTTCGAGAGCTTCTCGAAGGTGCCGTCGTCGCGCATCCGCTCGAGGCTCCGAAGGTAGCGAATGCTCATCTTGATCGTCTGGAAGTTGGTGAGCATTCCGCCGAGCCAGCGCTCGGTCACGAAGAAGTTGCCGCACCGGCGCGCTTCCTCCGCCATCACGTTCTGGGCCTGCTTCTTCGTTGCGACGAAGAGAATGCTGTCCCCGTTGCGGGTACAGTCGATGATCGCCTGCTTCGGCCGGTCGAGCGACGCCAGCGTCTTCTGCAGGTCGATGATGTGAATCTTGTTCCGCTCGAGGAAGATGAACCGCTTCATCTTCGGATTCCAGCGACGGGTCTGATGTCCGAAATGGACGCCCGCTTCCAGCAGTTCGCGCATCGTGATCGTGGCCAACGAATCCTCCTGACTGTGCAGTTTGAACCTCCGCTCCCCCTAGTTTCCCACCGGGAAGAGACCCCTCCTGAGGAGCCCGCCTCGCGGTACCCACAGGTCCGGGTCCCACCATCTGATGGGTCCGCGCGCCGCGCTCGAGGCGACGGGCGGCAACTGCCCGATAGGGAGCGTGTGTATTCCGCATGAACCTCCGACCCGGCCGGAGAGCGACGTCGATTCGACGCTCCCCGCCGATGCCCGGTCAAAGGCGATCTTGCGGTATCCGAAGCCTATCAGCCTGCGGAGCAGACTAACGCTTCGAGAACTGGAAGCGCTTGCGCGCGCCCGGCTGCCCGTACTTCTTGCGCTCCTTCATGCGCGGATCGCGCGTGAGGAGGCCTTCCTTGTCGAGCATCGGCTTGTACGAGACGTCGAGCGCCCGGAGAACGCGGGAGATACCGAGGGCGATCGCCCCGGCTTGGCCGCTGATGCCGCCACCGTTGACCCGCGCGTTGAGATCGAAACGAGCCTCGGTCTCGGTGACGCGCAGCGGACGCAACACCACCAGGGTGAGCACCTCACGCGGGAAGTACTGTTCGAGCGGACGGCCGTTGATCATCCGCTTGCCCGTGCCGGGGGTCAACCGCACGCGCGCAACCGACGACTTGCGTCGTCCGGTCGCCTGGTGCATCGCCTTCTGAGTCGTTGCCATTCGTTCTCCTCGCCAATCCTCTAACGTCACCGTCGCGATCCGTCCCTACCCTTTGCAGTCCGTCCTTACGGCGTGCCGGGCCGGAACTACTTCGTTTCGCGCCCCGCCTTCGGAGCGGCCTTCTTCGCAGGGGCCTTGGTGCCCGCAGCGGCGGCCTTCGCCGCAGTCGCCTTCGGCGCACTCGATTTCGGCGCATCCGCCTTCTTGGCAGCCGTGGCCTTGCCAGCGGCCGCAGGCGCCGCCTTCTTCACCGCCGCGGGACGCGGAGCCACCGGGGCATGGCCGGCCGCCGCGACCGCCGCCGGAATCGCCTTGCCGTGGCTCCCCAGCGTGATCGGAATCAGCTTCTGCGCTTCGTGCTTCTTGAGTCCCGCCTCATCGGCGTAGATCCGCAGCTTCCGGATCATCTGACGACCCAAGGGGCCCTTCGGGAGCATCCCCCAGATGGCATCGCGCACGACCTCTTCCGGTCGATCCTTCATGCGCTGGCTCATCAGACGAACGCGACCACCGCCGGGATAACCGGTGTGGTGGAAGTAAGTCTTCTTCTCCAGCTTCTTCCCGGTCAGCTTCACCTTGCTCGCGTTCACGATCAGGACGTGGTCGCCCGAGTCGAGATAGGGCACGTACATCGGATTCCACTTCCCGCGGAGAAGGCAGGCGGCCTCGCTCGCCATGCGTCCAAGCACCTGTCCGTTGGCGTCGATCAAGAACCAACGGCGAGTCTGGACGTCGCTCGCTTTGGTGGCGTAGGTCTGCATTCCAATCGCTCCTTACGTTCTAATCGCCTGACGTTCTCGCAGGCTGAACCACTCGAACAGGCGAAGGGCTAAACGACACAAAACAAGTCCAGCAGAGGATCCTCTCCGATCGCGCTTCCGATCGGCTGACCTCGCCGGAGTTCCGTGTGCGCCAACTGGCGCCGAAGGACGACCCCTCGATGTGCAAAGTGCAGAGCCTAGTGGCGGTGGCTTCCGGCTGTCAAGCTTCGGGTTAGCTCCCGGTGCGGTCCGCCCGCCCCCCGCCCGGAGCGGAGGGTCGGAACGGGGGGTGCTCGACGCCGAGCTCCGTGACCCAGGCCGAGATGAGCCGCGCCGGGGTCACGTCGAACGCCGGGTTGCGGACGGCCGAGCCGGGGGCCAGGTCGGCGCCCCCCCGAAACCGAACCACCTCGTCCCCGGCCCGCTCCTCGATCGGAATCTGGTCGCCGTCCGGCAGCCCAAGGTCGAAGCTCGACCGGGGAGCCACCACGTAGAAGGGAACCCCGAATTCCTGTGCAGCCAAAGCGACCGCCAGGGTACCGATCTTGTTGGCCGTGTCTCCGTTGGCCGCGATGCGGTCCGCGCCGACCAGCACGGCATCGATCCCCGCCGTCTTGAGCAGCCAGGCGGCTGCCCCATCGCAGTTGACCGCGTGATCGATCCCGGCCCGCCGCAGCTCCCAGGCGGTCAGCCGCGCGCCTTGCAGCAGCGGGCGGGTCTCGTCGACGTGCACGAACAGCTGCTTCCCCCGGGTCGCGGCGCGGAGGACCACCCCGAGCGCCGTGCCGCCGCCGGCGGTGGCCAGCCCCCCGGTGTTGCAATGGGTCAGGACGGTCCCCTGCTCCGGCAGGAGCGGGTCCCCATGCCGCGCCATGGCCCGGGAAAGATCGAGGTCCTCCTCGAGCACGCGTTCCGCCTCGGCCAGCGCCGCGGCCTCGAGCGCCTCCAAGTCCAACCGGCCCGCGCCGTCCGGAGCGACCGCGGCCAGCGCAATCGCGCGCACCCGCTCGACTGCCCAGCGGAGATTGACCGCGGTGGGACGGGCCGCGATCAGGCGATCGGTTTCCTGCTGGAAGCGGGCCACGGTGGAGGGCCCCTCCCGGAGTTCGCGCGCGACCAACGCGACGCCGAACCCTCCCGCCACCCCGATCGCGGGGGCGCCGCGCACCGCGAGCGAGCGGATCGCGGCGATCAACGGGTCGACGCGGGTCAGCTCGAGGTAGGTTTCGATCTCCGGCAGTCGGGTTTGATCGAGGAGGCGCAGCGCTCCTCGCTGCCAACGCACGGTGTCGAGAAACCAGGTTTCATTCATTCGATCCGCTCTCCACAATCGCCTGCGGAAGGATCTGCGTGCCCCTCGAGTTCGTGGCAAAGTGCCCGCAGGCGCGCCAGCGGCAGTCCCATCACGTTGAAGTAGTCCCCTTCGATACGCGGCACGAACATGCCGCCGAACCCCTGGATCCCATAGCCACCGGCCTTGTCCATCGGTTCGCCGGTGGAGATATACTGGCGACGCGCCCCCGGATCGAGCGTACTGAAGAAGACCCGCGACATCTCGGCCCCACTGGCCGAAAGCGGCCGCGCGTCGTCGGGCTCCTTGAGTCTTCGGAGGTAGAGACCGGTCCAAACGCGATGCCAGCGTCCTCCCATGCGCGCGAGGAAGCGGTCCGCTTCCACGGTGTCGGTCGGCTTCTCCAGGACCTCGCCGTCGATCTCGACGATCGTATCGGCCGCCAGGACGACGTAACCTCTCGCCCCCGCAAGCTGGTCGGCCACCGCGTCCCCCTTCTCACGGGCCAGGCGGCGCACATACTGCTCCGGCGACTCCTCCGCGCGTCGGTTGTTCTCCGGCACGTTGGCGGGAACGACCTCGAGCGGCACCTCCATCCGCTCGAGCAGCTCGCGCCGACGGGGCGAGGCCGAGGCAAGAATGATCGGACCACGCGCGAGGCCGAGGAGGTTCAACCCGGCTCCCCTCATGCTTCGACCGTGGCCCCGCGCCGGTCGTTCCGTCGGGCGCGCCATGGCCCGGAATCGACCAGCAGGGTGACCGGGCCATCGTTGACCAGCGCGACGTCCATGTGCGCCTGGAACACGCCCGTCTCCACCCGGAGACCGAGGGAGCGCACCTCGTGCACGAACCGCGTGTAGAGACGGTTGGCTTCGTCGGGCGGGGCGGCCTGGATGAAGCTCGGACGCCGCCCTCTCTCGCAATCTCCGAGCAGGGTGAACTGCGAGACCACCAGCACCGCGCCCCCCGCCTCGTCCACACTGCGGTTCATCTTCCCGTCGTCGTCGGGAAAGATCCGGAGCGAGGCGCATTTCGCCGCGAGCCACGCCGCATCTGCATCCTCGTCGCCGCGCGCCACGCCGAGCAGGATCAGGAGTCCGGTCTCGATCGCACCGGTGACGCTTCCCTCCACCGTGACCGACGCGCGCGAGACCCGCTGCACCACCGCCAGCACGCCGCTACTCGAGGCGGAGGTTGAGTCCACCGTACGCGGCCCAACCTTTCACGTCGCCGCTGTCCTGCAGAATGTTTCGGTACCGGGCCTCGGCAAAGATCGAAAGCGGGACCCCGCTCCAGTCCCAGGCCAGACCGCCCAGGGCATGCCACTCCGCGTCATCCCGCTCCTGCTCCACGTCGTCGAGGAAGTCGTCGCTCAGGTCGTCCGTCCCGGCCGGGACGGTACCGCTCTGCTCGCGCCCGCCGACCGAGGTCGCGACCTCCAGCACCTCAACCTGGTTGAAGTGCAGACCCGCGCCGCCGCCGGCGTAGGCCCGCAGCGGACCGAGGTCGAGCAGGCCGAGGTGGATCGAGGCGAAGAGCCCGAGATCATCCCACTTCGCCTTGCCGTCGACCAGCGCTCCCGGAGTCTCCACGTCCTCGAATTCGAACTCGTCGCTCACCGCTTCCCCCGCGACCTCGACCGCGAAGCCGGGCGAAAGCTGCGCCACCACCTGGACGCCGAAGATGCGGTACTCCCCCGGCGCGGCGTCACCGGAGAGCAGGTCTCCCTCCATGTCGGCATATCCCACCCGCGGTCCCAGCGAGAGGGTCGCGGCGGCGGCATTCCCGACCGTCCACCCCGTCGCCCCGCCCGCCAGTGCGCAGCAGGCGGCGAGCGCCAAGGCTGTCATTCTGAGTTTCGTCATCAGACCCTTCCTGTGTCTTCGCCGAACTCCCGGGGCAGGTGCTGCTTGCGCTCGACGTCGCTGACGCCGCGCACCGCACGGATGGCGCGCATCACCCGCTCGAGATGGGCGAGGTTACGAACCTCGACCAGGAAGTCCCCCACCGCCTGCGCATCGGCAGACTGCATCCCGCCTTCCCTGATATTGGTGCCCGAACTCAAGATCGCCAGCGCGACGTCGGCCAGCAAGTTGGCGCGATCGCTGCCGTAGACCGCGAGACGGACGAGGAACATCTTCTGCCCTTCCACGTCCCAGCTCACGTCGATCCGACGTTCCTTCTCCACCCGGTCATCGAAGGTGTTCGGACAATCCTGCCGGTGGACCGAGACGCCGCGACCGCGAGTCACCAGTCCGACCACCGCGTCACCGGGCACCGGATGACAGCACTGCGCGATATGGACCAGCAGGGAGGAGACGCTCTGGATCGAGATCCCCTTGACCGGCAGGCGCACCACCTCACGCAGACGCTCTACCGGCGACGGGTTCTTGGCCACCGCCAGATCGGGGTAGAGCTTCTGCAACACGCCGGGGACGGCAAGGTTCCCCTCCCCCATCCGCGCGTAGAGCAGTGCGGCGTCCGAGAGCCCGAACGACTGCGCCACGTCCATCAATTCCTCGTCGGTGGGGAACTTCTTCCGCTTCTTCCGCAGCTCCTTCTGCAACATCTCCCGACCGAGCAGGATCGCCTCCTGGAGCCGCTGGGCCCGAAGCCACTGGCGGATCTTGGCCCGCGCACGACTGGAGTGCGCGACCTGCAGCCAGTCTTCGCTCGGCGTGGCCTGGGTGGAGGTCATGATCTCGACCGTGTCCCCACTCTTCAGCTCGTGCCGCAGCGTCACGATGCGGCCGTTCACCTTCGCCCCCACGCAGCGGTTCCCCACCTGGGAGTGGATGGAGTAGGCGAAATCGAGCGGGGTCGACCCGCGGGGAAGCTGTTTCAGTTCCCCTTTCGGAGTGAAGACAAAGACCTCGTCCTGGTAGAGCGAGATCTTGAGGAAGTCCATGAACTCCTTGGGATCTTCCGCTTCGTCATGCCACTCGGTGGTGCGCCGGACCAGCACCTCGCCCAGCTTGCGCTCGATCTCCTCGTCCCAGCGCCCCCCCTCCTTGTAGCGGTAGTGGGCGGCGATTCCGATCTCCGAGACCAGGTGCATCTCGCGGGTGCGGATCTGGATCTCGACCATGCGCTGCTGCGGCCCGATCACCGTGGTGTGCAGCGACTGGTACATGTTGCTCTTCGGGGTGGCGATGTAGTCCTTGAAGCGGTCGGCCACCGGCACGTAGATGTCATGCACCACCCCGAGCACCCGGTAGCAATCTCCCTTCGAATCGGTGACCACCCGCACTCCGAGCAGATCGTTGAGATCGTCGAAGGAACTGCCGCTCCGGCGGAGCTTGCCCCAGATGGAGAAGAAGCTCTTGGCCCGACCGCTCACCTCGGCCTCGATCCCATCCTCTTGCAGGCGAGCCCGAAGCGGTCCGCGGATCTCCTCGATCGCCCGCTCACGCTCCACCCGCTTGGTCGAGACCAGATCGGCGATCCGGCGGTAGTGCTCCGGTTCGAGGTACTTGAAGGCGAGGTCCTCCAGTTCCCGCTTGAACCGAAACCAGTTGGGTCACTTCCTCGCCGAAGCGGTTGGCCATGTCCTGATAGGTGATGTTGAGGTTGTCCTCGAGCACATCGTGGAGGAGTGCGGCCTGGAGGATGACCGGATCGGTCCGGCGCCGAAGCAGGTCCATCAGGATCATCGCGACGTGGATGCAGTGGGTGACGTACGGCTCGCCCGAGCGGCGAAACTGGCCATCGTGCGCCGCGCGGGAAAACTCCAGCGCCGCCTCGACCCGGGCCACATCTTCGGGCACGAGGAAGCGCGCGAGTTCCTGGCGGAAGTTCGCGGTCAGATCCTCGAGCACGTTGACCCCGCTAGACAAAGTCGATCTCCCGCAACTTGAGCTGAACCTGCTCCTGCCCCCGCCACCGATTGAGCATCGGGGTAAAGGCCAGTTTCATCTCCGCTCCCCCGGACGGAATCTCCGAGGCGTACGGCGCGAGCCCGAACCCGATGCAGTCGATCACCCGCCCGTTGGCCAGCACGTGGATCCTCAAGTGGCGATCCTTCAGCACCCGCCCCGGGCGGCAGAAGGCACGCGCGAGATACAGCGGTTCCTTGTTCCCTTCCCCGAACGGTCCCAACCGCTCCACCCACCTCGCCAGTTCAACGTCGCACTGCCGCGGTTCGAGTGCGGCATCGAGTTCCAGCGTTGCCTCCGGAACTCCCTGGGCCAGGGCGGCGCGACTCTGATCCCGCAACGCGGTCTGGAACGCGACGAAATGCGCTGGATCGAGCGAGAGTCCCACCGCCTGCCGATGCCCGCCAAAGGCCGAGAGGTGCTCACTGGCGCGCGCCACCAGGGCGAGCAGATCGAACCCCGGCGGCGTACGGGCCGAACCGCGGGCCGTCTCGCCCGAGAGCGACACCAGGACCACCGGGACACCAAACTGCTCGACCAGCCGCGAGGCGGCGATCCCCAGCACCCCGGGGTGCCAGCCGGCTGATCCCAGGACGATGGCGTACGCCCCCCTGCCTTCATCCTTTTCGACCGTTTCCACCGCCTCCCGCAGCACGACCTCGTGCAGCCGCTTCCGCTCGTCGTTGTCCTTCTCGAGTCGGGCGGCGAACGAACGGGCGCTCTCCAGATCATCCGCCAGCAGCAGTTCGAGCGCGAGGGCGGGATGCCCCAGCCGCCCCGCCGCATTGAGACGCGGGGCGAGGGAGAAGGCGATGGTGCTCGACTCGAGCCACTTGTCGGCCACTCCGGCCTGCTCCATCAAGGCCTGAAACGCGGGACGACGCCGGGCCCGCAGCACCCGGATCCCGAAGTGCACCAAGACTCGGTTCTCGCCCCGGAGCGGCACCACGTCGGCCACGCTCCCGACGGCCACCAGATCGAGGTGATTGCGGAGATGGCGCAGGTCTTCCGGGCCGCCGATCCGCGCCACCAGCGCCTCGAGCAGCTTGAAGGCCACCCCCACCGCGGCAAGATCGGGGAAGGGGTACGAATCGTCACTCCGCCGCGGGTTGACCAGCGCATAGGCGGCAGGCAAGGTCGCGTCCGGCATGTGGTGATCGACCACGATCACGTCGATCCCGAGGGCGCGCGCCCGCTCGATCGCCTCGTGAGCGGAGGTGCCACAGTCATTGGCGATCAGAACGGTGGCACCGCCAGCATGCGCCTCCTCGATCGTGCGGACCGAGAGCCCGTAGCCGTCTTCCATCCGGTTCGGCACCTTGTAGAGGGGGCGGGCCCCGAAGTGCCGGAGCAGACGGACCCAGAGCGCGGCCGCGGTGATGCCATCGACGTCGTAGTCGCCGAAGACGAAGAGCGTTTCCGAGTTCCGCAGCGCGGCGGCGATGCGCGTCACCGCCCGCTCACAGTCGATCAGGCCGTTGGGGTCGCCGAGATCCTCGATCTTCGGTGCGAGGAAGCGCTGGATGGCATCCGGATCTTCGAGTCCGCGGTTCCAGAGGGTGGCGAGGACCGCATCGGGGATCCCCCACTCTCGCGGCAGGCGGGACCACGCGTCAGGATGCGGCTCGCTGCGCAGATTCCACCGGCGTCGGGGCAGTTCGGGGCTGCCGCCCATCGGGCCAGGCAGGCCGGCAGGTGGAACAGGTGCGGCAGGATCTGGAGGGTCGGCCCCCAAGGGTTCGGGCATCGGTTTGGTCCACGCGACGGGGCGCCGATCCCGGGACGCTCCGACCAGGGACGGCACACGCAGACGACATGCGGAGCGTGCCCCAAACTAACAGAGGGGGGGCGCGCGGTCAAAGCACGAGATTACTCCCGGTTACCGCGCGCGCGTCCGTCTGGACCGCCGCACCGACTGGACGGCCCAACATCGCAGAGCGGGGCGTCCCGTGGACCGCTAGATCTCGCGCTTGATCTTCGCCTTCTTCTTCTGCCCCTCGAGGAACGCCTTGACCGCATCGTCGGTCCGGTCCTGGCGGAGCTTCTGCATCAACTGCGGAGCCACCTGATCGAACTCGAAGGTGCCCGGCTCCCGCCGCTCCTCGTTCTTGATCACGTGGTAGCCGAACTGGGTCTTGACCAGATCGGAGATCTGGCCCGGCTGAAGGGCAAAGGCCACCGAGTCGAACGGCGCCACCATCTGACCGCGGGCGAAGAACCCGAGGTCGCCCCCGCGCTGCGCGGTGACATCCTCGGAGGTCTCCGACGCCACCGTGGCGAAGTCTTCCCCCTTCTGCAGCCGCTTCAAGATCGCGGCTGCGCGGTCGCGCGCCTCCTTGTCCATCACCGCCGGCGCGTCGGCCGCGGCGCGAACCAGGATGTGCCGGGCGTGGACCATCTCGGGGCGCTGGAACTCCTCCGGATGGCCGTCGAAGTAGCCCTTCGCCTGTTCCGGCGTCACCTTGACCGTATCCTGGAAGGTCGACTCGATGAAGCGACGGATCGTCATGTCGGAGCGGAAGCCGTCCTTCACCTCCTCCTCCGTGACCCCCTGCTGCTGGAGCGCCTGAGCGAAGGCCGCCTCGTCCGGGAAGCGCATCTTGATCTGCTCCATGGCGGCGTTCAGCTCGTCCTCGGTTGGGAGCACCCCCTTGGCCTTGGCCGCCTGCATCAGGAGCTTCTGATCGACCAGGTTGTCGACCGCCTTCTGCTGGAGCACCGGTTCGGGTGCGTTGGGATCGACATCCCGGAAGCGGCCCATCCGCCAGGCCTGAACCACGCGGTTGATCTCCCCCAGCGTGATCTTCTCTCCGGCCACCTGAGCCACCACCTTGGTCGGCTCCCCGGTGATCGCGACCGTCGGCGTGCCCTCTCCTCCCTTCTTGCCGCATCCCTGGATTGCGCCGATTCCGAACACCGCGACCGCCAGCACCAAGGCGTTCCCGGCCCGGCGCGCGAGGGAGAAGGCGGTGCGGGTCGAACCCGATTCGGTGAGAGGGTGGACTGACGTCATCTTGAGCACAAGGCCTCCGTCGTTCGCGTAAACCGTCCCTTTCCCGCTGGACAGTGCAGTCGATGAACCGCGCAACTGATATCCTGCGCTCCGCTCCCGGCATCGTCCGGAGCGGCAACAAAACGCGGAGTATAGGGGGCGGCCCCACGCTGCCCAAGGACTTCCTGTCCGACAAGGGAGAGGCATGGCCGACCAGGATCGCTCGAACTGGATCACGGTGGAGATCGATTCGCTCGCCTTCGGCGGCGAGGGGGTCGGCAGGGTCGACGGAAAGGTCCGCTTCGTCGCCGGCGCGCTACCCGGGGAGCGTGTGCTGGCCGAGCCGGTGCGGTCCCGCCGACAGTACGAACAGATGCGCCTGCGCGAGATCTTGACCGCTTCACCCGATCGACTTCCCCCCCGCTGCCCGCACACCGCGGTCTGCGGAGGCTGCTCGCTCCAGACGCTCCGTTACGAACGGCAGATCGAGGCGAAGGCCCAACAGGTGCGTGAGCTGCTCGCCCGGGTCGGTCGCGTGACCGTGCCCGAGCCCCATCCCCCTCTCCCGTCCCCTCTACTCGAGGGATACCGCAACAAGATGGAATTCACCTTTGCCGGGCGTGGGTGGTGCCTCGACGGCCCACCCCTCGAGCCGACTCCCACCCCGGCGCTCGGTCTCCATGTCCCGGGTCGCTTCGACGCCGTCTTCGACCTCGAGCGCTGCATCCTGCCCGGCGAGCCGTTCCTCCAGGCGCTGAATACGGTGCGAAACTTTGCGCGCGCCGAGAACCTCTCCGCCTACCGCAGCCGGGAGGACAGCGGACTGCTGCGGCATCTGGTGATTCGCGAGGGACAGAACACCGGCGAGGTGCTGGTCGCGCTGGTCACGCGCGAGATGGACGACGCCCTCCACCGCCTTGCTCCCCGCCTCGCCGAAACGGTGCGCGGCCTGGTCGGCTTCGTGGTGATCGTCAACCGTCGCACCGCGACCATCGCGCGCGGCGACGAGGAGTTCCTGCTCTTCGGACGCCCCTACTTCCGCGAGACGCTCCGCGGGCTCGCGTTCGAACTCTCCGCCCAGTCGTTCTTCCAGACCAACACGCGCGGCGCCGAGGTGCTGGTCGACGCTCTCGCCCGGATGGCCGAGGGACATGGCGGGCGCCTCCTCGATCTCTACTGCGGAGCCGGCACGCTCGGCCTCGCCCTGGCCCAGAACTTCGACTCCGTCCTCGGTGTGGAGCAGGTCGCCTCCGCGGTCAGCGACGCCGAGCGGAACGCCGCGCGCAACGGCATCCCCAACGCGCGGTTTCTCCGGGCCGATGTCGAGGCCTGGATCCGCGAACCCGAAGCGGTTCCGGAGCAGTTCGACGTCGTGATCGTCGATCCTCCCCGCGCCGGCCTCCATCCCAAGGCGCTCAAGGGAATGATCGCCCTGGGTGCCCCCACCGTGCTCTACGTCTCGTGCAATCCATCAACGCTCGCCCGCGACGCCGCCACCATGATCGAGGCCGGCTACCGGGCCGACGAACTCCAGATCGTCGATCTCTTCCCCCACACCGCCCACGTCGAATCGATCGTTCGCTTCACGCGGGAGGGGTAGGGCGTCAAGGGGCCGGCACGAGCCGGATCGCCCGGGGCAACTCCGGCTCTGAACCTCGATATGCCGAAAGGCGGGGAACGGCGGGCCGAAGCACCGCTGTCCCCGCCTCTCGGTGGGTAGATCCGAAACCTTTCGCCGGACTACTTCAGCAGAAGCATCTTCCGGGTCAGCTCCTGCGCGCCGCTGCTCACCTTGTAGTAGTAGACGCCGGCGCCGACCGGGCGACCGGAGGCGTCGCGGCCGTCCCAGACCGAGCTGTGCAGACCGGCCTCCTGCGCACCCTGGGCGACGGTGCGAACGAGGCGGCCGGCGGCGTCGAAGACCTCGATCCGGACCGACTCGGCGCGCGGCAGGGCGTAGCGGATCTCGGTCGTGCCGCGGAACGGATTCGGCCGGTTCTGGGCCACCTCGAAGCGGGTGGGCAGAATCTCCTGCTCGACGTCGACGGAGGTGCAGGGGACGAGCTTGATCACGATGTCGTCCGCCGCCGCTTCGCAGAGCGAAGAGTTGTAGTCGGCAACCTGCACCCGGAATCGCATCTGGTTCGTGAACGGCACCTGGTCGCTGCTGAAGTAGGCGCGGTATTGCTTCCAGGAGTTCTGCTCGAGACCGAACACCTTGATCAGGTCGGTCCAGGAAGTCCCGTTGTTGTTCGAGACCGAGAACCGCAGGGTATCGTCGGTGGCCACCGGGTCGGCGAAGAAGAGCCAGGCTTCGACCTTGCCCGCGCCGCCGCCGCCCGACCAGTCGAAGGTCGGCGAGAGGATGGTGGTCGCCCCACCGTCCACGTCGTGGTTGGTGTAGAAGCCGCCCGACCCGTCGGTGACGTAGCAGTTCACCCCCGGATTGGTGGTGTGGTCGTCCTCCGGCTGCACCACCTCGTTGTTGCTCGGGTTGACCTTCCCCACCGGGTCGGTACGCTGCCAGATGCCGTCGGTAGCCGCGTCGCCGGGCGCGCCGATCGTCCAGCCGAGGTCGCTCTCGAATGAATCGTTGAGCACGGTGGTGGCCGGCCCGACCATGAATCGGTGGACGTTCTTGATCGGCGCGCGGAACGGCTCGGTTCCGGTCACCCCGGTGTCGGTCTGGGCGAAGATGTAGTAGGTCACGATCGTGCCGCAGCCCTGGGCGGGAATGTTGCCGCGGTACTCGTTCGCGTTTCCGGTCGGGGCCATGGCCACGGGGGTGAAATTGTCCCCGTCATCCGTGGAGTAGAAGAGCTGAACCGACCCGGCGATCACGTTTCCGGCGTTGACCGACTGGACCAGGCTCGTCACCTGGTAGGGCGTGACGGTCGAGCTCTGGTCGAGCAGCGCGGTGTGGGTGAACTGGATGTACTTGGTGATGTTCGGGCAGATCAGGTTGTGCTGGGCGAAGGCATCGCAGATGTCGTAGTAGTTCGGCGTGCCGTCGGAAAGATCGGCATTGTCATCGTCGTTCAGCAGCATGCGATTGAGGAAATTCGGCATCGAGAACTGCTTGGTCTTCTGGGTGGCGCGGAAGAGCTGGTCGTGGAGCGCTCCGCCTGGGCCATCACCGAGGGACGCCTTCAGGTTGACCCGCGTCTTCCAGACCGCGCCCATGATCACCTCGCCGAGGCAGTGAACCTGGCCACCGCACTCGGTCGCCGGGTACTGCCGGAGGTTGTTTCCGGTCCTCAGGAAGGGTGCGCCGGTGGTGAACCCCTCGCCCATGTTCGGGTCGTCCTGGATGTTCATCGCGATGATGTCGGAGAACCCTTCGCCCATCCCCGAGCTGGTGGGCGGGGCCTGGGGTGAGTAGGTGAACTGGGTGATCCCATGTCCATACTCGTGGTAGACCACGTCAGCGATCCGCGCGGTGTTGGCGCAGTTGCCGCTGGCCACGCAGAAGTTGATCGAGGAGCCGTTCCAGAACGCGTTGCAGCCGGTGTCACAGCTCCCGCCCTGGCCGGTCGGGACGTTCACGTTGGTCGGGCAGACGAAGTCCATCCCGGTGAAGGTCGGATCGAGCGCCTTGACCCAGTCGTGCACCACGTTGGTGTGGTAGAAGGCGTCGCGCTCCTGGACCTGTGAGTTCGCGTCGCTCCACTTGATGTTGAGCGGCACGCCAGGGGTGCCGGTGCCGGAGAAGGAGGCGTCGCCGCCGTCCTGCCGGTTGACGTTCGACCAGCGACCGTTGAGTTCCGAGGTGACGGGATAGTTCTGGTTGTTGGGCACCGACAGATTCACGAAGCCTGTGGGGTCGGTATAGAAGTTCGTGCTATTGGCGCGCACGACCTGACTCGGGTTACCGAGTTCAAGGTACGGGTCTCCGACCGTCTTCTCCTCCACGTCGGAGCGAACGGTGACCGGGATATCGAGCGTGTGGATGTTGTTCTGACGCGACAGTATCTGTCCGTCGCTCGCGTCGACGTAGCTCCACCAGTAGGCGTTCGGACTTTCCATCCGGGCCTTCACTTCGTAGGCCAGGAAGTAACTGAGCCGCCCTTCGAGCGAGATCGGCACGACCACCAGCCGCGGCACCCCCTCGAAGTGATCGCTCACGTTGGCGCCGAACGGCATCTCCTGGACCGCGGCGCTCTGGGCCTCGACGGCGCTCAGAGCGGGCCAGGTGGCGGCATTGACCTCCGGATAGAACTCCGAGCCGAAGGCCACGACCTTCCCATCCGTGAGATAGACCTCGGCCCGGCCGCCGAGGACGTCGATCCCCTCGTAGACCTGCTGAAAGATGACCTGAACGCGGTTGCTCTGGCGCAGCACCTCGAGTACGCGCGCCTGAGAGGGATCGAGCCTCAGCATCTCGGCCTTGCCGGCGAGGAAGCGCGTCGCGGCTTCGGCCACTTCGTCGTCACCCGCGTAGGTCGAGACGAGCGGCAGGCCAGGCCCCGTCAAGGTGGCCGGAGCGCCGAGGTCGGGCCGGTAGCCCGCGACCAGCCAACGCTGGCCTTCCCCCGCGACGAACTCGCCCCAGCCCGGGATCAGTTGCGCGGCCTCGGTGCGGTCCGGTTGGGTATAGATCGGCGCGGCCATCTCGGCCGGCAGACGCACTTCGAAGGCGTGGTCGTCCATCGGCGCCACTGCCTGCACCTGGCTCGCCACCACGGTCGCGAGAACACCGATCCATGCGGCTCTCAGGTTCAACGTTTGCATCAGGGATCCCCCATTGTTTTGGCTCACGCAGCAGAGACGCGCACCAACCATCCCGGAACGTGGGAGACATCCCGGAGCGCCTGCTTCGATCGGTGCTTGAAAGAACGCCCTCAAGCATAGCCCCGGCAAGGGAATCGGGTCAATGCGCCCTCCCCGCGAATCGGCCGGTCCGCGGGGCGCCTCCCCCACCCCTACGGCGCGGGATTGCTCGGGGGCTGCCCCGCCTTGGCCTGAGCCAGATAGGCGGCCGAGCGGCGGTCGTCCGGCCAGGCCGTCGTAACCGCACTCCAGGCCGCCACGGCGTCCGGGTAACGGCCGAGCTCATGCAGGGTAAGCGCCCGCTGCACCCGGAGCCCATGGTCGTTCGGCCGTTCGATCAGCGCCCGATCGAGGGCCACGAGGGCCGCGGGCCGGTCTCCCGCCTCGCGCAGGAGCATGGCGAGGTTGATCGCGGGGGCTGCCGCGGCCGGTTCGACCTGGCAGGCCTTCCGCATCCACTCGATCGCCTCGTCCCGACGATTGGTCTCGCGCAGGACGAACGCCAGGTTCTGCATCGCGGGGACGCGGGTCGGGTCGAGCTCCAGGGCGCGACGCAGACTCGCCTCCGCGCGCGGGAACTCCTTGACCATCATCGCGACCAGACCGAGCTGGTAGTGCCCGTCGGCGAAGTCGGGCGCGTCGCGGGTGAGCGCCTGCAGTTCTCCCGCCGCCTTCGAGAACTGGCGCATGAAGACGTAGTACTCGGAGAGTGCGATCCGCCCGCGCAGCGAAACGGTAGCGCCGGTCTCTCCGCCTCCGATGTAGCCGAGCGACCGGAGCTTCTCCATCATCTCCGCATCGACCGGGGTGGCGGTCTCGAGCGCCTTCCGACGCGCCTCGGTCCAGGCCGCGTCCTGGTAGGTCTCGATCGACTCCTGGGTCGGCGTGGTCTCGTATGCCGCCGCGGCGACCTGCCCCAATCCATCCTTGGGGATCGGTAGGCCGAGCAGATTCATCAGGGTGGGAAACACGTCGAAGATCGAGAGCGCAGGCAGGGTCGTCCCCTTCCGAACCCCCGGGCCGCGCAGGGCAAAGAGGCCCTCCATCCGGTGCCACTGCGCCGCAGTTGCATAGTCGACCGTCGCCTTCTTCTCGATCGGCCGCGCTTCGCCGCTCAGGAACCCATGATCGGAAACCAACATCACATGGGTCTCCGGCCCGACCTTGGCCAGGATCTCGCCCAGGAGCTGGTCGAAGTAGACGTAGACCTCGTTCACCGTCTCGCCGTAGGCCGCACGCTCCGCCTCGGTGGTGTGCGGATAGGGCGGCGGGGCGTAGCGCATGTACATGTGCCCCGCGGTGTCGGTCCCCTCGAAGTAAAGGGCGAGCAGCTCGGGTCGCTCGTGCGCGAGCAGATCGAGGCCGGTCCGGGCGATGTTGGTCATGGTCGCGTAGATCTGGCGGAAGTGGGCGATCGGGTCGCTGAAGTCGATCGTGGTCCGAGCCTCGTACTCGGATTGGTCGACCCGGATGAAGCGCTCCGCAGTGGCGAAATCGACGTCTCGGGGCGAGAGGAAAAGGCGCTCCAGTCGCGGCTCGATCGCCTCGGGGTAGGTCACCTCCTTCTGCGGCTCCTCGCCGGGAAGGAACGGATGGGCGTACATGCGATCGGAGATCATCACCCCGTTGACCGGCTCGGCCGGCCAGGTGGCCCACCAGCCCACGACTCCGACCGTGCGCTTCCGCTCGGTCAGGATGTCCCAGAACGCCTTGGCGCGCCGATGCTGGCTGGTGATCACCATCGGGTCACCGGTTTCGGGCTCGGGCACGGTGAAGTCGACCACGCCGTGTCGATCCGGACCAACCCCGGTGGCCACCGTGGTCCAGATGACCGGCGAGATCACCGGCAACATCGTGCGGAGCGGCGCGCGCACCCCGCCTTCGAGAAACCCCTTCAGGTTCGGCATCCGCCCGGCCGCAATGAGCGGGTCGATCAAGCTCCAGTCCCCGCCGTCGACCCCGATCAGAAGCAGTTTGGTCTGCTTCGGCGGCGCACAGGAGAGCCCAAGACACAGACCGAGGGTGAAGATCAGCCGCGCGCGCACACTACCTCCTGGGACGGAAACCTTGGGAACTGCTGCGGCCGGGAGTATAGGCGGCCGATCACCTGAGGCAAAGCACCGGGAGGGTTACCTTGACCCTTCCCCATCCCCTGGATAGATTCGCTGGTCAATGTCGCACGCGAACGCTGCGGCCTCGCACCGGAACCGCGGAGACCCCTGATGGCCCATCCTTTCCTCGAGCGCCTGAACGACTCCGTCCTGCTCTGCGACGGCGCGATGGGAACGATGCTCTACGCCAAAGGCATCTTCATCAACCGGTGCTTCGATGAGCTGAACCTCTCCAACCCGACCTTGGTGCAGGAGATCCACCGCGACTACCTGGCGGCCGGGGCGGAGATCATCGAGACGAACACCTTCGGCGCGAACCGCTGGAAGCTGCTCCCCCACGGGCTGGAAGACAAGGTCCTCGAGATCAATCGGGCCGCGGTCGGCGCGGCGCGGCGCGCCATCCAGGAGACCCACCGCGAGGCGTTCGTGGCCGGTTCGATCGGACCGCTGGGCAACCCGCTCCAGACGCGGGAGCGGTTGGCCCCAAGCGAGCTGCGGGCGATCTATGTCGAACAGGTGCGCGGGCTGCTCGAGGGCGGGATCGATCTCCTCATGATCGAGACGATCAGCCACCGGGAAGAGATGGAGGCGGCGATTCTCGCCGTGCGTGCCCAGACCGATCTCCCGATCATCGCGCAGATGACCTTCGGCGAGGATGGGCTGACCGTCCACGGCGATCGTCCGGACGAGCTGGCGCTCTGGATGCGCTCACTCGGCGCCGAGGTGGTCGGCTGCAACTGCTCGGTCGGCCCGGCCGCCATGCTCGAGGCGTTGGAGGAGATGGCCGGAGCGGGCGATTTCTTCCTCGCCGCCCAGCCGAACGCCGGCGCGCCCCAGTGGGTCGAAGGACGCCTGATCTACTTCTCCTCCCCCGAGTACATGTCGACCTACGCCCGTCGCTTCATCAAGTCCTGCGGCGTGCGCGTGGTCGGAGGTTGCTGCGGAACGACGCCGGAGCACATTCGCGCCATGCGGGGTGCGGTGCGAGCGTTGCAACCGACCCGAATCGACGTGAGCAGCCCGGTACCGCGCGAGGCGGTCCCGACGGTCGAGCCGATCCCGGCGGCCCAGCGGAGCCGCTTCGCCCGGCGCCTGACCGAGGGCGAGTTCGTCACCAGCGTCGAGATCTCTCCCCCCAAGGGGGCCGACACCAGCCGCGTGCTCCAGGCCGCGGCCAAACTCCACGCCGCCGGGGTCGATGCGATCAACATCCCCGATGGACCGCGGGCGAGCGCACGCATGAGCCCCCAGGCGATGGCCGTGATCGTCGCCCGGCAGATCGGAATCGAGGTGTTGCTCCACTACTGCTGCCGCGACCGGAACCTGCTCGGCATGCAATCCGATCTGCTCGGGGCGTATGCCCTCGGGCAGCGCAATCTGCTGGTCATCACCGGCGATCCCCCCAAGCTAGGCGACTATCCCAACGCCACGGCGGTGTTCGATGTCGACTCGATCGGCTTGACCCGGATCGTCAATCACCTGAACCACGGTCGCGACCTGGTGGGCAGCGCGCTCGGACCGCCTACCTCCTTCTTCGTCGGCGTAGGGGCCAATCCCGGGGCGCTCAACCTGGATGAAGAAGTGCGCCGCTTCCACGAGAAGGTCGAGGCCGGGGCGGAGTACGCCCTGACCCAGCCGGTGTTCGATCTCGACCTGCTCGACGAGTTCTTGCGGCGCACCGAGGACGTGCCGATTCCGATCGTGGTCGGCATCCTCCCGCTGACCAGTCATCGCAACGCGGAGTTCTACCACAACGAGGTGCCGGGGATGTCGATCCCCGAGGCGGTGCGGGAGCGGATGCGCCTGGCCGATTCCGGCGACGAGGCGAAGCGGGTGGGTATCGAGATCGCGCGCGAAGCGTTGGCTGCGGCCCGTCGCTCCCCGCGGATCCGCGGCGCCTACGTCATGCCCCCCTTCAGCCGGGTCGAACCGGCGCTCGAGGTGCTGCGCGACGTCCTGCCGGTGCGTGATCTCGAGGGGTTCGATCCGACGATCTGACCGCGGCGGTTCAGCGACCGAATCCGAGGGCGCGCCGGAGGCTGTCGGCGGCCGGATCAGCCCAGGGATTCCCTCCGGTCCGCAATTGTTCGAGGATCGTGCCCGCCTCCGCCAGTGCCACCGAATCGGAGCCGGCGGCCAGATAGCGCTCGTAGACCGATTGCGCCTCCCGCGTCCGGCCCAGGTCGATCAGATAGGCTCCGAGCTCGAAGTAGGTCGGCTCGTAGCGCGGTCGAAGCGCCAGCACGCGCTCGAAGCTCGCGATCGAGGCATCAGCGTCGCCACGCTCCCGCAGCAGCAGGGCACGGTTGTAGCAGGCTTCCGGGTGCTCGGGGTCGAGCCTGAGGCAGTCGCCGTAGGCTTCGAGCGCGCGGACCGGATCTCCCAGGCGATGCCCCATCAGCCCGAGTTGAAAGTGATCTTCGGCGTCCGCCTCCCCCGAGCGGGCCAAGCGATCGAGCATCCGGAACGCCTGGTCGAGGCGCTCATTCGCCTTCCAGAAGGCCGCGGCCTGCCGGAGCAACACCGGATCGTTCGGCTCGCGCTCCAGCGCCTCCATCTCCAGCACCAGCGCCTCGGCGTGGAATCGATCTTCGTCCAGGAGGAGCGCCAGATCGTGCAGCGCGCCCCCAGGCGCACCCGGCCGACGGGACAGCTCGAGAGCGCGCGCTCGCCCGCTGGCGGAGTCCCTGGGCGAGAAGCGCGCGCGCATGCAAGTGGGCGGCACGAAGCGAGTCGACTCCTCCCGGCAGCAGCCGAAGCGCCGACTCGAGTTCCGCGCGCGCGTCGTTCCAGTTCGACCGCTCGACGTAGAGCTCGGCCAGGCGCAGACGCGCCGAGCCGTCCCGGGGCGAGAGGCGCACCGACGCGCGCGCCGCTTCGAGCACCGCGAGCCACCGCCGCTCCGCATCCTGAGTCGCGCGGAGGTCGCCCCCCGCCTCCGGAGTCGCTGCGCGCGACGGGGCAGGCGGATCCGGCGCCGGTTCGCTCGCCGGCGGCGATGGGGCGAGGAGCAACGCGAGCGCCCCGCTCAAGATCTTGGCGTGGAGAAACTGCATGGCGGGCAGACTAGTGAGCGGCGATCGACGACGCAACCGCTGCCTCCGGGAACGCCGAGAGATTGACACCCCCGCGGGTCGTCCGGGAAGATAGGCCTATGAAGGAAATCGATCCCACCACCTCGCCGAAACAGAAGGCGCGGCAGCTCTTTCGCAAGGCGTACCGGGCGCAGATGCGCGGCGCGCTGGAAGAGGCGCTCGGACTCTATCGCGCCTCGATCGACACCTTTCCCACCGCCGAAGCCTACACCTTCCTCGGCTGGACCCACTCCTACCAGAAGGACTACGAGGCGGCGATGGATTGCTGCCGCACCGCGATCGCGATCGATCCCGAGTTCGGCAATCCGTACAACGACATCGGCGCGTACCTGATCGAGCTCGGTCGCTGGGACGAGGCCGAGTCCTGGCTCTGGGCGGCCACGCGCGCCCACCGCTACATGTCGTACCATTTTCCGCTCTACAACCTCGGACGCCTGCACGAACATCGGTACGACTGGGATGGCGCGGAGCGGCTCTACCGCCTCGCCCTCCGCTGCGAGCCCCGCTACGCGCTCGCGCGACACGCGCTCCGCCAGATTCAGGTCCGCGGGAACTGATCGGCATGCCGCACGTCAAACTCGGCGCGGCGCTCGATCTCTCCCGCTTCCACCAGGCGTTCACGCCTCGGGCCCTGCGCGAGGACCCGCTCGTGCTCAAGGCCGAGGAGTGCTACCTGTCGAGTCACGGCCGCCTGCTCCTGGTCGAGTGCGTCTCGGTCGAGGGTCACCTGCGGCAGGGGTTCTTCGTCGTTGCCTTCAGCGCCGATGGCGAAACCGTGGTCCGTCTCTCCCCCCGAACCCACCCCGAGAAGACCGACGGCGTCCTGCGTTGCGTCGCCTGGGTCGCGGGCTGGCTCCGCTCCTTCCAGCCGGAAGCGGAGTCCCGGACGACCAACATCGCGACCCATCTGGCCCGACCCTTTCCCCCCGAGAGCACCGCCCCCTGAGTCCAGGAACTCCGCCCGGCCTACCGCTCCTGAGACATGGCGAAAGAGGTTGGGCATACCGTCCACTCGCGTTGACTCGGCCCGGTTTCGGCTGGTATTCTTGGTTCCAGCCTTTCGTGGCGGCTCCGCGATGGACCCGGCCGGCGTGCCGACCCGTGGCCCCGAAGGATTTACCGGAATCGAGCCCGAGCCGGGTCCAAGACCGGACGGGGAGAGCTAAACCCAGGAAGTGCAAACACCAGCAGGGGGTTCGCATGCGCGTTCGTTCGCTCGGAAGGATCCTGTTCCTCGTGCTCTTCGTCGCCTGCGCGGTCGTTCCGACCTTGGCGCACGGCTTCTACTTCGACCCCGGCCAGACCTTCCGCCAGGTCCCGGCCGCCGCGACCGACATCGAATTCAAGGCGGCGATTCGCGGCAACAACGGTTTCGACCCGGATGAGATCCAGGTGCGTCTCTTCACCTATTTCCCGGACGGCGACTGGTTCTCGCAGTACTGCCAGGTCTCGACCGGCATCTGCTACATCGACGACCAGACGATCACCGTATCCTCGACCGAAACCGACACCCTGCGGATCGACTTCCTCCGCTTCCTGAATCCGGCCCCCGGCGTGGGCTGGGTGCGCATCGAGCTGCGCAGCGCCTTCGATCCCTCGGAGGTGCAGCGCGCCACCTACACCCTCTTCAACGGGGTGCCGATCCCTCAGTCCCAGCTGGACCTCAACTGCAGCGACAACACGCAGTTCTTCGCCGCGAATACCTTCTCGACCGCCTTCCTCTCACCGATCAAGAACAACACCGCCACCCCGGACTCCGCCGTCTGCTTCATCGACACCGACATGACGAGCCCCTGGTTCGGCCAGTACTGTTCCGAGTCCTCGGGGATTTGCTACACGACCAACGCCTCGATCCCCTTCGGTCCGAACGCCACCGACAACCTGCTGATCGACTTCTTCATGTTCGACACGCCGGGCGTCGGCCAGCTCGACCTCGAGGTCCATTCCTGGAAGAATCCGAGCTTCTGGGACTGGTGCCACTACAAGGTCTTCGTCGGCAACCACGCCGCGGGAGTCGTGCCGTCGGGCAACGGCGCGGCGGTGAACAGCTGGGCCCAGCCGAACCCGTCGCGCGGCGCCACCGACCTTTACTTCGCCATCGAGCGCGCCGGCGAGGCGCGGCTCGAGATCTTCGGCGCCGACGGCCGCCGGGTGCGCAGCTTCGACCGGATCGAGGCTCGCCCCGGCCTGGTCAACGTGAGCTGGGACGGCGCCGACGACGCCGGCACCCAGGTCGCGGCCGGCGCCTACTACTACCGCCTCTACTCCCCCCAGGGCGTAGGCAAGGGTCTCGTGATCCGGACGCGCTGATCGCGAGAGCAACGATCGCCGGAATCGGGATAGGGGGTAGCCGGTGATCCCGGCTACCCCTCCCACACCACCGGACAAGCGGGTCCGCATCCGGCGGTTCGAGATGTTGAGGTCACGCACCGAGCGAGGGAAGTCCTCGTTCGGTGAACCAGCGGTTCGGGATCGCGATGTGCAGCCCAATCGCCGAGTTCTTCCACCAGCGGCGAGTGTTCGCCGCGATCCTCCGGGCCAGTTCCGGACCGACCCCGCGAGAGGTCAGTTCCCGGAAGACCGTTCGGCCGCGCTTCCACTGCTTCAGTTGGATCGCTCGGAGGCGGTGACGGATCCATTCATCAAGTTCTCGGAAGATCTTCGGTGTCTCGGCCAAACGGAAGTATGCCTTCCATCCCAGCAGGTACGGTCGTAGGTCTCCGATCACTTGCTCCAGGCTCCGTCCTCCCACGCGACGGGTCATCCATCGCACCCGTTGCTTCATCGCGTTCAGAGCTTTCTCCGCGACGCGGACCCGGATCGTCTTTCCCGCGCTCACCCAGAGGGAGAACCCGAGGAACTTCCGATCCCAGACCCGCGCCACCGCGCTCTTCGACTCGTTGATCTGGAGCTTCAAGTCGCCGTAGAGACGACGCAGCAGAGCCATCACTCGTTCGCCCGCTCGCTTCGACCGCACATAGACATTGCCGTCATCGGCGTAGCGCACGAAGGCATGACCCCGCTGGTCCAGCTCCTGATCGACTTCGTCGAGGAGCAGGTTGGCCAGAAGCGGTGAGAGGTCCTCCTTGCGGAGTCCCCTTCGTGCCGCTCCATGACCACTCCTTGGCTCATCACGCCTGCTTCCAGATACCGACGGACCAGTCGCAGCACCCGTTTGTCCTCGATCCGCTTCGCCAACCGTCCCATCAAGAGGTCGTGGTTCACCCGGTCGAAGAACTTCTCCAGGTCCACGTCCACCACCCAGCGACGGCCTGCCTGGACGTACCCTCGCGCACGCCGTGCGGCATCGTGCGCCCGGCGTCCCGGTCGGAACCCGTAGCTGTGATCGGAGAAGGTTGGATCGAAGATCGGTTGGAGGACTTGAAGCAGGGCTTGCTGGATGAGGCGGTCCACTACGGTCGGGATGCCAAGCTCGCGCTCGCCACCACCCGCCTTGGGGATGAGCTGCCGCTTCACCGGCTGCGGTCGGTAGGTGCCTGCCAGCAGTTGCTCGCGGACTCCTGCCCAATGTTCCTGCAGCCAGGCCGGTAGCGCTTCCACCGTCATCCCATCGATCCCGGGACTGCCCTTGTTTTCCCGAACTCGCTTGTACGCGGCCAGCATGTTGGGACGGCTCACCGCCCGTTCCATGACACCGCTCGCTCCTGAGCCCTCTTTCTCTCGAGGAGCCGTTGAGGTCTCCACACTCCGTTCTTACACTCGGGGCTTCACCCCTACCCTCGAACGGGAGCTCCAATTGCTCGGACATCTGTGACCTGACCTCTCCGATCCCCGTGAGCGAAAAGCTCTCCCTCCTCGTTCGGCCCTTCGTCGCCTCGCGGCGACTACTACGGCCTCGGCTGACTTCCTCGCTCCGCCGATCGCTCGGCGTCGCCCTTTCAGGCGTGAAGCGAGATCTCCCCGTAAGAACACAGACCTTCCCCGCAACACCGCCGGATTTACGCCACGTCCCTTTGGTCACGAAGGCTTCGCGGTCACTTGCCCGCTCGCCTCGGTCAGCAGCGCCTCGTATCCGGTTCTTGTCCATCGGCCCGCGGGTTCGTTCCACGCTTCCTTCGGACGGTCGGTCACCCTTCCGCCCTTGCGCTTCCCTTCCCTCGCTGTGACCTGCTCAGGAGAGGACTTGCACCTCTAAGTCTGTGCCCATGCCGGGCGCACAAGAAGATAGCCCGTCGGACCGGATCCGGCGGGCTATCCGCGTTGTCGCCCCGGACTCCGCGCGCGGCGCCCCCCCGCTACGGCTTGGCCGGAGCCGCCGGGGGCGGGAAGGTGATCTGCGGCAGCGCGGTCGATCCGGTCGGCTGGTCGGTCGACTGGTGCTGCATGAAGGGGCGGAGGATGTCGATCGGGATCGGGAAGAGAGTGGTGGAGTTGTTCTCCTGCGCCACCTCGACCAGGGTCTGCAGGTAGCGGAGCTGGAGCGCGATCGGATTGCGCGCCATGATGGCCGCGGCCTCCCCCAACTTGAGCGCTGCCTGCTCCTCCCCTTCCGCCGCGATGATCTTGGCCCGGCGCTCGCGCTCCGCCTCGGCCTGCTTGGCCATGGCCCGGCGCATCTCTTCGGGCAGACCGACATCCTTGAGCTCCACCATCGAGACCTTGATCCCCCAGGGATCGGTCTGCCGATCGAGGATGAGCTGCAACTCCTGGTTGATCTTCTCCCGGTCGGAGAGCAGGTGATCGAGCTCGACCTGACCGACGATGCTCCGCAGCGTGGTCTGGGCCAGCTGTGAGGTAGCGAAGAGGTACTTCTCCACCTCGATCACCGCCTTCAGCGGCTCGATCACGCGGAAGTAGACCACCGCATTGACCGTCACGGTCACGTTGTCGCGCGTGATCACCTGCTGCGGCGGGACGTCCATGGTCACGGTCCGCAGGCTGATCGTCTCCATCTTGTCGATCATCGGGATGAGCAGGATCAGGCCCGGGCCCTTCGGTCCGATCGCCTTGCCCAGGCGGAACACGACGCCGCGCTCGTACTCTCTGAGCACCCGCACCGCGCTCATGAAGAGGAAGAGCGCGAAGAAGGCCAGGATCAGGAACGGAATCGGAACGATGTTCATCAGGACCTCCCGGGAACGGTTTCCTCGGCCGACTCGACCATTGCGGTCAGCCCCTCGGTCTGGATCACCCGCACGCGGGCGCCGGCGCGGATCGGCCGCGCGGAGCGCGCGCGCCAGTACTCTCCGTGCACGTCGATCCTCCCCTCCGGTTCGAGATCGGTCACCGCGGTGCCCAGGGCGCCGATCATCCCTTCCCGCCCGCTGATCGCCGGCCTCCGCTGGGCGCGCGTGGCCATGGCCACGGCGAAGAGAAAGAACGCGGTCAGCCCCAGCACCGCCGGCAGGATCACCGAGAGGGACAACCGATAGGGCGACTCGCGGTCAAAGAAGAGCAGAGAGCCGGCGAAGAGGCTGGCCGCGCCGCCCACACTCAGGATCCCGTAGCTCGTCACCTTGACCTCCAGGGCAAAGAGCACCAGCGCGAGCAGGATGAGGAGAACTCCGGCCCACTGCACCGGCAGGCTCTGTAGAGCATAGAGGGCGAGGATGAAGGAACGCGGTCGCGAAATCCCATGGTGAGATCCCGGACGATCGCGCCTTCGGTTCGCAGCACTCGGCTCCCGGTAACCAGTCGCACCTCTCGTCCGTCGATCCGGCGGAGCAGATCGGTCAACGACTCCGCCTCGAGATCGACCACCGAGTCGCGGACCGCCTCGCGCGCCGCGAGCGAAACACTGCTCCGCACCGCCGACTCCGCCCAATCCGCGTTGCGGCCGTGCCGCCCGGCGAGCGAGCGCGCGTAGGCCGCGGCATCGTTGACCACCTTGCGTGACATCACCGAGTCGGGCGTGGCTCCTCCCAGTCCGACGGGATGCGCCGCCCCTATGTTGGTCCCCGGCGCCATGGCGGAGACTGGCGCGGCCAGGGTGATGAAAACACCGGCCGACGCCGCGCGCGCCCCGGCCGGCGCGACGTAGACCACCACCGGCACGTCCGCGGCCAGGATCGCCTTGACCAGGACGCGCATGCTGGCATCGAGCCCGCCCGGAGTGTCGAGTTCGATCACGACCGCTTCGGCCCGGTCCCGCTCCGCCCGCGCGATCGCTCGCACCGCAAAGTCGATCGAGGCGGGACCGATCGCCTCGTCCAGACGCACCCGATAGACTGTCGACCCGGCCCAGGCTCCGCTGACCAGCGCGCAGAGCGCGATCCAGACCCCGAGAACGACCGGGATCGCACGCTGCAACCTGGCGATGGGGTGAGTGCAATCGCGCCGCTCACGCGGCAGAAACTCTGCCCAGAGCGTCCACATGGGACCTCCCGCGCTAGGGCCGATTCGTATGCCCGATGCGACCGAGAATGCTCCGCGCCACATGTCCGGCCACGCGCGGATTCTCCCGCATGCGCCGGACCGAGTAGGCGTACCAGTGTTCACCGAACGGAACGTAGACCCGGAGCCGATGTCCGGCGTCGACCAGGATTCGGCGCAGTTCCTCCTCGACGCCGAGCAGCATCTGGAACTCGTACTGCCCGGGCTTCAGGCCGAGCTTCTCCACCAGCCGGAGCGCCTCGAAGACCAACAGCTCATCGTGGGTGGCGATTCCGACGTACGAGCCGGCGGCGAACAGCCGCTCGAGCGACGCGACGTAGCTCCGTCGCACCAGTTCGCGATCCTGATAGGCATGACGCCGAGGTTCGACGTAGATCCCCTTGCAAAGCCGGACATTCGCCCCCTCGCGACCGAGCTCACTCGCGTCGCGCAAGCTGCGGCGCAACATCGCCTGCAGCACCACGCCGACGTTGTCCAGCCCCTCGGCGCGGAGCCGCCGATAGATGCCCAGGGTGTCGTCGGTGCAACTGGTGTCTTCCATGTCGATGCGCACGAACGAGCCGTGGGTCTTGGCGCGCATCACCATGGTGCGGATGTTGCGGTAGCAAGCTTCGGGATCGAGCTTCAGTCCCAGCTGGGTGAGCTTGACCGAGACGTTGGAGTCGACCCCGGTGCGGTGGATCTCGTCGATCAGCGCCAGATAGGAGTCGCGCGGACCGCTGGCCTCCTCGATCCGATGGATGTGCTCACCGAGGATGTCGAGCGTGGCCATCATGCCGGCGGTGTTCAGGCGACGCACCGTGGCGATCGCCTCATCCAGCCGGCTCCCGGCGATGTATGGCTGACTGAAGTGGCGCACCAACGGTTTGGGCACCGCCGGCAAGGCCAACACCACCGCCCGATCGAATAGACTCATGCCATCCTCTGCTCGCCGCGTCCGTCCATAGTGCGTCCCGGTTTGCCCCGGACGATCCGATCCTACTGCCGCGCCCTGGCGCCGTAAACTGCCGGAGAGGGAACTTCAGTCCTTCCGCCTGAGGAAGGTCCAGGCCGCCCCCGGCGAACGCCCGGTCACCAGCTCGTACCGATCGCGCGGCAGATGTTGAAACAGGTCGCGATAGACCGGCATCACCGCGCACCGCCGGGCGGCATCCCCCAGGTCGGCCGCGGCGAAGTGCCCCAGGAAGATCCAGCGCGGTTCGCGGCCCAGGACGTACGCGGCATCGAACTTCTCGTGATCACGGCTGTCGACCCCGAGCCGCACCGGCTTGCGCGCGATCACCCGGTCGTTCAGGCCGAGCATGTCGATCGTCGGAAGCCCGGAGACGAACGGGATCGCTCCGGCGACCGGGGTGGCGAGGAGATCTCCCGGCGATGCCTGGGTGCGGAGCCACTCCCCCGCGGCTCTCCACCGCCGCGTGATCGCGGCCCCGAATTGCAGGGACGACGAGCGCCCGAGATCGCGGTGATAGACGGTCAGGAGCAGAAGTGCGACCGCGAGGCCGGCGGCGCCCGCAGTGCGAAACCACCGAGCGCTTCCGGGCGCGGTCGCGGCTGCCGCCGGGGCGGCCATGACCGCGAGAACCGCCGACGGCACGAGAAAGAAGCGAAGCTCCCGGAAGTGATCGCCACCGGTGTAGACCGCGATCCCGAGCGCCGTCGCCAGAGTGAGCGGCAGGAGCAGGTCCTGGGGGCGGGGCCCTCCGCCACGCCGAAGACGGATCAGCCCCCAGACCGCGCCGACCAGGAGCGGGAGGTGGGGCAACGCGCCCTCGGCCAGATACGAGATCCCATGCGCCATCAGCTGCGCCGAGGAGAAGTCGACCTTGACGTAGAAGGTGTTCGGGAGAAAGTCGCCGTAGAAAAGGCGGCGGACCACGAGGTGCGGCACGGCCAGGGTCAGAGCGCCCACCGCCCCTCGAAGCAGCCCGCGAGGGTCGCGCCGCGCCAGGGCAGACAGGAGAAGCGGGACGTAGGCGTACGCCTCCGGTCGACAGAGGAGCAGCCCGCCGGCGAGGAGGAGGCCATCGCGATAGCGCAGCGACTCCCCATCGAACGCTGCCGCCACCCGCTCCAGAAAGGCGAGCAGGAGCCAGACGAACAGGGCGGTCTCCATACCGGAGAACCCCCAGAAGGCCAGTGGAAGATACGCCGCCAGGAGCAGGCTCGGCAGCGACGATGGCCGGCGGTCGCGCGACAGCCGCGTCGCCAGCCGGTCGACCGCCACCAGACAACCGATGCCGCACCCGATGCTGCCCGCCGTTGCCAGTAGCTCGAGCGGGATGCGCGTGACGGCGTGCAGCAACCCGAGCACGACGACCCAGAGAAACGACGTGTACCCCTCGACGCGCTCCCCCGGATTCCAGACCAGTCCATCTCCCGCGGCCAGGTTCCCGGCGTAGCGGAGGCTGATGTAGGCGTCGTCGATCAGGCCGTAGCGAAAGAGAGAGCCGAAGAGCAGGTAGAGCCCGATCGCCGGGATCAGACGCACCCGGCTGCCTGTCCGCGTCAGGGCAACCAGGGCGGCGACGAGGACCCCGGCGGTGAGCGCGATCGCGCGGCCCGCGATCCAGGCGGCATCGTCGGAACCGGCCCAGGCCGGACTCGCCTGCGCGAGCAGCGCAAAAGACGCCAGGAGCGCGGTCAGGCGCGCGCGGGATCGGGCGTCGATCGACGCGTCTCGCGCTTGCGGCCTCGCCGCGCCGCGCGCGGGCGGCCCGGTCTCCGCACTTCCCTTCACGCGGGCGAAGATAGCCACCGCCGCGCGGTGGGACAAGCGAGGAGGGCGCCGTGGCCGCTTGGCATCCGAGGAGATCCAAAGTAGTCTCGGTGGTTCACTGGCGCGCCTCGCCTCGCGCCTGCCACCGACCGAGTCGACAAGGACGTTGCCGGACCGAGATGATCGAGAACCGTACCCACGCCTCTACCCGGCCGTCGGCGCTCCGCCGCGTCCTGCTCGCGTGCCTGATCCTCCTCGCCAGCGTTCTTCGGAGCGCCGCCGAGGAGCACGACGTCGGCCGGATCGACGGCCAACCCGCGCCCCCTCAGGCCCGGAGGGTCGATCCGGCGCGGGCCGGCGTCGCAGAGCGTCCCGACCGGATCACCGCCGATGCGCGGCGACTCGGACTCGCCCTGGTCCCCCCGCGACATGCGATCGCCCTTCCGATCGAGCACGCCCGGGCGGCGGAGGCTCCGGTCGACGCCTCGCGGGACGTGCTCCGGGACCATCCCAGTCTTGCCCTGGTCGATCCCTCCTCCCTCCAGGCGGTGGCGGTGCGCCAGGCCAGTGCGGTGACCTTCGTTCACTTCGAGCAGCAGCGGAGCGGAGTTCCGATCGTCGGCAGCCGCGTGACCTTGGCCTGGCACGCCGCCGGCCGATTGGCCCTGGTCGACGCGGCGACCTACTCCGAATCGGCGCCGATCGAGTGGGGCTCGATCGGCGCAGAGCAGGCCGCGCTGTTCGCCCTGGCCGACCTGCCCTGGGGAATCCGACCCGAGCCGGTCTCGGTCACATCAGCCTACTGGCCGATCGTGCGCGGGACGGAACTCGCGCTCCGCGCCGCTCATCGAGTGCACTTCCGCACCGAGGATCCGCCGGGCGACTGGTGGGCCGTGGTCGACGCTCGGGACGGAACCGTGCTCTCGCGGCGAAACGTGGCGGCCGATCTCGAGGTCCGCGGCCGCGTGCTGGCCGACATCGAACCGGCCACCGCGGGTGATCCGGTCACGCGTGCCGGGCTCCCGCTGCTCAATCTCACGCTCGGCATCGGTGCCGGCACGCGCACCACCCGGACCGACGAGGCTGGCCGATTCCGGTTCTTCGATCTGCCCGCGGGCCGGTACCTTCGCAGGGCGGAGCTGCGCGGGGCCGGGATCTGGGTCCGCGATGCCGCCAACGCGTTGCGCACCCCGAGCGACACCCTGACCGTGGTCGCAGGTGACTCGACGGACGTCGTGTGGAACGTCACCAACTCGAGCTTCAGCCAGCGCGACGCCTACCACCACGCCACCATCGCCTATCGTTGGATCCGCGCGCTCGATCCGGGGAGCGCGCTCGACACTCTCGACCTCGGCCTCGAACTGCGGGTGGACGACAGCAGCGGACACTGCAACGCCTACTGGCGCGGCGACTACTTCAGTTTCATGCAAGCGGGAAGCGGCTGTCCCTCCACCGCGCGGATCGCCGATGTCGTCTACCACGAGTACGCCCACGCGGTGACCCAGTTCTGCTTTGCACCGTTCCTCATCCCCCCCGACCTCAACGAAGGGCTCAGCGACTACTTCGCCGCCACCTTGACCGGCCGACCGGAGATCGGGCTGAACTTTCGCGGCCCCGGCTCGTTCCTGCGCGAGATCGACACCGACCGGGTCTGGCCGGCCGACCAGAGCCGCGATCCCCACCTGCAGGGACTGATCGTGGCCGGCGCGCTCTGGGACCTGCGCGCCGCGGTGGGAGCCGAGGTGGCCGACCGGCTGGCTCACTACGCGCGCTACGGAGCGGCGCAGGACATGCACGCTTACCTGCTCGATCTCCTGCTGGTCGACGACGACAACGGCGACCTGCTCGACGGCTCGCCCCACTTCGCCGAAATCGTGAACGCCTTCCGCGCCCACGGGCTGGGCGACTATGCCGTCCGGATCAACGCCGCGCCGCTGACTGACGTGGAGGAGCCGGCACCCGCGATCGAGACCGAAGCGCTTCTGACCTCGCTGCTCGGTCTCGAGGCCGACTCGATCGGGATCTACTACGCGCTCGCCCCGGAAGGCCCGTTCACCCGCGCCCCGGCCATCAGCACCGACCGGCGGCAGGTGTATCGCGCCAGTATCCCCACCCCACCCCTCGGTACCACGGTCTGGTACTACTGGGCCGCTTCCGACACCACGGGCAACGCGGCCCGGCTCCCGGCGCTCGCCCCGACCGAGCTGTTCCGTTTCTTCGTCGGGCGGGACCTGATCGCCCCAAGCTTGGCCCACAAGCCGCCGGAGTTCGTCACCTCGGAACTCGACTCGCTCCGCCTCAGGCTCCAGGCAAACGACAACTCCGGCCGGCTCTCGGCCGTGTCCGCGCGTCTCGAAGTGGGGGGCAACCCGCCGGTCGACGCTGAAACCCGCTATCTGCCCCCCTTCGGTCTTTGGGAGTGTGTCGCTCCGTCGGTCCTGCTGGGTGGCGTCGACAGCCTGCGCTACCGGTTCGAGGCGACCGATGCCGCGGCAGAGCCGAATAGCAGTCGATTGCCGTTGGCCGGAGAGTTCGTCGTCCCGGTCCGCGCGGGACGATTGCTCGATTTCGAGTCGAGCGGCGGCCCCCTCACGGCGAGCGGGGACTGGGAGTGGGGCCAGCCCGACACGGTGGTAACGGCGTTCTCCGGCCGCCGTCTGTGGGCCACCGGCTTGAATCGCCCGTACGGGGACAACCTCACCTCCGACCTGGAGTGGGGTCCGATCGACCTCTCCCGGTTCGACCGCGCCCGGATCGAGTTCCGTCACTGGTACCGCTTCGAGTCGGGATACGACGGCGCGCGGATCGAGGTGAGCACCAACGACGGGGCGCGCTGGGAACTGCTCACTCCGGACGGCGGCTACTCCGAACGCCGGATCGATGCGTTTGCCGGGCCGGCCTGGAGTGGGGCCTCTGCCGATTGGGAAACCGTGACCGTGCCGCTCGACCCCTACGTGGGCAAGGTCGTGCGGATCCGATTCCACGCCGTCGCCGACCGCCTGCTGAACGACTGGGGCTGGTACCTCGACGATGTCGCCTGGATCGCCGCCCAGGCCCGCGTGCGCGCCGGCTCCTTCATCGCCCGCGGTGGCGAGAATGAACGGGTGGCGCTCCGTTGGACTCCCCCGGTCGGGATCGACCTCGCCAGCCCTCGGTTTCTCGGCTACCGCATCTATCGGCGCACTCCGGAACAGCCATGGCCGACCCAACCGCTCCAGACCGCTCCCGCCGGCCAACTCGAGTACATGGATCGAACGGTGGAGAACGCCGTGACCTACGAGTATCGGGTGCATGCACTCTACGACGAAGGCGAGAGCGAGGGGCTGCTGCGCACCGCGGTGCCTTTCGCCGCGTCGATCGGGCTCGACCTCTCCGAGGTGGAGATCCATCTCGAGGGCGACGCTCGTACCGACGCCACCATCTACATCCGAAATCTCAGCGGGGGAAACCTGCGCTTCAACGCGTTCCTCGGAGAGTCCGACTGGGAGCTCGCGGACGCCCGGGCGATCTGGAGCGAGGCCGAGGCCGATTCGAGCGGACGCACCATCCTGCTGGAGGATGGGCGCGACGCGGGGGCCGATCCCGATCTGGCGCGGGTGACGGTGGTGGAACGCGCGAACCCGGAGGAAGGCGAACTGCTCGAGTTCGTGCTGAAAGGCTGGACTTCGTGGGAAGATCCGTTGACTGGATGGGGCGGAGTGCTCCTGATCGACGCCGACGCGGACCTCGGAACCGGGACGTCGACCGACCTCGGCTGGGGGGAGCGGGTCAACATCGGCTGGGAGTACGCGGTCTACTTCGGCAAGCTGGCCCGCGACCTCGGCTCCCCCGCAGCGGCGGCACTCTTCACTCCGGGACTGCCTGACCTCGTGCCGCTCGGCACGACCAGCTTCCCCGCCAATGCCGATTCGGTTTCGTTCACCCTCCCCCGCAACCTGATCGGCGATCCGGAGCGCATCCAGGCCTCGGTGCTCCTCGCGCGCAGTCGCGAGGCGATGCCGTTCGACCGGGCACCCGAGAGCCCAGACGTCGGCTGGCTCGAGCGGCTCCCCCGCAGCGGACGCGCCCAGATCGATCACCCGCAGCCGGTTTCGCTGCGCCTCGATGCGCGTCGAGGCGGTGACGGCACCTACCGCGCGAAGCTGCTGCTCGAAACCAACGACCTCAGCCATCCGTCGCTCACCGTGCCGCTGCTCTTCACCGTGGTCGGTTGGATTCCTGACGCCCTGGAGTCGCTCGAGTTCAGCTCGTTCAGCGAGGGGCTGGCAATCCGGTTCCAGATCCCGGAGCCGATCGTGCCGCTTTTCGCCGCAGTCGAACGGGCCGAAGCCAATGATCCAATCTGGGGCCGGGTCGGTCCCGATACCCTCTTCGCCGACTCCGAGCGCACTTTTCGTTGGGTCGATTCCGACGTTCAGGTGGGAAGGCAGTATCTCTATCGTTTTCGGGTCATCGCCTCCAACGCGCCCTTCCGGACGTATGGGCCGTTCGAGGCCAGCTACCAGCCGTCGACCCCCCCGACCTTCTCCCTCGGACCGCCGCGCCCGAATCCGAGCGGCGGCGCGTTCGCCTGGCAACTGGCCCTGCCGGCCCGGGGCGACGTTCGGCTCGAGGTGTTCGACGTGCGGGGGCGCCGGCTCGCCACGCAGATCCAGAGCAGCCTGCGCGCCGGCTTCCACACGATATCCTGGAACGGCGATGATGATCAGGGGAACCGCGCGCCCAGCGGCATCTACTGGATGGTGGTCGAGGCCGGCGGAGCCCGGGCGAGTAGCCGCATGGTGTTGATGCGACACGACTGAGAACCGTGCGCGCGGCGCACGCCACGGGGCGTCGCGAGAAAGGACGAGTCCAGTGGAAGCACAGCGTAGCCGGCGGGAAGCGTACGCGCGCCTGACCGCGGACGGAGTCACCTTGCTCGTCGCGGCCCCCACCGCGCGCCGGAGCAACGACGTCGACTATGAGTATCGACCGGATAGTGATTTTTACTATCTGACCGGATTCCCCGAGCCTGAAGCGGCGCTCCTGCTCGTGCCCGCCCCCGAGGTCCGGATGATCCTCTTCGTCCGTCCGCGCAATCCCGAGCGCGAGACCTGGGATGGCCCGCGGGCCGGTCTGGACGGGGCGCGGGATCTCTACGGCGCGGACGAGGTGTTTCCGATCGACGAGCTGGAAGCGGTGGTGCGGCGTCACCTCGAGGCGTGTGACCGGCTCTATTTTGGATTCGGGGCGGATCCCGCCATGGATGCCAAGATTCCCACGTGGCTCAATCACGCTCGGGGCCGGAGACGGGGCGGAGTGAATGCCGTCCATACGGTTTCCGACGCCGCCACCGTGTTGCACGAACTCCGCCTGCGCAAGGATGAGCACGATCTGGCCGCCCTTCGCCGGGCGGCGGAAATCAGTGCGCGAGCACATCGCGCCGCGATGCAAGCCGCCCGGCCCGGGCTCTGGGAGTACGAGTTGGAGGCCTTGATCGAGTATCACTTCGCCGCCGCCGGCGCGACCTTCGGCTATCCCTCGATCGTCGGCTCCGGACGGAACGCCACGATCCTGCACTACATCGAGAACCGTCGCCGTATCGAACCGGGCGATCTCATCCTGATCGATGCCGCGGCGGAGGTCGACTGTCTGACCGCCGATCTGACCCGCACCTTCCCGGTCGACGGCCGGTTCACCCGCCCGCAGCGCGAGCTCTACGAGATCGTGCTCGAGGCCGAGATCGCGGCCATCGACGCAGCGCGCCCTGGGGCGAGCTTCGATGCTCCCCACACCGCTGCGCTGCGCGTCCTGGTCAGCGGGCTGCTCCGCCTCGGTCTCCTGCAAGGGGAACTCGAGGAGCACCTCGTCGGCACCGCGTATCGCCGCTACTTCATGCATCGCACCAGTCACTGGCTGGGGATGGATGTACACGACGCCGGAAGCTACAAGCTCGGGGGCGAGTGGCGCCCGCTCGAATCCGGCATGGTGCTCACGGTCGAGCCAGGCCTCTACATTCCGATCGATGACGAAACTGTTCCGGAGCAATACCGCGGCCTCGGAGTACGAATCGAAGACGACCTGCTGGTCACCACGACCGAGCCGGAGGTGTTGACCGCGGCGGCGCCGAAGCTCGCGCAGGAGATCGAAGCACTGATGTCGGCCACGCGCGTCGGCTGAGGAGAGCAGCATGAAACCGACCCTCTGTAGACGATTGCCGCTGATGGGCCTCGCGCTGGCCCTGGCCCACGTTTTGATCCTGGCCCCCGGCGGCGATGCCCGCGCCCAGGCGCCCCGGACTGAATCACCCCGAGCAGAGTCACCCCGATCAGAGTCACCCCGAGCAGAGTCACCCCGATCAGAGTCACCCCGATCTGGGGCCGTTCCGGACACCAGATCCCCCGTGGTGCTGCTCTTCAGCGTAGGAGGAGTCCTCACCGCGGATGGCACGCTCTGGCAGTATCGTCCCGACCTCGACCGCTGGATGACCATCGACGAGGCGTTCGAGGAGCAGGGGCGCGAAACCCACGTCCTCCCTCTGCCGGTGGCGGCCGGAGAGATCGTGGAGATGTCGACCTTCGGCTTCCTCCGCACCCGTGGAAATCAGCTCTGGTTGTATGACATCGAACGGGACAACTGGTCTCAACTCCCGGATCCCGGTCCGGCCGCTCCGAGATCACGTTGATTTCCCCCCGATGCGCCGATACCGTGAGCAGAGGCACCGGCATCACCAGAAGTCCCCTTCGCGGAGGTGAAGCATGAGCAGGTTGAATCGGTCACGGCAGTCCGTCCGTCACGACCGTGCCATCCACGCGGCGGCCGTTCTACTCAGGCGAGCATACGCCGTTCCCCGGGGAGGGTACTTGCGCGCGGTCTTTGCCGTGTGGCCGCCTTGGGGAGCATCTCCCCCGCGCTCGCGGTCGACTACGAGGAACTGACCGCGCTCCTCCGCGCCGGGATCGGAGAGGCGGTCATCGAGGCGCAGATCGAGCGCGAAGGGCTCGAGTTCACTCCCGACAGCGCGCAACTGATCGCCTTGAAGGAAGCGGGGGCCGGAGACCGGCTCCTCACGCTGATCGCCTCCGCGCCGACGCTCCCTCGGGAGAGTGCCCCGGAGAACGAAGCGACGCAGCGCGATTCGTCCCGCGATCGTGCGGAGACCTCAGCCGCCCCCGAACTCGACGCCTACGTCGATCCATTCGGCTACCGGATCTACCACTGGCCGAACGCCTACGCGTACTACTGCCCCTTCCCCGGCTGGAACTTCAATGTCTACTACGCCGGCTACCGCGGCTGGCGCTGGGTCGACTGGGCCTGGTGCGATTGGGACCTCTGGGCCTGGCGTCCCTACTACTGGCCGCGGATCCGGGCTTGCAGTTCGCCCTGGTATTCCTGGAATCACCATCCCGCGCACGGCGGCCACGATTGGGATTCCCCCGGCGGCCGCACCTGGACGCGGGATCGCGACCGGCGCAGCTCATGGGATCGGGGCAGCGGTCAGGCGCAGGCCAGTCCGTCCGGCGTCGTCCGCAAGGGAGATCGTTTCCGGGACCGCGACCACCGACCGGATCCGGATCGGGTAGGAATCGATCGACGGCAGCGCGACCGGGATCGCGACAAGCAGATTGACCGGGGCCGTATTGACCCGACCCCACGCGATCGGACGCGAAGCGACCCCGCACCGGGAACCCCGCGGGTCGCGCCGAACCGCGAGGATCGGTCCCGTTTCCGGTCGCGAGAGTGGTCGCGCGGACCTTCCACGCCGCGCGTTGCCGACGCGCCGCGGAGCCCGGCCCCGCGCAGGGAGTCCGGCTCGAACCGCACCGCCTCCCCACGCCGCAGGTAGGATTGGGCCGGAAGTAGAGGTAGCGACACAGATCGCGATAGAGGCCCTGCTGACGATCGACGCTGCGGGGGTACCGGGGGGCGTGCGCTTCCCCGGCCCGCCCGCCTCAGCCTCGCCCACTCGTCCTGGACACCGGACTCCCTCCGGGTCGACTCTCTCCCAGCCCCCCACCGCACTGCTCGACCTCTGTAGAGAGTGGGTAAGGAACAGCCACGATCGCCGGAACTTAATGCTTCACAAGCTATTAGGGAGCTCACTTCCCGCTCGGAGCGAGGTTGAGGCTGAAACCGGTTTCAGCCCAGGCCCAAAAAAGTGAGCCGATAGCGTAATTCTCGCTTGGACCGGACGGCGCCTCTCGGCGATACTCATCTTTGTTCGAAAGGAGCCTCGACCGAGGTTTCCGGACGTGCAGCATCTAGATGACACTACCCAAGGGAGAACTAGTCCCCATGAAGAAAATGTCAGCGCTTCTCGCCATCGCGGCGATCGTTTCCGTCAGCGCGGCCAACGCGGCTGAGTACGGCAAGGTCTACAATGGTACCGAGCCGGTCGACACCAACCTGATCATCAATTCGGAAGACGGGACCGGCTGCGGCACCCTGAACCTGAACGCTGATGGTTCGTACGAGAACGGGTTCTGCTGGCAGTACGGCGGCCTGGTCGCTCCGTACTACGGCGCGTTCGCCGAGTGCTACAGCGCCAACAGCAACGTCTGCTCGGTCGTCCTCGACCTGACCCAGATCGGCCTCCACGCCGGCCAGACCGCCGACGTCTACGTTTGGGAAGATGGCGGCGGCGCGCCGGGTAACGTTCTCGGCGTCGTCACCGGCTACCTCCCCAGCGGCATCGCCTTCTGGCCGAGCCTGAGCCGCCACGTTGCCGACGTCAGCGTTGCTGTCGCTGGTAACTTCTGGGCTGGTTACTGGGGCAACTGGCCGAACGGTGCCTGTGCCTGGTACGTCGGTGCCGACCTCGACGGTTTCGGCGGCTGCCCGTACACCAACATCGCCCCTGGCATCGGTTACCCGACGGGTTGGCAGAATGCCAGCATCGTCTGGGGTCCGACCCAGGCCCTCGGAATCGGCGTCGAGCTGGGCGACGGCCCGGTCCCGACCGAGAACACCACCTGGGGCGCCATCAAGAATCTGTACAACTAAGAACCATGGTCCTTTCGAGGGGCTAGCGCCTTCACCGGTGCCGGTTCCTTGAAGGGTTCCAGACTCTTGGCAGTCTGATTCCAGAGCGATCCAGGGTTCGGTTTCTCCGAATCCAAGTAACGGCCCCGGCAACCGCCGGGGCCGTTGCCGTTGGTGCCGGATCGAGGATTCGGGAGGGAGCGTCGCCTGCACAGGCGCATCTGCCCGCCCCGCTACGCTTCCAGCGGGACGGCCAGCACAGAGGCCATCTATCGGTCAGGCGGTACAGCCGCCCCCCTCCTTGGAGGGCGAGCCGAGCCGTGTGCGAAGGCCCTCGCCAAGGACTGCGGTCAGATCGACTGCGACGTCCCCACGTTCCTCTCGAGATGGTGAGCCCGCCTTCGGCCACTCCCACTTGCACAGGTTCAGGACACCGGCTCTTGGTGCCGGACCGCACGAGCATGCGGCCATGCAGTCGTTCTGAATCCGAGCCCCATCGGCGCGCCACTATCGCAAGCCCTCCCGCTCCGCTCGGTCTTTCCCCAAACGTCAGGAGTCATCGCGCCACAACCCGCATTGACGGGGGAAGGAGGGGAAACTAGAATCGGAACGGCTGCCGTTGGAGGAGCCTGGGGGTTGCGGGGGGCTGGATCCACGCTGGGGCGAATCAGGACACGCATGACTGACGTCCGATCCGCGGATCTTGGAGTGAATTGCAAGTCGGCGGACGGCGCATCGGACCGCTCTGAGTCGGACCGCTGGAACATCGGGAAATCACGTCCGCACGTCGGTGTCTCTCCTTCCCACTTCGTTCACCACGGCATACCATCGTTCCGAGCCTCGGAACCGATCTCCCGCAGAAGGTGCCTCCCCGACTCGACGGGGAGAGGCGCAAAGCCCTGGTTGCAGGGCTTCCGGGTGTCGGCCGGCCCAGGGCGCGGTCTGCTCAAACGGGCAGATCGAGCATCGGGGCATCAGGCATCAGGGAGGAGCGGTCAGGGAAGGAGCTAGCGATGGCACGCGTCTCAGTCGTGATCCCGTCATCGAATCGCAGGGAGCAGCTCAAGGCGACGTTTGATTCGATCCTCGCCCAGTCCTGTCAGAACTACGAAATCGTCATTGCCGATGACGCGTCAAGCGACGGCACGGGGCTCTTCGTGCTCCAGTACCTGGGGCCCGACGCCAGCCGCGCGGAGCGCGTCTGGAGGGACTCGCTCCACGAGGAAACAGGCACCCGCTCGATCCAGATGTCGCGTGGCGGGATTCCGATCCGTTACCTCTATGACTCCACCCTGCGGGGAGCGGCTGCGGCGCGGAATCGGGCCGTGAGCGCTTCGGTTGGCGAGTTCCTCGCCTTCGCGGAGGCGGGCGATGTGTGGGCAGCCCAGAAGCTCGAGGTTCAGCTTCGGCTGCTCGAGCAGCAACCCGAGGTGGTCGCCCTGCTCTGCGCCGATCAGGTCGCGGTGCGCTCGAGCGCAGCGAAGAAACGGCCGGTGGCTCAGTCGGTGCCGTTCGAAGAGGCTCTCGTCCCCCCGGGGCTGGCGGTAACCGGAAGCGTGGTCCGACGGGCCACCCTCGACTGGGAAGGACCGTTCGACGAGAATCTCCCCTCCTGCGAGGAGTATGATTTCTGGCTCCGCCTGGTGAGCCGGTTCGAGGTCTGCCGGATCATCGGCAGCTTGCAGACGCCTGTTCAGTTGCCGCAGCCCGGGGCATGGAACTCTGATCGGTACCGCGTCTACTCGATGGAGAAGGCCTTCCAGGGAGGCCACCTGAATCCACTCCAACGCCACCGCGTAGCCGAGGCACTGATCGATCGCTGTGAACGACTCTCCCAGGGCTATCGCCAGCGGGAGAACGTGGAACGGGCGAATTTCTATGAACGGAAGCGGAAACGCTTCGTCTCCGAAGTAGCCAAACTGGATGTCAGTGATCCGCTCTTTGCGACCATGAAGCGGGAGCGCGGACTGAGCAGCGTTCCGGCGTAGACGATCCTCGACCGGCCCGGCCGCTGATCCGGTTTGGTCGGCGGCGCGACCCGGATCAGCGGCTGCGACCTGTCGGGGGCGCGGAAGGATCAGCCCGATTGCGCGGCCGCGCGGATCAACTCGCGGGCGATGATCACGCGCTGGATCTGACTCGTTCCTTCGTAGATCTGAAACACCTTCGCGTCCCGCATCAGCTTCTCCACCGGATACTCGCGACTGTAGCCATACCCTCCGTGGATCTGTACCGCGTCGGTGGTCACCCGCATGCAGGCATCGGCCGCAAAGGCCTTGGCGTAGGCGGCCTCGAGCGTGTTCCGCTGCCCGGCGTCGATCTTCCAGGCCGCCTTCCAGACCAGAAGTCGCGCGGCTTCCACCGACTGCGCCATATCGGCGAGCATGAAGGCGATCGCCTGCTGCTGGATGATCGGCCCACCGAAGGCGTGCCGCTCGCGCGCATAGCGCAGCGCATGCTCCATGGCCGCGCGCGCGACCCCTACGGCAGCGGCGGCCACGACGGGACGAGTGTGGTCGAAGGCGCTCATGGCAAGCTTCCAGCCGCCCCCCTCGGGGCCAATGCGATCCCGCGCGGGAACTTGCACTTCATGAAACGAAACGGCGCGTGTGTCGCTGGCGCGCTGTCCCATGTTTGGCTCCTTCTTCCCCAGCTCGATTCCTGCCGCCGTGGCCGGAACGACGAAGGCGCTCATGCCGGCGGTCTTCTTCTCCCGGTCGGTGTAGGCGAGCACGAAGTACCAATCGGCGACCCCGCCGTTGGTGATCCACATCTTGGCGCCGTCGAGGACGTACTCCTCCCCTACCCGCCGCGCGGTGGTGGAGATGCCTTGCACGTCACTCCCGGCGTTCGGCTCGGTCACACAGTAAGCGGCGAGGCGGAACTCCTCGGTCATCGGTCGAAGCCAGCGGTCCTTCTGCTCCGCGCTACCGCCCACGATGATCGGCGCCTCGGCCAGGTTGTTCGCCTCCATCGGTGTCCCGATGCCCGAGCAGGCGGCAGCCAGTTCCTCCCCGATCAAGCAGCCTTCGAGCACCCCCAGCCCCAGCCCGCCGTACTCCTCCGGAATGTGGGTGTTCATCAATCCGAGATCCCAGGCCTTCCGGCAGATCTCCCGGGGGAACTCGCCGGTTTCGTCGTGGTGGGCGGCGCGCGGCAGGATCTCCTTCTGCGCGAAGTCGCGCGCCAGTCGCTGCAGCTCTCGCTGCTCCTCACTCATCTGAAAGTCGATCATCAGTTGGCTCTCCGCACTGACCCAGACTCGCGACGCTCATTCGCCGGTCGAACGGGTCGGGGCCAAGCCTGCTAGACTCGGAGCCATGGAGCAAGAACCGAAACGCATTCTGGTCACCGGCGGCGCGGTGAGACTCGGTCGCGCGCTGGTCGAGTCGTTCGCCGAACTCGGGTACGAGGTGGCGATCCACTGCCATCGGCATCGAGCCGAGGCCGACGCACTCGCCGCGCGGCTGGAACCGACGACCCGGGCCTGCGTGTTCGCGGCCGATCTTCGCCAGCCCATGGAAGCGCAGGAGTTGATCGACCGGGTGGAGGCCACACTCGGCCCGCTCTCCGCCTTGGTGTTATCGGCCGGCACATTCGAGGCGACGCCGATCGGCGCGCTGGACACCGAGCGGGTCTCGGAGGCAATCCGCCTCAACCTGGTCGCGCCGCTCCTTCTCGCCACGCGCGCGGGCCAGAGGATGCGGGAACGGGGGCATGGGTCGATCCTGGCTCTCCTTGACTACTCCACCGAGCGCCCGCGACCGGAGTACCTCCCCTACGAGGTCGGGAAGGGCGGGCTGGAAACCCTGGTCAGGGGTTTGGCCCGCGCCCTCGCCCCGGAAGTGCGGGTCAATGGACTGGCGCTCGGCGCCGTCCTTCTACCCGAGGGATCGTCGATCGAGTTCATCGAACGGGTCCGTGGCGCGAGCCTGCTCGAGCGCCTGGGAACGCCCGGCGACGTCAGCGAGGCGGCGCGCTACCTGGTCGACGGTGCTCCCTTCGTCACCGGGGCGATCCTCCGCATCGACGGCGGGCGAGCACTCCGCTGAGTCGCCGAAGGTGAAATTGCGCGGAACCAGGGAAAGACCTGCCGGGTATCCCGTACATCGGTTTGGGTACTGCTATCCGCCTGTACGGAATACCGCGCTCCGGGCTCTGGTTTGGGGCGCAAGGGTCTCCGCCCATGGGGTGTGCGGTCCCGAGTAGTGCGACCGACGAGGTCGCGAATTCGCAGCGGCTGTTCCCATGCGTGGGAAGGCCCCTCGCGCAGGACGACCCTCCAGCGCGCGGGGGCCCGCAATCACCCGACTTGGTCACCAGACCGAATCTCGCAAGACCGAGTGCGGGCGCACGCCGGGGATGGGGACAGCCGCAGATTCTCCCGTGCCTGATTCTCCCGCCTGATACTGCAGCGCCTGATACTGCAGCGCCTGGTATTGCAGCGCCTGGTACCCCGCCACCGGGACTCCAGCAACCGGACCATCCGACTGACGCCAGCCCGCCGGTCAGCGGCCACCCGCAGACTCCGGCCGTGAAAAACCACGGCCGCCAGCTGGGCCAAGCCTGCACGGCACGATTAACGCCCGTGCCGGAAGATGCGTCCCCAACGGGATTCGAACCCGTGTTATCGCCTTGAAAGGGCGGTGTCCTAGGCCGACTAGACGATGGGGACAAACCAACGCAGACGCGCAGCTTACGGAACCCGTCCGGCTTCGTCAAGGCCGGAGCGGGCAGTCCTCGGCCGGTGCCGGGCGGTCGGAACGAGGTCCAGCGCCGGATTCGAGCGGATCCCCCAGGGCGAGCCCCCGTGGCGGCGGCGGAAGCGGCGGAGCGCCGGCGGCTCAGGCGCCGCGATAACCGCGGGGGTGTCGCTCCATCCAGCGCCAGGCCGATTCGACGATGACCCGGATGTCTCCGCGGCTCGGGGACCAGCCGAGTCGCTCGCGGGCCAGGCCGCTGGAAGCAACCAACCGCGCCGGATCACCAGCCCGCCTCGGGCCGGCTTGCCAGGGTATCGTGCGGCCGGTCACCGACTCCGCGGCGGCGATGACTTCCAGCACCGAGAACCCCGTTCCGTTGCCCAGATTGTAGGCGCCTCCCTCGCCGCGACCGAGAGCGTCGAGTGCGAGGAGATGGGCGTCGGCCAGGTCGGAGACATGGATGTAATCCCGGATGCAGGTCCCGTCCGGCGTCGGGTAGTCGAGGCCGAAGACGGTGAGCGGGCTGCCGCCGACCAGGGTGCGCAGAGCCAGAGGAATCAGGTGGGTTTCGGGTTCATGATCCTCTCCCCGCTCGGCCGTGGCCCCCGCCGCGTTGAAGTAGCGCAGGGCAGTCCAGCGCAGACCGTGCAGCTCACCGAACCAGCGAAGCAGCTGCTCACATTGGAGCTTCGATGCACCGTACGGGTTGGTCGGAAGCGTCGGTGACGCCTCGTCAATCGGACACGAGGTCGGCTCCCCGTAGGTCGCCGCGGTGGAACTCAGGATGAATGAACGCCCGCCGCTCGCCACGAGCGCTTCGAGGAGATTCAGCACGCCGACATAGTTGTTCCGGAAGTACTTCCCCGGCTCGCGCATCGACTCACCGACCTGGCTCCAGGCCGCGAAGTGGAGGATCGCGTCGATCGAGAATTCGGCGAAGAGCTGTCGGACGAACCCAGGATCGGTCAAGTCCCCGATGCGCAGGGGCACATCGGGCGCAACCGCCTCGCGATGCCCGCGCGCCAGATCGTCGGCCACCACGACCGACTCCCCCCGTGCGGACAGAGCATCGACCACGACACTTCCGATGTAACCGCCCCCACCCGTCACCAGAATCGGCATCTCTCCCCTCCCGGTTGTCGAAGCCCGGACACTATCCCAAAATCCGCGATACCGAAAGAAATCCCATTGACGGTGGCGCAGCCCCGGTCGTAGGTTTCGCGTGGGTAGCGAAGCGAGTTCCCTGCCCACGCGCATCGAGACAGCACCAGATACCTCGAGTTCATAGCGGGCTATCGTCGACCGAGGTTTTGCGCGTTGTCGGGCGCTGGTGGCGGGGAACTTTTTTGCCCGCGATTTTGCCTCCAGCCGACCGCAACTCGACTCGACGCTCCCCCGGATGGCACCCCTTCGCAGTCTGGCACTCCCCCGGCCGATGAAACCGACCGCCGCCGCGCTTCAGATCGGATCGGCAGGCACCGGGCAGATCGGCAGATCGGCAGATCGGCAGATCGATTCTCGGGTTGCCGCGGAAGCCTTCACCGTGAGCCAGGTGCGCGCATCCTCTGAGGTAACCAAGCCAGGCAGGAGTCAAGTCGGGCAAAAAAAAGGAATGGGCGTGACATCATCGATGCCACGCCCTTGATTCCATCAGATCGGAATTAGGCCTTCTTCGCAGCCTTCTTCGCGGTCTTCTTCGCCGCCTTCTTGGTGGCCTTCTTGGTGGCCTTCTTGGTGGCCTTCTTCGCGGTCTTCTTCGCCGCCTTCTTCGCCATCGCCATTCCTCTTTCACCCCCCTTCAGGCGTGAGTCCGTGAGTCCCGTTTGCAGCCGAGCTCGTCTGGATTCCCCGCCCTGAAAGGAGGTTCTGAATCAATCCGAGCATCGCTTCGAGGTCGAATGGCTTACGGAGGTAACGGTCCACGGCAAGCTGACGACATCGCCCTTCCGAATCCGGGCTATCGAATGCCGTCATCACCACTGCCGGGCCGACGTATCCGCGCTTCCGCTGTCCTTCCAACAGGTCGAGACCGGATCGACCGGGAAGTTTGACGTCGAGGACCATCAGGTCCACCGTCCCCATCCGACTTTCCAGGAGAGCCTCACCCCCCTCCGCACTACCGGCGGAGAGTACTTCGTAGCCGTCGTCCCGGAGAGCATTCGACAGGGTCCGCAGAAGCAACGTCTCGTCGTCCACAATGAGTACCGTAGCTGCCACCTCCTAAGCCTCCAATGCTCCACTGTTTATCAATACGCGTGCCATGCCTGAGTCCGAATCAGCCTCAATCTTGAAGTGATTGTGGTACAAGGGATTCCATAGGCGGCGAGGACTTTGCGGGGGCGGCAGCATCTGCCCGATTGGACCGGCAAGGCAGGCGTAACTGCCAATGTTTCTTGCAGGTTAGCGATGACATGGCCCAACTTACTGCACTGCAATAGGTTGCAGACACGACCAAATCGTCAGCTATTCGTACATGCCCAGAGTTTTGACAGCGAAATCGCCCGACACCGCGGGGTCCAGACGTTTCAGGCGATCGAGGAGTCCCTGGCGCGAGAGGCCGAGGACACGCGCAGCACGACTCTTGTTCCCCTCGCAGGCCGCGAGGACGCGCGTGATGTGCGCATCTTCGATGTCACGGAGTGTCGGGAGCGACTCAGGGTCATCCATCGCTGCCGGAACTGCGGTCGGGAGGTCGGCGCTCGGGGCCGCCGGCCAGACCACGCGTCGGGCGGAGGCCACCTCGGGAGGCAGATGGCGCATGGTCAGTCGCTCACCGTCTTCGATCAGGACCACGCGCTCGATGACGTTCTTCAACTCGCGCACGTTGCCCGGCCAGTGGTAGGCCAGGAACGCCTCACGCACCTCGTCGTCGATCGCGCAGAAGTTCTTCCGCAGCTTGAGCGACAGACGGCGGAGAAAATGCTCGGCCAGCAGGATGACGTCATCGCCCCGTTCGCGGAGCGGCGGCAGATGGACGACCAGGAGCTTCAGGCGGAAGAGCAGGTCCATGCGAAACCGCTCTTCGGCGATGCGGCGCTCGAGGTCGACGTTGGTGGCGGCCAGAATGCGCAGATCGACTTCGATGTCGCTGTTCCCGCCCACCCGGCGGAAGGCGCGGTCCTCGAGAAAGCGGAGGAGCTTCGCCTGGGCGGACATCGGCATCTCGCCGATCTCATCCAGGAAGAGCGTTCCCCCCTCGCTCACCTCGACCAGGCCCCGTTTCACCTGATTCGCGCCGGTGAACGCGCCCCGCTCGTGGCCGAAAAGCTCGTTCTCGGCCAGCGACTCCTGGAACGTGGAGCAGTTGAGCTCGACGAACGGGGCATTGCGGCGCGGGCTCTCGAAGTGGAGGGCGCGCGCGACCAGTTCCTTCCCCGTGCCGCTCTCCCCCGTGATCAGGACACTGGCGGCATCGGACCGCGCCGACTTCCGCACCACGTCCCAGACCTGGGTCATGCAGGAGGAACCGAAGATCACCTCGGAGTCCTTGTACCGATGCTGCCCCTGCTGCCGGTACACCGTCAGCTCGGCTTCGCGGGCGTACGTCTTGGCCGCGGTGTCGATGGCCAGCAACAGCTCATCGAGCTCGTAGGGCTTACGCAGGAAGTCGCTCGCCCCGGCTTTCATCGCCCGCACCGCCGCCTTGGTGTCGCCGTAGGCGGTGATCAGGATCACCTGAGCGGAGCGGTCGAGCTCGCGGATCCGATCCAGGAAATCGAGACCGTTCCCGTCGGGCAGCCGGAGATCGAGCAGGACCACCTGGGGACGGAATGCGGTGAGGGCCGCCACGCCCTGCGCGCCACTGGTCGCGACCTCGAAATCATGCCCCTCGTCGGACAACACCCGCCGAAGCGAGCGCCCGATCGAAGGCTCGTCGTCGATCAGCAGCACGCGATGCTTCACGCGCTTCCCCCGGAGGCCACCGCCCCCGATGCGCCCACTCCGGAGGCGCTCGCTCCAGAGGCCCCCGCCCCGGAAGTTCCAGCCGCGGAAGTTCCAGCCGCGGAAGTTGCAGCCCCGGAAGCCCCAGCCGCCGGGCGTTCCCCGCGTGCGGGGAACGAGAGGCGGAAGGTCGCTCCTCCCTGGGACCGGTTCCGCACCGTGATCCGACCGGCGTGTTCACGCACGATCTGGAGGCTGATCGAGAGCCCCAGCCCGGTACCGGACGCCTTGGTGGTGAAGAAGGGGTCGAAGATCTTCTCGATCGCCTCCTCGGCGATCCCACAGCCGGTGTCGTGGAACGCCACCTCGACCGCCAGGCGCGAACGGTACCGCCGGGTCGAGGTCGAGACCCGGAGCTGGCCACCGTCCTTCATCGCCTCGATCGCGTTCAGCGCCAGATTGAGGAAGACCTGACGGATGGCGTCGGCATCGACCGGGATCGGCGGGAGGCCGGCCACGAAGTCGCGCTTGATCGATACGTTAGCCGCCTGGGCCTGCAACTCGAGGTTGTCGAGCACCGTCTCCAGGATTCCGTTCAGATCCTGCTCGTACATCTGGATCGACTTCGGCCCGGAGAATTGCAGCAGGTCGGTGGTGAACTGCTCGATCCGATCGAGTTCCTTGATCGCATCCTCGAGGTCGGTGCGCAGGGTCGACTCCGGATCGAGCTTCTTTCCCACGTACTGGATGGTGGTTCGGATCCCGGTCAGCGGGTTACGGATCTCGTGGGCGATGATGGCGGAGAGGTGCCCGACCGAGGCAAATCGGTCGACCCGACGCTGGAACTCCAGTTCGCCCACCGTCTCGGTCACGTCCTCGAAGGCGAGAATCGAGGCCACAACCGCGTCCTCGTGCGCCACCGGCAACCAGCGGAGTTCGAGCAGGTACTCCTTCCCCTGGAACTGGAGCATGACCTCGCGCGCCCCCTCCACCTCGGCCGCGAACGGTCCATCGGACCAGAGGGAGAAGCCGGGAGTTCTCGAGATCAGGACGTCCCCGATCGGTCGGTGCAACAGGCGCTCGCTCGTCGTGCTCAGGATCTCCAGCGCCTTGCGATTGGCGAAGAGGATCTCGTGCTGGTGATCCAGGGCCACGAGTCCGAAATCGAGGCTGTTGAGCAGGAGGAGCGAAAGCTCACGATCGGCGGCCAGGGACGACTCGCGCCCACCTGGCTTCAGGCTGCGATGTCCACGCCCGTTGCGATCACCGGGCGCTACGCGCCGGGGAACATCCATGTCTGCGACCTCCGCGCGGCTCACGAAGCAACCTCGCCGCCGATCCATCGCCTGTGGAGACTATTCGACACGCGCCTTCGTGCCGTTCGCGAGAAAGCTACGGATGCAGACAACGGCTGTCTAGCCGGAAGTGCGCGAGATGCAACGGAACCTCGCGCATCGATCGTTTTGCGTGTCGCCGCCAACTCGACTACAGTCCGCGCTGCCGAAGCAGGGAGGTGGATTGCGTGCGTGAACTGACGACCCCGTGGCGTCTCCGCTACATCCTTTCGAACAAGGATCAGTCCGGCTGCATCTTCTGCCGGAAGCCGGCTGACCGGTCGAAGTCGTCCCTCATCCTCCACCGCGGCACCGGCTGCTACGTCATCATGAATCTCTACCCCTACACCGCAGGGCACTTGATGGTGGTGCCCTACCGACACATCGCCCGGCATGCGGCGCTGACGCTCGGGGAGCGATCGGAGATGGCGCTGCTGCTGCGTCGCGCGGAGCGGGCCTTGCGCGACGAGCTGGGAGCCACCGAGGTCGCGATGGGAATCAACCTGGAGCGGATCGCCGGGGCCGGGGTGGTGGGACACCTGCACGCCCACCTGGTGCCGCTGGCCGTGGCCACACCCGCTGTGGATGCTGGCGGGCACGACCCCGGATGGGAGGAGCCGGCGTTGCCGGAACCGGTCGGAGACACCTTCAAACGGCTGCGGGCCTCCTTCGCCCGGCCGGCATAGGAACCAAGATGCGCATCGGCATGTTGCTCGACAAGCCGTTCCCGCCCGACCCACGGGTGGCGAACGAGGCCCGATCCCTGGTCGCGGCCGGACACGAAGTGCATCTGCTCTGCCTCCGCTTCGAGGCGGAGACGCCGGCCCGGGAGATCTGGCACGGCATCGAGGTCCACCGACGACTGATCGATCCCTTCTTCTATCGCAAGGCGTCGGCCCTGGCCCTCGTCCTGCCGGCCTACTTCCAGTTCTTCGCTCGGGTGCTGCGTGCGTTCCTCTCCGAGACCCGGGTCGAGGCGCTCCACGTCCATGATCTGCCGTTGCTCGCGGTGGGCCTGCAGGAAGCCGAGCGACGCGGGCTGCCGGTGGTTTCCGACCTGCACGAGAACTGGCCCGCGGCAATCGCGAACTACGACTACGCCCGGCGCTTTCCCGGCAACCTGCTCATCTCCCCCGAGCGCTGGCGGGCCTACGAGCGGAAACACCTGCCGCGCGCGGCGCGGGTCATCGTGGTGGTCGACGAATCGGCCGAACGGCTCCCCGCCTACGGCATTCCGCGCGACCGGATCGCCGTGGTCTCCAATACGGTGCAGGTCGACGAGTTCGAGGGGTTCCCACGCGACGCGGAGATCGAAGGGCGCGGACGCGCCGGCTTCACCGTGGCCTACCTGGGCGGATTCGACCGCCACCGAGGACTCGAGACGGCGGTCCGAGCGCTCGGGCAGCTGCGCGACTGGGCGGAACTCCGTTTGCTGCTCGTGGGGGACGGTGCCACCCGAGGAGCACTGGAACGAGAAGTTCATCGACATGGATTGGGCGACCGGGTCGAGTTCGCCGGGTGGCAGCCGTTCCGTCTCTTCCCCTCGTTCGTGGCCGGGGCCTCGGTAGCCCTGATTCCCCACCTGAAGAGCGAACACACCGACACCACCATCCCGCACAAGCTGTTCCACTACATGCTGCTCGAGCGCGCGGTGGTCTCGACCGACTGCCTCCCGCTGGCCCGTATCGTCGAGTCCACGGGGGCGGGACGGATCTACGCCTCGGGCGATCCCGTCGCCCTGGCCTCGCGGCTCCGCGAACTCCGCGACCCCCAGCTACGCGCGGAGCTGGGCGCAAAGGGACGATCCGCCGTGCTCGAACGGTATCGATGGGACCTCACGGCCCGCACCCTGGTCGATCTCTACCGCGACCTGCACGCGGAACGCGGCGCGGCGGAGCAGCGGGGGGACGGCCGCTAGTTCCGGTCGCGGGATCGCCGGAAGATCGGCACCACCCCGATTCCGAGCAGCACGAGCAGGATCCCGCCTCCGATTCGACTGAGGGTCTCCCCCAGCGCGCGACCGCGCGATACGCTGTGCAACACCACGCGATGAGTGCCCGCCGGCACTTCGATGCCCCGAAGAACGTGATTCACCCGATAGATCGGAGAAGGGCGCTCGTCCACCACGGCGCGCCAACCGGGGGCATAGAAGATCTCGCTCATCACCACGAAGGCAGTCCCCTCGGACTCGACGTGGAACGCGAGTTCTTCCGGCCCGCGGGTGAGCCCGCTGATCCGCGCCGCGGCGAAACTGGTCGCGCTCGGCGCGGGACCATCGGCGTAGAGGAGCGCGACGACCTCGGGCTCGAAACCAGGTTCGAGGAAACGCCGGGACATGGTCTGCCAGCCGCCGGTCACCCGCTCGATCCGATCGACCGACCAGACCCAGGGCAGCGGCTCCCCGATGTCGTAGACGAAGCCGTCGCCGGAGTACTCGGCGGGGATTGCCTGACGCAGCTGCTGCGGACTCACGGCGTAGCGCACCCCGAGCATCCGGAGGACCGGCGGCTGGTTGAGCAGGTTCGACTCGATCAGATCCTGATAGATCCGGAGCTTCGCCGGCTGGTACCCGCCGATCGACTCGACCCCGTACATCCCGAACCCGTTCGAGCCGAAGAGCGAACCGAGGGGAAGAACGCGAAACGGACCTGGCTTCGACGAGAGATAATCGGCCGCGCCCTGGGCGGGAAAGGACTGGGTGGCGGGTGTCTTCGGCTCGGGATGGTAGAAGTTGCGCCCCGCCCAGAGCAGATCGGCGGTGCAGAGCAGGGCCAGCACCAGGCCGAGTCGCGCGCCGGACAGGACGCGACGCCGCCCGAGCTCGAGTGCGCCGGCCAGCAGCGTGAGCAGGAGCAGACCGGAGAAGACACTCGTCCGCAGGATCCCGAACCGCTCGCTGCGCAACTCGCCGAGCACCGCGGCGGGATAGCGATCGGCCTCCTCGGCGCGGATCATGGTGTTCCCCTGGGTCAGGCTGCCGGAGAGGCCGGCCGCGATCCCCAGCCAGAGGAGCGAGAGAGCTGCCAGTCCCACGGTCACGCGCGGGAGCCATGCCGCGGCCGAACCGGAGGTCGACCGCCCCCCCTTCCGCGTCTCGGTCGCGCCCAGGCCGCGCACCGCGCTGTCGATCCCGAGCGCTACGAGCGGTGCGAGGCAGAGCGGGAGCATCGAGTAGATCATCGAGGGAACGCGGAACTTGTTGAAGAGCGGGACCGCGGCATACATCGGCCCAAACAGAATCGGCAGGTGACGCCCGAATCCGATCAGGAGCACGATCAGGAAGAGGGCGCCGAAGATCAGTCGGCGCGAACGCGGCGCCGCGGCCCATCCGATCAGGGCGAGCGCGAGCCCAACCAACCCGAAGTAGTGCGTCGACTGGGTGAACGGCATCAATCCCCAGTAGGTCTGCCCCGCCAGGCCGAACCAGCCGGGAAAGAGGAACGAGACCATCTCGAGCGGGTGGAACGACCAGTTGGTGGCGTAGTCCCAGCCGACCCCGGCTCCTCCCCCGCTCGCCTCCGAGGTGCCGCCGCGAATGGAGTGCGAGGCATACTCGCGAACTCCGAGATACGGCTCGGTCACCAGCAGGCCGGCGACGACCACGGCCAGGGAGGTGAAGGCGGCCAGCCGCAACCAGGCGGCGCCGGTCAGCTCGGTCCGACGTTCGAGCAGGAGGCGACCCAGGGCGTAGAGGGCGCCGAGAAAGGCGCCGTAGAAGGCGATCTGCGGATGGTGTGCCCAGGCGAGCATCGCCCCGACCAGCGCGAGAAACGCGGAGCGCAACGCGTTCGGCCGCTCGATCAGGAGCTCGATCCCGAGAAAGAAGAGCGGGATCATGGCCAGAGCCTCGAGCTTGGTCGCATGTCCGGCATCGACCACCCCGGGAAGATAGGGAGTCATCGAGTAGAAGAGGCCCCCGGCGGTGGCCGCCACCCACGAGGCGCCGAGACGGCGCAGGAAGAGCCCTCCCCCGATCCCGGCGAGGGCGAAGAAGATCAGGTAGCGCGCTCCGCGATTCTGCGCGAAGGGCGCGGTCAGCGCAGTGAGCGGGTTGAGCGGACTGCGGGGGGTGTAGATGAAACTGCCGTAGGACGGCATCCCCGACATCACGTAGGGGTACCAGCTCGGGATCTCACCCAGCTTGGTCTCGAGCTCCGTTCCCCAGGCACCGAAGGGACGCACCGACTGCGTATCGGCCGATCTCGGCTCCCACCCCTGGATCACCATGGCGGAATAGAAGAGGAGTGGAGCCAGGATCAGGATCAGGATCGAGATCAGGCCGGACCGATCGGGACGCGTCATCGCGGAACCTCCCTGTCGAACATGGCCTTCCCAGGCCGCGTTGACCCTTTCATCCCTGCTTGCTAGGCTCCGCAACCGTGGGAACCGAGCCAGAATCGTGGCAGCCGACCGGGCTCGAACGCTTCGAGTCCGCGGACGGATTCGCCGAGTATGCCGACAACCCCGACCTCGAGGCGCGCAACCGAGCGATTCTCTCGCTGCTCGGTCCAGCCTCGGGTCGGCGCTTGGCGTCCCACACGGGCCGGTGTTCCGAGACTGATCTGTCTTCCGAGACGGGCCTGTCTTCCGAGACGCGCCTGTCTTCTAAGACCGGCCGGTCTGCCCAACCAGACCAGGCGGCCGAACAGTGGTTGGACGTCGGCTGCGGCCCCGGCATCGCGGGACGGGCGCTGGAACGGAGTGGTCGGACCGTCTTCAGTCTCGACGCCAGCCGACCCGCTCTCGCCTCCGGGCCTCCGCGTCCGGTCTGCGCCAGCATCGACACACTTCCGTTTGCCGATCGGAGTGTCGACGGAGTGCTCTGCCTCGAGGTGCTGGAGCACCTTCCGGAGCCGATCCTCCACCGCGGAACAGAGGAACTCGCGCGGGTCACCTCCCGCTGGCTCCTGGTCGGGGTCCCCCATCGCGAAAACCTGGCGCGCAATCTGCTCCTCTGCCCTGCGTGCGACGCCCGGTTCAATCGTTCGGGGCATCTGCACCGTTTCGAAGTGCCGAACCTGTTGGCCCTCTTCCCGGGTTTTCGGGTCTCTGACCGGTGGGTCGGCGGTCCAAAGGTGCGCGACTATCCCGGCTGGCTCCTCTGGGTGCGCCACCGCGTGGCCCGCCGCTTCAGCGAGATGTCGGGACTCAAGGGAAACTGCTGCCCGCGCTGCGGCAACCGGACCTTCCCCCCGTTCCGTCACAATCTCCTCTCCTTCGCAACCGACGCGGTCAATCGCCTGCTCAGCCGACGACGACCGTACTGGCTGCTCATCCTGCTCGAACGGGAGGCGTAGACCTTGCAGAACCCACCGGACCAAGGCCGCGGCAGTATAGAAACGCCGTCCGACACTGTCAAACCGGGTGCCCGCTCCGCGCTGCTGGTCAGTTACTACTATCCCCCCTCCGGCGGGCCGGGGGTGCAACGGGTGCTGAAGTTCAGCCGCTACCTCCCCACCTTCGGCTACCGGCCGTTGATCCTCACCGTTCCCGAGGACGCGGAGTTCCCGGTCCTCGACCCCTCGCTCGCGGCCGAGATTCCGGAGCAGGCGGTGATCGCGCGCGCCCCGATCTTCGAGTTCTACGCGCTCTACCGTCGCTTGACCGGAAAGCGCGGGAGGAGCACCACGCTGGACATCGACACCGTCTCGCAACATCGGGTCGGGTGGCGAGAGCGAGCGGCGCGCCTCCTGCGCGGCGCGCTCTTCATCCCGGACGGAAGGGTTGGCTGGCTGCCTGGGGCCACGGCCACGGGCCGCGACCTGATCCAGCGCCACCAACCTCGGGTGATCTTCGCCTCCGGACCACCCTTCACCACGCACTGGATCGGTCGACGCCTGGCCGAGACGAGCGGCCTCCCGCTCGTGGTCGACTACCGCGACCCATGGACCCGCGCGCCGTACTATCCGGAGCGCCCCGGTTGGGCGCGGCGGGTGGACGAGCGACTCGAGCACTCATGCCTCCGCGCCGCGGCCGCGGTGGTCACGGTGAATCACGCCATCCGCGACAACCTGCTCGAACGGTATCGGGATCTGGATCCCACCAAGTTCCATCGGATCGCCAACGGGTTCGATCCGGCCGACTTCGCCTCGCTCCAGCCGCGACCGGCCCGCAAGTGGACCCTGGTGCACACCGGCTCGCTCCACGGCTCGCGCATCCCCCATACCCTGCTCGAGGTGCTCACCCGGTGGCTGCGTGAGGAGCCGCAGCTTGCCCAAGAGATGGAGTTGCGCTTCGTCGGGCGGCTGGATCAAGGGATGATCGATGCCCTCTCGGCTCCGCCCCTCGACCGGATCGTCCGCCTCGACGGCTACCGCCCGCACGGAGAGAGCGTGCAGGCGCTACTCGACAGCCACCTGCTGCTCCTGCTGATCGTCGACGACCCGCAGAGCCGAGGGATGCTCACCGGAAAGCTGTTCGAGTACCTCGGCTCCGGACGACCGATCCTGGCCCTGGCCCCGGAGGGGGAAGCGGCGGAGTTGCTCCGGCGCACCGGCGCCGGAAGAGTGGTCCTGCCCCGCGACGCCCAGGCGATCCGCGCCGCCCTGGCCGAGGCACTGGCGGCGTATCGATCCGGGCAGCCGGCCTTCGGTCAACCGCGCCCCGGCGAGGTCGCGGCCTACTCGCGGGTCGAGTTGACGGGGGCGCTGGCCGGCCTCTTCGATCGCCTGGGGAAGGACGCCTTGTCCGGGCCGAGAGCGGGCGACTAGAATCGCCGGAATGCCCCGGTCAGATGGAACGGAGGTTTGAGATGGAACGAGAGGTCATCCCGGTCGCCCTCATCGGATGCGGAAAGATCGCGCGGAAACATGTCCAGGTGTTGCGTGCCATCCCGAATCTGAAGCTGAGCGCGGTGGTGGATGCCGATCCGAAGCGGGCCGCCGCGATCGCCGCCGAGGTGGAAGGGGCTCGCGTCCTTCCCGATCTGGAGGCGGTCTGCTCCGATCCCGAGATCCGCCTCGGAGTCGTCTGCACGCCGAGCGGGCTGCACGCCCGGCAGGGAATGCAACTGGCCCGAGCGGGCAAGCATGTGGTGGTGGAGAAGCCGATGGCCCTGCGCCTCGACGAGGCGGACCGCCTGATCGAGGCCTGCGACCGCGCCGGGGTGAAGCTCTTCGTGGTCAAGCAGAACCGCTACAACGCCCCGGTGCGCAAGGCGCGCGAAGCGATCGAATCGGGACGCATGGGACGTATCTTCCTCGGCGACGTCCGCGTGCTCTGGAACCGCTCCCAGGCCTACTACGACGAGGAACCGTGGCGCGGGACCTGGGAGATGGACGGCGGCGTGCTGACCAATCAGGCGAGCCACCACATCGATCTCCTGATCTGGATGATGGGCGACGTCGAATCGGTCTACGCCCAGGGTCGAACCGTCATGCACCAGATCGAGGTCGAGGACCTGGGCGCCGTGCTGCTCAAGTTCCGCAGCGGCGGACTCGGCATCGTGGAAGCCTCGACCAGCGTGCAACCCAAGGACCTCGAAGGAAGCCTGAACCTCTACGGCGAAGGGGGCACGATCGAGATCGGCGGCTTCGCCGCCAACGAGCTCAAGACCTGGCGTTTCCGCGAGGAGACGCCGGAGGACGAAGAGATCCGTCGCGACCACGCGCGCAACCCGGCCGGCGCGACCTTTGCGCATCACCAGTTCTACCTCAACGTGGTGGAGGCGCTGCACGATCAGCGCCGCGCCCTGATCGACGGCATCCAGGGACGCCGCTCGCTCGAGGTGATCCACGCGATCTACGAATCGATGGAAACGGGCCAGGAGGTGCAGCTCCGCTTCGAAGCGCGACGTTGCCGCCTCGGCGCCCCCCTGACCCAGGAGTGATTCGTTCCGGTCGAGGGAACCCGACCGGAACGAAGGCCGAAAACCAGCCCGCACCGGATGGAGGAACCGTCCGGGCGCGCGCCGCCAAGGAGTGTTTCGATGCAGATCCCGTTGGTCGACCTGAAGGCTCAGTACGCGAAGATCGGAAGCGAGATCGACGCCGCGATTTCCGAGGTGATCCACGCCACCGCGTTCATCGGCGGACCGACGGTGAAGCGGTTCGAGCAGAACTTCGCCCGATTCTGCGGCGCGAAGCACGCTGTCGGTTGCTCCTCCGGAACCTCGGCCCTCCACCTCGCGCTCCTGGCCGCGGGAGTGGGACCGGGAGACGAGGTGATCACCGTATCGCACACCTTCATCGCAACCGCGGAGGTGGTGAAGCCGATGGGAGCGCGCGTCCGCTTCGTCGACATCGATCCTGAGACCTACACCATGGACCCGGCGCAACTGGTGGCGGCGATCACCCCGAAGACCAAGGTGATTCTGCCCGTTCACATCTACGGACACCCGGCCGACATGGGACCGATCCTCGAGATCGCGCGCGCCCACGGGATCACGGTGGTCGAGGACGCGGCCCAGGCGCACGGAGCGAAGTACCATGGCCGGAGCTGCGGGGCCCTGGCCCCGATCGCGACCTTCAGCTTCTATCCGGGCAAGAACCTGGGCGCCTACGGCGACGCCGGCGCGGTCACCTGCGAGTCGGCCGAACAGGCCGATCGGATGAACCGGCTGGCGAACCACGGCCGGGCGGAGAAGTACCTCCACGACGAGGAGGGCTACAACTATCGCCTCGACGGACTGCAGGCGGCAATCCTCGACGTCAAGCTGCGTCACCTCGAGAGCTGGAATGAAGAGCGGCGGCGCGCCGCTCGCCTCTACGACGAACGGCTGCGTTCCGTCGCCGGGGTCAGCATTCAGAAGCCCGCCTCGTGGGCCGAACCGGTCTATCACCTGTATGTGATCCGGGTGGCGGAGCGCGACCGGGTCCTGGCGGGGCTGCGTGAGCAGGGGATCGATGCCGGCATTCACTACCCGGTGCCCCTCCACCTGCAACCGGCCTATCGCTATCTCGGCATCCCCGAAGGCTCGCTGCCGGAGACCGAGCGGGCCGGGCGCGAGGTGCTCTCGCTCCCGATCTACCCGGAGATTACCGAGGCGCAGATCGACACCGTCGTGGCCGCGCTCAAGAAGGCGCTCTGAGCCTGCGGCCGCCCGATCGGGAGCGACACCGCAGGCCCGAGATCGCGATTTCGGGCGCATCCGGAGATCCGTCGGTCGCGCCCCCGGGCGCGGCCGACCAGAGCTGGACCGACCGGAGCTGGACCGACCAGTTCGGGGGCCGGGATCGCTCGATCGATGCCGGCCCCCGACTGGAGCATCCGCTCCCGCTTTACGGAGTGCTGGACAACATCCGCAGCGCGTTCAACGTCGGCTCGATCTTCCGGACCTCCGAAGCCGCCCGCGTCGCCCGTCTGGAACTCTGCGGAATCACCCCCTACCCTCCGAATCCCCGCCTGGAGCGAACCGCGCTCGGCACCTCGTGGAACGTGGAATGGCGGCACTGGATCCGCACCAGCGACGCGCTGGCCGATCTCCGCGCGGCTGGAGTCGAGATCTGGGCGCTGGAGGTGGCCGATTCCGCCGTTTCGCTCCGGACACTCCAGGCACCCTCGACCCTGGCGCTGGTCTTCGGCCACGAGACGATCGGCGTCTCTCCCGAGGTGGTGCGAGCGGCGGACCGTGTGGTGCAGATTCCGCTCCACGGGCGAAAGAACTCGCTCAACGTCGCGACGGCCTACGGAATCACGGTGTTCGAAGTGCTGCGCCAGTGGGGCTACTGAGACCCGGGTTGATGGAGGGTTGGGGCCACTGGACCGAGGAACGGTCGGGCGCGGCTACTGGCCTCAAGCTCCCGTGGCCTCAAGCTCCCGTGACCTGAAGCGCCGGCAGCCTGCTAGTGCGCAGCCCAGGGATACTCGCGCACGTCGGCGAAGGAAATCCCCTCGGACGCTCTCGTCCCCGCATCCGGATCGACGATCTCCACCACGATGACGGTGACGTTGTCGGGCGCTCCACCGGCGAGAGCAGCCTGGACCAGCGCATCGGCCGCTTGCTGCGCCGATCGGTCGGCGATCAGGGCGGCCAGATCGGCGGTGGCGACCGCCTTCACCAGGCCGTCGCTGGCCAGGATGAAACGATCTCCCGCTTCCACTACCAGTCCGCGCTCCGGCAGGTCCGCCCGCTGGTCGGGACAGACTCCCAGACAGCGGGTGAGGACGTTCGACATCGGGTGATCCTCCGCCTCTTCGGGCAGGAGGCGTCCGCTCTCGACCATCTCCTGGGCCAAGGTGTGATCGCGGGTGACCCGAAGTCGCTCCCCACTGCGGATCCAGTAGAGCCGCGTGTCCCCGACGTGGCAGAGGTAACAGAGACCGCGACTGAAGGCGGCGAGGGTGAAGGTGGTCCCCATGTCCTTGAACTCGACATGAGCGCGGCTGAATTCCTGCAGCGAGATGGCGGCATCGTGGTGCAGCCGCGCGAGGTATTCCCGGATCGATTCGCGCCGCTGGATTGGCGGGGCCTGCAGTACCACGTCGACGGCAAGGCGCGAAGCCTGGTCTCCCCCGGGATGTCCGCCCATTCCATCCGCCACGGCGAAGACCCGCGGATCGGCATCCGGCTGGCCGGCCGCATAGGCATCTTCATTACGCTCGCGGACGTGGCCCACTTCCGACCGACCGTGCCAATCCAGTTTCAACCAGTCGCTCCTTCGATCCACGCGGGTGCGGGCGCACCTGCCGGTCACGGCGAAGACTTCCGTCCTGTCGGACGCACCCTGGAAACGCAACTGCCCCGAAGATTCTTCCTCATCGGGGCAGTAAGTTCAACCGGTCAGTCGGTTCAACGGGAAAACGCGTTCAGACGGCGGATCTGTCGGAGGAAACTCGCACCTCGAGAAGCCGGGATCTCGAAGTGCTCGAGCGCCCTGGAGAGCCCAACCTTGGAAGGCCGCGTCCCGGAAGGCCGCACCCAGGAGAACCGAGCCTAGGCGTCGTCGTCCTCCTCCTCCCAGTCGTCCTCCTCCTCGTCGTCCTCCCAGTCCTCGTCCTCTTCCTCATCGTCGTCCCAGTCGTCGTCATCCTCGTCTTCTTCGTCGTCCCAGTCGTCATCGTCATCGTCGAGATCATCGAGGTCTTCGTCCTCTTCGTCCTCTTCGAATTCGTCACGCCCCGCTACGACGGGGAACTCCGGGAGCAGTGCCTCACTGCCCGCGAAGCCACGGAGAAGAAGTTCCTCCAACATCTGGCCCTCCTCATGAAACCGCTTGAGACGGATGGTGGGACCGGATCCCTTCCTCCCGTCGACAACGAACCTCGACCGAGCCTTCGCGTCTTCTCGGACCGCGAAGTCCGCGCCTCCCCTGCGGAAGCGAACGACGCCCAGGGCGCCTCCTGCCGTGACAAGGTCGCGATTTAATGGGCCGCTCCGAAAGGTGTCAAGAGAAGAAAGTACAAGTGCAGCCGGCCCACGCCGACCTCTAGAATCGGCACGTGTCCACCTTGAAATTCGCCTCAATTTGCTATCTCGCCGGGTTTCTTTCGGCCGTCTGCTCCCCCCTGTCCGGGGCCGCCGCCGAACCGCCCCCGGCCGGGGAGCGATGGTACGCGCTGCGTCTCGACGGCATCCGCGCCGGGTGGGTGCGCGAGTCCGAGAACTCAGGAGACTTCGAGCAGGAGTCGCTCTTTCGCGTCCTTCGCCAGGGGGCGGAGATCCGCCTCTGGAATCGCAGCCGTCTCCGGCGCACGACGACGGGAGTGCGACTCGCGACCTGGACTTCGACCGCACCGGCCGAGACCTTGATGCTCGAGGTCGCCTTCGCCGCCGACTCGTTGCGCCTGGAGCGACGTGAGGCTGGGCGGACCTCGCGCGCGTCGCTTCCGACCCCACCGGGGCTGCTCGATCCGTTCGCGGTCGACCAGCAGTACGACATAGCCCGCACCGCGCCGGACGCGCGCGCGCGTTTCCACACCTTCTGGGCGGACCTGGAACGGGTGGTCGAAGTGGAGATCAACTACCTGGGCCAGGACACCCTGCAGACGGCTGGAGAACAGCCTCGGGTCGCGTCCCGATTCCACGTGGCCTCCCCCGATGCCCCGGAATCGGGGAGCACCGAGTGGCGCGACCAGGGTGGCGCCGTCTTGCGCCGGGTCGAGGATCTGCTGCCACTCGTCGCCGACCGCTGCAGCCGTGAGGAGGCGCTCGAATCCGGCCCGACGGCCGACATCCTGCTTCAGATGAAGGTGCCATTGCACCCGGCCCTGGCCCTGCGCGGAACCTATGAGACGGTCCGCTACGCGGTTTCGCGCCTCGACGGCAATCCCCTGAACACGCTGAACGTGGTGGCACCAGCCCGACGTGCCGGGGGTGACGCGTCGGTGCTCTACATCGAGTCGCGACTAGCCTCTCCCGGCGAGGAGCCGCTCTCGCCCCTGCCCGACTCCAGCGCCCTCCGCTCCTCGCCGCTGATCCAGTCGGATGATCCGGAGATCGTTCGCGTGGCGCAGCGGGAAGCGGGGGCCGGACCGGATTGGCTCCGCGCACGGAGGCTGTCACGGTTCGTCGCCCGGCACGTCCGGACCAAGGATTTCGCCGTCGGATTTGCCTCCGCGCGGGCGACCCTCGACGCGGCCGAGGGGGACTGCACCGAGCACGCCGTGCTGCTCGCCGCGCTCACCCGCGCCTCCGGGATTCCGAGCCGGGTGAAGGCGGGTCTGGTGGCGCTGGGGGGAGAAATGGGGTACCACCTCTGGACCGAGATCTGGGATGGCGGCGCCTGGGTCGGCCTCGATCCGACCTTTGATCGCGCCCCGGTTGACGGACGCTACCTGGGCCTCGGGTCGAGTACTCTGACCGCGGGATCGGTCAATGCGCTCGCCGAGGGGATCCTACCGTGGATGGGGCGGGTAGAAGTGCGGGTCGTCGACGCGACGCTCGCCGTGGAATGAAGCGACACAGAGAGAAGGAGACCGGATCGATGCAGGACCCGTGCACGCGCACCGGCGCAATCCTTTCGAGCCTCGTCGCGCTGGGGTTGACGCTCGCCGCCCCGGCTCGGGCGTTCGAGGATGTCGAGGTGCGCGCCATGGCCCTCAACGAGGTCACGCCGGAGCAGTTCCCCGGCGCCCCGGCGGTCTGGATGGGGATCGATCGGGAGATCGAGGTCGATGGAATGGGAAACGCCGTGGTGATCGAGCACCGGGTGGCGCGGGTCTTCGATCCAGAATGGGCCCGCCGCACCTTCGCCCCCTGGCGGATTCCCTACTGGAGCGCCACCCAGGGAGTGCGCCCGGAGCGACTGCGGATCTGGAAGGATCCGGACACGCCCATCGATCTGCAGCCCGGGGCGCTCGAGGACACCGGCGACCCGAGGGTGCGCGACTTTCGTCCCTATCTGGCACTGCGCGGCATCGCGGTCACCTTCCCCGAGGTGGAGCCGGGGGATCTGATCGAGATCCGCTATCGGCACGTCAACAACGTGATCGGCGGCGAGATGAACGTCCGCTGGGGACGCATCGACTTCGGCGCACCCGAGCCGGTGGTCGAGCAACAGCTCTCACTCAAGGTGCCCGACGCCCTCGAGGTCCGTTTCGAGGCGGTGGGCAAGGAACTCCTCCGGCAGCGCAAGGCGCTAGGCGAGTTCAAGCAGTGGACCTGGGTCGGCGGAAATCTGCCGGCTCGCCCGGGGGGCTGGGTGGACGAGATCTTCTCGCGCTATCCCGCGACCTCCGCGCCGGGCGACAGCACCTTCCCGTTCGTCCTCTGGTCCACCGTGGCCGACTGGAAGTACCTCAGCGACTACTACGGGCGGCGCTGGGAAGGGCTGGCCGCCGAACGGGACGCCAGCATGGGTCTCCAGCTTTCGAAGCTCAGCGGCAAGAACGACCCGCCGCGCGAGCGGGCGGAGAAGATCGCCCGCTACGTGCAGAAGGAGATCGAGACCCTCGACCTCTCGTTCGAGTTCCTGGGGTTGCGCCCGCTGGAAGCGGGCGAGGTCTTTCGCGCCGGTGCCGCTTGCCCGCGGGACAAGTGCCTGCTCCTCTACTCATTCCTGCGCGCGGCCGGCTACAAGGCAACCCCCGCGATGGTCACCGGCGGCACGCGCCCCGGCTCGCTGGAACTCCCCTGCCCGTCGAACACGCCCCGCTTCATGGTGCGGATCCTGATGGACGAGGCGGAGCCGCTCTGGCTGGATCCCCTTGAAGCGGAGAGCGCGCTCCCCGCCGGGCAGGCGGTGCTCTTTCCCCCGCGGGCCGAGCAGGATCCCAGCCCGGTGGTCCCCTTCCCCGGCCGCTAGTCTCTGCCTGGACGATCGAAGGGCCGGACGATCGAGGGGGCGGACGCTTGCTGGGCGGACGGTCAATGGCCGCCGTGGGCTGGTGCGGTTTCGTGCGCGGGCGCGGCGTGAGGTTCGGGCTCGGACGGCGCCCCGTGGCCAGCGGCGCCGTGCGGATCGGGCGCAGCCGGCTCGGCCGCGTGACCGGACTCGATCGGCGCCCCCATCTGCTCGGGATGCGGGACCTGCGCTTCATCCGCCTCCGGTGTCCCGGCGGCGTGAGCGGCGCGTTCCAGATTGGCCGCGGCCTGGTAACGGACCAGGATCGAGATCCGGCGATTGCGATCGCTCATCGGCTGGTCGGTCATCAGGAGTTCCCGGTCGGCCATCCCGACCACCCGCTGGATCCGCGTCGGATCGACCCCGGACGCCTCGAGGATCCGTCGCGCGGCATTGGCCCGCTGGCCCGAGAGTTCCCAGTTGCTGTAGCCGTCGGAGCGCCCCTGATACGGGCGACTGTCGGTGTGTCCCTCGACCACGATCGGGTTCGGAAGTGCGGCGAGGGTCGCGCCGATCGCCGACATCAACTTGCGTGACTGGTCGTTCGGCTCGGTCGATCCGACGTCGAAGAGCGACTGGATCTTCGAGTCCTCGATCTGGATCCTGAGCCCGTCGTCGGTGAAGCTGATGTTGATCTGCCCTTCGAATCCCGCCAGCTCGGGTGAGCTCTTGATCATCTGCTCGAGCTGCTGAGCCGACTGCGAGAGGACGTTCTTCTCCACCTCGAGGGTCTCGACGTCGAGCGAAGTCTCCCCCTCCCCCGACTTCCGGGTCTGGATCTCGATCAGCTTCTGCTCCATCTCCATCATCCCTTCCTGATCGAGGAAGCCGGTGCCGCCATTCTTGAAGAGGGCGGGATGACGGAAGTAGCTGGCGACCGCGGCCTTGGTGCTCTCGCTGGTCGAGAGCAGCCAGAGCACCATGAAGAACGCCATCATCGCGGTCACGAAGTCCGCGTAGGCCACCTTCCACGCACCGCCGTGATGTCCGCCATGCCCCTTCTTCGCCATCGCCAACGTTCTCCTGGGTCCGTTTCGCCGCGCGCGCGCCGGTTAAGCCGCGCGGAGCGCCTTGCAGGCCTCTTCCACCGCCTCGCGGGTCGGCTGGTTGTACGAGTAGAGGGCGGAGCGCGCCATCTCCACCACCACCACCGGCGCCTTCCCTTCGGCAAAGGCGCAGAGGCCGATCCGGATCGCCTCGAAGTAGTTCCCCTCGTCGCGGTTCTCCTGCTCCATCGCGGCCACGATCGGCTGCACGAAGCCGTACGACACCAGAATTCCGACGAACGTGCCGACCAGCGCCACCGCCACGTGGTGACCGATCTCCTCCGGCGGCCCGTCGAGATGGCTCATGGTGATGATGATTCCGAGCACCGCGGCCACGATTCCCAGGCCGGGCATGGCGTCGCCCGCGCGCTGCAATGATCCGGGGACCACCGCCCCTTCCTCGTGGTGGGTGTCGAGCGTCCGCTCGAGCATGACCGCGAGTTCCTCCGGGGCGACCGCACCGTCGACCTGGAGGCGGAGAGCGTCGGTGATGAAGTGGAGCGCGTGATGATTGTGCAGCACGGTGGGATACTTGGAGAAGATCGCGCTCTGCTCCGGTTCGCGAATGTGACTCTCGAGCGCGATGACCCCTTCCTTCTTCACCACGATGGCGAGATGAAAGAGGAGCTGGAGCATCTCGTTGGACGCGGCGAGTGAGTACTTGCTCTTGCCGAACGCCCCCAGCGACTTCTTCTGCAGCTCCTTGAGCTGGTGCGGGAGCAACCCGATCAGCAGGGTGCCGGCACAAGCGCCGAAGATGACCAGACACTCATAGGGCTGGATGAGGACGGGCACGTTTCCACCCGAGAGGATGAACCCTCCCAGGACGGAGCCGAGCACGACCAGGATGCCGACGATTCGCAAGGGTCCCTCCCGTGGCTCCGGGCCGCGCGGGAGGCAAGGATTGCCCGCGTCCGGTTTCCGGATACCAGGAGGGCTATCGGCCGGCTCGACCCCTATCTTGAGGTCTGGACGGCGGTGGAGCGGTCTGGAAGCGCGAGAGCAAGGGCTGGCGCCCCGGCGCGCAGAGGTCGCTGTCGAGCCGACGCCCCCCGACCGCCGCGACCAGGGTCTCGATGCGGAGCAGATAGGCCGTGCCGGCCCGGAGCGGCAGATCCGGGGTCCAGACCAGGATGGTGTCATCGGCCTCGAAGCTGAGAGTGCCGCTCAGCGGATCCCCCCCTTCGACCGAGAGGGTGACCGTGGAGTCGACCGCCGTGGCGAGATCGATCGCCTCGGGGAACTCGACCCGGATCGCGGCAAGCGAGGAATCGACGCCGGTGGAGTCGGCCGGGGGGAAGACCGAGCGCGGCGTCCAGGCGCGGAACGCCACCCCGGTCGAGTCGATGGCACGCAGGCCGTCGACATCCTCCAGTTCGAGGAGGATGTGGTACGACTCGTCGCACCCGTCCGGGCCGGTCTCGTCGGTGTCGCCGTCTCCGTCGTTGTCCAGACCGTCATCCGCCGCACGGTCGAGGCAGGCGTAGATGTGGGTCGCGATCAGGCCCGACGGCGCGGAGAGGGTGTCGCTCTCGCCGTCCCCCCAGTGCCAGATCACGCGGGTGAGCGCGCCTTCCGGATCGGGATCGCTCGAGCCGCTGGCGTCGATGGTCACGCGGCTCGAGTCGGGCGGATCGCAGAGTCCGGCCGGCAAGACCACCACCGGGTGATAGCCGACGGTGAAGGTCGAGGCGAACTCATCGTTCTTCGGCGTCCCGCCATCCTGGTCAACCCCATTGCCGGCCAGGTCGGTGATCAGGCTGGTGGCCCGCACCTCGTAGCTCGCGCCCTCTTCGAGCGGCGCGGTGGGGCGATGGAACAGCGAGCGGAGGTCGTCGCTCCAGCGCACCGCCCCCTCGATCAGGAAGTCGCCCGGTTGGCGGGAAAGTCTCAAGTTCGAGGCGTTGGCGGTCAGGGTGTCGAGAGGCTCGGTGAATCGCACCTCGACCTCCACCGTCGGAGCGACCCGTCCCGCGCTGTCGGCCGGCACCACCCAGCGCACGGCAGGCGGATCGGTGTCGGGCGCGGTGCGGACGGTGGTCACGAACGGGTCAGGGTCGGTAGTGGCGCGATCCTGGTCGAGCACGTTCCCGCGTCGGTCACGCACTCCGGCCAGCCGCACCTCGTAGACCGTATCGAAACGAAGGCTGTCTTCCGGGGTCGCGACCAGCGAGTCGGGCTCGACCAGCGCGAGGCGCAGCGGCACCAGCGCGTCTCCCGCGGTCACCCGGACCACGCTATCGACGATCGAGGAGGCGAGCAACGGCTCGCTCAGGCGGAAGCTGAATTCGGTGTCGAGTCGCGGCGGATCTTCCGTCGTGGCGAAGCGCACCACGCGTGGAGGGATGTTCTCCTGGCGGGTCCGGAACCGGATCTCGAAGGTCTGGTTCCCGGCCAGGGTCGAGTCCTGGTCGAGCGGGTTGCCCAGGCTGTCGGTGAGGGCGGGAAGGGCGCGGAGCCGGTAGGGCGCGTTGAACAGGAGCGATTCCGCCGCGGTGAGGGTGATCGACGAACTCCCATCGAACTCGAGGCCGCTCAAAGCCACCGGGTTGAAGAGGGAATCGATCAGCGCGAAGGCCGCGGTCGAGACCGTGGCGGGATCGAGCGGTTCGTTGAAGCGCAGGAACGGGCGGGTGTCCACCGCCACCCCACTCGAATCGGCCACCGGAACACTCGCGATGACCCGCGGTCCCTCACGGTCGGGCGCGGTGGTGAACTGGCTCCGGAACGCCTGGCGTCCGAGGCTGTCCGGCTCCTGGTCGAGAAGGTTGCTCGAGAGATCGAGCGCGGTGGTGTCGACCTCGATGGAATAGGTCCGATCGGCGGCCAGCGGCAGATTCTGCCGGAAGCGGAGGCGGCGCCCCTCATCGAGCAGACTCGCCTCTCCCGCCACGGCCACGCCGCCGCGGAGCAGGCGGAAGGCGCCGCCCTGGAGCGACTCGATCTGCATCGGCTCGGAGAAGAGCACCTCGATCGGGGCAAAGCGGTCGGCCTCATCCTCCCCGTCGAGCGGTGAGATCGCCACCACGCGCGGGGGCGTCCGCTCCTGATCGGTGGTCCAGCGGGAGAAGAACTCCTGGCGTCCCGGGGCGACCGGATCCTGATCGAGCCGCACATCGAAGCGATCGACGACCCAGTTGGTGACGTAGAGCTCGTAGCGCGTGCGGGGCTCGAGATCCTGGGTCGGGGTGAGGAACGCCATCAGGCTGTCGGCACTCACCACCCGCGTGGCCGCGACCTGGCTGCCCGAGGGAAGCTGCCGCAGAAGCACGAAGTCCGCGTTGATCGAGACCGGTCGGACCGGCTTGGTGAAGTGGATCTCGATCTCCGGCCGCAGGCCGACGAGGGTGTCACCGTCGGCCGGAAGCGCGGTGAGCACCCGGGGAGGCAGGCTCTCGGCCTCGGTGGTGAAGCGGCTGGCGAACGCCTGGTGTCCGATCTCGATCAGATCGGAATCGAGCGGGCTGCCGCGACGGCTCACGATCGAGGTCGCGGCGCGCAGGTCGTAGGTTCGCAGGTGATCGAGCGGGGCGATCGGGGTCACGACCGCGCTCAGACTGTCGGGCGCGACCTCCCGGGTGGCCGCGATCGCGATGCCGGCCTTGCTCAGGACCAGCGTGGTGTCATTGACCGACTCGGGCACGATCGGGAGCGAGAAGCGCACGCGAACGGTCGACCCGATCGGCACCCGGATCCGGTTGTTCGGCGGATCGACCGAGACCACCTGGGGATTCCGCTCCACGCGAAAACTCGAGCTGAACTCCTGGAAGCCGGTGGCGCTCCGATCCTGATCGAGTCGATCTCCCTCGTCGTCGGTCACCGAGGTCGCGACCACGATCTGATAGCGCACGTCGCGCTCGAGTTGATTCGGGGTGAAGGTGAACTCGCGGCGGTCGCTGCTCGCGGTGATGGTGCCGGGGATGTTCGCGCCGAGCGGCAGGCGCCGCACGTTGAAGCTGGTGGCGTTCACCGTCGCGGCATCGACCGGAACGGAGAAGAGCACCCGGATCGCTTCGAAGACCGGGGCCGCGCCGGCCAGGTCGCGCGGCGTGACCTCGATCACGCTCGGGCCGTCGGGCTGCGATTCGATCCGGAAGTGGAGCACGAAGGGATCGCTGGCCCGGGTGGCGGCATCCTGATCGAGGGGCTCGCCCCGCTGGGCGTCGCGCAGGCCGCCGTTGACCGTCAGGGTGTAAGGCCAGAGAAACCGAAGATCCTGACTCGGGCGGATGGCCAGGGAGAGGTTCGCGTCCTCCAGCTCGAAGCCGAGTGGGAGCAGCCCGCCGAGCGAGTCGGTCAGGGTCGCGATGCCTGAGCCGACGCTCTGGGGCAGAGCCGCGCGGTTGAGTCGGATCCGGAGCACCGGCCGGAGGCCCAGGTCGGAGGCGCCCTCCAGCGGATCGCTGCTCACCACCCGCAGCGGATCGTAGACCTCGACCGCGAAGGCGCTGGAGAAATCCTGCAGGCCGGCCACCCGCGGCTCCTGATCGAGCGGGCGTCCCTCGAGATCGGCGATTCCCGGACCGACCTCGATCCGGTAGGCCGCGCCCCGGTCGAGGACGCCACTCGGGCGGAGGACCACCTCCGACGGCGAGACCCGCTCGAGCGCATGCGGGGCCAGAATCTGATCCGACTGCCTACGCAGACGGAGGGCGGTGGAGAGGGCATGCTCGAAATCCATCGCGCGGTCGAAGATCACCCGGGGCGCTGTGGTGTCGGGAACCGCGGTCGCGCCGTTTGCCGGCGCGACGGTGAGGACGCGCGGCAGGTCGGCGAATCGATCCGGCTCGACCCGCAATGAGTCGCCGTAGATCGAGGCTGCGGTACCGAAGCGACTGGCCACGCGGTAGCTGCGCTCGGGGAACGTGCCCGCGAGAAGCGCCTGCCGCTCCTGGGCGGTGAGCGTGACCACGACGAAGCTATCCGTGACCGAGCGGATCGCCTCCACTCCCCCGTCACGAGACCAGAGATGGTATCCGGAGGCCCCCGTGATCCGATTCCAGCGAACGACGTAGGAGAGATCACCGGGGTTTGCGGTCACCCCTTCGAGTCGCGGCACCACCGGTTGCAACCGGACCGCCGCGGAGGTGTGGCGTCCGGCGCGAATCGAGATGCCACCGGTCGCACCGCGCGCCACCATCCCGCGAGCAGCCACGCTGCCGGACCCGGGCCCCGGCCCTTCGGTCTCTGCCTCGACCGCGAGCCCATCCCCGGCCGGTACCGGGATCTCCAGCTCGATCGGCCCGGAGCCGGAGCCAAGACCGGTCGCGATCGGACCGGCCACCACGGCCCCGGCGGCACTGCGCACCCGCACCCGCAGCGTGTCGGCGGGGGTCGCGCCGCTCGCGCGGTAGGCGAGCCGGATCGTCCCCTCGCCGTCGCCCGTGACCTCGTCGCGGGTGCATCGGGTCAGTCCGAGCCCGAGCCCGAGGGCGAGGAGCACGGTCAGTCCGCGGCGGATCATCGGAGCAGTCCCCATCCGTAGCGAAGCTCGAGCGAGAGCCCGTCGAGCGACTCCCCCTCGCGTGAAGACCCGAACGGCGCCCGGGCGGCCAACTCGACCGAGCTGGCGCGAAAACGACGCACCACGCCCGCCTCGGGCCCGACCCAGTCGGCATGGCCGAGCAAACCGGAGAAGCCGCGCAGGTGGCTTCCGCCGGCCCCAAGCCGGAGCCCCCAGTCGCGATACTCGCGCGTTCCCGCGACCCTCCAGCGCAGACGGTTGCCGCTGCGCACCGCCATCGGATCGAGGACCGTCTGGTCTGCGATGCTCCCTCCGGAGCGCGCCGTCCAGGCGAGCGCGGCCTGGGCGCCGTAGGTGGAGCGCGGGGTGGCCAGTTCGAGTCGCACCTGGGTTTGCGCTCCGCTGCGGTAGGCGTCGCCCCCAGCGAGCTGTTCGTCCCCGGTCGAGGCGCGGTCGACCGACAACCGGAGATCACCCCGCCCCCCGGCCAGCCGCCCGCCAGCCCCCAGGCGGACCCGATCGCCGGGGTCGAACTCCGGCCCATCCGGTCCGAGCGCGTAGGCCCCACGGCGTTCGAAGCCGAGACCAACCTGCGCGCTCCAATGCGCGCGTCGGACCAGCTGCACCGCACCGGTCACACCGAACACCGCTCCTTGCCCAGGGCGGGGGCGGGAGAACTCGAAGAGGTACTGCTCGAGCCCCTCGGCCAGCGCCACCTCCTCGAGCGTCGCGAGATCCGGGGAGAGCCACGATTCGATTCCGAGCCGCAGCCCGGCGCGGCCATCCCAGCCCGTGATCCCGGCCGCCCCTCGGAGCGCGCTTCTCCGGTCAGGCTCCGCCTCGAATCCCTGCCCACTGCGGCTCCCCCCGACGAGATCGAGCCCGAGCTGCAGCCTGAGATTCGAGCGGGGCGACCAGAGGGCGTCCCCCGAGAGCAGGTCCTGGGCCACCTCATTCGCGCCACGCCGATCGTCATAGCTCCAGCGGGCGCGTCCCGCCTGCAGCAGGAACCCGAACGGCTCGCCTCCCTGTGCGCGCGCCGGGCCAACCTCACCGAGGAGCGCGAGCCCCAGCGCAACTCCGCCGACTGCGGCCCCGATTCGATCGCGGCGCCTCATGGCCCTTCGATCTCCAGGTCGAGGATGCCAAACGTGCCCAGCACCCCGACGGCGTTGGGATCGACCGACGGCGAGCCGATCCCGAAGTGATCGACGAAGCGCTCGACCTCGCGCCGAGGATCGAAGATCGGCCCGCGGGCCCACTCGTTCAGCAGGTGGAGCTCGATCTCCCGGAGACGCGCTTCATCGAGCTGCCAGGCGGTCCGGACCTCGCGGGCGCGAGGCCACTGGTCCACCAGACGCTCGAGCCCCTCCCACCGTCGCGCGGCCAGCTCTCCGGCCCCGCGAGCGTCGAGCAGGAGGCCGTCGGTCAAGGTGCGCAGCGCCGCCGCCTCCAGGCTGATCCGATCCCCCTCGAGGTGGGAGTCGCCGCCGCGGCGGCGCAGAAGATCGAGCGCCGCGGCACGTACCTCTTCACGGGCCGCGACGACCGGAAAGGTGCGCGAAACTGCCGCCACCACCTCGCGCCCCTCCAGATCGATCCAGCCGAACTGCACCCGCGCACGATCCCCTTCGAGCACGTAGGTGCCGCGAAGCGCCAGTCCCGCGCCCAACTGACGCATGGCGCGCGGCACCGCCTCGGGCGCGAGCGGTGCGGGGGGCTCGTCGACCCACCGCTCCAACGCGCTCTCGAGGGCGCGCTGCGTCTCACGATCGGCCTCGCCGCTCGGGACGAGTCCGTGATCGCGCTGGAAGGCGAGCAGGGCATCCTTCCGGATCGCCGCGGAATCGGCCCCGGCGATCGCCAGGTAGCTTCGCCCCTCGCGACCGGGGAGCGCGGCGAGCCGGGCATCGAGCCCGGCCAGACTGTTGACCGGAAAGCGCCTGACCGCCTCCGGGATCCGCCGCGGGAGCGCACCGGCGGCCTGGTCCTGCGCCGCGAGCATGGCCGGAAGCCCGACCGGGCAGAGTTCCGTGCCGCGCAGCGCCTCGTCGAGCAGAAAGGTCCAGGAGAGACCGAATCCGGCTCCTGGTTCGGCCTCCCCGAGATTTTCCAGGGGGAGCAGTAGCACCAGATCGCGCATCACCGCGGCGCGCTCGGACGGTTGTTCGGCGTCCCCCCGACGCGCCTCGGCGACGAGGTGGTCGGCGTGGCGCGCCTCGAGACTCCGCCGCCGGTCCGCGGCCAGACGTGCCACCGGCTGTCCGGGCGCAACCCGCTCGAGTTCGAGGTAGCGGCAGCGCGCGCCGTCGATCTCCCCCGCCTCTTCGGCCGCGCGCGCGCCGACGTAGGCCGCGGTGAGATCGGAGAGATCGGCCCGCAGCAGGCTGTCGGCCACCGCCTGGGCAGGGGCGGGGCGGCCGGAGGCGAGCTCGATGATCGCCCGCGCGCGTGGATCGCTGGCCGCGAGCGCCGGTTGTCCCGAAAGGACCAGGACCGCGCTCAGCACGCTCCCGGTCAGCCGCGCGGTACGGAGCAGCGTCCGACCGCTCCGGGATCGCGCGCCACCGGGCGCCACTAGTTGGGTTGGGTCTGGTCGCGTGTCCATTCCGCCAAATCCCGCGCGATGCCGTCGCAGGCCTCCGCGTCGCCCAAGACATGGGCCAGGCGTCCGCCCGCCCCACCGAACTGCCAGAGCCGGCACCGCTCGCGCATCGAGAGGTAGAGTGCCCGGCCCGCCTCGTAGCTGACCGGCACCTCTTCCTCGAGCAACACCACCGAAGGGCGGTCGAGGCCGCGCACGATCGGGAGCAGGTCGAGATCCCCCACGGTGAAGCGGGGGTTCACGAAGACGAACCCGAGTGGCGTGCCGCTGACCCGCGACGCGCTCCAGGCCGCGAGGGCGGCTCCGGTCTCTTCCCCCGCCAGGATCACCCGTTCCATGGGGACGTCGAGGGAGTCGAGAAGATAGCCGAGCGCGGCCAGCCCGTCTCCCTGTCGTTCGCCGAAAACATCGCCGGCGCTCGCGCCGTTGCGTCGGCCGGCCGATCGCCGCTCCGCCGGGGCCACGACCCAGAGGCCTCGCGCCGCAAGCCCGGCGCCCAGGCAGTCGAGGGTGGGGCCGGTCTCCCCTTCGATCCGCCCGAGCCAGACGACGGCCCGCACTGGAGCAAGCGGCGCGGGCGGCCGATAGACCAGAGCGGAGAGAAGCGATCCATCCGCGGTGCGGAGCGCGGTCGTATCCGGGAGGACCACGGCCTGACAGACCCCGGACACGAGCGGCTGCGCCAGGGCGGCGGTTGCGAGGAGCAGTCCGACCCCGGCGCGGGCCAGCCCGCGGCCGGCCGGGCGGAAACGGTACCGACCGAGGGCCGCGTTGACACCAAAAACGGCGCTTTGATACGCTCGCCGCGTCGCGCCGATCACGCTCGAATCCATAGGGGTAGCGAATGGACTTCGAAGAGACTCGCCGGCTCGATCTGATCGGGTACGACGAAAAGACCGAGACGTGGTATCTCCAGTCGCGCGACTCCCGTCCGCTCCAACTGACCCGTCCTTCGCTCCAGCGCCTGGTTCAGCTCTATAACTCCATCCACAAGGGGAACACGCTCGTTCTGCTCGAGCAGCGCGAAGTGCGCCGGCTCGAGGAGACGCGGCAGCGGCACTCGGCCGTGCTGCGTGATCTCTATCTCTTTCTCGATCGGAAGGAACGTCGGCGTCCCCTCCGCCTCCTGCAGCGCTTCGTCGGCGCCACCCTGCGCCTGATCTCCGGGCTCTTCCTGGGTCGGTTCGGAAGTCAGGCGGCCCAGACCGGCCCCGCGGCCGAGGTCGGCCCGGCGACCGCGCCAGCGTCTCCCGAGCGTCGCAACCTGCGCCGTCCCCGGCGCGATTCGCGCTAGTTCCGTCCGGCCCGGCCCCTCGGAGTGCGGCGACGCCGGGCTCAGTTGCGTCCGAGGCGGGCGCGTAGTTCCGCCAGTTCGCCGCGGACGCGGTCGATCCGGCGCTGCATCAAGACCAGGTAGACGCCGATCGAGACCCAGATCAACCCATACCCTAAGGTGAGATAGAAGAAACGACTCATTTCACTCCCTGGCGTCGAGTTCGTAGCGCAACTGATCCCGCTCCGCCTCGAGCTTTCCGACCTGAATCCGCTTCAAGAGCAACGTCACGAAGAGAATCAACACCGCGATCAGACAGAATCGAAGCGTGAACGCCATCGCCGGGACCGGCAGCCCCTCACGAGTGAAGAAGGTCGACGAGGGATGCTGGGTCCGGAACCACTTGACCGAGAAGTACACGATCGGCACGTTGAGCGCCCCGACGATCCCCAGCACCGCGGCATAGCGCTTGAGCTTCGCGTCCTCCGCCCCGTAGGCGCGCAGGACGAGGTAGGCCGCGTAGACCATCCAGAGAATCAGCGTGGTGGTGAGTCGGGCATCCCAGGTCCACCAGACGCCCCAGGCGGAGCGCGCCCACACCGGACCGGTCAAGAGGACGATGGTGCAGCAGAGGAAGCCGACCTCGGCCGCCGCCTCGGCCACGACGTCCCACGCATCGCGTCGCGTCTTCAGATACCCGAGGGAGGCAACGAGCACGATGGCAAATCCGACGAACGAGCTCATGGCAAACGGTACGTGGAAGTAGAAGATCCGCTGCACGTCCCCCATGGTTCGCTCGCCCGGCACGTAGAGGAAGGCCAGGGCCATTCCGATGGCGATCAGCGGCAGGGCCAGTAGGTCCAGCCCTCTCGAGATCGTGCTTGCGCGCATCGCCGCATCCCCCCTTTTCCGTCCCCCGCCCGTCGCGCATCCGCGCTATTCCTCGAGGACCGCCTCGAAGAAGAGAAATCCGACGCCGAGAAACACCAGATCGAAGACCCCAATCAGGGTGAGCCAGTCCCCCGCCTCGGACAACGGTTTTCCGGACAGCACCGTCCCCGTAGCCTCCACACTCGCGACCAGGATCGGAATCCAGATCGGGTAGAGGATCAACGGCAGCAGCACCTCGCGCATTCGACTCCCGCTCGAGATCCCCGCGAGCAGCGTACCGACCGCGGCGAAGCCCAAGGTGCCGAGGCATGTTACCAACGTGAGTTGGGGCAGACAAGAAAGCACCGGGACGCGCAGCAGCACGGAGAAGAGCGGCACGGTGAGCGCCTCGACCAGGCCGATCATCACCAGGTTCGAGAGCATCTTGCCCACGAAGATGGCGCTCCGATCGAGCGGGGCAAGCATCAGCGCGCGGAGGGCACCGTTCTCCCGCTCGAGGCTGAAGGAGCGATTGAGTCCCAACACCCCGGAGAAGCTGAAGGCGACCCAGAGCAGACCGGGGGCGGTAGTCCGCACATCGATCTTCTCGGTCTGGAACGAGAAGCCGAAGAGCACCACCACGAGGAGGGAAAAGAAGGCCATCGCGGTCATCGCTTCGCGCGACCGCCACTCCAGGCGCAGGTCCTTCCGCAAGACGCCGAAGACGCCACGCAGATAGGCGTTCACGCGCGGCTCTCCCGTTCAGTCCGCTTGGCATAGAGTTCGAGAAAGCGCGATTCCAGCCGCTCGACCGGATACTCCTCGACCGCGCCCCCCTCGACCAGCTTCCCCCCCTTGAGGAAAGCGACGCGCGTGGCGATCGGACGAACGTAGGCCAGCTCGTGCGTGGTCATCAGGATCCCGGCCCCGGCGGAACGCAGCTCGACCATCAGGCTCTCGAGCTGCTTGCGGCCGGCGGGGTCGAGACCGGTCATCGGCTCGTCGAGGAGCAGGAGTGCCGGACGGTGGAGGAGCGCCCGCGCCAGGGTGAGCCGCTGCAGCATTCCGCGACTGTAGGTGCGAACCGCGCGCTCCGGTACCCACTCGAGCCCGACCAGCCGAAGCACCTCCTCGATCCGCTCGGCGGCCCGCGGAATGGCGAACAGCTCTGCGGTGAACCGCAGGTTCTCGCGTCCGGAAAGGCCGTGGTAGAGGAGGCTTTCGTGCGAGACGAAACCGATGCGGCGTCGATGATCCGGATCCTCGGGGCGAAAGGGTCGACCGCCGAGAGCGACCGTCCCCCCCCCGGGTTTCTGCAGACCGGCGAGAATGCGGAGCAGGGTCGATTTGCCCGCGCCGTTCGGACCAAGCAGCAGAAGTCCCTCGCGTGCCGAGAGCGAGAGATCGATTCCCTTCAGCACCTGCGGCCCGCCGTACCCGCACTGGATCCCGGCGACCTGGAGCAGCGGTTGGGCCGGATCGGTCACGAGGATGCCTGCTCCGGGCTCCCCGCTGCCCCGGTCAGCTCGGACAGGCGGCGTTTGAGGCTGCCGCGAACCCGCTCGTAGTCCTCGCGGTCGATCACCCCGGTCTCGTGGCGAAGATCGAGCGCGGCGATGTCGCGAATCAGGCTCTCGACCGCGCCGGAAGGACGGGGGGCCGTCACCGCCCCCTCGCGACTCCGCATGAGGTAGAGGGGAAGACCGAAGAGGGCGAGGAGCAGCACGGTGAGGCCGATCGCGTCGCCCGGCTTCTCCGCCACCGGACGTCCCTCTTGCCCCGGAACCGGCGGATGGTTGGCCGGCATCTGGCCCTCACCCGCCCCCGCTCCCCCGCCGACCGGCGGGGCGGTGGTCGAGACCAGGAAGCTCTGACTGAGCTGGGTCTGCCCCGGGCTGAAGGAGAGGGGCGCGCCGAGGAAGTTGTTCCCTCGATAGTCGACCCGCAGGACATACTGAATCGTCCCCTCGGTCGAAAGGCCGGTGAAGACGTAGGCGCCCCCGCTATCACTGCGGGTGACCAGCTGCTTCGAACCCGCCGGGGTCTCGAAGAGCAGGAACACCTCCGCCCCGACGGCCAGCGATTCGGGGTGATCAGCGGTGAACAACCGTCCGCCGAGCATGCCCACCCCGGCCCCGGCGTCGACCGTTTGGGCGCAGGCCGCGCGCGGGAGCAGCAACGCCCCGGCGAACGGCAGCGCGCGATCCAACAGCACCGTACACAAGAACACGGTGCACAGCATCACCGGCAGGAACAACAGGTGCAATGGAGTCCGGACGCGAGCCGGACGCGGGCGCAGGAGAGACTTCACCGCCTGCGCGACCTTGGCATCGATCTCAGGGCCCAAGCTTAAACCGCCTCCTCCTTGAGCCGCACCCGCACGCGCGCGATCTCGTCCTCGAGTTCCGCATCGGTCAACACCCGTCGACCGCTCATCTGATCGAGGCGCCGGAGTGCCGCCATCGCCCGCGCCTCTGCCTCCGCACGACTCGACCGATAGTCCGCCTCGAGCATCTTGCCGGTGCGGAAGTCGAATTCGAGGTCGCGGATCAGCGCCAGAGCCGTCGCCTTCTCGCGCTCGACCCTCTCCTGCTCCTCCTCCCGGCGGGCGCTCTCACGCCGCTGCTTCGAGACCAGGGGGGCCAGAATGTAGATCAGGACCACGACCAGAAGGAGGGCAAAGAGAATCTTGGTGAACATGCTCAGCGCTCCATCCGGCGCAGCTCTTCCTCGAGCTGCTTCCGATACCGTTCGGGATCCTCGTTCGCTGCGGACGGGGTTGCACTGACCACCGGAGCAGCCTCGACCGCGGGACGCAGAAGCTCACGCGACGATGCGGGACGCGGCCCTGACTGCACCGCCGACGTACGCGGTTCCTTGGCCCCGGCCACCGCAGTCCGGAGAAAGGCCCAGATGCCGAACCCACCGGCTGCGATGAGGACGAAGGGAAGGAGCCAGCCGAGGAGATTGAAGCCCGACTTGGGCGGGGCGGCCCGCAACCACTCGCCGCGCTCGGCCACGACGGCCGCGACAATCTCGTCGGCGGTCAACCCCGCCTCGACCTTCTGCGCGATCTCTTGCTTGAGCGTGGCCGCCGGACCGCAGTCGCAGCTCGAGAGGAGCTTCCCCTTGCAGTTCTCGCAGGGGTCCATCAGCTGCCGCGCGACCTCTTCGACCGAGGTCTGCGGCGCGGCCGAGGTCGGCACCGGGTTCGCTGCCAGCATCCCGAGGAGGAGCAGCAGGCCGAGCGCGGCCAAGCGCGGTACGCCCGGCCGCGGAGCAGGGCGACGCCTCATGTGGCCAGCGCCCCGCGACGAGGCATCGGCCAGAGCACCAGCAGCCCGCCGAACACCATCACGATCCCGCCGAACCAGAAGTACCGCACCAGGGGGTTCACATACACCTTGAAGCTGGCCGATCCCCCATCGTCCGCATAGTCCCCGAGGACCAGATAGAGGTCGTACCCCCAGGTGGAGTGGATCGCCACCTCCGACGCCAGCTGCTCGCTCTTCTTGAAGAAGTTCTTCTGCGGATAGAGGAAGGCGAGCGGGGTCTGTCCCTTCGAGACCATCACCTCGGCCGAGACCTCATCGACTCCGGGCAGCTTGTTTTGCAGCAGCTCGCGAAAGGTCAAGGTGTAGCCGTGGAACTCGAGCGATTCGCCCCGGCGCAGCGTCCCCTCCCCATCGCGGGTGAACGCCGCTCCGGCGAAGCCGACGAAGATGATCACCACCCCGAGGTGGATGACGTATCCCCCGTAGCGCCGCTGTCCCTTGGCGAAGAGATCAAAGAGCGACCGCAACACTCCGGTCCCGCTCGAGGACTGCCGGGCGCGGATCCCCCGGGCGAACTCGGTCACGATGGTGACCAGGACGAAGGCGCAGATCGAGAAGGTGACCAGGGCATAGGCATGGGAGACCCCGAGCAGGAGGAGCAGTGCCCCCGCAATCAAGGCCAGGACGACCGGAATGGAGAAGAGCTTCTTCAGCCCGGCGATCGAGGAGCGACGCCACGGCACCAGCGGTCCCACTCCCATCAAAAGCAGTAGCGCGAGACCGATCGGGATCATGATCTGGTTGAAGAAGGGGGGCCCGACGCTGATCCGTACTCCCTGGGCCGCCTCGGAGATCATGGGAAAAATGGTGCCCCAGAGGACGGCGAAGCAGCCGCCGAGCAGGATCAGATTGTTGAGCAGGAAGCTCGATTCACGGGAGAAGAACGAGTCGAGCTGCTGGGCGCTCGAGAGCTCCTTGCGCCGCATCAGGATCAGGCCGAAGGCCGCGATCATGAGGAAGATCAGGAAGCCGGCGAAGTAGTACCCGATGGAGGACTGGGCAAACGAGTGGACCGAGGAGATCAGCCCGGAGCGGGTGATGAACGTCCCGAAGATGGTCAGCAGGAAGGTGATGGTCACCAGGACCATGTTCCAGATCTTGAGCATCCCCTTCCGTTCCTGGATCATCGCCGAGTGGATGAAGGCGGTCCCGGCCAGCCAGGGCATGAAGGCGGCGTTCTCCACCGGATCCCAGGCCCAGTAGCCGCCCCAGCCGAGTTCGACATAGGCCCACCGACCACCGAGGATGTTTCCTGCCCCGAGGAAGGTCCAGGCGATGATCGACCAGACGCGCGACTTCTTCAGCCACTCCGCGTCGGTCCGCCCCGAGACCAGGGCCCCCATGGCAAAGGCGAAGGGCAGGGTGAAGCCGACGAATCCGAGGTAGAGGCAGGGGGGGTGGATCACCATCGCGGGGTGTTGCAGGAGGGGGTTGAGGCCCCGACCGTCGGGCGGGATGAAGCTGGCCCGATCCCAGGGACTGGAGGCAAAGGTCACGGTGCCGAGGAAGAACGCGATCACCACCAGCATGGTCGCGATGGCCGGGGCCATCAGCTCGAGCCGGTCCTTGCGATGGCGCATCACCGCGATCGAGGAGTAGACCGCGAGCAGGAAGCCCCAGAAAAGGAGGCTGCCCGCCTGTCCGCCCCAGAGCGCTCCGATCTTGTAGAGCAATGGCATGTCGCGATCGCTGTGGGCCCAGACATACTCCAGCTGGTAGTCGCCGACCAGCATGGCGTAGACCACCGCGACCGCGCCGATGGTGGTAAAGAACGCGCAGGCGACGACCGCGTTCCGGGCCGCCTCGTAGGCATCGTTGCGCTTCTTCGCACTGGCGAAGATCGCCAGCCCGATCCCGAGCAGCGCGATGAAGAACGCCGCCGTGGTCGTGTAATAGCCGAGTTGAATCATGCGCCGTCCTTCGTTCTTCCTGCCGCCCATTCTTCCTGTTATCCAGGGCGGGCGCTTGGGTGTCGAGGAGGATACGGGCACTGCCTCGAGGTCAACGGCCCCGGGGTTCCCTCCCGCGAGGTCACTGCATTCCGACGCGCGCCCAGGGAAGGGCGCGCGCGTGGACAGTCAGATCAACTGCGGTCGCCGTTCGATCAGGTCCCGGTCGTCTTCTTCGTCTCGCCCGACTGGTAGGTCGAGCCCGGCATGTACCCTTCGCCGCCCGGCTGGGTGCCGTTCGGATCGTCCGGACTCATCTCGTACTTCGAGGGGCACTTGGCCATGAGGAAGTTCGCCTCGAAGGTTCCGCTGGAAAGGAACTTCCCTTCGACCACGACCTCACCCTTCTCGCCGAAGGTGTCCGGGACCACGCCGTTGTAGGCGACCGGAATCGCCTTCTCGCCGTCGGTCATCTCGAAGGCCAGCTGGAAGTCCTGACGCTGGATGGTTCCCTCGACCACCTTGCCTATGACCCGGATTCCCTTCAGATCTTCTCCGCGCGGCTTGGACAATAGCTCTGTGACCGTGACGTAGTAGACCATCGAGGTCTTCGCCCCGCGCGCGACCAGGATGCCGATCGCGGACAGGATGATGACGAACCCGACCACGAATCGGATCCGGCGGGCGCCACCGCCGCCGCGCGATTCGTTCGAACCTGCATTCGGGGTGAACTCAGGGCCTTCCATACACACTCCTCACTCGATCCGGAACCATCGTCCGCGCTCGGTCGAGCGCCTCGATCAGTTCGGAACCTAGAGCCAACGAGCCGGGGGTCGTCTCGCTCTCTCGGTGCCCATGATAATCGGACCCACCTGTCTGACATAGCCCCCAGCTCTCTGCCATGTCAGAGAATCTTCGCACGTCGGACGGGTGGTGGCTCGGATGAAAAACTTCTATTCCCAGCAGTCCTGCGCGAATGAGTCTCCAGAACACCGGTTCGAGCCGGTAGGTCGCCGGGTGGGCCAGGACCGGCACGGCGCCCGCCCGGAGCAGCACCTCGAGCGACTCCTCGAGCGAGGCGGTCACCTTGGGCAGACACGCCGGCCCCCCATCGCGCAGGTAGCGCCGGAAGGCGTCGTCCACGTCGACCGCGAACCCGGCCGCGACCAGCGCCCGGGCGACATGGTTGCGCCCGATCGCCCAGGTGCCGCTCGCCTGGGCCTCCACCGCCGCCACCGTCACCGGACAGCCGAGGTCGGACAACCGCGCGACCATGGCGGCGATCCGGTCGGCCCGAGCCTGACGGAGCCGCACGATCAGGGCGGCGAGGCCAGGGTCGCCTGGGTCGAGGTAGTACCCCAGGATGTGCAGATCCTGGCCCTCGCAAGAGACCGAAAGCTCGATCCCCGGAATCAGGGTGCGATCGCGCAGTCGCGCCTCGGCCTCCGCCTCGGCCAGCCCCTCGACCGTGTCGTGGTCGGTGATGGCCAGGGTGAAGGCCCCACTGCGCGCCACCATCGCCACCACCTCGGCCGGGGAGTACCGCCCGTCGGAACAGGTGGTGTGGAGATGGAGATCGACCGTCCCCAATCGTCTCCCTCCCTCTCCGGAACTCACGCCACGCCGATCGGATCGACGCTCGCGGTCGAGCCCCGTCGGGAAGCGGTCCGGGTGTCGCCGAACACCTCGACGCTGCGGAACGACTTCGGCTCCCCGGCGGTCAACTTCATTCCGCCCGGTCCGGCCAGCGCCTCGAGCTCGGCCAGCAGCCCCTCCTCGGGCGTGATCTTGTGGCTCCGGAGCTTGACGATCATGCCGCCGAGTTTCTTCGGATCGACGTGGAGGAAGACCGGGCAGTTGCCCGGGAAGGCCCGCAGCCGCTCGCGGATCCGCTCCAGGCGCTCGTCGTCCCAGGCGCTGGAGAGCGCCAGGTGGAGCGGAAGCCGCCCCTTCTCGACCAGATCGGGCAAGGCGATCGCCTCCTCCACCAGGATCTTCGGCTTCTCCAGCTCCCGGGTGGAAAGGCGCCCCTTGATCAGCAGCGGACGCTCACTGGTCAGGTGGACGCGGCAATTTGCAAACGGTTCGCTGAAGGCAAGGCATTCCACCGTGCCGGTGAAATCCTCCACGGTGAGAAAGCAGATCGGCCGCCCCTGCTTGTCGGCCGAAACCCGGGTCGTGATCGGCAGTCCGCCGATCAAAACCGGACTCTGATCGTCGCGCCCTTCGAGCAGGTGGGTACCGAGGGCCCCCAGCAGGGTCAACGCGCGCCGCCAGGCGTCGAGCGGATGTCCGGAGACGTAGAATCCAAGCGCCCCCTTCTCCCGCGCCAGGCGGTCGGCGGTGGGCCACTCCGCGACGCTCGGCATCGCCGGGCGGGGCATCTCCCCGGGCGTGCCGCCGCCGAAGAGCGAGCCTTGCCCCATCTCTTGCTCCCGGCGTCGCCGCGCGGCCCACTCCATCGCCAGGGGGAGCGACTCGAGCAGCCGGGCGCGCGGCTCGCCGAAGCCGTCGAGCGCGCCCGAGGTGATCAGAGCTTCGAGGCACTTCCGGTTGACCGGGCCATGATCGATCCGGGCGCAGAGGTCGAAGAGGTCCCTGAACGGCTCCTTGGTGCGGGCCGAGACGATCGACTCGACCGCGGTCTGACCGATCCCCTTGACCGCACCGAGGCCGAAGCGGATCGCGCCCCTCTCGACGGCGTTGCTGTCGGCCGAGGTTCCATCGGCCTCCGCCCGGGCCACGCGCGCCACCGCGAACCCATGCGCCGAGCAGTTGACGTCAGGCGGCAGGATGTCGATCCCCAACCGTCGGCACTCGGCCAGGAGCACCATGATCCGATCGGAGTTCGCCATTTCCGAGGTCAGGGTCGCGGCCATGAATTCGACCGGATGGTGCGCCTTGAGCCAGGCCGTCTGGTAGGCCACCAGCGCGTAGCCGGCGGAGTGCGACTTGTTGAATCCATAGCCGGCGAAGTGCGCGCAGAGATCGAAGATCTTCTCCGCATCGCGCTTCGGGATCGAGCGGGCGATCGAGCGCGAGACGAACCCCTCGCGCTCCTTGGCCATGATCTCGGCCTTCTTCTTCCCCATCGCGCGGCGTAGCAGGTCGGCTTCACCGAGCGAGTAGCCGGCGAGTGCGGTCGCGATCTGCATCACCTGCTCCTGGTAGACGATGACCCCGTAGGTCTCGCGCAGGATCGGTTCGAGCAGCGGGTGCTCGTACTGGATCGCCTTCACCCCCTGCTTCCGCTGGATGAAGTCCTCCACCATGCCGGAGCCGAGCGGACCTGGCCGGTAGAGCGCGTTCATCGCGATCATGTCTTCGAGGCAGCTCGGCTTGAGCTTCCGCATGTAGTCAGTCATGCCGCTCGACTCGAACTGGAAGATCCCCACCGTTTCTCCGCGGGCGAGGAGGGCGAACGGTTCCGGGTCGTCCATCGGCAGGGTATCGAGATCGAGCTCCGCGCCGGGCGGCCCCCCCTCTCGGGCGAGGAGTTCCGCCTTTTGCTGGATGAACTGCACGCTGTCCTGGAGCACGGTCAAGGTGCGGAGCCCCAGGAAGTCCATCTTGAGCAGCCCGATCTTTTCGCAGGCCACCATGTCGAACTGGGTGACGATTTCGTCGTCGTTGGTGCGAAAGAGCGGGACGTGGTCGGTCAGCGGGGTCGGCGTGATCACCACCCCCGCGGCGTGGGTCGAGGCATGGCGCGCCAGCCCTTCGAGCACCTGGGCGGTGCCGATCAACTCATGCACCTTCGGATCGGCGTCGTAGCGCGCCTTCAGATCGGGCGCCTTGTCCAGCGCCTTGTCCAGCTTGATGTGCAGTTCCGCCGGGACCATCTTGGCGATCTTGTCCACGTCGGTGTACGGCATCCCCATCACCCGCCCGACATCGCGCACCGCCGCGCGCGCCGCCATCGTTCCGAAGGTGATGATCTGGCAGACGTTCTCCTTACCGTACTTCTGCACCACGTACTCGATCACCTCGCCCCGTCCCCGGTCGGAGAAGTCGACGTCGATATCCGGCATCGAGATCCGTTCGGGGTTGAGGAAGCGCTCGAACAGCAAGTTATAGGCGAGCGGGTCGATGTTGGTGATCCCGAGGCAGTAGGCCACGATGCTTCCCGCCGCCGAGCCACGCCCCGGCCCCACCGGCACTCCGACCGAGCGGGCGTGGGCGATGAAGTCCTGCACGATGAGGAAGTATCCCGCATACCCCATCTGCTTGATCACGTTCAGCTCGAAGCGGAGCCGCTCCCACTGCGGGTCGGTCGGCGTGCCGTAACGCCGCCTGAGCCCCTCGCCGCACATGTCTTCCAGGAAGTCGTCCAGGGTGGCGAAGCGGTCCGGTTTGGGAAAGTGCGGCAGCTTGAGCTTTCCGAACTCGAGCGCCACGTCGCACAGCTCCGCGATGTCGACCGTACGGCTGAGGGCGCTCTCCTGTCCGGCGAACAGCTCGAACATCTCCTCGGTGCTCTTGAAGTACATCTCGTGCGAGTCGAACTTGAAGCGGTCCGGGTCGGAGAGGTTCTTTCCCGTCTGGATGCAGAGCAATGCCTCGTGGGCGTGGGCGTGCTCCTTGGCGATGTAGTGCGCGTCGTTGGTCGCCACCAGCGGCATGTCGAGTTCGCGCGCCAGGTCGATCAGCCGCGGGATCAGGACGCGATCCAGATCCAGCCCATGGTCCTGCAGTTCGAGATAGAACTGCCCGTCGAAGATCTCCCGGTAGAAGCGCGCCGTCTCCCGCGCCTCGTCGAACCGTCCCTCGCAGAGCGCGCTCGCCACCTCGCCGCTCAGGCAACCCGAGAGACCGATCAGCCCCTCGCTGTGCGCCGCCAGCATCGCGTGGTCCATCCGCGGCTTGTAGTAGAACCCTTCCAGATAGGCCCGGCTCGAGAGCTTCATCAGGTTCTGCCACCCCGCCTGGTTCTTCGCCAGGAGGATCAGATGGCAGTATTCCTTCTGCTTCTTGCCGCCCGCCGGCGGCTCCAGCGGCCCCGGGTTGACGTACGCCTCGATCCCCAGGATCGGCTTGATCCCCGTCGCCTTCGCCTTCTCGAAAAACTCCACCGCGGCGAACAGGTTGCCGTGGTCGGTCATCGCCACCGCCGGCATCCCCTGCTTCTTCGCCGCCTCCATCATGTCCTCGATGCGGCACGCCCCATCGAGCAGACTGAAGTGCGTATGGTTGTGGAGATGGACGAAGGTCCGGGCCACGGTGCAAACTCCTCCAGGAAAACGATCGGCCGGCAGATCGACTCGGCGCCCCCACCCTACTCCAGCACGCCCCCGTCTCCGCCCAGCGATTCCGGCCCCAGCCGAGGCGGGCGCCAGCCCGCCGGCGACCTATGCCTCAACTCGTTACATAAAAACAACTTACATGCATTGCCTCAACCTTTGCAGCACCTCAGAGTAGCACGCTCCCCCCCGCACCACAAGCCGCCGCCCACGCTCCCCCAAACACCACGCGGCGCCGAGCCCCCCCAGGAGCCCGCCGCCGCGTGCGTTTCGTGCGAGGGTTTCTCCCTGACGCTACCGGATCACGAGTACCCGCGCCGCCTTTCCGGCGGATGTGCCGGCCGGTACCGCGAAGTACACTCCCGCCGACACGGGTTCCCCCCGCCGGTCGTTGAGGGCCCACGTAGCGACTCCACTCGAGCTCTCCACAGAGGTTCCGCGCCACACCAAGCGCCCCTGAACATCTCGCACGTCGACCCTCAATTCCGAACCCACCTCACGCTCCGCCGGCGGCGACCACTCCCGCTGGAATTGCACGACGCCGCGCGACACCACCGACGGCACCGCCCGCAGTCGCCGTTCATCGACCTCTTCCGGAACTCCCGCTGCCAGCGGTGCGATGTTGCGGAACACGCAGATTCGATCCGGATCCACGCCGAATCCCACCACATCCAGGTCGCCATCCGCGTCCGCGTCCACTGCCGCTCCCACCGCCACTGCGGGCACGATCGTCTCGACGAGGTCGAACCCGGTTGGGACGCGTCCGCGGTGCACCCGCGTCCCAGGCACCAGGTGGTTCATCGCGTCCAACACTTCATCACCATCGATGTCCGCGAGCAGACTGCGAACGCCCGGTAGCGCTGTCGCCTCCAGCGGCCTCCAAGCGCCAGCCCCGCCACCGTACATGACCCAGGTGGCGGATTGCATCGTACAGATGATGTCCGGATGCGGATCGTCCCCCAAGGCTGCCACCTGCAAGGAATAGTACGCCGTGACCGGCGTTGGATCCTGTTCCCTTACCAGCCACTCCTCGGTCTCTCGATACAGCCGTGGCCCATCGCACCAGATCACGCCAATGCCGCGCCGTTCGCAGTTCGCCGGCTCGCTTCCCCCCCAGTCCCGAATCGCGCTCACCACCACGTCCAGATCTCCATCCGTATCCGCATCCGCCACCGCAATGTCGATCACCGAGGAGTACGTGATGCTGTGGTCACATCCCGTGTCCTCGACGATGTCGACCTCCATCTGCGTGTTGCCCGGCACGAGACCGGTCGGACTCCCCCACACGATCGTGACGAACGGTTGCTGCGGCCACTCGTTTTTCCGGCGCCCGATCAGGTCGCAGTAGCCATCCAAATCCATGTCGATGGCGTGCATCAGCCCGAAGTGCTGAGTCCCCCTCCGCAGATTGGCGCTACCGTCGCAGGGCCTGGGTAGGTGTATTCGGCACTCGCGTAGTAGACACGGGTTGGGGAGCCAGACACCGCGATGTCGGTTCGCCCATCGCCGTTGAAGTCGCCAAGGGCGTGCCTCTCGTAGCCCGGCGTGATCGCCACGGTGGGGCCAGCGACGAGCCCGCCGAGCCCATCATTCAGGTAGAGATAACCGGTTGCACTATTGCTGTTCGAGGCGGCGACGAACACGTCCAGATAAGGATCGTCGTTCAGGTGTCCGACGCTCAAGCCCCGTGGTGTCTTCGGCACGGAGTAGCTCACCGGATCGTCGAACCAGATGCCGGCTGACACCTGCTCGAACGGAACGAGGGCAAGGATGAACGGCAGGCAAGCGGTCGCTGCGTGAGGCCAAGAGCAGTGTCGACGATTCACTCGCATGTTCGCCTCCTTATCGTGCCAGCACCAGGCGCCGGGTCTGGGTACCCGATGCGCCCGAGAGCTTCAGGAAGTAGACTCCACTGGCCACCCGACGATTCTGATCGTCGCGACCGTTCCACTCGAACTCATGCCTTCCCGCTTCGAGTTCCCCCGACCAGAGTCGCTTCACCTCACGCCCACCCGCGTCGTAGACCGCCAGCATCACGGTCCCGCGCTCCCGCAGCCGGAACCGGATCGCGGTCTCCGGACCGAACGGATTGGGGCCGCTTCGCATGCGGTCGTCGAACGACGGTCCGCCCGAGGTGGGTGTTCGGGGCGACTCCAGCCAGAAGTTCGGATACGCTCCCGTTCGGGCGACATCGTATTGCGCCGTTGGCCACTGCACGTCGTCCGCCGTCATCTCGGGCAGGTCGTATACGTAGACGTGACCGTCCTCCAGCCCCACGATCAGTTGCAGCGTATCCCCACTCTGGTCCAGGTCGGCGAACGAGGGGTTGCACGGAAGGTCGCTGAACTGCAGCGGCCACCCCGGCTCCGGGTTCACGGCGAAGCTATCCCCGCTCGTCGGCGTGAACTCCCAGGCGAAGAGCGCACCATGATTGGACCCGACGATCAGTTCCTGGCGACCATCTCCGTCGATGTCCCCCAGGATCGGATTGCCGCGCGTGATTCCCTGGTACTCCCGCAGTCGTCCGGGTCGGGGCACCGAGTCGGTCAGGGTCGTCACTCGACCGAGATACTCACCGCTGGGGACGGCGCCGCGGTTGAAGAGCAGCCCCACGCTCATCGTGTTGTGATCATCATCGTCATCGATCAGGCGCTCCTCGGGATACCGCCCTCGCCCCATGAACACCTCGGGAACGCCGTTTCCGCTTGGATCCAGCTCCGCGATGGCCGGGTAGGGCATGGGATCCGGCGGGAGGTGGAGCCAGTGGTATTGGAGAGTGTCCGACTGCTGCGAGCTGTTCTTCCCGCGCCAGGTGGCGCTGAAGCCCCCCGTTTGTCCCTTGAAGGTCGCCGCTTTTCGCCAGGTCCCCTTGGAGGCCACGATCACATCCGGAACATCATCGGCATTCACGTCCGCGATCGCCGGCGTCGTGACGGCGCCCCCGCACGGAGGGCTGTCGCACGGGCCCTTGACCCAGACGGCTGCAGGATTGCCGCTCCCGGTCTGGGTCTTCCAGAGTTTGACCTCGCCATTGAAGAGCGACTGCGCGATCTCGAGCCCCGGAGAGGTCGAGTCCACGTCCGCCACCGCCACGCCCGAGTAGTTCACCTGATTCGCGAGGCTCAGATCGACGTAACGATTGTTGTTGGTCCGGAAGTTGGTTCCATTCTTGTGCCACACGTAGAGGTCGCCGCCATCCAGCCCGTTCAGGATGACCTCCAGATCCCCGTCCTGATCCAGGTCGGCCAGGGTTGGCGTCGAACGCGCGTTCACCGTGATCGGAATGGACCAGTGCGCCGAACCATCCTCGTCGATCATCCGGAGCTTCCCATCGCCGAACAACATCGCGATCTCGGTCTCTCCGTCCGTGTCGACATCGCCGGCCGCAAGCTCGCCCCAGATGTTCAGATCCGACTCGGTGTCGATCTGGCTGTCGGCAATCGGGTTGTAGAGCAGCCCGTCGAGGCCGGCTGCCGCAACCGGATCTCCGTCCGGATCCCAAGCCGCGAGCACGCGGCCGCCGGCCAGGATCTCCAGGTCGCCGTCGTCATCGAGGTCGACCGCCAGGACGGACTTTGCCGCCCCCGGTGGGCATCCGTCTCGGCCAGCCCGGCCGGGGTAGAAGCGAGGTCTCGCGCAACCCGGTCCAACGGATCGGCGCCTCGATTCGGTTGGAGCTGACCGCGCTCACTCCGACCTTGTAGTCGATGACATTCCCGTTTTCGTCTCGTCGCGGCTGCCCCAAGGTCCAGGCCTGTGCGGCCTCGCTGAGCATGTCGCGCGTGTACCGCCGCTGCACGCCGGCACTGTCGATGTAGACGTGGTACCCGATCGGCTCGGTGCTGCTGCTCTGGTAGGCCGCCGGCTCCGTCCACTGTGCGCGGAAACCGTCGACGGTGGAATGGCCGTCCAGCGTAGCGACCTGGTAGGTCGATCCCCCGAGAGGCCACGGATTGTATGCCGTGGCCGGATCGACCACCTGCACCGTGTCGATCACCCCATTCACCGTCCGCCGGATGGTCAGGGACTCCACGCGAAGCGTCCGCGTCGTCGGTGAGTCGCAGAACTGGAAGCCGGTCGTGGCCGTGGCCTCGCCGTGTGCCGGTACGGTCATCCAGATCGCGTCGCCGCCAGAGCACAACACCGCATCCGCCCCCGACCAGCCGAGCAACACTTCGACCGAGTCGGCGTCCGCGTTCCCGGTGTTCCGCAGCGTCGGTCGGAGACGGTAGGCGGAGCGCCCGCCGGTGCAGGAACAGCCGCCGGTGAGCGTCGACTCGAGTTTCTGCAGGGCGAAGGAGACCTCCGGTGCTGCGGTCTCGACCAGAAAGTCGGTGAACATGCGCACCGCGTCCTCTTCGTTCACCCGCGTGGCGAAGGAGAGGGCCACGCGCTGGTTCGGCGGCAACGTGCGTGACAGGTCGAACACAAAGCGCGTCGTGTCGAGTCCGTTTGCTAGCATTGAGTCGTACGACGACTCCCCATCTACCATGGTGAGCCAGTCCGATGCATCGGCGTAGAACCGGATTTGATCGTAGTCGGAGTCTGGTACGAAGGAGAACGCGATGCTGTCACCTTCCTCCGACACGTGCACCTCGTCATCCCACTCCAACGAACTCGAAACCAGCCCCAAGCCGCCGTCGGCATAAATCGTGCCCTCAGCGGGGTGGGATGGGTACGGGGTCACCCAGTCAACCTTGAGGTGGTACTCCCCTGTGATCTGGTTGCGGAAGACCTTATATCCGTTGGGTGACGTCTCAGTGGGCGTTCGTTCTGGTCGAATGCCGGACTCGTTGACGAGGAGCGAAAACACCTCCTGCCCGTCGGGCGGATGGGCGTTCGCGCCCCCGATGACGACCTTGGCCGCCGGCGCGGAGCACCATCCAATCGAAGCCGCAGTTGAACCCGAGGGGTTGGAAAGAGTAGCGCATCAGCCCCGGAGACGGGTTCGGATGCCACATTCCTCACAAAGACGTCGAGAGCGATTCGATCGCCCGCTTCGAACAGATCCGCGCGCAGACCCGGCGTCAGACTGTCCGAGAGGGCGTGAGACTCGTAGATCGGCACTGGATCGTCGTCGAGCGCCGACTGGTTCGCCTCCTCGATGAACAAGTGCTTGGGCACGAAGTTGTCCGCGATCCCCCACACATCAATCCCCACCGACGAGTACGCGACCAGAAGTGAGGGGAAACGAACTTCGCCCGCCGCGTCCGTCCACCCGACCGCGTAGACATCGTCATCCCGCGAGAGACAGACTCGCGCGTTGGCCACGGTTGCGCCGGTCGAACTGCCCGAGCGAACCGTGATCGTCAGGTCGTAGAAGTCGGGATTCCCGAGCTGGTTGACGGAACTCGACAGCCACAGGGTACCGGGGACCTGACTCCAGGCAAGCAGGTGAGGATCTCCGAACAACGTCCATTGGGTGTTTCGAGGATTTGACGACCCAACTCCGGTCGCGTTCGCGAGAGCAACTCCAACTGGCTGGCGACTCGACAGCGCTCTCTTCAGGAAGCGCGTGCTCATGTCGGTGGTGTCCGTGTATCCGTAGCTGTTGTCGCTGACCGACTTCCCACACCACGCAACCGCTCCACCGTCCGGGTCCCGGAGTAGGTGCTCCGCCACGGCGTCGCCGTCGTACATGCCGGTCATGCTGCCGTAGCTGAGGCCGACGAAGTAGTTCGGGCCGTTCGAGAGGGCGTCGAGTGCCTCCCGACTGATCGGGACCTGGGGATTGTCGGCCAGGTACTGTGCGAAGCAAGCCTCCGCCCAGTCGTCGCACTGCACCTCGGAGCACACCGCGGGTTCGAGGCACACGTCGCGGGCGGGGCGACTCTGCGTGAGCCCATCGCTGATCCCGCCGAAGACCCAGCGGTTCGAGTGCTCCACGTGGAAGACGACCGACGGCTCCTCGTTCCGGAGGGCGTTCAGGATGTTGGCGTGGGTGAAGTAGGCCTCCGGCGCCCCCTCCGCGGTGTAGTAGTCGCGTTGTTTCTTGTAGCAATCGTAGGACGTCCCCGGTTTGCACGCCTTGCTCGAGGTCAGGTTCGGATAGAGGCGGTAGGACTCGAATGACAACGAATCGAGAACGGTCTTCTTGAGCCGCTCCGACTGCCAGACGCCGTTCTGCCACCAAGGCGTGCTCTGCGGACTGGATGGTGGGGTGGGTTCATCGTCCTCGGTGTCCCATGCGCCCGAGTTCGTCAAGCCGGCGAAGAGCACGGCCTTCGTGTAGTAGGCGTCATCGGGTACCGGGAGGTCGAGCCCGGGCACGCGTTCGTACGTTTGGAGCTTCTCCAGACACGCTGCAGCCTCGCTGGCGTCTCGCGCCGGGATCCGGCCCACCCAAAGGTCCGGGTAGGCACCGCCACTACCGCTGAAGAATGGTTGGTGGATCTGGCCCCAGGAAACGTCGAGTTCGGCGTAGTACCAGGCCGCCGGGTACTCCCTGGGGTTCCCCGAAGCCTCACCACCCCACATCCGCGCCGGCACCACCTCGACATCACCGCCGATGAGCAGGTAGTCCGTTCCCCACTTGGAGTAGGCCTCGCGCAGGAAGGCGCGGATGCGCGCGGGGTCGTCGCCTCCGGAGTAGTGTTCGCGCACCCACTGCACCGTGCGGACCACGGTGGGGACGCCGGTCTGGGTGCGCCAGTCGGCCCACTCCTGGAAGGCGGCGGCCATGTCGCCGGGGTCGCCGATGCCGTTGGCCCAGCCGTCGCCGGTCAGGATGACCATGTCGATGGCGGGGCCTTCGAGCGAGGGAAGATCGGTGGGATGGAAGCCGGTGGCATGCGCGGTGTCGGCCACGACGTGGAGTTCGTTCGGGTCGTGTTCGGGGTTGCGATCGCGACTGCGACGAGCGGGATAGTGGCGATCGACATCCTCGCGGTTGCGTACGTGATCGCGCACCCAGTCGAGTTCGTACAGCTCGCGGGAGAAGCGCCGCTCGGGGCGAAGTCTGGGGGGCGCGGCTTCGCCCTCTGGCACCGGCTCGAGCTGTACCGTGACCTCGACGGTTCGGAAAAGCATCAGGTTGGTGCTTACTGGATCCCAGAGGAGTGGCACGGCAGCAACGTCGGCCAGGCGAATACCGCGGTAGGAGTCATTGCTCACCAGGACTTCGGGCGTCGGGGGAAAGACGTCTCCTTCCTGGTAGTAGCGCGGGTCGGGCTGCCAGACGAAGGTGGTGTCGCCGCTCTCGGGGGGCGGGATCGGCTCGGGCCGGACTCCGCTGGCGATGAACTGGGGATCGTGGGTCGTGACCGTGAGGCGGGCGACGCGCATCCCCTCGGGCAGGACGAGTCGGTCCTGGATCGCTGGCAGGAGGGGTGCACCGACCCAATCGGGGTTCGGGAAGGGTTGGTAACTGCGGAGCGCGATGCGGTCGTAGCCGCTCTGGTCGCTGCGCGAGACGGTGACGTCGTGGGGATCGAGCGTGACCGAGAATGAGATCGTCTGGATCCGATCGTGATCCCGATCCTGATCCCGATCTCGATCAGGAGTCGTGCCGGCTTCGGCTCGAGGGAGCAACGTCCCCCCCCCCCGCAATTGCTACGGAAAAGGTGAATACAACGGCCATGATCTTGGTGCGGACGGTCATCCCTAACACGGTCCCTCCTTACGGCTGGGGGGCGGCGTGCGACCTGCCCCCAAACGGCTGACAACGCGAGGCTGCCAATGGAGAACGGGACATGCGAACTCAGGCCTCGACCTGCGCGCTCCCGGCCGGAGGTGCCTGGCGGAGGGGCGGGGGGCGGCGAAAATCCAGGCGAGAAGAGCGTGAGCTGATCCAAGCGGGAATGCAATGCCAATTTTGGGTACGGCGATTGGCCCGGCTTCCGCTCGCAGTCGCTCCGCCGTACCGCTGCTGCGCGACTGCTTGGATCGCCTGGATCGCCGGTGAGAGGTCGAACAGCGAAGGCATGCGCAGGGGCCAAACCGCCGTGGAGCGGGTGGTTTGACTCGGTGCGAAGGGGGCTCCTATAGTTCGCGCTTTCGCCAGGATTGGCGGAGGTCAGGCAGGCTACGGACAATGAAGGAGGGTCTCCTCGTGAGGATGAAGCGGCGATTCTCGGGGTTGGTGGTGGGGAGCGCGCTGGCCCTGGCGGTGATCGCGGCTCCGGTGCCGCGGATGGGGGCGACGGTGGCGCGAGCAGATTCGGCGCTGGTGACGGTGCTCAAGAACGGGCTGTACGGCGGCGCGACGGGGCTGCTCCTGGGGGCGGTGGTGGCGCTGGTGAGCGACTCGGACAAGCGCGACGATTCGATCCGCTGGGGAGTGGTGATCGGGACCTTCGCGGGCTGTGCCTACGGGGTGTACGAGATCTCGCATGACGAGTTCTCACTCCGGCCGGTGGACGAGGCGCCGGAGGCGCTGGCGAGCAGGGAGTCGACGGAGAAGACCCCGGTGCGGAAGGACGGGCTGGCGCAGCGCGGCGTTCCGACCTCTCTCCGCGCGGGCGCGGTGCGGACGGCGCTTGTTTCCGAGTAGAGGAACGCGCCGGGTGGGGCCGGGCGGCGGCAGTTGGGGGCGAACTGCGAGCGTGTTCCTGGCGCTGCTCCTGCTGGGACCGGCCTGCGGGGGAAAGCCGAAGCCGCCGAACGTGATCGTGGTGACGCTCGATACGACGCGGGCGGATCACATCGGGTGTTACGGTGCGGATTTCGCGCACACGCCGAACCTGGACGCGCTGGCGCGCGAGGGCGTGCGGTTCGATCGGGCGGTCACGCCGGTGCCGATGACCCTCCCCTCCCACACCACCATGATGACCGGTTCGTTGCCGCCGCGCCACGGAGTGCGGAACAACGGGGCGTATCAACTCGGCACCGGCGCGGAGACGCTGGCCGAGCGGTTCGCGGCCGCGGGGTACGAGACCGGCGCGTTCGTGAGCGCGTTCGTCCTCGACCGGCAGTTCGGGCTGGCCCAGGGATTCGCGGCCTACGACGACAGCCTGTTCAACGAACGTCCGTCGTCGATGACCCTGGCCCGCGCGAAGCGCTGGCTGGAGCGGCGAAGCAAGGAGCGGCCGGTCTTCGTCTGGATGCATCTCTTTGATGCGCACACCCCGTGGACCCCGGCGGCTCCGTTCAGCAAGCTGAACCTCCCCTCGGCCTACGATCAGGAGATCGCGGCGGACGATGCGGCGGTCGGCGGGCTGATCGAGGAGCTGAAACGACTGGGCCGGTGGGAAAACACGGTCATCGCGGTGCTGGCCGATCACGGCGAGGGGCTGGGCGACCACGGCGAGGCGGAACACGGGATCTTCCTCTATCAGGAAACGACCCGGATTCCGTGGGTGATCCGCGCGCCGAAGCTGGGGGCGCGTGGCCTGGTGGTCGAAACGGTCGTCTCAACCACCGATCTGATGCCGACCCTGCTCGAGCTGGCGGGACTCCCTCCGGTGACCAACATCGACGGCAAGAGCCTGGTCGCCTTGATCGACCCGAAGCAGAAGGGGGCGGCGAGCACGGCCTCGGGCGGCGAGGAAGGGGCGGGCGCCCTGGGGCGTCCCGGAGTCTACCTGGAGACGCTTTACCCGAAGGAGAACTTCGGCTGGGCGCCGCTCTACGCCTTCGAGACCGAGGAGTGGAAGTGGATCCGGGCGCCGGAGTCGGAGCTCTACCGGCTGCGCGACGATCCGAAGGAGGCGACGAACCTGGTCGGGAGCGAGGCGGAGCAGGGGGCGACGCTCGATCGAAGACTGTCGCGTCTCCTCCAGAATCTGCCGGCCGCGCCGTCACAGAATCAGACCGCGGTGTCGCCGGAGGTGGAGGAGCGGTTGCGCTCGCTGGGCTACCTCTCGGGCGGCAGCCTGACCCAAGGGGCGGAGACCGACCTCCCCGATCCGAAGCGGATGATCGCGGCGCACGGCGACTTCGAAGAGGCGAAGCGAGCCATGGACGATCAGCGCTACGCCGACGCCATCGCGCCGTTCCAGAGGGTGATCGCGCGCGAGGCGAAGAACAAGGTGGCGCTCCTCGGTCTGGGGATAGCGCTGGTCAAGACAGCGCGGTTCGGCGAGGCGGAGGCGATCCTGCGCCGTGCGATCGAGATCTCCCCTGGCAACGCAACCGCACAGTCCGGCCTGGCCGATGCCTTCTTCGGCCAGGAGAAGTGGAACGACGCGGCCGACCTCTACCGTCTGGCCGCGGCCGACCGCACCAACGCGCGGCATGTGAACACCCGGCTGGCGCTCTGTCTGTTGCAGCAGGGAAAGGACGCGGAGCTGACCACGTTTCTCGCCAATGCCCAGGTCGCGGACCGGGGGTACTACTCCGATATCGCGCGACGGATCGAAGCGTGGAAACAGGTGGCGAAGAGCAGCGGGCCGGACAGCCTGGCCCTGGTGCGAGCCCGCGCCGCGGCCGGTGCAGGGCTCCAGCCGGTGGCGGAAAAGATCCTTTCCACCCGGCTCCGCGATCCGCGGGCAGAGCGGCAACGGCTCACGCTCCTCTCAACCTTCTTTGCCGAGACCGGTCGGCCGGAGCGCGCGCTCGAGGCGATCGACCAGGTGCGGGCCGGTGGTCCCCTCTCGACCGAGCAGTCTCTCTCGCGCGCCGCGCTTCTGCTTCGCGCCGGACGTCCGGAGGAGGCGCTGGCCGAGTACGAGGCTCTCCCCGCTTCCCTGCCGAAGTCCGCGCGGGCGGTGATCGACTACAACCGCGGCTGCGCGCTGGCCCGGCTGGGTCGGCTCGAGGAGGCGATCTCCGCTCTGGAATCGGCGGTGGCCAACGGCTACGACCGCGCGGGGCAGTTGCTCAACGATGTCGACCTGCGTCCGATCCGGAGCGAGGAGCGGTTCCAGACGCTGATCGAGCGGTTGAGCGCGGGGAGATGATGTGGAGCGACGGGAGGTGCGGTGCAGTTCGAATGGGATCCCGTGAAGGCTGCCCGGAATCGGCGAAAGCACGGAATCTCGTTTCACGTCGCGAGCACGGTCTTTGACGATCCGCTCGCGCGGACCTTCCCCGACCCCGATCACTCGGTCGGTGAAGAGCGTTGTCTGACCATCGGAATGACGAGCCCAGGCGTGGTCGTGGTCGTAGTTCACCTGGACCGAGGGGAACGGGTGCGACTGATCTCGGCCAGGCAAGCCACACGCCGCGAGAGGAATTGGTATGAGGAAACCTAGGCAGGAACCAGAAGGGGAGATGCGGACGGAGTATGACTTCGCCAGCCTCGGTCCTGGGGTGCGAGGAAAGCACCTCCGTAAGTACCGAAGCGGCACCAATCTCGTGCTGCTCGAACCTGACGTGGCCCGCGCGTTTCCGACGGACGATGCGGTAAACGAGGCGCTGCGGACGGTGATGAAGGCTGCGGAGTCGCTACGCCGGAGGCGCACCGCGGCGAAGCCGCGAGCAGAGGGCGCGACTTCGCAGGTCTCGGACGGGACCAAGAAGCGACGGCCGAGTCGCTGATCGAGTTGCCGGTGTCGGTCACCGACCAAGTAGCGCGCCGGGGGCGACGCGCTACGGCTGGTACCTGGCCTTCAGAGAGCCCCAGGTGATCTGCTGGGTGGGAACCGCGCCCAGTTCCCAGGTCAGGCCGATCTGGCTCCAGAAGGTCTCGCGATTGTCGCCCACCGCGAGGAAGCTGACCCCGGTGAAGGCGAGGTCATGGAGGTCGACCCCGGTCTGGGTGTTGGTCTCGATCCAGTTGGTGAAGTTGTTCGAGGCGTAGAAGGCGATGCCGCCCGCGCCGACCACCACGGTGGCCAGGCCGTAGGGCAGGTTATCGGTGTTGCAGGCGTAGAGGGTGGAGCTGGTGATCTCCGTTAGCGGGGTCCAGGTCGAGCCGTCGGCGTTGGCCCGCAGCATCACCCCATCGCGCCCCACCGCGAGGAAGGTGCGGTTCAGGGCATTGACGCAGACCCCGAGCAGGTCGCGGGTCTCGTCCACCGTGATCCGGGTGAAGTTCGTCCCCTCGTTGTTGCCGCGCAGGATCACGCCGCCGTCCCCGACCACGATGGTGAAGGTGCCGTTGTTGGCCAGTGCGCGGAGCGTGCTGGTCACGCCGGAGGACTGCGACGCCCAGCCGGTGCCGTCATAGTTGGCGGAGCGGTAGATCACCCCGCCATCCCCCACCGCGACGAGCCGGGAGCCGACCACTTCGACCGCACGCAGCGCGCGGGTGGAGGGGGTGTCGCGCTGGATCCAGCCGGTCCCGGCGGGATCGGTGGCCGACCAGACCGAGCCGTTGGAGGCGACGGCAACGTAACCCGAGGGAGTCGCAGCCACCGCGGTGTAGTCGAGGAGCGGGTTGAAGCCCGAGGCCTGGAACCAGGAGCGCTGCAGGTTGCTCGAGAAGAGGATCATGCTGGTGCCGACGGCCACGGCGGAGCCGGTCTTCCCCGCCACGCCGCGCAGCGGCGCGGAGGTCGCCGGGGCGGCGCAGGTCAGGATGCCGATCGTTACGAGTGCGGTATTGAGCGCGCGCATGGCTTCTCCTGGGCGGTGGACCGCCCCCGTTGGTCGTCCTCTCCTGCCGGTCCTGAACCGTGATCCGCCCTGGCGATCAGGCGTCCGCCTCCACCTCGTCCGCGCGCATCGGGGTGGTGAGCTTGACCGAGCGCACCCCGAAGGCGTGGACGTCGATGACCTCGATCCGGACCTGGTCGACCTCGAAGCTCTCCCCCTCGCGGGGGATCCGCCCGAAGTGGGTCAGGACCAGGCCGGCGACAGTATCGTAGCGCCCCTTGGGCAGTTCCAACAGTAGCTGCTCGTTGATGTCATCGACATCGGTGAGGGCGTTCACCACATACGTTCGCGGGGCCACCCGGCGGATTTTTCTCACCCCCACCTCGTGTTCCTCGGCGATTTCCCCCACGATCTCCTCGACGATGTCCTCGACGGTGAGAATTCCGACGCAGGAGCCGAATTCCGAGACGACCACGGCCAGGGTCTGCCCCTCCCGCTGCATCTCGAAGAGCAGCCGGTCGATCCGCTTGGTCTCGGGCGTGAGGAGGACCGGGCGGATGTAGGTCGCCAGCTCGTCCTTCGGCTCGGGATCGAAGAGCAGGTCGTAGATGTTGACCAGGCCGATCACCCGGTCGATCCGCCGGGCGTAGACCGGGACCCGGGTGAAGCCGTGGCGGTTGACCAGGGCGCGGAGTAGCTCGACTGAACTCTCGCGCTCGACCGCGATCACCTCGGTCATCGGCACCATCACCTCGCGAGCGGTGGTCTCGCCGAAGTCGAGGATCGAGCGGAGCATCTGCTGTTCCTTCCGGCCGGGGCCGGAGTCGCTACGCACCTCGTGGACCAGGCTCTTCAGTTCTTCGCGGGTGAGAACGGGGCGACGCGGGGCGCGGCGGAAGAGGCGGATCAGGCCGGCCAGGTAGAGCCGGAGGATCCCGGTGATCGGGAGCAGGAGTTGCTCGGTGGCCAGCACCGGCCGCGCCATGAGGACGAGTAGCCGGTCGGCCATCTGCTTCCCGTACACCTTGGGCACGATCTCGCCGACCACCAGGATCACGAAGGTGATCACCACGGTGGAGAGGAGGGTCGACTGCCAGCTCACGCCGAAGCGCGCCTCGATGAGAGAGGTGGCGATCGAAGCGGTGGCGAGATTGGCGATGTTGACCCCGACGAGCGTGGTGGCGATCACCTGCTCCTGCTGCCTCAGGAGTCCGAGCGCGAGCAGGGCGCCGGCGCTTCCGGTCCGCGCCTCCTGCTGGAGCTTCCAGCGATTGGCGGAAAGGAGCGAGATCTCGACCGCGGAGAAGTAGGCCGAGAGGAGAAGCCCGAACAGGCAGAGGAGGAGCTTGAGGAGCGTCAGTTCCATCCGTCCCCCGCAGGTCGGTTCGGTTCGGCCGCCGCCTCGCTCGGGGGCTCGGGCGGCAACGGCAACGGCTCGGGGAGGCGGATCAGGCACCGCTGGATCCGGTGGCGCAGCACCTCGCTGATGGTGAATTGCACTCCTTCGAAGGCGATCGTCTCGCCCCGCCTGGGAATGCCGCCGAAGAGACCGGTGAGGAAGCCGTTCAAGGTGTAGGCGTCCTCGATCGGCAGTTCGAGCTTGAGCGCCTGGTTCAGCTCCTCGAGGTTGAGCTGGCCGGCGGCGGAATAGACCCCGGGGCCGAGGGCCAGCAGCGCCTCCTCGCGCGACTCGTACTCGTCGTAGATCTCCCCCACCAGTTCCTCGAGCAGGTCTTCGCGGGTCAGGAGGCCCACGGTTTCGCCGTACTCGTTGACCACGATGGCGAGCGACTGCCGGTTCTTCTGCGTCTCGTAGAAGATGCGGGAGACCAGCGCGGTGTCGGGGTAGATCGCCACCGGTCGGAGCAGCTCCGCCGGACGCTTCTCCGGGTGAAGGAGGAAGTCCCGCGTCGGAAGCCAACCGATGATCTCGTCGATGGTGCGGCGGTAGATCGGGATGCGGGAGTGCTTCGCCTCGACCACCAGCTCGTGCAGCTCGGAACGGTCGAGCGACTCGGGAGCGGCCAGCATGTCGACCCGCGGGGTCATCACCTCGGCGGCGCGGGTGGTCGAGAACTCGAGGATGTTCTGCACCAGGCGTGATTCGTGAGCGGTCATGATCCCCTCCGCGCCGGTGAGCAGGACGTTGAGTTCGCCCCGCGAGAGAAACGGCGGGGGCCGGAGGAGGGCGCGGTCGAGGCGGAGGAGTCGGAGGCAGAGGTTCGACACCGCGGTCACGATGAGGATGAAGGGATAGAGGACCCAGCGAGTCGTCCGCAGCGGCCAGGCGATCAGGCGGGCAACCTGCTCGGGGAAGTTGACCGCGACGGTCTTGGGCGTCACCTCGCCGACCAGGAGGACCGAGACGGTCACGATGAGGATGGCGACCTCGACCCCCCGCTCGCCGAACAGCCGGATGCAGAGCGAGGTGCCGATGACCGAGAGGCCGACGTTGACCAGGGTGTTCCCGGTGAGGATCAGGATCAGGAGGTCGTCGGGTCGGACGAGGAAGCGGAGGACCCGGCGACTGCTGGCCCGGCCGTCCCGCTCCAGCCGTCGGAGCTGAACCCGGTCGAGCGAAAAGAGCGCGGCCTCGGAGCCGGAGAAGAAGGCCGAGAGCAACAGGAGCCCGGCCACGATCGGAACCATCAGACCGATTGAGTCCATAGATGCGGGGGGTGACCCGCGGGCGGCAGCTTACGGAGGGGAGCGGCCGGGGTCAACCGCCGTCCCCCGAGGTCCCCCCGGGCGGCGCAAGCTGTTGTGAGGCCGCGCGGACTCTTGCTAGACTGCGCGCTTCGCCGAGCCGCCCAGGGTCAGGCGGATCCGGGGCGCCCCGGATCGCGGTGCGTGAGGGCCAGTCTCAAGGGAGATGCGATGTTCGATGAACTGAGAAAGAAAACCAAGACGGTCCTCTGGATCACCGTCGTGGCCTTCATCCTCCTGATGTTCTTCGCCTGGGGGGCGGAGTTCCAGATGGGGAATCAGGGCGGGCCGACCGGGAACGAAATCGGGCGCGTGAACGGCGTGCCGATTTCCGGAGCGCTCTATGAACAGCTCGTCCAGCAGCAGCGGCTGCGCTATCAGCAGCAGGGCGGGACGGAGATCGACGAACGCACCGAGCTGACCTTTCGGTCCAATACCTGGACCAGCCTGGTCCAACAGGCCTTGATCGACGAGGAGGCGAAGCGCCTCGGGCTGACCGCGAGCGACGAGGAAGTGGTGGCCGCGGTGCTCAACTCCCCCCAGCCGGACGTGATGAGCAATCCGAGCTTCATGACCAATGGCCAGTTCGACATTTCGAAGTACCAGGCGGCGATCCGCTCCCTGGACGACAACACGCTGCGGATGCTCGAGGCGCAGGCGCGCTCCGGGATCCCCGCCACCAAGCTGCAGCAGGTGGTGATGGGTTCGGCCATGGTCGGCGATGCCGAGCTGTGGGACGCCTTCCGGATGCAGAACGACAAGCTCAAGATCAACTACCTGCTGGTTCCGGCGGAGAAGTTCGCCGTCGACGCCACCGCGATCAGCCAGTCGGATCTGGAGCGCTACTACCAGGCGCACAAGAAGACCTTCGAGACGCCCCCCCAGGCGACCTTGCAGTTCGTGAGCATCCCGAAGAAGACGACCGATGTCGACTCGCTGGCCATCGCGCAGCAGATGCGGGATGCGCTTCAGGAGGTGCGGGAGGGCGAAGACTTCCTCGTGGTGGTCGATGCCTACACCGAGGCTCCGGCCAATCAGCGCGGCGGTCCCACCGCGACCTGGATCGCGGTCGAGCCGCTCTCCCCCGCCGTGCGCGAGGCGGCTCGCACCCTGCCGGTGGGGCAGATGAGCGATCTCCTGGTCGAGCCGGGCGGGTTCCACTGCATCCGGGTGGAGGAGCGCAAGGAGGAGGCGGGCAGCATGCAGGTGCGTCTGGCCGATCTCTACCTGCCGATCCGCGCCACGGTGGAGACGCTGGAGGCGCTGCGGCAGCAGGCGCTCGATTTCCGCTCCGAGGTGGCCAAGCGTGACTTCGCCCAGGTGGCGCAGGAGATGCGCCTGCCGATCAAGGATACCGGCGCGTTCCGCCAGAAGGGATTCATCTCGGGCATCGGCTCGTTCCCCGAGCTGCAGAACTGGGCGTTCGCGAACGAGGAGGGGGCGATCAGTCCCCCCTACGAGCGGACCGACAGCTGGGTCGTGGCCCGGCTGACCAAGAAGACCGCGCGGCGCCTCCCCGACTTCACCGAGGTCCAGGATCGCGTCCGTCAGACCGTGGCCGACTCGCTCAAGGTCGATCAGGCGGCGCAGGCCGCGCAATCGATCCTGCCGCGCGCGCAGGCGGGTGAGCCGCTCGAGACGATCGCCAAGGCTGACCCGACCTGGGTCTACCAGACGGCAGATCAGATCACCCGCTCCGGCTTCGTCGCCGGCATCGGGCGCGACCCCGCGCTCCTCGGTTCGCTCTTCGGCTCATCGCTGGGCGTCGTACCGAAGGTGATCCGCACCGCCCGCGGCGCGGTGGTGGCGCAGGTCACGGAGCGGGTCGATGCGGAGCGCGGCGCGTTCGAGGCGCAGAAGGAGATGCTCCGCGGGCGCCTGATGCAACAGCGTCAGAACGAGGCGGTCACCGCCTGGATGGAAGCCCTTCAGGCGAACGCCAAGATCGAGGACTTCCGCTACGGCACCTATCAGTAGGGGGACGCCGATTTCCAGGGAATGGCTCAGGCGCCGATCGAGGAGACGCGCCTGAGCTTCTTCCGCCAGAGCGCCTGGACCTTTCTCACGCGCGTCCTGGTCACCCTGATCAACATCCCGATCTCGATCCTGGTCGCACGACGGCTGGGTCCGGAGGGGCAGGGGGCGTACTCGGCCGCGCTGGCCTTCGCCGGTCTCTGGGCAACCAGCGCCCTGCTCTCGGTCGATGCGGCGCACACCTACTACCTGGCCGGGCGGAAGGCGCCGCTCCGGGCGGTCCTGGGAAACTCGATCGCCTGGTCCCTGGGCATCGGGCTCCTCGCCACGCCGCTCTACCTGCTCCTCTCCCCCGCGGTCCAGAAGGAACCGAGCGCGCTCTTCGCCCAGGTCCTGACCCTCTCGGCGGCCGCGGTTCCGTTGCAGTTGCTCAAGGCGTTCGTGGTCGCGACGCTGCTCGGACAGGAACGGATCGAGCGCTACAACCTGTTGCAGGTGGTTTCGAACCTGGTGCTCCTGGCGCTCCTCCTGCTGGTGCTCTTCACCCCGCTCAAGAGCGCCCTCTGGGCGGTGGCGGCCTATCTGGGGAGCGCGGCGGTCTTCGTGGTGGCGGGCGGCGTGCTGCTCCGGCGGAGCCTGGGCGAGGAGCGGCTCGAACTCTCTCCGGCCCTGGCCCGCGAGAGCGTGGTCTATGGCCTGAAGGGACATGTCGGCGTCTTCTTCGCACAGTTCACCTATCGCTTCGATCAGGTGCTGGTCACCCGGATGGTGGGACTGGAAGCGCAGGGGTTCTACTCGATCGCGGTGCTCCTGGCGGAGAAGCTGACCATGATTTCACAGTCGATCCATCTGGTTCTCTTCCCCCGCGTCTCGGCCTCGGCCCCGGCGGAGGCGAACCGGCTCACCGCGGCGGCCTGTCGCTTCACGTTCCTCTTCGTGATCGTCGCCGGGATCGGCCTCTGGGTCCTGGGAGGGTTCCTGGTCCGACTCTTCTATTCCAGCGCCTTCGAACCGGCGCTCCCGGCCTTTCGCATCCTGCTCCCGGGCGTGGCGATCCTGAGCCTCTCCCGACTCCTCTCGGGCGATCTGTCGGGCCGCGGTGTCCGGATCCCGCAGACCTTCGCCCTGGGCAGCGCCTTCGTGATCAATCTGGGACTCGACCTCCTCCTGATCCCCCGCCTGGGGATCGTCGGCGCGGCCTGGGCCTCGACCGCGGCCTATGTCTGGCAGACGCTCTTTCTCATGGCGGTCTTCTGGAAGGTGAGCGGCGTTTCGCCCGATCGCCTGCTCGTGCCCCGCGGGGAAGATCTGTCCCTGGTTCGCTCGGCCCTCTCCCGGATGCGCCCGCGTCGCGGCGGGACGCAGCCATGAGGCGGCCGGCCGGTGAGGCAAGCGGCAGCATGAGAGAAGAGGCAGCGTGAGCGAGGCGGCACTCGATCTCTGGGATGACGCGCTCTCGGCGCACGACGAGGCGACGCTCTTCCACACCCGCTGCTGGGCGCGGTTCGTCACCGGGATCTTCCCCCGGCTGGAGGATCGGAGCCGCGAGATCGAGCACCGGGGGATGACGCGCCATCTGCCGCTCTTCGCCTGGAGGCGGGCCGGAGGACTCCTGACCACGCTCCACAGCTCATTCCCCTTTCTTTACGGCGGACCGATTCCCGCCGCGGGCATCGAGGCGACGGACGCCGCCCGCCTGGCAGGGCTGGGAGGCCATTCGCTCCGCTGGACCACCAATCCGTTCGCCGCGCCGGAAGCGTCCCACCCCGCGGAGGCGCCGAACGGAAGGGTGGAGCGGACACCCGACGCCACCCATCTGCTCGAGCTACCGGCGACCGAAGCGCAGTACTGGGACGAGGTGCTCTCGACCGGAAAGCGGAACGACGTGCGTCGTCTGGGCAAGAAGGGGGTGGTGATCGAGGAGAGCCGCGCACCGGAGGATGTCGACGCGGTCTACGCGCTTTACCTGGCCTCGTTCGCCCGCTGGGGCGGACGGCCGCGCTTCGTCTATCCACCGGAGTTCTATCGCGGCCTGGTGTCCGAGCTGGGCGGCGTCACGCGCTTCACCGTGGCCCGCCATGAAGGGCGTCTGCTCGGGGGTGCGTTCACCCTCCGCGCGTTCGACAAGGTGCACTACCTCGCGGGCTACTTCGACCCGGATGAACGCACGCTGCGGCCGAACGTCCTGCTCCAGATCGAGTCGATCCAGGCGGCGATCCGCGCCGGCGCCCGGTGGTACGACTTTCTGCCCAGCGGAGGACACGCATCGGTCGAGGAGTTCAAGGAGGGACTGGGCGGGCAACGGGTCCAATTCGAGATCTGGGAGACGCGCGGCGCGCTGCACGCGCTGCTCGAACGGTTCCGCGCGAAAGGTTGAGCCGGGGCGGGCCGACGTTGTAGCGTCTCGCATCACCGCTTTGCACGCGGATCACAGACCCGCGGAAAGGAGCTCATGAGCATCGATCCTCGCCTGGCCATCGACGGCGGACGCCCGGTCCGGGAGAGCTACCTCGTCTTCGGCAGTCCCGACCTGCAGCAGCCCGAGATCGACGAGGTGATGGCAACCTTGAAGACCGGCTGGATCGGCACCGGACCGAAGGTCGCGCGCTTCGAGGAGGAGTTCCGACGTTACGTCGGCGCGCAACATGCCGTCGCCCTCTCCTCCTGCACCGCCGGTCTCCACCTCGGCATGATCGCCCTGGGGGTCAAGCCGGGCGATGAGGTGATCGTGCCGAGCATGACCTTCGTGGCCACGGCGAACTCGGTCATCCATGTGGGGGCGACGCCGGTCCTGGTCGACTGCGAGCCGGGCACGATGCTGATCGATCCGAAGGCGGTCGAGGCGGCAATCACCGAGAAGACCCGGGTGATCGTGCCGGTGCACTTCGCCGGGCGCCCGGCCGACATGACGGCCCTGGAGGCGATCGCCCGTCCGCGGGGAATCAAGCTACTCGAGGACGCGGCCCACGCGATCGAGACGGTCCACCAGGGACGAAAGGTGGGCACGATCGCCGACGCCACCGCCTTCAGCTTCTACGTGACGAAGAATGTGATCACCGGCGAAGGGGGGATGGTCACCACCCAGGACGAGGAGCTGGCAGCCTGGATCAAGGTGGCCGGGCTCCACGGGATGTCGAAGGACGCCTGGAAGCGGTACTCCGACCAGGGGTACAAGCACTACGAGGTGGTCTTCCCCGGCTTCAAGTACAACATGATGGACCTGCAGGCATCGATTGGGCTGCACCAGCTTGCCCGGGTCGAGGAGAACTGGGAGAAGCGGCGGCGTCTCTGGGACCGGTACCTGGCGGCCTTCGGCGATTTGCCGCTCGATCTCCCCCCGGAAATCCGCCCGGGCGACCGGCATGCCTACCATCTCTTCATCGTCGAGGTGCAGACCGAGAAGCTCCGGATGGACCGCGACGAGGTGATGATGGCGCTGCACAAGGAGAACATCGGGACCGGAATCCACTACCGCGCGGTCCACGTCCATCCCTACTACCGCGAGACCTACGGCTACCGGCCGGGGCAGCTTCCGGTCTCTGACCGGATCAGCGAGCGCACCTTGAGCCTCCCCTTTTCGACCCGGATGACCGAAGAGGATATCGAGGACACCTTCGCCGCGGTGCGGAAGGTGCTCGAGGCCGCCGCGCGGTGACCTGTGGCGCGGCTGGAACTCGCGCGGTGACCTGTGGCGCGACTGGAGTTCGCGCGGTGACCCCGGCGCGGTTGGGGGCCGGGCGATGAGTCGCGGGCGGACCGCGCGCGATCAGACGGTCGGCAATCCGTTCTCGCTCTGGAGCAAGAACTGGCTGGTCTGGCGGATCGGCCGAAAGCAGGTGGCCAGCGTGGCCCACCTGGCGCGCGGGCGGGCGATCGACATCGGCTGCGGTGAGCAACCGCTCCGACCGCTCTTCGACCGGCAGGTGGACTCGATCTGGGGGATCGATCACCCCGGGATGTTCCATCCGGCCGGGCATGTGCAGGTGTTCGGCAGCGCCCTCACGCTCCCGTTTCGCGATCGCGTCTTCGATACCGCCCTCTCCTTTCAGGTGCTCGAGCATGTGCCCGAACCGGAGCAGCTCCTGCGCGAGGCCTATCGCGTGCTCGCCCCCGGCGGCCATCTCATCCTCACCGCTCCACACATCTGGAACGAGCACGAGATTCCGTACGACTACTATCGGTTCACTCGCTACGGGCTGGCCCATCTCTACCGCAAGGTGGGGTTCGAGATCGTCGAGATCCGCCCGATGGCGGGCTACTTCGTCACTGCCGGAGCACGGTTCTGCTATTTCCTGGCCCACTTCGATCGTTTCGGCCTGCAGATCGTGGTCAAGCCGCTCTACCTCCTGGTGCAGGCCGCCGCGATGCTGCTCGATCGGATCTACTGCGACACGACCGAGAGCTGGAACTTCCTCGCGGTGGGTCGAAAGCCGCTCGAGCCGAAGCCGTGAGTCGCGGGGCGCTCTGGGCCCGGATCGCCCTCGGCCTGGCCGTGCTGCTCCACCTGCTCTTCGTGGTGAACCTGCGCACGCAGGAATTGACGCCGCTCTTCGTCGAGATCACCTACTCGCCCGGACAGGCGGCCGACTTCTTCGGCATCTACGGGGCGGGGGACCAGATCCTGCACGGACGGAGCATCTACACCTCGTGGGACTACGCGGGACGAGCGACCGATCCGGTGTTCGAGATGCGCGTGCCGTACTACTACTTCTATCGCTACCTGCCCCCCACGGCGTACGTGGCGGGCATCGTCGCCGCACTGCTCTCCCCCTGGCCCGCCTACTGGCTCTGGATCGTGATCAACGAGATCCTGATGATCGGCTTCGTCTGGTCGCTGCGCTCGCTGCGCGATCACTCCGAGACGGTGCGCTTGCTCCTGGCCGCGATCGCCCTGGCCTCGTTCCCCTTCGCGCTCGAGCAGTGGATGGGGCAGTTCTCCTTCACCATGGCGATCCTGCTCTGGATCGCCACGTTCCCCGCGCTGCGAGGAGTCGATCGGGCGGAGACCGGTCTCGCGACGTGCGTGCGGCGGGGCGACTTCTGGGGCTGGATGACCGCGGTCGGGCTGAAGAACTTCCCCGCCTTGATCGGGCTGACCCACCTGGTGCAGCGCCGGTGGCGCCGGGTGCTCTGGTGCGCGGTCGGCGTCATCGTGGCATCGGCACCGTACTATCTGCTCCGGCCGGAGGATCTCCGTCAGTTCGCCTTGCTGAATTTTCGCCCTCTGCCGCCCGAGCTGCTGGCCGGTAGCTATGGCATGCTCTCGCTGGTGCGCGGCCTGACCGCCGCGTTGCTCGGCGACCTGGCAAACCAGCGCCTGGTCCTGGGGCCGATCGACACCTGGTTCATGAGCCTGCCGATCGTCGGCTGGTCTGCCCTGGTGCTCGGCACCTCGGCCTGGGTCACCTGGCGGGCGGGTCGCGGGCAATCGACCGACGCCGGCATCTGTCTCTGGACGCTCGCCTTCTTCCTCGTCTTCAAGGATATCTGGGAGTACCACTACGTGATGCTGCTTCCGGTGGTCTTTGCGCTGGCTCTGCGCGGACCCGCGCGGGCGCCGCTGGTGCTCGGAGCGCTGCTCTCGCTCCCCACGCCGTTCGCGCTCTACGACCCGGCGATCGCCCTGGCCAAACCAGCCACCTGGCCCGCACCGATGCTTCTCCTCCACTACGGAAGCAAGGCGCTCCCAACTCTGGGGTTGTATCTTCTCACCGTCCGGAGACTGCTCGGCCGCGATTGAAACCGACCGGAGCCGCAGCGCCGCAGGGAGGTCCTGATGTCCCGTTTCGTGGTTCGGCGTGTCGCGCGATCCAGCGCGCTCCTCGGTTACCTCACTCTCGCCCTCTCGGCACTCGGGACCCCGGTCTCGAGCCGGGCCGCGGAGGAACGGGCAGTGGAGCGGGCAGAGAAACCGGCAGTGGAGCGGTTCGATCCATCCGGGTCCGCGCTCTTCCCGGCGGATCTCGACCCGGCGGGGATCGCGACGGTCGAGCAGCTCACCCTGACCCGCGAGACGGCGCGGTTCACCTTCGTTCAAGGTACCCTCCAGTTCACCCGCGAGAGTTCCGGGCGTCGCTGGTTCGCGATCTTCAATGGAACCGGGACGGCCGAGGTCCTTCCGCCGATCGCGATCGAGCAGGACCAACTCGAACGGGGAATCGGCGCCCCCAAGCTGGAGCGTGGGTTCACCTCGGCCGCACTCTTTCTCGGAGACGACCCGGAAGGGGCGCTGTGGCGCGGACTCACCCTGACCGCGGGAGCGGCCGACCGAAAGGCCCAGGCCCAGCTGGAGGAGTTTCGCTCCTTTCTCCGTGACTCCGAGACCAAGGAGTGGCACCCGGCGCTGCTCCAGACCACGCTGAATCCGGAGCGGCGAGGGGCCTTCTTCATCCAGCTCGATGCCCCGAAGGAGCTGCCGCTCTTCTTCTCCATCGAGCCGGAGGCGTTCGAGCCGATCATGCTCTCGCGCGCGGTAACCCGGGGCGTCCTGACCTCACGGGAGCGGGAGACGCTGTCCCGCTACGCCTTCCCGACGGCCTACGAGAACGGCCGGCTGACCAGCGACGCCAACCTCCCGGCGGTCGCCGCCGACGACTACCGGATCGAGACCCGGATCGATGACGCCCTGGAAGTACGGGCGAGCTGCGAGGTCACCGTCACGGCGCGCGCGGGGAGCTGGACCTGGTTCCCGCTCGAACTGGGCGAAGGGCTCGAGGTCGACTCACTGCGCTGGGAGGACGGCACGCCCGGGACTGCGGTCAAGCTTCGCGACTCGGAGCGCGTCTGGATCGCGCGTCACGGCGGGCTCTCAGCCGGTGCGCCGGAGCGGCTCCGCGTGGTCTACCACGGCGATCTCCTGGAACACTCCGGCGACCTGATCCACCGCCCCGCGTTCGCCGCCTGGTATCCCGAACCGTCAGGCTGGTCGCGGGCGCGCTTCGATCTCCTCTTCACCCACCCCAAGGGGAGCCGGCTGGTGGCCACCGGAACGCGGCTGGAGAGCCACGAGGTCGGCCGCATGCGGCAGGCGCGCTGGCGGAGCGAAGCACCGGTGCCGCTGGCCGGGTTCGAGATCGGCTACTACGACACCGTCCTGGTGCGCGATCCGCGCATCCCGGAGGTGACGGTGCACTGGACCCCGAGCTCGACCGCCGGGGCGGAGGAGGAAATCCTGGGGGCAGGCATGCAGGTCGGAGCGTCGATGGAACGGCAGGTCGCGGCCGACGTGGCGAACAGCCTGGCGCTCTTCACCTCGTACTGGGGTGCGCCTTCCGCCCGGTCGATCGGGGTGGCCCAGGCACCACGGGCGATCGGCCTGGCCTACGCCGGAATGATCGCCCTCGACCCCTGGACCTTCGCGGCCAACGACCGCTACCGCACCAACGAGCTGTTTCGGGCCCATGAGGCGGCACACCAATGGTGGGGCGTCGACGTGATGCCGAAGAGCGACCACGACCGCTGGCTGTCCGAAGGGTTCGCCGAGTATGCCAGTCTGCGCTACGTGCTGGACGGGCTGGAGGATCAGGAGACCTTCCTCCGTTCGTTGCGGGACTGGCGCAAGGAACTCCTCGGGCTGCGGCGGTACATCGCCGGCGATGGGCAGCCGCCGGCCCCGATCTGGCTGGGCTACCGCACGGAGGGGTTGCGCACCGCGGGGGACGCGGAGCAGATCCTCTATCGGAAGGGGGCCTGGGTGCTGCACATGCTGCAGAGCATGTTCCTCGATCTACGGGGGATGAACGAGGAGCCGTTCCAGCAGCTGCTGCGCACCTTCCATCAGGAACATGCCGGAGGGTCAGCCTCGACGGCCGACTTCGAGCGGAGCTGCACCGCCGCCTTTGGCGCGCCGCTCGACTGGTTCTTCGATCAGTGGGTGTACGGGACCGATCTGCCGAGCTATCAGGTCGCCCACCGAACGAGCCGCAATGCCGACGGAACCTGGACGATGCGCGTACGGGTGCGCCAGAGCGGGGTGCGGCCCGAGTTCCGCGCCTATCCGTTACTCAAAGTGGTGCTACCGGAGAACCGGTACATGCGGCTCCGAGCCCACATCACCGGAGCCGAGGTGGAGTTCGATCTACCGGCGATCGAGATGGAGCCGAAGGGGCTGGTGTTCGGGGATCTGGAGTCTATCCTCGGCGAGGTGAAGGAGGTCGACTGGTAGCGCCTGGGGCGAGCCTCAGACCGGGCGGCTCGCCGATGCGCCTGCTCGCACGCGCCTACTCGCAGGTGCGCCTACTCGCAAGTGCGCCTACTCGCAGGTGCGCCTACTCGCAGGTGCGCCTGTGCGCGGATGCACGACTACTTGGCCGCGTCCTTCTTCTCCTCGGTCGGGGCGGACTCGCCGTCGCGCATGCCCGACTTGAACTCCTTCACCCCCTGCCCCATGCCGCGCATCAGCTCCGGAATCCTCTTCGCCCCGAAGAGGATCACGATGATGAGCAGGATGACCAGGATCTCACGGAAACCCAGATTGCCCATGTTCTCCTTCCCAACCGCGCGTGGCGGGCGCGCGTCTACCTGTCGTTCTGCGTCTGCGGGTGGGTCCAGGCCTCGGCGAAATCCGCGCCAAGGATGATCCGGACATCCGCGCCCGAAACCGCGGCGACCTCTCGCTCCACTGATCCTACTCCGTACGCGGACTGAAAGCGCTCCAGAAGCCGCTCCGGAGCGTCTCCCTTGCCCGTCAGGTCGATCAATACCGTCTTCGCGTAGAGCGCCCCGGCATTCCCGTAGTCGACCACGTCGAAGCCGCTCTTCCGGAGCCAGCGGGTCGCCTCCAACGCCAGGCCGGGAACCTCGGTGCCGTTCTGCACCACCAGGGTAGCCCGTCCGCTCGGGGGGGCCACCACCGGGCTGGCATCATCCGCCGCCCGGCGTCCGGCGCTTCCGGATGACGCGTGGCCGCTCGCCTCGGATACACCGCCATCGTAGGACATCCGCAGCGCCTGGTTGCGATCCGTGGCGCCCGGCCGCCAGCGGTCGGCGATCGAGATGCCGAACACCAGGATGACCAGGAGCAGCATCCCGACGAACAGCCCTTCCCAGAACCCGCCCTTTTTCTTCTTTCGGGCCATCTGCGCGACTCCTCCCTGAGCGATTTCCCCCGATCCCCAGCGCCGACCCATTCCACCGGACGGTCGCCACGGCCTTTGGACCAGCGACGCTTCGGCGTCCGGCTATCGCGGCCGGTGCTCCCAGAGGCGAGCCCGCGTTCCCTGCAGACTCTCCGGCAAGAGATTCACCCCGGCCACCAGCGGCATGAAATTCGCGTCCCCGGCCCACCGCGGGATCACCTGGTAGGTCAGATGATGCCCGGGACGACCGGAAACATACCCCGAATTGAACCCCTGGGGCGCGAACGCCGTCTCGAGCCACCGTTCGGCCCGCGCAGCGAGCGCCAGCATCTGCTCCGCCTCCGCCGCCGTCAACGACTCGTACGCGCTGTAGTGCCGGTCGGGCACGATCCACAGCTCACCGCTGTTCCACGGATGCGGGGCCAGGGTGAGCGCGAGGCGACCGTGTCGCTCGAGCACCAGGTCGTCCCGCGAGCGGAGCAGGTGGCAGACGTCGCAGCCGTCGGGGTCGCCACTCCGGTGGCGCGCCGCGAGCACCCCCTCCGCCTCTTCGAGCTGGGCCACGGTGTTGATTCCCGCGATTTCGGCCGCGTCGTTCAGGCAGTAGATCCCCACTCTGTGTCCGCGGCGCGCCAGGATCTCCAGGGTGTCGGTGAGGTAGTACTCCGCCTGCGCGTTGTCGGCCCGGAGCTCGGTCAGCGCCTCGAGCAACGGCGCGAGTTCGTAGGTGTAGATGCCGGAATTGATCTCGTCGATCGACCGCTCCTCCGGAGCCAGGTCGCGATCCTCGACGATGCGCCGGAAACCGCCGGCGGCATCTCGAAGGATACGGCCATACCCTTTCGGCTCGGGTACCCGCGCGGTGAGCACGGTCACCCCGGCCGCATCGAGCTCGTGGCGCTCGATCAGTTCGCGCAGGGTGGTGGCGCGGAGCAGCGGCACGTCGCCGTAGAGGACCAGGAGGCCGATCGGGCCGTCGCCCAGTTCGGACGCGGCGCGGCGCAGTTCGCCCGCGGCCATCATAACGGCATGCCCGGTCCCGAGCTGGGGCTGCTGCAGGGCGTAGGCCACGGGGTAGTCGGCGTGCGCGGTCTTCACATCCTCCGCCTGGTGTCCCACCACCACGACCGTCTTCTCGATCTGCAGTCGCGCCGCGGTGTCGAGGACATGACCGAGGAGGGTCTGGCCTCCGATCCGGTGCAACACCTTGGCCAGATCCGATTGCATGCGGGTTCCCTTCCCCGCGGCGAGTACCAGGGCGAGCCACCGCCGTTTCATCACACTCGTCTCCCTCGATCGTTCTTCTTGCCCGGTCGCGGGGGGCGTGGGGCCCGCACCGCGACGTTGTCGATCAGACGCGCTTTGCCCAGGAACACCGCCGCGGCCAGGACGAGATCGCCGGTCAGGGGATCGATCGGCGCGAGGTCGTCCGCGGTGAGCGCCTCGGCATATTGCAGCCTCATCGGGCTGCCGAGCAGGCGTCGTTCCACCTCGGCCGTGGCCTCGCCCGCGCCGCGCACCTCGCCCGACTCGATGAGCAGCGCGGTGGCGCGCAGTGCGCGATAGAAGTTGGGCGCCCAGGCCCGCTCCTCCGGCGTGAGGTAGACATTGCGCGAACTCATGGCCAGACCGTCCGCCTCGCGCACCGTGGGACAGATCACCACTCGGACCGGCAGGTTGAGATCGGCGACCATTCGGGTGAGGATCATCGCCTGCTGATAGTCCTTCCGGCCGAGGTAGAGCCGATCCGGCTCCGCCGCCGCGAGCAGCTTGGTCACCACGGTGGACACTCCGACGAAGTGACCGGGCCGATACCGGCCACAGAGCCGCTCGCCCAACCGCTCCACGCTCACGCGGGTTGCGAATCCCTCCGGGTAGAAGTTCTCGGGCTCGAAGAGGAGATCGACGTCCGCCTTGCGCAGCAACCGGTGGTCACGCGGGAGATCGCGCGGGTACTTGGCCAGATCCTCGCCGGCCGCGAACTGCAGCGGGTTCACGAAGATGCTCGCCACGACCAGATCGCACTCCTCGCGGGCCGCGCGGACCAGCGCGAGGTGACCGTCGTGGAGGTACCCCATGGTGGGCACGAAACCGATCCGCGCCCCGCCGGCCCGAGCGCGGCGAACGGCCTGGTTGAGGTTCGAGGCGGTCCGGAGGATTCTCACGCTGGGGGTTCCTCGGCGTAGGAGTGGGCCGCGGTGGGAAATCCTCCGTCTCGCACTTCGGCACAGTAGCGGGTCGCCGCCTCACGCACCGCGGCGCCGACCTCGGCATAGCGGCGCACGAACCGCGGCGCGAAGCTTGGGTCGATCCCGAGCATGTCGTTCAGGACCAGTACCTGTCCATCGCAGTCGGGGCCTGCTCCAATCCCGATGGTCGGAATGGAGAGCGCCTGCGTGACCCGCGCGGCCAACGCCGCCGGAACCTTCTCGAGCACCAGCCCGAAGCAGCCCGCATCCTCGAGGCGTCGCGCGTCGTCGAACAGCGTGTCGGCCTCCGCTCCCCGCCCCTTGACCGGATAGCCGCCGAAGGCGAGCACCGACTGCGGCGTCAATCCGAGGTGCCCCATGACCGGAATTCCCGCCTCGACGATCTTCCGGATGGCGCGCACCGTCCGCTCCCCTCCCTCGAGCTTCACCGCGTCGGCCCCGCTTTCCTGGATTACCCGCCCCGCCGCGGCGAGCGCCCGGGGGCCGTGACCTGGTAGCTCAGGAACGGCAGGTCGACCACCACCAGGGCCCGCGGTTGGGCCCGCATGACCGCGGCCGCGTGGTGGATCATGTGGCGGAGCTTGACCGGCACGGTCGACTCGAAACCGAGCACCACGTTCCCCAGACTATCCCCCACCAGGAACACCGGCACGCCCGCGGCATCGAGCAGCTTCGCCATGGCGAAGTCATAGCAGGTCAGGACCGGGATCTTCTCCCGCCCCTTCAAGCGCCGAAAGTCGCGCACGGTCATCCGATCCGCCACTCGTCCTCCCCTCAGGCAGGGTTGTAGTACGCGGTACCCCGGTCGTGTTCGAGGATACGCTGAATCAGCTCGGCCCGCTCCTCGGGATGCGAGACCACGTCGATCGCGTTGGTGTTGACCACGAGCAGAGGGCTGGAACGGTAGTGGAAGAAGTAGTGGGTGTAGGCCTCGTCGAGATGGCGCAGATAGTCGGGATCGATGCCCCGTTCGAACGTGCGGCCGCGCCGTTCGATTCGCTGCAGCAACACCGGCAGATCGGCGCGGAGGTAGACCACCCGGTTCGGACGGGGAATCTCCCGCTCGAGGAGCGGGAGGATCTGGTCGTAGAGGTTCATCTCCGCGTCATCGAGGTTGATCGAGGCGAAGATCTTGTCCTTCTGAAAGAGGTAGTCGCTCACCACGTGCTGCGAGAACAGGTCGCGCTGGAGCAGCGCCTGCTGCTGTCGGTAGCGCGAGAGGAGGAAAAAGAGCTGGGTCTGCATCGCGTAGCGACGCCGGTCCCGATAGAAGTCCTCCAGGAACGGATTCTCCTCCACCTGTTCGAGGATCAGGCCAGCTCCCAGCTGCTCGGAGAGCGCCTGGGCCAAGGTGGTCTTACCGACCCCGATCACCCCTTCGATCGCTATGAAGAGATCATTCGCCATCTGTCGATCCATCCTGGTGGGCCAATGCCCCGTGGGGGCGCACCTACGACACCGGGGAGAGAAAGCGCCAGGCGTAGGCGCCCGTCCCCGGTGCCGCATCGGCGGCGGAACTCGGGGCGAGTGGTGAGTGGAGCCGGACCGATCCCTCCTGGACCGGGAGCGCGGCCAGCAGTTCCGCCGCTCGACGCCCATCCAACGGATGGCGCCAGAGCGGATCGAGTTCACACAGCGGCACCAGGACGAAGGCACGGTCGACGATGCGCGGGTGGGGCAGCGTCAGGCCCGTCTCCGTGAAGGCGAGGTTTCCCAGCGCGAGGAGATCGAGATCGAGAGACCGGGGGCCGCTCCGGCTCGCCGGACGTCCGGCCTCTGCCTCCACCGCGTGGAGCAGGGCGAGCAGTTCGTGCGGGGAGAGATCGGTCTCGGCCTGCACGACCCCGTTCAAGTACCACGGTTCATCCGGGGCGGCTGGAGGGGCGGGGCGTGTCTCGTAGAGATGGGACACCCGGAGCACCTCGAGGCCAAGGGAGCAAAGCCGCTCGACCGCGGCGCGAAGCGTCTCCTCCCGCGGCCCCAGATTGCTTCCCAGGCCGATCCAGGCATGGCTCATCTCCCGCGCTCCAGTTCGATCTCCACGCAATCGAGGTGGGCGTCGAAGGGAAGATTCCGCTTCCGCAGCCGGACCCGGGCCCGCTCGACCGAGGCGAAGCGGGCCAACACGGCGCTCACCACCGAGCGGGCCAGCGACTCGATCAGGTGGTACTTCCGCACCTTCGCCACTTCCTGCACGGCGTCGTAAACCTCGGAATAGTCGACCGCCGCCCCGATCCGGTCCTCGCGGGCTGCCTGCTCCACATCGAGAAAGAGCTCGAGGTCGAGCGAGACCTTCTGCACCCCTTCCTTCTCCCACTCGGTCACGCCCAGGCGGGGGAAGATGATCAGATCCTTCAGACGGATGATGTCCGGTCCCGGGTTGTCGGCGGTTGGGCTCACGGGGCGGTTCAGCCGTTCTGCTCGTCGCCGTCGGCCGGCTTCTCCGCCACCAAGGTCTCGGTGGTCAGGATGAGCGATCCGATCGACGCGGCATGGAGGAGCGCGAGCCGCGTCACCTTCGCCGGGTCGATCACCCCCGCCTCGATGAGATCGCAGAACTCGCCCGTCTCTGCATTGAAGCCGAACCCTCCGGTCTTCCCCAGGATCGTCTGCAGAACCGTGCCCCCCTCGAAGCCCGCGTTCTCCGCGATGGTCCGGGCCGGAGATTGCAATGCCCGGCGCACGATCTCGACCCCGGCGCGCTCGCCGTCGGTCTTGCTCTTGAGCGAGTCAAGACTGCCCAGGCTGCGCAGCAGGGCCACTCCTCCGCCCGGAACCACTCCCTCCTCGACCGCGGCACGGGTAGCGGCGAGGGCGTCCTCGAAGCGGCCTTTTTTCTCCTTCATCTCCATCTCGCTGTGGCCGCCGACCTCGATCTGGGCCACGCCGCTGGAGAGTCGAGCCAGCCGCTCCTGCAGCTTCTCGCGATCGTACTTCGAGACCGTCTCCTCGATCTGCCGCTTCAACTCGACGCACCGCTCCTTGATCAGCTTCGCCTTGCCGCCGCCGCCGGCCAGCGTGGTGTGGTCGCGTGATACGCGCAGCCGCTCCACGCGCCCGAGTTGCCCGAGCGTGGCCGACTCGAGGCGATCCCCGGCATCGGCCGAGATCACCTGGCCTCCGGTCAGGATCGCGATATCCTCGAGCATCTCCCTGCGGCGATCACCGAAGCCGGGCGCCTTGACCGCGACCGCGTCGAGCGACCCGCGGAGCCGGTTCATGACCAGGGTGGCGAGCGCCTCCCCTTCGATGTCCTCGGCCAGGATGAGCAGCGGCCCCCCGACCTGGGCCACCTGCTCGAGCAGGGGGAGCAGTTCGGCCACATTGGCCACCTTGCGATCGTAGAGCAGGACGTAGGCGTTCTCCGCCTCGACCTCCATCCGCTCCGGATCATTCACGAAGTAGGGCGAGATGTAGCCGCGATCGAACCGGAGCCCGTCGACGTGATTGAGCTTGGTCTCCGTTCCCTTCGCCTCTTCGATCGAGACGATCCCTTCGGAGCCGACCTTGTGCAGCGCCCGCGCGACCAGCGCGCCGAGGTCGCGATCCATGTGGGCCGAGAGGGTGGCCACCCGCGCCATCTCCCCCTCGGTCTTGATCGGGCGGGCCTGCTTCTTGATGTCGCCGATCACCGCCTCGACCGCGCGGTCGATGCCGCGCTTCAGGTGGAGCGGATTCTCTCCCGCCGTGACGGCCAGCAGCCCCTGGCTGACCATCGCCTGGGCGAGGAGGGTGGCGGTGGTGGTGCCGTCGCCCGCCAGCTCCGCCGTCTTGTTCGCCACCTCGCGCAAGAGCTGGGCGCCGAGGTTTTCGTACGGATCGGGCAGCCTGATATCGCGCACGATGGTGACCCCGTCGTTGGTCACGATCGGAACCCCGACCTGGCGATCGAGCAAAACGTTTCGCCCGCGGGGACCGAGGGTGACGCGCACCGCCTCGGCCATCTGATCGACCCCCGCTTTGAGCGCGAGCCGCGCTTGGTGGTCGAAGCGGATCATCTTGGACATTCCATTCCTCCCGAACTTGCGTCCTGCACGGTTGCGAAGGCCGGATTCTACGGGCGGGCTTTCCGGGGCGGCAAGCGCCCTTTCGGCGGTCGCACCCGCGATTTCCTGCTTCCGGTGCGGGACCGGATCGCCAAGAATGCCGCTTTTCCGGACGACGAGAGGAGCCCCAGATGTCGAGCCTCGCGCCAGCCTACCTCCGCCGGGCTCACCGGCGCGCTGTCACCGCCGCGCTCCTCCTGCTGGTGGTCGAAGCAAGCGCCGCCGCGGAGTGGCGCCCGCTCCCCCGGGCGCAGTACCGCGGCGTCGTCCCCGGACACGGTGAGGTGCTGCTCGACCTCTCGAGCATCGTGGGAGAACCGCCGGTGACCGCGCAGTCGATGCGCCAGGGGTACGCGCTCGAACTCCATCCACGCGACGGTTCGATCTGGCGCAATGCGTTCGAGGAGTATCGGGGCTTCGAGTTGATCGCGCGCTGGGAGGGCGAACTCAGCGCCGACGGCGCGCTCTACGAGGCTGATTGGGTGCCGCAGGACGGCAGCGCCTCGTACCCGATCCGCCTGGAGCGGGTAGCACGGACGATGGCGCTCGGAATCGACTCCCTGGCCGTGACCTTGGTCTATCCCCGACTCGAGGAGGACGCGAACGCGGCCGCCCCGGCGCTGAATGCAGGGCTCGAGGCCGCGATGCTCGACCTCGCCGCGGCGAGGCGTCAGGCGCTCGCCGGGCGAACGCCGGATGCGGAGTCGGGACAAGCCTGGACCTATCAGATACGGGGAATCTCCTCCCAGCTGATCAGCCTCCACCTCCGCGGCGAGACGAGCGGAGCGGGCGGCTTCCGGACACTGGAGGAGCGGGGGCTGACCCTCGCCGTCGGTCGGGCCGCTCACGGGGGAAGCCCCGCGGCGAGGATCGTCAACTGGAACGATCTGCAGCGGGACGGAGCCGATCTGCCGGCCCGGATCGATCGACTGCTCCTGGAGGAGTTTCGGCGCGAGGGGGTCGGCCTGGTGACCAGCGGAGCGATCGAGACGTTCCTGCCCCGGATCGAGACCTGGACCGTCTCGCCGCGCGGCATGACCTTGACCTTCGAACCGGTGAAGCGCGAGGCGCTGGGGGGGATCCGGAGCGAGCTCGACACCTTCTGGCCCGAACAGATCTGGTCGCTGACCCTACCCTATGCGGCGCTGGCCGAGGCGCTCGATCCGGGCGGGGTCCTGGCTCCCTGGATCGTTCCCTGAGCCCTGCTCCGCCTGGCCACGCAGGTCAAGAACGGCGCACGCGCGACCGAGAAGTGAGGGACCGGCTTCCTTCAACCACGAGGTCCCATGTACCCGACTCGGTCCCCGCTGCGCCAGATCGCCCACTGCGCCCTCCTCGCGGCCACCGTGATCGCTTCCGGCCCGGCCCACGCCCGCGTGGCGGAATCGCGGGTGATCGGCGGACTCTTTCGCGGTGCGCTCGAGAGCGGACTCCCGTTCGAACTGCACGTCTCCCGGGCCGACAGCGAGGTGGTGGCACGCCTGGTGCATCACGATCCGCCAGGGAGCTGGAACCTCCGCGGACCTCTGACCCCGGACGGTAGCTTCCGCCTCGAGCCGACGAGCGACGACTCGGCTCCCGACTTCGCCGCCTGGGAGGGGACGTTTCGCCCCGATGGCCTGGTCGGCCGCTGGATCGATCAGGACGGCACGGTGCGCGAACACACCATGGAGCGCTACGCCGATCTCCATCTGCGGCGCCACGCGCGCCTGGAGGTCGAGGCTTCCTATCCGCTCTTTCACTCATCGTTCGCGGCGCATGGCGAGATCAACGCGGCGATCCTGCGCGCGGTGGAAGAGTCGTTCGCCCAGCGCGTCGCCGTGCTCGACGGCCTGGCCACGGCCTTTGCGGTCGAGGATTCGGCCCGGGTCGAGTGGCTCTACGGCGCGACCCAGGTTTCGGTCCGCGGTCAGGCCGACGGGGTGGTGTCCCTACTCTTCCGTCAGAACGAGAACGATGGCGGCGACCACAACGAGGCCTGGCTGGAGAGCCTCAATCTCCTGGTCGAGGGTGATCACGTGCGGCCGATCCTCCTGCATGAACTCTCCCGCCCGGAGGCCAACTTGATCTCGCATCTATCGAGCGTCTGCCTGACCGATCTGAAGCGACAGGGTGCGAGCCGGATCGTCGATGGCTCGGTTTCGGCCTTCGGGCAGGGACTCAGGGTCTGGACCGCCACGCCGCGGGGACTCTGCTTCCACTTCCCCCCCGAGGCGGTCGATCACGACGCCGCGGTTCCGTTCGAGGTGGTGATCCCGTATCAGGAGATCGAAGCGTTTCTGCGCCCCGGCGCCGCGGTGCAGCGGCTGCGGGCGCACGGGGCGGACGAGACGCGGATTCCGCCTCGCGGACGGGCGGAGGGGAACTGGTCGGAGGTGGAGGCGACTCCCTAGCCTGCGCTCCGGGTCAGCGCCTGGCCTTCGATCTCCCCCGGGTGGTCGCGGCCGGCTGGTTTCGTTCTTCGATCAGACGCAGCCCCTTCAAGGTCAACGCCGGATCAACCTGGGTGATTCGCCGGGAATCGCGGGCCAACGCCTCGGCCAGACCACCGGTGGCGATCACCGTCGGCCGCCCAGGCAGCTCGGCCGCGATCCGGTCCACGAGGCCGTCGATCTGACCGACCGCGCCGAGAAACACCCCGGCCTGGATACACTCCTGTGTCGTGCGACCGATCGCGCGCTCCGGGCGACGGATCTCCACCTTGGCCAGGCGGGCCCCGCGCCGGAACAGTTCCTCGGCCGAGGTGGTGACTCCGGGCGCGATCGCCCCTCCGATGTACGACGGAAGGGTTGCCTTCCCCGAGGCAAGAGGCGCGCCGGCCGGGACCACGACATCGAAGTTGGTCGTAGTGCCGAGATCGACCACGATCGCGGGAAGCGGATACTCGTGCGCCACCCCGACCGCATTGGCGATCCGGTCGGTGCCGACCGAGGCGGGATCGGGGACCGCAAGCGCCACCCCGAGGTCGAGGCGGGAAGAGACGACCACCGGACTCGCCCCCCACAGTCGTTGCAGGAGTTCCTCCCAGGCCGGGGTGAGCGAAGGAACGACCGAACTCAGGATCGCCCGACGCGAGCGCTCGAGCGCCGCGCGGTGGGGAGCGATCAGGCTCTCGACCAGGGGACGCAGCTCATCCCCGGTGCGGGGAATCCCCGAGGTGACGCGGAAGAGATCGAGCAACCGCTCCCCCGCGAACACGCCCAGGACCGTATGGCTGTTGCCGACGTCCACGGTCAAGACCGCCGCCTTGGCCTCAGGTCTGGCCACCACGACCTCCTTCGTCTCGGGGAGAGTCGCCGGGCGCGTCCGGTGCGCGCGGACCATCCTCGATGTGCGGTTCGAGCACGTCCTTGAGATGCGGACGCGCCCCCTTCGACAGCCCTGAGGGTCGCTCCACCGCTCCGGCCGACGGCGGCGGCGTGCTCCCCGGGACCGCCTCGGGAGAGGTCCCGACCTCGCCGGTCCGCCCCGACACGCCACCTGCCTCCGGTTCCCCGGAGGTCACCGCGGGCGCGTCGTGCCGCCCGCGCACGATGGCGAGCGAAACCAGGATGCTGAGGAAGTACAGCACGATGATCGGCGCGGCCAGGATGATCTGCGACGGCCCGTCACCTGGCGTCACCACGGCAGAGACCACCAGGATGATCACGATCGCGTGCCGCCACTTCGACCAGAGGAAACGCGGCGTCACCATCCGCAACATGGTCAAGACCGCGACCACCAGCGGAAGCTGAAACATCAGCCCGCTGGCCGCGGCGAGTTTGAGCACGAAGTCGATCAGGTAGCTCACCGTGATGTTCGCCTTCACATGCTCGGTGCTGAACCCCATCAGGAGATCGAGCATCATCGGGGTGAGGACGAAGTAGCTGAAACTCATCCCGCCGAGGAAGAGGAGCACCGAACCGACGACCATCGGCAGGACGATGCGCCGTTCCTTCCCCATCAGTCCGGGCAGGATGAAGCCCCAGATCTCGAACATGGTGAACGGGATGGTCGCGATCACCCCACAGAGGACGGCGATCTTGATCCGGACGCTGAAGGCCTCCATGGGGTGGAGGAACTGGGCTTCCCCCACCTGCGAGACGACGATGTAGTCGAGGATCCGATCGGAGAAGAAGTAGGCCACGCAGGAGCCGATGGCAATCGCGGTCAAGCATGAGATGATGACGCGCCGAAGCTCCTCGAGGTGATCGAGGAAGGTCATCTCGGCCGCGGTCCGGCCGAGCAGTCGGGCCAGGAAGCCGCGCGTGGCGGAACTGGTACTCACGGGATCAGAGGCGCCCATTCATGCGCCATCCGGGCCAGCTCGCGGATCACGCCGTCCCGGCCGTGCCTGGGCCGAGCGAGAACTCGCGCGTTCCGGCCGCGGCCACACCGGTCTCCGCGCCCGCGGCCACCTCGACCCGCCCCTCGTTGAGTCGCACCGAGACGATCTTGGACACACCCGGCTCTTCCATGGTCACACCGAAGAGGCGGCCGGCCGCCGCCATCGTCTTCTTGTTGTGGGTGATCATGATGAACTGCGTCCGCTCGCTGAAGTGCTTCACCAGGGCGAGGAAGCGCTCCAGGTTGGCATCGTCGAGCGGGGCGTCGACTTCGTCCAGCAGGCAGATCGGACTCGGCTTCGCCAGGTAGATGGCGAAGAGGAGCGCGATGGCACTGAGTGACCGCTCGCCTGAGGAAAGGAGGCGGATCGACTCTACCTTCTTGCCCCGCGGGCGGGCCGAGATCTCGATGTCCCCTTCCAGCGGGTCGGTGCCGACCAGGCGGAGCGACGCCTCGCCTCCGGGGAACAACTTCTGGTAGGTGTCGACGAAGTGCGCCTGGACCTGGGTGAAGGTCTCGGCGAACATCTCGCTCGCCTTCTCGTTGATCTGGCGGATCAGCTCGATCAGATCGGCGCGCGCGGTGCGCAGATCGTTCGAGTGTCCCTGGTGGAAGTCGAGCCGCTCCTTCTGGGTCTTGTACTCCTCCTCGGCGAGGAAGTTGAGGTTACCCATCTCCTGCAAACGTCGCCGGAGTTCGGCCATGCGGGTGGCGCGCTCCTCGGGCGCGAGCGCGGCCTCCGCCGCCAGCTCCTCCTCGAGGCGACGCCGGGCGCGGGTCGAGAGCGGTTGATCCCCTGCGGCGACCTCTGGCCCCTCGGTGACGACCGACTCCGCCGGGCTCCCTTCGGAGGCAGCGGGGTTGAGCTCACCCTCGAGGCGCGCGTCCGGCCCGGCCTCGCCGGCTTCCAGTCCGACCACCGGCTCCTCGCCGTCCCCCTCCTCTTCGCTCAGCAGATCGGCGTTGGCCACCGCGTCGGCCGAGACGGTGAACCCGGTCCACTCCTCCAGATCGATCTTGTGTTCCTCCAGGATCCGGGCGCGGATCTGCTCCGCCTCTGCCTGGGTCTGGATACGGCCCAGATCGCCGGCGTGCAGTTCGTTCGTCACCTGATCGAGTTGGGCTCGCTCGAGCGCAACTCGGCATCGATCGTCCCGAGCCGCTCCTGGCATTCGAGATGCGCCTGGCGCACCTCGGCCACGGCGCGATCGGCGAGGCCGCGCTCCTGATCGGTCAAGGTCAGGACGAGGCGTAGCTCCTCGATCCGCTCGTTCGACTCTTCGGCCTCGCGCGTGCGGGTCTCGATGCGCGCCTGGATCTCCCGGAGTGCGATCCGCCTCTCGTCCGCCTCGCGCTCGAGGGCGCGCAGCCTCCCCTCGGCCCCGCGGAGTTGATTCTCCAGCCGGACCTGCTCCATCTCGCGCTCCGAAGCTTCGCGCACCCGCTGATCGCGGGCCTCTTCGGCCGCTTCCGCGCGTTCCCTCAACTCCTCGAACCGCAGTTGCGCCCCCGCGGTGTCCTCGCCACTTCGGGCCACCACCGCGGTCAGGCGCTCCGACTCCGTGATCAGCTCGGCGATCTCCTCCTCGAGGGCGTCGGTCTCGGTCTCGATGCGGGCCCGCTCCTCGTTGAGCATCGCGAGCTCGGTCTCCAGCGATCCCTGCTTGAGCATCGCCTCCGCTCGTACCTTCTCCAGGCGGCTGAGCGTCTCGTCGGTCGCCTTGAGGCGAGCCGCCAGCTCCTGCTCGCGCCGCTGGAGCTGCGATTCCTGCGCCCGGAGCTGCTCCTCCAGAGCCGAGACCTCGTCGAGCCGCCCGGCCAGGACCGGCATCTCGGCCTCGCGACGGACGATCTCCGCCTCCTCGCTCTCGCCGCCGAGCAGGCGCACCAGCCCCGAGGGGGCCGACCAGCTCACCGTCGGGAGTGACGATCCGCTCGACTGCGGCTGCCCCTTCGGAGGTGGCCCCCTGGGAGGTGGACTGGTTCTGCCGGGCCAGGGTCAGCGCACTGGAGAGGTCGGCTGCGATCCGGCTCCGTCGGGCCAGGAATCGAACGAAGGGCAGAGCCGCGTCGTCGGCATCGAAGAGCGCCGCGATCTCCCGCTCCTCGGGCGAGGAGAACCCGACGCCCGGGGTCGGGGCGACTCCAGCCTCGGCCAGAGGAAAGAAGGTGACCCCGCCGAGGCCGCGCTCGCGCAACCGGGCGATCAACTCGATCGCCGCCCCTTCGTCCTGGACCAAGATCCAGGGGACGCACTCCGACAGGATCGAGCGGGCCTCGGTCTCATGCGCTCCGGTGGTGCCGGCGGCGCTGGTGCGCACGCGGACCATCTCGCCCACCACGCCGACCATCCCGGTCAGGTCCGCCCGGTTTTCCAGTACCCAACGCACCGCGGCATCGAAGCCGGCGTGACGTGCGTGCTGCTCCTCGAGCACCCCCAGACGGCTCTCCAGGCCGGTCCGCTTCCGCTCCGCCTCACCCACCCGCTCGCGGCAGTCGGAACGCTCATTGCGCACCCGGTCGAGTTCCTGCGCCACTTCCTCGCGCACCGACTCGCTCTCTTCGCGCTCCGTACCGACCGCGTCGATCTGAGCCCGAGCCTCACCCAGGAACCACTCCGCCTGGTTGCCGCGCCCGGAGAACGCCTCCAGATGTTGCCGCAGCCCGTTCAGACGGTTGATCGCCGCTTCCCGGCGACGCTCGGTCGCCTCGAGCTCCTTCTTCGTCTCGCCGTGCGTGGTGAAGAGTCCGAGGTTCAACTGCTGCGCCTCGTTGACCAAGGCGCGAACCTCACGCACCTGCTTCTCCGCCTCCCCCCGCAGGCGGAGCGCGGTCTGCGTCGCCTCGCGGGCATGCTCCAGCCGCGCCACCCAGTCCTGGATCTCCGGCTCGATCTCGGCCCCTTCGGTCGCCAGATCGCGCAGCCGCTCTTCATGCCGTTCCGACTGACGCTTGAGCTCGATCTCCTCCTGGTTCCACGATTCGTTTCGGGTCGAGAGGACGCGGATCTCCTCGTGCGCCGAGGCCAGGCTCCGCTCCGCCTCGCCCAGGGCTCGTTGCGCCGCCTCCAACCGCTCGGCCAGATCGAGGCTCTGCTGCCGCTCCATCTCGCGCTTTGCGTCCTTGACTGCGACGACCGAGAGCAGGTCTTGACGCTGCGCGTCCTTCTGCTTGTAGAGCGCCTCGGAGGAGCGCGACTCCTCCCGCAACCGCGTCCACCGCTCATGGGCGGCGCGGATCTCGTGGCGGTCCAGCTCTTCCTTCAGCCGGCGCCAGCGGCGCACCTTGCCCGCCTGACGGGCCAGGCTCCGCACCTCGCGCTCGATCTCGCGGATCATGTCCTCGATCCGGACGAGATCCCCTTCGGTCGCCTCGAGCTTCCGCTCCGTCTCCTTGCGCCGAGCCTTGTAGCGGATGATGCCCGAGGCCTCCTCGAAGAGCAGCCGACGCGCGTCATCCTTGTCGGAGAGCACCTGGTCGACCTGATCCCGCTCGATCATGGCGTAGCCGGAGGAGCCGAGACCGGTGCCGGCGAATAGATCCTTGATGTCCTTGAGGCGGCAGGGGACCTTGTTGATCTGGAACTCGCTCTCGCCCGAGCGGAAGACGCGGCGCGAGATCTGCACCTGGGTGTACTCCGTGGGGAGCCGCCCATCATCGTTGTGGACGATGAGCGAGACCTCGCACATGCCCATCGCCTTGTGCAGCCCGCTCCCCTTGAAGATCACATCCTCGAGCTTCTCACCGCGGATCACCCGCGCGTTCTGCTCGCCCAGGATCCAACGCATGGCATCGGAGATGTTGCTCTTGCCGCAACCGTTCGGACCGACGATGGCGGTGATCCCTCGCGAGAGGGGGATGTCGGTGCGGTTCATGAACGACTTGAAGCCGTACAACTCGATGCGGTCGACGTACAAGGGAGCCCTCCCCGGACTGCTGAAACCAAGCAATACTGTTGGGACCCGGCGACCGGCGCTGCAGTGCCCGGCATTCACCGTGATCGACCGGCGGCCGGGGCGCGCGGCGAACTCCGCCGCGTCCCGTCCCCGACCTTGAAATGCGACTAGTCCATGCGCGGGCGGGCGGCCGCCGGAACTCCTGCGAGGGAATCGACCGGGACCGGTTCTCCGCGACCTCCTTGTCCGACCACGTGGGTGCGCGGAACGCCCTTCATCCGGCAGAGGCGCATCGCCATCGTTTCGGCCTCGCCGAAAGTAGCAAAACGGCCGGTCACCACGCGATACCAAGGACCGCGATCCGCCACATCGACCAGCAGATATTCGGCCCTGATCCCCTGTCCGGCCAGACTCGAGACCTCGCTCTGCGCCTCCCGCTCGAGGCGGAAGGAGCTGAGGTGCACCACGTAGTCGCCAGCCGTACGCTCCCCGACCGCGGGCGGACCGGCCCCCTGCGCACCCGACGCGCGGTCCCCGGGGCTGGGCCTGCTCAGGCCCTGAGCGCTCGCCGAGGCCCCACTCGAGTCCTCGGCGGATGGTGTCACCTCTGCGCTCCGGTGTTCCGGTCGCGGCGCGCGCGCGCTATCGGTGGCCACACCGGCCCGTTTCGGCTCGCCCCAGGGGAAGTCGCGCGGCACCGCCGGGTTGGGGCGCGCGACGCGCGTGGACTCGCGAGCGCCGGACTCGTCTTCCTCGAGCCCCGCGGCCCGCGGGACGCCCCGCCCGGAATCCGCCGCGCCGGCGAAACCGGCCCCGCCGCCGGTTCGCGGGGACTCCTCGGGGGAGATCCCTGCCGGCGCTCCCAGGTTCGGCAGCCCGGCAGGGGCGCCCGGCACGACCGCCGTCGCCGTACTCTCCGGAGGCGCGCTCCCCACGGCCGCTCCAGCCGGCACCCAGCCCTTGCGCTTGGCCACCGGGAGCCCGACCACCACGACCAGCGCGGCGAGCACCAACAACGCCGCGCCGGTGGCGAACCGCCGGACCCGCCGCTCGCGGGTCGCTTCTTCCTCCCAGCGGGCCAGGAGCGGGACCGCCCCCGCAGCCTGCCCCGCGGCCGTCCGGGCGCGAGCCTCCTCCCGCCGTTGCTCGGCCGCTTCCCGACGTGAGGAGCGCGACGGGGCGACGGTCGCGACCTCCGGGGGGCGGCTTGACGGCCGGGGTGCCGGATCCGGTTTCCGCGGGCTGGACTCCGGGCGGGCCGCTCGGACCCGTTCCGCCTCGCGTCGGACGGACTCTGCCTGCGCCGCCTGAGCCTGCGCCACCTGGGCCTGCTCCGCCTGAGCCTGCGCCGCCTGAGCCAGCGCGGCCTGGGCCTGTTCCGCCGCCGCCTTTTCCTCCGCGAGACGGGCCGCGGTCTCCCGCGCTGCCTCGCGCGCCGCGCGTTCCTTCGCGTCGCGTTCCGCCCGCTGACGCACCTCCTCGGCCCGGACACGCGCCGCGGCTTCCTGGCCGGCCACGAACGAGGGCGATTCGGGCGGTCGCACACCCTCCGGTCGGGCCGGCACTGGCTCCACCCGCGACGAGGTCACCTCCCCTTCACGCCTGGGCGAGGCCGGCTCGACCTCCTGCTTCGCCTGAGCCTGGCTGAGCAACGATCCTGCTTCCAAGGGCTTGGGCCCGGGGGCCGGTTCGGCCGCGCGCTCGCCAGGGGAGGCGACCGGCGGAGTGGCCGGAGTCGGCCCCTTCCCCGAGCCGCGTCCCGGCCGGCGCCCCCAGACATCTCCCCCCGCTGGCGCGGGTCGCGTCTCCGCGGGCTCCGACGACCGCGCCCTGGTCGCCCCGAGCAACCCCTCGCCCGGGCCGGCCGACGCCATCGGGGAGCGGGCGGCCAGCGCCGCGCTCTGGGACGACCCTGGCAACGAACCTGGCAATGAACCCGGCGACGAGCCCGGCGACGAACCCAGCAACGAGCCCGGCAACGAACCCTGCGGTCCGCGGCTCTGCGCGGCGTCCTCGGTCGCCGCCGGACCGACCGCGACGATTCCGAGCACCTGATGCCCGGAATCGGCCAGCCCACGCGCCACCGACTCGAGCTCGTACACTCCGTGGTCGCGAAATCCCGCGACCAGGATCACGCCGTCGATCCCCTCCGGACCGCGATACGGCCCGGTGAGCGACTCGGGCAACGACTCGGCGAAGACGAGGCACGGCTCCCCCATCGAGCCTGCGCGGTTGCCGCTCCCCGGGGCCAGCACCCGAACGCCGGCCAGGTCGGTGGAGAACGCGACCACCCCCTCGCCCCCGAGCGGCGCGAGGCGTGCGGTCATCTCCGACCAGAGCTGCTCTCCCGCCCCGCCCTTCTCGATCAGCGGGAGATCGATCCCCGGGGCGAAGAGAAACGCGCGTGCCCCCTCATCCGCTGCCACCTGCGCGAATCCGATCGCCCAGGGAAGGTGCTCCAGCGATCCCCAGGGACCGGTCACCCAGACCGTCTTCCCATTCCACCCCTTCGCCCCGGTCTGCGCCAGGGCGCGGTGGTAGATGCGCCCGGCATGCGGCCGGTCGGCGGCGTAACCGGAGAGCCGGTCATGTCGTTCGAGGAAGCGCGAATCAACGTCAACCCGAAGCAGGATCGGGAGCGAGAGGGCGGAGCTCATCTCTTCTGCCGAGGCGAAGTACCTCATCAGGAAAACTCCAGGGCTGATGCCGCGCGCGCAATGTCGAGGTCGTCGCCGTCGAGGAGGGTTCGCAGGTCGAGCAGAAAGCGATCACGCTCGATCCGACCCGCAACCGGCGGCGTGAGCCGACGGAAGGCGTCCGAGAGCTGGTTCGGAGAGATCCCGCTCCGCGTCACGGCCACCGCCCGAGACGGGAGTTCCACCCCGGGAAGGCTGCCGCCCCCCACCTCCGCACAGGTCGTGATCACCTCGAGACTCCAGTCCCCCGATCCATCAGGTCGACCCGCCGGCAGCGCCGCGGAAAGACGTTCCCGCAGGCGCTCCGCCCGCTCGGCCAGATCGTCCTCGGTCCGAGCGAGAAGCGCAAGCAGCGGAAGGCGCGTGGCCAGCGAAGCGGGATCGAGGTAGGCACGTAGCGTTGCCTCCAGCGCGGCCAGGGCGGTCTTGTCCAGGCGGACCACCCGGGCGACCGGATGCTTCGCCAGGCGCTCGATCCAGCGGGTCGCCCCGATCAGAAGCCCGGCCTGCGGACCACCGAGCAACTTGTCGCCCGAGATCGCCACCAGATCGGCGCCGGCGGCGAGCGAGGCTTGCACCGTCGGCTCACCGAGTGCGAGAGGGCCATGCTGGCTCAGCGCGCCGCTCCCGAGGTCGTCGAAGAGCGGGAGGTCGTGGCGGTGGGCCAGCGCCGCCAGTTCTTCGGTCGAGGCCTCTTCGAAGAAGCCAACGATGCGGAAGTTGCTCGGGTGCACCTTGAGCAGCAGCGCGGTCCGCTCCGTGATCGCCGCCTCGTAGTCGCGAATCCGAGTGCGGTTGCTCGTCCCTACCTCGACCAGCTTCGCTCCGCTCGCCACCATGATGTCCGGCAGGCGGAAGCCGCCGCCGATCTCGACCAGATGACCCCGGGAGACGATCACCTCCCGTCCGGAGGCGAGCGCGGTGAGGGTGAGATAGACCGCGGCGGCGTTGTTGTGTACCGGAAGTCCCGCCTCCGCGCCGGTCACCTGCGGGAGCAGGTCCCGCACGGCATGGAGGCGCGATTGTCGGCGGCCGCTCGCGAGATCCATCTCCAGGTTCGAGTAGCCGGCCGCCGCCCCGACGAGCGCCGCCTGCGCATCCGCGGAGAGGGGAGCTCGCCCGAGATTGGTGTGGAGGAGCACCCCGGTGGCATTGATCACGCGGCGGAGTGACTGCTCACGATCGCACCGCACCCGCTCCGCCACCCGAGCTGCGAGATGGGAGATCCAGGCGGTGCGGCCGTGGGCCGGCAAATCGGACGGAGTCGGCGCGGCGAGGATCGCGGCGCGCGCTTCGGCCAACGCCTCCCGGGCCCAGGCGAGCAGCAGCCCTCGGGGGGTGTCGGCGGCGTCCACCGCCGCGAGGAGCGCGTCGATCGCCGGAAGGGCCTGGAACTCGGCCAGGTTCTGCGGGTGCGACATCAGGCGCCTCCGAGGTAGGCATCACGCACCCGGGGATCCTGCGCGATCTCGGCCGCCGGACCGCTCATCACGATATGCCCGCTCTCCAGCACGTAGGCGAAGTCGGCCACCTGGAGTGCCATGTGGGCGTTCTGTTCCACCAGCAGGATGGTCGTTCCCTGCCGGTGGATCTCGCGCACGATCTCGAAGATCCCCTGCACCAGGAGGGGCGCGAGACCGAGCGACGGCTCGTCCATGAGGAGAAAGCGCGGGCGCGACATCAAGCCTCGACCGATGGCCAGCATCTGCTGTTCCCCGCCGCTCAGCGTGCCGGCGGACTGATGAATCCTCTCCTTCAGTCGCGGGAAGAGCACGAAGACCCGCTCGAGGTCGCTCTTCACTTCCCGATCCCGCCGCAGGTACGCGCCCAGCTCGAGGTTTTCCAGCACCGACATGTTGGCGAAGACGATCCGCCCTTCGGGGATGTGCACCAGGCCGCGCTTCACGATCTGATGGCTGGGCAGTCCGGTGATCTCATCGCCGAGGAAGCGGACCCCGCCCCCGGTGGCGCGAAGCAAGCCCGAGAGGGTACGAAGGATGGTGGTCTTCCCCGCCCCGTTGGCGCCGATCAGGGTCACGACCATCCCCTCGGGAACGGAGAGGCTCACCCCGCGGATGGCGTGGATCGCGCCGTAGCGCACGTCGAGGTTGGTCACCTCAAGCATGCGGCACCTCCTGTCCGAGGTAGGCTTCGATCACCTTCGGGTCGCGGCGAATCTCCTCCGGCGTTCCCTCGGCGATCTTCACCCCATAGTCGAGCACCGCGATCCGCTCGCAGATCCCCATGACGAAGCGCATGTCGTGTTCGACCAGGAGCACGGTGAGACCGAACTCGGAGCGGATCCGGCGCACGAGATGCATCAGGTCTTCGGTCTCGGTGTCGTTCATCCCGGCCGCCGGTTCGTCGAGCAGAAGGAGCTTCGGCCGGGTGGCCAGGGCGCGGGCGATCTCCAGACGCCGTTGCAGTCCGTACGGGAGCATCGTGGCCCGCGTGCCCGCGAACTGGCCGAGGGAGAGGAGATCGAGCAGCCGCTCCGCCTCCTGCCACATGGCCCGTTCCTCGCGGGCGTGCCCCGGCGTGCGGAACACCGACGCCAGCAGCCCGTTTCGCGCCCGCAGGTGGCAGGCGATGCGCACGTTGTCCAGCACCGAGAGATGCTGGAAGAGCCGGATGTTCTGGAAGGTCCGGGCGATCCCCCGCTCCGCGATTGCGTGCGGGGCCGAGCCCGAGATCTCCTCCCCCTGGAACGCGATCGTCCCCTCGGTCGGACGATAGACCCCGGTGATGACGTTGAACACGGTGGTCTTGCCCGCTCCGTTCGGACCGATCAGCCCCACCAGTTCACCCGCGGCCAACTGCAGGTCGACCCCGGTCAGGGCTTTCAACCCACCGAAGGCCATGGTCACCTGCCGCAGTTCGAGGAGCCGGCTCATCGCGCCCCCCTTGCCCGACGCCACCAGAGGAGACGCGCCGGATCGAACTCGCCCAGCCCGAAGATCCCCTGCGGACGGGTGATCATGAGCACGATGAGGAGGAGCGAGTAGATCACCATCCGGTACTCCTTGATCGGACGGAGTAGCTCGGGCATCGCGGTGAGGAGCAGCGCGGCCAGGATCGATCCGGTGATCGAACCCATTCCGCCGAGGACCACCATGATCACCACCTCGATCGACTTCAGGAAGGTGAAGGTGTTGGGATGGAGACCGCCGTTGTAGTGCGCGAACAGACTTCCCCCCACGCCGGCGAAGGCGGCGCCGATCGAGAAGGCGAGCACCTTGTAGCGCGTGGTCGGCACGCCCATCGCCTCGGCCGCGATCTCATCCTCGCGTACCGCGAGCAGGGCACGACCGTGGCGCGAGTGCACCAGGTTCCAGTGCACCGCCAGGGTCAGCACCATGAACAACGTCACGGCGAAGAACCCGGCGTAGGTCGGGATGTTGATGAACCCGCGCGCCCCTCCGACCGCCTCGGTGTTCTGGATCACCACCCGGATGATCTCCCCGAAGCCCAGGGTGGCGATCGCCAGGTAGTCCCCCTTGAGGCGCAAGGTCGGGATCCCGATCAGGAGGCCGGTGATCGCAGCAACCAGCGCGCCGAGGATGAGCCCGAGGCAGAGGACGATGAACGAGGGCGCCGGCCCGGGCGCTTCCGGCGAAGCCCCGAGCACCGCAAGAACCGCCGGACCGGCGCTGACCGCAAACGCCGCGCTGACATAACCGCCGATGGCCATGAAGCCGGCGTGACCGAGCGAGAACTGCCCGGCGAATCCGTTGATCAGGTTGAGGCTCACGGCCAGGATCACGTTGATCTCGGCCAGGATCAGAATGCGCGCAAAGTACGGATTGATCCCCGGCAGGACGAACTGCTGCAGGAGGACGATCACCGCCAGCCCGAGCCCGAAGCGCAGCAGCCGGGTCGGCAGCGGCAGGAACCGTTCCGGGGCGAGTTCGCTCATCGGCTCACACCTTCTCGCTCACCGCACGGCCGAGCAGACCGGACGGTTTCACGATCAGGATCACGATCAGGAGGACGAACGCGATCGCGTCGCGGTAGGTCGAGGAGAGGTAGCCCGAGACCAGGGTCTCGGCGAGGCCGAGGACCAGTCCTCCCACCACCGCTCCGGGGATGTTGCCGATCCCGCCGAGCACGGCGGCAACGAACGCCTTCAGCCCTTGCATCACGCCCATGAGCGGGTCGAGTCTCGGATACGACATCGAAAAGAGCACGCCCGCCGCCGCGGCCAGCGCGCTGCCCAGGGCGAAGGTCGCGGTGATGACGCGGTCGGTCGGGATCCCCATCAGGCTGGCCGCGTCGCGGCTGAAGGAGACAGCGCGCATCGCCTTTCCGATCCGGGTGCGGTAGACCACGAAGTTCAGCCCGAGCATCAGCAGGCACGAGCCGGCGAGGGTCATCACCTGGGTGGAGGAGATCTTGACCCCTCCCACCGAGTAGTTGGCCGGAGGCAGCAATTCGGGAAAGGTCTTGGGATCGGCCCCGAAGATCAGGATTCCCGCGTTCTCGAGAAAGAGGGACACGCCGATCGCGGTGATGAGCGCATTGAGGCGCGGCTGTCCGCGCACCGGCTTGTAGGCGAAGCGTTCCAGGATCACGCCCAGGACCGCGGCGCCGAACATGGCCGCGAGGAAGACGACCACCACCGCCGCCGGTCCGTTCGCCCCTGCGGAGGCGCCGATCCAGCCCGCGGCAAAGAGGCCGAAGAAGGCGCCAACCATGAAGACGTCGCCGTGAGCGAAGTTCACGAAGCGCAGGATGCCGTAGACCATGGTGTATCCGAGTGCGATCAGGGCGTAGATGCTCCCGATCGCGATCCCGTTCACCAGCTGCTGGAGAAACTCCTGCATCGCGTGCGCCCCCTGGTTGGCCTTCTGCCTCGCCCCCTGTCCGTGGCGCTGCGCGAAGCCCTGCCTCGCATCCGGGGCGCGGGGTGGATCCCCGCCGCCGGTCGGGCGCGCATCGCGTGAACTGACGGGATTGCCTGCCCTGCGGAACCTGTTCGCGCCCGGACCACGTGGCTAGGGCGCGATCTGCTCGACGAAGGCGTACTTCCCTTCCTTGATGGAAAGGACGACGGCCGGCTTCCGCGCGTTGCGCTGCTCGTCCAGAGTGATGGCGCCGGTCACCCCGGGGAAACTGGAGGTCGCGGCGATCCGATCGCGCAATGCCGCCATCGCCGCCCGTCGCGCCTCCGGCTTGGCCGCACCGGTCGCGAGCAGCCCCTTCCACTCCTCCGGAGACGCAGCCTGCACCTGCTGCAGCGCGGCGAAGAGCACCCGCGCCGCATCGTAGGAGAGCGCCCCCATCGCGTCCGGGACCTGGTTGTACTTCGCCTTGTACTTCTGGATGAAGCCCTGGATGACCGGGCTCGGATCCTGCTCGGTGTAGTGATTGGAGAAGTAGTGCCCGTTCATCGCCTCGCCGCCGATCTCGACCAGCTTGGGCGAGTCCCAGCCGTCGCCGCCGAGCAGCGGTCCGGTGAAGCCGAGTTCGCGCACCTGGCGCGCGATCAATCCGACCTCGGTGTAGTAGCCCGGGACGAAGAGCGCCTCCGGTCCGGTGGCAATCAGCGCGGTCAGCGGGCCCTTGAAGTCGACGTCTCCCTGCTGGTACGCCTCGTCGCCCGAGATCTCTCCGCCCAGCGAGGCAAAGGTCTCCTTGAAGCTGTTGGCCAATCCGATCGAGTAATCGCTGCGCGCATCACGGAGGATCCCGACGCGCTTCAAGTTGAGCGACTGGGCGGCGAACTTCGCCATCACCGTTCCCTGGAACGGATCGATGAAACAGACGCGGAAGATGTAGTCCCCCTGCTGGGTCACCTTCTCGTTGGTCGAGGCGGGGGTGATCATCGGCACGCCGTTCTTCTGACAGATCGGCGCTCCCTGGAGTGAGTTCGAGGAGGCGACCTCGCCCAGCACCGCCACGACCTGGTCCTGCGAGACCAGCTTCTGCACCGCGGTCGCCGCTTCTTCCGGCTTCCCCTGGTCATCCTCGGTGATCAGCCGCACCTGCACGCCGCCGATTCCCCCGGCCGCGTTCAGCTCGTCGAGCGCCATCTGGATGCCGTTGTGGGTCGAGATGCCGAAGGTCGCCTTGTCGCCGGTCAGCGAGCTGTACTCCCCGACCTTGATCTCCTGGACCTGCTTGGCGCAGCCGAGCGGCGCGAGGAGAACGGCCACCCCCGCCAGCGCCGTGGTCAGTCCCCGCGCGTTCCTCTGATCCGGTTTCCCCTGCATCTCGTTCACCCTCCATGGAAACATCGACCCGGCATTGACCGGACCCGCCGTGGTTGGCGGGGCGCACGCGCCCAGCTTGGCGTAACGGGGAACTCCGGGGCGCGGCAACGACCGGCCTGAATCGGGTAACCCCTAGTAAAATCTGGGGGAATCTAGCGACGCCGAAGACGATGGGTCAAGAGGAGAGAGCGGATTGGACTACACGCACCCTGGTTCGCAGGCCGTGCCGCACGACTCGTCGTGGCAGTCGGGACAGAGCGCATCCCCGCGCGGACGGTAGTCGATCAGGCCACCGCGACGGTCGAACTCGAGGTGGCAGCATCGGTGGAGGAGCGTCAGGAGCAGCTTCCGCGCCCGCTGGACGCGGGACTTCGCCCCGGAGTGCGAGATCGACAGACGCTCCGCGAGATCCTTCTGCGAGAGCCCTTCGAACTCCGTCAGGAGCAGGGCTTCCCGATACTCCGGCGGAAGGATGTCGATGAAGCGTCGCACGGTCGGTCGGAGCCGCGCACCGGCCGACGGCTCCTCCTCCGCCTCGAGGGCGAACGCGCTCCCCGCCTGGTTCCCGCCCGCCGGACCTTCGTGGAGCAACGCATCGAGCGGCAGCCCGTTCCGTTCCCCGTTCGATCGGCTGCGCCGCTCTTGGTCGATGATCGCATTCCGGGTGATCCGCCAGATCCACGACTCGAGCTTCTCCTCGTCGCGCAGCTCCCCCGCGTGATCGTGAATCCGCAGGAAGACGTCATGGAGCAGGTCGTCGGCCAGGTCGCGGTCCCGGAGCCGGCTGCGGAGGAAGCCGCGCAAGCGCACGCTCATCCGCCGGTAGAGGTGCTCGAGCTTCTCGGGCGCGATCGGCACGGTCTCGCTCATCGTCTCCTCGTCGTGGGGTTTCCCCTGGTCAGTCGCGGGGCGATCCCCGCTCGGCGCGATCCTTCGAGTCTACGCCAAGTCCCGCGCGGGCCGGAGGCGCCTGCGCGGTCCTGGGCGGTCAGGCCCCTGCGAGCCCGGACCAGGCTGGCCGGGCCGGTGCAATCACGTCGCGCAGCAGCCCGGCTCGCAGCAGCCGGCGTTGCTGGGGGCCCGGGTCGCCTGCACCGGTGCTCCGCCTGCGGCTCCCGGGGGCGCGGCGGCCCCGCTCTCCGCCCCGGGGACGGAGGCGCGCGCACTGCCGGTCGCGGCGCAGCACTCGCTGCTGGTGGATGCGCACGGGCGGCACTCCGGCGGGCAGACCGTGTCGTTGCACGCGGTCCCGTCGCACCCCGCTCCGTCACAGCAGAGCGGAGGGCAATTCGACCGATCGCAGCTCACCGGGCGGCCGGCCGCGCTCTCCGGCACCAGCGCGGCGACGAGCGCAAGCGCCGCCCCCGCAAGGAACAGCCCCGTCCGCAGCTTCGTCTTCATCTCTGGTCTCCTTTCCAGGCCGATCGGACCACCCGACCGGTCGTGCTGCAGGGGAAGACGGCTCGGCCAGCCCGAAGACGCAGGCTTTCTACCTCCGGAGCAGGGTGAGTCGCCCCACGGCCGACGCGGGTCCGTTCGCCACCCGAACGAAATAGACGCCGGACGGCGCGACTTCACCGTTCGCGTCGCGACCGTCCCAGGGGAGGTCAAACGACTGTCCGGGCGCGACCGGACCGCGCAGGAGGCTTCGCACCAGACGGCCCGAGGGATCGAGGATCGAGACCCGGGCCGTTCCCGCGCGAACGGAGCGGAACGCGATCCTTGGCGCCGATCCGACCGAGTTTCGGACGGTCAGGGACAACCGTCCCCGGGGCCGCGTCCCGTCCACCGTCGCCGGGTTGGAAATCCGCGCGCGCATGATCGTGCTGCGAAAGCCCCCGGCGATGAATCCGTCCGGAAGCGCCTGGACGGTTTCGGTCCCCTGCCGATTGGGAATCAGCACTTCGTTCCAGCTCAACCCGGTGTCGACGGTTTCGAACACACGGCTCAACTGACCTGATTGGAAACCGATCGTGGCGTAGCCCCGCGCCTGGTCTGCGAAACTGAAGCGCAGCACGCGGCGGTCGAGAACCAGATTCCAGCTCGACCCGCCATTCGTGGTGCGGAAGGCACCGGGATCGAACTGGCCGGTCGCGGCCAACCCGGTCTGCGCATCGAGCCAGTGCAGTTCGGCCACCGAGGTCGGGATCCCCGAGGTCCCGGCCGGGTGCCAGCTCGCCCCCCCGTTCGTCGTGCGGTAAATCACCGGATGATTGGTCGATCCTCCGCCGACGAAGCCGGTGAGCGGGTCGAGGAAGTCGATGGCGAAAAGCGCGGTCGCCCCCGGAATGCCCGTACTCCGCTGCTCCCAGGTCACGCCGGCATCGGTGCTCCAGAAGACCAGACTCGCGCTGGTCCCGAACCCCACCGCGTAGGCGGTGCTCGCACTCACTGCCTCGAGGTCGTAACACTGCACTCCGTTGCTGATGCTGTTCGGCAAGAGATGCGAGGTCCAGCTCGTCGCCTCGTCGGTCGAGCGCCACACCCGGTTCTGCCCGGTACTCCCCCCACCCCCGGCGAGAAGAACCCCGCTATCCAGCGCAACCAGCGCATTCATGAAGTTGATCCCAGGCTCGGCCGTTTCGAGGAAGCTCTCCCCATCGTCGGTGCTCCGATGGAATCGCCGGACCGGATCTCCCGGCTGCGTCGAGCCGGCGAAGAGGTGCCCGATCGGAGCCCGGGCAAAGTTCGAGATGGTGACCCTAGTCTCGTCGTCCGGGCTGCGCGTGGCGTTGCTCCAGGTCACCCCGCCGTCGCTACTGCGCTGCAGATCCCCGTCGCTCGTGACCGCGATCAGCACGCCGCTGTCCAGGCGGATCAGATCCCCCACGCCGCGCGCCTCCTGGTCGAGGAGCCGCGGTGTCCAGTCGAGGCCGTCGTTCGTCGTCTCGAAGATGCCTGCCCCCTCGAGGAGCGACGACACCAGACGATGTGCCGGCCCGAGCACGACAGTCGTCGAATGGTAGACGAGTTCGTTCGCCACCGGGGTCACCGTCCAGCTCGCGCCGCCGTTCGTCGTGCGCACGAAATGAAAGTCGGAGTGGAGGTTCACCTGCTCATCGCCGAGCGCCCAGGCCTCGGTCCAATCCTCGAACCCCGTCTCGCTCACCCCGGGAAGGGTTGACCAGCTCGTTCCCCCGTTGGTGGTGCGTCGGGCGCACTGGAATCCGAGCGCGTACCCCAGATCCGCGTCCAGCCACAACTGGTCCTTCAGGGTGGTGTTCTTCGGGCTGGGGCGTTGGCTCCAGGTGAGGCCAGCGTCCAGCGATCGCAGCACCTGCCCGTCTTCCCCCAGGGCACAGAGAGTCGAGCCGGCAACCACCGCGACGTCATGGAGCGTACCCACGGCAGGATTCGCTACCGGGGTCCAGGAGAGGCCCGCATCGTCGGGGCGGAAGATGGAAGGGAGGGCTCCGACCGCGAGCAACGTGCCGGGTGCGAGCAGAATCACGTCCTGCAAATCGGCGAGCAATGCTCCCGGCTCGCCCCTGACCTGCCAGGACAACCCGCCGTCGGTCGTACGAACGACCGCGCCGCCGTCCCCCACCGCGTAGCCGGTGAGCGCATCCGCCTCGAAGACGACCGCATTCAGCCCGCTACCCTGCGGCTTGGGCAGCGACCAGGAAAAATCGTATTCGAACGCGCCCGCAGGAAACGCCGCGCCGGCGATCAGCAGGGCGGAAACAACGCCGCGCGTCGTCGGCGCGGTCCAGGAACGATCGTGCACGAATCCTCCGATGGTTCTGCCCTGGCCGCGGTCTCGGCCCGAACCGGTTCCAACCCACGAACGCCACGTAGCCGCGCAGGCGCGCAGCCACGCAGCCACGTAGCCGCGTAGCGACGCAGCCACGCAGCCGCGCAGCCGCGCACCCACGCAGCCGAGACGAGAGCGGCACCCCAGGCTCGCCCGGGATGCCGCCATGCACCGCCACGCAGGCCGAGGGAGGCGCCGAATGACGCGCCCGTCAGCCCGAGGATCAGCGATAGAGCGCCTTCACGCCGCCCCAGCTCTTCTGCTCGACCGCCACCGGGTCGCACGGACGGACCCGCGCCCCGATGCCGATGGCCGACATCGGCCCCCAGACGATGGAAGCATCCTGCCACCCGGCGGGGTAGCCGATCCCGGGCGCGATGCAGGTCTTGGCGCAGCCATTCGCCGCACCGTCGACATCGATGGCACTGAACCAGCCCGCCGCTCCACCGATCTCGTCCCGCCAGTAGCCGATCCACCAGGTCTCCGGAACGCAGCAGCCGGCGAGTTCGATCTCGTGACGGCTCACCGTCGGCCAGAAGGCGATCGGGCCGGGATCGACGCCTGCCATCAGGCAAAGCACGTTGCCCGGGCATCCGCCGGCGTCGTCCCACAGATAGACGTCCATCCGAGTGTCGAACTGGAGTCCGATCTGGGTGAAGTCGAACACTGCGGTGCAGACCTCGGCCGCGCCGGTGTAGCACTCGGCGAAGGCGCCGTAGAACGGCGAACGGATTCCGCCGTAGCTCCAGGCGATCCCATTCTCATAGGTGCCGTCCGCGGTGAAGAGGAGCGTGCCGCAACCATCACCGCGCACTCCGGTCAGGATCGCTTCCCCTTCGAGCATCGCGTCCTCGTCCCCCCGGACTCCGCGCGGCACCGGATCGCCGCAACCGTACGGTGCGTCGCAGGTGTTCGACTCGCACGGCACTCCGTCACCGAAGTAGAGCCCCGACGCCTGACCGCAGTCCGATCGGGGAAGGAGCAGACAGTTCCCATCGATACAGCAGGCCCCGACCGCCGGGGGGCAGGGGTTCGGGCTGCAGTCGGTGCCGTCGCCCAGGAACAGCCCGGAGGCGGCGTCGCATTCCGGTTCCATCCGAACGACGCAGGAAGCGTCGGCGAAGCAGCAGGCGCCGAACGGGATGTCGCACGGGAACGGATCGCAGGTCGTGTCGTCCCCGAGATAGTCGCCGCCGACGGCCTGACATTCGCTCGGGGTGGTGACCACACAGGAGCCGTCCGGCTTGCAGCAGGCGCCGACCGCGGCCGGACCGGCCTCCGCCCAGCCCGGCGTCAGCGCGATCGCTGCGAACAGGGCCATGACGGCGAACAGCGTGATGGACGCGAGCAAGGTGATTCGTGGGGACAGAGTGATCGACGCGAAGAGGGCGATCGGCGCGGATCGAGCGATCCGCACGCCGCGGACGCGCAACCCGCTCGGCGCCCCCATCGGGAAAGAACGGTTCGATCGCTGGCTACCGGCCCACGGGAAACGCGATTCAACGCTCGGTTGCATACCTACCTCCTTGGCTGCGGTTCAGGTCGTGGGGGGGATTTTCTCGCGCTCCAAGTCTACGCCCCGCGGATCGCTTCCAGAACCAGAAACGCACCCCTGGGCCGGACTCCCGGTCGGCGGCGGGCGACTGACCGGTGCCTTCTCAGGTCACACGCGCCGCAGGACCAGCACCTCGGGCGCGAGCTTCCCCAGCATCTGGTAGATCCCCCAGAGGGCCGCGGCGTAGGTCGCCTCGTACACTTCCCGGCCAAACTCCGCGGCGAGGAGCACTTCCCGGCGACGCAGGCGCGCCACGCGGAGGAGATCGTCGAGCAGGGCCGGGTCGCCGTCTTCGGTCCGGCGTTCGCGCCACTCGCTCCCGACCGGATCGCGCTCGGCGACCACGAACCCCGCCTCCCGGGCGATTGCCTCGACGTAGGCGCGATCCATGTTTCGCGGATCGACCGCCAGTGCCGCGTAGAGACGCTCCGCCTCCCGCGGCTCCATCAGCGGTCCGGCAAAGGTCTGGAAGATCAGCATCGATCCCCCGCGCGCGAGGAGCCGGGCGCATTCCGGCAGGGCAGCCGACAGCTCGACGTGGTTGAGCACATCGCGGCACCAGATGAAGCGGGCGCAGCCTGCGCGCAGCGGCACCGCCTCCAGTCGGCCGGCCACCCGCCGTACCCGCGGATCGACCAGCCCGGGCGAAACCTCGCGCAGGACCAGATCCACTCCGGTCACCCGACAACCGTAGCGCGCGGCCAGTCGGTAGGAAAAACTCGAGTCACGACAGCCGAGGTCGAGCAGATGATCCTCGGCGCGAAGCCCGAGCCTCCCCATGGTGTCGAGCAAGAGGTCGGCGCTCCGGGGCGCCAGGCTCTGTTCGAGCCGGGATTCGAGCCCGGCGCTCCCGTCCAGCCAGATCCGACCGTAGAGCTCCGCCGGATTCATGTCGCCCGCCGGAGAACCCAGGTGGTCATCGATCGCGCGCCATGGACCAGGGTGGTCTTCAGCGGATCGGCCAGAACGCCACCGTGCGCCGCGGCCAGGCTCGCGAGCATCGGCTCATCCACCAGGAAGCGTTCGCTGCCATCGGGTAGCAGGTAGCGTCCCTGCCCGAGAGGTCGAACCTCGCTCTCGATTCCGCTGCGGGAGGCAAGGCGCGCGAAGAAGATCCCGCCCGGACGCAGAAGACGCCAGGCGCCTTCGAGCATGGCGCGGAAATGCGCGTCGTCCCGGGCGAAGTGCAAGACCGCATTGGCGATCACCACGTCGGCCCAGGCGTCGGGAAAGCTGTTCTCCTCGATCAGCTCGGCGCGAAACCGCTCCGGCGGAAGATCCGGCGCCACCTGCGCGGCGAGTGTCCGCACCGCCGCGATCGCCTCCGCGCTCGTGTCGACCCCGGAGAGATCGTACCCGCGGCGCAACAGGTGGACCAGATTCCGTCCTCCCCCACAGCCGGCGTCGAAGATCCGGTGCCCCGGTCGAATTCTCCCACGCTGAAGCTGATCGAAGAGATAGATGTCGATCCCGCCGAACTCCGCTGCAATGTCGATCACGAAGACCCCCGATCGGTCGCTGCGACAGGAACACCCGCGGACTATACTCCGCGCGGTCCGATTCCGAAGGCAAGCGGCGGAGCGACGGCCAAAGGCGAGCGACGGCCAAAGGCGGAGCGACGGAAGGAGCGGAGATGGGCAGCACGGTTCGGGACGTGGGGCGCGCATTGGGTCTCGGTGGCGGGCTGCTCCTCTTGGCCCTCGTCGGTCCCGGCGTCGCGTGGACGGAGGTCGCGGTCGCAGCGGGCGAGGCGGTCGCGCGGCGCGACCCCCCGCCCGCTTCGGCCCACGATACATCGGCCCAGGATGCCTCGGCCCGCGATGCCCTCGACGAGGCCCTCGCGCTCTCCGGACTCACGCGGACCGACCTCGGCTGGGAGGCTCGGGGCTGGTGGGAGCGCTACCCGCAGCAGATCCCGCATCTCCTGCGACACTTCGACGACCTGCTGGCCGAGCCGCTGGCGATCGCCCCGTTCACCCGCGCCATGGGAGCAGTCCTCACCACGACTCTCGCTCCCGATGCCGTGGCCAGCTCCGCGCCCCCCGGCGCGCTCTACCGCGCCGTCCACGACCTCGGGGTCAACAAGCGCTATGGCGCGACCCGCGCCTACTCGGCAAACCTCACTGCCCCACCGACCCCTCTGGCGGAAGCACTGCTCACCTGCTGGAGCGCGGGAAACCGCGTCACCCAGACCGCGACCTTCGGCGGCGCGCCGGAGGCGGTGCGCGGCAAGGTCGAGATCGACTCCCTCTGCGCCCCCCTTCCCCCCGCGGTGAGCACGATCCTGGGCAAGTTGGTGCTCGACCTGCTCGACGCGCGCGGCTGGGCGGAACTCGCCTTTCGCGCGGTTCCGCTCGAGACCCGCTCCCGCATCGCCGAGCGGATCGACATCGGTGATGAGATGACCGGCGGTGCCGAGTATGAGCCGGCGATGGACGACGCCGCACGAAGCTGGGACGAAGCGAGCCTCTGGTACGCCGGACTGAAGACGGTCGAGGCGCTCGACCTCGCCCGGCGCGCTCTGGCCGACACGCTGCCTGACGTCGGCGCGCGACAGATGCTGGCGGAGCTCCACCTCTCGATCCCGACTCCGGTCGGCCTCGTGATGATCGATGGCACCGACGGTCACGATCTCGACCTGACCGACCAGGGCGCGTTCCTGGTGGTCGATCTCGGAGGAAACGACCGCTACTCCGGTCCGCTCGGCGCATCCACAGAGACCCGATCGATCGGCGCGGCGCTCGACCTGAGCGGCGATGATCACTACTCCGCCCGTGAGGTCGCCCTCGGCGCGGGATTGACCGGAATCGGCGTGCTGCTCGAAGCGGGGGGAGACGATCAGTACCGTTCCCACCTGCTCGGACAGGGCGCCGGTCTCTTCGGCCTCGGCGCACTCCTCGACCTCGCGGGGACCGACCGCTACGACCACCAGGTCGGCGGACAGGGCGCGGCTTTCTTCGGGATCGGCATGCTGCTCGACCTGAGCGGCGCCGACCAGTACGTCACCTGGGGCGACGCCCAGGGATACGGCGGTGCGGGCGGCATCGGAGTGCTGGGCGACCGCGAGGGGAACGACACCTACCTCTCGGTGGTCGACCCCAAGATCACCGGACGCCCGTCCGGCCACAGCGCGGGGAAGATCTCGGCCAGCGGGGCGCAAGGGTGCGGGATGGGACGCCGCGGCGACGGGAGCGATGGGCACTCCTGGGCGGGCGGACTCGGCGCACTGCTCGACGCGAGCGGCGACGACCGCTACACCATCGGCAACTGGGGGCAAGGCTGCGGCTACTGGTTCGGCACCGGTCTCTTCTGGGACGGCGGGGGTAACGACGAGTCGCGCGCCACCGGCTGGGCCAACGCCTCCGGCGCCCACTTCTGCATCGGAGCGAAGATCGACGAGGGGGGCGACGACCTCCACGAAACGAGTCAGAACTGGGGACCGGCCTACGGGCACGACTTCACCGTCTCCCTCTTCCTCGACGCCAGCGGCAACGATCGCTACCTCTGTGGCAGTGAGGGGATCGGCCACTCGATCAACCGCAGTGTCGCCCTCTGCCTGGAAGGGGGCGGAGACGACGTCTACACCTTCACCACCGCGGACAAACACCCGGGCAAGATCACCTACGACCCGCGCTTCCTCGCCCGCGGGGGGAGTTCGGTCTACTGGACCGAGACCACGTCACTCGGGCTCTTCGTCGACCTTGGCGGTCGCGACTCGTACCCCACGAGCTTCCACGACGACTTCACCCGGACCGAGGACCCCGCGAGCGACACCGCGCGCGCGCGAAACTTCGGCATCTTCGTCGATCGCGATGGCGGGCGGTTCGACCTCGATCGGCCGCATGGAGGGAAGCGCGGGCGCGACTGACCGAGGGGGTCGGCAGCCGGTCAGTGCCCCTCAGCCTCCTCCGCTTCCTGCTCGGTCTCGCTCCCCTGGCCGGCGCCGCCGTGTCCCCCCTCGCGGCCAAAGGTCGCGGCCAGGCCGGCGGCGAACTGCCGCCGCTGCTCCGGGGTGAGTCGCGCCTCCGGGTGGAGCGGCAGATACGGCTTGAGCGGCATCTCGCCGCTCAGCACGATCTCCGCGGCCTCGTCGGCGTCGTTCTTCGCCCGGCCCATCTCGGAGACGTTGAACTTCGCGCGCCCCTCGTCGACATCCTTCTGAATGAGCCAGGAGGCCGGGGCCACGAAGCTGTACCAGGGCCAGCGGGTCTGGTTGCTGTGGCAATCGGCACAGGCGGCATCGAAGGTGGCCGCGGTGGCCGGCGAGTCCCAGTTCGGCTCCCGCAGGACCGGCGGGTTGCTGTGCTTTCGCCCGTAGGGCACCAGCTGCAGGGCGAACACGATCGCGGCGAGGATACTGAGCAGACGCTTCATCGCTCCTCCGTCGGGCTTTGGGGGTCGGGCGGCCCGATCCGTATTGCAACTACCGATCGCAATAACACCCTACCCCACCCGGGTTAGCGAAACCAGAGGCGAAATGCGGCGAGCTGCCGGGGGGGCAACGGTTGCGGGTTGAGCGCCACCGAGTCGAGGCGCGACGCAAGGCGCGAACCGCGGCGCGAGCCCTCTTTCGGCGGGAGCGGCTGGGGGTTGAGTCCCCTCTCTTCCAGTGGATTCGAGATGCGGGCCGCGACCGCGACGGGGCCGCGCTGGATGGAACTGATGAGCGACATGGGGTTCTCCTGCTTGGCTGCGTGATTGGACACGCCCAGGTATCGGAGAGCCCGGGCCGGCGGTTGCGGGCATTATCCGCCACCGCTCGGATCGCCGCGGACCAGGTCGAAATGCGAGAACAGCATCGATGAGCTGGCGCGCCCCTGGCTGACACTTCGCAGATCGGTCTCGAAGCCAAACATCCGAGAGAGGGGCGCCTCCCCCTTCATCACGTGCGTGGTCTCCTTCGCCTCGCCCCCCACCACCCGCCCCTGTCGGGAGCCGAGGAGCCCCATCACCGCACCGACGAACTCCTTCGGGGTCACGATCTCGAGGGAGACGATCGGCTCGAGCAAGACGGGCGAGGCACGCCGACAGCCGTCGCGAAACGCGCTCAGCGCGGCGTTTCGAAAGGCGAAGTCGGTCGAGTTGAGGTCGCTCCAGTGCGCCGCGACCAGGGCCGCTTCCACGTCGGTCACCGGGTAGCCGAACTGGATGCCGGACTCCTTGGCGTCGACGCAGGCCTGCTCCACCACCTTGACGATCGCCGGGGCGAGCGTGCCGGCCGGCAGCCGATCGATGAAGCGGAACCCTTCGCTGCGTCCAAGCGGCGTGATCACGAGCGTGAGTTCGCCCAGATGCTGGCGACCGCCCGTGAACCGGTCGTACAGCCCGTCGCTCCGCACCGGCTCACGGATCGTCTCCCGGTAGGTGACCTGCGGCTTCCCCATCCGCACCTTGAGGCCGAACTCGCGCACCAGACGGTCTTCGAGGATCTGCAGGTGGAGTTCCCCCATTCCGGCGATCACGGTCTGCCCGGTCGACTCGTCGAGCTTGAACTTGAAGGTCGGGTCGTCGCTCGAGAGTTTCTCCAGGGCGTGGGTGATCTTCTCTTCGTCCCCCGCGGAGCGCGCCTCGAGCGCGGCGGAAACCACCGGCTCGGGGAAATGCAGCCCCTCGAGCAGGAGCGGCTCGGTCTCGGAGAGCGTGTCGCCGGTCATGGCCAGCTTGAGCCCGGTAGCGACCACGATGTCTCCGGCGCCCGCCTCCTTGAGTGGTTGTCGCTTGTCCGCGTGAACCCGGAAGAGGCGGGCGATCCGTTCGGTCGCACCGAGGCGCGGAAGCTGCACCGTCATTCCCTCGCGCAGCCGGCCGGAGTAGAGGCGGATGTAGCTGGCCCGTCCGCGCTCCCGCTCGGTGAAAGTCTTGAAGACGAACCCGAGCAGCGGCCCGCCGGGATCCGCCGGGCAGGAAACCTGCTCTCCGCTCGCGGGACGGACCGCGACCGGCGGGGGCACCTCATCGGGTGCGGGCAGGTAGTCGACGATGGCATCGAGAAGCGGTTGGATCCCGATGTTTCGCAGCGATGCTCCGGAGAGGACGGGAAACAGGCGCCGGGCCAGCGTCGCCCGGCGCAGGGTCGCGACGATCTCCTCCGCGCTGATCTCCCCCCCATCGAGGAACCGGCTCAGGAGGAGGTCGTCCTCCCCGGCAACCGCCTCGAGCAGCGCCTGGCGGAACGCCCCCGCGCGCGCTTCCTCCTCCGCCGGAATCGGACCGGTGCGAAAGGAGACGCCGTTGTCCGACGGATCCCACTGCAGGTAGGTGCCATGGAGGAGATCGATGACTCCCCGGAACCGGTCTTCGGTTCCGACCGGCAGATGGGTCACGACCGGGGTCACGCCGAGGGTAGCCCGGATGTCCTCGAGCACATCCTCGAACGAAGCCCCGAGGCGATCGAGCTTGTTGACGAAGAAGAGACATGGGACGTGGTAGCGCTCGGCCTGGTGCCAGACCATCTCCGACTGCGGCTCGACTCCGCCCACCGCGCAGAGCACCACCACCGCGCCGTCGAGCACGCGGAGCGAACGTTCCACCTCGGCGGTGAAGTCGACGTGGCCGGGGGTGTCGATCAGGTTGACGTCGTGGTCCCGCCAGACGAATCGCGTGGCGGCGGAAGTGATGGTGATGCCGCGCTCCCGCTCCTGCTCCATCCAATCCATCTGGGTCGACCCGGCGTCGACCTCTCCGATCGCGTGGGTCACGCCGGAGTAGTAGAGGATCCGTTCGGTGGTGGTCGTCTTGCCTGCGTCGATGTGGGCGATGATGCCGATGTTTCGCAGGCGGCCTAAGTGCGTGTCCATCCGGTTCTCCTGATAGGTTCGGGGCACGCCCGATCCCGCGCGCGCCTCGAGCGACCATAGGAAGGGCGCGCGGCGGGTGTCAAGGAACCGGGGTTTGGACCGGCCGTTCGCATCTGCTACGGTTGAAGGCGACCGGACTTCGATCGAAGGCACCTCAGGTGGAGGGGCCGCCGCGCGCCAGAGACGCTGTTGGGCCCGGATCTCTCGGGCGGGGCCGGAACATGAACTTCGAGGGACCCACCGGGGCTCCGCGCTTCGCGCCCGGGGGCCGAACCGAATCGCGCCTGCTGCGGCGCATCGATGACCTCCGGTCGCTCCGGCGTCGCTGGATCGGGGCTGCCCTCGGATCGATCCTTCTCCATCTGGTCCCACTCCTCTTGCTGCTCGCCCCCGCGAGCCAACCGGCTCTCCGTCCGCGCCTGGCCCTGCAGGGCCCCGAGGTGGAGGCGAAGATCACCACGCGTCGACCTGAGGCGCGAGAGCGACACCTGCCCGACCTGCCGCGGGCTCGAGGCGCGATGACCGCCGTCGAGGTTGAACTCCGGCCCGAGATGATGACCATTGCGACGGTCCAGGCGACGCGGGCCAAGCCCAAGCCGGCCGAGCTGCGCGCGAAGCCGGTGCCCGTCCCCGCGGCGGTGACCGCGGAGGAGTCGACCGAACCGGTCCGGATCGTCCTGCGCGAGGACTTCTCGAGCGAGCCCGCCTTGCCTCTGGCCGCCATGACGGACAACTTCCAGATCGTCACCCTGGTGCGCCCCGACTATCCGCGGGATGCCATCCGGGCGGAGCAGCAGGGACTGATCAAGCTGGAGGTCCGGGTGGGGCTGAGCGGGCGGGTCCTCGATGCCAAGGTGGCGGAATCGCCCGGGTTCCGCGCACTGGAGCACGCCGCGGTGATTGCCGTCATGCAATGGGAATTCAAGCCGCTCACGGTGGACGGCAAGCCGGTCCCCTTCGTGGTCGTGGTGCCGTTCCGCTTCCGCCTCTTCGACTGATCGCTGCCGGCGCGGGATCCCAGGATCGGGAGTTCTTACCGTCCGCCCTGGTGCGGTCCCGACTGAACTTCCTCTCTCCCCCGGCCGATACCTCTTCAGACCCCGACGTGGCGTCGGGGCCGATCGGAGAGAGGGGTACGCGTCCGATGGTCCTCGGTCTGGCCTTCAGTCTGGTCCTCACCGCGATCCTGGTCCTGGTCATGGGCCTGGCCCACATGCGACGCAGTCAGGAAGTGGTGACCGAGTGCATCGCCGCGATCGAGGAGTCCGAGGTCGTGGTCCTGGCCAACGAGTGCATGCGGGTCTTCGGACAGACCTTTGGCGAACCGATCTCGCTCGATGAATTCGACGGCGCAACCGACGCGCTCGAGCGGGTGGTCAACTCGAGCCGCGCCCAGAGCCTGAAGCAGGCGTTCGCGACCGAGGAGGTCTACTGGCGTTTCGTGCTGGTGGTCGGCGCATTCGTGGGCGAGTTGCTCTGCCGACACGCCGGTGCCCGATGGGTCCACGAGCCCGGCGGCCTCGCCCTCACGATCGTGCGCGGTGACGCGACCCTCACGCTCCACCCGTTCGAGAAGGTCCTGAAGCATGTCCTGAGCGGCGATCCCGGCGATCTGCGCACCTACCTTCGGCTCGCGGTCGACCGCGAGCACTTCCCGCCCGACAGCCTGCCGCAAGCGGCCTAGGAACTCCAGCCAGGCGCGGTCCACACCTCCGCGTCGCCGACGGCTCCGCATCCTCCAGGAATACCCATCGCCGATGACCCCGCGGCCCCCGCGCACGGCCCGATCTTTGCTTCCCCCCATTCTGGGCGACGCGCCGCCGTCACCACCGCGTCGGGCGGAACGGCCGGCCGGCCGGTGCCGACAGGCAGACGGGTCACCCCGCAAACGCGGCAACGGGACGGCGCGGAAACAGGACGCGCGGCAACGGGATGGCGCGGCAACAGGACGGCGCGGCAACGGGACAGCGCGGCAACGGGATGGCGCGGCAACCGGACGACGCGCGGCAACCAGACGACCCGAAGGGAATACAGGCTGCAGGATGCAACCAGAGGAGCAGCGGACCATGGACGGCGCCTGCGCATCCCCACCGGACTCCGACACCGAGCTCCTGCAGCAGGTGCTCCTGCTGGTCGCGCGGGAGCGGGAGACCTTGGTCGAGTTGCTGGTCGTCCTGGCCGAACTGGACGCTCGGCGCCTCTACCTCGGCCTTGGCTGCGCGTCGCTATTTGCCTACTGCACCGAGGTGCTTCGCCTCTCGGAGGCCGGCGCCTACCGCCGCATCACCGCCGCCCGGATTGCCCGCCGCTTTCCCCGCGCGCTCGAACATCTCGCTCAGGGCAGCTTGAATCTCAGCACGCTCTCCATCCTCTCCTCCCTGCTGACCGCGGAGAACGCCACGGCGTTGCTCGAGCAGGCCGCCGGCTGCAGCAAGCGCGAGGTCGAGGCGATGGTGGCGCAGGAGCGTGCGCGCCTGTCGTTCGGCCGCGCTGAACGGGCCATGCCCGGACCGGCTCGGCCGGCCTCGGTGGGAGCTGGCGCGGGAAGACCCGGTTCAGCGAGCAACTCGGCGCGAGACGGGCAGAGACTGGGGGCGTGCGTGCCAGGCGAAGGTGCCGCGCGCACCGACGGAGTCCTCGGTGCACGAGGTCGCGAGGGGCAGGGGTCGGCGCCTCCCATGCCGGGGACGATCGACACGCCGGAGATGCGGGCGGCAGGACCGACGCCGTTGGACTTCCCGGTGGCCGCGCGCGTGCCGGCGAGGTTCCCCGAGAATCACCCCGGAGCGACCGGGCAGCACACGCTCCTGTTCCCCGCGCGCTCCGCTCCTTCCCCGTTTCGCCGACGGCCCGATCACCTTCTCGAACTCCGGGTCATCGTCGACCACGAGACGGCGACGCTCTTTCACCGGGCGCAGGACCTGCTGCGGCATCAGATTCCGGACGGCAACGCCGACCGTATCCTGCGGGCGGCGTTGTGCGCCCTGATCGAGCAGGCCGAGCGGCGGCGGCGCGGTGCCGGGGGCAAACAGCCTCCCGCGCGCGCTCCGCGAGACAACGAGCGCCTCGATCGCGGCTCCGGCCCGGCGCACCAGCCTGTGGTGACCGGCGGTGCGCCCCCCCGCCTGACCGCGCGCCACTGCACCCAGTCACGCTACATCCCGGTGGCCGTCCGCCGCGCAGTCTGGGACCGAGACGGGGCACGCTGTGCCTTCCGCGCCGACGGCGGACATCGGTGCACCAATCGGGCTCTCCTCCAGTTTCACCACCACGACCCGTTTTGCCGCGGTGGAGCCCATCACGTGGAGAATCTCTCCCTGCGTTGTTCCGCCCACAACCGCTACCACGCCGAGCAGGACCTGGGTCCCGACCAGGCGCGGGCACGGCGCGCGCCACGTCGGCATGGAGCGCGACGCGAACGTGACGCACGGGACCTACCGGACGAGCGGTACGCCCGAGACGAGCGCAACGCGCAGGCCCCACAGGACGCAACTGGCGCACGAGACGGTCGGGACGGTCGGGATGTGCGGGATGGTCGGGATGTGCGGGATGTACGGGATGTACAGGATGTGCGGGATGTACAGGATGCACGAGACGCCCGAGAACTACGAGCCCCACGAGCCCCACGAGACGTACGGGAGGTACGAGACGTACTGGATGCACGGGATGTACGAGGCGTGCGCGACATGCCGGACGATCGGAACGAACGAGACGTCCGAGACGCACGAGGCACGCGGCGCGCGTGCGGCACTCTCCCCGGCGAGAGTCGGCGACCTACCGGCCGGTCCGGAACGTGGATGGGACGCAGCCGGTCGCCCTGACGGCAACCTCGCGGACCCCGCGTCCGGGTGTGACCTACCGCGCGAGCAGGCCGAGTTCGCGCGCGTGCTGGAGAGCGTATTCCATGTACTGATCGGCAGCCTTGCGGACCCGCTCGCGCTCCTCGGCGTTCAGCGGCCGGCGCACCTTGGCGGGGGACCCGAGTGCGAGCACGCCGGGAGGAATGCGATCTCCCGGCGCGACCAGGGAACCGGCGCCGATGAGCGATCCTTCGCCGACCCGCGCGCCGTCCAGGATCTGCGCCCCCATGCCGATCAGACAGCCGTCCTCCAAGGTCGCTCCGTGGATGATTGCGCCATGCCCCACGGTGACCCGATCCCCAATGCTGACCGAGTGGGTGTCGGCGGTGACGTGAACCACGCAGTTGTCCTGGATGTTCGTCTCGCGACCGATCCGAATGAAGTGGACATCGCCGCGCACCACCGTGCCGTACCAGAGTGAGCTCTTCTCCGCGACGATGACATCGCCGATTACGGTGACGCCGGGAGCAATGAACACGCCGTCGCCCAGTACCGGGCGGGTTCCGCGGAAGGGGATCACGCGGGCGTCAGGGGATACGTGGAGCGCCATGATCGGGTCCCATCGAGCGGTGCCTTCGGACATCGTGCGGGGGCGTCGGACGGCGCGGGACGAAACGGCCGACGGTGGCATTCGACCACGTCCGGCCACTCGGCCGCCCGGTGCCCCCGGGTTTACATGCTGTAGCGACCGAAGTCGCGCAGATTCATCTCTTCGATCTCCCGCCGGAGGCGCCGGGCGCGCTCGTCGTCGGAAGGTTCGACCGCTTCGGCCTCCGTCTCCGGTTTGAGGAGCGACTCGATCTCGGAGGAGAACAGATTGGGCGCCACGTAGATCTTCGCCTTCGCTTTGAGCGCGATGGCCAGCGAATCGCTGGGCCGCGCGTCGACCACGATGGTCTGTCCGGCCGCTTCCAGGTAGATCCGAGCGTAGAAGGTACTTTCCTTCAGATCGACGATCTCCACCCGAAGCACCTTCGCACCCAGGCTCTGGACGAGCGAAACGAGCAGATCGTGGGTCAGCGGTCGCTGGAACTTCTTCCCCGCGATCTCCATGGCGATCGCGCTCGCTTCCGGCGGACCGATCCAGATCGGAAGCTGCTTCGAGCCATCCAGGCTCTGCAGGATCACCACCGGAAACTGGTTCTTCTCATCCACCGCGAGGCTGTACACCTTTACCTGGATCATGGAGTCAGTCTACTCCGATCAGCGGCTCCCGGCGCGCTGCTTGATCGCCTGGGCCTCCGGATTGTTCTCGATCCCCTTCTCCATGTTGTCGAGCATCCACTGGGCCGACTGGGTCAGTTCGCTCGCGGGATACTCCTTCAGGAACTGCTGGAAGACCGCTCGGGCCTTGGCGAAGTCGCGCAGTTCCTCGGCCCAGGTGAAGCCGACCATGAAGAGCGCCTGTGGCGCCTTGGCGGAGTCCGGATAGCGCTCGCGCAACCCCTCGTAGTGTCGGATCCGGTCCTCCGGCTTCTGCTCCTGCTGCGCGAGCTGGAAAATCTCCAGGTCGGTCAAGAAGGTGTGGCAGTAGTCGTCCCAGCCCTTCTCGTCGATCTCCGCCCCCAGCTCCTCCTTTACCTGACTCAAGGTCTGGGAGAAGAGCTCGTTCGTCGCTTTCAGCTCGATCTTCTTCTTGATGTCCTCGCGCACCGCCTCGAGCGGCTGCACCGTGCGATCGCTCCGCTCGGTGACGCGGACCACGCAGAACCCCTTGGGGGTCTCGATCGGGGCCGATACGCCTCCCGCCGGGATCTCCATGATCGCCTGATTGAGCGCGGGGTAGTCCTCGAAACCGTTGATCGTGGAACGATGAGTGACCGTGCCGATCCGCCCGAGCGCGAGCTGCGTGTTCTTCTCGATCGAATGCGCCTGGGCCAGGGTCTCGATGCTCTCCCCGGCCAGGATCCGCTGCCGGATCCGCTCCGCCTCGGCGCGGCTGCCCAGCACTACCATGTAGGCCATGCACCGCGCGACGACCTGGTACTGGTCCTGGTTGTCCTCGTAGTAGCGCTGGATCTCCGGATCGGTGACGTTGATTCGAGAGTAGACTTCGCGCTTCGCCGCGTGATTGGCCAGGATGAACCGGCGCGAGAGTTCGAGCACATCCTTGAACTCGGCGTCCTCGTCGTACCCCTTCTTCTCCGCGATGGTCACCCAGCAGTACTGCTCCACCATGGCGCGAAGCACTTCCTTCTTCTGCTTGATGGCCGAGATCCCCTTCAGGTCGAGCATCGCCGGGAACTGCACCCTCATCTTCCAGTCGAGGTCCCGGACAGTGATCGCGTCGCGTCCGACCTTGGCCAGCACGATCTTGGCCAACTTGGGATCGAGGTCGAGCCCCGCCGCCCCATCGACCGGGGCTCCGCTCGAGGAGCCACCGCCTCCAGCCGAGATGCCGCCCTTGGCTCCGCCCGTTGAACCATCTCCGGAGCAACTTGAGAAGAGAGGCCAGCTGAGGGCGAAGAGCCCGCCGGCGATGGTCATCACTCCGGCGAGCAGGCCGAGGGCGAAACCGCGGCGGAACCCCGCGTGGCGCGGCCCGAACTTCCTGGCCGGGGGCGTGTGTGTGGACGGCGACGAACTCACGATCTCCTCCCGTCGATCCGATCCGGGCGACCCGCCCGGGGCAAATTGGGCCGACCCCGCTGGCCCGGAGACTCTCCGGCCGGAGTCGGCCCTCGACTGGCGCTAGCTCCCCGCTCCTGCTTCGATCGTCCGGCTCCCCCGCAGAAGCGAAGGAGCTGGGGCGCGGCGCCCCTCCGCGGTCGGCCCGTCGTCCGATGCCGACCGGGCGCCGACCGGGCGACCTGGCGCCGACCTGGCGCCGACCGACCTGGCGCCGACCTGGCAACGACCCGACGTCGGGGCGATACCGAGCTGGATGCAGGGGTGGGATCAGCTGGCCTGGTTGGTGACCAGAACGCGGATCCGTGCTTCGACTTCCTGGAACAGCTTCACCCGGACGAGGTAGACGCCCAGTTCCTTGAGCGGCTCCTCCAGGAGAATACTCCGCTTGTCGACCTGCGTTCCCGCCTTGTCCATCGCCTCGGCGATATCGGCATTGGTGACCGAGCCGAACAGCTTGCCGTCCTCACCCGCCTGGACAGGGATGGTGACGGTCAGCTTGTTGATCTTCTCCGCCTCCTTCTCCGCAGCGTGGCGCAGGCGGTTCTCCTGGATGGAGCGGCTCCGCTCCTTCTCCTGGAAGAGGCGAGCGCCGGCGCTCGTCGCCTCCAGGGCGAGGCTCCGCGGCAGCAGATAGTTGCGCGCGTAGCCCGGCTTCACGCGGACATTGTCGCCGCGACGACCGAGGCCATGGATGTCCTCGAGCAAAATCACTTCGGTCTGCATGTGCTCTCCTGTTTGCCCACTGTGGGGCGACGTCGCCCCGAAACTTCCCGACGAGCGCGGTCCTCCGGTGCGTTTCGCCGCGGAGAAAGCTCCGCGCCTCCCGCCCGAATCGGATCGCTAGCGGTACGACTCGCTGACGAACGGCACCAGCGCGAGAATCCGCGCCCGCTTCACCGCCAGCGTGACCTGTGTCTGGTGCTTCGCGCAGTTGCCCGAGATCCGGCGCGGCACGATCTTGCCGCGATCAGTGATGGCGCGCTGAAGCCTCCGCTCATCGCGGTAGCTGACAAAGGCAACGCGATCGAGACACAACTTGCAGACCTTCTTGCGCGGTCCGCGTCCTTCTTTCCTCATTCCGCTCTCTCCTCTCGTCCCACGCTCGCCGCCGCGAGCGGCTCCACGTCTCTCATCCACTTCATTGGTTTCAAATCGTCTTTGGCTGCCGACGCCCCCTAGTGCATCGTGCCCGGAAGTCCCTCGGGTCCATCCGATTCTCGCCGCCGTCGGTCATCCCTGCTCAGGTCATCCCTGCTCAGGTCATCCCTGCTCAGGTCATCCCTGCTCGAGTCATCCCCGCTCGGGTGATCCCCGCTCGGGTGATCCGATCTCCGGTCATCCAGTCTCGGGTCATCCAGTCTCGGGTCATCCAGTCTCGGGTCACCCAGTCTCGGGTCATCCAGTCTCGGGCCATCCAGTCTCGGGGGCCGATCGTCATCCATCGGCGCGTCGGCGGCCATCGGCCCCGACTCCTCCGCTCCCGGAGAGCCGCCCGATCCGGACGCCTCCCCGAACGGGATCAACGGATCATCCCCCGCACCTGACCGCGACGGGCGCCGCGAACGGCCATCCCCGCGCGTCCCCTGACCGTCGGCCTCCGGTCGCCCAGGGGTGTTTCCCTGCGCTCCCCGCGGACCCTGCCGCTGGCGCCCCGATCCCGATCGGTCATACCCAGTACGTTCGTGTCCACCACGTTCGTGTCCCGTTCGCTCATGTCCAGCCCGGTCAGACCCCTGCCGATTCTGCCCGATCCGGTCGGAACCGGCCCGGTCGGAACCCGCCCGTTCGGAACCCGCAGGATCCGCCTCCGGAGCGAGATACACCGGCGACAACTGACAGGAGTCGGCATACACCTCGACCACCGTGCGACGTTCGCCTCGGGTGGTCGCGAACGAACGGGAATGGAGGAAGCCCTCCACCAGGATCGCCTGACCGTTGCGTCCTTCCCGCGACACCTTCTGGGCCAAGTCCTGCCAGGCGACGACGGTCACGTACGAAACGGTCTCTTTCGCCCCTCGGTTCTCGGGGAGGAGACGGGCAATCCGCATCCGGAACGACGCGACCGGGATACCGCCCGGGGTGAAGCGCAACTCCGGATCCTGTTGAATGAACCCAGACAGAACGACCCGGTTGATCCGGGGAAACTTCTCGGCTTCCATATCACCTGTCCTTCTCGAGGGAACTCCGCCTCACCCTGTGCGCAAAGGAAGTACTCGAGGTCGGCCGACCCGGGACTGGTACGAGCTGGGCGTCAATCCTCGATCACGCGATCTCTGCGTCCACGGTAGCCATCTCCATCCCCGTGGCGCCGATCTCCCCCTTCGCCTTCGCGCACCTCTTCTTCGGGCTGCGGGAGGGGACCTTCGCTCAACACGGTGAGATGACGGAGCATCCGCTCGCTCAGACGATAGCGACGATCGAGCTCATGGACCGTCTGCGGCGTGCCATTGAAATGGTAGAGGGTGTAGATCCCCTCATGGAGCTTCTCGATCTCGTAGGCCAGGCGACGACGGCCCCACCGCTCGATGTCGATCATCTCGCCGCCGTTGGCGGCGATCAGCGCGGTGGTGGCGGTGATCTCGGCCTCGACCTCCTCCTCGGTCATGGTGGGACGGAGGACGGTTACGCTTTCATACTCTCTCAAGAACGCGAACTCCTTCTCGGGTACCCAGGGCGGGTCCCACGGGATGTGGCGAACGGGCTTCCGCGCGTCCGTCCCGTCCGGAGTGCGCGATGGAACCACCCACGCGCCCGCGCAACCGCGCGGAGCGGGATGGTGAAGCCGATCTTGCGGCCGGGGGGCATTTTCCCTATCAGAGGGCGATCTGACAAGTAGTTCCTGCGGCCGCGGTAGTTCGAGGCCGGGCCGGGACCGGCTCAAACCGGGGCGTTCCAGCGATTCATGGCGGTCACCAGGCCGTCTCGGAGCAGGCTCAGGGTCGCCTGGGTCCCGCTCCCGACCGCCTCGAGCATGGAGTCCCACGCCTCCCCTTGGAGCGGCTCGAGCACGAACTCCGCCAGGTCGACCCCCGGGGGCGGTCCGCCGACACCCACCCGAACCCGCGGATAGTCCTGGGTACCCAGCTCTTGCTCGATCGACTGGAGACCCCGGTGTCCCCCGCTCGAGCCGGCCGGTCGCACCCGGATCCGCCCGACCGGCAGGGTCACATCGTCGGTGACCACCAGACACTCGCCCGGCAGCACGGCGTGCGCTTCCAGGAGACGGGCGACCTCGAGGCCACTCCGATTCATGTAGGTCAGGGGGCGGATCAGGAGGAGGTCGCGGACATCGTCCCACACCTCCAGCACCTCCGCCCGTCCGTCGCGGTGCCAGGCGGAAGCGCCGGGGGACGGCGTCGGGCAACCTCCCCCGACAGAGGCGCCGGAACTGCCTGCGCCAGGAGGGACGGTCAGGCCGGCGACCAGCAGCCGGTCGAGCACGAGAAAGCCCGCGTTGTGTCGGGTGCGCGCGTACTCCGGTCCGGGGTTCCCCAGGCCGACGATGCACCGCACCCGCAACGCGGGCTGCTCTTCGATCATCCGAACCTCGACGTGGTCGCGGACGGTTTGGCTGACCGCGACAACCGCTCGCGGCCCGCCGCCCGTGCCATCGCGGTTCGCCTACTTGCCGGCCGGCTTGCCGCCCTTGGCTGGCGCCGCCGCCTTGGCCGGAGCCGCGCCCTTCGCCGGAGCCGCACCCTTCGCCGGAGCCGCACCCTTCGCCGGAGCCGCCCCCTTCGCGCCCGGCGCCACCACGGCCGTGGCCGAGGCCGCGACCGCCGCGTCGACCGCGTCAGCCGCCGCATCCTTCGCCTTGGCCAGCACCGCCACCACCGTCCGCTCGGGCGAATCGGTCAGATGGAGCCCGGGCAGGGAGAGATCGCGCACGTGGATCGACTGGCCCTTGTCCAGCGCCGAGATATCCAGCGGAATCTCGGTCGGGATCTCGGCCGGCAGGCACTCGACCTCGAGTTCGCGCATCAGGTGTTCGAGCAGGCCGCCCTCCTTCACCCCGTGTGGCGTGCCCTTCAGGATCACCGGCACGTGGACGCGCACCTTCTTCGACATGTCGATGTGCTGGAAGTCGATGTGCAGAACCTTCGAGTTCCGCGGATCGCGCTGCACTTCCTTGATGATCGCCTTCAGATCGCGCGACTCCTCGCCCTTCAGCTTGACGTCGAGGATCACGTTACCGATCGAGACGTGGCGCAGCAGTTGCTCGAACATGTGCGACTCGACGGCGATCGGCAGATTGTCGCCCGCGGTCCCGTAAACGATGGCCGGGATCTTCCCGACCTGGCGCAATCTCCGCGCGCCCCCCTTGCGTTCCGATTTGCGGTTTTCCGCCGCCATTTCGACCGTCGCCATAGTCTCCTCTCCGTTTTGACCAAACGCCTTCACGACGCGGTCGTCTCAGCGCGCCGGCCCTCCGCGGACCGACCTTTCGACCCTGGGGTCGTCTACACGAATAGCGAACTCAACGACCGCTCCTCGTGAATGCGCCGGATCGCCTCACCGAACAGGCGGGAGACGCTCAGCACCTTCAAGCGGTCGTCCAGACCGACCGAACGCGGCGCGATCGAATCGGTCACTACGATCTCGCGCACCGGCGCGGATCGCATGATCTCGCCGGCTTCCGGCGAGAACACTGCATGGGTCACCCCGACGTAGATCTCCTCGGCCCCCTGCTCCTTGAGCGCAATCGCCGCCTTGGCGATGGTCTTGCCGGTCGAGACCACGTCATCGAAAATAACCACGTTCCGCCCCTTCACGTCGCCGATCAGGGTCATGACCTCCATGTCGTCGGCCCGCGTCCGCCGCTTGTCGACCAGGGCCAGCGAGGCCTCCAGCCGCTGCGCGTAGGCCCGCGCCATCTTGACCGAACCGAGGTCGGGCGCCACCACGGTCAGGTTCGGAATCGCCTTCTCCCGGAAGTAGTCGATCAGGACCGGAGCCGCATACAGATGATCGAACGGGATGTCGAAGAACCCCTGGATCTGGCTCGAGTGCAAGTCCATGGTCAGCACCCGATTCGCCCCGGCGGTGGTGATCAGATTCGCCACCAGCTTGGCCGTGATCGGCACCCGCGGCCGGTCCTTCCGATCCTGCCGCGCGTAGCCGAAATACGGCAACACCGCAGTGACCCGCAGTGCGGACGACCGCCGCGCGGCGTCGACCATGATCAGCAATTCCATCAGGTTTTCCGACGGCGCCGGCGTCGGCTGGATGATGAAGATGTCACAACCGCGGATGTTCTCGTTGATCTTGACCGTGATCTCCCCGTCCGCGAAGTGCCCCACCTCGGCCTCGCCGAGATCGACCTCCAGATACCGACAGATCGCCTGGGCCAACTCGGTGTTGGCGTTCCCGGTCAGGATGCGCAGTGAGTCGACCACGATCGTGAACCTTTCGCTATGACCAACCGACCTGGATCCAGCTTCGTCCGACACTCCAGCACCGATCCGCCCGCGACTGGCCACGGACCGCGTCGCACGCACTCTGGGGCGGGAGGATTCGAACCTCCGGTAGGCGGAACCAAAACCCGCTGCCTTACCACTTGGCTACGCCCCAATGACCAACCCGACCCATCGCCGACGCCACGGGACGGACCAATACGAGATCGGGCCGGTCGATCTGGACCGGCCTGAACCGACGTCAGCCGCAGTTTGGAACGACATGCCCAGGCAGTCGGCCGGGGGCTTCCGCGAGCGACCGCGGGACTTTAGCAGAACCGGCGGGATGGGGGAAATCGGAACCGAGCGACCGAGAGGCGGGTGCGCCGGTTGGGTCATCGGCCGGTTCCGGATCGGGGCTCCGCCCCCGCTGCAGCCCGGTCCGATCGAGACATGGCCCAGGCAAGCGGTCCCGCCGCTCAACTCCACCCTGCTCGGTGAGACGCAGCGAACCTGGGCCTACATGCCGAACCTGCCGCCCGTGTGGCCGCCCGGCCGGCCGGCCGAGTGCCCGGCCGAGTGCCCGGCCGGGTGGCCGGGACTGAACCCTGAGCGCCGGACCTCGGCCACACCCTACCCTGCCGTGGAATCGGCGCCGGCCGCCACGTGGGCGCTGCCGCCGCGTGGGCGCCCGCCGCCGCGCGAGTCTCCGCCGCCCAACGTGGCTCTCCTGCGGAGGACAGCCCCCCTGCCGAATACAGCCCCGCCGCCGATTGCAGCTCCGGCGCCGCACACCGATCCTCCGCCGGAGGCCTCCCCCCTGCGAGGTTCGTTACGTTCCGACCGGCGGCCTAGCCGACCATCGACTTCTCGACTTCCTCCAGGTACTTGGCCTTGATCATCTCCTCCATCAACTGGCGCGTCTCCATGTTGATGGGATGGCAGAGGTCCTGGTAGCCCCCCTCCGGCTTGCGCCGGCTGGGCATCGCCACGAACAGCCCCTTACCGCCCTTGATGACCTTGAGGCCCCGAACGACGAAACAATTGTCGATCGTGATGCTGACAAACGCCTTCAACTTGTCGTCATCGCGGAGGGAGACCCGAATCTCCGTGATATCCATCGACTCACCGCCCTTGTTGTCTCTCCCTGGCGAGTCACTCGCGATTCGCGGACCCCGACCAATTCCCTTTGGCCCCGGGGCGCTCCGGTAAATCGCGGCCTTCTAGCGGGCCACGTCCGGTTCGATCCGGCATCCACCCGGTTCGGTTCGTACCAACCGGGCCCGAATCCCCTGACGCGTCAGTCGTCCGAGCAGGCGGCGCCCCTGTTCACGGTGATCCACCACCGCGAAAAGGGCGGAACCGCTTCCGGTCACCCGGGCGGAACGCGCTCCGAAACGTTTCATCGATTCGAGAATCCCGCGTAGGTCTGGGCGTAAACCCAGCACAACCGGTTCAAGATCGTTGTGCAGGCGTCCCCACAGGTCCGGCGGGATCATCAGCGGCCGGCCAACCGGCCAATCCCCAGCTCGCCAATCCCCAGCTGGCCGATCCCAAGCTCGCCGATCCCCAGCTGGCCGATCCCAAGCTGGCCCGTCGCCAGCCTGCCCATCGCCAGCTTCGCCATCGCCAGCTCGCCCATCGCCAGCTCGCCCATCGCCAGATCGCCTGTTCGATACCTGCCCAACAGACCCGTCCCGCGTCAATGAACCGGGGGCGAGGCTAGCCAGGGGGCCAGGGTCTGTCAACGCTAAATTCAGTCTGCCATAGACTTCCCGCGTCGAGAGGTGAATGTCGGGCAACACCAGGACGGCCCAGAAGTCAGGCGGCGCGGTCACCGGACGCAGCAGCTCTCCGCGACCGACCCCCACCTGGCACCCGCCACGCACGAAGAAGGCGACGTCGGAGCCGAGGCGGCTGCCGAGATCCTCGAGTTGCTCCGGGGAGAGCGAGCGGTCGAGCAGGAAGGCGAGACCAGCGAGGGTCGCGGCGGCGTTCGACGAACCTCCGCCCAACCCCGCCCCGGCCGGGATCTGCTTCCGCAGCCGGATCCGAAGTCCCGGCGGACGGGTCAGGTCGGCCATCAGGAGCTGCGCCGCCCGGACCGCGAGGTTTTCTCCCGGCGGGCCGAGATCGAGGGTCGAGGGGACGACCTGCAGCCGGATTCCGGGATGCGGCTCGAGCGCGAGGTCGACCCGATCGGCGAGGGAGATCGCCTGGAACACCGTCACCAGCTCGTGGTAGCCGTCGGGACGTCGCCCGAGAATCTCGAGCCCGAGATTGAGCTTGGCCGGGGAGGTGACGCGGACCGCCGGCAGGGGGCTCATGGGGTCAGGATCCGCGCCTGACTGCTACCGAGGATCACGACCACAGCCACGATCCAGAGCAGCACGTTGAAGAGCGTGGGGGCATCGGTCAACAACACCTCGGAGGGCGAGCCTCCCCGCCCCTGTTTGTAGACCAGGTAGAGGTAGCGGAAGATCCCGTAGACCACGAAGGGAACGGTGTAGACCAGCTTGTCGGTCTCGAACTTCGAAACGGTCTGCGGACTGACGGTGTAGATCGCGTAGGAGATCACCGTCGCCGCAGTGACCACCGGTACGAGCTGATCGACCAGTTCGCGGGGATACTCCTCCAAGGTCTGCCGATGCTCCGCCGCCGCCCCCTGCAGGAGCATCACCTCCGCCCTCCGCTTCGCCACCGCGAGGAACAGGGCGAGGAAGAGGGTGCAGACCAGGAGCCAGGGGGAAATCTCCTCGTCCATCGAGAGCGCCTCGACCCCGGCCACCGCGCGCAGGACGAAGCCGACGGCGATGATCATCACGTCGAGCAGCACGACATGCTTGAGCCACATCGAGTAGGCGAGGTTCAAGGTGTAGTAGATCCCGGCCGCGGTGAGAAACCCCTTCCCCAGTGGCCAGGCGACGACCGCCGCGGCCCCCAGCAGGATCAGGACGAGTAGCCGCGCGAACCCGACCCCGAGCCGTCCCGAAGCGATCGGCCGGTGCTTCTTCTTCGGATGAATCCGGTCGCGATCGACATCGCGAAGATCGTTCAACACGTAAACCGAGGACGCGAGCAGGCAGAAAGCCAGGAAGCCCTGGACGGCGCGGAGCAGCTCGCCGGTCTCGGTGAAGTGATGGCTGAAGACCACCCCGGCGAATACCACCAGGTTCTTGGTCCACTGCCGGACGCGGAGCTGCTGCAGGATGATCCGGATCATGCGCCGGTCCCGACGAGGAAGGCGCGTAGCGCGTCCCTGGTCTCGGGCAAGGAGAGGCCGAAGATCTCCCTGGCCCGCTGGCCGCTCAAGACCGAATAGGCCGGCCGTGCCGCGGCGCGGCCGCTCTCCGCCGCGGTGATCGGCGTGATCCGCTCCGGGTCCTCGCCGCTCGCCCGCGCGATCTCGCGGGCGAAGTCGCACCAGCTCAGCTCCCCGGCCGCGCTCAGGTGAAACGTCCCGGCCTCGTCTCCCAGGCCCACGACCCAGAGCGCCCGGGCCAGATCGTCCACCCAGGTCGGAGCGGTGATCTGATCCGCCACCACCCGCAATGGTCCGCCAGCGGACAATGCGCGACGAATGGACGCCACGAAGTCCGGCCCCCCTTCACCGTAGAGGCCGCTGGTCCTGACGATCCGCGCCGCGCGCGATGCCTCCCGCACTGCCCCCTCGCCGTACGCTTTGCTCCGGCCGTACAGGTTGACCGGTTCGATGCGATCGAACTCGCGATAGGGGGCCACTGCGGCCCCGCTGAATACGTAGTCGGTACTGACGAACACCAGCGGAAGTCCGCGGCGCTCCGCCAGGTTCGCGATCCGGCCGGGAAGGATGCCGTTGATCCGGAAGGCGCGCTCCGGGTCGGACTCGCAATCGTCGACCCGGGTCCATGCTGCCAGGAGGAAGAGGCGATCGACTGGCTGCTCACGCAGCCGCCGCCCCAACCGATCCAGATCGTCCAACGGCAGATCTTCCCGCGTGGGGCAATGGAGTTCGACCCCGGCTGGAGCGGTTCGGCGGAGCGCCCGGCCGAGCAGACCGCCGGCCCCGAGTATCAGCACGCGTTGGGTCATGGTCTTGAACCGATCGGTCGTCCGCCCTGTCCGCCGGTCGCCGCGGCCGGCCGCCTGTCAGGGTGATGTCCGGCGCCGGTGTCAGACCCCAAGCGCGGCTCCGATCTTGTCCGCCCCTGCCTTCAGCGCCTCGTCGAGGCGGGAGGGGTCAGCAATGCCGGCCATGGCCAGATGCGGCTTGCCGCCACCCCGGCCGCCCACCGCTTCCACCGCGGCCTTGATCAACTCATCGGCGCGGAGAATTCCCTGCTCGACCAGCGCATCGGCCACCACGGCCAGCAACGTGACCTTGCCGCCGCTCTGGATGGCCAGCAATCCCGCGCCGTTTCCGATCCGGGTCCGCACCCGGTCTCCGAAGGCACGAAGATCGGTCCCCTCCTCCAGCTCCAGGGTCGCAACCAGTCGGCTCCCCTTGCCCAGCGACTCGAGTGTCGCCCCGGCCAGTGGGTCGTCGCCGCCCTTCGCCTTCAGATCTCGAACCTGCTTCCGCAGCTTCGCCACTTCCTCCGCCAGGCTGGCCACCTTGCCGGGGAGTTCCTCGGTGGTCGACTGGACCACCCGACGCACGCCCTCGACACTCTCGCGCATCCGACGCGCCTCACGCAGCGCTCCGAATCCGGTCTGTGCCTCGATGCGACGCGTCCCCGCAGCAATTCCGGTTTCCGCGGTGATCAGGAAGCTGCCGATCTCGCCGGTGCGACCGACGTGGGTTCCGCCGCAAAGCTCGCGCGAAAACTCCCCCACCTCGATCCGCCGCACGCGATCGCCATACTTTTCCCCGAAGAGCGCCATCACCCCCTGCTTGATCGCGTCGTCGTACGATGACTCGTGCACCTGGACACCATCATCCGCGACGATACGGGCGTTGACGATCTCCTCCACCTCACGCAGCTGCTCCTGGCTCATCGCCTGCGGGTGGGTGAAGTCGAAGCGAAGTCGATCGGGCGCGACCAGCGACCCGGCCTGGGTGACGTGTGTGCCCAGCACGCGGCGGAGCGCCGCGTGGAGCAGGTGGGTCGCGGTGTGATTCCGCATGGTGTCCCGCCGAGCACTCTGATCGACCCGGGCCTGGATCGTCCCGTCGGGGAAACGCCCCACCTCGAGGCGGACCCGATGCCGGACCTCCCCCTCCTTCTTGGTGGTGTCGAGAACCACGGCGCGGAAACCGTCGGCCTCGAGACGACCGATGTCCCCCACCTGGCCGCCCGATTCGGCATAGAACGGCGTCTCGTCGAGGACGACGAAGTACTCCCCGCCCGCTGTGTCCCCATCTCCGCCGGTGCGGTTCGCGCCCGCAGCACTCGCGGTGGCAACCCCCCCGCGGCGCCATTCGCGGCGCCATTGGCGTCGCCATTGGCGACCCGCGCACCGCCGACTTCCGGAATCCGCGCGTGGCGCCGGATCTGGGCCGGCAGCTCGGTCGTCTCGTAGCCGCGGAAGACCGAGTGTGCGCCGTCGCTCACGATCTGCCACTCGAGGTTCTCGCCGGGGGCAAGCGAGAAGCGGGCACTGGCGCGCGAACGCTCGCGCTGCTCCCCCATCGTCCGCTTGAAGCCCTCCATGTCGACCTCGAATCCCCGCTCCCGGGCCAGCACCTGGGTCAGATCGACCGGGAATCCAAAGGTATCGTAGAGCTGGAAGGCGACCTCGCCCGGCAAGGTCGCCCCGTTGGTCGAGGTCGGGCCACCGGTCGCGGTCGAGCCACCGGTCGCGGTCGGGCCACCCTCCCGAACCAGTCGGTCCGCGGCCTCTTCGAAGCGCACCAGTCCCTGGGTGAGCGTAGCCTGGAACCGCTCCTCTTCCATCTCGAGCGAGACCTTCACTGCAGGGAGCGCATCCTGGATCTCGTGATAGGAACCCCCCATCACCCGGACCACCTCATCGCAGAGGTCCTTCAGGAAGGGACGGTCGAGACCGAGGCGATGCCCCTGCACCGCAGCGCGGCGCAGGATGCGGCGAATCACGTACCCGCGCCCCTCGTTCGAGGGGAGCACCCGTTCGGCGAGGGCGAAGGTGAGGGTGCGGATGTGATCCGCGATGACGTGGAAGCTCGACTTGTACGGCTCCTCGTACTTCCGACCGGAGATCTCCTCCAGCTTCCGGATGTAGGGGGTGAACAGCGTCGTCTCGAAGATGCTCCGCTTCCCCTCCATCACCAGGGTGACGCGGTCGAGGCCGATTCCGGTGTCGATTCCCCGGTTGGCCAGCTGCGGCATCGAGCCGTCGGTCTGCATGTCGAACTGCGGAAAGACGAAGTTACCGATCTCGATCCAGCGATCGGTCGGCGAGCCCGGGCCCGACCTGGGGTCCGGATCGAGATCCTCCCCGAGATCGTAGTACACCTCGGTCGACGGCCCGCACGCCCCGGTCTCGCCCGCCGGACCCCAGAAGTTGTCCTCCTTGCCCAGACGGTAGATCCGATCCGGCGCGAGCCCGATCTCCTTGTTCCAGATCTCGTACGCCTCGTCGTCCTCGAGGTAGACCGACACCTTGAGCTTCTCGACCGGGAGCTTCCACACCTGGGTGAACAGCTCCCAGTTCCAGTGGATCGCCTCGCGCTTGAAGTAATCGCCGAAGGAGAAGTGCCCCAGCATCTCGAACAGGGTGAGATGGCGTGGAGTGAATCCCACCGACTCGATGTCGGTCGCACGGATGCACTTCTGGATCGTGGCCGCGCGACGGAACTCGAGCGGCTCGCGCGTGGCGTAGTACTTCTTGAACTGCACCATGCCGGCCGAAGTGAAGAGCAGCGTGGGATCGTCCTTCGGGACGAGGGGCGATCCCTTCATGACCCGATGGTCACGTTCGCGATAGAACTGGAGGAAGCTCTCCCGGATGTATTTGGCGGTGTCGGTCATACGGCTCCCGCGCACAGGTACGCGAGGCATCCTCCTCTCGTTTCGATGGAAAGCGTCCGTCCGTCGCCGGCCACCCACGGTGACCGGCCACGCCGGTCGCCGCCGGCCACCCACGGTGACCGGCGACGCCGGAATGGCCTAGCGGGCGCGCGCCCCGGAACGGCGGTCGCGCACCGCGCCCGCCCCTTCCGGCACCTCGTCGCCCACGATCTCCCCGAGCTCGATCTTCTCCGCCCCGTCAGCCTTCTCCAGCTTGTCCGCCTTCCCCGCCTTCGGGGCGCTCGCGGCGTCGTTCCCTTTTCCCGGAGTGCGGATCGGCTTCAGCCCCACCGCGGTCCGGATCTGGTCCTCGAGCTTGGCCGCAAGCTCCGGATTCTCCCGCAGCGTCTCGCGCGACTTGTCGCGCCCCTGACCCAGCCGGGTCTCCCCGTAGCTGATCCAGGTGCCGCTCTTCTGCAGCAGACCGGTATCGAGCCCCAGGTCGATCAGCTCGCCGGTGTGCGACAGCCCCTCCTTGTAGAGAATGTCGAACTCGGCCGACTTGAAGGGCGGAGCGACCTTGTTCTTCACCACGCGCACCTTCGTCCGGTTGCCGATCACTTCCTCGCCGTCCTTGATGCTCGCGATCTTCCGGATGTCCAGCCGCACCGAAGCATAGAACTTGAGCGCGTTGCCGCCCGAAGTGGTCTCCGGATTCCCGAACATCACCCCGATCTTCATCCGGATCTGGTTGATGAAGATCACCACGGTATGCGACTTGGAGATCGAGCCGGTCAGCTTGCGCAGCGCCTGCGACATCAACCGCGCCTGCAGCCCGACATGGGAGTCGCCCATCTCCCCTTCGATTTCGGCCCGGGGCACCAGCGCCGCAACCGAGTCGATCACGATCACGTCGACCGCGCCGCTGCGGACCAGCTGGTCGGCGATCTCCAGCGCCTCTTCGCCGGTGTCGGGCTGCGAGACGTGCAGGTTCTCGACATCGACCCCGAGCAGCTTGGCATACGACGGCTGGAGCGCATGTTCCGCGTCGATGAAGACCGCGTTCCCCCCCAGCTTCTGCGCCTCGGCCACGATCTTGAGCGTCATGGTCGTCTTGCCCGACGACTCCGGTCCGAAGATCTCGATGATCCGGCCGCGCGGAACGCCGCCCAGACCAAGCGCGATGTCGAGACCGAGCGAACCGCTCGGGATGACCGCGAGATCCTCGATCGCCTTGCCCTGCCCGAGGCGGATGATGCTCCCCTTGCCGAACTGCTTCTCGATCTGGGTGATCGCGAGATCCAGGGCCTTGGTCCGCTCCTTCGGTTGATCGACAGACATGTTGCCTAACCTCCTGATTCTAGGACCCTTTCCGTGCATTCGTCCCGATCGGCGACCGACGACCCAGACGCGGCCCGAGTGACCTGCGCCCCGGATCGACCCGGTCCCTCTTCCGGGACGGGCTCATGCGGAAACGGGAATGGCGTGCCTAGAGGCGCCTGGCTGATCCCGCCGTCCGACGCTCGCGCGTCGGGCGGAACTATCCTGGTGCGTCCGACCTCGTGCGCTCCCGACCCGACTCCCGAACGTCGGATCCCCCTTAAGTCTCGCTCGAACCCTCCCCCTTTGGCGGGTTCTGGCGCAACTACATCAGGAACGCGCGGCGATCGCGGTCCGCAGCGGTGTGTACCGCGCTCCCTGCGGACGAAGCTCGCTCTCAATCAACGCAATGGCGCCGATGGTATCTTCCGACGTTTCCGCTGTCAAACGACCGGAGGAGAGCAGGTTTCGGGCCAGGGGCGGGGAGATTCGCTCCTCCCGGCCGATCCGCCCGAGGGTGAGGTGACTTTTCCACGGTTTGTCCGCCGGGCCGAAGCCGGCGGCGACCAGACGCCGGTCGACCTCCGCCGCCAACGCCTCCAGCTTCCCGCCCGACTGGAGCCCGATCCAGAGCACCGAGGGTCGAGATTCCGACGGAAAGGCCGAGACCGTCCCGAGGCGGGCCGTCACGGCCGGGAAGGCCCCGTCGAGCGCGGCCGTCTCGGAGAGCGCACGGTCGAGCCGCGCGCGATCGAGGTCGCCGAAGAAACGGAGGGTGAGGTGGAAGTTCTCTCGCGGCACCCAGCGCACCAGCCCCGGGGGCGCCACCTCCTGCATCCGGAGCGAGACGCCCCACGCCGTCTCGATCAGTCCGGGCGGCAGGACGAGGGCCAGGAACACGCGGGTCATGCCGGCCCCTCCAGCGGGATCCCGGCCAGATGCCGGTGCAGCATCAGCAGGGCCGTGGTGATCGACCGGGCGGTCACGGTGTCTCGTCGTCCGGGGAAGCTTCTCCGAACCGCCCACGCCCCATCGGCGGTGGCGAGGCCGATCCAGACCAGGCCAACCGGCTTCTCGGGCGTCCCGCCGTCGGGACCGGCAATTCCGGTGGTGGAGAGCCCAACATCGGCCCCGAATCGCTCACGCGCGCCGCGCGCCATCTCGAGCGCGCAGGCTTCGCTCACCGCCCCATCGCGGGCCAGGGTGGACGACGCGACCCCGAGCAGTTCCTCCTTCGCGCGGTTGGCGTAGGCGACCACGCCTCCCTCGACATAGCGCGATGCGCCTGGCACGCGCACCAGCTGCGCGCTCACCCCACCGGCAGTCAGGGACTCCGCCAGGGCGAGCCGCAATCCGCGGCTCACGAGCGCCCCCCCGATCACCTCCTCGAGGGTCGTCTCTCCCTCCCCGTAGACGATCGGCCCGAGTTCGCCCCGCACCGCTTCTACCCATCGAGCGTGGTCCGCATCTTCGAGATTCGAGCCGAAGGGACGCTGCAAGCGAAGATCGACTCCGCCGACGTGCGGGAGGTAGGCCACGAGTCCCCCCTCCGGCGTGGTGATCCGCTCGGCCAGCACGGTCTCCGAGACTCCGGCGGTGCGCAAAACCACCTCGCGCGCCGGACGGCCTCCGCGCGCCGCGAGAAGAGCCTCGAGCCGCGGCGCGATCTCCTGGGTGAAGATCGCCTCCATCTCGCGCGGCACTCCCGGCATGGCGCAGAGCAACCCGCGCGCGTCGCGGAGGAAGATTCCCGGTGCCACCCCTTCCCGGTTCGGCAGGACCTCCGCGCCCACCGGCAACTGGGCCATCGCGCTCGAAGCGACCGACAAGGTGAGCCCGCGCGCCGCGTACCGCGCGGCGATCTCCCGCCAGAGCGTCTCGCGCATCTCGAGTTCGCGTCCGAAGGCGCGGGCCAGCGCCGGACGGGTAAGATCGTCGGGCGTGGCTCCCAGGCCACCCGTGACCAGAATCACCTCGGCCCGCGCACGCGCCGCAGCCAGCACCTCTCCGAGTTCCGGCTCGGCGTCGGGCACCGTGGTGTGCCAGGTGGGGCTCAGTCCAAGCCGGGCCAGTCCGCGAGCCAGGAAGACGAAGTTGGTGTCGGCGATCCGCCCACAGAGAATCTCGCCGCCGATGGTGACGATCTCGATCCGCACCGCCCGGACCTCAGCCGCGACCGATCGCGGGCCAGAAGTGGACCGCCAGCCGGAGCAGGATCTGACCGTAGATCCCCGCCATCACGTCGTCCGCCATCACGCCGAAGCCGCCGCGCAACGACTGGAACTGATAGGCCGGGGGCGGCTTGACCACATCAAGCACGCGGAAGAGGAAGAACCCGATCAGATACACCCCCAGAGTGTGGGGAAGCATGGCGATGGTGAGCAGTACCCCGACCACCTCGTCGATCACGATCGGGCTGGCGTCGTGCCCATAGAGCTGTTCCGCCTGATGCGCGAAGTAGGTGCCGATCACGGTCAGGAGGACCAACATCACGATCCAGCCGACCAGCGGCAGGGGCGGAGCAAACCAGAACAGTCCGAGGGTCACCGCGGAGGCGAAGGTGGCCGGCGCGATGGGAAACATCCCGGTGAAGCCGAAGGTGGCCACGAACCGGACCAGAAACGGTGGCAGCGATGTTCTCCCCGCTCCGGGCACCGGACTTCCCTTGACCATCAGATCTCCTTTCGTCCTTCGATCGCCCGCGCGAGGGTGATCTGATCCGACAGCTCGAGGTCGGCCCCGATCGGCAGCCCGCGCGCGATCCGCGTGAGGCGCACCTTGTCGCGCAGCAGATCGTTCAGGTAGTGCGCCGTCGCTTCCCCCTGTGCGGTTGGATTGGTGGCCACGATGATCTCGCGGTATCCCCCTTCATCGACCCGGGTCACCAGATCGCGGATCCGGAGATCGTCCGGTCCGATTCCGTCGAGAGGAGAAAGGCTTCCCCGCAGAACATGGTACAGACCGTGGAAGACCCCGCTCCGCTCGATCGCGATCACATCCCCCGGCTGTTCGACCACACAGAGGAACGCGTGGTCCCGGCTCGGATCGGCGCAGAGATAGCAGGGCTGGGTCTCGGCGATGTTGCCGCACATCTCACAGGAGACGACATCGGTCCGCACCCGCTCGATGGCGCGGGCCAGCTCGAGCGCCTCCTCCGCCGGCACCTTGAGCAGGTGGAAGGCGAGGCGCAGCGCCGTCTTCTTCCCGATCGAGGGGAGCTTGGCCAGCCGCTCGATCAGGTCCTCGAGATGTTTCGAACTGTATTCCACGAAGCCTCACGGACGGGAAGGATGACCGCCGGAGAACTCCCGACGATCCGTGGTCGGACGATCCGCGGTGGGTCGATCCCTCGGGGGACGATCCGGTCTCGGACGATCCGTTGTTTACGTTGCGGGTGACCCGCGCTGCGCACCGCGGAGCGCCGGCTAGAACAACCCAGGTAGGTTCATTCCGCCGGTGATCTTTCCCAGCTCCGACTGGATCCGCTCCTCGGCCTTCTTCTGCGCGTCATTGATCGCGGTAAGCAGAAGATCCTCGAGCAGCTCGACATCCTCGGGATCGACCGCCTTCGGCTGGATTTTCAGACTGACCAGCTCGTGCTTGCCGTTGACCACCACTGTGACCATGCCGCCCCCGGCGCTCGCCTCCACCGTCTCCTCGGCCAGGCGCGCCTGCATCTCGGCCATCTTCGACTGCATCTGCTGCGCCTGCTTCATGATCTTTTGCAGCTCTTTCATGCTCGACTCCTCGCAGCTCCCCGCTGCCGCCTGCTGATCCCCATTGCCGCATTTACCATCACTCGCGTCGCGACTCGTCGCATGCTCCGAGATTCGTGGCCCCGCGCGCGGCAGTGCTATGCCGGCCCGATCACATCCCCATCGAAGAGGTCGGCGATCCTGCGCACCTGGTCGGGCGAGATCGCGTTCGGATCGGACGATCCGCCCCCTTCGCCACGCGCACCTCGAGAGGCCCCGACGTTGGCTACCTTGCCCGACCCTCCTGCCTCATAACGGATCAGCATCCCCGGCCCGAACTCCGCTTCGATGGCGGCACCGATGAGCCGACGATGTTCGCCCCGCTCGAGCTGCTCCACGTGGAACTTGGTCAGCCCCGGAATCCCGACCCGGATGCTCGTCCCCTCGCGCGCCAGCAGCTCCGATCCGATGAGAAACGCGGCCAGAGTCGGCTTCTGCGCCGACACCTTGGCGACCACCCGCTCCCACCCGTCTCCAGCCCCGGAGCTCTCGGGCCCGACCGTTCGATCCGGTTCGATCGGTTCAGGTGGGCCTGCAGACTCAGGTGACACTGCCGGCCCAGGTGACACTGCCGGCCCAGGTGACACTGCCGGCCCAGGTGACACTGCCGGCCCAGGCGACGACGACGACGCGGCCACCAACGACGCCTGCCCACCAGCCGCTCTCTGCTCAGCCCTCGCCGTCCTCGCGACCGGGGGTGGAGCCTCCTCCGATGGAGCCTTGGACTCCGGTTGCTTCGCCCGTCCCGCCGGCGCCCCAGTCGAACGCGCGAGCTGAGCCCGCACCGCGGCAATGCCGCTCGCCGCATCCCCCACCTCGGCGGGTGCGATGGATGCCGGCTCGCGCGAGGGCGGAGCGACCGGAGGGCCGCCGGCCGGCCGCGCGGACTCGTCCCCCCTCGCCCCCGCCGCCCCCCGCGGATCGCCGGACGCGACGCGGGGCGCAAAGGCGGCCGCCGGGGGGGCGTCCGTCGTCCGTCCCCGCGTGGCATCGAGGAAACGCTTGAGGTCGAGCGCGCTCACCAGTTCGGCCAGCTCGGCCAGGAGCAACTCGAGATGAACCCGCGGCACGCCGCTGCGGCGCATCATGAGCGAGGCGTCGAGACCCAGTCGGGTGGCACGGAGGAGATCGATGGCGTTCCACCGAGCGGCCTGCGCCGCGTACAACTCCCGCTCCTCGTGCGTCCCCTCGACCATCTCGGCCAGCGAAAGATCGGTCGCAACCAGGAGCAGATTTCGCAGATGCCCGACGAACTCGTCCGCCAACTCCTGCAGGTTCGCCCCCTCGTCGATGGCGTCGCCCAGCGACTGCAGGACCGCCCTCCCATCGCGGTTGAGGATCGCTTCCGTCCAGGCGAAGTAGAGTTCGCGGCCGGCGATCCCGAGCGACTCGCGCACGCTGGCTGCGGTCATCGGAATCACGTTCGAGGCCAGCACCTGGTCGAGCAGGGTGAGCGAGTCGCGCATCGAGCCGTCGCCCTTGCGCGCGATCAGGGCCAGTGCCTCGGGCTCCGCGGCAATCCCTTCCTGTTCGCAGATGTAAGCCAGCCGTGCCGCCGCCTCGACGGTGCGCAGGCGGGCGAAATCGAAGCGCTGGCAGCGAGACAAGATGGTCGCCGGAACCTTGAGCGGCTCGGTCGTGGCGAGCACGAACACCACGTGGCGCGGCGGCTCCTCCAGAGTCTTGAGCAGTGCGTTGAAGGCATCCTGGGTGAGCATGTGCACTTCGTCGATGATGTACACCTTGCTCTTCAACTGGGCCGGCGAGTACCGCACCCCCTCGCGCAGATCTCGGATGTCGTCGATCCCGCGGTTGGAAGCGCCGTCGATCTCGATGACGTCGATCGCCCGCCCGGTGGTGATGTCGCGGCAGGAATCGCACTCATTGCACGGTTCCTCACCCGTACCGCGTTCGCAGTTGACCGCCTTGGCCAGGATCCGGGCCATCGAGGTCTTCCCCACGCCGCGCGGGCCGCAGAAGAGGTAGGCATGGGCCGTGCGGCCGGTCTTGAGCGCGGTCGAGAGCGTCCGCGACACATGCGCCTGGCCGGTCACGTCCTGGAAGCGCTGGGGGCGCCACTTGAGGGCAAGTACGAGGTAGCTCACCGTCGACCACTCCGAAGGCGCGCTCCCGCCGAGCGAGCCGAACCCAATCCCGTTCGATTCCGCTGGAGCGCCACGCAGCGCCCGGGTCGCGCGCCCCGAAAGGGTGCGGCGCTGACGGGGTAATCTAGCAGCGGAACGAAGACGGCCGGGAGGCTCTTTGCACCTCCCGGCCGTCAAATTTAGGCCGTGCACCCTTCTTCGACCCGCCGGTCAGTGAAACGAGAGAGCTGGTAGCTCAGACCAGGCGACTCCACGGCGCCCGGAGTCTTCTGCGTACCGCTGCTACCTTCCGGTCCTGACGGGGTTGGCAGATCTCCGTCGCGTGGGGCCTGGCCGTCGATGCCCCATGGCCTCTCAGTCCGCCTCCCAAGCTAAGACCTCGAAAGGGAGTTCAACCCCGCTAAAGCGGATTGCGGGTTACAGGACACCGCTAGCTCCCCGTCTAGCACGACCTAATCGCGAAATCCGATCGACCCTTCCTTCGGTCGACCCTCTCTTCGGCCGACCATCATCCGGTCAGCCCTACTACGGCGCGGGCGGTCCTTGCCGACGACCGGCCACGCTGAAATGTGGAGATGATCGGGATCGAACCGACGACCTCCTCGTTGCGAACGAGGCGCTCTCCCAACTGAGCTACATCCCCAAACCGAACCGAGTCGGCGACCCTGGTCCCGCGTGTGAGCCTCCAGGTCGAGGCCCCGCTGCCCGGGTGTTCCGACTCAAACAAAATGGCGGAGAGACAGGGATTCGAACCCTGGAGGGATTTCGTCCCTACACGCTTTCCAGACGTGCTCCTTAAACCACTCGGACATCTCTCCGCCGCACTCGAGTGGTCTCGACACTCACCCGGATCGAAGTCGCACCCCGACCACCTGGGCAACTGCCCCTCGAACTCTGACTTGCGCCGGTCGCCACCGCCGCTGCGGCGCGCATTCTATGCGACGCTCCGCGAAGCCTCAAGCGTCAAACCGGTCCAAAAAAGCTGGCGGAGAGGGAGGGATTCGAACCCTCGGTGGAGTTACCCCCACAACGGTTTTCGAGACCGCCCCTTTCAACCACTCAGGCACCTCTCCGCTTTTCCCGAAAGAACCCCTTGAGCAACGAGACCGACTCATCGGCGAGCACGCCGCCGCGGGCCTCGAAGTAGTGGTTCAAACCTTCCGCCTCGAGCACGCGAAACTGCGACTGCAAGGCACCGAATTTCGGCTCCGGCGCACCGTACACCACCGCGTCGACTCGGGCCAGTAGCAACGCTCCCGCACACATCAGACAGGGCTCGACCGTCACGTAGGCCCGAGCCCCCTCCAGCCGCGCATATCCCAAGGTCGTGGCCGCCGCGGTGATCGCGAGCATCTCTGCGTGGGCGGTGGGATCCTCGGCCTTCTCGGTCCGATTCCATCCCCGCCCGATCACCCGGTCGCCGTGTACGATCACGCAGCCGATCGGAACCTCTCCCTCGTCCATCGCGCGACGTGCCAGGTCGATGGCCTGGCTCATCCACCGCTCGTCGTGGGCGCTGCTCTCCTCTTCGCGCTTTGTCATGTCGCTGGCGCCGCCCGTGCCGTTCGTGACGATCGCGGGCTTCCGCCGCGGACGCCGTCCCGGTACGGCGAAACTAGGGAGTCGCTTCCGGAAACGCGCCCATCAATGAACCCATCACCTTGCGCGCCAGGGCATCGATATCCGGCGGCTCGGGGACGGCGGACGAGGCCTGCGCCTGCCGCTGCGTCGCGTTCGGATCACTCCCATAGAAGCCGGTCGCGCTCTGCCCCGGCTGGTAGACCGCCGAGTTTTCGCGTATCCGCTTCGATGCCTGCCAGGCGATCAGGCCGCTCTTCGCGCCCACGATCGCCAACTCCACCCCAACCTCGGAGAACGACGCCTCCTCGGTCTGCCAGTCCGCCTTCTCCTTCTTCCACTCATCGAGCGTCGCGACCACCAGGCCGTCCACCCCGAGCTTCTCGCAGACCCGCTGAGCCACCAGCTCGTCGACGGTGTGCGATCCCTTCCAGACCTGGGCGACCCGCTCGAAGTCTGCCTTGACGCCGGCCTTCTGTGCCCGGTCGAGCGCCGCGCCCTTGGCCAGGACCAGGAAGCGGGTCTGCGAGCTGCGCAGCTCCTGCTCCACGATCTCCTCGGCCATCTTTCGGTCGTTCTCGTCGATCGTCGCTCCCGCCAGTCCGACGAAGGCGATCGACTGTATCTTCTGATCGGCCCAATCGGGAGCGACGTAGGCCTGCGGCGGCTCGATGCCGCCGGTGCTCTTGCAACCCGTCACTCCGGCAAGCAGGAGCGGCGCGGCCAGCGACCCCAGGATGAGGCGGAACCCCAAGAAGGGGCGCAACCCCAGGACACCGTCTCGAATCCGACCTGCGGTCTGTCCGAACAGCAAACTCACCAAACCTTCCGATCCAGCTTTACCGGGAAGCGACGATTCGAAGCGTTCCATCGAAAAGACCTCCGCGGCGAGCCCCCTCCCACGCCGTAACCAAGATTCGTCGACCGGCCCGCGGGCCGGCCCCTGCGAACTGAACGTACCCATTTCCAAACGAGCTCATGTCCCAGTCGAGCTCATGTCCCAAACCGGCTCATGTCCCAAACCGGCTCATGTCCCAAACCGGCTCATGTCCCAAACCGGCTCATGTCCCAGACGTACCCGGGACATCGAAAGTTCCTGACAGAGTAATCCCCAGAACCAGTCCGCGCGAGGCGGCTGATTCCGGGGCTCTCCTGCCGTCCGCGAAGTCCCACCGAGGTCTCCGCGTCCCGGTCCCGTGCGGGACCCGAAATGTGCGCCCAGGAGGATTTGAACCCCCAACCTTCTGATCCGTAGTCAGATGCTCTATCCAGTTGAGCTATAGGCGCGAAACCTTCAACAGATCGAGTCAGGCTCGAACAGATTCGAACTCAGCTCGTTCGCTCTCGAAGCCTACTCCCGTCCCCTGATCCGGCTGGCCTCCGGCCAGAATCGAGAGCGTTCGGATGCGGAGAGGGGGGGATTCGAACCCCCGGTGAGTTTTAGCCCACAACACATTAGCAATGTGCCGCCTTCAGCCACTCGGCCACCTCTCCGGCAACACCATCTCCGCGGCGCGTCGCGATCCGCCCGATCATCCAGTCGACCTGTTCATCCAGTCGACCTGTTCATCCAGTCGACCTGTTCATCCAGTCGACCTGAGCGTCCAGTCAACCTGATCAGCCAGTCAACCTGGGAACCAACTCCGCCCGACCGACGCACGCGCCTACCTGCGGAGGGAGTAGGATTCGAACCTACGGATCTTGCGATCTGCGGTTTTCAAGACCGCCGCCTTAAACCACTCGGCCATCCCTCCCGGGAGCGGCAAAGTAGCAGTCCGCGAGAAATCCTGTCAACTAACGGTTCGTCCCTCGCGATCCGGCCGGCCGCTCAGTCCTCATACGGCCCGGGATCGCCGCAACACTGGCAGACGGAATCGATCCGGCCGCCGCCGAGCAGGAGGCCATCCCGGTAGACGACACACGACTGCCCTGGCGCGATGGAACGCTGGGCCTCCTGGAACCGGACATGCAGCCTTCCCGACTCGAGGCGCACCTCGGCCGCCGCCGGCTCGTGACGGTAGCGGATCTTGACCTCGACCGGACCGGTCGTCAGGTGCTCCGGCTCCACGAAGAGATTGAGATCCGAGGCCCACAGCCCGTTGCGCTCGAGCTGCCGGTCCGGCCCGACCCGCAGGACATTGCGGTCGGTCTCGAGGGCGACCACATGAAGCGCCTCCCCCCCGCCGAGCCCCAGACCGCGGCGCTGGCCGACGGTGTAGTGCGCGAGTCCCTGATGGCGCCCCAATACGCGCTCCCGGTCATCGCGAATCTCGCCCGGGCGGAAAACGGCATGGTCCGCCCCCAGCGTCGCGCGCAGCACCTCCGCATACCCGCGGTCGTCGACGAAACAGATGTCCTGACTGTCCCCCTTGTCCCAGACCGGTAGCTCGCGATCGCGGGCCTCGCGCCGCACTTCCGGCTTCACCGACTCTCCGAGGGGAAAGAGGCAGCGATCGAGAACCGGAGCCGGAACTCCCCAGAGGACGTAGCTCTGGTCCTTCTCGTCGCTGCGTGCCCGCTCGATCAGGCGATACGAACGCGCACCGATCCGATGCTCGCGCACCCGCGCATAGTGGCCGGTCGCGATGTACTCGTATCCCTGGCGTCGCGCCCAGGAGAGGAGCGGGGCGAACTTGACGTGGGTGTTGCACTGCACACACGGATTCGGGGTACGACCGGCGGCGTACTCCCGGGCGAAGTCGTCGTAGACCTTCTCGCGGAACAGGTCGGAGAGGTCCATCACGATATGGGGGATGCTCAACCTTCGCGCCGTGGCCTGGGCATCACGCACCCCTTCGAGGCCGCAGCAGGCCTTCGCCCCGGAGGCTGTGTCGCCGTAGCAGAACAGCTTGAACGTGACGCCGCCGACCTCCCAACCTGCCTGCTGCAGACGGGCGGCGGCCACCGCGCTATCGACTCCCCCGCTCATCGCCACGAGAACCCGCCGCGAGGTCGGCTGGTCGACGCCGGCCGATGCCGGGGCATCGGAGCGATCGCGCGGCACCTCCCCCATCAGGGAGCCGTCTTCAGCATGTCCTGGAGGACCTTGATTCCCTCGCTCGCCGTGCGGGCGGCGTCGGTGTTCGGGTCGATCGAAACCACCTTCTGCCAATCCCGGATCGCCTCACGGTAGATCCCGGCGTCGGCGAACGCGATGCCCAGCAGGTAGTGCGCGAGCTGGCTCTTCGGATCGATCTGGATCGAGCGTCGATAGTGATCGATCGCCTCGTTGTATCGCTGGAGCGCGTAGAGAGCCTGGCCCTTGTTGCAGAGGGCGTTGACGTCCTCGGGAGCAAGCTTGAGCGCCGCGTCGAATTCGACCAGCGCCTCTTCCGACTTCCCCGCCTCATTGAGCACCACACCGAGATTCACCCGGGCGGGGACATGATCGGCCTGGATCTTGAGCACCCGGCGGTACGATTCCTCGGCCTCGGTACGTCTGCCCTGATCGTAGTAGAGGTTCCCGAGCTCGTAGGCCGCCTCGAAGTCCCGGCCGTTCTTGTCGATCTTGGCCTTGAGTTCCTTTTCCCGCGCCTCGAGGGCGATCGGATCCGGACTCGCCACCTCCGTGCTGGAGGGAGCCCCGCCTGCGGCCCCCTCCCCGTGGGCCGGAGGGGACTGCGCGAGCGCCAGAATGTCCTGTCCCAGCCCCGCGGTCAGGCTGACCCAGATCAGAAATCCGTTGATCAAGAGCCCCAGGGTCACATCTCCCCGCGGACGGTTTACCTTCTCCATAGCCCGGAGCCCCCTCGTTCTCCCGTTGCGCCTTCGAGCGGAATCGTCGCTAGCCTAGCGAAGCGATGCCATGCGGCTCAAGTCCCCGCGCGTCCGTCGCCCTCTGGTTCCTCGCCCGCGGCATCGAGAAAGTACCGCTCGATGTCCGCGAAACCCCGCGGGTCGCTCTTCTCGGGTTCGATCATCGCCGGGTCCACCACGTCGCGGAGGAAGGCGCGCACGTCCATCCAGCGGGTGCCGTTCGGGAGCGTGCTTGCCAGGGTGCGCCGATCCGACGTGACCACCACCGCGCCGGTGCCGGCCCGGGCGAGCCCCTCGGCCAGGAAGCGGATCCGATCGTCCGCCTCCTCCGGCGGCAGGGCGTAGATGCTGCGCAGATGGGTGCGATCGATGGCGTCGGGGTTCCGCTCCATGTGGTTTCCGTCGTAGACCACCCAGACCTGTCGGCCGATCGCCCGGCCGAACTCCTCCAGACGGCGCTCCAGCCGCTGCCGAGCCTCCCGCTTCTTCCCCTCCAGCTGGAGCCGTTCCCACCCCGGAACGGCGAAGATCGCATTGTGGCCATCGACGATCCACTGGAAGTCGGCCGGCCGCGAAACTTCGCCCCGGGACTGTTGTCGTGGTGCGCGCATGGGGGACATTCTACGCCAAAAAAAGAGGAGAGCCGCATGGCTCTCCTCCCTTCGGAATCGGGCTTTGGTCTCGAGGGGCTGGTCTAACCTACCCCGATTCGCGAACCGTAGCGGTCACGGGCAGCCGAGGCACCAGACGCCATCGAACATGCCGCGCCCGTTCTCTCCCTTGACCCATTGACCCTGGAGCTTGCCGAGTTCGGTCGGGGTCTGCTCCTGGCCGCCGAAGATCTTGCCGTCGAGGGTGCCGGATTCCCCGGCCACCCCATGCCCTTCCGACACGGCCCAGGTACCGCTGACGAACCCTTCGAAACGACCACCGCGGTTGATCCACTTGCCATGAAACACTCGCTCCCCCGCGTCGTTGAGGCCAAAGATCCCCTGGACGTGACCGAGCGCCGCACCGTCGGGGGCGATCCAACGGCCGCCGAAGTTCCCCACCTCGCTGTCCGGGGACTGGTGCCAGCGACCGATCACCAAGCCGCGCACCGTCTCGTTCGGGCGGGTGGCCACCGAGCGGAGCCGGAGCTGGTTTCCGTTCAGATCGACGTCGATCAGCAGATCGAGGTCGGCGAGTTCAGCCATGGTGAAGGTGCGGGAGAAAGCAGGGGTCTCGAAGGTCAGGGTGCCGGTCCCGGCAGAGTCACCTTCCGCGGCCATGATGCTGAGGCGAAGACCGTCGTAGCGCTCTCCGGTGAAGCTCACCCACTCGAGCAGGCTGCGATCGCGACGCGGACGGAGGAAGTCACGGCGCTCGAAGGCGATGGTGCGCCGCACGTGGACCGCGCCCGAGGAGAGCTCGATCTTCCCGGTCCAGTCGGTGGCGTCGCCGTCTTCATCCCCAACTGCCCTCGGTCGTTCCGCTCCGGTTCCTGGAGCTTGCCCCAGATCGCGGTGAACGCATAGGTGGCGCGCCCACGGCCGATCTCCCCGACCTGATCGTTGATCGGATCGGAAACCGGCGCCTCGTCTTCTTCCATCGCGGCCAGGGTCGGATCTCCGAAAGCCGGCTGTTCATCGGTGGCGGTGAGTCCACCATAGGCGGCGTTCAGGTCGTAGGTCGGTTGGTCGACGGGCGGAGCATTGGTCTGGCCGTCGTCGTCTCCGCAGCCGGCGAGCGAGAGCGCCAGTGCGGCGGTGCCGAGCACGAAACGCGTGGAGCGCCGAATCGAGTTGAACTTCATCGTGAGTCTCCTTTTCTCCGTCCGCCGCCCCCGCCACGAACTGGTTTTCGGACGCCCTGCGGAACGCTCGAGGTGATGGGAAGGTCTATGCAGGTGGCGTGCCAAGTGCCGAGGCCGGCGACCTCGAGGTCGGGTGGGCACGAATGCAGCGTTTTTTGACCGAACTTCGCGCCGGCCGAGGAGCGGCACGCGGTCGAACTGTACCTGGCGGGACAGTGGGCGGTTCGACTGTCCCGGACGGGATGGCGGAGGCCGCGGGGCGACGTCGAGCTTGGAACGAGAGCCGCTCACCCGCAGGTGAGCGCGCTCTCAGTGGATCATCACCAGGCGCGCGTTCCGCTCCCCGCCCGGCGCGGAAAGCCGGGCAAAGTAGACTCCCGAACCGAGACGCCGTCCCTCATCATCGCGGCCGTCCCAGGACAAGGCATGCACGCCGGCCGCATAGCTGCCGCGCGCCAGGGCGCGAACCCGTCGTCCTCCGACGTCGAACAGCTCGACCCGCACCGAACCTGCCCTGGGGAGCGCGAAGCGCAGGGTGCAGAGATCGCGGAAGGGGCGCGGCGAGGGCGGGTAGAGCGTGAGGCGCAGCGCGGTGGTCGGCGCCTGAACCAGGGTCGGAAGGGTGTACTCCACCGAGCCGTCGTCACCCGCGAGGGCCAGCGCGTAGGCATACCACCGGCCCGGCTCGACGTCCCGGTCGACGTACTCGTGACTTCCCACTCCGTCCAATGCCGGACCGGAGGCGATCAGCGCGAAACCGTCGGGCACCTCGCCGAGCGCCTCGTCCGGGTCGCTCAGGGCCCGGCGGAACACCAGGACCCGCACTCCCGGCGCGTCGAGCGGCACCTCCCAGCGCAGCGCGACCCCTTCCGCGGCCGGCTCGGCGGTCAGACTCAAATCGACCGGCACGAGGTCGTTGAAGACGAAGAACCCGGCCGGGCGCCGCATCATGGTGGAGGAGGCGAGGGGCGAGAACCGTCCGATCACGCTCGAGTTCCAGGCGTGGATCGCGCCATAGGCCTGCCCCAGACCGAAGGGGTCGGCGTCGAAGTCGGTCATGATCGGGTGACCATCGGCGCGCAGCCCGATGGTCGAGAGCCGTCGGAAGAACTTCGAGTCGGAGAGGAGCGCCGCCACCCCGTCGGCCCCGATGCTGAACACCGCTCCGGCGCGACCGCTTCCGCCGAAGGGAGAGGCCGATTGATCCGCGAGATAGAAGCCCCCCTCGGGTCGGGGGGTGATGGAGATCGGGGTCTCGAACTGTGGTGAGGTGGCGAAGACCGTCGTCTCGCGCGTCGAGAGATCGATGGCGAAGAGCGCGCCGTTGCGATTGCCGAAGTTGCCCGGATCCATTTCCGCATCGGCCACGACCAACCGGCCGTCGGGCAGGAAGGCCATCGAGGTGGGCAAGCGGAGTGTGGTGTCCGAGTACGCCACTTCGGTTGCTCCGGTGTCGAGGTCGACCCGGTAGATCGCACCGGGGCCGATGCCGTCGCGCAGGTCGAACGGATCGGCGCTCGAGTCGAGCAGCAGCACCGAGTCGTCCGATTCGACCAGGATCTGCTGCAGATTGATCCAGGTCGAGTCAGTGGCCACGGTGTGGAGCTGCTGGGTGATCGGGTCGAGGGCCAGGAGCGCCCCCGCTCCCGCGCCCGGTCGCGCCTGGTTGTCCAGGATCAGGATGCTGGTGTTCTGACGCCCCACCAGCGCCACGTCGCGGGGCTGCTTGAGCTGCGTGGAGCTGTAGAACGCGCGGGTCGAGCCGGTGATCAGGTCGACCTTGAGAATCGCCCCGGGACTCCCGCCCAGGGCGTAGGGATCGGCGTCGCCGTCGGCCACGTAGGCATACCCTGATTCAAGCGGCACCAGAACCGGCAGGCGCACCTCGTCGCGGATCGTACCCACCACCCGCTCCGTCGCCGCCGGGGTGAAGGCGAGAATCTTCCCCTCGGTCTCGAACGGGTTGAGCTGCACGTCGTACTGGATCATCACCGTCTCCCCGGGCGCGAGGGAGCCGGTCCAGCGCGCCACGCGATCGGTGCCGCTCACCTCTCCCCCGTCTGCCGTGAGGGAGGTGATGTCGAGTACCGTGCCGGCGGGCAGGGAGTCGGCAAAGACCACCTCTTCCGCCGTGGCCACGCCGAAGTTCTTGAGCTCCGCCCGCACCTTGACGCGATCCGAGGGATAGACCGGAGGGCCGTTCGGGTCGGTCACCGTGTAGTCGACGAACTGCAGATACGAACTCGGGAGATAGGCGAAGTCGCTCAGGCCGACGAACGAGTCGCAGTAGGTGTGGAACCGAAGCGACCCGGCAGTGCGATCGAGGACCAGAATCGCCCCTTGCCCCGAGACCGCGTCCGGTCGACGCTGACCGCGGTCGGCGATCAGGATGTTGCCGTTCGGGAGCACGAAGCTCCGACGTGGTGACTTGAGCACCTGGGTCGAAAGGGCGATCGAGAGCAGACGGGAGTCCGGATTGAATTCCCACAGCGTCCCGGTGGTCTGCGGGTAGTTGTTCGGATTCGACACCTGGTCGGTGATCAGCAGCGAGCCCACGCGATACGGCTGGATGCCGGTCGGTTCGGGCAGATCGGTCGACTGGTAGTAGTTGATCACCGAGCCGCTGGTGGGTGAGATCTGGAAGAGCGCGCCGGTGTTCGGCAACGGGAGCTGATCCGGATTCGCCTCGCGATCGCAGACCCACATCCGACCGCGACCGTCGATCGCCACCTGTTGCGGGGAGCGGAAACGTGCGTCGGCCGAGAACAGCTCGAGCGCAGTCCCGCCGGACGGGAGCCGCCAGAGCGCTCCCTTCCCTGGAATCGTCGCCCCCTCGGCGTCGGCATCGACCACCAGCAGGTCGCCGTTCGAGAGGTAGAGCAGATCGGTCGGCGTTTTCAGGTTCGGGTCGGCATTGATCAGCGCCTCGAGAGCGTTGGTCTGGGTGTTCACCCGATAGATCGAGCCGGAGTCCGCCCCGCGCTTCGCCCCGATAACCAGTCGCCCGTCGGAATCCCAGTCGACGCAGGTCGGCTCCTTGATCGAGGTGCTGGTCAGAGGGAGGTACTCGGCGGGATCGCCCTGACCGCCGAGCCGGAAGAGCGCCCCGCGACGCGCCGGCGGATTCTGGGGATCGGCCGCCTCGTCCGCCATGATCAACTCGCCCGGAGTGAACGACGCCCGGACCAGGATCGACTGCTCGATGGTGAGGGGTGCTCCGCCCCCCATGACCAGGACCTCCGCCCCGGCTCGCGACCCGAAGGATGCCAGGTCCTTCACCCGCGCTCGCACGTTGACCAGGACCGAGTCGTAGGCCGGGATGCGGGAGGACCAGATCGCCTCCCCCACGTCCCCGGAGACCGTCACGCTTCCGATTTCTGCCGTGCCCGAGAGCAACTCGAGCGAGGGATACGCGGTGAAACGGGCCATCGCCTGCGGCGCGCTGCGATCGGTAGGATTGGTCACCAGGAGGCGCAGGGTCAAGGTGTCGCCCGGCTCCGCCCGGCTGCTCCCGCTCGGGAGGAGGATGTTGAGGCGACTCGCCAGGAGGTCGGCATGGTAGTAGCCGATCAGCCCGTCCGGGCGATGCACGACCGCACCGGCCGCCGCGACCTCGACCGCGGAGGTGACGGGGTCGATCTTGAACAGGGCTCCCGGATCGTTCAGATCCAGCTCGAGCGGATCGGCCTCACGATCGCACAGGTAGATCGTGCCGTCCGGGGCGGCGTAGACATCATCGGGGTCGACGAACCGCTCATCCTGGACTACCAGGCGGAAGTCGAGCGGGTTTCGCGTGATCTGGAACAGCGCGCCCGAGTTCCCGCTGAGGTTTCGAGGATTGCCGGTCTGCTCCGCGACATAGAAGCGACCGGGATCACGGGAGTAGATTCCGGTGGGATCGACGAACCAGCGATCGTTCTGGGGGAAGCGGTAGACGACCCGGGTGGTCGGGTTGTACTCGAAGAACTGTCCGGGTTCGTTCGGTCCGAACGGGCCGGAGACACCGACGTCGGTGATGTAGATCTTCCCGTTCCGGTCGACCGTGGCGTCGAGCGGCTCCTTCATGTTGCAGTCGCTCAGCACCAGGGTCAGCCCCCCGGTATCGACATCGAGATGGTAGATCGCCCCGACGGCCCCGGTTCCGCATCCATTTGGGTTCGCGTCCTTGTCGATCAGGAGCAAGTCGCCGTTGCGATCGCTGGCGATCCCCTGCAGCGACTTCAGTCCGTCCCCCTCGAGGCGGGTGAGCAAGGTGTCGAAGTCGCCCGTGGCCGGGCTGAAGAGAAAGACCGCCTCCGGCCCCGCAGCCGAGGTCTCGAACGCACGCGTATCCAGGATGGCGATCCGGTCGTCCTCGAGCTGCACCAGATCGAGCGGGCGAACCAGCGGCGCACCGCTCCAGAAGATCTGCGGTGCGGTGGAGTCGGGGTCGACGGTGTAGAGCGCCCCGACCTCGCGACCTCCGATCGACAGATAGTCGCAGTAGACGATCGTGCCCTCTTCGAACTCGCGCCGTGGAGTACCACGATAGCTGAAGGTGTTGGTGGCACCGGAAGCGACGATGCGCAGCTCCTGTCGGATCTCACGATCGACCGCGACACCGTCCCAGAGCCGCAACTGGAAGCGCACTGTGGCGGACTCCCCCTGCGCCACATCTCCGACCCACCGCACCAGCCGCCTCTCCGGATCGTAGCTGAGCGCGCCCTGGCTGACCGAGTCGGTCCCGGCGAGGAAGATCCAGTCGCCGGCCAAGGTGTCGGCCAGCACCACGCCTGCCGCGTCGTCGGTGCCGGTGTTGCGGAGCTGCGCCCGCACGGTGAAGACGTCCCCCGGCCGCAGTACCGAGGCATTGTCATCCGTCCAGGTTACCCGTGACGAGTCGAACTCGGCCCCGGTGACCTGTCCCATGCCCGAAACGGCCTTGAACAGCGACGAGGAGATCGTCTGCCGCCGCCGCCCGGTCTCGAGGTCGTAGCGAAACACCGCCCCGCGTGACGTTGGGTAGAGATCCGGGTTGGCCGCGGCGTCCATCACCCAGAGGTCGCCTTCGACACCGAGCATCAGATCCACCGGCTCCTCGAACAGAGGGTCGGCGGAGAAGACGACCGGTGTTCCGCCGCGAGGCAAGCGGAAGATCGCCCCCTTGGGAGTGCCGCGGTTACTGGGGTCGGCGTCGCGATCGGCGATCAGATAGTCCCCGTTGGGCAGGGCAACGACCGCAGCCGGGCCAGGAAACCGCGGCCGGGAGAACACGTATGCGACACTGACCACCCCGGTGATGCGATTCAGACGGAAGAGCGCACCGTAGGGAGTGCCGAGGCGGAGCGGGTCGGCGGCCTGATCGACGATGAGCACGCTGCCGTCGGTGTCCCAGGCCATCGAGCGGGGCTGCACGAAATCGGGTGAAGCGGCGAGGAGATCGACGTCGCGGGTGCGGGGGTCGACGCGGAACACTGCCCCGGGGAGTCGATTGGTCTCGAACGGATCGGCGTTGGAGTCGAGAACCAGATAGGTCCCCTCCGGCTCGATCAGAATGTCGATCGGATCGACGAAGCTCGGCGAGGCGACGACCAGCTCCGCCGTCACCGCGGTCAATTCACCGCGAGGATCAATCCGCCACAGGGCGCCTCCGCCCTGTCCGAGTCCAAAGGGATCGGCACCGGAGTCGGCGACCAGGAACGACCGGTCGGGCAGCGACAGCACTGCGGTGGGATCGACCGGGCCGGCGGGAAACGCCGCGACCCGGGTCGGTTGCCCGGACTGATAGCGGAGCAGAAAGACGCCGCCGCGGGCGTCGCCGTAGCCGAGCGGGTCCGCCGTCCGGTCGCTGATCAGGATGTTGCGCACTGCAGGATCGATGGCCCAGGAGGCACCCGGAATGAGGAGCAGCACGCAGCCGAGAAGGCAGGCGAGGATGCCGAGGCAGAGGACCAGGCGGAACATTCGGAACCTTCCTCCTTCGATCGACGTCCGTGCGGGGCGTCTCCCCCGGAAGAGTACACGGGAAACGCCGCTTCGGTGTACCCGTTGGCTGCACGCGGCGGCGATCCGCTCCGCCGACCGGCATCGCCCCCCGCTCATTCCGGCGGCGCCTCGCTCTCCCGGATCTCCGGAAAACGGGCCAGCGGGATCAACCCCCTGGTGAGGCGGTAGGTTACCTCCGCGCCGTCGAGGATCGTCTTGGCGTCCTTTCGCGAGGTGCGCCCTCCCTGCTGGACCAGGTCCTTTCGATCCTTCGCCTCGCGCAGGACCGCGACCAGTCCCGCCATTCCGTCCGTCCCGGCGAACAGGCGTTCGATCCCGGTCGAGAGGCTGAACAGGTTGGTGTCCCGATACCCCGCCTGGAGCAACAGTGCGCGCAGCAGCCGGTACATGGCGAAATAGCCCTGGACCACGCACTCCTCGAGTCGGCCATCGGTGAAGCAGGTGCGAGCCCGGACCAGTTCCGACATGGCCGTCTCCACCTCTCGTTGGATCAGGTCGGCGTCCGGTTCCCGAGCCTGGAGGCGCCCGTTCCGGAGGCAGTTGTCAAATGCGTCCAAGGTAGAACTCGTGCAAGTCGGATCTCCATGCGGATGCGATCAGACGTAGGCGCGGCCCGCTCGGCGCCCGACCGTGCGTGGCTCGGACCTCGGGGCGAGCCCCGCTTCTAGACAGCGAGCGCGTGGTCCAGGTCCTGAAGGAGATCCTCGACATCTTCGATCCCCACGGAAAGGCGCAGCAACCCGTCGGTGAAACCCATCCGCTCCCGCTCCGCGCGGGGGACGGAGGCGTGGGTCATGCTGGCCGGGTGGCAAAGCAGACTCTCGACCCCACCGAGACTCTCGGCCAGCGCGAAGAGGCGGGTCCTGCCCGCCACCTGCCGGGCCTCCTCGAGGTCGCGCAGGAGAAACGAGACCATCCCGCCGAACCCGCTCGTCTGGCGCGTGGAGAGCGCGTGCGCGGGGTGCTCGGGGAGCCCCGGATAGAGTACGCGCTCGACTCGCGGATGACGCACCAAGTGCTGAGCCACGAGCATCGCATTCGCTTCGTGGCGCGGCATCCGGACGGCGAGCGTCTTCACCCCGCGTAGCGCGAGCCAGCAGTCCATCGGCCCGGGCACGGCTCCGGCCGCGTTCTGCAGGAATCGCAGCTTCTCGATCCAGGCCGGCTCCGAGGTCAGGAGCATCCCCCCCACCATGTCGGAGTGGCCATTCAGATACTTCGTGACCGAGTGCACCACCAGATGGGCGCCGAGTTCGAGGGGACGCTGAAAGAACGGGGTGAGAAAGGTGTTGTCCACCGCGAGGGCGATCCCGCGGGCCCGGGCCATCTCGGCCAGGGCAGCCAGGTCGGAGACCTTCATGAGCGGATTCGATGGGGTCTCGACATAGAGCAATCGAGTGGTCGGGCGAATCGCGGCCCGGACCGCGTCCAGGTCGGAAGTGTCGACGTACTCGAATTCGATTCCGTACCGGCGGTAGACCCGCTCATACAGCCGGTAGGTGCCGCCGTACATGTCATTCGAGGAAACAACGTGGTCTCCGGGCTCCAGTGCCTGGATCAGGGTGCCGATCGCGGCCAGGCCCGAACCGAAGGCGATTCCGGTCGTCGCCCCCTCCAGCTTGGCCACGCACTGCTCCCAGGCCGCCCGGGTGAGGTTGTGGGTACGGGCATACTCATACCCCTTGTGGACCCCGAGTTCCTCCTGCACGTAGGTGGAGGTCTGATAGATCGGGGTCATGATCGCGCCGGTCGTCGGGTCCGGCTGCTGCCCCGCGTGAATCGAATCGGTCGCGATTCCCATCCCTGTTCCTTCCACCGGCCGACTGCGGCCGTTTGCCCGAGAGTTCCTGTTGCTCGCGGAGCCCCAGTGCCCACCGTGACCTCTTCCTCCAGGGAGCGTGTCCCCCGAGGAAGCCTGTCCCCAACGGATCCCGTGTCTCCGGGACGCAACGCCCCGGCGCCGTGCCGCGGTCAGCACGGCACCGCTATTTCGCGACGTATCCGATCAGGTCGATGCGGGAGAGAATTCCCACGGTCCGACCGCGATCTTCTACCAGGAGGGCATGCCCGTGCGCCAGGGCCCTCGCTGCCGCCGAGATGCTCTCGTCCGCGGCGATGCTCGGAAGCTTCGCCTCCATGACACTCGAGGCAGGGCTCTCGAGCATCGCCCGCCCATCGAGCATCGCCGTCATCAGGCTCGACTCCATCACGGTACCGACCACCGCGCCGTTGTCGGCCACGACCGGAAGCTGGGAGACGTTGTGCCGGCGGATCAGACCGAGGGCGAGCCGGACCGGGTCCGCCGGGCGGACCGAGAGCAGATTCGGCAGTTCGGACGCGGCCGCCTTCTGGCGAACCAGATCCCCCACCTTCAGATCATCGGCGGCCAGCATGCCGTGGTCGGCCAGCCAGGCGTCGCTATGGAACTTGCTGAGGTACCGTTCACCGGTGTCGGGCAGCATGACCACCACGACATCCTCCTCGGTGAGGCTGCCGGCAGCCTGGACCGCGGCCGCGACCGCCGTACCGGACGACCCGCCGACAAAGATCGCCTCCTCACGCGAGAGCTGCCGCATGTAGCGGAACGAGTCGCGATCGGTGACCGTAAGGATCTCGTCGATGTACTCGAACTGCACATTGCCCGGAATGATCTCCTGACCGATCCCCTCGACCAGGTACGACTGCGACTCGGCCAGCTGACCGGTCTTCTGGTACTCCCCGAGGATCGACCCCTGGGGCTCTGCTCCGACGATCCGGATGTTCGGGTTCTGCTCCTTGAGATACCGACCGACTCCGCTCAGCGAACCGCCGGTGCCGACGCCGGCCACGTAGCAGGTGACCCGTCCCGCGGTGTCGCGCCAGATCTCCGGCCCGGTGGTGCGGTAGTGGATCTCAGGGTTGTTTGGATTGAAGTACTGGTTGGCAAGGAATCCGCCGGGGATCTCCGACGCGAGGCGCTTGGCGACCTCGGTATAGCGATCGGGGGAACCGGGCGGGGCGCTGGTCGGCGTGATCACCACCTTGGCGCCGTGGGCCTTGAGCAAGTCGCGCTTCTCAGAACCGATCTTGTCCGGCATGACGCAGATGCACTTATACCCCTTGACCAACGCGGCCATGGCCAGACCGAGGCCAGTGTTCCCCGAGGTCGCTTCGACGATCGTCCCCCCCGGTTTCAGCGAGCCGTCTCGTTCGGCCATCTCGACCAGGAACATCCCCACCCGATCCTTGTTGCTCCGCCCGGGATTGAACGACTCGAGCTTGGCCAGGATCAGCGGCTTCACCCCGGTCGCGGTCTGGTTCAGCCGGACCAGCGGGGTGTTCCCAACCACGGCGAGGATATTCTCGTAATAGCGCATGCCAGAACCGGTTCGGGTCTCCGCTCCGGGATTCATGGATCTCCCCTCTCTGCCTCCGCGTGTCGCGGAAGCGCCAGCGCACCTTCTCCCATCGACCGGCGGCGAGGTCATCTCCATCCCCCCTGGCAGTCGAACACGGGCCGTGGACTGTGGGCAGCCTAACAGGCGGCTCCGGGTGGGACAATTCCGACTTCGAAGGGGAGGTAGGCGGGAAAAAAGTGCCGGACCCGACCTCAGGTCGGATCCGGCTTTCTTTCCCCAACCGGTCTCAGCGAACCGACCCGAACCGGGAGGATTTCCTCCGCGGCGCGGCGGTCCGACCCGGCCCCGCGATCAGTGACTCACGAGCGGGAGAGCGGCCGCGAAGTTGAACCCCTTCTCGAACTCCCCCTGATGGCAGTTCCGACACATCGCCTCGGTGATGGCGAGTGGCGTCGTGCGATCGTGCTCGGTTCCCTTCCCGTGGCAGACCTCGCAGCCGACGTTCCGAAGATCCGGGGTGGTGCGGTTGGCCGCATACCCATCCGGATCCTCTCCGCCGGTCACGTGACACTTCACACAGTTCGGGTCGTCATGCTTCTTGTCCTTCTCCAGAGTGGCGAAGGCGTGGGCGTGCGGGGTCAGAGACCAGGTCTTGTACTGCTCCTCGTGACACCGCTTGCAGTTTCCGGACCAAGGAAGCGCTCGCCCGAGATCTTGTTCTCGAACTCTCCCTGGCGCTTCTCGCGCGACTCGGCCTGGATCTGCTTCACCTTCTCGTCTGTCGCGGCGACCGCCTTGGCTACTTCGTCGCTCTCGGGGAACGCCTTGTCCATGGCCGCATTGCGCGCACCGAAGTCCAGGATCTTCCCATCTGGATCGACGATCAGCACCAGCTCGCCCTTGTACTGACCCCGGATGCCGGTCTGCTGCACGATCGTGGTCCCGTTCTTCACCGCATCCTCGACCCACGGCGCGCGATTTCCGTAGAGCGCAACGTCGATCCCGGGCACGGTCTGAATCAGGCGATCGGTGTCCCCGGTCTGCATCTCCGACATCAGCACGACGACGTCGGCCTGCTTGCGCAGGACCGGCACCATCTCGGCCGCTACCTGGAACGGATCTTCGAACTTGAACTCGACCCCCTCCGGTGGCCGGGCCGCGGCGTACTCGTCTCCGCCCATCAGGGCAAAGAGGGCCACCTTGAGCCCATTGACCGGAACGACCAGATACGGAACGCCGACCGGCTTCTCCGCCCCGGCATCGACCAACTTGAGGTTGGACGAGACGACCGGGATGGTGTTCGAAGCCATCAGGTCCTTGTAGGTCGACCAGAGGGTCAACTCGCGCGATCCGGGGGTGGTCGCGGCGCACGCGGCGTCCGCCATCACCTGCCAGATGAAACGCGTCTTGTAATCAGCGACCGCATCCTCGGTGGAGGCAAAGTTTCCCAGGTCCACATGGAGGAACGGAACGCCCTTGGCAACTAACGAATCGATATCGCCGGCCCGCCGGGCCAGCCCGCCCTTTTGGCCGCTGTGTCACCCACAGGGGGCGAGTTCGCCGTTCACCGAGCCGTAGGACAACAGAACCAGCTCGGCGTTCAGCGGTCGCTTCCCTGCCTGATACCCGCCGGCGCATGCCTGAAGCAGCGCCACCATGGCGGTCAGGAGGAAGGCGAAGCACAAGCGAATGCGTGCCATCGACATTTGCATCGTTCCCCGTGTGGAAACCTCCCGTGACCGGGAGGTCGGTTTGGCGTGTATGCCCGCCCCAGGCGCGCCCGTCGTCGGATGTGACCGTCGCCGGGAGTGCCCGTAGCCGGGCGTGGATGTCGGAGTCTAGCATCGGCATGGGAACTGCTCAACGCCACACTCTTCCCGCACAGAACCGGTCTGCGGGGACGCTACCGCTTCTCCCGCACGTACTTGACCTCTTCGATGTCCTTCAGGTTGATCCGGAACTGGTACTCGGAGTTCGCCCCGCGGCTGATGTGGGAGAAGTACAGCTCCCAGCAGTGCAGATCCCGCGACAGAGTGAAGCGGTGGGAGTTGACCTCCTTCGCCTCCAGATCCAGGTAAACCGAACCATCGACCTTCCAGTTCCGCGTGGCGTTGAACCGGCAGCCAAGATTCAGATTGTTCCGGGCATCGTCGACCCCCCGCTGGGTCGAGTAGGAGTGCGAGGCGCTCAGGTTCCAGCTTCCGCCCCCGGCGTTCGGGCTGCGCGCCGAAGACCCGGTTCCGGCGGCCGCGCCGCCGAAATCGCCGTAGTTGAGTTCAGGTCCAGCCCCCCCGCTGTCGGACGCGGCTCCGGCGAAGAGCTGGGCCGAGAGCCTGAGGGTGGTGTCGAGGCTGAAACGCTCGGGGGCGCGGGTGTAGGGGTTGTGGCTCCAATCGGAGCGAACGTCGAGCAGCGAGAACGGGCGGACCTGGACGCTACTGCGGATCGAGGACATGGGGCGAGTCTTCCCCTGGGCGAGGAAGTTGTAGCTGCTGCTCATGTCCCAGGAGAGGAGGTTGTCCTTCTTGATCACCTTCGTGCCGTCGCGGAACTTGAAGTGCAGCCGCTGGCTCAGGCTGAGCGACATCGAGGATGCCTTCGTCCCGCCGAGGCCGATCCCGCCGACGCTGGGGAAGCGCGACCGACGCACGCCGCTCGAATCGGCGTAGGTCAGGGAACGGATCTCCGGGGCGTAGTTCCAGCTCGCGCTGGGGGTCAGCACATGGCGTACGCCGGCCAGCCGACCCGACTCGGAAAGCCAGGTACCGTAGAGGTCGTTCTTCGCCCCGACCCGGGCCGACCAGGACGCCCCGGCCCGATTGCGCTCCCCACGCGCGTCCTCTGCGAACCAGGCGGCGTTGCCCGAGATCGACGGATTGATCCGCAGATAGTGACCGACGCTCCGCGAGTCGCTCAACCCGAACCGTTGCTCGACCGCCTGGTTCTCCTCCCGCTTGCCGCTCCAACGCTCCACGTCGGTGGCCCGGAAGCCGAAGGAGGTGTTGACGTAGGTGCTGGAGAGAAGCGGAAGCCGCCCTCCCCGGCCCCGGGCATCGGCCGCGCGACCGAGGCTGCGCTGATTCAGACTCAGATCGACCCGCGGCTCGAGCCGTACCTTCTCGCCGGAGGCGGTGAGAGAGTCGAGGTACTCGTTGCGGGCCACGTTCACGGTGAGACTGGCCCCCGACCAGCTACGCGAGAGGCCGAGGCTGGAGCGGAGCTGTCGGTTCAGCAGTTCGTCCACCCCCGCGCCGAAGTCGCGATCCCCGCGGTAGGAGAGCGAACTGGTGAAGTTCGCGTTCGCGGTCAGCCGCGTCTTCTCCCCCAGGTCCTGACGGTGCTCTCCCTGCACGCTGTAGCCGCGACGACCGCTCGCCCCTTCGCCCCCTTGGCGGGAGTACGAGGCCTTGACCTGCCCGTCCAGCAGGTAGCGCATCCGGTAGCGATACTCCCCGTTCAGGTAGAGCCGGTTGCCGTTCTCTTCGTAGTCGGTCGTGACCTGGGTATCCATGTAGTCGTTGATCGCCCAGTAGTAGCCGAAGCCACGAACGAAGCGACCGCGGTACTGATTGAATCCGAACTCGAGCGTGGGGGCGAGCATGCCGGAGTGGCGCCCCTTCTTGATCGGAAAGAAGTAGTAGGGCAGCGCCATGACCGGGATGTCGAGGATCCGCATGATGACCGGCCGCGCCACGACCTTGTCGTCCTGCTTCAGCTTCATCCGGCTGGAGCGGAACTCGTAGTGGGGTGGTTCGTGGTCGCAGGTGGTGTAGGTGCCGTTTCGGACCAGCAGCGAGTTGTCGGGAAGCTTCTTCACTTCCTTGCCGGAGTAGAACCCGCCGTCGAACTCGGTCCGCCCCTGGTAGACGAACCCCTCCTTCAGGTCGGTGCGGTAGGTCATCCGCCCCCCCTTCACCTCGCTCTCGCCGTCGCGAATGGTGGGCGAGGACTGGGCGATCACCAGCCGCCGATCGGCCAGGTACTCGATGTCGCCGGCGTCGAGCGAACTCTCCTGATAGGCGATCTTGGCGTTGCCCAGGAGGCGGATCTTCTCCTCGCTGGCGTAGAAGCGGATGGTATCGCCGGAGTAGTCGACCCGCTGGTCGAACAGGGCGTCGTACGGAGAGGTGGTGCTGTCTCCGAACTCCAGCGTCCGGGTGGCGATGAACATCTCCTCCAGGCGGGAGAGTGGTCGCGGCCAGCCGACGTCGATCGCCCCGGAACCGATCCCTGGGACGGTCTCTGGGTCGCTCTCCGGGTCGACCTCGGGGTCGACCTCGGGGTCGATCGCCCGCAGCGAATCGAGCGCGTCGCGGGAACGCAGGGTCTCGAGCGCGCGATCGCCCGGATACCAGTAGACCCCGACCGCGTCTTCGACCAGTTCCACCGCCCGTGCCTCCCCTCCCCGCAGGAAGACGTTGATCTTGCGGGCGGAGGAGACGTTGCGGCCCGATCCGCCGCGCGCGTCCTCCTCGGTCGGAACATAGAGGCTGTGCGCGCTTCCCATCACCTCGAGCCCGCCCAGTCGCTCGCCGTCGAGACGGGCGCTCAAGGTATCGCCCAAGACGACGTTCAGCTCCCCCGACTTGCTTGCCGGCTGGTAGCGAACCCGCACATTGCCCAGGGCGCGCAACAGGTCGGCCCGTCCCGAGCGCACGGTGATGGTCATGGTGTCGGCCGCGATTTCTCCGTCGGTCTCCCAGGCGACCGGTTCCCGGGTGAGCACGATCCGGTGCTGATCGAGACGGAAGTCGGCCCGTCCGGCCTCCGCGCGGACCGACCCGCGATCGATCCGAACCGATCCCAGCGCCTCGCCGCGTGATTCTCCCTGGAAGAGCACCAGGGTGTCGGCGTGCACCACCAGGGCGGAATCGGCCCCCTCTCCCGGGCTCCGCACCCACGGATCGCCGGTCACGATCACCTCTCCGGTGCGATCGTTGTACCGCGCCTCGCGGCCGTACACCCAGGTCGAGTCTTCGCGCAGCAGGATCTGCACGTTGCCGCTGGCCAGGGCGAGCAACGAATCGCGCCAGTAGTCGATGCGCTCGGCGCGGATCACGCTGGCGCTGTCGGAGAGCACCGGATGATCACGCAGCTTCATCACGCCGCTCAGCCGGTCGTAGTTGAGCTGCCCGGCCTCGATTTGCCCTTCCGGTCCGTCGCCCACCACCTGTCCGACCAGATCGAGCACGCGCGTGGACCGACGGTAGGTGCCCTGCTCCGCCCGAAGAGTGCGGGTGGTGTCGACGATGTGCAGGTTTCCGTAGAGGAACACCACGTCCCGGTCGGAGTCGATCCGGCCGTTCTGGGCCGTGATCCGCACCGCCCCGTGCAGGATCCGCGGCTGGAGGATCTCCGTCCCCCCCGCCTTGCTGCCGGTCAGGTTCTCCCCCTCGATGACCCATGCGTCGTCCTGGGCATCGACCCGCAGCGCGCCGAGCGCGACCACGAGGAGCGCGAGCAGCAGAAACATCCGATCGATCCGGAGACCAAGCGCCACGCGGGTCATGGAGTCTCCTCGTCGCGTGCACGCAGGGCAGCGCCGATCCATCCGGCGGCGTTCGCGAGCGCGGCCGGCACGATGGTGGGCCGGAGCCCCTCCGGCGCCATCACGGTCTGGGCGAAACTCCGGCGCGCAGGGGCGAGGAGTCGTTCTCCCGCCCGAGCGATCCCGCCGCCAACCACGATCAGGTCCGGATCGAGGAGGTGGGTCAGTCCAGTCAAGGCGCGCCCCAGGATGGCGCCGATCTCCTCCCAGACCTCGGCCGCGGCCGCGTCTCCCGCCTCCGCCCGCTCGAAGATCTCCCGCGGAGTGTGAACCGTGGCCTCCCTTCGACGACGGGCGTACGCCGCCTGAATCGCGCGCGTCCCGATCATCGCCTCGAGGCACCCGCGCGCCCCGCAGGCACAGACCGGCCCATCGAGGTCGATCGGCATGTGGCCCGGCTCGCCGGCGAAGCCGCGGGGCCCTTCGTACAGGCGACCGTCGATCACCAGCCCGCCCCCGACCCCGGTGCCGATCGCCAGGCCGACGATCGTGCCAGCGCCGTGGGCGCGACCGGCCCCGAGGCGGCTCTCGGCCAGGACGAAGGCGCTGGCATCGTTGAGCAACACCGGGCGGCGTCCCATCAGGGAGGCGACACGATCGGCCAGCGGTTCCCGGGACCAGCCGGGGAGATTGGCCGAGGTGACGACCTCACCGCTTCCGGCATCGATGAGCCCGGCGCAGCCGATCCCGAGTGGGGGAACCGCCTCCCCGGGGAGCAGCAGCTCGCGCCAGGCGGCGGAGAGCCGCTCCGCAAGCGAGCCGGAGCCGGAGTCGGGATCGGTCGGAATCTCCCGCTCCGCGCGCGACGCGCCGTCGAGGCGGCCGAGCTTGATCGCGGTTCCGCCGATATCGGCGCCGAGCGCGGTCCCGCGCCCAGGTCCGGCCGGCGCGCTCATCCGCATCTCCCGGCGCCCGCCTCGAGGTTCGTCACGATGAGTGCCACAGGGACTCCATCGGCCCGATGTCGAGCGATCGATACCCCTCCTCGAGGGTGAAGAACGATCCGGCGAGGAGGACGAGCGGCCCATCGGGAGTCCCGGTACCCGCGAGCGCCCCCTCGAGCGCGGCGCGCACCGATCCGAAGGTCGTGGTCTCGAATCCGGCCGAGCGGGCCGCCGCGGCCAGGGCCTCCGGAGGCATCGCGCGGGGCGTGCGCGGGGCGCCGATCCAGACGCGCGTGGAGAGGCGCCGCATCTCGCGAAAGAAGCCGAGATGGTCCTTCCCTTCGACCATGCCGGCGACCAGGCGGATCTCGCGTCTCCGCGCCTCGGAGGCCAGGCTCTCGGCCACCACGCGAGCCCCTTCCCGGTTGTGCGCCGCGTCGGCCAACAGCTCGAGATCGGGTCGGGGACGCTCCAACCGGCCAGGCCAGCGGGCCCGGCTGAATCCGGAGGCGATCGCCGGATCGGAGATCTCCAGTCCCTGCTCGCGCAGCGTCCAGAGGGCCAAGGTGGCCAGCGCTGCGTTCCCGACCTGATGACCGCCTCGCAGGGGGGTGCGGAGCCGGAGCGGAGCGGCCTTCAGTCCGCGCGCGCCTCGGGCTCGCACCGCGAAGACCGTCCCCTCGGAGTCGCGCCGCAGCTCGTTCACTGCCACCCATTCGCGGCGGAGACGGAGCGGGGTCCGCATCTCCGCGGCGACCTGGCGCAACGCCGCGGTCGCGGTCAGGGGGCCGCCGGCCGCCACGGCCGGGACTCCAGAGCGGAAGATCCCCGCCTTCTCGCGCGCGATCTTGGCCGGCGTGTCGCCCAGCACCTGGGCATGGTCCATGCCGAGGGCGGTCACCACCGAGAGGATCGGCTCCGCCGTGTTGGTTGCGTCCAGACGTCCTCCCATCCCCACCTCGAGCACCGCGAGATCGACCGCGCGATCTCGAAAGTACGAGAGCGCGAGCAGCGTGGTCGCCTCGAAGAACGAGAGCTCGTACCGCTCCCAGACCTCGCGATCGGCCGCAACCCGCGCCACTACCGCCTCGGGCTCGATCATGCGGCCGTCGACCCGGATCCGCTCCCGGAAATCGAGCAGATGCGGCGAGGTGTAGAGACCCACGCGACGCCCTCCCAGTTCCAGGACCGAGGCCAGAAGCGTCGAGGTGGATCCCTTGCCGTTGGTGCCCGCGACGAGAATCGACGGGAAGGCCTGCTCGGGATGACCGAGCGCCTGCTCGGCGGCGCGCATCCGATCGAGGTCGAGCTTGATCCCGCGGCTCTCGAGCCCGAAGAGATAGGCAGTCGTCGCGGCGTAGCTCACGCGCGAGATCCGAGTCGGGTCCGGGGCTCAGAGGGCCGGACGCGCAGCGCGAGCGTCCCGGAAGAAACGGATGAACTGGGCCAGTGAGCTCTTCAGATCCTTGCGCGAGACGATCTGATCGACCATGCCGTGCTCGAGCAGGAACTCCGAGCGCTGGAACCCCTTGGGCAGTTCCTGCTGGATCGTCTGCTCGATCACCCGCGGACCGGCGAATCCGATCAGGGCCTTCGGCTCGGCCAGGATCACGTCGCCAAGCATGGCGAAGCTGGCCGTCACTCCCCCGGTGGTGGGGTGGGTCATGACCGAGATGAACGGGAGGCCACGTTCCCCCAGACGCGCGAGCTGCACGCTGGTCTTGGCCAGCTGCATCAGGGAGAGGATTCCCTCCTGCATGCGCGCGCCGCCCGAGCAGGAGACGATGATCAGCGGCAGCTCCTCCTGGATCGCGACCTCGGTGAGGCGGGCGAGCTTCTCGCCCACGACCGAACCCATGCTTCCGCCCATGAAGTTGAAGTCCATCACGGCCACGCAGGCCGGCTCCCCGGCGACTCGTCCGATGCCGGTGACCACCGCGTCCTTGCGGCCCCCCGCCTCCGCGTCCCTCAGACGGTCGGGATACCGCTTCGAGTCCTTGAACTTGAGCGGGTCGAGCGAGGAGAGATTGGTGAAGCGCTCGTCGAAGGTTCCTTCATCGACCATCAGGGCGAGGTAGTCGTCGGCCGAGATGCGGAAATGGTGGCTGCACTTCACGCAGACCCACTGATTCCGCTCCACCTCCTTGCGGAAGAGGATCTCCGAACAGTCCGGGCACTTCACCCAGATCCCGTCCGGACTGTTCTTGCCCGACGAAGAGCCGCCGCCCGACTTGCCGGTCGCGGACTTTCCCGCCGGGGACTTGCTCCCCTCCTTCTTGAGATTGAAGGGCGACGCCATCGAGATCACTCCTCCTCGCGGCGGAGGAAGCAGGCCATGACCAGTGCGTCCTCGTGCTCGCGTTGATAGTAGTTCTTCCGCACCGACACCGGCTGGAAGCCATGGGCGCGATACAGATCGATCGCCCCGTCGTTCGTGGCCCGGACCTCCAGGTGCGCGACGCTGCATCCGCGCAGTCGCGCCTCGCGCAGGAAGTCCTGCAGCATTGTTCTCCCCACCCCCTGACGCCTCCACCGCGGATCGACCGCGAGGTTGGCCAGATGGGCCTCATCGTAGATGAACCAGCTGATCAGATACCCAGCCAGTTCTCCCCCGATCCGAGCCACCCGGGAGTAGCCCCCGTGCGCGGCGCGGTCGACTTCGTCCTCGAACGCTTCGCGCGACCAGGCGTCGGAGAAGCAGGTCCGTTCCAGATCGACCACCTCGTCGAGGTCCGACTCGGCCAGGGCCTGTTCCTCGATCACCACGGCTCGGTCACACCTTTCACTCCCGCTTCGCGTCGGTCTCCCGTCCGGTCGCTTCCGGTCCAGCCGGGCCGCTCGGCCGGGTTGGTCCCTCCGCCGCCGGCCTCCTCTCCGGTCGGCGCGCGTCCGCTCCTCGAAGGTAGACCGGGGCCAGCCGCTCCAACTCGGTGGGCGGAATCAGCCGCGCACCGGCCGAGGCCGCCAGCCGCGCCACCGCCCCGGGTCGCCGCACGGCGTGGAACGGGTCGTCGATCGCGGAACCCAGGTCCGCCAGCCGCGCCTGCGCCCGGCGGATCGAATCTACCGCCTCACCGATGAAAAGCAACGTCCGGCTGGCCGGACCGGCCCGGAGTCGCGCCTCGACCGTGTCAATCGCCACCGCCTCTGCTGGGAGCCACGCCTGCCAGTCCGCGCCGACCCATCGGCCGGCCTCCAGCATCACCGTGCCCCGGCGTTCGCCGGTGAGGAACACCAGGTCGCAGTCGAGCCCGCGGTACGGTAGCCCGAGGGCCTGGTGGCTCGAGACGGCGACGCAGGGAATGCCCAGACCGAGGGCCAGGCCCTGGGCCGCAGCGATCCCGACCCGGAGCCCGGTGAACGACCCCGGACCGACCGCCACACCGATCCGCGCCAGGTCGCTCGGCCTCCGGCCATGGTCACCCAGTACCCGCTCGACCTGCGCCATCAGCATTTCCTGGCTGCGCGCCCAGATGTCGAGCGCGGACTCCGCGATGAGGCGGCCATCCTGCGCGAGCGCCGTGCCGGTCAAGCCGCCCGAGGTTTCGATCCCGAGCACCAGCCCGGCGGCAAAGCCCTCCTCGATTCGACCCGAGGCACCGCTCATTGCGCTCGCTCCGCCGGTGACCTCGGATCGGCGTCGGTCGTTTCCGCAGGGCGAGAGATTCCCTCGAGCCTCAGGTCGTGCAACAGCAGATCCCTGCCTTCCCATTCAATCGTGACCCACCGGAGGGAGTCTCCGTTCGGCCCACTCGCGCCCCCGCGGCGGTCGGGATCACCGGATTCGTCAGGGCCGAGCGGGTCGATCACGACTCGCAGCGCGCGCTCCGGGCGCTCCGCCGCGCGCTCGGCCCACTCGACCACGATCACCGACCGTGGGTCCTCGTCCCAGGAAGCGACCATCTCCTCGTCCGGCGCTTCGAGACGGTAGAGGTCGAGATGACGGATCGAGGTCCGGCCCGAGTAGCGATTCTCGAGCACGAAGGTCGGGCTCCGCACCCGGCCGCGATAGCCGAGCCCCTGGGCCAGGCCGGCGGCGAAGCGCGTCTTTCCCGCGCCGAGCGGCCCCTCGAGCCCGATCCAGAGCGGCGGCACCAGGGCGGCCCCGAGCGCCGCTCCCAACCGCGCGGTCTCCTCCTCGGAGCCGCTCTGCCAGGTCAGGCGAATCACCTCCGGAATCCCGCTACGACACGCCGCGGGGCATCAGGGTGGCCACCGGCAGCACCATCTCTTCGAGCGAGACGCCCCCGTGCTGGAAGCTGCCGCGATACTGCCGCTCGTACTTGTGGAAGTTGGTCGGGTAGACGAAGTAGTAGTTTTCCTTGGCCAGGATGTAGTGGGTGAGCAACCGGTCCCGCGGCAACATCATCGCCTCGGGATCCTTGATGTGGAACGCTTCCTTCTCGTCGCAGACCAGGTTGTCGCCGAACTTGTAGCGCACGCTGGTCGAGGTCTCGCGATTGGCCAGGACGGTCGAAGAGCGCTTCGCCATCACCGCGCCGTGGTCGGTGGTTACCACCACCACGGTGTCCTGCCGGGAAAGTACGCGCAAGACCTCGAAGAGCACCGAGTGCTGGAACCAGGAGGAGAGCAGCCCGCGCAGCGCCTCCTCGTCGGGGGCGAGTTCCTGCAGGATCTCCGACTCCGCCCGGCCGTGGGCCAGCATGTCGAGGAAGTTGAAGACGAATCCGAGGAACCGGATCTCACCCAAAGTTCCGATCCGCTTCCGCAGGTTGTTCCCTTCCATCGCGGTGTAGACCTTGGTGAAGCGGCTGCTCTCGGCCTCCACCCCATGGCGACGGAGCAGCTCCTCCATCAGGTCCTTCTCGTGCCGATTGCGTCCCGATTCCTTCTCGTCCGCGGGCAACCACCATTGCGGATGGCGGGTCTGGATCTCCAGCGGATAGAGGCCGCTCCAGATCGCGTTCCGGCTGTACGGCGTCGCGGTGGGCAGGATCGAGTAGTAGAGGTCGGTCTTGATGTCGAAGTACGGCTTGAGCAGCGGCACGAGCACCAGCCACTGATCGAGCCGCATGCAGTCGATCACCACCACCGCCACCCGGCGCCCCTGCTTGGCATGCGGGATCACCCACTCCGGTAGGATGTCGATCGAGAGCGGCGGACGATCGGCCCGCGGCGCCTTGACCCAGCGGGGATACTGCTGCTCGATGTAGCGACCGAACTCGCGGTTGAGCTGCGCTCGCTGATCCTGGTGGGCCATGGCGAGGCTCTGGTCCTCGATGCCGCGCAGTTCCAGGTCCCAGGCGGTGGCCCGCCCGAAGAGATCGAGCCAGTCCTGCCAGTTGAGATCTCCGTGCCGCATGGAGACGATCTCACGAAACTCGGCCACGTAGTCGCGCGTCTTCTGTCGCCGCTGGAGCAGTTCCGATTCGAACACCTTCTTGATCGCGAGGAAGATCTGGCTGGGGTTGACCGGCTTGGTCAGGTAGTCCTCGATCTGCCGTCCGATGGCGAGGTTCATCAGATTCTCTTCCTCGCTCTTGGTGATCATGATCACCGGCACCGCCGGATGCTTCTCGTGGAGTTGCTCCAGGGTCGCGAGGCCGCCCATCCCGGGCATCATCTCGTCGAGCAGCACGATGTCGTACGGCTCGCGCGCCAGCGAGGCGAGCGCATCCTCCCCGTTCGAGACCGCCGCGACGCTGAACCCCTTCAATTGGAGGTACAGGATGTGCGGGCGCAGCATGTCGATCTCGTCGTCGGCCCAGAGGATCTTGCGAGTGGTCATCCGTCTCCCGGGATTGAAAATGGAACGCGCAGCCCCGTTCGCGGATCCCTCCGCGATCGTTCGCAGTATAGCGCAACCGCGCGCGGCGGCGCGGCTCGGCCGTCAGTCGATCCGGGGCCGCGGACCGACCGTGCGCAGGATCACCTCGCGCAACTGGGGGTAGAGCCGGTCGGCCGTGAGCACGTTCCCCTTGCCGTTCGGATGGGGATCGTTCTCCAGGATCCAGAGCGACTCGGGCGGGCGGCCGTCGAACACCCCGGTGAGATCGATGAACTCGAAACCGGCGGACCGTCCCAGTTCGAGCACGCGGGCCCGGTCGGGCGCCCGCCAGGTCTCGGCTGCCGCGGTGACGCCGGGAAGATAGACGAACACCGGCACGATCTCCCGCGCCCGGCACTGGCCGGCGATCCGACGGTAGATCCAGGAGAGGAGTTCCGCGTCATGCGGTCGCATCCGTCGCATCGACTCGTTCGGTCCCATCGGGGGACGGACCTTGGCCCGCTCGGCCAGATCGCTCAGGAACGGATCGGGCGGCGTCACCCCTTTGAGCGCCAGCCGGGCGCACTGCCTGGCGGAGCGCTCGAGATCGTTCGAGTGGGCGACGAAGACCACCACATCGGGCTGGAACTTGAAGACGTTCTTCTCCAGCTGCATCAGGCTGTGCAGCGGCGAGTAGCCGGCGACGGCGAAGTTCAACACCTCGTAGCGCTGGTGGCGCGTGCGGTCGTTCTCCCGGTTGAGGCGCTCCTCGATCAGCGCCTCGAAGACCGAATCGGCTTCCACGCCCGAGCCCATGGCGAACGACGCGCCGATCAACGCCACCCGCACGACGTCGTCCGGCCGCTCCAGGGAGTAATCGCGATCGCGCATCCCCCACTGGTTGGTCGTCACCATCGCGCCGTAGAAGCGCCCCTCCTTCTGCGGCACCATCTCGTAGTCCTGGTAGTCGCCGGTCGCCCGGCTGAGGCCGAGGACGTCGAGGGAGCGGACGAAGTTGCTCGGCATCTTCTCGTAGATCCGGTTCAGCTCGGAGTTGAACTTGCTCACCGCGAGCAGGTTCTCGTAGTAGCCGCGCTGGAACTGCTCGGCGTCGCGCCGGCTCAGGTGGGTCGAACGGAGCGACTCGACCAGCTCGCCTCCCTTGCCCAGCGCGCCGATCACCGGCGTGGTGGTGAGCAGGACCAGCGCCGTTCCCCCGACCAGGATGGAGGTCGCGGCGCGCTTCGGAGAGAAGACCTCGATCCCGGTGCCCCAGCCTTTCCAGACGCCGTAGAGCGCGACCCCGGCCGCCAGCGCGAGGCCGCTCAGCACCAGGACCCAGCGGCTCGCTTCCCACGGCGGCATCACCGTGGCAGCCGTACAGAGCAGGCCCCAGTCGGGGATCGATTCCGCCGTCCAGAGCGACCAGAGAGCGCAGATCGAAGCAAAGACCCCGAGGGTGCGCAGCGCCAGCCCGAGTCCCTCGCCGAAGGTGCGGGCGCGCTTGGTCAGCGTACGCTTGCGTCCCTTGCGCGTCTCGTAGAGCGCGTTGCCCAGCACCAGGAGGGCGAAGATCGACCAGAAGGCGATGTCGTTCGCCTCGATGAAGAGCGAGCCCCGGATCCAGAACCACTGCACGGTGTGCAGGATCCAGGTGAGGAGAAACGTCCAGAGGGTCGCCCCGATCAACGAGGTGGTCTCCCCGAAGCGGCGCAGCTTGAAGTAGGCGGGGTAGTAGAAGATCTTCATCATGAAGTCCTTCCAGTAGATATTGATCCGCCGCCAGAAGTCGGTGTAGCTCGCCGCGAAGAAGTACCGGTGATGCGATTCGGGCAGGTTGAGCCCGAAGAGATGCAGAATTCCAATGATGATGTGGAAGTGGCCCGAGATCCGGACGTAGAGCATGAAGGTCGAGAACATGTAGACGACCAGATCGGCCAGATTGTGCACCGCGAGCGAATCGATCGTCAGGTGATAGTAAACCAGGCGGTAGAGGATCAACTGCAGCACGCCGCGCCAGATCCACTGCACTCCGGTGCCGTAGATCTTGTGCCTCTCCTCGTCGTAGTAGTTCCGGGTGAACTTGGTGAAGTCGACCACCGGAAAGAGCGGGAAGCAGATGTTCGGGAGCATGAAGAAATAGGCCAGCGTCTCTGAGATCCGCTTCGGTCCGGACTTGTGACTCAGATCCTAGAGATAGTTGATCATCCGGAAGACGAAGAGCGAGCCGAGGATCGGCCAGATGGCCGGTGACCAGGGCACCTCTCCGATGCCGAAGCGGAAGACCGCGGCCGCGGCGCCGATGGCGAGCAGGATCGCGATCCGCACCGGCATCGGAATCGGCAGGTGCGCGATCCCGATCAACCCCAGGCCCAGACCGAGTGTCCAGGCCCCCCCGACCGGCCCGAGGATGTGAGCGATCGCCGCGCCCGAAAGGAGGGCGAAGAACGGCAGCCGGTGGCGGAAGGGGAGGAAATAGTGGATGGCGAAGCCGGCCACGGTGAGCACCGAGAGGTGCAGGAACGACGCGCTTTCGATCCGGAATCGGTCGATGACCAGCAGCACTACCAGGAGCTGGGCCAGGAGGAGGAGGAAACTCCGCACGTCCTGCCCCTCTGCCCCCTTCGGGATCCGGAGGGTGGCGGCGGCACCACCGCCGGTCGCACTCGCTTTCGGTCCAGATTCAGAGTTCGGCCGATCCGAGGGCGTAGGGGAAACGTCCTTCACAGCACTCCCATCCGTTGATGTCGTTCGGTGTCGGGCCTGGCCGGGCGAACGCGCCGCGGAGGCCGGTCAGACGGAATCGGACAATCGTACTTGGTTTCGCGAGGGATGGTCCACCCTGACGAGCAGTTCGCGCGAAAGCGGAAAAATTTTGGCCGGATCAGGTCGGAAACGAGACCACGATCGTCGAGCCCTTGCCCGGGGCCGACTTCTCCACATAGATCCGACCGCCGTGGTAGTCCTCGACGATCCGCTTGGCCAGGGTGAGCCCGAGCCCCCAGCCACGCTGCTTGGTCGTGTATCCCGGCTCGAAGACCATCTTCGCTTCGCTCGGGGTCATTCCGCGGCCGGAGTCGGAGATACGCACCTCGACCGATTCGGTTTCCTTGCGGCGGACGACGTCGACCTCGATCTGCCCCTTCCCACCGTCGGTGGCATCGACGGCGTTCTTCAGGACATTCTCCACCACCCACTCGATCAGCTCCTTGTTGATGCTGACCGGGGGGACCAGCTCGTACCGTTCCCGGATCTCCACGTCCTTGCCCAGATGCGGGATCCGCCGGCGGAAGTAGCGCACCGCCTCGCTCACGATCGGCGCCACGTCCTCCACCTCGAGCTTGGGCAGACTCCCGACCTGGCCGAAGCGCATCGCGACCTTTTGCAGCCGCTCTGCGTCGTTCTCCATCTCGTCGAGCACTTCGCCCAGGAAGGCCGAATCAATCTCGATCCGATCTCCCCCCTTCTGCTCGCGCTCGGTCACCGCCTCGAGCTGCCGCTCGCGCAGCAGTTCCACCCAGCCGAGGAGCGACGAGATGGGAGTGCCGAGCTGGTGCGCCGTCTCCTTGGCCAATCCGATCCAGATTGCCCGCTGCTCGCTCGTCTTGATCGAGCGGTATCCGACGTAGCCCAGGCCGATGAAGAGGAAGATCGCCGCGATCTGCACGAACGGAATCCACTTGAGCTCGCGCACCAGACCCGGTTCGCCGTAGTGGACGTAGCCGAAGACCTGATCGGTGCCCGGGTTCTTCATCGGAATCGGTCGATGCCGCCGGTCGAAGCGGGCCACGATGTCGACCAGCTGGCGGATCGGCCCGGGTGGCGGGTTCTTCGGGTCGATCGCCGCGATGGCGTTGACATCGACCGAATCGATCTGCACACCGGGCAGCTTCCAGACGAAGGGACGGCCTTCGGTGTCGGTGAGGATCATCGGGAAGTCGGCCGGCTTGACCACCTCATCGAAGATGTTCCGCACGTCCGGATTGTCGAGCGCGGTGAAGGTGGCCAGGGCGCAGAAGCGGGCGAACAGGGTTGCCACCGCCTCCGACTGCTTGTTGAGCTGCGAGACCCGACTGTACGAATAGACCACGCCCACGATGATCAGGGCGACCGTTCCGAGGAACAGGTAGGCCTTGAGCAGGAAGGGCAGATTCGATCGGGACGCGCCCATCGTGGTGGTGCCCGCGTTCCCTTAGCGGACCGGGCTCTTGGTGAATTCCTCGAGCCCGCCCAGATAGGGTCGGAGCACCGGCGGGACGATCACCGTGCCCCGCTCGGTCTGGTAGTTCTCCAGGATCGCCACGATGATTCGCGGCAGGGCCAGGCCGGATCCGTTCAGAGTGTGTGCGTAGACCAGCTTCCCCTCCGCGTTGCGGTAACGGAGGCCCATCCGCCGGGCCTGAAACGCCTCGAAGTTGCTGCACGAGGAAACCTCGAGCCAGCGCCCCTCGGCCGCCGCCCAGGCCTCCAGGTCGTAGCACTTCGCCGCCCCGAACGACAGATCTCCGCTCGCCAGGGCCAGCACCCGGTAGGGCAGCTCCAGCGCCTTGAGGATCGCCTCCGCGTTCCCCACCAGCGCTTCCAGCTCGTCGTAGGAGGTCTCGGCCTTCGTGATCTTGACCAGTTCCACCTTGTCGAACTGATGCACGCGGACCAGTCCGCGCGTCTCCTTGCCGTAGGTTCCCCGCCTCGCGGCGGAAGCAGGGTGAGTACCCCATGCGATAGATGGGCAGTTCGTCCTCGCGGAGTGACTCGTCCTCGCGGTAGAGGTTGGTGATCGGCACCTCCGCCGTCGGGATGAGGAACAGGTCGTCCTCGTCGCAGCGGTACATGTCCCCTTCCATCTTCGGAAGCTGACCGGTGCCGAACATCGACTCCCGCCGCACCAGGTAGGGAATCGCCACCTCGGTGTAGCCGTGGTGTTCGCGATGAAAATCGAGGAAGAAGGAGATCAGGGCGCGCTGCAGTCGCGCTCCCCAACCGGTGAAGGCCACGAACCCCGCGCCGGAGATCTTCGCCCCGCGCTTGAAATCGATCAGCCCCAGCTCTTCGGCGATGTCGTAGTGCGGCTTCCGCGCGAAGGTCTCGGCCGGGATCGTCCCCCAGCGCCGCACTTCCACGTTCGCCGAGGCATCCGGGCCGACCGGGGTCGACTCGTGCGGCAGATTCGGCAGCCAGCGCAGCTTCTCGTCCAGTTCCGTCTCGCAGGCCTTCACCTGCTCGTCCAGCACCTTGATCTCGTCGGCCAGCACCTTCATCTCGGCCATCAGCGCGGTCGTATCCTGGCCTTCCTTCTTGAGGCGCGGGATATCGACGCTCTTCTGATTCCGCTCGGCCTTCTTGGCCTCTACCTGCTGCAAGTGGCCCCGGTGCTCGCGGTCCAATTCCAGGATGCGTTCGAAGTACGGCGATCCCCCCTTACGGTCGAGGAACTCCCGCACCCTCTCCGGTTCCGTCCGAATCATCTTGAGGTCGAGCACCCCATCCCTCCATCGTCCGTCCGCAGGTCGCCCCGTCCCGGCCCCCTCGCCGGACCAACTTCAGGCCCCGCAAACGCTTGCGATTGGGGACGCTAGCACAGCCCCCCGGGGCGGTCAACGCGGGGTTCGGGGCCCGTGCGGAGGTCCAGAGCAGCGCCGATCGTCCCGAGCTGGGCGGTTGATGGGGCATGACAGCGCGACGCCTCGCGTCGACCCCGAAGGCAGCCGTCCGTGAACGGGTCAAGACCTTCTACGGCTCCGTCGCCGGCATGTTCGAGGCCTGGGTCAACCGAAGCGACGCACTCAACACCCGGCGCTCGTACCGCCGCGCCGTGATGGGCTTTGTCGACTTTCTTGGCATCCGCTGGCCCGAGGAGTCGTTCCGGCTTCTCGGCGCCACGGTGGTCGACGTCCGGGCCTGGCGGGAGTTTCTGGACCAGGAGCTTGACCAGGCGCCCAAAACCCTCAATCACCTGGCGGCCACCCAAACTCCCCCATCCGTGGCCGGGTCAAACTCCTCCACCTGAGCTGAACTAGATCGACCCGACTCCCGGGCATCGACGACGGGACGTTCCCCTTGCCCCTCACCAACCAGAGGGGGATCGGAGTGAACGTCTTGAAGAGTCACCTGCGGATAACCATCGAGACCCTGGCCGGTTGCGGGGTCAGTCAGCGGGAGATTGATCGCCGCACGGGTGTGGATCGCAAGACCATCCAGCGCTACGTCCGCGATCCAAACTCCCCCGGGGTGGCCACCGGCTCGGAGCAACTTCCTCCACCCTGGCCACCGGCTCCCGGTTCGCCGCAGGCTGGCGCCTCGGCCATCGTCTCGGCGTGCGAACGCCACCGAACGCGGATCGAAGCGCAGGTCCAACTCGGCCGCAACGCCCAGTCGATCTATCAGGATCTGGTCGGGATCCACGAGTTCGGGCACGGCTACAACTCGGTCAAGCGGATCGTCTCCCGGCTGAAGCGTCGGGATCCGGAGCGGTTCGACGTCTTGGAGTTCCTCCCGGGAGAAGAGTGCCAAGTCGACTACGGGGAGGGGTGATCAGCGACAACTATTTTTCCCGGGAGTTCTAATTGTCGCTGATCAAAGCCGCGCTGATCGGGCCGAGAACAGAGGAGATGGCGCTCGCCTTGTTCGCCCGCCTCGGCCGTCCCGGCCAGCGAGCGCTCTATGGGCTGACCAACCTGCCTCGCACCTGCTCCTGTGCGGCGATCGAGGAGATCTGTGCTCGGTTCCTCGAAGCGGGATGCGGATCCTACAAGGCCGTGCGGCACGCCTTGGAACGCCAAGCAGCCCGAACCCCAACCCCGGTTCCCGCTCTGATCCAGGAAGGCGCGGCCATCCGCTCGATCGCGGAGTACCAATCGTTCTGGGAGGACCACGCCCAAAGCCACACTTCGACGGAGGATGCCGATGCCCATGTCACGTACTGAGCTGGAGAGTGCGCTCCGCACTCTGCGGTTGTCGGGAATGAGCGCAGCGATCGAAGCGCGAGCGCTCCACGTGGCGAGCCACGAGATGTCGTTCCTGGAAGCGTTCTCCCGGTTGGTTCAGGACGAGCTGGATCGTCGATCCACGCGACTGCAGGATCGTAAGTACGCCCTGTCCGGGCTAACCGAACGCCGCACCCTGGCCGAGTTGGACTGGAGCTACAATCCTCGTCTGCCGCGACGCGACATCCTCGAACTCGCGACTTGTAAGTTCATCGAGGATCGGGAAGATGCCATTCTCCTGGGGCCGCCCGGCACGGCCAAGAGCCACGTGGCCAAGGCGATCGCCCTGCTCGCGGTGGAGCGTGGTCACCGCGTGCTCTACCGCGAGGCCCATGAACTGATCGAGGACGTCACCGAGGCCCGCGAACTCGGACGATCCGGAAGCTCCGGACGCAGCTACGGGGCATCGAGTTGCTGATCATCGACGATCTCTTCCTCCGAAAGCTGCCTGCGAACGCCGGCGACGAGCTAGCCGATCTCCTCATGGGGCGATACGAGAAGGGCTCCACCCTGATCACCTCGAATCGCGTGATCGAAGACTGGGCGAAGCTGCTCGGCAATGTGGTCATCGTCACCCCCCTCCTCGATCGCCTGATGCACCACGGCCACCTGCTCAAGTTCGAGGGGAAGAGCTGGCGCCTGAAGGAAGCTGCGGCCCGGGTTGTGCGCAAGCGCTCGGGCGAATAGGATCCTCCCCGCCGTCCCGTCGTGAGCTCAAGTGGAGGAAGTTGACCCGGCCACAAGTGGAGGAAGTTGAGGTGGCCGCCGGGGGATCACCGCATCTCGGCGGTCTCTGGCCTCTTTGAGTTCATCCGGGAGGCCGCAGCCGGGTCCAAGCTCCCGATCCTGATCCACAATCCGGCGCACAAGGATTTCGTGAAGCGGCCCTCAACGGATCCGATTGATGAGACCGTAGCTCTCAGCGCACGGAACGCACGAAAACTGATGGAGCTCCCGCCGGCGGACGGCGACATCCTCCACTACCGGGACCGGGCAATCCTCAAGTTCTACCTGTTCACGGGGTCCCGCATCCGGACGGGGTGTTTGCTCGATGTGGCGGACTTTCATTTCGAGGAGGACGACCCGACGGTCAAGGTCCAGGAGAAGGGCCGGGGGAAGTCAAAGCGCACCATTGGAATCCACGTGGAGGCGGCGGAGGCGATCCGGGAGTATGTGGCGCACGCGGGGCTCACCAGCGGGCCGCTCTTTCGGGCGCGGCCCAACTCGCGGTCGAGAAAGCTGGGGGTGCGGAGAATTAGGCTCTCGGCGATGTATCGGCGTAACCGCCAACTGAAACCCATCTTCCCATAGCCCCCCGCGATCCGCGAGATTGCCCTCCAGGAAAGGAGGGCAACATGCCCCGAGGAGTCCTCGCCGCCCGGCTGACCGCGAAGCAAGAACACTGGCGCAAGCACCTGGAAGCCTGTCGCAGGAGCGGCACCACCACCGCCGCGTACGCCGCGCGCCACGGCCTCGACTGCCGACAACTCTACACCTGGCGCAATCGGCTGACCCAGCTCGGCGCGTTGACCGCGACGACCCCAGCCGCAGCGGTGCATCGCCGACCACTGCGGGTGGTGGCGAGTCCGGCTTCCAGGAATCCCTCCGTGCCCATGTTCTCGGAGGTTCGCCTGGCGGAAGACGCCCCGGTTCCACGCACCGATCTTCGCCTCCGCTTTGCCAACGGCGTGATTGTGGAGATCGAGAATCCATCCTTCTGGACCCCGGATGCCGACTTGCTCTCTCTGCTCGCCTCTCTCCGGCCGGCGGCGCCGGAGCCGGTTCGATGATGCGCCCGGCCGAGGGCGTTCGGGTCTACCTCTGCCAAACCGCCGTCGACTTGAGGAAGTCGATCAACGGACTCAGCCTGCTGGTCGAAGGCACGCTGGGCCTCAGCCCGTTCGAGCCGGCGCTCTACGTGTTCCGCAATCGCCACCGGGACAAGGTGAAGGTCCTCTACTGGGAAGGCAACGGCTTCGTCGTCTGGTACAAGCGCTACGAGAAGCAGCGGGTCTACTGGCCGGAGCAGAGCAGCGACGGAGTCACCGCGATTACCGGGCGCGAGCTGAACTGGCTGCTCGATGGCTACGATCTCTCGAAGCTCCGACCTCACAGGAAACTCTCCTACGCAACTGTTCTGTGATGCGATGACGCGCGACATCTGTTAAAGTCCGCGGCATGGAGACGGACCTCCAACCCCTACCCAACGACGTCGCGGTACTGCAACAACTACTCCTGCAAGCGCGGGCGGAGTGCGCCGTCCTGCACTCGACGCTTCATGCCACGAATGCCGCTCTGGACGCGAAAACGGCGGCGCTGATCGCCGAGCAGGCAGAGATCGAGCGGCTGCGCGAACGTCTTCGCCTCTACCTCTGGAAGCGCTTCGGGCCGAGCAGTGAACGTTCGAGCCAGGATCAGCTCCAGCTCTTCAACGAGCCGGAGATCCTGGCCAATGGCGAGACGGAGGATGCGGCGCATCCCGCGACCCTCGACGCAGATCCCGAGGCGGGCGACAGCGACGCGGCGAGTCCCGAGAGCGCCAAGCCGCGTCATCGGCGGGGACGACGCCCGCTTCCTGCCTGGATGGAGCGCCGACGGGTGGTTCACGACCTACGGGAGCACGAGAAGATCTGCCCGCAGGACGGGACTCCGCTCGAGCAGATCGGTGAGGAGTCGAGCGAGCAACTGGAGTTCATCCCGGCCACCGTCCGGGTGATCCAGAATGTCCGACCGAAGTACGCTTGTCCGCGGTGCGAGAACGGCGTACGGATCGCGCCGCTTCCACCGCAGCCGATCCCGAAGAGCATGGCCTCGCCTTCGCTCCTGGCCCAGATCGCGGTGGCCAAGTACTGCGACGCCCTCCCGCTCTATCGCCAGGAAGCGATCTGGGAGCGGGTCGAGGTCGAGCTCTCCCGCACCACCATGGCGAACTGGATGATCGCCGTCGGGCGGCTGGTCCGGCCAGTGATCAACCTGCTGAACGACGACCTGCTCGCCTACGACATCGTCCACTGTGACGAGACGCGGGTGCAGGTGCTGAAGGAGAGCGGCAAGACGGCCCAGAGCCAGTCCTTCCTCTGGGGTCGGCTGGGTGGTCCGCGGGAGCGACCGATCCTGCTGTTCGACTACGACCCCACGCGGGGCGGCGAGGTAGCCGAGCGCCTCCTCCAGGGGTTCGAGGGGTTCGTGCAGGTCGACGGGTACTCCGGCTACAACGGGTGCTTCGCGAACCCGAAGGTGGTCCGCGTCGGCTGCATGGCCCACGTGCGGCGGAAGTTCGATGAGGCGTTGAAGGCGCAGGCTGGCGCGAAGCAGGCAATCAAGGGGCGGTCGAAGGCTCACCAGGGGATGGCCTACATCCAGAAGCTGTACCGGATCGAGCGGGACATCCGAGGTCAGGATCCGCCCGCACGGAAGGCGGCGCGCGAAGTGCTGGCCGGCCCGATCTTGACCGAGATGAAAGCGTGGTTGGATGCGAGCAAGGGAGACGTACCGCCGACGAGCTTGGTCGGCCGGGCGATCTCGTACGCCTCGGAGCAGTGGAACTCCTTGCTCCGTTACCTCGACGACGGCCGACTCGAGATCGACAACAACCTGATGGAGAACGCGATCCGTCCGTTCGCGATCGGCCGGAAGAACTGGCTGTTCTCGGACACGGTGCACGGCGCCGAGGCGAGCGCCAACCTCTACGGCCTGATCCAGACGGCGCGGGCGAACAACCTCGAGCCCTACGGCTATCTCAGCCACCTGTTCACGGAACTGCCGAAGGCGACAACAGTCGAGGACTACGAGCGGCTCCTGCCAACCCGCTGGCGACCGGAAGTGGAGTCACGCACTTCCTGATCGGTGTCGGGAGGGGGGTGTGGTTCACTTGGCGCATACTCCTCAAAGGCGGTGTGCCCCTCGAGGAGGTGCAGCTCCTCTTGGGGCACAAGAATCCGCAAACAACGCAGATCTACGACAAGCGGGTGCGGAGGACGTCGGAGAGTGCGAGTCACAAGGTCCCGTTCTGAGTCTTCCACCTGTGACGATAACCTACCCTGCCAGTCTATGATCCGCGATTCCGCCGCGACCGGCAGCTAACCCCTGCTGTCCACCGCCCCGTGATGTGGCCTGAAACAAATCGCGTCGAGGTACCGTCAGACGGCCGAGACATCGCGCCAACCACCGACATCGGGGCCTGGAATTTTCCAATGCGATCTCCGGGTACCCCGGGGGGGGCGAGAATGCGTCTGGCGCAGGATCGCGGAAGCCGCCACAGCGGAACCCTTCGACGTTGTCACTTGCCCGTCTGAGACTCCGTCCATCGGGTCATGACGAAATGCGGCACCGGCTGATCCAGACGAACAACCTCCACCGTCACCGTTCCGTTCGACGCATTAATGTCGACCATCTTTCCAGACTGGTCTCTCCCGCGCCCTAGTACAGTATAGGTCACATTCGGAAGCGTCCATCCCCCGTCTGAGCGTTAGGCACCACGACACCGCCAAACGCCACTTCGTATCTCGGGTTCTGGATATTGCCAGAAGCCATGAACCACTCCGCGGCAGCCAAAAATTCTGACTTCCCAAGTGGAATAGGGGCCGTGCCCTTCTCGTTCGGCAGGTACTCGCGTACAAACTCTGCAGCGAATAGCTCTCCGGCTCGGACGAAGTCCCGGTTGGTGACGGCGCTTGCGAAACACTGCAGGACCGCCTCAGGCGCATTCACAGCGCAGAACTGCTCGGCTGGCTCCGCGTTTACAGCAGTCACCACGAGCACGCACCCAACGATCGCAGACACCCATGCTTGCATTGCGCACCTCATTTCTAGCTGGTGTAATCATACCGGTAGATCACATACACGCCTTGCTCGCGTCGCACCCATGCCTGCACAGGCACGCGACTATCGATGACGTCGAGGGGCATCTCGATATGCACCACCTGCTCCAGTCCATCGATCACCCATCCATCAGCAACTTCCGTGACACGTGCCTGGCCGAGTAGTTCGAACGTCATCTGTCGCACCACGCCCGGCGAGTTCTCGGCATATTTTCGGAACAATTCAAGCGCAGTGTCCCTCGACCATGGCTCAACACCGAGGGAGCACGATTGCCTATAGTCGTGCGCGAGAAGCGTCGAAAACACATCAACGTCTACTGCCGTCGTAGCACTAGCCAAGTGCTGCAGCACATCCACCGGAGAACTAGACGTCGCGGGCGTGAACTCACCAGGTCCGCTGATCCTCCGGCTCCCATCCGAGGCACAGGCTGATAGACCTAGCAAACCCATAGGAAGTACGCGCAGGAATGCACGTCGAGACACTGGATGAGTCATGCTTCCTCCTAAAAGCATCAGTGTAGTGGACAGCTCAAATTGAGGCAGCTATGCCCCGTACAAGACATATCTGTACAGTGTTCCGAGATACACAGTGAGCCCGGACACTGACTAGTCCCTTCTTGGTAGGTCCACCCCGCAACTGTGCATCGATGTGCAGCAACTATGTTGCCACGCCATGTTCCCAGCGCCACCCAGTAACGACATATGTCCAGGCAGTACTTTGTCCGTTCGGTCGAGATCAGTGCCATCAATGATCTTCAAGCAACACCTCCTCCTCTAGTGGCTCGCTCTTTGCTGACTGATGGTGATACCGAAGGCGTGCGACCATCGGAACCCAGCTGAACCAATGCTCGCACGTCTCGCTGTACTTGTCCCCAATTCTGTTTGTGGATTGCACGACGCGCGTGCAACCACCCATACACATTGGCAAGTAGGAACAAGATTGGCACTCGTCACTTTGCCATTCTTTCCAATTGACCCACGCAAGATCCCGGGACAGTTCTGCAGGAGATCGCATGTCGCGAAGAATGTGGCCGCATGGCTTATCGACAGCGCCCCCGGGTTCTTCCCAGCATTTGTAAAGAGTACCGTCAGGAGCGATCGTGAATGAGTCAGGCTTGACGGCGATGCAGACGCCGCACGAATCGCTCTTGAGGTTGGGCAAGCGAATCTGACGCCCTCGGTCTCGTAGCGCAATCTTGTAGATTGATTCTACGGCAGCCGAAAACTCGCGGTTGCTAAATCGCTTTGCATGATTCAAAATAGCGATTCCCCTGAGGATGCCCGGGTGCGGGGATGAAGATCAAGCCTAGAAGCCGTAAGACCTCACCTGCCAGTCTGTTGTTGGTCCCAACCGACGACAAGGAGGTCTCACGATGTTCGATCTCGGACGTCTTTCCCGTCCGATCCGACGCCGCATTATCCGAGCCAGTCAGAAGACCCGCAATGCCGATTTTCGGATCCGCTGCCGCTTGGTTTTGAAGATGGCGGAAGGGTTGAGCGCACACGCCGCCGCGATGGCCCTGGGTTGCGCCCCATCGACCGCTTGGAGAGTCGCCCTTCGCTTCCGCGCCGAAGGGGAGCAGGGCCTGCTGGATCGGCGGACGGAGAACGGGTCGCTCAAGGTCGACGAAGACGTTCGCGGCGGAATCCTCCAGATCGTGGTCGGCCGACCGGCTGATCATGGCTTTCAACGATCCACTTGGTCGCTCGAGGTCTTGGCTCAGGTGATTGCGAAAGAACTGAACGTTCGGCTCTCGCTTGGGCACCTGAGCAAGGTGATGCGCTCTCTCGGTGTGGTGCTCAAGCGGGCGCGACCGTTCGTCCGATGCCCCTGGAGCCGCCGTCGGCGCGAGGATCGGATCGCCGAGCTGCGCGCCTTGGCCGCCCACCGTGCCCGCCGCGAGGTCGTGCTCTTCGTCGACGAGATCGACATCCATAAGAACCCGCGGATCGGACCGGACTGGACGCTGCGGGGGCAGCAGCGTTACGTCGAGACTCCGGGTCGGAACGAGAAGCGCTACCTGGCTGGCGCATATGACCATGCCCAGGGTCGACTGATCTACGTCGAAGGCGACCGGAAAGCGAGCTGGCTCTTCGTCCGTCTGCTTCATCTTCTGGCCTCGATCTATCACCGAACCAGGACAATCCACCTCATCCTCGACAACTACGTGATCCACAAGAGCCGCTGGGTCGAGAAGGCGCTGCGGGAGCTCGGCGGGCGGATCGAGTTGCACTTCCTGCCTCCTTACTGTCCCCAGGAGAACCGGATCGAGCGGCTCTGGAAAGACGTGCACGACAACGTCACCCGCAACCACGACAAGAAGACGATGATCGACCTGCTCGAAGCGATCTTCCAGTACCTCAGCAGGCGGTTGAACACGCAGCGCGAACCGCTGGGCTGCCGAGGTGGTGTTGCGGAATCATGCAAAGCGATTTAGTCCTGTTTCCCGTAGAAAAGTCGGGTGCGTTCTCGTATCCGAATACGGGAGAGAAGTATGGTACTGCCCTGCCCCCGCTGGCGTCATAAACATCCGCGATGAGCCTAGCCATGGATTCAGGTGCTTTCGCCATCTTCCGATCCATGTTTACACGCACCGATACGGCCAGGTCCAATTCGCACGCATCGTGGATGTTTTCGAGAATGCGAGCGTAGGTCGGCACTCCATCAACGTGCGGTCGCCTGGCCTCGTGGAACAATTCAGGCCCATCCATGGTGATCTGGGCCGAGGACACGCCTGCGTCTAGCAGGTGCCGTGAGGCTTGGCGGCGCATGAGGAACCCATTCGTGATAATTGTCGAACTGTAGTGCGAAAACACCGCTTGCAACTTGGGCGCGAGTGACCGAATCACGCTCAAGCGCAAGAGCGGCTCGCCACCGAACCAAGTTACGAAAAGAGAATCGTAATCGCGGCGCACGCTCTGGACATACCGGACTATGCCGTCTTCCACCTCCGGAGTCATGTTCTCATCAGGATGGGCTTCGAAGCAGTAGTCGCAGGAAAAATTGCACCGCAGTGTGGGTAGGATCGTCAGCATCACTTGACGAGAGCGATACCTGCCGAGCTCCCCGCGCAGGTTGATCTCCGCGCGCTCGTCTCTCTCCGACTCGACGAGAAAGCCATTGCGAGATAGCGTCGCAATCGTCTTTGCACTGGCCGGAGTGTCCGTCTCCCGCGTGAGCGGGCGGGCTAGAATACTCCGCACTGTTTCTTCGTCTGTTTCATCGTCCAGCGCGATCAGAGCACTTGTGTAGGTGTTGAGAATCAAAGTCGGGGTCGAAGCAGTTCCGGATATGATGATGTTGTACCGTGACGGCACGAAAACGCGCCCACCCGGGCGAGAAGTAGATATCTGCACAAGCGGCTGGGGCGTCAAATCGCCACCGGATTTGCAGGCGTCACATCCCACACTCTCCCTTTCGCTGACTCGCGTGAAACGTCGTGTGGCTGGGTGAATGGCGCGGTTGGCCGGGCAGGTATGCGCCGTGAGGCTGGGTGCGTGTTGTTCGGGCGGCCTGTCCCGTTTGACCTTGCATCGCTGCCGGCAGGTGACCCCTCTGGAGTGATTCGCTGTAGAGCCATCCCCGGTGGCTGGGCGAGGTGAACCAAATCCGCATCAGAAACACAGATAGCGGCTGAGGCGAGGGCAACATATCCGGGGTCTTCCGGGTTTCGTGTGGCTAAGTTCATTGGGTGAACATGCATGAGCGTGGGTACAGGTCGAGGGCACCGCAGTGGAAGTAGATAGCCATCCGGAAGCGCTCGGGGTTACGGAAGCCACGCGCCATGCCTTTGACCCGCTGGATGGCTGCATTCAAGCCCTCGGCGGCAGCATTGGTGATCGGAAGTGTGAAGTAGGTCGCGATGTTGTCGTAGTACCGCTTGATCATGTTGGCGACCTTCTTCATGGGCTCGAGTCGGCTGCGGACGGCCCAGGCATACCAGCTCTTGAAGTGGCGGTCGGCGGCGCCACGGTACCGGTAGTCCCAGAACCGCATGAATTCCTCTTTGAGGCTCCAGGCACGCCCCGTCTTCAGGCGGCCGCGGCGAGCCCTGGGAAGGAACTTTCGCCATTCCGACAGGCTGAACCGGGCTGGGTTGCGGAGCCAGTCGTACTTCGTGCCCTTGAGCCAGCCGTTGCCTTGCGCAAGGAGGGCGCGGTGCTCTCGGCGGCGCACCTGGTCGACGCCGTCGTTCAGGTGTTTGGCGATGTGGAACTTGTCGAAGACGATCTTTTCAGCGCCTCGCGGAATGCTCTCTCGGACCGCACCGACGAACGGTTCCCACATGTCCATCGCAACGCCCTCGATGGCGCGCAGTTGCTCGGGAGTCATGCTCTCCCAGAAGCCGTCCAGGCTCTCCCGCCTTCGATCGTCGGCCACGTAGAGCGCTCGTGGCTTCGCGAGGTCGGAGACAACGGTGACGTACTTGTGCCCGCGCTGGAAAGACGTTTCATCGATACCGATGTAGCGCACCGGTTCTGCCTTGCGTCGGGCCAAGCCTCGACGGACCGCACGGTCCTGGATGCCAGCGGCCTCATCCCAGGTCAGATGCAGGCGCGTGGCCACGGCGGAGATGGAAGCTTGCTTCATCCAGTCGATGGCCAAAGCCTCGAAGAGCGAGGTGAATCTCGAGCCGTCCTCGGCCCAGGGCACGCGGATCTGCTTCACCCCGTGGTTGGGGCAGCTCAGGCGGGGCACTCGGGCGTGAAGAATCGTCCGATACTGAAAGGTGTCGAGGTGGCGCCAGGTGCGCTCCCGATGGTCATGGATCGGAGCTCGTTCCAGACACTCCGGACAAACCCAGAGCTCCTTCGGGGGAAGGGCAACGTAGATGTGGACCTCTCCGGCAGCCAGCTTCAGCTCCACCTTCTCGACTCCCCACGGCTCAGTCAGGCCCAACAACGTGGCGTACAGAGTCTTGTCGTCCATCTTCGGTCCCTCCCTCGGGTGCTTGCCCGATCGGGACCGTATCACCCCTTCAGATCAGTCAGCAAATCCACCCACACGGGAGCCGGAAGAGGCACCATTGGTTGCTTTGATGTTGAACATGAATTGGCCAGAGGAACTCCTCTTGAGCTCGAACTTGCCTGGCATGGTGCCATGCCTCCGCTCTTCGGTGCGCGGCGTCAGCGCCGCGGCGCGCCCACGTTCACGAAGGCATCGGGCGGGTACCCGGTGTGGCCGCGACGACGCTTGGGGTCGCGTGCAATACGCTCCTCCCGCGCGGTTCGGTTGTCAAGTGAATCTCCCAAGAAAAAGAGTACCCACTTCAATTGCCCAGCAGCTCAGAGGACGTGCCGCGCCGCCGCACCCACCCGCGACACCGGTCCGTGTCATGCCCCACATGCATCCAGCTCCGACCCATCCACGACCCAAAGGAGGCTCAGGGTGCTGTCGTAGGTCGGCATCGGGATCATGATTCCACGGATCGTCCAGCGCGCCTCCACGCGGTGGTCATCCAGCCAGGCCTCCGCCGGCACGTCCTCCTCGTTCGTTCTCCGGGTTCTGCCTCCAAAGAAGTCGGAAGCACGGGTCCGACCATCGAGCCGGCTTCCCCACTCACGAAGCCGAATCCGGAAATCCCCCGCCGCCTTCGACCAACGGATGTGGCCCTCTTCAGAGTGAGCCACAGCACAGACCCGAACGCCGAGTTCCACGTACCGAAAGGCCATCGCCGAGAGCGTCACCCGAAACGACTCCGCGACGCCGGCCAAGAGGCCGAAGGTCGGCCGTTCGCCTCGGCAGGCGTCGAGGAACATCCGCTCTGGCATCAGGAGGTCTGCGGCGAAGGCGTTCGCCTCCGGCTCCTCAGGCCGCGCACGGTAACCCGGGAGCATGTCGGTCGAGGAGCAGAACGCCAACTGATCCACCCCTTCGTGCAGCAGGAGGTGACCGAGTTCGTGTGCCACGCAGAACCGCTTCTGGCCCAGCGAACCGAGGCCAGCGTGGACCCGGATCACCCCTCCCCTCTTCCTCCGCACCAATCGGGCCTGTGCCCCCGCCAGGGCGGCTTCTCGAACGAGAACGTTGCGCGCGGCGGCGAGGGCCTCGAGGTCGATCTCCTCCGGGCTTTGAATGCCGAACTCCGCGATGCGCTGGCGCGCCCTTCCGCGAGCCCTCGGATGCTCCAGACTCACTCTCCGTCCGCTTCCTCCGCGGGGGTCGCCAGGTACTCCGCGAGGGCCGCATGGTCCTGAACGCTCTCGAAGTCCGCCGGTTCAACGGACTGGAGCTTTCGGTGCACCGTCTGGAAGTGAGTGCCGCTCGCCTCGCCCGTGAGCATCTGGGCCACGGCTTCCCGCGTCGCCTCGAACGACCCGTGGGCGCCACGCAGGATCGCCTCGGCGGCGGTCCGGATCCGGTCGGCTTTCTCCCGCGCCTGGGCTAACTTCTGTCGCCCGCGGTAGGTGGCGAAGAGCTGCTTACCCTTCTGGACTGCCGCATCGAAACTCACGCCGTCCTCTACGAGCCGCGCCCTGCGTTGGGAGCTTGCCTCCACGCCCTCCTCACCCAGGGCGTCGTACAGACGATTGGAAAGTTCGTCCGCTCGGGGACGATCGCCCGCCGCTTCGTCTCTCTTCGGGAGTTCGACGGTTCCATCCGCGGCTTTCGTGGCAACGTGACGCCAAAGGGCGGCACTCCATGTCGCTCGTCGAGGCGGGCCGAACGGGGGAAACCAGGCTAGATCGAGAGAAACGCGACCGCGAGCCCGATCGCCGCCACGAGCAACAACAGTGCGGTCACCGGTCGATCGGATCCGAACCGGCGCGCGAGTAGATGGGTGGTGTGGTCCCGGCCCCCCTGCCAGGGCTTCCGGCCTTCCCGGAGGCGGCGGAGCACCACGAAGACGAAATCGAACAGCGGCCAGGCGAAGGGGAGGAGCAGCGTCCAGCGCGGCTCGGCGGTGGGGCGCGCCCAGGCCACCGCGAGCAACGCGGCGGCGAGGAGGGAGAGCATCTCGCTTCCGCCGTTTCCGAGAAAGATCCGCGCGGGGGGAAGGTTCCAGCAGAGAAAGCCGAGCGTCGCACCTGCACCCGCCCAGGCGGCGTCGGCGGCAGGAATGAACCCGTGCCCGGCCAGCGCCAGCCCGAGCAGCCCGAAGAGCGAGGCAGCGCCAAGGGCACCATCGAGGTTGTCGGCGATGTTGAGCGCGAGCTGGAGCAGGGTGGCCACGCCGAGGGCGACCAGGAGACGGAGCTTGGGCACGTTGATGGGATCAGCCTGGCTTCCTTGCGCGAGCATCAATCCGAGCACCGTGAGCAGGAGGAGCAGGAGTTGCAAACGCCACTTGAAGCCGGCGCGGAACTCTCCTCTCTCCTCCCAGCGGCCGAGAGTGAAGGCCAGGAGCATGGCCACGGCGAGGAGCGACGCACTAGCGACATGGGCCTGGGCGTAGCCGAAGCCGCGCGCCTCGAGCAGCGAGAGGATCAGTAGGCCGACGACCATGCCGGAGAGCCAGGCAGGCCCGCCGATCCGCGGAACGGCGCGCAGGCTGTGGCGATCGGGACGGGGTCGGTCGACCCAGCCGTCGCCGCTCAGGCGGCCGCGCCAGAAGCGGACGGAAACTGCGGAGACCAGGGCGGCGACGACAAAGCCGACCGCCCCGGGGAGATAGGGATTCATCGCACCGGATCGGTCCGCGCAGCGAGCCGCAACGGGCCGCGCTAGCGCCCCACCGGGAGATCGGCCGCGATCTGGGTTTCGAGCGTGGCGCGCAGGATCCCGTCGAGGCGGGTGCGCGGCGCATACCCGATCAAGCCGCGGATGCGCGAGAGGTCGGGCACGCGACGTTGGATGTCGGCCACGTCTCCTCCGTAGACATCGCTGTACGGAATGAAGCGGATGTCGGAGCTGCTCCCGGTCAACGCGATGACCCGCTCGGCCAGGGAGAGAACCGAGGTCTCCTCGTCGGATCCGATGTTGAACACCTGCCCGTCAGCGCCTGGATGGGCGGCAAGGTCGAGCACACCGTTCACCACGTCCTCCACGAAGGAGAAGCAGCGGGTCTGCGCGCCGTCGCCGTAGACGGTCAGGGGCTCGCCGCGACGAGCCTGGGCCACGAAACGCGGGAGGACCATGCCGTAGGTCGGAAGCTGGCGCGGGCCGACGGTATTGAAGCAGCGGATGATCGTGACCGGCAGCCCCTGCTCGCGGTGGGTGGTCAGGGCGAGGAACTCCCCGAACGCCTTGGCCGCGGCGTACGACCAGCGCGGCACGTGGGTCGGGCCGAGGTGGAGGTCGTCGTCCTCCCGCAGGGCAGGTGCGGTCGACTTGCCGTAGACCTCGCTGCTGGAAAAGACCACGACGCGGTCGAAGGCTCCAGATCCGCCTGCAGCCGGTCCGCCTGAGGCCGATCTGCCGCCCTGCGATCCCACCGCCTCGATGGCGTGGAAGAGCGACTGGAAGCCGTCGGCGTTGTTCTTCAGACACTCGAGAGGGTGCTGGGTCACGGCACCCACGCCGACCGAGGCGGCGAGGTGGTAGATCGTGCGGCAGCCTTCGATCGCGGCGCGCAGTCGTTCTTGATCCTGGACTTGTGCGACGATCAGTTCGACCCGTCCAGAGGCCAGGACGGATGCGAGATTCTCCCTGCGGCCGGTCGAGAGGTCGTCGAGGACTCGGACCTCGTGACCGCGGGCGACCAGCGCCTCCACCAAATGGGAGCCAATGAAACCTGCCCCGCCGGTGACGAGGACGGGCTTCCCCGTTGGATCCGCTTTCAGCTTCGCTTCTCCTCTTTCTGGACTGGAAAGACGCGTCCGCGGTGGAGACGGGGCACGGGTCCTGGAGGCATCTTCTACCCCCGAGGGAACGCTAATGTCCAGGCTTCGCTCCGTCAACGCCGATCTCGGATCCGGGAATCCCGGGGCTTCTGGGCCCGCCTTGACTTGGGGGTCGGCTCCTCCGATGGCGGCGCCCCCTGGGCCGTCTTCGGCGCGTCCCCCGGGCTCATGCCTGGAGCGCCCGGTCAAAGGAACTTGTAGTTGCGCTTGTAGTAGTCGAGGAACTCCCCGCTCTTGAGCGGGCGCCACCAGTCGGCATTCTCCTCGTACCAGCGAACCGTCTCGGCGAGTCCCTGCTCGAACGGAACCTCGCACTTCCAGCCGGTCTTGGCCCGCAGCTTCGACGAGTCGACGGCGTACCGCCGATCGTGGCCCGGACGGTCGACCACCGAGGCCAGGAGCGCATCCGTCTTGCCCAGCAGCCGGAGCAGCTCCCCGCCGATCTCGAGCACGCTCCGCTCGTTCTCCGCCCCGATGTTCCAGACCTCCCCCTCGACGCCGTCCGCGGCCAGGATGTGGAAGATGGCATTGACGTGGTCGAGGGCGTGGATCCAATCCCGCGTGTTCTTCCCCGATCCGTAGACCGGCAGTTTCTCCCCCTGCAGGGCATTGGTGACAAAGAGCGGGACCAGCTTTTCCGGATACTGGTACGGTCCGTAGTTGTTCGAACACCGCGTGATCGCCACCGGGATGTCGTAGGTGGCCCAGTAGGAGTAGGCCAGACGATCCCCGCCCGCCTTCGAAGCGGAGTAGGGATTCCGGGGCAGGAGCGGCGACTGCTCGGTCGCCGCCCCGTCGAGGATCTCACCGTAGACCTCGTCGGTCGAGATCTGGACGAAGAGCGAGACGGGGTGCTTGCGCACCGCTTCGAGCAGGGTATAGACGCCGAAGACGTCGGTCTTGACGAAGGAGGCGGGGTCGCCGATCGAACGGTCGACGTGGGTCTCGGCGGCGAAGTTGATGACGAAGTCGAACCCCTCGGCGATCAACGGCTCGACGATCGCGGCATCGGCGATGTCCCCCTGGACGAAGCGGAAGCGGGGATCGTTCCGCACCGGATCGAGGTTCCGCGGATTCCCGGCGTAGGTGAGCTTGTCCAGCACCGTGACCTGCGCCTGGGGATGGCGGCGCAGGCACTCGTGCACGAAGTTGGTCCCGATGAAACCGGCCCCACCGGTCACCAGGTAGCGGCCCGTTTCGACCGGTCTCACCTATCCGTCCTTTCGTTCCCAGTCGTAGGGAATGTCGTTGTCGTGCGGATGGACCCGATACTCGTCGGGGTCCTTGTAGTCGTAGTGCTCGGTCGGAATGTTGAGCAGGAGGGCCGGCTCCACGCCGACCCCCTTCATCCCGTGCAGGACTCCGTGGGGGATGAGCAGCAGGATCGGATTCTTCTCCCCCATGAAGAACTCGTTCACTTCACCCTTGGTCGGGGAGCCTTCGCGCAGGTCGTAGAGCACGACCTTCGACATTCCCTTGACCACGCAGAAATGATCGTCCTGGACCTTGTGGTAGTGCCACCCCTTGACCACCCCGGGATAGACGACGGTCAGATACGCTTGGCCGAACTTCCGGAAGAACGGATCGTCGTCGCGGAAGATCTCCATCAGGTAGCCGCGCTCGTCGGGGATCACCTTGAGCGGCTTCACCACCACGCCATCGATCAACGTCCACCCTCCTGTCGGCCGAAGTTGCGGCGGGTTGGGTTGGGGCTCGCTGCGCGTCGCGCGGCCTTCTTGGGCCCGCGTGCCGCCTGCTTGGGCGCGCGCGCCGCCCGCTTCGGGGCCGGCGCGGACTTGGCGCTGGTCCGGGTCGCCGGCTTCCGCGCCCGGCTCTTCCCCTTCGCGTCCTCCTGGTGCCGACCACGCCCGACCCCGGAGTACTTGAACCCCATCGACTCCAGCTTCGCCGGGTCGTAGATGTTGCGGCAGTCGAGCACCACCGGGGTGCGCATGCTGCGTTTGATCTTGTTCAGGTCGAGCATGCGGAACTCGTTCCACTCGGTCGCGATGACCAGGGCGTCGGCCCCCTTGGCCGCGATGTAGGAGTCGTCGCAGAACTTCACCTGCTTCAGCTCCTCGGCGGCCTTCTCCATCGCGACGGGATCGAAGGCCCGCACCTTGGCCCCACGCTTCTGCAGCATCCGGATCAGATCGAGCGCGACCGAATCGCGCACGTCGTCGGTCTGCGGCTTGAAGGAGAGCCCGAGGACCGCGATCTCCTTCCCCTTGAAGTTCTTGAGCAAGGTCTGAAGCTTCTCCAGCATCCGCACCCGTTGCTGCTCGTTCACCTCGATCGTGGCCTCGACGATGCGGCTTGGCGTGCCGAACTCGCGGCTGAAGCTGGCCAGGGCGAGGGTGTCCTTGGGAAAGCACGACCCGCCGTAGCCCGGACCGGCGTGGAGGAACTTCGAGCCGATGCGGTTATCGAGCCCCATCGCGCGCGACACCGTCTTGACGTCGGCCCCCACCACCTCGCAGAGATTCGCCATCTCGTTGATGAAGGAGATCTTGGTCGCGAGGAAGGCGTTCGAGGCGTACTTGATCAGCTCCGCGGTCTCCACCGTGGTCTTCACCATCGGCGTTTCGTTGAGATAGAGCGGGCGGTAGATCTCCGACAGGGTCTGCTCGGCCTGCTTGCTCCAGGTGCCGATCACCACGCGGTTGGGGCGCATGAAGTCCTCGACCGCGCTCCCCTCGCGCAGGAACTCCGGATTGCTCGCGACATCAAAGGGAATCCGCTTCTTCAGGCTCTCCATGATGATGCGACGCACCTGCTGCCCGGTGCCGACCGGGACCGTGCTCTTCTGCACCACCACCTTGTAGCCGTTCAGGTGCTGAGCGATGGTGCGGGCGACGGTCCAGACCTGCGACAGGTCGGCCTGGCCGTCCTTCCCGGGCGGCGTGCCGACCGCGGTGAAGATCACCTTGCTGCTCCGGATCGCTTCCGCCAGATCGGAGCTGAAGAGGAGGCGCCCTTCGCGCACGTTCCGCTCGACGATCTCGCCCAGGGAAAACTCGTAGAACGGGAGCTTGCCCGCGTTCAAGGCAGCGATCTTCGACTCCACCTGATCGACGCAGATGACCCGATTGCCGAAATCCGCCAGGCATGCGCCAGTGACGAGGCCGACATAGCCGGTCCCGATGACCGCGATCTTTTGCATTCCGCTAAGCCTTTCGTTCACCCGGGGCGTGCGCGACCGCGCCGCCCGATCGGGCTCTGTTCTCGTTCACGGGGAAACGGGGCTCCCGCGAGCCCTCCCCGGCGACAAACCGACGGCAAACCTACCATTGGGCCGCCGCGGCGTTCATCTTTCATCTTCGCGGGGCCAGGGCCCGAGGTCAGGCCAGTCTGCGGATCACGTCCCGGGCCGCCGCGGTCGGATCGACCGCCTGAGTGATCGGGCGACCGACCACGATCCAGTCCGCCCCTCCCTCGCGGGCGTCTTCCGGGGTTCCGACGGCCACCTGATCGGCGCGGTCGTTCTCCGGAAGCCGGATCCCGGGACAGATCAAGGCGGGGCCTGCCCCATGGGCGGCACGAAGCGGCCGTGCAGCCGGGGCCGGAGCGATCCAGCCGTACAGCCCGCACGCCGCCGCCAGGCCGGCCAGGCTCACCACATCGTCCCACGGACGCTCCGGATCCGGTGCGGGCAGACTGGTGAGGCGTGTGACCCCGAGGAGCCCCGGGGCCTCGCCCGGAGGGAGACTGCGCGCCACGGCGGCAACCGCGAGCAACGCTTCGCGACCGGCCGGCACGTGCACCGTGGTGAGCCCGACCTTGAGCCGTGACAAGCTGCGCAGGGCGGAACTCATGGTGTTGGGGATGTCGTGGAGCTTCAGATCGAGGAAGAGACGTTTGCCCCGCGCCGTGAGTGCGTGCACCAGCGGCGCGCCTTCGGCGTAGAACAGCTCCATCCCGACCTTGTACCAGATCACCTCCTCTCCCAAGCGATCGACGAGCGCGAGCGCCTCGCCCCCCGACGGGTAGTCGAGGGCGACGATCAGTCGCTCGCGCGCCTCGCGCGGACGCTCAGGTCCGGCGGGGGCCATGGGAGGGGTCGTTCCGGAGGGGGTCTGAGATACGAGATTCAACGCGTCTCCCTTCTCTTCGGGGGTCAGGAAACCCGCGCCGCGCCACTAGGCGCGCGGGTCGCGATAGGAACCGATCAGTTCGGCAAGGGTGGTCTCCCCCTCCTCGCGGAGGAAGCGTCCGATCCCGTCCACCACCTCGGCGGCCAGCCAGGGGCGGGGGAAGCTCGCCGTGCCTACCTGCACCGCACGCGCCCCGATGATCAGGAATTCCAGCGCGTCGGCGGCCGAGGCGATTCCGCCCACGCCGATGACCGGCAACTTCGTGTGGCGTACCACCTCACGTGCCTTGGCCAGGGCGATCGGGCGGATCGCGGGCCCGGAGAGCCCGCCCGTGCCGCTGGGTATGATCGGAGCGCGGCTGTGGATGTCGACCGCGAGGGCCACGAAGGTGTTGACCGCGGTCAGGCCATCCGCCCCGGCCTCCTCGCAGGCCCGGGCCAAGGTTCCGATCGAGGAGGTGTTCGGGCTCAGCTTGGCCCACAGCGCGAGGCGCGTGACCTGACGGACCCCCTCGATCACTGCGGCGGCCGAGGCGGGATTCTGACAGAACTCGAGTCCCCCCTCCTTCACGTTGGGGCAGGAGACGTTGATCTCCAGCGCGGCGATGCCGCTGGTCTCCTCGAGTCGCCGCGCTACCTCCTGGAACTCCTCCACCCGGCGGCCGCCGATCGAGACGATGATCGGCACGCCGAGGGCGAGCAGTTCGGGCAGCTTGACCGCGATGAACCGCTCGATGCCGACGTTTTGCAGCCCGATCGAGTTGATCATCCCCGAGGGAGTCTCGTGCAGGCGCGGTGCGGCGTTGCCGGAGCGCGGCTCGAGGGTCACCGTCTTGGTCACGATCCCGCCCAACGCACGGACGCGGGTCAGGTCGACCGCCTCGTTGCCGTAGCCGAAGGTGCCGGACGCGACCAGCACCGGATTGGGCAGGCGGACCGGGCCGAGCTCGACTCCGAGGTCGATCACCCGTTCCTCCGGGGGACGCTCGGCGCTCATTCCGCCACTCCTTCCCACTCGACCCGCGTCCCGTCCATCACCGGACCTTCGACGCAGGCGAAGCGGTAGCGGGCAAAGGCATCCTCCCCGTCGCGCGGGCGCACCGGCACCGCGCAGCCGGCGCAGATCCCGACGCCGCAGCCGAAGTGGGTCTCGAGCGACACCAGGCAAGGCACTCCGCGCGACTCGGCCCAGACGGAGAGCGCGGCCAGCATTCGATTCGGCCCGCAGGCGTAGAGCGCGATCGTGGCCGGATCGATCTCCCGGCGGGCGATCGCCGCCTCGAGGAGTTCGATCACATTGCCCTTGAACCCCGCACTCCCGTCTTCAGTGGCCAGCCAGACCGCGTAGGGCGGGTCATCGATCGGGATCAGGAGATCGCGACTGCGGGCGCCGTACAGGATCCGGCCGTCGGGCAGGCTCTCTCGCCAGCGCTCGGCCAGACCGATCATCGGCGCGATGCCGCGTCCGCCGCCGATCAAGATCGGTCGTCTCCCGCTGACCGCCTCGAAACCGCGACCGAGCGGACCGATGAGGCAGAGTTCCTCGCCTGCGGTCAGTTCGGACAGGCGTAGGGTGCGAAGTCCAACCACGCCGTAGACCAGCTCGAGTTCGTGGCGCTCGGCCCGGAAACGCGAGATGCTGAACGGGCGCCACATGGCAAAGGCCTCGCGCGGCGGGCACTCTACCTGCACGAACTGCCCCGGCAGCGAGGGGCCCCAATCGTCGGCCATGCGGAGGAGCGCGCGGTAGATCCCGCCGCTCAGATGCTGGTTGGAGACGATCCGCGCAATGCTCGGAGTCTTCGGCAGACAGCGATCGGTCGAACTCACGGCTCCCCCCCCGGGACCTTCGAAGAGTCGGGCGGCACCTCCCCTGGAGTAACCACCCTGTCCGGATTGACCAGACTGTCCGGAGCAACGGTCCCTGGCCCTGGCGGACGCGCCCCGCGGCGCTGGGCGGCGCGCGCTGCGGCGATCGAGTCGTGCTTGGCCGGGTCGAGGATCGGCGAAAGCTGTGTCGCGCGCGGATCGCGACTGCGTGCCCCACGGCGCCGGATGTCGTCCAGTTCTTCGTCGCCGGTGGCGAGCGAATCGCCTTCGAGCGGCGAGGCAGACACCCCGGCGCGACTGGTGTCCGGGGGCTCGGGCAGGCTGGGCAGGGCGGCCAGCGTGTCGGGACGGACTTCCTCCAGCAAGCCGCCAAGCCCGACGGTGTCGGCCCCCTCGGCCGCCAGGATTTCCAGCGCGGATCGGGCTTGCTGGCTCGCGGGATAGGTGCGGATCACCCCGGCGAATTCACTCAGCGCGCTATCCCGTGCTCCCTCGTACCGTTTGAGCCGCATCCAGGCCGCGCCGTAGGCCGCCCGGGGGGCCGCCTTGGTGTCACCGTAGTCGCGTACCACTTCGCGATACTTGGCCAGCGCCTCGTCGTTCTCATCCTGGGCGAAGAGGAACAGCTCGGCGATCTTGAGGGCCGCGGTTGCCTGCTGCTCACGGTCGGTGTTGCCCGTTTCGCTGATCCGCGACCTCAGGTCCTGGAGCGCGTTGAGGTTGTTCAGCCGGATCTGCGCCTGCTCCCGGAAGACGCTCTTGGCCGACATCTTGGCCGCCTGGTCGTACGCCTTACGCGCCGACTCGAGCGAATCGAGGTAGACCTCGTAGGTATAGCCGACCTGGAACTGTGCCTCGGTGGCGAAGTTCGACGCCGGGTAGAGCTCCACCGCGCCGCGCAGCCGCGCGAGCGCCTCCTCGTGCCGACCGATGTCGTTGTCCGCTCGCGCCCAGAGCAGCCGCACCCGCGCGGGAAAGTCGTCGGCCGTCCGGTTCTGCTTCTCGTCCTTGGGCAGGAGCGGTTTCAGCAGCTCGATTGCCGTCTCGGAGTTTTGGCGACGCACCCAGGTTTCGGCGAGTTTGATCTGCGACTCGCGGAAGAAGGTGTCGTTGCGGGTCATCCGCCCGAGTTCCTCGTAAGCGAGCCCGGCGCTGTCGTAGCGGGTGGCCTCGAAGTAGAGATCGCCGATGTGCAGCAGCCCCTCGTCCCCGCGCTCGCTGCCCCGGTAGGCCTGCACCAGCTCGCGATAGCGACGGACAGCCTCGGGCCGGTTGCGCTCCCGCTCCGCGGCCATGGCCGAGGTGAAGAGGATATCGTCCTTCCGCTCGAAGCGCGGCTCGATCCGCAGCGCCTCGTCGAAGGAGCGTTGCATCTCGGCGTACTCGCGTCGTTCGAAGTAGCAGAGCCCTTTCATGTAGTGCGCGGAGGCGGCGAACTTGGATCGTTCCGAATCCGCGGAGCAGATCGTCGAAGGTGTCGAGCGCCTTGTCGTAGTCCCGCTTGCCGTAGAACGAGGCCCCCATGAGAAAGACCGCATCATCCGCCCAGCGGCTGCCGGGATGATCATTGACCACCTTTCGGCACTGTTTGATCGTGTCGTCGTACCGCTTCTCCGCGTCCGGTGGGAGTTTGTCCGACTCGGTCTTCTTCCGGCTGCGCTCGGCTTCGGCGTAGTACTTCTTGGCGAAGTAGAACGTATTGAAGTAAGCGCAGCCGGTCGCACCGAGCAGGAGCAATGCCACCGCGCACCCGACCAGGCTGGCCTGTCGCGGATACTCCGACCCGCTCAAACCTACGACCTCGACACCATGTTGACGTCTCCCTGCAATGATCCGCGACCCGCCCGATCCGAATCGGCCGAGGACGCGAGTTCCCCCGTCGCGTGCGTGGTCCGTCCGTTGGCCACGGTCAGAAGTACCTTACCCCGGAGTTTCCATCCCGCGAACGGGCAGTTGCGGGAAAGCGAGGCGAAGTGGGAGGGATCGACCGTCCATTCCTCATCCAGGCTTACGACGCAAAGGTCGGCCGGTTCCCCGATCCGGAGCGATCCCCCGGGCAGGCCGAGAATCCGCCGCGGGGCGACCGCCATCCGGCGGACCAGATCCTCGAGCGACATCCCCTCTTCGTGCACCAGCGCCTTGAGTGATACCCCGAGCGAGGTCTCGAGCCCGATGACCCCGAACGGGGCCAGATCGAGTTCTCCATCCTTGGCCAGCGGGGTGTGGGGGGCGTGGTCGGTGGCGATGGCGTCGATCGTCCCGTCGAGGACCGCCGCCCGCAGCGCTTGCACGTCTTCCCAGGTCCGGAGCGGGGGGTTCATCTTGAACGAACTGTCGTAGGTCCGTAGACACTCGTCGGTCAGTGTCAGGTAGTGCGGCGCGGTCTCCGCGGTGACGGCCAGACCGCGCTGCTTCGCCTGGCGTACCAGGTCCACCCCGCGACGCGTACTGACATGGCAGACATGGAACCGAACTCCGGTCAGGGCAGCCAGGGCCAGGTCGCGCGCGATCCCGATCTCCTCACAGGCGGCGGGAATTCCGCGCAGTCCGAGCACCGTCGACCAGTACCCCTCGTGCATCACTCCCTTCCCCTTGAGCGCCCGGTCCTCGCAATGTCCGAGCACCGGGAGGCCGCACATCCGGGCGTACTCCATGCCGCGCCGCATCACCTCGCTCGAGTCGACCGGGAACCCGTCGTCGGAGACTGCGACCGCCCCCGCCTCCTTGAGCTCCATCATCTCGGTGAGCTGCTGTCCGTCGAGGTTGACCGTCACTCCGGCGATCGGGTGGACCGCGGTACCGCACCCCTCGCGCGCGCGATTGAGTACCAGGTCGATCACCGCCCGCTGGTCGATGCGAACCTTGCTGTTCGGCATGCAGGCCAGGCCGGTGAACCCGCCCCGCGCCGCGGCGAGCGCCCCGCTGCCGATCGTTTCCGCATCCTCGCCGCCCGGCTCGCGCAGGTGGACATGCATGTCGAACAGACCGGGCAGGACCGCGCACCCCTCCAGATCGATGCTCGGGGCGCCGCCGGCGTCCAGCCGGACTCCGATCGCCTCGATCACGCCGTCGCGCAAGAGGAGATCGCGATTCCCATTCTCCGATCCATCGGGATCGACCACCCGGACGTTGCGCAGGAGCATCGTCGGGCGGAGGTCGAGTTCGGACGTGCCGCCATGCCTGCCGTTGGTTCCATGCTGGTTCATCGTTTCCTCCCCTGGGCGCCGAGGGTCTCTCGTCCCTGCGCCGCTCTGACCTGGATCGTTCGCCCGTCCCCCGATGGCTCGCGTCGCACGCTCGCCCGGCTATTTATGGAGCGCGATCTCCGAACCCATTTCACTCGCCGGAGCCCCGCCCCAGACGAGGAACAGCACCGCCATACGGACCGCGACGCCATTGGTCACCTGGTCGAGGATCACCGAGTTCGGCCCGTCGGCCACCGCCGGATCGATCTCGACCCCGCGGTTCATCGGTCCGGGGTGCATCACCATGATCTTGTCCGCGGCCTTCTCCATCCGGCGAGTGTCGACCCCGAAGATCCGCGCGTACTCGCGCAGCGAGGGCAGGTAGCCGCTGGTCATTCGCTCGAGCTGCAGCCGGAGGACGTTCACCACCTGGCAGGTTTCGAGCGCCTCCTCCAGGCAGTTGGTCACCCGCTTGACCCCGGTCTTCGCGATCTCCGCCGGCATCAGGGTCTGGGGACCGACGAGTGTCACCTCCGCCCCGAGTTTGACCAGCCCCCAGATGTTCGACCGGGCCACGCGGCTGTGCGCGATGTCACCCACGATCGCCACCCGCACCCCGTCGAGGTTTCCGAAGCGATCGCGCATGGTGTAGAGGTCGAGCAACCCCTGGGTCGGATGCTCGTGAAAGCCGTCGCCGGCGTTGATCACATGCGCATCGACGTTGCGCGAGAGGTAGTGGGCGGCGCCGCTCGAGCTGTGCCGGATCACCACCATGTCGACCTTCATCGCCTGGATGTTCTTGATCGTGTCGAGCAGGGTCTCGCCCTTCTGCACCGACGACCCGCTGGAGGAAAAGTTCATCGTGTCGGCCGAGAGCCGCTTCGCCGCCAGCTCGAAGGAGAGGCGCGTGCGGGTCGAGGCCTCGTAGAAGGCGAGACAGACGGTGACCCCACGCAGGCTCGGCACCTTCTTGACCGGCCGCTCCAGCACCTGACGGAAGCTCCGCGCCGTGTCGAGGATGTGCAGGATCTCATTGCGGGAGAGATCCTCCAGGCCGAGCAGATGTTGCCGTCGGAAGGTCATGCCGCACCTCCCCCGATCTGCGAGATATCGCCGCGACCGTGCGGATCCTCGTCGGCCATCTCCTCGATATCCACGCCGTCGTGCTCGTCGGTCTCCTTGAGCTTGACCTTGACCACCTCCCGCCGCGAGGTTGGGACGTTCTTTCCCACGTAGTCGGCCCGGATCGGCAGTTCGCGGTGGCCGCGATCGACCAGCACCGCGAGCTGGATCACCCGCGGACGACCGAAGTCCATCACCGCGTCGAGAGCGGCGCGCACCGTCCGTCCGGTGTAGAGGACGTCGTCGACCAGCACGATGATGCGGTCGTCGATGGCAAAGGGGATCTCGGTCGGCCGCACCAGCGGATGGGCGGCCAGCATCTGGAGGTCGTCGCGATAGAGGGAGATGTCGAGCGTGCCGACCGGCACCTCCAGCCCCTCGAAGCTCTGGATGTGATCGCGGATCCGCTCCGCCAGCGGCACGCCGCGGCGGCGAATTCCGATCAGGCCGACATCCTTGACTCCGCGGTTACGCTCCACGATCTCGTGCGAGATGCGCACGATCGCGCGCCGCATTTCCTCATCGTTGACGATGTTGGCCTTGTGCTTGAGGCTCATGATTCCCCCATGCGTGAGAGGACGGTGAACGAAGAACGGAAGTCGCGCCCGGCGGGTGCGGGCCGAAGTGGCGGCAGGAAGAGATCGCGGCGTACGCGAAGCCGAAGCGCAGCCGGGAGGCGGCCGCTCGCGGGCGGGAGCAGGTGCATGTACGACTCCTTTCCGACCTCGCAGGATCGGCTTAAAGAAGACTCGAACGTACCAGTCCGGATGATCTGGTGATCCGGAGCCTGTGCCAAGAGCACTCGCTCACCGCGAGTTGTTGTGCGATGCTGCACACGGCGTCCGGGCCGGTCGGGAGCTTAGCACGCCGCGCACGGAGAAGGACAGCGCGAAGGAGCTTCCCCCGCAGCGCCGCGGCGGGCGGGAGACTGCAACCAATCTCGCAAAGGGAGCACCGAACCCCATGTCGCAGAAACGTCTGCATCGCCCGGCGATCCTTTCGATCCTGGGTCTCATCCTGAGTCTATGGACCGCCGGCCTCTGGGGCACGGCCGCCGCCCAGCAAGGGGCACCGGCCCAACCCACGCCCCCGTCGCGCCGGCACTCCTCGCGATCGGAGACCCGGCACCCGACTTCGCCTTGAAGGATCAGACCGGCGCGATCCGGCGAGCCAGCGAGATCTGGAAGTCCTCCCCGCTGGTGCTCTACTTCTACCCTGCCGACTTCACCCCGGGATGCACGAAGGAAGCGCACGCCTTCGCGGAGGTCGACTCCCTGATCCGGGCCCGCGGGGCAAACCTGGTCGGGGTGAGCGTCGATCCGGTCGAGAGTCACGCCCGTTTCGCCGAGCACTGCGGCGCGGCGTTTCCGCTCCTGGCCGACACCACCGCCGCGGTGGCGCGCGCCTACGGCGCAGCGTTCGAATTGAACCGGGACGGTCGGAGCCGGACGGTGGCCCGTCGCGTCACCTACCTGATCGACGCCAAAGGGACGATCGCGCGAAGCTGGGTGGTGAGCGATCCGTTGATTCACCCCGAGGAGGTCGTGCGGGCGCTCCCCCTCGGGGTGATGAAAGGCGAGTGATCCGATCGACGACTCGACCGCGCGCGCCATGTCCTTCCAGCGCGCGGTCGGGACGACGTAGTCGACCTGGAACGTCGGACTGTGCTCGGCCGCACAAACCAGCCGGAAGTTCACGTAGCCCTTGCCGCGTATCACCAGCTGCAGGACCGGCACCGGGCCCAGGCGGTAGTAGTCGGACTCGATGGCCGCGGTGGGGTCGGTGGCATGGACCTTGGCCGTCGCCTTCTCCTGATAGCTCTTCCGCCACGCCTCGCTCAGGCCACCACCCGAACCGCCTCCCCCGGCGACCGTGGCCGGCAGCGTACGGAACCGCGAGACGAAGATCCGCATCTCCCCTGAAGGATCAGCGTAGATCTGAGCGGGGATCAGATCAGAGTAGGGATCGGAGGGGGGCTTTGCCTCCATCTCGCGCTGCGCTGCCTGGACGAACTCCGGCGGGGCGGGCAGCAGTTCGCGCGGCGCGCGGAAGGTGACCTCGAGCGTCGGATCGGCCACCGGGTTACCGAGCAGTCCGGCATCGACCTGGAACGACATCTCACGCGGTCCCGACTCGCGCTGACAGCCCGAAAGCGTGCTCGCCAGCAGGGCCAGCGCCCCGAGCGCCCCTCCGAGCCACCGCGCGGCTCCAGGCCAGTGCTCGGCGCCGAGCCAGTGCGCCGCTTCAATCCTCCGCGCGACCTGCCGGTTCCCCATCACATCCCCCGCCAGGCCGGCCGATCCACCCCAAAGGTTCATCCGAGATTCTCCCCCTCTGCTGTCGTCGTCGGGACGCTAGCGAGCGCCTGACACGCGGTCAAGCCGTTGCCGCGCCCATCTCGTCCATTCGTATGCGGAGGCTGCGGAGGCCGTGGTACCGCTCGATGTGGAAGTGCAGGTACTCCTCCACGATTCGCTCCAGGGCGGCGATCCAGAGCGGGGACGGCGCGGCGGAGTCCCGGACCAGCGAAGCGCCCCCCCGGTCCCCGACCAGATCGGCCTCGCCGAACCCCTCGCCCCGACCGAGTGCCATGGTGCGGATGCGCCGCAGCGCCCGCGGACGGATCCGGACCCCACCTTCCCCCCCGGAGGCGCAGTTGGGGCAGAGCGCTCCTCCTTCAGTGGCGCGGAAGACCCACACCTCGGTCATCTCCGCTTCTCCCTCGGGCAGGCCGCGGGCGCAGTGCAGGCAGCGATCGAGCATCGGGGCGTACCCCAGGTGGGCCGCGGCGCGAAGCTGAAATGCCCGGAACAGCTCCCGCAGTCGTTCGCGGGGGGCTCGGGTCAGGACGGCCAGCGCGCGCTGCGCCAGGTCGTAGATCTCCGGTACCGGTTCCTCCTCGAGCAGGATGCGGTCGAGGAACTCGAGCAGCGCCGCGCCGTGGAGAAACCGTTCCGCGTCCTCCCAGAGCGCGCTGTATTCGCGCTCGGTCCAGCCGCTCTTCAGGAATTGCAGGTCGCGCCCCGTCCGGTGGTAGAAGACGTAGCTCGCGACACAGAACGGCTCCAGGCTCGAGCCGAAGGGGCTCTTGGTTTCGCGTGCCCCCTTGGCCATCGCGCTCACCTTTCCATGCGCCCGGGTGAAGAGGGTGACGATCCGGCTCGTCTCACCGTAGCGCAGCGAGCGCAGCACCATCCCCTCGCACTCCACGATCTGCGAATTCACTCCCGCGCCCCCGTCGATCCGCGCTTTACCTCCGGGGAATGCGGCGCTAGCCTGCCGCGCAAGGACCCAGACCCAGAACGCTCAAGGAAGGACTCGCGATGATCATCCGTGTGAAGAAAGGGGCGACCGAGGCCGAGATCGCCGAGGTGGTGCGTCGGATCGAGGCCAACGGCCTCAAGCCGGACGCCAGCCAGGGGGTGGATCGGCTGGTGATCGGCGTGATCGGCGACACCCGCAAGGTGGGCGAGGATCTCTTTCTCGAGCTCGAAGCGGTCGAATCGGTCCATCGCATCACCCGTCCCTACAAGTTGGTCAGCCGTGAATTCCGCAGCGCCACCCGCCGCGTGAAGCTCGGCGATCTTACCCTCGGGGACGGCTCGGTGGCGATCGTCGCCGGTCCCTGCTCGGTCGAAGGTCGCGACATGATCCTGACCCTGGCCGACGAGGTCAAGGCCGCCGGCGCCCAGGCGCTGCGCGGCGGCGCCTACAAGCCACGCACCTCGCCCTACGCCTTCCAGGGGCTCGGCGGTGAAGGCCTCCGCTATCTCGCCGAGGCGCGCCAACGGACCGGGCTCCCGGTGGTCACCGAGGCCACCGGCACCAACCGGCACCCGCGTGAGGATGGCAGCATCGAGGACGAACGGATCCTCGATCAGGTCGTCGCCCAGTCCGACGTCATCCAGATCGGGGCGCGCAACATGAAATCGTACGGCCTGCTCGAGGAGTGCGCCCGCCTCTCCGGTCCGCTCGGGAAGCCGGTCCTGCTGAAGCGCGGCGAGTCGGCCACCATCGAGGAGTTCCTCCTCGCCGCCGAGTACCTTGCCGCCTACGGCAACGAGGAGATCATCCTCTGCCTGCGCGGGGTCCGCACCTTCGAGAGCAAGGACTACCAGCGCTACAGCTCCGACATCGCCGCGATCCCGATTCTGAAGCGGCAGTCGAACCTGCCCGTCTTCTTCGATCCCTCGCACGCCACCGGCGATCGCCACCTCGTGCGCCCCCTCGCCCTCGCGGCCGTCGCCGCCGGTGCCGACGGACTCCTGCTGGAAACTCACTCCGACCCCCAGAAGGCCTGGAGCGACGGCCAGCAGTGCATCACTCCGAGCGAACTCGAACGGATCGTGAAGGACGTGCGCAAGCTCGAGGCGGTGCGGGGGGAGTAGCGGGCGGTAGGGGCAGGATCACCGCGGCGCTGGGGGGCGCGGCCACCCCTGGGTGGCCGCCACCCGGGGTGACTGCCAGGTTCCGGGACGGAGAGCCGGAGGAACTCAGAGGTCGGTGCGCGGCTTTCGCAGTTCGGCAAGGGTGCGACGTAGCACCGGTAAGACCGCTAGATCCTTCTCCCCGCCCAGCTCTTCCTTGAGCGCGATGATCATCTCGAGGGCAAGCACTCGAACGACCAGGCCTGGCTCCAATTCGAAGTCGATGGTGTGCGCCGCCAACGCCTCATGATCCCGCCCCCCGATCAGCGCACCCAGGAGATCGAGAGGCCCTTCCGTAGTGATCAGGAGGTGGTGCCCCGGGCCTGCCAGGTGCGCTGCCAGCGGCGCCACTACTCGATCCCCCTGCCCCCGGTACCGCGCGCCCAGTGCGGTCAGTACATGGGCGAGTCGCTCCACGTTCTGCGGATTCCGGGCATGGACGACATCCAAGTCGAAGGTGGCGATCGGCGCCCCCTGCAGGACTGCCCCAACCCCGCCCACGACGATGAATTCCACCTGCTCCGCCGCCAGTCGCCGAAGCATCGAGAGCAGATCACCGACCGGTGCGGCCACTGCGCAATCTCTCCAACGAGCGAATGGTCCGTTGCAACACCTGCAGACGCTCGAGTGGGGAGAGGGTGAGCATCCAGCGGATCAGGGTCACGTCGACCCCATCGTCGGCGCGGCCCGCAACTCCCGCCGACCGCGGCCCGTCGGTCGGTTCTCCCGCACTCTTCCGATCGCTCATGCGCGCTCCCCCCGGTCCAATCCAGCCGGCCCCTGGTGGTGATGACCCTACGCCCGTGATGATAGAAAGTGCTGGGGCGTGGGGCAACCGCTCACCGCACCACCACGATCCGCCGCGACACCACGTCGTCCCCCGCCTCGATCCGCAGGAAGTAGACGCCTGAGAGGATGAGCGGCAGCGACAAGCTCTCGGCATCGATGTGGATCGCGTGCGGCCCCGCCGCCTGCACTCCCCCATCGATCTCGACGATCCGCCGTCCGCCCACGTTGTAGAGCCCATAACGCAGCGGCGCGTTCCGGGTCAGGGAGTAGCGCACATCGAGCGAGCCGCGGGCGGGGATCGGGCCGAGGGCGTCGATCGAGAGAATCGAAGGGCGATCGATCAGGTGCGGGGCGTCTTCGGGAGCGAGGCGGAGGAGGTCGTAGCGCATCGCCCCAGGCAGGAGTGCCTCGGGGCGACTCGCCGAGATCCACACTGTTCCGTCGGCCAAGGCCTGCATCGCCCGCACTTCCGGATCGGTCGAAACCACCCTCCAGCGGCCACCCTCGAGGACGCAGAGAGCCGACCGACCCGATCGGCGCCCAATCTCGAACGTGCCATAGGCGAAGACGCGATTCCCCGAAACCGCGAGGGAGCTCACGTCGCGCGGCCGGATGCCCTCCGGGTCGTCGTCGCCCAGTCGTCGCCAGGCTGAGCCGTCCCAGAGAGCAATTCCCGGGAGATCCTCGCTTCCCGCGCGGACGAAGTCTCCTGCCGCGAGGAGCAGGTCGCCGTAGCGAGCGAGAGCGACCACGCCGGTGCCGCTGCGGTGAAAGTTCGACGGCGGGACGGCGCGTTGCAGTCCCGGTCCTATCGGGTACCAACCCGCTCCGTCCCACAGCGCGATGTTCGGAAACAGGGTTGAACTCCGCTTCCCTGAGATCGCCGCCGATCACGAGATTCCCGGACCAACTCTCAAGGCAGTTTGGAAGGCCCCGGATACCCCCTCCAAGTCTGGACCAGTGTGCACCATCCCAACGAGCAACACCGCGGGTGATGCTGGAGCCGCTACGCAAGAACATCCCCGCGGCGATCAGGTCTCCTTCGTGCAGCCCCAGGGCCGAAACCGTCCTGTCGTGTCCCACGCCGCCCAGTGCTTCCCATCGCGCCCCGGTCCAGAACGAGACGGTATCTCCCGCTGCGATCGACAGGGTGCCGCGGTACTCCTGCATCACCCACGAGCGCCCAGGCCGTGGGGCGGGGGCCTCGACCCATCCAGCCGCGTCGCGAATCGCGAGGCCGGAACAAGGCAAAGTTCCGGCGTATGCGAAATCGCCGGCGACCGCGATGCCGTCACGAAACGGCACGATCTGCTCGATCTGCCCATCGATCGCATCGCCATCGCGAATTCGCTCCGCCCCGGATTCACGGAGCAAAGCTACGTTCCACGCGCCCACCCCGCCGATCGAGACGAAGCTCCCACCACAGACGATTCCTCCCTGCCACGAAGCGGCAGCCGCGATCCCCCCGAAGTCACCCCCGGCATCCGTCAGGGTACCGAGTGAGCGCAGGGTGTCCCCTTCCACGCTCCACAGTGCACTCGTCAGCTCCCGCCCCTCCCCGATCAAGGTTCCAAGCAGAGCTACCCCACCGGTCGAGAGGAGGTTGAGCGAATGCGCCGGGAACGAGGGCCCGAAGGGCTTCCAGGAGTCTTTCTGGAGACGGTAGAGCGTCGCCTGGTCAGCGCCGGGACTCCACTCGCGTCCGACCCCTATCCACCCGGCCGACGACCATGCGAACGAGTCCAGGCTCACCGAGTCTGGAACCTGGACCGGGTGCCAGACTCCATCCCGCCAGCGTTCGAACGACTCCGCCCCGGTCGCGCGCTGGCGAATGCGAACCAAGATCTCAGGTCCCGGCCCGGCGGCCTCGACGGAGGAGAACACCTCCGGATCGTCGTCACGGAACAGGTCGGTCCACGCTGCACCATCCCAGCGCTGAATCCACGAGTCCGCTTCCAGGTGACTGTCGACGACCCAACCGATCGCCACCAGCGCTTCGTCGCAGTACGCGAGTTGTCGCGCATCCTCGGGCACCGGCAGTGCCCCGCGAGTCCAGCCGTCACCGTCCCAGGTGTCAATGCGCGGCGCCTCTTCCGTGCTGCCCCGGACGAGCAGGTACAACCGCTCGCCATCGCTCACCATTGAGGAAACGCCGCTGGTGGGTGTGCTGGCGATGCCGGACCAACGCGATCCGTCCCAGACCACGAGGGAGCCCAGCCCCCAACGGGCCACCTCGGAGGATTGCGGCTGCACCACGAGGAGATCACCGACGACGAAGAGATTGTTCAGCGGGACCGGGGCGCCGGGAGGGGTACGACCTGCGAACGAGAACTCGCCCGCGACCTCGGGCTGCGCCCAGGACAAGCTACACACCGCGCCAAGTGACACGAGGAGGCCCAGGGCGGTGTCTGAGACCCGACCGCTTCTCATCGCACCACCACCAGACGCTCGCGGTGGCGTGTCGCGCCATCTCGGAGCTCGACGAAGTAGACCCCGGACCGCAGGCGCGTCGCGTCCAGTTCCTCGGGACCAAGCGAGATCAGGCGCGGACCATGCGGGGAGGGAGTCAGAAGACCCTGCGCGAGCGTGCGTCCGCTCACATCGTGAATGAACCAACGCCCCCCGCGGGGCAGGGAACCACTGAACAGAACACGTAGGTGGTCGACCGCCGGGTTGGGCTCCAGCGACAATGCCCGCGATGCCCCTCCCGGGTGTGATCCCAATAGGATGTCACGCGACTCGAGCAAGTGAGAATCCCACCTGAGAAGGTCCCCGAAGGAACCCGCAACGTACAGGCGCCCGTGATCCACCGCCATGTCTTCTACGATGCCGTCGATGCTCCCCACCGGAGCCCAGCGTTCGCCACGCCACTGGTAGACCCCTGGACGGAGCGGTTCTCCGCATCCACGAACTCGCCGGCGGCAAACACCTCCCCTTGGTCGACCAGCAGTCGGCGTATCGACCGCGGGCGCGGGGACATCGGACTCGGCTGTGCGTAGGGACGAATACGCTCCCCGTCCCAGGCCGCGAGTCCGGGGGTGTAGACCTCCCCGAGGTAGTCGAAGTCTCCAGCAATGAGGAGCAGATCCGCGTGCGCGGCCAGATCGTGGATGCTCCCGAGGGTCCTACTTCCGGCGATGGCCGGTCGGGGTGAGAGCAACTCCGAGGTCGAACCGTCCCAGGCCAGCAGGTCACCGAGCGAACCGTAGGGTTGCGCGTCGGGGCGAAACCGTCCGGCCACGATCAGCTTCCCGCGCCACGCTTCGGCCGCGACTGCCGAGCCCGCCGGGATGGACTCCACGGGGCGCCAGGCGCCCATGCTCCACTCCACCAGCGGCCGTCTGCTTCCGTCGGTCATCGAGATCTCCCCGACAGCGATAGCTCTGCCTGCATACCGCAGCAGTCGGCTCAACTGCCAACGGGCAATCCGGTCATCGGACGGTTGCACGACCCAGGCGCCCTCCTGAAGTCGCGCGGCCGCCACGTCACCTTCAGCACGCCAGTATGCGTTCGAGCGGAGTACCCAGAGTTCGTCCTCGATGACGCTACCGACGATCGGGCCATTGAATGGTGGGGCGAGGACGTGACTCCAGGCTCCGCCGTTCCAGAAGGCCGCGCCGGGCGACCACAGATCGCCCAAGCTCTGGAACGAGCCCAGACACCAGAATCCGTCGTGTCCCGGCACCAGGTCGGAGACCGTGTTGTCCGGGCCGAGGCCCGGAGCCGTCGATCTCCAGCCGTCCGGGGTTTCCACCGCGACTCCGGCCGCTCCTTGATGGTCGACGGAGCGAAAGCTGCCGCCCAGCACGAGCGCACTCTTCAACGTCACGATCGACCGGACCGCGCCGTACGAGGGCTGGAGATCGAGTGGAACTCGGCGCCATTCACCTCTGCCGCCGTCGTCCGCCCAAAGTCCGAACGAACCTCCGATGCTGTCCTCGAATTGCGCGTAAAGAACGTCGCGGTCGGACACTGGAAGGTAGCGGGCTTCCCGCGCGCCAGGTGTGGGATACGGCATCCACTCCGCGCCATCCCATCGATGCATCTCTAGCGAGCTGAACTTGCCGTCCCGCGTCAGTACAACGGTGCTCCCGGCGACACGGGCATCACTCGGGTAGATCGGGAGCGCGGGCGAGACGACGACCAGCGAGTCACCCGAGGGTCGCACGAGACGGGTCGCCCAGCCATCCTGGCTCGAGTGCAGGTTTTGTAAGACTCCAAGGAACTGCCCGTCCAGCTCCAACCCCGCGTAGAGGGCTGTCTCCTCGGGAAGGCGATAGCGCGTCAGGCCACCATCCTCAGCTCTCAGCAGGCTGCTGCTCTGGATCGACGCGTCCGACCACCGGCACGCTATGTAGAACGCCCCGTGAATCAGCGCCAGGGGCTTGCAGTCCCTCGCTTCATCGGGCGGCGTCCATTGGTGCCAATCGACACCATCCCACCATTCCACTACGGAAGTGTCGCTCTCGTTCACTCGCCGCGTCCCACCGACCAACAGCTTGGAGCCGTCGGCAAACGCGGATGTGGCGACTAGCTCCTCCGCCCCCTCGAGTTCGACCCAGTCAGCGCCCGTCCACGAGAGCAACGAGGCGTCGCGGTCCTCGAGGCGGAAGCGGCCGCGAGCGATCAGCCGGTCACCAACTACCAGTAGTTGCTCCACGCCTCCCTGTGGACCCGGAAGGCGGAACCGGTCGGTCCAGCCGACTTCCTCGGCGGCGCCGGCTGAGCGCGAAGGCAGAAAGTTCCACAAAATCGCAAGAATCAGCAGGTCGGCGCATCTCCCAAGGCCGCCGAAACTTCCTAAACTGCGTCCGACGCCAATCGAAGCAGCGAATCTTCTCATCGCCACGTTCACAGCCGCACCCATCACCTGACCACCACGATCCGCCGCGACACCACGTCGTCCCCCGCCTCGATCCGCAGGAAGTAGACGCCTGAGAGGATGAGCGGCAGCGACAAGCTCTCGGCATCGATGTGGATCGCGTGCGGCCCCGCCGCCTGCACTCCCCCATCGATCTCCACGATCCGCCGTCCGCCCACGTTGTAGAGCCCATAGCGCAGCGGCGCGTTCCGGGTCAGCGAATAGCGCACATCGAGCGAGCCGCGGGCGGGGATCGGGCCAAGGGCGTCGATCGAGAGAATCGACGGCCGACCGATCAGGCGTGGGGCGTCTTCGGGGGCGAGGCGGAGGAGGTCGTAGCGCATCGCACCGGGCAGTAGCGCCTCGGGACGACTCGCCGCGATCCAGAGACTGCCGTCCGCGGTTGCGCAGATGTCCGCGATCCTGGGAACGTAGGAAGAGAGGCGCCAGGATCTGCCGTCCCAGGAACAGAGACACGTCCTCGCGTCCTCGCGGCCAACGAGGAAAAGGCCGAAGGCCCAAAGCCGCGCGCCGGTGGCAGCAAGCATATCGATCCGCTGCGGCCGTACCCCGTCAGGCTCACCTTGGGCGAACGCGCGCCAGGCAACGCCGTCCCAGATTGCGATTCCCTTCGACACAACATTCCCGACGAACGCAATATCACCGGCTGCAACAAGGAGATCACCGTACATCGCGAGGTCCCGGACGTCGGCGGAGTATGCGCCTCCGGTCGTGTCCGCCAGTAGTCCGCCGCCGAGTGGATACCAGTCCGACCCGTCCCAGTTGGCGACTCCGGCGACTTCGTAGTTGCCGGCGCCGAAAAGCTGACCTCCGACCGCCACCCCGGCGTCCCAGGCGAGTGCAACCTGCGGTCGCCCCCGCAGGCCGGGCCCCATCGAACGCCACTCCAAGCCGTCCCAGACCGCGGCGGCACGGGCGCGTTGCCCGTTGACAGAGTTGAAATCCCCGACCGCGATCAGATCGCCTTCCATGACCGCCAGTGAGGTCACCCGACCGTACTCTGCGTTGCCAATTCGATGCCAACCGCCTGCCTGCCAGACCTCGATCTGGGAGTTGCGTGCCTCGCCGGCGCGCGCCGCCCCTGCCACCACGAGCGCCCCGCGGTACTCTTTCGCGGCGGTGAGTTCTCTCAGCGGTCGTTCCGGGATCGGCTCCCACTCCGAGCCGGACCAGAGCGCGACCCCGGGGCTGTAGTGGATGCCCGCGAAGTTGAACTGCCCGGCCGCGGCCACACCGGAGCCGAATGGAGTGAGCTTCTCGATCTCATCGTCGATTGCCGACCCCGACCAGAGCGGCTCGAAACTGCCTTCCCTCTCCCGCACCGCGTTCCAGGCTCCAATCCGGTTGAACGAGGCGAAACTCCCACACCAGATACGCTCTTCGTGCCAGGTCGCGACATCCTGAAGGGCCCGAGAGACGTCTCCGCCGAGCCCTGTAACGACCGCAACGATGCGCGCGACACCTGGAGCAACTGCCCAGATCTCGGCCGAGTCCACACCCGCGGTCGACCTGACGCCGGCGACGAACAGATCCTCCCCATCGACCCCCAGACCGGCGAACCGGCCCGGGATGGGATCGGAGAGACGCACCCATCGAGACTCCTTCAGGCGCCACAGTTGCACCACCGGGCCGGCAGACGCCGCCTCCTCCCCTGCGGCCGTCCACCCGCCGCGCCACCAGACCAACGCACGATCAGGTGTGGCAACGGGCTCATCCACCCGTGTCGCCACCCAGGTCGATCCGTTCCACAGAAAAGTCCGACCCACAAAGCTGCCGGATGCCTGGTAGTGCACCAGGAACTGGTCTCGGCCCCCCCCCGCTATCAGGCTTGCGCGATGGCCCTCCAGGGAATCCGGAACCGGCAGATCACGCCACTGGTCACGGTCCAAGCGGGCGAACATCGGCCCAGAGTCCCGCGATCTGGCTCCCGCCGCGTACAAGACATCCCCGGCGCTGACGAGAGTTCGCATCCCGACCGGGGGGGAGGGCAACTCGGCGCTCCAGGTATTCCCGTCCCAGGTCTGAAGGCTGGCGCGCTGATCAGGGTCGAAGATTCTTTCGGGGGGGATGGCGAGCACCATCAGCGTCGAATCGTGAACCGCCGCGGAGATGATCCCCCGCGCGGACCCCGGGATCGGGACCAGCGCCCCGCCGTCCCAGCGGTGCAGCACCAGATCTGTTCCAACCTGCTCCACCACGAGCGCATTGGGAAGCTTGTGCAATGCCTCGATCGGCCGGCGCGGGCCGGGAGGTTCCAGTCCGCGGAATGGCAATTCCCGGAGGTCGTTCGGCTGGGCGAACGCAGCAGGCGAGAGTCCGGCGATGGCCGATACGAGCGCGAACAGCCCGAATCGGCGGACCGCGCGCCCCGTCATCGGATCACCACGATGCGTGCGGCGAGGGTTCGTTCCCCTTCCGCAACGCGCAGAAAGTAAACGCCCCTGCTGACACCGAGCCGGTCCAAGTCATCCTGCTTGAAGGTCAAGACGCGGGGAGACCCGGAGCCCGCGGCAACTGCCTCCCCTCCCAACCGCCGCCCGGAGACGTCGTGAATCGACCACTTCGCTCCGGCGCGCAGCGGAGTCGCGAGCAACACACGAAACGCACCTTGGATCGGGTTGGGCTCGACCTGAATCATCGATTGAAGTGGGCTGAGCGCCGTCGAAGAGATCCTGGTTGCCGTCTCGACAAGATCGAGGTCCCGGACGACCGATTCTCCGCCAATGAGCAATCGATCCTGGAAACTCTGCATCGCGCGCACGGGGCGATCATCGGTTTGCGCGATGAGGGTCCAGCGCGTCCCGTCCCATCGATACACGCCGCGAGTGGGAGCGTTCTCGTGGTCCACGAAGACACCGGCGGCAAAAACCGTCGCATCGACAACGCACACCTGGTCGATCTCGCGCGGCAGGGGGGAGCCGGCCGGCCCCTGACCGAATGCTCGGTAACGCTCACCGTCCCAGGCAACGACCGCGGGCGAGTAGAGGTCGCCCACGTAGTCGAAGTCGCCCCAGATGAGCAGCAGGTCGCCGTGGGCAATCACGGCCCGCGGCGTGGCGCGAACTCCGCTCGGCCAATCGACGAACGGCGTCGAGACCGGTTCCCAGTTCATTCCAGTCCAGGTCGCGGCCGGGGAGTCGTCTGTCGCTCCTGCATGCGAAAACGCCATCCTCCCGACCGAGAACAGCTCTCCACGATACGCGCTGGCGGAGACGACGATTCCTCCCGGCGCCCCGGCCACCGGTCGCCATTCGCCGTCCACGAGTTTCGCCAGGACCGACGCCTGACCGGACTGATCCGTGAAGGACCCGTAGGCGTAGAAATCACTCCCTAGCAGCGCCGTCCCCAGACTCACGGTCCGGCTCTCTAGCCCCGGGTGCGGAGTCCACACCTCGCCCCGTAGCGACCACGAAACCGGATACGAAGGGTCGCCTGGTGTGTCATCCCGGGCGGGTAATCCGAAAAGGTAGAGAGCACCCTCGCGCGTCGAGCAGTGCCAGATGTCGTCGATCGGAGGGGCGGGGGGTATCCGCCAGGTGTCTCCATCCCAGAGGCCAAGCCGGGGAGCGCGATGCCGCCCCAAGGTGCGGAACTCACCCGCGCACCAGATGCCTTCCTGGGCTTGAACCAGGTGACTTACGGTTCCATCCGGACCCTCCCCCGCGCCCAGTGGACTCCAGCCGTCCGAGCGGCGAAGAGCGACGTTCAACGCGCCGACCCCGCCGATCGAACTGAATCGACCAGCTACAACAAGATTGTCGCCCCACTCATCGATGTCGGACACCCTGCTGTTTTTCGGATACGTGTTGATCGCCAGCCGTTCCCACTCGTCAGCCTTGGCGTCGCGACGCCAGATCGCAGCGCCATCTTCCGATCCGGTGAGCAGGTGTAGCCTCCCCCCCGAGACCTCGAGACGGCTGAACGATGTCTGGAGCTCCGGAGGCAGGAGGTGACTCCTCCATCCCGCATCGTCCCAGCTCCAGAGTTCGTTTCTCCAATCGCTTCCTGTGAATCGCGACGAGCTCACCCAGATGGCCTCCCCATCCGATATCGCATCCTCGAGCACGAGGGGTAGATCCGAACCGAGGGGGACTAACGAATCGCCCACGGCAACCGACAAGCGCGTCCAGTCCGAGCCATCCGGGTCGGCCCAGGATTCGGAACCCGAAGCGACGAAGAGTCGCCCACGATGTTCCAGCGCTCGGTGCCTGGCGTCCGTAGGCGGCTCGATCACCCAGCTCTGTGCGGTATCGGCACGAGCAATCCAGGAGCGCCGCACGCCATCCCGATAGCGTCCCCAGGTCACGTACGCTTGTCCCCCCACGATCGTGGCAAGCTGCGCGTTGCCCCACTCGGTCGGGAGTACGGTCACGGTCTGGTGGTCACCCGCCCAGATCCCGAGATACCATTCGAGCGGAAATGCGTCGTTCGAACCGGTGATGTACAGGAGATCTCCGGAGACCTGCGCGGCAGTCACAGTCTTGATCCCAGGCCAGCTTGCAACTTCCCAGGCGGAGCCTCCCCAGCGAAGGAGAGACGCTTCTTCGTCGGGAAGCCGGAACGTCCCGTAAAGAAAGAGCGCATCGCCGGCGACGAGCACTTCGTCTGCGTAACCTGCCGGTCCCGGCGGAAGGAAGGTCTCCGTCCAGGTGTCTCGCCATGCGGTTTGAGATTGGGATGGAAACGCCAGCCCAGCGATAAGCGCAACTCCGGCACCAAGGCCTCTCCGCTTCGCAGCTCCGCGCCCCAGTCCGCTCCTCAGCCCGCGATTCAGCCCGCTCCCCACGCCCATCACCGCACCACCACGATCCGCCGCGACACCGCGTCGTCCCCCGCCTCGATCCGCAGGAAGTAGACCCCCGAGAGGATGAGCGGCAGCGACAAGCTCTCGGCGTCGATGTGGATCGCATGCGGTCCGGCCGCCTGCACTCCGCCGTCGATCTCGACGATCCGCCGTCCGCCCACGTTGTAGAGCCCATAGCGCAGCGGCGTGTTCCGGGTGAGCGAATAGCGCACATCGAGCGAGCCGCGGGCGGGGATCGGGCCGAGGGCGTCGATCGAGAGAATCGAGGGGCGATCGATCAGGCGCGGGGCGTCTTCGGGAGCGAGGGTCAGGAGGTCAGGGCGGTTACCGGTCGGGGTGAGGCTCGATCCGATGTCAACCGACACCCAGAGCCGCCCGTCTGCGGTCGAGAGAAGTGACAAGACACGGCCGCCAGGTGAGATCAGTCGCCACTCGTCATCTTGCCAGCGACAGAAGCAGTCGGACTCCAGTTCGCGTCCCACTCGGAAGTAGCCGGACGCCCAGATCTGTCCGCGGGAGACCGCGACGTGGTCGATCCGGAGTGGCTGAATTCCGTCCTCCTGGCCTTGAGCGAATCGGCGCCAGGCCACGCCATCCCAGAGCGCGATGCCGCGCGAGATCTCGTCCCCCGCGCGGGCAAAATCTCCTACCGCAAGCAGCAGGGAGCCGAACTTCGCGAGCCCGTCGACACGACCAGCGGCGTCGTGATCCGGATACCGCTGCAGTTGACCGAGCGGCCTCCAGTCAAACCCGTCCCACGCGGCAACACCCTTGACCTCGGCGTGGCCGGCTCGACTCACAGCGCCGGCCACCAGGAGATCTCCATCGAACACCTCGGCCGCAAGAGGCAGGCCTCGGAGCCCAACTCCTAGCCCCCGCCACTCGATGCCGTTCCAGGCTGCAGCTCCGCGCACGAAGTCGCCTCCAGATCGGAGGAACGGCCCCACGGCGACCAGCTCATCGTTGTAGATCTCAAGATCCGTAACCTCACCGTACTGCAAACTCTTGCCGAGGACCTCCCATCCGTTTTCGGTCCACAGGAATGTGTTCTCGGTGTCGGCCCCATCTCCGGACTCGCCGGCGACCACGAGCGTCCCGCGATACTCCTTCGCGGCGAGCGGCGAGAAGCGATCAATGGCGGGGAAGGGAGTCACGTTGCCCCCCTCCAGCAAAGCCACACCGCCGGCCGCCATCTCTCCCGCGTGGAGAAAGGGACCGATCGCGACACACCCTCGTCCGTAGGGCACGAGATTCTCGACCTCAGCAGAGATCGCGTCCCCCGACCAGAGGGCGGCTGGCCGATCGTCGATCCAGCCCACCAGGTTCCATGCCCCCGACTCGTTGATGCCAGTGAAGCTCCCGCCCCAGTACGTTACCCCCGACCACTCCGCCGTGCAGAGAACCCGTCGTGAAGCGTAGCCATTGTCGATGTTGCTTCGCACCTCGAACCGATCTCCCTCCGCCAACCACACTTGGGGACCAGTTTCCCACCCTCGGAAGTCCCGAAGGACCGCGAGCAGTCCCGATGCGGTTGAGATGACCGATTCGAAGCGCCCCGGGAATCGCGGAGAAAGCACTCTGGTCCCCTGGTCACTACGCGCGGTGACCTCGGTCGAGTCCGCGAGATCAGGATTCTCGCTGACGAAGTAGAAGCTGCAACCGTGCCAGGCGGACGCGGAGACGGGACGATCGAGAAGAAGGTCCGGCCAGGGCTCGGCGCCCGCGCGGTAGAAATGCACCCGCGTCGAGTCCCCCGCCCAAGCCACGGTGACCCGCGCAGCGTTTCCGCACGTGTCGGCACGGTACGAGATGTAACCCTCATTCTCATCCGGGGGCCAGATCTCCTCCCACTCGCGGCCATTCCAACGACACAGGATCTCTCCCCGTTCGTCGTCGCACAGAGCGAACGGTCGAGTGCCGCCGGAGAGCAGGCTCCTGACGCGGGGATCTTCGAGGGGAGAGGGCCGCCACCGTGCGCCGTCCCACTCGCGCAGCGCCCTTCCCCACTGCGGCCAATCTCCAAACACCAGTGCAGCATTCCCGAGTGGAACACAGCCAATGACCCGATTCGGTGCGTCCGGGACTGGAGTCCTGGTCGCGCCATCCCAGGAGAACAACGTCGGCTGACCACTTGCTTCGGGGTTCGAGTTCCCGGCGGCCAGGAGCGCGTTGGCCAGCGGAACCAGCGCGACGATAGGGTACTCCGGCCCTGGGGTGGTCTGGCCGATGAACGATAAGGAGTCGTCGAACCGCGGCTGCGCGACGGCTTCCCTTGGAGTGAGCCAGGGGAAAAGACCGGCGAGGACGATCAACGGAGTGGATACCCTCTTGTTCCCGGGGCGCCTCATCGCACGACCACCAATCGCGTCTGCCGCGTCGTGCCGCCGCTCTCGATTCGCACGAAGTAGACTCCACTCGCGAGCCCGAGCTCTCTCAGCTCATCCGCCTCGAAGCTCAGCACGCGCGGAACGAGCCCGCTCGCCTCCAGGTAGCCACCGGTTCGTCGCCGACCGGACACGTCGGAGAGGGACCACCGGGCACCGGACTCGATCGGGCCGGCGAAGCGAATGCGGAACTGATCCCGGCAAGGGTTCGGCTCCACGGAGCAGAAGGGACCCAAGGCCGGAGATGGGGCGGGAGTCCACCCCTCCGCGGCGCGCCTTAGTCGGTCGTCCGATCCACAGCACTCGCTGGTGACCATCAGCCTCCCCTCGAAGACCGCGAGAGCCTCACAGGACCAGGAACTGGTATCAATCGGTCGCCATCCGACGCCGTCCCACCGGTGCAATCCGTATCGGTCCTCCCCGTCTGCCCGCACGAAACGGCCCTGCGCGAACAGCGCGCCCTCGACGGCCCAGACGCGGTAGATTTCCCGTGGACGCACCCCCTCCCAGGAGCCCTGGGCAAATGGAACGAAGCCGGCGCCGTCGTGGGCCACGATTCCCGGAGAGTAGACACCGTCGACGAAGTCGAACCGCCCGCCGATGAGCAGCAGGTCGCCGAACGAACAGATGCACGACGGGTCAACAGGATCCGTCGAGGGAAAGTCGGTGAACCTTGACTCGAGGACCCGCCACCCGTCCGGCTCCTGAATCGCGATGTGGGCAGTCTCCGTGGATCCCTCCCGGATGAAGGGAAAGCGCCCCCGAAGTGCCAAGCGGGACCGATGTTCGAGTACCTGATCCGCGAACCCGCTCGGACTGCCAAAGAGGGGGATCCAGACGTCCTCCTCGCACGACGCCACCGTCGATTGAGACCCATCCCGTCCGACGAACTGCCCCGCCGCGACGAGGCCCCCTCGATGCGAGATCAGATCGGTGGCCTGCCGTTGGGTGATCGAGTCATGCCCGATCAGTGGTTTCCACTCCAGGCCCGTCCAGGAGACGGCCAGTGTATCGCGACCCGGCAGCGCCCAACCGAGGTCGAGCAATGCGACTGACCCACGGTGCGAAACCAGTTTGGAGTCGCCGCCGATTGGCGGCGGCGGTGGAGCCCACCAATGGGCGCCGTCCCATCGCGCCAGTTTCGGCGACCAAAGCGGACCAACGGTTTCGAAGTTCCCGGCACACCAGAGCCCGTCCGAAGCAACCGCCAGGTCCAGAACGGATCCATCCGGACCGGCGCCCGTGCCCATCGGAGCCCACACTTCCGCCTCGCCGATCGCGACCGACTCTGCCCCGACACGATTCACCCGCGAGAAGTTGCCGCCGAGCACCCAGGCGCCATTCCACCGTTTGAGGGCCAGCAGGTCGCTCCCCGGATTGAGTTCGACCGGCCATTGCCGGAGCGTGTCGCCCGCCACTTCCCAAACTCGGTAGGTTTGGTCCGTCGCCAAACCACCCACGAGCACGGTCGTGCCGTCACCCACGAGGTCCCTTGCTGTCCGGAGGCCCGCGGCGGCGCCGTCCAGTCGCTCCCACTCCCGTTGTCCCCAGCGCAGCAGTTCGGTCTCGTCCTCCCAGCGACTGGGATCGGTAGTGACGTATGTGCCGTTCGGCGTGCGGCAGGCCCCGCGCAGGCCACCAGGCACTGGACCCGAGAGAACTACAAGAGAGTCGTCGTTGAGCGAAGCCAGGACGAACTCTTCCCGTAACGATTCCGCCGAGTAACGCTCGATGATGAACTGCAGATCGGGAAAGTTCCCCGGAAGGAATCGGATCGAACTCGCTTCGGGCATGTCGAACGAACGCCAGCCGGTTCCGTGTCGCAGGTAGAACTGACGCCGCACCCGATGATCCTCCACGGTGTAGCCCTGGAAGACGGGTCGATCGCCGATGGCGCCCACGAGGATCGCGCTGAAGGCGCTGTCTGGCGCGGCGAGAGACTCGATTCCGGAGCCGCGCAGTGCCCAATGCCGGGTCTCGCTCCGTCCATCCACTTCGACTTCACCGGTGAGAAGCAATGCGGAGGGAGCCTGGATCGCGGAGCGCAATCTCAGCGCCTCGGGGGGGAGCGCGTTCTGCCATGCTTCGCCATCCCAGCGCACCAGGTACGCTGGCTGCTCCCAGAGGTTGATGTCCCGCTGCGCATAGAGCTGCTCACCAACCACGAAGAGACCGGACACTCCCCCGGAGATGCCTGGCCGCCGAAAGTCTGAGGTCCAGTACTCCTGTCCACCCGCGCGGGTCGAGCCGAGGAGGATCGCGAGAAGCGGCACGATCCATCGGCGCGGGGAACCGCGTTTGCGAGAGTCCAAAACGGCCATGCAAGGTCCCTCCTGACGCCCGAGAATACTCCCACAGGGCATGCCGATTGGATACGCGGTTTTCGGGGGGGCGGGCGCGACTGGATCGCGACTAGGAGAGGCTGCGGCGCTCGATGCGGAGGCGGAGGATGCGACGGTCGGTGACGGCCTCGATGATGAGGCGGGCGGAGGGGAGGTCGATCTCGTCGGCCTGGATGGGGATGCGGCCGTAGCGGTCGAGGAAGAGGCCGGCGACGGTCTCGTACTCGCCTTCGGGCAGGAGGGGGGCGACCTGGTTGAATTCGTCGACCCGGCAGGTGCCCTCGACGCTCCAGGCGCTTCCGGGAAGGGGGGTGATGCGGCGGTGTTCGGTTTCGTGTTCGCCGACGAAATCGCCGACCGCGACCTCGATCAGGTCCTCGATGGTCAGGAAGCCGGCGACGCTGCCGAATTCGTCGACCACGATGGCGGCGGGATCGGCGGCGGCGGCGAGCCGCGGGAGGAGCGCGAGGCAACGCATGGTGCCGGGGACGACGGGAACCGGGCGGACGAGTTCGTCGACCTTCTGGTGGGGCGCGGCGTCGGCAAGATCGATCATGCGGAGAACGCCGAGGGGGGCGTCGACACTCTCGCCGTGGACGGGATAGAGCGAGTGGGGCGCGCTGCGCGCGAGCCCGAGCACCTGCTCGACGGCGCTTCGGCCGTCGATGCCGACCACCTCGGAGCGCGGGATCATGATCTCCTGTGCGGTGAGCGCGGCGAGGTCGCGCACACCTTCGTGGGGGGCAACCGGCTTGACGGCGCTCGCGGCGGGGGACGTGGGGCGTTCGCGTTCGCGTTCGCGCGCCGCCCCTTGTGCGGCGCGCCGGCCGGCAAGCAGGGCGAGCCCCCAGTGCACCCAGAGAGCGACCCCGAGATAGGGCGCGAGGAGGCGACGCACCGCAGGCGGCGCCTCGAGAACGCGCGCCAGACCGAGACCGACCACCAGCGGCACGGCTGAGAGCAAGAGGGCGACACTCCAGCCCAGGAGCAAGGTCGGCTCGCCGAAGCGGAGCGCGGCCCGCCCCCAGCGGTCGATCGCGACGAACGCGGCCCCGAAGGCGACCCAGGCGGAAAGATGGAGCGGGAGGCGCGAGATCTGCCCGGAGGCGCGCGCCCACCCGGCCACACCGAGCAGGAGAATGAGCGCCAGCGCGACCGCGAGGCTGAGAATGACCACCGGGTTGGTCATCGCCCCTCCCCTCCGTACTCCCCACCTTCGGGTGCGCTCGTTCCGGCGAGGTAGGTGGAGATGTCCTGCAAGGTGATCAATCCGAGCGTGCGGCCGACGGCATCGCCGACCAACCCGAGGTGGACGCGATTGCGCCGGAAGTCCTCGAGCAGCGCGGTCAGGGTGTGGCCGGAGGGGACGCGGAGCCAGCGACGCAAGTGGAGGCGAATCGGATCGTCGCCCCGACCGTCGGCCAGGAGAGGAACGAGATCCTTGGCATGGGCCACGCCGAGTACCCGGTCGAGTGAGCCCTCGATGGCGATCACGCGATTGTGCCCCGCCCTGCGCATCGCCTGGAGGGTCGCCTCGACCGTGGCCCCGCCCGGGGCGGAGTGAATGGCGGCGCGGGGGGTCATCACCTCGTCGACCTTCCGCGATTCGCACTGGAGGATCCGCTGCAACAACGCCTGGGCCTCGATCGGAAGCTCCTCCCCTTCCGCGTCCTCGAGCGGTTCGCCGTCGAGCAGTGGCGGCTCGGACTCGATCGCGGGAGGGGCGTCCGAGGGGGCAGCGCTTCGACCGCGCGGCAGGAGGAAGACTAGCTCGGTGTAGAGAAAACCGGCACCGAGCAGGACGACGAAGCGGGCCATCGGGTCCGCTGCGGCCCCCTGGAGCGGCAGGCTCACCCAGCGGGCCCAACCCGCCCAGGCCGAGACGGCGACCAGGTGGAGCAGCGGCCCGAGTGGATGACGCGAACCGAAGGTGCGGCGGGCGAATCGCCCGATCCAGGGAAGGAGCAGGGCGGCGATCAGAAAGGGCAGAGCGCTCATCGCGGGGCGCGCGCGGCCGAGGCCCGCAGAACGGAGGCACCGATGGCTTGCCGGGTGGCCCAGGCGCGGAGCTTTCGCTCCCGCGGCGCCATCCGCTTCCGATCCTCGGGCGCGATATGATCGTAACCGAGTACATGTAGGACGCCGTGGACCACGAGCCGGACCAGCTCCACCCCGGTCGGGACCGCCTGTTCCCGCGCCTGGCGCACACACTGGGGCAGCGAGATGATCACCTCGCCCAGCAGGCGCGGTTCGTCCGGATCGAGGTCCGGTTCGTCATTGGTGAAGGAGAGTACGTCGGTCGGCCGGTCCTTCCCCCGGAAGTCGCGATTGAGGCGGTGGACCAGTCGATCACCGGCCAGGATCAACCCGATGCCCAGGTCCGCGTGCGCTCCCTCTTGATCGAGGCCCTGCGAGACCAGTCGCTGGAGGGCCTCACGATCAAGCGCGATGCCGCGGTAACGGAGCTGGATCGGTACGGGTCGTTTTGGAATCGTCGCCACGTTTCGGGTTCTCCCTCGCTTGACGTCCGTGGAATGCGCCGGAGAGGAGGGTGGTGAAAACCTCACGCACCTTGGCCAGATCGCTCAAGGTGAGGCCGGAGTCATCGAGGTTTCCGTTCTCCAGGTTGTCCTGTACTACGCGGTGGACCACTCCCTTCACGCGACTAGGAGTGGGATCTTCCAGACTTCGGGCCGAGGATTCGACCTCGTTGGCCAGGAGCACCAGGGCCGACTCGACGGTCGAGGGCCGCGGCCCAGGATAGCAGTAGTCGTCCGACCGGGCGTCCGGATCCTTGAGCCGAGCCTTGTGCCAGTACTGGGTCAGCACGCTCTGCCCGTGATGCTCGCGAATCCCCTGCACCACCTCGCGCGGCAGCTTCGACTCGATCGCCAGCGCCACCCCTTCCCGCAGGTGTGATTCGTGAATGAGGCGGCTCATCGACGGGGCCAGCTTGTCGTGCGGGTTCTTTCGCCCGATGGCGATGTTCTCGGCGAAGTACTCGGGCTTGGCGATCTTTCCGATGTCATGGTAGTAGCCGGTGACGCGAGCCAGCAGCGGGTTCGCCCCCACCGCCTGCGCTGCAGCCTCGGCCAACGCGCCGACCATGATCGAGTGATGATAGGTGCCGGGAGCGGCCAGCATCAGTCGCCGGAGCAACGGCCGGTTCAGATCGGAGAGCTCGAGCAGGGAGAGGTCGGTCGAGCGATGAAAGATCGACTCCAGGATCGGCAGGGCAAAAAGCGCCACCGCGGTGGCCAGAAAGGGACTGCCGGCGGCGGCGAGGGCGTTGCGCACGAAGGTCGAAAGGGGTGTGCCTTCGGTGAGCGAGAGCGCGAAGAGCACCAGCAGGTGGAGTCCCGGTACCGCGGCGAGGAGCCAGTAGAACTGCCGGCGCTGCCGGACCCGGGGGGTCAGGAGCACCGCACCGAGACTCCCGAGGCCGACCACGGCGAAGAACGCGGTGCCACCTTCCGCCACCAGTCCAACCAGGAAGACCGGAAGCACGGTGGCCGCCATCCCGAGCCGCTCGTCGAAGAAGAGGGTGACCAGGATCGACACCGCGGCCACCGGCACGAGCATCGGCGGCACCTCGAAGAAGTGGATCAACACGGCAGCCATCACCAGCACCAGCATCTCGATGAAGGTGAGGAGCCAGAGATCGTCGGGTTGATCGAGGAGCGCGCGGCGGTGATGCCAGAGATAGGCGAAGAAGGCCGAGAGCAGGATCAGGATCAGGAGCAGATCGCCCAGGGCGGGGAGCAGCCGCTTGAACCAGGCGGTCGAGCCCTTCTGGCCGCGCCAGTGTTCGTACGAGAGGAGCAGGCGCAGGCGCTCCGGGGTGATCCGCTCGTGCGCCCCGATGATCTTCTCCCCCTTGAGCACCATACCGGTGGCGCGATCCACCTCGGCCGCGGCGGCCTGGACCTGCGCCTCGGTGTTCCCGCGATCGAACGAGAGGTTGGGCACGGCGCCATAGAGTGCGATCTCGGCCAGGGCGTCGGCCGGAAGCCCCTTCGACTTCGCCCGCTCGCGCGCCAGTTCGCGCAGGCGCTCGGCGGTGATCAGCGCGCTCGAGGCGAGGGTGGCGTCCCCCAGGGGGTCCTTCACCGTCACCTGCGCGTACTCCGCCAGCTCCCCCGCCACCTCGTTCGAGACATATCCGCGCTGCATCACCTCGCGGATCAGTCGCTCCGCCGCGTCGATCAGCTCGGCGCTCCGCGGCGCGATCAACATCGCGATCAGGGTCTCGGAGGAGAAGGCGAGCTCCAGTTCGTTCCGATCCCCGTCCTTGTGTGGACGGCGCAGCGCCGCCACCTTCGAGCGGAGGGCATCCATCCGACGCCCGGAGGCGGCCAGGGCGCTGTCGGCCCGCGCCACCGACGCCGGCACGGCGGCCGTCTTCTGTTTGAGTTCCCGTTCGAGCTGGGTCGGGTCCTTCAAGATCGGGAAATCGAAGTCGGCGATCACCGTGGTCGGCTGGATCTTCCCCAGCTCGTACCGCTCGGCACTGGGACGGATCGGCCACCGCACCAGCGAAAGCGCGGCCAGCAGCACGAGGAGCGCGGCCAGCAGCTGCTGTCGACGGATCGAGAGCCCGCCCCCGCCTTCGCGGATCGCGCTCAGATCGACCGAGCGATCCCGGGTCATCGTGGGACCGGCTCCATCATCGGAGGAAGACCATCATCGGAGGGAGTTCATCATGGGAGGAAGGTCATCATCAAGGGAGGAACAGCATTGGTGGATCAGGTGCATCGCGGCGCCGGTGGCCCCGGCTACCGCCTGGGGGTCTCGGTCCCCGCGGTGCGCTGGCGATCGAAGGCCATGATGATGTCGCGGACCAGCCGGTGCCGGACCACGTCCTTCTCGCTGAAGTAGACGAAGCGAATCCCCTCGAGGCCGCTCAGGATCGACTGGATCTGGATCAGGCCCGACTTCTCCGGGTTCTCCAGGTCGATCTGGGTGACATCGCCCGTGATCGCCGCCTTCGAGCCTGGCCCCAGACGGGTCAGGAACATCTTCATCTGAGTCAGGGTGGCGTTCTGCGCTTCGTCCAGGATCACGAAGGCTCGGGAGAGGGTGCGGCCGCGCATGTAGGCCAGCGGCACCACCTCGATCACCCCGAGCTGCATGAAGCGTTGCAGCTTTTCGTAGTGGACCATGTCTTGCAGCGCATCGTAGAGCGGGCGGAGGTACGGATCGACCTTCTCCTGCAAATCACCGGGCAGGAACCCCAGGCTCTCCCCCGCCTCGACGGCCGGGCGGGCGAGGACGATCTTCTCGACCACCTTCTCGCGCAACAGCCGGAGCGCCACCGCGACCGCAAGGTAGGTCTTCCCCGTCCCCGCCGGTCCGATGCCGAAAGCGATGTCGTCGACCAGCATTCCCTCGACGTAGCGGGCCTGCACGGGAGTGCGCACTTTGACCACCCGCTTGTCGCCGAAGATGACGATCCCGTCGTCGGGCAGCACGCCGGCCGCCGGTGGGCCGCTCTCCCCCGCCTCGCTCGCGTTCAGGAGATACTCCAGATCCTCAGGCCCGATCTGCCGCCCGCCCCGGACGCGCTCGATCAGGGCGCGGAGCACGCTGGCCGCGGCGTTCACCGCATCGGCCTCCCCCTTGATCATCAGGCGCTCGCCGCGAGCGGCGAGGATCACGTTGAACCGTTGCTCCAGCGCGCGGAGGTTGGCGTCGCTCTGTCCCAGGAGGGGCAGGGCGTCGATTCCGTCGATCGAAAGGGTCTCCTGAACGATGGGAGGCGCCATCGACTCAGTTCGCGGTCTTCGCGCCCTTGGGCAGGTTGAGGCGGGTCCCCGCCTTCAGTGCGGCGCGCTCATCCCCGATGGTGGTGCGATTGAGCTCGAACAGCTCCTTCCATCGCCCTTCTCCCCCCAGGACGGTCTTCGCGATCGACTTCAGCGTGTCCCCCGGCTTGACCACGTAGGAGTTGAGCGCCTTTTCCTTCAAACGAAGCTCACGCACCTCCTGCTGCACCTTGACCATGCGGGCGGAGAGGTCGACCGAGGCGGTCCGGAGCGACTCGGCCTGGGTCGCCATGCTGTCGGCCATCAGGCGGTAGCGCTGGGTTTCTTCCTTGTACTGGGCGTAGGTGTTGGTCATGTAGGCGCAGTACTGGTCGGCCTGCGGACCGCGCAGACGCAGCATCTCCTCGGCGGTGTAGAACTCCCCCTTGGCCGGGTCCTTGACCGGAGGCATCGGGCCGCCGGCGCAGGAGGCGAGAAGGAGCGCGAGGGAAGCCGCAATCGGAGCCAAGGTCCGTCCGGAGTTCGGGCGCATGCTCACTTCCCTCCCTTGGTCGGATCGACCACGTCACCGTACTGGGCTTTGAGCTCGTCCCGCTCCTGGATGAGCGACTTCAGTCGCTCGTTCGTGACATCGACGTTGCTCTTCTGCCGGTCGACGTCGTCCTTCTTCTGCTGGAAAAGCGTCATCGCCTTGTCCCGCTGGGCGCGGGCCAGGTCGAGTTGCGCCGGGATGAGGGTACAGGGCACCTGATGCGAGGCACAGCCGCCGAGCGTAACCATCAGAACGCCGGCCGCGCCCAGGATCAGAGAGGTCGCACCGAGCCGACCGCCCGACCGGCAGACCGCCTGCGGCTGAAGAGGAGCCCGCTGACGCGAGACCGTCCGCCCCGTCCCGCGCTCCGAATCCGAACGGCCAAATGTAGACCCACTCATGAACCAGAACCTCCTCGTGCCCGGCAAGGGATCCCCCTTCCCTCCGACGTTTCGAGACCAGCATCCCGCGAGCATACACCCAGGGGTCCAGGTCGGACCATTCGGATCCTGATCCCGAGCCCGAGCCTGATCCTGAGCCCAAACTTGGGCCTGCGCCCGCGCCGGGCCCCGGCCTAGGTGAACCGGACCTCGGTCACCACGTAGGTGCCGCCCGATCGGTCGTCCCGGGTGATCTTGATGATCCCGCTCTTGGCCGCCTCCTCCAGCAGTTCGCTGAAGGTCCGGAAGCCGTAGGCGCTCTCGGAAAAGGTCGGCTTCTTCCGCTTGATCGTGTCCTTGATCATCGAACTCCAGAGGATCTCCTTGTTCTCGCGCAGGAGAGCCTCGATCGCGTCGAGCAGGAGATCGAACGCCTCCTGGCGCTTGGACGGGGCGGCTTTCTCGGCGCTCCGGGCCCGCCGCTCCTGCCGCTCGGTCGTCTCGATCAGCTCCTCGTAGAAGAGAAACTCATCGCAGTTCTCGGCCAGGAGATTGGAGGTGGCATCGCGAAGACCGATTCCGATCACCCGCTTGTTGTTCTCCTTGAGCTTGGAGACGAGCGGGGAGAAATCGCTGTCGCCCGACATGACGACGAAGGTGTCGAGATGTTCCTTGGTGTAGCAGAGATCGAGCGCGTCGACCACCAGCCGGATGTCGGCCGAGTTCTTCCCGGTCTGCACCCGCTTCGGGATCTCGATCAACTCGATCGCCGCCTCGTGCAGGTTCCCCTTGTAGTCGGAATAGCGCGACCAATCGGCATAGGCCCGCTTGGCGATGATCCGGCCCTTCTCCAGCAGGCGCTCGAGAATCCGGTGGATGTTGAAGGATTTGCTTTTCTTGCCGCGCAATCCGAGCGCGATGTTCTCGAAGTCGATGAAGAGCGCGATGCGCGCCTCTTCCGAATTGTTCACTGCCATGCCATCTCCTTGGGGCGCGCTTGGGCCGGCGCCGCGGCCGTGGTTTCCCGCCCGGGGGCGGGAAACGGTCTCACTCCTGGACGTTGATCCGCAGTTCCTTCAGGTCGCCGGCGTCGACCGGCGCCGGACAGCCGTCCATGAGCGAGCTGGCGCTGGTGGTCTTGGGGAACGCGATGGTGTCGCGCAGCGACTGGCGGCCGGCGAAGAGCATGACCAACCGGTCGAGCCCCATGCCGATCCCGCCGTGCGGCGGTGCGCCGAACTGAAACGCCTTGAGCAGGAAGCCGAACTTCCGCTCCGCGTCTTCGAGGGAGAGGCCGACCACCCGCATCACCGCCTCCTGCACGTCGCGACGGTGGATCCGGATCGAGCCCGAACCCATCTCGTATCCGTTGAGCACGAGGTCGTAGAGCCGTCCGCGGACCCGCTCCGGGTCGCTCTCGAGGTACGGCAGATCTTCCTCCATCGGCATGGTGAACATGTGATGGGCGGGCGCGAGCACGCCGGTCGCCGGATCCCGTTCGAAGAGGGGGAACTCGGTGACCCAGAGGAAGCGCCACTGCGCCGCCGCCTCCGGATGGGACTTGAGCCACTGGTTGCCGATCCGTGACCGGAGCGCTCCGAGCGCGCGACAGGCCACGTCGCGCCGGTCCGCGACCAGCGCGAGCAGGTCGCCTTCCGCGGCGGAAACCAGGGCGATCAACTTCTGGTGCAGCTCCGGCTGGAGGAACTTGGCGATCCCGCCGTCGAGCTGACCGCCGCTTACCTTCGCCCGGGCCAGCCCCTTGGCGCCGTAAGTCTTGACCAGAGCTTCGAGCTCGTCCTGGTCCTTACGCGAGAGCGCGCCGCCGCCCGGCACGCGCAGACACTTGACCGCGCCGCCGGACGCCACGGTGGCGTCGAAGACCTGGAAGCCGGAGTCGCGGACCAGCTCGGTCGCATCCTCCAGCGGAAAGTCGAACCGCAGATCGGGCTTGTCACTGCCGTAACGATCCATCGAGACGCGATACGGGATCCGCTCGAAGGGAAGGGGCACCTCCACTCCGGTTGCCTCGCGCACGATCTCCCGCTGCAGTCCCTCGACCAGACGGAAGACATCCTATTCCCCGACGAACGACATCTCGAGGTCGATCTGGGTATGCTCGGGCTGGCGGTCGGCGCGCAGGTCCTCGTCTCGCAGGCACCGTGCGATCTGGAAATAGCGATCCATGCCCGAGACCATCAGGATCTGCTTGTAGAGCTGCGGCGACTGGGGCAGCGCATAGAAGCTGCCGGGATGCACGCGACTCGGAACCAGGTAGTCGCGCGCCCCTTCCGGGGTCGGGCGGACGAGCATCGGGGTCTCGATCTCCCAGAACCCCTGACTGTCGAGGAAGCGGCGCACCGCGATCGTGATCCGGTGGCGGAGTCCGATCACCTTGGCCAGATCGGGGCGCCGGAGATCGAGGTAGCGGTACTCGAGCCGCAAGTCTTCGCTGGCCGTGGTTTCATCCTCGATCTGGAACGGCGGGGTCTGCGCGTCGTTCAGGATTCGCAGCTCGGTGGCCATCACCTCGATCGCGCCGGTAGCCAGGTTGGGGTTCTGCATGGTGTCCGGACGGACGCTCACCGTCCCGGTCACCGCGAGGACGAACTCGCTGCGCAGGGCGCGCGCCTTCTCCATGACCGCTTCGGACAGGCTCTCGGGGCGAAAGACCACCTGGACGAGCCCGTGACGATCGCGAAGGTCCAGGAACAGCACCCCGCCGTGGTCGCGGTTGCGATGGACCCAGCCGGCCAGCCGCACCGTCTCTCCCGCGTTTCCGGCCCGCAACTCGCCGCAGGTGTGTGTGCGGCGCCAATCCCACAGATGTTCAAGCAACATGTCGCAATCCTTCTCGCGCCGGTCCCATCCGACGGGCGCCGCGGACGGGATCCCTCCCGTCGTCAATCGTGATCTGGGATCCGGTGACCGAACAGTTTCGGCCACCGCCGCTCGAATCGCCCGGCCAGGAAGGCGCCGACGATCCCCCCGGCCAGATCGGCCAGCCAATCGCGGAGAGAGGAGAAGCGCCCGGGGATCTGCCTTTGGAAGACCTCGTCGCCCGCGCCCAGGAAAGCAATGGCCAGGATCGTGCTCAGGGCCGACTCCCGCCGACCGCCCCCCGAGAGGCGCAGCGCGCGGAAGAGCAACCAACCCAGAACCGCATATTCCCCGAAATGCGCCACCTTGTCCAGATAGGGCACCCCGCTCGGAACCCGCAGATTCGGCCGGGTGGAAAGGTAGAGGACTGCCGCCTCGAAGAGGAGGACCGGCAACCACGCGGCCAGCCAGGGTCGCCGGGAGACTGCCGCTCCGACACTCCCGCCACCGGTGGCCGAGGGACCGCGGGGAACGCCGGTCGCCTGCGATCTGGGCTCCTCCGTCTCCACCTACTGTCGGAGCTTCTCTTCTTCTTCAGCGATGATCGCCTGGACCTGGTCCGGGCTGGTGGCGAGCAGGATCCGCTTTTGCAGATCCCCGGTGTAGAGGAGGCGGGAGATGCGGGCCAGGATCCGGATGAAGCCACCCCGCTCTTCCGGGCCGACGATCATGAAGACGAGACGGACCGGCTTCTCATCCAGCGACTCGAACGCGATCTCGCCGTGCGGCCGAGCGAGCGAAACGGCGAGCCGCTGCACGGCCGGACTCTGGGCATGGGGGATCGCCACCCCGCCGCCGATTCCGGTGCTCATGACCCGCTCCCGCTCGAGCAACGCCTTGAGCACGGCGTCCGGATCGGTCACGACCCCGGCCGAACGGAGGCGTTCGACCATTGCCCGGATCAATTCCGCCTTGTCCGCGGCGGGGACGTCGAGCTGGATGCAGTCTCGTTGGATCAGTTCGGTGAGGCTCATTGCACTTCGTCTGCTCGCTCGAATCCTGCGGCGCGGCGGCGCCGTTCAGAGAGGCACAAGTCACGGTAGCCCAGGTCACGGTAGCCCAGGTCACGGTAGCCCAGGTCACGGTAGCCCAGGTCAGGGAGGCACAGGTCAGACAGCTGCGTTCCGGAGAGGCGTGCCCCTCGGACCTGCGCGAAATGATCTGCGCCCACGAAAAAATGACGGGCCGGCGGGTTGCCGACCCGTCCTGACAATCGCTCGCGCAGACTACCAGACTGCCTGAATCTGTCAACCGCGGCGCCGACGCCGATCGAGCCGGTACCGCTCGATCTTCGCCTTGAGCCCCTTCCGCGAAAGCCCGAGTTCCACCGCGGCGCGGCTCTTGTTCCACCGCACCTTCTCCAGGGTCTCGAGCAGGAGTTGGGCCTCGAAGGCCTCCACCCGCCCCCGGAGGGTCGCGCTGGCCGGAGGGGCCGCGGATCCTTCGAGCACTTGCGCCGGAAGCAGGGTCGGGGTCAGGTATCCCCCGTTCTCACAGAGCGTGACCGACCGCCGGATCGCCTTCTCCAGTTCACGGACGTTCCCCGGCCACGAGTGCGCCTTGATCCGCTCCATGTAGGCTGGGCTGATGCCGCGGATTTCGCGCGGCAGCGAACCGGCGAACTTTTCGATGAAACAGCGCGCGAGGAGTTCGACGTCCTGGGGGCGGTCCCGCAGCGCCGGGACCACGATCGAGATGTCATTGAGCCGATAGTAGAGATCCTTGAGGAATCTCCCCTCCTCGACCATCACCCTCAGATCGGGGCAACTCGTGGCACAGACCACCCGCACATCGAGCGTGCGGTAGGTCGTGGCGCCGACCGGTCGGATCTCGGCCGAATCGAGCAGGTGGAGGAACCGGCGCTGGACGGTCAGCCCCGCCTTGTCGATCTCATCGAGGAACACGGTGCCGCCGTCCGCCTCCTCGAGCAGACCGATCCGGTCCTGCATGGCGCCGGTGAAGGCGCCCTTCTTGTGACCGAAAAGCTCGCTCTCGAGCACGCTGTCCGGCAGCGACGCACAGTCGACCGTGACCAACGCTCGCGAGCGCCGGCCGGAAATCCGATGGATCGCCTGGGCGAGCAGCTTCTTCCCGGTGCCGGTCTCCCCCTGCAGCAGCACGGTGAGGTCGCTGTCGCTCACCTTGTGGATCAGGGAGAGGATCTCGAGCATGCGGGGATCCTCGGTGATCACGTCGGCGACGTAGATTCCGTGACGCAGCCGCTCGAGTGCTTCATCCTCGGTCTGGGTCGGCTCGATCGGCGTATTGGGCAGGATGCGCGCGACCTCCTCGGTCAGTACCAGGGCGAAGTTCATCTCGCCGCGCCCGAAGCCGGCGCGGGCCCGCGACCGCCGCTCGAGATAGATCAGGTGATCCCGCCCGTGCGCCCGGATCGGAAGCAGCATGGCGCTGTGCGGGGCGCCATCGGCCTCGGTCACCGCGCGCGTTCCGGAGACGAACGACGCGCGCGTCAGGTCGAGTCCGCCTGGTCCGGCGCCGGGCGGAGTTCCGCCGGGCGGAACCGCGCCGGCCTCCGCCGAACCGATACCCAGGCCGACCAGTTCATCGGTCGGGAGCAGTCGACGACCGCCGAGACGGGCCATCGACTGGGTGCCGACCAGTTCGATCCCTTCCGCGCCGTTGCGGCCCAGCCAGGCGCCGTCGGCCTCGAGCGCCTCGGCCACCACCCGCAAGCAGGAGCGCATCCGCTCGATCGGAGAAATGTCCCAGCCTTCGATTTCCTGCAGACGACGGAGTGCGATCAGTCCATCCGGTGCCGAAGCCGCCGCCCCATCATCCTCGCGGGATATCCGCCGTTCGAGCAGCTCGACGCGGGAAAGCACCCGCACGGGGGCGCCCAGTTCAACCAGCTGCTCGCGCGCCATCTCGAGCGCGTTGCGCGCCGCGGCCCGTTGACCGAGGGAAATCAGGTTCTCGACCATCCGCAGCTCGACCGCTGCGGCGCGCCGCGGCAGGAGCAGCCGCCGCCAGAGGTCCCGCGCCCGCACGTTGAATCGGAGCGCCGCCTCGGCATCACCCCGAATCGTCTGCTCGATGCCGGCCCGCACCTCGGCCACGCCAGCCAGAGCCGGTCGCTCATCGCCGCGCCGGTGCCGCTCCTCGAGCGTCGCATGCACCCGCTCGGCCTCGCTCAGGTGCCCGGTCGCCGCGAGCAGTCGCATCTCCAACCTGAGGGCGAGCCCCTCCTGGTAGCGATTCCCGTCCTCCCGGGCCAATCGCAGCGCGGAATCGAGCGCGTCCCGGGCTGTGTCCCACCGGGCCTCGGCCATATCGAGATCAGCCTCGAGCAGAAGGGCGTCGATCTTCAGGTCGCCTCGCGGCGCGATCCGATCGATCCGGTCGCTCGCCTCGGCGAGACGCGCCCGCGCGGTCTCGTTCATTCCCAGATCGCGGGCCAGTTCCGCCTCCTCCAGGAGGAGGTGGCATCCTTCACGCCCGAGGTCGGTCCGCGCCCAGAGGGTGCGCGCCTCCGCCAGATCCTGGCTTGCCGCCTCGTACTCTCCAGACTCCCGGTGCCACTGCGCCAAGGTGAGGTAGGCACGCACCTGCCGGACCTGGTCGTTCAGCTCGATCGCCCGACGGAGAGCCCGCTCCACATGCTCGCGCGCCTCCTCGAGCCGGCCGAGCTTCATCTGCACCTGGCCGATGTTGAGCAGGATGCCCGCCTGGTCCTGGTAGGCGCCCTCGTTCCGACGCAGGTAGTACGCGGCATGGAAGTGCTCCAGCGCGCGTTCCCAATCGCACCGTTGCTTGTAGACGTTGCCCAGGTTGAGGTAGGCCAGCCCGAGGCGGGCCACGTCACCCGCATTCTGGAAACACTCCAGCGCCTTGCGGTAGTGCACTTGCGCCTGCTGGATGTCCCCGGAGCGAAGAGCGACGTGACCGAGCAGGTTCTCTGCGAATCCCCACTCAGGCAGCCGCGTGTGATTCGACGTCTCGAGCAGGGCCACCGCGCGCTCGGCCTGGAGGCGGGAGGCGGTCAAGTCCCCGAGTTCGAGATGGCACTTGCTCACCACCACGCGGGCGTGCGCGAGTTCGACCGGGTCGGCCTCCAACTCGAGCATCGGGTCGGTGTCGAGCAGCGTCGCCACCCGATCGATCGCTTCCTGAAAGGCCCCCTTGCCGTCCAGAGCCGCGGCGAGCCAGCGCAGGATGGTGACCGTTTCACGGGACGTGGGATGGCCGGCGAGGGCGCGCTCGCAGGCCGCGATCGCCTCGCCGTAGTTCTTCGCCTCGACATGGATGCGAGCGGTACCGAGGGCCATCAGATCCAGGCTGTCGCCTGCAGCCGGGCTCGGCGGCCGGAATTCCGGTGGATGCGCCATGGACTCCCTCCCCCTGGGCTACTGGACCCCCCACGTCCGACAGCGACACCGATTCGATGCCTGACATCGGTTCAGCCGGCAGTGACTGCGACCGGCCACCGAAGGGACAGGACGGGCTGCGTCGCGCGGGCCGTGGGTCGACTCGTGGTGCGTGAACGGAATCGGAAGAGCTCACGCTCAGAAGGTCGTGAGCACGACCTTCCAGATCCAGATCACGGCACGGTCGGCCGTCCAGCCACGAGATTCGGATTCCCATGTCGTTCCCGGCAGAACGCGGTCTCCCGCGCGGTTCTGCTGGGAGTTCCCGAGGCGGTCACGGCTCGGCGGAGCGGTGACGTAGGTGCCGAGTTCGTCGGCGTCCACATCGCCACCATCCCCTGGGGGCGGGCCTCCCGGGTCGGGCGTCACGCCAGGTGCGGTCGGATCCTGCTGCCAGTCGGGCCGACGCGCGAAGCTCGGATCGACCGTCAGGATCGTGGCCGCGAGGGTGACACCTGCGCAGCACCAGAGGAGGGACCTTCCAGGTTGGGAAGCTCTGGTCATCGCGCTACCGCTCTGAAGACAAGTGCCGATTGCACCAGTTCCAGTCGCAGCTGTCCGCTTCATCGAGCACCTCCTTGCGAGGAGCGCTGCCCCTGGGTGAGGATCTCCCCCGGCAGAGATCCGAAGGGACCGCGCAGGGACAGTGTAGACAGTCGCCTCCCGAGCGCGCAATCCTTCGTGTCGAGGAGGCTCCCCTTTCTTTCATCGGCGAACCTTCGGCCGGACTTTGCATCGTTTCCGAGCGGCGGCTTGCCCAGGGATCGGGAGGATTGCTAGAGTCCCCTCGGCTGGTCGGTCGGCGCAGGCCACCGGACTTTTCCTCACGAACCACATCTTCGCCAAACGCTGATCGAACAAAGGAGCCGGACCGCCGGGCGCCGTGAAACGAGTCAACATTCCCCTCGCGCAGTTTTTGACCGAATTGATCCCCGTCGCCTCACTGCGACCGGCCGAGCGCAACCTGCTCGAACAGGCCAGGACCGCCCCAAGTTCGCACTGGGTGGAGTGCTTGGCTCGTCAGCTCATCGAATCTCTCATCGAGCGCGGGGCCTTCGTGGTACTCGAGCGTCGCACCGAAGGGGACGATGAACACCTGGTCGTGCGGGACCCGGAGCGTCGCATCCGGTTCAGCTTTTCCCTCCCCCAGGCCGCGCAGGGGCCAGCGGTACGGCGCATCCCGCTGCCGCTCGATCCGCCGGCCAGCGGTGGACTGAAGCATCATCAGGTGCAGGACCTCCTGACCCTGCAGTCGAACCTGATCGCCAGCGGACGGGTGATGGGACCGCGCGACCTGGTTGCCCGCTTCCCCCAGATTCTGAAGGACCAGGTGCCGGCCGAGCGGGTGGAGTTCCACCCGCTGGAGATGCCCCCGGGGGAAGACTGGCCCCAGATCGCGTGGGAGCAGCTTCCGGCACCGCGGCCGGAACTCGAGCTCCTGGGCCGGGATCGCGACCATGTGCTGCTGGTCACCGCTCTGCCCGACGGACGGGCGACCCTGTTCCTCGGGATCGGCGATGAGGCGACCGGATGGCGCGGTCTGCTCCAGCTCGAAGGCGCCGGCACCGACCCCTTTCCGACCGACCGGATCGCCCTCGCGCTGCTCCTGGCCCAGCATTTCCGCGGGCTGTTCTCGACCCTGGTCCGGCTGCAGGGGCTGATCTTCTATGACTACCTCACCGGGATCTACAACCGGACCTACTACGAGGAGCAGCTGGAGCGCGAGATCTCGCTCGCCCGGCGGCGCTCGCAATCGATGGCCCTGCTCATCGCCGATATCGACGACTTCAAGGCGTTCAACACCCGCTACGGCTACGACGGCGGGGACCGGGTGCTGGCCACCGTGGCCTGCGTTCTCAAGGCGGCGCTTCGGACCACCGACACCTTGGCCCGTTACGGCGGCGAAGAGTTCGTCGTGATTCTCGCCCCCCCGGTCCCGGTGGAAGAGGCGCGGCGGATCGCCGAGCGGCTCCGTGCGGCGGTGGCCGAGGAACCGATCCAGATCAAGCCGCTCGACGGTGAGGCCCGACTGGCCCAGGTGACGATCTCGATCGGCGGGGCGATGCATCCGGACGGCGGACGCACGGCGCGCGAACTCTGGAACGCCGCGAACCGCGCCTTACTGGAAGCGAAGGGGCGCGGGAAGAACCGCGCCCTCTTCAGCTCCGATCTCTCGAGTCTCACCGAGCGATCGGCGGACAAGTCAGAAGGTTGAGCGCAGAAGGTTGAGCGGAACCGACGGCTGAGCGGAACCGACGGCTGAGCGGACCGGGGCCGGCCAGGATCGGCGTCCGGCCCTCCGATGGTCCGCGCCCCACTCAGCGCACGCGCGCCAGCCGGTCGGTCCTCTCCAGCGTCCGCCCGTCGAAGGTCTCGATCCGGAGCTTGTAGAAGTAGACACCGTTGGACACCCGGTCCCCATCCTGGTCGCGGCCGTCCCAGGTGAGCACATTCTCCCCACGCAGGGTCGAGCCGATCAGCGTCGCGATCTTCCGCCCGCGGAGCGAGAAGATCGTGACCTGCGCCGATTGCACGCCCCCGTCGAGCGTGTAGTGGAATGCGGTACTCTCGCCGAACGGATTGGGGAAGTTGAACGCTTCGAGGAGCGAGACCTCGGTCGACACGCCGAGGAACGCCATGGCTCGCTCCGTCGTCCCTCCGTCGTGACTTCGCGTGATCCGCAGCCGGATGGTGTGCTCGCCGGCGGTCAACCCGCCCGGGATCCGCGCCCGCACCATCCAGACGCGCGAGCCGTCCGGACCTGTTTCCTCCGGTTCGAAGGCCGCGGCAACCGCGCCGTCGGCGTCGAGCGTCACCGCGAGCTGGCCCGAACGGAGCCGCACCGGGCTCCGTAGCTCGATCCGGATCGAGTCACCCGCAGCCAGAAAGTCGTTGGGCAGAATCTCCCGGTACTCGCCTCCCTCGAGTCCAAACAGCTTGTTCTCGACCCCCACCGGGAACTCCACCTCGCGCACCCGTCCAGTCCGGTCGCTCGCCGCGACGCGCACCATGTACGGTTCGGCGGTCGGAACGAGCAGGCTGGTGTAACTGAGCAGGCGGCGGCGATCGTCCTCCGGACGCTCGGGGTCGGGCAGGAAGCGGAAGCGGCTGGGATCGACCGGGCCCTCGCGATCGAGCACCGTGGCCGATCCGATCATCACCTCGTCCACTAGCAAGACCTCGATCCTGGCGCTTTCGCTTTCGGCCCCGGAAGCGATCGCGGCGCCCGGGACCCATTCCTCGCCATTCACCCGGACCTCGCGCAAGCGCGGCGGGGCGAGATCGAGGGTGAGGGTCGGATCACCGAGCAGGGCGTAGGTGGTGACCATTCCCTGGTTGTTGCGCCCCCCGGTGGCAATCAACGCCACCTTGCCGGCCGTGTAGACGTCCCCGAGCCGCCAGACACTGTCGCCGTTCTCGTCGGTAGGCGGCGCGGTGAACCAGCTTTCCATCAGCGCAAGATTGAAGGTGGCGTTCTCGCTCAGCCACTCGTAGGCGGTCGAGGCGATCGCGGCGATCGCGCCGCGGCCGTCACGCTGGAAGAGGAACCGCTCCGCCATCGAGTCGCCGCGCAGCGGCGCCGCCTCCAGGTAGCGGGAGAACTCCGCCAAGTGGCAACCGAAGCCGAAGAAGATGAACGGCTTCCCCACGTTCCCCACACGATCGGCGTCGAAGCGACCGAACTGCCCGTCGTCCTGGAGGATGTACTCGTGGGCGCAGAGATGGCCGTTGGCGTGGCCGTTGTAGCTCACGAAGAGATGTCCACGTCCCATCGCCTGGATGAGCGTCTCCGAGACGACCGTGTTGCCGTACTCCTGATTGTCGCAGATCCCACCGCAGCTCCCGGGGCAGTCCTCGGTGAAGTAGCAGATCTGCCCGCGCACTCGACGGTCGGCCGGCAAGTCATCATTCACCCAGGGGCAGGTCCAGTCGCGGCAATCGCTGCTTCCGTTCGAATCCGGCTCGCATCGGCCAAGACAGGCAACCGAGTCCATGTAGTCGGCGACGAAGAACGAATCGCACTCGAAGTCGCTGAATCCGGCCTCCTCCCGGATGATCTCGGCCGTCCGCCGTCCGGAGTAGATGAAGATCGCCTCGTCGTCCCGCGGGTTGTTCCGGTCGGCATCGCCGTGCCAGGTATAGGCGCCGTTGAAGCTGATCCGGTTCGAGTACTCGTCGTCCGAGACGACCAGGCCGCGATTCCGCCAGGTGTCATTCGCGCCGAACCGACCGTAGTCGAGGATCTTCGTCACCAGGGCGGTGAGTTCGGTCGCGTTGCCCACCGGCAGCCGTCCGACGTGCATGTCGGGGGCGAAGTCGAGTTGCTCGGTATGGTCGTTCAGGTTGTCGACGAACCAGTGATCGCTCGCGACCAACTCCGGAGCGCTGGAGAAGGCGTTCGAGAAGAGGGTCTGGGTGGGCACGAAGTTCGGGGCGCTCCGATCGGTGGGAGAGTTCTGCCCTTTGAGCGTGTTGGCGAAATCGTCGCTCGCGTCGCCGACCAGCACCAGATAGGACGGATCGACGGCGCGCGCCCGCCAGAGCCAGCGCAGGTAGTTTCGAATCGCCTCCGGCCAGGGGCGCCCGCCGTTGAACTGGTCGTAGAGGTCACGGATCGAGACCACCTTGACCCGGAATCCCTCCGCTTCGCGTGCCTCCACCCATGGAGTGAAGCCGGCCTGGAAGTCCGGGTGGATGACCACGATCACGTCCTCGTCGCCATCGACCGCCAGGTCTTCCACCGCCTCGCGCACGATGGTCACCGGGGCCGCGGCAGCGGCGGGACGCAGTACGCTCACGACCCGCGGCTCGACGAGGTTGAGCTGCAACTTCAGTCCCCGCCCGGAATCGAGAAGCTGCGTCGCCTCATAGGTCAGCTCCTTCGGCGCGAGCGAATCCGAGAGGTCGAACGCGAGCAGGCCGGTGTTGGCCCCCGGTGCGGAGAAGCCGGTCAGGCGAAACTCGCGAGCCTCGAACTGCTGCTCGGTGGTGACAAAGCTGATCAGATCTCCGGTCGCCACCAGGCTGCGGTCGTAGGTGAAGCGCATCCAGTCGAGCGAAGCGCCGAACGCGCCGGTTTCAAGCGTGAACTGCACGCGGTTGTTTGCGGCCCGCAACGGGATGGTATCGAGTGCAGCCGCATCGAAATCGTACACCCGCCGCTGCAGTGACGGGACGTCGAACTCGACCTGCAGCGGCACCGTCTCGCCGTTGGTCGGGCCGAGCGCGATGATCGGTGTCCCTTGCGCATGGGCCCGGGTCCCCTGGAGCGCGATTCGAGCCGAACGGGCGGTGAGAAATCCGGGGAGATTGAACTCCCGCTGGTAGGTCGTTCCCCCCCCTTCCCCGATCCAGTAGAAGTGCTCCTGGCGGATCGCCTGGATCCCCAGGGCGAGACTTCCCGCCGGCTCGTCGCCGGAGGCGAACTTCATGTAGACGCCGTCCCCCTCGATCGACTCGGTCCAGCGCGCCGCGGCTTCGGGAGTCAGGTCGGTACGTCCGAGATCGGACGAGACCCGCGCCATGCGCGCTCCTCCCTCCGGCCGCACGGAGAAGAAGTACGAGTTGCTCCGTCCGTAACGCTTCCACCGGGCAGGGGTGTCGAGTCGATCCCAGGCGTTCTGTCCCAGGAACAGGAAATCGTCACCGCTGTCGAACAGCCCGTTACCGTTGACATCGCGCAGGACGATCGGCACCGCCGACTCCTCCAGCGGGTCGACCTCGTTGGCCGGGTTGAAGCGGCGCTCGTTCAGCGCCACCTGGGCGACCTGCGGGGTTTCGGAGAACCCGGCCGCGGCCAGCCCCTGATAGGTCACCCGGTGGATCCGCGTCTGTTCGACTCCGATCCGCCACTCGCCGTGCGGAGCAGAGCGCCGCATCGCTCGTTGGCCGAGTTCCGCCTTCCCTCTGGCGTAGGCCGGTGCAAGCGCGCCGTTGAGCAGACGGGCCGAGTAGATCCGCTCCCAGCGCACGTCCCGCGGCACCGGGACTCCGAGGTCCTCTCCGCGTCCCGGCGCAGGAATGAAGCGCACTTCGACCTCGAGCTCGCTGGCCACCTCCAGGCCACGCACGCGGGGACTCCAGCGATACGGCTGCAGGGCGACCGCCACCACGCGCACGTGGCGCATGGTCGACGGTTCGCCGAGCGAACCCCAGGCCGCTGGATAGGTCGTGGCGTAGAGTGCGTTGTCGCGGATCCGGGTCGAGATCTCGTAGGGAACCTCGTCCGGCCCTTCCTCGAGCGCGCGCTTCGCCACCGGCCGCGGCCAGACCGCGGGGATGGTGCGCACTCCACGCGGGGTGACCGAAAGTTCCGCCACCGTACCCGGCGGGAGGGCGATCAGCACGCTGCGCGCGGGAAGCTCCGGTGCGCCGGGCAGATCATCCGCCGGCTCGAAGCCCGGCGCGGTCACCTTCGCGTCCTCGCCCGCACCCGGCGCGAAGATCTGCGGGTCGGGCACATGGACGACGAAGCGGACCGCCTGCTCGTCGGCCGATCGGAGTTCCACGACCTCTACCCCGCCGGCCCCCGCACCACCGGCTCCTGCCCCGCGAGCTTCTGCCGGGAAGCCGGGCGGAACCGACAGGAGCGCGAGCAGCATGAGCAGCGCCCGCATCGAAAGGGGTGCCCCCGTCCCCCATGGGGATCGGACCAAGGGCCTCTCGGGGCTGGGAACGAACAGGTTTAGCAATCGCACCAAGGCTCTCCTTTCCTCGACAAGCCCGCGGCTAGCCGCGCTCCGTGCGGCAGGCGAAACAGTCGCACAACTGGCGCAGGAGTCGATATGGATAGATGCCCGTGCGGTGGCCATCCCCCCACACCAGACCGAGCGCATAGTTCCCGATCGGCTCGGCGGTCACGAGATTCACCGACCGCGGATCGATCGGTCGGACCACCCGGAGGGGATTGGGGGCCTCACGTTCGTCGCGGCAGGCGGCGCAGGGACAGCTCTGGCGGAGCGCCGGTCCGCCGTAGGTCGATTGGTGTCCGTCGCCCCAGGCAATGTAGAGCGATCCGTCCTCCAGGCGCTGAACCTCGAGTGGGGCGCTCGCCTCGGAATTCTGCATTTCGGTCCTCATCGGATGATCCCGATCGTGGCATCCGATCGTCGCGGCTGTCAAGGAACCGGCCGACTTTGACCCCTCTGCGCACCTGTGCTAGCGTGCCGCGCGACGTGATCCGAGGCGAGACGAGGAGCGATGGATCGGCAGATGCCCAACCGAATGACGCTGCAAGACCGACTGAAGCTGTACTGGGAATTCTCCCGTCCCTTCACCCTCATCGCCCCCGCCCTCGGAATGCTCTCCGGAGGAGTCACGGCCCTGGGTGCCGGGGTGCCGAGCGAGATCACCGGCGGACTGCTGCTCAAGATCGTCTTCGGCACCTTGATGGCGGCGGTGCTGAACGGGGCGAGCAACGGGATCAACCAGATCTACGATCTCGACGTCGACCGGGTGAACAAGCCCAAGCGCCCGATCCCCTCTGGTCGCCTGAGCACCCGCGAAGCGGGCTGGGTGACCCTGGTCCTCTACCTCGTCGCCGCCCTCTTCGCCGCGCTGGTGAACCTCCAGTGCTTCGTCCTGGCGAGTGCCGCCGCGTTTCTCACCATCATCTACTCGGTACCGCCGATCCGGACCAAGCGCAACGCGATCCTGGCCAACCTGACCATCGCGATCCCGCGCGGACTGCTGCTCAAGGTCGCGGGATGGTCGATGACCAAGGATGCATTCCACGGCGGGGAGGCCTGGTACATCGGAGCGATCTTCGGCCTGTTTCTGCTCGGCGCGTCGACCACCAAGGACTTTGCCGATATGAAGGGGGACGCCGCCGGCGGGTGCATCACCCTGCCGGTGAAGTACGGCGCGCGGCGCGCCGCGTGGATGATCGCCCCCTTCTTCGTCCTACCGTTCCTGCTCATCCCGATCGGGGTGATGACCGGGATGATGAGCGGACATCCGGTCTTCCTCTATGCGTTAGGTGCGATCCTGGTCGGCTGGGGCGCCTACACCGTCTCGTTGATCTTGCGCGACCCGGACGCACTGGCCACGACCGAGAACCATGTCTCCTGGCGACACATGTACATGATGATGTTCTTCGCCCAGACCGGCTTCATGGTCTCTTACCTGGCGAAGTACTTCCTCCGCTAGCGTGCCTGCCCTGCCCGGACGCGATCCGGCATCCGGCCGGCCGGGGCGCTGATCAGGCGCGCGCGGTCACTTCTTCGTGGCAGGCACCGGGCGCGCGCGATCGACCACGGTCCAGTCAATCGTCACCGGGTGTTCGGCCCGGGCCTGCGCCAGACGCTGCTTCATCCATGGGCCCAGCCGCTGGTCGACGATCCGCGACTGGAGGGCGATCTTGACCTCCTCGAACGGTGTCTGGACGAAGGGATTGATCTCGATCACCTTCGCCACCGTCCAGGTCGATCCCACCGGTAGCGGCTCCGACACGCCGTTCATGGGCAGACTGAAGATCACGTCGTCGAGCATCGGCGACCGTCCGTAACTCAGCGGAGGGGTGCCGGTATCGCCGGTGGTCGCCCAGCTGGTATCGCCGGCCGCGACCGCGCGGCGGATTTCCTCGGTCGGCGTCCCCGCCGCCAGCAGCTTTCCCGCCTTCCGCGCGACCTCCCGGTCCCGCACGTTGATCGCCACGAACCGGCGGGTCTCGGCGGTGGCAAACTCGGCCAGGTGGGAGTCGTAGTAGGCGCGCAGTTCCTCCTCCGACGGGCGGAGCTTCGGGCGGACGTGGTTCCGGGTCCACTGCCGGCCGCGGACGTCGCGCAACTGCTCGGCGATCTCGCGCTGGATCTCGGGCCGGGTATCGATTTTCCGCGCCAGCGCCTCGCGGATCTCGAGACGCTCCAGCACCAACTCGCGCAGCAGTTCCTCGACATCCGCCCCGGTCTCGAACTTCGGCCAGGTCGGCATCGGATGGGACAGGAGCTGATCGAAGAGGAGGAGCGGGGTGACCCGGCCCCCGGGCGGGTCGAAGGTGGCGACGGTGCGCGAGGTATCGGCCGGCGGTACCGGCGGGCCGGTCCAGGGAAGGCTTCCCTGGGTCGCAACCGCGGTCCCGTCGTCCCTGGCCCCGAGGGCGGTCAAGTCCTCGCCCCGATTGACCCCGCGCGTCCGCTCCCGGAACAGCACGGTCATGAAGGCGACCTCGGCCGGGTCCGCCTTGTAGTTGTACTTCTGGAGCAGATTCTGCTCGTACTGCTCCTTCGCCCGGCGGACCAGCTTCATCTGGAGTCCCTGGGTGAGGCGCAGCGTCTCCTCCTTGAGCGTGCCGCGCCCATCGTTCGGCTGTTCGTCGACCACCTGGAACAGCTGATACGCCCCGGCATAGAGGATCGGTCGGGAAACTTCCCCCTTCTGCAGCGAGAAGATGTCATCGCGGCTCAGAGGGTCGAGGTCGAGATAGGAGATCCAGCCGAGGTCTCCGCCCCCGGCGCGCGAGCGTTCGTCGAGACTCCGCTGCTCGGCGATCTTGGCGAAGATCGCCCCCTGCTGGAGGGCAGCGCGAATCTCACTCGCCTCTGCCTCGGTGGGCACGGCGAGGTAGTTCAGCCGGAGCCTTCGCCCGAGCTTTTCCCAGGCGTCCTTCAGGTCCCGCTCCCCGACGTTGTAGGCTGCCCCGTACATTTCTTTCCGGAGTGCCTCGACGTAGAGCCGCTCCCTGAACTCGTCCATGCGGTCGGCGCGCATCGGCTCCAGGTCGGGATCCTCCACCCGCGCGATGGCGTCGATCAGCAATTGGTCGGCCAGGCTGCGGGCGTGGCGGTGGATTCCGGTCGAATCGGCCCGCAGGCTGCTGTCCTGCTTCGCCGCGGTCCAGAAACTCCGCTCGAACTCGGCCAGCGAGAGTTCAGTGTCGCCGACCCGGATGGCGATCGGCTCCTTCCCCGCTCCGCAGCCGAGGACCGCGAGGAGCAGCGCGACCAGGATCCCGGGCCAAATGGCCCACTGCTTACGAGAATCGAACCGTGACGAGACTTGCGATGAGTGACTCATGCCCGGCATCATAGCGAGGGTCGGAACGGGGCGGCAAGGGAGCCATGTTCGACCCGGCTTTAGTTCGGCCGTGGTCGGGCCGTAGATGCGGAGGAAGACCCAGCTTCCGGGCCGGTTCGCACTCCGTGGGGGGCCGTCTCGACCGGAAGAAGAAACCGTAACGCGGGCAGGCCGCGCCGGTCGGCATCCCGCGATGCGACCGGGGGCGCGCCCGACAAAGGATCGTGGTGACCGAAGCGCGACCGGACAGTCTTTCGATCTTCTTTCCCGCCTACAACGACTGGGGGACGATCGCCTCGATGGTGATCCTGGCCCACGAAGTCGCGCGCGAGCTCACGCCGGACTTCGAGGTGATCGTGATCAACGACGCCAGCCCCGACCACGTCGATCTGATCCTGGACGAGTTGCGCTCGATCTATCCCCAGACCTTTCGCGTGGTCAAGCACGAGAAGAATCGCGGCTACGGCGGGGCACTGAAGAGCGGGTTCGCCGCCGCGAGCAAGGATTTCGTCTTCTACACCGACGGCGACGCCCAGTACGACGTGCGCGAGATTCGCCTTCTCTGGGCAAAGCGAACCGACGTCGACCTGGTCAACGGTTGGAAGATCAAGCGCTCCGATCCCCTGCACCGCAAGGTGGTCGGGCGGGTCTACCACCACTTCGTGCGCTTCTGTTTCCAGCTCCCGGTGCGAGACGTCGACTGCGATTTCCGGCTGATCCGCCGCTCGATCTTCGAGCGATTCCGCCTCGAGTCGGACAGCGGGCTGATCTGCGTCGAACTGATGACCCGGATCAGCCGCGCCACCACGCGGATCGCGCAGGTCCCGGTGCACCACTTCCACCGCATGCACGGGCAGTCGCAGTTCTTCAACTTCCCCCGGGTGGCCCGGGTGCTGATCGGCATGATCGGGCTCTGGTGGCGGGTCTTCGTCACCGAGCCGAAACAGGCGCCGGTCGGGTCGGAGCGGAGCGGCAATGGACCGGGAGTGCGCGGATGAGCGCGCGCTACGAAGAGGCCTACCGCGGGCAGCAGGTGCTGATCACCGGGGGGCTCGGGTTTCTCGGCTCGAATCTCGCCCACCGACTCGTCGCCCTCGGGGCCGAGGTGACGATCGTCGATTCGCTCATCCCCAGTCACGGCGGCAATCTGCACAACGTGAAGGGGATCGAGGATCAGGTCCGGATCAACATCTCGGATGTGCGCGACCCCCATGCCATGGGCTTTCTGGTGCAAGGTCAGCGCTACCTCTTCAACCTCGCGGGCCAGGTGAGCCACATCGATTCGATGCTCGATCCGATGACCGACCTCGAGATCAACTGCCGGGCGCAACTCTCGATCCTCGAGGCGTGCCGCAGGCACAATCCCGGAGTCCGGATCGTGTTCGCCGGCACGCGACAGCAGTACGGTCGGCCGATCTACCTACCCGTCGACGAAAAGCACCTGATCCAGCCGGTCGACGTCAACGGCATCAACAAGATGGCCGGCGAGTGGTACCACCTGCTCTACGGCCGGATCTACGGACTGGCCGCGACCAGCCTGCGTCTGACCAACACCTACGGCCCGCGCATGCTGCTCAAGCACAATCGCCAGGGGTTCGTTCCCTGGTTCGTACGATTGGCGCTGCTCGGGGAGGAGATCTCGATCTTCGGCGACGGCACGCAGCGGCGCGACATGAACTACGTCGATGACGTGATCGAGGCGTTCCTCGAGGTCGCGATCTCGCCCCAGACCCACGGTGAGCTCTACAATCTCGGACACGACGAGATCGTCTCGCTGAACCACTTCACCCGCGCCCTGATCACCGCCGCCGGAAGCGGCAGCTTCCGGCTGGTCCCCTTCCCGCCGGACGCAAAGCGGATCGACATCGGCGACTACTACGGCAGCTTCGACAAACTTCGCGACGCCATCGGCTGGACTCCGCGGGTCGATCTGGCCGAAGGGCTCGCCCGCACCGTCGCCTACTATCGCGAACATCTCGCGGCCTACCTCGACGAGTCCCCGGGCGGCGGGGAGCCGACGCGGGGTTCACGATGAGCGACGCGCCGATCCTGGTCTCCGACCTGAGGCCCCAGATCGCGGCCCTCCGCCCGGAGTTCGACGCCGCGGTGAAGCGGGTGCTCGATCGCGGCTGGTTCATTCTCGGCGAAGAAGGACGCGCCTTCGAGACGGAGTTCGCCGCCTTCCTCGGGGCGCGGCACGTGGTCGGGGTCGCCAACGGCACCGATGCGATCCACCTCGCGCTACGCGCGGTCGGGATCCGCCCCGGTGATCCGGTCCTGCTTCCGCCCAGCACCGCCAACCCGACCGCCTGCGCGGTGACGGCGCTGGGAGCGGTCCCCTGCTTCGCCGATGTGGAGCCCGACACGGGGCTGTTCCAGGCGGCGGCGCTGGAGGAGGCGATGGCGCGGCTTCGCCCCCGCGCGGTCATTCCGGTACATCTCTACGGCCGCCCGGAGCGGATGACCTCGCTCCTCGCCCTGGCGGCGAAGCACGGGGTCGCCGTGATCGAGGACGTGGCCCAGGCCCATGGGGCGCCCCTCGACTGCGGCGGAGTCGCCGGCACCCGCGGCGCCATCGGCTGCTTCAGCTTCTACCCGAGCAAGAACCTCGGCGCCTTCGGAGACGGTGGCGCGCTCTCGACCGAGGATCCGGAGCTGGCCGAGGCTTTGCGGCGGCTGCGCAATTACGGACAGGCCGATCGGTATCATCACGTCAGCTTCGGACTGAACAGCCGGCTGGACGAGCTTCAGGCCGCCTTTCTGCGGGTGAAACTCCCCCATCTGGCCACGGCCAATGACGCCCGCCGGGCCATCGTGGCGCGCTATCGGGAGGCGCTTCGCGATCTGCCGCTCGCACTTCCCTCCGACGATCCCTCCGCGGCTTCGTCGGTCCACCACCTCTTCGTCGTGCGGGTTACCCGCCGCGATTCGTTCCGGGAGGCGCTCAGGCAGCGCGGCATCGGGACCGAGATCCACTACCCGGTTCCGATCCACCGGCAGGAAGCCTACGCCGGGCTCGGACTCGGCCCGGGATCGTTCCCCGTGGCCGAGCGCCGCGCGGCGCAGATCGTCAGTCTTCCGCTCTACCCGGAACTGCAGGCGACGCAGATCGACCGCGTGATCGACGCGGTACGCGCCGCTCTTTCCGGACACCCGCACCCCGACGAGGAGACCGCGTGAAACCGTTCGTCCTGCTCGTGATCGCGATCTGCTTCAGCGTGACCGGCGAGACCCTGCTCAAGATGGGGATGAACGAGATCGGGGTAATGAACCTCTCCAATCTCGGGCCGACCCTGCTGCGCTGCGCCTCGAATCCCAAGATCATCCTCGGCTTCACCGGCTTCGGGGTCGGCGCGATCTTCTGGCTCTCGGTGATTTCCCAGGCCGATCTCTCCTGGGCCTATCCGATGCTCTCGCTCGGTTACATCCTGGTTCTCCTGGCTTCTGCCTTCATCCTGCGCGAGGAGGTCACGACCATCCGTTGGGTGGGCGCGGTGGTGATCTGCCTCGGGGTGATCCTCATCTCTCGCTCCTGAGCCCCGATGGAAGCGGCGGAATACGACACGCTCCGGCGGCTCGAGGACCGCTTCTGGTGGTATCGCGGGCTGCACCATCTGATCGTGGCCGAGATCGTCCGGCTCGCGGCCGGACGCCCGCAGTTGCGCGTGCTGGACGCCGGGTGCGGTACCGGCGGACTGCTCATCCGCGCACTCACCCGCCTCCCGAATCTCTCCGTGGTCGGGCTCGACTTCAGTCCGCACGCCCTGCGCCACGCCCGCGGGCGGGGCCTCCCGAGGCTGACCCGCGGGTCGGTCGAGGCGTTGCCGTTCCGGGCGGAGGAGTTCGACCTGATCGTCTCGCTCGATGTGCTCTATCACCGCGCGGTGGAGGACGACGATCGCGCCCTGCGCGAGTTCCATCGCTGCCTCCGCCCCGGTGGAACCCTGCTGCTGCATTTGCCGGCCTTCGAGTCGCTCCGCTCTTCCCACGACGCTGCGATCCACACTGCCCGCCGGTACCGGCGGGCGCCACTCGCGGCGCAGCTCCGCGCGAGCGGACTCGTCCCCCGGCGGGTCTCCTACCGGAATGCCGCGCTCTTCCCCGCCCTCGCCCTGGTCCGCTTCCTGCGACGCGGCCAGGCCCATGGGGCGACACCGCCGCCGAGTGACGTGCGCCCGCTCCCCGCTCCGATCGACGCCCTGCTCTACGCGGTCCTCCGCGCGGAGGAGCTGCTGCTCGGCGCGACCGACCTTCCCTGGGGACTCAGCCTCTTCACCCGGGCGGAGCGCGCGATCGACGGCGGGCGAGCCCGCGAGGCGCGCTCATGACCCCGCGCCGCTGGCTCCTTCTCGCCCTCGCCCTCGGGGCGCTGCTCCGCTTCTTCGGTCTCGGTCGTGAGGGGCTCTGGGTGGACGAGGCCTACACCAGCGGACTGATCCACGGGAGCGCGGCCGAGATCTGGGCCCGGCTGCGGGTCGATGACGCGCCACCTCTCTTTTACTTGCTGAGCAAGGGGTTCGTGGCCCTCGCCGGACCGGGAGAGTTTGCTCTCCGGCTGCTCCCCGCCCTGGCCTCGATCGGGGTGATCGCGGTCGTTGGGCTACTGCTCGAGCGCCAGTCGACCCGGACCCTGCTCGTCGGGCTCGGGCTGGCCGCGACCTCCGCGCTGCTGATCTACTACGGCCGTCAGGCACGGAGCTACAGCTTGCTCCAGTTCGAGGCGTCGCTCCTCCTCCTCTTTACCCTCCGCGCCGGCGAACGGCTCGATGCCCGTCGCGCGATCGTGGTCGCTCTCCTCGGCCTTTCCGCGCTCTACACCCACAACCTTGGTCTCTGGCCGTTCACCGCCGCAGTGCTGGCGCTCCTGCCAAAGCTCCGCGGCGCGGAACGGAAGCCGCTCCTGCTCCTGCTCCTCCTCGGAGCACTCGGCGCGATCCCCTGGGCCGTTCGTCTCGCCGAACAGGTCGGGATCCACCGCGACCTCAACCAGTGGATGGCGAAGTACTGGGAGACGCGCCCCTACGCCCTCGCGCCGCTGATGAGCCTCGGGGTGTTCGTGAACGGCGGGAACCACCGTGTTCTCGCCCCCGATCTTTCTGGGCGGCTGGGGCGGGGCCGGAATCTGGCTGGTCGGGCTCCTCTGGGGCGCCTGCGGCGTCGCCCTCGTCCTCGCCGCACGCCTCGCCTTCGCGCCCGCGCTCGCGCCCGCGGGCGCGGGAGCGCGCCCCGTGGCGCGGATCGCGCTCCTCTTCACCCTGGTTCCGATCGGCGGCCTCCTGCTCTCGAGCCTGGTCAGCGGGCCGGCGTACGTGCTGGGGCGCACCGAGACCGCGGCGCTGCCGGCGTTCCTGATCCTCCTCGCCCTCGGCTTCGGGCGGATGCGACGCCCGCTGCTCGTCCTCATGGCCCTGCTCCTCTGGGCCACGCTCGGCGGGGTTGCACTCTGGCCCAGCTGGACCGCGAGCGGGGAGCGGAGCAAGGGGAGCGATCGCGCCGTCGCCGCCGCTCTCGGCGCGCGTCTCGGGCCCCGCGATGCCGTCGTTTTCTCGAGCCTGGTCCGCCCTTCGCTCGAGTCGTACGCGCGGCTCCAGGGGTGGCGCGAGCGGGTCCAGTGGTTCGGCGGCTTCCCTGCGATCGTCGATCAGAATCCGGCGGCCGTCTACCCGACTCCCCCGGAGTCGCTCGCCGTCTGGCAGGCAGCCGCACTCGAGCTCCGTCGTGAGTGGGAAGCGGCCGGAGTCGAACAGGTCTGGATCTTCGGGGTCCGCGAGGCGCGGGCTCTGCCGCTGCGGACCCCCTGGGCACGGCGTCCCGCGCCCCTGGCGGTCGATCGACGGGAGATCGGCGCGGCGCAGATCACCTACCCGACCAACCTGGTGCTCGCCACCTTGGTCGGCCTGCGGAGCGTCTCGGCCGAACTCGAGTACCAGCAGGACTGGGTCAGCGGGGAGCGTCTCCTCCTGCGCATTCCCCGCTCGGCCTGGGTATCGGTCGACAGCCTCCCGGCGATCGAGGTGGCGCGGTGAGCCCACTCCCCTCGGCCACGATCCCGCGGTACGATCCGTGCTTCGTGCCTCCCCCGGAGGCGTCGCACCCCCATACCCTGCGACCGGAGAGCGAATCTCATGCCTGCGACCGTCGGTAGTCGAATCCCGCCCGGACGTCTCCTCCTGCTCGTCGCCCTGGTGGCGTTCCTGCCGCACCTTCCGGCCCTCTTTTGCGGGTTCGCCTTCGACGACGCCGAGTTGATCCGGAACAACCCGGCGGTCCTTGCGTCCTCGCCCGAACTCGCCTGGTCGTCCCCGTACTGGCCCGGAAGGGAGGTGGCCGGTCTCTACCGCCCCTGGACCACCGCCAGCTACTGGCTCGATCGCACCCTCTTCGGACTGAACCCGGCCGCCTTCCACCTGACCAATCTGCTCCTTCATGTCGCGGTGACTTTGGTGGTGCTCACCATTCTCGGCCTGCTCCTCCCCACCCGCCGCGGCTTGACCCTCGGTACGGCACTCCTCTTCGCCGTCCACCCGATCCACACCGAGGCGGTGGTCGGGATCGTGGGACGGGCCGAGCTCTGGGCCGCACTCGGCGCCCTCGGAGCCTATCTCGCACTCCTCCTCGCGCTGGGTCAGACGGCGCGCCGCGCCCTCTGGCTGTCGCTTTCCACCATCGCCTTCGCCATCGGTCTGCTCTCCAAGGAGAGCGCGATCGGCATCTTCGGGCTGCTGCTGCTGCATCTCGTCCTCGGCCCCACGCGGACCCTGCTCGGCGCGGAGGACGTTGCCGGTACCCGTCGCACACTGCAGCGCGCGCTGGCTCTCTGGTCGATCCCGATCGGACTCAGCTTCCTCCTCCGCCTGCGGGTGATTGGCTCGCTCTTCGGCCTCACGCACGTCAATGGGATGGACAACATCCTGACCGAGGTCGGCGCGTTCGATCGGATCGTGACCGCGCTCGGGCTCCAGTGGCTCGTCGTCTGGCGCTATCTCGTCCCCGTGACCCTCTCGGCCGACTACAGCTTTCAACAACTCACGGTCACCGCGGGGTGGAAGGCGGGCGGGGCGGCTTTCGCCGCGCTGGTGGCCCTCCTGGCCTGGATCGGCCTGCGCCGCGGCGATCGAGTCGTCGTCTGGGGCGGTGGGCTCGCGGTCGCCACCGGCCTCCTCACCTCGAATCTGCCGATGGCGATCGGGACGATCATGGGCGAGCGGCTCGCCTATCTCCCCTCGGTCGGGTCGTTCCTCCTCCTGGTGCATGCCGCCACCCACCTGCCGCTCCCCGCGGCTCTGCGCACGCCCCGCGCGGCCTGGAGCCTGGCCGCGGCGCCTCTCCTGCTTCTCTCCGCCCGCACCGCGATCCGCTGTCCTGACTGGAATGACGACCTGAGCCTCTTCCGGGCCACCGCCGAGGCCTCTCCGCGCTCGGGAAAGGCCCGCGCCAATCACGCCGTCGCGCTGATCCGGGCCGAGCGGTATCCCGAGGCACTCGAGGAAGCACTCGCCGCCGCACGGACCGCACCCAACTATCCCGCGGCCGAAGGAGCGGTCGGCACGGCGCTGTTCCGACTTGGACGAGCCCGAGAAGCGCTCCCCCACCTCCGGCGCGCCGCGTTCAACCCCCCGGTGGCCCGGAAGAACCTCGAGGCGCTGCTCGAGCTGGGGAACGCGCAGGTCAGCCTCTCCGCCGGGGCGGCAGCCGAATCGGTCTTCGCCGTCGCCCTCGCGGTCGCCCCCGGAAGCGACTCCCGCCCCTGGATCGGCCGCGCCTCCTCGCTCGCCCTCCAGTCCCGGTGGCCGGAATCTTCCGCCACCTGGAATCGCGCCGTCCGGCTCGCACCCACCGACCCCGCGGTCCGCCGGCAGTGGGCCTACGCCCTCTGGCAAGCGGGCCGGATCGACAGCTCCGAGGCGATCTACCTCCGCCTCTCCGGCGAGGCCCCCGCCGACCCCGACGTGCTCAACGACACCGCCTGGTTCCTGGCCCACACCGGCCGTCAGCCCAGCCTCGCCGTCCACCTGGCGCGCCGCGCCTTCCGCGCCCGCCCCGACCCCAACACCGCCGATACCCTCCTCGAGACCCTCCTCCAGAGCGCCGGACCCGAGACGGCACGCGCCTGGGTCGATTCTCTGCGCGCCTCGGGCGGGCACCCGGCCCTGATTGAAGCACTCGCTGCCAGGCTCGCGGCCGAGGCCGGGCGCCGTTAGGGAAAGCAGCCGGCACACCCGCTCGCGGGTGATTTGGCATCTCGTTTCAGCTACTGAGTCAGCTCCGCCAGGCGCGCTTCAATCTGGGGGTCCTGGCCCCCGAGTTCCAGGAATGCGCGATACTCCTGTCGCGCGGCGGGCAGATCGTTCAGGTTCCGGTCGAGGATCTGGGCGATCGTGCGATGGACGGTTGGCTCTTGAGGGAAGAGCTCTGCTGCGGAACGCAGCGCATTGACCGCCCCGGTGAAGTCTGAGGAAGCCCGTTTCGACTCCGCCACGGTGAACCAACCCCACCACCGGTCACTCACGGTTGCCAGCGGATCGGTGAGCACCGACTCGGCAAGGGCCCGAGCCGCGGACGTCTCCGACAGGGCATTCAAAGACTGAGCCTGCAATAGCGTTAGACTGCGTCGGCGGGCAGGATCCGGCTCGTCTGGTACCAGCGCCGCAGCCAGCCCCGCGAGCGCCCTGGCTTGATTGCTTCCGGTCAGGCACCATAGCGTGTTGTTCAGGACGTCTCGCCGGTGAGCGCTCAGTCGCAGCGTGCCGTTCTCCGCGGCATAGAGTCGGGAGTAGGCCTCGACAGCGTCGCCGCGGTGCCGGCGCTGCATGGCAAGATTCGCAGAGTAGAAGTCCGTCCACGGAAACGACACCGGGGTAAGCCAGGAAGGTGCTCCGCGCTGGAGCGCGCCGGTTACGGCCTCGCCGAGCCGATCCAGGGAATCGCGGGGAGGAACGACAGCGCCAGGCTCTTCACGTTCTCCGCGCGAGACGACCACCTCGCGATTCGGCCCATCGTTCCGAAGGAAGACAATGGCTCCGGCGTCGTGATAGACCGGCGTCCAGGAAGACGAGGCGTCGAGATGTCGCAGCAGTGCGGGCATGGCGTAGAAATCGAGCATCACGGCTTCGAAGGGAAACCGCGCGACAATCCCCCCCCACGTCTGCTCTATCGTCTGATCCGTGGCCTGGGTCAGCTCGTGGTAGGCGGCGATGGACTCCTTCGTGCCAAGCCAGCGGGCGTCGAGAAACGGAACCAGCCGCGTACCGTTCGCCATTAAGAGGGCCCCGGCTGACTCTGGATTGTGGAAGAGCGGGCCGACCACACCGGCATCGTGCAGAAACCGGGAAGCCTGGAGCGCCGGAAACTGAACCTCGGAGAGACTTCCGATCTTCATGCTCTTGTCTTGCGCAAGGTAGATACGACCGGAGAGCAGCCCCCCGATCGCTCCGAGGCCGAGCACAGCGACAAGCCCGAGGCTGATACCCGCGACACGGGATCGCCCCCCCGGATGGAGACCGCCAACCAGGCGGGTCAAGGCGAGGGGCAGGAACCCGAGCATCGTGACCGCGTACAGGGACATGCCGCGCCGAGTCGATGCGCCGAGGACCGCAACCATCGCAGCCCCCAGCAGCGCGCCCCAACCGAGTTCGCGCCGGGCGGCGAGCAGGAGCAGGAGGGTCACGGGAAGCGCGAATCTGAACACCCAGAGGGCAAAGAATGGATTCGCGGGAGCGTAGGGGCTCACCATTTCCATCACCGGGAACGGAAGCGAATGTGCGCTCGCGAACCGAATCAACGCGACTTGCGATTCCCACACAGCGGGACCTCGCGGATTCAAACAGGAGGCGAGCAGCACGGCGGCCAGTAGCCCAGCGTAGCGGCGAAGGTCACGTTTCCCGTCGATGAACTCAGCCGCGACGTAGCACAGAACCAATGCCGGGAGCAGGCTGAAGAAAGGGTGGCAGTTGACCCAGCAGACCTGAATCGGCAGCAATGCCCAGACGCGCCGATCGTTCCGTCCTAATTGGAGGACGGCCAGTGAAGCCACCAGGAGCAGATGAGAGACCAAGTCCGGGCGATCGACGAATCGCTCGTGGGCGATCAGGATTGCGAGACACAGCGATGCGGCAACCGTCCAAAGCGGGGCGCCCAACTTCTTGGCAATCCCGCAGCCCACCGCCAGGGTCCCGATCACGAGGCCGACTCGAAGCGAGACCACCGCGATCGGACCCCCGGCGTCGAACAGGGCGGCAACCACGACCTGATAGAACCAGTAGCTGTAGGCGTAGACCAAGGATGAGGGATCCTGACCCAATGTGAGCGCACGGACAGAGTCGAATTTCTGGAGAATCAACCTGCCCCAGGCGATGTGAAACCCCAGATCTCGGTCATGTATCTGAGTCCAGGACACCAGCCCCGAGACAACCAACCAGAGGGCCACCACGAGCCAAGCGGCGGCACGATGCAGAGTGGCGAACCGGAACTGTTCCGGCTCTCGCTCGGACCCTGGGGCGGGTGGTCTCATCAATATCGATCCTCACGACTGGAGTGGTAGCGAAGCTGCCCGGACCGCGGTGATACTCACCTCCACGAGGGCGTTCGAGCCTTCCGGACTTTGCGGCTGCTCAAAAGGGAGTAGCTTGGAAGCTCAGCGCATTACAACGATGCGAGCAGATGCGCTCGATCCCTGAGCTTCCACTTGGACGAAGTACACGCCAGCCTGGACCTCGCGTCCAACGGCATCGCGATGATCCCAGGCGATCTCGGTCTCCCCGGCTTTTGCGATCCAGCTACCGAGCTGCCGCACAATCCTCCCATCGACCCCGACGACGCGAGCCCGGACAGCCGATCTCTGGTCGAGCCGGAGGCTAAGGGATGCCCCATCTACCGTATGCCTGCCCACCACGAGCCACGGTTCAGGCCGGAGATCGGAGATATCGACCAACGGTGCCGCCGGCCATTTCGACATCGCGCCTCCTCCGGGGGTCGGCTCACGGAAGCCGTACTGATTCGTGTTCCAGTTGTCGTGAAACATGGTCGGCCACTCCGCCGTCTCCGGTCGCCACCGCGTGGTCGTACGCCAGACGCCGAACCAGCCGCTCGACATCGTCATCGCGATGTCCATGTAACCATCGTTGTCCACGTCCCCAAGGGAGGGACTCGATGGCCCACACGAGTGCGGCTTCAGGATCGGGTAGTACAGGACCTCGCTACCATCGGCGTTGTAGGCGAAGATCTTTCCGGGATTGAAGTTGTCCGCGATCATGACCTCAAGCGCCGGATCCCGATCGAGGTTGGCGACAACTGTCGAACCCTCAAGGAAGGGCGCCGCGTTCTGTGGAAACCCGTCGAGCAATGAACCATCGTGGTTCCATGCCCAGAACGAGGGGCCATCAACCTTTCCCCCGTTGAATATCTCGAGTTGCTTGTCGGCATCTACATTCGCCAGCACCGGGCAGGAATAGGTCTGGAGGCTCGGGTAGTTGATCGGGAAGTTCGCAAGCGGCGTCCCGTCTGCCTCGTAGCCGAAAATGTTCGTGCCCGCGGTCCCGTTCGAGCCCACGACGAGGATCTGCTTTCGGCCATTGTCCAGAAGTGGGCCGATTGACGGCGCAGCCCAGGAGGTCTCCCAGCCAAAGTGAACGGGCCATCCAGGCAGGGTCGTCCCATTCGCACGAAAGGCGAAAAGCGAGCCCTGAAGCGTGACGGCAAAGATCTCGGGAGCCTCGCCCTCCGCGACGTCTGCGATCGCGAGTGTGCCTGTGATCTGCTCGCTGATGGTGATGGGAAAACCCGGCACCACGCTGCCCGAGGCGCGCCAGGCATGTAGCTTCGTCCGGGCGCTCCAGAGGATCTCCGGAACACCGTCGGCGTCCAGGTCATAGATGTTTGGGGCAATCGTGCCGTAGCCTTGGCCCACAGTCTTCGGCCACCCGGGCATCAGAGTTCCCTCGAGCCGGTACGCCGCCACGATCCCGTTCCGGCAGGCCACGATCACTTCACGGTCGCCGTCTAGATCCAGGTCCGCCACCGCAACCTTCGACTGAATGTAGGTTCCAAGGTCGACGGGCCAGCCCGGCAAGGTGGTCCCGTCCGGGCGCCAGACGTAGAGCTTCCCGTCGGTTGAACCCGCGATCACCTCCTGCGTTTGATCGCCATCCAGATCGCTCAAGACGATTCCGTAGGGGTCGAAGATCAGGATCTCCTCGATGTTCGGCCACCCAGGAAGGTAGGGGTACTGCTTTGTTTCGGCCCCCCTCGACGGGATCCATGGCGCCCCCCTGACGGGGTCCCCAGCCCACTCGCCGGGGACAACCTCGACGCCTGCTGCGTTTGGGGTCACCAACGGAGACGTTCCCCCTACGGCAACGGAGTGCTGAAAAGTCGAGAACGACAGCGCTGCAGCTAGGTGGACGATTCGGAGGTGGTTCTTCACGGTCCGATCTGACATGAGACTTCTCCTCTCCCGGGGCGCAGTGGCAGATCGCGCGGGACCTGGCCGACCTGACCAGAGTCTACCGCGCGCTGTACGTCCTGGGCTACCGGCGACGGGGGGAACCGCCTGGGTCGACGGCGCGTTTCCGACGGTCTCCGCCCTCCTCCTGGCTAGCGTGTTGATTCCACGGTCCGGTGCAGCGAAGATGACGCTGCTGCGGGCGATCCCGGGTTCGCCCCAGTAGGGATGCGGCGATCCACGGTCAGGAGGTTGCAGGGTGCGGGCACGTACGGGAAATCAGGGCGGTTGGCTACCATTGCTCGGCGTGACGGCGCTCTGTCTCGCCCTGCGACTCTGGATCGGGTTGGGAGTCGCCCAGAGCCCGTTGCTCACGCGACCGACGCTGGCCGATGGCTCCTACCAGGCAGCGGTCAACGCCATCGAGGAGAGAACCTCCACCGAGGCCCTTCCCTACGGCTCGCCGCTCTACCCGCGGGCGCTCAGCCTGCTCCCCGGCGGCGCGCGGGAGCTCCCGGGACGCGTGGTGCCGGTCCAGGCGGCCTGTGAGGCGCTCACGACCCTCCTGCTCGTGCTGCTCGTCCGCCGTCGGTTCGGAGGAGTCGCGGCGCTCGCGGCCGGGCTGCTCCACGCCATCGATCCGTTTGGAGCGGTGTTCGCCGCGCGGCTGATTCCGGTCTCGCTCGCCGCCCTCGCCTTCACGGCGGCGCTTTACCTGGCCGATCGCGCGGACGACAACCGAGCGCAGGCGTCCTCCGGCGCAGGGTGGCGGGTCGGTGAGGGGATCGTCCTGGCAGTCGGGACGATCCTGATGCCGCTGCCGTTTCTCGCCCTGCTGGGACTGCGGGTTCGAGGCGTATTCGGAGCGACCCCGAAACCGGCGCGCCTCCCCGCCCTGGCCGCGCTCGCCCTTCCCACTCTCCTGCTCGCCGGGCTGTTCATCTTCGCGCACGCCGCCGCCCCGGGCGGAGCCCCGGCGCTGAGTTGGGGGAGCGGCGTGAGTTTCCGCGACGCCTTCGACCCGACCACGGGCGGGACCCAGCGGAGCTTCGCCCCGCCGTCCGCGACCGACGAGGGCGCGCTTCGCTCCGAAGCCTGGGAGGCGCTCCAGCGGGAGGGAACGACCGGCGACCTGCTGAGGTTCTTCACCGTCCGTGGCTTTCAACAGTTGGTCGAGAACCCGGTCAACACCCTCGGGGTGCTCCTGACCAAGGCCGCGGCCACGATCGGGTGCTTCCCGGTGCCGGATAGCCACTCCCCCGCCTTCCTGCTCAGCCGGAAGTTTCCGCCACTCGCCTTCACGGTCTACCTCTTCGCCCTGTGGCTCGGCCTGGGCCTGGCCGGCTGGTACGCCACTCGTGGGCGCCCCGAGGCTCGAACCTGGACGGCCGGGGGGCTGGCCGTGCTGCTCGCCTGCCTCCTCGGCCCGACCTCCGCGGCAACGCGGCATCTGGCCCTGACCGCGCTCTGCGCATTCGGAGGGGTCGCCCTGACCAGCGGCGCTCTCCGCGGCGCATCGGGAGTGATCGCGGGGGGCGGGGTCGTCGCCTCGCTCGCCCTCGGCCTTCTCGCCCCCACCGCCAAGCTGCAAAACCCTTCGGAGGATCTCCGCCTGCTCGCCGCGGCCGTGGGACAGCAGGAGGGCGCGCGGCAGGTCGCGGGGCTCCTCAACGAATCGCTCCGCGCGAACGAGCGGAACACCGAGGCGCGCGTCGCCCTCGCCTCAGCCTACATGCGGGATCAGCTTCCCGACCGCGCGGGCGAGGAACTGGAGAAGTCCTTCGCGGCCGACTCCACCCACGTCCCGACCCTCTTTTCGCTCTCCCGCCTGGCCCAATCGCGCAGCGACGCCGCACTCGCCGCGGACTACATGGCGCGAATCGTGAACCAGCGTCCGAACAACCCGCTCTATCTGAATGAATTCGGACAGCTGCTGGTGGTGATGGGTCGCATCCCGGAGGCCAAGCCGTTCTTCGTCCGCGCTCTGCGGCTCAAGCCCGACTATGTCGTGGCCCGGACCAATCTCGAGGGGGTGGAGGAATTCGAGCGGCGGTTGGAAGACTCGCTCTATCCGCCGGAGATGCGGCTCCCGCAGGGCGATCCGCTCGACGAGGCGACCCCGGGCATCGTGGTGGCGATGGATCAGCAACAGTGGGCCAAGGCGGACAGCCTGATCTCCTGGGCGGAGCGCACCCGACCGGACATCGTCCTCCCGCACTGGCTCCGGGCCGGTTACCACGGCCGGCGCGGTGAGAATGCACCCGCGATCGCGGCGCTCGAGCGTTGCCAGGCTCTGGCCCCCGGGCGCCCGGCCATCGTGCAGCTGCTGGTGCAGCTCCTGGTCCAGCAGGGCGACCGCGCGCGCGCCGAGCGCGTCCTCGCAGAGTCGATCGCCGCTGCAGCCAGTGACCCGGCGCGACTCGGCGCGCTGGAGCAGCTCCGCGCCGCGATCCAGAATCCGGGAGCGCCGCGCTAGCCGCTCATGTAGGGCAGGTTCCCGAGCTTCTCCCGCTCTTCCGGAGATTGCTCGCGATTCTCCTCGTCGAGCAGCCCTTCCCGGACCTGCTTGACCTTCTGGAGCAACTGCGGGGCGAGCGCCTTCTCCATCACCTTCCCCTCCGCGTCCTGCGGGATCGGCTGGCGGAGGAGGTACAGACAGGTCGGGACGATGTCGAACAGGCTGTAGACTTTCGGGTTCTTTCCCGGCTGGCTGGCTGGTCCGGCCAGCATGTAGATCCCGTTCATCAGGTGCCAGCCCGAGAGGGTGGAGGTGACATCACCGTAGGCCGGCAGCTTGTAGCCGGTGTCGATGTCCCCCTGGGTGATGAACCAGCCGCGATTGGCCAGGTAGGAGACGTACGGCGCCTTCTCGACCATGCCGCCCACGTAGACCTCGTCGTCTCGCCAGGCGTGCTGCACCGGCTTCTGGCCGGTCTCAGGATCGGTCGCGCGAAGCGAGGCGCCGATCAGCTTGGCTTGGAGCGCACGCCGCTCCTCCTCGCTCAGGAAGAGATCTCCCGGATCGGCCCCGGCCTTCCGGATGTAGAGCCGCGAGGCGTCCCAGCGATCGAGTCCGAACACCTCGGCGACCTCGGGGGCAGTGAACCCCGATTCCGCAGCGCGGAGGTAGTTCCCCATACGGAACTCATGGTGCATCGGTCCGAAGCCGTGGTCCGAGACCACCAGGACCCAGGTGTCCGGGGTGACCATGGCCAGCAGTTCTCCGAGCACCCGGTCCTGCTCCAGCCAGAGCTTCTTGATCGAACCGCCAAAGCGGGCCGCCGCTTCCGGCTTGTAGTTGGGGCTCTCGGGATCGTCGTACTTCCAGAACATGTGCTGGACCCGATCGGTCTCGGTGAAGACCACCCAGAAGAAGTCGTACTTCTTCTCGGCGTAAAGCCGTTTCACCATCTCACCACGCATCTTCAGGGTCGCCATCAGGTGGTCGAAGACCCCCTGCTCCTCCCCTTCCGGGATCTTCATCTCCATCTTGTCGAGGTACTCGCGGTACCCCTCGGCCTCGAGCTGCTCCTGAAACTCACGGGGGTAGGCGAAGGAACTCGCCGGGACATGCGGCAGGCCCGAGATCATCACGCCGTTCAGTTCGTCCGGCGGCGCGGTCATCGGCACATTCACGATCGCGCAGCGAGGCCCCTTGTCCTTGAGCCACATCCAGATCGGCGCCACGCGCCGGCTGTTCGCCGTCTCGGTCACGACCTTGCCGCCCGGGATGCGGGTCTGGAAGTCGAAGATGCCGTGCCGCCCGGGATTCACCCCGGTCACCGCGGTGGTCCAGGCGGGCGGAGAAAGGCAGGGAATGATCGAGTTGAGGGTGCCCCAGGCGGAGCGATCGCGCAGCGCCTTCAGATTCGGGAGCTCGCCCGCCTCGATCCAGGGCTCGAGCACTTCCCAGGTAGCCCCGTCGAGGCCGATGACCAGCACCTTGGGCGCCTGGTTCCGCGCGCAGGAAATCCCACCCAGGAGGGCCGCGACGGCCAGGAGGCCACCGGCGAACCATGTTCCGAATCTGATTCTTCTTCGATCGGCGAACCGGCGTCGCGCCATGCACTCCCTCACGTTCTACTGCCGAGATACGAGAATGGCGCGGTCACGCTTTCGCGCGCCGCGCCATCGTTTCTGCTCTCACTCCGGGGAACGGGTACCGCACATCGTCGTCTCAGGATGAAGGTGTACACCTTCTCGCCGCTTCGGGATCAGATCAAGCGCCTCCCAAGACCGTCTGCAGCTCGCTCACGGATTTCAGCCAATCTATCCCAGCCTTGCCCGGACTACCTGCCGTAGAGCGCCTTGACGCCGCCCCAGGTCTGCCTGCGGGTCGGGGTGATGTCCCCGTTGTTGCCATCGAGGCTCCCGGCCAGTCCGAGGACCGGCAGGAAGTTGACGTTCGGCGTACCGCCGTAGCCATTTCCGATCTCGTCCAGCCCGGCAGGGGTGTCGTCATCGCCGAACACCGGCCAGCTGTTCCCCGCGGGGTGGATCGCCACCGAGAAGGTCGCCGCCTCCGCGTAGACATAGCCGGTGAACCAGTAGACTTCCTTCAGGTGCGACGTGCGCGGGCTGTTCCAGGTGAGCGCCGTGCCGGAGCCCGGGGCCGGCCAATCGTTGCCGTTGCGGGCCGTGGTCAACTCGAAGTCCGCATCGGTGCCCGACGAATTGATGGAGACCTTGGCTGGGTCGTACTGGATCCCGAACTGGAGAGCGGCGAGCCGCGGGCAGGTCTCCTCCGGCCAACCGGCAAGAAGCCACCAGACCACGTAGTCGTTCGTCTTGGTCGAACTCGCCGCCGCCTGGACGATCGACTTGTTCGCGGAGCAGTTGTTGCCGTCGTACGGCGGGCAGGGGAACTGCGTGTCCTCGGGGCAGGTCACACCGGACTTGCCGGCGTACGGCTCGTCATCCGAGGTGTAGACCACGGAGTCGTTGGTGTAGAACACGAGGTATCCGCCGGCGTTCTTGCCCGCGTACGCGTTGAACGCAGTCGCGGCGAGAGCCACCACCGCGGCAAGACCCACCACGGCGGATCTGCACGCTGCCCCCATCGTCATGTCACTGGCCTTCATTGCCCTCCCTCCGGCATTCATCTTCGTCGCCTCCTCGAAAAGGACGATTCCTCCGGCCATCTCAGGGCCCGGATGTCCGATCCCGTGTACGGGCCGGATCACCACCTTGGTGCCGTTGCCGTGACGCAGACCTCAGAAAGGCCTGCCGCCAGTACCTCCGGTTCGCACCGGAAGTTTCAGCGCGGGAACCACCTTGCACCCCAAGAGCGCGTTCGGGAACTGCGTTCCGGGCGTCTCCCCTCGTCGGGGAGGCCGACCGATCCGCGCTTCGCTTGTGCATCCCTGCGTTCGCTCCCGCCCCAAACGGCAACTCCGGTCGAACGCTCGCGGCGGGCACTCAGGGCCCGCTCCAATCGCTGCGGGGGCGATCATCGCGAACTTCGCTCGACGGTGGTTGCGATTCGGTTGGACCGAAGGAATAGCGATCCCAGACGCACAGTCTCTCACCCGGGGGTAAGGTAACCTCCGCGATTCGGAGGGCGCAAGACTGAAATCGGCCACGTCTTGTTTGGCGGAAGATGTGCGCGAGAGGTATGAAAACCGCGGGCAAACGAAACGGGCGGGTCATTGCTGACCCGCCCGCCTCAAGCGAACTGGACGTTCGATCAGGTCCGATTACTTGCGGTAATCAGCCTTGATCGCGCCCCAGGTCTTCGACTCGGTCGCAACCACGGCGCACGGATTCGGATCGCAGGTCGTGTCGGCACCCTGCCAGGTACCCGCACAGTCCTCAGCGGTCGTGATCGTGCAGTCCGAACCGATGCAGCAAGCACCGGTCGCCGGCGGCGGCGGGCACGGATTCGGATCGCAGTCGCTGCCGTCGCCCTGGTAGACGCCGCCAGCCTGCGCGCACTCGTCGGCGCGGACAACCACGCACGGTCCGAAGTTCGGGAGGCAGCAGGCACCGGTCGGCGTGACAACGGTCGGGCACGGAGCCGAGCCCTGGTTGTCGAAGCCGAGACGGCCGTAGTCGCTGATGTCGTCCAGGTTGGCCGGGACGGCGTCATCGGCAAACTTACCACCCTGGGTCGGGTGGGCGGTCAGGCCGAAGTTCGCCGGGGCCGGCGAGTAGTAGTTGTAGCCGGCGAACCAGTAAGCCTCGGTCAGGTGGCTGGTCTGGGCCGTGTTCCAGGTGATGGCCGTGCCCTCACCCGAGTTCGGCCAGGCACCCGTCGTGAGCTCGAAGTCACCGCAGCTTCCGTAAGCAGCAAGCGTGACCGCGGCGTCGTAGGCGACGCCGAAGGTCAGACCCGCGAGGCGCGGGCTGCTGGCGGCCGGGAAAGCGGCAACCGCGAAGAACACGACCGGATCAGCACCGGTCACCGAGGAAACTGCCGCGTCGCAGACGGTGAGACCGCCCTGGCCGCAGTAGTTCGTCGTGTCGGGGTGTAGACGATGGCGGTGTTGGCGTGCAGGACGAGCGTACCACCGGCATTCGGGCCGGCATTCGCAACGCCACTCGCAGCCGCGAGAGCCATCGTAGCCACTAGAAGTTTCTTCATTGTCTCGAACCTCCTTAACAGGTTTCTGTCAGGCATCGATGCGTTTGAACAGTTACCCCGGGAACCGCTGCTCCCACCCGGAAGCACTTCCCGAGCCACCCTTCCACCACCCTTTTGAGGATCTCCAGTTCGGAGGTTGTTCCGCTATCCGATCCCGCCCCGTTTTCTTTCGAATTCGGCCCGGTCTGCGAACGCGGAAGGGACATCAGGCCGGTCCGTCCAGTCTAGCTCACGGAGAGCGAGATCGCGGACCCTAATTGATCACGGACAGTGCTTCGCGGTCGAGAAGGCCGCGCCGAACGGAATCAGGTCCGACAGGTTGGTCAGATTGTCGTTCGTGTAGTCGTGGCAGCCGGGGACGTTGATCCCGTTGAACTCGTTCGCGAAGGCGATCAGGTCCGACAGGTTCACCAGGCCGTTGCCGCCCGCGCCGTCGTAGTCCGGGCCCTTGGCGTTGACGAAGCTACGAATGGTCACGCCGTTCGCCTTGACCACGCACGCGCTCGGGACGCCATCGGCGCAACCGGAAGCAGCGATCGTGATGGTGACGACGCCCGAGGCATTGGTCGTGCCGGTAAGCACGGCCGCCGGGCAGGCAGGGTTCGACGCGGTGAGAAGAACGACGGGCGACGCGTTCGCGATCGGGGCGCCGGACGAGTTCTTCACCGTGATGGTGTTGATCGACTCGGTGAGAGCCGACGGGACATTCGGACAGACGATCACGCCATTCAGCGCGTCCGACGGAGTGACGGAGCACTGCGCCGGATCGGGAACGTCCGCCATCGCCATCGAGCTGCACAGGGCAAGCGCGAAAGCCGCGGAAAGTACCTTCTTCATCAAACAGACCTCCCAGATGCAGTTTTTCCTGCAGATGATTGGACCAAGTTGCCTGATTGGACCAAGTTGCCTGATTGGACCAAGTTGCCTGCACTGCCAAATCGCCGGTTAGCCGTCGCCAGAACTTCGCCTTGCCAGGGTCCGTCACCGGCCCCCCGCAACTCACTGGCTCCGTCCGACCCGGTTCTGCCTAACGCGAGGATTTCCTACGTTTCACGCGATCGACCCCGTGGTCAGCCGCCGGAGGTGGACGGATTCCGGCCACCCCGACAAGCCCACGTCTGGCTTGCACGGATAGAAGTCTACCAGCGGCGAATTTCTATGGTCAACTCGCTTTTTTCGTTAAGGCGGAATGATCTGCGCCACCTCGGAGGGAAGGCGGCCGAGCGGCCGGAATCTGGGCGGGAGGAGGTGGGCGAAACAGGATTTGAACCAGTGACCCCCTGCTTGTAAGGCAGGTGCTCTAACCAGCTGAGCTATTCGCCCCGTCGTCGGCCCCCGGGAATCCTGGGGTAGTGAACCATTACTGAGACAGATTTCTCACAATCAGCGCGCTACCGGATGATCCCGTCCTCGCCAGGGGCTGCGTCGGCCTTCGGCCGGGCGACCAGGGCCCAGGGGATCAGAACCAGATATCCTGCGACGAGCAGGATCGGCGCAAGGGTGATGTCGCCCGTCTTGAGCAGGACAAAGCCAAGAACGATCGCAGCGAGGCCCGCCCCCAGCAAGGTCCAGTTCTTGCGACCGAAGTCGAGGCTCTGGAGGTCATCCAGGTCCTGGCCCTTCGGTCCGCGGGCGCGCCGCGTCGTCCCTTTCGAATCGACTTTCGCCATCGATCACTCCTTCTTGCGCCGTTGGCCTTCCGCCGGCGCCACGCGGCCGGCCCCACCGACCCGGTATCCCTCCGGGTCGAGCGCGACCCCATCGTAACCTGAGTCCCGGGCCAGTTGCTCAACCTTTCCGCGGAGCCCCTCGAGGCGTTCCAGGTCGCCCAGCGGGACCTCCACACGGGCCGTCCCCCCGTGGTGCCGGGCCCGCACGACGGGAAACCCGAGCTGCTTGAGGCCGCTCTCCAGCGCCTCGATCGCCCGGAGCGCTTCCACCGTCACCGGGATCCCGACCGGAATGCGGGAGCTGAGACACGGGGACGCCGGGCGATCCCAGGTCGGAAGTCCGAGTCGGCGACTCTGCGCGCGGATCTCCTCTTTGCTCCATCCCAGCTCGGCCAACGGACTCTTCACCCCGTGCAGTGCGGCCGCCCGACGGCCGGGGCGATGATCGCCCAGGTCGTCTGCATTGGTGCCGTCGAGCATTCGCTCCCCCTCCGCGGCCCGGGCGAGCGTGCCCATGACCGAGTAGAGCGTGTTCTTGCAGTGAAAACAGCGGTCGCCGGCGTTGGCGACATAGGCTGCGCTCTCCATTTCCGGAGTGCTCACCTCTTCGAGCGCAACCCCGATCTGGGCCGCCACCGCGCGCGCCATCGCGTGGCTCTCCGCAGAGAGCGATGGCGAGACCCCCAGGATCGCCCTCACCTGTCCGGGGGTCGCATCGACCGCCGCGGCGAGCAGAAATGCGCTGTCCACGCCGCCGGAGAAGGCGACCACCAGGGGTGCCTGGGCGCGGAGGTGGGCGACCAACGCTCGGTAACGCCCCTCGGCGAGATCGGTCGCGCTTCCGGAGTCAGCGGCTGTCTGCACGGGGCGGGTGACCACTAGCGGGATTCCGGCATCGTCGATCCGGACCCGCCGTCACAACGGCCCGGTTCGCAGGCGAGCTTGTCGCCCAGGTAGCGGCCTTCCGCCCGGGTGCAGTCGCGCTGGGTGAGGAACTGACAGCCGCTGGCCAGGCAGCAGGCGCCTCGATCGGCCTCCGGCAGACACGGGGCATCGCGCTCGCAGTCCGATGCGCTGCCGAGCCAGTCGCCGTAGTAGTAGAGGCACTCTTCCTTCGTGTAGGTGATGCAGGTCCGCTCCCCGAGGCAGCAGGCCCCGCGTGGCGCGGGAGTCCCGGGGATCGGGGCGAATCCTTCGAGATCGAAGCCGATCGCGCCGTAAAGGCTGATCGGTTGGAGCAGCGCGGGAGTGGCGCTGTTGGCGAAGTTCCCCCCCATGTGCCGATTTGGGTTGGGGGTGATCTCGAAGTACCCCGGCCCCTTGCAGGCCACGACGAACCAGTAGAGCGGAACGAGCGGGCGTTGATCCGCGGGATCGAACATGTAGGAGATTCCGGAGCCCGAGCCGGGCCAACCTGGGGTGGGGATCGAGAGCGCTCCGCCGTTGCAGATTCCGCTGGCGTGGATCTTCACGTTGGCCGTGTGGCGGATCCCGAAGGTGACCGCACGGAGATCGACCACGGTGTCGGGCGCAAAGGCCGCGTAGGCGAAGACGACCGCGCGGCGGCCGTCGGCCGGCAGCCGGGTCAGCACGCCTTCGATCGAGGAGAGGGCCGGGGCATCACAGATCGCTTCGGGGGCGTGTCGGGAGAGATTCCCGCCTCCACATGGAGGAGAACCACTCCGGCCCCATTGGCGGCGCGTACCGTCGCCGGCCTGGCCAGCCAACCGACGAAAAGCGCCACCACGCAGGCAAACACCAGCACACTCTTGAACTTCACGAGTATCTTTCCTTCCCTCGCGGGCGCGCAGCCCGGATCACCAGCGACTTCTGCCTCGACCGTTCCCCGACGTGCGCATGTGCTGGAGACTGCCTGCCGCGGGATGTCCGCTTCCGCCGGAGAGACCACTCCGCCGGAACTACTCCTCTGCGGAAAGTACCCCTCCGCGGAAAGTACCCCTCCCCGGAAAGTACCCCTTCCCGGAAAGTACTCTGCGCGTGGCCTACGGTTCCGAGGGCTTCGCGACCCGCGTCCCCTCCGGAGTGGCACGATCCCGCCGCTGCCGGTCGCGGATCGCACGGATCGCGCTCCGATGCTGGGCGAATGTGGCCGAGAATACATGGCTGCCGTCGCCCCGGGCCACAAAGAACAGAGCCTCGAGCCCGGGCGCGGGGTGGAGAACGGCCCGGAGACTCGCCTTGCCTGGACAGCAGATCGGCCCCGGAGGCAACCCCACGTTGCGATACGTGTTGTAGGGCGAGACGACCTCGAGATCGGCATAGAGCACCCGCCCGGGTGGTCGACCGAGGGCGTAGAGCACGGTCGGATCCGATTCCAGGCGCATTCCAAGACGCAGCCGATTCCGGAAAACGGCGGCGATCTGGGGTCTCTCCTCGGCGCGGGCGGCCTCCATCTCCACGATCGAGGCGAGGGTCCAGATCTCGCGCGCGCTCAGGTTGGCGCGCTGCGCTGCCACCGCGAGGGAGTCACGGAAATACTCCTGTCCCGGTGTGATCATGCGCAGGAGCAGCGCCTCAGGCTCGTCACCGCGCGGAATGCGGTAGGTGTCCGGCAGCAGGTATCCTTCGATCCCCGGTCCGGGCACGTCGTGACGGGCGAGCCAGGCGGAGTCGGACGCGAGGCGGGTGAGTGCGTCGAGCGGCACTCCGGCGGAGTCGGCCAGCACGCGGAGGATGCGCTCCGCCCGCCACCCTTCCGGGATGGTCACCTTGGCCTCATCGATCTCTCCCCGCGCCAGGCGGGCGAGGAGATCGCGCACCGTTTCGCCGCGCTGCCAGCGGTAGTATCCGGGAAAGATGCGCCGATCCCAACCAGAGCGACGGGCTTCCCAGCGCAGCAGCAGCGCGGAGCCGACCCACCGTTGCGCGCGCAGGCGCCGCGCCACAGCGGCAAACGAGTCCCCCTTCGCGATCGAGAGGTATCGATCCTCCGCGCTCCGCGGCTCGGGCACCGGACGACCCAGCTCCGACTCGCGCCAGAGGAGAAACCCCGACGCCGCGAACAAGACCAGACCGACCAGCGCCCCGAGCCCGAGGAGGAAACGCCGCCGCATCGCTAGGCTTCCCCCTCGGTCGGGGCGGCCGGGTGCGCGTCGAGGTAGCTCTGCAGAATCAGCCGCGCGGCAACGGAGTCCTCGATCCCCGCCGCGGAACGGCGCAAGCGCGCGCCCGGACTCCACCCGGCGTCAGCCAGTTCCGCCGCAGCGTCCCGCGTGGAGCCATGCTCGTCCCAGTAGGCCACCGGCAGCTTGAAGGTGCGGGCAACCCAGTCACCAAAACGGCGGACCCGCCGGCTGGTGTCGCTCTCTGACCCGTCGGCGTGACGTGGATTGCCGATGACCAGGAGTTCCGGGCTCTCGTCGGCGATCAGACGGCGGAGGCGCTCGGTCAAGAGCGGGTGCGCCCCCCGACTGGAGAAGAGAAATCCATCCCGCGGGCCGACGAGCGGCGCGAGGGTGACGGCAAAGCTGCGCGCCGGATCGCTGCGCGCGAAACCGCAGCGGCGGGTGCCGAAGTCGATCGCCAAAATCACGCTTGAGACACTCCCCGGGATCGTGGTGACCCGGGATCAGCCCCGCGCGGGGGTCACGCGCCCGGGGCGGCGTCGCCGTTCGTGTGGCGGCGCTTGAGCAAGTGGACCACCACACCGCTCCCGCTCTGGATGTCGAACTCCACCTCGTCCATCATCACGCGCATGATGTAGATCCCCCGGCCGCGGCTGTTGAGCAACCCCTCGGGTCCGGTTGGATCGGTACTCAGCACGGTCGAGAGATCGAAACCGGGTCCCTGGTCCTCGACCCAGGCCTCGAACGTCTGGGCATCGACACGGAAGCGGAAATGGACCGGCAGTTCGGCCTTCTCGTCATGACCATGCTGGATGGCATTGGTCCCCGCCTCGATGATCGAGGTGGCGATGGCGTTGACGCTGTCCTCGTCGAAGTCGGCCTGATGGACCAGCGCCTGGACCAACTGATCCAGGACGGCGAGCATCTCGAGCCGACTCGGGATGGTGAAGAGGATCTCTCGCGAAGGATCCACCGGGGGAATAATCATCCGATTCGATTCCGGAGGGTTGGTTGGGTGGCTCCGCGACATGGTAAACGACCTGGGCTCGGTCCCGCCGGCATGATCAGCCCGCGCAGCTCGACAACGCGGAGGCCTCGTCGTCGAACACCTGGAAGACCGTGTTGAGCCGGGTGACGGTGAAAATCGATTCGATGCGCTTCGAGATCCGCATCAGTTTGAGCGCCCCCCCCTGGTTGGCAACCAGGATGTGGCTCGAGATCAGGACGCCGAGTCCGGTCGAGTTGACCCACGAAACATCGTTCAGATCGATCACGATCTGGACCGTCCCCTGGGCAACGAGCGCGGCGATCGCCTCCCGTACCTGATCTGCATCCGGCCCCCCCATGAGCTGCCCTGACAGACGAATCACGCCTGCCTTGCCGAGTACGTCCTGCTTGATCCTCATCCGCTCGATTCCTCGATGCGCAGCTGGAGCAGTAACTGATCCAGATCGGCGGGCACCGGGCTCTCGAACCGCAGGTTCCCGCCGCCCGAAGGGTGCCGGCAGGCCAGATGATACGCATGGAGCGCCTGACGGTTCAAGCGGCGGAGGCGATCGGTGAGCACGGCGCGGCGCGCCGGCGGAATGCGGTCGAGCCAGACGCGCGCACGACCGTAGGTCGGATCTCCGAACAGCGGGTGCCCCAGATGGGCAAGGTGGACGCGGATCTGGTGGGTCCGTCCGGTCCGGAGCGAGACCTCGATCAGGGTCAGCCAGTCGAACCGGTGGAGAACACGGTAGTCGCTCTGCGCCGGGCGACCCTTCTCCGAAACGGTCATCTTTCGCCGATTCCCCGGATCGCGCGCGATCGGCGCGTCGATCGACCCGGACGGCTCGCGGATCGTCCCCCAGGCCAGCGCGACGTACCGGCGGGTGGTCTCGCGGCGCTGGATCTGTCGAACCAGGTCCTGGAAGGCAGGCTCACGACGGGCGATGACCATCAGTCCGCTGGTGTCCCGATCGAGACGGTGGACCAGGCCGGGCCGCTCCGGTGACCCGGGCGCAGCCCAGTTGGGATACCGCGCCACCAGCGCGTGGGCCAGGGTCGGGCGCGGTTCCCCTGCGCCGGGATGCACCTGCAGTCCGGCAGGTTTGTCGATGACCAGCAGGTCGTCGTCCTCGTAGACGACGCTCAGCGGAATGTCGAGGGCCTCGAGCCGCGGTGCCGGCGCCTCCGGCGGGTCGATCGTGACCCGCTGCCCGGGCGCCACCAGCGTACTCGCCCGCTCGGCCGTGCCATCGAGAAGGACCCGACCGGCCTTGATCCAGGTCTGGAGCTTGCTGCGCGAGGTTTGCCTGAGGTGCTGCGCGAGCGCGGCGTCCAGGCGGGAGCCGGCCAGCTCCTCGGGAATGATCCACTCGATCATGCTCGGCCTCGTGCCGCGCCGTCGGTCCGCGACGAGGGTGTCACGACGGTGAGCCGGAGGTTCACGGCGGTGGGCCGCAGCGCGACCGCGGTCAGGAGCGGCGCTCCATCCGCTCCTGGCAGGGGAGACAGAAGGGCGCATGCGGCACCGCCTCGAGTCGCTTGCGGCCGATCGGTCCGCCGCAGCGTTCGCACTCACCGAAGACCCCCCGCTCGACCTTGCGCAGGGCTTCCAGGATCTCCCCCACCCGTTTCCCTTCGGCTGAGGCCAGGTGCAGATCCTTCTCTCGCTCCATCGCATCGGTGCCGAGGTCGGCCATGTGGATCGAGTAGGCGGAAAGATCGCCTGACGCATCGCGCTGGGTGCGCTTCAGGACGCTGTTCTCGAGCTTTCCCAGGTCGGTGGCCAGGCGAGTCAGCTCTGAACGCAGCAACCCGGTGAAGAACTCGAGGTCCTTCTTGCTCAGCGGCTGGGCCTTCACCTCGCGTGGTCTAAGGTCTCCCCTTCGCGGCTCACTCCGCCGCGCGTCCCGCCCGAAATGCGAATCGTCATCCCGCGCTTCCGCGGACGCCCGGGTGAAGCTCTCGCGCTCCCCCCGCCCGTGATGGGTCTGCGGCAAGCGGTCCTGACGCGGCTGGGCCGACGGAAGCTCACCCTGTGCCGGGCGGGCCGGCTTCGCCCCGGAGGTCGCCTTCGAGGCGGCGGTGCCGGACGCCAGCGAGTTTCCACGGGTGGACTCCGGCCGGCGTACCCCTCCGGGATGAGACTTCCCCACGCTCGTGCTCTTGGGCTCTGGCTTCGGCGCCGCGGGCTTCTCGCCGCGGTGCACCGGGGTCCTGGCGGTGGTCGCGCGGCCTCCGGCCGGACTGCCCTTCGCCGGAGCGGCTTTCGCCGGAGCGCCCTTCGCCGGAGCGGCTTTCGTTGAAGCGGCCCTCGTATCCCGGGCCTTGGCCGACGCGCCCTGCTCCCGTGCCGCCTTGGCCGCATCCCGGGCCGCCTTGGCCGCATCCCGTGCTGGGCGCGCGGTTCCCGTGCCGCCCTTTCCCGGTGCGGCCCTACCGGCCGTCGAGTGGCCGGCGGCGGACCTGCCGGGTGTCGCCTTGCCCGCTCGGGTCCTGGCGGCCGATGGCTTCACCGGGCCGGGTTTGCGGGCTGGGGCCGAGTGCTCCGATCCAGCCCTGTTGCCCGATCTGGCCCTGTTGCCCGATCTTGCCCTGTTGCCCGATCTTGTTGCCCGATCTTGGTTTACCTGGGCGGCCGGCTTGGCCACCGTTTCGGTGCGCGCGGCCTTGGAACCGGTCGCGCTTCTGCCTCCGCTCCCCTTCGCGCGCTTCGGCTCGACCTTGGCGCGCTTGGACTCCATTCTGGTCTTGGTGTCCACCTTCGCCTTGGAGTCCATCTTTGCGACCTCGGCCCTGGGCATCAGAGATCCTCGAGAAATCGGCTCACCAGGCGAGTGAGCTTCGGTTCGGCGTCCGCCGCTACCTGGAGAATGCGCTGGATGTCGACCGGTTCGAGGGCATCGGGCAGACAGAGATCGGTGACCACGGAAAGGGCGAGCACCTCCATCCCCCCGTGTACGGCGACCAGCACCTCGGGCACGAGTGACATCCCGACCACATCGGCGCCGATGGTGCGCAGGAATCGGTACTCGGCGCGCGTCTCCAGGTTCGGTCCCGCCACCGCGACGAACACCCCCTTGCGCACCTGGATCCGCTCATCCAGGGCGATCCGCTCCACGCTGGCCACGTGGCGCAAGGTGTACGGCTCGGACATGTCCGGGAAACGCGGGCCGAGCGCATCATCGTTCGGGCCGATCAGCGGGTTCGCGCCCATCAGGTTGATGTGATCGACGGTGATGCAGATATCGCCCAGCCCGAAGAGCGGATTCATTCCGCCCACCGCGTTGCTCACGATCAGGAGCGGAGCTCCCAGTGCCCGCATCACGCGCACCGGAAAGGTGACCTGCTCCATCGTGTAGCCTTCGTAGAGGTGAACCCGACCGCTCATCACGACGCAGTCACGGCCGGCGACCTGACCGAAGAGCATCTCCCCGGCGTGGCTCTCGACGGTCGATACGGCGAAGTGCGGGATGTCGTCGTAGGGGACTCGGGCCTCGATGGTCATCGAAGCAGATAGCGAGCCGAGTCCGGTCCCGAGAATCACCCCCGCGCGCGGAGACTTCGCCCACTTCCCGCGCAGGAAGTCGGCCGCCTGGTCAATGCGCGTTTTCATCTCCGAACTCATGGATCGCCTGGTGCTCCCGATCGCGTGCGCCTCGCCAGCAGGAGTGCGGCGGGGCGCACGGTTCCGTATGCGTGTTGCTCCGACCTGGAGAGGCCCGTCCTTCCCCTCTACCGCCGGGAACGCCCCGGAGGCAGACCACCGGAGTGTCAGGCGGAGCGGCCTCGATCGTCGCGATTGGTCTCGTCAGAGGCGGAGATCTCGAAGATTCCCTCCGAGCGCTCACGCATCCGTCCGAACTCCTCGTTCGGCCGAGCGGCGCGATTGTCCGGGAAGAGGCTCGACTCCGACCCGTCCGCACCGCGGCGCGCGTTCAGTTGCGGCGTCTCCGGCGACCGTCCCCCTGGGGAGTTCGGGTCGGGCTGACGGCCGCTGCGGAGCGGCACGACCGCATCGTTGCGACGGAAGAAACGTCCCACGCCGCGGGCAATCCCCTCGGCCGTCGGCTCAGGCTGCGGCCGATTGGGAGCCGGGGCGGCCTCTCCAACCGCCTCGGACCGGCGGACCGGGAACCGCGGGCGTGAGGTCTCTGCCCCGTCACCCAGTTCCTCGTCGTACCGGATCTCGCTGCGTTGCGGCATCGGCGCGTTTCCGACATTCGCAGCCGAGGCGCCCGAGGGAGTCGCTCCGGAGAAGTCCCTATTGCCTGCGAGATCCCGGTTGCCTGCGAAGTCACGAGCCGGACCGGCCGCCTGGTTCGCCTGTGCATGCTGGCCAGTCTGTGCATGCTGGCCAGCCTGCATGTGCTGAGGGATCGGGGCATGCTGGGGATTCGGGGCATGCCCGATCGCCGGACCATGCTGGCCACCCTGGAGCGATTCCTGGGCCCGGGCGGCGTCGGCCAGACGAGCGCGGTCGTTCTCGATGCGTCCGCCGAGGCGGGCGGCGCCGCGCTCGAGAACTTCCATGTCGGTGCGGTCGCCGGCATGCTCGTCGAGAATCGCATTCTGACTCTCGAGCAGCGCGCGGAAACGATTGACGAACACCTCGCGCTTGGCGCGCAGCGCCTCGATCTCCTGCACCAGGCCCTGGAGTCGTTCGCGAGCGTCGCCGAGGATCCGCTCCGCGCGGGCGTGGGCATCCTGGATCACCCGCTGCGATTCGCGCTCGGAAGCGTCCCGCGACTCGGTGGCGATGCGATCGGCCGTGACGAGAGAGTTGCGCATCGACTGCTCGAGCTGGCGGTACTCGTCGAGACGCTGCTCCTGCATCTGGCAGCGCTCGGAGAGCATGGCGCGCTCCTGCATCGCGTTCTCGAGTTCGTTGGCGACCATCTCCAGGAAGGTCCGCACCTCCTCGGGATCGCAGCCGCGCATGGTCTTGCGAAAGACCTGCCTACGGACGTCGAGCGGAGAAATCTTGACCACGAGCGAACCCTCCCCTGCTTTCGGCACTCCCTGCCCAGGAGACGTGGACCCTCGCGGGTCGCCGCCATCTCGATACAACCAGCCCATCTCGATACAACCAGCCCATCTCGATACAACCAGCGTTGCGACGCATTGCGCTTTGCGAAGCCGGACCTGTTCACCGAACAATGCGTTCGCTGCGAGCCGCGGCCGGGGTCCTCGGATCCATCCCCGTCGCGGAGTCTGCCAAAGGACGTGAAACTATAGGAAAGTCGCTGGCAGTGCGCCAACTTTTTTCGTCGGGCGGCGGCGGAACCGAGGCCCGCGCGCGAGTATACTGCCCCGACCGAACAGGAACCGTGAAGGGAGGATGGCATGGGCGAGCCGAATGGGGTGCACGAGAAGGGGATGACCTTCACCCAGCACATGGCGGAGATGCAGCAGGAGTTTCCGGAGGCCTCCGGGGAGTTCACCGCGCTGATGCAGGAGATCATGCTCTCGGCCAAGATCATCTCGCGGGAGGTGAGGAAGGCAGGTCTCGCCGACGCGCTCGGACTGACCGGCCACGTCAACGTGCAGGGCGAGGCGGTGCAGTACCTGGACGAGTTCGCCAACCAGACCATCATCCGGAACGTGCATCACGGTGGACACTTATGTGCCCTTTCCTCGGAAGAGAATGAAGACCTGATCGAGATCCCGGACCGCTACCCGACGGGCAAGTACACCCTGACCATCGATCCGTTGGACGGGTCGTCGAACATCGACGCCAACGTCTCGATCGGCACGATCTGGAGCATCCACCGGCGGAGGACGCCGGAGGGGCCAGGGCAGATCGAGGATGTCCTGCAGCCAGGGCGGGACCAGGTCGCCGCCGGCTACGTGATCTACGGGTCGAGCACCATCCTGGTCTACACCTCTGGGGCGGGGGTGCACGGCTTCACCCTCGATCCCTCGATCGGGGAGTTTCTCCTCTCCCACCCCAATCTGCGCACCCCCGAGATCGGCCTGATCTACAGCACGAACGAGGGACACTCCGCGTCCTGGCACCCGCGCGATCAGCAGGCGGTGGAGATCTGGAAGAGTGGTCGAGGTCCCGGCGGTAAACCGTACAGTGCCCGCTACATCGGGTCGCTGGTGGCCGACTTTCACCGGAACCTGCTCTATGGCGGGGTCTTTCTCTATCCGCCGACGGTGTCGCATCGCGAGGGAAAGCTACGTCTGCTCTCCGAGGCCGCCCCGCTGGCGATGGTGTGCGAGGCGGCCGGTGGGCTCGCCTCGACCGGGCGGGGGCGGATCCTCGACGTGATCCCGACCTCCCTCCATCAGCGGGTACCGCTCTACATCGGGAGCCGGCGCGAGGTGGAACTGATCGAGCGGCTCTACCGCGAGATCCCCGACTGAGCGATGGCCAGGGAGTGCGATGGGGTGAATGACCCATTGTTTCCGCCCTCGCCACCGGGCTAGGCTTGAGTCGTTCTCGATCCGCCCTCAACCGTGGGCCCGCGGGCCCTATGGCGACATCCTGCCAGCACCGAAGCTGGCCGCTCCGACGGGACAAACCCGAACGGGCGACCAACCCGTGTGGTGTCAGAACCTGTTTGGGCCCCGGATCACTCCGGGGCCCTCGCCGTAGGTACGCGTACCCACCTCCGCCCTCGTCGCCCTGGCCGGCGCGTCGGCAGATCCGGGATGCGCGCGACCAGCCCGATCCGGACCGGTGTCCCCCGTCCCGATCGCGGCCGAACCTGGCGCCCTAGCCGTTCCGCCCCGGAGTTTCCGTGAAGGATGAAGGCCAGACCCCGAAGTTGATCCCGAGCCGTCGGTTGCGCCCGCCGCCGGCCTGGCTTCCGATGGTCGCGATCGCGGCGCTGCTCTCCCTCGTGACGATCGCCCTCGTCCTCCGTCCTTCCGCGGACCGAGGGGTCGCGCCGGAGCTGCCTCCAGAGTTCCGCGCCCGGGCAATGACACGGCTCGGAGCCGATGCCGAGCGAGCCAACTGGCTGGTCGTGACCTCGATCGAGACGCCGACCGGCCCGCTGGTCCGCCTCCGGCCGTTCGTCGAGGGGCTCGAGCTCCTCGGTGCGGACCTGGTGCTGCGGGCCGACGATCTCTGGTCCGAGGCAGCCCTCACCGCCCGCGAATGGACGGAAGCGCGGACCATCGCGCGGAGCAACCTGCAGATCCCGCTGGTGTTACGCCCATTCGCTGAGGACGCCTGGAGGTTCCGCCTGGCCCGCGGGGACGACTGGGTGCTCGAAGCGGAGGGGCTGATCGATCCAGAACCGGCCGCCGCGGCGGGAGCTTCGCGTGAGGCACTGCGCGCGGCGTTCCGTAGCCTCCCCTGGCGGTCTACGGTTCCGGCGTGTGACGTGGCAATCCCGGTCACCGCCCGACTCGACCGCACGACCGGCGCACTGATCGAACTCCGCGACGCGCGTAATTTCTCTGGGGTCCAGGGAAGCGCGCTGGTCTTCGATCCCAATCCGGTGCGGGTCAGCGGGAGAAGCGACCTGCGCGACGGTGTCGAGGTCGACGGGTATCGGATCTGGGTCCCACTCGAGGAACTGGAGGGGAGCGGTCGGCTCCGCGGGGGACGGATCGCGATCACGAGTCAGGACCCCGTTCGGGCGAGCGAGCCGGGAAACAGCTTCGCTTACGGCAGTCGCGACCCGCGCTTCGAGGAGGCGATGGCCTACTACCATGGGCACCGCTCCCTCGCGCGGGCCGAGGCGCTGGGATTCCGGAACCTGTTTCGCCGTCCCTTCACGATCGTGGTACACGCGACCGCGCTCGACAACTCCTGGTACAGCCGGCCGCAGAAGGCGGTGCTCCTCGGTGACGGCGGGGTGGACGACGCCGAAGACGCCGACGTCATCCTGCATGAGAGCGGTCACGCCCTGCACGACGCGTTGGTGCCGGGTTTCGGCGGCGGGGACACCGGTGCAATCAGCGAGGGGTTCTCCGACTTCTGGGCGGCGTCGCTGACCGGCGATCCCTGCCTGGCCGAGTGGGACGCAACCGCGCTCGCTCCCCCCTGCCTGCGAAGAGTGGATGAACCGGCGGTCTATCCGACCTGGATGACGGGACAGCCCCACCACGACGGAGAGGTCTGGAGCGCGCTGCTCTGGGATCTGCGCAGCACCTTCGGGGCCGAGGCGACCGAACGGTTGGCACTGGCTGCCTTCGAGGATCAGAGCGCGATCGCGACCTATCCCCAGGCAGCCGCCGGTCTGTTCCGCGCGGCCGAACGGCTGGGCCTCGACCGGTCCCGCGTGCGCGAGGCGGCGGCCCGCCGGGGCCTGGCCCCGCTCGAGGTCGACGCCGAACTGGCCGCGGGCGAATCGCGGCGAATCGATCTGATCCACGACGCGGTGCTGCTCGATCACCGAACGCGCGCGCTCTGGCTCGATGGCGACGGTGCCATTCGCTTCGTCTCGAACGGCCGCCTGATCGGCGCCGGTCCGACCGAGGACCCGCCCGTCGACCCGGCGCTCCGGTTCTGTTCTCCGGGACCCTCTTCCCCGGTCGGTCTGACCCGACGACTGCACGCCACCTTCGCCGACCGCGACGCGACCTTCGAAGAGACCTGGAGCACAAACGCGGAGGTGGTAGCGCGGGTCTTCGTCCGCTGGCAGATGGATGCGGGCACGGTTGAATGGACCTATCTGGAGGGGTCGGGGGGGAACTGGAGCGCGGGGATCGATGAAGGAGGGGCGGAGGTCGAACTCGATCTGCGGGCGCTCGCGGATCCTCGCGCTGGGCTGGGATCGTTCCGGGGCGAAGTCCACCTCTCGGACCTTCACGGCGCCCGATTCAGCGTCTCGCGTGATGCGGAGGGCTTTGCCCTCCGCCGCCTGGTCGCTCCGATCCCGCAGGCCGCGACGCCCGAGCTCTACCTGAGTCCCAACCCGTTCCGTTCCCGCGCTGCCCTACGGCTCGCGGTGTCGACCGCCGGACCGGCCGATCTCGCGGTCTACGATGCGTCCGGGCGACGGCTCCGCACGCTCCGTCGCGGATCGCTCCCCGCCGGTGTGACCTGGATCGACTGGGATGGAAGCGACGATCGCGGGAAGAGCCTTCCGGACGGGGTCTACTTCGTGCGTGCGGTGACACCGGAGGGGACCGCACTCGAACGGCTCACCCGGCTGCGCTGAGGGTCGCGGAGCAGCTCGGAGAGGAGCTCAGAGAGCAGCCCGGAGAGCAGCCCAGAGCGGGTCTCGGGCGATCCCAGGGCGATCCCCTTCCGCGCCACCGCGACGAACGGCTGCGCGCCCGCGCGCGCATCGACCACGAGCCAGGTTCCGGTCTCTGCCTCGGCCAGGAGCGACTGCAGCACGCGATCGCAGCGCCCCGCGATTCGCGCTCCGGACTGAATCACGCGCGCCCGAAACCGGGCCTGGTCGGCCGCCTCGCGCAGCTCCGGCGCTGCCGCACGGAGCGACGGGAGGCCGCGCGCATCGGTCGGAAGCTCCGACCCAACCAGATCAGCCTCGGCCCGGCTCCCCTGCACCTCGAGGGCTGCCGCCAGCTCGCCGTGAGCCGCGGCCAGGTCGAGCCTGAGCCCCGTCGCTGCCGGTCGCCGCGTCCGTCCGAGGTAGAGCGCGAGGTTTGCCACCCGCTTGTCGCGGAGAAATGCCTGCTTGAGTCGGGCCAGAGCGGCCGGCGTCTGGAGCTGCGCCCCATCCGACCTCGAGGGTGCAACGGCGCCCAACGGGTCTTCATCGAGCGCGAGATTGCGAAAGGCCAGGTTCTCCTCGGCCGTCAGGTCGAGGCACTCGACCACCTCCTCCCCAGCGCAATCGATCGGCGCGGTCGAGCCAGATGCGCGACTCCTCCGCCAGGCGGGACAGCGGCTCGGCCTGTCCCTCGCCGCGGGTCTGGATCGCCACTCCTCCGGGATCAGGCCCGAGGTAGAGGGTGCGATCGGGGTACTCGGGCGCGAGCAGCAGCAGCCCGTCCCCCACCGCGTCCCTCCAGGCGTCGAGCCCCGTGCTCTCAGCGTCGGAGAGGGTTTCGCCCTCGAGGAACCAGCCGGTTCGGGCCAGCGCGTCGGCGAACCGTCGTTCGAGCACTCCGTCGGGGTCGAGGAACGCAGCCCGCTCCACACCGGGCAGCGCGACATAGATCAGGGTCTGGGCCGCAGGCGCCCCCCTGCCGCTGCTTGCAGGCGGCAGCGCCATCACCGCCGCGAGCAGGAGGAGCAGCCAGGGCCACCGACGGGAGATTCGGGAAAAGTGGTTCACGGCGGCGCAGTATAGCCGGGTCGCTCGACGCCCCCGCGGCCTTTTCGCTCCGGGGTCTGCGCGCGGCGCGCGGGGCGGGACGGGCGACGTAAGACCGGCGCGACTCGCGTCGGGCGACGGCCGATAGGCAACGCGCGACGGGCGATGGGCAACGCGCGACGGGCGATGGGCGCGAATCGCGCCAACCTGCTACAGTCGGCCGCAGGACCATCATGAAGCCAAGTGTCCTCCACATCATCACCGACCTACGCCTGGGCGGCAGCCAGTCGATGCTGCTCGCCCGGTGTCGCGACCGCGCCTACCGCCACCATGTCCTTTGCTTTGCCCCGCACACCGGTCAGGGGGGCGCGACGATCGTCCAGCCGCTCCGCGACTCCGGCGTGGAGGTGCACTCCCTGGGGCATCGACGTCCCTGGCAGACCCTCCGGGCACTCGGCTCGGGGCGGTTGGGGCGCGAGCTCGACCGGGTGCTTGGGCACGCGGCCCCGTCGTTGCTCCACTCCACGCTGTTTCACTCTCATCTGCTCGGCGACGCGCTGCGGCGACGCGCCGGACTGCCCCATCTGGCCTCGAAGGAGGGGACCGACGACTGGATGCGCGCCTGGCATCGCGGGCTGGAAGCGCACACCCTGCGCCGCGCGGATGCCGTGGTGGCGGTCTCGCCCGCCGCGGCGGCGGTCGTGCGTCGTCTTGGCGTGTCCGGAGAGCGGGTCACGGTGGTGCCGAACGGCGTCGATCGGGAGGCGATCCCGTGGGCTCATCACGCCAGCCCGATGCAACGACCGACGGGCGATCGGGTGCTCACCCTGCTGGGTGTCGGGCGCCTCGAAGCGGCGAAAGGCTGGCCGGACCTCATCGCCGCCGCTGCCCGGCTCCGCACTGAGGGGCGGGAAATCGCGGTCGAGCTGGTGGGCGCGGGATCACTCGAGACGGAGCTCCGTGCCGTCGCCGCCTCGGCCGGCCTGGGATCCTCGTTTCGGATCCACGCTCCGGCCGCCCCTGGTGCAGCTGCCGGGACGGCTGTTTCGAGCGGGGCACGCCCTGTGGTGGTCGTGCCGTCGCGCGAGGAAGGGTTCGGGCTGGTCGCCCTCGAGGCGATGGCGTTGGGGGCCGCGGTGGTCGCGACGGCGGTGGGCGGTCTGCCCGAGCTGATTCGGGACGAGGAGTCGGGTCTACTCGTCCCTCCCGGCCGCTCCGATCTGCTCGCCGCGGCGATCGCCCGTCTGGCCGACGATCCGGGACTGGCGCAGCGCCTTGGCGCCGCCGCGCAGGTGGAGGCAGAACGGTTCGGGATCGAGGCGATGCTCGGCGCCTATCGCGACCTCTACGGTCTCCTCATCGGGTCGGAGGATCGTTGAAGTTCGTCCAGCTGATCACCCGCCTGGTGCGCGGCGGCGCTCAACGTGTCGCCCTCGAGACCGCGGTCGATCTCGCGGCGCGTGGTCACGAGGTGGAACTCTGGGCCGGGATCGAGACCGGCGCGGAGGGGAGTCTCTGGGCCGAGGCGCGCGCCCGTGGAGTCACGGTCCGCGAGGTGCCGCACCTCCGGCGCGCCGTCGCCCCGCTGCACGATTTCGCCGCCACCGCCTGGCTGCATCGCGCCCTCCGTGACATCGCGCCCGACTGGCTGCACACCCACAGCAGCAAGGCGGGGATCGTTGGGCGTGAAGCGGCGCGCCGGGCGGGACTCCGGCGGGTGGCCCACACCGTCCATGGCTTTGGGTTCACTCCACGCACGAGCTGGATCGCGCGTGATCTGTTCATCCGCGCGGAGCGCCGGGCCGCGACCGTGACCGACCTGTTGATCTTCGTCGCCGAAGCGGACCGCCGCACCGCCGCCGGGCTCGGCCTCGTGCCCCGCGGTCGGGCCCTTCTCGTCCCGCCCGGGATCGACCTCGTTCCATTCGAAGATCTCGTCCGCCTGCGCGCCGAGGGGGAGGCGCGACGCCGCGCCCTCGGAATCTCCCCGGACGATGTGGTGCTCGGATTCCTCGGCCGGATGGCGGCGCAGAAGAATCCAGAGGCGCTGATTCCGCTCTGGAACCGGGTTCGGGCCGCCGAGCCGGCGCGATCGCTTCGTCTCTTGATGGTCGGCGACGGTCCACAGCGCACGGAGCTCGAGGGGATGACCGATTCCGGGGCACTCTGGGTGGGGCGGCAGGAGGACCCGGTGCCCTGGCTTGCCGCGATGGACCTGGTGCTGCTCCCCTCGCTCTGGGAGGGGGCGCCGCTCACGGTGATGGAGGCGATGGCTGCCGGACGCGAGATCGTCGCCTCCGACCTTCCGGGAATTCGCGGGCTCCTGGATCACGGCGTGGAGGGGCAGCTCGTGGCGCCGACCGATCGCGACGCCTGGGTCTCTGCCGTCCAGGCCCAGCTCGCCCGCGTCGGCGCCGCGCGCCGCGCCGGCGCCGAAACCGCCTCCGGACAGGCAGCCCGACGACGCGCGCTGGCGAGCTTCGGCCGCGACCAGATGCTGGCCCGGCTGCGGGAGCTCTACGCCACCGGCGCTCGCTAACCCGGTCAGGACGGAGCGCGGGGCCCCCGTTACACGGAGTCGGCCAGGCACCTCCGGATCGTGTCGAAGGACCGGCGGAGCGCGAGTCGATCGAGGGTGGAGAGGTCGATCTCCGGTCGCTCGAGAAAATCGCGTCGGAGCCGCTCCGGAGTGACCCACTGGTGGGCATCGGCTTCGAGCGTCTCCGCGACGCTTCCGCGGGCGCGGCAGGCGAAGTAGTGCCCCAGGACCAGCGTTCCGCCGCGGTGTGCGATCGCCTCGCTCCCGGAGCCCGGCCGAGGCACGCCGTGCCGGGGCACTGCGTGAGGGGGCACTGGGTGAGGGGACACTGCGTGAGGGGGCCCTGGGTGAGGGGGCCCTGTGAGGGGGCCGTGTGTGAGGGGGCACTGCGTCCCGGAGCACCGGGGGATTGGTGGTCGCGGACTGGGGCTCCGCGGACCGGGGCTCCGATCCCGGAGCGTCATCCACCGACGTCTCGACCGTGACGAGTGGGTTCACCTCCCGGGCAACCCCGCCGAACCGATCGCGCTCTTCTCTCCCGGACTGCGCGAGCAACCGTTCGAGTTCGAGCCCGGTCTCCTCGAGGAGTTCGCGTCGCGCGGCGGCGAGCAGCGTCTCGCCCGCGCGCACCCGGCCGCCGGGCAACTCCCAGAAGCCGTGATAGCGGTCGTCCTTGCGCCGACGCTGCAACAGGAGGCGCCCCGCGCCGTCGCAGACTACCAGCTTCACGAAGAGGATCGGAGGAACCTCGAGCATCGAACTCAGAAGCTCCGGTAGCCGGGAATCGTCTGATACGCCCAGGAAACGTGGGCGTGTCGATTCGGGGCGAATCCCGCCACGGACGTGACGGACAGCTTGGCGTAGTTCCCCTCCGGGGTCTTCAATGCGTAGACTGCCCCGGTCTCCACCGCCACGGTCGTCGACCAGCCGTCGTCGCTCGTGGTGCTCACATCCGGCTCGCCCGCGATCCGCTTGAGGAGGCAGACCCGCGCTCCCCACGCCGGGTTGTCTCCGGCCAGGAGCGACACGCTGCGCATTTCCAGCGGACCGGTGCCGTCCTCGCGCCCGCCGTCGAGGTAGATGTCGCGCTCCGCCAGCCCGGATGCATCCCCCGGGTCAAGCAGCCTCGCCCGCCCGGCCGAAAGGTCGAGCGCCAGCCCGCCGTTCAGGTGGCGACGCTCCGGAAACACCGCCAGAATCCAGTCCGGACGGGGTGAGAGGTCGAGTTCCGCGCTGGGCAGACTGCGTTCGTCCAGGCCATCCCAGCGACGCAGACTGCGCACATGGGCATAGTACTTCGTCCCGATCCGCAGCGGCCGTCCATCGCGCAGCCGGGAGACCCGCGTCGTCAGCTCCGGCGCGGTCCAGGGCTCATCGTAGAGGCGATAGGGAAGCAACTCCGCCTCGGACAATCCGACCAGACTCCGGTCCGCGACGAAGACCTCGTACCCGGCCCAGTGGGTGATCCCGTGGTCGCGACTCTTCTGCCAGCTCAAGGTGAACAGGCTGCTCGCATTGACCAGGCTCACGGAGTCCGGGGGCGCCGGGAGCACCAGGTCGACCTCGACCTTCCCCACCACCGAATCGACCGCGTCCGACACGTGGACGTAGAGCGTGTCCCGCCCTCGCGCCCGCGGCGTGGCCCAGGTACTCCCGGCCAGTACGTTTCCGTCGGGAAACTCCCCCCGGGTTGCTTCCCAGCGGAACTTCAACCGGTCTCCGTCGCGGTCGCGCGCGTTGACCAGTGCCACCACCTCTTCCGCGGCGTGCACCCGGGCCGGCAGCGTGTAGACCCGCTCGATGGTGGGCGGGTTATTTGGGATCACGGGTGGCGGCGACGAGCTGTCGCCTCCTCCGCATCCGGCGGCGATCAGCAGCGAGATGGCGGACAAGGCTGGACTGGTCTTGGGCGGGACGGGCATCCGTGCTCCCCTTTCTCCCCTCAGCTCCCCCTCCCCCCACTGTAGCCCAAGGGCGTGTCGCGAAGATTCGGGTTTTCTCGAGGCGGGACGAGGGTGGACGGGAATCTGCACGGATCGTGTGCGGTCGGCATGGGTTTCGCTCGACTGCAGGAACATGCAGGATTCTCGACAGGGAGACAGTGACGTGGTGGGGCGGGACTTCATTCCACCGCATTGCCCGAACCGACACTGCGCGTGCTACGCGCCGACCGCGACGTGGCGCGCCGCTCGCGATGGGACCTTCACCCGGCCGAGCGACGGAGAGCTGTTTCAGTGCTTCCGCTGCAGGCGGTGTGGCAGGCGCTTCTCGTTCCGCACGTTCCAGGCGGACTACTGGCTCCGGCGGCGAAGCTTGTTCCCAAACCTGGTGGCATGGGCCGTCGAAGGACCCGGGCTGCGACAATCTGGCCGGCGACACGGCGTGTCCGCCGATACCGTGGCGCGGCACATCGCACGGGGATTTCGCCAAGCCCTGATTTGCCATCGCGAGCTCACGGGGGGCGTGCGCCCCTGGGAGTCGTTCGCCCTCGACGGGATCGAGACGTTCGAGTACTCGCAGTACTTCCCTTTCCACCTGAATCTGATCGTGGGACGCGCGACCCACTTCCTCTGGGGGTTCACCGAGAGCCCGCTTCGGCGCAAGGGAAGGATGACTGCGACCCAACGGTCGCGTCGGGACGCTTTGGAGGTTGCCTTCGGCTGCCCCGACCGTTCGGCGGTGTCTACCGGCATCGCGGCGCTCCTGCGTCTGGCGCTGCGGCCTCAGGGGAACCCTGGTGCTCGCGGGGGTTTGAACCAGGCACCGAAGTCTCCGGGGGCCGAGTTCATCGTCCATACCGACGGCCATCCGGCCTATCGGCGCCCGATTCGCGAGTTCGTCGATGAGCAGGGACGCCGGATCAGGCAGATCGTCACGTCAGGCAAGGCGCCTCGAACACCCTGGAACCCGCTTTTCGCAGTTAACGCTGCCGACACTCTGCTCCGCCACGCACAGGCGAATCACCGCCGAGAAACGATTGCCTTCAGCAAGAGGCGGCAGGCCGCGATCGAACGGGCTGGACTATTCCTCTTCTGGCGGAACTACATCAAGTGGAGAAGCGAACGCGAGCCTGGGTCGACGGCGGCCATGGTGGCAGGGGTGGCAGATCGGCAGCTCTCCTGGCGGGACCTTTTCGCGAGGCGCCGCTTTCCGCGCACCGAACTCCTGCCGCAACCACTTCGCGACTACTATTGCGCCTGGATCTACACTCCCATCCTGGGACCTGGCCAACGGGTTCACCGGTTACTCCACGCATTCTGATCTGGCCTACCGACGCCGCGCGCACGTCCCGACCCACCGCTCGCCTCCGGGTTCGCCCGGCGCTCCCCGCCCGAACACGAATCTTCGCGACACCTCTAGCGATACATGGGGGGGCTGGATTGGGGGAGGCCGGAGGGGTGGGGGTCGGGGCGAACGAAGAGGTTCAACGCCCTCACCCTCTGCCCCCCCCGAACCAAAGTCGCATGCCGCACCCGAGCCGGAATCGAGATCACCTGCCCCGCCCCAACCTCAATCACCTTGCCGTCGATCACCATCGAGAGGACCCCCTCTTCGACGATGGTGATCTGCTCCTGCGGGTGCCAGTGGGCGACCACCTCGTAGCCGGGGCGGTAGACGCAGCGGACGACGGTGAGCCGGTCGGTCGTGATGACCTGCTGTTCGAGGAACTTCGCCATGTCCTCTTCCTGGAGAACCTGCCAGGAACTCATCTGAAAGTTCGCCGCGCTCTTCGACTGCTGAATGTCCGACATGCCGCACCCCTTTGTTCCCTTCGCACGGTGGTTCCGCGGAGCGGACGCGCCTGTGGGGAGACCCGCCGCGGCACCGCTCGGTCGGTGCGCCAGCGCACCCACTCCAGGGATCGGCAGGATGTGCGCGGGCTGGAGCGAATTTCAGCGCGGTGAGCCGGAATCGAGCAGATCGAGGGCGCGGAGAAGCTCGGAGGCGGAGCGAGCCTCGAGGTCGGGGGCCTGGGCGGGAGTTTTCGGGGCGATCTCCGAGACGGAAGCGCGCTGCTGGCTCTCGAAGTACCGGCGGTCTCGCTCGGAGGCGGGGATGTAGCCCTTCTCCGCCAAGGGGGCGTGGAACCAGATGGTGCGGAGGCCGAGAGTCTTCGCCGGTGCGACATCGTTGTCGACCCGGTCACCCACCATGACCGCCTCGTGGGGGGCGCAGCCGGCCCGGCCGAGCGCCCACTGGTAGAGACGTGGATCCGGCTTGTAGAGCTCCACTACCTCGCTCAGGGCGAGGAACCGGAAGTACCGCGCGACCCCGACCTGCTCGAGTGCAGCCTCGGCCTGACGCATCTGGTTGGCAACCACGGCCAGAGATCGGCGGGTCGAGATCTCCGCCAGCGCCTCAGCCATGCCGGGGAGAAGGTTGTGGTAACGGAGGTAGTTGGCGCGAAGCTCCTCGGCGGTCTCCAGCATCAAGCGGTGCAGCCCGTCGCGCCCGAGGTAACGCTCGGCGAGAATGGACCAATGGCCGGTGCCCCGGGTGCGGATCAGCTCCTCCCGCTCGGCGAGCAGCTCGGGGAACGGCTTGTGGATGCCGCGCGCCTGCAGGGCATCGTCGAGGGCGCGGTACAGATACGCCATGGTCGGGTCGTCGTTCATCACGACGTTCCCGACATCGAGGAAGACCCAACGGATCAACGTCGGCCGCGCCTTGCCCCCCGGCTAGCGGAGGGTGAGGACCGACTCGCGCACCCAGCCGACCAGAGCCGGCACGCCGGGCAACACGGTGTCCGGGGCGATGCCGATCCAGAGCAGGGCCAGGCCGCAAAAGGCCACCACCGACCCGACCACCACGGAACGATCCATGGTGAACTCGCGCGTGGCCGGACGCATGTAGAGCGCCACCAGTACGCGGAGGTAGTAGTAAACCGACAAGGCGCTGTTCAGCACTCCGAGCACGACCAGCGAGACATACCCGTGCTCCACGGCATTGCGGAAGATGTAGTACTTTCCGAAGAAGCCCGCCGCCGGAGGAATGCCGGCAAGCGAAATCATGAAGATGGTCATGGCCAGACCGAGGGCCGGAGTCTTCCAGCCGAGGCCGGCGTACTCCCCGATTTCCAGCCGCTCTGTCCCCTTCTCGCTCCAGAGGATGACCACCCCGAAGGCACCGATGTTCATCAGCGTATAGGCCAGCAGGTAATAGAGCACGCCTGCCAGCGCCTCGGTATCGCCGCTGGAGGCAAAGGAGACCAGCCCGACCGTCATGTACCCGGCGTGGGCGATCGAGGAGTAGGCGAGCATGCGCTTGATATTGCTCTGGGTCAGGGCGGCGAAGTTGCCCACGGTCATGGTCAGCACCGCGATCCACCAGAGCATGTCCGGAATGGGCAGGATCTGGGTGACCGGGGCGGCGTTGTAGAGCAGCCGACCAAGCGCCCCGAAGGATGCCGCCTTGATTGAGGTGGCCATGAACGCGGTCACCGCGGTGGGGGCGCCCTCGTACACATCTGGCGTCCACATGTGGAACGGGACGGTGGCCGCCTTGAAAAGGAACCCGGAGAGCAGCAGCACGAAGCCGATCTGGAGCATCGGGCTCTGCGGCGCACTGCGCAGCGCCACGGCCAGATCGGTGGTGCCGGTCGCTCCGTAGATGAAGGCGCCTCCGAAGAGGAAGAGCGCGGACGAGAACGCCCCGAGCAGGAAATACTTCATCGCAGCTTCGAGGCTCTTCTGGTCGCGGCGCAGGAAGCCGGTCAGGATGTAGACCGGAATCGAGAGAAGCTCCAGACCGAGGAAGAGAGTGAGAAACTCGGTGGTGGAGGCGAAGAGCACCATGCCCGAAGCGGAAAAGGCCAGCAGGGCGAAGTAGTCGCCGCGATATCGCCCCATCTTCTTCAGATAGGTCTCGGAGAGCAGCATCCCGAAGAGGGTGGCGATGCAGACCAGGATCCCGACAAACGAGGCGAATGGATCCTCGATGTACATCGGGCCGAACACGGTGGTACCGCTCTGGCCAGGCCAGCGGGTGGCGTAGGTAGCGAGCGCCAGGAGCGGCAAGACGGACGAAATCATCGCCCAGGGCAGATTGTTTCGCTTCGCGAAGAGGCTGTCGAGCAGCAGCAGGACGAGTGCCCCGACCGACAAGATCAGGAACGGAAGGAGCGGATTCAGGGCCCCGCCGGAGAGATCCGGAAAAACCAAGGCCGCGCCGCTCGCCATCGAACCGGAATTCACCAAACCTCCGGGGTTCACTGTACGCCTCCCTGGGCGCTCGCGGTGTCGCGCCGATACTCGGTCCCCATCACCGCCAGGGCCCATCGCTCCCGATCGGCCCCGATCAGGGCGCCATGCCCCCCGGAGTGTCCGGCGCGGCCCGGGCGCGAGACCGCCTCGAGGTTGAGCTTCAGACTCGGCTCCATCATCGAAAGCATCGGCTTCGGCTGGATGCCCATGTACGCGATCAGGACCAGGATCGGCGCCAGCACCCAGGCCTCACGCGCGGTCAGATCCTTCAGGGTCTTGTTCTTGTCGTTCGAAAGCTCGCCGAAGAGGAACCGTTTCGCCAACCAGAGCATGTAGACCGCTCCGAGGACGACGCCGCCGGCGGAAATCACCGCCGCGAGCCGATTCTCGCCGAAGGCCCCCATCAGAACGAGGAACTCGCCCACGAAGCCGTTCAGCCCGGGGAGGCCGACCGAAGAGAGGGTCACGTAGACAAAGACCACGGTGAACCAGGGAATCACCTGAGCCAGCCCTCCGAACTCGGCGATGTCGCGGGTGTGCCGCCGCTCGTAGATCACCCCGACGAGGAGAAACAGCGCCCCGGTGGAGAGGCCGTGATTCAGCATCTGGTAGAGAGAGCCGGCGTACCCTTGCAGATTGAAGCTGAAGAGGCCGAGCACGCAGTACCCAAGGTGACTGACCGAGGAATAGGCCACCAGCTTCTTGATGTCGGTCTGCACCATCGCGACCAACGCGCCATAGATGATGCCGACCGTGGCCAGAGTGAGGAACAACGGCTGGAAGGCGAGCGCGGCGGCCGGGAAGAGCGGCAGCGCGAAGCGCAGGAAGCCGTAGGTCCCGAGCTTGAGCAGCACGCCGGCCAGGATCACCGATCCGGCGGTCGGTGCCTCTACGTGCGCGTCCGGCAACCAGGTGTGGAGCGGGAAGATCGGCACCTTGATGGCGAAGGCCAGGGCGAAGGCGGCGAAGTACCACATCTGCCGAGCAGGGGCGAACGAGGTCCGGTAGATCTCGAGCAGGCTGAAGGTGTACTGCCCCGTCTGGGCGTGATGGTCGAAGTAAATGCAGAGAATCGCCACCAGCATCAGGAGCGAGCCGACGATGGTGTAGAGCACGAACTTGACCGCGGCATAGATCCGCCGGTGTCCGCCCCAGACGCCGATCAGGAGGTACATCGGGAGGAGCATGACCTCCCAGAAGACATAGAAGAGGAACAGGTCGAGCGCGACGAAGGCGCCGAGCATCCCGGTCTGGAGCACCAACATGAGGATGTGGAACTCCTTCACCCGCTCGGTGATCGCGTGGCGGGAGGAGAGCACCACCAACGGGGTGAGCAGGGTGGTGAGCAGGATGAGGAAGACCGAGATCCCGTCCACCCCCAGGAGGTAGCTGATCCCGAGCGACGGAATCCAAGCCGCCTGCTCGATCATCTGCATCTCCGCAATCGGGCGGAAGTTCGCCAGCATCACGAGAGAGAAGATGAAGGTCAGGGCCATCGAGAGGACCGTCGCCCCGCGGATCAACCCCTCGCGTTCCTTGGGAACGGCGAGGAGCAGGACCGCGGTCACGATCGGTAGAAAGGTGATCCAACTCAGAACTGAATCCATGTCCGTTTCCCGTCTGCTCCTGCGAAGCGCGTGACTCGAAGAAGGTTCGTCGCGGCGCGGCCCCTAGAAGGGGCGCAGCCCGAGGAACACGATGACGACCAGGCCGACCAGGATGACGAAGGCGTAGGCCTGCACATATCCGGTCTGGAAGAAACGCAGCGCATAGCTGCCGATCTTGGCCAGGATGCCGACCAGGTTGACCGCGAAATCGATCACCCTCTGATCGACGATGGCGAAGAGCACCTTGCGTGATCCGTTGACCAGCGGGCGCACGATCGCGGCGGCGTACAGCTCGTCGATCCGCCACTTGTCGAAGACCAGGCGGTACAGCCCGCCGAACGACTGCGCCATTCGCACCGGAACCTCCGGTGAGGTGACCCACAGACGCCGACCGAGGCCGATCATCGCCCCGGCCAGGCCGAGGGAAGCGAGCATCAGACCCCACTCCAGGCCCGCGTTGTGATGGCCGCCGTGCTCCCCCACCGCATGGGTACCGCCCGCGGCGTGCTCGGCCGCGACAGGGTTCGGGGTCCCGGTCCCGTGCGTGTCGGCAGTCCCGTGCGTGTCGGCACCGGCGTGTGGGGCGGTGGCGGAGGAGTGGCCGTCAGCCAGGAGCAGGCCGTGGCCATCGCCGTGGGCGGCCGCCTGGCCGGCGGCGAAGACCGGCTCGAGCCACTTGTCGAAGCGGTTGCCGCCCATCTTCATGATGTCGGGCGTACCCAGGAATCCGACCAGGATCGAGCCGACGGCGAGCGCGACCAATGGGATGGTCATGGTTGGGGGCGACTCGTGCAGATGGTGCTCGGCGTGGTGATCGACCCGGCTCTTGCCGAAGAAGGTCATCATGACGAGGCGGGTCATATACAGCGCCGTGATGCCCGCGGTGACGAAGGCAACCAGCCAGAGCACCTTGCCCAGCCACGGGGCGGCGGCGTTCTCCCAGGAGAAGACCTTCCAGAGAATCTCGTCCTTCGAGAAGAAACCGGCAAAGGGGAAGATCCCGCAGATCGCGAGCCACCCCACGAGGAAGGTGCGCCCGGTGATCGGGATCTTCTTGAGCAGCCCCCCCATCTTCCGGATGTCTTGCTCGCCTGAAAGGGCATGGATGACCGAGCCGGAGCCGAGGAACAACAGGGCCTTGAAGAACGCGTGCGTGACCACGTGGAAGAGCCCGGCGGAGAAGGCACCGACCCCGACCCCGAGGAACATGTAGCCCAGCTGGCTCACGGTCGAGTAGGCCAGCACCTTCTTGATGTCGAACTGGGTGAGGCCGATCGTGGCCGCGAGCAGGGCGGTCGCGGCTCCCACGATCGCGACCACCATGAGGGCGTCGGGCGACATGACGTAGACCCAGTTCAGCCGGGCCAGCATGTAGACGCCGGAGGTGACCATGGTCGCGGCGTGGATCAGGGCCGAGACGGGCGTGGGGCCGGCCATGGCGTCCGGGAGCCAGATGTAGAGCGGGATCTGGGCCGACTTGCCGGTGGCGCCGAGGAAGAGCAACAGACCGGCGGCGGTGGCGAGCGCGGGAGTCAGGAGCCCCGCCTGGGCCTGCATCTCATGGTAGTTGAGCGTTCCCTTGCCGTGGCTGGCGAAGGTCCAGAAGAGAATGAACATCCCGAGGAGGAAGCCGAAGTCACCGATCCGGTTGACCACGAACGCCTTCATCCCGGCGGCCGCCTTGGCCGGATCCTCGTGCCAGAAACCGATCAGGAGATACGAGCAGAGCCCCACCCCCTCCCAACCGACGAACAAGAGCGCGAGGTTGTCGCCCAGGACGAGCAGGATCATCGAGAACATGAAGAGGTTCAGATAGGCGAAATAGCGCGCGAAGCCGCGCTCGTGAGACATGTAGCCGACCGAGTAGAGATGGATCAGCGAACCGATCCCGGTCACGAACAGCAGCATGGCAGAGGAGAGCGGGTCGAGGAGGAAGCCGATCGGGAGATCGAGCGAACCGATGGCGATCCAGTCGAGCGCTCGCTGGGAGAGCCAGCGGGAGGACTCGGGCATTCCGGCCAGGGCGAGGAACCCGGAGACGGTAACCGCGAAGGAGGCGGCCGGGGCCAGGCAAGCGATCCAGGCCACGAGGGCCTTTGGGGGGCCCTCCTTCCGGTGCGCGGTCAGGATCGAGAGGAACCCGTTCACGATCGCCCCGAAGAGGGGGAAGAGCGGGATCCACATCAAGTAGGAAACGTTCATCGAAGGCTCCGCCTCATGTCTTGGGCGCCCGGCGACTCAGTCGCCCGCCCACCCTGGTTCCGTATCCGTGTCGACGCTCCGGCCGGGCTACTCGTTCAGCGTGCTCATGTCATCCAGATTGGTCGTCTCGCGCAGACGGAAGATCGCCACCAGGATGGCCAGACCCACCGCCGCCTCGACCGCCGCCACTGCGATGACGAAGAAGGCCAGCATCTGCCCGGCGTGGTTCCCCCACTGCCGGGAGAACGCGAGCAAGGCGAGGTTCACCGCGTTCAGCATCAACTCGACCGACATCAGCACCGTGATTGCGTTCTTCCGCCCCAGGACGCCGACCGATCCGATGAAGAACAGCACCACCGAAAGGGCGACATAGTGGCCGGTCGTGATCTCACCCATCGCTCGACCTCACTCTCCGCGCTTGGCGACGACAACCGCGCCGATGATCCCGACCAGAAGGATGAACGACACCACCTCGAAGGGCAGGAGGTAGGTGGTGAACAGCTCGTCCGCAATCGCCTCGACCGTTCCAAACGAAGCCGGGACCGCCGCCGGCGGCGTCGATCCCTCGGCCGAAACCAGACGCAGCACCAGGCCGGTCAACGCCAGGGCCACCACCGCGGAGGCGAAGAACTTCCCCTTCTGCAGCGCCTGGAGCTTCAGCTCTTCCGGTCGCAGATTGAGCAGCATGATCACGAAGATGATCAGGACCACGACCGCGCCGGTGTAGACCAGGATCTGGATGATGAAGAGAAACGGCGCCGAGAGACCGGCGAAGAGGCCGGCCAGTGCGGTCATCACCAGGGCCAGGGCCAGGGCGTTGGCCATCGGGCTCCGCTTCGTCACCACGAAGAGCGAGGAAACCACCGCGATGGCGGCGAACAGCCAAAAGAGAATTGGGTTCATCACTCGCCTCAGACGTTTTTCGCGTTGGTCTGCCAGCCGGCCGGGAGCTTCGGACGATGATACGGCGTCCCTTCCGGCCAGCCCTGATCTTCTTCCGGAGTCGTGGGCGGAGTGATCGGCTCGCCCTGGACCGGTGCCGTTTCCGCCCGCTCACGCCGTCGCTCGAGGAAGTCGCCCCCGTGGAGCAACCACTTCAGATCGACGATGAAGTCCTCTCGCCGATCGCCCACCACCAACACGTCGTCGGTGTCCATCCGGATCGCATCTTCGGGGCAGGCCTCGACGCAGTAGCCGCAGAAGACGCAGCGCAGGAGATCGATCTCGAACACCTTGGCTCGCTTCTCGATCGCGTTGATCGGGGACTCCTCAGCCACGATGTGGATGCAGCGGGCGGGGCAGGCGGTCTCGCAGCACATACAGGCCACGCACTTCGGATCACCGTTCTCCCGCACGGTCAGGCGGTGGCGGCTCCGGTGGCGCACCGGGAGCGGGTTCGGCTCTTCCGGGAACTGGACCGTCGGCATGGCGCTCTGGTTGAAGAGGTTCTTCCAGAAGTGACCCAGGGTCACCCCCATCCCCTTCAACACCTCGAAGAGGTAGAGCTTCTCCCAGAAGGTCAGTTTGGGACTTGCGACTTTCATCGGTGTCTCTCGCCTCTCTACTTCAGGCTGTCCACGAGGAGCAGGACCAGGCCGGTGATGAAGATGTTGACCAGCGACAGGGGCAACATCAGCTTCCAGCCCAGATCCATCAGCTGGTCATAACGGAACCGCGGCAGCGTCCAGCGCACCCAGACGAAGAAGAACCCGAAGAAGGTGAGCTTGGCTGAGAAGGTCGCGAACTGGACGATCGCCGCCACGATGTTCGGACCGTAGCCGCTGAGCGGATTGAGGCTGAAGAAGGCGATGCCGCCCAGCCCACCCAGAGCCATCAAGACGAGCACGGCCGAAAGGAAGTCGGCCTCGATCCGCCGGGCGTCGGTGTAGAGCTGCTTCAGCCGCTTCGACCAGCGACGGCAGGGCACGAGCAGGATGGCGGGCAGGATCACGTGGGCCGCGAGGAAGCCGAGCAGGACCGGCTGCGCGTGTTCGATCAGCTTCTCCGTGGGGAGGAACGGGATCCCGTAGCCACCAAAGAAGAGGCTGGTCATGACGCCGGAGGCGACCACGATGTTCACGTACTCGGCCATGAAGAAGAGGGCGAACTTCACCGACGAGTACTCCACGTGGTACCCGACGATTTCCGACTCGGCCTCCGGGAGGTCGAAGGGGTTGCGGTTGGTCTCCGCGATCACCGAGGTGATGAAGAGCACCGCGCCGAGCGGCTGAAGCACGATCCCCCACATCGGAAGGAAGCCGAAGAGCAGCCCCCCCTGACCGCGCACGATCTCGTTCAACTGCAAGGTACCGAAGATCATGATCAGGCCGATGACCGAGAGGGAGAGGGTCAGCTCGTAGGAGATCAACTGGGCCGAGGAACGGATGCCGCCGAGCAGGGAGAACTTGCTGTTCGCGCCCCAGCCGGCGAAGACGATGCCGAAGATGCCGAACGAGCCGATGGCGAAGATCCAGAGCATCCCCACGTTGTGGGAGAAAACCTGCATCGGGATCTCGAGCGACCCGAGTTTCAGCGTATCGGCGAAGGGGATGACCGCGAAGGTCATCAGCGCGATCATCATGGCCATGAAGGGGGCGAGCAGGTAGTAGAACTTCCGCACCCCCGGCGGCGTGACGTCTTCCTTGAAGAAGAGCTTGAGCACGTCGGCGATATTGTGGATCACCCCGGCCAGGCGGATCCCCAGGATGTGCGCGCGGTTCGGTCCGGTGCGGTCCTGCATGTAGGCCGACACCTTGCGTTCGAACCAGATCAGGATCGGAATCAACTGGAGCTGCACCAGCCAGATCAACGCTGCGCGCCCCGCCGAGACGATCCACTCCATGGTTGGATTCATGTTCGCCCTATCCCCTAAACCTGCTCTTGCCTAGCCGACCTGCGCCGGGCGGCGCGAGGGAAGCAGCGCTCCCTTGGTGCCGATCTGCTCCAGATCCAGTCCCTTGAATTCCGGTTCGCCCTTGGCCAGTTCGGCCCACAGATCCGTCAAGCCATTCCAGCCAAACTCGTGCCCCAGGGCGCGGGCCACCTGGCTCAGCAGGGCCGGCGCCCAGAGCGCATCTCCCTGCGGGATCATCGCCTTCTCGAACCGCTGCACCCGTCCCTCGAAATTGACGAACGTCCCCTCGCACTCGGAATGGGGCGCGAGCGGAAGCGCAACCTGCGCTGCGCGCTGGCTCGGGTTCTCGTTGCTGCCGAAGTAGGCCACGCGCTTCCAGCCCTTGAGCAGCTCGGCCCATTTCGGCTTCTGGCCGATCGGGTCGTCGTCCACGATCAGGAGCAGTTCGCCCCCCGCCTCGAGCGCCGCCTCGGCATCGAGCTTGAGTCCCAGTGCCTCGAGGCCCGCGCGGTTGGCGTACGGGTCGGACTTCCGCAGCAGCTTGTCCTCGATGCCGGGAGAGCGCGTCGCGGCCCCCATCACGCTCGCACCGCCCAGCACGTCGGCCGCGAAGCGCTTCCAGGCATACAGCGTTTCGACCGGCGAGGCGGGCGATACCAGGACCAAGGTCCGCGCCGCGGCGGCGCCGGTGCCGGCCTCTTTCAACCACTGAACCAGGGTGGCCAGCGTCTCGTGGATCGGCGCCATCTGGCCGCGCAGCATCGCGACATCGAGCCGCTCCTCGTTCAACGGCTTGTAGGTCAGCCTTCCCGGATCGCACATCCAGTAGCGGTTGACCTCCATGTTCTCCCGCGGCCTGAGGCGATAGACCACCCCTTCGTTCTGCTCGATGAAGGTGTTGCAACCGCGCGAGCAGCCGGTGCAGATCGAGTTCGACGTATGGAGGAACCAGACCCGCTTCTTGAAGCGGAAGTCGTTCGAGGTGAGGGCGCCGACCGGGCAGATGTCGACCGTGTTGACCGAGTAGTCGTTGTCCAGCGGCTTGTCCGGATAGGTCGTGATCTCGGCCCGATTGCCGCGATTGACGATGTACAACTCCCCCGTCCCGGTCACGTCGTCGCAGAAGCGGACGCAGCGGGCGCAGAGCACGCACCGCTCGGCGTCGAGGGTGACCCGGGGTCCGACCGGCGCGACCTTGCGCTTGTGTTGCTTCGGGGTGTCCAGGCGGCTGTCGTACTGCCCGTTGGACATGTAGAAGTCCTGCAGGTAGCACTCCCCCGACTGGTCGCAGATCGGGCAGTCGAGCGGGTGGTTCAGAAAGAGGAACTCCAGCACCGCCGCCTGCATCTCCTTCACCCGCTCGGAGTTGGTGCAGAACTTGAGGCCATCCTTGGCAAAGGTGTTGCAGGCGATCTGCGGCTTCGGGACCCCTTCGAGCTCGATCAGGCACATGCGGCAGTTGCCGTCGACCCCCAGCCCCGGGTGATAGCAGAAGTGCGGGATCTCGATCCCGTGGGCGCGCGCCGCCTCGATCAGATTCAGTCCCTCTTCGACCTGGACCTCGCGTCCATTGATCGTGACCGTGACCTTCGCCATCCTTAAGGACTCCTCAGATATCTCGCCGCGAACCGTTCACCGCCTGCATCCCCAGCCGCCTGCTTTACTACCAAGCTGCATCACCCACCAACTGCGCGCCACCAGCGCCGGCGCGACCAGGCGCGCAGCCCCGCGCCCGCTCCTAGTGATGAGCGGTCAGGAAATACGAACTCTTGCCCCGGATCGGACAGCGACCGGCGCCAACGTGCGCCTCGAACTCGCCGCGGAACTTCCGGATGAAACTCTCGGTCGGCATCGCGGCCGCGTCGGAAAGCACGCAGATCGTGGTGCCCATCATGTTCCGGCAGATCGAGAGCAGCTTGTCCAGGTCGTCCTTGGTCCCGCCCCCCGATTCCAACCGATAGACGATGTTGCGCAGCCAGCCGGTGCCTTCGCGGCACGGAGTGCACTGCCCGCACGACTCGTGGGCGTAGAACTTGAGCAGGATGGCCAACGACCACACCATGCAGGTGTCCTCGTCGATCACGATCATCCCGCCCGAGCCGAGCATCGTTCCCGCCGCGGCCATCGCCTCGTAGTCGATGTTGACCTTCTCCGCCTCCTCGCCGGTCAGGACCGGAACCGAGGAGCCGCCGGGGATGTTCGCCTTCATCCGCTTGCCGTTCTTCAACCCGCCGCAGAGATCGTAGACCAGGGTCTTGAGCGGCATCCCGAGCGGGATCTCGTACAGCCCCGGCCGGTTGACCGGACCGCTGACGCAGAACAGCTTGGTGCCCGGGCTCTTCTCCGTGCCGAACTTGCGGTACTCCGCCGCGCCGTGCTCGACGATCCACGGCACCGCCTGGATCGTCTCGACGTTGTTGACCACCGTCGGCCCGCCGAAGACGCCGACCACCGCGGGGAAGGGCGGCTTGATCCGCGGCTGCCCCTTCTTCCCCTCCAGCGATTCGATCAGGCCGGTCTCCTCACCACAGATGTACGCCCCCGCGCCGCGATGGACGGTCACATCGAGTTCGAACCCCTTGCCGTTGACGTTCTTTCCCAGATACCCCTTGGCGTACGCTTCCTTCACCGCATCGCGGATCCGGTAGTAGGGCAGGCCGAACTCCCCCCGGATGTAGATGTAGGCGTGATGGATCCCCACCGCCCAGCAGGTGATGATGATCCCCTCGATCAGGGCATGCGGGTCGAGCTCGAGCAGGTACTTGTCCTTGAAGGTGCCCGGCTCCGATTCGTCGGCGTTGACGCAGAGGTACTTCGGCTTCTTCGACTCCTTGGGCACGAAGCCCCACTTCATCCCAGTCGGGAAGCCGGCGCCGCCGCGGCCGCGGAGGCCGGAGTCCTTGACCAGCTGGATGATCGCGTCCGGCTCCATCTCGAAGGCCTTCTTGAAGACGCGATAGCCTCCGGCCTTCTCGTAGGCAGGCAGGGTCCACGATTCCGGATTCCGGAAATTGCGGGTGAGGAGGCTGACCTCCCCCGGGACCGGCGAGTAGGTATTCTGCATCTCAGCGGCCCCCTTCGGGCGGCAGCCCCTTGGCGCGGAGGTCGTCGATCAGCTGCCCGGCCGAGGCCGGGGTCAGCGGTCCGATGAAGGTGTCATTGACCTGGATCATCGGCGCGTGCTCGCAATCAGCCAGGCACTCCACCTCGAGCAGGGTGAACATCGCGTCGATTGTGGTGTCGTTCAGACCGACACCAAGCTTCTGCTCGAGCGCGGCGAGGATCTCCTCCGCCCCCATCAACTGGCAGGAGAGGTTGGTGCAGAGCTGGAGCAGGTACTTTCCCACCGGGCGGCGGTTGTACATGGTGTAGAAACTGACCACCCCGTAGACGTGGGACGGTGCCAGCTCACACAGCCCGGCCACGTAGTCGACCGCCTCCATCGAGATCCAGCCGAACTCGCGCTGGGCCAGCCAGAGGGTCGGGAGCACCGCCGCCTGCTTGTTGGGATAGCGGGTGATCAGCTCCTCGAACTCCTTCTGGGCGCTCGGGCTGAACTGCACCGCGCGCCCCAGGCGCTCGAGGTGGCACGCGGTCCGACTGCGCGGGTCTTCCTTGGCAATCGCGTATGGCTGCATCTCGTTCCCCTGGCACCCTCGGCCTTCCGAATCGACACCGTCCGATTGACCCAATCCAACTGACCCAATCCAACTGACCCAGTCCGACGTACCCAGTCCGACGTACCCAGTCCGCCCCCGGAGGGGCGCGTTCGCTACCGGTCGAGCTCTCCCGCGATGATGTTGATGCTTCCCAACACCGCGACCGCGTCGGCGATCAGCCCCCCCTCCGCCATCTGCGGGAAGGCGGCGTAGGTATAGAAGCAGGGCGGACGCACCTTGCACTTGTAGGGCCGCATCGTCCCGTCGCTCACCACGTAGAAGCCCAGCTCCCCGTTCGGCGACTCGGTGCAGTCGTACACTTCCCCCTTCGGCGGGGAGATGCCGTGCATCACCACCTTGAAGTGGTTGACCAGCCCCTCGATGCTGCCGTAGGTGTCCTTCTTCTCCGGCATCACGGCCAGCGGATGATCGGCCCGGAACGGACCCTTGGGCATCTGATCCAGCGCCTGCTCGATGATCTTCACACTCTGCAGACACTCCTCGAACCGGACCATGATCCGGTCGTAGGTGTCGCCCTGATGCCCTGTCGGCACCTCGAACTTGAACCGGTCGTAGACGTAGTAAGGTGCGTTCTTCCGCAGGTCGTACTCCAGCCCGGTCGCCCGCAGGCACGGCCCGGTCATGCCGAAGGAGATCGCGTCGTCGACCGAGATCTTGCCCACCCCGACGCAGCGGTCGATGAAGATGCGATTCCGCGCCACCAGCTTCAGGGTGTCGCCCACATGCCTCGGCACTTCCTTGAGCACCGCGCGGGTCTGGGCCAGGAATTCGTCGGTCGCGTCGGCCCACAGCCCGCCGATCCGCGTGTAGGAGTTGGTCAGGCGCGCGCCGGTCAGCCCCTCGATCACGGTGTAGATCTTCTCGCGCAGGTTGAAGAGGTACCAGAAGTTGGTCAGCGCCCCGAGGTCGACGATGTTCGCGCCGTTCCCCACCAGGTGATCCATGATCCGATTCAATTCACAGAGAATGACCCGGATGTACTGGCACCGCTCGGGCACCTCGATGCCGCAGAGCTGCTCTACCGCCTTGGCGTAGCCGACGTTGTTCGAGAGGGCGGAACAGTAGTTCAGGCGATCGGTATACGGGATCACCTGGTTGTATTCATGGGTCTCGGCCGACTTCTCGAAGCCGCGGTGGAGATAGCCGATTTCCGGCACGGCGTGCAGGATCGTCTCCCCGTCCAGCTCGACCAGGCTCCGCAAGGTGCCATGGGTTGCCGGATGCGACGGCCCGATGTTCAGGATCATCGTCTCGCCCGGTTCGTCGTGAACCGCCGGCGTTCCCTTCTCCCGACGACGGAGTTCCATCTCCTCCATCAGGTCGTCCGCCTCGGTCAACCACTGCCCGCGAAAGATGTCGTAGTCCTTGCGCAGCGGGTGCCCGACGAATTCGCGATGGTTCAGCAAGCGCCGGAGGTTCGGATGATTCTTGAAGCGGATGCCGTACTGGTCGAACACCTCGCGCTCGGCCCAGTTGGCCGCGCGCCAGAGCGGGGTCGCGCTCTCGACCAGGAGGTCGGACTCCGGCACCGAGGCCTTGACCACCACCCGGCGTTCCGTCTCCAGGTTGTGCAGGCAGTAGACCAACTCGAACCGGTCGCCGTGCGGGGCAGGATCGTAGAGGCGATCGATCGCGGTCAGATCGGAGAGCTGATGCATGCGGTAGGAGGGGCTCTCCTTCAGAAAGCGCAGCGCCTCCGGGAGCGCCTCGCGCTTCACCCAGACGATGGGAAAGAGACCCGCCCGCTCTTCGCCGGTGGTCCCGGAAAGGAACCCCGCCCCCAGCTTCTGCGCCAGCTCGCTGAAGTCGCTCTTGTTCTCGGTCGCGGTCGACATGGATTCTCCCCAATCCGCCAACGCCTGCCTAACTGCGAGTCCCTACCTGCGAGTCCTTCATTGCCTGTACCGGCCTGCGCTCCTCCGCCTCGGCGCCCCCGCCTACACCTGCTTCGTGCGGGTCAGGCGCCCCTGCAGCTCGATCACCGCCTGCAGCACCGATTCCGGCCGCGGCGGGCATCCCGCCACGTAGTAGTCGACCGGGAGGATCTTGTCGACCCCCTGCATCGTGCAGTAGTTGTCGTAGAATCCGCCCGAGGAGGCGCAAACCCCCATCGCGATCACATACTTCGGTTCCGACATCTGGTCGTAGATACGGCGGATCACCGGCCCCATCTTGTAGGTGATGGTGCCTGCGATGATCATCAGATCGGCCTGACGCGGCGAGAAGCGGACCAGCTCCGCGCCGAAGCGCGAGAGGTCGAACACGCTCGAGACCACCCCCATGAACTCGATCCCGCAGCAGGCGGTGCCGAACGGGATCGGCCAGAGGGAGTTTTTCCGCCCCCAGGCAACTACCGCGTCCAGCTTGGTCAGCATGATCCCCTCGCTCAGCGCCGCCTCGTGCTCGACTCCGACCGGGGTCAGATAGGCGCCGCCGCGCGCGTGCGCACCCGCCGGCGCCGCCAGGCCCGCGTCGCGCCCCACGCGTTGTTCGCTGCGCAGCACCGGATCGGTGCGGCCCCGACCGTCGTTCACCGGGTCAGCCCCTCCGGAACTCTGCTTGTCACTCGCCATCTTGCTCCTCGCCATCCGCTGCCCCACGATCCCTGACCCGCCTCGGCGGACGCGTGTCCGACCACGGCGTGACCCGCGCGGCGGCTGATCAATCCCACTTCAGTGCGCCACGCCTCCATGCATAGACCAGTCCCAGCACCAGAACGGCGAGAAACACGATCATCTCGCCGAATCCGAACATCCCCAGCTCGCGGAATCGCACCGCCCAGGGGAAGAGGAAGACCGCCTCCACATCGAAGATCAGAAACAGCACCGCCACCAGGTAGAACTTCACCGGGAAGCGCTGATTCGCGTTGGTCGAGGGGAGAATTCCCGATTCGTACGGGACGAACTTCGCCTCGCTCGGCTTCTTGGTCCCGAGCATGTTCGAGAGGATCATGAAGATCGCCGGTATGAGCGCGGCGAGCAGGATCACGAAGACGAGCGGTATGTAGGAGTTGGCCACACATCCTCCGGCCAGTCTCGAAGCCCCACGCGATGCCGCTCCGCGGAAGCCCGTCCTTCAGGCGAAGCCGCCCTTCGCGCCGCGCCGCCCTTCACGCAACGCCGCTTCCCACGCGAAGCCGACTTTCACCAGATGATCGCGCCCCAGACGTCGCGAGCAACTCCCCTTGGAAGAGTCAGAAGATCGATGCCGAACGCAGGCCACGATCGTCGGTCCCTCGACCCCACGCGCCCACATCCGCTCCATCTCCGACCAGGTGCGCGTCGCCCGCCCTCACCCCCGCACGCGAGCCCACTCAGTGGCTCCGCGGGAAACACCAAGATGGTGAGAACCGCTCTCCGCGACACTCTCGACGCGAGCTCCCTACGTTCGCGCCGCCCCCCCCAAATCGCTCGCTTGGGAAAGTTTTCTCAAGAAGCGACGGCGCAGCATAGCACAGGCCCAACCTCGGTCAATCTCAATCCTCGCCGCCTGATGCGCCATCCTTTGGCCTCTGGCGTGCGTCGCCGAACCGGTCCCCGACCCGGGTCTGACGTCATTCTCACGAAGGCCACCCGCGGATCACTCCATGGGTGGCCTCGAGTTGCCTCGGACGAGTTGCCGGGGGTCTACCGGATCACGAGCACCCGCACCGCGTCACCGGGCGAAGTCCCGGCCTCCGCCGCGAAATAAACCCCCGCCGGCACCGGTCCCCCCCGTAGGTCGGTGAGATTCCACGTTGCGACTCCGTTCGGACTCTCCACCGAAGTTCCGCGCCACACCACTCGCCCCAGCACATCGCGCACCGCCACTCTCAACCCCGCTCCCGCCTGACCGTCGATCCCCGTCCGCTCGAATCGTACGACTCCGCGCGACGCCACTGACGGCACCGCTCGCAGACGCCGATCATCGACCCTCTCCGGAACTCCCGTCGCCAGCGGTGCGATGTTGCGATGCACCATCATCGTCGTCGTCGGGTAGACGTAGCTCACGACGTCCAGCGCCCCATCCCCATCCAAATCCCCCGCGGCGCTCGGCGTCAATCCCGCAACGTCGGGTGACTCGATCAGATCAAACCCCGATGGCGACCGTCCACGATTGACCCACATCTTTCCATAGACACCATCAACCGCATCCAGCACGTCATCGCCGTCGAAGTCTGCCATGACACTCCACCCACCAGGGAGGCCGGTCGGCTCCGGAGCTCGCCACGCGCCGGCTCCCTCCGAGTACATCACCTTGTGGGTGATGCCGTCGATCATGGCGATGTCCGGCTCTGAATCCTCGCCCAGTGTCAGCACCTTGAGCATGTAGAAGGCATCCACGGGGGTCGGAAACTGTTCCCTCACCAACCACTCCTCGGTCTCTCGATACAGCCTTGGCCCATCGCACCAGATCACGCCAATGCCCCGCCGTTCGCAGTTCGCCGGCTCGCTTCCCCCCCAGTCCCGAATCGCGCTCACCACCACGTCCAGATCTCCGTCCGTATCCGCATCCGCCACCGCAATGTCGATCACCGAGGAGTACGTGATGCTGTGGTCACATCCCGTGTCCTCGACGATGTCGACCTCCATCTGCGTGTTGCCCGGCACGAGACCGGTCGGACTCCCCCACACGATCGTGACGAACGGTTGCTGCGGCCACTCGTTTTTCCGGCGCCCGATCAGGTCGCAGTAGCCATCCAAATCCATGTCGATGGCGTGCATCACCCCGAAGTGCTGAGTCCCCCCTCCCCCAATTGGCGCTACCACCGCAGGGCCTGGGTAGGTGTATTCGGCACTCGCGTAGTAGACACGGGTTGGGGAGCCAGACACCGCGATGTCGGTTCGCCCATCGCCGTTGAAGTCGCCAAGGGCGTGCCTCTCGTAGCCCGGCGTGATCGCCACGGTGGGGCCAGCGACGAGCCCGCCGAGCCCATCATTCAGGTAGAGATAACCGGTTGCACTATTGCTATTCGAGGCGGCGACGAACACGTCCAGATAAGGATCGTCGTTCAGGTGTCCGACGCTCAAGCCCCGCGGTGTCTTCGGCACGGAGTAGCTCACCGGATCGTCGAACCAGATGCCGGCTGACACCTGCTCGAACGGAACGAGGGCGAGGATGAACGGCAGGCAAGCGGTCGCTGCGTGAGGCCAAGAGCAGTGTCGACGATTGACTCGCATGTTCGCCTCCTTATCGTGCCAGCACCAGGCGCCGGGTCTGGGTACCCGATGCGCCCGAGAGCTTCAGGAAGTAGACTCCACTGGCCACCCGACGATCCTGATCGTCGCGACCGTTCCACTCGAACTCATGCCTTCCCGCTTCGAGTTCCCCCGACCAGAGTCGCTTCACCTCACGCCCACCCGCGTCGTAGACCGCCAGCATCACGGTCCCGCGCTCCCGCAGCCGGAACCGGATCGCGGTCTCCGGACCGAACGGATTGGGGCCGCTTCGCATGCGGTCGTCGAACGACGGTCCGCCCGAGGTGGGTGTTCGGGGCGACTCCAGCCAGAAGTTCGGATACGCTCCCGTTCGGGCGACATCGTATTGCGCCGTTGGCCACTGCACGTCGTCCGCCGTCATCTCGGGCAGGTCGTATACGTAGACGTGACCGTCCTCCAGCCCCACGATCAGTTGCAGCGTATCCCCACTCTGGTCCAGGTCGGCGAACGAGGGGTTGCACGGAAGGTCGCTGAACTGCAGCGGCCACCCCGGCTCCGGGTTCACGGCGAAGCTATCCCCGCTCGTCGGCGTGAACTCCCAGGCGAAGAGCGCACCATGATTGGACCCGACGATCAGTTCCTGGCGACCATCTCCGTCGATGTCCCCCAGGATCGGATTGCCGCGGGTGATTCCCTGGTACTCCCGCAGTCGTCCGGGTCGGGGCACCGAGTCGGTCAGGGTCGTCACTCGACCGAGATACTCACCGCTGGGGACGGCGCCGCGGTTGAAGAGCAGCCCCACGCTCATCGTGTTGTGATCATCATCGTCATCGATCAGGCGCTCCTCGGGATACCGCCCTCGCCCCATGAACACCTCGGGAACGCCGTTTCCGCTTGGATCCAGCTCCGCGATGGCCGGGTAGGGCATGGGATCCGGCGGGAGGTGGAGCCAGTGGTATTGGAGCGTGTCCGACTGCTGCGAGCTGTTCTTCCCGCGCCAGGTGGCGCTGAAGCCCCCCGTTTGTCCCTTGAAGGTCGCCGCTTTCCGCCAGGTCCCCTTGGAGGCCACGATCACATCCGGAACGTCGTCGGCATTCACGTCCGCGATCGCCGGCGTCGTGACGGCGCCCCCGCACGGAGGGCTGTCGCACGGGCCCTTGACCCAGACGGCTGCAGGATTGCCGCTCCCGGTCTGGGTCTTCCAGAGTTTGACCTCGCCATTGAAGAGCGACTGCGCGATCTCGAGCCCCGGAGAGGTCGAGTCCACGTCCGCCACCGCCACGCCCGAGTAGTTCACCTGATTCGCGAGGCTCAGATCGACGTAGCGATTGTTGTTGGTCCGGAAGTTGGTTCCATTCTTGTGCCACACGTAGAGGTCGCCGCCATCCAGCCCGTTCAGGATGACCTCCAGATCCCCGTCCTGATCCAGGTCGGCCAGGGTTGGCGTCGAACGCGCGTTCACCGTGATCGGAATGGACCAGTGCGCCGAACCATCCTCGTCGATCATCCGGAGCTTCCCATCGCCGAACAACATCGCGATCTCGGTCTCTCCGTCCGTGTCGACATCGCCGGCCGCAAGCTCGCCCCCAGATGTTCAGATCCGACTCGGTGTCGATCTGGCTGTCGGCAATCGGGTTGTAGAGCAGCCCGTCGAGGCCGGCTGCCGCAACCGGATCTCCGTCCGGATCCCAAGCCGCGAGCACGCGGCCGCCGGCCAGGATCTCCAGGTCGCCGTCGTCATCGAGGTCGACCGCCAGGACGGACTTTGCCGCCCCCGTGGGCATCCGTCTCGGCCAGCCCGGCCGGGGTAGAAGCGAGGTCTCGCGCAACCCGGTCCAACGGATCGGCGCCTCGATTCGGTTGGAGCTGACCGCGCTCACTCCGACCTTGTAGTCGATGACATTCCCGTTTTCGTCTCGTCGCGGCTGCCCCAAGGTCCAGGCCTGTGCGGCCTCGCTGAGCATGTCGCGCGTGTACCGCCGCTGCACGCCGGCACTGTCGATGTAGACGTGGTACCCAATCGGCTCGGTGCTGCTGCTCTGGTAGGCCGCCGGCTCCGTCCACTGTGCGCGGAAACCGTCGACGGTGGAATAGCCGTCCAGCGTAGCGACCTGGTAGGTCGATCCCCCGAGAGGCCACGGATTGTATGCCGTGGCCGGATCGACCACCTGCAGCGTGTCGATCACCCCATTCACCGTCCGCCGGATGGTCAGGGACTCCACGCGAAGCGTCCGCGTCGTCGGTGAGTCGCAGAACTGGAAGCCGGTCGTGGCCGTGGCCTCGCCGTGTGCCGGTACGGTCATCCAGATCGCGTCGCCGCCAGAGCACAACACCGCATCCGCCCCCGACCAGCCGAGCAACACTTCGACCGAGTCGGCGTCCGCGTTCCCGGTGTTCCGCAGCGTCGGTCGGAGACGGTAGGCGGAGCGCCCGCCGGTGCAGGAGCAGCCGCCGGTGAGCGTCGACTCGAGTTTCTGCAGGGCGAAGGAGACCTCCGGTGCTGCGGTCTCGACCAGAAAGTCGGTGAACATGCGCACCGCGTCCTCTTCGTTCACCCGCGTGGCGAAGGAGAGGGCCACGCGCTGGTTCGGCGGCAACGTGCGTGACAGGTCGAACACAAAGCGCGTCGTGTCGAGTCCGTTTGCTAGCATTGAGTCGTACGACGACTCCCCATCTACCATGGTGAGCCAGTCCGATGCATCGGCGTAGAACCGGATTTGATCGTAGTCGGAGTCTGGTACGAAGGAGAACGCGATGCTGTCACCTTCCTCCGACACGTGCACCTCGTCATCCCACTCCAACGAACTCCGAAACCAGCCCCAAGCCGCCGTCGGCATAAATCGTGCCCTCAGCGGGGTGGGATGGGTACGGGGTCACCCAGTCAACCTTGAGGTGGTACTCCCCTGTGATCTGGTTGCGGAAGACCTTATATCCGTTGGGTGACGTCTCAGTGGGCGTTCGTTCTGGTCGAATGCCGGACTCGTTGACGAGGAGCGAAAACACCTCCTGCCCGTCGGGCGGATGGGCGTTCGCGCCCCCGATGACGACGTTGGCCGCCGGCGCGGGAGCACCATCCAATCGAAGCCGCAGCCGAACCCGAGGGGTTGGAAAGAGTAGCGCATCAGCCCCGGAGACGGGTTCGGATGCCACATTCCTCACAAAGACGTCGAGAGCGATTCGATCGCCCGCTTCGAACAGATCCGCGCGCAGACCCGGCGTCAGACTGTCCGAGAGTACGTGAGACTCGTAGATCGGCACTGGATCGTCGTCGAGCGCCGACTGGTTCGCCTCCTCGATGAACAGGTGCTTGGGCACGAAGTTGTCCACGATCCCCCACACATCAATCCCCACTGACGAGTACGCGACCAGAAGTGAGGGGAAACGAACCTCGCCCGCCGCGTCCGTCCACCCGACCGCGTAGACATCGTCATCCCGCGAGAGACAGACTCGCGCGTTGGCCACGGCTGCGCCGGTCGAACTGCCCGAGCGAACCGTGATCGTCAGGTCGTAGAAGTCGGGATTCCCGAGCTGGTTGACGGAACTCGACAGCCACAGGGTACCGGGGACCTGACTCCAGGCAAGCAGGTGAGGATCTCCGAACAACGTCCATTGGGTGTTTCGAGGATTTGACGACCCAACTCCGGTCGCGTTCGCGAGAGCAACTCCAACTGGCTGGCGACTCGACAGCGCTCTCTTCAGGAAGCGCGTGCTCATGTCGGTGGTGTCCGTGTATCCGTAGCTGTTGTCGCTGACCGACTTCCCACACCACGCAACCGCTCCACCGTCCGGGTCCCGGAGTAGGTGCTCCGCCACGGCGTCGCCGTCGTACATGCCGGTCATGCTGCCGTAGCTGAGGCCGACGAAGTAGTTCGGGCCGTTCGAGAGGGCGTCGAGTGCCTCCCGACTGATCGGGACCTGGGGATTGTCGGCCAGGTACTGATCGAAGCAGGCCTCCGCCCACGCCTCACACTGCGCCGCTGAGCAGATCGCGGGTTCCAGGCACACGTCGCGCGCGGGGCGACTTTGGGTGAGCCCATCGCTGATCCCGCCGAAGACCCAGCGGTTCGAGTGCTCCACGTGGAAGACGACCGACGGCTCCTCGTTCCGGAGGGCGTTCAGGATGTTGGCGTGGGTGAAGTAGGCCTCCGGCGCCCCCTCCGCGGTGTAGTAGTCGCGCTGTTTCTTGTAGCAATCGTAGGACGTCCCCGGCTTGCACGCCTTGCTCGAGGTCAGGTTCGGATAGAGGCGGTAGGACTCGAACGACAACGAATCGAGAACGGTCTTCTTGAGCCGCTCCGACTGCCAGACGCCGTTCTGCCACCAAGGCGTGCTCGTCGGCGGGATGTTCGATTTGTCGTCTTCCTGGTCCCATGCGCCGGAGTTCGTCAAGCCGGCGAAGAGCACGGCTTTCGTGTAGAAGGTGTCATCGGGTACCGGGAGGTCGAGCCCGGGCACGCGTTCGTACGTTTGGAGCTTCTCCAGACACGCTGCAGCCTCGCTGGCGTCTCGCGCCGGGATCCGGCCCACCCAAAGGTCCGGGTAGGCACCGCCACTACCGCTGAAGAATGGTTGATGGATCTGGCCCCAGGAAACGTCGAGTTCGGCGTAGTACCAGGCCGCCGGGTACTCCCTGGGGTTCCCCGAAGCTTCACCGCCCCACATCCGCGCCGGCACCACCTCGACATCGCCGCCGATGAGGAGGTAGTCCGTTCCCCACTTGGAGTAGGCCTCGCGCAGGAATGCGCGGATGCGGGCAGGGTCGTCGCCTCCTGGGTAGTGGTCGCGCACCCACTGCACCGTACGGACGACGGTGGGGACTCCGGTTTGGGTGCGCCAGTCGGCCCACTCCTGGAAGGCGGCGGACATGTCGCCGGGGTCGCCGAGGCCGTTGGCCCAGCCGTCGCCGGTCAGGATGACCATGTCGATCGCGGGGCCTTCGAGCGAGGGAAGATCGGTGGGATGGAAGCCGGTGGCATGCGCGGTGTCGGCCACGACGTGGAGTTCGTTCGGATCGTGATCGGGATGGCGATCGCGACCCCGTCGCGCGGGATAGTGGCGATCGACATCCTCGCGGTTGCGCACGTGGTCGCGCACCCAGTCGAGTTCGTACAGCTCGCGGGAGAAGCGCCGCTCGGGGCGGAGCCTGGGGGGCGCGGCTTCGCCCTCTGGCACCGGCTCGAGCTGTACCGTAACCTCGACGGTACGGAACAGCACCAGGTTGGTGCTCACGGGGTCCCAGAGGAGCGGCACGGCAGCAACGTCGGCCAGGCGGATGCCGCGGTAGGAGTCATTGCTCACCAGGACTTCGGGCGTCGGGGGAAAGACATCTCCTTCCTGGTAGTAGCGCGGGTCGGGCTGCCAGACGAAGGTGGTGTCGCCGCTCTCGGGGGGCGGGATCGGCTCGGGCCGGACTCCGCTCGCGATGAACTGGGGATCGTGGGTCGTGACCGTGAGGCGGGCGACGCGCATCCCCTCGGGCAGGACGAGTCGGTCCTGGATCGCTGGCAGGAGGGGTGCACCGACCCAATCGGGGTTCGGGAAGGGTTGGTGACCGCGGAGCAGGATGCGGTCGTAGCCGCTTTGGTCGCTGCGTGAGACGGTGACGTCGCGGGGATCGAGCGTGACCGAGAACGAGATCGCCTGAGTCCGATCGTGATCCCGATCGCGATCAGGAGTCGTGCCGGCTTCGGCTCGAGGGAGCAACGTCCCCCCCGCAATTGCTACGGAAAAGGTGAATACAACGGCCAGCAGCTCGGTGCGGACGGTCATCCCTAACACGGTCCCTCCTTCTGGCTGTGGGGCGGCTTGCGACCTGCCCACAAACGGCTGACAACGCGAGGCTGCCAATGGAGAACGGGACATGCGAACTCAGGACTCGACCTGCGCGCTCCCGGCCGGAGGTGCCTGGCGGAGGGGCGGGGGCGGCGAAAATCCAGGCACCAAAAGGGTCTGCCTGCCATGCGAGAATTGCAAGCGAAATGCGCCTCCGGGCGGCCCCTGAGAGTCTCGGAGTCGAGACGGTAGCGGACACAGCCTATCGGCGACCAGCCTGCCTCGCTATGAGGGGTCGACCATCGCGCGCTGCGTCCTCGCCACGCACGCGGCCCAGTCCTGGAACCGGGTCGCACGAAGGCCCCCCACGGATGTTTCCGCGGGAGGCCTTCACATCGTCTCGAGCCTGTGGTCTTGGCGTTACCGAACGACCAGCAGCTTCGCGCTCTGCTTCGATTTCTCGGTCGCGAGGCGCTGCAGGTACATCCCCGCCGGCACCAGGCGGCCCTCGGCGTCGCGGCCGTCCCAGCGGACGACATGCTCGCCCGCCTCGACCACGTTCGAGATCAGGGAGCGCACCTGCCGCCCCTGGATGTCGACGATGTCGAGCAGCACCGGCTGCCGCGCGGCGAGCGCGAAGCGCAGGTTCGCCCCTTCGCGCATCGGATTCGGGGTCGCCTCGAACAGCCGGACCGTCACCGGCAGCACCGGCTCGACCGCCACGGTCGGCGGCGGCAGCGTGATCTCGACGTCGTCGATCGCCGCCTCGACCACCGATCCCCCGCCCGTATCCTGCGCGATGAACCGGATCTTCACCTGGTTCGTCAGCGTGATGTAGCTCGCCAGATCAAAGGTCATCTTCTCCCAGAAGTTTCGGGTCTGGATCAAGCTCTCCAGATTCACCCAGCTCGTCCCGTTGTTGCTCGAGATATCCACCTGGAAGATGTCCTGACCGGGATTGGCACCCGAGTCATTCGAGTACCAGCGATAGTAGATGAGTTTCGCTCCCGTTTGACCCGCCAGGTCGATCGTCGGGCTCATCAGGGTAGTCCTGCCGCCGTCTACATCGCTTTCGCCCGCGGTGCACGGCGTGGGGCAATTCCCCGTGACGAAGCAGGTGACGCCCGGTGCGGGCGTGTGATCATCCTCCGGCTGCACCAAGCCATCCCCTACAGCGACCGGATTCGCGCGGATCCAGATGCCGGTGGAGGCGTTGTCACCGGCGACCCCCAGAGACCATCCCAGATTCGCTTCCGCGTTGTCGGCGAACACCGACTGTCGCAGGCTGAAATCCCTGGGAGTGGTCTGATTCGCAGAAACATCAACGGTCAACGTTTGGTTACCGTAGCCGAAGAGCGCCGCCTCGGCTTGATAGGCGCCGGTGGGCGCTCCGGTCACCGTGTAGGCACCATTGATTCCCGAGGTCGCGCTGAGCGGCGTCTCCAACAGCGAGACTGCCGCCTGGAACAGCGGCGCGCCGCCAGTCGTGCGCACGAATCCCGTCATGCCGCCTGTCGGGAGCAGCGTCAGCGGTACATTCTGCGTGGTGCTCTGCCCCAGAGTGATGTTGACCACCCTCGTGGTCGTTCCATACCCGAACTTCTCGTACTCCACCGTGTGCGAGCCAGGCGGGAGGTTCAGCGTGTACTGTCCAGCCGCATTCGTGGTCGTCGACTTGCTCTCCGCCGCCACCGAAACCGTCGCTCCCGCCAGGGGTGCGCCGTTCCCTTGCTGGGTCACCGTTCCGACCACCGAGCCGTAGTTCGGGGTAAAGCGGAAGATGTAGAGCCCGGTCGCCATGTCGCTGATGTAGATGTTCCCGTTGTTCGCGTACGGGTACACCCCCCACGCGCCGTCGTAGCCCGCCGTCCCCGGATAGGTGTCGTAGTACCCCACCCGCTGCGGGTTGAACGGATCGGTGATGTCGAGGATCTGCAGCCCCGCCGTGTACCACGACGCGATGGCCAGATTCCCCTTCACGTAGACGTTGTGGATGATCGATCCATCCCCCGGGATCGAGTACTCCGACACCTGTTGCGGGTCCGTAAGGTCCTGCACGTCCCAGATCTTCAGGTGTCCACCGGAGGTCTCGTCGGTCGTCAGGAGGTACTTGCTGTCATCGGTCAGCCAGCAGTTGTGGGTCGCGCTGCCTGGGTACTGCGTGAATGACTGGTTGAAGAAGTTTGGTGGGCTGGTGAAGTCCTCGATCCCGAGCGCACCGTCGACGATCGCGGCGAAGTACGAGATTCCATCGCGCGAGTAGCTGTCATGCACGTAGTAATCCGTGAAGATCGCGACGGTGGGAGGGTTGGTGGGATTGGCGCCGACGTCAAGGATGAACGTTCGGCCGCCGGAGCAGCCGTTGCAGTACAGCCAGCCGCGCTGGGTGTCAATGTGCAGGCTGTGACATGACGTGAACGCCGTGTGGAACCGCACGAACTGGGGGCTGAGCGGATTGCTCAAGTCAACGACGCCAAGTCCAACCGCGCCGTCTTCGTTGCTCCAGTAGGCATAGTGTCCATACGTTCGAATCTCCGTCCAGATGGAGGACGCGTGGGGAAAGTTCGCTACCTCTACCGGGTTCGCTGGGTCGGTGACATTTACGAACGACGTAGAATTCATCGTGCCGACAATCGCCAACTCTACCCCGTTGGGAGCGGAGTAACCCCAAATCCCAGAGTGGTGGCTGTAGGCGTCCCGGTGTCCCAGGAGGGTGACGTTCTCGGACTGGGCGTGGACCGGAGCTTGCGGGAGTAGCAGGCCGGCGATGAGAACGACGGGCGCGAGAACGCGGAATGCGAGGCGGGAGACATGGTTCCGCCGTGGATCCGAGGTCGTCCGAGTGTGGCTCGAGGGCCGAATGTGCATGGGTTCTCCTGCGGGGCCGACGGGTTCCATTCCCGGCGGTCCGCCGCTTCAAGGTCCATCCTGCGGGGCAATGAGTGGAACAACGATAGCACATGGATTGCGCAAGAGCGGAGGACGAAAGCGGCGACGGCGCCCTCCCATCGGGGGAAGGCGCCGCCGCGCTCGTGAGGGGGGCACGACAGGTGGGCGCATCGGGGCCGCGCCGGAGGTGAATCGCTACTTGATGAGAATGACCTTCTCGCTGAGACGTCCGGAGGGTAGAGACGCGCGCGAAGTAGAGTCCTTGCGCGAGATTCCGGCCGGCCTGGTCCCGCCCATCCCAGGCGAAGTCGTGCCGACCTGCCTCGAGAAGGCCGGTCTGGAGTCGCCGCACCACCCTCCCCTGGACGTCGACGATGCTGAGCTGCACCGGCTGGCGCGTCGGCAGCGCAAGGCGAAGCGCCGTGGAGAACCGCACTGGATTGGGCTCGATCGTAAGCGCCAGGGTCGTGGCGGCCGGCAGTTCGGTGGGCACGTCGCTCGGTGCCTGCGGGATCAGGATCTCGACGTCGTCGATCGCGGCCTCGACGAGGCTGGAGGCGCCGAGGTCCTGGGCGAGGAAGCGGACCCGCACGTTGTTGGTCAGGGTGATGAAGCTCTGGAGCGGGATCTGCACCCGCTCCCAGAACGGCTTGTTGGTCGTGAACTGCTCGACCGTCGTCCAGTTGGTCCCGCCGTTGCTCGAGACCTCGACCCGCCAGGTGTCGGAGCCGTTTCCGTTCACCGCGTTGCAGTACCAGCGGTAGTACTGGAGGATGGCGCCGTTCTGGCCCGTGAGACTGTAGACCGGGCTGAGAAGCGTGGTCCGCCCGTTGTCGACGTCGTTCTCCGAGGTGTTACAGCCGGGCGTGCAGTTGCCGGTGACGAAGCACTTGGTACCGGGGGCCGGGGTGTGGTCATCCTCGGGCTGCACCGAGCCGCCGCCGGTCCCGACCGGATCGTCGCGAATCCAGATGCCGGTCGAGGCGCCATCCCCCGCGACGCCGAGGGTCCAACCTTGGTCGGTCTCGGCGTTGTCGGCGATGAGCGAAGGGTTCAGCACGAAATCGCGGGTCACGGTGCGGTTGGCGACCACATGGATCCCCCCCTGTCGCGATCCGAATCCGACCAGCGAAACGTCGACCGTGTAGGGCCCTTCCGGCACGTTCGCCACGCTGAATGCGCCGCCCACCCCGCTCGTGGTGCCGAGCGGCGTGCCGAGCACCGTGAGGGTCGCGCCGGCCAGGCCGCTGCCTCCAAGGGACGAACGGACGAACCCGGAGATGGTGCCGGCCGGGAGTCGGTCAAGTGCGACGGTGACGTTCGTGGTCTGCCCGGCGGTGACCGTGGCGCTCACGCTCTCGTCCGCGTAGGCGAAGAGACTCAGATCGACGGTATGGCTGCCGGGCTCGAGGGCCAGGGTGAAGCGACCGAGGGCATCGGTGGTCGCGGTGCGGGACTCGAGCAGCTCCTCGACCACCACTCCGGGAAGAGGATCGCCGGTCGTCGCGTCGGTCACCGTCCCACGGACCAGGCCGTAGTTAGGCTGGAACGAGAAGACGTAGAGCCCGGTCTCCATGTCGCTGATGTAGATGTTCCCGCTCTGGGCGTACGGATAGACCCCCCACGCGCCGGTGTAACCCGCCGTGCCGGGGTAGGTGTCGTAGTAGCCGACCCGCTGGGGATTGAAGACATCGGTGATGTCGAGGATCTGGAGCCCGGCGGTGTACCACGAGGCGATGGCCAGATTCCCCTTCACGTAGACGTTGTGGATGATCGAACCATCCCCGGGGATGGCGTACTCCGAGATCTGCTGGGGGGCGGTGAGATCCTGCACGTCCCAGATCTTGAGATGTCCGCCGGTCGTCTCATCGGTGGTCAGGAGATAGTTGCTGTCGTCGGTCAGCCAGCAGTTGTGGGTCGCTCCGCCGGGATACTGGGTGAACGACTGCCGGGTGAAGGTGGGAGGATTGGTGAAGTCCTCGATCCCGAGCGCACCGTCGAAGATCGCGGCGAAGTACGAGATGCCGTCGCGCGAATAGCTGTCGTGCACGTAGTAATCGCTGAAGACAGCCACGGTCGGCGGGTTGGTCGGATTGGCGCCGACGTCGAGAATGAAGGTCTGATTGCCGGCGCATCCGTTGCAGTACAACCACCCGCGCTGGGTGTCGATGTGTAGGCTGTGGCAGGAGTCGAACGCCGTGTGGAACCCGACGAATATCGGATTCAGTGGGTCGCTCAAGTCGACGATGCCGAGGCCTGCGGCGCCGTCCTCGTTGCTCCAGTAGGCGTAGTGACCGAAGGTGCGAATCTCGGTCCAGATGGACTCCGCGTGATTGAAGTATGCCACCTCGGTCGGCGCCGTGGGGATGGTGACGTCGACGAACGAAACGCCGAGGTCGGTCCCGATGATCGCCAGCTCGACCCCGTTGGGGGCGGAGTAGCCCCAGACTCCGGAGTGGAAGTCGTAGGCGTCACGATTGCTGAGCAGGGTGACGTTGTGGGATTGGGCCTGGACCGGGGCGAGGTCGAGCAGGCCGAAGCCGCCGAGCACGATCGCGCAGGTTCCGATGGCATGCGCGCGCCGACGGGCGCCGGGGAAACAAGAGAACATTGGACTCCCTTCGGGCAAGTATCCACCCGGGGCAGGGCCGCCAAAAGGGGGCTCTGCCGCGGTGGTTCGTGAGTTTTCCGGCGGGTGGAGCGTCGTCTCCGAAGAATACCAGACAGATTCCGGTTAAGCGAAGACTGATCTCTCGACCCGTTCGGGTGAATCCCCCCTCTGCGCTGCGACCGGTCGGTGGGGTTGTCCCCTGGGAGCGAAGTCGGTAGCTTGCCCCCCATGGCAAAACCAAAGGTCGATGCGGGAGGCGGGATCCCGGCGCTGCTCTACGTCTGGAAGAAGGGGCTGGAGGCGGGGGGCTTCCTCAAGCTGTACCGCCGGCTGTCGTCGCGGAATGCCTGCAAGACCTGCGCCCTCGGGATGGGGGGACAGGCGGGCGGGATGCGGAATGAGGCAGGCCACTGGCCGGAGGTCTGCAAGAAGTCGATCCAGGCCCAGGCGGGGGACATGGCGGGGGTCGTCACGGAGGAGTTCCTCGCCCGCACTCCCCTGGCCCAGCTCGCGGGGATGAGCTCGGCGGAGTGCGAGTCGCTCGGACGGGTGGTCTTCCCCATGATGGCGGGGCCAGCCGATTCCCACTACCGACGGATCTCCTGGGACGAGGCTCTGGATCGCACCGGAGCGGCGCTGCGCGAGGCGGCCCGCGATGGGGTGTTCTTCTACTCGTCGGGTCGGTCGAGCAACGAGGCGGCGTTTCTCTTCCAGCTCGTGGCGCGGGCCTACGGGACGGAGAACATCCACAACTGCTCGTTCTATTGCCACGCCGCCTCGAGCGTGGCGCTGAAGGAGATCTACGGCTCGGGTACGGCGTCGATCACCCTGGACGACCTGGGCCAGGCCGACTTCGCGCTGGTGATCGGGGCCAATCCGGCGAGCAACCATCCGCGACTGATCACCCAGCTGGTCAAGCTGCGCGAGCGCGGCGGGCGCGTGCTGGTGATCAACCCTCTTCGCGAACTGGGGCTGGTCCGCTTCCGCATCCCCTCGAGCGTGCGTTCGATGCTGTTCGGCTCGGACGTGAGCGACCTCTATCTGCAGCCGCACATCGGCGCGGACATCCCGCTGCTCATCGCCCTGCTGAAGGGGGTGATCGAGCGGGGGGGCGTCGACCAGGAATTCGTCGAAGCGCACACCAGCGGATGGGACGCGGTCGCGGCCTTTGCCCGGAACTCGTCCTGGGACGAGTTGATCGAGGCCTCGGGAGTGGGACGGGAGGAGATCGACCGCGCGGTGGCCCTGATCACCGGAGCGAAGCGCGGCATCGTGCTCTGGGCGATGGGGCTGACCCACCACGAGCATGGGGTCGAGAATATCAAGGCGCTGGGCAATCTCTGTCTGGCCCGCGGCTGGCTTGGGCGCGAAGGGTGCGGCATGTTGCCGATCCGCGGCCACAGCAATGTGCAGGGGGTCGGTTCGGTCGGCGTCAACCCGGTCACCAGCCGCGCGTTTCGCGCGCGATTGGAGGAGCTGTACGGGATTCCCCTCCCCGCAGGGCCGGGGCTCGACACCTACGCCTCGCTCGAGGCGGCGCATGCGGGGAAGATCGAGGCCGCAGTGCTCCTCGGAGGCAACCTGTACGGGAGCAACCCGGACAGCGCCTGGGGCGCGGAGGCGCTGGGACGCATTCCGCTGATCACCTACCTCACGACCAAGTTCAATGAGGGGCACTTCAAAGGCCGGGGCGCGACGACCCTCGTGCTGCCGGTTCTGGCGCGAGACGAAGAACACGAATCGACGACCCAGGAGTCGATGTTCAACTACGTCCGGCTCTCGGACGGGGGTTCGGCGGCAGTCGCGGGCGAGATGCGGAGCGAGGTCGGGATCATCGCCGCGCTGGCCGAGCGGATCCTCCCCGCGGGGCGGTTCGACTGGAGTGCTCTCGGCTCGCATCAGCGGCTGCGGGAAGAGATTGCGCGCGTGGTGCCGGGATACGGACCGCTGGCCGAGATCGGCCGGACCGGCCGCGAGTTCCAGATCGAAGGGCGCACCTTTCACTCCCCGGCCTTTCCCACGCCCGATCAGCGGGCGCGCTTCCACCCGGTGGCGCTGCCGGCGTTCCGCCCGGCGGCCGACCAGTTTCGCCTCATGACCCTCCGCTCCGAGGGCCAGTTCAACACCGTGGTCTACGAGGAGGAGGACCTCTACCGGGGGATGACCCGCCGCGACGTGGTGATGATGGCGGCGGAAGACGCCACCCGGCTCGGGCTCGACGAGGGGGACCGCGTGGAGGTGCGGAGCGAAGTGGGGGCCATGGCCCTGGTGGTCGCGATCGCCGAGATTCGCCCGGGGAATCTGGCGATCTACTACCCGGAGGCGAATGCCATTGTGCCGCGACGGCTCGATCCGCAATCGGGCACCCCGGCCTTCAAGTCGATTGCGGTGCATCTGGAGCGAATCGGGGCCGGCCCGGGACAGCGATCCGGATAGCAATCGCCGGGAGCGCTCATTGACCCGCGATTTGCGCGGTTCCTATACTCCGGCGGCTGACAAAGCGCGAGAGGCGATCGCAACCCGCGCGACTCTTGCAAGGCGGAACGGAACGGGAGGTGTTGGATGGCGTCGACGATGATGGCCCTGGTCAAGACGGAGCACAAGCGCGGTGCGGAACTGCGCGAGGTGCCGAAGCCCGTCGTGGGGCCGAACGACGTCCTGATCAAGGTGAAGGCCTCGACCGTGTGCGGGACGGACCTGCACATCTACGAGTGGAACGAGTGGGCGGAAGAGCGGCTCGGGCGCCGCATCCCCCAGACCATGGGGCACGAGTTCTCCGGCATCGTGGCGGAGGTCGGTTCGCAGGTGAAGCGGGTTCAGCCGGGGGACTTCGTCTCGGCCGAGACCCACATCCCCTGCACGAAGTGCGTGCAGTGCCTCACCGGTCAGATGCACATCTGCAGCCAGCTCACGATCCTGGGGGTCGACACCAACGGCAGCTTCGCCGAGTTCGTCTCCGTACCCGAGCTGGTGGTCTGGAAGAACGATCCGAAGATCCCCTATCACGTCGCCGCGGCGCAGGAGCCGCTGGGCAACTCGGTCTACGCCACCCTGGTCGAGCCGGTGCACGCAAAGTCGGTGCTGATCTATGGCGACGGACCGACCGGGCTGTTCGCGGCCGGCGTGGCCAAGGTCTCCGGCGCCTCGCGCATCTATCTGGTCGGGATGTCCCCCATGCGGCTCGAGATCGGCAAGAAGATGGGGGCCGACCTGGTGCTGAACGCCGCCGAGCGGAAGACCGAGGAGCGGATCATGGACGAGACCCACGGGGTCGGGGTGGACGTGGTGCTCGACATGGTGGGGCGGCAGTCGGTGCTGGACGAGGGGCTCAAGCTGGTGCGGAAGGGCGGGCGCTACTCCGCCTTCGGCCTGCCCGACGGACGGCTGAGTGTCGACATGAACAACGGCATCATCTTCAAGGGGCTCCGGCTCTACGGGATCAATGGGCGGATCATGTACGAGACGTGGCTCCAGGTCTCGAACCTGCTGGCCAGCGGACGTCTCGACATCACGCCGGTCATCACCCACCTGATGCCGCTCCAGCGCTTCAGCGAAGGCTTCGACCTGATCTCCCAGGCCGAACCCCAAGCCGGCAAGATCGCGTTTGTGTTTGAATAGCCGCAGCGCATCGCTTCGCGATGCGCTGCTGGAGTCCAGGAACGTGCTGGTGTGGTGGCTTTAGCCGGGGGGCCTGCGGCCTGAGTTCCTGGAATCGGCCCGCGACTCCTTCGCCGTCGAGACCACGCTGTCATCCCCTTCGTACGCGGCGCGGTTTGCGACGTGGTCTCGACTTGGCTATCGGACAACACTCCACTTCATCGAGCTCCCGTCCGCGGAGTACGCGATCGAACGGGTGAAGCGACGGGTGGCGTCCGGGGGTCACGAAGTGCTGGAGGCTGATGTTCGACGGCGGTTCCATCGGAGTCTGGATCTGTCCGACGCCCAAACCGATACCCGGTTGCGGGCACCACAGACGAAGGGCCTTCGCCTTGTCAGTCTCACCCGGAAATCAGTCCTCCGAGTTGAGTTGGCCCTCTCCCGGCGGCCCGCCCCCCCCCCGGGGCCACACCTGCGATCCGTTTTCGCCCCGACGCGCGGCCCAGCCTCCGGCCCTCCGTCCTCGCACCCCCCCCCCCCCCCCCCCCCCCGCGCCCCCCGCGGAGTCTTGCGTCGGAGATGAGTCGACACAGTGCCTCCGCAAACCCCTCCACATCCCCAGCCTCCACCAAGATCCCCGACCTCCCCTCCTCCACCATCTCATCCAGCGCCCCCACTCGCGTCGCCACGACCGGCAGGTCGGCATCCATCGCCTCGAGCAACGAGAGCGGCAGGGTCTCCACCGCCGGATGACTCGAGAGACACGCCAGGTCGAGCCCGGCCATCAATCGCCGCGCATCGGAGCGTGACCCCAGGAAGCGCGCCGATAGGCCCAGTCCCAACCGCACCGCCTCCGCCTCGAGCGCCGCGCGGCGCGGTCCGTCGCCGATCAACCAGAGCTCCGCCGCCGGTTCCGCCGCGCGCAGGCGCGCGAAGGCCGCCAGCAACAGCTCATGGTTCTTTTCCGGCCGCAGCACCGCCGTGATCCCGACCACCGGCGCATCCGGCGCGGTCCCGAACTCGGCCCGCGCCGCGGCGCGGAGCGCACCCCGGTCCTCGCCCCGATCGCGGAGCGGAATGCCGTTCGGAATCACCTCGAGCTGCCCTGGCGGCACCCCCTCCTCTTCGATCAGATACCGCCGCTGCGCTTCGGCGATCGCGATCACCCGGTCGAGCTTCGGCAGCACCAGGCGGATCGGGCGCTTGAGGCTCCTCGCCCCTCCCCACTGTCGGGTGGTGTGGACCGGCATGACGCGCGCGCGGACGCCGGTGCCGAGAGACGCGAGGGTGAGGTAGAAGACGGCGTGCGCGTGGTCGAGGAAATAGATCGCGTCGAACCGTTCCCGAAGGAGGAACGCTCGCAGGCGCGGCAAGAGTCCAAGATCGACCTTGCCTTCGCCGGTGAGACGACTGGTGACCGGAATGCCGGCCGCGCGGAGCTCTTCGCCGATCGCCCCCGGCTCGCGGAGCGCGAGCAGATGGACGTCGAAAGGCGGCCGCGCCAGCCCACGAATCAGGTGCGAAAGGACCCGCTCCGCGCCGCCAAGCACGAAGGTGGTTCCGGCGAAGAGGAGGCGGATCCGGCGCTCAGCCATCGTTCCTCCCGCGATCCCTCGCGCCGCGGGCCTGCTTGCCGCGCTCGGAACGCGCGCGCTGCTCGCGGAAATAGTCACGCACCCGGTTGCGCAGCGTGGCCCGCGCCTGTTCCAGCCGCCACTTGACCGCCCCGATCGGGATCTCGAGCGCCGCCGCGGCTTCCTCGTTGCTCAGTCCGTTCAGGTCGCGGAGCGTGACCACGGTGCGTTGGTCGATCGGCAACTCGGCCAGCGCCGCCTCGAGCGCCTGATTGGCCTCGCGCCGGAGCAGGGCGTCGAGCACCGACTCGCTCCAGTCGACCAGCTCGACCGGGGCCGACTCCTCGGCCTCGATCCGCGGCGCGTCGACCGAGAAGACGTCGGACCGTCGCTTCCGAAGTTTCATCAGCGCCTGATTGACCGCGATGCGGTGGAGCCAGGTGTGGAATCTCGATTGCGCGCGGAACTCCGCCAGGGCGCCGAGAGCGCGCAGGAAGGTCTCCTGCACCACATCCTCGGCATCCTCGCGCCGTTTCACCATCCGGCTCGCCAGGGCGAAAATCGCATCCATGCTCGGGGCGGCGAGCTGCCAGAAGGCTTCCCGATCCCCGTTTCGCGCGCGCGCCAGGAGGGCCGCTTCCTCGGCCTCATCGAGCAATCCAACCTCCTTCGCCCGGCGAGTGTAGGGCCACGGCGATCGCAGGGAAAGGAGGTCGCGCCGCTTTTCCCCCTCGGTCCCCTTTGCTACCTTCCAGGCGTGAAATCAAAAGCCAAGCCTTCCCCCACGACACGGCGCAAGACCCCGACCCGCGGCCGCGGCTTCCACCTCGGCCTGGCCCGCAGCCTCGCGCTCGGTGCGGTGCTACTGGTGGCCGTGATTCTCGGGTTGAGGTTCCTCCGCCCGGGCGGCACTCACTCCTTCGCGGCGTCGGAGCTGAACGGCCGCGGATGGAACGTGATCCTGATCTCGCTCGACACCGCACGTCCGGATGCCTACGCCGCGACAGCGGGACCGAGCGCGCCGGTACCGAGCCCGGGCCTCGATCGACTGCTGGGAGGCGGGATCCGGATGTCGCAGATGATCTCGCCCGTCCCGATCACGCTGCCCGGTCACGCCACCATGCTGACCGGACTCGATCCCCATCGCCACGGCGTCCGCGAGAACACGGAGTATGCCCTTTCTCCCGGCGCCGAGACCCTCGCCGAGCGGTTCCGCGCCGCCGGCTACCGCACTGCGGCGTTCGTCTCGTCGTTCGTGATGGACGCACGGTTCGGCCTGGCCCAGGGGTTCGAGCTTTACGAGGACCGCTTGAGCGGTCCGGAGGCCGGCCTCCGCCTGGGAAACGTGGAGCTGCCGGGCGGGGTCACCACCGCGCGCGCAGCGGTGGCTCGAAACGCAGGCCAAGCAGGACGGCACCGCACCGTTCTTCCTGTTTCTCCACTACTACGATCCCCATGCTCCCTACCGTCCACCCGCCCCCTTCGCGCAGGACTTCGCCCAGCAGCCGTATCACGGCGAGCTGGCCTATCTCGACCGTTGCATCGGACAGCTTCTCGACACGCTGGAGTCGACCGGCCTGGCGCGGAACACCGCCGTCTGGGTGGTGAGCGATCACGGCGAGTCGCTGGGAGAGCACGGCGAGGCGACGCACTCGCTCTTCATCTACGACGCCACGCTGCGCGTGGTCTCTTTGCTCCGCACGCCGCCGAATGACGGCCGGTACGTGGCCGGAGCGCCGCGGGTCGATCTGGCCGCGCAGACCGGGCTGGTCGATCTCTTCCCCACGCTGTCCGAACTCTGCGGGGTGCCGGCGGAAGGCGGGGCGCTCGACGGTCGCTCGCTCGTACCGGCGTTTCGTGGCGAAGCGCTGCCCCCGCGCGCGCTCTACTGCGAGACCCTGAGCCCCCGGGTCAGCTACCACTGGGCGGCGCTGCGCGGAGTACGGACCGAGGAGTGGAAGTATGTCCGGGCGCCGATTCCGGAGCTGTACGATCTGGCCAACGATCCAGAGGAGTTGCGCAATCTCGCGGCGGCTCGGCCGACGGAAGTCGAGCGGCTGTCGGCCGAACTCGATCGCTTCCTGGCCATCGATGGATCCGCCGAAGCGGCACGGACCCCGTCGCGCGAGGAACTGGAGCAGCTGCGCTCCCTCGGGTATCTCTCCGGCGCAGAAGGGGCGAGCGAGGGCGATGATCTGAAGCTGCCCGATCCGAAGCGGATGGTCGCCTTCTTCAACGGTCAGTATCAAAGCGCGAAGAACCTCCTCTACGCCGGACGCTTCCCCGAGGCGGCGGCGGCGTTCCGCGAGGCGCTCTCGATCGACCCGCTCAACAACTCGACCCACCTCTACCTTGCCGCGGCGCTCCGGCAGGCGGGACAACTGGACGAAGCAGGACGGGCCTATCGGCGCGCGCTCGAGATCGAGGCGGCCTCCCCGCGCGCCTGGTACGGCTGGGGACAGACCCTCCTCCTGGCCGACCGCGCCGACAGCGCCGCCTGGGCGCTGCACGCCGCGATCACACTCCTGCCCCAGGCGCCGGAGCAGTGGCAGGCTCTGGGGGAAGCCGAGTGGGTCCGCGGGCGGCCGCTGGAAGCGCTCTCGGCGTTCGACTCGTCCCTGGCCAAGGGGAGCGAGGACCCGAAGCTCCGGGGCCTGATCGGCCGGCTCTACCTCGAGGCGGGCCAACGTGACCAGGCGCTCCCCTGGATCCGACGCTATGCCGCAGGTCAAGGGCTCGATCCGGCGGCGGCGGAGGCGCAGCTTCCGATGCCGCGCGGACGCCCCGGGGCCGCCGCCGTCCCGGAATCGGCCGGCGATCATTGAGCGCGGGACGAACGCTCTGCTAGGCTTCCGCGGTTTGGGCGAGCGACGAGCCAGGTTCTGCCCGAAGGTGCGACGATTTCCAAGAGCGACGTTCAAGGAGCGACCATGACCAGCCATGAGCCCCTGCCGATCCGCGAGGTCGATCACCTCGAGTTCTATGTGGGAAACGCCCGCCAGGCGTCCTACTACTACCGCCTGGTCTTCGGATTCGATCAGGTCGGCTACCGCGGACCGGAGACCGGAGTGCGCGATCGCGCCAGCTACCTCATGCAGCAGGGGAACATCCGCTTCGTGCTCACGACCCCGCTGGAAGCGGAGGGGCCGCTCACCGCTCACCTCGCCCGCCACGGAGATGGGGTGCGGGACGTGGCGCTGCAGGTCGACGATGCGATCGCGGTCTGGGAGACGGCGGTCAAGCGGGGGGCGCGCCCGATCCACGATCCGATCCGGGAAGTGCACGGCGACGGAGGGGTGACCCGCGCCGCGGTGGCGACCTATGGGGACACCATCCACACCTTCATCCAGCGCGACGGGGTCGAGCCGCCCATGCTCCCGGGCTTCCGGGCCGAGCACAAGCCGGGCGGAGGCGCCGGGCTGGTCGCGGTCGATCATCTGGTGGGCAATGTCGAGGACGAGAAGATGGAGGACTGGGTCGAGTACTACCTGAACGTATTCGGGTTCACCCGCTTCATGACCTTTGACGACAGCGACATTTCGACCGAGTTTACCGCGCTCCGTTCCACCGTCGTCTCGAGCCCCAACGGACGGGTGAAGTTCCCGATCAACGAGCCCGCCCCGGGCCGTCGCCGCTCGCAGATCCAGGAGTACATCGACTTCTATCACGGTCCGGGCGTGCAGCACATCGCGCTCCAGACCGGCGACATCATCGCCTCGATCGCCGAACTGCGGCGGCGCGGAGTGGAGTTCCTCCAGGTCCCCTCGTCCTACTACGATTCCCTGGCCGAGCGGGTCGGTCCGCTCAAGGAAGATATCGACCGGCTGCGTGAGTTCGGCATCCTGGTCGATCGGGACGATCAAGGGTATCTGCTCCAGCTCTTCACCCGACCGGTAGAGGACCGGCCGACCCTCTTCTACGAGATCATCCAGCGGCGCGGTGCGCTCGGCTTCGGCAAGGGGAACTTCAAGGCGCTCTTCGAAGCGATCGAGCGGGAACAGGCGCTGCGCGGAAATCTGTAGCCGGCGATCCGGGATCGCCCCACCAGCAAGCCAGGGAGAACCGATGCCTCTCTACCACCGAATCGGGCGCCTGCCCAAGAAGCGTCACATCGCCTTCCGCTCCGAGGAGGGCAGCCTCCGTCACGAGGAGTTGATGGGGAACGAGGGATTCTCCGGCCTCTCGTCCCTGCTCTACCACATCCATCCTCCGACCATGGTCAAGAGCGCGGGGGAGTACTGTCCGACCAAATGGCACGCGGCAGAGGATCCGAGTTGTCGCCACCGGCACTTCCTCTCGTCGAAACTGCCGCGCGAGGGGAACGCGGTGGAGCACCGTCGTCCGCTGCTCTGGAACAGCGATGTGGCGGTCCTGATCGCACGCCCCACCACCACCGCCGGCTCCTTCTACCGAAACGGCCAGGCGGACGAGCTGATCTACGTGAGCGACGGCGACGGGGTGCTGGTTTCCCCCTTCGGTCGCCTGCCCTATCGGCGGGGCGACTACCTGGTCATTCCCCGCGGCATCATCCATCGCCTGGAGCTGGGGGCGAGTGAACACCGCCTGCTGATCCTCGAATCGCGCGGCGTGATCCGCACCCCGAAGCGGTACCGGAACGCGCACGGACAGCACCACGAGATGTCCCCCTTCTCGGAGCGCGATTTCCGGCTGCCCGAGGCGGCCGATGCGATCGACCAGAGCGGTGACTTTTCCCTCCTGGTCAAGCAGCGCAACGGCCTCCACGCCTACGTGCTGGCCCGGCATCCGTTCGACGTGGTCGGGTGGGATGGGTACTACTATCCCTGGGCGTTCAACCTCGAGGACTTCGAACCGCGCGTGGGGCTGGTGCATCTGCCTCCCCCGGTGCACCAGGTGTTCGAGGGGGACGGTTTCGTGGTGTGCAACTTCGTCCCGCGGATCTACGACTTCCATCCCGAGGCGATTCCGGTGCCCTACCACCACACCAACGCCCAGTCGGACGAGGTGCTCTACTACGCCAGCGACCGCTTCATGAGCCGGCGGGGGATCGAGTACGGCTCGATCACCCACCATCCGGACGGGATCGCCCACGGACCGCACCCAGGGCTGATCGAGCCGTCGATCGGCGCCACCTCGACCGACGAGCGGGCGGTGATGATCGACACCTTCCGTCCCCTCGCGGTCGGGCGGGCGGCGGAGGGAATCGAGGACAAGGAGTACTGGCGCTCGTGGCTGGCGACCTGAGCGGGCCGCGGATCTTCCGCCCGGAGGAGCTCAAGCGGGGCGAGCTGTATCAGCTCCTGAACCGGTCGATCGCCCCGCGGCCGATCGCCTTCGTGAGCAGCCTCGATTCCGCCGGGGTGGCGAATCTCGCCCCGTTCAGCTACTTCACCGCCGGAGGGGTCAATCCACCTTCACTCGTCTTCTCGGTGCTCTACGATCGCAACGCCCAACCCAAGGACACGCTGCGCAACATCCGGGCGACGCGGGAGTACACCGTAAACGTGGTGAACCGCGAGATGGCCGAGCGGATGAACCTCACCTCCGGCGACTGGCCTCCCGAGGTCGATGAGTTCGTCCAGGCGGGATTCACCAAGGAGCCGTCGCTCCTGGTCACCCCGTCGCGGGTGGCCGAGTCCCCGGTCGCCTTTGAGTGCCGTCTCCATCTGATCGTGCCCCATGGGGACGGTCCGATGTCGGCCCACTACGTGATCGGAGAGGTGGTGGCGGCGCGGGTCCACGGCTCCTGTCTCGACCCGGACGGGCTCCCCGACCCGGAGCGGATCGATCCGATCGGGCGGATGGGCAAGGACAGCTACGTACACGCGACGGGCGCCGCCCTTTTCGAGATGCGGCGCCCGGATGTGGGATCGTCGTAGCCTTCGATCGCTACTTCGGCCGGGCGAAGGCCGAGCGGTCGACGCCGGTGTTGAGCTGCACGCTGGTCGTGGTCATGGTGCCGAAGAGATCGCCGTTCAAGAAGATCTTCCGGGTGTGCGGCCACTGCAGGCCGGAGACCGGCTTCCAGTCGGTGTAGTACTCCTCGGCCGTGGCCGGTCCGCCGTCGACGGGGTGCCGATCCTTGTACTCCATCTTGGCAATCAGGTGGGTCTTGGGATCGAGATAGAGCTTCCATCCCCGCACCGCGTCGCTATGGATGTAGACCACGTCGGCCGGGGCGCCATTGACCTCGCCCGGCTGCCGCAGTGCCTGCGCCTTCAAGGTGGCGTGCTCGCGCAGGAAGCCGAAGTACTCGCGCGACCACTCGCGCCGCTTGTCCGCCAACTGCTCCGGTGAGAGGTCCTGCGTGCCCTGAGGCGAGTTCATCCAGGACTCCTCCCCCGCCACCGCGAGGGTCACCGTACCGAAGGGGAGCTTCTGCTCTTCGCGCTCGAAGTCGGGGAAGAGTCGGACCGATTTGAAACCGACCGGGATCTCCTGGCCCTGCACCGTCAGGGCGCCGCTGATCTCGAACGACAGATCCTTGAGCGAGTTGAGCGCGGTGAGCCCGGTCGCCTTGGCCGCGGCGGCGAGCAGCTCGCGCCCGCGCTTCCAATCGGCCTCGACCGCGGGTGGGATCGGCGCCTCCTCCTCGGGTATCGCGATGTCGATCGTCTGCACGTCGCCCAGCGCCGCCAGTTCGTGGCCGAACTTCTCCGGATTGCCGACCACCAGGGTGCCGAGGCCGGGGCGGATCACCCGCGCGGCCGCGTCCTGCACCTGTGCCGCCGTCACCCCCTGGACCGCCTTCTGGTAGGTCTGGAGGAAGTCGCTCGGGTAACCGTAGTACTCGTACTCGGCCATCCGGTTCAGCACCGCCCCCTTGGAGGAAAAGTCGAAGACCAGGGAGTTCAGAATCCCGTCCTTCGCCATCTGGAGTTCCTGCGGAGTGACCGGTGCGGTGCGGATCTTCTCCACCTCGCGCTTCACGTAGCCGAGGGTTCTCACCGTGGAGTCCGCCTGGGTCATGGCGTACGCCACCAGGGTGCGCGGATGGTGCATTCCCGCCCCGATCGAGGAGCCGGTGGCATAGGCCAGCCCCCGCTTGGTCCGGATCTCGTTGAACAACCGACTGGAAAACCCGCCCCCCAGGACTTCGTTCATCACCTGCAGAGCCGGGTAGTCCGGATGATCCATCCGGATCCCCTCCTGGATCAGAACCACGCCCGAGTTGGTCATGTCTTCCTTCGCCACCAGGTAGGTTCCGGCGACATCGCTCGGCTTCACCTCGGGCGGCGGGGGGAGCGGCTCGGTCGAGCGCGGCCAGTCGCCGAAGGCGGCGGCCAGGATCTTCTTCATCTCCGCGCTCTGGAAGTCGCCATAGACGGTGAGCGCGACCCGATCGGGATGGAAGTACTTCGCGTGGAAGTCGACCAGGTCCTGTCGGGTGATCGCGTTGATCGTGGCGTACTCCGTGGTACGCGCGTAGGGATGCTCCTGGCCGAAGACCAGCTTCGCCGCCTCGCGGAAGACCACCCCCTGGGGATCGTCGTTCCGACTCGCGATGTCGGTCTTCTCCTGCTTCTTTGCCAGCTCCAGCTTCTCTTCCGGAAAGGCGGGACGGCGGAGCAGGTCGGCCAGGATCCCGAACGCCTCGGCCGCGTTCTCCGAGAGGGCGGAGACGCCGGCGTTCCCCTGAACGTCGCCGATCCCGATCTCGACCGAAGCGCCGATCCCTTCGAGACGCAGATCGAGCTGATCCCCGGCCATGCGGGTCGAGCCGCCGGTCCGCATCACCTCTCCGGTGACCGAGGCGAGGCCGACCTTATCCGCCGGCTCGTAGATGCTCCCCACCCGGAGGAGCGCGCGCCCGTCGACCACCGGGAAGTCATGGTCCTCGAGCAGGTAGATCGTCATGCCGTTCTCGAGCGTGTACCGCTCAGGGGTCGGCGTCTGGATCGTCCGGAGCTCGGGGATCTGCATCTTCCGCGGATCCCCCCAGCGCGCGTCTGCCTTCTTCCCCGCGGCCTGGGCCAGATCCGCCCCAGAGGCCAGCAGCGCCCCGAGAATCCACCCTCCCAAGCAGAGGTCGTGCCACACCGTTTTCATCGTCGTTCTCCTCTGCGTTCAGGAAGTGGGCTTCTGGATGATGCCGACCACGCGGTTCCGTCGCTCCAAGGTGCGGGCGGCGACCCGCTGGATGTCGGCCGGGGTCACCTTCTCGAGATTCTCCAGATAGCGGAAGAGGAGGCGATAGTCGTTGCGCTGCTCCTCGTACCCCGCGAGCGATCCGGCCAACCCGCCGTTGCTGCGCAACCCACGGATGAAGGCGCTCTTGCTCCCCGCGCGCACCCGGTCGACCTCTTCCTGGGTCGGCCCTTCCTCGATCATGCGGGTCAGTTCCTCCTGGATCGCCTCCTCGACCTGCGCCGGCGTCGCGTCCTTGGCCACCACCGCCTGGAGGGCGAGGAGGTTGGGATACTTGTCTCCGGGAAAGCCGGCGCCGGCCCAGGTCTGGCTGGCGATCTTGTCGGTCTTGACCAGTCGCTGGTAGAGCCGCGAAGCGCGCCCGGAGCCGAGCAGGTCGCCGAGCAGTTCGTAGGCCGGCCAGTCCGGATGCGACACGCTGGGGATGTGATGCCCCATCAGGACCACCGGCTGGGTGTCTTCCTCCAGCACGATCCGGATCTCCGCGATATGCTCCGGCTCGACCGTGCGGACCGGCGGCGGCTTCGGTCCCTTCTTCACGCCGGAGAAGTAGGTGTCGGCCAGCCGCTTCACCTCCGCGAACTCGACATCACCCACCACCGCGATCGTGATGTTCCCCCCGACATAGTGCTGATCGAAGAACGCCAGCGCGTCGCGCCGATCGATCTTCTGCAGATCGGAAGGGAAACCGATCGTGCCGATGCCGTAGGGGTGGGCCTGGAACGCCGCGTTGATGAACGAGTAGAAGAGCCGCCCCTGTGGGCGCGACTCGCCCAGGCGGCGTTCCTCGATCACCACGTCGCGCTCGGTGTAGAACTCCCGCAGCACCGGCTGGGTCAGGCGGTCTCCCTCCAGTCGGGCCCAGAACTCGAGCCGGTTCGAGGGGAGACTATAGAAGTACATCGTCTGGTCGGAGGAGGTGCTGGCGTTGAGTCCGACCGCGCCGTCCTCCTCCAGCATCTTCGAGAAGTCGTTCGAGATCACGAACGAGCGGGCGTGCTCCTTCGCCGAGCGGAATCGGTCCTCGGCCGCGCGGAGCAGGGTCGAATCGCAGGCAAACCCTTTCTCCCGCTCCGCCATCACCGCGTCCCACGCGGCATCGACCGCGTCGAGCGCCTCCGCCTCCTTCACCGCATCGGTCACCCCGACGGTGGGCGTCCCCTTGAAGGCCATGTGCTCGAACATGTGCGCGATACCGCTGATCCCGGGCACCTCGTCCGCGCCGCCCGCGTCGACGAACGTCCGGAAACTGAAGACCGGAGCGTTGTGCCGCTCCACCACCAGGAAGGTCAGGCCGTTCGGCAGCACGTACTTCTGCACCGACTCCTCGAGGTCGGCGAAGCCGGCGGCGAGCCCGGCGGACGGCGCCAGCAGGCCGAGGAGTTCGACCGCGACGGCGACGGCCACGCCGATCGCGGGGGGAAGGAGGCGCGCCCGGGGCGCGCCTCGTGACGGGGTACGATTCATCTGGGACTCCTCTCGCGCGCGGGCCGGGATGGACGCGCTACTGCAACTGACGCAGCTTGCTCTTGGCCAGGGTCGACTCGTCCGAATTCGGATACTCGTCGATCACCTGATTGAGGTAGCGACGCGCGGCGTTCTTGTCACCCTGCTGTAGATGGCTGTAGCCGATCTTGAGCAGCGCTCCCGGGACCTTGTCCCCCTTCGGGTAGGTCTGGAGCACCTTCATGAACTCCTGGACCGCCTGCCCGAAATCGCGCTGGGCGTAGAATGCTTCGGCGATCCAGTACTGCGCGTTGTCCGAGAGGTCCCCCTCCGGAACCCTCCGCAGGTACTCACGGAAACCGATCACCGAGAGCGAGTAGTTCGACTTCGAGTTGTCCAGGTACGCCTGGTCGTAGATCCGTTTCGCCTCCGCTTCCGGCGAGTCGCCCGGAGCCACGGTCATCGAGCGCGACGGGTCGGTGCCCGCGGCGTCGCGTCCGGTCGCGCCCGGACCGGCCCGACTGGTATCGAAGGCGGCAGGTATGCTGGGTGGAGTACTGCTCCAGCTCGGCGCCGAGGAGGAACCCCCGGACGAACTCCCCCGGCGCGAGAGCAGGTCCTGCAACTTACTGTCGACCGAGAGGAAGCGACTCTCGAGATCGTCGGAGCGCGACTGGTTGTCGGCCTTTAGCTGGCGGAGCAGATCGGTCTGCTTGGCGATCTGCTCCTCCAGCGCGCGGAGGTTCTGCGAGAGCTGGAGTTGTTGCTCCCGCAGCGCCTGCACGTCGTCGGCCGTCTCCGCGATGGTGATCGGTTCACGGACCAGTTGTTTGCCGTAACAGCCGGTGAGGGCGGCCGCGCCGACTGCGATCACGAGCATCCGGCCGATGACCGATCCCCTGCGTTGCTCGACCATGGTTACTGCCGCGCGAAGTGGACGCGACGATTCGACTCCCAGGCCGCCTCATCGTGGCCCGGATCGAACGGCCGCTCCTCGCCGAACGAAACGGTCGAGAGCTGCGAGGACTCCACTCCGTACCGAACGAGATAGTCCTTCGCCGCGTTGGCCCGCTTCTCGCCGAGGGCGAGGTTGTACTCGACCGTGCCGCGCTCGTCACAGTGTCCCTCGAGCACGTAGCGGAGTCGCGCCGTCTCGAGCAGGATCTTGCCGTTCGCGTTCAACACCTCGCGCGCCTCGTCGGAGAGCGAGAATCGGTCGTAGTCGAAGAAGACGTCCTGGATGTTCTCCGCCGCCTTCGGCGGATCCTGATGCGTCGGTTCCGGCGTACCGTTGTCGGTTCCGCCGTTGTTTCCGGTGTCGGTGTTGGTCGGCGTATTGGTCGGGGTGACGTCGACCTTCGGCTTCTTCGCGCAGCCGGCCGCCGTGATCAGCACGCACATGGCCAGAATCGCGAGCGGTCGAATCGCCGCAGGGATCGCGGTCATGAAAGACTCCTTCTCTCTTCTAGGTTTCGGGCGAGGATCCACGTCCAAGCCCCTGGACGCACCCCTCTCGGCCCGATCATTCGACTTCTCTCCACCCATGGGCGCCGGCGCGGGGAAGCGCCGCCGCCCGATCCTACCGCGCGTCCGTGCCGCGGAGGGGCGGAGACCAGGCCGGATTGTATTGATCGCCGCGAAACGCCGTCAACGCGCGTTTCCCGCCTCCGTCGGCCGCCATCACATAGAGTTTACGCACCCCCCCCTCGCGCTTGGCCGCGACGATGTGGCGCCCGTCCGGCGCCCAGCGCGGGTTCTCCCAGGAACCGGCCCCACCGGTGATCCGCTGCAGGGCCGACCCGTCGGGTCGGATCATGCAGAGGTCGAAGACGTCGTCGATCAGTGCAACATAGACGATCCAGTCCCCCTTGGGGGACCAGTCGGCCGAGTCGCACCACTTCCCGTTGAACGAAAGGCGCCGGGCGTTGGCCCCGTCGGCATCCATGATGTAGACCTGCGGTTCGCCCGTCCGGTCGGAGGTGAAGGCGATCCGGTCCCCCTTGGGACTGAAGGTCGGAGCGGTCTCGATCGAAGGAAGGAAGGTCAATCGGGTGGCCTGGGCCCCGCTCGGATCGAGCAGATAGATCTCGGCATTCCCCTCGAACGAGAGGCTGGCCGCGATCCGGTCCCCCCTCGGGCTGTAGCAGGGAGCGCTATTGATCCCCGGTCGGTTCGAGATCGGGGTGATCTTCCCGTCCGCGAGCCGGACGCTCACCAGGTCGGGCCGCCCGTTCATGAAGCTGGTGAACGCGATCGCGTCCCCGCTCGGCGCAAAGGCGGGGGAGATCGCGATGTTGGCCAGGCGGGTCACCTGGCCGAGGCGAGCACCGTCGTAGTCGACGCTCCAGAGATCCTTCTTGCCGTCCTGGGTGCCGATGAACACGATCCGGCTCTGCGCCACTCCCGGTTCGCCGGTCAGGTAGTAGACGATGTCGTCGGCGTAGGAGTGGACCGCCCAGCGATCGGGAGGAGAGCCGATTGGGTACGACTTCCGGAAGATCGTCTTGCCCGAGGCGGCCTCGACCACCTCTCCCTTCAGCACCACCTTCCCCCACTCCCGGCGCACCTCGCCGTGCACCAGGGCGAAGACGTCGCGCGGGGCGCGGGTCGAGTCCTCGATCCCGGGGAGGTAGTTGGTCTCACGCCGGACATTGAAGAAGTCACTGAAGGTGAGGTCGCGGGCCAGGACCTCCTCACACTCCTCGCCGCCGTCGAGCGGCGCCTCGAGCGTCTCGATGTAGCGAAAGTCGCGCACCTCGATCCGCATCTTGGCCGCGCCGCCCTTGGTGATGTTGAGCTTGTACTCCTCCGCCCCCGCGGCCCCCGCGAAGAGCAGGGCGAGGCCGATCAGAACGGCGCGAACGGACACCGACACGAATCCTCCTTCACGATTGAAGCGCGCGCTATGGCTGGTACAGGAAGATGATCTCGAGGCCCAGCGTCTCCTCGGGATACTCCGGGGGAAGCGGAGGAAGATTCCCGGCGGCTTGCAGGGCCCGCATCATCGACTGGTCGAACAGATAGTCGCCCGACGGCTCGCCGACCGAAACGGTGCTCTGCGCCACCGAGCCGTCGCGCCCGATCCGGAAGCGCAGCGAGGCGGTCGCCTCTCCCTGCCGGGTCGACGCGCTGACCGGTGGATCCCACTCGCGCGCAATCTCCTGCTGCACCAGCCTCAGGTAGTACATCCACGGTTCGATCGGTCCGTCGACCTTCATCGAGAGGTTCGCCACCGCGTCGCCGATCTTCGGCAGGTCGGTCTTCAGGATCTGATCGTTGGTGGTCGCGCCCGGCTTGGGCGTCTCCTGGGGCGCATCCTTGGGGGCGTTGCGCGGCTGGGTCTGCTCGACCGCCTTCTCCGCCGCCTTGGGCGCGGGCGGCTTGGTCTTGGGCGCCTCGGGTTTCGGGGCCTCGGGCTTGGGCAGTTCGGGGGCCTTCTTCGCCGGGGTCTTCTTCGCCTCCGTCACCGGCTTGGGCAGCTCCATCGCTGCGTTCGCAGGAGCCTCCTTCTGTTGCGCCGCGCGCCGGGTAGGGGCCGGATCGGGGGCCGGGAGATTCTGGAACGAGATCAGATTGACCGGGATCGAATCGATCTTTCGCGGCGTGAAGCGCGGACGGGCCAGCACCGTGGCCGAGATGAGAAGTAGCAGGTGGGTGGCCACCGAGAAGACGAGACAGCGACGGAGCACCGAGCCGCCCACCAGGGCGCGCCAGATCCGCGGACCAGGACGGACCGGCGTCAGGGAGGTCTTGGATCGAACTGTGGTGCGCTGTGGCTTCAGATTCATCGGGCTCCAACCCCGGCACCCGGCTTCCCTGCCGTGCCGGAAGGATCATACGCCCTCTCCCCGTCCCGGCCCATCGACTTCTGGTGCCCAAGGACGCCTCCGGGGAAGCGAATGCTTACCTCGGGAGGGCTCCGGATGGCACTATCCGACGACGCGCATCCCTACCCCGGAGGACCCATGTCGATTCCCGTCCGTCTCGCGATCTTCGGCAACGGCTTTGCCCGCACCACGGCCCTCCCCTGCCTCCGGCACGTGCCGGAAATCGAGGTCGTGGGGATCGCCAGCCCGAACCGTGCGCGCGTCGAGGAGACGGCGCGCCAGTTCGGGATTCCGCAGGCCAGCGACGACTATCGTCAGATCCTGCGCGACGCCGCCCCGAACCTGGCCTTCGTGGCCACCCCCCCGCACCGCCACCTCGAGCAGTCGATCGACGCCTTGAAGGCGGGATGCCATGTGATCTGCGAGAAGCCGACCGCGATGTCGGGGGGCGAGAGCCGCGCCATGCTCGAGGCTGCCGTCGCCCACCCGGATCGACTGACCTTGATCGATCACGAGCTCCGCTTCGATCCCCGTCGGCGCCACCTCCGCAATCTCATCGCCGCGGGCGAGCTGGGAGAGATCTGGCGCGCGGAGTACACCCTCTCCTCTCCGTACCGTCGCGATCCGGAGAATCCGTGGGGCTGGTGGAGCGATCGCCATCAGGGGGGAGGCGCCTGGGGGGCGATCGGTTCCCACGCCGTCGACACCCTCCGCTGGTTGCTGGGCGAGGTCGATGCCGCCCGCGGTGCGCTCCATGTGTTGCATCGGGAGCGACGCGACCCGGAGAGCGGGGAGATGCGACTGGTGACCGCCGACGATCTGGCCACCGCCAGCCTCAAGATGCGCTCCGGCGCGCTGGCCGAGGTTTCGATCTCACTGATCGAGGTCGAGCGCCGTCACGAGATCGTGATCAACGGGAGCCGGGCCGCGGCGCGCTGGCGCGAGCAGGGTCCACTCGAGCTCTGGCGTTCGCGGGAACGCGGCTGGGAGACGATCGAAGTGCCGGATGAGCTCCCGCCCTCGGGGGAACTGGGCATTCCCGACACTGACTGGGCGCGCTGTTTCCTCCGCCTGATGCGCGCGGCGGCGAAAACGCTGACCGCAGGCGAGGCCCAGCTCCCGGAAGCGGCCAGCTTCCGCGACGGGCACCGCAACCAGCTGGTGCTCGACGCGGTCTACCGCTCCTCGGAGGAGGCGCGCTGGCGCGGCATCGAACTGGAGTTCGAGGGCTAGCCGGCGGCGGCCCTGGCCCGTGCGAGCAGCTCGGACACTCCACGGGTGGCCGCCCACGCGTCCAGGTATCCCGTGTCCAGACGATCTCCCTGCACCTTGAGAACGCCGATCACGTCATGCCATTGACGCTCCGACACCTCGTGGCCGAGGCGGTACCACTCGAGCTTCCGTAGGATCACATCCTCGGCGCTCGCGACGCGGAGGATGCGACCGGGCAGTCCGGGAAGCTCGACCGCGATGGCGCGATCGAACTGGGCGCGGTCGAACTGGTCAGGGCCGGCAATGTAACAGTCGATCTTGAACGCCGTCTCCACGTGGATCAGATTGAACGCGCGCTGATTGCGAACAGCCTCCCGCACCGCAAACTCACTGACGTAGAAGCTCGCCGCCGCGGCAACGACCAGGGCATCGACGCGATCGCCGGGCAGTTCCACCACCACGTCGAGGTCGATGGTCTGGCGCGGTAGGCCCTGGAGGGAACTGGCCACCGACCCGCCGATCACGCAAGGCAGTTGCAACCGGTCAACCAGGTCGAGAAATGCGGAGAGCGCGCCAAACACATCCGGGGCGAACACGGCTACTTCTCCGGATGGGCGGGATCCCAACCGTAGCATCGGCGCACTACGTCGTCACCCAGCCGCAGGGCCGCCGCGCGGAGCCCCAGCTCGCGTTCCCCGACCGAGGGATGGCGCAGCCGAATCCCGGCGCGCGAGATCTGATCATTGAACAGGATCAGAGAGCGAAGGAGTTCGAATCGATCGGCGATCGACATCGCGCGGAGACGGGCGACCTGCACCGCCTCCGCATCGGGACTGGTATCGGGCGAGAAGTGGGCGGGATGGGACGACATGGGTTGCGATCCAGGCGGCGAACTGCGTTCGCCGCGGTCAGGGCATCAAGAGCTGGAAGCCGACCTCGATCAGATGCGGGTTGGCCAGGCGCGACTTGTTGAGGTCCCAGATGCGCGGCCAGGCCTTCATGTCACCGAGCTGCGCCTGCGCGATACCGGAGAGGGTGTCCCCGGGCTTGACGGTGTAGGTCTTGCTTCCCTGGGGCAACGCCTGCACCTGCACCTGCTCACTCTTGAAGTAGCGCTTCACGATCGAGTCGAATCCGGGGGCGCCGGTCACCGACGCGATGGCTGAGTTGACCGCGTCGAGGTAGTCGGCGTTGCCGCTCGGGAGGCCGACCGAGTAGGCGGCGGCGTTCAGGTTGAGCTTCACGATCTTGAGGCGGGGGAACTCCTTGATCTCCTCCACCGCGAACGGATAGTCGTAGACGATCGCCTCGACGTCGCCGGCATCGAGATGACGGAACCAACCGGTCCCTTCGTACTGGGTGATCTCGGCTCCGGCCACGTTCGCCTCGAGCCACTCCTGGGCCGCCTCGTCGGTGTAGATGCCGACCTTGCGCCCGGCCAGATGCTTCACCTCGCGGATCGCACTCCCCTGCTTCACGATCAGACAGAGCCCGAAGTCGAGGTAACCGTTCGACCAGTCGACCTTGGCCACGCCGGGATCGGCCACGTAGCCGCCCATCACCGCGTCGACCTGTCCCTTGCGCAGCAGATCGGGGAGTTCATCGTAGTCGGCCTCGACCACCTCGGTCCGCGAGGCGCCGATCTTCCGTGCGATCGCCTCGGCCATCTCGTAGTCGAAGCCCTTGCGCGATCCCCCCTCGACGAAGTTCATCGGAGGGGCCTCCGGTTCCATGGCCACGCGCCAGACACCGGCGGCGCGGACGGAGGCCAGGGTCGCGGTACCGCCGGAGCTCTTCGTCTCCCGCTCGGCCACGCCGCCCCCCTTCTTCTCCGAACCCTTCTGTTCTGTCCCCTTCTGCTCGGTGCTCGACTCCTTCTTGCCCAGGAGTCCGGAGAGCCCCGACTTCCCGGCGACCATGTAAACTCCAAGCCCGATCAGGCCGACGATCATGAGCACGCTCAGGATCATACCGAGGGGAGTCACCTTCACCTGTCCGTTCGACATCGCTCGCTTCCTTTCCGCTCGCTGCTGGATCGAGGCTCAACCGTCGGTTCAGCCGGCCTGGGTCTCGGTCGGACCAATCTGACGCTGGACCTGGGCCTCGCCCGCCGGTCCCTCCATCTGGATCCCCTGGGAGGCGAGGAAGTCGGCCAGCGCCGCCTGCTCCAGCGCCTTGGTTTCCTTCTCCTTCTCCTGGATCCGCGCCACGTCGGTCATGTCGTTCGCGACCCGCACCTTTCCCGAGGCCTTCTCGTACCGCTTGGCCAGGATCTCGTCGACCCCCTTCAGGGTATCGCCGGCGTCGCCCACCTTGAACGCCACCCCCTGCAGCGCGGAGGTCGCCTCGGCCTGCGCCTCCTTCATCTTCACCTGGGAGAGCTGCCGCTCCAGCTTGCGGATCTTCTCCTCGAACTCCTTCTGGGCGAGCTTCGCGTTCTTGACCTGGACCTGGTACGCCTCCTCTGTATCCTTGAGCTCTTCGGCATCGTGGGTCAGATCGAGCTTCAGGTCGGCCAGTTCGCGGGCCAGGGTACCCGCGAGCTCGAGATTCCCCGCCTTGTGGTTGGCGATGATCCGCGTCTCGAGGTCCTTCAGCCGCTGGCTCTTCGTCTTCACCTGGATCTTGAGCCGCTCGGCGATCCCGGCCAGCTGGGCCAGCGCCTGGTTGTAGCGGATCATCTTCTCCCGGAAGTCTTGCCGGGCCGCCTCGAGCAGCGCCTCCGGATTCGATTCCTCCAGACCGCTGACGAACAGGCTCAGGAATCCGCGGAACAGACGTCCGACGCGGGCGAACAGCGACATGGCTCCTCCTGAAACGAAGTCTCTCGTGCGTCTCGTCGATCAATTCCCGGTGGGCGTGAACCGTTCGAAGGGGACAGTGCCGCACCGGTCGGGGCGGATCAAGATTTCTTGCGGGCCGGAGTCGGGCTCCTCCCCTCACCGCCCTCGTCCCGAACCGCCTGCTGCTCGCCGGCTGTCGGGTGGACCGGACCGACGGTGATCACCGATTGATCGGTGAGCAGCGCAACCACCCGGGCCAGTGTCTCCTCCTGCTCCAGCTTTCGCTCGAGCCAGGATTGAAACCCCTCGTCCTCTTGCGCCACCGCCTTCCGATGTTGCTCGATTGCGGCTTGCGAGAGGCGGATCCGCTCCTCTTCCTCCGCGATCGCCTGACGAAAGCCGGTCACGCGATCGGCCAGCTTCTTCCGCGCGAAGTTCTCGTAGGCGTCGAGCGCCTGGTCCCGGCGCGCCGCGTCCTCCACGATCTCGGCCGGCGAGGCCTGATTCGCCCCGAGCATGGCGAGGAGCGCCGCCTTCCGGGTCGCCGCGTCGAGCCCCTGGAAGTGCGGACTGTCCAGTACGCCGATCACCTTCTCGACGTTCCACCCATGCGGAGGGGTCGGCAACTTCAGCGCGGCGTAGATCTGGGTGAAGTCGACCGTCAGTTCCTTGGCCGCGAGCGGAGCGAGTTGTTCGCTGGTCGGCGGAGGCGGCAGATGGACCGGGCGCGGAGCTTCCTTTGGAGTCGGAGTAGCCGCGCGCTTCGCCTCGGGGGCCGGTTCCGGATCGGGCGGCGGCGCGCTCTCCCCCTCGACTGCGACCAGGCCCGCCTTCCTCAGCAGATCGATCACCCTCATACGAATCTCCGCAGTTCCTCGATGCGCGCCTCGATCTCCTCCGGACCGAGGCTCGCGTAGCGCTCGGGGAGGAAGCGATGATCGGTGCACTCGCGCACCGCGACCAGGTCCATGTACTCGAGCTTCTTGCCGTGGGCGTTAGGACGCACCTCGGCCGCCACCCTGGAGAAGATCTCCTTGAGACTCTGCTTCGGCTCCCCCTGGAGTTCGTAGACTCGCAGGGCGCGGACGAACATCGCCTCGATCTCGTGCCCGCCGAACTCCGAGCCTTCGGGAAGCTCCGGCAGATCGGCCTCAGCGATGGGGAACTTCAGCTTCCGCGCGACCGAGAAGAGCAGCGCGTGATACTCCGCCTGGGTTCGCGGCGGGAAGAGCGGGATGTGCACGTCGAGCCGACCCTGGCGCTTGAGATCGACCTCGACCAGATCGGGGCGGGAGGTGGCGAAGACCCAGATCACCTTGCCGCGCATCTGGGTGTTCGACATCTCCTTCGCCAGCATGGCGTAGATCCGGCCGGAGAGGCCGCTGTCGTTCGAGCCGGAGTCGCGCTTGCCGGTCATCTGGTCGGCCTCGTCGACGAAGACGATCACCTGTCCCAGGGCGCGCAGCACGGCGAAGATCTTCTCCAGCTTCCCCTCGGTCGAACCGACCCACTTGTCCCGGAAGTTCTTGAACACGACGCAGGGAATCCCCATCTCCCCCGCCCAGCAGGTGACAATGAAGGTCTTGCCCGTTCCGATCCGGCCACAGATCAGGTACCCCATCGGCAAGGCGTGTGACTTGCCCGCCCGGAGCAGGGTCGCATCCTCCCGGAGCCACGCCTTGACCGGCTCGAGCCCGGCCACGTGATCGAGGGTGAAGGGTGATTCGACGAACTCGAGCAGGTCCTGGCACTCCCGCTCGATCTTCTCCTTCTTGCGCAGGGAGAGCGCCTGCTCGGAGATCCGGCCGCCACTGTGCAGGAGCGCGGAGATCAGGTTTCGGATCGCGTCGCGCGAGAGGCCGGCGAGGCGAGTCCCGAGCACCTCGAGCGAGAGGTCGGAGCGCGCCTCCAGATCGGGGAACTGCCGGTCCCGCAGCCAATCGAGGTACCGCCGCGCCTCAGCCGCGGTGGGCAGCTTGATCTCGATCTTCGCGCTGTCCGGATTGTCGGTCAGGAGCGCGTTCAGGTCGTTCAACCGCTCGGTCACGATCAGGGTGATGATGTTGTGCCGGTGGATCGAGGGATCGTTCGCCCAGCCCAGCACCTTGACCAGGTGCGACGCAACGTCGCCCGCGAGGGCCAGCGGATCGCCGTTCGGCAGGATGAACTGCGCGTAGTCGATCAACACCGCCAGCTTTGGCGGTGTGACGTTGGCCCCCGCCCGCCGGATGGCGTCGAGGTTGAGCGAGCGGAGGATGTAGTGATCGATCAATTCGAGCGCCTTGATCGGCTCGCGCAGGCTGGTCATGGCGAGGGTCGCGGGATTCTGTCCGGTGTAGGTGGTGACCCACTGGGTGAACTCCTCCGCCCCCTTGAGCGCCCGGAGACCGCGGCCACGATCGTACTGCAGCACGGTGTCGTAGCCGACGAACATCACCTCGCGCAGGAACTGATCGAGCGGGAGAAAGTCGCGGCTCCCGTCAGGCCGCGGGGTCTCGACCAGGTCCCCCACGTTGCCGTGAATCAAAAACTGGCTCGAGGCCCCGGCGCTGAACTGGTCGCGCAGGGACTGGGCCCAGTCCGGCAGGGGGGGCGGGGCGGGGTTCGCGGTCGACATCGACTACTCCTCGAGCGTCTGCCGGGCGCGACTGAGCAGGACCGGCGGCTGGTCCGCCAGGTCCTCGGTCGCGGCAAACAGACTCCGCTGGGTCTTGATCCACTCGGCGGTGTCGCCGAGCGAGGCTCCCACCACATCGATCTGGGTGGTGAGGGCGTCGCTATCCCGGGACAGTACGGTTTGCTCGCGCAAAAGTTCGACCTGCTGCTCGATGCGCGAAAGCTCCGACTCCACGTACTCGAGCTTCTTCTCCCCCTCGGAGAGGTTGTCGATCCGCTGTCGGACGATGGCCAGCTTCCCCTCGAGCGAGCGCTGGAGCTCGGGCCTGAGATCGTCCCCCTTGAGCTGGCGTTCGAGGTCGCGCGCCTGCGTCTCGAGTCGGGACTGCGTCTCCCGGGAGAGCTTCCCTTCCCGGGCCAGGTTGAGGATCCCCTCGCGGGTGAGCAGCAGCTGGAGGAAGATCCAGACGAAGCGGTTGAGACTCTCGGCGTGGGTCGCGAGCAGCACGCCGTCGCCACGCTTCCCGCCCTGGTAGTGGGCCAGGACCGAGTCGCACTTGGCCCGGAGCAATTCGAACCGGCGCTTCGATTCCGGACTGAGCGTCTTGACCTTGGTCGCGGTGCGCACCAGTTCCTCTCGCTCCTCTTCGAGGAGCGCCTTGCCGGTGATCAGTCGCTGGAAGCGGCTGTTGTTCGCCAGGGCGAAGAGGTATCCCAGTTCGAGTCCGGCGCCGAGCACGAGAAAGCCGGGATCGACCTTGATCCCGAGAAGCGCGAAGACGCCGAGCGCAATCCAGTTCGGAGGTATGAGGAGACCGAAGGGCCTGGCGTTGAAGGCCTCGCGGATGTAGTCACCGAATCCGATTCGTTTCCCCATCGACATCAACCCATCGCCACTTTCCGTGGAGCCGTGTCCCAGGCGATCTGCGCGGCGACCGACCTCCCGACCGTTCCGGCCTTGAACCGCGCGGCCCGGACATTTGCCCGGGCCGCCGGATTGTACGGAAAAGAGTACGGTCGCGATAGCACGACCGCCGCTGGGATCAGGCCGCCAGACGCGTCGCCTCCTCCCCACTCGCCGGCCGCGTCTGCGCCCGATCCTGGCGCGCGTACTGGTTCAGCTTGTTCCGGATGGTGCGGACACTCACTTCGAGGCGACGGGCCGCCCGGGTGCGGTTCCCCTTCTCCTCGGCCAGGATTCGCAGGATCCAGGCCTTCTCCACCGCGTCGAGAGTCTCATCCTCCGCCGTGGCCTCGAGCCCGCCGGTGGCGATCCGGAAGCCGAGGGCGGCGTTCCCGCCGACCGTCCCGGCCGCCGCGCCGTTCGCCCCCGGTTCCAGCAGCAGGTGCTCCGGACGAAGCTCCTCGCCGGTGCAGAGAATCACCGCCCGCTCGATCGCGTTCATCAGCTCCCGTACGTTCCCCGACCAGTCATGCCGGAGCAGCGCCTCGAGCGCCGCGCGTCCCACGCGCATCGGGGGCCGGCCGTTCTCCGCCCCGAACCGAGCGAGGAAGTGCTGGGCCAGGACCGGGATATCCTCCGGACGCTCGCGCAGCGGCACCAGGCGAACCGGCACCACATTGAGACGGAAGTAGAGGTCCTCGCGGAAGCTTCCCTCCCGCACCCTGGCCTTCAGATCCGCGTTGGTGGTGGCGATCACCCGCACGTCGACGCTCACCGACTGCGCGCCGCCCACGCGGTAGAACTCCCGCTCCTGCAGCGCGCGGAGCAGCTTCGGCTGCAGCGCCGGGTCCATCTCGCTGATCTCGTCGAGCAGAAGGGTGCCGCCGTTCGCCTGTTCGAAACGACCGCGCGCCTTTCCGGCCGCGCCGGTGAACGACCCCTTCTCGTGGCCGAACAGCTCGCTCTCCAGCAGCCCGGCCGGGACCGCGGCGCAGTTGATCTTGACCAGCGGCCCGTTGGCCCGCGGCGATCCCTCGTGGATGGCCCGAGCGACCAGTTCCTTCCCCGTTCCGCTCTCTCCCTGGATCAGGATGGTGGAGCGGGAGGGGGCCACGGTGCGGACGGTCGAGCGGAGCTCGTCCATCTGCTGCGAGCGACCGACCATGGTGGTCATCGCCCGCTCGAGCGAGAGTTGCCCGCGCAGGTCGCGGTTTTCGCGGTGCAGCGCGCCGACCGAGAGCGCCCGACCGACGGCCAGTTCCACCGCGTCGGCGGAGAACGGCTTGGTCAGGTAGTCGAAGGCGCCGAGGCGCAGCGCCTGGACCGCCGACTCGAGCGAACCGTGCCCGGTCATCATCAGAACCTGCGTCTCCGGGCAGACGGCGCGGAACTCCGGCAAGAGCGAGAGTCCGTCCCGCCCCTTCATCTTGATGTCGAGCAGGATCACGTCGGGGGCATCTTCCTTGGCCCGGGCCAACGCCGCCTCGCCGCCCGACTCGATCCACATCTCATAGCCGTGTCGGGCCAACGCCTCGTTCAGGAACTCACGCAGGAGTGGCTCGTCATCCACCACCAGTACCCGCGCTTTGACGCGCTGCATCGTCGCATCCATCAGGCCGCCTCCTGCATCCGTTGTTCGATCTCGGGAAGCACATCGCCGTGACGCACCCCCCCGACCGGTAGGTCCACCACCACCGAGGTTCCCCGTCCCGGAGCACTCACCACGTGCACCCGGCCTCCGTGGGCCTCGACCGCGCGCCGCACCAGGGCAAGCCCCAGTCCGGTGCCGCGCGGCTTCGTCGTATAGAACGGCTCGAACACCCGGGCCGCCTCATCGGCACTCAGCCCGCACCCGGTGTCGCGCACCACGATCCGGATGCGCGGGCAAGGCTTGATGTCGGAGGAGGCGCGGGCGCGCACCGAGAGGGTGCCGCCCTCCCCCATGGCATCGAGCGCGTTGTCGTAGAGATTGGTCAGCACCTGGATCAGGAGCCGCCGATCGACCGCGATGAGCGGCAACCCCGGATCGACCGCCAGGTCGGCGGCGAACCGGTCGTCCCAGCGCGGACAGGCCTTCTCGTGGGTCAAGCTCTCGACCAGCAGGGACTCGACGGAGGTGGCCTGCCGGTGCAGTTCCATCGGCTTCGAGTACTCCAGCAGGTCGCCGATGATGTGGTTTGCCCGCTGCACCCCTTCGAAGATGCGATCGATCTGCCGCAACGCCGCCGGTCGGTCCGAGACCTCCCGCTGCACCAGTCCGGCGAAGCCCTGGATTGCGGCCAGCGGATTGCGAAGTTCGTGCGCCACCGTGGCCGCCATCTGGCCGAGCGCGGCCAGGTTCTGCGCCTGCTCCAGTTCCGCGCGCATGGTGCGCTCGTGAGTCACGTCGTGCAGGGCAAACAGGACGATGCCGCTGGTGCCGCGCGCGGCGACCGCGCGGTAGCGCCGGAGACCGAAGTCCTCCCGGTCCCAGTCGAACTCGAAGCGCTCGGGGCGGGACCGAACCGTCGCCGCCCGTTCCCGCAACAGCTCGAGAATCCCCTCGGGGATCGGTTCCTCACGCCCGGGGTCGCGAAGGGCATCCGAGAGGTGCGCAATCTCGCCGCGGAAGTCGAGGGCGATCACGCCGTCGGCGACCGACTCCAGCAATCCCTCGAGCAGAAGGGCGAGGGACTCGCGCTGGGCGAGGTCGTGCCGCAGACGCACGGTCTCCGGCTCCATCTCCGGTCGCGCGCGCCCCGGCTCGAGCCGGGCCGGGCTCAGGGCCGGAAGGTGGCTTCGATCGACTTTGCCAGTTCGGTGTTCCACGCCAACGCCTCCATTCGTTCCTGCGCGAACGGCGCCCAGAACGACTGTGGGAACCGCTTCACCACGTCGTCGTAGCGCAGACGCGCTCCCTGCGCGTCTCCCATGAGCAGCAAACAGTTTCCAACCTGGTAGAGAGCCCACGAGGTCTCGTCGGGCGGTGGCCCGGCGTTGAGCAGATCCTCGTAGCGGGTGAGCGCCTGTCCGAGATCGCCGTCCTGAAACTCGAGGTCGGCCGCGCGGGCCAGACCGCGCACCTGCCAGGCACTCGAGGGCAACATCGCCAGATAGCTGTAGCGCTCGAGCGCCGCAGCGTCATCACCGGCCTCCTCCTCGAGCTGGGCAAGAAGAAGCTGCGCGCGCGCCTCGTAGGCATCGCCGTTCTCGATCGCCTCGAGATGGGCGACGCCCTCGGCGTTCCGCCCCTCGCGCACGAAGTGTTGCCCGAGCACCCACTGCAAACGACCGCGCCACGGACCGGCCGGGTAAAGGTGGCCCCAGTCACGGAAGAGGCGGTCCACTTCGGTGTAGTTCTTCTTCGTCTCGTGCGCGGCCAGGAGCCGTTGGTACGCCTCGTCGGGGAACCACTCCGCCGCCGGCGCGTCCGGGGCCTCGGCCGTGCGCGCGATCGCGCCGCCGTTCAGAATGGCCAGCTCGCGCGCCAGGAAGGCGCAACGGGCGCCCCCCTCGGTGTGCGGGTAGTAGCGGAGCGCGCGATCGATCGCCTTCTGCGCCTTGGCCGTCGAGCCGGCGAGCCAGTGGCGGAGCGCCTCCCGGTAGATCGTCTCCGCATTCGCGGCGTGCATCGCCTTGACTTGCGGGCTGACCGGAACCGGACCGCGCGACCCCTCACCGGCCCCGTGCGCCGGGGCCTCGGCGTGTCCGGAAGTCGAGTCTTCGGCCGCCGTCTCCGCCCCATGCTCGCCCGATGTGTCTTCCGCATCGTGCCCCGCCGCGGCGTCCACGGAGTCGTGCGTCGCGGCGTAGTCGGTCTCGTCGTGGGCCGAGTCCCCGTCCGCGCCGCCTTCGCTCGCGAGCGAGTCGACGTCACCCTCATGTCCCCAGATCGTTGGAGGCGGCTCATCCGGGATCGACGGGGTCGCCGTCCGGCTCTGTCGCGCCATCTCCGGCGTGATCTCCTGCACGTTCTTCTTGCCGACCACCGCTTCGAGCGCCTCCCGCAGCGACTGAAACCGCTGCTTCTCCTTCGCCGCATCGGCGGACGCGAGCGGAGGACGCGAGGTCGGCTCCTCGTCGTGCGCCGCGACCCCTGAGGCTGGCGGAACGGCCGGGACGTGCGTCGTGGTCGTCATGGAATGGTCCGTGCCGTGTTCGACCGGGAGACCCGCGTGGGGCTCCTCTCCCGCGTCGACGGGCGGAGCCGCGTGGCTCGCGGTACGGTGTTCCGGCTCCTCGCTCGGGCCGGCCGGATGCGCCGCCTCCGCAGGCTTGGCGCTGCGCCGTTCCGCCGCACCGGCGATCAGGTCGACCGCGGTCGGCGCGGGCGACTTGATCTCCGGTATCTCCAGGCGCGCTTCGGGCTCGGCGGGGGCCAGGATCGGCAGGTCCCAGTCGCCGACCACGCCGGCCTCAGGGATCTCGATCTGGATCAGGTTTCCGACCCGCCGCGCCTGGTAGGGCACGACCCGCGAAAGTTCGAGCGTCAGCCGGACGCGCCGGTCGAGCGGGCTATTGACCTGCTGGCTGGTGCGGAAACTCTTCACCACGCCGCGGTTGATCACCTTCTCGAAGAGGCTGGGAGCGTTGGGCAGGCGGGACCGGGTCTGTCCCAGGTCGACCACGATCCGCACCGGATCGCCGAGCGTCCAGTGCGACCAGGGGGCGGAGGAGTGGATCTCGAGAAAGAAGCTCCCGCCCTCGGTGCGCAGGTGCGCCTCACGCAACTGGTAGTCCTGCGCCGGCAGTACGACCTTGGGCTTTGCCTTCCCCTGCGTCGCCTTGGCCTTCGAGGGGGACTCGATCCCCATGGTCTGCGCCTGGGCGGTTGCCGCCCCGAGACCCGGCAGGAGAAACGACACCAACCCGAGCACGCCCGCGGTCAGGGCCACGGCGACACCGCGCGAGCTGCGCATCAGGCGGCCCTCCGCCACTCGCGCGCCTCGGGATCACGCAGCAGGGGGACGATCGAGGCGGAGCGCCGACGGGAGCGATCGGCCCCGATCACGCGTTCCTCCTCCTCCGGCTCCAGTGGTTCGCCGCTGATGAAAAGAAATCCGGCCGCGGAGTGGCCCAGTACCGAGAGAAGATCGGCCCGCGGTGCGATACCGCGCCGGGCACTCATCGGCGGGCAGAGCCGCGCGCGGTGGCGGGCGCCGCTCGACTCGATGCGCAGCAGCCACGGTTCGGTGAAAAGATGGAGGTGCCCCGGCACGAGCAGATCGCCGTCGATCAGATCGCGGATCGGCCAGGGAAAGCTGCGATCGAGTTCTTCGCGCACCACCTGGTGGACCCGCGGTCCCTCGGGCGCGCGGAGCACCAGCGGTACGGTCCGCGGAGCGTTGCGCAATCCGCGCGCCAGCGCCGGGAGCTGACGCAGCTCCGGATAGATCACCCAGGGGCGCTCGACCCCATCGTCCAGGTCGCCGACCTGCGCGTCGGTCTCCTCGTCTGCATCGGCCAGCAAGGCCAGGCGCCTGAGCCAGCGCGCTTCGTCCCCCTTGATCCGGGTCGCACCGGCGCGGGGGGTCGGAAACACATCGGCCGCCGCGAGTCCCAGCGCTTCCCAGGCCACGCGATAGCCGTTGAGCGTGGTCGGCACGAGCAGCACGACGCGTTGCGCCTCCTCGCGTGCGAGCGCACGGAGCAGGGTGAGCGAGTCGAGGTGCCGCAGGCTGGCCGGCACGAAGGCGAAACGCGGAAGGCGCGCCCGCATCCGGGCAAGGACCTGTCGTCCGTCCTCCGGCACCACTTCGAGAACGGCGCGCGGCCAGAGGCCGTGAACCAAGCGGCGGCACTGCTCGGCCAGCTCCGCATTCTCGGTGGCGAGCAGGAACAGCTCCTCGCGGTCCCGCTCTTCCGGACCGGTCTCGCGAGTCATGACTTCGTTTTCGTTCACCGGGACAGATCCCTCACCCGGCGCGCCGGGGCAATCGACGCGCTCTCACTGTTGCGCAGCCGCTCGATGACTGCCCGCGAGGCCTCGACCAGCAACTCACGCACCGCATCCTCGGTCAGATCGAGGATCGCGCCGATCTCCGAGGGGCGGAGGGACTCGTAGAACCGAAGGGCCAACGCCAGGCGCGAACGTTCCGGCAGTGACCCGATCTCCCGGGTGATCCGCGCCGACTCGTCGCCCGGGAGCTCCTGCGTACCGATTCGACGCCGACGCCCTGGGAGACGCGCTTCCTGCAGCAGAGTGTCCACCGACAACATCAAATCCTCCTTGGGGCTCCTCCCCGCGGCAGGGACGAGCAACCTCGATGCCAAACTCCGGAGGGAGAATCCTGCCGACTCTGGGCAGGAAGCTCCGATCCCGGAAGTCGCTACTCTGGAAAGATTTGCCGTCGTTGGCTGAACGGTCCTGAGAAGCTCGCGGGAGAGGGGAAACAGAGTGCCGCGGCATGGGTGGGGCAAGTCCAAGCCAGGGCCGGCCAATGGATGGCCAACCCTGGCCGCCCCGTCAGGGGACCGGCGGCTGCGGCGGCAGGACCGCGACAGGAGGTGGAGGCAGATCGGCCAGCCGTCGCTCCAGGACGCGACGCGGCTCGCTCGCGGGAAGTCGTTCCATCGTCTGGCGGAGGCGGGCCTCCGCCCCGGCTCGATCGCCGTCCCGCAGGAGGCGCGCCGACTCGTTCAGTGCCAGGACGGCCAGCACCGCCGGTTCGGCACTGGCGATCGGCCTGGGCGCGTCGTCTCCCCCTGCGGCGAACAGATCGAGTGCCGCGAGATTGGCGATCGCCGCATCGCGCAGAGCGCTGTTCTGGGTCAGCGATTGCCACTGCGTGCGCGCTTCCCGTAGCCAGCCGGCCTCCGCCAGGTAGAGCCCGAGGTTGAGCCGCTCCGGGGCGAGGTCGGGCGCGATGGCCAGCACGCGCCGGCTCCGCTCCACCGCCTCCTCCGCCTCGCCGGCGAAGTACGCCGCCAGCGCCCGATCGTGCTCATAGGCCGCAAGCGCGTAGCGCGTCCCTTCCGGCCAGACGGGAGTCAAGGCCATGGAACGACCGCTCGCCTGGAACCGCCCACGCTCGTCATCGAGCAGCAGGCGCGGGGTGAGCACCAGGGTTAGCTCCTGCTTCAGCACCGAGGTCCGGGTGCTGCGGAAGATCGCTCCTACGCCCGGAATCCGGGAGAGAAACGGCACGCCGCGTGTCGTCCGCTGCTCACGCTCCTGCATCAAGCCGCCGATGACCAGCGTTTCCCCTTCGCGCATCCGCACCGTGGTCTCCATCTCGCGCAGGTCGATGATCGGCTGGGGCGGGAGGTTCGGCAGTGAAGCCGTGAATCCGGTCACGGTCGAGACGACGGGATGAACCTGGAGGGTGATGATGCCGTCGGCGCCGGAACGCCCGAGCACCTTGAGTTCCACGCCGGCATCGCGAAAGTCGATGCTGTACTGGATGTACGGCGTGCTGCCGCTGGAGGCGAAGGTCTCGATGACGTAGTAGGGCACCTGTTCGGTGGCCTTGAACACCGCGGGGCTGTTGCCCATGGTGGTCACGCTGGGGCGAGAGAGCACCCGGAGCTTTCCCCGCTGCTCGAGCATGCTGAGCAACATCCGCAGTCGTCCGGTGCGGATCAGCCCCAGCTGGAACGGACCGGTGTCCCCGATGGTGTTCTGCTCGGCAATGCCGCCGTTGGACGTCCCCCCGTCGTACCCGTCCCAGCCATACTCCAGCGCGCGCCAGTTCACCCCGGTTTCGTCGTCGTCGTTCAGCGTGGTCTCGAAGATCTGGGCCTCGACATGGATTTGCCGCCCGAGATCCGCCTCCACCTGCCGGAGGAAGTCGTCGATGCGGGTCAGAGCTTCCGGCTGATCGACCACGGTGAGCAAGCCGGCGCGAGCGTTGAGCACGAAGCGACCGCCAGGGGAGAGCACGGCCGGGAGGTTCTTCTCCAGTGCCGGCCAGAAGGTGTTGTCGTCCGGAGCGATCTGGTTGACCAGAAAGGTCCGCGTCTCCTGGGTGTCGATCTTGAGCGCATTCCCCTCCACCCGGTAGGTGCGCCCATGCTGCTTCAGCAGGTGGTCGACCGCCTCACCGACCGTGACCGAGTCGAGGACGCCGTCGACCGGCAACCGGAGCGAATCGGTGCCGGCCAGCGCGAGCCCGCTGTCTTCGAGCAGGAAGTTCAGCGCCTCGGCCAGCGTCATCTGATCGAGTTCGAGGGTGATCCGCTGACCCTCCGCCTGTCCCGCCGGCCCGAAGTACACCCCGGCCAACCCAAGGTCGCGCGCCAGACAGGGGGTTGCCGCGCAGAGGGCGGCCAGCAACAGTCCACGTATCATCTCAACGCTCCTTGGCGCCCGCGCGCCCCGCCAGACGTACCGTCGATCCACCGTCATGTCTCAGCACCACCTCTCCCGCCCGGATCTCGACCACCGTCCAGCGATCGACGCGCTCTCCCACTCCGACCGCACGCCCATCCAACCAGGCACGACTCCCCGCTCCGCTCAGGATTCCTCCGAGCGCCGGGACGCGTCCGCGCGACCGGGCCACTCCCCCGCCGGCGCTCGGCGCGGCGACGCGACGCGACAGGTAGTGGCTGCGGAACGGGTCTCGCTCCGGCGCGTCGAATGCGGCGACATCGTCCAGGTCGGCGCCGGCGCGGCTGGAAGTCGCCCCCACCGCGTCGACCCGGGTGTAGGTCTTGAGCACCAGGTCGACGGTCACCATTCCCGACTCTCGCGTGGCCTGCAGCGTCGGTACGGTCCAGAGACGGTCATCGGACCGAAGCAGGTGCAGGAAGTGCAGGGCCCGAGGATAGGCCGCGGCGAACTCGAGCTCGAGTGCCCACTCCTTCCACTCCGGCGGCGCGGGGATCGCCTCCGTCGGCAGGGTCGGAAGAGGCCAGTCCTCCCCCGTGGCGTTACTCAGCTCGATGTCCGGCTCCGGCTCGAAGCCGCTTCCGTCACCCCCCCCCGCAAGTTCGGCCGGAGGGATCGCGTACCCGCCGTCAGATCCCGAGCTCTCACTTCCGTCCGGCACCCGTGCGGTGTCCGGCGCGGAGAGGAAACGGTAGCGGTAGTCGTAGATCTCCGCCTGGTTGAGCAGTTCGACCGCGGCCAGCAGCACGGGACCAGGCAGGCGCCCGGTCGGGACATCCGCCTCGAGCGGCGGCAAGGCACCGCCGCGCGCCTGCGCTCGCGCCCCCTCGGCGGTCATCGTTTCCGCGAGTTGACCGATCTCCCCCTCGAGTCCGCGCGACTCGTGCCAGGCGGAGAACACCCGCATCGACTGGACCCCCAGTCCGAGAACGAAGAGCAGTCCCAGTCCGAAGATTCGTCGCGAGATCCGCGGGCCGCCGCTCGGTGCACCGTGCGCGCTCATGGCCTCGCCTCCAGGTGGAGTGTCCCATCGAGCGGGAGGTCGCGGCGACTTCCGCTCTCCCCCTCCAGTGGTACCAGTTCGACCCCACTCACCCGGGCGTCCGCTTCGAGCTTGGTCTGGAACTCCGCCCATGCCGCCAATCGACGATCGGGGTCGTGGGAGCGGACCGTCCCCTCCCATGCGACCTCCCAGCCAGAGAGGGACCGATCAACGGAGATGCTCTGTACCCGCGCCTCGACCGGCAGCGCATCGCCCAGCCAGAGGAGCGGCTCGAGCGGCACCTGATTCCGCCGGGCCGCGGCCTGAAACGAGACCCCGGCGTCCTGCTCCTCGTGCGGCAGGGCAGCACGATTCTCCTGGAGGGCGTCGCGTTGCGCCCGGAGTTGCTCGAGCCGCGCGTCGATCGGAACCGCGGCGACCGAAAGGGCGGTGACCAGGGCAGCGGCGGTGATCGCAGCACCGGTCCACCGGGCCACCGGGTCGACCCTGCGGGCCGGCCCCAGATTCAGGATCTCGCTCGGGTCGGTGGCGCGCGCCAGGGCCAAGGGGAGGGCGTAGGAAGGCGCCTCGCGCACGAAGCGCAGATCGACCAGACCAAAGTCGGCCCCGGCCAGCGGATCGAGCAGGGCCACCGGGATCTGCAACTCGTTCGCCAGGAGCGGGGCCATCGCCTCCGCGCTCGCGGCCTCGCCGGCGAGAAAGAGCCGCGAGACCGGAGGGGTGGGGTTCTGTCTCGCGTCGTACTCCAGGGTCCGCTTGATCTGACGGGCGATCAGGTTCATCGCGTCGAGGCCCCGGCTCAGCGAATCGAGATTGTCCAGGTCGAACTCCGCCTCGTCCCCGCCGCCGGGGCCACCCAGCAGCGAGGCGTCGATCCCAACCCCCAGGTCGCGCAGCAAGCGGAACGTCTCCCCCTCGACCAGGGCCAGCACCATTCGTTCGAGTCCGATGTGGAGCACGCCAAAGCAACCGCCCGGCGCCCCGAGGTCGGAGCGACGCCGCACGTGACCGAAGAGGGCCAGGCTCGAGGTGGTCAGGAGGTCCGGAACCAGTCCGTGCTGCAAGAAGGTCCCACGCACGCGGTCGATCCCCTGCTTCGGCGTGAGGGAGACGAGGACCGATGTGCGCCCCTTCCCCTTCTGCCGTTGCAGCAGCTGCCAGCCGCTCGCCATCTCGCCGCTCAGCAGTTCCAGCTCGCGGGCAATCTCCCCTTCCACCACCGCGCCAAGCTCGTTCGCCGGCATGGCAGGAAAGGCATGCACCCGCAGGTGGGTCGACTGCGTGCCGATCGCGACCTTGAGGGCGTGGGTCGAGAGATCGGCATTGCGCGCCAGCTGTTCGAGGGCGGTGCCGAGTTCCGCCTCGGTCTCGACCGGGATCCGCCCCCAGGCGAGGATCTCCCGGCGTCGCCCGCGACGGCCGACGGTGACGTACTTCAGTGCGTCCGTCGTGATTTCGAGTCCGGTCGTGGTGGTCATGGTTCGCCGATTCCTTCGGCTACGCCGCGCGCGGCCTAGCTGCCGCCCGGGGTCGGTACGTTGCTGCTGGTCACGCGATCACCGGGAGTTCCGGTGTACGCATAGGCATCCCCCCACGCGTCGGTCGCGAAGCGGGTCGAGTTCTCCAGTTGTCCGTAGGTGATCAGAAGCCCCATGGCGGAGTTCCCCGGGTTGGCCGCATCCCACCACAGCGCGGGAAGCGGGGGGAGCGTCTCCGCGAGGCGGCGCGATTCATAGCCGGCCAGAGCGCGATGGATGGTCTCCAGGTCGGCCACGGTACGCAGCCGCAGCGTGGGCGTGCCCGAGACGGTGAGATCGAGATTCGGGTCGGCATCGGTGCGATCGGCGGCCAGACTACGCAGACTCGCGGTGACGCCGCTGGGGGCATATTCGTAGTCACCGCCCCAGGCGTCGGTCCAGACGTCGCTGTCCTGGAAGCGGGCCGCAATGTACCCGCCGCCCACCAGCGTGGAGAGAGAATCCGGAAAGGCGAGGTGATCCTCGTGATAGGCGAGCAGCGCGTCCCGCAGTCCGTTCATCTCGGCCATCGTGGCCGCCGAACGCTCGCGCGAGAGTCCCATGTCGACCATCGGAATGGCGATCGAGGCGACGATCGCCATCACCGCGATCACCACGATCATCTCGATCAGGCTGAATCCCGGCGCGCCGGAGCGCCGCCGGCTAGTATGCCCGTCCGGTGTAGACCTCATAGACGACGTTGTCCCCCGCGGTGGCGAGATTGCGGTCCGGCCCGCCACTCTCGACGGTCACGACCCGCGTATCACTCATGCTGGTGACGAAGCCGCCGCCCGGGGTTCGGTTGCGGTAGCGGTAGAACCGCCCCCACGCGTCCACCTGGTAGGAACGCACGACATCCACTGTTCCGTCGCCGTCGGCGTCGCACCTCTCGGGTTGCGCCGTCAGATACGGGCCGTTCCATCCCTGGCGGAGCACCGGATTCCATCCCTGGCCGGCAAGATCCGACTCCAGATCGGACCCCAACACGGTTGAGGCCCCTCCCAATCCTGTCTGTTCGGCAGGAAAGCGCCCCCACTTGACGTCGGAAGCGGTCAGGCGGTAGTCGCCGGCATAGGCAAGAAGTGCCTTCCCCACCGCCGCGAGCTCGCTCTTGGTTGCAGAGATCGCCCCCTTGCGCAGCGTGCGGGTCGTGACCGGCATGGCCACGCTGGCCAGAATCAGCACCACCGCCACCGCAACCACGATCTCGATCATGGTGAAGCCCTGACGACGCATCTCATTGCCCCCCACTGATGGCGGAGTACATCTTGTAGATCGGAAGCATGATGGAAAGGATGGTGAAGAGGAGCCCGACCCCCAGCACCACGGTCAGACAGGGGGCCACCAGGTCGAAGAGCTGCTTCACCCGTCGCGGGATCTCCCGGTCGTAGTACTGCGCCGCCTTGCCCAGGGCCTCCGGCAGGGTTCCGCTTTCCTCTCCCATCGCAACCATCCGGAGTACGAGCGACGGAAGGATCCCCGCCTGGCGAAACGCCCCGGTCAGCGTCTCCCCCCCCAGCACCCGCGCCCGCACCCGCTCGATCCGCGCCGCCACATGCCGGTTGTCCACGATCCCGACCATCAGATCGAGTGCAGTTCCGATCGGCACTCCGGTCTCGATGAACGCACCGAGGAAGTGCGCGATCTGACTTGCGGCCAGCGAGCGCTGCAGCGCGCCGATCACCGGGATCCGGAGGCCAAGGGCGTCGAGGAGGAGGCGCGTGCGTGGTGTCCGGTAGAGGCTGGTCGCGATGATCAACCCCGCGGCCAGCCCGATCAGGACGATCGGCCAACGCTGGCGCAGGAAGTCACTCGCATGGAGGAGAAACAGCGTCGACCAGGGAAGTTCGACCTGCAGTGAGTCGAGGATCCCGCGGAAGCGCGGGAGCACGAACCCGAGCATGATTCCGACCAGCCCGAGCATGAAGAGCACCACGATCGCCGGGTAGGTCAAGAGCTGCTTCACCTGGGCCCGCAGCTCCTCGCGCCACTCGAGCAGCGAAACCAGGCGACCGAGCGTGCGATCGAGGCTGCCGCTCGTCTCTCCCCCCTCGATCATGTGCACGTAGGAGGAGGGGAACACCTTGGGGAAGCGGGCCAGGGCCTGGGAGAGGGTCGCTCCTCCTTCGATCTGGTTGCAGACCTCGGTCACCACGTTACGGAAGCCGCGCGAGCGGGTCTCCTGCGCCAAGTCATTCAACCCGGTGAGCAGCGGGATCCCGCCCGAGACGATCGTCTGGAGGTGAAAGGTGAAGAGGATCAACTCCTGACGGGAGATCTGACCATGTCCCCCGGCTTTCAGCGTTCGGTTGCGGGCCTCGATGAGCCAGAGCCCTTGCTCCCGAAGTTGAGCGCGGAGATCGGGCAACGACTCCGCGGAAGCCTCCCCGCGGCGCAGGCGGCCGGCGTCGTCGCGCGCGCGGTAGACCAGGGTCGCCATGGTCTAGCTCACGATCCGCGCCAGCTCTTCGACCGTGGTCCACCCCTGCCGCACCCGCTGCACTCCGTGCTCGCGCAGTGACCGGTAACCACTCGAGCGCGCCATCGCTTCGATCGAGGCGCCGTCCGCGCCGGATCCGACCGCCCGGGCCAGTTCCGGGGTCAGCTCGAGAAACTCATACAGGGCGAAGCGACCGCGATAGCCGGTGTTGCCGCCGGCCACACAACCCGCTCCCCGTCGCAGGATCAGCTCTCCGTCCGGCACCCCAGATAGGCGCGCTCGGCGGTGGTGGCTGACCGGTCGGTGGCGCAGTCGCAGAGCCGGCGCACCAGTCGCTGGGCCAGGATGCCGCTCAAGGTGGAGGCGAGCAGATAGTCCGCGATCCCCATCTCCCGCAGACGAGCAATGGTGCCCGGCGCACTCATGGTGTGCAGGGTGGAGAGCACCAGGTGACCGGTCAGTGCCGCACGCACCGCAATTTCCGCCGTCTCGAGGTCGCGGATCTCGCCCACCAGGATCACGTCCGGGTCCTGACGCAGCGCCGCGCGCAGGCCGGTGGCGAAGGTAAACCCGGTCTTCTCCTGAATGTGCGATTGGCGGATCCCGGGCAGTCGGTACTCGACCGGGTCTTCCAGGGTGAGCACGTTGCGCTCCGCCGTGTCGACACACTGCAGCGCCGCGTAGAGCGTCGTCGTCTTGCCCGACCCGGTCGGGCCGGTGACCAGAAAGATCCCGTGCGGCCGCGCGCTCATCGCCACCAGGCGCTCGATGTCCTCCGCGTGGAAACCCAGGTCGGGAAACCCGTGCAGAACCCGGGCGTGATCGAGCAGGCGCAGTACGATGTTCTCGCCGTGCACCGTCGGCAGGGTGGAGACGCGCAGGTCGATGCGGCGCTCCCCCACCGAGAGATCGATCTTCCCATCCTGCGGCAGCCGTCGCTCCGAGATATCGAGATCAGCCATCACCTTCAGACGGGTGGCGATCGGAAGCTGCAGCTCCTTTGGAAGGGTAAGCACGAGGCGGAGCAGACCATCCACCCGGAAGCGCAGCACCAGCCCCGAGTGTTCCGGCTGGACGTGGAGATCGGTCGCGCGCTGACGCAGCGCTTCGGCCAGCAGCAGGTCGACCAGACGAATGATCGGAAGCTCGGAGCCGTCGCTCTTCTCCTGGGCCAGGCGGCTTGCCTCCGCCACCACGGTGTCCAGCTCCCCGCCGCCGCCTGCGCCGGTGTAGACCCGCTGGATGAACTCCCTCAGCTCCGGCTCTGGCGCCGCGACCGCAATGACCCGCCTCTGGGTCAGCATCTCGAGATAGTCGAGCGCGTCGATGTCGTGCACATCGCGGAGGGCAACCCTCAGCGCGTCACCTTCGAGGGCCAACGGAGCGACGGTGTAGCGCACCGCAGCGGCGCGCGGGACCAGCTTCACCGCCTCCGGATCCGGCAGCACGCGCTTGAGATCGAGGGCCGGGGTGTTCCCCTGCAGTTCAGGCCGCGCCATTCCGCCCCCTGTCAGGCTGCCCGGCGCGAGGAGCCGAGCAGCACCCGGATGGTGTCGAGCAGCTCGAAGGAGCTGAACGGTTTGGTCATGAAGAGGTCTGCCCCGAGCTCCAGAGATCGGTCGTGGTCGGCGGAACCGGCCTGCCCGGTGAGCACCAGCACCGGCAACTGGGCGGTCGCCGCATCGCCGCGCAGCCGCTGGAGCACCTCGAATCCCGACATGCCCGGCATCGAGAGGTCGAGCACGATGGCGTCCGGGAGGCTTCCGGGCACGAGCAGCTTGAGCCCCTCCTCACCGCCGGAGGCGGTGAGCGGTTCGTATCCCCCAGCCCCGAGGAGTTTCGTCATCAGACGGCGCAGAACCGCGTCGTCGTCGATCACCAGGACGCGCGGCTTCATGCCGCCTCCCTCAGGCCGGGAACCCGCTTGCGGAGACTGAGCGTGTTCCACTCCCCCTCGGTCTGATAGAGCACACCATCGGTCAGGGTGTGGAGGAGGAACAGCCCGTAGCCTCCCTCGGCCAGCTCGAGGGGATCCGGCAGACTCGGACGCACGCTGGTCGGATCGAACGGCCGCCCGCGGCAGACGAAGTGGACCCAGAACTCGTCCCCCCACCGTTCGAATCGAACCACGAAGTCGTCGTCGACGATCGCGCCGTGTTCGATCAGATTGGTTGCCGCTTCCTGGACCGCCAGGCGCAGGTCGTGCAGCTCCTTCGCCTCGCCGATCGAACCGAAGAACTGCTGTGCGGCCGACATCATTGCCGCTCCGAGCTGGGGCAGGCTGTCGAAGTGATTGGCGAAGTGGAGTTCCATCCGCTCCACGCCCTCGTGTTCCCACGCCACGGCGCTACCTCGTTCCCTTGAGGATGAGCAGGGTCTGATCGTCGCTCTGCTTCGCTCCATTCGAGAAGTCGTGCAGATCGGCGAGCAGGCGGTGGGCCAGCTCCGCCGCGGTGGCCCGCGTCCCCGCCGCGAACACGCCGACCAGGCGATCGAGCCCGAAGAACTCCCCTTTGGGGTTCCGCGCCTCGGTCACTCCATCGCTGGTGATCACCAGGACCGAGTCGGCCCGGAGGGTGACCGAGATCTCCTCCGGCGCGATGGTGGGCAGAACCCCGATCGGCGGGAGCAGCGGCTCGAGCATGGCGGGGACGGCGCCGTGACCGGAAATCGAGAGCACCGGCGAGTGACCCGCGTTGGCCAGGATCACGTTCCGGCTCCAGGACGAGTACCGACCGACGACCAGGGTGACGAACTTCCCCACCCGTTCCAGATCGGCGCAGAGCACTTCGTTGAGATGGGCCAGGATCTTCCCCGGGCTCTCCTCGATCGGCACGATGGAGTGGAACGCGGTGCGGGTCATCGCCATCAGCATCGCCGCCGGAACCCCCTTGCCGGTGACATCCCCCACCGCAAACACCAGGTCTCCGTCGGGCAGGGTCTGAATGGCATAGAAGTCGCCCCCGACCTGGGAGGCGGGATGACAGATGGCGCAGATCTCGATGCCGGGAACGGTCGGCAGCTCTCGCGGAATCAGGAGTTCCTGGATCTCCGACGCGAGTTCCAGTTCACGTCCGATCTTGAAGGTCTCGACTACCTTCTCTTGCAAACGAGCGGTGAGCAGAAATCCCGCTGCCAGGTCGGCCAGCGCCTGGACCAGCTTCAGGTCGCGCCCCAGGTACCCTTCCTCGCGGTCGGTCACCGCGAGCCAGCCGTAAACCTCTCCGTGGAGCAGGATCGGCGCGGCCACGAACGACTCGGGCGCGATCCCGATGTGGGCGTTCTTCTCCCGAGAGACCGACTCGAGCAGGCTGCGCGCGGCGGTCGCGTCGGCGGCTCCCCTCCGGGCATAGAGGTGGAGAGGCGACCCCGGATCCTCCACCCGTCCGAGCACGGCGAACTCCGAGTTCGACTGCTTCCCCGCCTCGCGCACGATGACATCGAGCTTCTGCGCCAGGTCCCAGGTGCCGTGGGTGCCGTAGACGATGTTGTAGAGCGCCATCAACTGATTGGTGGTCGAGATATGGTCGTCGACCAGTTGATTCAGCTCGGCTTCGCTCTCGGCACAGGCGGTGAGCAGGCTGGCCGCGATGCCGGCCCACTCCTCCGAAGCCTGCTCACCCCAGATCCGCATCTCCCCGTAGGGCTCGACCAGGTGGCGCAGCAGGTCCTGACCGGCCGGTTCCGACGTACCGCTCGCCCAGATCGTCTCTCCGTCGGGGTCGACCAGGCAGGCGCCGGTGCCCGCGCTCCGCAGTTGCTGGTCGAGGGCGGCGAGCAGATCCGGTCGGTTCTGCACCAACAGCCGAAGATGTTCCGCCGGCTTCATCGAGAGCATTCTCCTGGTTGTGGCCCGGACGTGGAAGGCAACGCCGCGCCGACAGACGCGCCGGTTCCTCCCGTTGTTTCGGTCGCGCGGGGCGTGATCTCAAGTAGACGAACCGGTTCCGGACCGATCGCGCGGCCGACAGGACCGTGATCTCCGCGATCAAGAAGCCGGTCCCGTCGGCCGAAGCTCGCCTTGGGGCCGTCAGAGGGACGAAGGCCGCGCATCGCAGGCACGAAGGAGACGAGATGAACATCGGCAGCACGGAGCTGGACGGGATCCTGGTGCTTCGCCCCGAGGGGCCGGAGCTGGGAGCGGATCGGGCCGAGGCGTTTCGCCAGGCGCTCCTCCCGGAGCTCGAAAGCTCGCGGTGGGTTGCACTCGACCTGAGCGAGGTCGAGTTCATGGACAGCTCCGGCCTCGGAGCGGTGGTCGCCGCCCTCAAAGCGCTCCGCGGTCGGGGCGAACTCCGTCTGTTCGGCGTCCACCCGCGCATCGAGGAGCTCTTCCGCCTGACCGGGCTCAACCGGGTCTTCTCGGTCGAGACCAATCAGCAGGCGGCGGTGACCCAGCTGCGGGCCGCAAAGGAGAAGGCCGGCGCGGCCTGATCCCGGGAGCCAGAGATCGACTCCGTCCCTCGTCTCGCCGCGCGCCCCTTGCGCGCTCCGCGGCGACCGGCTAGCGTGCGCCGGAACGATGACCCACGACACCCACCACCCACCGCGCCCGCTGCGCATCCTGCGCACCCTGTGGACGCGCATCCTCGGCGCAAGGAGGCACTCGATGCTGGCCCCAGGTTCGGTCGCGCCCGATTTCGCAACCCTGACCCACACCAACGAGCCCCTGGCCCTGTCGGACCTGCGGGGATCGTACGTCGTCCTCTGGTTCTACCCGAAAGCTGACACCCCCGGCTGAACCATCGAGGGTTGCGGGTTCCGCGACCTCTCGGATGAGTACCGTCGGCGGAACGCGGTCATTCTCGGGGTGAGTTTCGACTCCCCGGAGGAGAACGCCGCGTTTGCGACCAAGTTTCAGTTCCCCTATCCCCTGCTCTGCGACGTCAGCCGCTCCATCGGGCTGGCCTACGGCGCGTGCGCCCGCGCGGATGAGGAGTGGCCGCGACGGATCACCTACCTGATCGGCCCGGATGGCCGCATCGTCCACGCCTTTGAACAGGTCAAGGTCAAGGAGCACGCGACCGAGATCCTCGCCCTCCTCCCGTCGACCTAGCCCCGCCCGCAAACCAGGTGGGATTGCGCTCGATTCCTCCATAAGCGCAGCTTCCCCACCGATAACTCCGGAGTACGAGTCCCGACCTCGTGGGTCGGGACTCCGTCTTGCACGCCGCAAACGGAGGACGGTCGACATGCAGTCAGAGAACGGCGCCCGGATTCTCGTGGTCGATGACAACCCACGGAATGTCGCGATCCTGAAGAAGATCCTCGGCCGGACCTACAACGTGGCCACCGCGGCTTCCGGCGAGGAGGCGCTCTCCACCGTTTCGGCCTTTGCCCCCGACCTCATCCTGCTCGATATCATGATGCCGGGGATCGACGGCTACGAAACCTGCCGTCGGCTGCGGGCTCGCCCGGATCTCCGCCAGACCAAGGTGATCATGGTCTCGGCCAAGGCGATGCTCTCGGAGCGGCTCGAAGGGTACGAGGCGGGCGCGGACGACTACGTCACCAAGCCGTTCGATGAAGATGAATTGCTGGCCAAGATCCGCGTCTACCTGCGGCTCAAATCGGTCGAGGAGGTCGACCGGCTCAAGTCCGAGCTTCTCGCCCTGCTCAACCACGAGACGCGCACCCCCTTGACCTTCATGATCGCCCCGACCGAGATGCTGCTCGGCGACCCGTCGCTCACCCAGGACCACAAGGAACTGCTCCAGATGGTGCACGACGGAGCGAAGCGGCTCCACCGCCTGGTCGAGCGGGTCTCGTTCCTCAACTCACTCCGGACCAACACCTGCAAGTTCGACATGGCGGAACTCGATCTGGCCGCGTGGCTCCGCAGTCAGGTCGCCACCATGGCTCCGACCGCCGCAAACCACGGACTGACCCTGGCCCTCGACTGCCCCGAGACGGCCATCGCCTGGGGTGACGCGGAGAAACTGAAGCTGGTCGTCTCCGCCCTGCTCGACAACGCGATCCGCTTCGGCGCGGATGGGAAGACGATCGAGATCAAACTCTCGGCCGACGACCAGGTGGTCCGGCTGACCGTTCAGGATCACGGCCCGGGAATCGACGCCGAGATCTTGCCGCGGATCTTCCAGGAGTTCGCGGTGGCCAATCTCCAGCACCACTCCACCGGCCACGGCCTGTCACTGGCCGCGGCGCGCCTGATCGTCCTCCGCCACCGTGGATCGATGATTGCGCGCAGCGAGCCGGGTCAGGGCGCCTGCTTCCAGATCGATCTTCCGGCCCAGCCGCCGGCGATCCAGAGCGCGGCGGCGTAGGCGGGCCGTCTTCAACCGATGACCCGCATCTCGCGCTTTCGCGTACCGCTGCTGCTCCTCACGGTCACGGGAATTGTGATCGGGGTCTGGGGCGCCCTGCAGGGCGAGCGGGAGGCGCTGCGCGACGGGTTCCTGCGCGAGATCGAGGAGACGGCCGGGCGCCAGCTCGAGCAGAGCATCGAAACGAGCGGGCGGATGCTGGCCGCCTACGCCGCCGACTACTCCCACTGGGACGAGACCGCAAACTACGTCCTGACAAAGGATCCGCAGTGGGCCACGGTCAACCTCGAGGGCACCCTGGGGACGTTTCAGGCCAGCGCCCACTGGGTGCTCGACCGCCGGTTCCAGCTCATCCGCGCGGAGTTCGCCGACGGAGAGGCCGGGCTCGCCGTGCCGCCTCTCGACGCCGCCCGTCTCGAGGCCCTCACTGCGCAGGACCTGTTCTTCCACTGCTTCACCCGGGATGCGCGCGGCCTGCTCGAGATTCGCTGCGCGCCGATCGAGTTCCAGGCCACGGAGCGCGGCACAGATCCGGTCGGCTGGTTTCTCGTCGCACGCCGCTGGGACGAGACGATCCTGAGTGAACTCGGAACCGCCGCCGCAGCCCAGGTCCTCCTCGTGCCGACCGACTCTCGTTCTCGAGACGTCAGCGAGGGAACCCGGAAGGATCGGATTCAGATTCGCCACCCCTTGCCCGGGCCGGACGGCCAGGCGCTGGCTGATCTCCGGATGATCCGTGTGGTGCCGTTCGCAGTCGCCCTGAACGAAACCCAACGCCGGACGCGCCTGGGACTCTTGCTTCTCCTCGGACCGCTGCTTGCGGTCTCGGCCGCGCTGATGTGGTGGTGGGTCGACCGCCCTCTGACTGAACTGGAAGACCTGCTCCGCATCGGGCGGGCCGATGACCTGAAGACCTGGGCGCTTCGAAACCGGGATCATGCCGGGGTGGCGCGCGCGGCCACCTATCTGATCGAGCGTCACGGGGCGGACGAACTGCGCTTGACCCCGGACGGCCTGAAACGGTGCCTGGACGCGCTCCCGGTGGAACTGATGGTCAAGGACGAGCAGGGTCGGCTGCTCTACCTCAACCTCCCGGCGGAAAGCCGGCTCGGCATCGATCGTAGCCTGGCCGTCGGCCGGTCGGAGGACGACTTGCTCGAGATGGGCGTCGCCTGCCGCCACCTGGAGCTGGACCGCGAGGCGTTCCATTCGGATGGTCCGCTGGTGCGGGAGGAAACCTCCGGCGAGCGCTGGGCGTGGATGGCCCGGGCGCGCGTGGCGACCGGCGCCGAGCCGAAGCTCGCCATCTGCGCGATCGATCTGACTGATCGGCGTGCAGCCGAGGTCCGGCTCGGCGCCGAGCGTGACTTCCTGGCCACGATCCTGGCCGAACTCCCCCGCCCGGTCTGGGTGCGCGATTGGACCGGTCGCGTCCTCTACGCCAACCCAGCGGCGCAGGAGCTCGATCAACGGCGACCACCCGCCGCCGCTGAGGAGACTACCGGGTCTGAGGCGCGCCGAGCGCGGGACTGGCAAGACGTCGTGGTCCGCCGCCGCTCGATGGTGCGCGAAGAGCTCTACTCCGATCCCAGCGGCAGCCCGCTCTCCGCCCGGGTCTGGACCGGGCCGCTGCAGAGCCCCGGCGGCGAGGTGCAGGTGGTTGAACTGCTGCTCGACCCGGAGCCCGACGGCCGCGACCACGCGCGGGCGGCCTAGGAGGCCACGATGCCGCTGCGCCGGACATTCGCCTCCCTGATCGAACGCTGGCGGTCGATCATCGCGCGGAATGAGGCCGCCACCGAGGCCGTGGCGGTCGGGCTGGTCAGTTCCCTCGCGATCGGCGTTTGCTCCGGCATGCTCTACGTCCGCTCGCTCGAGGCGGTGAAGGACGAGCTGCGGGAAGGGCTCACCGGGATCGCACGCTCCGCCTCGGTGCTGGTCGACGCCGAAGTTCACCAGGCGCTCGACGACGATGCCGCGCTGGAAGGATCGGAGGCCTACAACCAGGCGCTGCAGCCGCTGGCGGCGTTCCTCGAGGTCAGCCCCGAGATCAAGTTCGTCTACACCTGCATCCTCCGCGATGACGCGGTCTACTTCGTCCTCGACCCGACCCCGCCGGGCGACACCGACGGCGACGGCATCGACGAGAAGTCGCACCTGCTCGATCGCTATGACGATGCCAGCCCGGCGCTGATGGCCGCCCTGCGGAGCGGCGCCGCGCAGGCGGAGGAGGAGCCGTACCAGGACCAGTGGGGAACCTTCCTCAGCGCCTACGCCCCCCTGCGCGACGCGCAAGGGAATCTCTACGGCGTTCTCGGGGTCGACTACACGGCCGAGACCTACCAGCAGCACCTCGCCGGCATGCGCATCGCCCTGGTCTTCGGGCTCTTCGTCGCGGCGCTGATCTCCGTCGTCCTCTCTCTCGGCATCTATCAGCTACGGGCCGCCTCACTGCGGGCGCGCCGCGGCCTGGAGGAGGCGATGGAGGAGATTCGCCAGGCGCGCGACAGCGCGGAGAGCAGCGCACGGGCGAAGTCGGAGTTCCTGGCCAATACCTCCCATGAGCTCCGCACCCCCATGCACGGCATCCTGAGCTACGCCCGCTTCGGACTTAGGGAGTACGCCGAGGCGGAGCGGGACGAACTCCGCGAGTATTTTCAGAACATCATGGACTGCGGATCGGGTCTGCTCCGGCTGCTCAACGACCTGCTCGATCTGGCCAAGCTGGAGGCGGGGCGGATGAACTTCGAGCGCAGCACGGTGTCGATCTTCGAGGTGGTCAACGGCATCCGGCTGGAACTGGAACCGTGGGCGCGCGAGCGGCGCGTCTCGCTGGAGATGGGGCCGGAAGACGAGGCCTGCTTCGCCCACGTCGACCCCAGCCGGGTCGGCCAGGTCACGCGGAACCTGCTCTCGAACGCGATCAAGTTCTCGCCCGAGGGGGCGGCGATCGAGCTGTCGCTCGAGCCGCTGGGAGATCTGGTCGTGGTCTCGGTGCGGGACTATGGTCCCGGCGTGCCGGAGGAGGAGCTCCGCCTGGTCTTCGACAAGTTCACCCAGTCGAGCAAGACCAAATCGGGCGCCGGGGGCACCGGCCTCGGGCTAGCCATCGCGCGGGAGATCGTGCAGGCCCACGGCGGCCGGATCTGGTGCGAGAACGTCGATGGAGGAGGAGCGGCCTTTCGCTTCTCGCTTCCCCTGACCGCGGCGCCGGCCGAGGTCGACGAGGATCCCACCTCGGACGACCGTCCGCGCGCCGGTGACCAGCTCGACGACGCCGCCTGATCCCGAAGGCCCTGATCCCGAAGGCCCTGATCCCGAGGGCCCTGATCCCGAGGGGTCGCGCCCGCGCCCAAAAACGACCACGGGCGCCGAAGCGCCCGTGAATTCCGTGCCGATCCAGGACCGGTTTCCGGCTTGCTCAGCCGCAGAAGCGGGTCACGATTTCGCGTCGTGCACCACTCCGAGTCGATTCTGCGCCCGTCGGAGCGCCGCCTCGTTCCGGGTGGTATCCCACTTGCCGTGCTCCTTCATCCGGGTTCTGGCCCGCTCGAGCGCCCGCGCGGCCCGCGCCGCGTCGATCGAACCGGCCTCCTCGAGGGCGTCGGCCAGCACGTTGGCGCGATTGCCCGAGACCTCGAGGAACCCGCCCGAAACGGCATACAGGCTGGTCGTACCGTCCGGGCGACGCACCGTGATCTTCCCCGGGATGAGCGCGGTCAGAAGCGGCGCGTGGTGGGCCAGCACTCCCAGATAGCCCTCGCTCCCCGGAAAGATCGCCGACTCCACCTCCTCATCGAGGAGGCTGGCCGTCGGGGTGAGCACCGAAAGATGAAACGTCTCCGCCATCGCCCACCGCCTACTTCAGCTTCTCAGCGTTCTCGAGCGCCTCTTCGATGCCGCCGCACATGTAGAAGGCCGCCTCCGGCACCTCGTCATGCTTCCCCTCGACGATCTGGCGGAATCCTTCGATCGTCTCGGCCAGCTTCACCCGCCGTCCCGGACGGTTGGTGAACGCCTCGGCGACGAAGAACGGCTGGGAGAGGAACTTCTGGATCTTGCGCGCGCGCTGCACGATCAGCTTGTCCTCGTCCGACAACTCGTCCATCCCGAGGATGGCGATGATGTCGGTCAGGTCCTTGTAGCGCTGGAGGACGCGCTGCACCGCGCGGGCCACGTCGTAGTGGTCCTGTCCCACGATGTTCGGATCGAGCATGCGCGAGGTCGAGTCGAGCGGGTCCACCTCGGGGTAGATCCCGAGCTCGGCGATCTGCCGCGAGAGCACGGTGGTGGCGTCGAGGTGGCTGAAGGCCGTGGCCGGCGCCGGGTCGGTCAGGTCGTCGGCGGGAACGTAGATCGCCTGTACCGAGGTGATCGATCCCTTCTTGGTGGAGCAGATCCGCTCCTGCAACGCGCCCATCTCGGTGGCCAACGTCGGCTGGTATCCCACCGCGCTCGGCATACGACCGAGGAGCGCCGACACCTCGGATCCGGCCTGAGTGAAACGGAAGATGTTGTCCACGAACAGCAGCACGTCCTGACCCTGCTCATCACGGAAGTACTCCGCCACGGTCACGCCGGTCAGGCCGACCCGCAGACGCGCTCCCGGGGGCTCATTCATCTGGCCGAAGATGAGCGCCGTCTTGTCGATGACCCCCGACTCGCTCATTTCGAGGAAGAGGTCGTTCCCCTCGCGAGTGCGCTCCCCCACGCCGGCGAAAACCGAGTAACCACCGTGGGCGGTCGCAATGGCGTGGATCAGTTCCTGGATGATGACCGTCTTGCCCACGCCGGCGCCGCCGAACAGTCCGATCTTGCCTCCCTTGGCGTAGGGGGCGAGGAGGTCGACGACCTTGATGCCGGTCTCGAGCACGCTCGGCTTGGTTTCCTGGTCCTCGAGGCTGGGGGCCGGACGGTGGATGGCCGACCGGAGGCCCGGGTTCTTCACCGGCCCCTTGCCGTCGATCGTGTTGCCGAGCACGTTGATCACGCGCCCCAACACCTGATCTCCGACCGGAACCGAGATCGGCGCGCCGGTATCGAGCGCCTTCATCCCCCGCACCAGCCCGTCAGTGGTCGACATCGCGACGCACCGCACGACGTTGTCGCCGATGTGCAGGGCCGCCTCGACCGTGAGATCGACCTTGCGTGCGCTGTCCTCGATCGTGATCGCGTTCAGGATCGCGGGAAGTCGATCGGAGGGAAACTCCACGTCGACCGTCGGGCCGATCACCTGCAGGATCTTGCCGTAGTTCGCTTCCGTCGCCATGCCTCTCGGTCCTCCTGTTTCTACTTCAGCGCCTCGACGCCGCCTACGATCTCCGAAATCTCGCGCGTGATCGCGGCCTGACGGAGCTTGTTCCCCTCCAGGGTCAGCCGCTCGATCACTTCCTTCGCGTTCTTGCTCGCGGCGCCCATCGAGACCATCCGCGCGGCATGCTCGCTCGCCAGCGACTCGCTCATCGCCTGCAGCACGCGGTTCTCGATGTAGCGCGGCAACAGGGTCTCGAAGATCGCCTCGGGCGACGGCTCGAAGATGTAGTTTTCGTTCGCCGCATTGTCCCCGTCCGCGGTCGCGCTCTTGTCCGGCACGATCGGGAGCAACGGCTCCTCGACCACCCGGCGTGAGATCACCGACACGTAGCGGGTGAACACCAGCGAGACCGAATCGACCTTCTTGTCCAGGTAGAGCTGCACCAGCTCCGCCGCCAGCCGCTTCGCCTTCTGCGGGTTGGTCTGGTCCCCCAGCTCGGGCAGGCTGGCGATCAACTCCCAGGGCCGTTTGCCGAAATAGGCGTCGGCCCGACGTCCCACCGGATAGAGCAACAGACCGCTCCGGTTGGCGCGCGGATACTCGTTTTCCATCCGGCGAAACACCGTCATGTTGTACGAGCCGCAGAGCCCCTTGTCCGACGCGATCACCACCACCAGTTTCCGGGCCACCGGCCGTTCTTCGAACAGCGGGTGGGAGAGGCTGCCCGCCGCCCCGGCCAGACTGCGCAGCACTTCGGCCGCCTTCCGGGCATAGGGCCGCGAAGCCAGAGCCCGGTCGGTGGCCCGCTTCAGCTTGGCCGCCGCCACCATCTCCATCGCGCGCGTGATCTGCTGCGTCGACTTGACCGAGCGGATCCGGCGCCGGATCTGTTTGAGTGTAGCCACCCCGGTCTCCTACTTCTTGAGCTTCGCCTTGAAGGCGTCGACGCAGGCCTTGATCGCCTTGTGCAACTTCTCCTCGGTGTCCTTCTCCAGCTTCTTCTGCTCCGCGATGGTATGCATCAGGTCCGGGTAGTCCTTCTTGAGGAACCCGTGCAGTTCGACTTCGAAGGTGCGGACCGAGTCGTTCGGCAGCTCGTCGAGGTAGCCGTTCACGCCGGCGAAGATGCTGGTCACCATCTCCTCGAGGGAGAGCGGTCGGTACTGGTCCTGCTTGAGCAGCTCGACCATGCGCTGCCCGCGGATGAGCTGCGCCTGGGTCGACTTGTCGAGGTCGGAGGCGAACTGGGCGAAGGCCGCCAGCTCGCGGAACTGCGCCAGGTCGAGACGAAGCTTACCGGCCACCTTCTTCATGGCCGAGGTCTGCGCGTTACCGCCCACGCGGGAGACGGAGATACCGGCGTTGATCGCCGGGCGAACGCCCTGATAGAAGAGGTCGGTCTCGAGGAAGATCTGCCCGTCGGTGATCGAGATCACGTTGGTCGGGATGTAGGCCGAAACGTCGCCCGCCTGCGTCTCGATGATCGGGAGCGCGGTGAGCGAGCCGGCGCCGAGCTCGTTGTTGAGCTTGGCCGCGCGCTCGAGCAGGCGCGAGTGGCAGTAGAACACGTCGCCCGGGAACGCCTCGCGTCCCGGCGGACGGCGGAGGAGGAGCGAAAGCTGGCGATAGGCCACCGCCTGCTTGGAGAGGTCGTCGTAGACGCAGAGCGCGTGCTGCTTGTTGTCCCGGAACCACTCGCCCATGGCGCAGCCGGAGTACGGGGCCAGGTACTGGAGCGGCGCGGCCATCGAGGCCGACGCGACCACCACGATCGAGTACTCCATCGCACCGTGGTCTTCCAGGATCTTGATCACCCGCGCGACCGACGATTCCTTCTGCCCGATCGCGACGTAGACGCAGATCAGGTTCTGCCCCTTCTGATTCAGAATCGCGTCGATCGCCACCGCCGTCTTGCCCGTGCCGCGGTCGCCGATGATCAGCTCGCGCTGCCCGCGTCCGATCGGGATCATGCCGTCGATCGCCTTGATCCCGGTCTGCACCGGCTCCTTCACCGGCTGGCGCTGGACGACGTTCGGGACCGCGCCCTCGATCGGGTAGTAGTAGTTGGTCACGATCGGGCCCTTGCCGTCGACCGGCTCGCCCAGCGGGTTGACCACGCGGCCGAGCAGGGCCGGACCGACCGGCACCGAGGCGATCTTCCCGGTGAGCCGCACCGGATCGCCCTCCTTGATCAGGTCGTCACGGCCGAAAAGCACGGCGCCGACGTTGTCCTCTTCCAGGTTGAGCACCATGCCGGTGACGTCGTTCGGGAACTTGAGCAGCTCGCCGACCATCGCGTCCTCGAGGCCCCAGACGCGGGCGATACCGTCGCCCACCTGCAGCACCGAGCCGACCGAGGCCATCTCGAGTTTGGTGTCGAACTTCTCGAGCTCCTTTTGGAGCACCGCGCTGACCTCTTCCGGCTTGAACGCCATCTTCGCTCCCCTTCAGTAAGGCAATCCTCCGCGCCGCTGGCGGCGCGTCGGAATGGCATCTCGAAACGTGGTTTGGTGGACCCTAGTGGACCTTCGCGGCCAGCAGTTCGTCGCGCAGGCGATCGAGCCGGTAGCGGACGCTCCCATCCAGGATCTTTCCCCCGACCGTCACCACCGCACCGCCCAGGATCTTCGGATCGACCCGCGTCACCAGCGAGACCTTCTTCCCGGTCAGCGTCTCGAGCCGCTTCTGCAGCTCCTCCGCCTGGGCCGCGGGCATCGGGATCGCGGTCGTGACCTCCGCCCGCTCCATCCCCATATGATGCTCGACCAGCCGCTCGAACGGATCGAAGACCAGCGGCAGATGCTGCACGCGCTTCTTCTTCAGCATGAGCAGGTAGAACTGCAGAACCAGTTCGCTCACCCGACCGCCCAGAACCGCCCGGATGAACTTCTCCTTGTCGGCGTCGAGCACGTTTGGCGCTTCGAGGAAGGTCTGCAGCCCAGGCTCCTTCTCGTACAGCTTCGCCAGGCCACGGATGTCCCCGTCGACCTCGTTCAAGGCCTTCCGGGAGAGTGCCGCGCCGAACAGCGCCGCGGCGTAGCGGTGCGCGACGCCCCGATCCCGAATCATCGGGCGCCCTTTCCGCGAGCGTCGCCGGAAGCACCGGCATTGACCGAAGTAAGCGAATCAATGAACGACGCGATCCGCTCCTTGTGCTTCGCCTCGTCCATCCGCTCGGAAACGACGCGCTCGGTCGCGATCACGACCATCTGCACCATCTCGTTGCGCAGTTCGACGCGGGCCTTGTCGCGATCGCGCGCGATCTCGTCCTTCGCCCGCTCGACCAGCTCCCGGGACTCGGACCGCGCCTTTTCGGTGATCTCGGCCGCCACCCGCTGCCCCTCCTGCACCGCTTCCTGGATGCGCGTGCGGGCCTGGGCTTCCATGTTCCGAAGCTGGGTCTCGACCTCGCCCTTGAGCGAGGCGACTTCCTGCCGCGTGCTCTCGATCTTGTCGAACTCCGCCTGGATCTTCTGCCGGCGCTCCTCGAGCAGGGCCAAGACCGGTCCCCAGGCGTACTTCTTCAGGATCAGGAGCGCGATCAGGAACCCGACGATTTGGGTGACTACCTGACTCCAGATCAAATTCATCCGCGACTCTCCTCCGGGATCGACCCACGCCCGGCCCGCAGCGCGAGCCGTCGTTTGCGCGTCGCCCCTTCCGGGTTAGGGCTCTCGAATCGAACCGTATCGACCCGTCTCACGGGCCGACCGGATTCTCACCGGCTCCGATCTCCCTCCGGTGCCGGCGGGAAATCAACCCCGAGGGGTCGGATCAGAGCTTGCCCAGGCCCTGGAACGCGATGATGAGGGCGTAGATGGTGAGCGCCTCGATGAACGCGGCGCCGATCACCATCGCGGTCTGGATCTTGCCCGCGGCCTCCGGCTGACGCCCCATCGCCTGCATGGCGCCGTTCACCGCGTTGCCCAGACCGATGCCCGAGCCGATGGCGGCAAGACCGAGGCCTAGCGGGATGCCCAAACCGAGCAGGTTCATCTCCAACACGACGACTTCCTCCTCTTTCTCGTTGCGGACCGCCCGGGGCGATCCTCCCTCTCCCGATCGCACTCGCGACCGAGGTCCCCGCGGTGAACAGTCCCGCGGGCGAACAACCGGCTCCTCTCGCCCTACCGCACCGTGCTTAGTGGTGCGCCCCCTCATGCTCCTCGTGCGGCAGCATCTGGGAGAAGTAGAGAGTCGAGAGCAGCGTGAACACCAGCGCCTGGATCGAACTCAGAAGCAGAGCCAGGAAGATGAACGGCAGGTGCAGCGGCAGGCCGAACTGGAACGATCCGAGCGGGATCAGGATCAGCATGCCGAACACGGCCAGGAGCACGTCCTCGCCGAACACGTTGCCGAAGAGACGGAGAGACAGCGACATCGGCTTGGCGAACTCGCCGATGATGTGGAGCGGCAAGAGCAGCGGCACCATCGCCCAGCCGATCGCGTCCTTCGGATCCCCCGCCAGGTGCATCAGGAACTTGCCCGGCCCCAGCTTGGTCAATCCGGTGTACTGGACGTAGAAGAACACGCAAACCGCGAGCGCCACGGTGGTGTTCAGCACCGAGGTGGGCGACTTCATGAGCGGCAGGAGTCCTTCGAGATTCGAGAACCAGATATAGAAGAACAGCGTGCCGAGGAACGGGACGAACTGGCGGCCCTGCGGGCCGAGCATCCCCTCGACGAAATTCGTGAAGCTCTCGACCGCGATCTCGACCACGTTCTGCAGCGGCCCCGGGACCATCTTCGGATTCCGCGAGGCCATGATCGCGATGATACAGAGGAACAGCACCACCGGCAGGCTGAAGAGCGGCGTTTCCCAGGTGTGCAGGAAGTGCGCCCAGCTCGCGTCCGGGAAGAGGTAGTTCGCCAGCACGATCCAGTTCGGGAACTCCGGCGCATGCACCCCTTCGGCGTGACCGCCTTCCCCGTGACCCGCATCTCCATGATTCGCGGCGGGAGCCGCGTGGCTTCCACCGGCCGCCGGATGCGCCTGGGCCGGAGCCGTGTGTCCCTCGGCTGGAGCCGTGTGCCCTTCCGCCGGAGCAGCGTGTTCTGTCGCCCCTCCGTGCGGCTCCTCGGCCAGCGCCACCGTCGGCTTGACCGACAGACCGGCGCGTTCCGAAAGATCTCCGGCCATCCAGGCGCCGCTGGCCAGCATGTAGACCACCGGCCCGGCGATGAGCATCGCGACGAGGAACTTCATCACTCCCGGGCGCGCGACCCGACGGGGAGCGAGCTTCGGCTCGATGAAACCGCCCGATCGCGAGCCCCCCTTCGGTGCGGTCACCATGCGGCCGATCACCTTGAGCAGGGTCACCACGAGCACGCTGGCGAAGCCGAGTCCGAACCAGAGCGACGATAGATGCAACCAGTAGAGGGCTGCGGCGGAACCGCCGAGCAGGAGCGGCAGCTTGACCGCCAGGGCCGCGTAGACCGGCGGCCCCCAGAGCGGCTCCGGGCGCAATACGCGCCGGGCCACGAACTCGAGCAGGAATAGATTGAGGATCGAGAGCCCGAGGCCCACGCCGAAAGCGCCGGCAGCCAAGGTGCCCATGCGCAGCAGGATCACCGCAGTGACCAGACCACCCAGGACGAGCGACGCCATGCGCACCCGTCCCAAAAACTCCGGTCCGAGTTCTCCGCCGGTGTTGCCCTGCGCGGAGCCGGTGTTGCCCAGCGCGGAGCCGGTCAGGATCCGCTGCTGGAACTCTGGATTGACTTCAGGTTGCTCAAAAGAGCGCGCCATTCTCCCCCCGTGACTCGCCCAGCGCCGTCCTGGCAGTTCGATCGCGCTCCCGGCGATCGCTCCCATTCCAGCCGTCCCAATGGCAGCCGGTCCCGTTACATCCGGTCGAGATCCCGTTGCGCCTGTTTCAACAGTCGGAGGCTGCTGCGGACCGCACCTGCGATCCCCAGTCCAAGAAAGATCATCTGCATCCAGGGCTCGGTGCCGAAGCGGCGATCGAGCCACTGCCCGAACCACCAACCCAGGAAGGCACCACAGCCGAGCAAAAGCGGGATCGAACCGAGCGAACCGACCAGTCGGTGATACCGGTACCGCGCCTCCGGGTCTTCCTTCACGACAAAGACCCTCCCTGATCTCGCTCGCACCCGATGACGCGGCGAACTCGGCCGCGCCGTTCCTGCTCCGTCGGGCGCAGATGTACCGCCCTGCAGAGCGACCGACACCAAAGGGACGGTCCTCAGATGCGAAGTGAGCCCCTCAATCCCGCGAAGGCCGGATTATGCGAAGCACGGTCCAAAGTGTCAATGCGCTTGTTCATCTTTTCACAACGTACGGGGAGGCCGACCTCCTGGCTCCGGCTGGACCCCGGGCGACCAGCAGGTGGTGCGGCCGCCGACCGTCTCTCGGACCAGGGTCACGCCGGATCGGGGACAGATCCCCCCGTCCTTCCACCGCACCCAGAAGAGCCATCCCCGGGGCGGATCCCCGCCCGAGGCGCCGACCGAACGGAGCGCTCCCCGCGCCACGAAGCGAAGCTCACGGAATAGCCGCCCCAGCTCCTCGCTATCGAGACTTCCGGCGCGCCGCCTGGGGTGGAGTCCTGCGCGCCAGAGCACCTCGTCCGCCATCCAGTTGCCGACCCCGGGAAAGAGATCCTGGCGGAGCAGCAGCGCCTTGAGCGGGCTCCTCGCCCTCCGCGCGCACCCCTCTGCGAGCCGCGCGCGGGTGAACGCGTCCGAGGTGATGCCGGGGGGAATCGCGCGCCACCAGTCCGGCTCCTCCGCTCCCCGCGCGAAGCGCACCCGCCCGAACCGACGCGGATCGCGGAAGCCGAGGCAGCCGGCCGCGGTCTCGAGCAGGAGATGCTCGTGCTTCCGCCGCGCGTGCCCTGGCGGAGCGACGAACAGCTCGCCGGTCATTCCCAGATGCACCCCGAGCCAGAGATCGCTGCCGAAGCGAAAGCAGATCTGCTTCCCCCGCGCCTCGGATCCGGTCAGGGTCACGCCGCGCAGGGAGCGTCGCAGTGCGCGCGGATCGGTGTCGCGAAACACCTGGGCCGCCTCATCGAGCACCACCCGGCTGACCGCTAGGCCCAGCCCCACCGACCAGCGGTGACGTTCGAACTCGACTTCGGCTAGCTCCGGCATGGATCCTCCCGCGCGACGCCACGACCAACGACCCTTCTCCGGTCGCTCGACCCCGCGTATGCTTCGCGCGGCCCGCGCAGTCTAACCCGATTGTCGCCGCGGTCGAAGGAGGAGGAGCGTGCTCGATCACTCGGTCCACGGTGACCCCGCGAACCCGCCCCTGGTGCTGCTTCACTCCGGCGGGATGACGCGACGCGAATGGGATCCCTACCTGCCCGGTCTCGGCCGGGATCTGCGGCTCGTCGTTCCGACCGCCCTCGGACACGGGAGCAGCCCCTTCGCCGAACGCTTCGCGATCCGCGCGATGGGTGAAGCGGTGCTCCGCCTGCTCGATCACCTCGCGATCCCCCGGGCCCACCTCCTCGGCTCGTCGATGGGGGGAGCCACCGCGCTCTGGATCGCGCTCCATCATCCCGAACGGGTGGAGAAGCTGATCGTCTTTCGCTCGAGCTATCGATCGTCCCCGTCGACCCGGGATGCGGTGGCCAAGATGGCGGAGCCGGAGACCTGGCAACGGTGGGGGCTCGAGAGCTTCGTTCGCCGCGAACATCAACCGCAGGGCGGTCCCGACGCCTGGCGGGAGGTCACGCGCAAGGTGGTCGCGATGCTGCACGGTCCGGAGAGCGATCGGAATCACACCCTCGAGGAACTGGCGCGGATGCCGCAACCCACGCTGTTGATCGCCGGCGATCGCGATCCGGTGGTGCCGCTCGAAGAGGTCGTGGCGATGTACCGGACGATCCAGAGCGCCGCCCTCTGGATCGCGCCCAACGCAACCCACTTCCTCGGCACCGACTCGTGGCGACGCGATGCGTTCGAGAGCGAGGTGCTCCGCTTCCTGCGGCGCACCTGAGTCCTGGCCTCACCTGTGTCCTGGCCTCACCTGTGTCCTGGCCCCACATGGGTCCCGGCCGCAAATGGGTCCTGTTCCGCAATGCCGCGGCCGCCTACTTCTCCCAGCGATAGAACCCCTGCCCCGACTTCTTGCCCAGCTTCCCCTCGTGCACCATCCGGCGAAGGAGATCGGGCGGACGAAACGCGCCGCGCCCGAGCGTCGTGTGGAGGTACTCGGCGATCTTGAGCCGCACGTCCAGCCCCACCAGATCGGTCAGGCGCAGCGGTCCCATCGGATGGCCGTAGCCCAGGGTCATCGCGGTGTCGATGTCGGCCGGCGCGGCCACTCCCTCCTCGACCATCCGGATCGCCTCCAACCCCAGGAGCACTCCCAACCGGCTGGTGGCGAACCCCGGCGAATCGCGCACCACGATCACATCCTTCGCCATCCGTTCGCCGACTTCCCGCGCCGCGGCCAGGGTCGCGGCCGAGGTCTCCGGACCAACCACCACTTCGAGCAGCTTCATCACATGGACCGGGTTGAAGAAGTGCATGCCGACCGTGCGGTCGGGCCGATCGGTCCCTCCCCCCAGCTTCGCAATCGAGAGCGACGAGGTGTTGCTGGCGAAGATCGCCTCGCGCGGGGCGAACTCCGCCGCCTGCGCGAACACATCCTGCTTGAGTCCCAGATCCTCCGGCACCGCCTCGATGATCAACTGGGCTCCATCGACCGCCGTTTTCAGTTCCGTCCCCGCGCTCAGTCGGGCCAGCGCTCCGTCCCGCTCCTCCGGAGTCACCTTGCCCAGTTCCACCCCCTTGGCCAGGTTCGCCTCGAGGGTGCGCCGTCCGCGCGCCACCAGGTCGTCGCTCACGTCGCGCAGGTGAACGTCATAGCCTGACCGCGCCGCCACCAGCGCGATTCCCGCGCCCATTGTCCCCGCGCCCAGGACCGCGATTTTCCGCACGCTCATCCCCACCCCCGTTCTACTTCGCCTCGCCCCGCGGCTTCTTCCGATCGAGGAACCGCTGCATCCGTTCGTGTTTCTCCGGCGACTCGAAGAGGAGCGCCTGCGCCTGTGACTCGAAGGCCAACCCCTGCTCGATCCCGGGGAACGCGCCATTGAGCGCCGCCTTCGCCAGTCGTGTGGCCATCGCCCCCTGCTTCGCGATCTCGAGCGCCAGTGCGCGCGCCGCCTCGTGCAGGTTCGCATCCGGCGCCACCCGGTTCGCCAGGCCGATCGCCACCGCCTCGTCCGCCCCCACCAATCGGCCGGTGAGCACCAGCTCGCGCGCCCGCCCGAGCCCGATCAAGCGCGGCAGGCGCTGCGTCGCCCCCGCCGCCGGAATGATGCCCAGCGACACTTCCGGCTGCCCCAGCTTCGCCGACTCCGCGACCACGCGCAGATCGCAGGCCAGGGCCAGCTCACATCCGCCCCCCAGCGCCATTCCCTGCACCACCGCGATGGTCGGAGTCGGAAACAGCTCCAGCCGCCGAAACAGCCTACTGTTGATCCCCGCCAGCGAATCGAGCGCATCGCGCCGCTTCAGCTCCGCGATATCCGCCCCCGCCGCGAAGTGCTCCCCCTCGCCCCGCACCAGCAGGCAGCGCAGTCCGCGGTCCTGCTCCAGCTCCGCCAACGCCCCATGCAGCGCCCCGACCATCTCGAGGTCGAGCGCATTGCGTTGCCCCGGCCGGTTCAGCACCAGCCAGGCCAGCCCCTCTTCCCTTTCGATGCGAACGCGATCCGATTCCACGGCAGCTCCCTCCGGTGCCCCACACGCGGCTTTGCCCGGCCAAGCTACCCAAACCACCCCCAAAGTGCCAAGCAAACGCGCGGCGGGCCGCCTCTGTCGGAGGCGGCCCGCCGTCTATTGCCCTGGCGCAGCGCTGGGAGGATTGACTTACCTCAGTATCACCATCGATCCCGCCACGCTCGCTGCACCCGAGGCCAGCACCACTCGATACACTCCCGAGGCAAGGCGCGGTGCCGCTCCGAACGGCCACTCGATCACGTCTCCTTCAAGCGCCACGTCACGTTCCTCGCTCCAGACGATGCGCCCTCCGTGATCGAGCACTCGCAGCGTCATTCTCCCCGGCTGCCTCACCACGCTCCCCCCAGGAGCAAGCCGCAACCGGATCCGATCCAGCCCCGGCCCCAGCACCGAAGGCTCCACTCGCAGCTCCCAGTCGCGCCCGTCCGCAGGTCCGCTCTCGGCAACACCCACGGGCAAGATCAGGTTCGAGTACAGATTCACGACCCCCGTCCCGAATCCCACCAGATCGTGCCCCGGGGCCAGGTCGAACTGACCGGTGGTAGGAGAACCCAAGCCCGAGAAGTCCGTCTCGACCAGACTGAAGCCCGCGAGCCCTTGCCCTTCTCCGAGTCGGAACACTCCGACACTCGACCCAACTGCATCCCCGAGACCGTCTCCATTCCAGTCCTGCACGGCCGTGAAGCGACCGTATCCACCAGCGGTGAACTGAGGACACTGCTGCCAGGTCACGCCTACATGAAAAAAGTACCGGTGCGGCGACTGGTCCGGAACCACCGAGACGTCCATCTGACCGTTGCCATCAAGGTCGTAGGAATCGAGATCTTTGAACGCCCGCGACACCGCCTGCGGCTCGTGCAGGATCCACTCCGCCTCCGCCGCCAATTGCCGCCCACCAAGGTTCTCGACGTACCCAATTCCCCGCCGGAACACCGTTTCACACAACTGTTCCCCATCGTGCGAGGCAGCGAGAACGATGTCTGGAAGTCCATCGTCGGTGAGGTCCGCGATCTGCAAATCCCAGATGTTCGTCAAGTCGTCCAGGCACCACTCATCGAAGTTGAGCGATGCACTGCTCGTTGTCGGAATGCTCCCCACGCCGTTCCCATTCCCCCAATACACGGACACAGACGCGTACGTGCCCACGACGACATCGGAAAGCCCGTCGAGATCCATGTCTGCAACGTCGATGGAGAGGTGGGCAAACGTTGCAGGGACCTCCTCCGGGGGGCCTTGCAACACCCCTGATCCAAGGTTCCGGTAGAGGAACACCCCATCCCCGCCCTGCCGTACCAGCGCCAGGTCATCGAGCCCATCTCCGGTGAGATCCCCCGCCGCGATCTTCCACGGAAAGGTGGGCGTCGCGAACGGCCCGCGCAACTCGAACGTGCCCGTGCCGTCATTCAACCCGACGTACAGCGTCTGCTCATCGCACACCACCGCCCAGTCCAGGGCTCCGTCCGCGTTGAAGTGCCCCTGGGTCAGATGTCGCGGTGAACCGTCGATCGGCGTCGACTGCGCCGGACCGAACCAGTCGGCCGCCATGCCGGTGCCGGGGAAGCTACCGAGCAGAGCGGCGATCGCAAGTGTCTCCCATCCCGACCTGCGTACACCCCAGTTCGCCATTCGTCCCTCCTCGCTCCACGAGCTCATCGCACCACCACCAGTCTCGTGTGGAACCGTCCGCTGCCCAGACTGAGTCGGGCGAAGTAGACTCCCGCCGGCGCTGGGGTACCGACCGTCGTTCGCTCGTTCCAGGTCACATCGTGGAATCCCGCTGGGACCTCGGCCTCGAGCAGGTCGGCAACCTCGCGCCCCGCCACGTCGAAGATCCGCAGCCGCGCCGCGCTGAGACGACGTGCGTGGAAGCGAATGACCGACCCCTGACCGTCCGCCAGCGTGTGCGCGTGGACGATGCCGTCCCGGCCCTGCCACTGCTCCTCGCCGAACCCGGGGCGCTCGGTCCCCTGCGTGCCTCCGCTGAACGGGATCGTTCCGGTCCGCCCGGGGTCATAGCCCGCCATCGTCCAGCCGGTCTGTTCCGCGTCCGCCGACAAGTCGTAGACGTGCACGCTGCCGTTGTCGACCGGCACCACCAGTTCCAGGTAGCCGTCGCCATCCAGATCGGCTACCGCCGGATTGTGGGGCCGATCGGCATACACCAGCGACCAACCTCTTCGCAGTGAAGAGTGCGGTCACCGCGTGGTCTCCACGTGGATCGCCTAGACGGTGCCCTGCAGGTGCGGCTCCACGTTCTGTTGCGCGAAAGGGCTACCGTAACACCACGATGGATGCTCCGGCGCGTCCCGAGGTTGACTCCAGGGAGACGCGATAGATCCCCGAAGGAAGTCGCGACTCGCCACCTAGCCTCAGGTCGACGTGGCCGTCCCGAGCGACCAGTTTCCGTATGCCGCCTACCAACCGTCCGCCGTGATCGTAGAGTCCGACCGAGACTCGCTCCCCCGTGCCGATCGCGCTCGCCCCGCCGATCAGCCGAAGCTGGACGCGCTCCACGCCAGCCCGAACGACCGAGGGAGCGACGAGCAGCCGCGGAGCAGCACCACGCCGTGCCCGAGGCCCAGGGGATTCAACCGCCACTGGCGAGATCAAGTTGGAGTACAGATTGACTTCGTTCGTCCCGAACCCCAGCAGGTCCCAACCCGGTTGCGTGTCGAACTGTCCGGTGGCGGGTGCCCCCAGCCCGCTGAAGTCCGCCTGTACCAGTGAAAATCCATCCATGGCATTGCCCCGCCCCAGGCGAAACACCCCGTAGCTCGACACCACCGCATCACCCAGTCCGTCGCCATTCCAGTCACCGAGAACGGTTGACCGCTGGCTCCCGCCCGACGTAAACATCGGGCACTCGTCCCACGCGCCCCCCAGGTGGAACAGGTATCGGTGCGGGGAACTCTGCGGAGCGATCGAGATGTCGGCCTGCCCGTTCCCATCCAGGTCGAAGACATTCATGTCCTGGAACTGGCGGCCCACCGCATCCACCTGTTCGAGGATCCAGCTCGCTTCGGCGTCGAAGACCCGCCCCCCGTGGTTCGCGACCAGCCCCACGCCACGACGGAAGACGGTGCCGCAAAGTTGTGCGCCATCGTGTGAGGCGACGAGGACCACGTCCAACAGTCCGTCGTCCGTCACGTCCGCAATGTCTAGGTCCCAGAGATACGTGTTGGGGCTATCGCAGAATTCGCTGAAATTGAGCGACACTCCCGCAGTGGTCGGTGCACCTATCGCACCACTACCATCGCTCCAGTAGATCGAGATCGCTTGGAGCTTGCCGACGGCAACATCGGGGCGAGCATCGCCGTCGAGGTCTCCGACGGTCACCGAAAGGGCCGAGCAGCCACAGTCGACGACCTGCGGGGCGTCGAGTCGACCGGTGCCATCGTTCTCGAACAGCCACATCTCGGTACCGATGTCATGGATCGCGACAAGGTCTTCGATCCCATCGGAGTTCAGGTCACCGGCCGCGATCCTCCGCGGGGTCGCGGCCGTCGCGAACGGCCCGAGCACCTCGAACACCCCCTGCCCGTCGTTGATACCAACGAAGATCTTCGCCTCCTGACACACCACCGCCCAGTCGAGATAGTCGTCGCTGTTGAACTGCCCCTCGACCAGGTGGACCGGCGTCCCCGCGATCGGGGTGGATTGCGCCGGACCGAACCAGTCGACGGACCGCGCCGGGCGCACTCCGCCTCCGCAGAGCAGGATCAGGATGAGCAGAACTGGGACCGCGCGAACGCGCTGCATCGTTGCCACGGAGAACCTCCCGTTGGTGCGGCGGGTCATCGGACCACCACCAGTCTGGTGTCGAAACGCCCCGCTCCCAGATTCAGTCGAACGAAGTAGACGCCGGCTGGAGTGCGGATGCCGACGGAGGTCCGATGGTTCCAATGGACATCGTGGTATCCGCCTGGAACTTCGTTGTCCAGTAGCTCCACCACCTCCCGCCCCGCCACGTCGAAGATCCGAAGCCGCGCGTGCTGTGCTGCCGCCGAGTGGAACCGGACAACCGCTCCACCATCTCCGGCGAGCGTGCGCGTGAAGACGATCCCGTCCCGATCCCTCCAACCACCATCGCCCGGGTTCGGTCGTTCGGTGCCCTGACTCCCACCGGTGATCGGGATCGTGCCGGTGCGCCCGATGTCATAGCCGGCCATCATCCAACCGGCCTGATCCGCGTCGGCCGGGAGGTCGTAGACGTGAACCGTCCCGTCATCGGAGGGCACCACCAACTCCAGGGTTCCGTCGTCATCGAGGTCTGCCACCGCTGGATTGAACGGCCGATCGGAGTAGACGAGCGGCCACCCGTCCTCGCGAGCCAAGCTCTGGTCGCTCTGGAGCTCCCAGGCGAAGAGCCCGCCCTGGTTCGACCCGAGCAGGACCTCAACCTCCGAGTCGTCGTCGAGGTCGAGGATCAGTGGCTGCGTGCCGGTCACGGCGGACAGTTCGGAGCGCCGTAACCACGGTGCGGTGCACATCCACGGTTCATGGCGTGGCCTCCTGCCAACAAGAGACGTTGCGGCAGCGTGGGCGCGCGAGGGAGACCGGGTCGACGGATCTGGGCCTGGATCGCGGCGTCGACGCTTGGGAACGGAAAGAGCGTGACCGGGCGGGGAAACGGGGTCAATGGAAATCGGCGAGAATCACCGGCGGGGCGCTGGATCGACCGATTTCTGCCGCCGGGCGCCCCGCCCTACCACCCCTCCTCGGCCAGCACGCGCAGCAGGACGGCGGTGACCTGGGAGGAGATGGTGACGAGCTTCTTGCGGAGGGGGGTGGAGATGCCCTCGCCTTCGGAGAGGTCGTGGGGTTCGATGCCGATGAAGTCGAGGCCGCCGGGGGGGAGGTCGTCCTCGAGCCAGAAGGCGAGGTGGTCGAGGCCCATGGTGCGGGTCTTGTGATAATGACGCAGCGCCGTGATCTTGCCGCGGTCGCCGCCCCGACCGAGATGCCAGTGGCAGACCGTGCCGGGCTTCTCGCCGAAGCTGACCGTGTCGATCAGGACGACGCGGCGCCGGCCCTCGAGGACCCGATCGAGGCGGGCGCTGGCCCCGCCGCATTCGACCCACTCGACGAGGCGGCCGGCGGTCGGGGCAGGGGCGGCGGCGAGGGCGAGCGAGCCGTCGGTCTCGGGCTGGTCGGCGAAGCTCAGGGTGGCGGGACGGGAACGGAGTCGCCCGATCTCCCCGATCAGGGTGCGGGAACGGCCCATGACGCGCGCCGGGAGCGCCTCGTCGTGATGGCTGGTGTCCCCGAGTGCCACGACCGCAACCGGCGGTCTCTCCCCTCTCGCCTGCATGAAGCCTCCTCCGCGGCGCCGGTCGGAATCGACGCGGCGCTTCTCAGAGATCGGCCGCGGGAGGGAACTTCTGGAGGGTCCGAATCAGGGCCGAATCGAACTCAAAACGCGCGCCGCCGGCCAGGATTGGCCGACGGCACGGTGGAGGGGCGCTGTGGAGGGGCGCTGGGAGCGAGGGCGCGGCGATGCGCGGTCAGTTCCAGTTGGCCTGCACGCTCAGCCGGAACATTCGAGGTTCGACCGGATGGGTGTGGATGTCCTCGGTGGCCGAGTCCTCCGGCTCGTCCCGCAGGCGGGACTCGTAGAAGTAGTCGATGTCGCTCGAGTCGCTATCCAGGAGGTTGAATCCCTCGAACACCACGGCGTAACCCCGGGCGAAGCGATGCCCCACCTCTCCGCTGACCAGGGTGGAGGAGTCGGAGCGCCGGCTGTCATCCTCGATCAACGGACGAGGCCCGAAGTAGCGGAGCCGCGCGCTGCCGAACAGACCTGCCGGCGCGTCGTAGGAGATCCCGCCGGCCAGTACCCCTTCGACCGCTCCGGGGATGTGGTCTCCGGCCGGGTCGTCATCGCGGAAGCGGGCGCGCGAATAGGCGTAGCTCCCGTCGAGGGAAAGCCGCGAGCCGATGGTGTAAACCCCGGTGATCTCGACCCCGGTGCGGCGGCTGGGACGACTCGCCTCGGTGGTGCCGGCGTCTCCGATGAAGAGCAGCTCCGATTCGAGATCGAGGTTCCAGATCGACACCGAGGCGTTCAGCCGATCGATGATCCCGCTCCGCACGGCAACCTCGCTGCCGGTCGCGCGGGCCAGTGGGGTCACCCGCTCGGCCGGCTCTCCGCTCGATGGATCGACCGTGATGGTGGAACCGCGGGCGTCGTTGGAGTGGAAGCCCTGACCGAAGTTCAGGTAGAGCTCGCTCTCGTTCCACGGTCCGAGCATCAGGCTCGCCTTGGGTGAGAGCATCGCGGCGTTGCGCGTGCCGGAGTTCTCCTCCCGCTCTGCCTCGACGTCGAAGTGGTAGAGCTCGCCGCGCAGACCGAGGAGGGTGCGCACTCCGGGTGCCCACTGCCACTCGCTCTGGGCGTAAGGAGAGACGCTTCGCTGCGCCACCTGATCCTGTCGGATCGTCTCGAGCCGCCGCCGGGCGACGGTGTGGTGCAGACCGACCTGGTGGATCTGATCGTTTCGCGCATCGATGCCGATGGTGTTCCGTACCGCGCGACCGAACCACCGATCGGAGCGGAGGTGGCTGGCCCCGAGACCGAAGGTTGTGCGGTCGTCGGCCTGCTCGAACTGATCGCCGTTGATCGGATCGTCCAGGAAGTAGGTGAAGTTCGAAAAGAGGTGCATCTCGTAGTCGAGCAGGTAGGCGTTCGCCCGGGTGTGCGAATCGGCCGAGAGCCGCTGGTACTCACCCGAGAGACTGAAGCGCTTCGAACTCCCGCCGTCACTCCGATCGATCGCCCCGAAGCGCGAGATCTCCCCGCGCTCGATCGCCCGACGCGGAACCTGATCGGTCGAGTTCCAGTCCCCCTTGTAGCCCATGGCGGAGAGCGAGAAACCCTCCATCTGGGTCCCCGCGCTCCAGCGCGCGATGCCGTTCACCCGGCGGTACTTGTCCGGATGGACCCAGGGGCCGTCGTTGCGATAGAGCTCGAGGGCGCCGAGCAGTGTCCCCCCGCCCACCTGGGGTGAGGCACCGAGGAAGGCACGCTGAAACTGGTTCTGCCCCCCGGTGAGCTTCACCATCGGGGCATCGAAGCGGTTGCGATAGGCGAAGTGCGCCGCTCCGGCCGAGGCGAAGTCCCCCTCCTCCGCGAAGTAGGTCCCCTTACGGTACTGGATCCCGCTCACCATCTCGGGAATGACGAAGTTCAGGTCGGCGTACCCTTGCCCGTGGCCGTGGGTCGGCATGTTGACCGGTACTCCGGCCACGCGCAGCGCGAGGTCGGTGCCATGATCGAGGTTGAATCCTCGGAGGTAGTACTGGTTCGCCTTCCCCTCACCGCTGTGCTGGCTTATGACCACGCCCGGCACCGCTTCCAGCACCTCGCCCGCCCGCCGGACCGGGCGGAGGGCCAGCGCCTCGCCTCGGAGCGTGCCCTGCGAGGCCGAGCGCGTCGCGGCCAGAGACCGCTCGTAGGAGTCGATCACCAGCACTTCGGGCAGGAAGTACTTCGCCGCCGGAACGGGCTGGGTCGAGACCGAATCGACCGCGGCCGCGCCATTCGCCTCGGGTCCGTCGGCCCGGGTCGCGTTCGGCGCGAGGAGTCCGGTCCCGGCCAACCAAAGGAGCGCGATCCTGGTCGCCGCCCGCCCCAACTCGTGTACCAACCCCCGCATCTCGTCCTCCTTGCATCGAGTTCTGCTTCCCGTCGGCCGCAGCTTACTGCGACCGGGCTATCATCGGCCAGAGGGGTACCCAGAGTGGAGTTCAGGGACTGTTCAGTCGTTGCTCAGGGGCGGTTCGGGATCAGCTCTGGGGCGGACTCGCGCTTCCCGCGCGACCGCCGACCCCTTTCCGGGCGCGCCCCGCGCGCGGCTCGGCGCGCGAGAGTTCGACCATGCGGCGGCCCGGTCCGGGAGGGACCTGCATCGCTTCCCGCACCAGGGGGATCGGGGAGGAGCCGTGGGAGAGGAACTCGCGGTGGAAGTCGCGCAGGGTGCCGCGCCCGGTGGCAAGGAAGTCGTCGCGCAGATCCTCGATCAATTGCTCGCCGAGGACGAAGGCCAGGGGGTGCGCGGGCATCTCGGCGTAGCGCCGGACGAGCAACGCGCTCCGCCCGCGGGGCCAGCGCGACTTGCGGATCAGGAACTGCTCCGCGTCGCCGAGCGACATGTTGCGGGTGTGCATGCCGACGTCGGTCAGAAGACCGATCGAGCGGACGAGCTGGAGGTGGAGATAGCCAAACCGTCCGGAGGGGTCGAAGTACCCGGCATTCATCATCAGCCCTTCGGCGTAGACCGCCCAGCCTTCGACCATCACCGGACTCCAGAAGATGGTGCGGAGACTCGGACCTTCGCGATTGGCCCGGGTGAGCTGCACATGATGCCCGGGATAGGTCTCGTGGGCGGCGAACTGCCGGAAATGCGCCCGACGATACGGCTCCACCGCGCGCACCGCGCCGACCGGAGCAGCCGGGGGTTCGGTGACCCAGACCACCGGTCGATGCCCGGCCGTGCCCGGGGGGGCCGGGGTGTACATCAGTCGCGGCACCAGAGGGCGCAGGAAGGCGTGGGTCGAGCGGATCTCGAGCTCGTCGTCGTCGTCGACCTCAACCATCTCCCGCCCGCGTACGAACGCCCGCGCCTCGGCGACGAAGGCGCGGAACTCCTCGACCGGGTGCTCGACCGTCGGCTCGCGCTCCGAGAGTTCATCGAGCAGTTCCGACCAGGTCGAACCGGCGCGGTAGGCCTCCGCCTCCCGCCGCAGGCGGCGGAGCGCACCGTGATACACCCGCTGACCGATCTGGAGGAGCTGCTCCGGTTCCACCGAGAGCTGCTCGCGCCGGCGCAGGAGCGTGACGAACGCCTCCTCCCCGATCGCGAACTCGCCCCGCGCGCGCAGCATCAGGTCCCCCTCGACGAACTCGAGGTAGCGCCGGAGCGCCGATTCGAGCCCGACCGTGGCGCGCTCGAGCCGCTCCTGGAGCGCTGGATCACGTTCGGCCGACCAGGCTGCGCGGATGTCGCCGGCCAGGAACTCCAGCGCGCTCCGCGCCGCGGAGACGGCGGTCTCACAGAAGACGGGCGGCGGGTCGAGCAGGTTCTCGCGCGCTGCGGCGAGGAGCGCGGGCGCGGCCTCCAGCCGGCCGAGCAGCGCGTTCAACTTGGTGCCGGGATGACTCGCTTCCTGGACCAGCAGCCAGTGCAGGCCGTCCACGATTTCGATCACGTAGTCCTGGGGCCGGGAGGCCGGGGCCGTCTTGGCCTCCCGCACCGCGAGCTCGCTCTCCAGCGCCCCCTCGGCCAGACGCCAGTCAATGCGACGCGCCAGGTCCAAACCCTCGGGGTCGATGGCGCGCAGTTCTTCCAGGCAGGCCCGGAACCGCGCGACCGCCTCCTCCGCCCCGGCCGCTGAACGATCGGAGAAGCGCCCATCGCGCGGCCCGCTCACACCGAGCCGGGTCGCCTCCACCGGGTGCAGATCGAACCAGAGTTCCACGATGCGCCGGGCGCAGCGGTCGAAGCTGTCCTGCAGGCGGGTCGATTTGGTCGTCACGGTCGTCAGATGGGTCCGTTCTCTCTCGCCGGGTGCCTGGGCAAATCGGGCGCGGGCGGTCCGTGCCCGCGCCCTCCGTTTCAGGTTCGGTTGCGTTAGCGGGCGATCAAGATCCGCCGGGTGACCTCGCCATCGGCAGTGTGCAGCCGGGCGAAGTAGACCCCCGACGCCACCTTGATCCCCGACTCGTCACGCCCGTCCCACTCGACCCGACGCGCGCCGGCCGGCGCCTCACCCCGCAGCAGCGTACGCACGCGCTGCCCGCTCACCGAATAGAGGGTGAGGGTGGCGGCAGAAATACGCGGGAGCGAGAACTCCAGCGTGGCGAAGCTCGAGGTCGGATTGGGGGACGCCAACCGCAAGGCGAGTTCCCCCACCGGCAACGCCCCTTCGGGCGCATCGGAGGGTGATCCCTGATCGTCGGCCAGGAGCGCGAAGTCATCGATCCCGGCCTCGTCGACCGAGGGAAGCGGCTTCCCCTTCATGACGAAGCGGAAGCGGGTCAGTCCGAGATTGCCGAAGATCGGCGTCACGGTGCGTGAGATGCTGACCCAGCTCGGGGGCGACTGCATCCCCGACACCTGCTCGATCGGATTCCAGCTGATGCCGCCGTTGTACGAGATCCCGATCTCGAGCGCTCCCTGCGGATCGCTCAAGGTCTGGAACCAGCGGTCATAGCGAACCACCGCCCAGGTCATGCCGGTCAGGTCGTAGATCGGCGAAAGCAGCGTCGTGGTGCCGTCGGCATCGCTCAGCCAGGCCCCTCCTCCGGTGTATTGACCGGTGATCCACGCCTCGACGCCCGGATCGGGCGTAGCGTCGTTCTCCGGCTGCAGGTGATTCGGTCCCAGCTTGGTGCCGATCGGATCGACCCGCTCCCACAGACCGGTGGTGGCATTGTCGCCCCCCGCCCCGGAGGTCCACCCTCCCGCCGTCTCGAAGGCGTCGAAGGCGAAGGCCACGGTGAAGGTGTAGTTGCCGCTGGCCGGACGGCGCAGCGTGCTGCCGAGCTGATCCTGGGCCACGATGTAGTAGTCCACCCCTTGGCCCACCGGCTGCCCGGGAATGAAGCCACGATACGATTCGCCACCCAGCGGGGAGAGCGGAACGCGCGCGAACGATCCCATCACCCCCGACCGCCAGTAGACGAAGAGCGAATCGCCGAGCAACGGAGCGTCGAGCGAGTACATCTCGGCATCGACCGGAATCGGCGTCGCGTTGGGGGAAACCCCATACTCCAGCGGCGTGTGATGGATGACCACCGCCTCGAACCGTTCCGGACAGGAGAAGCCGTGATGCTCGGCCGAGGGGCAGATCGCATCGTAGTGCGGCGTCCCGCTGTCGAGGTTCGCATCGTCATCATCGGCCAGCAGGGTCCAGAGGACCTGCTCGGGCTGGGTGTAGGGCAGGCCGAGCACGCGGCTCGCGTGCCACAGCTCCAGCGCAAGGGTGAAGCCCGCCTCGTATCCGAGCTGATTGATCAGCCGCTCGCGTGTGTCCCACATGAACCCGCCCACGATCTGTCCGTCGTGGTGCCCTTCCCCGCCCAGATCGTCGGGGTAGCGCAGATCGTTGTCGAGGTTTCGGATGCCGTTGACGCAGTCCCCGAGATAGAAACCCGGGCCGACCACCGGGTTGTTCGCCCGGAAGGTTCCGATGATGTCGCTGTTCCCCTCGTGGAGGTCACTCGGCGGATCGCTCGGGCCGTAGAGGTAGTCGGTGATGCCGTGGCCGTACTCGTGCGCGACCACATCGCCGATCCGCCCGGTGTTGGCGCAGCCCCCCTGCTCGTGGAACATGTTGATCGAGGAACCGTCCCAGAAGGCGTTGCACCCCTGCTGCAGGTTCACGTTCGCGGTGAGCGGGAAGTCGAGATCGGTCCAGGTCGGGTCGATCGATTTCAGCAGCCGGTGGGTCCCCTCCACGTGGTAGTAGGTGTCCCGTTCGTCCGCGGCCGAGTTGGTGTCATCCCAGTGCAGGAGGAACGGCACCCCCGGGGTGATCGTTCCGGAGAATGCCGCCTGCGGCCCGGCCACGTTGTTGATGTCGACCACCGGACCGCGCAGCTCGGCCGTGATCGGGCGCGGGTCGCTGCCGCCGTAGGGGAGCGTGAAGCTGCCGTCGACTCCGGTCGTGGCCGCGCCGACGCCGTCGACGTTCAGGAACAGGCGCGCGGTGGCGGCGGTAGCAGCGCCGTCACAGTAGCCCGGGTCTTCGTAGATACCGGTCGAGCTGCCGGTCACGTCGAGCGGCCGCAGGATGTCGCGGCGCTGGAGCACCATCCCATCCACCGCGTCGACGTCGACCTCGAAGGCCGCAGCCGGCTGGTGCGTGGCCAGGGCGACCCGGAAGATGGTGTGTCCCTCCACTCCGGCGCTGCCGGGTGCGGTCGGTGAACCGCCGGCCAACACCGGCAAGAGGTACGGCCCCTCGATCGCCCTACGCTCCAGCACGGCTCCTGCGTCGAGGAACCCTCCAGCCACCAGATGGGCCAGCGCCCGTTCCGCCGCGGCATCGGGAGTGAGCACCGGGGCGGCCGCTCGCTCGATCATCGGAAAGGTGGTCGCGCCGAAGGCGGCGATCCTCCCCGCCTCGGTCATCATCACCGTCACCTTCGAGCCGAGGATGATCATCCCGTCCACCTGCTCGAAAAAGTGCACCGACCACTTCCCGCGCGCCGCCTGGGCGCGGAACCGGGTCAGCCGGTTCTCCGCGGTGCGGAACAGATCGGGCTCCGTCCGCACGAAATCACGCGCCGCGGCCTCCGCAGCGATCGCGCCGTGGACCGCGCGGCCCAGGTCGTAACCGGTTCCATAGGCCACCCGCGGAGTGAGGGACGACGGAGCCCAGTCGAGCGCGCGCCAACGGGTGTTGGTCTCCTTTGCGAACCGCTCGAGCGCGCTCTCCGCCGTGGCGAGATCGACCGGCGTCAGGTCGGCGCTGGAGAGAGCGATCCCGGGGGTCGCCACCAGGTCGGTCTGAGCCGTCATCGGTTGCACCGCGAGTGCGGGCGCGGCAAGGAGCGCGGCCAATCCGCTCACCGTGGAGGCGAGGCGAAGCTGGGCAGAGTGCAGACGTTCGAGCATCCTCGTTCCTTCCCTTCCTGGACCACCTCGCCGGCGCGGCGGGCGGTGCGAGACCCCAAGCGGCGCGATCGAACGGTTGAGATCATATCACGGCAGGTGGGCGGTCCGAATGCACGGCGGGCGCCGGACTTCTTGCAGCGTGCAATCCAGAGCGCGGTCGCCCGGGGTCCGAACAAACGGCCAACATGGTCAAATGCCGTGCAACTCGCTCCCGGCTGCGCGCTTCCGCCGCCCGCGCGCGATCCCCCCGGATTTGGCCCGACAGATGCGGCGTGGAAGTGGGGGGCTTCGTCCGTTCACTACCGCGGCCGGCCACCCGGGCTCATCTGAAGGGGGAAAGCCATGCGATTCCGAGCGCTCACCCGGCGTTTGGTTCAGTCCGGATTCACCGCGGGCACCGTGACGGGGTCCGGCGCAACCCTGTCCGCGCGGCTTCTGCTCGCGGGGATCCTGTTCACCGCAGCGGCCCTGCCGTCGGCCCAGGCCGCGGGACGGTACGACCCGATCCTCGAGTGGGACGGGGTGGTGTTCCGGGTCCTGCACGATCCCGATCGCCCCCAGTGGATCGAGGACCCGCCGATCGAGCTCCCCTTCATCCAGCCGCGCGGGATCGTGGCGCGCGAGCACGACGGGCGGGACGTGGTCTACGTTCTCGACGCCGGCCGTCATCGCATCCTGGCGTTCGAGGCGAACGCCACCTACTCCTACCTCTCGAGTCTCGATCTGACCTACGACGCGGCCCCGGGAGCCGGCGAGTTCAGCGGCACCGCCATCCTCCCCCCGGAGTATCTGGCCACCCCGACGCAGTGGATCGTCCCCTTCTCGGAGGCGGTGCACCTCGACGGAGAAGAGTGGACCCGGGTCGACGACCTGACCGGCTTCGTCGCCGCCGACAAGGTGTACACGGTCGACTACGCCGCCACCACCAACCAGCCGAAGATTGACTTCCCCTCCGGGTCGCTCGAGAGCGACACCATCTTCGAGGTGCGCTACCTGCTGAGCGATCTCCAGGATGAGGGCGCCGGGACCCCGGTGTTCGGACTGGGCGAGATCGATCGCGGGGTCCACTCCGGCTCCCTCGCGTTCACCCGGGTCACCATCGACGAGAGCTCCGGCGGCCCGACCCGGTGGGACGAGCCGCGCGGCCTGGCCCTCAGCACCGGGATCGCCGATGCCACCACCGACGTGCTCTACGTGATCGACGCGGCCGACCAGAGCGGCGCGGGCAACGAGCAGATCTTCTCCTACCTGGTCACGACCAGCGGCAGCGTCTCTGCGGGCGAGGCGTATGACGACCGCCTCACCCATCCGTACGATGCTTCGGTCGCGGTGCAGGATGCCGGCGCGGGCGCGAGCGCCTGGATCAGCGCCGACACCGGTCCGTTCGACAAGGCGAGCTACCCCTTCGTGGTCGACGCCAGCCAGGTGACCGGCCATGCCTACACCGTGGTGGTCAACGCCGGCGCGGTCACGATCTCGGACGCCACCACCGGACGCGTGTTGGTCTCCGCCGGTGCGGAGGCGAACATCGCCGACCCCTGCCTCGTCGTCCCCGGCCTCTCTCTGCCGCTCAATAGCGGACCGTGGGCCGACGGCAGCACGACCATCCACACCAAGCGGGCACACACCGGTCGGTATCTCTTCGTCGCCGACACCGGCGGCAATCGGATCAAGGTGGTCTCGCTTCCCAGCGCCACGACCGCGGCGGGGAGCGTGTGGGACGGCGACTGGTTGCCCAGCGACGGCCGCACCGGTCTGGCTGAACCAAGTGCGGCCGGCACGATCGGGGCGAACGCCGGCGATGAGTACAATCCAACCACCCCGGTTGCGGTGGGCGAGAACCACTCCGGCTGGACGGCGGCCTTCCCGGTGCGAGAGGAGACGCTGGAGGAGATCGTCTTCGATCCGTCCGGAGATGCCCTGGCGTGGCAGCGGGTCGACAACCTTGAGGTGATGAGCCCGACCGACTCGGTCTTCACCGTCGACTGGCGCACGGGACGCATCCTCTTTGGTGACGGCATCCACGGCGCGATTCCGCCGGCCAACACCGAGTACCAGTTCAGCTACGGCACCTCGGCCGACGTGATGCGCTACGGTTCCGCCGGGACGGCCCTCGGACGCTTCTCCTCCCCGCGGGGAATCGCCGCCCGCTGGAACTCCTCGCTCGCGCGGTTCGACCTCTACGTGGCCGATGCCGGAAATCAGCGGGTACAGAAGCTGGCCTACTTCCCACCGGACACGACGCTGCAACTCCCGCCGCGCATCACCCCGATCAACTCCTGGCGCTTCGTGAGCACCAGCGAGGACCTGATGGGCGGCCCGTCGGACGTCGCAGTGGCCTCCGACGGCGACGGCATCGTCTACGTCGCGGTGACCGACCCGAGCAAGGACCGGGTCGCCATCTATCGCGATGTCGACGCCGCGGTCCCCGGGTCGACTGCCCCGCCGTCGTTCTACAAGGTGCTCGGCACGCGCGGAAATCGGCTCGGCAACTACGTGGAACCGCTGGGAGTAGCCTTTGTGGGGAACGGGACCGATCTCGACCTCTACCTGACCGACGACGCCCGCGGCGTGGCGGTCAAGTATGAAGGCGGCCCGAGTCCGGAGATCAACATCCTGACCGTGGGCGAGAGCGACCTGCCGCAGAGCTTCCCGCCCCATTCCGGTTATCTGATCACCTTCAACACCCGCTATCCGCCGCTCGGCGGCTGGGTCGACTTCTACTTCGACACATCGTCGGTGTTCAACGAGTCGACCGCAAAGCTCTGTTTCGAGGAAGGCACGATCTCGCCCACCGCGACCAGCGCCTTCTGGAGCTTTGCCGACTCGCCCGGCGGCCTGCCGCCCGACGGCGCGTACTATCTCTTCGCGCGGCTCAAGGACTCGACCGGCAGCACCGTGGCCTGGGATCAGACCGATCTGCTCGAGCTGATCACCATCGACTCGAATCTGCTGCCGACCCTACAACTCCGGGATGCGATCGACGCCGACGAGACCCTTTACTTGCAGCCGAATCTCGAGCGCGACGTCAACCTGGAGATCCTCTACCCGGACAGTCTGGTCGCGGCCGGCTTCGTCGGCACCTACGATCCGACCTTGATCAAGATCGAGGGAGTCACCCAGGGGACGGCCTGGGACGGCACCGGGGCCACCAACGTGATCTTCACCGCCACCGTCGACAGCGTGGCCGGACGGTTCGAGATCAGCTCCAGCGCGGTCGGCGCCCCCACCGGGCTCACCCGCTCCGGGCCGCACATCGTGGCCATCCTGCAGGTGCGCTGCCAGGCCGACGCAATCGACCTGACCACGCGCTGGAAGGATGGCGTGATGGCGCTCGATCCGGCGCGGACCCGCATGACGCGGATCGACGGCACCGAACCGGAGCTTTACCGCGCGCGCTCCCTGAAGCTCCGCTGCGCTTACCTCGGCGATCTCGCCACGACCGCGGCCGGGGCCGACTCGCTCGTGCCGCACCTGATGCCGCGCCCCGATGGCCGGATCGACTTCGAGGACCAGATGATCTTCACCATCGGCTGGAACGGAGCCGACTTCGAGCAGGACCGGATCGCCGATCTCGGCCCGGCGGCCGGCGACTCCCCGACCATGCTCCCCGAGCCCGATGCCCTGTGGGACGTCGAGGACATCCTGGTTTTCACCAGCCAGGCGAACTACTTCTCGGCCGCCGGCTGGAACAACGCTTCCCCTGCTCCGGCGGCGCGAGCCGCCGGGGCGAACCAGGGGGCGCTGACCGCGATCAGCGACGACACCCCGCCCCCCTTCGCCTGGCGCTGGGAGGAAGGAGCGGAGGGCGAACGCACCCTCGTGGTCGAGGCGCGCGGGCTGCAGCGGGTCTGCGGTGCCCAGTTCACGATCTCTCCGTGGCCGGCGAACGGGACGGTCCGGAACGTGGCGGCGGGTGAGCTGATGGCGCGTGGAGCCCAGGTTCTTACCCTGCACGCGACCCGAGCCGGCGCGCTCGAGATCGGCCTCTCGCGTCTCGCGGCCCGGAGCGCCGAGGTCAGCGGCAGCGGAGAGGTCCTCCGCCTCTCGCTCGACGCGGCGGCTGCCTCCGCGCTGGCCCAGACCGGAGGAGTACTGACCTACGAGCTACGCGATGCGGCCAATCGGCGGATCGGGACCGGCCAGATGGCACTCGATCCCTCCGCGCGAATCCCGGCGGCCCCGGTCCTCCTGCAGTTCACCCCGGTCCAGCCTAACCCGATCCGCGGTGCCGCCCTCCTGCGGTTCGGTCTGCCCCAGCGCGAAACGGTCCGGCTGCGCCTCTACGACGTCCAGGGTCGCGAGATCCGGACCCTCTTCGAAGGAGTGCGGGACGCCGGTTGGCACGAGGAGATCTGGGACACGGCCACGGACGACGGCCGGCCCGCTCCGAGCGGCGTCTACTACGCCCGACTCGAAGTCGGCGGTCGCGCGCTGCACCGCACCCTGACCCTGCGCCGCTGAGACCCCGCGGCGCTGCGCCACCGAGACACTGGGACACTGGGACACTGCGACCCCGCGACACTGAAACCCAGTGGCGCCAAGAAAGAGAGCCCCGACTCCTCACGGAGTCGGGGCTCTCGCTTAGCTATCCGATCTCGGCCGCAGCCGGATCGAACTCAGACCAGATCGAGATCCGAACAGCGACCGCTTAGCGGCGGTAGTTGTTCTTGATCTCGCCCCAGCTCTTCTTCTCCTGGAGCGCATCCTCGTCGTCGCCACGGCCAGAGGTCTGGCACGGGTTCGGACTGCAGGTCGAGCCAAGGCCGAAGAAGGTACCGCGACCCTGCGTGCACTGCGCCGGGGTCAGGATGCGGCAGTACGCACCCAGACGGAAGCAGCAGGCACCCGTGGTCGGGCAGGGGTTCGGCGAACAGACGGTGTCGTCGCCCTGGTAGACGCCGCTTGCCTCGCCGCAGGCATCCGCGGTGAGGACCTCGCAGTGGCCGTCGCCGAAGCAGCAGGCACCGCTGGCCGGCGGAGCCGGACACGGCGTCGGGTCGCAGGTCGAATTGTCACCGTAGTAGTCACCGGCGCAGTCCGCCTCGGTCGTGATCGTGCAGACGTAGTCGACGCAGCACGCACCGGTCGGCGGCGGCGGCGGCGGGCACGGCGACGGATCGCAGGTCGAGTTGTCGCCGTAGTACTCGCCGAAGCAGTCCTCCACGGTCGTGATCGTGCAGACGTAGTCGACGCAGCAGGCACCCGTAGCCGGCGGAGCCGGGCACGGAGTCGGGCTGCAGTCCGAGTTGTCGCCGTAGTAGTCACCGGTGCAGTTCGCCTCGGTGGTGAGGAAGCAGACGTAGTCGACACAGCAGGCACCGGACGGCTGCGGGCAGGGGTTCGGGTCGCAGTCAGTGCCGATCCCGAAGAACTCGCCCTGCGCGATCACGCAGTCAACGATGGTCAGAACCTGGCAGACGCCGTCGCCGACGCAGCAGGCGCCGGTCGGCTGCTCACACGGATTCGGATCGCAGCTCGTGAAAGCACCCAGCCAGTTGCCGTCGCACTGGAACTGCGTGGTCACGATGCAGGAGCCGTCCTGCAGGCAGCAGGCACCTTCCGGCTGCGGGCACGGGTTCGGATCGCAGGTCGTGCCGTCGCCCTGGTAGGCGTTGCCCTTGCCACCGTTGCAGTCCGCCTGGGTCGCGATGAAGCACAGGCCGCTGAACTCGCAGCAGGCACCGGTCGGCGCCGGGCACGGAGTCGGGTCGCAGCTCGAACCCACGCCGTAGAAGTCACCCTGGCAGTCGGCCTCGGTCGCGATGAAGCAGAAGTAGTCGACGCAGCAGGCACCGAGCGGCTGATCGCACGGATTCGGCTCGCAGACGCTGCCCTCACCCAACCAGATGCCACCACCGGCCGCGCAGTCGTAGCCGGGGGTCACCTGACAGGTACCATCACCGAAGCAGCAGGCACCGGTCGGGGTCGGCGGGCACTGGTGCGAATCGCAGTCCGTGCCCATACCCTGCCAGTCACCATTGACTGCGGCGCAGTCCGCCGCGTTCAGCTCCTCGCAGACCGAGTAGCCGAGGCCGTTGAAGTAGCAGCAGGCACCCACCGGCTGCGCGCACGGATTCGGGCTGCAGCTGGTGTCGTTGCCCTGGTAGACGCCGCCTTCCACGCCGCACTCCACCGCGTCCAGGACGAAGCAGTTGCCGTTCGGGAAGCAGCAGGCGCCAACCGGTTGCGGGCAGGGATTCGGCGAGCAGACGGTGAAGTCACCGAGGTACTCACCGCCGACGCACTCCTCGAAGGTCCGGACGAGGCACGAACCGTCAGCGAAGCAGCAGGCACCGGTCGGCTGCGGGCACGGATTCGGGTTGCAGATCGCACCTATCCCCTGCCAGCTCCCCTCAACGCCGTTGCAGGCGGCTTCAGTCAGCATCTGACAGGAGCCGTCGGCGAAGCAGCAGGCCGCAACCGGCTGCGGGCACGGATTCGGATCGCAGAGCGAGCCACCGCGGACGAAGCCGCCGTTGCTGCTCCCGCGCTCAATACCGTTGAAGATTCCGCCGGCGGCAAGGCACTCCGCCTCGGTCAAGACCTGGCAGCTACCGTCGTCGAAGCAGCAGGCACCCAGCGGCTGCGGGCACGGATTCGGGTCGCAGTCGGAGCCGTTGCCCTGGTACGCGCCATTCTGCGACGCGCACTGGTCGGCCGTCAGGGGCACGCAGCGACCGTCGGTGAAGCAGCAGGCACCGGTCGGCTGCGCGCACGGGTTCGGGTCGCAGTCGGTGAAGTTGCCCTGGTAGGTGCCGGCGCAGTCCTCGGAGGTCTGGACCAGGCAGGATCCGTCGACGTAGCAGCAGGCGCCGGTCGGCTGCGGGCAGTTGTTCGGCACGCAGGCGCTGTTGTCGCCCTGGTAGCTGCCGCCATTCCCCGCGCACTGGGCCGCGGTCAGGATCGAGCAGGTACCGTCGACGAAGCAGCAGGCGCCAGTCGGCTGCGGGCACGGATTCGGGTCGCAGTCGGTGCCGTTGCCCTGGTAGGTACCGCCCGCCGTGGTGCAGTCCGCGGCGGTGAGGACCGAGCAGGTACCGTCGGCGAAGCAGCAGGCGCCAGTCGGCTGCGGGCACGGATTCGGGTTGCACTCGGTGAAGTTGCCCTGGAACGTGCCGCCCTGGCTCTGGCAGTTGGCCGCCGTGGTCGAAGTACACGTGCCGTCGGCGAAGCAGCAGGCGCCGTTCGGCTGCGGGCACGGATTCGGGCTGCAGACGGTGTTGTCACCGAGGAAGTTCCCGAAGACGGCGTCGCACGCCTCCTGGGTCAACGACTGACAAGTACCATCGGCAAAGCAGCAGGCGCCCGGCGGCTGCGGGCACGGATTCGGGTTGCAGGTGGTGTCGTTGCCCTGATACGTCCCCCCCTGGCCGGCGCACTCGCTGGCAGTCAGGTTCGGGGTGCAGCTTCCGCTCGGGAAGCAGCAGGCGCCGCGCGGATCCTGAGCGACCGGACACGGGGTCGTGCCTTCGGTGTCGAAGCCGAGCACGCCGAAGCCGACGATCGGGTCGAGGATGGCCGGAACACTGTTGTCCGCAAAGTTGCCGCCCTGGGTCGGGTGGGTGCGGAGGGCGAAGGTCGCCGGGTCCGGAGAGTAGTAGTTGTAGCCGGCGAACCAGTAGACCTGGGTCAGAAGGCCGGTCTGCGGAGAGTTGAAGGTCAGCGCGGTTCCGGAGTTGTTGCCCGGCCAGCCACTGGTGGTCAACTCGAAGTTGGCGCAGTTCCCCTGGCCGACCAGGAACACCGTCGCCTCGTCGTAGGTCACTCCGAAGGTCACGCCCGCCAGCCGCGGAGCGCTACCGTTTGGAAAGGCGGCAATGGCAAAGAAAACCTTGTTGGTCGAGCCGGTGATCGAGTTGTCCGTCGCCGCACAGGAGGCTAGCCCGGCCTGCCCGCAGTAGGACGCAGTGTCCTGGCAATAGACGATGCTCTCGTTCACGTGAAGGATCAGCGTCCCCCCTGCGTTGGGACCGGCAAGCGCCAGCCCCGTGCTACAGAAGCACAGCAGGATGGCGAGGCACACTAGCAGTCTTCTCATCACAGATCTGTCCTCCATGCCGAGCTTTTGTCCCGGCATTGCTGTCATTGTCTGAGGAGGCTGGCGTCCTCGTCGCGGGACGCCAACGAATCCTGGTTGCAGACCTCGCTTCGACCGGAACGCTCTTCAGGCGCGGCCGCCAACGCTCGCCCACGGTCTTCGATCAGGCGGGTCACAGTTTATCGGGGTTGCGGGCCACTCTCAAGAGCAAAGACGGTCAGTTCTTCACCAGTGTTTCGTGTCCTCACCCCCCCAGCGGACCGGTCCGACCAGCGCTCGGGGGCCAGACGGAGCGACCGCCTGGCCTTTGGGTCATTGGCCCCAGCGTCATGCGGTCGCGGACCTCGTCGCGGTCAAACGAAAGCCCCGGGTCGTGCGACCCGGGGCCCTCGAGTAGAGATCAGAGATCTCGAGGTCTAGCGGTACTGGTTCTTCACCGAGCCCCAGCTCTTCCGCTCGGTCGCAACCGGCGGCTCGCACGGGTTCGGATCGCAGACCGTGCCGTCCCCCTCGTAGGAGCCCTGGCAGTCCCCGGCGGTCGTCACGACGCACTCACCGGTCGGCAGACAGCAGGCACCGGTGGGGGGCGGCGGCGGGCACGGGGTCGGATCGCAGACCGTGCCGTCGCCGTAGTACTGGCCGGCGCACTCGGTCTGGGTCGTGATCGTGCAGACGAAGTCGACGCAGCACGCACCGGTCGGCGGCGGCGGCGGGCACGGAGTCGGATCGCAGGTCGAACCGTCACCGAAGTACTCGCCGGCGCAGTCATTGCGGGTCGTGATGGTGCAGACGTAGTCGACGCAGCAGGCACCCGTCGGGTCGACGCACGGATCCGGATCGCAGACCGTGTTGTCGCCCTGGTAGCTGCCACCCGCGCCGAGGCAGTCCGCCTCGGTCAGGATCAAGCAGGTCGCACCCGGCACGTCGCAGCAGGCACCGGTGACCGGCGGCGGCGGGCAGAGGATGCTGTAGGTCAGGACCCAGGTCGTGCCGGTCCCGGCGGAGAACGAGTCGAGCACGAGGTAGTACGTGCCGGCCGACGCCGCCACGTAGCTGAACGTCTCGGGCTGACCCGTCAGAGTGGCGTCCGCGCCGATGACGCAGCTCGCCACCGGATCGGCGCAGTCGGTGATCAAGTAGACCGAGCCATCGGATACAGCGGTGTAGGTGACGTCGAAGATATCGCCCACGCCCAGGGCGACGGAATAGACCACGTCCCGCCCGTTGGCCGCGAAGCCGGTGCAGGGGAGCGAAGTCAAACCGTAGTCATTGATCGCGAACGTGTTGTCACCGGTGACGGTGCCGCTGGAGCAGGGCTCGAGCACGAACGCGCCCTCGCACCGATCATTGGCCGGCGGCGGGGTCGGCTCGACGCAGGTCAGGAACATCTTGTAGGCGCCGACGCCGCTGCTCGAGAAATGCCGCACCTTGATGTGGTACAGACCGGTCACCGGGAGGGCGAAGTTGCTGATCAACGAAAACGCGCCCGGGCCGCCATCATCGTTGAAGGTGAGCCGCGCCGCACTGCAGTCGGCGGGAAAGAGCTCGAGGTAGGTGTCGGTCGCGCTGCCGCCGGTGGCATCGGTACCGATCGTGACCAGCGTTCCGGCGGTGCCGAAGAACTCGTAGAAGTCCGCGTCGCCCGCGGCGTCGATCGCCGCAGGATCGACCACGTCACCGCAGTTGACCGGCTGGCCGGGACAGACATCGTTGGGTTCGACCTCCGGGAACGTCGCCCGGATGATGGTGAGCGGATCGTAGCTCCACGGCTTGGCGTCGTCGTTCATCTCGGCGATGGCGACGGTGCTACAAGCGGCGAGCAGACCGATGCAGCTCAGTTCACGAACAAAGCGCATGCTACCTCCCGTTTGCATTCGACTGGTCTCCGTTCGGTCACTCACAAGATGGTGCGAGTGCGAATACAGGCGAATAGATATTAGCCGCTGGTTAGGGCCAGCCCAAGAAATGATTCGCGAGGGCTCGATATCGCTCGCCTGGGGAAAATCGAAACGGAACCCCGGTCCTCCCGCAGGGAAAACCGAGGCTCCGTCGACTCAGAACCGGAACGGGAGGGTGTGAGGCTAGCGGTAGCGACGCTTGATCTCGCCCCAGGTGGCCGGGTTGGTCGGCAGGGGCGGAGCGCAGAAGGTCGGGCTGCACTCGACGCCGGCGCCGGCGAACTCCCCCTCCGCCTGGAGGCACTCGGACTCGCCAAGAAGTACGCACTCCCCGCTCGGGAGGCAGCAGCCGCCGGGCGGCTGGGGACACGGATTCGGCTCACACTCGGAAAGGACTCCCTGCCAGGCCCCACCGGCCGAGTCGCACTGGTCGATCGTGAACTGCACGCACTCCCCCGGATCGAGGCAGCAGGCGCCGGTCGGATCGGGGTCCGGAGTGGCGGTTGCGGCGCGGACGAGGACGGAGCTGACGGCGAGACCGAGCAGAACCAGGCGGACAGATCGGGTCATCAGGGGTGGCCTCCAGGTTGGAATCGGCGGGCGCCTCGGACGATGCGCGCCGCGCGCTGTGTGCGACCTCCTCAAGTGTAATACAAAAGCGACTGCGAAATGTCGTTGTTGTTTTCCTGTGGAGCCAAAATCTGACTGGGTGGTTTCACGCACCTCAGGACTTCCGCCGCCTGGCCCCCCATCCACACCTGCCGCCCTGCGGCCCCCGGCTGGGTCCGTTCGCGCCAAACGCAGAACGCCCCGCCTCCGGTGAGGGAGACAGGGCGTATTGCAGAAGGTGGGCCAGGCTCGCGCCTGGCCCACGGCAACTTTCCGCTAGCGAACTAGCGGTAGTTCTTCTTGATCTGACCCCACGTCGCGGGCTGGGTCGCAACCGGCGGCGGGCACGGGTTCGGATCGCACGACACGTTGTCTCCCTGGTAGGAGCCGTCGCAGTCGTTGGCGGTCGTCACCACGCACTCACCGGTCACGAGGCAGCACGCACCAGTCGGCGGCGGCGGCGGGCACGGAGTCGGATCGCAGGTCGAGCCGTCACCGTAGTAGTCGCCAGCGCAGTCGTTCTGGGTCGTGATGGTGCAGACGTAATCCACGCAGCACGCACCGGTCGGCGGCGGCGGCGGGCACGGGGTCGGGTCGCAGGTCGACCCGTCACCGAAGTACTCGCCAGCGCAGTCATTCGCGGTGGTGATGGTGCAGACGTAATCAACGCAGCACGCGCCGGTCGGCGGCGGCGGCGGGCACGGGGTCGGATCGCAGGTCGATCCGTCACCGAAGTACTCGCCAGCGCAGTCATTCCGGGTCGTGATGGTGCAGACGTAATCCACGCAGCACGCACCGGTCGGCGGCGGCGGCGGGCACGGGGTCGGGTCGCAGGTCGACCCGTCACCGAAGTACTCGCCAGCGCAGTCATTCGCGGTGGTGATGGTGCAGACGTAATCCACGCAGCACGCACCGGTCGGCGGCGGCGGCGGGCACGGGGTCGGGTCGCAGGTCGACCCGTCACCGAAGTACTCGCCAGCGCAGTCATTCGCGGTGGTGATGGTGCAGACGTAATCCACGCAGCACGCACCGGTCGGCGGCGGCGGCGGGCACGGGGTCGGATCGCAGGTCGAACCGTCACCGAAGTACTCGCCAGCGCAGTCATTCCGGGTCGTGATGGTGCAGACGTAATCGACGCAGCACGCACCAGTCGGCGGCGGCGGCGGGCACGGGGTCGGATCGCAGGTCGAACCGTCACCGTAGTAGTCGCCAGCGCAGTCCATCTGGGTCGTGATCGTGCAGACGTAGTCAACGCAGCAGGCGCCGGTCGCAGGCGGCGGGCACGGCGAAGGATCGCACGTGCTGCCGTCACCGTAGTACGTGCCGCCGACCAGGCCGCACTCATTGGCGGTCAGGATCGAGCAGACGTAGTCGACGCAGCAGGCACCGGTCGGGAGAACGCACGGATCCGGATCGCAGGTCGTGCCGTCACCCTGATAGGTACCACCGTTCGTCTCGCAGTCAGCCTGCGTCGTCACGGAGCAGCCACGGAGTTCGAACGAGCAGCACGCACCAGTCGGCGGCGGCGGCGGGCACGGAGTCGGGTCGCAGGTCGAGCCGTCACCGTAGTAGTCGCCAGCGCAGTCGTTCTGGGTCGTGATCGTGCAGACATAGTCCACGCAGCACGCACCGGTCGGCGGCGGCGGCGGGCACGGAGTCGGATCGCAGGTCGAACCGGCGCCGTACCAATCACCCGCGCAGTCCAGCTCGGTGGTGATGGTGCAGACGTAATCAACGCAGCACGCACCGGTCGGCGGCGGCGGCGGGCACGGGGTCGGATCGCAGGTCGAGCCAACGCCGTAGAAGTCGCCCGCGCAGTCGTTCGCGGTGGTGATGGTGCAGACGTAGTCGACGCAGCAAGCGCCGGTCGGCTGCGGGCACGGATTCGGATCGCACGGAACATTGTCGCCGCGGTAGGTGCCGCCGTTTTCGTTGCAGTCGCTCTCGGTCTGGACCGAGCACGAACCGTCAGCGAAGCAGCAAGCGCCGGTGGCCGGCGGCGGGCACGGGGTCGGATCGCAGGACGAGCCGTCGCCGTAGTACGTACCGGCGCAGTCGTTCGCGGTCGTGATCGTGCAGACGAAGTCGACGCAGCAGGCGCCGGTCGGGAGCGGGCACGGGTTCGGATCGCAGGAGGTGAAGTCGCCCTGGTAGATACCAGTGCAGTCACCCGCGGTCTGAACGAGGCAGCTTCCATCGGCGTAGCAGCAGGCACCAGTCGGCAGCGGGCACGGGTTCGGATCGCAGCCCGTGTTGTCGCCCTGGTACGCATTGCCGTGGCTCGCGCAGTCCACTTCCGTCGTCACGGTGCAGCTTCCGTCCGGAGCGCAGCAAGCGCCGGTCGGCAGCGGACACGGATTCGGGTCGCAGCTGGTGAAGTCGCCCTGGTAGACGCCGGCGCAGTCGTTCGCCGTGGTGACGAAGCAGCTTCCGTCGGGGAAGCAGCAGGCACCGGTCGGCAGCGGACACGGGTTCGGGCTACAGGTGGTGTTGTCCCCCTGGTACGCACCGCCCGCGGTCGCGCAGTCGGCCGCCGACAGGATGGTGCAGCCCCCGGTCGGGAAGCAGCAGGCACCAGTCAGCACCGGCGTAACCGGGCACGGGGTCGAACCCTGGGTATCGAAGCCGAGCGAGCCGTAGGCAGCAATCTCGTCCAGCTTGGCCGGAACGCTATCGTCGGCAAAGTTGCCCCCCTGGGTCGGGTGGGCAATCACACCGAAGGTCCCAGCATCGGGCGAGTAGTAGTTGTATCCCGCGAACCAGTACGCCGGGGTGAGCAACGTCGTCCGCGCGGAGTTCCAGGTCAGGGCGGTTCCCGAGCCAGAATCCGGCCAGTTCGAGGTCGTAAGCTCGAAGTCGGCGCAGCTCGCCTGGCCCACCAAGGTGACATTGCTGGTGTACTGAACGCCGAAGGTCAGACCCGCCAGTCTCGGGTTGCTCCCGGTCGGAAACGCCGCGACGACGTAGAACACCTTCGTCGCGCTTCCGCTGGCCGAGTTGTCCGTGGACTGGCAGTTCGCGAGAGCAAAGTTGGGACAATACGTCGTGGTGTCAGTGCAGTAGACGATCGACTCCTGAACGGAGACGATCAGCGTACCGCCCGCATTCGGACCAGCGCTCGCGACGCTGGCACCGAGACACATGGATGCTGCGAGAAACAGTATCTGTTTCTTCATACAGCAGGACCTCCTCGTAGATGTAGTACCTCTGGCTGCGCATCGACTCCCGCGGACAGGGAATCGAGTTCGGTTGCTGCGGACTTGAGCCGTCCTTCACTTGGGATCTCGGTCGGGTCCATCGTTGCCAACAGCTCCAATCGAGACGGTCCAAGGGGGCGCAGACTCCTGCGGACGGGAGGAAGCCCCAACCCCGGACGAATCGAACGTCTAACAGAATAGGTCAGCCCACTCGATTTCGCCAAGTTAGAATTCTTCCCCCATTGGGCGAATCCTGAGGTCGGAACAGCTCCAAGCGGCTCGGCGATCGATACTTACTGGCAAGAAATTTGCCAAACCGTGCCAGATCCATCGGTTTTATCGAATCTTGAGAAGCAGTTCTCGATAGATTTCGCCCTGTTCATGGTCGTGGTCGAGCAGATGCTGGCAGAGATTTCGGACCTGGTCGGAGGGGCGCCGGTCCTCCAGATAGAACTGCAGCAGTCGGCGACCGGCCTCGATCGGGAAGTCGACCTCGATCTGACGCTCGAGGCTCCGCTGGAAGCGAGACTGGAGGAGCCCCTCCAGCAATAGGATCGCCTCCCGGCGCCGGTCGAGGAGCGCCGCGGCCTGGGCGGCCGGCACGAGGATCTCTTCCTGGATCGACCCGGCCCGGAGGTAGGCGACCAGCATCTCGTACGCCTCCTGATGCCGCCCGGCCTCGATCAGGGTCCAGGCGAGGATGGAGTCGGCGGCGGGATCGGCCACATCGGGGGTCGCGACCAGGGCGCGGGCCGCAGCGACCGCCTCGTCGTAGCGATGGGCGGTCCGCAGGGCTTCCACCCGGAGGAACCGGTGCCGGGACAGGTAGACCGCATCGGCGGGCTCGTCCCCCGGATCGAGTTCGGCCAGGAGGGCGAGGGCATCGTCGCACCGCTCGGCGAGGAGCAGGGCGTGGGCCCGCTCCAGCCCGACCCAGCGATCGCCGGCGATCTCCGGCGCGAGGCGCTCGAACCAGGCGAGGGCGCGGTCGGGCGCGTTCTGCACCAGCGCAAGGTAGCCATTGCGGAAGTCGAGCCCGAACCCGCGGTAGCGAGCCGCGAGTCCGTCTCCCAGGGTCTGGATGTGCAGCTCGAAGAGACCGTCCGGATCGTCGCCCTGCAGTTCGGCATCGGTGCGCGGCGGGGCCGGCTTCGGCTTGAGCAGTTCGAGCAGTCCGCCGAGGTTATCGGGCGCGTCTTCCGGCGGGGTGAGCAGGTCGGTCTGGACCCCGTCCTCGACCCGCGCGGTCGGTGGCAGCGGCCGCTTCGGTGAGTCGATCTGGCGCAGGCGCTCTTCAATTTCGCTCGTGTCGAGATCCTCCCCGGCCAGATCGAGCGCGGTGTGACAACGATCGCGCGCGGTCTCGAGATCCCCGACCAGGCGATACCGCTCCGCCTCATCGAGCCGGGCCGCGATCATCCGGAGTCGCACCTCGAGCAGTCCGGCTTCCGCCGCCTCGCGCGTCGTGGGATGTAAACGGTCGCGCTTGGAGAGGACGTCGGCGAAGAGGAGGCGCGCCTCGTAGTCCTCCCCGCGCCGGCTATGCTCGCGCGCCTTTTCCAGCTTCTTCTCAGGCGAGGTCCCGAAGAGTCCCATGTCGATCCTTTCGCGGTTGCGCGGATGGCCGTCGGGCGAAAGCGTGAGCATACACAACGCGGAGAGACCTGCTAGTCTCCCGCGCCATGAACGGCACCGAAGCGACCGGCGCGTCCGAGCAACCGCGAGATTGGAACCAGCTCTTGCGTGACGCCCGGGCGGATCAGCCCGCGGCGATCGAGGAGCTGCTCCGGAGTTCGGTCCGGGCGGCGTTCCTGCTGAGCTGGGCCGAGCGTCGCCTGGCCGGTCTGTCCGGTGGCGCGGCCACGCAGGCGGCCGATGAAGGGGTCGCGCGCGCACTGGTGGCGATGGTCCGGAGGTTCATCCCCGCAGCCACCTCGCGACCGATCGAGACCTGGGCGGCCCGCATCGTGGTCAACGTGACCTTCGGTTGGCTCGGCGGGAGTCCGGGGATCGACCGACCGGCGGCAGCCGCGGCGTACGGGGTTCACGTCGTCCTCGGCTTCGATCTCGATCAGACCGCCAATGTGCTCGGTATCCCGACCGAGACCGCCGCCGAGCGGATCCAGGAGGGACGGCGGCGCTGGATCGAGCAGCACGAGTCGGGCGACCTCTCGATCCGGGGCTGCGCGGACGACGGCGCGTCGCTGGATGCCTGGCTCGACGGGCGGCTGCTGGGGGCGGCGCGCGCACGATTCAAGCACCACCTCGAGAACTGCGTGGAGTGCACCGCCGCACTCGCCCGCTTCGATCAGGAGGATGCCGACCTGCGGACCGAGGCGATCGAAGCGCTGACCACCTGGCCGGGCCTCGCCACCGCGCTTTCGACTGCACGCGCCGACTGGGCGCGTCGACGGGCCGAGGCGGGGAAGCTTCGTCCTCGGCGGCGATCGTGGTCGGAACGCCTGGCCCGTCTGGAGGTCCCCCGCGGTCTCGCCCTCTCCGTCCTGATGGCGCTGCTCCTGGCGTTCATCTTTGCCTTGCTGAGAATCATCGCGCCGGGACGCAATTGAGTCGGAGCGCGTACCGCCGCGGTCGGTAGGCGCGATCGGTAGCCGAGGTCGGTAGCCGAGGTCGGTAAAAGGAGCCTGGGTGGACGAGGAAAAACGGTCGGAGCGGAAGGACCCGCGCCCCATGGGCGGGTTCTACGGCTTTCTCTGGGACAGCTCCTGGAACGCCGTGGTGCTGCAACTCTGCGTGCTCACCCTGTTGATCGTTGCCGTGCTCCCGGCCCCGGCGGGTCTCTCCACCGCCGGCTTGCGCGCGCTCGGGATCTTCGTCGTCTCCATCGCACTCTGGATCACCCAGGCCTTGCCGCCGGCGATCACCGGGCTCCTCGCGCTGGCGCTCCTCCCCCTCTTTGGAGTCCTTCCCTCGGCCGACTCGTTCGCGCTCTTCGGCAATTCGTCGGTCTTCTTCATCCTCGGCGTCTTCATCCTGGCCGCGGCGATCATGCGCACGGGACTCTCGCGGCGGGTGGCGATCTGGCTGCTCGCGCGCCTGGGTCACAATCCGGCGCTGCTGCTCTTCGGGGTCTTCCTGCTCGGCTGGACCTTTGCCCTGACCATGAGCGAACACGCGGTCGCGGCCGCGCTCCTGCCGGTGGTGCTCGAGCTGGTGCGGGTGGCGGAGAAGGCGGGGGGCGAGGAAGCACAGCGCTACGGCAAGGGGCTGCTCCTCTCGCTCGCCTGGGGGACGATCATCGGCGGCACGGGCACGATGCTCGGCGGCGCCAGGGCACCGCTGGCCGCGGCGATCCTGAAGAAGACCACCGGCGAGGAGATCACCTTCTTCGACTACACCCTGGCGGTCGCCCCGGTGACGCTGGCGCTCCTTCCGGTCGGCTACCTGCTCCTCTATCTGCTCTGGGGACGGCGCGCCACCGGCATGCGCGAGCTGCGCGCCTCGCTGCTCGAACAGGTGCGCACCGTGGGGCCGTTCAGCGCCGAGGAACGTGGGGTGGCGATCGTCTTCGTCGCCACCGTCTTCGCCTGGGTCTTTCTCGGGAAGGAGAACGACCTGGCGACCATCGCCATCCTCTCCGCCGTGGCCCTCTTCGTCTTTCGTCTGGTGAGCTGGCGCGACACCGAGGAGTACGTGAACTGGGGGATCCTGTTGATGTACGGCGGCGCGGTCGCGCTCGGCACCGCCCTCTCGAAATCCGGCGCGGCCGCCTGGGCGGCGCAGCACATCCTCGGGGACGCGGCGAACAACCCGCTCCTCCTCATCGTGCTGCTCGGGCTCCTGGCCTCGATCCTCACCGAGGCGATGTCGAATGCCGCGGTGGTCGCGCTCCTCCTGCCGGTCGGAATCTCGCTCGCCGATGCCACCGGGATGAACGGGGCTCCGGTGGCGCTGATCATCGCCCTGGCCTCGGGTCTCGACTACTGCCTCCCGACCGGCGCGCCGCCGGTCGCGATCGTCTTCTCCTCCGGGCGGCTCGACACCAAGGACGTGGTCTATCCCGGGCTGATTCTCCTCGGATTCACCTGGGCGCTCACCTATCTGACGGTGCGCTTCTATTGGCCGATGATCGGCCTCATGCCCTAGTCACGGCCTGACCCGGCCGATACACTGCGCCACCTATGTCGACGCCGTTCGCCGGGCTGCGCTCCGGTCGATTGGGACCGGAGCTCTGGAACAACCTGCGCGTCGGGGTGCTGACCGGCTCGATCGGGGGCTGGGTACTCGGCATCCTGATGGCGGCGGCGACGCTTGCCCTGAATCCGGTGTTGCTGCGGTCGGCGTCAGACGTGACGTTGCTCCTGCTCGGCTTCGTCCTGGTCAACGCGGTCTTCTGTCTGGCGCTTGGGGTCCTGGGCGCCCTGGGCAAGACAGCGATCTTCGCCTGGACCGGCCGCGAGCTCTCCGACACCAAGATGGCCGCCTTCGTCACCGGCTTGGTGTTCTTCCTGATCACCGGGCTCTACGGCTGGACCTGGTGCCGCTGGCATGGCATCGGCGGGCTGACCCCGAGCAGCTGGCCGGGGCCGAAGCAGCTTCCGGTGTTGCTTCTGATCGCCGGAGTCGCCGTGCTGCTGGCGCGGCTCATGACCTACGCCCTGTATCTGCTCATCGTCCACTTCAAGAAGCCGGAACGGCGCCGCCCGGGCGAGGTGCGGAAGGCATTTCTCATCCTGGTCTACATGGGAAGCGCCTTCGCGTTCTTTCTCGCCGTCCTCCGTCTGACCGCCGCGCCGGTCCGCCGGGATGCCGGCCTCAGTCAGGGAGCGCGCGACCCGAGTGGCGGCTCGGTCGCCCTGCTGGCCATCGACGGCATGAGCGACCTCGACTTCGAACGGCTGCGGAACGCGGCGCCGGCGAGAGGTGAAACGCGGCACTGGAGTGCGTCGTTCGCCGACGCGACCCGCCTGCCGCTGGAGAGCGCCGCCGACCTCGTGCCGCCGGTCGCCTGGACCCAGGTCGCGACCGGCCGGGCGGTCGAGGCGCACGGCATCTTCGACTACCAGACGCAGGTGGTGCGGGGTCTGGGGACACCGCTCGCGGTGGGTCCGAGTCAGATCGGGGTGTTCGATCTCTTCCGCACCGTGCTGCCGATGTTCCGCATGACCCGGCCGGTCCCGATGCGGAGCTACATGCGCGGCGCCAAGGGGCTGTGGAACATGACGACCGACGCGGGGCTCCGCGCCACGGTGGTCAACTGGTGGGTTTCCTGGCCGGCCGAACGGATCATCGGCACGGTGGTGACGGACCATGCCTTCCTGCGCCTCTCGCAGCCGGCAAACTGGCAGTCGCTCCCCCCCGATCGTGAGACCTTCCCCAACTCGCGCCTGCTCGAACTCGCCCCGCTCGCCCAGGCCGAGACCGACAGCCTGCTCGATCTCGACGCGCTGGCCCGCGCGCTGGCGCTCTTCGAGCGAGAGAGGGTTCCGCGCGACGTGCTGCTCTCCGACCTTTTGCGCTCCGCGCGGCCGCGACACTCGGTCGCTCGGAGCATCCCGATCTGTGGCTCTGCCATCTCCCGGGGCCCGACATCCTGCGGCGACTCCTGCGACGGGACATCGACGACCCAGAGCGGCGTGCCAGGACGTTGGCCGAGTTGAGCGATGCCTACTGGCGGACGCTCGATCCTTGGGTCTCCTCGGCGCTGGAGGGGTCGTCGGCGCAGCGTCGCCTGCTGGTCTGTCTGCCGGGACAATCGTGGCCGGATGGGGAAACGCGGCGCGGGCTGTTCGCGGCGACCATCGCGCGGGGTGACTCGCTGGGGGGCGCGCGCGGAGAGGGAATCGAACCGGCGGCTGCGGCGACCTCGCTCGCGGCGCACCTCACCGACGTCACCCCGACCGCGCTCTGGCTGCTCGGGCTCCCCACCTCACGCGAGATGGACGGCACGGCGCGCCGAGAACTCTGGCCGGCGGGACCGGAGCCGCGGGCGATCGCAAGCTACGGATTTCAGCGGCCCCCCGATGCGGCGGAAGCCCGAGGTCTACTCGACTCCGAGATGCTCGAGCGATTCCGTTCCCTGGGGTATCTGCAGTAGCGGCCAGCGCCGCGCCGTGCTCAGAAGCGAACCTTCGGGGTCTCCTTCTCGGCCGCACTCTCCAGCTCGAAGTACTCTTCAGCCTGGAATCCCATCGCGCCGGCGAGGAGCACCGCGGGGAAGCTCTGGACCCGGGTGTTGTACTCGGTCACGACCTGGTTGTAACCGCTGCGCGCTCCCGCGACCCCTTCCTCGGTCGAGGCGAGTTCCGCCTGCAGCGCGCGGAAGCTCTGGTCGGCCTTGAGTTCAGGATACGACTCGGCCAGGGCGAAGAGCCGGCCGAGCGCCCCGGTGAGCACCCCCTCGGCCTGCGAGAGCTGGGCCGGACTCCCCGCGGAGACCGCGGCACCGCGCGCTGCGATCACCCGCTCCAGGGTCTCCCGCTCATGCCCGGCGTACCCCTTTACCGTCTCGACCAGGTTGGGAATCAGATCGTGACGCCGCTTCAGCATCACCTGGATCTGGCTCCATCCGCTCCGGACCCGTTGGCGCAGCGCCACGAGCGCGTTGTAGATCCCGATGACGGCCGCCACCGCGAGCAAGGCCGCGATCGCCACGATGATCAGCAGGGGCATGGCGTTCCTCCTCTTTCCGCCGGGTTCGAGCCTCGGCGCGGAGAGCCTAGGGACCGCGGGAGCGGCTGTCGAGGCGCGAGTGCGACCGCGGTGGCGATCGTGCGTCCACGCCCCAAGAGGTGCAGGCGACGGCGATCCTGGGTAGACTGCGCCGATCGAACGTTGGCGTCCCCGCGGCGGGGACCGACTGCCCAAGGAGGAATCGTGCTCGGAATTCGTGAAGCTCGGGCCCGGCTGCTGACGGCATGCCTCGAGCTGGCCCCGCGCCCCGAGGGTGTGACCGAGGTCCCGACCGACGGGATCGCCATCACCCGTCCCCCGAAACCGGAGATGGGAGACTGGGCCGTGCCTGCCTTCCCCCTGGCCAAGGCCTGGCGACGAAACCCGGCCGAGGTGGCGAAGCAATGGGCGGAGTCGATGCGCGCCGACCTCGCGCGACCGGACGGCGTCCTGGGTGCATTGTGCGCGGGCGTACGCGACGCGCAAGCGGCGGGACCGTACGTTAACCTCACGATCGACCCGGCAACCACGGCCGGCTCGGTGTTGGGACAGGTGACACGACGCGGTGATCGCTTCGGTTGGGCCACGGTCCCGACCGGAGAGACGGTCATGGTCGAGTATTCCGGCCCGAACACCAACAAGCCGCTCCACCTGGGACACCTGCGGAACAACGTCCTCGGCATGTCGCTCTCCAACCTGCTCGAGGCGGCGGGCCACCGGGTGATCCGGGTGAACCTGGTCAACGACCGCGGCATCCACATCTGCAAGTCGATGCTCGCCTACCAGAGGTGGGGCGAGGGGACGACTCCGGCCTCGAGCGGCGAGAAGGGGGACCACTTCGTCGGACGGATGTATGTCCTGTTCGATCAGAAGCTCAAGGAGGAGATGGCCGCCTTCGCCGCGGCCCGGGACGTTGATCCCTCCACCTGGAGCCGCGCGGCACTCAAGGAGCTGACCGACAAGGACGAGCTGAAGCGGCGCGAGGCGGCGGCGGAGGCGTTCGAGCGGGAGTTCCTCGCGGCCTCGCCTCTGATGGCGGAGGCGCGTGCGCTGCTCCGCCTCTGGGAGGCGGACGATCCGGAGACCCGCGCCCTCTGGTCGACCATGAACGGCTGGGTCTATGAAGGATTCCGCGCCACCTACGCGCGCCTCGGCTGTCGTTTCGACAAGTGGTACTACGAGAGCGAGGTCTGGCAGCTGGGCAAGTCGGAAGTGGAGCGCGGCCTCGAAACCGGCGCCTTCTACCGCAACCCCGACGGCTCGGTCTGGGCGCGGCTCGAGTCGCTCGGCATGCAGGATCGGTGCGTGTTGCGCGCCGACGGCACCACGGTCTACCTCACCCAGGATATCGGCGTCGCCATGCAGAAGTTCCGCGACTACGGCATGGACCGCTCGATCTACGTGGTGGGCAGCGAACAGGACGCGCACTTCAAGAACCTCTTCGGCGTGCTCAAGCTGCTCGGCCACACCTTCGCCGATCGTTGCCATCATGCCTCCTACGGACTGATCACGCTCCCGGCGGGGATGGGCAAGCTGAAGTCGCGCGAGGGCACGAAGGTCGATAGCGACGACCTGCTCGAGCTGATCAAGGGAGATGCGAGGCAGAAGATCGAGGAGGGGGGCTACTGCGAGGACCCTGCGGCGATCGACGGCATCGCCGAGATGATCGGGCAAGGGGCGCTCAAGCTATTCCTCCTCCAGGTGAGCGCGGAGAAGAGCATCCAGTGGAATCCGCTGGAGACGATCGCCTTCAATGGCGACACCGGCCCGGCGGTGCAGTACAGCCACGCCCGGATCTGCGGCATCCTGCGCAAGGGACTGGCCGCCGGACTGATCACAGAGGACGACCTCGAGCGGAGCGCGACCAGAGGCTTCGGTCCGTTCTTGAAGTCGGAGCGCGTCGATCCGGGGCTGCTCGTCGAGCCGCTGGAACGGGATCTGTTGCGCGCCCTGGCCGACACGGAAGACGTGGTCCAGACGGCCGCCGAGCGGTACTCCCCCGCGCCCCTGGCGGCGCACCTGCTCGAGTTGACCAAGGCCTTCGCGCGGATGTACCACGAGCATGAGGTGCTTCGTGCGGCGAGCCCGGAGCTGGCGCGGGCGCGACTGCAGCTCTCGCTGGCGGTGGCCCAGGCCCTGCGCAACGGTCTGGCGCTCCTGACCATCGAGGCTCCCGATCGGATGTAGGCACCCGGGACGCATCAATCCGGATCGCGGGCGGCACACCCGGATCGCGGCTGGAACACCCGGATCGCGGCTGGAACATAGAGCGCGGCGGTGGGCGATTCCTCGTCCTCCGCCGCGCTCTGTGTTGCGTGGATCTCAGTTCGCCGGTCCCGATGCGTCGGGACCGATGAGTGGGCCCTGTTGCGTGAGTCACCGCGTCGGTCGATCGTTCCGAGGAACGACCTCCCAGCGCGCGCGTCGGGCTTCCGCGTTACTCGGATGGGTCGGATTCGCCGCGGGTGGCGTGGGCCTGTCCCGCGGGGCGACGACCCCGGTCCGCGCGTTTGGTCCGACCGAACATGTCCTCCCCGCCGCTGCCGGCGGAGCGATCATCTCCGGTAGAGGCGCCGTCCGAGGCGCCACCAAAGCCACCGACCTCACGCGTCAGGCCGAACAGCTCGTTCTGGGACGCTTCGCCGCGGGGCGCGTCGTTTCGTGCGGACGGGGCCGACTCCGGTCCGCGGCTCTCCGCGGCGCCCGACTCCGAGCCAGCTCCGGTCGAACCGGATCCAGGCATCAAGTCGTCACCGCGCCCGCCGCGCCCCCGTCCACCGCGCCGACGCCGGCGATTCCGCCCGCCATCGTCGCTCATCGACTCCGCACCCTCGCTCGGAGGCAGCTCCCCGGGAACCCCGGCAACCGGGCCTCCCAAGGCCTCACCCGACGACGCGTCGCCTCCGCGACGGCCACGCCGCCGCGAACGACCACCTTCCGCCGGCCCACCCTCGGGGCGATTCTTGAAGCCTCCCTTGACCACGACAGCCAAGGAACGTTTCGCCTCCTCGTTCGCCTCGCCCACGCGCACGCGCGTCTGCTCGGCGGCCGGCCGCTCCGGCTTGGGCTTCGCTCCCCCGGCGTCTCCGCTACGGGCTCGCTTCTCGTGTTTCTCTCCGCCGCGCCGATCACGACGTCCGTCGCTGCGGCCATTGCGTCCGCGCTCTCGCCGGCCGTCACGCCGATCGCGACCCTGGCGTCCGCGCTCGCGCTCGGGCCCCTTGTCGGTCTCGCTCGACCGGTCCGGCAGCCGCAGGCTCCGTACCGTGCTCGGCTCGTTGACGCCGAGGAGGCTGGTCACGACCAGGAGCACCCCCCGCAGACCATCGACCAGGAGGAACTCGGTCCGCCGGAAGACGGCGAACGTGAGGAGGGCCGACAGCGCGAGGTAGATCCCGACAGCCGTAGCAATCCCAAAGCCTTCCGACCGTTCCTTCTTGATCCAGATCAGGGCGAGCAGGTGCAACGCAGCCACGAAGAACAGAAGACAGGCCAATACGAAGCCGAGGAGTCGGGGATCCCGGTCGACCATGTAGCTCACGCCCGGGAACCACTGGTTCGCGAACGAGGTCCACGCCACGCCGGCCCACGCACCCAGCGCCACGTCGATCAGAGCCGAGAGTCCCAACAGCACGATCAGTGCTCGAACCATATGCTCCTTTCGGTCAGGGGTGTTTGAGACGCCGTCCCGGTCGAGTCGTGGGCCGTTCCGTGGAGAGGCGTCTCGTCAACGAAACGCGAGCGAGTTTCGGGCCGAAGCGGCGGCGTGTCAATGATTAGTGCCGCTGTTGCTGCTGCCACATGATTATGTCCTCCCCTATCTGCCACATGAAAATGTCCCCCCATGAGGACATTTCAGATGAGCCGGAAAGGGACCGGGGGGCCGGGCGGGTTGGCTCTGATCGATCGGAGGACCAGGATGCTTTGTGTTTTCGCGACCGCGACCATATGTTCCTCGGTCCGCGCTTCAGCTCCGCACCGGCACACTTCACCCCGCCACGGGTGGCGCCGGCCTCCGACCTCTCGGTCTTACCGGATCCGATCCGGCCGGGTGTCGGGATCGTGATACCTCGGCTCGATCGCGTCCTGGCCGGGGCGGGATCCTGGAAGGAGAAGGAAGCATGCTCAAGTCGATCTCCCTCGGACTCTTGGCGCTCATCGGGTTCTGGTCGACCGCGCCGGCGGTCATCTGGACGCAGGTTGCCGATCTCCCGGGCCCCGGTCGGCACCATCCGGTGACCTTCGTGCTCGATGGGTATGGCTACGCGGCCACCGGCACCACGGCGACCGCCTCCACCTCGGATGATTTCTACCGATACGATCCTGTGGCCAATAGCTGGGAAGTCCTCCCCGACTTCCCGGGTCCGGATCGAAGCTATGCCTACGGGGGCGCCTGGGGCGGGAAGGGATACCTCGGCTTCGGAAGCGCCACCGGGTATCTGGCCGATCTGTGGGAGTACGACCCGGTGACTGCACAGTGGACGCAGCTCGCCTCCCTCCCGGCGGTCGGGCGCACTCACCCGGCGTTCGTCATCACCGATGACGGGAAGATTTTCGTCGGCATGGGAGGAGCGCAGACCGGAAACCTGAGGGATTGGTGGGAGTACGACATCGCCACGAACACCTGGACCGCGCGCGATCCGCTCCCCGGCGCGGCACGCCACCATCCGTACTATTTCAACCTCGGAGATACGCCATACGTTGGATTCGGGCATGGCGCCGGGATCTTCCGCGATGTCTATCGCTGGAACCGATCGACGAACACCTGGACCCGCCTGAACGACTTCCCCGGAGAGGGGCGCGTCGCGGGGACGCAATTCACCTACGCCGACAAGGGCTACATCCTGAGCGGCGAAGGCGAGGATCATCTCAAGCTCGATACGGGCGAGTTCTGGGAGTACCAGCCGGTGTCCGACAGTTGGCTCCAGTTTCCTCCGCATCCGGGATCGGGCCGTTGGGCCCCAGGCAGCTTCATCATCGACAACCATGCCTACATGATGTGCGGGACGAGTTCAGTGCGTCTGGAACACGACATGTGGAGATTCGACATGAACACCACGACCGAGGCACAGGCACCGCCGGTCACGGAGGGCATCGCCTTCTCCGTGAGTCCGAACCCGGTCCGCGGGGGCGAGCTGCGCATGGTCGGTGAAGCATGGCCCCTCGACCTCGCTCGGGTGCGGCTCTTCGGCGCGGACGGTCGTCAGGTCGCGGTGCTCCAGCCGCACGGAGATACCGTGACGCTGCCCTCGGACCTGCAGTCCGGCGCCTACTGGTTCGAGCTCGCAGCGCGTGACGGCCGCGCCGCGGTGCAGAGGATCATCGTCCTCCGCTAACTCCCGCCCGAACGGGTCGACCGGAGGACCTCAGGGCCGCAGGTCCTCCGGAACTTCGAGCAGGTAGAGGTGCCCGGATCCCGCAGGACGCGAGGTGAAGGCGATCGTGCTCCCTCCCGGGGACCAACTTGGGTCCCGGTCTCCCCCGGCCCCGTAGGTGAGTTGTCGGGCGTTGCCGCCGTCGGCGTCGACGACCCAGATGTTGCTCGCGTAAGGGCTCCCGGAGGGGCCAACGGCGACCGCGAGGTGGGTGCCATCCGGGGACCAGCTCGGCGAGCGGACCTCTCGAGTTTCATCCAGGGTCAGTTGGGTCGGCGTACCGCCCGCAGCCGGCACGAGCCAGATCTGGTAGGTGCCGCTGCGATTCGAGGTGAAGGCGATCGAGCGGCCGTCGGGCGCGTAGCTCGGCTCCTCATTGGCCGATTGATCCACGACCAGTGCCTGCGCCGATCCTGGCCCGGCGGGAACCACGAAGAGGTCGCTGACCCGCGGCGCGGGGAAGTCGGAGAGGATCACGGTGTAGGCAACGCTTGTGCCGTCGGGCGACCAGTCGGGGTGGTACGCGGAGTTCGTCGAATGGCTGACGCGAAGTACCGGCTCCGCCGGGCTGCGCGCGTCCATCAGGTGCAGCCCCTGGCGGTAGAACGGGGGCTGGACACCGACACAGGCGATTCGCTGTCCGTCGGCGCTCCAGGCAGGGTCGGTCATCCAGAGTTCGGTCTCGGTGTACTGACTCGGCTCGCCGCCGCTCACGGGGATGACGTGGATCTCGGTCGATCCGCGCCCTTCCCAGTCGGCCCCGAAGACGATCGAGGCGCCGTCCGGCGACCAATCGGGGGAGCGCACGCCGAAGAAGTTCCCTTCACGAGCCGTGAGCTGGGTCACGCGAGCCAGTCCCGCCTCCACCCGGTTCGAGAGGGCGCTTTCATTGCCCGCGGCGTCGCGTGCCCGGAGCCCGAAGGTGCGGGGCTCGGAGAGATCGATCCCGGTCAGGGTGAGTCGTTCGACGCTCCCGGCAGGCGCGGGGGACGGAAGTCCCGCCACCACGGTCGCGGTCTCCCACGATCGGTCGTCAAGCCCACCGGCTCGGTAGCGCAGATCGTAGGCCGCTGCGCGCCCGATGAGGCTGTCATCTCCGACGGCGGTGAACTGAAGCACGACGCTGTCGGGCTCGGCGCGAATCACCCGCAGATCGGCGATGGCGTCCGGACGGATGGTGTCGCGCAGGTTCCCATTGGCGACGTTCGAGAGCGGCGACCAGTTTGGCACCTCGTCGGCCGACCGCAGGGCGAAGTTCCAGCTTCCGAGCGGGAGTCCGACCACCACGAGACTCTCCGGGCTGCCCACCTCGGCAGGAATCGACGGCGGCTCGAGGACCGTTGCAGCCTCCCAGGTCGTCGGGTCGAGTCTGCCCTCGGCGTACCGAAGATCGTAGCGCGCAGCGCGCCCGGTCGACCCATCGTCGCCCGGAGCGGCCCAACGGAGAGTGACGGTGCGGTCCGTCCCCACGGTCGCGGCCAGGATCACGGCATCGGGCGCGATACGGTCGGTGAGATCCGGCCCGGCCCCCTTGTCGTCTCCGCATCCGGCACAGATCAATGCCAAGAGCAGAGAGTGGCCGAGGGCGGTCGACCGCCCTCGGAGCATCCGTCGACCTGAACCACCGAAATCGAACCTGTCTCGGCTCGCGCGGCACGGCATGGACAACCCTCCGGCGGAGCGCACCCCGAGCGCTCCGCACGAACTGTAGCAGATGCGCGCCGCGCGTCGGTGCGTTCCATCGATCGGGTGGGTGTCGCCTTGGGGGCGGAGTCGAGAGGCGGACACCACCGGAGGGATTTGCGGCAACTGGCAACGACTCGGCTCCGGCCCGCGAAAACTGTTGAGATCTTTCGTATCAGGTCCAGGATGAGAGCGACCTGTTTACAACCCCGGCGACGCATCGATTGGCCAACGGAAAAGGAGTGCCAATGAGCAGCCTCGGTAGGGGACGATGGGCGGCGCTGGTCGCCGCGGTTGGAATTGCCGCGCTTGGTGACGTCTCGTCGACGGAAGGGGCGACACTGACCGTTCGCCCGCTCACCTTTGCCAGCGGGCAGAGTTACTCGATGACCGCGACCGGCACGATCACGACTGCCGGAAGTACGAATACGATCACCGGCTGGAACGTCACGGTGTCGGAGTTCAGCCGCTTGGGACGCTACACGCCGGCCAACACGGCAAACATGTCATACGGCGATCTGTCGTGCGACGGCACGAGGATCCTGGTCGCGACCTCGCCGGACGGGAACCAGGACGGCGGCATGCTGTTTTTCCGCTCGCCGAATCCGTTCCTCGATCTCGGCGTGGCGGTGGCCGACTTCACCGGGATCAACGCAGCCGGCGGCCAGGCGATGTACATGTACGGGGGCGCGTTCGATTTCCTCCCCCTCGACCAGCCGAATGGCACGCAGTACGTCGCGGCCACCCGAACTTCGGGCAATGTTTACGCGCTCACCCCGATCGCCTTCTTCGGGGCGACCGTGACCGGCACCATCACCACCGACGGCACCACAGGCCCGCTCGCGCCGACCCACATCGTCTCCTGGGACATCGTGGTCGATGCGGTGAGCGCAGACCTGTTCACCGGTGCGAACAGCACGCTGGTGGCGAACCTGGTCGATCTCGACCCGAGCGGCACCGCGCTCACCGTGATGAATCCCGACGGCTACCTGAGTTTTCGGAAGGGGTACCCGGGAGGGCACCTCTACGCGGTCACCCTGGCTGACTTCTCCCCCGAGGCGCCCAGCGGTGGAGAGGCCGGCTACTACCACGGGGCGTTCGGCTTCAACGTGATCCCGCTCAACGCTCCCCCCGGACCCTGGCTGGTGACGGAACGGGGCACGGTCGCCGTGCCGGATCCTGTTCCGCAGGGGCCGACGGTGCGGGTCGCGCCGAACCCGACCTCCACCTTCGCGACGATCGACTACACCGTTGCCAGCCCCGGGCGGGTCACGGTCGAGCTGTTCGACTCAAACGGACGGCGGGTGCGGCATCTGCTCGATGGTTCGCAGGAGACCGGTCGGCACTCCCTCACGGTCGATGCCGACGGCCTGACGCCGGGGGTCTACTTCGCGCGCGTGGCCAACTCGCAGGGCGCGGTCTCGTCGAAGTTGATCGTGCGGCGCTGAGAGCGCCGCGCCTAGGGGTAGCGCCGCGCGAGTTGGATCGGGGCTGAAGGAGACCTGGTTCCGATGCCGGCGGCGTTGGGGCATCGGCTACGGTACCGGCCGGGTCGGGGGCGAGCGGTGACCGCCATCGGGCGCCGGCGGCGGACGGGTCGGCTGGGGGCGCCGGCTGCGGCCGGGTCGGCCGGGCGCCGGCGGCGGCCGGGTCGGCTGGGGCGCCGGCCACGAGGGGCGCGGGCTCCGGCGCCGCAGTTCTCCGGGGGCGAGGTCGCGGCGCGTCACTCCGTAGCCGTTCACCGGTCCCAGGCTCCGTGTCGCGCAAACGTCCCCCGGGGGGAGTTCGATCGGCTTCGGGGCCTGGCGCGAGACACGAGGACGGGGTCGGCTCTGGACCCTGGAAATCGGCAGGCTCGGGATCGGGCGCTCCGAGGCGGGGCTTCACATCCCTGTCTTCGGGGGCGCCCGCGCCGGCGGAGCCGCAGTCTGCTTCGTACCTGTTGTGCGGGCCGCAGCGCAACGCGAGGTTCTCGACCGTGTGCGCCCCGCCCTGGGCGAACGGGATCAGGTGGTGGAACTGCAGAAACGCGCGGGTGGCGCACTGGTGTCCATCACACGCGACGTAGGCGCAGCGTCCCCCATCGCGCTGCCAGACGGCACGACGGACGGCGATTGGGATGTAGCGGGAGCGCCATCGGGGAGTCGACGGCTGGACCACCGGTCGCGGGTCGCCCTCTCCCACCTTCGGAGCTGCAATCGGCGCAACCACCGACGACAGGTTCGATCGAGACGGTTCCGCGGCTCGCTGCCCGAATCTGCGCCGCTCCGTTTTCGTGACCAGCACGCGGAGTGCGAGCCGGAGCAGTGTCGCGAGATCTCCGTTCGGATTGCTGTGACTCACGAGGTCGCGCGCGCGGGCGAGCAGATCTTGCAACTCGGGATCGGCGAAGAACGAGAGCTTCGGCCCGGTGCGCGCCGTGTCTCGAGGATCGGGCTCCACCGCCACCGGCGGCTCGGGAAGGTGAGCGGGAGCCGAAGGAAGCACCGAGGTCGGCCCGCGATCCGGCCCGGCCCCCGACCCAGAGGCACGGCCTGCGGCCATGGCCGGCTCCGGCGCTGAGATCGACGCTGGGTTCAGCGCAATCGCGCCCGCCGCGACTGTGTCCGCCGCGATCGCACCGCTGGGAGCGACGCCGGCCTGCCCCGCCAGAGCTGTACCGCTCGGCGCCGCCCGGTGGCGCACGAGCAGTCGTTCAATCGCCCGTTTCGACTGCCCGCGCGCGAGCGCGATCCAATGGGCCGCGTTCGCCCCGGTCAGCTCCGGGGCGAGCAGGCAGATGCCGCTCAGGTGAAGATCGCCCGCCGCGAGTCCGGCCAGCAGCTCCGGAAAACGCCGCCCGGCTCGCGCGGCCGTGATCCGGTGATAGGCCGCGGGCTCCGACATCCGCAGCACCTCGGTGCAATAGGCGAAGGTCGAGGAACAACCGGCCCCGAGGTAGAGGCGTCTGGCGTCCAGCTCTCCCAGACTCTGCAGCAAAGCGGCCGTGGTGCGCCGTTCCTCCTTTGCCCACGCCACCACCGCGCGCAGCACCTCCTGATCGGTGAGGGTAGAGAACGCGCCGGTCGTGGGGATCGATTCCAGCAAGTTGATCATCGTGTCGGCCTCCATCTCTCGGGTGTCGGTGCAGAGGGCACGCGGTCTGATGCACGACAGGCGGTGCGCTGTACGTGCTGCGCGAAGCCGAGGTATGGGGCGCTCGTGCGCCTCCTGGCTGCTTCGCGTCTCGTCTTCGAAGGATACTTCCGCCTTCGACGAGCGAATCAGAGGTCGTGAGCGCGGCGATCTGGCGCGAATTCGCCGCGAATCGAGGATGATGCGAGAAAGACCCCCAGGCGCGCCGGAGGGCGTTCACCACGGAGATCGGGGATCGGTCACGGCGGGCAGGTTCGCCCCAACCAAACGATCGTCAAATGAATTCGAACCCGGCGTTGACTTTTTTGCGCGCGCAGCTCCAGCGAGCTGGAGCTAGCCACGCCACCGACGCCACCGACGCCACCGACGCCACCGACGCCACCGACGCCACCGACGCCACCGACGCCACCGACGCCACCGACGCCACCGACGCCACCGACGCCACCGACGCCACCGACGCCACCGACGCCACCGACGCCACCCACGCCACCCACGCCACCCACGCCACCGACGCCACCCACGCCACCCACGCCACCGACGCCACCCACGCCACCCACGCCACCCACGCCACCGACGCCACCCACGCCACCCACGCCACCGACCTGCCCACACTCTCCCCGGGGAGAGTTGTGCCGTAGTTCACATGCCGACCGGTCTGCCTGGCTTCCCGCGCTACTTCCCGCTCTACGGCCCGCGCTAGCGCCCGCGCTACTGCCCGCGCCACCGCCCGCGCCACCGCCCGCGCCACCGCCCGCGCGCTGCAGCCTGCGTTACACCCCGCGCGCCGCCTGGATCTGCCCCGCCACCGCGTCGCGACGCGCGCGATCGAACAACAACTCGATCAGCGCCAGGCCGAGATCGACCGCCGTGCCCGCCCCGCGGCTGGTCACGAACCGGCCGTCGATCTCGACCGGTGCATCCGGAGCGAGGAGATGGACGCCGCGGACTCCGGACAGTGCGGCGCGTACGCTGTCGTGGCAGGTGACCGAGACGCCGGCCAGGACGCCAGCCTCGGCGAGCACCAGCGGGCCGGCGCAAATCGCGGCGAGATAGCGTCGCTCGTGCCGCTGCCGGCGGACCAGCTCGAGTAGACCAGCCTCACTTCGCAGGCGCTCAACTCCGCCCATCCCGCCGGGAATGAACACCAGCGTCCAGTCGCGCGCGGTCAGCGCGTCCGAGAACTCCGACCAGAGGAGGTCGGCGCCCAGCCGAATCTGATTCCGACCGACCACCACCGGTCGGTCCATCCCGACCAGCACGACCTCGGCGCCGGCGCGCCGCAGGAGATCGATCACCGCGACGGCTTCCAACTCCTCCACCCCATCGGCCAACGGGACCAGCACGGAAACGACGGTTTCGGTCATCTTCCCCTCCAACGCTCCACTCACGTGACGAATCCTCCCCGCGGCGGGTAAGATCGGGCAGCGACACGCGAGACCGGACCGCGACCGCAACGATCCGCGACCGCAACGACCCGCGATCGGCTGCCGGCACACAGCCGGCGAGCATCGATGCGCAACGGACACTCACCCGCCTTCCGCGGGCGAGGGCAGGGAGCAGCATGGCCCAGGCACGGCGAAAGACGGCAAAGAAGACCACGCATCCCCTCTGCGTCTTCTCAGGTTCGGCCAACCGACCGCTGGCCGAGGCGGTGGCGAGCGAACTCAAGGTGCGTCTGGGAGTCTGCCACACGACGGTGCTCCCGGACAGCGAGACCCACGTCATCATCGAAGACTCGGTCCGCGGAGATGACATCTTCCTCATCCAACCCTGCGGCGCGCCGGTCAACGATCACCTGATGGAACTGCTGCTCTACGTCGATGCCTTTCGCCGCGCCTCGGCCCACAGCATCACCGCGGTCGTCCCCTACTTCCCCTACGCGCGACAGGAGCGGATGGCCCGGGGGCGCGAAGCGATCAGCGCCAAGGTGGTGGCCGAGACCCTGGAAGCGCTCGGCACGACGCGGGTCATCTACATGGACATCCACGCCCCGGCAATCCAGGGGTTCTTCAACATCCCGGTCGACCCGCTCACCGCCGTGCCGGTGCTGGCCGAGCGGTTCCGCGGGAAGAAGTTCCGTAACGCCGTGATCGTGGCGCCGGACGAGGGCCGGGTGAAGATGGCGGGCAAATACGCCGAGACCCTCGACCTGCCGCTGGTCCTGATGCACAAGCGCCGCCTCGGCTTCGATCGAACGGAAACGACCCACGTGGTGGGCGACATCAACGGACGGATTCCGATCGTGATCGACGACATCATCGCGGGCGGCAGCGTGCTCGATCAACTCGGGGCGCTGCTCAAGGCGGGGGCGAAGCCGGAGGTCCACCTCGCCATCACCCACGGTGTTCTCACCCAGAGCGCACACAAACGGCTCGACCGGCCGGAAATCAAGGAGCTGTGGATCACCGATTCGCTCCCGCTCTCGCCTGAGAAGAAACACCCGAAGGTGCGCGTCACCTCCATCGCCCCCACCCTGGCGTCGGCCATTCAGAGGATCCACGAGGGCTCCTCGATCGGGGAACTGTTTCGTAAATAAACACTTGAGTGGACGGCCGGGAGTCCGCCGGGAGATCGCGAGGGCCGAAACCGGTCCCGCCGCTCCGCCAATAATCCGCTGTATCCGGTAAACCGGAAGCCCTACAATATTTCCAGCCTCTTTCCCATGCCTCGGTTCCGCGCGCGCGGTCTGGTTCGGGGAGACGGCTGCCCGTAACCGGCCCAGAAGGCCCAACCAACCGGAAAAGGAGAGCCTAAATCCATGCGCAACGCCCGCCACACCCTGGCTGCGCTCGGTGTTCTCGGGGCTGTTTCTCTTGCTTCGGCGCCCGCGAGTGCGTCGGCCAACAAGGAAACGACCCAGGACTTCCTCAACTACTGGACCGAGTACTTCCAGAACTTCGATCACCGGAATCCGGACGTGCGCCGCGGCAGCGGATTCATGGCGTTCAATCGGTACAAGGACCACGTCTCCCGCCGCTTCCCCAACCTGGCCGAGACGGGCGGCAACCTGCCGGCCGGCGAGCGGATCCGCGCCTTCGAGGAACTGAAGGCGATGGAGGAGCAGCAGGGGCGCGCGGGTGAAACCTGGTTCAACATCGGGCCGACCAACTTCGCCGGCCGGTGCCTCGCGATCGCGGTCCACCCGACCGATCCCGAAACGGTCTATGCGGGCTTCGCCCAGGGCGGCATCTGGAAGTCGACCAACGGCGGTACCACCTGGACCCCGCTCGGCGACACCCTCCTCTCCATGGCCGTCTCGGCGATCGAGATCGACAGCACGAACCCCGACCGGGTCTGGATCGCGACCGGCGAGGGCTGGGGCAACGTGGACGGAATCAACGGAGTCGGCGTCCTGGTTTCGACCGATGCGGGCACGAGCTGGGGCACGACCGGCCTCACCTACGCGCGGACCAATGGCGCGAATTTCTACCACCTCGAGTACAACCCCACCAGCGGCGTCCTGATCGCGGCCGGCCCGGGACTCTGGCGCTCGACCGACCAGGGGGCAAACTTCACCCAGATCCAGACCCTGGGGGTCTGGCACGACGTCGAGATGAAGCGCGGATCGACCAACACCTGGTTCGCGTCCTCCCGCGCCTGGGCCGGGTTCGGCTTCTACGTCTCGACCGACGACGGCGCGACCTGGACCTTTACCTCGGAGGAGGTGGCGGCTCCGCTCAACCAGAACCGTTTCGCCCTGACCAATGCCGATCCGAACACCATCTACTGGTGCATCAACAACACCGGCACGACGATGCGGATCATGAAGTCGACCGACGGCGGCTTCGGCTGGACCCAGGTCTTCACCGGCAGCCATTACAACAACCAGGGCTGGTACAACTTCACCGTCGACGTCGCGCAGACCAACACCACCACGGTCTACTCCGGCGGCGTCGAGTTCTACCGCTCGACCAACAGCGGCGCCACCTTCTCCAACTGGTCCGGCGGCATGCACGTCGACCACCACGCGACGGCCTGGGCTCCGAGCGACAACAACCGGTTCTACGTCGGCAGCGACGGCGGCGTCTACAAGAGCACCAACGGCGGGAACACCTTCACCAGCTGCAACAACGGTCTGGTGACCTCGCAGTTCTACGCCATGGCCTCCTCGCTGGCCCTCCCCACCCGCGCCCTGGGCGGCACCCAGGACAACGGCACCTGGCGCTACGACAACAGCACCAACTGGACCAACGTCCTCGGCGGCGACGGCTTCCAGTGCGAGGCTGATCCGACCAACTCGCTGGTGATGTACGGCGAGATCTACTACGGACAGCACTACCGGACGGTGAACGGCACGAGTTGGTTCGTCAAGGTCAGCGGCATCACCCAGGACGGTCCGTGGGAGACCCCGACCTGGCAGGATCTCGCCGATCCGAACTGGCTCTGGGCGGGACACAACACGCACCTCTACCGCACGACCAACCAGATGAACAACTGGACCCAGGTCGCGGGCTACACTCCTTCCGGAGAGAGCCGCTCGATCTCGCAGTCGCCGGCCAACACCAACATCATGGCCGACGCCCACAATGCGCTGCTCTACATCTCGACCGATCACGGGGTGACCTGGGCGTCGCGCACCACCGGCCTGGTCAACGGCGGCACGATCAGTGACGTGACCTTCGATCCGGTCGACGAGAACATCGCCTACGCAACCTGCGCCAGCTACAGCAGCACGTCGATCTCGCAGGTCTACAAGACCACCAATCAGGGGCTGAACTGGTTCGCCAGCGACAACGGCCTGCCGAACGAGCCGATGAACACGATCGAAGTTCATCCGGACAACCCGAGCTGGGTGTTCGTCGGATCGGACCTCGCGGTCTACGCCTCGGTCGACGCGGGCGCGAACTGGACCCCGCTGAACAACGGGCTGCCCTACGTGGAAGTCTCGGACATGCGGATCAACGCGGCGAACAACTTCATCCGCATCTCGACCCACGGTCGCGGCTTCTGGGAAGTCGACATCTCGAACTTCGGCACCACCGCCGTGGGCGAGACCCAGGCGATCCAGCCGCTCACCCTCAAGCTGTTCGGCAACCCGGCGACGGACCGGACGACGCTCCGCTTCGGCATGCGTCAGGCGGGCAACTACAGCCTGGGCATCTTCGACGCGAACGGCCGTAAGGTCCTCGCGGTGAAGGACGGCTTCATGCACGCCTCGGTCGACAACGCCGAAGTGAACGTCTCCGGCCTGGCCGCGGGCGTCTACTTCGCCCGTCTCGACGCGAACGGCGCGCAGGTCAGCCAGAAGCTCGTGATCCAGCGCTAAGCCGTCGCGATCGCACGATCGCGACCGCCTGACTGCGATTCGACGGACCCCTCGCTCCTCACGGAGCGGGGGGTCTTCGCTTGCCTCCCGTCTTCCGCCGGCCCCGGAACTCTTGGCACGCCTTTCGCTCCCCGTGGGTGGAGGGGACGAAAGGAGGACATCATGTCGCTGTGCCCGGGCCTGCTCTCGACGCCGCGTTGCGCCGAGAGTGGGGCGATCTTCGGTTGGCTGCTCACCATCGCCTGCCTGCTCGGTTCCGCCTGCGGATCGCATCCCTCGAAGCCGCGGCCGACGGCCGGGGGCTGGAGCCTGGAGTGGATCACCCCTCCTCCGGGGGAGAGTATCGGAGGAGAGGTCACGCTCGAGGTCCGGGCACCGGAACGGGCAGTGTTCGATCGGGTCGAGTTCCGCCTCGACGGCGTGCTGCTCGGAACAGCGGACCAGGCCCCGTACCGGCTGCTCTGGCCGGGGCCGGAGAGCGGCCCGGATCTGCGCCGCATCTTCGCCGCCCAGGCGTTTCTCGACTCCACACCGGTGAGTGAGCCGGTCTTCACGGAACGAATCGTGGTCAGCGACGCCGCGCCGCTCCTCGCGGTCCGACTTCCGGGGCGGGCACTCTGGATCGAGCAAGGACGCGGCGCGTCCCTCCTGGCCGAGGCCTGGGATCCCGAGGATGGAGCGCTTGACGCCGATGCCGTGGCCTGGACGACGGAGTTTCTCCCCGAGCAACGCGGTGGACTCCGGCTGGCGCTGGACGCGCTGCCGCCCGGGCTACAGCGCATCCGGGTCGAAGCACGGGATCTTCGGTCGCGACCGACGCGGGTCGACTTCGCGGCGGCACCTTTCACCTATCGAGGATCGGAGAGTCCCGCGGACTGCCTCTGGAACCTGATGGCGGCGCTCCAGGCGCTCGATCCGGTTGCGGTGGGAGCGCAGTTCGCCCCTGGGTTCGCCTTCGTCCCCTGCGGCGGCGGACCGGGCGACGCGGACGGCGAGGAGCCGGCGATCTGGACTGCGGAGAGCTTCCTGTCCCGCCTAACCGATTGGATGGGCGACCCTTCCCTCTCCCTTCTGACAATCGACTGGAGGATGGGAACTCCGGCCGTGGGTGTCCGGGGCGGGAGGACACGCGCCTTCTGTGAAGTGCGCGAGCTGGGCCGGCGCTTCGTCCGGGATGGGGACTCCAGGATCGGCCCGGGCGCTCACGCCGGCACCGTGGTCTCGAGTCGCGAGGGGCGAATCACCTTCGACCTGGTGCGGGGAACGGATCAACTCTGGCGAATCGAGGTCTGGCGGGAGGAGGCGCCGCGGGTAGGCCCCGCGCTCGGAGAGTTGCTCCGGGCGCGGGACGGGGCTGGGCGGGCTCCGGCCGGTTGACCTCGGCCCTCCATTGCTACGGCATCCGGAACTCCCGGCCGCGGAAGTCGCCCAGCACGACCACGGTGAAGGCTTCGGGGTGCAGGTAGCGGGTGGCCACGGCGTTCACCTCCTCGAGGGTCGCCGCCTTCATCCGCTCCATCTCCCGGAGCCAGAACTCCGGCTCGAGATCGTAGAGCGCCTGCTCGAGCACGTGATTCGCGAGCTGGTCGTTGGTCTGGAAGCTGAGCGGGAGGCTGCCGGTGAAGTACCGCTTGGCCCAGTCGAGCTCCTCCTGGGTGATCCCGTGATCGCGCATCCGCCGGATCTCGGAGAGGAGTTCCGCCATCGCCGCGTTCATGGTGTCGAGGCTGGTCTGCAACCCGGCGAGAAAGGCGCCGGCGAGCTTCTTGGTGTGGAAGCTCGAGTACGCCCCATAGGTCAGTCCCTTCTCTTCCCGCAGGTTCTTCATCAGGCGGCTGCCGAATCCGCTCCCCCCCAGGACGTAGTTCAGGAGATTGGCCGCGGCGTAGTCGGGATGATCGCGACGGAAGCCGGGACCGCCCACCCGCAGCGTCGCCTGGGCGACGTCGTCTTTCTGGATCGTTTCGACCAGCACACTGGGCTCGCGAAAGGTCGGCGGAACGGGCTGGACCGGCGCCGCTCCCCCTGGCCAGGAGCCGAAGCCGCCGCGCAGCAACTCGAGCATTGCGGCGGGCTCGAAGTCGCCGACCACCGAGAGGAGGGCGCCCCGCGGGTGGTAATGCCTGCGGCAGAAGTCACGCAGCGCATCGTTGGTCAGGGCATTGACACTCTCGGGATAGCCGAGCCGGGGGTGGTGGTACGGATGGTTGCCAAAGAGCAACTCGGAGAACCGGGTCCGCACGCGGTCGGAAGGGTCGTCCTTCCGGCGTTCGAGCAGGGCGAGAACGTCGCTCCGCTTCCGCAGGATCTCGGCGTCCTCGAGCGCCGGTTCGGAGACCACCTCGGCCAGGATGGCGATCGCCTCGGCCGCGTCGCGCGCCAGGCAGGAGAGGCCGACCGACGTGTAGTCGTAGTCGGAGTGCACCCCGAGCGAGGCTCCGAGCGCATCCACGTCTTCGGCCAGGCGGACTGCATCGCGGTGCCGCGTCCCCTGGGGCAGGAGCGAGGCGGCGAGGTGCGAGAGGCCGGCCTGGCCTGGTCCCTCGGCGTTCACTCCCTGCGGGAGGAGCAAGGTGATCGAGAGGAGGGGCAGCTTCCGGCGTTCGAGCAGGAAGAGCTCGAGGCCATTCGGCAAGGTGTGCCGCACCACCTCCACCCGCGGCGCGGAACGGGCGGTCGAGGTCGGGCCGGGGGTACTCATGCGGACTCCTCCGCCGACCCCGCGGCGCGGGAGTCGGGAATCAGTCGGCCAATGGTGCGGGCCGAGTCCTTGAAGGTAGCGTTCGCGACCGCCTGGATCTCCTCCGCGCCGACGCGCAGGTTTTCCCCCAGGTAAGCGGCGTAGTCACGCCAGGAACTCCGGCACTCCTCCGCTCCCAGGTTGTGCGCCAGCTCGTAGTGGCTCTCCTGGGAGAACAGGTAGTCCGCTTCGATCGCGCGCCGCGCCTTGGCCAGTTCCTCGGGCGACACCGGTTCACGACAGAGCCGTCTCAGTTCATCCTCGATCGCGTCCTGCAGGCGGGCGACCTCGACCCCCGGACGGGCGGTGGCGCGCAGGGTGAACAGCGACGGGTCCTTGCGAAACTGCACCCCGCCTCCCAGGTCGGCCGCCAGTTGCTCGCGATAGACCAGGCGCTGGTAGAGACGGCTGCTACGACCGTGGAACAGCAGGAACTCGATCACGTTCAGGACCTTCGCCTCGTAGGCGATCGAGGCGGGAGAACGGTAGGCCAAGACCAGGCCGGGGAGCTGGACCGCTTTCCGGATGCTGGTCATCCGCTCCCCCCGCTGCTCCGGCTCCCGCACCTTGAGCGGCGGAATCTCTGGGCCGCGCTCGATCCGGCCGAAGTGCCGCTCCGCGAGCTCGACCACCTGCTCCGGCCGCGCATCACCCACCACGATCAGGACGGCGTTGTTCGGCCGGTAGAAGTCGCGGTAGTAGCGGCGGACGTCCTCCACTTCGATGGTCTCGAGGTCGGTCATCCAGCCGATGATCGGCCAGTGGTACGGGTGCGCAGTGAACGCGGTCGCCTCGATCGACTCCATCAGCAGGCCGTAGGGAGGATCCTCGCGGGTCTGCTTCCGCTCCTCCCGGATCACGGCCAGCTCGGAGCGGAACTCTTCGGGATCGAGGAGCAGGCCCTGCATCCGGTCGGCCTCCAGCTCCATCGCGATCTCGAGCCGGTCGGAGGCCAGCACCTCGTAATAGGCGGTGAAGTCGTGGCTGGTGAAGGCGTTGTTGCTCATCCCGTTGTCCTGGAGGATGCGATCGAAGGCCCCCTTCGGGAAGCGCTCGGTCCCCTTGAACATCAGGTGCTCGAAGATGTGGGATATGCCGGTGATCCCGGGGCGCTCGTGGCGCGAGCCGACCTTGTACCAGACCTGGAGGGTCGCAGTCGGGCTGAGCGAGCGATCGACCGCGAGGATCTTGAGGCCGTTCGGGAGCACAGTTTCGTGGACCGGGTCGAAGAGCACGGTTCCTTCCTTCCGACGGGTTCCTGCGTCCGCGGAGGATCTCTCCGATCGCCTGGGGCGGGGGCGGACCGTGGAGTCTAGGAAGCCGGCCTTCCAGGCGTCAAGGCGGACCGGACGCCCAGCCCCGAATGGGCCTTCCGCGCCGTCCGGTCGGAACCGGCGCGCCGGTGTGCTTGACCGCCATCGCACAATCGGGAATTCTGTGCAGGTCTCGAACCCAAGCCACCGCGCGCCAACCGATCGAATCGGGCGGAAGAGCCTTACGGAGCGCGCGCCGTCCCGGAGGTACCATGTCCGTCTCGTCCGCGCCTTGCCCCAATCGCCGTCGCTCGCTCCCCCTGATCTTCGGGCAGCTCGCCCTCGTCGGACTGGTCCCCGTCCTGATGGCGGGCGGACCGGGGGTAGACCGGGCGCGCGCGCAGGCCGGCGTCCCGTGCGACGCGATCGACCGCGCGCTGGCCGATGCGCCGAACCCGGGGCGGATGCCGCTCGCCCTCCGGGCCCTCGATCAGAGCTGTCCCTCCCTGGCGGGATCGATCCAGAAGGCGATCGCCTCCGGGAAGTGGGCCGACGGCACCGCTCTGGCGGGCATCGATCGCGCGGAACTCCTCTCCGCCGCGGTGCGCCGCGGGCATGCGGCGGCCGAGACGCTCGGGGTTTCCGTGCTGACCGCCGGGGCCTGGGCGGACGGAACCGCGCTCGAGCTTCCGGGCGGCGCACGCATCATCCGGAGCTTCAAGGGGGAACTGACGCGGTATCGCGTCCGCCTGCTGCTCGACATCTACGATCAGCTGGAGGTCGACGAGGTGCGCGCGGCGATCGTCGAGACCGCCCCGGCTTCCCGGTTGCCCGAAGCCTGGCTGCCGGTGCTCGACGCAGCCTGGAACAGTGAAGGGGATCCGCAGCTCGCGGCGCAGGCCGCCTTGAAGGCAGCCGACCAGACGAACAAGGACGCGCTGCTGGCTCGCCTCCTGCGGGAGCTGCCCGACGACTCGACCCTGCGTTGGGCGCGCGACCTGGCGGCGAAACACGGCGGAACCGAGTCCAAGAAGGCCGCCGCGGCGCGGAAGAAGTGAGATGAGCGCGTCGTTCTATGTCACGACCCCGATCTACTACGTCAACGACGAACCGCACATCGGCCACGCCTACACCACCGTGCTGGCGGACACGCTGGCCCGGTTCCACCGATTGTTCGGAGACTCGACCCGCTTCCTCACCGGAACCGACGAGCACGGACAGAAGGTGCAGCAGGCGGCGGAGAAGCGCGGCATCGAACCGCAGCAGCACTGCGACGAGATGGTGGAGCGATTCCGCGCCGCCTGGCGTCGGCTCGAGATCTCCCAGGACGACTTCATTCGCACCACGGAGGAGCGTCACCAGCGGGTGGTACGGCGCATCCTGACCGACCTGCACGCCAAGGGAGAGATCTACACCCAGCGGTACGAAGGGCTCTACTGCGTGCCGGATGAGCGATTCTGGACGCCGAAGGATGTGGTCGAGGGCAAGTGCCCGCTCTGCGGCCGCGAGGTGACCTCGATCTCGGAGGAGAACTACTTCTTCCGCATGGGGAACTACCAGGAGTGGCTGATCGAGCACATCAGCAGCCATCCGGAGTTCATCCAGCCGGAGAGTCGGCGGAACGAAGTGCTCGGGTTCCTGAAGAAGCCACTGGGCGATCTCTGCATCAGCCGCCCGGCCAGCCGCCTGCGTTGGGGAATCCCCCTCCCCTTCGACCCGGGGTTCGTCACCTATGTCTGGTTCGACGCGCTGATCAACTACCTGAGCGCGGTCGACGGGCTGCAGAGTCCGGGCGGACCCTGGTGGCCGGCGACGCTGCATCTCATCGGGAAGGACATCCTGACCACCCACTCGGTCTACTGGTCGACCATGCTGCGCGCCGCCGGTCTGCCGTTGCCGCGCACCATCCTGGCCCATGGCTGGTGGCTGGTCGGCGAGACGAAGATGGGGAAGTCGCTCGGCAACGCGGTCAAGCCGCTCGACCTGCTCGAGGTGTACGGAGCCGACGCCTTCCGCTACTTCCTGATGCGCGACATGGTGGTGGGACAGGACTCCGAGTGGAGCGAGGAGGCGTTGATCGGCCGGATCAACGCCGACCTGGCAAACGACCTCGGAAACTGCCTCAACCGGGTCGAGCGGATGATCCAGAACTACGCCGGGGCCAAGGTGCCGGCGGTGTCCGGGATGGAACCGGTCGATCAGGAGATCGTGGTCCTGGCCGAGACCGCCGTGCGGACCGCGGTCACCGCGGTGCGCGAGGTGCGCCTGCACCAGGCGATCGAGGAGACGTTTCAGCTGGTGCGCGCGGTGAACAAGTACCTCGAGGTGAAGGCGCCCTGGAAGGCGGTGAAGCAGGAGGGACAGCCAGGGGTGGCCACGACGCTCGCGGTCTCGGCCGAGGCGCTCCGCCTGGCCGCGGTGCTCCTCTCCCCCGTGATGCCGCGCAAGTGCGGCGAGGTGCTGCACCGCCTGGGAGTCCTCGACCAGCCGGACGCACTGGTCACCCGCGGATTCGAAGCCGGTACCGGCGGGATCTGGACCGACGACTTGCTCCGCTGGGGCGGTCTCCCGCCGGGAACGCCACTCAGACCGGCGGGGCCGCTCTTCCCGCGCATCGAGACGACCTAGGGCCGCGAGGCGAAGTTCGCAATTCCGAATCGAGACGACCCCGGGGATCGGTCGGCCGTGGTACTGTGCGCTTCGCCGGGGAGGCAAAGGGGAGGGGTGCATGCATGGGGAGATTCGGCTCAAACGAGCCGCCAGAGTCCTCACGGACTCCATCGACCAGATCGGATACAGCGCGCGCGACTTCGCCCGCGAGGCCCAGCTCCCTCCCTCCTCCCTGAGTGAGATTCTCTCCGGCAAGACCCGGATCACGCTCCATCGCATCGTCGAACTCGGATTCCTGGCCGCGGCCGACATCTACCGTCTCGTCCTGGCCGCCGCCCAGGATCTCCTGGACGCGGCGGGGAGCGATGAACTCGAGGTCGCCGAATTGAACCAGGATCTGCGCGCCATCGAGGATCTGGTCCCGCGCGACCCGGCCGCCGCGGAGCTCCGGCTCGCACGGCTGCTCCACCATCCCGAGGCGCACGATCGTCACCTCGCGACGGCCCTGGCTCTCCTTGGGCATGTCGCCTCCTTCCGGCATCAGTTCAGCCACGCCAAGGTGTTCTGGAACGCCGCCCTCTCCTCGGGCGCGCTCGACGCGGTGTGGGAGACGAACGCCCGACTGTCGTACGGCGAGGCCCTCCTCCGCGAGGGACGCCTGATCGAGGCGCGCGGCGTGCTCTCCCGCGCGCTCGACGGCACGATGGAACCGTGGCAACGGGCCTACGGCGTGCTCAACCTGAATGACGCCCTGGTGCGCGATGCCCATGCGCTGGAGAGCCTCACCCCGGCCGAGCTGGGCCAGATCGTCTCCGAGCTGGAAGAGGCGAAGGAGGCAGCCCGCACCCATCCTCCCCTCTATGCCGGGCTGCTCGCTCTGCGCGGCTTCATGCTGGTCTTTGCCACCGTGGTGCGGCGACAGGACGTCGAGAGCGCCGACCCCGGCTTCCGCGACCTGGATCGCGCAATCGAGCTTTCGGGACGAACCGACAATCCGATCTGGAACGAGGTCTGGATCAAGGCGCGGCTCTGCCATGCCCTGGCCACCGCCTATCGTTATCCGGAAGAGGCGGCCCACGACCCGCTCACCCTGGATGCGATCGAGAGCCTGGCCGTCGTTTCGCGCGACAAGCGGTTGCCGGCGCTCTTCCGCGAGGTGCAAGAGGTCAAGCACCGCGTCCTGGGAGCGAGTCGGGCGATCCGGCCGATCGGTGCCGCCATCCTCGCCGCCGCCCTTTCGGCCGCGCCGTTTCTCCGCCTCCTGGCCCTTCTGCTCTTGGGGCTGGGGCTGGTATTCGACCTCTCCTGGGCTTGGCCCTGCCTCAACACCGAGAACCAACTAGGGGACACGCATGGAGCACTTTGACGCCTCCCGTCTGAACGCTCTGGTACTCTTCATCGTCTTCTGTGTCCTGGTGCTGACCTTCATCGGTCGGGCCCGGGCGGGTGGGGACCTCTTCATCCGCAAGATCGCCGGCCTGAACGCCATCGACGAGGCGGTCGGACGGGCGACTGAGCTGGGCAAGAAGGTGCTCTACGTCCCGGGCATCCAGTCGATCGACGAGAACCAGACCATCGCCTCGCTGGCCGTGCTCTCGCATGTGGCCAAGATGACCGCCCGCTACGGCACCGAACTCGACGTGCCGAACAAGGACCCGCTGACCTTCGCCTCGGCCCGCGAGACGGTCCGCGAGGCGTACATGCAGGCCGGGCGGCCGGATCTCTACAACGAGGGGATCGTCCACTACGTCACTTATGACCAGTTCGCCTACACCGCGGCGGTTTCGGGGACGATGGTGCGCGAGCGACCGGCGGCGAACTTCTTGATCGGTTCCTTCTTTGCCGAGTCGCTCCTCCTGGCCGAGACCGGCCAGGCCAGCGGGGCGATCCAGATCGCCGGCACGGCCGAGGTGGCGCAGCTCCCGTTCTTCGTCTGCGCCTGCGACTACACCCTGATCGGCGAGGAGCTCTACGCCGCCGGCGCCTACCTCTCCCGCGAGCCGTCGATGCTCGGGAGCATCAAGGGGCAGGACTGGACCAAGGCAGCGGTGGCCCTGGCCATCCTGCTCGGGGTGATCTTCGAATCGGTGCACATCTTCCCTGCCTTCAAGCAGTGGATCTCGATCAACTGAGCCATCGTTCGCGGCGGCCCGCGGGCGCCGCGGATCAACCCCTCGGATCGGAGACTTGAGGCATGTTCCTACGCTTACGACTTCCGCTGCTCTTGACCCTGCTGGCCGGCCTGATCCCGATCATCGCGTTCTTCTTTAAGGACGATGCCACCTTCATCAAGAAGCCGAACAGCTGGCTCGAGCAGGACATGGTGATCGTGTCCGGGTTCGCCCTGCTGCTTGGCGTGGTCAACGTCGTCCAGAGCAACGTGCGGAAGATCGAGCGTCGCGAGAAGGGGTGGCTCTTCGCCGCGGTGCTCCTCTTCGGCATGTTCTTCATGGGCATCTTCGGTGCCGCCGGGGCGATGCGCCTCGGCGGCCTCCCCGGCATCGGCAACTACCCCAACGGGACCCCGACCCCCTTCGCCTGGGGGTCGGTCTACATGTTCACCCCGCTGCAGTCGACCATGTTCGCGCTGCTGGCGTTCTACATCGCCTCGGCCGCGTTCCGCGCCTTCCGGGTGCGCAACCTCGAGGCGACCATCCTGCTCGTCGCCGCGGTGTTCGTGATGCTCGGCCGCATTCCGGTCGGAGAAGGGGCCTTCGGCTCGGTCACGGAGTGGATGATGCAGGTACCGAACGGAGCGGCCCAGCGCGGGATCATCATCGGGGCCGCACTCGGCGCGGCCTCGCTCTCGCTCCGGGTGATCCTCGGGATCGAGCGGTCCTATCTCGGCCTCGAGAAGAGTGAGTAGGGGGAACGATGAGCACGGCACTCGCAAAACTGACCACCATCGACCGACGCTGGATCTTCCTCCTGATCGGTCTCGGAACCCTGATCCCGATCCTGATCCCGATCGGATTTCCGGTCACCATCACTCCCCCGGTGCAGTCGATCTACGACAAGATCGAGACCCTGGGTGAGAACGACGTGGTGGTCCTCTCCTACGACTACGGCCCGACCACCGCGGCCGAGAACGAGCCGATGGCCGACGCGATCATTCGCCACTGCTTCCTGCGCAAGGTGAAGGTGGTGGCGCTGGCGCTCTACCCCCTGGGTGGGCTGACCGCGGTGAACGGTTCGGTCACCCGGGTGTCGGCCGAGTTCCCCGGCCTCCAGTACGGGGTCGACTACGTGAATCTCGGCTACAAGGACGGCGGCCAGGCCTCGATGAAACTGCTCGCCGAGGACTTCTCCAAGGCGTTTCCCGGCGACACCAACGGCACTCCCCTCTCGACCCTGCCCCTGATGCAGAAGGTGACCGGAGCGCGCAATGCCCAGCTCGCGGTTTCGATCGCCACCGGGGTGATCGGCGAGTGGTGGGCCAACCTGATCAATGCCCAGTACGGACTCCCGGTCGCGGTCGGCTGCACCGCGGTCTCGGCCCCGAAGTACTACGCCTACCTCGAAGCGGGTCAGATGCTCGGTCTGATCGGCGGGCTCAAGGGCGCTTCGGAGTACGAGCAGCTCCTGCTCAACGGGTATCCACAGACCAAGACCATTTATTCGAACCCGATGCTCCAGACGGCGAGCAAGGGAATGGACGTCCAGACGATCGACCACCTGATCATCATCGGGTTCATCGTCCTCGGAAACATCGCGTACTTCGCCGGTCGTCGGGCGAAGCAGGCATAGGCGGGGGGAGCGATGGCTGGATACGAAGTGTTCGGAACCTGGGTCGCGGCACTGCTCACGCTCTGCCTGATGAGCTTTCTCTACAAGGACAACCCGTTCTTCCGCTTCGCCGAGGCGCTGTTTGCCGGCGTCTCGCTCGGGTATTACATCGGCATCACCCTGGATCAGACCTTGCGGCCCAACCTCTTCATCCCGCTGGCCGAGCAAGGCGTGACCGGGGACACCGCTCACCTGCGCTTCGCCGGGCTGGTCGGCCTCAATCTCTACACGCGGTACATCCCGAAGATCGCCTGGTTCGCCCGCTCCTCGCTCGCGCTCTACGTCGGCTACTACGTCGGGATCAACATGGTGCAGAAGCTGCAGGGGGAGGTACTCCCCCAGGCCGCGGCCACCATGGTCGACCTCTCGGGGGACGGCAACGTCATGAGCGCCTTCAACTCCTTCGTCATGCTCGTCGGGGTGATCACGGTGCTGATGTACTTCTTCTTCTCGGTCGAGCACAAGGGGGGGTTCGGTAAGGCCAGCCGGATCGGCATCTGGTTCCTGATGCTCGGCTTCGGCGCGGCCTTCGGCTACACCGTGATGGGGCGCGTCTCCCTGCTCATCGGACGATTCAACTTCATCGTCATCCAGTGGATCGGCGGCACCCTGCAGTCGCTCGGCTTCGGCGGCTAGCGGCGCGCGCGCGCGGCCGAAATCAATAGCCCGACCAGCGGGAGCGCGAGCACCACCGCAGCGATCGTCCCCTGGTTCCGGAACCACTCCCCCGACGCGCCGAGGAAGGGGAGCACCCCCTGCAGGGCGAAGCCGAGGAAGAGGGCCAGCGGATAGGCGAGCAGGTTGTCGCGCAGGACAAAGCGCGCGACCAGGAGCCCGGCCCCCAGGTTGAGCAACCCGGCGAGGTAGCCCCAGGCGATTTCCCCGCCCCGCGCGGTCATCGGAACGATGACCAGCGCGCCGAGCAGGATCGCTCCTGCCAGGACCAAGGGGCGATGCTTCCACTCGCGGGCCAGGGACAGGACACCGGCGAAGATCCCGACCGCAAAGACGGTCATCCGCACGGCGTGGGTCACGATGTCGAGCCAGGGCACCAGCGCGCCGGCGGGCGCGTACTCGGACCTCGAGATCAAGAGCGCCTGGGTGGGGGCGAGGCGAAGCAGCACCGCCTCGAGGTGATCGAGCAGGACGTGACAGACCAGCATCAGTGCGGCGGCGAGCAGGGCGTCCGGCACGAGCGCCCGACGGAAGGAAGCGTGGCGCAGGGCGAAGCCCCCGGGGAAGCAGGTCGTGGCCAGCGCGATCGCGGCGGTCGAGAGGAAGAACGAAAGCAGCACCCCCACGGCAACGCCCACCCCGGCGGTGACGAAGAAGACGTTGGCCGGCACGCTGGTGTCGTAGTTCAGCATCACCTTCGGCCAGGCGTTCAGACTGGCCGCCAAGGCGAGCACCGCGATCGGGGAGGCCGCCATCATGGAACGCGCCCAACGAGTCGCCCCGCTGCGGTGGCCGATGATCAGGCGCCAGATCAGGAGCCCGAGCAGACCTCCGGCGGCGAGCACGGTGCGCAGCAGCCGTCCGGCCCAGGCGAGGTCGCGCGTTACGCTCCCGGATCCAGTGCTCGGGTAGCTTGAGCCAGCGTTCGAACTCCCCCACCTCGTTTCCCTGCACCACTACCTTCACCCGGTGCCGGGCCTCGCCGATGTTGCGCGGATCTCCGGACACCGCCTCCCAGATGAACGTGTGGTCAAGCCGACGCGGTCGGCGCTCCACCGAAGACTCGGTGAGCGCTAGCGCGGTGGTGTCGATCTGGTGGGCGGTCAGGAACGCGCGCGCGGTTGCCTCCGCCTCGACCGCCGCGAGCGACGGAAGCGAATCGCGCTCGGCCAGATCGCGCCGCAGGCGGACGAGCCGCCCCTCGCGCGGCTCCACCTCGAGCACGATCTCCTTCGGCGAGAGCGGCTGGTAGAACCGGGCCTGCCAGCGAAACTCGGTGTCGTAGAGCGCCCGGACCTGAGCCAGGGCCGCCGGCCCTCCCTGCTGCAGAACGTAGCGAACCGTGTTGCCGGAAAGCGGGCGGGCGACGTTCACCACGGTGCGGAAGGAGTCGGGCTCCTCCGAGACGGTCCGGAGATGGAACCGCGCCTGCTCGAGGGCGAGCGGGCGGGAGAGTTGGAGTTCCGGCGCCTCGAGCCTCGTGGCGGGCAGAAACAGGAGGAGCGAGGCCAGGGCGACGCCTGCGGTGGTCAAGACGCGCGATCGTCCGCCGCGCGGCGTGACCGCGGGGACTTCCGGCTCGGGCGGGGCCTCGCTGACCGGAAGGGCGGCCGGTCCCTCATCGCTGTTGAGCATCCCGTCGGGCAACTCGAACCCGCCGTGCCGACGGTAGCTCCAGACGGCATACCCGATCGGCAGGAGAATCACGCACCCGGCCAGGGTGGCCGAGACGATGTAGTAGAGGTTCTTCGAGCTGTAGAGCAGAACCGAGGTGTAGAGCGCGTCCACCGTGAAGTGCCAGATCAGGGTGCTGCCGATGTTCACCCGGACCATGATCATTCCGATGAGCACGCCGGCGATCCCGACCTCCAGACCGCGGATGTAGAACGGTTGATTGGGGTAGTTCGAGTGGGCAAACCCCCAGATGAAGGCGGGCAGGAGGATCGCGATCCAGCGGGAACGGGTGAGCTTCTCCAGGAGCGGAATCGAGAACATGCGTGACATCGACTCCTCGATCACCGAGGGGAGGAAGCCGATCAGGAGGACGAAAACCCAGGGGAAAGCGGTGTTGAAAAGATCGTTGTAGGGCACGTCCATCGGCGCCCAGGCGCCGAACGACTTGGCCGCGAAGTAGAACACCTCCTGGTAGGCGAAGAAAAAGCAGGTCAGGGTGAGACCGAGCACCGCGGAGAGGAGGAACCGCCGCGTCCGGACGCCGCGAGGCGAGAAGAAGCGGGTGAGCGAGAGCTTGGTCGGATACGCCTCGCGATAGAGCGACTCGCCGGCGCCGACCAGAACGAGAATCAACGCACCGATTCCGAGCCCCTGCACCACCGCGGCGAAGATGCGCAGGATGACGAAGTTCGAGAACGACTGGGTGGTGTCGTAGTCGTAGAGGTTTGCCGGGAGCGAGTTGAGCCCGGCCAGGATGGTCAGCACTGTCCCGATCCAGGCGTAGTTTCCGGCCGTCCCCCAGCGTACGTCGCCCAACCGCATCCGCTGAAGCAGGACGATGATCACCGCCACGATGGTGAGCACGAGGAGCGCCGAGGCGACCGCCGCGGTCGATTCGTTCTTCGACCTCAGGCTCTGATAGTCGCGCTTCCAAGCCTCGGGAGCCTTGACATACTCGCGGTAGAGGCCCGGCCGGTCCCCCTGGATCCGCACTTCGTAACGGTAGCTCCCCTCATTCCCGCTAACGCCCCTCTCCTCGGTCCCGATTGCGCCACGCTCGTCATTCCCGGTAACGGGCGCGGCGTTCCAGGAGAGCGTGCGCGACTTCCAGATGAAGGTGTGATCGGCGCGGCGCGGGCGCTTCTCCGTCCGGGCGTCCAAGAACTCGAGTTGCGCGGGGTCGAGCTTGAGTGCGCTCGAGAGGAACGACTCCGCCAGGGCCCGCGCCTCCTCCTGCGGGAGGCTCGGGCCGACCGACTCTTCCGGAATCAGGTGTTCGAAGCCGGCGATCCCGCCGGTGGTCGCCACCTCGACCCGCCATTCTTCCTTCTCCAGCGGGCGGAACCAACGATGCCCCCAGCGCCACATGCGGAGGCCGCCGTCCATCACCTGGTTCGAGCGTTCCACCCCCAGCGTGCGTTCGAGGTAGACCTTTGCCTCATCGTCGTAGACGAAGCTGGAGGCGTGCTTCTTCCCCTCGCGCGCAAAGCCCTGCTGGGTGAGGAAGTCGAGCGCCACCCGCTCGGAAGCCGCACGATCGAGGTCGAAGCGGATCGAGGCCTCGGAGTTGACCTTGGGAAAGAGGTAGAACCCGACCAGGAGGGAGACGGCGGCGAGCAGGAGGCAGAGCCAGAGAAACCGACGATCGCCGGCCGAGAGTTGGCGTTCCGATCCGGGTACGTCGCCTTCGATCATGACCGGCCCGGTTTCCCTTCGACCGTCTCGCTCTCGAAGAGCTCGCGCTCGGTCAGTTCGCAGATCAGGTGGCCGGCAAGTTCGTGCCCTTCCTGGATCCGCGGCGTGTCGGTGGAATCGATGCCGAGCCAGTGGTCGACGAGGGCGCGCATCTCGCCACCGGTCCGGCCGGTGAATCCCATGGTGATCATCCCCAGGGCGCGGGCCGAGTGGAGCGCCTTGATGACCGACACGCTGTTGCCGCTGGTCGAGATGCCCACCGCGACGTCGCCGGAGCGCCCGACCCCCTCGAGCTGCCGGGCGAAGACCTCGTCGTAGCCGTAGTCGTTGGCGATGGCGGTCAGGTTGGAACTGTTGACCGTGAGGGCCTGAGCCGGCACCGGCCTCCGGTCGAGGTAGAAGCGCCCCGAGAGTTCGCAGGCCCAATGCTGGGCGTCGGCGGCCGAACCGCCGTTGCCGAAGAAGAGGATCTGGTTCCCGCGGCGGATCGCGGCGGTCCACTCCCCCGCCATGCTGCGGAGAAGTTCCGCTTGCTCACTCAGGGCGCGGTGGACGCGGATCGACTCCTCGATCCGGGCCACCACCTCGTCGCGCGACAACATCCGTTGGTCTTCCTCCACGCCCTTGCCCGTCCGGAGCGCGCGCTGCGCTGGCCGGCGATCGGGTCTCCCGTCCTCTACGCCTGGACCTCGGCCGAGGTTTCCTCAGCCCGGAGGGGTCGGCTGCCCACTCCCCGCCACGAGCTCCGCGACCGCCCCCGCCATCCGCTCCCAGGAGTACTTGAGCTTCTCCCGCGCGATGGCCGGAATGAAGCGCTCTTCCAGATGATCGGCAAAGTAGCGCACGATCGCCTCCGCCAGGAGGTCCGGCCGTTCCGGCGGCAAAACCAGCCCAGTCTCCTGGTGCGCCACCACCTCGGCCAGTCCACCGACGTCGGTGCAGATTACCGGCCGTTCGAGCTGCCAGGCAATCGGAACGATCCCGCTCTGGGTGGCCGAACGGTAGGGCAGGACCACGACATCGGCGGCCGAGAAGTAGAGACCGACCTGCTCATCGGGTACATAGTCGTCGCGCAGGACCACGGCACCTTCGATGCCCAGGCGATTCACCTGGTCGACGATGGTCTGCTTCGGCTCGTAGAACTCTCCCAGCACCAGCACCCGGGCCGGCAGGGTCCGCCGGACCTGCGGCAGCGCATCGAGCAGGATGTCGAGCCCCTTGTAGCGCCGCACGAAACCGAAGAAGAGCAGCAGCGGTTCGGCCGGATCGAGCCCGAGCTTGGCCCGCGCCTCGGCCTTCGGTACCCGGCTCCCGAACTGATCGTAGACCGGGTGCGGCACCTCGAGGAACGACGCCCCGGGCGCGAGTGAGAGCAGATCGTCCCGCACCGCATGCGACTGCACGATGTAGGCGTCGATCGCCCCCATGAACCAGCGGGTCAGTTCCCGGTCGAACGGACGCCGCTCGTGCGGAATCAGATTGTCGAGGATCGCGACCACCCGAGGCCGCCCGCCGTCCAGAGGACGTGGGCCGGCGCGGCGCACTCCGCGCGCGATCCAGCCGTAGGCCGGAGCGAAGAACGGCATCCAGTATTTCAGGACCAACCCGTCCGGCCGGAAGCGACGGAGATGCCCGGCCGCGCGCTCCCAGCTCCAGGGGGCGATCGTGTCGATCAGCGCGGTCGCGGGAAACCGCCGCGGGTCTTCACTGGTGTCGATCTGTGACTTGCCCGGAAAGAGGAAGTCCGGGTACTGCCGGGTGAACGAGACCAGGTCGACCTCGTGGCTCCGCGCCAGCGCGTGGGCAAGGAGCGCATTGTACTGCGCGATCCCGCCCCGCATCGGCCAGGCGGTTCCGACGATGCCGATCCTCACTCCGAGGCGGTCCAGGTCTGCAGCCCGCGCCCCTCGAAGGCGAAGGGAACGATCTTCCCGCCGACTCCCTCGAGCGCCCGGGCCACGTGGTGCTTGTGCTCGAACGGACTCAGCACCAGGAGAAAGCCCCCGCCGCCGGCCCCGAGGATCTTTCCCCCGATCGCGCCCTGCTCGCGGGCCAGCGCGTAGAGCTGGTCGATCTGCGGATTCGAGATTCCGGCATCGAGCTGCTTCTTCGCCTCCCAGGCGACGTGGAGCTGCTCGCCGAAGGCCTGGATCCGGTCGCGCAGCAGGAGCGTCTTCATCTCCAGGGTGAGCGCCTTCATCCGATCGAGCGAGGCGACCACCTCGGCCTTCCCCGCCCGGTAGCTCCGCGTCTGGTTCTCCACGATGTGCGCCGAGAGCCGCGTGCCCCCGGTGTAGCAGAGGAGCAGTGCGTACTCCAGTTCGTTCTGGGTGTCGCGACGGAGCCGGAGCGGGTTCACCACCGTGTGGTCGGCGTGAAACTCCATGAAGTTGAACCCGCCGAAGGTCGCGGCATACTGGTCCTGCTTTCCCCCGGCAATCCCGAGATCGATCCGCTCGATGCGATAGGTCAGCTCCGCGATCTCGTACGGCGTCAACGGCGCGCGGCACCACTCGCTGACCGCGCCGCAGAGGGCGGTGACCATGGTGGAGGACGAACCAAGCCCGCTGCCGGGCGGGGCATCGCTGTGGAGGAAGATCTCGCAGCCCGACGGGAGCGGCCCCACCTCCTGCTGGAAATAGTTCAACACCCCTTTGACCAGATCGAGTTCGCCGTCGACCGGCAGCGCCTGCCCCAGCGGGTAGTGCCGCGTCAGGTCGTAGTCGAGCGAGGTGACGACGATTTCCGCCGCGGGCACCGGACGGAGCGATGCGTAGGCGTACTTGTCGATCGTGGCCGAGAGCACCACGCCCCCCTTCTCTTCGGGGTAGGGGGAGACATCGGTGCCGCCGCCGCAGAAGCTGATTCGAAGCGGCGCCTTGGCGCGCACGATCATGAGAGGTCCCCCCTTCGCTCGCGGTTCCATCCGACCGGAAAGCGGCGATGTTCTCCGCCTCCGGCCATCCGGTCAAGCAGGGGAAGTCGGAAGCGCGAGACGCTCCCCCACCGCGACGAATTCCCGCTGCGCCGCGGCCAACCGCTCGGGCGTCCCCATGTCGCGAAAGAAGCCGCGCGAGCGCACCGCCCAGAGCCGGCTGGCCGAGGCCAGCCGGGGGAGGTGGTCGCGCTCGAGACTCGAGGGTCCGGTCGGCAGGGCTTCGATCAACGGGCGACCCATCAGGTAGATCCCGCCGTTGATCCACCCGGCGTCACAGGCGCCCTTCTCCAGGAAGCGGGTCACGCGATCGTCCGCGTCCAGGACCAGGCCACCGTAGTCGGTTCGATCGTCCATCCACACGGCCAGGAGCCTCGCGGCCCCCTCGGCCTCCCCGCCGCCGCTCCGGACCAGCGCGCCCAGATCCGTCTCGACGAACGAGTCGGCATTCAGCACCAGGTTCCAGCGGGCGGCGCGATCCCGCGCCGAGGCGAGCGCCCCGCCGGTCCCGAGTGGTTCGCGTTCCTGCGTCATGCTGAAGCGACCGAGCGGGATCCCGGCGATCCGGGCGACCTCGGGCCAGGCCTCCCGCACCGCCTCCGCCCCCACGCCGAGCAAGAGATGAAAGCGTGCAAATCCCTGCGCGGCAAGCAACGCGAGCTGGTAGCTCACAAACGGTCGAGCTGCCACGGGCACGATCGCCTTCGGCCGAGCTTCGATCGACCGGAGCCGCGTGCCGAGTCCGCCGCACAGAATGAACACGGCGATCTCCGCCGGCTCGAGCTGCGCGCTTGGTTGTCCGGTCGTCATGGCCGGAGTTTCGATGTCTTCGTGGCCACCGTCAAGCACAGGCTGACCCGGCGCGGGGCGACCGGGGGAGGGAATCCGCTTGTACTCCGAACGGGCGGGGACCAGAGTGTTTGCGCCCTCCAATCACCCCGAAATCGAGGAGGTTTTCATGCGTCAACTGCTTCTGATCGCCCTCTGCTGCGCCTCGGTGGCCGTGGCCGACGATCTGGCCACGACGGGAAACGCGGTAGGAGTTCTCGCACCCCAGGACGGCCCGGGCGCCAGCTCCTGTCCCTTGATGATCAACTCCGACGGCAGCTACGAGAACGCCGTCACCTGGAAGACCGGGGGCCAGCAGCCGCCGTACTACGGCGCGTTTGCGGAGTGCTACCTCGGACCAAAGGCGGTCTGTGCCTTCGTGGCCGACCTGACGCAGATCGGGAACTACACCGGGCAGCAGGCCGACTTCTACCTCTGGTCGAATGTGCGCGAGCTGAACCAGGACACCCCCGGCGGCGTCGTCTACATGCAACCGAATGTGAACCTGGGCGCGATCGCGCTCTGGCCGAACATCAGCCGGCACGTGGTCGATCTTCCGAACCCGGTCGAGATGGAAGGGCGGTGGTGGACGGGAATCTGGGGGCACTGGGTCGGCGCGTCGAACGGCTGGTTCGTCGCCGCCGACGTCGACGGCTTCGGCGGCTGCCCGATGAACAACATCGCCCCGGGGATCGGCTACCCCTCCGGCTGGCAGAGCACCTCGCTCGCCTTCGGTCCGATGGGCGCGCTCGGAATCGGCGTTCAGGGTCAGACGATCTCGACCAGCGATGTACCCGAGGCCCCGATTCGGCTCACCTCCTTCGGCAAGGTGAAGGCGCTCTACCGCTAGTTCGCGGTCCCCGATCGCGGCCCCCGAGATCACCGATCCTGGGCCGGGCCGCGCGGTCGCCGGGCCGCGCGGCGGTCAGGCCGGGAAGTACGGCGCGAGTGCTGCGGGGTCGGCGTTGCCTCCGCTCAGGATGACGCCGACCCTTCGTCCTTTGAGGTCGAAGCGACCGGCGAGGAGCGCGGCAAGCGGGACCGCGCCGCTCGGTTCGACCACGAGCTTCATCCTGAGCCAGAGCCAGCGTACTGCGTCGACGATCTCCTCCTCGCTCACCGTGACGATCCCCTCGACATGTCGTCGGATGACGGCGAAGGTGCGCTCGCCGAGGTATCGCGTGCGGAGGCCGTCTGCGATGGTCATCGGGGTGTCCTCCAGGTGCACGATCGCGCCGGTGCGGAGGGAGCGCTGCGCGTCGTTGGCGATCTCCGGCTCGACCCCCCAGACCTGCGTCCGGTGGCCGCGCTCGAGTTCGAGAACCTGAGCCGCGAGGGCGGTTCCGGAGAGGAGCCCTCCCCCGCCGGTCGGCGCGAGCAGGAGATCCAGTTCGCCGACCTCCTCCATCAATTCGAGCGCCGCGGTGCCCTGTCCCGCGATGATGCGGTCGTCGTCGTAGGGCGGGATGACGACCAGACCGCGCTCCGCCGCGACCCGTCGGCCGACGGTCTCGCGCTCATTGGCGCTGCACGGGACGATCTCCGCGCCGTAGCCGATCACCGCCTCGCGTTTGAGCGGGAGGGCGTTGTCGGGCAGGGCCACGACCACGCGAATCCCGAGCTGGCTTCCGGCCGCGGCGAGCGCGGCGGCGTGGTTGCCCGAGGAGTAGGTGATCACCCCGCGGCGGCATTCGTCTGCCGAGAGCGACTGGAGCGCATTCCACGCGCCGCGGAACTTGAACGATCCGGTGCGTTGGAGGTGCTCCCCTTTGCAGAAGACCGACGCCGAGAGTCGCGCGTCGAGGGTCCTCGAACTGAAGACGGGCGTCCGATGCGCCGCCCCCCGCAGCCGCTCCGCCGCCAGGCGCACCGCCTCGGGTGCGAGCGATTCCGACATCGAGTCCTCCTTTTGGGGTCTGCCCGGCGGATCCGTCCGGCGCGTTGCGCTTCGGGCCGCCGTTTGGCAACATGCCCGCGCATGGTACATCGGAATGAGCGCAGAGAACCGCCCCTGAACCGCCGGATCGGTCGGGCGTGCTGAACCCCGCCGCCCTGGCGCTCTATCTCGGCGCGGCCGCCCTGGTCTTCGTACTGCCCGGGTTCTTCCTGGCCGAGTCGAGTCGATTCCTCCGGACGCGCCTCGGCCGCGGCGAGCGACTCCTCCCCGCCTGGCTCCTGAGCGCCCTGGTCTTCGGCCTGGTCTACGCCGCGGCGGTAGGGTTTCGGCTCTCGCTCGATGCGGCGCTCCGGCTCCACCTCGGACTGACTGCCGCCTGCGCCGGGCTCTTCCTGCTCCGGCGGGAGGGGATGCGAAGGGAGTCACGGTCGCCTGCCCCTGGGCTCTCCCGAGGGATGACTCCCCTGCCGGACGACCGGAGCGCGCGACCGGCGCTCATGGTGATCGCGGCGGTCACCCTGGTCATGGCGTGGGACGGCGGCAGCCTCGGCTACATCCACGATTCGCTCGACTTCGTCGCCTTCGTGCGGCGGATGCTGATCGAGAACCGGGTCGACCTCGCATCCGGCGCCTATCAGGATCTGGGCGACCTCGCGCCGGATCCCCGGCGCGGATCGTTCCATCTCGCGGCGGCATTGATCGGCCGCCTCTCGGGGATCGATCCGGTGGATCTCTGGCGCTTCTCACCTGTCGCGCTGGTGCCGCTCGCCCTCTGGACCTTCTTCGCCGCCACGCGCCGCCTCCTCGGCTCGACGGGGATCGCGACCTGGGCCACCGTCGCCTTCGTCGTGGCCACGCTCTTCGACCGCGACCACTTCTTGCAGAACCTCGGCTATGCCAGCCGGGTCGGCTGGGCCTATTCCTGGGTGTCGCTCTGGGCGGTCGCGACCTGGGTCGATGTATCCCGGGCGGACCACACCCCGCCCCCCGACTGGCGCCCGTTTCACCACGCGGCGCCATCGCGCACCTTGCTGATCCTCGCGCTCCTCGCGGCACCGATCCTGGTGGGAGTGCACATCCTCTCCGCCGCCCAATCGTTGCTCGCGCTGGGGGCGCTCTCCTGGAGCTGGGCCTTCTTCCTCCGTGAGCCTCCGCGCGTGCGACGGATCCTGTGGTGGCTGCCGATCTGGGGCACTCTGCTCCTCGCCCCGGTGGTCGCCGTCCAGGCCGGCCGCACCTACTCGGCCGCGAACCCCCTCTTCGATCATCCGCAAGGGCTGCTCTACCTGTTCGGGAACTGGGCGGTGCTCGGCCCCGAGGCGCTCACCAAGTGGTACGGCTGGCCGGGTCTGCTCGGCGTGCTCTGCGGACTGCTCGCCCTGCGCCGCGTCGCCTGGGACCGCGGTGCGGCCTACCTCTTCGGCTCGACCTTGGTCACGATCATGATCGTGCTGAATCCGCTCGCGGTGTCGTTGATCGAGGCGGTGAAGGCCCACTCGCTGCTGTTCCGGGTGCTCTACGTCGCGCCGATCTTCGGTGCGCTCGGCTGGGCGACGGTGTGGGCGATCGAGCGGCGGCGCGATCTGCGCGCGGTGGCGATCCTCCTCGGCCTCGGCCTCGCCTTCGCCCTCCAGGCCAACACCGCCATCCGCTTCTGGCGCGCGGAGGCGTTCCAGAAGAGCTCGTTCCAGGAGAACGCCCCACTCATGGCCGCCCTGGCCTTCCTTGACCAGATCGAGCCGCGTCCGGTCACCGTGGTCTCCGATCCGATCACCAGCTACCAGATCCCGGCCTACTCGCGCCACTTCGCCATCTGCCCGTACAACCAGCACAGCTCGCCGGCCGACGCCCGCACCATCGAGCGCACCTACGATGCGCTGGCGGTGCTGAATGCCGAGGTCGATCCCCGGACCACCTGGGAGATCCTGGAGCGGTACCGGGCGCGCTACGTGCTGCTGAATCACACCTGGACCCGCTACTTCCGGAGCTACCTGACCTTCGTCTCCCCGCTCACCTTCGAGCCCGAGCGGGCGAAGTTCGCCCGCGATCCGGAGCGGTACGAACCGGTCTACGCCCGGGATGGTATCTCGATCTATCGCCTGCACGATCTGCCGGCGCCGCCCGACACCGCGGGAGCCAGTCGTTTTCTTCGCATGTCGGCGGAGGAGTCGCTGCCCCGGACCGGCGGCGAGCTTGCGGCGCAGCTCGGGCTGCGACGCGCGAACGTGCCGACGGTCGAGGGCCTGGAGTTGATCGGGATCGCCTGGCCCGATTCCCAACCGGTGCGGTTCGCGCGCGGTACCTACATCCGTCTCGCCACCTACTGGCGGCAGACGCAGCCGGTCGCCCTGCCGGTCGAGGCGTTCATCCGGGCGGAGGCCAGGATCGACCTGCCCGGGCTCGCGCATCCGCTGTTCGGTCGCGCACGACGCACCTGGCACGAGCGGACGAGCGGCGAGGTGATCCGCTTCGGCCGGATGCACCAGCCGCTCGAGACCTGGTACCCACCGTTTCTCTGGGAGCCGGGTGGGGTCTACTTCGACGAGTACTGGCTCCCGATCCCGCGGGACGCCAAACTCGGCCCCTACCAGGTTCGCCTGCACCTCGCGGCCACTCCCTATGCGCCAAACCTCCGGCTGCGCGACCTCTTCGCCTTCGAGGACTCGTTCACCGGGGCGGTGATCGGTGAGGTCGAGGTGGTGCCGTGAGGCGCGAGAACGGCTCGGACCGAATCCGCAAGCGGAATCGGATGAAACCGGTGCCGGGCGTAATCACGGCTTTGACAATGAATTAGCGGGCGAGAGATCCGGGCGCGGCTGCGGGTTGTCATCCCGGGCCAGCTTCCGTACTCTGCGTCTGGTCGCGGCCGGTCCGCGACTCCCGAGATCGCCCCCGCACGGGCGATGGGAGAGGTCCCGAGGCGACTCCACACCGGATGTGGCCCGTGAACGGAAGTTCAGGGGTCGGCCTCATGGAAGCCCAGGAAGGGCGGGACTTCTCCTCAAACCTGCCCGCGCCACAGACGCAGGAATAGATCGATCGAGCCCGGCGCGAATCCTGCGTAGTGGTTGTTGAAGTAGGTGAAGACGTCCTGCTTCGACGCCAGCAGATCGCGGATCGCCGGCAACCAGGGCCGCATCTCCTCGGTGCGATCGACGATGATCGAGTCCCAGTCACCGCGCCGTTTCCCCTCCTCGCGGGCGTTCGCCACCGCCTCGTCCATCGACTTGTGATTGCCGAGAAACCGCAGGTAGGAGAAGTCGGCCGTGACCACGTTGGCCTTGGCGAGCAGCGACGGGCCGGAAGGCATGGTGTAGAACGCGGTCAGGGCCAGGGCGACATTGTGCGTGCGCAGCAGATCGTAGAGCGGATCGCCGAGCCACTTCTCGTTTCGCACCTCGACCGCAACCCGCATTCCCGACGGCACCAGATCGAGGAAGCGCGCCAGGCGCTCGCGGAAGCGCGCTCCGGTCCGATACTCCTCCGGATCCTTCCCCTTCGCGACGTACTGGAACTGGAGCAACACCGGCCCCAGCTTGGTTCCGAGCGGTTCGAGCGCGCGAACGAACTGGTTCCACTCGTCGGTGCAGTCCTCGAGGTAGAGCTCGTGGGTGATCACCTTCGGCACCTTGAGGGCGAAGACGAAGCTCTCCGGGGTCTTTTCGGCCCAGGCCTTCACCATGCGCACCGAGGGCATCATGTGCCAGGTGGCATCGATCTCGACCGTCGGGAGCTGGCTCGAATAGTGGAGGAGGAACTCAGCCGGCGGGAGCCCTTCGGGGTAGAAGCCGCCGTGCCAGTCAGCCGAACTGAACGACGAGGTGCCGAGCCGGAGGCCGGGCGGGACGTCCTCCAGATCGAAGCGGATCACGCTTCCGCCTGCCGATCGGACAGCGCTTCGCGTCGGATCGACGCATAGTCCTGCCGTTCGATCCAGAGGAAGTTGGCAATCAGGTGCACTTCATCTTCCTCCTGGCGCGAGATCTCTCCGTCGGCGAGTGCCGCGGCAAAGAGCGCGCGCAGCAGATCGATCCGCTGCTCCGGACCGGAGATCCGATTGAACTCCGCGCAGAGCCGCTGGCGATCGGCCCCCGACGCAACATGATCCGCGACCAGGCGGAGCACGTAGTCGATCTCGGCCGCGCTGAGGCCGAAGCGTCCCGACAGGGTGGCGTGGAGCGCCGCCTGTTCGTTCGGATGGGTCACGCCGTCGGCATCGACCACCCGCTGCAGGAGCGCGCCGAAGAGGGAGACGTAGTCGCGACGCGGCCCGCGCAATGAGGCGGCCTCTGCCCCCGGCTGGAGTCGCCCGCTCACCGCCTCTCCGAGCCGGGTGGCCCAGGCGGTCGGACCGAAAACCCCTTCCTTCAAGGAGGCAGCTCGCTTCCAGGTCGCCTGCACCCCGCCGCGCAGGCGGTCCCAGAACGACGCGCCGCCCGACGCAGTCCCGACATCGGGATCGCTCAGCCAGTCGCGCAGGTGGTTCAGGTAGTCGACCTCCTCCACGGCGCGCGTGCGGTCGATCGAGACCAGCCGCTCGACCGCCGCGAGCAGGTCGCTCCGGAGCCCGGGGTCGTCGATCCTCTCTTCGAACTCCCGGGCGTACCGCTCGAAGGCGTCCCGGGAAACCGGAGCAGTCAGCAGTCCCTCGACCTCTCCCCGGCCCTCGGGTGAGAGATCGAGATCGTCCATCAGGCTGCGGAGAAACGCTTCCTCCTCCGCCGCCAGCTCGCCGTCGGCCCAGGCCACGGCGGCCAGCACACGCAGGAGGGGCAGGTGTCGACCTCGTTCCGGCATTCACGCTCCATGGAGATACGGGTGAAGGGGCAGCCTAGAGAGCCGCCGGGCGGGGTGTCAATGCTGGGCGCAGCGCCGGAACCCGGCAATTCTCGCCCCGGGGAGAGTCGGAGGGGGCTGGCAACAGGCCCGCGGAGCGGTTAGCCTTCCGCCTCGGTTCACCGGGACCTGCACAGCACAAGGAGTCGTGATGTTCGTCGATCGCCGCGCCACGATGGGCGCGTACCTTTTCATCGCCCTCGTTCTCGTCACCGCATGGATGGCCCACGCGCGCGGGCAAGGAGCGGCGGAAGCGCCGCTGTCGGTGGTCTTGGCCACTCCGCGCGGTGAGGTGCGCGACCTCTACTCGATCGACGTGACCTTCAGCGAGCCGATGGTGAAGTTGGGCGAGCGCGGCCGCGGCGGCCGCTCCGTGCTCGAGATCAGCCCGGCCCTCAAGGGAAGCTACACCTGGATGGGGACCAGCGCGGTCTCGTTCGTGCTCGAAGCTCCTCCTCCCGCCGGGACGGCGATCCAGGTCGAGATTCCGCGCGGCACGAAGAGCCTGAGTGGAAAGTCGCTCGCCACGGACGAGAGGTGGGAGATCGTCTTTCGCCGTCCGCGTCTGATCGCCTCCTCCCCGGAACCGGCGCCGTTGACCAGCTCGGGCGAGCCGGGCGCCCCCGAGATCGGCGTCTTTCCGGTCGACGATCCGATCCTGCTCCTGTTTGATCGCGCGCCGCGCGCCGGCGCCCAGGGCTCCGTGACGCTCTACCGCTGGACCGGAGAAGGCGGACTGGGAGATCCGAACGCGGTCGAGGTGCCGATCACTCCGGTTTCGCCCACGCCGTCGCAGCTCGACGATCTGGCCGAACGGCTGGGGCGCGAGACGATCGAGCCGAACCGGGTCCTCGCCTTCCGTGCACGGGCGCCGCTCGATCCCGACCACGTCTACCACCTGAAGGTCGGGACGGGGATCCGCTTCGAGGGGAGCGACCTCGGTCTGCTCGAAGAGGTGCAGATCCTGTTCCGCACGCTCGGTGATCCGGAAGTGCGCTCGGCCGAGGCGGAGCGCGGAACGATCTACTTCACCCTGGCGAGCCCCACGCACCCCGACTCCCTGCTGCGCCACGCGCGCTTCGATCCTCCGATACGACGCCTCGTGGCCTGGGAAGGGAGCGATACCGGTGTGTGGGTCGAGGGGTCGTTCCCGGCCGGCCAGAGCGTCCGGGTGACGATCCCGGCCGGGTTGCCCGATCTCTACGGCCGGAGAACCCGGGTCTCCTTCACCCAGGCGCTGACCTTCCCGCACGACTGGCCGGATCTCATGGTGGAGCCCGGCATGGGAGCGATGATGCCCGGCCCGGACGAGGCGCTGCAGATCCAGGCCAACAACCTGGGGCCGGTCACGATTCGGGGGCTCTGGCTCAAGGCGTCGGAGGGGCCGCTGGTCGCGGATCGGTTGAGTAACGATGGGGTCCTCCTCAGCCGGGAACCGTGGCGCAACCCGGCCACCTGGGCCACGCGCTGGTTCGGCCCGATCGATTGGCAGGAGGGAGCGGACGCCGCCGACACCACGCGGGTCTGGCGGAAGCGCTTCGACGAGCTGCCCGCGCGCCCGGCCGATGGGCAGACGCTCTATCTTGAAGCCTGGGGGATCAACCGATTCCCGGAGTCGCCCGAGCAACCGGAGACGCTGCGCACCTACACGCTGTTGCAGTTCACCAAGCTCGGCATCACCTCGCGCATCGATCGTGAGCACGGCCTGCTCTGGGTCACCGACCTGGCCACCGGCAAGCCGATGGCGAACGCCCGCGTGACGCTCTGGGACACCTACGACGCGGCCGGCAACCCGGCCATGACCCAGCTCTGGAAGGGGACGACCGATCAGGACGGCATCGCCTGGACCCCCGGGGTCGCGGTGCTCGCGCCGATCGGCATCCCCCGCGTGGCCCAGGCCGATACCGGAACCGATCGCGCGTGGCTGGGGCTCTCGATCCACGAGTGGAACATCGAAGGATTGCGCACCACCCCGCCACCGGCCGCCGCGCTCCTGACCGATCGACCGATCTACCGGCCCGGAGAGCGGGTCGAGTACAAGCTCTGGCTGCGCGATGCCACGGCGAAGGGGCTGGCGCTCTCGACCCAGCGCACGGTCGAGGTGCGGCTCGACGCCCATGACGGCGCGCCGCAGAAGCAGCAGGTGACCCTCAACCCGCTCGGCAATGGACATGGGCACTTCGTGCTGCCGCAAAACGGACGGACCGGCTACTACGCGCTCGAAGTGGTGGTGCCGAGCGACGACGACAACGGGGCGAGTCTTGGATCGATCTCGCTCCAGGTCGAGGCGTACCGCGCTCCGCGCTTCCAGGCCTCGGTCGAGGTGTCGCCCCACCTGCTCCTGAGCGGCGGACAGCTACGGGCCGACGCGCGCTTCCGGTACTGGAATGGCGGCGGTCTGGGCGGGCAGCCGGTCGACTGGTCGCTCTCTCTCGCGCCGACCTACTGGTCTCCGCCCAACTGGGGTGAGTTCACCTTCAACGACGAAAAGCCGGTGACCGCGCGCCCGAGCGATCGCCCGTACACCCGTCGGCGCTGGTTCGAGGGTCCGTCGGTCCTCCGCGAGGGCAAGGCAACCTTGGATCGAGAGGGAAGACTGACCCTTCGCGAACCGATCGTCCTGCCGCCCGAGACCGGCGACTCCTACGCCACCTTCGAATTCGGCGCGCGCGACCTGTCCGATCAGTCTGCCTTCGCGCGGGATGGCGCCCTGGTGGTGCGCGGCCCCCTGCGCGTGGGGGTGCGTCCGCTCTGGGACGAGGAGAGCGATCGCTCGAGCCGCGCCACGTTCGAGTGGGTGGTGGTCGATACCGGCGGCGTGCCGCAGCCGGGCCTGCCGGTGATGACCGAGCTGTGGCGCCACGATTACAAGACGACCCGCATCCGCCGATTGGGCGGGCTGTTCGAGTACGAGAATGTCCCGTTCGACACCCTGATCGCCAAGGGGCGGATGGAGAGCACCGCGGCGGCGTACAAGCAGAGCATCGTGGTGCCGGGCCCCGGGGAGTATCGCCTGCGCGTCTATCCTGAGCAGCCAGGTGGCGAGGAGCTGGGAGGCAGCGCGTCGATCTACGTCTCCGGATCGAGTCTGGCCCAGTCGCCACGGCCCACCACCTGGTGGCTCGATCTCAACACCGACCAACGCGCCTATGCGCCGACCGACACCGCTCGGCTGGTCATTCCCGCCCCGACCGGGGGTGCCGAGGCGCTGGTGATCCTGAACAGCGCGGGCCTGGTCCGGGCCCGCCGCGTCAATCTCACCGGCACTCCGCGCATCGAAGTGCCGCTCCTCGACCTCGCCCCTGGTCAGGCCGCGATCGACGCGGTGCTGGTCGGCCCGGATCGCGTGCCGACCCGGCCGGGTCAGGGACCGCGGGTCTTCCTCCCTTACCACGCGAAGGGGTACGCCTATTTCGAGGTCACGAACGGCCGCTGGGAGGCCAAGCTCGAGATGAAGCCGGAGCGCGACGAGGTCGCGCCGGGAGACAGCGTGGCGGTCGACTTCGTGCTCTTGGGCGCGGAGGGGCGCCCGGTCGCGGGCGAGATCGCGTTGGCCGTGGTGGACGAGGCGGTACTCGCGCTGGTCGACGACAACAGCATCGATCCGCTGGTGCAGCTCTTCGGCCGCCGGCGGGGGGACGTGGTGGAGGACGACCTGCGCAGCCAGCTTCGCCTCACTCCGGAGTTGCCGCGGGGCAAGTCGTCGCCGGGAGGCGGAGGCTCGGATGCGGCCGCCGCGGCGATGACCCGAGCCAACTTCCGCGCCACCGCCTACTGGAACCCGGCCATTGCGGTCGGGCCCGACGGTCGGGCGCGGGTGATCGTTCCGATGACCGACGACCTCTCCCGCTACCGCTTCCGCGCGGTGGCCTCGACCGTGCGCAGCGAGTTTGCCCGCGCCGAGGCGAGCGTCGCGGTCTCACGCGCCATCGAGATCGAGGCTGCGACCCCGCGGGCGCTGCGGGTGGGCGATGCCTGGACGCTGGGTGCGGTGGTGCGAAATCGCGGCCGGGTCGCCATCGAAGCCCGGGTGCGCTGCGACATCCAGGGGGCACGCCTGAAGGGGCCGGCCGAGCAGAAGCGTAAGCTCGCCCCGGGAGAAAACTGGCGGGCCGACTTCGCCCTCGAGACGCCGAATAGCGGCACGGTGCGCTACCTGCTCGAAGCGGTGGGCGAGGCTCCGGGCGTCCGGGTGATCGATCGGGTGACGCGCAATCTGATCGCCTCGGTGCCGCTGCACCGCGAAACCGAGGTGACCTTCGGTGTCGCTGGTCCGAAGGCGGAAGAGACGATCGCGTTGTCGAACCTCGGAAGTCCCGAGGGGCTGAGCTTCACCGTCGGCCTCTCCCCCACCCTGCTCACCGGCCTGGCTCCGGCGATCGAGTATCTCGTCGGCTATCCGCACGGCTGCCTCGAGCAGGTGAACTCTCAGACCTTGGGCTGGCTCGCCCGACGTGCCCTGGCCGATCGGATCCCGGCCGACACGCTCAGCAATGCCGAGGTAGAGGCGAGGATCAACGCCGGACTGGCCCGGATCGCGGCCCAGTATTCGCCCGATGGGTATCGCCTCTGGCCGAACGGCGGACCGCACAGCGCCTACCTCAATGCCTACACCGCGTGGACGCTCGCGCGGGCGAAGGGGGCCGGCTTCGCGGTCGACGGCGATCTGCTCGCCGCGACCGATGCGCTCCTCGGGCTCGACCTCGAGCGTCCGGAGGAGAGCGCGCTGGAACCGGATGTGCGGGCGCTCCTCGCGTGGCTGCGGCTCGAGACCGGAGAGGGCGAGCCGAACGTGAGCGAGTCGACCCTCGAGCGCCTCTTCACCTACAGCGAGCAGCTCGGAACCGCGGGCCGACTCTGCCTCGGACTGGCCTACGACCGATACGAGGTGCGACGCCGTGGCGCAGGGACGCTGCGGAAGCAGGCCTCGGCCGAGCTCGCGGCCCAGACCGAATCGCACATCAAGGCGTTGATCGACCTGGCGCTCGAGAACGCCGACCGGACCGCTTCCAAGGCAGCGCTCAACGAAACGAATCCGGGCTGGGGGGCGCACTTCTCGAGTGAACGCGAGGACCGCGTGCGGGCCACCGCCCTCGGGACGCTCCTGCTCTCGCGTCGCGCGCACACCCATCCGTTCCTGCCGCTTTTCACGCGTTGGCTGCTCGAGGAGCGGCGCCACGGTCACTGGGCAAACACCCACGAGAACGCCTGGGCGCTCTCCGCCTTGACGGAGTACGCGGAGAAAGCGGAGAACCTGCGTCTGCCGATCGAGGCGCGCCTCGTGCTCGGCCTGAATCGCACCGAGGGAACCCGGTTCGAGAAGGGGAAGCTGACCCCGTACCAGCGGCGGTTCACGCTCGACGACCTGACCCGCGTGCGGCGCCCGATCGCCGGGCAGGCCGATCTCCCGATCGTGATCGAAACCGGCGGGCAGGAACCGATCTTCTACGATCTGCGTCTCGACCGGTCCTTCTCTTCTCTCGGCCTCGGGCCGCGCGAGGAGGGGCTGATCGTGCTCCGGGAGTACACCGGCAAGGACGGCAAGCCGCTCGCCCGGTTGCGGCGCGGAGAGCCGGTCTTCACCCACCTCGCCATCGTGGTGCCGCAGGCGGCGAGCTACCTCGTGGTCGAGGATCCCTTGCCCGCGGGATGCGAGGCGGTGAACCTCGACTTCAAGACCTCGAGCCGCACCTTCTATGAGCAGGAGGAGTCGGTGGTCTACGACTACGCCGCCTCGGAAGACGCGGGAGACGAGAGCCAGGGGCTCTTCCCCATCAGTTATCGCTCCCTGCTCGACGATCGGGCGCGCTTCTACGCCGACGACATCCCGGCCGGGGTCTATCACCTCTATTATCCGATCACCCCGACGACGCCCGGACGCTTCGGCACGCCGGGGGCGCGGGTCGAGATGCTCTACGCTCCCGAGGTGTACGCCACGTCCGGCAGCGAGACCGTCATCGTCGAATGAGCGCACGCGAGGCCCTGGTCCTGCGTCTGGCGTCGATCGGAGCAATCGCGACGCTCGCGCTGCTCATCGCAGTCTGGTTGATCCCGGCGCTGACCCCGCTCCCCGCGGCCTGGCGCCTGGAGTCCGCCCCGACCCTGGTCGTGGTCAGCGATCGGAACGGTCGCGCGTTGGCCACGCTCCGCCGCGATGACGTGGCCTGCGTGCCGGTGTCACTCGACTCGATCGACTCGACCCTGGTCTCCGCGACCTTGGCGGCCGAAGACCGGCGGTTCTTTCACCACCCCGGGATCGACCCGCTCGCCCTCGCCCGGGCGGCGGTGCTCAACCTGCGGGCGGGAGAGGTTCGAAGCGGCGGCTCGACCATCACCCAGCAGGTGGTCAAGCTACTGCGCGCGGAGGCGCGGGCGACGGCGCGGGCGGAGGCGCGCGCGGACGCGGGCGTCGCGAACGAGCGATCGCGCTGGAGCGAGAAGTGGCTGGAGTCGTTCTGGGCTCTGGTGCTCGAGGCGCGCCTGACCAAGCGTGAGATCCTGGAGCTCTATCTCAATCGCGCGCCGTACGGGCCAACCCTGCGGGGCGCCGAGGCCGCGGCACGCGCTTACTTCGATCACGGTGCCGATTCCCTTACCTGGTCGGAGGCCGCGCTCCTGGCTGCACTCCCGCAGTCCCCGGTGCGCCTCGACCCGCGCCGCGCGCCGGAGGAGGCGATGTGCGCCCGTGACCGGCTGATTGCTCGCCTCCCCCTATCGTCGGCCGAGAAGCGGGGCCTGGCGGCCCTCGACCTCCCCCTCGCGCCGCTGTCGCGGGGGATCGAGCGCGAACTCGCGCCGCACTGGCTCGACCGTCTGCGCGCCCGCTTTCCCGAAGCGAGCGCGCTGCGGCTCCCGCTCGAACGCGAGCTGCAGACGGGGGTCGAGCAGGATCTCCGCGCGACGCTCACCGAGCTGCGCGCGCGCGGGGCCGACGATGGCGCGGTGCTCGTGATCGACAATCCAACCGGAGAAGTCCGGGCCTGGGTCGGGTCACCGAACTACGCCGACCCGCGGCACGGTCAGTTCGATGCGGTCCTCGCGCGGCGCCAGCCCGGTTCGGCCCTCAAGCCGTTCGCCTACGCCCTCGCCTTCGAGGAGGGGCTGCGCCCCGCCTCGCTCCTGCCGGATCTCCCGCTCAGCTTCCCGGGTCCGGACGGCACGTTCACCCCAGGGAACTACGCCGGCGCCTGGCATGGACCGGTCCGGGCGCGCGCCGCGCTGGCCAACTCCTGGAACGCGCCGGCGGTGGCGCTGGTGGCGAGCCTTGGCCCCGAGAGGTTTCTCGCCCGGCTGCGCGCGTTGGGATTGGAGAGTCTCGATCAACCGGCGGTCCACTACGGCCTGGGCCTGGCCCTCGGGGTGGGCGAGGTGACCCTGCTCGAACTCACCGGCGCTTACGCAACGCTGGCGCGTGGCGGGATCGCCGCCCCTCGGGTCGATCTCCTCTCCGCCCACGATGCGGATGGACGTCTGCTCGCCGCGCGCACCCCGCTCGACGGAACACCCACCCCGCGCCGGCGGGTGATGACCAGCGAGGCGGCCTTCTTCGTGCAGTCGATCCTCTCCGACCCGGCGGCGCGTGCCGCGACCTTCGGCCGTGGCGCCCCGTTCGAGTTCCCCTTTCCCTGCGCCATCAAGACCGGCACCTCGAGCGACTGGCGGGACAACTGGGCCTTCGGATTCACCGCCCAGTGGACGGTCGGGGTCTGGATCGGGCGGGCCGGAGGAGAAGGGATGGATCGGGTCTCCGGCACTGAAGGGGCGATTCTGGCCTTGCGCCGGGTGCTGCTCCGCCTCCAGGACAACGGTCGGATCGACACTGGGCTCTATCCGGCCGCCTTGGGCGCGGTCGAGGAACGCGAGATCTGTCCGTTATCGGGGCAGGCGGCCGGCGCCGACTGCCCCGGTCGGGTACGCGAGTGGTTCGCGCGGTCCGACGCCGGATTGCCCACCTGCGCCTGGCATCGTCGGATCCCGATCGATCGCCTCTCGGGAGGGATGGCGCGCGTCTGCACTCCGGACGCGCGCGTGGCCGAGCCTCTGTTCACCTTGCCGCTCGAGCCGGCCGCCATCGGCGCGGGCCGGGGCGTCGGCTCCGCCTTTGCCGCCGTCTCTCCCCTGACCTTCCATCGGTGGGCGCGCGATCAGGAGTGGCCCCGCCCACCGACGGCTCTCGCCCCCTGCCTCTGCGGCCAGCCGGAGTGCGGCCCTCGGGAAGGCGGGGCGTTCGAGCCTGCCCAGCTCGCGGGCGCCGGAGGACCCTTCCGCCGCCCGCCGGGACGCGCATCCTCGGCAGCGCTCGCGGCGGCCGTCGGACGATCGACCGGGAGCGCAGCGGCGGGGGTCAGCATCGTCCGGCCGGTCAACGGCTCGATCTATGCGCTCGATCCCAGCCTGCCCCGGACGCAGCAGGCCATTGCGCTCGAAGCGGTCTCCGGCGACGATGCGGTCCGCTGGTCGGTCAACGACGTGGCGATCGGCGAGTCGGGCCCGGGCGAACGCCTCTTCTGGCCGCTCGAGCCGGGGCACCATCGCATCCGCGCCGAACGGCTGGGCGCGGGCCGGGCGATCCGGGACGAGGTGCGGATCGAGGTCGAACCGTGAGCGGAGGCCCGAGGGGCGGGGGATCGACCGGCCGGGAACCCGGGGGTTCGCAGGATCGGTGATTCGGTGGGTCGGTGATTCGGTGGGTCGGTGGGTCGGTGAGTCGGTGAGTCGGTGGGTCGGGAAGTCGAAGCATCGGATACGAGTGAGCGAGGAATCGCGCAGCGGGCTGCCCGTCGCGCGCAGGAAAGGCAGCAGATGAGCACGCCCCAGCCGTCGTCCCCCGCCAGCGGTCCGAATGAGCCCAGCCGCCCGCTACCCGCCTGGTTTGATCTCCGGTTGATCGCGCCCGCGCTCGCCGCGTGTGTCGTCCTCTTCGTACTTTCCGCGCTTCGGCTGAACCGCGGCCCCGACTGGCTCCTGGTGGGACGAAGCGGATCCGGCACCGCCACGCTCGCCGATCTCCCGATTTCCGCGGGGGACTCGGGCCCGGTACGCCTCGATCCCGGCCACCCGATGGCGGTCGACGGCGACCTGTCGCTCGACCTGCTCTGTCCCCGCACCGTGGCGCTGCAGATCGGTCCCGGAAGTCGCTTGTCCGTTCCCACCTCGCCTGGCCGCTGGGTCGCCCGCGCGGTCGGCATCCGGGCCACGCAGGGAACGTTGCGGTTCACCACCGGGCCCAATTTTCCCGGACGTCTGCTCGTCGTCACCACCCCGCACGGGGACCTCGTGGTGAGCGGCAGTCCCGAGGCGGTGAACGGAGCCACGCTCGCGCTCGAGATCACGCCGGATAGCACCGCAGTTACCGTCCTCGACGGCACCGTTGGCTTCATGCCGATCAGCGGCACCGCCCCCGATCTCCCACCCGGCACCCGCACCACCTACTTCGGCCCCGGGCCGGAGCCGGTCGGGCGGGGGCTGTCGGCGCGGAGCCGTGGAGAGCTGGAGGGGTTTCGGGGGGCGTGGTTGGGGAGGCTTTGACGACCAGATCGGCCGGGTGTTTGCCCGTGACGTTTGCTACGCTGTCGGGGTTCGCCCCTGCGAGGCCCCGCGAAGCGTTGGAGGCGTCACATGTTCGAGAGCCGTGGTCCGTTTCGTCGTACGTCCGCCAGCCCACGTTCGATCCCTCGCACGCTATGTCGGACTCTCGCACTCACTCTCCTGGCCCTTTCGATCGTGGGCCTCGACCCCGTTCGCGCCGGCCACTCCGCCCCCGATCACTGGTTCGGTGACTTCTCCGCATACGGCGCCGATGGGGAGATCCTCTCCATCCAGGCGGTGGATGAAGGACTCCTGATCGGCGGCACGTTCATGAACATCGGAAGAACGCGCGCTCGGCACCTCGCGCTCTGGAACGGGAGCGAGTGGCAGGAGTGGCACGGCGGCACCGATGGAGCGGTGAGCGCGTTGCTGCAACGCGGCGACTCGCTCCTCGTCTTCGGCGCGTTCGGGCACGCGGGAGGTGTGTCGGCCCGGCATGCCGCGGTCTGGCGCGGTGGCGTCTGGAGCGCGCTGGGAATCGGTCCAGCGACACAGGTACGGGCGGCGACCTGCGCGGGGCAAACGATCGTGACCTCCGGCGTTCGCCGACGGGACCACAACTGCGACGACTGGCAGTTCGAGTTCTGGGATGGAACCATATGGACTCCGCGAGCCTTGCCCGACGTGACGGAGGGTGCCCGCACGAACGTAGTCGCGATGACCTCCTTCGACGCGCAGGCCGTGGCGGTGACCTGGTACTGCGACCCTGGGGAGGAGATCAACGTCTTCTACGAGGACGCCTATCCCTTGATGGGCCAAGCTTGGGGGGAGTTTGAGCTTCCTCAGCGGATGTACGGCGTCGACGCAGCGATTCCTTATCGGGGGGAGTACCTCGTCGCGGGAGGGTGGGGGCCCGATCTCCGGCACGCAACGGTGTTGGGCGACGGATCCACCTGGCGGCTGTTCGACCCTCCCGGCGACCGGAGAATCGACCTGTTCGCGTATCACGATACAACGCTGATCTCCTCCTCGGGAGATGCGCCGAAGATCGCCTTCCTGGAACGAGGGGTGTGGGTGAACCGGAGTTTCGGTGCGCCGCACGTCGATCGGCTGAGTTCCGACGGTCGCACACTCTATGCCTCCGGCCGATTCGAGGCAGTGCACGGGCAGTCTGCCATCGGGCTCGCGGCGTGGAACGGCGAGGAGTGGCACAGCCTGGGTGATCATGAGTGTGGAGAAGGAGCGAACGGTCAGGTACTTCGAGTCACCGGCTTTGGCGACCGGGTGATGGTCCGAGGCTCGTTTACCAGAATTGGGAAGGAATCGCTCGCATATCACGCCATCCGTCGTCCCGACGGCTGGTCGCAGTTTACCCGTCCTACACACGGTTTCACAGAGCTTGGCGCCCTCGGCGACAAGGTGCTCGCCCTGGGCGCTGTGCCGCTGCCCGACGGAGGGCGCGGCGAAACGATCGCCTGGTGGACGCCGCACGCGAGCGAACTCCTCGGCAGCGTCGAGGGATCGATCGCGAGCTCTCTCGCATTCGACGGCGAGATCTGGATCTGCGGATCGAACCTGTCCGTTCGGGGGGCAGACGGTGGCTCGGCGGTGACGGGGCAGGTCGCTTGGTTCGACGGCAATAGCTGGAGGGCGGAACAGATCGCGCCGGATCTGTACCCGGCGGCCCTCGCCCGGGTCGGGGACGAGATCTGGGTTGGGGGCGGTAGTCGGGCCGCGAATCCTGGATGGGTGCGACGGCGAACCAAACAGGACTGGGAAACGGTGGGCCCGCCGCTCCCGTGGTCGGTCTCCGGAGTGAGCGCGGTAGGCGGCGCTCCGATCTCGATCGGCGGTCTGTACGTGCCGCAGACCGACCAACGCTTCGGCCGGCTGGCCCAGTGGAACGGATCGGGCTGGGTCGAGGTCGCGGAGGCGGACAGCTGGATCACGTGCTTCGTCAGTTACAACGGCAGCCTGATCGTGGGCGGCGCGTTCTCGCGCATCGGGGATGTGCTCTCTCCGGGCATTTCGCGCTGGGACGGAACGAACTGGAGCGCGATGGACGGTGGTACGAATGGACGGGTGTCCAGCCTCTCCGAGAACGACGAAGGTCTCTGGGTGGGAGGAGATTTCCAACTGGCCGGCGGGCGCCCGGCGGCCAACCTCGCTCTCTGGCGGATGGCGGCACCTCCCCTCGAGTCGTTCTCCGGTCGAGTCGAAGGGGCGGAGGTCGTCGTGAACTGGAGCTACCCGAGCGACCAACGCGCTACCGGGGTGGTCCTGCGGTACTCGTTCCGCGGGGGCATGCGGAATGCCGAGGAGGGGATCCCCCTTGGTCCGGGGTACGTGGCACGCGGTTCGAGCGATGTCGGGGAGCTGCGCATCCCTCCGCCCGCGGCGGGGTCGCCTCTCTACCTGGCCGCGTTCGCGCGCGATGAGCAGGGTGTGCTCTCGCCGGCGCGGCAGTTCGTCCTGGCAGTCCCCGACCTGATTCCGCCCACCGCCACGCTGGCTGCCGCGGCGGACTCGATCGGACTGCGTGTCGACCTCGTCGTTTCCGAACCGCTCGTGCCCGATCGGGTGGGCGTAACATTCGACGAGCGGCCGATCCACCTCGTCGCCGAGGGCTCCCGAACGGTGTGGCGCGGCCGCTATCCGTCGGACGTTCCACTTTCCGGAACGATCCGAGCGGTGGTCACCGACTCGGTGGGCAACCGTTCCGAGGAGGTCGTTCGCGTGGCGCTCGGCATTCGCTCTCAGGGCCACGCATGGGAAGTTCAAAGCCCGGATGCCCGCTTCCGCGCATTCGCCGAAGTCACGGGTGACGAGCCGGCTGGGCGGGTCGCGTGCGTTCAGTTCCGCGGAACGACAGAGGACCGTGCCTATCACCTCTCTGGTGCACCGCGACAGGGGGTACCATTCCAGGTTCAGTTGTTGTATGCATCCGACTGGGTCGTGGAGGGCGTGCCCCATCTCATGGCGATCTTCCTGGATGGACGAGCTCTACCGACCTGGATCGACGCTGAGCGCAGCCTGGCGCGCGCCACGGCGACGGGGTTCGGCCGGTTTTCGCTCGGCGCCGCCGATACCAGGATCACCACGCTGGTCGATCCGGCGTTCGTGCGCTTCACCCGCCTCGGCGTGAACCCGGTCATCAGCGAAGCCCGGTGGCAGCTCGAGGTTCACGCGCAGGTGCCTGCATCCGTCGCGGTGTTCGATCTCACCGGCCGCCGACTGCGCGAGATCGACCTCGGCATCCTCGATCTCGGGAGCCGCGAGGTTCGATGGGATACTCGCGACTCCCGCGGCCGCCGGGTGCCGGCTGGCATCTACCTTTGTCGAGCACAGGTGGGAAACCAGACTCGGACCGATCGGGTCTGTGTGCTGCGCTGACGGGGGATTCGGCACGGACGATTCTCCCTCCCCCCGCCCCGTCCCACGCAGACTTCCCCCGGGGGCAGTCTCCGCCACCTCGAAACCACCGTGCGGCGGGACTCCGCGCTCTTCTGGCCGGAGAGTTGCGCGGTCGTGGTCGCGCTTGCGGTTCGACCTGCCCGGCCGCGAATCGCGAAGGCGAGCACGGAGTACACGCTCATCGACGGGCAAGGATCGACGGGATGACTCGTAGCGATTGTGCGGGCCGCAGCGCAGGGTGAGGTTCTCCACCGTGTGCTCCCCTCCGCAGGCGAACTCGATCCGGTGATGGAACTGAAGGAAGGCGCGCGTCCCGCAGCGATGGCCGTCGCGGCCGAGAAACGCGCAGCGTCCGCCGTCCCGCAGCCACACCGCACGCCGCACCGCGGTCGGGATGCGACGCGAACGGTCCCGCGGTCCGGGCGTGATGACCGCGGTGCGGTGACGCTGGCCGACCTGCAGCGGATCGGCGGAGGGAGTGGAGGGCGGCGTGTCGCTGACCCTTGCAATCCTGGCCTGCGCAGCAGGAGCCAGGGCAGCTTGAACCGGGGCAGTTTGAACCGGGGCAGAGGGAGCCGGGACAGCAGGAGCAGTCGATTCCACCGGCCGCGATCCGAAGCGGCGCCGCTCGGTCGTTGCGATCAGCGCCCGTAGCGCGAGCCGAAGCAGTGTTGCGAGATCTCCGCTCGGGTTGCTGTGACTCACCAGGTCCCGCGCCTTGGCAATCAGATCGAGCAGCTCGGGATCCGCCATGAGCGAGAGCTTCGAACGACCCGGTTCGGGAGCCGACTGCGCGGCGACCGCCGATCCGGCTCGCGCCGGCGTCGTTGCGGCAACCGGCTCCGACACCGCGACAGCAGGAAGCGTCAACACCGGAGCCGGGGCCGGAGCGCTAGCGGATCGCGACGGTTGCTCCAATGCCGGGATGCTCCGTTCCTCCGAGCACGAACCGATCCCCGCATCTTCCACCACGGTTCGGGAAGCAGCAGGCCGCGCGGCTCTCTCGCTCGCCAGCATCCGCTCGATCGCGCGCTTCGACTTGCCGCGGGTCGATTCGATCCACCACGCGAGATTCGCCTCCGTCAGCTCGGAGGCCAGCAGGCAGATGCCACTCAGGTGGAGATCACCGGCGGCGAGCCGGGCGAGGAGCGGGGGAAAGCGGCGTCCCGCACGGGCCGCGGTGATCCGGTGGTAAGCCGCGGGCTCCGACATCCGCAGCACGTCGGTGCAGTAGGCGAAGGTCGAGGAACAGCCCGCGCCAAGGTAGAGTCGCCGGGCGTCCAGCTCGCCCAGACAGCGAAGCAACTCCGCCGTGGCCTCTCGTTCGGCCGTCGCCCACCGGGCAACCGAACGCAGAACCTCACCATCGGGGAGCGACGAGAGATCGCGATCGGCGCGAGCCTCCGCGGTCGAGGAACGCGTGGAGTCCGTCGGGACAGAAGGGACAGGCGTGACAGACGTGACAGGCGTGTCGGGCATGACGGGCGTGACGGACGGGTTGTATGGGATCGTCAGAGTCATCGGATCGGCCTCCGTTCGGTTGATCAGGCTCGGTGTCGCGCATCGTGCGGCGCGAGGCTCGCAGTCAGAAGGGAGTCGTGCGCGACTAGCCACACATCCCGTGCCGTGCACCTGTTCCCGAAGGATACCTCCACTTCACGCGTCTCTCTCTTGAGGCGCAGGAGTAACGAACTGCGGTGCTCCCGATTGAAATCGACCATCGACTCGAGCACGGGCGTGCGCAGCGACGATGCGGACTCTGGAAGCCTGCTCGGGAAGGTTGCCCGATTGACGACTCGTGCCCTGCAGGAAGTGGTCAACCAGAATGTGCGATCGCGCGCGTTTTTTCTCTTCAGGCCGCTCGAGCCAATGACGCGAAGGGACCAGTCACGTTTCGCGACGATGAACGGCGATGAACGACAATGAACGACGACGCGCGACGATGCAGGACGGTGCGCACACCCTGCAGCGACGGGCAACCGCGCGTGCCGACGCGCGCAACCGCCCGCCGGTTCCCACCTCGCTGCCCTTCCGCACCCATACCTCACGCCACACACGATTCCCCTCGGAGCTGCCCCGAAGCGATCCGCTCCGGAGATTCCCGAGCGATGTCCGCTGTCCGCTGCCGCTGCCGCTGAAGGGTCGTCAAGACGTCGTAGGGACTCGGAATTGCCCTGCCTCTCTACTTCCATCCGTTCCATGATCCGGCGTCCGCCTCATTGCCGAGTGGGGCTCGGCCCCACCGGGTCGCTATCGATGAGTCTCAAGTGAGCCTCGTACGCTCACTATCTTCCCTGCCCGGGATCTGTTCGGCGCACACTTCCCCCGGGGAGAGTTGCACCTTGATTCACTATCCGCACAGGGGAAGCCAGGTCCCTCTGACTGGGCGGATCCTGGACACACCGACACCTCGACGCGACGACCCAGCGACACGGCGACGCACTGGCCCGACGACCCAACGACCCCGCGACCTGACGACCCACCGACCCGACGACCTGCCCACACCGCGACACGGCGCCCCACCCAGGAAGGCGCGCACTCGCCGAACAAACGAAAACGCGCGGAGCCAGCTCTCGCGAACCCGGCTCCGCGCGCTCGATGGTGCGCGCAGCGACCCGTGGCGATTCTCTCGCCGCGAGCCGTCAGTCATCAGTTGTCAGCCATCAGCCTTCCGCGGTCACCCCTGCTTGGCCATGAGATCGAGCAGGTCGACCACGCGGCAGGAATAGCCCCACTCGTTGTCGTACCAGGTGAGGGTCTTCAAGAACGTGCCGCCGATCACACGGGTGGAGCGGGCGTCGAAGATGGCGGAGTGGGCGTTACCGATGACGTCGGAGGAGACGATCGGGTCCTCGGTGTACTCCAGCACCTTGTAGAGCTGGCTGGCCGCCGCGGAACGGATGGCGGCATTGACTTCGGCCACCGTAACCGGACGGGCCATGATCGTGACCAGGTCGACGATCGAGCCGTCGGGCACCGGGACGCGCATGGCGACGCCGTCGAGCTTCCCCTTGAGATTGGGCAACACCTTGCCGACCGCCTTGGCGGCGCCGGTGGTGGTGGGAATGATGTTCTCGGCCGCGGCTCGCGCGCGACGGAAGTCGGAGTGCGGGACGTCGGCCAGCCGCTGATCATTGGTATAGGCATGCACCGTGGTCATGATCCCCTTGACGATGCCGAAGGTCTCGTCGAGGACCTTGGCCACCGGCGCGAGGCAGTTGGTGGTGCAAGAAGCGTTGGAGACGATCCGATGCTCCGGCTTGAGCGACGCTTCGTTCACCCCGAGCACGATGGTGTTGTCGATCTCGTCCTTGGAAGGCACGGTCAGCACGACGCGGCGTGCGCCGGCCTCGAGGTGCGCCTCGAGTTGCTCCCGCTTGCGGAAACGACCGGTGGACTCCACCACGAAATCGACCTCGAGCTCCTTCCAGGGAAGGGCGGCGGGGTCAGGAATGGCGAAGATCTTGGTCTCCTGCGCGCCGGCCCTGAGCAGCGAGCCCTCGACCGAGACCTCCCCCTTGAATCGGCCCATGACCGTGTCGTACTTGAGCAGATAGGCCAGGGTGGACGGCTCGGCGATGTCGTTGATCGCCACCACGTCCATATCCTCGCGGTCGGCCAGGATCCGGTAGACCGCACGCCCGATGCGTCCAAATCCGTTGATTGCGATGCGCATGGCTTACTTCCCCCCGCCGGTCCCGACGCCAAGGGCGGCGAGACGTTTGACCAGTTCGACCACGCGGCAGGCATAGCCCCAGCCGTTGTCATACCAGGAGATGGTTTTGAGCAGATTCCCGCCAACCAGCTGGGTCGAGAGGGAGTCGAACACCACCGAGTGCGGATTTCCGATCACGTCCGAAGAGACGATCGGCTGCTCGGTGTACTCCATGATCCCCTTGAACCGGGTCTCGGCCGCCGCCTTCATCGCCGCGTTGACCGCC
>JADJQY010000001.1 GCA_016712505.1 Candidatus Eiseniibacteriota bacterium | reverse complement strand
GAGGTCCGAGACCGTCGTCAAGGTCGGCCGTGATGGTACGGAGGGCACCTGGCTCGTTGGTGTGGAAGTCGGCGGCGGAGAAGCGGAAGTGCGCACTCCCACCGCGATAGGTGTAGGCCGGAGTGGCGGCGATCGCCACCAGGCGGTGGGTGTCGGTGGGATCCCCAGCTCCGGCCTGCACCGGGCCTTCCCCCACGATCAGCGCCCCGGAGGTGATTGCATCGGCGCGAAACCGATCGAACCGGAGGTGGAGGCCGCTCAGGCGGATCGATTCACCGGTTCCGCGCAGCTCGAGCGGCGGGAGGAGCGTGGGATCGATCGAGGCCCGACGCATCTCGTCGTAGAGCTGCCGGTACTCTCGCCAGGCGACCGGCCGGGAGGACGCGCCGCCATCGTGATCGGCCACCTGCGCCATCGGCAACACGCGGTCATACAGGATCCCGGTCTCGAGCCGGGAGGATGGGAACCGGTCCAGGGCGGCACGGAGCTGCGGAGAGACGCCCGCCGTGGCGGGAGCGAACGGCAGCAGGAAGAAGGCCGTTCCGACCAGAAACAGACGCGCCGATCGACGCACGAAAACCTCCTCGAATGGGGAAGACATGAAGGGGTGAGCAAGGATACCACTTCGCGGGCGCGGAGCGGAGGGGCGAACGGCCGGACCTCGGGGCGCGTGGCCCGTCGGTCCGGCGTCCTACCAGACTCGATCAGCGAATCGCGTGCCTACGGAGCCGGCGGCGTGCTGAGGGTCACCCGCGACCAGAGGTCGAGCGTGCGGACGATCGCTTCGACCCGGCGGCCCCACGGCTCGGGTCGTCCTTCGTTCCGCCCCATGTCCGGAGGGGGACCGCTCGGCTGCATGTCGGGATCGAGCCGGTCCTCCGGCTTCTCCTCTTCGCCGGAGTCGGAGTCGCCGTCGTCATGGCCATCCAGGGTGCCGGAGTCCCCGGGGCGGGCTCGGTCACCACGTCCCGGGCGCTCGCGCACCAGCACTCCCCGCGGCGGCTTCCCCGTCTCGAATCCGACGGCGAGCTCGGATCCGAGTGGCGCACCGATCGCGAGCGGGGCGGCCTGCCCGGAAACGAGGGGCACGCGAAGTTCGTAGGTCAATACGTCGTTTCGGCCGCTCATCGCGACTGCGATCCCCTCGCCGTCCTCGCTAGCCAGGAGCTTCGACTCGTTTTCGCCCGACATCACCCGAAACTCGAGGGGCGCTGAGGCGTAGCGATCGAGCAGTTCCTTGGGCGAGAAGACGCGACCGTCGGCGCCGATGTCGAAGTCCATTTCGCGGACCCCGAGCGGGAATCGGATGCCGAACTGCTTCTGATTTCGATTTGTGGGATCGAACCAGACGGTCAGCCCGGAGAGGAGGGTACGCCCGAGGACTACCGGGTCGGTCGAGCTGAGCCCGACGTAGAGGAACTCCGCGTCGTTACGGACCGCGACCTTGACCTGGTACTCCTCGAAGTAGCTGCTCGCCCCGGCCCATTCGCTCACGTCGCCGTCGACCGTGATCGGCTGCTCCCGCCATCCCCCGGCGATCCGGCCGCCATCACATCCTGCCAGTGCGAACAGAGCGAGTAGTGCCGCGACCCTGCGAGCCGATGTCATTCAGATCCTCCTTGGGCAGAGCATTCGACGCTCAGCGTCCGGAACAGGCGCGGGCGAGTCGCCGCACCCGCAGTTTCAGCGGCTCGGAGAGCGTTTGACTCCGGGCCATATACTCGACCATGGCCGCGACCCCCTTGGCCTCCTGGGCGCGCCCGTCGAGCAGGGCGACCTCGCCCAGGGAGAGGGCCGCTTCGATCGATTGCGGTTCCCGCTTGAGCGCCTCATCCAGCTCTCCGCTCGCCTCGACGTACCGCTTCTCGAGGCGATAGCTGGCGGCCAGCGCGATCCTGGACCAGGCGTCATCGGGATCGACTGCAACCAACCCCTCGAAGAGGACCCGCGCGAGGTCGGCCCGGCCCTCGCTCAGGAGCAGATGACCGAGCTCCCGCACGGCGTAGCGCTGATCGTCCCGCCAGGTCATAGGCACCCGTCGCTCACGCCTTGGTCAGTTTCGACAGGCGGAGCAACACTCCCTCCTGCGCGTCGACCAGTCCCTTGAGGGTGGAGACCATGCGACGCTCGGCCTCGGAGGTGGGCACTTCGGCCGTTTCGACGGCACCGCGCAGCAGACTCACCAGATCCTTGCCGGAGGGCCGGTTGGTCATCGATTCCGGGAGCGGCGGGGGCGATACGAGCAGCCCCGGGTCGAGCGGCCGCCCCCAGAGCAGCTCGCGAAGCAGCCTCGGCCCGGTCGAGACCGGCGGCTCGGCGCCTGGAGTCTTGGCGTCGAGGGCCGCCTTAAGCCCGGCGACCTGCTCGACATCCTGGTAGAGAACCGGATCCTGCCCCGATGGGCCGACCTTGGGTCCGTCGATTCTGCTCATGCCGTTTCCATCCCTCGCGACTCCTGGCCGGTCGCCCGGGTATCGCGCTCATGCTGCCATGGCGCCCTGATCTCGATCTTCTGCGACGCTCGTTCGAGCCGAGTGTACCGGCTGTTCCCCGGGTTATCGAGCGGCGCGATACCCAAGTTGCCTCAGGCTCATGGTGCCTGTGGTCCAAGTTACTGGTTGCCCGGGCCGCGTCGTCTGGGAGCGCACCGTGGTCAGATCACTCCGCCCCTTCCCGCTTCGCCTGCTAGTAAACCCAGTTCAGCACCTCCGCCATGGTGGCGTACATCTCGGCCGGAATCTCCGCGCCGACCTCCAGGGCGTTCAGCGCCTGCGCGAAGGGGACATTGCGCGTCACCGGAACTCCGAACTCGCGAGCAAACTCGCGGATCCGAGCCGCCGCCTCATCCACCCCCTTGGCCGTGACCTGCGGGGCCCCCATCGCACCACGCTCGTAGGCCACCGCCACCGCGATGTGGGTCGGGTTGACCACCACGACCTTGGCCTTTCGCACCGCGGAGCGGACATCGTGGGAGACCATCTCTTTCATCAGTTGCTTGCGCTCACCCTTGAGGTGCGGATCCCCCTCCTGCTCCTTGTACTCGCGCTTCACCTCGTCCTTGGACATCATGAGTTGTTTCATGTGCTGCCAGCGCTGGATCCCGACGTCCGCGGCGCCGAAGGCGAGGAGAATCGCCCCGGCCTTGACCACCATGCCGAAGAGTAGCCGGCCGGTGAGGGCGAAGCTGTCGCCGATCGGGGAGCGCATCGCCTGGCCCACCTCTCGGAGGTCTCCCTTGATCACCCCGTAGAGAATCAGCCCGATCACCCCGACCTTCAGCAACGACTTGGCCAGTTCGATCCAGGCCCGGGAGGAGAAGAACTTGTTCTTGAACCCCTTGATCGGGTCGAGCTTGTCCAGCTTGGGCTGCACCGCCTCCAGGGAGAAGAGCGAACCGACCTGGGCGTAGGAAACCGCCGCGCCGAGCACCGCGCCGGTAAGGAGGATCGGAGCGAGCACCCGGAGTGCGTCGGTTCCGCCGAGGTAGAGCAGGGCGTAGAACTCCTCGGGGCGCGAGCCCTGGGTGCGAAACGCCTGACCGAAGAAGTGCCGCATCGACTCGCGCAGGAGCTGGATGGTCCGCCCTCCGGTGAACAGGATGACCAGAGCCACTCCGAGGAAGACCACGGCGGAACTGAGGTCCTGGCTCTTTGCCACCTGCCCCTTCTGCCGCGCCTCGCGCTCCTTCTTCGGAGTCGGCTTCTCGCTCTTCTCGCTCATCGGCTAGCGCTGCAGGTACTCGAGGAAGCGATCGAGGTCCCGCACCATCTGCGCGAGGTGGACCTCGAACTGGCCAAGGAGCATGCTCAGGGTCCAGATGGAGAGCAGCAGTCCCAGGCCCATCTTGACCGGCTGGGAGAGGTTGAACACGTTCACCTGCGGAGCGGCCCGGTTCAGAATTCCGAAGGCGACGTCGGTCAGGAAGAGCGCGATCACCGCCGGCGCCGCCAGCTGGAGCGCAACCACGAAGAGATTCCCGGTGAGCCCGATCAGCTCGTTCAGGATCGGCTCAGGGCCCATCGAGAACGAGGGAAAGGTCCAAACCGGCAGCAACTCGAAGCTGTGCACATACCCGCGGATGAAGAGATGGTGTCCGTTGAGCAGCAGAAACACGACGATCGCGACCTGCAGGTAGAGCTGCCCGAGGAACGAGGTGCGCTCCTTCATTTGGTAGACCATGGTCTCGGCCATGTTCGCCCCGCGCTGCGTGTCGATCAGCCGACCGGCGGTGGCGAACGACCAGAAGACGATCGAGGAAAGGAATCCCAGCGTCAGGCCGATCACCAGCTCCTTCGCCATCAGCCAGCCGAACGGCGCGGTGTGAAGCGCGTAGCCCGGGGCGGAGAGCAACTGCGGCAGGAGCAAGACGGCGAAGGCGGCGGCCGTTCCCATCTTCACCTGCGCGGGCACCATCTGACCGCCCAGGAACGGATTGAGAAACAGCGTGGGCAGGCTGCGGCCGAAGGTCAGCGTGACCAGCTTGAGCAGCTCGTTCGGGTCCATCGGGAGCCCGAGGGTTTCGACCCAGGCCGGCGTCATGGGCCTACTGGAATCCGGCCAGGACGCGCGGGATCTGCTCCAGGAGCGAGACCGAGAACTTGACCAGGTTGGCCAGCTGCCACTTCCCCAGCAGCGCGAGAATGGCGAACACGGCGATGATCTTGGGCACGTAGCTCAGGGTCTGCTCCTGGATCTGGGTCGTGGCCTGGAACACCCCGACCACCAGCCCGATCACCAGACTGGCGAGCAGCGCGGGGCCGGAGAGGACGAGGGTCAGGAGCAATCCCTGACGCACGACCTGGAGCACGAAGTCCTTGTCCATCGCGATCTCCCTTTTAGCGCGGGATGTAGTCCATGACCAGCCCCTTGACCACCAGGGTCCAGCCGTCGATCAGGACGAAGAGGAGCAGCTTGAACGGGAGCGAAATCGTGGTCGGCGAGAGCATCATCATGCCCAGGGCCATCAGGATGTTCGCCACCACCATGTCGATGACCAGGAACGGAATGAAGAGGATGAACCCGATCAGGAAGGCCTCTTTGAGCTCGCTGGTGACGAACCCCGGGATCAGGACCTGGAACCCCTTGGGGTCGATCGGCGGAATGGCGCTCCCCTGAAGCTGCTGGGCGAGCTGCGCGAACAGTACGCGGTCGTCGGTGTGCACGTGGCGGTCGAGGAAGTCACGCACCGGCTCCTTCCCGCGCTTCGCCCCGTCGAACAGGTCGCGCACCGACCGCTCCGACATCATCGGCGCCGTGCTGTAATTCAGGTTCGCCGCCTGGTACACCTTCTGCGCCACCGGCAGCATGATGAAGATGGTGAGGACGAAGGCGAAGCCGGTCACCACTTGATTCGGCGGAATCTGCTGGGTGCCGATCGCGTTGCGCAGGATCGAGAGCACGACCGAAATCTTCACGAAGCTGGTCAGCATGATGACGATGAACGGCGCGAGCGAGAGCGCCCCCAAGGTCATGACCAGCGTGATCGGCGAGGAGAACTGACCGGGCGACGCCTGGGCCCAGGCCGTTCCGCCGATCCCGAGCAGTAGACCGACCAGCCCGGCCACCAACGCCGGACGGCCGCGCATGACGGTCGAGACGCGCGCGCTGCCGCGCTCCTTCCTCCCGCTCCTGGTGGCCCGATTCATTCCTTTGGTCCCCATGTTTGCCGCGACTCCGTTGATCCCATCGAGTCCGATCGACGATCGAACTCGCCCAGAGAGGCCGCCCCGCGCTTTCCCACTGCTTCGGGATAGGCGGCCTCCACCTCCGCGGAGGAGAGCTCGCTCATGAGGCGCACTCCTCCCTCGGCCACACCGACGAGATAGTAGCGATCGACCACCTTGAGCAGACAGACCGATCTCCCGGTGCCGAGCACCACCTGGTCGATCATCCCCATCCGCCGATTCGGCCCGAACCGTTGCTTGTACAAACGAGGAAGCACCCAACGTGCGCCGAACCAGAGGACGCCGCACACCAGCGCGAGATAGAAGAGCATCCGGAGCATCAGCTCCAGGTATCCGCCCCCGATTGGGGGCGCGATCGGTGTGCTCTGCATCATCCCAGCGCCGTGATGCGAACGCCGAGCTGACCGTCGACCGACACGAGCTCTCCCTCGCCGATCTTCCGGTCCTCGACCCAGAGAGCCACCGGTCCTCTGGCATCCTTGTGCAGCTCGAGCACCGCGCCCGGTCCCAGCTCACTCAGTTGCGCCAGGGTGATCTGGATACGGCCCATCTCCACGCGCAGCTTGATCGGAAGTCCCGCCACCAGCGCCTCGCCGCCCGCCGCTTCGCTCATCTTCTTGCTCCCCTCTCCGCCATCCGACTCGGTCGCGGGGTCATCCCCACCGACCAGGAACGACTCGACCTCGCAACGGCTTCCCCGGTCGATCAGCTTCCCCAGAAAGCCGGGGCCGGCCCCGATCCCGCGGGATCGGACCGTCACCGTTCCCGCCGGGGCACCATCCTCCCAGCGCAGCGTCTCGGCTTCGATCAACACGATGTCGCCCGCCTCCACTCCGGACAGCTCGGCCGGGAGAAGCGTGACCGACCCGACCGTCGCTGCGAGCGAAATGAGCAGATCGTCGAACCCCAGGCCGGCGAGCCGCTCGCGCAGCGACCCGACCAGGCAGCTCACGGTTTCCTCCGGAATCAGGAGCCGGAAGAGAAACGCCTCCCCCGCGATCTCCAGATCTCCACTCACCCCCCAGGCGCGTTCGTCGGAGGCGAGCCCCGCCCCGCACCCAATCGCCGAGAGGCTGCATGGCCCGATCATCGGCGCCCAACCTCGGTGCCGGAGAAGGTGGTCGAAGATCGCGGCCAGCGCCCCCTCTTCGAGGCGGGTCAAGAGGTCAGACGCCGCAAACGCCTCCGCATCGACCCGAAGCAGCGCCGCTAACAGGCGGCGCACGCCATCGAGGGGAAGGTCGAGCCGCGCCGGGCCGGCGGCCGTAGCGAGGATCGCCTGCACACGTACGCCGCTCCCGAAGGGATCACTGGTCCCGAAGTCTGCCCGACCGACCTGAAGCCTGGGGGGTGGTAGCGGGGTCGAAGAGTTGAGCGATGGAACTGGCAAGTAGCTCCAGGCGGAACACCGTCCGCGCCGGCCGAAGTCTCGCACCCGCCAGGGCAACATCCCGGTCGGCCCGGCTCAGGCTCGGCAGTTCACCGAGAGGATTCGTCTCCAACACGCCTCGCCTCACTTTTGCCCCTCGCGCGACGATCCCCGCCGTTTCCTCTACAGGGTGTAGTCGGTCCGCTCTTCGCCGTCGGTCTGACGTGTGCCGGTGGCGTCCGACAGCTCGCGTCCATCCGGGTGATCCGCGCCCTCTCCAAGCTCGCCCGCACTCCGACCACGGCGCTCATCCCCCGAACCGCCGGCGTCCCCGCCCATGGCAGACTGGGTTCCCGGACGCAGCTCGACCCGCACCTCGGCCACCTGCACCCCCTGCGCCTCGAGCCGGGAGCGCAACTCCGGCAACTGCGACTCCAACACGCGTTGCTGGGCCAAGCTGTCGACCACGAACGTCGTGGTGACCTGACCCTGATGCGAGACAACGCGGAGGTTCATCCCTTCAAAGCCCTGCGCCCGAAGCGCGACGTTCAGTTCCTTCGCTCCGGTGTCGTGCTTGAGCAGGCGCACCGATTCGACCAAACGGTGATACACGTCGGTCGGGATCCGCAGGCCAGCGCCACCGGAGGCTCCGCGGACGGTTTCCCCCGGACGCATCAGCGGTACCCTGATCTCCCCCGGACGCTCGACCGGCGTCTCCGCCATGCGCGTTTCCGTCTCACGGCCCCGGTCAGCTTCGCCGGTCCGCTCCACCTTGTCCGTGTCTTTCCCCTCCCGCGGGTCGCGCTCACCCTTTTGGCCATGATCTCCGGTCGGTTCCGAACCTGCATCCGCGTTTCGGGTGGGAAGAGAGGCCCCAGGATAGGGGACCGGCCCATCCGTCGGCGAGTCCGTTCCGTCTCCACCGGCGACGTTCCCCCCCGCCTTGTGTTTCAGGAAGGCATCGAAGGTGGACTTCCCTTTTCCGGCCTCCGGGCCGGCGTTGGAATTCGGCTTTGGCGGCTGTCCCGGTCCCTCGATTCGCACCTGCGGATCTCCTCTCGCGTTCTACGGGTCTTCGGTCCGGTCGGTCACTTATCGGAACCTCCTTGCCGGAAGTTGCCCGCCAGCCACCCGGCCCCGCGGCGTACCTGCGTACGTGGAGCGCGCCACCAAGCGAAGGGGGGCGCGACCGCTGCCGGTCGCACCCCCCTGGAGAGCGCGAGAGCCGAACGTTCGTCCTAGTTGATCCGGACGAGCTGCTTCGACTCGGTGCGGTTGCCCGCGGTCAGGCGGTAGTAGTAGACGCCGGCAGGGGTCGGACGGCTGTCGTAGTCCCGGCCGTCCCAGGCCCGCATGTATTCGCCGGCCTCCATCGTGCCGTCGGCGAGCGTCGCCACCTCGCGACCGTCGGCGCCGTACACCTTGAGGGTGACCGGAGCGTTCTGGGCCAGGCGGAAGCGGATGTGCGAGATGTCGCGGGTCGGATTCGGCTCGGCTGCGCGCAGCATCTCGCCCTCACGGAAGGCGAGTTCCGGCGCGTCGGTCGTTCCGGGGGTGATCTCGAAGTTGGCGTTCGAGATGTCGAAGAAGATATTGTCCGCCGCCTCGACCTTGATCCGCGCGGTCAGGGTCTCGATCAGCGGGAGGATCACACTTTCACTCCCGTCGTTCGCGACCCCGGTAGCCAGCGTATGCGGATAGGTGAAGCCGCCGTCCTCGGAGAGGAGGATGTTGACCGACGCGCAGTTGACCGGCGCGATGTTGGTCGAGGCGACGTCCCAGGTGACGGTCTGACTCGAGCCACCGCCCCACTGGATGCCGCTGGTGTTCGGCGAGGTCACGAGGAACGGTCCGACCGACGCGACCGTGATGAGCGGCGCCTCGGCCCAGTTGACCCCGTTAAAGCCGTCGCGGACCGTGAGGCGGAACTTGAGCGTGCGCGCGTAGCTCGCCTTGATCTCACCCTTGGTCTGCACGTTGTTCACGATGTCCGACATGCGCGGGAAGTACCGGGTAGGCGAGGTGGTCGGATCGAACGAGCGGAAGATCGGGGCGTTCCCCGACGGTGAGTTCGGGGGCCCGGCCGGCCCGAGGTCGTACTCCTCCCAGCAGTAGGTGAGCGGGTCGTCGTCCGGGTCGCTGCCGCCGCCCGTGAGCTGGAACGGCGTGCTGAGCGGAATGGTGAAGGTCCCGATCGCGGCGTCGGCGGTCGGCGGCAGGTTGCCGGTCGGGCTGGTCGCGGCGCAGGCATTTCCGCCGCCCGACTCCATGTAGGAACGGATCTGGACGAAGCTGCCGACGTGGAAGTAGTCGTCGCTGTGCGCCTGGATGTTGTCCGCGCCGCAGATGCCCGCGTAACTCATGATAGTCGTGCCGCTGCCCGGCTCGAACGCGGTACCGGCAGAGCGGTTGCCGCCGCCGCACGATCCGTTCTGGCTGTTGAAGGTGTGGGTGGCGCCCATCTGATGGCCCTGCTCGTGGGCCACGTAGTCGATATAGAAGTTGTCACCGATCGGGGTGTTGAGGCCGGTGACTCCCTGCGCCTTCCGGGTGCTGACGCAGACCGAGGAGAGCGACGCGATTCCGCCGCCGCCGGTCGAGAAAACGTGACCGAAGTCGTAGTTGGCGTTCCCGATCACCGCGTTCAGGTTGGCCTGATTCTGGGTGAGCATGGTGCCGCCGTTGTTGTTCGTGTACGGATCGGTGCCGCCGTTGGTGTAGATCACGAGATCGTTGTTCGGCACGAGCTCGCAAAAGACCGAGAAGTCGCGCTGGTAGACTCCGTTGCAACGGTTCATGGCCACCACGACCGCCGCCAGGCCGAGCGGGACGGTGCCGCCGTGGAAGGCGGTGTACTCGCCGGTCGCCGCCACCGCAGTGCGGTAGGTGCGAAGCGTTTCCCCGGTCGAGGAGCCGCCCCGGCTCTCGAACTCACGCACCCGCTCCGAGATCGCCTGCATCTCGACCGGGTCGTGCTCGGTCTCGCAGCCGATGCCGGTCAGCTCGCTCATGTCGGCGCGACGATAGTCGCGTCCCCAGCAGACCGAATAGTTGCTGATGTCGTTGCTCTGGTACGGGTCGATCCAGATCGATCCCTGGCTATTCCAGATTGTGCCGTGGAAGCCAAGGGGGGAAATGCTGAAACGCGCGAAGGCGCTCGTGTCGTCGATCCCATGCGCTTCGAAGGTGCGGATCTCCGGATACTTCGCCGCCAGGTCACGATGCATGACCGGCGAGTAGGAGACGCGGAAACTCTGCATGGAGCCGTCGGGCATCGGCAGCTGGATCACCGGCTCGGGCCGGGAGTCGCTCGAACGGACCAGCGGCGCGTCAACCAGGGACGAGGCCAGGGTGCCCAGATCGATGCGGTAGGTCGAGTAGGCCAGCGGCGCCGCATAGCGCGCGCCGGCCGGGGCGATCGACGTCTCGTTGATGGTGGTGAACGCGGAGGCGGCGAAACTTCCGCTGCTCAACGCGATCGTGGCGCTGAGCGTGAGCAGCCCCGCGCGAACGATCGAACTCGTCCGTGAGCCGAACCCCTCGGGGCTCGATGAACGATGGTGATTCCTGTGCACGATAGAGTCTCCATGTGTGGGTGGAGGATTCGCCGCTGCCGATGGGGCGCGGATATGGCGCAGACAAGCCTAACATTTTGCGGTTTGCCGTCGGCCGGGGTTTTTTCCGACCGATCGGGTCCGATCGGCGAACAGGGATCGTGAATGCGCGTCGCATTAGTCATAATTTATTGTCCTAAAATGCGTTATGCCTTTTTTCCCGACCCACGACGCACGTGTCGGGCGGTGGAGAGGTCCTCCATCCCCCTCTGCTCCTTCCGGTCCGCCTCGCGGGCGATTTCGCGCAGCCACTCGTCCTTCTTCTCCTGGTGGACCTTCACCTCGTTGGAGATCCGGCCGAATTCTTGGCGTACTGTCTCCGCGGCCTGCTCGGCTCGTTGCACTGCGCGCTCCTGGGCGAGGAGTTCGCGCTTCTGGTCGCGAGTGTCGGAGGCCAGCCCCTCGAGGTGGTTGCGCCGACCCTCGATATCGTTGGGACCGAATCTTCCCTCGCGAAGCCCCTGCCAGTAGTCGCCCATCCAGCGCTTGTGGTCGGACTCGAGCTGCTCCAGCCGGGCGAGCATGCCTGCCCGGCGCTCTTCTTCCTGGCGCACCTTGTCCAGGGCGGCCGCGAGCTCCTTGAACGCGCGCTCCTTCTCCCCCAGGAGGTGGGTTAGATACGCCTCGAGCGGGTAGCGGGGTTTGGCCGGCATCATCTCCTCGCAGCGGATCCTGGGCACTGGGGAACGGCCTGTTGAGCATACTCCGTTGCCCCTCCGAGGAACCCGACGAAATCTAGTGCGGGGCCTGTCTCAAGTTGATCCAGGGGCCGCCGACAAGGAGAACGGGGGCAATTCCGCCTTCACAGGACCGAGGGGGGATCCTTGAGCACGCACAGCGGGGTGGGGCAAAGCACCCTGGAAGATGCACGCGCGGCAGGATTTTCCGCCGCCACCAGCGCTTGCAGCCAGTTGCCGGATTCGACGGCGGATCTCCTGATCGTCTTCGCCACGGCCGCCTATGATCAGCCCACGTTGCTCTCCGGAATTCGCGAGGCCGCTCCCGACGCGCAGCTGGTCGGCTGCTCCGGCGAAGGGGTGATCGCGGACAACGACTCCCACGAGGTCGACTGCGCGGTGGTCGTCATGGCCATGGCATCCGACTCGATTCGCGCCCAGACCTATCTGATCGAGGGGTACGCGGAAGATCCTTCGGGCTGCGCCGAAACGCTCGCCGCCCGGATCGGGCACGAGCCGGCGATGGGGATCATCGTCTTCCCCGATGGACTGGTCGGAGACTGCACCAGCTTCCTCGATCGATTGAACTCGGCGTTACCGGGAGTGCCGGTGGTCGGCGGGACCTCCGCGGATGACATGCAGTTCTCTCGCACCTACCAGTACGGCGGCGACCAGGTGGCGTCCGGAGCAGTCGCCGCGGTGGTGCTTCGGGGAGCGGGCCGGCTGGAGGTCGCGGTGAGCCACGGCTGTCTGCCGATCGGCACCGCGCGCCGGATCTCGCAAGCCGGCGGAGGATGGGTCCAGGAGATCGACGGGCGGCACGCCTGGTCGGTGTTCAAGGAATATCTCGATGGCGACCCGGAAGATCTGAACGCCGACGGCATCGTCCATCTCTGCGTCGGCACTCCGATCGAGAACGGCACGGCGGCCAAGACGATGGTGATCCGTACTCCGATGCAGCTCGACCGCGAGAGCGGTGCGCTCTTCTTCCCGGGGGGCGGGCTCGCCACGGGGCAGAGCATTCACATGACCCGGAGGGACACCGAGCAGATCCGCCGCAGCGCGGAAGAATGCGCGCGTTCATTGAGGCAGGAGAGCGGGCAGGCAAAGCCGGTGATGGTGCTCCAATTCGATTGCGCCGGACGGGGGAAGATCATGTTCGGCGGCTGCGCGGCGGGGGAGATCGTGGAGCCGCTACACGCGGAGATGGGTTCGTCCATTCCCTGGGCCGGCTTCCACACCTACGGCGAGATTGCCCCGATCGCCGGGCATCCCTTGTATCACAATTACACCGTGGCGCTCTGCGCCCTCTACGATGCAGCCTGATGAACTAAACGCCGAGCGCGAGCAACTCCGGGCGGAGAAGGCGGCACTGGAGGAGCAGGTCATGCTCCTGGTGCAGACCGAGCACCGGTTAACCCGTTCGCAGCTGGCACTCGATCGCCAGCTCACCCGGATGCGAGGGCTGGCGGACCTCACCTTTGAGTGCAATGGCATCGAGGATCCGGAGGAGATCCTCCGCCGAGGCAGCCGCCTGCTCATGCGGTCGCTCAATCTGGACGGAACCACCGTGGTCCGGGTGTCGTCGGATGTCACTCAACTCGACTCGGGCATGGCCCGGCGTTCCCTTGATCCAGAGGAAGCGGACCAGGTTCTGGCCTTGACCGGCGCGGGGATCTCCCCGTGTGAAGGACCGGAGGCGATCCGCCTGATGTCCCTGGTGCGGGAGTTCCTCCCCCCGTCCTTCCAGCTTCCCCAGACGCAGGTGATCTGGCTCGCCGTCGCCGCCGGATCCGGGCGTCCCTTCGCCATCATGATCGGTTGGTCGCGCGGAAGGGACAGCTATCACCGCGAGACCCCCCGCGAGGAGCATGTACCATTCCTCCGGCTGGTCGGAAACCACCTCGACCGTGCGATCCAGAATGCGCGCCTCACCGCTGATTTGCGCGCGCGCGGGGTGGAGTTGGCGCAGAGCAATGCCGAGCTGGTCGCTCGCCAGATGGAGCTGGAACGGATCAAGGCGTCGATCGAGGCGGAGGTGCGCGCGCGCACCGACGAGCTGCGTCAGAGCGAGGAACGGTTGCGCGCGCGGGAAGCGGCGATCCACGCCGCGCGACTCAAGTCCGAGTTTCTCGCCACCATGAGTCACGAGATCCGGACCCCGATGAACGGGGTAATCGGGATGACCGGCCTTCTGCTCGACACTCCACTCAGTCCGGAGCAACGCGGCTTTGCCGCGACGATCAGGAACTCCGCCGAAGCGCTGCTGGCGATCGTGAACGACATCCTCGACCTGGCCAAGATCGAAGCGGGCAAGATGACGGTCGTCTATGCCCCCTTCGATCTACGTTCGGTCTGCGACGAGGTCATCGCCATGCTCTCGCCCAGCGCGGCGGAGAAGCAGGTGCGGCTGGAGCGCACGATCGATCCGGCGCTGTCCCCCTGGGTGATGGGGGATGTGGGCCGGGTGCGACAGATCCTGCTCAATCTGCTCGGCAACGCGGTGAAGTTCACCGAGGTTGGATCGGTGCGCCTCACCGTCTCCGAGGCGGCCGCGCAAAGTGACCGGCCGGGCGTGATCCTCGAGGTCGAGGACACCGGAATCGGAATCGATGCCCCCGCCCTGGAAGTGATCTTCGACAGCTTCACCCAGGCGGATGGGAGCGCGCGCCGGCGCCACGGCGGGACCGGACTGGGGCTTGCCATTACCCGAAAGCTGACCGAGCTGATGGACGGTGAAATCACCGTACGGAGCACCCTGGGAGTCGGAAGTGCGTTTCGAGTCTACCTGCCGCTGCGCAGCGCCGAGGCGCTGGCCGCCGTCCACCACGCGGACGAGCGGTGCTCGGAGTTCACCCCCCTGGGCGCCAGCGTACTTCTGGTCGAGGACAACCTGGTCAACCAGACGATAGCCCGCCGCTTCCTCGAGAAGTGGGCCTGTCGAGTCGAGTGCGCCCGGGATGGGATCGAGGCGCTGGAGCTGTTCCAGGACGGTCGGTTCGATCTCATCCTGATGGACTGCCAGATGCCGGAAATGGACGGTTACGAAGCCACCCGGGAGATCCGCGCCCTCGAGGCGCCGAGCGGCAGGCACACTCCGATCGTGGCCATCACCGCCAACGCCATGGCGGAGGATCGGGCACTCTGTCTCGCAGCCGGAATGGACGATTACGTGGCCAAGCCGTTCCGGCCGGGCGATCTCTATCAGGTCATTTCTCGCTGGCTCCCTCCGGCGGTCGCGCGCGCGAGCTGACCGGCGGCCGGTCTGGTATTCTCCCCCTGCGCCCCGGCCCGGGAGCCCCGAGACCCAGAACCGCGAGGACCAGCATGACCAACGACGCCCCGATCCGACTCACCGACCTCTCGCACGGCGGTGGCTGCGGCTGCAAGATCGCCCCTGCCGTTCTGTCCGAGATCCTCGCCTCCCAACCGCTGCGCGCGATCCCGAAGGAATTGCTGGTCGGAACCGAGACCAGCGACGACGCCGCGGTCTACCGTTTGAACGACGACCAAGCGATCATCGCGACGACCGACTTCTTCATGCCGATCGTCGACGATCCGTTCGACTTCGGGCGCATCGCGGCCACCAACGCCATCTCCGACGTCTACGCGATGGGCGGTCGACCGATCTTTGCCCTGGCCCTGGTGGGGATGCCGATCGGCAAACTCCCGCTGGAGACGATCCGAAAGATCCTGGACGGGGGCGAGTCGGTCTGTCACGAGGCGGGCATTCCGATCGCCGGAGGTCACTCGATCGACTCGGTGGAACCGATCTACGGTCTGGTGGCTTTAGGCCTGGTCCACCCCAAGCGGGTGAAACGGAACGACGCCGCGCGTGCGGGTGACCTTCTGATCCTGGGCAAGACGATGGGAGTCGGGATCCTCTCCGCGGCGCTGAAGAAGAACGCCCTGAGCCCCGAGGGGTACGCTCAGATGATCGCCTCGACCACCAAGCTGAACACGCCGGGTACCCATCTGGCCGAGCTCGACGGCGTGCATGCCATGACCGATGTCACCGGCTTCGGACTCGGCGGCCACCTGCTCGAGATCTGCCGGGGCTCGAAGCTCTCCGCCACGGTCGAATTCTCGAAGATCCCGTTCTTCCCCGAGGCGCTCGCCCATGTGCAGGCGGGCGTGGCCACCGGCGCATCCGGCCGCAACTGGGCCAGCTACGGCCACGAGATCTCGCTCGGGAGCGGCATCGAAGAGTGGCAGAAGAAACTGATCACCGATCCGCAGACCAGCGGAGGGCTTCTTGTGGCCTGCACCGCCGAGGCGGCGCCGCGCGTGCTGGAGATCTTCCGGGAGCAAGGCTTCGGGAGCGCCGCGGTCGTGGGCGCGTTGCACGAGGGCCCCGCGCAAGTTTCAGTGGCCTGATCACCAGGCTGCCCCTGCCCCCCGCCTCTGACGACGCCCGAGGGTCCGTGCCTTAGCGCGCCTCGTCGATCATGCGGATGGTCTTCTCCTCGACCTCCTGCGCCACTTCGAGCAGGGCAGGGTCGTCCGACAAGGCCTTCAGCATGTTGATCGGTCGGATCAAGCCGAGTTTCGTCCCGGCGGCATCGGCAAAGACCGATATCCGGCAGGGAAGGGCCATGTTGATCCGCAGGTCGGCCGCCAGGACTCTCGAGGCCTGGATCGGGTTGCAGATCTCGAACACCTTGCACTGGTTCTGGAACGAGACCCCCTTCGAGCGGAGGGTGTTCCCCAGATCATGCACGTGCATGACGCCGAATCCGTTCCGGACGATCGCCGCCTCCAGGTCGGCTGCCGCCTGATCCATACTCTTCTTCGACTCGACGATGTAGTACACCTTCTCCTCCCTGGTCGAGGTTCAGTCGTCGTGGGTGCTGACAATCCACGCCTCCCGCCCGGTACGACTGTGCTACACTTTCCCCGTTTCGATAGTGACTGGGATCGCGCTCACCCCCCCGGGCGTGATGCCCCACGCTGCGCGGGGTGGTTCGATCGACCTTCGAGGTATCCGATGCCGCATTTCGGGTCCCGTGTCCTGGTCCGCTGGCTTTGCCTGGGACTTCTGTGGACGCTCGCTTGCTTGCCTGGTGCCGGAAGCGGCGGTGGCGCGCTGGCCGGCACCTTCGTTCCACAATGGCCTGAGATCACCGTCTCCCCGAATCGACCGACGGAGGCCGTACCGGTCAATCCGATCATCACTCGGGAGATGGTGCCGATTCCCTGCCACTTCGTCGCCGATCCCTTCCTCTACCGGACCGAGGGCAAGTGGTACATCTTCTTCGAGGCCTACCTCGTCGGGTACACCCGTGGGGTCATCGCCTACGCCGTGAGCAAGGATGGCTACGCCTGGAGCTGGGGCGGAATCTGCCTGCACGAGCCGTTTCATCAGGCCTTCCCGTACATCTTCGGCCACGGGGGGGAGCACTACATGCTCCAGGTGGGGCCGGGCAACATCGATGTGCGGCTCTACCGGGCGGTGCACTTTCCGGACGACTGGACGCTCGAAGCGATCCTCTTGACCGGCGGCGGCTTCTCCGATCCGGCGATTCTCGAGTGGCAGGATCGTCTCTATCTATTCGTGGCGCGAAACTCCAGCCAGGATTGCGAGCTGTACTGGTCGAACACGCTGGCCTGGGGATGGCAACACCACCCGCTCAGTCCGATCGTGGACGACGATCGGAGCAGCGCCCGCGCAGGCGGCCGCATGTTCGTCTACGGTGGCAACCAGCGGATGCGTTACGCCCAGAAGTCGGATGTCGTCTATGGCGAGGCGGTGCGAGCTTTCGCCATCGACCTGCTCACCCCGACCGGCTACGTGGAACACGAGGTCGCGGAGAGTCCGGTCATCTCCCGCTCAGGCGAGGGATGGAACGCCGAGGCGATGCACACCTACTCCCCCTGGTGGGATGGAACGCGCTGGTTGATCGCGGTGGACGGCCAGCGCACCGGGGGCGAGTGGTCGATCGGTCTCTATCGTACGACCGACCTGTCCTCGACCGAGGAGGGTACGTCCACCCCAGGGTCGGCGTGGCCTAATCCATTTGCAGGCGAGACTCGGCTGATCTTTCCCCCGGACGGGGACGAGACCAGCATGAATCGCGATGGGACCTCGCGGATCACCATCCTCTCGATCGACGGCCGCCGCGTGCGGTACCTCCGGACGCAGGGCGGAGAGGCGCATTGGGACGGGCGAGACGATGCCGGACAGCTGGTGCCGAACGGTCTCTACCTCGCACTCGCAGGACACGGACCAGAAGCACGATCCGTGCGCCTGACGAAGCTTCGCTGATCGTCCGAAGACCGGCGCTGGTGATCGTCGCCGGATGGCTACCGCAGCAGAATCACCTTGGTGCCGGCCTGGGCAGCATCGCCTTCGAACCGGAACCAGTAGACGCCGGTGGGCGCGAGTCGGCCCTGGCCCGAAGTCCCGTCCCAGACGACGCGGTGAGCCCCGGCCGCCCAACGGCTTCCCCCGAGACGCGCCACACGGCGTCCCGCGGCATCGTGGACCGAGAGCGGACCTGAAATCGGGCGATCGAGATCGAAGTTGAGCGTCACCGCACCTCGCGACGGATTCGGGCTCGCCGACCAGGGGCCCGGGAGCACGATCGTGCCGACTGCCGCCGGCACACCAAGGGCGAGGCGCGAAACATGGACATCCTGGGTGCCGTTGTGTGTCGGATCGTACGCCCCGGAGGTAGTGGGCATCTCGGGCGAGCGACTCGGACCGGAGGACACGGGATTGTCTGCCTCGTCCACCGTGATCTCCCAGATGCCGTCGGCCAGCGATCCCCCCATGAAACTGCTCCAGGAAAGCTGACTCACGCCGGAATCGAAGCGCGTCACCCACGCATCGATGTTCCCTCCGTAAATGCGGTCGAGCGCATCGGCGGTGGTGGGAAAATCGGCTGATGAGGTCTCGCCCGCCACCAGGACGCGTCCCTCCGAATCGGCGGTGATCGCGAACGGCTCGTCGGTCGAGAGCCCTCCGAGGAAGCTGCTCAACACCGGCATCGCTTGCGATGGGGCGAAGCCGGTCACGAACGCATCCCGTCCTCCATTGGCCGTCCGGTCGTACGACCCGGAGATGGTGGGAAAATCGGCAGACAGTGTGCTCCCGGCGACCAGTACGCGACCCGACGGGTCGATGGTCAGCGCATTGCCCCGATCCTCCGCCGTCCCCCCGAGGTAGGTTCCGTGCAGGAGTTGCGCAGCCAGTCCGTCGAGCCGATGGAGAAACGCATCGGTCCCGCCCGCGCGTGTCCCCATGAAGGCGTCGGGGCTGACCGGCAGGTTCTGCGAGTCGGTGTTTCCGGTGACCCAGAGATCTCCCCCCGCATCCAGTTCGAGCGCGGTGATCTGATCCGCGAGGGCGCCGCCAAGGTACGAGCCCGAGATCATCCCCTGCCCCTGCGCGTTGAGGCGGAGGATGAATCCGTCCGTGCTCCCCTGGGCCTGGGGCTGCAGCGCGCCCGACGCGGTGGGAAAGTCACTCGAAGAGGTCTCCCCGACGACGATCGGCTGGCCGTCGGCCCCCAGAGCGAGGTCCCACACGCGATCGAGGCCGGCCCCGCCGACCAGCGTGCTCCAGCGCAGCACACTCCCGTCCGCGCTCAGCTTGGCCACGAAACCATCACGTGCTCCTCCGAGGGTGCGATCGAACGCGGAGGGAGTGGTGGGAAAGTCCGCCGAGTAGGTGAGACCGGCCACGACGACATTCTCTTCCGCGTCGAGAGCGATGGCGAAGGCCCGATCCTCGGCCGCCCCTCCCAGGAGCGTGGACCAGAGCAGGACTCCGAGGGTGGGATCGAACTTCGCCACGAAAACGTCGTAGTCCCCCGCGCGCGTGCGATCGTACGCCCCGGGGGTGGTCGGGAAGTTGGCCGAGATGGTGTACCCGGCGACGAGGATGTTGCCGGACGCATCGACTGCGATCGCGTGCGGGTACTCGCGATCGGTCGAACCGATGAAGGTTCCCTGGGCCAGGCGGCTCGGGTCATCAGGCAGATCTGGTTCCGCCGCGCGGGAAGTGGCCCATTCGGAGACGAAGGGAAGCAGGAGAATCGCTCCCCACCGGAGCGCGTTCCGGAACGACCGCGGCGCCCGCTTCGATCGCTGCCTCTTCCCCCGGTCCATGCTTCCTCCTAGGCAGATTCCGAGCTCGGCCCCGCCGGGGGCCAGCAGTAGAGGGCGCCGTTGGAGCCGGCCGCCTCGATGGCCAACTGCGCGGGAAAAAGCTCCCGGCGCACCAGCTCGTTCAGCAGGGCCAGCCCACCGTCGGCTTCCATCGGAATGACGTAACTCTCCGGCCGACTCGAACAGAAGACGTACAACTCGTCCGACTCCAGAGCGTCGCGGGTCATGTAACAGACCCGCACGATGTCGCGCCAAGGCACCTGATCGGACCACGACTCGCCGCCCGGAGGAGCGACCTCCCGGCGAAACACCTGCTCATCGAAGCGGACGTGGTACCAATCCTCGAGTCCCGGCATTGAGCCTTGATCTCCTTGATGTTTGCCGCCCCACGGACGGGCGAATGCTAGATGGCGAGCAGCAGGCGGAGCGTCTCCTCCAGGGAGAGCTTCTCCTCGGTCCGCTGCTTCAGGAACGCATCGATCAGAGGCATCTTGGCAATCGCCTCGTCGATCTCGGGATTCGTCCCCTTCTTGTAGATGCCGTACAGAATCGCGTCGCGATTCTCCTCGTAGACGCTGAGCAGGCGGCGCAGACGGCCGGCCGCATCCTGATGTCCGCGATCGGTCACCTGGGTCATCACGCGCGAGGCGCTCTGCAATACGTCGATCGCCGGATAGTGATTCCGCGCTGCCAGACGCCGGGTGAGGATGACGTGACCATCGAGGATGGAACGGACCTCATCGGCCACCGGTTCGGTCATGTCGTCCCCTTCGACCAGAACGGTGTAGAACGCCGTGATCGAGCCCTTGTCGCTGTTCCCGGCCCGCTCCAGCAGTTTCGGCAGCTCGGAGAAGACCGATGGAGTGAAGCCCGCGCGAGCCGGCGGCTCCCCCGTGGCCAGCCCCACCTCGCGCTGAGCCCGGGCAAATCGGGTCACCGAGTCCATCATCAGCATGACCCGCTGGCCCCGGTCGCGGAAGTAGTCGGCGATGGTCGTGGCCACATAAGCGGCCTTGAGCCGCACCAACGCCGGCTCATCCGAGGTTGCCACCACGACGACCGACCGGGCCATCCCCTCTTCGCCCAACGATTCCTCGATGAAGTCGTTCACCTCGCGACCACGCTCGCCGATCAGGGCGATCACGTTCACGTCGGCTTCGGTATTGCGCGCCACCATGCCGAGGAAGGTCGACTTGCCTCCGCCCGCGGCGGCGAAGAGGCCGATACGCTGCCCTTCGCCGGCGGTGAGCACGCCGTCGATCGCCTTCACCCCGACGCTGATCGGATTCATGATCCGCCGCCGCTTCAGCGGGTCGGGAGGCGCGGCCATCACCGGGTACTCGTCCTCCAGCACCAATGGCCCGCGGGTCGCCTGGTCGCGCGGCTCACCCAGCCCGTTCAAGACGCGCCCCAGCAATGCATCCCCTACCTTGACCGAGAGACAGCGCCCGGTCGGCACGACCTCGCTCGCCATGCCGATGTTGGCCAGATCGCCGAGCGGCATCAGGAGCGCCTCGTTCTGATCGAAGCCGACCACCTCGGCTCGTACCGGCTGATCGGAGCGGGGATTGTGGATGTAGCACAGCTCCCCGACCCATGCCTCGGGCAACGCCGCCTTGACGATCAGGCCGACCAGCCCGGTGACCCGCCCCCGCACCTCGACGGGCGAGACCTCGCGCAACACCGCCTCGAGATTGCCGAGGTCGAACGGGTGCTTTGGATCCGATGCCATCGCAGTTAACCCCGCTTCGCCAGCAGCGCCCGCTCGAGGACGCGCAGTTGGGTGTCCAGCCGGGCGTCGATGATTCCGAGGTCGGTCTCGACGATGCAGCCGCCGGTCTTGATCGTCGGATCCTCGCGAAAATCGATCTCCTTGCCCGCACCGACCTCTTCGATCAGACGCGGATGTCCGACCCGAACCCGCTCGAGATCCTCGGGCGCGACGCGGATCTGGATCCGTCGCTCGTGCCGGATCCCGCGAATGGCGCGAATGACCAGGTCGGTCAGGGCCGCCTCGTTCACTTCCAGCTCCCGACCGAGGATCTTCTCCGCCACCCGGACGCCAAGGCGAATCAGTTCCGACCGGCTCTCCTCGAAGAGGTGTGATTGAGTCTCCTGGAACGAGAGGGCCAGCTCGTTCAAGCGGGCGATCCCGTCCTCGTAGCCCTGGCGGCGGGCTTGCTCGCGCAACTGCTCCGCTTCACGCAGCGCTTCCGCGCGGATCTGCTCCGCTTCCTCCTGCGCTGCCGCGACCAGGTGGCGCCCCTCCTCGCGTGCAGCCAGCACGTCCTGCTTGAGTACTCGGCTGCCGGGTGCAGAGGCGCCGGGCACGGAGGTGCCGGTTCCCTTCAAGATCTTTCCATCCATCGGATCGTTCCCCTCTGGCGGCGAGGCCGCCTAGGCCCAGACTCGCTTCTCGACCGTCGGCACGTAGGCACGGGCGATCACGCTGGTGAGCCGGCGCAGCAGCTCGGTCTCGAGCGCAGCCACCGGAATCGACTCGGACGCCCCGGTCCGGGCATCGACATCATCCCGCCACTCCTCGCAGCAGGCGAGGAGATGCGCCCCCTGCTCCCGCGGAAGTCGCTGGGCGAGGAACCGGGCCTCCTCCGGCTCCGCCTGAGTCAGAATCAGTCCGAGATGATCCAGCGCGGTCAACACGACCAGATCGCCGTTCGGCCCCGCAGCGCTGAGGGCGCGTCCCAGATGGCGTCGGGCCAGCATCCGCCGAGCGGGCTCGACCTCATCGTTCGTTCGCTTCAGGAGACGCGAGACCCGGGTGGCATCCACTCCATCGAACAACGCGAGCTGTGCCTGCAGCGTCGATGGCAGGTCGGGGCCGGCCGCGTTGCCGATCTCGGTCAGACCAAGCTCTTGCAGGAACAGGTGCAACTCCTTCCGCCCGACCTGGATCAGAGCATCTCGGGCCGACCCGGGGCGCGGCGGAACGAGCGCAAAGGCAGCGAAAAAGCGGCGCCTGAGGGCAGCGAGAAACTGCGGCGATGGCGCCTTGGCCTCGAGATGTCGGCTGGGGATGTTCCGCAGCTCGTTCCAGAGCGAGCGCAGAATCTCCCGCGCGGACTCGGGACGGAGACTGTTGAGCAGCAGCACGAGAAGCGCCGGACGCTCACCTTCGAGCGCTGGAGGCAACCACGACCAGTGGAGATCGAGCGCATCCTCGCAAGATCGAACCGGCTCGCTCAGGAGCCACTCCCTCGCGAGCGCTGAACACTCATCCTCCGGCAGGGCGCGCCAGGCATTGAGCCCCGTCTCGATCTCCGGACGGCCCGGCTCGAGCCTCGCCGTCTCGGCCGCGACCGCATCCGGCCCAGAGTTCGAGAGGCGGTCTGCGGCCAGCAGGTACCCCCGAGCGAATCCGGAGAGGCCGGTGAGCGCGGTTTCACTCATGGCCAACGTCCACTAGACCGGAAGTCCGGCCGAGGATTGCGGTCCGCCGCTTCCGGCCGCCGCGGTCGACGCCCCGGCGTCCCGATCACGCGCGGTGAGTTCCGCCGTGAGGGCCCGGTTCTTGAGCACCAGGACCAGGATCATCCCGACCAGGAGCAGGGTGAAGAAGGCGAAGCCGACGAACAACAGGGTGAAGTCGCCGCGTCGCTGCACCATCGGCTCGATCGGCGGGATCCCGGTCATGACGACGTTGACGTCCTCGGGATTCATCCCCTCGATTCCACCGGCAACCAGGGTGGCCACCGCCCCGCGGCTGAGGGTCGCGCCATTCGGAGAGAGCCAGTGCTTCACCACCACCGAGGCGGTGGAGCGCGGTCGCGGACCGCCGCTCAATTGCGCCAGCGGATCGATCTTGGGGATGTTGAGGATGACCGACGCGCTGATCACGCTGGGGAGGCGATGAACCGCCTGCCCCAGCTCCCACTCGCGGGTTCGGCGGTAGATTTCGCGATCCTGGCTCTCGTCGGTGAAGAGCGACTTCTCCTTCAGCAGGTCGAGCAAGGTCTTGAGTTCCTGATTCCGCGGGAGTTCGTTGGTCGCGACCACCTGGCGGGCGAACGCTTCTTGCGTTGCCGGAACCGAGACTGCGAACAGCTTCTCCTCGCCGCTTCCGGAGGTGGTCAACTCGGCCGCGAGTCCGGCCTGCTGCAGGACCACCACGATGAGGTTCGCGTCCTCCTGCTTCAGGTCGCCGACCACCGTGGCCGACTTGCACCCCCAGGACGACAGCAATACCAGGAGTGCCGCCAGGCGCACCCACTCGCGGAATCGACGCGTAGACAGAAGCCCTCCTCGCGAAAGGCGCGACGGGCGGAGCGAGAGGCGCCCACCCTCCGCGCGCACTAGACGTTGGTCTGGAAGATCGTTTTCATGCCGCCCACGCCGTGCTCCACCGTCTTCGAGAGCAATTCGACGCTCTGGGCCATCTGGTGACACTTGATCTGCACCGCGAGCAGTTCCTCCTGCGAGAACGATTTCCCGCCGGAGAAGTCGGCCAGGAAACGGTCGAGCTGCCCCTGATTGACGCGGAGGTCCTCCAGCCGGTCGACCATCTTGTTCTGGAAGGCGCCAAGGTCGGCCCCGGCCGCACGCTCTTCCAGGCGATCCATCCCCCCACGCGTGTTCTCGATCCGCTCGGCGAAATAGCGAACCTGATCGCTCTGGTCCTTCCCCTGGAGGTTCTGCTCCATGTCGACCCGAAGTCGGGTACGTTCGGTGGCCGGAATCTGGTCGATCTGACGCTGCAACGGCTGCTCGAGCGCGTTCTTCATCGCCGCGCCATCGTTCTGGGCCGGGTTGACGCTTCCCGCCCCCTCTACCGACTTGTTTGCCATCTGATCCATGACCGCATCGAACTTCGAGGGACCACCCGGCTTGGCGGCATCGAGGTTCTGCTCCATCTCGCGGGCGATCTGGGCCGACTTCTGGATCGCGCCGCCGGCAATTGGATCGGACATCGGAACTCCTCGCTTCGATAGAATGGTGCCGTCGATTGTAACCCGTCCCACCGCCGTGCATACGGCGTTCCTGCCCCGGTTATCGGGGGTGGAGGGCGCTTGGTTGCCTCTTACCGGCCAAATCGGCGGCGGACGGCCCGAGTGAGCCTCTCGGAGAGCTCGAGTTCTTCCGCGCGAAGGAGTCGCAAGACGCCGTAACCGACCACAAGACCGACGAGTGCGCCACCGACGACCGTTGCCAGACGGGTCGGCCAGCCGTCCCCCCAAGTTTCCGGCAACGCCCGGAGGGCCAGGGTGAGCACCGTGCCGGCGGTCAGGCTTGCCGTCCCCACACGGAAGAGGGCCCCCCCCATCCGTCCGGCATCGATTCCGCCCAGGCGGCCACGCAGGAGCAGGGCCAGCAGCGCGAGATTCGCCAAGCTGGTCACCGAGTTGGCGAGGGCCAGGCCGCGGTGGTCGAGCCCCCAGTGCCGCAGCGGTCCGACGAACAGGAAGTTCAGGGCGAGGTTCACCGCCACCGCTACCAGGCTGGCTCGAACCGGGGTGCGCGTCTCTCCCAGGGCGTAAAACGCGCGGGTGAACGTTCCGACCGCCGCGAAGGCCGGAAGCCCGACGCAGTACATCGTGAGCGCTCCCGCGGTCTGCGCCGTGTCGCCGGCGTGGAAGCGCCCGCGCTCGAACAGAAGTCCGATGATCGGTCCACCCATGACCGCGAGGAATACCGCCGACGGGACGGTGAGCAGGATCACCAGCCGCACCGCCTCACTCAACGTCGCGCGCATCCCCCCCAGGTCGTTCCGGATCGCAGCGGCGGAGAGCGCCGGGAGGCTGACCGTCGCGACCGCCACGCCGAAGAGCCCGATCGGAAGTTGCATCAGACGAAAGGCGTACTGCAGCCAGGAGACACTGCCTTCCCGAAACGAGGCGGCAATGGCCTGGCTCACCACGACGTTGAGCTGGGTGGCGGCGAGTCCGAGGGTTGCGGGCAACATCAGGAGGGCCACCCGGCGAACCCCGGGGTGCCAGCGCGGCAGCTCCGGTCGCAACGAGAAGCCGAGCTGGCGGAGCCGCGGCAACTGACAGAGGAACTGGAGCAGGCCGCCGATCGAGACCCCGGCGGCCATCGCCACCACCGCAGGTTGACCAAGCGCGTTCATCACCGGAATCAGGCCCAGACCGAAAACGATCATGCCGACGTTCAGCATCGTCGGCGCGAGCGCCGGCACCCCGAATACTCCTCGAGCGTTCAGCATCCCCGAAGCCGCGGCCGCCAGGGCCACTGCCGGAAGGAACGGGAGCATGATCCGGGCGAGCAGCACCGTGAGGTCGACTTTCCCCGGCACCGCCGCGAATCCACCCGCCATCAACCCGATCAACTGCGGCATCAGGAGCCACCCGACCATGCAGAGTGCGGAGAGGGTCACGACCAAGGTCGCCATCAACTGCCGACCGAGTCCCCAGGCCGCTTCGTCCCCCTCCCTCTCCCGCCATTGCTGGAAGGTCGGAACGAAAGAGGCACTCATCGCCCCCTCCGCGAACAGGTCCCGGAGCAGGTTCGGTACGCGGAACGCCATGTTGAACGCATCCGCGGCCGCGCTCGCGCCGAACAGCGCGGCGAAGATCTGATCGCGGAGCAGCCCCAGGACGCGCGAAAGGAGGGTTGCGCCGCTGACCGAGAGGGCGCTCTTCGCGACGGAAGGGGCAGTGGAGGGGGTCTTGTCCTGCATCAGGGGAGAGAAAGTGCGGGGCGCGGCCTGCCGGGTCAAGCCCACGAATCGGACCGGCGTCCCGGGCTACCCGGCCGCGCCGAGCCCGGCTTCCTGGGCGAACTTGCCGAGCTTCTTGATCGCGCGGGCGTGGAGGCGGCAGGTCCAGGACTTGGAGAGACCGAACTTGGCGCCCGCCTCCTCCAGCGTCTGGTGATTGAAGTAGTAGTCCTCGAGCACGGCGCGCTCGCGCTCCTCGAGCTTTCCGAGGCAGCGTCGGAGGAGCTGACCGATTTCCGAAACCTCGATCTCCTCGAGCGCCGTGGCGCGATCCTCGGCCAGCTCGACCGGCGAAGCATCGAGGGAGAGGAGTCGCGAGGTGACCAGGTTTCCGACCAGCTCGCGTGTCTCCCCGATCATGTCCTCGAGGTTGCCGCCCCCCTCGGTTTCGCGCTCGGCCTGCTCCTGCAGGATCTCTCCCGCGGCTGCATCGAACTTGACCGCCGCACTCGGAGCACTGGCGAACCAGGCCATCTTGCGGATGCCGTCGTAGATCGCACCGCGAATCCGGTAGTAGGCGAAGGTCTTGAACAGAACTCCACGCGCCGGATCGAAGCGACGGCTCGACTCGATCAGTCCGATCCGACCGAAGGCGACCAGGTCCTCCAGGTCGACGAAGCTGGGGAGGCCGCGAAGGATCTTCCGGGCCAGCGCGTCGACCAGCCCGAGGTGGGAGGCCACCAGGTCGTCGGGGTGGAACGACCCTGCGCCGCCGGAAGGCGGAACAGGAGTCGGATCGGACGGAGTGGATTCCATCTCTCTCCGCGGTAGCGCCGGGCGATCGATCCGGCGGGTCGTACGAACTGTCGCGAGTTTCGGGTCAGCGCTGAGGGCGGAGAATACGGATGCCCCGTCGGCGCGTCAATCGGCTCCGGTGGAGTGGCAGACGCCCGAGAGCATCGCGGCGGAACGCTACCGCGCCAGGACCAGGCGTCCCGCTGCGCGCCCCGCAGCGGAATCCAGGCGATAGTAGTAGGCTCCGGCCGGGAGCTCGCGACGCGCCCAGGTGACGACATGGCCGCCGGCGGGAAGGATGCCAGCTTGCAGCAGGGCCATCTCGCGCCCGGAGACATCGTGGAGCGAGAGGCGCACGGGACCTGACATCGGGAGCGTGAGCCGGAACTCCGCCTCATCGATCACCGGATTGGGGTGGAGCGATACCGTGGGTGCGCCCCGGGGTTGGGGCTCGACCGCCGCCGATCCCAGGTTTTGCGCGATGGTGATCGAGCGGGAAGTGGCTCCGCCGGAGTTCGAGCAGGTGTACGCACCGAACGATGCGGCACCGATCGCCCCGCTCAAGACCAGAATTGGGCTGTTGGCACCGGGAATCGGATTTCCGTCCCGACGCCACTGATGACCGCTCCCGCCCAGCCCCGACTCGAGCCGCAGCTCATCGGTGGTCAAGCCGGAACCGACGCCGACCACCTGATCGTCGATCCCGCGCAGGATCACGGCGTGGTTCGACCAGTCCCCACGGTTGTCGAGATCGCCGGCCACGACCAGGGTGAGGGGAACGCCGCTGTCCAGGACCATTCCGTGATTGGTCACGGTTCCGTCGATCTCTGCCGTGGTCACGTTGCCGACGGCGTTCCGGAGCAGATCGAACACCTCCACATCCGCTTCGAAGCTGGTCGCTCCCTGCACGGTGGCTTCACCGCGGAGCGTGACGTTCCCCTCCACGGTCACCTGGTCGAGTCGCGCCAGGGGCGCGAAGTCGATGGTGCACCCATCGGCGGCCACGGTACCGCGGAAGATCACCCCGTGGTCTTCGAGCCTGATGGTGTGCCTGCTGCCGAGCTCGAGTCGTCCGAAGCCGAATCCGAGGCTGACCTGATCGGAGAAGCGGAGATCGGTGAGTCCGCTCAGCGTGCTCGGGATGAACTCGGGCAACAAGATCGCCGCGGAAAACAGGGCATCCGGTCCCATGCTCACCGTCTGGATCCCGACTCCATCGAGATCGATCGAGCTGTTCCGGATCTCTCCGAAGTTGACCAGGTCGCCGGAGAGCCGAATGGTCATTCCGTAGTCGTTGTTGGTGATTGCCCCGTGATTTACAAGGCCGCCAGCGATCGTGGTCTGGATCGACCCGAACTGCGTGGTGTTGCGAAGCGTGCCGAACACCGTCAGGCCGCCGGTAAATCCAACCGCACCGCCGATCTGAACGATTCCCTCGAGCGCCGCCTGATCGATCGTGCAGCCATCGAAGTAGGCCCCAGCACCGCCTTCGATCAGGTTCCCTTGCGCCTCCACGGTTCCGCCGAGAAAAGATCCGCTCAGGAACTGGAGCGCGCTCCCTGGCCCAAGTCGGAGGGCGCCGGTCGCGAGGTTGATGTTCCCTCCGAGTCGCAGGCCGGTGTCGGCGACCAGAGTCCCAGGCAGCCCGGGGTCGATCGTGAGCCCGGCGTTCCACGTCGCCGCCGGTCCCATGGTCAGGTGGTGCGTCCCTGTTCCCCGGACGATCAACTCGCGCGCGGCCAGCGAGCCGCCGAGCACGACATCCCCGCCGACCACGAGCCTGAAGGCGGGAGTGCTGTCCTCGACCTGCCCGTCGACCAGCGCGGATCCTGCCACCGTCAAGCTGTTGGAGGTGCCATCCTGGCCATCCAGGAGTCCTGCGGTCTGCACCGTGAGCTGGTTGCAAGCGACGGATCCGTTCACCCGCACGCTGCTCACGATGATGACCGCATCCCCGGATCCGGGCACGACCCCGCCCACCCAGGTCGAACTCACCGACCAGAGGCCGCCACCGGGGGCCGAAGTGATCGTCGCGCTCTGGGCGGTCGGGGCAAATCCCCACATCCAGACACCGACCGCGGCCAGGGCGCTGAGTCGCAGCAGTCCCTTGCGAAACGCCGCCGTTCCAGAGACGTCCAGCTCAACCGCGATAGGTACTGCCATGTCGTCCTCGGCAGGTTAGCGAATCAGAGTAATGGTCCCGGTTGCGATCTCGGTTGCGCCGGAGGTGATTCGGGCCAGGTAGATTCCGGTGGGCACCGGGCCCCCATCCTCATCGAGTCCGTCCCACTCGAAGGCGCGCTCCGGACTGACGCCGGATCCGTTCCAGATCGCACGCACGCGCTGGCCCTGGGCATTGTACACCACCAAACTCACCGCCCCGGTCAACGCGGTCCCTCGGTACAGGAGTTCCGTCCTCCCGGTGGAGGGATTCGGGCGGCTGCTGAGGCTCGCCGCCGCGATCGGAGTGAGGTCAGCATCACGACGCGCGCCCAGATCGACGGCGTTTTCCGCCAGGGGGCGCGGAGCGCAATCGAGGAAGGGGAAGCGAGCCTTCGCCACTCCGAGACCGTCTCCTCCGGTGCCCGCAGCCCAGTAGTACATCCGAATCACCGAGGAGTTGTCCTCCACGGTGTAGCTGGAAACGTAGTACTGCAGGTTGTCCCAGGCGAGCGATCCGGCTGCCGGACGATCGAGGACCGGAAGCGGGTCTTTGCACCAGGTCACCCCTCCGTCGGTCGACACGGCGTGGCCGATCTTCACGCACCCGCGCGTGTTCTGATTGACCCAACCGGCGCCGGTGTAAAAGAGGTGCAACGTGACCCCGTTCGGGTCGACCACGAGGGCCGGATTGCAGACCGCGCCCTCGTCCCAGGTTCCGCACGGCCCGGTGGTCAAGACCGGGTTCTGCGGAGTCTTGGTCCAGGTGATCTTGTTCGGGGAGGTGGCCAGATTGATGGTCGCCAGGGTGAAGGGCGGAATCCCCGCCTCGCCGCAGACCTTGGTGTAGGCCATCAGGTACTGGCCCTGATACTCCACCACGGAAGGATTGTCGAAGTAGTAGCCGGGCTCGTCGTCGGGCAGGACGGGCGCGGCGGTTGGCGTCCAGGTGATCCCGCCATCGGTGGTGCCGGCGTACCCGATCCCGCCCTGGGTCGGACCGCTCCCTCGGAAGTACATGTAGCCCCGGACTCCGTTGCCCACGAAGTGGGGGTCGGGACACTTCACGCCATCGAACCACGACCCAACCCCCGACATCGCGGTCGCCCCGAGGCTCCAGGCAAAGCCATCGGGAGAAGTAGAGTAGACGAAGGCGTTCGACTCCAGATTGATGTGATAGTAGGAGCCGTTCGGTTTCTTGGTGATCGCGAAGCATCCGGCGCGGTTGTAGAGCGGCAGACTCTGATAGGACGCGATCCGCACGAAAGGAGTGTTGGTGCTGAAGGTGGCGCAGGAGGTGGTGGTGCAGTTCGGCCGCGGGCACGAACCGAGCGGAATGGTGTGCGGCGGGCGCACCATGTGGTCCTCGAAGACCGAGTCGAGGTCGAGCGCGGCGGAGTTGCTCTCACAGGCACCGGTTGGTGTCGCCCCTCCGGCGAGGAGTGGGAGCGTGCAAGCGGCCAGCCACAGGATTCGACGACCGAACGCAGCGAAGACAGTGTCCATACCCTCCTCCTTCTCGCCCTGGGATCGCGCCGTATCGGGAGTCGAGGGCGCGCGAAGGGCGGAATCGCGTGTTGGATTCGCGCGGGAAAGCATACGCCCGGGGCGCCAAGCCGGGAATCCCCCATTCGTAACGGCCGCACTTTTCCTTGATTCGACCGAGCGCAGCATCGCCCGCGCGCACCCTGGCAGCGGCTATTCCTTGGCCGGCGTCGACCCACCGCTCGGAATCGGCGGATCCGGTGGAATCGGGATTCCCAGTCTCGTTTCGGCCGACTTGTGCTGACGCAGGATCATGGTGAAGTCGTAGAAGAGTTCTCCCGCGCGGGAGACGACCCTTCGTTGCAGCTCGTCGTCAGCCGCCAACAGTGGGGTAGCCGCCTGACCGACCAAGGGCGCGATCCAGCTCTCCAGCTCCTCCGAGCGCGCCTTCGCCGACGCGGCTCGCGTGCGCATGATCGACAACTCGTCGGCGATCAACGTGGCTTCGTCCCCCGACTCCTTTGCGATCCGCTCCACCCAGGGCGCGATCTCCGCCGCGAGGCGACCCATTTCCCGGGCGTTGACCAGGGAGAGCGAGAGATCCAACCCGGGGGCGATGGCCTCGTGGTGCAGCATGGCGGCGTTCTTCGATCCGGCGTACGCACGGACGCCGATCATGTAGTGGAGGTGGGCCTGATGCGGCGTGGCCGCGGAGGGTGTCGGCCCGGTGACGAGTGCGAGCAGGGCTAGAGGCGTGGCAAGGACGGACTTCATGGGTCGCATCGATCCTCCGAAGTGGTTCCAGGGTCAATCGAGGCACGTGCCGCAGTTCGTCCGACGAGGAACGGTGTAGTGCGTCAGCGCCAAGCGCGGAAAGTCGAAGTGGATGTACCGACCCCAGGGCAGGTCGGCCGCAGTGGTCAGCACGCGCAGCGCAATCCAGGCGGCGAGGTTGCCGATGGTCGCGGACACCGGAGCGACCACGGGAAAGTCGACCGGCCAGGGAGGGGGCTCGGCCAGAAGGCACTCGAGACAGGCACCCTCCGTCGGATGCACCAGCATCACCTGCCCCTCGTCCCCGCACATCGCCGCATCGAGGTACGGCTTCCCGGTCGCGCGCGCCGCGGAATTGAGGGTGAGTCGCTCCTCGAAGGTCGGAGCCGCGCCGATGGCGAGGTCGCAAGTGCCGAGCGCCGCGCGCGCGGAATCGGGGGTGATCCGCGCCTCCGAGTACTCGAGGCGGAGATCGGGGTTGATCCGCCGAAGCGACTCCGCGGCCTGGGGCGCGCGCGGCTCCCCCACCCGGCCGGGATCCATCAGTACCATCCGATGCGTGTCCTCCGGATCGAGCGTGCCTTCGTGGTGGATCACCAGCCTCCCCACTCCGGCCAGAACCAGCGACTGCGCCAGGGGTCCGCCCAACCCTCCCACGCGGGTGATCAACACCGATGCCCCGGCCAGCCGCTCCTGCCCGACCTCTCCAATCCAGGAGTTGAGCTTCTGGCGATGAAAGCGATCCCGGCCCCGCGGAACGGTCATCCGCCCGCCATCGGCAGAAGAAGCTGAACCGTCGCGCCGTCGCGCAGCGTCGAGTGATGGTCTCTGGGGTGCACCTCGCCGTCCATGACGATGAGGAAGCTCGGGTGCAGCGTTCCTTCGTGGAGGAACTCTCCCCGGCACCGCAGGGCGATCTCGCGCGCCAGGCGAGAGAGGGCCGACGAGAGATCGGCGCCGTCGGGCAAGTCCAAGGTCAGGGCGGGGACGCCGAGCGTCTCACGCAGTCGGTGGGAGAACTCGAAGCAGACCTGCATTGGGACCTCCTTGGGGGACGGGATCCTACCGGAACGCGGTGCAGCGGCAAAGTGCCCACCCCAGAAAGAGCGAAGAACGGAGGTAATGATACAACGTTCCGAGAGCGTTCAGCGCGCCGCCACGATCCGCACCAGTCGCCCCCCCTCCAAGGTGGCGATCGTATCGGCCCGCGCCCGCGCCTCCTCGGAGTCATGCGTCACCTGGACGATGGTGCGGCCTCCGCGCGTGCGCCAGTCAGCGAGGAGGTCCCCGACCCGGCTCTTGGTCGCCGCATCGAGCGCCGAGGTACACTCGTCGAGGAGCAGGGTGTCCGTGCCTGAGAGCAACGCCCTCCCCAGCGCGATCCGCTGCGCCTCTCCGCCCGAGAGCCCCCGCGTGCGTCGCGCGAGCAGATGATCGATCTCCAACTGTTTCGCGAGGCGCGAGATCGCGTCCCCCGCGGTCGATGCGGCGTTCTGGGCTCCCTCGCGCATGCCGAAGGAGAGGTTCTCCCTGACGTCGAAGCAGGGAAACAGGAGATCGTCCTGGGGAACGTAGGCCAGCCCGCGCAGCTCAGGTGGCAACTGGGTCAGGCTGTTTCCGTGTCCCAGGATCTCTCCCTCGGTCGGGACCAGGAATCCGGCCGCCGCTTCGAGCAGCAGGCTCTTCCCCGCACCGGTGGGGCCGACGATCGCGAGCCAGGTCCCGACGGGCGCGCACAGATCGACCTGGTGGAGGACGAAGGCCCCGAAATCGACCGAAACCCCGCGCCACTCCAGCGCCGCCGACACTGGTGAACTCATCCCACGACCAACGATCCGCCCAGACGACGGATGAGCGCCAGGGCGAGCACCCCCACAACGATGAGGAGCGCGGAGAGGGCGACTCCGTTTTCGATCTCGCCATTGGAGAACGAGAGGAAGATCGAGATCGGCAGCACGTCGGTCTTTCCCCGCACCGCGCCGGCAAAGACCAGGATCGGCCCGAACTCGGCGACGCTGCGCGCCCAGACCAGGATCGTCCCGGCCAGGATCCCGTTGCGCGCCATCGGAAGCGAAATGCGCCGAAAGTTCTCCGCCTCTCCTGCACCGAGAGAACGCGCCATCGACTCGAGGCGAACCGGAACTTCCTGGAAGGCGGCGCGCATCACCCGCACCGCCAACGGCGCGGCGATGGTGAACTGCGCGAGCACGATCCCTGGTTGGGAGAAGCGCAGGTCGAGCCCGGCCGATTCCAAGGTGCGCGAACCAAGCCAGCGACCGAGGAGCGTGTAGAGCAGGAGCAGACTGAACCCCGCGACCAACGGGGGCAACACGATCGGCAGGTCGAGCAGCACGTCGAGCACGCCTGCCCCAGGCACGCGATGACGGGTCAGCACGTAGGCCGAGGGAACGGCGAAGACCAGTGCCAGGAGGGTCGAGAGCGAACTGGTCCAGAGCGAGAGCCAGATCGACTGCTGCGCCTCCGGCCGGCGGAGCAGATCGAGGAGGCGCAGCGGCCCGGCATAGACGAAGGAGGAAAGAAGGAAGAGGCCAACGAAGAGACTCAGTACGCCGAGGCAGGCGAGCAGCGAGAGCCGAAAGAGGAGGTTCCGCTTCCGCAGTCCGATCATCTCGTAACGGCGGCGCTACGGCCGGGATCGTCTTCCGCTCGCCACGCTTGATAGCCGTGCCGCTCGAAGATGGCGCGGCCTTCAGGACCAGACAGAAAGTCGAGGAACGCCCGGGCCTCGCCTGGATGTCGGGCAAAGTTGAGCGTTGCTCCCACGATCACAGTACGGTGGTCCCAACCTCCCTCAACCGGCGCAGCTTCCAGCGCGGCGAAGAGCGGAAGGGTGGCATTCCAGACCACCGCGGCATCGAGCGCGTCGAGGGCAAGCTGGCTGCCCAGCTCGTTCACGTTGAGCGCGCGAGTTCGAACGTTGGCGCGCACTCCCGCCGCCATCGGGCTGGAAAGGCCATCATCGATCCAGCGCTCTGCCGCCAGACCGACGGCAACCGAACTCGGATCACCCAGCCCCAACCGAAGCCCCGGTCGCGCCAGGTCAGAGAGGCGAACGATGCCCTGTGGGTTCCCCTTCGGCACCGCGATCACCGGCTCGAGAAAGGCGAGCCGGGCGGTGGCCCCCACCAGGCCCCGGGACCGCGCCTGGTCGACGTAGATTTCCTCCCCGGGCACGAACACGTCCCCCCGCCCCAGGAGTTCGGCCTGGGCGAGCAGACACCCGCTGCCGGCAAAACTCGCTTCGATCTCCAAGCCGTTTCGATCGCCGAACACCCGCGCCGCCTCTTCCAACGGCAACCGAAACCCCGCCCCGGCGAAGATGATGAACGCCTGATCGCCAGGGGCGAACGACGGAGGGGGCGCGAGGTGCTGGCCGGCTTCCACGTCGGCGTTCAGGAACAAGACCGCCGCAGCCAGGACGATCTTGAGAGTTCCGAGAATCGAGGCGCGCGGGCGGAGCGGCAGCCAGCCAGCAGTTGGCTCGCGTAGGATGTTCAACTCTCGGTCCCCCTCCCCAGCTTGGAACTGGTCGCCGACTATCAGTTCGTCCACGCCGCTCCCGGCGGTCAACCAGTGGTCGTCGAGTCTAGCCGCTGAACTCCGGAGAAGGTAGGCCGAACTCAGTCCCTCTCGAGCGAATGGGACTCGGCCGGGCGAATCGATACATGCGCGCAGAGACGATTCTGCGCCGAGACTCGCCACCTCATTGAATCGAGCCTGTATCAAGCCGGTCGTTTCGCGCCCATGGCCGTGGGAAAGGTTGCCCGTGGTCCTCCCTGTCCCTGGAGACGCCCATGACTCCCAGCCTGCAAACGCGCCCGCAGAGGAGGTAGTAAATGACTCAGCTTCGGTCCAGCTCACAGATTGGACCCCGACTCTCATCCTGGCACCGGAGGGCAGTGTCGGGCTTGGCCATGATGACCATCTCGGCTTTCCTCACGCCCGGATTGGCCTTGGCGTGCAAGGAAGATGCCGCGGCGGGCGACTTGGCCAGTCTCCCTAACGCCGTCGACAACTGCCCGCCAATCGGCGTGAACAACCCGGCCCCGTTCCTGCCGGTTGCGGGGCTGACCAGCCCGCTGAACCACGGGGACGGTTGCTATTCGATCGCGAAGCTCCCGCCGCGTGCCGGTACTACGAGTCCGGTTTACGTGGTCTTCATGCGAGAAGACCGGGGACCTGGGGCGAACGGGATCTACCGGTGGGAATCGACGAACCAGGGTGCGTCCTGGTCGAACATCCCGACAACGCGGGTCATTCCAGCCGGCGCGGCGGGCATCCAACTAGCGAAGTGCACCGACCTCGTGTGGTCGAACCTGGAAGGTCGCCTTCACGTCTACTTCAGCGCCGACAACGGCAACCTGATGGCGTACGCATCGTCCAACGACTATGGCGTCACGCTCACACCGGCGAAGGTCGTCTTGACACCGGGCAACACCAACGCCTGGGACCAGAGCAGCGTGCAGAATCCTTCAATCATCGACATCAAGGAGTACGATCCTAGCTGGGTTGCACAGAATCCGCGACGACGCATCATGCTCGCCTACGCAGGCATGAACGCGAGTCTTCCGATCTCCAGCCCCAAGTGGAGCGGAATCGGTGTCGCCTACGCTGATCGCTGGAACGCTGGAGGTGTCGGCGGGAGGTTCGTGCGCCGAGACTATGGTGCTACCCCCTCGAACCCTGCGCGTACCGGTGCATGCATCACGGAAGATCCCACCGTGTTCTGGAAAGAGGAAAAGGCCTACCGCCCGAGGCTGATCGTCGATTCCTCTACGAACACGGTGTACCTGTTCTACGTGGGCGTAGAGGCCTCGCGTTGTCAACGGATCGCCTACATGACCTCGACGAACTGGGGCGACACGTGGGAGTGCGGCACACAGTGCGGTTCATCAGGTGGGGTCACCACACCTCCGGCGTTCGATGGGTTCGATAGTCCCTACGACAACAAGGGCACGTACTGTCCGGACCTCATCGACGAATCGACGTCCAGCGGAGTCGATCTGCGCCTCTACTACCTTGGGCAGTCTGATCCAGACATGGGAGTAACCCTCCTCTCAGCCAGCACCGCAGCCTGGCCAGGATCCCCACCGCCTCGACCGGTGCGAGGTGCGCGCGACTCCATCCTCCTGAATGATCGTTCGGAATCGGTCACGACGTTTCCGGAGTTCTTCACCGTATCCCCGAACCCAAGCAGGGGGGCGTTTCAGATCACCCTGCACCGGGTGAGCGGGTTTCCCGACGGTGCGGGGGAACTTGCCGTCTTTGACGTGCAAGGGCGGGGGATACGCTCGATCTGGTCCGGAGAGCTCTCGGCGCTGCCAGCAACGATCGAGTGGGACGGGAAGACTGAGGGGAATCAGCCCGCACCCTCAGGTCGATACGCAATCGTCCTGAAGAGCCCAGGCCTGGCGCCGGTGACGGCGTGGGTGTCGCTGTCGCGTTGAGCACCTGGACCGAACCTATCCCGCACTTGTGATCGGTTCGCAAGAGCAGCACCATCCGCATCCCTGGAAGGGGGCATAGCCCCGGGGGAAACACCTCTCCCCCGGGGTTTCTGCGTTTGCTCTGGACCCCGCATTGCATCCGGCGGTATCAACATCCGGATTCACGCTCGAAGCGATCGTCCTCAGGTCTCCACGGTGGAAGGACAGACAGTCATGCAATGGACCCGGATCGCGCGTCCGCCGCGCGGGGCGACGGCCTCCTTCGCTCTGATGCTCTCCATTTCGACTTGCCCCGCCTGGGCAGAACCCGACGCCCGCACACCCGCCCCCGACTTCGTCCTGCCCACCGCCAACGGCTCGGTCTCGCTGTCCCAGCTGAAGGGAAAGGTCGTCTACGTCGACTTCTGGGCATCGTGGTGCGAGCCGTGTCGGCGGTCCTTTCCCTGGATGAACGCGCTTGCGATGAAGCACAAGGATGGGCCGTTCGTCCTGGTGGCGATCAACCTGGACAAGAAGCGCGAGCTGGCCGATGCCTTCGTGGCCAAGAACGAGCCGATCTTCACCGTGGTGTTCGATCCGGAAGGAAAGACGGCGGCCGCTTACAAGGTGAAGGCGATGCCGTCGAGTTTCGTCATCGGCGCGGATGGACAGATCGCCTACTCGCACTTTGGCTTCGACGCGAAGGACACTGCAGGGGTGGAGGCGGCGATCGCGCGCGAGCTCGCGCTGGCCGCCCCGAAGGAGGGATCCAAGTGATGCCGAGTCGGGACCTGGGTCTCCGGGCGAGGGTCGAAAGCATGGCAGCGGGGGTCGGTTCGCCGCTGGTCTGGCTCGCAGCGCTCTCCCTGGGCACGAGCGGATGTGCCGCACTCAAGGTGGAGCCGTGGGACCGCGATCTGCTGGCGGAAGAGAAGATGCAGTTTGCCCCGTCCGCGGTGGAGAACGAGATCGACCAGCACATCTACTTCAGCAAGGAAGCGTCGACCGGCGGGTCGGGCGTCGGGGGCGGAGGATGCGGATGCAATTGAACGAGCCCCGACCCGGAACGATTCGCGGCGCACTGCGCGCCGCAGCCTGCACCTTGCTCGCGGCCGGCGCGGCGACCGTCCCCTCGAACGCCCGCGCCGCCGCGGGCGATCGATGGAACCTCGAGACCGCGACCCTGATCTACGGCGAGAAGGGCGGCACCACGATCTTCGAGCCAATCTTCCGGGTGAGCCGGCTCTACACGAACGGCCAGCGTTTGTCGGCCAAGCTCGGTTTCGACACCATGACCGGCGCATCGGCCACTGGTGCGATGCCGTCCACCCGACCGCAGACCTACACCACCCCGTCCGGCAATCAGCAGACCACTCCGGCGGGCAAGATCCCCACTCGGGGATTTCATGACAGCCGGTTCTCCACCGACCTCGCCTGGGAGGCGCCGGTCGGTCACCTGGTCAAGACCAACCTGGGCGGACATGTTTCGGCCGAGACCGACTACCAATCGTTCGGAGTCAACGGAACGGTTTCGGTCGAGCTGTTTCAACGACTGACCACGGTGTCCCTCGGGGCCGGGTTGAACCACGACACCGTCGATCCGGTCGGAGGCACGCCGCAGGCCCTGGGCACCGGGCGCGAGGACAAGGGCACCCACCCGAAGCGGGTGATCGACGGCATGGTGGGGATCACCCGCGTACTGACCCGCCGGTGGCTGGTCGGGCTGAACGTGGGAGCAACCAAGGAAGACGGCTACCTGACCGAGCCATACAAGGTGGTCAGCGTGGTCGACCCGGAAGACGGGGAGCAGGTGGGCACGATCGCGGAGAAGCGGCCGGGAAAGCGGGAACGCACCAGCATCCTGAGCAGCTCGGTCTACCACTTCGAGCGCGACGTGCTCTACCTGTCGCACCGCTACTACCATGACAGCTGGGGCGTTCGTTCACAGACCATCGACGGGCGCTACCGACTCGAGCTGAACGAAGGCCGCTACCTGCAGCCCCATGTCCGCTACTACGCGCAGACCGCAGCGGACTTCTACACCTTTGGATTGCACAGCGGAGACGACCTGCCGGAGAGCGCGTCGAGCGACTACCGACTGGGCGACATGCGTTCGTCGACCGTGGGTCTCAAGTACGGGTTCCCGCTCGCCTCGCTCCCGGGTGAGTTCAGCGTGCGGGGCGAGTACATCCGGCAGTGGGGGGATCAGCATCCTGCGGGCGCCGTGGGGGCGCAGAGGCAACTCGAACTCTACCCGACCTACAACATCGGCACGTTGCAGCTTGGGTACTCGGTCGGATTCTAGGTCGGGCCGGGCCGACCGACACGTCGGTGCCAGGCGACGGCGCCCTTGATCCACCCGATCCCGCAGATCTCCCGCCTTGAGGATCTCTTCGTGGCCCGTTTCCGGGCCATGGGCAGTCCCTGCGAGCTGCTTTGCGATGTCGACCACGCCACCGAGGTGAAGGACCTGGCCGCCCTGGCGCAATTCGAGGCGCAGCGGATCGAGCGCGCGTTCAGCCGGTACCTGCCAGGCAACATCATCGCCCGGATCAATCAAGCGGCCGGTACGCCGGTCACGGTCGACGACGAGACCGCGATGCTCCTCGACTACGCCTCCACCTGCCACCGTCTCTCCTCCGGCCGCTTCGATATCACCTCGGGCGTTCTGCGGCGGGCCTGGACCTTCGACGGCGGGGCGCTGGTGCCCACGCCGGAGCAACTTCGACCGCTTCTCGAACTCGTGGGATGGGAGCGTGTCGATTGGCAGTCTCCGGTGTTGCGCCTGCCGGCCGGCATGGAGATCGATCTCGGAGGAATCGGAAAGGAGTACGCCGTGGATCGCGCCGCGGCGCTGCTCGGGGAGCGCACTTCGAATCCGTTCCTGGTCAACTTCGGCGGGGATCTCTTCGCCAGCGGCCTGCGGCGAAACGGCCTCCCGTGGATCGTCGGAGTCGACGACCCGGAGCAGACCGGGCTCGAGGCGGTGGGACAACTCCGCCTCGAGCGGGGTGGCCTGGCTACCAGCGGCGACGCGCGACGTTTCGTCCTGTACCAGGGGCGACGACTGGGGCACATACTCGATCCGCGGACAGGGTGGCCGGTGGAAGGAGCGCCGCGCGCGATCACCGTGGCGGCGGCGACCTGCCTGGAGGCTGGGACGCTGGCGACGCTCGCCTACCTGCGCGGGGCCGAGGCGGAGTCGTTTCTCATCGAGGAGGGGGCGACGTACTGGTTGGCCTGATCGGGCCGGCGCCGAGATCGCAATGAGAGGCAGCGCGGCGGTCGTGGGCGGAGTCGTGGCGGGGTCGTGGGCGGAGTCGTGGCGGGGTCGTGGGCGGAGTCGTGGCGGAATCGTGGCGGAATGCAGCGGCGCGCCCGGGCGCGCGCCGCGGGCTAAAGCCGACTCAGGATGCTCCGGATCTTCGCCTCGGCGGTCGGGTCGTTCATCAGTTGATCCCGCACCGAGGCGCGCACCTCGTCGATCCCCCGGGCGTTCAGCACCCCTGGGCCGAACTGCTCGGTGAGATGCCAGTCGACGAGCTTCTCCGCCGCCACGCCGACGGCGTTCGGATCGCTCGGATCGACCCCTTCGAGCAAGGCGCGAAGCTTCGCCGCCTGGGGGCCTTCCCCACGCTGCGCAGCGGCCGCTCCCGATGCTGCGGAAGCCGACCCCGTGACACCGGCCTCACCCGTGCGGGCGGCATCGATCTTGGCGTCGAAACCCGCTCCCTTGGCCTGACCAGGACCTTCTGGTCCTCCCGGCTGCGATGGCGGGATGCGGAAGTTGTCTCCACTCGGCGGAATCTTCATCGTGTCCTCGCTGCCCCGCGGCACGAAGCGGTTACCTGCTCCATGACCCGGGCTGAATTCGATCGCCCCTGTGCGATCGCCTACGTATCGTCGACCGCGCCCTCCCGGTGACGCGATATTCCGCTCGATCGAAAGAAAGCCGTTCGAGCGATCCGCACGGCTCAAAGTAGCCCGTACGAGAGAAACTTCTGCACCGTGCGGGCCATTTCGCCCCCCTCCTGCCCGGCGGGATCGAGTTCGATCGCCTTCTGCAGGACCAGGGACGCCTCCTCCTTCTGCTGGGCAAAGGCGAGCGCTTCGCCCAGGTGGGCGTAGGCGATGGCGGCGCGGGGCGCCTGGCGAGTCGCTTGTTCGAAACGGTCGATCGCCTCCGTCCACTCGGCGCGGGCGAAGTGAATCGTCCCCAGCCCGATCAGCGGGAGATGCTTGTCTTCGACCAGCGCGAGAAGCCCCTCGAACACCGCCCGGGCTTCGTCGTACCGGCGCGCGTCGCGCAGGACCAGACCGGCCTCCATCAGGAAGCGCTTCTCGCTCGGTGCGAGCTGGACCGGCAGATCGATCAGTTCCATCAGACCTCCAACGGGAGGGAAACCTACTTCATGTTCCGGATCGCGGCCATGGCCGCTTCATGCTTCGATTTCGAGATGTTCGAAACGGTGTTGATGATCTGCGTCTGTTCCTGAATCTGCTGTTGCAGCCGGATCATCTCCAGCTGGCGGTTGAATCCGGAGTCGACCCCGATCCCCGAGAGCGCTCCGCCCACTCCAGGAAGCGCCCCGGCGACACTCCCCAGCACCTGTCCGAACTTGCTCCACTTGCTCTGGCCGGAGCCGGTGACATCGCTGATGTCATTGAAGCTCCAGTTTCGCCCGATCCCGCTGATCCCGCTCATTGGTTCCTCTGCTGTCTCGAGGGTCTCGCCTCGCCGATTTCGCCCTGCCCCCTACCCCTGGGTGCCGCGCTCGTGCAGCGCCCGCGCCTCATCGAGGAGGCTGAGGGCATTGCCGTATGCGTTCAGCGCCTTCTGTGCCCAGGCCTGTTGCTCCGGAGTGCCGCTCTGAAGAAGCTGATCGAGTTCCGCGCAACTGCGGAGCGCTCTGGTCCGGAGTTCCTGCCCCTGCACCGGATCGCTGAAGCACTCGGTGAAGTGCGGGTAGCGCTGCCAGTCGGGTAGTGCCTTCGGATCCTGCGTCATCTCGAGTTCCTCCTCCGAGCCATTCGGCCTTCCGCCAGACTTATCGCGGGCCAGGCCATTCCGGTTGCCTGCTGGGGACACACTTTTCACCGTCTTCGGGCCGGCGACAAATCGCGACCTGTCGGCGAAGCACATTGCAAGACGTTGTTTATCAATATATTGTAAAATAACATCTCATTGTGATCAGGTCTTCGCCTCGGACAGGATCAGGACCCGCCGCTTGGCGTCGGCGTTTTCCGGATCGGATTTCAGGACCGCACGCCAGGCCTCGAGCGCCCCGCGGTAGTCCTTCTCCTCCTCCCGCGCGAGCGCCTCTCCGACCAGGAACTTCGACTTGCCGTAGCTGCCCCGCTTCTCGACCGAGGTGACCTGGGCGTCGAACCAGCGGTTCGCCCGGGTCTTCATCAATGCCGGCTCCTCGGACTCGGCCCCGGCCAGACTGTCGACCGCCGCCGCGACCTGGGTCACCAGCTGACGCTCCAGATCGAGGAAGTTCTGCGGCTTCCCCGAGTACCGACCCGTGATCTGACGGGCAACGAGCACCTCGCCGGTCGCGGTCTGCACCACGCGCATGTCGATTCGGACCTCGCTCGAGGAGAGGATCATGAACTGCCCGAAGACGTAGAGATGCGCTCCGAGCAACCGACCGGCCTCGGCCGCCTTCGTGGGGTCGACGAATCCCGAGAGTCCAAGCTGCGTCTCTTCCACGATCCGCTCCACCCGCTGGCGATCGACCACCCGCAGGCCGGTGGAATTCGAGAGATCAGTGATGATCGAGTGGATGAGACCCAGCCGGAAGCTGTCGTAATTGTAGTCTCCCGCAGGCTTCACGTAGACCGAGTTGTTCTCGAAGTCCCCCACCGCCACCGTATAGATGTCCATCGTGCCGCGCCCGCGCGCGTCCTTTACCTGGTGGTACAGCTCGATCACCTGGGGCGGGTAGTCCCACTCCGGGGAGAAACGGGCATTGGGGTCGGCGGCCAGCATCGCCTCGAGCGCCTCGCGTGCCGCCTCGTCCTCTTCGCGGGAGAGATGGACGAGGACCCGCGTCTTCTCCGCGGTAACGCGGGCATCGCGCGCCGCCTCCGGCATCTCCAGCACCCGGGTGGCCAGCATCAACGCCTCGTCCATCTGCTGGTAGGTGTACTTCTCGTACGATGCCCAGGCTGCCTCGAGCGGATCGGCCGGAATGCCCCCCTCGGCCCTGGCGAAGCCTGCCGGATGGCAAACCGCGATGACCGCCAGCGACAGAACCACGCCCGCGGTCCAGGTCGGCCTCGGTGTCACACTCATCGTCTCTCCCCTCCGGGTTGGGCCCGCGACTGCCGGGCGGTGAATCGCCTGCCCGATTGTCGCCCATTCCGCGGCGAAAGTTGCCTGGAGATGCAGCAACGACCTACGGAGCGACCACGTTTCGCTGCTCCCAGTCGAGTACCAGGGAGCGTGGCGGGCGATCCGCCTCGAGCAGGTACCGGACCTCGACGTCGATCGGCACCGGGCGCTTCACGTCGATGATGCGGAAGGTGTGCGCGCCTGGGGTCAGTCGGACCCGCCAGGGACCGGTTCGTCCGCTCTCGTTGATCGCCTCGGGATTTCCGTCCACGTGGATATAGGCAAAGGTCATCGGCTTGAGTGACAAGCTGACCTCGAAGCTGCGATCGACCGGCTCAGGCCGTGGCCTGGGAGAGGGATCCTCGCCCCTTCCGCTCGGGCGAAGAACGACTCGAACCGCCTGGGCATCCCGAGCGGCGCGCAGGGTGATCAGAGTGTCGATCGATACGTAGCCCAGTCGCTCCAGATAGACATGGTGTGGTCCTGGCGGCAGTTCCGTAACGCGACAGGGGGTGGTCTCGTTCACCAATCCGCCGTCGACCCGCACCCGCGCGCCCGACGGCGTGGTGTAGATCTCGAGGTCGACTCCGCCCACCAGATCGAGGTTGCGGTGGATCTCCGAAAGTCCCGGGCCAACCTCGATCTGCTCGACCAGCTTCCGCCTCCCCTGGAGCTGGAGCACCATCTCGTGCGGACCGGCGTGGAGCCCGGAGAGCTGACAGGGAGTGTAGCTGTCGGGTAACTCGCGCTTCGCGCCAGAGAGCTCGGTCAAGGTCACGCGCGCGCCGTCCGGTGTGCTCGAGATGGCGAGGCTGTGCGCCGCTTCGAGCGTGAAGGCCCGGGTCTTCTGGATCGGTTCGCTCGGCGCGAGCACGACCCGCTGCCCGAAACAGCCACTCTGCTCGAGGTCGATCTCGTAGGCTCGGCCCTGGTGCTGGCGAAAGGCGAGCGGCGTGGTCCCATCGGCGATCAGAACCGGCGCCCCGTTGCGTGACTCGGAAATCCGCGCCCGCGCGGTCGGGGTGGATACGATCAACACCTTTTCGCCGGCGAAGAACGCTCGCCAGATCCCGAGCCCGCCAAGCAACAACAGCAGCGCGAGCCCCACCCCGATCGCCGCCGGCCAGAGCCCAGCGCGGGGACCGATCGGTCGCGCCGGGGCGAGGTCCGCCCTGACCCGTTGCAGCGCCCGCAACCACTCCGCGCCGTTGGCGAAACGGCGCGCAGGGTCCTTGGCCAGCGCGCGCAGGAGGAACTCGGCCAGCGGGGCCGGCAGATCCGGGCGCAGCTTTCGCGGATCGGGGGGCGGCGTCTCGAGGTGATGCTGGATCACCTGGGGGAAGTGCGGCGGGAAGGGGTACTGGCCGGTCGCGGCGCGATAGAGCACCACCCCGAGGGAGTAGAAATCGGCACTGGGACGGATGTCCTCGCGCGTGCGGGCGCGGATCTGCTCCGGGGCCGCATAGGCCCAACTTCCGACCCGGTCGAGTTCCCGCGTGGTGATGGTCTTCTCCGCCACCTCCTGCAGGAGCCCGATGCCGAAGTCGGTCAGCACGAAGCGATCGCGCCCCAGCGCAGTCATGATGTTCGAGCACTTCACATCGCGGTGCACCAATCCCGCGGAGTGGACCGTCTCGAGGGCGCGGCCGACATCCTCGGCCAGCTGCAGCACGCGCGCCGGTTCGAGGACGCCCTGGCGCTCGAGCAGGCTCCCGACGGTGTCACCGAGCAGGGTCATGACGAGGAAGTGGACCCCATTCTCCTCGTCGTGTCCGCACTCGAGGATGGTCGCCACGTTCGGTTCGTCGCGGAACGGCACGTAGTGTCGCGCCTCGCGCAGGAAGCTCGACACGAGGTGCGGGTCCTGCGAGTGCTCGGGGTGCAGGATCTTGATCGCGACCTTTCCGTCGGGATTCAACTGCCGTGCGCGCCAGACCGAAGCGAAGCCCCCCTCGCCGATCCACTCCTCCACCTCGTACCGGCCGGCGATCAGACGTCCCTTGAGATCGATGGAGCGCATCTACGGCTTCCCGAAAAACAGCAGCGCGGCAATCGCGATGGCCAGCACTGTCAGGGCGGCGATCCCGAGCGCGATGTAGACGACCAGATTCGAGCCGGTGGGGGCGGCACCGAGGGATGGGCGCTGAGGCCCGGCGTCGAGCCGATCCGAGCCGTGGCGCCCGGCCGGTTCGGCGGTGGCGCTCGAATCGACGGACGGGGCGGACGGCGCGGACGGAACGAGCCCGGGATCCGGCCGCGACAAAGGTTGCGCCGGGGCCTGGGCCGAGGGCGCCGACCGGGGCAGTGGATCGGGCAAGGGGGCGTCGGTTTCAGCGTAGATCAGGACCGGCCCCCATGATCCCTGGGAGACGGTCGAAAGAGTGATGCGATCCCCGTGCTGGAGCGCGGCGATGTTCTGTACCCGCTCACCGTTGATGTACACCCCGTGCTGGGAGAGATCCTGCAGGAACACGCCCGCCCACTCGCGATAGACCCGCGCGTGACGCTTCGAAACCACCCGAAAGGGGTCCGGGGCGACGACATCGCAGGAGGGATCGCGTCCGATGATCACCGATGCGCCGTCATCCGCGAGCGGGATCTCGCGGACGAACGCACCCGCTTCGTGGAACCGGAGTCGAGGACGGCCGACCGTCGAACCGGCACCGGCGAGGAGACGATCGAGGGGAGACGGTCCCTCTTCTGATTGCACCTTCGGCGGAGCAGTGGGCGGGGTGGAGGTCGCCGAAATGCCGGTGGAGACGGGAGATTGGTCCGCTTCCAGATAGATCGTCAGCTCCACCTCACCGATTCCGAGCAGGTCACCGTGGGAGAGCCGGACTCGCTCCCCCCAGCGTAGTTCGACCCCATTGTATCGCGTGCCGCCGGCGCTCGTGTCGGTCAGCATCCAGCCCCCTTCCACCCACTCCAGGGAGGCATGGCGCGCGGAACAGCGCGGAGTCTCGAGCACCACTCCGCAGTCGGGCTCGCGACCGATCGTGACCGGGCTCTCCGCCGCGGTGAACGTTCGGCGCACCGGCCGACCGGTCGTATCCTGGTACTCGATCACTAGGGCCGACGAACTCATGGCGGAGACCATATCACGCGAGCGCTTCGCCGGGAGAGTCGCCTGCGGGATTCAACCGTGACCAGGGTATACTCCCGCGGTGCCTCGTTCATTGACCTCATGGCCCCGGAGTCCGCTCGTCGGTCTCCTCCTGCTCGACCTCATTCTCACCCTGCCGTTCATCTACCACGGACCGGCGGAGGGAGACACGCTTCGGTACGCGCTCGACCTGGAGCACTGGCGGCGCGGCACCGAGCGACTGCACCAGCTCTTCAATGCGAACGAGGTGGCCGGGTTCTATCTCCTTGCCCGTCCGCTGGCCGCGCTGTTTCAGATTTCCTTGGACGAGATGCCGACGTTCCTGAACCGGCTCTCCTGGATCTGCGGGCTCCTCTCGACCGCGGCGCTATTCTGCCTCGCCGAGCGCTGGTTCGACCGCCGGATCTCGGTGCGATGGACGCTGCTCGTCATCTGCGCCCCGGCCTGGTGGGCACTCCACCTCTACGGGAACCCGAACATGGTCGGCCTGGCCCCCGCGCTCGCCGCCCTGGCGGTGCTCCCGCACCGCGACACCGGCGACGGCCCCGCAGCGCGTAGAGCGCTCGCCCTGCGCACGGCAGGTGCTGGAATGCTCGCCGCGGCGGCCCTGTGGATCCGCGTCGACCTGGTCATGCTCGCCCCCGCGGTGGCCGCGCTGGCGCTTCTCGCCCCGCGCCGACCCGCGCTTCCCCCCTGCCTCGGCGCGGCCATCCTGGCCCTCGCCGCTCGCTGGGGAGCAGGCCCGCTGGCCGGACTCGACGCGCCCCTCGTCGCCAACGTGGGGCGCCATGTCACGGCCAACCTGAGTCCGGGCAATCTGCGCGTGTTGCTGGAGAACCTGTCGTTCTTTGTCACCGGTTTCCCTCCTCTGGTGGCCGCTTCGAGCCTGGTCGCGGCGATCCTGCTGCTCCGGGCCGCCGCGCCGGAGCGACGGATGGTCGCCCTGTCCCTCCTCTGGGCCGCGCCGCTGGTCTTGTTCGCCCCGTTTGCGCGAATGCCCCTGCCGCGCATCTTGATCGGGCTCGTACCAGCCGTTCTGCTCCCGCTGGCCGCGTGGAGCGCCGGCCGTGGGTATCGATCGGGGTGGGATGCGAGGCTCGTTGCACTGGTTCTGGCCAGCCATCTGCTGGCGGCCGCCACGCCTGGCCTGCTCCGCCGGGCGGCGCCGACGCTCGTCGATGGAGAGCGTAGGGCGGGGCACGCCTACTTTCTCGGGAGCATGTTCACGGAGCGGTGGCGGGTGGCCACGCTCGCGCGTGAAACCCTGACCGACGCCGAAGAGGTCGCCCGGCTGCGGAGTGCGACCGTGATCGGCGAGGACATCGTCTGGTACGAGTACGCGCTTGCCACCGCGTGGCCGGGAGTGACCGTGCTCCGACGCGAGACCGGCTACCGCTCGGACTGGTACCAGGCTCGATCCGAAGACGGATCCCGGTGGTGGAACCTGGTCACCGTTCGCCCGAACAGCGACCCAGCGCGCACGCTGCACGACTGGAAGATCGAGACGGGCGATACGTTGCGATTCACCCCGCTGGAACGCAGGGTCCGGGGGATGCCGTGAGCGCCGGGCGGGCCCGGTGAGGCGGATGGAGTAGAGTGCGCGAGAGACGGGCCGAGCATGGGTCGCTCGGGTGCAGGGGAACGCGCGGGCGAGGTGAAGCGCGGATCGCGGCGCGACCGCTCCGCCGCGAACAGGACGCGCACAGGTAGGCCGGTAGACGGGCGCAGTGAGGAACCAATCGTGGACGAAGTGACAGGACGCCAGGGATGCGAGAGGCCGGCAGGACGGATGAGGCCCGACGGACGCGATCAACACCACCGGGGGCGCGCGCGAGATCGGCGGCAGGTCGTCTGCCTCGTGCGGTGCGTCTGCCTCCTGCTCGGCCTCACCCTCGGTCTGTCGGCAGCCCCGGGGCAGATCCGGCCGGCGGGGGCCGAGGACAACGTCTCGTTCACGCTGGGACGGCCACGGACCCAGAAGGTCGCCGCCGATCTGCTCCCGCGGATGGCACGAGGAGAGTTCGCCGGGATCGCGACGGAGTTCGCCCCGGCGCTCGCCGCCGCGCTCAACGCCGAGACGTTGAGTACGACCTGGCAACAACTCGTGGCCGCGCTGGGGCCCTTCCAGGGGATCGGGAAGATCGAATCGAAGAAGACCGCGGCCGGGGAGCTTTCCGAGTTTCCGGTGCGCTTTGCCCGGGGGGAACTGGACTGCCGCGTCGTGGTCGACGGCGAGGGAAAGATCGCCGGACTCCACTTCGCGCCCCGGGCAGCAGCGACCTGGACCATCCCGTCGTACGCCGACACCTCCCGGTTCGAGGAGGCCGAGGTCGTGATCGGCACCGATCCCTGGAAGCTCCCGGGCACCCTCGCGCTCCCGCGGCAAGCGGCCGGACGGGCGCCCGCCGTGCTTCTACTCCCAGGCTCCGGACCGAATGACCGCGACGAGACGATCGGCCCGAACAAGCCGCTCCGCGACCTGTCCTACGGCCTCGCCTCGCGGGGAGTGGCGGTGCTGCGCTACGACAAGCGGACGCGGGTGCACGGAGCCCGGATGAAGGCGAGCGAGGTCTCGATCGACCAGGAGGTCGTGCTCGACGCACTCGAGGCGCTGGCCTGGCTCCGGGCGCGCCCGGAGATCGATCCGCGGCGGATCTTCGTGGTCGGTCACTCGCTGGGCGCGATGTGTGCCCCGCTGGTCGCGGAGCGGGACGGGCAGGTGCGCGGCATCGCACTGCTCGCCGGCGCGGCGCGACCCTACCTGGATCTGATCGAGAGCCAGCTCGGCTATCTCGCCTCGATCGAACCCGATTCCGTCCGGGCGGCAGAGCTTCAAGGCATGAGGCGCCTCGCGGTCGCGCACAAGAGTCCGGCCCTGGCCGACAGCATCGTCTTCATGGGAGCGCCGCTCCGCTATGCGCGTGATCTCGATGCGCGGGGGTGTCCACGGGTCGCGGCCGGGCTCACCTGCCCGATCCTGATCTTGCAGGGGAAGCGAGACTACCAGGTCACGCTGGTTGACTTCGACCTCTGGCAGCAGTCGCTGGGAGAGCGGGAGGGGGTCTCCTTCCGACTCTACCCGGAGCTCAATCACCTCTTCATGGCGGGGGAGGGGCAGAGCACACCGGAGGAATACGAGCGCCCCGGACATGTCGACCCCCGAGTGATCGATGATCTCTATGGGTTCGTCCGGGGCAACTGAGCGAGCGAGGCGCGGGTGACCAGGAGCCCGAGCAGCGCGGCGATCACCGATGCGGCCAGGACTCCAACTTTAGCCTGAGCCAGGTAGCTCGGTTCGGCGTAGGCCAGGGTCGAGATGAACAGGGACATGGTAAACCCGATCCCGGCCAGGCACGCCGCCCCGGTCAGCATCCGGATCGACACGCCGCGCGGCAAGGCGGTCCAGCCAGCGCGAATGCCGAGCGCGACCATCCCGAGGATTCCGAGCGGCTTGCCGAGCAGCAGTCCGACGAAGACGCCGGCGGAGATCCTCCCGACCGAGGACGCCTCCTCGAGCAACAGGCCGGCGTTCATCAGGGCGAACAACGGCATGATCACGAAGGCACACGGACGCTGGAGACCATGCTCTGCCCGCTCCAGGGGGCTCGGGGTGGCAGAGGCGACGGCCTCAGCGCGTCCCCGGGCGGCGTGCGCGCTGGCGGCGTGCGCGTGGGTGCCGGCGGGACGCGCATGGGCGCCAGCGGGACGGAGCGGCACGGTCAGGGCGAGAAGAACGCCCGCTACCGTGGCATGCACCCCGGACTTCAGCATGAAGTACCAGAGGAGCAGCCCGAGTCCGGCGTACACGGTGAGGCGCGCCCCCCCGCGGGAGCCATAGAGCGACGCCGCCAGCAGGGGCGCTGCCGCGAGAACGAGGTATGGCGCGGAAATCTGCTCGGTGTAGAAGAGAGCCACCACCAGAACTGCCCCAAGGTCGTCCACGATGGCCAGCGCGGCCAGGAATACCTTCAGCGGATGCGGGACCGCGGGCCCAGCCAGGCGGAGGACACCGAGTGCGAACGCGATGTCGGTGGCCATCGGGATCCCCCACCCCCGCGCAGTGTCGCCACTCGAGTTGAAGCCCACGAAGATCAGCGCCGGAACGATCATTCCCCCGAGCGCGGCCAGCGCCGGGAGTGCTGCCCGCCGCCGGTCGGAGAGTTCGCCGATCCGTAGCTCCCGCTTGATCTCGAGCCCCACGAGGAAGAAGAAAACGGCCATCAGTCCGTCATTCACCCAGTGGTGGAGTGACTTTTTGAGGACAATCGGGCCCCACTCCCCACCCAGGCTCCAATGCTGCAGGCCCAGGTACGACGCGGACAGCGGGGAGTTCACCCAGACGAACGCCAGAAGCGCGCTCGCGATGAGCAGGATCCCGCTCGCGCTCTCGCTCTGGAAGAAGCGATCGAACAGTTGAGCTGTGGCGTGTCTCGGGCGCATTCCCTCTCCTCTGATCGGTTCACCGGGTGACCGCGCACGATCGGCTGGCCCCCGTGGCCGGGCTCCCCGGCAGCGGTCCGCTCGGGCCGAGCCCCGCAGAACGCCGAGCGGAAGTCTGCGGGAGCCGGAGCGGAAACGCCATGGGGCAAGGTGCCACACCCGGCGCCCCGATGACCGGCGCCGAGCGAAGGCGGCCGGGGCGGCCGGAGCGGCCGGGGGCAACCCGGCAGGTGTGAGGGCCCCCGGGGCCGGTCGACGCCATTCGCGGGGCCGCGGAGGCCGACAGCCGCTCCGGGACCGCCGGAGCGTTGCCTGCGGACGGGGACAGAGATGTCAGACTCCGGCAGCGGGAGCGCAGGGTCGGTCCATTCACGACCGTCGCGACGGTTTTAACTCAATATTCGGCAGCGTGTTGTACTGATGGCGAACTCTGTCCGGACGGAGTCCGGCGCAGCCCTCGGGCCGGGAAGCGAACAGGACCGGTCCCTCGATGCCGGCGCGGCACCCGCTTCTGCTCGGATCGAGCATCCCGCAGCGAGCTCAGCTCACGCCCCAATCGAGCGGTCGCGGAGGCAACAAAACCGGACACGTTTCAGCATACCTATTCCGGCGTTCGGCCGAAGCGGCCAGCATGTTACTCTTGTTGCGCCCGCGCACATCCGACCAGGACCTGTCCGAATCGGCTCAAGGAGGCTTGTCGCATGCAGTTGTTCCCCTTGAATGGCCATCTGGCCATCCCATCCGCAGTTGCCGCGTGTCTCATCGCCGGCTCGGTCGAGGCGACCCAACTTCTCCAGGTCCGGCCGCAGAGCAAAGCCGACTTGTTGAGACTGGCGGAGTACGCCCCCGAGTCGCGCACCTGCGGAGCCACCTTGAAGGGGGATCTGATCGAGTTCCCGGCGGAGGAGCAGCGAGCTGAGGAACTCCGGGCGGCCGGTTTCGAGGTCACGATCGCGGTGGACAATCTCGAGGCCTTCTATCAAGACCGGCTGCACTCCGACGGACTCGGTGGAGGCCCGTTCGGCGACTACCACACCTACACCGAGGCGATCGCCGCCATGGACGCGCTGGCGGCCGCGAATCCAGGCCTCATGACCGCCCGTCAATCGATCGGTAACACGCTCGAAGGACGCCCGATGTACGTCTACAAGATCTCCGACAACCCCAATGTCGACGAGGACGAGCCGGAGATCTTCTTCAACGCCTACATCCACGCTCGCGAGGCGATCACCTTCGAGGTCGTCTACGACCTGGCGCAGTGGCTGCTCAGCAACTACGGAACGGTCGACCGGGCGGGGGAGATCGTCAACGACCGTGAAATCTGGATCCTCCCGGTGGTCAACCCGGATGGGGTGGAGTACAACGCCGCAACCAGCCCGTCGGGGGGCGGCATGTGGCGCAAGAACCGGCGCAACAACGGCGGCGGCACATTCGGCGTCGACCTGAACCGCAACCTCGGGTTCAACTGGGGCTTCGATAACAGCGGGTCGAGCCCGGATCCGAGCAGCGACACCTACCGGGGGCCTTCGGCCTTCAGCGAGTTGGAGACCCAGGCCTACCGCGACTTCGTTGCCTCGCGCCACTTCAACATGGTCCTGGACTATCACTCGTACTCCAACCTGCACCTCTGCGCGTTCGGCTACGACAACATCCACCCGATCGACTATGAAGCGATGTTCTCGCTCGGGCAGCTGCGGAAGAGCGGCAACAACTACGCCGTCGGCACGACCTGGGAGCTGCTCTACCCGGTCAATGGCAGCACGGGCGACTGGCTCCTCGGTGACGTGGTGACCAAGCCGAAGATCATGTCGTTCGTAACCGAAGTCGGAACCGGCGGAGATGGGTTCTGGCCGCTCGAATCGCGCATTCCGGCTCTGGTGAGCGAGAATCGCGAAGCGAATCTGCGCATGTGCGAGTACGCCGACAACCCCTACCGCGCGCTCAGCCCGAACGTCGGAGTTGTCACCTCGACCGACACCGTGGGGACGACCTTCACCCTCACCTTCGAAACGCCGAACCCTGACCCGGACAATCCGGCGGTCAAGTGGAACCTGCTGCGGGGCACGTCGGTCGCGACCGGTGTGGATGATGTCGAGGGAACGACCCCGAGTCGCTGGACAGCCGACGGTTGGGCCACTTCGGTGACCCGTGCGCACTCCGCGACCCATTCCTGGTGGGCAGGTCAGGCCGACTACTCGAACCATGTGCTGGTTTCCAAGCGGGCGCACAAAGTAACCGTGGGCGAAAGCCTGGTCTACTGGACCTGGCATAACATCGAGAGCGGTTGGGACTACGGCTATGTGGAGGTCTCGACCGACGGCCGCACCTACACGCCGATCGCCGGCACCTACACGACCAACAGCGACCCGAACGGTCACAATCTCGGGAACGGGATCACCGGGAACTCGAGCGGCTGGAAGCAGGCGACGCACAGCCTTGCCGCCTACACGGGCCAGACGATCTGGATCCGCTTCCGCTACAACACCGACGCAGGACAGGCGAATGCCGGCTGGTATGTCGACGACATCTCACCGACCGATCTCTTCGCCAACGAGACGGTACTCGCCACCGACATCGTCGGAAGCCAATACACTCTGACCGATCATCCGGAAGGCAGCTTCGCCTTCGCGGTGCAGGCCGTCGATGCAGAGGGAAACAGTTCCGCCTGGGGCACCGCCCGGACGGTGCTGGTCCAGGCCGGTACCACCGCAGTCGACGGTCCGCTGGCCGATGTGGCCTGGAGGGGGCTGGAGTTCGCTTCGTCGAATCCCGTCGCGACCAGCGCGCTGCTGCGCTTCGCGGTGCCTGCCGACGCGCGGACGGGAGAGAAGATCCGGCTGTCGATCTACGACGTGAACGGGCGCGAGGTCGCATCGTTGCTCGAGGGAGAGGTCGGCCAGGGGAACATGGGTCGAGGATCCGCGGGCAACGGAGGCGGGAGTCTGCTTTCGGGGAACCCGGTCGAAGTTCGGTGGGACGCGACGCGCCAGAATGCGGGGATCTACTTCGCCCGCCTGCAGAGCGGTGCTCGGATCAGCGAAGCGCGCATCGTCGTCCTGCACTGAGGTCGTCCTGCATTGAACCCCGGCGCAGCGAACGCTGCGCCGGAAAGAGACGGCGCCGTGGCGGAGGAGCATCCTCTACCGCGGCGCCATCTTCGTTCTCGGGCCTGAGCTTCGACCCTCTGCTGCAAGGCCCTGACAATACCCCCCGTGACCACCCCGCAGTTCGAGGATCGACGCTTCGGCGTCGAGCAGGCCGTGCACGCACGGCCTGCTCAGATGGGCGCGGAGACGGCCGCCTGATACCGGATTTTTGTCCCTCCCCGGCCGGGCCACCCGGCCCCCGACAGCCTCGAGCGCCGCGAGCGCGTCACTAGCGTTCAGCGAGGCCCCGTGCATGACCACGGCCACCGCTCCGGTGGTGATCCCGGTTGCCATCGAGGTTCCGCTCGCCCACTTGAACTTGTTTCCCGGGTAGGTGCTGACGATCGAAACTCCCGGAGCGGCCAGGGGGATCCGGACCGAGGCGCCAGACCAGATCGTCAGGAGATCGTTGCCATCCACGGCCGCAACGCCGGCCACGAGCGTGGAGGTCGCGGGATACCTGGGGTACCGACGGCCGTAGTTTCCGGAGGCACTGACCACCACGATGCCCGCGTCCGCCGCGCGATCGAGGATCGCCTCGAAGGTCGGAGCGAGCGCGGAGAGGGAAAGGCTGCAGTTGATCAGGTCGACGTCCAGGGCGATCGCAACCTCGACGGCGCGGGCGATATCCCAGAGACTCCCGATCCCGTCGTCGTTCAGCACGCGGAGCGAAACGATCTGCGCCTGGGGTGCGACGGCCAGGATCGAGCCGGCAACGTGGGTTCCGTGGCCAAACGCCTCGTCGACATGACCGTCTCCGTCGTCGTCGAGGCCGTTCCCGTACTCTCCCTCCTCGAATCCGTACCCAGGCGGGAGGGGGAGTCGCTGCGAGGCCAGAACCTCATGGCTCCAGTCGACTCCAGTGTCGAGCAGGGCGATCTTCACCCCGGCGCCGCCGCCGTACGCAGCCAGATCGTCCAGCTTGAGCGACGCGAGGGCAGGCTGCGTGGAGAGCGGCACCCCGTCCACCCACCCTCCGGGTTGATCCTCTTCGTAGAAGCCGACCACCAGGGTCTGCGCGTCCGCCAGGTTGGTGGCGGCGTTCTGATCCGCCGCCTCAACCTCGGCTTCTCCCTCTAGCACCAGCGGGTCGAACAGCGTGGCGTGCTCGTAGAGGACGAGATAGCCCCCCGAGTTCAACGGCAGGGACTCGAGCGCGGTGAGGCCATACTCCGCGGCGATTCCCGCGATCGCACCCTGCGTCGCCACCACCACAGCCCCCTGCTGGACGGACGGACCTCGCAGCGAGGGATCGATCTCGCCCAGCACCGTCGGTACGGGAAACTCCGGGCTGCTCCCGCTCACTCCGTGGGACGGCCTGCCCTCACCGCACGCAAAGAGGCTGGTGCCGAAGAGCGCCAAGGTGAGCAGCGTCGCGCAGGGGCGGACGAGTGGCTGGCCGGCGGAGCGAGGGACGGGCCGCTTCCCGCCGCGTGCCTGGTGATTGAGATCGATACCCTGCTTCGGACATACGCCGTGATCCAGGCGCATTCCCTGATCCGAACGCTCGCACCGACTCTCGAAGTTGCTGGGCTTCATCTGTTTGACTCCCTTTCCGATGGATGACCGATTCCAGGAAGTTCCGAAGCGGGAAGGCCTCTACGAGCAAGGGCGTCGAAGGCGCCGGTTGATACCATCGCCCCGACTCAGGCCACAATCATATACGAAGCCCAGTGAAACGGGTGCGGCCGGGCGGCCTGGAGCTCGGCGCGGGCGCGGGCTGCCGCCGGGCGGACGCGGTCCTCACCGGCAAGTGCGGTCTAGAACGCTCGGGAAAACAAGAGGGATGACTCGTCGTCCACCCGCCACGCGGTCAGCGCCATGTTACACACCCCAGCGGCAGTGGCGGCGGTGATCCAGCCTTCGATGTCCGATCCCGGAGTCCGCGCCGCCAACCCGCTTTGACAGCTCGAAAAGTGAACCATCGCGTGGCGCAGGACCGATCGGCGTAGCTGCTCGAATCCCAGCCAGCCGTCCTTCAACTCCAGCCCGGTCAAGATCGGTCGGTCGGCATGGTACCGGCCGTGGGCCGCAACGTGGAGCAGTCCCAGGCTCTCGCGCTGACCCTCCAGCGCCGCACGGCGGTCGGCGGTGCTGACCTGGAATCCCGCAGCGCGGAGCAGGGTCGCGACCTCGGCGACCTCCATCGCGGCCCCCTCCCCCGCTCCATGCAGGAGCAGCGCTCGCCGGGACGAAAGTCGCGGCTCGGGGCGAAGCAGGGACGGGTGCAGCAGGCGGGTCAGGCTGGACCCAGGGGCGGCGAGCGACTCCAGCGGCAGACTGTGCAGGTCGCGATGCGGGACGAACAGTGCGTTCCTCCCCTCGATTCCGAGCGGTGCCAGGAACGCCAGCCGGAGACGGTCGAGTTGACTCAAGCTGTCCGAGAGGGTGCGGGACAGGAACCGCTCCCGGCGCCCGGGCGACAGGTGGGTCGCGGTCTCCACCGTGAGTCGGAAAGTGCGCCAGCTCGCCTGGAGCGCGGCGTCGGCGTCCGGGAGGGAAATCACGCCGAGATCACCACCGGCGCGAACGACGAACGCCCGCCACTCCTGCCCCCGATCAAAGAGCACGAGATCGCGGTCCCCCAGCCCGCGCTTCCACTGTTCTGGGGTCCTGGCGCGCAAGGTTCGCCCGTTCCTCGTCTGAGCTCTCGGTCGCCCGGCTAGCCGCCGCTCGAGTCGGGCCAGCTGCCGACGGAGTTCGCGCGTCCGCGTCCCCTCGACCTCGATCGCGGACGCACCTGAATGCCACTCGTCCCGCAAACGGACCAGCGCCGCACGGGTCTGACGATCGAGTCCGGCCGAAGCCGGGGAGGCGAGGTCCTCGAGCAGAATCGGCATGCGACCGCGGGAGAGCAGGTCCAGCGCCAAGGAGAGATCTTCCTCGCCTCGCAAGCCGAGGACCAGATCGATCGCTTCGCTGTAGATGCGCTCCCGAGCGTCCCCCACCATGACACGCAGGTACCTGGGTCCGAAGCGGGAGAGCATCTCCTCCAGAGTCCGGACCGCTCGGCGAAGCCATCGCCGGGCGGCTGCGTGATCGCGGATCGCCGCACTGGCCCGCGCGGCGACCAGTGCGGTCATGGGCCGCTCGACCCAAGCGGGGTGACAACGAGAGTCATGGAAGGCACGCTCCGCGGCGCGCAGTGCGCGCCGGGGTTGGCCCAACGCCAGGTACCCCCTCGCGCTCAAGGAACGGGCAAGGGCACCATCGCCGAACCGGTCCCGACGCTGGAGAAACGCGGTCGAACGGCGCAGGATCGGCATGGCGCGGGCGGGTTGCTCCGCGTCGATCAACTGACGAGCGAGCTCCAGGTCGGTGCGCCGCAGCGCCCAATCATTCTTGCTCACGATCCAGTGGCGACGCGCTTGATCGAGGAGGAAATAGGCCGCCTGCGCGTTTCCTGACGACGAGAGCAGTCGGCCTCCTATGCCCGCGGCATGCGCCGCATCGGTCTCGAGCCCGAGCTCGCGGAAGGTTTCGTAGGCGGAACTCGCCTCGGGTCCGGCAAGCTCGATCGCCCCGAGCGAGGAGAAGAACAGCGCCAACTCGCGGTGGAGCCAGGCCTCGGCCCTGCGGTCGCCTCGCTCCCGGAAACGACGCCGCAAGGTGTCGATCGAGCGCATGCTCTGCCGCCACTCCCCCTCGCGCAGGTCGAGCATGGTGAGCAGGGTTTCCGCGTAGAGCCGCAGCAATTCCTCAGGCCGGTCGGTGAACACGGTCAGGGCGCGCTCGAACCAGTCCCGCGCTCGGTCCACCTCGCCGAGCATCATCCGCAAGAGGCCGAGGTTCAGCGCGGTCGTGGCGGCATCGATTCCGGATTGGGCGCGGCGGAACACTTCGTGAGCCGCCTGATAGCGATCGGCGGCACGCTCGAAGCGCCCGGCCAGGTGCCAGGCAGTGCCCAGGTTCGACTCCAGCCTGGCGCGCGATAGCGGATCGGACGAAGGAATGAGTGTGCGTCCGCGGCGCGCGACCCGAAGCGCCTCCGCTGGTCGGCCGGCGAGTCCGAGCGCGAAGACCCAACCGATCGTGGTCTTCCCCTCCTCCCCGCGATTCCTGATCGTCCGCAGGAGCTTCGAGGCGCGCGCGTAGGAGACGCAGGCGTCCCCGGCGCGCCCGACACCACGCTGGGCGTGCCCGCCGATGCGCAGAAGGAAGGCGCGCTCCTGCTTCGAGAGTCGCAGGCGGGCACTCGTCAAATGCCGCACCGCGGCGAGTGCCTGCGCGGGATCGCGTTGCAGCGCCTGAAGCAGGCACTGATAGATGGCGGAAAACGCGCGGGCCGACTCTGTTTCCGGAGAGGAAGCGGCGGCTGCAGTGGTCGGCGGATTGGTGGAAGCGCCCAGCCAATCGGTCAGGAGTCGCGTCGTTGCCGGGAGGGAGAGCAGCAGTTCCAGCCCGCCCGGGCGATCCTCGGTCATTGGTTGGGATCGGGAATGCGGAGAACCTCATCGCCGGGGAAGTAGATCTCCACGATCCAGCCGGCGGGGGCGTACTCCTCGAACTCGAACCGTTCTCCGCTGACCACGGTACAGCCAAAGAGCACATGGTCCAGGTGGAGCAGGAAGATGCGGATCGGCTGGATCGTGGGGGAGTCGAGCCAGACCGTGCCTTCGAAGCGCCACCGTCGATCACCCGGGTCGGTAACGACGATCAGGCCGAGCTCACCGAGCTCGAATTCGCCGGCGATCATCCGGCCACCAAGCGTGGTCCCGGCATCGGCCTCGGCGCGGGAGGCGGCGGCCGCGCCCCGAAGGTCGGAGCCGTCGGTGTCGAGGTGCAGGACGCGGCGATCGTCGCGATGCGGAGGAATCACGACCACCGACCGGGCGCTCTCCGTCTCTCGGACCAGGTCCGACGGCGGGGAGACCCAGGTGGACAGCCCCCTGGCGGCGTCGACGTGTCGGCGAATCGGACCCAGGAAGTCGTCGCGTGCATCACCCATTCGATTCCTCCAGCAGGCGTCGCAGGCGATCCAGGCACCGGCCGCGAATCGGACCCACCGAGCCGATTCTCCAACCCATCCGGGCCGCGATCTCGTCGTAGGAGGGGCGATCGAGTTCGAAGAAGAGCACCTGGAGGAGCCGGGCGCAGGTTTCGTCCAAGCGGCTCATCGCCTCCTCCAGAATGAGGCGCGACTCCGTGGCGTGATACAGATCATCCGGAAGAGGTCCGGCATCGGCCAGCTCCGGAGAGATCTCGGGCAACATCCGTCGCCCCCGAGCGGCCACCTTGTAGCAGAGGCGCCGCGTGGCCACCATCAACCACTTCGCCAGAGCCTCTGGATTCTCGATCCGCGGGAGGGAGCGGTGCAGCTCGATCCAGACTTCCTGGAAGACGTCCCTGGCGTCCTCGGCGGGAAGTCCGACCTGCAGGGCGGTGCTGTAAACCAGGGTGCCGTAGCGCTCGACCAGACGCCGCCAGGCGCTGGCATCCCCCTGGAGGCAGAGGAGAACCAGCGACTGGTTCGACTCCCGAGGGCGGGTCTCCCCGAACGGGTCGCTGCTCGATTCCCCGGTGCCGGTGGTCGGGGGAAGATTGGGCTCGAATTCGGATTGCAAGGTGCAACAACGCTAGCAGAGCCACGTCCGGGATGACAACACCAGCAGGGCGCTGAATGACCGCTCTGCTGCGGTGAACGATCCGCTCGCTGCGGCGGTCGGGGAGCGAATCCGGTCAGCGCACGACCACGCGGCGAGACGCTGATCCGCTCGGCGTCTCCAGGCGAACGAAGTAGACCCCGTCGGAAACTCGCCGGCCGGCATCATTGCTCACATCCCAGACGGCGACCTCCGCCCCGGAGGATTGATGCGCGCGGTCGAACAGGGTTCGAACACGTCGACCCTGGGCGTCGAAGACCACCAAACGAGCCGGGCCGATCTCCGAGAGGACGAAGCGTAGCCGCGCCTCCGAGCCCACGACCGGGTTCGGCGAGACGGCGTCGAACACGACCTGAAGGAGCGGCGTGGTCACGTCCGCCGCGATCGGAGTTGATCGCGGGTCTCCCGGGTCGGAGCCGGCATCGATCTCGTCCCGGTCGAGAGTGCCATCGAGGTCACGATCGATTCCGAGCCGCCGCTCGGTCCCCTCGAGCACGCCGGTGAAGGTCAGCTCGCGCAACGGCGCTGCGATTGCGCGGAGTTCCGCGGGACTGAGCGGTGGGTCACCGGCGCGGTCCGGGAGGAACGCGATGCCATCGTAGGACCAGCCGCGGAGATCTCCCGAGGTGTCGATGCCCTTGGCCACGAGTCCGATCTGGTCCCCACTCGCCAGGTCGAGCAGAACGGAGAGGCGGGCGTCGGCGTCGAGCGGAGCGGTCCCACCGAAGGTGATCTGATGGCCGACCGCCGCCGGTGTGCCGGTGTCGAAGCAGAAAAGGAACGCCTGCAGATCGTAGCGCTCCTGATCATTCTGGAACACGAAACGGGGCGACTCGAGGAAGCGAACCACGTCTTCGAGGCTGCCGTCATGTTGGTAGCCGAACCCACGCTTTCTTCGCGGCTCATCGCGGGTGAACCCGACCTTGGTGTACTGATTGCGCAGGTGGGGCACCTTGAAGTCCTGCTCCTCGCGGATCTCGCGCGCGCCGAAGACGAGGGTGAGCGTGCCGGTCGGCTCGGTGTGGCAATCGCCGCAAGCGGCGAAGTCATCGACCAGGGGGCGCAAGAAGACGGTGTAGCCGTTGCGTGGATCGCCTCCGGCCACCGGATGGAGCGGCAAGGAACCGTCCAGCTCGCGATTGGGGCTCGGCGGGTAGCGCGTGTCGAAGATGAACTCCTGGAACAGCTCCATCTCGAACGGATCGAGCTGCGTCTCTCGCCCCATCAGACCGACGAAGGCGGCATTGAAGGCGAGGAAGTCGACGCGATCACCCCGCCAGTGGAGTCGGCCGGTCCCGGGGAGGGCGCGCAGACTCTGCGTCACCATCGGCCCCTTCATCGGGTGTGCGGGGTGGAGCCCGAAGAAGTTCGGCGGAGGGGCCATCTTTCCCTGCGGATTGCCCAGATCCCAGCTCAGGCCGTCGACGTCACCGAACAGGTGACAGGTGCCGCAGGAGAGGTCGCCGTGCGCTGACGAGACTTCGCCGTCGTAGAGGAAACGGCGACCCTCACGGATGGTCTCCGGCGTGGGGTCGTATCCCAGCGAGAGGTCGACGACCGTGCCCGGATCGAGTGCGACCACCGAGAGTGAACTCGAGAAGCGGTTCATCACATAGAGTCGGTTCCGAGCCGAATCGAGCGCCAGGCCCGCCGGTCCGTCACCGACCTGGAAGCGACGCAGCACCGTTCCGGTCGGATCGAGCTCGGCAACCTTACGCGAGCCGAACGCGGCGACGTAGAGCCTCGAGCCGTCGGCGGAAACCACGATATCCAGCGGCTGGGCCAAGCTCATCGCTCGTTCACCCGGGCTTCCCGTGGGCCGGCCATAATCGATGTGCTCGTTCAGATGCCGCTGCACCGGGCGTACCGATGCCGGATCGAGCGCCGGGTCGATGATGGTCAGGTTGTTGCGGCTGAAGCTACCCGAGAGATTCGGTTCGAACCGGCGGTGGTTCTGCGCTTCGAAGTTGGTGCAGTAGATCCGCCCGCTCGGGGCGACGGCGAGGTTGAACAGATTGGTCCCGACATCCGAGTACGCCCCCAGGACCGCGAGCCCGGTGGTCGACACTTCGATCACATCCTGGTCGTAGAGCTGGTAGGGCAGGAAGTCATCCCAGACGCGTGCTATCTCATCCCGCCAATGCTCGCCATCGTGACGGACGATGAGGCCCACCGCCGGGGGACTCGGCAGATCGGGGAGCATCGGCGGATCGGCCGGGGGCAAGCCGCCGTTGTCCTGTACGACGAGATCGGGAACGATGGTCGTACGGTTCTGGCTGTCGAGGCCGGCGACATAGAGGGACTGTTGATCGGGAGCGAGCGCGAGCGACCTGGGCCGGGAGTGATTGAGCATCACTCGCACCGGCGAGGCATCGAGATCAGCGAGGTCGAAAACCTCGAGGCAGTCTTCCCCCTCGATCGAGACGAATGCCTTGCCGTGGGCGAATACGACATCGTTGGGACCGTCCCCCGTCCGGAGCGTGCGGGTCACCGTTCCTCGGTGCAGGTCGACCAGGCTGATGCTGTCCGATACACGATTGACGACCCACACCTGCTCGCCCGAGAGTGCCCGCACCGTGACCGGCTCGAGCCCCACCTGGACCTCCGCGACCCGGATGGGAGCCGCGTCGCCCGTCAGGTCGAAGACCACCAGCCGATGATCCGCGGTGTGGGCGACGAACAACCGGGTCCGGTCCGCCGACAGCTCGACCGGATGTACCGGGGCGCTCTCGAAGTTCTGAGGATTGACCTCCTGCGCAGCGGCCCGGGCAACCGCCAAGGAGAGGAGGACGCCCGCGACCGGCAGACAACGGCCAATCCCGGCGGATCGAAGGGGGGTGCGTGATGCCATGAACGACTCCCGGCAAGGCCACGATGTAGCGAACGATTCTCGAATGGCGCGCTTCAGTGTAGCAGCGGTGCCGTACCCGGAACAAATCTGCTAGTCTGCGCGCCCTTTGGAGGATCGAAGACCCAATCTCAGACCTGGGAGAAATGCCCCGCATGCTCGAGATCACGCAGACCCTGGCCCGCGAACTGGTGGCGCGCCCGGAGCAGGTCGACGCCGCGGTACGGCTGCTCGATGAGGGAGCCACCGTGCCGTTCATCGCCCGCTACCGCAAGGAAGCGACGGGCGGCCTCGACGACACCCAACTCAGATTGCTGGAGGAACGGCTGCGCTATCTCCGCGAGCTGGAAGAACGACGTGCGGCGATCCTGAGCTCGATCGGGGAGCAGGGCAAACTGACCCCGGAGCTGGAGGCGGCCATCCGCGCCTGCGCAAACAAGACCGACCTGGAGGACATCTATCTCCCCTATCGCCCGAAGCGAAGGACGAAGGCGCAGATCGCCCGTGAGGCGGGGCTCGAGCCGCTGGCCCGCGCGCTCTGGGATGACCCCACGACCGACCCCGAAGCGGCCGCCGCCCGTTTCGTCGACTCGGAGCGCGGCGTGCCGGACGCCCGCGCCGCGCTGGACGGAGCGCGGCAGATCTTGATGGAGATCTGGAGCGAGGAAGCCGCGCTGCTCGGGTCTCTGCGCACCTGGCTGTGGGAGACCGGCCTCCTCCGAGCCCGGAAGAACCCCAAGGCGGATGACGCGGCGATCAAGTTCTCGGACTACTTCGAGTATGCGGAGCCGATCCACCGGATGCCCTCGCACCGAGCGCTGGCGCTCTTCCGCGCACGGGAAGCGGCCGCGATCTTCGTCGCGCTCGAGGAGCCGGACGAGGGGCACGAGACTCCTTCCCCCACACCCGGCCAAGCCGCACCGCTCTCTCCGGGAGCGACGCGGGTGGCTCAGTTCTGGAAGATCGAGCCGCACGGGCGGGCCGCGGATTCCTGGCTCCGCGAATCGGTGCGCGCGACCTGGAAGCTGAAACTCGCCATCCATCTCGAGGTGGCGCTCTTCACCCAATTGCGCGAAGCGGCGGAGGAAGAGGCGATTCGTGTCTTCGGAAAGAACCTGCGTGATCTCCTGCTCGCCGCCCCGGCGGGGGGAAAGGTCACGATGGGACTCGACCCCGGCCTCCGCACCGGAGTGAAGGTGGCGGTGGTCGATACCACCGGAAAGCTGCTTGAGACCGGCACCATCTACCCCCACGTTCCGCGCAACGATTGGGAACGATCCCTGGCGACGCTCGAGGCCATGGCCCGGCGACACGACGTGCGGTTGATCAGCATCGGAAACGGGACCGCCTCGCGCGAGACGGAGCGCCTGGCCACCGAGCTGATCCGGCGCCACCCGGAACTGAACCTCGCTCGGGTCGTGGTCTCCGAAGCGGGCGCTTCGGTCTACTCCGCGTCGGAGCTCGCGGCTCGCGAGTTTCCGGACCTGGATGTCTCGCTGCGCGGCGCGGTCTCGATCGCTCGGCGGCTTCAGGATCCGCTGGCGGAACTGGTCAAGATCGATCCCAAGTCGATCGGTGTTGGCCAGTATCAGCACGACGTGGAGCAGACCCAGCTCGCCCGGGCACTCGACGCGGTGGTGGAGGATTGCGTGAACGGCGTAGGCGTCGAGCTGAACCTGGCCTCCGCGCCGCTCCTCGCTCGGGTCTCCGGTCTGAACAGCTCACTGGCCCAGAGGATCGTCGAGCATCGCGATCAGCATGGCCCGTTTCGGGATCGACGGGAGTTGCTCAAGGTCTCGCGCGTCGGACCGAAGGCGTTCGAGCAAGCCGCCGGCTTCCTCCGCATTCAGGGCGGAGAGAACCCGCTCGACGCCTCCGCGGTGCACCCCGAGGCTTATCCCGTGGTGGAGAAGATCGTCGCCCGCTCGAATCGGCCGGTCACGGCGTTGATCGGCGATGGCGCCTTCGTGCGCACTCTGCGGCCGGATGAGTTCCGTGATGAACGGTTCGGACTCCCGACCATTCGCGACATCCTGGCTGAGCTGGAGAAGCCGGGGCGCGATCCCCGGCCGACGTTCCAGACCGCCGCGTTTCGAGACGGGGTGGAGACGATCGAGGACCTGCTGCCCGGGATGCAACTCGAGGGGGTGGTCACCAATGTGGCGAACTTCGGCGCCTTCATCGACGTCGGAGTCCATCAGGACGGACTGGCCCACGTCTCCCGCCTTTCACGCCGCTTCGTGCGCGACCCGCGCGAGGTGGTGAAGGTGGGCCAGATCGTACAAGTGAAGGTGCTGGAGATCGACCTCCCTCGTCGGCGGATCGGATTGACCCTCCGGCTCGACGATCCGATCGAGACCTGATCGATCCCCTCCGCTAACGAAGCGACTTGTCCGGAAACGCCGGAGGCGGAGGTACGAACACCGGTTCGGCCGCGATTCGCTCCTTCAGGTGTCGAATCGCGGCCTCGAGCTGGGCGTCGGCCCCCTGGTAGGTCGCATGGGGCAGGTTGTCGACCACGATGTCCGGATCGACGCCGTGCCCCTCGATCAGCCACTTCCCCTCCGGGCCGTAGACCCCGAACTCGGCCGCAGTCGCGATGCCGCCGTCGACCAGGGTGTTGGTCGAGGTGAGCCAGATCTCCCCTCCCACCGTGCGGGTGCCGATCACCTTTCCGAGCCCCAGACGACGGAAACCCTCGGCGAACGCCTCGCCGTCCGAGACCGTGCCCTCGTCACAGATCACCACCAGGTGCCCGATAAACGCACCCTGCATGTTCGGATAGGGATGACCCACGCGCGGCTGCCACCACATCCAGGCCGACCGGATCAGGCGATTCAGGATCCAGCTATCGATGCTGCCCCCGTCGTTGTGGCGCACATCGACGATCACCCCTTTGCGGTTGGCTACCGGATAGAAGTCACGAGCCCACTGGGCATAGTCGTCTGGTCCCATCGCCCGAAGGTGGACGTAGCCGATCTCCCCCCCTCCGGCCTGTTCCACCGCAAGTCGTCGGCTGTACTCCCAGTCGTCGTAGCGCAGTTCATATTCCTGCGCGGACGAGATCGGGGTCACGATCGCGTCGCGCGCACCCGATTCCCCCCGAATCCGCAGCCGCACCTGTCGGCCGGCCTGAGCGCGCAGTAGTGCGGCGGCGACGCGCTCCTCCCCCAGGGTCACACCGTTGATCGCCTCGATCACCTCACCGACCCGCGCCGACACTTCCGGTCGGGCGAGCGGGGCCAGCGTCTCCGGCTCGTCGGGATCGCTGCGGTAAATGCGGTCGATCACCCAGCCGCCGGCGGCGTCATCGGCCCGAAGCACCGCGCCGAGCGACGCCGGATCGACGTCATCCCGCCCCCGCCGAAACTCCCCGCCGTAGACGTACATATGGAGGGCGGAGAGTTCGCCGATCATCTCGCCGAAGATGTCCGCCAGCTCCTCACGACTGGTTACTCGTGAGACGAGCGGGCGGTACTTCTCTCGGACCGCCGGCCAGTCGACCCCGTGCATGTTCCGATCGTAGAAATAGTCACGTTCGAGTCGCCAGGCCTCATCGAACATCTGGTGCCACTCCTCCATCGGATCGAGGGAGAAGCGCCAGGCGGAGAGATCGAGCTGTGCTTCCGAGAGATCGGCCCCCTCCTCCGCCGAAGCGTCGGTGACGAAAAGCCCCTCCGGTTTGCGCAGGAGCAGCTTGGCGCCGTCCGCCGAAAGTTCGAAGCCGGAGACGCCGTCGGTGATCGTGTGGATCGGCAGAACCCCCGCCTCCAGGTCGTTGCCGATGTCGACCGCGACCAGCTCGGACGACTCCGCGCCCGCCTCCCGCGAGAGGAAGACGAGTCGGGTGGCGTTCACCTCGAGGCCATAGTAGTTCCCCGGTTCGACCGGGACCTTGCTCAGGCGGGTTTCGAGGCCTTCCCAGGCGATCGACACCTGCGGGGCGGCATCGGCGCCCTTGCCGTTCTTTTCCGCGTCACGGTCCTTCTCACCCCTGGAGGGCTTCCCTTCCCCAGCGGCGTCCGTCGCCGCAGTCCCGGATGTAGCGCCGTCCGAGAGTTCATCCGCCGGCCTGAACGGAGAACGCAGGCCCGCCTCGAGGGCCAGGGCATAGATCCCGACCGATCGATCGAGGAACGGTTCCGGGTGGCGCTGTCCCCAGGGACTCCCCACCACGCTGCTCAGGTCGCGGTCCGAGAGGAAATAGAGCCAATCTCCATCCGGGCTCCAGGCGGGTCCATGGCTGTTCCAGCGATCGCTGGTCACCGGCCGCACCGTGAAGGTCGATAATTCGCAAACGAAGATCCGGGCGAACAGGTTGTCGGCATAGTTGACGAACGCTAGCCAGCGGCTGTCCGGGGACCAGGTCAGTGCGGCGTGGTTCTCCCATCTCGATGCATCGATGCGAGTCGCCTTCTTCCGCTTCAGGTTATACACCCAGAGTTCCTGGTTCTTGTCCGCATAGGCGACCCACTCCCCATCCGGCGAGGGCACGGCGTCGAAGCGCAGCGCCTGCCCGTCCCGGGTGAGCTGTTCCAGCGGCCCCAGGCCGTCGGCCGAGGCGCACCACACTTCCACTTCCCCGCTCTCATCCGAGAGAAGCGACAGTTTTCCGTCGTGCGGCCAGAAGCGGGCTTCCCGGTAGCGCACGCCGGAGTGGCGGGTCACCTCGATCGATCGACCGTCCTCGGTCGGAAGCACGAACACCCGGCCGCGCGCGGTGACGGCGACACGATCCCCCTTCGGGGAGAGATGGGCAGCGCTCAGATAGTCGAGCGGCTTCTCGATCCAGTGTTCACGTCTTTGATCGAAATCCGAGGGGAGCGTGATCTCGATCTTCTCCGATCGCCCGGTAGTGAGGTCGCACCGCCAGAGGTCGGCCCCCAGCTGATAGACGATTCGACCGGACGAAAGGGCAGGAAAGCGCACATCCCAGCCGGCATGGCGCGTCAGTTGACGGCAATCTCCACCCGAAGCGTCCATCGACCAGAGGTTGAGCCACCCGTCGCGATCCGAGACGAAGTAGACCCGATCTTGCCAGCACATCGGCCAGCGGCTCGTCCCGGGGTAGTCTCCGGTCAGCAGCCGGGCTTCGGTCGCGCCGGGGTCGAAGCGCCAGATCTGCTGCGCGCTGCCGCCGCGGTACCGCTTCGTGTAGCTGCCCGGCCAGGGGAGCCGGGTGAAGAAGAGGTTTCCCTCCGCGTCATAGCAGCCCTCACTCGCCTGGCTCAGAGGCACCGGTGTGCGGGCCAGGGTGACCGGGTCGATGCGGATGAGCTGCTGATCCGGCAGGGTGGAATAGCGCGACGCCGCGTAGAGAATGCTGCCTTCAGGGGTCCAACCGGCCACCCCGGCGCGGCCGCCCTCGTAGGTCAGTCGCCGGGGCAAGCCGCCCGCGACCGGCATCAGATAGAGCTCGGCCGGTCCCTCGTACTCCCCGATGAACGCAATCTGCGTCCCATCGGGCGAGATCGCCGCTTTCGTTTCCCGTGCAGGATGAGAGGTGAGTCGCTGGGCCGCGCCCCCCTCGATCCCTACCCGCCAGAGATCTCCTTCGGCGGTGAACACCACCGTCTCCCCCCAGACCGCCGGATAGCGGTAGTACCCGACTGGCGGCTCCGCGGCGAACGACAACGAGGCAGTGAATAGAACAGCGGCGCACCAGCTCCGATACATCTCCACTCCTTGGTTGGTCGGTTCCCCCCCCCCCGAAGATCCGGGGCGCAGTGTAGAAGCCCCGCCGCGATGGCCGCAACCACCGCCGCCGCGAAGCCGTCGGTGGCGCGAGTCGCGGCGTGGCCTGGCGAGCAGCGGCGGTCGCGGCTCACTCCTCCCCGGCGAAGGGCTGGCGTCCCCCGGCGTCTCCCGGTACGCTGAGCCGCGCTCAACCACGGGGAGGATCGAATGCAACAGGGCCTCGAGCAAGCGGGTGGCTGGGAGACCGCGCTGGAACATGGGTTTCTCTCCATCTGGCACTACGACGTGCCACGCGACGAGGGGTACACCTCGACCTACTGGTGGAAGATGCTCGGACGCACTCCTCCGAGGGACGGACGCCACACCAAGAGTGAGTGGCTGGAACTGGTCCACCCGGACGACCGGCAGCGCATGGCCGGGGAGCTCGCGCGGTTCCTGGAGTCCGAGGAGGAGATCTTCGAGTCCGAGTACCGGGCGCTGCACCTCAACGGAACTGGAATCTGGGTGAGCGAACGCGGGCGTAAGCTTTGTGAGAATGGTGTTCCGCGACGGGTCGTCGGCACGATCGTGGACATCAGCCGAACGAAGCAGGTCGAGGCAGAATCGTTCGTGGGCCGCGAGCTGCATCGCCTGTTCACCGAAACGAGCGGCGACATCGTGGCCGTGATGGGGGGAGACGGAAGGTTCGAGTACATCAGTCCCTCGATTCGGAGCATCCTGGGTTACGAGCCGGAGCAGATGATCGGTCAGGACTCGTATCTCTTCCTCTCTGACCGCAGTGCCGCCGACATGTCCGAAGCCCGGGAGCGTCGCGACGAGGCGGCCCAGATCGACGTCGCCGGGACGAACCGAACCCTCGAGGTCCGGCGTCGCGACGGGTCGACGGTCTGGCTGGATACCTCCTACAGCTACCTACGGGACGCCCGGAACCAGGTGACCAAGATCATCGCCTTCGCGCGCGATGCCACCGCGCGGGTGATGGCGGAGCAGGCCCTGGCTCGGAACGAACGACACTTCCGCTCCATCTTCGACCAGATGGCGATCGGGCTGATGGAAACCAACGTCGTGGGGCAGATCCGTCGGGCGAACCAGCGCGTGGCGGAGATTCTCGGCTACACCCGTCAGGAACTGTGCGGCATGACCTTCGGGGAGCTGACCCACGAAGATGACTTGCAGATGAGCCTCGAGGCCCGGGACCAGATGATGGCCGGAGAGATCGCGACCTTCGCCGCCGAGAAGCGCTACGTCCGGAAGGATGGAACCCCGGTCTGGTGCATGATCCGGGCGTCCTTGGTGCGGGACGAGTCGGGTCGTCCCGAGTTCGCCATCACCACCGTGGAGGACATCACCGACCGGCGGGAGCTCCAAGCGCGTTTGGAGCAGAATCGCGAGGAGCTGGAGCGCCGGGTTCAAGAACGCACCGCGGAACTCTCCCGGGCCAACGAGGAGTTGCGCTGCGAGATCGAGGAACGTCGTCGGGTGGAACGCCGGCTCCAGGAGAGCGAGAAACTGGCTGCCACCGCGCGCCTCGCCGCCGGCGTGGCGCACGAGATCAACAATCCACTGGCCGGGATCAAGAACGCCTTCGAACTGGTGAAGGACCTGGTGCCGAAGGACCACCAGTACTCGCACTACGTCGGGAGGATCGAAGCGGAGATTCGTCGCGTGGCCGACATCGTGCGTGAGATGCACGGATTGTACCAACCTTGCCCGGAAGCGGACCGCGAGTTCGACCTGGTGCACTCTGTCCATGATTCGGTGCAGCTGCTCGAGGCTGATGGGAGCCGGAAACAGATCGTGTGGAGCCTCCCAAACGCCGGCTCACCCGAAATCGTGCACCTCGACGAAGGATGGACACGACGCATCCTGGTCAACCTGCTTCGGAACGCGATCGACGCGTCTCCCGAAGGGGGCGAAATCGAGATCCGGCTGATTTCAGCGGGGGAACGGGTCGTTCTGATCATCCGAGACCACGGCCCCGGGATCCCCGAGGAGTTCCGCTCGAAGGTGTTCGAACCGTTCTTCACCTCGAAGCACCGTCGCGAAGCGCGCGGCATGGGGCTGGGCCTCTCGATTTCGCGCAGCCTGGTGGACGCGATGGACGGCACATTGTCGCTCGACCCCGCTCCCGGAGGTGGCACCTGCGCCACGGTGAACCTGCCGCGGCTGTGGACCAGCCTGCCGATCGCCGGCACCCCGCTCCTGGGGCTCGACGGATCCTAGCGCCCGGCTAGCAGGGTGCTGAAAAACCGCTCGTCGCGAGGTGAGCGAGACCGAAGCGAGGCGGGCGCGCGAGGAGCGAGCAGCGCAAGCGTAGTCACAGTACTACGTTGAGCAGCGCAGCGACGAGCCCGCCCGCCGTAGCGAGAGGATCGTTCGCCGCAGCAGAGCGGTTTTTCAGCACACTGCTAGTGCGCTGCGTGGTCGGCGCCGTCGACCGCCAGGTAGCTGCGGATCTTGTTCGTCAGCACCGCGATCTCCTCCTCCGCCTCCGGGGAAGGGAGGCGCTGCAGGAGGCGCAGCACCTCGTTCACCAGCTCCCGCATCCGTTCGTAGCGAGTGCAGTGGCGCGCGCCACAGATCGACTGTTCACGACGGCTGGTGAGCGCCACGTCCAGCACCGAGTTGAGATCCGCGAGCGCCCCGAGGACCCCGCGGAAGGTCGAGGTGAGGTAAGCGTCAAGGCTGTCCCGCCGAACCGCATCATCGTGGTTCCGCAGCTGCAATTCCGCCCCACCGAGGGAATCGAGCTCGCGGCGATTGCGCTCCTGCGCCCGCCGCAGCACGCGCTGCAACCTGCCCCGGACCACTCCACGCTGAACCTGATAGTAAAGGTCGTCCAGTTCCAGCGGCTTCAATAGGTATCCGATGACCGGGAGTTCGAGCGCCTCCACCGCGGTGTGAAGTGAGGGATAGCCGGTGACGAGCACCACCGGAACCGGCCGGGGCATTTCGGCAATCTCGCGGATCAGCTCCAGGTTGGCGTTGCCCGGCATCTGGATGTCGGCCACCACCAGGTCGTAGTCGTGCTCGCTCAACAGCCGTTGGGCGGCCTCGGCCGAACTGACCGTCTCGCAGGTGTACCCGGAACGCCGCAGCAGGTCCGCGGTCGCAAGGAGGAACATCTCCTCGTCGTCCGCCAGCAACACACGCCCGCTCTCTCCCATCGCGCCTCTCCCCTGCTGGCACCAGGCCAGTCGAGTTTCGTTCACTATCACTTTGGCTTCGGAAGCCGTCAGAGTCCTGCGGGGGGTGACGACATCTTGGCGAGGAGATCGGACTTTCGCAAGACCTCCCCGCCGATTATCCTCCCGGCTCCGTCGATCTTCGAGATAACCGCTGGAGCCCACACGAAATGCACGAGCTCTTTACCGTCGAGAATCTGATCGCCTTCTTCACCCTGACCAGCCTCGAAATCGTCCTGGGCATCGACAACATCGTGTTCCTGGCGATCCTGACCGGTCGACTCCCGAAGGAACTGCAGGCGCGCGCGCGGCAGATCGGCCTGATGCTGGCCATGGGAATGCGCATCCTCCTCCTGCTCTCGATCAAGTGGCTGGTCGGCCTGACCGAACCGCTCTTCGCCCTGGCCGGTCATGGATTCTCCGGGCGGGACCTGATCCTCGGGCTGGGGGGGCTCTTCCTCATCGCGAAGTCGACCTATGAGATCCATCACAAGATGGAGGGGGAGCACGGGCCGGACGGGAAGAAGGGAGGCGCCGCCACCTTCGCCTCGGTGCTGGTCCAGATCGCCCTGCTCGACCTGGTCTTCTCGCTCGACTCGGTCATCACCGCGGTCGGGATGGCCCGGCACATCGGGGTGATGATCGCAGCCGTGGTGGCGGCCGTCGGGGTGATGATGATCTTCGCCGGTCCGGTCACCCGGTTCATCGAGAAGCACCCGACCCTCAAGATGCTGGCTCTCTCCTTCCTCCTCCTGATCGGCGTGATGCTCACCGCGGAGTCGTTCGGACAGCACGTCGAACACGGCTATATCTATTTCGCGATGGGGTTTGCGCTCCTGGTCGAGATCCTGAACATCCGGGCCGAAACGAGGAAGAAGCCCGCTCATTGATCGTCTGGATCCGCCTCTGGGTGGCGACCTGGACGCGTGGTACGTTACGCTGTGACGCGTGAATTCAACTTTGCCCGCCGGGAAGAAAGGATCGACCATGTTCCGATCTCTGCGCGTCGCCAGCCGGCCCGAAACCAGCTGGCCTGGCGCCATTCTTTGCGGTGCCGCCCTGGTGGGCCTGCTCTGGGCGGGGTGCTCGAGCGATGACGCCACACAAAACCCCCCGCCGCCCGGCGACAACGGCGTGCACTTCCGAACCGACCGGACCACGATCTCAGAGATGACCCGGACGGTCCGCCTCGTGCTCGATCGGGACGGCGACCTGGCCGACACCACTGATGTCCTACTCCGACTTGTCGAAGGGACCGCGCTGGATACGGTCGACTTCTCGGCCTTCCCGGGCGGCACCCGCAAAGTGGCGATGGGAGTGAGTGACGAGTCCGACACCGCCTTTGTCTCCGCCGTCCCGGACAGCACGGTCGAGGCAGACGAGACCTTCACCGCGACGATCGAGTCGACAACCAACGGGGCCAAGATCGGCGAGCCGAGCACGATCACGATCACTTTGATCGACCTCGCGGCCGACTTCAGCCTGCCGGACGTGAACACCGCGTCGCCCAGCCACAACCTGCTCATCTCCCCTCGAAACAAGCAGCAGAAGCTGACCGCCTGGTACTTCGGGCACGCGACCTGAAGCTACTGCCGAAGCCAGTTTGGCTTCCTGAACACGATGCAGCCTGAACTCACCGCGGCGCTGGACGAAAACGACCTCCCGATCGAGGTTTTTGGGGTGAACGAAAGCGGGGACTACGAGTCAGGGAATGCGACCATCGACGACTTGGGTTCGCTACCGTGGCTGCAGGACACTCCGGAGCAGCGCGTTTGGACCTCGCGCTGGAATCCGGTCTACCGCGACGTGGTGATCCTCGACGACCAGAACCGCTTCCTCGGCCGTTACAATCTGACCGACCACGATCTCGCCAATGCAGACAACTACCGGCGTTTGAAGGAGAAGCTGCTCCGATTGGCGCGGCGGGAGGGGTAGGGTGCTCCCCGCTCCGCCCAGCCGCGCCGCGCTGCAACGGGTCCTCCCAATCCTGATGTTTGGCTTCGGCACCGCGCCGATCTTCTACGGCGCGGTGCTGTACCTGATCCTCGGATCGGGCGGGTCCGGCAGCAACTCCGGGACGGCACGGATCGGCGAGACCGGGGCGTTGACCTGGATGTTCGGAACCCTGGGGCTGGTCGCGGCACTGTTCTCGGCCATGTGGACGCGCCTGCGCGTCTCCCCCGCCGTCGACCGGTTGGTGTCGGACGCAGCCTCGGGCGATCAGGCGGCGGGGGCTCAGCGCGACGTGATCGTCGCGCTGGCGGGAGCCGAGGCCTGCGCGATGGCCGGTCTGGTGCTCGGGATCCTCACCCGCGACCTCGGAGCCTACCTTCCCTTCGGCGCCGCCACCCTGGGGCTCATGGCGGTGGTGATCCTGCCCCCGGTTCTGCGCATCCTCCACCGGTAGGCTCGACCCAGCGACGCTCGCGAAGGTTCGCTCAGGCCGAGTCCGGGCCGCCGTCGCGACTCAGCGCGAGGTGAACCCGTGGCCCCAGAGCACCGAGGGTCAGACCGGCAACCAGACCGGCGACCGCATCGACGCCATAGTGGAATCCCCCGTAGACCGTGGCGAAGAAGATCCCGACCGCGAGGGAGATCATCACCCAAGCCAGCGGGGATCCAGCACGTCGCGCCATCATCGCCACGGCGGTCGACGCGGCGACATGGGAGCTGGGAAACGCTGCCCCAACGGCCGCGCCGCGCTCGAGCATCCCCCAGACCAGCGGAGGGAAGATCCCGAAGCTCCGCACCTCCGGATGAGCGAAGGTGTACCAGGGCCCCTTCACCGGGAGGAGCACGAAGCCGAGATAGCAGACCAGAAAGGTGAAGACGATCGTGGTCGCGGTGACGCGAAACGCCTGCAGCCGCCCGCCGAAGTACAGGGTGAGGGTGAGCCCTGGGACCATCAGGATGTAGAGGAGATAGCACGCGTGCAACAGCTCCGAGAGCCAGGCCGCAGGAAAGACATGGTGCAGCCAAACGTGCGGGTGTCCTCCGAAGAGGGCGTGATCCCAATCCAGGATCATCGGGTCATGATACTGGTCACCCCAGGCGCGCGAGAGAATCGCAGTCTCCCGATAGAACCAGCCAAGGAGAAGCAGCGGGTAGGCTTCGCGGAGGAACCTGAGCAGCGGGTGGCGCGGGGAGGGCAACCACCCGATGAGGCCGAGTGCGAGCAGGAGCAGCCCGTGGAGCAGAAGCTCCGTCGACTGGTGCGGGATCCGCGCACCGCCGATCAGGAGGATCACGATCGAAGCCGTGACGTAAGCCAGGGTGATCTGATCGAGCGGGTGGTAGCGCGGCCGTTTGCCGGAACGACCGAGGTCCGTCCGGGCCGGGAGTGCCGTTCCTAGAGCCATTGGTTGGCGCGGTACCACTCGAGCGTCTCGCGCAACCCCTCCTCGATGCGAACCCGGGGTGTGTAACCCCAGGCGCCGCGAGCCTTCTCGCTCGAACAGACCCAGTGGTCCTGCCGAAGCTCCCGCAGTTTCTCCCGACTGAGGAGCGGAGCCTGCCGGGAGAGCGCCCCCCAGAACTCCGCCCCGAGCGCCAGGCTCATCCCCAGCCATCCTGGGACCTTGACCATGCGGGGATCGACCGACATGATTTGCCCGGCAAGCAGCCCGATCTTCTCCCAGGTGTGGACCTCGCCGTCGTCGACGTAGTAGGTACCCCGCACCCCTCCTTCGGCGACGCGCACCAGCGCGGAGACGAGATCATCGATGAACACCATGCTCAGACGGGCGCCAGGCTTTCCCGGCACCGGCATGATCCCCTGGCGCAGGAGTTTCCAGAGCGGGAGGATCCCGGCATCGCGCGGGCCGTAGACCGCGGGAGGGCGCAGCACCACGTGGCGAAACGTGCCGTGGGCATCCGCCACCTCTCGGAGCGCCATCTCCCCATCCAGCTTGCTCTGCCCGTAGGGCGAGATCGGCGTGGAGGGATCGGACTCGCTGCGCACCGGATTGGGGTCGTGCTCGACGGCGAAGCCAGGGCCGCCGGCCGCGAGACTCGAGCAGTAGACGAAGAAGCCGCCCCGCAGGCCGCGCTCGGCCAGCGCCTCGGCCAGGTTTCGCGTACCCTGCGCGTTCGCGGCCTGGTACTCGCGCGAACTTCCGGCGCGAATCAGCCCGCCGACATGAAACACACCACGCACCCCGGAGCAGGCGCCGGCGCACGATCCCTTGTCGGTCACATCCCCGGCGGCGAGCTGCACCGAGTTTCCCTTGCGCACCCCGTCCAGCCAGTGAAGCCGGCTGCTCGGCCGCACCAGAAGGCGAAGTCGATACCCCCGCTTGACCAGGTGCTCGACCAGGTGCGAACCGACGAAACCGCTCGCCCCGGTCACCAGGTAGAGGTCACTCGATCCGAACAGGCTTTCCTGTGTACTTCCCGCTGAGGGGCTGAGCGTTTCTCGTTTCATGAGCTCGCGAGGTTTGGGTCTAGGTGGCCGGTTCGGGCCGGACGTGCGGGGCAGTGTGGCGAATCCTCGTCCGCACCTCAACCCGATCTTTAGCGCCCGATTCTTGGCGACCAATCCCTCAGTGCCTTGCCAGGGGGCGTTCGTAGAGGCGGTAGCTCTTGTAGACGCGGGCGCCGAATCGCTCGATGGCCCGGCGCATCAGGAGATTGTCCTCCAGGATCCAGGAAAGCTCGGATCCGACGTATCCCTTGGCCGCGGCCGAGTCGCAGAGCCCCAGGTACAGGAGCGCGTCCGCGCCGAGGTTTCGGTACTGGGGCAGCACTCCCAGAGTCAGAACACGGAGATGCCGAATCCGCCTCGATTCGAGGAGGATGCGAATCAGGCCAAACGGCAGCAGGCGTCCGTTTGCCTTCCTGAGCGCCTGGTAGGCATTCGGCAATGCAAGGGCAAACCCGATCGGCTTCCCCTCCACCTCGGCGAAGAGCACCAGATCGGGGTCGACGACCGGCTTCAGTTCCCGCGCCATGTGATCGATCTCCGCCTCGGTCATCGGCACGAATCCCCAGTTCCGCTCCCAGGCCTGGTTGTAGAGCGTCCGCACGATTCCGACCTCGGCGTCGAATCGCTTCATGTTCAGCTTGCGCACCGTGACCTTCGACTGCAGGTGGATACGGCGCAACGTGGCCATCAGCCGCTCGGGCAGATTCGCGACCCCGAGGGAGTAGGCGACGACATCTTTCGCCTTGGCGAGCCCGCACCGCTCGAGGTGATCGGCGTAGTAACGCGGGTTGTAGGTCATCATCACCATCGGGCTCGAGTCGAAGCCGTCGATCAGCAGCCCCCACTCCTCGTTGCTCGAGAAGTTGGCCGGCCCCCGCATCCGCTCCATCCCGCGCTCCCGCAGCCAAGACGCCGCGGCATTGAGCAGCGCGGCGGTGACCCGGTGGTCGTCGATCGACTCGAAGAACCCGAAGAACCCGGTCTGCTCCTGGTGGACCCGGTTGTGCTCGTGGTTCACGATGGCGGCAATGCGGCCGATCACCTCTCCCGGACGCCCCTCCGAGTGGGACCCCGGGACCTGGTTCGCCCGCGCAGTGGCGGCGCGCCGGGCCACGAAGTACTCGACCTCTGCGTGGCGGTGAAAGGGGTGCCTCTTCCGATCGAGCAGCTTCTCCACGTCGATGAGGAGCGGCGGGACCCAGTACGGATCCCCGCGGTAGATCCGCCAGGGCAATCGGATGAACTCGCGCAGGACCGCCGGGTCCTGCGCCACCTCGACCGCGATCTCGGGTAGGGGCACTCCGCTCCTCTCGGCTCCTCTCGGCGCCACTCGACTCCTCTCGGCTCCATTCGGCTCCGCTCGGCGGCCGGGTTCCGCGGCCGGGCCTAGATCAGTCCGACCTTCTTGCCTGCCCGCTGGAAGATCTCGAGCGCTTCGTCGATCAATTCGCCGGTGTGGGTCGCCATCAGGCTGGTCCGAATCCGGGAAGTGTGCTCCGGGACGGCGGGCGGGATCACCGGGTTGGTGAACACCCCCATTTCGAACAACGTCTTCCAGAAGACGAAGGTCTTCTGCGTCTCGCCCACGATGACCGGAACCACCGGGGTCGTGGTCGTACCCAGGTTGAAGCCGAGCGCCTCGAGACCGTCCTTGAGCCGTCGCTGATTCGCCCAGAGACGATCGCGGCGCTCGGGCTCCGCCCGGGCGATGCGGAGCGCCTCGCGCACGGTTGCGACCGCATAGGGAGGCATCGAGGCGCTGAAGATCAGTGAGCGCGCGTGGTGCTTCAGATAGTGGATCGTGTTTTCGGTGCTGGCGGCGAAACCGCCAATCGAGGCAAACGACTTGCTGAAGGTCCCCATCAGGAGGTCGCAGTCGTCGCTCAGCCCGAAGTGTTCGTGCACACCCGAGCCCCCAGGTCCCATCACACCCACCGAATGGGCCTCATCGACCAGGATCCGCGCCCCGTACTTCCGCACTACCGGGATGATCCGGGGCAGATCGGCGATGTCCCCTTCCATGGAGAAAATGCCGTCGACCACCACCAGCTTGCCCGCGCGGGGCAGTTCCCGTTCGACCCGCTGCATCACGTTTTCCAGGTGCGCCACGTCGTTGTGATTGAAGCGATAGACGTTGGCCTGCGAGAGGATCGCCCCATCGATGATGCAGGCATGGTCGAGCTTGTCCAGGATCACCGCATCGTCGCGCCCAGCCAGCGTGGCGATGATGCCCAGATTGGTCTGGAATCCGGTGGAAAAGACCAGGGCCGCTTCCTTGCCGACATACTCGGCCAACTCTCGTTCGAGCTTCTCGTGCAGATCGAGGGTGCCGTTGAGGAACCGGCTGCCGGTGCAGCCGCTCCCATAGGTTCGAGCCGCACCCTCCGCCGCGTCCAGGACCCGCGGATCATGGGTGAGTCCGAGGTAGTTGTTCGACCCGAGCATGATCTTGCGCTCCCCCTCGATCCGAACCTCTGTCCCCTCCGAGCCGGAGATGGGAATGAAGTACGGGTAGAGGCCCGCGGCCTGCGCCTCCTTCGCTCGAGTGAAGCCGCGGCACTTGTCGAAAAGGTCGGGACGGGGTGCGGACGGTCCGCCCGCGGCCTCGGCGGAGGACGGGTCGGGCGCAGGAGAACCGATGCAGGCGGGGTTGGCGGCCCGAAACTCCGCATGCGATTCGGAACCGGTACGATTGGGTCCCATGGTACTTCAGGGTCCTTCCTGCCGGGATGGGCGGCAATGGGGCACTCCGACTGATCGGATGCGCCCCGCGTGTTCAGCCGTTGCGACGCCGGGCTTCCAGTGACGAGTCTGGCGACGCGGTCACTTCGAGACGGCCGTTGTGAGGCGGGGCTCACGCGCGTGGTCCACCCGAAGTGGCCGTCACGAGACTGCCTTCGCGAGATGGCCGTCGCGAGACAGCCGTCGCGAAACAGCCGTCGCGAGATTGTCCTCACGACCAGTCGATACGTCCATCGGCCGGCCGCGTTGCCCGCGAACTTGCCGCGAGCGTGTGCCATCCGGCGGAGGGGTACGCGTCTGGGGGCCAGCGCCCGCGCTACGCCACCGGAGGCTAGTTTCGCCTCGAAAACCCGTCAAGGGTTTGTCCGGGACGAAGTTGAGGCACGGAAGCGGGCCCTCCCGCCCTCCCGGGGGCCGTCGAGACCGCATGACGCGGTGGCGATCGCGGCCCAAATCGATGGGCGGGCGAAGATTCCTTGTGACGCACCGGCCGACCCGAACTCCGTGGTTCTGAATTCGCAATCAGCAAACCCAGAAGCTAACCGCCAGAAGCAAGGAGTCCGAAGATGCGTACCTATCCGCTCGCTCTCACCGCCGCCCTGCTGCTCGCCACCCACTCGGTCGCGGGACAGCCGAACCAACTCCTCGCGGCCCGCCCGCTCGAAACCTCGCCGGCTGCCGCTCCCCGCCTGGACCGGCCGATCTTCACGGATGATCTCTCGCATGACCCTCTCGGTCAGGTCCCGTCGCACTGGGCCGCCCTGGAGGGGGAACTGGTGGTCGTCGCGCGCGGAGCCGATCAGTGGCTGACCGTTGGCACCGAGGTCGGGGAAGCCAGCATGCGCATACCCCATCCGCTACCTAGAAGTTGGAATCTGGGGTTCGATCTGCTCAATGAGAAGAGCGACGCATCCGACGTCGCGTTGATCGGATTCGATGCACGCGGCAAAGAACTCTGGTCCTTGGAGCTGGGGGCGCATGGCGGAGACACCGTCGTGCTGAGCGCGGAGGAACTCGAGTCGACTTCAATCCTCCCCCGTGGATCCCTCACGGGCAGGCATCGGGTCGAAGTGCGGGCGAACGGCTCGCATCTGGATGCCTACCTCGGGTCGGAACGGGTCGCCTCGGTAACGCTCCTCCCCGGAGATGCGGCGCAGTCGGTGGCGTTTCGGCTCGCCGATCGTGGCCAGAGCCCGTTGATCACCGGGGTCAGCCTGACCGAGTCCGGTGACCTCGGACCGCAGACGAGTCTGGAGCGCTGAACCCGGGGCCGGGGACAGGGGCGGAACCACCACGGCCGCTGACCGCCGGGATCGCCGGTCCGAGCGGTAACGACGGCGGGACCTATGTCCGGCGCCAGGGGGTTCCGGAAGGTGGAACGAAGATGGGGCGGGCCCGTTCTACGGGCTCGCCCCATGGTGCTTCGGGTACCGGCTGATTCCGTGCCGGGTCTCCCCTGTGTCGAGCCGCCTCTATCCGGAAGGACGGCGCCTGGTCAGTTCGCGAGCACGACCTTTCGGGTCACCCCCACGCCGCCGGATTCCACCCGGATCCAGTAGACCCCCGAAGGGAGCGCCGTCCCGGAGTTGGAGCGCAGATCGAAGCTGTGCCTGGCCTGGCCGGCTGGTTGCACGCGGTCGAAGAGCACGCCGTGCATGCGTCCGACGGCATCCCACACCGTCAGTCGCACGCGTGCCTCGATCGGCTGCTCCCAGGTGAGCCCGAATGGTCCGTCGGTCGGCATCGGCTGAATCTGACCGACCTCCAAGGGATGGAACCCGCTCCCGTTCGGTTCGACACCGCTCGAGATCGGGCAGGGATCGGGATCACAGACCGTCAAGTCGCCCTGGTAGGTGCCACCGCGCTGCGCACAGCCATTCTGATCCTCGATCTGGCAGTTCCGATCCGGGAAGCAGCAGGCCCCGCGGAGCTCGTGACACGGATCGGGAGAGCAGGGAACCAGCGCCCCCTTCCAGTCGCCAAGATTCTCCAGGCAGTCGTCTTCCGCCAGGGTCACGCAGAGATTACCCGGGAGACAGCAGGCGCCGGTGGCTGCCGGACCGCCACAGACAAAGCTCTGGCAGCGAATCATGACGTTCGAATCGAGAATGTGGTCCCCGGCGTCGGCGATGGCGATCTTCAGGTGATTCAAGCCCGGTTGGATGGTCCCCGTGGCGAAGAAGACCTGCGTCAAGCCGTCCATCTCCGTGTCGATCGCGCCACCGCCATCGTCGAGGTCGTTATTCCGGTAGCAGTCGCAGTTGGGACCGCTGCCCGCGTACGGATTTCCGCAGTTGAGGTTGTTGATCGCCACCGGAATTCCGGCATCGCTGCAGCCGAGCGGGACGGTGGCGATGTTGACACCGTTCAGGAAGAAGCCGAAGACGTCGTTGAACGGAGAGTCGACGTACTCGTTGTACTCCTCGGACGCGAACACATACTGGAACGAGATCTCCTGCGCAGTGGTGCACTCGAAGTCGAACTCCAGAACGGTGGCGTCGAAGGTCTCGTACCCCGGAATCAGAGCATCGAGATCCAGATCGCCATCCCGATTGTTGTCCGTGGTGAACGAGTCCGACTGGTTCGGTCCGGCAAGACCGGCGATGTCCCCACTGCTCAGAATGATCCCGGAATCGAACCCGAGGACATTCAGCGCACCGCTGAAGACTCCGGCGGAGTTCTCGCGGGAGATCAGGTTGGCCGTGATGACGTTGACGTCGGGACCGAGGAGACAGGCGAGCAGTGAGTCGACGGTATCGTTGAAGCGATACTCCGCCGGGCCGGGGCCGGCGCCCGCGCCGGCGCTGCTGGCCGCGCTGCTGGCGGCGCTGCTGGCCGCGCTGCTGGCGGCACGGAACGCGGATCCACGTCCGGCCACGGACCTGGAGCCGTTCGCACCGTCCAGAAGCCGCTCTCGCCGCGCCTGGAGCTCTGCCGGGGCCAGGTACGTCGCCTCGCGTCGCCCACCGCGGCCGGAGAGCTGGGAGGACGGGGTCGCACGCACGAGCTGGGACGCCACCTCGGCGCGGGCTTCGAGCGCGGGTTGGCCCGCGTGTGCGGGCGAGGCCGTAACCGGGGCCCCTAGGAGGGCGAAGGCGACGGCGGTCATCAAGGCGATACTAGCGAAGGCGACGGCAACGGCACGTGTGGTACGGCGGGTGGCGAGCACGTTTCTCCCGAAGTACAAGGTCCCTCCTGCGAAATCGTTGTGCGGCTCTCCGGGATCGTGTCGGGGTTGGCCCGGTTGGACGTTGGAGCAGTCGGGAACGAAGGCGCGTTGATACATCAGGCGGCGGGAGCGTGGCGCGCCGAGGCGAGGCGACGAGGAGAGGGGAGACGAGGCGAGGCGACGAGGTGAGAGGAGCCGAGGTGAGGCGACGAGGGGAGGTGTGACTCGGGGCCTGTTCGGAATCTACGCCTCGCTCAGGTTGACCTTGCGAAGGAACTCCGCCGCGACCTCAGGAGCCGTGGGGTTGATATAGATCCCGGTTCCCATCTCGAATCCGGCGGTGGTGGACAGCTTGGGCACGATTACCAGGTACCAGTGGAGGTGCCGGGCATCTTCGTCTCCGGAGGCGGCCGAGCGGATGAGCAGGTTGTAGTCGGGGTTGCCCAGCCCGACGCGCAGGCGCTCGAGCGCGTCCTTCAGCAGGTACGCAAGGTCGTACAGTTCCGAATCGTGCGACCAGGTGTACGAGGCGTGATGGCGTCGAGGAAACACCCTCACCTCGAAGGGGGTCTTCGACGACCAGGGGCAAAATGCGACGAAGTGGTCGGTTTCCCCGATCACCCGCGCTTCTTGCTTGATCTCGGCGCGCAGCAACTCGCAGTAGGCGCAGGTGCCGAAGGTGTCGTAGTGCTCCTGCGCTTCGCGCCAGGGATCGCGGACATGAGGAGGAACGATCGGCGTGGCGATGATCTGGGAATGCGGGTGTTCCAGAGAGGTGCCGGCCAAGGGGCCGTGATTCCGGAAAATCGTCACGAGCGAGATGCGGGGATCTGCGGCCATGGCGACATGTCGGAGCTTGAATGCGCGCAACACCTGTTCGATCGTCTCGACCGGAAGGGTCGAGAGCGACTCGTCGTGGCGGGGGGACTCGATCACGACCTCGGCGATTCCGAAGCCATCGGCCTGCAGGAACGGCCCTTCGGCGTGCCGGGTTGGAGTGCGGGTCGGCGCGAGCGCAGCAAACTTGTTCGGCACCACGCGAAGGCTCCAGGCATCGTCCGTCTGCACAGAGTACGTCGCGGGAGGAGTCATCTCCTCGTGACCGGGGCAGAAGGGACAGCCATCGCGGTACGGCGGGAGCGGATCACGGGCGGGACGCTCGTGCTTCCACTGGTCGGGGCGCTTCGCGCGCTCCGGCGCGATGATCACCCACTCCTTCGTCACGCTGTTCTGGCGAAACTCGGACAAAAGAGAAGACTCCCCCCAAGAAAGGAACGGGCGGGGCTTCGGGATCCCGCCTTCCAGGGAGGGAGTCTAATCTCGCCCGGCGAACCGGGCTAGCGAACTCAGACTCTGAACTCGCTTTTTCCGCGGTCTCCCGCGGTTGGAACGCCGGCGTGGCCGCGCCGACATTCCAGGTTCAGGACCGACCCCACGTCGCTGCGTTCATGGAGGTGAGCATTGGAGGCCGGTCCGAACGTGGTTTCGAACATTCCCTGTCATGGCCCGCGCGTGCGGCGCGCTTGGGGAAGTGAATGGGCGCCCCGTCAGGGCACCGATCCGAGGAACGAGTCGTTGTTCGAGAGCGGATGTGGACGGGATCCGTAGCCCGTTGCCAAGCTCGCAAGGTCCGGTCCACCGCGGGCGCTCTTGGATCCCGTCACACCCGCCCTCGAACAACAACTCCTACCCGTGCCGGTCATCGGATCGTCCGTCGGTCCCGCCGACGGCCCGACCCTCCGGTTCGCTCAGGCGAACTAGTTTGACTGGCTGATCGTATCGTCGTGCGCCGTGCTGACGCGTTCGACCAGGCTGATTTCCACGCGACGCCGCGAAGACTCTTCCCGGTCCGCGCCACCAGCGGGCGAAGACTCGCCATAACTGACCGCGGCGTAGCGGTGCAACGAACCGGGCACGCGTTCGGCCAAGCTCCGCACCACTGCCTCCGCGCGACGACGTCCAAGCTCATAGTTGTACTTGGTGGATCCCTGGCTGTCGGTGAAGCCGTAGACGTCGACGACGTACTCCGGATGGGACTCCAGGCGGGAGGCGACCTCTTCGAGCGTCAACTCCCCGGCCCCATCAAACTCATCATGGTTGTAGTCGAACTGGACCGTGTAGCGGCCCACCTCGCGATACCCGACCTTCCCGAGCGCGAGGTCGCGGGCATCACCCGCCAGACCATTCGCAGCTTCGGCGCGGGCCAGGGCCTGGTCGACCGAGTTCCGCATCTCGCTCATCTCGGTCCGAAGCGCATCCTGTCCAGACTCCATGTCGCGACGCAGCGACGACAGCTCGCCGCGAACGAATCCCTTGGTCGCGCACCCACTCATCCCAATCGACACGCTCAGCCCCAGGGACAGCGCCGCCGCCGCAATGAGTGTCTTGGAGTTCCTGACTGACATCGTTCCTCCTTACAAAGCCCTGCTTGATGACTAACGGAGCAACGGGCGTGCCACGGGGCGAAGGGAACTAGAGGATTCCGCAATTCATTGCAATTCAGCGCGTTATGATTCGCGCCCCTCGCAAAGGAAACCCGGACATGTCCGGTTGGATACGGGAAAAGCTACCCGTCGTTACTTTTTTTCATGCCGGTGCCCCGTTCCGGGACGGCACTGCGACCGAAGCGGGCGTTGCTTCGCGTGCGCGAGCGGAACGCGAGTACCGCGTGATAGGGGCGCCGGGCGCGACGGCGTAAGTGGTTGCCGAATCAGAACTCTCGGAGAATGAGAACTCCGTCCGGACGGAGTTGGAAGAGCGATCGAAGAGAGCTCTCCACCCACACCGTGTCGGGGGCGCTGGGACTCCGTGCACCTGAGCCATATCCGATCGGCCCCGCGTTCTCAGCCACCTCGGTACCGTCGCCACCATCTGGTTCGGCCGCGGACTCTGCCGCGCCACTGGTCACCGGTTCCAGACGACCCTGCGCCGCTGCAGGCACGACCAGAATCAGGTCGAGGTCGGACCGTTCCTTGGCCAGCCGACGAGCCTCACGCGGGCCGAGGACCAGGAAGGCCGTCGACCAGGCGTCGGCGGTGATCGCGTCGGGCGCGATGACCGTTGTACCGAGAACGCCGGAAACCGGCCAGCCGGTGCGCGGATCGAGAATGTGGCCGTAGGTGGTCCCGTTTGCGGCCACGAACTGCTCGTACTGACCGGAGGTCGAGATTGCCCGGTCACGGAGCTGTATCTCCCCCAGGCTGACCATGCGATCCCGCGGATCTCGTACTCCGATCAGCCAGGCATCGCGCCCGGGGGGACGCCCGAGTGCCACCATGTTGCCCGAGAGATCGATCAGCGCGTCCTGGACTCCCGCGGAGCGCAGTACGCGGGAGGCGTTGTCGACACCATACCCCTTGGCGATCCCGCCGAGGTCGATCCGAGGGCGGTCCCGCGGGACACCGAGCCGCTCGAACGACGGATCGCTCCGGCGTCGAACGGAGATCATGCCGTCCGCGAGCCGCAGGCGGCGGTAGTCGACCAGTCGAAGCGTCGCCCGGATGTCGCGGTGCGCGGGGAGAGCGGGCGTGCCCCCGAGAAACCCCCAGAGGCGAACCAGCGGCTCCACCGTGAGATCGAAGGCGCCATGGCTCTCCTCCCCCACCTGAAGCCCAACGGCAACCACCGCCGCGACCTCCGGGTGGATCTCCAAGGGAGCCTCCCCCAGCTCGCGATTGATCCGCGCCACCTCGCTCGTCTCGGTCCAGTTGCTCATCAGGGAGTCGACGCGGAGGAACTCCCGGCGTGCCAGCAGGAAGAGCGAGTCCGCGACCGACCCACCGACCGAATGGTCCTGGCTGGCGGGACTGGGGCGAACCAGGGTCACGGTCGCGGTCGTGCCCATGGTGCGGCAAGAGCGTCGCACCAGCAGCGAATCGTCGTGCTGGAGGCGGTCCGCCCGGGTATCCGCGGCCAAGACCGGCGGATCACCCACCCGGATCTGGATCACGTTCGACGGATGCTCAGAAGCGCCCAGCGCTGGGGCCGGCGCGAAGAGATCCGAAAACCAGATCGTGCAGAGGAAGGCAAGCGCAGGCGCGATCGGGGGGGCTATCCGGATCGTGATCCCGTCGGTGGCCCCGGACGTCATCCCGGACATGCGGTGGCTCCACCACCAGGAGAACATGCGCGGTGCGAGGTGCTGCTTCCGAAGTGGCATCGGATCTCTCCGTCATGGGGACAGGTGAGAAGCCCAAATCCACGCGACCGGGATCGAGCGACCCAGATCAGGTGACCCAGGTCAAGTGACCCAGGTCAAGTGACCCAGATCAAGTGACCCAGATCCAGCGGCCGAGACCACGCTACCGGGGTCAGGCGACGAGCGGTCGCTCCTGCTCGAAGAATCGGGTGAGCACCCGGATCATCATCCCGTGATCCTGGGAGCCGGCCATCTCCCGGCAGGAGTGCATCGACAGCATCGGGTTGCCGACATCGACCGTCTTCAGACCCAGGCGGGTCGCAACCAGGGGACCAATCGTGCTTCCACAGGGAAGATCGGCGCGAATCGCGAAGCGCTGCACCGGAACTTCGACCGACTGGGCCAGGCGGGCGAAGGTGGCGGCCGACTCCGCGTCCGTGGCATAGCGCGCGTTGGCGTTGATCTTGATGACCGGTCCGCCGTTGAGCCGGGGCTCGTGCCCGGAGGCGTGCAACTCCGCGAAGTTCGGATGGACGGCGTGGGCCATGTCGGCCGAGATGAAAAAGCTGCGCGCCCGCGCGCGCCGGGTTGCCTCCGCGTCCCCCCCCAGACCGACCAAGATCCGCTCCAGCAGGTCGTCCAGAAATGGGCCCGCCGCCCCCTGGGAAGTGGCGGAACCGATCTCCTCATTGTCGTAGAGCACGATACCCCGGGTCGCGGACGACGGCCGATCGATCGCGGCGAGCAGGGCACTGAGCCCGGCATGGCAACTTGCCAGGTTGTCGAGCCGCGGAGCGTGGATGAAGTCGCCGTGCATCCCGGCCACGGTGGGCGGGGTGACGTCGTGGAACATCAACTCGTGCCCGAGGATCTCCTGGGGAGAAACATCCAGTTCGGCGGCCAACCAGTCGATCAGGCCACGACCATCGGTCGCGATCAGGCCAAGCACCGGGGTCATCTGCGTCTCGCGATTGAGCAACAGCCCCTTCTCGTTGACCTCACGGTTCAGGTGGATGGCGAGCTGGGGAACCCGCGCCAGCGGCCGATCAAACCGAACCAGTCGCGACTCCAGCCCCTCGGCGCCCGCAACCGTCTCCCCGCCGCCCAGGATCCCACGCCCCAGCGTCCCGCGCGCCAGTGCGCCGCGCCCCAGAACGACGCGCCCGGCCAGTCCGAGATCACGATCGGTCCAGCTGGCGAGCAACACCCCGCCGTACACCTCGATCCCCACCTGATGATAGCCGGACCGCTTCAGCTCAGGCATCGGCTTGAGCCGGAGGTTCGGGCTGTCGGTGTGCGCACCGACCAGATGGAACCCTCCCTCGGCCGGACTTTCGGAACCGATCACGAACGCTCCCACCGTGGTTCCATTCCGGGTTACGGCGTAGCGACCGCCCGGCTCGAGCGTCCAGCGTTCCGATTCCGGAAGGCGCTCGAACCCGGCGTCGGTCAACGCAGCCAGGGTGGTGGCCACGGCGTGGAACGGCGTGGGCGACTCGTGGATGAAGCGTAGCAGGGCCAGAGTTGCTTCCGGGGTGTCTCTCACAGCAGTCCAGCCCTCCAGTCCGTCGGCCCGGTTCTCAGATGCGCGCCACTTCCGCTTCGAAGAGGTTGACCAGTCGGTCCAGGTCATCGACCACGGAGCGGACGGTCGTGGGATCCGAGAGATCCACCCCGGCCCGGCGGAGCTGGTCCATGGGATGATCGCTCCCTCCGGAACGAAGCAAGTCCAGATACCGATCGGTGGCAGCCGCTCGCTGTTCTGCCGAGCCGGTGGTCAGGTCTCGATAGAGTTTGGCCGAGGAGGCGAAGCAGGTCGCGTACTGGTAGACATAGTAGGGCGATTCGAAGAAGTGGGCGATTCTGGCCCAGGTCCCGCGATAGCGCTCGTCGTAGTCCACGGCGTCCCCGTAGTACTCCCGCCAACGCTCTTCGTAGATTCGGCAGAGCGCCTCGGCCGTGACCGGGCGCCCCTGTTCCACCAGCTGGTGCGCTCGATTCTCGAAGTCGGCGAAGAGGACCTGGGTGTAGAAGGTGCCCAGAATCGCGTCGAGCTGATGCTGGAGCAGCGCGGCCCGTTCACGCGGATCGCTCGTCCGCTGGAGCAGCGTGTCGAGGAACAGAGCCTCGTTGAGCGTGGAGGCCACCTCCGCCACGAAGATGGAGTAGAAGGCGGTGGCGTAGGGCTGGGCGCCGTGGGAGAGCACGGTGTGCATCGAGTGGCCCATCTCGTGCGCCAGCGTGAAGGCGCCGCTCAACGTGTCGTTGTAGTTCATGAGCACGAACGGACCGACGCCGTAGACGCCGGCGGAATAGGCCCCCGCCCGCTTTCCTTCATTCTCATACACATCGACCCAGCCGCCGGCGAATCGCTCCCGCATCAGCGCTTGGTACTCGGCCCCGAGCGGGGCGACCGACTCGATCACCAGTTCGGTCATGGCGTCGTAGGGATACTCGCTCCGCGCTTCGACCACCGGGACCAGACCATCATGAAGGTAGTATCGGTCCAGCTTGAGCAACCGCCGCCGGAGCTGGTGATACCGTCGCATCGGCTCCGTCCCGCCACTCACGGTCGAGATCAGGGTGTTGAACACACTCTCGGGAACCGCCCGCGTATCGAGCGCGGCCGCGAGGCAGCTCGGATGGCGACGGGCGCGGGCCAGGAACCAATCGCGTTGGAGCACGCCGCTATAGATGGCGGCGTAGCTGTTGATGTTCGCCAGATAGACATCGTAGAGCGCCCGAAACGCCCGGGCGCGGTCTTCTTGATTCCGAGCGGTGTGCAGGATCGCGGTGTAACGCGAGTAGGAGACCGTGGTCTTCGAGCCGTCGGACAGCGTGATGGTCTGGAACTTCACGTCCGAAGTGCAGAGCTCCCGGTAGGTCGTGGCCGGGGTCTGGCCGAACGGTCCCAGGTAGGAGAGCAACTTTTCCTGCGCTTCGTCCAGCACATGTTCCTGGCAGCGATAGAGCTCGCTGACCGAGAAGCGGTAGGGGGCGAGGGCCGGAGTCTCGTCCACCCAGCCCATGACCAGATCCCGCGGGAGGGTCAAAAGCTCCGGTTCGAACCAGGCGGTCGCGGAGCGAAGTCGGGTGTAGAGGCTCTGGGCCTCCTGGACCCGCGAGGCGGCATCGTTGTTCCGAGAATCGGTGTCGCGCGTCAACATGGCGAAGCGGTAGAGGCGACCCAGGCGGTTCTGAACCTCGTCGTCGAGCTGGTACGCCGCGAGAAGAACCGCGGCTCCGCCGGCCAGGGTCCCCTTCATCGCGCCGTAGCGTTCGATCAGCGCCTCGACCTGCTGGTAATCCGCGCGCCAAGCGTCCCACCCGGAGTAGATGCGGCTCGTATCCCATTTGAACCGGGCGGGAATTTCCTCCCTCCGACGCGACGCGGGCGGCGCCTCGATCGCGGTGGAGGCCGGAACTAGATCGCGCTCATTGTCAGCCATGGGGTCTCCTTGATGCCGGGGGGGCGGACTTCGGATCCGGCAGGTCGCGCGGAGGAGAGTAGCGTAAAGTGCCTCATTCGGGAAGGGAGCCAAACCCGGGGTTCAGGCGGGCCGCGCACCGTTCGTCCCTGCATCCGGGCATCCGGGCACCCGTGCACCCGTGCGCCCCGTGCGCCCCGTGCGCCCCGTCTGCACCGTTCGCTCCCGCATCGGGTCCGGGCGACCCTGCCGGCTTCAACGCGAAGACGTGATGCACTAGGCTGGAGCGACCACGAGGCGGCACGTCCCCTTCGCTCCATCGCCGATCAGGCCGGTGGGGCCGGTCACCGCGCGCCGAAGTTCGAACAGGCCGAGATGGCGGGGCGGGGGATGTCGAACCTCCAGAGCGACCGACCGAGCAGGGAGCAGCATGCGTCACATCGAGGAGCCGACCGCGAACGAGGCGCTGAGACGCTGGCTCACACACGTCGATCAGTGTGTTCACGTCGCGACCTCCGGCAACTCGGTCTACCATGTCGTTTCGGGAGGAGAGCGTTACGCCCTCCGGCTGACCGACCCGGAGCATCGCACCGGGCCTGAGAACGAGGCCGAGACCGAGTTCATCCGGCATCTCGTGGCGCAGGCCCTGCCCGTGGCTTCACCGGTGGCCTCGAGGGCAGGCCGATTCGTCGAGGAGGTCGAAGGGGTCTCGGCCAGCCTCTTCGGCTGGATCGACGGGGAAGAGGTCGACTGGACCGGGCCTCATTGGCAGGCGGGGTTCTTCCGGGCCTGGGGACGCGCACTCGGCGCGATCCACCGCGCATCGATCGGGTACCGCGGGGCGCCGCGCTGGGAGTGGCAGGACGAGCGCCTGCTGGGCCAGGCGGAGGCGCTGATTCCCGAGGACGATCTGGTATCACGCGCCGAGCTGGCCCTCACCATGCGAGAACTCGCTCCACTTCCGCGGACGGAGCAGGAATACGGCATGATTCACGCCGATTTCGCCCCGCTCAACTTTCGCTTTTCGCCGCCCGACCGGATCATGGCGTTCGATTTCGGAAACTGCTGCCGTCATTGGTTCGTGCAGGACATCGCCATCTCGCTGCTCTTCTTTCGGCGGGACGCTGGACGCGAGGGCTTTGCCACGGCGTTCCTGGCGGGGTACCAGGAGGCGCGGCCCATTCCGGCGGAGACGTGGAGGGGACTCGGCTCGCTGATGCGACTGCGGATTCTCTACGTCTACCTGTCGCGTCTGAAGAAGTTCGGACCGAGTCCGGCTCCGACCGAACGCGCGATCCTGAGCAACCTGCGCCTCGCGGTGGCCGAACGCTTCGCCTGGGAGCCACGGCTCCCGTAGTCGCAACTAGGCAGCGCGATGGATCGGATTCCGATCGGCCTCCGCGTTTCGCTCGATCTTCGCGATGTGCTGCCGGAGAAAGCTCGAGTCGATGGTGCGCTCGGCCACGTCCTGCGTGGCGTACTCGAGTCCGCTGATTTCCCCGGCGGCGGAGGCGAGACGACCTCCGATCTCGTCGAAGAGGACACTGAACGTATCGGCGTCGCGCAGCCGGGCGCACTCCACCCGGCCATTGAACTGCAGGGCATTGAGCACCCGCAATCCCCCCTGCACCTGGTGGATCCGCTCGAGCACTCCCTGCAGTCTTCGCGGGAGTGTGGCCAGGTCTTCCAGTCCTCGATCGAGACAGACCGACAAGGCTCCGACGTTCCGCCAAAGCACGTCGGGGGAGATGTCGCTCGACGCGGTTTCGGAGAGCAGTTCACGGGCGAACTGGACCGTCATCTCGACCTGGAGCCGTGCCACCGCGGTCTGGAATGCCACCCCCTGGAGCAGCTCCGTGGCATGCCCGATCTCGTCGTTGAGCTCCCCGATCGATCCCGAGACCTGATCCGACTGGGTGCACATCAGGACCGCGACCTCGCCCAGGGCCACCCCAGCCGCTTCCAGGTGCCCGGCGGAGACGACGGCGTTGAGCGAGAAGAGGCGGACATCCTCGGCCAGTTCACGCAGGAAGGTCGACACCTTCCATAACTGCTCGTTGAGCGACCGGTACGATCCGAGGTTGGCAAACACCCGTCCGAGTTGCCGACCGATCACCTCGGCCGATTCGACGGTACGGGCGAGCCGGGCACTGCTCGAGGATCCAGTGGTTCGAACCACCGGTTCGGATCCGATCGCCCCCCCCGCGCGGACGCGGTCACGACTCTCGATCTCCTCCGGAAGCACAGTGCGCATGAAGCTGTCGTAGTCGGTGAATCCGTGCTGCCCCAACGCCTCGAGCAGCCGCCGGGTGGAAGCGGCAATCGCCTGTTTGCGGTCCCCGGTCCGTGCTTCCACCTCGCGTTCGATTTCGCGCAGTTCTGCATAGAGGGGCTGGACCACGGCGAAGTAGCTGCTCGACGGTTTGAGTCGCACCGAAAGGTAGCCGTTCTCCACCGGCGTGACCGTGGCCAGCACCCAGTAGTAGCTTCCATCCATCGCCATGTTCTTCACGTAGGCGGCGATGGCCCGTCCCTCGGCGATGTAGTCCCAGAGCAACTGAAAAACGCAGCGGGGCATGTCGGGATGCCGGACCAGATTGTGGGGCTTGCCGATCATCTGGCGTGGTTCGTACCCGGCGACTCGACAGAACACCGAGTTCCCCGAGGTGATGATCCCCTTCTTGTCCGTGGTGGAAAAGAAGAGATCCTTGATCTCGAACTCTCGCTCGACGTTTCGCGGCGTAACGGTCGGCACACTCATCGATCGCCCCCTGACTCCGGTTAGAAGAAGCAGCCGTAGTCTCTATCGGCGATCGATCAGCGTTACTTTGGTGATCCGTTGCCGTTATCCGCCAGGAATGGAGTGTCGAGCGCCGACGACGGTCACGTCCGATTCAACGAACCACTCGGCTTTGGGGCGGTCCCAGCCTGTGGGGCCGCCCCAGCCGTGATCCCGGCTGCTCGTTCCGAAGTCCGAGTCAGGTCATCGAACGGATGTCGAGCAGGGTGTCCAGATTCTGGACACCCTGCTCGGTGGCAACCTCGCGGACCGTCTTCCGCTCCTTGTGCGCCTGCTTGGCGATCGCGGCCGCTTTGTCGTATCCGACCACCGGGGCAAGCGCGGTACAGAGCATCAGCGATCGTTCGATCAGCTCAGCACACCGCTCGCGATCGGCCTCCAGCCCGGTCAGGCAGCGCTCGACGAAGACGTGGCTGGCGTTGCTCAGCAGATGAATCGACTCGAGGAGGGCATCGGCGAGGAGCGGGATCGTCACATTGAGTTCGAACACCCCGCTGACCCCGGCCATGGTCACGGCGGCGTCGTTTCCGATCACCCGCATCGAGACCTGGAGCATCGCCTCCGGGATGACCGGGTTCACCTTCCCGGGCATGATCGAGGATCCCGGTTGGGTCTCGGGCAGCCGGATCTCCGCGATGCCGCAACGGGGACCGGAGCCCAGCCAGCGGATGTTGTTCGCGATGTGATAGAGGGAGACTGCAACCGACTTGAGTGCCCCGGAGAGTTCCACCGCGGCATCGCGTGCCGCTTGTGCCTCGAAGTGGTCGCCCGCTTCGACGAACGGAAGGTGAGTTTCGATCTCCAGCTTGGCGATCACCTTGGCGGCGAATCCTGCCGGGCAGTTGATGCCGGTACCGACCGCCGTGCCCCCGAGCGCCAGCTCGCAGAGGCGCGGCATCACCGCTTCGAGTCGCTCGATCGAGCGCTCGAGCTGGGCGGCGAAACCGCCAAACACTTGCCCAAGCCGGAGGGGCGTGGCGTCCTGCAGGTGGGTGCGTCCGATCTTCAAGACGTCGTCGAAGTCCTCCGACTTCTGTCGCAACGCCTCGTGCATCCGCCGCAGGGCGGGAATCAAACGCATGCGGACCTCTTCCGCGCAGGCCACATGGAGCGCGGTGGGGATCACGTCATTGCTCGACTGGCCGCGATTCACGTGGTCGTTCGGATGCACCTTCTCGCGGCTGCCGATCGGTGCCCCGAGCAGCTGGCAAGCCCGATTGGCGATCACCTCGTTCGCGTTCATGTTCGTCGAGGTACCGGACCCGGTCTGGTAGACGTCGATCGGGAAATGAGCGTCCAGCTTCCCGTCGGCCACCTCGTCTGCCGCCTGGCGAATGGCCTGGGCCAGGGTGGCGTCGATCGCCCCCAGGTCCTGGTTGACCGATGCCGCCGCCTTCTTGATCAGGCCGAGCGCGCGCAGAAAGGCGCGCGGAAGCGGCCTGCCGCTGATCGGGAAGTTCTCCACCGCGCGCTGTGTGGTCGCGCCATAGAGGGCGTCGACCGGGACACGCATCTCCCCCATGGAATCGCGTTCGATTCGGGTCTCCATAGTAGCTCCTGTGAAGTGAGTCGCCGCATCGGCGCTCCGGGTTGAACGTTCGCGGCAGTCTAACCCGCGAGAGAAGGGGGAGCCAGAGGGGGACTGGCGGGGTGTTGAAGAACCCGGCTAGAGATGGCGTTGGAAGAAGGCTGCGGCGGCCTCCACCGTGGTGCTGAGCTCGGGCGTCGTTCCTGCCCACGGATGCGTGATCCCGAAGGTGTGCCCGGACCCGGGCAGACGCAGGACGGTCGCCGCCCCGTGCGCTCGGGCCAGGCGGTCTGCATCCTCGACCGGAACCGCCAGGTCTCCTTCGGCGTGAATCACGAGCAGGGGGCGAGGTGCGAGGGTGGATGCCGCAGCCAGGATGTCGTGGTGCTGAGCATCGTCGTACCAGAGTCGGGTCACCGGCATGACCTGCCCGGTCCGGGCGTTTCTAATCGGCACGTACCCGAACTCGCGCAGGGTCGCCTCGTCCTCGAGCCCGCGCACGAAATCGGCCACACCGGCCAGGGTAACGACGGCCGTCACCCTCGAATCGCCCGCGGCCCGGAGCAGGGCGTCCGCCCCCCCGCGACTGTGTCCCAGCAGACCTATACGACAGTGCCCCCCGACGATCGGCCAGGGCGCATCCCCGCCCGCGACCCGCTCCGCAGTCCGAGCCTCAGAGCTGACGAAGTCGAGCAGGGCGCCGAGATCTTCCTGGTGCCGGGAAGGGGTGTCGATCGCGAAGAGGTCGAGGCGATCGAAGTCACGCTGCTCGACTCCGTTGTGGGAGAAATCGAACCGGATGGCGTGCAGGCCCGCCTCGGCGAGAGCGTCGCAGATGAACGGCCAGAAGCCCCAGGCGCGGAAACCCTTCCAGCCATGGGACAGAAGTATGACGCGGTCGATCCCGGATGCGCTCTCTATCCGGGCCGGATGGAGAGTCGCGCGCAGGGGTCGCCCGCCCGAGCCGACCACGGTGAAGTCGATCGCCGGGCGACTCACTGCACCACCAAGCGAAGTGCGCGGGTGTGCACACCCTGGGTCAACCGCACGAAGTAGACTCCGGCGGCCACCCGAACGCCGCGAGAGTCACGCAGATCCCAACGAACCCGACCGGGGCCAGCGGGAGCCTGATTGTCCTCGTGGAGAACCCGGAGTTGCCGCCCCTGGACATCGTGCGCGGTCACGCGCAGTCCCCCCATCTCTGGCAGGCTGTATTCGACCTCAGCGTGGAAGACGGTCGGATTCGCTCCGGCGAGCGCGAAGCGGAGCTCGCGCCGGAGGTCGGCCCCCGAGATCGCGGTGGTGGTCGGAATCGACAGCGGATCGCCGGGATCGGCTCCGGCGTCGATCTCATCCCGATCGCGAAACCCGTCCCCGTCCCGATCGATCCCGAGGCGAGTCTCGGTCCCCGTGACCAATGCGGTAAAGGTCACCTCGTGACCGGAGTCCGCCAGGTTCAGCAGATCGCCCAGGGCGCGGCTTCCTTCACTTTGTCGGTCGGAAAGCCAGGCCCCGCCCCTGATAGGTCCACCCGCGCGCGACTCCCAGCAGATCGCGTCCTTTGGCGATCAGGCCCACCTTGGCGTCGTTGGCCAACCCGACCAGCGTGTTGATCCTGGACAGGCCTGCGGTCTCGTTCGAGCCGTCCATGGTCCACTGCGCCCCGACCGCGGCGTGGGTGCCGGTATCGAAGCAGAGGAGAAAGGCCGCCACATCGCGCCGCTGATCGTCATCGGCGAAGGCGAAGCCGGGGAACTGCAGGAAGCTGAAGAGGTCGTCGCTTGCGCCGTCGTGGGTGTACCCGAATCCCCGAACCGACATCGACGCCTCGTTGTCGAAGCGGGTCTTCTCGTACAGATTGCGCAGCTGCGGCACCTTCATGTCCTGGTCGGCAAGGAGCAGATTGTCCGTCACGATGATCCCGTTCTCACCGGTCGGAAACTGGTGGCAGGTGATACAGGTGACGTTTCCCCCTTCGATGTTGGCCAGCCGAAAGACCTGCTCGCCCCGGGTGGGGTTGGGACCGGCCGGCGGATTCGGCAGCGAGCCGTCGAGATTCCGGTTGGGGTTCGGCGGGTACCTCAGGGTGAAGACGAAGTCCCGAAACTTCACGATCTCCGCGGCACTGAGCGAGTCCCCCCGGCCCATGAGCGAGACGAAAGCCGGGTTGAAATCACGGAACACGCGGCGATCGCCACGCCAGTGCAACGGTTCGGTGTTGCGCAGCGCCTTGAACGACTGCGTCACCATCGGCCCCTTCATCGGGTGGAATCCCTCCAGCCCGGGGATCGGCTGCGGCGGTGGCTGATAGTCCCCGGTTGGATCTCCGAGGTCCCAGGCCAGGTTGTCCATCCCGCCGAACAGGTGGCAAGAACCACAGGAGAGATCGCCGTGGGCTGAGGAGAGCTCTCCGTCATAGAGGAAGCGGCGCCCCTCCCTCACGGCGGGACTGCTCGGATCGAAGCCGAGCGACACCTGGACGGAGCTATCGTCGGAGAGATCGACACTCGAGATGCTGCTGGAGAAGCGATTGAGCACGTAGAGGCGGCTTCGCGCCTCGTCCAGGGCCAGACCAGCGGGGCCCTGTCCAACCGCAATCCGTCGCACCACTGCGCCCTGATCGTCGAGCACCGCGACCTTGCCCGACCCAAAGGCGGCCAGGTACCACTCGCTGCCATCCTCCCGAACCGCAAGGTCGAGAGGGAACGAGAGGCTCAAGGATCGCTCGCCGGGCGATCCTCCCTGGCCGTAGTCGATGTGTCCGTTGAGGTGCAGCGGGGTCACGGTCGAGGTGAGTGGATCGACGATCGTGACCCGGTTCTGGAGAAACCTGCCCTTCAGATTCGGCTCGAAGCGAACCGCGTTCTGCGCCGCGTGGTTGCTGATCAAGATCTGGCCCGTGATGGGGTGTACGGCCAGATTGAAGAGGGAAGTGCCGACTCCGGTCCAGGACCTCGTGATCGCTAGAGTCGAGGCCGAGAGCTCGAACAGATCCTGATCCGGAAGGGTGTACGGTACCAACGGGCTCCAGTCGCGGTCCGCCTCATCGATCCAGTGCGCGCCGTCGTGGCTCACGATCAGCGCCGTCTGCGGGGCAGCGGGAAGCCCTGGGTCCATGGGCGGATTCGGAGCGGGAGGCCCGCCGTTCGCCGCCACGGTGCCGAAGGGAATGACCGTGGTCCGATTTCCGCTGTCCATTACCGTCACGTACACGCTGTTGCCGTCGGGCGCGACGGCCAGCGATCGCGGATTTCGCCCCTCGATCGGAATGAGCACCGGGGCGAGATCGAGATTGCCTGGATCGAACACCTCGATGCGGTCTTTCTGCGACACGCAGACGAAGGCGCGCTCCGGATTCCCGGCGAACACCACATCGGTCGGCTCATCCCCCACCAAGAGGGTACGCACCACGTTTCGCGTCCCGAGATCGATGATGCTGATGCTGTCGGACAGGTGATTCACCACCCAGACTTCGGTGTTGCTCCGCGCTCGCACCGTGACCGGCTCGATCCCGACCGGAACCTGATCCTCCCAGACCGGATCACCCGTGGTGAGATCGAAGATGACCAACCGCGCATCCGCGGTATGGACCGCGAACAGCCGGGATCCGTCCGGCGATCGCTCGATCGGGTGGACAGGAGGACTCTCGAAGTTGTCCGGACTCCCCCACGCCGCCCGGCTCGCGAGGAGCAGGAGAGCCGGGGAAAGGAGAGCCAGAAGAGGACGGGCGAGGCGCGCACCTGCCCAGGACCAGGCGGCGAGGGGGACGGGGACACCGATTGGCATCGAACCTCCGGGAAAACGATGGTTGCGGTCTGCTTCGGTCCGACGCAAAAGGGGGAGGCTGAGCATTCGCTGGCCCCCTCCCGCCGATCGATCCAGATCTGCGCTCACACTCCCCCGCGTTTCCGCCACAAGCTCAACTCACGATCGCGCTGCTCCATGCTCGGGCCTGGTTCTCCGTTCCAACGCGAAAGGTAGGCATCGATCAGCGCGTGGAGATAGACCTCGAACGGCTCGTGAGTGAATCCGAGGGTCGTCCGCGCCAACGTCGCATCGAGGCAGGACATCCAGCGACCACTGAACGCGCAGGCCTGCACCGGATCGAGCCCCTCCTCCTCCATCGCCTCTCGCCCGACCACGGCGGCGCGCGACTTCGATCCGACCCGGCTCGCGATCAAGCGCACCACCTCACGCACCGACACCGACTCCTCCTGGGCGAGGTTGTAAGCCGCGCTGCTCGTCGGAGGTTGGTCGATCAGTCGTTCGATCTGGCGCAGCACCGCGGGGCCGTAGACATGCCGTACCTGCGCCTCAGGATCGACCACCAGAACCGGGCCCCCGTCGAGCACGCGCCAGAGTAGCGACGCGATCCTCTCCCGGTAGTCGCGCAGCCCGTGCACCATCGGCAGCCGGAGGGTGGTCGCGAGCATCGGCGCCCGGGAGATCACATCCTCGGCCGCGCGCTTGTCTGCGCCGTAGGTCCAGTTCTCGCGGTCCCCGGGTCGATCGGGGCACGGGATGATCGGACCGTCATAGTCGGATTCGCAGGCCGGCGGGTGGTACTCGGTCCGGACCAGATAGACCTGACCCGTGGAGATGAAGATGTACTGCCCCACCCGATCCGACAGGGCGCGCACCGCACGCTCCGCCTGTTCCCGATCGAAAAGAGCGAAGTCGACCACCGCGTCGAACTGCCGGCCTTCCAGCACTTGGTCGAAGTGGTCGCTGCCGCGATCGGCAATCAGTCGCTCGACTCGTGCGCCGAGGGGATCGACCACGTTACCCCGGTTGAGCAAAGTGACCTGCTTACCCTGTGCGGAGAGGCGCAGCGCCAACTCCAGCCCGAGGAACCGATTCCCGCCAATGATGAGAACTCGCATGCGGCAAGAGTATCACGAGCGGCGAGGTCGATGGCCACAGGATGGCCCCGGAAAACCCGGGAGGAGGTTCGGCCGGGAAACTCTACTTCGGCGGAGTGAAGACGAACGGCACCTGAAACTGCGTCACTCCGTCGGGAATCTCCGGAAACCGCCAGGAACGGATCTGCGCGGTGACACAGGCGGCAAGCGCCGCCGAGCCGAGCGTGTTCTCGGTCACCTCGACTGCGCTCACCGCTCCCGATGCGGACACGGTGATCGCCACTCCGAGCTTTCCGCGGAGGGATGGCTGACGTTTGAGTTCGTTGTCGTAGCAGTATTGAATCCCGGCGGCGTTCCGCCTCACGACCGCCAGTAGGGACGCATTGCTCCGGAGCACGCCTGGAACCGCACCCCCTTCCCCGCCCGCGGCAGAACCGCGCCTCCTGCCGCCGGTGATCGGCGCCGCTTCGCGGGAAGAACCGGCGCCCAGCGGAATCACCGTCTCTACCGAGACCAGAGCCCCGGAAAGAGCAGACGATTCGCCCGCCTGACCGCGCGAGACGGAAACTTCGTTCGCGGCGCGACCACGGCCCGGAGCCTCACTGCGCACCGCGGCCGGCGTGGCTGGGGTCTGCGTCGTGGCGAGTGAGCCCGAGATCCCCGAGAGCATTGAGTTCATCGAGGCCTGAGTAGCGGCCAGGGTCTTGGTCACCTCGCGCTCGGCCAGCGCGCGGCCGGTGGCGCCACCATCGGGAGCCGGTTCGGACCGGCGTCGGCCGCCGGCTTCCGGACGATCGAGGGCAGGCTCGACCACGCTCCTTGGCGCAACCCGAGTCCACTCCTGTTCGACCGCGGGCGGGACTTCGGGGAGCGCGGCGGCCCGGTCCGGAATCTCGGGGTTGTGCAGGATGACGCGCAAGTCGCGGGTCAGCATCTGGATCACACGCTCGACGTCCGCTTGATCGTGCGGCCGGGTGACCAGCACGTAGATCGATAGACTCAGCAGCCCGAGAGACGTCAGACAAATGTTTCGAACGCGGCTGGCGGGAGACGCAACCACCGGGATCGCTCTCTGGGGGGACGACTCTCGCGCCGTGGGCCAGGTCAGCGCCCGCATCGTCATGCGCTCCACCGCGACCCGCCTGCCGACTGCGCCTCGGCATCGTTGCCGATCACCGCGATCAGGCGAGCGATCATCTCGTCCACCTCGGCCCAGTTCGACTCCAGCCTTCGGGCGAGTTGATCGTGAACCAGGAGCGAGACCAGAGCGACGGTCAGGCCGAAGGCGGCAGCGTTGAGCGCGTGAACCACCTCCAGCGCCGGGTTGGCACCGGGGATGGGACCGCTCACCACCAGGGAGATCTCGACCGCCGACCCGGCCAGCCCGATCAGAGCCGCGCCGAGCGCGAGCGTGCTCAGCGGCCGAAGACGTCGGGCCAGCGGCTCGAAGACCCGATGGGCGCACTCGCTCGCGACGGACTGGAGCTGAGACTGCAGCTGCGGACCTGTCGCCCCGCGTTCCGCCGCCGCGAGCACGGGACGCGCGACTCGAGCGAGGGGCGCCTCGACCGCGGTGCAGATCGCCTGTGCTCCGCCGTAGTCGCCGGCCCGGCAGTGGCGGACCAGATCATCCACCAGCGATCGCTGCTGCCAGCGCGACTCGTGGCGTAACGCCCACCCGCGCTCCGTGGCAATGACCAGCACGGCGACCGCGAGTACCGCCAGCGGGAGCATGAACACGCCTCCCTGGCGGAACCATGCGATGAGGTCGAGCATCTGGGACACGTTGCTCTCCCGGGTCTAGGGTTTGGCTTCCGGTGACGGCGGGTCACCGGGAGCGGTTGGCGTCCGACCGACGACTCCGGGCAAGACGTCCGGCAGCGCCCAGTCGGCGCGGTTCCAGGACTCGAGCCCCAACGGGCGACGGCGGGCAAGCTCTGCCGAGAGGGGCGAGAGGAGGAACGGCACTCCATCGCGAAGACGAGGAAGCTCCCGCGCGGTCACGAACCAGACCTGCGGCATCGCAATCTCGCCCTGGATCGGAACCTCCTCCAGTCTGCGCACGTCGTCCGGGCGGCTTGTCTCGGAGGCTCGCGCACCCGCCGACCGCGCCGATCCCGCCCAGGTCGGCGCGCAGGCCGCCAGCGAGATCAAGATCCACAGGACCCGACGGCGGGAGGGCCGTCGGGCAACGCGTACTCTCCGCATGGTCTGCATCACCGCTCCACCTCCGCCCGGCTTGGGGTCAGAATCGACTTGAGTCCATCGGGATCGAGGTCTGATCGTTCGAGGTACAGGTCGAACCACGCTCGCGCCTTCTCCTCTCGGAAGAAGTAGAACTGCTCCACGATGGCGAGGTTGTACAAAGGTCCGGGAAGATCTGGATCGAGCGCATGCGCTTGCTCGAGACGGATCCGGGCAGTCTCTGGGTCGCCGCGGACCAGGAGGGCGATCCCCTGGTTGTTGAGCGCCTCGGGCGCGTCACCATCCGCCTGGAGCGCACGCTCTGCGGCACTCGGACCACGCCGCTCGGGATGCGCGCTGCGCAGCGCGACGTAGGCCAGCACCGAGCCGATCTTCGACCAGTGCGGCCCAGGCGCGTAGTACGAATCGAGCAACGCCTCGGCCACCTCGACCTGGCCGGCGGCGGCGTGGTGAAGCGCCAGGGCGGCGAGCAGTTCCAGCGGGTACTCGCTCGACGAGGCGGCGCCCTCCCAACCGAGCCGGTGGCGCTCGAGGGCCGCGATCGCCTCCTCGTGCCTCCCGAGGCGGAACCAAACCCTCGATCGGAGCGAGAGGATCGAGGCACCGGTCGAGTCGGCGGTCCACGCCTCGATGAGGAGGCGATCCGCCGCCTCAGGATCGCCGACTTCGAGTCGCTCCACTGCCGTCTGCCAGAGCTGCTCCGAGGCGTGGCTCGAGGAGTGCACCGGGGTGGCCGCCGATCCGATCGACGAGGAGTCCGCGACTACGCCCGGTGCCGGAAGCAGCGCAACCCCTTCACGTCCTCCTCCGCAGGAAGAGACCAGGACGGCGCAGAAGCCGGCCAGCAGGAGGCTTCCCAGGGTTCGACGACGATCGACGGCGCTCAATCGGATCTCCCTTCTCCAGGCGGAACGAGCGGAGGTTCGGCCTCCGGCAGGTGGAGGAACCGCGCCGCCACCCGCGGCCACAAACTCTGGCGCGTGCGGGCGACCCAGCCCCCAGGATCGTCATCGCCGGTGGACGTTCGCAGGAGATCCGCCCAGATCGCCTCGCCGCGGTCGTGAAACGTCCAGGCCTGTTCATCGAGAACCGACTCGTACCCCGCTAGGTCTTCCGCAGAGAGCCCGGGCGGACGAGGGCTCTCCCGCAGAGCGTCACCAAAGGAGACGATCGCCTCGCCGAGCCGGAACGCGGCCGCACGCGACCAAGGGAGGATCGACTGGTCGATGCACGACCGGTAGGCGGCGATGGCGCGTTCCAGGCGCTCCTTCTTCACCCGGAGCGCGGGCTCGAGCGGTAAGGAGAGGACCGCGCGGTCGAGCTCGGTCTGTTCCTCCTCAGCCCGGTGGTACGCCACCTCGGCCAGGAGGGAACGATCCGCGAGGTCAGGATGGCGACGCGCCAGATCGAGATAGGCCGCGAGCTGCGATGCAGCCGGTGGCGGCGTCTTTCCCTTCCTGGATCCGCCCGAGAGCGCGGAACGAAGGGCTGAGTCGCGAACCAGGCGTGCAAGCTCCGCCCGCGCCGCGCTCTCCCGGTAGCGGAGCTGTGCCGGGAGGTCGTCCGGGTAGGCGGCAAGGTAGGCAGCGCGGGCCGAGTCGGCGCCGGCGGGATCGGCTTCGCCCAGTAGATCGATCGCGTGCGCCAGGGACGCGCGCGCTTCCGGATCGCTCGGGTGGCGCCGAGCAAAGAGGCTGTAGGCACGCGCGGCGCCGACTCCGTCTCCTAGCGCCTCGCGCAAACCGCCGACCTGGAGTTCGGCATCACGCGCCAGGTCGCTCTTCGGATGAGCGCGCAGCAGGCGCTCGAAGGCGGCCAGCGCGGGCGACGTGGAGTCGCACTCCGCGAAGAGCGCTCCTGACTTGTACAGGGCGGCATCCGCGCCCGGTCGGGCGGGCCACTGTCGCGCGAGTCGCCCCCAGAGTGACGCCGCTCTGGGGAGATCCCCGCGCCCCGAACTCCCCTCGGCACAGATCAGGACCGCCTCCGGCGCTCTCGGGTCAGTCTCATGTTGCCGCGCGAACTCGAGCAGGGTCGCTTCTGCTCGGGCGGTATCGCCGATCTGATGCGCGATCCCACCTTCCCGCCAGGTGAGATCGGCGATTCGCGGTTCGTGACCGTGCGCCCGTCGAAACGCAGCCGACCGGTCGAGAAAACGCGCGCCGATCCGTAGCCTGCTCTCCGGCGTCTCGGCCTCGTAAGCTGCGTCGAGCGCCGCGAGTTCCTGGAACGCCGCTTCGACTGCCAGCGCAGCGTCGCCTGGGCTCGAAGCTCCGGAATTCGCCTGGGCGCGGCTCGCCGCGCGGGAGAAGTGGGTTGCGGCCAGCTCGTGACGCGCCTCCCGAGCCGCGGCTTCGCCACTTCCCATTTCCCAGCGCGCGACGCGTTCGTCCTCCGGCCAGCGGCGGAGGAGAAGTTGGTAGATGCGGTAGGCCTCGGCCCAATCGGCCCTCGCTCGCGTCTCCCGGGCACGCGCATGCGCGCCTTCCGCTGCCGCCTGGGTGAGCGCAAGCGCGAATGCATCCCCGTCCGCGGCGAGTGAGTCACCGGCGGCCCGAGACCAGTCCGATCCAGCGGCGAATCGATCGGCGAGTTCAAGTCGGGCGGAGTGCGCGTCCGCGGATCGGTTCGCCTGTTCGTAGCTGTCGACCAGAAAGCGTGCCTGCTCGAGCGCCCGCGCGGAGAGCGGAAACCGCTGCAGATACAGCCGTGCCCCATCGATCGCGGCGTTCCAGAGGCTATGCTCGCGCAGGAGGGCGTTCATGCCGCGCAGCGCCTTTTCCTCGTAGTCCCGGAAGCCGATCGCGGAGAAGTGCGCGCGATATGCTTCTGCGCCGCCCGCCCGCGCGAGGGCGTGCACCAGGTACTCCTGGCTCTCCGACTCGAGGTCGAATCGCGCACCGACCAGCGCGCCGGCCTGGTAGAGGTCGATCAAGCGGGAGAAATCCGCCGCCGCCGAGGCAAACTCGTCCTGATTGAAATGGGACCAACCGAGCTTGTACCAGGCGATACCGGACAAAGCCGTGGACCCGCCTCGAGTTGCCCGGGCGTAGTGCGGAACCGCCCGCCCGAAGTCCCGCTGGTCGAAGGCCAGGTCCCCAAGCCGAACCTCCGCCTCCTGCGCGTACTCCGAATGCGGATAGAGGGAGAGAAACCGCTCGAGCGTCGCACCGCTCCCCACGAGGCCAAGCTCGGTCTCGAGCACACCGATCTCGAAGAGGACGACATCACGGTGCGGGAAATCGGGGTCCTGGTCCCAGATGCGCCGGAGCAGTTCGAGCGGCACCGTCGGATCGTAGGCGGCGGGAAGGGCGCGGGCGGCCAGCAATTCGACATCGGCCAGCCGGAATCGCACGTCAGCCCGTGCCGGGCTGTCCGGATGGTCGGTCAGGAAGCCGCGTAAGAGGGCGGCGGCTCGCGCCGCCAGTTCGGGGCTCTCCTCATCGGAGACTTGCCCGGAGCGAAGTTGCTCGTGCAGCGCGGCGGCGAATCCGTACTCCAGGCGGGGGCGCCACTCGGTGACGCGGGCGCGGGCACGAGCCAGCGCGGCCTCGGCGGTCGCGCGCCTCTCCCGCCCATAGGCCACCTGCAGACTCTCGATGTCGCGATCGAGGGAACTCAGGCGGGCGTCGAGCGCCAGCAGGGCGGGTCGATTCGGATCTCGCGCCAGCCGAAGATCGAGGGCATCGAGGTCGTTCGCCACGTCATGCTGCTGGCGGCCGATTTCCGCGCTGAGGCGCGCGACTGTCTCGAGCAGTCCCGGTCGCCAACCACGACGGGCCAGCTCCGTGAGGTCGTCCCGCAGGCGTCCCTCCGCCCCCTGGACCAGCGACTCGATATCGCGCGCCGCACCGAGCTCCGCCTCACGGTACGAGACCCCCAGTGACTCGCGAGCCGAAGCGAAACCGGGGCCGGCCGCGACACCGGCGCGCTCCGGCTCCTCGATGAGGCGCAGCTTCACTCCGCTCAGCACCGACCGGTGGAGCAGGGCCCGCCGCCGGATCTCGTTGAGCTTCGCCTCCCAGCGCCCGAGGGTGGCAGATCGAGACCGATCGAGAGACGCGAAGGCCGCTCGCGCCTGCCGTTCGAGCGAATCGACCGCCGCCTCCTGACGACCGAGACGCCGCGCTTCGCTCTCGAGTTCATCCCGAGCTCGGAGATAGAAGATGCGATCGCGTTCCCGGGCCGCGAGCAGTTCGTCGCGCTCCTCCGCCAGACGTCTCCGTACGCCACTCAGAGCAGCCGCGCTGTCGACCAATGTCCAGAGCCGGTGCCACTCCTCTCGCGTCGGCTCTGGCACCTCGCGCCGCATCGACTCGCGCGGGGGCTTGCCCGGTTCCGTCTCCTCCCGGAACGAGAGGTCCCGAGGTCGCTCCGACCAGGGACGGTGCAGATCGAGAGCCGCATCGCGGAGCGCCCGGCCGACCGCTGCTTCGCGCGGACTCGACCGCCAGGTGGCGAACTCCGCCGGGCGCTCGTTCCACCAGACCAGGAGGTGCTCAGGCGTCCACTCCGCCAGGTCCCGAAGCGCACTCCGCGCGAGCGAGTCGATTCTCGCGTACTCGGCCCAGGCAGCGCGCCCGTCTCCCGCCTCGAGGGCCAGCCCTCCCCGAGTCGTGCCGACCATCGCCGCCAGTTCGAACGAAAGCGAGTGCTGTGTGGCGCGATCCAGGAACGAGCGTGCGCCGACCGTATCTCCAGCTTCCACTGCTCGAACCCGAGTGATCAGGGAATCGCGCAGGTCCTCGGTAGAGCGCGTAGCGGGAATCGCGCGACCGGGCCAGACCCATAGTGAGGGATCGAGTGGGCCGGCGCCGGACAAGCGCTCCAGCCGCGCCTTGAGTTGCCGGAGCTGCCGCTCCTCTCCTCCCTCCCGATAGGCGGAAGCAAGCAGGACGCAAAGCCGCTCCACCTCCCGAACCGGTTTCCGCGCGCCGATCGCGGCCTCCAACGACCGCTCGAGCGCAGTGATCGCCCGGGACCGATCCTGATCCCACAGCGCGACCCCTCGTTGCTGCCAGAACAGGTGAGGATCACCGGGGGTGGTGCTGAGCCGCAGCGTGTCGAGACCAGCACCCGGGCCCGGCAGCGTCAGCGTCTCTGCCCGGGCGGAGGTGATCGCCGGGCCGAGAGCGCACAGCCAGGCGCCAAGGGCACATCCCAGCAGGTGCCCGGTCGCGAACTGTCTCCTGGTCGCGCGGGCTGCACGACCTGCGCTCACGGCAACTCCAGGTCGATCAGACGCGCGCGCAGCGGCAATCCCGCGGCATCGCCATCCAGGTCGAGGACCAGCACCGAGGTGCTCCCCGGCGTGGGCTCGAACGTGAGGAACACCGGCGCCTCGTTGCCCACCACGCACTCCCAGGTTTGGCGCCGCGGCTCTACCCGCTCGTGGGCCAGGAGTGCCAGCCCGCCGCGCTCGAGCGACTCCTTGAGCGTGGCATCGGGGGCGGAGTCGACCCGTCGGGTCACGCTCGCGTCGTCGATCAGTCTCAGTCTGGCAACCGTGGAGCCTCCCTGCTGCGCGACGATGAGCGCGGTGGGCGGCTGGACCAGATAGAGATCGGTGAGGGCCGAGAGTCGCTCGCCTTGCTGGTCGAGCCGCTGATCGAGATCGACCAGCGCGGACTCGACGGCGAGGAGCGACTCCAGGCTTTCGATCCAGCGCGCACGATCGGCGTCGTCGAGCGGCGCCGCCGACGCCCGTTGCGCCGCCTCGGCCTCGCGGAGCAAGCTTCCCAACTCGAGGGTGGCGGGGTCGATCGGGACGGCAGAACGGCTCGACTCCCGCTCGCGAGTGGCCAGTTGATCGAGTTGCGAGCGGAGAAAATCGACGTTCTCCTGGAGGAATCGTAGCGTGCGCCTCATCTCCTTCGCCGGCTTGGTCCGCGAAACCTCGACCTGGCCTCGACCCGGCGCCTCGCCAGCCCAGGCCGGTGAGAACAGCGCTAGTCCCAGCCCGGAGACGAGGATGCCGACCGCCACACGCATCAGCCGCGCCATGTGCGCGTCACCTCCCCCCGCCTGGCATCGACCAGCAAGAAGAGACCCGGTGCTCCCGATGCCTCGTAGACCACGAGCCAATGTGCGGGATCCGGTTGATCCGCCCGGAGCGCTCCACGCAGCAGGCAGGCGGTCCGAAGACGTGCGCCGCTCTCCTGCCGAAAGGCCGCCCCGGAATGGACCTCCGCCGCACGCACCGCGGCCTGGCTGTCGATCCAATCTTCGGGCAGTGGAGGGGCGGGGAAGCGCAACGAGAGATCCTCGGCGATCTCGATCTCTCCCCTCTCGATCGAGTAGACGCGAAGCGCGTCGAGGGACTTCGAGGCGAACAGATAGCCCCACCGGGAAGAGGTGCCGTCCGGCTCCAGCGCTTCGTCGTTCTCGACATAGATGAGCGTGGCATCGGGTGCCCACGCCATGGACGCAGCCCGGGCCAGGGGCAACCCGGCAGCGGCGGAGACCGCATCGGCGGCGGCCTGCGCCGGCGGCGCGATCAGCAGGACCGCGGCCAGAAGCAAAGGTATCATGCTGTGCATCGAAGCCCTCGTGCGTGCTAGAGCAGAACTGAAGTACCCAGGCTGAATTCCAGGTTGTTGTGCAAACGGCGTGATCGCCCAACGCCGAGATGAAAGCGATAGTCGCGGCACTCCCAACGCATGGCCGTGCGCTTGTTCCAGAAGAGCAGCGTGCCGGCACCGAAGTTCGGCCCGGACTCGCTCTTACCCTGCAGGAGACTGGAGCCGACGCCCCCGGTCAGGTACGGCACCATCCGCCGTCCAGGCAGGAGCTCGGCTCTCACGTTCATCTGATAAAAGAGCATCGAGAATCGCTCCGCCTCGAGTTCGAGATCGAAGAGCGACTCGACCACTTCGCGCGGGCGATGGACCCGGGTCCAGGCGACACCCCCTTCGAACTCGAGGAAATCGAAGAGGTAGTAGCCAACCCTGCCGCCGAGCGCGAGGGAGTTCGACTTCCGATCGAAGGCGTACCCACCGGTGTAGCCGGTCAGCATGAAACAGCCGGTCCGGGAGTAGAGCCGCGGGTTCGGCTGGAGTTCCAGCCCCGACAGATCCTCGTAGCTGCGACAGAGCGCGGCGTGGATCCACCCGGTCTGGATGGTGGAGATCCTCACGTTGTACCAGTCGCCGTTCTTGGCGATGACTTCGAAATCAGCCCCCTGGGGGGCGATCATCACCAGCGAGAACGACTCCCCCGGCCCGCTCCGAAGCACGTTCTGATTCGCGCCGACGATCCTCACTCGTTGCCGGGTCTCGCCGAGGGTCAGCGGATCGATCTCCGGCCAATCGCGCGGCGGTGCGACGCTGGGGGCGACACTGGACGGCACCTCTGCAGACGGTGCGCCCGCAGACGGTGCGCCCGTGGCCGGCGCGTCCTCCGCGTGCGTCGTCGTGTGCAGGACGCACGCCAGGAGCAGCGCGCCCGCCCCGGCGCGCACTCGAAACCGGATTGCGATTCTCAAAGCCCCAACCTCCATCCGAGCGAGAGCGATACCTGACGATTCGTGAACCAGATCTCCGATCGCACTTCCTCGTCCCCGCGGCGGTGCGCAGTGGCCAGGCGCACGAACTGCGCCTCGGCACGAAGCCCGAAGACGACGGCGCCGACACTCTGCTCAATCCCCGCGCCGGCCGACCCCGACCGTGCACGCAGCGGGGCGAGTTCAACTGTCTCCCCACCCACGTCGATCCGCGCGGGCGCGTACTCCAGCCGGGTCCATCCGTAGCTGCCGGTGGCAAAGAGGCGAAGATCCTTCGCTCCGATCAGAGTGGCCCGGAGGACCATCTCGCGACGCGAGAGGCGTACGCGCGGCGCGATCGGCTGGAGCGACTGCGTGGTCTCGACCAGGTCGATCCGCGCTCCCGCCCCCAGGCCGCCGAGTTCGATCAGACCGATGGCCCCGATCCCGGGGCGTACCGTAGTGTCCCATTGATAGTCTCGGAACGAGCGATCGAGGAGGGTCGTGCCTCCCACCACCTCCGCACGAACGGCCAGCCCCGCGGCCCGCGCGCCTTCGATCGTGGCGGCGGAGAGAACGAGGCAAAGCAGCGCGCTCCGGAGCGAGACTTGGATATCCCGTCGGGTCATGGCACCTCCCCCTCCGCGACCGCAAGCGGTACAGCGCAAGGCAGGACCTGTCGCTCCTCCGCGTCCCACGGAGTCACGATCAACGTGTCCGCCTCCTCGGTTTCCATCCGCTCCCCGTCCCCCAGGTAGAAGACGACGAAGAGTCCGGTCGAGTCGGCGCCGCTCACCGCTGGATAGAGGGTGAACTCGAACCCTTGCACCAGGTGGTCCCACCCGGTGACGAGGCGGGCCTCACCCGAGACCGGCATCGACTCCTCGAAGAGACGCGCCACATCGCGCGCCATCGTCAGGCGATCATCGTCCGCATCCAGGTGAAGCGCGTCGGGGCCGAAGACCTCGCTGCGTCGTACTTCGACCCCGACCGATCCGGTGAGGATCGCCCGATAGGTCACCTCACCCCGGACCCGCAGGGCGCGCACGCCCTCGTCGTCGCTCACCCAGGAAACATCCCGCAAGTCGAGGCGAGTCCAACGGTCCTCCAGCGGAGGCTCGTCGAAGCACCCGACCGCGACGAACGCGATCACCCCTGTTAGCGCCCCGAGCCGCATCGATCAGCGCATCACGACGAGACGCCCGGAGCGCTCGTCCGCGCCGACCGTCACGCGATAGAGGTAGAGACCGGAGCCGACCGGATGTCCTCGCTGATCACGACCGTCCCAGTGAATCGTGACGCGCCCGACTCCGGTCGGCTCCGCATCGAGCACGCGGATCAGCCGTCCGCCGACATCGTGAATGCGAACCTCGGGCCGCATCCCGGGGGCCACTCCTTCCAGGCGGATCTCGGTTCCATCGCGCAGCGGATTGGGCATCGCCCCCAGCAAAGAGAGCCCTCCCGACTCGACCGGCATCACCCGGGTCGAGACGGACACGCCTCCCTCGTAGCGACTGCGAGCCACCACCGAAAGTTCCGAGGGATCGATCTCCTGTCCATCCTCTCTCCTCGGGAGCGCGAATCGGTGCCCGCCCGCCTCGAGCCGGAGCTCCAGTAGCGGCGTGCCCCCGGAGCCGCGAACCGTGACCTCGGCCGCGTCGGAGAGGTCGAGACGCAACCTCCCCGACTCATCGACGGTCGCGCTCAACTCGAGCCCCAGGTTCCAGAGGGTGATTCCGCCATCTCCGGTCCATTCATCGGTTGCGATCGCGCGGGGAGTGAACTGCAGATACCGCGCTCCGCTGCGGTGGTCGGTGACCACTTCGTTGACCAGGTGAAGCGAACGCGGGTGAGCCATCGCGGCTGGAAGGGATGCTACCGACTCCAGGGCACCGTTCAAGCGGGTGATCCGACCCGATTGCGGGGAGACGGCGTGCAGGTTTCCCCAGGCATCCGCCTCCAGGGTAGCGACCACTCCAAGACCGTGCTGCTCGGCTCCCACCCAGGTCAGGCGATCCCCGTCGTCGCGCAGGTGCACGATTCTTCGGTTGTGAGCATCAGCGACATACAGATCGTGAGTCACGGTTCCTTCCTCGCGCCGGAGCGCGATCGCCGTCGGCCCGGCGAACGAACCGGCACCGCTGCCCAGCTCCCCCACCCGGGCGAAGCAGGTGGCCGAACGATCTCCCAGCCGGTATGCGGCCACGCAGTTGCGACCGGTCTCGGCCACGTAGAGTCGATCATCCTCCGGCTGGAACGGAGTTCCGCCGTCGGAGTGGGCCACGGCATGGGGTTCGCGCAGATCGTCGATCACGAAGAGCGGCTCCAGGGAGATCTCGGCGAACTCGGTGTGCGCGCGCAGAACCACGATCCGATCGTTGTCGGTGTCGCAGACGTAGACGTGATCGAGCGCGTCGACCGCCAGCCCGCGCGGGGCGGAGAGCGGTCCGCAGGTTGTCCCAGCGCCGTCGAAGGCCCGCAGCCCGCCCCGCTCTTCGCCGGTCAGGAGCCGATTCCAGGCGGGATCGGAAACCACCATGAAGGAGCGCTGCTCTACGTAGGGGAATCGATCGTAGAGATCGGTGTGCGCGATCACCACCGCCGACCAGGCATCACCGAGCAACTGCCGCGACCAACCGGCCTGGGCCACCCGGGGCGTGAACGCTTCCACTTCGGCCGCCGGCCAGAGGGCGGCGCTTTCGAACGTCGCCCCATGGACCGGCGTCGCCACCGTGACACTGAGGAGCAGCGGCACGAACAGGAAGAGGTCGAGGCCGGAGACGACCGGGATCGGTCGATTCCAGATCGAGTCGGACGGGCGACGAAAGCGACGACGACTGGGCATGTTCCTCTCCAGACTCCGCTAGAAGGCCAGCGAGAGACCGCTCTCGAACAGGTTCGCGGAGAAATTGTTGCTGTTGAAGTACCGCTCGTAAGCCAGGCTCATCGCGAGTGGGCGCAGCAGCTCCGGCCCTCCGAGCAGCGACCCAAGCCCCAGATCGATCCGACCGCCGAAGAGATGCGCGTCGAACGCTCCCAGGCGGTAGTCACCGCTCAGAAACCCGTCCACGCCGCCGGTCGTCGCGTATTCCGCGCGAAAGAAGCGGGACGATTCCTGGGTGTAGTAGCGGTAGCGATACTCGACCACCGTGCGGGTTCCCACGTACTGCGCCAGGCGCAAGCCGGCGGTGTGGGAAGCCACTCCCCAATCGTCCGTATAGAGCCGATAGAGCAGCTTCAGGCTGGAGCGATTGCTGAAGTACCGGTTGAGACGGAGGAAGAGATCGCGCCGGTCGCGGAGGTCAGGGTGCCGCTCGGGCACTCGTGTTCCCCCGGCATAGACGTTCCGATAGGGACTGTGTTGCAGTCCCCGCACCCGGGTGAGTTCGCCTCCGAGGCGCAGGGTCGTCCGGGGATCGAGCACCTGAGTCAGCACCAGGTTGCCATGCCACGTCCGGCGATCTGCGTCGGCTGCTGCGGTGTCCTCGTCACGAAGCGGCGCAATCGCGTCCCAACCAAAGCTCGTCCCGGCAGAGCAGTTGAGGCTTTGACCACGGAAGTCGCGATCCACCTGGGTGCGGATCTGCTGGGCAAAGTAGTCGCTCTCGGTGGAGACGTAGTATCCGATGCGATAGTGCGGACCGCTGATCGCGGTGGTCAGCTCATTGCGGATCTTGGTGTAGTCGACGTAGGCGTCCTTCTGCCGCGCGATCGGCCGGCTGGCGGTGGTGATCGCGTCGAGCGCCTCCGGGCTGCCGACCGGGGCGTCGACCCCCGGCACCTGGACCGCCTCGTGATTCACCTGCACCGAGAGCGACGTCCCGGGGCGGACCGCCCAGTCGTAGGTGCCGTACTGCGACAAGACCTGAATGTCGTCGGAGTCGGCAAAAAAGTGCAGCAGGTAGCCGGCGGCGCGCGGAGCATCCTCCTCGCCTACCAGGTCCTGGGCGCTCGCGGGGGGAACGGCACCCAGACCCAGGGCGAGAATCACCGCGCCGCCCGCCACGGCATGCCTGCCACGGGGGATCAGTTGCACGCGCACCCCCCGCCCGCGCCTCCGTTACCGCCGCTCGAAGCCTCACGCGCCTCCATCCAGTGGAGTTCCCGCTGCTCGAGCCGCTCGTCTCGCTCATACGACATGATCGGATCGGCCAGTTCTCCCCGCTGGTACTGGGGGACGACGGCGCAACCGGAGAGTAATCCGACGGAGAGGACGATCAGTCCTCCGATTGCCAGAAGCCACAGATCCATCGGCCGCAAACGAGGGACGCGCACACGAAGGGAGTGCCTCGATGCGACTCCGCGCGACGCGCGACGCCCGACGCGTGCTCGCGGGCCGACGCGGTCGATGAGTCCCCGTCCGACCGCTTGGCCCTCCACGTTCCAGACCTTCGGCATGTGGTCACTCATCGGTACTGCGCTCCCAGAAGCACCCAGAGGTTGAAGAGTTCCTTTTCTGCGTCATTCAGGATCGATTCACCGCCTGGGTGCGGCACATCCGCCGCACCCAAGCCGAGCACCGCGTCGATCAGCCGCGAGCGTCGCGGGAAGGCCGGCACCACCACCTGCTCCTCCATCCGCTCCGACTCTCCGGAGAGGCTCACATAGGCGCGGGGGAACACGCGCCCCATGCGGTCGAGAGTGTCCGGCACCGCGGTCAGATCGAGTTCGGCGGGCGGCGGAATGGTGTCGGTCACCGCGACCACGGTGCCGTCGGCCAGCGTCGAGTCGCGGTCCACGTACGTCTCGTGGTGGCAGGAGGCGCACTTCGCCTCCACGATCGGTCCGATGTCATCCCGGAAGTTGATCACCGTGGCGTTCTCCGGCCGCACGTTCAGGTCGGTCGCCGATCGCAGGGCGGCGAGGGGGTTCGGGTTGGTCGGATGCAGGCCCCCCTCGACCCGGTCCTCGTGGCACCCGGTACACCGGTTGAACTCCTCCCCCGGCCGGACATAGATCCAGGTTCGCTTGACCACGAAGCCGCGCCCCTGCTCGTCAAGGGTGGCGAAGGCGAGCGGGGTGTCGGCCGGAACGCGGATGCGAAACGAACCGTCGGACTCCACCGGCGCATAGCCGAGAAACGCCCGCTTCTCGAACTCATTGGCGGAGATGTCGTTCATCTCCCCGACTCCGGTGGGACGCGCGATCATGACCGCAATTCGCTCGATCGGGTCCTCGCCGCGCAACGGCCGTTCCTGACCATCCTCGGTACCACGGTTGAAGACGTCCTGGGCGAGGAATTCGCCATGGTCGACCGCGCGGTTGACCGAACTCGGAATGACCGGCGGCTTGGTCCGGGGGGCAATCAGCTGAGCATCGTACTCATTCATCTCCGGATCGTCGTAGAGGAAGGTCAACGACCGGATCTCGAACCGATCGGCCGCGCCCGCCTCCCCTTCGAGAATGTCGGCGGTGAAGGTATAGAGGCCATAGTCGACCTCTTCTTCGCTCGCGGCGGGAAGCGAGTAGGACACAACGTACTTCCCGCGCCCCAGCGGGTGGGGGTACTTGAAAACGCCATGGTCCCACGGGGCGCCGCCCGGATCGATCTGCGCGGTCAGCACGTTCCAGTGCGCATCGTGGCCCGAAGCCGCGGGGTCCGCCGGCCCGCGCTCCGGGCGCAGCATCGCCACCGGGCCGTGGTCGCCGTTCACCTCGGTCGATTCAATCGCGATGATCCGCCCATCCGGAGTCGGTTGGGGATGGAAGAAGTTCCGTTCGTGCGGACCGAAGCTGTGGAAGGTTCCGGTTCCGTCGGGATTGGTCTCGAACAGCGGGAATCGGTTCATGGTGCCGAAGTGTTCCCACCGCGTATAGAGGATCCGTCCGGTCGGGAGCAGCACCGGATCGAAGTCGTCGCTCTGATTGAAGCTGATCCGTTCGACCTCGCCGCCGTCCGCACCGCAGGTGTAGAGGTGTTCGGCCGGCGCATGATTGTATTCGTCCATCTCGCCGGCGCGCGAACTGGTGAAGAGAATGCGGCCGTCCGGCAGATAGAGCGGGTCGAAGTCATGCCCGCCCCCGCGCGTGACCTGCCGCAAACCGCTCCCATCCGCCCCGATCTCCCAGATGTTCCGCGTCTGCCCTCCCTCCGGACGCATCGAAAAGAGGATGCGCTTGCCGTCGAACGAGACGCAGGGATCCGAGATGCTGGCCCCGACGAAGTCGGTCAGAGGGGTGACTCGACCCTCGGGGGAGATCGGCGAGAGCTTGTAGAGGTTTCCCTCCTCCCAGTTTCGGTTCAGTGTCTCGGTGGCGCGCGTCTTCACGAAGACCAGCGCCTCGGTGGTCGTCTCCGATCGAATCAGATCTTCCGGCGCCTCGTCCTTGCAGCCAGCGCTGGCCAGAGGAAGCGCGCAGAGCAGCCCGAGTAGCCTGGTGCGTGACCGCATCTACCCTCCGATGCGCCGATGGAACGAGAGCCCCACGGTTCCTTCGGCATACTGATAGCTGACAGCGTCGGTCCCGAGCCGACCGCCGCCGGACACCGTTGCGCGCAGCCACTCACCGCGGAGCGCGAGATCATCCCTTACGAACAGCTCGAGCCCCACGCCGCCCCGGAGGAGGTTGCGAGTCACGGAGTCGGCGTTCTCGGCCTGGCTGGGGAAGATCAGGATCATCCCGTACCCCAGCACGGCGTACGGCTGGAAGCGCCCGGAGAACGGGCGGCGAATCTGGATCGACAAGGTGTGCAAGAGCGAGTGCGCGGAGCGTCCGGGCAGGTGCCCGAGACCAGCTTCATAACCGAGCACCGCGTTGGGATTGAACGCCGCGCGCAGAGAGAACAGCTCGCTCGAGCCGAAGCGGCCATAGGCCGGACTCAGAACGAGCCGATCTCGATAGGGGCGCGCCCCCGGACTGAGACGATAGGGAGCATCCGCCAGGCGCGGCGCGAGCGCGATGAGTCCCGAACGCGTGCGGGTCGGCTGGACGTCGCCAGGTTCAGCGGAGGGAGGGAACGCCGAGGCCGAGGCGGAGCCGGCGCCGGCGCCGAGCGCGGGAGCGAGGCAGAGCAGTCCCACGGCAGCGACTCGCCGCCGCAGATCCAGGCATCGCGCGGGACTCATCGGGACTCGAACCTCGCGGTCAAGACCCAGGCGCGAAGCAGGAGGTAGTCCGGATCCGACTGGGTGAGGAACGGTTTGTAGCTGTGGGGCGTCCCGCCGGCGTCCAGAGCCAGCGGCTTCTGCAGGAACGGGGAGGCCTCAGGCGCGCGGCCGTTGACCTGCAGCACGGTTTGCGCGAAGTCGAAGGCAAGATCCCGCGTTGGTTGGGGCGATAGGGCAAAGGTGCCCCGCACGCCGCCGCCGTGACAGTCCCCCGTGGCGTTGCACCCTCGTCGATCGAGAATCGGCGCGACCTGTTGCTCGAACATCGGCTGGTCGAGGACCACCTGCTCACCACCGGTGGGCGGAGCGATCGCGGTATCCCGGCGACAACCGAGGATCGCGCAGAAGCAGAGCAGGGAAACGACGGAAGGGGACGCGGCCCGGGGACAGGGCACGCCACCGTGACGGCGCGGTCGAGGCGCGCACGCCAGAGCGTGCGCTGTGCTGGACGATGCCTCGTCGGGATGGGGCGATGGCTGGACGGCCACGCGGCCGCTCCTTTTTCTTGACGGTTCTCTCTCCGGCCGCCCCCAGCCGGAACCCTCTTCGCGCACGGCGTGCGGTGGACGCGCCCCGCGCTGCGAATCAGACCCGGGCCACTCCGACAAGCCGCGTGCCACCGCTCCCGGCCGTTCCGCGGCCTGCGCGCTTCCGTGGTCGAAGCGCGCGAAAATTGGGCGATTTCGCCGCTCCGCGGCGCCCCCCGCACATTTCAGAGATGGCGGATCGACGAACCCGGACCGGGAAGAAAGGAAACGAACATTACCTTCTTGCTCACCCTGCGCTGGCGGAACTGATCGGCCGAAAGGGAAGGAACGGCTCGCTCGGAGCCCGACGCCGAGCGCGAGGAACGGTGATTGGTCCCCCCTCGTCCCGGCCCACGGGAGACCCCGGGCCGGGCCGCAGGAGGGCCCGGAGGAACGGAACTCGTCTCGCCGGTGTATCTTTCTCCCTCGGACAACGTCAGTTACGACGGCGGGCGGGGTTTCCGGATGTGACTTGACCACGGCCCCGAGGCCGACCCCAGACGGGTGGACCTCTGCGTTGCCGCGCCGCAGGTGGGCTGCTATCCTCCCCGTTCAGCGGCCACCGTCGCAGTGCGCCCCGCTCGGGCCAGGATGGCGCGTTGGTACGAACCGGACCGGTTCCGAGAGGAAGGCAGGAGGAATGGAGACACCGAAGGCCCACCGCATCCTGGTGGTCGATGACGAGGAGACGATCCGCGCCGGTGTCGCACGGATCGTTCAGCGCATGGGCCACGAGGTGGAAACTGCGGCTGACGCCACTGAGGGACTCCAGCGCGCGCTCTCCAGCCCTCCGGACCTGATCATCACCGACTTGCAACTCCCGGACCGAAGCGGCCTGGAGTTGATCGCCGAGCTCCGGGATCGGGGCATCGAGTCGACCATGATCGTCCTCACTGCCCACGGAACGATCGACAGTGCGGTCGAGGCGACACGGATGGGGGTCTACGACTACCTGACGAAACCGCCCGAGGCGGACCGCATCCGTACCGTGGTGAACAAGGGGCTCGAGCGCGCCGCCATGCAGCAGGAGGTCGCCCTCCTCCGCCGCGAGATGATCCGCAGCGGTCGTTTCCAGGACCTGATCGGACGCACTCCGGGCATGCTCGAGATGTACCGCATGATCGAGCAGATCGCCCCGACCAGCGCGCCGGTGCTGATCCTGGGTGAACGCGGAACGGGCAAAGAGGTGGTCTCGCGGATCCTGCACAATCTGAGTCCGCGTTCCTGCGCCCGCTTCGTCGCCATCAACTGCGCGGCCATTCCGGAGAACCTGCTGGAGAGCGAGCTGTTCGGGCATGAGCGCGGAGCGTTCACCGGGGCCACCACGGCGCGGGCCGGCTGCCTCGAGCTGGCCCATGAGGGGACGCTGTTTCTCGACGAGATCGGCGATATGCCGCTGGCCCTGCAGAGCAAGCTGCTGCGTGTACTCGAGGACCACAAGGTCCGGCGCGTGGGCGGGAGCCGCGAGATTCCGGTGGAGCTGCGGGTCGTGGCGGCTACCAACGCCGATGTACCGTCGCTGCTGGCCAACGGCAGATTCCGCGAGGATCTCTACGACCGGTTGAACGTCTTCACCCTGCACATTCCCCCGCTGCGCGAGCGGGCGGAGGACGTGCCGGCCCTCGCCCACCATTTCCTCAGTCTGTATGCGCGGGAGAACAACCGCCCGGTCGTCGACTTCACCGCCGAGGCGATGGAGGCGTTTCAGCGCTACCACTGGCCGGGAAACGTGCGCGAGCTCCGGAACGCGGTCCAGCGCGCGGTGATCCTCTCCACGGGCGCGGAGATCCAGCGGAAGGACCTCCCAGCCTCGATTCGGGAGGCGTCGCGCTTCGAAGCTTCCCGCTTCGAGGGGTCCCGCTCCGAGGGGTCCCGCTCCGAGGGGTCCAGGATGGAGGGATCCCGCAGCGACGACGCGGGCGCGACGAGCCACGCGACCGGTTTCGACTCGCTCGGGAGACGGACCCAACCCGCCAACGAAGCTGGCGTGATCCGCGTGCGCGTCGGTACGCCGCTCGATGAAGCCGAGCGGGTGCTGATCCTGGAGACGCTGGCCGCCTGCGGCGGGAACAAGACGCGCGCCTCCTCGATCCTCGGCATCACGCCGAAGACGCTCTACACCAAACTCCGGCAGTACGGTGTTCCGCTCCGGGTCGAGTCGCCGCTCCCCGGGGGGGCGAGCAACGGACCGGATGCGGATGAAGCGGCAGCCCCGCTCCTCTAGTCCGCGCGAGGCTCGATGAGACTCTCCTGGGGCGGCCGGCAGGTGCTGGCCCTGCTGCTTCTGGCCGTCATCCTGGTGCTCATTTCCGGACTGAACCAGCTCACCAGCGTCATCCGACTCGCCACCGAGGATGCGACCACGCAGTGCGGGTTGGTCAGTCAGTCCCTGGTGAAGGCGATCGATCGCCGCCTCCGCGACCGGCCGGACGACCCGCTGCGAGACCTCGAGCAGGATGGCCGGATCGAGCAAGCGATCGAGGTCGCCGCTTCCCACGCGCCCTCCGTGGCCTGGGTGGCGCTCTGCGATTCGACCGGGATCGCCCTGGTCCACAGCAACGCGGCCCAGGTCGGCACGCTCCTCGGCTACAGCCCGGCGCTTCCCCAACCCAGGTCCACGCTCGAGGCGACCCGGGTGCTGCTCTCTCTTAGGCGCCCCGCCTTCACCTACGCGGTGGACCGCGCGCTGCGGATCGGTGACCGTCCGTTCCTGACCATCCGGGTCGGGGTCGGAGACGCCCTGCTGCGGGCGCGCGTGGCGGAAGCGTTCCGGCGCGGCATGTTTGCCGCCCTGGTGCAACTCGCCCTGGCCATCGGGCTGGGGTTCCTGCTCTCGCGCTTCATGGCCGCGCGGCTGCGCATGCTCGAGGCCGGCGTTCAGGCGATTCGCGAGGGACGGTTCGAGGAACGAATTCCCGAGACCGGGGCCGACGAGTTCCGCCGCCTGGCGCGCGACCTGAACCTACTCTCCGAGCAGTTTCAGCGCGAACGCGGTGCCTCTTCGGTGCGCTCGGCAAGCGGCGCCCCCGCGGGCACCCACCCGATGGGCGGGATCGGAGGCTCGGGCGATGCCGGTGGCTCAGCGAAGCCTGGGGCGTCCGAAGAGACGCAGGCCGGCGGGACGACGGAGAGTTCGGGCGAGCCACGGCGCTCGGCGGAGATTCTCGGCCACGCGCTGATCGCGGTGGGGCCGGACGGACGGGTCGTGGTGGCCAACGACGAGGCTGCGCGGATCCTCGGCCTGGAGGCGGGACCGCTGGTCGGGCGAAAGCTGGAGGATCGGCTGCCCTCAGGTCACCCGCTGCTCCGACTGCTCGACGAGGTCCTGCGGGACGAGAGGCGGAGCGTGGTTGCCGCACTGGGGGAGACGCAGCGGGTGGCGGTTGCGCATCGGGTCCCGGGCACACGGGCCGTCCTGCTCGAATTGAAGTGGAAGTGGGAACAGGAGGAGCTCCACGCCCTGGTGGACCAGTCGCGGGTCGTCTCGCGCCTCGCTCAGATGGCGACCGGTGTGGCGCACGAGATCGGGAATCCGCTCGCGGCCATCACCCTCGAACTCGAAACGCTGCGCGACGCCCACGAGCTCTCCGACGCCGAGATCCAGTCCCACGTCACGACGGCATCGCAAAAGGTCCAGCTCGTTCAACGGGCCATCTCCGGCTTCCTCACCGTGGCCCGCCTCCGACGTCCGACGCCGACGCGGTTCGACCTGGCCGAGCTGCTGGAGGAGGTGGCGACGAACCGGCAATCCGATGCCGACCTCGCCGGACTCGAGCTGGTCGTGACCGCCCCGGTCGAACCGATCGAGATCGAGGCGGACCGGCAGGTGCTCCTCCAGGCGCTCGAGAACCTGACGCGGAATGCGATCCAGGCCGGACAGTCGCGCGAGGGGCAGATCCACCTGCGCTGCTCCGCCGACGCCGGTCACGCCCGCCTCGAGGTCGAAGACACCGGCCCCGGAATCCCGGCCGAGAATCGAGAACTGGTGTTCCAGCTCTACTTCACGACCAAGCGGGGAGGCACGGGCGTCGGGCTGGCGCTGGTGCGACAGGCCGTGGAGCTGCATGGGGGAACGGTGGAACTCGAGAGTGACGTGGGTAGAGGCTCGCGCTTCATCCTCTCCCTTCCGCTTTCGGCTCCCGGGAGCCAGCAGGGTGCTGAAAAACCGCTCGTCGCGAGGTGAGCGAGACTGAAGCGAGGCGGGCGCGCGAGGAGCGAGCAGCGCAAGCGTAGCCACAAGGTTACGTTGAGCAGCGCAGCGACGAGCCCGCCCGCCGCAGCGAGTGGATCGTTCACCGCAGCAGAACGGTTTTTCGGCACCCTGCCGGTTTCGGTACCATGCGGCAGGCTCGATAACGCATGCTGGCCACGCCCTGGGCGGCGTGGGCGACCCTGGAAGGAGCTTCGGTAACTCATGGACCTTCGCAGCGCGCGCACCCCCGGCCTCCTTCGCCGATCGAATCCGGCCTGGCTGGTCAGGCAGGCGATCTCCATCGCGCACCCGCTCCCACTCGCGCTCCAGTTCGGATTCCTGCTGGCACTCCTCCTTGGCCCGCTGAGTGGATGCGCCGCGTTTCCGCGGCTGGGAGATCCACCTCGGGTCGGCCCCTCCGGCGCGCTCGCCGGGTCGCGGCCCGCCGATCCCGACACGCTGCGTGGAACTCCGTCCGGACGGAGTTCCACCGCCGCACGTAAGGACCGGCCCGCCGCTGCCAAGCCGGCGCCGGGAGGCACCACTGGAAACGACGCCGGAAAATCGGGATCGACGGGATCGAACGGAGGCTCCGTGGCTCCGAATGGAAGTCCGGGAGGCGCGCCCGGGCAAGGGGTGAGCGCCCCGCCCGGAGCACCCCAGCAGTCTGGCCCGGGAGGGCCCCCCGATCCGGGCATCGATTCCGGCGCGGGCGCGCGCACCCTCTCGATCGAGCTCCCTCCGGCGGAACGGATCCGTCTGGAGACCCAGGCCCTCCTCGATATCGAGGCGGCACGGCAACTGGCGGGTGAGGCCAAGGGCCGCACTCTGGCCGCGGCGGAGCAGGAGAAGCTGCTCACCGTGCTCGGCCTGGTGGGTCAGGCGGAAAAGGCGATCGATGCCCAGGACATCTCCGCCGCCTCGAATCTCGCGCGGAAGGCGCGGCTTCTCGCCGCGGAGCTGATCCCGCGGTAGTGCGGGTCCCGGGCACGCCTGCGTGTCCGGGCACGACTTACGGAGGGCAGTCGATCGATGACCCAAGCAGCAGAACCGGACGGCGGATCGAGTGCAGGCCGCGAGCGCGTTGGCCCCACTTCAGGGCCGGGGTCGGGATCGGATCGATCCTCAGCTCTCGCACTCGAGGCTCGTGGAGTCTCGGTCTCGTACGGCGCCGGGAGGCTCGCCCTCGAGGACGTTTCGATCTCCGTCCGGACCGGGGAGACCTTGGCCATCGTGGGCGAGAGTGGTTCGGGCAAGACAACCTTGCTGCGCTGCTGGAACCGGCTGATCGAACCGCGAAGTGGAGAAATCCGGATCGCGGGACGATCCGCGAAGGAACTCGATCCGGTGAACCTGCGTCGCGCAACCGGCTATGTGCCGCAGGACGGCGGCCTGCTCCCCCACTGGACGGTCGCACGAAACGTCAGCCTGGTGCCTGCGCTGATCGGCTGGCCGAAGCAGAGCACCGACTCGGCCGTTGGGCGCGCGCTGCGCCTGGTCGGACTGCCGCTCGATGAATTCGGGGATCGGTATCCGCGGTCTCTCTCCGGTGGGCAGCGCCAGCGCGTGGCCGTCGCCCGCGCAATCGCGGCCGATCCGGAGGTGGTGCTGCTCGACGAGCCGTTCGGCGCCCTCGATGCCATCTCGCGCGTGGCCCTGCAACGTGAGGCCCTGTCCTGGAAGCTCGGACTGGGGAAAACCTTGGTACTGGTCACCCACGATCTGCGCGAGGCGTTTGCGCTCGGCGATCGTGTGTTGGTGATGAGGTCCGGACGGGTCGAGCAGGTCGGTCCACCCGACGAGATCCGGCGGCATCCCCTCACGCCGTATGTCCGTGAACTCGTCACGCTCGCGGTCGGCGCGGTTGATTGACCCCTCTGAGAACAGGAGAACCGGGAGCCTGGAGGCCCCCGGTTCTCATCTGATCGATCCTGCGTCTTCCTGAAGGGAGCCTGCTGGTCAGCTCACTCCGCTCGTTCGGACGCGGGGCCGGACAGTCGACTCTCGATTACTCGCAGTCGGTGCAGAGCCCCTCGACGTTGCTGACCGGAACCTCGATCACGATCACCTGGCGCTCCAGCGTGCCGTCGATCGCGCAGCCCGGGTCGGCGAAGACGCCGATGATGCCGTCGCACGGAGGCAGGTAGCCTTCGCCGTTCGCCGCCGCGTCGGCCAGAATCTGCTGCGTGACCGCCTTGCGATAGGTCAGGCCGCCCTTGTTGCAGATGTCGCCGGCGCAGAAGGTGAAGGTGTTGTCGAGCAGCGCCCAGAGAGCCGCCTCGACGTCACGGTGATCGGCGCCCCAGATGGCCGGATCCTGGTTCAGGACCCAGTTCATCAGATCGATGTTCTGAGGATTGTCGACCAGGCAGGCCAACAGGGTCGCATTCGGGTTGAGGCTCGACACCAGGGTGACCTGGGCCGGGCGGCTGTCGATGTCGTGCTCGAGGTCGACACACCAGGACGAGTAGCTGAACGTCCCCTCGGGGCTGTCGAACAGGCCGGCACCGGTCACCTTCCCCTTGAACATCGAGTCATCGACGCCGAAGAGGGGAACGTTGCCCTGGAACTGAACCTGGAAGTTGACCAGACCCAACGGCAGGGCCTGATCCAGCACCTCGGGATTGAAGCTCGGGACGCACGGATCCTCGCAGAGCCGGTCACCGCAGTCGCCGTCAGTCAGATCGCCGAGCACCGACGCGTTCGCGATCACGTAGATCGGACCGTTGAGGTAGCGGAACGTCGCGCTCGAGCTCTGGCAACCCGAGGGGATCCAGGTCCGGCGGTACGGGTAGGAGCGCGGATCGACCGTCCACCGGCCCCAGCAGTCACGCGGGGTCGGACGGGTGCCGACGTAGATGTTGACGTCGTCGAGCGTGTAGCTGCCGCAGGTCGTCACCGTGACGGTGGCCTTGCAGTTGCTGTAGACGACCTCCACCTGACCGACCCGGACCGAGCTGGCCGGATCGCAATCGGTGCCACCGGCGAACAGATCAAAGGTGTAGGTGCCCGGCTCGAGCGGACCGTTGGTGTAGCCCCACCGGTCGAAGTCACCATGACCGTCGTTGTTCCGGTCGATGGTGGTGAAGCAGATGTTCTGGTCACAGGAGTACGCGTAGGCGTCGGTGCCGTAGTTGTGGCACCAGGTGGTCTCGAGCGCCGAATTGTCACCGGACGGCCCGACCAGCGTCTGGTCCTTGGCGTCCTCGCCGCAGCCCACGAGCGCCAGAGCGGCGACCATCATCACAGCAAACTTGCTCATTGCGAAACGATTCACGAGTTACCCCTTCTCACGTTTTGGCCCCAAGTCACTTGGCACGACCCCACCGGTCAAGCGCGTGTCCGCTCTCGACAAGCCCCGGGGTCGTTTCCAGCCAGAAGAGTTTATGACGGCTTGTGAACGGCCGAACAGACCGGAAATGCGTGGTTGACCATTTTTTTGCCAACTAGTTGCGGTGCAGGGAGTTAGAGATCCAGTGAGCGAATCCGCCAAATTCAATCATTTGAACCACTTATGGACCGAGCAACCTCCGGGAAGCCGGGAAGTTCGACGGCTTGGTTCCGGCGGCTGAGATCTGGCCGGAAATCGGAGAGAAACATCCGATTTTCCCCCAAGTTGGTTCGACGGAACCAAATTCTGCCTTCGGACTGGGGGAACGCGCGCGACGGAATCCTGACGCAGGTAGGGCGGAGAAGACCACGGAGGTCAGGGCTGCACGTGAAGGCCGCAGGTGCGTCACGCAGGGGGGATCGGCGGGGCGGGACGGGCGACGGCCAGCCGGCTGCGGAGGGAGGGGTAGGAGGAGGGGCGCAAAGGGACGACGACACCGGAGGATCCCGCGCCGCGAGCGGCTCCCGCTGGCGCGAACCGTCGCTACGCCGCGCCGCGCCGCTCCATCCCGATGAAGACCCGGACCTTTGCGCAGAGTTCATCATGATCGAACGGCTTGGTGACGTAGTCGTCGGCGCCGGCCTCGAAGCCGCGGAGACGCTCGCTCGGCATCGCCTTGGCCGAGACCAGGATCACCGGCATGCGACGGAGCTCGGGGAGGGCCCGAAGGCGCTTGCAGGTCTCGTACCCGTCGATCCCCGGCATCATCACGTCGAGCAGGGTCAGATCGGGCTGATGCTCCACCGCCTTGGCGACCGCGTCTTCCCCGGAGGTCGCGGAGATCAGTTCGTACTCCCCCCCGAGAAGAATCTGGAGGATCGAGAGGTTCATCGCATCGTCATCGACGATCAAGACTCTGGGCTTACCCATTCCGGACACTCCTCCTCATGCTGCCACGCTCCCGCGCGTATCCCCATCCTCGCGCCTGGACGGATCGCCGGCTGCCGTCAGGTCGAGGGGCAGCTCGATGTGAAACTCGGCCCCAACCGCTCGCCCTGGACGCGCCCAGACCCGACCGTGGTGCGCATTGACGATCTCGCGGCAGATCGAGAGGCCAAGGCCGGTACCGCCGGCGCCGGTCTTGGTCTTGCGCGACTGGACGAACTTGTCGAACACCAGCTCGACCTCGTCGTCCGGCACTCCCACTCCCTGATCCTCGATGATGATCAGCGCCTTCCCTTCCTGAATCGCAGTCTGGACCGTGATCTCCGATCCGGGCGGAGAGAACTTCACCGCGTTCCCGATCAGGTTGCGCAACACCTGCATGATGCGGTGCGAATCGACCAGCGCCTTCTGCTCGAACCGGCCGACCTTGTGGATCTTGATCCCGCGCTCGGAAACGAGAGAGCGAAACTCGTCGACGATGCAGTCGACCACCGGGTCGAGGTCGGTCGGCGCGATCTCCATCTCCATCCGCCCCGCCTCCAGCTTGGATAGATCGAGCAGATCATTGAGCAGCACCAGGAGACGTCCGCCGGCGGTCTGGATCTTGGTGAAGAAGTCGCGCAGGGTTTCCGGAGGCGCGGTCGACATTTTGACCCCGAAGGTGGCGAAGCTCAGAATGGCGTGCATCGGCGTGCGCAGTTCGTGCGAGATGTTGGCCAGAAACTCCGTCTTGGCCCGCGAGGCCTCGCGCGCCCTGTCACGTTCGATCAAGAGCTCCGCGGTCCGCTGCTCGACCCGGTCCTCCAGCGCGTCGTGGGCGGCCCGCAGGGCGAGATCGCGAGCCTCGATCTGCGCCAGCATGTGGTTCATGCTGTCGACCAGATCTCCGAGCTCGTCGTCCGACATCCGGCGCGCGCGGGTCGCGTAGTCCTGGTCCGTGGCCACGGTACGCGCCACCTCGACCAGGTGCCGAATCGGCCGCGTCACCAGGTGCTCGGTCCGGGAGATCATGAGAAACGCTACCCCGAGGCTCAGCAGCAGGACCGCGACCACGAACAACGCGTACTGATAGAGCGCGGCGTGGACCCGCTCCAGACTGACGTGCGCATGGACCGTTCCGATCCGTTCGCGATCGAGCAGGATCGGGCGCGAGACCAGTAGATGGCCGCCTTCGATGTGGTCCGCATCCGGCTCGGTCGCGCAACCATGGTCGCCGGCCGCATCGTTGGCCCGTTCATACCGGACGAACTCCCGCCCCTCCGCGTCGCGTATCGAGACCATCTCGATCGAGGTCTCGACCCGCAGCGAGGCGATCAACTCAGCGGCGGCATCCCGGTCGTGGAAGGCGAGCGCCGCGCTGGCATTGTCCGCCGCCACCTCCAGGAGCACGCGCGTGGAATCGATCAGGTTCTTCCGATAGGAACGATACTCCCAGGCTGCCACCGAGAAGCAGACGAAGAGCAGGGCCACGGTCGTGACCGAGAGCGTGATCAGGAGGATCTTGTCCCTAAACGAGAGCATGCTGATGCGGCGCCCGATTCCCTGCCCAATCGCCTCGCGAACTGATACTCGGGGATCGGTCATGGTTCTTCCTCGTGGATTCGGGCCAGGCTGAGGAGTTTCGAACTGGCGTGCAGGCCCGCGCGTTCCAGGGCCGCGGGGTTGACCTCGAAGCGGACGGCGCCGTCTTCGAGATAGAAGTTCATCGCCCCGCCCGCCTGGGCGATGGGAAAACGGTCACCGATTACCAGCACGGGCAGCTCCGCGGTAGCCCGGAGTGTCGCTTCGATCTGTTCCTTCCCCTCCGTAGCCACGAACAGCACATGCGTCCGGCCCACCGCTTCCGGCTGGGCGCAGCGGACGATGTGGATCGGGCGGCCAAAGAGGTTTCGATGGCCGAGCAGGTCCTCGAGCTTGTGGTCGAAGCAATCTTCACCCAGGACGGTGATGACAAACTCCGGGTCGCCCGCATCGAGTACCGTGTCCGGCCAGGAAACGAAGCGGGCAATTTGATACAGGTAGGCCGCCTTCAGATCGTACTCCTCAACCGAGGTCTGGGCGATGAGCGGTGTGGCCAGTGCGCAGGCCAAGAGCGCAACCAAAGAGAGCAAGGCTGCTGCGCGCCGCGCGAGGCCGAGCCGCTGCGGCGAGGTCGCACCGGCCGTGGTCGAGTCGGACCACACCTGGTCGGCTCGCTGTCGGCAGATCGGATTCAAGGACGATCCTGGCGCCACTCGACCCCGAGGTAGATCGAGGTGGGAATCTCCGCATCGGTGGGATTCACCAGGTCCGACCGATACTCCATGTGGCCGGCATCGAACAGGTCGCGGAACCCGAGGCGCGTGGAGATCTCGCGAGTCCAGCGGTAGCGGCCCGCCAGATCGAGGGCGGTGTAGGCCGGAGCGGCGACCGACCTCGCCTCGCTGACGTGCCGAAGCGCAAGCTCAGCCTACACCCGCGGGTGCGGGCTCCCCTGCAACACCCCAAAGAGATGGTGCCGGGATTCGCGACCGGGGTCGATGAACACCGGAAGCCGCGGAGCGTCGTCCTCGGGATCGAGATCCAGGCGGAAGTAGCTGTAGGCGCCGCGCAGGCGCCAGTGCGGCGAAAGGTAGACATCGGTCGCCAGTTCCGCACCCCATGACTCAGCCTCGTCGCCGTTGGTGTAGGCGTAGGGCAGCACGTAGTAGTCGCCGCTAGCCCCCTGGCGGACGACCAGCGGCTGACCGACGGCGGCTCCCAGATCGGTGTAGTGGTTGTCGAACACCGCCAGATCCAGGTGAGCCCGGGTGGAGATGCCGACCCGATAGCCCGCCTCCAGTGCGGTCAGGTGTTCTGCGCGCATCGACTCCCGCCCCTCGATCTGCATCAAGATCGGAATCTGCTGCGGGAAGAAGCTGTTCGGGGGAAGGGCGATCACGTTGAAGGTGCCCGATTCCTCCACCCGTGAAGGGGTCCGAGCCGCTCGGGCGCAGGCGAGCCACGCCGCTTGCCCAGGTCTTGGTCGGAAGAGCAACCGGGCATTCGGTTGGATTTCCCATCCGAGGGCCGTCTTGGTCTCGAACTTCGAGCCGAGGAGAAGGGACCACCGCCCGGAAGGGGAGTCCCACCCACCCTGGGCGAAGCTGCTGAGAAGGTGCGTCACCGGATGAACGGGGTCGAAGAACACCGTTCCTTCGTAGGTCGGGTCGTCGCGATAGAGTCGATACCCCACCCCGGACATCAGCTCCAGTCCGCGCGCGAACCGCCTCCGCGCGACCAGGTCGAGATCGAGGCTCTCGTCCTCCACGGTCAGGACATCGGTCGCCGATCGTTCATTGCGTTGCCAGTTGGCCTGGATCGACAGCTCGCGCGGCCCGGCCTTCCCCGTCCAGCGAGCCAAGAAGGAACGACCGACGAACGGGTCGGTCCCCTCGCTAGCAACTCCGTAGGGGGGAGCCAGGGTCGGGACGACCACCCGGCCCGCCGCCTCGGCGTCATAGAGATCGCCGGTAAACAGCCATTCGTTCCCGGCGGATCCTGCCCAGTCCACCCGGAAGCCCAGACGTCCGATCTCGAACTGGTCCGCGCTCTCGTGCTCCGAGGGAGAGGGATAGGCATCCTGGCTGAGGTAACGCGCGCCGATGCGGTAGGAGCCGCCGCGACCCAGCGTTCCGCCATAGCGCAGCGCGGTCACGTTGCCGGCATGGTCCCCGACCCCCGCCTCGGACCAAGCGCCCCGAGTCTCGCGCGTGTGCTTGGTGATGATGTTGACCACGCCGTTGACGGCATTGGCTCCCCACATCGAGGCGCCCGGCCCGCGAATGACCTCGATCCGTTCGACCTCAGCCAACGGCATCTCCAGCGCCTCCCAGAGTACGCCGGAGAAGATCTCGGTGTAGACCGATCGCCCGTCGATCAGGACGAGCATCTTGTTCGCGAATCGACCGGTGAAGCCACGGCAGCTGACCGCCCACTTGTTCGTGTCGAGGCGCGCGACCGACATGCCGGGCACCAACCGCAGCGCGTCGGGGAGAGTCGAGGCGCCACTGCGCTGAAGATCCTCGGCGGTCAGCACGTAGACCGCTGCCGGGATCTCCTCGAGGCGCTGGGCCTTCTTGGAGGCAGAGGTCACCTTGATGTTCATCAGCTGCTCGAGGCTGAAATCGAGGAGCACCTCGGAGGTGTCCACCCCAGTGGGGACTCCCGCGGGGGTTCCCGCCTCGGCGCGCGCCGTCGAGACCGGAGAGAGCAGCACGCCGGTCAGCAGAATGGCAAAGGCGAGCGGAACGGTCGATCGCCGCCCTCTCGAGACTCCAAGTCGGATCTGCATGCCTGTATCCCCTCACTCGCGGAAAATCGGAGCCGACCGGGTTGGTGGCACCCCCGAAGTCGCCTCATTAGCGGGACTTCTTGAGCCTCCTCGATTCAGCTGGGATGGGGCATTGCTTCGCTCCGAGTAAGTCGTGAGAATGGTGCCTCATGACTCCGATCCCCGCACATGGTCGACCGACCGGCAGATCTTTCCGGCCGAGGACCCTGGCCGCCGCCGCGTTCTGCCTTGCGGCGCTCGCCGCCGGGCTCGTATCGAACGCCGCGCGGTGCCAGGCTGCCCAGACAGAGACGATCGTGGTCGCCTCGAAGAATTTCGAGGAGAGCCGCCTCCTGGCGGAGCTCTTCGCGCGGGTCATCGAAACGCGCACCAATCTCACGGTCGAACGCCGGATGAACCTGGCGGGAACCCAGGTCTGCCTCGATGCCCTGCGGAGTGGAGCGATCGATCTCTACCCGGAGTACACCGGGACCGGGCTGGTCTCGATCCTGGGGCAACCGTCCCGCACCGACCGCGCGGAGGTGCTGTCGGTGGTGCGCGGTGAGTTCCTGCAGCGTTGGGATCTGGTCTGGCTCGCGCCCCTCGGGTTCGAGAACTCGTTCGAACTCGCGGTCCGCCGCGAGGTGGCCGATCGGCTGGCGATCACCAGCATCTCCGGCCTGGCGGCGCACGCCGGAGAGCTCCGCGCTGGGTTTGGACCCGAGTTCATCGAGCGGGACGACGGCTATCCCGGCCTCGGGCGGGTCTACGGCCTCCACTTCAGCGAGGCGCGCAGCCTGCAGCACGCCCTGAAGTACGAAGCGGCAGGCACGGGCAAGGTCGATGTCATCGATGTCTACACGACGGATGGCCGGATCGCGAAGTACGACCTTCGGGTGCTGAACGATGATCGCAGCTTCTTCCCTCCCTACGAGGCCGCGCCCCTGGTGCGGGCCTCCACGCTGAACGCCCACCCCGAAGTAGGCGCGGCCTTGAATCTGCTGACCGGAGTGCTCGACGAGGAGTCGATGCGCGGCTGGAATCTCCGGCTCCAGGAGGAGGGAGCCTCGGTGGAGGAGGTCGCCGCCGCGGCGCTCCAGGCTCTCGGACTGAGCGACGCCACGCGCGCCCCCATCCGATCGACACGTCCGACCTCTCTCTTCGCCTACTTGTGGGCGGAACGGGGGGATCTGCTGCGCCGAATCGGCGAGCACCTCGGAATGGTGATCATCTCCCTGATCCTCGCCATCCTGGTCGCCGTGCCGCTCGGTGTCGGGCTGGAGAGACGGCGGGCCTGGGCGGATTGGGTGATTCGCAGCACCGGAGTGCTGCAGACCATCCCGTCGATCGCGCTCCTGGCGTTCATGATCCCTGTGCTTGGAGTCGGAGCGGCGCCGGCGATTGCCGCACTGTTTCTGTATAGTCTCTACCCGATCATCCAGAGCAGCTACACCGGAGTGCGAGAAGTCGATCCCGCGGCAGTGGACGCGGCGTGGGCGCTGGGAATGACGCGCGGGCAGATCTTGCGCCGGATCCGTCTCCCGCTGGCTCTGCCGATCATCGTGTCCGGGATCCGGACTGCGGCGGTGATCAACGTCGGGACGGCAACCTTGGCCGCCTTCATCGGCGCGGGAGGGTTGGGCGAACCGATCGTGTCGGGGCTGCAAATGTCGAACACCATCGTGATCCTCTCCGGGGCACTCCCCGCCGCCCTGTTGGCCCTGATGGTCGATACACTTCTCGGCATCTGCGCCCGGGCGTTGCGCCCGGCCGGACTGGAGAGCACGGAGGCACGATGACCGACCACGAACGGTTGATCCTGGATCGTCAGCTCGACCCGGCAACCCGGCAGGCCGATGCGCGCCGCGAGCTACGCGCGGCGCTGGAACGGGACCCGCGCGAGATCCCCTCGAAATACTTCTATGACGACGCCGGCTCGGAGCTGTTCGAGCGCATCACGGAACTCCCCGAGTACTACCTGACGCGGGTTGAGACCGCGATGCTCCGCGATCTGGCCCCCGGGCTGATCGAACGGACCGGGGCGTGCGAACTGCTCGAACTCGGCTCCGGTTACTCGATCAAGACCGAACTGCTGCTCGACGCCATCTGCGCGCGGCACCCCCACGCGCGCTACCTCGCGATCGACGTCGCCGAGTCGGCACTGAGGGCGGCCGCCGCCCGTTTGCTGCCACGTTACCCCGAGCTACGGATGCACGGAATCGTGGCCGACTTCACCCGCCCCTTGGTTGGAGTCCCGGAGGGGGAGGCGCGGCTGTTCGCTTTCCTGGGCAGCACGATCGGGAACTTCGCCCAACCCGCCGCGACGGAACTCCTACGATCGATCGCCGACGCCATGCAGCCCCAAGACCGTTTCCTTCTCGGAGTCGATCTGTTCAAGGACCTCATCACCATGGAGGATGCCTACAACGACGCCGAGGGGATCACGGCGGAGTTCAACCGGAACATCCTTCGCGTGGTGAACGAGCACCTCCAGTGTTGGTTCGAGCCGGAGAACTTCGATCACGTCGCCTTCTATGACGATTTGAACTGCTGGATCGAGATGCGGCTGCGCACCCGTCACTCGGTGATGCTGCGAATCTTCGCCTTCGACGACGAACGACCCTACATTCTCGATCTGACTCGTGGAGAGGAGATCCGAACGGAAATCTCCTGCAAGTACACCCGTGCACAAGTGGAAGCGATGCTCCGGGCGGCTGGTCTCGAGCCGCTCGAGTGGCACGTAGCGGCGAATGACTTCTTTGGCCTCGCCCTCGCGCGGCGGCTACCGCCGGATGCAGCGTCGACCGATCGGTGAGCACCCGTCGGCCCGCCGGGAGCCACAGCCATGTCCGAAAACCGCCAGCCTCAGCCGCCGCGGCGGCGCATGATCCGGCCATGGAACTGAACACCGACCTCTGCTTTCGCGCGGTGGAGAGCCGCGACCGCCGCTTCGAGGGGCGCTTCGTCCTGGCGGTGCGATCGACGCGGATCTACTGCCGTCCCGGCTGTCCGGCACGCCTGCCGCGGCGGGCAAACTGCAGCTTCTACCCCTGTCCTGCCGCGGCCGAAGAGGCGGGGTATCGCGCCTGCCGTCGTTGCCGGCCCGACACCGCGCCCGGCACCCCCGCCTGGGCCGGCACCTCGGCCTCGGTGGCCCGCGCGCTGCGGCTGATCCACCGAGGTGAACTCGATCGCGACGGACTACCGGCCCTGGCCGAACAGGTCGGTCTGGGAGAGCGACATCTCCGCCGACTGTTCCTGGAGCACCTGGGAGCGACGCCGGCCGCGGTGGCGCGCACCCGCAGGGTCCACTTTGCCCGGCGATTGCTCGATCAGACCGAACTGACGATCACCGAGATCGCCTTCGCCTCCGGATTTCGGAGCATCCGTGCGTTCAACGAGGGGGTGAGGAAGTCGTTCGGCCTGAGTCCGACTGAACTGCGAGCCCGACGACCGGCCACTTCGCACCCCGCTGAAGCCGAGGTGGCCGCGATCACGCTCCGGCTCGCGGTGCGAACTCCGTACGACTGGCCGCGCCTGCTCCGCTTTCTTCGCGCCCGCGCCGTGCCCGGAGTGGAACAGGTCACGGAAACGAGCTACCGGCGCACCGTCCGGATCGGCGCCGACACAGGGTGGATCGAAGCGGCGTTCCAGGAAGCGACCGCCACCTTGCAACTCTCGGTGTCCGCCTCGCTGTCGCGCCACCTCCTCGAGATCGCGGATAGGGCGACCCATCTCTTCGACCTCGACGCCGACCCGGAGGTGATCGAGCAGCATCTCGCGAGCGATCCTCTGCTTCGCCCCCTGGTGCGGAAGCGCAGCGGGCTCCGCGTTCCGGGTGCGTGGGAACCCTTCGAGTCGGCGATCCGGATCGTCATCGGCCAGCAGGTCTCGGTCGCCGGCGCGACGACCCTCCATGGACGGTTGGTTGCCCGCTTCGGTCAGCCGTTCACCGCTGGTGTGCCGGGCGAATCGCCCGAGCGGTGGCCGATGCTCACCCATTTGACACCGGACGCCGTGACCTTGTCCTCCGCCGATCTGGGCGGACTTGGCCTCACCAGCGCGCGGAGCGACACGATCCGCGCGTTGGCCACTGCCGTCCATCGCGGTGACCTGGTGTTCGGGACGATTCAGGGAGTGGAGCAGTCGCGAACCGCGTTGGCCGGGATCCGCGGAGTCGGTGAATGGACCGCGCAGATGATCGCGCTGCGCGTGCTGCGCGAGCCGGATGCGTTCCCCGCGGGCGATCTCTGGCTGCGTCAGATACTGGCTGTTTCGGGGCGCCCGGCATCCGCATCCGAGGCGGAGCAGCGATCACGGCGGTGGAGTCCCTGGCGGGCCTACGCCACCGCCCACCTCATGGCCGAACACGGCGAACGAGACCGCACGAAGAAGGAGAACGACGGATGAACTCCGCAAACCTCTGCTCCGCCTGGCATCTCGAGACCATCGACTCACCCCTGGGGCCGGTCTCCTTGTTGCTGAGTCTGGAGGAGGCGGGTGGGCTGACCGCCTTGCACTTCGGCGACGGAGAGTCGCTTCGCCAGCGACACACGCTGCGACACCCGACGGGCACCATTCTAGAGGTGAGCGGACATCGCATCACCGCCCAGCTGCGCGAGTACTTCGCCGGGAGCGTGCGGGCGATCGACGCGCTGGCGACCGAGGCACCCGGCACACCGTTTCAGCAAATGGTCTGGCGGGAACTGCGCCGGATCCCGGTCGGCGAGGTGATCTCCTACGGTGAGCTGGCCCGGCGGATCGGTCAACCAACCGCGGTTCGAGCCGTCGCGCTGGCCAACGCTCGCAATCCGATCGCCATCGTCGTCCCCTGCCATCGCGTCATCGCGGCGGACGGCTCGCTGCACGGCTATGCCGGCGGGATCGAGCGGAAGCAGTGGCTGCTCGAGCATGAGGCCCGAAGCACCGGTCGCGGCGCCCCGGCGGTGCGCGGCCTGGGGTCCCCTCGCCTCTTCGGCCTGGACTAGCGGGGAACCGATGGCCGTTCACGACTACCACTTCGTCACCACCTGGCAGGTTCGCGCGGGCTGCGCCGAGGTGTATGACGTCATCGGGGAACCAGAGGCGCTCGCGCGGTGGTGGCCTTCGGTCTATCTCGAGGTCGCCATTCTGGAGCCGGGCCGGGCAGATGGTCTGGGCAAGCGCGTGGGGCTCTTCACCAAGGGTTGGCTCCCCTACACCCTGCGCTGGGAATTCGTGGTGACCGAGGTCGATCGCCCTCGGCGGATGGCGCTCCGCGCTACCGGCGACTTCGACGGTAGCGGAGTCTGGACCTTCGCCCAGCGCGGGGAACAGGTCGAGATCACCTACGACTGGCGGATCCGCGCGAACAAGCCACTGCTCAAGGTTCTCTCGCCGCTCTTGAAGCCGCTCTTCGCGGCCAACCACAGGTGGGCGATGGAGCGTGGACTCGAGAGCCTCGTGCTCGAACTCGAACGACGGCACGCGAAGAGCGAGGCGGAGCGACGGGCGATCCCACCTCCTCCGCGAGCGACGTTTCGTTGACCGCGCCCGATCCCCCAGACCGGAGGAGACGGGACCGGAGCGGACGGGACCGGAGCGCACGGAATCGGAGCGGACTGGCGGATCGCACCAAGCTGCGCTACTCTCCCGCCCCATGAATGCTCGCGTGGAACGCCATCCATCCATCCCCTACGTCGTGCCGTTCCTGGGCTTCATCGCGTTCCTCGCGGTTCGACCGATCTTCCCCTTCGGTCCCGCGGTCGAGTATCCCCTCCGGGTACTCGTGGTCGGCTCGCTGGTCCTGCTGGTCTCACGACCGGTGCTCGACCTCAAGCCCAGTCAGGGTCTGGGCAGCGTTCTCGTCGGGCTGGGGATCTTTGCGCTCTGGATCGCGCCTGATCTGCTCTTTCCGGACTATCGCTCGCACTGGCTCTTCTCCAATGGGGTGACCGGTAAGCCGGAGAGTTCGATTCCTCCGGAGCTGCGCAGCGACTTGCAGTTCCTCGTCTTCCGCCTGCTGGGAACGGCGGTGATCGTCCCGATCGTGGAGGAGCTCTTCTGGCGCGGGTTCCTGCTGCGGTGGCTGACCCGGGGCGATTTCCGCGCAGTCCGGCTCGGCGACTGGGCGCCCTCCGCCTTCTGGATCACGGCGCTGCTCTTCGCGTCCGAGCACGGTCCCTGGTGGGACGTGGGCCTGCTGGCCGGAATCGGGTTCAACCTCTGGCTACGGCGCACCCGAAGTCTGGCCGACTGCATCCTGGCCCACGCCGTCGCAAATGCGGCCCTCGCCGCCTACGTGATCGGTCGGGGACGCTGGGAGTACTGGCTCTAGCGGCGGCGACGGGCGCCTCGCAACGCAGCGTTGTCGCCGGTCGCCGGTCGCCGGTCGCCAGTGGCCGCTCGCCATTCGGCGTCCACCAGTCGGCGTTTCCCCGTCGGCTCGACCATCGACGCTCCGATCCGCTAGACTCCAGCCAGTTACCTCGCAAGTACTCGGTCCCTGTCTCACGGATGATGCATCGTCCCGCCCCGCTCTGTCCCGAACCGTCGGGCGCGGCCGTGGCGTGACTGACGGGAAGACACCATGTGGACTCTCCTTCGCCACGGATCCAATCGCACGCCCCGCGCGCGCGCTGCCCGCGGCGCCGGGCTTTCGATCGCGGCCACCTTGTCTGTGGTGGTCGCGCTCCTCTCGGGCGACGGACCGCTGCTGCCGTTACATGCCCGCGCCTCCGAAGCACTCAACTCAGGCACACCGATCTCAGGTGCACAGGTCTCGGGCGCACAGGTCTCGGGCGCAGCAGCCTCGGGCCTATCCGTCTCGGGGAGATCCGTATCAGGGACATCCCTCCCCGAGGAGCACTATCCAAAGGTGGCCCTTTACACCAAACAGGTCGGCGAGATGAGCGGAGCTCAGCTCGACACCCTGGCGCGCTACGACCTCGTGGCCTTCACCGAGTCCCCGCACGTCGTGAACCAGGTCCGTCAGCGCAACCCCGACATCCGGCTGTTCTTCATCTGGATGCCGCAGAACATCGTCAAGTGGCAGGAGGCGGAGAGCTCTTGGTTCCCCGACACGAGCTGGAGCATCGTGCGCCTGGCGCAGTTCTACGCGATCAAGAACGACTGGTACCTTCGTGACACCAACGGCGCGCGGATTCCGGAGTGGGACGGGTACGCCGCGAACTGGACCCGCTACTGCCCCCGTGGCACCTACGGTACCGCCCGCGGACTTACCTACGTGGAGTGGCTGACCGAGATCGCACTCCCCCGCATCACCAAGAGTGGATTCCCGTGGGCACCGTGGGGCTGGGAGAGTTCCTCCTACACCGGCCTGGTCCTCGAGATCATGGCCGACTGCGTCGGTTCCTTCGGCTGGCAAGCCTACGAGAACGCCGATCCCGACCGCGACGGCGTCGCCGAAGGGGTGCACTCGGTCTGCTCCCTGGGCGGAGATCAGGACAGTCTCTCGATCCTGTATCGGGAGATGAACGAGCAGTTCCATGAACACCTCTGGCCTGCGGTGGGACACCAGTTGCCCATCGTCATGAACGCGGCGAACCCGTTCATCAACCCGGCGTGGTGGACCGACGTCTCCGGGGTCAAACTCGAATCCTGGCTCGGTCCTCCTCACCCGGAGTGGCAGTCGTGGAGTGATTGGTTCTACGGCCTGCGCGACTGGAGCGGTCAGACCGAGTGGGGACCTGGCTACTACTGGGCGGAGTCGGAAGTCGGCCACACGGAGACCGACACGCAGAACGGGTGGGACCTCTCGCTCCTCCAGGTCCTGTACAACCCGGGCGACGCCCCGGATGTCCTCGCACGGCGCAAGCGTCTTGGCCTCGGCACGGCGATGCTGGGCGACGGGTACTTCATGTACACGCGCGATCAGTACGAGCTGGCGTGGCAGCCGGAGTACGACCGCGACTTCGGCCGACCCTTGGGACTACTGGAGCGTGAGACCTACCGCGGCGAGACGCTTGCCGACACCCTGTACCTTCGCATCTTCGAGCGAGGCTTCATCGAGGTGAATCCGAGCAGTGTCTCGGTGAGAAGCGTTCCGAGCCTGGATGCCCGATTCACCTCCTGGCGCACCGTGGAGTCGCTGGAGGCAACCGCCACCGGTGCCACACGAACCCGGGTGATGTTCGCCTCACCCGACTTCGATCCGAATCCGGTCGATCGATTCGAGCTTCGCTACTCCACACAGCCGATCACGCCCCACACTTGGCATGATGCAACTCCATACGCGGGCAATCCGATCGAGGTCCCGCCCGGGAGCACCGCCTACGCGTCGGTGGCCGATCTCGCGCCGTCGACCACTTACTACTTCGCCGTTCGCAACTGGGTTCGGGGCCGCTACGATCCCAACGTCTCCAACCTCGCGACGGCCACGACCCTGGCCAAGGACAGCGAAGAACCGGTCGAGGTCGATACCACCGTCGACGCTTCGGTGTGGTTGCGCTGCAGTCCTGTCCCCTCGACCGGTCGCCTGACGATCCTGATGCAACTGGCACCGGGTGGCGGGGCACGACTCGAGGTGCTCACTGCCGCCGGGCGGACCGTGCGGTCGCTTGCCGTGCCTGGGGCCGCGGCGGGCGGAACGCGGCGGATCGAGTTCGAGGCCACGGACGAGGCCGGAGCGGCGCTGCCCGCGGGGGTCTATTGGCTGAGGCTGGAGAGCGGGGGCACGCGGGCGACCCGGCGCTTCATCTTGATGCGCTGACATGGAGCGGAAGCAGAGCCACAGCCGTGGGGCTCGCGCGAGTGTCGAGACAGGATCTCGACAATGGAGGGCAGAGGGGGCCAGGCCGTAGGGTCGCGGCCGGACGCGACGCGACGCGGCGCGCCGACGCACCCGTTGGCGGCGGCGGTCAAACCGGGCGGACGGAATGATCCCTCGCTGGACAATGGAGCCGCGGAGAGCGAGACTGTGGCTGTAGAGAAAAACACCACCTTCGTCGGCTACCGCGACGATGGAAGAGACCGATGAATCACGCGCTCGACATCCTGGCCGCCCTCCTTCCTCTCCTCTATGCGCTGTGCAGCGTCAACTATGCGGTCCTGTTCTTCCGCGGATCCGGATTTGCCCGCCGAACGGTGACCCCGTTCCTGCTCGGCACGGCACTCCTGCACATCGGGCTCGTGGTGCTCCGTTCGGTCGATCTCTCCAGGTGCCCCTTGGCCGATTTCACCGAGATTCTGTCGCTCCTGGCCCTCGCGGTCGTGGCGGTCTACCTGGTTCTCGAGGCCCAGCAGAAGAACCCCTACACGGGGATGTTCATCCTGTTTCTGGTCACGCCCCTGGCCGCCTTGTCGGCGCTACTCGTACCGCGCCCGGGACCGACCTCCGAGTTGCTGCGAACCGCGTGGTTCGGATTTCACACCACGCTCGCCCTCCTCGGATACGCTTCGTTCGCCGTCTCGGCCGTCTATGCGTTCATGTTCCTGTTGCTCCACCACGCGCTGAAGCAGCGCAGTTTCGGGCTGATCTTCGATCGCCTCCCGCCGTTGGACGTACTGGGGCGGATGACCTTCGGGGCGGCTTCGATCGGCTTCGTCGCTCTGACCCTGGCCATCGTGGTCGGGGTTTCGTGGGGGGCCAAGGTGGTTCCAGACTTCTGGCGCGATCCCAAACTCCACCTCACGCTGCTCGTCTGGGCGCTCTATGGGTCGGGGCTCCTCCTGCGGATCCGCTTCCGTCTCCCCAATCGCCCTCTGGCCGTGCTCTTCCTCACCGGATTCCTGGTCGCGGTGCTCTCCGTCTGGATGCTGCAGACGGTGCTGCGGACCTTCCACACGTTTACCGCAGGCGGTGGGGCCTGATGAGCGCGGACACGCAGAATCCGGCCCGCGCCGCTACCGGAAGCGTGCTCGGGCTCCATCAGGTCGGACTCAACCTGCACTCGGCGAACAGCGAGCTGCTCGAGGCGTTCGCGTTCAGCGGGGATGAGGCGGCGCGCTGGGTGGAAACGGTGCTGCTTCGTGATTCCGGAGTCCGCGAGGCCGCGGTCATCTCGACCTGCAATCGCACCGAAGCCTACCTCGTGGTCGCGGAGTCGGAATCGAGCCGCGAACTCCTCCCGCTCCTCACCGGCCCGCGCTCCGATCTGGCGCATCGCAACAGTGGGGCCTTCGCCGAGAGGGTCGGACTCGACGGAGCCCGGCAGATGTTCCGGGTGGCCTGCGGACTCGATTCGATCGTGGTGGGCGAAGCCCAGATCCTGGGGCAGGTCCGCGACGCATACGAACTGGCCAAACGAGCAGGTGGAATCGGCCCAGTGCTCGAACGGCTGTTCCAGTCCGCCATGCATGCCGCCAAGCGTTCCCGCTCGGAGACCGAGATCGGGCGCGGTTCGGTATCGGTCGCCTCCGCAGCCTGTGACCTGGCGATCAAGGTGGTCGGTGATCTGAAGAAGCGGAACGTGCTGGTGGTCGGCGCGGGAGAGACCGGCAGCCTGGCCGCGCGTCACCTGAAGGCGGAAGGGCCGGCGGCAATGCTGATCGCCAACCGCACGTTGGAGAAGGCGGAGGAACTGGCGCGTGAGGTCGGCGGCCGCGCGGCCACCCTCGATGCGCTCCCCACCTTGCTGCGTGAGGTGGACGTCGTCGTGACAGCGACCTCGTCTCCCGTGCCGGTGTTCACGCAGCCGATGATTCGCGAAGTGCTTCGGGGCCGTAGCCGCTCCCTGGTCTTCGTCGATATCGCCATCCCGCGCGACGTCGATCCGAAGATCCACGACCTCGACGGCGCCTTCGTCTACGGGATGGAGGCCCTCGACCGAATCGTGAAGGACAATCTCTCACGCCGACAGCGGGAGATTCCCAAGGTCGAGAGCATCGTCGAGGAGGAGTTGCAGTCGTACGCCCGATGGCTCGCCTCCCGGTCCGCCGGATCGGTCATCGTGGAGCTGCGGGAGCGGTTCGAGACCGTGCGCCGGAGTGAGGTGGAGCGAATGGCCCGCGGCGCCTCGGCGGCGGAGCAGGAGATGATCGAGCGTCTGACCCGCGGCATCGTGAACAAGCTGCTGCACGCCCCGACGTCGCACCTGCGGAACGGCGGCGCATCCGACCCCGATACCGTGGAGCTGGTCCGGCAGCTATTCCAGCTCAACGGGGACGCGTCCGGCGGCGCGGCGGGCGGCGCGGTGGGCGGAACGGGCAGAGACACGAATCACAGCGGCAGCAGCAGCAGCACCAGCGCCGGCTCGGGCCCTCGCGCGGGCAACAGCCCGCCCGGTGGCGCGGGCCAAGGAATCGATGCGCGGCCGCGCCACGCCGGCGGATCGATCGGTGACGGCGGATGAGGGGCCACGGCTCGGGAACGGAAGGGGGCACGAAGTGAGCATCGAACGGCTGATCATCGGAAGTCGCGGGAGCGATCTGGCGCTCTGGCAGGCGCGACACGTTCAGGCGATGCTCCTCGAGCACCACCCGGGGATCGAGTGCCCGATCGAGATCATCCGCACCCAGGGGGACGCGATCACCGATCGACCCCTCCAGACGATCGCGGACGGCAAGGGCTTCTTCACCAAGGAACTCGAGGAGGCGCTCCTCGCCGGTCGCATCGACCTGGCGGTGCACAGCCTCAAGGACCTGCCGACAGTTTCCCCGGACGGCCTGCAGGTAGCGGCGATCCCCCGGCGAGAGGACCCCCACGACGTCTGGCTCGGACGCAAGGGCCCGAGCGAGATCGAATCCGGGGCGCGCGTCGGTACCGCGAGCCTCCGCCGGAAGGCACAACTCCGGGCCTTCCGCCCGGATCTGGTCTTCGAGGACCTCCGCGGTAACGTGCCGACACGAGTGCGCAAACTCACCGAAGGGCAGTTCGACGCCGTGGTCCTGGCCCGCGCCGGCCTGTTCCGCCTTGGTCTTCTCCCCGCCGACGCTCATGAACTGCCGTTCGAGGTCCTGCTCCCCGCCCCGGCGCAGGGCGCGCTCGGAATCCAGACGCGCAGCGGTGACAGTCGGGTCCGTCGGCTGGTCGGTGTCCTGGAGGACCCCGAAGCGCGGCTCGCGGTCACCTCCGAGCGCTCCCTGTTGAACCGGCTCGAGGGGGGCTGCCTGGTGCCCGTCGGCGCCTTTGCACGTCTGGGCGACCCGGATGGCGGACAGCGATCGCTCCACCTGGACGCGATGGTGGCGTCCCTCGACGGAAGCGAGGTGCTGCGGGCCGACGCTCGCGCGGATATCCCCGGGGACCGCCTCGCTGACGCGGGCGTGGACGCCGACACGGGCACCGATTCGCCCCGTTCCGAAGCGGCCATCGAAGCGGCTCGTCTGCTCGGAGTTCGCCTCGCCGAGAGCCTGCTGGCGCGGGGAGCGGATCGAATCCTGGCCCAGGTGCCCCGGGGTTGACCGGCCGCAGCTAGAACCGTCGGACGAGAGGTATGCCTTGCCATCCCCCGTCGCGATTCCGTAGGTTCGGAACGTCTTGGAGCACCCGCAGGTTCGGTCACCGAACGAATGTACGCGGGCGACGCCTGCCCACCAACGTGCCGCTCGGCCGTGGATCGGCTGGCGGTGCGCCCCCCGCATCCACCGGTCCCGCGATCCTGGGAAGGCACGTCCCCGATTAGGCTCCGTGAGCCGCGGGAAACTGGCCGTGGGTGCGCATTGCGCGGCTCGGAAGGAAACTCCGGTGGTCGGTCGCGCAGGAGCCGTTGTCCGCGAGTGCGGTTGATCGGTCGCATGTGGATCGCTCACCTGTAGATCGTTTGCCTGATGATCGATCGTCTGCTGATCGGTCGCGTGCAGAAACCGTCCCCCGTGGGGGGGCATTGAGGAGAGGAATCGTCATGGCCTGTTCGGAGCGAAAGCGGGAGATCCGTCGGCGGCGGCACCGGAAGAAGGAAACATCGAAGGCGCGGATCCGGGAACAGATGAAGCTGAAGGGCACGAAGAAGCCCGCGGCGGCCGCGCGCAAGAAGAAGGACGCCGCACCGGCCGGAGCCTGAGCGTCCCCAGACTCGGGATCGAACTGACGCGCAGCATGATGCGCAGGGTTCCCGAACACGAAAATGACGGAGCCCCACCCGTCCGCACACGGCGGGCGGGTGCCGCGAGAGCCGATGAACCGCGATCTCCACTCATCTGCGAACGACCGTCCAAGGGAAGACGACGCGGGAGCATCCCGCACCTCCGGGGCCGGCCACGCCCCGTCGGAGGCTGGGAGCGTGGTTCACGGCACGGCGGGACACGCCGATGCACCACGTCGTGAGACTGCGGGCGAGCACGGAGTCAGGCCCCCCTCGGTGCTCATTACCCGGGAGGAGCGGGCGAATCCGACTTTCGAGGATCGCCTCGTTCAGGCCGGTGCTCGCGTGCACGGGGTCTCCCTCACCCAGACCGCGCAGCCCTCGGACCCGGGTCCGCTGCGCGCGGCGCTGCTCACCCTGTCCGCTTACGACTGGGTGGTCTTGACCAGCGGGCGCGGCGTCAAGTCGGTCGCACTGGAGCTTCGCGCGCTGGGTATCGATCCCCGGGTCGCCGCCGGGAAGATGCCCCCTCGCTGGGGCTGCGTCGGACCAGGGACCGCCAGCTCGTTCCAGACGGAGTTCGATCGCGCCCCGGATCTTGTCCCACAACGATTTGACGCGGCGTCACTGGCCGCGGAACTGCTCACCCGGCTGGATGAGTCGGGGGATGGCGCCCGCGATCGGCGCGTCTTGTTCCCGGCGGCGGCAAACGCCCGGGCGGAATTGCCGACCCGTCTGCGCGGAGCAGGCTGCCGCCTGAACCAGGTAGTGGCCTACGAAATCACCGCGGACCCACCGCCCATCGACCGGCTGCTTCCCCCCGAGGACGGCGCAGGCTGGGACGTCGTGGTGTTCACCAGCGGAATGGCCGTACAGATCCTGCTGCAGGTCCTCGGCACCCGGCTCGGCGAGTCCGGTGCCCAGGCCTGGCTTGGTCGCACGCGCTGCGCCGTGCTTGGCCTCTCCGCCGCAGAGGCGCTGCGCGAGGCTGGGATCGAACCATCGGTTTTCGCCGCGCGTCCGACCATGAATGATCTGGCCGACGCGATCATCGCTTACCTGGGAGCCGGCTCACAGGAGCCCCGAGAATAGTTCGCACGAGTATTGGGAGCTGCGCTCTCGCGGAGGTAAACCCCATGTCCTTCCCGGTCCATCGTCCCCGCCGGCTGCGTCAGAATGAGGCACTTAGATCCCTCGTCCGGGAGACACAGGTCTCTCTGTCCGGCCTGGTACAACCGCTCTTCGTCTGCCCGGGGAAGGACCTGGTTCGGCCGATCTCGAGCATGCCCGGTATCGCGCAGATGTCGGTCGATCGGATCGTGGAGGAGTGTCGCGAACTGCGCGATTGTGGAATCGAGAATGTGATCCTCTTCGGGATACCGGCGGAGAAGGATGCCACCGGGTCTTCCGCCGTCCTCGATGATGGAATCGTTCCGACGGCGGTGCGGGCGATCAAGACGGCGCTCCCGGAGATGATCGTGTGGTGCGATGTCTGCCTCTGCGAGTACACCGACCACGGGCACTGCGGGATTCTGCGCGGACCGGAGATCGACAACGATGCAACACTTCCTCGTCTGCAGGCGATGGCGCTCGCGTGCGCCAAGGCCGGAGCGGATGTGGTCGCCCCCTCGGACATGATGGACGGACGTGTCGGTGCGATCCGTAGCACCCTGGATCTTGCCGGGATGCACCAGACCGTGCTGGTCTCGTACGCGGCCAAGTACTGCTCGGGATTCTATGGTCCCTTCCGTGAGGCCGCGGAATCGGCCCCCAAGTTTGGCGATCGGCGCTCCTACCAGATGGATCCCGCCAATACTGACGAGGCCTTGCGCGAGGTGGCGCTCGATCTGGCCGAGGGAGCGGACATCGTCATGGTGAAACCCGCGTTGTCGTATCTCGACATCATCCGACGGGTGAAAGATCGCTTCGACGTCCCGATCGCCGCGTACAACGTCTCCGGTGAGTACGCCATGGTCAAGGCTGCGGCCCAGAACGGATGGTTGGACGGCGACCGCGTGATGAAGGAAGTCCTCCTTTCGATCGCCCGCGCCGGAGCGAGCATCATCCTGACCTACCACGCGAAGGAATACGCCCGCCTGTCTCGCGGCTAGCGGCCAGGTCGTCCCTGCTCCTCTTCGTGGGAGCGTACCGGGGCGAGCTCAGGTGTGGCGCCTCACTCTCTTCCGGCCCGATTCCACCTTTCGCCCACCGGCGACGGGCTGGTCTCGAGGAGGTGGCGTCGACACGGGCGTCCGTCGGGTTGACTTCGACCGGCGGGTTGAGCTGAGCTGCCTGCGACCGACGGCCGGTGGCAGGCGAAATGAGTCTCGAACCCACGCGCCGATCCGCCCGGTTCGACCGATCCGCCCGATCCGCCACTCTCCTCGCCACGTCCCGCCCGCGAAGTAGCCCACGGCGCCTTTGGATCTCGGCACGCATTTCGCGAGTCTGCTTCCACGGATCGACGCCAGCGACGCCAATACGTCGCTGCTCCGACCGCAGGTGTAGCCGCCCGGGGATCGATGAAGCGAGGTGCGGCAGCGGTGGTTGAACCCAGCGTGGACTCCGAGAACCCTATCGACGTGGAGAGGCGGGCATGGTCATGGCGCACAGAGTCCAGCGGCAGCAGGCACGGTCGGCATCAGCTTCGGACAGCGTGGTGCGGACGGGGGTGACACCTTCCGAAGGGTCAGGCTACCGGCCGACGAAGCCGGAGCACGCCGGACCGGCTGGTGCGAGTTCGGTCTTCGCGGCAGCGGCCACGTCCGGGGGGACGCGGTGTCCCGAAACTACATCGCAGCCCACCGACGTCGACTGGCTGGCCCGTCTGCAATCGGAACTCCCTCTGATCAGCGACCGCGCTCTTACGCTCCGCATGCGACGGATGCTGCGCCGGGAGCGCGCGAGTACCGCTCAGCTCGTCTCCCACCTCGCTGAGTTCGACCGCCGGCAGCTCTACCTGCGGCGCGGCTGCTCGTCGATGTTCGCGTATTGCGTGGAGGTGCTGCACCTTTCCGAACCGGCTGCTTATCTGAGAATCACCGCGGCGCGTCTCGCGCAAAGGTACCCGGAACTCCTTTCGCGCATGCACGACGGCTCACTCCACTTGAGCGGGATCTCAGTCCTCGCACCGGTGCTTTCGACGACCAACAGCGCGCGTCTTCTCTCGGGGGCATCGAACCGCACCAAGCGCGAGATCCAGGCCTTGGTCGCACACGAGCGCCCGGTCGCGGTTCCGCGGACGATCGTTCGCCGTCTCCTCCCGCCGATGTCGCAGAGGTCTGCAGCTGGCCCGGCAGCGGCGGCTGGCGCAGGCGCCTTCGCGAGCCCTCCTGCCACGATCACCCTCACGGCGCACGCGCCGAACCCTGCGATCGCCAGCCATCTCTCGGGCGGTGACACGCAGGGGCCACGGGGCCGCGCCACGGTGAGTAGCGATCCCGGCCCAGACCTCCACGCCACGGACGTGAGTCACGACGCCAACCAAGAGCTGGCGAATGGTCCCAGGATGGATCCTGCCCGACCGCACAAGGTCGCCTCGACTCCGAGGACCGCGGAGCTGCGTGCAGACGGGGATGAGTACTCGCGCGCAGCGGCACAAACGGGGGAAACCACGGAGGACGCGCTGACACCGTTGCGGGAACTGACGACGGCAGCCGATCGGAGTCAACTCGGGCAATCTCCGATCTTCACAGCGATCGAGTGTCATGGGTCGACACAGGCGCCCCGCGGCGAGGTGCAACAGCTCGGACCGAAGCTGTTTCGGATCCACTTCACCGCCACTGCGGACACCTGGGATCGAATCGCCAGAGCACAGGCGTTGCTCCGCCATCGCATCCCGCGCAATGACGTCGCGGACATCATCGATCTGGCGCTGATCGAACTGATCGCCCGGCTCGAAGCGCGGAAGTGTGGGCTCAGTCGGACGCCTCGAACCAGTCCCGACGACACTCCGGGTAAAGCGGCGCGAAGGCCGACCCAGGAAAGGGAATCTCGCCCGAGGCAGGGGCTCCGGCCACCGCTCCCCGAACCGATCGGCGCCCAACCTGCCGGCGGGCGAACCACGGCTACCGATACCGAGGGTCGTGATCCGGGAGTCGCGAAATCCGGCAGGCACGCGAAGTCCGGTAGGAACTCGAAGTCCGGTAGGACCCCTGGGTCAGCCGCAAGTCCGGACTCCGGCGGCCCGGCAAAATCGAGCTCGAGCCCCCGTCCGCCGATTCCTGCGCCGATCCGCCGGGCAGTGTGGAAGCGCGATGGAGCCAGATGTGCATTCGTTGCCCGCAGCGGCCGTCGATGCACCTCCACGGCATTCCTCGAGTACCACCACATGATCCCGTACTCGCAAGGAGGAACCGATACGGTGGACAACCTCTCGCTGCGTTGTCGCGCGCACAATGCCTATGAGGATCGTCCGCGAAAGCTGCCGCGGAAGAGAGGCGGAGAAGGGCGGGTCCGGGACGGCAACTCGACCCTCGACGCTCTGGGGTCGTACCGTCTCGACGGAGACGTTGCGAACTCCGGCCGTCACCTCGCGGAGCGCTGGGGCATCGAATCGTGGCGCATCAACTCTGTCCGGACGGAGTTGCCGGTGGATGCCGCTCGCGAGAGGGCGGATGCGACGGAATCCAACCTTGGAGACCTGGACAGTCTACAGATACCGGTCTCGCAGCACTCCCAGGTGGTGCTCGACATGCCCGCCGACGATGTAGGCGAGGGCCCGGACGGTGAACGCCCCCTGGTTGGCCGTTCCCCGGAGCATCGATTGCTCTGGTGTGAGCCCCCCGAAGAACGACAGGGTTGCACCCCGGACCGATTCGAACTCGTCGACGATGTCACGGAAGTCCCTGACGTGGTATCCGCTGGCCCGGACATACGCGTCCTCGTCGAATCCCGCCAGCGGTGTAGCGTCCGCGCGGGCGAAGCGAAGCGCCCGGTAGGTGAACACGCGCTCGGAGTCGATCAGATGCCCCAGCAGCTCCCGGATGCTCCACTTCTCCGGTGCGTACCGGAACACGGAGCGCTCCTCCGAGATCGATCGCAGCGAGGTGATTGCGGCATCCCTCTGGCCGCCGAGCAGACGAATAGCGTCGGCACCAGCGAGTTTGTCCACGTAGGTTCGGTAGTACGCCGGATACTCCTCGACCTCAGGCCGCGCAATCGGAAAGGCTGACACTCTCTTCACCCCCTTGGCAAACACCCACCGTCGCTCCCCCGGATGGAATTGAACCTCGTGCCGAGGACCCGAGCAACAGGATACTGGCACCGGTCCGTGAAGGGAGCGGGCCCCGGAGGCGGGGGCAGTACTGCTCGACCCCTTGTCCCGGGCCGGGGGGGCGCGGATCGGCCTACACCAGAACTTCCTAGCTATCGCCTGACGCCGATGGGCGTCCGTCGCATCGGGGATTCTACTCAGGTCGCAGGGTCCGACCCTGGAGTGGGCTTGCGCGCAGCTACGCCCTCGGCGCGACGATGATTCGGGGTCTGTGGGTCGACGGGTGCGAACCCCCTCGCGGAGTCTACGCACTCCGTCGGGCAATCCCCGGAGCGCCGTAACAGCGTGCCGATGATCGCGGATTCCGGCCGGCCAAACCGGGCACCCTTCGGAGGAGTGCCTCCCCCCAAATGCTGACGGGCGGCCCGACGGGGTCTCCTTCCGTCATGGCCGCCCGCTCGCTCCTTGTGCGGTTCTCTCGGTACGAACCCTCCGCTCCGCCGGGAACTTCTGGAACGCCCGTGGAGAACCGAGGTCGAATCTAGGGGCCATGCAGGATTCGCTGAACTACAGAATCTTCATTACTCCCATAGCGTGGAACTATGTAACCTGAATTCGTCATAGTCCCGGTTCGAACTACTGAGACATGGAGGCGCAGACGTGCCGATGGATCTCGTACAACTCCGCTATTTCAAAGTAGTTGCGGAGGAAGGAAGCATGACCCGTGCGGCGCGGGTTCTGCGCGTGAGCCAGCCCACACTGACCGTTGCGATCCGGAATCTCGAACAGAGTCTGAGAACCATTCTCTTTCATCGAGCCCGAAACGGCGTCCAGCTCACCGCGACCGGGCGTGAACTCCTCGAACAGACCCGGGACATCCTCTCGCAGCTGGATTTCGTCGAACAGCGGATCCACGGCCTGGAGGAGCAGCAGGTTGGCAGTTTCGTGATCGGTTGCCACCCGTCGCTGGGGAGCTACTTCCTGCCCAGGTTCCTCGGAGAGTTCTGGCAAGCGGACTCTCGGGTGGAACTGTCGATCTGGACCGGACCATCGCCCGACGTGTGGCACCGGGTCATCGCCCGGGATGTTCACTTTGGTCTGGTGGTGAACCCCAAGCCACATCCCGACCTGGTGGTCGTCGAGCTGTTTCGTGACCTTCAGGCGATCTTCATGACGGATGCATTCCTGTCGGCGATGGAGGGCGGTCCGGCCACCGGGGCCCCGGGCCTCGGCTTTCCGCCGCCGCTCGCGCTCGATGACCCTGTGGCGGCATACCCTGTGAGGACGCCGACGGATCAGGGCGGTGACCGGACATCGGCGACTCTGGAAAATCCGCCGGCGGGACGCGCGATCGAGGGCGAAGCGCGCGGTGGTGCGGTCGAGAATTCGCAGGGAGGCGGAACACGGGCGGCAGGCGCGGCTCACTGGGAGGGTGACCGCCGCGGTCAGGCAGGTGGAGAAACTCCCGCGGCCGCGGGCGGAGCCGTCACTGGGGCGGGAGAAGGGGCCGGGACCGAAGCCGGAGGGGGCGACGGCGCGTCCGGCCCCAACCCCAGGCGCCCGCCGGAGGTTGGGGCGGAGGGGGCGCAACCGCCGGCGACATCGGCCTCGTTTGCCCAGACGCTCCTCAGGCGCGGCCCGGTCGCGTACGCCGAGCGATTTGACCAGAGCCGGGAGCTCCTCCGCCGACTCAACGTGCTGGGGTGCGCCCCATCCCGAACGATCTCCTGCGGGGACTATGAGCTGGTGAAAAGCCTGACTGCGGCTGGATTCGCGCTCGGAATTCTGCCGGAACGGGTCGCGCGATACGGATACGGCAAGGCGTTCCGGCCGCTCCATCCCGAACTGCCCGCCTTTGATGACAAGATCAAGCTCATCTATCGCGCGGACCTTCATCGCACGCGGGCAGCACTGGCGCTCAAGGAGTCGCTGGTCGCGGCTGGGCGCCAGATGAGCGCGCCGGAGTCGGACGCGAACCGGTCCTGAGACGGCACACTCACCTCCGCGGCGTCCGGAAACGTCCGATGCGACGCTATCCTCCGTGGGCCGACGGTCGAATTCCTCCGCCGCTCCAAGCCAATCAGCACTGGAAGTGGAGACGCGGCGCCGGAATCCGCGCGGGCAACCGCGCGGGCATCCGCGCCGGAATCCGCGCGGGCAACCGCGCGGGCAGTGCGGCGGGCGGCTTTTGCAGTCCGAGGCTCCGTTGATTAGACTGCGCCCGATTGTGGTGCGCCGACTTGCGCCGACTTGCGCCGACTTGCGCTGGCGTGCGCCGGCCTGGGCCGGACCGCACCGACCCGGCGCAATCCAGCGCAGCGCCGCGCTGTGCTGCGCTGTCCCTGCCGCGATGGATCACCTTTGAAGGGGGAACTGGCATGTCGAACCTCAATGCGCGCGCCTCAGCGACGCAGGACGCACGGATGGGCAGTGAGGCCTCGCGAGCACGATCCGCAACACCGGACCTGGATTCGATCGAAGCCACCGTCCCCGCAGGCGAGCGCCCCTGGTGCGGAACGGGTCGACCTGATCCGGCCGGGACGCCGCGAACTGCCCTCCTCATCGGAACTTTCCTCGCAGGCGCTTTGCTTCCGAGCACCGTGTTCGCCACCGTCGCCGTCAACACGGCCGTCCCCGGGGGGGCCTCCGGTCGCAGCACCATCGCCCTGCCCAACGGCGTCACCGAGGTGGCCCAGGTGGAAGGGATCAGCGAATACCGGCTCGAGAACGGCCTACGGGTTCTCCTCTTCCCCGATCCGTCCAAAGAAACGGTCACGGTGAACATCACTTATCTGGTCGGGTCGCGGCACGAGAACTACGGCGAAACCGGGATGGCCCACCTGCTCGAACACCTGCTCTTCAAGGGATCCACGAATCACCCGAACATCCCTGACGAGCTCACGTCCCACGGCGCGCGCCCGAACGGCACCACCTGGTACGACCGGACCAATTACTTCGAGACTTTCGCGGCCACGCCGGCGAATCTCGATTGGGCCCTCGATCTCGAGGCCGACCGAATGGTCAACAGCTTCATCGCGAAGAAGGACCTCGACAGCGAGTTCTCCGTCGTGCGCAACGAATTCGAGATGGGTGAGAACAACCCCGCAGAGATCCTGGAAGAGCGCGTACTCTCCACCGCCTTCCTCTGGCACAACTACGGCAAGAGCACCATCGGAGCACGGTCCGACATCGAAAGTGTGCCGATCGAACGACTCCAGGGGTTCTACCGCACGTACTACCAGCCCGACAACGCGGTGCTCAGCTTGTCCGGGGACTTCGACCTCGCCGCCACCCTGGGGACGATCGCGGAGAAGTTCGGCCGGATCCCCCGTCCGTCGCGAGAGCTGCAGAAGGTGTACACCGTGGAGCCGCCACAGGACGGCGAGCGCTCCGTAACCCTGAAACGGGTCGGTGACGTGCAGGCGCTCTGCCTCGCCTACCACATCCCGGCCGGCTCGCATCCGGACTTTGCCGCCTGCGAGGTTCTGGCCTTCATCTGCGGCGACACCCCCTCGGGTCGACTCTACAAGGCGATGGTCGAGACGGGTCTGGCCACGTCGGTGGCGGCCTACAACTACCAGCTCCACGACCCTGGCGTGCTGATCGCCCGCGCCCAGGTCCGGAAGGAAGACGACATCCAGGCTGCGCGGACCGCGCTCCTCACCGCGCTGGACGAGTTCGCGGTTCGCCCGGTGACGGACGAGGAAGTTTCGCGCGCGCGTGAGAGCTTGCTCAAGAGCTGGGAGATGACCCTACGCCAGAGTGAACGGGTGGCCCTCGAACTGTCCGAGTGGTCGGCCATGGGCGATTGGCGCCTGATGTTCCTCCACCGTGACCGCCTCCGCGAGGTAACCGCCCAGGACGTGCAGCGTGCTGCGCTGGCCTACCTCCAGCCCGGAAACCGCACGGTCGGCACCTATATCCCGACCGAGACTCCGGAGCGGGTCGAGATCCCAGCTCGCCCCGAGATTGCGGGACTCGTCGCCGGCTACACCGGCGGAGCGGCACTGGCCGAGGGCGAGGACTTCGAGCCTACCCCGGATAACATCGAGGAGCGCGTACAGCGCACTACCCTGCCGAACGGCCTGAAGCTGATCCTTCTCCCGAAGAAGACCCGCGCCTCCACGGTTAACTTCGCCATGAATCTGCACATCGGAAACGAAGAGGCCCTGCGCGGCAAGCAGCAGATCGCGGAGCTCACGGGATCGATGCTGATGCGCGGCACGAAGAACCAGTCCCGGCAGGCGGTGCGTGACGAGGTCGACCGCCTGAAGGCGCGATTCATGGTGTTCGGCGGCCCCACCGAGGTGTTCGGAAGCTTCGAGACGACCCGCGAGAATACGGCGGGTTCTCTTCGTCTGATCGCCGAAGTCGTCAAGCAGCCGGCCTTCTCCCCGACGGAATTCGACCTGTTGAAGCAGGAGGTGCTGGCCGGAATCGAGGAATCGCGCAGTGATCCCGCATCGATTGCCCAGGTAGCGTGGTCGCGGCACCTGACCCCGTATCCGAAAGACGACGTGCGCTACACCGCGACTCCGGAAGAAGAACTGGCGGAGATCCCGACCATCACCCTCGATCAGGTGCGCCATTTTCACGCCGACTTCTACGGGGCGGCCGCGGGGGAGATCTGCCTGGTGGGAGACTTCGATCCGGCGGAGATGACCACCCTGATCACGGAGCTGTTCGGGAGCTGGAACGCGCAGACACCCTTCGTGCGCATCCCGAGTCCGTACGCCGATCGCCCGGCCGCGAGGCTCAAGCTGGAAGCGCCGGACAAGGAGAACGCCGTCTTCCGGGCGGGTATGCGGCTGAATCTCGGTGACGATCACAAGGACTTCCCGGCCATGTCGCTGGGAAACTTCATGACCGGCGGCGGTTTCCTGAACTCTCGCATCGCGTCCCGCCTGCGCCAGAAGGAAGGACTCTGCTACAACGCCGGATCGATGTTGTTTGCCAACGCGTTCGATCAGAGCGGGATCTTCAGTGCGCGGGCCATCTACGCGCCGCAGAATGCTGATCGAGTGGAGCAGGGGTTCGTGGAGGAAATGGAGCGATTGCTGAAGGACGGATTCACCGAAGAGGAAGTGTCGGAGGCAAAATCGGGTTGGCTCCAGGGACGACAGGTTTCACGCGGGAACGATGGCGATCTCGCGAATCGACTCGCCTCCCGCGCCTTCGAGGGACGCACGTTCGCCTGGGACAAGCTGTTCGAGGCGAGGGTCGCCGACCTGACGCCGGAGGAGATCCTGGAAGCGATGCGTCGACATCTCGATGTGTCGAAGATGACCATGATCCGCGCCGGCGATTTTCAGAAGGTCCAAGCAAGCTCGAGCCGGACCGCCCAGTAACCGCCCGGGCACACCCGCCGTCGAATGACACAGGAGTCGAACGTGGCAAACAGCGACATGAACGATCCGAACCGCGCGCCGGACCATCTCCGGCACGCGGGCCCGCGCAGTCAGGCACTCCTGGCGCGCGCCAAGGCGATGATTCCCGGCGGGGTCAACAGCCCGGTCCGCGCCTTCCGCGCGGTCGGGGGCAACCCGCTCTTCATGGAACGGGGCAGCGGTTGCCGCATCACCGACGTCGACGGACGGAGCTACATCGACTACGTCGGATCGTGGGGACCTCTCCTCTTCGGTCACGCCGATCCGGAGGTGATCGCAGCGGTTCGGGCAGCAGCGGAGATGGGCACCTCCTTCGGCGCCCCGACCGCGGGCGAGGTCGAACTCGCCGAGCGGATCATCCAGCTCGTCCCTTCGGTTCAGAAGGTGCGACTGGTCAACTCCGGTACCGAAGCGACGATGAGCGCCCTCCGTGTGGCGCGCGGGGCGACCGGCCGGGACAAGGTGATCAAGTTCGAGGGTTGCTACCACGGACACGGCGACGCGTTTCTGATCAAGGCCGGCTCGGGCGCAGCGACTTTCGGCGTACCCGACAGCCCCGGCGTTCCGGCCGGCACGGCGGCCGACACCCTGATCGCGTCCTACAACGACCCCGACGCGGTCGATGCCCTGTTCGATCGCTACGCACAGGAAATCGCGGCGGTGATCGTTGAGCCGGTGGTCGGCAACATGGGGTGTGTCCCGCCGCAAAACGATTTCCTGCGGAAGCTGCGCGCGAGCTGCGACCGTGAAGGGGCGCTCCTCATCTTCGACGAGGTGATGACCGGGTTCCGGCTGGCTCAGGGGGGTGCGCAGGAGCTGTACGGAATCACTCCCGACCTCACGACCATGGGAAAAGTGGTGGGGGGGGGCCTGCCGTTGGCGGCCTACGGCGGACGGGCGGATGTGATGAGCCAGGTGGCTCCGGAAGGCCCGGTCTACCAGGCGGGAACGCTGAGCGGAAATCCGATCGCGACTGCGGCCGGAAACGCGATGTTGGCCAAGATCGTCGCCACCCGTGATCTCTATCCAAAGCTCGAGCGGCTCGGCAGACGTTTGAGCAGCGGGCTGGACGAAATCGCACGCGAACCGAAGATGGCCGAGCGGATGCAGGCCGTGAACGGCGCCATGAGCCAGACCCGCGTCGGTTCGTTCGTGACCCTCTTCTTTGGAGCCGGTCCGATGCGCAACTGGGATGACGTGAAACAGTGCAGCACCGAGCGCTTCGGGCGCTACTTTCGCGGCATGCTAGCGCGAGGGATCTACCTCGCCCCCTCCCAGTTCGAAACCGGGTTCCTTTCCTACGCTCACAGTGACGCGGAGATCGATCTCACCCTCGAGGCGGCACGCGAGGCGCTGTTCGAGGCCTTCGAGGTCTAGTTTCGGATCGCACCCGGCGGAGATCACCCGCCGGGTGCCCACCCAGACAGGTCTCGCCCCACATCCGGTTCCCGCCGTGCCACCCGCTCCATCCCCGGCTCGAACCGGCACTCAGACCCGCAAGAGGTACTGGAACTTGGCGAAGAACCGATGCGAGGTGTTCCGCCATTCCGGCTCCCCCATCCGATCCGGGTAGGGCGATCCCGGACCGTACTTCTGCATCCGCCCGCCGTAACCGAGGAACAGCACGGTGAACGCATTCGCGCGGTAGGTGACCAGCGGCTCGATGCGAAGCCGGTCGGAGAACTCGTCATACTCCAGCACCAATCGGGATGAGAGCGCCGGCGTGAGTTGGAGTGTGGCGCGGGTGCGAAGGACGTACCCGTCATACAACGTCGCATCGCTCACCGGGTGGCGCATCCGCGCATACTCCCAACTCGGCGAGATCTGCAAACGCGACGTCGGCCGGATACGCCCACTGGCCGACAGGTTCACCACGCGCCCGAGGACGGCGTCGTCTCCAAAGGTGCGGTAGATGTCCCTCCCCCACACCGCGGTCCCGTTCAGGCCGAACATCTCACTGAAACTGGAGGAGAGATCGACCGTGGCGAGCCGCCTTCCGCCGTAGAGCTCATCGTTCCACCGCGACGCCCCTCTCCAGTACTCCAGGAACAGATTGGTGTCATAACGAAGTTGCAGGTCAGCATGCGGTCGGATCCACTCCTCCTGCAGTCGCCCGTCGTAGAACCAGCGGCGACCGAAGCCGAATCTCGGACCCCACTCCTTGATCCAGGTTCCGTTCGGCCGAAAATCGAGCCCGTTCCACCAGTTCGCCTGCCGGTAGTCATTCTGATAGGTGAACCCGTTGTCGGTGCGGAACGTCGGGGCGTACTCCCAGTAGTCGAAGTCCGAGTTCCAGATCGTGGCCGATCGCTCGAGTGACGCGTAGATCCCCTCGCCGGTAAACGTCTCCCCATCGAGCGCCGCAGTGTGGCCCTCCCGTCCGAATCGGATCGCGTCGCCCCCGGGGATGGCACCGGGGAGATCAGGCTCGGCGGTGCGCGACACGGCGAGCTGCGACTCGAGGCGGTAGTTCTTCCAGAACTGCAGACCGGCATCGATCGAGCCTACCGTCCCCGCGCCGCCATCCTCGATCCGTCGATCGGTGATCAGGGCGCCGAGGAACGAGTTCTCGCCGAAGCTCCGCCTCACCCGCGCGATCTGACTCACGCTGTGGCCCACCGAGCCCCCCTCGGTGAACTCCGCCAGGGGAACGAGGTAGGGAGAGTCGGCATCGCGCGCCAGCGTGTAGCCCACGCCCGTCCGGCCGTACCGGGCGGTGAACTTGCCCGCCACGTCGGGATTGAGAATCGAGCGGGTGTAGACCGCGCTGATCCAGGAGTCGTACAGCTCGGTCCCTTCCTGGAAGAAGGGTCGCCGCTCCGAGTAGAAGATCGCGAACGGCTGGTTCACATCGATCTCGGTTGCGTCCGACTCGATCTGACTGAAGTCCGGGTTGATGGTCACTTCCGCGGTGGCGTTCGAGGAGAGCCCGTAGCGCAGGGTGGCGGATGCTTCCGCGGTGGCATCCTCGCGCTCGTGCGGGCCATCCGGATCTGATAGGTCGCGCAGCTGCTCGGAGCCACTCCCGATGACGTTTGCGATCACGTCGACCTGTCGTTCAGAGCGGATCCCCTCGATCCCGGCCAAGGTGCCCCAGTTACACATCCAGCAGGGATCGTCCCGGTCGACCGCCGACCAGGCGAAGCGCCGTCGCGCGTCCCGCTGGTGATCGCGCCAGAAGGTGGCTCTCCAGTTCTGCACCGGCAAATCCGGGAATCGGATACTCGAGAACGGGATCGCGATCTCCACCTGATAGCCGCGCTCGGTGATGACTCCTTTCGAATGCCAGATCGCATCGAAGGCCATGTCCTCCTCCTCGCCTCCCCGGATCAGGCGGAGATCCCCCTGGATACCGAGAGGATTGACGAAGAACTCATAGCCGCTGGAGGCATCACCGTAGGGATCGAGCATGAGCCCGAAGTAGTCATCCCTCCAGATGTCATCCCGCTCCCGCAGGGAGACCCGGATCTCCTCCGGATCATCATCGGCGAAGAGCGCGACATAGAGATTCTCGTCATCATAGGTGACCCACGCCTCGGACCGCACGATGGGGCGGATCTGGTCCCCGGGCTGTACCTCGCAGAAGCCGGTGGCCCGGGCCGCTCCGGTCCATCCGGCGTCCTGCATCTGGCCATCGATCGTGATTTCCCCGGCGGAGCGGCCCACGGCAAGCGTCGGTTTGTACTGCGGCGCGAACCCCGTGGAGTCGGCATCGCGCGGCGCGGCAGATGCCGCACGGCCCGAGATGCAGAAAAGAACGGCGAAGGCAAACGTCCCCAATCCCCTCATCATGACCCCCAGGGCTGAGCCCGTCCGATGACCCTGCTGCTGTCAAAGTGTGCGCGGGAGAAAACCGCCAACCGCGACGGAAGGCAAGCGGATTACGTGCCGCGAGCACCTTCGGTTGCAGACCGATTGACGGAATCGGTCCGGCGGGACAGGATGCCGGCGGAGGGACCGCGGATGCTGCGTCGGCTGCTCAATTCGTCCGGAGGGTTGCGCTATCACCAGCGGGCGTTCACTCACGCCGACAGTCTCTGGGTTCCGTATCGAGAGGCCGTGGCGGAGTGGCTGGAGGAGTGGCCGACGGACGCCCGCGAGTTGATTCTCTTCGGACCGAGCGGTGGCTACACCCTGCCCGTCCGTTTCCTCGCCCGATTCGAACGAATCACCTGTCTCGATCCTGACCCTCTCGCTCCAATCATCTTCCGGCTGCGTCATCGCACAGTCGGATCTCGAGTATCGTGGATCGCGCGCGACGTTCTGCTCGCGGGCCGGGCCAATGCGGGACTTCAGGCGGCGGAGCTGGAACGCTTACTTGCCGAGCATCCGCGCGCGGTGGTGCTCTTCGCCGGGCTACTCGGCCAGATCCTCTTTCTCCTCGAGGAGAGAGCACAGGAGGAGACATGGCCGGCAACGCGCACCGCCATCCTGCGCGCGCTCGAAGGCTGCGAGTGGGCCAGCATTCACGATCGTCTCTCCGGGTCGACGCACACCCAGATCAGCTCGCTCCTTGGGACATCCTTTTCTAACGCTTCAGGCGTGACCGAGCCGGTCGGGGTCACGCTTCGTTCCGGCGAGTCCGCGGATCTCTCGCGTGCGCTACCCGACGATGCCTTGCGGACGATCTTCCGCCCCCCCGATCACCCGTCGGTGTTCACCCACGGTACCGAGGAAATCCTCCCCTCTCGACCGCGCCGGCTCCTGCTCTGGCAACTCGAGCCCGGGTGGACCCAGATCATGGAGTGCGTCCGCGCACGGGATTGAGCCCGCCACTCGCGCGGCCGCCGAAGTCGTCCCGGCTCACGGCGCGGGCGGATGCGGACAGAGGACCTCGAGGACGACCGCCCACTGCTCTTCGCTTCGCTTCCAGATCCGAAGGTAGGATCCCCTTTCCTCCTGAACACCCGGACCCATCGCATACCCGCCGTACACGTAGCCCAGGTCGAAGGCGGAGGAGACTCCCCCCGCCTGCGGCACGGACTCGGAACCAGGGGCGCTCGCTGCCTCCGCCCCGGGCATCGCCTCCCGCAGCGCCACAGACCCGATGGCGGGGGAAGCGCCGTTCCGAAGGTAGCGACAGTTTCGATCCGCCGAGGTGCCCGATTCCGCTGCGACCGAAGCACGACCGATCGCCCGATCGAGCGCAAGCAGCGCTTCCACCGGCCGGGGATCCCGCGTCGCATTGGCTGGCCTCGAGTCGTGAGCGGTGGGTGGGGCCGGAGCTTCGACCGCAGCCTCCGCCGCCGGAACGCGCCCGCCGCTCTGCGCCCGCATTGCGGTCGCGAGCACCGCGGCCTCGTCCGCGCTCAGATCGTGACCCGTTCCGCAGTCGATCGCGATCCTCCAGGCCCCGTCCCGGTCCCGCTCCCAGACGGTGACGAAGGACCCATACCCGACAGTGGTGTCCGCCTCGCCCCCGGGGCGAAACTCGGATGGCCCGGTCGTGTAGCCCAGATCGCCCGAGGCCGCCACATCAGCGAATCCGGCAGCCCAGAGCAACCAGGCCGGGGTGCGCGGGCGCTGAGGAAGGACCTCGTGCGCCACCACCGGCCCAGGGCGGAACAGGATTCCGTCCTCCGCCATGTAGCGGAGAAACCCGTCCCGCATACCGTGACGACGGACCGTGGCGCAGAACTCACGCTCCATCAGCACCAGCTCGGCCGCGCGCGGATCCGCCGCGATCTCGATGTAGGCGCCCCGGGCCGCCAGACGGACCGCTCCTCGCATTGCGCCCCCCGTGGTCTCCCCCTGCGCCGCTTCCCGGGTCGTGACCGGCGCAGCGATCGCCAAGCTTGCAGCGATCGCCGAGCTGGCAGCCATCGCCTTCAGTCCGAGTAGCGTGCCGACCAGGAGAGGCGTGACTCTTCGCATCAACCATCCCATCAACCTTCCCATCACCCACGCGCCCCCTTCACCTGCCTCACCGTAGGGTGACCACGCGGGTAGCCGATCCATCTCCGCCCGGTTCTCCGACGCGAACGAAGTAGACCCCCGCGGCCAGCTCGCGACCGTGCTCATCGCGCCGATCCCAACGACCGGTCGTGGACCCAGCCGGGATCGAGAAGCGCCGTACCATCCGCCCGGCGGCGTCCAGGACCGCGACCGGAGTCGAGTCCGTGGAGATGCGCGCCAGGGCAACGGTGACATCCTGGAACGCCGGGTTCGGCGTGACCCGGGCTGAGGCCGCGAACGCGCCCTCCGGGGCGGCCGCCGCGGCCGGACTCTCGTGAATCAGCAGGCGTTGACCTCGGGCCACCCCCTCCAGCACCTGAGTGATCTGCGACTCACCCGACCCTGGCCAGTGAATCACCAGATCGACCAGCGGGTCATCGGGCAGAGCAAAGTGCGCATCGATGGCGTCCTGGCAGGAGAAGCCGGCCTGCGCCTGGATCTCCCGCATGCCGAGGCGAAACGCCGGATCGCCGGCGTGACCCGCGGCGTAGGCGGTGATCCTGGCCCCAATCCCGTCACGATTGGAGTAGCCGAGGCCGAGATCGTGCCGGTGCCCGACCAGGTGGACCCGCAGGGCCGAGCTCCCGCTGTCGTTGCGGTAGAGGTAGTTCGTGGGCGGCGTGTGCTCATTGCCGATCGCCACGTCCTGGTCACCATCCCCGTCGGCATCCGCAAAGGCCACGCCGTCGGTGCTGCCCAACCCAAACTCGTACTGTTCGGAGAACGCCCCGAGTCCATCGTTCAGGTAGACGAAGTTGCTGTCCGCCTCGGAGAAGTCCCCGTTGCCGACCGCCAGGTCGAGGTCGCCGTCCTCATCCACATCGCCCCAGGTGATGGTGTTGCAGTCCCGCACTCCGAGCTCTGGGCCGCCGGTGAAGTTCCCCAACCCGTCATTGAGATAGAGGCGATTCGGCCCGCTCTCCCAGTTCCCGACCACCACGTCGAGATCACCGTCGTTGTCGGCATCTCCCCAGTCGATCGACGTGGTGTCGAAGCCGCCAAACTCCTCCCGCTCGGTGAAGTGGCCGGCGCCATCGTTGATCAACAGGAGGTTCGGGGCCTGGCAGCAGAACCCGCCGCGCGCCACGGCGAGATCCGCGTCGCCGTCCCCGTCGCAATCCCCGAATGCGAACGCGGCCCACTGCGCCGGGGTCGAGAGATTGGTCGCGGTGAAGGTTCCGTCCCCGTTGTTGAGGTAGATGCTGCTCTGCTGATTGGACCCCAGCAGGCCGCGCGCGACCGCCATATCGAGGTCTCCGTCAAGGTCGACGTCGGACCAGGCCATCCCATTCGCCCGACCGTTCCCGAACGGCGTTTGCCGGACGAAGACCCCAGTGCCGTCGTTGACGAAGAGCCCGTTCTGCCCGATCCGCCCCTGCGCGATGTCCTGATCGCCGTCGTTGTCGAAGTCGCCGTAGCAGAGCGCCAGGCAGTTCGATCCGGTCAACACGGTGAGCAGACTGAAACTGCCGGTCCCGTCGTTCCGGTAGAGGGCCCCGCCTCCCAGATTCGCCACCGCGCAGTCGAAGTCGCCGTCCCCGTCCGCGTCACCCCAGCTCAGATTGAGCGTGGTTCCGGCCCCGAACTGCGCCTCTTGAACGAATCCCGCCCAGGCGACCTCGCTCGTCGCGAGTGCCAGCACCGCCGACGCCGTCACCCAGAGATACCTTTCGTCGATCCTCATCGTGAGACCTCCTCGTGTCACCAGAGCCGGGATGACCGTGACATGAGGACCCCGGAGGCGGGAAGGGGCAGGGGACGAATCGCTCGGGAGGCGGGATCAGTCGCCGGTTCTGGGGGGTGAGGCGAACCGTTCGCGGAGCCGTTCGGCGGCCGATCGGCTGGCCTGTAGCTCGGTCCCGTCCTCGAGGATGACCATCAGCCCGCCGTTGAACCACGGTTGTAGCTGCCGGACCCGATCGAGGTTGACCAGCATCGATCGGTGAATGCGCAGGAATCGCGCCGGATCGAGCCGGGCCTCGAAATCCTTGAGCGGCTCGCGATGGAGGAGCGACCGCTTCCCCAGGTGAAGCTTCACGTAGTTGCCCGAGGCCTCGATCCAATCGATCTCTTCGTGGCGCAGGAGGAGCACATTGCCATCCACCTGCACGGCGATGCGCCGCGGTTCACGCCTCACTTCCGCCAGCAGCGCTTCGAGCCGGCGATCGATCTCGGTCGTGCGGCGGGCGCGTACCGTCGCCTTGGCTCGCGCCAGGGCGCGTTCGAACCGTTCGCGGTCGTACGGTTTCAAGAGGTAGTCGATCGCATGAACCTCGAAGGCACGAAGCGCGTAGTGATCGTAGGCCGTGACGAAGACCACCGTCGGGGTGGCGTCCGAGGTCAGGCTGCGGAGCAGCTCGAACCCATCGAGCTCCGGCATCTGGATGTCGAGGAAGACCAGCTCCGGACGGTGAAGCAGGAGGTCACGCGCCGCCTCGGCACCATTGGCCGACTCGCCGACGACCAGGACGTCGGGATCGCCGGCCAGCAGGGTGCGCACCCGCTCCCGCGCCAGCGGCTCATCATCGACGATCCAGGTGCGGATCCCGGTCACCCGCCCGCCCCCTTCGATCCCGCCGCCCCGGAGGCGAAGTGGAGCGGCGACAGCAGCAACACCTCGAATCCTCCCCCCGGCCGGTTGCGCGCCACGAATCGCTGCATCGCGCCGTAGAGACTCTCGAGCCGCGCGCGGGTGTTGGCCAACCCCAACCCGCGTCCCGACTCGGCCGGAGCGCCGTCGCCCAGCCCCGGCCCGTCGTCCCGCACCGCCAGCTCCAGTTGATCTCCGAGCACCCGCGCGCTGATCGCCACCCGACCCCCCTCGGCGCGCACCGAAACTGCGTGACGAATCGCGTTCTCCACCAGCGGCTGCAGGATCAGGTTCGGAACCTGCGCCTCCAGTGCGCGCGGATCGATCTCGAGATCGACCAGGAGACGGTCCTGAAACCGGACCTGCATGATCTCGAGATACGAGCGAAGGAACTCCAGCTCCTGGCGCAGTGGCACCTCCTGCGTGGCATCGCCGTCGATGCTCGCTCGCAGAAGCTCACCCAGTCGGGCGATCATCCGGTCAGCCGCGTCCGGGTCGCGATGTACCAGCGCCGACACCGCGTTGAGCGCGTTGAACAAGAAGTGCGGGTGAAGCTGCATGCGCAGAACCTGAAGCTGCGCCTGGCTCAGGGACGAGGCGAGGCGCGCGGCCGCCAGCTCCCGCTCGCGGTACCTCCGCTGATACTCGAAGGCGTATCCGATCACGGCGGTGAGCCAGTAGAGGATGAAATTGAATCCGAAGTGGGTGGCGAAGTAGAGATCGAGACGTGGGGTCGTCGTCGGCGCGATCCATCGATCGACCGGATATCCCGTCATGTTCATGAGACACGCGGCGACCACGGCGCCAAGCGCATGCCATCCGACATGGCGCCGCCAACGCCCTTGATCGAGCGGGAAGCGCCGCGCGAACCGAAGGATGAGCACCGACTCCAGCGCCCAGAGATACCAGTTCGTCAGGTTCGAGAGGACGATCGGCTGCCAGGCAAAGCTGCGCTTGTGCGCCAGGAGGGTGAGCATGCTGTCGCCCGCGGTTACCGCGGCAAGCAGGGTCCAGACGCCGATCTGGAGCACCAGCTTGCGCCACGGCCGCTCCGTCTCGGGTCCAACCAGCAGACGGAGGATTCCCTGAATGAGGTTCTTCATCACGCAGATGATGATCCGGGTGGCTCTCCCTCGGTGTCAATCCAAGGGGTGCTCCAGGGACGAATCGACGGTGCGGCGTGACGAACGCCCGGGCAGGTGGGTGAACCACGCAGTTCCGCCCCCCTTCCCCCGGTCCGCAGCCCGCTAGGCGGCACTCTCAGCGGCACTCTCACGGAGCAGGGTCAGTGCCCGGTTCTCGCGGGTGTGCATCACGTCGCCGTACGGCACGATGCGGAACGCCTCCTCGAGAGTGGTCTCCCCGGCCAGTGCGCGCCGGAGGGCATCCTCGCCGAGGCCACGCATCCGCTTGAGCGCTTGAGCCCGGATCTCGTCCGAAGCGGCCCGCTTGTTGATGAGGAGGATCTCCTGTGCCCCCGGGGCCCAGAGTTCCGCTACCGCCACGCGACCGGAGAAACCGGTCCCGTTGCAGGCCTCACAGCCCCGGCCCCGCTTCAGGGTCAATCCGTCGGGTACGCTGGGGAACCACTCCTCCAGCATGTACCGCTCCGGCGCGTAGCTCTCTGCGCAGTGATCGCAGATCCGGCGCACCAGTCGCTGCGCCATCACACCGATCAGAGCCGAGGAGATGCTGTTCGGCTCCATGTCGAGATCGAGCAGTCGCTGCACACTGGAGGTGGAGTCGTTGGTGTGCAAGGTCGAGAGGAGCAAGTGGCCGGTCTGCGCCGCCCGCATCGCCATCTCGGCCGTCTCCGCATCGCGAATCTCCCCCACCATGATGACGTCGGGATCCTGCCGCAGGAAGCTCCGGAGGTAGCGGGCGAAGCTGTTTCCGATCGTGCCGTTCACCTCTGCCTGGATGATCCCGGGGTGGGTGTACTCGATCGGGTCCTCGGCGGTCAGGATCTTGATCCCCGGCTCGTAGATCGTGCGCAGCGCCGCATAGAGGGTCGAGCTCTTGCCCGATCCGGTCGGCCCGGTGATCAGAATGATGCCGGTCGGCCGCTGCACCAGGTCGTTGAACTCCTCCAGCACCTCGCCCGAAAGCCCGAGACTCTCCAGCGACCTGGGAGCCCGCTGCTGCTCCAGCACCCGGATGACGATCCCCTCACCAAAGCGGGTCGGCATGGTGGAGACGCGGAAGTCGACCGCCGAGAGGTTCTCCTTGCTTCGCGCCATCATGCGGAAGCTCCCGTCTTGCGGGCGCCGGCGTTCGGTGATGTCGAGCTGGGAGAGGATCTTGATGCGGGAGACGATCGAGCGGTACATGGTCCGGAACCCGTCATGCATCGCGCCCAGCTCATGCTGCTGAAGCACGCCGTCCACCCGCAGGCGGAGCCGCGGTCCGGAGGTCGAGGGTTCGAGGTGAATGTCGCTGGCGCGCATCGAAAGCGCCTTCCGGATGATCGCCTGGACCACATTCTGGACCGCCGGGCTGTCCTCGTTCTGCGAGTAGCGCGAGCGCGGAGCAACGTTCAGTTCCTCCTCGATCACCTCGACGCCCGATTCCTCCCCCCAGGAGGCCACGGCCTCGAACTCGTGCGCATCCGCACCGCCGAGGCTCGCGCCCGCACCGGCGAGGGGCGCAGGCGAGGTCGAGTTGAAGGGAAGCGAAGGTGGGACCGCACCCAGTTCCGTCGGCTCGATCAGGCGCGTTCCCGGGAGGAGCGACGGATCGAATCCCGGCGTGGCGTTCGGCGACCAAGGGGACAGATCGCGACGGAGTAGATCCGGATCGCTCACGAATCCCTTCGCTTCCGGCCCGCGAGCGGTCGGGCGCGCATTGGCCCCGGTTTCATTCTGCGGTCGTCGCGCGGCCTCGTGGCGCGCGCGCGCCCCCTCCCGGTCGAGCAGGGCATGCAGCGTGCTCATTCCGTAGAGACGCATGAAGGCGGACTCGATCTCGGACGGCGGGGCGAGCACCGCGTGGACCCGGAAACCGGTCATCGCCGCAATCTCCGAGAGTGCGCGCTGGCGGGTCGGGTCGGACAGCGCAACGGTGATCACGCCGCTCGCCATGGCGATCGGCAGCACCCCGTGCTGTGCGGCGTACTGGGCGTTGATGAACTGGCGAAGCTCCGGATTGGGATCGATCGTCCCCACCGGAACGAACGGCAAGTTGTACTGCCGGGTCAGCACGGCGTAGAACGCCTTCTCGTTCACCATCCGCTCGCGGATCAGGATCTCGCCCAGCTTTCCCCCGCCCCGCTGCTGCATGCTGAGCGCTTCGCCGAGCTGGGCCGGGGTCAGAAGACCGTTGGCCACCAGCATGTCCCCGAGCGGAAGCCGCTTGCCGTAGCGGTGCAGGTAGAGCTGCAACTCTTCGGCGCTCAGGAAGCCCAGGTCCATGCAGATCTGCCCCAGGGGGGTTCCGGGCTCACGCGTTTGCTCGTTAAGCGCTTGCGTCAGTTGATCTTGGCTTAGGTGTCCCCTGCTCGACGAGGATCTCGCCGAATCGCGGCTTCTCGGTCATGAAACAGCCTCCCTGCTGGCGCCCGAGCTGGGGCGTGTCTGGTCGCGGGGTCCACGGCCCCCCTTTCCGTCATCGGCCTGCTATTAGCTCAGCTTTCCAGGATCTTGGCCTGGATTGGACGCAGATCCGTCTCGGAGGACTGGGGGGGTCCGGGGTAAGATCGGTCCGGATCGGAGCCTCCCCCGGCAGCCCGATCGCCCCTGCTGGAACGGGGTGAAACATTGCAGGAAGGATGCGTTGTGCCGGACTCCAAGCTACCCGGCTCGTCCCCGCATGGTGGGAGCCCCGCCGCGCCCGGCGCCGGAGGGGTCCCGCGCGAGGAGGTCTTCCTCCGCGCCTGCCGCGGCGAGTCGGTACCGTACACACCTCTCTGGATCATGCGCCAGGCCGGGCGATATCTGCCCGAGTATCGGGCCCTGAAGGACCAGTACGACTTTCTCACCCTCTGCAAGACGCCGGAGCTGGCCACCGAGGTGACCCTTCAGCCGATCCGCAAGCTGGGGGTCGATGCGGCTATCCTCTTCAGCGACATACTTGTACCGCTCGAGCCGATGGGGGTCGGGCTACGCTTCGACCCAGGGCCGATCCTCTCCCACGGAATCGACAACGAGGCGGCGATCGATGCGCTCCTCCCGGTCGACGTCGAGGAGTCGTGCGGTTTTGTCATGGACGCAATCCGTCTCCTGCGCAAGGAACTGGCCGGTGTCGCGCCACTGATCGGCTTCGCCGGCGGACCATTCACCCTGGCCGCCTACCTGGTCGACGGTCCGAAGAAGCCGGCAAAAGGGGGCGGCTTCGACGCGGTCGTCCGGATGGCGTTTCAGAGACCCGACCTGCTCGAGCGACTGATGAGCCACCTCACCACCGTCACCGCGGACTACCTCTCGGCCCAGATCCGTGCGGGTGCGCAAGCGGTGCAGATTTTCGAGTCCTGGGGTGGCATCCTCGGGCCACGCGAGTTCTCCCGATTCGCCCTGCCGTTCGTGCAGGAGGTGATCCGCCGTCTGCCAAAGGATCGCGGGCCGGTCATCTATTTCGTCCTCAACGGGGGGCACCTGCTCAACCTGCTCGACGATTCCGGTGCGGACGTGATCGGAATCGACTGGCGCACCCCGCTCGACGAGGCGCGGCGCCGTCTCGGCAACCGTCTCGCGCTCCAGGGGAACCTCGACCCACGGGCGCTGTACGCCCCGCCGGAGAGATTGCGTCAGCATGTCGATGACATCCTGCAGCGCGCGACCGGCGGACATGTCTTCAATCTCGGACACGGCATCCTGCCCGATACCCCGGTCGAGTCGGCCCAGGCGCTGGTCGAGTTCGTACACACCCTCTCCCGGACCGGAATCGAGGAACGCTGATGGACGCCTCGCTTCGCGTCACCCCCGAACTGCTCAAGAAGTACGACCGTCCCGGTCCGCGCTACACCTCGTATCCCACCGCGGTCGAATTCAACGAGGGGTACAATCACGATCTCTACCTCGCCAGCCTGGAGGAGGCGGCGACCCGGGTGAACGATCCGTTGTCGCTCTACATCCACCTGCCCTTCTGCGAGGAACGCTGCTCGTTCTGCGGCTGTCACGTGATCATCACCAAGAAGCGAGGAATCGCGCAGGAGTACCTCGGTTACCTTCATCGTGAGATCCGCGAAGTGGCCCGACGGTTGGGGAAGTCGGAACAAGGTGGTGCAGTACCACTGGGGCGGCGGAACGCCGACCTACCAGTCCCCGGAGGAAATGCGCGCGCTCCACGCGGTGGTGGCCGAGCACTTCGACATCCAGCCCGGCGCCGAAGTGGCGATCGAGGTCGATCCCCGCGTGACCACGCGCGAGCAGGTCGATCTCCTGCGCGAGCTCGGTTGGAACCGCCTCTCGATGGGAGTGCAGGACTTCACCCCCGATGTCCAGGAAGCGATCAATCGCCACCAGACCGAGGACGAAACGCGCGCCCTCTATACCTATGCTCGCTCGGTCGGCTTCGGCTCGATCAACCTCGACTTGATCTACGGGCTGCCGCTCCAGAGCCCGGAGGCGTTCCGCCACACGCTCGCCGTGACACTCGAGTTGCGCCCCGACCGTGTGGCCCTCTACTCCTACGCCTACGTCCCCTGGATCAAGGGGAACCAGAAGAAGCTGGATGTGGAACAGCTCCCCGACGCCGAGGCAAAGATGGAACTGTTCTGCCTCGCTCGCGAGGAGTTCTTGAAGGCCGGCTACCGTCCGGTCGGCATGGACCATTTCGCCCTGCCCGAGGACGAGCTCTCGACCGCGATCGAGAGCCGCACCCTGCACCGCAACTTCATGGGCTACACGGTGAAGAACGCCCCCGACATGATCGGGGTCGGAGTCTCGGCCATCGGCGATGTCTCGAGCTGCTACGCCCAGAACGCGAAGAAGCTCTCCGTCTACTACCAGGAGATCGACGGGGGCCGTCTGCCGGTCGAGCGCGGCTATCGCCTCAGCGCCGACGATCTCCTTCGGCGCCACGTCATCACGCAGCTCATGTGCAACTTCTACCTCGATCTGCCCGCGGTGGAGCGCCGGTTCGGGGTGAACTTCGCCGAATACTTCGCGCGCGAGCTGGCCGAGCTGCAGCAGGCCGACGGTCCGGTCGACCACGGTTTCCTCAGCGTGCAGCCGACCTCGCTCGAAGTGTTGCCGCTCGGGCGGCTCTTCGTGCGCAACCTCGCCATGGTCTTCGATCGCTACATGCGTGAGAAGGAAGCGAACAAGCAGGTCTTCTCGCGCACGGTCTAGCGATCCAGAAGGAGCAGTCCCATGCCTCGCCGCATCGTGATCGCCGGAGGGGGGGTCTCGGGCCTCGTCACGGCCTATCGTCTGCTCTGCGATCCGGATCTGTTCGCGAAGAGCCCGACGCAGCCGGACGACGCGAACGCGATCGATCTCGCGACCTTCCGCTCCGACCTCGAGCTGGTGCTTCTCGAGCCGAATCCCGATCTCGGGGGGAACATCCGGACCGAGGAGCGGGACGGCTTTCGCGTCGAGTGGGGGCCGAACGGATTCCTCGACAACGCCCCCGAGACGCCGCGCCTGGTGCGGCAACTCGGGATCGGCGAACGCCTGCTCCCCGCGGCGGACGCCGCCGGGAAGCGATTCATCTTTGTCCGCGGCGCGCTTCGGCCGGTGCCGCTCAAACCGCCGGCCTTCCTCTTCTCCGACCTCCTCTCCCCTGCCGGGCGCCTCCGCGTCCTGCGCGAGCCGTTCATTCCCGCCCGCCCCGACCCGAAGGAAACCGTCTTCGCCTTTGCCGCACGGCGCATCGGCACCGAAGCCGCGCGCGTTCTCGTCGACTCGATGGTCTCCGGGGTCTACGCGGGGAACTCTGAGGAACTTGAACTCGGAAGCTGCTTCCCCAAGCTGTACGACCTGGAGCGCGAGCACGGCGGTCTGATCCGGGGAATGATCGCCCTGCAGAAGGCGAAGCGGGCGGCGCAAAAGGCGGAGGGAACCGCGCGGAAGGTGGGCAGCGCCGCCGGTCCCGGCGGGGTCCTGACCTCCTTCGATCATGGAATGCAGGTCCTCGTCGCCGCACTCACCGAGAAGCTGCAAGCGGCGGGCGCGCGCCTCGAAACCGGGGCCGCAGTGACCAACCTGGAACAGGCACCCGGGAGAGGTTGGAGCATCGAGTTGCGTCGATCTGGCGGTGCCTCGACCGAGACCGAGCGCATCACCTGCGATGCCGTGGTGCTCGCGACGCCACCCGGAGTGGCCGCCCGTCTGCTCCGAACCCACGCCGCAGCGGCGAGCGAAGCGCTCGCCGCGATTCCGGGCTCGCCGATGGTGGTGGTCGGCCTCGGCTTCGATCCCGCGCACCTCCCCGCCCCGCTCGACGGCTTCGGGTTTCTCGTCCCTCGGGCTCAGGGGGTCCGCTCTCTCGGCGTGCTCTGGGACTCGTCGATCTACTCCGGCCGGGCGCCGAAGGGACAGGTCCTGCTCCGGGCGATGATCGGCGGAGCCCGCGACCCGGAAGTGGTCGGCTGGTCCGACGCGCAGCTCCTCGCGCAGATCGCCGCCGACCTGCGCACCACCATGCAGATCACCGCCACGCCCCGGCAGGTGTGGGTCTTCCGTCATCCCCAGGGAATCCCGCAGTACACCCGGGGCCATGCCGATCGACTCACCGCAATCGATCGGGCCACCGCCGATCTCCCCGGTCTCTTCCTCACCGGGAACGGATATCGCGGCGTCTCGGTGAACCACTGCGTGGAGCAGTCGATCCCGGTCGCCCGTCGGATCGCGCGCCACGTTGGCGCTCGGTAGGGAGCCTGAACACGCGAGAAGCGTCCCGGGCAGCGGCACCGGAGAGACGCACCGGGAAGCGAATTCCACCAGTGCCGCAAACGGCGACCCGAAGGGCCTCCCCTTCCCGATCGCCGTTCGCTCCCGGCGCGACGTTGGCCGCGCCGCCGCAGCCGGGGCCGCTCTCTCTCCGCCGATCCTAGCGCAGCACAGTCAACTTCCTCAGGGACTCGTAGCCCCCGGTGCGTAGCTGGCTCCAATAGACGCCCGAGGCCAGGCGTCGGCCCTGGTCGTCCGTGCCGTCCCACACCGCCGAGTGTTCACCCGGCACCAGGACCTGATCGACTACCGTTCGCACCTTCCGACCAGAAACATCGTAGATCACCAACTCCACCGGCCCCGCGGCAGCGACCGAGAAGCGGAGGGTGGTGCGGGGGTTGAACGGATTTGGAACGTTTGCGTGGAGCTGCGTGATGCCACCCGACCAGACCTGATCCTCCACGGCGCCGCCTTCGCATGGATTCACGCACAGGCCGGGAATTCCCCCGCTCACGCCGCTATAGATCCAGTTCAGCGCTGCTTGGAGTTCGGCACTGGCCGCCTGAACCACCCGAGTCCCCGTTGGCGCGCACTCGTCCGGCGCCTGCCGAAGCGCTGCGTGGGCCAGGCTGTATCCCGAAACGACGGTGCGACCGTTGTTCGAGTTCGCACCGGTGATCGACTGCGCTACCTGGGCATAGTCGGTCGAAACCGGTGGAACACGGTCATAGTCGGCGTACACCCGATTCCCCACTCCGCCCCCGGTCACGCTCAGCACGTCGAACCGAAACCGCTGAGGGCACCAGTTCCCAAAGACGTCGTAGTCGACGGTCGGGGCGAACAGTCCACCCGCCGCCGCGTCGACCCGCACGCACCAGCTCTCGTCGGCGGGCGCCGCCGGACCGCAGCCAGGCTCGTGGTAAGCATCGCACGCCGCGCCGATGCCCAGATTGTTCGAGGCGAAGCTGGGTCCCCGCTCGGTGAGTACGCGCCCCACATGGTCGCCGCTGGCCAGGAAGCCCTGACGGCTGAGGTTCCCGTTGCACACAACGGCGGACATCCAATCCGAGAGGAGCGTGAAGTCCCGCGCCTCCATCACCGGCCCCTCCGCCGTGCCGGTAGTCAACACGACAGTTCGATACCCCAGGAGTTGCGTCAGCGGCAGCCCGTTGTTCCCGTTCGCGGACCGGGCGAGCGGCGCGTTCCAGTTCGACGTGGGATCGAGATAGTCGTACCGATCCCACCGGCGCAGATTGGGAAGCGGGTCTCCGGGGGCGGCGCCGTTCAGCACGACGTTGAGAGCCTGATCAACGATGCTTCCCTCCTCCGGGTCGGCACTCACGACGAGGAGACAGGGGAACTTGCGGAGGCCAGCGTCCAGTCGATACGACGGCAGGAGGTCGAAGTCCATGAAGTTCCCGCCCGTGGTATCCGGGAGGTAGAAGTAGGAGGTCGGCATGCAGGTGTAGTTCGCGGTCACGAAGTACTGGATCTGGGTTCCCGGTGCGAGAATGCCGTCCCTGATCATCTCGTTGTTGTTCGCACCTTCACCCTGGAAGTCGTCGTCCGTTTCCCGGAACTCCGAGATGAACCGATGGCGATAGACCGTGGATCCACTCTGCGCACTGTCCATCTGGCCGTAGGTGAACTGCGCGTTGAGCCCGACGATGTTCAATCCATCCCGCACCTGATCCCGCCATGCGGCGTATCCAGAGACGGAGCTCTGCGACGGACCCTCACGCGAGATCCGCCACCACATCCGCGCCTCCCACTTGGTCGATGTGGTAGGCAGCGGACCGACCACGGTCAGAGAGTCGCCCAGGCGATCGTTTGTGCCCGTGTCCCGGTAGATGTCGTAAGCGACATCCGCATTGCCGACATTGGTCGCGTCCAGAATCAGCCCGGACCCAAACCCGTCCATGAACCGCCCACCCGGCGCCCAGTCCACCTCCGGGCCGGTCTGTCCTTGTGTCGCACAGATCTCGACATTGTCGAACAGCGGCGAGAAGTTCGTCACGTCGGTACACACGGTCGGCGGGACCAGAAACGCGTCGCAGGAGGCGTAGATTTCGAGCACCAGACCGATCTGCGCGGCGTCACCCGGAATTCCGCCGTCGCGCGCCCGGACCGTCTCTCGTGAACAGCTCGGTCCCGCCCGATAGAAGAACGTGTCGGCGCCCCTTCGCCCGGACCACTGCGTGTTCCCGGTCACCGGACAGACGTAAGGAAAGTAGTTCCACCCCGCGCGATAGAAGACGCCGTTTGCCTGGGGCAGGTCGGCGTAGAGATCAAACGAGGCCGAGACATCGTTGTAGCTCGGGCCGAGCGCACTGCGATCGATCGGAGGCGAGAACGCCATTTCCCGTTGTCCGACCGGGTGGGCACCGGCGGAACCGCTCCCCGCGTGCATACCGATCACATTCCCGCTGAGGCCACAGTTGCAGAGGTCCGGCACTCCATAGGTGGCCAGCGGCGCGGCGCCGAAGAAGCCCCCCACCCCGGCGCAGGTCTCGGCCAGCCAACCCTGCGCATCCGCCTCGAAATCGTACGCCACCGCCCCAACGCCCCCAGTCACGGCCACATCGTCGAATCCGAATGGACCGTACTCGGTCGGGTACCCTCCATCTTCGTCCGACCAAGCACCATCGGAGGTGAACTCAAAGACGACGCGGACCGTCGACCAACCCGTCAACTCAGCGTCGCTCACGGTAAGGGTCGCTTGCGGAAACGTCGCGGTCCCCGGATCTCCGATCTTGCCGTCCAGGTCGAGCAGGGGAATCTCTCCCCCGTCCCCCTCGATCCGCACATGAGTGAAGTCGAACGACTCCTCGGTATCGTTCCAGTAGGCGAACCCGATCGCGATCCCACCAGAGCCGGAATACGCGAGCGTGGGACTGACCCAACGCTGACACCACCCGTTGCCATATCCGAGGCCGCTCGTCCAGCAGAGTGCGTCCGCCTCGTCTTCGTGGATCCCGATCCACGCGCTCCCCGACCCCGCGATGACCGGCGCAGCCGCCGCGTTCCCGTGTCCGGTCCACGAGACCGCATCGATCCGCCGCCCGTAGATTCCCGGGTCGACCGAAAGGTCGACCGCATACCACCCCTCCAACCCCCCTCCGGGGTGATCGAAGGTCCACGACTCGCCCGGGACCGCGTAAAGCGCCCCACTGATCGTCTGGACATAGCCAAAACAGAGGGTGTCCCCGCGCCCACCGCCAGGCGCACGCGCCGGGAGAGCACTTGCGGGTGCATCAGCCGACTCCGTCAGCAGGACCGACGTCTTCGCCCAGGAAGTCGACCCCAGACCGATGAGTCCTGTCCAGGCGATGGCCAGAGCGCCCAGACATGTCGCGGTACAGCTTGAGATCGCGTCTCCGCGCGGTGGGATCAGTCGCGCGCGAAGCATTCGCGCCAGCGTGCTCGCCTGCGGGTGGTAGGCAGGCCTCGGGTGGTAGGCGGCTCGTGCGTCCGTGATTGCGTTCATCTCCCCCTCCTGCACTGGCTAGGTTCACCGGCTGCCGCGGCGACTCGTCGCGGACACAGCAAAAATCGAACCTGGGTTGGGGGGACGCACTCCGAGCCGCCAGCTTCCATCGGCTCGGGTCGAGGCTAGACCCATGTTCAGATCTGAAGCAAGCAGGAAGCGCCTGGATTCCGCACTTCCCGCTCTCCCTCTCCGCTGATCGTCTCCTTCCCTACGGAATCACCACCATTTTGCGATGTGATTCATACCCACCCGCGCGCAGCTGACTCCAGTACACCCCCGACACGACGCGCCGCCCGTCGTCGTCCGTGCCGTCCCACACCGCGGTATGCTCGCCGGCCGTGAGCTCCTGCTCCACCAGCGCACGCACCTGCCGCCCGGACACGTCGTAGATCACGAGCTCGGTTTCGCCCGCCGCAGCGAGCGAGAAGCGGATCGTGGTGCGGGGGTTGAAGGGGTTGGGGGACACGCTCCAGATCCCGGATGTCGTTCGCGGTCCGGACGCTGCGTCGTCCACGTCGAGCCCACAGTCGAACGAGACGCACAGCGACGGAATGTTGGCGACAGATCCAAAGATCCAGGTCATTGCGGCTCTGAACTCGCTGCCCGCGGCTGCGGCTCGTCGATCGCCGTCGATCCCGCATTCGTCGTTCGCTTCGCGAATGGTCTGGCGGTGGAAGGAGTATCCCGTGACGACGCTGCGGTAGTTCGCGCTGCCGGTCCCAGTGACCGATCGAGCGATCTGGGCGAACGAGGTGGAGGCTGGGGGCTCGCGATCGTAGTCGACGTAGGTGCGGCCTCCGACGCCTCCGCTGCTCGCTCCCAGCACGTCGAACCCGAGGAGTGTTGGGCACCCATTGCCGTAGAGATCGATCTCGTCGGTACTCGAGAACAGAGCGCCGGAAGCGGTCTCGAGCCGAACACAGTCTCCTTCGTCGGCCGGTCCGCTAGGTCCACAGCCAGGGTCACGGTAGCTGTCGCAGGAGACCGACGCTCCCAGAAGGTTCGTGAGAAAGGTTGGCGCCCTCTCGGTCAGCAGGTTTCCCACCGCTTCCCCGCCCAGCATGAACCCCTGGCGATTGGTCGTGTTGTTGCCACCGCAGGTACCATCGGTGAGCCAGGTATCGAGGAACTCGAAGTCCTGGTCCTCCATCCCCGCTGCTCCGAGCGAGCCGGAGTGGACCACGATCTGACGGTATCCGCGCAACTGCCAGTAGTGGATCCTGTTGTTTCCCCCCGCCGAACGTGCGAACGCGGCGTTCCAGTTCGACGCCGCGTCCATGTAGTCGAACCGGTCCCAGCGCGGCAGAGCGGGAATCGGAGAACCCGGGGACGCCCCCGTGAGCGCCACGTTGAGGGCATCTTCGATGGTCGCTTTTCCACCGTCTTCGAGATCGATGAACAACGTACAGGGGAACTTCGATGTACCGGCATCGATGCGCCACCGCGGCAAGATCTCGAACTCGAGCAGGTTTCCGCCTATCGTGTCGGGCAGGAGATAGCTGATCCCGGGAGTGCAGATGTAGTTGGCCGAGATGAAGTACTCGACCTGCGTGCCCGGTGCGAGGATCCCATCGCGGATCATCTCGTTGCTGCTCACCCCCTCGCCCACGAAGTCGTCGTCATCCTCGCGGAACTCGGACCAGAACTTGTTCTTCGCGACCTGGGTGAGCACCTGCACCGAGTCCATCCGCCCGCTGGTGAACTCCGCGGTTGGCCCGACAATGGTCCGTCCGTCGGCCACCTTGTCTCGCCAAACCGCGTACCCAGCAATCGACGCCTGACCCGGTCCCACACGAGGAAGTCGCCACCACAACTGCGCCTCCCAACAGGTGGAAGTCGTCGGGATCGGACCACTCACGACCAACGAGTCTCCCAGGAGATCGGGGATCGGAAGATCGCGATGCAGGTCGAACGCGCTGTCCGCGTTACCGGCGTTCGTGGTCGACAGGATGGCGCCCTGTCCATACCCGTCCTGGAATCTCCCGCCTGGGTCGAACGCAATCGCGGGTGCAGCGATCGCCTGAGTGGCGCAGATCCGGACGTTGTCCCACACGGGCGAGAAGTTGCTCTGTCCGGTGCAGACCGACGACGGGATTCCGAACGCGTCGCACGAAGCGAAGAGCTCGAACACCAGACTGACCAAGGAAGCGTCGGCGGGAACGCCATCGCCGGTGCCGGAAGCGAAACCGGAGAAGCAGCCGGGTTCGGGAACGAGGTAGTAGGTCATCGAGTTGCCGATCCGCCCCGACCACTGCTCTTCGCCGGTGGCCGGACAGATATAAGGGTAGTAGTTCCAGCCCTCGCGGATGAAGACCCCGTTGGCCTGCGGAAGATCGGCGTAGATGTCCCAGGTCGCGAACACGTCGTTGTAGCTGGGTCCCAGCGACCCGCGATCGATCGGCGGGGAGAAGAGCTGGACATGCTGCCCGGCCGGATGCTCCCCCATCGGCCCGACGCCATCGTGCACTTCCATCACGTTCCCGCTCAGCGCACACTCGCACAGGTCGGGGAAGTTGTACGCGGCGAGCGGCGCAATTCCGAGGAAGGTCCCGACCGCGCCGCAGACCTCGCCGGTCCAGCCTTGGGCATCGGCTTCGAAGTCGTAGGTCGTGGCGCTCACCCCGCCACTCAGCACCAGATCATCGCAGCCGAACGGTCCGAAGTCGGTGGCGTAGTCGCCATCCTCGTCCGAGTATCCGCCGTCCGAGCTGAACTCCACCACGACGCGGAACTCCGTCCAGCCGCTCAAGAGCGACGCCGGAGCGGTCAGCGAGGCGTGAGCAAACGTGGCCGTCGAGGGATCTCCGATCTGGCCGCTCACCTCGAGCAGTGGGATCCAGTTCCCTCCGCGCTCCAACCGGCAGCGGGTGAAATCGTATCCCTCCTCGGTGTCATTCCAGTAGTCGAACGTGATCGACACGTCACCCGATCCCGAGTAGGTGATCGGCGGGCTCACCCAGCGCTGGCACCAGCCATTCCCGTAGCCAAGCCCGGACGACCAGCAAAGGGCGTCCGCTTCGTCCTCGTGCAGACCGAACCACGCGCTTCCCGCGCCGGTGATCAGGGGTGCCGGTACCGCGTTGCCGTGGCCCGCCCACGCAGCAGCATCGATGCGCCGCCCATAGGCCGCCGGGTCGGCCGAGAGATCGACCGCGTACCAACCTTCGAGCCCGCCACCACCATGATCGAAGGTCCAGGTCTCTCCAGGCACGGCGTACAGCGCTCCACCCATCGTCTGGACGTAGCCGAAGCAGAGAGTGTCGGCGCGGCTTGTTCCGGGAACACGCGACGGAAGCCCCTCTCTGCGATCCGCGCCGATCGCTTCGACCAGCCGCACTGCGTTCCTTGCCTGGACCGAAGAGCCCGTACCCAGGATCAGGAAGCTTACTAGCATGACGAGCCGCAAGCGCGGCGGTGAAGTGCGAGTCATGACTTCTCCGGTTTGATCGGCCTGTACCGCGAGATGCCGGGAGTCTTCGCGGTCGTTCCCTGGTAGGATGCCGTGGTCTGCTACCGTCCCTCCGGGACGATCACCATCTTGCGGTGCGACTCATATCCACCCGCGCGAAGCTGACTCCAGTACACCCCCGAGGCCACCCGTCGCCCCTTATCATCCGTCCCGTCCCACACCGCGGTATGCCCACCGGCCGTGAGCTCCTGCTCCACCAGCGCGCGCACCTGCCGCCCGGACACGTCGTAGATGACCAGCTCGGCCTTGCCCGTCGCGGCGAGCGAGAAGCGAATCGTGGTGCGGGGGTTGAAGGGGTTGGGGTGCACGGCAGCGATGCCGGTTCTGGCTTCGAGATCAACCTCGTCGGACACCTCTGTCGGAGGGGACTGGGTGACACAAAGTAGCGGAATGTTCGACGCTCCGCCGTAGATCCACTCCATCGCGGCACGCAACTCGGCGGTTACTGCACTCCGCCGCCGCTCATCTGTGGCCTCGCACTCGCTTCCGACCTCTCGTGCGACGATGTGGTCCGCGGCGAATCCGTTGAGCACTGCTCGAAAGTTGTCCGAGTTGCCCCCCGTTACAGATCGGACAACCTGCGCATAGGAGGTCGAGATCGGGGGCGTTCGATCATAGTCGTGGTAGACACGATTCCCGACACCAGCACCGACGGTCTCGAGTACGTCGAACTGGAATTTGTCTGGGCACCAGTTTCCAAACACGTCGTAGTCAATGAGCGGCGCGAAGAGAGCGCTTCCCGCTGCGTCGATCCGGACGCAAACACTTCTGTCCTGCGGGTTCGCCGGTCCGCAACCGGCGTCGTGATACGCGTCGCACTTGAGAGCTGCTCTCAGGTAGTTGTACAGGAAACTGGGATTACGCTCTGCGATGATCGCAGGCGCGTTGTCACCGTACGCAATCCAACCCTGTCGAAAACTCTGATTCCATAGCGATCCCATCCAGTCTCCCCAGAGGCCGAAGTCGTCGGTCTCCATGGAACCCGCCGGTGCAGTCCCGGTGTTCAGTATCATCTGTCGATATTGCACCAACTGAGGCACGTTGACGCCGTTGTTGCCAGCGACCGATCGAGCAAACGGCGCGTTCCAGTTCGACTCCGCGTCCAGGTAGTCGTACCGGTCCCACAGCGGCGGATTCGGGATCGGATCGCCGGGTGCCGCACCGGCGAGGACCTCATTCAGGCCATTCTCGATCTCCGAGCGACCGCCGCGCTCCAGGTCGATCAGGAGCGTGCAGGGGAACTTCGAGACACCGGCATCCAAACGCCACCGGGGCAAGATCTCGAACTCGAGCAGGTTTCCGCCGGTCGTGTCGGGCAGGAGGTAGAGGATCCCGGGAGTGCAGGTGTAGTTGGCCGAGATGAAGTACTCGACCTGCGTGCCAGGAGCGAGGATCCCGTCGCGGATCATCTCGTTGTTGTTCGCCCCCTCGCCCACGAAGTCGTCGTCATCTTCGCGGAACTCGGACCAGAACTTGTGCTTCGCGACCTGAGTGAGCACCTGCACCGAGTCCATCCGGCCGTTGGTGAACTCCGCGGACAGACCCACGATGTTCCGCCCGTCGGCGACTGCGTTCCGCCACGTGGTGTATCCGGGGATGGCGTTCTGCCCCGGACCGACCCGCGGAAGCCGCCACCAGAGCTGCGCCTCCCACCGGGTCGAAGTGGTTGGGATCGGCCCCGCGATGACCAGAGAGTCTCCGAGGAGGTCCGGGATCGGCAGGTCTCGATGCACATCGAATGCGGTATCGGCGTTTCCGGCGTTCGTGGTCGAGAGAAGAAGTGACTGCCCATACCCATCCTGGAACCTACCACCATTGTCGATGGCCACTCTCGGTGCGGCGATCGCCTGCGTGGCGCAGATCCGGACGTTGTCCCAGACCGGAGAGAAGTTGCTCTGTCCGGTGCAGACCGACGACGGGATTCCGAACGCGTCGCACGAAGCGAAGAGCTCGAACACCAGACTGACCAAGGAGGCGTCGGCGGGAACGCCATCGCCGGTGCCGGACGCGAATCCGGAGAAGCAGCCGGGTTCGGGAACGAGGTAGTAGGTCATCGAGTTGCCGATCCGCCCCGACCACTGCGCTTCGCCGGTGACCGGACAGATGTAGGGGTAGTAGTTCCAGCCTTCACGGATGAAGACCCCGTTGGCCTGCGGAAGATCGGCGTAGATGTCCCAGGTCGCGAACACGTCGTTGTAGCTGGGTCCAAGCGACCCGCGATCGATCGGCGGAGAGAAGAGCTGGACATGCTGCCCCTGTGGATGCTCTCCCATCGGACCGACGCCGTCGTGCACCTCCATCACGTTTCCGCTCAGCGCACACTCGCACAGGTCGGGGATGTTGTACGTGGCGAGCGGCGCGATGCCGAGGAAGGTCCCGATCGCGCCGCAGACCTCGCCGGTCCAGCCTTGGGCATCGGCTTCGAAGTCGTAGGTCGTGGCGCTCACCCCGCCACTCAACGACACATCATCGCAGCCAAACGGTCCAAAGTCGGTGGCGTAGTCACCATCCTCGTCCGACCAGCCACCGTCCGAGGAGAACTCGAGCACGACCCGGAACTCCGTCCAGCCGCTCAAGAGCGACGCGGGCGCAACCAACGAGGCATGAGCGAAGCTCGCCGTCGAGGGATCTCCGATCTGCCCGCTCACCTCGAGCAGTGGGATCCAGTTCCCGCCGCGCTCCAACCGGCAGCGGGTGAAGTCGTACCCCGCCTCGGTGTCATTCCAGTAGTCGAAGGCCAGCGCCACATCGCCCGGGCCGGAGTAGGTGATCGGCGGGCTCACCCAGCGCTGGCACCAGTCGTTGCCGTAGCCGAGACCGGACGACCAGCAGAGGTCATCCGCCTGGTCCTCGTAGACCCCGAACCAGGCACTCCCACCCCGGAAATGAGCGGAGCCGCCACCGCGTTCCCGTGGCCGGCCCACGACGCGGCGTCGATCCGGCGCCCGTACGCCTCCGGATCGGCCGAGAGGTCGACCGCGTACCAGCCCTCGAGGCCACCACCTCCGTGATCGAAGGTCCAGGTCTCGCCGGGGACGGCGTAGAGCGCGCCGCCCACGGTCTGCACATAGCCGAAGCAAAGGGTGTCAGCCCTCACCCCGGCGCCCGGGGTGCGCGCGGGAAGCTCGTCAGCCGCACCCGCCGAGTAGAGAAGCGGGGCGCCGGAGCGGGCGAAGGCCGACGTGGCGGCGAGAACGAACATCAGCGAGAACGGTGCAACAGCAAGCGCCCTCATGGTCCAGTTGCGTGGCATGTGTCCCCCTCCTGGGTTCGCACTCGCGAAGAACGCTGCGGCGAGGGAATCAGCCCTGCCGGACGGAGTGGGCGTTTCGCGTCCGGTGTGTGGGCGAGAGATCGATCGCCCCGAGATGGAGTCAGTCCGAGTGCGGTTCATGCTGGCCCCCTGGACGGAAGTTCGTGCGCGAGGATTCGGCGGCCCACGCCGTCGCTGCGGGATTCGTTCCCGAGCGATTTCGTGGGGCGACCCGAAAACGCGCCGGACTGGGGGGGGGACCGTACGCCGGGCCGCGTCCCTGGCGTGGGCCGCGCCTGACGGGGCGGGGTGCTGGAGACACCCGTGCCCTACTCCACGGCAACAACGCTACACCCGGGCACCGGGAGCAGAAATCAATTTCTACCGCATTTCTTTCTCGATCTCCGGGGTCGGAGCCGCTCGAAACGACGAAGGCCCCGAACGGATTCGGGGCCTTTGCATGCACTCGAACTCGGCCTCGAGCCGCTTACGGCCAGATCCCGCGCTCTTTGTACACCTTTTCCAGTCGACGGAGGGCGACGACGTAGGCGGCGGTCCGCCAGTCGACGTTGAACTCCTTCGCCGCGTCGCGGACGCGCAGGTAGCCGCCCGGCTGCTGCTCGTCGCCGACGATCTTCTCCTTCAGCTTCGAGACGACGTCGCTGACCTTCCAGTACTCGCTCCGCTTGTTCTGGAGCCACTCGAAGTAGCTGACGATCACGCCGCCCGAGTTGCAGAGGATGTCGGGGATGACGTCGATCTTCCGCGACCAGAGGATCTCGTCGCCGTCCGGGTCGGTCGGGCCGTTCGCCCCCTCCGCCACCAGGCGAACGTTGAGGGTCTTCGCGGTCTCGTTCGTGATCTGATTTTCGAGCGCCGCCGGCACGAAGATGTCTGCCTTGGTCGCCAGGAAGGTCGCCTTGTCGACCTCCTTCAGTCCCGGGTAGCCCTTCACCCCGATCGGGCCTAGCGCGCGGATCTTGTCTTCCTGGCGCGCCTTCCGCAGTTCATCCCGCTCCCGGGCCTGCTTGTCCATGTAGGCGATCAGCTCATCCGGGTCGGCCCCATCCGGGCAGACGAAGTTGCCCGTCGCATCGGCAACCGCGACCATCTTCGCGCCGTGCGGCTTCATCAGCTTCGCGGTCCAGGAGCCGACGTTGCCGAAGCCTTGCACGAAGTAGGTCGAGCCTTTCAGGTCGAACTTGTTGTCGGTCGCCCACTGCTCGATGCAGTAGACCACGCCCTGACCCGTAGCGCGATCGCGTCCCAGGCTTCCGCCCGACTCGATCGGCTTGCCGGTCACCACATGCATGCACCGCGCCCGCTCGTGCGTGGGCTGCATCAGGAGATAGGTGTCGAGGATCCACGCCATGATCTGCGCATTCGTGTTCACATCCGGGGCCGGAATGTCGTACTCCGGTCCGATCACGTTCCCGAGCGCATAGGTGAAGCGACGACTGATATGTTCGAGTTCCCGAAACGAAACCTCCGCCGGATCGAACGTGATCCCGCCCTTGGCGCCGCCGAAGGGGATCTCGTTGATGGCCGACTTCCAGGTCATCCACGAGGCCAGGGCGCGCACCTCGTTGATGTCGACTTCGGGATGAAAGCGAAGCCCGCCCTTGTACGGACCCAGCACGTTGTTGTGCTGGACGCGGTATCCCGTGAACATCCGAACCTCGCCGTTGTCCATTTCCACCGGGAAATTGACCACGGTCTCGGTGTTCGTCTTGCTCAGGATCGCACGGACGTCGGGATCGAGGCCCATCTTCTCCGCGGCCTTGTTGAACTGGCGCTCGACCGACTTGTAGACGTTGTATTCCTTCGGACTGCTGGCCATGACGGCGCGTCTCCTTTCCAATCCAACCCATCCCCAGCGCCTGCCGCCTCACTTCCGCCTGAGCTCCTGGTCCAAACCCAGGACGTCTCCGGCAGCAAAACTGCCCCGGCCAAGAACACCGATGGAGTCCGCCGGCACTTGCCGCGCGCGACTCCGGCCGGGCCCTTCGCGGGCGGCGGGGCCAGACCCTGCGGTACGCGCTCACGCGATTCCACAGGGCCGAAACGAAGCTAGACCCCCAGTGTAACAGTGTCAATCGCAGCCGATTCGAGAGGCGATCCGCTCCCCGGAAGGGACCTTTCGACCCATCCGACGGTTGACAAGCGGCCCCCCGCCGCGCAAACCATCGGCCGCTGGTATGTGCCCCGGACGCGTCGGTCCGGGCCGGCAACGGGCGGCTTTCCGGAGGATTCATGGAGTTCGTTTCCCACAATCCGGCAACCGAGGAGATCGAGGCCGAGTTTCCCAACGCCGATCCCGGTATGATCGAGTCGGCTCTGTCCCAGGCCTCCGCCGCGCAAACGGCCTGGCGCGACCTCCCGGTCGAGATTCGTGCCGAGTTCCTGCGACAGGTCGCAGCGCGGCTTCGTGCCCGAGCCCCGGAGCTCGCCGACCTTGCCGCCCGCGAGATGGGAAAGCCGTTGCGCGAGGGGCTGGCCGAGGTCGAGAAGTGCGCCTGGGGCTGCACCTATACCGCCGATCACGCCCAGGACTACTTCGGCCCGACGCCGGTGTCGTCCGACGCGACCCGATCGTATGTGCGGTATGAGCCGCTCGGGGCCATCCTGGCCGTGATGCCCTGGAACTTCCCCTACTGGCAGATTTTCCGGTTCGGGGCGGCGGCGCTCCTGGCCGGCAACGTCATCGTCCTCAAACACGCCCCCACGGTCCCGCGCTGCGCACTCGCGCTCGAGTCGGTCGTCGCGGAAGCGTCCCGCAGCCTCGGATTGCCGGCCGAGCCCCTCCGGAACCTCTTTGCGCCGGTCAGCGCGATCGAGACCGTCGTCGCGCATCCCGCCATCGCCGCGGTGACCCTGACGGGGAGCGAGCGGGCAGGCCGGTCTCTCGCCGCCGTGGCCGGCCGGCAGCTCAAGAAGGCCGTGCTCGAACTTGGGGGCAGCGATCCGTTCATCGTCCTCGCCGACGCTGACCTCGAGTCGACCGTCGGCGGGGCCGTCCGGGCCCGCGTGCAGAACAACGGGCAGAGCTGCATCGCGGCCAAGCGCTTCCTGGTCGAGGCGTCGATCGCGGATCGTTTCGTCGAGCAGTTCCGCGCCGCCCTCGCCCGCCTCACAGTCGGCGACCCCCTCGACCCCGCGACCGACATCGGCCCTCTCGCCCGGGCCGACCTGCGTGACCTGCTCGCCCGGCAGGTCGAGGTCACGATCCAGGAGGGCGCCCGGTGCCTCCTCGGAGGCACCGTCCCGAATCGCCGCGGATACTACTATCCTCCCACCCTGCTCGATCGAGCCCAGCCCGGCATGACCGCCATGGACGAGGAGACCTTCGGCCCCGTCGCCGTGGTCTGCCGCGTCGACAACCCCGATCACGCCGTCGCCGTCGCGAACCAATCGCGTTACGGCCTCGGCGCCAGCATCTGGTCCCGGGACACCGCCCGCGCTGAGGGGCTAGCCTCCCGCCTCGAGGCCGGTAACGTCTTCATCAACGGTATGGTCAAGAGCGACCCCCGACTCCCCTTCGGCGGCACCAAATGCTCCGGGTACGGCCGCGAGCTGTCGGTCCAGGGGGCGCGCGAGTTCGTCAATGCGAAGACGGTGTGGGTGGGATAGCGAAGGGATTCCAAAGCGCGGCCCCACAGACTCGTTCGTCTACTCACCGGTAGTTTCCCGCGGCATCCTCGCCGATCGCTTCGGGGGCGTCGGGCAACTGTCGAGTGGCCTACTCGGCGCACCGGAGCCAGACCGGTCTCGCGGTGCTTGAACCAAGGCCGACTCACTTCATCCGTCGCCCTTTCGCTGAGATCGTAGGACGCACCGTGTTTCAAGGTCGCCCCTTGCATGCCGCGTTCGTTTGCACTACGATACTGCACCATATGGTTCAGTATACGACGAGTCGACTTGATACTTCGTTCGCCGCGCTCTCGGACGCCACGCGGCGCAGCGTTCTGGAGCAGCTGGCGCGAGCCGACGCTTCGATCACAGACCTTGCCGAGAGATTCAACATGACGCTCACGGGCATGAGGAAGCACGTCGGCGTTCTGGAGCAGGCGGGGCTCGTCACCACGAAGAAGATCGGGCGCGTGCGGAAGTGCCAGCTCGGCCCGCGCCGTTTGGAGGAAGAGACCGCGTGGCTCGAGCGGTACCGCCGGGGCTGGGACGAGCGCTTCGACGAGTTGGAGATGGTTGTCGAGGAACTGTCACGAAAGGAGAAGAGTGATGGACGCAGAAATCGAAGGTGACCCGGGCCTGGTGAGGAACCGCACCACGGTGGAGCGAACGTCGGACCGCGAGGTGCTCGTCACACGGACCATCAACGGACCGGCGCGCATCGTGTTCGAGGCCTTCACCAAGGCCGAGTTGCTCAGGCGCTGGTGGGTTCCCAGGTCAATGGGAATGACCCTCATGTCCTGCGAGGTAGATGCTCGTGTCGGGGGCAAGTACCGCTTGGTGTTCGACTACGGCGGCCCGGAGCCTGCCGCCTTCTTCGGCACGTATATCGAGGTGACGCCGCATTCGCGCCTTGCCTGGACCAATGAGGAGGGCGGCGCGGACGGGCCTGTTACCACGGTGACCTTCGAGGAGAAGGGTGGCCAGACGCTGGTGGTCCTGCGCGAGAGCTATCCCTCGAAAGAAGCGCTCGATGCGGCCGGCACCGGAGCAGCCGAAGCAATGTTCGAGACGTTCGATCAGCTCGACGAGCTTCTCGTCGCCTTGGGCGAGAGCTCGGGGCAGTAGCGGCGACATGGGTCTCGGTGTCGCTCGCCGGCCCGCGGGCGAGTCGGCGCGACACCGAGCGACACCGAGCGGCATCGGGCGCTCATCGTTGGGAATCCCAACACCTCACTGTTGATCGCTTCAACACAAGACCATTCGCCCATACCTTGTTTTATTCCAATCACTTACTCCTCTTCGGTCCTCGACGTTGCGGACCGATGTCGAGGAAATCATCAACAGCGCTCCGATGCTGAATTTGTGAACACCTGAAACAATCGCATAACCGCTTGTTTCGCATCTAATTGCGGAGCATTGATTCCCTCCCCGAATCGCCCCCGATTGGCCTCCCGCTTGCACCTCTCTGCTCAGGAATGCACACGGCTCTTCGGTCCCCGGCAGTGAGGGAATCATGAACATGAAGAACGAAGCGCAGGCAGGCGGCTCGGTGCCGCGGCAGTGTGTTTGGATGGAGGCCGGAGTGGTCGACTACCGGCTCTGCGATCGAGACCTCGACTGCGAGGAGTGCGCCTTCGATCGCGGGATGCGCCCGAGCGGGACCCGGCCGACGCCGGTGTCGCCGGGACGCGCAAGCGATCAAACGCTGAAGGTCCGGGGACTGAACTTCCCGCGCGACCGCTTCTACGATCGTCATCATCTCTGGGCGCGGGTCGAGGCGGGCGCGCGGGTCCGGGTGGGCCTGGATGCGCTGGCTGCGTCGCTCCTGCTCCAGAGTCACGGCTTTCATCCTCCGTCTACCGATCAGCGCGTGAGCCCGGGACATGCCTCCTGGGACGTGATCGGCCGCGCGGGACTGTTGCGGCTGAGCTCTCCGATCGCCGGGCGCGTGGTGGACGTGAATCGCGGCTTGCTCGCGGCGCCGCAGACCCTGCTCGACGATCCCTACGGCGCGGGCTGGATCTTCATCCTGGCTCCGACGCGGCTGGAGCGCGATCTCGGACAGATGCACCACGGTGACGAGTGCGGCCCCTGGATCGAATCGGAGATCGAGCAGGCGCTCCTGACCTGGAGTGAGCTGGCCACCGAACCGGCCGCGCCCGCGGAACCGACCACGCCAGTTGCGCCGGTTGCACCGAAGTACGACTCGAGAGTGTTCACCGCGTCCGCCGCCATGGCGCACGCGGGGCGTCCCACTGCGGGACCCAAGCCTGTCATGGCGGATGGCGGATCGTGGGACAATCGGGGACTGCTCACCCTGTCTCGTCGCCAGCACCGCCTCTTGATCCAAAGGACCCTGAAACTCGGATGGGATTCGAATCAACGCGACGCGTCGAACCCGACCGAAGGGAGGTAACAAATGGTTGCCCTTCTCGTCGTTGCCACGATCGTCTGCTTCCTGACGATCGACCTCATTGTCCAGGCGGTGGAACGCCGCCGGAGTCCGGTTCCCGCCACGGCCAAGGTACGGACGGCGAAGTTCGCCCGTCAGCTCGGACTGTGGCATCGCCCCATTCCGTCGGGCGTGTTCGTCGACCCGGGTCACTCCTGGTCGCTGCTCGATCCCACCGGCTCGCTCAAGATCGGCGTCGATCAGCTCGTGCTGGCTGCGATCGGTACGGTCGATCGCATCGAGACCCTGCCGATCGGGACCGAAGTGCGCCGCGGTCAGCCGATCCTCCGGCTCTTCCGCGGTGAACAGGTGCTCGAGGTCGGCGCGCCGGCGAGTGGCGCAGTCCGCGAGTGGAACGGCGCGCTCTTCCAGGATCCGCGCCTGGCCACGGAGCGGCTGTACGCCGACAACGGCTGGTTGATCAAGATCGTGCCCGACCATCTCGACGAGGAGCTCGGGCTGTGGAAGATCGCGCGCGAGAGCGCCCGCTGGATCCAGAGCGAGGTTGCACGGGTTCGCGCGCTGGCGGCGGAAGGACTCTTCTCGGCCACCCCGGTTCCGGTGGCGGCCGACGGCGGTGATCCGGTCGAGGGCTTCCTGGCCGAAGCCCACCAGCTGGGTTGGGACCGCTTCAACGAGTCGTTCCTGCACACCCATCCGACTACCGATCACCCCACAACCATCTGACTGAGGTGAGCGATGCCGTACGCCATGTTGATCGATGTGACGCGCTGTGTGGGCTGCGGCCAGTGCCGCGACGCCTGCCAGACGCAAAACGAACAACCGTTCAGTGACGCAGAACAGTTCTCTCAGGATCAGTTCAACTACGTGAAGGCGGTTCAGGTCGAGGACGGAGAGCGGTACGTGCGCCGTCAATGCATGCACTGCGAAGAGCCGGCCTGCGCCAGCGTCTGCCCGGTGGGGGCGCTCCAGAAGACGGCCGAAGGGCCGGTGGTCTACTCCGCGGACAAGTGCATGGGCTGCCGCTACTGCATGGTCGCCTGCCCGTTCAGCGTGCCGACCTATCAGTGGGACAAGCGGGCGCCGCAGGTGCGCAAATGCTCCTTCTGCGCCGGACGCCTGGTAAAGGGGGAGCAACCGGCTTGCGCCGCGGCCTGCCCGGCCGAAGCGACCGTCTTCGGCGATCGCGATGAGCTGCTGGCGGAGGCGCATCGCCGCATCCAGGAGCAACCCGACCTCTACGTGCCGACCGTCTACGGGGAGCACGAGGCCGGCGGAACCTCGATGCTCTATCTCTCGGACGTGCCGTTCGAGCAGCTCGGTCTGCCGGTCGGGATCCCGGAGGAGTCGCTGCCCGGCCTGACGTTCAAGGTCCTGTCCAAGATTCCTTCCATCAGCATGATGTGGGGCACGGCCCTGGCGGGCACCTGGTGGGTGATCCACCGTCGGATGACCCTGGCCGCGGACGGCAGCACGCCGCCCGCGCCGCAGTCGGAGCCCGAGTCGACCACCAGTGCGGGGAGGGAGTCATGAAAGTGCGCTTCGGTTTCTGGAGGATCGTGCTGGGCTTGATCCTCGCCTCGGGTCTCTTCGCGACCATCGTCCGCTTCACTCGCGGCCTGGGCGCCTCGACCAACCTGAGTGATCAGTTCCCCTGGGGCATCTGGATCGGGTTCGACATCCTCTGCGGCGTCGGCCTGGCGGCTGGAGGCTTCACCCTGACCGCAGCGGTGCACATCTTCCGCATCGAGCGATTCAAGTCGGTGGTCCGGCCGGCGGTCCTTACCGCGTTTCTCGGCTACCTCCTGGTGGTCTTCGCGCTGTTCTTCGACCTGGGGAAGCCGTGGAACATCTGGCATCCGCTGGTCATGTGGAATCCTCACTCGGTGATGTTCGAGGTCGCCTGGTGCGTCATGCTCTACACCATGGTGCTCGGCCTCGAGTTCAGTCCGATGTTGTGGGAGAAGCTCGGCTGGACCAAGGTCCTGAGGGCGGTAAAGCAGATCACCCCGGTGGTCGTGATCATGGGTGTGATCCTCTCCACCCTGCACCAGTCGTCGCTCGGCAGCCTGTTTCTGATCACCCCGGGAAAGCTCCACCCGCTCTGGTACAGCCCGTGGCTCCCGGTCTTCTTCTTCCTCTCCTCGATCGCGGTCGGCTGCTCGATGGTGATCTTCGAGTCGTTCTTGAGCCGCCGGGCCTTCAAGCACGAGATCGACCTGCCGGTCCTGGTGGACCTCGGCCGGGTGGCGCTGGTGGCGCTGGTGCTCTATGCCGAGCTCCGGTTCCTCGACCTCCAGTCGCGCGACGCCCTCCAGTTCATCGGATTCGGCACCGAGGAAGGGCGGCTCTTCATCCTGGAGATCGCCCTCGGCATCGCAGCCCCGGTCCTGATGCTGGCCATTCCGCGGATCCGCAAGAACCCCGGCGGGCTGTTCACCGCCAGCACCTTGATTGTACTCGGATTCGTTCTCAACCGGCTGAACGTGGGAATCACCGGTCTTCAAGCCTCGTCGGGCGTCCGATACTTCCCTTCGTGGATGGAGCTTGCGGTGACCATTTCGCTGGTCGGGGCGGGCTTCGCAATCTTCGGACTTGCGGTTCGGCACCTGCCGGTGTTTGCTGAAGAAGTCCACAGTGCTCGCGCTTCCCGGCCCTTGGCGACGAGCACAGTCGTTGGAGATGTACCATGCCAGCGCGTGCGTTGGGTTTGGCCGGGAAACTCGCCGGTGGCCTCTGCCTCGGGCTCCTCATCACCCTCGGTGGGCTCGGACTCGTTCATCTCCGCATCCAAAGGTCGCATCTAGAAGCAGGGCTCCTGCAAAGTGCTGCGCGGATCAGTGACGTCATTCGCCGGTCCGCGCACGACCTGATGTTGAAGAACGATGTTGCGGGTCTCTACGCCATGATCCGCACCATCGGCTCCGAGCCCGGACTGACCAAGATCCGCATCTTCAACTCCGACGGACAGATCTCCTACTCCACCGATTCCCTCGAGGTGGGTCGGGTCGTCGACCGCGCGGCCGAGGCCTGCATCGGCTGCCACGAAGACAACGGCATCCGTTCCGTTCTGCCCGAGTCGGCCCGCTCCCGGTACCTGCGCGCCGGCGACGGAACCCGCATCCTCGCCCTGATCCAGCCGATCCACAACGAACCGGCCTGCTCCAACGCCGCCTGCCACGCTCACCCGCCGGAGCAACAGGTGCTCGGGGTGCTCGACACCCAGATGTCGCTCGCCGAGCTGGACGCCCAGGCCGCGGCGATGACCCGCAGCCTGCTCATCTGGCTCCTCATCTCCCTCTCCGTGGTGCTTCTGCTCAGCATCGGCCTGCTCGAGATCTTTGTCCTCCGACCGATCGGCAAACTGCGAGAGATGACCCGACGGATCACCCACGGCGACCTCGATCACGAGATCCCGGTTACCACGACCGACGAGCTGGGCGAGTTTGCCACCTCGTTCAATGTCATGACCCGCGAACTCCGAGAGGCCAGGGGGGAACTTACCGCCTGGGGCCGCACTCTGGAGCAGCGCGTTCACGACAAGACGGCCGAGCTGGAGCGGGCTCACGAGCATGTCATCCGGGTCGAGCGGATGGCCTCGATCGGCAAGCTGGCCGCGATCGTGGCCCACGAGATCAACAATCCGCTGGCGGGGATCAAGACCTACGCGGTCTTGCTGCAGCGGAGACTGGCGCGAGCGCGGGAAGCGAGCGCACCTCCGACCGGCGCCCTCGATGACACCCCAGAGATCCTCGGAACGATCGCGAACGAGGCGGGGCGGCTGGGCGACATCGTGCGCAACCTTCTGCAGTTCTCGCGCTCGTCTCCGCTCCGCGTCAGCGCGCAGTCGATCGACGACATCATCCGCCGCTCGATCCGCCTGGTGCAGCACCAGATTGATCTGCAGAGCGTCGAACTCAACCTGGAGATCGCGCCCGAAGTCGCCTCGCTGGAGTGCGACGGGGCGCAGATCCAGCAGGCGATGGTCGCGATCTTGATCAATGCGCTGGAGGCGACCCGGGAAGGGGGCGCCCTGGAGATCACCGCCCGGCCGTGCGACGACCGAGTCGAGATCCGGATCCGGGACAACGGCGTGGGCATGGACGCGGAAACCCTGGCCCACGCGTTCGACCCGTTCTTCACCACCAAGGAATCGAGTTCCTCCAACGGGCTGGGACTGGCGGTCGTCTACGGGATCGTCACCCGCCATGGCGGATCGATCACCCTGGAATCGACCCCGATGCAAGGAACAACCGTGAGACTGCTCCTGCCGCGTGTCATCGCGGCCAAGGATGCGAAGGAGGAGACATGGTCTCCCGCGATGACGTCGTAAGGGTGTTGGTCGTGGATGACGAGATGGTCGTCCGGGAGTCGCTCGCCGCCTGGTTCCGGGAGGAGGGATGCGAGGTCGGCACGGCGGACGGCGGAAATGCCGCGCTCGAGCAGCTCGGAGCCAACGACTGGGACGTCTACCTTCTCGACGTCAAGATGCCGGGAATGGACGGCATCGAACTGCAGAGGCGTGTCCTTGAACATCGTCCCGACGCCACCATCATCGTGATGACCGCCTACGCCTCGGTCGACACCGCAGTTCAGGCGATGAAGGCCGGTGCCCACGACTACCTCTCGAAGCCATTCGACCCGACCGACCTCTCGCGGATCGTGCGGGTCGCCACCGAGCGGCACCGTCTGCTGCGCGAGAATCGCCGCCTGCGCGAGTCGGTCGAGGAGACGACCGCCCTGGTCGATGTGGTCGGCAACTCTCCGGCCATGAACCGGGTCATGAGCCTGGTCGAACAGGTCGCTCCCACCGATGCCACCGTGCTGCTTCGAGGCGAGAGCGGCACCGGTAAAGAAGTGGTGGCACGCGCCATTCATACCCGCAGCGCGCGCCGCTTTCTCCCGATCATCGTGGTCAACTGCGGGGCGCTCCCCGACGGCGTGCTCGAGAGCGAGCTCTTCGGCCACGAGCGCGGCGCCTTCACCGGGGCGCAGTATCGTCGCAAGGGGCGGATCGAGCTGGCCGACGGCGGCACCCTGTTCCTGGACGAGATCGGCGATGTCTCTCCCAAGACCCAGCTCGATCTGCTGCGGGTCCTGGAAGAGAAGACCATCACCCGGATCGGCAGCAACAGGTCGACCGCGGTCGACTTTCGCACCCTGGCGGCCACGAACCGCGACCTCGAGGACCTGGTGCGCAAGGGGACCTTCCGGGAGGACCTCTACTATCGACTGAACGTGTTCAGCATCACCATCCCGCCGCTCCGCGATCGACCGGAAGACATCCAGCCGCTGGTCGAGCACTTCCTGCGCAAGTTCTCTCGCGCCATGAACCGGCCGGTGCGGAAGCTCTCGCAGTCCGCGCTCCGCGGCCTGCTCGCCTACCCCTGGCCAGGCAACGTGCGCGAACTGCAGAACGCGGTGGAGCGGGCGCTGGTCGTGGCGCGCGGCGAGCTGATCGAGGTCGACGACTTCCCCTTCAGTCGCCCGGTGCACGAGGCGACCAACGGGAACTCGGTCCCGAAGGGGAGCGACGCCCTCACCGCAGCAGCCGACGCCGCCGGGCGTTCGCTTTCTTCCATCGAGGAGGAGCACATCCGGCGCGTCCTCGAGGATACGCACTACAACATCAGCCTAGCCGCGCGGGTGCTGGAGATCGACCGCGTGACGCTCTACAACAAGATGAGACGCTACGGCATCCATCGTCCAGGGACCCCCAGCCTGCAGTCCACCTGAGGTGACCGTGACTGCGGAGCCCCCCGGCCAGATCTGGATCGCTCCGATGGCGGAGCTCGATCCCGCGTTGCTCGAGTATCTCTCCCTGGTGCTCGCCGATCAGTTCGGCGGACACCCGCGCTTCCTGCCGTCCATCGATCCGTCAGTCGCCTACGACGTCGCGCGCGGCCAGACCAACGCCGTTCGCCTGCTCGACGTGCTCAGCGCGGCGCTCGGCCAGGGACTGAACGGATCCGGCGCCGCGGCTCCCTGGCACCGCGTGCTCGGCATCACCGACGTCGATCTGTTCATGCCGGTGCTCAGCTTCGTGTTCGGCCAGGCCCAGCTCGGAGGCGAAGCCTGCCTGGTCTCGATCCACCGGCTCGACGACGCCGTCTACGGCCTCCCCGCCAATCCCGACCTCCTCCTCGCCCGCTTCGAGAAGGAGGTGCTGCACGAACTCGGCCACACCTTCGGCCATCGCCACTGCCACCAGAACGGCTGCGTCATGCGCTACTCCGCCTCGGTCGAGGAGATCGATCTGAAGTCCGCGCGATTCTGCGAGGCGTGCACCGATCAGCTCCGGTTGCAGACTACGGTCGCGCTGCAGCCGGATCGGGAACGGGCGACGCGTGGCGGGAATTGAGGAGGCGATCGCACCCAGCCACGCCAGATGGCGGGGTCCAAGGCTAGGTCGCGCTGGAAGGGGAAAGCTGCGGCCCCACCGCGGCCGTATCTTGTTGTCTCGTCATAGGCTGCTGATCGCAAGCTCAGCTTCAACTGAATCCGATTGATCGAGCGACGATCAATCGTAAACACATGACAGCCACCCTCGCTGCCGGCACCTCGACGGCCCCGCCTTCCATCAGCCCGCCGATTGTAGAACTCTCGGTCGCCCCGGATCGGCCCCCCCGAGAGAATTTTCCTTCCGGTTCGTTCGGGCAGACTCTATTCTCAATACCGCTTGAATGCCCGCTCCGGAGATGAATGCGATGGCCGCGCTAGCCGTGATTCTGGAGGTAAGCAATGAGAGTAAGCCGTTACGGAACGTTGTCCTCACTCTTGGGTTTCGCCGCGATCTGGCTGGCCGAGCCGACCCCTGCCTCGGATGATTGTGAAGGTTGCAGTCCGAGCTCCGTGATCGTCCGATTCGCTCCAGGAGCCGTCACCCCCCCCCCCGGGACTTGATCGACCAGGTGTCGAGTTTGCCCTCCGGCCCCAAGAGTTTCGCGAGATGCCATCCGAACTGCTCGAGCGACTCGACCTTGCCGGCGTCGAATCCATCTCCACCATCGCCGCCAATTGGCGCTATGTCGCGCCCGAGGACACCGTAGACGCGGTCGGCGAACGCAAGGAACTAGCCGACTTCCGCGACATTTATCTGCTCTCGCTGCAAACGGACAGCGAAACCTGTGACGCCATTGAGGCACTGACCGATTCACCCTACATCCTCGTCGCCCAGTGCGATCGGATCCTCACCCCGTTCTCCTTCCCCACGGATCCGCCTGACGATCTCGACTACTGGCGGCAGTGGCACCTAGACAACTTCGGGCAGAATGTGAACGGATCACTTTGCGACCCATACATCGATCTAAACGCCCCCGAAGCATGGCAGATCTCCCACCTCGCCGGATCGCCCATAGCCATCGTCGACGACGGGATCACCAGGGAGCCGACACCGCCGAACGGCAGCAACCACGACAATCCAGACGTGACTCCTTTCGTCGCGCCTTATCCCATCAGCAAGAGCTTCGCCACGACCGATCCGTCCGATTGGGGTGGCGGGGGACACGGAACCGGAACCGCTGGAGTCGCCGCAGCGAGGGGCAACAACGGGGTGCTCGTCGCCGGGGTTGCGAACATCGCGGCCGTGGATCCGCAGCCGATGCTCGTCTCACTGCGGGTTGTGTGCCAACCCTGTGGGTTCAGTGGGGACTGGACAGCGACCAGGGTTTCCCAGGCCCTGAGCCATCTCGCGAGCTACCCGAACGTGCGCATCAGCAATCACAGCTACGGTGACGGCGGATGGAAAAACTGCTGGGACGACCTGACCCTTCGGACGGCTTTCCGAAACGCGTACTTCTCGAACAACTGCCTAAGCGTCGCTTCGGGAAACGGCGCGTCATGCAGCGGCACCCCCTGCAACCCCTTCGGCCCGGATTCCTGCATTTCCTTCCCTGCGGGCTACGACGATTTCTGCCTCTCCGTCACGGCGGTGGACTGTCATGGAGCAAGCGCCTCGCCGGGTCAGGAAATCGGGTCGAACATTGACTTGGCCTGTCCGGGGGGCGCTCAGGGGACAATCTGGACGACGCAGGTGGGAGGAGGCGCAACCAGCTCATTCGGTCAGACGTCTGCCGCCGCACCCATGGCTGCAGGCACTGCCTCGCTCATGCTCGGAATCAACCCCAACTTGACCAATGACGACATCTACGGGATCCTGAAGCACTCGACCGTCAGCCTCGCGCCATATGGACATGGGCCGGTGAGTGTCGGCAACGGGTTGTTGAAGGCCGACCTTGCCCTCACCTACCTGACTTGGCCTTACAAGGTCACCTCGGGCACGATCACGGATCTTGCCGCGACCACCACGACGGATCTTGGCGAGGACATCCTCACCCTGCGGAACATTCCGGGCACCGGAGCCGCGCCAGAAGCGTGGATCTCGTACAGAGTTCGCAGGTATCGAGTGGTCTGGACCGGAATGCTGAAGAAGCCGCTGGCCGTTCCGCTGACCTGGACATTCGCCTGGAACCGCGGGCGATCGACCTTTGGCGCTCCCGATATCGGCCCGGGCGTGGCCAAGAAGTACGACCACCTGGCCAATGCGGGGCATGCCGATGTCCTATCGGTTTCTCCGTCGGGACTCGCCTCTTTCGAAACGTACACCTACAAGGTCATGGACGCAGCTACCGGTCAGTTTCTATGCTGGTACCCCTTCAAACCAAACGTCACGGACTTCGACGTGTGCGCTTCATCCCAGCCCTTCCGAATCTCATACGGAGCCGTTTATCGCGTGCTGGACGCCCCGAATGGAGAATCCAGCCCGCTCGCCCCACCGCTGGTCAGTCTCGACGCGGTCCCGGTTTTCACTCGGGATGACCGCATCGTGGTTCAACTCTCCCTGGAGGAAGAGGTGCGAGTTACGGCCGCAGTTCACGATGTCGCGGGCCGGGTCATTGCCCGGCTCTGTGAGGGTCAATTGATTCCGGCCGGCCGGTGCGAGCTCTCCTGGCCGATCTCGAACACCATCGAGACGCGCGGAATCTTCTTCGTGGCGCTGGAGGCGGAGCCCGTCGGAGGCAGTACGTCCCGCTGGGTCCGGAAGGTGTTGATCGGAAGCCGATAGGAGGTGTCGCGTGCTAAAGCACACTCTGGTGTCTGGAGCGTTGGCGCTGGTGCTGCCTAGCGCCGGGTTGGCGGACCCCTGCGGGGAGCTACTCCTAAACGCCGACGGAACCTGGGAGAACGGCTACTCGTGGCTCGACGTGGAGTCGCCTCCGCCAGACTACGGTTCGTTCGCCGAGTGCTACTCTGGAGATGGAGAGATTTGCGCGCTGGTGTACTGGGTGTCGGACATCGGATTCAACGAGTCGGCAATCTTCGACGCCTTCGTGTGGCTGGACGATGGATCCGGGTTGCCGGGCACCGTCGTCTGCGCCAAGCTCCACAACGACCCTGGGCCGATCCCGAACTGGCCGGAGATTCGGCGGATCGACCTCTCGATCGAGGGCTGCTGCGTATCCGGAAGCTGGTGGGTCGGGTTTCGTGGCGACTGGGGATTCCCTGGCTTCTACATCCTGAGCGACACCAATGGCCCCGATCAAGGTTGCCCGATGACGAAGATCGCACCCGGTCTCCAGTGGCCCGAAGGCTGGCAGAACGTCTCGATCATCTACCCCGAGGAAACCAAGGCGTTGGGCATCGGAGCCTATCTCCGCCCCTGCGCGCCGGTGGGGGTGGAGGAGTCGAGCTGGGGTCGCGTGAAATCGCTCTACGGACGCTGAGCGGGGATAGAGGAGGGCTCAGGGGGCGGGTCACGTTGCCTGCTTGACGCTCTCGCTCCGGCGGCACTCTCCCCGGGGAGAGTGCCGCCAGGGCACGACACTACCTGACGATCAGCACCCGCTCGCGCGCGAGCTCCGCGCCGCCGTGCCGGGCAAGGCGCACGAAGTAGACGCCCGGAGTGACCGATCGACCGGCCTGGTCCCGGCCATCCCAGCCGAGCGACACACTTCCGGCTGCACAGGGGACCGGGGGCACGACACGTACCCGACGACCGTGCACGTCGAACACCTCGCTGGTGATCACCCCGGCGGAGGCGAGTGCGAGCTGGAACGACACCGAGCCTGCGGTCGGATTGGGGGACACCGAGAGCACGCGGTCTCTGCCCGCTACCGGCCCATCCGCGACATCGACCAGCGGCGTCTCGCCGAACACCGCGAGATCGTCGATGTACCAACCGGCCGCGTTGGAGTAGCCCCACGGCTGGAGCCAGAAGCGGAAGCGAACGGTGCGGTTCACATAGGCGGAGAGATCGAAGACCGCCGGTTCCCACGCGCCGGTCGAGCCGGCGTAGCCGGGGGCGCAGGGATTGGTGTTGAACGCGTCGATGCAGGAGTCGGTGTATCCGCCGACCGGATGAATCACCGTCCAGCTCGTTCCGTTGTTGGTCGAAATCGAGACGTTGCCGCCGTCGTACGGTCCCCAGATCGAGTACCACTGCCAGTAGGCGAGCTTGGGCCGCACCATCCCGGTGAGGTCGAACGTCGTGGTGTAGAGGCGATGGGCGCTCGAGCTGCTGTAGGCGGCGTCGAGATCCGTCCCCCAGCAGCGGGTGCCGGAGTGGGCGCTCGGACCGGCGGCAAAGGTGGGGACGCCCCACTCCCACTGACCGGAGTTCACGGTGTATCCGCCGTTGGCCGCCTCGAAGTTCTGCGGCGTGGCCAGACGGAGCACCTGATTCACCCCGAACGGCGTCATCACGATCCGCGCCCGGTCCGGCGCCCGACCCACGATCTCGCCCTGGAGAATCACCTCCGTGCCGGAGGGCACGGCCGGGAAGGAGAAGTGCCCGCCGGCATCGCTGAGTACCGGCGCGAACGGGGTCCCGAGAGCGGTGACCAGCGCCCCTTCGATCGGAGCGCCCGACTGATCGGCCACCGTGCCGCTGAGTGCCGCGGTGACGAGCGCGGTCAGGGTGACGTCGTGCTCCACGTCGGCGCCGGTCCCGATCGCGACGACGGTCGTGACCCGGCTCCGCCCGAACGCCTCGACCACCACCGTCCAGCTCCCCGGGGTGGCCAGGAGTTCGTAGTGCCCCGCGGGATCGGTGCGGGCCTGGGCGCCGTTCTCCTCGATCCGGATCAGAGCCCCCTCGATTGGCGTCGTCCCGTCGGTCGTCACCTCGCCGAAGAGAGAGCCAAGGTCGTTGATCGCGTACGGGATCGCGGCCGCCAGATTGGGGCGCGGCCCGATATGACTCGATCCGGCCTGGGGGGTGCCGGTGTCCTTGAGCACCTGCGCGATCGTCCCCGGAGGAAGCACCGATCCTCCGGTCGCCGCCTTGTACGCCCCCTGCAGGGCCACCACGGAACCGGTCACGATCGGCGTCGCGCTCGAGGTTCCGCTGAAGCCGGCGGTGTACCACTGGTTCTGCGCGCCCCCCTGCAGGTCGCCGTAGCCGGTGGTCACCACCGACGAGCCCCATCCGTGCAGATCGACCCGCGCTCCGTGATTGGTGAACCACTCGGGCTGCCGGGTCGTGCCCACCGCTGCGCCGACGATGATCGATCCGGAATCCCGCACATCACGATCGAACAACCCTTCATAGATCGGGTCATCGAAGTCGACCGCACCATTCCCCGCGGCCTGGCAGCAGATCACGCCGCGGGCCGAGCCGAGCGCGATCGCGTCATAGTTCGCCTGCCACCATTCGAGGGCGATGAACCCATCCTGCCCGCCGCCGGTCGACTCCGGGCCCGGGCAGTGCAGCTCGATGATCCAGACATCCCCCGGATCGAGTGCCGCCTGCACCTGGTCGAACACATCGGCGGTCGGTGTGCCGAGCACGGAGTGCCCGCCGATCTGGGCGCCGTTGGCGATGCCGCTGATCCCGAAGCCGTTCGCCTTCCCGACCATCTCGCCGATCACCGCCGTGCCGTGATCGTCGTAGGTCGCGGGTCCACCGGTGTAGAACGGCGCCGGCAGGTCCTCGTGCGTCCAGTTCCAGCCGATCTCCACATCGATGATCTTGATCCCGGAGCCATTTCCGCCGGGGAAAGCCCAGGCCGCGGGGGCGTTCACCCCGAGCGGCGCCGCCTCGATGTAATCCTGCGACGGCTCGTAGTTGGGGGTCGGAAGCAGCGTCTCGAAGCGCGCCACTTCGGGTCGCGGCTCCGCGTAGGCAATCTCGACCACGTCCAGGGCATTGAGCGCGTCGAGCAGTTGCTCCGCATCGCGCACCGAGGCCGCGTTGAGCCGGAGCGCATAGTAGTTGTTGAGGTCGGCCAGCTCCCGTCCCGAGAGCGATTGCGCGCCGGCCCGATCGGCATCCAACGCCGACTCCGGCCGGGAGAACAGCCGCTCCACGGTCAGATCGGAGCGTCCGGAGAGAAGCAGGTTGGCCGCGCTGAGATTCGCGCCGACGGCCGACGACAGTGCTCCGCCCCGCAGCCGCACCTCGCTCCCTTCGACGAACTTCACGATCAAGAGATCGCTTCTCAATCCCGGCCAGAGCTGCGAGTGGGCCGGCTTGTTCCGGACGTGGCGCGGAAGCAGGTTCCCGGAGGTTGCCTCGGCGGGAACGAAAGTGCCGCCGATCAGTGCGATGCCGACGACCGATGCGGCCAAGAACTGTGACCGGATGCAAAGGCGATCCATGGTTCCTCCTGCGGGACCGTGTGGGGTGCAGAGCGCGGGCCCAAGAAGTATAGCCCCGGTTCCGTCTCGCGCACCACCGCGCTGGGTGGTAGACTCTGGGCGCTTCGACAAACCCCGGCGCGACGCCTGGAGGGTCTGCCGTCCGCGTTGGACGGCGACGTTCGCAGGTAAGGGTGGATCACTATCCCTCGTTCGCCGGAGGTGCCATGAACTCGCCCGATTGCTACCCCTGTGGTACGCCCCGCCGCGCGTCCGAATCGTCTCGACGCGCCCCTGGTCTCTGGCTCGCTCTTGCGGGAACGCTCTCTCTGGCCTGGCTGCTGCTCCGTTCCGGGGGGAAGCCGGCGCGGCTGAGCTATCCCTGTCAGTCGATGGCGTCGCAGGTGGTCGGACTGGCCTTCGGCGCCGCGGCGCTCCGCTGGCTGCGACCACGCCTCGGCGCCCCCGCGCGTTGGTCTCGAATGGTGCTCGGCCTCGCCTCGTGCGCGATCGCGTTTGCCTGCTTCTCCGATCAACCCCCTTCGATGGCCAAGGGGACCGCGCCGGCCGAGTACCGCGCGCAGCTCTACGTGGTGCACGACGCCGGGGGGCCCGACGGTGAGCACCACGACGGGTTCGACAGCCTGGTGAGCTGCATGGATGCCGGCGGCCTCCCGCTCTATGCCTCGGATCAGATCGGCCCAGCGGCAGGCCCCAACGGCGTGGTCGGCGCGCACGACGTGGTCCTGGTCAAGGTGAACCAACAGTGGAGCGAGCGGGGCGGCACCAACACCGACCTGCTGAAGGGGCTGATTGCCCGCCTGCTGGAACATCCGGATGGGTTCGACGGCGAAATCGTGGTGATCGAGAACACCCAGAACTACGGATCGCTCGATTGGGACGAGAGCAACGCCGAGGATCACAGCCAGTCGGCGCTCGACGTGATCCAGCATTTCTCCAGCCAGGGGAGGCCGGTTTCCGGGTATCTCCTCGACACCATCCGCACCCGTTCCGTGGCCGAGTACTCCAGCGGGGACCTGCAGGACGGCTACGTCGTCGGACCGCTCGACAGCGGAACGCAGATCCGAGTTTCCTACCCGAAGTTTCGCACCGCCGGCGGGCGTTACGTGAGCCTCAAGCACGGCGTCTGGGACCCCGGAGCCGGGGTCTACTCGGACGCGCACTTCACCTTCCTGAATGTGCCGGTCTTCAAGTGTCACGGAGCGGTCTACGGGGTCACCGGCGCGACCAAGAACCATATGGGCACGATGACCACCGCCCTCGCGACCGGAGCGCACAACGGCGTCCGTTGGGGCGGCCTCGGCCGCTTCTTGGCCGATGTGCGGATGCCCGACCTCAACATCCTCGACTGCATCTACATCCTTGCCCAGCCGAGTACCGGGCCGGCCTGCTCCTATGAGAACGCCACCCGGGTCGACAAGCTGGTCGCCGGCGTCGACCCGATCGCGATCGACCTCTGGTCGACCACCAACATCCTGGTGCCGACGATCATCGCCAACGGCTACACCACCTGGCCGAAGCAGGACCCGACCAACCCGGCGAGCATCTTCCGGCTCTACCTCGACAACGCGATGGGGGTGCTCCTCGCCGCGGGCCGCACCGTGACCAATGACCTCGCGAAGATCGACGTCTTCCAGCTCGACGCCACCGGCGTCCCCGACGCGTGGGAAGCCGGTTTCGCTCGCGCGGTCCCCAATCCCTCGGACGACCTCACGCGGATCACGTTTACCCTGCGCGCCGGCGGGGCAGTGCATCTCACGATCTACGACGCCACCGGGCGGAGCCTCCGGGTGATCGAGCAGTCCCACCCGGCCGGACCGCTTCAAGAGATCGTCTGGGACGGCCGTGACGACGCAGGGCGACGCGTCCCGCGGGGCATGTATCGCTACCGGATCGAGTCGCCCGAGGGAAACCAGGTCGGGAGTGCGATCCGGCTGTAGCAGGTCGGGAGGTGGGAAACCCTTGCTGAGGAAGGAGGCCCGAGCGGGGACCGGCCTGCCATGACCGGATCCGGCGGCCGCTTGTCACCTATCGCCCAGGCGACTGGTACAGCGCTTTGACCCTTCCCCACGACCCCGTCTCGACCGCCACCGGCTCGCACGGCTCGAGGACCGCACCGATCCCTAGTGAATGCACACCCTCCCCACACCACATCGACATCCTGCCAACCCTCCGGCCACTGGAGACCCGGCGGAACCTTCGTCATCGGCGTGCCGAGGTTCGGGCCGTTGAGATCGGCCCAGACGAAGATTGCTCCTCCGTCGACTACGCTTCGGTTCCAAAACCCGACCCACCAACTCCCCTCGACGCAGCAACCGTCCATGCTGACGTCCAGTCTCTGCACGCCTGGCCAGACCGGAGGCTCAGGCACATTTACATTCACTCGCGCACAGAGAACCGCACCAGGATGGCCTTCACTGTCATCCGCCCAAACGAAGACGTCAACGAACACGGGATCGAACAACCCCGTTCCGCCAGCGAAAATGGCGATGGATTCGACCGCCCCACTTCCTGAGTAGTGTTCTGCGAAGGCTCCATGATCGGGAGGCGCACTTCCGTACGCCTCCGGCCACCAGTATGCACTCTCCCAGGAACCGTCACCGTGAAGGAGCAAACTCGCTTCCGATACGGACGCACAAGTAGTGATCACCAGCCACCCGGCCAATGTAGTGAAGAAGCAGGCACCTCGCTCGCTCATCGCGTCCTCCTATCTTGCGCTTACGACCACACGCTGGACACCTTGCAGTGTAGGCTCCGAGTTGCCCGACCGCGCTGACACGTCCAGCAGGTATATACCACGGACACTGACGTGCTCGCCGATCGGCCAAAAGAGCTCGTGCTCTCCGCTCCCCAACGGGAGGTCGGTCACCACCCGAGACACCAGACGTCCAGTGACGTCGTAAAGTCGCACCGTCAACATCGCTGCTCGCTGAATGCCAAACCGCAAGACCAGCTTCCCGCCCGCGAAGTAGGCCGCCTGTCCGCGCATCGTCAGCGAAACGATATCCGGCTCGGGTATGGACTCACTGGATCCTGGCGGCACGATGACGAGAGCGCCATACCCGATCTTGAACGCGGGCGACGATGGGCAGTTGTCCGGATCGGGGATATCCGGTTTGAACGGGTACCAGCAGACGAACTGCGAAGTCGTCTTATCCATGAGTTTGTATGTATAAGTTACGAACGTCGCCATCCCGGATGTGGTGAGCGACTGAAGCTCCGCGTATCCACTGTGAGCCAGGTGATCGTACCGCTTTGCGAGCGCGGCATTGATGTCTCTGGCTCCGGTAGTGCTCCGCCCTCGATGCCACGCGTGTACAAAAGTCACGGGCGGGACGATGGGGTTCTTGAGCTGGCCGGTCCACGTCACACGGTACTTCCTGCAGTTGTACTCGGTCCACTCCTCCGCGGGCACACCCGTCCCAGGTATGTTCCGCAGGGTGAGTAGATCTACACCGAGGTCCTCCGTCGATGTCTGGGACAGATTGTTGTTGGTGCCTCCGCTGGTCAGGTAAGGCCACTTCAAGAACCGAAGCGCGTTGTCTCCTTTGACGAGACCTTGGCCGACGTCGATCGGGTTCAGTCCATAGGACGACATAGCGGCACTCGCCCGTCGAAGCAGCGCATACACGTCATCGTTGGTGAGGGCTGGCTTTGCACCTATGGCCAAAGAGGCCAAGCCCGAGATCATCGGCGCCGCAGCAGAGGTGCAGCAGAAGCTGTGGCTGGTTGCGCCGGTTTCGTCGACAGTCCAAATGGTGTTGAGCGATCCGCCGGGGCCCGTGGCATCAACGAAAGACCCGACGGCTTGCAGCGAAGACGCGATTTGGCCCCGGCAGTCGACTGCTGAGACGGCGAAGCAAAAGTCCTCATAGGATGCTGGTTTCGTAAAGCAAGAGTCTGGTCCGAATGGGTTGCAACCGGCGCCAGAGCATGAAGCGCCGTTCCCGATTGAGGCGAACAGACACTGGTTGGAGTAGTATGAGTTTCGGAAAGCCTGCCGAAGGAGCGGCTGATCGTAACAGTGGCGCCAGGCCCCGGTGTCACCGTAGCTGTGGTTGCTGACGCGAACCCCTGGGTATCCAGCGAGATGGGACAACGCGGCCAGTACACGGGACGGGGTTGCAGGAACCTGACTCGGAAACACACACGACTGGCACGCAACACGAAGCGCAACGAGCATCGGCTGCGGGTCCAATGGGTGAGAGTTGGCTGTGCCAGCGATCTGAACAGCGTTGTTTCCCCTGGCAGCCGCGACAGCCGCGACCTTCGTGCCGTGCTCGCCTATGTTCCAGTCATCCGGGTCCGGCTGGATCATCGGATCCGGCGACGTAAAATTCCTGCTGATCGGCGACGGAGCAACGAACGGCGCGAGATCCGGACTTGCCGTCGAGATGCCGCTGTCGAGGATCGCGATCGGAGATCCCGCGATGTTGGAGATCGCCCAGGCCTCGGGGGCGTTGATGTCGATGAAGGGATCGCAGGGAGCGCCGGCTTCGATCTGGCCGGTGTTGTTCAGGTGCCATTGATCCGGGTAGACCGGATCGTTGGGTGGCCCATTGGGGAAACTGCCCTGGAAGAGTTCGAACGGCTCCTCGCAGTGCGCGGAGAGAACGGCGGGCAGACGGCGCAGCTCGGCCACGGCTTCGCACAGGCGATGGTCGTCTCGAACGATGAGTTGGTAGGCATCGCGGAAGTCGAACAGTTTTTTCGGCTCGCCGAGTTCATCGAGCGTGTCGGCGGGAGACAGGTAGCGCCAGTTCGCGGCGACGGTGGCGATTCTCTCCACCCCGAGGAAGTTCAGGCGGGCGAGCAGGTCCTCGGGCATGCGGTCGAACTCATCGGGCCGCAGTGGGAATTCGACGCCGCGGTGCTGCAGCTCGGGGGGGGGGGGCTACGACATCAGCGGCAAACTGGGTGAGGATCGTGGTACCGACGCAGCGGGAACAATCGAGCGGTCCATCTTCTTGCGCCGCGGCCAAGCCGGTCGCGAGCGCGAGGGTGCTCACGGTGATCCTGAGACTTGCATGGAGCATGGCGACCTCCACGGGATCTGCGTTTGCGGGGCTGCTCGGGCGGTCGTCCGAGCGCTACGAGTCTAGCGTTTCCCGCGGCGGGAGCGGTAGGGGGACTTTAATCAAGTGAACCCGTCCTCCGGTTGAACCGGTTAGGCTTGGGGACAGGCGCGCCAGGTGACCCCAAGCTCCTGGAACGTCACCTCGCTCGGGGATTGCCTGCTCCCGGTGGCGTGGAGCCCCCAGATGAGCACCCATCCCGCATCCTTATCTCGCGACCGGGCCTGCCTTTACCAGAGCTGCGCCAGCAGCCCCTTGTGGTACGGCTGGAGTTCGCGCCAACGGCCGGCGCGGACGAGGGGGACCCAGTCGGGGTTGGCGATCAGGGCTCGGCCGATGGCCAGCAGGTCGGCTTCGCCTGACTCGATCAGGGCGAGCCAGGGGGCGGGGTCGACGATCTCGCTCGCCCGGTCGCCGTACGATTCGTCCATGCCCAGGGTGACGGTGACCTTGCCGACGGCGATCGTGGGGAGGCCGGAGAAGTGGCGGCTCCAGCCGGCGAGGGTGCGCGGGGGCAGGCCTGAGGACTCGAACTCGAGGTCGGTGGCATCGCGTGTGCTCACGTGCAGAATGTCGACGCCGGCGTCGCGGAGCGCGGTGACGAAGAGGCGGAGGTCGTCGGGAGTCTTGAACTTCTGCTCCGCATAGTCGTCCATCTTCCACTGGCTGAATCGGTAGATGATCGGAAACCCCGGCCCGACCTCGACGCGCACGGCCCGCACCACCTCGAGGGGGAAGCGCATCCGATTCTCGAACGAACCGCCGTAGCGATCGGTGCGCCGGTTGGTCACCGTGGACACGAACGAGTCGAGCAGATAGCCGTGGGCGCCGTGAATCTCGAGGGCATCGGCCGAGATGGCGACCGCTCCGCGGGCGGCGTTGCGGAACGCGTCGAGCACCTGGGCGAAGTCCGCCTCGGCCATCTCGCGGGTATCCGGGCGGGAGCTGCCGTCGGCTCGCTTCGGCCCTGGCCCGGCGCTCGGACCGATCGGATCGAGCGCCAGACGGCCGGTGTGCCAGAGCTGCGGCGCAAACGCGCTCCCCTCGGCATGTACCGCATCGACCACCTGCCTCCAGGCGGCCCATTGCTCCGCGGTCTGGATGCGCGGCACGGTCAGGGTGTCGCAGGCGTGGAGATCGTCGAGCGCGGTCCCCTCGCTGATGATGAGCCCCACCTCCCCCGCGGCACGGCGGGCATAGTAGCGGAGGCTCTCCTCGGTCACGATCCCGTCCGGCTGCGCCATGCGACGGGTCATCGGCGCCATCACGATCCGATTGCGGAGCGTCAGGCGGCCGAACTGACAGGGCTCGAAGATGGTGGACGACATGCGGAGAGGATACCCCAACCTCGGGGCCAAGATCCTCTCCGCTTCAGTCCACGCTTGCCAGCCTCCTAGTGCGAGGCCGCATGGCACTCCACGCACAGATCCCGCCGACGGTCGGCGGTGAGCATGTAGTCGAACTGCGACGCGTGCGGGTTGTGGCACGAGAGGCAGGTGAGCGGTCCATCGGTCCGCGGGTCCTTGAAGTCGGCCCCGAGGGGGTGATTGTGCTTCTCCCCGCTCTCGTGACAGCTGAGGCACACCTGCTCGGGACTCGCCTTGAGCAGCTTCGCGTTCTCTCCGCCATGCGGATCGTGACAGGCGGCGCAGTTCGGGGTCTTGTCGAGGTGGCTCGACTTTCCGCGGAACATCGCCGGATCGTGGCACTCGCCGCAGACCGTGATCTCGGAAGCACTCTTCATCAGGGATGGACCGGCTCCCGCGTGGGGTGAGTGGCAGTTGAGGCAGGCCTCACCGTCGCTCATCGCCGGGTGCTTGACCGGTCGTGCCATCTCCTCCTTCACCTTGGAGTGGCAGAGCGTGCACTGCGCCTGACCGGTCGCCTTGAGGCCGCCGGCCGGGTTGTGACACGCCGTGCAGTTCCCCTGGGCAAATGGAGCGTGGGTCGACGCCTGCATCAGCTTCAGCTCTTTCGAGGCATGCGGATCGTGGCAGCTCAGACAGGCATCTGCGTTGAGCGGATACCCCTTGTGCTTTTCCTTCAGCGCCGGGGTGACCGCGTGACAGCTCGCGCAGAGCTCGCCCATCGGCTTGAGCAGCAGGGCGGGTTCGTTCGAACCGTGCGGGTTGTGACAGGCATCGCACCGATCCTTCGCCACCGGGTCGTGGAGCTTCGCCCCCTCGAGCTTGGCCAGGAACGGCTGGTGGCACTCGCCGCACAGTTCCTTCCCCGGCTTCTTGAGCAGACCCGCCTGCATCGACCGATGCGGGTCGTGGCAACCGCTGCACTTGCCGTCCTCGAACGGGGGATGGTGGCTGCTGCCACCGGTGAATTGATCCTCGTGGCAGTCCCGGCAGAGATCGGCTTCCGCCTTCTGGAGTAGCTTGTCCCGCTCCGCCGCGTGCGGATTGTGACAGACCGCGCATTCGCCCGACTCGACCGGAGCGTGGACCGTTTCGCCCGCCGCGGCCGGGGCGGTGATCTCTCCGTGGCAGGTGCCGCAGGCGTCGGTGAGCGGCGCCGGCATCGGCCCCGGCGTCCCCTCGCCGTGACAAACCCCGCACTCGCCCCCCTCGAACGGCGCATGACGCTTGGTGGCGAGGAGTCCCTTCCCTTCCGAGCCATGCGGCTGGTGACAGCCGGAGCAGTTCAGGGTGGCCAGGTCGGCTCCCTTGTGCTTCCCTGCAGGGCGGGATCGCTGGTGTCGTGGCACTGGGCGCAGAGTTCGGTCACCGGCGCGAGGAGCATCCCGACGTTGTCGCTTCCGTGGGCCACGTGACAGGCGCTGCACTGACCTTCCTTGGCCGGCGGGTGCACGGTCGGCTTCTCGATGGCCCGGGCGATGTCCGCGTGACAGGAAAGGCAGGTCGCCCGCTCCGCCGCCAGGAGCAGATGCTGCTCCTTCGAGGCATGACCGCGGTGGCACTGATCGCAGCGGCCGTCGTTGACCGGCTGGTGCGGGCTCGTCTTGGCCGCGGCCTGCTCGATCACTTCGCCGTGACACTCCCCGCAGACCTCCTTGGGCGCCGCGCGGAGCCCATTCTCGAACTTGCCCGAGTGCGGCAGGTGACAGATCTGGCAGTCCTGGTCCTGGAATCCGGCGTGTACCACCGGCCAACCGGTCTGGGCCGGCACTCCCTTGTGGCAGGAGATGCACAGGTCCTGGTTCTCCTGCTTCAGCAGGTGCTCGTTGCTGCCGCCGTGCACGGTGTGGCAGGCCCCGCAGTCTCCGCCGGCAAACGGAGCGTGGGCGAACAGATCGCCGCGCTGCACCTCGGAATTCTCGTGACACTCGCCGCAGATCTGCGCCTGGGGCGCGGCCAGCAGATACGGCTCGCCCGAGGTGTGGGGGGCGTGGCAGTCACCGCAGGCCATCGATTCCATGGCCGGATGCGGGAACGCGGCGTTGTGCGCCAGCGAATCGACCTCCGCGTGGCATCCCGCACAGGCTTCACCATTGGCCGCGCGCTGCAAGCCTTCGTGTTCCGATCCGTGGGGATCGTGGCATTCCGAGCATTGATCCTGATCGAACGGTTCGTGCACCGAGGCGACCGGCGTGGTCGGAACCAGGCCGTCGTGACACTCGCCGCAGAGCTCCTTCTGGTTCTTGATCAGGACTGCCTCGGTCTCTCCCTTGTGAGGATCGTGACAGGTCAGGCAGGTTCCGTCGCTCGCCGGCGGGTGCGGCACGGCGCGACCGGCGAGGTCGCTCAGATCGCCGTGACAGGTCGTGCAGAGATCGGGCACCTGGGCCACGAGATCCCCGCCGGTCGGGGTAGCATGACACGCCTCGCAGTTTCCCTCGCGATAGGGGGCGTGGCCGCCGACCACCAGCAGCTGCTTCATCGTGCTGCCGTGCGGATCGTGACACGCCTCGCACGGAGCGCTCTTCCAACCCTCCCCGCTGTGCGCCCCGCGATCGCCTCGCGCGTCTTGCCATGGCAGTCCAGGCAGAGCGCTTCCGTGTCGGACTTGAGGAGCATCGGTCGCTCGTTGCCGTGGACCTGGTGACAGTCGCCACAGTCGTCCTTCTGGGCCGGAGGATGTCCGCCGCTCGCGATCTTGGCTTTCACATCCTCATGGCAGGCGAGACAGGCGAGGTCGACGTTGTAACGGCGAATCAGTCCATCTTTGTCCGAGTTGTGCGCCGCGTGACAGACGAGGCAATCGCCCCGCTCCGGGACCGGGTGGCCGGAACGCTGCGCCCCGCTCGCGCCCTGCTCGGCGTGGCAGGTGATACAGAGGTCGGGAGGTCCGGCCACCAGCACCAGCTTCTGATCGAAGCCGTGCCGCTTGTGGCAGGTCTCGCACTTTCCCTCGGCCACCGGGGCGTGCTGCCTCCTGCCTTGTAACGCTCGATGTCATCCTGGTGGCAGTCGACGCACTCCCGCCCCCCCTTCTTGGCGGTGGCAGCCTCGGTGATCGACGTCTGCCCGGTGAACTCCGGAAGCGTCACGACGGCGGCGATCAGGGCGACCGCGATCCCAAACAGCCTCGCGGTGCGTTTCATGGCGTGTTCCTCCCCTCGGACGTATCGGCGACCGCCGCGGCGGCCGGATCCATTCCCGGCTTCCAGAGCAGCGAGTCGACGTGGAAAGAGAGCTGTGAGGCGGCGCTGAAGTGAGGCATGGCGGCGGTCAGGGCCCAGGCATCCTCGACCTTCTTCCCCTTGGCCTCGTCCCAGACCTCGATCTTGATCGCGGGATTGCGCAGCTCCTTCGAACGCGAGACGACTTTCTTGGCCTTGTCGTCGTAGGCGAAGTCGGGGATGAAATCGACCACCCGGCCGTACAGTTCCGAGTCCCCGATCTGGAACTTCTCCCCGGGTCGCACGCGTTGGGTCTCCTTGAACCCAGGGTGCAACCGGTGCCCGATGGTGAGCTGGACGGCCTCGAGCGGAGTGTCGCAGCCGGCGGCGAGGATCAAGAGGGTGGTCGCGAGGAGCCGGGGAAGCACTCGCATCAGTCGATCTCCTTTGCCGCTCTTCGGAGCGGCTCGAGCGGGGGTCCGGCGACACAGATCGACTTCATCGCACCGACCAGGTCGTGGGCCAGGTTTGCTGCCAGGCGATCCGCGGTGCGCACCCGTCCGAGACCGAAGAAGGTCTCACCGTCGTCCCCCTCGGCGGAGCGGGATCCGGCCCAGACCACGTCGCCGTTCGAGGCGTTGATGATGCGCAGGGTGAGAGCCGCAGCCGGTAGACCTCGCGGCCGATCGGCCCCCTCCGCGAATTCGGTGATCACGCCGGCGAGAAGGAAGTCTGCCCCGACCCGCGTGGCCAGCCCTTCCATCTGCTCGGCCGACATGCGATCGGGGTCGAGAATCCGGAGCTGCCGTAGCGCGCCGGTCACCAGGCCCGGATCCTGCACCCGGAAGTGGTCCAGGAGTCCGAGCTCGACCAGGATCTTCTGGGTGAAGATGTAGTCCGCCGTCTCGTCCTGGGTGAGGTTGGCCAGGGGCAGCACGGCAATCACGGTCCCGGAGGAAAGTCCCGGACCGGGGGCGCGGAACGACTGGCGACCTGGCGCGCAGGCGACGACGAGCAGCAGCACGAGGGCCATCCCGGCCAATCGGAGAGTGCGCGACGCGCGCGCGATGACGTGGCGATTCGACATGAGAACCTCAGCCTGCCCCTCGTTCGCTCAGTCCGGCAACCGATCGACCAGCTCGGCCGCCACCGACTCCGTGAGCTCGGGCAGCGTTCGAGAACCACCCAACCCGAGCAACGGCACCGCGGCCCCGCCGCGTCGCGTCAGGCTGGTCGACCAGACGATCGTGCCGGTCCCGACATCGACCAGGCGCACCTCGACCGAGATCAACGGCCGTCCGGCATTCGCCCCCTCGTTGTAGTCGCGCACCGTCCCCTCGAAGATGGCCTGCACCCCCGCAGCCTCCCCGAGCGACTTCAGCTTGTCGAGCGGCAGGCCGATCGGCGGGGAGGTGTTTGCCCCGATGGCAGTGGTGTACGCCGCGAGGAACTGCCCCGGCTCGGCGACATTGAAGTTCCGCGCGAAGAGCAGATGAGAGGTGAAGGCCGAAGACATCTTGTCCCCGGCGAGGCGGTCGTTGGTCAACGAGGCGAAAGGCAGGACGCCGACCTTCTCGTAAAAGCCCCAGTCGGCCTCCTCGTGGAGGAAGGCGGTCGAGCTGCCGCAGCCGGTGAGACAGAACGCCAGACAGATCGCCAGCAGGAACGAAACGACACCGTGTTGCCTTCGCATCTTCACCTCATCACAGCGGCCAGAACTCCGCGCGCTCAAAATCTCTGTAGGAGCGAGGCGCTCCAGAGGCTCGTACCACTCCCCGTGGCCGGGAGCGCTCGCGTCTGCGCCATGGTCAACTCCCACAGGCGGCTGAATCGCACCCGAAACGTCGCGCCGCTCGAGATCCCGAAGTCCCGGCCGCGCGCCTGCTCGGCGTTGGACGCCCGCACCGCACTCCAGCTCCAGCCGACGTCACCCCAACGCCACGGCGCGGATACGCTGCCCGAGACCCCGTACTTCTGTCCAGAACTCTGCTCGCGAAATCGGTGCCCATCGTAGCGCAAGGTGAACGACCCGCCCCGGCGGAGACTACAGATCGACTCGACGGTGAAGAAGCGCCGATCGGCGTGCCGGACGGTGAACTCCCCCCCTTGACGATCCGCGGTCACGGTCGCCAGAAGCTGCAGTGCATCCACCGGGCGAAGCCGCATCTCGACGCTCTGGGCGGTCCGGTACTTCTGCGCCTGGGGCACTCCGCCCAAGATCTGGCCGGTCAGTTCGACCGCCATCGTGGCGCCGTGGCGCAGCGTCCCGTCCAGCCGGAGCCCGGCCTGATCCGAGGGAGCAGCCTCCCCCTGCTGGGCCAGGATCCAGTTGCGCGCCAGCGTGCCGGTGGCCGCGAGGTCCGGCAGCACGCTGCGCCGCCCGACCATCTGCGCGCGCATGTAGTCGCTGACCGAGGCGACCCCCGCCACCGTCCTCCGCTGGTAGGTGCGCAGCACGGTGGCGTTGAGTCCCCGCAGCGGCTCGACGGACAGCGATCCGTTGCTGTCCAGGTTCCGGTCGGTCTGGTCGACGGCACCCGAGTTGCGAAGTCGAAGCGTCTCCCAGCTCAGATTCCCTCCGAGATTCCAGTACGAGGAGGGACGGAACAGCATCCTGGTCTCGACCTCGTCCCGGAAGTTGCGCCGCTTGGCCCCGGTCGGAAGCTTGTCCTGGTTCCGGACGTGGCGGTACCCGATTCCGGCATTCAGCGCCCCGGACAGATCCCGCTGGCCATCGACCGCATAGGAGGCCTCGTGCAAGCGCCTCGCCACCGTGCTTCCATCCGGAATCGGGATGCCGGCGATGGTCCGCGGCGCGCGCGAGCGCTGCCAGCGCTCGACGTAGGAGAGATCGAGGCCAAGCGCGCGATAGGCCGCGGTGAGGCGGCGCTCGTCGCTCTTGGTGTTGCGGATGTTGTTCACCCCGTAGTTGCGCTCGCGATCACCCGACTCGAACCGGAGGTTCGGCAGACCCTCTCGGTGCCAGTTGGCACCCCAGGTGGTCTCGGCCGAGCGCCACTCGACGGGGGTATGCACGGAGGTGCGCTGATCGGGGCGATTGCGAAAGTAGAGATCGAGCGGGGTGCTGCGGTACTGGGCGTCGACCCGGCCGCGAAAGAGGTGAGCGCGCTGCTCGAGATCCTCCGCGCGTTGCAGCTGCCCCAGAAGAGTGATGGACCGGTCAAGACCGAGGCGATAGAGGGTTCGGCATTCAAGCACTTGGTCTGTTGTGCGGGTAACCCCGTTCGCTAGACGGGAGGAGAGATATGTGGAGTGTAGACGGAAGTCGGCCTCCGCCCTGACCGGTCCATGGTCAACCAGGAGCGCGCTTGCGGCGAGCACGCAAATCAAAAAGGTGAATGAGAGCGCCCGCGCAAGGGCGGCCAGCAGGGCCGAGATCACGATCGGTCCAAGCGCGAGCAGCAGGAAGAGCAGGCTCCCCGCGGACGCGGTCATCGGAGCGACCGCGGTGGTGCGGGGGCGCGACGGATAGCCGCTGTGCTTCAGCGTGCGCATCAGTCTTCTCCATCTCCCGGATGGTGGACATTGGAACTCGTGGGGCTCGAGTAGTCGGAGCCGTGGCACTCGAAGCAACCTTCCGTGCGGTTGCTGCGATGTTCGTCCTCGTCGGGGAGAGTGTTCATCACGATCCCATCGACCGTGATCGAGCCGGGAACGCCGTCGGCCGGAATGTGACAGCCGAGACAAAAGGCACGGTTCTGGGCCGGATCGTTGCGGGTGTCGGTGAGCCCCTTCCAGCCCGGTCGTTGGTCGCTCAGGGCGAAGGCGTTCGGCTGCACTCCGTCACTCCCCCGCGACCCATGGGGATTGTGGCAGTCGAAGCAGGGGAGCTGGTCGCCGCTCCGCACCCAGGTCGGCCAGGAGATCGCGATGTCGCGATTCCTCCGGATCTGGTGACCGGCGCGCCCATCGTTGTTGATCCCCTTGTCGTAGTAGTCGGCGATCAGGCGATTCTCCGGCTCCATGCCGATCGGTCCGGTCGGACCGTGACAGTCGAGACAGGCCGCCATCCGCACCGACGCCTGATTCGCCCAACTGCCCCCCCACGGCTGATAGACCCGAGTGAGGAGGTCATGCTCACTCGCCCCCTCGTGCGGATTGTGACAGTTGCGGCAGAGCCCGTTCCCGTCGCTGTCCTGCAGCGGCATGTCGGGGTCGTTGCGGTGGGGCGAATAGTAGTGCCCGGTGGGGGCGAGGCGTGTGTCCTCGAAGACCTCCATGCCGGGCCACCGGCGACGGAGCAGCACCCCGGGCAGTCGCTGCCCGCCGGAGTTGGCCTCGAAGTATCCCGGCGCCGCCGCGGTCGCCGGCATCCGGTCTCCCTCGCCCGCGGGATACCCGCTGGGACGCAGGGCGTGGCAGCCGTTTGGCCCGCCCGCCTCATAACAGAGCTGATTGTCGTTGGGAGCGAAGAGGAGCTTCGGCTCCGGCGCCTGCCCGAAGTTGTCGTGCAACGGATGGCACTGCGTGCACTGTCCGTTGGTCGTCGGGCTGGTCTGGATCCGGTCGACGCCGTGGATCGGATCGAAGTGAGGATTCGAAGCGGAGAGCTGCCCGAGTTGCAGCAGCAGCAGCGAGAGGAGACTGACGAACTGGGTGTACATCCTCTCCTCCTCTCTCCTCGGGTGTTCGGATTCGTCCTGCTCGGAGGCCTGGAAGGGAACGGGGCACGAGGCCTGTTGCGCCCCGTGCCCCGTTGTCCGGTCCTCTCACCACCCCATCCCGCCGCCGGATCCCCAGGTCGCCGGGCGCAGGCGCCGGGGCGGTAAGAGGGGTCCGCGCCGCCTCACGACGGCGCGGACTTGGATACCTAGCCCTGAATGTGGCACTGCTTGCAGAGGTCCTTCGCGGACACTCCGTTCGCGTCGCCTTCCTCGGTCACGGTCCCGGTGCCCGACATGAAGATGAGCCCGAAGCCATGCTGGTTACCGTGAGCCTTGTGGCAGCTCATGCACGACGGCGTGACGTCGGCCGGAGCCGGATCCCACACGCCCGTGGCGCTCATGACCTTCACCTTGTTCACCTTGCCGTTGTACTGCGAGAGACGTGAGTGACCGCCGCCGATTCCGCCGATGTTCGCATCGGAGTTCGGGTGACGGAGCCATTCACCAGTCGCGCTGCCGCCGACTTCCGGGCCGCCCTTGGCGCCGTGGAACTCGGTGTGGCAGCCCTGGCAGAACATCGCGTACTTCGAGGCGGTCTGATCCGGCTCGTTGAAGTCGATGTTCTCGTCCGCGTAGTGCGCCGCCATCGGCGTGGTGTTCCGCTCGAAGACGTCCTTGGACAGATCATTCGTGCCGATGGCGTAGGTCACCGTGCTGTTTGCGGGGGCCGTACCGGTCTTCACGCGAAGGTTCCGGTAGGCGCCGCCCGCACCATGCTGATGGTGGCAGTCGGTGCAGTGCAGACCGTCCGGATTGGTCCAGGTTCCGCCCGGAGCGGCGTCGGTCGCATCGAGAGTGTGGCCGGTCGCGTGATAGTACGGAGCCGTACCGTCACGGTTCAGGGCACCCGCCGCGCGAACGTAACCGTTCGAGTTCGCGCCCAGGACGTCGGGGGCGAAGGAGGCGTTGTTGTGACAGGTCAGGCAGAGATCATTGATCTCGTTCCGGAGCAGGTAATGGTACGGACCATCATTGCCCAGCGGAGCGTAGATTCCCGAGCCGTCCTCATTGTAACCATGCGTCTGGCTGTAGTGCATGACGTGGCAGTCCGCACAGATAAGCGTCGAACCAGAATGGAAGTCCCCGGCCATTGCGAGGGGGGCCGCGATCAGAAGGGCGAATACCCCTAGAAAGAGTCCGAGCCGTTTCATCGTTAAGTCCTCATTTGTTGGGTACCGGTGGGTTCGTCTCGCGGCGAGCCTCCGGTGCCAAGATGTCAGTCCTACCACCCAACCCATCCACCCCAACTTCTACTGCTACGGAGTCGCGCCCGCCGGGATTGGTCGCCTCCGCGATGCTGCCTGGTACGCTCATCTGGAATGCCGAGAGGCGCGCACCGACCCTCTCGATGGTAAAAAGGCGGTTCTTTCCATCGGTGGCCAAGGCCGCCGGATAGAGCAGATCGCCCATTCCTCTTCCCGCCCCCCCAACCATGCCGACCAGGGTCCCCTCCAGATCGAAGACCTTGATCGTCTGGCGGATCGCATCCGCCACCCACATCCGCCCCGAGGCGGCCACCACTGAGGTAGGAAGAGAGAAATTCTCATTGCCGACATCATGCGTTCCGAGCGCCAGGCGCTGCCGGCGCTCCGGATCGAACACTCGAACTGCCGCGGCGCCCGTCATGTCGGTGACGAAGAGGCTGCCGTCCGCGGCGACGAAGAGACTCGAGATGGCTCCGAACGGGGCTCCCCCGTCCTCCGTGCCGTCGAGCGTCCATTCCACCTGATCATCCGCACCCAGACCGAGGATGATCCCGCGCGTGCCGCCGACCGCCAGGATCAGGTTCTCCTGAGGATCGAACGCCATGGCGACCGGTCGGGTGGTTTCGTCGGTGGGCACCGGCTGGCCGGTGGCAAAATTGCGGGATGCGGCGAATGCCGGTTCGGGATTCGAGGCGGCCGACGGAGGAGTCCAGCCGCTCAGCGCGCCTGGCCGTACCTCGCGAACCCGCTCGCCGAGGAGGTCCAGCACCTGGATGTGCTCGGTCATCGCGTCGAGCACGAACACGAACCCTTCGCGGCTGACCAGGAGTGCCTTCGGCTCTCCGGGGATCGGACCGCGCGAGGTCGGGTGCTGGATGTCGTAGCTCCGGACGTGCATCCCTTCGGCATCGAAGACCCGGATGCGATGGTTGCCGGTATCGGCCACCCAGACGAGGTCACCTACCGCGTCGTAGGTCAGGCCCTGCGGCTGGTTCATCACGATCGCCGCCGAAGCTCGGTCGACCACCCAGAGAGGATCCGCCTGGGGAAGCCCCTCGGCCCGCGCCGAAACCGAAACCGCCGCCAGGGCCCCAATAATAAGGATGGCGCCTTGGCTCGGGCTTTCGGTTCTGGCGGCCCGCCAGTGAGACGGTGCCGAGGTCGGGATCCAGGTCTGCATGGTTTCCTCTGCTTGTGCCTATCTTCACTAGTCAGATCTCGTGCCGAAGTGGAACTGATGGCCAGGATTTGTCACTTTAGGACCTAATTGTCTACAATTATGCAACTTACACCCCCTGGAGCCGGGGGAGAGGGCACCTGTTTTCGGGGGAATGGCGTGGCCGCCGACCGGTCCGGCACCTCGGGATTGGAATCGATGGGCAGCTGCTTCCAAGTCTCAAATGGAAGCCGCGAGAGCGCGCTTCGGAGGGGGTGGATCCTGGGCGCGCCCTCGCGGTCCGAAGGAGAGCAAATCTGGGGACGATTAGCGGGCGATCACCATCCGTTCGGTGGCGACTCGATCTCCAACCCGGAGCTGGGCGAAGTACACCCCTGCGGGGACCAGTCGCCCGGCCTCATCGGCAAGATCCCAGGTAACCTCACCCGCCTGCGGGTCGCCCACCGCCAGCCGGCGGATCGTCCGGCCGCTGATGTCGATCACGGAGAGATCGATCCCAACACCCGACGGCACGGAGTAGCGAAGGATGGCCCGATCGAGGGCGGGCATGGGAGTTACCTGCAGGCTGAACGGCGGAAGAGGCGAATCGACCTCGGACGGCTGGCCGCCCTCGGGCGCCGCCTGGACCCGGAACCGTCCGACCACGAACGGCTCCCGATCCACGATCGCGCCCGGATCCGACTCGAGCTCCTCCCGCGTGTATGGGTCGATCCCATAGGTGGTCACCGTCAGGGCGAAGGAGGTGGGATCGATCTCGAACTGGGACCAGCCAAACGTGTGGAGGTTGGCGTACGAGCCTTCCAGCAACTCGGCCGGAACGCCGGAGCCCTCGAGACCCACCGCGTCATACCCGAGCGGTTGGATCTGCTGATCGACCATCGTCCGCACGAATGCGTCCTTGCCTTCGCGCGGAAGCGACTCATAGAAGGCCACCTGCTGGGGGGTGAGGAATCCAAGCCCGGCTGCGATCTCCACCACGGTCGGCCCAAACGGCGCATCGAACGCCACGGAGCCGGTGCTGATCTCCCAGGCCGCGGTCTGGATCTGAGGCTGGAACGGCCCGAGCTGGTAGGTCAGGTTGTTCACCAGCGTGCCGTGGATGTCGGCCGCGACGAATACCACGTTGGTGATCTGGTTGGCGGCCACGAAGCTCAGGATCTCCGTCCGCTCCGCCGCGTAGCCCTCGAATCGGTCGGCCGCCCCGACCACGCCGAGGTTCTGGATCGGCTCCGGGACCAGGACGAACTTCCACACGACGCCGTCAGCGTGCGCGGAGAGCAGGTCCGCTTTCAACTGATCCATCTGGGCGCGACCCAGCATGGTGCGGGTCGGATTGAAGGACTCGACCAGGAACCGCCCGACGTCTTGAGGATCGAGCGGGTTGGCTCCGACCAGCTCCCGTTCCCGGAACCGTGGCCCGCGCCCACAAGACGGCGGCTTCGGCCGACACGTCGCCGGACGATAGACCATTCGGAAGCGTGTCGGCCGCGCGTGGGCCGTAGGTCGTGGTGCTCAGCGCGGCGATCACCCCCAGCAGGGCGAAACGCATCCGCATCGGTAGCCTCCCGTTCTTCGGAGTCAACTCTCGGTGCCGCCGAACCGCGCGCTCCTGAGTGGAGCGTTGACCGGCGCCGTGGGTCTCGCGCAGGATCGCCCGGCGTCCTGCGGCTTGAATCGCTCGGTAGGGTAGAGACCGTGCGTTCAGGGGACATGAGGCGCGTCATCGAAACGCATGAGAGATGCGCCTGGAACGGGTACGGGAGGTATGAATTGTCACCGAGCGATTCCGACGAATCGACCCGGGGGCGCGGAGCGCTCCGGTCCGAACCGGTTCGCGCCACGATCATTCGACTGCGGGCGCGGATCGACACGCGGTTCCCGGGTGCCGGGCTGACCCAGGTTGCGACCGAGCTGATCGAGCTGGCGGAGGAGACGGAGCGCGAGGTGGAACGCAGCCGGAAGCCGATCTGGTGGCTGCGGACGCTGGTTGTGGCAGCGGTGGTTGGAGTCATGGTCACGGTGGGGTTCGCGGCGACGCAACTCACCCGCCTCGCCGCCGGGGCGAGCGGAAGCCTACCGGAGCTGGTCCAGGCGACCGATGCGGCGATCAATGAGTTGATCCTGCTCTCGATCGTGATCGCTTTTTTGGTGTCGACCGAGACCCGCCTCAAGCGGCGGCGCGCGCTGCGCCTGCTCCACCGCCTTCGGGGGTTGGCCCATGTGGTCGACATGCACCAGTTGACCAAGGATCCGGAGTTTGCCCTCCGGCCGAGCGGGGCGACAGCCTCCTCCCCCGCGCGATCGCACAACCGGTTCGAGCTGACGCGCTACCTGGACTACTGCTCGGAGATGCTCGCGCTGACCAGCAAGCTGGCGGCGCTCCACATGCAGCACGTTCAGGACGGCGTGGTGCTGGGCGCGGTGAATGAGATCGAAGCCTTGGTCACCGGCCTCTCGGCCAAGATCTGGCAGAAGATCATGATCCTGCAGATGGGCGGAGGTGCGGGTACGGCGGCGAGCGGCGCGGGGGCGGCCGGCGACGCGCGCTAGCAGGGTGCTTCGGCGTGGGCTGAGGGAACGGGTTGGGAAGGGTCAGGCGGCGGCGTTTCGCCGCGCCTCGAGCAGATCGGCGCAGCGCCGGATCAGCTCGGCGCGTTCGACCGGCTTGGAGAGATAGTCGTCGCACCCGGCGTCCAGACACCGCCGCCGATCTTCGGACATCGCATGGGCGGTCAGGGCCAGAATCGGAAGCCGATGCCCGGCGTCGCGCAGGGTTCGCGCCAAGGTGTACCCATCCATCTCGGGCATCTGGACATCGGTGATGAGGAGGGCATATGGCCGATCGGTTCCGGCCGCACTCTCGAGCATCCGAAGGGCGACCCGACCGTTCTCGGCCACGTCGACCTCCGCCCCCGCCTTGGTCAGCAGGAGCGAGATCAAGCGCTGGTTCACCGGTCCGTCCTCGGCGTAGAGGATCCGGCCCGACAAACGCGGTCCGCTCGTCGAACGTGATCGTCCGTCGATCGCCGGCGGACAGGAGATCACCGAGACTAGCGTGCTGCTCGCCACCGCCCCGCAGATCACGCGCACGCGGAAGGTCGATCCCCGGTCCCGCTCGGTGCGCAGCAGTTCGACGTCCCCTCCGAGCAGGAGGGCAAGGCGCCGACAGATCGCCAGCCCGAGGCCGGTTCCCCCGAATCGCCGCGTCGTGCTGCTGTCGGCCTGGCTGAACGGTTCAAAGAGGCTGGCGATGCTCTCCTCGGGAACTCCGACTCCCGAATCGGTCACGTCGAAGCAGAGTCCAACCTCCCCCTCGCGCGGCTCGGAGGAGATCGTGACCTCGACCGCACCCAGCTCGGTGAACTTGATCGCGTTTCCAACGATGTTGAGCAGCACCTGCCGAAGCCGCGTGGGGTCGGTGCGCACGCGTGACGGGATTGGGGTCGTGCAGCGGAACTGCAGGCCAAGCCCCTTGCCCCGCGCCCAGGGTTGCATCAGGGACTCGACCACCCGGAGGAGGTCAGGCAGGTCGACCTCGAGCCGTTCCACCTCGACCCGCCCGGCCTCGATCTTCGAGAGATCGAGGACATCGTTCACCACCGTGAGCAAGTGCTCACTGGCCTGCTGGATCGTGTCGAGCGCTTCCCCGTGCGCCCCGCCCGACAGCCGCGCCTCCAGCTCCTCGCGCAGCACCTCGCTGTATCCCAGGATCGCGGTGAGCGGGGTTCGAATCTCGTGACTCATGTTGGCCAGGAACTCCGACTTCGACCGGTTGGCCGATTCCGCGGCGTTACGCAGATCCACCAGCTCCTGCTCCCGGTTCCGTTGCTCGGTCACGTCGGCGAAGATGCCGAGCACCCCGAGTGCCACGCCGTTCTCGTCCCGCAGCGGCACCTTGCTCGTGTCGAGCCACCGATTGCTCCCATCCGCCGTGGTGATCGGCTCCTGGATGTGCATCCGCGCCTCGCCGGTGCGTAGAACCGCGGCGTCGTCCGCGCGGTAGGCGTCGGACTCCTCGCGGCTCCAGGGCATGTCATAGTCGCAGAGACCGATCAGTTGCGTCGGGGAGCTCAGCCCGGCGTTGTTGGCGAAGGCCTGGTTGCAACCCAGATACCGTCCCTGCGGGTCCTTCCAGAACACGCTGTACGGAATGAACTCGAGGATGCGGCCGAGGAGCGCGCTCGACTCGCGGGCCCGCTCCTCGCGCATCGCCTGCTCGTGAATGTCGATCGTGACCCCGATGACCCGGAGTGGTCGATCCTCCGGGTCGCGCTCCACGACGCACCCCCGGGCGATCGCCCACCGGTAGCTCTCGTCCGCCTGCCGGACACGAAAGCGGTACTCGAAGTACGGAGTGCGCTCACGCGCATGGGCCGCGGGGCTGGTCAACGCCCCTTCGCGATCCTCCGGATGCAGGCGCTCCAGCGCCTGCTCGACCGGCATCGGAAGAGCGCTGGCGTCGACTCCGAAGATCTGCGCCCACCGCGCGTCGGCGCAGAAGAGGCCGGTCGACAGCTGGTGATCCCAGACCCCGATGTTCCCGATCGCCAGGGTGAGGTCGAAGCGCGTGCGGTCGAACTCGATCGCCTTGCCCAGCTCGGCCGCCCTGGTCCGAGGCTCGTCGGAAGTGCGGCGAGCCTTCATTCCGGTCGCTTCCAGAACCGACACCAGTTGCTCCGCCTCCGCGCGGCGCGCCTCGAGCTCGGCCACATGACGCCCATGAATGCGAGCGTGGAGCCACCACAGTGCGGGTCCTGCGACGAGTGACAGCAGGACGGCATCGACCAGTGCGCTCGCCAGCCCCCCGCGCGCGCTCAGGTGCGGGGTCACGAGGAGCATGATGGCCACCTCGACGCCGGCGATCAGGAGCAGGGTGACGAGGAATGACACCAGAGGCCCGGTTAGGGGGCCCTGCTTGGAGAACACGGCGGACCGGTCCTGCCGGCTCTGGTTTTCGCGAGGTGACATCGATGGTTCGCACTCACGGTGGGAGGTTGCGATCGCAGGGCGATCCAATCCGCTCCGGGACAGTGAAGTTTTCGACCGGTGACGAAGCGAACCTAAGCCGGGAGGCGACGATAGAGTGCATTCACCGTGACCCGACGGATCCCCTCTGCCTCGCGCTCCACGGCAACCGTCGGAACCACCGGGCTCAACCCGCACTGCTGGAAGGCGAGGTCGAGTTCCTCCGGCTCGAGGAGGCAAATCGTGCCGAGCGACTCGTGGCGGTAGACGAAGCTGGTGCCAACTCGCTCCGGGAGGGCGTCGATGGGACCGAACCCCGGCCCGAAATTGGCCACCAGGCAGTATCCCCCCGGCGCGAGAACACGCGTCGACTCGGCAAGTGCGGCGCTCCACTCCTCCGCGCTTCTGGCCAGGAAGTAGATCCCGAGCGCGACCACCAACTGCCGCGAGCTCGACTCGACAAAGGGAAGCGTGTCCATCCGAGCCACCCGGACCCTTCGCTCGGCCTCGGCCTGGCCGAGAATCGGTGCGATGCGCACGCGGGTATGACGCACCATGGCGAGCGACGCATCGACCGCCAGCACATCGAATCCGGCGCGCACCAGGAACTCGGTGTTTCTTCCCCCGGCGCAACCGAGGTCGAGGACCTGGACGGTCGAGGGATCGGGGAAGCGGGTCACCAGCTCGAGGAGGCGATGATCGGTCGCGCGTGCGGCGAACTCCTCGACCTGCGCGGGCTCCTCCCAGGAAGGGTCGCCGAGACCCGCTTCATCGGTCATTTTGTGAATCCTTTCCCGAACTTCTTCGCTCGTTCGAGGTCGCGTCTTGCCCGCGCGCGTTCCGCTTTCTATTCTCTCTCGCACTCGAATCCATCCTGGGACGACGACCCCAGGCTCGAGCCAAAAGCGAGAACCCCACCGCTCACGATCGGTCTGGGCGTCGCAGCCAGATCGCCAACCGTGGCGGCTCGCGTGAAATCCTACACGGAAGATCGAGGAGGTCAGAGGTATATGAGGTCCCCAAGTCTCCGCGCAGTCACAGGGCTTCTACTCAACACCGCCGCCGTCGCCGCCTGGGCCATGGCCCCGGCCCCGGGCAGCAGCAGCACGCCGGACGCGAAGTGGGTGCCGGGAGAACTCCTGGTCCAGATCGCCACCGATGCGGTGCACTCGAGTCAGTACCGTTCCGATCTGGGATCGATGGGGCGCACGGGGCTCGGCGCCATCGATCAGCAGTTGAGCGCAATCGGCGCCTTTGACATCATGCCGGTGTTCGATGCCGGAACCGATCCGACGGCGCGAGCGGCAGCCGGGCTCGATCGCATCTTCCGTGTCCGCTACGCGGACGCCATCGATCCGGAGCGCGCCGCCGAGCGCTTCTCCGGCATGGGCGAGGTGAGCTTCGCCGAACCGAACTACATCGCCCACATGTCGCTCACCCCGAACGACCCGACCTACCCCTCGCAGTGGGCACACAACAATACCGGCCAGGCGATCCGCTACACCGGTGGAACGGTGGGAACCGCGGACTGCGACACCGACACCGATCAGGCCTGGGACCTCCAGACCGGCAGCGCCTCGTTCATCCTCGCGATCGTCGACACCGGCTGCGACACCGGTCATCCCGAGTTTGCCGGGCGCGTGGTCGCCGGCTATGACTACGTGAACAACGACTCCAACCCGACGGACGACAACGGGCATGGCACGTCCTGCGCGGGCATCGCCCTCGGCGGCGGAAACAACGCCGCCGGCATCGCCGGTGTGGCCTGGAACGTCAAGCTGATGCCGGTCAAGGTGCTGAACGCCGCCGGCAGCGGAGCCTATACGGGCGTCGCCAGTGGCATCACCTTCGCGGCGGACAATGGCGCCAAGATCCTCAGCCTGAGTCTCGGCGGTCCGGCCTCCTCGACCCTGCAGGTGGCGGTCGACTACGCGGTGAACACTCGGGGTTGCGCCATGTTCGCCGCCACGGGCAACGGCAACGCGTCCTCGCTCGACTACCCGGCAGCCTACAGCAACGTCATCTCGGTCGGCGCTCTCTCGCCCTGCAATGAGCGGAAGAGCCCGACGAGCTGTGACGCGGAGAACTGGTGGGGCTCGAACTACGGTACCGGCATCGACTTCATGGCGCCGGGCGTGCGGATCCACACCACCGACATCCGCGGCACCGGCGGCTTCGGCAGCGGGGACTTCATCACCGACTTCAACGGCACCTCGTCGGCCACCCCGCACGCAGCGGGCATCGGCGCACTGGTCTGGTCGCAGAATCCGGCCCTGACCCGCACGACGCTGCTCTCCGTGCTTCAGACCAACTGCGACGATCTCGGCACCGCAGGGTATGACACCCAGACCGGCTACGGTCGGCTCAATGCCTTCCTCGCGGTCCAGAATGCCGCCGGCGGCGGTGGCGGCGGCGGTACCCCGATCACGCTCTTCAGCGAGGACTTCGAGACCAACGTCGTTCCGGGCACCGTCTGGGGAGCCAATGACGCCAACGGCACCAGCGGTTCCGACTACTGGGGCGATCAGTCGAGCGGCTCCGGCGCTCGCGTGCACGGTGGTTCCTGGAGCGCCTACTGCGCCGACAACTCCAACGTCGCCGGTCAGACCTACGATCACAACATGACGGCGTACATGACCAAGACTGCCTCGGTGTCGTTGTCCGGAGTCACGAACGTCACCTTCTCCTTCTGGCTCTGGAATCGCACCTCCAATGCGAGCGACTACCTCGCCTTCCAGTACTGGAACGGAACCGCCTGGGTCGAGCAACAGCGTTGGTCCGGAACGGGCACCGGAGCCTGGGTTCAGGCGACCTACAACTTGACCGGATTCACGACCTTTCAGTGGCGGTGGCTGTTCTTCTCGAACGGCTCGAGCCGGACGGAGGGCGCCTACATCGACGACATCGTTCTCGCCGGCGTGACCACCGCAGCCCCGCCGCAGCCGGCCGCGATGGCGCTCACCCTGATCGACGAGCGCTCCGAGCCGGACATGACGTCCATGCTCCGGAACGACATGTCGAGCGTGAAGGGCAACCCGGTCGAGTTGATCTCGATCTCGCCGGTCGAGAACGGCAAGCTGGTGGCCTCGCCCAATCCGATGACCAGCGGTACCACCCTCCGCTTCGCGCTGCCGGCAGAAGCCGCGGTCAGCCTCGAAGTCTTCAGCGCCGACGGACGCCGCGTGGCGATTGCCCAGCAGGGCGCCTTCGCTGCCGGTACCCACAGCGTGAACTGGGACGGTCGCGGCCAGGATGGCTCCCCCCTCGCGGGCGGCGTCTACTGGGCCCGGCTGGTCGTCGACGGCACCCTGAGTGACGTCTCGCGCCTGGTCGTCGTGAAGTAACCGTCGCGCGCCTGCGGCGCGCGACTTCTTCTCCGCGGCGGGGTCCTCCGGGGCCCCGTCGCTGCTTTCTCCCCTTCCCCGGCTCTTCCCCCCCTCGCGGATTTCCTTCATACTTGATCCGTGGAGGGTGCCTTCCGTGATTTCCGCGCGCGCGTTCGCTCTCAGCTCCTGCCTGCTTCTCGCCATCCTCGGCTGCGCCGAGGATGAAGGTCCCGCACCAGCACCCGTACCCGACGGCACGCTGTTCGCCCCCGCCGAGGATATCGACATCGCCGGCGCCTACGAGTTCGACCGCGTGATCATCCCGCCCGGCGTCACCGTCCGGGCCACCGGTCCACTGTCGCTTCAAGCCACGCGCTCGATCGACGTTCAGGGAACGATCCGCGGCGAAGGCAGCAGCGTCCACCTCATCTCCGACGGAGAGGTGGCCATTCGCGGCCTGATCAGCCTCGCGGCCGGGGACAGCGCCGCGGGTGGCCTTCAGGTATCCGCGCGCGGCCCACTCGTACTCGCCGGCGCGGAGATCGTCTCACCGGCCGGCGTGGAGTTGAGCGCGACCGGCCCCGAGGCGGCGATCGCGATTCGTGCAAGCGGCATCGGACGAGAGAGCGTCGGCCCCCGGCTCGGACGCCGATGCGCACCTGGCGCATCCGGCGGCTCGATCGTGATCCAGAGCGAGCGGTCGATCGTGCTGCACGATGCGTGGCTCGCGGCCGCGCAGGGCGGGGATGCGGCTCCGGACACGGCTCAGCGGTCCGACGAGTGTCTCGCGGCGACTCCCGGAGGACGCGGAGGAAACGTCTCGATCAGCGCCGGCGAGGAGATTCGATTCAAGGGACAGGTCGACCTGCGCCCAGGCAGCGGTGGCGCGGGGGGGGACGTCAAGAGAATCGGTACGTGGAGCGGTTGGGACGCAGAGTTTGTGTATCCGGCGAATGCGACGGCCGGAAGGGGAGGAGACGCCGGGGTTCTGACCATACACTCCGCCGGCTGGTCCGCCGAGTCCGCCGCGATTCATGTTCGCGAGATCGCAGGCGGCCGCGGAGGCTCAGCGATCGCACGGACGCCATCCCGTAGACAGTTACCCGACCCGCGCCACGATCATGCGGCAGCAAACGCCACGGCGATTGGAGGCAGAGGGGGAGATGTCCCCGACCTCGTACTGGTCGGGATCCCGGAGCTCCGGGCGGCAATCACATTCGGCTCCATCTCGGGCGGCGACGGTGGACCTGCAAGCGCCTCGGCGGGGAATGGAGCTCCGGTGTGGCGGATGATGCTCACCCGAGCGGGGCGCGGGGGCGACATGACGTCGCGAGGAGGCGACGGAGGGGATGTCCTGGTGAGAGAGGCTGACGGTCGCCCCGTAGGGACCGGGGGGGGGGCGGGTTCCGCCACCTTCGCTGGGGGCGGCGGCGGTCATGGAGAAGAACGCTGCGAATGGAGATACACGCAGGGCGCAGACGGTGGGCCTGGCGGTGATGCGTACGGAGGTGACGGCCTACCGGGGCGTGGGCTGCGCGACGGGGCAACAGCAGGTGTGGTTCTCAGAGCGGTCGGCAACGGCGGCAACGGCGGCGAAGGATTCACGAGCGGAGCCGCCGGCCCGCCGGGCCGGAACAGGATCTCCGTCCGGGGCAAACTGACCACAGAAGAGCCGAGCTTCCAAGCCGGAGCCTCCGTCCCACCCTGCACGGAAGGGCTCGGAGCGTGCGTCACCGCGGCCAACCTGTGCGTGCCGACCAACTCACGCAACTGCGAGAGGGAGTTCTTCGGAAGGTTCTTTCCGGGAGAGGCCTGCTCTCCGAACCTGGCGGAGCGGTACGGGTGCTGCATCCCGGGGGAGCGCTGCGTCTACGCCACCCCGGACTCGTGCATCGAGATGGGGGGATCGATGCTGCCGCCGGGGGATGCGACGTGCTGGGACGAAGCGTGTCGGATCCGCGTGGGAGCCTGCTGCGGCTTCGACGGGTCGTGCCGGTCGGTGCCTCCGAGCGAGTGCCGAGGCAGCTACAATGGCGACTTCACGGAATGTGACCCGCTCGATTGCGGCGTCGACCCATCGGGCGCCTACTCCGTGTCGCTGACCGTGCTGGAGGACTTCCAGCGGCACGAACCTCAGGCTCGGTGGACCAGCATTCGCGAAGTATCGATCACGGTCATGGGCAACACCGTACGATTGGACAGCGATGCCCCGTGGGTCACGCTGGCCGGCGATGTCACCTTCCGTGGCGAGCTGATGGCAGCGGGACAAGGTGAGGTGGCGGGTGTCGCCGACGTCGAGTGTCACCTGGAAGCAACCTTCACCCGGCGCCTCGATCCGCCCACACTCCGCGGGATCATCACACTGGGGGTGCGCGTCCCCCCCATTCGCTGCCCGGAGGACCGGTGAGCTACTACATTTCCGGCCAGCGCGTCTCGAGCCCCGCGCCCAGGGGCACCGGGGCGACAGGCACTCGGACTACAAGCGCCGGCGAGCGCTGAGCCGGCCGCTACCCAAGGCTCGAGCGACTTGACCGAACCTGTTCGTGCAAGTACTCCGGCGCGAAGTCCGCGCCGCCCTCCCGTCGGTACCGAGACACCGACCGATGGAGCAGCGAGAATCGCGCCGACAGTGGGAGAGTTCGATACCACACCAGGAAGACCGTTGACCTCCACGCGCCCACCCGCGAAGCTGGTCACCCCTGAGCTATAGAGCTGGGTACGGGCAGGTCCGAAGATGGAGGCGAGATGCGCTGGAGAGGCGAGCGACAGAGTTCGAACGTGGAGGATCGGCGGGGACGCGGGCCGGTCGGGGGGATCGCGTTGGGAGGCGGCGGATTGATCATCCTCCTTCTCGCCGTGCTCTTCGGGGCCGATCCGAGGCAGATGCTCGAGCAACTCCAGCCGAGCGGCGGGGCGATGGAGCAGACCGAACGCGCTCCGAATCCGGTCGAGGACGAGCTGGCGCAGTTCGTCACCGTGGTGCTGGCGCAGACCGAGGATGTCTGGCGCGCGGAGTTCGAGCAGCGGGGGCAGGCCTATCGCGAGCCGACGCTGGTCCTCTTCACCGATCGGGTGCAATCGGCCTGTGGACTGGCAAGCGAGGCGATGGGGCCGTTCTACTGTCCCGCGGACGAGAAGGTGTACATCGACCTCGGCTTCTACCAGACGATGCGCACGCGACTGGGTGCCCCGGGAGATTTCGCTCAGGCCTATGTGATTGCTCACGAGGTCGGGCATCACGTGCAGAACCTGCTCGGCATCACCGACCAGGTCCACCAGATGCGGGGCCGGCTCAGCGAGGAGGAGTACAACCAGCTCTCGGTTCGCCTCGAACTTCAGGCCGATTTCCTCGCCGGAGTGTGGGCCCATCACACCGAGCAGATGAAGCAGGTGATCGAAGAGGGGGACCTCGAGGAGGCGATCAACGCGGCCAGCGCGATCGGCGACGACAAGCTGCAGCGAGAGTCCCAGGGGTACGTGGTGCCGGACGCCTTCACTCACGGAACCTCGGAACAGCGGGTGCGTTGGTTTTCCCGGGGCTACCAGAGCGGGTCGCTGGAGGATGGCGACACCTTCCGGGCGCAGGAGCTCTAGCCGGCGCGCGCGGATGGCTGGACGTCCCTCGGATCGGTTAGTCTCCCCCACTCGCACTCGCGACGGAACATCCCTCGGAGATATCTCGTGCCTCTGCTCGGACTCAACAATGTGAGCCTGTCGTTCCATGGACCGCTTCTGCTCGATGGGGTGACCCTCCAGATCGACGAGGGGGAGCGCCTGGGCCTCCTGGGTCGGAACGGCGCGGGCAAGTCGACCCTGCTCAAGGTGCTCGAGGGGTCGCTGCGGCCCGATGCGGGCGAGGTCGTGAAGCAGCAGGGGCTGCGGATCGCAGGGTTGCAGCAGGATGTGCCGCTGGACCTCGCGGGCACGGTGAGAGGGTACATGCTGGAACGGAGCGGCGCTCTGACCAGCGAGCATCCGTGGGAAATCGAGGCCAAGATCGACACCGCGATCGACCAGCTCGGGCTCGAGCCCGAAGCGGTGGTCGCAACCCTTTCGGCCGGTTCCAAGCGACGGGTGCTCCTGGCTACCGCGCTCACCCTCGACCCGGACGTCCTGCTCCTCGACGAGCCGACCAACCACCTCGATCTCGGCGCGATCCTCTTTCTCGAGGAGGCGCTGGCTCGACGCGCCGGCGCACTGATCTTCGTCACCCACGACCGCAGTTTTCTCCGTCGGGTGGCCACGCGGATCATCGATCTGGACCGGGGTGCGCTCCGCAGCTACCGCACCGACTACGACAGCTATGTCGATAAACGCGAGGAGGAGCTGCGGGTCGAAGCGGAGCAGGCGGCGCTCTTCGACAAGAAGCTGGCCCAGGAGGAAGCGTGGGTTCGGCGCGGCATCAAGGCTCGCCGCACGCGGAACGAGGGGCGGGTGCGGGCGCTCCAGGCCTTGCGATTGGAGCGGGGCGCGCGGCGCGAGGTCACGGGCAAGGCGAGCGCGGGGTTGCAGGACGCAGAGCGATCCGGGCGGATCGTGCTCAAGGCGGAGCGGATCTCCTACTCCTACGGCGACGCCAAGGTGGTGCGGGATCTCTCCACCACCATCGTGCGGGGGGATCGGATCGGGATCATCGGGCCGAACGGATGCGGCAAGACGACCCTCCTCAAGCTGCTTCTCGGCGAGCTTTCGCCGCAATCCGGAGAAATCAGGACCGGCGTGCGGGTCGAGACGGCGCACTTCGAGCAGCTCCACGATGTGCTCGATGAGGCAAAGTCGGTCGTCGACAATGTGGCCGACGGTCGGGAGATGCTGACCATCGGCGGGGCGGAGCGTCATGTCGTCGGCTACCTGCGCGACTTCCTCTTCACGCCGGAGCAGATCCAGGGACCGGTGCTGAAGCTCTCTGGAGGCGAGCGGAAGCGGTTGCAACTCGCCCGGATCCTCTCCCGGCCGAGCAATCTCCTGGTGCTCGACGAACCGACCAACGACCTCGACCTCGAGACGCTCGAGCTGATGGAGGACCTTCTGCTCGAGTTCCAGGGCACACTGCTCGTGGTCTCGCACGACCGAGAGTTCCTGAACAATGTGGTGACATCCACTTTGGCCTACGATGGAGATGGCGCTTGGTCGGAGTACATCGGGGGGTATGACGACTGGGTCCGCCAGCGGAAGTCCGATCCGTACGCCCGCCCCAACCGGCGGAACTCAGGGGCACCCAGGGAGCGGGCGAGCAGCTCTGATCAAGGTGGGAGCACTCCCGAAGGGATGTCGCGCGGCGCTGAGCCAACGCTGCGAAAGCCGAAGCGGCTCGGATTCAAGGAGACGCGCGAGCTGGAGGCGCTGCCGGGAAAGATCGATGCGCTCGAGGCGGAGAAGGAGACGCTCTTCAAGCTCCTCGGAACCCCGACCTTCTACACCACGCGCGCCGACGAGGTGGCGTCGACCAAGGAGAGGCTGGCGGCGATCGAGCTCGAGCTGCACTTCTGCATGGAGCGATGGGTGGAGCTGGAGAGCATCCGGGCAGGCGAGGCCGGTTGATCGTCCTGCGGTCAATCCGGGGGGCGAGTCGCGGCAGCCGGACTGCTACAATGCCCAACCATCGTCCGATTCCACGTTCGTAGATCGGGAAACGAGGGGGCAGGATGCCGGGTGCGCAGATCTGGGAAGGCGATGAGGCGAACTGCCGCGCCAGCATGTCAGGGCACGGCTCGAGCCCTTCCTGCGTCTTCCATTTCTACAAGGGCGCGGAGGAGATCGGCACCCAGACCGCGAACGTCACCGCGGGCGTCGGATGGTGCAAGTGGCGCGCGCCCCAAGTGACGGGCGACGATCTCAAGTTCCTCATCACCTGGAAAGTCGAGATCAACGGGGCGATCGACGCGAGACAGACCGGCGAGTTCGAGATCTGGGCCAAGCAGATCAAGCTCACGGTCCAGGATGAGGCCACCGGCGATCCTCCCCCGCGCGCTGCTCACCTTCAAGCAAGGCCCGAAGACCCTGACGCGGATGACCGACGCCCAGGGGAAGTTCGTCTTCGACCTTCCGACACCGGGCGATGTCGAGATCCTCTGCCGCGCGCCCTACGTCTGGAAGTCGATCGACAAGCCGAAGGCGCGGGAACGGGTTCTGAAGGCGGAGCGCAAGTTCAAGACCGCCTTGATCTGGCCGGTGCCGGATGATTCCGGAGAGCACAAGCAGTACGTCAATCTTACCCCCGCCCTCGATCACCCGGAGCGCGGCTCGAAGATCAAGATCAAGGTCGGTTGCGCGACGAAGGACGATGGAGCGCCCGGGGAGCCGGTCTACTTCCAGGCCGAGTTCGACGCGGCGAACTCCGATCGCACGCCGGAACCGGGGGGATTCGCGAAGGGGAGCGTACACACCGAGGAGAAGCCGCTCGACGCCAAGAAGCAGGTCGAGTTCGAACTGGAGCTGGGGCATGCCGGGGGCGAGAAGGTCACGATCACGATCGGAGGCACCGCGAGTCGCTCCGACATCAAGTTCGTCATCCGGACCTGGCGCCAGCTCTTCTATGAGCTGATGGCGCCCGAGAGCATGAAGGCGCTTCTTCCCGCCAAGCCGCTGATCGACGGCAAGTCGGGACGGGAGCTTCCGGGGGGCGTCACCGCCTTCACCATCCCCCGCCTCGACGCCGTCTTCGTGAAGTACGACTGTCTGCGTGCCCTGATTTTCAAGACGAAGGACGCCCCGGCGGGAACGATCTACGAAGGCGCTTACGTCGGAAGTGGCGCGGAGAACATCTACGCGCTCGGACGGCACACCCGTCTGATGACGCCCCGGGGAGTGTCGTTCTCCGCGACGCCTGACCCCCGTGCGATCCAGCTCACCCTCTGCGACTACCTCTTCAAAGGGGATGACCCTCCGGCCGAAACCTACGTGGAGACCGAGAGTCCCTCGGTCGACATCCCCGCGCCGGACGGTGCGTACTTCTTCCCCATCAACATGACCAACGGATCGGTCGCGCTGACGCTGGTGGGCTGGGAAGCGGTGATCGATCCAGTGGCCTATCCGGCGCACCCGGGGGTGAGCGGTGGAGATCCTCGGGCCGAGGAGGGCGAGGCCGGATGGGTGGAGTTCGTCGATTGGCAGACCCTTCGAGTCACCCTGCCGGCCAGTGATCCGCTCGATCCCGGGTCGTTCGTCGGCCCGGAGAGCGATACCACCTGCCCTGTCCGCGTCTGGATCGGCATCTCCCTCGCCGGCATGCTCAATGGCACGGCAGGAGGGGGCGCGCAGGCGGTGGTGATGTCCCGTCCCCTGTCGGCAGTCGCGGTGACCATCGCACACGAGCTGGGTCACTCGATGGGAATGACCGTGGCAGCCAGTGCCGGCAGCGCCAACCAACCGCCGAACGGCCTGCCGTCGCCGCCGGAGGTTGCCGCCGGAAACAGCTACTCCGGACACGGGCACAACGGTTCGCACTGCGCCGATGGGGTCTCGGACAAGACACTAGCCGGATTCGAGTCGGTCCAGGGCACCTGCATTCTGTTCGGCGCGGGCGGAGACGAAGAACCTCCGGCTCGTGATCAGTTCTGTCCAACCTGCCAAACCTACCTGCGAGGCCGGCGGTTGACCGACATCCGGTCTCGGTTCTCCTCGCGCCCGGATGCAGAGTGCTGAGCTCCCCATCGGGGCGGAGCAAGGAAGGAACGGATGAGCGACGTCGACTTCGGCCTCTCCGATGACGAGTTCTGGTCGAATCCCGGAAAGGAACCGCCCCGCCGGGGCCCGCTGCCTTCGATTCCCGCCACCTCCGGGCTCGAGCTGGCCGCGCCGAGCTTTGCTTCGGTCACCGGACGGGAAACGTTGCCGCTCGTCGCCCGCTTCACCGCGACACACGAGGAACTCGCCCGGGTCAGCTTCGCCCGCTCGGCCTTGATCACCGTGGTCGATCTCGACCGGAACAGCTTCTACTGCGGATTCGCCTGCGATCAGGAGGAGGCCGTTACCGGACCGCCTCCCGGCGCCGCGCTCACACGGCCGAGGCCGCCGGGGCGGATGTCCCGACGATTCGTGATCGACCTGCGCGCACGCGCACAGATCCCCTGGCAACCCTCGGAGTTGCTCGTGACCGCACTGCTCGAGGGGCAGCCCTCGAATCGGGTGCGAACGCGGGTCGGCAAACCACCGGATGCGTACGTCGACCCCGCGGTCGAACGGTACCTGGAGAGCAGATCCGGCCGACCCGCGGCGCAGGGACCCTCGCCGCAGCCGGGCCGCCCCTACCCGTCGTACTCCAAGACGGCAGAGTCCCCGATTGCTCCCCGGCCGACCGGAATCGCCCTCACGGCGGAACTGCCCAAACTGCTGCGGAGCGGATCGCGCTGTCCGCTGCGCGGCTCGTTCCGCCTCCCGGTACGCCCCGAGGAGCGAGTGAGTGCCGCCGCCGCGGAAGCGTTCGCCGCGCAGGCTCGGAGTTTCGACCTCGGCCCGCCCGACGGGGAGCTGACCGCGGTGGTTGCCGTCCACCTCCTGATCACCGGCATCCGGCGCCCGGCGCCCCGCTGGTTCACCCTGGCGGTACCGATCTTCGGCCCGCTCGACGAGCGGTCCGACCCGCCGATCGGCGCGGGGCACTTTGCCCTCGACCTGTTCGCTCCCCAGGGTGAGCCTTGGGAGCCGGATACCTACCTCGTCCATGCCTGGAGTCGCGAGGCGCTCTGCGGTCCAATCTCGCTCGTCGTGCGCGCCGAGATGATCGAGCGGCGGCTCTGAGGTGTCCCGCGCCTTCGCGCCGCTTGCGCCCACCGACGCTGAAGGATAGAGTCACGGCCCGTCGTCGTCGCGCGCCTCTCGCAGGCGCAGCCTGCCGTTCCCCCGGAGCACTCGATGGCTGATATCCACGTCTGGGAAGAGACACCCGTCAATTGCAAGGTCTCGCTCGCCGGGTTCGGCGCGAAGCCGACCTGCACCTTCAAGTTCTTCAAGGCGGACGGGGCCGCCGCCGGAGAAGCCAAGGCGACGATCGCCGGCGGATCCGGAAGCTGCTCCTGGCCCGCCCCCAAGGTCGAAGGCGACGACCTCTCGATGAAGATGACCTGGAAGGCAGAGATCAACGGCGCACCGAAGCCCGGGTACGAAGGCGACATCTTCGTCTGGGCGAAACAAGTAAAGATCACCTGCGAGGAGGACGGGGCGGGAAAGCCGATGCCCCGGACCGATCTCACTTTGCAGCACAACAAGAAGAACCTGCAGCGCTCCACCGATGAACAGGGCGTGTTCGTATTCGATTTGATGGCCCCGGGCGACGTGTCGATCGAGTGCAAGTCTCCGTACGTGCTGAAGTCGGTCGACAAGCCCAAGGGGAAAGAGCGAAAGCTCCAGGTCGAGAAGCGCTTCAAGGTGAAGATCATCTTCCCCACGCCGGACGGCGAAGGGAAGCACAAGCAGTGGGTGAACCTCGACGCGGACGCAGCCAAGCCGGAGCAGGGGGCGAAGATCAAGATCCGCTTCGCCCCCGAGACCAAGGGTTTCGGCAAGACAGGGGACAAGATCTACGTCAAGGCTGAATTCCACGCCGAGAACTCCGATCGCACGGCTGATGCCGGGGGGCACGCCAAGGGGACCGTACTCGAGGAGGAGAAGACCCTCGACGCGAAGGGCGAGGCGGAGTGGGAGCTGGTGCTCGGCCAGGCCGGCGGAGACTCGGTCATCATCACGGCCGGCGGCACGCCGGCCAAGACCGACGCAAAGGTCACCATCGTCAATTGGCGGAAGCTCTACTACGAACTCCTGGCTGCCGAGAGCATGAGCGCAAAGCTACCCGCCAAGATGCTCCCCTCGGGTGTTTCCGGACGCGACTTTTCCGACGTGATGACCGGCTGGTTCCGCCCGCGGTTGGCCAAGGCGTTCATCCAGTTCGAATGCATCAAGTCGCACGTGTGGAAACTCACCAACGCCCCGGCGGGAACGATCTTCGACAACGCCTACTTTGGCGACGCCACCGCAGGGAAGAAGTACGTCATCGGCGATCATACGAGTTCGTTGGTTCCGAGCGGCCCGGTCACCTTCGATGCTTCGCCGGACTCTCGGACGGTGCAGATCAAACTGGTCGATGGCTACTATGACTCGGACGACCCTGCGGCGACGCTAGGCGTGAGCATGACCACGGCAACCCTGGAGTATGACATACCCGCCGGCGCTTACGCCTTCGCGAAGCGGATGCTCGACGGCTCCGACGCGGTGGTGAGCGTATGGTGGGAGGCCGAGGTTGACCCGGTCGCGCATCCCGCTCACCCCGGCGTGAACGCGGGTGCGGCCCGCCTCGAGTGGGGGCAGGCAGACTGGATCGAGTTCAAGACCTACAAGAAGCTGAAGCTCAAGCTCCCGACCGGGGTCGGTGAGCCAGGAAGTTTCGTCGGACCGCTCTCAGCCACCCACTGCCCGATCTCATTCCGCTTCGAGATCTTCTGGGCCGGCGGAGTGAACGGATCAGCCAGCGGCGGCAGGCAGACTCTGGTCTTCAGCCGTCCCCCCAAACCGACCGCGTGCACGATCTGCCACGAATTGGGGCACTCGATGGGAATGGCGGTGATGGACCCGGCCACCGCCGCTCCATTCGGGAACAAGCCACCGCGAGGACTTCCCTATCCCCCTGTGGTCGCCGCGGGAGATGTCTACGTCGGCAAGGGGCACACCGGCACACACTGCGCCTTCAGCGTCGCCGACAAGACGCTGGCCAGCTTCGGCGGGGCCTCCGGAAGCTGCATCCTGTTTGGCTCCGGGGGCGACGAGGCCGACCCGGCGCGCGATCAGTTCTGCCCCACTTGCCAGAAGTACATCAAGGCGCGCAAGCTCACCGACATCCGGAGCGGCTTCAAGACGCGCGCGGACGACGAGTGCTGAACCGCCACGGCGACGGCACCCCGGCCTCGACCTCAACCCCGGATGAACGGAGGGATGGATGAGCGAGCACGTCTTCGGTCTCCAGGACCACGATTTCTGGAGCGATCCGTTCAAGGCTGAGCCGACGCCCAGCGGCCTCCCGCCGCGCCCCGGCCCTCCGGGACTGGTCATCGACGCGCCCAGCTACGTTGCCCTCGGGGTGCGAGAGACACTCCCGGTCGTGGTGCGCCACACCATGACGCTCAAGAAGGCGGCATACGTCAGCTTCCGCTTCCTTGCCTTGGTGACGGCGGTCGACGTCGATCGCAATGAGCTCTACGTCGGGCCGGCATTGGACCAGGAAGGCCGGGTGCGCGAGGAGCGGACCGCGCCTGCGGCCGAGCCGCCGGACGGGATGATGATGTCGCCCTATCTCTCCGAGGTCCGCGCCCGGGCGGGAGTACCGTGGCAACCGTCGAATCTCCTCGTGACGGTGCTCCTGCGCGACGAGGTCTCGAACCGGGTGACCACCCGCCTCGACAAGCAGCCCGGGAGCTACGAGGACCCGGAGGTACGGAAGTTCCTCGAGGCGCAGCACGCGAAGCAGCCGCTGGCCCCGGTCTCGCCGGCCGAGAGTTGGCCCTACCCGACCTACAAGGAGCTGCCGAACTCCCCCGATGCGCCGGATTCGATCGGCATCGCCCTCGCCGCCGATCGCGTGTCGGTCCTGAGCTCCGATTCGCGGGCAGTGGTGCGCGGTTCGTTCCGCCTCGCCGCCCGGAAGGAAGACATCGTCCCGCGTCTCGCAGCGTCGTCGGGAGAGGCAAGCGGCGCCGCGAGCCCCAAGGACACCCCGACCGCGATCGTCGGAATTCACCTCCTCGCGACCGGCGCGGACAGCGGAGTGCCGATCGTGCTCCGGTTGCGCGTGCCCAGTCATGATCCGATCGACCCGAACGACCCCAATCCGGTCGTCACCGGCTGCTTCGCCATAGATCTCCTGTCGTACAAGACCGCGCCGTGGAAGGACGAGACCTACTTCCTCTACGCCTTCTCGCGCGAGTCGATGGCCGGGCCGGTCCCCTGCGCCCTGGTACATGAGTCGATGCTCCCGCCCGGCGCGAAGTAATCCGGCCTTCGCCGATGTCCGCGACATTTGACTGGGATGGGCGTTCGGTCGAGATCGGGCGCATCGAGGAGTTCGCCCCCACGCAGGAACTCCGGGTGTTCGGCCGCGACCTCGAGGCCGATCGCTTGCTTGCCGTGCTCTGTCGCGACGCCATCACCGCTCGTCGCCTGCGAGCGCTGATCGAATCGAATCGTCCACGCCACGGCTGGATCAGCATCCCGACCACCGAGTCGGCCCGTCGGCTCAGTCTCCACCTTGGGCGCGGTCGTTACGCTCTGCTGACCGACTACGTGCGCGACGTTCCCTCGATGTCCGCCCCGACCGGCAACGAACGGTTCGAGGAGGAGGAGACGGACGCTCCCACCGGCCCGCCCCCCGAACCGCAATCGCTCTCCGCCGAGGTGGTGGTCGATCTCCCGCCGCAGGAGATCGAGGTCCAACTCGGAGGGGAGGCCGAGCCCGCCGCACTTGAGGTCGACACCGAGGGGGAGTACGAGGAGGTCGATCTCGAGGTCGAGACCGATGGTCTCTGGGAACCGGTCGAGTGCGAGATCGAAGTCGAAGGCGGGCTGGAGCTCCCGGACGCCGACACGGACGATCCGAGCGACGCGGTCGCAAGTGGCGGAGGGCGCGACTCGGCCCTCGGCGGCGCGCCGGAGGAAGCGCCGATCGCAACGTAAGCTGTCCGCTCCGGACCGACATCGTGCCGCTCTCGGCTGGCCGGGCACAGTTCTCGTAATCTATTGACCGGAATATGGTTACCGATTTTGCGAACTCCGTCCGGACGGAGTTCCCGGCCACCGCAATGGTGGACCCGCCCGCTGTCTAGCGCTCGCCCTTCCGGATCATGAGCTTGAGGCCGGACCAGACGTCGCTCACCGCGCACACCTTCACGTCCACGTAGCCCAGCGGGAGTGCGACGTCGCGGATGGTGTCCTCGGTGATGTCCGTCGGGACCTTCGCCGTCTTCTTCGGCCAGGAGACCCAGATCACCCCCGTCGGCACGAGGCGCCCGCGCAGTCGTTCCAGACTGGCGGCCAAAACGCGCCGCTCCGTCACGAAGAGGTGCGCGGCCTCGGGCGCCGCCGGCACCCGGGAGGTGAACTCAATCCCCTGCGCGGACGGCCCGAGCCACTCCCGGTACTCCGCCGGTGGGGTGAGCAGGTAGACCCGCCCCCCGGCCCTCCAGCCCAACTTCTGAATCAGCGGCGTTCCCGAGTACCCAGGCATGGCGACCTCCCATCGAACTCCCCTTCGGCGTGGCGCTACCACGGTGTGCCCCCAAGTCCGGAGCGGTCAAGAACCACAAGTGGGGATTCCTTTTTCGATCTCGCAACAACATTCACTTCAATTGGTTAACCGAAACGAAACTCCGTCCGGGCAGAGTACGACCCTGCGGCCTCGAACCGGACTCGGCCACCGGATGCGACCTCGCGGACAGACTCCCACCCGGCGCGCGAAACAATGCTCAGCCGACATTCGCGTCCCGTCCGCGCGAGCGCACGCCGGCGCGTCCACCCTCAGCGGCTCGTCAGCACCCGGCGCCCAACGCGGCCGCAAAACACAACACATTACATCACAACGAATTATGCGCACGCTCGGGCGAGGCATCCCCCCCTCCCCCCGGGGCGTTTTTGTCTGCCTGTCCCGGACCCCCAGAGGTTAGAATCCGGCGTCTTTTTGTTTGGAACTCGGAAGGCCTGAGCCTCCGCGAAACCTGAAACCACGGAGACTGGCGACAGACATGATCTCGAACCTGACCTCGAAACTGACCGAGCGGCTTGGCGCGTGTGCGCCGGGCTCGATCCTCGGGCGACTCGGCGCCCTCTTGGCGTTTCTACTGGCCGCGACCCCAGCGTTCGCGAGCGAGGCCGATCTGGTGATGCCGGATCTCGCGTCGGTGAGCTTCATGGGGATGGACGGCCGGACGCTGCTGACCGCCGGGCTTCTGGTCTGTCTTCTCGGCCTGGGCTTCGGCCTGGTGATCTACCGCCAGATGCAGGCCCTTCCGGTTCACCGGTCGATGCTCGAGATCTCGAACCTGATCTACGAGACCTGCAAGACCTACCTGCTCCAGCAGGGCAAGTTCCTCATGATCCTCGAGATCTTCATCGGCGTGATCATGATCTATTACTTCGGGTTCCTCAGGCACTTCAGCGTCGACAAGGTCGTGATGGTCGTCCTCTTCAGCCTGGTCGGGATCGGCGGCAGCTACGCCGTCGCCTGGTTCGGAATTCGAATCAATACCTTTGCGAACAGCCGCACCGCGTTCGCCAGCTTGCAGGGCAAGCCCTACCCGGTCTACGCGATCCCCTTGAAGGCCGGTATGTCGATCGGAATGCTCCTGATTTCGACCGAGCTCTTGATCATGCTCTGCATCCTGCTCTTCGTCCCGCCCACCTACGCCGGCCCCTGCTTCATCGGGTTCGCCATCGGCGAGTCACTCGGCGCGGCGGCGCTCCGTATCGCGGGCGGCATCTTCACCAAGATCGCCGACATCGGCTCCGACCTGATGAAGATCGTCTTCAACATCAAGGAAGACGACGCCCGAAACCCCGGCGTGATCGCCGACTGCACCGGCGACAACGCCGGCGACTCGGTCGGCCCGACGGCCGACGGCTTCGAGACCTACGGCGTGACCGGTGTCGCGCTCATCACCTTCATCCTTCTCGCGGTGAAGGAGCCGACCGTCCAGGTGCAGCTCCTGGTATGGATCTTCGTCATGCGCATCGCCATGATCCTCGCCTCCGGCGTCTCCTATCTGGTCAACGAGGCGATGGCCAAGAGCCAGTACGCCAACGCGGACAAGATGGACTTCGAGAAGCCGCTGACCAACCTGGTGTGGCTCACCTCCCTGGTCTCGGTCGGAGTCACCTTCGTTCTCTCCAAGCTGATGATCGGCGACCTCGGCGACGGCAGCATGTGGTGGAAGCTCAGCGCCATCATCAGCTGCGGTACCCTGGCCGGGGCGATCATCCCCGAGCTGACCAAGGTCTTCACCTCGACCGGCTCCCGGCATGTCAAGGAAGTCGTCACCGCTTCGCGACAGGGTGGCGCCTCGCTCAACGTCCTCGCCGGGCTCACCGCCGGAAACTTCAGCGCCTACTGGATGGGGATGGCCATGATCGCCCTCATGGGAATCGCCTACCTCGTTTCCAGCCAGGGACTCGGCGGCCTGATGATCGCCCCGGCGGTCTTTGCCTTCGGTCTCGTGGCCTTCGGCTTCCTCGGCATGGGACCGGTGACCATCGCGGTCGACTCCTACGGTCCGGTGACCGACAACGCCCAGTCGGTCTACGAGCTGTCGCTGATCGAAGAGGTCAAGGACATCAAGAACGAGATCAAGAAGGACTTCGGCTTCGACGTGAAGTTCGATCGCGCCAAGCACCTCCTGGAAGAGAACGACGGCGCGGGAAACACGTTCAAGGCCACGGCCAAGCCGGTGCTCATCGGTACGGCGGTCGTGGGTGCGACCACCATGATCTTCTCGATCATCATGATGCTCACCCACGGACTGACCCAGGGCCTCGACAAGCTCTCGATGCTCCACCCGCCGTTCCTGCTCGGCCTCATCACCGGCGGCGCGATCATCTACTGGTTCACCGGCGCTTCCACCCAGGCGGTGTCGACCGGTGCCTACCGTGCGGTCGAGTTCATCAAGGCGAACATCAAGCTCGAGGGGGCGTCCAAGGCCTCGATCACCGACTCCAAGAAGGTGGTCGAGATCTGCACGATTTACGCGCAGAAGGGGATGTTCAATATCTTCCTCACCGTCTTCTTCTCCACCCTCGCGTTCGCCTGCGTCGAGCCGTTCTTCTTCATCGGCTATCTCATCTCGATCGCCATCTTCGGCCTCTATCAGGCGATCTTCATGGCCAACGCCGGCGGCGCCTGGGACAACGCCAAGAAGCTGGTCGAGGTCGATCTGAAGGAGAAGGGAACCGAACTTCACGCCGCCTGCGTGGTCGGCGACACGGTCGGCGATCCGTTCAAGGACACCTCCTCGGTGGCCATGAACCCGATCATCAAGTTCACCACCCTCTTCGGTCTGCTCGCGGTCGAGCTCGCGGTGGAGATGGAGCGCAGCCTGGCCACCGGCCTGGCCGTCGTCTTCTTCGCCATCTCGGTCGTCTTCGTCTGGCGCTCGTTCTACGCCATGCGCATCGAGTCGACCGGCAGGTAGGTAGCCCGCAGCTGAGATCGCCCGCGCGCACTCACGCGCGGGGTGGATACACGAAGGCCCCCGGAAGCACGAACTTCCGGGGGCCTTCTTCGGTTCAGCCTGATCGCGCTGCCCCGCCGACGCGCACCTTCGCCCCAACCTGCGCCGACTCTCGTCGCCCCCGCCGACCTGCGCTCCCGCCCAGCCGCCCATGGGTCAGGCCCCACTCGCTCTACTCCAGCAGGAGCATCTTTCGCGCACCCGCCTCGCCTACGCCATCCAATGCATAGAAGTAGACCCCTGACGGCAACCGCTCGCCCCCCGCGTCGCGGCCATCCCAGGTCACCGCGTACCGCCCCGCGGCCGCATGCTCGCGAACCAGCACCCGAATCACGCGGCCGCTGGCCGCAAAGAGACTGAGCGAGATCCTTCCCGGCCGATCGACCACGTACGCGATCTCCGTCGTCCCGCGCAGCGGGTTCGGCACGTTCTGCTCCAGCCATGCGCGCGCCCGCGTCTCTGGCCCGGGAACTCCCGAGACCGGATTGGTGCGGTACTCGATGAGCTGGGAGGCCACCGCGTAGATCGGCTCGGTGTGCCCGTTGCTGTCGTACTGGCAGTTCGCGCAGGTCGCGCCCGAGATGCAGCTCGGATTACAGGGGCAACAGAAGTTCGTGTAGGCCTGCACGCTGTAGTCGAAGGTCGAGGTACCACCCGCGACCACCTGAGCCGTCACATCCACCTCCCACGGCTCGACCTTGTCCCCCGGGCACCAACCCGCGCGCGGCAGCGTCCAGGTCCCTCCCTGCGGCCCGCAGCTATTCGAGGCGCAGTTCGCCCGCCAGAGGGTATGGGCGAAATCGGTGCCGTTCGCGTTCACCGTGTGCTGCTTGCTGCAGAACTCCGCGCAGTTGCCCGTGTTCCCCTGTCCATGTCCCGTGGTCGTGACCTTCACCTTGGCTGCGACCACCTCCGGAGCGATCCCCACCTGAACCGGGGCCAGCAGATCCTCGATCGGCCGGGTCGGGTCCCCATAGACTGCGTAGTAGTGGTTCCAGAGGTTTGTCACCTTGAACGGAATCAGCTCCGGCTCCCCTTCGATGAAGGCGAAGTCGATCGTGACCAGCCAACCCCGCGTCCCCCCGATCCACGACTCGATGTAGTTGTTCAAGGTGACGTCACCGCGGAGCAGGCTCGCGTAGTCACTCACGTCCAGGGTCCAGGTGCAGGTTCCCGGGCGCGCACCTCCGGTGATGTCGTACGGCGTGATCACCCGCGCAATCTCCACCGGCTCGATCGCCAGCATCGTTCCTGCTCCACCTCGCGCATCACGCGCAGATACCCGATCCTATCCCATGGATCACAGTCATCCGGCGACGGCGGGCAACCGATGCGGTAGTAGAGGAGGATCTTCCGCCAGTTGCGCTCCGCGGGAAAAGTGAACGTCTGCTCGTGCGGCGTGGCCCAGTTGTAGAAATCATTGCTGAACGTGTTGACCCACGTCGTATCCCCCGGCTCCGCCTTCGCCGGCCCCGCACCCCCGAGCAGCCCCGTCAGAACGACCGCCGCCCCACCCAACCAGATCGCCGCACGCCGAATCGTGCCCATGGAACGTGCCTCCTGTGTTACCTGCCGCGCTGTCACCCACCGCGCCAGTACCAGACTCACTCTCTACGGCCCCAACCTGTCGCCCCACTGGACCCAAGCCACGGGTGGGCGCGAAGAGCGTAGCGGAATTCGGCGTGCAGGGGCAGGGATCGATCGAGACCCGTCGCAGCAGCACTCAGCGGGACTCAAGATGAGTACAGCTTCTACATCCCGGTCCGCGACTCCGTCGCGAAGTCGCGAAGTCGCGAAATCACGAATTCCACCTTGAACAGCTCTTGTCTATGCGCGAAAGTAGTCGGGTCCGTTTCGCTCGTGTTGGAGGCGGGTACGCCCCAGACAACGGGAACAGAGTCAGTGCCGCCGTCATCAGGTCGGAGTTCGTGGGCGTCCGTCCGCACGCACGTCGTCTCGCTCATTTGCCTGGACGCTCGCCGCCAAGTCCGATCCGCAGGACCACGGTCGCTCCCTCCGTAGCCGCCGCCCATCACGATGTGCCCCTCGTTGTGCGCAAGTGAGCACGTGCTCTCGTGAGCCGCGCCGGATGGAGGAAACTACCGATGAAGGAACTCGACCTCACCACCCTGCGAAGCGCCGTAGCCGGATCCGCGGTCGCCGTCCGCTCGATCACCCGCCTCCAGCCCGCCGGTGGCCCCGGCGACAAGGTCTTCCCGCCGACCTACATGAAGGAAAAGGGAGCCGAGACGAAGTACGCCTTGGAGCGCCGCCGGATCGAAGGGCGCGAGAGCCTCACCGTCCTGCTCGACTCCGTCGCATCTCAAGCCAATCGCATGGAAGAAGCGCTCCTCGAAGCATGGCGGCGGAAGGAGATCGACTTCCCGCTCGTCGAGGTGGACTTCTCCGGCGAGACAGGACTCGAGGACATCGGCCAGATCACCGCTCTCCAGACCCCGCACCGGATCGCCGACGCCCTGCTCCGCGACAGCCTCCTCGACGGTCAGCTCTTCCGGTTCTCCGATCCCGGGCGGGCCTTCACCGACTCACGCCCGAATCACGCCACCGGCATGTACCGCTACTGCCCGACGGCGCTGATCTTCGGCGTTTGGGACAGCACCGGGCCCAAGGGAGGGCTTGGCGCAAAGTTCCAGCGCTGCATGGTCTCCGAGATCATCGGAGTCGACGTCGTCGGTGGTGTGAAGACCGCGAGTCGCCTCGATCCGCTCGGGATCGAGAAGAAGGCCGGACCGGTCTTTCAGCACCCGGATCCCAAGGAGCGCTGGACGCTCGACGAGAGCGTCGCGATGAAGGAGGGCAAGGGGAAGCCAGTTCCCGTTGGAGGATCCGGCGACAAGGGATCCCCCTCCGCGATCAATCACGGCAACATTCCCCCGACGATCGACTCCGAAGCAGGTGGCGTGACCATGAGCCATGCGCTGCAGACCGCAGTTTTCTCCCTCGCCGGCCTCCGGCGACTCCGCTTCGTGACCGACATCAAAGGCGCTGTCCTCCCCGCCGCCTCCCGCGACGAGGCTGAACTGGCCGCCAGAACCGCCCTCGCCGCGCTCGGACTGGCCGGACTCGCCTATCTCCGCCAGTCGGACTTCGATCTTCGCTCGCGCTCGCTGCTCGTGCCCGAGGCCCCCTCGAGCTACGAACTGCTCGGACGCGACGGACAGCCGGCAACCCAGTTCGCGCTGACGACGGGTGGCGCGGCCAAGCTCCTCGCCGAGGCCGCGAGCGCCGCACAGAAGCTCGGGCTCGGCTGGGATCGCGGCCCGATCACGCTCAAGCCCGCCCCCAAACTCGCGGCACTCGTGCGGAAGAGCCGTGAACTCACCCAGGCGGGATCCGGCTCGGAGAGCGACTGATGCTGGCCCTCGAGGTCAACTTCCTCACCGGCCGGTTCGTGGCCACGCAGTTCAACGATCGACGTCGAGGGGAGTGGCCGCCGCATCCGGCCCGTCTCTTCTCCACCCTGGTCGCAGCGTGCCACGCATCGGAACCCGCCGATCCCACTGAGCTCGCAGCGCTCGACTGGCTCGCCGCCCAGGGAGCGCCCAAGGTGAGCGCCTCCACGGCATCGGAGCGTGAACTCTACACCGTGTTCGTCCCGGTCAACGATCCGACGGTGGTCGGAGACTTCGAGAGTGCCCGCGACGAACTCGTGGAGTCGGCCCAGGCAGTCGAGACCGCGCGCGCAAAGGCGCGATCCACCAGTGCCGCGGGAGCGGAACGCGAGCTCTCGCAGCTCGAGAAGCAGCATACAAAGCTCAGCACCGGGATCCTCGGCCGCATCGAGAAGGCAATCGCCGCTCGAACCGCGATGTCTTCCGGCGACGTGAAGCGAGGACAATCGATGCTCCCGGAGCAACGCGTCAGGCAAGCTCGCACCTTCCCATCGGTCTCTCCGGACGAGCCGCGCGTCACCTTCATCTGGGACGACTCGAAGCCCGATGCCGCAGTGCTCGAGGCGCTCGACCGCATCGCGGCGCGCGTCGTCCGCCTGGGACATTCCTCCACCTTGGTGAGTGTCCGCCTGACCGGCGAGGCACCTTCACCCAACTGGATCCCCTCCGACGACGGCGAGGTCCGCCTGCGGATTCCGCTCGTCAATCAACTCGCCCTCCTGACCGAAGCATTCACCCGTCATCGCGAGACCGAGCCGCGCGTGATGCCGTCGATCCCGCAGAGGTATGGGGCACCATCTACCGGAGTGGCCTCGACAGTTCCGAGCAGTATCTTCGACGAGACCTGGATCATCCTTCGCCGCGCCGGTGAACTCGCCCTTCCCTGCACCGCCGGCCGGGCGTCGCGCGTGCAGTTCGCCGGGTGCTGCTCAAGTACGCTTCGCAGCCGGTGGCGGAGCTCATCTCAGGGCACCGGCCCGACGCCACCCCAACCGACCAACCCCACCTCGCCATCCTCCCGTTGCCCTTCGTCGGAGGCCAGCACGCGGATGGGTACCTGATGGGGATCGCGCTCCTGCTCCCGCGCGCGAGTACGACAGACGACCGAAAGGCGGTCTATCGGGCGCTCGCCGCCTGGGAGGGCGCATGCCGGACCGGCGAAGAGGACACGCCGCTCCTCCCGATCCACCTCGGCGCGGCCGGTTCGCTCCAGGTGAGGCGTCTCGAGGAGGTCCCGCTGCAGCGCACCCTCCAGATCGCAACCTGGGTCGGACCCGCTCGCTCCTGGGCGACGGTCACTCCCATCGCCCTGGATAACCATCCCGGAGATCTGCACGCCAACGATCCCGCGAAGCTCAACCGCGTCATCGCGGAAGCGAGCAGTTCGATCGCCGCGGCGTGCGCCAACATTGGGCTGCCCCGCCCCGAAGCGGTCGAGATCCTACCCGCCGCGCCCGTCGCCGGTAGTCCCAAGGCGCGGCACTATCCCCCCTTTCCGAACGATCCGAACCGGACCCGGCGCGCACTCACGCACGCTCGGATCATTTTCGAGCGCCCGGTCCGCGGGCCGGTGATCCTCGGAGCCGGAAGATTCGTCGGACTGGGTCTGCTCCGACCGGAGGTGGCCGATGTCTAGTCTCTCGATCGACGACTTCCCGATCTACTTCCAGGAAGTTCACGGGTACCGCCCGTTCCCCTGGCAACTGCGACTCGCGCGAGAGGTCGCGGCGAACGGCACCTGGCCCCACCTGCTCGATCTCCCCACCGGTGTGGGCAAGACTGCGGCTCTCGACGTCGCACTTTTCCACCTCGCGCTCCAGGCGGAGTCCTCGAATCGAACCGCCCCCATGAGGATCGTCTATGTGGTCGATCGCCGGACGATCGTCGATCAAGCCCACAATCGGGGCCGGGTCATCGTGAAAGCCTTGCGTGACGCGGCCCCAGGAACAGCCACCGAGAAGGTCAAGAATGCCCTCCAGCGCCTCTCGTTCGAAGGAGAGCCGCTCGAACTCGCGATCCTGCGTGGCGGAATTCCCCGCGACGACACCTGGGCGCGTAGCCCTGCACAGCCGCTGATCGCCATCTCGACGGTCGATCAGGTCGGCTCCAGACTGCTGTTCCGCGGGTATGGCGTGAGCGACTCGATGAAACCGATCCACGCCGGTCTCCTGGGGAACGACAGTCTATTCCTGCTCGACGAAGTGCACCTCTCCCGACCGTTCCGCGACACTCTGAACGCGCTACAGAGACGCTACCGCTCCTGGGCGGAGCGCCCGTTGCCAGATCGCTGGCGGATCGTCGAGATGAGCGCAACGCCCGACCCGAAAAGCAGGGCGACGGCGTTCAAGCTCGACAACGACGATCATGCCGACCCGGAGCTCGATCGACGCCTTCGTGCCCCCAAGCCGGCCGAGCTTCGCGAGGTGACGGTGCGCGGCACGGAACCCGACCGACAGGCGACATTCGCCGCCGCGATGGCCGAAGCAGCCCTCTCCTACCCCCGAACCTCCGGAACCGCGATCGGCATCGTGGTCAACCGCGTCGCGTCCGCGCGGGAGATCGCCCGACATCTTGAGGGCAAGCTCGGCGACACCGCGCGGGTCCTCCTGGTGACCGGGCGCATGCGACCGCTCGATCGAGGCACGGTGGGGGTGGAACTCGAGCGCCTCGTGTCGAGCACTCGGAGTCGCGAGTCGAGCGAACGCCCGGTGTTCGTCGTGGCCACGCAGTCGATCGAGGCCGGCGCTGACTTCGACTTCGACTACCTGGTGACCGAGTGCTCCAGCCTCGACTCGCTGCGACAGCGGTTCGGACGCCTGAATCGCATGGGCACTTTCCCGAACTCGCAGGCTCGGATCCTGATCCGCTCCGACGCGGACGAGTCCGACCCGATCTACGGACCCGCGATGCTCCTCACCTGGCGCGCTCTCACCGCGCTCCCCCAGGTCGACTTTGGCTCCGGCGGTTTCGACCTCAATCAGATCGACGGCCCGGAAACCCTGCTGGCGCCAGCCGAGCAGGCACCCACTCTGTTGCCGTCCCACCTCGACGCATGGGTGCAGACCTCGCCGCAGCCATATCCAGACCCCGAGGTCGCCCTCTGGCTCCACGGTCAGCAGAGGCCGAACCTGGAGGTCGGGATCATCTGGCGAGCCGATCTGTCGGCGGAGCTGATCGAGTCAGCGGTCGCGGACACGGAGCTTCTGGACCAACTCCATGCACAGATCGAGTCCTGTCCTCCATCCAGCCTGGAGACACTCTCCGTTCCGATCTGGGCCGTCCGGCGCTGGCTGGAGAGCGAGCCATCCCAAGGAGACCTTGCGGACGTCGAAGGCGGACGTGTCGAGGAAGCTCGGGAGGATCGACGCGAGATGACGACCGACAACCCTCGACGCCGAGTCGCGCTCCTGTGGGAGGGTGAGTCGGTGTCGGTCGCCACGTCCAAGCAGCTTCGCCCCGGCACGGTTGTGCTCGTCCCGTCCACCTACGGTGGGCTCTTCCAGGGCAACTGGGATCCCGAGTCGCCCACGCCCGTCTCGGATCTCGGCACGGCCGCCAACCGCACGCATCGCGGTCGAGCCGTGCTCCGTCTGCACCCGGAGATCGTGCGCAGCGAGTTCCCCGCGCAGCGCCAAGCGGATCCCCCAGTCCTTCCGCGCCCAGGCAACGATGCGGAGACCGACTCCGACGACCCCGCTCGGTTCCGCGATTGGGTCTCCTTCCTGAGCAACCTGCCGGATCTCGCCCCCTGGCAGAGCGACATCCTGCGGGTTCTCGACCAGGAACTCGGAACCCGGCGCCCCCCACGCGTGCTCCGCTTCGGGAAGGACGACGACGCATACTTTGTTCTCATCGCCCGAAGGTCCCTCCCAGCGGAGGGAGAGGAGGTGACGACCGAAGACGATCGCGCCTCGTTCTCCGGGGTGGAAGTCACGCTGCGGGCACACATGGCCGGCGTCGGCGCATTTGCTTCGGACTTCGCGCGGCGCATCGGCTTCGACGACGCCATTCGCGCAGACCTCGAACTCGCCGGCCGCTGGCACGACGCCGGCAAGGCAGACCCCCGTTTTCAGCGACTCCTGCACGGAGGCAGCGAGTACCGAACCCTCGTGGCTCCCGAACCGTTGGCGAAGTCGCGCGTCCCCGCCGGCGACGCCGCCGCCCGTGCCCACGCCCTGGAGCTATCCCAGTATCCCCGAGGCGCACGTCACGAACTCCTCTCCGTCGCCATGTTGACCCAGGGCGGGACGATCCTTTCGCAGGCCCACGATCCCGACCTCGTTCTCCACCTCGTCGGCTCGCACCACGGGCGCTGCCGGCCATTCGCCCCCTACGCGCCCGACCCATCCCCCCGGTCGGTCACGCTCGAACTCGAGGGCCAGTCCCTCTCCGCGCCCACCGACCACGGACTCGAGCGCCTCGACTCCGGCGTGAGCGACCGCTTCTGGCGCCTGGTCCACCGCTACGGCTGGTTCGGCCTCGCCTGGCTCGAAGCGATCCTCCGCCTCGCCGACCACCGGCGCAGCGAACGCGAGCAGAAACTCACCCAGGAGGACACATGAGTCACGCCCTCGCACTCCCCGGAATCGACGGCGCCAATCCACTTGGATTTCTCGCGGCGCTGGGTGCGCTCACGGCCCTGGCAAGTCTATCTGAGTCAGAGGATCAACCGCGCTTGTCCTGGAGACACCAAGGTAGCTGGTGCCCGGTGTTGCATTTTCAGTCAACGAATTGGGATGAGCGGCGTGTCGTCGATAGCTGCCTCTCGTTCGTGAGAAAGATCGCGTCTGATCCGGTTCTTCAACTCGAGTATCAAAAGGACGATCGAGCAATCCGGGATTTGCGCCCGTCGGCGTCCGAGTGGGATTGCTTTCAACAGATGTTGGTGAGGAGCGTCCAGGACCGTGGGTCTTGGACCCTTGAAATGGCTGCGGCCTTGGCAGCCACTTCACCAAAGTCGCGCATTGATACATCGCCGGTGGTCAGACCGACCCTGTTCCACTTCACCGCTGGGAGCCAGCAGTTCCTGGAGATGTTTGTCGCGCTCACCAAGACCGTTGAGGAGACGGACATAGAGCAAGCTCTTGTTGGTCCTTGGCTGTACGAGAAGACGTTACCGAATTTCATGTGGGATTGCACCTCGTTCAGGGACTACGCCCTTCGCGCCACAAATCCGTCAGGTAGCGGCCCACGAACGGGCGTCCCAGGGGCTGACGTTCTCGCGGCCGTTGCATTGTCCTGCTTTCCGATGGCTATGCGGGCGTCGACCGCGCACACAACCGGGTGGAGCGGCGATCGGGTGACAGGTAGCTTCACCTGGCCTCTCTGGGCACCTCCCCTGTCTAGGCGAACCGTGCAGAGCCTGCTTCAGTCTCCCAATCTCGGGTTGATGAGCGATCGCGAGCGAGCGGCGCGCGGGATTGACGCTGTGCTCTGTGCGCAGATTCGCCGCCCAGACCCGAAGGGCTACGGCGGATTTTCTCCGCCGTCGTCCCTGTGACGGTTGCGTAGATCTTCGCCGATCGCGCGATTTCGATGTGCCTGCCTTGTGGCACATCCATTCCGGTCGGGCGGCTCCGGACAGCCGCCCACGTCACCACAGGAGGTGAAATGCCAGCTACATCACCCTAGCCGCTGCCGCGGCAAGAGGAGATCGCACCATGACCCTGCATCCCGATCCCAGTCACGACCCCGATGGCGACCCGCAGCTCGATACCGACTCGACTCTCGAGCCCACGATCCCCAAGATCGTCGAGCCCGACGGGGCGGACCTACTTCCTGCAAGGGCCGTCAGCGACTACGCTTACTGCCCACGCAGCTACTTCATCGAACACGTTTACGGAGAGTTCGAGCACAATCTCGAGACCGTCGAAGGACGCTTCCGTCATCGCCGGGTCGACACAGAGACCGGGGCCACTCCCAGCGCCGAGGACCTCCCCGATCTCCCCGAGATCCCCGGGACCAGCAGCCGTTCGACCGCGGTGCTTCTCTCCGCACCAACGCTCGGCGTGATCGCCAAGCTCGACATGCTCGAGATCCGAGACGGCTTCGCCGTCCCGATCGAATACAAGCGCGGCTCCCGGCCGCCCACGCCCGAGGGAGCATGGGAGCCGGAGATGGTGCAGCTCTGCCTCCAGGGGCTCATCCTGAGGGAAAACGGCTACAAGTGCGAAGCGGGCGAGATCTACTACGCCGAGTCGAAGGAACGGGTCACGATCGAGTTCGACTTCATCCTCGTCGATCGTACTCTCGAACTCCTCGAACAGGCCCGAAGCTGCGGGTCCAGCATCAACATTCCGCCGCCCCTCGTCGACAGTCCCAAGTGCCCGCGTTGTTCACTGGTCGGGATCTGCATGCCCGACGAGGTGAACTTCCTCCGCCTCCGGGACAGTCTGCCCACCGGCTCGGTGCGACAACTCGTGACCGAGCGCAGGGACGCGGAGCCCGTCTACCTCCAGACCCAGGGTCTCTCGGTCGGAAAGGACGGCGAGCGCCTCCAGGTGCGGGAGAAGGGGAAGGTGATCCAAAACGTCCGCCTGCTCGACGTCTCGCAGCTCAACATCTACGGCAACATCCAGGTCAGCACCCAGACTCTCAACGAACTCTGCCGGTGGGAGATCCCGGTCTGCTTCTTCTCCTACGGCGGTTGGTTCAACGGGATCGTGCAGGGGATGGGCAACAAGAACATCGAACTCCGCCGGATCCAGTTCCGGACCGCGGCCGATCCCGAGGCATCACTCCGGCTCGCCAAGCGGTTCGTCCGGGGTAAGATCCTGAACCAGCGCACCCTTCTCCGGCGAAACTACAAGGGAATCAACCCCGCCGTGCTCACCGAACTCACCCGCTTCGCCTTCACCACCACCCGTGCCGCCGACTTCGCCTCGCTCCTCGGGATCGAAGGTGCAGCCGCCCGTACCTACTTCGGCAACTTCGGCTCGCTCCTGCGGAAGTCCACCGAGAGCGACCTTCCCGACTTCGATTTCAGTGGACGCAATCGGAGGCCGCCCAAGGATCCCGTCAACGCTCTCCTCTCGTTCCTCTACTCCATCCTGACCAAGGATCTCGCCGTCACGTCCCTCTCGGTCGGCTTCGATCCCCTCCTCGGCTTCTTCCATCAGCCACGTTACGGACGCCCCTCCCTCGCCCTCGACCTCATGGAGGAGTTCCGGCCCTTGATCGTCGATTCCGTCGTGCTCCAGCTCATCAACACCGGCGAGATCCGCAATTCTGACTTTCTCGTGCGCGCCGGCATGTGCACCATGACCCCCAGCGGTCGCAAGGCCGCGCTCAACGCCTACGAGCGCCGCATGCAGGCCACCATCACCCACCCCCTCTTCGGCTACCCCGTCACGTACCGCCGCGTTCTCGAGATGCAGTGTCGCCTCCTCGCTCGGCATCTCACCGGCGAGATTCCCGACTACCCCATCTTCCGGACGAGGTAGGCCATGCGGAATCGGTATCTCGTCAGCTACGACGTCGCCCACCCCAAACGGTTGAGGCGGATCTACAAGAAGATGTGCGGGTTCGGCCAACCCGTGCAGTTCTCGGTGTTTCTCTGTCCTCTCTCCGCCATGGAGCGCATCTCCATGCTCGAGGCGATCAAGCTCGTGATCCACCACACCGAGGACCGCGTCATGATCGTCGACCTCGGCCCCGCCGACGGGCGCGGCGACCAGTGCGTCCAGTTCATCGGCAAGACGATGGCCCTTCCCGAAGGAGGCGCCGTCGTCGTATAGTCCCGCCGTTCGATTTCGCCCGATGATCCTTGACATAGGCTCCCCGAGCCTCGAGCGGCCAGTCACCAGCCCTCGCATTGGTTCCCGCCAATGCGAGCGGCTAGGTGGCGTGAGAAACGCCGGGGTCGCTCGCAACGCTATTTGATTGGCAGGAAGGAGTTTGCCCGATGGAACTTTTCGCGACCGGCCGGATTCCGCCCCCGAAATCCACCCGCTCGCAATCGACCCCCTATCCCATGTCCGCCCAGCCCCTTGGACCCGGCGGACTCTCCGCGACCGAGCGGTCGCGGCCTCATTGAAGCATGAAGCGGCTGGTCCAGGCCAGCGACCCGCAGATGTCCTCTCCGCGACCGAGCGGTCGCGGCCTCATTGAAGCCACACGCTGAAGGTGCGCGCCGTCGGCGTGCCGTGACTCTCCGCGACCGAGCGGTCGCGGCCTCATTGAAGCGACGTTCATTCGTTCAGTTCGACGTTCATTCGTTCACTCTCCGCGACCGAGCGGTCGCGGCCTCATTGAAGCACGCGAAGATGCTGTCGACTGCTGATGACGCCAAACTCTCCGCGACCGAGCGGTCGCGGCCTCATTGAAGCCTTTCGTTTCGTTGTTCATCGTTTCGTTGTTCATCCTCTCCGCGACCGAGCGGTCGCGGCCTCATTGAAGCCCCAGTTCACGACATCGGACGCGGAATCCACGCCGCTCTCCGCGACCGAGCGGTCGCGGCCTCATTGAAGCGACGGCGCGCAGGCCTCGGCCACGGAGCTGGTGCCCGCTCTCCGCGACCGAGCGGTCGCGGCCTCATTGAAGCACTCGCGTACTGGACGATCTTCGACCCCGAAGTCGGCTCTCCGCGACCGAGCGGTCGCGGCCTCATTGAAGCAAATCCGAACTCGCCCTCGGTCTTCATCTTCACGCCGCTCTCCGCGACCGAGCGGTCGCGGCCTCATTGAAGCGTGAGCCTCGAGCAGATTCCGTGAGCGGTTGCGAGGACTCTCCGCGACCGAGCGGTCGCGGCCTCATTGAAGCCAGCTTCCGACGCCACCTTTCTGGCGTCATCGGCAGCTCCTCTCCGCGACCGAGCGGTCGCGGCCTCATTGAAGCTTCGCTCCGCGCACGAGCACCATGACGTGGATCCGCACTCTCCGCGACCGAGCGGTCGCGGCCTCATTGAAGCGGTACGATCGGCGGGGCTTCCTGAGCCTCTTGCTCGCTCTCCGCGACCGAGCGGTCGCGGCCTCATTGAAGCTGGAGTCGGGAATCGCCCGGCACCAAAAGTGCTAACACTCTCCGCGACCGAGCGGTCGCGGCCTCATTGAAGCTGCCCCAGCTGGTCCCACCCGCCCATGATGCTCACCGCTCTCCGCGACCGAGCGGTCGCGGCCTCATTGAAGCACGCGAAGATGCTTGCGACCGCGGACGATGCCCGACTCTCCGCGACCGAGCGGTCGCGGCCTCATTGAAGCGTCCACTTGACCCAAACGTCTCGCCCGGCGGTGATGTCTCTCCGCGACCGAGCGGTCGCGGCCTCATTGAAGCCATTTGATCCTCCGCTGTTGGTGCCGCTCCAGTGCGCTCTCCGCGACCGAGCGGTCGCGGCCTCATTGAAGCCTTCCGAAAACGGGTACACGTACTGCCTGCACACCGCTCTCCGCGACCGAGCGGTCGCGGCCTCATTGAAGCGATCGCGGCGAACCAGCGGAAAGAGAAGTCGATCAAGCTCTCCGCGACCGAGCGGTCGCGGCCTCATTGAAGCGTCGCCACGTTCGACAAGCAGGGCTAGGCGATGCCTCTCTCCGCGACCGAGCGGTCGCGGCCTCATTGAAGCATCGCGGCTGCCGTGGTCTGCTCCAGCGTGTTGCCTCTCCGCGACCGAGCGGTCGCGGCCTCATTGAAGCGGGGTCCTCGACATGCGCGAGGAGTTCGCGCAGGGTCTCTCCGCGACCGAGCGGTCGCGGCCTCATTGAAGCCAAAATGCCGTGCTCCCACGACATGGTGCCCCGGAGCTCTCCGCGACCGAGCGGTCGCGGCCTCATTGAAGCTCCGTCGTGTCCTTGCGTTGGGCGCGCAGCATCTCGCTCTCCGCGACCGAGCGGTCGCGGCCTCATTGAAGCGGGTCCGCTCCGAAGGCGCGCCGGTCCGTCCGTCTCTCCGCGACCGAGCGGTCGCGGCCTCATTGAAGCGGGGTTGGTGCTACGATGCTGATCGACACGAAAGGTGTCCCTCTCCGCGACCGAGCGGTCGCGGCCTCATTGAAGCGGAAAGCGCAAGTGGCGAACGGCGATCTTCGCCACTCTCCGCGACCGAGCGGTCGCGGCCTCATTGAAGCCGCAGACTTGATCGCCCGCGTGCCTGCGTAGGCCCACTCTCCGCGACCGAGCGGTCGCGGCCTCATTGAAGCCCGAAAGGGAGCGGTAAGGCGCAATGCGTCTGCCCCTCCCTCTCCGCGACCGAGCGGTCGCGGCCTCATTGAAGCCACGATGGGGCGTCCCAGGGCTACAAAACCACGAGCGCTCTCCGCGACCGAGCGGTCGCGGCCTCATTGAAGCCGGACCTGTTTGCACAGTTCCACGGCGGGATTATGAACTCTCCGCGACCGAGCGGTCGCGGCCTCATTGAAGCGGCCCGAGGTTCAGCGGGGAGCGGCCTGGGCCGGCGATCTCTCCGCGACCGAGCGGTCGCGGCCTCATTGAAGCCGGCCCTTTGCGCGGATAGAATTTGCCCGGCAATATCCCCTCTCCGCGACCGAGCGGTCGCGGCCTCATTGAAGCAAGCCGACCGCCCACCAGACGCCCGCAACGTAGGCCTCTCCGCGACCGAGCGGTCGCGGCCTCATTGAAGCGAGGAAACCCGCGCGATCAACGGCGGATGGGTCTCCGCTCTCCGCGACCGAGCGGTCGCGGCCTCATTGAAGCGACGCGAGCGAGAAGGACTACGTTCGGCGATCATGCTCTCCGCGACCGAGCGGTCGCGGCCTCATTGAAGCAGCCCCCGACCGGATGAACGGCTCGCTTCGCGCCTCTCTCCGCGACCGAGCGGTCGCGGCCTCATTGAAGCGGGACGTAGGTCAATGAACCCCGATCACCAGGTGGCGCAGCTCTCCGCGACCGAGCGGTCGCGGCCTCATTGAAGCCGGCGACGCACGTAGTCTCCGTGCGGGACCCAGAGCTCTCCGCGACCGAGCGGTCGCGGCCTCATTGAAGCCGCGGACTCCGACGGGTTCGTCCGGATTCGGCGCAACCTCTCCGCGACCGAGCGGTCGCGGCCTCATTGAAGCTCCAGCTCTTCGCGCCGCGCCTCGGCCGCATTCGTCTCTCCGCGACCGAGCGGTCGCGGCCTCATTGAAGCAACTCGCGCGTACCCATCTCGACATCAAGAAACACCGCTCTCCGCGACCGAGCGGTCGCGGCCTCATTGAAGCTACCTCTGGGCCTACGCAGGCACGCGGGCGATCAGGTCTCTCCGCGACCGAGCGGTCGCGGCCTCATTGAAGCAGATCACGGTGAAGAGCGAGGAGTACAACGGCCCACCTCTCCGCGACCGAGCGGTCGCGGCCTCATTGAAGCCACACCTTGCACACCTTTTCCCAGGAGTTTCTACTCTCTCCGCGACCGAGCGGTCGCGGCCTCATTGAAGCCACGGCTTTACGAATGCGAGGCCTACCCTCAACTCGTCCATCTCTCCGCGACCGAGCGGTCGCGGCCTCATTGAAGCCAGCTGGTGGGTGACTACGTGCAGGTGTTTGCGGCGGATCTCTCCGCGACCGAGCGGTCGCGGCCTCATTGAAGCCTCGATGCCACCGCGGGCTGGTCCTTCGGCGTGGACCTCTCCGCGACCGAGCGGTCGCGGCCTCATTGAAGCCCGGGTCTGCCGGTGCTCTGGTCGAGCGGCGGTGGCTCTCCGCGACCGAGCGGTCGCGGCCTCATTGTGAGCCTGAGCACCGTAGTTGAGGCATTTTTCCCGCCTTCGGTTCGCGCTCATCGATGGTGAGCCCGATTCCGCCCTCAACCAGCTTGAAAGAGTCCCCCTCGGAGAGCTTGCTTAGCGCCCCGAGAGGGTGATCTCCTTCTTCGTGCAACCGGAGAGGGAGGCCACGAGTGTACTCGGATCTGTTGGTCGATTCGAAGTTCTTCCGCTTTCTCACTGTCTGCGACGCGGACCTGGCCGAGGAGGCTCGCCGGGCCGGTTGCCGTCACTGCGCCGGCCGTCTTCACCGATCGAACTACCCCCGGAAGCCGCGCGGTGGGCCGGAGGCGATCATTCCGGACCCGATCCTCCGCGACAGCTTCTGCTGCGACCGGGAAGGTTGCCGCCGCCGACTCACTCCGGAGTCACTGCGCTTCCTGGGCCGACGGGTGTATCTCGGCACGGCGGTGCTCCTGCTCTCGGTGCTGGAGAGTGGGCCGGGACGATCCAAGGCCCGCGCTCTGGAGGCCACCGTCGGGGTCAGCGTCCGCACCCTGAGACGCTGGCGACGATGGTGGCAGTCGATCTTCCCGCGCACCCGGTTCTGGATCGCGGCTCAGGCTCGGTTCAGCCCTCCAGTGGAAGAGGGCAACCTGCCGTGCAGCGTGTTCGGTCGTTTCCGCGCCCAGGGGAACAAGCCCCCGGACCGCATCGGCGATCCAAGTGCCGAGGACCTTCCCGGTCGCGGCTGCATTGAGTCAGGGCCGTCAGGCGTGGTGTCCCCCTCCCTCGCCTGGAGCATTCGGCAGACTCTCCGAGGGGACCCTCTCGAGCTGATCGATGGCGGAGTCGGGAGTAGCATCGCTGATCGTGAACTGTGGACGGACGGAAACACCGCAACTGCGAGGCTCAGACGCCACCGCCTCTTCCCGAGGTCGGGCGTCCCTCGCCACGCGGCCGGGGGTGGACCCAGGAAGGAAGACGGAGAGGGAGATCTAGCAGAGCGGTCAGTGCTGCGATCAGCGGCAACTGCTCTTGCCGCCGGGAAATCTAGTTGTCGCTGAGTGGTCGTGCCCGCTGTCGGCCGTGCCCGGAATGCCGGTGCCGGGGCGCCGTCCATCCATGTCCTGGAGCGAATGCGACCTGATCGCCAAGGATGACATCGGTTCGCCCAGGGGGAACCGGACGTGGTGCCCGACGGAACTCGGCGGGGACGGCTGGTTCTTTGGCCTCATGGTCTGCCCCGAGTTCGAGCTGCGCGACCTGATCCTGGTCAAGCTGCGGGTCGAAAGAAACCCTTCCTTTGCCCCGGTCCCGATCAGCCAGGCTTAACGATCGCTCCCCGCCGAATCCCGATCACCGGGCTCCTCTTCCAGGTTCGCACGGAGGTTCCGAGCACCGTAGAGCACGCGTGCAACACGAGGCAATCATCGGACCCCAGGTGATTGAGTACGCTTGCGCGCTGCTCGTGAAGCCGACTAACCCCGCCGCGAGCATACCCCACGCAGATCGGCCCATCACCAAACCCTCCCCATGCGCACGCGCACTCTGCTCTGCCTTGAGCCCCTCACTTCCCGCTCCCTGCCCCATACCGCGACTTCAGGCGCCCCCAGCTCGTGCGCGTGGCGTTCTGCAGATCCGAGCAGCGTTCGGCCGGGCAGTCCTCGGCGACCCCGATGAAGATCCCCGAGAGCTCGGCGCACACATCGGCGGGCAACGACAGGCATTCACCATCAATGCAGCAACCGCCGGTGGGCTGAGCGGGCTGGGCCGCGCCGGTGGAGCACGGACTTGGGCGGCACGGGACGTTTACGCCGAGGAACTGGGAGCGCGAGGACCGCATGCAGGTGGACTCGGGGACGAAGAGACAGACGCGCCAGTTGTTGTGGGGGAACGAAATGCAGCAGGCCCCGGCACCGGGCATGAAGTCGCAAGGAGATGGGTCGCAAATCGTGTTGTCGCCTTTCCACGTGCCCTCACTCGCGGGGCACGCCGTGGAAGTGCGGATGACGCAACCGCCGGCGCGGAGGCAGCAGGCTCCGGTTGGTGGGGGCGGACAGGGGTTGGGCGTGCAGGGCGTGCCGTTTCCGTAGTACACGCCGCCGGCCCCGACGCACTCGTCGCGCGTCCGCCGACTGCATGTGGAGCCGATGCAGCATGCACCGGCGGGGATCGGGCAAGGGTTGGGATCGCAGTCGCTCCCCTCGCCGAGGAAGTACCGATTTCCGCCGCTGCACTGATTGCGCTGCGTGATCGAGCAGACTCCGGTGCTCAGGACGCAACAGGCGCCGACTGCGTTGGGAAGTACGGGGCACTCGAAGTCCCCCGGCTCGGAGCCGAAGCCGAGCGTTCCGTAGGCCTCGATCGGGTCGAGTACCGCCGGCACTGAAGGGTCGCCGAAGGTACCGCCCTGGGTGGGGTGCCCGGCGAGCGGAAAGGTGCAGTCGTCGCTGGCGTAGCCGGTGAACCAGTAGATCTCGGTCAGAAGCGTCGTGCGGTAGGAGGTGAACACCACGGCGGTGCCTGAGCCGGGTGACGGCCAGGCCGGTTCGTCGGTTCGGATCTCGAGCTGCGCACACGAGCCAAAGTCGGAGATCTCGAGGCGGGACGGGTCGTAGTCGCCCAGACCGAACGTCACCGCCTGAAGCCTTGGCGACTGCCCGGTTGGGAAGGCGGCGACGACGAACCAGAGGTGGTGGTCATCATCGACCGGCAACTGGGTGTTCGTCTCCTGGCAGTTCGTCAGGCCGGAGAGGCCGCAGAGGGTCGAATACTCGATCGGCACCTGCACGCCATCCGGCGCGTGCACCAGAAGCACTCCGCCGGCGTTCACGCCGGCGCAAGCTGGATCCGGACAGAATGCGAAAGTCGAGAGAGCGAGCGCGATCGAACCGCCCGCGAGAGCGGCCATCTTTCCAAGACTCCGGTGCATCACGGCCTCCTTTCGGCATAGGAGATCGCCGCGGAGTTTGCGGCGGGGGGAGGATACACAATATCCGGTCCGGCCGAAACGAGAATGACGTGACTGTCTCCCGCGTCGGCGACCGGACTTCTCCCTGTGGCGCGAACGAGGCGCGCTGGGGTGCGAGGTAGGCCGCCCGCGACGCGAACGACGGTTCCGTCCGCGGCGTCGGTGGCCTACACCGCGACGATTTCGCTCCCGCCGGTCTGCCTGCTGCCCTACTCCAATGGAGCGAATCACAACCTCAGTGGCGTTGCGTTGCGCTTCGGTCGCGACTCCAACGGGTACAGATTGACGATCGGCATCGCTACCGTGGCGACGCTCGTGAGATCGATCGCGGCCATCTTGCCTGCAGGTCGCTCTTCGGGAATGGGATGCCCGGCGGGCAGGCGGACCCGCGCGTGGTCCGCGACATCTTGTCCGCCTGGTTGCTGACCTTGCGGTGCGCGGCGTCGACACTCGGACCTTCCCCGCGAGGACGAGTCGCGTCTATTATTCCGGTCCAAGCTTGGAGTTTCGGTCCGCGCGCGCCCTCAACCTGGCGAACCTGAGCGCGGGCCGCCGATCAGCCGGTCGATCCGTCAGTCATCGGAGATCCCATGCCACCATCCGAACGACCCCACTACCTCGAAACGACCCACGACGTCTACCGGGCGGCGGCGAACCGACCCGACGTCGGGCTCTGCTGCACGACCACCCCGGTGTGGCGACTCCCGGGGCTGTCGATCCCCCAGCCAATGCTGGACATGAACTACGGCTGCGGCACCACGTTGCACCCGAGAGATCTGGCCGGGGAGCAGTCCGTGCTGTACGTGGGGGTTGGGGGCGGAATGGAGCTGCTGCAGTTTGCCTACTTCACCCGCCGACCACGATCGGTCATCGGGGTCGACGTGGTCGAGGAGATGATCGCCGTCTGTCGCCGCAACCTGGTCGAGGCCGAGGCGTCGAACGACTGGTTTCAAGCTGACTTCGTCGAAATCCGGAGCGGCGACGCCCGGCAGTTGCCGGTGGAGACCGAGTCGATCGACATCGCGGCGCAGAACTGCCTCTTCAACATCTTCGAAGGCGAGGACCTCGACCAGGCGCTGCGAGAGGTCCACCGCGTTCTTCGCCCACACGGTCGATTCGTTCTCTCCGACCCGGTCTGCGACCGCGAGATCCCCGCCGAGCTGCGCCAGGACCCGACCCTGCGTGCCCTCTGCCTGAGCGGCGCACTGCCGGTCGCCACCTATCTCGATCGGCTCACCCGGACGGGATTCGGGACGATCGAAGTGCGCGCCCGGCGCCCCTACCGCATTCTCTCCCCGCGGGAGCACGGCGTGGAGCAACCGATCCTGATCGAGAGCGTCGAGATTTGCGCGATCAAGGATCCAGTTCCCGCCGACGGCCCCTGCGTGTTCACCGGAAAGTGCGCGATCTACTTCGGTGCAGACGACATCTTCGATGATGACCGCGGGCACGTGATGATCCGTAACACCCCGCTCGCGGTCTGTGACAAGACCGCGGCGGCCCTGGGCGCGCTCGATCGAGACGATCTCCATCTCACCGCATCGACCTGGCACTACGACGGCGGCGGATGTTGTTGAGGCCGGTAAGCACCAGGTCTCGGGGCAATCCCGCCTATCCGTGGTCGCTGTGCATGGCCGCAATCCTGATCGGATGCGCACCAGCGGGAGGGGACGCAAGGACTCCGAAAGAGCACGCTGCGCCGGCCACGAGGCAGGGGGCGAGAACCGCGTCGGACTTCGACCTGCCCCCGTCGGACGAGATGGCGCGCCTGCCGGTCGATGGCGGCCCGAGATGGAACCGGTTGGTGTTCGAGAAGAGCCCGTACCTCTTGCAGCACGCCGGAAATCCGGTGGATTGGTACCCCTGGGGGGAGGAGGCGCTCGCCGCGGCCCGAGAGCAACGGAAGCCGATCTTTCTCTCGGTCGGATATGCCACCTGCCACTGGTGTCATGTGATGGAGCACGAGTGTTTCGAGGATCCGGAGGTGGCGGACTACCTCAATCGTCACTTCATCGCGATCAAGGTGGATCGGGAGGAACGACCGGACATCGACCAGGTCTATATGAACGTGACCCAGGCGCTCACCGGATCCGGGGGGTGGCCGATGACCGTCGTCCTCACGCCGGAACAGAAGCCGTTCTTCGCGGGAACCTACTTCCCCAAGCACGGGCGGGGACAGCGCCCGGGCTTGATGGAACTCCTGCCCTCCCTGGTCGGGGCCTGGACCGAGCGACGCGAGGAGGTGGCGAGTTCCGCGGATCGGATCGTCGCCGCGCTGCGCGAACAGGAGAGGGTGGCCGGGGGAACCGGGCTGGCGGACTCGACTCTGACCTCGGCCTTCCGCGCGCTCGAAGCGAGATACGACTCCGTCCACGGTGGGTTCGGCTCGGCGCCGAAGTTTCCGGTTCCGCATCAGCTTCGATTCCTGCTCCGCTATCACGATCGCACCAGCGACCCGCACGCGCTCGCGATGGTCGCCCAGACCTTGCGGAGCATGCGGAGCGGTGGCATCTACGACCAGGTCGGCCACGGCTTTCATCGCTACTCGACCGACCGCTCCTGGCTTCTGCCCCACTTCGAGAAAATGCTCTACGACCAGGCCTTACTCGCCTCGGCCTACACCGAAGCGTGGTTGGTCACCCATAGCGACGAGTTTCGCAGCACGGCGGTGGAGATCCTCGAGTTCGTGCTCCGGGAGATGACCTCTCCGGAGGGTGGATTCTACAGTGCCTTCGATGCCGACAGCGAAGGCGAGGAGGGAAAGTTCTACCTGTGGACGCCCGAGGAGTTGCGCTCCGTCCTTGGCCCAGAGGATGCCTCGCTCTACGGAGAGCTCTTCGGCGTGGTCGAAGGCGGCAACTTCAGGGACCAAGCCACCGGTGAACCGACCGGGGCCAGCATCCTGCACCGGCGGGAAGCGGTGGAAGGCACGGCCGGCGAGACAGGGGGCCCGCCCGCTGCGTGGAGCGTGCGGCTGGAGGCGTGTCGGCGCAAGCTTTATGCACGGCGCGCACGACGGGTTCCTCCCCTTCTGGATGACAAGGTGCTGACCGACTGGAACGGACTGATGATCTCGGCCTTCGCCGCGGCCGGCCAGGCGTTCGATGAGCCGAGGTTTACGGCAGCGGCCACCCGGGCGACAGACTTCATCCGGAATCGCATGACCGACGAGGAGGGTCGACTCTACAAGCGCTACCGCGACGGTCAGGCGGCGCACGCGGCCACGCTCGACGACTATGCCTTTCTCATCTGCGGGTTGCTCGACCTCTACGAGAGCACCTTCGAAACCCGACATCTCGAGTGGGCCGTGGGGTTGGAGCGTCAGATGCAGACCCACTTCGCGGATCCGGCGGGGGGGGGATTCCACCTCTCGGCCGACGACGGGGAGAGGCTGTTTCTCAGGGCGAAGGAGGTCTATGATGGGGCCGTCCCTTCCGGAAACTCCGCTGCGGTGTCGGCGCTCGCCCGGCTGGCTCGATTCACCGGCGACCTACGGTACGAGGAGCGCGCGGTGGGAGTCTGCGATGCTTTCTCGGCCCGGGTTTCCGGCTCCCCCAGCGTCCACACCCATCTCCTCCTCGGCCTCGACTTCCTCCTCGGACCGACCAGCGAGGTGGTCATCGTTGGGCAGCGCGAGAGCTCGGAGGTGGGTCGCCTGCTCCGGACGCTGAGAACCAGCTTCATTCCCCGCAAGGTCGTCCACCTGCAAGAACCGGGAGAGACTCGACTCGCGGTCCTCGCGCCCTACGCGGCGCTCCCGAGCATCCCGGGCCAGCCGGGCGTGGCCTACGTGTGTCGCGACTTCGTCTGCCAGCTCCCGACCGAGGATCCGGAGAGCATGATGCGAACGTTGACTGCGGGGCGGTGAACTTCGCCCACTCAGGGGTCCTTCGAGCCCGGACGCCCCCCGACGAGTAGGGCTGACGATCGCGCGGCTCCCGAGCCGGCCGACCGTGGTTCGACCGGTTCGGACTGGACCGATGTGGGGCCGATGGCGCGTCCTCGAAATCGATCGACCCTTGGAGATTCCCAAGACACCGAACACCTGCTACGATACCCCCGTCGTGCTCACGACTGCGGCCTCGTGACACGGCCTCGAGCCGAGGTTCGGCGCCAGTCGACCTCGGCTCCTCTCTATCCCCAGGTTCTTCGCTCCGCCGTTTCGACTCCCCTCTCTCTACCGCACTCGGGCCAACGGGCTGCTGCGTTGCGCACCCCACCCTGTCGATTCCGAGATCCGATCGCAGGAGATGCGCCGCCGGCCCAAATTCACGCGACGCCCGGATCCGGCACTTTCGCCACCGCTCCCGCTTTCCTACGATGCGTGCGGCCAGAGGAGGACCTGCACGTGTCCGTAGCAACACCGATCCACGAGCCGCACAAGATCAAGACCGTACGCCTGATTCACTTTCCTCCGCTCGAGGAGCGGAAGCGGAACCTGCAGACGGCGCACTTCAACACCTTCAATCTCACGCCGAAGCAGATCGCCTTCGACATGCTCTCGTACGGCACGAGCGCGATGAGTCAGGAGCAGATCTCGGGGCAGTTGATCGGGGACGAGGCGTACGCGGGCGCGCGCAACTTCGAGACCCTGGCGGCGACGGTCACGCGGGTTCTCGGGCACACCTACGTCTGCCCGACACACAACAGTCTGGGGGCGGTCAAACTGATCGTCTCGGCCCTGACGCCGAAGGGGTCGCTGATCGCCACCAATGCGCGCGGCCGAATCGACATCCACGCCCCGCGCGGGATCGAGACCAGCGTGGTCCGCGACGCGGGGGCAGCGACCTTCACCGGAAACATTGATCTGCAGGCGTTGGACACACTCCTCGCCACCCGCAAGCCGGCCATCATCGGCATGCAATGCTTCGCCGACGGACAGCATCCGTTCAGCCTGGCCAACCTGCGGGGGGTGCGCGCGGCGGCGGACCAGGCGGGGCTGCGATTGGTGCTCGACCTCTCCCGGGTGATCGAGAACGCCTGGTGGATCCAGCGCTTCGAGCCCGGTCAGTCCGACCGTTCGATTGCCGAGCTGGTGAAGCTGATCGCGAAGACGGCGCACGTGGTTCTGCTCGACGGTGCGCAGGACCCGAAGTGCAACACCGGCGGTCTGCTCGCGACCGACAACCCGGCGGACCACGAGCACTTCATCAACGATGTCGTGGTCTACGAGGGTCTCCATACCTACGGCGGGATGGCCGGACGGACGATGGAGATCCTGGCCCGCGGACTGGCCGAGATGTGCGACGAATCAGAAGTGCAATGGGTGATGCACCAGACCACACGCTTCACCGAGCGACTCCGCGCGGCGGGAGTTCCGCTCCTGTCCGGTTGCGACGGGGTCTACATCGAGGCGGATCGCTTCCTGCCCCAGGTCCCGCAACACCCCGCTCACGCCTTGGCCTCCGCGCTCTATCAGGCCAGTGGGGTGCGCACGGTGGTGCCGGGGCAGGTCGGACGTGATCACCTGCTCCCGATCCAGATCCCTCGCCTGGCCATGACCAACTGGCAGCTCGACCAGGTCGTCGATGCGCTGATCACGCTCCATGGCGAACGTGACCGGATCACCCCGCTCGATCTCGAAGCGGACGGGAACTGGAATGATCAACTGCGGTTCCGCTCCGGCTTCGCCGATCTCACGAGCTACGAGTTCAACTGCTACCCCTACGTGATCCACACCATCGAGCCGATCGCGCGCACCACGCGGGAGGAGCGAGAACACGCCATTCGCGAGGCGGGTTGGAACACCTTTCTGCTGCGCTCGGCCGAAGTCTCGATCGACCTCCTGACCGACTCGGGAACGACCGCGATGAGCAGCGATCAATGGGCCGCCTACGACGGCGCCTGCGCCACCCCGGCGACCGGAGAGAGTTATCTCGACTTCGTCTCCGCGATGCGGGACATCTACGGCTATGAGTACATTCTCCCCACGCACCAGGGACGCGCGGCGGAGCAGATCCAGAGCGAGGTGCTGATCAAGCCGGGCCAGTTCGTGCCGGGGAACATGTACTTCACCACGACCAAGGTCCACCAGGAGCTGGCCGGAGGCACCTTCGTCGACATCATCGTCGATGAGGCGCACGATCCAGAGAGCGCCCACCCGTGGAAGGGGAACATCGACCTGGGCAAGCTCGACAACCTGGTGAAGAAGCACGGACCGGAGGCGATCGCCTACATCTCGTTCGAGCTCTCGGTCAACATGGCGGGCGGGCAGCCGGTGAGCATGGACAACCTGCGCGAGGTCTACGCCTATTGTCGCCCGAAGAAGATTCCCGTCCTCTTCGACGCCACCCGGGCGGTCGAGAACGCCTACATGATCCAGAAGCGCGACCCGCGCTACGCCGCCACCCAGATCAAGGACATCCTGCGCGAGATCATGGCCCACGGGGACGGCTGCACCGTCTCGGGCAAGAAGGACTTCCTGATCAACATCGGCGGCCTCCTGGCCTTCAAGGACAACCCCGAGTGGGCGCGCGCGGCCGAGGACAAGCTCCGCATCTATGAGGGCGGGGTTCGCGACGGTGGACTCCCCGCCGCCGACCTCGCGGCCATGGCCCGCGGCGTGGTCGAGATGCTGGACGATCGCTACATCAAGACCCGCGTGGAGCAGGCCTCCTGGCTCGCCGGACGCCTGATGGAAGCAGGCGTCCCCGTGGTGCAACCGATCGGCAGCCACGCCGTCTTCATCGACGTGAAGCGCTTCCTCCCCCACGTCGACCAGGACGAGTACCCCGCCCAGCGCCTCGCCTGCGGAGATCTACCTCGAAACCGGAGTGCGCGTCATGGAGCGCGGCAACGTGTCCAAGGGGCGCGACCATCACGGGAAGAACTACCGTCCCGCGCTGGAACTGGTGCGGCTGACCATCCCTCGGCGCGTCTACACCAACGCGCACATGCTGGCGGTCGCCGACGGCATCGCGCGCCTGTATCAGCGTCGCACGGCGATCACCGGGTTGCGATTCGTCTACGAGCCGCCGGCCCTGCGCTTCTTCCAGGGGCGATTCGAACCGCTGTAGGCGGGAGAGATGCGGGGGGCGAGGAGTCGCCCCTCAAATCCATTCGCAGATCACGGGGCCTACTCGCCCCCGGCGGCCCCCTCAAAGAGATTCAGTCTCATTATGAGACTTGGAGTATCAACTACCTCCCTGGTGCGACACCTTATCCGCTCCCATAGATAAGGAACGCAACACCAGGAGGTGGATCGATGGTCTCCGATACCCGGCTCCGGAACCTCTGCTTCGCGATCCCGCTCGTGCTCGTCCTCCCATCGTCGCCCGCTCGTGGAAGTGCCTGGGTTCCCGGCCCCGCATTCCCGGATCAGACCCAGGCGAGGTCGTATGCCACCGGAGTCAACGTGGGTGGAACCCTGGTCGCGGTCGGCGGCACTCCCCTGAGTAGCCCAGGCGACGGTGATGGCGCGGTGCACTCCTTGGCGCCGGGCGCCGGTTCCTGGCAGGCACTCTCGTTTCTCGACGGGCCGTACATCCACCAGGGCGCAGGCATCGATGGGCTCGGTCGGATCGTCGTCTTTGGCGGTGCACGCCCGGACGATGGCGAGGGATGGGGGCGAGCCCGGGTCTACGATCTGATGAAGGGATTCACCGACGAGGTGGCCGACCCGAGCAACTCCGCTCCAGCGCAGCTCTTCGCGGTCGCCACGGACAACCTGGGGAGAATCTACGCCATTGGCGGCGGAGCTGGCGCGAGTGGGGCGAACTCGACCTATTGCGAGCGCTACGACGCCACGCTCGACGCGTGGCAATCGATTGCGCCTCTCCCCACGGCGCTCGCCGACGCGGCCGCAGCCTACGACGGGCAAGGACACATCGTTTTGCTCGGAGGGTTCAACCCGAACGGCACCAACCGGAGCGCCGATGTTCTCCGGTACGACATCGCCGGCAACTTTTGGTCCTCAACCGCCTTGCCCGATCTCCCCGAGGGAGTGACAGGGCTGCGCGCGGTCCGCGGCGCGGACGATCGCATCTACGCTATCGGCGGCGAGCTCGGTCCGATCGCTGCTCCCACCTACAGCAATCATGTTTGGGTGCTGGACCTCGCGACCAACAGTTGGAACGCGGGTCCCAACCTGATCGATGCGCGCGCACACTTCGGAGCGGTCCTCGGCGACGACGACCACATCTACGCCCTTGGGGGTCGCGGCATCGGGAACGGCCTCTGGAAGGTCGAGAAGCTCTTCACCCCGACCTGCCCGCAGATCTCGCCTCTGGCCGAGACGACCAGCACCTGGATCGGCGCCACCTTTCAGGTCGCCCCCAGCGTCACTGGCGGCGCGCCGCTCACCTTCCAGTGGCGACGCAATGGATCCCCGCTGCTCGACGGGCCGGCACCCGGTGGAGGGACGATCGCCGGCGCAAGCACGTCGACCCTTTCGATCAGCGAGATCGGGATCGCAGACCAGGGGCTCTACGACCTCGCGGTCAGCAACGACTGCGGTACGGTCGTGAGCAGCGCCACCGAGTTAGTGACGCTCCTCCCACCCACCCAGAACACCGTGTGGACCGTGACCAACCTGCACCCCGGTGGCTACACCTCCTCGTACGCGACCGGGATCAGCGGAGAACGCATCGTTGGCACGGCCAGTGCTCCCCACCCCACCTATGGCTCGCTCGATCATCCGATCGTGTGGCCGATCGATGGATCCGGTTTCGTGGACGCCACACCCACGACCAGCGTGGGCGGGGGCGCGCAGCGGATTTCCGGCGAGATCGTGGTCGGCTGGTGGTGGTGGCCGTATCAGTGCTACGTCGGCGGGCAGTGGTACACCTGCTACTCGCGTCAGGCCTGTCTCTGGAGGGGTCTGTCGCTGGCCCACGAGAACCTGCAGGTCAGCGGCTGGGAGTACAGCACCGCCGTGGCCACCGACGGCACAAGCCACGGTGGATCGATCACCACCGACGACGGAAGCGGAAACTCGTGGTCTCACGCCGTGCGCTGGAGTGAACCGGGCGGAAGCTACACCGACCTCCACCCGCCGGGCGCAAGTTCGAGTTCCGTGCGGGGTATCGATGGCAGCCAGCAGTACGGCTCGATCTACACCCCGTATCCTGCGCCGGTGGCACACGCCGCGGGATGGAACGGCTCCTGGAGTTCCTTCGTCGACCTCCATCCGGCCGGGGCCAGCTCCAGCGGAATCGCTGACGCACAGGATGGCGAGCAGGTCGGCAGCGCGACCCTCGGAGGCCAGGCGCACGCCGGAATCTGGGCCGGCACCGCCGCCTCGTTCCTCGATCTCCATCCCGCCGGGGCAGCCTATAGCACTGCCGTCGCCACACACACCCACATCCAGGCCGGCACCGTCACCACCGCCGGCAGCTCACATGCCGTCCTCTGGGCCGGGGGACCGGAAAACCTCGTCGATCTGCATCTTTCGCTCGGCTCGGAGTACAACTCATCTTCCGCCACCGACCTGGAGGTGATGGAAGACGGGTCGATCCACGTCGTTGGTCTCGGCTACAATACGACGACCGCCCGAAACGAAGCTCTCTTGTGGATCTCCGAACCGCTGGTCAGCGAGACTCCGCAGGTCGAGGTCGGATCGATCGTTTCGAGGCTTACCCTGGATGCCTTTCCGAATCCGGCCCTCGGACCGGTGAGCATTGCGTTCTCGGTCGCCCCAGGCAATGCCGCCAAGCTCGGTGTGTTCGACGTCGCCGGTCGGGAGATCCGCTCGCTCCAGGTGGGAGCTGGCCAAGCTGATGGAGGTCAGATCACATGGGACGGTCGGGACAACGACCATCGGCCCGTACCAGCCGGGGCCTACTTCATCCGTCTGCAATCGGCCGATCGCGAGATCTCTCGAGCGCTACGGATCGTCCGCTAGCTCCGCCCGTGGACGGAACGCCGCGATCCCAGCGGGCGGCGGGAACCTGGTCCAACGGGTGGGCACCATGGTGCGGCGTAGTACGCTCCCGGAGCGGGAGGTCTTGATGTCGGTACCATGCGGTCCAGGGATCGCCCTGGCGTCGCTGCTCCTCCTGGCCTGCGCAGAGGCACGAACGGGCGTGGCCTCCGACGAGGCGATGAACCTCGGCTTCGAGGAGATGACGCGGGGGCTGCCCTCCGGATGGGCCCGCGGAGAGCGCGGGACGTTCGAGGTGGTCGTGGACTCGACCATCGCCCGGACCGGTAGACACAGCATCCGCATCACGTCCGATCCCGAGGGGTACTATGGTTCCCTCTCCCGACGGATCGATGCGGGTCCGCTGGTCGGAAAGCGCGTGCGGTTGCACGGTTGGGCACGGGCGGAGGCGGTCACGGGGTGGGCGGTGGTCTGGATCCGCGTGGACGGCGGGCAGGCGACCTACGTCATGGCGGACGGGCCGCTCGGCACCTCAACCGATTGGTCGGAGATGGTCGCCGACGCGATGATCGCGGCCGGAGAAGACCTGACCTTCGGCGTCGCGCTGGGCGGCGACGGGACGGCCTGGTTCGACGATCTAGAGCTCGAGGTGGTCGAACCTGCGCCGCTGGTTCCCATTCGCTTTGCCGGGCGGGTCGTCGATTCGACCGGCGCCCCGGTTGGCGGAGCGGAGGTGGCACTGATCGACGCCGCGGGCACGGTGGCGCAGCATGTGCGCACCACGGGCGACGGCGGATTCGATCTGGAGGCCGTGTGCGGCGAATGGGCACTGTCGGCCAACGCGCCGGGTCGGCCCGCGCTGGTCGGCGCTTTCCTCGACGCTCGCGCATACGCGGCGAGCACTGAACCCACACTGGTGCTCGGCGCGGACTCGAGCGTGATCGTGCAGGGGCGTGTCGAGGGTGTTTCCGAGCGCGCCTACGTCCGCGTCGCGGCGAGCAGCACGCACACTGGTGACGTCTGGGCCGTTCCCTTCGACGCCGAGGGGAAGTTCGCCACCGCGCTCCCGCTCGCCGATCGATTTGGGGTCTCGATGATCTCCGGTGGTGTCGGGACCGGAAGTGCAACGCGAACCGGCGATGTCGCGACCGCGGAGCTGGAGGTGGTGCTCGAGCGTCCAACGCCGCCCGCCGTGCTCGAGTGGATCTCGCACCATGCGATTCCCCTGGACACGACCGATCCCGAGGTTCCCCTCGAAGACCCTACCGCGCTGCGCGCACTCGTCGGCTCCGCGCGGGTGGTTGCGCTCGGCGAGGCCACGCATGGGACGCGGGAGTTCTTCCGGCTCAAGCATCGGATCTTCCGCGCGCTGATTCCGGAAGGATTCAACGTCTTTGCGCTCGAGATCGGGCAGGTCGAGGCGCGCGCGATCAACGACTACGTGCTGGAGGGGAAAGGCGACGCCCGTTCTACGCTCGGACGCGCGGGGATGTGGGTCTGGGAAACCGAGGAGGTACTCGACCTCATCGAGTGGATGCGGGCCTGGAATGCCGAACCCAGTCACACCCCTGAGCTGCGTTTCGTCGGCTTCGACATGCAGAGTTCGATCGCGGCCTTCGAGGCAGTGGAGCAGTTTCTCGCGCAACTCGCGCCGGAGGATGGCGTCGCCTGGCTGGCTCCGCTCGAGGTGCTGCGATCCCAGGTGGGCATCGATGCGTTCCTGGCCCTCTCCAAGGAACGGCAGGCCGAGGTTGTCGCCGCGGCAGGAACCCTCGTCGAGCAGTTCGACGCATCCCGTCCACGCTGGGAAGCGGCGACGAGCCCCGCTGCGTTCGCGGTCGCGCGGCAGGATGCGCGAGTGCTTCAACAGGCGGCAGTGCACTTCTCCCCCGGAGAAATGACGGCGAGAGGCTCCGAACTCCGCGACGAGGCGATGGCGGAGAACATCAAATGGCTGCGTGATCAACTCTCACCCGGCGAGCGCATGGTGGTCTCGGCCCACAATCTGCACGTCGCGGACGTGCCTGGCCGGATGGGTAAACCGCTGCGCGCCACCTTGGGCTCCGAGTGGCTCTCGATCGGCCTGCAGCTCGGAGATGGCACTTTCCAGGCCCTGGGTGCGCGAACCGACGGTGCCGCCAGGAACATCGAGGCGTTCACCTTTTCCCCGCCGCCCGCCGGCCTGGTCAATGCGACCCTCCTCGCGGCCGGACCAGAGGTGTACGCCCTCGACCTCCGCGCCGTGCCGTCCACCGGTGAGGTTGCAGACTGGTTCCGTTCGCCACAACTCGTGCGCGAGGTTGGCTATGTCTTCCGCTCCGAAGCCGCCTTGACCGGACCGCAGGTGCTCACCGAGCGCTTCGACGCGCTTCTCTTCGTCGCCCATAGCACACGCGCCCGCCCGCTGCCGATCGACTTCTCCCGGCTACCTTGAGGCGCGGCGCAAGCGGTGTCGCGGACACGAGCCGCTCCCTCCGCCGGGACCGTTCTCACGCCCTCAGGCCGCGGAACGGCCACTGCTACGGCTGATCCTCTGGCTCGAGAATGAAGATCTCCTCCACCGGCTTCTCAAAGAAGACCGCGATGCGGAGTGCCGTCACCACCGAGGGCACGAAGCGACCGGTCTCGATCGAGTTGATGGTGTTGCGCGAGAAGGAGAGCTTGTCGGCCAGCTCGGCCTGGGTGAGGTCTCTCTCCGCCCGGAGCACCTTGAGGCGCGTCCTCATTCGAAGCGCCGACGGGCAGTGGCGACGCCGATGAAGTAGATCGCCGGGATGGCGACCCACACCTCGGTCAGGCGAATGGTGGCGAAGCGCGAAGGCTCCGCATACTGCGCCAGCGCGAGCGCCATGAGTAGAAGTGCGGTGAGCAGGAATCCGGTGCTCAAGGCGATGACCTGGATCCGGAGCTGCATCTCGTCCAGCCGGCGCACCAGCCGCGCCACCGCGAGGATCGTGAGCCCGGCCAGCACGACCGGCAGCATGGCGATGAGATAGCGCACAGCGAGGCTGGAGATCAGGGGGCGCTCGAGCAACGCGCGCGCACCGAAGTACGCGATGAACCATAGCGTCCCGAGGAAGACGGCGACCCCGGGGTTGTTCCGGCGGGTTTGTGTGTTCATGACAGTGGCCTCCGCGTGCTATCTACATTGGTCACCATGACCATGCTGCTACGCATAATGCATAGTATACTGTGCATGACGGGAGCCGCAATCGGATATTCGCTGAGACTGCGAATCTCGCCGGCGAGACCGAGTCCGACCTCCGCCCGGACAGCCTCGCGAGCACGCTGGAGGGAGGGCGCCGCGCCACTCACCATCCAACACCGCGATCAGGAGGTCGGCTGGACCTTCCGCACCCGGATGAGCAGAAGCTGGAACCACTGGCTGAGCGTCCGCATGAACTACAGTTCCACCGCGCTCGCCACGCGATACTCGATTCCTCTGGCGTCGCCCCGCTCGCTCGCTTCCGCATGCCGGACGAAGCGCTCGGCAATGTCGATCCCGACCACGGTCGCACCGGCCTCGGCAAGCAGACGAGTGCTGTGCCCATCGCCGCAGCCGATGTCGATTCCACGCAGTCCACGAACGTCGGGCAGCATCTCGAAAGAGGCCGGCGTGTTCAGGGAGTCGCGATAGACGTCGTAGCCCGCGCGAGCCAGCTCCGTCCATGCCTCCGCGGACTCGTTCCAGTAGCGACCGACCTCCAGATCGTCCACGCGCACCTCCAGTCGCAGGCCTGGCCAGCGACCTGCAAAAAGTTCCCCCGCATTGCAACTCTGTGCGGAAATCCCCGTAGTCGGGGAGGGCGCGGACGAACTATGCTGCTGCGCCGCGCACCGATACAAGACTGAACCATGCGGGACAGGTTCGCACGTTCGCACCCCGGAGGACCCTGCGGAATGACCCTCGTCGACCTTTTTGCCATGCGCCGCGGCTGCACCGTGGTCTCCGTGGGGGCCGCTCTGGTCGTCCTCGCGGTTTCCGCTCATCGGGCGCTTGCGGTGGAGCATCGGACCTACACCACCGCCCGCACCGAGACGCGGCCTCACATTGACGGCCTGCTCGACGATGGTGCCTGGAACGGAGTGGAGTGGGCGAGCAACTTCGTTCAGCGGGAGCCTGACGAGGGCGCGGCACCGATCGGTCAGACGGAATTCAAGATCACCTACGATATGGACAACCTCTACATCGCCTACCGCGCGCACGATCCGGAGCCACAGAGGATCGGGAACATTCTGGGTCGACGCGACGACTTCCCCGGCGACTGGGTCGAGATCAACATCGACTCGTTCCACGATCACCGCACCGCCTTCTCCTTCACCGCCAGCGTCTCGGGCACGCAGGGGGACGAGTTCGTTTCGGAGGACGGCGACAACTGGGACGGCAACTGGGATCCTATCTGGGAGTTCAAATCACGCATCGATGATCACGGGTGGACCGCGGAGGCGCGGATTCCGCTCGGGCAGCTGCGCTACGCGGACCGGGAGGAACAGATCTGGGGCATCCAGGTACAACGACGGATCTACCGCGCGGAGGAGCGCTCGGTCTGGCAGCAAATCCCGAAAGACCAGGATGGTTGGGTCAGCCAGTTCGGCGAGCTGCTCGGCATCCGTGGAATCCGCCCGCAGCGGCAGATCGAATTGCTGCCCTACACCGTCGGACAACTGGAGCGCTTCCCCCGCGAGCGCGGCAACCCGTTCGCCGACGGCAGCGATGCGCAGATCTCCGTGGGATTGGACGGTAAGCTCGGGGTGACGAGCGATCTGACGGCGGACTTCACCATCAACCCGGACTTCGGCCAGGTGGAAGCGGACCCGTCCCAGGTCAACCTGACCGCGTTCGAGACCTTCTTCGAAGAAAAGCGCCCCTTCTTCATCGAAGGGAAGAACATCTTCGAGTACCGGCTCGCGCCCTCGATCGCATACGGGACCCACACCACCGACCGGCTCTTCTACTCCCGTCGACTCGGTCGGGCGCCTCACTATCAGGCGGAGCCGCCCGAGGAGGGCTTTGTCGATCAGCCGGGAGAGACCTCGATCCTCGGGGCGATCAAGCTGACCGGGAAGACCGCCGGAGGGTGGTCGGTCGGCGTCCTGGAGAGCGTCGCCGGGGAGGAGCTGGCCGAGATCGAGGCGCCGTCCGGAAAGAGCGACGTGCGGGTCGAGCCACTGACCAACTACTTCGTCGGGCGCTTACAGCGAGATCTACGCAAAGGGAACACGCGCATCGGTGGACTGGTGACCGCGGTGAACCGGCAGATCGAGAATCGGGAGCTGCGGTTCGTCCACGAGGCCGCGTACACCGGGGGCATCGACCTCTTCCACTACCTGGCGGACCGCCGGGCCTATGTCGCGCTCAACCTGGTCGGCAGTTCGGTGCGCGGCGATCAGGAGGCGATCCTGGCCACGCAGACAGCGCCGGCGCGCTACTTCCAACGCCCGGACAACCAGGGGCAGTCGGTCGACACCACCCGGACATCGCTCAACGGGCACGGTGGCTCGCTGCGCATTGGCGAATCGAACGGCGCCTTTCGCTTCCAGGTCGGCTCGGCCTGGCGCTCGGCCGGACTCGAGCTGAACGACATCGGCTACCTGCGGAGCGCGGATGAGATCAACCAGTTCGCCTGGATGGGATACGCTTGGCGGAATCCCTTCTTCGTCTTTCGCAGCATGGAGCTCAACCTGAACCAGTGGCTCGACTTCGAGTACGGCGGGGAGAACACTTACCAGGCGGTGAACCTCAACACCGGTGCTCAGTTCCGCAACAACTGGGGCTACAACGGATCGGTTACGAGGGAGAATGAACGCATCTCCGTGCACGAACTGCGCGGGGGTCCGTCGATGCGGCTGCCCGGCAGCATCTCGGCCGACTTTGGCTTCGAATCGGACGGGCGGAAGCCGCTGGCCTTCGACCTCGGCTTCGAGATGTCGCGCAGCGACGACGGGGCGGGGAGCTCCAGCGGTATTGGGGGCGGTATCGGCTGGCGCCCGACCAACGCGATTCATGTCTCGGCCGGACCGGGGTATTCGCACAACGAGCCGGAAATGCAGTTCATTGGCAGCGCGCGGAAGGACGGCGAGATCCGGTACCTCTACGGCGCAATGGAGCAGAAGACGTTCGACGTGTCGTTCCGCATCGACTACAGCGCCACCCCGAATCTCACCGTGCAGTACTACGGAGCACCCTTCGTCTCGGCCGGGAGCTTCTCAAACTTCCGGCGGATCACCGCCCCCCGTGCGGAACGCTATGAGGACCGCTTCGAGGACTTCGGGGACCGCGCCACGCGCGATCCCGACACCGGTCGCTACCGGGTCGACGAGGATGGTGACGGCACCCCGGACTACCAGTTCCGCGATCCCGACTTCAACGTGCGCGATTGGAACTCGAACCTCGTCCTCCGCTGGCAGTACTCGCCCGGTTCGAGCCTCTTTCTGGTCTGGTCCCAGAACCGGTCGAGCTTCGCTCCGGACGGGAGCTTCTCGGTCGATCGGGATCTCGACGCGCTCTTCGGCGAGCAGCCGAGGGACGTGTTCCTGGTCAAGATCAACCGCTGGTTCGATCTGTAGGCGACGAGCCGCGCCGACTCGTCGCCTACGATGCCGCTCCGCTACTCCTTATCCGATCCGCCGTGCGCCTTGTTCGGGTAGGGCGGCGGCAACGGGCGAGTCACCGGGGCCTCCGCCATGCGCTGCTTGAGGTAGGCGATGGCCCGATCGAGCTGGGGATCACGCCCGGCGAGGAGCGCGGCGGGATCCTCCTCGACCACGATGTCGGGCTGGACTCCCTTTCCTTCGATGATCCACTTCCCTTCCGGGACCCAGGCTCCGTAGTTCGGGATGAAGAGCGCGCCCCCATCCACCAAGGGATAGCCGCCGCCGCTCCCGACCTCGCCACCCCAGCTTCGGGATCCGATCACCGGCCCGAGCCCGAGCCGCTGGAATCCGTCGCAGAACTCCTCGGCGTTGGAGCCGCTCGCGTCGTTCACCAGCGCGACGCTATGACCGCGGAAGGCCCAGTCCTGCCGCGACCAGGAGGCGCCATAACGGGGCTTGAAGTACGAGTACTGCTTGGCCGACATCTGGAGCAGCATCATCGCGTCGATGAAGCCGCCTCCGTTGAAGCGCACGTCATAGATCATCCCGTCGCGGTTGAGATTCGGGTAGTAGTGCTTCCCGAACTCGCCCAGGCCTCCCATCCCCATGTTCGGGATGTGAACGTAGCCGAGAGTCTCTCCCCCCTGCTCACGGATGTAGCGAACGCGACTCGCCACCCAGTCGTAGTACCGGGCTTGATACTCCGACGAGAGCGGCGTCACCGTGACCTCACGGGCCCCGTCGAACGAAGGCCGATCGTTCACCGTGAGCGTGATCGCCTGCCCCGCCGTCCCGATCAAGAGCTGCTGCAGGTCCTGATTCACGCGGACCCTGTGTCCACTTACCGCCAGGATGTGATCACCGACCTTGATGTCGATGCCCGGAGTGAGCAGCGGCGAGCGGGCCGCGAGATCGAATCCATCCCCCGGGAACAACTTCGTCACGCGATAGGCCGGGGTGTCACCGCCAACCGCCGTGAGATCAGCTCCGAGGTAGCCCATCGGCTGATGCGGGGCATCCGGCAGGTCGCCGCCAAAGACGTAGGCATGACCGCAGTTCAATTCTCCGATCATCTCCCCCAGGACGAAGTTGAGATCACTGCGATCGGCCACCCCAGGGAGGAACCGCTCGTACTTCGCCCGCACCGCCGGCCAGTCGACGCCGTGCATCCCAGGGTCATAGAAGAAGTCTCGGCCGATGCGCCACGCCTCGTGGAAGATCTGCTTCCACTCCAGGGTCGGATCGACGGTCACCATCCAGCCGGAGGTGTCGACTTTCCCCTCGTCGGTCGGCAGCGCGTCCGCCCCTGCATCCATGACGGTGAAACTCTGATCGTCCTGGATCAGGAGCTTCTTCCCGTCCGCGGTGATCTGAAAGTCACTCAGCTTCTCCACGACCACCGACTGCTTCTTCTTCTCCAGGCTGAAGGCATGGAGGCGGCGCGAAGGCGGCGTGTCACCCTCACCCGGCTCGGCGGTGAGGAGCAGCAGGCGCCCCTCGACCGGTTCGATCCGGAGGTAGTCGTCCGCCGGAACCGGCACGTCGATCACCCGATCGGAGATGCCCGCGAGGTCGACCTTCACCTCGGGAAGGTCCGGGGCAGTGGAACCCTTCTTCTTCCCGGATCCCTTGGCGTCCTTCTTCTCGTCCCCCTTGGCGTCGCCGCTCTTCTCCGCCTGGTCATCCGCCCCCTCCTGGTCGTTCTCCTCCAGGAACGGCGACTTCGTGCCCGCGGCCAGCGCGATCGCGATCGGCTTGGTCGGCCGGTCGTAGGCGAAGTAGTGGTTGCCGCTGGAGTAACGCGCCGAAAAGACACGATCGGACAGGAAGTAGAGGTACTTCCCCTCGGGGTCGAAGGATGGGGCATAGGAGCTCATGGCGGCACTCGTCACCGTGGTCTGCTTGCCGGTGGCGATTTCATACAGCCGAATGATCCAGTTCCAGTTCGGCTCGAGATGAGCGTACGCCAGCCACTTTCCGTCCGGGCTGAAGCGATACGACTCGTTGACCAGATTGTAAGAGCTGCCCTGCGGGCTCTGGTCGACCTCGGTGAACCGGCCCGACTTCGCATCGACGAGCAGGATGCGCAGCTCTCGGTCGGTGGTGGCGATCCGCGTCCCGTCCGGTGACCAGACCAGTGGCCCCAGAGGGCCGATGTGGTCCCGGGTCAGCATCCTCGCCTCTCCTCCGGTCGCCGGGGCGATCCAGATCTGCTCCTCACCCGACTGATCGGAAACGAAGGCGATCGACTTCCCATCGTGTGACCAGGCCGGATACTGACAGCGGCTTGCCGGTTGCGCCGCGACCACCCGGACATCGCCATGTTCGATCGGCGCGCTCAGGATCTGACCCCGCGCGGAGAACAACAGCCGCTTCCCCGAGGGACCGATCGCCGTGGCGAAGAGGGTCTGCATCGCCGAGACGCGCTCGACCCGGGTGTGCAGGCGATCCGAGCGAAGGTTCAGTTCAAGGTCCTCCTGCTGCCCGGTGCTCGGATCGAACAGACCGATCCCGTCGCCAAGCTCGTAGACCACGCGGTTCCCGTCCGAACCCGGGTAGCGCACCTCGTGATCGCTGTACCGCGTGACCGCGGTTGCTGCGCCCGTCGCGGGATCGAGCCGGTAGAGATTCGCCAGACCGTCGCGCTCGGAGACGAAGTAGATCGCGTCACCCACCCAGACCGGCTCGGTATCGATCCCCGGGTCGTCCGTCAGCCGTCGGAAGGCTCCGGTCGCGATATCCGCCAGCCAGATGTCGTCGGCCAGTCCGCCGCGGTACCGCTTCCAGTGCTGCCACTCCGCGCTGATCGGCACATAGGCCACGCGCGCGCCATCCGCGTGCATCGCGGCGAATTCGACGTACGGGATCGGCAACATCCGGGCGCCGCCGCCCGCGGCCGGGACCGCCCAGAGGGCGCTTCTGCGGCCCGGATCCTGACGCTGCGAGCGATAGAGGATCTCACTTCCGTCCGCGGTCCAGCCCTGGACCACCACCCCGTAGGGATCCCAGGTCAAACGACGCGGCGCCCCTCCACTTACCGCCATCACGTAGACATCGAGTCCCCCGTCGTACTGCGCGCTAAAGGCGATCGAAGCGCCATCGGGTGAGAAGTGCGCCGACCCCTCGACCCCATCGGCCGACGTGATGCGCGCGGCGGTCCGGGAAGCGATCGAACCGAGCCAGAGATCCCCCTCACTCGTGAAGACGATCTGGTCACCGTGAATGTCAGGACGACGGAGGAACTGCGGCTCCACCGCGGACGCGGTCGCGACAGTGAACGGCTGCACGGCGGAGCCCCACAGGAGGAGGCCCCAGAGAAACGTGCCCAGGCGCGTGACACTCATCCGCGCTGAGTCGGCGGCAATAATCCCCGAAGAACGAACGAACATGGTCGATCTCCCCTTGCGCGGGCCGGTGGTGATAGCGCGGCGGGCGGAGAGTATCATGACCCACGCTCCCTCGGATCGGGAGTATCATCGTGCCGTTCCTGGAAGTTCCGGTCCTCCGGGCGCGCTGCCGCACCCCCTCGGACCGTGAGTGCCTCACGCAGAAGCGAGTGACCGATGATGCTGCAGCGATCTGCCCACCGCCCCTTGCCACGAGTTCCGCGCGTCGCGTTGGTCCTGGTCGCATCCTTCACGCTGACCCCTCTGGCCGCCCAGGCGACCCCGGACGACAACTGGTGGGGAGGATTCGCCGCTCCACCCAGCGGACAAGGGGTGAGCGACCCCTCGTTCGCACAGGTCACTGCTCTCGGCTCCTTCGGCACCGACCTGATCGCGGGAGGAGACTTCTCCTCCGCGGGATTCGCCCCGGCCCTGCGGGTGGCTCGATGGAGCGGTTCAAACTGGTCGACATTCGGCCAGGGCTTCGACGCCGCACCGCTCGCGTTCGTGCTGCACGACGGAACCCTCTACGCGGGTGGCTACTTCACCCACAGCGGGACCACCCCGGTGAACTATGTGGCTCGGTGGACCGGGCCCGTCTGGGAGCAGGTCGGCACCGGCTTCGACGGCTACGTCAAGGCGCTGGTGGTCTACGAAGGTACGCTCGTCGCCGCGGGGGCGTTCACCCACGCCGGTCCGGTGGCCACCGGTCGGATCGCGCGCTGGGACGGCGCGAACTGGACCTCACTCGGCGCATTCGATGACCGGATCGAGGCCCTGGCGGTGTGGGACGGCCTGCTGATCGCAGGCGGAATCTTCGACGCCGTGGACGGAGTCGGTGCGCCGAACGTCGCTGTACGGAACGGGACGACATGGGAGGCCCTGGGCGGAGGCACGAATGGTCGCGTGCGATCGCTCGCCGTTCACCAGGGGGACCTGATCGCCGCGGGCCGGTTCACGACCGCGGGGAGCGCCGCGGCCCTCAACGTGGCGCGCTTCGACGGCACGACCTGGAGCTCGCTTGGGTCCGGGGTGAATGAGGAGGTGTTCGCTCTCGCCCCTTACCGCAAGAACCTGATCGTCGCCGGGAAGTTCTCCGTGGCCGGCGGTGGATCGGCGAGCCGGATTGCGCGGTGGGATGGAGGCACCTGGTCCTCCTTGGGGACGGGGCTGGACGGGACCGTGGCAGCCCTTCGACAGGAGGATGACGCACTCTACGTGGGTGGGGTTTTCACCGCGGCGGGAGCAAAGCCATCGTCTCGGATCGCGCGCTGGCTGGACGATCCAACCCCGAGAATCGGGTATGTCATCGATCCGGGAGGCAGCGGCGACTTTCCGACCCTGCAATCGGGATTGGATGCGGCCGCGGACGGGGACACGCTGTCGATCTTGCCCGGGGTGTATCCCGATCCCCTGACCGTTCGCGGAAAGTGGCTCCATCTCCTGGGTCTGGGTGCACCGGAGCCGCCGATCCTTCATTCCCTGACCTGGCTCGGTGGCACGGCCCCTCCAGGCGAGCGAGTCCTGGTGCGCGGCGTGTCCATGACGAACGCGGTCAGCGTGACCGAGATCGTGGGCTGGATTGCGCTCGAACAGTGCGACTTCCAATCCCCACTCACCGCGAACGGCACGGGCTACCCGAACAACGACCAGCTCGCGCTTCGCGGCTCATCGGTCGAAGCGGGAGCGGACTTGCGCTACGACGGCGCGAACGTGGGCTTGTTGGTCGACGGAGTGCACGCTTCGGGGGGACTGGTGTCGGCCCTGTGCGAGCAACACGCGGAGGTGGCGCATTCGACCTTCGAAGCATGTTCGCTCTTCGTGTCCGCCAGCGACTATGTCGCGCTTCGGGAGTCCAGCTTCCTGGGGACGGGCGCGGCAGCGCTGGTGGACGGGGACGACCTCGTGATCGTCCGGAACCGCCTGGAGGAGGCAGGGACGCTGACCATCGCCCCTTACTTCAACGCCACGGTCCAGGAGAACCAGCTCCAGAACGCGCGCGGAATCGTGGTACGCGATGGCATGGGATGGTCGATCAGCAGGAACCTGATCGTGGGGGGAACGGTCGGCATCACCGCTCACTCGGGCTCCTCCGGTTCGGCGTCGGAGAACACCATCGTGGACTGCACGGGGAGTGCCATCCTGGTCGGCGGCTCGAACGCCTACGTCGACCTGGCACGGAACATCCTCTGCGGCAATCAGGTCGGAGTCACGAAGCTCGCGGGAGCGAGCGCGGTCTTTGCCTCCTGCAATGACGTCTGGGGGAACCTCGGCGGGAACTGGGTCGGCCTGCCGGACCCCACCGGCTCCGAAGGCAACCTCTCGGAAGACCCGCGATTCTGCAATCCGACCTTCGGGGATTACACGCTCATGGCCGACTCCCCCTGTGCGCCGACCGAGCAGCCGGTCTGCGGTCGAATCGGTGCCCATGACGTCGGGTGCGGGGTGAGCACAGCCGTCGAGGACGCTGCCGCTCTCGACCGGCTCGTCCTGCGTGCACCGAATCCGCTCCGTCCAGGCGCGCCGATCGTGGTCGAAGGTGGCGGAGTAGGCCATGTCGTCCTCTCCCTCTTCGACCTCGGAGGAAGGCGGATCGCCGTGCTGCCGACAACCTCGGGGCCCGGCGGCGACGCGGTGGCGCGCTGGAGCGGCTCGCGCGCGGAGGGGCAAGTCTCGAACGGAGTCTATTTCCTGCGGGCGGAACGAGGCGAACAGCGCGTCACTCGAACCGTTCTCCTCTTGCACTGATCACCGACCCGGCGTTCCGCTCCGTCAGGTCGAATGGCGTGCAGGTGTAGCGCTCCCGACCCGGCACGCGGGTCGGGAGCCGTTGGATCGTTACTTCCGCTTCTTCTTGCGGTCGAACTCCGGTAGCGCGACCGGGTTCTCCTTCAGCATCCGCAGCAGCTCCGCGGTTGCCCGCTCGAGCTGCGCGTCGCGCCCGGCCACGACGTCCTGCGGCCGGTTCTCGACCTCGATGTCGGGGTCGGTGCCGTAGTTCTCCACGCCATAGCCGACGTCGTGGAACCAGAACGAGAACTCCGGCTGGGTCGTGACCGTTCCATCGACCAGCGGATGGCGCGGCCAGATCCCGACCACGCCGCCCCAGGTGCGTTTGCCCATCAGCGGACCGAGCTTCATCAGCTTGAAGCAGTGGCTGAAGATGTCTCCGTCGGAACCGGCATACTCATTGGTCAGAGCCACGAGCGGACCGGCTGGAGCGTGCATCGGGTAGGAGAGCGGTTGCCCCCACCGCTGGAGATCGTAGCCGAGGCGACGCCGGGCCAGCTTCTCGAGCAGGAGCTGCGAAACATGCCCGCCGCCGTTGTTGCGCACATCGATGAGCAACGCGGGACAGCTCACCTCCGCCAGGTAATACCGGTGAAACTCGGAGTAGCCGATCGGTCCCATGTTGGGAACATGCACGTAGCCGACCTGGCCCTTCGAGTGGGTATGCACCCACTCCCGGTTTCCCTCGACCCAGGCGCGGTAGCGGAGCGAGAACTCCTCCTTCAGCGCGCGGACCACGACCGTGCGTCGCTTCCCCTTGGCGTCCTCGAGGTCGAGCGCCACCTCCTGTCCGGCCCGGTGCACCAGCAACGCCGCAGGGGAGCGGTCCCCGACCGCCACGCCATCCACCGCCACGATCGCCTCGCCCGCCTTGGCGTTGACCCCCGGACGAGCCAGCGGGGAGTCCCGATCGGGATCCCAGGAATCACCCCTCACTACGTGGGTGATGCGCCACTTCCCGTCCTTGCCGCACTCGAGATCCGCGCCGAGGAATCCTTGGCGATAGTGCGGCCAGCCGCGGTAGTCCCCACCCATCTCGTAGCAGTGCGAGGTTCCGAGTTCCCCCTGCACCTCCCAGATGAGATCCGAGAGCTCGCTCCGTGCGCCGACGCGCTCGAGGAGCGGGCGGTACTGCTTGTACACCTTGTCCCAGTTCACGCCGGACATATCCGCACGCCAGAAGTGATCACGCTGCAGGCGCCAGGTCTCGCGGAACATCTGCTCCCACTCCGCGACCGGCACCACGGCGAGGCGGATGCGGGACAGATCGAGCCAGCCGGACTCGCGCGTGGTTCCGGTGGCATTCTCCTTCGGTTTGTCCTCGGTGTTGACCACCCGCAACCGGTTCCCCACCCGCACCAGCAGCGTGCGCAAGTCGGGCGCCACGGTCACGTCGGTGATTCCGTTCATCCAGGTCTCGGACTGATTCTTGGTGAAGTCCCAGAGCTCGAGCGTTCCCTTGGCCGGAGGTTCCCCGCCGGAGGACCAGTTGGTCCCCAGGCTCCCCTCGACCGGGAAATTGGTATAGAGAACCTTTCCTCGCAGGGCCACGATCTGATCGTACTTCCCTTCGGCCACCGGGAAGGCCACGATCCGACCCGACAGTCCCTCGAAGTCGATCTCGAACTTGCGCGGATCCTTCTGCTCCTTCGCCGCCTTGGCGTCGCCCGTCGGCTTCGCCTGATCCCCCGCCCGCCGCTGTTGATCGACGAACGGCTTCGGCTGCAGCACGAACGGATTCGTCACCTCCGCCCGCAAGGTCAGCAGATAGGGACGCGTCCCGCGCGGGAAGCCGAGGTCGAAGTAGAGCGCGTCGTAGACCGGATCGAGCACCCGGTACGACAGGAAGTAGAGGTACTTCCCCTCCGGGTCGAAGGAGGGCGAGTAGTCCCGGAAATCAGGACGCGTCGCCTCCTGCACCTTGCCGGACTTCACGTCGACGATCCGGATCTGCGAGGTCGATTCCGAGGTCGGACAGCCGTAGGCGATCCAGCGACCGTCGGCCGACCAGGAAAACCCGCCGATCCGCTCGAAGCGCGACTGATCGAGACGACGGAGCTTTCCCTTGCCGAGGTCGAGATGGAACAGCTCGAAACGATGGTTGGTGAAGGCGACCTCGTCCCCGGTGGGGGAAAGTGCCAGATCGAGAATCCGGCCCAGATCCTGCCCCTTGGTCACCAACTGCAGCGCCTTCCCCGGCCGATGGATCTCGATCGCCTCATCCCCGTGGGCGTCGGTCACGGTCAGGCAGCCCTCGCCGTCGCGCAACCAGCGGGTGAAGCGATAGCGCGCGTTGTCCGCGTCGCCGATGCGCCGGACCGGTCCCTCCCAGAATCCCAGGGCGAAGCTCTTGCCCCGAGCGGTGACCAGAACGGAGTGGGACGCGGGGTGCACCGTCGCATGCTCCAGGTGCGCGTCGGCCGGCACGAACTTCCGCTGCAACTGCGCCCGCGGGGAGCCGCAGTCGATCGCGAGTTTCTTCGCGCGGCGGGTCTTCGGGTCGAGGATCCAGAGATCGGCGCCGCACTGGTAGACGATCCGGCGTCCGTCGGTCTGGGGGAAGCGCGCGTAGAAGTCGTCGTGCTTCGTTTCCCGGCGGAGGCCGCTTCCGTCCGGCAGACACGAGTAGATGTTGCCGACCCCTTCGTGATCGCTCACGAACCAGATGCGATCCCCCAGCCACATCGGTGAGGCGAGGTTGCCCTCGAGCTGGATCAGGCGTTGGAACTCGCCATCCCCCTTGCGGTCGATCCAGAGGTCCCCGGCCGTGCCCCCCTTGTAACGTTTCCAGCGGGCCGGGTCCCCCATCGCTCGACCGATCACGCAGGCGTTGCGCGGTCCGCGCGCGATCGCCTCGGCGGGGCCGACCGGAGTTTGCTGCACCGGTCCCCCGTCGCGATCGACCGTGTAGAGGCGCATCGGCTTGAGGAACGGCTGCCCCACGTTCGAGGCAAACTCGATCCCGCGGTTGTCGGTAGTGAAGCGCAGGGTCAGGACGTCGCAGCCGAGCCAGGTGAGGCGGCGCGCGGTGCCTCCCGATGCCGGCATGACGTAGACCTCGCCGTGTCCCTCTTCGGTACCGGTCCAGGCGAGCCACTTGCCATCCCGCGAGAGCACGGGACGCGCGCAGAGTCCGAGGTTGTCGGTCAGACGGCGCGCGATGCCGCCCGATGCCGACACACTCCAGAGATCATCCTCGCTGACGAACACGATGGTGTCGCCGGCGATCGTGGGAAAGCGGAAGTATTGGTTGTTCATGCCGGGGATTTTCGCGATGCGGGGGGGCAGTGTCAAAACCCGTCTGCATCAATCGGAGGTTCTCGTCCGGCCCGGGCTGTTCTAGAGTCGGTCCGGGCCGCGGCGATCCTGCGCCGATTCGGTCGGAGCCTCCGGAGGGTGCCAAATGAGACGCGATTGTCTGCTTCCTGCTCGGTTCTTCGTTCTGTTCGGCGCCCCAGCGCTCGCCGCCTGGCTCGGATCCGGATGCGGGGACGACACGGTCCAGCCCACACCCACCCCTCCGCGCTCGAACTTCTCCCCGACCGCGGACACCACGCTGGTCGGTCGCTGGGTCTTCGATCGCGTGACCGTTCCGGCCGGGGTGACGGTCACCGCTTCCGACGACCTGATCCTCCGCGCGCGCGGACGGGTGCTGGTCAACGGCTCGATCGTAGGCCCTCCGAGCGCGGCCTTGACGCTCCACGGCGACAGCACGGTCACGGTCTCGGGCGCGATCCGGAACGCCGAAACCGGCCGCCTGGCGCCTCGTTCCGCCGCCGGCATCCTGATCCTCGGTCATCGCGGCGTGACCGTGGCCGGGGGCTCACTCAGTTCGAGCGGCTCGATCCGGATTCAGAACGACTCGACCTTGACTGCCGGCCTCTTTCGCACCACCTCACTCCCGACCACCCCGCTTCGCGGAGATCCACGCCGCCGCGATTCGCGCGGCAGTGATTCCCGCGGCAGCGATTCGCGCGGCAGCGATTCGCGCGGCAGCGATTCGCGCGGCGGCGATTCGCGCGGCGGCGATTCGCGCGGCAGGGACTCGATCCGGGACGACTCGCCGGCACGCGCCTGGGGTGAGGCGCTCGGAGGCGTGACCCTGGCCGCGGCATCGATCAACATCCTGCCGGCGGTCGCGGCCCCCGGAGAGGGCGGGACACCAGACGGCGCGGCGGGTGGGTCGATCGAAATCGATTGCACCGGCGCGATCCAGTGCACCGGGGCGTCGACCTTGCAGGCGCAGAGCGGCGGCGACGGACTCGCCACCGACCTGCAGGGGACCCCTTCGGCCGAATCGGCGGCCGGCAGTGGGGCATCCGGAGGACGCATCCGCCTCCGCGCCTCCGACCGGATCGCCATCGAGGCAGGCGATTGGACCAGCGGTGCCGGCGGGAACGGCGGCCGGGCAGAGGCCGCCGGACGTCCGGGAGAAGCGCTGGCCGGTAGTGCACTGGCCCAGGGGGGAAACGGCGCGACCGGAGGAGATCTGGTGCTCGAGGCCGCAAACGGAGTCACGGTGACCCAGGCACTTCACCTCGAGATAGGAAGCGGAGGTGAAGGGGGGGCGGCGATCGCGGTCGGAGCGGACGGCGCGGCGGCCGACACCGACGCCGCGCAAGCTGGTGGAAGCGCAGAGGCGATCGGGGGAGACGGCGGAGCCAGCGGACGTTTTCTGCATGGCGAACTCGCGGTCTCCGGAGCGATCACCATCGAGAGCGGCGCGGGCGGCACCGCCGGCGGCGCGGGCGGTGCCGCGCTGTCCACGCCGGGACGGGGCGGAAACGGCGCCGAGGCCTTCCCCGATGCGGCGCCAGGCGGGGCGGCACGCGCACAGGGTGGCGCAGGTGGCGCATCGTTGGTGGCCGGCATCAACGGCGCCATCCTCACACCGGGCGGAGACGGCGGGACGGTTTTCATCGAGGGAGGACGCGGCGGACTCGGCTGGAACGATTGCGGCACGACCGCTCTTCCCGGGGGAGATGGAGGAGCAGGCGGGGAGGTCGAGGCCGAGGATGGCCTCGGTGGAGCCGGGCGCGAGCTCGGTAACTCCGGCAACCTGTTCCTCGAGGACTGCGCCAACGGCGGCGATGGCGGCCGCGGCGCACCGCCGGGGCGCGGCGGCGCGGCGGGCACAAACGCCATCAACACCCACGGTACGACCAACCTGAGCGGGGCCAACTTCACCCTGGGACGCGACGGCGGCATCTGCGGCACCGCCACCGGGGCCTGCTGCTCCCTGGCCGGAATCTGCACCGTGGTCACCTCCACCGCGTGCGCCCAGTCGGGTGGCACCTATCGCGGGGACAACGTGGAGTGCGATCCGAATCCCTGCACCGCCACCACCGGAGCCTGCTGCGCGCTCGACGGATCGTGCACCGTGACCAACTCGGCCGACTGCACCGACGGGGTGTTTCAGGGGGTGGCGACCGACTGCGCGCCCAATCCCTGCCCGGTCCCGACCGGTGCCTGCTGCTACCCGACGCGCGCCTGCGACGTCATCTCCGAGAGTAGCTGCGGAAGCGGCGGCGGGAGCTACCAGGGAACCGGTACTTCGTGCACTCCCGATCCCTGCCCGCCTCCCACCGGCGCCTGCTGCACCGACCAGGTCGGCGCCTGCCAGGTACTGACCGCAGCGCAGTGCGCCGAAGCGATCGGCAGCTACCAGGGAAACTACAGCGACTGCGAGCCGAACCCCTGCATCCCCGCGATCGGCGCCTGCTGCGCGTTGAACGGCGAGTGCACGCCGACCACCCGCGCCGCCTGCAACGGTGTCTATCAGGGAGAGAACTCGGCCTGCGATCCGAACCCCTGCGAGGTCGCCCGCGGCGCCTGCTGCTTCTCCGGCGGCACGTGCGAGATCCAGACCGGAACCAACTGCGCGGAGTCGAACGGCGTCTACCAGGGAGACGCCACCACCTGCGATCCGAATCCCTGCCCACAACCGCAGGGAGCCTGCTGCTTCAGCGGCGGGACCTGTGTGGTGAGCACGCGCGCGGCCTGCGATGGCAACTACCAGGGGGACGCGACCACCTGCGATCCGAATCCATGTCCCCTCGGCTCCGGTGCCTGTTGTGCCCCGGATGGGACCTGCATCCTCGCGAGCGAGCCGGAGTGCAAGGGAGAGTACCAGGGAGACTTCACCAACTGCGCGCCGAACCCCTGCCCGATCGTGTCCGGCGCCTGCTGCATCGACATGAGTAGCTGCTCGGTGCTCGTCCCGGCCAACTGTGCCGCGGCCGACGGCGTCTATCAGGGCGACGGCACGGTCTGCGAACCGAACCCCTGCCCGCAACTCGGCGCGTGCTGCGCTCCGGGCGGCCTCTGCACGCGCGTGCTCGCGTCGGAGTGTACCGGGAGCTGGCAGGGACCACTCACTAGTTGCGATCCGAACCCCTGCCCCACGGGGAGGGATCGGTGAGCAAACCCGCCTCCGCGTCTGCGTCTGCGTCTGCGTCTGCGTCCACGTCCACGCCAAAGGCAGCCTCGACTCCGCCGCCGGCCAACGACGACGCCGCGATCGCCGTGCGTGGACTCACCCGCCGCTTCGGACCGAAGACCGCGGTCGAGGCGTTGACTTTCGACGTACCCCGCGGGTCGTTCTTCGCCCTCCTGGGGCCGAACGGGGCGGGCAAGACGACCACCTTCCGCATGCTGACCGGGCTGCTCGAGCCAACGGAGGGGGACGCAACCGTCCTCGGCCGCTCGGTCGCGCGCCACGACTTCGAGGTGAAACGCGCGATCGGCGTCGTGCCCGACGACCTCGCCCTCTTCGATCGACTCACTCTCTGGGAACATGTGACGCTGGTCGGTCAGGTGCACGGACTCGACGAAGCGGAGGTGGCGCGGCGCGGCGCCAGCCTGCTCGAGCTGCTCGATCTCGAGCGCGAGCGCGAGACGCTGGCCGGAGAGGCCTCGACCGGCATGCGGAAGAAGCTCGCGCTCTCGCTCGCCCTGCTCCACCGGCCCGAACTCCTCTTTCTCGACGAGCCGTTCGAGGCGATCGATCCGATCAGCGCGCGCCATCTTCGCTCGCTGCTCCAGCGGCTGGTGCAGCGCGGGGTCACCGTGTTCCTCACCTCGCACATTCTGGAGATCGTCTCGCGCCTCGCCGACCACGCCGCGATCCTGAGCGAGGGGCGCCTCGCCCGCACCTTGAAGCGGGCCGAGTGGGAGGAGACCGACGCGCTCGAGGCGCTCTTCCTCGAAGCCACCGGCGGTACGACCGAGTCGGAGGCCAATCTCGATTGGCTCCTGTAGGGATCTTCCTTCCGTACCTCTGGCGCGCCTTCCGGCGCGATATCCGGAGCGCGCGATCGTGGCAGGGGGCGAACCTCGTCGTCGCCCTCTTCTTCGGGCAGTTCGCGGCGATCCGGATCTGGGTGGTGCTGAGCGCCGGGGCGCGCAAACTCACCGACGATCTCGACGGAGGTACCCGCTTGGCCACGCTGGCCATGGGGGAGATCCTGCTCCTCTGGATGGTGGTGCCGTTCGTGACCTCGATCAGCTCCCTTCGGCGCGGCGTGTTCCCGCCGGCCAAGCTGCGTCACCTGCCGATCGAAACGTCGACCCTTTCCGGCATCGCGGCCGCCAGCGCCTTCGTCCACCCGGTCTACTGGGTGATGTTCGTTGCTACGGTCTTCTCTCTACTACCGGTCTCCTTCCCCTTCGGCCCGTCGGGGGTGGCCGGCACGCTGCTGTTCGTCCTCGACGCGGTGCTGATCGCCTGGTTGATCGGCATCTTCATCGCGGCAGGTTCGTCATCGCGGCGGCAACTCGAGATCTCGGCCCTCGCCTCGGCCATCGCCCCGCTCTTGCTCCTGACGTTCCTGATCCGCGGGTTCCGCCAGGAGACCGAGGTCGGTGATCGTCTGCTCTCCGTCCTCGGCTACACTCCGGCCGGCTGGACGGTCGCGGCCTGGACCGGCAAGCGGGCGCTGACTGCGCTCGCCCTGCTCGCGTTTCTCGCCTTCTTCTGCGTTCGAATCGGAACCTGGCGCCTCCGCACCGCGCTGCTCGAAGCGGACAGCGTCGGACGCGATCGCCTCCGCTTCCGCTTCGGCGAGCGGCTGACCCGCTGGATCGGCGCTCCCCACGGCGCGCTGCTCGCGCGCGAACTCGCGTACCTCACGCGGAACCTCGATACCCAGATCACCTTCGGTCTCGCGATCGGCGCCACGCTGCTGTTCTCCCGCACCGACCAGGTCTATCTCTGGATTCCGCTCCTTGCGCTCCCGGTCTTCGCGGTCTCCGAGCTGGCGATCTGGACCAACAGCTTCGGGCTCGATCAGCGCGGGGTGGACCGCTACCGCCTGCTGCCGATCTCGGGCGCCGATGTCATCCGGGCGAAGAACAGTGCGGCCGGGCTGGTCCTTCTCGTTCAAGCCTTCCTGCTCGCGGCGGCGGTCGCACTCCGCGGCCACCCGATCGAGGCAGGGGCGCTGCTGGCCGGCGCACTCGGGCTGCATCTCTGGCTCTGCCTGGCCGGCAACGAGCTCGCGCTGCGCTTTCCCAGCCCGCGCGAGTTCTTCCACTGGGACAATCTGACCCAGATCGGCGGCCCGATCGCCGTCTTCGCCTCCCTGATCCTCTGTGCGTTCGGCGTCGGCGTGGTGCTCCTCTGCGCGCCGGGCGGGCCGATCGCGCTGCTCGCCGGTCAGCTTGGTTGGGCGGCGCTCGCCGCGTTGCTCCTCTGGCTGCGCTCCGGTGCGAACGCGCTCCGCTTCGATTCCAGCGGTTCGGCGATGCGAGCCCGGTTGGGACGCGAGCGCTGAGTGTTTCGGATCGGGTGACGACCGATCCCCGCGTCGACTTCGAGCAGTCCAGCCCGGTTGCACCGTGCGAGCCGATCGCAACCGTTCGGCCCTATCGCGATGGGTCCGAAGGGAGCTCGGCGCGAGATCCGGAGCGTCGCGCCCGGATCACGAAGAAGATCACGATCGCCACGATGAGCAGGACCGGCAGGAAGAACCCCACGATGATCATCCCGACGGAGAAGAGATCCTCGAGGATCGAGAGGATCGGGTTCCCCAGCCCGCCGGTCGTACCGGTCGATCCGATTCGGAGCCCGGCCTTCCCCAGATGGAGGCCCAGCGCGGCGCCGCCCAGCACGATGGCGAAGATCTGTGACCACGGGGTCGGCAGATCGACGAAGAGCGCGTAGGCCGCGAGCGCCGCGGCCGCCGGACGGAGCACCGTTCCGACGGCGTCGAGCGCGTGATCGACCGTCGGCAGTTTGTCGCCCATCACCTCGATCACGGTGGCGATGGCGAAGCTCCAGAGGGCCGGATCCTGGCCGATCCAGGCCAGCTCCGGCTTGAGCGCGAGCCAGTGCAGCTTCGCCGCGATGCTCAGGGCGAGCAGCGGTAGGAACGCACGAATTCCACACGCGGCGGCCAGTGCCACCCCGCTCAGAATTGCCAGCGCCCATTCACGATTCAGCGGATAGTCCATCGTCTCCCCTCTCGGCGGTCCGGCGCACATACGTACGCGCGCGGGGTTGGGTTCACGGCAAGTTGACCTGCAGTCCAATCGGCCACGCCAGGCGCGGACCGCAAAACGATCTTCGCTGCGCCGGGCTGCGCCGGGCCGCGCCGCGCTGGCCCGCGCTGTCGCAGGCGCCGTCGCCGGCGCCAGCGACGACGCGGTCAATGCAAACGGGCCAGCAGGTACGGCAGGAGTCCGATGCTGACCAGGGTCGCCAGCAGGATCGCGGCCGCCAGAGCCGCGCCATCCCGGTTCGCCCGCCGCGCCAGGATCACACTCGCCACCGCCGAGGGGAGCAGCGCGTAGAGAATGAGAATGCTGCGTACCATGCCATCCGGACGGAGAAATGTCAGGCTGATTCCGAGGGCGGCCGCTCCGGTCAGGTAGCGCAGGGCGGTCGTCGTGATCGCCTCCCGGGTCGCCAGGAGCTGGGTACGCGCCAAGGTGTCGCCAAAGACGAAAAGCATGCAAGGCACCGCGGCGGTCGAGGCCAAACGCACCGGGCGGAGAACGGCATCCGGCGGCTCGATCTCCAGGGCCCGCAGCACGGCCGCAAGCGCCGCGGCCCAGATCGTCGGCTCCTTGATCGTCTCTCCCCATCGCGCCGCACCGTTCAGCACCATGTTCCCCACGGAAAAGAGCAGCACGCTGGTGGTCAGGTAGCAGAGCACCGCGCGCGCGAGTCCGTCCGGGCCGAAGTTGGCCAGCACCAGGGGAAAGGGAAGGTTAGATGAATTGACGAACGCGATCGGCAGCAGCAGTTCCCGCTTCGCCTGTAGCCCCATGAGCCGCAGCCCGAGGTAGCCAAGCCCGAACCCGCAGCCGATCTGGATCAGGGTGCCGAACACCAGGTCGAGCACCTCACTCCCGGCGATCCTCGCTTCGATGATCGCGGTGAAGATGAGGCAAGGGAGGAAGACGTTGGTCACCAGCTCGAGCAGCGCCGAGAGATCGCGCCGCGCCTTCCGGCTGTACCAGTAGGCAAACGCGATCAGTCCGAAGACTTCCGCGACGGAAAGGAGGACGATCCGGGTCGTGTCGCTCAGGCCTGCGGCTCCCGCGCCACCGGATCCAGGATCAACTCGGAACCGCGCGGCTGGTGGTAGTAGCCGAACCAGAATGTCGCCCGGGGTGCATGCACCGTGTCCGGTCCGTGGTAGAGCACGTCACTCGGCCCGATCACGACCGGGTTCCCCGCGTCGTCGAAGTCATGCAGCGCGCCGACGAAGGTCCCGATCTTCTCGCCGTAGTCCGCCCCCCCACGATGGAGATGCCGCGGCGCGGTCGCATCCGCGATCACGGCAAAGACGTAGATCTCGCCCGACGCCCGGTTCCCGCCCAGAACCGCGTACGCCGTGCCCCGCCCCTCCGCGTCCGCATCGACTCGCCATTTGAGATTGGGGAATGCCGCCACCACTTCCGCGATCGTCTGCACTTCGTCCTCCTCTTTGCACTGCCCATCCACCCGGATGGGAGCGGAGGATACTGCATTCCGCGACGCGAAGCGGGGAGCAGTCGCGACTCTTCTGCTGCTCTCCCGGGCTGGTCCGGCTACTCTCCCTGGGCGCAGGTTCGCAGGTGCGCGGGTGCGCCTCGAGGCGTGCGGGCGGCCGCACGCACAGGGCGCCCAGGAGGAGCAGAACGCGGTGAGCAAAGGGGATCGTTTCAAACCGGCCGAGGGGGAGCTTCCGTTCGACCCCCGCCCTTCGGCCGAGGTGTCTGCCCCCCGTCCGCTGGCCGAGCGGATGCGACCGCGCACGCTCGACGAGGTGGTCGGTCAGCCGCACCTGACCGGAACCGGGGCACCGCTCCGGCGTGCGCTCGAAGCCGGCGCACTCCCCTCGATGATCCTGTGGGGCCCCCCCGGCACCGGCAAGACCACCCTCGCGCGCGTGCTCGGCGAGGCGACCCAGCTCGAGTTCGTCGCCCTCTCCGCCGTGCTCGCGGGGGTGAAGGATATCCGCGAACTCGCGGAGCGCGCGCGGTCGATCCGGCGCACCACCGGCCGCGGCACCCTGCTCTTTCTGGACGAAGTCCACCGCTTCAACAAATCGCAACAGGACGCATTGTTGCCCCATGTGGAGGACGGCACCATCGTGCTCGTCGGGGCCACCACCGAGAACCCCTCGTTCGAGGTCAATCCCGCCCTGCTCTCGCGCGCCCAGGTGTTCGTGCTCCGCGGACTCGAACCCGAGGCACTCCGCCTTCTCGCCGAACGCGCCATCTCCGATCCGGAACGCGGCCTCGGCAGACACCAACTGGCCATCGATCCCGACGCCATGACGCTCCTGCTCGGCATCTCGGACGGGGACGCCCGGCAGCTCCTCAACACGCTCGAATCGTTGGCCCAGGTCTGCCCCCCCGAGGCGGACGGACGGCGCGTGGTCGACATCGAGGCGATGCGCCGCCTGAAGGGGAAGCTATTCCTCCGGGCCGATCGCGCCGGGGAGGAGCACTACAATCTGATCTCGGCATTGCACAAGAGCGTCCGAGGCAGCGATCCCGATGCCGCGCTCTACTGGTTGGCCCGCCTGATCGAAGCCGGTGAGGATCCACTCTACGTCGCCCGGCGGATCGTCCGCATGGCCTCCGAGGATGTCGGGCTCGCCGACCCCGGGGCGCTGGTGATCGCCAACGCCGCGAAGGACGCGGTGCACTTCCTCGGCATCCCCGAGGGGAGCCTGGCGCTCGCGCAGGCGACGGTCTATCTCGCCCTCGCCCCAAAGAGCAACGCGATCGAACTCGCCTACGCCCGCGCGGCCGAGGCAGCCCAGCGAGCCGGGTCCCGCCCGGTTCCGCTCCATCTGCGAAACGCCCCCACCCGCTTGATGAACGACCTCGGCTACGGCCGCGCCTACCGCTACCCCCACGATTTCCCAGGCCGGTGGGTCGACGAGGCCTACCTGCCCGATGGCTTCGATCTCGAGCGGTTCTATCGCCCCACCGACCAGGGTCGAGAACCGAAACTCTGGGCCTCCCACCTGGAGCGGATCCGCCGCGCGCAGGAGTTGCAGGGGACGCGCATCGTTCCACCCGAGATCCCCGCCGATCCCTCCACGGAGTGACCGTCCGGGGGCCAGCCTCCCCCAACTCTGTCCGGACGGAGTTGATTTTCTACATAACCGATTGTCCCAAAATTAGTTACGACACAAACCTGGAACCCGCCGGCGCACTCCGGTTTCGCTTGAGTTCCAGGTTCGGCCCTTGCATGACCGGGAGCCGCCGGGCTCGTGCCCTTCAAAACGAGGCTTGACCCCGGAGCAGGAATGCATACAATCGTTCGGTATGCACTCCTCACTCCCGAGCCCGGAGCCGAGTCTCCTCCCCGACGCCCCAACCCCGTCGCGGATCCCCCTGGGCGCCGTCCGCGTTCCCTTGATCGACGACTCCACCGAGCCGCTCCGCGCCCAGGGTGAGGCGGAGTTTCGCCCGATCGTGGTTCGCACTCTGCTCAACCGAAACGCGAACCGGGCGCTTCCCTTCTTCTGGACGATCAATCCGTACCGGGGGTGCGAGTTCGACTGCGGGTACTGCTATGCCCGCTACACCCACGAATTCCTCGGACACGAGGACACCAGTCTGTTCGCGCGGCGGATCTACGTGAAGCTCGAGGCGGCCGAGGCGCTGCGTCGTTCCCTCCGCGGCGACACCCTCCGGGGACGTCCGGTCGCCATGGGCACCGCGACCGACCCCTACCAGCCGGCGGAAAAGCACTGGGGGATCTCACGCGCCGTTCTCGAGGTGCTCGAGCGGGAACCCGATCTCGATCTCTCCATCACCACCAAGAGCCCTCTGGTGCTGCGGGATCTCGATCTGCTGCGCCGCCTGGCGTCACGGAACGCCGTCACGGTCAACATCACCATCACCACGCTCAACCGCGACCTGGCCCGGATCCTGGAGCGTGGCGCTCCGACGCCTCAGCGTCGACTCGAGACGATCCGCACCCTCGCCGAGGCGGGTATTCCGACCGCGATCTACGTGATGCCGATCCTCCCCGAAATCACCGATCACGCGGAGGAACTGCTCCGGCTGCTCCGCGCGGCGCGGAAGATGGGGGCCACGATCGCGTGCGGCAATACACTGCACTTGCAGGCCGCACCGCGCCGTTCCCTGATGCCGATTCTCGAGCGGCACTTCGCCGATCGGGTGGCGCGCTACCGATCGCTCTACCGCGACTCGCACCTCGCGCCGTCCACCGTTCGTGACGCGATCCACGCCCGCTTCGACGCGCTGCGGCGCGCGCTCGGGTTCGCCGAGCGGGGTCCCAGGCGCCCGGTCGATGACACTCAGCTCTCGTTCGACTTCGGCGTCTGATATCGTCGCGCGTGGGGTCGTCGCGCGTCGCTCGACGCGCGACAACGGCGGTCAGTTCCGCCAGAGGAGAGGCGGCGTCTCCCACCCGACCAGGCAGGCCGATACCCGCCAGTAGCCGTAGTGATCCTCCAACTTCGGGCGCATGTTCTCGATCACGAAGCGGAGCCGATGCGGCCCGGCGATCAGGTGATCGGAGAGATCGATCTCCGTCGGCACGACCTCCTTGCCCGGACACCAGCCGCTCCGCCGGTAGTCGCTCGACCAACTTCCGTCGGTCCAGCGCGAGCAGTACGGATTGATCGCGCGATACTGGTGACAATCGTCGCGCCAGGGATGGAACCGCTCGACCGACACGCCGTCGACCCAGATGACGTTCGCCTTGGAGACGAACTCGTCCTCATCACGACCGTCCGTGCAATGCCCCGTCGAGAGGTACGACATCGCCACCCGGGCGAGACCCGGCGGCACCATGACGTCGACCTCGCTCCCCGCGGCGTTCTTCTCCACGGAGAAGTCCTCGGCGTAGAAGATCGGCATCGCCCAGGTCGGCGCGTCGTAGGTCGAGTCCGCGTAGACCCTCAGGCTCACATCCGCGCGCCAGGCCGGATGCACCCAGGTGTCGACGAACAGCTTGAATTCACACTCCCCGCGCAGCAGCGGCGCGAGATGCGAGACATCGAAACGCCAATCGGTGCGACCACCGTAGGCGGTCATGAACCGGGCGACTTCCAGATCCGGGTGCCCCGGAACGGTCAGCCGCAGATTCCCCGCGCGGTCCCACCGATCGTGCACCGACCGCTCGTCCTTCGGAACCGGGCGAAAGGCGATGCGCGCCTCGATCCGATCCCGCGCCCCGGACGGCGGCACGTCCACCCGCGCGACGGCGACCCGTCCGTTGTCGAGCGCCCCGTACCCGGGATGGCCGAACTGCGCCACCGAGTCGGGCGCGAAAAAGAGCGCGGCATCCCGGAAGAGCGCGATCTCCCGAGCCCCCGCGTCCTCGGACGCGGCCGGTCCGTCGGCCGAACCGCCGTTCACGGTTGCGCTCGCGGCGGCCGCCCTTCCCGAGCCCGCGAGCGCCACGGTCAGCAGCACGACCATCGAGGCGACTCTCAGCCCCCGACGCTCCGGGAGACCGCCGCGCGCGCCGACCGTCGATCCCCCGGCCGGCCCCGATCCCCCGGCCGCTCCCGATGTCATTGCGCGCAGTACTTCTCGTGGGCCGCGACCAGCTTGTCCCGGACTGCGGTCGCCGAGGTGCCCTCGATATGGTGCCGCTGGATCAGCTCGACCACCTTCCCGTCCTTGAACAGCGCGGCCTGGGGCGAACTCGGCGGATAGTCTTCGAAGTAGCTCCGCGCCTGGGCCGTCGCCTCCATGTCCACGCCGGCGAACACGGTGACCACATGATCCGGCTTGACCGGACTCTCCATCGAGAGGGCCAACCCTGGCCGGGCCATCCCCGCCGCACAGCCGCAGACCGAGTTCACGAAGACCAGGACGGTCCCCGTTCCCGGCTTCAGTACCGCATCCACCTCTTCCGGCGTCCGCAGCTCGCGCACCCCCATCGCCTGGATCTCGCCCCTCATCGGCTCGGTGAATTCCGCAGGATAACGACTCACGATCTCCTCCCTCTTGCCCGGGGTCGGCGCCACGCCGCCCGGAACTTCGATTGTTCTCGACGCACGAACCGCGCATTCTAGCCGATGTCGGGGTCGGATCGCCCCCGACTCTCGTCTTTCTCTCGCTCCGATGCCGGGAGCAGCCGAAAGAATCCCGGGAACCCCGCTCCCAAGGACCCCGTAGATCCGATCACGCGAATGACGTCGAGACCCCGGCCAGCGGACCGCCATCCGGGACCCCGAAGCCGGCCCGAACCTGGAGGAGACCATGAACAAGCCCGCGTTCCACCCCATCCGCTCCCTGGCCGGCATCCCCGCCCGCGTCCTGGGTACGACATTCCTTCTCGGCAGTCTCATCACCGGCGGGCTGATCACGGGCACGCTGGTCACCGGCGGCCTGATCGTGACCTCGGCCCCGGCGCTGGCCAAGGGGGACAACCTCTGGTTCCACCTCGCGGTCAGCTCCCCGGCCGACGAGGAGCAGGTCAACATCAACCTCCCCCTCTCGATGGCCGAGAAGATGCTCCCGATGATGTCGGACCGTCACTTCGAGGACGGCCGGCTCAACCTTGATCTCAACGGTCGCAAGATGACCGTCGAGGATCTCCGCGAGCTCTGGGCCGAAGCCAAGAAGGCCCCCGAGGGCGAGTTCATCACGGTGAAGGACAAGAAGGACGAAGTGCGGATCCAGCGCGCCGGCGACTACATGCTGATCGAGGCCGAGGAGACCGACGACACGGACAAGGTCTCCGAAGTCGAGATCAAGATCCCCGTCCGGGTGGTGGACGCGCTCCTCAAGGGAAGCGGAGAGAGCCTTGACCTCGCCGCCGGCATCGCCGCCTTGCGTGAGCACGGCCCCGGAGAACTGGTCTCGGTGATCGACGGCGACGAGACGGTTCGGATCTGGATCGACGAGAAGAACGCCAGCAAGTAGCACCAACGCGCGCTCGAACTCCCGGTCACTGGTGATCGAAGGTCGCGGCCGATCGAAGGCCGCGACCGGCACAAGCCACTCCAGACACTCCCGCACCCGAGGCTCCCATGAACCCCGCCAACCAGCGCACCCTCCTCCTCGTCGGCTTCCTCTGCGTCGCCAGCGCCGTGACCGCCGGGGCCGTCTCCCACGTGATCAATCACGGTCTGATTTCCGTCCGGGTCCACGAGCAGGACGGGGCCAACATCTCCCTCTGTGTTCCGACCGCGGCCGTTTGGGCCGCTCTGCCGCTCGTGCCCGAGCACGTCTGGCAGGACGCCGGCCGGCATTCCGACGAGTGGGCCCCCCTCGCAGATTCGATCCTGGACGACCTCGAGGAGTTCGGCGATTTCGTGATGGTCAGCGTCGAGTCGCGCGACGAGACGGTCGAGATCCGGAAGGAAGGCGGCCGATTCGAGATCCACGTCGAGAGCCCCGACAGCGACATCCACGTCTCCGTCCCGCTCCGGACCGCCCGGATGTTCCTCGAGCGGATCGAGAAGGCCCAGATCGACGCCTGATAGCCGCCTGAGAGACTCCCGACCGACACTCGACCGACGCCCGACCCTCGCGTGGCCGGCGCCCGGCCGGCGCCCGCCCCACGCCCACCCCGGACGCGAGTCCCCGCACCCTTGGGACCGAACTCCCGCCCGTTCCCTCCCGGCACAATCCCGGTCGCTTCCCACCGCCCGTTTCTTGCTAGAGTGTCCGGTTGACCGCGTCGCCGGAAACTTAGCTCAGACTCGACCACTTCGTAGAAAGCCCCGACCACCCGATTCCCGTTCGACGCGCCGCGGGGCTAGACTAGGGTCGAACTTCGGAGCGCAGCCGCCAGGCAAGGAGACACGATGGACGCAGAGATCAAGATCAAGGCCAGCCCCTCGGTCGCCGATCCCAGCCGTTGCACCTTCACGGTCGATCGGCCGGTGTTCGAGAATCGGGCCTTCTACTTCACCCCCGATCGCGCCTCCGGCTCCCCCCTCGCGCAGCAGATCCTCGCGGTCAAAGGGGTCGACGCCGTTTTGATCTCCCACGACACCCTCACGGTCATCGCCGATGGCTATCCCGACTGGCGCGTGATCGGTCGCGAGATCGGCGCCGCCATTCGCGAGGTGCTCTCTTCCGGTCGACCCGCCGTCTCCGACGAGGTGATGGAGAATCTCCTCCCCCCGGAGAAGATTCGCGCCGTCGTCCAGCAGGTGCTCGACACCCAGATCAACCCCACGGTCGCCATGCACGGCGGCACCGTCCGCCTGATCGACGTCCAGGGCAACAACGTCTACATCGAGATGGCCGGCGGCTGCCAGGGCTGCGGCATGGCCGACGTCACCCTGCGCAGCGGCGTCGAACGCTCCATCCGCGAGTTCGTCCCCGAAGTCGGCGACATCCTCGACGTCACCGACCACGCCTCCGGCCGGAACCCCTACTACCAAGCGTCGGGGAGGTAAGTGGGCGTCCGGGAGGTAGCTTTCCGCGCAGGTTCGCCGCTATTGGATCAATCACGACTCGGCCGAGGGCAGGTCCCGTCTCAGCGCCGCAGCGGCCGGCGGTGGTCCATCCGTGCTCCCGACCCGACCGAGCCGTGCTCCGTGCGAGCCGATTCGAGATCCCTATTCGAGGTAGAGCACCCAGACATCCGAGATCAATGGTTCGTAAGAGGTGAACACCAACCTCGAGCCGTCGGGCGACCAGCGTTGTTCTCCCTCGTTCGCCGGGCTGAACGTGAGCTGGGTCGCCTCTGACCCATCCTCGTTCGTCCGCCAGATGTCAAAGTTGCCGGAACGGCTCGAGGAAAACGCGATCTGGGATCCATCCGGCGACCAAGCTGGCCCCACATCCACTGCGCTGTCGTTCGTCACTTGCCACTCGGCGCTACCATCCAGCGCGATTACCCAGATGTCATACTGCCCCCCACGGTTGGAAGCGATGGCCAGGTACTGCCCATCCGGACTCCAGTCCACGCCACGGACGTCTGAGAACTCTCCAATCAGGCGACTTTCGTAAGAGATCAGAGACATTGTGCGGATGGAGCAGACCGGCTCCGGGGGCCGGCAGCCTCCAGCACCAAGGCCACACTTCGCCCGTCAGGCGACCAGGCGAATGCAGTCACCGGTTCGGAAAGGTCGCGAGTCACGATGATTGGGGTAGCGTCCGCGGAGGCGTCCAGCAGTGCGAGGTCTTGGTGCTGCCCCTGCTCATCCGCCCGTCGGGTTAGGAAGCCAACTCGGCCGGCATCTGGGGACCAGCGAGCCGAAAGCGCCTCGCCTGCGGCCGCTCCAAGCAGGAAACTACGCTCACCACGAAGCGACTGGACGTGGAGTCTGCTCCCGGGGGCGGCGTCCCAGTCCGCGGAAAAAATGACGCTGTGTCCGTCGGAGCACCAGTCCGGGGTCATTGCTCCCCTCGGCTCCGCGCTGATCGTAATTCGCTCTACCGGGACGGTGGCAACTCGGGCAACGTTGGAGATCGCAGACCAACTTCCATGCCCAACGCGCGACCTGACGGCAAAGAAGTAAGTTTGATGGCCGGTCAACTGGTGAGCGACCAACACTTCCATGCCGCCGCCAGCAGCCGGGGGGCGCCCAACCAGGACCCTGGGAAGTGAGTCCCACGCTGCCTCCTCGAACGGCAGCACAGAGCGCCGCAAATCGTACTCTGACGCCGGAAGCCCTGGTGAAGGCGGCTCCGGGGCGGTCCAAGTCAGCGTAGCCTGGTTCAATTCGGCGGCGATCACGGTGAGATCGCCAACCATGCTCGGTGCCGCAAGTGGATCGCTGGCCCATCCGGTCGACCCGCACGTAAACACCGTAGCGACGCACAGTGCCATGCGGCGAAGGGCCGCGTCCCCCCCGCTGGCCATCAGCGCCATCGGCCCCGCTTCTCCTGCGCGGGCGTGTGCAGATCGAGGGGACGAGACAGTCATGCTCCGGCTCTACCGAGTAGAGATCATCCAGATGTCGCCGACATCATTGATGAACGCATCAAACACCAGCTTGGTGCCATCGGGGGACCATGCGGGAGACGCCTGATTCCAAGAGTCAAAGGTGATCTGCACCGGGTTCTCACCGGTGGCGGATGCGGTCCAGACGTCGTAGTTTCCGGACCGATCCGACGCGTACGCAATGCGGGCTCCGTCGGGCGACCAGACTGGACCGATGTTGTTGGACCCGTCATCGAGCAGCCTGACCGGCTCTCCACCCGCCGTCGATACCAGCCAGATGCCCCAGAGTCGCTCACTGTATCGGGTGAACGCAAATGTGGTTCCATCTGGAGACCAGTCCACTCCCACGAGGGGATCTGGCGTAGAAAGGACCAGCGTCGCTTCCCCCCCGGTGCTCGCAACGACGTAGATTCCACCGACACCGGCTCCGGTGTTCGCCCTGAGCGTAAAGGCAATGCGCGATCCGTCCGGCGACCATGAGGAAAACTGCACCATCTGATCCCCCGCGTGGAAGAGAATCTCTGGCTCCTGGACACCCTCGGTTTCAACTATGGCCAGGTCTGCGGCCGGGAGATTTCCGGCGTTCCTCTGGTTGGCGAATGCGATCCTATCTCCATCGGGAGACCACCGAGGAAACAGCGCTCCCAGGGGGTTGTTCGTCAGACGGACGGTCGAACGACTGCTCAGGGACAGCGAATAAATCTGATCTCTGTATTCGTCGCTCTCCCAGTCTGCGAAAAACGTCACGTGTCTGCCGTCAGGGGAGAAGCAAGGGCTGAACGCACCGAACGGGTGGGGACTTGATGTCAGTTTCTCGATTTGAAGGGACGTCGTATTGACGACATTCGAGAGTTCCGACCAGTTCCCGGAGATGTCACCTGCCTTGATCGCAAAGAAGTAGTTCGCGCTCGGATCGATCCCGGTTACAAGAAACGTCTCACTGGAGCCCGCGACCTGGGGTGCGGGCGCACCCTCGATCCGAGACGCAGTCCCCCAGCTCTCTTCCGTGATCGGTACCGAGGCAGTTCGCAGATCATACTCGGTGGCGGTTCCGGCGTTCTCATCGTTCCCCGTGGCAGTCCATCGGAGGCTCACCACTCCGATTGCAGTGGATTCAAGCGCGAGATCGGAGATTCGGCTGGGGGCGGTCCGGTCGACGATCGAGAGGTTCGCGATGTTCGAGATGTCCGAGACATTGCCCGCTTCATCCGCCACCCTGAGTCCGTAGCTCCAGTCGCCATACCCAGGGTTGAGAATGCTCAAGGATTCGAGGCGTCCCGCTTGCTGCGGAGGGGAGACACCGGTGATCGCGTCCGCGCTATCCCAGAGCGCGGGGAGTAGCGGGGCACGGGAGTAACGTAACGAGTACGACTGGGCCTGACCTTCGTCTGCATCATCACCGACCGCCGTCCAGGTCAACAACACGCGGCCGCTCTCGGTAACTCTGGCGTTCAGACTGCGAACCGGCGAGGGCGGAGTAACATCCATCGGAATCGGTTGCTCCACGGACTTGTCACCGCACGCAGAAACCGCGACCCCAGCAGCGATGAGGAAAACCGCACGTTTCGCTCCCACAGATCCTCCTCGTTGTCGGCATCCGCCCGGCCGACATGGCCGACGGCCACACGGCTCTGCCTCGAGAGTGGCAGAGCAGCGGAGAAGTTGCTCGAGCGCACCACACGCTCAACGCCACCAGGTTCGATCACGATGAGAGGGCGTGTCATCGCGTCAGGGCAAGCCGAGGGGGTTGTCGCCCCCTCGGCGCTTGCTACCCGCGCTCACCGCGCCTCACCGACCTAGTCTTCGCAGGGAGGACAGTACTGCGTGTAAATCTCGCAGTCCTCCTTGTTGTGCACGATGAGCCCATCGGCAACGTAGGTTGCGCTCTCCACCTGGAAGTTGTACACGGGGGTTCCGCGCTCCACACGTTCGACGCTGCTCACCCTCACCTCACCGTCGGTCGCGCGCAGCAAGTTCCCGATGGCGAGCTCGCCGACCGCAACCCACTTGTCTCCAGTCCAAACCGGGTGATTTTCCGTGGCTCGAAGCACGCCGTTCACGACATAGTAGTGATCCACGAGGTACGGAGGATGGACCTTGATGACCCGTGACGGCATCAGCGCCGCGCCCAGAGCGTCGAACGAGAGTACGACGTCCCCGACCGCGATTTCCTCAACCGGCTTCTTGCTTCCGTCCCCCATGAGGATGAGCGAGCCGGGCAGCAGGCAATCACACCCTGCGCTATGGCACTGTTCCCCGATGCAGCAGCAGTCCTGCCATGGTGACGGATACGCTGCACAGGTCGGCGAACCACCCCAAAGACAGCGCCACTGCCGATCTCCGTTCGCGCAACTACCTTGCCACTCGATGACCCGAGAGCATTGCGGATAGGCGGTGCACCATCCGGAGTTCACCTGTTCGCAGTTTGCCACGGCCAGAGCATCTCCGGCCCCCCCAACCGTCAGAACGAGAACCACGATCGCGAGCAATAGCTTGCGCATTTTGCCCTCCGTGAGGTTCGACTGAACTTTGGACAAGGGGACGCTACGTCGTCTCCGCCGCGGGTACGCCGACAAATCCCGGGAGCGCGAATGGTTCAGACGTCCGTGCTCTGCGAGCGGGCGGTTACGCGGGCGGTTACGCGGGCGGTTACGCGGGCGGTTACGCTATCGTAGCGCCCAGCGAGTGATCGCGTCGTTGGCCCCGTGCCGCCGGAAGTTACGTCGAGGGGAAGTGGCGGCATCCTTCGCAACGTGCCGGGAGGGTGATCTCGAAGCGCCGCGGGGTCAAGCACGAAATCGGAGCACGGCGAGAAAGTTCGGCCGGGAACGCCGGGCGGATGAAGCGGAGACTTGATGGCGAGACCGAGGTGCAGCACGCGAGTTCCCCGACTCGGCTCGCCCGGATCGCTGCGCACCAGGCGTGGGCGGAGCCGAGCAATCAGGCTGCCCGAATCGCCCCGAATCGGTTACTTTCCGCGCTGGACTGCCGCGGCGATGAGCCCGGCTCCTCGCGCCCGCGCGTGACCGCCGTCTAGGTGGGTCGGCGCCCGTTGACCTGGCGTGGGTGTCCCAGGCGCGAGCCATGAATTTTCGCGGAGAGGAGAGCTAGAACGATGTCCTACGTCGTAACCGAGAACTGCAACAAGTGTCGCTTCACCGACTGCGTGACGGTCTGCCCGGTGGACTGCTTCCACGGTGACGCGGAGATGCTCTACATCGATCCGAATGAGTGCATCGATTGCGGAGCCTGCGAGCCGGCCTGCCCGGTGAAGGCGATCTTCGATGAGTCCTCGGTGCCGGACAATCTCAAGAGCTGGGTCGCGGTGAACGCCGAACGCGCTTCCGGCCTGCCGGTGGTGAGCAAGCAGGAGTCGCCCTTCCCGGGGGCGGAAGAGCGGAAGGCATCGCTCGGCTTCTGACCGACGCTGACGGAGCGCGGATCCCGATGCACCTGGGGACCGCGCCCCGGGCAGACTGTTTGGTTGGCCCGGTGACTGGTCTATCCGGCGCGAGGACTGCCGCCGCGCTGCCTCTACCGAAAGGGACTCGAAGATGCGGAAGCTGATCGGCTACGGACTGGTTCTTCTCGTGAGCATCGTGCTTGGGTACCTGGCCGGCCAGCAGTTCTATCGGCTCTTCTTGAGCATCGTGCCCCAGGCCGTGCTCACGCCGCTGATGAACGCGACGATGCACGCGTCGTGCATCGGTTACGGGATCGCGATCGGCGCGGTCATGTTCCTCTGGGTCGCGGTTGGCGGCGTCATCCTGAAGATCTTCAATTTGGGCTCGGGAAAGAAGGCCTCGGCGACCGTGCCGGCGAACCGGCCGCCGGTCTGACCCCTTCCCACCCGAACCGACCCGCAGGAACCTGGACGCCGGCAGCCCTTCCGCCGGCGTCTCTCGTTTCCCGCCGGTGAGCCGTCGCCCCAGCCCGGGTATCACAAAATGCCGTCCGGCTCCCACATCTCTGCCACACCTCGTGCGTACGGTAGGGGAACAGAAGGGAGGTCCCATGCCCCAGGACGCCATCGCCGTTTGCCCGCCGGTCATCGACACCCGAGGTTTGCGCCGCGAGTACAAGGTCGGTACCGAGACGGTGCACGCCCTCCGCGAAGTCACGCTCAGGATCGCCCGCAACGAGTATGTCGCGATCATGGGCCCATCTGGTTCGGGCAAGAGCACACTGATGAACATCCTCGGCTGTCTCGATCGCGTCGACGCGGGGGAGTACCGCCTGAACGGCGCCCTGGTCTCGGACCTCGATCAGCGAGAACTCGCCCGACTGCGCAACCGCGAGATCGGGTTCGTCTTCCAGACCTTCAACCTTCTCGCCCGGGCGAGCGCGCTCCAGAACGTGGAGTTGCCGTTGCTCTACGCCGGCGTGTCCGCCAAGGAGCGTCGCCTGCGGGCGACCGCGGCGCTCGAACGGGTGAGCCTGGCCGATCGCCTGCGTCACCGTCCGAACGAGCTCTCCGGCGGGCAGCGGCAACGCGTCGCGATCGCGCGGGCCCTGGTTGGAGGGCCTGCCCTGCTGCTGGCCGACGAGCCGACTGGCAACCTCGACAGCAAGACCGGCGACGAGGTGATGGAACTGTTCGATCGACTGCACGCCGAGGGCCAGACGATCGTACTGGTGACCCATGAACACGACATCGCGGAACGCGCTCATCGCACCGTCCTGATCCGCGACGGTCGCATCGCCGCGGACCAGCCGACCGCGCGGGGGCTGCGGAGCAGCGGAACACCCAGGGCCCAATCTCCGCCGCTGGCGGCACTCGGAGCAACGCTCGTGCTGCTCCTCGCGAGCCTCCTGGCCCCACTCTCCGCCTCCGCGAATCCCCCATCTCCGGAGATCACCTCCGCCACCGGAATCGTCCCCGGCCCCAGGGTCGTCTCGCTCGACGAGGCGCTCGCCTTCGCCCAGTCGCTCGCGCCGGAGGCCGTGGCGGCCCAGGGGCAGCTCCGCACCGGGGCGGCCACGGTCCAATCGAGCTACGCCGCTTTCCTCCCCACTCTCTCGCTCTCGGCCGGCGCGTCTCGACAGCTCCCGTCGAGTGCGGGGGGCACAAGGGTGGAAAACGGACAGATCATCACGACTCCGAGCACTCCCTGGTCGTCGAATCTCGGGCTCTCGATGAACCTCGAACTCTTCTCCGGCGGCGAGCGGATCCTGGCCCTCAAGGAAGCGAAGGCCAACCAGAGCGCGGCCGAAGCGAGCGCGGTCGCGACCCGTTTCCGGATCGCACTCTCGGTGAAGCAGCAGTACTACGCGGTTCTGGCGGCGAACGACGGGATCGGCGCCGCTCGCGCCCAGCTCGCCCAGACAGAAGAGCAGGCGCACGCAGTGGGGCTGCGGGTGACGGCCGGAACAGCCACCATCTCCGACTCCCTGCGCACCGCGATCCAACTCCGGAGCGCCCAGCTCTCGCTGGCCCAGGCGGAGAATCAGAAGCGGGTGGCCGAGGCGGGACTGACCCGTATGATCGCCGCGGACGAACCGGTCACGGCGGCCGAGCTGGTCGATCCGGAGCCCGATCCGATCCGAGAGGGTGAGGCAGAACTGGCGCGTCTGGCGGAGCAAGGCCCGGCCGTCACCCAAGCCTCCGCCCAGCTCGTAGCCGCGCAGGCGGTCAAGAACGCCGCCTGGACCGCCTACCTCCCTTCGCTCTCTGCGAGCTACAGCCGGGGAGGATCGGGCAGCGACGACGGGATCAGCTACGCCGCGGAGAATCTCTCCTACAGCGGCTCGTTCCGCCTCTCGCTTTCGCTACCGATCTGGGATCGCTACCAACGGGAGGCGGCCCTGGTGCGAGCCGATGTCGCGGAAGCGAATGCCCAGGCTTCGTACGAAGACGCGCGACGGGTGGCCCGCGAGGAATTGATCCGATCGCTCGGTTCGCTTCGCCTGGCCGCGGCGCAGGTCGAGGCGCAGGTGGCCACCGTCACCTCCGCGGACGAGGATCTCCGGGTACAGACCCAACGCTACGAACTCGGCACTGGCACCCTGCTCGAGGTCCTCTCGTCGCAGACCCAGCTCAACAGCGCCCGCCAGGCCCTGATCCAGGCACGTTACGACCAGCGCATCGCGCGCGCCCAGCTCGAGGCCTTGCTCGGAATCGCGCTCTAGTCCGTACAGACCGAGGCTAGTTCGCGACGACCAGGGCCAGTTCGCAATGGCAGAGGCTCGATCGCCACGCGGCGTGGTCCCGGCGGGATCGCGCCCAGATCGAAAGGAAACGACATGTCGACCCGTTCCTGGCAGAGAACCCTGCTCCTCGCGGTGACCACCTTCGCCCTCGGCTGCGCGAAGGCGAAGGACACCGCATCGGTGATTCCGGTCGAGACGGCCGAACGACGCGACATCGTGCTCAGCGTCGAGGCGACCGGCACGGTCGAGCCGATCAACCTGGTGGAGGTGAAGTCGAAGGCCTCGGGACAGATCGTCCGCATGCCGGTCGAGATCGGCTCGGTGGTGGAGGCTGGAGAGTTGCTCGTCCAGGTCGATACCCGCGATGTGCGCAATGAGTACGACCAGGCCAGGGCGGCGCTCACCGCGTCCGAAGCACGGGCCACCATCGCCACCGCGCAGAAGACCCGCGCCGACGGCCTCTTCGCCGGTCGGGTGATCACCGTGGTCGAGCGAGAGAGTGCGGTGATCGAGGATGCCAATGCGCAGTCGACCCTGATCCGCGCGCGGGCCGATCTCGATCTGGCCCAGCAGCGGCTCGACGACGCCACCGTCACCGCACCGATCGCCGGGACGGTGCTGGCCAAGCCGGTCTCGGTCGGCCAGGTGATCTCCTCGGCCACCTCTTCGGTCAGCGGAGGGACCACGTTGCTCAGCATGGCGGACCTCTCCCGGGTGCGCCTCCGGACGCTGGTGCCGGAGTCCGACATCGGGCGCGTACACGCCGGGCAGAAGGCGGAGGTGGTGGTCGACGCCCACTCCGACCGCACCCTCCAAGGGACGGTGGAGAAGATCGAGCCGCAGGCGGTGGTCCAGCAGTCGGTGACCCTCTTCCCCGTACTGGTCGCGATCGAGAACCGCGAGGGCCTGCTGATGCCCGGGATGAACGGTGAGGTCACGATCGAGGTCGATGCCCGACGGGACGTCGTGGCGGTTCCGATCGACGCGGTCGATTCCGCGCAGTCGCTCCGCGCAGTCGCCCACACCCTCGCGCTCGACGCCTCGACCCTGGAAGGGGGACCGCGCGCCCGCTTCGTCGTGATCCAGGACGGAACCGGCTATGCGATTCGCCAGGTGAAGACCGGTCTGAGCGACTACGACTACATCGAGATCGAGTCCGGCCTGGCCGCGGGCGAATCGACCGTGCTCCTCGCGGCGGTCGAACTGCAACAGAAGCGCGCGCAGACCCAGGAGCAGATCCGCTCGCGCGTCGGTGGGGTCCCCGGGATGACCGGAGGATCGGCCGGTGGCTCCTCCGGCCGCTCGGGCAGCGGGACCGGCACTGGCAACAACCGCCCGGTGAAGCCGGCGGGGAGGAAGACCTCATGATGCTCGGGGAGACCTTCCGGGTCGCGCTCGATGCGCTCCGGGCGAACAAGCTCCGCTCGCTCCTGACCATGCTCGGGATCGTGATCGGGGTGGCGGCGGTCATCGCGATGGTCGCCCTTGGGCAGGGGGCGCAGAAGGCGGTCAATGCCCGCATTGCCGCCCTCGGCACGACGCTCCTCACCGTCTCGCCCGGCCAGGGATTCGGCCCGGGGCGGATCGCCTCGGCCTCCGATCGCGCCGAACTCTCGATCGACGACTCAGAGGCGCTACTCGAACGCGGCACCACCTTCGCCGCGGTGCAGCCCGAGATGAGCCGATCGCTGCAGGTGCAGTATCAGGGGAAGAACACCAACACCACGATCGCTGGGGTCACCCCCAACTACCTCGAGGTGCGGATCTACACCATCGGCGCGGGGCGGATGTTCACCGAAGGAGATGACGCCGCCCGCCGCCGGGTCGCGGTGGTCGGCTCACAGGTGCTGACCGATCTCGGCCTTCCCACGCCACAGGCGATCCTCGGACAGAAGGTGCGGATCGGGGGCGGGCAGTTCGAGGTGATCGGGGTGCTCGCTTCGAAGGGGCAAGGGGCCGGCTTCGGCAACCCCGACGACCAGGTGCTCATCCCGATCCAGACCGCCCGCTATCGACTGATGGGCGGCGACCGGCTTCGCTCGGTCAGCGTCCTCGCCCGCAACGAGGCCGAGATCCCGGCCACCATGGCCGAGATCCAGAAGATCTTGCGCCGCGAGCACCGGCTCGACTCCGATCAGGCCGACGACTTCAGCATTCGCAGCCAGGCCGACTTCCTGAATACGCTCGGCGAGACGACCCAGGTGTTCACCCTCCTCCTGGCTGGAATCGCCACCGTCAGTCTGCTCGTCGGCGGGATCGGCATCATGAACATCATGCTCGTCTCGGTGACCGAGCGGACCCGGGAAATCGGACTTCGGAAGGCGATCGGAGCGACGCGCGAGAACATCCTGCTCCAGTTCCTGATCGAGGCAGTGGTGCTCTGCGTGCTCGGCGGGCTGGTCGGGATCGGCCTCGGCGCCGGCGCGGCGACGCTGATGCATGTTGCCTGGAACTGGAACACCTCGGTCGACTGGACCTCGGTCGCGGTGGCCTTTGCCTTCTCCGGCGTGATCGGCGTGCTCTTCGGCGTCTGGCCCGCACGCCGCGCCGCCGGCTTCGACCCGATCGAGGCCCTGCGCTACGAGTAGCCCCCGCGGACCTCAGGTCCGCGGGGTGCGCCGCGACCTATTCGACCTACCGCGCCTTCACCCGCTCCGGCCCGACCCACAGATCGTAGGAGTCGGAGTACCCCTCGTAGTGAATGAAGTACTCGCCCGGCCGCACCTTCAGCACGACCGACGGGTACCAGGTGCCGTTCTCCTCGACCAGCACCTGGTCGCCCGCCTGCCACGTCCCGGCCTGACCCGAGGCGCGACCTAGGTCATCCTCGCAACCGATCGCCGCGAGTTGCGCTTCGGCCTGCGCATCCTTCCGAACGCCGAGGATCATGCCGGTCACCCAGTAGGTCCCGCCTTCCTTGGCATAGACGATCTGTGACTCGGCACTGCCATCCTTGTTCTTCCAGAAGATGGCTCCGTTCTCGTCCGCCAGCCCGTTGGGTTCCATGCAGTACTGGGCGCGAAAGGTCCCCGCCCCGTCGTAGGCGTTGTTCAGCACCATTTCGATGAAGCGCGTGCCGTTCTCGTTGGTGGCGTGAGCGCAGCCGGAGCAGCGCATCGCGGGCGAGACCGTCATGGCCAGATACTGCTGGTACTGCTGGCGATCGAGGTTGTGGAGCATGGTGATCAGGTCACGCGCCAGCGCCTCCCCGGTGACGAACTTCGGCGCCTGCGGCACCTTGAGACGGGCGAGTTCGGCCTTGGCCGCGGCTTCCGGCCCGGCGTCGGTCATGGTGACCGCCCCGGCTCCCGCCTGGGACATCGGCATACGCCGCAGCTCGGTCTGCGATTCGACGACCTGCTCGATCCAATCGATCGCCCAGTCGCCCTTCAGCGAGGGGCGAGTCAGGGTCACGTTGATCGGCGCCTCGATCTCCCCCACCTCGGTGTTGCTCACCTCCTGACGGAAGATCATCTTTGCCCGGAAGCGGAGCTTTTTCGGATTGAGCCACTCCGGATTGGGTTCGTCGGTCCAGGCACGATCGAGGCCGATCTTCCCCGCGGTGCTCCGGAAGAACTGCATGGGCTGCGCTCCTCGGGCCTGTTCGAGCAGGGCGGAGAGATCACCGGCGCTGGGGGTCGGCAGGTCGATCCCTTTGTATTCGGTGAAGGTGACCCCGCTCCAGTATGGGGACTCGCTGCCAAGGTCATAGTCGGCCACGACATGGGTCAAGAGCGTGACGCCGGCGAGCCCGTCGACCTCGGCCGGCGGCACCGGCTGCGATTTCACCAGGCTGACCTTCCAGTAGTACTTCTGTGCCTTGGCATCCCACTCCTTGGTCGTGTTGATCACCTTGACCTCGGTCACCGGCGACTTCTTGAAACGGCCGACCACTGCGGTCGCCGACGGCTGCGCCGAGGCGACGCTGGCGCACAGCGCGAGCAGTGCGCAAACCTGAACTCCAATCTTCATCTGTACTCCTCCCAGCGGAAATGAAAGAGCCCCGCGCCCCCCACCACGGCCGGCGCCGGGATCGAGCGGAAGCCGGTGAATTCTAGACCAGGCAGCGGCCTCAACGGAGGATCAAAATGCGCTCCCGCCGTTGACGTGCTACAGTCCCGCCCGACGTTCAACCAGGGCACGATCGATGAAGGTATTGCTGATTCTGATGACTGCGCTCTTCGCCGGATCGAACTCCGACGCTGCCGAAACCGGCTTCCTCGACCGGGTCGCGCGCGTGGAAGGGACCGACTACCGGTACCAGATCTACGTTCCGGCCGATTACGCAACACGGACCGACTGGCCGGTGATCCTGGCTCTCCACGGGTCAGGAGAAAGAGGCAGCGACGGCCTTCGACCGACGTTGGTCGGGCTCGCGCCGGCGATTCGGGCCAACCCCGCTCGCTGGCCGGCGCTGGTCGTCTTTCCTCAGTGTCCCGCGGAGCAGGCCTGGAACGGTCCGGCCGCGGCGATCGCGCTCACCTCCCTCGATCAGACCATGCGCGACTTCCACTGCGATCCGGATCGCGTCTACCTGACCGGCCTTTCGATGGGTGGAAACGGAGCCTGGTTCCTGGCCTATCGAGATCCCGAACGCTACGCCGCGCTGGCCCCGATTTGCGGCTGGGTGCTGCACCGAAGCTCCCCCGGCTTGCCCGACGGCGAGCTGGTAGTGCACGACGCGCGCCACGGAACTGCCGCGGACAGTCTCGCCTTCCTGGCTCGCCGTCTGCAGCGGCTTCCCACCTGGATCTTCCACGGCGAAGAGGACCCGGTGGTCAACGTCGAGCATTCCCGACAGGCGCATCTCGCTCTCGGCCGCTTGGGAGCAGACGTCCACTACAGCGAGTTGCCCGGGATCGGTCACGGCGCATGGGATCCGGCCTATGCCTCGGGCGGCTTCATCGAGTGGCTTTTCACCCAGCGCCGCCGGCCGCGCTAGTTCGCCCCCTCCGCGCCCATTCGAAACACCGGAACGAGCAGGCCTTTCCGCTCTGCGCGGTTTCACCCAGCTGGCCCTAACGCAAAGTTCATTGAACGCGTTCCTGAGATTCAGACACGTGCCGCGACGTCCGATGCTTGTCCGGGGGGCCGATAAGCATTTGGCCGGGCCTCCCGCTGTCCCAGACGTACACCGCAGGAGGACTGGTGCCCCGCAGGAAGTCGCAGACCGTCCACCGAAGGCTTGCCCAGGTCGAAGCGCTCCAGCGGATGAGCGAGCAGATCGTGCGCGCGGCGGATGTCGACGGCGTTTGCCAGCTTGCGATCGACGGCGTGCGCAGCACCATCGCCCCGGATCGATCTGCGGTGCTCCTGCTGCGCGATGGAGCCATGCGGTTCGTCGCCTGGCAGGGCCTCTCCGATGGCTATCGCGCCGCGGTGGAGGGGCACTCCCCCTGGTCACTCGAGGATCCCGACCCGCAGCCGGTGGTGATCCCGGACGCTCTTGACGAACCCTCACTCGCCGGCCTGATCGATGTTGTCCGGAACGAGGGGGTCCGATCCCTCTCATTCATCCCGCTGGTGCACGAAGGCCGTCTACTGGGCAAGTTCATGCTCTACTGGGACGAGGTCTACGCGCCGAGCCCGGACGAGACCCGCCTGGCGCAGGCGATCGCCTCGCACGTTTCGGTGGTGGTGGCCCGGCACAAACACGAGGCCGACCTGCAGGCCGCGCGAGACCGCGCGGTGGCGGCCACGCGGGCGAAGGGCGAGTTTCTCGCCACCATGAGTCACGAGATCCGCACGCCGATGAACGGCATCATCGGCTTTGCCTCGCTGCTGGTGGAGGCCCGCCTCCCCGGCGAGCACGGGGAGTGGGTACGGACGATCTATACCTCCGGCCAGGCGATGCTCCGGATCCTGAATGACATCCTCGACTTCTCGAAGATGGAGGCCGGGCGGTTCGAGATGGAGATCGCCCCCTTCGACCTCGAGCGGACACTTCGAGATGGCATCTCGCTCCTCACCCCGCTCGCCGCGGCCAAGGAGATCGACCTTCACCTCGATGTACTCGGACTCAACCGAGCGATCGCCCAGGGCGACCCGGCTCGGGTCCGCCAGGTGCTGCACAATCTGATCGGCAACGCGGTGAAGTTCACTCATCGGGGCACCGTGACCGTGCGCGCTCGGATCGCGGAGGGAACAGAAGGGGCCGAGGGGGGCGATCGAGTACGCATCGAGGTGGTCGACACCGGAATCGGCATCCCGGCGGACAAGATCGGGTCGCTGTTCGAGCGCTTCACCCAGATCGGTACCTCCGATGCCCGCCACTATGGCGGCACCGGACTCGGCCTGGCGATCTCCCGCCGATTGGTCGAGCTGATGGGAGGCGAGATCGGTGTGACCAGCGAGTCCGGCCAGGGGTCGTGCTTCTGGTTCGAGCTGCCCGCCTCCCGCCAGGCCGCGGACGTCCGGCACGCTGCCTGATCTCCTCTTCCCCGCCCACCACCGTTTCGAGATTCATTTTCTTAAATCGATTGCATTGAGCGCATTATCGCATTCATGGCGAACCGGCGCCTTCCCCCGCTGCCTCGCAGAGCCCTAGCCAGGCGCGTGGAACATCCGATATGATTGGACACGCTCCTCGCGACGCATCTCCGTCGCGGCTGGTCTGCATCCAGTCCTCTATCCACAGGATGTCCTATGTTGCTCCGCCGGATGGCCACGGACCGCCCCGAAGCTCACACGCTCCTCTCGATCCTGCTCGCGGCGGGGGTGAGCACGAGCGTCTCGTCGATCGTCACGACCCAGGCGACTGCCGACCCTGACACGCGAGCCGTGATCACCGATCCTCCGGAGCAGAATCCGCTTCCGATCGGGATGACCACGGAAGAAGAGGCACTGCGCCACACGATCGGCGCCGGGGTGACGGCCACGCAGCCGCCGAGCGGTCCGATCCGTCAGTGCGCGGAGTGGGAGCCGGTGACCGGCGTCCTGGTGCGCTATCCGTTCGGGCACCCCTACACGGTGCTGCGGGAGATGGCCGAGGAGATCGAGCTGTGGGTGCTGGTGGCGAGCGTCTCGCAGCAGAACACCTGCAACACCGCGCTGCAGAACAACGGGGTCAACATGGCCAACGTGCACTATGTGATCGCCGCCACCAACTCGATCTGGACCCGCGACTACGGCCCGCAGTTCGTCTTCGACGGCAATGGCGCGCCGGGGATCGTCGACCATGTCTACAATCGGCCTCGCCCGCTGGATGATCAGGTGAACTACACCGTCGGCACGAGCTGGACCACGCAGGTCTTCGGGTCTTCATTGATCCACACCGGCGGGAACTACCTGTGTGACGGCCACGGCAACGGCTACTCCACCGATCTGGTCTGGGACGAGAACCCTTCTCTCAGCCATGCGCAGGTGGCGCAGGCGATGGAGGACTACCTCGGCATCACCGACTACCGGGTGTTCGACGACGTTTCGATCGGCGGCATCCATCACCTAGATGTTTGGGGCAAGCTGCTCGACGAGCGCACGTTTCTGGTGAAGCAGGTCCCTACCAACCATCCCGATTACGCCCGCTGCGAGGCGCGCGCGGCCGAGCTGGCCACCCGCCTCGACCCGTACGGGCAGCCGCTCCGGGTGCGCCGCGTCTACTGCGACTGGATCAACGGCAGCGAGGTTGCGGCCTACACCAACTCCGTGATCCTGAACCGGAAGGTGCTCGTCCCCACGTTCGGCATTGCAGCCGACGCCGCCGCCCTGGCCAAGTACCAGGAGCTCATGCCCGGCTACGAGATCATCGGCTTCACCGGCTCCTGGCTCTCCGACGATGCGATCCACTGCCGCGCGATGGGAATCCACGACAAGCAGATGATGTACGTCGACATGGCGCCGCTCCCGGACACACTGGGAACGAACGGTCCCTTCCCGGTCGAGGTGCGGCTCACCGACTACAGCAACCTCGGCCTCGACCAGGCGGAGTGCATCCTGTACTGGGAGAACACCACCATTCCCAGCTCCGGCTACACGGAGCTCCAACCGATCGGGCCGATCGACATGTACGGCGCGGATATTCCCCCCCAGCCGTCCGGCACGGTGGTCGAGTACTACGTCGTCGGACAGGATGTTTCGGGACGAAGCTGGGTCCGCCCCGGGGGAGCGCCCTTCGGCGCCTACAGCGCGTATGTGGCCGGCAACGCTACCGACGTGCCGGAATTCACCACCGGCCTCGTGCTCGAACCGCTCTCTCCGAATCCGTTCACCGATGGCACCACCCTGCGCTTCTCCTCGGTCCTTTCCGGCGGCTCGATCTGGATCGTCGACACCGCCGGACGTGAGGTGATGCGCTGGAACAGCCCGGTCGGCGCCGGACAGCGCGAGATCGCGTGGGACGGGCGCGACCAGCGGGGCCGCCAGGTCCCAGCGGGGGTCTACCTGATTCGGATCGAGGCGGGTGGGCAGCAGCGTTCCGCCCGAGCGGTCCGGATCCGCTGATCCGGGGGGCGCGGTCGATCCGGCCCGGTCAGTCGGCCGAAGCGATCTCCGGCGGCGGTCGATCGAGCAGCGCGGCCGCCGCGCGCACCGCCCGGGAGGTGCCGACCAGGTACGCGAGATCACCCGCCCGGACCGGCTCGTGGGGATCCGGCTGCTCGATCAACGTCCCGTTGCGCCGGATCGCAACCACCAGCGCACCGGTTCGCTTCCGCAACGACAATCCGGCCAGGGTCAGGCCATCCGCCGCCTCCCGGATGAGCAGACTCTCGACCTTCAGTTCCTCGAGGGCTGACTGCTCGCCGAGCGAGGGGCGGGGGAGCGTCTGTCGACGCTCGCTCGATTGGGTCGAGACACGTAGGGTCCGAACCCGATCTTCGATGACATTGCGCGGCGCTTCCAGCCACCGGAGGAGTCGCGCCAGGATCTCGACCGATCCCTCCACCTCCTCCGCGACCACATCCCGGGCTCCCGCGGTGAGCAGCTCCTCGCGCTCCGTGAGATAGCGCGCCCGGGCGAGAATCGGAACCTGGGGCGCCACGCGACGCGCCGCCCCCGCGACCCGCGCCGCCGCGATCGGATCGTTCATCAGGAGCACCATCGCCCGGGCGGTGCCGAGATGCGCGTGCTGGAGTGCCTCCTCGCTCGCAGCATCGGCATAGAAGACCGGGAGCCCACTGGCGCGCGCCGCCCGCGCCCGCTCGGCATCGAGTTCGAGCACCACGTGCGCGGTGCCGCACGCCACCAGCGCCTCGGAAATCACCCGCCCGCCGAGTCCGAAGCCGACCACGACGACATGATCGCGCGGAACGGTCCCGCCCTCATCCGCCTCGTCGATCCCGCGCAGGTGCATCTTCCGCTCCAGCGGGGCGAGCAGTCGTGCGCCCGCCATCATGTGCGGCGCGGCGCGGAAGAGGAACGGGGTCACGAACATGCTGATCACGCCGCTGGCCAGGAGCGGACGCATCGACTCGGCCGAGACCACCCCACTCGTCTCGGCCAGCCGCGCGATGACGAAGCCAAACTCGCCGAACTGCGCCAACCCGAGCCCCGCCGCCCAGGCGACCGTGGCGGGAAACCCCATCGCCAGCGCCGAAAGTGTGGCCAGGATCGCCTTCACCGCGAGGAAGCCGACGACCAGCGCGAGGCAGAGGAGCGGCTGCTCGAACAGCACCCGGATGTCGAACAACATTCCGAGGGAGACGAAAAAGAGGCTCAGGAAGACATCGCGAAGCGGCAGCATGTCCCCCATGGCGCGGTGACCATGCTCGGTATCGGCCACGATCACCCCACCGAGGAACGCCCCCAAGGCCAGCGATACGCCGGCCAGCGACGTGAACCAGGCGGTACCGATGCAGAGGGCGATGACGGTCAGCAGGAACACCTCACGACTCCGCGCCGCCTCCACCCACTGGAACAGCCGAGGGACGAGGATCCGGGCCAGAACGAAGGTGAGCACCACCACCACGAACGCCTTGCCCAGGGCGAGGGCAACCTCGAGCGCGGCCCCGGCCGGATGTCCCGGCGTCGCCAGGAGCGGAATCACCAGCACCATCGGAACCACGCAGAGATCCTGGAACAGGAGGGTGCCGGTGATGAACCGACCGTGCGGCGCGTTCAGCTCCCGCTTCTCGGCCAGGGACCGCAGCACGATCGCGGTCGAGGATAGGGCAAAAACGAAGCCGTAGAAGAGCGCCTCGCCGTTCCCCTTCCCGAGCAGGCGCGCGGCGACAAAGGTGACTCCGACCGTCAGACCGACCTGGAGAGCGCCTCCTAAGGCCACGTCGCGGAAGATCTGCCGGAGCCGACTGAGCGAGAACTCGAGTCCGATGGTGAAGAGGAGGAGCACCACGCCGACCTCGGCCAGCAGCTCGATGGCGTGGACCGAGGGGACCAGACGGAGGCCGAACGGTCCCGCGATCGCCCCGGCCAGGAGCAACCCCGCAACGCTCGGAACCTTGATCCTCGAGAGAACGAGCGTGACCGCCACCCCAAGGGCGACGATCAGGGCGATCTCGTCCAGGAGCGGGACGCTGCCCACGCGGTGACTCCCTCCATGGATTTCCCCGGTCCTGCCCCCGGGAGGGCGGCCTCCCCCTCGAACGAGGGAGGCGCTGTCGTCTTGGAGACGCGGCGCGAAGCCTCGCACACCCGGGGCCCGATGTCATCCACCGGCGAGAAATCGAGCCGCGGTCACGCTTCGGGTTTACAGCCCCGCGCGAGATCGTCTAGTCTCGTTGCGCGGGTTCCAAAGCTCCCGCACCACTCGGATCCGACTATGTGTGCGCAACGCAGTCAGCGGACGGTCGATGTTCCCGCCGCTCGTCTTCGGACCGCCCCACGGACACCGCGCGCATCTCGATGCGTGCGGGCCATGGAGCCGGGTGCACGCTCTCGCGCGCAAATTCCTCTCCCCTCCGTCGCGTGGGTCCGCGAGATTCCCCGCTCAACCGGTGTCCGATGCGCAATCATCGCGCGTCGCGGTTTTGCCTCGATCTCGCACGACCGGTCCGAGGGCTCCAGATGTCCCGCGTCCCGCCGGGGCGCGGGCGATGCCTGTGCGTTTCCAGACATCTCGAAGAGGTACCGATGAGCAAGGATAGAAAGCGGCGGGAAGGCGCGGCCTGGGACGACACCCCTCGGCGCGCCGGCACCAAGGAGCGCTTCATCGAGAAGCGGCAAAATTGGCAGGATTATCTCGACCTGACCGGGGACGAAGACGGAGGCGATGACGATCTGAACGACGAGGACGGATCCGAGACGGTCGGCTTGCACGGGGACGCCCCGGCCGCATCCGATGACGAGCCGAAGTCCGATCGTTAGCCGAAGAGGACGTTCTTCCCCCACCCCGGCCGATCCGGCCGGCGCATCCGGGACCGACGACCGCGGTACTCCCCGCGGCCGGCCGCCGCAGAATGGCCGATCTCCGCTCCGATTGCTCCTGCGGCCCTTCCTGCTGGTGCTCCTGCTGCTGCTCACCCTGCTGGTCGTCGCCTACCTGCCGGCGCTCCACGGCGGCTACATCTGGGACGACGACGACTACGTCACCCGGAACGAGACCTTGCGCACTGCGCAGGGCCTCGGTCGCATCTGGTTCGAACCGAGCGCCAGTCCACAGTACTATCCGCTCGTCTTCACCAGCTTCTGGATCGAGCAGCGCCTCTTCGGATCGAGTCCCTTCCCCTCTCACCTGATCAACCTGCTCCTGCACGCCCTTTCCGCCTGGCTGCTCTATCGTTTGCTTCGCCGGCTCGAGCTCCCCGGCGGAGCGCCTGGCGCGGTCCTCGCCGCGTCACTCTTCGCCTTCCACCCTGTACACGTCGAGTCGGTCGCCTGGATCACGGAACGAAAGAACGTCATCTCGCTCCTGTTCTATCTCGCGGCGCTCTCCGCCTACGCCCCCCGCGATCACCCAATCCTCCGACGCACTCTCCATGCGTCGGCGCGGCCTCGCGTTCGCCTTCTTCCTGCTCGCGCTGCTGAGCAAGACGGTGACCGCGACTCTCCCCGCCGCGATCCTTCTCCTGATCTATTGGAAGCGCGGCGCGATCAGCCGGCGCGACATCACGCCGCTCATCGTCTTCTTCGCTCTGGGGATCGGCTTCGGGCTCACCACCGCGTGGCTGGAGAAGCATCATGTCGGAGCCCAGGGTGCGGACTGGAGCCTGACCCTGGTCGAGCGCCTCTGCCTCGCCGCGCGCATCGCCCTCTTCTACGCCGGCAAGCTGCTCTGGCCCCATCCGCTCGCGTTCATCTACCCTCGGTGGGATGCCACCGGAGTCGCGCCCCTGGCGCTGTTCTTTCCCCTGCTTCTCCTGGGGGCGATCGCGCTCCTCTGGCTGCGGCGCGACCGCTTCGGCCGCGGGCCGCTGGTCGCCGTCCTCTTTTTCGTCGGCACGCTGCTCCCCGCGCTCGGCCTGATCGATGTCTTTCCGATGCGATACTCCTGGGTTGCCGACCACTTCCAGTACCACGCCTCGATCGGGCTCCTGGCCCTCGCCGGGGGAGGACTCGCGCTGGCCCTCTCCTCTCTCCGGCCGATCCCGCGCGCCGCCCTGCTCGCGCTTCCCGTCCTCGCCTGCGCCGCCGGCACTGCGCTACGCACCCCCGCCTACCGCGACCTCCGCACCCTCTGGACCGACACCCTGGCCAAGAATCCAGACGCCTGGATGGCCCACCACAACCTCGGCATGGTCGAGTTCGATGCCGGGCGCGTGCGCGAAGCGATCGAGCGCTACCGTGCCGCCCTGGCCATTCGCGAGGATCTCCCCAACACCCACTACAACCTCGGCTCCGCCCTGGCCCGCGCCGGTCATCCCGATCTCGCGCTGGTCCATCTCGAGCGCGCACGCCCTCGATCCCAAGCTCCGGGGAGTCGAGACCAATCTCGGCAATGTCCTCCAGAAGCTCGGCCGCCGGGAGGAGGCGATCGCCCACTATCGCGCCGCCCTCGAGACCGATCCCGATGCGGTCAGCGCCCGCCAGAACCTCGCCTTCGTCCTCGCCGACGCAGGCGACTTGGGCGGAGCCATCGAGCAGTACCGCCTCCTCCTCGAGCGCAACCCAAGAGACCTCGCCAGCGCCTCCCGGGTCGCCTGGCTCCTCGCCACCGCCCGCGATCCCGCCCTACGGAATCCCACCGAAGCCGTGCAATGGGCCGAGACGGCGGCCCGCGGCTTGCAGTACCGTGACCCCTCCGCGCTGCAGATCCTCGCCGCCGCCTACGCCTCCGGCGACCGATTCGCGGACGCGGTCCGAACCCAGGAGCAGGCGATTTCCCTCGCCCGTTCCCAAGGCAGGCCCGATCAAGTGGCAGGATTGGAGCGCAACCTCGCCCTCTATCAGGCAGGACAGCACTACCGCGCAGACTGATCCTCTGCGCATCGCACCCGGCAGAGCATCGCTGTCGGAGCGCGGCCATCGACCAGCGGCAGCCCAGACCCCTCGAAAGGACCTCTCCGTGAAGCGCATCCTGATCGCCGTCGGCCTGCTTCTCTCTCTCGGAGCGATCCTCGCATTCGCCCTCCTCATCGCCACCCGCACCTTCGACGTCGTCCGCGCCGACCGCCCGCTCCAGATCACGCTGATCTCGGTCCTGCTCGTGGGATACATCCTCCTGCGGGTCGCGGGGAGTGTCGGAGGGGAGAAGTCCTGAGGGGGCCACGGGCTGGCATCACGAGGCCCTACGCCCGGATTGCCTGTACGTCCTCAACCGCCTAGCGGGTCCAAATCACCTGGATCACTTCAGCAGGCGCTTCTTGGTTTCCTCGTGGGGAACCGTGTCCCCAGCTTCTGCCTGCTCCAACCCTCGCTGAACCTTCGCCAAGAAGTACAGGCGTTCCATCGCGCCCTCAATGGTCGCGTCGGCAGGAAGTGCCTCGACGGCCTCCAAAGCGCGCTGCTTGGTAGTTTGCGGTCCCAACGAAACCTCCCGATCCCAAGGATCGTCCTGGAGTCTACGCCCAGACCTGGAGCCACCTAAACCGGGGCTACGCCGGATCGATTCCGACCCAGCCGCTCGATTTCTCGTAGCTGAAAGACCCCGGCTGATCCGGCTCCGGGCAGGGGCACCGAGAATCGGAGAACGAAACGCGCGAGCGCCACCCGCTGTTTCGACGTGCACCTCGCACCGCCCGCTACGACGGAAACCGTCCGCTGAAGTTGCGGAGCCGCGGAAGGATTGAATACTGGTTACTCTCCTCCGGGTGACACACGGGTGAATCAGGTCTCCCGGCACACCTTGCCGCTGCAGCCGCCCGAACAACCGCACCGAGGTGAACGAGTGCAACTTGACCCGACCGCCACATCCCCCCACACTCTGGCTGAACGAAGGCAGCGCCCCCCAGCCAGCGCGAGCTAGGTGGAGCGCGCCCCACTGCACGGCCCACACCCCTGCGCCGCCGAACGCTCTGTGGATCCAAACCTACATCGCTGCGCCGACCAACGAAGAGGCGCCAGAACCTCCCCTTTGAGAGCCAGGCAGCCTCGTTCCGCGGCGGGCGCGATATGCCGCGCCTCGATCACGAATTCACTTGACGCTTGGCATTGCGGGATGCACGCTCCCCGCACTCCGAGTCCGTGCGGGGCTCCCCGCACTCACTCCGAGGATCTTGCACCCACGTTGGGGGCGCGGACTGGGGCCGTCTGCACACCGCGTGTCGACAGCAGTTCCGGCTGCCAAGTCTCCGCTGTCTTGGCACCCATAGACGGACTCCGACGAGGCACGCTCGCCGCCGGGGTCCGCTAGGGCTGCCGGACAGCCGCGCCCGCACGCCAGACCTGCCCCACCGACGTCGCGGCCCCTCGACAAGAACGCATGCGGCATCAACACAGACGGGAGCGACAATGAGAGTGATCATGCGACTGCTTGTCCTTAGTCTGGTCTTGGGATCCATGACGATCGCGGAGATCGCGAGCGCGGTCATTCGATGTGATCAAGTGAGCATCGGACAGTGCGTCGGGGGTGATGGCTGCGTAAAGTCCATCCAGTGGCGGGGGAGCTGTGGGGATGGTACAAGGGAATGGCGGTGCAGGTGGAGTGGATCCCCCGGCTGCGCCAGCGACGGTAGCTGGCAACCGTGTACCTGCGAGTCCAGCGCGCCAGCGTGCGACTGCCTACTCGCTGGAACAGCAATCTCCATGGCAGATGGCTCCACGAAGGTGGTCGAGCACATGGAAGTCGGAGACCGCGTCCTTGCCTACAATGAGCAGACGCGTTCGATGACTGTCAGCGAAGTCGTCAGCGTCCATCGCCCGTACAGTGTTAGATTCTACTACGTCGTCAACGATCGCATCAGCCTCACGCAGAACCACCCAATCCTGAGCCGTGGGAAATGGATCTCTGCGGGGGACCTGAGAGTCGGTGACGACTTCCAAACCGTCTCCCTCGCGGCAACTCCGGTGTTTTCCATCGAGAAGGTGGAAGCCGACGTTCTAGTGTACAACTTCCAGGTTGCACTGGGGACGTACATCGCAAGCGGTATCGTCGTGCACAACAAAGAAGATTGCCTGCTGTACGAGCAGGTCTGCATCGGAAACTGTGGTCCCTAGTTCAATCGTGATTTAGGAGGTCGGTACCCGCCGCCGCAGACGTGCCCTGGTAGGCGGGTACCCCACCACTCACGTCCGCTCAGATGCGCAGGAGGACGACTCCGAAATCCGAGAAAGGATCCGTCGTAAATGAGACTTGCCGCACTCCTCCCCATCGGACTGTCGCTACTCTTCGCATCGTGTGGAGATGAGAAGCCGAAGACCACGGCCCCTGACCTGGCTCCGCCCGCTCCGGTCGATGACCTTCGTGTGATCTCCCAGGATGATGGGCGAGTCACCGTTGCTTGGAGTGCGACCGGTGACAACGGGCAGGACGGCAGGGCAGCGCAGTACGACTTGCGGTACTCTCGCAACCCCGATATCGCCGCGAGATGGGACTCGGCGCTGGTCGTCTCGGTCGGCTTGGTTCCCCAGCCAAGCGGTGGGGCAGAGAGTTTCAGCCTTCCCCAGTCCGTCGGAACGGGGTTGATGTTCATCGCGCTCCGAGTCGCTGACGAAGCACTCAACTGGTCCACCGTTTCGAACGTGGTCACCGCAAATCCGAGGCCTGACCGCCCTCCGAACAAGGTGATGGATCTCAGGCTGAGCGGGGTCACCGAGACCACAGTTGCGCTCGAGTGGACCGCCCCCGGATCGGACGGATCGGACGGTACGGCGACGAGCTACGACCTTCGGTTCTCTCTGAGTGAGATCACCGAGGAGAACTGGGCTACTGCAACGCCAGCAACCGGAGTGCCGCGCCCGCGGTCGGGAGGACCGCCGAGGCCTTCACGGTGACCGGACTGGAGCGGGTGCAGATCTTCTTCTTCGCCCTTCGCGCGCTGGACAGCGCTGGGAGTCTGTCACCGCTCTCGAACACGGTGACGGCGACCACCTTGACCGCGAGGCGGTTGACCACCAGCGCGAGAACCGTAGGCGCGCTTGCTCCCGACTGGTCTCCGGACGGGGAGAGAATCGTCTTTCAGGCGGACTGGGATGAAGCGTTTCACGAGCAGTTGTACGTCATCGACGCGGATGGTGGGGAAGCTGAGAAACTCACAAACGTGGGCCTGGCCTGGTATCCGCGCTGGTCTCCGGACGGGCAGCGGATCGCCTTCATACTATCACGGGATTGGGAGAAGGGTCTCTACGAGATCGCTGTCATGGATGCCGTGCCATTCGCCTCTCCTACAGTGGTTGCGAGCCACGGCCTGGATTACGCCCTTACGACACCGACCTGGTCGCCGGATGGAACTAGGATAGCGTACGTCGCGAACACTCGGACCGGTCCGGTTCGAACAAGCGACTTGTACATCGTTTCTGCCCAAGGTGGAGCGCCGGAGAGATTGGCGGGTGGCTGGTCGATCTTGGGAATCGACTGGTCGCCGGACGGATCAAGATTGCCTGCCTCGAACCAAGGCGGAAACATGGACATCTGGACCGTTTCCGTCGGCGGAGGTACAAGCGAACGGCTCACGTCTGACGTTGCTCAGGACGCTACCCCTGTTTGGTCTCCAGATGGCACGAAGATCGTCTATGCATCCTATCGCGGCGGCAACTACGACTTATGGATCATGACCGCCGCCGGAGAAGAGCGCCGGCAAAATCACGCGAGGCGTCGCGCAAGACGGAGATGAGTCCTGGTCACCGGATGGACGCTTCGTCGTGTACGGCTCGTTCGCGAATGAGATCGGCGATATCTGGGTGGTTGGGGTCGAGTAGGGAGCGAAGCCGACAACGCTGTACCCCAGCCTCCGTCGCGGGGACCGCGCCACGCCACACCAACCCAACGCTGAGCGCGATTCTCCTCGTGGCATACATCCTCCTGCGGGTAGCGGGAGCGTGGGAGGGAGAAGTCCTGAGGAGGCACGGGCTGGCATCGCGAGGCGCTACGCTCGGGTTGCTCGTGCGTCCTCGGCCGTCTTCGCGGGCCATCCCCACAGACCTGCGCACGGCCGTACGGCTGCCGTGCGTCGCACCTTGAGGTGCGCTCTGCGCTCAAGCCCTTGCCTCCCCTGTCGATGATGTTGTGACGTACGTAGCCACGCTTGAAGGAGGTTCGAATGGTTCAGCTTGAGCCTGAGCACCGTAGTTGAGGCATCTTTCCCGCCTTCGGTTCACGCTCATCGATGGTGAGCCCGATTCCGCCCTCAACCAGCTTGAAAGAGTCCCCCTCGGAGAGCTTGCTTTAAGCCCCCCGAGAGGGTGATCTCCTTCTTCGTGCAACCGGAGAGGGAGGCCACGAGTGTACTCGGATCTGTTGGTCGATTCGAAGTTCTTCCGCTTTCTCACTGTCTGCGACGCGGACCTGGCCGAGGAGGCTCGCCGGGCCGGCTGCCGTCACTGCGCCGGCCGTCTTCACCGATCGAACTACCCCCGGAAGCCGCGCGGTGGGCCGGAGGCGATCATTCCGGACCCGATCCTCCGCGACAGCTTCTGCTGCGACCGGGACGGTTGCCGCCGCCGACTTACTCCGGAGTCACTGCGCTTCCTGGGCCGACGGGTGTATCTCGGCACGGCGGTGCTCCTGCTCTCGGTGCTGGAGAGTGGGCCGGGACGATCCAAGGCCCGCGCTCTGGAGGCCACCGTCGGGGTCAGCGTCCGCACCCTGAGACGCTGGCGACGATGGTGGCAGTCGATCTTCCCGCGCACCCGGTTCTGGATCGCGGCCCGCGCTCGGTTCCGCTCTCCGGTGGAGGAGGGCAACCTGCCGTGCAGCGTGTTCGGTCGTTTCCGCGCCCAGGGGAACAAGCCCCCGGACCGCATCGGCGATCCAAGTGCCGAGGACCTTCCCGCCCGTGTCCTGCAGCTGCTCCGCTGGCTCTCTCCACTCTCGGTCGCCTCCTCGCTTTGGTGCCAGTTCCCCGAGGGCCGCGAGATCGATCCCTCGTTCCCGCAGAGGATGCCGGATGCGGGAACGGAGGCGGCCTCCTAGGGTGCCCCGGTGACGAGCACGACGCTCGATCTCGAACCGTTCGAGAGCCACGAGGTCGTCAGAGGGAGGAGACACCCGCATGGACGAGATCCCGCGAGCCGATCGTTCGCACCTGCCACGCTCCGAACGTTGGGCGCTCCTGCGCTTCTCCATCGTGGGACCGCTCTTCGCCGCGCCCCCGGCGGCCGGGAACTCGCCTCGGCGATCGCGGAGTTGGCCGAGAAGACCTGGATCCATCCGGTCAGCGGAGAGCTCACCCGCTTCGGCTTCTCCACCATCGAGCGGTGGTACCACCAGGCGCGACGGGAGCAGCGCGATCAGGTCGGTGCGTTGCGGCGCAAGCTGCGGAAAGACGCCGGCAAACAGCCGGCACTGGGGGAGCCGCTCCGCGCGGCGATCCGGTCCCAGTATGCCGATCACAGGAGCTGGAGCTGCCAGCTCCACTACGACAACCTGGCCGTCCGGGTGAAGGCGGACCCCGGCCTGGGTTCGATGCCCTCCTACTCCACCCTCCGTCGCTTCTTGCGTTCCGAAGGGCTGGTCAAGTGCCGCCGGCTCTCGACCCGGGACTCCGAAGGCGCCCATCGCGCCGCGGCTCGACGCGAGCAGCGCGAGGTACGGAGCTTCGAAGCCGAGCATGTCCACGCCCTCTGGCACCTGGACTTCCACCACGGCTCGCACAAGGTGCTCACCTCGCGCGGTGAGTGGGTCACGCCGTTGGCCCTCGGCGTGCTCGACGATCGGTCTCGCCTCGCCTGTCACCTTCAATGGTATCTGGCCGAGACGGCCGAGAACCTGATCCACGGCTTGTGTCAGGCCTTCCTCAAGCGCGGACTTCCGCGTTCGCTCCTGACCGACAACGGCGGGGCCATGATCGCGCGCGAGACCACCGAGGGGTTGGGACGACTGGCCGTTCTGCATCGCACCACCCTGCCCTACTCGCCCTATCAGAACGGCAAGCAGGAGAACTTCTGGGCCCAGCTCGAAGGCCGGCTCCTGGCCATGATGGAAGGGCAGCGCGAGATCTCCCTCGCCCTGCTCAACCAAGCCACCCAGGCTTGGGTCGAGGTGGAGTATCACCGCCGGGTCCACTCCGAGACCGGGCAAGCCCCGCTCGAACGCGCGCTCCAAGGACCCGAGGTCGGCCGTCCCTCGCCCGAGAGCGCCGACCTGAGGTTCGCGTTCACCACGACCCAGATCCGCACCCAACGGCGCTCCGACGGCACCTGTTCGCTCGATGGCCGGCGCTTCGAGATCCCGTCTCGCTACCGCACCCTCTCCCGGCCCACCCTGCGGTTCGCCGCCTGGGATCTTACCCACGTCTGGCTGGTCGACGAACGGACCGGCGCCGCACTCTGCCGGATCTTCCCACTCGACCGGGCACGCAACGCCGATGGAAGACGGCGCAGCATCCCCTCGCGCGACGGAGGAGGAGGAGCCGACTCCCAGGGACGCAACCGCGAGCCGGTCCCGGGCGGCGGGGAACCTGGTCTGGCCCCGCTGCTGCGTCAGCTCACGGCCGACTACGCCGCCACCGGCCTTCCACCCGCCTATCTGCCCAAGGACGATCTGGGCACGGTCGGTGTGACCGGGGAGATCGGTGCCAGCGGTGCGATCGGTGCCGCCGATGCGACCGACGCAGACTTCCGGGCCGCCTCGGCCCGTTCACACGATGAGGATCCACCGAACCAACCGAAGGAGATGGAATGAACCCGAAGCTGCTCGCGCTCTATGGCCTCAAGTGGAACCCGTTCGCTCCCGATGTACCCGTCTCCGCGCTCCTCGCCTCGCCCAAGATCGACACCTTCTGCTGGCGGGTCGAGAGCTTGGCTCGGGAGGGCGGGTTCGCCCTGGTGACCGGTGATCCCGGACTGGGGAAGTCGGTCGCACTGCGCTTGCTGGTCGAGAAGCTCTCGACCCAACGTGAACTCACCCTGGGGCTGCTCTCCCGCCCCCAGGCTCGACTCCAGGACTTCTATCGCGAGTTGGGTGACCTCTTCGACGTCCAGCTCGCTCCCCACAACCGCTGGTCCGGAACCCGTCTGCTCCGCGAACGGTGGCAGGCCCACATCGAGTCCTCCCTGCTGCGACCGGTGCTGGTGATCGACGAGGCCCAAGAGATGATGCCGAGCGTGCTCAACGAACTCCGTCTGCTCTGTGCGGTCGACCTCGACTCCCGTGCGCTCCTCACGGTCGTTCTCGCGGGGGATCTGCGGCTGACCGAGAAGTTCCGCTCGCCGGAACTCCTGCCGCTGGGCAGTCGCATCCGGGTCCGCCTCGCGCTCTCCGCCGCCACTCCACAGGAACTGGTCGAGTGCCTGCGCCACGCGATCGATCAGGCGGGGGCCCCAGGCTCATGACGGCCGAACTCATGGTCACCCTGGCCGAGCACGCCGCCGGGAGCTACCGCATCCTCATGACCATGGCCAACGAACTCCTCGACGCCGCCACCCAGCGCGACGCCAAGCAGATCGACGAAAAGCTCTACCTCGAGGTGTTCGCCGCTCCGGTAAACTACGAACGGAAGGGAAAGGGACGGTGAGATCCAAAACCATCGATCAGCGTGAACGCGAGACCATCAGAAAGCGTGAGCAGGCTCACAGCTCACCGTTCGGAAAGTTGGCAACTCCCTTGGCCTCACACTCCCAGGTGCTGCCGCGAAAGCGCTCAGGGTCAGGAGGGTGACAAACTCTTTCTCACGGAAGCACCCGATGGATTCCACATCACCCCTACGACCCGGAGTTCGAAGCCACGTTGAAAACCGCCGAGGGTTTCATGGGGCGGTACCGGAACGCCCTTCGCGAACTCGCGAAGTGAGGAGAAGAAAGAGCCGCGGTGGGTTTCCAAGGCGGCCACGCTCGCGATTCACCGGATGCTACTCGCGGAGCACGGTGGGATAACCGGGATTCGCGACGAGGGCCTTCTCGACTCTGCGCTCGCGAGCCCCAGAAACCTCCTCGCCTGCGAGGAACCAGATCTCCTCCAGCTCGCCGCAGCCTACGCGCACGCACTATCGAGGAACCACCCGTTCCACGACGGCAACAGGCGCGTCGCGCTCACGGTCGCCGGCGTCTTCCCCGGCTCAACGGCCTCCGACTCGTCGCCCCTGAGCCCGATGCGATTACCGCGGTCCTCGCCCTCTCAACGCACGAATTCGACCAGGCTGGGTTCGCGGCTTGGCTCCGGGATTCATCAACCAGAATCAAGAAACCGGCCAGCGCACCGCCTTCGAAGAGGGCCACGACCAAGCGCAAAGCTGGAACACGCTAGTATCTTCGAGGCAGGGCTCCGGCTCCCCAGCGCGGCGCCACACAGCGGCTTCAACTACGTTTGCACCGCTCCGGCCCCCGTCGCCGGCACCCCTCCCCGCCGCAGCACTGCCGCGAAGAAGCCGTCGGTGGCGTGGACGTGGGGCAGGAGGCGGAGGCGGTCGCCGCCGCCCAAGGGGACGGCGCGGGCCTTGCCGAGGATCTCCTTGGTGGGCATGAGCTGGAAGTCGGGGTGGGCGGCGAGGAAGCGATCGACGATGGCGTCGGTTTCGGCGTGGAACAGGGTGCAGACGGCGTAGATGAGGCGACCGCCGGGGCCGACTAGGGTGGCGGCGCGGTCGAGGATCTGGGTCTGCTGGAGGGGCAGGCGACCGAGGGCGTTGCGATCGAGGCGGAGCTTGAGTTCGGGATTGCGGCGGAGCGCGCCGAGGCCGGAGCAGGGGGCGTCGACGAGGACCCGATCGCAGCGTGCGGTCCACTGCGAGAGTGACTCGGGAAGGGAACCGTCCTCGACCAGGGCGCGGACCATGACATTGCCGGCGCCGGCACGGCGGACGCGGCGGCGGAGTTCGGCCAGCTTGCGCTCCACGCGGGGAGGTCGAGGGCGATCACCTGGCCGCGCCCACCGAGGGCAGCGGCGAGGGCGAGGCTCTTGCCGCCGGCACCGGCGCAGAAATCGACGACCACTCTTCCGGGGGGCGGCGCGACCAGTTCGGCCACGAGCTGACTCCCCTCGTCCTGGACCTCGAAGCGACCTTCCTTGAAGGCGGAGAGACGGAAGAGGTCGCCCGGATCGTCGACGCGGATCGCATCGGCCGAAAGCAGACCGGGCGAGACATCGTGACCCGCGGTCTTGAGTTCCTCGAGCAGGGCGTCGCGGGTGGTCTTGAGACGATTGGCGCGGAGGGTGGTCACCGGTTCGGCGTCGAGCGCAGATCCGAGAGCCTCCGCTTCCTCGGGCGCGAACTCGGCGAGGATCCGTTCGGCGAGGGAGTCGGTCATCGAGTACCGCACCGCGAACCGACGGGTCGGATCTGGGAGCTGATCGACCGCGCGCGCGGCCTTGGCGGCGGAACCCCAATCGAGGCCGCCGACCAGTCGGGACGCCTGGGCCACGGTCCATCCATGATCGAGTACGCGCCGGGCAGCCCAGCGGGCGGCCAGACGTCGTTCGCCGACCAGCGGCACGGAGGCGATCCGGTCACAGATGGTGTCGAGGAACCGCTCGCTGCGTGCGATGGCGCTGGCGTTGCCGGCGAGCGATCCGCGCTCGTTTCCGGGCGGGCGGGCGATCCGGGAAGTACTCGGCCAGGGCGTCGACCATGTAGCGGGTGGTTGCCAGGCCGAGGATCTCCAGGCCGTGCGCCAGGTCGCGACTGACCGGGTCGTTGTCGTGGCCGCCGCGCACCCGCGCGGTCGCCCGAATTTCTCCGCCTCGTTTCACCATGAGGGCTAGAATCGCAGGTCGCGCGCTACGCCAAGCAGACAGGAGCCCGATGTCGCCCCAACGTCCGCCTCGGCCGGAGGAATCCTCGATCTTCGACGGGATCCGCTTCCGGCTGCCGGAACCTCCGATCCGACACCTGCCGATGACCCGCGCCGAGATGGAGTCGCGGGGCTGGGACGAGGTCGACGTGGTGTTCGTCACCGGTGACGCCTACGTCGATCATCCAAGCTTCGCCATGGCGCTTCTGGGGCGCCTGCTGGAGGCAGCGGGGTTTCGGGTGGCGATCCTGGCTCAGCCGAACTGGCGCTCGGCCGATCCCTGGCGCACCTTCGGGCGACCGCGGCTCTTCTTCGCGGTGAGCGCGGGGAACATGGACTCGATGATCAACCACTACACGGCGAACAAAAAAGTCCGCAACGACGACGCCTACAGTCCGGGGGGCGAGATCGGTCGACGGCCGGATCGGGCGACGCTGGCCTACTGCCAGCGGGCCCGGGAGGCATACCCGGGCACCCCGGTGGTCGCGGGCGGTTGGAGGCCTCTCTCCGGCGGATCGCGCACTACGACTACTGGAGCGACACGGTGCGTCGCTCGATCTTGATGGACTCGAAGGCGGACCTGCTGGTCTACGGCATGGGCGAGCGCGGCATCCTGGAGGTCGCCGTCCGGATGCAGGCCGGGGAAACGATCGAAGCACTGCGCGACCTGCGCGGAGCGGCCTATCGCCTCGGCGCCTCGGCCACGGTTCCGGAGGAGGACTCGCTCTGGCTGCCGAGTTTCGAGGAGGCGACGGCGGACAAGATCGCCTTCTGCCACATGACTCGGGTCGCGCACCACGAAACCAATCCGTACAACGCGCGGCGACTGCTGCAGCGCCATGGTGCGGAGACGGTGGTGATCAACCCGCCGGCCTTCCCGCTCAACCAGCGCGAGATGGACCGGGTCTATGGGCTCCCCTATTCGCGACTGGTCCACCCCTCCTACGGAAAGGCGCGAATTCCCGCCTACCAGGTGGTCAAGGACTCGGTCCAGATCATGCGCGGCTGTTTCGGAGGGTGCACCTTCTGCTCGATCACCGCGCACGAGGGCCGGATCATCCAGAGTCGCTCCGAGGAGTCGGTCCTGAGCGAGATCGGACAGATGACCAGGATGCCCGGCTTCTCGGGCGTAGTGAGCGACATCGGTGGGCCAACGGCCAACATGTATCAGATGCGTTGTACAAAGCCGGAAGTGGAAGCGGTCTGTCGGCGGCTGTCTTGCGTCCACCCGACGATCTGCAAGCTGCTCGGTACCGATCACGGCCCGCTCGTCTCGCTCATGCGGAAATCCCGGGAACTCGATGGGGTGAAGAAGGTGATGGTCGCCTCGGGGATCCGGATGGATCTCGCCCGGCGCGATCCGGACTACATGCGCGAGTTGGTGACCCACCATGTGGGCGGCTACCTGAAGGTGGCGCCGGAACACACCGATCCGGAAGTGCTGCGGCTGATGAAGAAACCGGGGAGTGAGGACTTCGAGGAGTTCGACCGGGAGTTCAAGCAGGCCTCGGCCCGTGCCGGGAAAGCGCAGTACCTGGTGCCGTACTACATCGCCTCCCACCCGGGGAGCGGGTTAGCCGCGATGATCGACCTGGCGGTCTTTCTCAAGCGCAATCACTACAAGCCGGATCAGGTGCAGGACTTCATCCCCAGCCCGTTCGATATCGCCGCCTGCATGTACCACACGGGGCTCGATCCGTTCACCCTCCAGCCGGTGCAGGTGGCGAAGCACCTGCGGGACCGGAAGCTCCAGCGCGCGCTCCTGCAGTTCTTCAAACCGGAGAACTACTTCGAGGTGCGGAAGGCGCTGCTCGAGGCTGGCCGCTCCGATCTGATCGGCGACGGCTGCGACGCGCTGATCCCCGCCCGTCCCCCACGAGAAGCGCTCGATCATCGACGGGCCCGTGCCAACGCCGCCCTGAGCGAGCAAAGCGAAGGGGATCACATCCGCGGCGGCCGGCCGGGAACGCCTGGCGCTCCGGATGCTCCGGGCGGCGGCTACCGGCCGCACCGGAAGACCGCGCAGCGACGGGAGCAACCACGCGGCGGCAAGCGCCGGCCTACTGCCTGACCAGCTCCACGCGCCGGTTCTTCGCGCGCCCTTCTTCCGTGCGGTTGTCGGCGATCGGGCGTTCCTGCCCGTGACCCGCCGCGACGAGCCGGGCGCGGTCGATCCCAGCGGCGGCCAGCGCCGCGACCACGGCATTGGCACGAGCCAACGAGAGGGTCCGGTTCGACTCTGCGGTACCAGTGTTGTCGGTGTGCCCTTCCACGCCCAGGCGGAGCGACGGCTGCTGCTTCAGCATCGCCGCCATCTCGGCGATGAGCGGTTGCGACTCGGGCAAGATTTCGGACTTCCCCGTGTCGAAGTGCACATCGAGCGCGATGAAACCATCTTTGGCGATCGCTGCGGCCATCGCATCCGCCGTGATGACCTGCGCCATGGCCGTCCGCTCGACGACATGTAGAAAGTAGATTCGCCCGGTCACCTTGGTCGAGGCCTGCACCTCGGCCCAGACTTCGATCCCGTCTCTCACCGCCTTCATCACCGAGACGTTGTCATCCGAGTAGAGCACCTCGCCCCCCACCACCTTGATCGCGTTCTCGTAGTTGCGCCGGATGGCGAGTCCGCCGGGATTCTGGCTGGTGTCCTGCAGGTAGTAGTGGATCTTCGTGTACTTCCCTTCGACCGTGTGTACTGGTTTGGTCCGGAAGCCGTAGGAGGCGAACCCTTGCTGTTGGTAGTTGGAGATCGAGTAGCCCGGCATCCGGTTCGGAAAGAGCGGATGGTCCGAGCTATTCTTCACATCCGCGGCCCGTGGGACTTCGGTACTCACAAGTAGTCCGGTGACCAGGAGCAACAGCCCGGTGAACCGAGCCAGAAACCTGCGACATCGCATCGACACACCTCCGGGGTAAGACTCCGAGCATCGTTTCTGCGTCCCGAATTGTCGGGTGTAGCCGCACCTAAAGTCCAGATCGACGCAAAGCGGAGGAGACCGTCGATCTCAGCGCAGCCGCGACGAGAGATAGAGGTAGGCGACCAGCACGCCTGAAATCGAGCCGAAGACGAGCGGGAAGAAGCTGCCGCCGAGACTGGCCTCGCCGCCGAGGGCGGCGCGAATCGTGACCCACGCGACCCAGGTGAACATCGAGACGAGGATCAGCTTGAGGCTGGAGAGAAGACGTCGGGCCGCACGGTACTGCGCCAGGGCGTTCTCCGGGGTGATCCGCCAGGTGTAGTTGAAGTGCTGCGGAACTGGCCAACCAGGGTCAAGGTGCCGTACATCACCAGGGTGACCAGTGGAAGCAGGAGGAGCATCGATCGGCCGCCCCATCCGTCGGGACGCCCGGAGGCGCCGAAGTGGGTCGGGATCCGCTCCGGGAGTTGCGTCCAGTACCCGGCAACCAGGCCGAGCAGCGACACGAGGGAGGCCAGAGCGAGAACCTCGAGTGCCCAATCGACGATGGTTCGCGGAACGGGCACGATCGGGCGATTCTCCGGTGCAGCCACCGTACCGGCCACCGTTAGCCGATCGCCACGGCCGATCGGGGCGGCGACGCAACCTTGCCGAGGAGATAGTCGACCACGTCCGCCGCGGTGTACCGCTCTCGGTCCCCGAGGAACTCGGCGATGCGGGTGAGGTCGTCACCGCTGGTGACGATCGGTTGCTCGACCGACCCATCGGCCCGCGTCTGAGGCTGACCGATGGCGGCGAGCAGTGCGTTGCAGATGCACCGTCGGCCAATGGTTTCGGACAACTCCCCCCCTTTTCGCACATACTCTGCCTCGGGTTCACCGGAGCAGCGGTATCCCACCTGCCCATCTGGGGTGACGTAGGGAGTGCGAAGATAGCCTAGGATCGCAGACGCGCGTGCGGTTCACGCCGGCACTGGGATCCTCTGGCCAGGTAGCGACCTTGAAGGGGTACCCAGTCGGCGACACCCGTGGTTCGGTGCGGACCGTGACCTCCCCCCGGCGGGCGTGATCGAGGATCGAGTGCTTGAGCGCGGGAGCGAGTCCCGATTCCTCGCAGTAGGCGAAGAGCGTCCCGACCTGCACTCCGCTCGCGCCGGCGGCCCGGGCCGCGGTGAGCCGGGCCGGGTGGCCGGCTCCACCGGCAATCCAGAAGGGCAACCCGAGTTCCTTCAGCCGCGCGAGGTCGACCTCATCCCGTGCGCCGTAGACCGGCTCTCCGGTGCGGCTGAGGCCGGCGTCGCCGCGCGGCGGGGCATTGTGTCCTCCCGCCGTGGCTCCTTCGATGATGAATCCGTCGATTGATCCGTTCGCCTTTCGCGCCAGCATGGTGGCCAGCGAGTTGCTCGACACGATCGGAAGGAAGCGCGGCACCCGGAGCGGAGCCGGAAGTGCATCCCAGTGCACCGACGGATCGAACGAAAGGTGTGGGTCAGTCCCGGGGATCGCGCCGTCGATCTCGAAGTGGAGCCGTGCCTCCCGGTGCTCCGCCATCTGGGCCAACGCGCCCGGCACTTCCCGCGGGATCCCGGCCCCCATCAGGACATAGTCGACCCCGGCCAGCATCGCTCCGTAGAGTGTCGGCAGGATCGACATCTGGATCTTGGTCAGTAGATTGATGCCGATCGGGCGCGTGTGCCCCTCCTTCGCGAGGGACACCTCGACAAAGGCGGCGAGCATCGAGAGTTCCTGGCGCGGGGCCGGCATCGACTGCCGATACATCGACACGAGCTTGTAGGGAGAGCCGGGATCGCGCCCCCCGGCTCTGAAGAATCGATGCAATGCTTGGGTGCTGGCTCGCGGAATGGGAAACCGCGCCATCGCGCGGCGCATCGCGCCGCATGAATCACCGTCCTGCAGACGGCGGGCGAACACCGTGTCGATCCCGGTGCCAGAGACGACTCCAAGCTGCCCGGTCTGCGCCACCGCGTGGGCGAGTCTCCAATCGGAGACCGCCGCCCCCATTCCTCCCTGGATGATCGTGGGAGTATCGAAAGAGAACGTCATGCCTGCAGCATACGCCCCGACAGCCCCCCGGCGCGACCCCTGTCGGCGCCGGTTGCCGCCTTTAGTCGGGCGACGGAACCGCCCAGAATCGGTCGGCCAGATCGGTATGGTGCCAACGGATCATGCGGGAAGGATCGAGCGTCCCCCCGGGCGACTGGCACCGCGTGACCGGGAGGCGGGCAACGGATTCGGCGCGCAGGCCGGGCCGCGGCGCGGTGTCTACCCCCCGTGCCGACGGAGCGTGGCGCGGAAGTGTTCACGGTACCGGTCGGACACCGGGATGACCGTGTCCCCGATCCGGATTCGATCGCGCTCGATCGCGTCGATCCGACCCACGGCGACCAGGTACGACTTGTGTACACGGCAGAGGACTTCCGGCGGGACGCGGCGCTCGAAGTCGCCGAGAGTCTCTGGGGTCAGGATCTGCCGACGAAGGAGATGGATGCGACGGTAGTCGCCTTCCCCCTCGATGTAAAGGACCTGACGGAGATCCACGCGTTCGAGCCGGAACTCCGTCTTGACGAAGATGAACTCCAGGTCAACCGCGCTTCGCGCCGTGCTCAGGCGCGCGCGCACTTGCTCCACCCCTTGCGCCAGTCGGGCCAGGGTGAAGGGCTTGAGGAGGTAGTCGGCGACCTTGAGGTCGAACGCCCTCAAGGCATGCTCCGGATGCGCGGTGGTCAGGATCACTTCGGCGCGGACTAGCGAAGTCTCCAGTAGCTCCAGTCCGGACATCCCACCGAGCGACACATCGAGGAAGAGCAGATCGACCGGGTTGCTCTGCAGGAAGGTCAGAGCGTTCTGCGCACGATCGAAGCTGGCCAGCAGATCGACCTCGGGAATCTGGGAGAGGAGCCCGGCCAACCGTTCAACCGCGAGCGGTTCGTCTTCCACGATGACACTACGCAGTTTCATCGAGATCCACTGCGAGGCGGAGGTCGTAGATCCCCTCCACTCGTGTCACCGCGAGTTCGTGGCTGGCCGGATAGAGGAGCGCGAGGCGACGAGCGGCAAGCTGCTGGCCGATCCCGGACCTGGCCGCTCCCTCTTCCGGGGCCGTCGGCTCGCTCGCGGGAGCATAGTGGTTGGCGCAGCGGAAACGGAGACGACTCCCCTCGAGGTCGATCTCGATCACGACCGCGTCCTCCATCCGCTGGCCTGCGGCGTGCTTGAAGGCGTTTTCGACGAAAGGGATGAGCAGCATCGGCGCGATCTTCCTCGCACCCGGTGTGCCGGTCAAGCGGAGTACGGAACGCTTGGGATTGCGGGACCTTATCGCCTCCAGGGCGACGTAGCGCTCGATGTACTCGATCTCGAGCCCCAGCAGGATCCTCTCCGCCCGAGCCTCGTAGAGAACGAAGCGCATGAGGCCGGTGAGGCGGGCGAGGTACTCCGAGGCAACCACCGGATCCCGGATGATCAGTGCGTCCAGATTGTTGAGCGTATTGAAGAGGAAATGCGGGTCGAGCTTCGCCCGGATCAGGTCCGACTCGACCTCCGCGGTCCGACGGGTCAGCTCGGCCTTGATGGCGATGTCGTCGTACCAGGCAATGAATCCCCGCAGTATGGCCGCGACGGTCATGTGCACCGTGACGCTCCCGGCGAGCCAGGCGATCATCCCGAGGAGCTCCCCACGCGAGCGGAACAACGGCTCCGCCGGTCCGAGGACAAGGAACAGAACGACGGTCGCAAGGATCGGAATGCTGACCGCTCCGGCGACTCCGCCGAGCACCAGGGCGAGGAAGCGCTTCCGGGCGAGAAAGTGCGGAAACAACAGGCAGTAGGAAAGATAGAAGCCGGCAGCGCTCGGAACGACGAGGATGAAGCCGATACGAAAGGTGAAGAGGGCTCTCGCCGCGGATTCCGCCTGGACGGCGCCCGCTCCGGCGATTGCCAGAAGGAGGAAGGCAACGAACAGGTAGAGCGACCAGTAGCCCAGATGGAGCAGGGCGACCATTCGTCGCGGCATCGCCCGCTGCTCCCTCGACCTGGAGCCGATTGGGCTTCCGTCTATCCTCGTTCCGGTTTCGATACGAACATCCCCAGTCCGATCAGGGTGAAAAGAAGGAAGGCGCTAACCGCCAGGGCCTGCAAATCGATCGGCACCCCCTGCCCGACCTTGCTGGACGTTTCTCGCAGGAAGTCGATGGCATGATACCCGTAGGGCAGTACGTAGATGTACTCCCAGGAGATGCAGCCGATGACTCCAAGCCAGAGCCCCATGCCGATCCCGAGGGGCACCACGAAGCTCCGGAAGTGGAGCGCGAGCAGGTACTGCAGCCCGACGATCGGAAGGTTGTCGATGAGGTAGTCGAAGCTCCTGGCCGCGAACTGGGCGAGGGGGAACGACCGGCTCGGATCTGGGAGCGCCCGGTCTCCAAGCCGCGGCAAAACGGCAGTCAAGTAGGTAGCAAGGTTTACCACCGCGAAGAAGGTCACCAGATACCCGAGAATCACGGTCAGTTTCGCCAGGTAGACCGTAGCGGGATGGATCGGCGTGGCGTGCACCTGCTTCCAGGTATTGTTGCGGTACTCGATCTGGACGACCTGGCTGACCAGCAGCATGATCAGCATCGGTACCAGGATGACCGCATTCGCTTCCCAGACGGAGTTCCAGAGGACGGACCAGAAGGAGGGGTCCGCATACACTGCAGGAAGCCCGGCGGGATGGCGGAGGCGCACCAGCAGCACGATCGCCGGCACGAACAGCGCACCGAGCACCACGAGGAGCCCGATGGTGCTGCGTCTCACCTTGAGCAGCTCTCCGCCAAGGGCGGTCCAGTACCGTTCCATGGGATCAGTCCCGGACCAGGCGCAGGAACACCTGTTCCAGGCCGGGCCGCTCCGTCGTCAGTTCGTGCACGTCGATGCCGGACGAGATCAACTCGCGATTGAGGCGCCCGGCTTCCGCCGGCGACACGGCGGGCATTCGTAGTTTCCCCTCCTCGTGGTGCACGGCCTTTCCCGCGGCACGCAGGAGTTCGAGAGCCTTCCGGTCATCATTGGTGACGAACAGCGTTTCGCCCTCGCCCGGCTGGAGTTCGGCCATCCCCGCCATGGAGCCTTGGTACACCATCGCCCCCCGGTGAATGATCCCAACATCCGTGACCAGGCGTTCCACCTCGGAGAGCAGGTGGCTGGAAACCAGGATCGTCGTGCCCTCCTCCCAGTTGAGTCGAACAAGCAGGTCTCGCACCTCAAGGATTCCATGGGGATCGAGTCCGTTCGTCGGCTCGTCCAGGATCAGCAGGGATGGCTCGTGGAGCAGCGCCACCGCGATGCTCAGCCGCTGCTTCATCCCGAGCGAGAACTGAGCGACCGACTTGCGCCCGGTCCCCTCGAGGCCTACCAATCGCAGTGCACGTTCGATCCGTGGCTTTGGACATCCAAACGCGAGCTGCCAGATCCGCAGGTTCTCCACTGCGGTGAGGTGGGAATAGAGGGAGGGGCTTTCGATCGAAGACCCGATGCGGCGAAACATGTCTGCGCGGCGCGTATCCGCCGGGTGCCCGAACAGGTGAATCGAGCCCTGTTGTCGCCGGAGCAGACCGAGCAGGAGACGCAGCGTGGTGGTCTTTCCGGCTCCGTTCGGGCCGAGAAAGCCGTAGATCGCACCGGTCGGAACTCGGAGGTTCACGCGATTCAGGGCCATCTGGGCCGCCGTGAAGGTGTGACTGAGGTCGGTGGTTTCGATCGCCAACATGGAGGAACGGTAAGGACGATCGGCCGGCGAGCGAAAGGAAATCGGCCAACCGGCAGATCGCGCCTGCCAGTTGACCGATTCGGTCCGTGATCCGGGAACCTGCGTCGTGGCTCCCGGTCAATCCTCCCTGCGTGTGGTGAATCCGAGCCGACCGCCCGGATAGTCAAAGGTCAGGCGGAAGGGAGCGAGCAGGTCACCGCCGATGTTGCCCCAGAGATAGTCATCGCTCAGCGCACCCTTGTCCTCAGTGGCGAACGAGGCCTGGATGTCCCGGAACTCGTGTCCGCCGAGGATGAAGCTACGCACCGGGCCGACCAGGGTGCGCACGTTTCCGCCCACGCCACCGGACTCGGCCGGTTTGGTATCGCGCCCCTCCGTCAGGCGGTGATCGTGAACCACCTGATAGTGCAGCGCTACGGTCTCGCCGGCCGCACCGGTGTCGAGCCGGTACAGGCCGTTTGCACCCTCGAAGCGCGCTCCCACACAGGGGACCCGCTCGTGCAACACCACCGGCTCCCAGCGCCCTTCGGCGGGGAGCGCATAAGTGCGGGAATCGAAGAGGGAGATCGATGCGGCCGTCATATCGAGCTCGGCCACGCAGCGCGAGAGAAACTCGAAGCCGAGAATGCCGGCCACCGGTACGCCGAAGTACTGCTCGAGAAAGGCGAGTTCGAGCTCCATGAAGAGCGGGGTGGTCACTCGCATCGGCCCGAGCGACAGGCTATCCGCCCGCCAGAAGTGCGCCTTGACCGTGCCACCGACGCCGCGCGCGCCGATCTCGCCGATCGGTACGGCCAGGTTTCCCTCGGTCACGGCGGTCGAGATGCAGTTGGTTCCGGCCCCGCTGTCGAAGATGAACCAGCCGAGATCCTTGCCGTTCACCAGCGGCTTCACCAACAGGTGGCCGCTGCTCACCCGCTTCACCTCCACCGCCGCCGGAGCGTGGGGCACGAAGCGGACGTCGGTCGGAAAGTCGAGGCGGGCCTTGAATCGGCGTGGGTCCCCACTCGCCTCCCGCCGGAGGCTCCGGATGGTCGTGCGTTGCAGGATCGAATCCTGCACGCTCTCGATTGCCCGCGGATAGGCCAACCCGTCGGTTCGCGCATGGTCTCTGAAAGTGAGCGTGGTGGGAGAGCTTCCGCTCCCGTAGGTGACGCGGAGTGGAAGGTGGCTCTTCCGGTCGATGGCGATCGTGCCCGTGGTAACGCTGTCGAGGTGCGTGAAGCCCAGCTCCAGGACGTTCTCATCGGAGGTCCCGGCCATCGAGAAGTGAAGGGGTGTACCCTCGAGGCACCACCGGCCGGTGGCGAAAAGGCTGGCCACCTCCGCCTGGGCTCGCTCGCCATGCACCAGCTCCCGGGGGGTGTTCGACCAGTCCCGCATCCAGTAGCGCTCGCCGTCGTTCCCCGTCCACTGCGGAAGCGGCCCGTCGAAGCTTTCGATGAATCGACCCGATGCGTCGAAAGCCAGGCGATAGCTGGTATCTGTACCCAGGAACTGGGCCTCCCCCTCGGCCACCATCACCGCGGTTGAGGTTGCGAAGGAGTCCCAGCCCAGGGCGGTACGGACCGCGGAGATCTCGTCTGCCGCGTTTGTTCGGTCCGTCAGGTGACTCCCTCCGGTCCGAGCCGCATCCGCCGACGCCCGGCCCGCACCGATGGAGAGCGCAAGCAGACCGAGACCCGCCAGGGTGACGCGTGTCTGATTTCTCATTCTTCCTCCCGTGTCTTTTGTCGTGGCGCGCCGCGCCGCGTCGGGGCGACCGGGGCAAACAGGAACGACACCGCATGGAGCGACGCCCCGGGGCGCCTCCTCCCGCGCGCGATGAGGTCCGAGATCGCTTCGAGGTGCCCAAGCAACTCCCCCCGCTCCGCCGGAGTCAGCCAACCCTTGACCCGACCACCCCAGGTGTTGCGAGACGGCCCAGGGCGGTAGACCGCCCGCCCTTCGTCCAGCGCGGCGCGGCAATCGCGCTCCGCGATCCGAAGCACGCCCGATACCAGGCGCATCAGCCGCTCGCGTTCGCGCTTGGTACTCGGCTCATGATCGATCGTCATCCGCCCGGGAGTGTCGTAGAGCGTTTCGTTCCGTGCCCCGGAGCGACGGGTTCCACTGGTGACCACCAGCCCGACCTGCTCCAGCTTGCGGATGTGGTAGTAGAGCGAGTCCGGCGCCCGCCCGAGCGACTCCGCCAGTTCGGCGATGGAGCAGGGCCCCACGGCTTGCAGGCCGTCGAGCACCTCCTGACGGGCCGGGGAACCCAGCACCTCGATCTGACGGGGATCCCGAATCGGATGGACCCTCCGGTTGCGCGCGTTCTTCATATTGAAAATTCTAGCGTTTTTTCAATATGAACGGCAATGAAAATCGACCTGCCGGAGGTTGCTGGTCTCCCCGTCCCTTATGTGCCAGAGTTTTGGGGACTTCCAAAGGAGGCTCTGGCCATGAGACCGATCCGAACATCCACCTGGTGCGTCGTTTCCCGAATCCTCTGCGCTACCGGCGCATTGCCCGGCCTCGCTCTCGCCGATTACACGACCCCCGGAACCGGAGTCTCCTGGTCGCTGGATGACCTGGTGGTCCACTCCGGCGGGGCGGTGACCGGCGGAGCGGGAAGCTACAGCCTGAACCAGTCCGTGGTGGTCGCGCGGAACGACCGCCTCACGATTGCGCCGGGGAGCACCCTCGCGGCGCTCGGTTCATCCGGCACGATCGGGGTCGAGATCCGGGGAAAGTTGACCGCGATCGGCACCGCCTCCGCGCCAATCGTCTTCGTCGCCGAGAGCGCGATCCCGGGCGCGTGGCGCGGACTGGAGTTTCGCGACACCAATGCGAGCTCCGAGTTCAACCTGCACCACTGCGAAGTCGCCCACGCAGTCACCGCGGTCGATGTGGTGGGCGCCCCGGTCGCGATCGAGTACTCCTGGTTCCACGACAACCTGGACAAGGTGATCGACTTCTCCGACGCGGATGGGGTGGTTCGCCATTGCCGCCTGGAGGACAACCGGCGGCGGACGATCACCATGACCCTATCCTCCTCCCCGTTGATCGAGTACTGCCACCTCGAGAACAACAACATCGAGAACAGCTCGCCCTATCCGTACATCAACATCGGACTGCAGGGGATCAATTCGCCCACCGTGCGTGGCTGCACCATCCTGGGCAGCGGCCACCAGATGAGCGGTGGTATCTCGATCTGGGCGGCCAGCAATGGCGTGATCGAGGACAACCGGATCGAGGGCTGTGGCTACGGCATCCTCTGCTATCAGACCGGGGCGAGCCCTACGATCCGGAAGAACTGGATCCTCGACAACAACATCAATCCGGACACGGTGAACTGGGGCTTCGGCATCGCCTGCAATGGCGCCAACGCTCCGATCGTCGCCGGCAACGTGATCCAGGGGCATGGCTACGGAGTCGCGATCATCAACGGGGGAGCGCCGAACCTGGGCAACCTGGGCAACGGCTCGACCGAGGACGACGGAGGCAACTCGATCACCGGCAACGGCCTCTCCGGAGAGATCTACGCCCTGTACAACAACACCCCCCTCCCCCAGATGGCCCAGGGCAACTGGTGGGGCGGCGGCACCGCAGAGGAAGTCGAGGAGGCGATCTTCCACCAGCCGGACAATCCCGCCCTCGGTCCAGTCGACTACACCTCCTGGAAGGTCACGAGCGACGCGCCGCCCGCGAACCCGGTCGAGTCGATGCGCGTCGTGGCCTGGCCGAATCCGTTCCGCGATGAACTTTCGGTCGGGTTTGCCCTCGCCACACCGGGCGAGGCTGTTCTCCGGGTCTTCGACATCGCGGGGCGCCTGGTCCGAGAGACCCCGCGCACGTCCTTGCCCGCGGGATACGAGAGTCTCAGCTGGGATGGGCGGGACGGGCAGGGACGAAGGGTCCCGACCGGCGTCTACTCCGTGCTGGTTCTTCGTCCGGGGCACCATCCGGCTCCGGAAGGGGCGAGCGTACGGGTGTTGCGCGTTCGCTGATCACAGGTGGAAGTTCCCCGGCTGAGCGTAGACGTGGAAGGGGGCAAAGGAGCGGAACCCCAGCTTGGCATAGAGATCGACCGACATCGGCGTGGCATGCAATACGGCAAGCTGATGGCCGTTCTCGCGTGCCGCGTCGAGCGCAGCGAGGGTGAGTCTGCGCGCCAGTCCCTGGCCGCGCGCCTCCGGACGGGTGGCCACCGCGTAGATTCCCGCCGCCCCGGCCGCCTGGTTGAGCAGAACCTTCGAGACCGGCAGACCGTCTTTCCACGCAATCCATCCGCGAATCGAACTACCCGGAGCGCCGATTCCAAAGCTCCCCGAGATCTCTCGCAGCGTGGGCACGAACTCTCCCGGAACCTCCCAGCGCCAGGCCACGAGATCGATGAACGCTTCGCGGTCCGCGTCGGTCTCGACCTCCCGAATCTGTATTCCGGCCGGAGGGGGCGGAACCGGCGAAAGGAGCGAGAGGTCGAGCCACATCCCCTCCACGGTCTCCACCTCGACCAAACCGCGCGCGCGCAGTTTCGCCGCGAGATCCGCCGGTGCGGCGGAGGGATGGATCAGCCAGACGAACGGCACGCCCCGGACGCGGTAGGTCTCGAAAATCCGGTCGATTGACCGATCGACTCCGTACTCGGAGGTATGCCGCAGGACCGCGTTGTAGGGGAGGGTCGGGATCGGGGTCTCGAACCAGAGAGCGTCCGGTTCGTTGTGCAGCACACACCCCGCGCCGCGGCCAAACCGCATCCAGAGTGCCCAGAGGTTCTGTTCCAGGGCGCGTTCCACGTTCGCGAGTTCCGCAGTCAACGGATCCATTGCAGCCAGCCTCCCGATTCGATGCGCGCATGGGGCGCGTTCAAGCCGCTCCGCGCGACGATCGGGGGGACCAGCGGCAACGTCGCGAGCACGCCATCTTATTAGCAGTCGAGGCGCCCGACCGCAACGAGGGAACGCTCCGCGGCCGAAGGAGGCCGGCTAGCTCCGGCGAGGCTCGTCCTCAGCCGGCACCACTGCGGGGGCGTCTCCCAGGCTACGCAGGTAGCGATCCGCATCCTCGAACTGGTGTTCGCTGAACACGCGAATCCCGGCGGACTGAAGCAACGCCGCAGTAACCCCAAGGCCATCGCGCCTCGAACCGGAGAAGGTGCCGTCGTAGATGTAGCCGCTGCCGCAAGAGGGGCTCCCTTCCTTGAGCAGGGCGACCCGCACGCCGCGGGCCAAGGCGGTGCTCAAGGCGACTTCGGCCCCACGGCGAAAGGCGTCCGTCACATCGACGCCGCCATCGGTGACGACGGTCGAAGCGCCGCGCAGGACCGCCCCCCCTCCCGCACCGCCCACGATCTCGGCCGGCGGGCGCGGTACCAGAAGCCCGCCCGCGACTTCGGGGCAGATCGGAACGATGCGTCGTTCTTCGATCCACCGAACGAGCACGGCATGTGAGCTACGCCGGTCGAGTCCGTTGTAGCGCACGGCCTCACCAAGCAGGCAGGCACTGACCAGGATGAGCTGCATCGTGTGGTTTCCGGTTCTGAGGCGTCGGGCTCTGGAATCACGCGCGCCCTAGCGTGTCACGACCAGCTTGAGGAGCTTCGACGCCCGGGGCGTGGCCAGGCGAACGAAGTAGACCCCCTGCGCGACCGCGCGTCCCGACCTATCCTCGGCATTCCAGACAAGCTGGTGGTCGCCCGCGGTCAGCAGCCCCTCGAACAACGTGGCCACGCGTGCCCCCTGCGCGTCGTAGATCGAGAGCTGCGCGCTGGTGGCCTCCGTGGTCTGGAGCCGAATCTCCGTGGCGAGTCCGACCGGATTCGGAGAGGCGATGAGCGAAAGCCGCGCACTGAACGGATCGACCGGAGACGACACTGCGGTCGTCGTCTCGGTCGCCACCAGGATCTTGCACCCGGACCCTCCGATCAGCCATCCCCCGTCTCGATGCGAGAGAGCCGTCACGGTCTGCGTGTATCCGGGGAATGGGCCGGAGAACGGGACCGAGACCGCCTCCCAGGTGGCGCCGGCATCGCGGGTGTGCCGGAAGCAGTCGCAGAAACCCACCGCCCCGGCTTCGAGCTGATTCCCTGGTACGAGATCGAGGAATCCGGTGTCATCCACTTCGGTCCAGTGAAGTCCGCCGTCCGTCGTCCGGCGGAGCCCCGGACTCTCGAATCCAAGGGAGGCCACGCCGATGTTCGCGTCGAACCAGACGATCGAACGAATCGACGAGGTCAGCCCGGAGGTCGTTCGCTGCTGCCAGGTCGCTCCCCCGTCAGTCGTGCGGTAGAGCCGAACCGAGGCCGCGTCGAAGCCGCCCGTGGCGTAGCCGATGCTTGGCGTCGGAAAGTCGATCGAGGTGAAGGCCACCGTGCTGGCGGGCAAGCCGCCCGCGACCGACGACCAGCTCAGCCCGCCGTCGGTACTCCGAAAGACCCCTCCTCCTCCGCTCGTCCGGTAGGCGGAGGCAAAGAAGCGGTCGGCCGCCGGGAAGGCGAAGCCGGTGACCCGGTAGGTGGCGGGAAGCGTGCTGTTGATCCAGGTATCGCCGCCGTTCGTAGTGGCGCGCATCTGCTCGTACATCCCGATCACACCGCGGGAACTGTCGTAGAAGCCGCCCTCGAACGCCCAGTAGAGACCGGGGGTGGTCGGCGGCACGAACCAGGTCGCCCCGCCATCGTCACTCCGGAGCCAGGCCGGCGTCTCCCCGCTCGTCGGCTGGTTCGCGGCGAACAATCGGCCATCCGGTCGAGCAAAGAACGCTTCGACCGCGGCGTGGAGCGCTTGCCCGCCCAGGTTGATCGCGGCGTTGTGCAGCGTCTGGCCGAGATCGTCGGTCCAGAAGAGATCTCCCAGGTCCGAACCGAAATGCACCCTACCTCCGGGCGCCTGCACGATGAAGGGAAAGCCGGTCCCCCCCTGGGAGTAGTGCTCGGTCCAGTCGGCCCCGGCGTTGGTGGTCTCCCACAACTCGCCTCCCTCGCCGTGGCACACCAGGAGCCAGTGATCTGCGCTCAGATGCAGGCTCCGGTAGCGATAGAGCGGCGGAGTCGGGGCGAAGCCCTCGACCCAGGTCAGCCCTCCATCGACCGAGGTCCACCAGCCAAAGTCCTCCAGCACGAATCCGTGCTGCGGATCGGTGAAGAACACCTCGTTGTAACCGAAGAACTCAGCCGGGATGAACTCCGACCAGGAAGCCCCCCCGTTGGTGGTGCGGTGCGACACCTCCTGACCAACGACATATCCCTGATTGCTCGTCACCCAGACATGGTGGCGGATCGTCCCCGCTCCAGGCCCCACCTGCGACCAGGTGAGACCATCGTCGGTCGACCGAAGCACCGCTCCGTCGTCCCCAGCGGCTGAAAGGTCGCCGCCGGGCACGATACACAGATCCCGGAGCAGTCCGACCGATGGGTGCGCAGGGGAGTTCCAACTGGCCCCGAGATCGGTGCTGCGAAAGATGGCCTCGCCGGCGCCGCAGGCGATCAAGGTACCGGCCGGCGTCCAGACGATGTCGCTCAGGTCAGGCGCCACCGCCAACGGCCCGTGCTGAAGATCCCAGTGCTCTCCGCCGTCGGTCGTGTGCAGGATGAATCCGCTCCCTCCGACGGCCCACCCTTCGTCGGCGGATGCAAAGGCCATCCCGAAGATGGTGTTGCCTTGCGGCTGGGGATGCCCCCACGAGTAGGACAGGCCGGTGGCGCCGACGACGGCTGGGCTCAGGAGGCAGAGCCCGATCGCCAACAGGGCGTGACGCGGATCGAAGTCGAGGCGGGCGGATCCGCGCCGGGAAGCAGCAGGGCAGAGCCGAAGCATCCGAAGTCTCCTCATCGGTGGGGGTCACACGGGTGTGTTTCGCGCCTCAGATTCTAGCAGGGTCGGCCAACACGGCGAGAAGCCGATCGAAATTCTGCTCGTTCGCTTCCGGAACAAAGGCGCGCATCCGCTCGGCGGCCTCGGCTGATTCATGGGTCATCCGCCAGGTGAGGCGGGTCCGGGTTCCCTCGGCAACGTAGGTCATGGTCATGCGAAACGGGTGCATCGGCCCGAGGTGGTCGAACACGATCCGCGCGCCTGGCTCGATCTCGACAAAGACGCTCTGGTTCTCGAATCTCGACCCGTCCGGGGCACACATCACCACCCGCCACGTCCCGCCCGGCCGAAAGTCGAACTCCTCGATCTCGTTGGTGAACTCGTTCGGCCCCCACCACCTCGCGAGGAGTCGCGGATCGGAAAACGCCGCGAACACCCGCTCGCTCGGCACATCGAACCAACGTGAGGAAACGATATCGCAGGGGGATCCCTCCTCCGGCGCCTGGTCTTGATTCACGATCCGATCCTCCTGGTTTGCTTCTCCACCGGTGCTGCGCGGTCCGCGGCGCACTGGCGACGGAACTGGGCGCGCTCGATCAATCTTTCGGCACGACCGGAGTGTACTCCTGCGTCGCCCCTCTATGCGCCGGACGTTGGAGCGCTACTCTTCCGGTTCCCAGGCTTCGAGCTCGTCTACCGGATCCGGGAGGCGCGATTCCAGCCAACCGGTGATCGCCTCCGGAGTGCACGAAGGATCATCGCAGTCGATCACCCAGGAAAGGTAGTCGACCGGGCCGCCATTGATGTAGGGAGGCGGGGAGAGCGGCTTGAACACGGTCGGCAACCTCTCCTGGAGGGAGAGAAGATTGAGCACGTGGGCCAGCTCCTGGACGACGTTCCAGGCGAGGGGGTGTTCGAGATCGATGATGAACTTGATCCACCAGCTTCCTTCGGGCGCGGTCCCGTGGCCGAGGATGGTATCGATCCCGGGAATCCGGGTGAGGAAGTCACGGAGCTGATCAAACCCGGGAGCGCTGATGCGCCCGACCTGGACCTCGGGAAGAATCTGCGCGAGATGGTGGTCCAGGTGCCGAACGTAGTCCTCCACCATCCATCCGAGCGTCACTGGCTCGGAGTCACCGATCCGAACCACCGACGAGAGCGCGTTCTCCGGCAGCAGCTCGATCGCGCGCGCAAGATGTCGATTCAGTGCCGCCCAGAGCGGCACGAGTTCCCGCCAATCGGCATCTCCGTACCCTTGGCTCGCGACCCAGGCGTTCTGTTGGTAGGCTGGAAAGCGGAGTTCACCGTCGATTCGAGCCCGCACCACACGCTGGTGATTGTTGGCGGCGGAATCGATCAGGTGCCCGAGCACCTCCTGCTTGGACCACTTCCCCGGCGCCGGAGGGTGCACCAGCGACTCCGGATCGATCACCGATAGCTGGGGGACCAGCTCCGCCACCCTCTCGCGGATCACGTCGGCCACAGGTTGCACATCGACCTCCTTCGCGTGGGGACCCAGTCGGCTAAAGGGCCGGCACGGCTAGATGACGCGCCGAGGGGCGGCGGTGGACGCATCCCCGGTGTTCGGGGTGCCGGTCGGCTCAATCAAGAGGATGTGGGCCTCTTCCTCGGCGATCGGACAATGCTGAACCCCCTTGGGAACGACGAAGATCTCTCCCGGCCCAAGCGTGACGTTCCCCTCCTGCATCTGGATCGTGATCCGGCCGTGAAGCACGAGGAAGAAGTCATCGGTGTCATCGTGCTGATGCCAGACAAACTCCCCTTTGACCTTGGCTACCAGAAGGTCGTGGCCGTTGAACTGCCCCACGACCCGCGGTTGCCAATGTTCGGTGAAGGTGGCGAGCTTCTCGTGCAGATTGATTGCTGGCATACGGTCCTCAGGTGAAGAGAGTGAGCGGTTGCGGGCGTCGCACTGGGGCTCGCTCGCCGGCCGGTCAGCGGCGCGCAGGGTCGAAGTGACCATGCGTCACGCTCCATTCAAGAATGGCGAACACTTTACGGCGTCCGCAGCAGCCCTCCGTCGACTCGAATATTCTCGCCCGTGAGGTAGCTTGCCTCGGCGGATAGGAGAAAGGCGACCACGCGTGCGATCTCCGGAGCCGCCGCCGGCCGCCCGATTGGGATTCCGGCCACGACATCCGGAGGGACCTCGTGGTTCGAAACCCACCCGGGCAGCACGCTGTTCATCCGGATTCCCGCGGAGGCGTACTGATCCGCGAACATCTTGGTGAAGCTCGAAAGCGCCGCCCGGAGCGCCGAAGATACCGGGCGCGGGAGACTCGGTTCCTGGGCCGCGAAGGATGAGATGTTCACGATCGCGCCTCCCCCCTGGTTCTGCATCACCGGGGTCACGAGACGTGCGAGTCGAACCACGGAAAGGAAGAGCAGGTCGAGTCCGTCGTGCCAATCGGTATCCGAGACCTCGAGCAGTCCCCCCTTGGGCGGGTGTCCTGTGTTGTTGACCACCGCATCGATGCGCCCGTGTCGATCGAGCGTCTCCTGCACCAGCCGCTCGAGGTCTTGAGCCCGGGACACCGATCCGCGCACCGCGGTTCCGCGCAGCTTGCCGGCTAGCCCCTCGACCGCTTCCGACCGGGCAAACAGGACGACGGCGTATCCGCGGTCGGCCAGCTCGGTGGCGCAGGCGGCGCCGATTCCGGAACTGGCGGCGGTAATGATGGCCGTGCGTTGCATGATTGCGTCTCCACTCCTCAATTGGTTCAACCTCGAACTGCTGGGCCAGTCCGTGCCTGGCCTCCCCCGCCGTCCGGAACGGCCGCGATGACCGCGGTCACGAGGTCGCGAGCGGCACGTACTTCGCGGAGATGGTGACCGGCGAGGTCAGCTCGCGGCAACGCCTGGTTCGGATCCGCCAGGCGGTATCAGGCGTCTGCTACCAGCGGGCCCGGCGCGCGTCCCCGCCAGGGCTGTCTGGCTATCGTCCTTCCGCCGCCTGGAGCCAGCTCTCGAACGCGCCGCGCGCCCGACTCCCGATCGGAGATGCCAGCGCCGACCGAATCAGCGCGAGATCACTCCGGTCGCTGTGCCAGAGTGCAAAGAGTGCTCCGATGGTTGGATGGCTCTCGGGGGCGAGGAGCACCTCGAAGAGATCCCCCGGTGAGAGCGTTCCGGGCATCAGAACCCGCGCATAGGCGCCCGGACGAGCCGCTTCCACGAACCGCCGGACGAACTTCGGGTCGCCGGTTCGCGCCGCCAGGGTGGCGCAGGGAATCCGCGGCGCGGTGATCTCCAGCGTAACGTCCCCAGCCACCAACCGATCACCGATCCGAAGGTCGGGCCACCAGCGATCGAGGGTCAGGTTCTCGCCGAAGAATCCCGGTCCACACTCCACCGCGAGCTGACCGCGCCAGAACTCGATGTCCTCCTCGCTGTAGAGATAGACCGCTTGGTCCGGACCGCCGTGATGCTTCGGGCTTCCGATGCGATCTCCTTCAACTCCCTCCACCCCGACGATCGTTGAGCCTTGGAGGGGCGTCTTGAAGAGGCCGGTCTGGACCGTCCGGTCACCGATCGCGAGCTCCCGCAGAGACCCGGCATTGATCGAGGTGAGCCTTGCTTGAATCGCCATTCTCTACTCCAGTGTGGGATATGCCTCGGCGCCGCTCTGGACGCCAGCTCCGTGCCCGCGCGCTACCGAATGGGCCGCGCCCGCGGGGGCCAGGAGCAGGATCGCAATCCCGGCGAATCGGAGCAAACTCATCGTGTAGCCGTCATGAGGTGGAATCCGGTCGTTCCGGCGCCACGACTTCGACCTTCATGCGATCCGGATCCTCGCAGAAGAACGCGTAGTAGCCCGATCCGCCCGCATAGGGATACCGCTCTTCGTAGAGGCACGAAACCTTGGCCCCGCGCGCCCAGGCCGCGATCTCGTCGACATGTTGGCGCGAGCGTCCGTGGAAGGCGAGGTGGTTCAGGCCCACGCGCTTCCGGTGAAATCCCGCCTGCAAGTGCTCCGCCGGAGCCTGCACCAGGCAAATGTAGGTGTCACCGTCGATGTAGCTCACCCCTTCCGACCAGCGCTGGTACTCGCGGTAACCAAGATGTCCCAGCAGCGGGGTCCAGAAGCGGAGCGACGCCTCCAGATTCGAGACGTAGACCTCGACGTGATGGAGCAAGGATTCCTCCTACTTCTGCTTCGTGCGCCGGGGAGCGGCGATCCCGCTGGCGGTCTTCTTCGACTGGGGCGCTTTCTTCGTCGCGGTCGGTGCTTTGGTGCTCGCCTTTCGCGCTGGTTTCGCTTGCTGCTTCCCTCTCACCTCCGTGACCCGAAAGGCCACGATGCGACGGATCAGCGAGTACGGAATCGGCCGGTCGAGCGGGAACTGCACCGATCCCTTGGCATTGGTGTAGGCCGTCAGCTCTCGTTCGAATGCCGCGATGCCCGACGGGGTCGGGTAGAGACCGATGTGCTTCTTGAACGCGGCGAAGTGGACGAGATTCCCATTCAGAACGAAGGTGGGAATCTGGTACTTGATCGTCTCTTCGGCTTCAGGAGCTTCTTTCCGGATCAGTTCCCGGACTTTCCCGAGGATCTCCTGCACCTCGACAGGGAAACCTGCGATGTACGCATCGATCGTGGTTGGTTGGGACGCTGCCGTGGCCATCGGTTCACCTCCTCGATCAGGCGCCGAAGCTCTCGGCGTAGTCGGCCATGGCCGCGCGGACGACCCGCTGGGCATGCGTACGGCCGTAGACGCGGCCGATGCGTGCGGTCGAACCTTGTCCAGGTACGAGCTTGTAGGTGAGAAAGTAGTGCTGCAGGCGTTCGACCAGTACGGGAGGGAGATCCTTGATGTCCCGGGCCTCTCCCCACACCAGGTCGTTCTCCAGCACCGCGATGATTTTGTCGTCCGCCTCGCCCCCGTCGATCATCTGGAGCCCTCCGACCACCCGACTCCGGACGATGATCTCATTTCGCGCGATCGCCCGTTCGCTGAGCACACAGATATCGAGTGGATCGCCGTCTCCTCGCTTCGCCCCCGGAGCCAGTCGGCGCACTCTCTCCGCGCAGTAGGTGCGAGGGACGAAGCCATACAGGGCGGGATGCTGTGCGGAGGATCGTTGCGGCCGGTCGACGCGCAGGTATCCCGAGACCTTGTCGATCTCGTACTTCATCAGATCGAACGGAGTGATCTCGATGAAGGCGTTGAGCAGCTCCGGCGGCTCCGGCCCGACGCTCAGGCCGTGCCAGGGATGTGGGCGAAACTGCTGCGCGGCTTCACGGGCCGCCTTCGCGGCGGGAACGGTTCTCGGAGCTTTGGCATTGCGGTCTCCGGCGGCCCTTGGTTCGAACATGGTGGTGAGCCCGACTTCATCCGAAGAGGGGGCTCGACGGTGTGGATCCTACCGGCTACTGCTTTGGCGTTTCCAGAGCTCGTCCAGCGCCTCGCGCAGGAGCTCTTCGGTAGTCGCCGCCTTCGCGGCTGAATAGGCGAGCAGGGTACGCGCCCCTCCCGCGAGCGCGTGCCGCTTGGCGCGGGCGTAGCGGTCCCGGGCATCGGCGCTCTCACGCAGGTAGTCCCGAAGGGCGAGGTTGTTCACCCAGTGGATCCCGTTCTTCTGCACGAGGTGGAGGTTCGTGGGATGCTTCCCGCGACAGCGGAAGTAGAGGCGCCCGGGCACACCCGCCTCGCCCATTGCCTCGTACCCCAGGCGGGTCAGCGCATCGTGGTCCCCTGGGCGCGCGGCGAGGTCGTCGACCCCCAGCATCAGGTCCAGGATTGGTTTGGCCGGCAACCCCGGCACCGCGGTGCTTCCGATGTGCTCGACGTTCTCGGGCGAGACGCCAAGCGTCGCCGCGAGCTCGGCCCGCCGGCGCTCGAACTCGTCTCTCCAGCCTGGTTGGTGTTCCTCCAGCTCAACCGGCTCATCCAGATCCGACATCGACTCCCCTCGCCTGGACGACCCACGGTTCCCGCCCGACTAATTGAACGATATATAACACTTGGAGTTACCGGATTTCCAGCGGTTGCGCCCGCGAAGTTCCGCCCGTACGCGAACTCGCGGTTGACATCATTTAGTCATTTAGCTAATTATAGAAACATGAGCAAGGTGTTCCGAGCGATCGCTGACCCCACGCGTCGACGCGTCCTGGAGATCCTCCGCAGTGGTCCGATGTCCGCGGGTGAACTCTCGGCACAGTTCGAGTTCGCGAAGCCGACCATGTCGGCGCACTTCGCGGTGCTGAAAGAGGCAGACCTGGTCGAGGCGCACAAGGACGGCAAGCAGGTGATCTACCAACTGAAGCTCTCCGTTCTGGAGGACGCTCTGCTCGGATTCGCCCGAGTCTTTCAGCTCGGCCAGGCGGTTGGCTCCCAGCCGTCGAACGAAGATGAAGAGGAAACCCGACTATGACCCTCTCGATGAGAACCCACGCGCAAATCTCCCCGGTCGCGGCCACCGTACTCGCCCTCGCGATCGCCTATCGCTGAGGCGCCGCCCCAACCCAATCGACATGACGTCCGGCTCCCTGCCGTACCCGCTCGGAGATCTGACCGGCGTGATGCTGCAAGTGCCTCAGGTTGACGAACTGGTGCTCCAGCTTCGAGATCGGATACCAGGAAAAGCCGCTTCCCGCGGCGTCGAGATCGAGAGCGTCCACGTCCGGTGCCACCCGGTCGCGCACGACATCGCAGTAGGCCTGCATCTCCGGGATGGTGTACGGGACGACCCGATCACCGGGCTCGGAGTCTCCCTCACTCGCGCCCATGTGCTGTATCCCGTCGCGGTGAAGCTCCCAGGGGGTGAAGGAATCTTCCGAAGCCTGTAGATAGAAGTGGGTGTAGAACAGTGCGTGGTACACCACTTGCCAGCTCGGGTTGACGTATCCCCCACCAGCCCAGATCGCCTCCGGGCAGGTATCGATCGCTTGCCGCATCATCCGCAGCGCCGCCAGGTACTGACTCTGCAGCACCGGTCGCAGACTCATCGCTACACCCTCCTTCGTTCTCTCCCTTTCCCCCTGCTTCGCGCACGGCACGCGCACCCGGGTGGCCCGCTCCGGCCGCCTCGCTGGACTCCTGGAGCACGTGAGCATTGTAGCGGAGCGGCCTCGGACGCGGCGTCACCATCCGACTATCGAGTTACTGAAGGCTGATCGAGAAGAGCAGCCCCATGGCGTCTCCGTCCAACGCCTGCTCCCGCTCCTTGAACTTCCCCTTCTCACCAACGCGCTCGTGGGTGTACGACACATTGCGGTACTCGAGCTCCGCCCCGAACGCCACGCGGCGCGATACGAACCAGTCCGCCCCCACTCCGAAGGTGAACCCACCACCCGACATCGCATCGTGGGTCGATTCCTCCTCCATGGAGTAGGCGCCGATGCCGATCGTGCCGTACGGCTGGACACGCTCCTCCGGCAGAAAGCGATACTGCACCGCGAGATTGAGTCCGCCCAGGTTCTGCGCTTCGCTGTTCGCGCCCAGTCCGCGATCCGGGTCATGATCCGATCCGCTCGCCCCGAGCCAGAGAGAGAGTCGGTCATCGAAGCCGTAGCCCACGCGCAGGCCGAACATCCCGGCGTCGCTCAGGTTCAGCTTTGACGTATTGTGCAGGCTGCCGATCGCCATCGCGGCCTTCATTCCACGATGCGAGTAGTGCCGTCCTTCTGCGGTCCCTGGGTCGGCCACCGCGAAACCCGGAACCAGCAGCAGACCGACAAGTGCAGAGTGGGCGATACAACGAGTCGAAAGCCCTGAAAGTCCCGCGCGCATCGAAGTCTCCTTTCTCGGTTCGAACGCCCCGTGCCCCCTGCGTTCGCAGCGAAGCGGACGTCGTGCGATGAGACTCATGCAGGCGGCGTGCCGGAAACGCGGCGTTGAACCGGCGAACGCTCGCGGGTCGCAACCCCTTCAAACGGATGCTACTAGCGCGGGGGCCTTCCAGGCCCGGAAGCGCCGCGCGCTCACGACTGCACCTCCCACCACGCGGGCGTGAAAATGGGACACAGGTTTCGTCACGGATCTCGCCCTGACCATCCACCGAGACCGGCTCCAAGAGGCCCCCCGCCCTACCTCGACCAGGCCTGCAGCTCGATCACGTTCCCTTCCGGATCGGTGACGTAGACCCAGGTGACCTGGGACCCCGTGGCCGTCGTGAGGGTAACCACCTCACCCACTGCCTGCCCACCCGCCTGCAGCACCGCCTCCCGCGCCGCCGGCACGTCGTCCACCACGAAGGCGATATGTCCGAAGCCCGGACGATTCACCGCCACAGTTGGCCTCTCGAGAAGGAGGTTGTAGTGGAAGATCTCGAGTGTCGGCCCATCCGGACCATGTCCCGGCAGACGCAGATGCGCGCCGGTCAACTCCGCTCCGGGAATCCCCGTGCCCCGCTCCAGGTCGCTCCCCTTGAAATCCCGCTCCGGCGGCACCGGAGTGCACCCGAACAGATCCTGGTAGAACCTCGCCAACGCCCGCCAATCTGCGGCAATCAGGTTCGTGTGCCCGTATCGCGCTCCCGAGATCATCCAAGCCACCTTTCCCGTGCGATACTCTTCTCCCGAACGCGCCGAGCGCGCACGCCCCTCACGCCGCAGCGAGTCGTCCGCATCTGTGCGCCCTTTCAGTAGACGAACGGAATCAGCTTGCGCACCCGCTTTCGGTAATCGGCGTACTCCGGATAGCGCTGCGTGAGCCACTCCTCCTCGCGACGCGACTTCAGGTCGAAGAAGAGGAACAGCAGGACGACGTACCCCAAGGTGAGCCAGCTCTGCGTCCGAAACGCCCACCCGATGGCCAGGACCAGTCCCCCGCTATAGATCGGATGCCGCACGATCGCGTAGACCCCGGTCTGCACCAAGCTCGAACTCTCTTTCGGAAACGGCAGGGCCGTCAGGCGCCTTCCCAATCCCAAGCAGGCCGCGATGAAGACGCCACCCCCCACCACCATCAGCGGCACGCTGGCCAGGCGCGTCACCCGCGCCACCGACTCCGGCCATCCCAGAACGCCCTCTCCCCCCCGGGGTCCGAAAAACACCAGCGCAATCAGCCCCATCTGCAGCACCACGAACCACTCGCCTCGCGCGCCGCGCCACCAGGGGGCACGCCCCGGACTCTTAGGTGGAGGAGAGATCAACAGCAATACCCCTCGGGGAGCGCATCATCGGCTCCCGTTGCGCCGCCGGACGACTCGAGTCAGAACCCAGTTATTCTTGCCGATCTGTCGCGTGCGGGTGAAGCCGGCGGCCTCGAAGAGAGCGGTCGTTCCGTTGTGGAGGAAGGATGACGAGACGGTACGGCCCGAGGTGTCCTCGGGGTAGCTCTCGACCGTGCCGCCGCCGAGGTGGGCGATCTGCCGGAGTGCGCCGGCCAAGGCGGCGGCGGCAACGCCGCGCGATCGATAGGCCTTGTCGACGAAGAAGCAGGTGATGCGCCAATCCGGCAGCCTGGTGAGACCGTTCTGGTAGGCACGTCGGTGCTTGATGCGGGGAAGCTCCTCGGTGGATCCGAACTGGCACCAGCCGACGCAGACGTCGCGCTCGAACACCAACGCGGCGTGGGCACGGCCCTCGCGGACCCGACATTCTTTCTCGGCCCGATTCTGGGCGGCGGTCTTGCTGCGTCCAACCCCTTCGGGATGGAACGCCATGCACCAGCAGCCACCCCAGACACCGTTGTGTCGCTCGACCAGGCAGGCGAAGTCTTGCCAGGTCGTAGCGTCGAGGGGCCGCGTGCTGAGACTGGCCTGGCCCGAGATCGCCGCGTCGGCATTCTCCTGCCGCGTATCTCGCGGGTTGTCGCTCGACAGTCCGCGCACTCGCTAGGCCAGTTCCACAGCCCGTCTGCCGCCGCGCGCGCGCAATGAGCCTGTGAGGGGAGACTCGCCGCGCTCGAGGGCTGCGTCCAGGGCGGTGCGTCGGTCGTAGCCGACCCAGTTGAGATCGGCGCCGAGATCGAGCAGGTACTCGGCTGCAGGCTGCTGACCGCCACGGGCGGCGTGCCAGAGGGCATTGGTGATCTGTGGGCGATCGGCAGCGGAGCGGTCCGGGCAGAGCTCGCGGACGCGATCGAGCAGCCCGAGTGCGGCGGCCTGCCAGAGCGTGGTCGTCGCTCCGTGTTCCAGGAGACACGCGGCGGCGCGCCACTGCGCGAACACCACGGCGTCGGACATCGGAGTCCCGCCGGTGAAGACGGCCCCGGTCGCCTCGATGTTCGCGCCCCCTTTCAGGAGGGCCAGAAGGCATGCGACGTCGTCGCTGCTGGCCGCCCAGTGGAGCGGCGTTTCGCCGGCCGAGTCGGGATTCGGACATTCGAATCGCGCGTTCACGTCCGCACCGGCGCGAACCAAGGTCTCGATGATCGGCGCGACATTCGGAAAGTGTCCGGGCCAGTCCGCCGCGATGTGGAGCGTGCTCCGCTTCGCCCCCTGGGAATCGAGAATGGTGGCCCCGGCGAGTGCGGGTTCGTCCCGGAGCTGCGCGCGCAATGAATCGACGTCTCCGGTCTGAATAGCCGCGATCAAGGCCACGGCTCGCGGATCACTCGCGTTCAGACTCAGCATCGCTCCTCCAGGTTGTCCGGCTCCACGAATCAGCGTGCGAGCGCTTTCCGCCGGGCAAGCGCGCGAGGAGGTCATCCACGCACGTCTCTCGGGAACGACCTGCCGTGTCAATGACCAGGCGCTCAGCCGACCAAGGATGGTACTCCCGATCCTGGATTTCGCGCCAGGTGGGGAGCCGCAACCCCGGCACGTCGGCGGGGCGTGACTCCGCCCGCTCTCGGTGCTCGCCAGGGTCGGAGCAGACGACCTCGACATTCAGATAGGCTGCCCCAGCCTCCCGGGCCACTGCCTCCCACTCCCTCCGTGTCAGCTCGATCGGGTTGCAGGAATCGGCGACGACGCTCAACCCGAGGCGCAGGTTGTCCGCCGCAATGCGGTAGGCAAGGCGATACCCCTCGGCCTGCACCTCGATCCCGGTGGACTCGCGCAACTCTTGCTCGATCGTGTCGATCCGGAGGTAGACGGCCCCACGATATCGCGCAACCGCCTGCGCGAGGGTCGATTTCCCGGATGCGGGCAGTCCGGAGAAGATGTACAGGAATGGGCGATCCAACTCGGAGTCGTGCATGACTTCTTCCACTGCCAGGCGCGGTGCGTCAAGTGGTCTTCTCGATACCCGGATTCCAGAGGAGGCCTACTGGAGTCCCGCTCGTCGGAATCTGTCGATACTCCGAGTCTCGCTCCCCCCGGTTCATCTGCTTGGCGCCGCGGTGCCACGTCACGGACGGTCCGATTCCGGCGCTCGTGGAGACTGAGCTTCGTGCCACACGGCGACGATCCAGATCGTCTGTCGGTCGAGACGATAGAAGAATCGAAGCGGATGGGCGAGCACTTCGCGATGAGGGAGATTGGAGAACTCCGGAATGCGACGACCGGACTCCGGATGGTCGACGAGTCTTCGGATCACCCGCTCCGCCCGAAGCCTGAGCTTCGTTGCCGCAGATGGACGGTCGCGATGAATGAAAGCAAGCTGCCGCAGGAACTCTGTCCGCGCGGAGTCGGTGAAGCGGATCCGCACGGCACTCAACGCCCCCGGAGAAGGCGATCCGCGTCGCGGAACACGCTTTCCAGGCCGTGCCCCTTACCTTCGATGATCTCCTGCTCGCCGCGCGCCAGGGCTCGTAGCATCTCCATCTCCTGGCGCGATTCTTCGTACGACTCAAAGCTGAGGAGCACTGCCGCGGCGCGTCCACGTTGGGTAATCACCATCGGCTCCTTGGATCCCTGCACGCGGCGAATGACAGCAGCGGCGTCTTGGCGCAGATCTGTTACGGGAATGATCTCGGGAACCTTGCTCATATGTCCTCCACACGTACGGTTGAGCGTACAGGTAACCGGAATCTTCTGGCAACCCGGCCGACCGGAGCGGCTCGTCGAGTGGACGCTGATCGATCCTCCCGGGGGAGTAGCCGACGTTCCACCCTACGCGCTCGTCACGCCAGCGGCCGTTGCCAGGGCTCCCACTCGAGGTAGCCGGCGCGGCGGAAGGCGGCGACCATCGGGGCGTTGTCGGTGCCGGTGTCGCACAAGATGCGCCAGCAGCCGGCCGCGGAGAGAATCCGGGTCGACTCGCCGAGGAGAGCCTCGCCGTAGTGGTGGCCGCGGAAGCCGGGCAAGACGCCCATGTAGAAGACTGTGCCCTCGGGGCGGCCATCGCGCTGGGTGCGAGGATCGCTGAAGAGGGCCGGCAGGACGAAGCCTACCGCCCGTTCCTCCGCGTCGCGGGCCAGACGCCACCAGTCGGGTTGAAACGTGAAGTGCTGGGGAAGAAGCGCGAATAGCTCGCGCAGGGTCCCCTCCGGACCCAGCTCGCGACTGGCCCAGTGGTCCGAAGGATCCATCGAAGCGGCCACAACGTTCGTGATGGCGGATCTGAGCCAGGCGTCGGGAGCCGGCTCGAACCTGAGATGGGCCGGGCTCGGCGGAACCGGAATACCGGGTTCCCAGATGAACGGTGTCTTCCAGTAGTGGCCGGGCTTGAGCTCCTCCATGCGCGGGACCCCTTTCTCCGGACTACGACGCCGACGACGGGGCGACGAGGGCCGCCCACTCGCGCCGCAGGATCCGGTAGATCGCGAGGTCGTGGTTGACGCCGCGGTTGTACCAGACACCCAGAGCGATCGACTCGAAGGTGTAACCCGCCTTCTCCGCGACGCGGACGGATGCCTTGTTGTCCGGGTGGATCATCAATCGAATCCGGTTCCACTTCGACTTCTCGAAGAGATAGCGCGTGAGGAGCTGGACGACCTCGGTCGCGACGCCGCGGTTGCGGTTTTCCTTGCCGTAGATCTGGTAAGAGAGCTCGAACTCATCGAGGTAGTTCGCCGTGCGGAAGAACTCGATGTGGCCGAGAATGCCCCCTTCGCGGTCGGAGATGACCAGCATCCCTTCCTCTTCGCTCCAGAAGCCGTTCTCGGAGTACTGCCGCGCGAACTTGGGCCACGACATGACGCCGATGGGGAAGTAGAGCCCCCGGTCGTCGATGTCGGCATGTCGCTGCCAGAGCAGCTCCAGGTCTCCGTCGCGAATCTGACGGAGCGTGGTTAGCGTTCCAGTGAGCACGTTCACCTCCCGTGATGACAACTTGCGCGGAAGCCCGACGCCGAGGCGCCGGCAGGGGCGCTCGTGGACCTCGGTCGCCGGAGAAGCAGGCGGAGTTCGAGCGGCCGGGCGCTCCCGGACCTGCTCAACGAGGCAGCTTCGCCCGGGCGATGGCTGCATCGGCCAACCGCCCGGCTGCGCCCGGCGCGGAACCGAGGTACAGCATCGGCTCGATCAACTCGAGTTCCATGATCGCGAGCCGGCCCTCTGCCCGAATCACATCCACCCTGCTGTAGAGCGGGTCGAACGGGAACTGCTTCTGGATCTGCTTGAGCATCGCATCCACCTGGAGCCTGTCACCCGGGCTGGCCTCGGCCAGAGACACGGTGCCGCCGTGAACGCCGTGCGAGCGAAAGTCCCCCTCGGCCGGCTTCTTGATCAGCACGTGACTCAGGGCTCCAGCGATGTAGACATAGGACCACTCCCCCTCGGTCGTGATCGTCTCGATGAAAGGCTGGAGAATGTACTCCTTCGTCGGATCCTGTGCGTACAGCTCCTCCAGGGTGCGGACCGCGTGCTGCGCGGGAATTCGGTGGATGTCCGCGCTTCCGGCGCCTATCCGGGGTTTCAAGACCACCGTCTTCCAACCTCGGCCACTGACCGTCAGCTCCAGATCGTCCGGCTCAACCACCGAGACCTGGACCGTCGGAACGGTGCGCACGTCTGCATCCGCCAGATCGAACAGGTAGTGCTTCTCGCTGTTCCATCGGATGGTATCGAGCTGGTTCTCGAGGCGACACGAACCGGCGATTCTTCCCAGGGTGGCGAGGAACCGATCCCGATCATCGATGTAGTCCCAGGTGCTGCGGATCAACGCGAGATCGAACTTGCCCCAATCTACCTCGGGATCATCCCAGGCGACGGCTAGCGCCTCGACTCCGCGCTCCGCGAACGCCTCGATGAGCAGAGTGTAATCGACAAAGAGTTCCTCGGGACTTTCGATCTCCCAGGTGACGAACTTGGGCAGTTTCTGACAGCGAAGTACCGCAATCCGCATGGCCGCCTTTCCGTGGCGCAACCGTTCGCGCCGCTGTGGGTCCGTTCCATCGCCCTTGAACCTAAGCCACCGGTTCGCACGGTGCACCTGCTCAGATTTGGCCTCAAGGGATCGGGACCGGCACTCCCAGAGCCCAGCAATAGAAGCAGAGCTCGTTCAGGTCCTGCTCGATCAGCGCTGAGAGGGTGGTGCCCCCGCCGTGCCCGGAGGAACGGAGGGGCAGGAGCAGGAACGGCCCGCCCGGACCTGCCTCCGCCTGGAGGCGCGCGACCATCTTCAGCGGATCGTGGGGCGGCGCGATGTGATCGTTGAGCGCCGGGACGATTGCCATGGCCGGGTACTCGCGATCCCCGCGGATGTTGTGGTAGGGCGAATAGCCTGCGAGGTAGGGACCTTCGATCGGGTCGTCCGGAGAGCCGTACTCCGTTACGGCCGAGTTCAGGAATCCGAAGCTCGGAAAGCGGAGCATGTCGAGAATCGGGGCGCGGCAGAAGATCGCTCCGAAGGCCTCCGGAGCCTGCAAGGCGGTGGTGGCGACCAGGAGTCCGCCATTGCTGTTGCCGCGCGCAGCGATCCGCTCGGGCACACTCAGCCCGGACGAGACGAGCCATCGGGCCGCCGCGATGAAGTCGTCGAAGGCCTTCTGTCTTCCGGTTTTGAGTGCGGCTTCGTGCCACGCGCGGCCATACTCCCCCCCACCGCGGATGTTCGCGAAGGCGAGCACCCCGCCGAACTGCAGCCAAGCGGCGTGAACCGGGGAGTAGCGGGGTTCGAGAGGGATGTTGAACCCGCCATATCCCCCCAGTCGCACGAAGTTCGTCCCATCGGCCGCGAGGTTCTTGCGGTGCACCAGGAACATCGACGCTGGGGTTCCATCCGGCGACTCGTACCACACCTGCCGGGAGACCACCTCACTCCAGTCGACGCCGATCTCGGGCACGTGATACGGCAGGAGACGATTCGCGGCATGGTCGTAGCGGTAGACCGACGGCGGTTGCACCCACGAAGTAAAGTTCACCCAGACGTCATCGCCGTGCCACGATCCGCTGATCCCCGCGACGACGCCCTCGCCCTCATTGCGGTTCACCGACCCCGGGGCCGGCAAGGGGAGGTCGCGCAAATAGCGCCCCTCCGCGTCGTAGATGCGGACGTGGTGAGATGCCGCGTGCGAGTAAACGGCGTAGAGGCGCCCGCCAATACCGGTGACCGTCTGGAGCGTGTCGTGCCCCTCGGGAATGAGAGTGGTCCACACCCCGGGCTCGTCGAGGGTGGCCCGGCAGAGTCGTCCGCGTGGCGCGTCCAGATCCGTGACGATCAGGAGGACGTCGTCGACCAACTGCACCTGGTGGATCGCCCGTAGCTCAGAGACGACCGGAATCAGCGCCTCGTCCGACAAGCGGAGCAGATGGACCATGTTCGCGTGGACGTAGTCCCATTTGTAGAGGATGGCAAAGCGACCACACTCGGTGACCTGCACCGCGCACCACAGTTCCTTGTTCAGTTCATCGCCGTGGAGTTTGCGGGCGGGGCGTTCCGAGCCGATGCGATGGTCGTAGATCGCGTTCCAGTACGGCTCTTCTCCTGTCGGTACTTCGCCGGGGTCCGGGCAGGCGGAGTAGAAGAAGCCGCTGCTATCCGGTCGCCAGGCAAGTGAGGCGTGATTGGTGCCGCGGGGTCGATCGGAGAGAGTGCGACCCGTATCCACCTCGAGTACACGAATCGAGGCGGCGTGCGTGCTTCCGACCGCCTTCCCGAAGGCAACGAATCGTCCGTCCGGCGACGGCAGGGCAAACACCAGCGTTTCCTCGGCGGCCCAGCGGTTCGGATCGAGGAGTGTCTCGAGCGGTCCATCCGGATCACGCCGGAGGGCGAACTTCAGCTTCTCGTCTCCCGGATCGGCGTACCAGATGAAGACCTGCCCGTGGTCTCCCGCCTGAGTGGGGGCCGACTGCCGCGCATAGCGGTGCGCCTGGGCTACCTTTCCTCGAAGCCAATCCCTGCCCGGTACAGCGCCCAGAACCGAATCGGTGAGCCGCTCCTGCTCGGCAATCCAGGCCACGGTCTCCGGCGCGTCGAGATCCTCCATCCAGGCGTAGGGGTCTTCGAACCTCCGCCCATGGGCGACGTAGCCGCCTTCCCCATCGCGTCGCGCCAGCGGATAGCGGGTGTCGACTCGTGTTTGCTTCAAGTGAGCTCTCCCCCTTCGCCGCGCGAGCGATCCGACGCTCCGCGGGGGTGGTCCGAACGGTGATTTCGCCCCGCCGAGTTCCGTCGGTACTCTCCCGGAGTGAAGCCGAGCGCACGGCGAAACATCAAGACAAAGGCACTGGGACTTTCATAGCCACATTGCAACGCGACTTGCGTCACTCCGTCGCCTTCGGCCAGCCTGCGTAGCGCGTGCTGAAGGCGTGCCTGCTGGCGCCAACGACCGAATGAAAGGCCTGTCTCGTTGAGGAACAGGCGTTCGACGGTGCGTGCTCCGGCACCCGCGGCCGCTGCGAGTGAGTCGAGCGGCACGCTCGCGCCGGGCCGACGGCAGACCTCGTCTGCGACGGCCCTTGCCCGGGAATCGAGGGGAAGCGGCAACTCGATCCCGAAGGCGGATGCTGCACCGATCTGTGCCACCAGGACGGCGGCCAGGTCCCGTTCATCCGTCCCTCCCTCCCCCAACATTCCGACCCGGACGACCTCGAGCAGAAGTTCCCGCAGCAGTGGTCGGACCTCCAGCACGCGAATCCTTTCATCCATCGCCGGGCCAAACCACGGACGGATGTAGACCGTCCGCATCCAGGTCTCGCCGATCATCTCGATGCCATGGGGCACCCCCGTCGGCACCCAGAGCGCCCGCTGGGGAGGGACCACCCACCTCCTGGCCGTGGCCTCCACGGCCATCACCCCACGGACGGCGAAGATCACCTGATGCCATGGGTGGTCGTGCTCGCTGATCCGGGCGCCGGCCGGGAGTCGCAGGGCCAGCGATCGCACGATCAGGGAGTCCTCCGCGTGGGGCGAACTTTGGCGGTTTTTCGACATTTATTGACGATATGTCGACAAGACGCCAAGAGCAATCCGCGTATGATCGGCCGGAGTCAGCTACAACCCGAAGGAGACGCCCGATGACCAATCACATCGCTCACTTTGCGATCCACGCCGACGACTGCGCTCGCGCGAAGCAGTTCTATGAAACCGCCTTTGGCTGGACATTCACCCCCTGGGGACCTCCCGACTTCTGGCTCATCCGTACCGGTCAGAGTGGGATCCAGGGCGCCCTGCAGAAGCGGCGTGAGGCGGTGCAGGGTCGCGGCATGATCGGATTCGAGTGCACGATCGCGGTGGCAAACATCCAGGGGACGGCAGCGGCCGTCTCGAACGCGGGCGGTAAGATCACCTGCCCACCGTTCACCATCGAGAAGGTCGGAACGATGATCCAGTTCGAGGACCCTGAAGGAAACGTCGTCTGCGCGATGCAGTACGAACCCGGGGCCGGCGCGGGGGCCTGAGCCCCCGTTTGCCCCTCAGTCCGGCGACGCAGGAGGCGGCGAGAGCAGGTAGCGCTTCTCGGCGTACTCCGCGTAGACCGCTCCGGCGTCGGTGCCGCGCCGCAGGCTGGCGATCTTGAACACCTTCACGCCCTCGAAGTGGAGCGAGCCGGACCAGTAGGTGTAACCAAGTTCGAGTGATCCGTTCCCGACGCGGAACTCCATCCCATCGTTGCATGCCGGACAGACCGAGCCGCCGGAGTCGGTCACGGTCGAATAGCCGGAGACCGCGGCGAGAAAGGCCTCGAGGGCAAACGGCTGGTCGCACCGGGGACAGATCGGATCACCTTGACTCATCGGTTCCTCTCCGTTTCTTGGTCCGGTCGCGGTTTCTTGATCCGGTCGCGGCGATCTCCGGGTTCGTGCCTTCGGCCGACTATCCGGGGATCACGGGATCGACCAACTTCGCCAGGAGAATCAGCGATTCCTGCCATCCGAGATAGCAGGCCTCGACCGGGATCACTTCCGGCACCCCCTCCTGCACGATGTCGACGTTGGTCCCACAGGAGACCGGCGTGAGGGTGATCGTGACCAGCATCTCCCCCGGAAGCCCCGGATCGTCGAACGTGTCGGTGTAGCAGATGCGCTGGTTCTCGACCAGCTCACGGTATTCTCCACCGAAGGAGTGGCTGTTTCCGCTGCCGAAGTTGGTGAACGACATCTTGAAGCTGCCGCCCACCCGCACGTCCATGTGGTGCACCTTGCAGGTGAAGCCGTTCGGCGGAAGCCACTTGGCCAGTGCTTCCGGTGTGAGGAAGGCGCGATAGAGCTTGTCGGGTGTACCCTGAAACACCCGGTGCAGACGGATGGTACCGGTCGCCATGACGGAGTCCTTTCGAAAAGTCGCGCGGATGAGGCGCGCCTTGCCGGGGAACGAATCGAAGTTCCGCGCCCTGCGTGCGCATCGAGCGATGGGTCTACCGCAGGCGGGATCGATCGACGGAAGTTAGCGAAAGCGATTCCCCTGTCGCGAGACGAAAATGCGCCGCCCGGATCGAGGCGAGCGGGTTAGTGAGACGATCTCCTCACTTGCCGCAGGAATCCGTCGGCCGAGGAGATCCGGGCGATTCGTCCGTCCGCCTCCAGGTCGACGAGCATCGTGGAGACCCCACTCCCGTTGAGCCCCGGGCAGTAGATGCGATACCGCATGGTGACGACGCTCCCGGGTTCCGTCGGGACCGGATCTGGCGCCACGCGAAAGACGGCATCGCCGACCACACCTTCCCGTCCGTGCTCCTCCTCGTTCAGTTCCACTCGCTTCATCGGAACGAGGAGCTCCCCGCTCGATCCCAGAAGACGTACCTGGTTGATGAGGAGGCGCGTGTTGAGCACCGCGTCCAGATCGACATTCACGGCGTCCAGCGGTCCGCCGAGCAGATCGCCGTCTGCGATCGCCTCCGTCCACGCGATCGGCTCTTGAAACGGAAGGTTCGCCTCCACGGCCGCATATCCTCCCGCCAACCGCCGCACCCGCACCTCGGATCGAGCGCCGGCCATGTCTCGGCTAACGTGGATCTCGTCACACTGCCCGCTCGCGTCGCGCACAAGTCGCATCTCCGTGCGGGTTGCCAGGTGGGGATCGACTGCCGCCTGGTAGTGCATGCGCTCACCGACCCCCGATTCTTGCCACACTGCGTAGCGTGCGGAGCCGACGGAGAGGTCACCGACGAAGATCTCGTACTCCTCCAGCTCTATCCCGGCCCCGTGGCGATCAAGCTCCGAGAACTCCTCGAAGCGATTGCGGCCGGGCCCGAGACTCGCAGCGTTGCGCTCCACTCGTGCGTCCAGCTCGGCGCGCAACGACCACCGCCCGGAGGCCATGACACCATGCGGGTGCCGGAGGGTCCGCAGATCCCGCCGGGGATCGGACTCGACCAGAAGGAAGTCTGCGCGCTTTCCGACGGCGATGGTACCCGCGCGTTCCGCTTCGCCCAGATACACGGCCGCGTCCCGGGTCGCCGCCCGGAGTGCCTCGTATCGGCTGAGTCCGGCGTCGACGAGGTTGTCCAGCTCATCGTGGAGGGACACCCCGGGCACGATGAAGGGATACCCGGCATCGGAGCCGGCCAGTAGCCTTGCCCCGGCCGCATGCAGGCGCCGAACCAGGTCCGGCGCACCACCGTAGGCATACCCCTTCACTCCATAGAGACGCCCCTCAGATCGCCGCCAATGCTCTCGCTGACGAGGAGGGACGTTTCGGAGTTCGGGTCGTGAAAGAAGGCTGTCCGCATGCGCCGTCTCGGCTCGCATGCGGTGGATGGTCAGTGTCGGGATGGTCCAGATCCCCGCCTCCGCGACGCGGCGCGCGTCGGCATCGAGATACTGCTCCGGTACGTAGGGCCGACCGGTCGCCGTGTCGATTTCCCCGATCAGGTTCTCCTTCGATCGTTGCCCGCCGAGAAATAACAACTCCCTCGGCACCTTGTGGGGGAAGTGCCCGGAGACGGGGATACCGAGTCGCCGCGCGGCTTGCAGCGCGGCCAGGTAAGGGAGCGGCTCAACCCCGGAGTAGACCATCACGCCGTCGTAGCCGATGCGCACCTGCGCAGCAACGATCTCCTCCGCCTCCCGCGCGCTCCGGACCGGACCAACGCTGGAGTAGCTCGGAGCGAAGCCGTCGAGCACGGGACCGGTGGTCAGAATGCGCGGGCCGGTCCGATCGCCGCGCGCTACGGCTTCGCGGAGCGCGAGATGCGCCGTGAGCCCGGGAGCTGTGTTCCGCACCGTCGTCACGCCGCTCGCCAGGAATAGATCGAGGGCCCATTCATGCACGTGCGCATAGAGATCGTAGAGCCCCGGAATGAGGTATCGCCCGCGGCCATCGACCACCACAGCACCGGGAGGCAACTCGGCTTCCGCCACGCCCCCGATCGTGACGATCGTCTCACCTCGCACCACCACGGTCTGGTTCGGGAGCACGACATCGCGGTCCATCGGGAGGACATTCAGGTTCACGAAGGCAAACGCTGTCGGCTCGACTGGTGCCCGGTCGGGTGCACCGAGGGGCGCGACGCCTAGCCCCAGACACGCGAGGAGCAGACAGATCCCCCGGCGCGCGATCGACCGTCTACTTCGCACGGCGCAGCCGCTGCAGGGTCACACCCGGAACCCGTTCGAGCTCCCCGAGTACCTCCAGGTGAAGCTTCACCGTCACGGTGTGCCAGGTGACCGACCCGAGAAGTCGTCGATCCTCGGGCCGAAGCATCTTGGACACCAGTGCGGAAAGGTCGCGAAAGGCGATCCCCTCTCCCCGTCGTGGCACCGCCTTCAGAATTGCGCGGCGAACCGCTAAGTACTTCCACTCTGGGATGTTCGTCCCCGCCTTGCCTGGGGTAGGGGTCTGGCAGAGAACCTTCGTCTCCGGGTCGCGCATCGACGGATCTCCTGGTGATGAGTCAAGGAACGCGCGCGGCGCTCAACCTGCGCCGACCGCGAGGGCAGCGAGGGCCGCGAAGACAGTGTAGTCAGGGGCGTACGTTCCGGCTTGAAGATTTCGGACATCCGCGGGACGGCTCAGTCCTGGATCTCCCCCTGGACGGTCAGATCGGGGATGCCGCGATGCAGGATTTGTCGCGCGCGGGCCAGATACTCTGTCGGGGAGAAGCCGAGAAGCCGGCGAAACTCCCGCGCCAGGTGCGCCTGGTCTGAGTACCCTCGGTGCGCGGCGATATCATCCCACTCGGCGGTTGCTTCCTGAGCCGCCTGCGCCGCGGTTGCGCGGATGCGCCGGATCGTGGCCAGCACTTTCGGCGTCATCCCTGTCGCCGCCGCGAAGCGACGCCGAAACTGCCGCGGAGAGAGCCCGACGTCCCGCGCGATCGCTTCGATCGGGGTTGCGCCGCAGGTGCCGATGATCCGAAAGACCCCGGCCATGATCTCCGGGTCCAGATCCGCCGCGGATGTCAGATGTCCTCCGAACACGCGCTCGAACGCCGCCACGACGTCCGCTTCGCGTTGCGATCGATGGGTCTCGTGCGCGAGTCGACGTGCCTCGGCCCCGCCGAGGACCTGCTCGATCGGGGTGCAACCTCCGGGCGGAGGTGTCGCGTCGCCGCCGAGCAGGGCCACCGCTGCTCCCGGCCAGAATCGCGCCCCCCAGTACACCTCGCCTCCCCGAACCGTTACGTGGACCGGCTCGAGCGCCGGGCCATCGAGGAACACGGTGCCGTCGGGCATGATCGTCAGATTGCAACCTCCCGACGGGGGTACCGCGAGGCCGAACTCCGGCACTCCGCGCGCAACCCGGAACCGCCAGAGGCACTCGAGGTACGGCAGGAGCGCGTGTGCCGGACGAAACTCGAGGTACTCGCATGGACTGTCTGCCACGTCCGCCCTCCAGCCGCCTCAGCTCAGGATCTTCACCCGGTACGGCTTCCGCTCGTCGTGAAAGAAGCAGGCACCGTCGAGCAGGATGACGTGGGGATCGGTGATGCGGGTCACCGGGTCGTCCTGATGCGCGAAGTCGAACCCGCATCCGGGGCACTTGGGGTTGGTTCCCGGCTTGAACCGCCCGCCGCACGCGCATTCCGGTAGCGTCGCCGCGATCCGGTCGAGCACTGCCTGCGTCTGTTCGTCCCAGGCGAGCTTGCGATCGGCCTCACGTTGAATCGCGTTCGAGCAGCGGTCGCAGTAGAAGTGCGGCCAGGTCTCACTCATGCCGCTGGAACGCCAGGCCCGGGTCTCGAGATTGCACTCGGGGCAGGTCAGGGTGCCGCACCACTGGTCATCCTTGGGATAGTAGACCGTCTCCATGGGGCATCTTCCTTTCCGGGACAAGCGACCCCCTGGGTGATCGGAGATCCGGAGGATTGCATCGGAGGTTCGACACGTCAACTGCTCGTCGTCGTTGCGGACTTTCGCCCTCTGGATCTGCGGTCCGTCAACCGGTTCGTGGCGCTCGCAAGAGCAAGCACGGCGCGAAGGGTCTCATTGACGGACCTCGAATCCTTGAAGAACTTGTACACATCGGGGTCCAGCACGACCACGTTCCGGCCAGTCTCGGATAGCCTTCGCTGGTACTTCCCTCGTTCCGCCTTCGCGTAGTCGATCGTGTACTCTGGCCGTAGCGCGTCACGAACCTGCCTGGAAGGTTGCTTCATGTCGATTCCTCTCCCGCCGAGTCGCCGGACGTGCGCTGTTGATACGCAAGACATCCCCACGGTCAGTGTGGCTGACCACCAGTAGCCGGTTGGCCCCCGAGTAGCCGATCGTGATGCAGCGCGACTCGGAGGCTGAGTGGTCCGGGTCGTCGACGGTGGCCGCCAGTGGATCGTAGAATACCGTCAACGCTTCGTGGAAGGAAACGCCGTGCTTTCTGGCGTTTGCCCGAGCTTTGTCGTCAGACCACTCCACCCGCACGTTGGCCTCCCCTTGCCGCGGATCGACCTGACGTCGCTCCACACCGTCGGCAGAAAGGAAAGCCAGCAAAACCCGGGCCGGGAGTCAGCTTCCCGGCCCGGGTGCACGGCGTGGGTCTAGCGGACGACCGCCCCGAGGGTCTCGGTCTTGCTCAGCATCTCCTCGATCGTGGCGACGAACACCTTCTCGTGACCGGGCGTGTAGCCGATCGACTTGAAGAGGATCTTGCCGTTGGGATCGATGAAGAGGTTGGTCGGCGTGCCCGGGATCTCGAACAGATTGTGCGCGACCTCCTGATCATCGAGCACGATCGGGAAGGTCGCGCCGACCGAGGTGGTGAACTCCTTGGCCATCGCCGGGCGATTGGTGGTCTCGATCGACAGGATGGTGAAGTTGCGGTCCTTGTACTGCTCGTAGATCGCCTGAAGGTGCGGATACTCCGCACGGCACGGGCCTCAGGTCGGGTGCCAGAAGTTCAGCATCACGACCTTGCCGCGATAATCGGCCAGCGACACCGGCTGGCCATCGTAGTTCTTCAAGGTGAAGTTCGGAGCGTCCTTGGCCTGGAGGGCGCGCTTCTCCTGGATCTGCTTCATCGCCGCATCCGCCGATCCATCGAGCTCGGTCGAGAGGGCGATCACCCGGGCCTTCATGTCGGGGTCAACCGCGTTGACCAGCATATCCGCGTACAGATCGCGCGCCTCGCGCTTCATGCCGGCCTTGTCATAGGCCATGGCAAGGCGGCCACGGATCTCGGCCATCGCATCGCCGGCGTCCGGGACCTGATCCACTGCCTGCTTGAGCAGATTGGCGGCCGCGGCATAGTCACCCATGCGGTACGCGACCCATCCCTGAGTGTCGAGCACCCCTGCCTTCGCCATCGGATCGGTCGCACGAGCGACGCCGGTGGCCGCAAGTTCGAGCGCAAGTGGGAGGTTCTCCCCCTTCTCTTGCAGGTCCCAGGCGATGGCATTCCAGGGCAGTTCGTCGGTGTTCGGATCGGCCTTCAAGCCCTCGATCACCGCCGCGACCCCCGCCGGATCGGTCGCCTCGCTGTAGAGGACGTAGTGCATCATGCCGCGGGCGGCCGGCAGCTTCTCGGTCGCCAGCACCTGCTTCGCGTAGGCCATCGCCGCTTCCGCCCCCTGCCCTTCCTTGGTCAGGAGGAAGACGTTGCGGTGCGCCGCTCCGCGCAGCGCGCTCTGCGGGTGCTTCTTCAAGAACTCCTGGAACGCCGCCAGCTTCGCCGCCGCGTCCGGAAGCGCGTTGGCCGCCCGGTAGATCGTGGTGTCGCTCTCGCCCGCCGTGGCGGTCGTCTTCTGGGCCTCCGCCTGCTTTTGCCCCGACCCGCCACCGCATCCGGTGGCGCCGAGGGCGAACGCCAGGCCCACGGAGAGCGCCGTCCCGATGGTCAGGACCTGCCCGACCGCCGGACGCGCAGCGCGCCGCTTCCTTCTTTCCATGTTTCTCTCCTTGGGATGAGCCGCGCATCTCTGCGCGGACCGTGTTACGGGCGAGCGATCGCTCCGGCGCGCCGACTGCCTGCACCCGACCGTGGCTCACGGATCGGGCGGATAGGCAGGACCGGAGACGCTACGTGGGACGTCCCGGGAGAGACCCGGCAAGCCGGAGCCGAGCGAGGTCAGACTAGCAGAGATGGCCCGCGGCGCGAAACCGAGCCGCAGGCCCCCGTCTACTTCACCGCCAGGGCCGCCTTTGGGTCACCGTAGCAGACGGCGCAGTGGTCGGTTGCGGTGGTCGTCGAGACCAGCCCACAGGTCGGGCAGACGTACAGCGTGGTGGCGGTCCAGGCGGGGGCGAGGCTGTCGCCCCAGACCTCGACCAGGCGGGCGTGTTCGAGCATCGCGGTCAAGATCTGCTCGTGTGAGTGCTCCGCTTGCTCGGCGAAGTTGAGCGCGCGAAGGGCGTTCTCGACGCGCTCGGGTGCGATCTCGACGGAGAGCGGAGTGTAGAGGTCCGTGGCCACCTGCTGCTCGCGGGCCAGCGCCCGCCGTAGGTTCTCATCAACCGTGCCGACCTCGGGCTTCATGTGCTCGGCCTTGGGCTCGACTCCGATCCAACGGAGAGCCGCGGCGTGGAGCGCGGTGTGAGCCAGCTCGGCCTGGGCGAGCGCGCGGAAAAGTGTAGCCGCCTCGCGCGCTCCGTCGCGCTGCGCCTGGACGGCATAGGAGCGGTAGGCGAGGTAGTCGTTGAACTCCTCAGCATAGAGCGTCTGTAGCGCCTTGGTGGTCCCAGTGACGTGACGAACACCGCCGCTCTGAACCAGGGAGGAGACGAACGTAAGGAGCAGGATGGAGAGGATGAGGGGCAGAATCAGGCGTTTCATTGCACACCTCCGCGTGGATCCGACGCGGGCACCCATTTTCGAGGTGCTCGAAGAGGCGTCGGATGAACACGCCTCACGCGGTGTGCCGGGGTCCGCCGTGGAGGCGGTGAACTACAAGAACAATCGTCTTCCTCCGTGGTCCCAAGGTCAAGTGCAGAGAGGTTGAACGAGGACGATTGCGACGAGTCTCGCGAGCTTCGCGGGGAGAGACGGGGTCTCAGCGGTGGGCCGTGGTCAACGCACGAAGCGCAACGTCGACGCGGCATGTCCGGGTGGCCCGGGGACGCGAGCAAAATAGACTCCGCGCGGGGCCCGCGCACGCGCGAGCCGGCCGTCCCAACTCCACCGTTCGAGGCCATCCTGTCCGATCGCCCCCTCGATTCGAGTCACCTCGCGACCGAGTGCATCAACAATCGTGAGAGTGGCAGGGGCACGTCCCGTCGCCAGGCGCTCGAAGCTCACGCTCCCGGTGCGGCTGGGATTGGGCAGGGCGTGAAGCTGGTGGTCCAGGCTGGTGGAAGCAATCACGGTGACCGGTCCGAGCTGATCGAAGAGGCCGTCGTCTCGGAGGCCAATGATGCGATAGGTCGCCGCGGTCGACCGGGTCGCCGCAGCATCCTCGAATCGAGCGCTGTCGCCAGGAAGCGGCGGCGGCAGGACGCCGCGCCGCGTCTCGACGCCATCCTCCGATCGCCAGACCTCGAACTGAACGTAGGGCACCTCGCCGACCTCCCATTCGAGAGACACGACCTGGTCGGAGGAGGCGGGTTGGATCGCGCGCAGACGGGACATCGCGGAGAGCGCGGCTGGTGGACAGGCGGCCGGGCGCACCCGCAGGAAGTCACCGACCGTGAAGAGGAACCGACCATCGGCCGCGAGGATCGGATCGAGGTCCGCCGAAGAGGCGTACCGCAAGATGTGGGCTGGGTCGCGGAGATCGTAGATCGTGACCGAGTCGTAGGAACCGGTCCCATGGAGGTAGAGCCAACCATCCAAGAACCGCAGCCCGGGCGCCCCGCGGCCATCGAAGGGCCGATCCGACAGGACCTGCGGATTCCCGGGATCGGCGAGGTCGAGCACCCGGAAGCGCCAGGCGTCGCGGTCGTACCAGTCGTGGGTCATCAGGACCGCGATGCCATCCTCGAGCGCCAACCGGGCAACGATGACTTGACCGAGTCCGAGGCTGCTGATGAGGCGCGGAGCGAGTGGGTCGGCAAGATCGAAGAGCGCCAGCGTGTTCTCCCCATGCTGCAAGGAGGTGTCGAAGGCGGCGAGAAGCCGTTCCCCGTCGATGCGTGGCCCCACCAGGAGACCCGGAAGCAGGGTCTGGAAGTCGGTGAGCCGAGGCTTTCGTGGATCGCGCGCATCGAGGACGCGAATCCTCGTTGGATCGGCGAAATAGTAGAAATCGCCGACCGCGCCGATGAGGGAACGGATCTCCCCGATCTCGAGGGTGTCCACGGGGACGACCGACGGCCCCGCTCCCAGTTCGAACAGCGTTGCCGTATCACCGACGCTCCACGCCGGCCCATGGACCACGATCGCGGTGTGCGTACCCACGGCGAACCTCTCGCCCGGAACGGAGATCTGCCCAAGCGGTCGCAGCGTTCCGTCGTCTTGAATCCCGAGGAGGTGCAACTCCTTCTCGACCCGAGCAAAAAGCAAGGAGTCGCGGACCACGAGGGTCCGCGGTTGGATGTTCACTTCCTCGTGTATCGGAATCACCTGACGCCCGATGCCGGAGAAGACGCGAAGCTCCCAGCCGGTCAGCCAACTTCGGACGTCGAGGTACCGACTACCGAGGAGGGTACCAGCCAGAGTTCCCCCGTTGGTGAGCAACGACCCGACCTCGGGTGTCACGACGCGCGGGTGCGCGCGCTCACTGAGGTCGAAGAGAGTGCGGAATCTCAAACCGGTCGCATCGGTTCCCAACGCAAGTAGGCGGTCGCCCGAGGGATGGAGGCTGGTGTAATGCCGATCGTCGTTCCACTCGCTCAACACGCGAAGGGTATGCGCATCGCTTCCGTCGAGCAAACGGAACCCGCTCTCGCCGGCGACCAGGAACCCTTCGGAGTGGCCAACAAACACCGTAGCCCCTTCAAGGACGGCGCCCTCCCGCGGTGCTGCCGGATCGGTGAGGTCGTACGCCTGGGTACGGGTGCCGTGCGCATCTCGAACCTGACAGAGGAGGGTGTTGCCCGCCACCTCGAGATCGCTGAACGAGCCCTCGAGGCCGGCATCGGGAAGAAGTTGCGGGTTTCGCGGATCCTCGATATCGATGACGCGAAGCCCCCCCTCGTCCTGCGCTGCGAGCAGCAAGCTCCCCATGTACGCGAACTCCTGAAAGGAGGCCGGATAGAACAACTTGGCCAGGCCTCTGGGACTGCCGGGGTTGGAGACATCGTAGAGCCACAGACCCATGTTTCGCATGGCGCAGAAGAGAACGTCTCCTCTGACGGTGAGATCGCGCGCGCCCCAGTTGAAGAACGCGCCCACCTTCCGCGCGGGGCCTCCCGCCGGAGTCGCGATGACGTAGATCGAGTCGGCTGCAAGGTACGCGTGCTCCCCATCACACCACATGGGAATCGAGGAGTGCTCGAAGTCTGCCTGGAACTGGACACTCGAAGAGAGCTGCGCGCTGCGACGATAGTCCGCGCATTCCATGCCTGTAGACGCGAGTACCGTCGGGTTGGCGACGATCAGCCGCGCGATCGTGAGCGTGAGCGCGATCGTGAGCGCGAGCGCGAGCAGCGCGCCATGTCTACTCGAGACGGACAAGCCTTTCGCTGACCTCCCGATCACCTTGAAGAAGGCGGGCAAAGTAGATGCCGGCGCGCGCGGGGCGGCCGTCGTCCGCGGTGCCGTTCCAGTGCAGAGTGTAGTCGCCGGGGTCGGCGTGGCCAGCGAGAAGTGTGCGGACGAGGCGCCCATCGGCGGCATAGAGGCGAAGGGACGCGGGTCCGGCGGCGGACAGGCGGAATCGAATGGCACTCGAAGAAGTGAACGGATTGGGACTCGGGACGCCGACGAACCGCGGCTCCGCGAGGCGCGGAACCGGCGGGAGATCGGCGGCATCGACCGTCCCTCCACCTTCGTTCACGGCCAGGATCTGGTTCAGGCCGACGCCGGTCAGGTGTTGCTCGGGGCTGTTGGTCCAACGGATCGTCACCGAGTCGATCGCGGAGGCCGCGGCGAGGCCGAAGTGGAGCGTGGCGTCGTTCATCGAGAGGTAGTTCGCCCCGGCCGAAACCTCCCGCGTCCGCCAGAGGCCGTCCGCTTTGACCGAGACCCGGGCGCCAACCGCCCCGCGGTTGGTCTGGCTGCCGACGAGCCGAACCTCGAACCAGCTCGGGGGAGAGAGCCGATCGTTCCGGATCAGCCGGTTCGAGGAGCCCTCGTTGGCGACGTAGAGATCGAGGTCGCCGTCCCGATCGTAGTCGGACCACGCGCAGCCCCGGCCGATCGCGCTGTTCGCCAGGATGCCGCTCTTCTGCGAGATCGACCAGTAGCCCCCCTCGTTCCGCATGAGGTGGCTCGGCGCTCCCTCGCGAGAGAGGAAGAGGTCGAGGTCGCCGTCGTTATCGTAGTCGCCCCAGGCGCAGCCAATCGTGCCGGTCGGCACGGCCAACGGCCCGGCGGCCACGTCGGTGAAGCTACCGCCGCCGTTGTTGCGGAAGAGTCGGGAAGGAGCGTCGACGTTGGCCAGGAAGAGATCGAGGTCGCCGTCATTGTCGAAGTCGCCCCAGGCGCACCCGCGGCCGAAGTTTGCATCGTTGAGCGGGGCGCTGGACGCCCCGCTGAACGTGCCGTCGCCGTTGTTCCGCACCATCCGGTTGGCGCCCTCGTTGGTGAAATAGACATCCTGGTCGCCGTCGTTGTCGTAGTCCGCCCAGGCGGAGCAGACGGTCGGCAGGCTGTTGTTGAGCGGGGTCGAGGGAACCTCGACGAAACCGGCGCCACCGTCGTTTCGCAGCAGGCGGTTCGCATCGTCGTAGTTCGAGCGGTAGAGATCGAGGTCGCCGTCGTTGTCGTAGTCGACCCAGTTCACCCCGGTGGTGTGGCTGTTGTCGGAGAGGGCTCCCTGGGTGACGTCGCTGAAGGTGCCGTTGTCGTTCCGGAGAAGCTGGTCGGCGCCGTTGTTGCCCAGGTAGAGGTCGAGGTCACCGTCGTTGTCGTAGTCCCCCCAGACCGCCCCCTGCCCGCCACCGACCCCGCCCAGCGGGGCGGTCGTGGCATCGACGAATGTCCCGGCGTCGTTTCGGAAGAGCTGGTTCGGGGCGTCACGGCGGGAGAGGTAGAGGTCCGGGTCGCCGTCACCATCGTAGTCGCCCCAGGCCACACCCGCTCCGGAGTCGGACGAGCCGAGCGGATCGACAGTGGCGTCGGAGAACAGCATCGACTCGATCGCGTTCGCCGCATTGATCCTTCCCCACCCGGTCCAGATGTCCCAGCCCACGCTTCCCAGGTCTTCGGCGGTGTTCCGCATCAGATTCCAGACCTCGGTGTTGGTGAGAGACGGCTTGTACGACCAGATCAACGCGGCCACCCCGGCGGCATGCGGGGTAGCGGAGGATGTGCCGCTGAACAGGCCGAAGTAGTCGCCGTTCGAGTAGCCATCGGTCCCGCTGATGTCGGTGGTCTGGATGAGAACCCCCGGAGCGAGGAAGTCGAGGTCCGTACCGTAGTTCGAACCCCACCAGTTCTCGCCGTCGCAGCTGTTGAACGTCTTACGTTGGTTACAGGGGGAACAGGCGCCGACCGCGGCGACGTTTGCATAGACGGCCGGGTACTCGATGCCGTTGATGTCGTCGTTACCCGTGGCGGCAAAGAGGAGGCAGCCCTTGTTCGTGTAGGCATAGTTGACCGCGTTGAGCAGCGTGGTCGGCGGCGTACCTCCTCCCAGGCTCATCGAGAGGACGCGGGCTCCATTGTCCGCCGCGAAGGTGATCGCCTGGGCAAGCGGCGTATACGCGCCGTTGCCGTCCGCGCCGAGGACCTTGAGCGGCATGATGCGCACGTTCCAGGCCACGCCGGCGATCCCTTCGCCGTTGTTCCCCGCGGCGGCGGCGATGCCCGCGCAACTCGTGCCGTGGCCGTTGTCGTCGGTCGGATTGTTGTCGTTGTTGTGGTAATCGAACCCAGGCACCAGGCGGCCGGCGAACTCCGGATGGGTCAGATCGACCCCAGTGTCGAGGATCGCGACGATGAGCTCATTCGATCCTTGGGTGTAGTTCCAGGCGCTGTCGTCATCGGTGTCGCAGTCCGGCACGAAGGAGAGGTTGGTATTGCGATGCGACCACTGGGACGGGAAGAGGGGGTCGTTGGGGAGCACGTCGAGCGCGCGGCAGGTGCGGTCGGGCTCCACATAGACGAACTCAGGTCCGATGAGGCGCCGCGCGGCTTCGTCCAGAGCGACGGAAGGGGCAAAGCGCACCCGATAGATGCGGTCGAGCCCCGCGCTGCGATGCCCTTCGGGATCGAGGTGGTTGTCGAAAACGGGCTCGAAGACAGAGGCCCCGAGCGCCTCGAGACGGAGATCCACACCGACAATGCCGCTCCGGCCGGTGTGACGGTCGGAGCGCAGGTCGGCCGCAGCCTGAGGTGTGAGCTGAACCAGCAATTCGCCCTGGACAAGATCCTGCGACCCACGAGGAGACGCAGTCGGAAGCGCACCCGCCAGGACGGAGCCGGCGAACGCGAGCTGCACCAGGGCGACCCCACTCGAACGAAGCATGAAAGACATCTCGACTCTCCTTGGCTCAGGGCGCAGGTCGCGCGAGCCGGCCCGGCGTGAGATCAACTGCGTTCTTTGCGGGAAAGGGGACCTATCCAGATTCTATCCACAGTACCTGACGGGCGCAAAGCTCGGATGGTCTTGAGGTTTGACTCCGCATGCCGATGACTGAGGACACCCTGTCACCGAAAGGCGTCATATCCGGAGAAAGTTACGGGAAAGAGAAATTTCTGTTGTCGGCCAGATCTGGGAATGTAATCATTCTTGGACACGACCCACCGACAAGCGCAGCGAATCGGTTACACCGACCGACGGAGTAGGCGCAGGCTGACGGCGGGCGGGCGTGGCAAACCGAAACCTCAAGCACCGCAACACATTGGGAGACATTCGCGATGCGCAAAGTCCTGGCAGCAGTCCTGGTGGCCTCCGCGATCGTGGGACTGAACCAGAACGCCCAGGCAGCTGGGCTTTGGTTGAGCTACACCCATCAGGATCAGTTCCAATACAACTTCAACGGCCACAACCGGTCAGCCAATGCGGCGGTCTTCGACGCCTGGCTGAGCCCGGTGGCCGACAACCTGCCCAACGGCGAGCACATTGGCGCGGTCTACTGCGTCGACCTGTTCCGCGGGGTGGGCGGAAATCCGATCGAGAACGAGGTCGTCGTAAAGCACGATGACACTGGATGGTACGACGCCAATGGCCGGACCAACTTCGCCGGCGCGGCCTGGCTTCTGACCAATTTCCACAACGCAAACCTGACCAATGACGAGCGGAACGGCCTCCAGGTCGCACTCTGGCAGACCATCTATGGAGCCCAGTTCAACTACCTCGGCGGTCTCAGCTCCTCGGCGGATGCGGCCTTCACCACCTTCTCGCAGGCAGCCCTGGGCGCACCCCAGGATGCCAATGTCGAGTGGTACGACTCGGAGCGTCGTCAGGACTTCATGCGTCCGGTTCCCGAGCCGGGCTCGATGCTCCTGATGGGCGCCGGCCTGCTCGGCGCGGGTGTGGTGGCCCGCCGTCGCAAGAAGCAAGCCTAGTTCCCAAGTCCCCCTCCTCTGGAAACGGCTGCCTGGCAAAGAGTCAGGCAGCCGTCTCTCTTTTTGCGATCTCTAGCCTCCTGTCCGGAGCAGGTAGAGCCAGTTGAGCAGGACCAGGAGCAGGAGGACGGGCAGGGTCCACCCGGGGAGCCCCGCGCGCAAGTCCGGGGTCGCCCGGCCTCGTGCCAACCAGAGGGGTGCGACGAATCCAACAGCGGAAAATGTTACCAGGCCGACGCTGATCAGCGGATTCCAGAGAAAGGCGGCCACGGGATCCGCCTGGGCCAGGGCCAATGCCGCCCGGTAACCTCCGCAGCTCGGGCAGGGAATTCCCACCGCAGATCGGAACACGCATCCGGGACCGGCCGTCCCGCTCGCTCCAAGGTACCAGGCCGCAACCGCCGCGATTCCGACGGCGCCAAACCAGAGGCAGGCAATCTGTCGCTGAGCGGAGGTTGGACCGGTGGCTGCTCCTCGCCCGGGAGGATTCACCGCAGACCCGCGAACAGGGAGAACAGCAAAGCCGACCAGAGCCACGCCCCGCAGGCGCAGCAGAGAATGGTCGGCAGGAGCACGGCCACGGTCGCCTTTCCGGTCGGCAGACCGTGGAGCACCGCAATGCCGCGGACCTGGAGAAACCAGGTCCAGAGCACTGCGACGAACGGCCCCAAAATCGGAATGACCGCCAGCGGACTGGTGGCACCGGAATAGCAGATGGCCCGCAAGGTGGCCCCGAATCCGCGCGACGCCCCCCCGAGCACCATGAGGGCGCCGTGGATCAGGGCCGAGCTGAAGAAGCTCCCGATCACGGTCCCCACCGGAGCGAACAGCATGATCAGGCCGTTCGCGAGAACCGAGCCGGCAAAGGGACCTTCGTGTTCGCCGGGGAAGATCCGTGAGAATGGGCTCGGGATGAGCGCGTCGTAGAGCACGGAGAGGGTCGCGCCGACCCATCCGAGGATCGCAGCGAAGGCGATCGGCCGGACGAAGTCTCCATGGAGCGGGACCCGGGCATAGCCGGCATCCGGCTGCTGCAGGAGCAGCTTCACCGTCTCGAACAACGCGCGGAGGATCGGCCTTCCCGGGGTCTCCCAGGGGATCGGCTCGAGCCCGGGTGGGTCGAGTGGTCCTCCACCGCCCGTCGGCGGGGGCGTGTCCCACGGCGGCGTGGTCGGGGGGGGCGGGGGCGGAATGGCGTTCGTCATCGAGATCTCCTCCGGCATCGCGTGCGTCGACGCGCAACGGTTGTAGCACCGACGCCGCACCTACTCAATGCGGGATCGCGAGGGATGCGGAGAGTATCCTCGCCCGGGTACCTTGTTGAGGGCGTTGAGCGTCAGGGACCGACAGGAGAGTCCGAGCATGCCAGAGGTCGAGCCGCTCTTTCCGATACCGCAAAGGATCGAGCGCGACGGCGCCGCGGCCCCGGTGCGCGGGTTTGCGCCGGAGGGAGACGTGTCGGTCTCGCGCGAGGTCGAACGGTTGGCGCGCGAACTCTCCGGGTTGGGACTGCTCGCCCGCGGACGTGGCCGCCCCGTCCGGATGATCCTCGAGTCCGGGCTGCGTCGCCAGGGGTTTCGCCTGCGGATCTCCCCCGACCTGGTGGTGCTCGCGGGAGGAGCCCTTCCCGGACTGCGGTACGGGGCGCTCGCCCTGGTTGACCTGCTCCGGCACACCTCGCGTGATGGCGAAGGCACTCCGCTCCTCCCCTCGCTGCTGATCGAGGATTGGCCTGACTTTCCGGTGCGCGGTGTGATGCTCGATATCAGCCGCGATCGCGTCCCGCGGATGGAAACGCTCTTCGACCTGATCGACACGCTGGCCGGATGGCGCTACAACCAGATCCAGCTCTACATGGAGCATACCTTTGCCTACCGAGGACACGAGGTGGTCTGGAGAGACGCGAGCCCGATGCGTCCGGATGAGATCCGGATCCTCGATGCCTTCTGCCGCGAGCGGCATATGGAACTGGTGGCGAATCAGAACAGCCTCGGGCACTTCCACCGCTGGCTGATCCACTCTCGCTACCGCGAACTCGCGGAGTGCCCGGAGGGGTACGAATCGATCTTCACCCCCAACGGCGAACCTTACAGCCTCTGCGCGGTCGACCCGCGCGCGCTCGGTCTGCTCGAGGATCTCTACGATCAACTTCTGCCGCACTTCACCAGTCCGCTGGTGAACGTGGGGTTGGACGAGACGTTCGACCTCGGACTGCGAAGGTCTGCAGCCGCCTGTCGGGAGCGAGGGACGGAAGAGGTGTACCTCGAGTTCGTCAATCAGGTGCATCGTCTGCTCGCGCACCGGGAACGGCGCATGCTGTTCTGGGGCGACATCATTCTCAAGCGGCCGGAGTTGATCCGCTCGCTTCCTCAAGGCGCCATCGCACTCGAGTGGGGTTACGAGGCGGATCATCCATTCGCGGAGGATGCGGCGCATTTCCGGGCGGCGGGGCTCGACTTCTACGTCTGCCCGGGTACCTCGAGCTGGAATTCGATTGCCGGTCGGACCGACAACGCCCTGCGAAATCTCGCTGCGGCCGCCCGCCACGGTGCGGAAGCCGGGGCGGCTGGGTACCTGGTCACCGATTGGGGTGACCATGGCCACTGGCAGCCGCACCCGGCAAACGCCCTCGGGCTGCTTGCCGGCGCGGCTCTCTCCTGGAACTCCGGCTCGGCCGCGCGATTGGTGCAGAGCCGCGACCCGCAGGAGGAAGACCCAACGCGCGCTTCCCAGAGTTCCGAGGAGCGGGAGATCTGGATCGGGCTCCTTTCCTCCCGGGCGTTCGCCGATCCGAGCGGTACGCTGGGGACGGTGGCCTACGACCTCGGGAATGCGTACCGGGTGACCGGAGCCACGAATCGCAACGGGTCGGCTCTCTTCCGCGCCTTTCACTACGCCGGCCGGCCCTTCCCGCACCCGGAGATCGAGGGGCTCACGCGGGCGGGACTGGAACGTTCGGACGAGTGGATCAACGCGGCACGGAGACGTATCGGGCAAAGCAGATCCAGTCGACTCGACGCGGCCTGGCTGCAGGAGGAGTGGGAGTTTGCGGCCGACCTGCAACTTCTCGGAAGCCGGATCCTGCAGGAGCGGATCGGTGCAGGGCAGCACGGCTCGGTGGAAGGGTCGAGGTTGAGTGACCTGCCCCGCGAGACGCGCCTCGACCTCATCGACGGTCTCGAGCAGATGGGAGAACGGCACTCCGCCCTCTGGAGTCGACGGAGCCGACCGGGTGGCCTGCGGGAGTCACGCGGGCGCTTCGGCGCGATCGCCGATCTGCTGCGGGACTAACGGGCGGTCAGCGGCGGATCAGGCGGCCTCGTCCCGACGCGCCCAGCGCTCCACCGCTTCCCGGAGTAGAGCGGAGTTGATCGGCTTGCTCAGATAGTCATCCATTCCGCAGTCGAGGCAGCGCTCACGGTCCCCCTCCATGGCATTGGCGGTCATGGCCACGATCGGCGTGTGCCGCGCCGCCCCCTCGCGGCGTCGAATATGGCGCGTGGCCTCGTATCCATCCATCTCCGGCATCTGGCAGTCCATCAGCACCAGGTCGTACTCGAACCGCTCCAGCGCCTCGAGCGCTTCGAGGCCGTTGCCCACCACATCGGCCCGCGCCTCGAGCCGTTCGAGCATGCGCACTGCCACCTTTTGATTCACCGCATTGTCCTCGACCACCAGCACACGCCGCGGGCGGTGCGCCGGTGCGGTACGCGGGCCGACGAGGACGATCTTGGGCAGCGAGGACGTCCGGGGGAGTTCCTGCTCGTGGATGAGAACCTCGTTCAGCGCGGCCTGCCGTACCGGGAAGTAGAGGCAGGTCGAGAAGCCGGCGGCCCGGGCCTCGTTCGCCTGCTTGCGGCGGGCGGCAAAGGTGAGAAGGACGAAGCGCGGGGCGGGATCGGGAGAGACCTGGCGCAGCGACGAAAGCAGAGCGAACTTGTCCATGCCCTCCAGTCGTTGGTCGAGAAGCACCAGATCGAACGGACTCCCGCCGGGCTGCTTGAGCGCCGCGCGTGTCTCCGCGGCCGTCGCGCTGCAGGTGCACTCGACCCCCATGCGACGGACGAGCTGGGTGACGACATCCCGTTCGATGGCCGACGGGGTGGCGAGGAGAATTCGCCTCGCCGCGTCGGGGGGCAACCCCAGCACATGGTCCGAAGCAAGGCTGACGTTCTTTCGCAACGCGACCTCGAACCAGAACGTGCTCCCGTGTCCTGGCTCGCTGTGACATCCGATTGTCCCATCCATCAGTTCGATCAACTCGCGCGAGATGGCGAGACCGAGACCGGTGCCGCCATACTTCCGCGTGGTCGATCCATCGACCTGCGAGAACGACTGGAAGAGACGATCCTGCGCCTCGACCGGGATTCCGATTCCGCTGTCGGCCACCTCGACTCGAACCTTGGCCGTGTCGCCGGCATCGGCAACGACCGAGGTCTTGACCAGCACGTGTCCCTCGTCGGTGAACTTGACCGCGTTCGCCACCAGATTGGTCAGGATCTGACGCAAGCGGGCGGGATCGCCCTGAACGCTTTCGGGCAGACGGTCGTCGAACGTGGCCGCGATCTCGAGTCCCTTTCCCTGCGCTCGCTCGGCCAAGAGGTCGAGCACCTCCTCAACCGTCACCCGGAGGTCGAAGTCGAGTTGTTCGAGGTGAACGCGTCCCGCCTCCAGCTTGGAGAAGTCGAGGATGTCGTTGATCAGGGTGAGGAGGGCATTCCCGGACGTTCGTATCACCTCCACCCAGTCGCGCTGCTCGGACCCGAGCGGCGAGTCGATCAGAAGCCCGGTCATCCCGATCACTCCGTTCATCGGGGTTCGAATCTCGTGGCTCATGGTGGCCAGGAACTCAGACTTGGCCCGGGCGGCGGCGAGCGCTTCGTCGCGCGTGCGCGCCAGCTCCTCATTCGCCCGCTTGATCGCACTGATGTCGTGGCCCACCACCGCGACGCAGGTCGGACGGCCGGTCTCTGAGCTCCCGATCATGAACATCGATTGCAGCACCGGAATCTCGATTCCGGTCCGCTGGTTGCGGAGGGCGGACTCTCCCGACCAGCTCCCGGACAGCCGAACCGCGGGCCAGATCTCCGCTTGAAGCGCGGGGCGGAACGATCGCCCGACGAGGTCGCTCAGCGCGAGTGACTCGAGTCGCTCCTCACGGCCGACGCCCAGCATCTCTCGGCCGGCGGGATTGATGTAGAAGGCCTGCCCATCGAGACTGAACAGACCCATCATGCCAAGGCCGTGCTCCACCAGCGCGGCCAGACGCTGACGCTCCTCCTCCGCCCGGCGCCGCTCGGTGACGTCCGCGCTGATACCGGTGACGCGCGTGACCCGACCGGACTCATCCCGCACGGGGTAACTGCGTTCCTCGATCCAACACAGCGAGCCATCGCTCCGCACCATGCGGTAGGTGATCTCCCGGGCGGCATTCGGGAGTTCCTGCCAGTGGGCCCGATACCGCCCACGGTCCTCCTCGTGAATGGACTCGATCAGGCTGGCGAAGTTCGCATAGAGCTGGCCCCGCTCCCGTTCGAACACCTTCTCCCCCGCCGGACTGATGTATACCGCGGTCAGCGGCGGCCCGATGTCCACGATCCAGAACACGTCGGCGATCGTGTCGGCCAGCTGCTGAAACCGGAGCTCGTTGGAGCGTGCCCAGGCCCGGGAGTGGTCCAGCGCATCGATCATCCCGTTCAGGGTCCGCGCGAGATCCCCCACCTCGTCGTCCCGGGCCACGGGAGCATAGGCCTCGCGATCACCCTGCGCGCGTCGTCGTACCGAGTCGGTGATGCTCGACAAGGGAGCGAGGAGGGTGCGGTGGAGGAAGTGCCAGAGCAGCAGGAAGGCGATCGCCGTGACCAGACAGAGCACTGCGGCCAGGGTCCACGACCCGCGGGCAACCTCGGCGTCGATCGCTTCCCCCGAGAGGTGGACCATGAGGGCACCGCGTGAAGCGGAGTCGGGGAGATCCCGGGTACCGCCGAGAGCGGCGATCTTCACCGGGACGGCATAGCAACGCCGGGTCCGGTTTGCCTCCGGTTCGGCATGGACCTGGCCTCCCGGACTCCTCATGATCTGGAGCGCATGGTCGGCTTCGAGTTCCGCCGGCAAGGTGTGAACCGGGGATCCGATCCAGCGGAGATCAGTGCAGGCGACCACGGCGGGATCTTCCCCCGCGATGACCATGATCAGGTCGGCCGCATCGTGTCCGCCGAGGTCCTCGAGATAGAGCTGGATCCCTTCGACCGTGGGCTGCGTGGCTGCCGCCCCGCTGATCGCGTCGACCAGCAGCTCGGCCCGCCGGTCCTGCTGAGCCTGCAGGGCACCCTCGAGCCGACTCCCGGTCAGGAAGATCACCAGGCCGACCGCGCCGACGCCGAGCAGGACCCAGGTGGCGAGGAGACGCGCGCGGATAGTCCGCGGCATGTGCAGGTTGCTTGCCACTTCGGACGGGCTCTCCTGGTCTATCGGGGCGAGACGCGCGCCGGAGGTTCGACCGGCGAACGTCGGGCGGCGCATCCTGCCGGCTCGGGCGCGGAAGCTCCACGGTCGCAATTCGTTACTCTCTGTGATCGGCTTCCGAGGCAGGGATATTGAGGGGGAAAGGCGGACGTAATGAACGGCGTGGTAAGGCTTTACAACGATCAGGGAACTCGAGCGGAGATCAGCGGCAGGTGCCAAACGGCGTAGCCGTCGGAATTTCGGATCGCGGCGATCATCTGCTCGAACGCCTCGAGCACCTGCCCGTGGGGCAGATCGGTGTGCTCCGCGATCGAAGCGGCATAGCCGTCGCGCCAGGCGGTCCAGATCGCGGCCAGGGTATCCCGGGGCACACGCACGGTGTCGAGGGTGAGGTAGTCGACCCGCACATCGCTCAGGCCGAGCCGTCGAAGATCACCGAAGATCTTCCGCCCGCTGCGCAGATCGCAGCCGGTCTGACCCGCGTAGGCGATCGGTCCTTGATGCCAGAAGAGATCGGTGTCGATGATCATCGGATCGAAGTGCATCATCGCATAGTCCTCGGCCACGATGTGCACCCTGCCGCCCGGCCGGGTCACCCGGATCATCTCCGCCAGCACGAGCGGGTACTCCGGGATCGCCTGGAGCAGGTGGCGACAGACGACCAGGTCGAAGGAGTGGGCCGCCTGGGAGAGGTGAAAGGCATCCCCGACCTCGAATGACACGCGATCCGCGTCGGCAGCGCAGCGAGCCCGAGCGATATCGAGGTGGGAGCTGATCAGATCGACGCCCAGGATGCGCGCCCGAGGAAAGAGCCGCGCCAGGCGCATCGAGATCTCCCCGGTGCCGCAGGCGAGGTCGAGAATCTCCGGCGCGTCCCCCAATGGGTAGCGCCTGAAGAACTCGACCTCCTGCGGCCAGATCGCCTCGGCCTGCGCGGCCAGGTTGCGCACCATCGATTCGTCGGCCATCTGAGCGGCCTGCGGGTTTCGGTCGCGTTCGCTCATCGGCTAGGTGGTCGCCACCGCATGCCCACCGGTCACGCCCGGCTCGGGCGCGGTCGTACTGGCTTTCGGTGCGCGGGTGAATCGCGCCACCAGCGTATAGACGACCGGGATCAGCACCAGGGTCAGAAAGGTCGAGAAGAACATTCCTCCCACGACCGCGATACCCAGCGGCCGACGTGATTCCGCCCCGGCCCCGAGGCCCAGGGCGATCGGCAGGATTCCGAAGATGGTGGAGAACGAAGTCATCAGGATCGGTCGCAAGCGAATGAGAGATGCCTTCACCACCGCCTCGCGGGTCTCCAACCCCTCGGCGCGGAGTTGATTCGCGTACTCCACGATCAGGATGCCGTTCTTCGTGACCAAGCCGATCAGCATGATCAGGCCGATCTGGGAGAAGATGTTCATCGACTGCTTGAAGACGAAGAGTGAAGCGATCGCTCCCACCACCGCGAGCGGAACCGCGAGCAGAATCGTCATCGGATGGACGAAACTCTCGAACTGCGCCGCCAGCACGAGGAAGATGAACACCACTGCGAGAATGAAGAGGACGTAGAGTTTGCCGCTGGAATCTCGGAACTCACGCGACTGTCCCGAGTAGTCTCGACGCACCCCGACGGGTAGGCTCTCATCGGCGATCTTGTCGATCGCCGCCAGTGCGGTGCCCAGGTCTACTCCAGGTGCCAGGTTCGCAGTGATGGTCGCGGAGCGAACTCGATTGAAGTGATTCAGTTCCTTCGGCGCGACCGTCTCCTTCGCGTGGACGACGTTGGCGAGCTGCACCAGCCCGGAGCTCCCGCGCAGATAGATGTCGTTGATCGCATCGGGCGTGGATCGATTCGACGGACGGAGCTGCCCGATCACGTCATACTGCTTCGTCCCCCGCTTGAAGTTGGTGATCACCGCCCGCCGAGGAAGGTCTCGAGCGTGGTCCCGATGTCGGCCACCGAGACTCCGAGCTGGGCCGCCCGCTCGCGGTCGATCGAGATGTCGAGCTGCGGTTTGTTCAGGCGCAGGTCGGAGTCCAGGTTGATCAGGTACCCCAACTGTGAAGCCCTGGCCATCATCACGCCGACCGCCTGGTTCAGCTGATCATAGCTATCGGCCTGCAGCACGTAACTCACCGGAGACGAGGCAAAGTCGCCGATGCTGGGCGGCTGGATCAGGAAGGCGAGCACGCCGGGGATGCTGAAGAGCTGCGGAAAGAGCGAACCGACGATTTCTTGCGCGCTCTGGGTCCGACCCTCCTCCTTGGACTTCATGTTGAAGAAGACGAAGCCGTTCGTGACACGCCCGGGTCCGCCGAAGCCGAGGCCGGTTGCGGTGAAGAGCCCCTCGCGGGCGGGATGGGGTAGGAGAATCGCCTCGACCTGCCGCATGTAGCCATCGGTGTAGTCGAGCGTCGCTCCCTCCGGCGCCAGGACGATTCCGAACGCCAAGCCGCGGTCCTCGATCGGGGTGAGTTCCTGCGGCATCAGGCGGAAGAGATAGCCGGAGCCGACGACCAGCAGGAGTGAGCCGACCAGCACCGCCCAGCGGCGGCGGAGGGACCCGCGCAGAATCGCCTCGTAGACCCGGTCGAGGCCGAGGAAGAAGGCATCGAACGACCGGGTTGCCCAGCTGGTGCTGCCGCCATGCAACGGACGGAGCATGCGGCTGCAGAGCATCGGGGTCAGGGTGAGGGCAACGAATCCCGACAGCAGCACCGACACCGCGACGGAGATCCCGAACTCCTTGAAGAGTCGGCCCACCGTTCCGGTCAGGAAGGCCACCGGGACGAACACCGCCACAAGCGTGAGGGTGGTGGCCAGGATGGCGAAGCCGATCTCGCGTGCCCCTTCGATCGACGCGCGACGCCGGTCCTTCCCCATCTCCATGTGGCGATAGATGTTCTCCAGCATCACGATGGCATCGTCGACCACCAGCCCGATCGCGAGCACCAAGGCGAGCAGGGTGAGGATGTTGATCGTGAACCCCATGGCGTAGCAGACGGCAAAGGTACCGATGATTGACACCGGGATCGCCACCGCAGGGATGATCGTGGCGCGGAAGCTCTTGAGGAAGACGAGAATGACCAGGAAGACCAGGCCGACGGCGATGAGCAGCGTTACGGCGACTTCCTTGATCGACTCGCTGATGAAGGTCGACGAGTCGTAGGCGATGTGGAGTTCCATCCCTGGCCGCAGTTCCTTCTCCAGCTCCGGGAGCAGGTCGCGAACCTGCTTGGCCACCTCGATCGTGTTGCCGTCGGACTGCTTGATCACACCCATCCCGACCGCCTGGAGCCCGTTGTACCGGACGGCGGTGCGCTCGTCTTCGGCCCCGACCGTCACCTCGGCGATGTCTCCCAGGCGGACCAAGCTGTCCCCCTCGCGGGCCACGATGACCGCGGCAAACTCCTCCGGGGTGGTCAACTCGCCCCGGGTGCGGACCGCGAACTCGCGCTGACTGCCCTCCACCCGGCCGCCCGGTATCTCTGCATTCTCGCTCTGTAGCGCCCGTTCGACATCGAGCGTGGTGAGCCCGTGGGCCGCCATGCGCATCGGATCGAGCCAGACCCGCATCGCGTAGCGGCGCTGCCCGCCGAGGAAAACGCCGGCCACGCCGGGACGATTCTGGATTTTCTCCTTCAGCACCAGGTCGGCCAACTCGGACAGTTCGAGTCCGCTGTGCCGGTCGCTGGTCAGAGCGAGCCACATGATCGGCTGGGCATTGACGTCGACCTTCTCGACCACCGGATCGTCCGCCTCGCTCGGCAGCAACCCGCGCACCCGCGAGACCTTGTCCCGCACGTCGTTGGTCGCCTGCTCGATCTCGCGATCGAGCTCGAACTCCACGGTGATGACCGAGCCCTGCTCCTGACTGGAGCTGGACATGGTCTTCACCCCTTCGAGGGTGGCCAGCTCCTCTTCGATCACGTCGGTGATCTCGGTTTCGATCACCTGCGGGCTGGCGCCCCGGTAGAACGTGGTGACGGAGACGATCGGCGGATCGATGTCCGGGTACTCGCGCACCGGCAGACGGAGGAACCCGAGCACTCCGAAGAGGAGCACGGCGAGGCTCATGACCGTGGCGAGGACAGGACGCTGAATGGAGATCTCGCTCAGCTTCACTTCGTGCCTCCTCCCGCCCCCTCGTCACCACCTTCCGCACCCGCGGCCGGAGGCGCAGCGGCTGCTCCATCCGGAGATCCTCCGGGCGGACCGCCAGCCCCCATCGGCATCACCTTCGCGCCGGGGTAGAGCTTCTGGTGACCCGCGCGCACCACGACCGCGCCCGCCTCGATCCCACCCAAGACCTCGACGACGTTGGCCAGTCGCGTACCGAGAGTGATCGGGGTGCGAACCACGGCGCCGTCGTCCCCGACCCGATAGACGAGCGATTCGGTCCCCTCAACGAAAACCGCTTCGGCGGGAACGACGAGGGCATTGGTGCGCTCAGCCAGCACGGCCGAGATGTTGGCCGACATTCCGGGGCGGAGTCGCCCTTCCGGATTGTCGACCCGCGCGATGATGCGCGTGCTCCGGGTCGCGGAGTCGAGCACAGGCTCCACCACGTCGATCCGACCGACCAGCCTGAAGCCGGGGAATGCGGGGGTGGTCACAGTGACCTCGCTGCCTCGGGCCAGGCGGGAAAGGTATCGCTCGGGGGCGGAAAAGTTCACCCGCAGCCGTTCGACCTGGGCAAGATCGGTGATCGGCTCCCCGGCCCGGATGAACGCACCCGGGCTGATCCGGCGCGCGCCGACCATCCCGCTCCAGGGGGCGCGAATCGCGGTCTTCTCCAGCCGGGCCCGGGCAACGGCGAAGTTCGCCTCCGCCACCTTGAGCGCCGCGGCCGCATCGTCCAGATCCTGCGGCGCGCCGGCGCCCTGTTGCACGATGGTCTGGATCCGTTCGTAACTCGACTTCGCCTGGTCGCGGGTCGCCTCGGTGCGCGCGGCTTCTGCCTTCAGCTCGACATCGTCGAGTTGCGCGAGGAGATCGCCCTGACGAACGGTGCCCCCTTCGGTGAACGGGAGCTTTCGGACCATCCCGTCGATCTCGGCCACCACGGTGATCGCCTCACCGGCCTCGATCGTGCCGACCGCCTCGAACGCCTCGGTGACCGTCTCGGGAGACAAGGTAACAACCTCGACCGGGGTGGGCGGCATCTGGAAGCCTCCGCCCTCCGGTCCACTCTTCTTGGCGCATCCTCCGCCCTGGGCGAGAAGCAGGATCGCCGCCCCTACCAACCAACCACGCTGATCAAAAGACATACGCTCTCCTCGGGGTTCTCTGCTCATGGGCGAAGGGTCTCGGACGGTGATGCGTCGCCGGTCAGCCGGCGGATCTCCGCCACCGCTCTGGCGGTCCGGATCAACGCGGCGCTGAGCCGTTGCTGTGCACTGGCGAGGTCGGCGCCGAGGCGCACCAGTTCGAATGCGGTGGCCCGGCCGTTCCGATACTCGATTCGACCGATCCGAATCTGCTCGAGCGAGGCATCGACCCCTTCACGAGCGGTCTCGAGGCGTCGCTTTCCGTGCAGGAGTTCGCGCGCCGCGGCGCGGGCCCGTTCCTCGAGTGATCGCTGCGTCGCGGTGTACGCGCTCTCGGCCAGACGGTGCTCGGCCTCGGCCCGATCGCGTTCCGCCCGCTCCGAGCGGAGCCCGAGAGGAAGCGTCAGGGTGACCCCTACGCTCCAGTTCGGAAAGTCGCGCTTGATCGCGTCGGAGACTGCGTCCGAACCACCGCCGCTGATCGAGGTGCGAAGGGTGTCGCCGCCGAAGACCACGTCGCGCGGCTCGCCGCTCAGCCCCGTCCCGCCGAACGAGGCGTGAAGGTCGAGAGCGGGCAGAGCGTCCCACCGCGCGCCGCGCAGCCGCGCCTCGGAGGCCTTGAGCTGAAATCCGGCCGCGGTGAGCTCCGGACTTCCGGCCAGCACGCGCGCCACGATCGCGTCCTCGGTCTCGTTTCCGAAGTCACGCGGGGGCTGGCTCTGCGCGCGAAATCGCCGCCCCTCGGGACGCCGTCCCATCAATGTCGCGAGGTGATCGGAAACCAGGTCGAGGCGCTCCTCGCGATCGAGGAGCGCCTGCTCCTGCTCAGCCAGGAAGACCCGCGCGTTCGCGACCTGGTTCGGCCCGACCAATCCGGCCGCACTGCGGTACTTCGCCTCCTGCAGCAGCGCCTCCGCCATGTCCCGGATGGCGATCGCCACGGCAAGATCCTGCTCGGAAGCGTGAAGATCCCAGTAGGTCACTTCCACTTCGGATGCGAGCGCGGCGATGGCGTCGCGATAGCGCGCCTGTCCCGCCTCCATCTCGTGGCGCGCGGCGCTGAGCGGCGCGCTGGCCGCCGGCCCGAAGCCGGAGAGGAGCGGTTGACGGAGACTCAGCACGCCTCCGGCGTTGTACTCCGGAGAAAGGGACGCGAAGGCGGAGTTCGACTCGGTTTCCGTCAGGTCGATCGAGGCTGAAAGCTCGGTGCCGATCGGGAATCGCATCCGCACGCCGCCGGTGCTGCGCGTGAGGTCTGACTTGAGCGTGTCCGCCCCGGAGAAGAACGACGCGGTGGGAGCATCGCTGCTGTTTCGCTCCCAGCTCGCGAAGAGCTCAGGGTCGAATGCCCCGCGCTCGATCCGGCTTGCCGCCGCGGCTGCGCGAAGACGCGCTTCGGCATCCACGGCGGCGGTGGCGTTCTCCATCGAGACGCGGAGCGCCTCCTCGAGCGAGAGCGGGATCCCCTCGATCCGGCGCAAGGCCACAGCGAGGGAGCTGTCGGGCGAGGTCTCCCAACTCGGAATCGAAGCTCCGGCTGTCGGATCGGGCGCCGCCTCGACCAGCACCGGAACGGTGACAGATACGAAACAAAGAACGAGTAGCGCGCCAAGGCGCGACAAGGCAATCGTCATGCGACTCAATTTCTCCTTCGGACTCAGCGGACAACCTACGTCCCGAAAGACCCTGCCCCAATCCGCTTGGTTACTATTTGTGACTAGCGCTATCTTAGTCACCGAAGAGTTCGAAACAAGGAGGCACATCCATGTCACCGCAGGACGCAATTCCGGCGGCCCCCTCTGATATTCGTCCCGCTAATTCTATTGGTAATAATGGATTAGCGACAAAGCCCCCCCGGTGCTCGGTCGCCGATCCGGATGGACGCCTGGCCCACCTGCGGTCGCGCATCTCGCGGGACGCCTGCCCGGCCATCCGGGAGGTCCTGAACCGGGTGGGCGACAAATGGAGTTCGCTCATCGTCGTCATGCTGAGCGAAGGCCGCATGCGTTTCAGCGACCTGCGTCGCGCGGTCGACGGGATTTCCCAACGGATGCTCACGCGCAACCTCCGAGCCCTGGAGCGAGACGGCCTGGTGCGCCGCACCGTGCTGCCGACGGTTCCGCCCCGCGTCGACTACGAGCTGACACCGCTCGGGCAGACGCTGGTCGAACCGATTCTCCTGCTCGCGGCATGGGCCTCGGAGAATCGGGACGCGATCGCCGTCGCCCGCAGGCAGTTCGACGCTGAGGCGGCCGCGCTGCCGCTCAGCACCGCGGAGATCCCGCTCTCCAAACCCTAGAGCCGACCGACCTCGCCGGTTCGGGGAGAGGCCGAGAAAATCATCTCGCCCACTTGTACCGAATGAATGTTCGGCTATACTACCGACCGCACAGTTGAGGGGAAAGCAAAAACTTCAGGGACGGCGGAGACGCCGAACAGGAGGGTCTGGATGAACAAGGCAGGGTTGGAGGGAGTCATCGGCTATCTGCGCATGGTGTTCCCCGTGTCGCGGCGGCTGGTCGATCAACTCCCGGAGGACAAGATGGGGTTCCGGCCGACCCCGGAGTCACGTAGCGCGGCGGAGATCATCGCCCACAACTACACGTTCCTCGGCGACGCGGCCGACACCGCGGCCAAGGGGGAACAGGTCAGCTCGACCGAGCCGACCTTCACCAGCAAGGCCGATCTGCTCGCCTACATGGATCAACGCGTGGCGCACTTCTTCTCCGTCTGGGAGACGCTGACCGACGCGCACCTCGCCAAGGCGATCGCGGCCTACGGACAGGAGTTCGCCGGCTGGCAGTTCATCAACTTCGCCTATGACGAGCACTGGCACCACCGGGGCCAGTTCACGGTTTACCTCCGGCTCTGTGGCATCACGCCGCTCATGATCTACGACTATTGAGTCTTGTTGGGATCGGAAGGTGATTCCCTTCGGGATCGAAAGGAACGGATGAACATGGATCGCGTCGAAAGTCGAGTGTCCGTCTGTGAGGTCGAGCGCTTCGGCGCGTTCGAACCTGGGACAACTGCCGATCTCCTGCTGGAGGTGCCGCACGGCGCCACGCGCCGCGCTGACTTCGACGCGATCCATGCCCTGCTCTCGCCGGGCCTTCCGTCCGACTTGATCGACTTCTTTTGCGTCAACACCGACGTCGGTTCGACCGAGTACGGCCGCGCGGTGGCCCGCCTGGTTACCGCCCCGCGGCCAGGACGTCGTCCGCTGCGCGCCCTGTTGATCCGCTGCCTCATCCCGCGGACCTTCATCGATACCAATCGCGTGATCGACGCGGACCCGGGGCGATCTGGCAGCGGGGTAGCGGCCCGCGACGAGGTCGGGGCCGGCAGCGAGGTCGGGGCCGGCAGCGAGGTCGGGGCCGGCAGCGAGGTCGGGGCCGGCGAGGCGGCGAGCGGCAGCCAGGGTGTGCCCGCCGGCCGGGAACGCGTCGCCGAAACGCGCCCAACCGGACTGACCGGCGCACTCGCCGAGTACATTCGTGACCCGCGCGACATAGAAACGCTGGTCGGGCTCCACCGCTCGTATCACCAGGTGGTGTCACGAGCCTACGAGCTGACCTGCGGCGGCGGCGGGCTGGCCCTGATGCCACACACCTACGCACCGAAGAACGTCTCGATCGAATCGATCGACGAGGGGATCGGGGCGGCGCTGCGACGCGCCTACGGCCCCGACCTCTACGCCACCTGGACCATGCGTCCGGAGATCGACCTCATCACGGAGTCGCCGGAGGGGAAGGGCCTCGCGCCAGGTGCGCTGGTGGAGCGTCTGAAATCGAACCTGTCGGGAGCGGCGTTCGAGTGCGCGGAGAACGCTAGCTATCGGCTCCACCCGATCACCATGGGACACCGGTACTCCGCCCTCTACCCCGGGTCGGTTCTTTGCCTGGAGGTCCGGCGCGACCTGCTCGCCGATCCCTTCTCCCCGTTCGAGGAAATGGTCATCGGCGAGGCCAAGGTCGCTCGGATCGCGGCTCCGATCGCCGACGCGGTCCGCGCGGAGTTCGAGCGTCGAGGAATCTGAACCGGAACGGATGCGGGCTCGAGTCGGTTCCGCCAGACTTGACTATCTTCCGAGCTTGTACTTCCCCGGCCCGGAGAGCAGAAGTCCGATGTAAACGGCGAGCAGTTCGATCGCGTGGGATGCCCCACTCCACCCGGCATTCTCACTGCCGGGTGGAAGGGTGAGATGACGTGTCGCCGCCACCACCATGGTGAAGGCGAGCAACCCGGCAGCCGGTCGAAAGAGCAATCCGGTCATGAGCAGAATCGAACCGAAGAACTCGGTCGAAGCGGCAGCGAGCCCCCAGGCTTCGGGCATGAAGCCGAGCCCGAGGTTCTTCATGTTCGCTCCGACCCGGGCCCAACGTTCAGGTCCGCCGGCAAGCTTGTCGTAGCCATGAAAGGCGGCCATGCTGGCTCCGATTGCAAGCCGGATGACCAGCAGGCCGACATCGGTTCGGCTACCCCCACTGCTGAATGCCATCGATCGCTCCTTCGCCCCGTCACTCCTACATGCCGGCGAGTTTGATCAGGGAGAAGACCGCACCTTGCGGGTCCCGGACGGTGGCGAAGCGACCGATGTCGGGGATGTCGGTCGGCGGCATGAGCAACGCTCCGCCCAGCTGTTGCGCCAGCGCGGCCGACGCATCACAGTCCTCGACCGCGAAGTACGGCATCCAGTGCGGCGGCACGCCCGCCATCTCGGCCGTCAACTGGAACATGCCGCAGGTGCTCTGGCCTTCGTTCTGGAACATGGTGTACGGCATCGCCCCCTCCCAGGCCTGGGGCGTCCAGCCGAATACTTCGGTGTAGAACCCAGCGGCCTTGGTCGGATCGGGCGTGGCCAGCTCGGTCCAGCAGATGGTGCCATGCTCCGCCGCGACCCGGTACCCGGGATGGCTGCGGGGCTGCCAGAGAGCGAACAGGGCTCCGGTGGGGTCCTGTGCGATCGCCATCCGGCCGACGTCCATGACGTCGAACGGCGGCATCACGACGACACCTCCAGCCGCTCCGATCTTGGCACTCGTGGCATCGGCATCGGCCACCGACACATAGCTCAGCCAGTGCGGCGGGACACCCTGGGCTCGCTGTTCGGGCTGCAGCTCAGACATTCCGGCGATATCGCGCGCGCGAATCTGCGGCATGCGATAGACCGCTTCCGGGCCCATCGGGATGTCGTTGTACTGCCATCCGAAGAGCGGACCATAGAAGCTGCTCGCGCCTTCCAGGTCGGTGGTCGAAAGGTCGATCCAGCAGAAGTTGCCGGCGGGCCAGCGATCGAAATCGGGCATCGGTCTCTCCTTCGTTCGGGTGGATGCGCGGACTTCGTTGGACGCTCAGAGCCTACACATCTCCACCCGAACGGGAAACCGAAGAGACGTCGCCGCTACTCCTCGAAGTTGCGATAGACGAAACCCGCAGCGATGGCGCCGAGGATCGGAGCGATCCAGAACAGCCAGAGCTGGCTCAAGGCCCATCCACCGACGAACACGGCCGGGCCGGTGCTCCGGGCCGGGTTCACCGAGGTGTTGGTGACCGGAATGCTGATCAGGTGGATCAGCGTCAGGCCGAGGCCGATAGCGATTGGGGCAAACCCGGCGGGGGCGCGCTTGTCGGTCGCTCCCAGGATGATGATCAGGAACATGAAGGTCATCACCAGTTCGCAGACGAAGCCGGCCACCAGTGAATAGCCACCGGGAGAATGGTCGGCATAGCCGTTCGAGGCGAGACCACCCGCGAGGTCGAAACCAGCTGCGCCGCTGGCGATGACGTAGAGAACCCCCGCGCCGAGCACGGCCCCGAGCGTCTGGGCCACGATGTACGGAAGCAGGTCGCCCGACTTGAATCGCCCTCCGGCCCAGAGGCCAAACGAGACGGCAGGGTTCAAGTGGCAACCGGACACGTGGCCAATGGCGTAGGCCATGGTCAGAACGGTGAGGCCGAAGGCGAGCGAGACGCCAAGAAGTCCGATCCCGACCTGGGGAAACGCCGCGGCAAGCACCGCGCTACCGCAACCGCCGAGCACGAGCCAGAATGTACCGATGAACTCCGCCATCAGTCGTTTCGACATGGCCATACTTACCTCCGTGTTGCAGGCCTCGCGACGGCTCCCTCGCCGTCGGTATCAAGGGTGGGGACTGTATCAGACTCGGTCAGCGAGCGACAGGCGCAGGTCCGGACTCGATCTTCTGCCGCTCGAGGACGCGGGTGAGGAAGTGAATCACGCCGGGGGTCGAGATGGTGTTCTGTCCGGTCACGACGCCGCGGCTCACGATCACGTTTGGGGAGAATGCCGGCGCCCCGTTCCAGATCCCTTCACGCGCCTCCACTCGTGCGCGGAGGGCGATCGGCAGGCGCCCGAAGAACCCGAGTTTCGCCTCCTCGGCGTCGGTTGCGCCGGTTACCGTGCGCCCCTGGAGCAACCAGGCGCCGTCGGTCTGGCGTACATCCAGGAGGCCGGCGACCCCCTGCGCAATCGCCGCGATGGCGCCGCCGCCGTCCTGCGTGCGCACGATGCGCTCGTGCAGGGTCGTGTTCTCCGACAGATCCCAGAGCGCACCGTGGCCTCCGAGCACGATGATCGCATCGTAATCGCGACCGAGTGTCTCACGCAGTGGCAGACTGCTCCGTAGGGACGTCGCCAGATCGCTTCCCTGGAGGAGATCGCGATCATGCTCTCCAAGGGCGTCGATTCCCTCCAGCGGAACGGGGCCGCCGTTGGGACTGGCGATCTCGACGAAATCGCCGGCGCGGGTGAGCAGCTCGTAGCAGCGAGCGATCTGACCGGCATCCGCCCCGATGCTCCGAACCGGCGGGAGCGATTCCGCGCGACTGCTGGCTACGAGCAGGATCCTGCGCTCGGCGCCCTGCCCGGGGTCGGCACTCCAGAGAGTCGCCACGAGGCAACAGAGAGCGGTCACCACCAGACGAGTAGCAGTCGAGCGAGGGCACGTGGATCCGTTCCGCATCTGACACTCCAGGGATGCGACGACACCTGCAGTGCCGGGGGGAGAAGTCCGGCGTTCGGCGCGTCGTGCGAATCCGAGTATACCCTGATTTGCCGGGCCGAGATCCGAGGTAGGATTCGGGACGATGGAATCAAATCACGACATCATTCTCTTCGACGGCGTCTGCAATCTCTGCCGCGGCTCGGTGGCCCTGGTCGTGCGCAACGATCCTGGTGGCCGGTTTCGGTTTGCCGCTCGCCAATCACCCGCCGCGCGCGCGCTGCTAGCCAAATGCGGAGGCGGACGGGTCGACGCGGCGAGCGGGTCTCCGGAGAGCATCGTGCTGATTCAGAACGGGACCTGCTTCGATCGCAGTGAGGCGATCCTCCGGATCGCGAGTCGGCTCGGCTTCCCCTGGCGCCTGCTCGGACTGTTTCGTCTGATCCCGCGTCCGCTGCGCGACAGGGCGTACGACCAGGTGGCGCGAGGCCGGTACCGGTGGTTCGGACGCCGGGACTCGTGCCTGATTCCGACCCCCGATCTTCGCGCCCGTTTCCTCGACGGCCCCGAGGGTGCCGAAGCACCAGGCTAGCTCTCCCCGCGGAGCCTTGCCTCCAGTTCGAGGGCTCGCCGATCGGTGCCCCCCTTCCACAGTTCGCTCCGCCCCCGACCTCGACGCTTCGCCTCGTACATCGCGACATCCGCATCCCGGAGCAACTCGTCCGGGTCGCTGTCGGAGCTGGTCGCGATCCGAATGCCCAGAGATCCGGTTACCTGCAGTATGTGTGCGTCCAGTTCGACGGGACGGGAGAGCTCCGTCTCGAAGCGATGCGAGATCAGCGAAGCCTCACCCTCCTCGTGCAGGCCGGGGCAGATGACCACGAACTCATCCCCTCCGAGGCGCCCGACGGTGTCGGTGGGTCGGCTGGCCCGCAGCAACCGTCGGGCGATCTCCTGCAGCAGGCGATCCCCGACCTCGTGTCCGTAGGAGTCGTTGATCTCCTTGAAGTGGTCAAGGTCCAGGTAGATCACGGCGACCGAGCCGGGTGCGCGAGAGAGCCGGGCCAGAGCCTGTTCAAGTCGATCGCGAAGCAGCACACGGTTCGCCAGATGGGTCAGCGGGTCGTGGAGCGCGAGGTGCGTCAGTCGCTCCTCGACCGCGCGGCGGGTGGTGATGTCCTCTGCCGTGCCGATGTACGCCGACATGTCACCCTGTTCATCGACGATCGGGAGTGCGCGCGCCTCGAGCCAGGTGATTCTGCCGCGCATGTCGCGCAGGCGAAAGATGCTGCGGAACTCCGCCCGATCGCGAGCGCAGTCGTTCCACTCCTCCGCCACCCGACCGCGATCCTCCGGGTGGATCGCATCGAACCAACCGATGCCGCCCGCCTCCATGGGTGACATTCCGGTCAGGTCGCACCACCGACGATTCACGAAGAGGCAACGGCCGCTGAGATCGATCTGGAAGATGCCGATCGGGGCGTGATCGGAAAGGCGTCGAAACCGGTCTTCGCTCTCCCGTAGACGCGCGGCGGCGCCACGCCGCTCCAACACAGCGACCGCGAGCGCGAGGCACAGGGAGGTGAGCGCCAGGAGCAGGCTCTGGAGCCCCAGGAGATGGGTCAGGCGGTGCTCCGCGGTCAGCGCGAACGGTCCGACTCCGTGATCGGCCCAGAGCGCGGCAAAGCCGATCAGGAGCGCGTTTGCGAAGACCGTCACCGGCACTCCGATCCGGAGCGGAATCCAGAGCAGGATCGGAACGAAGAGGAACTCGAAGATCGGGGTCTGCTGCTGCAGGTGCCGGAGCGGGCCGACGAAGACGGCCGCCTCGAAGACGAGCAGAACCAGGGCGATGACTGACTCGCCCACGCGCGGGGCGCCCACTTCGCGCCACCAGCGCGAATCCCAGCGGGAAAGCAGGATCGGCAGCACCGCCATGATCCCCAGCGCCTCGGCCGCCGACCAGGAGAGCCAGGCGTCGAGGAGCGGCAGCGGGGCCTGCGGAAGCGGCATCGCGAGCGCGCGAAACGCTCCGGACACCGTGGCTGAGGCGAGTGTGGCGAGAAGCGCCGAGAAGAGCACCGAGATACGGTCGATCCGCGCCCCGCGTCCCTGGGTAGAGCTGAACACCGTGGCCCCGACCAACGGACCGACCACGGCAGCGGCCGCCCAGGCGACGATCGAAGCCGACCCCTCGTCGCGGAAGAAGCCATCGACCACACTCAGCACACCGAAGTAGAGGATGAGCAGGGGCCAACGGGCCGGGGGCCGGCGAATCAGCAGGCCCAGGACCAGCCCGCTCACCGGCCAGAAGGCGGGGAATCCCAGCGGCTGCACCTCGAAGAGTCGGCCGCAGGTGCTGAGCGCCACGAAGGTGGAACCATACAGAAATGCCAATGCGGCCGGCGTTCGAGCGGCCGCGAAGCTACGCGCGGAATCTGCGGAGTGTTCCATCCTCTGTCCTTGCCGGGGCCGTCGCGTCCTGCGACCGCTTCGCTCCTGGTTATCGACCCTGCGGCGGGACGGGTTGACCTCCAAGTTACGCGGTTCAGGCAGCTCCGACTAGTTCGGTGATCTCACGCGGCAGACCTTCGCGCCGCGTGAGCCAGTCCGGCGGCACCGATTCCGCCCCGGCGGAGAGCGCGACGATCCCGCCCACCATGGCGCAGTTGGTGTCGATGTCCCCCTGACCGCGCACCGTCGTCCAGAGCGCCGCAGCGTAGTCCTCCAGATGGCGGGCGGCGCACCAGAGGACGAACGGAACGGTGTCCTGCGCGCTGGTCTGATAGCCGGATCCGAGGGCGCGCGCGGCGTCTTCCGGGGAGTGCTCGAAGGGAATCTGGGTGGCGAGGCCAACCCGACGTCTGACCTCCGTCTCGGGGAGGCGGTCCCGGATCCAGACCAGGAAGCGGCGACGGTTGTCCGAGATCGCCGGTTGCGCGGCATCGCCATGAAGCTGAAAGCGGCTGGCCCAGGCCGCGGCAAGCGCAACAGCGATTGCTCCGGCCACCGCCTCGGTGTGGGCGTGCGTCACCTGCGCGGAGGCGGTGGCCTGCTTCCATAGTTCCGCCTCGTCCTCGGCGAAGAACGCTCCGAGCGGGGCCACCCGCATCGCGGCACCGTTCCCGTAGCTCCCGCCGCTGGGAAAAAGTCTTGGGGCCTCGACTCTCCAGTCCGCCCCATCGCGCACGGCCGCCAAGAGCCGCGAGGCGCCGGAACCGTACCCCCGGGCGCGATCGAAGCGATGGGCAAACGCAAGCGCGAGCCGATCCTGGTCGATGGTGCCGTCCCGCGCCAGGAGCTCAACGATCGAGAAGGCCATCTCGGAGTCGTCGGTATAGGTCCAGGGACCCGGAGGCAGCTCCCGCGTCGCGATCAGGGGTTCGAGCTGAGTCGGCGAGCGTAGGAAGGTCTCGCCGAAGGCATCGCCGGTCGACAGACCGGTGAGTGAGAGCCGCAACCGCTCCAGTGGGGTGAGGTTCACGTCGCTTCTCCTTCCACCGCCGAGCCGGGGGGCCGATCAGGCTCGGAACGTCGCGAAGTCAGCGCGGCAAGTTGCGCCGAAACCTGGGCCCGCTCGGCCAGCACGGGCATGAGCACCAGGTCTCCGACGCCCGCCCACAAGAGGAGCCGTTCGAGCGCCTCCGCCTCGCCCGCCGCCGAGACCACGCGATCGGCCGGAACGCCGAGGCGCGCGAACTCCTCGCCCAGGATGCGCGAAACTTCGCCCCGGGGCCGGCCCCTGAGATACGCCTCCACCTCCTTGACCACGATGAGTTCCGGTTGCAGCGTCCAGACGATCTGGGCCAACTCGCGAATCGAGGCGTCGTCCCGATCCCCCGCCTGCCCGAGCGCCACCGCCCTCCGCCGGGCTGGATGGGCGCGGGCAACCTCCACCAGCGCGCGCCAACCATGCGGATTGTGGGCAAAGTCGAGGATGAAGGTACTGCCGTTCACCTCGTAGCGGTTGAGCCGCCCGGGATTCTGATCGTTGGTGGAAGCAAAGGCACAGAGGGCCGAGCGGATCGCCGACGGCGGAACCTGCAGCGCCCGCGCGAGGCCGATCGCGCCGAGCACATTCGAGATGTTGTGTCGCGCCGTACCGTCCCAGGTGATGGGCGCGTCCTGAACCGCACCGAAATGCTCGCGCGCCTCGCGCGTGGCGTGCACGAACTCGCCGTGCTCCACGAAACAGGCGCGCCCGCCCTCTTCCAGGTGTTGAAGTACGACTGGGTGTGTATCGCGCAGGCTGAACCAGACGATCGCGGCACGCACCCTTGCGGTGCTCAGAATCCGGGGAGCCTCGGCCAGGATGAAGGGATCATCGGCATTGAGAACGATCGCCCCCTCGGGACGCACCGCGGTCGCCACGACCAGCTTGGTCTCGAGCAGGTCATGAATCGACGACACTCCGAACTCCCCGAGGTGATCGGCGGCGACGTTGGTCACCAGCGCCGCGCCCACCCGATCGATGGCCAATCCGCGTCGCAGGATCCCTCCCCGCGCGGATTCGAGAACCGCGGCCTCGACCGCCGGGTGACGCAGCACCCGACGCGCGCCGGCGGGGCCGGAGTAGTCCCCGGCGGCGATCGACTCCTCCTGCACCGTTATCCCGTCGGTCGAGGAAGTGCCGACCCGCAGTCCGCTCGCCGCGAGCATCGCGGCGGTGAGTCGCACCGACGTGGTCTTCCCGTTCGTGCCGGTGACCAGAGCAACCGGGATATCGTGCAGCTCCGACCACTCGACCTGGTCCGGAGAAGGCAGGTTTCGCAGGGGCCAGCCGCGCGAACCGTGACCGAGACCGATCGAGATCTGTTCGTCGTCCCGCAGGATCGAGAGATCCCGCCGCTCGCTCGCGCTCTCCAGGGCGCGGAGTGCCGGATTCGCCTCCGCCACGAAGATCGTCATGATCCCCGGAAGGAGCTGAGCCAGATCGGGCATCAGGCGGCCGTCGAGGCGGGCTTCGGCGCAGAACCAGGCCAACTCGTTGACCTCGGTGGCGGCGAAGAGTGCATCGCTCGGTGCGGTGAGGGCCATGGCCGCGCCTCCGGGATGGACCCGGGTGCCGAGCACCGCGTCCCGGCCAAGGGCGGTGAGGATCCGCGCGACCTCCTCCCGCCAGGCCGCGACCGCGGCCTCACCATCCGGGCGTTCCACCTCGATGATGGCGCCCAGGCCCGGTAGCCAGGGATTCGAACCGGTGAGACGCCGCGAGTCGATCAGCACGCCCCCCTCAGTCCTCGGACTCGCGCGCCACGCGGACGCCGCGTCCGTCGCGCACGAGGGTCTCCCCCGGTCCCAAGGGCGTCGGCTGGTTCGGCAGCTCGAAGCGCACCGGCGAACCCGCCTCATTGGTGGGAGCACTCGCCCCCTCTGGCCGGAAGTGCAGAATCTGCTTCCAGCTCCGGCTGATGGCATCGGCAAAGACCAACAGGAGATCGTTCAGGCGAGCCAGCTGGAGCGCATGATCGATCGCCCTTTGCTCGTCGGCGATCACCTCGATCTGGGCGTCGGGTACCCCAGCCTCGAGCAGCGTCGCCCGCAGCATCCGGGGCACCTCTTCGTCACTCCGACCGCGCAGGCTGTCATCCCGACGGCAGATGTAGTGGTCGAATTTTCCCGCGGCGAAACGCGCAATCTCGCGGATGTCCTCGTCGCGACGATCGCCAGGGGCGGCAAGGACCAGGATCCGTCGGCCCTTGACCTCCAGCCGCTCCACCAGCTGAACCACCGCGTGCACCGCCGCCGGGTTGTGGCCGTAGTCGAGGATCACCTTGAAAGGATGTTCGTCGTAGACGTTCATCCGGCCGGGGGCCTGGAAGAAGGTAGTGTCAAAGGTGCGCAGTCCGTGTCGGATGTCCTCCAGCTTCTGTCCCATGGCGTAGGCCATGGCGGCGGCAAACATCGCGTTCTGCACGTTGAAGAGCGCCTTGCCCTCGAGGGTGGCGGGAATCAGGTGGGTCCAGAGGAGCGGGATGTGAGCTCCCTTGTCGTAGAGGGTGATCATGTGCCCGTTGATCCCCTCCTCGAGCACGATGGCGCGCCCCCCGGCCCGTATGTGCTCGCGGACCAGCGGATGGGACGAACTCATCGTGGCGTAACAGACATGCTTCGACTGCGCGTAGTCCGCCATCTTGAGGCAGAGCGGGTCGTCGGCATTGAGCACCACGGTGTCCCGCGCGACCTCGATCGGAATCCGTTTCACCTCGGCCAGCTGCTCCAGGGTGTCGATCCCCTTCATTCCGAGGTGATCTGCGGCGACGTTGAGGCAGGCGCTCACACTCGAGTAGCGATACCCCATCCCGCTGCGCAACAGGCCGCCTCGAGCCGTCTCGAGGACGGCGACATCGACCTGGGGATCGCGCAGCACCATGCGGGCGGCAATCGGTCCGGTCATGTCCCCTTTCACCGTCAACTGACCGTTGATGTAGACGCCATCGGTGGTGCAGAGCCCCACGGTGTGACCGGTGAGCTTGAAAATGTGGGCCAACATCCGGGCGGTGGTGGTCTTGCCGTTGGTCCCGGTGATGGCGGCGATCGGAATGCGGCTCGGCGTCCCCGGCGGGAAGAGCATGTCCATTACCGGCCCGGCCACATCTCGCGGCTGCCCCTCGCTGGGCGCCACGTGCATGCGGAACCCTGGGGCGGCGTTGATCTCGCAAATCGCGCCTCCCCCCTCCTTGTAGGAAACGGAGATGTCCTGACTCAGGAAGTCGACCCCGGCCACATCGAGCCCGATCGCCGCCACCGCCCGCACCGCCATCTCGCGGTTGTCCGGGTGGACCAGGTCGGTGACATCGACCGCGGTGCCTCCGGTCGAGATGTTCCCGGTCGACCGCAGGTAGACGATCTCGTCCTTGGGCGGCACCGACTCTCGCGTGTAGCCGAGGTTGGCCAGAACGCGCTCCGATTGGTGATCGAATTCGATTCGGGTCAGCACCTTCTCGTGCCCGATGCCACGTCGGGGATCCTGGTTCGTGATCTCGACCAGCTGATCGATGGTGTGCACCCCGTCCCCGACCACATGCCCGGGCACGCGCTTGGCGACCGCAATCAGCTCGCCATTGACCACCAGCATCCGGTGGTCCCACCCGGTGACGTACGACTCGATGATCACCCCGCGGCTGTGCTGCCGCGCTTGCTCGAAGGCGACTTTCACCTGTTCCGACTCGGTCAGGTTGAGCGACACGCCCCGTCCGTGGTTGGCGTTGAGTGGCTTCACCACCACGGGATAGCCCACGCGGCGCGCCTCGCGCACGGCCTCGTCTTCGGAGTAGACCAGGCGTTGCTTGGGCACGGGCAGACCCAGATCGTTCAGAATGCGGTTGGTCTCCTCCTTGTCCGAGGCGATCTCGACCGCGATGTGCCGTGTCTCGCTGGTGACCGTGGCCTGGATCCGCTTCTGCAGCTTGCCGTGGCCGAACTGGATCAGACTGTAGTCATTCAGGCGGATCCAGGGGATGTCGCGCTCTTCCCCCGCCCGCACCAGCGCGGCGGTGGACGGGCCGAGCGCGCGCCGCTGGGCAAACCGGATATAGGCGTCCCGCTCGGCGGAGAAGTTGTATCCCTCGTCCTCGAAGTCCGCGGCCCGCAGGTCCGCGGGCAGCAGGTGATTGAGCAGCCCGAGCGCAACCTTTCCCGCCTCGATCCCCACATCCGCCTGCTCATACTGATAGACGACGTGGTACTGCCCCTTCTCTCCCGCGCCCCGCGTCTTGCCGAAGGTCACCCGCACGCCGGCGCTGTTCTGGAGCTCGATCGCGACATGCTCGAGAACATGTCCCAGCCAGGTCCCCTGGTCCTCGCTCAACCGACGGATGAAGCCGCCCGGCTCGCCATAGGAGCAGCCATGCTCGTGCAGCCCGGGCAGGGCGTGAAGGAGTCCCTGGGTGAAGCCCTTGCCCAGCCGGCCGGTGGGCCACTCCTCGAGCGCCTCGAGATCGACCGTCATCCGGATGACCGGAAAGAGGGCGTACAGATTGGGACCGAGATAGACCGAGGTCTCGAGCACCTTCATGCGCTACCGCCTTTTCAACGCGATCGGCCCCGGCGAGGCCACGCGGGTCGTGAGGTCGAAGGTTGCGCCCGCCACCAGCACATGGAGCTTGGCTCCGATGATGGAGACAGGTTGCGTGCGCTCGGCGGAGTCCATCGAGGTGTACTCGATGCCCGAGGAGTCGACGATGGTCAGGGCGCCGCTGCCGACCACCTCGATCGCATCATTCTGGTCGATGAACGCCGCGGTATCCTCGTCGAGACCGATCCCGGTCGCGAACGGATTGTAGGCCAGGGCGGTGAGGAGCCGCCCCAGTCGATCGCGCTGCCGAAAGTGCTGATCGATCATCACGCGATTCGAGAGCCCGAGGCCGGGCGCGAGGGTCACCATGTTGGCCCGCGGGGTCGAGCCTTCGTCGCCGAAGGCGATCATGTGCTCCGGCAGGAACGCCGCCCCCGCGGAGGTACCGGCGATGTGTCCTCCGGAGGCGTTACGCCGTCGGAGGATGCGCGCCACCTCGGTCCCGCCCAGAGTCGTGGAAAGTCTGAGCTGGTTGCCGCCGGTGAGGAAGATGCCATCGGCCCGCTCGAGGACTTCGATGTGCTCGGGGTGTTCGCAGTCGGCGCGGGTGTAGAACGGCATTGCCTGGACCTCGCCGACCCCAATCTCGCGAAAGTACCGCTCGTAGCGCGATCCGGTATCGGGGAGTTCAGAGGCGGTCGGAATCACGGCAATGCGCGCCCGTCGACCACCGCAGAGCTCGACGAAGCGTTTCAGGATGCGCGGGCTCCCCTCCTTCTCCTCCGCCCCGCCGATCGGGACGATGAAGCCGCGGGTGTGCCCTTCTTGGATGCGTGACGGCATAGCTGGCGCGGGTGCGCGCCGATCCTCCTGGTTGCTCAGTCGCTCTTGGTGGTTGCCGGGATGGTCGGTTGGTCGTCCGAGGACGTGGCGTCTCGCTCGAAAGCACCGCGTCGCAGAAGGCGATGCTCGCGTACCTGCCAGACCCCGCGTGCCATGACGCTCTCGATCGTCCCGTGAGCGTCGAGGACGGCCAAGTCCGCGTCCGCCCCCGCCGCGAGGCGCCCCTTCCGAGCGAGGCGAAGCACGCGCGCGACGTTCGAGGTGAAGGCCGGCAGTGCGGCTTCGAGCGCGATTCCCCGGTGGAGGCAGTCGGCCAGCGCCTCACCCAGCGCTGCCGGTCGCCCCACGTCGAAGTGCGCAACCTGTCCCTCGGAGTCGAAAGTGGGCAGGCACCCACCGCCGTCGCTGCTGATCGTGATCCGCTCCGCGGGAAGGCCGCGATCCAGGTAGGTGCGCAGGGCCTCGGGGGCGGCGTAGGCATCCTCCCCCTCCTCGACCGGAAATGCGGTGACGTCGATCGTGACCCCTCGCGAGGTCAGAGCACAGGCCTCCTGGAAGAGTCGCCGGTTCCGATTGACGTGGGTGGGATGGAAGACGCGCGCGGGAATCTCGCTCTGGTCGAGCGCGGCGCGCACCAGTTCGAGCCCGCGGACTCCGTCCCCCATATGGAGGTGAACGGTGCCGGCCTTGCCGGTCATCAGTCCGGCGACATGCGCCTCGCTCGCCACCCGCAGCAGCTCGTCCAGCGTGGGCTGGCTCGAGCGATGGTCACTGATCGCAAGTTCTCCCACCCCGAGCACCGGGTCGAGGTAGACGATGTCCCCACGCGCCGATCCGGTCAGGGTACGCAGTGGGAGATGATACCCGCCGGTGTAGCAGTAGGCCGACAACCCCTCGTTCCGCAGCCCGTAGACCGCAGCCAGTAGCTCGCCGGTTCCCCGCGTCAGGTCGTCCGTGCCGAGCAGGGCGACCACCGTCGTCGTTCCGCCCCGGCTGAACTGCGAGAGCGTGAGCGGCGGCACCTTGGTGTGCGCTCCGGCCTCGCCTCCCCCTCCGGTCAGGTGCACGTGAGCATCGATCAGACCCGGAATGACCCGCCGCCCGGCCAGATCGATCTCCTCGAGCAGGCCGACCGGGCCGAGTGATCGCGCGATCGCATCGGCCTCGTTCGCGTCCCGTCCGATCCACGCGACGCGGTCTCCGGCGATCAGGATCGAGACTGCCCCGAGTGGCTCGGGCGCGAAGACGGTGGCATTTCGGACGAGTTGCAGCATCGATGGCCCCTCGGATCGGATGAGATGAGAGGGGAGGATATCAGAACCTCGCCGGTACGGGCAGACCACAGGACGCCGGCCGGGCGAGAGCGGGCCGATCAGCGCGCTTGCGATCCGGGGTGGCGCCCCTGGCCAGGGTGCCGATCAGGGTCCGGCCGCACCGGCCTCGGTCAGCCTCCCTCTGAGGCGGACCAGCCCGCGCGTCACCTCGTCCCGATGCTTCGCCGCGATGATCCAGCGGGGGAGCCGGCTGGCAATCGATCGATTGGCCCAGCCGGACGTCTCGCTTCGAGCTCGTTCCCGAAGGTTGGCGGACAGGTACCCGTCCAGGAACGCGAGATGGGGCGCGTTGTAAGCCCAGAGCGTCTCCCCGCAGCAGGGAGTCTGAAGCCAGAGCGGTTGGGCGAAGAAGTCGTCACGCGCTTCGTGCCAACCACGCTTGATCTGCGACGCCGACCACTCATCGGAGTAGGCACAGTACGTGCACGTGAGGCGTCTCGGCGCGAACGGCCCGGCACCCGCCGGAGCTCGCCGCGTGATATGGGCACATCGCGCGCAGCGCGGGCAGACGACCAGTACCGGGTCGAGATAGTCCTCGAGCTGCTCTCCCCGTGCGGTGAATCGATCTCCCATTCAGCCGACCATGCTCCGTCTCGCTGGGCAGAGATCGCTCAGAGCTTGGCGGCCTCGGCCACCACCTTACCCAGGACATCATCTCCCTCCCGCATCCAGCGGGGGAGCCACTTGCCGTTCACGAACACCTGGGGAATCTGGATGACCCCCATCACGCCCGCGGCGCGGAGATCCTCGCTGATCGCCGCCTCGACTGCGGGGTCGGCCATCGCCGCGAGCAGCTTGGCCGGATCGAGGCCGCAAGCGGTCGCCGCCTTGGTCGCGAAGTCGGGCGAGAGGCTCCCCTCGCGCGAGAGCAGCCACTCGTGCACCTTGTTGTAGGCCGCGTCCCCACCCAGGATACCGGCCGCCTCGACCACCTTGGCCGCATCGCAGCCGTACTCGGTGAAGACCTTCTTGAGCTTCGGGTTGCAGTTCATGTTCGCGGGGTAGTGGCGGAAGGAGTAAGCCGCATCCCCGCGGGCCTGCACCACCTGGCGCACGGCGAAATCGAGCTTGGAGGTGTTCTCGTCCGCATAGTCGCCATAGACCACGACCTGAACCTTGGCCGTGGCATTGCCACTCAGGAAGTGCGGCTTGGCATCGATTGCGGCACGGCGGGGCTGCTGAACTCGCCAGTCCTCGATGAACTTCGCCACCGCGGCGGCCGGCTTGTCGTTCTCGGCCGAGCCGGAGGGTGCGCCGGGCTTGAGCTCGGCCAGGGCGGTCTGGACCACTCCGGCCACTTCCCAGCCCCGGAACTCCACGCCGTTCAAGAACACCATCGGGGTGTACTGGATGCCGAGGTCCACGGCTTCCGCGATGTCCTTCTTCACCAGAACATCGGTCTCCGCGCTCTGCATCACCGAGAGAAACGCGTTTGCGTCGAAACCGAGCTGAGGCAACGCGGCGCGCAATTCGGCGTCGGTGAACCCGCCACTCCGCTCGAACAGCCAGTTGACCATCTTGAAGTAGGCCGCGTCCCCGCCGACCATGCCGGCCGCTTCGGTCGCGCGCGCGGCCCAGCAGGCATTGGGGTGCAGATTCATCTCCCCCATCTTCTCGTTGCACTGGTTCGACATCGGGAAGTGCTTGAGCGAGACACTGATGTCCTTCCGGGTCCCGACCACCGCCATCACCTCCGATTCCACCCGCTTGCAATCCTTGCACTGGAGGTCGGTGAACATGACCAGTCGATAGGGGGCATTCTCCGGACCGAGGAGATAGCGCCCGGTGAATCCGGGTCGCGCCTTGGGACCGGCCGCTGCAGCAGGCTTGTTCGTCGACCCGGGAGCGGTGGTCGAGGCATCGGCGAGATTCCCGGTTTCTTCGGTGCCTGCGGCGGCTGTCGTGCCGCTTTCACTCGCGGAAGGCGTCCCGGTCGCCGGCCCGCCGACAGCCGGCGCTCCGTCGGACGAGCCGGTGAGCGCCTGGTCGGTGCCGGTACCAGCGCCGGTTGGAGAGCCGGAGGGGGCGCCCGCCAGAGGGGCGGCCTGGGAGGCCGACTCGGCCCCGGTCGGAGTCGCGGTCTCCGCCGGACGCGTCTGCGCCGCATTGACCGCGGCCACCGATCGAGCGGCAGATGCCTGGGCGTCGGACTGCTTCCGTGCACGGTGGTTGATCTCGGCCGGGGCGAGCCCGAGGGTCATGACGACGAAGCCAAGCCCCATCCCGATCAACGCGCGGCGGGCGGCGGTCGGGAGGTCGGACGGCGAGGGGATCGACCCGCTGCGGATCTTCTCCACCAGTCCGAGGAACCCGAGGTTGGCGAGGTGGGTCACCACGCAGTACGGACAAAGCTGCTGCTTCATCAACATGACTCCCAGGAAGAGAACCGACATGGCCGCGCCGAGGCGCGCGAGGTTGACCAGAAGGGGAGTGAGCGCGCGCCGCGCGCTCCACCAGGCCGAAGCAAGGCCGACGAACCAGGCCAGGCCAAGAAACGAGGTCGGCCATCCGATCCCGGGGACCTTCCCCCAGGCGCTGTTCTCGAGCTGGGCGCAGGCGCTGGTCGGTCCGCAGCCGGGCAGTTCGTGTCCGCCGAAATGCTTCGAGACGAGCATCGCCGAGGCCAGCATCGCAACCACCAGACATCCCAGCGCGAGCCCCCAGAGCGATCCTCCGTTCGAATCGTCGCTGGGGGTGACGGCTGCGGTCCTACCGGCGGCGCCGGGCTTTTTCTTCGCCAACGGATCCTCCATTCTGGGCAAGGGACCGCCGGAGCATAGCGCAGAACCGGGGGTGGGCGCGCCTCCCTCCGGGCGGAAGCATCCCGGTCGTTGCGCGGGTCGCCCCCCGCCCCCCCGAGAGGCTAGGATGTGCGCCGGTTTCAACAAGGAGAGGCGCGTGTCGGACTTCGAGAAGCTCGGGGCGTTCTACCTCGGGCGGCACTACGACCTGGCGACCGGGGCGCTCGGCCCCGAACTGATGATGTACGACTCCCGGGATCTCGTCACCCACGGCGTGATCGTGGGGATGACCGGAAGCGGAAAGACCGGGCTGGCCCTCTCGCTCATCGAGGAGGCCGCGCTCGACGGTGTGCCGACGCTCCTGATCGATCCCAAGGGGGATCTCGGCAACCTCCTGCTCACCTTTCCGGACCTCCAACCGGCGAACTTCGCTCCCTGGGTCGATGCAGGCGAGGCGCAGCGTCAGGCCCTCTCCGTCGAGGAGTACGCTGCGCGCATGGCGGAGACCTGGCGCAACGGGTTGGCCGAGTGGGGAGAAGACGGCGCACGGATCGCGCGCCTGCGGGACGCGGCGGAGTTCGTCATCTATACCCCGGGGAGCAGCGCGGGGGTACCGCTCGCGGTCCTTCGCTCCTTTGCCGCCCCTGCGGCGGCGGTGCGCGATGACGTCGACGCCTTCCGGGAGCGGATCAGCGCCGCGGTGTCCGGGCTGCTGGCGCTGGTCGGTGTCGAAGCCGATCCGATTCGCAGTCGCGAACACATCCTTCTGTCGAACTTGCTCGACCGCGCCTGGCGCGAGGGGCGCGACATGGACATCGGCACGCTGATCGCGGAGATCCAGCGCCCTCCCTTCGAGAAGATCGGCGTCATGTCGCTCGACGCGTTCTTTCCCGACCAGGACCGCTTCGACCTCGCGCTCCAGCTCAACAATCTCCTCGCGTCCCCCGGTTTCCGGTCGTGGATGGAGGGAGAGCCGCTCGACCCGGCCAAACTGTTTTACACGCCGGCGGGAAAGCCACGGATCGCAATCTGTTCGATTGCCCACCTGAGCGACGCGGAGCGGATGTTCTTCGTCACGCTGCTGCTCAACGAACTCCTGGCCTGGATGCGGGCGCAATCCGGTACGACCTCGTTGCGCGCGCTCTTGTACATGGACGAGGTCTTCGGGTACTTCCCTCCGTCGGCAAACCCGCCCTGCAAGCAACCGATGTTGACCCTGCTCAAGCAGGGGCGAGCGTTCGGTCTGGGCGTGGTCCTGGCGACGCAGAATCCGGTCGATCTCGACTACAAGGGGCTGGCCAACGCTGGCACCTGGTGGATCGGCCGGCTGCAGACCGAACGAGACAAGATGCGCGTGCTCGAAGGACTGGAGGGAGCATCGGCGACGCAGGGATCCGGCTTCGATCGCGGCCTGATGGAGGCGACCCTGGCCGGCCTCAAGAGCCGCGTCTTCCTGATGAACAACGTGCATGACGACGCACCGACTCTCTTTCACACCCGCTGGACACTCTCGTATCTCCGGGGACCACTCACGCGCAGCCAGATCGGCACGCTGATGCGCGATCGGGAGGGAGCCGCCACGAACCGACCCCGGTCGACCTCTGGGGCGGCGCCGGGCGCTCCGGACACGACAGGGCGTGCGGCGGGGGGTACGGCAACACGTGTCGGGGAGGGGATGGCCCCCGGCGCCGGAGGCGCGAGGGGGATCAGCGGGTCGGAGGCTGTCGCCCCGATTCCGTCGGACATCGCCATCCTGTACCTGGAGCCGGACGGGGATGCGCCGCTCTTCCCCGCGCTCTACGGAGCGGCGCGGGTCCACTACACCTCGGCCAAGGCCGGAGTCGACCAATGGGAAGACCTGGTCCTCCTCACACCCCTGAGCAAGGTCGGCCCGGAACCGCTCCTCCCCGCTGCAGTGTGGGAGAATGCGCGCGTCGTCTGGCCCGGAGAGGCGGAGTTCCAGGCCGCCCCTCCCTTGTCCGCGCGCTTCGGCGAACTCCCACCCGACGCGACCAAGGCGAAGAGCTACGCCGCCTGGACGAAGGCACTCACTGATCACCTCTACCGCTCCTCGGAAGTGAAGCTGCTGCAGTGCCCCGCTCTGAAGCAGATCTCGCGGCCGGGAGAAACCGAGGGAGAGTTCCGCGTGCGGCTGGGGCAGACGCTGCGGGAACGACGCGATGCCGCTCTGGAAAAGCTGCGTGCCAGACAGGCCCCTGCCATCGCGCGACTCGAGGAGCGGATTCGGCAGGCCGCGGCCCGCGTGGCGCGGGAGGAGGCGGACGTGCAGCAGGCACAGGTTTCGACCGCGATCTCGATCGGATCGACCGTGCTCGGGGCGATCTTCGGCCGGAAGGCGGTTTCAGGCGCCAGCGCGAGGCGGGCCGCGGGAGCGATGCGGGGCGCGACCCGGGCGGGACGCGAGAAGGCGCAACTCGAGGCAGCCGGGGATACTCTCGAAGCGCTGCAGCTCCAGCGCGAGGAACTCGAGGCATCCCTCCGGGCCGAAGTGGCAGGTCTCGACGCCGGGACCGATCCTCTCGCCTTGGAACTGACCGAACTGCTGGTCAAGCCGAAGAAAGCCGACATCGCGGTCGCGCAGGTCGCGCTGGCCTGGGTCCCCGGTTCCGCCATCGAGCCGTCATGAGCCACTCCGGGGGAAAGAATGCAGGCCCCGAAGCGCCCACGCCGGCGGGAGGTGGAGGAGGTGACGTCCGGCCCGCGAGTGCCGTCGCCGACCTTTTCGGCGTCTGCCGGCTCCTGGGACGGGACCTGCTCGCCGCCTGCGCCCGAGCAACCGATCCCCCGGAGCGGCAGGCGATCCCGGTCAACACCGCTTCCGGCGGATTCGACCTGACGACCGCGGCGACCCTTCGCCTGCAGCCGCGGCCGGGGTTCGACCAGTCGCTCTACGGCGACCCGGTGATCGTCTGGGGGACCAACCGACATCGGGTGCAGATCGTGCGGGGCGAGCCGGTACAGGTCACCCGAATCGGCCATCTGTACACGCTCTCCTGGAGCCGGGGCCCGCTCGAGCTGCAGATCCCGAGCCAGCTTGCAGGCCTGGGTCTGCGAGCGGCCGGGAGCGATGTCCGGCTTCACCGGTTCGACGGCCCGATCCAGGCGGATCTCTTTCGGGGGCGGCTCGAAATCCGAGGGCTCCAGGCTCCGTTCCGTCTGCGCGGGCTCGGCACCCCGATCCTCCTCCGCGAGTGTGCGGTCGGGGCGGGAGAGTCGATCGTCGCGACGACGGGGGGCGACATCCTGGTCGAGTTTGCCGCCGCGGCGTCGCTACGGATCGAGGCTCTCACCCTGGGCGGGCTGATCGAGAGTCGACTGGAGCGGACACCGGCGTGGCGGGCGGAGAGCGCGCGGGAGCGGTTGACGGAACTTGCGCGGGAGGGGGGCGATGCGCGGCAAAGCTCTCTGCTCGAGCAGCGGACCCTCCGTGTGGGCTCCGGCCTCGGTGCGCTGCGCCTCGACACCGCCGGCGGGTGGATTCACCTGCGAGTCGAGCTTGGCCCAGGTTAACTCGACGCTTTCGCCGCTCCGTGGCTGGACGATCCAACTCCGTCCGGACGGAGTCGCCACGCGAGTCATCACATTGTTGCCCTGTGACTTATGGAAGATGGAAGCTCGAAACCGGAGCAACCATCCGCACCCCGCTCCCCAGGTGGCCGGGCCTACTCCGCTTCGATCTCGGACAGGCGCCGCAGGGAGACGACCTCGGAGTGCGGCACCTTGATCCGATCGGTGTTCTTCCAGACCCCGAACTTCGCCGATTTCCGGACGTAAGGCACCTTGGCCTCGACCGCCTCCCGATCCCGGACGTCGGCGTCCATCAGCAGGATCCCCTGCTCGTCCTCGTGGTCGAACCGTCCGATGTACACCCGTGGGCCGGCGGTATCGATCACCACCGTTAGTCCATGCAGGGGCAGGTCACACTTCCGCGACATCCGGGAACCTCCAGCAATCCGCGCGTTGATCGGCAGCCGACCCCGGAGGCATTTCCTCGGATTGCGGGCCGACCCGAGAGTCTACAATAGAACCGACTTCGCGAAAGGAGCCTGTCATCAACTTCGAATCGTCGCGATCGGTGGAAGCGGCACTCCAGTTCGAGCGCCAGCGCATCCTGGCCGCCCGAGGGTGGGAGAACGATCCGGATCGGCGCAAGGTGGTGCGCGAGCTACTCAGCGAACGCCTCCGGCTGGCCTACCTCTGGAGCTACGCGAAGCACCGGGGGCGCGATCGGGCAGTCGAACGCACCCGGACCGCACTCCTCCGCACCGCGCACACCCTGGGGCAGATCCCCGATGGTTCCTCGTTCCTGAGCTGGCTCTTTTTCGAGTTGCGACGAGCCGGCGGCCCGGCCGGGAGCCGGATTTCTTCCTCCGGCTGCCCGGAGCCGTGGCGGATCACCGCGCTGGCCGAACGAGCGCTCCCGTCGAAGGACCTCGACCAGCACATCGATCACTGCGGAGCGTGTCGGCATCTCCTGGACGATTACCGATTCTTCCTCTCCGATGCCCACGATCCCGCGCTGGTCGAACGCTCGAGCTGGCCCCGGGCGGTCGAGGATCTCGAACGCTTCCTCGAGGGGTACTTCGGCGACGCGCCGCACGCCGAGATCACCGGCAAACGCAGTCTGCGCGACCGCCTTCCGCTGCTGCGGCTCTCCGGCTCACGGCTCATCGCCGCCGGGGTGGTGACGATCGCGGCGACAGGTGTGCTCCTGATGTTGACCCAGAACCTGCGCCAGCGGGATCACCTCGCCCAGCGCCCGAGGGATGGATCGACCCTGAAGCAGGTGACGAAGGTCGCGCCCCCAATCGGTCCTCGACTGGAACACATGGATGGAGTCAGCGCATCACGCAATGGCGAGCAGCTGATCTTCTCCTGGAGGGAGTTCACCGGAGCGGATCGCTATCGCGTGACGTTCTTCAGCGCGAAGCTTGACACCCTGCACCGATCTGCCCCGCTCCGGGCGACCGACTATCAGGTCCCGGTGGCCCAACTCCGCGAGTTCGTGCCCGGCGCGTCCTATCTCTACAAGATCGAGGCGATGCGCGAAACCGAGCCGCTGGGGACCAGCGGCTTCGTTCCGTTCGGGCAGTAGCCCGCTACCTGCCGGCGGGCCGTTGACGGGTGCTGCTGCCGCCGCCGCTCCTGCCCCCGCTACCACTCCGACCGCTCGAACCGCTCGTGCCGCTCCCGGCGTCGCGACCGCTCCCAGCCCCTCGGGAGCCGCCGGAAGCTCGGGAGCCGCCGGCGCCCCGACCGGCTCCGCCGCCGCTGCCACGGCCGCTGCTGCCACGGCTGCCCCCGCCGCTGCTTCCGCCGGCGCGACCGCCGCGCGAGGGGCGAAGCGGCGCGAGCGCCCGCTTCGGCTCGGGCCGCGCGGTGTAGTCGAAGTCGGGTAGGACGACGCGCGGAAGCCGCTTACCGAGCTGCTTCTCGATGCGGCCCAGAGATTCCTCTTCCTGTGGCGACACGAAGGTGAATGCGTCGCCGGTGGCCTCCGCCCGGCCGGTGCGCCCGACGCGGTGGATGTAGTCCTCGGCCGCCATCGGCACGTCGAAGTTCACCACGTGACCGAGAGCCTCGACGTCGATCCCGCGGGCCGCGATGTCGGTCGCGACCAGGACCCGGAACTTGCCGCGCTTGAAGCCGGCCAGCGCTGCGGTTCTGCTCTGCTGCGAACGATCGCCGTGAATGCGGTCGGCCTTCACCCCGGCATTGACCAGCGCGCGCGCCAGCCGGTCGGCCCGGTGCTTGGTGCGGGTGAAGACGAGCGCATCACCGATTTCATTGCGCTCGAGCAGGGTAAGAAACAGGGAGGTCTTGAGTTCCTGCGCCACCGGGTAGATCGCCTGGGTAATCCCGGCCGCCGGGGCGGAAGTCCGCTCGACATTGATCGTAACCGGCGAGTCGAGCATCTCGTTCGCCAGGGTCGCGATCGGGGCAGGTAGTGTGGCGCTGAAGAATAGCGTCTGGCGCTTGGTCGGAAGCTGCCTCAGGATGCGCCGGATCTCCGGGAGGAAACCCATATCGAGCATGCGGTCGGCCTCGTCGAGCACCAGGTGCTCGAGCCCGGTCATCTTGGCATAGGGGGCACGGAGATGGTCGAGGAGGCGACCGGGGGTCGCGACGATCACATCGACGCCACTCCGCAGCGCGTGCTCCTGCGGTCCCATTCCCACCCCGCCGTAGATCGCCGCGCCGCTGATCGGCGTGTGCACCGCGAGATCGTTCAGGTCTTCCACGATCTGGGCGGCCAACTCACGGGTCGGCGTGAGCACCAAGGCGCGGGTGGTCCCGCGCGGCTTCTCCATCAAGCGATGCATGATCGGGAGCAGAAACGCCGCGGTCTTGCCGCTCCCGGTGCTGGCGCAGGCCAGGATGTCCTCTCCGGCCAGGGCGATCGGAATCGCCTCGGTCTGGATCGGGGTCGGGCGGACGAAGCCCAACTCCTTGAGCCCGCGCTGAAGATCTGGGTGCAGCTTGAGACCGGCAAACGACATGAATCCTCCAAGAAAGAGCCCAGGAAATCGGAGGGCCTCGGGATCGCCGGTGGTCGACGAGGCCAGTTCAGCGGAAGGGAGGGCAATCGAGGCAAACGAGCGTGGAAGAACCGGCAACAACGCGCGAACCTGAACTCGACGAACCACACGATCCGATGCGTACGACTGCAGAGTCCCACGCGGCGCCGGGCAAAGCAAGCGTCGGCAGAGGTCGCGGGCCTCTCCCGCCGGTCCCCATCGTTGCACTGGTGCCGCAGATCCCTCTGGCTCCCACCGCCCCCAAGCTCCCCAGGTCGCTCAGGTCCCCCAGATCGTCACGACCAGAACTCGGTCGGTCCCCCGTCGCCGATGCTCGAAGAGGTAGAGGCCCTGCCAGGTCCCGAGCGCCAGTCGCCGGTCGGAGATCGGAATCATCTCCGAGGTCGAGGTGAGAGCCGCCTTGAGATGAGCCGGCATGTCGTCCGGCCCCTCGGCGGTGTGCTGATACAGCGGGTCATGCTCCGGAACCAGTCGATCGAACCACCGCTCGAGATCGCTCCGCGCAGATGGATCGGCGTTCTCCTGGATGAGAAGAGACGCGGAGGTATGCTGCACGAACACCTGACACATCCCTGTTCGCACGTCGGCCCGCCCCACCACCTGGTTCACCGCGGAGGTAATCTCGTGCAAACCACGTCCGCCACCCCGCACGCCGATGCGCTCCTGGTGCAGCTTCATCGCACCCGCCCACGGTCGCCGGCCAGGAGAACGATCTTCGCCGACCCCTTGCCCAACTTGCCGATCGCAACCCCTCGAGCCCGGGCGAAGTAGATTCCGCCGGCGGCCGGGACGCCATCGGGTCGACGTCCATCCCACTGAAAGTCATGCCGCACCGCACCCGGCATGGCTGAGTGCGCGATCGGCGGGAGCGAAGCGACCTGCACCCCCGCGGCATCGAACAACTCGAGGCGGACCTCCGTCGCCCGTGGATCGAGGGTGAGAGCAAGCTCGATGGGCAGCGTTCCGGTGGCACTCAAGAGCTCGATCTCCGGCCCCCGCCCTGGGCCGTCGACCACGCCGCCACCCTGCCCCCGCCCACCATCCGGGTCGGAACCAACGGACCCCAGGCCCACCGCCTGCTTCTGGTAGCGCCCCACCAGGAGGCCCTGGTCGATATCGGTCGCCACGAAGATGCCGGAAGGATAGAACGGATCGAGGTGCGGCACGCCGTAGCACCAGGCCTGCGCTCCGTGGGTAGGGTCGCAGCAGATGTCCTCGGGCCGATCGCGCCACCGCTCTGGATGGTGGTAGTAACCCAGGCGCTCCGGCGCAGCCGGATCTGCCACGCTGAACACTTCGATGCCGTGGTTGTACCACGCGGCATATCCGACCGTTCCCTTCACGTAGAGATTGTGCAGACTGTGGCAGGTGAGATCCGGGTGGTACTCCGCCACCTCCACTGGCTGGGTCAAGCTCGCGATGTTCCAGACGCGGATGTGCCCGTCGGTCGACTCGTCCGCGGTGAGCAGCCAGTCGTCGTCATCGAGTCGCCAGGAGGAGTGCGCATGCAGCTCCTCCCCGGTGTGCCGGAACGAGCTGATGAACGCCGGCAACGACCCTCCGCACGCGCCCGGCGAGCTGGGGCAGAGGGGATCGCCGTCGAGGATGTCCCACCGCGGCAGCGGATCGCCCGAAGGAACCCCCTGGGAGCGCGAGACGAAGAGCACCGCATCCCGGACGTAGACGTCGTGTACGTAGTAGCTCTTCCCCGCACCGGCGAAGGTGTGTTCGTGGCACAGCCACCGCGGCTGGGTCGGATTCGCGACCAGGTCGTACATCTGGATTCCCTCGCCGCACCGGATGCCGGTGACGTACAGGATGCCGCGCTCGTCGATGAACAGCGTCTCGATCTCGGCGGAAGCCGCGTTGGTACAAGGGTGCCCACACGAGCAGGCGCAGAACTCCGACTGCGGGATCTGTCCCACCACCAGCGGCGCCGCGGGATGAAGGAGATCGATGATCAGAATCGGTCCGCGCCGATGAGCCGCATAGGCATAACGACCCCTCACCGCCACGTCGACGAAGTTGCTCGCCACCGCGGGCGCGATGACCGCGGTCCTTTGAGGCGCGGTTGGATCGGCCAGGTCGACCAGATGGAGCGAGTCGGCGCAGACCAGTGCATATTCGTGTCCGCCGGGGGGCACGAAGGCGGCGCAGTCCCAGATCCCCCGGGCCGAGACGATCGGATAAAAGCCGATCACCGAGACATCCAGGCTGTCTGCGCCGGTGGCGGACCAACTTCCTCCGAGAGCAGGGGCTGTCTGGCTCAGGACCGCCCACGATACCAGCGCGGCGGTCAGCACGGCCCCACATCGTCCGGCCCTGACCCGGATCGATCGCCAGGTTCTTCGAATGGTCACGGAATCCTTCCTCACTGAAGCCTCGCGCCAATGGTCGGGGCTTCGCTCCCGATTGTCCAGTCCGCCGCGCGGCGTTCGTCTTTGGTGGTTCGACTTTCGGTGTTCGGCTTGCGCGGTTCGGTGTTCATGGCGCGCCGTTGCTCCTGTCCGGCGCCACGATCAGTCTGGAGATCCAATCCGATTTAGCCGATTCTCTGGGAAACCTGTTCAAGGAGGAACTGATGTCTGCCACCACCCCTCGGCGTTCCGTGCGCCCGTGCACTCCGGCTGCGCGGGTCGCCCCGACCGCGCTGATCTCCTCGGTCGCACTGTTCGCCCTCCTGCTCGCCTCCTCCGGCCTGGAGCAGGCCCGGGCGGATCTCACGATCGAGTCGCGCACCGAGTCCCAGGGGGTGGCCTTTCTCGGCGACATGTCCAGCACCGAGACGACCTACCTCGCCGGCACCAAGCAGGCGGTCGTCACCTCCTCCAAGATGAACAACCCCTTCTTCGCCCAGGCGGGGATGAGCGGCGAGATCTCGACCCTCCAGATCACCCGACTCGACCGTGAGCTGCAGTGGACGATCGACGAACGTGAGGGGAGCTACACCGAGATGCCGTTCTCCACCCTGCGTGCCATGCTCGGCAGCTTCGCCGACGCCTTCCTCGAAGCGGGGGTCAAGGGCGACATTCCCGAGACGGATGTCGATGTGGTCCGCGGCTCCGAACGCCGCACCATCGCCGGGCTGCAGGCCGAGAAGGTCACCCTGACGGTGAAGGGAAACGCCATGGACGACTCCGGGGGGCCAGTCTCCACCCGCTGGACGATGGATCTCTGGCTGGCCACCGGTGCGAACGAACTGCGCGAGGCCCAGGAGTTCCAGAAGGCGATGGCGCGCGCGATCGGGGTCGATCCGAGTCAGAGCGCAAGGATGATGCAGATGTTCGATACCTTCGGCGGGGGCCTGAAGGCGCTGAGCGCCAAGATGCAGGGGCTGGACGGCTATCCCCTGGAGTCCACGATGCGGATCGAGACCACCGCCCGGGACCATGCCGACCGAGCGGAAAGCGGACACGAGGTCGAGGTGAGCGGGACGGCCCCCGGCGCACCGCCGCGCACCACCGGCCTGGGGAGCGTGCCGACTCACGCCGGACGGCCCCCGTCGGCCGACGGCTACAAGCTGATGCTCGAGTTCCGTAACGTGGTCGAGAGGGTCGACACGAGCCCGATCCCGGCAGATCGATTCGAGCTTCCGACCGGACTCACCCGGCTGGAGACCCCCTCATTCACCCCGGACGACACCCATTGAGGCGAACGGGGGCGCGACCGGTCGCGACAGCCGGTTGCCCGCGAACGAGCCGCTTCTTCTCAGGAAATCGCTTGCCAGTCCGCGGCGCGGCGGACAAGATCCCCGCGCCTTGAGCACGCTACGCCGCGACGAATGCCGTGACGCAGGATCGAGCTCGAGGGGCTCAAACGCCCGCGCACCTCCAATCGAGGCGCGCACGCGAAGACTCCGGCAGGAAGGTTTCGCATGAGATCAGAGCCTGAATCACCAGTCCCGGTCCGCTCGATGGACAATCCCGCTGCCGCTCCCGGCACCGCCACTTGGCTCACCGTTCGCCCGCTCCGAGTGCTCCAGCGAACCGCTCTGGTTCTCGCCCTCGCAACTGCCGGCGGCCGGCTTGCGCTCGCCGAGGACGCTGCAACCGCGACGGGTGAAGCACGAGTGGACACGACCCAGATCGGAGCCGCGCCGGTTGCTCCACCCCCGATCCGCTTCGCCACACCTGGTTCGGTCACGGCCGTCGATGAGCCGAACGACAACGGCCACGCGCTCCGGGTCACGTGGTCCCTTTCAGCTGATGATGCGCTGATCACCACCTACGACGTCTATCGCGTACCGAGCACCGGCGCCGATCCATCGAGCTACGTCAAGGTCGGGAGCGTCCCGCGCGGCACGACCACCTTCACCTACCTGGCGGACGCAGAGTCCCAAGAGGGAGCCGCGAACCCGGCATTCCTCGCGACCGGAGCACCCGCCACCGTGGTGGTGCGCGCCGCGACGATCGACGACGGAATCTCCGAATGGAGTTCCCCCGCCACCGGCACCCCGCGCGGAAACTGGTTTCACACCGGCAAGGTGAACATCCTGATCGCGACCCTGCTCTTCGGCCTGGCGGTCGTCTGGTTCATCCAGCAGTCAAAGTCGGGTCGGCCGCTTTACATCCGGCCGCTTCCCGGGATCAACGCGGTCGATGAGGCAATCGGTCGAGCAACCGAGATGGGTCGCCCGATCCTCTTCGTGCTCGGCACCGGAACTGCCGGTGACATCGCCACCATCGCCGGGTACACCATCCTGGCCCGCGTGGCGAAGAAGACCGCGGAGTACCAGACGCCGCTGCTCGTTCCGGTGAACGACCCGGTCATGATGGCGATGGCCCAGGAAACGGTGAAGGAGGCCTACCTCCAGGCCGGACGCCCGGACGTCTACCGACCGGAGAGCGTCTACTACATCTCGGCCATGCAGTTCCCCTATGTGGCGGCGGTCAACGGCCTGATGCTTCGCGAGCGCACCGCGACGAACTTCTACATGGGGGTCTTCCACGCCGAGAGCCTGCTGCTGGCCGAAGCCGGCAGCATGACCGGCTCGATCCAGATCTCCGGCACCGACCAGGTGTCCCAGATTCCGTTCTTCGTCGCGGCCACCGACTACACGCTGATCGGCGAAGAGCTGTACGCGGCGTCCGCTTACCTGTCGCAGGAGCCGGTCCTGATGGGGCCGCTCAAGGCGCAGGACTGGGCCAAGATCGTAATACTCGTCTTCATCCTCCTTGGTGTGATCGCCTGGACCTTCGGTTCGGACGTCTTCTACCAATGGGTCAAGACGGTCTGAGGCATACATGAGAAAACAGCTTCCGATCTTCATCGTTTTCTTGAGCGGCATTCTGATGGTGCTGCAGTACTTCATCCCCCATCAGGCTTCCGAAGATCTCTTCACCTACGCGAACGACTTCGTCATCGTGATCGGGATCCTCTCCCTGCCGATCGGCATCTTCTCCCTGCTCAACGCCACGGTGATGAAGGCGCGGCGGGAGCCGAACGAGCGGTTCTATGCCCTGGTCACCCTGGCCGGGTTTGCCGTGATGGTGATCTCCGGGTTGAAGCGAGAGTGGTTCAACGACGGCCACGGCCTCAACCGGATGCTCTTCCAGAACGCACTCAATCCCGCCCAGTCATCCCTCTTCGCCATGCTCGCCTTCTACATCGCCAGCGCCGCCTATCGCGCCTTCCGGGTGCGTACCATCCTGGCCGGCGTGCTGCTGGTGACCGCCTTCATCGTGATGCTGCGGATCGTTCCCCTCCCCGGCGTGCTGAGCGAGGTGAACGGAGAGGCGGTTCGTTGGATCCTCGGCGTACCCAACCTGGCGGCCAAGCGCGCGATCATCATCGGCGTCGCCCTTGGCGGTATCGCCTACTCGATCAAGATCCTGCTCGGCATCGAGCGGTCGTACCTGGGACGGGACTGAGCCATGAGCGGCAACAAGAAGTGGTATGACCTCCTGGTCTCGGTCGATCGCCGGGTCATCTACCTGGTGCTGGCGATCGCCGTGCTCCTACCAATCATCTTCCCCATCCGGGCCACCACCGCGATCTCGAAGGAAGTGCGCGGCATCTTCGAGTTCGTGGAGAGCCTGAAGCCGGGGGACCGGGTGCTGGTCGCGCTCGACTTCGATCCGTCGACCGCCGCGGAGCTGCAGCCGATGGCCGAGGCGGTGATCGCCCAGGCCTTCGACAAGGGGGGCGACCGTCTATGTGAGCACCCTTTCGCAGTTCGGGCCGGCCATGGTGGACGACATCATCACCAGCGTCGCCCAGGCGAAAGGGAAGCGGAAGAACGTCGACTACGTCTTCCTCGGCTACAAGCCATACCCTGCCATCACCATCCTGGCCATGGGAACCGACTTCCGGGTGCCGTTCCCGACCGACTACTACGGAACGAAGCTGGATGAGATCCCACCGATGCGCGACGTGCACAACTTCGCCCAGATGAAGGGCGTGGTCGCGCTCGGGGCCGGAAACGTGGCCGACTTCTGGATCCAGTACGGGCAGGCGAAGTACAACTTCCCCCTGGCCCTCGGCGTGACCGGAGTGATGGCCTCCGACTACTACCCCTACCTCCAGTCCGGCCAGATCTTCGGGCTTCTGCCCGGGGTGAAGGGGGCGGCCGAGTACGAGCAGCTCCTGGGCAAGCTGGGCGCCGGCTCGGAGGGGATGCCCTACCAGGTCGCGGCCCATGTCGTGATCCTGATCTTCATGGTTCTTTCGAACATCGGGTACGTGGCGCAGCGGCGCGCACGCGCGGCCGGACGCTAAGGAGCGGCGCATGGAACCGACCTGGACTCAACTCGGCTGGCAGACCGTGGCGGCGTTCATGACGCTCGCCATCTTCTCCTTTCTGGTAGGGGACAACCCCGTCTACAAGTTCGCGGAGCGGCTCTGGGTCGGCATCTCGACCGGCTACTGGACGATGCTGCTCTATCACACCAGCTTCACCGACAAGGTGCTCACCCCGATCTTCAGCGAGGGACAGCTCGTCTACCTGATCCCGACCATGATGGGCCTTACCATGTGGCTCCGACTCTTCCCCAAGTTCGCCTGGGTGAGCCGCTTCGCCATGGCCTTCTACATCGGGATCTCGACCGGGCTCTTCATTCCGCTGGCCTTCAAGACGTCAATCTTCCTTCAAGCCGAGGGCTCGATCCGACCGATCGAGGCTTCGGGTGCCGGCGTGGTGCAACTCCTCGTCCTGGTCGGGCTGATCTGCTCGCTGGTCTACTTCTTCTTCTCGAAGGCGCACACCGGCGTTCTCGGCGGCATGTCAAAGGTCGGGATCTACACCCTGATGATCGGGTTCGGCGCGGGGTTCGCCCTGACCGTGATGGGGCGAGTCGCGCTGTTGGTCAACCGCGTCATCTTCCTCAAGGGCTACTTCCTGAACCTCTGGGGCAAGCTGTTCTGAGCCGGCCCCGCCATACGATCGTCAGTCGCGACGCCGGGACTCCCGGCGTCGCTGCATCTGCCCGATTCCATCTGATCCCCTGACAGGAGACCGCGCACTGATGTCCCGCCTGATGCCACTGCCCAGCTCGACGCCGCTCACCTTTCTGCGCTTCGCCGGACTGGCGCTGCTCCTCCTGGTGTCATCGGCCCAGGCCGCGCCGACCGAGGAGATCGCGACCGAATTGCGCACTCTGATCGCCGGCACGCGGCACCCGGATCTCACCTGGCCGGAGTTCCCCTGGTATCAGGACGAGATGGAGGGGATCTACCGTCCGATCGATTACCTTCCATTCTGGATGAGCGTCGACGGCCGGCCGAAGCCCGAGGTGAAGACCGTGATCGAGGTGCTCAAGGGAGCAGAGACCCGCGGCCTCCCCTCGTCGGACTACGACGTCATCTGGTTGCGCGATCGCGCCGAGAGGATCGAGCGCAAGGAAAGACTCTCGCCGGTCGAGCTCGCTCGCTTCGATGCGGCGCTCAGCCTTCTTCTCATGCGCTACATCTCCGACCTGCATATCGGCCGAATCAACCCGCGCACCCTGAGTTATGGCATCGATGTCGAGCCCAAGAAGTACGTCCTTCCTGAGCTCATCCGGTCGATGGTGAATGAAGGATCGATCGCGGCGCGGGTCCCTGCGCAGGTCGAGCCGAGCTTTCCCCAGTACGATGCCCTCCTCGGGGCGCTCCCGGTCTACAGTCGGCTCGCGGCCCGCACCGACCTCACCTTGAAGCCCGGCGCCGCCAAGCTCGAACCGGGGGGGCGCTCCTCCGCGCTGCCCAAGGTCCGACGCCTGCTATCGGCACTGGGGGACCTCCCGGCCACCGAATCCTCCGAGCCCGGCTCTGCCGGAGCCGCGGACAGTGAGGCCGGCCCCGCCGACAGCACGCTTTACGATTCCACCCTGGTCGCCGCGATGAAACGCTTCCAGTCCCGCCACGGCCTCGAACCCGATGGCATCGTCGGCAAGGGCACCTGGGCAACCCTGGCCGTGCCGATGAGCAAGCGACTACGCCAGATCGAGCTCTCGCTCGAGCGTCTCCGCTGGTTGCCCGAGCCTCGCCAGGGGCGCCCGTTCGTGATCGTGAACATCCCCGCCTTCACGCTCTGGGCCTTCGACTCGCTCAGCGCAACCCCATCGCTCGAGATGAACGTGATCGTCGGCAAATCGCTCGACAAGCAGACGCCGATCTTCCTCGAAGAGATGCGCTACGTGATCTTCCGGCCCTACTGGAACGTGCCGTACAAGATCGCTCGGGATGAGATCTTGCCCAAGCTGCGCGCGAACTCAGGCTATCTCGACAAGGAGGACATGGAGTTGGTGAGCGCGAAAGGGGGCACGACCGTCTCTCTCTCCGGGGAGGTCTACAGCAAGATCGCCAGCGGCGAGGTGCGGATCCGCCAGCGTCCGGGACCGAAGAACTCGCTCGGTCTGGCCAAGTTCATCTTCCCCAACGACCAGAACGTCTACCTGCACGGCACTCCGTCACGCGCCCTTTTCGCCCGCGCCCGTCGTGACTTCTCCCATGGCTGCGTCCGGGTTCAGGATCCTCCCAAACTCGCCGCCTTCGTGCTGAAGGACCAACCGACCTGGACCGCGGACGCGATCCAGAAGGCGATGGACGGAACGAGTGAGACCCGCGCGAATCTCTCGGCCCCGCTCCCGGTCGTGATCTTCTACGCCACGGCCATCGTCAGCCCGGACGGCCGGGTGCAGTTCTTCGATGACATCTACGGCCAGGACGAGACGCTCGACCGCGCGCTCCGGGCCGGGGAGCCGTACCTCCCGTAGCCCGGGCGGCCGGCACGAACGAACCGGTCGACGTCGACCGGACCCTCCCTGCTATACTGTTCTGCGGCCCTTCACCCGTGGAACCCTAGCATCGGAGCTCGCATGTCGTTCTCCCTTACGGCGCGCACCCGCGCGCTTCCGACCTGGACCATCACTCTTGCCGTGGTGCTTCTGGTAACCGGCGCGGTCGCCGCCCCGCCCGACACGCCGCTCATCACCGAGCCGGCGGTCGACGGCCAGCAGGTGAATGCGTCGGATGTGCACATGGAGACCGGCGCCTTCTCCGATCCCGACCCCGGTGATTCGCATCAGTGCACCGACTGGGAGATCTGGACCACCTCTCCGAGCGCCCGCGTCTGGGCTACGATCTGTATCGGCGGCGTCGAACGGCTGCACACCCACCTGGGCGACGGAATCTTCGAAGGTTCCCACGCCGGACGTACCTCACTCTTCTTCAGCACGCAGTATGAGCTGAGAGTGCGGCATCGCGATCAGAACGGCGACTACAGCGCGGACGCCACGCGGAGCTTCCAGACCGGACCGGCGAGCGAGACGTTTCCGTTGTTGCTCGACGATGTCGTGGCCGCGCCGACGCCCTCCTGGATCGACGAGGGCGACCAGCCGCTCGAACTCCCAGACGGAGCGGTGCCCGGCTCTATCTTCGTGGAGTCCCCGGGGGGTGATCTGCTGCTCGAACTCCGTGGTCAGGCCGGATCGGGCAATCTGGTGGTCAATCCCTCGCCGATCGCCGAGCACATCCCCGTCCGCGTCCGGATGACCGGAGGCTCCTCGACGCTGCTGTTGCCCGCATCGCGTCTCGACTTCACCGACGACACCGGTACCGATCGCTCCCTCTACCTCCCGCAGATGAATCTCGGCGGCGGCGAGACCCTGCATCTCTGGATCTCGTCGACCGGAGCGAGCTACTACGGGTCGTCGGGACAGACGGAGCCGGATTTCTCCCTCCTCGCCGCCGGGCCACCCGTCCCCTGGCTGGCGCTGCAACCAGGATACAAGGTCGAGGTGGTCGCGACCGGATTCCAGCTTCCGGTCAACATCGCCTTCGTGCCGAGCCCGGCTCCCGCGCCCGACGCGCCTCTCTACTACGTGTCGGAGTTGTACGGCACGATCAAGGTAGTGCTGCGTGATGGCACCGTCGCGGACTATGCCACGAACCTGCTCAACTTCGACCCCGGCGGCGCGTTCCCCGGATCGGGAGAGCAAGGTCTGACCGGCATCTGCGTCGATCCACTCAACGGCGATCTATTCGCTACCCTGCTCTACGACTCCGCTCCACCGGGCGGCGCGCACTATCCGCGCGTAATCCGACTGCAGAGTGTCGACGGCGGCCGGACCGCCTCCTCCCAGTCGACGGTACTCGACATGTTCGGCGAGAGCCAGGGCCAGTCGCACCAGATCTCGCACGTCTCGATCGGTCCGGACGGGAAGCTCTACGTCCACATGGGGGACGGATTCGACTGCGGCCGGGCGCTCGACCTGAACTCCTTCCGAGGGAAGGTGCTCCGGCTCAATCGGGATGGCACCGCGCCGACCGACAACCCCTTCTTCAACGCCGGGAACGGGATCACGGCCACCGACTACATCTTCGCCTACGGCTTCCGCAATCCGTTCGGGGGAGCCTGGCGCGCCTCGGACGGTGCACACTACGAGGTCGAGAACGGCCCCGATGTGAATGACCGCTTCGCCAAGGTCACCCGCGGTGCCAACTATGGCTGGAACTGCTCCAGCGGGAGCATGACCACCAACGCGATCTACAACTGGGTCGTGCCGCACGCTCCGGTGAATCTCGCCTTCATCGAGTCGGGCCAGTTCGGGGGGAGCGGATTTCCGGCCGACAAGTTCGACCACGCCTTCGTCACCGAGTCCGGACCGACCTGGGCCGACGGACCCCAGGCGCAGGGAAAGCGGATCGTGGAGTTCGTGCTCAGCGGTACCGGCGGACTGCTCAGCGGCCCCACTCCGCTCGTGGAGTACGTCGGGACCGGCAAGGCCACGGCCGTCGGCCTCGCCGCCGGACCTGATGGCCTCTACTTCAGCGACCTCTACAAAGACGCGGGGTTCACCTCACCGGTCGACGCGGGGGCGAACATTCTCCGGGTGAAGTTTGTCGGAACGGCCGACTTCTCCGCCGACCTGGCCTTTGGGTATCCCCCCCATTACGTGCAGTTCACCGACCTCTCCAACGTGCCCGGCGCGACTTCCTGGTCGTGGAGCTTCGGGGACGGCGAGACGAGCAGCCTCCCCAGTCCGCAGCATGTCTACGCCGCGCCCGGACTGTACGACGTGCGCCTCGAGGTAGCCGGTCCCTCCGGTGTCGCGGTGAAGCAGAAGAACGGCTACATCGCGGTTGGCGATCAACCGATCGGCGTGCAGGCTCGCTACTGGAGCAACCTCAACTTCACCGGGACGAGCGTCGAGCGGATCGACCCCACGATCGACTTCGACTGGGGCGGTGGTTCACCCGATCCGCTGATCGGGAACGACACCTGGTCGGCGCGCTGGTCCGGCTTCGTGCAGGCAGACTTCAGCGAGCCGTACACCTTCCACGTCGTGGCGGACGATGGCGTTCGTCTCTGGATCGACGATCAGCTTCTGGTCGATGCCTGGGTCGATCAACCTCCGACCGAGTACACCGCCACGATCCCGCTCATCTCCGGCCAGCGTCATCTCCTCCGGATGGAGTTCTATGAGAACGGCGGCGGAGCCATGGCTCGCCTCTACTGGGAGAGCCCCAGCGTGCCGTTGGCCATCGTGCCGCGCGACCATCTCTATCCCGGGCTGGTTGCCGGACAACCCGGCTACCCGGACGGCTTCCCCGGAACCGGTCCGGTCCGCTTTGCGCGCGCGATCGCGAATCCCATCGCCCAGCCGACCGACATCGTCTTCCAGGCACCTATCGGCACTCGCGTGCGCCTCGCTCTTCACGACGCCGCCGGCCGCCGCGTGTCGGAGTTGTACGACGGCCCGATCCCGACCCCCATACGCGCCTTCCGCCTCGATCCGCATCGCTTTCCGTCCGGGGTGTACTTCCTGCAGCTCGGAAGCCGGGCCGGATCGGCGAGCCGGAAGGTCGTCCTGCTCCGGTGACGACGTGGAGATCGGCGGGACGCCCGTTAGTTCAACGATTCCCCCGCAGAATCAGCACGCGGGAGACCAGCTCCAGTCCATCCGCCCGCAGGCGGATGAAGTAGAGGCCGCTGCCGATTGCGTGCGGCAGCGGCCAGGTACGCTCCACGACTCCTGCGGCGACCTGACCACGTTCGACCACGGCGCGCATGCGGCCTTGAATGTCGATCAGCTCCAGATCGATGACGCCTGGTTGGCTGAGGGCGCGGAGGTAACGGATCTCGCCTTGGACCGGTGAGGCACCGAGAAGCTGCAGGCCAACGCCACTCGGGGCGTCGGAACCCGCCGGTCCATCTGGGACGCCGGTCGGCGGAATCCAGACGTTGGTCTCCACCAGGTCGCCTTGGAAGTCGAAGATGCAGTACTGACCGACTTCGGAAAGGATCCGCTCCTCTCCGGACAGGCAGCGCGCGAAGGCGAACGCTTCCCCCGCTCGGGCCAGCGCCTCGAAGCGGATGGTGGCACTCGCCGAGTCGACGGTGCACAGGGCGGCGACGGTGTCCGCGGGGGAGAGAACCTGCAGGTCGAGCCAGGCGATGAGCTGGTTGGCCGGATTGGCGAGCTGTAAGCGCTCGTGGGTCACGATCGGTTCACTGTTTCGGATGGCGCCGATCACCGGCCCATCGCGCAAGAGAACATCGAAGGAGCGTAGCTCCAGTTCGCCGCCGCCCAGTAGGGTCACCGTTCTCCCGTTCCCCCGATACTGGTTCGATACACGCTTCTCCCGCGTCAATCGCAGCGACCCCGGTCCTGCGGTCCGAAACGCGAGTAACCCAGGGCTCGTGAGATTGAGCACGTCCGGGGGGCACCCGTCATTCCAGCCGCTCGCACGCGGGCGAGCCCACTCGTAACCGTCGAGCCCGCCGACGACGATGACGCGGTCCGTGATCGACGGCCCTCCTTGCGCCGGATCATCGCAGGCTCCCTGTAGCACCTGGCCTCCGGAGTAGACGCAGATCGCAGGATGCACGCGCGTGCAGGTTCCGTCCGGAGAGCAGCAACCGCTCGGTGGCGCGAGGCAGTAGCCGAGTCCCGGGCGATCGAAACCAATCGCACCATATCCACGGATGGCATCGAGACGCGCCGGCGTGTGGCCGTCCGCAAACCACCCACCTTGCGTCGGATGCGCCGCGAGCGAGAGCGCCGCGGGCCCCTCGGAGATACTGCGGACCGAGAGCCAGATCACGGGAACGGTCGGCGCGACCTCCGGGACATCCCAGCTGATCGCCATCCCAACGCCGCTGGCCGGCCACCCTGGATCGGAAAGGACGAACGGTGCGCAGCTCCCCCAGTCGAGAACCTCGATCTGTTCCGGGTCGTAGGAGAGGGCGAAGCTCATCCCCTTGAGGACCGGAGGGAGGCTGTCGGGCCACATCGCGAGTACGGCGATGTGAGCGAGTTCATCCCCGTTCACCCTGGTCGTGAGATCGACACACGACGCTACCCCAATCGAGTCACATGCCGGCTCAGGCACTGCCCCCGGGGGCAGTACGTGCAGCATGAGCAGACCCCCATCGTTGTCACCGGCGCGCGCGCACGGCGCGGTGCCGGCGAGGAGCATCAAGGCGGTGGCGAGCCCGAGTCGCGCGACGGCGCGGAGTGTCGACGGCTCGCGCCTTGGCGAGCGGCACGAGGCCGCGGTGTCGATGGCGAGATCCTCGACTGCAGGAGATGTTGGAGATGTTGGAGAGGGTATACAGCGGCGCATCGGTCACTCCTCTGCAGGAGCGCTCGCGGGGGCGGCTGCCCAAAGTGGGTCGGAACGCCGGAACTCGGCCCCTCAGCCGGCGCGAACCTGGGGATGGTACGCCTGGGGAGCCGGGAGAGCAACATGGGAGCCAGGCTCTGCCGTGCTGATCCGTCTGAGCGGACACCGTGAGGACGTACTGAGAACCCGATCATTCGCCCGGGGGAATTGATCCTCGCAGAAACGAAGCTCGTACCGGCGCGTTCCACGACGAGTTGAAGGCTCGCCCGCGACAGCGCGTGCGTCAGCTGCGAACTCGTCCCTGGACGAGTTCACCAGGGTGGCGAGTCGGAAGTTCCGGACCGCTGGCGAGCGGAGGGAGTAGCCGTGAGCTCAAGCACCTACTGGTTGCTGACCTACCAGCTTCGAACCGCCCCGGTGTCGAGGTGCACGAAGTCGGATTTGCCGTAGTAGCCGACGCCGCCACGGGAGAGGGCCAGTGCTGCGGAGTGCAGCGTCGGAAGTTCGACACCGTCGAGGCGGACATCGATCGCCCGGCCGTCGAGGTGGAGGCTGTGCTTGGCGACGCCGCGACTCTTCTTGCGCAGCGAAGCGTTGGTCTCGGGGGACCGGTACCCGGAGATGATCTTGTACTCACCGGTCGAGCCGGTCGCGGACTTCAGATCGTGAAGGATGTCGAGCAGTGCGGGATCGATCGGGTGGACCGCGTCGGTCCGGTGATCGCGCAGCAGGTGGTTCACCGCTTCGAGGGCGTCCGGGAGGTACTCCCCACGTTCAAAGTAGGCGACCGACAGCCGCTCCCCGGTGTGGGTGTGAAGCAGAGACAGTTCGCGCGGTTGCGTCAGGCTGGCGGGAAGAACCTGGGATCCGGAGAGGTCGCCGGCGAGCGCTCTGGACTGCCAGCCGAAGGTCTCGAGGATGAGCGTGGTGCCGAGGCTGGCGGCGAGTCCGAGGAGAAAGCGACGACGCTCCATTCAGTGCCCTCCGTGGCGCGGTATGGGTTGGGGAAGCTGTGGCCGATCAGAACGGTCCGAGCCCGCGCCGGTTCATCCGTGATCGGCAGCAACCTCGGGGGAGGATACTCGAAAGTGGCCAGAAGGGAAGCGCCCGATCTCCGACACGAGCGCCGACGCCGCAGATCCCGGCGCGGAATGCGTCCGCGACCGAGGTGCAACCGCCGTCGCAACTTCTTCGGGTACCGCGAGTTGCAGGCTCGTCGAGTCGCTTGTGAAATCGCCCTACAACTCGTCCCGGGACGAGTTGCAGGCCGAAACGTCGCCGGGCGCGGTGCCGGAGATCCAGGCCGGGAGATGCGTCGGTTACGGCGGTCGCCTCGGTTCGCGGTCGTCCCGGCTGGCGGTCGCCTTGGTTGGCGCTCCCCCGTGCTCGAGGGGCTTGTTCCCGCCCCGCGGCTCAGTTCAGACGGCGAGCACTTCTCGCCTTCTTGATGCGCGTCTCACGAACCCGGCTCCGCAGCGTCGGGACCGGCTACAGGTGATAGGCACGGAAGTATCACACAACTATATAAATTACAGTTAGTTACAATTTTTAATCGCGATATGATCGTTTCGTTTCCCAGGAGGTCGGTCTCAACGCACCGGTCGATCGACCACCCGGGAGCGGAGGTGTCCCCTCGCCCGCCCCACGACCCCCCAAACACCCTAGACAGCCAGAGCACCAAGAGAGCCACAGCAACCAGAGAGCCGGAGCACCCCGACTGCCGGAACATCCGAGACGCACCGTCGCGACACGCTACTCCCCGGGCGTAAGCAAACCGGGCCGGAAGGTCCCCCCTCCCGACCCGGTTCCAGGTCACCAAACCTCTCCGCATTCCGGCGCTCGCCGACACGACCGCGGCTGACGAGCCGGGTCAGGTTCGCGCGCCCGGCACCGTCCGCCGGCCGCCGGCCGCCGAGATCACTCCGTCTTGACCAGCTTCACCCGTCGCTCACCCGCGCCGCTTGCGAGGCGAGCGAAGTAGACCCCCGGGGCGGTCGCACGGCCAGCCAGGTCGTCGCCGTCCCAGGCGATCGTGTGGGCACCGGCCGGGAGGTTCCCGACGACGAGGTCGCGAACCTTCCGCCCGCGTACGTCATAGATCGCGAGGTCGACCGTGCCGGACTCGGCCAGCGAGAGGCGGAGGTCGGCGCGTCGGGCGAACGGGTTGGCCGACGAGAGACGCAGTCCGAACGCAACCGGCTCGGCGCCATCCTCGATCGCGGCCGCGGCCGGATCGCGCGCAATGATTGAATAGATGCCCTCAGTGTCCTCCTGGTTGAAGACCACCAGGCCGTACCAGTCAGCGTCGGTGACGGTGAACTCGATCGTCTCCGACTCGCCGATCCCAGAGGCGTCTGCGTAGGCAAGAGCCCCAGTCGATCCGCTGTAGCCTTGGCCGCCGTACGACGCAAAGAGCGCCACGCCCAGGTTCAGGGTGCCGCTGTCATCGCTCACCTGGATGCGCACCGTCTGTCCGGCGGGCGGGGTCGCCCCATCGACGAACAGGTCGAACACCTTGGCCACGTTGCTCGCCTCCCACGGCAATCCCGGGGCATCAACCCCCTCCGGGGCGAACACGATCGCCTCCGTGCCCCCCTCCCAGGAAAGATCGAGCGCGCCAAATCCGCTCTGCCTCTGAGCCAGGGTGTAGTAAGCCAGCGGCCCGCTGTGGTTGTAGTCAGCAACGACGAAGCGTACCCCAGAGCCGGAGTCGTAGGCCCGGAAACCGGAGTTCGCGAAGGCGAAGTCCTCGTACAGCCAGATCCCGGATGTCTCCCCCGCGGTCGGCCGGACCGCCGCCACCTGCCAGTTCGCCCCTTCGGTCGGCCCGGTGGCCCAGACCACCTCTTCCCCGCGAGTCTGAGGGACCTCGTCCGTCGGGAAGAGCCACGGCCCATACCACATGCTGTAGCTCCCCTGCGTGTACCCGTGCGAGGTGGCGACCAGGCCGTACCAGTCCGAAGCGCCTGCCACGTGCCAGAACAGCTCACCGCCGTAGGACGCCGGCAACGTGTCCGATCCGTTGGCGTACTCCGACCGCCGCTTGTGGTTGTCCGCATTGGAGGAGTCAAAGAGATAGATCCCGCCGTCGAGCGTGCCTCCGCTGCTGAACTGCCGGAAGAAGTAGAACTGCGCCGCCTCCATCCAGACGTCCCAGATCTTCACCACCCGCTCCGGATACCAGTAGGGCGGGTACTCCGCGCCGTAGAGGATCTCCGCGTCCTGCTCCCATTGGGTGAAGTAGATGTTCGGCGCTCCCGGCGCCGAAACCCGCGGGTACTCCGGGCCGAAAGAGGCATGGTTGTAGTCGATGGCAACGAACTCCGGCTCTCCGGCCGCATACTGCTCCGAGGCATCGAGAAGGGCCTGATAGTTCGGATCATCGAAGAGCCGCATCCCCACGTCCTGCCCGGTGTCGGAACGCGTCCCGATCACCGCCCAGTACGGAGAGGCGTTCGGGGTGAAGTTCCAGAGCGTCGGGTTGTCCGCGCCCCAGTAGACGTACTCCTCGTCCATCGCGATCGGGTCGGGCCCGATCTTGATCGCGAACGAAGCGTCGACGCTGTTGTTGCTCCAGATGACCAGACCGTAGACGTCATCCTGCGGAACGGTGTAGGTGAACGCCTCGTCGCCGCCGACCCCGGCCGCATCGGCGTAGGCGACATGGCTCGATCCTCGGCCGGCAAAGAAGGTCGAAGAGGTCGACTTGTAGAGCGCCATGCCGAGGTTCACGCCTCCCTGCGCGTCGAGATAGAACTCCAGCGTCTCTCCCGCGTGCAGCGGCACATCGTAGACCACGGCGGTGTTGTACCACCCCCATCCGCCACCGCGCACCAGACCATCGGGATAGAGCACCTCGCCGCCACTCTCGAAGGTCAGGTTGTAGTTGTCGAAATTGCCGCTGTAGTGCGAGAGCTGGATGTGCTCGTTGCCGAGGTTGTTGTGATTGTAGTCGCCGACCACGAAGTCGACGTTGCCCGTGCCCCAGGCCGAGCTACCCAACGGCACATTGTGGGTGTTGTCGCTGAAGAGCTGCAGATCGTAGTCGGCGCTCGCCGGGCTGCGCAGACCGACCACGCTCCAGGACGACCAACGCTGCGAGACTACCTCGGCCTGGTCGGTGTTGTTCCACACGAACCAGCCGTTGTGGAACAGCTCGTTGATGTTTGCGTACTGCTGTCCACTGCCGTTGATGACCGTCGGGCGACGCACGGTGTTGCCCAACCCATCGCCGTTGTCGTCTACCCAGGCCCACTCGCGCGGCGTGTCGGCGCAGAGGGCGTCGGTGGTGTTGTACTTCATCAGACAGTCGACGGTCGATCCGCAGGCCATGAGCTCGCAGTTGCCATTGCTCACCGTCTCGGTGAGGTACCAGCTCTGGCAGGTGCCGCAGTTGATCCCGCCATTGCAGGTACCACCCTCGGCATACTCATCGCACGCGCCGAAGAGATGACCCCACTCGTGGGCGTAGACCCACCAGCCGCTGTTGGTGTAGAGGGCGGTCTTCGCGTGACCATAGCTCGCCCAGGCGCGCCCGCTCTGGTCCGGCTCGAAGAGGAGGATGACGTTGTCCCATCCGCCGCCCCAGCCTTGCAGATAGTGGGTGATGTCGTCGATCCGGCTTCCGTCGCCGTCCCCGTCGCCGAATCCCAGCGCGGCCACGGCGTCCTCCATCACCGCCGCGCTCATCCCGCTGTCGGCGATGTTGTACCCCAAGGTCGCGTTGTAGAAGATGTAACCGCCGACCGGATCAAAGCTCTGATTCGCCGCCCAGGGAGCGAAGGTGGTGTAGTTCATCTTGGCCGCGTCAGCCTTCGCCGCCGCGTCGTCCATCTCCGTCGCACTCCAGGTTCCGCCGGTGTGGTTGACGAACACATGGACGACGAGCGTGATCCCGCGCGCGTAGTGGCAGGTGTCGTTGTCGTCCGAGGTTCCGAGCAGCGGCAGCCTGGCCTCGTGCAGCGCGGCGTCCTCAGACCGCTTCTCGTTATCCTCCCACTGCCCGTCGGGCATGGCCGAGGGGATTGGTTCATTCAATACCCGTTTCAGCGCGCCCGGCGAAACGACGCCGCGCGAGGGTTCGGGTTCCGCCCAGCCAAGACCGGGCGCGATCAGCAGGCCGGCGACTGCGACCACGGCGCCGGCGGCAACGGCGGCGCTGGCACGCAGCGGGTGCCGAACTGGTGGGGTGAAGATCGTCATGATCACTCCCCCTTCCCGGTCGGCTGCGCGCCATCGGACTTCGGTTCGCCGCTCGCCGGGGTCGGACGCGGCGCGCCTTCCGGCTGCGCGACCGGGGTGCCGGCCGGCAACTGCACGAGCGCGCCATACGGCACGGGCCACCCAGGCTGCTCGATCGCCCCCTGCTGGGCGCGCGCGAGGGCCAGCTTCTCCGCCTCCGCCGGAGTCAGCGGTGCGGACGGGGTCGCGCCAAGAGGATCCCCGGCGGTCAAGGCGGGATCCGCCGGGCCGCCAGTCCCCGACACCGGCCTGCTGACCCGGGCGCGGACCATGTCTTCCTTCAGTCGCGCGGCGCCGGCCGGGTCCGCCGGAGTCCGCGGGCCGATCGGTGCTCCCACTCCCAGAGTCCCCGCGAGCCGCGACGCTTCGACTGCGGCGCGGGAGAGTTCGAGGAGCGCAACCTCACGTTGGGTGAGCCGGTTCTCTCCCAGTCCCCCCATATCGGTGTAGGTGCCTCCCTTGTCCTCCGGTCCGAACGGATCGGCAAAGCGAAGCTCGAGCGGACCAACGGGCAGCCAGGTCCAGGGGATCTCCGGCAAGGCCGGGACCAGGCTGGGATCGACCGGGTTCGGTCCCGGTTGACTGTCCGGCCCCTCGGCCAAGGCCGAGCCACCGGCGATGCCGGCGGCCGAGGCGCCGACAACGGCGATCAGGACCAGACCGGCGTGGACGAGGGTCCGCGACCAGACGGTCCGTGGGAGTGAATGGATTCGATCGATCATGGAATGTCCTCCTGGATTCGAGCCGGAACCGCATCTGGAGATGGTTGTGCGCGCGAAGAACGGATCCGGCGCTCGAACCGAACACGAATTTTCGCGCCACGAGGCAACGGCGACGGGGGGACAATCGGGATAGGGGGTAGTCGGTGATCCCGGCTACTCCCCTCCCACACCACCGGACAAGCGGGTCCGCATCCGGCGGTTCGAGATGTTGAGGTCACGCACCGAGCGAAGGGAGCCCTCGTTCGGTGAACCAGCGGTTGGGAATCGCGATGTGCAGCGCCATCGCCGAGTTCTTCCACCAGCGACGAGTGTTCGCCGCTACCTGGGCAGCGGCCGTGGGGCTTCAGCCCGCGCGAGACTAGCTCGCGATGGGTCGTGCGTCCACGCTTCCACTGCTTCAGTTGGATCGCTCGGAGTCGGTGACGGATCCACTCATCAAGCTCTCGGAAGACCTGTGGCGTCTCGGCCAGACGGAAGTATGCCTTCCACCCCAGCAGGTACGGCCGCAGCGTTCCGATCACTTGCTCCAGGCTCCGTCCTCCCAGGCGGCGGGTCATCGATCGCACCCGTTGCTTCATCGCGTTCAGAGCTTTCTCCGCGACGCGGACCCGGATTGTCTTTCCCGCGCCCACCCAGAGGGAGAACCCGAGGAACTTCCGATCCCAGACCCGCGCCACCGCGCTCTTCGACTCGTTGATCCGAAGCTTGAGGTCGCCGTAAAGGCGACGCAGCAGAGCCATCACTCGCTCGCCCGCTCGCTTCGACCGCACATAGACGTTACCGTCATCGGCGTAGCGCACGAACGCATGACCCCGCTTCTCCAACTCCTTGTCCACTTCGTCGAGGAGCACATTGGCCAGGAGCGGTGAGAGGTCCTCCTTGCGGAGTCCCTTCGTGTCGCTCCATGACCACTCCTTGGATCATCACCCCTGCTTCCAGGTACCGGCGGACCAGCCGCAGCACCCGTCTGTCCTCGATCCGCTTCGCCAACCGTCCCATCAGGATGTCGTGGTTCACCCGGTCAAAGAACTTCTCCAGGTCCACGTCCACCACCCAGCGACGGCCTTCCTGGACGTACCCTTGCGCATGCCGTACGGCATCGTGCGCCCGGCGTCCCGGTCGGAACCCGTAGCTGTGATCGGAAAAGGTCGGATCGAAGATCGGTTGAAGGACTTGAAGCAGGGCTTGCTGGATGAGGCGGTCCACCACGGTCGGGATGCCAAGCTCACGCTCGCCACCGCCCGCCTTGGGGATGAGCTGCCGCTTGACTGGCTGCGGTCGGTAGGTGCCTGCCAGCAGTTGCTCGCGGACTCCTGCCCAATGTTCCTGTAACCAGGCCGGTAGCGCTTCCACCGTCATCCCGTCGATCCCGGGACTGCCCTTGTTTTCCCGAACTCGCTTGTACGCGGCCAGCATGTTGGGGCGGCTCACCGCCCGTTCCATGACTCCGCTCGCTCCTGAGCCCTCTTTCTCCTGAGGAGCCGTCGAGGTCTCCACGCTCCGTTCTACGCTCGGGGCTTCACCCCTACCCTCGAACGGGAGCTCCAATTGCTCGGACATCTGTGACCTGACCTCTCCGATCCTCGGGAGCGAAAAGCTCTCCTCTCGTTCGGCCCTTCGTCGCCTCGCGGCGACTATTACGGCCTCGGCTGACTTCTCGCTCCGCCGATCGCTCGGCGTCGCCCTTTCAGGCGTGAAGCGAGATCTCCCCGGGGTAAGAACACAGACCTTCCCGCACCACCGCCGGATTTACGCCGCGTCCCTTTGGTCACGAAGGCTTCGCAATCAGTTGCTCGCTCGCCTCGGTCGGCTGCGCCTCGTATCCGGTTCTTGTCCATCGGCCCGCGGGTTCGTTCCACGCTTCCTTCAGACGGTCGGTCGCCCTTCCGCCCTTGCGCTTCACTTCCTTCGCTGTGACCTGCTCAGGAGAGGACTCTCACCTCTAAGTCTGTGCCCATGCCGGGCGCACAACTGAGACGGCCGACCGCAAAGAAGCGATCGGCCGCTGGGAGGGGAAGCGCCGGTCCGGAGGAGCCTAGGCGCCGGTGACCTGCACCCCTTCGAAGCGCAGAGCGCGCGGCCCGAAATAGTCGCCTCGCGCGATCGTCTCGCGGGAGAAGCGCGCCGCGGAGAGCCCGGCGAAGAGGTTTCCGCTCACCGAGCCCCCCTTGATCGGGCGACGTCCGTTTGCGTCGACCAGATAGCCGATCCGGATCTCGGAGGAGAAATCGCCCCGCCCGCGATCGGGCGTCAGCCAGGAGAAAGCGACGATGTGCAAGACCGGCCCTCCCTCGAAGAGCTGCGCGTAGGGAACGGAGCCCGGACCGATCTCGAGGTTGCCGAAGGCCCCCGTCGGTTCGAGCTTGGTGTAGCTCGCGTACTGCTGGGACGCCCAGGGACGGACGAAGCGGCCATCCCGGATCACCTCGACACGGCGGGCAGCCAGTCCGTCCGCGTCGAAAGAGTAGCTGGAGAGGCCGAAAGGAGTGGTGGCATTCGACGCGAGGAGCAATGGATCGCCGCCCGCGGTCACGCCGGGAAGCGGCTGGCCGATCTCGAAACGGGTCGACTGCTGGAAGATCGACTCCGCGGACGACGACTCGACGATGGGCGAGAAGAGCGCTCCGAACTCACGCGCCTCGATCACCACCGGCAGCGTCCCACTGGGTGGCAGCTCCGCCCGCGTGAGATCCCGCGCTTCGTCCGCCGACGCTCCCACGATCGACTCCACGTCGAGATCGATCACCCTGCGCCGTTCGTCCCAGGTGATCCGCTCAGCCTCACGCTCTCCGGTTCGGGCGAGCACGATGTTGAGCAGCGAGAGCTTCGTCGTCCCGACCTCGCCCACGAACCCCGCGGAGTTCTCGAGCCTGGAGGTTACTTCCTCGGCAAACAGCTCCCCCGAGGATGGACGCGCCCCTTCGAGCTGACCGACCGCGGTCACCCATCGGTCGGCGATCGCTCGCGCCGACTGCAGGATCACCCCGCGGGCCAGCGCCGGATCAGCCAGCTCGACCTTGGGCGGCGACGAGGCGACCACCAGCTCGTACGGCTCCACCCCGCCCAGGCGTGCCATGTACAGTGCCTGTTCGAGCCGCGCACCGATCTCGGCTTCCTCTCCCCGCATGAGGCGCAGTCGCGTGCTCCCCTGCACACCGTCGTGGCGGACGTGTACCGTGACGATGTACTCATCGGAATCGACCCGCCGCTCCGACTCATGTCCCTTGGGGAGCAGATACACTTGCACGCCGCCCGTGTGATCGTGCCGCAGCTCCCAGGCATCGATTCCCTTGGCCGCGGCCAGGGCGCTCCGGATCGTCTCGAATCCGCTACTCATCGAAGTCTCCCGTGATCGAACGTCTGCTCACGATACGCGCGCACGGGTGCGGATGTGCGGGCCACCCGAACCGACCGGGACGAATTCCTTGAATCCCTTGCCGCACGATCCGGGAGTGATTTCGAAGTCGTTCCCCACCTGCGTGATGTTGCCCAGGATCTCCGGCACGTAGCCGCTGACCGTGATCGGGGTGAACACCTTGCCGGTGAATTTCCCGTTCTTCACCTCGCGGGCGCGCTGCGCGGTGAACTGGATCCCCCAACCTTGAGGATCCTCGATTCCATTGCGGAACCCGTCGATGTAGAGACCATCCGCCAGCCCGGCCAACATCTCGGCCGGATCGGTCTCGCCGCGCTCGATGAAGGTGTTCGACATGCGCGCGTACGCCTTGCGATCGAACGACTGCACCCGTCCGTTCGGGGTGCGCGGGCGTGCGAGGTACGTGGCCGACATCAGATCGGTGATCGGACTGACGAAGATGCCCCGTTCGATCACCCGGGTCGGCTGGGCCAGCATCCCTTCGTCGTCGAACGGATAGCTCCCACGCTCCCCCGGGATCGACGGATCGTCGGAGAGCGAGACTATCGTGGATGCCACCTGCTTTCCGATGAACTCGCGCGCCTTGGCCCGGTCCTTGACGAACAGGTCCATTTCGACTCCGTGCCCGAAGCTCTCATGGGCCAGAAGGCCGGTGACCGGAGGCGCGAAGATCGCATCGTACTCGCCCGCCGGCACGCGCTCGGCGCCGAACAGCTCGACCATCTCCGCCCGCATCGTCTCGATGTCGGCGTCGCTGAACCGCGCCGTCTCGTACCCACCCTGTCGGATGTGGCGCATGAATCCAGCCGCGGGGCGACCGGCATCGAAGCCGAACATGAACGATCCATGGGAGATCTGCACCGTCTCCGAAGCGAGGCGACGGTTGCGGTCGACGAAGATCCGGCGTACCCGCGACTCGTCGGTCGAGACCCGCGCCGACCGCACACGGGGTTCATCCCAGTTCACCCGCTCGAACTCCGCGTCGAGCATCCCGGCGCGCTCTTCGAGCGAGAGCGAGGCGGGATCGATTCGCATCTCGGTCTTCCACTCGCCGACCCGCGGCGAGAGCGGTTCGATCCGGTACCTCTCCTTCTTCGGCGCGACGTCGCGGCGAAGTTGCAGCACCGCCGCTCGGATCCCGTCTCCCGAGAGATCGTCGCTCGCCACCTCGTGGAACGATTCCCCATCCCAGACCCGAATCGAGAGGCCGTGCCCGCGGAAAGGGGAGAACGACACCTGCTTGCCGTTCCGATCGCGAGCCATCGAGATGCCGTCCCCCTCGGTGAAGAGGACCGACGCATAGGAGAAGGTCTTCTCGAGTTCGGCCACCGCCTCGGCGAAGAGAGGGATCAGCGACTCCGCGGCCGCCGCGCGCGGCCCGGCGAGCGCCGTCCCGAACCCTTCACGCCCGGCGGCAAGCCATCGGTCCGCCCCCAGCGCGGAGAGGCCGACCAGGCTGCCGGCGCCACGCAAGAATGCCCGACGGGAGATCACGTTCATGGCGACTCCGTTTCCGATCGTTCGAGTTCGAACCGATTGCGCGGTGGGGACACTTTACGCACGGAAGCGACTCGGGCCAAGCGAGTTTCGGGAACCGTTCGTTCCGCGGGGGTAGCAGGCCGTCGACCCCCGGGGCTTCGGCGTTCGGGGCACGTTCCAACCTCTACCCAGGAACCCCGATGCCACGCGTCTCCCCGTCTTCAGGGTGGGTCGCGGCCCTCGCCGCGCTCGCGCTCGTCGCCTGTCAGCAGAAGTCCGATCCCGCGGCCGACTGGCCAGCCTTCGATGACTACCCCCGCCTCTCGGCGTACCAGGACACCACCTCCGAGCACCCGCACCTCGTCTTCGCCGACGGTTCGGTCTCGCTGAATGATCAGTGCCCCGTCCGGAGGGCAAAGCTCAACCGGAAGATGCCCCCGGTCTACATCAACGGACGACCGATCGGTTTCTGCTGACGCCCCTGCGTGCCGGTCTTCGTGAAAGACCCCTCATCGCACCTGGCCGACCTCATCACCGACCTCCCCTGCGCCCTCGATCCCGCGCAGAAGGCAGTCATCGATCCAGCGCACCTCTCGGTGGTCAACTTCGAGAGCTTCTACTTCGCCACCCCGATGGCCAAGGCGCAGTTCGAAGGCGAGCTCCTTTCCCGTTGCGGCCCGGTCACCGATCCTGTCATCTATCGCCGGTTCGTTCCGACGAAGAAGTCCCCCTCCCTCAAGTACGAGGGGCGGACCTTTTTCTTCTACTCGGACTCGACCCGAGCAGTGTTCGCCGCCGACGCGGATAGCTTCTGGCTGCCGCATTGGGGCATGGTCGACATGGCGAAGATGGCGGCGATGGCGCGGTGCCGTCCCGCGGCTCCCTGGCCGTGGGACAGGCAGATTCGTCGCACGAGGAAAGGGCGGTTGGGCGCCGCGGGATGGGACCTTTGGAAAACGAGGACGAGCGGCGGAGTTCTACACCACCTACGCAGCGGAGTACGAGCGGATCTACGCCGCCGTCGACTACGACGCGCAGGTCGACTTTCTACGCGGCGCTGTTCCAGCGTTTCGTCCCCACGCCGGCGATCCGCCCCAACTCCGATCGCTCGATCTCTGCTGCGGCACCGGTCGCCACGCCGCCGCCCTCGTCCGGCGCGGCTGGAGAACCACGGCCTGCGATCTCTCCCCCGCCATGACCGTGCTCACGCGCGCCAAGTCAAACCGGATCCGCGTCGCCCGCGCCGACCTTCGCGCCCTGCCGTTCCGCGGTCCCTACGATCTCGTCCTCTGCTCGTGCAACGCCCTGATCGAGAGCCGCCCCCAGGGCGCACTCCGGTCCACCCTCCAGCAGATCTACGCCATCCTCTGCTTCCGACGGCCTCCTCGTCTTCGACATCACCGACTGCCGCATCGGCCTCGGCACGAGCGAAGCCCAAGGCATCTACGAAGACGGCCCCCTCCACTACGAGGTCCGCTGGACCTGGCAGGAGGGAGCCGAATCGATGGAGGTACACCTCCGTTACGCGCACGACGGCCGCCTCGTTTTCGAGGACCGCCACCTCCTCTGCGCCGTCACCTTCCCCGACCTCAGCTCCATCCTGCGCGAGATCGGCTTCCAGGTCGTGATGCTGGAAGACGACACCGACGCCATCCGCCCTTGGTCCGGCGCGTCGCTGCGCGCAATCTTCGTCGCACGGAAGTAACTCGCGTCGGCGCGATCAGCGCGCATAGCGCCGTTTGATCTTCCCCCACGACGCCCGCTCCACTGGCGACACGCTACAGCCCACACCCAGGGCCCCAATCAGCCCACACTCCCGTCCTCCCGCCGTCCCGCTCGCGCACGGCGACGTCTCCTTCAGTCTCCAGTCCCCCGTCGCCGGATCACAGAACTGTGGATCCTCGCTGAAGCTCCCCGAGTTGACCATGTCCAGGCACAGTGGAACGACGTTCCCGTACTCGTTCCCCCACAGGTTGCAGCACGCAAAGTCCCGAACGTCCCAGCAGACGACTCCCACGCCCCCCTTCGTCCCGGTGATGATCGAGTACCGGAGGGCGTTACGACTCTCCAGAAACTCGACCGCCCCTCCCCCCGAGGCCTCGTTGTCAACGAAGGTGCAGTGATCGACCGTGCTTCCACCCGTGATTCCGTCCGTGCTCAGCGCGACCGCAGCCCCGCTGGGCGCCCGATTCCCAACGAACAGGCAGTGGCTGATGCGACCGACCCCATGAATCGCCCCGCCACTCTCGCCCGCGCTGTTCCCGATGAACTCGCACCGATCGATCGAGAAGGTGGAACCACTAATCGCGCCACCTGTTGTCAGCGCCGAGCATCCGAGGAACCTGCAGTCGGACACCACGACCATCGCCGCCGTAGCACCGTAAAGACACGCACCGGTCCCGCCATAGATGTCATCAAACACACAGCCGATCACCGTAGCCGCCGATTCCGCTACCAAGATCGCGGTGTTTCCAGATCTTCGCCAGGTCATTGAACGAATGACGACGTTGGAGCCAGCCAAGACTGTGACCCTGATCCTCCAGCGTCACGTCGCTCGGAACCTCCGGTTCCCCCTCAATGAGCGCGGATACCCCGTTGAGCGGAACAATCGCAGCTTCCTCCCCTGGCCTCCAACGTAGGTTCCTCGCGCAATCCGGATCGTGTCACCGTCGGATGCAGCAGCGCACGCCCCTGTAATCGTGGCGAACGCCTCCGGATCGCTCTTGTCCACGCGCAGCATCCGTGCGGAGATCTCATCCACGAAGGTCAACGCGAACAGTAGCGAAAACACGTGGCGTCCGACGCCAATCGCGCACCAGAGTGACCTAGCCCGGATAATTCACGAAGCGCGATGCGAAAGCCTCCGTGTGGTAGAAAGGCGTTGTCTACACCCTTTTCATCACGCCGGAGGCTTTCGCGCTGCCCACGCAGCCACGAAAGACTGTGTCTTGCCCCCCGAGCTTTCGACCGTCCGCTGCAGGCCGTTTTCGACGGCCTCGGAACAGTTCCGACGGGGGGCCTTGCTGCTCCAGCGCGCTGGACCAGCGGCTGGGCTTGATCGATGCCTTCGCCCATCGGCTGCGTGACCCCGGCAGAGCGGTAAGGTCCGCCACACCATCCGGGAGCTGGTTGCGCAGCGGGTCGTATCCATGGCCTGCGGATATCCCGACGGGAACGATGCCGCCCGGCTGGCGACCGACCCTCTGCACAAACTCCTGGTCAACCGTCACCCGACCGACGACCCCGCCCTCGCTTCCCAACTTCGACTCTCTCCCGCTTCGAGAACGCCGTGGGGCCAAAGGACCTCTTTCGACTGGGCGAGGCTTTGCTCGAGCAGGTGGTCGAGCATCACGGGCGACGCCTGCGGCACAAGGCACGGCTCATCACGATCGACCTCGACGCGACCGACGACCAGGCCCACGGCGGGCAGCAACTCAGCTTCTTCAACACTCACTACGACGGGCATTGCTACCTGCCCTGCTCGGCTTCCTCACCTTCGATCGCGAGCCCGAGCAGTACCTCTTCGCCGCCATCCTTCGCGCCGGCAACGCGCCGAGGGAAGCTGGGTGCGATCGGCCTGATGCGTCGCTTGCTCCCGCGACTTCGTCAGGCGTTCCCGCGGGCTCATCTTCGGGTCCGACTCGATGGTGGCTTCGCTGGGCCGGAAGTCCTGGAGTTCCTCGAGGCCGAACCGAGGCTCACCTACGTCGTGGGACTGGCCAAGAACGCGGTGTTGGTGCTCGAAGCCGAGGAGCATCTGGCGAAGCATGGGCGCAGTCCCTCCAGAGCGAGAAGTCGGAGCGGGTCTACAGCGAGTGTCTCTACCAAGCGGGCAAGTGGAAGCACAAGCGGCGCGTCATCATCAAGGCCGAGGTGGTGCGCTACCAGGGCCGCTCGCTTCGAGACAACCCGCGCTTCGTGGTTACCAACATCCCGCGACGTGGTCCGCGCTGGGTATATGAGCGGATCTACTGCCAGCGCGGCGACAGTGAGAATCGGATCAAGGAGCTCAAGGCAGATCTCGCCTTGGATCGCACCAGTTGTTCGAACTTGGGCGAACCAGTTCCGGGTTCTGCTCACTGCGGTTGCCCTCGCGTGCTCCTGCAGGAGCTCCGTCGTCGCGTCGCGGAGAAAGGCAAACCGCGTCCGAGAATCTCGACCCTCCGTGACTGCTTCCTCAAGATCGGAGTCGAAGTCATCGTCTCGGTACGCCGGATCGTGCTGCGCTTCCCTCAGAGCTTCCCGTTCCGCGAACCCTGGACGCGGGTGGCCTGCAGGCTGGGCGCCTGCGTTCCCTGAGTCGCTCCGCCGTTCTTTACACATCACCTCGGCATCAACCCGCCCTCCGGGCAGGGCAACGCTTGTGCTGAAACGCGTCACCGGCTGCTCGCCCCCCGCGGAGGCGGCGTGAGCCCCCGCCGGGTCGCCCCTCAAGGTGTTCGAGGGTTGCCCGACCAGGTCAGCCAGCCGACAATCCACGAGTCGAGACGGGTTCATGAATTATCCGGGCTAGCGGCGTACGTTCCCCGCGCCACACTGATCGTATCGCCGTCGGTCACTGCAGCGCAGGCCGCAGTGATCGTGCCGAAGGCTGTGGGTCGCTTCGGTCCACGCGCAACGTCCGCCCGGAGACTAAGCCCGCGCTGATCATCAAGAGCAGAAACGAGAGCGCGACGCGACGTGCGCACGCCTGCCTGCGGACTAGTCTAGCGGCGTACATACACGACCTTTCGTTTTGCAACGCCCTCTTCTCCGCGGACGGCGTACCACTACAGTCCGCTCGCCACCGCCACGGCGTCATCGTTTCGCCCGTCCCACACGAGCACTGCCGTTCCCGCCGGCATGGATCCGTCGTAGAGACGCCTGACCCGACCGCCGCCATCCGTGCCTGGACCGGCGCGTCGCTGCGCGCAATCTTCGTCGCACGGAAGTAACGCGCGTCGGCGCAATCAGCGCGCATAGCGCCGTTTGATCTTCCCCCACGACGCCCGCTCCACTGGCGACACGCTACAGCCCACACCCAGGGCCCCAATCAGCCCACACTCCCGTCCTCCCGCCGTCCCGCTCGCGCACGGCGACGTCTCCTTCAGTCTCCAGTCCCCCGTCGCCGGATCACAGAACTGTGGATCCTCGCTGAAGCTCCCCGAGTTGACCATGTCCAGGCACAGTGGAACGACGTTCCCGTACTCGTTCCCCCACAGGTTGCAGCACGCAAAGTCCCGAACGTCCCAGCAGACGACTCCCACGCCCCCTTCGTCCCGGTGATGATCGAGTACCGGAGGGCGTTACGACTCTCCAGAAACTCGACCGCCCCCTCCCCCGAGGCCTCGTTGTCAACGAAGGTGCAGTGATCGACCGTGCTTCCACCCGTGATTCCGTCCGTGCTCAGCGCGACCGCAGCCCCGCTGTGCGCCCGATTCCCAACGAACAGGCAGTGGCTGATGCGACCGACCCCATGAATCGCCCCGCCACTCTCGCCCGCGCTGTTCCCAGTGAACTCGCATCGCTCGATCGAGAACGTGGATCCAAGAATCGCACCTGCTCGGTAAGGCGTTGAACAGTCGCGGAAAGTGCAGTCGGTAACCAGGACGTCGGACTGGTCTGCGGAGATACCTGACCCGCCAGCGCTGGTGATGTTCGCAAATACGCACCGCACAACGCTCGCGGTCGAATTCACCACAGACACCGCAGTGTTGGTCGTGGCACGCCACGCGAGATAGCGCAAGTCCACACTCGCGTGGTCCCGGAAGTGCAGTTTCACGTCTTCCAGAACCACGTCCTCCGGCGTTTCCGTGTCGGACTGAATGACAACGGTTACGCCGCTCAGTTCAATGAATGTCGCCTCCCCACCCTCACCGCCGACGTAGGTTCCCGTGCAATCCGGATCGTGTCTCCGTCAACCACTGCGGCGCATGCCGCCGTGATCGTTCCGAACGCCGAGGGGTCGCCTGTCTACGCGCAGTACGCGCGCGGAAGTCATGTCCGCGAAGGTCATCGCGAACAGGGAGCGGGAGCACGGGGAGACGCCCAAAATCGCTTTCCAGAGGGACCTAGCGGCGTACATACACGACCTTCCGCTTTGCAACACCCTCGTCTCCGCGGACGGCGTACCAGTACAATCCGCTCGCGACAGATACGCCGTCGTCATTGCGCCCATCCCACACGAGTGCCGCGGTGCCCCCATGCAGCGAACCGTCGTAGAGCCGCCGGATCCGTCGTCCGATCACGTCGTACCGCCGACGACCACCCGCTCCCCGGCTTTCCGGCAAGGTGCAGCTCCTGAGCATTCGTCATCGGCTCCGGTGAAACACGCACGATCCGGAGCGGACCGTGGCTCGCATCCTCCGCGGCCAGCCTTGGGGTACCAGCGCCTACCAGCCGGCTCCGCGTGTTTCATGCGTCAAGGTAAACGTTCTGCCTCACTCAGGGGACGATCAAGCGCAATCTGCGCGTCTGGGAGCGCCTTGAGGCGCCGTCGGCAGCGCTACAGTCGATCGTATGGGTATTCTGCCCGTGTGTCCCAAGCGCGCTCCAGATCGTGGCGTTGAGATCGGCACGGGGGCGCGGGATCGACCGAGGCCCGCGGAGCCGGGGCTGCGGTACAATGGCGAGGCGCATCCGTCTGACGGGGCGATCCGCGCTCCGCCGGCGAGTCCGCGCCCCCGCACAATCGTTTCCAGGAGGTTCGATGAACATGCAACAGACCGTTCTGGCCGCCGCCGCGGTGTTGTCCCTGGCGGCGCCGCTGGGGCTTTCTTTGATTGGCGACGCCCGCGCAGCAACCCAGCCGCTGAAGCCGGTGGTGGTGACGATCTACTCGGACTATGTGTGACCTTGGTGCTATGTCTGCACCGGGCGTGTGGAGAAGCTGATCGCGGAGTATGACGTGACGGTGGAGTGGGTGAACTTTCCGCTTCATCCGGAGACCCCGGCCGAGGGGATGTTGCTGCTCGATCTGTTCGGCGGGGAGAGCGCACGGCCGCGGCTGGAGGAGTCGCACAAGCGATTGAGCGCGATCGCGGAGGCGGAGGGGCTGCCGATGACGCGGCGGGATCGCACCTACAACAGCCGGCTGGCCCAGGAACTGGGAAGCTGGGCGACGCAGCAAGGGAAGGGGACGGCATTCCACGATGCGGCCTTCCGGGCCTACTTCGCGGAGGCCAAAGACATCTCGAATCCCAAAGTGCTCCTCGACCTGGCGACCGGCGTGGGGCTGGATCGGGAGGGGGCGGAAGCGGTGCTGACCTCGCGCACCCAGCGAAGGCAGGTGGACCTGGAGTGGGCACGTTCGCACGAGGCCGGGGTCACGGGTGTGCCGACCTTCATCGCGGGAGGACAGCGGGTGGTTGGCGCGCAGCCGTACAGCGTCCTCGAGCAGCTCGTGGTCGCGGCGGGCGCGAAGAAGAGGCCCGGCAAGTGACACCTGGCCGGGCCTTGGTTGGGACGGGAGTTTCCGTGGGTCGGCGGGGGTTGATCGCCCGCGCGGCGCTTTCCCTTCTGCTGCTGATCTTCGGCATAGCGGAAGCGGGGGCGCAGCTCGTCCTCACCGCCGGTCGCCCCGATCAGGTGCGGATCGATGGGGTCGGGCCGAATCCGGAGCTGCGCGCGCGGGCCTTCCGGTGGCGGGGGCTGGATCTGAAGACGGTCGATCAGCAGGTCGGCAACGCCACGCTCCCGGCGGTGCAGGGGCGCTGCATCCGGGTCGAGATCGGTCTGGCGCCGGGAGAGTACGAGGTCGAGACCGATCTGCTGGCCGGGGCGGCGGAGTGGATCGTCAACGATGCGAGCGCCGGGCGGGTCGAACCCGCCGGTGGGATCGGGACGCTGCGCGGGGCGGCGAACGTCCCGTTCGGGGGAATGCCGCTGACCTTGATCTGGAAGGCGGACGTCGGTGCAGTCACAGCCGTGCGCGAGGTCCGCATCCGTCGACCCGACGGCCAGCCGGTGGAACTCCAGGCGCTGCTGCCGATCGTGACCCCACAGGCGGCACTCCAGCAACCGCACGAGGAGATCCCGCCCAAGGAGGCACTGCGCCGGGCGTGTGACTACCTGGTGCGTTACCAGCTCTCGAACGGCTTCTTCGACTACGAGTCGGCCGCGCTCTGGGAGGTCGGCCTGGTGACGCGGTGTCTGTTCCTGGGGGCGGAACTGCTGCACGAACCGCGCTACGCAGAGGCAGCGCGACGACCGCTCGCTTTCCTGGCCAGCCAGCAGGCTCCGGACGGTGGGTTTTGTGCCTACGCCTACTCGACGTCGACCGGCCGGATTCCGGCGCCGACCGATTCGTGCCACACCCGAAACATCGCCGATCTCTCGTTCCTGTCGATCGCCTTTTCGCTCGCGGCGCGCGCCACGGTGGAGGGCGGACCTGCGCTGCTCGAGGCCCATCGACGGTTCCTCGACGACTTCGCGGATCGACTCGCACTGCCCGACGGTCGTTTCCTGAATGGCCGCTTCCACGGGCAGACGAAGGAGACGGCCTACAGCGTCGCCACCGCAACCCAGGTGGTGTCGCGGCTGAGTTTCTATCGTGCGGCGTCGGAGATACGCTACCGCGAGACCGCAGAGCCGGCGGCGCGGGCGCTGGTGCGCGAGTGGCAACCGAGCGGGAGGCCGCTCTTCAGCGAGCACGGCGAGGCGCCGGCTCCCCTTCGCCCCACCGCCTATCACAACCTCTTCTACGTGCTCGATGCCCTGCTCTGGGCGCGCGAGGGTACGGAGAGTGACTCCCTCCGCTCGGCCATCGACCAGTCCCTCGCGTGGTACGTCGACGGACCGGAGGGGCTCCTGGCGTATCTTGCCGCATCACCGCAGGCCGCGACCTCTCTCACTGCCGAGGACCGGATCAAGAGCGGCGCGATGCTCGGCATCCTGGAACGAATCGGCGCCCTCACCGGACGGACCGAACGGCTGCAGGCGGTCATCGCCGCGATGCGAGCCACGCTCCTCGTGCCGGAGCGCGCGCGGCAGCAGGGGATCTGCGCCTTTCCCTACGACGAGCTGGGCCGAAAGGCGATCACCGCCACCGCCTTCGCCGGATTGTCGTATGCCGAGCTGATCCGCCCCGGGGCCGCGTTTCGTTAACTGTCGATCCGGTCAGTCGAGCAGATCGAACCAGCGGGAGAAAGCGGCCGAGAAGCGGGTGACGCCGCTCTCCCGACCAATCGGCCGGGCCACCTGGAGTCGTACCAGCGTCGCGGGCGTGGGAAATCCGGGGACGTGAACCAGGGAGAGTCCGGCCGCGCCACGCCAGTCCGAGGAGACCGGCGCGTTCCACTCCCCCGATCCGTCGCCGCGACTCCAGGTCGCGCCGCCGTGGGCGAAGATCCCCGGATGGAGCACCACGAAGGAGGGATGCGGGAGCCGCAGGGTCCGGAGGAGGTCGATGCCGCTCACCAGCTCCGCCTTACCGAGGAGCAGGCGATCGCCCGCCGCGTCGCCGAAGCCGAGACTGGGCACGGCCAAGGGACCGCCCAACTCGAACCGATCCTGCACCGGTCCGAGGCGAGCGGAAAGCCCGCCCTCGAATTGAAGGTGCGCATCGAGAGCGCTCCGAAGGGTGACGCGTTGGGCGAAGGCGCCCCGGACCCGCCAGCGCTCGCGGTGACTGAAACGTCCATCGAGCCCGACCCGGGCGCGACCCGCGAAGAGACGGGTGCGGATCGCGGCGAGTCCCTCGCGGTAGTTCTGCCCTCGAGCAGCGATGACCTCGGGCGCGGTGCGATTCACGCCCAGGAGGATCTTCCGCGTGGCCAGAGGCATGGCGGAGTCCTTTGCATCCCGGTAGCCCGCCGCGAGGCGGAGTGCGCCGCGCTGGTAGGTCAGCCGCGCTTCCGCCCCGCGGCTCTCGTAGACGCTCTGGCGATCACGCCCGCGGAGTAGCGCGGCCGTGGAGCTGACCAACCCCTGCGCATGCTCGGGTGCGAACGGTAAGGTCTCGCGCGCGTACGCGAGGTCGAGGATAAGTCGGGACGGATCTTCGAGCGCTCCCTCCGGAACGCGACTCCAGAGGTTCCGGGTGTACCCGAAGCGGTAGCGACCTTCACGGTTGGCGAAGCCGTAGCTTCCTTGCGCAGTGAGGCGCCCCAGTGCGGCGCGCCCGTACGAAGCCTTCAGCCCGAGGCTGTGCCCCTCGGCCCGGTGAAACCCGCGAACGGGAGAGAAGCGCAGCGGGGACTCGAGGCTCCGGTCCTTTTCGAGGTCTGGGTTGCCGCCGGCACGCAACAGGGAGTCGACGCCGGTGGTGTCGAAGGCGGTCGAGACCTCGCCAAAGTAGACATTGGTCGAGTCGGCCATGCCACGGAGGAAGTCGCGCAACGGATCGGGTCGCGCCTGAACCTGCACCTGCGCCTGGCTGCTCCCGGCAAGGCTCATCAAGAGCGCGACCAGCGAGATCCGCGCCAGAGGGGCGAGACGCGCCATGGCGGCGAGCCGCACGAGGCGACGAGCGCGGCGGCTCCCGTCCCCCGCGCTCACTTCTTCTCCTTGGACGGGGCGAAGAGCGAGTCGGGCACCCCACCGTTGATGATCCAGTCCGACTGCTGGAAGGCGAAGTCGACCACCTTCGGGATCGGTTCTCTCGCCAACTTCGAAGCCCAGCGCAGGGGATCGGCGAGCGTGACCCGGGCCAGGACCCGACTCACGACCCAGTAGCGTCGATCGATCTGCTCCCGTTCGATGATGCAACTGTCCAGCCGCTCGAGAAACACCGGGGCGGGAGATCGGTCGCGGTACCAGAACTCTTCGCGCAGGATGACGAAGTCGTTGGTGTCGATCCAGACCCGGCCGCTGGGCAGAAGCTCCAGCACGGACTTCGGCTCGAATCCGATGCGATAGACGATGTGATCGGAGACGGAGATGCGCTCTTCGATCTCGTAGGCGTAATGCGATCGGAGGCTGGGATCGAAGGCAAAGGCGATGAACTGCTCGGAGAGGTCGGCATCGAAGTCGACGTTGACGTTGGCGTCGGCTTTCGGCTTCCCATCTTCATCGTACGCCTGGTCCTTCAGACGGATCGTCCGGACCTTGTCGGGTCGCTTCTTGTACACCCGGCTCACCGCATCCCAGTAGACCTGTCCCTTCCCCTGCTCGCCTCCTTTCGCCGGATCTTTCGAGTGCCCCGTGAGGCGCATCAAGGCAGTGAAGGCGGCGTCGTTCACGAGCGAGTCGCGGCGGGCTTCCCCCTGCGCGACCAGCCCGAGAATCTCCTCCAGGCGGAGGCGCGGAGCGTTGATGATCAGCTCCGGGTATGGCTCGTTCACCAGGGGAGGTATCGTGTCCTCGGCCGCCAGAGTGGGACGCGGCGCGACCAGGCCGGGCTCCGATCCCGGCGGAAGGTGCGCTCCGGCCGGATCGGTGGCCGAGGCAGCGGGGGCGGGTCTCGCTCCGAGTAGACAAAGGACGACGAGCCCGACCCCGGCTCCCCACCGAAACGAGCGCTCCGTTCGCGTACTGACCACCACCGTCCCCCTCCGCTCCGCATCACTCTGCACGACCCCTAGCGGCCGCGACTGATACGGCGGGGGGAGGAGCGAGGTTCGACGGGAACTGGGCCCTCGCGAAGAAAACACCGTGGCTCCCCTACTTCCCCTCACGGCTCAGGCCGCACTTCTTCATCTTGCGGTTGAGCTGGAAACGGCTCCAGCCGAGTTGCGCCGCGGTGGCGGAGATGTTCCAGTCCGCTCCCTCGAGAGCCGCACGCACTTCCTCGCAGGACCGTTCCTCCGGATCGGCGGTCTCCTCCGGCTCGGGAAAGCGGAGCTGATCTCGCAGGTCGGCGCCCAGTTCGATCCGTTCCCCGGTGCTCTGGTAGATCGCAGCCAGGAGCAACTGGTCCAGCTCCCGCAGGTTCGCCTGGTAGAGATGCCGGACGAGGGCGTCGACCAGCGCGATCGAGAGGCGGGGCAGGCCGGAGCGGGGATCCACGAATCGCGCCACCACCTTGGCGTCGCTCTCCTTCTCCCGCATCCGCGCGATGAGGCGGTGGAGCAGAAGGGGGATGTCCTCCCGCCGATCCTCCAGCGGAGGGATCGGGATGACGTGCTTGAGCCGCGCGAGCACATCGTGCTTGATCGTGTCGAGCGGGCGATTGGTCGCCGCAACCAGCCTCAGGTCGGACGTCTGCGGCTCGTCTACCCCCAGCTTGCGGAAGCTACCGTGGTCATCCAGTACGCGGAGCAACTTCGCCTGGAGATCGAGCGGCAGCACCCCGAGCTCGTCGAGAAACAACGTCGATCCATCTGCGGCACCGATCAGTCCCTCCCGTCCGGGCATCCCTGGATTCGGGTAGTTCGGGCGATTCCCGAACAGCTCCGCCTCAACCAAACTGGGAGGAATATCTGCGGCGCTATGTGCCACTATGGGTTGCGCTGCCCGAGTCGAGAGCAGATGGATCGCGCGAGCGGCTAACTCCTTACCGCTTCCCGTCGGACCGGTGACCAGCGCGTGCTGGCTCATCTGGGCGACGAAGGCCAGCCGGTCGCGCAACTGCCAGATGGCGGGGCTTTCTCCCACGATTCCGGCCCGATCGGCCGCTCCGAATTCCGGCAGGAGTGGCGCCGGATAGAACCGCAGCGACTCGAGCTTCGCCGGGCGCGGCTGACAGAGGAAGAGCAGGTCCTGCCCGATCGCCATGGTATCGCCCGGATCGAGGACGATCGACTCGCCATCCCGCAGGGCATCGCCGCCGTTTCGCTGAACCTCCGCCTTGCCGACCACGGTCGCACGGACGCGACCGCCACGTTCGGCCGCAATGTCCAGCTGTCGGCGCGACACGTGCTGCGCGGTGGTCAACGGCGGGCGTTCGTCGTTGACCCCGGGGCGCTGCCGCAGCGGCGGAATCGGATCGTTCCCCTCGTAGTCGTAGTCGGGGTCGAAGCGACCGATGCAACCACCGCGGTTGCCCCCCCGCAGTAACAGCACCTCCCCCGCCCGCTCCGGTTCGGAACCCGACCAGAGCAGCACCAGCGCCGACGAGAGGCGAGCCGAGGCCGCCCCCGCCCGTTCCCCGAAACGCTCTTCCGGACGATCGACCGTTTCCTTCGCGGAACGACTCACCTCTTCTCCTCCGTTCTCGGTTGGCGGCGGAGTTTGCCCCCTGGCGCGCCCCGGTTCAAGCGCGCGTCACCCGTTCCTCCGAGGTACACTCCGGCCCATGCACTTCGACACCGTTGCGAGATGGGGAGGCGCCGTGATCAGCATGACGATCCTGGGACTCCTCGGCTGCGGCTTCTCCAGCAAGGAACTGCCCGGCAGTCTGTCCGAGCTGCGCGTCGAGGTCGATCTGGATCAGAGCACCGAGCGGCGCGAGGGGATCGATGCTCCGTTCGACTTCCGGCAGGTTTCGGCCGTGATCAGGAATGCCAAGGGCACGCTGATCGAGAACGAAGCGATCGGGATCCGGGTGAACGGTCTGCCTCTCCGTTTCCGGGTTTCGACCGGAAACTACGGGGAGCACCACCCCTGGTACTCCCTCGACGACGAGGGGTTGGCCAGCATCGAGTCCGAGCCCGATCTGAGGTTCACGCTGCTCTGGTCCGATGGGACCGAGCACGAGATCGGCGTCATTCGTGCGCCGGGGACGATCACGCTCGACCACTTCACCCTCCCCGAGCGGCTGCAACCCGGAGAAGAGACGACCATCTCCTGGCGCGACCTCCCGGCCGAGGGGGAGCTGCTGCTCTACCGGAACACATCGTACCGGGATGAGTTCGGCAACTGGGTCCTGATGCCCGGCAGCGGCAACGACCCGGAGGCGCTACGCAAGAAGATCGGCCCCGGCTTTCTTCGCGGCCGGAGCGGTTCGCTGCGAATCTCCCGCGCGTTCCTCGCCGATCGCGGGAACCAGAAGACCTGCGGGGTAGGGGTCGAGATCGCCATCACCACACGGGGCGCGGTCTCGTCCGCGTTTCATCGCGCGAGCTACCTCACGGCCAAACGAAAGGTCAGCCTGGCCACCGAGATCGAGGGCACACCGAACGCGCGCGGGGACTGATCCCGGAGGTTCCTGCGCCCCGCGAGATGCTCTTCCGTGCGAGATGCTGTTCCGCGGGAGGCGCCCCCGCGGTGGCTCATCCGGCCTGCCGGCCGCGCAGGATCCGAGCGGCCTCGACCATGCGCCGGGTCTTCTCCGTCGCCGTGACGTGGTCATTGACGCAGCGATTGGCGAAACAGCCGAAGCCGCAATCCGGATTGAGGAACACCTGCTCCGGGCGATAGAAACTCAGCGCTTCCTCGACCCGCGCCACGATCTCCGAAACCGATTCGGCCGCCTCGGTGCGAGGATTGACCCCGCCGAGGCCGATCTCCCTCCCACTCAGCGCCCGTCCGACCACCGCGATCTCGCCCGCCCGCGGGGTGGAAAACTCGAGCACGAACTGGTCCACCTTCATCCGCTGCAAGGCCGGAACCAGCTTGGTGTAGTCGCCGGTGAGGAGCACGCTCTCGTCCCGGCTCCAGTTTCCCCGGCAGATGTGCAGCCCGGTGCGCGGCCCCTTCACCCCTTCGATCACGCGGTTGATCAGCTCCGCCGCGTACTCCAGCTCCGTGCCCGCGTCCCGGCGGGTCGCCAGAGTCGCTCACATGAAGGTACGCCGGTCGCAATCCTCCGACATCACGATCTCGGTCAGGACCGGCTCATCGAACTGCACGAAGGCGCACCCGAGGGCGGCCAGCTCGAGCAGCTCCTCGCGCAGGATGCGCACCACGTCGTCGCCCATCTCCACCTTGTCCCGATAGCCGACCTTGGAGAACTGCCCCACCCACATCGCGCGGGTCAACAGGTACGGACCGGGAAGGGTGACCTTGATCGGCAGGTCGGTGAGTGATCGGGTGAACCGATACTCGGCGGCAGTGAGGGATTCCCGTCGATGGAGCCGCCCGACGCAGGTGGGGTTCTTGATCGCCGAGGCCGGCACATCGAGCGTCTGCAACATCTCCTCGAAGCCCGACTTGTCCTCGACCGTGTCCAGCATTTCGGCCAGGGACATGAGGCGCGTGCCATCGAGCTTGTCGGTGACGAAGGAGTAGAAGTTGTCCCGGCGCATCTCGCCGTCGACGATGATGTCGGCTCCTGCTTCGACCTGCGCCGCGACGCAGTCCCGTACCTCCCGGTCGGCAATTTCATCGAATCGTGCCCGCTCGATGCGCCCCTTCTGCAGGTCACGGAGCGCCGCGAGCAGTTGCCGCGACCGCGGCCAGCTCCCGACCTGTGTCACCTCGAACATTGGACCTCCCGGTTCTAGACAATGGCAAGCTTGAGTGTGAGTCGCGTGGCACGGCCAAGGGTCACCGCGATCGGCGAGCGCTCCACCGTGCGCTCCCAGGCGGCGCGGACCGCTCCCTCATCCGCCATGGTGGAAGCAAAGCACTTGGCCTCGATCTCGGCGAAACCGGGATCGCCGTCTCCGAGGCCGAGGTGCGCCAGGGGGTTGCCCAGGCGTCCCTTCACGGTCAGTTCGATGTCGTCCACTTCCAGTCCGGCGCGTGAGACCTCGGAGGCAAAGCCAGTCGCCAGCGCGGTCCCCAGCGACCCGAGCAGGAGTTCGACCGACGAGGGGTGCGCGTCCTTCTCTTCGAAGCTCGCCGGCTGGCCGGCCTTCCAGGAGAAGTTCCGGCAGTATGCGGTGCTCTCCAGGTGGCCGCTCGCCCGCACCCGGAGTCGCCACTCGTACTCCTCGGCGCGACGCTTGTCTGCCTCGAGCGCCGCCGCCTCCGCGGCCACCGCCTCTCCCTTCCGCACGAAGTAGCGCGTGGTCGTGGGATCGACCACGACCGCGCCGAGGTACTCGTGTCCCGACATCCGGCACCAAGGGGGCAAGTCATCCCGAACCGTCCGCTCGCGCGAACGCATCTCGAGGACCCCCCCCACCGGTACCGGCAGCATGTTCTCCCGGATCAGGAGGACCAGGCCCGAACCACAGTCGAGATCTCCTCCGTCAAAGACGCGGTCGGGCCTCAGGCTCTCCAGATCCAGACCATCGGTCATCGGTGCGACTCCCCGCGCAGGCTTCCGCCGTCGACGCGTCCCGTTAGTAGCTGATACACGACGTGCCGTCGGACAGGAACTCGACCAGCGCCGCGCCGCCAGCCGGAGTCGCGCCCGGAATGAGCTGCTCCGCCTCGATCCCGCGCTTCTTCAGGCACGGGGTGCAGACGAGGATCTTCCCGCCCGCGCCGACGAACTTGTCGACCAGCTCCTTGAGCGGCGCGAAGGGGGCCCCTTCGTTCACCTTCTCGTACTCCCCCTTTACCGCGGCCCACACTCCGTCGGTGGAGAGGAACACCATCGTCTCCTTTTCACTGCCGATCGCGGCATTGGCAACCACGAATCCAACCGTCGCCTTGTCACCATCGGCCTTGCAGTTGGTGATCGAGACGCAGAACTTGTTGCTCATCGTACGCTCCTTCTCTCGTTGCTTGGGTTGCGAATTGTTCGGCGGATGAAGAGGGCACTACGCCCCCTTCACCTCGGCCAGGTAATAGGGATGCTGCGCCTCCGTCAGTCGATGGCCGGTGACGCGGCACCAGGCCGGAATCTCGACCGGGGCGCCCTCATCGAGCGCCACGATCAACACCCGCGCGCCCGCCGGCAACGAGTGGAAGTGCAGCCGGAGATCGAACAGAAGGTCGCCGCAGCCGCGCTCACCCCCGTCGAACACGGAATCGTGCGGCCAGGACGGTGCCCCCAGGTCACTCATGTCAGTAGGATCCGGGCAGGGCATCGAAGTTGATCGCGAAGAGGAACGACCACTCCTGGACGTTCCCACCGTTCTTCTGGATGTCGCGATAGAGCGCGAACGGAACCGAGGTCGAGACGGAGAGCTGCGGTACCGGTTCCCAGGCCAGTCCCGGGCCGGCGAAGAAGAGCTTGCCTGCGCGCCGAAAGCCGTTCGAGTCGCCGATCAGATCGTCGACCGGAATCCAGAGGAAATCGACGTTTCCCTGAAGGGCAAACTTGCGCAGAGCACTCTCTCCCGTTCCGAGCGGAAAGGCGGCGTTCAGGTGCAGGGTCGCGGCGTCGTTGTCCGAGTTCATCTTGGGACCATTGCCGGTGAGCTGATTGCGGAAGTTCTTCGACTTCGCCTCCGCCGAGTGGGTGAAGAGATAGCGCCCGGCGAACGACAGCCCCAGGCGCGGACTGATGGCCGAACTGCCACCGAACTCGAAGAGCCCGGCAGTGTTTCCCGTTCCGGCCTGCGCCGCCACGTCCTTGTCCACCATGGTGCCATTCTGCGCCTTGAAGGTGCCGTCGGCTTCGCCGGTGGGGAAGCGCAGGCCGAGTGCCGTGTGCATCCGGAAGCGCGGGCCGGAGTCCTTCACCCAATAGCGGGCCATCAGACGCAGATCTCCGAGGCCGCTTGCCTCCATCGTACCCTTCACTCCCCCGAACTCGCGCTTCTGCGCGGTCGAGACGATCGGGATCTCGCCGACCAGGGTAAAGCGCTTCGGCAGATCGTACTCGACCGAGAGAGTGTGATCCTGCCCCTTGGTGCTGGGGGCGACGTTGGTTTCGGTCGCGTCATCCCGCTCGGTCCCGATGTAGTAATGGTCGGTGTCCGAGAAGGAGTAGCCATAGCCGAACGCCAGGTGGCCCGGAGTGTGCGCCTTGAACTGCTCCCCGACTGGGATGGAGATGGGCACGCACCCACATCCACCCGCCGTCGCCGACTCCACGAAGGAGACCGTGGCCAGGGCAACAGCCAGGGGAGCGGCAATCAGCGGCGCGATTCGCGAACGATGGACAGACATGGTTCCTCCCGGATTGAAATGGATCCCCCGATCGGCGGGGATTGGGCAACGAAACGTCCGACTCGGCTAGCGCCCGGCCAGTTCGCCTCGCGGGAGGGTGTCCGCACCGGATTCAATACCGATGCGCTTCGCTTGATCTCGGGAAGTACGCTGTCCTCTGGATTCCGGGGTACCCGCTTGTGGGGCTTCCCGGGAAGGACGAACGAGTAGAACTAGAGACGCACGCAGACACTCTGCCGCGAGGATCGGCGAGGTCAGGTGAAGGGCCGGCGCCCTCTGCTGTAAAGAGTCGGGCGGTGCATGCGTCTCAGGTCTCATTCTGATCGCCGGAGGAGAGGACCGGATTGTCCACGCCGCTCGGATCAGGATCGCTTGAGGCTAGCGAAACAGCCCGCCCAACGGCAACCGCCGATTCCTGTTGGTGTCGCTTTCCCGAGTTCAGCTCCCTCGTCCCGACGCACCCGCGGCTGACTGCTCCCGAAGGTGGGTCTGTTGAGACCACGAGTCCGACAACTCCGAGGCGCTCCGGGGGGATAAGAGGGTGCAACGACCCGGAACGAGGGTCGCCGCCTGCGCGACGGAAGGGAGTATGATCTTCGGGTCTCTATCCCAAGGGAGTTTCAGCATGACCTCACGGTTCCTGACCGGGCAGGGCAGGTTTCGCCTGACCGCCGTGCTCCACGCACTCCGTCTCTGCGCGGCCACACTGCTTCTCCTGGTCTGCGCAGGTTGTGCGGACGAGGCGGGGGTGGCGCGCCACGGCGTACCGCTGGCGCTGCGGATCCGGTTCGAGACCGAGGGCCTGGCCGGCGAGGGGTCACCGGGACGGAGTGCGGATGCCGCCGAGGCGGCGGGAATCGAACAGCTCGTTCTCTCCGCCTACACCCCAGGATCCCCCCGCGTCCTGCAGGCCCGCCAGCGACTGACCATCGCTTCCGGGCAGACACGATTTCGCGCCGAACTGAGTGTCCCCCCGGCAGAGGCCTACGAGATCGAGGTGAAGGCAGAGGGGTTCCTGGGCAGCCAGGGGGAGGAGACCGAACGCGGCACGCTCTACTTCGGAACGACCGCGCTCTCCGGCGTCACGGAGGGTTCGAGCCACGACGCCGAAGTGGTGGTGCGGAAGATCGTCCCGACTCCGCGCATCGAGCGAGACGGAACGACCCGCTTCATCGTCCGCTGGACCCCGATTCCCGCGGCGCTCCGTTACCGCGTGCGGGAGACCCCGGCTGGAGGATTGGCTCGGGATGTCGTGACCTCGGACGTGGCGCACGAGGTCGAGATCCTTGGGGTGCGCGCCGCCGGTGCGGAGGCGATCGCCTACCGCGTGTCCGCGGAACTGGCGGACAGCGTGAGCTCCGCCTTCAGTGACTCGGTGGCCATCAGCTTGCCGGGAAATGTCGCCCCCGCCGCCGTCTCCGATCTGGCGGTCGAGTCGCTCTCCCCGGAGACACTCACCCTCGCCTGGAGTGCGCCGGGCGATGACGATCAGACAGGTCAGGCGACGGCGTATGACTTCAGGTCTTCGTTCGCCCCGATCGACGGTTCGAACTTCGATCTCGCGACCGTGGTGCTGGGGGTGCCAACCCCTAGTCCCGCCGGGCGACTCGACCGTCTGGTGCTGAACGGGCTGTTGCCCGAGACGACCTACTACTTCGCCCTCAAGACGCGCGATGAGGTACCGAACTGGTCGGAGCTCTCGAACGTCGTGGCGGTGACCACGCCGCCCCTCGCCGATCTGTCGTCCCCGGCGGCCGTCACCGATCTCACGATCACCGCGATTCGCGACGGCGAGATCGACCTGCGCTGGACGGCGAGCGGCGACGACGGAACGGTCGGCACCGCCTCGCTAAATGATCTGCGCTTCAGCCTGACCGAGATCACCGCGGCGAACTTCTCCTTCGCAACGCCGGCCATAGGCGCGCCACTCCCGACCGCGTCGGGGACGATCCAGAACGCCACGCTGTCCGGACTGCCTCGCCAGGCGACGGTGTTCCTGGCCCTGGTGGTTCGAGACGAGTCGGGGAACGCCAGCCCGCCCTCCAATGTCGTGACCGGCTTCGTGCCGGATCTGACCGCGCCTTCCACGGTCACGACTCTGGTCGCGCAGCCGTCGAGCGCCGCCAGCGTCAGGCTCGAATGGTCGGCCAGCGGCGACGACGGCGCGGTTGGCCGCGCGGCGTCGTACGATCTCCGGTACTCCACGAACGTGATCACCGAATCGAACTTCGCCGCGGCCACGCAGGCCTCCGGCACCCCGGAACCGGCGGAATCCGGTACCGCGGAATCATTCGAGGTCACGGGGCTTTCGCGGCTGACCTCCTACTTCTTCGCTCTCAAGGTGCGGGACGACGCCGGAAATCTCTCGGTCCTCTCCAACCTAGGAAGCGCGACCACCCTGAACGCGGTGCCGGCCGCGCCGACCGGCCTGCGTTCGATCTCGGTCACGCCCTCAACGATTTCGCTCGAGTGGACCGACAACGCGGACAACGAATTCGGCTACCTGGTCGAGCGGATCGATCCCGATGATCCTAACTTCGTCGTGCGCTTCGCGCTCCAGGGGGCGATCGAGGGGACGGGTCGGTTCACTGATGAGCAGTTGATCGATCGCACGCTCTACCGCTATCGGGTGTTCGCCCGGGGTACGGCGGGAAACTCCGATCCGTCGAACGACATCGTCGTCCGGAGCGGCGTGCGACCTCCGGCGAACCTGGTCGCAACGCCGCTCTCGGTTTCGGTGATCCGTCTGAGCTGGGAGTACACCGCGCCGGATCCCGACCTGTTCGTGATCGAGAGTCGGGCCACGAGTGGTGAATGGACCCCAGTGAGCACGACTCCCGGAGCGGTGCGTACGCATGACGTCACCGGCCTCGCCCCGAGCACCGACTACACCTACCGCCTCCGCGCGCGAGCCGGCACCGATCTCTCCGAGCCTTCGAACGAAGCGACTGCCCGCACCGTCGATCCCAGCGGAGCCTGCGAGATCACTCCGCTCTCGCTCGACTTCGATGTGGTCCCGCTCGGAGCATCGGCATCGGCCTCGATCCAGATCGAGAACATCGGCGACGGAGTACTGAACGGGCAGGCTCAGCTCGAGTCCAATTGCCTCGATTTCGCCATCACGGGGGGCGGCGCGCCCTACTCGCTCGCGCCGGGCGAGTTCCACAGCATCACCGTGCGGTTCAGCCCGACGACGATCGGGAACCATTCGTGCAGCCTGTTGGCAGGCATCAACTGCTCCCCGGTGCCACTTGCCGGCACAGGAGATGAGCCGCCGTCCTGCGAGCTCGTGCCCGGCTTCTGGGACTTTGGTGAGGTGACGATCGGAGATGCGGCCTCGACCGAACTCGCGATCATCAACCGGGGAGGGAGCCGGCTGGAGGGGACACTGGCTCAAACCGCCTGCCCGGGATTCACCATCACCAGCGGTCTCGGTCCGTACAGTCTGGCGAACGGAGAGACGCACGCCTTCAGCGTGTCCTTCGATCCCACCCAGATCCAGAAATACATCTGCGAGCTGGATATCGGGTGTGAAGATGGCTGGGTGATCGTCGGTACCGGTGCTCCGGGCCCAATCTGTGAGCTGGACCCCGCGGTGCTGGATTTCGGTCCGGTCCAGGCGGGAACGCGGGTGGAGCGACTCTTCACCATCATCAATCGCGGCACCGGCCTTCTGACCGGCGATGTGGCCCTGGCCAATTGCAGCAGCGCATTCGAACTCGTGAGCGGTGGTGGTCCCTTCTCCCTGCCCGGTAATCAAGGAAAGGACGTGGTCATCGCCTTCACCCCTCCAACCAGCGGCGAGTTTGGCTGCCTGGTCGAGGCGGGATCGGCGTGCGGTGCTCTCCCCGTCACCGGAGTCGGAACCCCTCCCCCGCTCTGCCAGGTCAGCACGGGCACCCTCGACTTCCTGGGGGTGGACGCCGGCACATCGGAGATGCTCTCGTTCACGATTCAGAATGCCGGGGGAGGAACCCTGAGCGGCACGGTCAGCCCGAACGAAGGTTGTGCGTTGAGTGGATTCACCATCGTCTCGGGCGACGGTCCGTACAGCCTCGCCGCGGGCGCGATCCACACGGTCTACGTACGCTTCGCGCCCACCGAGGTCGGCTTCCGCGATTGCCAGATTGATCTCGGGACGGAGTGCGCAACTCCGGTCCAGGTCGTCGGTCAGGGAGTGAACCCCGACTCCCACTGGACCACCACCTTCGGAAGCAACCCGATCGAGGGTCTGGTGCTGGATCTGAACTGGATCAACGGCGAGCTGGTCGTTTCCGGGGGGTTCGAGAATCTCGTGGGTGGCGGCTACAAGAGTGTCGCGGGGTGGAACGGGAGCACATGGCATCCCTATGACTTCGGCCTCCCTGCCCAGGTCGAGGACGCGACCCTGTTCCAGGGGAGCATTCTCGCCGTGGGACAGTTCGACACCCTTGGCTGGATCTCCCGGTTCTCGGGCGGAAGCTGGATTGCGGTCGACTCCGGGCTCAACAACTACGTGAGCGCGGTGACTCGATGGGAGGGGGGGCTCGTCTTCGGGGGCGCGTTCGACTCCGACAGCGTGAGCGGACCGCTACGAGGCGTGGCACGTTGGCTCCCGGGCGCGGGCTTCTCCCCCATGGGCGACGGCCTTCCGAACCTGACCAATGCACTCTACGTCTGGAACAACCAGCTCTTCGCCGGCGGGTACTACTTCAGCGAAGGGCTCGAAGGAATCGCCCAGTGGAGCGGGTCGAACTGGGTCTCGGTGGGCGGCGGAATCGGCGTGATCAACGACGAGTATGTGATGAACTTCGCCACCTACCAGGACAAGCTCGTCGTGGTGGGTGACTTCTCCCAGGCGGGGAACATCGCGGCCAATGACGTTGCCCTCTGGAACGGAGTGACCTGGCAGGCCCTGGGGAGCGGGACCAACGGAGTGGTCTACGCCGCGGCGGAGTACCAGGGAAATCTGGTCATCACCGGCAGCTTCACCGAGGCGGGAGGAAGAGAGTGCAGCAACATCGCCCGCTGGGATGGGAATGAGTGGCAGCCGATGGGGTCGGGACTGACCGGCGCGATCTCCGGAGTGCTGGCGGGGCGAGCGTTGGCGGTCAACGGCGACGAGCTGATCGTGGGTGGGATGTTCTTCAAGGGGGGGCCGTACGAATCGCCGCACATCGCGCGGTACTTGAAGCCGCTGAACCGGCCGGTGGGGGTGCGGTGAGCGCTGCGCACGGGTCGAGGGGAGAGCGGTGAGCGGGAAGGGTCACCGGGCCACGTTCCGTGGTCCGGTGGTCAGGGCCGAGGGAGCTCGCGCCAGCGGTAGAGCGCCACGAGGTCTTCCGGCTCGACGACGCGGAAGTAGGCCGCGCGCCGGAGCACGGTCTCCCGCCCACCGGTTCCGACCTCGACCACCAGCCGGTAGACACCGGGAGCCAGATCGCCGAATCCCAGCGAACGGGCGATGTTCCACTGCGTGACCCGAGGTCTCTCCAAACGAGACGCCGCACCCCGCACGCCGACTCGGTACTCCACCCCCCCGTCCTCGTCGATCCGCTCGAGGGCGTTCGAGAACTCGACGCCTGGGCTGTCACGCCCGGAGATGTCGAGGTTGTACACCTCGAAGTAGTAGGCGATCGGCTCGCCGTTCAGGAAGAGACGACTGGCACGGGGTGTCACCGCTAACTCGTCGAGCCCGGCTCCATAGGCCACGATACTCGGGGTCAGCGTCCGTTCACTCTCCTCCGGCAGGTCAACCGGCAGCGCGGTCAGGAGGAGCAGGTCGGAGGCGTCGACCCTCTCCGACTCGAACCCGCGGAGCATCAGCGTGTCGCCGTTGTCGACCCCCAGGCCGATGATCCTTCCATCGGTCTGCCGCAGGCTGAACAGCGAGGCGAGTCGGACCCTGCCGGGCGCGAGGTGCTCCAGGGATACGAGACCGGCGCGTCGCTTGAAGTTCCAGGTCCGCTCGAACGTCGACTCGCTCGAGAGGGCCAGCCCGCGCGAGGGCCCGGAGACCCAGATCCGGCGCCCATCCCGACGCACCACCTCGGTCGACTCCGGCGCGACGGAGGAGGACCCGCGTCCGGTCTCGCGGCGCGGGTCACGCTGCTCCCGGTAGAGGGTAAGGTCGATCGATGCCCCCCCCTCGAACCGGACGCCCTGCAGTGGGTAGCGAAGCGCGTAGTCCGGCAGGATGGTGTCGAAGGAGAGCCAGAGTCGGGTCCCGCCCGACGGGTCGCGAAACCGCGCGCTGGACGCGTTGTAGTGGTAGCCGCGACCGAGGAAATCGAAGTTGTAGATCGTTGGGGGCCACTCGGGCGGGGTCAGGCTGTCGGGACAGGAGAAGCGCGCGGTGCCAGGGGCCTCCTGGAAGAAGATGCTCTGCTCGGTGCGCAGCCCGTCCGCGGAGAGACGCCTCCCTTCGATCGGGCGCGAGCGATCACCGAGCAGTTGATAGACGAACTCCCAGGTCTGGTAGACGCTGAAATCGAGATCACGCCGGGAGGAACCTCGAAGGGGGCGCTGGCCGTGCCGCTTCCACTCGGTCGGCACTCCGAACCGGAGGAAGGCACGTCCCGGATCGGTCAGCGGTCCGGGCGTGGACGGATCCAGATCGGAGAAGGCAAACCAGGCCTCGGCCACGCGCCGCCGATACTCGACCCGATTCTCGAACACGCGCGGGGTGGCCCAGATCGGATCGGTCTGGGGCCAGAAGCGCTCGATGCGGCCGGCGCGGTCGGGATCACGATCGAAGGCGCGGCGTTCCTCTTGACTCCACTGATCCCAGGGCACGGTGAGCCACGCAGCCAGCTCACCGGTCGCCGGGCGCTTCATCGCGGCGCGCAGCGCGAAGTCGAGGTGCTCGGAGGCCTCACGGAACGCTAGCTCACGCGTGCCGGTCAAGCCGAGCATCAGATGCGCCTCGACTTCGGCCATCGGGTCGCCGGCGCCGCCGCGGATCCGGGTCAATGCCTGTTCGGCCGAAGAGGCGGCCTGGGCCATCGAATCGGCAAGGTAGAAGAGCCGCGCTCGTTCCATCAGGAGCCAGGGCGAAGCTTCCGACCACCCCCCTTGCCTGCGCGCGACCTCCCCCGCCACCTCCTTGGCCGCCACGAGCGAGAGAGGATCCCCTTCGATCTTCCAGGCCCGTTCCCGCTTGCGCATGCGCGCCAGGTCGACCAGATCGCTGGCCCCGCGATCATGCGTGTACCGATCGAGGCGGGCGAGGGCATTGGAGCGGAAGCCAACCGCATCTTCGTAGGTGGCGAGCAGGAGAACCGGAACCACGTTGCTCGGATCCCACTCGGCGGCCCGCTCGATCCGTTCGGCCCCGGCGATCCGCTCCTCCACCCGGCCGTCGCGCATCGAGGCCAGACCCCAGCGCTGGTAGAGCGCCGCCGCCCGACGAAACTGCTCCGACTCTTCCGGGGTGGAACGCTCGAATCGTTGCCGCATCACGTCGCGACCCGAGATCTCGAGCCGGTCGACCTGCGCGCGGATCGAGTCGATCTCCGCCTCGAGCGCCGCGATGCGCGCGGCGGTGCGCGGCAGCAGCGCCTGCTGTCGAACCCGGCGGATGCAGAAATCGATCTCGCTCAGGAGCTCGGGAGGAGAGACCTCACCCCGCGCCAGCCGCTCCGCCCCGGTATCGATCAGGATCCGCTCGGGAAACCCGCTGACCACCCGCTCCTCCGGCGGCCGGCGACCGTCCGGTCCGACGAAGGGGCGGTCGGGATAGTACGGCTCCGGGTCCTTGCGCACGCAAGAGCCGGCCAGGGCGATGAGAAGCGCCAGCAGCGCCGGCCGGATGGATGGGAGGATGCGCTTCGACACGCGGCGACTGTAGCGCAGGAACAGCCCGGCGGCCAGGGGCGGCAAGCAGGTGCGATCCGACCACCACGCGCCGGCTGCAGTCCGGCGCGTGGTGGCCGAGAGCTACTTCTTGAGCCAGCGCTTCATCCAGCGCAGGTTGCGCTCCAACCGATCGATCCGTCGATCGGGGCGGCCGTTGCGGGACATGCCGTGCGGCTCCCCCGGATAGCGGACGAACTCGCAGGGCACTCCCTTCGACTTGAGCGCCGCCCAGAGCTGCTCGGCCTGCTCGACCGGGCAGCGGTGGTCTTCCTCCTGATGCTCGATCAAGGTCGGGGTCTTCATCTTGCTCAGGTAGGTGAGCGGCGACATCGCCAGGTAGTGCTTCGGATCTTCCCACGGTCCGGCGCTACCGAACTCCCGCGGCCAGAAGTAACCGAAGTCACTCGATCCGACGAAGCTCAAGAGATTCGAGATCGATCGCTGGGTCATGGCGCAGGCGAAGCGGTCGGTGTGTCCGATGATCCAGTTGGTCATGAAGCCGCCGTAAGAACCACCCGCCACGCAGAGGCGTTTGCGGTCGAGGTGCCCTGCCTTCTTGAGGGCGAAGTCGGTAAAGGTCATCAGATCGTCGTAGTCGTAGGTTCCCCAGCGGTTCACGATCGCGTTCAGGTGCTTCTCGCTGTAGCCGGTGCCGCCGCGGGGATTGCTGTAGAGCACGACATAGCCGCTGGCCGCCAGTACCTGGAACTCGTGAAAGAACGCCCGCCCGTACTGCGTGGCCGGTCCGCCGTGGATGTAGAGAATCCCGGGGTACTTGCGCTTCGGGTTGTACCCGGGAGGGTTCAGCACCCATCCCTGAAGCTTGTTCCGCGAACCTCCCTCCAGCCAGTACTCCTCCGGCCGGGAGAGTACCCGCTCCGAGAGGTACTCCTGGTTGAAGCGGGTCCGCTCGATCTTCTCGCGCGCGTCCTTCTTTCCACTCCGGATCGGGAAGCTGATCACCTCGCCCGGGTTGGTCAGCGAGTTGAATGAGGTGTGCACCCAGCCGCCCTCGAGATCGAGCGCGAAGTCGGTGACCAGTCCGGGGGCATCCACCACCGGCTCCGGCTTCCGTTCCTTGATAGCGACGCGCCAGACCTCGGTACTCCCTTCGTTCGTGACCTGGAAGTAGACCCACTTCGAGTCCGGGCTCCAGATCGGCGGGGAGGTCGCCCCCACGCCGCCGGTGTCGCTGATGGTGGAGTTGCCGATACTTCGATCGAGGCGCTCGGTCAGGTCGATCGGCTTCCCGCCCTCGCTCGGCACCAGCCAGAGCTTGTCGTGCCGCATGTTCCAGGGCTCGGCGGCGGAGCGCTTGCCGAGGAAGGCAATCCACCGCCCGTCCGGGCTGAGGGAATGGCTCGAGGACGGCCCATCGAAGGTCTTCACCTTCTCGATGCGTCCCCCCTTCGTGGGAACGCGCCACAGGTCGATCCGCTGGAGTTCGGCATCCGGATCGGGCATCCGGTTCGAAGCGAAGTAGACCCACTTGCCGTCGGGTGAGAAGCGGGGTTCCCCCTCGTCGAAGTGGTCATCCTCCGTGAGCTGCTTGGCCTTGCCGGTCTCGGCATCGATCAGCCAGAGGTGGGTGCGAGTCGAGGGGAGGAAGCCGGCGCCGTCCAGCTTGTAGAACAGGCGCGAGATTTCGCGGACCCGGGGCGACTCGGTGCCCGCCTCCCCTTTCTTCCGTCGGGCTTCGCGGTCCTTGGCGTCGGGATCCTGAGCGGTGAAGGCAACGACCAGGCTCCGTCCCTTGGGGTGCCACTCGAAGTCCGAGATGCCTCCCTCCAGCTTGGTCAATTGCCGGGCCTCCCCCCCATCGGCGGGGATCACCCAGAGTTCTGCCTTGCCGCTGCGGTTGGAAACGAACGCGACGCTCTTGCCGTCGGGAGACCAGCGCGGTGATCCGTCCCCCCACTTTCCCTGCGTGAACTGCCGCGGCGCTGCACCGTCCGGCCGGAGATCGATCAACCAGAGCGAGGCGAGGTTCGCGAGCTTCTCCTTGTCGGCGCGCCCGACCGCAACGACCAGCCGATCCCCCTTCGGCGAGAGGCGGAGGGTTCCCGGCAGCTGGAGGCGATAGATGTCCTCCGCGGTCACAGGCTTCTTCTTGGGCATGGGGTCTCCTTTCGTCCGGCGGGCAGAATAGCCGAATCGGTGATGCCTCACGAGACAAGACCGGCGGAACGGCTCAGGGCCTGGTCCTGAACCGTGAGGATCAGGCGTGACCCCGGACAAGGACCCGCCGCACGGGGTTGACTCCCGATCGCGGCCCGGGCGAGCATGGTCGGCGATGAGCGCGCACTGGATCGAACAACTCCCAAAGGTCGAGTTGCACCTACATCTCGAAGGAGCGATCCCGCCTCCTGCCCTCTGGCCGTTGATCCAGAAGTACGGGGGCGATCCCGCGGTTCCGTCAGCCGAGGCGATCGCAGACCGGCTCCAGTTCCGCACCTTTCGCGAGTTCCTCGACGGCTGGGTCTGGAAGAACGGCTTTCTGCGCGAGTACGAGGATTTCACCTGGATCGCACGCGCGGTGGCGGAGGATCTCGCGCGGCAGAACATCGTCTATGCCGAGGTGTTCTGCTCCCCGCCCGACTTCGCCCTCTCCCATGGACTCGAAACGCAGCCGCTGCTCCGCGCGGCGCGCGCCGGGCTCGATCAGGTTCCAGAAGTTGAGATCGCTCTGGTCGTCGACCTGGTTCGGGACTACGGAGTGGAGCGAGCCGAGCGCACGCTCCGCGAGACCGCCGAGGTGCGTGATCAGGGAGTGATCGGCATCGGGATCGGCGGATCCGAGCACCGCTATCCGCCGGAACTGTACCGCGACACCTACGCCGAGGCGCGCCGGCTCGGTTTCCGCACCTCGGCTCATGCCGGAGAGGCCGCCGGCGCGGAGAGCATCTGGGGGGCGATCCGGGCGCTCGAGGTCGATCGCATCGGTCACGGAACGCGGGCGGAGGAAGATCCGAAACTGCTGGATCACCTCGCGGCCACCGGACTACCGATCGAGATGTGCCCGCTCTCCAACCTGAGGACCGGCACCATCCCGGCCATCGAAACGCACCCGATCCGCCGCTATTTCGATCGCGGCCTGCGCGTCACGGTCAACACGGATGACCCGGGAATGTTCGGCAACTCACTCGCGGCGGAGTATCGACTCCTCCAGACGACCTTCTCCTTCTCCCGCGCGGAGATTCTCACCCTGATCGAGAACGCGATCGACGCCTCCTGGGCCGACGCGGATCGCAAGCAGGCCCTGCGCGACCAGCTGCGCGACCGGTCGGCACTCTAGGCCGGCAGCTCCGGAAGCGGAAGTTCCGCCGCCAGAAGATCGAGCAGGAGGGCCAGGGCAGGTCCGGCAGCCCCATCGCGACGCACCAGTCTCGGGTGGAACAGATGGCGATCCCCGTGCTGGTACCCGAGGGGACGCAACGTCCCTCGGCGGATTGCCGGCTCGGCCAGATGGCGAGGCAGCCAGCCGAACCCGATGCCCTGGAGGAGCGCGTCGCGCTTGGCGTGAAAGTCGGGCATCTGGAAAACCTGGCTCGCGCCGAAGAAGAGCTGCCCGGGCGGTCGGCGCGGCAGATTGTCGGGACGGACCACCACGACCTCGACATGCTCGCGGAGTCGTTCGAGCGGCAGCGGCTTCGGATACCTCTGGATCGGATGATTCTTGTGCGAAAGGAGGAGCATCTCGATCGGGGGGAGTTCACTCAGGCGCAGTCCGGCTTCGCTCTCGAGATCGAGGCTGAGGGCGAGATCGGCCCCTTCCTGGGCGAAGATGCGCAGGACATCGGAGAGGAACCCGACCGAGACCTGCACCCGGGTCGGGACGCGTCGCCGAGCAAATCGGTCGAGCGCCTTCAGGATCGGGGCTTGAGGGAAGATGCCGTCGAGAACGATCCTTAGCTCCGGTTCCCACCCCTCGCGAAGTTGCTCCCCGATCTTCTCGAAGCGGGCCGCCGTCTCGAGCACCTTGCGCGCTTCGTCCAGCAGGAGAAGACCGGCGTTGGTCAGCTCGACCCGGCGCCCCTCCCGCTCGAACAGCAGGACGCCGAGTCGACGCTCGAGCTGGCCGACGGTGTAGCTCACCGCCGAGGTGGTGCGGAACAACTCGCGGCCCGCGGCCGCGAACCCGCCGGTTCGCGCGATGGCGTCCAGGACGCGAAGCTGGTCCAGGGTCAGCGCCACCTCGTCACCGCGCTTTCAAGCAACCTCGCCTCCTCGTCGTGGCGGACACGACCACTCGAGACACGTAAATTACATCACGCAAGTCGGTTAGAGGGCACGGCATCGACCCGGAGCCGATTCGATGTCGTTCAACCAATTCGAACGATAGTAGCAATTTATTGAAATTTGATCCAACAAAGCCGCGATCTACCGTTTCTCGGCTGGTTCCGCCGTCCGGGTCGTCCGGAGGGGTGCGCGGGCCAGACACGAACGGAGGATGCATGCTCTTCACCCGAGGCCGGATCACCCGCCAGGCGCACGTCGATATCCCCGAGGGCACGGTAGAAGAGGAGTACGCCCGGGGCGGGTTCTTCGGGCGCTATGCTCACATCTATCGCACTGCGCCGCTGGTCAACTGGAGCCGGATCGAGGGCTATCTGCGACCGCTGGCCTTCACGCTGGAGCGACTGCCGGGCCTCGGGGGCGACTACACGAGTTCTCGCACCCCGTTCCTCCGCAACGCGGATTGCGTGCTCCGCTTCGCCACCCTGCTGGAGGCGATGCCGTACTACTTCCGCAACGGCGACGGCGATGAAGTGTTGTTCGTCCATCGCGGGCGAGGCGTGCTCGAGACCGACTTTGGTCCTCTCGCCTATCGGGTCGGCGACTACCTGGTGATTCCTCGCGGCACGATGTATCGCATCAGCCCGGAGCAGGAGACGCGCTTGCTGATCATCGAAACCGCGGGCGAGGTACGCCTCCCGGAGAAGGGGATCCTCGGTCAGCACGCGCTGTTCGATCCCGCGGTGATCAACGTACCGACGCCGGAATGCCCCGCGGCCGAACTGGGTGCCTCCCTCTTGGCCCCGAGGAACGGCGAATGGGAAGTGCGCGTTCAGCGACAATCGCGGCTCACCTCGATCTTCTATCCGTTCGACCCGATGAATGTGGTCGGCTGGAAGGGCGATCTGACCGTCTGGCAACTGAACGTGGCCGACATCCGCCCGATCCTGAGTGAGCGGTACCACCTGCCCCCGACCGCCCACGCGACGTTCGTGGCGGATCGGGTGGTGATCGTCTCGTTCCTTCCCCGCGGCCTCGAGACCGGCGACCCGAATGCCCTGCGCGTGCCGTTCTACCACGCGAACATCGACTACGACGAGGTGTTGTTCTACCACGCGGGCGAGTTCTTCAGTCGCGCCGGAGTGGGGCCGGGGATGGTCACCTTCCACCCCCAAGGATTGCACCACGGCCCGCAACCGCAGGCGGTTGCCGCATCGAAGACAAAGGAACGGACGGAGGAGCAGGCGGTGATGATCGACACCCAGAGCCCGCTCGAGGTCTGCCCGGAGGCCTACGCCGCCGAAGTCGACGATTACTGGAGGAGCTGGATGGGCGGGATGCGTTCCCGCTCGAGCGCGAATGCTCCGGAAGCGCCGGATGCCGCGGTCCGCTACTCCCAACCCGAGCATGAGGAGGTCCGATGAGCACCGAGACCGCCCAGAACGCGAACCTGTCGCCGGGCGCCCAGAGGTCGGAGACCAATCCCTGCGGACTGCGGGGAATCGAGTTCGTGGAGTTCGCCAGTCCGGATCCCGGAGCGCTCGATCGCCTGTTCCTGTCCTTCGGATTCTCCCGACTGGAGCGCCACCGGAGCGAGGACATTCTCCTCTACCGCCAGCACGACATCCGCTTCCTGCTGAACCGCGATCCCAAGAGCTTCGCCATGGGGTTTGCCGGTGAACACGGGCCGGCGATCTCTTCGATGGGTTGGCGAGTGGAGAATGCCCAGGTCGCACTCGCCGAGGCGCGCCGGCGTGGAGCCCGGGTCTACGAAGGTCCAACCCCGTTCCCCGGGGTGCCGGCGATCTACGGCATCGGGGATTCGCTCATCCACCTGATCGACGGCGCGACCTATCGGGAGAACCTGGTCGAACTCTCCTCTCCGGTGATCACCCACGAAAAAGGGTTCGTCGGCATCGACCACCTGACCAACAACGTATACAAGGGAACGATGCAGACCTGGTCGGATTTCTACAAGAACGTCTTCGGATTCACCGAAGTGCGCTACTTTGACATCCGGGGAGCGAAGACCGGACTGCGCTCCTATGCGCTCCGCTCCCCCGATGGCAGCTTCTGCATTCCGATCAACGAGGGGAACGAGGACAAGTCGCAGATCGAGGAGTATCTCCGCAAGTACCGCGGTCCCGGCATCCAGCACCTGGCATTTCTGACCCACGATCTATTGGCGAGCCTCGACCGACTCGAGGGAAGCGGGATCGAGACCCTCGACATCGACGACGAATACTACGAGACGGTGTTCGACCGGGTGCCGAACGTGACCGAGGATCGGGAGCGGATCCGGAAGCATCGCGTGCTGGTCGACGGAGACGAGGAGGGGTACCTGCTGCAGATCTTCACCCGTGAGATCGTCGGACCGATCTTCATCGAACTGATTCAACGGAAGAACCACTTCTCCTTCGGCGAGGGAAACTTCGGGGCCCTCTTCCGGTCGATGGAGAAGGATCAGGAGCGGCGCGGGGTGCTTTGATCCTGTCCAGCAGGCAGGCTCTCCCGGAACTCCCGCACTCGACGCTCGATCGACGGGAGGGTAGGGTGTTGCGAGTAGCTGATGGAATCGACCACCGCGCACCACGAAAGGAACTGCCATGAGCCTCTTTGGGAAGATCCTGGAGAAACTGGGCCTGCGGAAGCCGGAGAACCAATCCGGCGCGGGCGCGGATGCGGCATCGAACGAGTACTCCTTGCCAAGTCCAAACCCGACCCCCGCCCCGATGGAAATGCCCTCGGCGCCCAGCCCAATCGCAGTGGTCGATGTCGTCGCTCAGCTCGAAGCTTCGGCGGCGAAACATCCGGAGAAGCTCAACTGGAAGGTGTCGATCGTCGATCTCCTGAAGCTCCTCGGCCTGGAGAGCAGCTTCGGGGCGCGGAAGGAACTCGCGCTGGAGTTGGGTTGCCCGGCGGAGAAGATGGCGGACTCGGCCCAGATGAACATCTGGCTGCACAAGACCGTGTTGCAGAAGCTGGCCGCGAATGGGGGGAACATCCCGGCAGACCTGCTCGACTGACCCGGTCGCCAATGCTCCGGCGCGGAGTTCTACAACGTAAATGGTCACAGTACGTTACATCCGGCCAAACTCGCTCCGCACCAAGTTGAGCTGAGCTGAGAGGCGAACGAGCAGCGGACGAATCCCCGGGCGGAGATGGGGGCGTGACCTCGTGGTCTCGCGATCGCGAGACTATTGAAGCGAGGCGCGCGACGCGGCGGGCACCAGGTACAGCCAGGAGGAATGCCGAGGGGGTGGTTAACTCCCCACTTGCTGCACTGTTCGTTCGAACAACTTGCCCGCCGCCCCGCTGCGCACTCTTCGAGTGGTCATCCCTATCGAGGGAGACAATAGAGTGGTCCGTTCACCAATCCAGGAGCAACTCACCGAAACAGGCGATGCCGCAGTCCGGGCGAACCGCTTGCCCGATGACCTCACCCGCGGGGTTCGGAGCGTCGAAGTGTCGTCCCCATTGCCGCGCCTTATGGGACGCTCACCCGCAGCCCGCTCCTCCCCCCCCAGGTGAAGCTGAGCGAAGGATCCACCAGGACGCGCGGTGGTCCAAGCGATGAGGGACGAGCTGTCGGGTTGCCGGGATGAACCGACGGGCCGCTGCGACAGGAGGAGATCCCGCACGGCTTCGTCGTGGCCGGGAAACGCGGGGTGGTGTAGCTTTCCCCGAACAAGTTGAGCGGCGGCACGCACCGGGGACAGTGATGCACATCCCAGATGGTTTTCTCGATCTCAAGACCACAGCCGTGGCGGGAGCACTCTCCGCGACCGGACTCGCGGCCGCGCTCCGCCGGATCCGGACTCATCCGCCAGTGCGCCGGGAACCGATGATCGGGCTGGCCGCAGCCTTCATCTTCGTCGCCCAGATGCTCAACTTCCCCGTTCTCGGCGGCACCTCCGGACACCTGATCGGAGGCGTGCTCGCCGCGGTGGTGCTCGGACCGGAAGTCGCGGTGGTGGTGATGAGTTGCGTGTTGATCCTGCAATGCCTGCTCTTCGCCGACGGCGGATTGCTCGCGCTGGGGGCGAACATCTGGAATCTCGCCATCGTGGCCCCGACCCTGGGGTACGCCATCCACGCCTTGACCCGCCGATTGCTGCCCGGTCTACGCGGACGGCTCCTCGCCACCGCCTTCGCCGCTTGGTGCTCGGTCGTCTTCGCTTCGATTTCCTGTGCCGCGCTCCTCGCGCTCTCGGGTGCAGCCCCGTGGCGCATCACCCTTCCCGCCATGGTCTCGGTCCACATGGTGATCGGTTTCGGAGAGGCACTGATCACCGCGCTGGTGCTGGCCGCCGTGGCGCGCACGCGGCCCGAGCTGCTCCCCGAAGGCGAGTCGGAACGCGCCGGCGCCGATGACACGCGTCGTGCGATCGGGTACGGCCTCGCGGTCGCTTGCGGGCTGGCGGCCTTCGTCGCCCCCTTTGCCTCGCCGCTGCCCGACGGTCTGGAGCGAGTGGCGGAGCGACTCGGATTCGCGGATCGGGCCGCCACCACGCCGCTCCACAACTCGCCCTTCCCCGACTATCTGATCCCTGGAGCCAACTGGAGTGCTCTCTCCACCGTGATCGCCGGCCTGGCGGGGGCCGCCGTGGCTTTCGCCTTCGCGTACCTGCTCGCGCGCATGCTGACTCCCCGCTCCGGCAGCAGATCCGCCCGCGACAGCGTCTGATCCGTGCGACTCGAGCTGCTCGAGCGTCGGGGCGACCCGGCGAGTCCGGTTCATCAGGCGCCCGCGCTGGGCAAGCTCCTCCTGACGCTGCTGTTCATCGGTGTGGTGGTATCAAGCCCGAGCAGAAACCCGATCTTGCCCGCCGCGGCCCTGCTTACGATCACCCTGGTTGCGGCGGTGGCCCGCATCTCCCCCGGACACTTGATCCGGAAGCTGGTCAGCGTCGAACCGTTCGTGGTCTCAGTGGCCCTGCTCTCGTTGCTGCAACCGGGCGGCGTGGCGATCTTCCTCTCCATGGTGATCAAGAGCAGCCTCTCCGTCCTGGCCATGATCCTGCTCGTATCGACCACGCGCTTCGGTGATCTCCTCCGAGCGCTGCGCAGGCTCCGCCTGCCGGGCATCATGGTCATGACCCTCGCTCTGATGCACCGTTACATCGCGGTGCTCGGCGACGAAACCGAGCGGATGCGTCGCGCCCGCGCCAGCCGCACGCTGGTGCGCGGGCGAAGGCGAGCTTGGAGTGATCTCGCCGCCGTCGCGGCCCGGCTCTTCATCCGCTCGAGCGAGCGGGCCGAGCGGATCTACCATGCGATGTGCGCCCGCGGGTGGCGTACATGATCGCTCTCGAGGTGAGCAATCTCGTTCACCGCTACACCGGCGGGCACGAGTCGCTTCGCGGCATCTCGTTCCAGGTCGAAGAAGGGGAGTGCGTGGGCTTGATCGGCCCGAACGGTGCCGGAAAGTCGACGCTACTACTCCACCTCAACGGCATCCTCCCGGAACGCGAGTCCCAGCACAGTTCGATCCGGGTGCTCGATCGAGAGGTGACCACGCAGAACCTCGCCTGGATCCGGCGCAACGTCGGCCTCCTCTTCCAGGATCCGGACGATCAGCTCTTCTGTCCCACGGTGTTCGACGATGTCGCCTTCGGACCCGAACAGACGGGGCTCACGGGGAAGGAGCTGGCCGCCTGCGTGGCCGGCGCGCTCGCCCAGGTGGGCCTCACCGGCTACGAGGAGCGACTGCCCCACCGACTCAGTCAGGGCGAGAAACGCCGCGTCTGCCTGGCCGGCGTTCTCGCCTGCGACCCACGCCTGCTCGTGCTCGACGAACCGACCAGCAACCTCGACCCCCGCGCGCGACGCGAGCTGCGCGACCTGTTGCGGCGGCTGCCGGCGACCAAGCTGATCGCGACCCACGACCTCGAATTCGTGGTGGAGCTCTGTCCCCGCGTCCTGGTCTTCGACCAGGGACGGATCGTCGCCGCGGGTCCGACCCGGACTGTCCTCGCGGATGCGCCGCTGATGCTGGCGCACGGCCTCGAGGTCCCTCACATCCTGCAGCACGATCACCCGCACGGAGCGGCGCGGTCGGGCCCTGAACCGAGACCCTGATGATCGAGCTTCTCGCCGGACAGCCGTTGCTCCTCCTCTTCCTCGTGCTCGCCTTTGGGTATGCCGCCGGACGGATCGCGATCGGCGGAGTGCAGCTCGGCGTGGCCGCAGTGCTATTCGTCGGACTGATCGCCGGCGCGTGGGACGGGCGCCTCGTGTTGCCCGACTTCGTACGGAGCTTCGGGCTGGTGCTCTTCGTCTACGCCGTCGGAATCTCCAGCGGGCCGGGTTTCCTCGCCTCACTCCGACGCCGCGGACTGCGCGACACGATCTGGTGCTCGCTGCTCCTGCTGGTCGCCGCCGTGCTGGCGGGACTCCTCGGCCGCCTCCTGCAGATCGAACCGGGCGTGATCGCGGGCCTCTTCTGCGGGGCACTGACCAACACCCCCGCCCTCGCTGCGGTCCTCGAGCGGGTCCCCGCCGGTACCCTGGCTCCGGTGGTCGGCTACTCGGTCGCCTATCCCATGGGCGCTCTCGGGCTGATCATCGCTCTCGCGATCGCAAAGCGCCGCTGGCGGCGCGATCTGGAGGCGCTGGCGCGCTCCGGCCATCTCGATGTGCGGTTCGTACAGGTGACGCGATCGGAGATCCGGGGACGCGCCGCCGAGGACCTCCTCCACCGCTGGCAGGTCCGGGCGCGCTTCGTGCGGCGACGACGAGCCGGAGTCTGGGCGCTCCTCAATCCGCATGACACCCTAGAGCCGGGCGACCTGGTCACCGTGGTCGGTCTTCCCGAAGCGCTCGATCGGGTAACGGCGGAGCTCGGCCAGACCTCGGAGGAGCGGGTCGAGCTGGATGAGAGCGATCTCGACTTTCGGCGGATCTTCGTTTCGAATTCCCAGGTCGCGGGTCGAAGCCTGGCCGAACTGAAGACCCTTTCTCGCTTCGGCGCCCTGGTGACCCGGGTGCGTCGCGGAGATGTCGACCTGGTGCCGGACGGAGAAACCGTCCTCGAACTCGGCGACCGGGTGCGCGTCGTCGCCCCCCGCATCCAGCTTGCCGCGATGGGCCGCTTCTTCGGCGACTCCTACCGCGCCCTGGGGGAGATCGACGCCGTCTCCTTCGGGCTCGGCATCGCACTGGGGCTGCTGCTCGGGATGTTCACCGTGCAGCTCCCCGGCGGTGCCCAGTTCCGACTCGGGCCGGCCGGTGGACCGTTGGTGGTCGGGCTGATCCTCGGAGCGATCGGTCGGACCGGCCCTCTCGTCTGGCAGGTTCCCTACTCCGCCGGCATGACCCTGCGGCAACTCGGACTGGCGTTGTTTCTCGCCGCGGTGGGGCTGAGCGCCGGGGCGCCATTCGTGACCACCCTCCAGAGTGGCGGCGGGCTGATGCTGCTTGGTCTGGGATGCCTCGTCACCTTCTCCACTGCGGGCCTCGCGCTCTGGAGCAGCCGCTCCCGGCTTCACGCTCCACCGGGGATCGCCCTGGGGATGGCTTCCGGGGTCCACACCCAGCCGGCGGGCCTGGCGTTCGCGAACGAGGCGGCCCCCGACGAGTCGCCCAACGTCGGTTACGCCAGTGTCTCGCCGGTCGCGACGATCGCGAAAATTCTGCTCGCGCAGCTCCTCCTGGGGTAGGCGACGCCATCGCGCGGGCCCGCGCGGAGTGCCTCCCCGCTTCCGTTGCCGACCTTTGCACCGGGTGCTATTCTCCCGATTGGCCTGCGAAAACCAGCCTCAAACTGCAGACAGCCAGAGGAACTCATGTCGACCCAGCACGATGATCGCCTGGCCCCGAGCGACCGCTTTCTCGATCGCCACCTCGGGCCGGGAGCGAACGACCTTCCGCTCATGTACCGCGCACTACAGGTGAATAGCCTCGATCAACTGATCGACGAAACCATCCCCTCCGCCATTCGCATGCCGGGCGCGCTCGACCTGCCCGCGCCCAAGACCGAAGGGGAAGTGCTGGCGGAGATGCGGGGGCTGGCGGCGAAGAACAAGGTGGCCCGCTCCTACATCGGGATGGGGTACCACAACTGCATCACCCCGGGCGTGATTCAGCGGAACATCCTCGAGAACCCGGGCTGGTACACCCAGTACACGCCGTACCAGGCGGAGATCTCGCAGGGACGGATGGAGGCGTTGCTCAACTTCCAGACTGCGGTGACCCAACTCACCGCGATGGACGTCGCCAACGCATCGCTGCTCGACGAGGCCACCGCGGCGGCGGAGGCGATGACCCTGGCCCGTCGCGTGGTGGAAGGCCGGCCCGAGGCCAGGACCTTCTTCGTCGCCGATCACTGCCACCCGCAGACGATCGCGGTGGTGCGCACCCGGGCGAAGCTGCTCGGATATGATGTCGTGGTCGGCCCCTTCGACACCCACGAGTTCACCCAGCCGACCTTCGGCTGCCTCGTGCAATACCCCGCCACGGACGGTTCCGTGCCCGACCTCCGCCCCTTCATCGCCAAGGCCCAGAAGGCGGGAGCGCTGGTCACGGTCGCGACCGATCTCCTCGCGCTCTGTCTGCTCGAACCGCCGGGCGAATTCGGCGCCGATATCGTGATCGGCAATTCGCAACGTTTCGGCGTGCCGCTCGGGTACGGCGGCCCCCACGCTGCCTTCATGGCGGTACGGGAAACCTACGCGCGGAAGATGCCGGGGCGGATCATCGGGATCTCGCGCGACAGTTCGGGCAAGCCGGCGCTGCGCATGGCGCTCCAGACGCGGGAACAGCACATCCGTCGGGAGAAAGCGACGAGCAACATCTGCACCGCACAGGTGCTTCTCGCGGTCACCGCGTCGATGTACGCGGTGTATCACGGACCGGAAGGGCTGCGGCGGATCGCGCGGCGCGTGGCCACCCTCACCGAAACGCTTGCCATGGGCCTGGAGTCACTCGGACAGCAACAGCGCAATCGGCACTACTTCGACACTTTGCGCGTGACGCCGGTGGGGCGTGACGCCGATCAGGTGATGAAGGCCGCCCTCGAGCGGAACATCAACCTTCGCCGGTTCGAGAACGGAGACCTGGGGATCGCCCTCGATGAGACGGTCGGGCCGAAGGATGTGTCCGATCTGCTCGAGTGCTTCGGAGCGAAACCCGGGCAATTCGACGTGGGGGCGCTCGCCCGCTCGGCTCGAGCCGATTTTCCCGACGCCGTCCGGCGGAAGAGCGACTACCTCAAGGAACCGGTCTTCCACTCTTACCGCACCGAGACCGAAATCCAGCGCTACATGAAGCGGCTGGAGTCGCGCGATCTCTCGCTTACCACCTCGATGATCCCGCTCGGTTCCTGCACCATGAAGCTGAATGCCGCATCCGAGATGCGCGCGCTGACCATCCCGGGGTTCGCCTTCATCCATCCCTTCGTGCCGCTCGACCAGGCCGCCGGATACCAGGAGATGATCAAGCGGCTGGAGGGCTGGCTGAGCGAGATCACCGGATTCGCCGGCTGTTCCCTGCAGCCGAACGCCGGGTCGCAGGGCGAGTACGCCGGGCTTCTGGTCATTCGCGCGTACCAGGAAGATCGCGGTCAGGGGCATCGCGACATCTGCCTCATCCCAACCTCCGCCCATGGCACCAATCCGGCCAGCGCGGTGCTCGCCGGTCTGACCGTGGTTCCGGTGGCCTGCGACGCGGACGGCAACGTCGATCTGGCCGACTTGCGAAGGAGGGCCGAGCAGCACAAGGATCGACTGGCCGCGATGATGATCACCTATCCCTCGACCCACGGTGTGTTCGAGGAGGCGATCAAGGAGATCACCGCCACGGTGCACGAGTTCGGGGGGCAGGTCTACTTCGACGGCGCCAACATGAACGCGATGGTTGGCCTCTGCCGCCCGGGAGACCTGGGGGCCGACGTCTGCCACCTCAACCTGCACAAGACCTTCTGCATCCCCCACGGCGGGGGAGGACCAGGGATGGGCCCGATCTGCGTCGCCCGCCACCTGGCGCCATTCCTCCCCGGCCACCCGGTGATACCGATGGGCGGCGAGAAGGGGATCGGGGCCATTTCGGCCGCCCCCTGGGGGAGCCCGAGCATCCTGACCATCTCCTACGCCTACATCGCCATGATGGGCGGAGAGGGCCTGGCCGCGGCGACCAAGACCGCGATCCTGAATGCGAACTACATCGCGTCCCGCCTAAAGGAGCACTACCCGGTGTTGTACAAGGGGTCGAATGGACGGATCGCCCACGAATGCATCATCGACCCGCGGGGGATGCTCAAGTCTGCCGGGCTGGAGATCGACGACATCGCCAAGCGGCTGGTCGACTACGGTTTCCACGCCCCGACCATGTCGTTCCCGGTTCCGGGGACGCTGATGATCGAGCCGACGGAGAGCGAATCGCTCTACGAGCTGGACCGCTTCTGCAACGCGATGGTCGCCATTCGGGAGGAGATCCGCGAGATCGAGGAAGGGCGCGCCGACCGGACGCAGAATCTGCTTCGGAATGCCCCGCACACCGCGGAAGTGGTCTGCGCGGACGCATGGGACCGACCGTACTCGCGCGAGCAGGCGGCGTTCCCCTCGCGTTCCACCCGGGACCACAAGTTCTGGCCTTCGGTCGGACGCATCGACAATGCGTTCGGGGATCGGAACCTCTGCTGTGTCTGGTCACCGGAGCTGGTCGAAGCGGAGACCGAAGCGCGCTAGTCGGGCGAATCTTCGTCTCCGGGCAACGCGCTGGGGACGATGGGATCGGAGGAGTGGACCATGGCCAAGAGTTCCGACGACGCGATGAAGACGATGATCGCCAATCTGAAGACCAACACCGGCAAGACCCTGGAACAGTGGACCCTGCTGGCGCGGGCTCAGAAGTTCACCAAGCACGGCGAGGCGCTCAAGTACCTGAAGGCGGAACACGGAATCAGCCATGGCTACGCAAACCTGATCGCCCACTCGGTGTTCGAGTCGGCAGCGATGCTGGTCGAGGACAAGGACGGGTTGATCGAGAGCCAGTACGCCGGAGCCAGGGCCGGGCTGCGTCCGATCTACGATGCGTTGATCGCGAAGATCACGAAGTTCGGCGGCGACATCGAGATCTCACCGAAGAAGACCTACGTCAGCCTCCGGCGCAACAAGCAGTTCGGCCTGATCCAGCCCTCCACCGCCGCCCGCGTCGATGTGGGGATCAACCTCAAGGGGGTGCCGGTGACTGCGAGGTTGGAGGCATCGGGGAGTTTCAACGCAATGGTCACCCACCGCGTTCGGGTCGAAACGAAGAGCGACGTCGACGCGGAACTGATCTCCTGGCTGAAACGGGCCTACGATGCCTCCTGATCCGCCGGGGCCGACTGCTTCAGCATCGACTGGCGCAGGGTCGACTGCTTCAGGGCCGACCGCCTCAGGGCGGACCGCCCGGCGAGCCGGCCCGGGCCGCAGCCTCGCCAGGGCCGCGGTCACCCTCTGGGGAGTCGCGACTTGCCTCGGCACGGTGGCGCTACCGGTCGAGGCAACCGAGACGGTGGTCCCGCTCGACGTCAGTGGACGTCTGCTGAAGCTCAACGCAGAGCAGCGCGCGGCGATCGGCCTCTGGCCTGGGCTTTACCCCCACTTTCAAGAAGCGCGCCTACTGGCCGACTCCACGGGAGTGGAGTTGATCCAGATCCTATGGCGCGACGGGGCCGTGCTCCGGCAAGAGCGCGTGCAGCTCAGCGCCGCCGAAGCGGCTGGGTTGCGCGCGGCGGTCGGAGACTGGCTGGCGCTCGACCAGGTTGAACGGGCCAGCGGGGGGGCGCGCACCTTGCTTCTCGCCGCCTCCACCATCACCGGATTGGGCTTCTACAGCTGGGGCGTGCCCTACGGATCGGAGGCAGACGGGAAGACGGCGGTCGCGGTCGGGATGCTCGCGGCCGGCGCCTCATTCGTTGTTCCGTACCTCGCAACCTTGCGCGAACCGGTCACCCCCGGGATGGCCCATCTCTCGACCTACGGCCTCACTCGGGGAATCGCCTACGGCATGCTCACTCACCGTACGTGGCACGGCCCAGGGACGGAGGGGGAAGACGCCGCGTCGGCCGGAGTGATCGGGAGCGCGGTCTCCGGAGTCGGCGGCTACCTCTGGGCGCGCTACGCGGATCTGGATGCAGGGCAGGCCCATCTGATCGAGGCGGGTGGTGATCTGGGTACCATTGCGGCGGTGGAAACCAACATCGCCTTTGGCCTCGGGGAGGGCGACGGCAGTCCTGATCGGAGCCTCGAGTATGCCCTTCCGCTCGTCGGGGCCGGCATCGGCATGGCCGCCGGGGCCCTGGCCGGCGACATCCGGCGACCGACCTGGGGCGACGGCGAGGTGCTCCGCACATCATCGATCCTCACCCAGGGCCTGGCTCTCGGACTCTGGAATCTGGGCACGGAGAACGAGCGGAGCATCGCCGGAGCAGCGATCGCCGGCTCGGTGCTGGGCGCCTACCTCGGCGATCGGTTGAGCGACGCCCCTGACTTCCGAGCCAACCAGGCGATTCTCATGGATCTCTCCGCCATCGCCGGAGGCGCCTTGACCCTGGGCGGGATCTACCTCGCCTCCTCTTCCGGCGACGACGAGGACGAGGGGTACATCTTTGGGGCCTCGGTCGGTGCGACGATCGGGTACGCATTGGCCTACGGCGCGTTCGTTCGCCATGCGGTTCCCGCATCGGACACCGGGCGGTCGATCGGGCGCCCGGCCGACGAGGGCAATCTGGCGCTGAGCATCCACCCTCGGATACGGCGCGTCCCGAACAGCGACCACCCGGAGGTCGGCGTCGCCTGTCGTCTCCGCTTCTGATTGCCGCCAGAGCGGGAGGTGCCTCGTCACCGTCCGGAACCCGGGAGCCCGGACGGTGAGGTTCGGCTCGCTCTACTTGCGACGGGTGTAGGAGACGTCGAACACCAGGGTGTTCGTCTCACCGATTCCCAGGTCATGCACCTCGAACACGAAGTGATCCTCGTCCGTGATCCGAGTGACATACTTCACGTGCTTTCCGACCTCGCCCGTCATCGGCTCGTCGATGGTGCCATACTCGATCTTGGTGTTCCCCTCTTGATCGAGAAGGCCCGCGGCGGAATTCATCGCGGTCGAGATGTCGTCCACGAAGACGCTCACGAACTTGTGGCGGAAGTTGTCATACCCGGTGATGCCGTAGGTGGAGAGCTTCTGCCCCATCATCTCCCCCTTTCCCTCCATCCAGAGCCAACGGCCGTCGACCAGCCAGCGGAACTCCGCCTGTCCCTTGGACCGCCCGCCCTCGCCGGTCATGCCGTCCATTCGCATCTGCGTAACCGTGTCCCACTTTCCCAGGAAGTACTCGAGCCGGCGGTGCCACTTCCCGGGCACGCAGGTCTCCATCCACCGCTGCTGCATCTGCTGCATCTCCTCGGCGGTGGGGATCGGGGCGGAAAAATCCTCCTGGCCTTCCGCCCGGCAGTGCTCCACCGAGATGGTGACAGCGAGGGCGATCAAGCTGGCGGCGATCAGATTGCGGGCAGAGCGCGGGCGAGTCATTTCTCGTTCCTTTCCGGCAATGGTTTCGTTTCTTCCGGGGCCGCGAACGGCGCCCGCTCCGAGGAGAGCAGAACGGCCGAGTAGCGCAAGGTGAGGCAGGGGACGTGGGTTCCGGCCGCGGCCGCTTTCAAGTTCTCCCGTGCCTGGTGAATCGAGCTGAGTCGGACGCGGCGCGCATTCCAAGATTCGGCGGTCGGACCGGCCGGAAGGAGCCAGATCGCGCCGAAGATCAAGACCATCGGCACTACCCAGCGATGTCGGTTCATTCCACGCCAGGACCCCGCCTCGAGATGGCGCAATCGCGAGACGATCCCTCCGTCGAGGGCAGCCAGCGCCGGAGTGGCCAGGGTCGCCCCCCCGAAGCGCCAGGCGGAATCGAGCAGCGACCGCCGGTAGCGCCCGGCCTCCGCACCGAGCACCTCGGCGACCGTGGCATCGCAGCAGAGTTCCGTGAGCCCATCGATCCGACGACGCGCCCAGTGCACCGGCGGGAAGAACCAATAGAGATTCTGCAGCAGCGCCGCGAGACGGAGCCAGAGTCCATCGCGGCGCCGCCAGTGGGCAAACTCGTGGAGCAGAGCATGTCGCAACTCGAGGTCCGTCATCTTCGGCAAGATCCCGTTCGGGAGCAGCACGGTCTCGCCGAAGAGAGCCGGACTCGCCGCCCCGGGAACCAGCGCAACCCGTGGAGCACGGGAGAGCCCGAGTTGAGCGGCGGCCCAGATCGCGGCCGCCTCGACCCGGGAATCCGTCCGCTCGCGGGAGCGGAGCGTCAGGCGGACCAGTCGCCTACGACCAAACTCCTGGACCCCGGCGCGCGCTGCGCCGAGAAGCACCCAGGTCAGACCGACCCAGACCGCCCAGTCGGGAATGACGGCGCCACCGACCGCAGGCTCGAGGGCGGAATCGTAGAGTGGGCCCCGGGTGAGGGCCATCGGGATCGGAACGACCGGAACGAGCAGGCGGATCAGGAACAGACCCCAGAGTGCCCGACGAACGCTGGGCCAGAGCCATCTGCCGGCCAAGGCGTCGACCGCAAAGGCGAGCAGGAAGAGCAGCGTCGCCTGCCAGAGCAGCGTGCTCGCCATCGAGAGCGCGATCGGGAACCAGATCGGAGTCATCGCGCGGAGTCTTCCTCGAGCATCCTGGCCAGGGCCGCGCGGTCCTTCTTCGAGAGCTTCCGCTCCCGGATCAAATGCTGCACCAACGAGCCCGCGGTACCGTCGAAAACCCGGTCCAGGAGGCTTTGCACGGCGTCCTTGCGGGCATCCTCCCGGGCGAGGATCGGCTCGTAGATGCTGGTGTTCGCCTGTTTGTGCTCCGCCACCGCCCCCTTCTCGACCAGGCGGGCCAGGAGAGTTCGCACCGTCGTGTAGGCCCAATGGGTTTCTTCATCCACCGCCCCCAGGATCTCTCGGGCGGTCGCCGGCGACCGCTGCCAGAGGGCATGCATGATCTTCCATTCCGTGCTGCTGAGCTGCATTTCGCGCCTCCCGACGTTCCTTCTTACTACAACCGTAGTAGATCTTACGACAGTTGTAGCAGGCGCGTCAAACGAGAACTTCTCCGGGTCGAAGACGACTCTCAGGGGATCCGGCGGGTGAAGACCACCTGCGACTTTGCCCGGGCGTATCCCAGGATCTCGTAGAATCGGGGGGTGCGCTCGCGTCTCCATCTCGTCGGTGGGATACCCAAGCTGCCCGAGCAGGAGGGCGACAGCGGGGGCGTACACGCAAGCGCGCCGCGCGCCGGCATCCTCTCACTTCGAGGAGTCGGCGCGCGGCGCCCTGCTCAGCCTGTCCCCCAGGCCGAGCTACCGGATCCGCACAACCTGCAGGCGATCGCTCCTACCTGCAGACTCGAGCCGCAACCAATAGACACCTCCCGGCAGTTCGGCGCCTCGCGCGTCACGGCCGTCCCAGGTGACCACTTGATCGCCAGCGGCGGACGTCAGGACGATCCGCCGCTGCTCCCGACCGGTCGCGTCGTGAACCGCGAGCACGGCGGGAGCGTCCGAGTGAAGGCGAAGCCGAACCCGCGTCCCCTCCGCGAAGGGCGCCGGCCAGCTCCCAAGCAGGACCGGCCTCCCCACCTGCCGCGCTTCGGTGGTCTCGAGAGAGGCGCTGGTCGGCTCCGCCAACGTGATGTGTTGATCCCGGGCCACTCCGGTCAGAATGCTCTGCCGTCCGCTCGGCCAATCGACGATCAAGGAATCGATCACCGCGGCGTCCCCGAGGCCGAAATGCTGGCGCAGATCGTTCTGTCCCTGGAACTGGTTTTGAGCACTGACGTCGCGGCGCTGCCAGACCGGCTGCCCCCAGATCGTCGCTTTGATCCGTACCCGCGCCCCGATCGCTGCGCGGTTGCTGACCGTCCCGACCAACGTCGCCTTCAACCAATGGTTGCCGGTCGTCTCATTGCGGTAGAGCGAGCGACGGATGGTGGGCGCGTTGACGAAGAGATCAAGATCCCCATCGTCGTCGTAGTCGCCCAAGGTCGCACTCCGGGTGGCGAAAGCCACTCCAGAGAGCGGCGTAGTGAAGATCGAGGTGAAGGTGCCATCGTTGTTGTTCTCGTAGATCCGGTCTCGCACGCTGCCATCGGTTGCCACGAAGCAGTCGAGATCGCCGTCATTGTCCAGGTCGCCCCAGGTGGAGGCGAGAGAAGGATCGGCGTCGAGCACGATCGGCTGCCCGGTGATGGGGGTGAACGAGCCATCGCTCTCATGGCGATAGAGACGATTCGCCATGCCGGTACCGCTCGTCCCCGCGTAGTTGGTCAGGTAGGCATCGAGGTCACCGTCGTTGTCGTAGTCGATCCAGTTCCAGACCTGGCCATCTTGCAGGTCAGTGCCGATCGGCGCATCCAGGATCCGTTCGAAGTTCGCCGTTCCGGTCTCGGTCAACAGGTTGCGGTACAGATAGTCCGGGATCACGGTGCCGTTCGCCGGGCCGCTGCCGATGAAGAGATCCTGATCACCATCGTCGTCGTAGTCCGCCCACGTCGCCACGGTGAATGGTGCGATCTCCGAGGTGATCGGCTCGCTGGTCACTCGGGTGAAGGTCCAGTTGGGCGGCCCGTCATTGTGGAACAGGTGGTTCGAGGAGGTCGGTCCGGGGATGAAGCCATCGGGGAGGGTGATCATCAAATCGACGAAACCGTCGTTGTCGTAGTCCGCCCAGGTACAGGCCCAACCGCGATTGTCCAGGCCGGTGCCGATCGCACCGGACTGCACGGGGGTAAAGAGCCCGGCGGCATTGCGGTACAGGTAGCCGACCTCACCGCTCAGGAATGCATCGAGGTCACCGTCGTTGTCCACGTCAGCCCAGCTCTGCCCTTCCATGCTGAACGGCTGGGTCGTGGTCTTGAGGCTTCCCAGGCCGCTGGTCAGGATCTTGGTAAAGACGCCGGCTCCGTCGTTCCGATAGAGCAGGTCCTGATCGACGAAGAGGTCGATATCGCCATCACCGTCGTAGTCGATCCAACTCGCCCCGTAGTACTTCTGACTGTCTGCCCCTTGATCGGTCACGATCGGGTTGGACGCATCGGTCACCTTGGTCCAGGACATGGCGGCCACCGCCGGACCGGTTGGTGTCGAGGCGAGGCCGAGCAGGGCCAGCGTGCACACCGCCGGGAGCTGGCGGCGCACGATTCGAGTGGAGTCGATCGGCGTCAGAGACGCGCGGAAGTTTCGCAACATGGAGTCCTCCGGCCGGCGTACCGGCCACCTGATTTCGCCCATTTGGGCAACCCCGGCAGAGAGCAGCGCGTGTGTCAGGCTCGAGGAGAACGGTAGGGGCGAACGGCGGAAGACGGGCAGTCACCAGTAAGGGGCATTCGCGCCGGGTGCGTGGACCCCGCATCGAACTGGGTGAATGGGCTCAGTTCAGGCGGATCTCGGTGGTGGGATCGAACAGGTGGAGCGCTTCGGGCCGGAGACGAAGGCCGCGTTCACTACCAACCGCGATGGAGGCCGTACCGGGCGCCAGGACGCGCAGCGCCGTGCGTGTCTCGGACAGCAAGACGTGGACCAGCTGCTCGCGGCCCAGCGGTTCAACCAGATCGATCTGGGCGCGCAGCTCGGACTCCTCCGGCGCTACCAGGGTGATGTCCTCCGGGCGAACACCCAGCGTCACGTCGCGCGCGGGAATGGAGACTCCGGATGCCAGGATGACCTGGGTGCGTTCGAAAGCGAGCGATTTCCCCTCCGCGCGCGCCGGGAGAAGATTCATGCGCGGGGAACCGACGAATCCGCCCACGAACGCCGTGGCGGGGCGAGTGTAGATCTCCATTGGAGTACCGACCTGCAACACATGCCCGGCGCGCATCACCACGACACGCGTGCCGAGCGTCATCGCTTCCTCCTGGTCGTGGGTGACGTAGACCATCGGGGCCTCGACCTTCCGATGCAGTCGGGCCAGCTCCATCCGGGTCGTGACGCGCAACTGCACATCCAGATTGGAGAGCGGCTCGTCGAGCAGGAAGACCTTGGCCTTTCGGGCGATGGCGCGGCCGAGCGCCACCCTCTGTCGCTGCCCGCCAGAAAGCTGGCCGGGCCGCCGTTCGAGAAGCGCCTGCAGATCGAGGCTGGCGGCGACTTCACGCACCCGCGCGGCCACCGTCTCACCCGACTGCCCACGCATCCGGAGGCCGAAGGCGATGTTCTCCGCCACCGTCATGTGTGGGTAGAGGGCGTAGTTCTGAAACACCATCGCGACATCCCGCCGTTGCGGCGGTTCCGCAGTGACATCTTGATCTCCGATCCAGATCGAGCCCGAGGTCGGCGTCTCGATCCCGGCGATCATGCGCAGCAGCGTGCTCTTCCCACACCCCGACGGCCCCAGGAGCACGACGAGCTCGCGCGGCGCCACTTCGAGGTCGACTCCGGCCACCGCTACCTGGCCCCCGGGAAACGTCTTGGCGACACGGTTCAGGCGAAGTCCGCTCATCGATCCTCCTGCCTCCTGGGGCACGCTTGCCGGCGCCCATCATCCCAGACAGACCCGACCAGGTGGTGGGCAAAAAGGGTTGGGCCGCCCGCGATCGCACGGACGGCCCATTGGTACTCACCCTGTCAGGTGGAAGACCAGCTCACGCGGAGGGCCCTGTCACCTCGAAGGCCCTGTCACGTCGAAGACCCTGTCACGCGAAACGTCGTGCCACGCAGAACGGGCGTCCTAGCGCGCGTACAGACCCTTCACCCGACCCCACGAGGTCTTCTCGACCGCGACCGGGGGCTGGATCGGCTCGTACACGATGTTCGACCAGGAGACGGTGCTCTCGGTCCCATCCGGAGTACGGGTGACGAAGTGCTGCATGTAGCCCCCGACCCGCGCGTCGTTCAGCATTCCCCAGAGACCGTAGGGCGGATCCTCGGTCGGGTTCCCCTCGTCGAAGGGGAGCGGACCGCTCGAGTAGGTGTTGGCGCCGTAGGTCGCCCCGTACTCGATCGTAGCCGGATTGCCCGGGCTGAGATCGTTCGGGGTGTAGTGGACCGACAGACGGATCGGGCCGCCCGCGTAGACCAGACCGTGGTTCCCGGTGAAGCTGTAGAACGGGAGGCGACCGCCGAAGCAGGCGACCTCACCATCCGGCACACGCACGTTGAACCGACCGTCGATGTCCTGGGCCCACCACGGGGCGACGGAAAGACCAGCCTCACACTCGCTGGTTCCCGAGATCTCGAGATCGAACTCGAGGTGGAACCCGTCGCCGTTGTTGAAGACGACCGGATTCACGCCGTCCTCGGACAGGCGCCAGTTGTGCAGGTTGGCGAAGCCACCGCCGCAACCCTGAAGCTGCTCGGAGATCGAGATCAGCGACGGGTAGTTGTTCGTCGTGCCGAGCGTCGTACCCGGGCAGTCATTGAAGATGCGCGGGCGCACGACGGCGCTGTTCGGATTCGGCGAAGCCATCGCCACGACCGGCAACAGGGTCGCCAGCGCGGCCAGACCGGCCAGATTGATCCGCTTCATGGGTGCATTCCTCCTCGTTTGCTGATGCAGTGTTCGTTCAGGTTGCTGTTTCTTCGATCGACGCGCACGTCCGGAAGAACACAAGAGTGGCGGGCACGCAAGGGCCCGTCGGAACTCCCATTCATTCTATCGACCGTGCGAACAGATTGACAGTTGTGTTCTCTCGTTTCTCCTTCGCCTGGCGTCCGGGAACTCGAGTGCGCTTGGCGCGACACGGGTTCCGTCCATGTGAACCGGGGAGAACGCGCGGGGGACCCAAACGACTCGTACCTCCGATCGCGCATCTCACTCGAGTCTGTCGGATCATAGGCTTCGGATCGTTTCACCCTCCTTTCAGCGAACGACGACGCAGGCGCGGCGATCGGTCTGTCCGCGTTGCGTGAGTCGGTAGTAGTAGACGCCGCTCGGGAGTCCCTCGGCCGAAATCTCGACCCGATGGGTTCCCGCCCCTTGCTCTCCTTCCCAGATGCGTCGGATCTCTCGGCCGGAAACATCCTCGAGAGACACGCTGACCGGTCCCGCGACCGGAAGCTGATACGAGACGGTGGAGGAGCGTCCGAACGGATTCGGCGCATTCATTCCTAACTGGGGACGGTTCTCCACCACCCGAATCGCCTGGTCGTTCACCTCGGTCGCCAGGGTGAATCCGGCGGCGGTCAGGCCGCGCTGAACGTCCGCGTTTTGCATGAACCGGTTCCAGACCCTCTGCGTACGGTAGTTCTCGATCATCACCACCATCGGTCCCTGATCGATCCCGATCACGTCGGTGTCCCACCAGCCCTGGTTCAGATTGAACGCATCCTTGAAGCCATAGGGGCCCCAGAGGGAGCTATAGAAGGTGTCGTACATGTACGCTGTGCAGGGAATCGCGATCTCGGGGGCAAACGGGATGGACGAGACCGGCGCGGTCGGGGTGATGGTGCCATCGTCGTTCTGCCCCGGGGGGGCTCCGTGTGCCCGGTACCCGGTCGGATCATCGCTCGCGGTCAGGCCCCACAGGTCCTCGCCGTATCCGATGCGGTTGAACGGATTGTCGATGCAGTACTCGCGCTGGGCGTAGGTGGCGCGAACCGAGTTCTCGAAGTAAGTGATCCCCTTCACCTGCATGTAGCTGTCCCGGATGAAGCGGAAGTCGATCCAGCAGTGCGAGTACTGATGCCCGAAGAGCGGGGGGAAGTTCACGTAGCTGTAACCGTAGTGTGTCTGCCACTGGTACCCGCTCGTCCATCGGCTCCAAGCGGAGTTGGGGACGGGGTGCGTGGGGGATCCCAGCGCCAGGATGTAGAGGATCATCGCTTCGTTGTATCCGGTCCATTGTCCGAAGCCGGAGAAGTTGGTACCCGGCTTCCAACCCATCATGATCCCCTGGAAGCCGTTCCGAGCCCAGTCCCAGTCGGCGCGGTAGTAGATCTGATCGGCCAACGTGCGGACCTGAATATCGAGAGGGTCGTTGGTGTCGAAGTACTGCTTGGCGTCAATCACGCCCGCAAAGAGGAGCGCGCTGTCGATGGTGGAGAGTTCGCAGTTCCAGGTACGAAACGACGTATTCATGTCGAGGAAGTGGTAGTACAACCCCTTGTATCCGATCCGGCCGGCCGCCTCCGGCCCCTGCGGCTGATTCCAGAGATTCTCCAGACTGACGAGGATCCGCGCGCGGCCATCTTCCCGGGTGATCCAACCGTGATCGATCCCGACGCAGATGGCGGAGAGGCCGAATCCCAGTGAGGCGATGCTGCAGGGAGACGTGGGCGTGCTCCGGTCCTTGATCAGTCCGTTGACCGGATTGGCCTCGTTCCAGAAATAGAGGAACGCCTTGTGCTGGACCTCGTCCAGCAACTCATCGGTGGTCAGAGCCTGCGCGGTGCCGGCGCAGCAGGCGAGACCGATCGCGATCCAGGTACCAAGGCGCATGTTGCGGATCCTCCTAGAATGACACCACAAAGGTCAGTCGATGCGTTTCCATCAGGCGGCCGAAGTCGGCCCAGGCGTAGTCACAGCTGAAGCGGCGCGCCCCGATGTCCCCCCCGAGTCCCGCGCCCAGGGTAAGGCCGGACTCCGCGTCCTCCTGGCCCACATTCTGCGCGCCGATGCGCAGCGCCAGGGCGTCGCGCCAGGTCCACTCCGCCCCCGCGCTGACGCTCTCGCTGTTGTCGCTCGGGTGGAAGGCGTCGACCGCGAGAAGCAGCGAGCTCTCGGCTCCCGTGCTCCGCGGGTAGCTCAGTCCGACCCGAAACAGCACTGGCACCGGGAAGTCGTCGGTCAGGCGCTCGCCCGGAAGGGAGCTATTGTCGCCATTCTGGCCCGGGACGTTGTCGTACTGGATCGCCAGATCGCGCCCGGTGAAACGTCCGCGTGTTCCATAGTTCGAGAGGCTCGCGCCGAGGCGTAATCCTTGATCGTTCAGCCGGTAGAGCGTTCCTGCATTCAGGGTGAGGGTGCGCATCGAGGTGTGCCAGATCGTCTCCTGCAGGTAGTTCACCTGCAGTCCGGCGGAAAAGCGATCGGTGATGTGGCGACCGTAGCCGAGGCCGAGCGCCAGGTCGCTCACGCTGTACCGCTCCCCCGTCCCGAGCGGCTGATCCACGGTGCGCACATCGATGTCCCCGGAGTTGAGCGCGGTGACGCTGGCGAACGCCGAGCCCATCGACCCAAGGTAGATCGCTCCGGCCACGTAGTCGTAGTTGATGTCGGCAAACCACTCGCTGTGGGTGATCTGGAGGCCGCCGGTGTCGAGCTCGCCGATCGCGGCGGCGTTGTAGTAGACCCCCTGGAGATTGTCGGAACAGGCAACCCCGGCGTTTCCCATGGCTGCGAGCCGCGCGCTCGGCTCGATGAGCAGGAACTGCCCGATCGCCGTTCCGGTCTTGCTCTGCGCCCCAGCAGATCCGGCGGCCAGCAGGAAGGCCAGCGATCCGATCGGCACGATGATGCTGTTTCGCTTCATGGTTCCTCGGCTCACTTGATGATCGCGAACTTGCCCAGGTGCGTTCCCGCCGGGCCGCCGTCGACGTGGAAAACGTACAGCCCAGGTGCGACATCGAGGTTGTCCTTGGTCCGCAGATCCCACGGCACCATGCCGTCATTGCCGCCGTCGTGGCGAAGGGTCTGGACCAGCTCTCCCCGTACGGTATAGATCCGGATGGTGCAGTTCTGCGGCAGGCCGCGGAACTCCATGCGTCGATCCCCACGTCCCGAGACCGCGAACCGCTCCGGCTCGAAACTTGCCGCGGCAACGTAGGGATTGGGCACGACGTACGGTTCCAGCTTCGCCGCCCGGGCCGCCTCGGGATCCACGCGCTCGCCCGCCGTCTGAAAGGTGAAGCGATCCGCCACCGAGAAGGGAAGACGGAGGCGCAGATGATAGACGTCGCCTTCGCCGGGGGGCTCGAGATCGCCGCGATCTCGTTGCCCGGTGGTGTCGATCGCCGCCCGCCAGGTGATCTGCGGGACCGTCGGCTGCCCGGGTAGGAAGGAGACAATGTCGATGAACTCATCCTCGCGGCTCAGGGTGTGATCGCCATCCCGGTCTCGGAAGCGGAACTTCACCCGTTGCTCACCGCTCGGAGTCGAGGCGTAGATCCGGAAGTTGGCCGGGGTGAGCGGCACGGGGAACATCGCCAGCCCGGTGTCGACCACCGTGTCGGCGAACTCGATCCGGAGGTCGGCCGGGTAGATGTCGCGCCGGAGGTTGCGATCGAGAACCGGTTGGTAGGTGACCTTGAGACGTCCGTTCGTCGGGCTCTCGGTGGTAAATCCGCTGCGCGCTCCGTCGACCTCGACGAACCGGCCGGTGGCAACGATCGGGAGAATGCCACCACCCACCGGGCCGACTCCGCGCGCGCTCAGATCCCGCCCAAAGCGGAAGAGGGTGCGGTGATCCGTGCTGTCCCGCAGGGCGTAGCTGGAGGCGCGGATGCTTTCCGGAGCTGCCGACTCGAATACGAGGCTCATCAGGTGCCCCTCGGGTACGACCTCGGAGTTCACCACCTCGAGGCGCACCGATCCGACGCCGGTGCCCGCCACCTGTTCCGCCACCGTCAACTCTGCAGGCCTCCAGCCGAGCGCCTTCGGCTCAGGTCGAACCGCTACGACGTGATCCGGCAGGATGGTGCCGCCACGCGGCGTGCGCGACACGGGTATGGCGTTCTCCGAAGGATAGAACTCGAGCGAGTCGCTGCCCGAGTCGTAAGCGGTAACCGCATAGTAGTAGAGCTGGCCGTTGGTGACCGTGGAGTCGGTGAAGGTATGCGTGATCCCGCTGTCGTTCCCCAGGTAGTAGGCGACCCCCTCCACGACCTGCGAAGAGAACCCGGTTCGCTGGTTGGGCAGATCGAACTGCGCGATGGGTCGCCCGTTCCCGAGGGTGCCGCTGCCGGTTCCATTCTGGATCACCCGGGGATCGCGGAACTCAGGGTCGGTCGAACGGTAGATCCGGTATCCCTCGAAGTCCTGCTCCCCGGTCACGGGGTCCGCCGCGCGCTCGGAGAACTCGCTCCAGGACAGCCGCACGTATCCATCGCCCGTCTCGGCGGTCACGACCGGTGACGGAGGTGGGGTGGCGAACTGGTAGTTCGCATCGTAGATCTGCTGCACGGTGCCCACGGTGCGCCTCAACTCCGGGAGATCTCCACCGTAGGCCAGGGCAAGCGAAAAGCGCTCCGTCTGCCCCGGGTTCAGAATGAAGGGCCCGGACGCGAAGAGGAAGCCGATGTTGTAGTTCGCCGCCAACGGGGGATCGAAGCGATCGACCGGGTTGGTCGCGCTGAACTGGTCGTAGAGCCGCTGCGGCCAGTTCTGCGCCTCGGTATAGAAGAGGACGTTGTCCGTCTCCTGGTTCGGATTGCCGAGGCCCGCCTTGATCCGGTTGAACTTGAAGCCGGTGAGCCCGATCTGATCCGATTCGTTCAGGTCGGTGCGGTCGAAGCTCGGCTCCCCGGCCGTCGGCATACCGTCGAGTTCACCCGCGTCCTTGGTCTCGGCTACCCCATCGGCACCGACGTCGTGCAGTTCAGGGTTCCAGTCCATGTCCTCGTCGCCGGTCCAGAATCGACCCACCCGGTAGGCCAATCGCCTCGAGATCGGCCCGTACTCGCGCTCGAATCGAGCCACGTCGTAGTGACTCCGTACCCAGGCGTCGATCGCTTCGCGTCCGACGATCAGTTCCCCCGGTCCCCCGTCCCGCCGTTCGTCGGTGATTCCGTCCTCGTCGTTGTCGACGCGGTCGAACGGGTTGCCGGGGGTTTCGAGGTAGGCGTAGCCGAGGTAGCCGGTCCGTCCACAGGAGCCGGAAAGGTCGCGCCCGTGCCCGTACTTGTCCCAGGTGTAGACCAGGTTGATCACATCCTGGTCGAAGGTCCGATCGAAGTAGGCATTGTCATCGTCCGACTCGTAGATCCCGTCGCAGGAAAGCGCGGATCCGCCCACGCCGGAGTCGTTGTAGAGGCCAAAGATGATGTTCTTGTCGTAGGTGGTGGTGCCTTCGTTGGTGATGTCGTAGTGCCAGAAGATGACGTTCCCGGCCTGGGGATTGGCCCACTGGAACCCGCGCACCTCGATCCGAAGGCCGAGCCCGTTGCGGGTGGAGTCCCGATCATCGGCGCGGAAATTGAACCCCTCGTAGATGTCGTCGTCCATCACGGTGTAGCTTTCCTGGTCGGCTGCGGCCCGCTTGCCGAAGTAGCCGTTCCAGCTTCCGGACCATCCCGCGTCATCCGGATCATTGATCTTGTCCGGCCAGAAGTCTGGCCAGGTCCGGGCGTCGTTGCTCACCGCCGGTGAACGCCCCACGTTGATGCCCGGGTCTGGCTGGAAATAGCCGGGGCGGGGCTCGAAGCGCATCATCCGTTCCACCCGAGGGCTGATCGCCTGGCGCTCGCGATAGCCGGTCTCCATGATGTAGGCAACAGTGCTGTCTCGCTGCGTGATCTTGGCCAGGACGAACGGCGTGATCCCGTCGCTGTAGTTCATGCCGCTTCCCTTCGGCACCTCGCAGGAGTGGAACACCGAGAGATCCACCGCCCCGGGGTTCTGGGGGAAGTCGCCAACCATGCCGTAGTTCCAGAAGGCGGTGCGGATGTTGGCCGCATCGTGGGTGCCCGAGCGCTCCGCGTCGGTGCGCCCCCGCTGGTCCGCCGGAACGGGGGTTTCGACCTGGGCGCCGGTCGCGGCGGCGACGACGCCGAGCGCGAGCAACCCGGCGGTGAGCCCCCGGAACCGAGCGCTATCACCATGTCGATGCGATCGAATCATCCTGATCATCATTCCTTCACTCAGAACCCGGGGTTCAGGGTCAGGCCGATCTCAACCCGCCGCGGCGGGAAGAGCCGCGTGGGATCGATCAGGGCATTGCGGTCGGTTTCCGGGAACCTCGAGTAGTACGGACTCCCCGTGCTGCTGAAGACATCGTTGTTGAAGAAGCGGGTGTCGAACAGATTGAACACCCGGGCAAAGAGGTTGGTCTTGCGCCCTCCGAGCGGGAATTGCCGCTCGGCCCGGACGTCGATCCGGAATCCCGCGGGCTTCCGGCCGGAGTTGGTGTCGAGCCCGTTGCCGAACCCCGCCTCCAGAATCGGCGTGTACGGCTGGCCGCTCGCGGCGCGAATCGCCGCGCTCACGATGTACCGATCCGGCTGCTCCAGCGTGGCGGTCAAGTTGAAGGTGTGGCGCTGATCCCAGTTGAACGGGACCTGCCGCGGACGCGGATCCTCTCCGGCCGAGGCGCGCGTCGCGGTCTCGAGCGGGTCGCTGGAGTTGCCCTGGGCGAACTGCCAAGTGTAGTCCAGGGCGGCGGCCACCGGCCCGATCCGGCGATGATCGACCGCCAGAGTGAACCCGATCACACTGCCAAAGTCGACGTTGGTCAGACGGGTGTAGGTCGCGCCGTTGTAGGTGTCGATGAACTCGACTCCGATCAGATCGCGGATGTCCTTGTAGAACACGCTGGCGTCGTAGCCCAGATCGTCGTTCAACACCTGCTTCCAACCGAACTCATACTGGATCGTCTTCTCTGGCTTCACGTCCGGATTGCCCCGGGTCGAATAGGTGATTCCGCCGGCCTGGAGTCGGCCGAGGATTCCGTAGTCGGCGTTGGCCAGAATGTCCCCGATGGACGGGAACTGATAGAAGTGGCCGTAGGCGAAGTGAAGTCCGGCGCGGTCGGTGATCGGGTAGGCCACGCCCAAGCGGGGGGCGACCACCGTCTTGGCCGTCGTCTTGATCGGACGAGACTCCGGAGCGCCCTGGATGGTGTTGGCTGGGTTGGCCAGGTCTCCCGGGACCGTGCTGCGCGCATCGAAGTAGTCGCAGCGCAACCCGTAGCGCACCGATAGCTCCGTGGTCTCATACTGATCTTGCGCGAAGGCGGAGGCAATCACCGGGTGGTAGGTCCGCACGGGTGGAAAATCCGGCGGCTCGTTCACATGACGCACCAGCCGCTGCACACCGTTCTCGGAGGCGTAGCGCAAGTATCCCGGCGTACCGAAGCGCACCGTGGGGACCTGGAACTCTCCCCCCAGCTTCACCAGATGCCCAGGGTTGAGCTGGCTGGAGAGCGCTCCCTTCCAGACGTAGATGTCGCTCTTCTGCACGAACCGGGTGAAGTCGACCCCCTGGACGATGGCGCCGTTCTCGTACGCCGGATCTCCCAGCGCCGGACCAGCGGCGTCGTAGCGGGGGTCGTAGAGATCTTCGTACTTCCAGTCGTGGTAGTCGAAGTAGTTCTGCCGAAACGAGAGCTGCAGGAAGGTGGTCGCGCTCAGGGTGCGGATCACGTCGATCCCGTGGGCGATCGAGGCGGTCTCCTGGGTCCGCAGGCCATCGGGATTCAGCCTGTAGGCCCAATCGTTCCGGCGGGTGTCGATCAGGTTCCAGACCGCCGAGTAGCTGAGGGCCGTGCTGGCAAACGACTTATTGCTCAACTTGACCGCCCCGGACCACTGCCGGGTGTACTCCAGGGCAATCTTCTTGCCGTCGCCGCTTGGACGCCAGACCTTGCTCTCGAAGTTCGACGAGTCGGTGGGAACGAATCGGCGCTCCCCGCTGGCGAAGCCATCGTTCTCGGATCGCCGAATGCTGAAGAGATAGAGGGTCTCGGGCAGAGGGGACGGCCCGCTCATGGAAAACTGATAGTTCTGCTGGGAGAGTGGTTCAAAGCTGTCGTCCGTCCGCCGGTCCGCCTCGCGGCCGGGGAAGGCGAAACCGCCACCGTACACTTCACCCGTGTACTTGAACTCCTTGCTCCCTTCCTTCAGTACGGCATTGACCACCCCGCTCATCGCCTGACCGTACTCGGCGTCGAAGGTGCCGCTGATGACCTGCACTTCCTGGCAGATCGAGCGATCGAGGCGAAGCGTGCTCTCGTTGTTGTAGGGATCGTTGACGCTCACTCCATCGACCTGGAACTGCACCTCGCCGATGCGACCGCCGCGGAAGTGTCCGTCCACCACTCCCGCCTGGAGATTGACGATGTCCTGCACGTCCTGGACCGGCAGCGACTCGATTTCGCGGCTGGAGAGGCTCTGCCGGGCGCTGGTCAGGTTGACGTCGACCGGAGGGCGCTCCGCCGTGACCACGACCTCTTCCATCGCCAAGGTCGTCTGCTCCATCGTCGCGTCGAGCCGGGAGGTCTGGTCGGCCGAAACTTCGACCCCCTTGGTCACCAAGGTTTTCCAGCCGATGCAGGAGATGCTGACGTCGTAGTATCCGGGAGGCAGGTTGAGAATGTCGTAGTGGCCCTCTGGATCGGTGAAGGCGCCGAACTTCTGACCAAGGACGACCACGGTTGCCCCGAGGACCGGCTGCTTCTGCGCATCAAGAACCAGACCGGTGATCTTCCCGGTGGTCCCCCGACCGCAACATGTGCGGTGAGCATGAGCAGGGTGGCCATCAACAGCCACCACGCTCCCGGTCTGCGCCAGCTCTCGTTCACTGCGATCGCCCCTCCTGAAATTCGGGCCGGCGGAAACCGAGGTCCCGCCGGCCCGCGTCTGCTAGTGCACGACGACCAGTCGGCCGTCGAGCGTCTCACGCCTCTCTCCGCTCGCCGGGTCGGAGAGAATGACGCGGTAGAGGTAGAGGCCTCCGACTCGGTTGGTTCCGTCGAACAGCGCGGATTGCGTTCCGGCGGTCTGGAGTCCAAGTTCCCGCTCCTCGATCATCCGTCCTTGCACGTCGAAGACTTCGAGTTCCACCTTCGCCGGCTGGGTGAGGACGTACGAGATCGTGGTCTGCTCACCCGGGTTTGGGAAGCTCGAGGTGAGGACGACCGGCTCTTGCCGGATCGGGCCGGCCACGTCGGAAACGAACAGGTTCGGCGCGAGATAGCCCCACGGCGGACAGCACTCCCCCTCGTACTGGCGGAACCACCAGGTGCGGGTCCCATAGCTGTCGGTGAAGGGGATGAACGAATCTCCGTCGAGGATGTCCAGGCCGAGCCAGACCGTCCCGTCTCCCAGACCGGCCGGGTAGCCGAGCGCCTTGAGGTCGATCTTGAGTTCCGCCGTGTACCCGGTGTCGGCGCTCAGCCCGAGCGTGTCGACCGTCGTGCCGGCCTTGAGTTGCAGGGCAAGCGACGCGGTACCGTTCCCGATCAGGGTGGAGAGATAGTCGTGGTCGACGGCCGCTCCGTTTGCCCCCACCTGAAAGGAGAGGCGTCGCCCGAGGATCTGGTTGTCCGGCCCACGGAGCGATCTCTCGTTGATCAGCAGCATCGCGCCGTCCCAGCGATCGATGTTCGGATGGAACTGCACGACCTGATCCCGCATGTCGAATCCGAGGTAGAGGAAGTCCCCCTTGAAGAACATCTTCACCGTCGCATCCGTGGGATCGACGACGTCCGCAGTGCCTCCATTCACCGTGGCCTGGTACTCGCCGGAGCGATAAGGCCCGACGCCCGGATAGGTCTGACGAAGCTGCGGATCGTTATAGCGAATGTCGATGCCCCCGAGGTCGGTCCAGACCGCCTCGTTCAGGTTCCCGTCGATCACCGGATCGCTGTAGCCCGTACCGTTGGGAACGTAGACCTCTGGCCCGACGTTCGGCACCGGTCCCGAGCTGACCGTGATATCCGGCCGCGCGTAGATCCGCGCTTCGTTGAACCAGGAAGCATTGCCCCAGGGATTCTGGTACCAGACACGATTGGCACAGAAACGGGGCACATCCAGCGGCCAGAAGTAGTCGTTGTCGTAGATCGACACGTTCCACTCCACCACGTCCCCTTCTTCCTTCGTGACGTCGTATCCCATCGGGGTCAGGTCGAACTTCATCTCGACCGTCCAGTCGGTGTCGGCCGAGGTGTCGGAGTTCGAAAGGCCGTGCACGACGGTCACCGCATCCCAGGCGGAGATTTGCGCCGGGGTCCGCGGAGTTCCCGGGGGCCATTCCGCCCAGCGACCAATGAAGGCCGGGCCTTGGCCGGCGGGCTGAGGGTCGGTGGTCGTCGGATACCACCACGCGTAGAAGTACTCGGACGGCGGCTTCGGCGCGCCGGTGGCAGCGTGGTCCTTGAGCGACATCAAGAGCCCGTCGAAGCGGTTGAAGTCCTTGGAACCGCCGATCGACTTGTCTCGAACCTTCGCCCCGACATAGAGGGTGTTGCCGTAGATCAGGAATTTGAACGTGGCATGGGTTGGATCGGTCGGAACGGCGATTCCGCCCTCCGACTTCCAGCCGCTGCCCGGCGAGCCCGCGTCCTGGCCGTATCGGACCACCAAGGATTCCGCCGAGGTCCAGGCGGTTTCGCTCAGTAGTCCGTTGAGGGTGATCGGATTCTGCGTGGTTCGCGCCCAGATCACATCCTGGCGCGGCGCCTGCGCCCACGCCGGGGGGGCGAGGGCCACGAGGACCAGCGCACCCGCGGTGATAAGTCCTGTCTTCATGTTGTTGCCTCCTCGTTGTTCTCCCTGACCGATCCGTACGCTCTTGCGATCTCTTGGTCGAATCTCATCTCATGGGGCCGGTTCGACCCTTAGCCGCCATCCGGTTTGCGCTTCGATTTCCTACCGCCGCGCGGAACGGCTGATCGCGCCACCCCGCAGGAGCGTCGAATCACCAGCGTCGCCGGAAGCACTTCGTGGCGGGGGGGCGTCGATCTCCCCTCCGGCTCGATCGCCAACAACCACTGCTGCACTGCCCTCTGCCCTAGTTCGTAGGCGTCCACCTGCACGGTGGTGAGCGGAGGACTCAGGTACTGGGAGATCGCGATGTTGTCGAAGCCGGTGACCGCGATGTCCTCCGGAACTCGCACCCCGGCGTCGCGTAGGGCGCTCAGCAGGCCGATCGCCATGTAATCGTTCACGGCAAAGACCGCGGTGGGCAGTCCCTCTAGGGCCAGGATCTCCTTCGCTCGTCGATGGCCCGACGCTTCGGTGAAGTCGCCGTCGAACTCGAGCTCAGGCAGAGGGTGGATCCCCGACTCCCGCAGGGCGCTGCGATAGCCCCGAAGTCGCTCCTCCGCATCGACATTGCCGTGCGGCCCCTTCAGGATGGCGATCCGCTCGTGCCCCTGGGCGATGAGGTGCCGAACCATGGTATGCGCACCTTCAAAGTTGGCAATCGAGATGGCGTAGCACCCCTCGACTTCGACCCGGGGGTTGAGCAGGACCACGGGGAAGTTCCGCGCGATCTGCTTGATCGCCGCGGTCGAGGCGACATCCGGCGCCATGGCAATCAAGCCGTCGATCCGCCCGTGCATCGAGCGCGAGGCGACGACCAAAGCGTCGGAATCGGCGTGCGAACTGGAGACGAGAATCTGGTACTTCGCCTGCCGCGCCCCGTGATCGATACCCCGGATCACTTCGGAGAAAAACTCGCCGTAGAGGTCGGGCAGTAGCACCCCGAGGGAGTGGGTGCGCGCGGTCGTGAGGCTGCGAGCGGCACCGTTGGGCCAGTAGTCCATCTTGGCCGCAACTGCCCGCACCTTTCGCCGCGTCTCGTCGCTCACCCGCGCGCTGCCGTTGTAGACCCTCGACACGGTGGCGATCGAGACTCCGGCGACGCGTGCTACATCACGAATCGTCGCCACGAGTACTCCTGTAGCTGCCGCCCTCGGCGACGCGTTCCGGAAATCGCGTTCGAGACCTCAGGCGTGGTGTTTCTGCGCATGTAAACGGTTACATAGGACGCCCGGATTGTCAAGAATCTCGTCGGCCGTACGCCGGAGCGGACGGCCAGGCTCGAGCAGAGACGTCGCAATACATTCCGTTGTTACCAGTTATGGAACTCAACCTTTGTGCGCCGAGACCCGCCCCCCGTCTCCGGGCACCCCTGTTCTCCCGATGGAGAGAGCCGGAACCATATCGAGACTATCACTCTCAAGACAAAATCGCTCGCCCCGGGGGCGGTGGACCGTCCCCGACCGAACGACACAAAGAGTGGGCTTGCTCGACCGTAGGTCTCGGCTATGTTGTCGCGAAGTCACACCTCCTCGCATCTCGTGTCATCTCCAGAACCGAGAACGGCACCGACTGAGGCAGGCCCATTGCCCGAACGGAGCGCAGACGCTTCATTGGCGGATCGATCGCTATGCAATCCCTTTTCCCTCCAGGTCGATTCGAACCGACTGACACTTATGTCACTCCAGGACGACTCCTGCGGTCCGGCGCCTATACACTTTTCCTGACCGCCAAGGGCACTTCCGCTGCGCTCTGCGACGGGCACTCGCTGTACGGATCGATTCAACCAGGGGAGAGCGCGCCGGAAGGTTGGCTGCTCCACGTGCTCGAGCAGACTGCCGAGCTTGATTGGTTCGTCTCGCGCCCTGTGCCGGGAGATGTTGCATCGTCACCCCGGCCGCACGGTGAACCGGGAGTGATCGGCTTCACCCAGACACGACTCGATCTCGAGTTGCGACTCGACATCTGCCTCGGGCCGGAAGGTCGCTCGGAACTGCGCCGTTTGCGTGTGAACAATCGCGGTTCGGTCCGGCGCCGCCTCATGCTCACCTCCTACCTGGATGTCGTCCTGAACGATCCGGCAGCTCATGCCAGTCACCCGGCGTTCTCGAAGCTGTTCGTGCAGACCGAGCGGCACGATTCGAGCGGGGCGTTGCTCGCCCGACGGCGACCGCGTGGAAGTGGCGAGGCTCCTCCGTGGCTCGGACACGCGATGCTCGGAACCGAGGTCATCGGTTGGGAGACCGATCGTGCCCGTTTCATCGGACGCGGTCGCACGATCGAGCGGGCATCGGCACTTCAGCCGGAGGCCCGGCTCTCCGGTACCCTGGGGAACGTGCTCGATCCGTGCCTCGCACTGCGCGGCATGCTGGAACTTGCTCCCGGCGAGGAGAGAACGGTCGACTTCCTCGTGGCGTGCGCGCCGGACCGAGAGGCAACGCTGTCCGTACTCTCAGGGCTGCTAGCGGAGGGAACCCGCACGGCGAACTTCGTCACCGCACGCCGCACGGGAGAGGCCTTCCTCGCCGGTCATCAGCTCACGCCGGCGGAGGCTGATGCGATTCAGTCCGTGCTCGGAAGAATCCTGCAACGGGACCCATCCCTGCGCGCCCCGGGCAAGGCGTGGTCCCAGCTCGAAAACTGGCCGGTGCCACTGAGCGAGCGCGGAGTGCGCCCGGATCGACCTCGGATCGTGATCGACCTCGACACCAGCGCCCATTTGCTGAACGCGGTACAGCGCGCACGCGCCTACGCCGCGGATCTCGGAGTCTGGTTAGAGCTGGCGGCAGTCGGCACCTCGAGACCGGAGCATCTCTCAGCTGACGCGCACTTCGTCCCCCATGACGCCAGCCTTGGCCCCGCGTTGCTCGGAAGTGCGACCTGGTTCGTCGGAGCCGAAGCGGAGCCGACCACGCAGTACACAGGCGAGATTCCGATCCATCGTCTGCAGGGCGAACAACTCCCTGCGGTGGAACCGCTCGAGCACTGGAACGGCCTGGGCGGTTTCACCGCTCGGGGAGATGAGTATGTCCTGCGCCTCAGCGCGCAGAAGGATCTCGCGCTGAACCTGCCTCCGCGGCCTTGGGTCAACGTGATCGCCAACCCGGCGTTCGGTTGCCTGATCAGCGAGACCGGTTCGGGGTACACATGGTCTCGCAACAGTCGCGAACACCGTCTCACCCCTTGGTACAACGATCCCCTCTGCGATCCTCCGGGTGAGGTACTGCTTCTCCGGGACGAGGAGAGCGGCGCCTCCTGGTCTCCGCTTCCCGGACCGATTCCTGATGGCGGCGACTATGAAGTGCGGCACGGCATCGGCTACTCGGCATTCCGGCATCGAAGCGAAGGGCTCGAGCAACGTACGACCGTGTTCGTGGCCGATCGCGATTCGATCAAGTGTACAACTCTGGAGATCACGAACCACGGACGGACCACGCGCCACCTTTCCTGTCTCGCCTTCGCCCGTCTGGTGCTCGGCGTGGCGCCGGAGGAGAGCGGCCGTTATGTGGTGACCGAGTCGGTGGACGGGATGCTCCTGGCGCGGAACCCGATCAGCCGCGATTTCTCGGACGGGGTGACGATTGGCGCCATGATCGTCGGCGGCCCGGCCCAGGTTCGCTCGACCGGAGATTGTGCTGCGGTTCTCGGGGCCTCGCACCGCGCCGATCAGCCCGAGGCATTGGCCCCCCACCGCAGCTTCGAATCTCGATTCGGTGCCGGCTACGATCCTTGCTTCGCTCACTGCGCGCAGTTCGCGGTTTCCCCCGGGGCGACGCTCCGACTGCACGTGCTCCTGGGCGAGGCGATCGGGCGTCCTGCGGCCCTGGAGCTCGGTCGGCGCTACTGCGCGCCGGGTGCGGCTGATCTGGCACTGGCCGAGGTACGGAGTGCCTGGCAGGAGCGGATCGGGGGGGTCCGGATCGTAACTCCAGCCCCGGACCTCGATCTCATGTTCAACTCCTGGCTTCCCTATCAGCTCCTCAGCTGCCGGCTCTGGGGTAGATCGGCACTCTACCAGTCCGGCGGGGCCTTCGGTTTCCGCGATCAGCTCCAGGATGCGAGCGCCCTCGTCTATCTTCGTCCCGACGCTCTGCGGGAGCAGATCCTGCTCCACGCCGCCCACCAGTTCGTGGAGGGAGACGTCCTCCACTGGTGGCATCCGCCGCTTTCACGCGGGATCCGCACCCGGTTCGCGGACGATCTCGTCTGGCTCCCCTACCTCACGACCTACTATCTGGCCGTGACCGGGGATGACGCGTTGCTCGATGCCGACGCCCCATTCCTTGCCGCCGACTTGCTGCCCGAGGGGCACGATGAGCAGTTCCTGCTCCCGCGCGACTCCGGAACGTCCGGCCCGATCTACGATCACTGCACACGCGTGCTCGACCGCTCCCTCACGCGCGGCAGCCACGGGCTGCCGCTCTTCGGCACCGGCGACTGGAACGACGGAATGAACCGGGTAGGGCGCGAGGGCCGAGGTGAGAGCGTCTGGATGGGGTTCTTCCTCTATGAGACACTGGGAGGGTTCATCCCTCTCTGCCGCGGGCGAGGCGACACGGCCCGGGCGGAACGGTACGAGACCTATCGCACGGCACTCGGAAAGGCGTTGAACGAACAGGCCTGGGACGGCGCCTGGTACCGCCGGGGCTACTACGACAACGGCGAGCCTCTCGGCTCGAGCGAGAGCGACGAGTGCCGGATCGATGCCCTCGTCCAGGCCTGGTCCGTCCTCTCCGGTGCGGCAACGCCGGAGCGCGCAGCCCAAGCGATTGATGCGGTCGAGCGGCATCTCGTCTCGGAGCCGGACGGAATCATCCGCCTGCTCACCCCCCCGTTCGAGACGACGACGAACGATCCCGGCTACATCAAAGGGTACGTGCGCGGGGTACGAGAGAACGGCGGACAGTACACCCACGGCGTGCTCTGGGTCGTCCGCGCGCTGGCCCAACTTGGCCGCACGGAGCGCGCCGCACGCTTGCTCTCGATGATGGGACCGATCCACCACTCCCGCACCGCCGAAGCGGTCGCTGTCTATCAGGTCGAGCCGTACGTCATTGCCGCCGACATCTACGGCGCGGAACCGCACGTCGGCCGAGGCGGATGGACCTGGTACACCGGCTCGGCAGGTTGGGCCTACCGCATCCTGCTCGAGTCGATCCTCGGCCTGACCATGGAGAGAGGGACCCATTTCCGTATCGCGCCCTGCGTACCGCGGGACTGGGCCGGCTACCGGATCGAGTTCGTCGTACCCGGCAGCGCAACGCGCTACCACTTCACCTTCACGCGGTCGTCCGGAACCCCGACACTGCGCGCCTCGGTCGATGGCGATCCCCCCCTGCTTGGAGATCCGACTCTGCGCATCCCACTACTCCGTGACGACCGCATCCACTCAGTGGCGATCGAACTGCCGGAGATAACGGCATGAACGGTTTCCCCGACGACTTCGTCTGGGGCGCGGCAACCTCGGCCTACCAGATCGAGGGATCGCCCCTCGCTGAGGGGGCGGGACCGAGCAACTGGCACCGCTTCGCCCACACTCCGGGTACCACCGAGAATGGCGAGCATGGCGACCTCGCCTGCGATCACTACCGCCGCTGGAAGGATGATGTCGCCTTGATGGCCGATCTCGGCCTGCGAGCCTACCGGTTCTCCATCTCCTGGAGTCGGGTCCTGCCGAGCGGTCGGGGGGCGATCAACCAGAAAGGGCTCGACTTCTATTGCCGTCTGGTCGACGAGCTGCTCCGACGTGGCATTCACCCCTGCGCCACCCTCTACCACTGGGATCTCCCGGCCGCGCTCGACGATCAGGGCGGCTGGCTCAATCGTGACAGCGCAGAGTGGTTCGCCGACTACGCCCGCGTCGTCTGGCGGTCGCTCGGGGATCGGGTACCGATGTGGGCGACGCTGAACGAGCCGTGGGTGGTCATGGACGCGGGGTACATGCATGGCGTCCACGCGCCTGGCCATCGCAGCGTGCACGAGGCGGCGCGGGTGGCTCACAACCTGCTGCGCGCGCACGCCACCGCGGTACAGGCTTACCGCGCATCGTGCAGCCAGAAAATCGGCCTGGTAGTGAACCTCGAACCGAAGGAGCCCGCCACTCCTCGCCCCGAGGACCTCGACGCCTGCGAGCGCTCCCACCAGTACATGAATCAGCAGTTTCTCGATCCGATCTTTCGCGGAAGCTACCCCGATCGATTTCCCGAGATCTACGGTGAGGCGTGGCCGGAGATCAGCGAGGCCGACCGGCGTCTGCTGCAGACCCCAATCGACTTCCTCGGGATCAACTACTACAAGCGCGGCCTGATGGCGGATGTCGCCCGCTCCTCGACCGGCCGGCCGGAGGGGGACCGAATGGCGACCATGCCGCCGTACGCGCGCGAGGTGCGCGATCCGGCTCGCTGGCACACCGAACTCGGCTGGGAAGTGTTCCCGGACGGGCTCACCCGAATCCTTTGCTGGGTGAAGGAGCGGTACGGAGACCTTCCGCTCTACGTGACCGAGAACGGCGCCGCCTTCTACGATCCCCCTGCCCCGATCGCGGGACGGATCGATGATCCGATGCGGATCGAGTACCTGCGCGGGCACCTGATTGCGGCCCGGGACGCCATTTCCGCGGGGGTGAACCTGCGCGGCTACTTTGCCTGGTCGCTCTTCGACAACTACGAGTGGGCCGCGGGATACGGGAAGCGGTTCGGGTTGGTCCACGTCGACTTCGCTACTCAGGCACGAACGCCGAAGGCCAGCGCCCTGTGTTATCGAGAGTTGATTCGGACCAACGGGGCTTCGCTCGGGGCGACGTTGCCCTAGCGTCCCTCCTGGAATCGAATCGTGGCAGGAACGGATCGAACAACCCACTCTCCGGCCTCGTTCCGCGCGAGAGGGTGGCCATCCAGAATCGCGGTCGCCGCCTCGCTCACCGGAGGACGCAGGATGAAGCCGCCGGCGGGTACGGCAGACTTTCCGTCGAGCGCCAGCTCGATCGTCCCATCCACCTTCCGTAACGTGTAGCTCATGGAGCCGTACGGGGTCGGCAGATCCCGTAGCCCCACTCCCCCCGCATCCTCCTCGAGCCAGATCCGCGGCACACCGGCGGCGATGATCAGCGCCTCGTCCCGCTCGCGGTCATGGGCAAAGAGATCGAGGCCGGCGCGGACGAAGTCCGATCCCACCCAGGTGTGCGGCAGATCCCCGAGAAAGCGCGGCGGATGCGGCGCGTCATAGACCACCTCGGTCCACTGCCGCCAGCCCGGCGGAAGCTGCTGCGAAAGGAAGTACGCCAGCGCCTCCTCGGCCCGCTCCCGCCAGCCGAGATGGACGAAGGCGCCGATGTTCCGGATCTCGTAGGGAGTGAATGCCTCCCAATCCGCCCCGTCGCGACGCGCGGCGAAGAACTCGTAGTACCGCTCGAAGGTCCGAAGGAGCGCCGCTCGCGGGAGGATCCCCTCGGCCTGGACCGGAGTGAGCGCGATCGTGGTAGACGTCGCATCGAAATCGCCGAGATCCGCGCAACCGGGGATGTAGTCGATGACGTGCTTTACCAGCGTTGCGTCGATCGAGGCGATCAGATCCGACTCGAACTCCGCTCGCACCACATCGAGTCGCGCCGCTTCGGCATCGTGGCCAAGCACCCGCGCGAGGTAGACCGCGTCCTTGAACCCGCGGAGGGCGAAGAGATCATCCCAGTAGGAGTGCATCGGCTTGGCCGAGTACCCCTCGTGGCTGATCGACGGCGGGAGAAGCCCGAAGAAATGCTCCTTCTCCGGCCGCCGATACTCCTCGGTGCGCAATGTCTGACGCAGGGAATCGAGGAAGTCGGCTGCCCTCAGCGCCTGCGGCCAGTAGCGCTCCGCAAACGCGTCATCTCTGGTGTAGCGATGGTACTCCGCAAGCAGAAAGATGAACTGCCCGCCGCTGTCGTTCTCCGGCACCGGGTCTGCCCCGCGACGATCGACGCAGCACGGGATCTTCCCATTCGCGTACTGATTCGGCGCGAACCACTCGATGAACTCCCGCACCGGCTCATTTTGACCCAGACGCAGCAACGCCGAGGAAGTGAGCGATCCATCCCGGATCCACGAGCGGGCGTACGAGCGGCTCCCCGGCTGGATCGCCGGCCCCGCGCGGTTGATCAGCACGTAGGCAAGCTGCGCCTTGATCGAGTGCGCCAACGGCTGCGCCGACCGCGGCAGATCGATCCCAACCCGGTCGAGTCGCTCACGCCACTCTGCCGCGCAGGCCTCCTGCTGCGCGGTCGCCCAGGCGACAGGATCGGCTCCCTCTGGCGCCACACTCCCCGTGGTTTCGTAGAGGGGGACCTGGAGCACCACCTCCCGAGCTTCCCCCGGAGGGAGTTCGAGTGCGTAGCGAAAGGCACCACTGGCCGACTCGCGAGGGTCTTCGATCAACCCAGCCACCGGGAACTCCCCGCGCTCGAGATGGTCCACCACCAGGTCGCCACTGTCGAAGGCGCAGGCACCGAAGTCGTCAGGTTTGGATACACTCTCCAACCAGTGCGATCCGTTGACTCGCAGGCGTCTTCCCTCACGCGAGAGCGACCGGATCGCAGCCCAGCCGCCCCGGGTGTTCAGGAACTGCGACGGCGGATTCACCTGAAACGGGCGCGCGGCGAGATAGAGTTCCGCCTGGGTGCGACTCGTGCTCCGGTTCGTCACCCGGTAGCGGACGATGACCGACGACGCTCCTCGCTCCCCGATGGCGAACGCCGTGATCCGGAGTTCGAGTTCCGCGGACCGCCAGGTGACGGTCGGGATCGGCAGATGCCCGGCTTCGAGCGCGTGGGAGATCTCGACGTCGGCCCAGGTCAGGAGCCGATTCCGGTGGGAGATGAACGGCTCGATGGCGAAGGCGCCGATCCCTGTCTCGAGCGCCCCGTCGGTGGAGAGGAGCGCCTCGCACGGGTCCCCATCGACGCCGACCACCGTCCAGTACGAATACTCGCCGACAAATCCGCGTGGGTAAAGCCCGCGACGCACCGGCTTCGCCAGCGCCTGATAGAAGCTATTGCGCGTCTCGGACCAGGCGAGCGGCTGGAGTACGATCTCGCGGATTCCCGGTTTCACCTCGGCCCCGGTCGTTCCGCTGTCGCTCAGCTCCACTCGGATGTGCCGCGCCTCGGACTCCGGTAAGAAGAGATCATCGCGCCCCCCGTTCCCCCCGCGTACCGCGTAGACCGGCCGCCAGGTCACCCCATCTTCGGAAAGGGCGACATCATAGGAACACCCCAGAGGACGAGAGGAGTCTCTCGGCCCCGTCCAGTCGATGCTCAATCCACCGAACTCCCGCAACTCCCCCAGGTCGAGTTCGATCCGTGGACGTGGGTCGTCCGGTCGAGGCTCCCACCAGCTCTCGGCGTGACCATCGAGTACCTGGAGGCCGCCGTGTCCGTCGGCCGCGGACGACGCGGACGGCACCGGCCGCGCCGGCTCCGCGCTCGGCGCAGCCAGCGGGTGGAGCTCGAGATCGTCGAGCCAAACCGTTCCCTTGCCTCCGCTCCCGGCGGTGATGGCGAACTCCAGAGCTTCGGCGTGGTGGATCTCGCCACCTCCGACCGGACCCCAGGCGAAGGAAATCTGTCGCTTCTTGATCGACCAGGTCTCCCAGTCGGTCGGAAACTGCGCGTCGCGCCGCACCGACCACCAGACGTTGTCGCCGCTCGCATCGATCAGCTTGAACTCGAGGTGATTGGTCGGAGCGTCACCCCGGATCTTGAAGCGCAGGGCGTAGTTCTCCGGCAAGTCGATCGGCAGGCGCTTCTGCGCGACGGCATACCCGCCCCCCTTCTTGAAATCGAAGTCGAGGCGGAGTGAGCGGCCGTGGATCCCGGAGTCCGAGCTGAGGCGGAGTTCCACGCCGTCGGCCGGATAGGCGCGCCAACCGGACGGATCCTCGAAGTTGTCGAGCAGTCGCGCCACGGCCGCCGGGTCGCCGGCGCCTGGAGCTGGGCTGTCGGCCGCATGGAGGAGCGAGGTCTGTATATAGAGAGAGAGTCCCAGCACGATCACGGAACAGTACGATGGAGATCCCACGGTGCTACCCCTTGACGCTCCCGGCCATGATGCCGCGGATGTAGGCGCGTTGCAGAGCCACGAAGACGATCATCACCGGGAGGATGGTCAGAACCGACCCGGCCATCATCAGCTCGGTATCCTGCACATGTTCGCCTGAGAGGTTCGCCAGCGCGACCGGAAGGGTGTACTTGGCGTCATCGCTCAGGATGATGAGCGGCCACATGAAGTCGTTCCACATCATCAGGAAGGTGAAGGCGGCCAGCGTGACCAGGATCGGCTTGATCACCGGCACCACGATCGAGGAGAAGATCCGGAACTCGCCCGCGCCGTCGACCCGCGCCGCGTCGAGCAGATCATTCGGTATGCTGAGCGCGTACTGGCGGATCATGAAGATGCCGAAGATGCTCGCCATCCCGGGGACGATCGCTCCCACCATGGTGTTTACCAGCCCCATCGACTTGAGGAGCAGGAACAGCGGCAGCATCCCGACCTGGGCCGGGATCACCAGGGCGCCCAGCAGTAGGGCAAAGATCCGGTCGCGACCCCGGAAGCGCAACTTGGCAAACGCGTACCCGGCGAGCGAGTTGGTGATGAGGGAGATGAAGGTTGCGCTCACTGCCACGAGCAGACTGTTGGCGAAGTTCCGCGCCAGATTCAGCCGGGTGAACAGCTCGACGTAGTGGGCCAGGGTCGCACGCCGCGGCCAGAGGGGCGGGGGGACGCTGTTCGCATCCCCCGCAGGCATGAACGAGGCCGAGACCATCCAGAGCAGCGGGGTCAGGGTGAGCAGCGCCAACCCGATGAGCGCCAGATGGAGCAGGAAGGTGCGCTTCATCCTCTCCCTCTCTGGAGTCGCATCTGAATCAGTGTCCCGATTGCGGTGATGACGAAGAGGACGAAGGCGAGCGCCGCGGCCATCCCCATCCGCCACCAGCGGAAGCCTTCCTCATACATCAAGAGGACGACGCTGGTCGTGGCGCGAACCGGCCCCCCCTGGGTCATGACATACGGTTCGGCGAAGAGCTGGAAATTGCCGATCATGGTCATCACTCCGACGAAGAGGAGGGTCGGCCCAAGAGACGGGAGAGTGACGTGGCGGAAGCGCTGCCAGGCGTTGGCGCCGTCCACCTCGGCCGCTTCGTACAGTTCCTGCGGCACACTCTGTAGACCGGCGATGAAGATGATCATGTTGTAGCCGAAGTTCTTCCAGACCGCCATGAGGATGATCGCCGGCATCGCCCAGTGGGGATCTCCCAGCCAATCGATCGGCGGCAGACCGAGCCACCCAAGCCCCATGTCGATCAGTCCGTACTTGGGGTGGTAGAGGTAGCGCCAGACGATCGCCACCGCGACCAGCGTGGTCACGACCGGAGCAAAGTAGATCGAGCGGAACAACGCGGGAAGCCGGACTCCTTTGGCGCTCACCAGGAGGGCGGCGCCGAGAGAAACGAGGACCGAAAGCGGAGCTCCGATCAGAACGTTCGTGAAGGTGTTCCCGAGCGCCTTCCAGAAGAGGTGGTCGGCGAAGATCTTCCGGTAGTTATCGAAGGCAACGAAGCGCGCCGTGTCGGGTGATCCGATGGCGTAGATGTCGAAGTCGGTCAGACTGAGCACCAGCCCGCCCAGCACCGGCACGAAGAAGAACAGCCCGATCAGCGACAGCGCCGGCAGCACGAAGATCCAGGCGGCACGATTCTGCTGTTGCTCGATGGTCGATCTCATGCGAATCCCGCCATCACGAGGTCACCGCCGGGAGCTGTCCCCGCTTGCTCAGAAGCCAACGGCGCTTCTCCAGAGCCCGATCCACGTAGTCGTCGAGGCCGCGGAGAGCCTCCTCCGTCGGCGTCACCCCCCGGATCACCGCCTCGGCCTGCTTCTGCAGCTCGATCGAGATCATCTCCATCTCGGGGATCTTGGGGGTTGGTCGGGTGTGCCGCAGCTGCCGGCCGAAGGCCAGGATCTCCGCGTCCCGCGTGATCAGGGTGTCCCCCCACGCCGCACGGTGTGCCGGCAGATCTCCGGTCAGCGCGTAGAACCGGACCTGAACCTCGGGGCGGGACAGGTACTCGAGCAGCTTCCATGCCTCCACCTTGTGCTTCGAGTGCCGATAGAGGACCAGGCTCGACCCACCGGCGGTGGAGACTCCGGGCACCCCTGGCTCCGGACCGGGAAGCGGCGCCGTACCCCATCGACCCTGCATGTCCGGCGAGAGACGGCGGCGGAATTCGCCGATGTTCCACGGCCCGGTGATGTACATCGAGAAGTAGCCCCGCTCGAACTCCTGGTAGAGGTTCCCCACCTCGTTGTTCGTCACCGCCGGGGCAAGACCCTCCCGAAAGAGGGAAAGGTAGAAGTCGAAGGCGGTGCGAAAGGCCGGGTCGGAGAAGGCGCCGCGCGTGGCGTTCTCCTTGATCAGAGGCGATCCGGCTTGCAGACCGAAGATCACCGGCTGCGTCCACTCGTTGGAGGGAAGCAGGATGGCGTACTTCCCCTCGCCGGCCGTCCGTTTGACCGCGGCCATCGCCCGTTTCCACTCGGCCCAGGTGGCCGGCATCGAGTCGTAGCCGGCCTCGGAGAGAAGGTCCTTGCGATAGAACAATACCCGGGTATCGACGTACCACGGGAGGCCGTATGTCTCGTCGTCGATCACGTTGGTGTCGAAGATGCCGGGGAAGAAGTCATCCCGACGCAGGGACGGGGAACGCGCGAGCTGTTCATCGAGCGGCTCCAGGGCGCGGAGCGCGGCGAATTCCGCCACCCAGGTATTGCCGAGTTGGGACACATCCGGGGTGCTGCGACCGACATGGGCCGTGAGCAGCTTCTCGTGCGCCGCCGACCAGGGGATCTGTTGCACCACCACGCGGATCCCTGGGTTCTCGCGCTCGAAGTCCGGCAGCAGCTCGGCCACGACTTCCCCTTCGCGGCCCATCCCCCAGAAGCGAAGGGTGACCTTCTCGTCCGAACGGGAACCAGCACAACCGAGCCACAGCGCGAGCACCAGACCGGTGCCGAGGGCAAGCCTGGCCACGGTCCCCGCGCCGCCCAAGGTCACCGCTCGACCTCTTCCAGCCAACCACCGCTGAACCCCGCGGCGCGAAGCCCCCGCACGATGTGCGGATTGCGCCGCAGCGTTTTCCAGACCAACTCCGAACGGTGGTTCTCGATCATCGCCACGAACGGCCCCTGATCGATCCCCAGATAGTCGGTGTCAAACCAGCCCACCTCGGGAATGACCTGACCGTGGTGGGTCTTGACCGGGATATCGAGCGTGGGATTGTACGCATCGAGGAAGCCGTACTGGCCGAAGAGCGGCGCACCGTACTTCTGGCGCATGTACATCAGCGTGGGGATCGCGATCTCCGGGGCAAAGGCGATCGACCCCCCGGCGCCCGAGGGGCAGATCGTCCCATCGTCGGCAATGTGCAGGGCGGAAACTCCGCGTCCCCAGTAGGTATGAAACTCCCGCTCCGTCCCGTCGATCTGCAGCTTGGCATCGAGTGGACCGTCGCACGCCGTCAGGCCCCACTCCCAACGCCCGTACCCGCGGAATCCCGAGGGATTGCGGATCGCGTACGCCTGCTGAGCGTAGGTTGCGCGGCGCGAGTTCTCGAAGTAGTCGATTCCGCGGGTCCGCATGTACTCGTCGTGGATCCCGCGAAAGTCGATCCAGATGTGGGAGTACTGGTGCCCGAAGAGCGGGCTGAACTGCACCCCTTCTTGTCCTTCGAAACGATCCCAGCGATACCACGCGAGCCAGGCGTTCCAGCTGTCGCGACCCACCGGGTGGGATGGCGAGCCCAGGGCCAGCAGGTGCAGGATCATCGCCTCGTTGTAACCCCGCCAGTCGTAGGGCAGATGGCCCCCCTCCGGGGACCAGCCAAGCGTGATGACCGGCGGCCGGATCTGCGCCCACTGCCAGTCGACGCGGGCGTACAACGCTTCGGTCAGACGCCCGATCTCGGCCTCCTCGGGGCGATCGAAGTACGATTGACAGAAGAGTGCCCCCGCGAGGAAGAGCGCGGTGTCGACGGTAGAAAGTTCGACCCGCTCGAACCGGTGTCCGGTCGTGGGCTCGAGAAAGTGATAGAAGAAGCCGCGGTACCCCGTCGACCCCGAGCTCGCCGAGTCCTGCGGTGCCTCCCAGAAGAAGCGCAGGGTGTTCGTCACCCGCTCGACCCCGTCCTCACGGCTGATCCACCCGCGCTCGACCCCGATCGGATAGGCGGTCAGCGCGAATCCCACCGCTCCCACGCTGATGAACGACTCGGTTGGCCAGCGATCGGGAGTCATGCCGGTCTTGGGGTCGCTGAGTTCCCAGAAGTAGAGGAACGAGCGCTGCTGCAGCGTATCGAGAAACGCGGCCTGCGCCGCGCTGCCCGAGGCGTCTCCCCCGGAGTCGACCGCCGTCACAGCCGCCGGGACGGGAACCGCAGCCGAGCGGCCGCCGCGATGACAGCCGATCAAGCCGGAGAGAAGGCCTCCGGACAGAAGGCCAACGAGCGCGAAGCCCGCGATTCGGGCTCGAAACTGGGAATGTAACCGGTTACTCATGGCGGAGGGATGATACCCCTCGCGGCCGATCCGGCAATCAGAAACTCTCCTCCGGACCCCAGATCAGACCAATCGGTCCTTGAGCGCCCGGGCCACCGCCTCCGACTTGGAGTTCACCTCGAGTTTCCGGTAGATGCTCTTGAGGTGCGAGTGGACCGTCTCCTGGGAGAGGAACAGCGTGGCCGCAATCATCTTGTAGCTCATGCCGTCGCACAGGAGATGCAGGATCTCGGTTTCGCGCGGACTCAGGGGGGATGCGGTCGCGCGGCGAAACGATTCGGCCACCCGACGGGCAATACCCGGACTCATCGGCGCGCCGCCCGAGCGGACTTCCGCGATCGCCTCGAGAATCCGCTGCGGCGCGGTGGTCTTGATCAGATACCCCGAGGCACCGGCCCGCAGCGCCTCGAACACCGCCTCGTCGTCCTCACGGATGGTGAGCATGAGGATCTCGAGCCTGGGAAGCACCGCCCGCAGCTTCGAGATTCCCTGCAGGCCCGAGATCCCCGGCAGGCCGATGTCGAGCAGCGCCACCTCCGGCTCCAGCGCGGGGAGTTCCGTGATCGCGCTCTCGCACCGATCCCACGTCCCGACACACGCATACCCGGCCGTGCCCTGCACCAGAAGTGCCAGCGCGGCTCGAATCTCCGGATCGTCCTCGATGATGGCGATCCGGGTCTGCTCTTCCGAAACTGCGTGGTCGTTCATGCCGGTCTAGCGTAGCCGCGACGCATCGTCTGCCTCAATCACCCGAACGGGGGAGGCCAGCGGACCCTCGTACCGCACGATCACGCCCCCCTCGGGGCGATTCTCGACCCTGACCCGCCCACCGCACTCTCGAGCCCGGGCCTGCATGTTCTCCAGACCAAAGCCGGTCCGGCCCGGCTCGCGCCCGGCCTCGGCGGGGAGCCCCGCGCCGTCATCTTCCAGCGTGATCGACAGGCGGTCGCTTTCGCACCAGATCGCAAGTGACACCTGTCGAGCCCCGGAGTGCTTGAGCGCGTTGTGCATCGCCTCCTTGAAGAGGAGCGAGAGGTGTCGCTTCTCCTCCGGGCGAAGGCGCAGAGAGGCGCAGGCATCCGGAAGCCTTCCGACCTCGAATCGGATCTCGCTCTCGCCGAAAACCACGCGCCCGGCATCCTCGAAGAAACCAAGCAGATCCGAGAGCCGGCTGCGCGCGGGGTCGAGCGCCCAGATGAAGTCCCGGGTCTTCTGAATGACCGACTCCGCCGATCCGGCGATCTTCTGCACATACCCGGAAACCTCGGTCGAGGCGGCGCCGTTCAGCCCGCGCCGGACCAGCTCGGTGTAGAGCGAGATTCGCGTGAGCTGTACTCCGACATCGTCGTGATAATCGCGCGAGACCTGGGCCTGCACCCGCTCGCGCTCGGCACTCCGGATCCGTTCCTCCGCCAGGAGACGACGCACGCGGACGCGCAGCCGGAGCCGGTGGAGTTGCAGGAGCGTTCCGCTCAAGGCGGCGACACAGCCCAGCACGAACCAGGGCGTTCGCCAGAACGGGGGCCGGATGAACAGCGGGATCGAGAGCCCGGCCTCGTTCCATACCCCGTCCCGATTCGCCGCCTTCACCCGGAAGGTGTACCGTCCCGGATCGAGATTGGTATATGCGGCGTAACGCCGCGCACCGCAACGAACCCAGTCCCGATCGAATCCCTCGAGCTGATAGGCGTAGTTCCCGTAGCGAGACGGCGCGTAGTCGAGCGCGGCGAACTCGAACGCGATGAAGTCATCGCGATGCGACAGCTCGATCGTTCCATTCCCTCCCAGTACCAATCCGACCGGCGTGGTCCGATCGAAACGCCGAAACGCAGTCAGCACGACCGGCGGCGCGACCGGATTGCGGCGAATCTCGGAAGGCCGGAAGGCATTGACCCCGTCGACTCCGCCGAAGAGGAACTCCCCATCCGCGGTTACCCAGGCAGAGCGCGGGAGAAACTCCGCCGGCTGCAGTCCGTCGGCGCGATCGTAGTTCGTGATCTGACCCGATGCGGGATCGAGTCGACTCAGACCGCGATTGGTGGAGAGCCACATGCGCCCATCCGCATCCTCGAGCAGGGCGTTCACCTTGTCTCCGGCCAGGCCATCGCGTTCGGTCCAGTTCCGGAACGAGCGGGTCGCCGGATCGAACCGGTTCACCCCGCCGCTGTAGGTGCCGATCCAGATCGCCCCGTCTCGTCCGCTGACGATCTCCTGGACCGACTTATTGGTGATCCACCCCTGCCGCCCGGGTTCGGGGAGGAAGTTCTCGAACTGATCCGCGCCGGCCGGCAGCCGACTCAACCCCCCGATCAGCGTGCCTACCCAGAGCGCCCCGTCACGATCGACCTCGAGGGCAGCCACGATGTCCGAGGGAAGCGTGCGCGGGTCGGTCGGCTCGTGGCGATAGCGGAGCGTATCCCCGTTCCTCGGGTCGAAGCGGATCAAGCCTTGGCTCGTCCCGAGCCACAGATCGCCACTCGGATCCGGGACGATGCAGAGGATGACCTCGGTGGTCTGAAGTGCCAGGGTTGGCGTGCGCCACGCCTCACCTTCGACGCTGACGCGATAGAGCCCGGTGCCGGTTCCCATCCAGAACGACCGCGCGTCCGCCAGGCAAAGGCTCGTCACCGAGACGCGCACGCCGTCGAGCGACTCGAGCATCGCCGCCTCATCCGCCTCCTGCCGCACCAGGCCGATCGGGGTACCGATCCAGAGCACTCCCGCGGGCGCTTCGAGCAGTGCCATCGCCTGGCTGATCGCCGCGTCCCGCTCCCCGACCCAGGCCCGCATCGTCCGAAACCGGACCAGGTTCGGATCGAGGCGACACACTCCGCCCCCACTGGTTCCGAACCACACACCACCCAGCCGATCGCACTCGATCGCCTGCACCGCATTGCTGCTCAAGCTCCAGGGATCCCGTGGATCGTAGCGACCCCAGTCGGTCGAGTGCATGGTGAGGTGAACCAGTCCCCGCGCAGTTCCGACCCACACCCCATCCGCAGGATCTGCGGACATGGTGAGGATGCGATTCGCCGGAATCTCCCGGTGAGCGTCCGCTCCCGCCCGCCAAGGCGTGCACTCCAGGGTGACCGGATCGACGCGATCGACGCCGCCGGCGCTGCTCGCCACCCAGACCGCCTCATCCGGAGTCGCTACCACCGCAAACAGATCGTCCGATCCGACGGTGGCGGAGCTTGCGGGATCGTGCCGCAGTCGATGGAGCAGCCGTCCTCCCGGTTCGAGGCAGAGCAGTCCGTTGCCACGCGTCGCCACCCAGATCCGACCGCGCGGATCGCGGGCCAGGCCGCGAACCCCGGCCTCATCCAGCCCCTCCGCCTCGGCCACCCGCTCGACCACCTGGCCCCGCGTACGGAACAGCCCTTCGGTGGAGCTCGCGATCCAGACCTCTCCGGCAGCATCGCGCACCATCTGGATGATCTCGGACGGTCCACCCTCGACACGACGGGCGAGCTCGGCCCCCTCCTCCACCACCCAGAGCCCCTGCCGGGTCCCGATCCAGACCCCACCGCGCCCGCTCGCCGCGGCCACCGGCGGCTCCGAGCGTGCGGTGCCGACCCGGAGAGGGAAGTGGGTGAAGCTCTCCTCGCGCGGATCGAAGCGATCGATCCCACCCGCCCCGAGCGAGACCCACAGCCGCCCCTGCTCGTCCTCGTCGAGCGCACCGATGAAGCTCCCCCGATTCCGTTCCTTTCCTCGGGGTGGTAGCGGTAGACCCTGAACTCGTGCCCGTCGTACCGGTTGAGTCCATCATTGGTGGCGAACCAGACGAATCCCGCGCGATCCTGATGGATGTCGTTGATGAAGCTGCTGGAAAGGCCATCCGCGGCGGTGATCCGCTGGAAGGCCAACTCCCCGCCCCAGGCGCGAGGGGTCGGCAGCAGCGACAGCGCGGAGAGACCTGCGGCGGCGAGCAGGCTGCGAGAAAGCAAAGCGATCCCCACCTTTCTGTCACGGAGGGCGCGCCACCGGACGGCGCATCGATCGGCCGTATCCCCGGAGCCCGGCCGCGCCCAGTATAGACGAGTCGGCCGGCCTTGTTGTTTCGACCCGCCTCCGGCCGGGCTTCGCGGGACCCGTGTCCATGGTCTAGACTTGGGAGTTCCGACCCGGCTGTGTCCCCCCAGCGATCCGATTCCGGGTGGCGACTCGGCAAGCAGCCCCTACCCGGGAGGAGTTCAAGATGACGCGCGCGCTCTTGCTTTCATCGGCCGTCCTCGCCCTCTGCTCCTCTCTTTCCTGGGGGGTTCAACCCAATCCGACCTTGGGCGACCTCATCATCGTACCGTCGGCACCTGATCCGGCCTCGCGCCCACCGCGGGTCGCCGAGTGGACCCGATTCGAATCGGTCCGGGGCTCCGGGTGGCGTGTCGCCGGGGACGAGGGGAGCGGCCTCCCGCTCCGGGGATTTCCAACCCGAGACGACGCCTATGCGGCGTCCCTTTCCGCCGGTCCCGGCTCGCTTCCCCGCCCGAGGGGGCTTTCCGTACTTGAAGCCGATCGAGTCGGGCGGCACTTCTACGCGGACCTGAACGCCGTCTATCCCGACCTGCCTCCAGTCGACACCCTGAGTCCCCTCGTCGTGGAAACACGAGGAGACGTGGTGTTCGTCCTCTATCAGCAGCTCCTGGACGGCCTTCCGATCGAAGGGAGTCGCTTCGACCTTCGTCTCTCCGCCGACGGACACCTCCTCTACTTCGAGCAGCACCTCATCCCCGGCGCATCCGGGGCCGCCGCTCCGTCACTGGCCATCGCCGACGCTCGTGCCGTGGCACACGAAGCCCTGATCGCAGCCGGCGCCCCGGCCGACGTGCTCGCCGGATCAAACCCCCTTGCCATGATGCAGCCGGGGGTCGACACCGCAGGTCGCTACCTCGCGGCCGGACCTGATCTCTCCGACCACCTCGCGTGGATTCCCTGGGTCGATGGCGACGAAGCGCGCGCACGCCTGGTCTACCGCGTCCGTACCGAGGCCCGCACCATGGGGGCACGCTGGCTGACCACGGTCGATGCGCGGACCGGCGAGATCCTGAGCCGCGAGAACGAGTACCACTACGCGGACTACTCCGGCGGCGCGGACGCGGAGGTGCAACTCGTGCTGCCGAGTGATCCGTTCGTGGTGCGTCCGCTCCAGGATCTCCGGATCACCATGACCGGGGTCGGCGAGACCTACACGAGCGAGTCCGGGAGCTGGAGCCTGCCCGCCCCCGACACCTTTCCCCGCGTCGCCACCTCCGCCCTGCGCGGCCACTGGGCCAAGATCAACGACGTCACCGGCAACGAACCGCTCTGGAGCGGCAGCGTCACGCCCGGGTTCCCTCTGCAGATCCACTTCACCGACGCGAACAGCGAGGCCGCGGAGCGGGACGCCTTCTACCACACCAACATCGTGCACGACTGGGTGAAGCAGATCAGCCCCGGCTTCACCGGCGTGGACTACGAGATGCCGGTAAACGTCAACATCAATGCCAACTGCAACGCCTTCTGGGATGGAACCGGAATCAACTTTTACAAAGGGGGCGGGGGCTGCACCAACACCGCTCAAGTGCCGGACGTCGTCTATCACGAATACGGACACGGCGACGTGCAGTTCTCCTTCGCTCCGGTGTTCGCCACCGGCTCGCAGCATGAGGGGTTCGCCGACTACCACGCCTGCAGCCTGACGAACCAGCCGCTGATGGGCCGCGGAATGAGCGGCCCGGGCACGCACATCCGTGACCTCGACAACGACCGCACCTGGCCCGCCCCGGAGTGCAATGCCGAACCGCACTGCCTCGGAACGGTGATCGGGGGAGCGCTCTGGCACATGCGCGAGAACCTGATTGGTCGACTCGGTCAGAGTGCTGGAGTGGAGTTCGCCGATCGCCTCTTTCACGACGCGATGGCCGGGCGCAGCCTCTCGTTCGAGGGGTACATGTACGACCTGCTCGCCCTCGACGACGACAACGGCACCCTGGTCGATGGAACCCCGCATGCGCTGGAGATCCTCCCGGCCTTCAAGCGGCACAATCTCGGACCGGGATACGTCCTTCAGGTACAGCACACCCCGGTGCCGGATACCGAGGAAGGCGATCAGCCGATCGAGGTGCGGGCCGTGTTCGACTGCCCGGCCGGCATCATCGCCGACTCCTGCGGCGTCTATTACTCCACCGGACCGATCGGGCAAACCCCGACCACCGGACCGACCCGTCTGGCCATGCTCCCCACCGGCGGACCACGGGAGTTCCGCGCTTTCGTACCGGGCCAGCCGCTCGGCACCGAGGTCAACTACTGGGTCTCAGGTCTGGCCGACACGCTCGGACTGACCGACACCTCGCCCGACGGCGCACCGACCAACCAGCACCGATTCCGGGTCGAGCCCGATGCGACCCCCCCGGTCATCGCGCACTCCCCGATCGCGGATCGCCCCGCCGCCTCCTGGCCTGTACCGGTGGCCGCGGTCGCGACCGACAATCAGGGGATCCTCCAGGTCGAGGTCGAGTGGCGAAAAAACGGCGCCGACCAGGCCGGATTCCTGCTCACCCGGGTCGACGGCACCAACGACTGGGCCGGCACCTGGAACGGCAGTGTCGCGATCGGGGACGTGATCCAGTACCGCCTCAAGGCGACCGATGTCGCCGCGGCAGGCAACGCCGGATACGACCCCCCTGCCGGCTACCATCAGTTCCAGGTCACCCGCGTTTGGCGCACGAATGCCGAGCAGGGGGTCCAGGATGTCACCCACAGCGACATCACCGGAAACTACCTCGACCAGTGGCACCTGAGCAGCCAAAGGGCCAAGACCGGGACCCACTGCTGGAAGTTCGGCGACACCGCGGACGGCAACTACTCCGACTTCGCCGACGGCGGTCTCCTCTCTCCGTCCATGGACTTCGGTTCCGGCGCGTATCTCTCACTCTGGTTCTGGATCCACGCCGAGGAGGACAGCGGCCACCGGGCCTGGGACGCGGCGGTGGTCGAGATCACCACCAATGGCGGGGCATCCTGGGAGGTGATCACCCCCCAGGGCGGGTACACCCACACCGTGGTCGAGAACGTGCAGATGCCGATCCCCGGTGGAACGCCCTGCTGGTCCGGCAGCCAGGGCTGGAAGCAGGCGATGTTCGACCTCGCCGCCTACGCCGGGCAGACCGCCCGCGTGCGCCTTCGCTTCGCCAGCGACGGATTCGTCTCCCAGCTCGGCTTCTACGTCGATGACCTGGTGCTCGACCCCGGCGTGACCCCGACCGACGTCGGCGATCCCGCGCTTCCAGCCGCCACCGTGCTACTCGCCCCGGGCCCGAATCCCTTCCGCGGCACCGCCACCATCCGTTTCGCCCTGCGGCAACCGGGACAGGTCCGGCTCGAGCTCTTCGACATCGCCGGCCGCCGCATCCGCTTGCTCGTCGACGCCCCTTTCCCGGCAGGATTCCACCTCGCTGACTGGAACGGCCGCACCGATCAGGGGTACGAGACCGGTGCCGGCATCTACTTCGTCCGCATGACCGCCGGCGACCGGACCTTCGAGCGCAAAGTGCTTCGCATCCGCTGAGCCACGAGGTAGCGTCTGCCCTGGAACCAGGGCCCGATCACGGAGAGACCCATGACTGCACGCACCAGAAGCCGCGCCTGCCCGACCCCTCGGAAGGCAGCCACCACCATCGCCTTCCTGGCCGCGGTCACCGGCGTCACTCTCGGGTCCGCTCGCGCTGCCTTCCGCCCCTTCGTCTACGGTGGAGGCCAGACCCTGTCGACCGAGAAGGAAGACACCGACCGGCTCTTGAACCCGATCACGATCGACGATCGCACCGGCACCTGGGAGGCCGGCTTCGGCGCCCGCTTTTACTCGAAGCTCAATCTCCACGGCAACGGCCAACCCAAGTGGGAGATCCGTCCCCGCCTCGGCTGGTCCAGTGGTGACCTCGCCGGCACCACCGTCACGGTCAAGCGCGAGGACCGTCGCAACCCCTACGAGTACACCTTCCGCGAGGACTTCACCTGGGACAGCTGGCAGGTCGGAACCCAGTTCCTGGTCAACGTGCGCCCCGGAATCGGCTTCCTCGCCGGCCCCGTACTCCAGTCGGTCTCCTTCAAGGCCGAGCGCGACTGGGAAGGCTCCATCCCCCAGTTCTGCTCGAGCTGCGGCGACGGCCGGGACAAGATCGGCGTCCGCTACGGCCTCCTCGAGGTCGGCGCCCACCTGATGCCGTTCCCCATGCCCCTCGCCATCGAAACCTACTGGATCCCCAAGCGCTTCGAGCTCTCCACCTCGCGCAAGGGCCAAGGCGACTACAAGGCCAACTTCGCCACTCTGGCCAACTCCTTCGGCGGGCGGGTCACGTACGACTTCTGAGTGACGGGGCGGGATCCGCGCGGCGGAATTTGATCTGGTCCTGTCCGCTCGCCTGGAAGCAGGCGAGGACCGCCCGCCACTCCTCCGCTCTCCCGCGAATCCCTCCGTCGGAGAGCACCCGTATGGAGTCCTCCTCGGTCATGGTCTCGAGCCGAGAGTCGGGATGGTCCCTGGACGGCGGGGGTACCGCTGCCGGCGGGGCTCATTCGTCGCTTCGCTTCCCCGCATCAGAAAACCGGGCCTTGATCCCACCCCAAGTGACCCGCATGACCGGACTGACCCCACAGCCTTCCCCGAATGCGCCGATCACGCCGCACGTCGAGTCCGGGGTGTAGTTTCCCGGCAAACACGGCGAGCCCGCCCGCACGCGGAAGTCCAATCCAGCGGTGTCGCAGAACAACGGGTCCGCGATCTCCCCCTCCGTAGGCGGACAGTAGAAGTAGGGGCTAGCGCTGCCGTATTCATTGTTCCAGTACAGGCAACATCCCCTCCTCACGAGCCCGTCGCAAAACATCCCTACACCCGATCTGGTCCCAACAAAAAGGGCTCCTCTCGAAAGTCCGTGTTGATTGGGTTCCTGGACGCATCGTGGAGCTAGGCCCGCACTTGCAAGCAAACGCTCCTGAGTTCCCATGTCGCCTTCTTCGACCAAGAAGGAGGGCGTCGATGGGTCATCAGGAGCAGGGTCAGACTCTCAGAGAGACGTGGGCACTGCAAGGGTTCGAAGTGGAGTCGGTGGAGATCGAGGAGAGCACCGACCGGGGCGGCCGTCCGGCGGTAAAGCTGGTTCGCCTGCACGATGTTCGAGGAGTCCATGTTTGCCCCCAGTGCGGGAAGCGTCACCGGGAAGGGCTGTTCGAGGAGAGCATGGAGCGACGCTGGCGCGATCGGTCGCTTGGCGACTTCGAGACCTACGTGGTGCTCACGCCCCTTCGCATCGCCTGCTGTGGGGGGACGCGCGTGGAGCAGATGCCGTGGGAGGTGCCCGGGCACCGCATGACCCGGCGATTCTTCGAGTTGATTGCCGCGCTTTGTCGTCGGCTGCCGGTCTCGGAGGTGGCGAAGATGGCCAAGCTCTCGTGGGAGACGGTCTGTCGAGTCGACAAGACTTCGATCGAGCTGGCCCTGGGCGGCGATCGACCCTCGCTCGATGGCCTGACCTGGATCGGCGTGGATGAGGTGTCGCGTACCGGTGGACACGTCTACTTCACGGTGGTGACCGACCTGAAGTCGGGATCGGTGGTCTGGCTGGGCGAGGGGAAGAAGGCGGAGAGCCTGCGCGCCTTCTTCGAGGAGCTGGGTCCGGAGCGATGCGCGCGGATCGAAGGGGTGATCAGCGATCTGGGTCCGGCCTACGTCGGGGTGATCGCACAGGCTGTACCGCACGCGGTCCATCTTCTCGATCGGTTCCACGTCATCCAGTGGGTGAACGAAGCGGTGAACACGATCCGGCGAGAGGTGTTCGGGGCGCTCCCCGCGATGAGCTGGGCCGACAGTTGAAGGTGAAGAAGTGGATGTTGCTTCGCGCGCGCGAAGCGCTGGACCTGGGAGAGAAGCGACTGCTCGGGCGATTGCTTCGCCAGAATCGTACTCTCCAACGAGCCTATCTGCTGAAGGAGCAGCTGCGCGGGATCTTCCGGTACGGTTGGATCTACCTCGGGGCGCTGCGCCGAGCGTTGGAAGGCTGGTGCCGGATGGCCGTCCGCAGCCGACTGAAGCCCTTGGTTCAAGTCGGTCATCGACTGCGGGAACACATGGAGAAGTTGGTCGGTGGGTTCGAGCATGGAATCAAGATGGGCCTGGTCGAAGCGATCAACGGCAAGATCGCGCAACTTCGTCGTCGCGCCCACGGCTATCGCGATCCCCAATACTTCATGCTCAAGATCTACCAAACCTGCTTCCTCCACGACGACCCCTGGGCTCAAGTCATCCTATGAGCCTGTTCACACGGGAAATCGAGAGGAGCCACAAAAAGACACTGCTCGACTTCCGTCTCGTAATTGGCCCAGGCCACGTGCAGCGCCGCATCCGCGTTGTTCCTGCAGGAATTCTCATAAAAGGTACAAGATCGTACTACACTCCCCGCTTGGCTCCCCATCCACACCGCGGCGCCTTCCGCGGCTTCGTTCCGGACGAACAGGCAGTCCTCAATCGCGATCTCGCCCGGTGTAAAGATCGCCCCGCCGCGCTCCTCGGCCACGTTGTCATAGAACTGGCAGCGCGTCGTTCGAACTCCGGTTTCCGCCCAGATTGCTCCCCCGTAGTCCGTGGGTGTTTGGCGGACCGGGGCACCATTTCGCCGGAAGACACAATCCTCGATGACTGCAGTCCTGCCGACTTCCCCGATCACCATCGCGTTCCCGTGGACATCATTGAACTCACAGTCACTCACATAGACATTTCCATCTGACAAAAACGTCGACTCCCCGGACTCGAAGGTCACGCCGCGCAGTTCGGTTCTCTCGCACGCCTTGAAGAACAACCTGTGACGCACGAGCACGACATCCGCAGCCCGCGACCCACCGCCCAAGATCGTGAGGGATCTGTTGTGCACGTAAATCATGGGTTTCGGCGGAAATCCCTGGTCTGCCACGTAGCGGCCCGGAGCGATGAGAATGGTATCTCCGGACTCCGCGAGTCGACACGCGGTGGCCAAAGAGTCGATCTCACCACTGCCGTGCCCGACCTGCCAGGTACGAGCCTGGCCTGACATCGCGTGAAACAGCAGCGCGAGCAGAGCGAGCACCGCTGCGCGGATGTGGCTCCGTTTCGCCCCATTGCTCGTCATACGCCCGAACTCCATTTCCTTGGTACTCGATCGCTGTGCGGATCGCGGCACTGCTCCTCACTGTATCGGTTCAGTTGAAACGTGACACCTTCAGGCTCCAGACCATGGAGCCAGGAGGAATCACGGATGAGCGAGAAGCGCGCGAGACGGAAGTTCACGGCTGAGGAGAAGGCAGCGATGCTCCGCCGGCACCTGGTCGACAAGGTGCCCGTCTCCGATCTGTGCGAGGAGTACCGCATTCAGCCCAGCCTTTTCTATCTCTGGCTGCGCCAGGCGATGGAGAACCTGAGTGGCGTCTTCCAGAGTGGACCTCTCGGAGGCCAAGTTTCCCCGAAGGAGGCCGCCCTCAAGAAGCGGATTTCGGTTCTGGAAGAGACGGTCACGAACCGCGAGGCGAAGCTGGCGAAGAAGGATCGGGTCATCGCCGAGATCTCGGCCGAGTACGTGCAACTAAAAAACGAACTTGGGGAGCCCTGAACGGTCGCTGGGTTCCCCAAGAGCAGCGTGACGAGGTGATTGACTTCGTCGAGCACTGGACCAAGAAGACCGAACTTCCGCGGCGCCGCTTCCTGGGTTGGCTGGGTCTGAAGGCGGGCAAGTACTACGCCTGGCAGGAGCGCTACGGGCAGGCGAACGGACACAATGGGCAGGTCCCGCGCGGTCACTGGCTGGAGTCCTGGGAGCGAGAAGCGATTCTTCGTTTTCGCGCCGAGCACCCGCTCGCTGGATACCGGGGGTTGAGTTACATGATGATCGATGCCGACGTTGCGGCGCTCAGCTCCAGCTCGGTCTACCGGGTGCTCCTGCAGGCGGGGTGCGTTGATCGTTGGAACCGCGGGGACTCGAAGAAGGGGCGTGGGTTCCAGCAGCCCACGGAGCCACACGCTCACTGGCACGTCGACGTGAGCTACCTCAATCTGGGAGGGACGTTCTACTATCTCTGCTCGGTGCTCGATGGGTATAGCCGCTTCATCGTTCACTGGGAATTCCGTTCGGCCATGAAGGAGATCGACGTCGAAACGATCGTGCAGCGGGGGCGGGAGAAGTTCCCGGAGGCACGACCGCGCGACATCACGGACAACGGACCGCAGTTCATCTCGCGGGACTTCAAGCTCTTCATCCGCGAGGCGGGGATGACTCACGTTCGCACCTCGCCCTACTACCCGCAGTCCAACGGGAAGATCGAGGCCTGGCACAAGACGACGAAGGTGGAAACGATCCGACCGAACTGCCCCGAGACATTGGAAGAGGCAATTCGGTTGATGGAGATCCATGTTCGGCACTACAACCACGAACGGCTCCACAGCGCAATCGGCTGGATCACCCCGGCGGATATGCTGGCGGGACGAGGCGAAGAGATCCGGGCCGCGAGGGATCGGAAGTTGGCGGCGGCGCGAGAGGCGCGACGCCAGAAGCGGCAGTGCGCCTGAGCGGCAGCGCCATGTGCATAGCCATCAACCCACGGTGTCATGTTCACGCTGAACCAAAACAGAACCCGGGACGGCGCGGTCAACGGCAGTTCGGCACAGCGTCATCCCCGAGTTCAGTTGGCCCGCGACCAGCGGCGTCACAGAGGTGGCGTCGGCCCCGGCCGGGCCAACTTTCACGCGGGAGTGTGCGCCTCGCCTAAATACGGAGTCAAGAATTCACTCGGGACGTTCTTGACGGTCACTGTATCGCCTGCAGGTAGGGGCGCATCGCCCGCTCGACGTGGCGCATGCGGGCGTACTTCAGGAGGACGTCGAGCTCCTTCTTGCGGCGCTCACACCAGAGCCGCAGCGCCTCCAAGGCCACGTCCTTGCCGATCTGGTTCCGGTACCGGAAGCAATCGACGAGGGTCTTCTCCGGGTCGTAAATGCGTACGTGTACACCATCGAGCTCGTGCGTCTCGATGCCTTCGTGAAACGCGGGGCCAGAGAACCAGTACAGGCGCGTCGGCGGGTAGTCGAGGCGCGGCTTGGTCTTCCCTCGCTCGAGCGCGACGTCGATGGAGTGCGGCACCTGCGTAGTCAGCTCGTGGAACGAGAGCGCGGAGATAAGGCAGAGGACGCCCCGCGGGATACGCTTGGCCACCGTGACGAGGTCCGGGTGAGCGAGCGGATCGAGCGAGGCGAGACGGTACACCCCTCGAGAGACGGGCACCACGACCCCGGCGTCACGCATTGCGTAGAGCGTCTTCCGGTTGATGCCGAGGCGCAGAGCTTCGGCCATGCGGAGGCTGCCGCCTTGCTGGCGGAACGTAAGCGCCAAGGCAAGTACACCCCTTTCCCGACACCGATCAGGGGATGCTCGTCTCCGCCTCCGGTCGCCAGCGGGTCGGTAGGAGCCGCTCGATCTCCGCGGCAGTGGTCGCCTTCGGCAGCTCGGTGAACAAATGCCGTAGGTAGCCGTAGGGCTCGAGGTTGGTCGCCCGCGCCGTCTGGATCAGGCTGTAGAGGTTCGCGCTCGCCTCGGCACCATGCACCGTGTCCGAAAACAACCAATTCTTCTTGCCGATGGCAAACGGCCGGATGGCATTCTCCATCAGGTTGTTGTCGATCTCCAGGCGGCCGTCCTCGACGTAGCGGAGCAATGACTCCCACTGTCCCAAGGCATACGCGATCGCCCTGCCGATTGAGCTGGTGGGTGGCACATCGCCCTTGCTTCGATCCAACCACGCCTTCAACGCGGTCAAGAGGGGTGTGGCCTGTTGCTCACGCGCAGCTTTCCGCGCGGGCGGGTCCTGGCCCCGGATCTCCCGCTCGATCCGATACAGCTTCTGGATGAACGCCATGCCCTGGTGAGCTTTGGTCTTGCCCTTCTTCGCCTTCTTCGCTCCCGCTTGCGCCTTCAGCGCCTCATCGAACTTTCGTCGGACGTGCGCCATGCATCCGACCCGGATCACCTTCGAGTTCGCACACGCCGCGTTATAACCGGAGTAGCCGTCGACCTGAACGAAGCCCTCGAACCCCTCCAGCAGACGCTCCGCGACCGCGCCGCCGCGGGTTGGGTCGTACTCGAACAGAAGGATCGGTCGCTCCCGAGGCCCGCCCAACCGCCCCCAGAGGAAGGACTGACTCTGGGCCGTCTTTCCGCTCTCCTTCAAGACCTGCAAGGGAGTCTCGTCGCAGCGGACGATGTCGTAGGCGAGCAGATCATCGTTCAGCAAGTTGATCACTGGCTGGGCCAGCCGGCCGAGGGCGATCATCCAGTTGGCCATCGTGGTTCGGGAGAGATCGACCCCGACCCGCTCCCAGATCGCCTCCCGCCGATAGAGCGGGAGGGCGTCGCAGTACTTCGCCACCGCGATCTGGGCCAGAAGCGAAGGCGAGGCCATGCTCTTCGGGATTGGCTGCGGAGGAGGCGGTGCGATCCGAACCCCGTTCTCGCACTTCGGACAGGCGTACTTCGGTCGGATGTTCTGGATCACCCGCACGGTCGGGGGGAGGTACTCCAACTGCTCGCTCGACTCCTCGCCGATCTGCTCCAGCGGAGCCCCGTCCTGTGGGCAGAACTTCTCCAGATCCGGAAGGTCGTGCACCACCCGTCGACGCTCCATCCAGGCGGGAAGCGGACGTCGGCCCCGCCGCCGACGCGTTGCCGTGTCCGCACTCTCAAGTGTCGGGTTGTCGATCGCAGGGGGCTCTGCGTCAGTCGCGGTGAAGAACTCGGCCTCGTCCGCATCGCCACCGGCCAGGAGTTCAGACTCATTGAAGAGCTGGAGCTGATCCTGGTTCGACCGCTCGCTGCTCGGCCCGAAGCGCTTCCAGAGGTAGAGGCGGAGCTGCTCGCGCAGTCGCTCGTTCTCGGCTTGTTCGGCCCGGAAGCGCGGTGTCGAGTTCCGAACAGCGCGCCACCGCCTCTCGCAACCTGCGCTGGAGATCGTCGGTATCGCTGGGAAGGGTGTGGAGGTCCGTCTCCATATCTGGACTTTAACAGATGCCGCGAATGAAGGCATCAAAGAACGCTCGCGTACGACAGTTTGCGATTGGGTCGGAGCTTCGAGAGGTCGTAGCCATCGAGCAACCAGTTCAGTTCCCGACCGGTCACCGTGGTCACGCCCTCCGCGGTCGGCTCCGGCCAGTAGACGCGTTGCTTCTCGTAGCGCTTGTACCAGACGACGAAGCCGTTGCCTTCCCAGTAGAGCACCTTCACTTTGTCCCGCTGGCGATTGCGGAAGACGTAGAGCGCGGGCTCGAACGGGCTCAGGCCGAGCGCACCCTCGACCAACGTGCTGAGCCCGTTGATCGACTTCCTCATATCAACCGCGCCTTGGCAGAGGTAGACCTGGATGCCTTCGGCCGGCCGCATCACGGCAACCGCCCGGGATGAGTGGATGGCAAGGAGGCGAGATCGGAGAAAAGTCGACCTGCGGCATCCAGGTGGAGGGGTTCTCGATCTCCACAGTCACGCCGTTGGCAAAGCGGATCCGCAGCTCGCAGCGCGACGGGCCCGAGGCGTCGAGTAGCTGGACGGCGGAGAACCTGGGTGCCGGCGGTTGGCTTGGGCCCGACCTCGATCGCTGGGGCGATGGCCGACGCGCTGGCGCGCGACCGGCAGCCGAGAAGGCCAACACGCCAAGGTGGTTCAGCCGATTGCGCCAAGTGTAGAGTTGCTGGAGATCGAGGCCGTGGCGTGCGGCGTAGTCCGCCGTCGTGGTACCACCGCGGCGGCAGGCCTCGAGGTGCTTGCGCCAGTGTTCCTGCTTCGCGGTCAGTGCTCGTCGAGACTGGGGCATCATGCCCTCCTTTCCTGAAGGGCAGTGTCCAGGGTAGGGACCGACTAGGGGAAGATGGGGTTCAGTTGGCGGATACGGCGGAACTGCTCGACCTCTCGCTCGAAGACCGGGGTATCCACGGGGACATATTACCTTCAAACGCAGATAAAGTGAAGTGGTTGTGTCTCCTGGCCGGTACCGAGGGTGGCGGCGGCAGCGGTGGGCCCGCGGCGAGGGGCGGGGCAAATCCGTGAGAGCGTCCCGGGTCGCATCGCGCAACCATCTAGATTCGCAGGGGTTCACATTTCCGGGACGGTGCGAGCGGAGCGAACCAGTCCCGCCGAGGGCGCTGCGAACGGGTTAGCGAGCGTGATCTTCTCCGCGCGGCAGAACTTCACCTGGTCCTGTCCGCTCGCCTGGATGCGCGGGAGAACCGCCCGCCACTCAACTGCGCTCCGGCTAAGCCTACCGTCAGAAAGCACTTGCATGGGACCCTCCTCAATCAGGGTCTCGAACCGAGCGTCGGTACGGTCCCGGCGTGCGGGTTTCCGCGAGCCAGGCGGCGAGCAGAATGCCCCTTGGGGTGACCGTTCACGGCATGGCAGCACACCGATGAGAACCTGCCGATAGTCTGAAGCCGAACAGCCTATTCTACAAAGTAACACATGGATGCGGTTCTCCTCGCGGGCAGCCTCGATTCAATCCTGTGGCTCCGAGCTTCGATGTGCGCTTACCACGATATCCGGCGAGCGCATCGCCATGACGATGACCGGGGCGGAAGTGTTGCTGATGCTGGGAGATCGCCGTGCCACAGTGTGCGCAGGGTATGTCCGCGCTGGGGGCACCGGCGACTGAAGCACGAGACCTCCGGCGGAACTGACCCACTTCCTCGCGGGCGTAGCGGCGAGAAACCATCGGTGGCCTGAGTTGGTAACCATAAACTGAAAGGTCTGAGTGGCTGCACCATGCACTAGTTCAAGTTCCAACAGGTAGTGACCGATGGGCAGCTTCCAGGATGGGTGCCGCCAGTTTGCGTTCGCGGCCATGCTTTCTGTGCTCCACATGTAAGCGCACTCATCTTGGTCGAACTGGGCTATCATGTTCGCCTTCTGGCGCTCACCCGGTGCTATGTGGACGTAGGCCGCGGTTCGGCGTGCGTGAGGTTGCGTGTTGAGACTCGGCTCGTCAAGACTCCAATGGACTGGGACCTGAAACAGGAGCGCCCCCTGCCAGTCCTTCACCAGCCACCTACCAGAGCAGAACAGGGCGACTTGGCGTCGTCCAAAGATCCAAGACGAGAACCGAGAACGCTTCGCGATTCCAGCCACGAACACGTTGATCCATCGACCTTGGACCGCTGGCCGCTGATCTTTCCACTCAACATCCTCGGGGCCGTCCAGCTCCGCTTGCAGTAGTGCTTGTTGCTTCCGCCGAATGAACTCCGCTCCGAGGAGAGATAGCACGGCGCCGACGAATGCGTAGAATCCCGAGGAGTGAAAGAACTGGTAGAGCAAGGAAGGAATCTGCTTCCAGGTCATTGTAGCGCCGTCTCGGAGTTCATATCGCCTTCTGACTTCGAAGCTCTACTCTGTTTCGAACCCATGACTCGTCAGCTTCAGCGTCCGGCTGTTCTCCGTCACCGTCCGCACAATGTTCTCCGGCACACCGTCCAGCACCTCGGCCTCGATCTCCAGCGTCACCCGGACGCGCGCACCCATGAGCCCCGTCAGGTGCGAGATGATCTCCTCGGCGATCTTCGAAGCGTCGCGCCCCACGCGATTCGGATCCAGCTCTGCATTCCCGTGGAACCGCGCGGGTCGGCGCGCTTCCGATTTCGGCGGAACCCCTCCCCCAGATCCGGCCGAACTCCCCGGCGTCGTCGATCCCCTGGGGTCCAGCACCGTCCCACCATCGGTGGGGACCGACGAGCCCGGCGTCTCCGCCGCCTGCTGCCGTCTTGCAACCTCAGCTCGCACCAACAGTGCCGTCGACCCCTCGTCGACAATCGTCACCAACTCCCCGCAACGCAGCCCACGGTAACGCCCCGCCACCTCGTCATGTCCGTCCGCGAACGCGAACGTGTCGCGATCCCATGTGAGGAGATCGCATCCACGCCGACATGCGTCAACCAGGACCGCCGGCTTCTGAAGTCTCGGGAGGTAAAGGTATCGCGCGAAGTCCTCCGCGAGCTGGTTCACCGTCACATGATCCCCGCGCCAGAGTGGAATCTCGTCCATCTTGAGCCGCAACACGGTCGGTGCGTAGCTCAGGATGAGTGCCTCGTCGTTCCGCAGTCGTTTGCTCGCGCGGATGGCGAGGACGTCCGCTCCGGCCACACGGATCGCCTCCCACTCGATCGACCCACCCGGCTGCTTCTGCCCGGGTACCAGAAGCCACTGGTATGCCTCTGGGATGCGGCTCGTTACTGTCCCATCGGCGGAGGCGCGCTGCGTCTCGGCCTGCTTCGCTTGCTGGGACGTGAGATTCAGGGTCTCGCGATCGCGAACGATCGAGTCCCACGCCAGGTACTTCCGGACCGCTTCGTCTAAATCGCTTTGCATGATTCCGCAACACCACCTCAGCAGCCCAGCGGTTCGCGCTGCGTGTTCAACCGCGTGCTGAGGTACTGGAAGATCGCTTCGAGCAGGTCGATCATCGTCTTCTTGTCGTGGTTGCGGGTGACGTTGTCGTGCACGTCTTTCCAAAGCCGCTCGATCCGGTTCTCCTGGGGGCAGTAAGGAGGCAGGAAGTGCAACTCGATCCGCCCGCCGAGCTCCCGCAGCGCCTTCTCGACCCAGCGGCTCTTGTGGATCACGTAGTTGTCGAGGATGAGGTGGATTGTCCTGGTTCGGTGATAGATCGAGGCCAGAAGATGAAGCAGACGGACGAAGAGCCAGCTCGCTTTCCGGTCGCCTTCGACGTAGATCAGCCGACCCTGGGCATGGTCATATGCGCCAGCCAGGTAGCGCTTCTCGTTCCGACCCGGAGTCTCGACGTAGCGCTGCTGCCCCGCAGCGTCCAGTCCGGTCCGATCCGCGGGTTCTTATGGATGTCGATCTCGTCGACGAAGAGCACGACCTCGCGGCGGGCACGGTGGGCGGCCAAGGCGCGCAGCTCGGCGATCCGATCCTCGCGCCGACGGCGGCTCCAGGGGCATCGGACGAACGGTCGCGCCCGCTTGAGCACCACACCGAGAGGCGCATCACCTTGCTCAAGTGCCCAAGCGAGAGCCGAACGTTCAGTTCTTTCGCAATCACCTGAGCCAAGACCTCGAGCGACCAAGTGGATCGTTGAAAGCCATGATCAGCCGGTCGGCCGACCACGATCTGGAGGATTCCGCCGCGAACGTCTTCGTCGACCTTGAGCGACCCGTTCTCCGTCCGCCGATCGAGCAGGCCCTGCTCCCCTTCGGCGCGGAAGCGAAGGGCGACTCTCCAAGCGGTCGATGGGGCGCAACCCAGGGCCATCGCGGCGGCGTGTGCGCTCAACCCTTCCGCCATCTTCAAAACCAAGCGGCAGCGGATCCGAAAATCGGCATTGCGGGTCTTCTGACTGGCTCCGGATAATGCGGCGTCGGATCGGACGGGAAAGACGTCCGAGATCGAACATCGTGAGACCTCCTTGTCGTCGGTTGGGACCAACAACAGACTGGCAGGTGAGGTCTTACGGCTTCTAGGCTTGATCTTCATCCCCGCACCCGGGCATCCTCAGGGGAATCGCTATTTTGAATCATGCAAAGCGATTTAGATCCTGCCAGCGCGCCTGGTCGACCGCCAGGAACACCAGCGTGTTCTGGTAGAGCCGAGGGCTGCTACCACGCGACTCGAGAATGGACTTCGCGACCGTGACCGCTTTATTGCCCATCTCTTTGCTGTACGGGTGGTCGATGCTGAGCACTACCAGCCGCGCGTCCATGTCGTCGGCAACATCCTGGCCGGACTGCGGGAGCGCGTGCACCCGAACGAAATCGCCGGTGCGCCGAAGGTCCGTGCGCAGCCGGCCGTCCAGCTCGTGCATGACCTTATCCGGATCGCGCTTCAGTTGCTCGGCCCGATCCTCCGCCAGCTTCGTGACCGTCGGCTGGGTGGCGTACCAGAAGCGCGGCCCGTCTTGATAGAGATAGGTGGCGGCTGCCGCGAGGCGACGGAGCGCGTCTCCAAACACCGCCGGCGTCTCCCCCGGCATCACGCAGCCGAGCTTCACCCGCCGGTCTTCGAGGCCGCGGTGCGCCGCGTCCAGCGTTGGAGCCGACCCCAGGTAGATCGTGCGCGCCACACGCCGCGTCGCCTGCACCTTGCCCAGAGTAGAGGACTGCGCGGCGTCGATCTGGATCGGCAGCGATCCCGGCCCGTCGACATCCTTCTCGATGATCGGCGCCCAATTGTCCGAGAGGTACCGCGTGAGTTCCGACTGCACCCGTCCGTCGTCGATCGGAATGGTCGAGGGCAGGATCAGGGGATTCCGGTCACCATTCTCCCAGAGCGAGTGGATCACCGCCGACATCAGGCGCAACACGCCGCGAGTGCGCTGGAACTTCACCAGGGTCGACCAGTCACCGTAGAGGCGGTCAAAGATCTCCGGGTGGATCGGGAACGCCGCCTGGATGCGCTTCATGTAGTCTTCGCTGCGGCACTCGAGCGGGAACTCCGCACTCTGCGCCTGATACAGATCGGAAAAGGCGCGGGCGGTTACGTCCCGGAACTTGAACTGATCGCCCGCGATCGGCTCGAATAGCCGCCGGCGCACGATCTCGAATCCCTCTTCCGCCGTTGCGGGCCGCCACGAGGACTCCAGCCGCCCGACCACGTTCCTGAGGCGATCTAGCGCCTCCCGCCCGCGGATGCCGCCGACCTCAACGTCGTCCGATGTCGCGCGCGGAGACGCCGTGGTGTCCGACGCCGGGAGCGAGATCACGAGGAGGCAGTTCTTGGCCAGCTTCGCCGACTCGGTCAGCGCCTGCGCAAAGGTGAACATCGTTTCGAAGCTGCCGGCCGGAAGATCGCTCTGATCGTGCAATTGACGCGCGTACGCCACCCATTCATCAACCAAGATCAGGCAAGGGCCGTACTCGACGAACAACTCCCGCAGCGCGTCGCCCGGGCTCGTCGCCCGCTCATCGTCATTCGCGATACGATCGAAGGCCCTCTTGCCGCCTAGCTGGTAGGCAAGTTCGCCCCAGAGGGTGCGAACGACCGTTCCGTCGGCCTTGGTCACCGGATTTCCTGGCGAGATCTTGTTGCCAACCAGGACGACCCTGCCCGCGACCGGAAGGGAGGTGATCTGCGCTTCAGCCAGGATCGCGTCGACGCCGGCGAGATCACTCGGTCGCTCCCCCGACAACAGGTGGTACAGCGCCAGCATGGAGTGGGTCTTCCCGCCACCGAAATTCGTCTGCAACTGAACGACCGGATCTCCACCCGTCCCCGAGAGACGTTGGGTCGCCCCGACGAGAAGGCGCTTCAAGCTCTCAGTGAGGTACGTGCGACGGAAGAACTCCTTCGGGTTCCGGTACTCGTCCGTTCCCTCGCCCAGATGCACCTGCCAGAGATCCGCCGCGAACTCCGCTTGCTGGTACCGACCACTCGCTACGTCCGCGTGCGGCGTCACGATTTCCCGCCACGGCTTGAGGGCGCTTGCCGCCGCCGTCTCGATTAGCGACCCCCCTGCCTTTCGCTTCTCGCCGCGCACCTGCTCATCGAAGGTCAGGCGGCGCAGCTCATGCTTCATCTTCTGAACTTCATCCGCCTGTGGCGCGGAAACGGCGGCCAGAAGACGGGCGATCGAGTCCAGAACCCGATCCGTATCGTCGCTCGACTGCGGTCGTTGGTGCGCCCAGAGATTCCGTGCGTCGCGCAGCTCCTGAACGAGCGATCGCTCCGCATTCCCTAGAATTCGCCGAAACACGCTGTTCCATTGGTTCCACATGACCGCCAGCAGCGACGCTGCGTCCCATCGTGGCTCCCCCGCATCGGAGAGGAGCCGGGCTTGAGCGTCCGGCAGCGAGTCCCGCGCCAGATCCAGCCATCCCTGCGCGTCCTTCGCCTTGAGCTCCGCCTCCACGAACGGCCGGAGGCCGTCGGTGAGAAGCTCCATCGCCTTCCCGATGCGTTCGAGGTTCGTGACGGCCATGGCTACTCCTCAGAGTCCTTGAATAGGTCCGGCTGCACCGGTCGGGGCTTCCCGCCCTCGCGCGCCAGGCGCTCGATCTCCGGCCAGCTCTGCACCAGACCGTTGTACGCCAGTGCCTCCGTCGCGCGCTTCTTCCGCTCGCAGAGGCTGTAGAGCCGATAGCAAAGCTCCCGCGCCACGTCCGCCTTCGCTCCCAGTTTCCCCAGGAGAGCGGATCCGCCGGCCTCGCCCCCGGAATCGAGCACCCGAATCAAGTGATGAACCATCTCCCAGGCGGTGAGGCGAGGATCCGTGGTCGGGTCCCAGTCTGCCGGGAGTTCGCTTGGTCGCAGCAACCGGACCTTTCCTCGCCTCGACTCAACCAGGCCCGCCTTCACCATCCCGTCGACACTGGTGTTCTTGGACTTCGAGAGTTGCTCCGCGGTGCCGTATTCGCCATCGTCGAAGCCCGATTGCTCGAACCACGTGAGCGCCCAACGGCTATCGGCATCGAAGTCGCCCTCCTGCTCGGCCAACGCCTCATCCAAGGTCTGGTTGATGAGCGCTAGCGCCTCGCGCACGGTCAGCGGCCTGCCTTTGGCGTCCAGTACACTTGCGTAACGGGTGAAGACCGCCATGCCCGGACCTATCGCCGCCTGGGCTAGGTCCACGGGTGCGATGTTGCCACGCTGGAGGTGAGCGAGCGCCTGTGGGAGCTCGGCCCTCAGCGCGGTCACAAACTCCCGGCGCGTGGCGGAGGGCACGTCGGCGGAGCGCGGGCGGCAGACAAGAATGATACTAGAGGCGAGGGCATTTGAGTCCATACTGCGCGTGCGATTACTCAGCTCCGTGCGCATCGGCCAGGTTCCGCTTGTGGCGAAGCCAGCACGGAGAACGGCGTCGAGGAAGGTCTCCCAGCCGGTGCTGGCAGTGCCGTCTGCGCTGTCCCCCTCGGACTGCTTGAAGGCGTAGTAGATCGTGATCGGGAACGCAGAGTGGGACTGATCGGCGAGTCGGTGCATCGCCTGCGTCATGCCTTCGAGGAAAAACGCCTCCGCATGCTCTTTCCCACCGTGTCGGTAGCGGGTGGCCACGAGTTCTTCGGCCTTGGGCACCGCGAGCGTAGCAAAGAGATCGGGAAAGATCGGCTTCAGTGAGCGGCGCAACCAAACGTAGAAGAAGTCCGAGAGGTCCGCATAGGGAACGTTGTCGTAGTAAGGCGGGTCGGTCGAGATGATCTTTGCCGTCGAGAGCGACTGACTCCCAGCATCCGCCTGGCTCGCGACGCCGCTAGCACTTGACATGAACAACTCGAGCGACCTCGCGAGATAAACAATCCCGAAGTACACCGCCCCAGCGGAGTCATTGAGAGGTGATGTTTCGGCGAAATCCCAGACCATGGGTATCGCCTGCCTTGCGAACAGATGCCTTACTCGCCAATCCGTCGGCCCCCAGGCGCAGAGTGCGTTGCACATGTCCGTCGCCTTCGACACGCCGAATGCGAGGTACACCGCCACTGCGTCGTGGTAGGCACTGGCGGCACATCCACCCAAATGGAGGGACTTGCCGTCATCTGGTACTCCGGCTGCAAGGGCGTCGCGCTTCACCCGTTCGTGCGCGGTCTGCACAAGGTCCGAGAAGGTCGTCAGCGCGACAAGTTGCCGGTCGGTAAAGAGATGCTTCCACTCCTTCATGCCGTAGATGCAAGGCGTGAAGGCCCGCGCGTCCTCGACGAACGCGCCGTCCGGCTTCCACACAGGACTCGCTCTGCTGGCGGCATCTTCCTGCTCAGGCGTCGGTGCGAGATAGACGCGCCCGCGGTCACCCTCGGCCACGATAGCCATGAGCCGCGCGCCCATGCGCCCAGCCTTACCTTCGTCCTTGATGTGATCGCCCACAATCGGTGCGCCCGACATCAGGCACCGGAAGTTCGCTCCGCGCGAGAGCTTCGTGCCGCTCTTCGCCCTCGCCGCATTCTGCGGCCTCCCCACCTTCACCGTGAAACGATAGCCGCCGTTCTCGATCACTGGCTCGACGTACGCCTCTTTGCCCGCCTTGGTAGAGAGCATAAAGGTCGAGGCAAGGGGGACGTCGACATGCGCGAACGCAGGGTTCGGGCTCCTTACCGTCCGCGCCCATAGCCAGGCGATCACAGTGAGCTCGCGGCCGACGTACGGCTGGAGGTCCGGGCGCGCCCGTGTCATCTCGGCGGTCACTTCAACCTTCGGATAGAGGTGGCCTAGCGCCGCTCAGCCTCGTCGCGCATCCACCGGCCGTAGTAGCGCACGTCTTCTGCCAGCCCCTGCGCCCCCTTCCACTGACGGCAATGATCAATCTTGGCGCGGGATTCTGGGTTCACTGGCGGCCGGCCAGCGAACTTCGGCGGGATCTCTATCATCGCCTTGTTGATGAGCACCGCGACAGGGTTCAGATCGCTGGCGTGCGTTTCGAGTCCGAGTCTCTGCGCCTCAAGTGGAATGGATCCGCCGCCCGCGAACGGGTCGTGGAACGCCGGCAGCTTGTACCGATCGAAGAGCTCCTTCGCCTGTGGGTGATCCGCGTTCTCGGCGCACGTCCGCCTCCAGCTTTGCCAGATCTCCTCCCGCGCCCGTTGGAGGACCTCCTCGTTGGTCGTGTTCTCCCACAGGACGAGGTCCTCAATGATCTTGAAGAGGCGCTCGCGTTCCTTCGCCTGTTTCTTCTCCGTCGGGAAAAGGTCGGGATGCGAGGACGGGTCGTCGACCATCTGTGCGAAGATGACCGCGCGCGCAGCGGCCAGCGGACGGCGAGCCCACCAGAGGTGGAGCGTGCTCGGGTGGCCGTGGCGTAGCGATTTCTCCCGAGCGGAAGCCTTGTTGATGGCCTCGAGGGGCAGCGCGACCTCGATGAGCTTCTTGCGAGTAGATCTGCTCACTTGAGCTCCACGCAAGCGATGGATGCCGACCCGATGTGAAGCCGACCGTCAGCGACTCGAACCACGATCGGATCCTCAAACGAAGGGTACTTGGCGAGGCCACGAATGAACGCCGCCGGGACATTCACGCCATGCGTCCACGATCCGGTCGCGGTAGCGCCCACGCACGACTCCCCGATCTGAATCAGGAGGTCGCCATCGTCGTAGGTGAGAACCGCGTCTTGCCCCCTCGTGGATCCGATCATCTTGGTTACGGCGCGAAACAGGATGTTCGCAGAATCCCGCGTCAGCGTCAGTTCCTGGCACATCTCTTTTCCTCCCGCTGATTCGCTCGGTATGCCTGAGGGGGACTCGGTGTGAGCGGTTGTCTTCTCCCTTCCCATCGCTGCCGGGACCTCTCCTCGCTCAAGGAGTTCCGCAAAGTCATAGTTCACGCTCGTCACCCCGAAATCTGGCTCCCGTCGGAAGGGACGACGGACGTAGTGGGCTTCATGTCCACCGTCTTCCCGGAACTCGACGATCGCCAGAATGAAATCCTCCGGCTTGTTTAGCGAGTACAGGATCTCGTTCCGCGTCACTGTAATGGTCTCTGCTCCCGATGCCCGGCCTTTGACCTCGATGAACCGGAGGAGCCCGGTTCGGGGGTCGCGGCTCTCGATGTCATAGCCGAGCTTCTCCAGTTCACGGTCAGTGGGCTCGAACCCGAGTTGGCGCTCGACATCCATGACGATCGCCCGGGCGCGGGCTGCCGAGACTTGCGTTTCGATCGGGCGCCCCGGAGGCGCGAGGGGTGCGCCGGAGAGTTTGCGTAGCAGCCCGATCGGCAGCACCACGAGACCGCCGAGTACGACTGGGGGGAGCGCGGACACCTGGCCTTCCTGCTCGAGCTGGCGGATGCGTTTCTGGAGGCGCGCTTCGAGCTCGTCTGCGCGGCGGCGGGCTTCGCTGGAGTTCAGCCGCGAGTTCGACTTCCCTGCCTGCTCTTGCAGGCGGAGTTCCGCCGCGCGATGATCCCAGTAGTTGACTTCCTTGGTCAGGCGTTCTTTCACCGCCGCGTGCGTCTTGTTGACCCACTCGATCCGCCTCCCGCGGACCTCCGCGAGATGCGACGGCACCATGTGCTCGATGGCGTGCGTCTGCGCGACAACCTCCAGCTCTCGACGTATCCAGGCACACGCTGGCCCGTTCAGAAGCGCGGACACGTCGAGCTCGTCGGACGCGAGGGGGCGGTAGTCGAGATACGGCGCGTATTGGATCTGCTCGATCCCACCGGACTCGGTCAGTTCCACGTAGAGCATTCGCCGGGAGATGACCCGCCGATCTCCGCTGGGCGTGAGGCTCCCGTCCTGGATGGCATGCTCGATGAAGAAGAGCACGCGGGGCGTCTCCCTCTCGTCCCGATCGTCGACTAGTACGGTTCCGCGACGAAGGAGGTCTCGGTGGCGCTCCACAGTGAGATCGAGGGTGGCATCGAGCAGCGGGTGTCCCGGGCAGACGAACGCAGCCGGAGGTTGCCCCGGCGGGGTGACGAGCGCCTTCTCGAACGCGATGCGCTCGTAACGTGGGAGCACGGTCTCTCCGGAGCCAATCAGCCGATCGCGATTCCGAACCGGGGCGGGAACGTGGGTCACCTCGTAGCGTCGACTCTCGCGCTGCTTCACTGAACCGCCAAGCTGGGCAAACGCTTCGAGGAAGAACGACTCCACGTAGTGGGGCTGCAGGCGACGGGCCTCGGCCCGCTCCATGCCCTCGCGGACTTGGCGGACGCGGCTTGCGTCCATCACATCGGAGGCGAGCGAGCTGCTCTCGATCAGTTCCCGCAGCTTGTCGCGGTCAACGGCCTCCGAGACCACGCGGATCAACCGTGCCCGCACTTCGGGTTGGTCGCCGTAGCGGATGGCCTCAATCAGAAGGTCTCGCAGCGGCTTGCCATCGAACTGGAGCTGGCCGAGCACGTCGAATACCTGCCCGTGGAGGGCTTTTCGCGCGTCGTCAAGCTTTTGTAGCAGGGTCTGATAGACGTCGCCCTCACGGGTCTCATCCGCCAGGAGATTCCAGAGGTGGCACACCTCCGTCTGTCCGATTCGGTGAATCCGGCCGAAGCGCTGCTCGAGTCGATTTGGGTTCCAGGGCAGGTCGTAGTTCACCATGAGGTGAGCACGCTGGAGGTTGATCCCTTCTCCGGCCGCGTCGGTTGCGAGGAGCACTTGCACGTCGGGGTCGTGGCGGAACGACTCCTGGACCTTGAGACGCTCCTCACGGCCGATGCCCCCATGAATCGTCACAACCGCAGCGGGGCGTCCGAGCAGCGTCGCGATCTTCTGCTCTAAGTAGTGGAGCGTGTCTCGATGCTCGGTGAAGATCACGAGCTTCTGGTGCGGCGAGGGCACGGGGCGAGGGATCTCCGCGTCGTACTGCTCCTCGCGCTCGCTCACCTGCCCCGGGGTTCCCGCCCGGGTGAAGATCTCGGTGAGGAGTGAGGCCAGCTCCCGCCACTTTCGGTCTTCGCCGCTCCGCCGCACCTCGGACGCCAATCCCTCCAACTGCCGCAGCCGGGCGATCTCGGCCTTGAGTTCATCGATCGTGCGGGCCGCGGTAGCTTGATCAAGGACCTGCTCTTCGACCTCCAGCACCTCGTTCTCTGGGGCGTCTTCCAGGTCGTCGACCTCGTCGGGGTCAAGCGTCTCGCTGGTCGGCGCGATCGACGCCATGTTCCCTCCCCTGTGGAGCAGCTCCAGCTCGCGAAGCTGGTTCTCCAAGCGTTCGCGTCGGCGGCGTAACGACTGGTAGATCGCCTCGGGAGAGGACGCGAGGCGCCGCTGCAGAATAGTAAGGGCAAAGCCGACCGTTCCGGCTCGCCGGTCGTTCTGGAGCGCGTCCGCCCGGTTGAACTCGGTGCGGACGTAGTCCGTCACCTCGCGATAGAGGGCAGCTTCCTGGTCCGACAGCTTGAAGGGTACGGTGTAAGCGATGCGCTCCGGGAAGAGCGGTGTTCCGTCGAACTTGAGCAGGTTCTCCTTTACCATGCGTCGCATCACGTCCGACACGTCGGTGACGTGGACCCCGTCGCGGAACCGCCCCTCGAATCGGTCTCCGTCGAGGAGCGCCATGAAGAGCTGGAAGTCCGCTTCCTTGCCGTTGTGCGGGGTTGCGGTCATGAGGAGCAGGTGCCGGGTCACGCCTCCGAGCAACTGGCCCAGGCGGTAGCGCTTCGTGTACTTGATCTCGCCGCCGAAGTAGGTGGCGGACATCTTGTGCGCCTCGTCGCACACGACCATGTCCCAGTGGCACCCCGGCACCGCGAGCTTCGCCTGGACGTCGTCGTTGCGCGAGAGCTTGTCCAGCCGGGCGATCACTAGGCTGTTCTCGAGGAACCAGTTGCCGCTCCGCGCCGCCTCGAGTTTGTCGTTGGTCAGGATCTCGAATGGCAAGTGGAAGCGACGGAACAGCTCGTCTTGCCACTGCTCGGCCAGACTGCCAGGACAGACGATCAGGCACCGCTGCAGGTCCCCGCGTGCAATCAGCTCGCGGATGAGGAGACCGGCGATGATCGTCTTGCCAGCGCCGGGGTCGTCGGCGAGAAGGAAGCGAAGCGGCTGGCGGGGTAGCATTTCCTCGTAGACCGCCGTGATCTGGTGCGGGAGCGGCTCCACCATGGAGGTGTGGACGGCGAGCACTGGATCGAACAGATGAGCCAGGCGAATGCGGTGGGCTTCGGCGACGAGGCGGAACGCGGCTCCGTCGCCATCGAAGCCCCAGGGGCGACCCGCTTCGACGATCTCCAGCCGCGATTCGTCGTGGCGGTAGAGCAACTCGTTCGCGATCTTGCCAGTCGGGTCCTTGTAGCTGAGTTCGAGTGCCTCCGAGCCGAACCACTTGACGCTCTCGATCGTGACGAGGCGATCCAGGAGAAGACCGCGGACGACTGCGTTTGGCTGAAGCTGTTCCAGTTTGATCAAGCGGCGCTCCCAAGACGGCGCTCGTCGGAGCAGGTCAACGCCCCGGCGGGCTGGACGGCAATGCGGGTCACGGCTGGGGGCGATTCTACTCCGGAAGCAGGCAGGTGGCTAGCACTGAGCATCCCTCAGCCCCCGGAGGCGACACCGACCTCCGATCGCGCTCGACGAGCGGATGTGCAGAACGCGGCAGCCGTCCGACCAGCCGTTACCCGGCGGATCGCCAGACCGGGGAGCCCGCGGCGAGTTCATTCTCGCAGTGGCTGCAGGCGGCGCTTCTCTCTAGGGACCAATGCTCAAGGCTTCCGCTTACCCCATTAAAGCTGAGCCGCCTGGTGCCACGTTCCACTTCGGCGAATCCAGTCAATAGGCGGAGGACCTCCGTAGTGGCCTGGCTCGCGAGGACGCCGTTCAGACTAACGACCTGTCCCGTCCCCGGCGTCTGGCCCAGATAGCTCCGCTCCCTTCCACCAAGTTCACTTCTCAGCTTTGTGTCGGACAAGTACCCCATGCACCACATGCACGCGCTGCCGGGTACGAGGGTCATGATCTGCCCACCGATCCAGGATCTCGCGAGGGCCCGGTTCTCCCGGTACCCTTCCTCGATCCGAAGGCCTATGTCCACATAGGGGATGAGATGTCTCCAAGCCAGCGTTTGGAGGTCTGCACGCGCGTGCAGGTTGTCGACGCAGCCAAGCACCACGTCGGCGCTGAGGATTGCCGCCACCGCCTCGTTTGATGGAACTCGGGACTGAACCGGAACGAATTCACTCCCGAGGCCAATCCGATTCACCACCTCCGCGGACACCCTCGTTTTAGGCCAACGCTCCCGAACAGCCTGTTCCGTGACTCCCACCATCCGGCTTCGATTCGACTCTGAGCAGACGTCGTCGTCGATCCCCAGAATTCGCCCAACACCAAGGTGAGCGAGCTGTTGAATGGCATGGCTTCCTCCTCCGCAGAGGCCAACGACGGCCACAGTCGTTCCCCCGAGGCGTCTCTGGCCTTCGCCGCCTACAAGTAGTAGTTGCCTCGCGAAGGCCTCCCGCTCTTCGCTCGCCTCAACATGAGGAGTGCTTGCGCGGTCCTCGATGTTGCCGCCCAAGAGCCGGAGGCAAAACGCTTCCGGCTGCAAGAGCTCCCCCTGGAACGAGACGAGAGCAGCAGCGGAGTCCGCGCCCACCACGACTGTCGCGTGGGGACGCTCGGGTATGAGTCGCCCAAACGCTCCCAGTTGTTCCGCCCCACTCTCCCGGTCGTCCGGCGACAGCCGAACCGGCCTCCCCAACCGATGCTCATGCAATATCACGATCCCGAGCGTTTGCCGTGCAGCCCGATTGAGCACTTCGACGGTGAACTGCCCACTCCACTTCGCGCCATGCAGGCCGGGCGCAAGGTAGGAGTCGGGCCGCACTGGAAGCACTTCACGAAGAAGCAGCAGCTCGCGACCGGGCGAAGACGAGTGGGACACCAGGCCAAACGCCACCCGCTCCACCCCGTCCGCGGAGTCGATCGCTGAAAGGAGCCGATCGGTCAGCTTGACCGGGACTCTTAGCTCCAGCCGCTTCATGGCGACCTGAAGCGAAGGAGCGAGGTCAGCACGAACCGAAGGAGGCCGTCCTTCCATTGCCACGGGAAGGCGTAGGAGAATCGCATCCAAGGTTCGCCTTCGACCAGCTCGTCTGATGTACTCCTTGGCGGTTCCCCCGACGGGCAGACGATTCCCTTTCGTACGTACACCACCGGGCGCTCCTTCCCCCGAAGGCGGACCACTACTGGCGTGCTGGCGGGCCGGCAGCCTGGGGGAAGAGGGAGCTGCTGGAATCGCACCAGCATGACGTCTCCCCGCTCGATCGTCGCGCACTCCCCCAGACTCCCGCGAAGCTCTTGGATTTCCTTGTCGAACATCTGGCCTCCCTAGCTCACCGTCCCCGGTGGAAGTGCCTCGAACCGCTCCCCTTCTTTGACTTCAAGCGTCCGGTCGTTCGCGATGACTTCCACCCCTCCCCCGCGCCGGCGGACAAGATCCCAGTCCAGCGGGACTGACGCGCGCTCCTTGATCTCCTGCCCCGTAACGACGGTGTGGTCGAACTCGATTCGAAGCTCGCCCACGAGAATCCACACCCAGGTCGTAGTTGCTGAGTGGCCGCCCATTGCCTTTCCCTCCCGGGGCTAGAGCCCCCTTTTGCGTCTGTTGAGTGCGATCTCGTCCCTGATGACCCAGAGAATGCATCCGACGAATCGACATTTCAAGCTATTTTTATCCCGACATGTCGGTCACTATGTGGCAATATATGTCCGATCTTGTAGATTGAGGGATGAACCTTGTAGAATTGTTCGGTGTTCTTCTGACTGGGGCACACGTCTAACCGCTTGCTTAGAAAAGAGATCCGCGGCCAAGGGCTCTCAAGCCATCAGGCTGCCGGGCACCCGGAGCAGGATAGGGAGACCTGTTTATGACGCTAACCAATGCGTTGATCGGAAGGAGATTGAAGGAGGCCCGCGAGGCGAGTGGCCTCACCCAGGAAACTGCCGCGGAAGTGGTCGGTGTTCCCAGGGCAGCGATTGCGCACATTGAAGCCGGAAACCGCTCTGTTTCCACGCTCGAGCTGCATGAATTCTCGAAGCTCTATCGACGGCCGATTGAGTGGTTCCTTTCGGCGACCCCAGAGGAGGACGACACTTTGCTCGCGATCCTCTACCGCGATGCGCTCGGATTGGCGGGAGATCCAAGGGCGAAAGCAGATGTTGAACGCTACCTCGACATTTGCCGTGAAGGGATGTTCCTTGAGCAGCTTCTCGACGGAACTACGCGAGCGGCGATCCCGTACTACGAGATCCCCTCCCCAACCTCCGCCGCCGAAGCGGCGGAACAAGGGGAGCTGATAGCGGCGCAGGAGAGAGATCGTCTGGCTCTTGGCGATGCCCCGATCTCCGACCTGCCGGATCTTCTCCTGAGCCAGGGCATCTGGGCGGCGACTGCTGAGCTGCCTGAAACGCTGTCGGGAGTCTTTTTCAACGACCGCTCGGTCGGGATGGCGATTCTCGTGCGTTGGGTGGAAGCGTATGCCCGCCAGCGGTTCTCGTTCGCCCACGAGTTCGCACATGCGCTCCTCGACAAGAATCAACGCGTCACCGTGACGCTGGCGGAAAGCGCCTCGACCGACTATGTCGAAACTCGGGCGAACGCCTTCGCCGCGGCATTACTCCTCCCCGCTGGCGGCGTACGTACGCTATTGTCGAAGCTCGACAAAGGGGCTCCCGCTAGAAGGGAAACGCCTGTCTACCAGCCCGCCACGGAGAAGGCCATCGAGGCGAATCGGCGGGCGATCGCCGGCTCGCAGGAACTCACATACCGCGACGTGGCGATCTTGGCTCACCACTTCGGCGTGAGCTATCCCGCTGCAGCGTACCGGCTTCGCGGGCTCGACATCGTGACCCGGCCCAAGCTCGATGCGCTCCTCAAGGACTCGGAGTCCGGGAGGCTTTACCTCTCCATCATCGGGCTCGAGCCGAGGCAGAGTGCATCGCGACTCAGGGGTATGCCGGAGGAGCTCACTGGCCGTGTCGCACATCTGGCGCTCGAAGCTCATCGTCGAGGGAAGATCAGCAGGGGGCGCCTGCTCGATGTATGCGAGAAGCTGGGAATCAAGGGCAAGGAGCTCCTCTCTCTCCCGGAGCCAACCAAAGCAGCGTAGGGGGCGAAGGAGCGAAAATGGGCAAGGATCGCCCTTCGAAACTTGTGCTCGTAGATTCCAGTGTTCTTCTGAGTTTCTTGAACATCGACCGGGTAGACCTACTAGGACGACTGCCTGGGTACACGTTCCTGATCACTGACCACGTCCGCGGCGAAGTACTGAATCACTACGAGGAACAGCTCTCGCGCTTGGGGGCAGCCATTCGAGAGGGTTGGCTCAGAGAGACGCGCGTCGAGGCTCCCGCTGAGTTCGAAACGTTTCTCGAGCTCTTCCGACCGAGAGTCCTCGGCGTCGGAGAGTGTTCAGCGATCGCTGCCGCGTTTCACCGGGGAATGGCGCTGGCCATTGATGACAAGGGCGCGCGAAAGGCGGCCGCGAAACTCAGCGCCAAGATCCAGATTCTCGAAACAAAGGAGCTCGTCTACCTGGCAATTGACGCCGGAATCCTCGCGGTAGAAGAGGCGGACGCGATCAAGGGCGATTGGGAAACAAATCACCGTTTCAAGCTGCCGTTCGCGAGCTTTCGGAGAGCCTAACCTTGGGCCAAGAGTTCCTTCGGCGGTAGCGTGCGTTCTCTGAGCCAAGCGTGCGGCGTACCCATCGAGCCCCGGTGCGCCGTTCCACTGGCTTGGTGTCCGTGCTAGGAAGTGCGTCTTGTGCTCGGCCTCCCCTACCCCCTACCGCCCGATCTTGAACTCCGCGGGGAGCGAGCGGGCGAGGACCTGCCCGGCGCCGTCTACGGCTTCGATGGTCCAGCGATAGGAGCCGTCGATGAGGCCGGGGAGGAGGTCGTCGGGGGGGTTCCAGGTGGTGCCGTAGGCGGGCATCGGATCGACCACGGGGGAGCCGTGGAGATCGTGGATACGGAGGTCGTAGCGTTCGGCGCCGTCGACGGCTTGCCACTTGAGCCAGAGCTGGCCGGCGGGCAAGGGGGTCGAGGGGCCTTGAGTGGGAATGAGGCCGACCTCGGACACGACGGTCGGGGGGGCTTCGACCCGCAGATGGAGCGCGTACTGCACGGCGCTGTAGAAGCCGAGCGATGCGGCGATGGCGAGCCACCAGGGAAAGCTGAGGCCGAGGAACCTCGGGCGAACGCGAGGGGGCGAGAGCTCGGGAGCGGCGGACTGGAGGTCCTTGGCTGACCCTTTCCCGCCGGGGACGGCGCGAAGCTGGGGGCGCGCGGCGACTCCGGGGAGACGGTTTCCGCTGGTCGCGGGATTGAGATCGCCCTGGGCGCGCAGGAAGGGACTCTTCGCGCGACGCTCGGACTCGGGTTCTGGATTCAGATTCGACGCACTCATGCCTGGTTGCCCTCGCTCTGTCTCGGATATCGGCCACCCTTCTCCATAACTGAAGTGGAGGCTGCGTTCAGCACTCGACGGCGGAGCCTCCCGAAGGGGTACAATGCCGGGGTCGACCGAATGACAGGAGGCGTCTCAATGAAGGTCCGGATCGAATACTGCGTGGTCTGAAACTACAGACCTCGCGCCGCCAGTCTGGCGGCCACCCTGAAGAAGAAGTTGGGGCTGGAGTCGGAGCTGATCGACGGAAAAGGGGGCGTCTTCAGGGTCTGGGCCGACGAGGAGCTGCTCTGGGACAAGCGCGCGATGGGGGATGAGTTTCCTTCCGAAGCGCTAATCGTGGAGAAATTGAGCAGCCCGCGTTCCTGATCGGGACGGCCGGCGGACGCTAACTCTACGCAGCCGGCGCGGGTGTGCTGACGATGAAGAGTTCGGTCGCCACGATCCCGGGATTCGAGGCGCGGTGTGGGACGCCGACCTCGATATGGAACCCTTCCCCCGCGGCATAGTCCTCGATCCGGGGGACATCCCCCTCTGGCTCGAACTCCATGCGAAAGACACCGGAGAGGACATACCCGGTGTGGCCACGCCGGCACCAGTTGGGATCGGCGAAGCCCGGAGCGAACTCCAGGAGGGTGGCGGGGGTCGCCGCGTCGACCTTCTTCCGCTCGAGGGGGTGCCCTCCCTGCTCCCACGCCATCCGAGGATACGGAAGTCGATGGTCCTTCATCCGCGCCTCTCGGAGGTCTCTCTCCGGTAGCCGTTCATCTGCGGAGCAACCGGGCGAGTTCGTCCGGCGTGTCGACCACATGGGTCGCCGTGGTCGTCTGCAGCAGGGTTCGCGAGGCGAAGCCCCAGGTCACCGCGATGCAGGCGATGCCGGCGCGCTCCGCAGCCTCGGTGTCGATGGGCGTATCGCCGATCATGATCGCCTCGGACGGTGCGATCGCGCCCGGCTCACCAGAACCAGCCCTGAGATCACCGCCAACCCAGTCACTCGGCCTGAGCTGCGCCAGGGCATGGAGCAGAGGGGCCGGATCGGGTTTGCGGGAAGGGAGCGTCTCGCCGCCGACCACGACCGGGAAGTATCGCCCGAGGCCGAGCGCGTCGGCAATCTGACGACAGAACCCTTCCGGCTTGTTCGAGACGAGGGCGTTGGGGATGCCTGCGGGTTCGAGGGCCTGGAACAACTCCACCACGCCGGGGAACGGTCGCGTGGTGTCGAGCAGGTGCTGGTCGTAGTGTCGCTCGAAGACCGCCAGGGCGCGGGTGATCTGGTCGAAGGAGCGATCCCGCTGTCCCACATCCTCGAGACAGCGGGTCACGAGGTTGCGCGCCCCCTTGCCGACATGTCCCGCGACCTGTTCCGCCGGAAGGGCGGGCAGGCCGTACTCGACCAGCATGCCGTTGATGGCCGTGGCGAGGTCGTGCCCGGTGTCGACCAGCGTCCCGTCCAGATCCCAGAGCAGGGCTCGGGGGGCAGCGGGAAGAGGGCGACTCACGGGTACGCGCTCAGGAGGCCGGAGTCTCGCTCGTCACGTCGGCCGCGCCGACCGCCGGCGTTTCGGGCAGGCGCCGGTGCACGGAGATGACGATCAACTCGGTGACCCCTTCGGAGCCCATCAGGCTCAAACGCTCGCCCGGCTTCTTGCCCAGCAGACCCTGTCCCAACGGCGCCGCGTAGGAGATCACCTCCGGTCCGAACTGATCATCTCCTTCGCCCAGAATCCACAGGCGCTTCCGCTCGTGGGTGTGCGCGTTCTCGAGCTCGACTTCGGTCCCCGGTCCGATCTGTCCCGGGGGCAGGGTGAGATCGTCGATCAGGCGCGCCTGCTGCAGACGGGCGGTCAGCGAGGCGATCCGCTCGGCGTGCGAAGCCTGCTTCATCTTGGCCGATTCGTACTCCGCGTTCTCGCGCAAGTCGCCCAGCTCGCGGGCCTTCTGGATCGCCTGGGCCACGGTGGTGCGGAGTTCGAGGTTGAGTCGCTCCAGCTCCCGCTTCAGTCGATCGAAGGTGATGCGGGTCATGAAGTGACCGGAGTAGTCGATATGCTCGGCGCTGCCGATCAGGAGCTGGTTCGTCCGCTCCATTCGCTCGCTGCGGACGCTCTTGACCATCTCACCGTGTCCGGCTTGCCGCAGCAGCTCGATCACCGGGTAGAGGAATCGCTCGGACGAGCGCCACTTGCGGATCAACATGGCGAAACGGTCGAGCATCACGTCGCTCGGGGGCGACTTCAGCATCTGCTTCGCGAGATGTCCGTCGGTATCCAGCAGACCGAGAGCCATCTTCCGCACCTGCTCGCGACTCGTCGCCTCGACCAGGGTCGAGGCGCCCAGCGCCGCCTCCCAAGGATCCGGGGCCAGCGGCTCTTCCTTCCGGCTCTTGATCACCGCGAGATCGATCGCGGTGAGTGAGGCCAGCGGACGCGCCGCCGGGTCCTGCATCAACTCGCGAAGCAAGGAGCGCCCGACCTCGAGGTCGTCACGCATCTTGTCCAGAGCAAGCTCACGCACTTCCGCGTTGCGCGAGGAGAGGGCGAAACACGCCGCGTCCTTCCAGAGCTCGTTTCGGCCCAATCCAACGCTGGCGATCAGGCGCTGATCCTCGAGATCGGCGAAGGTCGAAGCCTCGATCCCCCGGCTGAGCATGTCGGTCAGCGCCTCGAGGAACTCCGGAGTGACTTCCTTCTTCCAGCGGTAGAGCTGGAGATAGATCGCCATCCGATCTTCCGCGTTGGTTCGCTCCTGACGTGCCCACCGATCGAGGATCCCGCTGTAGGTGCGGGCCGCGCGCGCGACCTCGTCCGGATGCTGCTCGAGGAAGCGACGGATCAGATTCAGGTTCGGTCGTATGCCCCGGCGCGGCTCGATGATCGGGAGGGCGATTTGATCGTCGTCGTCCGCGCCGACCTCGCGGATGCGGTAGCTCTGCCGGAAGGCCTGGGAGAGATCGAAGCGATCGTCCCCCTCCATCGCGACCTTCGCCTCCTTCCACCAGGTGGTGAATTGGGAGGCGGTCATCACTCCGTCGAGCAGGATCCGCTTCACTTCCTGCGTCGTCGCCTCCACCCCGCGCTGCCGGATCGCGAGGTAGGCGACCTCCGCCGGATTCTCCTTGATCATCTTCTTGATCTGCTCCGGGTGCTCCGCCTTCAGTACTCGCAGATCGTCGGCACGCAACACCTGGAGGGCCCGCCGGGCCAGACTGATCGACATCCGGTGGCCCGGGGTGCCGGCGAAGTCGAGCACCACACTCTCGCCGTCGTTGAGCCGGATCAACCCGACCCCCCACGAGGCGTGGAGGACATGGAAGCCGGGGGCCAGAGCGAGCAGCGGCTCGAGCGACTTCATCGCCGCCTCGATTTTCACCGTGGCATCCAGGACGCCGCTCTTGACCAGGATGTCGGCGATGCCGTCCACCTGGGGAAAGGCATCGGGAGCGAGATCGGTCAGCAGCTTCCGGACCACGGCACTGTCCGGAGCCTCGGGAAGGATGTGCAGGAGATGGTGCCAGAGTTCCGGCGCCAGGCCGGACCGGCGGAGCGCCGGCAGGGCCAGATCGAGCGAGGGCCAGAGCTTGGCCCACTGTCCCAGAGTCCCGAGCTTCTTGATCGCGTTCAGAACGCGACGGATGAGGCCTAGTTCCTCTGCTTCGATGAGTCGAAGCAGCAGGTCGTCCATCGGCTGGAATCGCTTCTGGGCCACGTACCCGTCGAGCGCGTCGGCCCAGTAGCTCCGGGCCTCGAACAACGATTTCTTGCCCGCCTCGCTCTCCAGACCCGCCTTCTGCGCCTGCGTGTGGTGCCACTCACCCATGAGAAAGGAGAGGCGGGGCTCATCCGGGAAATTGTCGTAGGCGCGCTGCAGGAACGCCGGGTCGAGGAGGTCGAACCCGGCGCTCTCGATGGCCTTGGCGATTTCGAGGGCGGCCTCGAGACGCGGCGCGTACTCGAGGGCGCGCGCGCCCAGGAGGCCGAGTGCTCGCCAGTGGCCCTCCTGCTCGAGCTTGCTCCCCAGAGGAACCAGGACCTTGTAGGCCGGATCGCGGTCACCGAGGCGGAGACGGGCGAAGCCGTTCAGGTAGTACCGGGCGAGGTCCACGCCGGAGCTCTTTCCCCCCGGCTCGGTGGCGCTGATCACGGCGGGCAGCAGCAAGTGCTCCTCCGCCGCGTCCAGAATGCTTTCGACGTCGACATACGGGTCGGGGGTGGCGGTGGGATCCAACGCCACGAGATCGATCCGGCTCTTCAGTTCGGCGCTCTCCATGTTCCCTCGCTGGATGGAGCTCGCTCGCCGGCGATTGGCGCTTTGACCGACTGCGGTCGAAGTTGGGCACCGGGGAGACGGGCTCATGGCGCCGGCGGGGCCGCCCCGCCGGTCTTCCTCCCCTGGTCATGGGGCAGACAACATTCGGGGAATGTAGCAAATGGGCCGGGCCGAGCGCCAGCGCCCAGATGGGGAGTTCTTGCCGCCCCACCCAGGGGCGGTCGGCCCGGATGCCGGGTCATCCCATCCGACGTCGTCTCAGGGACTAAAGAACCCCTCCGGGCCCGACGATCCCCTCTATTGCCCGGCCCGTGGTTGTCCACCCCGAACGCGCGAGGGGGTTCACGCGGGCCCGACCGACCTCCTGGAGGGAGTTCAACAATGACCGGTCTTTCGGTGCACGGCCGTCTCGAGAAGATCTCCGAAGCGCTCGTCCTGGCGGACATCGCCGACTTCGCCGGCCTGGCCAAGCTCCACACTCAGTTCGAGGAACTGGTTGAGTGTGCGATCGATAGCAGGCTGGACCCGAAGGCCATCGACGTGGCCCGACATGCAGCAACTCTGATCGAGGCGATCGTCCTCGAGGAGAGCAAGACTCCGCAGGCGAACTTCGACCAGGTGGTCAAGGCGGTAACCCACCTGCAGCAGATCATCTCCAATCCCCCGGCCCCCACCGCCCCGGCCCCGGATCATCCGTCCGCAAGCCCGGCTCCAGCCATCGAACTTCCGTCGAACGTCGACGAGAAGATCCTGACCGACTTCCTTGCCCGTCAGGGCTCGGTCATGGAGCAGCTGGAAGAGTGGGTCATGTCGCTGGAGCACGGAGACGACGCCGGAGGGGACCTCCCGCGCTTGCTCCACACCCTCAAGGGCGAGGCCGCGCTCCTTGGACTGGAAGAGATCGAGCAGGTCTGCCATGCCGCGGAAGACTACCTGGGAAGCGTGCCCGCCAGCTCCGCGGTCGATCTGCTGCTCGAGGTCAAGGACTGGCTCAGCCGGAAGCTCGAAGCGTACGGGGGACGCGGGGAGTCGCCGGGAACGGCCGGTCCCTTGGTCTCACGTCTGAACGCGGGATCGGCGGGAACCGGTAGCGCCTCCCTCGGGCTCCTCTCCACTGCAGATAGCATGGACGAGGCGCACGGCGATGTGGAACCCGCCGCTGCGGGATCCGAGCCGTTCACCATCGACGATTCGCTCGCGCCCGACTTCTGCAGCGAAGCTTCGGAGCACCTGGATGCCTCCGACCATCACCTCCTCACCCTGGAGTCCAATCCAGGATCGGCTGACGCGGTGAACGCCGTCTTCCGCGCGTTCCACACCCTCAAGGGCGGGGCGGGGATGATCGGGGCGAAGGACATCGGAGCCATCGCGCACGAGGCAGAGAACCTGCTGGACAAGACGCGCAAGGGTCAGCTCCAACTCTCCGGTCCCTCGATGGATGTCACCTTCGAAACGGTCGACACGCTCAAGCGGATGGTGGGTTCACTCCGGACCTACCTCGCAAACGGGGCGGTGCCGCGCCGGGAGCCGAATCACGACTCACTCATCCGGCGGCTGCGTCAAGCGGCCGCGGGAGAAACGGTGGAGGCTGCACCCTCGCGGCGCAGCGGTCCGGCCGCCGATCCAGTTTTGCACACACCCAAGGCCTCCGGAACACAACCTGCCGTGGTCCAGGTGAAGGAAACGGTGAAGGTCGACGCCGATCGCCTCGACCGGCTGGTCGACATGATCGGTGAACTGGTGATCGCGGAATCGATGGTCAGTCAGTCACCGGAGATCGCGGCCTTGAACTCCCTCTCCCTCGCCCGGCAAGTGGGACAACTGGACAAGATCACCCGTGAGTTGCAGGAGATGGCGACTTCACTTCGCATGGTCCCCCTGCGCTCGACCTTTCAGAAAATGGCCCGCCTGGTCCGCGACCTCGCGCGCAAGACCGGGAAGAACGTCGACTTCGTCACCGCCGGGGAAGAGACCGAACTCGACAAAACCGTGGTCGACGGAATCAGCGACCCCCTGGTCCACATGGTACGCAACGCGGTCGACCACGGCATCGAGACCGACCCGGCCGACCGCGCCCGTCTCGGAAAGTCCTCCTCGGCGCGCGTCGAACTGCGCGCCTTCCACAAGGGGGGGAACATCTACATCCAGCTCGAAGACGACGGTCGGGGAATGGACAAGGACGCCATCCTGGCCAAGGGCAAAGAGCGAGGGTTGGTCAGGGATGGGGACGTCCTCTCGGAGCGCGACATCTTCAACCTGATCTTCGCCCCGGGGCTCTCCACGGCCAAGAAGCTGACCGAGGTCTCGGGCCGCGGGGTCGGCATGGATGTGGTGAAGAAGTCGATCGATCAGCTTCGCGGCCAGGTTGAAATCCGTTCCGAAGTGGGGAAAGGCACCATCTTCACCATCAAGTTGCCGCTCACCCTGGCCATCATCGACGGGATGGTGGTGCGGGTCGGCCACGAGCGCTACATCATCCCCACCCTGTCCGTCGTGCGTTCCCTGCGCCCGAAGCCGGAGCAGGTCTCTTCGGTCTTCGACCGCGGCGAGCTGCTCAATCTGGCCGAGGGTTTGGTTCCGCTGGTCAGACTTGGACGCACCTTCGAGGTCCCCGAAGCGATCTCCGATCCGCTTCGCGGCCTGGTCGTAGTGATCGAGGATGACGGCAAACCGATCTGCTTGTTGGTCGACGAGTTGCTCGGTCAGCAACAGATCGTGATCAAGAACCTGGGTGAGGCGCTCGGCCGCATGCCCGGGATCTCGGGGAGCGCGATCATGGCCGACGGTCGTGTCGGTCTGATCATCGACGTGGGAGGGCTGGTACGCCTGGCCCACGACGCAGAGGTGCCGCTGGCGGCCTAGTCAGACGGAGACGACAACCAGGACCATCCGCAGCGGGCCGACGGGCGGCCGACGGAGGAGACGTGATGAGCAGTGCAGGCGATAGCAAGGGCAGCGGACTCGGCGGGAAGTACCTCACCTTTACCCTCGGCTCCGAGACCTACGGCCTCGAGATCCTGAAGGTACAGGAGATCATCGGCATCATGAGCGTGACGCGGGTCCCGCGCACCCCGGAGTACATCCGCGGCGTGATTAACCTTCGCGGCAAGGTCATCCCGGTGATCGAACTCCGCTCCAAGTTCGGCATGGCGGCAACTCCCGACACCGAGCGCACCTGCATCGTCGTCGTGCAACTGCACCAGAACGGGCAGGTGATGACGGTGGGCACCATCGTGGACGAGGTTTCCGAGGTTGCGCACCTAGCCTCTGATCAGATCACTCCGCCACCGAGCTTCGGCACCGGAGTGAACACGGAGTTCATCCTCGGCATGGGTCAGGTCGCCGACCGGGTGCTCACCCTGCTCGACATCGATCGCGCACTGTCGAATCAGGACCTGGCGGAAGTCGAAAGCGCCGCGGCACACGCCGCCTGATCGATCGCACCTTCGGAACAGGGAGAACAGCATGAAAGTCCTGGTAGTCGACGACTCTTCGATGATGCGCAAGGTGATGATCGGTGCGCTCTCACGCATTCAGATCTCTGATGTGGACCAGGTCGGAGACGGAGACGAGGCAGTGACGGCCGTATCAAAGGCATCTTATGACCTCGTTCTCATGGACTGGAACATGCCCAAGATGACCGGCATCGATGCGCTCAAGACGATGCGCGCGCAGGGCAGCACCGTGCCGGTGATCATGGTGACCACCGAGGCGGAGAAGTCACGAGTGATGGAAGCTCTGAAGTGCGGCGCTTCCAGCTATGTGATCAAGCCTTTCCAGCCTGAGCAGCTCATCCAGCGCATCCAGCAGGTGCTGGAGAAGAAGGCGGCGTGAGCTCCGCGGTGGAAATGGATGCCGGCACGTTTGACCGGCTCCGCAATCTGATCTACGAGCGCAGCGGGATCACGCTGGGTGACGGAAAGAAGGCACTCCTCACCAGCAGGCTGCAGTCCCGGATGCGAACCCTCGGCCTGGACGGCTACCGGTCCTATCTCGAGTACGTTCTCGCTGACGGCAATGGAGATGAACTGATCGAGCTCCTCGACGCCGTCTCGACCAACGTGACGAGCTTCTTTCGGGAGCCGCAGCACTTCCACTTTCTGACCCGGGACTTCAATCGACAGACCAAGGCAGGGGTGAAGCGCTACCGGGTCTGGTCGGCGGCTTCCTCCTCCGGAGAAGAGCCTTACACCATTGCGATGACCCTGCTCGAGCAGATGCCGGCCCCGCCGATCGATGTCAAGATCCTGGCCACCGACATCTCCACCCGGGTTCTCTCCGCCTGCAAGGAGGCGGTCTACGAGCGCGAGAAGCTCAAGACCGTACCATCCGAACTTCGCTCCCGCTTCTTCGAACCGGTCGAGGTGGACGGTCAGAGAATGGCCCGGGTCAAGGACCCGCTCCGACGCATGGTGAGCTTCACCCGGCTGAATCTCTCCACGCCGCCCTTCCCCATGAAGGGGCCGTTCGACGTGATCTTTTGCCGCAACGTCATGATCTACTTCGATCCCCAGGTGAAGAAGGCGCTGCTCACTGACATGCACCGGCTCCTGCGACCGGGCGGGTTCCTGATCATCGGACACGCCGAGAGCTTGTCCGGCCTCGGCCTGCCCTTCTCGCTGGTCGAGCCTGCAGTCTACGTCCGAGCCTGAACCGAGGTGTCCTCTGATCACCGCTACGAGGAGTGAGAACTTGATTCACACCATCGGGATCGGCGAGGCCAAGGTGTCGACCGACACGAAGGATCTGCTGATCACGCACTCGCTCGGGTCCTGCATCGGACTCACGCTCTACGACCCGGCGAAGAACATCGGCGGAATGATCCACTGCATGCTTCCTCTCTCGAAGATGGATCCGGCCAAGGCAGACGCGCGGCCCCACATGTTCACCGACACCGGGGTAGCCGATCTTCTGCAGGCCGTGCTCGACCTTGGAGCGGACCGCCGCCGCCTGGTGGCCAAAGTCGCCGGGGGCTCGGCCATGCTCGACGAGAAGGGCTTCTTCAAGATCGGGGAGCGCAACTACGCGGTCCTGCGAAAGATCCTCTGGAAGAACGAGGTGCTCATCACCGCCGAGGATGTTGGGGGGACCGTCGCCCGCACCATGTCGCTGAACATGTCCACCGGAACGACAACCATCAAGTCGCTCGGCAAAGAGGTGGCCCTATGAGTCTGAACATTCTCATGGTGGATGACTCCCAGACCGTGCTCGATGTCCTCGAACGCACCATTCACATGTCGGGACTGGACGTGGCCAGCCTTCACCGAGCCAGCAACGGGCAGGAAGGTCTGGACGTGCTCCGCAGCACCAACATCGATCTCGTCTTTGCCGACATCAACATGCCGGTCATGGGCGGTGTGGAGATGGTGGAGAACATGTCCCGAGACGGCCTGCTGAAGTCGATCCCGGTGGTGGTCGTCTCGACCGAGGGAAGCGCCACGCGCATCCAGGCACTTCGGGACAAGGGCATCTCCGGATTCGTGCGCAAGCCGTTCACCCCGGAGTCGATCAAGGCGGTCGCCCTGGAAGTACTTGCGACCAAGGCGTAATTGCACGCCCGGAGGAGCCATGCGTCTCGAAGAAGCTGAGAAGATCAATGCCACCATCTGCGACGTCCTCGAGCGTCTCGCCTTCATGTTCGGCGATGCGACGGACAAGGACGAGCTACCGGAGCCGCAGGGCGCCTGTTTCGAAGCCTCGATTCGCTACGGCGGAGCAAGCGAGGGCGCGCTCACGGTGATCGGCCCCCGGGAGCTGAGTCCGGTCCTGGCGGCCAACGTTCTCGGCCTCGATCCGGATGACGAGGTGGCGTTGGCTCGTTCCGACGATGCGATCAAGGAATTGTTGAACGTGGCCTGCGGTCATCTCCTGAGCGAGCTGGCCGGAGACGGACCGGTCTTCGACCTGGGCGCCCCGACGATCAAGGAGTGCACCGCCCGCGACTTTGTGGCCCTTCGGGACGAGGAGGGGAGCTTTTCCTTCGTCGTGGACGACCTCCCGTTGGTTCTGCGGTTCATCTGGAAAGGAACCCAAGGATGAGCATCCGCGTCCTGATCGTCGACGACTCGGCCCTGGTACGCTCCACCCTGAAGCGCGAGCTGAGCAAAGACGGCGCCATCGAAGTGGTTGGTGTGGCTCCGGATCCCTACGTGGCCCGCGACATGGTGGTCGCCCTGGAGCCCGACGTCATCACCCTGGACATCGAGATGCCACGCATGGACGGCATCACCTTCCTACGCAAGCTGATGAAGCACCATCCCATTCCCACGATCATCGTCTCCTCCCTCTCGGCCGAGGGCGGAGAGCTGGCCATGGAGGCGCTTCAGGCCGGTGCGGTCGACGTGATGTGCAAGCCGGGTACCAGCTACTCGGTCGGGGACATCGCGGTGCAACTGGGAGACAAGATCAAGGCGGCGGCCCGGGCGGACGTGCGCGCGCTTCAGGCACGACTCCAGACCAACGCCGCTCCGACCACCCGTCTGTCGCTCACCCGCACCACTCATCAGATCATTGCCATAGGCGCATCGACGGGTGGCACTCAAGCCCTGGAGGAGATCCTGCGGACCCTCCCGTCCAACGCTCCGGGGATGGTGATCACGCAGCACATGCCGGAGAAGTTCACTGCGATGTTCGCTGAGCGCCTGAACAAGCTCTGCGCCGTCGAGGTGCGCGAGGCGCGCGACGGGGATCAGCTCCGAACCGGCTTGGCGCTGATCGCCCCGGGCAACTACCACATGCTCCTCCGCCGCTCCGGTGCGATGTACATGGTACAGGTGAAGGAGGGCCCGCTGGTCAATCGCCACCGCCCATCCGTCGATGTTCTCTTCAAGTCCACTGCCCGGTTCGCGGGACGCAATGCGGTAGGGGTGATCTTGACCGGCATGGGGGACGACGGTGCGACCGGTCTGGTCGAGATGCGACAGGCCGGGGCGGAGACCATCGCCCAGGACGAGCAGAGCTGCATCGTCTTCGGCATGCCCAAGGAGGCGATCGCCCGGGGTGGAGCATCGCACGTCGTCCCGCTCTCCCGCATCGCCCAGACGATGCTCGACCTGGCACAGCGAGGCGGCGAAGCGCCTCAGCGGGAGGCGGCGTGAGCGTGGATCCGAGGAAGCGGCGTGAGGAGATCCTCTCCAGGCTCGGAACCGTCCCGGCGCTGCCCGCAGCGGCCATGCGCGCAGTGCGCCTGATGCAGGATCCGGACGTCAGCGTGCCCAGCTTGGTCACGACCATCGAGTACGACGCCAGCCTGACCGCCGGCGTTCTCCAGCACGCCAACTCGCCGTTCTTTGGGGGTACGCGAAGAGTCGCCACGGTCAAGGAGGCGGTCGTCCGGCTGGGAATCAACAACCTGCGCAAGGTGGTCCTCGCCGCGGCGTTCGAGCCGATGGCCCGTCAGCAGATTCTGGGCTACGACATGCCGGCCGGGAGCCTTTGGGAACACAGCCTCGCGGTTGCCGTCGGGGTGGACAAGCTCTGCAAGGCGGCCGGCCTGCCCCAGCCTCCTCATGCGTTCACCGCCGCCATCCTGATCGATGTGGGGAAGATCGTGCTCGGCACCTTCATCAAGGTCGATCCCGAGCCGCTGATGGCCGTCGCCTACGAGCAGAGCTTGAGCTTTGACGCCGCCGAGCGCGCGGTGCTCGGCATCGACCATGCCGAGGTCGGCGCCGCGCTCCTCGAGTCCTGGAATCTGCCGCCCGAGGTGGTAGACGTCGTTCGCTGGCACCACCAGCCGGAGTCCTGCCCCGGAGATCGCACCGCGGTCGACCTCGTCCACATGGCCGATGCCCTGGCGGTAGTGATCGGAATCGGTGGCGGACTGGATGGACTGAACTACCGCCCGTCGCCCGACGCCGCGGCGCGCTTCAATCTACCGCGCGCGGAACGGGAGAGGGTCGCGCTGGAATTGTTGGAGGAGTTGGAACGGCTACGCGGGCGCCTTAGCACCGCGGCGTAGCCGAGCAGTCGCTGTTCGGTCCGGGCGGCTGTTTCCGCCGATCCGGGGGTCTTCAAAAGGGGGATATGGTCGATGCTCACCGTGCAATGGACACTGCGGAAAAAGCTGATCGCGGCACTTCTCACCGTCGGCATGCTGCCGGCGCTGGTGCTCGGTTGGAGCACCTGGAAGGCCGCCAACGAGATGGTCGATGGGGTAGGTGCGTCGTACCAGACCACCGCGGCCTCGATCGGCGATTTCATCGACCGCAATCTGTTCGAGCGGTACGGCGATGTCCAGGCCTTTGGGACCAACCGGGTGATCGCCGAGCGCGAAAGTTGGTATCAGGTTGGATCGGAGCGCAACCAGATCGCCGCGGCCGCCAATCAGTACGTCGCGCTCTACTGCATCTATGACCTCTCGATGGTCGTCGATCTCGAGGGCAGGGTCGTCGCGGTCAACGACCGCGACCTGACCGGCAAGCCGATCGACACCGCCTGGATGTACCACCAGAATTATCGCGACGAGGGGTGGTTCCAGGACGCCATCTCCGGTCGTTATCTCGACAGCGCCGCCTTGACCGGAACCGTCGTGACCGACGTTCAAGTGGACGACGAGGTCAAGCGTGCCTGCGGCGGCGACGGCCTGGTGGTCGGATTCTCCGCCCCGATCAAGAACGCGCAGGGAGAGGTGATCGGAGTCTGGAACAACCGGGCGAAGTTCTCCCTGGTGGAGGAGATCATCACCACCGCTTATTTTGATCTCAAGAACCAGGGACTGGAGGATGCCCAGATCACGCTGCTGAACAGCGCCGGAGAGGTTCTGGTGGACTACGCCCCTTCTCTTCAGGGCGGTACGGACGTGAAGCACGACACGAGTCGGATCCTGCGCCAGAACCTCCGCACCGATGGCTTCCAGGCCGCCCAGGAACTCGCAGCGAACAGCGCGGGTAACTGCCGGTCCAAGGATCCGTCGCGCAAGATCTGGCAGACCACCGGTTACGCCAAGTCCCGCGGCGCCCTCGGCTACCCCGGATTGAGCTGGGGAGTGATGGTTCGGGTCGATGAGTCGAAAGCTCTGGCCAGCATTTTTGCCCTGCGCAATCAGGTACTGATCGTGCTCCTGGTTTCCGCCGGCGCGCTCCTGCTCGCCGCCTGGTTCCTGGCCCGCTCGATCTCCCGTCCCATCCAGGACAGCGTGACCGCGATCAACGGCGCAGCCGAGCAGGTGTCCACGGTGGCGGAGCAGGTAGCGAACTCGTCCCAGGCCCTCGCGCAGAGCTCGACCGAGAACGCCGCCTCGCTCGAGGAGACCTCCGCTTCGATGTCGGAGATGAACTCCATGACCCAGCGTAACGCCGAGAATGCCCAGGAAGCGGCAGCCTACATGAACGAGGTTCACCGTCAGGTCGAGCAGTCGCGCCAGGCGCTCGAAAGCATGGTCGTGGCGATGAAGATGATTGGCGAGTCGAGCGGAAAGGTCTCGCGCATCATCAAGACGATCGATGAGATCGCCTTCCAAACCAACATCCTCGCCCTCAACGCCGCGGTCGAGGCCGCGCGCGCCGGAGATGCCGGCATGGGCTTTGCCGTGGTCGCGGATGAAGTCCGCAACCTCGCGCAGCGCTCCGCCGAGGCCGCCAAGTCGACCTCCCAGCTCATCGCGGAGTCGATCCAGAACGCCGAGTCCGGCGCCAAGCAGGTGGATCACGTCTCCGGTGCGATCGGCGGAATCACCGAGAGTGTGAACCGGGTGAAGGTGCTGATCGAAGAGGTTTCCATGGCGAGCAAGCAGCAGAGCCAGGGATTCGACCAGATCTCCGGGGCAGTCTCCCAGATGGAGAAGGTGACGCAGACGATCGCGGCCACCGCCGAGGAGAGCGCCGCCGCCGGGCAGGAGCTGACCTCACAGGCTCGCCGGGCGCGTACCCAGGTCTCCAGGCTGCAACTGGTGATCGGCGGCGGCGCGACCGCCGGCGCCACGACCCCCGCGCAGGAGACCCCGGCTCCGGCCGCCCGTTTGATTCCGTCGCTCAGCCGGACCGCGGAGGCCCGGCCGCAGCCGTCTGCTTCCTCCAGCAAGGTGCAGGGTTGGGACGAGAACGACGACGACTTCTTCTCGAAGACCGGGACCGACTTCTAGTTCTCGCGAAATCAGGAAAGTGGAGGAGCCATGAAGTTCAATCTCACGACCAAGATTCTCACCATCCCCGCACTGGCGGTGGCGTTGATCGCAGTCATCGCGGTTGAGGCGTCCGTTCAGTTCTCCCATGTCGTGGAGCACACGGCCGAGATCGAGACGCTGCAGTCCGCGGCGAGGAACCACCTCGAGGGCGACATGATGCACGATGCGCTCCGCGGGGACGTGTTGGCCGCACTCCTCGCGGCCGCAGGCGAAGGCACCATGAGCCGCGCGGAAGTGCTCGCGTCGGTCGAGGAACACGCGGATAGATTTCGCGAACTGGTCACACGGAGCCGATCGCTCAACCTGTCCTCGGAGGCGCGTCAGTCTCTGGCCGCGGTGGAGGAACCGCTCGAGAAATACATCGCGAGCGCGGAGGAGACCTGCGCCCTGGCATTCACCGACGCACGCCAGGCCCGCACTCACGCCGTCGCCTTCGGTCGGGACTTCGAGACGCTCGAGGGCGTGATGGAGTCGGTCAGCGACGTGCTCGAGGCCGAGTCCAAGGCGATCACCGCAGAGACCAACGCTTCGGTGGCAGCCTTCAAAGGCACGCTGGGATGGGCGGTGGGGATCTCGATTGTCGCCTTGCTTGGGCTCTCCCTCTTCGTGGCCCGATCGGTGCCACGCCCGTTCCGAAAGATCGCCGCCTCCCTCGACAACGCCGCCACCCAGTCACTCGCCACGGCCACGCAGATCTCGGCCGCGAGCGAGAACCTTGCCCAGGGGGCCAGTGAGCAAGCGGCGTCTCTGCAGGAAACCGCAGCGTCATTGGAGGAGATCTCTTCCCACACCAAGTCCTCAGCCGCCAACTCTCAAACCGCCAAGGACCTGGCCAATGAGGCGAGAAGCGCAGCCGAGCGCGGCGCGAGCTTCACTGCCGAGATGACCGAAGCGATGGACGCGGTGCGCACTTCCAGCGCCGGGGTCTCGCGCATCATCAAGATCATCGATGAGATCGCCTTCCAGACGAACCTGCTCGCCCTCAATGCCGCGGTCGAGGCGGCGCGCGCGGGAGAGGCCGGTAAGGGGTTTGCCGTCGTCGCCGACGAGGTTCGGAACCTGGCTCAGCGGTCCGCCACGGCCGCCCGGGAGACGAGCGAGAAAATCGAGGACGCCATCAAGAAGAGCTCCGACGCCGTCGAGATCTCGAATCGCGTCTCCGAGAATCTACGTGACATCCTCGGAAAGGTCCGTCAGGTGGACGATCTCGTAGCCGAGATCTCGATGGGGGCGGAGGAGCAGAGTCGCGGCGTCCATGAGATCAATCTTGCCGTCGGTCAAATGGATCAGACGACTCAGAGCAATGCGGCCAGCGCCGAAGAAACCGCCTCGCTCTGCAAGGAGATGCATCAGCAGTCGAGCATCCTGCGTCGGACGGTCGAGGAGCTGATTCGCGAGGTGGGAGCGGTCGAAGAGGGTGGACGCGAGGAGGCGCAGCCCGCGTCCGGTGCCCAGCAGGGTGGCCATGGCATTCTGAAGTTGGTCGAAGGAGCACGGCGCTTCAGCTCGAAGCCGACCGGTTCGCTGATCGCCAATCGCCACCAGCCTTCTCCTCGGCTGCGCGCGGTCGGCGGCTCCAAGGTGCAGCAGCTCAGTGAGGCGGAACTCGACGAGTTCTAGACCTTCGCTTTCCCGTCCGCATCGAGGGAAGGGGCGCCGAATCACACGGCGTCCCTTCTCGTTTACTTCCCGCTACCGGTAGCGGTGCTTCACCGCTCCCCAGGAACTGCGCTCGACCGGAACGCCGCGCTGGCATCCGGAGCCGTCGCACTGGGTCTCGTCTCCAATGTAACGACCGGCTTGCGCGATGCAGTCCACGCTGCCCGAGACGGCGCAGGTGCCATCCTCGAAACAACAGGCGCCGACGGCGCGCACCCCCGGCTCCTCCGGGCAGGGGTCCGGGTCGCAGTAGGTGTCGTCACCGGCGTACTGCCCACCGTTGGCCGTGCAATAGTCCAACGGCATGAGGCGGCAGTCGCCGTCCGGGAGGCAGCAGGCGCCGGCCACGATGTCGACACAGTTGGTCACGTCGCAGACCATTCCGTCTCCGGCGTAGATCCGACCAGTGCAGTTGCAGAGGTCTTCGGTGATGATCACGCAGCTCCCGTCGATGTCGCAGCAGGCCCCCACACCGGAAGGCAGCGGGCAAGGGTTCGGGTCGCAGCCGGTGTCCCAGCCGAGCCAGTTCCCGATCGGATCCCCCTCCTCGCCGACGCACCGGCTCATGGTGGTGACGATGCACGAACCGTTCGGAGTGCAACAGGGACCGAGCGCCTCTTGAGGGCAGGGACTGGGATCGCAGAGAACCAGGTCGCTCCACGAGACGCCGCCTTCGAGCTGGCAGTCATCCCGGTCGAGAACCACGCACTCCCCACCGAGCTTGCAGCATGACCCGAGGGCCGGGGCGAGGGGCACGGATTCGGATCGCACGCGCCGTACTCGACATTCCCGAAGAAGAGCCCGTCCTGCTCACGACACTCCCGACCCGAGATCCAGGTACAGGCGCCCGAGGGGAAGCAGCACGCGCCGGTCAGCTCGAAGTCCGGGCACGGACTCGGAGCACACGGGATGTCCCTCCCGATCCAGATCCCGCCGTGTGCCTCGGAGCAGGCGATGATGTTGAGCACCTGGCAGACGCCGCTCGGGAGGCAGCAGGCGCCCACCGCCGGCGTGCAGAACGTGGTCTCGCAGCTCACGCTGTTGCCGTGGTAGATGCCGCTGACCGCCGTGCACTCCTCTTCGGAAAGGAACTCGCAGTCGCCGCTGACCAGGCAGCAGGCCCCGCTGGGTATGCTCGGTCCTGGACAGGGCGTCGCACCAGGGCGATCGAAGCCCAGCGATCCCAGGCCCTCGATGCGATCGAGTGTCGCCGGAGTGGTGTCGTCGGCGAATGTCGCCCCCTGGGCACCGTGAGCAACGATCTCGACCAACGCCGATCCCCCGCCCGCGTTGTACATCGCGAACCAGTAGACGGGAATGGTGGGCTGGGTCTGAACGGCACTCCAGGAGAGCGCAGTGCCGTACCCTGACCGCGGCCAGCCCGCCTGGCAGATCTCGAAATCGGCGCAGGCCCGATGGGCAATCACCCGCAGGTTCTGCGGGTAGCGCAGACCGAAGGAGACCGCGCGGACACGTGGGGAGACGTCGGCACGAAAGGTCGCCAGTGCGAACACCACAACCGTTTCGCCGCCAGACACTTCGGTCGCGGCGGATGCGCAGTCCACGGTTCCGAGCTCGGGGCAATAGTCCAGTCGGGTGGTGGTGAACTCGAGGGAGGGGTCGGCGTGCAGAATCAAGGCACCACCCTGATTGACCCCGGCCCATCCCGAGTCGAAGTGGAGCAACGCAATCAGGACGAGGAAAACGACACTCCGGAGAGCAACTCGCTCGCCGCGAACGGACGTTGATTTCATGGATAGCACCTCCGTCGGGATTCCGATTCCCGACTGGTCTCCCGCGAAGGCACCCGCCCAATCGACCGAGGTCGACTCTTATCTCCGGTGGACGTGTGTTTCGCGAGGACCGGCTACCCAACCCCTGAATCAGGCTACGGCAGGATCAGCTTCGGCGTGAAGGTAACTTTTCGACAATTCATGGCGCAAACCGCAGCCGCCAGCCTAGCAGGGTCCTCCCTCCCCCGTCGCCGCCCGGAGCCGCGAGACCGCCCGGCGGAGGTTGAGCCGCTTCTCCAACTGATTCACCTTCGCCCCGGTCAGACGCGCCTGTGCATCGAGAAAGTCGACCTGCGCGGCATCCCCATTGCGATAGCGCACTTCGGTTTGCCGGAACGACTCTTCCGCAGCCGAAAACTGTCGTGCTGACAGCTCGATCCCCTTCTGGGCCACTTCGAGCGCCCGATACGCCGCCTCTACCTCGAGCAGCACCCGCTTCTCGGTCGCGTCGAGACGATGTTCGGTCGCACGCACCGCCGCGCGCGCCTGCTGCACCCGGCCAATGTTCCCCATGCCAATCGGCCAGTCGAAGCGAGCCACTCCCGCGACATACCAGGAGTCGTCGCCCGCGGCGAACGCTCCCGGATCGCTGTCCCGCTCATAGTGAAACTGCGCGGACACGCTAGGGAGAAGCGCACCCGTGGCCGCTCTCCGCGTCGCGTCGGCCGCATCCCTCCGGAGGGCGAGCGCACGCAACTCGGGACGCTCCCCAAGTGCACGGTCGATGCAGACTTCGAGGGTCAGATCGAACTGGGGCAGCTCCGGATCCTCCGCAATCTCGATCGCGTCGTGCAGCGGGCTCGAGATGACGTTGTTCAGCCTCACCCGCCCCAGCTCGAGGTCGTTCTCCGCCTGGAGCAGCGCCTGCTCCCCCTCGGCGACACTCGCCTGGATCCGAAGCAGATCGGATCTTGGGGCCGCGCCCACCTCGAAGCGGCGCGTGACCACGCGTTCGCTTTCACGCAGCTGATCCAGGTTCTCCTTCGCGATGTCGAGGCGACCTTCGGCCAGCAGCAGGTCATAGACCGTCTCCCGGGCCCGCAACTCGAGCGCCACACGCATCGCGCTCAGGTCCTCCCCCGCCGCGTCGAGATTGAACCGCGCCCCCTTTCGGCCTTGAAGCAACGCTCCGCCGCGGAAGATCGGTTGCGTCAGGTCGAAGGTCAGCCGGGCATTCGTCTCCGGTTGCACGGTGATCGCGCTTGGGCTCCCGGCGACGGAGAACGGGATGGTCGTCTCCTCGTCATTGCGAAGCAACGTGTACCCCAGGCTCGCCACGGGGAGGAGATCGGAGCTGGCCACCTTGAGGGCGGAACGCTGGGCATCCACGGCCGCTTCCACCTCGAGTAGCTCCGGGTGCCGCTCGAGGGCGAGCCGCACCACCTCGTCCTCGCGCAGCGTCCCGGATTGCGCCGGCCCGGCCCAAGCGAACGACCCCGCAACCATCCCCACCAGCCAGGTATGCCGCCGAAGATCCAACTTCGAGTCCGTCATCGCTCTCCTCGCCATCTTCTTAGCCCCCGTCAGCTTTGCCTCTTCGCCGCGTTTCATTGAATCTCGACCTCGACCCTCTGCCCGAGCTTGAGCGGTGTGGGGTCGAGGATCGCGATCTTGACCAGGAGAACGCCGGTGTCGGTCGGACGTCCGGGGTCCTGCGGACGGAACCGACGCCCGGTGACCGCATCCGGCACCTCCTCTACCGTTCCGTTCCATACCGCGGTTTCTCCCTCCGCCGCAATCCGAACCGGCGTGCCGGGCTGAACCCGATGGGCATCGAACTCGTCCACCTCCGCCTCGATCCGGAGCCGGGAAAGATCGGCCAGACGGAAGAGCGGATCGCCGGGCTGCACCATCTCGCCCGGCTCCACGAACCGCTCCAGAACCACTCCGTTCAGCGGCGAGGCGATCGTTGTCTTGTCCACGATGCTGGCCAGCCGTTCCACCGTGGCCTCGGCCGTGGCGACGCGCGCCAGCGCCAGGTCGCGCTCCCGTCGCGCCTGGTCCATCGTGTCGTCGCTCACCACTTGATCGCTCCAGAGGGTCTGTTTCCGCACGAAGTCCCGGTGGTGATAGTCGAGCACGGTGCGCGCCTCCGCCACCGTTGCGCGCGCCACTCCGAGCGCCGCCCGCTGTTCGGTCGCATCGAGTCGAACCAGCACGGCACCCCGCTCGACCGCGCTCTTCTCCCGCACATCCAACCCGATGATACGCCCGCTCACCTCGCTGCTGATCGTGACATCGCCGCCCGGGTAGGTGGCCACGCGCCCTTCAGAGCGCACCCGCCCGCTCGTCTCCGCCTTGGCCGGCGCTGGCGCGTTGCGCTTCCCGTTCGGCATCGCGTCCGCGCCGAGCAAGAGCATCGCGAGCAGAGGAAGCGGCGCTGCCAGATACAGATACTTCTTGTTCATCAGAGTCTCCCTTCCGCCTCATTGGCCGATTGCCGGATCGAGTTCCGGCAGAAGTCTTCCGTCGCGGATCCGTACCACCCGATCGGCAAAGCTCCGCACTTGGGGATCGTGGGTCACCACCAGCAGGGCGCGATTTTCCCGCCGCACCAGGTCCCGGAACAGGCCGAGGATCTGCGCGCCGTTCTGGGTGTCGAGATTCGCGGTCGGCTCGTCGGCGAGCAGGATCGGCGGCGATCCCGCCAGAGCGCGGGCGATTGCCACGCGCTGCTTCTGCCCCCCCGAGAGATCGCGCGGCAGGAACTCCTTCCGATCGGTCAGTCCGACGAGGTCCATCGCCCGCTCCGCCTCCCGCCGCGCCGGACCACCGGTCATTCCCTTGACGTTGAGGGCAAACTCGACGTTCTCGCGCGCCGAGAGGGCGGGAAACAGGTTGTACTGCTGAAAGACGAACCCGATCGATTGCTTCCGCACCGCGTTCAGGTCGGCCCGCGGTCCGATGGTGCGTCCCTCGATCCGGATCTCGCCGTCCGTCGGACTCAGGATGCAGCCGAGGATCGAGAGCAACGTGGTCTTTCCCGACCCCGACGGTCCTTCGAGGGCCACGATCTCTCCACGCTGCAGGGAGAAATCGATGCCGTCGAGCACCCGGAAGGTCTCGCGTCCCTCGCGGTACGACTTGGTCACTCCCTTGGTTTCAGCGATGATCATCTCGCGTTTCTCCTTCTCGAATGGATGACCGGTGCCACGCGGCCTCAGCCGCGGAAGACCAGTGCCGGGTCGATCGAGGCAACCTTGCGGAACGAGACCATCGATGCCGCGACGCACATGAGGAGCGTGCCGAGCATCACGAACAGGCCGAAATCGTTCGGGATGATCAGCTTCATTCCGCCCTGCGCGATCAGCGGACGCAGGAGATAGACCGGAACAGCCCCCAGGACGAATCCGACCACCCCAGAGATCAGCGCCTGACGGGTCAGGATGCGGTAGATGAACCCGTTCGATCCGCCGATTGCCTTCAGCGTGCCGAACTCGCGCAGGTGCTCCATGGTCGAGGTGTAGAGGGTCTGGGCGACGATCACGATGCCGACCAGACAGCCGAGGAACACGGTGAGGCCCATGGTGAACCCGAGCCCGGTGCTCTTGATCCAGTAAGCGCGCGACTGGTCGGCCCATTCGCGTCGGGTGTACACGTCGTTGTACGGCAGGCGCGACTGGATCTCCGCTCGCACCGCCTCCAGGTTGGCGCCGGGTGCCAGCTTGACCAGAATGTAGGTCGACTGCCCTTCGTACCGATCCGGGATCAGTTCCTGGATCGTCCGCAGATCCATGAAGGTGACCGGCATGGTGGTGAAGGTGTTCGCGCCATTCGTCTTTCCGATGATCTTCATTCTTCGGTCGAGGAACTCGCGGTACTCACCCACCTCGAACGGACCAAAGCGCTGCTCGGAATGAGCGTCGATCATCACGTAGGGACCGCGGCGCAGATCGTCCGGATCGCTGCCCTGCCAGTCCCAGGGGAGGCCCCAGGTCTTGAAGTTCTCCACCGCGTAGCAGAGCGCGCCTTCCTGCGAGCCGCTGGGGAGCGAGACGTCGACATAGGCGACGATCAGGTTGTCCGCTCGCTCCACTCCGGGCACCGAGCGAACCCGGTGCACGCGGGTCTCCGGAAAGGTCTTCGAGAAGTCGACATTGGCGGTGTTCCGCGGCGTGATCCAGAGATCCGCCTGCACGTGCTCGATGATCACCGAGGCGTTGTCGAGCAAGCCGAGGAAGAGCCCAACCTGAAAGAGGACCAACGTCACCGCGAAGGCGACGCCGAGCACCGTGATGGTGAAGCGCAGCTTGTCGTGGAGCAGGTTCTTTCTTGCCAGGTCGACCATGGTACGGTCCTTTCTCCTCTTCCGATCCCTTTCGCTTCTTCCGGTCAGTGCGCGCCGGTCGTGACCGGCGGCAGGAACATTCCGCGATTGAGGGAGTCGATCAGTGCCTCCGCCGTCACAGATATGGAGCGCCACTCGACCCAGGGATCGGCCCCCTTGGCCAGGTGGAGAGAGATCACCCCATGCACCGCCGCCCAGCACATCTGAGTCACCAGGTCGATGTCCTCGAGTTCCGGTCGGAGTCGCCCCGCCGCTTGCACCTGCTCGATGGTCAGCCGAAGAAAGGCGTAGGCATCCTGCTCCGGGTTCCCCCGCTCGTGGCACACCTCGCCGGGCGCCTTCGGCGGGGTCGGCATCATGAACATCAGGCGGTAGTGGTGCGGGTAGGCACGGGCGAAGTCGACGTAGGCCAGGCCGATCTGCCGTACGCGCTCGACCGGATCCGCCACCAGCGCGATCCGCTGGAAGGCGGCCGCCAGCGAGCAAAAGTCGTGCTCACAGATCTCCTGGACCAACTGCTGCTTGTCCCGAAAGTGGAGGTAGATCGAGGTTGGGGAGTATTCGATCTTCTCCGCCACCATGCGCATCGTCACCGCCTCGTACCCCGCCGTGGCGAACAGCTCGCGGGCGGCGTCGAGGATGAGCGCCCTCACTTCCTGGCGTTCGCGTTCCCGTCGTTCCTTGGTACCCACAACACCCCTCCTTTTGTAAACACTGTTAATCTACATATCTAAGATCGGAGTCGGCAAGCGGCTTTTTTATCGAATTCTGTTAAGAGCGGCCGGCGTCGAGCAGCCGCTGGACCATCGGGTCGGAGAGGTAGTTCCCGGTAAGCGGTTGAGTCTCTTGCGGTAAGAATCTGCGGAGGTTTCGCCGCGCCATGGCTCCGAGGATCAGCCAAGAACGTCGCCCCGGGGAGAGGTCGGCCAGCGAACCGGAGAGAAGCCCCATTCGTTGCAGTCGAAGCTCGCTCGACCGCACCGTGGCGGCCAGGAACTCCGGCATTCTCCCGATCACCGGATGATTCGGAGCGAGCCGTCGCACCTGCGGCGCGATCTTCGCGAGGGAGAGCAGACTGACGAGCGAGAGCCCGAGCAGGTGATCTCGAGCCGCCGCCGAGGCAAGAGCGGCGCGCGCGGTGTGTTCTTCACCGAACGCCACATGGCGCTCCTCCTGCGGCGCCGCAACCTCGAGGATCCGCACCACGCCCGCATGGTCGATGGTGTCGATCAGGGCGTACATCACCATCAGGACGAACCCCTCGCCCAGCGCCATCTCGAGGCAGGTGTGCTCGGCGAAACTGCCCCCCATGAAGTCGGTGGCGAGAAACCGAACCACCCTGTGCGGCGCCTCCGGTCGGGCGCCGATCTGGCGGAAGATTTCGAGGAATGAGCGTACGTGCGCCATCTCCTCCGTCGCCTGGCGGGCGAGAAAGATGGCCGACTCCAGGTCGGGGGCGCGCCGGAGCCAGTGACCGACCTGAACCCCGGTCACCTCGCCGTAGAGAAACTGACTGAAGATGAACGCCAGCAGCTCCCGGTCGCGCTCCGGATCAAAGCGAGCGCCCTGCCAGTCGAATGACATCTCGGCACGGTTGAGCAGCATGCAACGAGGGTAGCACCACGACGCCGATCAGAAGCGCCCTTTCCCATCGGGCGATCGCTCGGCTAGGCTCCCAGGCATGCACCCATTCCGCCACCTGATCCTGATGACGCTCCTCGGCGCCACCCTGGTGAACTGCGCCCCAGCCCCGTGCCTCGCGCAGCCGCCCGCCGTCGATCCCGACTCCCTCCATGCGCAGGTCCGGGTGGTACCCGAGTTCATCCCCCTCGCCCGCGGCACCACCAGCTGGATCGCGTTCCACTTCGAGATCACGCCCCACTGGCACCTCTACTGGAACGGCATCAACGACTCCGGCTTTCCGCCCGAGGTCCGGGCCTACCTGCCGGAGGGGTTCGTCCTCGGGGAGCCGCTCTGGCCCGTTCCCAAGCGACTCCTCTCCCCCGGCCCCATCCTCGACCATGTGTACGAGGAGAGCCTCACGCTCCTCTATCCCTTGACCATTCCCGAAGACGCGCCCGCCACCGTATCGGCCGGATTCAAGGTCGATTGGCTGGCCTGTCACGAGGTCTGCATTCCCGAAGGCGATTCCCTCGCAATCGACCTGGACCTGTCCGACACCCGCGGCCGACCGTCCGACGAGACGCTCTTCCGCGCGGCACGGGAACGACTGCCGGAGACGAGCGGTGACCCCGGCTTCACCCTCCAGGTCGAGGCCGATGCCGACACGTTCGGTGTTCGCCTGGAGATGAATGATTCCGGCGCGGCGCAGGGAAGGCCTGAGATCGCCGGGATCACGTTCTTCCCCGGACCGGACTGCAGCCCGCCGATCGACCCCGGGAGCACGACCCAGGCACAGGGGCGTCTTCTCAACCTGCGTCTCATCGGAGAACAGGGAACGGTCCGGCTCGCCGGGCTGCTGCAGGTCACCCGGCGGGATCGGTCGACGCAAGCCTGGAAGGTCGATCGTCTCCTCCAGCCCTGAACTCCCGCGGAGGTGGACCGGGGTGAAACTCTGCCCCGCCGCGGGGGTATAGGCTAGTCTCCCCAGTTATCCCAACCGATCTGAGGTCTCCGGCACTCTCATCTCGAGGAGGTTTCGTGTGATGTTCCGTTCGTTCCGCGCCCTGTTGCCCATGGTCGCCGTCGCCGTCCTGTCGCTCGCCGCTTCGGGCCTGGCAACGGCGAAAGAAGCGGAGGTGGGCAAGAAGGCGCCCGAGTTCTCGCTGAAGGACACCGACGGCAAGGCCCACAAGCTGTCGGACTGGAGCGGCAAGGTGGTGGTGCTCGAGTGGTTCAATCCCGACTGCCCGTTCGTCAAGGCGAAGCACGCCACGACGAAGCAGATGGCCGAGCTCTACGGGAAGTACAAGGACCAGCTGGTCTGGGTCGCGATCAACTCCAGCGCCGACGGGAAGCAGGGCTTCGGCCTCGAACGCAACCAGACCGCGCGGAAGGAGTACGCCATCAGCTATCCGATCCTGCTCGACCCGGAGGGCACGGTGGGTAAGCTCTACGGGGCGAAGACGACCCCGCACATGATGGTGATCGGGACCGACGGCAACCTGCTCTACAAGGGCGCCTACGACGATGCCGGCACCCCTGGCAGCACTCCCCAGGTGAACTATGTCGATCAGGCCTTGCGCGAGTTGCTCGGCGGGAAGAAGGTCACGGTCGCCGAAACGAAGCCGTACGGCTGCAGCGTCAAGTACGCCGGCTGACCGTATCCGAGATCGGCGCGTTCGGAGCGCGCCGTTACATCCGCGGGCCGAGGGCGTTCCAGCTCCCGGCCCGTTCTTGGAGGAGCCCGATGGACCGTATTCACCGCATGGGAGTCGAGGAAGCGACCGGCGAGGTGAAGGAGATCTTCGATCTCTACCAACGCGAGCGGGGCAATGTCCCGAACATGTTCCGCACCCTCGGCCCAAAGCCGGAGATCCTGCGCACGCTGATCGCGCACTTTCGCGCGGTGATGGCGCCGGGTGAGATCGACCTCCGCCTGAAGGAACTGGTGGTCTGCGCCGTGAGCGGCATCAACCGCTGCGAGTACTGCCTGAACAGCCACATGATCCTGGCCGCAAAGGCAGGGGCGACCGAGTCGGAGATCGCGGCCGCGCGAGACGGACGCTACGAGTCGTTCGCCCCTCGGGACCGGGTCGCACTCGAGTACGCCGCAACCCTGACCCGCGACTCCAACGGCGTCACCGACCAGCAGTGGGGGGCGCTCCAGGAGCATTTCAGCGAGGAGGCGATCATCGAGCTCTCCACCGCGGCGGGGCTGTTCAACTACTTCAATCGATTCAACAACGCGCTACGCATGCCACCCACCCGCTGAGAAACGCGGGAGCGCGGCGGGAACCGAGGTTCCGGCCGCGCTCCGCAGTGAATCGGGCGTCATGGCCTGGGACCAACCGCTACTCGATCGGTGTGATCTTTCCCGCCTCCCGGGCATCGCGGAAGAGCTTCCAGATCGCGCGCTGCGACTCTTCGGCCAGTTCCGCCTGTTCGCTCCCGGCCTCCCCCTGCAGTTCGCCCAGCTTTCCCTGCTGCTCGCCGAGGCGTCCTTGCGCGTCACCCAGGTCCCCCTGCTGCTCGCCGATCGCTTCCATCTGTCCGGCGAGTTCGTCGAGGCGGGCGTGGAGCGCGTCTTCGTCCCCCCCGGAGATCTGGGCGCGGGCAATCTCGGTTTGCACCCGAGCCATCTCGACCCCCAGCTCGGCCTGACGCAGTCCCAGCTCCGCTTGCTGCCGACCCAGCTCTGCCTGACGTTCGCCCAGCTCCGCCTGCTTCGCGGCCAGCTCCGCCTGGCGTTCGGTCATCCCGCTGTACTGTCCCACGAGCTCTTCCGCCTGGCGCAGAAGCTCGCCCTCGGTGATCGCGTACTCGTCGTCACCATCACGGAAGTAGAGGATCCGTGAGGCGTCCGCGCGGCGCATCAGGCGGCGCGCGCGCTTCAGGTCGTCGGTGGAACCGCTCATGTGAGCGGAGTTCGCGTCGAGCATGAAGACGTACGCCTGATCCTCATCGCCGGACAGGGTGCCATAGAATCCACCCGAGAAGTCCCCGGCGAATCCACTGACCGCACCGAGCGCGTCCAGGGCCCGCAGACCCGACAGACCACCGCTCGACGCCGCCGCTCCGCCGACCGCGCCGATCGCCTCCAGTTCCCGAAGGCGGTCCAGGGCCTGCTTGATCTCGGCTTCGTCCACGCTGCTCTCGGCCCGGGCCAGCGCGCGCTCCAGGGCGCGGAGCTCGGAGCGGTGGATCGGATAGACCGCTAACGGCTCGGGCGCCGGAACGGGTGTCGGGGCGGCGATTGCGGCTCCCCCTCCGGTGGAGTAGGAGTAGGCATAGTCGCGCGGAGCGCGAGCTGCCGGCGTCGGGCGTCCTTCGCGAAGGTCATAGACCTCCACCCCGGCCTCCGGAGCCACCACATAGAAGTCTGGAGTCGCCGCGCACTCGTCGTTCCGCAGCACCTCCGCCGGACCCGGCTCGACCACGATGGCCGCGCGCGGCGTGTCCCCAAAATGGAACGGAACCAACGAACCGACCGCGGCCGCTGGAACCGCGAGCCAGAGCAGGCGGCGACGGGACGAACCTCCGGCGTGCTGCAACATGAGCAATCTCCTACGCAGGGTTTGGGTAGTGGATGCCACACCGGCGGTCGCCAGCCCGGTCATCCGGGGAACAGTGCCAAAGCGGAGCAGGAGTCGGCCGTAGTCCTGCGGCGCCTCCTCGAGAACGTGGATCACCTCGGCATCGCAGGCCGCCTCACGCGCCAGCGCATACTCCCGTGCCGCGAGATGGACCAGGGGATGGAACCAGAAGACGCGCTCCGCGATCGCGGGGACCCAGCCGAGCCAGAGGTCCTTTCGGCGGACGTGCGCCAGCTCGTGACAAAGGGTCATCTCCTTCTCGGTCGTCGACAGTTCAGAGACCAGCGCCTCCGGCAGCAGAATCGTCGGACGGCGGAGCCCGATCACCTGGGGGCTGTCGACCCTCCAGGAAGTCATGAGGCGCGGCGCACGACGCAGCCCGATCCGTCGGGCCAGGTCATCCAGCATGCCCGCGGTCTGCGGATCGTCCAGGCTCTCCGCACCCCGGAGCAGCTTTTGGGTGCGAAGCACATGGATCGTCAGTGCGACGAGACCAATGACGGCCCCCAGCACCCAGAAGACGATCCCCAGCGCGCGCCAGGGCAGTGAAGCAGCCTGGCTCACGGGATGATCCGGCCCCACTCGATTGACGGCGCGATTCCGGATGGTGTCGCTCGCGCGCTCGATCTCACGGGCGGAACGCGCGGGAACACGCTGGATCACCCCGCCCAGCTCCTCGATCGGACCACTCAGCGACTGCACGATCGGGGCTTGGAGGATCGGCTGCCGGGCGAGTGGATTGGGGACCGCGATGGGCGGGATCGGAATCAGCCCGAGCAGCAGCTTTGCGCAGACGATCCACCAGAGTGAGGCTCGCACGGCGGCCGGCATGCGGGGAAAGAGCTTCCCGACGCCCCAGACAACAGCGATCGCGAGAACTCCCTCGATCGACGCGGTGAGCAAGGTCGAGGAGATCGAGGATCCATCGAAGGCGCGCGCCAACGGTCCGAGGTCGATCCGGCCGGCCAGCACGCTCGAGGCGCTCTGCACCGCGTCTCCGGCCCGGGCGATCCAGGTCTCGCACCACTGAATCAGGATCATGAGGCACTCCCCTTCTGCCGCGCCTGGAGCTTCGCGACCAGCCGCTCGAGATCCGCCAGTTCCTCGGCCGACACCTCGCTCCGCTCGGCGAGGTAGTTGACGACCGGTGACACCGACCCGGCGAGGGTGCGCTCGACGAACGACTCGACCACGTCATGCATCAGCTCGCTCGAAGCCACGGGAGAGAAGTAGTGGAAGACCCCGTCGCGCTTCTTCCGTTCGAGTCGCCCCTTCTCGCGCAAGCGCTCCATCATGGTCAAGACGGTGGATCGGGAGAGCCCCTTCTCCACGCCGTAGCTGTCCGCCACCTCGCCCACCGTCACCGGCCCGCGCTCGGCGACATGGCGCAGCAGTGCCAGTTCCTGGTCCCCGATCGTCTTCAGTCGCATCCTCGGCGCCTCCATGATTACAAGTGTCGGCAGTTTACGTCGTACCTACACTTGTCGTCAACCCACGACGAAAGAAAATCGTGCCTCCGCGGACGATTCCCGGAAAGAGACCAGAGTGCGCAATTTCATAATTTAAAACAATTTATGCCGACAGGCACCGGCAGACGGTATTCTCGACTCCGTGCACCACAGGTCCAAAATCCTCGCCGCGACGCTCGCTGCGCTCCTTCTCGGTCCGGCCTCCGCGGGCCTGGCGGCGCCGGTCGACTCCGCCCCTCCCGACTCTTCGGGCACGGTGGCCTCGCCCCTCGCGCTACGCGTGGCGGTGCTCTCCGGATTGCGCGCCACGAGCCCGGAAGACTGCGCCCGGGCGCGCCACCATCTCGCCCGGCTCGCTGCGGTCGACCCAGAATTGCGCCTCTGCCTGGAGCTCGGACCGGCCGAGGTCGGGGCGCCCGGAGACACCACGCTGGGAGAGCTCTGTCGTCGGCTCGGCCTGGAGCACCGCGGCAGCGACGCGACCGAGCCGCTCCGGATCGCCTTCGCGGAGCTGCTCCCTCTCTCGGCCCTCGCGTATGCCGAGTCGCCGGCTGTCTTCACGCCAGGTCCGGAAACTCAGCCCCACACCGCCCTCGATATCGCCCAAACCCTGGCACAACCCACCCCGGACGGCAGACCGCAGCTCGACCGCCTGCTGGATCTCGGAGGAGCGCTCCTGATCGCCGAAGGGGAGCAAGGGTTCGCGCATGCGCTGGTGAGCCGTGTGGACGGTGCCGAGCTGCACATCTTCACCCTCGCGCCCGCCCCGCCCGACAGTGCAAGACCGGAGACGACCGAGTCGCATCCGGCAGCGGAGCGGTTTCACCCGACCGACATCGCCCCCGGAATCCGACTCGAGACGATCGTCAGTTCGGAGGTTCGGCCCTTGATTCCGTTTCTGATCTGCACGCTCTGGTCTGACGGCGCGATCGACTACGAGCTGCAGAGCATCGATCCCGAGGCGTTCGGTGGCGCGCATCCGGTCCTGGGAGGACGGATCACCCCGCGCGAGCCATGAACCGCTCGGCGCGACCGAAGGAAACAGCCTCGCCACCGATCTTGGCCGTCGAGGAAATCGACTGGAACGCCGATTCCGGAGATAATAGGAGGACAGGTAGATAGGCGGCTGTGCGCCCAACCGAGGAGGATCCTGATGCCGAAGTGGAACGTGACCATCCAGGACGAGACTGACCGCATGGTCCGGGTCTACCTCGCTCGCTTGGGCATGAAAAAGGGGGACCTCTCGGCATTCGTCGAAAACGCAGTGCAGGGCGAGATTCTGCGCCGTCAAGCTACGCAGCTGCAGGAGACCGACCCAACTCTCAGCACGGATCGGGCCGTCGACCTCGCAAAGAACATCATCGCGATCGAGCGCGGCCTGGAAGACGCCCGGGCCGGGCGCCTCCTACCCATGAAGGACGCATTGCGGGAGATTGCTGACGAGCTTGGCCTCAAGCTCGACCCATGAGCTACAAGGTCTTCATCGTTCCGGGGGTACAGCGCCGCATTCGAGATCAGGCCGAGTACATCGCGGTCGAGCAAGGCGCTCCTGAGACCGCCGGAAAGTGGCTGGCACGAATCTACCATCGGATCGATGACCTGGGGGAGATGCCGCGGCGTTTCAGCCTGGCGGCCGAAGATGCGCTCCTCGTCGACCTCGCCGATTTGCAGGCAGATGACGCCTTTGAGGGCGAAGACGCGTGATGGATCAGCGCGAGCAACCAAGGACCGGGACACCGTGAACGTACTCCACCTGGACCTGGGCCGGGAGTGGCGCGGGGGGCAACAGCAGGTGCTGTACCTCAGCGCCGGCCTGACCGTCCGCGGCCATCGGTCGGTCATCGCAACCCCCGCGGGAAGCCCGTTGGCCGGGCGCGCGAAGGCACGTGATCTACCGGTAATCGAACTCTCGACCGGCCCCCCACGCCTGCTCCGAAATGTGCGTGAATTGCGACGCTTGCTCGATCCGGGCGACTTCGAGATCCTGCACGCGCACACCGCTCACGCGCACACGGTCGGTCAGGTTGCTCGTCGACTGCTGCCCGGAGGTGGACGACGGCCGCACTTCGTCGTCTCGCGAAGGGTCGACTTCGCCCCCGGCGGAGGCCCGGCGAATCGATGGAAGTACCTGGCCGGGGATGCGCAGTTCATCTGCGTGTCACACGGCGTGCGGAGAATCATGGAGCGGTTTGGGGTCGAGCCTGGGCGGCTGCGCGTGGTCCATTCCGGGGTCGAGGTACCCGATCCGCGCCCGAGCACCGAGGAGGAGCGTCGCGCCCTGCGCGCTGAGGTGAGGCTCCCGGTCGAGGGCTTGCTCCTGGGTCAGATTGGCCAGCTGGTGCCCCACAAGGGGCAGACCCACCTGATCGACGCCTTTGCCCCCTTGGCGGAGGAGTTTCCGCAGTGCCATCTCGCGATCTTCGGTGACGGGCCCCTGAGGACGGAGCTCGCCGCGCGGATCGGCTCGGGCCCCCTGCGTCGACGTGTATCGCTGCTTGGGTACGTAAACGAGGCTCGCCGGTTTCTGCGCGCGTTCGACCTGTACGTCAGCAGTTCAGTGGAAGAGGGGCTCGGAACCTCCATCCTCGACGCCGGAGCGCATGGGCTTCCGGTCGTGGCCACCACCGCCGGAGGGAGCGCGGAGACAGTCGCCCCGGGCGAGACCGGCTATCTGGTGCCTCCGGGGGATCCGACCGCGCTCGGCCAGGCGCTGCGGGCCTTGCTCCGCGATCCCGCTTTGCGGCGGCAGATGGGGGAGGCGGGGCGGCTTTGGGTCGCCGCGCGCTTCTCTCACGAATCGATGGTCGAGGGCACCATCGCCTGTTACCGGGAGCTGCGCGGGTGAGGCACCGCAGAGCGATCCTCTTGCTTCTTGCCTGCGCCGGCTGTGGCCTCGAAGCACCCAAAGCACCGCGCTACGAGACCGACCTCTACGTCCCGCTCGGGCGTGAGCGCGCCTCCGGGATCGATCTGCTCCGCGGGAGCGACTACTTCTCCGGGGACTCGACCGGGGTGGAACCGCTGCGGTTCCGTCTCGACGGCACGATCGACCCGTTCACGGTCGACGAGCTGCTCGATCTCGACGTTCCGACGACCCGTATTCAATCCGGGCTCGACGACCTGACCTTCGACGCTCCGGCTCCGCGCTCCGCGTCGTTCACCCTGGAAGACCTCTCCGCGCTCGACCTTCCTGGGAACGGGGCGCCGGTGGTGGTGCCCGCATTCATCATCGACGACGCGGTGCAGGTACTCGATCCGGAGGCGGCGTTCGACTGGGTGCGGTTCCGCGCGGGTGAGGTGCGCGTGCGGCTCGGCAACCGACTACCAGTGCCGATCGGCGGAACGGGAGCCCGCGCGCTGGGCGTCCGGGTGCGGAATCTCTCCTCCGGGGCAATCGCTGCGGACCTCAGGGCAGATCAGGAACTCGCTCCCGGAGACGACTGGAGCGGCGTGCTACCGCTCTCGGGGATCGAACTCGAACGACAGGTCCGCCTCGAAGTGTACGGAGGCAGCGCCGGAAGTGGCGGTGTTCCGGTCCGCATCGAGAACAGCGCCGGCCTCGACGTGGGGTTGAGCTACGGCGGCGTCGCCGCCGACTCGATCCGTGCCGCGCTGCCGGAGCAGGAGATCAGTCTCGACGGCTCGATCCGCCTCTCGAGCGACTCCGGCATTCGCGTCCGCTCCGGGCGGATCGAGTCCGGAGTGATCGGCTTCTCGCTCCGCAATCCCTTCCCCCTGCCGGCCGAACTGACCCTCTCCCTGCCCGAACTCGAACGTGAGGCCACCTCGATCGAGCAGACCTTCTCGATCGCCGCCGCCCGGAACGGCATCCCCGCCACCTTCCTCGGGTCGATCGATCTCGCGGATGTCACCTGGGATCTCGCCCAGCCGACCGACCGCCTCTCCTACCGGCTCCGCGGGACGATCGCGGGGAGCGGCGGAACCGTGGTCGCTCTCGGTCTGCTCCAGCAGGCCGAGTTCACCACCTCGCCGGCGACCCTGCGCTGCGATGATCTCGAAGGGACGATGACGGCGCGCGGCATCTCGATCCCCTCTGCGGAGACGTTAATCGATCCGCCCGAAGGGATCGATCGTCTCGATTTCGCCCAGGCGGAGCTGTCGCTCGAGGTCGAGAACGGGGTTCCGCTGCCGGCGCGGGCCGCGCTGCAGATCGTGGGGCTCGATCCACGAAACGGCCCGGAGGTCACGATCGGGCTCGACGCCGACATCGAGGCCGGTGGTCTCGACGGGCCCCGCACCACACGCCTGGTCTTCGACTCGGCCACCACCGACCTCCTCGCCCTGATCCGCTCCCGCCCGCGACGGCTGCGTTTGGGTGGAGAGCTGCGAGTCGGTGACGGTTCCGCACTGGTCTTGATCCGACGTGCCGATCGCGTCGGCGGGAACTACGCGCTCGAAGCACCCCTCCGTGCCCGGATCGGTGAGCTGACCTATGAAAGTGACCCATACCGCTTCTCGATCGCCGATCAAGCAGAGGAAGCGATTCAGGATGACGTGATCCTGGCCACGGCCGAGGGCACGGTCGAGAACCATTTCCCGATGGGGCTCCGCGCGGAGTTCGTCTTCGCCGAGGAGGAATCGGGCCTCGGGAACCCGGCGGTGCGCATCGGACCGGTGGCGGTCGCGGCCGCGGACACCGACGCGAAGGGACGCGTGCAGGCATCGCGCTTCAGTCCCTTCACCCTGGCGGTGAGCCGGGACGACGTCGATTTTTTCGCCCGCGATGAGGTATTCGGACGCGTCGCCTTCTTCATCGAAGGGGACAGCAGCCGTCTGGTCGATGTGACCGCCAACGACTTCGTCGAGGTGAAAGCGCTGCTCCGCTTCCGCGTGCGGGTCGAGCCGTGAGGCGCGCCCGACTGGCGAGCCTCCTCGTTTCTTTCCTCGCGACCACCGACGTTCGCGCCGGGGCGCGCGCCGACGCGCTGGGTGGCGCGGCCTCGCTCTGCGCCACCGAACCGCGCCTCTTCGAGGCCAACCCCGCGCTGCTCGGGACCAGGCGTCCGCTCGAGCTTCGACTCTTCGACACCTCCGCCTTCGCCATGAACGACAGCTACTCGCTGCGCGACTATCAACGCTGGAACGGCGCGGCCTGGAGTGAGGCGGACAAGGCGCAGATCCTGGGCCGGATCAACGATGAAGAGTTCAACTGTGCCGCCCGCGGATCCGGACTGGCGCCGGAGCTCTACCTCGGCCGCTGGGGGGTTGGTTTCCGCACCGTTGCGGCGGCGCGGGGCGCGCTGCCGCGTGAGTGGGTCGAACTCGCCCTCTATGGCAACGCCCCCGGGCGCACCTACACGCTCGATGGGGCCGATGCGGCGGCGATTCTCTATAGCGAGCTGGCCGGCGCCTCGGCCCGCCCGCTCTGGCGCGATCCGACTCCTGACGCCTCCCACCTCCTCAGGAGCGCGGACCTGGGGCTGCGTCTGTCGCTGCTCCGTGGATGGCGCCTGGCCGAGATCGAAACAGCCAGCGGCTCGCTTCGCACCACGATCGATGCCGTCGAGGGGAATGCGATCGTGCAATCCCGCACTGCGGAGGGAGGAACCGGCGTGGCCCTCGATCTCGGGCTGAGCGCGAACCTGCGCAGCGATTGGACGGTGGGTCTCGAAGCGCGTCGCCTGCCAGGTTGGATCTGGTGGCATCAGCGCCCGGAACGGCACCGATCCACCGTCACCGCTGATAGCCTCACCCTGGAAGACGCGGGTGAGGACGACCTGATCGACAGCCGCACGGACTCCCGCGCAATCGCGACCTTTCGCGGAGCACTGGCGCCGAGCCTGCGCCTCGCGGTGAGCCGGCGCCACCTCCGCTGGACCTTCGAGGGCGACCTGGAGCGCGCCTGGTCGAACTCCGCCGAGACCAACCGTACCCCGCGGCTGGCGCTCGGCGCGCGATTTCTGGCCGATGAGCACCTGGAATGGCGCACTGGGATCACCGTCGGCGGGGTCGAGCGCGTCGCGCTCGCCGCCGGAGTCGGAGTCCGCATCCGCTCCGTCGGATTCGATCTCGCGCTGCAATCGGTCGGGAGCGCCCACGTGTTCGAACAGCGCGGTGTGGGCGCGGCCCTGGCCGTTTCTCTGTTTCCCTAGCGCTCCGAACGGGTCCAGTTCAGTCGGTCGAGATCAGGGCAGCGGTTCGAAGATCGGCGTGATCTCGTGCCGTTTCGCGATCTCGAGTACGCGGTCCAGATCTTGCGGCAACTCGATCGGCTCCTCGTTCATCTCGCGGTAGAACGCCTCCAGGTTCGACGGGAACGCGAGCTGCAGGGCGCGCGAGAACGGCGCGACCCCGATGATGGTGTGCGGGATGCCGCGCGGCACGTTGAGGAAGTCTCCCGTGCTGGCGCGCAGCCGCTGGCCGTCGAGCACGAACTCGACCTCGCCGCTCAGGATGTAGTAGGCCTCGTCCCACTCGTGGTAGTGGACCGGCGTGCAGTCGTCCGACTGGATGGTGAGTTCGAAGAGCGCCCACTGCCCTCCGGTCTCCTCGCCCGCGCACTTCACCTGTGCCTCCTGCGCGAGCACCCTGAGCACCTCTCCCCGCCCCGCCTTCACGAAGCTGGTCTTCCCGGGCATTGCACCTCCTCCATCGCGGACGTTGTTCCGACGGCACCTTCGGGGACGAACTCCTCCCCGACGCTTCAGAGAATCGTACAAACCGCTGGTCAATCCCTAGGCCGGAGTCTGCTCAGGTGATGCTCAGTCGGGGTAGCGGTTCGGCGGCCCGTTGAAGACGCCGGCGCAACCTCCGGCCGGCGATTCCGTAGTGGAACCTGCCGTGCGCCCCCTCGGAGGCCACGGCCGAACGAACCACGAGCCCTCGCCCGCCCAGCGAATTCGCTCGAACTCGTGTATTTGCAATCAGATAGGGGATTCCGGAGATGAACCGTTTCACACCGAATGTAGGGAACTCGACGTCCCCCGGCCGCGGGGCGGGCACCATGCGTCGCACCGGCAACCGGCTCCTGAACCTGGGTATCGCCGACCTCGCCGGAGCCTGCCTCACCGGGGTCGGATTCGCCGGCCTCACGCTCTTCAGCCTCGGCCTCTCCTTCTCGGACGCCCGCGCCGAATTCTCTGAGACCGCCAGCCTCAGTGGCAGTGCCTTGGCCGTCCACAACCTCATCGGCAAGGTCACGGTGGAGGGGTATGACGGTCTTGAGTTCCAGGTCACCGCCACGGTCAAGGGATCCGACGGCTCGCGCGAGAATGTCCGGGTCGAGTCCGGCAGCGGCGCCGACGCCCATTTCCGGGTCGTCTACCCCAAGCGCGAGGACGACTTCGTCTATCCCCCGCTCGGGTACGGCTCCACCACCACCTTCACCCTCAGCGAGGGGGAAGACGACGAGCACTGGCTGATGCAGCTGTTCAGTGGGATCAACGGGGACCGCATTCGCGTGCGCGGACATGGCAAGGGGCTCGAGGCCTGGGCCGACATCACCGTCAAGGTGCCCCGCGGCAAGTCGGTCAAGGTCCGCCTAGGTGTGGGTGAGGCGGTCGCGACCAACGTCGACGGCGATGTCGACCTCGCGGTTCACTCCGGCTCCCTCGAAGGCGACCACGTGCGCGGCGAACTCCGTCTCGACAGCGGCAGCGGCAGTGTCCTCGCGCGCGAGGTCGACGGCGACCTCTGGGCCGACACCGGTTCCGGCAATGTCCTGGTCGACGGCGTCCGCGGCCGCAAGGTCACGATCGACACCGGCAGCGGTCGGGTGGACGCCAGCGGAATCGAGTGCGACGCCCTCGCCATCGACACCGGCTCCGGCAGCATCGACGCCCTGAACTGCGCCGCCGACGACGCCCGCCTCGACACCGGCAGCGGTTCCATCGAAGCCGCCTTCACTCGCGTCGGCGACGGTCGCTTCCTCTTCGACACCGGCAGCGGCTCGATCGACCTCCACCTCCCCCGCGAAGCGACCGGCGATTTCGAAGCCGACACCGGCGCAGGCAACATCCGCATCGAGGTCCACGACCCCCGCAACATCGAGAAGGGCGAGAACAACGCCAGCTTCACCCTGGGAAGCGGCGCTGCTCATTTCAAGCTCGATACGGGGAGCGGGCAGATCCGGATCACGCAGGAGATGTAGTTCTCCCGGGAAGGTTGAACGGGCGCCGGGATCCGGCGCCCGTTCCTTCGCATGACTCACTTCAGCCGCACTCACCTCACGGCAGCACGCTCAGCTTCTCCCCACCCTCCGCCGACCGCGTCCGGACGTGCACCAAGTAGACGCCAGGCACTACCCGTTGCGGCAAGTGCGGAATGCGCAGCACTCCGTCCTGAATCGAATCGAGAGCGTACTTCGCATCCCAGACAACCGACCCGTTCACGCTGAGCAGCTCAACTGCAGGCGGACCACTCCACAGCCACGACCCAACGCGCCCCTCAGAACGCCGCGGCTTTTGACTCCGGGAAGGCAGGGGAGTTCGCGGCGATGTAGTGGTCCCGCGCTGCTCGAGGGGTGTATCGTTCGGCTGCAACGGGCGCCACGTGGAGCGCTGCAGCCTTCGCAAGCGCGCACGTCGCACCGTTGACTGCGATCCCCCGGCGCTAACGTCCAGGAGTGCCCGGCCTTTTTGTCGGTGGTCACCAGGGGGTTCTGCGATGAACAACGTACGCCACACCGGCCGGCCGTCCATGAACGCGCGAGGTCGTACCCCTTCACGCTCGCGACCAGTTCGGCCTCCACGTCACGCGGAGAGCCGTGCGATCGGCGTGGCGACGCTTCTTGGCTTGTGTTTCGCCGGGTTCTTATCGCTCGCCGGATGCACGGGTAGTCGAGCGGCGGGAGGGGCTTGGAGTTCGATCGGGCCGGAGCCGATTCGAACCCTTTCTGCAGAAGAGCTTGCCGCGATCCGGAAGAACGATTCGGTGGTGGTTCGGTTGCGCACGGGGGACAACCGGAGCGGCACCTGGATTGGCTTCTCGATGCAGGGGCGGGAGGATGGGGACTCGCTCGCGGCGAGTGCCGGGTCAGGCATTTGGACGCTTCAGAGGATGCCCGCGACGGTAGCGATCTCCGCGGATTCCCTCCGGTCCTGGTCCGCGAGCAACCGGTGGCCGCCTGGGGCTCGCATCCTGATCCAGCAGCTTCCTCGAAGAAACGCACCTGAGATGATCGATCAGATCCCGCTGGGGGAAGTAGCGTCCGTGGATGTGGTTCCGCTGCGACTCGACTCGGGTACGGGGATCAAGCTCATCTCGTTCGTATTGGTCGCCGGCGCTGTGGTCGCGGTTCACATCTTTGCGGGATTCGGCCAGCTCGGCCTTTGAGGGGGCACAGGTGGGATTCAATGCCGTTGGGACCGCGACGCTATTGACCCTGGTCTTCGCCGCCTCCGTATCACTGTCGGGATGCACGCTCATCGGGGCGAGCTTGGGGACCCCTTCGTCTGCCGACTTCAAGGGCGCCAAGACCGTCGCGGACTCGGAGCTGTCGGGCATCCGGCGGGATGCGCGGGTGATCGTGAGGTTGCGCTCGGGGGAAGCCAAGAGGGGCACGTGGATCGGGTTCTCGAGGCTGATGGGTGCGGGAATCGATTCGCTGCATGCGACCGCTGGTTCGGAAGTGTGGGCGGGTGGCGGAGTCCCCACGACGGTGGAGATTCCGGGGGACTCGCTTCGCGCCTGGTTCGCGGAGGATCGGTGTCCGTCGGACATGTACGCGTTGTTGCAGCGCCCTGAGCGGCGAAATCGCGATGAGGTGATCGATCGGATCCCGCTGGCGGATCTCCAGTCGGTGGATGTGGGTCCCCGTTGGTTCGACACGCGCACCGGTTTCAAAGTCGGGTTGGTAATCGACGTCGCGATCGCCTGCGCCGCCATCATCGCGGTCTCGAGCTTTGGTGCCGGCCTGCGCTGACCCACCTCGCCGGCTCCCCTCCGGTGCTGTTGATAGGCGGCGACGGCGGTGACCCGCTTTCCTGGGTCCAGATCTTCCGTATGTGTCATTGTATCAATTAGTTGCGATGTTTTGTCGACAAGGGCACTTATCAACATTGTACTCATAAAGGGACGAATATCGACGCTTTTCGCATATTATGTCTCGGGGCGGTGAATCACGCTGTAGGCTCCCGCTGTTGGCTTCAAACGTCGATTGAGCGAGGGGAGGGTCGCGATTTCACCAAAGGGTACTGAGGATCGACACGAGAGACTGGCGGGCGTGCTCGATTCCTACCAGTCACGTGGACGGTACGTCATCACCAGAGATGAAGCTCAGGTCGCCCTCGGTGGATCTGCGGAGGCGCTGAAGAAGGCTGTTCAGCGCCTGGTAGCCAAGCAGCGTCTTGTCGTCCCTCGCCGCGGCTTTTTCGTCATTGTCCCGATCGAGTACCTCCACGCTGGGGCCCCGCCGCCAAGCTGGTACATCGATGATATGATGCGCTACTGCGGGCGGCAGTACTACGTGAGCCTGCTGACTGCCGCGGCTCTCCATGGTGCGGCTCATCACCAGCCCCAGGAGTTCCAGGTCGTGACCGACTCGCAATTGCGAGGACTCACCGTGGGTCGGGCGCGCATTCGCTTCTTCCGGAAGCTTCGAGTCGAGAAGACTCCTTCAACAGACGTCAAGACCGAGACTGGCACCATGCGCGTCGCCACGCCTGAGGCAACCGCTTTGGATCTGTTTCGATACGTGAAGGGATCCGGACGGCTGGGCCATATCGCCACGGTGCTTGCCGAACTAGCGGAGAAGATGGAGGCGAAGCGCCTCCTGGCGGCCGCGATCGTCGAGGGCGATCAGACGAAGGCGCAGCGACTCGGCCATGTTCTGGATGCAGTAGGAGAGAGTTCGGTCACCCCACTGCTGGCATCGTGGATCGCAGAAACGCAACCACCGTTCACCCCTCTCCGACCCGATCGTCCGAGCAGACTTGCTGCAAGAGACGATCGTTGGCGGGTCCTAGTAAACGAGAGCGTCGAGGCCGAAACGTGATCCCGCGAGCGTTCATCACGGAATGGCGCTCCATAGCACCGTGGCCCACCGACGCACAGGTTGAGCAGGACCTTGTCATTTGCAGAGCGATCGTCGAACTGTTCTCGGACCCCCTGCTGGCGCGTGAGGTTGCGTTCCGCGGAGGTACCGCCCTCCACAAACTCCACTTCGGCACACCTTCCCGTTACTCGGAAGACATCGATCTTGTCCAGGTCAACCCAGGTCCGATTGGCCCCGTGATGCGATCCATCCGCGGGAGATTGGATAGCTGGCTCGGTTCCCCTCGCTGGAAGCAGGGCGAAGGCCGTGTAACCTTGTACTACCGTTTCGACTCCGAAACACAACCCGCTACCCCGTTGAAGCTAAAGGTCGAGATCAGCACGCGAGAGCACTTTTGCGTTCTCGGCTACCGCCAGGTACGGTACCAGCTAGACAGCTCGTGGAACTCGGGAGCCGCGGAGGTGCTGACCTATCCTCTCGAGGAGCTGCTTGGCACGAAGCTTCGCGCCCTCTATCAACGCAAGAAAGGGCGGGATCTCTTCGACCTGTCTGAAGCACTGAATCGCTTCCCCAACCTGAAGACCGAGGTTGTCGTCGCCTGCTTCGAGCAGTACATGCGGCAGGAACGGAGGCACGTTTCGCGGCCTGTTTTCGAGCGGAACCTCGCCGAGAAGCTCGCGGACGAAGCATTCTGGGGAGACGTGCCTCAGTTGATCGCAGCGGGAGTCGCTTTCGATCCCGTGGAGGCGATGCAACGGGTGCGAAGCGGGATCATCAGTTTGCTGGCTGATGGCGGATCCACAAGACGGGATCATCCCGCGTCGTGACTCCCTGCCGTGCACGTTCGGCCTCGCCCCTCGCCCCGACTACCTGCGCTGCTGTTGCGAGGCGGCGACGGCGAGAGCATCGCAGCGTTCGTTCTCGGGGTGGCCGGAGTGGCCGCGGACCCATTCCCAGGTGATCTCGTGGGGTTTGGCCCAGTGCAGGAGTTCCTGCCAGTACTCGTAGTTCTTGACCGGCTTCTTGTCGGCGGTGCGCCAGCCGTTCTTCTGCCAGCCGAAGATCCACTTGCTCATGCCGTCGACGATGTAGCGGGAGTCGGTCACGACGTGAATACGGGCGCGGGGGGTCTTGATCCGGCGGAGACCTTCGATCACCGCGCGGAGTTCCATCCGGTTGTTGGTCGTCTCGGGCTCGCCGCCGCTCATCTCGACCGTGCGACCGGTGCGGGGATCCTTGAGGACGGCACCCCAGCCACCGGGACCGGGGTTGCCGCTGCAGGCGCCGTCGGCGTAGATGATGACGTCGAGGGGGGTATTCGGTGTCTCTTCGGCCATAGGGCGCGCAGCATAGCAGGATGGACGCCGTTCGTTCATGCTTCTCGTCGGAATCGCCGGGGGCAGATCGCCGGAGCGGGACCTTCGTCTCGAGTAGTTTGTCTCTTCCCCTGCGCGAGCGATCTTGGCTATCCTCGCGCCGTCGCCTGACCGGGGGTCAACAGTCCCGGAACCTGCCGCATGTCGGGCGAGTGTCCTGATCGCCAACACCCCAAGCCGGGTGTGCGCGGGGCCTGTCGAGCCTGGGTGCGATGGCATCCGGCTCCGGGCAACCGCGCGTGCAGAGGGATCACCTCCACACAGGAATCGCCTGCGCACCGGCCCTTGCCTGGAGAAGCACCATGATTGACGAGCGGAATGACGACGCCCTCCCCGAGGGCGCAGAGACAGTTTTGACTGCGCAGGAGAAGTCTGCGGAGCAGGCCCCCCTCGCGGCAGGGCCGATCGCAGCAGGGCCGATCGCAGCAGGGCCGATCGGAGTAGGGCCGATCGCAGCGACGCCGATCGAGGACGACGAAGAGAAGCCGTCGACCGACTTTGCCCAGGCGCTCGCCGCCTTCGAGCGGGAACAGGGGCCGGCACACGCGACCGATCCGGTCGTGGGACAGAAGGTGCGTGGACGGATCGTCTCTTTGGGCGAGGAGCAGAGCTTCATCGATTTCGGCGGACGGTGCGAGGGGGTCCTGGAGTCGCGCGCCCTGCGCGATGAGGACGGGGGCTGGAAGTTCGCCGCCGGAGACATGCTCGATCTCTACGTCATCCACGTCCAGGATCAGATCACCCTGGCGCTCTCGCTCAAGGCGGAGCCGAGTGCGGCGAAGGCGCAGATCCGGGAGGCGTTCCGGGATGGCGTGCCGGTGATCGGAAAGATTGTGGCCATGAACGCCGGCGGACTCGAGGTCGACCTGTCGGGACTGCGCGGGTTCTGCCCCTTCTCACAGGTCGAGTCGAACTACTGCGCGGACCCTTCGATCTACGTCGGCAAGACCCTCTCCTTCCTGGTGACGGAGATGAACGAGGATCGGGGCAATGTCGTCGTCTCGCGCCGGAACCTGCTCCGTCGCGAGGAGGAGGCGGCGGCCCGCGAACTGATCGCGCGGTTGCGGCCCGGAATGGATCTGGACGGCACGGTCGCCCGTCTGGAGACGTTCGGAGCCTTCGTCAACCTGGGCGGTGTCGACGGACTGGTGCACGTCTCGGAGATCCGCCACGAGCGGACCGAGCACCCGAGCGAGGCGCTGAAGAGCGGCGACAAGGTCCGGGTTCGCGTGCTCCGTATCGATGAGGGTAAGGACGGGAAGCCGCGCATCGCCCTCTCGATGAAGGCGTCGGCCCCGGATCCGTGGGATGAGGTCGAGGAACGTTTCTGGCCGGGTCGTCGGGTGCGCGGATTGGTGGTCCGACTGACCGAGTTCGGCGCGTTCGTCAATATCGCGCCCGGGATCGATGGCCTGGTTCACGTCTCCGAGGCGGCGCTCCATCCGGTCGCGCACGTGAAGGAAGTTTTCGCCCCGCAGCAGGAGGTGGAGGCGGTCGTGCGCTCGGTCGAGAAGGATCGGAAGCGAATCTCTCTCTCCGTGCGTGAGGCGCTGGCCACAGAAGGAGAGGCGGCGGGCGAACCCGCGAAGGCGGAGCGGACTCCGAAGGTGGGCGATGTGGTCGAGGGGTACGTGGCCGGGATCAAGCCGTACGGGCTCTTCATCGACCTGCCCGAGTTCGGGCACCGCGCGCGCGGCCTCGCCCCGCGGGAAGAAACCGGCGAGCGTCCCGGTTCCGACCTGACCCGGCGCTTCGCCATCGGCAACAAGCTGATGGTCGAGGTCTCCGAAGTCGGCGCGGACGGCCGGATCAAGGTCTCGCTGACCCGCGCGGCCGATCGCGAGTCGCAGGAGAGCTTCAAGCAGTTCGTCCAGGAGTCCCAGCCCACCGGCCGGGCGCCGTCGACCAACATGGCCGAGGCGTTCAAGCGGGCGATGGAAGGGAAGAAGTAGCTGCGGTGCAGGGTCGGCGGCCTCCGCGCTGACCCCCGCGGCAAGCCGGCTCAAGGATGCGCCCTCCGCGCCCGGGGCCCGCCGCCCCCCGCCCCCCCCCCCCCCCCCCCCCCCCCCCCCCCCCCCCCCCCCCCCCCCCCCCCCCCCCCCCCCCCCCCCCCCCCCCCCCCCCCCCCCCCCCCCCCCCCCCCCCAACCCCCCCCCCCCCCCCCCCCCCCCCCCCCCCCCCCCCCCCCCCCCCCCCCCACAAACCCCCCCCCCCCCCCCCCCCCCCCCCCCCCCCCCCCCCCCCCCCCCCCCCCCCCACCCCCCCCCCAACCCCCCCCCCCCCCCCCCCCCCCCCCCCCGGGGGCGGGCCCCGACCCCCCCCCCCCCAAACAACCGAACCCCCCCCCCCCCCCCCCCCCCCCCCCCCCCGCCCCGGGGCTTTGGCGCCCCCCCCCCCCCAAAAACCCCTCCCCCCCCCCCCCCCCCCCAAACCGCCCCCCCCCCCCCCGGTGTAGCGTACCGCCTGCGCGTGCTTCCCATGCGCTTCAATGACACGCGGAGGATTCACGGTCAAGCCTCCCTGGATCGTCTACGACACTCGACGCAAAAGGAGCAGCGTGATGTCGTCTCCGGCCTCCACTTCTCCGAGATAGGCCCGCAGATCCTCCAGGATCCCGTCGGCCAGCTCGGAGAGCGGCACCGTCCGCCGCTTCCGAATGCTCTCCTTGAGTCGCTCCTCGCCGTAGTCATCCTCGCCGAGGAACGCCTCGGGAATTCCGTCGGAGTAGACACAGAGCAGATCCCCGGGGGCAAGCTGGGTCGACGCCGCCTCGTACCCGCGGTTCAAGATCATCCCGACCGGTAGTCCGGTGGGCGGGAGTTCCGTTTCGGTGCCGTCGCCGCGGAACAGCAGTCCCGGGCAGTGTCCACCGTTGACGTAGTGAAGGGTCTGCGCCTCCGGGTCGAGCTGGCCGTAGAACAGGGTGACGAAATCGGACGGGCGGGAGGAGCGGAACACCTGCCGGTGCAGGCGCTCGACCAGCGGAAGCGGCTCCAGTCCTTCGTCGTGCAGCAGGTGGAGGCAGGCCATGATGTGCGACATCAGCATCGCCGCGCCCATGCCCTTGCCGCTCACGTCGCCGAGGACCAGGGCGTAGCGTTGCTCCAGCCGATCCGCTTCGTAGAGATCTCCGGCACACTCGAAGCAGGAGAGCTGCCGCGCGTAGAGTTCGTAGCCTGGGATCTCGGGGAGTTGTTGCGGTAGGAGCGACTGCTGGATGCGGGCCGCGGTGGCCAGCTCCTGTTCCATCCGCTGCTTCTCGCGCTCAGTCTCGAGCAGGCGGGTGTTGGTGATCTTGATCGCGATCAGGTTGGCCAGCACGGTCAGCGCGCGCAGCATGTCCTGATCGAAACGAAGCAGCGGGTTGTCGGTGTCGGAGTAGACCAGGCCGATCACTTGCTCGTTGTCGAAGAGCGGAGCGGCGAGCGCCGAGTGGATCCCCTGCATCATGATGCTCTGCTGATCGCGCAGATTGGGATCGAGCTGCGCGTCGACCACCAGGAGCGCCTCACGCTTGTCCAGCACGGTGCTGAGCAGGGTCCGGCTCAGCATCAACCGGTCCTCGGCCGTGCCGCGCGGCCGTGCCGCCTGCACCGACGGCAGCTCCTCCCCCTCGCCGCCCAGCAGCAGAAGAACCCGCTTCCCCGGCACGACCCGCTCGATCAGATCGAGCGCCGCCTCGAAGATCTCCTCCAGGGGACGCTGCGCGACCAGGAGCGCCCCAGCCTCGGTCAGAACGCGGAAGAGATCGCGATCCCGCCGCAGAGCCGGATCGAGCTTGTCACCCAGCGATTCCCAACTCAGGCGAACGCTGGCCTCGATCCCCTCTGCGGTCGAAAGTCGCGGGATGTGGGTCGCGTCGCTGCGTAGTCCGTGGAGCTGCCCGGATTGATTCAGTCCGGCCGACCCCGGCGAAGCGGAGGGATCGATCATGCGCAGAGTGACGGCGCCGAACCGGAGTTCATCTCCGTGGCGAGCTTTGACCGAGTACTGGGGCGTGAGCTTGACCCCGTTGATCAGGGTGCCGTTGCGGCTTCCGAGATCGACCACCTCGATCATGGCATCGGAGACCACGATCTTGGCGTGCTCACGGGAGACCGAAGGGTCTCCCAGCTTGAGCGCCGACTCGGCGCTCCGTCCGACCGAATGTTCCCCAATCCCCAGCGGGTGTTCGATCGGGATCGCCCCGATCGCCCCACGCAGAATCATCACCACCGCCCCCTCCCCGCAAGCGAAAGCCCCTCCCCACAGGCGAAAGGAGTGCGACCTCAGCTTGTTGCTACCAGATACCGAGCTGCGCCTTGGCGTCTTCCGACGCGTGTTCGCGCGGATCCCAGCGCGGAACCCAGACCAGGTTCACGTCGGCATCCTCGACCTCCGGTAGTGTAAGGCATGCGCCCTTCACCGCGCCCATGATCTGGGGCCCCATCGGGCACATCGGGCTGGTCAGAGTCATGTCGACGGCAATCTTCTTCGTCTCCTCGTCGTACCGGGCATCGTAGATCAGCCCCAGCTCGACGATACTCATGCCGATTTCCGGATCTTCCACCGGTCGCAGCGTGTCGAAAATCTGGTCTCGTGTGATCATGACGGGCTCCTTCGGCTCAGACGTCATCGGTGTGAGGGCCTTCCTTCAGACCCGGAGCATCGAGCTTTCGCAACGCCTCGGCCATGGTCGTCCAGGCCAGGAGGGCACATTTGATCCGGACCGGAAACTGGGCCACGCCGGACAGCGCCTCCAGATCGCCGAGATCGACCTCGGGGTCCGGATCCTGTCCGTGCATCATGCACCGAAACGTGTCGAAGAGCCGCTGCGCCTCTTCCTTGCTCTTCCCCGCCAGTAGCTCGGCCATCATCGAACTCGATGCCACACTGATGGAGCAACCCTGGCACTGCACCTCGAGCCCGGAGATCCGGTCGGACTCGACCTCGAGGGAGAGCATCACCTGGTCGCCACAGGTAGGATTGAACCCCGAAGTACAGAGGTTCGGATGCTCGATCTTCTTACGGCCTCGAGGACGTTTGTAGTGGTCGAGAACCACTTCGCGGTAAAGCGCGTCGAGCTGAGGCATCGCGCGGTCGGAGACGTGTGCCCCGCCGGCACCAGAGTTCCGCTCGGTCACCTTCCCACTCTCCCGCTCCGACTCCTGCTCAGGCAAAGTATCGCCTCGCGTCTTTGAGGGCCTCGATGAACGCGTCCACGTCGTCACGGTCATTGTACAGGTAGAAGCTCGCCCGCGCGGTCGCCACCAGTCCATAGCGCCGATGCACCGGCTGCGCGCAGTGGTGCCCAGCCCGGATCGCCACGCCGGCAGAATCGAGAATCGTCGAGAGATCGTGAGGGTGGATCTCAGGATCGGCAAAGGTCAGCGCCCCAACCCGATCCTCGGCCGCCTGCGGGCCCAGGATCCGGAAACCGCCCATCTCGCGCATCCGTTCGAGGGCGTACGCCATGAGCATCGTTTCATGTCGGTGCAGGGCCGCGGGGTCGAGCCGGTCCAGGTAGTCGATCGCGGCCTGATAGGCGATCACCCCCGCGATGTTCGGTGTCCCTGCCTCGAAACGCGCCGGGATCTCGGCATAGGTGGCGCGGTCGAGGTACACCTCGCGGATCATCTCCCCGCCGCCCTGATAGGGTGCCATTGTCTCGAGCAACTCCGGTCGGACCCACAGCGCTCCAACCCCGGTCGGTCCCAGCATCTTGTGGGCGGAGAAGGCGACCGCATCGGCCCCCAGCTCCGTGACGTCGACCATCAGGTGGGGTGCGCTCTGCGCGGCATCAACCGCCACCAGCGCCCCGACCCGATGGGCCGCCGCCGCGATCTCGGCCACCGGATTCACCGTGCCAAGCGCATTCGAGACCTGGGTGAGAGCGACGATCTTGGTGCGGGGGCCGAGCAGACTGGCCAGCGAGGAAAGGTCGAGGCGTCCGTCGTCGGTGATCGGAATGTGCTTCACCACCGCACCGCGTTGCTCCGCAGCGAGGAACCAGGGCACCAGATTGGAATGGTGCTCCATCTCGGTGACCACGATCTCATCCCCCGGCTCGAGGTTCAGGCCCCAGGAGTGGGCGAGGAGATTCAGTCCCTCGGTCGTACCTCGGGTGAAGACGATACCGCGTGGGTCGTTCGCCCCGATGAACCGGGCCACCCGGGCGCGACTCGCCTCGTACGCCGCGGTGGCCTCGGCCGAGAGGGTGTGGATGCCGCGATGAACGTTGGCGTTCGTTTCGCGGTAGTAGCGGCTCTCCGCCTCGATCACCTCCGTGGGCTTCTGCGCCGTCGCGGTGTTGTCGAGGTAGACCAGTCGCCGGCCGTTGATCCGCCGGTTCAAGATCGGAAAGTCGGCGCGTAGCGTAGCGGGATCGACCGGCTTGGCCATCAGGTTCGACATGCTCAGTCCTCGTCCAGCTCGACCAACACCTGACCGTCCTCGATCCGCACGGCGTAGGTCGGCACCGGGGCCACCGCGGGCATCCGGGTGACCCCCCCGGTGCGCACGTCGAAGCGGGCGCCGTGCCGAGGGCACTCGATCTCGTGATCGACCAGACAGCCCTCGCCCAGCGGCCCGTCATCGTGACTGCACACGTCCTCGATGGCGAAGATCCGTCCCCCCACCTTGCAGAGGGCGATTCGGTTGTAGTCGAGATCGAAGGTGCGCGCCTCGCCCTCCGGAATCTCCGCTTCCTTGGCCACCGCCACGAACTTCTTTGTCATCCCGTTCCCCTCATCCTCTCCGGTCTAGAGCGACTTCAAACGCTCCACCAGCAGCTCGGTCAAAGACACGCGCAGGGCCTCAGGCAACGAGACCAGTGTCTGCTCGAAGTGTCCGGCCACGATCATCCGTACCGCCTCCGCGCGCGGAATCGCGCGACTGGTGAGATAGAAGAGCTGCGCGGGATCGAGTGGTCCGACCGTGGCCCCGTGTTTGCACTGCACCTCCTCGGTCATGATCTCGAGTTCCGGGATCGACTCCGCCCGGCAGTTCTCGGAGAGGAGCAGGTTTCGATTCTCCTGGTACGCCTCGCTGAACGCCGCCTCCCGCTCGATCCGGATCAACCCGGTGTAGGCCGAGCGTGCCCGATCCTTGAGCACGGTGCGGAAATTCAGGTTCGAGCGAGTGTGGCGTCCCAGGTGATGGTGAACCGTATGGTGATCGAATCGTTGCCGACCCACCGCGGAGAGGAACCCACTCATGTCGCTCTCCGAGCCATCCCCCGCGAGGAGCGCACCAACATCCGCCTTGGTCAACGCTCCGCCAAAGGCCGCCAGCACCGGATGGTACTTCGCGCCCCGTTCCAGGCGTGCGCGCTGCGTGATCAACGCCGCGGTCTTGGCTCCGTGGGTCTCGACCAGCACGTGGTGGACGCGCGCGCCCGCGCCGATCACCATCTCACTCACGTGAAGGTGGCGTTGCGTCGGCTTGGTGCCCTGACCGCCGGCGACCTCCCGATTGCTCAAGGTTTCGGTGAAGGTCACGGTCGCGCCTTCCTCGACCAGGATCGCGACCCGCGACGCCGCAAACGGCGCGGCACCGATCAGGGTGCGAAGCGCGATCGGGATCTCGATCTGGGCGTTCCGCGCCACCCGCACGAACAACCCGCTCCGGAACGCTGCGCCATTCAGCGCCTCGAACCGACCGAAACTCGGTCCGACCAAGGTCCCGAACACCCGTTCGAACGTTTCGCGTTCTTCGCTTGCCGCGCGGGCCAAGGGAAGGACGAGCACGCCGTCGGGCAGGGGATCCGCACCGGAGCCGTCCCCCGCGTGCTGGATGACCGCGCCGTCGAGCGAAGTCGCGAACGGATCGCCCTCCGGTTCGAACTCCATCGGGTCGGTGTAGCGCCAGAGATGCTGCGCCCGGTGCGGGCTCTCCGTGGCCAGGAACGCCTCCATCGCCCGGGCGCGCCAGGTTTGGAGAAACTCCGGTTCGCCCAACCGGTGGCCGAGGTTGCCCGCCGCCACCGGCCCGATCGTCTCACTGCCGGTCATCAGCCGACGCTCCCTTCCATCTCCAGTTCGATCAGGCGGTTCAACTCGACCGCATACTCCATCGGCAGCTCCTTGGTGAACGGCTCGATGAACCCGTTGACGATGAGGAGGCGCGCCTGTTGCTCGCTCAGTCCGCGACTCATCAGGTAGAAGATCTGTTCGTCTCCAACCTTGCTCACGCGCGCCTCGTGCTCCACCTGCACGTTCTCCTCGTCGATCTCCATCGTGGGGTAGGTGTCGCTCCGGGCCGCGTCTCCGATCATCAGCGCGTCGCACTGCACGCTCACCTTGCAGCCGGTGGCACCCGGGTGGACCTTGACCAGCCCGCGATAGCTCGCCCGTCCGCCCCCCTTCGAGATTGACTTCGAGGTCACGGTCGAGGTGGTGTTCGGCGCCGCATGGATCACCTTCGCGCCCGCGTCCTGATGCTGACCGTCCCCGGCAAAGGCCACGGAGAGGATCTCCCCTTTCGCGCCCTCACCCACCAGGTAGACGCAGGGGAACTTCATGGTCAGCTTCGAGCCGATGTTGCCATCGACCCACTCCACCGTGGCGTTCTTGTGCGCCACCGCCCGCTTGGTCACCAGATTGAAGATGTTGTTCGACCAGTTCTGGATCGTGGTGTAGCGGATATAGGAATCCTCCATCGCGATCAGTTCCACCACTGCGCTGTGGAGCGAGTTAGTCGAGTAGATCGGGGCGGTACACCCTTCGATGTAGTGCACCCGCGAACCCTTGTCCGCGATGATCAGGGTCCGTTCGAACTGTCCCATGTTCTCCGCGTTGATGCGGAAGTAGGCCTGAAGGGGGATCTCGACCTTCACCCCCGGCGGGATGTAGATGAAGGAGCCGCCGGACCAGACCGCGCTGTTCAGTGCGGCGAACTTGTTATCGCTCGGGGGGATCACCGTCCCGAAGTACTTCTGGACGATCTCCGGATGGTCCCGCAGGCCTGAATCCATGTCGAAGAAGAGAACGCCGAGCTTCTCCAGGTCCTCGCGGATCGAGTGGTAGACCACTTCCGATTCGTACTGCGCGGACACGCCACCCAGGAACTTCTGCTCCGCTTCGGGGATGCCCAGGCGGTCGAAGGTCTTCTTGATGTACTCCGGAACGTCGTCCCACGACTTGCCCTGCAATTCCATCGGGCGGATGTAGTAGTAGATGTCCTGGAAGTCGATCGAGTTCAGGACGTCTTCATCGCCCCAACGCGGCATCGGCTTGGCGAAGAAGGCATCCAACGCCTCGTGCCGGAGCTTCCGCATCCAGTCGGGCTCTTTCTTCATGCGGGACATCATCTCCACCACCTCGTGGTTGATGCCCTTCGCCCCCTTGTGGAAGTACTCCTCTGGATCATGGAATCCGTAGCGCGAGGCGTAGTCATCGCCGATCTCGACTTCCGACTTCTTCGGGCGCTCTTCCGCGCGCGTCGACATGGGATCGCTCCTTCCTAAAGCCGTGTCAGTTCGACTTGCCAGCCATGACTTCTTGCTCGATCCACTCATAGCCGCGTTCTTCCAGCTGCAACGCCAGCTCCGGCCCGCCGGTCCGCACGATTCTTCCGTCCATGAAGACATGGACCGTGTCGGGCTTCGCGTAGTTCAGCAGCCGCTGGTAGTGGGTCACCAGGAGCACGCCGGTTTCCGGCCCCGCGATCCGGTTGATCCCTTCCGACACCGTGCGCAGCGCGTCGATGTCGAGGCCGGAATCGGTTTCGTCCAGCAGCATGACCGAAGGCTTGAGCAGGGCCATCTGCAGGATCTCGACCCGCTTCTTCTCGCCCCCGGAGAACCCCTCGTTGAGGTAGCGCCCGGCAAACGACGGGTCGACTTCGAGTAACTTCATCTGCTCCATCAGCTCCTTGCGGAACTCGCGGATCGGGACTTCCTGGCCGCGCCGGGCATTCACCGCGGTGCGGAGGAAGTTCGCCACCGAGACGCCGGGAATCGCGATCGGGTACTGAAAGGCGAGGAAGAGCCCCTTGCGCGCCTTCTCGTCTGCGGCCAGAGCGGTGATCTCCTCCCCTTCGAGGAGGATCTTCCCCTGGGTGATGGTGTAGTTCGGATGCCCCATCACCGCGTTGGCCAAGGTGCTCTTGCCCGAGCCGTTCGGCCCCATGAGCGCCGCCTTTTCGCCGCGCCGCAGGGTGAGGTTGACCCCCTTGACCACGCTCTTGCCGTTCACCTCGATGTGGAGGTCTTCGCAGGAGAAGATCACGCTTCCCAGGTTCGCCATCGTTCGTTCCTTTCCTCGCCTCGCGACCTGTTTCCCCGCACACTCTCCCCGGGGAGAGTTCGCTCTCGGTCGCACTTGCTTGCCGGTCAGACTTCCTGCGTTTCCGTCGACTGCACCGTCCGAAGCGGCCAACGCGGTGCGCAGGTCACCCCTGCCGGCTTCAACCCCCGCTCCTGCATCGCACGCAAGCGATCCCCGGTCAACCGCTCGCCACCGAGCAGGTCGGCCAGGGTCACGTTCCCGAGCAGTTGATCGATCACCGCATCGAGCGCCGCCCAGAGGGAGCGGATCGAGCAACCGGCCGAGTGCACACACACCTCGTGCGCCCCGTTGAACCGGTCACACCCCACGCTCTCCCACGTCGGTCCCCCCAACGCGCTCATGACTCCCGCCACCGCGATCTCGCTTGGCGGGGCAGCCAGCCGGTATCCACCCGCCCGTCCGCGCGCGGCGTGGACCAGTCCCGCTCCCTTCAGGAGCCCCATCACCTTGGCGACGTAGGCTTCGGACAGCCCTTCGCGCTCCGCCAGTTCCGGGATCGTGAGCGCTCCGTCCGGGCCGGTGCGGGCGAGCTGGACCATGCACCTCAAGCCGTATTCATCGAGCGGGCTGATTTTCACGTGTAACCCCCCCGGCGGGGCTCTGCCCCGCCGGTGTGTTGCGACTCACTGCCCTCGCGCAGCTCTTGCCCGCGGCACTCCTGGCACCCTGGCCCAGACAGAGGACCTAGCTTCCAGGACCCGGCCGACTTCGGTCCGGATCTTTCCCCACCGCGGCCTCCGAGGCACCTCGGCCCTCAGTGGAACTAGCGAGATAAGACCTTGTAAAACAAGGTGATTAGCCCACGTGTCCGACCGCACGAAACGAGGACGAGGGACAGGCCGCCGCCGGGGTCTACTGCCGGCCCGCCCCTCATCCATCGGGACAATCGTCTAATCTATACTTATTTGTAAAGTATTTTCTTCACGAGCCGGAGGAGGATCGGCGTCGCCCCCAGATCGCTGCTGAGATCGCCCGACCCCCGCGGGTCACGCCGAAGATCCTCCGCCAGGCGGAACCACCCATCGCCGTCCCCGACCACCCGCGAAAGGGCGAAAGTTGACCCCATCCCGTCCGATGATTCCTGGGACAGACGACGCTGGACGGTAGCTCAACGGTGGAGCAGCTGACTGTTAATCAGCTGGTTGGAGGTTCGAGTCCTCCCCGTCCAGCCAGTTTTTCCCTGAAGCAGTCCCCGGAGCAAGCACGCAACCCACACGAACGCGAGAACGCAGCGGGGGCCGGAAACGAGGACATGCACGCACCTGGCGGCACCGGATGGCTGGACCGGGGCGAGCGCAACGCTCTCGACTGCGGCACTCCGGGATTGTTCGAACATTTTGGGGCCCCTCCGTGGCTGAAATGCAACTCGCACCCGTCGCGACGGACCAGGCGGACCGTCGCACTACCTCCGTAGGTTCCTTCCCCGCCCAACGGAGAGCGTACAAACGCATTTCCGGCAGATCGGATCGGTTTTGACCTCGAGTTGCTGCCGGAAGCGAACGTTCTCGGGTCCATTGACGATCTCGAGCAGGGAGTTGCGGCGGATGTTCCCTTTCGGGGGATGGAAGAAGCAGGGCCGGACGTCCCCGTTCGGTTCGATCACGGCGGATACCCACGGGGCGTTGCAGATCGTGTCCGGGAACGGAACGAGGCCGTGGATCGCCGCGTAGTACTGTCCGATGCGTCGGAGCTTGGCTGGCGACTCCTCGATGAACCCGCGAGAGAACTCCTCGGCACAATCCACGATCATCCGCTCGATGATCTGGTTGAATTCGGCGACCTCGTCGCGACTCAAGGCGACCTCGGATACCCGCTCCCTCCCCCAGCCCGTGGGTCGGTTGAAGGCCTCGGTCGAGAGATCGGCAGCCAGGAAAGAGATCCGGTCGATCCCGATCGAGCGCGCCGCGCGAACGATGTTGGGCAGATCGCGGAAATTCGCTCGTTGCAGCACGCAGCGCGCTCCGACCGGGAACTGCGGTACTCGTGCGTGTAACGCCTGCACACCGTCGGTCAGACGTTCGTAGGCTTCGGGAAGGTTACGGATCGCATCGTGAACCGCCTGGCTACCGTCCAGAGAGACAATGACCTCGTCGCACCAGCGCAGGATGCTCTCGGCGTGATGTTTCAATAGCAGACCCGTGGAGAGCAGCGTGAGTGTGATTCCGTCTACCTTGAGGAGCTCCATCAGGGCCCAGAGGCTCGAATGCATCAAGGCCTCGCCGCCCGAGAACGTGACCCACTGCACCCCCAACCGGCGCAGGTCGGCGACGTGCGGAGACAGATCGTTCACCGTCAGCTCCTGCCGGTTCTGGTTGGCCTTCCAGATGTCGCACATCACGCAGCGGCAGTTGCAGCGGCTGTGCGGCGACAGCACCAGAATCGGCATCGTGAAGAGCCGGTGCGTGGCTCCGTTCAGGTGCCGCTTGGCCATTTCGATCGGGGAGATCACTGGAGTCGCCTCATCGTCGGACAGCAATCGTGGGCCACGAAGGGCTACCAGCCTCGCGACGTGGCGTGGAGATCGCAGGCCGCGACCGTGGAGACGATCGGAATTGCCTCGATGGCGCATCGAGCAGCGTCGAGACGCTGGAACGAGTCGCGGTGATGAGGCGAGAGCCTCGCCATCACCGCAGCATGCTGATTACGCGCTTCATCGGACCTCCCACCTTCTCGCCGATCGTAGGGTTTCAGTCCGCCCCGTTCAATCCAAACACCGCCGGTGCCGGGCCGAACGCCGGACCGAGGCTCCGCCGACCGTCGCGCGGCAGCGCTACTGCGGGTACTTCTCGGAGTTCGTCCCGCAGCCGGCGGCGTAGCTTGTCGGGTCGGGTCAGGCGGAGTGGCTCCCGCGCCTGGACGCGGGGATCGGGAACATCCGCTCCGGCTGCGCGCTACTTTCCGATGGTTCAGGCACGCATGTGCGATTTTTGCCTCTCGCCGTGTTCTCCCTGGTGGAAGCGGCAAAACCTGAGGAGGAAGAGATGAAGAAGACCATCGTTTCGATCTGTGCGCTGGCAGTTGCGATCCTGGCGGTTGTTCCGGGAATGGCGCTGGCCAAGCTGGCGGCGAACCACAACCAGGCGGACCTTCGCGTTTGATCGAGGCGCGGCGGGCGCGCTGGCGCCCGCCGGGCAGCTCAGAGCTTGGGCGGGGAAGTACCGGAGTGGCGCGGAGGGATCCTCCGGCCGACGCTCCGGCGTTCCCCGTGGGGTGGGGGCTGCGGTATGCTCTTCCGTGCGGGTTTGTCACGGGAGGGGACCACGGACCCACGGTTCGAGAATACGGCGGCCCTGATCGGGCGGGTGAAGGCCGGAGATGACGTCGCGCGCGAGCAACTCGTGGCGCGGTATTTGCCGTTGCTCAATCGGTGGGCACACGGGCGCCTGCCGACGCACGCGCGGGGATTGCTGGAGACGGGGGACCTGGTTCAGGTCACGCTGGTGCGGGCGCTCCATCAGATTGGGTCGTTCGAACCGCGGCGCGAGGGGGCATTTCTCTCCTATCTGCGCACCACATTGATGAACCAGCTTCGGAACGAGATCCGACGATCGGTTCGAGACCCGGAGCAGGGTGTCGACGATCACCACACCGATGATCGTGCCCCGCTGCTCGAGCAGATGATCGGCCGGGAGATGATCGAGGCGTACGAGGCCGGCCTGGCAACCTTACCGGAGAAGATGCAGGAGGCGGTGATTCTGAGCGTCGAGTTCGGCCTGAGTCACCGCGAGGTCGCCGAGGCGATCGGAAGCCCATCCGCGAATGCAGCACGGATGCTCATCTCGCGGGCGCTGGTTCGACTGTCGACCGCGATGGAGGGCGGGGAGTAACTCGGCACCGGAGCGGGCTAGCCGGCGCTAGCCTCGAGGATCTGCCGATAGAGCGGAACCGTCGCGCGCATCGAGGAGCGATACCGGTCGGGTGCTCCTGCCTCCAGATGGTGATAGAGCTGCCGAGCGCGTTCGAGGTCAGCGACCTCGCCACCGTGTTTCCAGAGCAGAAAGTGGGCCTCCATACGTTTGACCAAGGTGGCGCGGGCGCCGAACCCGGCGAGACGCGCCCGCGCGTCGTCGAGACCAGTTCCGGCCAACGCGGCGTGCTGCACCGCAGCAACCACCGCGATGTTCGGAAGGTCGGCGGCAAGCGCAATCTCGAGGGCTTGTTGCATACGCTCGCGCGCGGCGTCGAGCCGCTGGGCCACGAGATCGAGCCTGGCCAACTCGTACCGGACGGACGCGATTCCCTCTTCATGTTCCGCGCGCGCGTACGTCGCCTGCGCCGCGAGAAGGAGATCTTCTGCCTCCGCCTGTGCTCCTTCCTGCCGCGCGACCGCTCCCAGCCCGATCTGAACGTCGGCCTCTCCGATGGTGCTCCCGAGCCGGGTCGCAACCTCGAGCGCCCGCTGATACTCCTCGCGCGCCTCTCCCCAGGAACCCAGCAGGGCGAAGATCGCCGCGCGTCCCTCTCGCAGGTGGATTTCGCCGTGCGAGTGCCTTGCCTCGCGGAGGAGGGGAAGCCCCAGGTCGAGTTGCTCCAGAGCCTCGGCCGTGCGTCCCAAAGCCAGGAGCGCCGAGGCCCAGTTTCCCCGCGCGATCCCCTGCCCTCTCCGAAACCCCAGCTTCTGTGAAAGATCGAAGTATTGCCGGTGATACTCCATCGCTTCGAGATAGTCTCCGTCTGACTCGATCACTACACCGAGGTTGCAGACGGCCAGCGCTTCTGCCATGGCGTAGCCTACCTCGCGCCAAGGACCGCGACCGCTCGAAGTACACCCGTGCGTCGTCCCGTTTCCCCAGAGAACCGAGAACCATGCCGAGATAGCCAGCGGCGTTCGCCTCGTTCCGACTGTCACCGGACTGCTGGGCCAGGTGCAGTCCGAGCTGGCATGCCTCCCTCGCCTCCTGCAACTTTCCCTGCCGAAAGAAGAGATTGCCCAGGGTGATCTGGCAGTAGAATTGTACCGTGAGGTCTCCCACCTCCGCTCCCAAGCGCACGCCCTCAGTCAGGAGCTGGTGAGCCCCGTCGTGATCAGAGCGTCGAAGCGCCAGGTCACCGAGGCGGGCGTGCGCGCTGGCGCGCACCTTGCGATCGCCCGATTTCTCAGCGAGGTCGAACTGCTCCCGGAGCGTCACCTCCTCCTCGGCCACGCGCCCCTGAATCGCCAGGCAACGGGCCTTCAGGGCAAGGACTTCGATTCGATCGAGACCCAGCAGGAGCCCAGCGCGTTCCAAGGCGAGATCCGCCAGTCGCACCGCGGCGTCATTCGCGTAGGTCTGTTCGAGGTGCTCGATTGCCGGCCGGAGATAGCGCTGCGCTCGTTCACCGTCCCCCCCGCGGAGAAAGTGCTCGGCGATGAACGCGGCCACGCCGCCCGCTGGCTCCGGGGAGGTCGCCATCCGTCTCTCTTCCCGCTGTTCGACCACCTGGGCCAGCGCGAGATGGTATTGCTCGCGAAGCGGCTCGAACAGTCCGTCGTACAGCGCCTGCTGCACTTCGTGGTGGTCGAAGACGAAGCGGCGCCCGGCCGAGCGCACCAGCCCATGACGACGTTCGATCGCGGCCAACCGGCGGAGCACGGGAAGCACGGGTTGACCAAGAGCCTCGGCGACCAGGTCGGCATCAAACTCGTAACCAAGACACGATGCGACGTCGAGAGCCTCCTGATCCTCCTCCGCGATCGCCGCGCAACGCGCCTGGATCAACCGTTGCACCGAGCCCGGGGCGGACAACCCCCGCAAGCGGTGTCGCATCTGTTCGGTGCCCTCGGCCGCCGAGTCTCCGTCCACATCGAGCGCGCGGAGATACTCGAAGAGAAAGAGCGGGTTTCCGTCCGATCGCTGCATCAGGCCGGGAGCAAGTTCCTCCGCCAGGGGGCGCGAGGCCAGGGCCTCGGTGAGGAGGCGTCGCACGTCCGGCTCGCTGAGCCGTGGGATGGGGAGCTCCTCGGCATGCTCCAAGCGAAGCAGGTTGGCGGACCACTCCTTCGGAAGCGTGGGTCTCAGGGTGCCGAGAAGAAGGATCGGCCGGCCCGCCACGGCCTGAGCCAGGGCGGCGAAGAGGTCGAGTCCGTCTCCGGAGGCAAAGTGCAGATCGTCGATCCAGATGATCGTTGGGCGCTCCGCCGCGATGGCCTGCGTGAGCTGGACGAGCGCACGCTGCACGAGATCGAAGCCGGAGCGACTTGCCTCCCCCTCCTCGGCCCGCCCGGCCAGGAAGGCATGCAAAGGAACTCTGAGGAGCGGCGCCTCGACCAGGTAGTCGGCAAGCGCGGACTCGAGGTCTGCCTCGCCGAGAAAGCCGCGAAACGCATCAAGAATTGCGCCGGCCTCGTTGATTGCGCTGCTCGGCGCGTAGCTGCCGAAGAGGTGATGGCACTCGACCCCATCCCGCTCCAGTTGGTCAAGAAACTCACCGATCAGCCGCGTCTTGCCAATCCCCGCCTCGCCTGTCAGGAGCAGTACCGCGCCCCGCCCGGATTGGACCTGGGCGAAGCGTTCGCGGAGACGATCGCTCAATGAATCCCGCCCGTAGAGCGCGGTGTCGCGCGCGATGACCGGTCCCGGTCGAGAGGGACCGACGCTCTTTCGGAGTTCTCGGCGCCGCGAACGCCACCACGCACTCGCCTCCCCCTCGGTGAGGATCACCCAGAGCGCGCTGAGATCCGACATCGCCGGCTCGGCTTCGGCTGCTCGCAGCTCCCGAATCAGCTCCAGGGTGAACGGCGAGAGTCCCGGTGCGAATTGTCCTGGCGCACCTTCGCTCGAGGCTTGTCCCGTGGCCAGCTCCTCGATGACACGGCCGATTTCGCGCGGGGCGTCCGGGAGCCCGGGTCGAATCCCATCGCGCAGCCGCACTCGACCGTCAGGCAGGAGGAAGAGACGCTCCAGGTCGAGTCGTCCTTCGCCCACGGTCTCGCCCGGCTCGCGTAAGAGTGCCCGCACGATCTGAGCCCCGATGCTCAGGGCGAGTTTCTCCGGAACCCGAGCGAGCTCGGCGAGCAGATCCCGCAGCGACTGTCCCTCCACATCGGCGGAAGCGGGAAGCGCCACGAGGAGGGCCCGTTCCATCTCGTCCGCACTCTCGTAGCGTCGCTCCGCCGCGGGGGAGAGCGCCCGCTCGATGCTGTCCACGAGGGCGGGAGAGAGGTCTCTTCCCTTCAGGGGCTCAGATCGCTCGGCGCGCAGCTCGTGCGCGCGCAGAAGCTCCGTCACCGACGTCGCCGTGACCGGCAAGGTGGCCGTGGCCATGACGTGGAGCAGAACCCCCAACGAATAGAGATCCGCGCGCGGCCCGGTCGCCTCGCCGCGAAGCACCTCCGGTGCCAGATAGGCAGGAGTTCCGAAAGCCTGCCCCGGCAGGTCTGAGGTGCCGTCGGGAGCAAGGCGCGTCACCGCGCCGAAGTCCATCAGGAGGATACGCCCGCCGGACTCGCACATCACATTGGCGGGCTTGAGATCGCCGTGGACCAGCCCGGCGGCGTGAACGGCACGAAGGGCTCGGCAGAGGTCCACCCCGATCCGAGCGCACTCCTCCCCCGGTAAGGTCCCTCGTTCCCGGAGCAGATCGGCCAGGGTCCGGCCGCGGATGAAGTCGGTCCAGAATCCCGCGCGCCGTCCGTGCACGTCGGCACCGTGGACGACCAGCACGTTGGAGTGTCGCACCCGCGCCAGGTGCCTGGCTTCCTCCAGGAACCGACGCGCTCCCTCCCCGCGTGATCCCGCTCCCTCCCGGCGCAGCTTGAGCGCCACTTCGCGACGCAGGCGCGTATCAAAGGCTCGGAATACCTGGCCGAACCCTCCTTCCCCGACGAGCTCGAGGGCCTGGAACGGTCCCCATTCGAAGAGGATCGGAGGCGCCTCCGTTGGTTGCGCCGCGGCCACCGCGCGGCTCGCGCGGATCAAGGCTTCGAGGTTTCGCAGACCGCGAAGTCCCGGTCGCGGCTCCTTCGTCCGCGCTGACTCTGCATCCCAATCGATCGCCGTCCCGTCCAGGATCGAGCGTCCCAGTTTGGCCAGCCGCGCGTCCGCGGATGTGCGGGTCGATCCTCGACGCTTGTCGGCCTCACGACGGGGCACCTAGGTCACCCTGACGCCGAGGGCGAGGTGAGGAAGCGGGATGAGGCGGCTGGCTGCGGGCCACGGATGCATTGGTCCTCCAGGTAGAGGCGAGGGATCGTACCGAGAGTGCACGACCGGCTGCAACCTGGCAGGCGCGGACCTCACCCCTGCCCCAGCCAGTCCCGCACCTCCTGCTGAAGCGCGGCCCAGTCGAGCTTCCGGGCCTCGGCCAGAATCTGCTCGAACCGGGCGATCCCGAGAACCTCTCGGCACTCCGCCAGTCCGGCTTCGCGCCCGGCCGCCTCCCGGGGCGAGCTGGCGCGTTGCTCCACCTCGCGGCGGGCGACGACCGCAGCCCAGATCCGCGCGGCCAGAGCGTGGTCACCCGAGCAAAGGGCGAGGCGCGCCGCGTGGCCGATCTCGGCCAGGATGTCGGGAGACGGATTGAGAGCGAAGTGGAGTGTCAGACTGGCGCGGAGGCGACGCCGAGCTTCGTCCAGATCGCCCTGGTCGGCGGCGAGAAGAGAGAGCATGCCGTCGATGCCCGCAACCGAGAGTCGATCGCCCTGCTCTTCGAAGTGGCCCCGGCTCTCCCCGAGGTAGCGAGTCGCGGCGGGAGCATCTCCATGACTGACCGCCAGCTCGCCGAGGCCGTAGTAGACGTTCGCCCGGCCGTCCTTGCTGCCCATCTCCTCGCAGAGGGCCAGGCTGTCCTGGTAGTAGACGTGGCTTGCGACGTCCTCCATCCGGGCGTGGGCGACACTTCCGAGGTTGCACAGAGCCTGGGCCTCCCCAAATCGATTCTTGAGGGAGCGCTGGACCACGAGCGCCTCCTCCAATCGGGTCTGGGCGGACGCGAGTTCTCCGAGCTGGATGTCCATCGCGCCCAGGTTCGCCAGCAGTACGCCGATCGAGTTCGTGTTGCGCAGCTCGCGGGCCACGTCGAGCGCCTGCACGAAGTATCCCTGAGCGCCACGCTGATCGCCAAGATGCCAGGCCAGCGCTCCGCGGCCGTTGAGGTAGGTGAGCAGGATCTGCTTATCCTTGCTCTCGAGCGCCAGCGGAAGGCCTTCGTCGTAGAGCGTCCGCGCACGCTCATAGTCGCCCATCTGGCTTGCGACCCGAGCGAGTCCCTGCATGGCGTTGACCAGCACGCGCCGGTCGTCCCTCAGCTGGGCGAGGCGACGGCTCGCTTCGAACCGCTCAACGGCGCGCCTTAGATCTCCCCGACCCTGCCAGAGGAAGCCGGATCCCAGAAACGCCACGGCCCGAGCCTCTCCGGTCTCCAGGACTCCTGGCCGGGTGAGCGCTTCCTCCAACGTGGCTGCACCCATCACCAGAAGTCCGCGCTGATGCCAGTACCACCAGAGTTGCGCGGCCAGATCGAGACCGCGATCCGCACTCTCTTCGTGCTGGCCGAGCCACTGAATCGCTGCGAGGAGATTCTCGTCGTCTTGGTCGAGCCGGGCCAGCCACTCGCCCTGTTGCGCGCCCAGCAACTGAGGTCGGGCTTGACGCGCCAGAGCGTGAAACCACTGCGCGTGGGCATCGCGATCGGCCGCGGACTCGCCATCGCGCTCCGCTTCCTCCGCGGCGAATTGCCGCACCGTCTCGAGCAGGTGATACCGCGGCTCATCTCCTTCGTCGACTACGAGCAACGACTTGTCGACCAGATGGGAGAGGAGGTCGAGAATCTCGAACTCGTCGTCCGATCGACCCAGGACGGCGGCCGCGGCGGGAAGACTCCACCCGCGTACGAATACCGAGAGAGCGCGCAGGCAGCGCTTCTCCTCGTCATTGAGCAGACTGTAACTCCAGGCGATCGCGGCCCGAAGGGTCTGGTGGCGCTCGAGCGCACCGCGCCCCCCGCCGGTCAGGAGGCGAAAACGATCGCTCAGCTTCGCGTCGATCTGCTCGGCGGACAGCACTCGGATCCGCGCCGCGGCGAGTTCAATGGCCAGTGGGATCCCATCGAGACGGCGGCAGATGCTGGCCACGGCGGGAGCATTCTGCGCGGTCAGGCTGAACGCAGGGGCGATGGCACGGGCGCGCTCGACAAAGAGCTCCGCTGACTCGATCCCGAGCAGGTCCTCCGGGCGCTCTCCCCCGGGGCGCCCCACGGGTGTGCCGAGCGAGGGCAGACGCCAGATCGTCTCTCCGGAGATTCCCAGCGGCTCACGGCTGGTGATGACCACGCGGAGGTTCGAACATGCCTGCAGGAGTTGCTGCACGAGCTCACTGACCGCAGGGAGGAGGTGCTCGCAGTTGTCGAGCACGAGCAGCGCCTTTCGCGACCCGAAGTGGTCGATCAAGCTCTGGGCAGGAGTTGCGCCCGCAGCGTCGCGCAGTCCGAGACCGGATAGAACGGTCGCGGGAACCATTCCGGGTTCGCTCAGGGCCGCGAGTTCGACGAACCAAACTCCGTCGACGAAGGCGCCCAGCGAGTCTCGTGCCACCTCGAGCGCAACCCGCGTCTTGCCACACCCTCCCACCCCGGTGACTGCCAGCAGGCGCGTGTTCTCGAGAAGCACGCATGCCTCGGCAACCTCGCGACGACGCCCGATGAAGCTGGTCAGCAGGTGCGGCAAGTTGTTCTGCGTTCGCGCGGTGGGTGCGAGGGGGATCGGAGCGGATTCGGAGAGCCCGGCCTCGAGCACCACGCGCACGTCACGCATCGATCCGAGTCTCTGCTCGGGGTCCTTCTCCAGGCACCGGCGGATCAGAGTACGGACACTCTCCGGGGCTTCGCCCGGCAGCTGCGTGTAGTCGGGCTCCTTGTACACCACGGCGCGCACGCGATCCTGAGCGTTGGATCCGGGAAAGGCGCGATGCCCGGAAATGCTCTCGAAAAGCACTGCACCGAAGGAGAAGATGTCGCTCCGCCGATCAACCAGCTGGCCTCGGGCCTGTTCGGGACTGAGGTATCCGGGCGTGCCCAGGACCATCCCCGCCCCGGTGTAGGAGTCCGGAGCCGCAGTGACCGAGGTGACATCCTCGTCGGGAGATACCGACGCGGAGAACAGGGTCGCGTCAGTCTCGTCGTCGGACGGCTGGTCTTCCCACCGGGCCAGCCCGAAGTCGAGCACCTTTACTTCGCCCGAGGGGGTGATGCGCACGTTGTCGGGCTTCACATCACGATGAATGATACCGCGGCCGTGGGCACTCTCGAGCGCCCGGGCGATCGACTCGGCAACTCGGATCGCTTCGATGGCCGAGAGCGGGCCGCGTTTCAGACGATCGCGAAGGCTCTCGCCTTCGACCAGTTCGAGCACCAGCAGGCGGGATCCGTCGCCGGCCTGCTCCAGGCTATGGATCGCCGCGATGTTGGGGTGAGAGAGCGCGGCGAGAACGCGCGCTTCACGCTCGAAGCGGATGAGCCGGTCGGCGTCGGCCGAGAACTCGGGGGGTAACACCTTGATCGCGACCGGGCGGCCGAGCGCGGGATCGGTTCCACGATAAACAATACCCATGCCACCGCGCCCGAGCTCTCCTTCGATGGGGAAGCGCCCGAGCACCGTGGGGCGGATGGGCGAATCAGGGGAGGTTCGCATGTTGTCCACGAGAGTACGCGGCGTGTGGACCTCGGAACAAGGCACAGGTGAGATTTTGGCCGAATCCGGCTCGGGGCGGCCCCTCGTGACCGCCCCGATCCGATCCCACCCCGTTAGATCTCGGACAAGGCACCGGACCGCCAGGGGGAGGGGCGGTCCGGGGTGCTCCGGCGGAGCGTGAATCTCTAGCCGCGGTGCGGTCCGCGCGGGCGCTGCTTGAGATCGATGGTGCTGGTCTGATCACCTACCTGCAGTGTTGCGTAACGCGTGCCGTTGAACGTCAGGATCGAGGTCTCGTCCCGCGTACCGCTGTCGAGCCCCTCGACGTGCACCACCCGGGTGATCGTTCCCGAAACCGGCCAGGTCTCCTCACCCAGCGGGCTGGGCATGACGACGTCGGACACCGTGACCGTGGCGTCGAAGACCACGGAGGAGAAATCGGGCCGGTCGCCACCGGACGGCCCGCCGCCTGGACCGCCGCCGCGCGGGCCACCCCCGGGGCCGCCGCCGTGAGGGGGGCCGCCCATGCCGCCGACGCCGCCCGGTCCTCCGGGACCACCAGGGGGCAGGCCCTGGCTGTGCTCGGTGATCGTGCCGTTCCAGATACGGGTGGTCTCCGCGCCGGCGAGACCGGTCGCGGAGAGACTCTGCTCGTGGTGGAGAACTCCGCTGACACCCTCGCGGGTCGGGGTCGCATCCATTGTTGCCTGGATGTTGAACGAAGCGGTACCGCTCTCGTCGTAGGCCGCCTGGGCAACACCCGAGGCGTCGTAGAAGGCGTAGCTCCGGCTGCGAGTCGCGCCCCGATCGTCGGTCACCGCCGCGCAGACGAACCGCTCGAGCGCGGCATCATAGTCACAGCCGCTCGGCACGGCATCGAGCGCGAGTGGTCCGGGAACACCGAGGCGGAACGGGCGCACCGACGAACCGTCGAGATCATTCGCGTCGTCGAGCGCGGCCTCGGTCGCGGCGGAGAGATCGCTGGTGTCGTCGCTCGAGGTAGTGGCATCGCTGGAACAGCCGAACAGCATGGCCCAGCCGATCGCGCCAAACAGGACTCCGGGATGAACTGCTTTCACGTATGGTCTCCTTTCGTTGCCCCTCGAATCGGATCGATGTGAAAGACAGCGCACGGAACGGTCGCGTTATCCGGTTTGTTTGGGCGGCTTCGTTTCACCCGAAGGTGGTTCGGGCGGCGGACCGCCCGGGGGGACGCCGAAGGGCCCGGGCGGGCCTGGGTGACGTCCGCGGAAAGGACGGCCGTGCGGCGGACCGCCAAAGGGAGCCCCCCCGCGTCGGCCATCCAGCATGGGAGGACCGAGCGGCGGCTCGAGTTGATCGAATCGCTTCTGCTGATCCGGCGTGAGGATCGATCGCACCTCCGCTCGAATGGAGTCGCTCACGCTCTGGACGAGCGGCCTCGCCCGTTCCATCGCCGCCTGCATGCGCGGCCGACCGCGCTCGAGGATGGCATCGATCTGAGTTGCCTGAGTGTCACTCAGGCCGATCTCATGGCGCATCCGCTCGGAGAACGCGCGGCCGGGATCGCGCCCCCCTTCGACGAAGCGCGGCGGTCCGACCCGGCGCGTCCGCTCGAACGCGGCTCCGGTGAGTCCGCCGATCACGAACACGACCAAAAGGAGCAGGAGCGCCTGAAGCCGCACCCGGCCGAGCGATTCGAGCGCAGTCACTCCGTCGCCCCTTCACCGTTCGGTCCGGCACTCGGCCCTCCGGACCCGGTCGCTGCGGAGATCCCCATCCATTCGGCCCAGGTCGATGACAGGCCGGCCGCCTCGGCAAGGGAAGTGCTGCGCGTGTCGGCTGGAGCCGAGAGAAGCACCACGAGGGAGGCGGCGGCAATCAGCGTGGAGGTGGCCAGAATCGGGCGGCGCCAGCCCAGGAATAGATCGAGAAGCCCGGGCGCGCCGCGGCGTCGCGCGAGTTCCGACTGGGTCGCGAATCGAATCGCCTGGAGCTGAGTTTCGAATGCTGCGGCGTCGCGCGTCGGGTCGAGCGCCGAGAAGTCGAGACGGTCCTCGCCTTCCCTCGCGCCACCTGATCCACGGCTGGTTCGTGATTCGTTCACCGTCATTCCTCTCGACCGATCCGCAAGTCGTCGCGGGCTCTCTCTCCCAGAATACCTCGAAGCTGCTGGCGGGCTCGAAAGAGGTGTTGGCGGGACATCACCTCCGAGATCCCTAGGCTCTCTCCGATCTCGCGATGCTCGAACCCCTCCAGGTCGTGCAGCAGCACGACCTCTCTCTGTACCTCGGTCAGCTCCCCGAGTGCCGCCTCCAGGCGGCCACGCAGAAGGACGTCCGACCCCGCCGTCGTCGGAGCTGCGTGCTCGGGTGTCTCCTCGAGAGATGAGGCATGCCTGACCTTTCGATACGCCAGGTGATTGCGCGCGCGGTTCCGGACGATCTGAAGCATCCAATAGACGAACCGGCTGGGATCCCGACAGTCATCGATCCGCTCGAGCACTCGGATCCAGGCCTCCTGACAGATATCTTCCGCATCGTCGCGGCGGCCCAGCACGGCGAGTGCCACCGCGTAGGCGGCGCGATAGTGTCGACGCACCAACGCATCGAAGCCAGCCCCATCCCCCTTTCGGGCTCGGGCGACCAGCTCGGCGTCGGCGGGCTGTCCGCCACTCGACCAGGGGGGTTTCATCGCTCCAGAATCTAGACACCCCACCGCACCCGGGCGTTAACGGATTTGTTGACGGTTGTTCCTCTCCGGGGGTGCAGTGCACAATGCCGGGACAGGAAGCCCCGAGAACCGCGATCGCCCCCAGAGAGGTGTGCCGGATGCCCTTGCGTTGGACCCGCGAACTACTCGACCTGCTGGCCGACTGCGAGGTGACGCCTTTCAAGTCCTCCGGTCCGGGTGGGCAGAAAAAGAACAAGACCGAATCCTCGGTCCGGGTGGTTCACCGACCCAGCGGGATCGTCCGGATCGCAACCGAGAGTCGTAGTCAGTCGGCAAACAAGTTGCGCGCCCTGGAACGGATCCAGGAGACATTGATCGCCCGGGCGCGCAAGCCCAAGCCGCGCGTCGCCACGAAGCCGAGCGCGGCGTCCGAGGCCCGACGACTCGCCGAAAAGACAAGGAAGGCGGCGGTCAAGCGGCTGCGGAAATTGACCCACGACGACTGAGTCAGCGCCTGCGCTCAGCGAAGGCGGACGATCCGGGTCTCGATGGCCGACGACGGACCGGAGACCCGGGCGAAATAGGTGCCCGCAGGCAGTTCTCGACCGCCCGAGTCCTTCCCGTCCCACTCCCAGAACCGGAGACCATCGACCGGACCAGCCGCGAGTGAGCGGACTCGGCGGCCTCGGACATCGAAGAGATCAATCTGCGCCTGCTCCACGGCCGGTCCGGAGTAGCGGATCTGTGTCCGCTCCCGCATCGGGTTGGGGTAGGCCCCGATCGCCCCAAGCCCAGCCAGCGGCTGATCCACGGCGGCAGCCGTGCGGGTGTTGAGGAAGAGGTAGTTCCCTTCGCCCGAATCCCAGTTGGTCACTCCAAAGTCGAGGTCGACCGAATAGGAGAAGGAGATCTCGACCAACGCCCCGCTCGCGGGCGGTGGAGAGATTGAAATCCACCCGTTCCCGGCGTGCCCGACGAAGTCCGTGATTGCAAGGCCGTCGACCCGCACCTCGTCGATCGACTCGACCGGTGCCTGGCCGATGGCAAAGAAGGTGCGTGATCCGGTGCCGTGCGCAACCGAAAGACCGTTGGTCCGGCGTCCGTCGCGATCGACATCGCCGAAGAAGACGTTCTCGGTCACGGCAGAAGTCCCGCTGGTCCAGATCGGCGCAGTGGTCAGTGTGCCCCCCAGGTTCTCGTAGGCACGCAGCGCGGAGAACCAACGGCCGGTCATCAGGTCCTGGTCGCCGTCTCGATCGAGATCCACCCAGGTGACATTCGAGCCGTAGCCGCCGTTGCTCGACTGCCAAATCGGGGTGGTACCGAGAACCCCGGCACTGTTTCCGTACACCTTGAACCGACCGGCGCCGCCGAGCTGGTTGTTGTCCGCCACCGCCAGCTCCGGAAAGCCGTCACCGTTCCAATCTCCGAGGGCGGTGGTGTTGCCGAACTCGGGGAGGTCGGTGTTCTGCCAGGTCGCGGCGGAGGAGATTCCGCCGCCGAGCGTCTGGTCGTTGCGGTAGTAGCGCAGGGGCGCAGATGTGCCACAGAAGAGCGGCTCCATGTCCCCGTCGCGATCGATATCATCCCAGGTTACGTCCAGAGCGTAGGTGCGATCCGCGGAGGTCCACGAGGGAAGCGATTCGAACGTCCCGCCGACGTTGAAGTAGATCCTCTGGTACTCGGTTTCGTCGTTGTAGTCGTCGCCGCAGGCGCAAGCCAGATCGAGATCGCCGTCCCCATCGGCATCACCCAGCGCCAGCGAGAACGAATAGAACCGGTCGCCCGACTCCCACGAGGGGGAGTTCGAGAGGTTCCCCGCGCCGTCATTCAGATACAGCTTCACCTTGCCCCGGTCACCGAACCCGCCGGGACCGAGATATACCGCGACCACGACATCCAACCAGCCATCTCCATTGATGTCGCCGAGGTCGAGGTGGCCGTGGTAGTCGATGTCCGTCGAGCTCCACGTCGGGTTAGCCGGGAACGAGCCCGCGCCGTTGTTACGGTAGACCGCCACGCGCTGGCGTGAGATGTCGTTCCCGTTTGCCACCACCATGTCGAGCCAGCCGTCACGGTCGATGTCACCGAATGCCCCGCCGGTGGCGACCTCGGCGTTCGGGTTCGACTCCCACGACGGGGTGGTGCTGTAGGGAAATGCCGCGTGCGCACCGGGGGACGACAGGCAGGCGGTGATCCCGGCCAGGAGCGTGGTCGATGCGGGCCGGGCGAAACGGGGGATGCGATGCATGGAGCCTCCTCTGCGGCGTCTCGTGGCGCTTCCAAACGATACCGGTTTCCTCCCCCGTCGGTCAGCCGGAATCGGGGAGCAACCGCGACGGCTTGAGCCCGGACGGCCTCAGTAGGAAGCGGGGGGAGCGACCCGGCGGAAGAGCGCTCCGGCCTCGGCGGGGGTAAGGAGCGTCTGCGGCGCCTCCGGGGCGCCCCCCGCCTCCGCGACCAGGGACTCCAGGCGGGTCATCCGCTCGGCCGTAGCCGGGTGACTCGAGAGGAGCGCGGGAATCTTCACCCTCCCCTCCTGCGCCTCGAGTTTGGAGAAGAGACGCCTGAGCCCTCCGGGATCGAGATTGCGCGCAATCAGGGTCCGTACGGCGAAGGCATCCGCGGCTCGCTCCTCGTCGCGGTCGTAGCTGAGCGAGAGCAGAGAGGTCCCGTGCTGCACCAGGATCGAACCAATTCCTCCGGCGTCACCAAACACCAGCGCGGTCAGGATTCCCAGCGTGGCGGTGCGGGTCAAACGGCGCATCCCGTGGCGCTCGTAGACATGGCCGATCTCGTGCGCCACGACTCCCAGCAGTTCCGACTCGTCCTCCATCAGATTCAGTATTCCCCGGTGCACGACCACGAATCCTCCAGGGAGGGCGAAGGCGTTGACCGTGACCGTATCCTCCAGGAGCGCGACCCGCACCTGGTCGGGAGAGAGGTCCTCCGGCAGCACGGCAAGCACCACCTTCCGCAACGCCGCCGCGGAGAGACTGTCAGCCGTCACCAGGCCGGTTCGAGCCACACCATCGTAGACCGCCTGCCCCACCGCCCGCTCGGCGTCGGCCGGGATCAGCTTGGCCAGTTGATTGGAGAGCGGGCGAATTCCGAGCAGGAGAAAGGCCAGGACGAGCGCCAGGAAGACCGATCCGACGATGACCACGTTCCGCATCACGAACGCCGCCTGACGCACCCGGGTGCGGAGGAACTTCCCCGCCTCGAGGTGAGGGACCGCCTCCGGCGGCAGGGTGAGAACCGCGCCGGGTGGATGGGCCAGATGAAGTCTCGCCTCACCCTGCAGCGTCCGATCGCCGTCCTTCACCTCCTCCGGAGCGTAGCGCCGGGTCACACCTTCCAAGGTGAAGTGCAGCCGATCACCTTCGATCGCCGCCTCGACCGGCGTCGAGCGAGAGGTCAAGGTGTCAAAGTGGAGAGCGTGGCCACGCCAGGACACGGGACTCAGCTCCGGACCGGAGTGCGACCGAATGCCGCCTCGGCGATCGCGCGCCCGGCGAGATCATAGGTCGTCACGACATCGCTCGCCCCTGCCTTCCGGAGCTTGCTCTCCGACTCGGGGTCGTCGCAGCGCGACACGATGACCAGATCGGTGCGGAGCGACCGGGCGGAGAGACAGATGAACACATTCTCCGCGTCACTCGAGGCGCAGGCCACGACGGCATGGGCGCGCTCGATCCCGGCGGCAAGCAGAACGTCGTTGTCGTGCGCGCTGCCCCAGACTACGGTCTCACCGCTGTCTTCGATATCCGCCGCGGCTTTCGGATCGAGCTCGATCACCACGAACGGCAGGGATCGCTCGCGCAGGAAGTGCGCCACCGCTCGTCCGGTTCGCCCGTGGCCACAGATGATGTAGTGATCATGGAGCGCCTCGATTGTCCGGATCATTCTCCGCCTCCGAAAGTACCGAACCCAGGTGCCATCCAGCAGGGATTGCGCGATGGTACTGGCCGAGAAGGCAGCCAGACCGACACCGAGCAGGATGAAGACGATGGTGAAGAGCCGTCCCGCTGAACTGAGCGGGTGGATCTCGCCAAAGCCGACGGTGGTGAGGGTAATCACCGACATGTAAAAACTGTCGACGAAGCTCCACTGCTCGATCAGATGGTAACCGGCAGTGCCGACGACCAGGAGCCCAACCGCGCCGCAGGCCAGGCGCAGCACGGTATAGCGTTCCCGCCGTTGATCCCGGCCCGGATCGAGCGCGGGCGAAACCCGACGAACCGCGCCCAGCCTACCTCCTCGAACTCTGACCGACAAACTGGTCGTTCTTCTCCGCAAACAGGACGTTGAAGGTCGTCAGCGAACCGTAGATGCGGGTGACGTACTGCTGAAGTTCGATCCGATCGTCGTCGTCAAGCTTGGCGTGGTTGTTGATCTCGCGCTCCAGGTTACGGAGCTGCTCCCGGATCAGAACGATCTTGCGAAAAAACTGATCGATCGGAACCGCCTTCTCCTGCAGCCCATCCTTCCCCGGCTTCATGATCAGCTCCCCGCCGCTCCAGCGGGCCGCCATCTCCAGCTTCTTGATCGGCACCAGCCCCGCATCGGTGAGGTCACGTTGAATCGCGCGATGCAACTCCTCAGCCAGCGACTGGATGGCATGTGGGCTCAGACTGGTGGTGACAGGTGTTCCGGGAACCGACTCCATCGCGCTCTCCTCTCATGGTGAATCCGCCAGGGCCGACCGGCCCCGCTTCCGAGGCTACGAACCGAGCCTGGCCGGGTCAAGATCGGCTCCGGCGGTTCGGGAGCACGAACGATTTCCCCGGGTACAACCACTGGCGCGCAGGCTACCATGCCCCGACACGTTCACCCGAGAAGGAGGACCTACGTCCGATGATCGACATCCCACCCCGTCCGGCCTCCCTGCTGCGATCGACCTTCTTGCTCGCCTGGCTGGCTTGCGCGAGCGCGCCCGCTTGGGGGCAGGAGGCGCCTGCCACCGCACAGGAGTCGACGCCGGTGCCCACGGATGTGATCCCGGAAGAACTCCCGTTCGAGACCAGGGTCAAGGACCCGGTCTTCTCCGCCTTGGTCGGACTCGTCTCGAGCAACAGCTACGGAACCCTTTCGCGGGAGCAACTGGCCCGGAATCTTGAGCGCAGGAACCTGAAGAGCAAGCTCCCTTATCAGGAAGTCCAGTCGGTCACCCGCGCGCGGGGGACCGACGATCGCACCGCAACGGTGACCGTGTCGTTCGACGGCGACCTCAAGCTCCCGGTTCCGTACAGCCTCCTCGGCTACCACCCAGGCTCGTTCCTCGCCAGCCAGGACTGTGTCTTCCGCGAGTGGATCATCGGCGATCTCACCCTCGACCATCCGGAGAAGGTGAAGGGAGAGTGGACTCATCGTCCGATCCACCTCAAGCGGGTGCACCTCTACGGCCTCGACCGGGGCAAGATCTCGATCGATTTCGACGGGTGGCTCGACACGATGCTCGGAGGAACGCTCGACGATACCGATGTCGTGGGATTGATCCTCTTCGAGTACGAAGGAGTCTGGACCGGGATGGCCACCGGTTACAGCAAGAAGGGGTCGGGTCGTTCCGGAGCGTTCAACTTCGAAGAGGATGAGATCATGTTCCCCGGCCCTGAGGAGATGAAGACGATCGGGCGAACCTTGAGGAAGAAGATTGAATCCTGGCTGCCCGGTTGGCCGGTCTGGTCGGAGCGGATGGGGAGCGGGGACTCAGGAGGCGCTCGCTAGGCCGGGATCCCGACTCACGCTGTCACGGAGCGGCCGCCGGAGAGAAGCCCCGGCGGCCGTCTTCGAACTCGGTCCCTGCCCCGCGCGCGGGCCGGACTACTTCCTCCGCGCCGCCATCTCCAGGTCGATTTCCTGGATCGCCGTGCGTCGGTCGGCCAGTTCCTTCGCCTTCTTGGCCACCTCTTCGCGCTTCCCGGCCAGTTCCTTGATGGCGTCGAGCACCCGGGTTTCCGCCTTGCCGACCTCCACCTTTCGGGAGAGGAACTTCTCCAGCTGCTCAGCGCTCGAGGCGTTCGAGCCCGCCTCCTCCATCTGGCGCCGAGCATCCAGCAGCCCCCGCTCCGCCGCGAAGAGCTGCACCCGGGCCTGGGCTGTGGCCTTGGCGGCCTGAGCGTAGTCGACCTCTGCGCCACGCATGTCGCGGATCCGCTCCAACCGCTTCTGCGCCAGCTCGAGCTCCTTCTGCTGCCGCTCCAGATCCTTCTGCTCCGCCTCGTTCTTCGCTTCCTTCGCCACCTTGATCCGCGCCTTGATGTTCTCGACCTCGGACTTCTTCACGTCGACTTGGGCCGCAGCGCGGGCGCCGCGTGACTTCGCCATGACAATCCACTCGTCCGCAATCCGGGCCGCGGTCTCGGCGTCCTCCCGATCACGCGAGATGTCCCCCTCCTGGCGGGGCGGCACCACGCTGAAGACGGAATCGGGCTCCGCCTCGACCAGGCTGGGGGCGATCTCGGAGAACTCCGGCCCGGCGGCGAGAGCGTCTCTGGGGGTACCGGCCAATCCGACGACCATCGCAAGCGCCGGCAGCCAGTACAGGGTGAAAACTCGGGCGCGGGCTGCGCTCAGGACCATCTGAATCATCACGGATCCTCCTGCCGCCGCAAGCGGCTTTCCAACCTCAGGCCTCGGGTCCACGACGTCCTGTCCGCGCCCCGACTCAACCCTAGACTCTCGCCTCGAACGATCCCCCGCAAGCGTCGCACCGAAGGGTACGCCAGCCGGGTTGACGCGGCCGACGCATGGCCGCGCCGCAGTGCAGGCAGTGTATGGTCGCGCTCTCCTCGTCGACCGACGGCGGAACTCGCGGGGCAGCCCGCGACCGCACGATCTCCGGCTCGAGTCCCACCCCGCAGGTCACGCAGGTGAAGAGATCCCGGACTGCGCCGATGGGGAAGATCGGCACGAAGAATAGCTCGAACCAGGTGCGAGCCTGTTTCCGCTCAAAGTTGCGCTCTCCCAGGCAGACCGGGCAGGGTACAACCACCCTTTCCGGACTCTCCGCATCCTTCAGTCGAGGGCGCACGCCGAACAGGGCGAAGAAGAACATAGCCGTACTGTACGGGCAGGCGTGACGATCGGCAAATCGGATCCGTCCGGGTGGGACGTTGCCAGCACCGAGCACCTCCTCGTAGAGTGACCGGAAATGCACCCGAGGGAGACGAAGAGCGACGGCGGCGCCATCGGCGGACGACCGACCGCGCGTGATCGCATGCTGGCCGGCGCAAGCCGACGGGAACTCTGGATCCTCTGCGCCATCCTGATTCTGGGCGCGTTGCTCCGCGGCGTGCACTTGTTCGAATTCAGCCAGGCTCCCGACTTCACCCAGCCTCAAGTCGATGCCGACCTGCACAACTACTGGGCGCGCGGCCTCGCCTTCTCCGACTGGGAACCGAAGAACGGCAATCCCGATCCGGAGATCCGCACCACCCCCTATTTCCGCCCGCCGGGGTATCCCTATCTGCTCGCGCTCATCTACACGATCGGCGGGCCAGGGTTCATCATCCCCCGGCTGGTGCAGATGGGGCTTGGTTTGCTGAGCGCGCTCCTGGCGTTTCGAATCGCGCGTCCGCGCCTTGGGGCGCTGGTGGCCCTACTCTGGGCCGGGATGATGGCGACCTATCCCGTCTTCATCTACTTCGAGGCGGAGTTTCAGGAGCCGGCGATCTTCATCTGTCTACTCCTGCTGCTGCTCGAGCAGCTCCTGGCCTGGCGTGAGCGACCGAGCTGGCTCCGCGCTCTGGTGTGCGGGGGGTTGCTCGGACTGGCCGGGTTGATTCGCCCCAACGCACTTCTCCTCCTCCCTGCAGCCGCGTTCTGGATGCTCCGAGCCGGATCTCCGCGACGCTGGGGAATGGCGAGCGCGCTACTCGTCGCGGCCGGGTTCGCGATCCTCCCCGCGACGCTCCGCAACTGGGCAGTCGCCCACGAATTCGTCCCGATCTCGACCAACGGCGGGATCAACCTCTTCATCGGGAACAACCAGAGCGCGCAGGGCCTGGTAGTGGCCAACACCGAAGTGGGCACGCTCGACACCTGCTACGACTGGCCCGAGATCGTGGGCAATCTATCGCGCAAGCTCGGTCGGCCGGTAAGCCATGCGGAGACCTCCCGCTGGTTTCAGGACCAGGCTCTCTCCTTCATGACGAGTCATCCGGGAACCACAGCCGGTCTGCTGATCAAGAAGGCCGCCCTGTTCCTCGGGCCGCTCGAGCCCCAGGACAACAAGATTCTCCAGGGGGAGCGCACCCGCTATTCCGTCCTCCGGATCTCCCCCTGGAGTTTTCCCCTGGTGCTGTCGCTCGGTCTGACCGGAATGGCGCTCTGGATCCGCCGCAGCCGCTCACGGGAGGGAGCGTGGACAGCGCCGGGGGTCGAGGGGGAGCGATTGCTCCGGCTTGCCGGGCTGTTCGCTGTCGTCTGGGTGATCTCCTTTCTGCCGTTCGCGGTGACCGCCCGCTACCGCGCCCCGCTGGTCCCGCTGCTGCTCCTGTTTGCCTCGGTGTTCCTGGCCTTCGTCGTGGAGGAGTGGCGGCGGGGCGCCCGACAGCGATCGTTCCCGTGGATCGCCGTCTGTGGAGTGCTCCTGGTTCCCACTCACGTCAACTTTGCCGGCTATGAGCCGAGCTTCGCCCGCTGGCACTATCAGCGTGGGATCGCGTACAAGAACCTCGGTCAGCTTCCGGCCGCGCTGCCTGAGTACGAACTCGCCCTGAAGGAGAACCCCGGTCATCTGGGGGCCACCCGCGATCTCGGGGCAGCGCTCGCTTCGCTCGGACGGATCGGCGAGAGCATTCCGTACTTCGAACGTGCGATCGAGCGCGACCGGACTCACGCCGTCACCTGGATGAACCTGGCCACGGCCTACGAGGCCACCGGGCGCGATCAGGAGGCGCTGGCCGCCTATCGCCGCGTGGTGGAGCTGGTCGGCAACGCGCCGCGCGCACGGCAAGGGATCACGCGCATCGAATCGCGCCGCGAGCCCCCCCCGGCTGGAGGGACACCACCATCGAGGTGACGGCGCAAAGCTTTCCCTGGTTGATCGTCACCGGGGCTCTCACCGGACTGATCGGCTCACTCCTCGGCGTGGGTGGTGGAGTCTTCCTCGTGCCGGTGCTGGTGCTGCTGTTCCATGTTCCGATGCACCTCGCGGTCGGGACCAGCCTGGTGGTCGTGGTCACCACCTCCAGCACGGTCGGTGCGCTGCGCGGGGCCGCCGGGACACCGAACCTCCCCCTCGGGCTGGTGCTCGAACTCTCAACCCTGGTCGGCGCGATCGGAGGGGGGCTCGTCGCCGGTCTCGTGCCCGCACGGGCCCTGGTTGCGATCTTTGGCCTGATCCTGCTGCCGATCGGCGTCTTGATGTGGAAACGGAACCGACCTGCGGCCGCGGCGACCCCGGCGACTTCCGGATATCAGGTGCGAAACCTTCCAGCCGGTCTCTCGGTTTCCTTCCTGGCGGGCGCCATCTCGGGGCTCCTGGGGGTCGGGGGCGGCATTGTGAAGATCCCCGCCCTCACCCTGCTCTGCGGCGTCCCGACCAAGGTGGCGGTGGCGACAAGCAACTTCATGATCGGCATCACCGCGGCGGCCAGCGTCTTCCTCTACATCGGTCGACGCGAGGTGGAACCGATGCTCACCGCAGCGGTGGTGGTCGGAGTGATGATCGGCTCGGGCTTCGGTTTGGCCCTGGGACGCAAGCTGGAAGGTTGGCAGATCCGTCGTGTCTTTGCCGCCCTGCTCTGGATCACCGCCACGCAGATGCTGCTCCGCGCAGGTGGATGGTGGCTGCGATGAGCCTCTCGAGTCGACTCCACCGTGCGATCCAAAACGCCGCGGATCGCGGCGACGGCTCGACCCGGGCCGAGCGGGTGGTACTGCGCTTCTTCGTTCTCACGAGCGCCGCTTTGTTTCTTGCCGGGTTGGCCGGGACGATCGCCGCGGGACGCACCGCGAGCACGCCCAATCTACCGGAACTGCTGCAAGCCCTGCCTTCGGAATCGTCCGACGACCTACTGCTCCTGGCGCTTCTCACCCTCTGCGCAACGCCACTCGCCCGACTGGTCGCCCTGACCGTCATCCACCTAAGGCCCGGCCGGTTGACCGTGGCGCTCCTTGCGATCGTGGTGATGGCGATGCTCGGGCTTGGTTTCCTGCTCGGGCTGCACGACTAGCCCGACTACAGCTCCTCGGTCACGATCGCGTCGGCCTCGATCTCGATCAGCATGCGGGGATCGATCAGGCGCACCACCTGCACCATGCTGGTCGTGGGGCGGATTTTTCCGAAATACTCCCCGTGAACCCGACCGACCTCGGCCCAGTGATCGATGTTGGTCACGTACATCCGCGTCCGGACCACGTGCTCCATCCGGGATCCGAGATGCCCCAGCACCCCCCGGAGGATCTCCAGGCACTGCCGGGTCTGGCGCCCCACGTCCCCCTCACCGACCAACTGGCCGCTCGGATCGAGTGCCGTAGTCCCGCTCACGGTGATGAACGGGCCCACCTTGACTGCCCGGCTGTAGCCGACGACCGGTTCCCAGGGGGAATTCGTCTGCAGATACTTGCGCTGCGCCATCGCTGTCCTTTCGCTGGGGAGGTTGTGCGCCGATCGGGGCAAGATGCTTGCTGGCTGCCGGGGTTGTCAATTGCGCTCGGCGGTCGCGCCGGCGGGCGACTGCACCCTCCGAAGTAGACGAAGGAATCGCTTGCCCTCGAACCAGCCAAGACACGATTCTCCCCCGTTCCTCGGACCATGAGGGAATGAAAGGACCACCAAGAAATGCCCCTGCTCATCATGAAGCTGATCCACGTCGCCGCGGTCGTCGTCTTCCTGGGAACGATCGTACTCGGGATCTACTGGAAGGCGCTGGGCGACCGCACGCGGGATCCCAAGATCATCGCCCACACCCTCGAAGGAGTCATTGGGGCCGACCGACGGCTGACCATGCCGTCTGCAACCCTCCTCTTCATCTTCGGATTCGGCGCCCAGGGGATGGGCCACTACCCGATCATGCTTCCGTGGATCCTCTGGTCGATCATCCTGTTCGTGATCTCGACCATCGCGTTCATGGGCTTCGTCTCGCCCACGCAGAAGAGGATGCTGGCGCTCATGCGGAGCGGAAATCTCGACTGGAACCAGTACGAGGCTCTCTCCGCAAAGTGGCGGCTCTGGGGCACCGTTGCTCTCGTCACGCCGATCATCGCCTTCGTGCTGATGATCGTGAAGCCGCAGTAGCTCCCTCGCGATCCGCCCGGCGGACGGTGCTCGGGGTCAGATCCCCTCGCCGAACATCATACCGTCGCCCGGCGTGGTCTCGACGAAGAGCGACTCGTTGCGCAGCGTGACGAAGGTCTCCATGCCACGACGGAGTGCGAGCGCGCGATAGCGCTCGTGCGATATCTCCACCTGGAACGGCTCACCCCACTCCGCGGTGAGCTCCACCTTTACCGTCGATCCCGTGGGGTGGATATGTTCCACCTTGGCCCGGAAGTGATCGAGCCCGTTCGGCTGATCGGCCAGGTCGAGCAGGTGGGGTCGGACGTAGATCGTGGCTGAGTCCCCCTTGGCCGGGCTGGCGTCCGGCAAGGGGAGAGAGACGCTCCCCAGGTAGGCCCGTCCTCCCTCGACCCGGCCCTGGAACAGGTTCACGTTTCCCAGGAAGTTGTAGACGAAGGCGCTCTTCGGCCCGAAGTACACCTCCTCGGGAGTTCCGATCTGTTCGATCTCCCCCTTGTTCATGATCACCACGCGGTCGGCCACCTCCATCGCCTCTTCCTGATCGTGCGTGACGAAGACGCTGGTCGTGTGGAGTTCATCGTGGAGCCGACGGAGCCAACGCCGGAGCTCCTGCCGAACCTTGGCATCGAGAGACCCGAACGGCTCGTCGAGCAGCAGCACCTTCGGCTCGACTGCCAGGGCACGCGCCAGCGCGACGCGCTGCCGTTGTCCACCGGAGAGCTGTGAGGGGAAGCGGGTCGAGAGCCCACCGAGGTGAACCAGATCGAGCAAGCGCATCACCCGGTCCTTGATCGAGGCTTCGGTGGGCCGAGTCGTCTTGGGGCGAACGCGCAGGCCGAAGGCCACGTTTTCGAACACCGTCATGTGCCGGAAGAGCGCGTAGTGTTGAAACACGAATCCGACCTCGCGTTCCCGCAATGCGCGATCGGTCGTCTCCTGGCCGTGGAAGAACACCTCTCCGGAGTCGGCATGGTCGAGCCCTCCGATCACGCGCAGCAAGGTTGTCTTGCCCGCCCCGGACGGCCCGAGCAGCGCGACCAGTTCGCCGGTCTCCACCCGGAGATTCACATCGCCCAGCGCGACGTAGTCTCCGAACCGCTTCTTCAGGTTCCTGACCTCGATGCTCATGGTGTCTGCTCCGGTGCTGCGGATCCCAGTCGGTCCTGCTCGGCCCGTGCCCGCCTCTGTACGACCGTCTTGACCCCCAGGGTAAGCAAGGCGGTCAGCACGAGCAGGGACGCGATGGCGAACGCGCCGACGAAGTTGTACTCGTTGTAGAGAATCTCGATGTGCAGCGGTACGGTGTTGGTCTTGCCGCGAATATGCCCCGACACGACCGACACCGCCCCGAACTCCCCGATGGCCCGAGAGGTGGCCAGAATCGCGCCGTAGAGCAACCCCCAGCGGATGTTGGGCAGGGTCACGCGCCAGAAGGTCTGCCACCCGTTCGCCCCCAGCGATAGGGCCGCCTCCTCCTCTTCCGATCCCTGGGTCTGCATCAGCGCGATCAGTTCGCGCGCCACGAAGGGGAAGGTCACGAAGATGGTGGCGAGCACGATTCCGGGCAGAGCGAAGATGATCCGAATCTCACGCTCCTGCAGCCACGGTCCCAGCAGCCCCTGATTGCCGAACAACAACACGAAGATCAGCCCCGAGATGACGGGCGAGACGGAGAAGGGGAGATCGATCAGGGTGATGAGCAGGTTCTTGCCCCGAAAGCGGAACTTGGTGATCGCCCAGGCCGCCGCGATGCCGAAGAGCACGTTCAGCGGAACGGCCAGCACCGTGACCAGGATGGTGAGAAGGAACGCCTTCAACGTGTACGGATCGCGGAACGCCGCCAGGTAGGCCGGTATCCCCTTCTTGAGCGCCTCCGCGAAAACCGCCCCGATCGGGACGAAGAGAAACAGCGCCAGGTAGGCCAGTGCGCCCCCGATCAGGAGTCGTCGCACCCACGCCGGCTCGGTCGTCTCTCGTGAGCGCGCGCCGCTCATCGGCTCACCCGGTGACGCTGCGCATGCCACTGGAGCAGGTTGATGATGAGAAGCAGCACGAACGAGGCCCCGAGCATCATGACCGCGATCGCGGTCGCTCCCGGATAGTCATACTGCTCCAGCTTGGTCATGATGAGGAGCGACGCGATCTCGGTCTTCATCGGCATGTTGCCGGAGATGAAAACCACCGAGCCGTACTCCCCCAGGGCGCGAGCGAATGCCAGAGCGAATCCGGTCAGGGTGGCAGGGAGGATCATCGGTAGGAGCACCCGGTGGAACACCTGCCAGCGCGACGCGCCCAGGCTGGCTGCCGCCTCCTCCACCTCCGGCTCCAGATCTTCCAGCACCGGCTGGACCGTCCGGACGACGAACGGCAGGCCGATGAAGGTCAGAGCCAGGACGATCCCGATGGGCGAGAACGCCGCCTGGATGCCCAGCGCCTCCAGCTTGCTTCCGATCACCCCGTGCTTCGAATAGACCGCGGTGAGCGCGATTCCCGAGACAGCGGTGGGGAGAGCGAACGGCAGATCGACGAGCGCATCGACGAACTGCCGCCCCTTCCAGCGATAACGGGTCAAGACCCAGGCGAGCAGCAGGCCGAAGCCCATATTGATCGAGGCGGCGATGAACGACGCCCCCAGAGTGATCCGGTAGGCGGCCAGCGCCCGGGGAGTGGTGGCCACGGCCCAGAACTCACCCCACCCCAGGGTGGCCGACTTCCAGAACAGCAACGACAACGGGAAGAGCACGATCAACCCGAGGTAGGTAAGGGTGAACCCGAGCGACAGGCCGAAGCCCGGGAGCACCCTGGCATTTCTTCTCCGCGTCGTCATGTTTCCATTGCCGTGCGCCCCGTCCGCCTAACGACCCGGCTGGTAGATGCGATCGAACAGGCCGCCATCGTCGAAGTGCCGCTTCTGCGCCTTGGGCCAACCTTCGAAGACACCATCGATGGTGACTAGCTCGACCGTCGGGAACTGCGCGGCGTACTTCGCGGCGATCGCCTGGTTGCGCGGTCGGTAGTAGTGCTTCGCGGCCAGCTCCTGACCCGCGTCCGTATAGAGGAACTCGAGGTAGGCCTTCGCGACCGCTTCGGTTCCGCGGCGCTTGGTCACCCGGTCGACCCAGGTGACCGACGGCTCGGCCAGGATGCTCACCGAGGGCGCCACGATCTCGAACTTCTCCGGGCCTAGCACCCTGATCGCCAGGACCGCCTCGTTCTCCCAGGCCAGGAGCACATCGCCGATCCCGCGCTCGGTAAACGTGGTCGTCGAGCCCCGCGCCCCGGAGTCGAGGACCGGGACATGCTTGAACAGCTCGGTCACGAACGCCTGCGCGGTCTGGTCGTTCCCGCCCGGTTGGCGCAGAGCCCAGGCCCAGGCGGCGAGGTAGTTCCATCGGGCTCCGCCCGAAGTCTTTGGATTCGGCGTGATCACCTCGACCCCTGGCTTCACCAGGTCACCCCAGTCTTTGATCCCCTTCGGGTTCCCCTTGCGCACGAGGAACACGATGGTCGAGGTGTAGGGCGCGCTCGCATTGGGCAGACGAGACTGCCAGTCAGCCGCAATGAGGCCCGAGTTCTTCGCGATCGCGTCGATGTCGTAGGCCAGAGCAAGCGTCACGACGTCCGCTTCCAGGCCGTCGATCACGGCGCGCGCCTGCTTCCCGCTTCCACCGTGCGACTGCTGGATTTCCAGATTCTGACCCGTCTTCGCCTTCCACTGAGCGGCGAACGCTGCATTGACGTCCTGGTAGAGTTCGCGCGTGGGGTCGTAGGACGCATTGAGCAAGACCGTCTTGACGGCCGCATGCGCAGTACCGTTCGGAATCGCCCGATCGGCGATCAGGGTCAGCGCGGAGGCTAGCGCGCCGAGGACCAGGGCAAGGAGAATGCGCCGTTTCATCTTGACTCCCCGAGCGGCCGGCGAGTGTCCCATCGAGGCTCGCCATTCGTGATTACTATTCATCTATGTATTTAGTAGGCATTTGCTCAGCGCGATGCGATCAGATCTGGTAACTCAGAGCCTCCGGTGCGGCAAGCCGAGCGTCCTCCGAGCGCCGGAGCAAATCGGCAACCGTCGCGCCGTCGAGCAGCGCGGCAGTTGAATCTCTAACTTCTTGGAAAATCATACGAATCGAACACACGCTCTCATCATGACACTCCTCGCACGGTCGGTAGGCCGTCACACTGACACAAGGGAGGAGTGCGATCGGACCGTCGACCACCCGGACGATCTCGCCGATCGAGATCGCCTCCGGTTCGCGCCCCAGGCTGTATCCGCCCGCCTTCCCCTTCTGGCTCTGGAGAATTCCGCGGTTCTTCAGTTCCAACAAAATCAGCTCCAAGAACTTGCGCGGAATACGCTCCTTCGAGGCGAGCTCCCCGATCGGGATCGGCCCCTCCCCCTGACGGCGCGCCAGGTGGAGCGTCGCGATCAGCCCGTATTTGGCCTTCTTCGAGAGCACGCAGGCAATCCCCCATCAATTCGACAGAATTAATGGTAGTTAGCCAAGCCGGGGGCCGTCAATCCGGTAATCGGTCTGGTGCCAAAAAACACGCACGGGCCGGCTGACCCGTGCGTCACGCGATTCGCGGTGATCAGAAGCCCGGACGGGGCTACGAACCCTCCTGCATCCTCCGCATCGCCTTGCGATCCCCGGCCGCTCCGATCCCCATGCCCAGGCGGTACTTGGTCACGGTGCGGCGACTGATGCCGTGGCCGCGCTGCTTCAGGATCTCCGAGATCTCCTGGTCGCTCCAGGGGTGGCTCGGGTCCTCCTCCTCCGCGAGGAGCTTCTGCAGCGTATCCATCACGACCTTGTTGGAGACCGATTCGCCGGTGTCCTTGTTCGTGATGGAGCGGGAGAAGAAGTCCTTCAGCGCGATCACGCCGCGCGGGGTCTGGATGTACTTCTCCTTCAGGATGCGGGACATCGTCGCCTCGTTCATCCCGAGTGACTCGGCCAGTTCCTTTTGCAGGAGCGGCTTGAGCGCCTCTTCGCCGCGCTCCAGGAATTCCGATTGCTCCTGCACTAGCTTGCGCCCGATCTCGAACAGCGTGCGATCGCGATACTCCGTGGCATGCACGAGCATCCGCGCATCCTGCTTCATCTGCCGTAGGCGGGCGAGCACTTCAGAGGGGTCATCGCCGTTGGTCGACTCCCGGACCACCGCGCTCTTGCGCGGCACAGGCGAGTCGCGGAAGCGGTACCGACCGCGCAGGGGATGAGACAGGTTGACGACCCAATTGCCGTCGACCTTTTCCACGATCAGATCGGGAAAACGTGTCGGCTCGCTCGTCTGATCAAGCAGACTGAGCGGGTGCCGGTAGAGCCGGTTCAAGTCCTCGAGCGCGGAGTGGAGCTCGTCCTCTCGGATGCCGAGTTTCTTCGCCACCTGAGCCAGGTTCCGCGGCTTGATCGCCAGGAGCACGCCGTCACGAACGATCTTCGCCGCCAACGAGTCGCCCTTGCCGTACCGCTCGAGCTGGATCAGGAAGCTGTGACTCTGGTCGCGCGCTCCAATCCCCGGGGGCTCGAGCTGGTAGCGGAGAGCGGTCAGCGCCTCGTCGAAGGCGGCGCGGTCGCGATTGGGATCGAGTTCGCACGACTCGACCAGGATCTCGAAGAGCTCGTTCTCCTCGTACGGCAGATATCCGTGTTCGTCGAGGTTCTGGAGAAGGATCAGGGCGATCTCCTGGGTCCGCCGCTTGATGTCCAGCTCCCGGGCCTGAGCTTCGAGTTGCTCATAGGGGGAGGGGATCATGACCGCGACGATGCCCTGCCCTTCGTCGGCCGGCTGCTCCTCGTGGGTATAGGGAGTCGAGGCGACCGGATCGTTCCAGGCCTCGGCTTCGTCGAAATCGAGCTGTTCGCGCGGCGTGATCACCGCCTCGGTCGGAAGCTCCGACTCGCGTACCAGTCGAGGATCGGCCGAGCTTTCGTCCCGTTCGAGCCACGGGTTCTCGACCACTTTCTGGTCGAGCGACTCGATCGCCTCCAGAATCGGCGACTGGATCAGCTCCAGGTTCATCCGCATCTGAGGCGTCAACTTGAGCCCCATGTGGAGCCCAAGGTGAAGTCCCATTCTCGCGCCCATTGCCATTGCGTATCTCCAAGTTGTGAGCGACCGGATGATAGTCGGACCATCCGGGGGCTACAAGCAGGTTGCCCCGCCCCAGCCTAATTTGCGGCCGCAGCGCCTGGCATCCTGACCGTCTTCTCACCCGCGAACCGCGATTCGGCTTGTGTTAGGCTCTCCCCCATGCCCGGCGACCCTGGCACGCGAGTGCGACAACGCAGACTGCCCGCCACGAGCGGCACGATGCAAAAACTCCCGAGCGACGACCTCATCTCCGCCTGCCTCGAGCATCGCGCCGGAGCGTGGGAAGAATTTCTGCGCCGTTACGGGAATCTCATCTACTCCAGCATCCTCAAGGTGGGGCTCTTTCCCTCGGATCAGGAGGAAGCCTTCCAGAACACCATCATCGCCTGTTACCGCGAACTGCCGAAGCTGCGAGATCGGGGCAAGCTCCTCTCCTGGATCATCGGGATTTCTCGCCGTCAGGCGATCAACCGCATCCGCGCACGGAAGCGGGAGGTGCTGGTGGAGGAGGTCACCGACGACATGGTGGTCAACGATCAAGGCCTCGGAGAACCTGGGGTGAATGACCCGGCGCACGGGGGGCGGTTGCTGCTGGAGCAGGGGCAGCAGGCCAAGGAGGCACTGGAGCTACTGCCGGAGCGCTGCCGGCGCCTGCTGCAGCTCCTCTTTGTCGAGGATCCCCCGCTCGACTACACCGAGGTCGCACGCCGGGAGTCGATCCCGATCGGCAGCATCGGCCCCACCCGGCAGCGCTGCCTGGAGAAGGCGCGGAAGATCTTCCGGGAGCGGGGCTGGAGCTGAGGAGCTTCCGGATCCGCCGAGTTCGCGCCGGAGCGGACGGCCCCTCCGACCTGGCTCGTGAAATCCTTGCCGCCCTGTATCAACTCCGGATCCCCCGCGACACTTGGGGCAAGAGGGAGGGCTTCCGATGAACCATCATCCGAACAGTGACTCGATCCTGGCGCATGTCGCCGCAGTCGTCCGCGGGCTCGCGGGCGACCAGGAGGTCGCGAGCCACGTCGGTGAGTGCACCCGATGCGCGGAGCAAGTCACTGAAATTCAATCTGTTATCTCGGCTTTGCGGGTCGCCCGGCTGGAAGAAGCGCCCGACGCCTGGATGATGACCGCCCTCGAACGGATCGAAGAACTCGAGGCTGCCCACCGGTCGCCCACCCTGGCCGAGCGCGTGCGCGGCGGGGTCGCCGCCGCCCGGGATGGGATCAAGCGGATCGTGGAAGAGGTCGAGGCCGCTCTGGTCCTGGACAGCCACGCCGGCGCCCTCCTGCCGGGCATCCGCGGCAATGCGACCATGGCCCCGCGCCAACTGCTCTTCGGTTCCCCCTTCGGCCAGATCCTCCTCCAGATCGATACCCACGGTAAGAAGCACGACATCCGCGGTCAGTTCCTTCCGATTCAGGGGGAGATCGGCCCCGAGGCGCGTGCCATGGTGACTCACGGGAACGAGACGATCGAGGTTTCGATCTCTTCCACCGGTGAGTTCTTCTTCGCCGAATTGACCTCAGGCCGGGTGCGCCTTCGGGTGGAAGCCGCCGGATACGCCGTCACCCTCGCTCCGATGAACCTGCCCCCAGGGGCGGAGATCTAACGGGGTCCCCGTGAGCCACGACGCCGTGACACGCGGAGGCCTGGGGGCGCTGTCACCCTCGGGTCTCCTGAGTCTTTCCTCCGCGGAGATGGCCCGGCGCGTCGCGGCCGGCCTCCCCTCGCTCGACGGCGATTCCAATCCCGCTCGCTGGGTCGAAGCACTCCGGGGCGAGGCGGCACAGCATTGCTTCACCGACGCCGCCCAGGCGAGGAAGATCGCCCGCCGCGCGGTGGAGCTGGCCGAACTCCTCGACGACCCGGTGGCCTTCGGGTGGGGATACCGGGCGATGGCCGAGGCGTCTCTCTTCTCCGGGCGCATGAAGGAAGCCGAAGCCGCGTACGCGAAGGCGGTCGCCTCGCTCTCCCGCTCCCGTTCCGGCGCGGCATTCGGGCTGCTCGGACAGCTCTCCGTCGGGCGGATCCATGTGCTCTCCCTGCTGGGTAGGCACGAGGAGGTCGAGCAGATCGCGAAGAACGCGCGCCGTTGGCTGCAGGCCGCGGGCGACGATGCCTACCTCGCCAAGCTCTCCATGAACCTCGGGAATGCGCACTTTCAGCGCGACGAGATGGCTCCGGCCCTCCGCGAATATGAGCAGGCGGCAACCCTGTTTCGCGCACTCGATGTTCGCGATGAGACGGTGGTCGGCCTGGAGACGAACCGCGCGGTCGCGCTCACCCAGCTCGATCGCGACGACGAGGCGCTCGAGCTGTTCGAACAACTCGGCCTCGAGTGTGCGCAGCGCGGCTTCCACCTGATCGGAGCGCAGGTGGAGATGAACGCGGCCTATGTACACTCACAGCGGGCGGAGTTCGATTCCGCGCTCGCACTCCTGGCACGGGCGACCGCGTACTTCCGGGAGACCGAACACCCCGCCTTCCTCGCCTCATGTGAGCTGAATCGGGCGGAGATCTACCACCAGCTCAACCTGCACGCCGACGCCCAGGAACTCGCCGACGCGGCCGCTCCGCGCTTCGCCGCGCAGGGACTCCGCTACGACGAAGCGATCGCCTCGACCCAGTCGGCATTGTCGCACCTGGCGAAAGGAGAGATCGACGAGGCCGTCGCTCGGGTCCGGAGGGCCCGTTCTCTGTTCGTCAAGGAGCGGAACGCCTCCCGCACCGCGGTCATGGAGTTGCTCTGGGCCGAGGCCTTGTTGCGAAACGGCCGCCCCGCGGCGGCCGCGAAGCGGGTGCGGCATGCGCTGGCGCGCTTCCGCGCCCTGGAGTTGGTCCGCTGGGAAGCGACCGCGGCCGTGCTCCTCACCCGGATCGAAGCCGGCACGCAGTCGCCCGCACGGCAGGCGACGCGCTTGCGGCGCCTTCTGCGTCGACTCCCGGCGCGGCTCTATCCCCTGCCCGCCTATCGACTGCTCGAGGCTCTCGGAGAGGTTCACCTCCGGGCGGGGAATCTCCGCCAGGCCGAGACATCCTTCCATCAGGCCCTGGCGCGGCTGGAGGATCTTCGCATCCGCATCCCGACCGAGGATTCGAAGATCGCTTTCCTCGGCGACAAGACCGAGCTGTACGATCGGCTGCTTCGCCTCGAACTCGAGAAGGCCAAACCGTCTGCCCAGCGTCTCTTCGAGTGGATGGAGCGATCCCGCGCCCAAAGTCTCTGGGACCGCCTTCGGACACCCGGAGAAGTGTTCGGGAGCGACGCCCAGATCACCTCGAGCGGCCGCACCGATCCACGGAAGCACCTCGCGTGGCTCCACGCCCGCCTGTCACGACTCGAGCTCGGATCCGCCGAGGAGCGGGCGCAGCTTCCGGGTCTCCGGCGTCGTCTGGCCCAGGCGGAACAGAACTACTCGCGCCATCTGCGCGACCAGGCCGAGGCGGAAGGCCCGAAACCCTCCGTATCCCAATCCGGCAGTGACCGAGCGCATCTGGTTCCCTCGATCGACGAGGTGAGGGGAGCCCTGCCGGACGACTGGGGTTTCATCAGCTTCCATCTTGGTGAGCGCTTCGCGGTCGCACTTGCCATCACCAAAGCGGGAACGGTCTGGCGTCGGCTGAGCGACGACCTGAGTACCCGCCTCTCGCTTCTCGCCGATCGCCTCGACTTCCAGTGGGGGGCGGCGGCAATGACCAGCGTGCGGTCCGCGACGGTCATGGCCCTCGCACCGGCAGCTCCCGCCGTACCGTCCCCCTCCGGAAACGGCCCGATGCGGATGCTGCAGGCTTCGACCGACTCCGTGCTGCGGGAGATGCATGAGCTGCTCTGGGCACCGTTAGAGGAGTTCGGGCTCCCTTCCGGGTGTAACTGGATCATTTCGCCCCATGGCGCCGTCCACCGGATCCCGGTTCACGCGCTGCTCGGCCGAAACGGCTACATCGTGGAGGCATCCGACACAGTGGTCGTTCCGAGCGCCCGGGTTTGGCTCTCCCTTCCCGAGCCCCATCGCGTCGCTCGGCGTGCGTTCGTCGCCGGCGTCCCTTCGCTCGATCTGCCGGCGGTTCAGGCGGAGGTGGATCATGTCGGGCAGATTCTGGACGACTGGCGCGTGACGCAGGATCTCACCCCGTCGCGCGGGACCCTGCGCGCTCAGGGTCCGAAGAACGAGCTGATTCACCTCGCGGCGCACGGATCGCTGCGTGGCGACAACCCGGCCTATTCGTTCATCGAGCTGAGCGACGGACCGTTCTTCGTCCACGACCTCGGCTCGATGCAACTGCCGGCGTCGACGGTGATTCTCACCGCCTGTTCGTCCGGTCGCGGCGCGAGCCCCGCGGGGGACGAATGGATCGGATTGGCTCGTGGGTTTCTTTCCGCAGGCGCGTCGACCGTCGTGGCGAGCCTCTGGCCGATCCAGGACCAGCCAACCCTGGATCTCATGTGCGGGTTCTACGAATCCTATGCCGCACATGTGGATACGCCGCGTGCGTTGGGGGACGCAATGCGGCGCTGCCGCGCCACGCACCCCCACCCCTGGCACTGGGCTTCCTTCGCCTGTCTGGGCGGAGTAGCGCCGAACAGGGGGATTCAGTGATACACTTCGTACATTCGCGCCTTACACCGACCCCGGAGGTTCCGACCATGCGTGCCACCCACTCTGGCCTGCGCAAGCAGCGCCTACCTCTCGCTGCGGCCATCGCCGCCTCGATCGCGGCTCCCGCCTCGTTCGCCCGCGCCGATGAGTACGCGGCGGGCCAGGTGCAGGTGCTCCTGCTGCCCGGGGTCAGCATCGAGACGATCAACGCGCGGTACGGGACGACCACACTGAAGGCGCTGCACCCTCTCTATCTCCTCGACGTCCCGGCCAACGTCACCGAGGACGACGTCCTTCTCGACATGGATGACGATCCGGAAATCGACGAGTCGGAATACGCCTGGGAGAACGAGACTCCGGAAGGCACACGCCAGATGGTCGTGGCCGCCATCGGCGGAACCATCGCCGGCTATCTGGACCAGAGCGTCACGACCCGCCTTCACCTGGACGAAGCGCACCAGCACACCACCGGCGAGGGGGTGATCGTGGCGATCATCGACTCCGGCGTGGCGCTGAATCACCCGGCGCTGGCCGGCGCGCTCCTCTCCAACGGTTACGACTTCGTGGACAACGACAGCGACCCGACCGATGTCGCGAACGGCACCGATGACGACCTCGACGGCGACACCGACGAAGGGGCCGGACATGGCACCATGATCGCCGGGATCGTGCACCTCGTCGCACCCGGTGCGAAGATCCTCCCGATCCGCGTACTCGACGACGAAGGGCGTGGGGACACCTTCACCGTGGCGGAGGGAATTCGCTGGGCTGTGGACCACGGCGCAACGGTGATCAACCTGAGCCTCGGCCTCGACTCGAAGGTGCTCGCGATGGAGCACGAGATCATGATGGCGGATGCAGCCGGGATCACGGTGGTCGGTGCCGCCGGAAACGCGGATGCGCAGGACATCCTCTACCCCGCTCGTGAGGATGGATGCCTCTCGGTCGCGGCAGTCGACTCGCTCGACATCAAGGCGACGTTTTCCAACCACCATTCCGACGTCGACCTGTCCGCCCCCGGGGACGGTATCTACGCTCCCTACCATGACGGCGCCTACGCCGTGGGCGCCGGGACCTCGTTCGCCGCGCCGTTCGTCTCGGGCCAAGCGGCGCTGATCCGCTCGCTCAACCCCGGGCTGAGCGGTTACCAGGTGCGCCACACCGTGCGCCAGGGAGTCGTCCCGGTCGACGCTCTGCCCGGAAACCTGCCGTACCAGGGACAGCTCGGCACCGGACGCTTCGACGCGCTGGTTACCTTCCAGCAGACCCCCGTCGCGGCGGATGTCATTCCGCCGCTCTTCGCGACGACCCCCCTGCGGGTCGTCCCAAACCCGTCGTCGATCGGAACGGTTGTCGCCTTCGAGCGGCCGACGGAAGAGGCAAGCGCGATCACGATCCTCGACGCCAGCGGACGGATCGTTCGCCGACTCGAAGCGTCGACGTCGACCTGGGATGGGTTGGACGAAGCGGGCAGAGGCGTGGCGGCGGGAATCTACTTCGCTCGGACCGCGGACGGATCGGGGCGCACGGCGGGCGGGACAGTGGTGCGAATCGCGCGGTAGGCGACCGCAGCCGCTCCGCCCTTACAACCTCCGCGCCCCCGGCGAGGTGATCTGCTCGAAGACCGTCTCGAGAGAATCCTCCACGGTCCGTATCCGTCGCACCACCAGACCAAGGCGCGCCACGATCTGCGTGAGTTCCCGGTAGGCCTCGCCCGGGGCCTCGCTGAGGCACTCGAGCGACTGCCTCCCGACCACCTGCACCTCGCGGACATGCGGCAGCGCCATCAACTCCACCGCGAGGCGGCGCGGATCGTCGCAGTCGACCTCGATCCGGTGGGGGTGACGGTCACGGAGCGTGTCGAGCAGCTGATCGACGCGGCCAAGGCCGAGGAGGCGTCCGCGCGCGAGTACGCCGACCTGCTGGGTGAGCGAGTCGATCTCGTGCAGGACGTGGGAGGAGACCAGCACCGTCCGGCCGCTATGCCCCAGGGACAGGATCAACTCCCGGAGCTCCCTTCGACTCGGCGGATCAACGCCCAGGAACGGCTCATCGAGCAGGACCACGTCGGCGTCGGCGGAAAGCGCGAGACCAAGCTTCAGCCGCTGCCGCATACCGCGCGACCACGCTCCGTAGGCACGGGCGGAAGCGTCGACCAGGCCGGACAGCTCGAGGGCCCGCTGCGCGGCGCGCTGCGCAGCGGCGCGGGAGAGGCCGCGCATCACGAAGGCGACCTCGAGATTCGCGCGACCAGACAGCTCACGGAAGAACGCCTCGGTAGCGGGAACGAGCGCGATCCGTCCGCGGATCGCGTGGTCGGTGAAGGGATTTCCGCCGAGCACGCGCACGGTTCCCTCCACTGGCGCGACCAGGCCGGACAGGACCCGCATCAGGGTCGATTTGCCGCTCCCGTTCGGCCCGACCAGGCCGGTGATCCCGGGAGCCAGGTCAAGGGTGACCTGGCTGAGCCCGATCACCTCGCCGTAGAAGACGCTCGCGCCGCGCAACGCGACCGGCGCGCCGGAGGACAGGGCTAGAGTCTGTGCGGCGTTGGTCAAGGAATCATCTCCTTCCGCACGCGGAACGTGGTCAGGAGAAACCCGGCCGCGCCGTAGGCTGCGAGGGCGAGCGCGGACACCGCAGACTCCAGCCCGTACTGATCGCGAAACAGGGCCTTGATCAGCGTTTCGACCGCGCTGGCCGGTCCGATCGGCAGATTCTGGATATCGGGGATGGCGAAGACCAGGACCGCAAGGAGCAGCGCCCAGCGCGCGCGTTTGACCGCCGCGCTGGCTCCGACCGTCACCCCGGCGTAGGCGCACCCGATGAGCCCGGACGCCACGGCCAACTTCGAGATCAGGACCAACGCCTGCTCGAACGACAGATCACCGGTCACGCTGAGACGCAACCCCGCGATCATCACTCCGGGCAGGAGCATCAGCCCGGTGGCCGGTACGGCCACCGCGAGCAGCTTTCCCAGCGCGTAGTGCCAGGGGAGCACCGGACGGACGGCATAGAGGAAAAGCACGTCCTCGGTCCGATCGCGCGCCACCAACGGTGTACCGAGGTTGAGCGCGAGCAACGCCACCGGAGCCGACTGGATGAGCAGGAACCGGAGGACCGGATCCCAAGGGAGCTTCGTTCCGAAGGTCTGCTCGACCAGAAGGCGCACGAGCAGAATGATGATCAAAACCAGCGGCGGCAGGAGACTGACCAGAAAGAGGAACCGGAACAACTTCCGCTTGGCGGCGAGCCCGATCTCGCGTCTCGCGATCGCGCCCACGGTCTGCGCCGCGGTGGGGGACAGGCGCGCACGCGAGACCCCGCGCGGGTCGCCCGGGCCGCGCATATCACGCAGCGCTCGCCCGTCAGCTTGGTCGAACATGGCCCATCGCCTCGATAACCGCGTCCTCGAGACGCGCCCCGTCCTGCCCCAATCGACGCACCGCGACCTGGTTCTCCGCCGCCACGCGCCAGAAGAGGCGCAGGCCCGCATCGTCCGCCTCGAACTCGACCCCATCCGGCAACGCGTTCACCGCCGCGACCCCGGCCTGGATCAACTGCTGAGCAAAGGCGCGATCACAGCGATCTCCGGACGCGCGCCAGCGCCCACTCCTCGGCTGGGTCAGAGCCGAAATCGCTCCCTGGTAGCCAATCGCCCCACCCTCGATCAGCAGCAGCTCGTCGCAGACCGACTCGGCGTCGTGGAGAACGTGGGTCGAGAGGAGAATCCGGCGACCGGATTCGCGCAGGTCACGAATCAGTCCGAGGAACTGGGTCCGCCCTTCCGGATCAAGCCCCACCGTCGGTTCATCGAGGATCAGCACCTCGGGGTCGTGGACCAGCGCCATCCCCAGCTTGCACCGCTGCCGCATCCCGGTGGAGTAGCCGCGGGTGGGTCGATACCGCTCCTCCCCCACGTCGAGCGCGTCGAGCGCCCGGTGGGCGCGGCGCAGCGCCTCGCGACGAGGGAGCCCCGAGAGCATCCCGGCGAAGGTCACCGCCTCCACGCCGGATCCGCCGGGAAAGATTCCCGCCTGCTCGGCCATCACCCCGGCGCGGGTGCGAAGCTCGAGGGCGCGACGTGGAATGTCGAGATCGAGGACCCGGATGGAGCCGGAATCGGGCCGAAGCACGCCGAGCAGCGCTCCGATGAAGGTCGACTTACCCGCGCCGTTCGCACCGATCAGGCCGATTGCCGAGCCGCGCAACTGGATCGAGATATCGTGCAGGATCAGGCGGCCGGCCCGGGAGAGGCGGAGCCCTTCGACCGCGATCCACGGTTCCGCGCCGCCGTGCGGAGTGCCTTCGGAGCCTCCGGCGAAGCGCAGGTCGGACAAGGGACGCTCCGTAGCCATCAGCAGAGCTCCCCGAGTGGCTTCTTCTCGAACAGCCGGGCCGAGACCGCGAGGGCGATACCGCTCAGGAGGAACAACGCGAGGGTCGAGATGAGGACCCCGCTCTCCGCCGCGTCGATCGAGATCGGCAGCTGAAAGGTGTCCTCGAGCCCCGCCATCGTTCGCAGGTGGAAGGCCGGAGAGATCATCCGGATGGAGAACGGAAGGCGACCGATCGGATCATCCAGCATCACATGGAGTGCGATGGCCGAGACCAGGCCCCGCCGCGACACCAGGTGGATGATGCCGAAGAGGGAGGTGTAGGCGACCGAGCCGACGACGATCGCCCCCAACTCGCGCCCGAGCCCTTCCCCCGAAGCACCGGAGAGGACCTGGAGCGCGCAGCTGGCCAGGAGTCCGAGAACTGCCAGTTGCGCCGCAGTCAGCAGTGTCCGGCCGATGAGCAACTCCCGCCGGGAGACCGGACCGATCAAGGCGTAGAGCAACGTGCGCTGGGTGATCCCTTCGCGAATCGCCAGTTCTGAAAGTAGCGCCGCGCCAAACGGAATCCCCGGCACGACCACCCCGTGGCGCAGGCTCAGGAGCATCTCCGCCGAGATGAGTCCGATTGACCGACCCACCAGCACCGCGCCGAAGAAGACCGCGGAGGCCAGCAGCGCCAGTCGCAGGGTTCGTGCGGAGGTGAGGGGGAGCAAATACCCCCAGGTGACGGTCTGAAGCGACAAGGTCCCCCCGATGCGGAGCGGGTTACGAAGCCCAACGGATGGTTCCGGCGCTGGTCGATACGGGAGGTTCGTCCGTGGGGTTGCTCCGATTCTCGCTCGGAGCAACCCACCGACGTCACCGAGGGGGCCGGAGAATCAGGCCGGTTTGACCACCCCGAAGCTCATTCCATCGGGATCCTGGAGCACGGCCATCTCCTCCCCTCCCGGGAGGCTTTGCGGCGGGAACAGGACCTTTCCACCGAGCTTGACCGCCGACTCGACCGTAGCGGCCATGTCCTCGACCTCGACGAACAACTGCACGAAGGACTTGGCTCCGGGAGGTGCCGGCCAGATCCCGCCGCCGATGCCCCGCCCGGAGCCGGTATCGATCTGGCGGTAACCCATCGGATTGTTTTGATCCACCGACCAGCCGAACAGCGCGCCGTAGAATGCTGCCATCTGGTCCGGATTGCTCGAGAGCATCTGCCACTGCACTACGGGACGACCCATAGGTCCGACTCCTTTGCCCTTCGCCGCTGGCGAAGCTGTTGGGTTGCCATCAGGAAGGCGCGGGCAATGAAGTTACCAGTGCAGGAATCGGCCCCGCAAGGGTGGGCGCGCACCAACTACGAGCAAGGGCGCCGTGGAACCCCCGCTCCACAGCGCCCGTGATCAATTCGAGCGATATCCGCTCCCCGAAGAACCCGCCGCGCGGGACCTGGAAGGGTCAGCCGGCGAGCTTCAAGCCAAGTTGCCCCAACAACCCGTCGAGTTCTCCACCGGTCGCGGGCAACGATGCGAGGATGCGGTGCCTCCGCTCATTCACCCACGGCGTCGCCGACTCCGAGGCAGGCAGCGTCGCTCCGAGACCAAGCAGCCGCTTCCACTCTCGGGAACGGTCGATGCCGTAGTCATCGAGGATGTCGTCCGACGCGCCATCGCGCGCCACTTCGAACAGCGACCGCGCGAGGGTGTGGGCCTCGATCAGGCCGGCGTTCATGCTCTGCGCCCCCACCGGATCGGTGAGGTGCGCGGCATCTCCCGCCAACCAGACGCGGCCCTTGCCGAACCGCTCGGCCAGACGATGCTCGAACTGGACGACCGAACTCCAGTGCAGTTCGTCCGGCAGCGGCTTGAACCAGGGGGCCCGCGTCTCGAGGAGCGAGTGCAGGCGGCGTAGGGTGAGCGCATCCGCGTGATCGGCGGCGAGCTGGAAGCTCCAGCGGCACCGTCCATCCGCCATCGGCCAGAGCACGTTGGTGTTCTCCGGATTCAGGACGACGCGCACCTCGTCCGGGAGCTCCGCCGGCGTCTCGAACTCGAACACGGAGAGAAGCAGCCGACCGCCGAGATCAGCGTACCCGAGGTCGAGCGAGCGCCGGGTGAACGAGTTGTAGCCATCGGCTCCGATCACGAAACTGCACTGCAGCGGGTACTCCTTCCCCACGACCCACTCGGTGTGGGCAATCGGGTACCCCCTGGTTTCCTTCTGCAAGCGGGCGAGCAGGAGGGTGACGCTGTCCGCCGCGGGCCGGATCTCGTGCACGCGGTGATTCCAGTGAACCTTCACCTTCCGCGCTTCCAACCGCTCCTCGAGTGCGGTCTCGAACGCACTTTGCGGGAGCACCAGGACGAACGGGTAGCGCCCGCCCGCGCGATCGAGCTTGACGACGTGCTCGCGCCGTTCCCCATCGTAGAGCGCGACCTGGGTGATCTTTCGACCCTGTGGGATGAGCTCGGAGGCGAGTCCCACCTCGTCGAGCAGGGTAAGCGACTGCGGGTGCAGTGCGAGTGCGTAGCTGTGTGCGGCCGTGCGCCAATTCTCGTCGAACACTTCGACTTCGAGGCCCCGCTCCCGCAGCAGGAGCGCCGAGAAGAGCCCGACCGGCCCTCCCCCACGATGCCGACGTCGATGCGATGTTTGCCGAACATGTCCCGACCCTCCGTTGGAGGTAGTCCGTTCAAGCCGGGGACTGAGATGAAGTGTCTTACCTGGCCGCCCGCCTGACAATCGCCAACTGCCATTGAGATACGGTCTCGCCCGGTCGGAACGACGCGTGGCACGAAACCGAGCCCCTCCCGTATCATGCGCCGCAGCGCAACAACCCGGGATCAGGAGGGAGATAGGCATGAAGTTTGGCGTGGCGGTGCTGCTGTTGTTCGCGTTTGGGGCCTCCGCCTGCTCCAAGTCGGAGCAATCGACCCTCGACCGCGTCCGGTCGACCAAGGTGCTTCGGGTTGGGACCGACGCCACCTACCCTCCGTTCGAGAGCATCGACCCGACCACCCGCGACGCGGTCGGCTTCGACATCGATCTGATGCGGGCCCTCGCCCGGCACACGGGGGCGGAAGCGGAGTTCCTAATCGTGCCCTTCGACGGCATCATCGCCGGGCTCAAGACGGGGAAGTACGACGCGATCATTTCTGCCATGACCATCACGCCGGAGCGGGCGGAGCAGGTGCTGTTCACCACGCCCTACTCTTCCGCCGGGCAGTCGATCGCCGTCCGCGCCGACGAAGCCGAGGTGACCGACCTGGCCGGACTGAGCGGGCGGAAGATCGGGGTCCAGCTCGGCACCACCGGCGAGATGGAAGCTCGAAAGGTGGCGGGGGCCGAGGTCGTGTCGTTCGATGCGATCGGGAACGCCTTCCGAGACCTGGAGAACGGAAACGTGGCGGCGGTGATCGCGGACACACCGACGGCGCGCATCTTCCAGCGCGAGCACCGGTCGATCAAGCTGGTCGGCCAGGCACTCACCCACGAGGAGTACGGGATCGCCATCCGACTCGAGGACGCCTCACTCAAGGCGGCTCTGGATCGTGGAATCGATGCCCTGCGCACCGGCGGAGAACTGGGTCGGCTGGAGATCCAGTGGGGATTCGCGGACGCAAAGTGACCGGGCAACCGTGACCGAGCAACTGGCACAGTTCGCGGAGATCCTCCGGTTCCTGCTCCCGGCCGTACCCGCGACCATCCAGATCACGCTCGCCTCGTTCTTGTTGGCGCTGTTCCTGGGGATCGGGGTCGGGCTGCTCCGCATCCAGAAGCAGCCGCTGCTCCGCGGCGCCGGTCGGCTCTGGGTCGACTGCCTGCGCGGTGTCCCGTTGCTCGTGATCATCTTCTTCGTCTATTTCGGACTGGGGAAGGTGCTGCACCTGCCACAGTTCGTCGCCGGGGTGCTCGCCATCGGCCTCTGCTATAGCGCGTACATCGGAGAATCGGTCCGCGCCGGAATCGAGGCGATCCCGCAAGGTCAGTGGGAGGCGGCGCGTTCCCTCGGGATGTCGTGGCCCCAGACCATGCGCCACGTCGTCCTTCCCCAGGCGTTTCGGATCGTGATTCCGCCGTTGATGAACGAGTTCATCTCCTGCCTCAAGGACTCTTCATTGGTTTCGGTCGTCGGGCTGCGTGAACTCACGCGGGCGGGGCGCGACTACGCCTCGGCCAAGTTCGTCGACTTTCAGACCTGGTTCGTGGTCGGGCTGCTCTACCTCGCCATGACGCTGGCTCTCACCCGGCTCTCCTCGCTCCTCGAACGTCGACTCCGGATCCCCGGCCGGGAGACCCACTCATGAGCGGAACCTTCCACCGCCGCGACGACGACCCGATGGTTCGAGTCGAGGCTCTGTGCAAGCGTTACAGCCCCCAGTTCTCGGTGCAGGATGTCGCCTTCGAGGTTCCGGACGGCACCGTCACCGCCCTGATCGGCCCCTCCGGATCCGGGAAGTCGACCATCCTGCGGATGCTCAACGGCCTGGAGCGGATGGACTCCGGCCGTATCTTGCTCGACGGCATTCCTCTCGACCACGCGGCCCGGAATCTCGACCAGGTCCGGGCGGAGTGCGGAATGGTCTTCCAGCAGTTCAACCTTTTCGCTCACCTCACGGTCATCGACAACCTCTGCCTCGCTCCGACCATCGTCCGCCGCCGCCCCAGGGCCGAGGTCGAACCCGAAGCCCGGGAGTTGCTCCGCAAGGTGGGACTCGCCGGGAAGGAGTTCCGCTTTCCCGCTCAGCTCTCCGGCGGCGAGCAACAGCGCGTCGCCATCGCGCGCGCCCTCTGCATGAGGCCGAAGGTGCTCCTGTTCGACGAGCCCACCTCCGCGCTCGACCCAGAGAAGATCTCCGAGGTGCTCGATGTGATCCGCGCTCTCGCGCGAGAGGGCATGACCATGCTCATCGTCACCCACGAGATGGGGTTCGCCCGCGAGGTCGCTCACCAGGTCTGCTTCCTCGATCAGGGGAAGCTGGTCGAGGTCGGTGCGCCGGAGCAGCTCTTCGGGGCACCCCGTGAGGAACGAACCCGGGTGTTCCTCGCCCGGGTTCTCTGAAAAAAACACGCCCGGAGCGCTGGTCTCTGCGCTCCGGGCGTACTGGATATCGCTCCGGTTCGACCGACTAGCGCAGACGAACCAGCTTGCCGGTCGCCTCCTCGCTACCGGTGGAGAGTCGGAAGTAGTAGACCCCGGCCGGAGCCAGGTTCGGTCCTCCGTCGGTGGTGCCGTTCCAGATCATCTGGTGGTATCCACCCGGAAGCAGGGCCGACCGCGTGCGATGCACGCGTGCACCGTTGATGTCATAGATGGTCAATTCTGCGGCCGCGGGCCGTGCGACCGCGAAGCGGATCGCCACTTCTCCGCTCGTCGGGTTCGGACCATTGCCAAGGTAGCGCAAGTTTCCTGATCGTGTCGGGCCAAGCGGCTCCTCGGAGACCAAGACCGGGTTCGGCGGTGTGACGTCCTGGATGCAGATGTCGTCGATCAGTCCCCAGGAAACGAAGTTGCCGTCGTTGGCCGTAGAGTCGTTCTCGGGGTTGATCGTGATGTAGCCGGAGTTGGCGGTACAGGTCCAGTTGGGGAACGTGTACGTGGTCCAGTTGGTGTTGGAGGTGTTCGGCGTGACGCCGATCACCGGATAGCCTCCAACCGGCGGGTATGCCGCCGGAGCGGAGGTCGGGGCCGAGAGCCGCATCCGGACGTACTGCGGCAGGTTGGGATTGTTGTCCAGCCAGCGGTAGCACACGCTCACGCTATAGGTGTGGCCGACCTGGAAGCCGACACCGGGCAACGTCTGCTGCACCGATTCCCCCACCACGAGGTTCCCCCACATCTGGAGCGCGCCGGACTCGCCACAACCGTCGGTCACGACCTGCGGACTCGCGGTCAGGACCGACCAGTCGTCGACCGCTCCGAACGGCATCGAACCCGGGATCAATCCCTCGGTGAAGTGAGGGTTCGAGACCTTCGCGCAGGGAAGCTCCTCGATACAGATGTCGTCGATCTGCCCCCAGGAGACAAAGTTTCCATCGTTCGCGAACGAGTCATTCTCGGGATTCACCGTGATCCAGTAGGCGTTGCTGGTCGGGGTCCAATCGGGAAAGGTGTAGGTGGTCCAGTTGGTGTTGGAGGTATTCGGCGTCACCCCGATCACCGCGTAGCCTCCCAACGGAGGATAGTTCGTGGGAGCCGGCCCCGAGGCGGCGAGCCGGAAGCGCACGTACTGCGGTAGGATGGGGTTGTTGTCCAACCAGCGATAGCAGACGGTGACGCGATAGGTCCTGCCCGCCTGGAATCCCAGGCCCGGGAGCGACTGCTTGATCGACTCACCCACGACCTGGTTGCCCCACATCTGCATCGCGCCGGGCGCCTCGCAGCCGTCAGTCACGACCTGCGGCGTCTGGGTCAACTGACTCCACTGATCGACCGCGCCGCCTCCGGGCATCGAACCGGGCACGAGTCCATCGGTGAAGTCCCCATTGGCCACCCCATCACACCCCACCTCCTGGATGCAGATGTCGTCGATCTGCCCCCATGAGACGAAGTTCCCGTCATTGGCGAAGGAGTCGTTTTCGGGATTGACCGTGATCCACGAGGCGTTGACGGTCGGCGTCCAGTCCGGGAAGGTGTAGCTCGTCCAGAAGGTCGAGGAAGTGTTCGGCGTGATCCCGATCACGGCATAGCCACCGGGCGGCGGGTAGCTGCCAGGCGCAGAGCTCGCTGCAGCGAGGCGGAAGCGGACATACTGCGGAAGGATCGGATTGTTGTCGAGCCAACGGTAACAGACCGAGATCCGGTAGGTCTTCCCCGCGACGAAGCCGGCGCCCGGCAGTTGCTGCTGGATCGACTCACCCACCACCTGGTTCCCCCACATCTGCATCGCCCCCGGGGCAGCACAACCATCGGTGACCACCTGAGGGGATTGGGTGAGCAGGCTCCATTGATCGACCGCTCCTCCCGGCATCGATCCGGGAATCAGTCCATCCGAGAAGTCGCCATTCGCCACGACACTCTCCGGACAGAAGGACGCCGGGGGATCGGTGTCGTTGATCAGCACGGAGACCACATTCGTTGTTGCGCTCGGCACGGCGACGTCGGTCCGGCCATCACCGTTCCAGTCGTTCAAGGTCAGGAGCCGCGGCGCAGCAGCCACGGCAAAGTCGATCGAGGGGTCGAAGCTTCCGGCACCGTTGCCGCGCAGCACCGACACGGTGTTTCCCGTCGCGTTGGCTACCGCCAGGTCGGCCAGCCCGTCGAGATTCAGATCTCCGACCGCCACCGAGAATGGAGCGGCCCCGACCGCGAAGTCGGTCTTCGGACCAAACCCGCCGGCGCCATTTCCCAGCAGGAGGGAAACCGTGGCCGCGTTCTGGCCAGTGGCCACCAGGTCGGCCGCGCCGTCCCCGTTCAGGTCCCCGAGCGCCACGGCCGAGGGCTGGCTGCCGACGGTGAACGGAGTCGCCGCCCCGAATCCGCCCGTGCCGTTGCCGAGCAGAATGGTGACGGTGTTGCTGACCACGTCGCTGCCGACCGCGAGGTCGAGCGCGGCATCGTTGTTCAGATCGGCCAGGGCAATCGCGTAGGGAAAGCTGACCGCCCCGGTGGAGTAGAGGTTGGAACCTCCGAATCCGCCGGCGCCGTCTCCCAAACGCACCTCCACCTGACCGGTGTTGCGCAGCGCCATGACAAGGTCCAGCGTGCCATTGCCATCCAGGTCGGCGAGGTGACCCGAGATCGGCCGAGTGGAGGCGGTCGCGTAGTCGACCTTGGGAGCGAAGGCTCCGCCACCTGTTCCGAGGAACACGGAGAAGCTCGACTGGCTCCAGTTGCACACCACGAGGTCTGGATTGCTGTCGAGGTTCAGGTAGCCGATCGCGACCGAAACCGGATTGGTCCCCGTCGCGTAGGTAACCGGTGCCGCAAAACCGCCGGCTCCGTTTCCGATCAGGATGGCGAGCGCATTTCCGCCGTAGTCGGTGATCGCCAGGTCGGCCTGTCCGTCCCCGTTCAGATCGTCGCTCGCCGTGGACCACGGTCCGGTGCCCGCGGCGTAGTCGGTGCGATTGAGCAGGACGGGAGGAGTAGCAAGGGCGAGGCTGGCGAGATGCAACGAAAGCAGGGTCAGCGCCATGACGATGGGTCGCATGGTGGTTCCTTTCCAGAGTGTGTGGTCTGCATCTGAACCGGGCTGGGCGACTTGCCGCGTGCTGACGATCCGGGTTCCGTGATCGCAATGTTTCTAGGTGTGGTACGCGCGCGCAGGGACCCGTGCGTGATTGCTCGGGTCTACAAGTGCTCAAGCCCTCGAGTGCTCAGATCTTTCGAAGACTCGGTTCACTTCGATTTCGCGAAGATGCGTGGGAAACGCGTGCATCGTTCGCGAGTGTGATCCTTGGATCAGAGTGGGACGCGGGGACGGTAACGCACGTTGCATCTCTGCGCCACTGATTTGTTGCGCTCCCGATGGATTGTCGCTGTGTATATGCGCTTTCGTTTCGCCTGATGGCTCGTTGATCCCTCGAGCTCGCACGATTCTCGTGCTCAGTACGTTTCTCTGTTAGGACGCGTTCACTCCCCTGAAAGACGTGTGGGAAACAACGTCATTGATATCGCGCTCCGCGGAATCGACGCAGTGTCGTCGCGCTGTGCGTGCGCGTGCGGATCACAGTTCAACCTGGAGGGTAACGAACCGACAGCGGACCCCGACGAGCGCCGCGCCCACCGCAGACCGGCGCGGCAGCTCAGGCGTCCCACGATTTCAACTACACAGATCCGTCGATCGCGCGGAGTCGTCGGGAACGGTCGGGTCTACGTGAAGAAGCCGGCTCGCGCGGGGACACGGCCTTGGACCCGACCTCGGTCAGGCACGCTGTGCGGCAGGTAGGCTCGGGGCGAGGGATCGACGAACTGGGGGACCGGGTCGTGGATTCCAGTTTCGTCGTCCCCCGCCCCAAAGCGAGGGGATGACCGATTCGTGTCGATCTCGGTTCCGCGGGGCCACAGACCGAATCGTTCAATCTGCTCATATTGTGCCCTGGTCGAAATCGGGAGACAACCCAAATGCTCCGAGCTTGCCTGCGTTCTTGTGAACAGGTATCGTCGACCTGTGCCAAGAAACGACCAAATCGACCAACTCACCGTCACCCAGGTCGGCAAACTGGTCGGGGTCAGCGCCTCGAGCGTCAAGCGTTGGATCGACGAGGGAAGACTCTCGGCCTGGAGGACGGTCGGCGGGCACCGGCGGATCGCCGTCGGCGAAGCGCTGCGCTTCGTCCGCGAACAGCGGATCGAGTTCGCAGATCGATCGCTGCTGCTCGGGGCGGGCCGGCCGGCACCCCAGCCGGAACCGACGCACTCCAGCGGAAATGACGCGTTTGCGGACCAGCTCTTCCGGAGCCTCGTGTCGGAGGACGATGTGGCTGCGGCCGATCTGATCCTCACGCTCTCTCGGGCCGGCATGGACGTCCCGACGCTTTGCGACGGGCCGATCCGACACTCGATGGGACGCATCGCGACTCTTGACCTGAGCGAGGCCGAGATCATCATTCTCGAACACCGCGCCTCGGACCGGCTGGTCGGAGCGCTCCATCGCCTCCGCTCCTCGCTCGCACCGCCGCTCCGGTCGGCGCCGGTTGCGCTGGGCGGTGCCATGGAGGGCGACCCCTACCTGCTTCCCAGTCTGTCTGCGGCGATGACGCTGCTCGAGGCCGGCTATCGCGTGCACAATCTCGGTCCGAACCTTCCGATCCGGGCCTTGCAGCACGCAATCGAGGCCTCTCGCCCGCAGCTGGTCTGGCTGTCCGCCAGCACGACATCGAGCGGCACGGAGCTGACGCGCACGGCCGGGCGCCTGGCGAGATTTGCCCAGGCCCGTGGAGCGCGGTTGGTCCTCGGTGGCCGCGGGATCTTCGGGCGACAGGTCTCGAGCGCACCGGGGGTGGAGATCCTGGAAAGCATGCGGGAGCTGGCGATCTACGGCCGCGGCATCAGAGGCTCCCCATCGGTGGCGTTGTAGAGCCACACCCGATCGGAGCTTCTCGTTCGGCGGACGGTCACAGCAACCATCCGCCGAATCGGCTTAGCGTAGCAAGAGCAGTTCCCGGCTCGCGACCTCGCCCCCGGAGATCAGTTTGGCGAAGTAGAATCCGCTCTCCAGATCGCCCGCTTCGAACACCACCTGGTGCTCTCCGGCCGCGCGCGTCCCCTGAACGAGCGTCGCGACGCGTCGCCCCAGGACGTCATAGATGAAGAGCGAGGCTTCAGCCTCCCGCGGCAAGAAGTAGGCGATGGTCGCGGTCCGCCGGAACGGGCTTGGAAAGTGACTGCGAATCGCGATCCGATCGAGCGATCCGGTGTTGGATTGCTCCACGTCGACGGGTGTGTTGATACCGATGACATAGTTCCCGAGGTAGCGATTGTTCGGCAGATCGGGCGTGATGTCCATGATCTGATGAAGTGGGCTCGAACTGCCGAAGATGTTGTCCTCCGCGTTCGTCGTGGGATTGATCCCGCGACCCGCGTAGAGCGGCATCTGGTGCACTGTGTCGTTGACCCCGTCGAGGAAAGCCCACTGCGACGTGACAAACGTCGATGAATTGAAGCGCACCTTGAAGTGCACATGGGTTGCCCGGCCGGGGTACCAGCCCGGATAGCTGGTGATGAACTGACACTGGCCGTTCCCATCCGTGGGCTGGATGCCGCGCATGAAGTCCTGCCCACGGGTGTCGTGCCCCGGTTGGACGTAGCCCGAGTAGACCCCGTCCTTGTCGCAGTGCCAGATGTCGACCAGGACATTGGGAATCGGGTTGCAGCTGACGTCGATCACCGTCAGGGTCATGAAGAGCGGCAGTCCGTCGTGATAGGCGCCGGTGTCGAAGTCGGTCCGAATATCCTCACGCACGAGATTCGAGTTGAAGTAGTAGGGCCCTTCGGTCTCGGCCGGCGTCAGCCAGCAGGTGCCGGCCGATTCCGCCCCCGGCACGGGCGAGGACGCGACCCCTCTGCCGGTCGGGAGCACGGCACCCAAACCCAGGGCGCCCAGCCCCTTCAGCACACTCCGTCGCTTCATGCTGTTGATCTCCTTGGTTGTCGCGACACGGACCGCGTCGCACTGTTACAGACCGCCCGGACAGTGTAGCCAATCCCCATCGTAGGACTCACCCCTGATACCGCCCGGACAGTCCAATTGGCTGCCGTGTTATGAGCTACACCGTCTCAACAGATCCCGCACACCTTCGCCCCTCCTCGACAGTAAACATTGCTTGACATTCATCTTCGGTGTCTTATGATTCTTACATCGCGTCCCGAGCGCACATTCTGGCCCCGGAGATTCACGCATGCAGATTCGCCATCGCCTTAATTTGCTGCCAATCATTGGGTTAGCTACAGCGCTGGCCACTACGCCCGGCTCTGCGGCCACCCTCTTCCTCGATTCCTGGGGCATCTCCTATGGCAACTGGACACCAGGGGGAGCCGCGCCGGCACAGGTAAACTGGGCGGTGGAAGACTGGACCAGCGGCGGTGGCGGCTACCTGAATCCGGGCTGGGGTGGAGACGAGTACGACGCGGAAGCGGCCTACATCGCCGTGGATCACGACTACCTCTATCTCGCCGTGGTGACGGGATTCCCGATCTCCGGCCGCGACTTCTATTCCGATCACTACGATGCCGGCGACCTCTTCCTCGATCTCGGGAGCAATGGGAGTTACGAGTATGCGATCGACGTGAGCGCCGGCGGGCAGCTTCGGTCCGGCGCGCTCGGACTTCAGAACCCGATGATCTCCGGCGGCTCCCCCTGGGGTGGGGCGAGCGATCCGCTGCGCGTTACGTCCTGGACCAACAGCGCCGCGGCCACCGCCTTCAGCTACGGCGCCTGGCAAGGCCGGTATGCCATCGAGGCAAAGGTCGATCGCAGCTTGCTGGCCGCCAGCGACAGTTACAAGCTCCACTGGACCATGGGCTGCGGCAACGATGTCATCGAAACCGAGATTCGTCCGGTGCCTGAGCCTGGCTCGTTCCTCCTGCTCGGAGCCGGGGTCGGCGCGGCGGCCCTGGCCAGGCGGCGGCGCAAGGCCGCCTGATCGCACAAAACGGTCACCTCCCGCAGCGGGGCGAATCTCTCGGAGGTTCGCCCCGTTCGCGTTTGGCCAAGGTGCGGCGTAACGGGTGAAACTGGGCACCACCCGATCTTTGCGGGAGTCGGCTACAATCCTGCCGGACGCGGGGCGCGCGACGCTCCGCCCCGGGGCGCCGATGTTCGCCCCACAGCCCAGACGAACAACGCGAAAGGTGATCCATGACCGGCCATGTCTCCTTTTATGCCCAGGTGACCGCGAACTTCGACAAAGCCGCCGCACTGACCCAGTACCCCAAGGGGCTCCTCGATCAGATCAAGGAATGCAACAGCGTCTACCGGATGGCCTTCCCCATCGAGCGGGACAACGGCGACATCGAGGTGATCTACTCCTGGAGGGCGGAGCACAGCCAGCACAAGTTGCCGACCAAAGGAGGCATCCGGTTCGCGCCGGACGTCAACGAGGACGAGGTGATGGCCCTCGCCGCGTTGATGACCTACAAATGCGCGATCGTTGACGTTCCGTTCGGCGGAGCCAAGGGCGGAATCAAGATCGATCGGCGGAACTACTCGCAGAGCGAGCTGGAACGGATCACGCGGCGCTATACCTACGAGCTACTGCGGAAGAACTTCATCGGCCCGGGCATCGACGTTCCCGCTCCCGACTACGGCACGGGACCGAAAGAGATGTCCTGGATCGCCGACACGTACTCGACACTGGCCGCGGACAAGCTCGACGCCATGGGGTGTGTCACCGGCAAACCGATTCCCCAGGGGGGCGTTCGGGGCCGCACAGAGGCCACGGGTCGCGGGGTCTACTTCGGCGTGCGCGAGTGTGTCAACCTCGGGGAGGACATGAAGGCTCTGGGGCTCTCCACCGGTGTGTCGGGCAAGCGGGTCGTCGTGCAGGGACTGGGGAACGTGGGCTACCACGCGGCAAAGTTCCTTCAGGAAGCGGGCGCGGTGCTGGTCGGACTGGCCGAGTACGAGGGCGCAATCGCCAATCCGGACGGTCTCGATCTCGAGCAGGTAATGGCACACCGCCGGGAGACGAAATCGATCCTGAACTTCAAGGGGGCGACGAACCTGCCCAATCCGCAGGCCGCGCTCGAGCTCGACTGCGACATCCTGGTGCCCGCTGCGCTCGAGAATCAGATCACCAAGGAGAATGCACCCCGAGTGCTGGCCAAGGTCATCGCCGAAGGAGCGAACGGCCCGCTCACCGCCGAGGCGGGCGAGATCCTGAACCAGAGGGGCGCGCTGATCCTGCCCGACATGTACCTGAACGCGGGGGGGGTGACGGTCTCGTACTTCGAGTGGGTCAAGAATTTGTCCCACGTGCGCTTCGGGCGGATGGAGAAGCGATTCGAGGAACGCGCCTACCGCAAGCTGCTCCAGGCATCGGAGTCGTTGACCGGGAAGAAGCTCACCGAAGCCGAGGTCGCCGAGTACACCGGTGGGCCGAGTGAAGAAGACCTGGTCAACTCAGGCCTGGAGGAAACGATGATCTCGTCCTACCGGCAGATTCGCGAGGTGCGCCTGAAGCATCCGGCAAAGCCCGACCTCCGGACCGCGGCGTTCATCAGCGCGATCGACAAGATCGTGACCAGCTACAACGACCTCGGGATCTTCCCCTAGATCCCGGGGCATCGCCGGGAAGGAGTTCGCTCTCATGAGGTGGCTGCGGCGACTGCTGCTCGGACTCTTCGCTTCGCTCGTCTCCTCCGGCGACGGATACGGGGCCTCAGGGTCGATCGACGATCCGATCTGGATGCGGTACGAGTTCGTCCCGGGAGATCAGGTCCTCTTCGTCGAGGACTTCTCGACCGTCGCCGCCGGAGCCCGCTCGCCCCGGTTTGACACGATCGAGGGAGCCCCTGTGGTGGTCGACCACGCGGGGCGTCGGGTACTCCAGGCGACCGCAGCCACCGAGTTGAGCCTCTCCTTGAACGAGGCACTCCCGCCGTACTTCACGGTTCAGTTCGACCTCGAGATCGCCTCCGGCACCTTCGATTTCGAACCGTACAATCCAACTCAGGCCTCGGACGTGTTCACCCGCTTTCGCCTCACGGAGAGCTCCGCCGGGATCTACGGGCGCGACATCGCCGAACGCAGCGCCCGCTTCGAGATGAGTGCGTCCCCGCATCAGGTGGCGATGTCGGTCGACGCCGGGCGGGCAAGGCTGTGGGTGGACGGGGTCGAACTCTGCGAGGTCCCGACCTCCCACGTCGCGCGTTCGAACCAGATCCGATTGCGGATCGCTCCCTCCGAGGGGAGCGCCATCTCCTTCGGCAACCTCCGCATCGCGCGGACCTCGCGCCCGCTCCTCGCCACCAAGTTGACCAAGCAAGCGCCCTTCATCACCCATGGGATCCGCTTCGACGGGGATCGCCTGGCTCCGGAGTCGGCTCCGATCATCCGCTTCGTGGTGGATGCCCTCCGCCACGACCCAGCTCTCAAGCTGCGCCTCGAGATTCACGGGGACGGCACCGAGGGGGACGGAACCGCGCTCCTGACCGCCGCCCGGCAGGCCAAGGTGCTCGAGCAGACGCTTCGCACCCGAGGCGGCATCGCCGATGGACAGTGGCGGGTCGAGGGGGTGGGCAATCGGGAGCCGATCCTACCCGGGAGCTCGCCCGAAGCACGGTGGGCGAATCGGCGGGTGATGCTGATCCCGGAATAGTCCGAGGCTCCGGCGTCGGTGGCGAGGCGCTACCGGCGGTGGAGCGTCTCCACCCCGGAACTCCGGGCCACGACCAACACGGAGGTCAGGCCGAGAAACAGGCCCGTCTCCACGACGCCGGCACGTCGGCGAAGCTGGGTGTCGAGGGCGCGCGGCTCGGCCCACACCGCGGGATCGGCAAAGGTGACATCGAGAGTGAAGTTGCCCTCGTCCGTGATGAACGGCGATCCATCGGCGCGCAGCCGGAGCACGGGCTGTCCTCCCAGGGACTTCAGCGGCTCGAGGTGGGACATCCAGCCGAAGGGGATCACCTCCAACGGCAGCGGCATCTTGCTCCCCAGGCGTTCGACCAGTTTGGATTCATCCACCACGATCGCCTCGACCGCCGAGGCCTGAGCCACGATTTTCTCGCGGAGCAGCGATCCACCAGCTCCCTTGATCAGGTCCCACTGCGGATTGACCTCATCGGCGCCGTCCAAGGTCAGATCGAGCCGGAGGTCGGGCGTGAAGTCGAGGAGCGGCACGCCCACTTCCGCGGCGATCCGGGCGGTGGCTTCGGAGGTGGGAAGCCCGGCGATCTCCCGCAAGCGGCCATCGGCGAGCCGACGCCCCAGTTCTCTCACGATCAGAGCGGCGGTCGAGCCGGTGCCGAGCCCAAGACGCATGCCGCTTCGCACCAGATCCGCCGCGGCCACCGCCGCCTGCTCCTTCAGCATTTCCCGATCCTCCCGCCCAAGAGTGTGGTGTGAGCCGACCGCCAGCCCGAGACGTGCTCAAGCCTGCGGGCGACACTACGCCGACCACCGTCCGCGGAAAAGTCCCCTTCGGGTGTCATCCATCCAACCTCCGGGTATCTGCTACCATGCCGCCGGAAGTTCCGCATCGGCGTCGGCACGGCGATCGATTGCGGAGCCAAGGAACTCAGGAGCGGAGATGATTCAACTCGAGCGATTGCGCAAGGTCTACGACTCGATCGTCGCCGTGGACGATGTCTCCTTCGAGGTCAGGCCGGGGGAGATCTTCGGCCTTCTCGGGCCAAACGGCGCGGGAAAGACCACGACCATCTCCTGCCTTTCGGGTCTGATCGCCCCCACCTCGGGGAAGATCACGATCGATGGTCGGGACATCCAGCGGGAGGGTTCGGCCGCACGGGCGGTGATTGGTGTCGTGCCTCAGGAACTGGCGCTCTACCTCGAGATCTCCGCCACCGAGAACCTTGCGTACTGGGGAGGAATCCAGGGGCTCTCGGGGGAGCTCTCAAGCAGCGCATCCCCGTTCTGCTCGAACGCGTGGGGCTGGCCGACCGCGCGAAAGAACCGGTGAAGCGATTCTCCGGTGGGATGCTGCGACGGTTGAACCTGGCTTGCGGATTGATCCATGAGCCGAAGGTGCTCCTGCTCGACGAACCGACGGTGGGAATCGACCCGCAGAGCCGGCAACGAGTGCTCGAGATCATCGAGGAAAGGAAGCGGCAGGGCTGCGCCATTCTCTACACCACTCACTACATGAATGAAGCGGAGACGCTCTGCGACCACTTCGCCATCATCGATCACGGGCGGGTGCTGACCCGCGGCACGCTGGACTCGCTTCTCGCGCAGGCGGGTGAGGCGATCCAGCGGGAGTCCAAGCCGGAGCCGAGCCTGGAGCGACTCTTCCTCCATCTGACCGGCAATGAGTTGCGCGAGTGATCCGCGCGTTTCGCGTCGCCGAACGTGACCTGCGCCGCCGTGCGCGCGATCCGATCGGCCTCCTGCTCTGGGTCGCGATTCCACTCGCCATCGCGGTCCTGGTTCGACTCGCCTTTGGCGGATCGGCGGAGGGCCCACCGCGCGCCCGACTGGCGCTCGCCGACCTCGACCAGACGCTCATCAGCCGGTTCGTCGACGGAGGGTTCCGCCAGGGACCGGCGGCAGCGCTGTTCGAGGTGCAGACGGCGGACAGTGCGCGGGCGGTCGACCTGGCCAAGGCGGGAAAGGTCTCCGCGGCGCTGATCATTTCCCGCGGATTCGCCGACGGCTTCCTCAATCACCGCTCGGTCGAGCTCGTGCTGTACAAGAATCCATCGGAGCGGGTGCTCCCTACGATCATCGAAGAGACCGTTCTGATCCTGGCCGACGCCGGGTTCTACATCCGGGAGATTCTGGGAGCGCCAATCGACCGTGTGATGGCCACGCAGCGAGGCCCCAGCGATCTCGAGGTTTCGGAGCTTTCGGTCGAGATCTCCCAGATCGCCCGCCGGGCACGCCCGTTCCTCTTCCCGCCAATCCTGAGCCTGCAGGTGGTGCAGCCGGAACGGAAAGGCGAGGCTGATGACTACTTCACCCTGCTCTTCCCCGGCCTGCTGGTGATGTCGGTACTCTTCGTCTCTCAGGCGCTGGCGCAGGATCTCTGGGTGGAGCGACGCCGGGGGACCTTTCGGCGCAATCTCACCACCGGCGTCGGAATGGGAACCCTGGTCCTGGGGAAGATCCTGGCCGGAATCACGATTCTCGGCCTGATCCTCGTGGTGGTGATGGGGCTCGGCCGCTTCGCGTTTCAGCTCGAACTGGCGAACGCGCCCCAGGCGCTGATCTTTGCCATCGCAGGCTCGTTCGGGATCCTCTGCGGCCTGCACGTGGTCACCTTGTTGGCACGCACCGAGGCGGCCTCGACGGTCCTGACCAGCTTCATCATCATGCCCTTGATTCTCACCGGGGGGTCGTTCTTCCCGGTAGAGTGGCAGCCGCCGGGGTTGCGCTGGATCGCGCTGCATACGCCGAACGGGTGGATGCGGGGAATCCTGAAAGACCTGTTCCTGGAAGCAGACACGGGAGCTTGGCTGCCGGGGACCTTCATCTGCCTGGCGGCCGGTCTGGTTCTCCTGTCGCTCGCCGACCGACTTGCGCGCCGACGCATGGCGGGAGCCTGAACATGCTTCGAAGAGCCCTGTTCCTCGCCCGCTGGGATCTGGCCCTGATGCTTCGGCACCGCGAAACTCTGATGTGGATGTTCGTGATGCCACTGCTCTTCATGTACGTCATCGGCTCGATGATGCAATCCGACGATCCGGCGACCAACAAACCGCGGCTCACGGTGCTCGACCTCGACAAAGGGCCGGTTGCAAAGGGACTGATTGCGCACCTCGAGAGCCTCGACTACGAAGTACGCCTCGCCCCGAACGAGGAGGTACTCGGTCAGGGGCGTCGGCAGTTGACCATTTCGCACGGCTTCTCCGAGTCCGTTCTGGCCGCCCAGCCGGAGACTCTTCGCTTCCGCCGCGGAGAGCGAAGCGATCTGGGGGGCAGGCTCGACGAGGTGCGGTTGAATCGAGCACTGTTTTCCCTGCTCGGAGACGCGGTCCTGCTCGCCCCGGCCGACACCGGCGCCTCGTTGGCGGAGCGCAGTGTCGCCTTCAAGGAAGGATTTTCGGCCCTGCGAGCGAAACCGCCCGCGATCACGATCGATTCTCGCTCCGCCGGAGTTCGCCGTATCATTCCCAGCGGCTTCCAGCAGGCCGTCCCCGGGGTGATGATCCAGTTCATCCTGATGGTCATGCTCACGACCGGGGGAACCTTTCTGGTCATCGATCGCGATGAAGGGTTGCTGCGACGCCTCGCTTCGTCTCCGTACCACCGCGGGGAGATCGTGGCGGGAAAGATCTTGTCCCGGTTGGTCATCGGTGTGGTTCAGGCGGCGTTCGCACTAGCCGCCGGGACCGTACTCTTCCATCTGGACTGGGGCGGCTCGCCACTTGGGGTGTTGACCGTGACCGCTCTCTTCTGCGCGAGCGGGGCGACGCTCTCCGTGCTCTTCGGCAATCTCGCCCGCTCCCGGGGTCAGGCGGTCGGGTTCGGCGTGCTGGGGGGCAACATCCTCTCGGCCCTCGGCGGGTGCTGGTGGCCGTTGGAGGTCACTCCGGTGGCGATGCAACGGATCGGCCACGCCCTCCCCACCGGTTGGGCCATGCACGCACTGCACCGTCTGATGAGCTTCGGTGATGGACTGCCATCGGTACTCCCCGCGCTGGGTGCCCTCGTCGGGGTAACCCTGCTCTTCTTGATCCTCGCGGTACGTACCTTTCGCTACCAATGAGCGGTCCGCGAGCCGCCGGCTGGACAGACACCGGGCTTCTACTCCTGGTCTCCCTCTTGTGGGGATCGACCTTCGTGGCGGTCAAGGTCGCGGTCAGTGAAGTGTCGCCGCTGCTGTTCGTCGCGGTGCGCTTCGCCATCGCGAGCCTCGCCGCGCTCCTCCTCTGCAGACGTACACCGCTCTTCGCCCGCTCCTTCCGGATCGGAGCGCCGATCGGACTGGTCTATGGGGCGGCCTACGCGGCGCAGACCATCGGACTGACCGCCACGACGCCGTCCCGTTCGGCGTTCATCACCGCGCTCAGCGTGGCGTTGGTTCCGTTCTGGGGCGTCCTGGTGACCCGAATCCGTCCTGGTTGGCCTCAGGTGCTTGCGTTGCTTCTGACCATCCCGGGACTCTGGCTCCTGAGTTCACCGGGAGCCGACGGCACTCCCTGGAATCACGGAGACTCGTGGACGGTCGCCTGCGCGGTGGGATTTGCGCTCCACATCGCGTTGATCGGACGCTTCGCGGGTCAGCTCGACGCGCCGGGACTTCTCCTCGGTCAACTGGTCGCTACCACGGCATTGGCCGGAGCCTCCGCCACGTTTCTCGAAGTCCCCCGGATCACCTGGTCGCCGGCCGTGGTCGGCGCTCTCCTCCTGACCTCGATCCTCGCCACCACGGTCACGACCTGGGTGCAGCTCAAGGTCCAACCCCGCGTGGGATCCAACCGCACGGCTCTCATCTTCGCCACCGAACCGGTGTTCGGGGCACTTTTTGCCTATCTGGTGCTGGGGGAGCATCTCACCGGAGCGGGGTTCATCGGTGCCGGACTGATCCTGGCCGCGGTTTTGGTCTCAGAGCTGTCCCCCGGACCGAACTAGACCGGATTCAACTCTGGAACCGGCCGCCGGGAGCCGATCTCTCCCCAGAGCATCCGGAGGGACCATCATGTCTGACGCAATCGTGGAAGTCCGTGTGTCGCTCAAGGGCCGCCTGGTCAAGACACACCGCTTCTCCCAGGAACGGATCACCATCGGGCGGGATCCGAAGGCGAATCTGTTTCTCGACAACCCCGGGATCAGTCGCGCCCATGCCGAGTTGGAGCGCCGTGGGGACATGCTCTACGTCGTCGATCTCGACAGCGCGAACGGCACCTTCGTCAACGACGAACAGGTGAAGCGGGAGCGGGTCGGGGAACACGACCAGATCCGGATCGGAAAGTTCCTGGTCGAGGTTCGTATCCTCGAGGATCGCCGCGGGACCAACGACGGTCCAAACACGCGATCGGCGGAACACGAAGGCACCATGGTGCTCGACGCCGAATCGATCAAGCGGGTGATGGAGCGCACGCGCGCCGCAGAGGAGAAGGCCGGCATCGGGGCGCGCGGCTTCGGAGAGACGCAGGTGGTGGGAAACGTCGTTCGCTCCCCTTACGCCATTCCGACCACCGGCAACATTCTCCCGATCCCAGGCCTGCGGAACAACCCGAGGCCCCTCAGTTTCGCCTGGTGGCGCACACAGGTCTGGGGGTTGGTGATCGGCTTCGTCATCGGATTCATCGCCTGCATCCTCGCGTTCAGCGGCTAGTCCGCTGCAGGGCGACGTTGAGTCAGTCGAACTAATGTTGGAGCGCCCGCGACGGAGCCGCGGGTCGAGGAGGCGGACGGACCCGTGGGTTTGGTTCAACGACTAGCTGCGCGCAAGTACTTGAACACCCTGCGCCGCGGCGAGCAGGCATCAGCCGCCGAGCTCGCCGAGGCCCGTACCCGCATCATCGAGATCGGGCCGGAAATGCTGCCGGCCCTGCTCGATCTGGCACACGAAGGCACCCACAGTGCCCCGCTACTCGAAACGATCGGCCCGCTCCTCACCACCTCCAACCTCGGCCGTGCGGTCGAGGTGATGGCGGCAAGCGAGGGCCCCGCGGCCGACTTCCTCGAACGATGCCTGGGGACCTCGACGGCCTATGATCCCCAGATCCTCTTCGCGCTGTTCGAACACCACAGCTCGGTGCGCCCGCGCCTGGAGCGGGTGCTTCGTACGCGGGCGGGCGGGCTGCGCTGGGATGCCGTGCGCGTCCTGCTGCGTGAGCCGAACCGGGAACGGATCCGCTTGTTACTCGCCATCCTCGAAATGCGAAGAGAACCCCAGGCCGTGCAGCTCGCCCTCGCGGTACTCGACCTGCCGGATGCCTGGATGCGGATCCAGGCACTTCGCTATCTGAAGGGCTCAGAGGGAGAGGGCATCACCGCGGCGCTCGCGGCACGCCTCAAGGATACCGAACCCGGCGTGCGTCGCGCCGCGGCGGAGGCACTCGGCGGCCTCAAGGCGCACGACCAACTACAACCCCTCTGTCACGCCCTGCGGGACGCCGATCTTCAGACCGCCGGGGCCGCGATCGGGGCACTCGTGGCCATCGGCGATCCCGGCGCGGTGAAACACCTGGTTCAAGTTCTCAAGGACGAGTCGGAGTTCGCGCGCCGCGCGGCGGTCGAGGTGCTGAATGAAGTGGCGACACCGGAGGCGATCGAAGACTTGGTGCAGTCTCTGCAAGATGAGGACTGGTGGGTGCGCGTCCGCGCCGCCGATGCGCTGGGCGCCCTGGGAGGCGACCGGGTGGTGGACGCCATCCTCAAGCTCGTGCGGAGCGAAGACGTCTTCGTGCGGCGCTACGCGGTCGAAATCCTGAATGCGATTCCAAGCGAACGCTCCGTCCCGGCACTGGTCGAGGCGCTGAACGACGGCGATTGGTGGGTGCGCGAGCGCGCAGTGGACGCCTTGGGGAAGAGCGCGGACACCCGCGCGGTTGCACCTCCTCCAGCAGTTACGGGCCGACGCGCAACTCGCCTCGATCGTGACCAAGGCACTGGTACAGATCGGCGACGAGGCCGCCTTGCAGGCGCTCATCGATTGCCTCACCCACCCGGCGGGTGCGGTGGTGGATCTGGCGCGGAAGGCGCTGCGCGAACTCTCCCGCACTTCCAGCGACAGTGAAGTACGAAAGGGCGCGGCGCGGGTGCTGAGCCAGGGGGGCGATGCTTCCGAGTGGGGCCGATCGGTGAAGAGTCCCGGGGAGCAGACCGAAGCCGAGGGTGCGCCAGGCAGCGTTCGAGGGAACGAATCACGCCGGACCGGGATCTTCCAGGCGGCGGGGGCAACCCGGATCGAACCGCTCCTGCCCGAACTAGGAGTTGGAGCGAAGGGCGAGGCTGGCGCGCCAGAGCCACTGCCGCGACCCGCGGAGCCAGTGGGATCGAGGCCGGTCAGCGGGGAGCGGGCAGTCTCCGGCGACAGCGAGAAGATCCAGATCACGGACTTCCCGAAACTTCCGGTCGGAACCGTGCTCCTCGATCGCTACGAGATTCGACGGAAGATCGGCGAGGGCGGGTTCGGGTACGTCTACCTCGTGCTCGATCGCTCGGTCAGCGAGGAGATCATCCTCAAGATCCTCAGCCCGCAGATTTCCCTCGACGAATCGATGATCCGGAGATTCATTCACGAATTGAAGTTCAATCGCCGCATCGTTCATCCGAACGTGATCCGGCTGTACGACATCCTCGAACTGAATCCGGGGCATGCCATCTCGATGGAGTACTTCCCGAGCGACGACCTGGGAACGATCCTCGACCGCGCGCGCTGCCTCGATCCGGATCGGGTGCGCCGCTTCACCATCCAGATCTGTCAGGGACTCAAGGCGGCTCACGACTCCGGCATCGTTCATCGCGATATCAAGCCGCCGAACATCCTGATCGGCCCCGAGGAACGGATCAAGATCGTGGACTTCGGCCTGGCCGCCGCTTCGGGCGGCAACCAGAGCCGGGTGACCAAGAGCGGGATCCTGGTCGGTACCCCGCAATACATGGCACCGGAGCAGATTCGGGGAACGGATATCGATCTCCGCACCGACATCTACGCCCTGGGCGCGCTTCTCTTCGAGTGTCTCAGCGGCTCTCCTCCCTTTGCCTCCGACAACCCGGTCAACGTCCTGATGATGCATCTCACGGAACCGCCTCCGTGCCTTCGCGACGTCCTGCCGGATGTTCCGGACGACCTCGAGTGGTTGATCGAAACCAGTCTGCGCAAGGATCCGGCGGAGCGTCCGCAGACCGTGGGAGAAATCCTGGAGCGACTCGAACGGAGAGCGGCCTGATATGGCGCGGATCGATGCCTTCCTTGAGCTAGGGCGCCAGCAGGGCTGCTCGGACATCCACTTCACGGTCGGCCTGCCGCCGCTGGTCCGGGTCGACGGCGAGCTGACCGCGGTTCAGTTTCGCGCCCTGGAGCGGGACGAAATGCGGTCGATGCTCGCCGAGGTGATGGAAGAATCGCACAAACGGATCTTCAAGACCCGCGGCGCGATCGACATCTCCTATGCCGTTCCCGGATTGGGGCGATTTCGGATCAGCGTGCTGAGTCAGCTTTCCGGCCCCGCCGCGGTCTGCCGCGTCATTCCTGATCAAGTCGTACCGCTCGAGCGCCTCGGGCTCCCGCCCTTCGTGGCTTCGCTCGCGGACATCCCCTCAGGACTCGTCCTCATCACCGGCGCCTCCGGAACCGGAAAGTCTTCCACGCTGGCGGGGATCGTGGACGAGATCAACCGACGCCACCGGGTAACGGTGCTGACCCTGGAAGAACCCCTCGAGTTCATGCACGAGAGCCAGCAGGCACTGGTGATCCAGCGGGAGATCGGAACCCACTGCAACTCGTTCTCCGACGGCCTGCGCTCCGCGCTGCGACAGGACCCGGATGTCATCGTGGTCGCCGAGATGAACGACGAAGAGACGATCCGTCTCGCCCTGGAAGCGAGCGAGACCGGCCACCTGGTCCTGGCAACGCTCCACACCCGCGGCGCGGCCCAGGCGATCGACCGGATTCTCGATGCCTTCCCACAGTCGGCCCACCAGCAGGTCCGGCTGACCTTGGCCGAGACCCTGCGCTGCGTCCTCTACCAGGAGCTGGTGCGCGCGGCGGATGGTCGAGGGCGACGGGCGGCAGTCGAGATCCTGGTGGTCAACCCCGCGATCGGGCAACACATTCGCGAGGGGCGCACGCATCAGATCTCCTCGGTCATGGCTACCGGACGTCGACTCGGGATGCAACTGATGGACCAGGCGCTGCTCGCCCTGGTCCGCGCGGAAGAGATCGATCCTACGCAGGCCTACCTCATCGCGCGGAACAAGGCGGAATTCAGACCCTACGTGCGCGAGGCGAGTGAACTCGACCCCCTGATGGAGGCCTGATGGGCGTCCGCATAGACGCGTTTCTGGAGCTGCTGGTCAAGCAGCGTGGTTCCGACCTCCACCTCGTGTCCTGTCACCCGCCGCGACTCCGGATTCACGGCGACATCCAGAGCGTGCACTTTCGCGTGCTCGAGGCGGAAGAATTGCAGCGCATGCTCAACGAGATCTTGAACGATCGACAGCGGCAACTGCTGGAGAGGGATCACGCGGTCGACCTGGCCTACGAGACCGAAGAACTGGGTCGATTTCGGGTGAACATCTACCAGCAGGCGCGCGGTCCCGCCGCCGCTTTCCGCTGGATCTCGGCCAAGCTCGCCTCGCTCGAGGACCTCGGCCTGCCCCCGGTGGTTGCCTCGCTCATTCGTCAACCGAGCGGGCTGACCGTAGTCACCGGCCCGACCGGGTCGGGCAAGTCCACCACCCTCGCAGCCATGATCGACTCGATCAATGCGACCCGGCGTGGACATATCCTGACCATCGAGGATCCAATCGAGTTTCGCCACCAGAGGAAACAGTGCGTCATCACCCAGCGAGAGGTGGGAGTCCACGCCCCATCGTTCGCGGAGGCGCTGCGGAACGCCATGCACGAGGATCCTGATGTCATTCTGGTGGGCGAGATGCGCGACCTGGAGACGATGAGTCTCGCGCTGACTGCAGCCGAAACGGGGGTTCAGGTGTTCGGCACGCTGCATACCAACGGCGCGGTTCGCACCATCGATCGCATCGTGAATGTATTCCCGACCGAACGCCAGGATCTGGTCCGGGCGATGCTCGCGGAGAACCTACGAATGGTGGTCTCGCAACAGCTCGTGCCCACCGCCGCCGGGGACGCCAGGGTCGCGGTGCGTGAGATCCTGATCAACACCCCGGCCGCAGGAACGCTCATCCGCAGCGGCAAGACGCACCAGCTTACCTCGATCCTCCAGAGCGGACGCCGAATCGGCATGCTGTCGATGGACGGACAGCTCCAGGAGCTGCTGCAGGCCGGGAAGATCTCCCCGGAAACCGCACAGGAGTTCGCGATCGAGAAGGGGAGAGTTCAGGGCGGGGAGAAGGCAGCCTAGAGGGTCTCGAGATCGGCTCCCGTAGGTCTTCTCGCGAGCACTCCTGGCATGTTGCTAGGCTGCCAGTTCGTAGCGCGTGCGGTCGATCAGTCGATCGAGGTCCTGAGTGAGAGCGGAGAGGGCGTCGAGGCATGCTCCGTCCCACCTCTGGTCCCTCCCCTGCACGAGTTCCGTCAGCACGCCGGCCAGATCGATCGCTCGGTCCTCGCCGGAAGGGAGCGAGTGCTCCCGCTCCGCGATCGCCTCGAGCAGTCCCCAGACGAGGGAGAGAATCCTCCCGCCGATCGGCAGCTGCTCCAGGGTGAGGCCTAACGGGCCGCTTCCGTCCACCGACTCATCGCGACAGATCGCGATGAAGGGCGCCTCGGCGAAGGCGTCCGGCAAGACCAGCGACGGACGTTCCGGGGCCGGCCAGGCGAGCAGCAGCGCAGCGGAGTGGACGAGATCCTGTTCCTGCACCGAGAGGCGCAAGGTCCGGGCGATGGCGGTACTCAACGATGCCGCACGACGGGCGGTCGCAACCTGCGCCGGCTCGGCCGCAGCTCGTTCCCGCAAGAGGCGATCGAGCGCCACGAGAAAGCCCCGCGCGGAGTTTTCGTGCTGTCGCGCGTCGTCGAGCAAGAGCGCAATGAAGTCGGAGAGGGTAAGCAAGAGCGACAGCTCGGCCCCGCTGAAGACGGCCCCTCGGGTCCCACGCACATCGAGCTGCAGTGCTCCGAACGTACCGTTCACGTTCCGGAGAGGGGCGCAGATGGCAGTCTCGATTCCCGCGGATACGATGCTCTGCGCGCCGTGCATCTGCTTTCCGCCTTCGGCCAGTAGCACCCCGACCTGGTCCCGCATGACGCGATTGACCATCGTGTGGCTGATGCGGAAACCGCTTCCTTCTCCCCCTTTTCCGTCGTGATAGACCACGCGGAGGCTCCCTGTCACGGGATCTCGAACCACGATCGAGACGTGGGTCGCCTGGGGAAAGAAGCGCACCAGGTGATCCCTGATGGTCTGAGTGAGGCGATCGAACGACCCGAGAGCCGCTTTCGCGTCGCCGATCAGGGCGAGGATCCTCTCGGTCTGGCGGAGATCGATGCTGCGAAGACTGTGGCCATCGTCGACCGCCAGCGCATCCAGCGACCGCGATTCGACCACCTGCGGGTCGGCTGCACAAAGGAGTGGGTCATTTGACTCCACCTGCACGGTGACGGAGCCCATCTTGACCCAATCGCCCACGGCCAGGATCTGGCCCCGGACCTGTCGCCCGGTCAGCGCGAGCGCCTTTCCGGCCCGGTGAACGATCGACCCATTCGTGCTGCCAACGTCGCAGTAGACCAGGTGGCGACCGCGACGTTCGAACCGTCCGTGCCGCCCCGACACCGCCTCATCGTCGAGCACCAACTGGTTTTCGGTGGAACCACCCACCGTGCCCGGTTCCCCGTGGAATGTGACCTGGCGGGCTTCCCGCCCCGGTTGACTCACCGTCAGTCGCAGCATTGAAAGTCCAATCTTGGATCGCCTTCGCAGGTATTCAGGGGATACAGAAGTGGTCGGAAGGGCGTCCACGTAACTTGACGTGCATTAGCGTCAATGATCTCCGGGCGGCGGCCGAAACCTACAAAGGAGGATCTACTTGTGCCGGAAGTCACTGATCAGTCCTTGCTTCGTTTCGTCCAGCTACTGACCTCGGCAATGGACGCCGGCGATCCGTTCACCCACGGTCGCGCCTACCACTGCTCCAAGTACGCACGACGCGTTGGCCGCCACTTCGCGCTGTCCGAGCCGGAGCTGATGGACCTGGAGCTCGCGGCGCTCCTCCAGGATCTGGGGAAGCGACTCGTCCTGCACGAGACCTCACGGAAGGCGGGGCCGCTAAACTCCGACGAACGGAGCCGGATGGTCACCCACGCCTCGATCAGCGCTCGGCTCCTGGCCGATCTTCCGTTCCTTCGCGGGGCATCGTTCCTCATCGGCGCCCTCAACGAACGATGGAACGGTGAGGGATTTCCCGCCGGTCTGCGCGGAGAAGGAATTCCGCTCGGTAGCCGGATCCTGGCCGCCGTCTCGGCGCTCGATGCCATGACCTCGGATCGCCCCTACCGTGCCGGCCTCGAGCCGGAGCAGGCCTACTCGGAGCTGCGGCGCGAGGCGGGTACGCGCTTCGATCCTGCAGTCGTCGATGCGCTGATCGCGCTGCACGAGTCGGGCGACCTCCTGACGGAGTTCGATCGAAATGACGCCTTGCTCTTTCTGTCTGACGTGGGGGACACCGTCCCCGAACTGGGTCCGGTAGGTGCCACCGGGGCTTCCGGTCGCGCGGCCTAGGTCGCGCCCAACCCTACAAGAAGGGCCGGAAGGCCGCAGGTGCCGCAGCTTCCCACCGCAGCGGTTGCCCGGTCAAAGGGTGCGCCAACCCCAGAACCGCGGCATGGAGCGCGAGACGCGCGTGGGACCAAAGCGAATGGCGCGCGATCTCAGGGCGATAGCGTCGATCTCCCAGCACCGGATGGCCCGCTTCGGCGAAGTGAACCCGAATCTGGTTTCGCCTTCCCGTCTCGAGCCGCACTCGCACCGTGGTCGCTCCGTGCTTCCGTCCACGTACCTTGAAGTGGGTGACGGCACGCTCTCCCAGACTCTCGTCCTCGGTCGAGAATCGCGTCAGCGCCAGATTCGTCGCAAGCATCGACTCGATCGTGCCCTCCCCTCGCTCCATGTTTCCCGCCAGGATCGCGAGGTACTCGCGCTCGGCAGTATGCGCGCGGAACTGGCGCTCGAGTCCTTCCGCCGCCCGCGGGCTTTTCGCCAAGACCAGCAAGCCGGATGTTTCGCGGTCGAGTCGATGCACCAGGAGGGGCCGGTGTCGCCCGCCACTACGGGCGAGGTAGCGACCCACCAGATCGACCAGGGTGTTCGACTCGTGCCGTTCCGTCGGCTGCGTCAGGACCATCGCTGCCTTATCCACCACGATCAGTGCTTCGTCCTCGAACACTCGGCGGAAATTGGCTCCCCGTTCCGCGGATCGCGGCCGCTCGTGGTACCGGGTATGCGGATCGTAGGTCACCTCCACCGTGTCCCCCGGGGCAACACGCACCTGCCCTTGCGTGCAGGCCTCGCCGTTCAGGGAGACGGTTTCGTGATCAAGCAGGCCCTTGATCTCTCGCCGCGAGAGTTGCGTCAGCTCCTGCACGACGTGGTCGAGCCTCTGGGGAAGCGCGCTGTCGAGAACGAGTCGCTTGCTGATGTAGGCCAATTGGTCTCCCGAATTCTCGCCGGTGCTCGGGCGACACCACCCGCGGGCGCCCTCCCCGGCGCGGCGCGGCCACGCGCGGCGATGGCGCAAGCCGGCCACCATGGGGGCTACGCCGCAAATGCCGCCCTCAACTGGGGTTCGGTCGAGCGAAGCCTTGAATCCGCCGCCCCCGCAGGGCATGATGATCACGGGCCACGTTTCGGGGCCCCCCGCCACGCGTTTGGGCAACCGGATCATCGCTCCGGCGCTCTGAACTAGAAAGGGTTCTCCTATGGAAATCGGCGTTCGGACCGCTCCCGAGAAGCCCGTCGATACCGCTCCGCGCAAACTACCCGCGCTGCTCGGTTTCGGAAAGTACTTCGCGGACAAGATGTTTCGCATGCGATGGACCGAGGAGCTCGGCTGGCACGAGGCCGAGATCGTTCCCTACGGCCCCTTGCAGCTCGATCCCGCGGCAAAGGTGCTGCACTACGGCCAGGAAATTTTTGAAGGCCACAAGGCCTACCGCTGGGCCGACGGCCGCATTGCGCTGTTTCGGCCGGACCAGAATGCGGTCCGTCTGAACCGTTCCGCCACCCGTATGTGCATGCCGGAGATTCCTTCCGATGTGCAGCTAGATGCGGTGTTGGCTCTGGTGCGGCAGTGTGCCGATTGGGTTCCGGAAGATCCGTCCACTCTGTACATCCGCCCGACGCTGATCGGGATCGAGCCGACGCTCGGTGTGCGCGCGGCGAACGAGTATCTCTACTATGTGATTCTTTCGCCGGTCGGGCCGTATTTCCCGAACGGGTTCTCACCGATCCGCGTGTGGGTCGAGGGCAAGTATGTCCGCGCCGCTGACGGCGGGACCGGGGCGGCCAAGACCGGCGGCAACTACGCTGGGTCGCTCTTTGCGCAGTCGATCGCGAAAGAGAAGGGCTACGAGCAGGTGCTATGGCTCGATGCCCACGAACATCGCTACGTCGAAGAGATCGGCGCCATGAACATCGCCTTCGTGATCGAGGGAAAGATCGTCACTTCTCCGCTGCTCGGCTCGATCCTACCCGGCATCACGCGGGATGCAGTACTCACCCTGGCCCGGGAACGCGGGGACGGCGGTCTGGAGCAGCGCCTCGCGATCGACGAACTGATCGACGGGATTCGGACCGGGCGCGTGACCGAGGCGTTCGGCATCGGCACCGCCGCCGTGATTACGCCGGTCGGCGCCCTCCATTGGGAAGGAGCCGAGTACTCGATCCAGGGTGGCCAGGTGGGCCCGGTGGCCAAGGAGTACTACAAAACTCTGACCGACATTCAGTTTGGCCGGCAGGTCGATCGCTGGGGCTGGATGCGTCACATCTAGGCGCGACGGGCGCCGATCTTCAGCCGAAGACTCGAAGGGCGGGGCGTTTGCCCCGCCCTTTTCGTTGGACGGCCGGTGCCAGCGGGCGGGGTCTCGCCCGGATCTCCCCCCCGAAAATCATCTTGCGCGGACCGCCGGGCCGCGTTTACTCTGCATCTTTGTTGATATACGGTCTCAATATCAATATAGCGCGAAAGGATACACATGACGCCGGACGCGAAACAACGAACCTGGCGGGTGACTACATCGGCGCTGCTCCTTCTTCACGCGGCCCTGGCATGGGCCGACGACACCGATGGCCAGGACGCCGCGTTCCGATTGCACGGGTACGCGACGGCCAACTACTTCGCCTTTGACTGGGATACCGACCCTGAGCGCCGGAACGCGATCGACCTCGAGCGTCTCACTCTGTACCCGAGCTGGTCATTGGACGACGGAATCGAGCTCGAGGCAGAGATCGAGTTCGAGCACGGCGGAACCGGCGCCACCATGGAGTTCGACCGGTTCGAGGAGTTCGGCGAGTTCGAGACCGAGGTGGAGAAGGGCGGCGAGGTCGTCCTCGAGCAGCTGCATCTGCGATACGCTCCCTCGGACTGGGCGACCCTCAAGATCGGGCGGTTCAAACTCCCGGTTGGGCTCGCCGCCACTCACGACGAGCCATCGGAGTACTTCACGACCACCAGGAGCCAGGCGGAGGCCGCGGTCATCCCGGTCAACTGGTACGAGAACGGACTCCAGGTCGAGCTGCAACGCGGCACCTTGGCGAGGGTGTCCGCCGCAGTCGTGAACGGCCTGGACTCCTCCGGGTTCAGTTCTGCCCGTTGGGTTGCCTCTGGGTACCAGACCCGTTTTGAGCAGGTCAACGCCGACGCACTCGCGCTCTGCCTGGCCGTACACCTGCACCCTCGGTCGGATTTGACCGTCTCGGGGTCACTCTACCGTGGTGACAGCGCAGCCAATCGCCCGAAGCTGGATCTCGAACATGACGCCATCGTAACGATCAAGGAGCTCCATGCAGAGCTCTCCACCGGTCCAGTCACTGCCCGCGCCATGTACCTCAGCGGGGATCTGAGTAACAGCGACCAAGTGACGCGCGCGAACCGCAACCTGTCGAACAACCTCAACGTCAAGCGCACACCAGTCGGAGCCGAGGCACGCGCGATCGTCGGGGAGGTAGGCCTGCACCTCTCGGGGATCGTACCGTCTCCGAGCCACCCTCTCGATCTCTTCCTGCGCCACGAGTCGTACGACTCAATGCAGGCCGTCGAGGGACTGGTGATCGATGTGCCCCGCTGGGATCGCACCTCCTGGACAACAGGCATCAACTGGCGCGCCCTGGCCCGCACAACGCTGAAGGCCGAGTACTCGAGGCGCGAGCTCGGCATCAAGGAACGCAACCGGGAAACGACCATCTCCACCGGCTTCGGGGTGGAGTTCTAGCCCGACACAGGAGGACACGAACATGATCGAAGGAACGTCGACCACCCGCAACTCGGGTGCCCGCATTGGAGCCATCCTCTCGGCGCTTGCTCTAGCCATGCTCTCCGCGTGCAGCAGTGACGACGGCGAGCAACCCCCGGGTGCGATCTATGATGCAAGGCCAATTCTCGAACGGGCGACCCGCGGGGTGATCTGGAGCACCTACTCAGACCTCGCGCAGGCCGCGCGGACATTGCACGACGCGACGGAGGATCTCGCCGCTTCACGAAGCGAAGCGGCGCTCGATCTCACGCAGGCCGCCTGGCGCGCTGCGCGGCGTCCCTGGGAGCAATCGGAGGGGTTCCTCTTCGGACCGGTTTCCGACCATGGCATTGATCCGGCCATCGACAGCTGGCCGGTGAACGACGTCGACTTGGACGCCGTGCTCGAGAGCGACACGCCGCTCACCGAACCGGTGGTCGACCAGCTCTCCGACGAGCTCAAGGGGTTCCACACCATAGAGTACCTGCTCTTCGGCTCCGACGGAGCGAAGACCGTGGATGATCTCACCGAGCGGGAGCTTGCCTACCTGGTCGCCTGTGCTGCGAATCTGGAACGCAAGACCGGCGAGCTAGCCGCAGCGTGGGATCCATCCGGGGATGACTTCGGGCGGCTCTTGATCGAAACCGGTCCCCAGAATCCGCGCTACGGCAGCCAGCTCTCTTCCATGCAGGAACTACTGGAGGGGATGGTCGCGATTGCGGATGAGGTCGCGAATGGAAAGATCGCCGACCCCTTCTCCGCTCAGGACGTAACGTTGGAGGAGTCGCGATTCAGCCGGAACTCGATTCTCGACTTCCAGGACAACATCCGCAGCATCCAGCATCTCTACCTGGGCGACCGCGACGGCGTACTCGGCGTGGGCTACGACAGCTTTGTCCGTTGGGTCGACCCCGCGCTGGACACCAGAGTGCAGCTGGAGATTCAGGCAGCGGTCGATGCCATCGGCGCGATTCCCCCACCCTTCACCTCCGCCATCTTCGAGGCACCCGACGCGATCATCGCCGCCCAGTCGGCCGTCCGGGCGCTGCTCGACACCTTGGATGGTGAGGTGCGCGCGCTAAACGGGGAGCTCATTCAATGAGGCTCCGGAGAATCTCGAGGCGATCGGGAATCAGCCGCACGATCGGAGCGATTGGTCTGACCCTGTTGATCGGTTCTGTGGCGGGTTGCGGCGAGGATTCGACGACCAACCCAGGACCAGAGGTCGACCCGCTCGCCCTGTCTGGTGGATCGACCACGGTGTTTAGCGAGACGAGCCTGGCCTATACGCTACCGGCGGCGAATCTCGATGCACAGCAACTCGCCCGTCATCTCACCGGAGATGTGGCGTTCGAGGCGGTCTATGTGACTGCTCCGGCAGCGGTGAACAGCGGTCTGGGACCGGCATACAACGAACCATCCTGTGAGTCGTGCCACGCGCGAAACGGGCGAGCTCGGAACTCCAGACTGGTGAGGATCAGTGTTCCGGGGAGGGATGCGAGGACCGGGGCACCGCTCCCGGCTCCGGGCTTTGGAGGGCAACTCCAGGAGCAGGCGATCGTCGGGATGCGGCCGGAGGTTGTCCTCCAGGTGAGCTACGAGGAGCGACCCGGTCACCTCCCGGACGGAGAGGCCTACTCGCTGCGCAACCCGGTCTACGAAATCGAGACAACCGGGCGAGCCCTACCAACCAGTTTCATGATTTCCCCTCGCGTCGCCCCTCCGGTTTTCGGGCTGGGGCTACTTGAAGCGATCTCGGATCAGACCCTGCTCGAGTTCGCGGGGCGCCCGGAGGTCGACGGTATCTCGGGTCGAGTGAACTGGGTGTGGAGTCGTGATCGGGGTGGCACTGCAATCGGGCGGTTCGGCTGGAAAGCGAATGAACCGACGCTCCGTCAGCAGACGGCTCACGCATTCCAGGAGGACATGGGGGTGACCTCGCCAATCTTCCCGGAGGAAGCGACCGCGGGGCAGCAGGAGTACGCCGACTCCCTGTCCGATGATCCGGAGATCGAGGCCCAAACTGTGGACGAGGCGACCTTCTACGTGCAGTCGCTCGGCGTTCCGGCGCGTCGCGGTCTCAACGACCCGATGGTGCAGCGAGGAAGCACGCTCTTTGATCAGGTCGGGTGCGCGCACTGCCACGTTCGGGAACTTCAAACTGCAGAACACCCGGAGATTCCCGGACTCTCTGGACAGACGATCCGTCCCTACACCGATCTGCTGCTCCATGACATGGGGAGCGACCTGGCCGACAACCGCCCCGACTTCGAGGCAGATGGACGCGAGTGGAGGACCCCGCCCTTGTGGGGGATCGGACTGCTCGAGACGGTGAACGGCCATCTCGAGTTGCTGCACGACGGTCGCGCCCGCGGCCACATGGAGGCGATCCTGTGGCACGGCGGGGAGGCAGACTCGTCCGCCCAGCGGGTAAAGCGGTTGCCCAAAGCGGATCGCGACGCGTTGGTCCGATTCCTGCGGTCCCTCTAGCCGTGTCCTCGCCCCGGGCTCTGAATCCGCTCTCCCGCTGGCTTTCGGGGCTTGCGGTGGGACGGACTTCCTGTTGAAATCGTGCTCGCGGCGCGACTCCCCGGCGCTTCCGCGGGTCCCCACAGGGGGTTCGTATGCCTCGTTCACGCTTCGTGCCGCTCACGCTTGGCCTCTTCGCGCTCCTGGCCTCGATCACGGCGCTGGTACCTCATGAAGCCACCGCGGCACCGGAGGGAGCGATCCGCGCCTACGAGGCGGATCGGTTCCTCGCACAGCATCCAGGCGAGGGCCCGGACACCTGCGGCGCGGTGTGGAACCTGCCGACCTACTACCTCTGGGAGTTCGCCCAGCGGCGGTGCGAGGCCAGTCGCTGTGCTAGCGCACCCACGCCGGTGAATGGAGTCGGTGTTCTCTGGTTCAACTACGGTGCGACGGCGGCGGAGAAGAACGTGCGCATCTTCATCGCCGACGACGAGGCGGGCGTCCCGGGGGGCATGCTCTGGCAGCTCGAAACCACGACCGAACTCCTCGATCCAGGTGAAACGCGATTGGTGGTCTACCCGGTCGATCCGCCGATCTCCTCGGTGAGCGCCCTCTGGTTCGGACACGAGGAACTCAGCGCCGGACCGCCGAGTTCGCTCTTCGACGGGGAACCAGATGGCTTGAACATGGCATCCGGACCGCCCTGCGGAGAGTGGGAAGCGCAGGAACTGGCCGACTACCTCCAGTTTCTCGTGCTCGGGGACGGGACTGTCAGCGTCGACCACGGGGTCGGCAATCGTCATGAAATCGAGATCACGCGCGTGCTGACGCCCGCGAGCCAACGGATGGAAGGGGAGCTCCGCGTGCTCGCTCCGCAGGCGGTGCGCATCAGTCTCTTCAACGCGGGAGGTGTGCGCGTCCGCGATCTCCTCCAGGCCCATCTCGAAACTGGCACCCATCGGATCGAGGCACAGACCGCCGGCATGCCGTCGGGCATCTACTATCTGAGGGCGTGGTCCGCCACCTCGATCGCGCAGTCCCGGCTCGTCGTCGTCCGTTAGGTGAGTAGAGCCTCACGATGCCGGCGGAATCCGAGGCCGGTGTACTCCAGCGAGAATCCCACGCTCTCGTAGAGCCCACGCGCATTGGCGTTCTGGTCACTCACCGTCAGCCCGACCTGCGGAAGCCCACGCTCGTCGAACGCCCAATGCAGTGCTCTCTCGAGCAGCATGCGACCGATCCCCAGCCCTCGCGCGGAGGGGTCCACGCCGAGATACTCGACGAAGCCCTCGAGCGGGCCGGCCTGGACGGAGGCGGCCACGTAGCCCACGAGCGCTCCCGATCGGGTGGCGGCAAAGATCGGGCGGTCGCTGCTCCGCTCACGAAGCAACTCCTCCCCCGGTGTCTGCTGGTCGAATATCAGATCGTGCATCGCGCGGAAGTGAGCCTCCTGCGATGATTCCAAGCCCGCGACGCGGAGATCCGGCCGGTCCGTCGATGCGTGAGGAGTGGCCGCCGCCGAGTCGCGAGGCTTGGCCAAATAGACGTGGATCATCGTTTCGTCAGCAAATCCGCGGGCCCGCAAAAGCTGTGCGCCCCGGACAGCCGCAAGGTCAACGAATGCCTTCACCTGATCGAGTTCACGCACGAACCAGAGGAAGCGATCGAGGAGCGGGGCCGCAACCACGTTCCAGAAGCCGTCATCGACCCACGGCCCCCAAAGCCAGGCGCGCGAGATGGCAAGCTGAAGGTCTCCGCCCACGACGCCGAGAAGCCGTCCGTCGTGCAGTTGATCGCCACTCTTCTCTCCCATCGCGACAGCGACCGTGAAGGTTGCGGCGAACGATGGGTCGAACTCGAGGAGGGCAGCACGAACGTCCTCGGACACATCGCCGGCGTGGAGACAACGTTGCTCCGGCCGTCGATTGCGCGCGGCAATGAACGCCGCGATGACATCGATATCCGCCCCGCTGACCGATCTGGTAGTTATCTGCAAGCGCTCCTCCGAACGTTTCCCCCCCGGGGCACGGCCGCTGGTCCCGGGTCGAAGGTCACGGCTTGGGCAGAACGTAGAAGCCGGCTTCGTCCATCGATCCGGAGCCGAACAGCCCGATCCCTCCCTCGACGTGGAAGATCGGCCGCTCGAAATTGTCGCCCGCGTTGCCCCCGAATCCCCCTCCCGTTCCGCCGAATTCTGGTGTCGTCCGGATCAGGTCGTACCAGTTGCGGTCGATCGCATAGGTGAGGAAACGATGCCTCCCTTCGAAGAAGACCGCGAACCAAGGGAGCCGAATACTCCCCTCGCGAGCGTCGAACGGCGGAGAGGTCGCATCTCTGGTCAGCTCGGCGATCTCCTCATCGCTCAGAAAGTCGGCATCGATCACCAGCGGAGATCCCTCATCCAGACTCTTGAGCGCCACCTGATAGGCGGCGCAGTTGACGCGCTCGAAACGCGCCTCGATCAGCCCATCTTGGTAGACGAACCGGTTCGCTTGGTAGACCGCCTCCGGAGGAGGCGATTCGGCCGAGGTCGCCAAGGTGTCGATCACCTGACCCGTGTCGAGGTCGATCCGCAACCACTCCCGCACCGAGAACCGGTCAGGTGTGGTCGTGGTCGCGGTGACGACTCGGCCGTCGGGGGCAGCGACATACAAATCGTATCGCGTGTTGGGAAGAATGACCTGGCGTTCGAGAACAAAGTCCGGCTGGTAGCGGCCGGGCGCCACCTCCCGGAAGGTGATCGTGGTGTCCGACGAGATCGTAACCACCGCGCCCCGGAGCGCCGCCTCCTCCTCGTCGTAGATCCGCCCCGGTGGCTGGGTGAGGCGGAGGCGAACGTCGGACATCTCCCGATCGACGAGCAGACGCGCATCGACCACGATCACCCCGACTTCATCCGGAGCGAACAGTTCGTCATCATCCCGTTGGGTCGAGCAGCCGGCCATGAGAGCCAATGCGGCACATAACCCCGAGGCGAACCGGCGGACTGACGTCTTCCTAGAATTCAAAGTTCACCCCCACGGTAGGAATGACCGGCAACTGGTAGGTCACTTCCGGCTTGGTCTCCGGGTCGGTCGTGTCGTACTGCACGAACCACTCGTTGCGACGATTGTAGAGATTGAAGATCTGGAGGAAGTACTCCGCCTTCGCCCCGAAGAGCGACCCGTGTCGGGTGACGCTCACGTCCATGCGATGAAAGGGAAGCAGGCGGGCGCTATTCTTCTCGGCCGGCAAAATCAGACCATCGTCCGGAAGTTCCCCTGATCCGGGGTTCGTCACGGTGTAGCGTGCACCCGCGGGGGTGAAGGCCTGCCCTGTTGCCAGGATGAAGTTCAGGCCATAGCTCCACTTCTCCCGCTTGTAGTCGAGCACCACCTTGACGTCGTGCCGCCGGTCGTACTTCGGGGAAACACCTTCCCGCGGTTCACTTCATCCCACTTCCTTCGACTGAATCCCAGGGTGTAACCGATCCACCCGGTGACCGGACCAGTTCGCTGCTGCGCGAAAAGCTCGACCCCCGAGGCCCACCCTTTTCCCCCGGTGAAGAACAGGTCCTCGGTCGTGCGCCCGGCAGCATCGGCGGAGGTGGTCCCATCGATCTGGACCAGGTTTCGCATCCGGGTGTAGTACGTCTCGATCGAGAGCGAGTGCTTGAGGGACGGCTCCCACTCCGCTCCGGCCACCGCCTGCCAGGAGTTCCCCGGCTCCGCGGAGTCGTCGGTCGGAACCCAGAGGTCGCCGCCGCTGAATCCCTCCGTCGTGACCAACTGGAGGTGCTGCGTGTATCGCCCTCCTCCCGCCTTGATCCGCACCTTGTCGCTCACCAGACGTGAGAACGAGAGGCGTGGCTCCACGCTGACGCCCCCAGAACCGAACAGCTCGACTCTCAGCCCGGGACGCAGCGTGGTGACCGGATCGAAGGCCCACTGATCCTGAACGTAGGCGGACAGAGCGTTCGGCCGCTCATCTAGACCGGGCTGATCAACGCCGTTGAACCGGGACTTGAACGAGAAGTCGTAGTGGGAGCCGAGCAAACCGGCGCTCAGTTCGTGATCCCTGCCCAGGCGCCAGTCGATGTCGGCCTTGGCGCTCACATCGAGCAGTCGGTTGGAGAAGGTGATGGGCGTTTCGAAGAAGCTGACCTCGGTGATGCTCTCGTACTCGCTGGCCGCGACGAGGAAGTTTCCGAAGACGCCCGGGGCGAAGAGATGGGTCCACTTCGCCGTGCCGGCCATGTTGCCCCAGTTGATATCGACGAAGCTCCCTTCGTCGAGCGCCAGGTAGAGATCGTCCCGTCCGCGGTATCCACTCAAGATCACATTGTCGGAAGTGCCGTAGCTCTGGTTCACCCGCGCGTTCAGATCGTAGAAGTAGTAGTCGGGAATCTCGTTCTCCTCGGTCCGCACGGCATCGAGCATCGGATCGAGATAGGTACGGCGCGCCGAGGCGATCCATGAGCCGTTCCGGACCGGGCCCTCGAGAGTCATCTTTCCGGCGATCACGCTCATCCCGCCCTGGCCATGGAACTGATTGCGATTCCCGTCGCGATTCGACACGTCGAGCACCGATCCCAATCGACCGCCGTACTGGGAGGGATACGCCCCCTTGTAGAGGGTCACGTCCTTGATCGCGTCCGGATTGAAGGTAGAGAGGAATCCGAAGGCATGGGTCGGATTGTAGAGGGGAATCTGATCGAGCAGGATCAGGGTCTGGTCGGGTCCGCCGCCCCGGATGTATAGGCCGCTCGAGACATCCGACGCGGCCTGAATCCCCGGCAGGAGCTGAAGGCTCCGGATGATGTCCTGCTCCACAGCCCCGGGCACCCGCTGAAGGCGCTTGGCGGACAGCTCCGCAAAGCCGGTCTGTATCTCGGCCTCCTTCTTCTTCTCCGTCGTCGCCGTGACTTCTACTCCCTCCATGGTGAACGGCTCCGGCTCCAGGACCAGGTCCCGGCGTAGGGTCTCCGCCTCGCGAAGAGTGAGCGACTCCCTCAGGGTGGTGTATCCGAAGGCCTGACAGACCAGGGTGTAGGCGCCGGGCGTGAGGCCGGAGATCGCGTAGTAGCCGCCGGCGTTGGAGAGCGCCCCCACCGGCACAGCGTCGGCCACCCCTTCGGCCGTGATCGAAACTCGAGCGTAGGCGATCGACTCCCCGCTTCCCTGATCGGAAACGAAGCCGTTCACGGAGAGAGCATGGGCCGACGGTGCGAGCAGGAGTGAGATCACGGCCACGAGGAACCAGGGGGGCGCGATGCGAAAGCTGGGATGCATTCTTCCTTCTTCTTCTCTTGTCCGGTCAAACGGAGGCCGCCACCGCAGAGGAGAGATCCTTCGCGATGGCGGGTGTTCGCGCCGGCGCTTCGGTTACCTGCCTAAGGGTTCGATGCGCAGCGGAATCCACCGCTGGTGCTGGCGGCGGTCGGAGGGCTGGAGAATCGCGCCCCGACCCGGAGGTACTCGGCCGAGTCCCGGAAGCTCCCACCACGCAGCACCTTGTTCGTACCGTTGGACGGTGGTCCATGAGGCGATTGATACGTGCCGAACCAATCTTCGCACCATTCCCACACATTTCCTGCCAGGTGATGAACCGGGGTGCTCCACTCCGTGGTGGCACCGGCGGCGAAGCTGTCCACCGCTCGGGTCCCACCCAGCAGGTCTCCAAAGTTCGCCAGCACCGCGGTTGGGGCCGCCAGCCCCCATGGATAACGGGACCCGTAGCCGTTTCCACTTCCATCACTACCATTGGCCGGGCTCGTTCCGCGGGCCGTCTTCTCCCACTCCGCCTCGCTCGGGAGTCTCCGGCCAATCGACCGCGCATAGGCATCCGCTCCGTACCACGTGACGCCCACGACGGGGTGATTCTCGGATCCGGATACGACGGTGAACAGGCCCAGGTTGCCGTCGAAATCGATCCGGCTGGCATTCAGATTCAGGAGCACGGTGCTCGCGCTCCGAACCTCGTCCTCCACCACGGCCAATAGGTTCGCGGAGTACTTCTCGTTGAGAAACATCGCATACTGCCGGTTGGAAACTTCACGCGTCTCTATCCGGTACGTGCCGACGAAGACCGGACTCCCGGGATGGGGGGCCACTCCATCATTCCCCCACCCTGCGGGGGTGTTTCCCATCACGACGTTCCCGCTACTGATCACAACCGTGGGCGTCAGGAGAGTCGCCACGACCAGATTCGAGGGAGGCGATTCATTCCCCTCCTCGTTCTCCAGATTGAGCGCCGTCACCACGAAGCGATAGCGCGCGTCCTCCTGCGCGGTAAAACTGTGGCTACGGACCGTCCCGCCAAACGGGGTCTCCTGAACCCGGGTGTACTCGCCCCCATTCAGGCTCCGGTAGACGAAGTAACCGCGAACCGGCGCCGTGGTCGACGGCGGCTGCCACGATACCGACAGTTCCAGTCCACCCGTCTTGGTGGCCGTTACGCCGGTTGGAGCGGGAAGCGGGAGCGCATCGAGCGTGGCATCGAGCGTCACTTCGGCTGCGCCGATGACGACGCTTTGCGAGGCGGGCGCGTATCCCTCGTGGCTCGCCTGGAATGCATAGGTGCCGAACCTGGCGGGCTCGAAGGCGTATCGACCTTCTGCATCGGTGGTCGTGCCGATGGTATCGATCGAGACCTCGGCATCGGCGATCGCCTCCCCCAGCGTATTCGTGACCCGACCTCGGAGCCGACCCCGCTCCACCGTCGGGAGCAGACCGAAATCGAATGTCGCGCTCTGGTCCGCGGTCAGGTTATGGCCGAACTGATAGGTATCGAATCCCGTCTTGCTGGCGGTCACGGTCACGATCCCGACCGGAAGATCCTCGAGTCGGTAGCGGCCATCGGCGGCCGTCGTGTCCTCGCTCGCTCCACCCGTGACGACCACGCCGTCGAGCGGGGCTTGGGTGTCCGCGTGGCGCACGACCCCACTCAGGGTTGCGGTAGGGGCGGTGACCACCAGGTCCAGTATCGCGCTGGCCGATAGCGTTCCATCACTGACCGTCGCGGTCAGCCGGACCGTGCCGGGGACGGTCGGGGCGCGCCAGCGAGTCTGCGCCTCGGTCGAATCGGGTGTATCAAAGCTGCCTTGGTTTGCCGCGGCGCTCCAAGAGTATCGGAGACTGTCCCCCTCGGGATCCGAGGCGGTCACGCGAAGCGTCGAGAAGGAGTTGGTCCGAACCGGATCCGGGTCGGCCGTGAGTGCCGAGATCACCGGGGGGTCATTCGTCGCGTGAAGCAACGGCTTGTCCTTGCCGCACGCCGCGACCAGGACAACGAGAAGCAAGCCCACGAAGAGTTGCGGGAGAGAGTTCGTTCGCACGAGTTCCACCTTCGAGGGCGTCGCAATCCTCCCTGGCGGACTCCGCCTTTGGATTGTCGACGCAGATGAGTCCATTCGGCCCCGCGAGTTGGCTGACCTGCGGATTCTAGCCTCAATCCCGGGGGGAAAACAGGCCCTCCGTGTCACCGGAGCGAATGGCGCCGCATCGGCGGCTTGCCCACGGCGTCCCCTGGTGGGACACTTACCGGTCCGGTATCGCGCCTCGAGGCCGATCCGTGCCGGCCCGGTCGGGCGGGCGAGCGTCGTTCGGGAGGACCATGACCCCGTTGCTCAGCACCTCGCTGGAAAACACCCAGGCGCTGCTCGCGAGGGCGCGCGAAGGGGACCAGAGTGCGCAGGAGCTGCTCTGGCGTCGATTCCTTCCCGGGCTCCTTCGCTGGGCTCATGGTCGCCTGCCGGCGGGAGCCCGCGACCTGCTCGACACCAATGACCTCGTCCAGATCACTCTGATCAAGGCCCTGAAGCACGTCGACCGCTTCGAACCCGGGCGCGAAGGGGGATTTCTCGCCTACCTGCACACCATCCTCCGGAACACGATGCGGGATGAGATCCGGCGGAATCGGCGTCTGCCGGACCGCGACACGCTCGACGACTTCCTCCCGGAGGATCGCCCGGCCCTGCTCGAACGCACCCTGGGAAGCGACAAGGTCGCGGTCTATGAGCGGGGACTGGCGCGATTGACCGTGGAGCAGCAGCGAACCGTCGTGCTGCGGCTCGAATTCGGATGGAGTTTCGTGGAGATCGCAGAGGCGTTGGGCAGGCCTTCGGCCGAGGCAGCCCGCCTTCAGTTCAATCGCGCTCTGGTGCGCCTGGCGAGGTATATGAGTGAAACCGAATAGGCGGCTCCTCGAGGTGGCCGATGCTCTGGCCAGGGGAGATTCGATCGACTGGGGGACTCTGTCCGTAGACTTTCCTGACCTGGCGCCGCAACTCGAATCGCTCCGGGTATTGCACGCCCTGGCCCAGGAAACGATGCGCGACGATTCGGCCGACGCCGATCCACCGCTGACGCCTCCCTTCGCCTGGGGCCCACTTCAGGTTCTGGAAAAGTTGGGCTCAGGCGGCTTTGGCGACGTTTATCGTGCGCACGACCCGGTCCTCGACCGCGAGGTGGCGCTCAAGCTTCGGCGAAGCCACCAGGGCGCCACGGCCGAGTCGTACGAAGCGCATCTGGCAGAAGCGCGACGGCTCGCCCGCATCCGGCATCCGAATGTCGTTGCGGTGCACGGCATCGAGGTTCACGACGATCGGGTGGGAATGTGGACCGACCTGCTCCGAGGTCAGACCCTGGAAGAGCGACTGCGCGAGGAAGGTCCGTTTCCGGCGACGGAACTGGCACGGATCGGAGTCGACCTCTGCCGGGCCCTGGCGGCAGTTCACGACGCCGGCCTCATCCACGCCGACGTGAAACCGGCAAATGTGATGCTCGAGAGGGACGGGCGCACGATCCTGATGGACTTCGGGGCGGGGAGTACGCGGGATTCCCTATCCGGCGCTCGGGCAGGCACGCCGCTCGCCATGGCACCCGAACTGCTTCGGCAAGGGGCGCCTTCGGTCGCCAGCGATCTTTACGCACTTGGGGCACTCCTCTACCGCACCTCAACCGGGAACCACCCCCTACCCGCCACGACCTGGGAAGAGCTGCTGGCCGCGCACGCGGCTCCGGAGATCGTCCCTCTGTCGGAAGTTCGGCCTGACCTGCCGGTAGAGTTCTCCCGGGTCGTCCATCGAGCGCTCGAGGCGGAGGCGGAGAATCGCCCGGCCACCGCGTCCGAGATGGAGATCGAGATCTCGGGGGCTCTGGCCAGCGAAGACGAGGGCCCCCTCGGTGGGGTTTCGGGGACGCATGACGGGGGACCGATTTCCGCCGCCCCTCGCCCGGCCGCACTCCCCCGAGTCGGCACCCGCTTCATCGGTCGACGGAGCGAACTCCTTGCGGTGCGCCGCCTCCTGGTCGCGCCCGGGCTGGTCACGCTGGTCGGGGCGGGCGGCTGCGGCAAAACGCGACTGGCCCACCGGGTGGCCACCGACCTCGCGTCGGGGCTTCCGGATGGAGTCCTCTGGATCGAGCTGGCGGGACTCCGGGATGAAACCGGCGTCCCCCGCGCGCTTGCCGGCCAGCTGGGGATTCGGGAAGAACGCGATCGCACGATCGAAGAGCTCGTGATCTCCGCTCTGGCCGAGTTCAATGCCCTTCTCGTGCTCGACAATTGCGAGCACCTGGCTGCTCAGGTCGCGGAGTTCGTCCAGCGCCTGCTGGTGTCGTCACCCCGGCTCAGGGTGCTCGCCACCAGCCGCCGACCGCTAGCGATCGAGGGTGAACGCGCGTACCGCGTTCCATCCCTCTCCCTGCCGCCGCCGGACGGCACCGGCTCCGAGGTGGCCGGAAGCGAGGCGGTCCGACTCTTCCTCGATCGGGTGTGCCGTCGATCGCCCGACTTCGTGCTGAACGCGTCGAATGCCTCTCCGATCGCGCGGATCGCACGCCGGGTCGACGGGATTCCTCTGGCCATCGAGCTCGCCGCCGCCCGCGTGTTCGCCATGTCGGTGGAGGAGCTTGCCGATCGCCTGGATGCCAATTGGCGCTTGCTCGTCGCCCGAGACACGGCCACGGTGGCCCGCCAGCAAACCCTTCGTGCTTCAATCGAGTGGAGCTACCAGCTGCTGAGCCCCCCGGAGGCCCTCCTCCTCGATCGCCTGTCCGCCTTCGCGGCCGGTTTCACCCTATCGAGCGCGGAAGCGATCGCGGCGGATCGCGGCGCCTTCTCCGACACGCAACCCAGGCAAGCTGCCTCGGCAACCGTGACCGGCATCGAAGTGATCGAGCTTCTCGAGCGGTTGGTCGACGCATCGTTGGTCCAGTTCGAGGATGGCGGCCGATACCGTATTCTGGAGATGGTGCGCAGCTTCGCCGCCGAGCGACTCGAGGCGCGAGGTGAGACCATTCAGATGCAAAATCGACTCGCACTGCATTGGGAGAGCTTCCTTCGCATCCATCGCCCCGGGCTGAGCGGTCCCGACGCGGTCGCCGTCTGCGCACTGCACGACGCGGAACGGGACAATATCAGGGCAAGTCTCTCCTGGACGGCAGCGGCGCCCAGCGAGCAACTCGAGGATCCGGAAGTCGGCCCCAATCTTGCAATGTGGTCGATGCACTATCTCGAGATTCGCGGCCAGTTCACAGAAGCCTTGAGTAACGTCGAGCGCCACGAGGTCAGGCTCGCTCCGGAAGCACCGCTGAGAGCAACCCTGCTCACCTGCATCGCCTCACTGCAGTATCGCCACGGGCGGCTCCAGGCCGCGAGAGACACGTTCGGACGAGCGGTCGTGCTTCATCGATCCCATCAATCGATCGGGGAACTCGCAGTCACCTTGAGCGCGTTGGGAAACCTGACCAGTGAACTCGGCGATCACGACGCGGCCCTGGGACACCTTGCCGAATCGCTCGAGTGCTTCCGCGCCATCGGCCACGACATCGGGGCGAACGGTGCGCTCTGCACGTTGGGCGTGCTCGAGACCCGCGTCGGCAACTTGGACCGCGCGGAAGCGAACTTTCAGGCTGCCCTCGAGGGAAGCCGGTCGGCCAACTTTCTTGGGCCCATCCCCATGATTCTCCGGAATCTGAGCCGAATCGCCTTGCGGCGCGGAGATCTGGAGCGGGCGCGGGCGCTCGGCGACGAATCCTTGGCGCTGCTCCGGCGGAGCGGTGATCAGGCGACCCTGCTCGGCACGCTCCACAACCTTGCCGAAGTGGCGATCGCCCAGCGCGCCTCCGACGAAGCGCGAAGCCTGCTGCTCGAGGCGCTTGAGCTCTGTCGCGTCCAGGCCCAACTCGGATTGCTGCCTGCGGTTCTGGATGCCTTGGCCGAACTTGCACTCCAGAACGCCAATCCCGCCCGTACGGCACGCATCCTCGGCGCCCTCGACGCCCTTCGCGCCGCGCATGACCTCGTGCTTCCACCCTATGAGCAGGCACGATCGACCGCGCTGCTCGATCAGGCGCGGGCGCAGCTTGGAGAGGACCACCTCATCGCAGCACTTGCCTCCGGGCGTGCCCTGTCGCGCGAGGAGCTCTTCACTCTGGCGTCGGAAGCGCAGTAGCAGCCGGATGGCAAAGGCGAGGGGGTGCCGGTATCGGCACACCCCTCGCCCTGAATCCCGACCCACGCCCTCTGCGCTTGTCCCACCAAGGCGCAGGCACGTGAACCGAGTCGCCGACCGTCCTGTCTAGGGCAGAACCACCATCCGTCGCGCCACCGTGGTGCCGGCCGTTGCCACCCGGTAGTTGTAGATCCCGGCCGGAACCTTGCGGCCCCGGGCATCGCGTCCATCCCAGGTCACCACGTGCGATCCGCGATCCATCCGACCTTCGGCCAGGGTCTGTACCAGACGCCCGGCGACATCGTGCACCGTCACCTGGGCCGATCCGGCCGCCGGGAGGTCGAAGCGAATCGTGGTCATCTCCCGCATCGGGTTCGGCGCGTTCTGCATCAGCCGGGTCACTTCCGCCGGAAGCGTGGTCGGATCGACTCCGGTGGTGCCCGCACCAACGGGACAGGTGCGGATGTTGTCGATGAAGAGCGTCTGACCGCCGACAGCGAAGTCTCCGATATCACCCACTGCGTAGAGCGTGCCGCAGCTGATGCCGGGGAAGCCGTAGTCCACCGCCCAGACGGTCACGCCACCGAGGGTGATTCCGTTGGCGTCCGACATGTTGGTGAAATTGCCGCAGGATCCATTGACCGCCAGGTTGACGTTTCCGGCCACCTCGCGGTAGCTCAGGGCGATCCACTGTACCGGCCCGCCGAAGTCGATCTGATCGTTCGCAAAGAACAGCTCCAGCTCGTTTCCTGCCCCGCACGCTATCGCGCCGTTTCCAACATTGCCGGATCCTCCGGCGAAAGGATTGGCGCAGGTCGCTCCGGCCAGGAAGAACGGGCGGATCGTGTGCTTGGCGGCGCCGCTGATGAAGGTGTCCCCCGGGTTGTAGCTCGTGCCCACGCTTTGATCATCGAAGGCTGACCGGGAGAGATCCGGGCAGACATGGCAGAAGCTGATCATGTCGACGAACAGCTCCTGACCACCCACCTTGAGTTCATCCACGACACCACCCAAACGGACCACTCCACAGCTCTGACCGTGAACTCCCTGGTCGAAGACCGTGATGGTCACTCCACCCAGTACGGTCCCGCTCAGATCGAAGAAGTTCTCCGCCCAGGTGCAATCACCGTTGATGGTCAGGGACACCTGTCCGCCGAACTCCCCGTAGGGAATCAGCGGATCGTGAACCGAACCGCCAAGGACGAAGTTCGCGGTCGCATTGTTGATCTCCAGTTCCTTCCCGGAGCGGCAGGCCTGATTGGCTCCGCCGACCCGGACGAACCCGCCGCCCGGGGCGGCGCCGCAGGAACCCAGATCTTCCTCGAACGGCTCTACCTTCACCGTGACCCCGCTGGTCACGAACTCATCGCCGATGTTGTAGATCGCGCCCAGCGGAAGGTCACTGAAGCCCAGGCGATCGCAGATCGCATCCCCATTCCAGTCTTCGACTGTCACGTTGTCGATCGCCGCCAGGCAGCCCGGCGCTCCTACGTAGACGTCGGTGGAGAAACGAATCGCATCCAGCGCGCTCGCGCTGTCAAACGTCTCGTGCAGTCGCAGCGCGCCATTCACGTAGATGGTCCAAAGGTCGTTCTGCAGGTCGACATCCACGCGAAGGTGAACGATGTCCCCGAGGTTGTAGTTGCCGATGTCCCAGTTCGCCACCCCGCCGACGAAGGCGATGATGTCTCCGCTCGAGTCGAAGTAGATGTTCCGCACGTTCGGCGCATCGAAGAGGATCGTGAAGGCCGCGTCCGCCTCGATGGTCTCGACCAGGACATCGCATTCGAGGGTATAGAAGTCCGAGGCCGGCAGGTCGCTCAGCTCCAGAACGATCTGGTCGCCCTCCCCATCCCAGGCGTCAAACTGGCACGGCTGGTCGACCATCGCCCCCAGGGCCGACACCACCAGCGGATTCCCGTCGCTGATCTCCGAGATCACGTGCCGGACCGCCGGCCCAGCCCCCACCACCGGCGGAAACCCCGCCGTGTGCGGCGGATTCTCGAAGTCCAGGTCGTAGAGCAGAGCGTGCGCCGTCCCCGCCGCCCCCCCCGCAGCCACGACCGCACATACACCTATCCACATGTACTGTAAACACTTACGAAACATGACAAGACTCCTCGGGTTCCTCTACGAGCTGACTCAAGTTGCGCCGCCGGTGCTGCGAACCCGCGACGTCGCCCCTCGATGCCACCTCGCCCCGGTGTGGTTCGGGGCGAGAAGGCCTCGCCGGGATACGCGGAGGAACTGCGGGGATCTGGACAACGAATGTTGCCACCCCGGCGCCAGACGCCCGAGTCTCGCCCGGACAGGGGTGACTGCGAGAGTTCCTGGATTGCTCCTGACTCTCCGCGCAGGCGAGACTGACCTGCAGTTCTCCCGACCCCATCCAACGAGGTCTTTGAACTCCAGAAAGGACGCGATGTCGACTGTCGGATCGAAAGTGGCGATCGCCGTGGGGGTGCTGTTGGGAGTGCTCCTCGTGGGGACGTGGGTCTTCCGCCTGCCGTGTCCGAAGTCCCCGGACACAACGGTGACCGCCGGGAGTGCTCAGCGAGGCTCGGGCGGTGCGTCGCCCGCTGCCGTGAGCGCGAACGAGGTGGCTGGGGTCGCCGGGCCGAGCGCTGCCGAGGCGCGCGCGGCGATCGATCGGGCAGTGCGGTGGCTGCGGTCGATCGAGATCGATCCGGTGGCCGGCGGGATCGAGGGATTTCGCTATTACGTGCTGGAGGTTCGCTCCTGGCACGTGCTCTATCTCTACGAGGCCGATCGCGCCCGGAAGGAGGAGTACCGGAAGGCGCTCCAGGCCCGCCTGGCACCGCTCGGAGATGGGAGTCGGCTCTCGGGGATCCTGGAGACGAACAAGGCCCCCAAGTTCATTGCCGAGCTGCTGGTTGCGTTGGTGATCGCCCGGGACGCGGGGCACGACCTTCCGGCGATCGAAAAGCGGCTCCCGGATCTGCTGCGCGCGGGTATCGAGGTGCCGGCCCGGCCGGTGCCACTCCAGATCGCACTCGCGGGACTGATCGAATCGATCGGGTTGAAGCAGGGTGCGACGACTCCGGAGCTCCGGTCGCGCGGAATGCTGCAGACGCGACCGAAGGAGTCGAAGACCGGCGTCATGGAGGCATACCTCCTTACCCATGAGATCTTCGGATTGTGCGACTACGGTATGCGGCCACTGGAACTGGCACCTGATGAGCGGGCCTGGCTGGAGCGCACACTGCCGTTCTGGGCGCTGTTCTATCGTCTGGCTCGCCGAACGGACATCGGATCCGAGATCCTCATCTGTAACCAGGTAGTGGGCACGAGCAACACCTACGAGTATGGCGAGGGGTTGACGTATCTCCTCGAGTGCCAGTCTCCGGATGGGTACTTCACGGAGCCGGCGCAGGGGGAAGCCGCCGCGGGGTTCCGGCCCGCGGATCGGATCCATTTGTTTCAGGTTGGGCTTCAGGCCGTACTGGCCCACGAAGCGCTGGCCGAAGGGCGCGGACCGTTAGCCGCGACCTTGAAGCGCGGACGGTAGCCGAATCGTGACACTCCATCGGAATCACTACGCCTGGGTCGTCCTCTCCATCGGTTGCACCCTAGCCGGTGGATCGCCCGAAGCTGCCGCCGGAGGCCAGGCCCCCTCCCCCGAAGAGCTCGAGCGGCTGCGGAGCCTTCCCTACGCCGGGAGTGCGCGCCCAGGCACCCCTGACCTCGACGGGGTGACGATCCACGACCGCGTCCAAGCCCAGCCGGGGGTGAACCTCTACACGATCCAGAAGGCCTCGACCGCCGAGTTGATCGACGCCGACGGGCGAGTACTCCGCAGTTGGCGACAGGAACCGGCCTTCACCTGGGAGCGGGCGGATCTGCTTCCCTCGGGGGATCTCATCGTAGTCGGAGCGGATCCACCCGATGACGCCCGCGTCGGGATCCCTGACGACAAGCGCTTTGTGGCAAAGTACGACTGGGACGGTAGACTGCTGTGGAAGCGCTACCTGCGTGCGCATCACGATATCGAACAGACCCCTTCCGGAATGCTCCTGGTGCTCACCTTCGAACGGAAGCAACTCCGCAAGTACCACCGGAAGGTGGACACTCGGGACGATCTCCTCACCCTTCTCGACCAGAACGGTGCCGTGGTCGATAGCGTGTCGCTTCTCGAGGTCTTCTCGCGGAGCCCGGGCGTGGAAATGGCGGCCGCCGGCGTGAACTCTCATGGCGTACGGCCATGGCTGGATCTCTTCCATGCGAACTCCGTTGAGTGGATGTACCAGCCGGAACTCGCTGCGCGCGACCCGCGCTACGGTCCCGACAATGTGCTCGTCTGCATGCGACATCAGAACCGGGTAGCGATCATCAACTGGCCCGAGCGGCGCATCGTTTGGACCTGGGGTCCGGGCGAACTGCTTGGCCCCCACGATGCCCAGGTCCTCGCAAACGGCAATGTACTGATTTTCGACAACGGGCTCGGCCGGCGCTGGTCACGCGCGGTGGAGGTCGATCCTACGAGCGATCGCATCGTGTGGGAGTATCGGGCGCCGGAACCGACCGATTTCTACACCCTGAGCAAGGGATCGTGTCAGCGGCTGGCCAACGGGAACACCCTGCTGGCGAACTCCGGACAACGGAAAGGCGTTCGAAGTCACCCCCGCGGGGACGATCGTCTGGTCCTTTGCCACCCCGCATCGTGATTCGAGCGGAGATCGCCTGGCGATCGTGCGCATCCGCAGACTCGATACGGCGATCGTCGAGGAGTTCAGCCGGGGACGCTGAACCCCAACGCCGCGTCACGGCTTCGGGGGAGGGCTTTCCCCGGCTGGATTGGTGCGATCCGGGAGTCGCGGGTTCCGCAGCGCGAGCTCCCGGTTCAACTCCGTAACCGCCACCTGCAGGGTGAGGATCTTGAACTGCAGATCGATCCAGATGAAAAGAGAGCTCACGATCCAGCAGTAGAAGACCAGATCCGCTCCACGTCCGACGCCAAGTCGCGCCGCTAGCGATGAGGTGTGACTCGGGTAGAGCACAAAGTAGATGCCGGCAACGCCGGTCAGAGCGATGCCGACGGCTACGAGACGCGACTTGCGCCGCTGAAAGTAGGCGTAGCAGAGGCTGACCAGCAGAGCTACAACGAGAATCGCTTTGATCATGGGCTACCGGTGAAGTCGCGCTACGAACAACTCCGCCAGGATGTTGATCGCGTTGCTGAGCTTCTGTCCCTTGCTCAATGAATACTTCGTGTAAACGATCGTGACCGGGGCCTCGGCGAATCGCAGCCGGAGCGCGCCCACCTTGCCGATGATCTCCGAGGCGTGGGCCATCCGATTCTGGCGGATGCGAATCGCCTCCGCCGCGCGCCGGGTGAGCAGCCGAAGGCCATTGTGCGCGTCGGTCAGCCGGACTCCGGAGGTGAGGGCGGTGAACTCCACCGCCGTTTTCAGCACCATCCGGCGAAACGGAGGAATGTCGGTTGCGCTCCCCAGGAACCGGCTGCCAAACACGATGTCCGCTTGTGTCTCCTGCTGGGTCCTGAGCAGTACATCGATATCCTCCACGCGATGCTGCCCATCCGCATCGAAGGTGATGATGTGGGTCGCCCCCTGTTCCAGGGCATAACGGATGCCAGTCTGCAACGCGGCCCCTTGACCAAGATTCATCGGGTGGCGCAGAACCGTTGCTCCGGCCGATCGCGCCCGCTCCCCCGTCACGTCCTGGGAACAATCATCCACGACGACAATGCGCGGATAGAGGGCACGCACCCGAGCCACGACATCATGGATGACCTCGGCCTCATTGAAGCCGGGAATGACGATCCAGATCTGCTGCTCGCTACTCATTGATCCGTTCCCCGAAAGTGGATCCCCTCCGCTGCGCGCCTCCGGCGACGAGTGGAGAGTCTACGGGGCATCCAGCAAGATCCTCCAGCGGAAAGGGACTCCCACTCGCTTGCGGTCTTCGATCGGCCACGGCAGTCAGCGCGAGATTGGCTCGACCGGGGGCGCATAGGCGGCCACGGCCGCGGCGATCTTCCCCGCCGCCCGCTGTGCCGCGTCGACTCCCGCTTCGGGCGTGGCCGCGGCACACGGCTCCACGATCTGGAAAGTCTGCGGCGGAACGGCGAGCCCCGAGTCCTTGGCCCGGACGACGGAGGCCCGAAGCGCGGCCCGAAACCTTGGGCCTCCTTCGAAAAACTCCTGACGAAACGCCAGCCACTCCAGCTCTAGAAGCAGATTCTCCTCGGCGCGGGAGTCCGGACCGAGGACCCCGGCATAGCGGCCGGACGCAGACAGTGCTTCGATCAGAAAGGGCGTCAGCATCGTGGATGGAGCGTCTGCCCAGCGGTGCTTCGCGAAGTACTCCTGCTCACCCGGTAGGGCGATGTAGGTCATGCGCGGCGTCTCCGCCCCCCCTACGGCCGACACCACCGCCACGCGGAGAACCCCTGCACCGGCCTGACCTGCGGTGCCGGGATCCGGACTCCCGGCGCGCGCGGGTTCGAGCAAGAAGGTCTGCCACACCGGTCGATTCGGAGGCTGCACGATCGAGCACCCCACGAAAACCGAAGCGAGCAGAACGGAAGAGAGGCACCATCCCGCGACTCGTTGCATCATTTCTTCACTCCCCGGCCCCGGGCGGCTCACGGCCGGCCCGTAGATCAACAGCGTCGGATCCGACTCCAGTTGAGTTACCAGACGGTCGACACGAACCAAGAGGCGACGGAGGTCGGTGGTCAACGCCTGGGCGTCACCGGCGACCTTTCCCGCGGCGCGACTCACCTCGATCCGGCCTTCCGCTGCAACTTCGCGCACCTCTCGGCTCGTGGCGCTCCACTCCTCGACCAACCCCTCCATCGATTGGAGAAACTGCGGCAGACTCTCGCTCACCGCAGCGGTGTTGGCCATCAGTCGGGCCGCGTCCACTGCCGTGGCATCCAGTTCCTCGGTTCGGCGGGCGAGCATCGAGGTAACCCGTTCGAGGTTCGCGAGCGACCGCGAGACATGCGCCAGCTCCTCATCGCCCAACATCTCGGAGACGCGATTCGAAGTCGCAGTGAGACTTGCGATCAGCTTGGTCGAACTCTCGTCGAAACGGAGGAGGATCGAGGGGGAGCTCTCGATTACCGGATGCGGCTGCCCTGGCTTTCGCTTCAGTTCCGGCGAATTGCGATCCCCGCCGATGAGATTGACGAAGGCAAGTCCGGTGAACCCCTGATACTCGAGTGTCGCGCGCGTATCCACCCGGATCGGCGTCGCCGGATCGACTTCCAGGGTCAGGACGACCGTCTCCGGATCCTCCTTCCGCAGACCCAGGCTCTTGACCGCTCCAACATCGACCCCACGGAACTTCACCGGTGCGTCGATGGTCAGCCCGGCGACCGACTCCGGCATATACACCAAGTAGGTGTCCTTCGCCCCCCGCCCGAAGCCCCCGAGCCAGAGCACGGTGGCAACGATTCCCACGCCGAAGATGAGGACAAAGAACCCGACGACCGCTGTACTCCCCTTTGGTTCCATCACGCCCCCTTGTGTCCCGGATGATCCCGGCCTTCCTCGGCCCGAGCCGCCAGCTCCGCCTGTCCGGCGTTGAAGTACTCGCGGACCATTTGGTTCTCCGATTGCAGCAACTCATCGACACCGCCGACCGCGAGCAGCGCTCCCTTCCCCAACATCACGACGCGGTCGGCCACGATTCGGATGGAATCCAGATCGTGGGTCACGATCAACACCGTCAGCCCGAGGGCCGCCTTGAGCTCCAAGATCAACCGATCGAGCGCACGTGCGCTGACCGGGTCGAGCCCGGAACTGGGTTCATCGAGCATCAGGAGCTCCGGGTCGAGCGCCAGCGCACGGGCCAGACCGGCGCGCTTGATCATTCCGCCGCTGAGCTGACTCGGCATCTTGGCGGCGGCATCGGCGGGGAGGCCGACCAGGCCGATCTTGAGCGTTGCGATCTGCGCGATCAGATCCGGGCCAAGCGAGGAGTGTTCGCGCAACGGCAGCGCGACGTTGTCCAGCACGCTGAGTGAGCCGAAGAGCGCTCCTCGCTGAAACAGCACGCCGATTCGGCGTTTGAGCGCCCGCTGCTCTCCGTCTTCGATCGAGGTGAGATCGTGCCCGAACAACTCGATCGACCCCGATGTGGGCAACTGAAGCTGGAGCATCTCGCGAAGCAGCGTGGTCTTTCCGCTCCCGCTTCCGCCGACCAACGCCAGCACTTCCCCTCTTTGCACGTCGAAAGAGATGCCGTCATGAACCACCTGCTTCCCGAAGCGAGTGACAATGTCCCGCATCCGCAGCACCGGTTCGTTACCCTGAGTACCTCCCGGTTCGGTCGACACTCAGATCCCCACCACGCTGAAGACGATCGAGAAGAGCGCGTCGAGCACGATGATCAGAAAGATCGACTGCACGACGCTCACCGTGGTCTGCGCCCCGACACTCTCAGCACTGCCCGATGCCCTGAATCCCTGGTAGCAACCGACGGTGGCGATGACCGCGGCGAAGATCGGCGCTTTGCCCACGCCGACGAAGTAGGATACCGGCAAGACCACCCTGGGGAACTGACTCAGGAAGAACGACGGGCCGATCGGGGTCATCGAGGCGGTCATGATCGCCCCGCCGAGCACGCCGACCGCGGCGGCGAACGCGGTCAGGAGCGGTAGCACCACGATCAGGGCGAACAGCTTCGGCAGCACCAGCACGTCGATCGGGTTCATCCCCAGAACCTTGAGCGCGTCCACTTCCTCGGTGACCCGCATGGTGCCAATCTGCGCCGTGAAAGAAGAGCCGGTGCGGCCGGCGACAATGATGGCGGTCATGAGCGGAGCCAGCTCACGCACCATCGACAAGCCGACCAGGTCGACGATGAAGACATCGGCGCCATACCGATGCAGCTGAACCGCCCCCTGATACGCGATCACGATTCCGATCAGGAACGAGAGCAGTCCGATGATCGGAATCGCCCCGACCCCCGAGGTCTGGATGTTGCTGATCACGAACGCCCAGCGGATCCTTCGGGGCCGAACCAATTGCTGCAGCGAGGCGAGGAACACCTCCCCGACGAACGAGAGGAACCCAAATGCCTGCTCCGTCCAATCGGCCGAGAGTCGCGTCAGTCGCTCGAGTGGCCCAGGTCTCCGCGCGGATGGCAGGGTGACGGGAATCGGAGTCGAGGCGATCTTCAGGAGCGGGACACGCTCGGGTGGCAGCCCCACGATTTTCACCGAGCACCCTTCGCGCGCGAATCGATCACGGATGCGCGCCAGCACCAGCGCACCAGCAGTGTCGAATGCCTCCAGCGATGCCGCGTCGATCCTGACCTCGCGAGACGATGGGGGCCGGGCGTGGCTCAGGAGGGCCTCAAGTGCGGCTGACTCTCGCACGGTCCAGTGGCCGACAAGTCGCATCGCACCGGGCCCCTCGGCAGGGGCAGACTCCAGGCGGGGTGTTCCGGGATTCGGGAGGTTCATGTTCGCTGCGTTTCGCGTCTCCATGGGTGCGCCCGGAGGGTAACCTGTCGGAAAACGATTCTCCCCTGGATTCTGGTGCCATCGCCGGTGTGGGTGCTCGGTCGACCCACGTATCTGAAGAACTACGTTTGTGTTACCCATGGCGGCGTGGCCCCGGTCGTGTTGGGGGACGGCCGGGAAGCCGGTCCGCGGGATTGAAATCTGGCGACCACCCGCGAACGAACGGATTGACCGCCAACCAGTTGAGACTAATACTCGTCGCGTTCGTTTGGAACGTCCCCCCGTGATCAATCGAGCGCGTGATCTCCAGTCGCCCGCCCGATTCCAAAGCTGCGATCCAGAGAACCTACGGAGGCGGATTATGTCATCCATGTCCCGCAAAAACCTTGCCGCGAAGCTCGCACCCTCGGCGGCTCGAGCAATCGTCCTGGCGCTGACCTGCACCGGTCTCGCCTGGGCAGACCTTCCCGATCCAACCTGCGTGAGCGTGGTCCCAGCGGATGCGCTCAATGGACTGGTGGTCGGGCCGAATCAACCGGCCCCTCTCGCCGCATCGCGCCTGTTCATCGAGATCAAGAACAACCTGTGTGAAGCGATCGCCGATGCACAGGTGAGCGTTCAGCTAACCTCTGCGAATCCTCTTTGCCCCAGCGGCGTGCTGAGCGGCGTCACGGACAGTCAGGGAAAACTCGAGCTGGATGTGGCCGCAGGAGGATGCGCGCACCTCACGCCCCAGGTCGGCGTGATCAAGGCAAACGGCGTGACCATTCGCTCCTACGTCAACGTCAAGAGCCCGGACTGGGACGGGGCGACCTCGGACGGATTGGTGAATCTCGCCGATCTGCTCGCCTTCGCGCGCCAGTTCAACGGGCAGGAGGCGGCGGAATGCCACGACTACACCAATGACGGCGTCTGCGACCTCTCCGATCTGACGATTTTCGGCGGGGCATTCAGCAGCGCCCTGCACTGCCAGTAGAACCTCTCCGGATCGTCGCGGCGCACCGCTGGCCACACGGTCGGCGGTGTGCAGCCGACTTGATCTGCAGCTAGAAGCTCTCGCCGCGGATGATCAGACGAACGAACGCTTCGCCGTGTAGAGCCGGGTAGCCACGGTCACGATTCCGGCCGCGATCGCCAATTCGATCCCCAGGAAGCCCACGGTGGCCAGGTCGCTCCCCAGCACCCGCTGCAACTCCGCGGCCAACCGCGGTGCGGCTCCCGCGGGCAGGAGATTGGTAAGGACGAACAGGGTCATCATGCAGGCCAGGAAACCAACCCCGATCGCCTTGCTCGACCCCGACACGATCGCCAGCCCGCCCTGCCCGGCCACGGCAACCAGGAGTGCACCAAGGATCAGCAAGATCGGGCGGTGCAAAGATCCCGGAAACTCGGCGGCCAGCGGACCGAGCGTCACCACGAGGGCCCCAATGATCGGGGGAGTCAAGCCGAGCATGGCTAGCGCGCAGAACTTCGCCAGGACTAGATCCCGCTTCGCGATCGGGAGCGAGTGCAGAAACTGGGCGGTGCGACGATCGTGTTCCTGGATGATGAGTGGAAAGACCGGCCAGATCATCATCGAGATCGTCTGTGCCGTTATCGCAGAGAACCCCATGCTTCGCGTCACATTGCTCGGGATGATCGAAAGAACCAGCCCAAGAGTCAGGATCCCGGCATTGATGAGCAGGAACCCACGATGAACACGCAGGTCCTTTTGTACGAGTTGGCGGATCATTCGAGTCTCCTTCCGGATCTGTCTTTCTTCGTGGCGCGATTGTCCGAAGGGCATGGTCAGAAGGTGGCGGCCACCGAGCCAGACTCAGTCTGGCGCAGAGATGCGAGGAAGATCTCCTCCAGGGAGAGCCGTTGCATGACGATCTCGCCCGCCCCAGCCCGCCTGAGTTCTCCCTCGGTCGAGGGACTGAACCCCCGAAGTGTGAGCTGCCAGATCGGTCCCTGACGTTCCGTGCGGACGACGTCGCACCGCTCCGGCGGATCGAAGGTAGCCGGGGCGGTGAATCGCACCACGCGCCAGCGATCGATCATCTCTTCGCGCCCCTCATCGGCGACGATCCGCCCCTGGTTGAGGAAGACGATGCGATCGGCGCATCGTTCCACATCCGTCGTGATGTGTGAGCTGAAGAGGACACCCCGCTCCTCCTCGACCACGAGTTGCATCAACTCCTCGAGGAACTCCGCCCGGACCACCGGATCGAGCCCGCTGGTCGGTTCGTCGAGCAGCAGGAGGACGGGCCGTTTCGCGAGAGCGAGCAGGAGCTGCAGTTTCACCCGGGTTCCCCGGGAGAGCGTCCCGACCAGGGCGGCCGGATCGAGCCGGAACCGCCGGAGCAGTTCGGCTGCGTACGACGGATCCCAGTCCGGAGAGAATCTCCGCACGAAGTCAAGATGCCATCCGACCGGAAGCGCTTCGTACAGGGATAGATCCTCGCTGAGGAAGCCGACCCGGCGCTTGGCCTCCGTCTCCCGCTCCGGCATCGGATGACCGAGCAAGCGCACCCGGCCCGCATCCGCTCGAATCATCCCCATGAGGATCCGGATCCAGGTCGACTTGCCCGCCCCGTTGGGCCCAATCAGACCGACGATACTTCCCGGCGCGAGGCTGAAGTGATCGATGGCCAGCTCGAAGCCGGGAAATCGGTGTCTCAGATCCTGAATCTCGAAGAGGGCATCCACGGATCAGCTCCTTTCATCTTCGTTGGAGGTGGACTGCGGTGGGGTCGGTCCGGAGAGGGACTCCCGGCCGCGCCATGCCTGATCTGCGGCAGCGGCGAACTCGCCCGCATTCCAACCGGCGTAGCCTGCGTCGACCGCGGCAACCGAGAGACCTCGGTGAACCATTGCGTCCAACCTCGATCGCTCTCGTTCCGGATCCGGGCTGGCAACGAACGTCCCCCGCCCCTGCTGGGAGCGGATGATGCCCAGATGCTCGAGCTCCAGGTAGGCGCGCTTCACGCTGATCACACTGATCGCCAGCTCGGCGGCCAGGGCTCGAATCGAGGGGAGCGGAGCGCCCGGTGCGAGCGCGCCCGCCGCCACCAGGGCGCGTACCTGATCGATAATCTGTTGGTAGAGCGGGGTTTCGCTCGTTGTCGTGACGTGCAGTAGCATATTGTGCCTATTAATATACACAGTGGACACAGCAATGTCCAGCGCGAACCGCCAGAGTTCGACTCGCAAACCCGGGATCGTGACGAACGCTCGATCTTCTTCTCCAGCCTGAAGATAGCGCGGCATTCGGCCGATCTGTTCTCCACCCCCCGGATCAAGCCGGCGGGTATCGCACTCGACCGGTTTCCAGCAGCACGGAGGTTTCGAACATGCACCCGAGGACCTGGATCGTCTTGACCGCGGGCTTGACTTGCACCCTGAGCGCGTTGGTACCGGCCCGCGCCGGGGCCGCGATCATCACGGTCGGAGGTTCCGGCGCCGCTGCGGCAACCATCGCGGCGGGCATCGCCATGTCCAGCGCGGGAGACAACATCGTCGTCGCCCCCGGAACGTTCAACGAACAGAACATCGTGATTCCCCACAACCTCACGATCACCGCGGCAGGCTCCGCCGGTTCGGTCATCGTGAACCTGGGCGGAGGCGCCGGCTTCAGTGCCAATGGCGTGTCCACCGTGACCCTCATCGGACTCAGCCTGCAAAACGGCCACGCCTTCTCCGCCGGAGCAGCAGTCGACTTCTCCAACTGCGGCTACGTCCTGCTTCAGAACTGCTCGTTCCTGGACAACCAGGCAACGGACTACGGTGGTGCAGTGTCGCTCTACGAGTCCGAGTTCGGCCTCTATGGCTGTTCCTTCGAGAACAACACGGCCGGGACATACGCCGGAGGCGCGCTTTCGATCACCGGATCGAGTTCGAACGGCACCATCTCCGGCTGCTCGTTCTCCGGGAACAGCGCGGACGCCGCGGGAGCCGTGTCTTTGGCGGACGGAGAGGCCGCGATCACGGGGTGCTGGTTCGAGTCGAACAGTGCCACCAACAGTGGTGGAGCGATCCTGGCCCTGAACGCAACGAGCCTCACGGTTGAGAACTCCACCTTCTTGAATTGCACCGCGGGCACAGGAGGCGCGATCGCGCAACCGGCAGCCATGGGCGCGTTCGGTATGGAGATCACGGCTTGCTTGTTCTCGGAGTGCAAAGCCACCTTCGGCGGTGGGGCCGTTTCGTCCGGGGAGGCGCCGGTGATCACCGCCTGCACGTTTCTGGACTGTCTGGCCGAGTCTCTCGGGGGTGCCATCTACACCGACTCCGGCTCGATCGAGAACTGCACCTTTTACGGCAACCAGGCGGCCGGCGCGGGCGCCGCTCTCTTTGTCTACAGTAGCGCGTCGATCGAGCGGAACATCATCAGCACGTCAAGCGGGCAGCCGGCCGTCGACCAGCCGTTCGCCACCGGAATCGCGTGCAACGTGTTCCACGACAACCTCGCCGGGAACGCGGAGACCGCAACCGATCCGGTCGGGTCGAACGGAAACGTGGAGCTCGATCCGCGCTTCTGTGATGCTGGCGCTTCCGACTTTCACCTGGCAGTCGACTCGCCTGCGGCGGCGGACAATGTCCCGCTGGCGTGCGGCGCGACCGACATCGGCGCGTGGCCGGTGGCCTGTGGAGAAACCGCCGTCCGAACCACCTCCTGGGGACGGCTCAAGTCCCGCTACGGAAATCGGCGGTAGCCGACCTCCACCTGATCGCTTGGCCCTCGGCGGCCTGGCCTGATACCCTGCGGTTTTCGTGGACGAACCTGCGGGGTAGCCCCCCGCGCTGCCCCAGGATTTCAGGATGTCGATCAGAACTCGTATCGCTCCCAGCCCAACCGGCGATCCTCACGTCGGAACCGCGTACGTCGCCCTGTTCAACTATGCGCTGGCGAAGAAGCACGGCGGCCAGTTCCTTCTCCGGGTAGAAGATACCGATCGGCAGCGGAGTAATCCCGCCAGCGAGCGGATGATCTTCGAGGCTCTTCGCTGGCTCGGGCTCCAATGGGACGAAGGGCCAGACGTCGGTGGTCCCTGTGGCCCATACCGACAGAGCGAGCGCTCCGAGATCTATCGCCACCACGCCGAGATGCTGATCGCGAGCGGGAATGCCTATCCGTGCTTCTGTACCGCCGAGCGGCTGACCCACCTACGGGAGGAGCAGAAGGCGGCCAAGGCGACGGTCATGGGGTACGACGGACTCTGCCGGACGCTCTCTCCCGCGGAGGCCCGCAGGCGACGCGACGCGGGGGAAGCCCACGTCATCCGACTCGCCATGCCTGAGACCGAGTCGATGACCGTGCAGGATCTCCTGCGCGGCGAGCTTCGCTTCGAGCGGCCCCAGATGGACGACCAGGTTCTGCTCAAGAGTGACGGATTCCCCACCTATCACCTCGCAAACGTGGTCGACGACCACCTCATGGGGATCTCCCATGTGCTCAGAGCCGAGGAGTGGCTCTCCTCGCTGCCCAAGCACTTCCAGCTTTACCGCGCGTTCGGATGGGAACTACCGGTGTTTTGCCACTTGCCGCTGCTCCGGAACGCGGATCGCTCCAAGATCTCGAAGCGGAAGAACCCGGTCAGCGTGATGCACTACCGTCGCGCCGGATTTCTCCCCGAGGCGATGTTGAACTTCCTCGCCCTGATGAGCTTTTCCATGCCCAACGAGCAGGAGGAGTTCAGCCTGGAGGAGTTCACCCGAGCCTTCGAGATGACCGGAATCTCGCTCGGTGGTCCGGTCTTCGATCTGGAGAAGCTCACCTGGTTGAATGGGCGCTACCTGCGACGTTTGACCACCGAGCAGATGATCGACCGACTGCAGCAGCACCTGCTGTCTCCGGCCTACCTGGGTGAGGTGATCCCGCTCTGTCGAGAGCGTATCGATACGCTGGAGGCATTCTTCGACTACGCTTCGTTCTTCTTCGTGGGTGAGGTGAAGTACGACCCCACCGCGCTGGCCGGGTTGATCCCCAAGGGAAGGACCAGCGTCGAGGTTGCGGGCGTCCTCCAGGCAATGCTGGAGCAGGCGATCGACCCGCTGCTCGAGTGGAACGCCGCGACGGTGGAGACAGCGATCAAGGAACATGTCGCGGTGTGTGGATGGGCACCGAAGGAGCTGTTCATGACCGTTCGCTTTGCCGCCACCGGTCGCGCCGCGACTCCGCCGCTGTTCGAAACATTGGCCGTACTCGGCAAGGAAGTCTGTCGGCGGCGCCTTCGGGCCGCGGCGGAAGCGCTGCGCACCCAGAAGTAGGACGATCGCCCGGGGCCCTCGAATCGGCGTCTGACGCCGGAAGGTACAACCGATGAACGACACGACAAAGCCCACCGAACCGAACCCACCGGCGGAGGCGCGCGACTTCATTCGCGAGATCATCCATGGCGACTTGCAGGCGGGCAAGCACAGCGCGGTGGTAACCCGCTTCCCCCCGGAGCCGAACGGCTACCTGCACATCGGTCACGTCAAGGCCATCTGCCTGAATTTCGGCGTGGCACGAGACTTCGGCGGACGCTGCCATCTCCGCTTCGATGACACCAATCCGCTGAAAGAGGAGCAGGAGTACATCGACGCCATCCAGGATGATGTGCGCTGGCTCGGGTTCGACTGGGGAAAGCATCTCTACTTCGCCTCGGACTACTTCGCTCAACTCTACGATTGGGCGGTGGTCCTGATTCGGGCAGGCAAAGCGTATGTCGATGACCTCACTGCGGATCAGATCCGCGAGTATCGCGGCACCCTCACCGAGCCTGGTCGGAACAGCCCGTTCCGCGAGCGAACAGTGGAGGAGAATCTCGACCTGTTCGATCGGATGCGTCGGGGCGAGTTCCCCGACGGTTCCCGCACCCTGCGGGCCAAGATTGACATGACGTCGGGAAACATCAATCTGCGCGATCCGGTGCTTTACCGCATTCTCCACGCCAGACACCCGCGAACGGGCGACGCTTGGTGCGTCTACCCCACCTACGACTATGCCCACGGTCAGAGCGATGCGATCGAGGGGGTCACCCATTCCCTGTGCACGCTCGAGTTCGAGGACCACAAACCACTCTACGATTGGTTGATCACCAATCTGCCGGTGCCGGCAGTGCCGAAGCAGTACGAGTTCGCGCGGCTCAACCTCACCTCGACCGTGCTCTCGAAGCGCTTCCTCCTCCGCCTGGTGAACGAGCGGCGGGTCCGCGGCTGGGACGATCCGCGCATGCCGACCGTTTCCGGGATCCGTCGACGCGGGTTTCCTGCCGAGGCACTGCGACAGTTCGCCGAAATGATCGGCGTTGCGAGGCGGGCCAGCGTGGTCGATTGGGCAATGCTCGAACACTGCGTGCGCGAAGTCCTCAATCGCACTGCGGAGCGGCGGATGGCCGTGCTTCGCCCGCTCAAGGTCGTGCTCACGAACTATCCCGAGGACCGGTTCGAGGAGTTCGAGGCGGTCAACAACCCGGAGGATGTTGGCGCCGGGACCCGCCGGGTGGCGTTCGGACGAGAGCTCTGGATCGAGCAGGATGACTTCATGGAGGATCCGCCGAAGAAGTTCTTCCGCCTGTCTCCAGGGAAGGAAGTGCGTCTTCGCTCAGCCTATTTCATCACCTGTCAGGAAGTGATCAAGAACGAGCGCGGGGAAGTCGTGGAGTTGCGCTGCACCTACGATCCGGACACCCGAGGGGGGAGCGCACCTGACGGTCGATCACCGAAGGCAACGCTCCATTGGGTCTCGGCGAAGCATGCGGTCCCGGCGGAGGTTCGGCTCTACGACCAGCTCTTCGGACGCCCCGACCCCGGTGCCGAGAACGATCTGGTCGAGGATCTCAGTGAGACCTCGGAAACGATCCTCTCCCCCTGTTGGCTCGAACCATCACTCGGAGGGATGAAGGTCGGTACCCAGGTGCAGTTTGAACGCCTGGGCTACTTCTGCCTCGATCGCGACAGCACTTCAGAGCGGCAGGTGTGGAACCGCACGATCACCCTCCGGGACACGTGGGCGAAGGTGCAAAAGCAGACCTGAGCCCGACTACGCCGCGAGCCGGTGCTCACCGAGTTTCCGCTCGGCGAGCACTTCCGCGATTTCGAGGGCTGCGGTGCGGTATCCCTCGGCCAGCGTCGGAAAATTGAAGATGTGATCGGTGAACACATCGACGCTGCATCCGGAGAGCAGGCCCATCTGGCCGACATGCACCAGCTCGGTCGAGCCTTCGCCGACGATGTGGACTCCGAGGATCCTGCCCGTGGTGCCGTCGGCCACCAGCTTGAGCAGCCCGTCGGTCTCGCCCGAGATCTGGGCGCGCGCGAGTTCATCGAACTGGGCTCGCCCCACCACGACCTCACCGTTCTGTTTGCGCGCCTCCTCCTCGGTCAACCCAACCGAGGCCATCTCCGGAATGGAGTAGATCCCAACCGGGATGAGATGTGGAGGAGGACCTTCGGGCGCCCCCAGGGCATGCAGCACCGCGCGCCGTCCCTGCTCTGCGGAGGAAGAGGCAAGGGAAGGCGGGCCGATCACATCCCCCACCGCGTAGATGTTATGAACGGACGTCTGGCAGTGATCGTTCACTGCCAGGTGACCGCGTGAGTTCGGTTCCAGTCCCACCGACTCGATGCCGAGCCGGTCCACCGCCGCAACCCGCCCCAGTGCGGAGAAGAGCTTCTCGGCCTTCAACTGCACTCCAGCCTCGGTCGTGACGCTGACCGAGTCGAAGCCGTTCCATTCTACGGCCGCGGCGGCGTCGTTCCCGATGTAGGTACCTGAGTAGGTCGCGAACCGTTGAAGGAACCGTTCGGTCAGTTCAGGATCCATGAACGAGAGCGGTCTCGGCGCACGGTCGATCATCGTCACCCGTACCCCCAGAGCGGCAAAGATCGAGCCGTACTCCGAGGCAATCACGCCCCCGCCTAGCACGACGAGCGATTCCGGCAGGTAGGTCATGGAGAGGATCGAATCGCTGTCCAGGATGTGCTCGTGATCAATCGGCACGTTGTTCGGGCGGCGTGGCTTGGAGCCGGCCGCGATGACGATCCACTCCGCCTGCACTCGCCGGCGACCGCCACGCGGCGCGAGAATCTCGACTTCGTGCTGGCCAACCAGTTTGCCGCGCCCATGGGCCACCTCGACCTGATTGGCCTCGAGCTGCTTCGACATGTAGCGGACATGGGCATCGATCACACCGCCCACGCGGTCCATCAGTTCGTTCAGGCTCGTCGCGCCTTTGGCCCGATCGGGATGGTCGTCTCGCAGTCGTTCCTGGTAGCGGCGAAGTACCTGGGTCGTCTCGCGAAGCGCCTTGCTCGGAATGGTCCCGCGATGCACGCAGATCCCGCCGACGCTCCGATCCTGTTCAATCACCAGCACTCGACGCCCGGCCTTGGCCGCCTCGACCGCCGCCTTCTGGCCGGCCGGACCCGAGCCTATGACCACGAAGTCGTACCAGTCTTTTCCGTGCTGGGTGCTCATCTCATGGTCTCCACGAAGCGCAACACGTCTGGGGCCGTTTCCAGAATGGCCGCAAGATCATCCGGGTAGAGATTGAGGTCGGCGGTCGACGGATGCTCCCCCGCCTCTGGGGTCTCGATCGTCCCGGCCAGGAGATGGGTGGAGAGCTGGTCCGACAACGCGACCATACGGGCCTCGTCTCCTCGGGTCGGGGCGGTATCGAACTCATGGTGGTACAAGATCGCTTCCGTCACTTGATCCGGAAGTCCCCACAGACGGGCAAGTCGACTCCCCGCTGCCGGGTGGTACTCCTCGGCCAGAGACCAGAGTTTTTCCTTCGGGATTCCACCGAGGGCGCGCGCCTGAATCGTCAACGACTTCAGGAGAACCGGCATGCCGACGTTCTGCAGCAGCCCGCACAGAAGGGCAGCGTCGACGGAGCGGCGACGGTGTCGAGCGATTTCCCTGGCCCACGCCCCCGCTGCGGCCGCGTGCTTCCACAACCCTTCGAGTTCGGACCGGAACTCCGGCAGGTCGAAAACCGCGCCCTTCACCGACACCGCGACCACGATTTCGGCGATTGTGCGCTGCCCCAGACGTCCGATCGCTTGCTGTAGAGAGACGACGGGCGAGGATCCCGCATATGCGGTGGAGTTCGCCACCCGCAACACATGCGCCGCCAGGGCCGGATCCCGATGCACTGCGGTCGAGAGCGCGGCGGCGCTGGAGTCCGGTGACTGGCACAACTCGAGGATCTGCATGGCGCCGGAAGGAAGGAGCGGAAGTTCCAGCCCATCGGACTCCATCTCCTGCTCGATGGCCTGTCGGAGCGTTGCTTCGTGGTTCCGTTGGGGCAGCGCGCTCAAGTCCGATCCTCCTGCGAAGACGGCGATGGCGATGCCCGGGTCGCACCGGGAATCGCGGCATGGGACGACTCGCTGTCTCATTCGGCCGTTCTGCCCGGGATGCTTAGTTCCTACCGGCGAAAGGGTTGGCTCGGGCGACTCCTCGCCGAAGCAGGCAACCCACCCGGCTTGGGGCTCCGCGCTCCCCCTGACAGATTCTGCGGATCGGCACCTGCGACTTGAGAGCTATTTTTGTAACGCACTGGTAGGAATTGCTGTTGTAACGCATGTCGTCGATCTAGCCCTCGGTGGCTCGAAGGATCGGCACGACCTGCGCCGGTCGACCTACTCCCCCTGCGGCTCGCCAAAGATGAAGTTGTCCATGACTGCCACGTCGGTGCCCGGTCCGTCGCCAGGCCCGAGCGAGCTGGTACCGTAGCGGACCGCCACCCGCGCCACGACAGCCTCCTCGAACGCCACGCCAAGAAACGAGAGGCCGTGATCGGAAATCGGTGTCTCGAATCGTCCCAGGGATCGCCCCTCTCGATCGAAGTACTCGAATGCGGTATGGCGGGTGTCCACATCGGTGTAGACCGCACCGAAGCCGCGGACCGTGGCCGGGAGACTGGTGCCCGGCACGAAGAAGCTGACGTTGACCAGGTTGCTTCCGACCGGGGAGAAGAGCTTCTCTGCGCTGAAGGTCTTGAAGGTCTCTGCGTAGGCCGCATTGATGTTCCCGAATCGCGGCAGCACACCGCTCGCATTCTCGACCGCGGCGCTGACCATCAGACCCGTCCCGGGCGTTTCGAGCACGATGCCACGGGCACGTGGGGGCAGGGGCGCATTGAAGAAGTCCGCCGGGTAGCCATTCGGGGCGGAGAACTCTGCGGGAACTCCATCCCAGCTGAGCTCTCGGTAACCCGAACGGCCGCGGGTTCCTGGGTCGCCGCCGTTGTCCTGTCCGAGCAGCGCGCGATAGTCATTCACCCAGGCGGCCAGCGCAGACGAGTCCGCCCCTGCACCCGATATCACCACAGGCCCAGGTGGCGGCGGGGTTCCTTGATCGTCACTCCCGCACCCCGCAAGCAGGAGCGACAGGGAGACGCCGAGGATGAGACGCCGTGCGGAGCGGAGCGGATGTTGCAAAGTCGCGACGGACACAGTTCCTCCTGTGGTTGGGTTTGAACTCAACCACCGCAGGTGTTGTGCCAATGGGCGAGCGGAGCCTCCGGTCAGCGTAAGGCGTGACTTTCGGGGCGACGCGAGCCGTGCGCACGATTGCGTCGCCCGTGCGCACCACGAGAATCGCAAAAAACGCCGAAGACGCCCGGCGGGGGTGCTGTTGCCGGAGCGCCTTCTGGCGGTGTTCCTCTCGGGCGGAGAGGAAGCGTTTCGACCCGAGCGTGAAGCCCCAACTCAGGCCGGTTGGATCAGTCCTTCCAGGCGTAGACCTTGAACTGCCCGTTCCGTTCCACGAATGTGCGGACCAGCGGGACGACCACGAGCTGCCCCGACGGATCGACGGTCAGGAACTCGACCCCTTGGTGCACGGTGAAATTGGTGTAAGCCATGGATCCAAGCGAGTAGCGGATCTCGCGTAGCGAGAGGCCGCGGCCCTGGAACTCCTCCGAGCGTCGGATCGCCGCCTCGTTCTTTCGGGCAAACAGCTCCCATGCTTGGGCTCCGGTCCACCCGGTTACCGGGCGGCTCTCCGGGAACTCCGGCCACATCAACTCCTGGTACTCACGCGGCGTGACCCACAGTGCATGGAGGGCGCTGGTATCGGCGGCGTTGAGTGCTTCGAGGATCGCCTCAGCGAGCTCCCGATCGCTCGACGCACCCCCGATGAGATCAACCTCGCTGGGGGGCACACTCCGTCGGCCGTTCGCAACGGCCTCCGCCTCCGGGTCCTCCGGTGCGCGGTATCCAGGCATACCGGCAAGCGCGGTCTTCTGCTCGCTTCGCGGCTGGTGCGCGGGAGGGGCGAGCGTCGTCTCGCCCTTGGCGGCATTGCCAGCGGAGGGAGCAGGCTCCTCCGCCTCGTTGGCGCTGCCGCCAGGGGTCCCCTTCTGGGGCACCTGCGCTACGCTCGTGCTCGGAACCGCGGCACTCGCCGCCGCGGTCACGCCGACGACGCCCGCTTGCGAAGGCGTCGCCCCCTCGGCACTGGGCGCAGGGCGGGGCCCCGCGCCACCCGCCTGATCAGCTCCAGCCTGGCCCGAGCAGCCCGGCCCCCAGAGGAGCCCGACGCTGACCACCGTACCCAGCACTACGTTTCGAAGGATTCCATCGCCAAGACCGATCATGTTCGACCGCTTCATGTCTCCCCTCACGATCCGGTGGAGAACGACAGAGACACCCCGCGTCCCTTTCGGGACACATGAACGGTTCCGGCTCCGTCGTGGCGGAACTTCGATTCCTCGTCGAGCAGGTTGGTCAGGGACAGCTTCATCCGCCCGCGGCGGAACTTGTGGCTCACCGTGGCGTCGATGGTGGTCCGAGGCTCCTCGTAGATGTCCGGCGTTTCCTGCAGACCGACCCGGTAGAGCCGGCGGCCGAAGACGTTGTAGAGCAGCGCAGCACTGGTCCGACCATTCGCCGCGTTGTAGTACAGGGAAGTATTGAGGACGTACGGTGACTGGCCCTCGAGCGGCCGCTGGTTCGAGTTCGAAGAGCCGGAGAGCTCGTCCAGCTTCGCCTCCGACTCGACCAGGGTGAGGTTCCCCGCCAGGGAGAGCGACTCGAACCGAGGCGCCACGCGCCCCAGAGCAAGTCGCGCCTCCAGCTCCGTGCCGTAGAGGGTCGCTTCCTCTCCATTCACCGGCTTGTAGAGTGGTTCTGCTGCATTGAGCACCGTCCGCTCGATCGGATCGTCGAAGTCCTTGAAGAAGACGCTCGCCGCCAGCAGTTCGGAGGAACTGAGGAAGCTCTCCCAGCGCAGATCGAGGTTGGTGATCCGCGCACGCTTTAACTCCGGATTTCCAACCTCCTTGACCTGCGTCGTCACGTCCTGAATCTGGAACTCCGAAAGCTCCCGCAGGTCGGGCCGAGACACCGTGCGGCTGAACGCAGCGCGCACGTTTACCTTCTCGGTCGGTGACCAGGTCACATTCAGGCTGGGAAGCAGGTCCGTATTCTCGACCCTTGCCGTCTCCGCATCCAGAATCGAGAACTGGTCGAAGGTACGATTGCGCAGCTCGGCTCGCTCCATTCTCGCACCGATCACGCTGCGAAAGCGCGCGTTGAGTGGAAGATCCACCATCGCGTACGCCGCTCTGGTGTCCTGGCTGGCCAGGTAGGCGTCGGTCGTTCCGGTCTCTTCCACCACCAGGAACTTGCGCTGATGGTCCAACTGGTGCCCGATGTTCTCCGGCGAGAGGAGATCCTCGATCGCCTGGGAGTAGAAGGCCGTGCGCTCGCTGAACGGAATGGAGGTCGGCGCCTCGTACTTGAATCGACGCCAGCGGAAGTCTCGATCCCGATTGCGGCTCAGCACGCCAAACCGGATTTTTGACTCGAGACCACTCCACTGATGGAACGGCACGGCCAGGTTCGCCTCCCACCCCCGATCCTCCTCCGACATTTCGCCGAAGTGTCTCCGAGGGGGAACGCGTCCGCTCAAGACGTACGTCTGCAGCGTATCGATCGGGTTGTCGTCCTCGTCAACGATGATGTCGAAATTCTCCTCGTAAGAGAATTCGCGCCGATCTGGCTCGTTCCGCTCGGCGCTGGCATAGCTGAACTTCCAATCCAGCACCGCGTTCGCGACCCGGGTCAGGTTGTGCTTCATCCCCGCGCTGCCGGTGAAGATTCCCCGCTCGATGTAGCGATAGCGGGTATGTCGCGAGTTCCGGCTGAAGTCGTTGTTGAATCCCTCGGCGATCTGAGTCTCGTCCTCCGCGCTACGGTTGTACATGGTGCGCATGGACAGGGTGTTGAATGGGTTGAGGCGATAAGACAGATTGCCGACCGCCCCCCATAGAACGTTCATCTCCGAGTTGGTCACGTGGTAGTCGGTCCGAGGCTCGGATCCCGCGTTCCCCTCGTAGGAGTTTTCCTCGCTCTCGACCGTACTGAACTTGTTGGTCAAAGCGAACGACCCAAGCACGCCCAGCGGCTGTCCGCGAAACGAGAGCTCGTTCCCGTAGGTGGCGCTCATGCCGTAGGCTGCCGGGCCGATCTTGCCCTTCTTCGTCTTCCAGTCGTCGCGCAGCGACTGCCCCAGCACCTGCATGGTGTCCGGACCAAAGCCCGCGCCTCCGAACTGCCCGCGCGGGGTGACCTTGCGGCTGTGGGCAATGCTCCCGATCTTCCCGGGCACGTCGCGAAGGCCATCATCGAAGGCGAGGAAGTCGGTGCTGCTCCCCTCGTAGTTATAGAAGGACTCGCCGGTGGTGCTGGAGTGGTAGGCGCCGTTGAAAGAGAATTCCCAGATCTTCTGACCCGGGAAGTCCCGGGTGGAAAGGTTGACCACGCCGCCGGAGAACTCTCCGGGCTGGTCCGGAGTGTAGGTCTTCTGCACCACCACGTTGTCGAGCAGGCCCGATGCGAACATGTCGAGCGGTATCACCTTCTTGTTCGCTTCGGGAGAGCTGACCGCGTTTCCGTTCACCTGGGTCGAGCTGTAGCGCTCGCCCAGACCGCGCACGAACACGTACCGATCGCCGACCAGAGAGACTCCGGTGACCCGGCGCATGACGTCCGCCGCGTTCGAGTCGGGCGTCTTCTTGATCTGCTGTACGGAAACACCGTCGGAGACGGCGGCGGATGTCTTCTGCTTGGCCAGGATCGCCGACTCCGTGGCGCGATCAACCGTCGCGGTGACCTCCACCGTCTCGAGCTTCATGGCGGTCGATCGGAGGGCGATGTCGACATTCACAACCCGGCCGGCGGTGACTTCGATCCCCCCCACCTTCTTCTGGTGGTATCCGACGTAGCCCACGAGCATGCGGTAGAAGCCGGGGGGTACGGCGATGCGGTAGGTACCATCGTTGGCCGTCATTCCGCCCCCGAAAGCGGTGCCGGTGCTGTCACCGGCAGAAGCGACCTTGTAGAGCACGACGTTGGCGTAGGCGAGCGGCTCACCGCTCTCGTCACTCGTGATACGACCAATGATCTTGGTCGCATTGTCGGTTGCCTGAACGATTTGCTGCGCCTCGCTCGGGCGAGTGGAGGACAGAAGCAAGACGATTGCGGCGAACAGCATGAAGACTCTGCGAGTCGTATATCCGAACATGCACCCCTCTTACGTTTTGGTCTCTTGCCGTTCCGTGCGATCACCGGAGAGAGCGGTTGTGCTCTCCCCGGTGATGCTGCGGAAGTTGCTTCGTACCGCGGGCGGCGTTCCGCCCTTGGGACTTAGCGAGCCGCGATCAGACGGCCGGTCGAGACCCGGTCGTTGCTCTGAACGCGGTAGAAGTAGGCGCCCGATGCCGCGTCGGCCGGGACGTTCCAGGTCGCGGTGTGGCTGCCCTCGGCCAGTTCCGCGTCAAGAACGTTGGAGACGAGACGACCGTTGGCATCGAACACCTGGATCTGAGCCCGACCCGAGGTCGGCAGGCTGAAGAAGAACCGCGCCTCGCGCACCACCGGGTTCGGGAAGGTCCGGACGTCCAGCGAGGCAACCTCGCTCGGATCGACCCCGGCCGGGGAGCAGAGCACCGCCGGCACCGGGTTGAACCCGCGGGCCGAGGTCTCGTTGTTCTGCACCCGGATACCGGTCGAGGGCCAGCCCATCACGATGCTGTTCACGATCGTCGCGTCGGTTCCGCGACGGAGGTGGATGCCGTGGGTGTTGGTGCCGACCGCAGTCGCCAGCAGCGTCACGTTCGCGATCGTCGGGTTCGAGCGGCAGGGAGCGTTGAAGTCGAACTCGTTGTTGTCCGCCTCGATCCCCTTGTCGCTGTTGTCACCGTACTGCTGGATCACGGCAAACTGAACCGCACCACGCCAGCCCATCTGCCAGTCGAGGCCATCGTCCTGTCCGCCGGTACCGACCAGATAGCGAGCCTCGTGCTTGCCGCCGAACCACTCGAAGAGGTCGTCGAGCCCGCGGTGAGCCTGGAGGTACTCTGAACGAGTTCCGCAGCCAAGTCCGTTGAAGGTGAACGAGTTGAGCTCGTTGTTCAGACCGGCGATGCGCCCGGCGAACTCGACCCGCACGAAGCGGAGCGAACCGCTGTCGTCGCAGTCGTTGTTGCCGCAGTACTCGACGGCGGTTCCTTCCGAGACGCAAGAGACGCCGTTGACGCAGTCGGCGCAGTTGGCAATCGCGCGGCCGTTGATGACCAGGCCGCCCCAGCCACCCGGGACCATGGAGCCCGGAGCCAGGTCGGTGGTGAGGACGATCGGGGCCGTGCCGGTTCCCTCGGCGATGAGACGCGCACCGCGCTCGATGACCAGCGTGCCGACGGTGGAGTTCTCGCCGAAGACGAACACGCCGGGCTCGATGGTCAGCGTGGTCCCGGCCTCGAAGTCCACCCGTCCGCGGAGCAGGTAGTGATTGGCCGCGGTCATGGTGTAGTTCGCGAACTGCTCGCCCTGGAGGATAACCACCGGGCGGGTCGGGTAGACGCGACCGGTGCCATCGAAGGTGTAGTCGGTCCAACCCTGGGTCCAGTCGTCGCCTAGCTGAGCCGGCGGGATGGCGCCACGGAAGCAGGCCGCTTCCAGAACGGTCGGGCACGGCCCGCAGGTGAAGCAGGCGTCTGCCGGCCGAACGACCGAGACGACGTTGTCATTCACGAACGATGCGATGCTGCTGTTCGCCGGGACCCAGTTCGGCGCGAGGGTGTTGAACGGCGCACCGAGCTGAGGATCGGTCGTCGTATCATTGTTCGGAAACGCTGCGATCAGGCCGCAGGCGTCGAACGTGGCGGAGCCCCCAGCGGTGCACGGACCGGGGTTGTTACCAAATACGATGTTTCCGTCGAAGGTGTGCTGGGCGGAGGCGATACCGCCGGTCAGCGCGACGAGCGAGAGCGCAAGAGCCGCACTCTTCCCCTGATTGAACTTCATTCCTAGCTCCTCCTGCGTGGTGTGGTTGCGGACGTTGCGGTAGAAATCCGTAGAGCGAGGCCGATCGGCCTCCATGCGCTCGCGTCCAGCGAGCCGTTCCGCAGTCGATCGATCACGGGGGAAAGGCTAGCGACGGGGGGAGGGCAAGTCCCGTCAGCTTTCGATCAACTTGATTCGAGGCGATTACGAGTGCGCAGTTAAGATCGTGTGAGGAAACCCAGGCCGGAAACTCACACTTCCGACCGGACCTGTCTCCAGCCCCGTTCCAGCCGCAACGACGCTTGAACCAGGAGGACCAGCACCGGAACCTCCACCAAGGGGCCGATCACCGCGGCAAAGGCCACCCCGGAGTCGATACCGAATACGGCGATGGCCACGGCGATCGCCAGCTCGAAGTCGTTGCTGGCCGCAGTCAGGGAGACCGTGGCGGTCTCGGCGTAGCCGGCCCGTATCGCTCGCGACCGCGCAACGGCGAAGGTGATGAAGAACATGGCAGCAAAGTAGAGAGCCAGCGGAAGCGCGATGCGCAGTACGTGGCCGGGGAGCTTCACGATCAGGTCGCCCTTGAGCGAGAACATCACGATGATCGTGAACAGCAGGGCAAGGAGGGTGATCGGGGAGATCGCAGGTAGAAATCGCCTTTCGTACCAGTCATCTCCCTTCCAGCGACGGAGAAGCAGACGGCTGAGCAGCCCGGCCAGGAGTGGGATTCCGAGGTAGATCGCGACCGTCCGCGCGATCTCGGCGATGGAAACCTGTACCGTCACGCCTTCCATGCCGAAGAGCGGCGGCAAGAAGGTGAGAAACACCCAGGCGTAGACCCCGTAACAGAGGACCTGGAACACGGCGTTGAGAGCCACCAGGCCGGCAACCAGGGTGCGATCGCCGTGCGCCAGGTCGTTCCAGACCAGCACCATCGCGATGCAGCGAGCCAGGCCCACCAAGATCAGCCCCGTCGCGTAGTCCGGGAGATCTCGCAGCAAGACTGCGGCAAGGACGAACATCACTACCGGCCCCACGATCCAGTTCTGGACGAGCGAGAAGGCGACAACCCGCAGATTGCCGAGCGCGGCTCCCATCGATTCGTAGCGCACCTTGGCCAGCGGGGGGTACATCATCAGAATCAGGCCGATGGCAATCGGGATACTGGTTGCTCCCGACTGCATCCGGGTCAGCGTCTCTCCGAGCTGTGGAGCAAAATGACCAAGTCCGACTCCGGCGATCATGGCAAGCAGGATCCAGACCGTCAGGTACCGATCGATGAACGAGAGTTTCTGCGTGACCGAACCGCTCATGACCCCGACTCCTCCCGTTCGAACTGGTCGGGAGTCGGCAGAGAAAGAACGAACTCCCGGATCTCATCGCGAACCCTGCGATACGGCTCCAACGCTTCTTCTTCCGACCCGGCCCCCTCGGCCAGACGCGGCGGGTCGTCGAATCCGTGGTGGATCCTGCGCACCTTCCCCGGAAAGGCCGGGCAATGCCCGCTCGCGTGGTCGCAGACCGTGACCACGAGATCCGGCCACCAGCCCGCAGCCGGATCCTGCTCGAGCTCGGAGAGGAGGTCCGGCAGACGCCGCGACCGCTGCTCCCCGATCTCGACCCCCACCTCACGCATGACTACTACCGCCCGGGGGTTCAGTCCGTGCGCTTCGATTCCGGCTGAGTACGGTTCGACGTCCGTCGGACGCAGCGCGCGTGACCATCCTTCCGCCATCTGGCTCCGACACGAATTGCCGGTGCAGAGAAACAAGACTCGCAGGCGTCGCCCGACCGGCGGAGCTGTGCCGACCGCCTCCCCGCTCACGGGGCCACCTTGCCGTCCCGACCGCTCTGGAGGCGGCACAGCTCGTCGGGGTCGAGTTTCAGGACCTCACGGAGGCGCAGGCGATCGGAGCGAACGGTCGGATTCTGGGCCAGCGCGTTCGCCAGCCAGGTCAGTGCTTCCGGAATGACGCGATCGCTGCCGCGACTCGCGCCCTCGGTTGACGGTGTGACCCGCCGATAGTAGATCCAACGCCCCCCCTTGCGCGCCTCGATCAGGCCCGCCCCGCGCAGCACCGACAAGTGCTTGGAGAGGGTCGAGGGCGCCAGTTCGAAGAGTGCCGCGATCTGGCAAACGCAAAGTTCGCGCGTACCCAGGGCGAGCATGATTCGCACTCGGGTTTCGTCCCCCAGTGCTCGACTCACCGAGAGTACCAGGGGCAGCTGATCACTTCGATAGTTCGCCATATATCGAAGTGAAGCAGAATCGCCCCAACGACGCAAGCCTCGATCCGGTCGTGCTAGCCTCGCGCAGCGCCAAGTTTGAACCACCGGAACGGAGGAGAGATGTCGACCCTCGTCGCGAGCCCGAAGCCGATCTTTGACCAGATCCACCTCAGTCGCGATCTGCTGCCGCAGCAGGAGTACACCCGCCCTCGCTACCTCCTCGAGGGAAAGGTGCAGACCTGGGCCGGAGAAGCGTCGGAGGTGGCGTCCCCGATCTTCATTGACGGCCAGCGGTTTGTCCTCGGGCGCGAACCAAAGCTGACCCAGGAGGCCGCGCTCGAGGCCCTGCGATCCGCGACCCGCGCCTACAGCCAGGGACGGGGATTCTGGCCGACCTTGCCGGTGAGCGAGCGCATCCGTGCGGTGGAGCACCTCGTGCGGCGTATGCGCGCGCTACGGGAGGAGGCTGTCCGGCTCCTGATGTGGGAGATCGCAAAGACCCGCCTCGATGCCGAAACTGAGTTCGACCGGACGATCAGGTACATGGAGGATACCGTCCATGCACTGAAGGAGATCGACCGCGCCGGATCCAGGTTCGTCGTCGAGTCCGGCTTCGTGGCGATGATCCGCCGAAGCCCGCTTGGCGTGTCTCTCTGCATGGGACCGTTCAATTACCCGCTGAACGAGACCTTTGGTCTCCTGATCCCAGCTCTATTGATGGGAAACACGGTGATCTTCAAGCCGCCGCGATTTGGTGTTCTGATCTACCAGTTGCTGCTTGAACCGTTCGCGGAGTGCTTCCCCCCCGGTGTCCTGAACTCCGTATCCGGCGATGGAGAGACGGTGATAGGTCCGCTGATGCGAGGCGGGGAGATCGACATCCTGGCCTTCATCGGGTCAGCTCGGGTTGGTGCGTTGCTCAAATCTGCCCATCCGAGGCCGAATCGACTCCGCTCGGTGCTCGGGCTTGGGGCGAAGAACGCGGCCATCGTGCTGGCCGACGCGGACCTCGATCTCGCGGCCGACGAGTGCACGGCGGGAGCTTTCTCCTACAACGGTCAACGCTGCACCGCGATCAAGATCCTCTTTGCTCAGCGCCAAGTGGCCGAGGAGTGCGCCGCCCGATTGGCCGCACGCGTCGAAGCACTCCCCCTCGGGCTTCCCTGGGAACCCGAGGTGAGGATCACGCCATTAGCCGAGCCAGGGAAGCCGGAGTGGCTCCGATCTCTGGTCGAGGCCGCCGGAAGCCAGGGAGCGCGCGTGATCAACCGAGGAGGTGGAGCCAGCGAGCGGAGCCTCTACTATCCCGCGGTGCTCTACCCGGCCAGTACCAACATGGAGATCTGTTCCGTCGAGCAGTTCGGCCCCGTTCTCCCGATCGTGCCCTTCGATGACCCGGGTGAGGTGCTCGACTGGATGGCGGCTTCATCCGTCGGCCAGCAATGCTCGATCTTCGGTCGCGATCCCCGCGCAGTGGCGGACCTGATCGATCCCCTGGTGAACCAGGTGTGCCGGGTCAACCTGAACAGCCAATGCCAGCGGGGGCCGGACACATTCCCGTTCGGCGGACGGAAGGACTCAGCCGAAGGCACGCTCTCGGTTTCCGACGCTCTGCGCGTCTTCTCCATCCGCTCGCTGGTGGCGGGCAAGGCGACGGAGGGCAATCAAGCGCTCCTGAGCCGCCTCGTGTCCGAACGGCTGTCATCGTTTGTGAGCACTGACTTCATCTTCTGACGGACCAGCGGTTCCGCGCCGGCCTTTCCTCAGGGTCGCCGGGCGGGTAGACTCGCCCGCCATGGGTCTGATTCAGGCATCGCGACGACTGATCGTGCGGGCACGCGTGTTTCTCCGCACCTACATCTGGGAGACCGATCTGGCAGGGCTCCCCTGGCTCCGCGCGTTCCTGTTCCGCCAACTGCGCGTGATGGTGATCCTGGCCCGCGGGGCGTTCGGGGGCCGACTCGGTCTCCGCGCTTCGGCCATGACGTTCACGAGCCTGATCACCATGGTCCCCCTCCTGGTCGTCACCTTTTCGGTGATTCGTGCCTTCGGCGGACTGTCCGACCTCGAGCTTCGACTCGAGGGGTTCGTCCTCTCGAACATCGTTCCCGCGAGCCAGGAGCAAGCCAGGGAGTGGCTCAACCGGTTCTTCGAGAGCGTTCGCGATGGGGCGTTCAGCGGGATCACCGTCCTGGCCCTGCTCTTTGGCGGACTCGGCCTGCTCGGCTCCCTGGAGGGGGCCATGAACGACGTGTGGGGAGTGCGTCGCGGTCGTCCACTCCTCCATCGGTTCACGATCTACATCACCCTCATCGTACTCGGTCCGATTTTGGTCGGGAGCTCGCTATCCATGACCGCGAGCCTCGAGACCGCCGCGTTCTGGGGCTGGATCGAACGCCAGGCTCCCGGGCTCACCCTCCCGATCGGCATCTCGTTCAAGATCGCCCCCATGCTCCTGACCGGACTCGCGCTTACCCTGCTGTACACCATCCTGCCCAACGCGCGCGTTCGGCTGAAGGCTTCACTTCCTGCCGGCCTCATGGCGGGGCTCCTCTTCGAGGTGTCGAAGATCGGCTACGCGATCTATCTCAAGAGCGCCACGCACTACAGCGCCTTGTATGGGTCCCTGGCGGCCTTCCCCATCTTCGTCGCCTGGGTCCACCTTGGTTGGCTGGTGGTTCTCTTCGGAGCGGAACTCACCTTTGCCTACGATGCCGCGGATGACATCCGCGAGGAGGAACTCGCCCGGCGGGCCAGCGAGCGGGAGAGGATTCGGGTGGCGCTCTTTCTGGCCGTCGAAGCCACGCGCGCCCACCGCGCGGGGGAGCGGCCCCCGGGATCTCTGGAGATCGCGCACCGATTGGCCCTACCCACACGGCTGGTCAGCCACGTGGCTGACGTGCTGACCGAGGGACGGATCCTACACCGCATTGCGGAGCGGGACCGGGACGGCGGACTCGTTCCGGCCAAGAGCCCCGAACTGATCCGGGTGCACGAAGTCGTATCGTGCATGCTCGAACGCGGGCACCGACTGACCCGAAAGCCGAACCAGGAGGCGTCGATCGCGATCATCGACCACATGCTCCAGGAATTGGAGTTGTCCTGGCGGCAGCAGGCAGGCAGCCTGACCCTGGCTGAGCTGGTGGAGCGCACCTCCAACCCAAGCAACGTCGTCCGTTTTCCCGGACGAGTGAAACGAGAGGATCCGAGATGAATCGCCTGGACGGATGTGTCGCTCTGGTCACCGGGGCAAGCAGCGGCATCGGCGCGGCGACCGCCCGAGCACTTGCGGCACAAGGAGCACGCCTGATCCTTGCCGCGCGACGGTCGGATCGCCTTGCCGCGCTCACTGCGGAGATTGAGTCCGTACCGGGGACGACGGTGCTCGCCCTCTCGCTCGACGTTCGGGACCGAGAGGAGGTCGAGGCGAAGCTCGGCACTCTCCCCGCCGCTTGGCAGGCAATCGACCTCCTGGTGAACAACGCCGGCCTCTCCCGCGGCCTGGACAAGCTGCATGAGGGAAGCCACGCGGACTGGGAGGAAATGATCGACACCAACGTGAAGGGGCTGCTCTACGTAACCCGCTCCGTGGTGCCAGGGATGGTGTCCCGCGGCAGGGGACATGTCGTCAACGTCGGTTCCATCGCGGGTCACGAGGTCTATCCGAACGGAAACGTCTACTGCGCTTCCAAGCACGCCGTGGATGCCTTGACCAGAGGGATGCGGATCGACCTGAACGGCACCGGGGTGCGGGTATCGACCGTCGACCCCGGGATGGTAGAGACGGAGTTCTCGGTGGTGCGCTTTCACGGAAACACGGAGCGGGCAGCAGGCGTATACCGTGGACTCACGCCCCTCTCGGCCGACGACGTCGCCGAGGCGATCGTTTGGTGCGCCTCCCGGCCGGCCCATGTCAATGTGGCAGAGATCATTCTGTTCCCAACCGACCAGTCCTCTGCCACGGTGGTTCATCGGCGGTAGATCCAGCGAACGAAGGACGGAGGGTTCGTAGTGCCCACCTTCACCCAGTCTCCGCACGGGTCGCCTCCGACACGGCACAGTGGCCTGGTCTACGACACCATCCACGCCGGGCAGACGTTCCTCTCCGCCACCTCCGGAGGAATCGCGGTCGGCTGGCTGACCGTTCTGGCGCTCATCTCCCTGCTGCTCCACCTTTTCGCTGCCCCGCACTACGGCTACTTCCGCGACGAGCTCTACTACCTGGCCTGTGCCGACCATCTTGAGGTTGGATACGTCGATCACCCCCCCCTATCGATTTTCCTCCTATCCGTTTGGCGCTCGGTGTTCGGGGACTCCCTGTTCGCCCTCCGGTCGTTGCCCGCTCTGGCCGGAGCGGGGCTGGTCTTCTTGGTTGGACGCCTCACGCGGGACCTCGGCGGGGGCCGGTTTGCCCAGTTGCTCGCCGCCGCGGCAGTCGTGGCTTCTCCGGTCTTTCTTGCCCTGACCCGGTTCTACTCGATGAACGCGTTCGAACTCGTGCTCTGGACCGTGTGTGCGATTGCCGCCTTGCGCGCCATCGATCGACGGGATCTGAATTCCTGGTTGGTTCTTGGGCTGGTTTTCGGCGCCACCCTGCTGAACAAACTCAGCGGCGCATGGGTCATCGGCGGCATCTTCGTCGGCCTCGCGCTCACCGATTCCCGCCGCTGGCTCCGGCGCCCCGAACCCTGGATCGCCCTCGTCACCGGGCTACTCATCTTCTTGCCACACCTGTTCTGGCAGATCGCGCACGAGTGGCCCACGATTGAGTTCATCCGCAACGCCACCCAGCAGAAGATGCTCGCGGGTTCGCCGGCCCGCTTCCTCCTCGACCAGATTCTTGGAATGAACCCCGCGAGTCTCCCCCTCTGGCTCGGAGCGCTGGTGTTCGCCTTCACTTCCCCCTGGGGGCGCCGGGGGCGCATCTTCGCCTGGCTCTACCTCTCCGTGGCCGCCCTGCTCGTACTGAGCGCAAGCAGCCGGTCGTACTACCTGGCCGCCGCGTACCCTCCGCTCCTCGCGCTGGGCGGTGTCGCCTGGGAACGATGGAGCGATCGGCGTCGCTGGATCCGCCCCCTGCTCGTCGGACCGCTCGTCTTCGTGGGCGTCATTCTCGTGCCACTTGCCCTCCCGCTGCTCCCCGTCGACACCTTTGTTCGCTATCAGACGGCGCTCGGACTCTCGCCGCGCACGGAGGAGCGGCAGGAGATTGGCCCGCTGCCGCAGGACTACGCCGACATGTTCGGCTGGGAGGAGCTCACAGCGCTGGTCGCCCGTGCCTACGCGACGATACCGCCGGAGGAGCAGGCCGGCTGTCGCGTCTTCGCCCAGAACTATGGGCAGGCCGCGGCAATCGACCATTTTGGGCCACGGCTCGGACTTCCTCGGGCACTCTGCGGCCACAACAGCTATGCCCTCTGGGGCGCAGCCGACGACGACTGGGAAACCCTGATCCTCATCGGGGGTTCGAGAGAAGATCATCTCAAGATCTTCGAGTCGGTTACGGTGATCGGCACGACGGAGGCGAAGTATGCCCTCCCGGCCGAGCAAGGCCTGGAAGTGAGCGTCGCCCGGGGTCTCAAGATCCCGAAGGAGGCGGCCCTCCGCCTGGCGCGGCACCTGATCTAGGCGATCGCCCGGGGCCGGTTGCCGCCCGACCCGCCGGGCGGTACGATCGCAGCCACGATCCAAGCTCAAGGAGGAACCAGGATGCTCGACCTGCCCCGCGGCCCCGGTCGGAACGCGAACGAACGAGGCGAAGATCCGCCCACCCGGAGAGAGGTGCTTCGAACGATCGGTCTCGCGGCCGTCGGAGCTCCCTTTCTGTTCTCCGGGCTCGGATCCCCCGCCAGCGCCCAGAGTTCTGCCACGTCGGCGGCGGCAACCCCAGCCCCGAAGCAGTACCTGCTCCCGCCGCTCCCGTACGGCACAGGAGACCTGGATTCGTACCTCAGCACGGAGATCCTGGAGTTCCACCACGACAAACACCACGCGGCGTACGTCGAAGGACTCAACAAGGCGCTGGCGAGTCTGGCCCAGGCCCGCCAGGAAGCAAACTTCTCTGCGGTCAAGGATCTCTCCCGCGCGGTCGCCTTCCACGGTAGCGGTCATATTCTGCACACCCTGTACTGGAACTCCATGAGCCCCAAGGGGGGAGGAGAACCGACCGGCCTGCTCCAGGCGATGCTCGAGTCGAGCTTCGGAACGGTCGATGCCTTCAGAAAGCAGTTCGCCGCTGCCACCAAGGCAGCCGAGGCTAGCGCCTGGGGGATCCTGGCGTACGAACCGATGGGAGATCGCCTCCTGGTGCTCGCGGCGGAGAGCCACCAGCAGATGGGGCTTCAGGGATCCGTTCCGCTTCTGGTTTGCGACGTCTGGGAGCACGCGTACTATCTTCGGTACCAGAACCGCCGCGCCGACTACGTCGACGGATTCTGGTCCGTGGTGAATTGGGCCTTTGCCGCCGAACGGCTAGCTGCGGCACGGGGCTGAACCGGCCAGCCAACGCCGCGTCGGCGTGACGCAATGAAGGGGAAACCGTGAACTGGAATGTCGTTCTTCTCGCCGTGATTACCGTGGCCGTGGTGGTGCTGGTGATCTTTCTGATCCAGCTCGTCCAGCGCCTTACCCAGGTGGCCACCGCCGCGGAAGCGACCTTGAGGACCATCAACGAGTTGTCCCCCCGTGTCGAATCGGTGTTGGCCAGCGCCGAGAAGGAGCTGAACCAGCTCGCGAGTGTCACCGAGAGGCTCGATCGCGTGGTTGCGGATGTCGAGCAGGTGACGAGCTCCGTTTCGTCGGTGGTTTCGCCCCTCGCGTCCAATCTGGGGGGGCTATTCAAGCCACTGCAGTTCGTGAGCGCCATGATCTCCGGCGTGCGCACGGGGGTCGCCGCGCTCTCTTCCTTTCGAAGCGGAACCAAGGACGAGGGAAACTCGTATGGTAGCGGCGGCAAGGAGGATGACCCGGAAGTGCGCGCCTCCTGAGCGCGCGAAAATCATCACCGGCGGAGCGGCCACGGTCGCCTTCCGCCAACAGAAGGAGTCGAGCATGAGTCGTCAAAGCGACACCCTGGTAGCATTCCTGCTCGGCGCAGTCGCGGGCGCTTCCGTCGCGCTGTTGCTGGCACCGGACAAGGGCTCGGAAACTCGGAAGAAGATCCGCACCGGCGTGGGAACGCTCTACCGGAAGGGCGAGGGCTGGGTCGACGAGACCTCGCACGCCGCCACCGAGCGGGCGCGGGCGGCGGTCGATGTCGCCAAGTCGAAGCTGCATGAAGTCGAGGAAGCCGCGCGCAGCCACGCATCGGCGTTGAAGGAGGCCGTTGCGGAGGGGCGTGAGGCCTACCGCCGGGAGATGGGACGGGACCCAGGCAAGAGCTGATCCGGGCACCCCGAGATCGCTGAATGAAGTTCGCGATTGAATGGACGCGCGACCGACTCGGAATCGTCGCGCTCCTCGCTGCCCTTCTCGTAGCCACCCTCCACCGAGCGGAGGGTGGCGACCTGTTTCCCGCCTCTGCCCTCTCCTCCCCGCCCGCCCAGCAGCCCGGCGTTGAGGTCGGGTTTTACTTCATCGACTACCGAGTGGAGCGGATCGAAGCTCAGCTCGACGAGATGACCAGCCGCCTTCAGGCGGCACCTCGGTACGTGATGTTCTACCGCGATCTCGGCCGGCCGTTCTGGCGCCCACTTTGCGATGTGATCCGCGAGCACGACGCCGTGCCGGTGGTCTCCATGGAACTCTGGCGATGGCGGGATGCGGAGCGCAACCAACTCCCGGCGATCGCCCGCGGAGATTGGGATCCGTATTTCCGCGCCTGGGCGGGCGACGCGCGGAAGTATGGCGACCCTGTATTCCTCCGGTTCGGGTTCGAGATGAATGGAGACTGGTTCAGCTGGTCGGGACAGCCGGAGACCTTCATCGCCGCGTGGAGACGTATCCACGGTATCTTCGAAGAAGTCGGAGCCGACAATGTCCGGTGGGTCTTCTCCCCGAACAACGTGAGCGTCCCTGATCGTGAGGAGAACAGCATCCCCAAGTACTGGCCGGGCGACGACTACGTGGACTGGCTGGGAGTTGACGGTTACAACTTCGGGGATCACCATGATCAGTGGCACACGTGGCAGATGTTCGACGAGGTGTTTGCTCAAGTGCTCGACCTCTATGCCAAAGAGCGGCCGCTCCTGCCGGTCATGATCTCCGAGTTCGGCTGCGCTCCGGGCGAGCCGGGACAACGCGCCGCGTGGATCCAGGATGCTTCCCAGGCGATCGCGCGGCGGCCCCAGATCAAGGCCGCCATCTGGTTTCACTACGACAAGCGGCGGGAAGGAGAACCGAACTGGAGCTTCTGGGACGACGAGGCGGAAGTTCGCGCCTTTCGGAGCGGATTCTTCCCGGGATTCACAACCGAACGCTGAGACCCGACGGCTGCGCCACTACGGAGGACCATCGTGCTCTTCATGATCATCGAGAAGTTCCGCGACAACGACATGATTCCGGTCTACCAGAGAATGCAGGAGCTGGGCCGGATGCTCCCTGACGGCCTGCGCTACGTCGATAGCTGGATCGAACCTTCGTTCGCTCGTTGCTTTCAGGTGATGGAGTGCGACGACGCCCGCATCCTGCAGGCATGGGTACTGCAGTGGCGGGACACCGGCGTTACGTTCGAGATCGTACCGGTGGTTCCGAGTGCCCAGACCCGCGAGGTCGTTGCGCCCTATCTGAGTCAACGGCCGGATCGCCCCCTGAGGTAGCCGCACCATGAACGTGTCTGTCCGACGCTTGGAGCCCGGATTGCGCGGTGATTTCTATGCTCTCCACAGCGAGGCGAATGACTGCGCGTGGTGCAGTTGCGCCGCGTGGTGGGTCCCGACCTGGAAGGAGTTCGCCGATCACACCTCCGAGCAGAACCGCGCGATTCGTGAGGGGCTGTTCAATCGCGGGGAGTGTGATGGGTTCCTGCTCTACCTGGACGAGCAGGTTGTCGGATGGACGCAGGTGGGACCGAGGGATCGGCTCCCCAAGCTTCTGGCTCAGTATGGGCTCGAGCCCAACCCGGAAATCTGGGCCATCACGTGCTTCTTTGTCGCTCCCGCAGTGCGCGGAAGAAAGCTGGCGCACCAGCTTCTCGCGGCGGTGCTGGCATCCCTGGCGGAAGATGGGGTGAAGTGCATCCAGGCCTTTCCGAAGCGTAGCAGCTCGCGCGACCCCGGCGAGGCGTGGACCGGGCCAGAGTCGCTCTATCGCGCCTTCGGGTTCGAGGTGATCCGCGAAGATCCCCGGCTGCCGATTCTCGAGTTCCGGAAAACGCCCTAGCGGGGTGCTCTCAGGACCCTGACGAGCAAATCGACGAGAAGCGTTGCCAAGCGCCTATCCGGATCCAACTCGGGATCGAAGATCGACAGGTTCATCCCCGCCACACGGCGACTCGCGAGCAACCCTGCGAGGATCTCTTCGAGTTCGTCCAGCCTCAGTCCGCACTCGTTCGGCGAATCGACCGCCGGCATGACCGTCTGGTCGAGGACGTCCACATCCAGGTGGATCCAGTAGCCGAGCGTCGCCGTTTCCTCGAGCCGGGACCGAGCGATGGCCGCGGCGGCCCGCCCTCCGACGCTTCGAATCTGCTCCTGCGGACAGGTGAGAATCTCGCTCTGATCGAAGGTCTCGGTGGAGTACCAGGTGGCGTCCTCGGCGGTGCGTGAGAGGCCGATCTGAACTACATCGTCCTCGCGTATGTAAGGGCCCAGCCCCTCGCGATTGCTCAGTACATCCGGTCCATGGCCGGTCACCAGTGCCAGATCCAAACCCGCCCCGGCGAGGACGCCCGGGTACTTCGCAGGCTCGCGGATGAGGGAGTAGTCATCGTGCCCATCGATGAAGGCCAGTCCGTATCTCCCTCGGCGACGCAAGGCCAGGGCCGCGCCGAGCAGAATGCTGCAATCCCCGCCGAGTACCAGGGGGAACTCGCCTGCCGCCAGAATGGGCTCGATTCGACTCGCCAGCTCGCCCGTGTACCGGGCCAGCGATGTCCCGTTGCGGAATCCGACGGCCAGATCTGGCTCGGGTGAGTAGTCCGGCGGAATTGCTCGGCCCCGGTCCTGGGACCCCAACCTCTCGCCCAGCCGCTCCTGTCGTAGCGCGGAAGCCAGATGGCGCACTCCGGGCTCGCGACCGGGAGCCGGCGGGCGCAGCCCCAAGTTGCTCGGGGCATCCAGGATTGCGATCTGCCGCGATGGCATCGATTCGATCCTCCCTTTCGGCGCCGGTCACAGGCGCTCGCCCACGATTGCCTCTAACCAGTAAAAGTACTTTTGACAGTCAAGCAGGACCCGCTTAACCTTTCAACATCGTTTTGGAGGTGAACTTGCAGATTGTCGCGCATCTCTTCCAGCCTCACGATCTGGTCGGCGGCCACGTGGCGGTTGATCTGATCAACACGGTGACGGCCCGCGACAGCTAACCGGTAGACTGGCTCGTCGACTATCCGGCGCTGGTCGGGTGGGCAACATTGACCGCCCAGTTCGGTAGTGCGGATCTCGATCGACTCCGGAAGCTCGCCCATCGCGCACCAAGAGCCGCCCGGGCCGCGCTGCTCCGCTCTACCGCGTTGCGAGAGGCGCTCGGCGCGATCCTGGCGGCAATCGTCGAGGAGGCCACGCCGCCAGCCGTCGACCTTGCTACCTTGGATCAGGCACGGCGCGCCGCTGGTCGTGCGGCCGCTCTGCGCGCGTTCGCGGGAGAGGTTCGCGTGGCCTGGTCAGTTGAGCGTTCCGGGCTCGATCTGATCACACACGTCGTCGCCGACGCGGCGGTCCGTCTGCTCGAGAGCCTCCCCAGCCATCGTCTGCGTCGGTGTGACGGGCGCGACTGCGGCTGGCTCTTTCTCGACACCTCCAAGAACGGTCGGCGGCGCTGGTGCGACATGGCCACCTGCGGGAACTCGGCCAAGGCGCGTCGGCACCTGGCCAAGCTCTCCGCCCGAAGCAGACGGCCGCGGCCCCGACCTTGATCCACCCCAAACCCGAACGGAAGTCACCGATGCCCGCGAAGTCCTTCGTCGCCCTCCTCCGGGGCGTCAACGTAGGTCGCGCCAATCGAATTGCCATGGCGCACCTGGCCTCGATGATGGAGCGCCTGGGCTTTGGCAATGTGCGCACGCTTCTGGCCAGCGGCAACCTGGTCTTCACCGTCCCTCAAGGATCGCGAGCACGCCCTGGGCCTCGGATCGAGTCGGCCCTGCTCGAGCAGTTTGGGGTTCGCACACGGGCGATCGTTCTCAGCGCGGCCGAGCTCTCCCAGGTGATCGAAGAGAACCCCTTTGGCGCCACAGCGACCGATCCCGCCCGCCTCCTGGTCGCGGTCTTTGCCGATCCGGCACAGCTCACATTGCTCGCGCCGATCCGCGCGAAGAAGTGGGGATCAGGCCAACTTGCCGTTGGTCGGCGCGCTGCCTACCTGTGGTGCCCGCACGGCATTCTCGCGAGCCCCTTGGCGGAAACCCTGCTCGGAAAGAACTTTCGCGAGATCGCAACTTCGCGAAACTGGTCCACCCTGCTCAAACTCCAGGCGATGGCGGTGGAGAAGTTCTGACCCCAGGAGCTAACATGCCGCCGCATCGATTCGTTCCACTGAAGGGGGTTTGCCATGTACCGATCCAGGTTTGGTGCGCTCGTGATCTCACTCTTTGCGGCCTGCGCGATTCTCTCGGCGAAACCGTCCGCGGCCGAGGAGACGCCGACCGAGGAGGCGGCAGCAATGCCCAACAAGCAGTTCGTCTATGTGCTCCACCTCGTGCCCAGACTCTACGATGACGCGGCCTGGACGGAAGCGGACGCCAAGGCGGTCGGAGCCCACTTCGTTCGACTCCAGGAGGCAGCGAAGGAGGGTCGGGTTATCCTGGCCGGCAAGACGGATGAGCCTGCGGCCGAGACGTTCGGCCTGGTGATCTTCGAGGCGAAAGATGCGGATGCCGCCCGGGCGTTCATGGATGAGGATCCGGCCGTGGTCGCCGGAGTGATGACGGCGGACCTCCACCCCTACGCCGTCGCCATCCTGCGCGATCCAAAGTAGTCCCCGGCGGGATCAGACGATCTTCAGAGCTCGGTCGCTGCCGAGGCGGAAACCGCAGCTTGGTAGACGCTGAGCTAGGCCCAGTGGATGGGGTCCGGTAGATGGGGCCTGGTAGATGGGGCCTGGTAGATGAGGTCTAGTAGATGTAGACCGGCGTCCCGATCGGAGCGCTCTCCCAGACCATCTGCAGGTCCTCGGTACCCAGGCGGATGCACCCGTGCGAAACGCTGCGGCCGAGCATCGACTTGTAGAGGGTGCCGTGGATCATGTAGCCGTCACCGAGATGCAGCGCGTACTTGCCCAACACGCCGGTCTCAAAACGATCGGAGTCGCTACGCGGAAGCGGCTTCCCTTCCTCGTAGTAGGCCCAGTCCGGCTTCTTCCAAACCGGGCGCTCGACCCGGCGAAGGATCTTGTAGACCCCACGCGGGGTGTCGAAGACGTAGGTGTCCTTGCCGCTCTTCTTCGCGGCTTTCTCGTCCTCCACCTTGAGGACGTAGCCGGATCCGGCCGAGCAGACCGCAGTGTGGATCGACTCCTCACCCTTACGGATGTAGAGCCGGTTCTGGGTCTGATCGATCACCAGGTAGGCCTGCTTCGGAGTCTTGGCCGCAAGGGTCGACTCTAGCTGCTTGTGCTTGGCTCGCAATTCCTTGAGCTGCTTGGAAAGCCCGGACGGGTCGCTCGCGACCTCGGTAGGGATCCGAGGATGCTCAAACTGCGTGATTCGGTTGTAGGAGTAGCCGGTCCCGACAAGGGAGATCGCACTCAACCCCAGAAACGCCCCGGCAAAGATCAGGACTCGAGGCAGGGGTGAGGCGGGCGTAGCGCGCCCCTGCGAGCGCTCGTACAGCCGACGCGCGGCAGGAGACAGGTAGGGCGCGGCATCCGCTCGAGCATCCATCCGACCGGCCTCCCCTGTTCGCCTGAACTTCACCGTTTCGACTCCCCATCGGGCGGGTACGCCGCCCTCCACGTGGTCCCTTCGATGCCGCTCACCGAGTCGGTGTGTCGACCGAATCGCTCGATCTGTTCCGTCACGCAGTCGCCCCGTGTCTACGGGTTGCCGTCCGCCTCCGGCTTCGCCAACTTCGACCTCTCCCGCCCCCTGATCAGGTCGGTGTAGATCCCGCCGCTTCCGTCACCCCCGACGATCGTAATCGGTGTCCCCACGCCGACCCGGGCAAACAGATCGTCCATGTCGCGATTGGTGAGTGCAACACAGCCGTTCGTCCAGTCGCGGCCCCGGCCGCCGTCGCCGTGGACCTCGATCAAGCTTCCCATTCCGACGCGGTTCGGAATCTGGCCCGCCTTCCGCATGCGATCAAACTCACGCCGGTCGTCTTCGTTCGGGTAGCTGATCAGGAGCGCCTTGTGGTACCGGGACTGACCGAGCCCCTTCTTCGACGTGACGTGGTAGCGGCCCTCCGGAGTCGCGTTGTCGCCTCCGTAGTGTTTGTCCTGGATCGAATTGTACCCCAGTTCGCCGCGGTAGGTCTTCACCGCCACTCCATTGTCGTAGAGGGTGACGACGTGCTTCTCCTTGTTGACGATGACGGCGGGACTACCGGTCCGTCGCGACCAGGCAATCGTCTCATCGATCCACCCGCGCCACTTCCGCACCAGCGTGGCGTCGGTGTAGCGGGCGGCCAGACCAACCGCCCGATCACCCACCCGGAGCGCCTTCTCGCCGGCCTCGCGTGCCGCGTCCACCGCCTCGATGTACTCCCCCTCCTGGTGGAGGATCGAAGCTTGATCGAGGAGGATCCGCGCCTTCTGGATGAGACTGCGGTCATAGGCGTTGAGGTGCATCGCCTTGGCGAACTCGACGGTCGTGCCCAGAAGCTGCTGGGCCTGATCCCGAGCGCCTTCGCTGCCGGCCCGGGCCTCTTCCCGAACTGCGGAGCCGTCGACCACCGCTCTGGTTGCCTTCTCTTTCGTCTGCTCGAGGAGGGTCCGGGCGAAGGTGTAATCACGGAAAGGAAGCAGCTTCGCATGCTGCAGGCGTGTTTCGAGCTGGGCGGAGCGAAGCGTTCGCTCGGCGTCGGCCATGAGCTCGGGCACCCAGCGCTCGACGTTCGCATCGCGTGCCTGCTGCACGGCGAGAACGGAGGTCGCAAGGGTGAACTCGGGGTACTCCGTCTTCCCCTGAATGATCGGGATCGCCATGGCGATCAGAGACCCCAGTGCCACCACCCCGGTCGCGATCCAGGCGATCCGACGTTTGCGGGAGCGATGCCGGGGAGTCTGGCCCCAGGACTCCTGTCGCAGCGCTTGATGCATCATGCAGGTTTTCGGTCGAATCCGGGTGATAGTTCAGTGGGCTCGTGCGAGAGCTGCCACACGAAGGGCCTCGAATCGGCCGGTGCCGGTCCAAGGCCCAGGGGGAGAATACGCTTTCGAGAGGGTAAACGAAAGGGCGCGACTGTTGTCAGCCGCGCCCTCTCGCCGATCGCAAGTAGATTACTTGCCCATCTTCGCGTCGATCGCCGCCTGGACCTGAGTCTTGACGTCGTTCGCCGCATTCATCACAGCCTGCAGCTTCGAACGGGCCTGGAGGAACTTGCCGCTCGAGAACGCCGCATTCGCGTCCGCGAGGCTCGTCTCGGCACCGGTCAGCTCGGCCTTCAAGGCCTCGATGGCCTCCTTCTCGCCCTTACCCTTCGGCGCCTTCTCGAGGAGAGCCTTGGCCTCATCGATAGCGGTCTGGGCACCGGTCATCATCGTCTGGCACTCCGCCTTCACCTTCTCCTTCTGAGCGTTGGCGTCAGCAGAGGCCTTCTCGCCCGCCGCCTTCGCAGCCGCGGCCATTTCCTTGGCCTTCTTGTAGGAGCGGAAGAGGGCGAACTTCGACTCCTGGGCGGTCAGCTCAGTCTGGAGCGTGGCCCAGGCGTCGTTCGCAGCCTGCAGCGACGAACCAGCGTAGTCCTTCGCCTCAGCCGCGACGGCGCCGTCGATGGCAGCCTTCGCCGCGTCGATATCAACCTGCGGCGGCTTGGCGCATCCGGCCATAACCAGGATCAGAAGACTCAGCAAGGGCAACAACAGCTTCGCGCTGCGCAGCCCCCTCCTCACACGGTCCATGATACGAACCTCCTTGCGATCGCGATTGTCTGTGACACCCCTTCAAAAAATTCGTAAACCAGTGCCCGGGGTGGCACTGGACCCGGCGGATAGTACACGCGGCTTTCCGGGAAAGACAAGGATTGGTTCTGTCCGTACCGACCTCGGCCGTTCTCGCATTAACTCAATGCAATACTGTCGGTTACGCTTGGTTGTGCCCGTCGCGACCGCGCACCTGCTGGCCGTACCTCGACTTCATTTCATTGATTTCTACGGCCAACCGCTCACGAGACCGGCCCCCCGGGCACAATCAGGAGCTTGGTATCCGGGGGGATCGCGCGGTAGAGCGACTTTGCATCGTCCTTCGATAGGATCACGCGAAGGCGGACTCGGTCGCTCCGTTCACTTGGGCGAAGGGCGTCCTTCAGATCCGCCCACCAGGCGTGCGTGCGTCGGCTGAACGTGTTCTCGATCAAGCCGATCGAGTCGGTCGCGGTTGGAAGTCGAACCTCGAGTGAGAGCCCTCCCTCGTAACGAATGTGGTACCGCGGCGGCACCGGGTACTTTTCGTCGGGGGTCAACGGAATCCCGAATGACGTGGTGACCGAATCGGCGTAAGCCGTGTCTCCGAGCGTCGAGATGACGATCTCCTTGCGATCGAGATCCCGGGGAGGGTCGAGTTCGCCCCGCTTCCAGATTCGCCCCTGCCAATCCTTCGGCAGCGGACGCGGGACAAACAGGACCCGCGGTGCGCCCACCTCCAGCCCCAGCACTCCATAGTCTTGGAGCGTCGCAGCCTGAAGCTTGAGCATCAGTCGGTTTCTGCCCGGGTCGAGCAGGAGATAGAACGAGTCGGCGCTGGCCAGCGCAGCCCGGCGGGCCAGGATCTCGTTCTCCCGCAGCAGTCGTGCCGCCTCCTCGCGTGTGTCGGCGGGATTCGGTGCATCCGTCTTCTTACCGCCCCTCTTCGCACTCTGGGCGAGTTGAACCGGTCGCTCGGCGCGAGGTTGGCGATCGAGCTTCGGCTCCGCCTCGGCCGGTCGCACCGCAGCCAGGGCGAGAACGAGAAGACAGAGAAAGAGCCAAACCCTGGCAGCCCGCGAGTCCTCAGGAGCGAGACATCGGCCCGGCCGGGGCTGAGTCGGAGTCGGTATGGATCGGTTCATCTCGTTTCGTGAGCCCCCTCAGGTTACAGGAAGGGGAGAATATCGGGAGCCGGGCGCGCGTACCAGAGAAGACCGTACCCCGAGACCTGAACTGCTGCGAGGTCGAGGGGATCATTCGGTCGGAATCTCGCGAATCGGGTTGCTGGTCGGAAGGGTGGTTCCTATTCTCGCCGCTCAGGTAAGGAGGTCAAATGATCGCTCCAGTCGCGCCGTGCTCCCAGGGGGCAAGAGAAGGTCGAAAGTGGCGACTGCGATGTCTGGGGACTCTGGTCGTCGAGGCTCTGGCCGTCGGCCCATTCGTGAGCCCGGTCTTCGCAACCACGCCAGCGGCAGCTCACCAACCCTCCGTCGGGAGCAGCCTCCCGCTCTTCGCTGTGATCCCGTTCGCGCTGCTCCTCTTGGCGATAGCGGTCCTTCCGCTGGTCTGGGGCCATCCCTGGGAGAAGCTGCGCCACAAGGCGGCGGTATCCTGGGGCCTGGCTGCCCCGGTTGCGCTCTGGTTCCTGCGAAACGACCCCGGGCACTTAGGCCACACCATGGTGGAGTACGTCGCCTTCATCGCGTTGCTCGGAAGCCTGTATATCATCTCGGGGGGGGTTCTCATTTCCGGGGATCTCCGAGCAACGCCCCGGGTAAATACGACCTTCCTGCTGATCGGAGGGGTGCTGGCCAACCTGATCGGAACGACCGGGGCGAGCGTCTTGCTGATTCGACCGCTCCTCGAGACCAACCTGGAGCGGGAGCGAAAGCTTCATATCCCGATCTTCTTCATCTTCGTGGTCAGCAACGTGGGGGGATGCCTCACTCCGTTGGGTGATCCGCCGCTCTTCCTCGGCTTTCTTCGCGGCGTCCCGTTCACCTGGACGTTCGGCCTCTTCCCGGAGTGGCTCCTCATGATGGCGATGCTCCTGACTACCTTCTTCGTGGTCGACACGATCGCCGTTCGAAAGGAAACCCGTCAGGCACTTCGCCTCGACCTCGATCACCGGCGACCTCTCCACTTTGCCGGGCTCCACAATCTACTCTTTCTGCTCGGAGTCTTGGCTTCCGTCTTTCTCCCGCTCGCGCCGCGAATCGTTGCCATGGTCTTGCTGGCCGTCGGCAGCTATGCCTCAACCAAACGGTGGATCCGCGATCGCAACCGTTTCACCTTCTATCCCATCAACGAGGTGGCGATTCTCTTCGCCGGGATCTTCGTCGCCATGGTACCGGCACTGCTGATCCTCGAAGCGAGGGGGGCTGAACTCGGGGTGAGCGAGCCGTGGCAGTTCTTCTGGCTCACCGGCGGACTCTCTTCCTTTCTGGACAACGCGCCAACCTACCTGACCTTTGCCTCGCTCGCTCTCGGACTCCATGATCTGGGGGGAGAGCACGGAGGTTCGCTGCTCGCCCTGATCGAGCACGAAGAGGGTGCGCAGCTCTTGCGCGCGATCAGCCTCGGGGCGGTGTTCATGGGAGCCAACAGCTATATCGGGAATGGACCCAATTTCATGGTGAAGGCGATTGCGGAAGAGCGGAAGATCGTCATGCCGAGCTTTTTGGCTACATGGCCTGGTCGGTGGGTATCCTGGTCCCGATGTTCGTCATCATCACTTTGGTCTTCTTTCGCTAGGGAGTTGCCTGAATGGAATCCGGAATCAGCAACGTTCCCATCGAGGAGACGACATGGTACTACCTGAAGGGTGGTCGGCAGTTCGGACCGGTTCCGGAGCGTTCGGTGCGCGCGTGGCTGGAGTCCGGCTTCTTCGGCGCGGACGATCTCCTCTGGCGCGCCGGACTCGAGGAGTGGACCCGGGCGGGAGACCTGCCGGAGTTGGGTGGCAGGTCCAACCCGATGTCGAGCGCCCGATTGGACCCAGCCGATTCCCCAGTGCCCGCCGCCCCGACAACCGAGATCGAGTCGACCGGTTCCGCCGATCCTGCAGCAGGCCCGAGCGTGGGCACCTCACGTGCCGCCGGCGGCGTCGGCTACGCCGGGCTCCTCCTACGCGTGGGCGCGTTCGTGATCGACGACCTGATCGCCAACGCGCTCGTGACACCGCTCGTCATGTTCCGTATGCAGCCGGGAAAGGCGGTCGACGTCTGGCAGCCGGATCCATTCATCGCCGCCGCCTTCATCGGCGCCTATCTCATCTACTCGGCGGTGTGCGAAGCATCTCCGTGGCAGGCGACCCTGGGAAAGCGGGCCTGGAGGATTCGGGTCACGAGCATCGACGGGATCCGGCTCTCGCTTCCGCAGTCGTTCGTGCGCCAGCTGGGGAAGCTCCTTTCACTGCTCGGGTTCGGACTCGGGTTTCTCATGTGCGCGATCTCTCCTCGCAAGCAGGCCCTCCACGATTGGCTCAGCGGGTGCCTCGTGGTGCGAGAGGAACGCTAGCGGGAGAGGGGCGGCCTTCTTTTTCGAGCCAATCAAACGCCCTCAACTCGTCGGTGAAGAGGCGAACGACGAATCCACGGTTGTTCATGACATCGGCGAGGAAAGCGAAGGCCTCGAGCATCGGCTTTTCGTCCCGGATGAGGATAGCGGCAAGCATCGCCCGTGACGCTTCCACCTTCTCCAGGCGGCTCGGCCCATCGTAGATGTCGATGTCGGAGAGGAAAGTCTCCAGCGCACGGTGGTCGAACAGGTAGCCGCGCGCGCCATGCTCCCTCGCGGTGCGTGCACATTCCGCCTCGAGTCGGGCCACATCCTCGGTGGTTGTCCGCCCCTCGGTCCGGACCCAGACCACACGCTGCTCCGGTCGGTACTCCATCGCCCAGTGCACTATTGCCCCCCTTTGGCTCCCGTAGTGGAACCACGGTATGGATCGGCGCGGATCGGCGGCGGCTCCAGTTTCGATCAGCGCTCCCGCTACTGAACACCAGGCGTTGCCGTCAGCGTCCCTGCCTGCATAAGGAGGGCTGGATCTCAATGCGTTGAGATCTATCGGTTCAGCGCTGAGCGATTCCACCCCTTGCCGAGCAAGCCGCTCTCGTCCAGACTCGTTCTCGCTTTCATCGGGCTCGGTATCTGGTCGAGGTCAACACTTGAAATCCAAGGCATGCCTCCGAGGCTAGACAAACTCCGCCTCCGCGCCAAGATCGAGCGCAGGCTTCCGACGCTGCCGCGGCACGTCGTGATTCCGGCCGTCCTGCTGTTCCCCTTTGGGCTCACCGGAACGACGTTTCTGTGCGGGAAGCTGAACGGAGTCGAGATCGGACGGCGTCCGGTGAAGCGTTGGGACGATGATCGCTGGATTCTCACGATCACGCACGCGGTTTGCCTCAAGGCACAGGTCGATGTCGGTGACACCGTGGACCTGGTGCTTCACCCCGCGCCGGCCGTCCTTCCGGCTGAACTTCGTGCCGTGCTCGAGGGTTTCGAACACGCACGGGAGGTGTGGGAGCGAATGTCCGAAGCGCAGCAACGCACGGTGCGGGAAGAGGTAGCGGGGGGCAGGGCTTCGGATACCCGTGCTCGCCGCGCTCGGCGCCTGCTCGGTGTCTCGACCGCATAGCGGGGTGCTAGTTTGCCGCCTCGACGAACGGTTTGAAGCCGAGGTTGAACAGCAGACTCCACCCGCTCTCGAGCGATTCCGCAAGCGACTCGTCGACTCTCCCCATCACGCAGTCCGTGAGTCGCAGCAGGGTGTGTCCCCCGACGGTCTCCAAGGACCAGGTGAACATCGTCACCGCCGGTCCGCCGAACTTCGGGGTCAGGTGGCCGGTGATCGAAACGGACCTTCCCGGGAGCAACTCGTTCACCACTCCCCACAAGACTTCGGAACCGTCAGCCCCCCGCTCGAAGAGGCGTCCCCCGGCCTGAGGTTCCAGGATCATCGCCAGCGGCTCGCTCAGGACATGCATATCCCTGTGCCACCAGCGATCGGTCTGCTCGATCAGGATCTTCCAGACCAGGTCTACCGGCGCCGCGATCGGCACCTCCATTTCCAGTCGAATGACGTTGAGAGCAGGGACCATGGCATCTTCTCCTGTTCGTTGGTTGCATTCGCTCGCGAGCGCCCGCTCCGCCACTCCCTTCATCGCGAGTAGAGAGCCGGCCCACCGGCCTTCGTAGGGGCGCACCCAGCGCTCGTACACCTGTTGCAGAGGAACGGCGTTGAGGTGATTCCAGCGCGTTCGGCCCTCCTTTCGGATCACGATCAAACCGGCCCGGACCATGACTCCGAGGTGCTTCATCACGCTGTACCGGCTGGTCGAAAGACAACGCGCCAGTTCCCCGGTGGAGCGAGGCTCCTGGCGGAGTAGGTCAAGGATCGCTCGTCGCGTCGGGTCACCCAGAGCCCGCCAGACGAGCTGGTCTGGGGTCGCGACTCTTCGGTTCCGGCTTGAAACAATCATGTGACCGAATGGTCACATTTTGCCGCGGCCGACGGAAGCAAATTGTTCGATGGGAGAAAAAGTCGCGAGCCCGCGGCGCCGATGGGCCCATCGACATCCGCGGGCCGCAGACTTCAACGCCGCTTTGTGGATCGCGCAAGCGGGACAGCGGGGTATCAGTTCGTGCGCAACCCCCAAAACCGCGTCGTGCCTGACCGAAGCCAGGACCAACCGAGGCTGGCCCGAGAGCGTCCAGGACTGTGGGGTTTCGCAGCGTCGGCCCGGAGTCTGGACGAGATGCGGTTCAGGGGTCCGCACCCCACCCGCCGAACTCCGCACCGGCCCTGCATAGGGATATCCGTCGAAATGGCCCGCGACCCGACAGAAAAACTTCTGTCCGACAAAAATCGCGGTCGCGACCCGTAGATCCCGGTCTCGATAATGGACTCTTGGCGCCTTGCTACGTTCGCCGCCGGGAGAGATCCGTGGAGTCCAAGACCGTCACCGTCCTGCTCAATCGAGCTGCCGAGGGAGACCGCATCGCGGCCCGAGAGGTGCTGCCGCTCGTGTACCACGAGTTGAGACGCCTTGCCTCCGCTCGGATGGCGAAGCTGCCCCCCGGCCAGACGCTCCAGGCCACCGCACTGGTCCATGAGGCCTACCTCGCGGTCAACGAGAGCCAGCCCCTGGGCTACGAGAGCCGCACGCAGTTCTTCATCTTCGCCGCGCGGGCGATGCGCGACATACTCGTCGATGCAGCGCGTCGGAAGTCGAGGATCAAGCACGGGGGGGACCTTGACCGGGTCGAACTCGAGGACGTTGGACTGGTCGTGGAAACCCCGGTCGAGGACATCCTGGCTCTGAACCAGGCGCTCGACACGCTGGAGATCGAAGATCCGGAGGGGCACCGCATCGTGATGTTGCGGTACTTCGCGGGCTTTTCCCAATCCGAGGTGGCCGACGCCCTTGGCGTCTCGGAGCGAACCATCGAAAGACGCTGGCGCTTCCTGCGCGCCTGGCTCCTCCAACACCAAGCCTCTCCGCGCGATGGCCTCTGAGCCGATCCCGGTACCTACCGTGGGATCGGAGCGGTGAGTCGGGAGCGCTTTCAGAGGCTCGAGCGGCTCTTCATGGAGGCCCTCGAGCTGGCGCCGCCGGAGCGCGCCGCTTTCCTCGATGCGCGGTGCACCGACGACCCTGCGCTGAGACGAGAGGTCGACGAGCTCCTGGCCCAGGACTCCGCGGACTCCCCGCTGAGCCTGCCGATCTACACCCCGATCGAGGATTCGCCGCAGCAGATCGGGCCGTACCGAGTTCTCGCGCGGATCGGGGAAGGCGGGTTCGGCATCATCTACCTGGCCGAACAGCTCCGGCCGATCCAGCGCCAGGTCGCGATCAAGGTCTTGAAAGCCGGCATGGACTCGAAAGCGGTGCTGAGCCGCTTCGAGATCGAGCGCCAGGCACTCGCGCGGATCGATCACCCGAATGTCGCCCGGGTGCTCGATGCCGGCGTGACCGACCGTGGACGACCGTACTTCGTGATGGAGTACGTCAACGGACTCCCGATCACGGACTACTGCGACCGCGAACGGCTCGACCTCCGCGCCCGGATGGCGCTCATGATCCCGGTCTGCCAGGCGGTACAACATGCGCACCAGAAGGGGATCATCCACCGCGATCTCAAGCCTTCGAACATCCTGATCGCCACTGCTGATGGGAAACCGGTCCCGAAGGTCATCGACTTTGGCATCGCCAAGGCGACGGCCACCGAGATGGCGGTGGGCACGGCGATCACTCGGTTCGGTCAGGTGATCGGAACTCCCGAGTACATGAGCCCGGAACAGGCAGCCTCGGGAGGAATCGATGTGGATACACGAACGGACGTCTACTCTCTCGGCGTCACGCTCCACTTTCTCCTCACCGGCATCCTCCCGTTCGACGCCGTCTCGCCAGGTCGAAGCGCGGCGGCCGGGCGGACCCACGCGCCCCCGGAGGCACCGAGTGTCCGGCCGAGCCGTCGGGTGACCACAGCCAATGTCGACCCGGACGTGGCGCGACAACGACGGGTCGACACGAACCGCGAGCTCGCGCGGGTGCTGAACGGCGACCCGGACTGGATCATCATGAAAGCCATGGAACACGATCGCGGGCGGCGCTATCAGGCAATCAGCGAGCTGTCCGATGACATCGGCCGGTTTCTGCGGGACGAGCCGGTCTCCGCCGGTCCGCCCAGCCTGGGTTATCGGGCACGCAAATATGCCCGCCGCCACCGGATCGCCTTCGCCATCGGTGCCGCCGTGCTGGTCGGAATCCTGGGCGTCACCGCCGGAGTTACGATCGCGCTCATCGAGTCGAATCGACAGCGTGCGCTGTCGGAGGCCGCCCGCCAGAAGGCCGAGGAGGCTCGTGGCGAGGCCGAGACCGTGACCGACTTTCTGGCCCGCATGCTCACCGCGGTCGATCCCGACCACCTGGGACGAGATGTCACGGTCCGACAAGTACTGGAGGGAGCAGCCGGATCGATCGACGAGACCTTCATGCAGCAGCCGAAGCTCGCATCGCGGCTACTCTATGAGATCGGTTGGACCTACCGTGGCCTGGGCGAGACCCAGCGAGCCGATTCGCTCCTCGAGCGTTCGATGCGGGAGCGCTCGTCGCTGTTCGGCCCTGAATCCCGTGAAGCCTATCAGCCGATGGCGCTCCTCGCCGAGGTGGCCTTCGATCTCGGACGGTTCGCCGAAGCCGAGTCACTCCACCTGCGGGCCTATCGCGGACGTCGGGCCCTGCTCGGAGCGAATCACGACGAGACGATCGGATCGATGCTTGGGCTGGCCTCGTTCTACTCCAGCATGGGGCGGTTCGCCGAGGCCGAGCCGCTGCACCGCGAAGCGGTTCGCCTCTGCCGTCGCGCCTACGGCGAGCACGCGGAGAAGACCTTGTCGGCGCTCAACAACCTCGCGATCCATATGGAAGACGTCGGGCGGTACCCGGTAGCCGAGTCGCTTCACCGGGCGGTACTCGAGGTCCGCGAGCGCCAGAATGGAGACAGCTCCACGATCGTCGCAGCGACGCTGAACAATCTTGCCTCCCACCTGCTGCGTCAGAATCGACCGGACGAGGCGAAACCTCTCCTGGAGCGCTCATTGAACATCAGGCGCGCGTCTTGGAGAGGAGCATGGTCTCACCAGTGAGACGCGGGCCAATCTCGCGGCGGCGAATACTCTGACCGGCCAGTTGATGACGGCCGACTCGCTCCTGACTACCGTGCTTCGGATCTGGGAGCGCGAACTTGGACCGGAGCACACGTACACCTTGACCGTGAAGAACAACCTCTGTGACCTCTACCGTCGCCAGGGTCACCTGAAGCAGGCCGAAACGATGGCGCGGTCGGTCGTCGAGGCGCGACGTCGTGTGCTCGGCGCGGACAATCCGGGGACACGAACCGCCGAACTCAATCTCGCCCAGATCTGGGAGGATGCGGGGCGATACTCCGAAGCGAGCCGGATGGCCACATCCGTGCTGGAAGCCCGTCGGCGCATCCTCGGCGTCGATCATCCCCAGACGCTCCACACCGAGACGATGCTGGCTCGCATCTTCCGGAAGTCACACCGTTTGGATGAGGCACTGTCGTTCGCCCTGCACGCCGCCGAGGGGACCGAGCAGGCTTCCGGGCGGAGCGAGAATCGCAGCGCGGCGATCTCGGAGCTATGCTCCATCTACGCCGCGCGAGGAGATCGAAAGAGCGAGGCGCTCTGGCGGGCGCGGTTGACCTCGCCCCCCACGCCCTGATCGTTCGCCGGGCGGAATTTTCCGCGCGGCGGTCTGCCTCCCCGTTCTACAATCGACGAATGCGCCCAGGAACCGGACATCCCCCCCGCGGGCAGTACGAAACCGCCGATCGGACGAGGCTCGATGCCTTCCGCCTCTCGATGCTGACCTTGCACCGTTCGCTTCTCGATGCCACACGGATCGAGTATGAGCGCACCCACGGACAGGTCGGCGGCCACATGGAATTGTTTCGCCTGGTCAAGGAGGAAGCTGCGTTCGCCTGGCTCCGTTCCGTGTCGGATTTGATCGTCCAACTCGACGAGACCATCGACCAACCGGTCCCTGGCATGGCCGAGCAGGTCGTTTCCGCGGCCAACGCGCTACTCCTGCTACCAGAACCGGCCGACCCCAACTTCCGCCTGCAGTACCACGAAGCACTTCAACGGGAGGTGGACGTGGTGATCGCGCACAGCAGTATGGCGCAGGCGCTCCGACCACTCCTGGGGGAACGGTTCGTGATCCTGCCCCCCCCCGCCACGGACCCGTCGCTCGGCGCTTAGCCCGGTCCGGGAGCCCCGGCAAACTGCTCAAGGATTCCCGCTACTGGGGCAAGCACTCCCCTCGCTCCGACCGGGACTTTCAGCAGTCTGTTAGCGCTCCGCTCGCCGCATCACCAGGTAGACCAGGAACGGCGCGCCGAAGAGTGAGGTGATGGCTCCGACCGGCAGCTCGATCGGGGCCACGACCGTACGCGCAATGAGATCGGCGATCAGCACGAGCGCGGCCCCGATCACGATCGATGCCGGGAGTACCCAACGATGATCGGAGGTCCGCATTACCCCGCGGGCGATGTGGGGAACCATCAATCCAACGTAGGCGATTGCACCCGAGACTGCCACCGAGGCGGCGGCAAGCAAGGAAGAGTGCACCAGGACCCAACGTCGCACCGTGTCGACCGGACTCCCCAGACTGGCGGCGGTCTCTTCACCCCAGAGAAGCAGGTTGAGATCGCGGGACAGTCGCACCAGGGCCAGGGTCGAAACCAGGAGCAGGATGGCAACCATTTGAACGTCGCGCCACCCGGCGGAGGAGAACGAGCCTAGCATCCAGAAGAGGGCAGTCGGAGCCCGGTCCTTGCTCATCACCAGGAGCAGCGAGGTGAAAGCGCTCAGCACCGCACCGACGGCAATCCCCACCAGGAGCAGCCCCTCGCTCCGCAGCGCATGCATGCGTCGCGCGATCCCGTAGACCAGGCCGACCGCAAGCAGGCCGCCCAGGAATGCAGCCAGCGCGGTTGCATCGAACGGCCCCAAGACCCAACCCCATCCCATCACGATGACCAGAACCGCGAGCAGCCCCGACCCGGCCGACACCCCAACCGTGTAGGGACCAGCCATCGGATTCTGAAAGAAGGCCTGCAGGAGAACACCACTGATCGAGAGAGCCGCGCCGACCAGGGCTGCGAGCAGGACTCGCGGGAGCCGGACGTTGCGGATCAGCATCGAATGAGGCTCGTCACTCGCGTGCAACAGCGCCCGGACGATGCCGGTCGGCGACACCGAGACGGCGCCGAACATCAGAGACGCCAGGCCGACGACGAGCAATGCCGCGAAGAGCAGAGCGAGTCGGGCTGCGGGCGAGCGAGTCATGATGTTTCGGTTACCACCACGGCCCCGCCTTCACTGCCCGGAGCATCAGCGGCTCTCCGGGCGGGAGCGATCACCATGGAGCCAACCGGCGATCCGTTCCAGGACCTCGATCGAACGGGGACCAGGACGCAACAACATCCCCGCCTCGACCACGCAGACCGACCCCTGCTTGACGGCGGGCAGGGCCCCCCAGATCGGATCCTTCCGCAGTTGCTCCAGAACCTGAGCGAGCGTCCTTCCCGGGGGGAGCGCAAGCAGCAGGTGCTCCGGGGCGGCGACCAGTAGCGCCTCATTCGAGTAGCGTGGCCAGGCACCTCCCTCGGTGACCACATTGCGCCCGCCCGCGTTTCGGATCAGGTCGTCGATGTGCGACCCCGGCCCGGCGGTGAAGCCCGGGTTGTCGGGGTCGGCAAAGTACACGCGCGGCCGCTCCGAACGCGGAATCGCCTCGGCCCAATCCGAGAACGCCCGCGCTTGGTGCTCGAATCGCGCCAGCAGGGACTCCGCCTTTTGCGTCTGGTCCGGAAGGACGAGACGATCGATCTCGGCCAGCAGATCCCCGATTCCCTCGAGATCGCTCTGATCATCGAAGGCGAACAGGGGGATCCCCAAGGCACGGATCTGCTCCTGCAGATCGATCGGATTTCCGCGCGCCACGACGACCAGATCGGGGCGCGCCTCCTGGATCCGCTCGAGCGACGGGTCGATGATCCCGCCCACGTCGGGGGATGCGAGGGCTGCGGGTGGATAGTCACAATAGCGAGTGCGGCCCACCAGGCGGCGTGGCGACACACCGAGCGAGAGCAAGGCCTCGGTCAGGTTGGGTGAGAGAGAAACGATCCGCTGCGCGGCAGGACCTGCGGGCAGGGTATCGCCCAGAGCATCCACCATGGCCGGGTGCCGGCGCGGGTTGGGAACCTCCGAACCGGTCGGACTCGCGCCTCCGGTTGCCTGCCCAAGCCCCGTGATCACCATCGCGATCATCGTGCCCGCCAGCAGACCGACCGGCCACGCTCGGGCCACCACTTCGCGAAACCAATGCCGCATCAGAATCTCCAGAACACCCGGGGCCGACCAGCTTCGGACGAAATCCGGACCGGCGTACGGTAAACCGACTCCAGCCGTTCTTCGGTGAGGACCTCGGCAGGGGAGCCGTGCGCCACGATCTTCCCTCCGTCGATCAGGTAGATTCGATCGCAGTAGTGCGCGAGCAGATCGAGATGGTGGTCGGCGACAAGCACCGCCACCCCGCGATCCTGGGTCACACCCCGCAAGAGCTCGTAGATGTCGCGCTGGTATCTAAGGTCGAGGTTCGCTACCGGCTCGTCCAGCAGGAGAGCCGCTGGATCCTGGGCCAGAGAACGCGCGACCAAGGCCCGCTGCCACTCACCACCGCTCAGCGTGCCGATCGGCCTGTCGGCCAGGGCTTGGAGCCCGACCAAGGAGAGGACCTTCTCGATGGCAACTCCATCCTCCGGGCGGTCGCGAAGCCGTTCCCGCAGGAAGGGATAGCGTCCCAAGGCGACCATTTCGCGGACCGTCCAGTCGAAAGGGGTCTCGGAGCGCTGGGGGACCCAGGCGAGCCGGGAGGCACGGCGGACGGGTGCCAGGGTGGTCAGTGATTGTCCATCAATCGTTACAGTGCCCTCGGCAGGCCGGAGCAGCCCCGCCAGGAGGCGCAGCAGGGTCGATTTACCGGCTCCGTTCGGTCCCATGAGACCAACAAACTCGAAAGGCTGCAGCTCCACTCTATTGATTTCAATGAGGTTACTGCCCTGATAGGAAAAGCGCAGCGCCTCCCCGAGAAGAACCGGCGGCTTCGCGGATTTTCCGGTGCCCGACGCGGGATTGTCGCCGATTGTTAACATCAGGGTTGCCCTGCGTCCCATCCAACCACTAGAGTTTTTAGCGATGCATCCAGATGAACGACGCCAGCGCTCGGATCGTCGCCGTCGGCCGACCCCGGCCCTCAGCCGCTACGTGGTCAGCGGGGGAAGGCGGCGAGGACCGCGTCGCGTGGAGGAGAACAGCGCGATCTACGTCGACCGGATCGGGTCGCGGGTCGCCACCATGCTGGTCGCAATCTTCCTCTGCCACTGCCTCGATGCGCTCTTCACCCTACTGCACCTCGGGCGCGGAGGATACGAGTTGAACCCCCTCATGCGCTACGTCCTCGAGTTCGGTGCGGGGCCGTTTCTGGCGGTCAAGCTGGGTACAGCCGGGCCGGGGCTGGTGTTCCTCGGTCTTCACGAGCACTTTCCGTACGTACGCCGCGGCATCACCGCGCTCCTGGTGATCTATGCGGCGCTCGTGGGCTATCACTGCGTGCTGATGTTCCACACCTAGCAACTGCCGGAACGCACGACGCCGCGGAACGATCGTCGTCGTACCGCGGCGTACCTCCATCGGCCGGCGGCGCACCCGCCGACCCCACTCCCAGATCCCCCCTGGCTACCCTACTTCGAGAAATCGACCTTTGGCGCCTGCGCTGCCCCAGCGGCCGCCTCGAAGAGCTTGGCCTCCTTGAAGCCCATCATGTTCGCGATCAGGACAGTCGGGAAGCTCTTCACCTGCACGTTGTAGGTCTTGGCTGCCTCGTTGTAGCGGCCACGCTCCACCGAGATCCGATTCTCAGTCCCCGCCAGTTCATCCTGCAGGTTGATGAACCCCTGGTTTGCCTTGAGGTCCGGATACTGCTCGACCACCACCAAGAGGCGGGAGAGAGCGCTCGAAAGCTCGTTGTTCGCGGTGATCTTGTCATCCACCGATCCGGCACCGGCCACCCGCGACCTCGCGTTGGTCACCGCCTCCAGCGTTTCCCGCTCGTGCGAGGCGTACCCCTTCACCGTCTCGACCAGGTTGGGAATCAGATCGAAGCGACGCTGAAGTACATTTTCCACCTGTGACCAGGCGGCCTTCACGCCCTGATCCGATCGCACCATTCCGTTGTACTGCCCGCTCAGCCAACCGCCCACCATGAGCAGCAGCCCGAGGACGATGATCAGAGGCAACAGCTTCTTCATCTTGGTTCTTCTCCTATGGGTTGTCGGTCATCGGGCCGAGTCGGGGAAGACCCAGCGGTCGGTCTCGAGCGCCAACCGCTCCATGGCGGCCAGCAGATCGGCGTAGTCCGCCTTGAGTTGCTCGGCGGAACTCGGCTTTCGAGCAAAACGCTGGGCGCGCACCCGCGCCAGCATCTCGAACGACACGTTCAGTTTCTCGGTACAGGATCGGTCGAACGCCTCTCCGAACTCGTTCCAGCGTCCCCCCTGCAGGTAGAGCATCCCGCGCAGCAGGGCGACGAGCGACGCGTGCCCACGCTGCAGGACCCTGAGCAGATCGCCCGCCCGGCCCTCGGCGTCGATGTACCCCCTGCGCAGGTGGAGCAGCTTGGCTCGGACCTCACGCTCGCACTGGAGGCGTACGTCTCGCGTCGCCGGCTGCAATTCCGCCAACGGATCCGGACCCTCCAGAACCCGGTACTTCGCCTTCATCGAGAGAATCTCGATCGGGTACGAGTCGAGCGCGGCGGGCAGAAACTGCGGGTCGACCACGATCGGGGTCGAGACCCTCCGTTTGTGCCACCGCTTGGCCAAGGGCGACATCCGGTCGAGCGAGGCGTGGGAGACTTCAGTCAGCACAATGACGAAGTTGAAATCGGATCGTTCCGCCACGAAGTCGTCGGTCACGGCACTCCCGTAGAGGACGACCGAACGAAGCGCGCCGCCGGTCGCCCCGCGAACATCGGCCACGAAATCGTTCACCACCTCGTCGATCTTCTTCATTCCTGCGGTCCATCCTTGTGCGTCAGCCGCGGCCCCCTGGGAACGGATCACAGTACTCGTTCAATCTGCCGCGCGATAGGCTCGCGATCGGAGTGAGGAGCGGACAGCCCCAAAACTCGGGCAGCCCACAACTCGGGGAAGTCAGCACTGGGGCCACTCGCGGATCGGGTGGCGCCGAGATGAGTCGGCACCACGCGTCGGCTCAGTACCCGCGTCCGGCGCCGCCGCCGCCGCTCGATCCTCCCCCGAACCCGCCGAAACCACCGCCGCCGCCCAGACTCCCTCCCCCGCCAAAACCACCGAAGCCGCCGAAGCCGCCCGGCCCACCGATCCAGTAGGTCCTGCGTCGTCCGCGAGTCATGAAGATGATGAAGAGCACGAGGAAGACCAGGCCGCGGAGATCGAACTCCACATCGACCGTCGGTTTGGCCCGGCGTTCTCGTGGCCCGACCGACAGCAGTTGCGACGCTTCCGCCGGATCGCGCCCCATGTCGACCAGAATTGGTTCGAGCAGCCCGCGCAGTCCGGAAAGGTAGGCGCTGGCGTAGTCACCTTGCTTGAGATAGGGCACGACGTCGGAGTCCAGGATGCGCCCGACACGACCGTCGGGAAGGACTCCTTCGAGACCATAGCCAACCTCGACCTTGATCCGGCGCTCCTCGATCGCATTGAGCATGAGCAGCCCGCGATCGGTCTCCTGGCTCCCGATCTTCCAATCGGCAAACAGTCGGTTCGCGTAGTCGATGTAGTCCTCTCCGCCCAGGTTCGGCATGGTCACGACCGCGATCTGAAGTTTGAGCTCCTGGTCGACCCGGACGAGCGCCGCCTCGATTCGCGCCTCAGCCGTCTGCGGGATCACGTCGGCGAAGTCGTTCACGTATCCCGTCGGGCGAGGAAACTCCGTGCCGTGGGCTGACCCCTGACCGCTGAGGCCGGGGACGATCAGAAACACGCCGAGCGCTCCCACGATGCCGAGGCGGACGGCGGTGATGGGCTTCATTCCGGTCTCAACTCTCCCGGCGTGTCACGCCGAGCCAAACGGTGAGATTGTCATCCAGTTCCACCTCCTGCGCGCGATCGATCGCAGCCTCCGCCTGAGCCGGATCGGCTGGCGCAGCCACACACGCCGTCGCCAGGGTCTCCCCCTGGATGTAGACTTCCTGCTCGCGCAGCATCTGCTCCACCCGCGCGTCGCCGCAGCGGTAGAGGATCTGGATCCGGTCCTCCACCTTGTAGTCCGCCTGCTTTCGCAGGTCTTGCACCGTGCGGATGATCTCCCGCGCATACCCTTCACGCCTGAGTTCATCCGTGATCTCGGTATCCAGCACGACCAGGGTGTCACGATCGTTGGCCGCCGCGTACCCTTCGCGCGCCTCGTAGGCCAGCTCGTACTCCCCCGGCTCGAGGAGATGCCCGCCGACCGCCAGCTTGCCGTCTTCGTTCAAGCTCCAATCGCCGGCCTTGACCGCACCGGCCACGCTCTTCATCTCTCCGCCCAGCTTGGCGCCGAGAACAGGGAAGTTCAGTTTCACGTCTTTCCGTACGAACTGATCGAGGCTGCCGTTGCGTACGATTTCTTTGACGTTCAGCTCCTCGCTGATCTCCGAGACGAAGTGGTCGTCCAGTCCGTGCGACTTCCGATCGAGGGAGAAGAGCCAGAGACGACGGAGCGGCTGCCGCACCCTGATCTGAACCTTCTCGCGCGCCGCCCGGCCAAGGCTCACGCTGGCGATCAGATGCTCCATCCGATCGTTGAGCTCCGCGTCGATCAGATCCTCGCGTACCTCGGGGAACGGCTGCAGATGCACGCTCTCCGGCGCCAGTCCCTTGGCTTGAAGCGGAGCGGCCAGGTTCTGATAGACCTCCTCGCTCAGGAACGGAACGATCGGCGCGAGGGCCGTGCTCAAGGTGAGCAAGGTGTGGTGGAGCGTGCGGTAGGCAAAGGTCTTGTCCAGATCTCCTTCCGCCTTCCAGAAACGCCGTCGTGAACGGCGGAGGTACCAGGTCGAGAGCATGTCGAGGAACGACTCCGCCCGCCGGAGTGAGAACTGCGTATCGTACTCCTCGTACCCGCGCTTGATCTCCCGCACCGTGCGATACAGCTCCGAGATGATCCAGCGGTCGAGCGCGTTCTGGCTGCGGCCCAAGGTGGCGTGGATCACCGTGTGGCCACTCTCATCCATCTCCGCCGGGTCGAACCGGTCGATGCTGGCATAGGTGACGAAGAAGCTGTAGACGTTCCAGAAGGTCAGGATCTTGCGTCGGATCTCGTCAGCCACTTTATAGCCGAAGCGCAGGTTGTTGTTCGGGTTGAAGGCGCAGTAGAGCCAGCGCATGACGTCGGCGCCCATCTTCTCGGCTGCGTCGTCGAACCAGATCGCATTGCCCGATGACTTGTGCATCGGCTTGCCCTTCTCGTCGTACACCTTCTCATAGGCGAACACGGTCTTGTAAGGGGCGCGACCCACCAGCGTGACGCCGGTGAACATCATGGCATAGAACCAGAGCCGGACCTGCTCCCGCATCTCACAGACCAACTCGGATGGGTACCACTTTTCCCAGTAGGCGCGATCCTCGAAGTACTTCAAGGTCGAGAAGCCGACGATCCCCGCATCCAGCCAGCAGTCGCCGACGTCCTTGATGCGCGACGCCTCGGCGCTGCAGGTGGCGCAGCGGATCTTCACCTCGTCGATCCAGGGTCGGTGGAGCTCGGGCAGCGCATCGACCACCTTCGGGTCGATGGCCCGCTCCCGCAGTTCCGCTCGCGATCCGATCAGCGTCATGTGCTGATCGGGGCAGAAGTAGATCGGGAGCGGCAGCCCCCAGTAGCGCTTGCGCGAGATGCACCAGTCGCCCATGTTGTCGTACCAGTCCTGCGTCCGCTTGCCCACCGACTCTGGAACCCAGGTCACCGTCTCCGCCGCCGCCTTCATTTGCGGGCGAATCTCGTCGCAGGCAATGAACCACTCGTCCTCGATGCGAAACACCAGCTTGTGCTTGCAGCGCCAGCAGTACGGGTAACGGTGCTTGTAGCTCTCCTGCCGGAAAAAGATCCCCTTCTCCTTGAGGTCGTGCAGGACCGGCTTCTCCACTTCGTGGACGTCCCGGCCCGACTGCCAGCCATAGCCCGCGCGGTAGACCCCGTCGCCGTCGAGCGGGGCCAACACCGCCAGATCGTGCACCTTCGAGAGCTCGAAGTCCTCCGCCCCGCAACCAGGCGCGATGTGGACGATTCCCGTGCCCTCCGCATCGCTCACTTCGTTCCAAGCGATAACCCGGTGCTTCACCGGCTTGACGATTTCGAATTCGTCGTACGGCCCGTCGTAGGTCCAGCCCAGCATCTCGGCGCCTTTCAGCGTACCGAGGAGTTCGCCGTCCTTCTTGAAGATCTTCTCCAGCACCCCGGTCGAGACGTAGTAGACGTGGTCCTTGTAGCGGACCCGTGCGTAGTCGAGCTCCGGGTTGACCGCCGCGGCTACGTTGCTCGAAAGGGTCCAGGGCGTGGTGGTCCAGACCAGGAGCGACTCCCCCTCGCGCCCGTGGAGCGGAAAGCGGAGGTAAACCGACTCGTCGATCGTGTCCTCATAACCGTCGGCCAGCTCGTGCTGCGAAAGCGAGGTCCCGCAGCGCGTGCACCACGGCATCGACCGGTGTCCCAAGTAGAGCCACTTGCGCTCGTGGCAGATCTGCAGGAAGTGCCAGATGTACTCGATGTTCAGATCGGTCATGGTGTAGTAGGAATCGTCCCACCGCATCCACTGACCCAGGCGGATCGACTGCTGCGCCTGCACCGCGCTGTACTTGTCCACCCGCGCCCGACAGGCGCGCGAGAAGTTGTCCAGGCCAAATGTCTCGATGTCCCGCTTCCCGTTCATGCCCAGGTCGCGTTCCGTCTCGACCTCGAGCCATAGCCCTTGGCAGTCGAACCCGTTCTGCCACCGCTGATCGAAGCCGCGCATCGCCCAGTAGCGCTGGAAGACGTCCTTGTAGGTCCGCCCCCAGGCGTGGTGCACCCCCATCGGGTTGTTCGCCGTGATCGGCCCATCGATGAAGGACCAGGCCGGCTTCCCCGCCACCTGGGCGCGCAACTTGGCGAAGATCTGCTCCCGCTCCCAGAACTCCAGGATCCGGTGCTCGAGCGCGACGAAGTCTTCTTTGGGATTTACGGGCTGAAACATGGTTCCTCTGTCCACCTAGGGCGTCGCCTGGACTCGCGCGTGCCGCACGGATTGGCGGGCGCGTGTCGGTACCTGGAACGGGGAGAGTGCCTTACCCGAGGATGAGGGGCAAGAACTTGGTGCCCAGGAACTCGATGCCCCAGGGTACCGGCCCCTCCCGCCGGCCCGTTCCTACCGCGCGCACATGGAATCCGCGGTGCGCGCACCGCACTGCCGCGCGCGGCAAGCGTCCCAGGTCAGGTAACTCGTTCCAGATCAACACGGCATGGATCTTGTCACTGGGGCTCCCGGAAGCAGCAACCCTTGTGTTCCAACCACAGCACCCCAGGAGGAATCATGCGTCCCAGCCCCAGGAGATCGGCCCTCGCCGCGAAAGCGCGGGAGGGATTCACACACCGGAGGTCGCTCGCTGTCACCGCGGCTCTCATCACGACCTGCCTCGCTGCGACGTCACACGTCCACGCCGCTCCCCTGATCTCCACAATCCCCTTCGACACGATCGAAGGGGACCAGTCCGGCGCTCTCTTCGGCGAGCACGCCATCACCGCGGGCGACGTCAACGGCGACGGTCTGTCCGACGTGATCGTCGGCGCCCGGCTCTACAACAACGGCGAAGCGGTGGAGGGGCGGGTGATGGTCTTCTTCGCCGATGCCACCGGTCTACCGACGACCCCCTCCTGGTTCCGCGAGTCGGACGAGATCGGAGCCGCGCTGGGCACTGGAGTCGCCTGCCTCGGCGACGCAACCGGAGACGGTTTCGATGACATCGCCGCAGGAGCACCGAACTATGGCTCGGACGACGACGGCGTCGTCTTCGTCTACAAGGGCAGCGCCACCGGCCCGCCGAACGGAGCGAACCGCACGCTACTCGGACCGCAGGCGGGCTGTGAGTTCGGCGCGGCCGTAGCGGGGGCCGGCGACGTCAACAACGATGGTTTCCGCGACCTGCTGATCGGCGCTCCGGGCTGGACCAATGGCCAGGCCGCGGAAGGGGCTGCGTTCATTGTGCTCGGGGCAGCCGGCGGGGTCGAAACTGACACCTCCTGGCAGGTCGAGAGCAACGTGGCCGGAGCACGATTCGGCTCCGTCGTCTCGGGGGCAGGTGACGTCAATGGCGACGGATTCGACGATGTGCTCGTTGGATCCGCGCGCTTCAGCAACGGCCAGAGTTCTGAAGGGAAGGCGTTTCTCTACCTCGGCTCGGCTTCGGGACTCGCGACCACACCGGCCTGGCAGTTCGAGAGCGATCAGGCCTCGGCCAACCTCGGGGTTGCGCTTTCCGCGGCCGGAGACGTGAACTGCGACGGCTACGCCGACTTTCTGGTCGGCGCCTCGCGTTTCGACAACGGGAACACGGACGAGGGTCGCGCCTACCTGTTCTTCGGTTCGCCGACCCCCATCTCCACGACGCCGGCCCGCACCTATGAGGTCAATGAGGACGGGGCGTCTTTCGGCACGGCTCTCGGCACGGCCGGCGACGTCAACGGCGACGGTTACGCCGATTTCGCCATCGGAGGCACCGGCATCGACGCGGGCGGCGTGAGCCGAGGCCGGGTGCTTCTCTATCTCGGAGGGATCGGGAGCGCGCCCACCTCACCGTCGTTCACGTTCTCGGGCACCCAGGATCAGTCCGGTTTCGGCGGGGCCGTCGCCGCCGCCGGAGACCTCAACGGCGATGGTTTCTCCGAGCTGCTGATCGCCGCGGAGCAGTTCGACACCGGAATCGCGAATGCCGGGTCCGTCTTCTTCTTCCGTGGCGCTGCAGGTCCTCCGTCCCTCAATGCCGCCTGGGGTGAGTTCGGGCCTCAGAACGGATCGCAGTTCGGCGCCTCGCTGGATGTGATTGGCGACGTCAACGCGGATGGGTTCGACGACTTGCTCGTCGGAGCACCGAAGGCGGTCCAAAGCGGTCGGCGAGATGGCCAAGTGTTCCTCTATCGCGGCTCGGAGACCGGACTCTCGGTCGCCGCGAACGCCACCTTTCAGTCACCCGTGACGACTGACGCTGGATTTGGATACGGTGATCGGGTCAGCGCAGCCGGCGACGTGAACGCCGATGGCTTCGACGACTTCCTCATCGCTGACTACAACGACGAGTCGGGGGGATTCGGCGGCCGCGTGCAACTCTGGTTCGGCGCGTCAGGCGCCCCAACCCAGCAAAAGGCGTTCAGAGGAGACCCCGACGAGCTCCTCGGTGGACAGATCGATCACGGCGACTTCGACGGCGACGGCTTCTCCGATGTGGTGATCGCCGGACCGGGTTGGTCCGATGTCAACGTACCAGAGGCCGGTCGGGTCCGAGTGTTCAACGGGGGCGTCTCCGGCCCGGACGACTTTGCGGATTGGGAACTCCAGGGAAAGACGACCGCGCGAAATGTCGGACGGGCCGGCGCTTGCGCCGGGGATGTCAATGGCGACGGATTCGACGACCTACTTGTCTCGTCGTTTAGTGCCGCCCCAACCCCCACTGCGGGTGAGGTGAATCTCTTCCTCGGTACCGCCTGCGGCCCCGCATCCGAGCCGGCCTGGACAGTCATCGGCGCATTTTCCAATCAAGACCTGGGAAGCACTCTCGGAGCCTGCGGGGACGTGAACGGCGACGGATTCTCCGACGTGGCGATCTACTCTGGCCGCAAAGCGCCTGCGGCGGCCGAGGGAAAATGCGAGATCTATCTCGGCAACTCCACCGGCCTCGAGCTCACTCCCTCCTTGGTGCTGGAGGGAATCACCGGCGCCAGCGACCTAGGTCGCGCAATCCATACTGCGGGGGACCTCAACAACGACGGGTTTTCCGATCTCCTGCTCGGCGCGCCCGCTCTATCCGAACCGAACGGCGCCGAGGCTCGCATCTACCTTGGCGGGCCTGCGGGACTCGCGGCTACTCCCGTCTGGACGACGTTCGGCGGATCGGCCGACGATCTCTACGGGTCGACAGTGAGTGGCGGCGGTGACTTCAATGCGGATGGGTACTCCGATGTTGCGGTCGGAGCATTGCTGGGCGAAGAGGGCGAGTTCAGTTTCCCCGGCTTCGTCAGTGTGTACCACGGAAACGACGGCCGCTCGGTCGATCTCCTCTTGATGCAGCAGCAGAACGCCGCCGGCGTCGTCCGCATCGCAACCGGTGCACGCAATCCTCTGGTGAACGACCTGGTCCGTGTGCAGCTCCTTCTGCGCAATGCCAGCGGCCGGGCCAGGGTCCGCCCACAGGTCGAACGGCGTTTCGTTGGCGAGCCGTTCGTCGGCCCGACCCACGCCACCGGCTCGTTCGTCGACACCGGCTCTCCGGTTTCCGGAGAAGGTTCTGCCGCGCTGGTGCAACGCACCTTCTCCGGCTTCACCGCGGGCAGCACGATTCACTGGCGGACGCGTGCCAAGTCGACCAATCCGCTCTTTCCGTACTCCCCTTGGCTCTGTCCGCAGGGGAATGCGCCGCATGAGGCCGACGTGCGGATGCTCCCGATCACGGTTGGGGTTGAGGAAACAGACGCCACCGCGCTTCTCTTCCTCGCGCCGCCCGCTCCGAACCCAACCCGATCGAGTCTCTCGATCGAGTTCGCTCTCCGGTCTGCCGGTAAGGCGGAACTTGCCCTCTACGATGCGCAAGGCCGTCAGGTCCGCCGGCTCATTTCCGAACAACTCGCCGCCGGCCGCCACCAGGCCCATTGGGATGGACGCGATTCCGTCGGCCGACCGGTCGCGAGCGGCGTCTACTTCGCCCGCCTGAGCGCTGACGGTGGAAGCGCGGCCCGAAAGGTGATCGTGCAGCGGTGATCTTGCGCGGCGGACCCGTGTCGACGGCCACCTGGGGGTACCGAAGATGCGGGTCCGCCCGGTCAACGCGGGTTCACTCCCCGCGCACTTTGGGTCTGGCGGATTCTACGACGTCACGACGAACTACCCAGGATCGTGTGTACCCATGCCTCCCAGGAGTGCGCTCCTCCTGGAACGGCGACTGTCCGGGTCGCCCCCTCCAGCCAACGACGCGCCTTGGCGATCGGCCCGCTCCACGACCCAGGAACGCCGCTCGTCCTGTTCACAAGGCTCGCCACCACGACCCATGTGGCCAGAATCCGCTCCCGCTCCGGGGAGGCGATTTCGCGAGCCGCCTGCCGAAGCCGGGATAGCTTGGCTCCGCGCCAGGCGGCAAGCTGGCGGTTCAGATCCCAGCCACCATCTGCGCGTTGACCTATCAGGATGGAAAAGTCGGGATCGGCTTCACGCGCGCCTGTCCGGTCGCCACCTTGCGGGATCGGCGCAGCGCACATGATCTCGGACACCGCGATCATTTCCAGGTCGTTCATGGAAACCTCTCCGGACTGTGTAGCGTCGCTCCCGTCGGGATGCCTGGCGGTGGCCTTCGCACGCAAGACCAGGTGCCCATCGGTTTGCACCAGTACTGAAGCAGTCAGGTCCCGACCCCATCCCCGGGTGAGCGCGGTGGGAATGCGGCGCAGTTCCGGTTGAGTGGACCCGGCCACACTGGGGTCGCGTGTTTCCACTGCGACGTAGCTCGTGGCCGCGGAGATCAGGCCGAAACGCGCCCCGAGAGTTTCCAGCGTTCTCTGCCTCTCCGCTTCTGCAGTGTGATCTGTCGAGCGTGTCCGCTGCTGTCGGCTGCCCCCGCTCGGGTTGAGGGTCTCCAGTTCGCGGATCCTGCGGCGCGCCCAGAGAGTCGGAATCACCGCGTCCGCCGGGGCGTCGGCCGGGAGGGGCGGGATGTCGACCACGAAGTGCAGCTGCTCCTCACCTCGTTGGGCGGAGAGCTGAAGTCGCCCGGCGTCACCGTCATCGATCCGCGCGATCAGACTCAGACGCTCACCGCGGGCCAGGGCCGGCCATTCGCGCGGCGTCACTTCCGAGGCGGAGAGTCCATCCCACCGCAGCTCGATCCGGTCGAGACAGCCACCGACGATCCGTGAGAACTGTCGCGTGATTTTCTGCTCGATCGATTCTCCGGGGACAATGAACTCGGCGGCACCTCCACTCGCACGCGCGAGGCCACGGACGAGGTGATCGCTCGCCCCCGCGCCGATGCCGAAGGCGAAGACCTGCGCCCGATGACGGTTCGCCTGAGCGAGCTCGATCACGTCGTCTTCGTTCGAGACCTGCCCGTCGGTCAGCAAGACGACCCGAAGCGGTGATGCCCCACTGCCCGCCGCATGGAGCGCGTCGCTGATCGCCGGAAGGATCTCCGTGCCTCCCATGGTTGCTTCCGTTCCCTGGACGTACGCTCGCGCCTTCTTCAGAGAGCGGTCGTCATAGTCTCGCAGACCACCGAAGAGGGCTTCGTGTGTGCTGCCGAATTGGATGATCTCGAACCGGTCTCCCGACTCCAGTGACTGCAGGCAGAGGAGCAATGCTTTGCGCGCCTCCAGGATCGATGTGCCTCCCATGCTGCCGGAACAATCTAGGAGGAACGCCACCCGTATCGGCTCCCGGCGCATCTCCAGGATGGGTTGAATGTGGATCAACGCGTAGCGCTCCCTGCGTTCGTCACGAACCATGCGGGCGGTGAGTTCGGGTGGCACCTTCGGCTCCAGGAGCAGGATGAAGTCGCGATCGAGCGCGGTATCGGCGCCCGAGAGGGAGACGGTCGCTCGGCTGCCGTCCAATCGGGTGCTGATCCGATGGGTGGGCGAGTCGATGCCGATCAGACCGCCCGGGAAGTCACACTCAACCGTCAGATCGAGCTGATAGGGTGTCGCCGCCACGAGCGGAGGGTTGACTCGATCACCGTCGCTCATGCCCTGGAAGTTTCGCTTCGCCTCCGGTACGTAGCGTGGCGACACCGTGGTTGGGAGGGTGAATCGAATCCGATCTCCCTCACGAGGCAGTTCGGTCAGGTAGTGCAGTTCGATCAACGCCTTCTGGCCCGGAAGCAAGCTTCCGACGCTCGCGGTGAAGATGTTCGGTCGCTCCTGATCGAGGAGGAACGCACCGTGTCCATCCCGGATCGAGTCGTCGTACAAGTCGAACGCCTTGTCGCGAGGAAGAACTTGGCCTTCGATGCGCCGACCGTCGATCACGACCGCAAAGGCGCACACGGCACTCTGCTCGTCCAGGGGGAAGATGTAGACCGCCTCGATCGGGACTGACTCGTGGTTCTCGTACTCCTGTGTGACTTCGACCCGGGCGGCGAGGTCAGCCAGGCGCGCTCGCACCCGCACCGCGGTGAGCGGGACAAAATCGGGTGCCGGGGTCTGGAGCGCATTGGCGGGACGTACCATCAATCCACACGATTCACTCATGATTCCTCCTCAGGATCTCGGCCGCGGCTCGGGCCAGGGCGCGGACCTGGATTGCGGTAGGGGGGACCCCCTCGCCGGAGACGAATAGCTCCATGCCGGGGCCGATCCGAATCCGCATGGTCAGTTCGACTTCGATGGGCAGGGCGGACTCCTCGAGCGAGCTCTCCCCGGCGAACGCTGCCCGGATCTCCTCCAAGCTGCGCCCCTGGTCCTGCCATTCGCGCAACCGAATCAGACGTCGAAGGTGCTCGTCGCGGTAGTAGTGCCCACGTCCCGCTCCCTCCGGCGCCGGGATCAGGCCCTGTTGCACGTAGTAGCGAACCGTCCGGCGCGAGATCCCTGAGGCCTGGACTAGTTCCTGAATGCTGTAGGTTCTCTCTTCTGCCATCGTCATATCTCGACAGTCGACTGTCGCATTATTACTGTCAAGATAATTCAAGGTTCCCTCGGCCCTGGCGCTCCGCAGCAACAACGCGGGGACGACGTTGTCCGGAGTCGGCCGGGGCGTGAGTCACTCCCGCGACCCACTCGATTTCGTATCGCATAACCAATTATAAATTATATGGTTAATCTAATTAGTACCGAAACGAGTCTCCACCCAGACCGGCGTAACCCGTGGCACGGAGCTTGCCCCGGGGGGACGTGCCGTCGCATCCGCGACGGGGCTCTCGCGGCAAGGACATCAGGAGGCCCAAGTGTCGAACTGTCGATTGGTGCTCACGTGCGCAATTGTGGTGACGCTCTGCGTGGTGCTGGTCGGGCCGATGGCGGCGATGGCGGCGCCCCCGGCGGAGAGCGCCGAAAGCGACATCACGGTGTGGGACCCGCGCGAGCCAACGAAGGACCCCCTCCTGATCGCCCCGGCTGGTGCCCGCGCGACCGACCCAGCGGACGCTATCGGGCAGCGCGCGTGGACCGTGCTCCGAGAATGGATTGTCGAGGTGGATCGGTGGTTTTGGACACCGAACCCTCGCTGCGACTGAGCGGCCAACCGAGGGACGTCACTCGGCGGCCGAGGCCTCGGCTCGCTTGGTGCCACCACGCCGCTTGCTCAGATTTCGGTCGGCGAAGGCGGCGACCTCGATCATCTGCTCGAGCGGGGCTTCGAGTCTCGGATCCTGCGAGCTGCGGAGCACGATCTCCTTGGCAAAGAGGAGGGCGAAATAGCGGAGCTTGAGTGCGGGCTGATCGGCAATCGCCCGGTACTCGCGATGGGCGGCGTTCACTTCCCAGCGACCGTCGATCATTCGGGATCGCCAGTGGCCGGCCGGTTCATGAAGTAGCACCGGTTCGGGAATTCCCTCACCGGCGGACTGACCGCCGGATCGTTCGGCGATCTCGATCGTCACCGACTCCGTAACTTCGTCGGCTCCTGACTGGGCGATCACCTCGATCTCGCCGGTGGTCGCGGTGTCGGTGGCGTGAAACACGACGGTGGAACAACCGTCGTGGCCCACTTCCACCAACAGTTGCTCTTCCGTCGACCGTTCGGCTTCCGTTCGATGCGGCAGGCCGAACCCTCCCGCCTGCCCGTGAATGAACCAGGCGAACTCCACCGGGGTGTCGATCGGCCGTCCGCTTGCGTCCAGCGCATGGGCGCGGAGGCGTCGCCAGGCACCGGGTTCGAGTCGAATGGGATTCGGGGAGATGCGGAGCTTTCGCAGGGGGCCTGGGGGAAACAGCTGGGGCTCTCGGGTTGACGCGGGATCCGGAAACTCGTCGGCGGCCCCGTCGGTAACCGTCGGGCCGGTCGCCGGGGCCGGTTCGGCACCCACTGGCGGCTCGTCCGCTCCCGGCTCGACGTCGCCGGCGCGGTTCGCCCCCGAGGAAACGCCGACCGGAGCCGGCGCGTGCTGGTCCTCCGATCCACGTCCCGATTCGGATTGCACGGGAAGCATTTCGTACCGCGGGCGCTGTCGGTAGAAATCACGGAAGGCGCGCTGCAAGTCCCGCACGATCGTCTTGTCGAGTTCCTCGGCCCGTCGACGTTCGAAGCCGTCCAGAATCGACTCGAGGAGCGGTTGTACCTTTTCCAATGCTCGGACGAATGCCCCGGCCGCCGCGTCCGCCACCACACCGCGCCGACTCCCCGGGCTCACCCTGAAGCCCGGAAAGTCCACCAGCCCCGTGAGGCGCGCATCGGTCCACGGTGCCCGCGCCAAACCGAGGTGAGCGAGTTCGGCAAACGACTCCGCGACCAGGGTGCCGGCACCGTACACCGACAGGGGATGCTCCGCCCCGCCATCCCCGGCCAGGTAGATCTCGAATCGTACCGGCTGGTGCTCGGGCACCTCGACCGGACCGATCCCCTCCAGCCGCTCCCCGAGAAAGCGCGGCGGGCGTACCGGGAGAAACTTCGGCGCGCGGCCACGGGAGATCTTGTCTTCTACCAGCACTTCGACGTCACGCGAGAGGAGCTGGCCCCGCAATTCCGAAGCGAGGTAGTCCGCGGCTCGTCGCCCGATGAGCGCACTTACCGCCTCGCGATGCAACCCGAGCACAACCACCTCGGTCCGGCGTTCGTCCAGGAGGAGGCGGGTCCGGATCGGTTCGATCAAGAAGTCGGCGCGGTCGCGCTGGAGAATCAGGTGGTGCGGCCTCTGTCCCGGCACGAAGCTCCGGATCTCGAGTCGCTGACCGAGACTCCAGAAGCCGAGCAATCCGATCCCGTACTGGCCTTGGGTCATGAGCGAGAGACGCTGCTCCGGTGAGAGGTCTCGCTTCCGGCTGTGGCCGATATGGGTCGCGATATGCCGCAGGGCGGCCGGGCGATCGAGCTCCGGAATCACCCCTTCGCCGTTATCGACGATGCGCAGGCAGGTGACGCCTCGTTCTCGTAGGCGGATCACCCGAACGTTGCTCGCCCCGGCGTCCAGGCTGTTCTGCACCAGCTCCGCCAGGGCCTTGCGTGGGTCCGGCTGGCTCAGCGCCAGCCAGCGAATCAGTTCGAACGGATCGTGGGGACGAACGCGGCCTCGAAGGGAGTCGCTCTCCCTCTTCCGAGTTCGCCGACGCGGCCTTGCCGCGTCGGCTCCCGATGTCTCCAAATCCGACATCTTGCGAGTATATCAGCCGGACGGCTCAGGAGAGAAGCAGGGCCAGGTCTTCGCGGCTGAGGTTCCGGATCAGGCTGTTGTCCTCCCCGATGATCGCGTCGGCCAGGGCGCGTTTCGACTTCTGCAGCTCGAGGATCTTCTCCTCGACCGTCCCGCGGGCGATCAGGCGGTAGGCCATGACCGTCCGGGTTTGGCCAATCCGGTGGGTTCGGTCGATTGCCTGCGCTTCCACGGCCGGGTTCCACCATGGGTCGAGCAGGAAGACGTAGTCGGCCGAGGTGAGATTGAGGCCGACCCCTCCCGCCTTTAGACTGATCAGGAAAAGCTTCGTCTGGTCGGATTTCTGGAACCGCTCCACTCGCGCCTTGCGGTCGCGTGTTTTGCCGTCGAGATACTCGTACTCGACTCCGAGCGCATCGAGTCGCTCCCGCACCAAGGCGAGAAACGAGGTGAACTGGGAGAAGATCAGCGCCTTGTGGCCTTCCTCCATCACCTCCTGCAACTTCGGCAGCAGCAGATCGAGCTTGATCGAGTCGACGTCCCGATACCGCTCATGGATCAAGCCCGGGTGGGACGCTGCTTGTCGGAGACGAAGCAGCCCTTCGAGCACCAGCAGCTTCGACTTCTTGAATGCCTCGTCGGTCTTGTCGGCCAGCAAGGTGCCTCTGTAATGCTCGAGCAACTCCGCGTAGAGTTCGGCTTGGCGTGGCCCCATTTCCCCCGAGATGGTTTGCTCGATCCGCCGGGGAAGATCCTTCGCCACCTGCTCCTTGGTCCGCCGCAAAATGAACGGTCTGAGTCCCTTCGCGATCATTCCGAGTTCCTCCCCACTCGCTCGGCTCCCGTCCCCGGCGGTGGATCGAAACGGCCCCTCCGAGCCGAGTAGCCCGGGGTTCAGGAACTCGAACAGGCTCCAGAGTTCGCCCAGGTGATTCTCGATCGGCGTTCCGGAAAGCGCGAGACGATGGCGGGCGGGCAGTAGCCGAACACACTTCGCCGTATCGGTGTCGGAATTCTTGATCGCCTGCGACTCGTCGAGGATTACGTAGTCGAACTGGGCCTCCTTTAACTCCAGGATGTCGCGCCGAAGCGTACCGTAGGTTGTGACCAGAAGATCAGACTTCACCAGCGCGTCGGAGAGCGGACCCCTGCCCGTTCCCACGTGAGCGGTGACTCGAAGCCGAGGCGCAAATGCTGCCGCCTCGCTCTGCCAGTTGAACACGAGTGAGTTCGGAACCACGACCAACGAGGGACCGTTCTTGCGCCGCGCGCCACGACGCTCCTCGAGCAGGGCGAGGGCCACGACCGTCTTGCCCAGCCCCATGTCATCGGCGAGGCACCCGCCGAACTCGAAGTCGCGGAGGAACCGCAACCAGCCCAGCGCCTCCTGCTGATACACCCGCAGCTCCCCCTTGAAACTCTCCCCGGGCGCGATCGGGGCGATCCGCTCGAACGCGCGAAGACGCGCCCGGGCCTTCTCGAAACGAGCGTCGGTCGGTACCTCCGGCAGCGCGGACAACAGGGCGTCGAGTATCCCGACCTGCCGCGGCTCGAAGCGAACGACGTCTTCCATCTCGCGCCCGAACGCCGCCAGGCGGGCGTACTTCCGCAGCCACTCCTCGGGCAGCATACCGAGTGTTCCATCGCCCAGGCGCACCGTTCGCTCGCCGCGACGCAGGGCTCGGAGCAGTTCCGGCAATGGGGCGGTGAGTTCCCCGTACACTGCAGCCCCCTGGAGATCGAACCAATCGACTCCGGACGACAACGAGAGGTCGAACCGATCCATCGTCCGGTAGACCTGCCCGTCCGCATCGACCTTCCAACCTTCCGCGACCAGCGCGGCCACGACTGGTGCCAGGCGTGCCGGTGGAAGCTCGAGTTGCGGGCGACGCTCCTTGGCGTCGAACGCCGCGCGGAATCCCAGGTCGAACAAGCGGAGCTCGTGACGCTGCTCCAGGTTCAGGTCGCGCCGAGCGATCATCCGCCGGTCGGGGTCGATGGCCAGCCGGCCGACCGCTCCCTCCTGAACTTCGATCTCCCCGTAGTCGAAGCCGACCCGCGCCCGGAGCATCGGCTTCGACATGGCGGGACGCTCCGGCTTCCGGAGAACGATCCGAGGAGCGGGAGTGGCCACGATCTCCTGAAAGCGCAGCTCCTCTGGGAGCTCGAGTTCCGGAACCCTGGGCAAACCAAAGAGCAGCTTCACCAGCTCGTCCCCATCCCGCTTCGGGACGGACACTTCGCGCGCCCCCTTGAACGCCAGTTGCCAGGCGACACAGAGGTCGTCGGTCAACCTGTGCAGCTCGTTCTCGAGAAGCCAGAACCCGGCGCCGGAGGTGAACCGCGCGTCGGTGAGCAGACGAGACTCCGAAGCTCGTCGCAGCTCCGCGTGCATCCGGTAACCGCCGTCGTCCGGCCTGACCACCGCGTGGAGCGACCATGGCTCGCCCTCGTCCCAGGTCAGAGGCCCCTCCAAGGGATCACCCTTCGTACCACACTCCCGGTAGAGCCGTTTCTCCGCAGCCGCCCGTTTCAACACCTCGCGGGCAATGTCCCCCGAGACGGTGAACGAGCCCGGGGTCCAGGCATAAAGGCCTCGGGGGACCTCGGACTGAAGGTGATCTCCGCCGTGCAAGAGGCCGAGGACCAGGCGATCGGTCGGGTTCGGTAGGTCGTTGATCTCGAAGGAATCGATGCGCAGCGGCTTCGGCGAGGAGTAGCTCCCCCCCTTCCGGCGTTCTCGCCTCCAGACCTTCACCTCTATCGCCGAGTGCGCGTGAACACCATCTCTCACCGAGATGGTATAGAGGACTTCCGAGCCGGGGAGCACCCGTGCGGAGTGGGGCACCCTCTCGCCCCGCATCTTCCCCTTCAGCCGCTTCATCAAGGACCTCCACTCGGCCGGCTCGGCAACCCCTGGCACTCGCTCTCGCCCTGCGCCACGCACCCGGTCGCCCCTCGAGGTCGCCCCGTCACGCCCCCTGGACTGCCGCTGGTCCAGATAGCCCGGTGGAAGAATCGGCTGCAAGTCCAGCTCGGCCGGCTCGAACCCCTCCCAGAAGCCGGACCGGTCTTGCTCGATCGTTCGGAGCAACGTCGCCCAGACGTGTTCGCAAGGGCGGGGACGACTCGGCCGGCAAAAGCCGGGACAGCTGCAGGAGACCCGCAACACCCGTTCACATTGCTCCAGCTCGACCCGCCGTTGAGGCTCCCCAACCAGCAGAGCCTCGACGCGCGTGATCGGGCGTATGGTTACGAGACAGGTGTGTCGGGCCGCAAGTTCCTCCCCGCGGCGCACCGCCGCCACGGAAAAGACCGGGAGCAGGATTTCCAGGAGGGGGGTTCGTGAGTAGCTTCGTGGGTGCATGGTCTCCACCGGTGTCGAGTCGGAATCGCTCCGAACTTTCTAGTCATTTCCATGCCAAAATGCAATCCGGACCGTTCCGTCCAGCTTAGGACTCTCATGCTCCCATCGCGTGGAGTATGCTACTGGGGCGCGATCCGAAGCTGACGGATGGGGCGCCCGTCCGCGAGGGTCCAGTTCCAGACCGGACGACCCGTGCGGCAGGACGTAGTGGAGGGAGCTGCGGTGCAGGCACAGAGGAACGATGCCTTCGATCGGTTGTTCATCGGCATCGCCGGGATGATCGGGGCGGGAAAGTCGACCCTGGCGACTTCACTCGGCCGTCACATGGGCATCGACGTCTACTACGAACCGGTCGAGGACAACGAGTATCTCGCCGACTTCTATCGCGACACCGCGCGCTACTCCTTCGCCACCCAGATCTATCTGCTGAACCGCCGCTTCGCCCAGCACCAGGAGATCATCTGGCGCGGCCGATCGGCGGTGCAGGATCGAACCATCTACGAGGACTCGGTCTTTGCCAAGATGCTGGCCCGGACCGGTTTGATGGACGAGCGCGATTATCGGACGTACGTCGACCTGTTTCGCAACATGAGCAACCTGATGTGTCGGCCGAACGTGATCGTCTACCTCGACGTCTCGCCTGAACGGTCACATGAGCGGATCCTCGCCCGATCGCGCGGTGTGGAGAGCGGGATCAGCCTGCAGTACCTCACCGATCTCTACCACGGGTATGAGGAGTTCATCCGCGACATCTCGAAGATCATCCCGGTGATCCGTGTCGACTACGACCGCTTCGCCACGGCGGAAGAGATGGCGCGGGTGATCCAGGAGAACTTCCTCGATCACGATTTCTTGCGCGAGGCGGCCCGGCCCGAACTCCCCCGCTAATCTCCTCTCAGGTGGGGTCAAGTGAGGTAGACTGCCGATCCCGATGTCTACTTCAGAGACCGCCTCGTATCGACAGACCTTCTCCGAGATGGCCCGGCTCGCCGTCCCGATCGTTCTCGTGCAGGTCGGGATGATGCTGATGGGAGTCGTCGATACCATGGTGGTCGGGCGCGTCTCGGCGCTCGCCTTGGCCGCCGTGGCGGTTGGAAATCTCTACTCCTTCGGGGTCCTCGCCTTCGGGATGGGGGCGCTGATGGCGCTTGATCCGATCATTGCGCAGGCGGTAGGGGCGCGCGACGATCGTGCGATTTCACGCGGCATGCAACGGGGGATCCTGCTCGCGCTCGGCCTCACCGTGCCGACCTCACTCCTGCTGATCCCGGTAGCGTCGATCCTGCGACTCGCCCGACAGCCGGAGGAGCTGATCCCGCTCGCGAGTCAGTTTGCTCACATCTCGATCGTCGGCGTGCTCGGTTTCTATCTGTTCGTCGTCTTCCGGCAGACCCTTCAGGCGATGGGCCGGCTTGCCGCCGTCGTCTGGACCATCGTGCTGGCCAACGTATTGAACCTCGGGGTCAACTGGATCCTGGTCTTCGGTCACCTCGGATTTCCTCCGATGGGAGCGGCGGGGGCGGCATGGGCCACGGCAATCTCCCGCTGGGTAATGGCGGCAGCGATCCTGTTCTTCGCCCGGGCGGATCTACGACCGCGGCTCAGCCCCTGGTCGGACGAGTCACTCGATCACCGCTCACTCTGGGGGATGTTCCGCGTCGGCGCGCCGATCGGATTCCAGTACATGCTCGAGTTCGGGGTGTTCGGGGTCGTCGGGTTGATGATGGGAGCACTGGGCACCAGCGAGGTAGCGGGGCATCAAGTCGCACTCAACCTGGCCTCGCTCACCTTCAACGTACCGCTCGGTGTGGCCTCCGCGGCGGCTGTCATGGTCGGGCGCGCGGTCGGGGCTGAAGATGCGATCGGCGCGAGGCACAGCGCCACCGCCGCACTGTCGCTCGCTGCCGGGTTCATGAGCTCCACCGCACTGCTGTTCCTCACTTCGGCTTGGCCGCTCGCGCGGCTCTACACTCATGTGGATGAGGTCCTCGCGGTGGCGACGACGCTCATTCCGCTGGCCGGCGTCTTCCAGGTGTTCGACGGCATCCAGGTCACGGCCATCGGGATCCTCCGAGGGCTGGGCGACACCAGAGCGCCAATGCTGGTGAACATCCTCGGATTCTGGCTGATTGGCTTCCCCACCAGCCTGCTGCTCGGATTTCGCGCCGGAATGGGGCCGGCCGGCCTTTGGTGGGGATTGGTGGCCGGCCTGGCGGCGGTGGCGATCGTACTGGCAATTCGCGTCCGGGTGAAACTGGGGCGCGGCGCCAGGCGACTTCAGTACGAGGCACCTGGACGGCGTTAGGTCGCGCTCATCCCTACAACGCAGTGGAGCGGCTTTTCAGCTCTCTGCTAGTGCAGCAGGGTCACGCGCGCCGTGTGGTGTTCGCCCGCGGCAGTGAGTCGCACGAAGTAGGTCCCACCCGGTAGCGGCGTGCCACGATCATCGCGCCCATCCCAGACCAGGGTGTGGATCCCGGCCCGCTCTCCTCGCGCAAGCAGCGCTCGCACCCGACGCCCGGCGGCATCGAACACCTGAAGCTCGGCAGGTCCGTCGCCGGCCAGCGCGAAGGTCAGGGTCGCGAACTCCCTCGCCGGATTGGGCTGGATCGGACCCAGCCCGGTGGCCGGGACTCCTGGAGCCGCCGGCCCGAGCACGATCTCCAGGGGTCGCGTTCCTGACGACAGACCCAACGCAAACTCAGCCCTTCCTGACGAGAGGTCGTAGCGACGACCGGTCTGCTGGTCGACGATGGCCAGACTCGTCCCCACGGGTAGTGCTCCTTCGAGTGCCGCACTCACTGTGGTTTCGCCCTTGGTGCCGCCTTCGAGGTGCGCAGTCCACCGCTGCATCACACTCTCTCCTCGAATGTCACGGGAGAGGGCAAATCCCCGCGACTGTCCGCCCACCAGCGAGAAGGACAGGTCACCGCCCGGCGATCCCGGGGCGGCGAGCGCGTCGCTCCGCTCGAGGCGGTCGTCCGCTCCTGCCGCGGTCCCGACCGTGACCTCCTCCGCTGCCCGTCCCTGTTGGGCCACCAGGTGCAGGCGCCAGCCTTCCCACTCCGGCGTGGGAGTCGACCCTGGTCGCCCGTCCGGAGCAGCGACATCCGGCACGCGCCAGGTCATGGTGCGCCGCCCCGGGTCGAGGTTCGCCACGAAGTAGCCCGACCACGGTTCGAGTCGATCGCCGCTGGTGACGTAGCGATGGTCGACATAGGCGTGAAGCGGGTTCTCTTCCAGCCATCCTCGTTCCACCGCCTGGGCCAGGGTCAAGACTTCCTGCCCCACTTCGACGACGATCGCCCCGAGCGCCACCGGAAACGCATAGGGGTTTGCGATCTGGTTCCAGCCTGCTTCGAGCCGCACCTCATAGCCTCCAGGCGGCGGGACCGGAGACCAGCCGTCGAGGTCGAGGTTGCCGGCTTCGCGGGTAACGAGCCAGTACGCCCGGCCCGGCTCGACCTCGGGCAGCGTGGTGCCGTCGTCATGCTCCTCGTAGCGGCCACTGGCCGGAGACCAACGCAAGAGGCGCCACCGATCGCGGTCGTGTGGGCCAAGATCATCTCCAAAGACGCGGTCAGGGCGATCGGGGTGATCCAAACTCGCCGCGAACGCGACCATCCGATAGGTCTCAGCCTCGGTGCCGAGTTCTTCCGGCGCGTGTCCCTCGAGACGAACCGGGATCCTCCCGGGAACCGCCTCGCTTGCCCCTTCCGGAAACGTTAGCCGAAACGGTCCGCTGTCCGTCGTGATGACGTAGTCGATCCCCCGCTCAGATGCGATCTCCGCCGGGAGCACGCCGCCATGCGTCTTTCCCGGTTCGTCGCTCCCGGCGAACGCGGCGCGCGTGTACTCCCTGTCCCCCGTGCGCCGAAACGCCACCGCGGCGACCGCGTCCGCGCCGAAGGGAGAGTCGAGGCTCGCCGAAACCGCAACACCGCGACCGGGTACTGCGGTCACATCGACCGACACGACCAGGGTTGTGGCCTGATTGAGCAGCGCCCCGACGGCCGGAGCGATCCGCAGGTCGTCATCGGAGGGCGCGGCTGCGATGGGGCCTACGCAGCCGAAGAGTCGGCTCTGCGCGTCGCCCATCTCCGCACCGCCGGCGACCAACATCCCGAATGGATGGTGCACGACAAGCTGCGCCGACGCCGGAGAAGATGTCGCCAAGGCGAGCGGGAGCAGAAGCATCGAGGCGGCCGCGCGGACCGCGGGCCTTCCCGGAAGATGATCGTTGGTTCGCATCCTTGACCTCATCGTGCGGTTGGTGGTGCCGGAGGATCGGGAAGCGACGAGGCTGGCGGCGGGTTGCCGGATGCCGCAGCCCCTCCGCCGAAGAGCAGTGCGACCGCTCCGGCGCCGAGCGCGCCGCCGAGCCAGGCCAACTTCCCCCAGCCGCGCTTCTCGGACGGTGGCTCTTCCGAGGCGAACTCGAGTTCCGCTCGACGTAACGCGATCTCGATCGAGTCCGCCCTCGCTTCCTTGCCGGGCTGGGTCGAGGTTGGGTTCTCCGGCGCTCGACTCCCCCCGATCTCCGCCATCGCCGCCGCGACCGCTCCGGTCACATCGGTCGCCGCAACTTCATCGAGTGGGACAATCGATGCGGGTTCGCTCGAATCCGTGTGGGTGGCGTCGCGCGCGGTGCACGGACAGACCAAGAACAACTGTGTCCCGAGGATCATGCCCGCGGCAACGCGGCGGCAACTCCGACTCTGGAACAAGGGTGGCTCCTTCGCGTCATCGTTCGTGCCTTGCGTGGGAAAAACCTGCCGTGAGGCTTATCGACCGGAAGGAGGAGGAACTTGAGAGTATGCGCCGGGCGCCGGAGCGGCCGGCCCGGAGGAACCAGGCCGAGTTGCAACCCCACCGCCGGCCAGCAGAATGAAGCCGGCCCAGTAGATCGGATGCCGGTACGGCTGCGTTCCCGAGTCATCGCGCCACTCGCGCAGCCAGAGGCCCGCGGCGCGGAGCGCGGTCGCCTCGTCGGCAGCTCCGTCGGCCAGCAGCAGTCGGTAGAAGCGACCCATCAAGAGCGATGTGGCACGATCGTCCACCGGCCACAGGCTGGCGATGACACGACGGGCGCCCGCCCCCATCAGTGCATGGTGCAGACCGAGGAACCCATCGTTCAGGCTGTGCGGCCCGAGGGCACTCTCACAAGCCGACAGGGTTACCAGGTCGGCATCAAGGCTCCAGGTGTCGAGGATGTCGTGCACCGCCACCAGTCCGGGGGTGGATGAGGTCTCTGACTCCCTCTCGTCGTGACCGGCCGACAGGACGATCCCGGTTCTCCCGACCCAGAGTGGATCGACGATGGCATGGGCGGCGAAGTGGATGAGCTGGTACTCGGTCAGCTGACCCTCCTTCGCCATGTCGCGAAGCTGCGCCAAGGTTGACGCTGAGTCGAGCAACACCGTGGACGGGCCTGCCAGCGCCGCGAGCGATCGGACTTCCGCGATGGCGGCGCCGAGTGGTGGTCGATCCGATCCCCCAGACTCCTGCGAGTCGGCGAGAATCAGCGCACGCCAGGCCGGCGGGGGGCGTCGGCTCGACTGGGTGGCGACCAGGTGAGCGTACAGGTACGCGGATCCCGCATAGGTGATGCGAAATCGGTCCAGCAGGCTGTTTCCCTGGGGGTCGATCCAGGTCGTTATCGGCGCCCCGTGGTTCAAGTCCGGGGCGACCACGATCAGGTGATCAACGCCGCGCAAATCCGCCTCGAGCGGCGCAAATCGCTGGGTGTAGGTCTCGCGCCCCAGCCGATCCACCTCTTCCGTTCCTTCGACATGCAGCGGCCAGCTCGCCGTTCGTACCAGCTCGCGGCGCAGGGCATCGAGCGAAAGGTCGGATGCCGATTGGGCGTGCGGCACGGCATCGACGCGGTACCAGGCGAGGCCCTTATCGCGCCGAATACTGTAGCACCAGAACGGGTACTCCTCCGCGGTGGCTCCGGGCCGCACCGCCAGCCACCCGATGAGTGCGTCCTTCGGACCGAGTGCCGCACGGACCCGAGACAATCCGTCGATCCCCCAGTCGGTCGTGTCGATCGCCGCGCGCGCGGTCATGGTCTCGACCAACGGGCGCGCCCGGGCCTTTTCCAGTGACTGCCAGGCCGCGGTTTCTTGCCCGAACTCAAGTTGGGCGGCGGCCAGCATGTCGTAGCTCGAGAGCGAGAAGTTCATCGCTCGCTCCATTCCGGGCGCGGTCTCACTCCGCAGTTGCTCGAACAGCCGCGCCGATTCGAGCAACTCCCCCACGGCGAGGTCGGCGCGACCGAGATGGCGCAGCGCCGTTCCGTGACTGCCCAGACTCCGGGCCAGTTGCAGTCGTTCCCCGGTTCCGGCAGCGCGCTGCCGTTCGACCGCCTCGCCTAGCGCCGCCTCGGCTCTGCGCCAGTCGCCCTGGGGAGTCAGGGTGACGCCGATATCGAACAACAACTCGGCGATCTGCCCCCCTTCCGCCGCCGCCGCGTCGCGATCGCCCGCGGCCTGTGCATCCGCTTCCCTCGCGCGCCGCGTGCGCAGAACCTGGTCGAACAGGACCAGTGCGGAATCCTGGTTTCGGGCGAGGCGATGGAGGTTCGCGATGCCGGTCGTGGCCAAGAGTTCCTCCGGCGAGTTCGGCCCAAACGATTCTCGGTAGATCGAAACTGCCTCGCGGTAATGGAGCATCGCGTCGTCGGGCCGGCGCGCTTGTTTCTGCAGTTTTGCCAGGCGGATCAGGCTTTCGGCGATCTCCGGAGACCGTGCGGGAAGGAGTCGGCGGCGCTGGTGCAGCTGATCCTCGAGCAGATCGATTGCGGCAGGTAGCGCCCCGACCTCGCGCAGCGAGTCTGCGCGTGGGCTGAGGGCGTTCGCCCGGCGAAGAAGTTCTTGGGTGGAAGGGCCCTGGAACGCCGAGATCTCCCGCGTACACCCTCCATTGGCGAGCGGAAACACGGCGAGAGCTGCGAGTAGGATCCACTCTCGTCCCGGGAGAGTCACCGATCTACCGAGGCCCCGGGGGCGCCATCGCGGGCGCGGGCGCCGATCGCGTCGCCTCGGACCGAGAGAATCCGGCGGAGGGAGTCGGCCGCTTCTTTGTGACCACCGAGTCGATGAGACAGGTAGAGACTCCATAGTGCCTCGCCCCGCCAAGGCTCCGGCACCAGATCGAGCCGCACGCGCTGGAGCGCTGCCAGCGACGCCTGCGGCCGCCCCAACTGCAGCTCTGTGGACCCTAGGTAGATGAGGCGCACCTCTTCGGCCACGCCTTCGGTGTTCGCCTGCAGCAAGAGATCGCGGGCGAATCGTAGGTCGCGTTGTCGATAGGCCTTCAGCGCACGGCGCAACGTCGGCTCGACCACCGCATCTTCGGCCTCCCGCTGAAGGACGCTGGCTTCGGGATCGGGGAGCCAAGCGCTTCTCCTGGCCAACTCGCGGGTCGAGTTCGGCTCGCTCCTCGACTCGGGATCCCAGGACTGGGGACGGAAGAGCACGAGGGCGAGAACCGCGGCTGCGGCTAGCGGTCGCCAGATCCACCGCCAGGTTGGCGTGACGTGGCGGGTGATCGCCGGAGCGATCTGTTCGACAACGCGACGGCCGAGCACGAGCTCTTCGCGCGCCAGAGCCAACTCGCGTGAGGCTGCCACGGAACGGAAGCGGTCGGCGCATGGAGGGCACGCTTTGAGGTGGTGCAGCGCTGCGATCGATTCGGCCGGATGCAGCAGGTGGTGAACCAGGTCGATCAGGAGGTCGTCATCCAGGTGTGCTTCACTGCTCATCGCTGTCGGCTCCTGTGCCGTTCTCTTCGGTCGCGGCTGGCTCACGATGCGCGAGCGATTCGAACAGTTCCCAGAGTTCGATGAACGCCCCGGATGGGATCCGATCGGTCGCGTGCCCCTTTCGATCCAGACAGTCCCGCAGTGCGTCGCGCGCGCGCTGCACCAGGACATCGACGTGCGGGGCGTTCAGGCGGACTCGAGGGTGCCGCGCGATGTCACGCCCACTCATCGCATAGAAGACGCGAAAGAACCAGACGCGCCGATTCCGCTCGGGTAGCGATTCGAGGCAACTGCGAAGGGCCTCGACCAGACCGAGCGCCGCCGGCCGCTCCGAGACCTCCCAGTGGCTGCCGACGTATCGCAGCCCCGGTTCTGTCGCCAGTTGCTCTTCAGAGGCGATCGGAGCCTGGCGAGAACCCCGCTCGACATGATCGATCCACCCGAATCGCGCCGCGGCCGAAACGTAACCGGAGATCTCCGCTGCCGTCCTGCCCGCCAGGCTCCACGCCCCTGTTTCCGCCCGGGCGAGCAGTTCTAACGACTTCTCCGAAGAAATGTCCTCGAGGTCGGCGGGTTCGACCGATCGGGCGTTTCGGGCGTGAAATCGGAGTTGCCGGTGGAGGGCGGAATAGAGCAGGCGCCAGAACTCGCCCCGGAGTTGGGTCCTTGCCCCGGGATCGGCCGTTTCCGCCATGGCTACCTGGAGTCGGGCCAGCTCCTGGGGCCAGTTGGCGTCGGTGCGGAGTGGATCAGTCACGGGGGGAAGGTAGTCGCTTGACGCGGGTCGGGGGAGGGGGGTTGTGGGCGGGAGGTCCGAAAGACATAATATGTATTTGTACGAATAAATTGTTTGCGGAAGTCCCGTGTCGTGTATTTAAAATCAATGTTTGTTTATTAACATAGCCGGCGTGTCGGCCTCGCGGCGTCGCAGTTCGTGCTCCGGAGAAACATCAATGTGGGGTGATGCTACCTGGCTGCGTACCTGCGGGGCAGAGCCTCGCAGGGGTTAGCCCTGGAGGGCGTAGGAGAGGCCTTCGAGCTCGATGGTGATGTTCACATTGCGGACGGTGGCGCTTTCGGGAACGGTGAGCTTACAGGGGGCGAAGTTCAGGAAGCCCCGAACCCCGGCCTTCGCCAGCCGGTCGACCGCCGACTGGGCGGCCTCCGACGGAGTGACGATCACGGCCACCTCGGCCCCGGACTCGCGGACCACCTGCTCGCACTTGTCGAAGGCGCGGATGGTTACGCCATCCCAGGTCTTGCCGACCTTGGCGGGATCGACGTCCAAGATCGCGACGACGTGGAACCCATGCTTGTTGAAGTCCTTGTAGGAGAAGAGGGCAGAGCCGAGCTGGCCGGCGCCGACCAGAACGACCCGCCAGCTCCGATTGAGCCCGAGAATGCCACGCAGGGTCTCCTTGAGATCCGCCACGGAGTAGCCCCGGCCGCGCTTGCCGAAATTGCCGAAGTAGGAGAGGTCTTTCCGCACCTGGGCGCTATTCGTTCCGCCCAGTTTGGCCAGCATGGCTGAAGAGATCACCTGCCGGCCGTTTCGTTCCAGGTCCTCGAGGATGCGGAAGTACATCGAGAGTCGGCGCACGGTGTAGTCGGAGATCCGGTGCTTCTCCAGAGCTCCGTCGATGTCAGCTTGATACTTGGCGTTCAGAGTGCTCGTCCTCGCTACCTGCCGGGCGGTGTTGTAACTCGTTCCTGATTGTCGTCTTGCTCTTGCATGGCCTGGCTCGCGCGCGCGCCGCCCAGGATCGCCCGGGGTCGCTCGCCCGTGCCTACGCCTCGCCTTCGGGATCGCTTGAACGTTCGTCTTCGTCCATTGACTCGTCCTGGCTCCCGTCACCTTCCGTGCCCGCGTCCTCGTCGACCGCTCCGGTCGCAGACTCGACCACCAGCGCCCCACTGACCGTCTCGTCCCGTGCTTCCTTGGCCAGGTGCGCAACGTCGGCGACGGTGTCCCCATCTTCGATCTGGATCAGTTTGACTCCCTGGGTTGCTCGTCCCAGCACGGAGATCTGCGCCACCTCCAGGCGAATGACCAAACCGCTGGTCGACATGATCATCAGCTCGTCCCGGTCGGTCACCCCCTTGATCGCCACCACGCAGCCGTTTCGCTCCGAGGTGACCATGGTGATGATTCCCATACCGCCGCGATTGGTGATGCGGTAGTCCTCGAGCGCGCTCCGCTTTCCGTATCCGTTCTCGGTCACGACGAGGAGGGTCTCGTTCGGATCCTTCACCACGACCATCCCGACGACCCGGTCGTCCTCGCCATCCAGGCTTACCCCGCGTACGCCGCCCGCCGTGCGCCCCATCGGACGCACCGTGGTCTCATTGAAGCGGATCGCCTTCCCCTTCCGAGTCGCGATCACAACCTCTCGCTGTCCGTCGGTCAGTGCCGCGTCGACCAGGATGTCGTTGTCATCGAGATCAATTGCGATGATGCCCGCCTTGCGCGGATTTCCGAAGGCGACCAGCGAGGTCTTCTTGATCGTCCCGCTCTGAGTTACCAGCATGAGGAAGTGATCCTCGGTGAATCGCCGCACCGGAACGAAGGCATTGACCCTCTCGTCTTTGGCCGCCATCACCAAGTTCAGGATCGATCGCCCCCTCGCCTGCCTGGTTCCAACCGGAATCTCGTGCACCTTCAACCAGTAGACCCGACCTCGGTCGGTGAAGAGGAGTAGATAGCTGTGGGTCGAGGCGATGAACAGGTGCTCGATGAAATCCTCATCCTTGGTCGTTGCCGCGGTGAGCCCCTTGCCGCCCCGGTTCTGCGCTCGGTAGCTGTTCTTCGAGACGCGCTTGATGTACCCGGAGTGGCTGATGGTGATCACCACATCCTCGTCCGGGATCAGATCCTCGATGTCGAAGCTGCCGCTGTCGTCGCTGTCGAGGATCTCGGTCCGCCGCGGGTCGGCGTGGTTCTCCTTCTGCTCCAGGAGTTCGCCCTTGATGATCAGGAGCACCTTGGCCCGGCTGGCCAGGGTCTCCTTGAGATCGGCGATTCGCGACATCACCTCGGCGTACTCGTCCTCGATCTTCTGGCGCTCGAGGCCGGTCAGCCGCTGGAGGCGCATCTCGAGGATGGCGTTAGCCTGAATCTCGGTCAGGCCGAACTGGCTGATCAGACCCTGGCGGGCGGTTTCGACATCGGCGCTCGAGCGGATCAAGGTAATGATCGCGTCGATGTGATCGAGAGCGGTCCGAAGCCCCTCGAGGATGTGCGCCCGCTTCTCCGCCTGGGCGAGCTCGAACCGGCTCCGGCGGATGATTACCTCATGCCGGTGCTCGATGAACGCCTCGAGGAACTGCTTCAGGTTCATCACCTGCGGTCGCCCGTGGTTGAGCGCCAGCATGTTGGCCCCGAAGGTGGTTTGCATCTGGGTGTGCTTGTAGAGCTGGTTCAGCACGACCTGGGGCTGCGCTTCCCGCTTGAGCTCGATCACCACGCGCATCCCGTTCCGGTCCGATTCATCTCGAACGTCGGAGATGCCGCTCAGGCTCCCGCTCTTCACCAGCTCAGCGATCCGTTCGATCATCGAGGCCTTGTTCACCTGGTACGGGATCTCGGTCACGATGATTGCGTCCTTGCCCGGGCGGATCTCGTCGATCTCCGCTCGCGCCCGAACCGTCACCAATCCCCGCCCGGTCAGCAGGTAGTCGCGGATCCCCTTCCGACCGAGGATCATCGCCGCGGTGGGGAAATCCGGTCCCTTGACGAACTGCATCAGGTCGAGAACCGTCGCCTCCGGGTTCTCGATCAGGTGAACGATCGCATCGACCGTCTCGCCCAGGTTGTGCGGCGGGATGTTGGTCGCCATGCCGACCGCGATTCCGGACGCGCCGTTGACGATCAGGTTGGGAAAGCGGCTGGGGAGAACGACCGGCTCTTCGCGACTTTCGTCGTAGTTCGGGCGGAAGTCGACCGTGTCCTTCTCCAGATCGGCCAGGATCTCTTCAGCGATCCGAGAAAGACGGGCCTCGGTGTAGCGCTCCGCGGCCGGGGCATCGCCGTCGACCGAGCCGAAGTTTCCCTGCCCGTCGATCAAGGGGTGGCGTAGAGAGAACTCCTGCACGAGTCGCACCAGCGCGTCGTACACCGCCACCGTACCGTGCGGGTGGTAGTTACCGGTGACGTCGCCGGTGATCTTGGCCGACTTACGATACGGGCGATCATGATAGAGCGAGAGGTCGTTCATCGCGACCAGGATGCGCCGGTGAACCGGCTTCAGTCCGTCGCGCACGTCCGGCAAGGCGCGGGAGACGATCACGCTCATCGAATAGTCGATGTAGCTCGACTTCATCTCCTCTTCGATCCGCACCGGAATGATCTTTTGATTCGGGTAGTCCATGATCCTCTCGCTCGCTGTATTCGCTGCTCTCGCGCGCTGGGCTCGCTGCTCTCGTTCGCGCGCTGGGCTCGCTGCTCTCGTTCGTGCGGTTGCGGCTAGATGTCAAGATTGCGCACGGAGAGCGCGTTTTCCTCGATGAACTGCCGTCGCGGCTCCACCTGATCCCCCATCAAGACGGTGAAGATGCGTTCCGCTTCGGCCGCGTCCTCGCTCGAAACTTGAAGCAGGACCCGGTTCTTCGGGTCCATGGTGGTCTCCCAGAGCTGGTCCGGGTTCATCTCTCCGAGACCCTTGTAGCGCTGTAGGTAGATCCCTTGTTTCCCGACACGCTCCAGGATCTCGTCCCGCTGCCGATCGTCGAAGGCGTATTCGACGTGGTTCCCCTTCTTGACCCGGTAGAGCGGCGGCTGCGCGATGAAAATGTGACCGCTTTCCACCAACGGCTTCATGAACCGGAAAAAGAAGGTCAGGAGGAGGGTGCGGATGTGCGATCCATCGACGTCGGCATCGGTCATGATGATGATCTTGCCGTAGCGCAGGCGAGTGAGATCGAACTCCTCGTCACCGAATCCCGTGCCCACCGCCGTGATGATGGTTCGAATCTCCTCGTTGGCCAGCGCCTTGTCCAGGCGGGCCTTCTCGACGTTGAGCAGCTTGCCCCGGATCGGGAGGATCGCCTGGAAGTTCCGGTCTCGTCCCTGCTTGGCGCTGCCTCCGGCCGAGTCCCCCTCCACGATGTAGAGCTCCGTCGAATCGACGTCGGTGTTGCTGCAATCCGCGAGCTTGCCCGGTAGCCCCGCTCCCTCGAGCGCCCCCTTTCGGCGGGCGAGGTCGCGGGCTTTGCGCGCCGCCTCGCGGGCGCGCTGCGAGAGGACGCACTTCTCCAGGATCTTCCGCGCGATGCTCGGGTTCTCGTCCAGATACTCGCTCAAGAACTCGCCGACGATCGAGGCCACGATGCCGGTGACCTCACTGTTCCCCAGCTTCGTCTTGGTCTGGCCTTCGAACTGCGGATCGACCACCTTGGTCGAGAGCACCGCGGTCAGCCCCTCCCGGGCGTCTTCCCCCGACAGGGTCGTGTTCTTGAGAATGCCGTTCTTCTGGCCGTAGGTGTTGAAGGCTCGGGTCAGCGCCTGCTTGAAGCCGACCAGGTGGGTGCCGCCCTCCACCGTATTGATGTTGTTCACGTAGGTGAAAATCGACTCGTTGAACGAGTCGGTGTATTGCAGCGCGGCCTCGACCGTGACCATCTCCTTCTCTCTCGAGATGAAGATGATCTCCTTGTGCAGGGCGTCCTTGTTCTCGTTCAACCAGGTGACGAACGCCTCGATGCCGGTCTCGTAGAAGTACGTACCGGTCTTGCCGTCCCGTTCGTCGATCAACTCGATCTTGATGCCGCGATTGAGAAACGCGAGTTCGCGCAGACGGTAGGCGACGGTGTCGAAACTGAAGACCAGGTCCTCGAAGATCTCCGGGTCGGGCTGAAAGGTCACCTTGGTGCCGGTGAGGTCGGTCTCGCCGACGATCTGAAGCTCGGTTGCTGTTTCCCCGCGATGATACCGCTGCCGGTGGACCTTTCCCTTTTGCGAGACTTCGACTTCCAGCCAGGTGGAGAGCGCGTTGACCACGCTCACGCCCACTCCGTGGAGTCCGCCCGAGACCTTGTATGAGGAGTGGTCGAACTTGCCGCCGGCGTGCAGCATCGTCATCACCACTTCCACCGCCGGTTTGCCCTGCTCCTGGTGGATGTCGGTCGGAATCCCGCGGCCGTTGTCGAGAACGGAACAACCGCCATCCTGGAGGAGCGTCACCACGATGTGGTCGCAGTGGCCCCCGAGCGCCTCGTCGATGGCGTTGTCGACGACTTCGTAGATCAGGTGGTGCAATCCGCGCGTTCCGGTCGAGCCGATGTACATGCTCGGCCGACGGCGCACCCCCTCCAGTCCCTTCAGGACCTGAATGCTACTGGAGTCGTAGGTTGGTTTGACTTCGAGGCTCATGAATTACTGTTCCCGTTCTCTCAGCGTGAAGCGGAGGCGTTGGATGCTGGTTCCTGGTGCTTCCGCGCGAATCCGCGCGCACATCTTGGGCGCGACGTAGGTCAGATGATGCAGGAGCGTGCTGTTTTGCGCATGGATCCACAGCACGCCGTCGACGACTTTGAGCGGTCGGGTCCAATCACAAAGTGGTTTGCCCACGATCGAGGGCCAGCGCGAAAACACCTGGTAGTCCGCGATTCCTTGACGGAGCCGGTTGTCTTTGAGTAGCCCGTCCAGCGTTGGTGAGATGTGCTCCACGGTTCCTTGCTCGACGCACCTCACGTGCGGGCGGAGACGCGCGACTCCTCCGTCATGGCGTCCGCTCCCGGGAGCCTCAACGGCATGACGAGACAAAGCAGCTCCGGCTCACCCTCCTCGACTGCCGGCGTAATGATGCCGGCCGAAGTGGGGGTTTGGAACTGGAGGAAGATCTCCTCTGTCTCGATGGTGCGAAGCAGTTCGAGGAGATAGGTGGCGTTGAATCCCACGTGGAACGGCTGACCCTGGTAGTCGGATGGAATGGTGTCCTCGGCCTCGCCGACGTTCTGGGTCTGCACGCTGACGCGGATGGTCCCGCTCTCCAGGCTTAGTTGGATCAGGCGGTTGTGCGTTTCGCTGAACACCGCCACGCGGCGAATGCAGGCTAGGAGCTGCTCGCGATCGGCGCGGATCTTCTTGTCCGGCTGGCAGCGAGCAATCACATCCTCGTAGGGGGGAAAGTGCCCGTCGAGCAAACGGGTGTAGAGGCGGCAGCTGCCCAGGTTGAAGAGACAGTAGCGCTTGTTCGTGCTGAGGGAGACCGACTCCTGCGCGTCCGGCAACAGCCGCTGCAGCATGGAGAGTGCCTTTGGCGGAATGATGATGTCACCCCAGTTGGGGTAGTCCCCGCGGTGTGACGCACGCGCGAGGCGGTGGCCGTCGGTGGCCACGAAGCGGAGTTCCCCATTCAACACATGGGTGTAGACCCCGGTCATCTCGGCGCGGGTGTTGTCGGTCGAGACGGCGTATCCGGTCTTGCGGATGAGTGAATCGAGCGTGTCGGCTTCGACGGCGAAAACCCTGTCTTCGCTGATCTCGGGCGCGCTCGGGAACTCATCCGGGTCCGGACCCATCATGCGGAACTTCCCGGCCGCGCAGCTGAGAGAGATTCCCGAAGCGGTCGACTTGATCTGGACGACTTCGGTGGGAAGTTCCTTCACGATCTCGAGCAGGCGCCGCGCCGGCACCGTGACCACGCCAGGCTCTTCGACCGATGCGCGCGCGTAGGTCACAAGGAACGTGTCGAGGTCGGTGCCGGTCAGGCTCAGCTGCCCGTCCGCGGTGGCCTCGATCCGAACCGAGCTCAAGTTAGGTTGCGAGGTACGGGTCGGTACCACGCCGGATACGAGTTGCAGGCACCGATAGAGCTCGCTCTGCACGAGTGTGAAGTTCATGGTATCTCCGCTCGCTGGCTAGCGTTCCCGTCCGGACGAGGCTCCGCTCGTCCGCCACGACCGCATTCATGGACCGCGCCCATCGTCTTCGCGAAGACGTGGCACAGAGATGGCCCAGAATAGGGAATGCAGAGGGGGTGAGTAAACAGGAAACACCTCCGCCCCATCCCGGGCACCCTCTTGGAAATGTTGAACTTAGCCACGCCAGAGGTTGCCTCTTCAGCTACCACGAGAGATCTAATCAAACAGTAGTAGTAGTAGGGGTGTGGATGGTGTGAACAACCCCTTCCGATCCCCGCAACCTCGCTGCCCGCAGGCGTCCAGATTCGGTCGGGGCGGTTGGCATCCTGTGCCGCGCACCCCAACCCCCTCCAGACTTGTCCCCATTCCCTCTTTTGGCCTTCTTGTTAGTTCTAACTTGTTATTAAGTAATAAGTTACATTATGCGAAAGGAGCTTAGGTCCGTTCAGGTGGCCTTTGGTCGTTCGAGGCCAGAAGATCCCGCCTGATCCGATCCACGAGTCCGCCGAAGTCACTGTCCCGGGCCACCCGCTCCGCCATCTTCGTGCAGGCGTAAAGGACGGTGCTGTGATCGCGGTTTCCGAATCGTCTCCCGATCTCGATCAGGGTGAGACTGGTCAACTGCTTCGTGATGTACATCCCGACCTGCCTGGCCAGGGCGACATTCGAGGTTCGACGGCGCCCCCGCAACGACTCCGGTGGTAGCTCGAAGTGTGCCGCCACCACACGCTGAATCTCCCCGATGTCCGGGGTTTTGGGCTGGTGGGTGCGGATGTAGTCGCTCAGGACATCCCGAGCCAGCTCGGTCGTGATCGGCCCGCCGCTGAGTGACGCCAAGGCCTGAAGACGCACCAGCGAGCCCTCGAGTTCGCGGATGTTCGTCCGGATGTTCTCCGCGGCGAAGTAGAGCACTTCGTCGGGAATCCGGATGTTGTCTCGTTCCGCCTTGTGCCTCAGGATCGCCACCCGCGTTTCGAAGTCCGGAGGCTGGATGTCGGTCACCAGTCCCCAGTTGAACCGAGAGATGAGACGTTCTTCGAGATCCTGGATGTCCTTGGGGGCCCGGTCACTGGTTACGACGACCTGCTTGTTGGCGTCGTAGAGGCTGTTGAACGTGTGGAAGAACTCCTCCTGGGTGGACTCCTTCCCCGACATGAACTGGATGTCGTCTATCAAAAGGAGATCCAAATTTCTATATCGTTCGCGGAACTCGATCGTGGTAGCCCGTTGAATCGACTCGATCATCTCGTTCATGAACTTCTCGCTCGACACGTAGAACACCTTGGCCGAACGGTTCTCGGCCATCACCTGGTGGCCGATGGCGTGCATCAAGTGGGTCTTCCCTAGCCCAACGCCACCATAAATAAACAGAGGGTTATATACCCGGGCCGGAGTCTGAGCGACCGCAAGGGCCGCGGCGTAGGTGAACTCGTTGCTCCGCCCGACCACGAAATTGTCGAACGTGAAGCGGGGGTTAAGGTTATGCAACCGGAGTTGACTCGCTGGGCGAGTCGGGGTGGTGGCGCGGCGCGTATCCGCCGATGGGTTCGGCTTCTGGAAGTTCTCCTGGTAGTTCTCGGCCACAGCGAAACGAATAGTCGGGTTGGACGGGATGTGAGCCTCGACCGCCGACCGCAGCAATGGCAGGTTGTGCTCCTCGAACCAGTCGATGAAGAACGGGTTCGGGACCTCCAGCACGATACGGTCGCCAGAGATCTCGAGCGGTCGGATCGGCCGAAACCAGGTCTGGAACTTCTGCTCTGAGACACGCCGCCGCAATTCGTCGAGTATCTTCTCCCAAGCGTCATGCGGCAAAGAGGTTAGCAAGGGTTGAGCCCCTCCCTTGTCGGAAATCAAAAAGTCATCCACAAAGTTATCAACACGGCAATTTGTGTGGGCAGGTTGGTGGTGCGCGCAAGGGGATGTCGCGCGGTTCCGGTGACGGGACGACTGCCCCATGGTGTCCACACCCGAAACACGTCCGTAACTACCTGCAAATTAGATTGTTAAGCTACTTCTGATCAGGTTGTCCACAGGGATTGTTGAGAACTGTGGCACCGTCGGCTGCGACAAGTACGGAAGACAGAGAGGTCGGTCGAGGTGCAAACTCCATTTGCCGTCCCAGTTATGAACATCCTGCCTGCGGAATCGAAGCGGCGGTAATGTAGCACCGTGATTTCGGGCAGACAACTCGATTCTGAACACAATCCAAACGATGCTAATGTGTTGATATGTAATGAAATAGGTCGAAAATAGGCCAACTGGCAAGAGCGTGGACAACTGTGCTCGAGAGGCGCTTCCGGTCGCGTCTGCGAACTACTGTGCGGTAGTCGCGGCCGCTCGGTCAGTCAGATGACTTCGGTACAAGGATTTGCCGACCCTGCTCGGGCAACCGGGCGGTTGCCCGGTTGAGATTTACGGCGTTGACCGTCACTTGCCCGGTTCGCTAGGCTGCCGGTTCGGCTAGCCGCTGGCTCGGACCGCGGTTCTCGCATGGGCGCGGATTGCTTCGAGATACCCTGTCTTCAGGGTCAGCGCCTTCAGGGTCAGCGCCTTCAGGGTCAGCGCCATTGAGGTCAGCGCCTTTAAGGTCAGTGCCCGCAGAGCATTGTATTGAGGATCATGGCTCTAACGGGCTTGGACTTACACTTTCACACGAAGGACTAGGGAATGAAGAGGACGTACCAGCCGCACAATCGCCGCCGCAAGAAGGTGCACGGATTCCGCGCACGGATGAAGTCGGTCGGTGGTCGCAAGGTACTCAGTCGGCGCCGCGCCAAGGGACGCCGTCGTCTCTCGGTTTCCGGCTAGGCGGTCTCCGGCTAGGCGATCGCGACGTTTTCCTTCGCAGGCGAGCATGCCGAAGCGAGGGCAAGGACAGGAGCGATCACACCAAGTCGGAGCGATGGCAACGAACCGATCGGTATCTGCGAAGCAATGCGTCGCGCGGTAGGTCGCACCCTGAGAAGACGCCAGGACTTCCGGAGCGCGTACGAGCGTGGGACTGCCGTCCGGCTCGACTGCGCGGTCCTCATCCGCCACTCGACCGATGCTGGGCTCACCCGCACCGCTGTCGTCGCCAGCCGGAAGGTCGGTAACGCGGTGCGACGCAACCGGGCCAAGCGGCTGCTTCGCGAGGCGGAACGGAAGCTGATCACCGGCGTCGAACAGCAGTCACTGGACCTCATTTTGATCGCGAGGCCACCGATCCGGCGCCTGTCGGGCGCCGAGGTGCTGGCAGAGGTCCGACGACTCTATGCGATGGCAGGCCTGCTCCGACCCGCCGCCGCCGAATCCCCGAGATGCGCTTGAAGCGAACGCGAACATCCTCCTCGTTCATGAGAACGCGGCCTGTCTGGGCCGCCGTTACCTCATTAGGGCGTACGCTTGCCTGCGCGCCGATACGACTCTATCAGACCGTCGTCTCTCCCCTGCTCCCCCGGAGCTGCCGCTTCACTCCGAGCTGCTCGCAGTACGCAATTCAGGCCATCGAACGGCATGGCGTGATCCGAGGCGGAGCGCTCACGGCAACGCGCGTGGCGCGTTGTCACCCCGGACATCCCGGGGGCTACGAACCGGTCCCTGCCAAACTCGCGCGGACCGAAGAAAGGAACCATGGATCGGAGGACTCTGCTCGCCGTAATCCTCGCCACGCTCGTCCTGGTGGGATTCCAGCTCATGTTCCCGCAGCAGCCGGCACCGCGTCCGGCGAATCCTTCCGGGTCGACGCCTACGGCGTCGGGCTCTCCGGCGGAGATCGCGCCCACAAACCCGAACCGGTCGGAGTCAGGCAGTAGCGGTAGCCTGGCTGCCGGCACCCCGGAGGCGGGCGGCCGGCGCGGTTTCTCGAACGTTCTCATGCCGGCCGACTCCCTCGGCGGGCCGATCGTGATCTCCACTGCGGAGTATTCCGCGCAGCTCTCCCCGGACGGTGGCATCCTCCGCGAGTGGCGCCTCGCCAAGTACACCGATGCCAAAGAGCAGCCGGCCGAGCTGGTGGCCCACCAGCCTCGGGGACTCTTTCGCCTGGCGGTGGTGGGCCCGACGACGCGCGAAGAACTCTCGGAGATCGCGTACGCGGTGGAATCGGACGGGAGCGCAGAAGGATCCCCGTCGGTGTTGGTGGCGCAAGATGCCGCGGGAAGGTCGGTCCGCCTGTCGTACCAATTCCCGCGAGGCCAGTATGAGGCTCAGCTCAAGGTCGAGCTGCGTGGATTCGACAACCATGGCGCCGACCAGGTACTCGAGCTTTCGTTTCCGGACGGCCTGCCCAGCGTGGAGAAGACCCCGAACCAGGACAAGATGGCGAGCGCCGCGCTGGCCCTGGTCGGCAAGGACGTCAGCAAGCATTTCTCCGGTCATGCGGGGATGATGGGGTGCGGAGGTTCACTCGATCCGTTCGAGACCTCCCACACCGGGGTTGTCCACTGGATCGCCACCGAGTCGAAGTACTTCCTTGCGGCCGCTCTGCCCGAAGGGGCGCCGGACGCGACGACGGTCTTTCGACGGGCGACCAAGGGCGGCCCGGTAGGGGTAGCGGTGCGGTTGCCGCTTGCCCTCGATGGACCGACGGTGCGGAGCTTCCGCATTTACGCCGGCCCGATGGAATACAGCCGCCTCGAGACCTATGCCGCCGGGCTCGAGCGGGCAGTCGATCTGGGATACCGGCTCTTCCGGCCGCTGACCCAGCTGCTGCTGAAGTTCTTCCAGTTCGTCTACACCTTCATCCCGAACTACGGGATGGTGATCATCGTTCTGTCGGTCCTGCTCAAGGTGCTCTTCTATCCGCTGACGAAGAAGAGCCTCGAAAGCATGGCCCAGTTGCAGCGCCTCAAGCCGGAGATCGACCGGCTGACCGAGAAGTACAAGGATGACGCGCAGCGACGGAATCAGGCGATGTTCGAACTGTACAGGAAGCACAAGGTGAATCCGATGGGGGGATGTCTGCCCCTGCTGCTCCAGATGCCGGTGTTCATCGGTCTGTACAGTGTCTTCAACTCCTCGATCGAGTTGCGCAAGGCCCCCTTCATGCTCTGGATCTCCGACCTCTCCGCACCGGACAAGGTGGGGGCCATTCTCGGCACGCCGATCCACATCCTGCCGATACTCATGGCGGGAACATCCATCCTCCAAGCCAAGCTCACCCCGAGCACGCCGAACCAAGCCGGCATGACCTACCTGATGCCCCTGGTCACCACGATGATCTTCTACGGGCTACCGTCCGGCCTGGTTCTGTATTGGACAGTCACGAACATCATTCAAATCGGGCAGCAGCTCCTTGCGAACCGGAGTGTGCCCAAGACGCTCGCCGCGGCCTGATCCCGCGCGAGAAAGTGGAGCCAACATGAATCGTAGATATGACCGCGGGCCCCGCCCGCCACAACGAGCCATCGAGACGACCGGAAAGACGGTCGAAGAGGCGGTGCGCGCCGCGCAGCAGGAACTTGGCGTTGCCAAGGAGCAGTTGGACATCGAGATCATCGAAGAGGGCCGAGGAGGATTTCTGGGGCTGGGGGCCCGCGAGGCGCGGATCCGGGCCCGAGTTCGAAGCGGCGGTGGTGCTCCGGCCGGACGCGGACCGAACCGGGACTCCGCTGGTCCCCGCGAGAGCGGTGGTCGGGATGGCGGGGGTGGCCGGCGCGACGGTGGACGCGGTGGTGACCGCGGACCGCGCCGGGACCAGGAAGCGCGGCCCCCTCGCGCCGAGACGCCGAACGATTTGCGCCCCAAGGTGATGCATGGGCCGGCTGCCGCGCCTGCTGGGGCGCCGCGGGAGGAGCGCGAGGGCAGTGGTGGTCGGGGAGGTCGAGGTGGCCGTGGCGGGCGCGGCGGCGATTCGCGCCGCGGTGGTCATGATCGTCCGGCACACGGCGGAGGGAATGCAGGTGGCCGCGGGGAGAGGATGGATCGCCCGGAGCGCGTGGAGCCGCCTCGCGAGAGCCGTCCGCCGCGAGAGCCGCACGAGCAAGACGTTGCAGTACAAAGAGTTACGCGCGATGACGGGGCCCCGCCGATCGACCGGACTCCTCGCCAGGGGGGCCGCGAGACGGAGCTGGCCGAGTTCACGCAGGGTCTCCTCAAGCGAATGGAGTTCGCCGGGACGGTGAGCGCGGAGTTCAAAGAGGACTGCTATTACATCGGAATCGAGGGGGGCGAGGATGACGGCCTGCTGATCGGTCGTGGCGGTGAGACCCTCGATGCGATTCAGCATGTCGTCTTGAAGATGGCCGGGCGGACGGAAGAAGGCGTGCAGATCAAGGTCGACATCTCCGGCTATCGCAGCCGTCGCGAGGACCAACTGGCCGACAAGGCCCGGGAAATCGCCCGGCAGGTGCTGGAAACCGGCCGTGGGGTGACCGTTGGTCCGTACAAGGCGGCAGAGCGTCGCATCGTCCACCGTGCCGTGGCCGAGGTCGAAGAGATGACCACGCACGCGCTGAGTGACGGACTGATGAAGCGGATCTTGATCGAGGCCGGGAGTTCTTCGCGTGTCGAGGAGGGCGAGAACGTACCCCGCGTGCGCGCGGCATCCCTCGGTGACGAGCCGGCCCCGCGCCGCCACGAGCGCCGCCCGTCCTCCGGGACCTACGGCGAGGACCGCGAGCGGAGCGAAGCGTCGAGAGACGAATCGCCGGCAGAACGGGGTGGCGAACCGGTGGACCGGCTGAATGCGCTGGCCGCGATCCCGGACCTGAAGGCCAAGCCGCAGCCCAAGCCACAGCCCAACCCGGCAGCGGCCGAAAGCGGTGCCACGACTGACGAGTGGGGACGGAAGCCGAAGGTCTCCCGCGGCATGAACAAGCGCCGCTAAGGAATGACCAGCGAACGTCAGATGCGCAGGCGCACGGAAGCGGAGGAAGCGTCAAGCTTCCTCCGGTCCGATCTCGAGACGCTTCAGTCTTCTCTCCACCAACACGGGCTCGTCCTCGACGAGCGAGCGAGTGAGCGCCTGCATCAGTTCGCGGCCAATCTCCTGCGCTGGAACGATCGGCTGAACCTGCTTTCCCGCACGGATGTCGAAAACGTGATCAAGAAGCATGTCGCGGCTTCGCTCGGGGTGTTTCTCCTGGCCACGCCAGGGGAGGGGGATGCGTGGATCGACGTCGGGACAGGAGCAGGATTCCCGGGGCTTGTGCTCAAGATCGCCCGACCCGAGATCAACATCACTCTGCTCGACTCGGCACGGAAGCGGTGCCTGTTCCTGGAAGACCAGGTTCGCACACTCCAGCTGGGACGGGTCAGCGTGCTGCAGCTGCGGGTGGAGACGCTCCTTGGCCGAGGCGAGGGGGTGGGGGCGTATCAGGTTGTGACCTCGCGGGCCGTAGCCTCGCTCAGCGATACGCTCGCGAACTTCGGACCGCTGGTCGCCGAAGGGGGCAGGCTCATCACGTTCAAGGGTCCGCAGTGGCAGGAGGAGGTCGACCAGGTGAACACCTCCGGCCAGCTCCAGCGGTCGCGGTTCGAATTCGACCGAACCGTCGAGGTCCCTTGGGCCACAGGGCACATCCTGCTGTTCAAGCGAAGCTGATCCACACCGCGTCTGTATAGCTCAGGGTTTGTATAGTCCAGGGCGACCGTTGTGCAAGCAACGGTCGTTCTGTTTTTTTGCGCGCGAATCGCTGCGAATCCGCAGCTTTCGCTGCACGCCGCCCTGCGCGCCACCGAAAGCGAGCGGGAGTTCGCGAGTCGCAAATCGCAGAGAGACCGCGAGCGCAGTTTTCCACGCAAGGCGCCTGGCGAGACGGAGCCTTATACAAGACTCCACGGCCAGCGCGCGGAAGATCTCCCCGTCGGATCGCGATGGCAGGTGCTGGCCGCCCGTTCCTGCTCGGTGCGGGCTGGGGATCGGCCCTACGATGTGCTGCTCCCCAGCGCTGGATCGTCGACTGTGCGGCGATGTTTCACGTGGAACTCAAAGAAGGCAAAATCGGCGCAAATATCCGTAATTTAACAGGTTACAAGATTTTGCCCGACGCGTGGCCGCTGTAGTGAGAAGGAGGGGGGCTGGTCGAGGGGCGGGGCGCGCGCGGGATGTTTCACGTGAAACTTCCCGGTTGACCCCCCGGAGGGTGCGTTGGTAGCGTGCGCTCCGCGGGCCAGGGACGGACCGAAAAGCCAAAACGGCACCAATTTCGATCGACCGCGGCGCGCGCTGACTGGGTAACACAGGGAGGGCCTACCCCATGCAGGAGATCTGGGTCCTGGACGAGGCGCCGGGAGCGGCAGTTCAATTGCCCGCCACCGACTCGCGAGCAAGCGAGGGTCGCCCCCACACCGAACCAGAGACAAAGAGTGACCGGCGTCCCGCGACGCAGGTCAAGATCATCGCAATCGCCAACCAGAAGGGGGGCGTGGGGAAGACGACGACCACGGTCAACCTGGGCGCGGCCCTCGCGATGGCGGGGCGACGCGTGCTGGTCATCGACGTGGACCCACAAGCCAACACCACCTCGGGCCTGGGAGTCGTCCCGGCGGATCAAGAGAGAACGACCTACGATCTCCTGGTGCGGGGAGAGGCTGTGAGCGGCGTGGCGATCCCCACTGACGTGGAAGGACTCCACCTGATTCCCGCAGCCCCTGACCTCGCGGGGGCGGAGGTCGAGCTGGTAGATGCAACGGGGCGGGAGAGGCGTCTCTCGGACGCCCTGAACCTGGTAACTAGCAGTTACGACTACGTATTGATCGATTGTCCGCCGTCTTTGGGACTGCTCACCCTGAATGCCCTGGTCGCGGCGAACTCGGTCCTGATTCCCCTGCAGTGTGAGTACTACGCCCTCGAGGGTATCGGGCACCTCCTTGGCACCCTTCGCTTGGTTCAGGATCGGCTCAACCCGAAGCTGGATATCGAGGGCATTCTTCTGACCATGTTCGATGGCCGACTGAATCTCTCCATGCAGGTGGCCGACGAGGCAAGACGGCACTTCGGTGAGAAGGTCTACACCACCATGATCCCCAGGAACGTCCGATTGGGCGAAGCACCGAGCTTCGGCAAGCCCATTACGGTCTACGACCCGACCTGCGTTGGGGCGGTGAGCTACTTCAACCTGGCAAAGGAAGTGTTGGGACATGAATAGTCGCAAGGTGTTGGGAAGGGGTCTGGATTCCCTGATCCGGCAGGATGCGGCGCCGGCGGCGCCGGTTAGCGTCCCGACAGGGGTCGAAGTCGGCCAGATTCACTGGGTTCCAGTCGATCGCATCGTGCCGAATCCCCGGCAGCCGCGGACCGTCATGGACACGACGAAGCTGGAGGAGCTGTCACGCTCCATCCAGGAGAAGGGGATCCTCGAGCCGCTGCTCGTTCGCCCCGAGCGCGGTGGAATCTTCGAGCTGGTCGCCGGGGAGCGCCGGCTGAGGGCGGCGCAGCTGGCGGGACGCAGCGAAGTTCCGGTCATCTTTCGCGATATGGATGAGCGCTCATCGCTGGAGATCGCGCTGATCGAGAACATCATGCGCGAAGATCTGAACCCAGTTGACGAAGCGCGGGCGTACCAGAAGCTGGTCGATGAGTTCGGCCGCACGCACGCGGACATCTCGAAGGAGGTGGGGAAGGATCGGACCACGATCACCAACCTCCTCCGGCTGCTTCGTCTCCCGGAAACCGTGCTCGAGGATGTTTCACGTGGAACCATCTCCGTGGGGCACGCTCGGGCGCTTTTGGCCCTGGAGAGCACGCAGGAGCAGGTCGAGATCGCGCGCCGCATCGCGGAGGAGGGCTGGAGCGTTCGCCAGGTGGAGCGCCACCTGGCGGAACGGCAGGCGTCCCCGGAGTCGGCCCAACCGAGCACGCCGGAATCAAAACCGGCCGTGGCGCGGGATCGGCAGGTTGTTCGGGTCGAAGAAGCGCTTCAATACGCGCTGGGCACTCAAGTGAAGCTCTCCCACAGCGCCAAAGGCGGAAAGATAGAGATTCGCTACTTCAGCAATGAGGAGCTGGAGCGAATCCTGGATCTACTCGGCATCGAGATTCACTGAGGGGATGGAAAGAGACCTTGGCGAGCCAGCGCGGAGACACCGTTTCCATCCTCGTGACCCCGTCGCGATCAGGCCGGGTGCTGCAGTGGACCGTCTCCACGTGGGTCATCAACAGCGTCCTGGCCGGGCTCGGAGGAGTCTGCCTGCTGGCCATCCTGGGAGGCGCGGCGATCGGACGATCGGTCGTTCTCGGGGACAGGCTGCGGGAGGCCGAGCTCCAGGTGGATTCACTTCGTACTCAATGCGAGCGAATCGAGCTTCTGGAGCGCCGTGTGAACGAGATGGCGGAGCTGGACGCCAAGATCAAGTTCCTCGCCGGGGTGGACTCCTACCAGGAGGTCGAGACGGCCGGACCGATGGCCACGGCCGACGACGGAGTGGGGGCAAGTCCGAGTGCGCCGCGGACCGCCCCTCATCGCGGACCGATCTCTCGGAGGTTCGGCGAGTCTGCGGATGGAGGCCAACCGCATCCTGGGATCGACATCCCGGGAAGGGTCGGGGCCCCGATCGTCGCGGCTGGGGGCGGTCGTGTGATCGAGTCTCGATTGGATCCCCAGCTCGGTAATCTCGTTGTGATCGATCATGGCGAAGGGCTTACCACCCGCTATGGCCACGCGAGCGAGCTGCTTGTCCAGGTTGGGGACGACGTCGGAGAGGGGACATTGATCGCCCGTCTGGGAAACACGGGGCAGAGCTCCGCGCCGCATCTCCATTTCGAGGTGCTGCACAATGGGCAGCCGGTGAACCCCGAGGCATTCATCGAGGAGTATCGCGCGCGGACGCGTGCGAAATAGATAACGAAGGACCGCAAGGAGGCCCAGATGTTCGGAAGGCAAACAGACACCGCGCCTGCGGCGAAGACCCACGGCCAGTCGATCCTCCAGGAGGGAGTTTCGATCGGAGGGGAATTCGAGGCAAAGGGGGACGTGCGTCTCGACGGAAAGCTCAAGGGAAAGATGCGGGTCACGGACCGGCTGACCGTGGGACCGAGCGGCGACGTCGAGGCGGATCTCGAGGCTGGTGAGGTGATCATCATGGGTCAGTTCAAGGGAACGATCCATGCGTTGCGCAGACTGGAGCTCCGCAAGGGAGCCAAGGTCGTCGCCGACATCAGCACCGCATCGTTGATCATCGAAGAGGGGGTCTTTTTCCAGGGCCGTTCCAGCATGGCGTCGCCTGATAGAAAGGAACCGTCTGTGGCTCAGGCCGCGCAGAAGCCGCGGCACGAAACGCCGAGCAAGCCCGTCGAGAAGGCGGAGGAGATGAAGGAAGTCGTCCGATAAAGAGTAGTTTGTGCCGGCGAGTCGGCACGGGCTGTAACTTGTTGCAAGTCAATTTATTATGGCGACAACCCAAAGTGGGCAGATTGTGGATGCACCGGCGTGTAGGCGCGAACATGTTGTCCACATTGTGGGTGTGGATAGTGTGGATAACGTGTCTGGCGGGATGAGAGATGGGCTGTATCCCGTGCTGTGACAGGGGCTTTCGGTTGACACCCTTCCGGGCTACTCCTAAGATGCGCCACTGGGAGCCTTTCCGCTCCCAATCGGATCGACGACTCTGCACGCGACGGCGATGAGGGGATGGCCGCCCGTCGGCCCGTCCCTGTTCCGTGCCCGCGGGTCGCTTCCGGGAGAGAGGGGTTGGGAAAGGGATTCCTGGGAATGAAGGTGCAGAAAATTCGAACCACCCGATCGCCGTTCCGCGGCATGTACAACGCGTCCATTCTCGTTTCGTCTTTCCTGGTCGTAGTGCTCGCCGCCGGGTGCTCCGAGGACGACAAGGTGGAGCAACCGGACACCACGGCTCCGCAGACGCGCATCCTCTATCCTCCGCTTCGCATTGACGACAACTGGGTCGTCTCCGACTCGACGTATATCTACGCCGTCGCGCAGGACGACCGGAGCGTCGAGAACGTGGAGTTCTACTTCCGGCGCCCAGGGGAGTCGGCATTTGAGCAGATCGCTCGGACCGGCGTGACCTTTCCCGAGAGCCAGGTCCCAGACAGTCTGTCCGAGTTCGTCGAAGTGCCCGCCGGCTGGAGTTTGTACAGAGCGCGCTGGGTAACCGGGGCGATCGGCTCCGGCTCGCGCCCGATCCTCTTCACCCGGGCGAGTGATCCGGCCGGCAACGTTGGCGTATCCGAGCAGACGCCGGTCTTCATCCTCAATCTCGGCGAGGAGATCGGACCGCCGACGGTGAACTTCGCGATCAATCCTCCCAACGTGGTACAGAATGCGACGGTTTCCTTCGACCCGACGGGCCTGACGTTTGATCGCATCGACTCGCCCGAGGCCATCGAGGTGCGCTGGGACTTCGAGGGGGACGCCGACCTGCTGGATCCGGAGGACAGCCGCTGGGACACCGACTGGGTTCCTGGGACCCAGATCCAGACGCATGCCTACCCTCGACTTGGCCAGTACCGGCCACGCGCGATCGGGCGAAACACCTATTTCGCCGGGTTTGGCTACTCTCCGGATACGTACCGGGTGCGGGTCATCGACGTCGACGGAGCTCCACGTCCGCCGAACGCCAACGACTACGTGGACCTCGTACCCGCATCAGAACTGCCCCGCAGTTTCACCATCGGGCTGGCCGACACCATGCAGTATTACCTGGGGCTCGCGGATCGCGACGAGTATCCCGCGTTCCAGAATCGGATCAACAACGCGGTCAAGATTCAGAAGTACGAAACGACCAACGCGCTCTATCTCACCTACCTGAACACGGCGCTTACCGAGCAAAAGGCCAAGTTCATCGGCGGCGGGATCTACTATCGGAACGACGCCGTGCCCGACTCGACCGTGCTCTACCTCGAGCTGATCAACTCCCGCCTGTTCTTCGACCTGGATGACAATCGGTTTGAAATCGAGGCCGGCTACGAGAATCACCCGGTGACCGGCGTGACCTACTACGGCGCTGAGGCCTACTGCTCGCACTACGGACTCAGGCTCCCGAAGGAAGCGGAGTGGGAGATCGCCGCGCGCGGCGACTCGTTGAACTGGGTCTATCCTTGGGGGCGGAGTCAGTTCGATGGCGACGCCACCGGGCGGGCGCGGTGCAATTTTGCCAACTCGACCGATCCGTACGAGCCGGGGACGACGCCGATCGGCTTCTACGACGGCAGGCTCGAAAGCGGCTTTCAAACTGTTGCGACCGTGTCGCCCCGTGGCCTGGTCGACGTCGCGGGGAATGTCGCGGAGTGGACCGGCGACTGGTACGACATCTACCCCACCGGGACGCTCCAGGAATACGGCGGGCCGAATGAGGGGGTCTTCAAGGTCATTCGCGGCGGCAGCTTCCTGAGCACCGGGGCGAAGGGGGTGCGTTGCACGGCCCGTTCGGCTGGAGCGCCCTTGGATGCGAGCTACCCCAGCGTCGGGTTTCGCCCCGCCTACGACGTGTTCGAGTAGACAGGACCTTTCCGTACGGTCGGAACGGTCTGAGCAGACGCGCCCGGGACGAGACTCCCGGGCGTTTCTGCACCGGTCGCGACGCCGGATGCGAGACTCGAGAGAGCAATGCATGATCATGCGAAAACCGAGGCGCGGCAGCTTCGACGTGCCCTGATTCTGACCGCAGCCTTTCTGCTGGTCGAGGTCACCGGCGGGTTCCTCGCGAACAGCCTGGCCTTGCTCTCCGATGCCGGCCATATGTTCATCGATGCGCTCGCCCTCTCGATCGCTCTCGTGGCCTACCGGCAGGCGAGCCGGCCGCGCGACCCGCAGCACACCTTCGGCTACCGTCGACTCGAGGTGGTGGCCGCGCTGGTCAATGGCGCGCTGTTGCTCTGGATCGCCGGCGTCATCGCGGAGGAGGCCTGGGATCGCTGGAACGAGGGGGCAGTCCTCAAGAGCGGGTTGATGCTGGGGGTGGCGGTGGTCGGTTTGGCGGTCAACCTGGTCGGGCTTGGCATGCTGCGGCACCACCATCACGATGACCTGAACATGCGCGGGGCGTTCCTCCATGTGCTGGGGGATACGATTTCGTCCGTAGGGACGATCATCGCTGCACTGGTGATCCGTTTCACCGGATGGGTCCGGGCGGACGCGGTCGCGTCGTTCCTCATCAGCTTGCTGATTCTGGTGGGTGGCGTGCGGCTGGTGCTGGAATCGCTCCACTACCTCATGGAGGGGGCGCCAAGAGAGATCCAAATCCCGGAGCTGATGAGTTGCCTCAGGGAGCATCCCGGGGTGCTGGAGGTGCACGATCTGCATGTCTGGCGGATCTCGTCGGGGATGGATATCCTGACCGCACACGTCGTATTGGAACAGGCTGTGGAATCCGGGCCGCTACGATCGGCCATGCGGACCCTCCTGCGGGAGCGCTTTGGGCTGCAGCATGTGACTCTCGAGATCGAGGGGCCGGAGGAGCGGGACGACCCGCTGCATCGACGGGGGATCTGCGGCCCGTAACCGTCGTACCCAATCCCGCGGGATGGGCCACGGACGAGGATCCGAATCGGCAAGGTCCCGAGGGTACTCGGGCAGGGGGGGCAGTGAACAAGCGACTGATCTGGTTGGGGCCGGTGCTCCTGGTCCTTCTCGCCGCCGTGATCTATGCGGGAGCCGGGCGCCACTCGCGCCTGATCCAGGACGAACAGGTGGTCTGGGGGAATCCGGCAGTCGCCGGGAGCGCGGTGAGCGACGCGCTCTACGGCAGATTCTATGCCGCGGTCGACGAACTTCGCCCTGTGGTCCGACCGGTTTCAACCGTGGCACTCCGCCTGCTCCACGGAGCATTCACCTTCGACCGCACGCCATATCAGTGGGGCTTGATTTTCCTCCATGCCGTCACCGGGGCACTCTTTTTCCGGCTGTTGCTGGCGCTCTTCGGCACCGCGGTGCCGGCCCTGCTCGGATCGCTGCTCTTCGTGGCGCACCCAGCCGCGACCAGCTCCGTCCTCTCGCTCGCCGGATATAGCGATGTGTTATCGCTGCTCTTCTCGCTCACAGCGTTGGTGATGGCCAGGGAAACGCGCTCCGGGCGTCCGCTGCCGATCGTGGGCACACTGCTCGCCTTCCTCCTGGCCTGCTGGAGCAAGGAATCGGCCCTGGCGGCCGCTCCGGCGATCCTCTTCGCCGCCTGGCAGGCCAGGGCGGAGCAACGCGCGCACTCACCGGCCGGCCGAGGGGTGCATCCGACGAAGGGGCTAACACCCGAAGCCTCCGTGGCCGCCGGACCGTCCCGCGGTGAAACTGTACAACTGATCGGACTCGGACTGGCCGCGGTCATCGTGATCGTGCTGGTCTTCCGCTTCCTCTCGCTCTCGGCCCTGCCGGAGCACTTGCGTTTGGCCACGGCCGTGACGCCGATCACCGGGGTTCCGGAAGCAACCCGCATGCTGCTCGGAGTGGGATCTCTGGCAACCTACCTTCGCCTGTTCCTCTTCCCGCTGGAGCTTGGGTACGCCTACGACCACCTGTACGTTCAGGGAGGAGGAGAGAGGATCTTCCATGGTGTCATCGGCGGCTTGCTTCTGGCCGGGATTGTCTTCGTCACCCTCCGAACCTTGACCCGCCGGGGGGCAGAGGCCGGCTGGTTGCTCTACCTGCTCGGGACGACGTTCGCCGCTTCGGGGATTCTGGTCTCGACCGGTGATTTCGCGTCGGAGCGGATGCTCTACCCGGTGTTGCCGGGAGCCATTACGGTCGCCCTCGTTGCGATCCGCTCACTCGGGGCTGGTCGATTCAAGCCGGGATGGGAGCGGGTTGGTGCGGTCGTGGGATTGCTGGTGGTCGGACTCTTCGCCGTTCGCAGCGCCACCCGCTCGGCTGACTACATGGACAACGATCGACTGATCCGCGCGCAGGTCGCCACCTTCACCAAGAGTGCGGTGGGGCACTTCGACCTCGGAAACCAGTACCTGTCGCAAGGCCTCTGGGAAGGGGCCGGGGCGGAGTACGACAAGGCCACGGCACTCCGACCGGACTACTGGCAGGCGTGGGTCAACCGCGGTGGGGCGTACTTCGGCCAGAACGAGATCGGTCTGGCGATGCGTTGCTATCAGACCGCGATGGTCGGAATGCGGGGGCGGGCGGAGTTCACCACGGTTTGGGGGAAGCTCCACTTCAACCGAGCCCTCATCCTGATGCAGCAGAACCGCAACACCGATGCGGTCAACAGCCTGTTGGAGACGGCGAAGATCTACCCGAATCATCTGCGGGCCCGAGCCAGCCTAGGCTACATCTACTCGAACGCGCCGGCCTACGATCGCGAGGCGCTCGATCACCTCTCGAAGGCGGTGGAGCTGGAGACCGACCCTGACCGCGCGGAGAAGTTGCGCAACAAGATTACCGAGGTGAAGCGACGCCGCGAGAACATCAACTCGCGACGCGGTTACCCGGAGGACTTCATGGGTGGAGGCGGCAAGGAAGGTCCGGACGACGCCGAGGAACGCGAACCGGCGGAACCCGATACTGCTCAGTAGCCATCCCTCGCGGCTAACCACCGAAGGTGACGAACGCGATTCCGGCCAGGCCAAGGGCGAGGGCGAGCATCCTCCGTCGCGTGATCGGCTCGTGTAGCATGAGCGCGGCGAAGAGAAACGTGAATAGGGTCGAGGTCTGGTTGAGCGCAGCGGCGGTCGATGCCTGGGTGAACTTCATCCCGCCAAGCCAGAACATCAGGGAAACGTAGCTTCCGAGCACCGAACCGGGGGCGATGGCGACCCACAGCCTCTTCGACCGCAGCGCGGCCAAATCCCCCCGGCGCGCGGGCAGGACGACGTAGAGGAGAATCGACACCACCAACCCGCCTAGCAGTCGCCACGAGTTGGCCCAGAAGAGCGGAGACACCTCGAGCAGCGGCTTGATCATCACGATGGAAACCGCCTGGGTGCTGGTGGCGAGCAATCCGAAGAGCACACCGCGGGCGAGCGTTCGCGGTGAAAGCCCGTGGGGATCACCGCGGGTGTAGAGCACCGCCAGTACGGCGCCGAGGATCAGAGTGACGCCGAGCGACTGGGGAAGGGAGAGGCGCTCTCCGAGGAAGAGAATCGAGAGGGCGATGATCGAGGGACTGTACGAAGTGGTGATGATGGCCTGCAGCCCAGCGCCGACCCGATTGAGCGTCATGAAGTAGAAGGCGTCGCTCAACCCGATCCCGATCGCGCCGCTGAGCAGGAGCATCCAACGATCGCGAGCGCTCGGCGGCACCTGGGGGAACGCCTGGGTGATCAGGACAGAAGCGACGAAGAGGACGAGGGTCAGGCTGTTCTTCGAGAGATTGAGGGCGAGAGGGGGCACGGTTTCACCCGCCCGGCGAAAGAGAATCGTTGCGTAGGACCAGCAGATCGCGGCCAGCAGGGCGCAAGCCTCGCCCAGAAACGGGAGCGATGGTGCCCCGCTCACGTGAGTGCTCCTCCTTCGAGTTGGGATCTCCGCAGCTCTGAACCGCACCGGGATGGCCGCCGAGCTTCGGTCAGAGAAGGGAGCATGGCGGGACGGTGGACCGCAATCTCGATCAGAAGATCCGGAGGAAACCAGGCGTCGGGTTGACGAAGGCGGATGGGACTGAACTACCGGGATTCTGCCTGCTGAGTGTGGATGTGTGGGCGGGATCAACCGCGACGCCTGGAGTCTCCGGGCGCGCTGCCTCGACGAACGGTGCGAAGCGAGGTGGTCCAGTCCCCTTTTCCTGATCCCTGGTGCCGCTGCCCAGCGTCATGCACCAGGTATCATCGCCAGAACCGGGATCTGGACCCCCATCGGCTGCAGTTGGCATCGTCGTCGAAGAAGCGACGCACATACCCCGAAGATGCAATCAGCGTGCCGCGGACCGGCTTCGAGTCGGGTACCGCATGATCGGGCGGGTGCGCGCGGGCCGGGCTGCCACCGTGAATCCCGCGCGGAGAAATGCCTCCTCGGTGCCGGTGTAGATCCACGGGTCGGGCAGCTTGGCGTCCGCCACCGAGGTCGGGTAGCCCTCGACCCACTCCGCGCCGAGTCGCTTCGCGTGCTTTACCGCAGCCCCGAGCAATGCGACGGAGACGCCTGTGCGCCGGTGCTCCTTGGCCACGAACAGGCAGGTGATGGACCAGACGGGCAGGTCATCGATCCGCTTCAGCGTGCGCGCGGCTTCCAATCGTGGGTAGGCCTCACGCGGCTCGATGGCACACCAGCCGACCGGCTCCTTTCCCCGGTAGGCGAGGATTCCCGGCACCCCGCCCTTTCGCACCAGCGTCCGCAGAGCACGCTTGTTGGGGTCGCCCGAGTTTTCCTTGAACTGCTTTGCCGGTCCGCGCCAATACATGCACCAGCACCCGGCGCAGGCCCCACGGGGGCCGAAGAGGGACTCGAGATCGGGCCAGAGTTCGTCGGTCAACGGGCGAAACGACAGGCGCATCACGATCCTCCTGCAGGGTTCGGCTTCGAGTCGCGGAGGGAACGGAGTTCCGTCCGCAGTTTCCAGAGCTTGTAGACCGCAGGATAGACCAGAAGCTCCATCAAGAACGAGGTGGCGAGTCCGCCGATCATCGGTGCGGCGATCCGCTTCATCACATCGGCGCCGGCCGAAGTCGACCAGAGGATCGGAAGCAGGCCCAGAAACGAGGCGGTGACGGTCATCATCTTCGGCCGTGCTCGCTTCACCGCTCCGTGGAAGATGGCCTCATCGAGCTCCTGCAGGGTGCGGAGGCGGTTCGTGCGGCGGGCTTCGTCGTAGGAGAGATCGAGAAAGAGCAGCATGAAAACACCCGTCTCGGCATCGAGACCGAACAAGGCGATCACGCCGACCCAGGCCGCAACCGACACGTTGTAGTCCAGCAGATGGAACAGCCAGACCGCGCCGACCGCGGAAAACGGAACCGCCAGCATCACCAGGACGGTCTTCCACAGCCGCCGGGTGTTCAGATAGAGAAGAAGGAAGATCAATGCGAGCGTGATCGGGATCATCAGCTTGAGGTGCTCTCGCACCCGGAGCATGTTCTCGTACTGACCGCTCCAGAGCAGCACGTTTCCGGCCGGAAGGGGGACCGCGCGCTCGACCGCCCGCCTCGCTTCGCGGACGTAGCCGCCGATGTCCCGACCGGCGACGTCCACGAAGACGTAAGCGGCGAGGAACCCGTTCTCGTCCCGCAGCATGGAGGGACCGGTCGTAACCCGGATGTCGGCGATCTGCCCGAGCGGGATCAAGCTGCCCTGGGAAGTGCGTACCAGGACGCGTTCGAGCTGCGCGGGATCATCGCGCAGCTCGCGCGGATAGCGGAGGTTTACCGGGAAGCGCGCCCGACCGTCGAGCACGGTGGTGATGTTCTCCCCGCCGATCGCGCTCGTGATCACCTGCTGGACGGATGCGAGAGTGAGCCCGTAGCGCGCGAGTGCATCGCGACGGGGTTCGATGTCGATGAAGTACCCGCCGGCCACTCGCTCGGCGAATGCGCTTCGCGTCCCCGGAATCGTCTTTACCACCGCCTCGATTTCGGTGCCGATCCGCTCGATGGTCTCGAGATCATGGCCGAGCACCTTGATTCCGATCGGCGTCCGGACGCCGGTCGAAAGCATGTCGATGCGCGCTTTGATCGGCATGGTCCAGGCGTTGGTTGCCCCGGGTAGTCGCAGTTTCTGGTCCATCTCGTTGACCAACTCGTCCCAGGAGATGCGATCGGGCCAGAAAGGACGCACCAGAGGTTGCAGCGGCTCCGGCAGCCAGTCGCTGTACCAGCGGTTCCGGGGCCGCCATTCCCGCTCAGGTTTGAGCACCACGGTGGTCTCCATCATCGAAAGCGGGGCTGGATCGGTCGAACTGTCGGCGCGACCAGCCTTGCCGTGGACCGATTCGACCTCCGGGAACGACTTCAGGACATCGTCCTGAATCGCCAGCACACGCGCGGCCTCCGCGACCGAGATCCCGGGCATCGTGGTCGGCATGTAGAGGATCGAACCTTCGTTGAGCGGCGGCATGAACTCGGAACCGAGCCGGAAGTAGGCGGGAAGCGAGACGGCGACCACCAGGAGCGCCACGAAGATGACCGTGCGCGGGTGTCGTAGGATCCAGCGGCAGGCCGGGCCGTAGACGCGATGGATGGCCCGGCTGATCGGGTGGCTCTCCTCCGAACGATAGGTGCCGACACAAAGACCGGAGGCCAGACGGGCCAGCCAGCGCGGCCTGAAGGTGAACGGGTCGATCCGGGTGAAGAGCATCCGCATCGCCGGGTCGAGCGTGATGGCGAGCAGAGCGGCGAACAGCATGGCGAGATTCTTCGACCAGGCGAGTGGCTTGAACAGCCGGCCTTCCTGGTCGACGAGGGCGAAGACGGGGAGGAAGGCGACCGCGATCACGAGCAGGGAGAAGAAGACCGAAGGCCCGACCTCCTTGAGCGCCGCGAGTCTCACTTCGTGAAAGTCGCCCTTCCTCCCACCGGCGTTCCAGAGATGGATCCGGTTGTAGGCGTTCTCCACTTCGACGATGGCCCCATCGACCAGCACGCCGATCGAGATGGCAATGCCGGCGAGCGACATGATGTTCACCGTCACCCCGAACATCTGGAGGGGAATGAAGGCGAGCAGCACGGAGATCGGTATGGTGAGGATCGGCACGATGGCCGATGGCAGGTGCCAAAGGAACAACAGAATGACCAGCGAGACGATCACCATCTCGATCACCAGTTCGTGCTTCAGGGTATCGATCGCGCGGGTGATCAGGTCGGATCGATCGTAAGTGGTGACCAGTTCCACCCCGGACGGGAGGGAGGGGCCAAGCTCCTGAATCCGCGCCTTGACAGCGCGAATCACGTTGAGCGCGTTCTCGCCGTGACGCATCACGACGATGCCTCCGACGTGGTCTCCAAGGCCGTTGAGATCCCCCACCCCGCGCCGGATTTCGGGACCGAGTCCGACCTCGGCCACGTCGCGAAGCAGCACCGGCACACCGTTTAGATCGGCGCGCAGCACGATCGCCTCGAAGTCGGTGAGCTCCCGGGCATAGCCGCGACCGCGCACCATGTACTCGGTTCCGGCCCACTCGATCAGGCGCCCACCGACCTCGTTGTTCGAGGACCGCACCGCCTCCATGACCTCTTCGATCGACAGGCCATAGGCGTAGAGCCGAGTCGGATCGATCGTGATCTGGAACTGCCGCTCGAACCCGCCGAAGGTGGCGACCTCGGCTACGCCTGGAACCGATTGGATGGCGTAGCGCAGGGTCCAATCTTGCAATGCACGCAACTCGTCGATCGGGTGCAGACCGCTCCGATCGACCAGGGCATACTGGAAGATCCACCCGACGCCGGTCGCATCGGGGCCAAGCTCAGTCTTGACCTCCGCCGGGAGCGAGATCTTGGAGAGGTACTCGAGCACCCTCGACCGTGCCCAATAGAGATCGGTGCCGTCCTCGAAAATCACGTAGACGAAGGAGTAGCCGAAGTCTGAGAACCCGCGAATCGCCTTCACCTTCGGAGCACCGAGTAGGCCGGAGACGATCGGATAGGTGACCTGATCCTCCAGGATGTCCGGCGAGCGGTCCCACCGGGAGTAAACGATGACCTGGGTGTCGGAGAGATCGGGCAGGGCGTCGAGGCGGATGGTGCGGAGGCTGTGACCGGCATAGAGGCACAGTCCCGCTACGATGAGCAGGACCAGAAGGCGCGCTCTGGCGGAAAACTCGATGATGCGTCCAATCATGGCCTAGTGCCCCGCCACGCCGGCGCGAATTCGAGATTCCGAGTCGAGCAGGAAGGTGGCTCGGATCACTACCATCTCTCCTTCCAGAACACCGTGTACGATCTCGGCGCGCTGGTTCGTTCGACGCCCGATCGTGACCTCCCGCGGCTCGAATCGCGTGCCGCCCGCGTGGACGTAGACCAGCTTGCGGCTTCCGGTGTCGAGGATCGCGTCGGTCGGGATCGAAAGTCCCGCCTCGCCCGAGGAGGCGAGAGCGACGTCGAGGAACATCCCTGGCTTGAGGCGGAGGCCGGCGTTGTCGAGTTCAAGACGTGCGACAGCGGTTCGGGTCTCCGCGTCCAGAACGGGTGAAATGTAGGAGACCTCGGACGAGATGGGGGCGGATAGGCTGGCCGAGGAGAGCGTGCCCACGAGGCCGAGCTGCACTCGAGGGAGATCCCGTTCCTGGATCGCGGCTTCCACCCAGACCCGGGAGAGATCGGTCACGGTGTACAACGGCATGCCCGGCTCGATGCGTGTTCCCTGAACCACGTCCTTGGCAAGGACGAAGCCGCTCACCGGGGCGAGGAGTGTCACCGTGCGCTCGGGAGCCGCACCGGCATCGAGCTCGGACAGACGGGCGGGAGGAACATCCAGCAGTTCCAACCGCCGCCGAGCGGCTGCGAGGAGGCGCTCGGCGCTATCTCGCGCTTCGGGGAGAGAACTCTCCCGAAGGCGAGCGGCTCCGCGAAGCGCGTTGGCGAACTCCTCCTGTGCCGCGAGCAGCTCCGGAGAAAACAGGGCCAGGATCGGCTCTCCCGCTCGCACCGACTGCCCGTTGGTATTGACGAACAGGCGCTCGACGTAGCCGGACGCCTTGGCGCTCACGCTGCGGATCCGGCGTTCGTCCGGTTGCACGATCCCGACCGCGCGGACTGAAGTGTCGAAGCTGCCGCGCGTCACCGGGACGGTCGCGACCCCAGCCAGGTTGAGTTCGTCGAGCGTCAGTTCGACCGGCATCAGGCGGGTCCCAGCGGGTGCGTGCCCCATCGCTTCAAATCCTGCGGAGTCGCGCACTGCGGGATGAACATCCGAGTGCTCAGCGGCCGAGTGCTCGTCCCCCTGGGATTTCGATTCCGGAATCGGAACCAGCCGCATGTTGCAGATCGGACAGTCGCCCATACGATCTGAAACGTAGGTCGGATGCATCGGACAGTAGTACTTCGAGGACTGCGCTTCGCGGCTTCCGCACCCCGAGACGAGCAGGGGCGGCGCGGAGGAGAGCGCAAACGGCAGAGAGGAGAGGAGCAGGCACCAGAGAGACTGCGCGAGGAGCCGGATGCCGGCGGATCTGGAGCGGGTCATGATCACTCCTGAGGAATCGAGTCACTGCCCGGCGACTCTGCGGTGAGGTAGACGATCTCGGCCCAGGTGGCGAAGCGCTCCGCTTCAATCTCGGCGAGGTGAGATCGGTCGTCGAGCCAGGCGCGGAATGCCTCGAGAACCGAGCCGAACTCCGCCCTTCCGGTGACGTAGGCGGCGCGGGTCAGTTCGAGTGCGCTGGTGTCTTGCGGCAGGATCCGCTCGCGATGGAGCGCAACCTGTGCTTCCGCCCAGCGCCACTGCGCGGCCAGGGCCTCGGCCTCCGCGTGGGCTTCGGCAATTGCAGCACGCAGGGCAGCATCCTCGCCCTCCCGCTGTCGATCCGTGGCGTCCGCTTCCAGAGCCCGCCTGGAGAAGAGGGGAAGCGAAAGTCCGAGGGAGGCAGAGATCTCCGGCCCGAACTCCTCCGGCTTGGTCACTCCGGCGCCGAGCAGGAAGTCCGGCTTGGTCTCCAGGCGCGCCTCGGAGAATCGTCGGCTAGCTGACAAACGGATCGCGCGTGCGATCCGCACGTCCGGGCTGTGCCGAACCGCTCGAGCCACGATCGAGTCGGGATCGAGATCGACCCGTGGGAGCGAGGATACCTGCCACCCGTCCGCAGCACGTGGATCGAGCAGGTAGCGATCAAACTCCGCTGCGACGACGGCGCGATCCCGGGTGAGGTCGAGTAGCCGCTCGTCGAGATGCGAGATCTCGACCTCGGCCCGAGCCACCGCCGAAAGATCGCCGCCCATGGTCGCATGGCGGGTGCCCGCCTCCTCCGCCATGGAACGGAGGAGAGCGCGGGCCGCGCCGAGAGCCGCGCCCTCTTCATGGATCGAGTAGAGCCGGCCGTAGAGCGAGGCGATCACGCGCGTGATCCTCCGACGCAGGGCATTTGTTTCCGCCTCCGCGGTCAGACGTTCGGCCGAGGCAGCGCGGGCGCGCGCGGCACGCTTCCCCGGGAAGGGAAGCGCCTGGCGAAGCTCGAGGCTGGTGGCGATGTGCCGGCCGATGCCGTGATCATCCTCGTAGCTCGAGAGGCCCACCGCGGCCTCGGTCGGTGGAAGCGCGGTTGCCACCTGGCTCCGAAGCGTCGCGGCGGCGATGCGCGACTCGGCCCGGTGGATGCGCGGTGCCTCGCTCAGCGCCTTGGCCAGCGTCTCCTCGAACGGTGGAGCCTCGGCGGCCCACGCTCCCGGTTGGAGCATGCCAGCCGCCTCGGCCGCGAGGAGCAAGAGCCACGCCGCAGGTCGGGCGCCGTTGATTGGTCGCCTGCGCGATGAACGCATGTCGATCCCTCAGCTGATAGGGGTATGGGTGCTGAAGTGCTGCGCGAGGTTTCCCGAGGGGAAGCGTTGCGCAGACGAACGCGCTCCGTCCGTTCGAGCTTTACGGACGGGGAGGGGCTAGCAGCAGGGAGGGGGGCTGCGGGAAGGGAGGAGCTGAATCGCCGCCGTTGGTGGAGCCGTGGACCAAATCGCCCAACGGATTCGCGCCACGTGAGGGGTCGAGGCGACGGTCGGCCGTTCGGCGGACAGGATGGCGAGGGGAGCAGGATCCGGTACGGAGATCGAGGGGAGCGAGGTCGGCGCGGCGGCCTCGGTCTGTTTGATCGATCCGCACCTGCAGCCATCGCCGGAGCGTTCCGTCGACCTCTCGGTCTCGGGCGGGGCGCAACAGGAGCGTGCGGTGGATTCCCCCTGGTCGTGATGCGCCGCAGTCGATCGTGCGTTTCCCCCACGGTCGCGGCCATCGGCCTGCGCCACACAGCAGGGACAATCGAACGACTGCGCCGAAGGGACGCAGATGCACCGCGTCGGGTCGAAGATCGCCAGGAAGGAGAGGAGAACGGCGATCGCGATGCGGGACATCTTGGACGTGAAGCACCTCGGATTGCGTTTCGGTTGCCGGGTCACCGTTGGCTGCACGGGAACCACTGCTCAGAGTATCGACCTGCCGGAGCCCGGGACCGAACGGAAAGTGACTGTCCCAGAAGCCGAACCGGCCATTCCGACGGCCGGAGGCTGATCTTGCGTGGCTCGGATTGCGCCGGGCGATTGCAGTATGGTTCAATTGTACGGTATCGAACGACGTCGGCCTCATGCACCGAGGACCCTCATCCATGTCGCTCAACCGCCTTCTACTGTCGGGTTTGTGTCTTGTCGTACTTGGAGTTACGCCTAGAGCGTGCCTCTCCAAGCCGCCGTATCGACAGTCATTCTTCAACGCGTATCCCGACGCGGTGGGGAGTCGGCTTGACTCGCTGCCGAGTCGGAGCACCCACTGCGGGACTTGCCACTTCGCTTTCACCGGAGGGGGGCCGCGCAACCCCTACGGCGCCGCCTTCGAGGCGGTCATGGGGAGTTTTCCGGCCACCGACTCGGGGCGCCAGGCCGCACTGCACTCCATCGAAACGCAGGACTCGGATGGGGACGGTGAATCCAACCTGACCGAGATCACCGACACCGCGAACTACGTCAACACGCCCACCTTTCCCGGCCTGACCGCACTGAACGTGAACCAGGTGAGCGGCGTGACCCTTTCCGACATCACCCCATACCTCACGCCAACCCCGTTGACCGATACCGATCCACCGATCGTGGCGTTGACCTCACCGAACGGCGGAGAAACGGCGAACGGCGGGGGCACGTTCACCATCACCTGGAGTGCGGTCGACAATGTTGCCGTGAGCTTCGTCGATCTGTACTACAGAGATGACGACCTCGCGGACTGGACGCCGATTGCCCGCGACCTTCCGAACAGCGGAAGCCTGATCTGGGCGGTGCATCTGACACCAACCGCCACTGCGCGGGTCCGGGTCGCGGCGCGGGATGCGGCAGGGAATACCGGAGCGGACGAATCGGACGCACACTTCACCATTCTGCACGGACAGGGTGGTCGAGTCGCGACGACGTTACGTGACTTCCTCCAGCCGGGGACCCAGCCGTTCGGTGCGGGCACCTTCTCCGATCGGAGCGCCTGTTCGGGTTGCCATGGCGGATATGACGCTGCGGTGGAGCCGGATCGTGTTTTTCAGGGGAGCATGATGGCGCACGCAGCGCGTGACCCGCTCTTCTTCGCCTGCCTCACCATCGCGGAACAGGATGCGCCAGGCTCGGGTGATCTCTGCATCCGCTGTCACACTCCGGGCGGGTGGATGTCGGGCCGGAGCCAGCCGACGAGTGGCGAGGCGCTCCAATCGGTCGATCGAAACAGCGTTTCCTGTGACGTCTGCCACCGGCTGCTCGATCCGCAGTACGAAGTGGGGGTGAGTCCCACCGAGGACCTCCAGATCCTGCAGGCACTGGAGGATGTCCCGACCGGATTCTCGAGCGGGCAGTACGTCGCGGATCCGGAGGCGCGACGTCGGGGGCCGTTCAGCGATGCCACTGCGCCCCACCCGATCCTGGTCTCGCCGTTCCATCAATCGAGCGATCTCTGCGGCACCTGCCATGACGTGTCGAACCCGGCGTTTCACCGCGTTTCAGGCGCGAACTACGAGCTCGGCGCGTTGGATCAGGAGCCGACCGACTTCTCGGCCGGACACCTGCTGCCGATCGAGCGCACCTACAGCGAATGGAAAGCAAGTGAGTTCAACACGCCTCAGGGGGTGTATGCGCCGGAGTTCGCAGGGAACAAGCCGGACGGATACGTGAGCAGCTGTCAAGATTGCCACATGCGTGACGTCACCGGAGCAGGGTGCAACGACCTCGATGCGATCACCCGCCTCGATTTGCCGCTTCACGACCTGACGGGCGGGAACTACTGGATGCCGGGCATCATCGCCCAGCTCTTCCCGGGCGAAGTGGACGCCGCGGCACTTGCCGCGGGCGCCTCCCGCGCGGTCTCGATGTTGCAGAAGGCGGCGGTGCTCGACGTGGTCATGGTCGCGGAGGGAGACAGCGCGCGGGCCGAAGTGACCGTGACCAACCGGACCGGACACAAGCTGCCGAGCGGCTATCCGGAGGGACGCCGCATGTGGCTCCACCTGGCGGCGAAGTCGGACCAGGGGACGACCGTCCATGAATCCGGTCGCTACATCGCCGCGACCGGGGAGCTCCTCCATGACGAAGAGATCACCGTCTATGAGGCGAAGCTGGGACTCTCTCCGTCGCTGGGCCAGGTCCTCGGTTTGTCCCCGGGGCCGAGTTTCCACTTCGTGCTGAATGACACGTTGTTCAAGGACAACCGGATTCCACCCCGCGGGTTCAGCAACGCAGGCTTCGACCAGTTCGGGGGGCGACCGGTAGATCCGGAGCGGCCGGTACCCCGCTACGCCGATGGGCAGAACTGGGACCTCGCGATCTACCGACTCCCGCCGACCGCAGTGAAGGCGGTCGCGACTCTGTACTACCAGACGACTTCAAAGGAGTACGTGGAGTTTCTGCGCGACGAGAACCAGACCGACAGCCGGGGAAGCGACCTGTATGATCTCTGGGCGGCGAACGGGAAGGCGGCTCCGGTCGCCATGGCGGTCGACTCGACCACGATGTCTCCGGTCGAGGTGGTCGAACCGGCTGCCGAGAGGGTCAGCGTGGCGCTGCTGATCGGCCGGAACCCGGCAGTCGGGTCGGTGTCGTTCGAGCTCCGCCTGCCGCGCCCATCGCCCGTCGCGGTCGAGATCTACGACCTGGAGGGACGTCGTGTGCGCCGGGTCGAGCGGGGCACTTTGGGTGCGGGCACCCACGCGATCACCTGGGACGGTCAAACCGACCAAGGGCGCGAAGTCGCGTCAGGGATCTACTTTGCGCGCGTCGAGGCTGCCGGAGAGAGCCTGACCCGGCGCTTCGTCCGTCTGCACTGAGGCGCCAGGTGGTGCGCTCCGCCTGGAGCGAGTGCCCAGCAGCTTGAAGCCACGATTGGGATCGAATCTCAATCGCGCCCAGGTTTCGTGCCTCGAGTCGGTTCCGCACTCGAAGCACGACCTTCCCATCTGCGACAATCATTTCGCCTTCGAAGACGCCGCGCGCCGGCCGGTGCCCGTCGAAGGTGCGGCCTCGGGCCGAAATCCCCGGCAGGAAGGCAAACATCATGAAGCGACTCTGGCTCCTGCTCGCACTCACCGCGGGCGTGGCACACGCGGACACGATCCCGCCCACCGTGACCGTGCTCTCCCCGAACGGGTCCGAGAGCTATGCGGGCACCTCTGTTCACGCGATCACCTGGATCGCCACCGACAATGTCGACGTCACCTCGGTCGATATCTACTACCGCGATGCGGAGTCCGCCCCGTGGCAACAGATCGCGCGCAACCTCTTGAATAGTGGGAGCTGGAACTGGCCGGTGCACCTGACCCCCACCACCGCGGCTCGAGTTCGGGTAGTGGCGAAGGATATCGAAGCGAATGCCGGCGAAGATCAATCCGACGCGCTCTTCACCATCACCCGCCCGGCGATCGGAATCGCCCCTACCACCCTGCGCGATTTTCACCAACCTGGCACCCAACCGTTCGGCGCCGGTACGTTCCAGGATCGGACCCTCTGCGGCATCTGCCACGGTGGATACAATCAGGCGGTCGAACCTGACTTCAACTTCCAGGGGAGCATGATGGCGCAGGCGGCGCGCGATCCGCTCTTCTTTGCCTGCCTCACCGTCGCCGAGCAGGATGCGCCCGGCTCGGGAGACCTGTGTCTCCGTTGTCACACTCCGGGCGGATGGATGTCGGGACGGAGCAACCCCACCAACGGCACGGCACTGAGCGGCATCGATCGTGATGGCGTGGGCTGCGATCCCTGCCACCGCGCGGTAGATCCGATCTACGAGGCGGGGGTCAGCCCGATCGAGGATGCGGCGATCCTGGCCGCGCTCCCGATCGAGGATCGACCGACGGAATTCGGCAGCGGAATGTACGTGGCGGATCATCAGTCGCGTCGGCGCGGTCCGTTCACCGTCAGCGCGCCCCACCCGGCGCTGGTCTCGCCGTTTCATCGGGAGAGCGATCTCTGCGGCACTTGTCACGACGTTTCGAATCCAGTCTTCACCCGCACCGGAGATCGCGACTACGTGGCGGGGGCCTTCGATGCCAAGGCCGTGGTTTTCGACTCGGAGACGCAGTTCCCGCTCGAGCGAACATACAGCGAGTGGAAGAACAGCACGTTCAACACCCCGAGCGGCGTCTACGCGCCGGAATTCGCCGGGAACAAGCCGGGCGGGTACGTCAGCACCTGCCAGGACTGCCACATGAAGGACGTGGTAGGCAAGGGGTGCAACGGCGGTCCCACCAGGAATGATCTGCCGCTCCACGACTTGACCGGTGGCAACTACTGGATGCCAAACATCATTGCCCAGATCGCCCCGGGCGAAGTGGATCCGGTGCCACTCGCGGCAGGCGCGGAGCGAGCGGTGGGCATGTTGCGGAAGTCGGCCCTGGTCGATGTCGTGACCGAAGCGGCCGGCGACAGCTTCCGCGCGGTCGTGACGGTGACCAACCGCACTGGTCACAAGCTGCCGAGCGGATATCCGGAAGGTCGACGTATGTGGCTGGGCGTCGTGGCCCGCGACGCGCTCGGTACGGTGGTCTATCAGTCCGGGCGCTATGAAATCACCAGCGGCGAGCTGATCCACGATGATGACATCGTGGTGTATGAGGCGAAACTCGGGGTATCTCCGGCCCTGGCTGGAGCCTTGGGCGTCGGTTCGGGGGCGAGCTTCCACTTCGCTCTCAACGACACCATCGTGAAAGACAACCGGATCCCGCCGCTCGGATTCACGAACGCGGCGTATGCGACCTTCGGCGGCCATCCCGTCGACCCCGACCAGCCCGGAGCCCGGTACGCGGATGGGCAGAACTGGGATGTGGCCACCTATCCGCTTCCCCCCAGTGCGCGCAAGGTTGTGGCCACGCTCTACTACCAGACCACCTCGAAGGAGTACATCGAGTTCCTCCGGGATACCAACGTGACCGACACTCGCGGACAGACGATGTACGATTTGTGGGTTGCCAACAACAAAGCCGCACCGGTCACGATGACCGCGGACTCACTCACCTTTACGCCTGCGGATGTGTCCACTGCCGGCACTTCCGCGGAGCTGATTCTCTCCATCGCTCCGAATCCGACCCTCGGCCATGTCACGCTGCAGATGGCCCTGCCGCGCCCGGCGAAGGTGTCAATCGAGGTAATCGATCTCACTGGGCGCCGCGTGTACTCGCAGGGGCTCGGTCTGCGCTCCGCTGGGCCGATGGAGTTCGAGTGGAACGGGCTCGACGATTCCGGTCACGACGTGCCGTCAGGCATCTACTTCGCGCGAGTTCGCGCGGGGAGCGCCGAGATCACGCGCCGTGTGGTGCGTTTGTAGAAACGACCTCGGACTCGCCCTGCGCCCCGAAGGGGTCGCACCTGGGCGCCCGGGGCATGAGCTCAGAAACCTGAGGGGGACCCCATGCGCCTCACCGCGCTCCTTTTGCTCGCGCTTACGTCAACCATCGGAATCGTCGATGGATCGGCAGGCGCAAGTCGACTGGTCAACGACACCTACCACCATGATCAGCGCTCGACCCCGAAGCTGCAGTTCGCCCCGCGTTGGAATGCGCCGAGCGGCATCTCGGGCGAAGAACTCGCCCGGCTCTATCTGAGCGAACAGGCGGCGGACTACGGTCTGCCGGCTGCTCTGGGAAACCTGGAACTGATCGAGGTTCAGGAGAGCCTTCTCGGCACGCACTACCGTTTCCAACAGCGGCTGAACGGATATGACGTCGAGGCGGCTCAGGTCGTGGTGAGCATCTCGCGTCAGGACGGGTCGGTCTACCGCGTCTACAACCAGACCTACCCGGTGAAGGGCGACGTGGTGGCCCCCACCGCGGTCCTGGGTTCGGAAACGCTACTCGATTTCGCCTGGAACGCGTTGCACGCACATGGAGCCTTGCTCGACGAACCCCGGCTGCGAGTCCTCTATGTGCCGGTGGGGGATCGGTTCCAGCTCCAGTCGATCGTCGAACTGTCGCTGGAGGCGCCTTACGGCACCTGGTCGGTTCGCCTCGATGCGGAACATGGGACCGTGATCTCGATCGAGGACCTGCGTATTCTCCGGGTGCCGGAATCCCGCAGCGTGGCGGAGCGACTCTCGGAGGCGACCGGCCCGGTGGCGAATCGGGCGGTGGCGTTTGCCGACTGGCGGGCGCGGGAAGCCGGAGGAGGGGACCATCTCCCGCGGATCCTGGCCAACGGCACCGGTGTGGTGTTCGATCCGGATCCTCGTACGACCCTGGGGAGCGAAACGCTGCAAGACACTTCGCCGGGCAGTGCCTTCGCCGGTTCGTACTTCACCCGCGGATTGCTCGACATCGCGTTCAACGGCACGAACTACTCCCTGACCGGCCCGTGGTGCAACATCATCAACTGGGATCCCCCGGCCACCGCGCCCAGCACCACCACGACCGGCAACTGGACCGCGACTCGGGGCAACAACGCGTTCAATGACGCTCTGTGCTATTTCCACATCGACCAGAACCAGCGCTACATGCAGTCGTTGGGATTTGCCGGCGCGACCGGGATCCAGGATCTTTCGATCGGGATCGACACCGATGGCGTGAACGGATCGGACAATTCGTACTTCGTTCCGAGCAGCAATCGCATCGCCTACGGACATGGCTGCGTGGACGACAGCGAGGACGCGGATGTCGTGCTCCATGAGTACGGGCACGCGATCCACTACGGAATCAATTCGAGCTGGGGCGGGGGGACAGCGGTGCGATCGGCGAGGGCTTCGGCGACTACTGGGCGGGTTCGTACAGCTACGCGACCCAGAACGGCGCCACTTTCCACCCGGAGTGGGTCTTCAGTTGGGACGGACACGGCGTGCCGGCCTCCTGCTGGAGCGGCCGCGTCCTGAACGCATTCGGCGCCCAGTATGTGCCAGGGACGACCTACGGTGCGCACCAGTCGATTCCGGGCGGATATCAGTCGGATGAGCTGTGGTCGACGCCGCTGTTTCAGTCGCTGATCGCCCTCATCGCCCAAGGAGAGACCCGCGAGGAGGTGGATCAGATCATCTTGGAGTCGCACTTCGGACTGGGGTCGGGGATCAACATGCGCGACATGGGGAATGCCACCATCGCCACCGCCGCGCTCCTCCAGCCAGGGGGGCCACATGCGGACGTGTTTACCCAGAAGTTCCTGGTGCACAACATCGTCGATGTTCCCGCGGTTTCCCTCACGATCGACAACAGCTCGGTGATTGAACCGAGCGGGAACGGCGTGCCCGATCCCGGCGAGCAGGTCGGCCTGAAGGTGCGCCTGCACAATGTGGGCACCCTCGACGCGAGTGGAGTGGTGGCGACCCTCTCGACCGGTACCGCCGGGGTGACGGTTGACGCGGCCAGCTCGGCCTACGACGATCTGCCCATCGGGGCGAGCGGGGAAAATCTGACCGACTTCGTCCTCTCGATCGATTTCGGATTCGAGTGCGGCGACCCGATCCAGCTCCTGCTCAGCGTCACCTACGGCGCGGGCAGTGTCGCCCTACCGGTCGTCTTGCAGACCGGGGTGGTGCTCGGGGTCTCGCAGTCCGTCGAGCCGCACCTGGCGATCCCGGACAACAACGCCACCGGAGTCACGAGCACCATTGTGGTTCTTGGCACGGGGGCGACGGTCACACCGAACTTCAATGTGGATGTGGATATCACGCACACCTACGTCGGCGATCTGAAGGTCCAGCTCCGCTCTCCGGCCAACACCGTGGTGCTCCTGCATAACCGGACCGGGGGAAGCGCAGACAACCTGGTCGGAAACTACCCCGGCACGCTCACGCCGGCTCAGCCACTCTCGGCGTTCTTCGGCCAGGCGCTGGATGGTCAGTGGAAGCTGACCGTCATCGATGCAGCAGGTCAGGATATCGGGACGTTGAATGCCTGGGGGATCAACGACATCCAGGGATACGACTGCGATTCGCCGGTCGATGCGCCGGATGCGACCCGCGTCCCCCGGTTCGCGCTCGCACCGAGTCGACCCAATCCGGCCAGCGGTGACGTCACGCTGCGGTTCGAGGTTGCCCGGGCGGACTTCGACGCGCGTCTGGAGATTCTCGACGTCTCTGGTCGTCATGTCCGGACGCTGCAGGATGGTCCCCTGACGGTCGGGATACACCAGGTGACCTGGAACCGCTGCGATGATGCCGACCGTGCGGTTGGGGCCGGGGTGTACTTCTATCGCCTGCGACAGGGCGGGTTGGAGGCGACGCGGAAGCTGCTGGTCATCGACTGAGGAAGTGAGCCGCAACGTCTCGGCGGCGGAACAGGACGCCCTCCCTGCCCGACCGGCGCGGAGGGCGTCGTGGCACCCGGGCCCCCGATGGGCCGGGCCGAGATCGGGTCTGGACTTTGTCCAACCACGCAATTGACACCGGCGATTCGGCTCTCTACGCTGCTATCACGGCAATTCCCCGACCGCGGGGCACGGTCGACCCTGGACCCGGAACGACGACGCCGGGCGAACACCAGGCTGGACGACCCGGTTTCAGATCCATGGTACGGGTACCTACCGGAACCCGTGCCCGATGGGTACCGGATCCAGGCACCGTGTGGGGCGCGCAGGGGTAAGAGCCGCGAACCGACGCTTCGACCGGAGGCGATCGGCGACGGATCCGAATCACGCAGCATTCCTACCTGAAATCCGACCGTTCGCTGCCGGGTCCAGTCGTCATCGCGCCAGCACTCCGATCGGCGCGCCGTGACGAGTCCCCCCTCATGTGCACATCGAAACGCCGGGATCGGATCGGCGGCCGACGTGGCGCAGATGCGCTGCGCCCTGCCGCGCGATCGATTGGCGGGCCTTTGTGGTCTCTTTCGAAACAGTCTCTCCATACCAATGTCTCGGCAGGAGGCGTTGGGCGCACGAATGGAAAGGGAGGCACGAGATGCAACGGAGTCGCACGAATACCAAACTATGGACCCTCGCCGTGATCAGCGTCCTGCTGCTCATGCTGGCGAACGCGGGTCACGATACGGCGGCCGCTCGGGGGTTAGTCTCCAAGCCGCAGCCGGGATTGGGTGACGGGGGCGAGGGCACCCCGTTCGAGGAACCCGAAGTCAAGACTGACGACGACAAGGGCGGAGAGCCGCCGGCACCTGGCCGCGAAGGCGGGTCGTCGATCGAGGATCTGGCGGAGAAGACGCTGCGCGAGATCCTTCGCGCCTACACGAACTGGATTCTGCGCTAAGCGGGAGAGGGCTATGTCAGTGCCGACACCTCAACGGGGACCACAACCGTTCGAATCGGCGCCGGGTGGACCCACCTCCCGCCGCACCTCGATCGAACTCGCTCAGATCTACGTATCCGCGTCCGCGTTTGCGGCGGCGATCGATGTACTCGATCGGCTGCCGGCGAACGATTGGGATGAAGAAGCGCGCCTTCTTCGCGCCGAAGCCCTGATGGGGCTTGGACGCGTTCCCGAGGCAGAGCAGCTTCTCGGCCCCCCGATCCTGCCCACGGGGGCCAGTAACCAGTCTGCCGGAAGCCGCGGATCCGTTGATGGCACCCGAGACGCCGAGCGCGGCCTGCGCCAGCGCGCCGGGACGGCAGACGACGCCCCCGCGCCCGGTCCGCGGCCCTTGCTGCCGCGGGTTCCGGCCCGCGGACAGAGGCGCCGCGTTCTCGGTCGACGCGAGCGGCACTCCCTGTGGCGGTTCCTCTTGCAGCTCAAGGTGCTTCACCGGACCGGACGGTACCGCGAGGTGCTTCAGCTCGGTCGCGTCTTCTTCGGAGCTCAGAAGTTGCAGCCGAACGTGTTCATCGCGCGTATCGCCACGGTCATGGCGCAGTCGACCTATGCCCTTCGGCGCCCGGGCGATGCACGCGAGCTCTACGAAGAGGTGCTCGAACTCTACAAACAGCTGCGCTCCCGCGAGGGTGTCGCCGACACGGTGCTTGGAATCGCCAATACCCAGCTACAGGATTGCCGCTGGGATGAAGCGGACGCGCTGTATCAGGAGGCTCGCTTCCGCTACGAAGAGATGGGTCAATCGGACAAGGCTCTGGCCTGCCTGATCAACCTCGGAGTCCTGCGCGCGAAGCGCGGGGACCTGTCGGGCGGTGCGATGCTGCTCAACCAGGCGCTGACCCGTTCCGGGCAAATGGGGGATGTGAAGCGCTCGACCACCGTGCTGCTCGCGCTGGGTTGGATCTCGGTCCGCACTGGTGATCTGAGCTCGGCTCGTGCTCAGCTTCTGCGTGCGATCCGCCAGGGAAAGAGGATGCATGCGCCGCGTGTCCATGCGCTTGCCCTCGAGTACCTCGGTGAGCTCTACCTGCTCCAGGGACGCGTGCGTCGTGCCCGCACGCTCCTCAGCGGAGGGTTGCAACTCGCTCGCCAGATTTCCCCGACCGGGGACCTGGTGTTCGAGATTCGCCGCCGCCAGGCGGAGGTCGCCCTGCTCGAGCGCTCTTATGACGAGGCTCGGGCTCTCGCCATGGAATCGCTGGAAGGGGCGCAGGAGTTCGGCGACATCTATGAAGCGGCCACCTCCGAGCGCGTGCTGGCCCTCTGCGACGAAGCAGTAGGCAACTCGGCGCAGGCGGTGGAGCGGGTCCGTTCGGCCATCGAGTCCTTGGACCGCCTGGGCGAGACCTTCGAGCGGACCCGCCTCGAGTTGCTCCGGATCCGGCTGGATCGAGGCCTGGGGCGCACGGGTGCCGGCGAGGTGCAGTCCAAGGTGGCTCATGCCCTCCGACCCTTCTCGAACTATCCGGACGCGCCGCTGTTTCGTGAGGCCCGCACGCTCCTGGGCGCTCGTGCCGAGCTCAAGCGGGGGCCAAAGACGGTGCTCGCCCGGCAGATGTCGCCGGCCCAGTCGCTCACTTCGGAAGACCTGCAGCAGGCAGAGCGGCTCGGCCTGGTCGGGGAGGATCCCGAGTATCTCAATGCGCTGATGCTGGCTCGCGCCGCGGCGACGCTCCCGGCGCCGGTGCTGCTCCTCGGGGAGCAGGGCACTGGAAAGTCGACCTTCGCGCGACTGATCCATCTTTGGTCCAAGCGCGAGGGCAACTTCATCACGTTCCACTGCGCCGATCTGAACGACATGGTGATCGGAACGGAACTGTTCGGGGATGCACCTGGGACGGGGCTTCTCGCGGCCGCGAGAGGCGGCACGCTCTTCTTCGACGAAATCGCCGAACTCCCTCCCGGAGTTCAGCGACGCCTGCTCTCGTGGCTCGACGAGCACACTGCGGAGGTCCGGGTGATCGGCGCATCCCGGTACCTGAGCGGCGATCGCTGCGCTGCAGTTGGTACGCACTCGACGATGAGCAACCTGCCGGCCGGACCGGGAGGTTCGCGTGTCGATGAGGCCCGCCGACGCATCGGACGGGTGATGATCACGCTGCCGTCCCTCCACGCGCGGCGCAAGGATCTTCCGCTGCTCATGGAGCACTTCGCGGCGCAGACACGACAGCGATTCGGGTTGCCGAAGCGGGCACTGCCGGACTCGATGGTGAGTTTCTTCCTCGAGCATCCGTGGGCGGGCAATCTGCGTGAACTGCGTCAGGCGGTGGAGCGGTTCGTGCTGGCCGAGTCGACTGCGAGCATGGGGGACGCACCCGACGCTCGGTGGACTGCCCGCACTGAGTCAGGCGAATCCTCTATCGTACGATAGTGATCTCGATCTGAGCAGGGGTGCTGCCGTCCGATGAGGTGTCGGCAGGTTGGTGAGAGGACAAGCTTCGACCCACCAGGGTGATCTCGACCCGGCGGTTCTGCGCCCGGCCGGTGGCGGTGGTGTTCGAGGCTACCGGGCGCGCCGCACCATGACCGCGCAGGGTGAACTGCGATGCATCTACGCCCGCGGCCGCAACGAGTGCATCCCGCAACCGCTCCGCGCGGGCGAGGGAGAGCGCGACGTTGTCCGGATACTCCGAGTTGTGGATCGGTCGTGAGTCGGTGTGCCCCTCGATGAGGATCTCCACATCTCTCATCTCCGCCACGCGCGTTCGAATCATCTCGATCGCAGAATCCGCCAGAGGTAGGACGTCGGCCCGGCCGGATTCGAAGAACACGCTCTCCAGTGTGTACCTCCGCTCCTGGATTCGCTCCGTGCTCGCCAGGGCTACCTGCGCACTCACCGGATCACTCTCGTGCCGTGTCCCGTCGATTCCTTGCCACAGCAGCCTCGCCGGGGAAACAAGGGTGACATCTGCCTGCGCCGAGACCACCTTTGCTCGATAGCGGATGATCCTCTGGAAACCGGTGCTGGCCGCGCCGAACGACCAGGAAAGGCGTTGGTGACGCGCGCCCGGCTCGATGAAAGGCTCTCGCGGGAGGTCATCGACTCGCGAAGAGCTTGGAACATACTCAAGCCCCGCAGGGATGTCGTCGACCACCGAGAGCCCGGAGAGCGGTACCTCACCGGAGTAGAGCAGGGTGAGTTGAACGTCAACCTCGAAAGGCTCGTAGCGTACCGGCGCACTCTCTGGGTCGTCGGCGTAGACGAGCACTTCGACCCGACGATTCGCCTGCAGATCCAGAGCCGTGCGGCCCGGACGTAGCGGGCGATCCGGCCCGTAGCCTACGGCACGGATTCGCGCGGGATCGATCCCGTACCGCGTCACAAGTGCCTGCTTCGCGGCTTCTGCCCGTGCGATGGACAACTCATAGTTGTCGGCGAAATCGGCCGTGCGGATCGGACGGATGTCCGTGTGTCCCTCGACCACGATTCTCGCTGCAGGCAGCTCCCGGACCCGCGCCGCTACCGAGTCGATCACGCCGTGCGCGTTCGCGCGCAGCGACGCCTGCCCGGTGTCGAAGTTGATTCCCTGGAGCGTGAACCGCTCGGGCTCGGCCGAATCCTGGATGCGCCGCAGGGCCTCTGGCTCCACTCCCTTCGAAAACTCGATTCGGCCGGGTCTGGACTCGATGCAGGCAAGGAAGTCGGCCCGGGCTTGTCCCCCAGGCAGCGCGTAGAGGAAGCGGTGCCCGCGTCCAACCACGCTCACGCCGTCGCGCAGCGCGGTGCGATCGACGCGAACGAGATGATCTCCACTGGCTACGGGGTGGAACCAATAGTCACCTGCGGCATCGGTTTGCGTTCGACGGCCATCCTCGAGCGTGATCTCGATCCCTGCTACACCGGGCAGAGTATCGTGGTCCCCTCCAATCGCCGGATCGCAGCGCAGGGAGACGCGGCCTCGGATGGTGGCGGCGTTGCGATCGAGCAAGAGGTTCACTCGAGCTTCGGCCGGACCGACCGCGACGGTGCCGCCGATCGGATCGAGGCCATGGGCCCAGGCTGAGTTGGTGGAAACCCCGACCGGTGCGTTCAAACCGACCATTAGGGCATAAGTGATCTCGTGACTCCGGCTTCCCTCGACCAGGCCGACGTTCCAGAGCAGGACCGAGCCCGAGAGGAATGGCGTGACCGGGGCCCCGTTCAGCCGCGCACTCCCCGGGAGGAACTCGAACCCGAAGGGTGGCGCATCGCGCACCACAACCGAATCGACCGGCGTGTGCGAAGGATTCTGCAGCGTGACCGAGTACCAGATCAGATCGCCATGCTCCACCGCGCGTTCCGGCGTGGTTTTCGTGATGACCAGGTGGGGGAGTACGACGTCGACTGCGGCCACCGCAGGTCCGACGGTGACGGAGTCACCAAACTCACCTTCGGCGCTGAGCCGCACTTGGTTCTCCAACGCACCCTCGACGGCGTTCGAACCGATGCGCACATCGTAGCTCCAGGTCAGCTGTCCGCCTGGCGGGAGCTGGGCCGCGTCGAGCACGATCGGGTTCTCTCCGGCCGGATCTTCGCTCGAGACCAACTGCTCACCGAGCAGCAGTCGCGAGGTCCCATGTACATAGAGCATGCCCGGGGCGAGATCATCGACCAGTCGGAGTTCGTGGGCCGAAGCCTGGCCCTCGTTGCGTACCAACACCGAGAAACGGACGGTGTCCCCGATCCGGGCGCGGTTTGGGGAAACGCTCTTCTCGATCTGGAGCTCGGTGTATCGCACGGCGGTCAACACTGTGTTGCTGTAGGTAGTCGCCACCTCGCTACCCGCAGTCCAGGCGGTGTTCCGGATGATCGTTCCACTGGGTACGCCGTCGCGCACCCTGGCCAGGAACCGCACCACCTTCGTCTCCCCGGGTAGGAAGGTGCCGAGGGCCCAATGAACGACCCCATCCTGATGCGTGCCGCCATCGCTCGCCTCGCCCGCGAAGATGACCTGATCGGGCAGGCGATCCTCGATGCGCACATCGGGCGCCGGGCGATCCCACTGGTTCTCGACCGTGATCGCGAACTCCAGATCGTCCCCGATTGCGGCCGCGTTGTGGCTGACCCGCTTGGTGATGCGAAGGGGACGTTGTGCTTCGACTACGGTGCGAACCTCGTTGCTCGGAACGGGTGTCTGATTCGCGGAGCGGATCTCCGCGACATTGGCGATCACGTCCCCCGGGGAGACCTCCGGCACCACGACCACGCGGTAGGTCAGGATACCGGCCGAGCCCGGACCGAGATCTCCCAGCGCCCAGATGAGTTCCTTGCGGCCGCCGTCAAATCCGGCAATGGGCGAGGAAGAGACGAACTCGGTCAACGGCGGCAAGGCGTCGATTACCGAGACCGACTCCTGCGGGGTGCGCTCACCGACCACATAGCGAAGGGCGTAGGTCAGGGTGTCGCCCGCGACCGCGCTGACGCGATCGACCGACTTGTAGAGAGCCATATCCGTGGTTTCGATCCGGACCCACACCGTGTCCGACTCCACTGGAGCGAGATCGTCGGCATACGCAGTGGCGCTGTTTCCGATCAGCGTGGGGGGAAGCAGATTGTCGGCGACCTGAACTACGTATTCGAAGCTGGCCGCTTGGCCAGGCAGCAGTCGTCCCAGGTTGGCCACGATACTGCGAGCCTCGCTCAGATACTCTGCCTCGGGAAGTGCCGACCCGGCCTGGTAGATGAGATCCTCAGGTAGGCGATCGGTTATCAGGACATTCTCGGCCGGCAGGTCACCTGGATTCGCGCAGGTCACCCGATAGGTGATCGCTTCCCCCGGGGCGGCACTGCCGCGATCAGCACTCTTGGTCAGTTGCAGGCGAGGGAGGCGAACTCGAAGTTGCGCCACGTCCTCGTCACGCCGGATCTCGGCATTCTCGTCCACCGCGGAGGCGACCGCGCGGTTCTCGAGCACGGAGATGCCGGTCAGCGATCCAGCCACCTCTGTTACGACGAGGACCTCCCACGACTCCCCCGGCTCGAGAAGGTCGATCGTCCAATGAACGGTCCCTCCGGTTGCCGCGGTGGAATCCTCCCTCGCGTCACTTGGCGGAAGATCGGCATACTTGAACCTCAGGCCGCGGGGGAGGAGGTCGGTTATGCGAATCTGATGCATCCGCTGTCGACCGATGTTGGTCACCTCGAGGTGAAACGCCACTTCGGTTCCCGGATAAGTGGCATCTCCGGTGAAGTCAGTCCATTTGAGGACCTGAATGGCGGACGCCATCCGGCGAATGGGGAGGAGTTCGAGGTCCTGGTCGAAGACCTCCGCTCCATGCACCGTTCGGCCCACGGCCCGCGCGCGATTCCCGACCGTGTCCCCATCCGCCAGGCCACCGAGGTTCGTCTCGGTAGCAAAGGTGAGGCGGATCTCCTCCGACTCGTGAGCCGCGAGCCGGGGGATGCGGAACCGCAGCGGATTTTCCTGCACGACGGTGCGATTGTCGAATCTCGACCGTACCGCCCGGAGCCCCTCGGCCGGATCGTCGGTGACGATGACGTCGCGCAGCTCGACTCCCCCTGTGTTGCTCACCAGGAGGTCGTAGCTGACTTCCTCGCCCACCGTGATGTAGGAATCGACCGCTCGCTTGTCCAGGTGCACCCGGGCGAGTCCGTGGTCGACCGGAAGCTGCTCGTCTGCAGAGTCGGAGACCGCTTCGCCCCGGCTGTTCCGGGCCGAAACTCGCACCACGTTGCGCACCAGGTCGGCATAGGTAGAGTCCGCCGGAGCGAAGAAGGAGGCGCGGATCTGCTCGAAGCCACCGATCGGCAGATTTTCGACCCGCCACTCACCCGGCGCAGTTTCGGTCACGTGGGCGCCGTCGTAGTGACTCGCTCGGTAGCGAAGGGGTGCGGGGGCGTGGTCACGGATCACCACCTCGCGAAGGGCCTCTGCGCCCTGGTTCACGATCGTGATGAGGTAAGTGACGTCTCTCCCTGGTTCGATTGCCCCGGTTGTGGCGACTTTGGTCACCTGCAGCGCTGCCGCGCCCGACTGCACGGGGGTTGACTCGTCGTCGGTGTCGCTGATCAACGCGCCGCTCGGATCGGTGCCGCTCGCCTCCGCCAGGTTGACCACCGGATCGGGGATCGAGCCGGCATCGGCGTCCGCCACGAATCGCACCGTGATGGTCTCGATCTGGCGCTGACCTAGCCGGCGAATCGACCAACGGGGAGACTCCGTGGTTCCGATCCACTCGACCTGCCGCGGGTCGAAGTTGGCCGAGTCGTAGCGGAGTCCCGCGGGGGGCTTGTCGGTGATTAACACGTCACTCAAGTCCCGGTTGCCGACGTTGGTCACGGTCAGCGAGTAGACAATCGGCCGTCCGGCCACCACGACGGCGGCGTCGGTGCTCTTCTGGAGATTGAGCAGGGGTCGGTCTTGCTCCACCGGAACCTGCTCGGATGCCTCTGCTCGGACGACGGCGCCACTGACGTCCTGCGCTTCCGCCTCCGCCTGGTTGACGATCGGATTGGCGAAGAGGGTCGTGTCGCTCGGAACGATCACGTTCAGGCGGAGCGCGAAGCTGTCGCCCGGAGGAACGGGGCCGGCAAGACTCCAGGTCGGCACCGGATCAGCGGAGAACCGGGCTCGCGTCGCGTCGTAGACGCTTGATTCATAGCTGATGCCAGACGGCAGCGGATCCCGGATCACGGCGTGGTAGAGAGTGTCCCCGCCCGCATTGGCCAGACGAATCGAATAGCTGAATCTGTCCCCGGTGATCGCGACCGCGTCGAGAGCAAGTTTCTCCAGCCGGATGGCAGGTCGGGGAACGCGCACTGGAAGTTCGCAGATCGCCTCATCGCTCACCTTGGTGCCGGCGGCGTCGAACGCGCTGACCAGGACCTCGTTGCGCGCTGGGCTCTGGATGAGGCCCGGGTCCCGATCGGCCCGGAACCACACGGCGATCGCCTCGCTCGCTCCGACCGGGAGTGATTCGATCTTCCAGGCGGGGGCTACCGCGGTACCCGACCACGACACCAGCGGCGAGTGGTCGCTCCGTTCGTAGTAGATCCCGGCTGGCGGCTGTTCGAGCACTGAAACATCGTGGAGCGGGGTGTCGCCGCCATTGCGGATGACCAGCTTGTAAGCCAGCGCGGCTCCTGGTTCGACCATGTTCTGGAGAGGGATCTTGAGCGCGTCGAGGGCGGCCCAGGGAAGTTGTAGCGGCAGGCTCTCGTTGTCATCGTCGCTCACGACTTGGCCGTCTACGGTCCATCCGCGAGCGGAGGCGTGGTTGACCGTCGGGTCGGACAGGAGAGCGGCGTCGCCTGTGGCCAGCAACGAGAGCCGGATCGTCTCTGTGCTCCCGCTCGGGAGCGGCTCCCGGAGCTCGAACTGCACGAACTGCTCGTCGGACGAAAGGTCCATGACTTCCTGGTCGTACGATGCGGAGGCGAAGCTGGTGCCCTCCGGGAAGCTGTCGGAAACGACGACGGCCCGCAAGGGACGGTCACCGTTGTTGGTCAGCTGGAGCAGGTAGGTGACCGTCTGTCCAGGGACCACGGCGCTCTGCGCGGCCGACTTGTCGAGGTGCAGCGATGGTTCGCCGAGGATGAGCGGCAACGTCTCGGTCGCAAGGTCATCCCGGGCACGTCCGTAGACATCGAAGGAGGTGACTCGGGCGCTGTTCTCGACCGAGAGCGGAAGGTCGGATTCCTCGCGTGACGCGCGGTAGCTCACGCGGATCTCTCGTGTATCACCGGCATCGAGCGAGTCGAGCGCAACCCAGGTAAGGGAATCTGGCTGGGCCCAGAAATCGGGATCGAAGTTGCTCCCGACGGTTCGTAGCCCCTGGTCCCCGAGGTCCGACTCCGAGATGACGACATCGACCAGCGGAAGGTCCCCGATGTTCGAGACGGTCAGGATGTAGTCGACCATCTCTCCCGGGGTCACGGCGCCGCGCGCCGCGCTCTTCTCCAGCCGGATGGCGGAGGTGAGATCCACCAGAGGTACTCCCTCAGCATCCGAGTCGGTGGCAACGGTGCCGTCCTGGTCGTAAGCGAGGATCGAGGCCACGTTCACTACCGGGTCGGCGAGCAGGTCGAGATCGGTCGCGGCACGAAAGGTCACCCGCACCTGCGACCGTTGTCCAGGGGCGACCGGCGCCAACGCACTCCAGAGATGGTGCGTACCGTCGTAGCTGTAGCTGAAGACATCCGGATCGAACTCGGAACCGACAAAGAAGAGTCCTTGGGAAGAAAGGTCGGGCTCCCGGAGTTCGAACGGATAGAGATCCTGGTCACCGATGTTCTCGGCGGTGAGGACGTAGAGCACGTCCTCTCCGGGGACGATTTCGCCCAAGGTGCAGACCTTGTTGAGCAGCACGGCGCCCAGGGGCGAGGCGAGCTGCACCACTCCAGTGTCGAGATCGGACAGTGTACCGCCCTGCGGATCGTCGGCCGTAACCGTGGCGACGTTTACCAGCGTCGTGTCTCCGCCTGAGAGCCCGAAGTCGGAGAAGTCATCCCCGCCATCGACGTAGAGAGCAACCTCCTCGCTCTGCCCAGGCAGCAACTCGCCGATCAGGTCCCAGCGGACGATCGGGGCTACGGAAATCAGGTTCCAGCGGGCGGGGTCGTGGTCGGATCCGGCGTAGACCGTGCCCGCGGGGAGGCTGTCGACCAGGCTGACCGAAGAGAGCGGCTGGTCGCCGTCATTGGAGACCTCGAGCAAGTAGGTCACCTGGCCGCCCAGGGTCAGATGTCCTGCGGTCGGCGACTTCTCGAGGTGAAGCGAACTGGCCCCAGGGTTCGCCGCGCTCGTGACCTGGTCGCTGTCGGTCACGGAGACGTTCCCGGGGGTCAGCGCGGTGACTCCGGCGGTGTTGGTGATCGTGCTGGACGGGTCGAAGTCGACCAGCGCGCGCAGAGTGATCTGATGGGACTCCCCCGGTGCGAGGTCGGCGAGCTCCCAGGTCAGAGTTCCGGCTGGAGCCTCGATCGGCGTCGGTTCAGACGCCACGTAGCTCAAGTCCGACGGGAGGATGTCGCTGACCGTCACGGAGTGGAGAACCGACTCCCCGCGATTGGTGATCTGGAGCAGATAGTCGGCCAGCTCTCCGGCAACCAGCTCCGTGGTCAGGCACGACTTCTCGATGTCGACTCCGTGCGGGCTCCCCGTGCGTGGAACCGAACAGGACGTGGTATCCGACACCACCGACTGGCCGGAGGCGCCAACCCCGCTGCCGACCGCCCGGTTGACCACCGGATCGCTCAGGCTGTCCGGATCATCCGTCACCTCGAAGGTGAGTCCGATCTGCTCCCAGTCGTGAGAACCGAGGCTCGCGATGCGGTAGGTCGGGGGATCAGAAGCAAGTTCCGAGACCCGACCCGCGTCGTATTGCGCATAGGCGAAAACGAGTCCCTCGGGCACCAGATCTGTGACCTCGATGTCGGTGAGTGGCTCTTCTCCGGGGTTGGTCACGGTCAGGAGGTAGGTGATTGGCTCTCCCGGTTGGACGAACGACTCGGTCGCCGTCTTGTTCACCCGAAGTGCAGAGCTTCTGGTTGCGATCGGCAGGCTGCTCGAGGCTGGGTCGGCCGTAACCGGGTCGCCCGACGGATCGAGCCCAGTCAGGGTTGCTTGATTGACCGAGGGGTCGTTCAGCGCGGTCGTATCGGGGTCCACAGCGAAGACCAGCGTGACCAACTCCTGGTTCCCGGCCGGAAGCGACGGGATCACGAAGGTGGGCGGATCGGTGTCGGTCTGCGTCACGTCCGCGTCGTGATCCGCGTGGAGATAAGTAAAGCCGGGCGGAGGGGTGTCGGTGAGGGTCACATTCGAGAGATCGGTGTCGCCGCGATTCTCGGCAATCAAAAGGTAGGAAACTGTACTGCCCGGCGTCACCACGCTGGTCGTCGCGATCTTGCTCAGGTCGAGATCGGAGAGCGGGGTGGAGACGGCGATCGTCACGCTGGCGGTGTCGGCCGCAATCGCGGTGCCGCCGGCGTCGAGACCACTCGCGCTTGCCACATTGATGAGGCTGTCCCCGAGAATCGTCAGATCGTCTCCCACCAGGAAGGACAGGGCGATCTCCTCCGAGCCGAGGATCGGGAGGTCGGCGATGCTGTAAGTCGGCGGATCGGTGTCGTCCTCGGTTACGGCGCCATCGAACTGAGAGGACTGGAGAACCAGCCCGGCCGGCGGTATGTCGACGACGGTGATGTCGTGCAGATCCTGGTTGCCGCGGTTCGTGACCCGAACGAGGTAGGTGACGTACTCCCCGGGTACAGCCACGCCATGGATCGCCACCTTTTGCAGGTCGAGTGCGGCGACCGGCACCTGGACCGGGAGCGATTCGGTGTCGCTTACCAGCACCGATGGGTCGGAGAGGGGCGTCCCTTCGCGACTCTCGGCCGCCGTGACCGTGACGACGTTGTCGACCCGACCCGACCCGGCCGGCGTTCCGACCAGGGTGTAGTCGTCGGCCGCGGTGTAGCTCACTCGAATCACGGTCGATCCCGCGGGCGCGAACTCCGGGTGCCCGTCACTCGGGTCGGAGATCGTCCATTCCGGAGCTGAGCTGGACCCGGTCCACGAGACCAAGTTGGAGTCGAAGCTCGACTCCAGGAACGTGAGTCCGGACAAGGTCGCGGACTCGGCGACCACGATGTCTCGCAGCGTACGGGTACCGGTGTTCTGGAGCAGCAGCTCGTAGGTCACAGTGCCGCCCGGGACCACCACCGCCTGTGCCGCTGTCTTCTCGAGATCGAGCGCAGCGCGCAGATCGGAGATGGGGAGTGATGCCCAGGAAGTGTCGGCGGCCACCGACTGCCCGGAGGCACCGATCGCCTCGGCCAGGGCGAGATTGACCACCGGATCGGAGAGGCTGTCGGGATCGGCAGAGGCGCGGAAGCGGATCGTGATCAACTCCAGCCCCCCCGGTTCCAGCGTGCCGACCCGGAAGGTGGGCGGAGCATCGAGCAGCTCGCTCACCCTTTCCGGGTCGTAACTCGCATCCAGGTAGGAGAACCCCGGAGGTGGCTCGTCCACCACGTCGACATTGGTCAAGACCTCATCGCCTGGGTTGGAGACGACGAGGATGTAGGAGAGGGTGGAGCCGGGAACGACCTCGGACTCGGTCGATATCTTCTGGATGCGGAGTCCGGTCACGCGAGGTGAGAGCGGCAAGCTGCTGGTCGCGGGATCGGCCGCGATCGCGGCGCCGGAAGGGTCGGTCCCGCTAGCCGATGCACTGTTTACCACCGGATCGCTCAGCAGTGAGGTATCGGCGCTGGCCGCGAACGAGAGAGAAATCACCTCCGCCGCCCCGGCGGGGAGCGATGCGATGCTGAACGTGGGCGGAGCCCCGGAGGTTTGCAGCACGTCGTCGTCGTGCTCCACCGCCGTGAGGGTGAGTCCCGAAGGGGGGGTGTCGACCACCACGACATCGGTCAGGTCCGTTGCACCCGGATTGGTCACCACGAGCTGATAGGTGATCGACTCGCCGGGAACGATATCGCCGCGCGTCGCCACCTTGGCCAGGTCGAGCGCGGAGGCGGCCGGAATGACCGGAAGGGTGACGCTTGCGCTGTCCGGCGGAATGGCGACATCCGCTTCGTCCCGAGCCGTGACCGTCGCCAGATTGGTCAGAGACGACCCGGTCACCGTGGTGTCGCTGTCCACCCGGAAGGTGACCGCGATCTCCCGGGTCAGAAGTTCCGGGAGCGAGGTCAGAGCGTAGGTTGGGGGCGAGGTGTCGGTCTCGGTGACTTCGTCCGGGTACTGAGACGAAACGAAGGTCAGTCCGACGGCCGGGAGGTCGGTGACCACCAGATCCTGTAGGGATTGCCCCCCGTGATTGGTGACTCGAAGCAGGTAGGTCACCAACTCGCCCGGTTCGGCCACGCCTTGAACGGCGATCTTGGACAGATCGACGGCGGCTTCAGAGACCTGCACGGGCAAGCTCTCGGTGTCGCTGTCCAGCAACTCGGCGTCCGACAGGCTGGCACCGCTCAGGTTCTCGAGGGAGGCGATCGACGCGGTGTTGTCCACCCGGCCGGACCCTGGGGGCGTCCCGATGGTGGAGTAGTCCTCCGCGACGGTGTAGCTCACGCGGATGATCTCGGTTGCCCCACCGGAGAAGGGCGCCTGTGCGCTGTCGCTGGCTGCGATGGTCCACTGCGGCGCATTTGCCGTTCCGGAGAAGGTCACGTGATCCGCGTCGTACTCGCTCTCGAAGTAGGTCAGGCCGGGGAGCGGAGCAGTCTCGTCGATGACCACGTTGCGAAACGCCTGGCTCCCGTCGTTGTGGATCAGGAGCTGGTAGGTCACGGTCCCTCCGGGGACCACGACTGCCTGGGTTGCACTCTTCTCGAGGTCGAGATGGGCCTGTCCGCTCGTGACGAGCAGAGCCCGATCGGAGACGAGCTGATCGCAACAGCCTTCGGTCAGACTGCCGTCGACTTGCAGTACCTCACCCAGGTCGACGCCCTGCTGTACGACGGCGAGGACGAGCACGGTATCGATCTCGCCCGCCGCGATCGATCCGAGCGTGCTGTCCCAGGTCGATGTTGCGCCGGTCGAACCGTCGCGCGGCGGCGTGCTGCTGAGGTAGCTCAGACCGTCCGCGTCGAGGACCACCTCGAGAGATGGAGAGCGCGCGCTGCCGCTTCCCGCATTCTCCAGGATGGCGAGTACTTCGACCGTGTCCCCTGGCGCGGTCGCGCCGTTTGCCGTGCGATCGAACAGCTCGAGGCGAAAGCCCAGATCCTGTTCCTGGAAGTGGAACGGAATCGCCTCGGACTGGGTCGTGAAGGTCCCTCCCCCCGCGTTCCCGGCGGCACATCGCTGACCAGTCAAGCCCAGCTCCGTGGTCTGTTCCGGCAGCGCGCAGCCGAACGAACCTTGGTGGCGAGCGTCGAACACCACGATGATCGACTCGCCCGCCTCGATCAGGGTGTTGCTCCCCAGGGTCCAATGCAACACGTACGGGTTGGAGTCGATCCCGGTCCCGGCGATGCTCGGCTCGGTGCGGTGGGTGGCACTCCCGGTTACGGTGGGAAACGCGATCGCCGTCGTTCCCTGGACGTAGGCCACTCCGGCTGGGAGGCGCAGGGATAGTTCCACTGGACCAAAGGCGTCGCCGTTGCCCAAGGGATTCTCGATCGCATAGGTCAGACGTGTGTCGTCCAGTCCATACTGCGAGCAGGCTTGAAGGGAATCGACATCCAGCGAGAAGGCAAAGGCATCGACATCGATCCGCTCGGAGGCAAAGGTCGAGCGGTCCGATGTCATGTCGAGCGTACGATTGCATCCATCGGAGTAGGTACCGGAGGAGAAGACGATCCCCTCTTCGAACCCGGCATCGACCAGGAGCGAAAAGGTGAGCGTGACGATGTCTTGCGGGGAGAGATACGAAGTCGATAGATGCTCCGAGAGCGTCCAGACCAGTTCGTCCGTCACCAGCTCGGGATCGGCGCCGCTACCGCCGGGGGTCAGGACCACCGGAGCAGTCGCCCCCCCCGGATGACTGATACTGATCGTGCTCGTGTCATCGATGTACGAAAGCCCCTCCGGCAGGCGCACCCTCACGACCGAACCCTGGGCGCGTGCTGCGCTCGCGTTCTTGATCGTCAGCGTGACCGCTCGTTCCTCGCACGACGTCGCGGTTCCGCCGGCCGAGAGGTCCGAGATCACGAGCACCGGCGGGAGCTCGACCGCGGCCTGCTTGATCAGGGACCCACCGCTCTGACAGCTGTCGCCCTCGCACCCCCAGAATCCGCTCACCGCGTGGAGCAGGTCGTCGCACCCGGTCACGGCAGCGCTAACCCGCACCTGCCAGGTTTCACCCGCCGGGATCTCGTCGACAACGAAGGTGGCCGAGCGCGAGCCGGGCCCGTAGTCGACCGTGAGCGCCTCCGGCCGCTCGACCCCTGCTCCGTCGTAGAGACGGTAGCCGGCGAAGGCGAGGCCCGTGCCGGGCGTGGTGCTGGTGAGTGTCACGTTCGGGGCCGCGCCGGTTCCGCCGTTGATGACGAACAGGGTCCAAAGCGCGGAGTCTCCCTCCGCGAAGTAGGTCTCGGGGGTGAACTGCAGGCTCACGTTGGCGCTGCGGACCAAGACCGGTGACGTGGTGGCGACCGCCGCGTACGAGTTCTCGTTGATGTTGTCGGTGTCGTCGTCTCCGCAGAGATCATCGTAGACCACTCGAGCCACTGCGTCTTCGCCGTCGCAACGGAGCCGGGTGGGAAGGGTGATGGTGCCGGAGGCGAAGTTTGCGTCGAGGTCGCCGAGCTTCCACATCACTCCAGGGGAACCGTTTCCGATGTCATCGACCCGGGTGGGCAGCCCGAGATTGGGCAGCCCGACGAAGTGGGGAAGGGCGAAATCCGGGTCATCCGGATCGTCGATCAGCTCGAACTGGTCGGTGGCGAGGTAGAGGACATTGTCATAGGTCGGCCATTGACCTGATTTGGACACGGTCAGATTGAGCAGGGTCGGCACGCACTTATCAATCATGGTTGGAAGGGTGAGCGATGCCCCCATGGTCGAGTGCCCGATCGTGACCTGTACCGGCTCATTGTAGGTGCCATCGCAGCTTGCGGATCCGGAGACGACAAGGCGGGCGAACTCGAAATGATACGCGAGGTCGACTTCGCTCTGCAGATCGTAGGCAATGTGCAGCCGGCCCCCGGCCAGGAGCGGAGGTGCCGCGAAGTCACACCCAGGCTTCAGCGAAAGCTCGTCCAGGGGGGAGAGGTCCCAGGACAACTCGTTGTTCCCGTCGCGGATCGGCTCCAGATCGAGAGAGCAACTCACGCCGGAGGAGTCCGTGTAGGTGAAGCGGGCCACATTGTAGACGTACTCCCCATTCTCGAGCCGGTGGCCAACGAGCGATTTACCCCCTTCGGCCTCCGCCTTGAAGGTGAGTTCCGAGAAAGAGAGGTCGGCGGCGTCATCGAAGTGGACCTCCACCTCATGGGTCATCGGGTCGCACACGCTCTCGGTGGTCGAGAGCGAATCGTTCACCACGTGGGTCATGAGCGGGACGCAGTTGGTCGTTTCGGTGTCGCAGTCGATGGCTGCCAGCGCGCTGGCGTTGGCGCTTGCGTTGCACGAGGAGCTTCCGCAGTCGGTGGTGGTGGAGGCGCTGACCGCGACCGTCCCGGTAGTACCGCAACTTCCGCTGGCGGCCAAGGTCCAGTCGACCTCGATGCACCCATTCACATCGAAATCACCCGGGGCGAAGACCCAGGTGGTGAGCGCGTCCCCCAACCCGCCGCCGCTCGAGGCCGGCGGGGACTCATCTCCCTGGAAGGTGAACGCGCCGGAGTGGGTGGCGGTCACCGTGACCGGGTTCTGTGGAGGAATCAGCGTCGAGCAGAGGGTGAAGCCCCAAGGCTGGATTGCCCCCTGATCGATCTCGACCACACTGTCCTGGGTCACGCTGAGGCTAGGCAGGCCGGTGGTCGCGACGCTGCTGACCAGGGAGGTGTAGTTGTAAGGGTCTCCGCAAACATTGGTGTAGGAAGGGAGGAAGACGATTGCTCCGCTACCCGGGGAACAGTTGTCGACGTGGCGGACCCGAAACTGCAGCGCCACCGTGTCCTGCGCCGCCACGGTTCCCACGTCGAAGGTGAATGGATCGCCGGCGGACCAGTCGGCCCCGGTAACGCTATCCAGCTCGAGTGTGCCCGGGAAGCCTACGAGATCGAGCACGGTGTTCCGCATCTCGCCGCCCGCGTTGGCGACCGTGAGCGTGACCAATGTTCCTGCCGTGTCACAGGCGGTTACGGTGATCGGACTCGGACTGAGGGAGAGCTCGAGTTCGGGTTCCGCGAGGAGGAGGTTGACGCTCGCCACCGTACTCCTGGTCTCGCAGAGTTGATCGGCGCAGCCCCAGCGGGCGGTGAAGATGTCGTCGTAGTTCCGGCAGTCGATCAGCCGAACGGCCAGATTGATCACGAAGTCATCCCCCGGTTGCAGCCGGTCCAACCCGGGGGTGGATGCGTCCCAGGTCAGGAGGGTGGTGCTGTCGGCGTGCATCTCGATGCTGGAGGGCGAAGGCGAGGTCAGGCCAGGTACCAGGCGAATCCCGGCCAGGAGTGAATCGGTGAGCACCACCTGGCTCACCGAGCCGAAGCCCACGCTCTCGATCGTCAGGGTGTACTGGATCGTGTCCCCGACCGCGGCGGCCGGCGCGATCGGGCTCTTCTCGACCGTCAGCGCTCCCTCGAGCAGGTTGTAGGTGGTAGCCACCTGGGCGGAGGAGGGGGCGTAGTTCGCGCCGGCGCCCGGCTTGTGGTACTCGGTCGTGGTGACGAGCTGGTCCCCCACCACGCATGTTTCCGCCCGGAGGTCGAAGGTGATGACCAGGGTATCCGAAGGGGCGACATCCCAGAGCGCGGCGTTCCCGGGGTTCGGGTTGGCCCCGTCGTGGTTCCACCGGATCGTGCCGCCGCTGATCACGGGATCGGCCGAAGAGGTCGCGCCAGTTCCGGAGTTCCGGACCAGAGCGCTCCCAGTTTGATAGGAGAAGCCGTCGGGCAGTTCTGTTTCCAGGTAAACGTCCCAGGCAACCGCTTCGTCCGGAATCAGCCGCAGCTCGTACGAGATGAGGTCGCACGTGTTCACATCGGCATCCGGCGAACTGGTCAGTGACGGGACGCCGATGTCGACCCCGGTGCTGGTCACGCTCGCGCCGCCGCTCACCCCCTGGGCCGAGGTCTCGGTGAAACTGTTGGTGAAGGTCTGGCCGTCGACCACATCGTCATCCACCGTCAGTCGGACCGTGATCTCCGCGCTCTCGCCGGAGACGATTACCCCGGCCGCTCCCCCCGGACTGTTTGTGGCCATCCCGGCAACCAGGGGACTTGCCCCGGAGACATCTGGCACGGCCGCGCCGTTCAACGTCGTGGTGCCTGCGGCATAGGTCAGATGGGCGGGGAAGACGTCGGTCACGACCACACCGGTGGCGTTCATGTCCCCGGTGTTCGGGATCGTCAAGGTGTATTCAATGATGTCGCCGGCCTGGAGCAGGCCGCCGTTGATATCCTCCCACCCCTTCGAATCGGTGGAGAAACTTGGAGCGGAAGTGATGCTCAGGCTGGAGGTCGAGGTCAGGACCGAACCGGTCTGATCCGAGGCGACCCCGGCCCGATTGGTGATTGCCGTCCCGTGATCGATCGGCGTGTCGAGGGTGGCGTTGTAGGTCAGGACCTGTTGTGCCCCGGCGGCGATGTTGCCCAATGACCAGGCGATGGTGGCGGGCGGACCGGCGTCGTAGGTTCCCCCGCCAGAGATGGCACTCGCGCCGGTGAACTGGGTTGCCAGGGTGTCCAGCACCGTGACCCCGGTGGCGTTCATATCCCCCGTGTTGCGGATGGTCAGGCTGTAGGCGACGGTGTCGCCCGGACGAAGTGGAGCTCCGGAGAGGTCAGAGGCCGATTTGGTGGAGGCGGTGAAGAGGGGAGCGGCGACGACCGTGGAGGTCAGTTGGTTGGTCAAGACCGAGCTGGTCTGGCCGGAAGTAACCGCCGCTCGATTCAGCACCGTCGTTCCGTGGTCCAGGGGAAAGGAGAGCTCACCGTCGAACTGGCGGGTGGCAGTTGCGCCGGCATTGAGGGTGCCGACGTTCCAGGTGATGACCTTGGGCGGGCCTGCGGCGAGACTGCCCGACCCCGTGATCCCTGTGACCGACGCAATGTCGGTATCCAGCGTGTCCCGGACGACCACGCTCGTGGCGTTCATGTCACCGGTGTTTCTGATCGAGAGTACATAACGTAAACTATCGCCAGGAGAAACGTTGTGACCGTCGATGTCCGTCACGGCCTTGCTCGATGCGCCCAGGACCGGGGCAGAGGCGATCGAGAAGCTCGTCTGGTTGGTGAGCACCGACGGGGTCTGATCCGACCGGACGGCGGCGCGGTTGGTCACTGACGTGCCATTGTCGAGCGGGGTCGCGATCACCGCATTCCAGGAGAGGCTCTGGGTTGCCCCGGACGCGATCGCACCCAGATTCCAGGTGATCCGCTTTGGTGGACCGGCTGCATAGACCCCTGAGTTCGAGATGCTGTTCACACTCGCGGTTGAGGTTGCGAGCGTATCCGTCACGATAACACCGCTGGCCTCCATGTCTCCGGTGTTAATAACATCAATTTGATAGGCAATCGTGTCGCCAGGACGCAGGTCTCCGCCGTTCACGTCGATCGCCGACTTGGTCGAGGTGGTGAATGAGGGGGAGTAGATGCAGATGTCGAAGCTGCCGCTGTCCAGACCGCCGCCGATGCTCCATGCGCACGGGTAGGTCCCGCCGACCGTCGGCGCGAGTGCGCTCCAGGCGAAGTCGGTCTGGGAATCCGGCGGGAGGCAGAAGGCCAGGCTGTCGGCGCTCCAGGTGATCACGTTCCCGGTCACCTCGGCGGTCCAGCCGGCCGGCGCGGGGGGCGCGGCGATTGCGGAAAAGGCCGCATCGACCGTGAGCATAACCGTGCAGACGCTATCGACTTCCGCCGGCGGATGGGTGACGGTCAAGGTGAACGATCCGCTCGATCCTTCGTCCACGCACTCCGGGGCGCTGCCTACGGTCGGGGATGCTTCTACCCGTGGGGCAACCGCGCCCCAGGCCGCGAGCGAGAGCCACAGCAGCACGCTCCGGAGGGCGGGCGGCGCGCTCCACCGCCCGGTGTAGGCCTTCATCGAGGGCGACAGGGTCACTCGACTCTCCTGCCGACCGTTTGAATGCGCTTCAGCATAAGGTATTTAAAATTTTCCAATCACTTTGAGATACGTTCTTCCGGCCTGGTAGTCGGGACTCGCCGTATCTGCAGTTTCCCCGTCGAAGGTCGCGCGCTCGTGCCCCAGTGCGATCCTGCCGTGTCGCCACGCATTCGAGGCGACTTCGACCATGAAGCGGAATCGTGCGTTGTCCGCAGCCGGGGCCCCTTCCGGATCCGTTCCGGACGCGACGGTTTGCCCCTCCAGGTGAGCCCAGTCCACCTCGGTGGTCAGCTCCAGCTCTCGCGGGAGGGCCAGGTTGAGCCCGGCGAAGAGTCGGTGGAGATCGCTCGTCTGCCGTCCCTCGAGGAACAGGGTGCGGCGTCGAAACGCCCAACCGGTTGAGACTGCTAGGTGTTCGTCCCGATTGACGGTCCCTTCGAGGACGTACTCGTGGTCGATTCGCCGCGAGCCATCCCCGGCGATCCCGATCTTTCGGATGTCCTCGAGGTCGCTGTGGGTCTGTTCAAAGCGCATTGAGGCGTCGCGCGCCACGTCGGCCGTGATTTCGTGCCGGAGAGAGCTTCCGCGTCGGCGGGTTTGATCGGACAGCTCATCGCGGGCCCGCTGGGTCTCGGCCCGAACAAGGGTCCGAAATGCTGCGATCGGTGCCCACTCGCCGCCGATTGAGGCCGCCGTCTCGCGATCCCTCGCCGTGCCCTGGAACACAGGCGCCGACCTCTGGTCGACGTCGTATACTGTTCTTTGTTCGGCGGTTACGGAGGTCGAAAGACCATCCCTCCACCGGTAGCCAGCCTCGCCGCGCACTGAGGACTTCCGGCCGATGTAGCGTTCGCTGTTTCGATCGAGAGTGGCCTCGTCCTTCGCCTCGGCGAGCAGGAACGAGCGGGAGGTTGGTGACCACTTGGGGGCAAGCTTCAGCCGGTGGATCGTGAGTTTCTCCTCGGCTGTACCCCTTTGGGCATCGACCCGCTCGTGCTCGTAGTCGGCTCCAAGTGAGAGACTTCCGAAGCTTCGCTTGAGTCCGAACCGAGCCTGGGTGTGCCGGTCGTCGCGAATCGATCGATCTTTCCCATCCCACAGGTCCCGGATCGATAGTTCGGAACGCAGCGTCGCGCCCCAGAGAGAGCGGGCCTCTCCTCCCACCACCGTGGCGCGATCGGTGGCCCGCTCACCGTCGGAGCCAGTTCGCAGATCCCGCTGCTGCCGCAGCGCGATCCAGGCACGTGCCGCCGCGTTCGGGTCGATCTCGGCCCGCCACTCGAATCGCTCCCGATCCCGCTCCCCGGAGAGGTTCCTTCGGACCGGGGGTTCGAAGCCGCGTTCGTAGCGTTGATATGAAGTCTTTATAGCGAGTTGCGGAATGACTCTCGAATTGAGTGTAGCGACGTAGGCCCCGCTCGCACCTTGACGGTTCCACTGTGCGCTGTCGCTTCGGGCCGCGGCGAGCTCGAGGGACGTCCTCTCGCCGAGCTGGAGGCGGCCGTCGAGGCCGGTCACCCGCCGTCGTTCCGCGTCCGGACGCGGCGCGGTTCCAGACCAGCTGCCGGGCTGGTCGAACTCGTCGGCAAACGTCGCCCCCACCCGAACCGCTTCACCCGTAATCAGTTGTGCACGATACCCGTGCGCGTATCGATCGTACCCGGCATCGCGAGCCGAATAGCTGTAGTGGAGCGAGATGTAGACCGGGTTGTCCTCGAAGGTCTCGCTCGCCACCGGTCGAAGAAACGTGACCACGCCGCGCGCGTAGTCGATCGTGTAGTCGACCATCCGCTTCTGAGCAATCCGTTCAAGGACCATGGTGGGGTCGACGCGGTCTCTCACTTCGAGAGTTACAACTTCACTTCCCCTGATTATAGGGGAATGAGCGAGTCGATACGGGCCGGAGGTTCCATCGGCCCGGATCCCGAGGGTGTCGTCCGGGGTCTGCTGGAGGAGGTCCCCCTTCACCTTGGCCCCGAGGAGCTGCAGTTCGCCGGTTCCCCCGCGCAGCGTCCCGTTCAGGCCGAGCACGCTTCGGTCGTAAAGCGGGAGTATCGGACTGCCCAGCTGCACCTGGTCGTCTCCCGCACGGACCGTGGCCCACGGCCCCGACAGCTCCAGCGCCGTTTCGAGACGCAGCTCTTCGATCGGCTCGATGAGTAGCCGCGAGTCCGGGTACCGGTTCTGCCAGTTGGGGTCCCGGTCCAGGCGGAGGTTTCCGCTCACCTGCCACCCTCCCGCGAACGGTTCCGGCGAATCGAGCGCGAGGCCGAGGCGGAAGTGGTCCCAGTACTCCCGATCCCAGGTCCGGTAGGGGTCGACCGCGTAGCGATCGTCGAAGAGGACCGCTCCGTTGAGGGAGAGCGACCTGGAGAGGTTGCCACGGAGAAGAAGGGACGATCGGAGTCTGTGGATGTAACCCCGGTCCCAGCGCAGGATCCCCTGGGAGAGCGCCTGCCGAGAGCCGGTTGCCCCCACCCAAGCGTGCTCGGAGTGGACGTAACCGTCGATGTTGAAGGGAGTTTCGGGGTCGCCGAGTCGCAGTTCCACTGCCAGGCCCCGGGTCGCGGCAAGCGCCACCAGCAGCACCGGCCAGAGGATGCGCCGCCGACGGACCTCCTGTCCCCCGCGCTTCCCTGCCATGTAAATCCTGTATCCTGTTTGGCCCCAACGAACCGCGGCTCGCGGAACGGTCACGAAGTAAGATCGGACGGCCAGCCTCGACCCATTAGCTTGGGTTCTCAATCCAAGGAAGAAAGGTGCCCTAGGCAGATGCTGGGCAAGTGGTCGGTCGGCAGTCGGTCGGCGGGTGGTGCGAGCGCTTGGTCCCCGCTAGGTCGATGCTGGTTCGCCGGGTATCGTGACGCAGGTCCGGCAGGCAGCCGGACAGAGTTCTGCGGACAGCCGGGGGGTTCCCCGCTGAAACAAGGAGGAGAGATGCACTACCTGCTCTTCTACGAGACCGCCCCGGACTATCTCGAGCGGCGGGGCGAACTCCGCGCTGCGCACCTGGCTCTGGCCTGGGCGGCGCATGACCGAGGGGAGTTGGTCCTGGGCGGGGCACTGGGTGATCCAGTGGACGGAGCAATCCTGCTCTTCCGTGGAGACTCTGCCGAGTCCGCCGAACGATTCGCGCGCGAGGATCCGTACGTGCAGAACGGTCTGGTGCGCCAGTGGTCGGTCCGCCCCTGGACGACCGTGGCGGGGAAGGATGCTGCGACCCCGGTGCGGCCTGCGTCGTGACACGCCTCGGACAATCGGCGGACACGGTGCGCCGCGCGCTCCGTGGCCTCTACCTGCTCACCGCCGTCGGCTTGGTCGCGGAGTTGCTCCTGATCGGACACACCGAGAAGTCGTTGCAGGTCCTCCCGCTGGTGTTGATCTCGGCGGGGTCGGTCGTCGTCGTGCGAAGCCGTCCGCCGGTCGCGATCCGGATCACTTCGATCCTGATGGTGGCGTGCGGGGCACTCGGTCTGATCCTTCACGGATGGGCGAACCTGGAGTTCGCGCAGGAACTGTCCCCTGGCCTTGGTGGTTTCGCTCTCTTCTGGAAGGCGATTCAGGGGGCCGCGCCGCCGACGCTCGCCCCCGGAGCGCTCTTCTCGCTCGGACTTTTGGGTTGGCTCACGATTCCCTCGCGCTGATCTTGCCTGCTTCGTGCCCGGTAGCGGTCACGATCTCCCGACAACCAAGAAACGAAGGAGTAGGAAGATGAAACTGAACCGACTCGCCACCCCTCTCGCGGGTGTTCTGCTCCTGGCCGTGGCCCTCGGCTCGCCCGCGGGGGCACAGGTCGGGAAGAGTGAGCACCGCATCGATCCGAATCTGGCCACGGCGGAACAACTTGCCGCCCTCCCTGGGCTGACACCGGAACAGGTGAAGGCGATCAGTGCTCACCGACCGTACCTCACCCTGCTCGACTTGAATGCGCAACTAGGTTCGATGGAGGCAGAGGCGAAGGCCACGCTCCTGGCGACCCTCTTCGTCCCGATCAACCTCAATAGCGCGACCCGGGAGGAGCTGCTCCTCATTCCAGGAGTTGGAGCGCGCATGGCCCACGAATTCGAGGAGTACAGACCCTACAAGGGGTTGGCTCAATTTCGGAGGGAGATTGGGAAGTACGTTGACGAGGCAGAGGTTGCCCGTTTGGAGCAGTACGTCTTCGTCCCGATCCGACTGAACACGGCAACCGACGAGGAGATCCTGAGCATCCCCGGGGTGGGGAAGCGGATGCTGCACGAGTTCAAGGAGTACCGCCCGTACAAGAGTCTCGAGCAGTTCCAGAAAGAGATCGGCAAGTACGTCGACGCGCACGAACTCAAGCGACTCGAGGGCTACGTGACCCTCGACTGAGGAGGGCGCCTCGGGCCGGAGCGGCCGCGCGGTGGGGAGATCGACCCAGAACGCCGCTCGCGCGGCTAACGACCGACGCAAGATCTGCCGATCCAGGAGAGATGAGGTCCGCCCGGCACGGGTGAGCATGGAACCGACAGGGAGTGCGGACCCAAACCAGAAGGAGAAACCGATGAGCGGAGAATCCGGGGGAACGATGACGCTACAGGGGATCGATCGCCTCGCCGTGGACACGATTCGGACACTTTCGATGGACGCGGTGCAGGCGGCCAACTCCGGACACCCCGGGACGCCGATGGCGCTGGCCCCGGTGATGTACGCGATTTACCGCGGTCACCTCCGTTTCAACCCCGCCGAGCCGACCTGGCCGGATCGGGATCGCTTCGTTCTCTCCAACGGCCATGCCTGCATGCTGCTGTACTCGATGCTTCACCTGGCGGGCTACGATCTCTCCCTCGAAGATCTGAAGAGCTTCCGTCAGTGGGGTTCAAAGGCGCCGGGCCACCCGGAACGGGGGCATACGGCCGGCGTCGAGGTGACCACCGGCCCGCTGGGGCAGGGAATCGCCAACGCGGTCGGCCTGGCCATCGCGGAGCGGATGCTCGCCGCACGGTTCAACCAGGGGGGGCATCGGATCGTCGACCACTACACGATCGGCATCGCCGGCGATGGATGTCTCATGGAAGGCGTCTCCTACGAGGCTTGTTCGCTCGCCGGCCATTTGAAGCTGGGCAAGCTGATCATGCTCTACGACGACAACAAGATCTCGATCGCCGGATCGACCGCTCTCGCCTTTACCGAGGACGTGGAAGCACGCTTCCAGGCGTGCGGTTGGCAGACGCTGCGGGTCAACGATGCCAACGATCTCGAGGCGATCGATGCCGCGATGCGGGAAGCCAAAAGCGATCCGAATCGGCCGACGCTCATCCTGGTGCGCTCGGTCATCGGCTTCGGGAGCCCGCACCGCGCCGGCACGAAGGAGGCGCACGGCGAGCCGCTCGGTCCGGACGAGGTGCGGCTGACCAAGCGCGCATACGGCTGGCCGGAGGACGAGACGTTCCGCGTCCCGGAGGAGGTCAAGGCCCATCTGGAAGGATGGAAGGAGCGCGGCAAGGCTTGGACGATGGAATGGGGGAGCCGCTTCGAGGCCTACCGGAAGCAGTACCCGGCGGAAGCGGCAGAGTTCGAGCGAGTGATGAGCGGCACGCTCCCCACCGGTTGGGAAGCCGCGCTCGACGGCTTTGGGGCGGACGGCAAGCCAGAAGCGACGCGCGACTCAGGCTCGAAGGCAATCCAGGCGCTGGCCGCGGTGATGCCGGAACTGATCGGGGGATCGGCCGATCTCGATCCTTCGACCAAGACCTTCATCAAGGATGGCGGGAACTTCGACGCGTCGCATCAGGGGGCGCGTAACATTCAGTTCGGCGTCCGCGAACACGGCATGGGCTCGCTGGTCAACGGCATTGCCGCTCATGGCGGGATCCGGCCCTTTGGCGCGACCTTCTTCGTCTTCTCCGACTATCTGCGACCGACGGTTCGCCTCGCCTCGCTCTCGAAGCTGCCGAGCATCTTCGTCTTCACTCACGATTCGATCGCCTTGGGGGAAGACGGTCCGACCCACCAGCCGATCGAGCATCTTGCGTCACTCCGCGCGATTCCCGGGGTCAACGTGATCCGCCCGGCGGATGCGCGTGAAACGGCGCAGGCCTGGAAGGTGGCCATCGCCCGGAGCGACGGACCGACCTGCATCGTCCTCAGCCGACAGAAGCTGCCCCAACTCGACCTGGCAGGAGCGGGCGAGGGTGCTGCTGCGGGCGTGCTCCGGGGGGCGTATGTAGTGCGGGAACTGGATGCGGCATCGGGCTCGGGACCGAAGCCGGTCGTGACGTTCCTCGCCACCGGTTCCGAAGTGTCTGCCGCGCTCGAAGCGGCCGAACTTCTACACAAGGACGGTCTGGCCTGCCGTGTCGTCAGCATGCCCTGCCTCGAGCTATTCCAGCAGCAGGAGCCATCGTATCGGGCCCTGGTCCTGCAGGGACCGGGGCTCAAGGCGGGTAACGGGGCAGGCGCGCAGGTTCGCGTCACGGTGGAAGCCGGTGCGTCGATGGGCTGGCACCGCTGGGCCGGGGACAACGGCTGTGTGATCGCCATGGAGTCGTTTGGGGCTTCGGCTCCAGGCAATGTCAACCAGGAGCGCTTCGGATTCACGCCGGAAGCGATTGCACGTCGGGTTCGGGAGCACCTGGCCGCGCAGTAGCGGATCGTGCCGGGAGCGACCTGCGGACACGGCGCTCCCGGCCCCATTTGGGCGAATTCGCGCGAGCACGATCGGCGCGATCAGATCGCTCCGTGGGCGCGGATTCGGGGCTCGAGCAGCGCGCGTGATGGGATACAATTCCCCCATGCGCGGCTTCTTCAACTATCCCAATCCCGTCAATGAGGTTGCTGCCCGGGTGATCGCCGGGTTGACCGCCATCCTAGCTGCGGCGGCGATTCTGTTCGACCTGCGGTGGTTCGCGGCGTTTCTGCTCTATGAATTCGTCGTACGCGTTGCGGCGGGACCGACGGTCTCCCTCACGGCACAGCTTGCCACCCGGGTGCTGGTGCCGATGATCGGTGCTCCGGCGCGGCCGGTCCCGGGACCGCCCAAGAGATTCGCCCAGGCACTTGGTGTTTTGTTTACCGGCACCGCTTGTTTCCTCTGGTTCGGCGCCGCACAGGCAACCGCAGCCAAGGTGGTTCTCGGGATGCTCGGTGCGTGCGCGTTGCTCGAGGCCGCCCTCGGATTCTGTGTCGGCTGCGCGATCTTCATGCAGCTGATGCGTATCGGGCTGATCCCGGAATCGACCTGCGAGGCCTGCGCGAACTGGAAGGCCCGCGCGTAGGCCACCGCAGGCCAGCTCAGGCAAGCTCATGCCGGCTCATGCCGGCTCATGCCGGCTCATGCCGGCTCAGGCCGGCGCACCTCTCTCCGAGAAACCGGTCGCGCCCACCGCCGCCAGCCCAGACGTTCCCCCCTTTCTCTCTGCAGGCGTAGGCTCGTGGTCGACAGGGCGCGGGTTCTCCAGCACTCGCGACCTGACCTGCAGACGCCCCCCCCCGGACACGGCGCGCCTCGCGATCGCTGCGAGAGTTCGCCGGCTTGGTACTCCGTGGTAAAGCCAGAGGGGGCCAGAATGCAGACCAATCCTTCCTGTTCGAATCGCGCGATGTTTGGAGCGCGTTCTCTCGTTCGATCCAGTGCAGTCCACGCGACGATTCTGCTCGCGCTCGCGGCGGTACTTCCAGTTCTTTCCGGCGCGGAAGCTGTCGCGAAGGGGCGATCGGTGGGGAGCGTCAGCAGTGGACGGAACGCGTTGATGGTGGATGTGGAGCGCGGCTCCTCCGCCTGGGGCGATCTACCGGTCCGCGTCCCGGCGGCGGGAGGTCGCGCGGACACCTCCGCCTCTGGATACGTGCAGACGATCGGCGGTCGCCTCTACGCTGTGCCGGGCGAAATCTGGACGTTCGAGCACGGGGCGGGCGGACCCGAAGGCTGGTACGCGGTCGACCTCTCGGTGCTCAGCATTACACCAGGGAGACCCATCTCCGCCGCTGCTTGGGACGGCCATGGCAATCTGGTGGCGGCCCCCTTGATTTCCGGCGAGGCGAGTTCGCCGTCGGGCTGATGGACTCGGCGCAGCAGGCGACCGGAACCTACCTCGAGTTCGAGATTCTCCCTCGGTGGCGGTCGAGTGACGGGAGCGCCAAGCTCCCGTGTACGTTGCTTATCGACCTCAACAACGGGGAACAGTCGCTGGTCGAGAGCGCACTGATTGTCGCGCTGCACGGAGCAGGAATTGCGGACCCGGTCCCCGATCTGCCGTTCTGGGACCGCTACGACTATGCCGATGCGGAATCGAACTGGAACGCGCCGCTAGCGAGATATGGCGGAGGCAACAACGGACTTCCGTACACGCAGCTCCTGGGATATCGCCAGGTGGTGCTCGCCGCCGGCCCCGCTCAGGTCGGAGCCATGGAGACGGCGGACTTCTCCCTCTTCTCGGAGTGGCTCAGCGCGCTCTTCGGCAACTGGTGTCCACAGGGGGCGCGTTTCGACGTGCTCCAAGCGGTCGCTGGCGGAGTCGGAAACCGCGTCTATCAGGACCACGATCGAGTTCCACCGCTCAATACCAACTACGCGCAGGTTGCTCGCTCGGTCACCAGGAGCAACAGCGACAAACACCGTTCCGTGCTCTCGGGGTATAGTTTCGGGCGGATGACGCTCCGGGATCCGGAGGCGGAGTGCACCGCCGACGCGACGGCGAGGAGCACCGCCGTTTCCGAGGATCTGCGCGCCGCGATGCAGTGGATCTTCGGCGAAAGTAGCGGGCCACCGAGTGTTTGTACCCAGCCGTGTGCCTGCTGCTCGGATGTCGACCAAGGGCCGGTCGTCCCGATGGGTGTGAGCCACCTTTACGCGAACGCGCCAAACCCGTTCAACCCCCGGACGGCGCTGCGATTTGCCGTGGCGGCGGCCGGGCGCGCTGAGCTGCTGGTCTTCGATGTGTCGGGGCGTCGCGTGCGGACCCTCGTGGATTCGCCGATCGCCGCGGGCGAGCACAGCGCGGTCTGGGATGGCACGGATGACTCGGGTCGCCGCGTTCCAGCCGGAATCTACTGGAGCCAGCTTCGTACCGGTGGGTACGAGTCCCTGCGGAAGATGATCGTGATGCGATGATCGCTTCGGTCACCGGAGTCAGACGCTCACTCCGGGACCGTGCTGCAACTTGGTTCGGGACGGAGGGCGACGATCGGGAAGCATCTGATCGTCGCCCTGCTTGTCTTGGGGCGAGTTGCGTGTGTCGGTCTCAGCGGTCGCGATGGGCCAACTCCCGGTCAACGCAAAGGCGGAGTGGGAACTGCAGGTTTGCGAAGGCTCACGCGCTTCCGCGTCGGTCGCTCACCGTCCCCGAAAACGATGCTGGTTATTGATTGCTTTCCCCCCCAGGGCAACGTACGGTTTAGGTCAGTTGGTTCGTCGAAAGAGTCTGGTCTCTGCGGTTTCAGTTCACATCCGCTCCGCTTGGCCTCGATCGTCCTTCCTGCTGGGTCCACCGTGGGCCCCTTTCTAATGGATCCAGAAAGACAGCAACAGGATCCCTGTTCTAAGGAGCAAATCGATGGGTACCAAGTTGTACGTCGGCAATCTTACGTTCGACGTCGGCAATGCGGAGTTGGAAGAGCTGTTCGCCCCCCATGGCGCCGTCCGGAGCGCGCAGGTCATCACTGACCGCGACTCTGGCCGCAGCAAGGGCTTCGGCTTCGTGGAGATGAGCGCTGACAACGAGGCGACGGCTGCGATCTCGGCCCTGAACGGCCGTGAGCACCGTGGTCGCGCCCTGACCGTCAACGAGGCCAAGCCGCGTGAGGATCGCGGCACCGGTGATCGTCGCTACGGCGGCGGTAGCGGTGGCAGCGGTGGCGGCGGCGGCCGTCGGTACTAGTCCTCACCGTCTCCTCGTGAGACGGGAAGACCAGTCCGCGCTTCGAAGCGCCGGGGCGAGCACCGGTCGCGACCGCGACCCGAGCTGAGCCGACGAATCGATCGCACGATCTCAAAGAACGGCGGCTTCCTTTCGAGGGGCCGCCGTTCTGCGTTCCGGGGCGGCACTCGGCCACACTCCCGAGCCGCGGCTCCAGGCCGCAGCGCCGGGCCGCAGTGCCGGGCCGCAATATCTGGCCGCAGCGCCTGGCCGCAGTGTCGCGCCCGGCTGCCGGGCGAGCAGACGTTCAAGGGGACGAATCACCTCCACCCGCGCCCGCCTCCGGGGTAGGATTGCCCCATGTCGAACACCAGCGAACACCAGCGCGGGGCTCGGGCCGCGTTTCGCGCCCTTCATGACTCCGGTTGCTTCCTCCTCCCGAACCCCTGGGACATCGGCACCGCCCGATATCTCGAACACCTCGGATTCGCGGCGATCGCAACTACCTCGGCTGGGTTCGCCTTCTCGCGAGGGCTGCCGGATGATCCCGCGTGCGTGACTCTGGATCTGGCGCTCGGCCATGCCCGTGAGATGGCGGCCGCGATCTCGCTGCCGGTCAATGTGGACTTTCAGTCCGGGTATGCGGACGAGCCAGCCGGGGTCGCGGAGAACGTGACCCGCTGCATCGCGACCGGCGTTGCAGGGCTCTCGATCGAGGATGCCACCGGTCGGAGCGAGGCGCCCCTCTACGAAGCGAAGCTCGCGATCGAGCGGATCGAAGCCGCGCTCTCTGCGATCGACTCCGAGGTGGAGGATCGGGTCATGTTGACCGCGCGCTGCGAAGCCTATCTCGTGGGGCATGCCGACCCGTTCCGGGTCGTGATCGAGCGTCTCACGGCGTTTGCCGCGGCCGGTGCGGACTGTCTCTACGCGCCTGGGGTCACCGATCCGACGGAAATCGAAGCGATCGTGCGTGCTGTGGCGCCCAAGCCGGTGAACGTGCTGGTCTGGAAGCCACTTCCGGGGTTGAGCATGACACGGCTGGCCGACCTCGGAGTGCGCCGGGTTTCCGTCGGTGGGGCGCTGGCCCGAATGGCCTGGGGGGGGTTCATCCGCGCGGCAGAGAGCCTTCGTTCCACAGGTGATTTCGGCGTCTTCGGGGACGCGGCCAGGTCAGACTCGATCGAGCGCGTGTTCCGGGAGCGGTAGCGCGGAAGTCGAAACGGTTGGGAGACGACGTTCCCATGGCATGGCAAAAGTCATCGGCGGAGTTGACCGCGCGCTTCCAGCGCGCGCTGCCGCAACATCCCGATCTCGTGCCGAAGCAGATGTTCGGGTACCCCGCCTGCTTCGTGAAGGGGCACTTCTTCGCCGGATTGCACGAGGAGACGGTGGTCATCAAGCTGCCTCCTTCGATCCATGCGGGCTTCCCGGAGCTCGCCTCCGCGCCGCGGTTCAATCCGATGGGGCGTGGAGCCGGAATGAAGGACTGGTACGTTCTGCCTGCCTCGGTTGCGGACAGCGCGGAACGGCTCGAAGAGTTCCTCCGTGCGACCTTTGCGGAGGTGGTGCAACTGCCGGCGAAGGAGGGGAAGTCGGCGCGCCGCAGCGGTGCGCCGAATCCGCGCCGTGGCGGGCCGTCGAAGGCTCGGAATCGGAAATCCCCATGAGTATGTTCGGCGAAGGTGCGCCCAGGCCATGACGCATCCCGGGATGACCTCCATCCAGCGACGAGACGATTCGAGGACGACGCGATTGCGTTCCCACCGGGCCGATGGTTACTCTCGCTTCTGGTGCGCAGGGGCGCCACTCCCGCCGAAAGTCTCCACACCCTGAGCGTCCCGAACTTCAAGCCTCCTTTCCGGGGGCACGTGAAGGAATCGCCGATCGCAAACTCCATGGGCCCGTCGGAGCGGGGAGTGGCCCAGTACCACGGAGCATGCCATGGCGAATTCTCGCGACAATCACCCCGAGTTCGAGCGACAGCAGCCTGATTCCGCGGACCCGCCGGATCACTCCGGCCGGCCGGCCCAACCCGGCACGAAGAAGCAGCCAGGTCGGCCTGGGCGCCGGCAGGAGCCGGAACGGTCCGATCGACTGCTGACACCGCATCCCTCTCCCGGACCCCAAGCGGCCCACGAGCTTCGAACGCCTCACGAGCCCCGGTGGCCTGGTGAGCCCCAGACAGCGGAGGAGTTCCGGACGCCTGGCGAGTCCCCGACGCCTGGCGAGTCTCAAACGCCTCGGGATCAGGTCGAGGAACCGATCCGGAATCTGAAGGCACGGGCCCGTCATCTGCACCGCAAACTGCAGGCCGGCGATGTCGCGGCGCTCGCGCGTGCCCGGTCCTTGAGTGAGTTTCGTGGGTGCGATGACGCCACGACTGCCGCCGGCATCCGCCGCCGGCACTGCCTGCACCTGATCGCGAACGAGTTCGGGTTCCGATCCTGGACGCACGCGTTGGCCGTGTTGAGTGGGCAACGGGTCGAAGACTTCGGCACACTGCTCTACCCCAAGGGGGGGGCTGCGCACGGCAATGTGTGGCTCGCCTCCTACGACGCTGCCGCCGCGATCCGGCGAGAAAGCGGGGGGTACTTGTTGGCCTATCAGCGGCACTACTTCATCGTCGATCGGTACTTCATCGAGACCCTCGGACTCGATCCGGAAGACGCGGACTGGGCCGCGATCGGTCGCGACTGGGCCAGACCGACCGCTCCGGCGGCGCGCACGCGTCTCTATGGTCGGCTGATTGCCCGGCGCCCGGCGTCCGAACCGATTGGTTGATCGCGACTCGGCGCCGAGGTCGGAAGCTGAAAGCTCCCCTCTGGAATCGCGCACCGATTCCGTTCAAACTACAACGGCCGAGAGCCTCGCGGCACGGAATCGGTGCGTGAGTCCAGTGGGGGGTGCTTTGCCAGTCGTGGTGCGCGCGGTGCTGCTACTGATCCTGGCGAATGTCTTCATGACCTTCGCTTGGTACGCACACCTGAGAAATCTGAGCTCCAAGCCGTGGTACATCGCCGCCCTCTCGAGCTGGGGAATCGCTCTGGTCGAGTACCTCTTCCAGGTTCCGGCCAATCGGATCGGCTATACCCGGCTCGAGCTCGGGCAACTCAAGATCATTCAGGAAGTGATCACACTGGTGGTCTTCGTTCCTTTCGCCGTCCTCTACATGAAGCAGCCGTTGAAGCTGAACTACCTCTGGGCCGCTCTCTGTATGTGCGGCGCGGTCTATTTCATGTTCCGGAAGTGAGGATCCGGATGAACGTCGAGATGCGCGAGGAACTGCTGAATCGGGAGACGGCGCACGCGGCGATGACCGCCCTGGCTAGCGTGCCGATTGCCTTCGAGGTTCGTGAGGTTCTCGATCCGACGCGTGCCGAGAGGGGATCGGCGGAGTTTCTCGGCAGCGCCGAACCGATCGCTCACCCCTGGACCAAGGACTACGACGCGATTCCGGGCAACCACCCGGTGGACTGGAGCGCAGAGTTTGAGCTATCCGGTTGGGGGTTGATCTCCGCCTGGTCGGAAGGGCGTCGGCTCGGCAGTGCGTTGATCGTCCAAGGGGTGCTCGCGATCGACCTGCTGGAAGGGCGCGACGATCTGGCGGTGCTCTGGGACCTGCGTGTCGTTCCGGAACTGCGCGGGCGGGGAGTTGGGACGCAGTTGCTCCGCGCGGCGGAGCGGTGGGCGGCGAGGCGTGAGTGCCGACACCTGAAGGTTGAAACGCAGACGCTGAATGTGCCCGCGTGTCGGTTCTATGCGCATTCGGGTTATGAGCTCCTGCGAGTGTCGGAGCACGTCTATCCGAATCTGCCGGACGAAGTGCAGGTGCTCTGGTGCCGGGATCTGGCCGCGACAGCTCGGCGGGAAACCCAGCAACCAGCTCGGCCGGAAAACCGGGAACCAGCTCGGCCGGAAGGCGGGCGCCTGGCGTGGGGGGACCAGTGACTCATACGATTCCGTTCGTGGCCTTGATCGTGCGCGAGTACGACGAGGCGATCGACTTCTTCACCCAGGTCCTGCGTTTCCGCCTCGTGGAGGACCGGTCGATGGCGGGAGGGAAGCGATGGGTGGTCGTCGCTCCGGATGCGGGGGCGGGTCTGGTGCTGGCCCGCGCCACCAGTCCGGAACAGGAAAGCCGCATCGGAAACCAGACCGGAGGGCGTGTATTCATGTTTCTCCGTACGGAGGACTTCTGGGGCGACTACCGTCATCTGCGCGATTCCGGGGTTCGCTTCATCGAAGAGCCGCGTGAGGAGGAGTACGGTACGGTTGTCGTGTTCCTGGATCTCTACGGGAACAAATGGGATCTGGTGCAGCTTCGGGGCGGCACGTAGGTGGCCGACTGTTGCGATGCGGGGTGCGGGCTCGACGGGCGGCAATCCAGGCAGCGTCGAACCCTCTGGTGGGTACTTGCGATCAACGCAGTGATGTTCCTGGTCATTGCGGCGTCGGCGCTCTTCTCGCGGTCCTCGTCGCTCCTGTCGGACTGCCTGGACAATCTCGGGGACGCGATCACCTACGGACTGAGCCTCTTCGCGGTGACGCGCGGGAGCGTGATCAAGAGCCGCGTCGCCCTCTGGAAGGGGGGACTGATCCTCCTCGGCGCGATCGGTGTGGGCGCCCAGGTCGTCCATCGACTGGTCCACCCGACCGTGCCGATCTTCGGGGTGATGGGTGGCTTCGCCTTGGCTGGCCTGGCCGCGAACGGCGCTTGCCTCTACCTGCTCTCTCGCCACCGCGACGAGGATATCAACATGGCGTCGGTCTGGGAGTGCTCGCGGAACGATCTCGTGTCGAATCTCGCAGTGCTGATCGCGGCGGGAGCCGTCTGGGGGACGGGCCGAGGATGGCCCGATCTGGTGGTGGCGGCGGGTCTCGCCCTGATCCTCGGACGCTCAGCAATGCGAGTTCTTCGTTCTGCCCACCGAGAACTTGCCCGGGCGGCGAGTATCTCTCGAACTCCTCCTGGGGCCGTCTCGTAGTGCTCCGGGTTGCAACTGAGCGAACGTCGGTCGATCCGGGCCTGTCAGCCAGAAACTCGCGGGACAAATCGTGTATCGGAGGAGAAGTGCGTACCTTTCGGACCGGTCGCTCTGACGACCCACGGTGTTGGCGGCTGCCGGGGCTGTGCTGGCTGCCGCTGCTGATGTGGATCGGAAGTGCACTGGGGTCGACTGCGGCTTTGCCGCCGGATTCACACCAGCCCCCTCCTCCCGCGCCCGCACCTGCACCTGCACCTGCACCTGCACCTGCACCTGCACCTGCACCTGCACCTGCACCTGCACCTGCACCTGCACCTGCACCTGCACCCGCACCCGCACCTGCACCTGCACCTGCACCTGCACCTGCACCTGCACCCGCGTCCGCACCCGCACCCGCACCTGCACCCGCGCCCGCACCCGCACCCGCGTCAGCGTTGGCGCCAAGGGCACCGTCGACCCTGCCGCCGCAGCTCGATTCGCTGACCGTAGAGCTGCGACGGCGAGCGATGGGGATGAGCTGCAGTCGGGCTGGGATCACTGGCCCCGGCGCCGCGTTCTTGCTCGAGCGCGCTCGCAAGGCCGAGTTCGTGCTCATTGGAGAGGACCACGGCATCGCAGAGATCCCTCAATTCTGCGCCGAGTTGGCCGAATCGCTCTCCGCGGCGGGGTTCACGGCGCTCGCGATCGAATGCGGCTCGGAAGCAGCGCGTGCCATGGGCACGCTCCTGCGCGAGCCGGATCCGAGCGCGGCCTTCCGCCGGTTCGATCAGGAGTACCCATGGACGTTTCCGTTCTTCAACTGGGCGGAGGAGGTGGAACTGCTCGAACGGGTGCACCGCAGCGGAATGGCGTTCTGGGGGCTGGATCAGGAATTCATCTTCGGCACGCCCTACTATTTCACCCGACTGTCCGAGCTGGCGGCTGGGGCTGAGGCAAAGCAACTTGCCGAGGAGTATCGGGAGCGGGCGCGGGAGGCGGACCGGGAAGTGGTCGTCCGCTCCGATCCGTCCCGGATCTACCTTCTCAGCATGACGGCTCGGGATTTCGAGCGTCTGGAGCGCGGTTTCGCCCGCGAATCGCTCGAGGCCAGACGATTGCTGAGCGAGCTTCGGGCGAGCTGGGACATCTATGGGAAGGACAGCCGGAACGAGGGGAGCGCGGCTAATCGCGCCCGCTCCCTCCTCATGAAGCGTCGGTTGCACGAAGAGTTGCCGAATGGAAGCGCTGCTCGCGTGATGTTCAAGTTCGGAGCGAACCACGCAATGAGGGGTCGCAGCTTGATCGGCGTCTACGATCTGGGAAATCATCTGACCGAGCTCGCGGACGCCCGCGGGGGCGACTCCTTCCACCTACTGATTCTGCCGGTCAGCGGGGCGTCCAACTCGTATCGGGCGTTCACGAGAGACCCTTCGGTCAAGGCTGAGCCGTACGATCTGGTCGCGGGATTTGCGAGGCTGGTCGATGCGCGCCCGCTGGTCGCTTCGGCACGCCAGGACGAGTGGACGGTCATCGATCTGACGTCTGTGCGAAGGAAGCTGCGAGAACTGGGGGATGTTGATCGTGGCCTGGATCTGCTGATCTGGGGGTATGACGCCCTCGTCTTGATTCCGGGAGCGACCCCCTCCACACTGCTGAACTAGGGGACGCCGTGGCCCGCTTCGCCTCGTTCGATGATCGGTCGGACTCCCACCGGAGGGTCGATCGGTTGAACCCCGTCCGGGTGCGCCCGGCCATGATGGCCGATCTCGCCTCGCTGGCCGAGATCGCCGCCGAGCGGGAGGGCACGAAGGTCGCTCCCTGGCGAGAGTCGTTCGAAAGGCTGCTGCGAGGTGAGGACCGGGCAGTTCTGGCGACCATCTTCGTGGCGGAGAGCGCATCGACACTTCTCGGCTACGGCAAGTGCACCCTGCTCTCGCGCTGGCCGGACGATCATCCCGCGCCCCGAGCGCCAGTGGCATACGGCTGGTATCTCAGCGGTCTCGTGGTTCGTCCCGACCATCGGCGTCAAGGGGTCGGTCGTCTCCTCACCGAGGCACGTCTGCGTGACCTGGCGCTGCGCGATGAGATGGCGTACTACTTTGCCAACGCGACAAACCAGGTCAGCATAGCGCTGCACGAGAAGCTCGGATTCGTCGAACTCACCCGCCATTTCGCCTACCCAGGAGCATGGTTCGAGGGGGGCGTCGGCGTGCTGTGCGCGTGCGACCTGGCGCCCTGGGAGTTGTCTCCGACCGACGCGTCGGAGCGCAGCCCTGTTGAAGAGCCGAGGCTGGAAGCCGAGCCCAGATCGGAGCCCTGATCCCAGAGCCTGGGTCGCGATCTTGGTGCGTTCTTTCCGCCACCGACGCGCCGGGAGGCGAGCTGCTTCTCGATGCGGTCAGCGCCGAAAGCGAGGCGCGCCTCGTATTGGTTGTGGGGTCGGCATCGGAGTTCGACATTGGAGATCGTGCTCGGCCCCCCGCAGGCGAATGGATCGACGTGGTGGAACTCGAGCATCGAGGCGGAGGCACACCGAGTCCCGTCCTGGCTGACGAACGCGCAACGCGCGCCGTCACGTTTCCAAACCTCCCTGCGCAGAGAGAGCGGAAGGTACCGGGACACCGGTTCCTCCCCCCGCGCGGCGAGATTCGTGCCCCGCACCACGTGATTGGCAAGATGTACGACGCGGTGCGGGACCGGAGCATCCCCGTCCGCGAGCGGAACGGGAAATGGGCCGGCATCAGCCGGAGGTCGGCGAACCGTTCCCGCTGGAAGCACGGGACCCGAACTCGTCTCGGGACGAGTCAGTTCGAACGACCGATCGCGCGCGAGAGCGCGACCGAACTTGCGCGCCTCGACCTTGGAAATGAGCAGTCGGAGCGCCAGATCCAGAATGCTCGCGATGTCGCCCGTGGGGAACTTGTGGCGGAGCAGCGCCTGGGCATGACGCAGGCGCTCGTGCATCTCGCCGGAGGCGGTGAACTGCACGCGGTAGAGGTCGTGCGCCAGGGCGTCGGTGCGATTCGTCGCGACGCTACGGACCGCGCGCGAGGCGAAGCCCACGGTGTCGTCCGGGGTTGAATCCGGCTCGTTTGACATGACCCGGTATCCCGCCTCCTGACGGGCCTCCTCACCGGTCTTCCCGTCGATTTCTCCTCCGATTTCCCCACCCATCTCTCCACCGATCCAGCCCGGGGCCAACCCCCGATCAAGGGAAGATCCGGTCTCCGCGGGGAGCACCTGATGCGCCCCCCTCCCTGGCGGCGTGGCCAGCGATTCAGGCCGGAGAGGTCCGGCGCGGCCCGTAGCAACGGCCGTGAATCTGTCGGTGTCATCGGGAGGAGGGCCGCCGAATGGGCGATCCGCGACATCGACCGGGGTGGAGATCGTCGCACCTGGCCCTTCGTGCGAGCGCGGCGCCGCCGGCTCAACGGAGACGTAAGGAAGCCGGCGGATCATCTGAATGGCGGCCGAGCGAGGGCGCAGGCGGGCAACGAGATCCTCGACTTCCCGCCGGCTGCGGTTCCGCGCGCTGGCCAGGAGTTCCTCGTGATTCTCCTCCGTGAGTAGTGGTGCCAGCAGCTTGACCGCGGTGAGGTGGAGTTGACCGTTTGCAATCAGACAGAGAACCCGCGGAAAGCGCCGCGCGGCGCGAGCTGCAGCGATCCGATTGTAGGCCGAGTGCTCAGAGTAGTTGAGCGACATCGTGCAGTAGAGTACCATGCTGGCGAATCCGGAGGCGAGATAGAGGTTTCGCCGCTCGATCTCTCCGAGATGGGAGAGAATTGCCGCGGTCGCCCCCCGTTCCCGACCGCGTGTCCGCTTGAGGGTTCCGATCAGATCGCGATCGGGAATCGACTGCAGGCTGTCGACGTAGGTGCGGAGCTTCGCCTCGACATCGTCCTGCGGCCCCGCAGAACCGGTTGGCTCCTGGTCGGCCGCCTTCCTGCCCGGTCGCGCGCCTGCTGGCCCCTCCGGGAGGCCGGCAGGGCGGCTCTGCCGACTCTGCTCCGGGTAGTGAGGCTGTGCACCGTTCATCTCGAGGGTCTCCGTCAGAACCGGGCGGCCCGCGCCGCCCGCGCCGCGGGGTCAGTGGTGCGTTGCTCCGGACACCTTGTCCGGGGAGCGCCGCCCCATCGAAGTGGCAGCGAAAAACGGGCCGGTTTCGGGAGAACTGAACAGGTGCCTGCTGAGAGCCGGAACAAATCTGGCGGACCCGGGCGAACCCGGGCGGCCCCGGGCGACCCCGGACGCCCCCGGGTGGACCCGAACGGATCCGAACGGACCCGAACGGACCCGAAACCCCCGGGGTGGATGCGCGTGCGTGCGCGTGAGCTCGGGTGGGAACTCGTCCCGGGACGAGTTGATCCCCCTGGCCGTCCGCGCCGCGGCCGCTGGGTAGTTGCCCGGAGCGACCGACTCGGGCCAAAATGGCCGGTTCATTGAATCCGCGCATGCGATCGCGAAGCATCGAATTCACACCTCGTAGCGCCCTCCCCGGACGGTCTGAGACCGTGCCCGATGGTGCGCGTGGCGAGACCACTGTGACCCAGGGAGCAGACCGACCGTGACAGACTCCAATCACCCCCATCTGCCAATCGGCCATTGGCTCCGCAAGGTCGATCGGCTACTGACCCAACACATCGACCATGCCCAGGAGCGGAGCGGCCTGACGCGCACCGGTTGGCAGATTCTGAACACGATCAGCGAGTCGGAGGCGGTTTCGATCCGCGAGCTGCACAAGACCATGGTTCCGTTCTGCGACCGCACCGAGACCGAGCGGGTCCTGTCCGGCCTGGTCGATCGTGGACTCGTGGATCGCGTTCCCGGGCCAGACCCGCAGGTTCGCCTCACGGGTGAAGGGGGAGAGGTCTACGAGCGGGCACTATCGCGGCAACGCAGGGTCCGTCGACGCGCGGTATCCGGGGTGAGCGAGGCGGAGTACTCGACCGCGATTCGCGTTCTGGAGCGGATGGCGGAGAACCTCGAGATGGAGGATTTGCCGTTCCCGACTACGACGCCGGGTGGGTCGGAGGAAGCGAGCGGGGAAACGGGGAGCCTGGAGCATTCCGTGGGGGCAGGGGAGCCGGCCAAGCGGGAGGCACTCCGGTGTGAGATCCTCCTCCTGGAGCCCGGTGATGAGAAGATGCTCAACAATGTTGCTCCGGAGGTCTTTGATCGCGAGATCGATCTCAACGCGGCGCGCGAGTACCTCCGACGGGAATGCTATCACCTGATGATCGCCGTATCGGATGGAGTCGTGATCGGATTCGCCTCCGGCGTTCACTACTTCCATCCGGACAAGCCGCGGCCGGAACTCTGGATCAACGAGGTCGGGGTCGCCCCCGGCTACTGGCGCCGGCAGGTCGGAACCAAGCTCGTTCGGGCCCTACTGGAGCACGGCAGATGGCTCGGCTGCGGTGAGGCCTGGGTGCTGACCGAAGCGTCGAACAGCGCTGCCCGTGGGTTGTATCAGTCCATCGGAGGTAGGGAGCCGAGCGACCGGGCGATTCTGTTCACCTTCGAATCGGAAGACGAAAAGTGAAGCGTCCGCCGGATCGTGATCGCGACCCGCAGCAAGCGGATGCCTCTGCGCGGCGACTCGCCTCACCGGAATGCTTGCGGGAGCCGCGCACGGTTCTTCCGGCATCCTCTCCCAACGACGTTGCCATTCGGAGCACTCTCGAATTCGTGAACAGATGCGCGGGCGACAATCCCGGCGAGCCGATCGCGACCGACCCGCCGTACATCCTCGAGGTCGGATGTGGCGATGGCCGCCTGGCGGAATTGCTGGTCGACCAAGGGTTCCGGCTCTTGGGGGTCGATTCGGAGCCGTCGGCGGTGGACCTCGCTCGGGCCCGGGGGCTTGCCGCGGAGTGCGCGGAGTGGCCAAACCTCGATCTGCCTACCGCAACGCGGTTCGACCTCATTCTCTTCACCCGTTCGCTGCACCACATCTCCGCCGTGGAGGGGGGTGTGCGTCGGGCGCGGGAGCTGCTGCGGCCGCGGGGAAGTCTGGTCGTGGAAGACCTCGCTCTCGAGGACGTGGACCACTCGTGGGCAGCCTGGCTGGCCGAGCGAGCGCGATCGCGTGAAGTCAGAGGCGAGTTCCGCCCCGATCGATTCCTGGAGGCGCTAATGTCCAGCCCATCGCCCCTTGGCGAGTGGCGGCGGGAGCACGATCACGAGCCTGCACTGCACGACGCCCGGGCGATGCGAGAAGCCGTGGAGGCGAACTTTGTCGACGTCCGTCAAGCGCGCGTTCCCTACCTCTTCCGGTACCTGCTCGACGGGTTGGAACAAACGGCGGGCGGAGCAAGCCTTGCACACGAGGAGCAGCGGCGCGAGGTCGACGCGGCCGAGGGGCATTTGCGGCCGCTGATCGGTGCTCGTTTCGTTGCCCGGGTGCCGTGACGGAACGGAAGGTGCCCCAGGCGATGATTCCCCGTGTGAAGATCTGCTGCATTGGAAGCCCGGAGGAGGCGCGCACGGCGATCGAGATGGGTGCCGCGGCACTCGGGCTGGTCTCGGAGATGCCGAGCGGTCCCGGGGTCATTTCCGAAGAGATGATTGCGCTCATTGCATCCCAAACGGCTCCCCCGACCGCCACGTTTCTCCTGACCGCCAGACAGACCGCCCGTGGGATCCCGGAGCAACAGAGACGCTGTCGGACCACAACCCTGCAACTGGTCGACCATGTTCCGCACTCGGAACTGGCAACCCTACGTGACGCGCTCCCGGGGATCGGAATCGTGCAGGTGATCCACGTGGACAAACGGGACTCGGTCCCCGTTCCGGTCATTCTCGCCGGAGGTCTCACCGCGGAGAACGTCGTGGCGGCGATCGACGCGGTGCAGCCATTCGGGATCGACCTCTGTTCCGGTGTCCGAAGTGAGGGGCGTCTCGACCCGTTCAAGCTGGACGCGTTCATGCGAGCCGTGGGGCGCGGCGACTAGCGCTCGTTTCGCGAATTCCGGAAGGGCCGGCGCACGACGAGGTCCATCACGCACCGCCACAGACCACGCCCGCGCTCCAGCCCTGCGCACCAGCCCTGCGCACCAGCCCCCTCCCGATCCCCCGGGGCCCGCGCACTAGCGCCTCGCCTCGTCCCGCCTCGCCTCGTCCCGCCTCGCCTCGGCTGTCGATGTTCCTCTTGGCCCTCCCGCCCACTGGCCGCCTCGCCTCGTCCCGCCCCGCCCGTGTCGACTTCGGATGCCCGGTGCCGCTTCGGAGATTCGTTGCTGTGATTGGCCGATCTGACGTCTATCCTCGCTCGCGTGAAACTCCCTGACCTACTCGCGACCCCACGGGGAAGACTGCTGGCGTTCTTTCTGCTGTATGTCGCCGAGGGGATCCCGTCCGGCTTCACCGGGACCGCAATCGCCACGCAGATGCGACGACAGGGGCTCGACCCCGCGGCGATCGGCGCGTTCGTCGGAGCGCTCTATCTCCCCTGGGGGATCAAGTGGGCGTACGGCCCGTTCGTCGATGTTCTCTCGAGCGATCGGTGGGGCCGGAGACGGGCCTGGATCATTGGAACCCAGGCGTTGATGGTAGCGACGCTTCTGATCGCTTCGCCACTCGACTTCCGATCGCAACTTGGCCTCTTTACCTCGCTGATGTTTCTGAACAACCTGTTCGCCGCGACCCAGGATGTGGCCATCGATGCACTCGCGGTGAACGTACTTCGGGCCGATCAAGCCGGGATCGCCAATGGACTCATGTTCGGCGGCAGCTATCTCGGCATCGGAATCGGTGGGGCCGGTGTGCTCTTCCTCACCTCGGTCATCGGGTTTCAAGCCACATTCTGGATCGTGGCGCTGGTGATCTCCCTGATCACGTTGGTAGTGGCGGTTCCGATGGTTGAGCCGAAATCGTCTCCCAGGCTCCGAGGTCCTGGGTCTCCGCTGGCCGCGATTGCTCGCGAGTTGGGTGCGTTCGCTCGGGACGCGGGACGGGCCTTCATTTCGAGTCGAGCCGCATTCTTCGCGATCTTCGTCGCGGCGCTGCCGATGGGCGCCTACGCGTTGAGCTTGTCGCTGCAGTCGAATCTTGCGGTCGAACTCGGCCTCGATGACCGTGCCATCGGCGTGCTCACCCTGGTCTGCACGGTAGTCACTGCCAGCCTGTGCGTGGTGGGTGGCTGGGTCTCGGATCGATTCGGGCGTCGCCGATCGCTGGCCATCTTCATCGCCGGGACGACATTGCCGACCATCGCGCTGGCAGTCGCGATGCACCAGCACCACTGGATCCTACCGGTGGCTCCCGACCTCCCGGATCGGCCCATCCCCTCGCGTGAACTGGTGCGCTTCTTTTTCGCAGCGGTTGTGGTCTACTCCGTGTTCCAAGGTCTCTACTACGGGGTGGGGACAGCGATCTTCATGGACGTCACGACTCCTGCGGTCGCGGGAACGCAGTTTACCGCCTATATGGCACTCTGCAATCTCACCACGTCCTACTCTTCGACCTGGCAGGGAGCGGCCTTGACGCGCTGGGGGTATCCGACGACGCTGGGGGTGGATTGCCTGGTGGGCTTGATCGGACTTCTCTTTCTCCCAATGATGGGCAAGGTGCTGAGAGGGAACGAACCGGAGGCAGCCGGCCAGGTAGGGCAGAACCGAAGCGTGGGAGAGGGAGGATGAGCTTCTGAGCGACGGCCTGATCACAAACGCGCACCTCGCGAGGTTCGTGGGAGACGGATACGGCGATATGCCGGAGGGCGCCATCGCCGAGAGGGACGGACGCATCGCCTGGCTCGGCCGGGAAGCGGATCTGCCGGAGATGTTTCGCTCGTTGGCCCCGGTCGATGGCGGGGGCGGGTGGCTCACGCCCGGCCTGATCGACTGCCATACGCACCTCGTCTATGCCGGCTCTCGCGCCGGGGAGTTCGAGGCGCGCCTCAATGGCGAGAGCTACGAGTCGATCGCCAGGCGGGGCGGCGGGATCCGGAGCACCGTGCGTGCGACCCGCGCCGCTTCGGAGCAGGAGCTGATCGATGCTGCCCTTCCCCGCCTGGATGCACTGCTGGCCGAGGGCGTGACCACGATCGAGATCAAGTCAGGATACGGCCTCGATCTGGAACCGGAGCGACGCATGCTCCGCGCGGCCCGCCGCCTGGCGGCCATCCGGCCGGTGCGGGTGGTCACCACGTTTCTGGGAGCCCACGCAGTTCCCCCGGAGTACGAAGGCCGGGCCGATGACTACATCGAGCATCTGTGCGTGAGCGTCCTTCCGGAGTTGCAGGCTGAAGGGCTGGTCGACGCAGTCGATGCGTTCTGTGAGTCGATCGCCTTTTCTCCCGACCAAGTGGAGAAGCTGTTCGCGGCCGCGGGTCGACTGCAACTGCCGGTGAAACTGCATGCCGAGCAGCTCTCCAACCAGGAGGGAGCCGCACTGGTCGCTCGTCACCAAGGGATGTCGGCCGATCACCTCGAATGGCTCTCCGCGACCGGAATCGAGGCGATGCGAAAGGCCGGAGCGGTCGCGGTGTTGTTGCCGGGCGCATTCTACGTCCTGCGCGAAACCCGCGTACCCCCGATCGAGGCGCTGCGCGTCGCCGGTGTGCCGATGGCCGTCGCGACCGACAGCAATCCAGGCACATCTCCTCTTACGTCGTTGTTGTTGGCCGCCAACATGGCGAGCACGCTCTTCCGCCTCACTCCGCAGGAGGCGCTCGCGGGGGTCACGCGCGAAGCTGCCCGGGCGTTGCGCCTCCCGGACTGCGGGCGGCTCGAGGTGGGCGCGTGCGCCGACCTCGCGCTCTGGCGCGTGCCGCAGCCGGCCAATCTGGTGTCGGAGCTCGGGGCGCGTCCGCTCGTGCGATCGTGGTATGCGGGCCGTCCTCGCGGGTGATGCCGGCAGCACACCTCCCGAGGCAGCGAGCGCTTCGCTGAACCCGCCCGATATTCCCCGCTGGTCAGGGCGGGGGAGTTGCCGCAAGATTGGGGCTGACTCGACCGGCAACTTTTTCCCTGCGCCCATTGCCCCAGATTTGGCGATCGATGCTGCGGACCGCCGGTTGATCCGCCGATAGAAGGAGGAAAGGAACGCCCCCTTCGACGTCCTCCGGCCGGCCGGGCGTCGCCGGCGGCGCGGACCGCCCATGGGCGGAGGAGGAAAGGACTCTCATGACGCAGCACGACACGCCCGCGACCGTGGTGATCTTCGGCGCTAGCGGAGATCTCACCAAGCGGAAGCTCGTTCCGGCCCTCTTCATGCTGAAGCGCGAGGGGCATCTACCTTCGCGGTTCTCGCTGGTCGGCGTGGCGCGTCGGGAGAAGACCGACGAGGAGTTTCGTGGCGACATGGGTGAGGCGGTCAGCAGCTTCTCGCGGGCCGGATCGCCGGATCGCGCGCAGCTCGACGAGTTCCTCTCTCGCACCTTCTATGTCTGCGGCGACTTTGCCAACGTAGAGACCTACAAGTGGCTCAAGACCAAGCTGGATGAGGTCGAGTCCGCGGCCGGGGTCAAGGATCCCGTGCGCCTCTACTACCTGGCAATCCCGCCCTCGGAGTTCCCGGTCGTACTGGAACACCTCGCGGCGGCAGGGCTCTCGCCGCGGGATCAGGCGGACCGCATCCGCATCGTCATCGAGAAGCCGTTCGGGCACGACGCGGAGTCAGGTCGCGTCCTGAACGCGCAGGTGCACCGGACCTTCGAAGAGAAGCAGGTCTACCGGATCGACCACTACCTCGGGAAGGAGACGGTCCAGAACATCCTCGTCTTCCGTCTGGCCAACGGAATCTTCGAGCCGCTCTGGAACCGGCGCTACATTGACCACGTCCAGATCACCGTGGCCGAGACGCTGGGGGTTGAAGGACGAGGCGGATACTTCGACGAGGCGGGGATTCTCCGGGACATCGTGCAGAACCACATGCTGCAACTCCTCTGCCTGGTCGGTATGGAGCCGCCGATCCGATTCGACGCCGAACAGGTGCGGAACGAGAAAGTGAAAGTTCTCATGGCGCTGCGTCCCTTCGGCGCAGAGGACCTGGCCAACAGCATCGTGCGAGGGCAGTACGTCGGAGGCGACATCGCCGGCGCGCGAGTTCCCGCCTACCGCGACGAGCCGAGCGTCGACCCGCACTCCAACACCGACACCTACGTTGCCTTCCGCGTGTTCCTGGACAACTGGCGCTGGGCTGGCGTGCCGTTCTACCTTCGGGCGGGCAAGCGTCTGGCCGGAAGGACGACCTCGATCGCAATCCACTTCCGCCGTCCACCGCTCACCCTGTTCCGGCAGGCCCGCGCGCCGGAGCCGAATCTTCTCTTGCTGCAGATTCAGCCCGACGAAGGAATCTGGCTTCGGGTCGGATCGAAGCGACCGGGAGGTCGGGTAGAGATCGATCCGGTTGAACTGCAGTTCCGCTACTCCACCACGTTCGACCAGGGACCTCCGGAGGCTTACGAGCGGCTGCTGCTCGATGCAATGCACGGCGATTCGACCCTTTTCGCTCGCGAGGATGAGGTCGACTATGCTTGGAGGGTCGTCACCCCGATGCTCGAACATTGGAAGGCGAATCCGGGCGTTCCGGTCACCCTGTATCCTGCGGGATCGTGGGGACCATTGGAGGGTGATCGTCTGATCCAGGCGGACGGTCGGGCGTGGTACAACGAGATTCCGGGGCGGGATTAGGCAGGATCCGGGAGGATCAAGCTGCGGCCGCGGCCCGCGTCAGCGGAATGGAGAGCCGAAAACAGGTCCCGCGGTCGGTCCCGCTCTCGACCGCGATCGTCCCTCCAAGGCGATCCACTGCCTGCCGCACGACGTAAAGTCCGAGGCCGCCGCCGCAGAAGCGCGACGTCGACAGGGAGTCCGACTGGCGGAAGCGATCGAAGACCCGTTCCCGTGCGGTGGTGGGAATGCCGATCCCGGTGTCCTCCACCGACAGACGCAGCTCTCCCGAGTCGAGCTCCACCACAGCCGCCACCGATCCCTGCTGGGTGAACTTGCACGCATTCTCGATGAGGTTGCGGGCAACGACCGCGAGAAGCACGAGATTGGTCGTGATCACCTCCTCGGGTGCGGGTCGAACCTCCCACCGAAAAGTCACCCCATCGATCGGGCTCACGTCGGCGCAGGCACTCTTGAGCGCGCGCACCAGACCGGAGTAAGAAATGCTGGTATCGGGCGGAGGGTCCGCCGACTCCGCGAAGGGAGAGCCCTCGAGCGAGGACTCGATCAGACGCCCGAGGCGCAGCGACGCCTCGTCGATCGCCTGAAGAAGTTCTGACTGTGGTTCGCTGATCGCTCCGAACGCGGAAGTCTGAAGGAGTTCGCACGATCCCCGGATGATGGTCAGCGGAGTCCTCAGCTCGTGGGACACGTTGTCCAGGATCTCTCGTTGCAGCCGCTGCACGGCCTGGATCTCGCCGAGCAAATGGGCCGAGTACTCCGTCAACTGACACCGCCGACGATACTCGAGCACTGCTTCGCGCAGCTCTCCGCGCAGGCGCGAGGCCGGGAGCGGCTTGGTCAGGTACTTCGAGATCCTGCCCTCGTTCACCGCCCCGATGGCCGACTCCTGGTCGCTGTGTCCGGTGAGCAGGATCCGGACGCTGTCCGGAGCGATCCGAACGCTCCGACGAAGAAACTCCGCCCCGTCCATCCCGGGCATGCGCATGTCCGAGATCACGACATCGAACGGTCCGTGCGCTTGAAGCGCGGCCAGCCCTTCCTCGCCCGAACCAGCGACGTGCACCTCGTACTCACGGCGGAGTTCCGTTCGCACGGCGGCAAGGAAGTCGGGCTCGTCATCGACGAACAGGACGCGCGACCTCACGCCGCTTCTCCCCGACGGGTCTTCCGGCTGGTTTCTACCAGCTGCTCGATCTCACGAATCAGCTCGGCGATCCCTTTCGGAGCCGCCGCGACCCCGTCGGTGCCGACCTCTCCGTCCGGACCATCGATGATCACCGCACCGTCCTCGGTGCGATCCACTTGAGTGATGCCGGGGTGCTGCCGCTCCAGTGCCTCGAGACCCGCGCGCTCCCGCCGGGTTTGGAGCACGAGTTGGGTGCTGGCGTCGACCAGGCGGCGAATCTGAAGAGCATCACTGACCACCTGGCGCAACTCAGGGACGCGACAGGGCTTCAGCATGAAGCGGTAGACGTGCCCTTCGTTGATCGCTCGCATGGCGGTTTCGAGATCACCGTATCCGGTAAGGAGCATGGTCATGGTATTGGGATGGAGGCGGGCGACCGCGGTGAGGAAGTCTACCCCGCGCATGCCCGGCATCCGATCATCGGAGACGACGAAGGCGATGTCCTGAGCCGCTAGCAGCCGGAGTCCCTCCTCGGCGGAAGTCGCGGTCAAGACGTCGTAGGGTTGGTGGGACAATCCCATCTGGATGCCAGCCAGCAGGTCCGCATCGTCGTCGACGAATAGAACCTTGGGCTTCATGCTGCCTCCTTCTCGGACTCCATGCCGACATCGAAGACCTTCACCAGGTCCTCGACCAGATCGGAGCGGAACAGCCGGATCCGCTCGATGAATGCCTCGTTGACGACGAAGCCACGAGCGACCAACACCAAACCGGCGGTGGTGCGGACATCGTCGGCGAAGGTCATGCCCGGGCGGACATCCCGGAGGTGCACCAGGCGGGGCTTGGGACCGTCACTCAGCTCACCGACCAGGGTCGCGAGCGCATCGAGCATCGCCTTGTCGTATTTCTTGGCCAGGCGAAGCTCGTCCACTGCCAGGCTGGGCTGACGACCCTGGGCCTCGAGCACGTCGAAGGCCGAGGCAACGTCGATCGCACTGATGCAGAGGTTGATCGGCGCGGCCGGCCTCGGATCGCGGCTCCGGCGGATCACTGCGATCACCGGTTCGAGCCTGGGGATGTTTCCCAGGATGTCGGCGGCAATCTGTGGCAGTCGGTCAACCAGCTCCTGCTCTCCGGGGTCGAGCGCCTGCCCGAAGTAGACCTTACTCGCGGTCGCTTCCGGCAGGGTCACGAAGGCTACCTGGGAGAGGAGCGCGGCCAACTCCGCCGGCCAACGCTCGCGAACTCCCAGCCGCTTGAGTAGATCAGAGCTCAACTTTCGGATGCGGGTTGCACGGCCGAAGGCGACCGGGTCGACGAGGCTCAGCACCTCGCACAGGGCGGAGATCGAGCCGTGCAGGGTGCGCTCGAGCAAGGTCCGCTCGGCCTGCCTCAGGGCGTAGATCTCTGCGCCCTCAGAAACCGCGCGCACGAAGTTCGCCGGCGTGCAGGGCTTGGTCAGGAACCGGTAGATCTGGCCGTCGTTCACGGCAGCAATTGCGGCACCCACCTCGGCGTATCCGGTGAGCACGATCCGAGTCGTGTCCGGGTACCGCTCGCGTACGTGAGAGAGAAACGTCGCGCCGTCGACCCCGGGCATTCTCATGTCCGTAACCACCACTGCGAACGGGCCCAGCTCTCCCAACTTCTTCAGAGCCTCGACCGCGTTGGTTGCGGTCTCGACCTGAAAGCCGCGACGCAGGTTGAGTTTCAACCCAACCAGGACCTCCGGCTCATCATCGACACACAGCACCTTGATCGCGTCCATGGATCTTTCCGCCCTAGGCCGCCTTGCGGTCGCCGGGTTCCAGGTCTTGGACCAGAGCGGTCCAGATCGGTAGCGAGCGCGCGACCCCGATCTTCTCGAGGAACTCCAGATCGAGATCCACGGAGTCGCGCGGATCAGGCGACGGGCTGGGAAACCGCGGAGTGACCAGGTGGTTCGCAACATAAATCGCGGCCGGGAGGTCGAATCGGGTCTGGGTGGCGCACCATGGCTCGCGGTGGTAGAGAACCGCCTCGACCAGGGCGAAGGGGAGCCCCCAGATGGCCACTGCGTACGCGCCGACCACCTCGAGACCCTGGTTTCCAGATGTCAAACCGGGTGATCCGTCCGGAGCGATTCGGTCAGCGCCGCCCGCACGAGAGCCCGGAACGCGAAAGGCCGGGTCGGCGAGGAGCGCACCCAATTCGTGGAGCAGCCCGGCGGCGAAGGCGCTCCGACAGAGGGGGGTCTCGTCGAAGAACTGGGCGGCGGCGCGAGCCACGGCCAGCGAGTGGGTCTGCAGGCCACGCAGCGCTTTCTTGGTTGTCTCGTCGGTACCGCCGTAGGGACGGCTCAGTTCGTGAGTCAGGGCCACCGCTTTGAGTGACTCCAGGCCGAGCAAGGAGACCGCCTCTTCCACGCTGGTGGTCGCGCGGCGGGCGCCGAAGAAGCCGGAGTTCGCGATCTGGAGCACGCGGGTGGCGAACGCCGGTTCGCGCGTGATCACATGCTCCGCGTCACGGAGCGAGCCGTTGGGATTCGAGAGGACGTTGTCGAGTTCGAGCACCAGTTCGGGAACGGCCGGAATGGCGGCGACCTCGCCGACTCTTCGCTGGATTTCCGGGTCGGAAACGGTCGTGCGAACCCTCTGGGCGCGCTCGATCGTGTCTTCGAGCAACTCGATCGGGCAAGGCTTCCCGAGAATCTGCTGAGCCACGTCCAGGTGACGGGTGACCCCGAAGCTGGTCTCTCCGGAAAGGAGGATGCGAATCGCGGTGGGCTGGTCTCGGCGCACCCTCTCCAGCAGCATCGTGCCGTCGATGAGCGGCATCCGGAGGTCGGAGACCACGATGTCGAACTGTTGCCGCTTGAGCACCTCGAGGGCGGATTGCCCCCCGAGGGCGAACGACATCTCCCACTCCCGACGTTTGCGCCAGAGCCGGTTTCGGAGCCCATCCAGCAATTCCACTTCGTCGTCCACGAAGAGCACGCGGATCATGCGGCGGTCCTCCGTTCCTGCGGCACCTCGAGCGGTAGGCGGATGAAAAAGGTCGTGCCCCGGCCGACTTCCGACTCGAGGGAGAGCGACCCGCCATGCCGCGCGACGAGTGCGTGGACGATCGCGAGTCCCTGGCCCGTACCACGCCCCGGCTCCTTGGTGGTGAAGAAGGCATCGAAGATCCGGTCTCGTATCGACTCCGGGATCCCGCAGCCGTCGTCGGCAACGGAGAGTTCCACCAGGTTTTCGGCGCGACGCGTTCGAATGACGATCGTGCCCCGCGTCCCCCTGGGACCGTGGTGATCCGCGATGGCGTGCGCGGCGTTCACCACCAGGTTCAGCAGGATCTGGTGAAGGTCGTCGGGAACGCACTCGATCTCGCCGATGTCGTCGAACTCCGTGCGGACGTCGGCCACGTACTTGTACTCGTTCCGCGACACGATCAGTACGGTGTCGATCGCCTTGTGCAGGTCGGTTGGAACCGGCTGGCGTTGGCTCGGGTGGGATAGGGCGCGCATGGCATGCACGATCCCCGCAATGCGCTCCATCCCTTTGTGGGTGCGCTCGATGGCCGGAGGCACATTCTCTGCCAGATACTGCGCTTCGGTCTCCTGCTCCGCGATCGCCTCGGCCAACCCCTCGCGCTTGGTTTCGTTCGATTCGGCGAGATAGTCCCGATAGCGTTGGAGCAGGCCCCAGATCGCGTCGTAGCTCTCGGCCAGGAAGTGTACGCTGTCTCCCACGAACTGAATCGGAGTGTTCAGCTCGTGGGCGATTCCCGCGGCGAGCTGACCGATCGACTCCAGCTTCTGCGAGAGTCGAAGTTGCACCTCCAACCTCCGACGCTCTCGCAGGTCCACTCCGATGCAGACGAAGTTGGTGCGGTCTCCGGCCTCACTCGGCATGGCCCGGACCGACATCAGAACAGGTATCTCCGCATCGGTCGCGGTCCGCCAGTTCGCTTCGTGCTGAGTGGCGGCGGCGGCGCCGCGATCCAGCAGGTCACGGTCAAAGAGGCGATCGACATTGCCTCCGAGCAACTGCTCACGCGGGTAGTCGGTCATGGCACAGGCGAGCGGGTTGGCTGCGGCGATCAGCCCATCCTTTTGAACCACGAGCAGGGCGACAGGAAGGGCGTCTTGCACGTCAGTGAGAAATCGATGGGCCTGCTTGGTTTCCTCGTGGGAGAAGAACAGCTGGCGCGAGTTCTCCTCGATCATGCGCTCGAGCAGGGCGATCTTGCGCTCCGCGCGATCGAGTCTTGCCTGGAGAGGGTTGGCCGAGTCTTGGTTCACCGTGCCCCCACCGGCAGCGCCGCGAACCCGAGCATGAACTCGCATGCGGCCGCGCCGTCTCTGGTGCAGGTCACGTGCCGGCAGTCGATCGGCATGCGATAGTGTTCCGCCACACCATCGATCAACCCCTCCACCAACGCACAGAGCTGACGAGGTGACCGGTAGCGCAGAAGCAGCGCGCCGCCCGGCAGCTCTTCGTGGGAGAACTCCGGGGTCACTGCCTGGGGATAGAGTTTTCGCACTTCGACGTGGATCACCGAGTCGACCGTCTTCAGCAGGTCGCGCGGGTGATCGTAGCCGTCGAGGAAGTGCAGGTGCCCGGCCACGAGGTGGGGAAAGCAGAATTTCCCAAAGGCTCGCACGGCGTCCGCCACCGGCACCTGGAGGGTCTCGCAGGTCTTCTCCACGATCGCCATCAGGTCGGAGTCGGGATAGGTACCGGGACCGACGAACGGCTCCTTCGTCTGCAGGGGACACTGTCCGAGCACGCGTTCGTAGATCTCGGTTCCCCACCCCTCGACGATGAATCGTTCGAGCAGATTGAAGATCACACCCTTCATCGATACCCGCCCTCCACGCTATGCGGACGATCGGTGACGCGTCGATCAGGGCCTGACCGAGCTTGTCCGCTCAGGCGGACGGCGTCGCCCACATCTCCTCTTCAGTTCTCGGCTTCCGTCTGGGGTTCCTTGAACCACCTGCCGCTCCGAGGGGGGCAGCACTTCGCGTGCCATTCCCCCGATCGTGAGTTAGGCCGCCGGAGGACAAAAAAACTGGCGGGGCCTGGCCACCCTGCGTGGGGTAACCGGCCCCGCCTTTTCAGGAGAGCGGGTGGAGAATCCGGGTCTAGTGAGCCGGCGCGTCCTCGCGACCCATCCGGCGAAGCCAGACGTAGTGGGACCGGATCCCGCTCCAGACGGAAGCGTGCGAGGTGTAGCGGATGCCGAACTCCCGGCAGGTCTGCTCGACCACCTTCGACATCGCCGGGTAGTTCACATGGCAAACCCGGGGGAAGAGGTGATGCTCGATCTGGAAGTTGAGCCCACCTAGTAGCCAGGATGCGACGCGGCTGCCCCGGGCGAAGTCGACCGTGGTCTCGATCTGGTGGATGAACCAGGTGTTCTCCATGTCGCCGGAGTCGCGGCTCGGGAGGGGAAACTCCGCCTCCTGCACGCAGTGAGCGAGCTGGAACACCACGCTCAGGGTCAGCCCGAGCACCATGGTGAAGATGAGATAGGCAGAAAAGACCGCCCAGAGCGGGTGGCGCATCAACGGAAGGCCGAAGGCCAAGGTGAAGAAGAAGATCTTGCCCACGATCAGGACTGCGGTGTCACGCAGAGTCGGGCGTGGGATCTTCTGCTTTCCCACCCGGCCGGCGATTACGTTCTCGAAATCGGTCCAGAATTCCCAGCGATTCACCATCAATCCGTAGAGCGGCCAGAGATACCAGTGCTGCCAGCGATGGAACGGCAGACGGGGCTGATTCGGAGAGAGACGCCCCCAGTGACCCAGGTCGATGTCCGAGTCATGACCGGCGATGTTGGTGTAGGTGTGATGGAACACCCCGTGCTTCCAGCGCCAGACATAGCTGCTCGCGCCGATGGCATCCATGGCCAGGGCCGCGAGTCGGTTGATCCACTTGTGATCCGAGTAGGCCTGATGACCGCCGTCGTGCTGAACATTGAAGCCGATCGAGGCGGTGGAGAGTCCCATCAGGATTGCGAGGGGGACCACCTGCCACCAGGTTTGGGCCCAGAAGACGAGGGCGACGTAGATCGCGATGAAAGCGCCAATCAGGATTGCGGACTTGAGGTACATCTCGGGACAATCGCGGCGACGCCGGCCGGTCTCTTCGAACCATGCGTCGACCCTGCGTTTGAGTTCGGCCTGAAATGGACCTGGGTGAGCAAACTTCGGCGGCGGACCGGGCTGGAATCGTGCGGTCGTGGCGCACTCCTGCATCAAGCGAAACCCCTTCCCTTCCTGTCCCGGGAATCGCACGATGCGCGTCCTTGGCAACCCGGCACCCAAAGAGGTGAAAAATGATCGACGGCATCCGGCCGTCTCGCGGACGCAGTGTAGCCGATTGGCCCGGTTGGCGCGCCCTCGCTTCGCCGGGATCGGTCGCCTTTTTTGAGCCGGGTCGTCCGGGTCGAGCTTTTTACTAGTTAACCTGTTGGGGAGTAAGCAGATGGGACTCAAGCGACGCCTGATTGCGGCCGCGCTGATTTTCGCATGTGGCAGCCTGTCCTCCTGCGGCGAGCGGGAGACCCCACGTCACGATCCGCCCCCTCCGCCGGCAGCGGGGAAGCTGGAGTTGATCGGGCTCCGCGCGCTGGTCGGTCGATATCCCGACGATGTCGGACTTTGGTCGAGCGAGCCACTCCGTTCCCGACTCCAAGTTCTTCTAGCTGAACGATTTCCGGCGTTTCTGTCCACGATGACCGAGGCGATGCCGATCGAGAACGACGGCGGCAGGGTGATGGTTCGCGGGGTTTTGGGTGGGCGGGACCAGTCGGCTCGGGGGCTCACCGTGATCGATCCTCAATCCGGCCGAATCTACGTCTGGTGGCGTGTGGACGGACAGACAGCGGAGGCCGGGGACGCCTCGCTCGCCCCCGGGTCGGTGATTCGAGCCTGGATGGATGCAGGCGTCACAACCGCCCCGTAAGTCACGGGAGCCGGGTCGGGGGAAGAGCCAAGCGGCGTCTTCTCACTGACCGAAGGCTCGCCAAACCCTCACGCAGGAACCGCTTCGGGCAGCCGACAAATTTTGTTACACTTCGCCTGCTCTGAATGAGGAGGCAAGTATGCGCCAAGAGGTCCCCCCCAGGCGGCCGCAGCTCCTCGCAGGGGGAGTTGGGCTGGTTTGTGTCATTCCCGTGGCCGTGTGGCTGCTCACCGGCTTCGCTGCGCCCACGGCTGCCGCCGACTGGACGTTCACGCCCAATCAGACCGTGCACCCGCTCGCGGCCGGACAGCACCTCTGGCCGGACGTCGTATCCGGTCCCGGAGGCTTCGCCGGGGTTACCTGGATGGACGACAGCCAGGGCGAGTTCCATATCTTCTACAGCCACACCCAGGACGGCGGCGTTTCGTGGAGTTCTCCCGAAGTCGTCGATGCTCGCACCACCGGTACGGCGAGCCGTTTCCCGCATCTCGCATTGCTCCCTTCCGGAAACGTGGTCGCGGTCTGGGAAGACGACCGCTCCGGAGAATTCAACGTCTACCTCTCGAAGCGCGACCCGTCCGCCGGAGGTCCGCTCTGGTCGATACCGCAGCAGATCAACGAGTCCGGGAGCCCGGAGAACGAGTTCGACCTCATGAACGCGTCGATCGCGGTCTACAGCGAGCAGCGCTGGTTCGTGGCCTGGACCGACTGGCGGGATGGGGACTTCGGTCAGATCTATCTGCGGACGACCTTCACCGCGGGACAGAACTGGGGCTTCGAGACGCGGGTCAGCGACAATCTCGGGCTGGATCCGGCGGCGTTCGTGCCCTGCCTGGTGGTCGATCGTACTTCCCCGGCGAACGCGATCCGACTCCACTGCGTGGCCAACGACGAAGAAGGGCCACCGACCCAGGATCGCCTGCCCAACGTGGCCCACTACCTATCGCAGAACGGCGGGGCTACATGGCAGCGGGGAACGATCCTGAACGACGTCACTGATCAATACCAGGAGTCGGGCTCCCGCTCCCTGACCTTGCTCGACAACGGCGACCTGATCTGCGGATGGCTGAGTGACGCCTCCGGAATCGGCGAGTTGCGCTCCTCACGCTCCACCGATCACGGTACGAGCTGGCTGCCAAGCCTGGTAGTCAACCAACCCTCCGAGGGCGGCATCGGCTCGGCGGCCGCGCTGTGCGCCTCCGGAAACGAGGTGCTGGTCTCCTACGAGTTGTTCGAGGATGACCTGAACTGCTATTTCCGCTCCAGCCCGGACGGCGGTGTGACCTGGAGCGAGCCGCCCGTCCGGATGGATGACGACACCACCGGTGGATTCGCGGGTAACTCAGTCATCGCACTGGGGGGGCCGAATGAAGTCTACGGTGTGTGGCAGGATAGCCGTCCGGGCTTCAGCAGCTGGCAGATTTTCGCCGCGCGAGGCGAGCGGGCGACCCTGTCCGCGGAGCCTGAATTCGTCAATCCAGCTTCACCCAGCTTCGGTGGTGCGTGGCCCAATCCGTCGCGGTCGTGGCAGGTCGTTCGTCTCCACCTGCCTGCCGCGACGGATGCCATGCGCCCTTCGGCGCACGAACCCCAGGTGACCATCGTGGCAAGCGACGGTCGGCTGGTCCGCCACATCGAATCGTTCCCCGGGCCGGCCGATCGATTCGAGTGGGATGGACGCGATCAGAATGGGCGCGCCGTGCCCCCAGGGGTCTACTGGGCCATTCGACACAATCGTACCCCGGTGACCCGGATCGTTCGCGTCCGCTAGCGAAGTTCGGTCGGGCCGGTCTCTCCGTTCAACGACCAAGCCGCGACGGCCGAGAATTCCGTAGGAGGATTCTCGGCATGAGTTGGATGGTCATCGCCTCGTCGGCTCTCGGCGTCATACTCCTCGGCCTGATTGCTTTCCAGATCTGGGTGCGCAACCTCGTCCGCCGGTCGTGCCGTGAAGGCGCGGAGCGAATCTTCCGCGAGCTGACCGCGATGTTCGACGGTGAGCACGTTTTCAAGGTGGTTGACCGCTCCGACTATCCGGAACTGAGTGAAGAGCTGTACACCCGCACCGAAGCGTTCCTCGCCGGTCGCGGCCTGGGCTACGTCGGCTCACTCGAGGATCTGACCGTCACCCAGGCAAATCCGAACCTCCGCACCCGAATCGACTGCTTCACCTCCAGCGATGGCCGCGTCGGGGGGGTGACCTATCGGATCCACGAGTATCAGGTGCTCGAGTTTTGCACCGCCTTTGAAACCGGAGCATTCCTCACCACGACCAACGCCGAAGTGGACAAGCTCGAGCCCCCCCCGATGTTGCACCGCGAGACACTCCGCCGGAGCACCGAGCCGCTCGAACTGCTGCAGCGTCATCTCGATCGCGTCGCGGAGACCCAGCGACCCGGCGGCGGCGCGCGAATCGGGGACTCGGTCGACGCCGCGAACCAGACCCCGCCCCGCATCGCCCTGCAGCGTACGCTCGAAGATCTGCTGGTGATGGGGCGACGCTCGACCTTGATCGCCTCACAGCACCGACGCGCGCTCGGTTACCTCACGCCCGAGGAGCTGAACCGGATGGCCGCCGATCCTGGGCAGGAGGCGGTTGCCCGGATCCTCTGGCAAGAGTTCGAGAAGATCCGTTCCGCGCAACGCGCCGCCTGAGTCAGGCCGCCACTCCGCGAACGCCTCCCGCACTCGCTCAGCGCCCGGGTTGTTCAGCGCCCGGGTTCCGCCAATACCGCCGCGAGGAACCGATCGATTGCGTAGCGACTGATCTGACCCCCTGGCCCATGCGGTACATAGTCAAAGCCATGGGTCGCCCACGGTAGCTCGACGAAGAGATGCGCGGCGCCGACGGCTCCCAAGCGCGCCGCCAACTGCTCGCTATGGTACGCATCGACCAACTCGTCGCGCGATCCATGGAAGATCAGAGTCGGCGGTGATTCCGGGGATACGAAGCGGATCGGCGAGGCCGCGTCGAACTGCGGACCGAATGCCTCCGGGGCGCCACCCAGGAATCGGGTCAACACAGCGTGGATGTCGATCACCCGCGGATTCTTCGGGTGCGTCCAGCTCCAGTGCAGGTCGGTCGGACCGTAGAAGGAGATCACTCCGCGGACGCGGGGATCCGGTCGTCGATAGGCAACGTCCATCGCGATCTGCGCGCCGGCGGAGCGGCCGAGCAGCGCGATGCGCGTCGCATCGATCCCGAGTGAGTCGGCATGCGCGCTCAGATAGTCGAGTGCCGCGCGCAGGTCATCCGAGGCCGCGGGATAGCGCCACCGGGGCGCCAGTCGGTAGATCAAGTCCGCCACCGCGTACCCCTCGGCCGCGAGCGCGCGATCGAACGGCACGAAGTCCCTGTTCGAACCTCCAGACCAGGATCCCCCGTGAACCACGACCACCAACGGTGCCGGATGTTCGCCCTGAGCGGGGTAGTAGTCCAGGCAAAGCCGCTCCCCGGCGATCTCTCGATAGCACAGTTCCGTGGAGTCGATCTTCTCCACCTCGCGTCCGCCGAGCATCGCCCTCAGGGACAGTGGAGACGCTGCCACTCGGCCGCTCGCATCCCCTTGCGCCACGCCTTCCGGGAACGCCGTCGCGACCGCATTGGGCAACCGCCGCGCGACCGGCACGGCCCGCAAAACCGGCGTCGCGGCCAGGACTCCTGCCGTCAGGCACAGCCCAAAACCCAGATCCCGCCCCCGCGCACGGAACCCGAACAGAAGCGCGGTCCCGAAGGACAGGCCGGCCAGCAGATGTCCGTACTCCGTCGCGCCGATCGCCACCTTCCACAGAAGGTTGGTCGGTGCCGGCCAAACGCAGAGAAGAGCGGCCGACAGCAGCACCCCCCCAAAGGCCATCCGTACAACCGCTGAGATTCGCATCGGCCGAGAATACGCCTCTCGCCCACCCGTTCCCACCCTCGCACGACGCGTGCGCACCTGCTATGCTCATCCCCGCCCGGATCCGGCCGCCCCGGACCCGCCCGGCAGGGAGGTATCCATGAGGACCGTTAGGCACCGCTCCCCGGCCACCGTCGTCCTGAGCGCTGCATTCACCACGGTCGCCGCGGTCGTGGCACTCGCCGCGATCATCCATACGATCGCGGTCAAACCGTGCCACGCCGGCCCCAACGCCTACGGCACGCTGATCCTCCATCAGAACCCTGCGCTCCAGGGGAGCTGCGCCGGGGCGATCAACGGCCTCTCCGGCATCGAGCGTTGCACCGACGCGGTGACCAGGGTTGACGATCCCACGCGCTGCGCAGTGGTCTATGTGCTGGCGGCGTTTCCTGGCTGGGCGGCACCCAGCCTTACTTCCGTGTCTTTCGGCTTCGAGTACGACCAGGCCGAGTTCACGCTGGGCAACCTCTCCTCGACCGCCGACCTCGAGTTCTCCTCAGACGGCTGGCCTGCCCCTGGCTCCGGCACGTCCGTGGTGTGGACTGTGCCGCTAGAGCGCCATCTCGCGGAGATCTACGCCTTCTCAGCCATGTTCTATGGCGACGGCCCCGCGCGGGTCGCTCTCTCTGCCCATCCGACCGGCGCAGCGCTGTTCGGAGACGGAAATGGCCTCACGGATCCCATCACATCGCTCGGAGCACTCGGCTGGAACGAACCAGGCTTCCTGCCCTGCCCCCGCGAGGTTGGAGCCTGCTGTTGGGTGGAGGGTGAGTGCCTGGTCACGAATCCCTTCGAGTGCGAGTCATCCGGCGGCCACTTCATCGGCGAAGGCATCCAGTGCGCACCCGATGTGTGCAGCATCGCCACCGGAGCCTGCTGCTTTCCCAACGGAAACTGCGAGATCCTTCCCCGCACGACCTGCGAGGAGCAAGACGGGGTCTTCCAGGGGATGGACGTGCCGTGCACGAGCTACCCCTGCTTTGATCTATCTGGCTGCGGGCCGGCGGCGGCGTCGCGACCGCTCCGCGAAGGGGTCCAAAACACCGCTGGGGAGATTGGTCGTTGGGTCGTTGGCCGTCGCCATGATGACCAGCAAGGCGACCCTCCATGCGGCGAGCTTCTGCTCCACACGGACGGGACGTTCGAAAATGGCTACACCTGGCAGTACGGAGGGGTAGGTGCTCCGTATTTCGGCGCGTTCGCCGAGTGCTTCGAGGGTAGCTACCTGATTTGTAATGCCGTTCTCGAGCTCACGGGGACTGGATTTGGAGAGTCCACGTACACCGACCTGCACATCTAGGAGGATGATGGCGGTTGCCCTGGAGCAGTCGTATGCACACTCCCGCGAGCTCTCCCGTCGGGAATCGCTTTCTGGCCGAGCGTGAGCCGACACCGATATGCTCTCCCGCCCTGCTGCGTGAGCGGACGCTGGTGGGTCGGCTACTGGGCAGACTGGTACGGGGGCGCGTCGTATTTCTACGTGGGCGCCGACCTCGACGGTCCGAGCCCCGGCTGCCCGAAGACCTGCATCACTCCCGGCCTCGGCTACCCCAGCGGCTGGCAGAACGTCGCCGTCGTCTGTGGCCCGACCGTGGCGATCGGGATCGGCGCGGAAGTGCTCCCCTGCGGGCCGGTGCCGGTCGAGCGCACGAGCTGGGGGAAGATCAAGGCGCTTTATGGGCCGAAGCGGTAGGGCGTGTTCGCCTGCGCGGCGCGGTCGCGCGGACGTTCGCTCGGCGAGGAGGAGGTCATGAATGATGCCCGGCATTCGTTGCTGATCGTCACAGTGCTCCGAGGCGCAATCTTCGCCGTCCTCTTTGCCTTGCCGGCGAACCCGTGCCTCGCCGGCCCGAATGCCTATGGCACGCTGGTGCTCCACCAGAACCCGATCCTCCAGGGGAGCTGCGACGGAACGATCAACGGCCTCTCCGGGGTCGAGCGATGCGACGAAGCCATCACCAGAGTCGACGATCCCTCTCGCTGCGCGGTGGTCTACGTGCTGGCATCCTTTCCGAGCTGGCAGTCACCGAACCTGCGATCGGTGGCGTTTGGACTCAGCTACGATGAAACCCGCCTCTCGTTGGGCAATCTCTCTCCCGCTGGCGACCTCGAGTCGCCTACGAGCGGTTGGCCAGCCCCAGGTTCCGGCACTGCTGTGGGATGGAACGAGCCCCAGACGGGCCGCCTGGTCGAAGTGTACGCGTTCTCCGCCGACGCCGACTCCGACGACAACCTTCCGACACACCTCCAGCTCGCCCCCCATCCGACGCATGGCGCGACCTTCTACGATCCAATCGGCGCAACCGACCCGGCCTTCGAGCTGGGCAGGTTGGGCTGGGGAGAAGACGGGGCTCTTACCTGTGCGCCGGGAACCGGAGCCTGTTGCGACCCCGCGGGCGGCTGTGTCGTTGTGCTCCCCCCCGAGTGCGAGAGTCAGGGGGGCGTGTTCCTGGGGGGCGGCGTGCCGTGTGCGCCTGGTGCGTGCCCTGAACCGACTGGCGCCTGCTGCATCGAAGGGGAGTGCCAGGTCCTGACCCAACTCGCGTGCGTGCAGGCCAACGGTCGCTTCATCGGCGCGGGGGATCCATGTCTGCAGTACACCTGCGTTCCCGAAGCGGGCGCCTGTTGCCTTCCGGACGGTCGTTGCGCGTACGTTCCGGAAGAGATTTGCGCGATACGTCACGGTGCCTTCGTCGGATATGGGGCCGACTGCGCCACGTCACTCTGCGCTCCCCTCTTCGGCTGCGGGCCGACCACGCCGAACGGGCCACCGCGCGATCGTGAGGACAGCGCTCCCGCGGAGGTCAGCCACGGAGAGAGAGGCTACCAGAGCGAGGAACCCTTGGGGGACCCGCCATGCGGCCAGCTGCTGCTCCACACGGACGGGACCTTCGAGAACGGCTACTCATGGCAGTACGGAGGTACCGCGCATCCGTACTTCGGGGCGTTTGCCGAGGGCTTTGATGGATCTTACCTGCTCTGCAATGCGGTACTCGAGCTCACGTACATCGGGCTCGGTTGGGGAGTGTTGGACCTGTACGTCTGGGATGACGATGACGGCTGTCCCGGATCCGTCCTCTGCGCTCGCCCTCACGTAGTACCCGGCGGAGTAGGTCTCTGGCCCAGCGTCAGCCAGTTGCGCTTCGCGATGCCCGGGTGCTGTACGGGTGAGCGATGGTGGGTCGGCTACTGGGGGGCGTGGCCCGGAGCAGGGAGCCCGTTCTACGTGGGTGTGGACCTCGACGGCCCGGTCCCCGGCCGCCCCAAGACCTGCATCGCGCCGGGCCTCGGCTACCCCAGCGGCTGGCAGAACGTCTCCGTCGTCTGGGGCCCGACCGTGGCGATCGGGATCGGCGCGGAAGTGCTCCCCTGCGGGCCGGTGCCGGTCGAGCGCACGAGCTGGGGGAAGATCAAGGCGCTTTATGGGCCGCCACGCTAGGAGAATGCACCGGCGCGGCGCAGCCGCGCCGGGGGCTAGAACCCGACTCCGATTTCGGTCGTGACCGGGAAGGTGACGACGCGCTTGTCCTTCCACATTCTGGCGATCAGCTTTCCCTTCTCTGCGCGGGACGCGAATGACAGTTGGCGCTCCTCGCTCGGCTCGTCGCCCCAGTTCATGGTAGAGCTGCTCGAGATGGTGACCGGGATCTCCTCGCCGTTTGCAGCGACGAAGCGGAAACCGGCGAGGTCGGAAAGCAGCTTGTTCGTCTTGAGGTTGACCTTGTAGCCCCAATCGTCGTCCTCGACGCTCGTCACCTCGAAGGGGATCGTGCCGAGCTTGAAATGCGCGCCGTCAGCGAAGCGGACCTGGACGGAGCTTTCGGTCACACCGTTGGCGACCTCGAAGGCGAGGTCGACGTCCACCGCGATCCGGTCCGACCCGGGGGAAGGAACGCCTGGGAGATCGAGTTCGATCAGGCAGGCAGTACCGGTCTCATCGAACGTGGGGAAGCTCCCAAAACTGGCGCTGGCGTCGCGCGTCGGATCATCCCCGATGAGGAGGTCCTTTCCGTGATCGTCCTTGGCCGCACGGATCGAAGCCTTCTCGCTGTTGAAGGCAGTCAGTCCGCCGAGTGGCCGGCGGACAGTGAGCGCCACCGTCGTGCCACCGGACCAACTGAAGGGGCGAAGTGCCTCCTCCGCGGTCGGGGTTGGCTGGGTGACGCGGAGTCCGGAGATCTCGAGCTTGAGTCCCTCCGGCCCGGTGATCGCCCGCTTCTCCCGTGCTGCGATCAGCGCCGCCTGTGCGGCTTCGAGAAGCCCGGCATCGAGCCCCTCCGACAATTGCTGACTGGATACGTAGCCGACCGATCCCTCCGCGAGACAGACATCGACCAGCAAAGCTACGCCCTCGCGCTTCCAACCGACCTTCGCGACCTGCTTCACGTTTCGGATCTTCACCGTGTCGATCGCCTGAAGCTGGGTGCGCTTCCAGTCTGTCCAGGCCACCTGCTGGATTCCCGAGACCACCTCGTCCAGTGCGCCCGACGCCTCGGTTCCTTCGCCGCAGCTCTTGTCGATCGTGACCGCCACCGGCTGCCCGATGACGCTGGAAAGCCGCCCGGTACCATCCTGCTCTAGTTCGATCCGATTCTGCGGGGCGGCGAGCGACTGCATGGTGTTCGAGAACTCTCCGACCGCCGCGGCCAGTTCTTCATTGCCGTCCTGGAGCAACTGGAAGTAAGCCAGCAGCGCCTCGGGGGGGAGTGGCTCGGTCAGCGGGGGAAGGCCGACCTGCGGCGCGTTGAGCTTCGCGATCAGATCGTCCGCGGTGGCGGGATCGAGCTTCTCCAGAATCCTTGACTGGATGGCGGAGTCGGGCTTGGCGTCGGAGATCATCGACTCGAGCATCTTGCTCTGCTCGTCGGACATCTTCTTCCGCACCTCGGCCGCCACGTCGCGCTTCTGCTCCTGCCCGGCGAAGGCGTCGTGCAGGGCTTGCGAAAGATCGCCGGCCAGGGTGCCGAACGCCTCCATCATCCCCGCCATGAGCAGGAAGGCGATGTTCCGGAGGGCGTTCTCGATCAAGGCAAGTCGGTCGGGCGTGAGCATCACCTACTCCTTGGTCCGCTTGCGCGGGCGGGGTTCGAATCCGAAACGGGGTCGCTGGAGAAGACCCCTCTACTATCGGCAAACGATTTCGGCACTCCAAACCGAACGGTGGTGGCGCGAAGATTCGTGCATTGGGGCGCTAACTTATTGCCCTGAAAGTGGATCGGGGAGTGGTGGGCCTGTGGCTGCACCGCAACGGCAAGTCGCTGGATCGTAGCGGCCTGGCCACGCTGGCCGAACGAAATCACGAATCTTCGCGCCACCACCAAGGGATCCACGTGATTTGAAATGGATTTGAAAACCTATGGACCGGCCACGAATCACCCCGCCCCCTACGGCCCATTCCGGCAAATCCAGAGGGTGCGCGGAACGTAGACATCCGGATCTTCCGAAGGATCGATCGCCTCGATGTCGACCACCGACAGGCCGGACTTCGCGATCAGGGAGCGGAGTTCCGCCTCGCGCCAGCAGCGCTCCCGCAAATTGAATTCCAGCCGACCCCAGTGCTCGGTCTGGCGCCGGAAGAAGGTGAAGGTGGCATCTCCGTAGAGAACGCCGCGGCGCTCCTCGGAACCCATCTGCATTCCGACGTAGAGGTCCGGACCGTCGATGATCGAGAAGCCCTCGAAGGTCTCGGCAAACCGCTCTTCCTCGATCAGGTCAAAGATGAACAGACCATCCGGAGCGAGCGACTCGCGGACCCGCTTCAGCATCCGGCTCATCGCGGGGGCAGCCAGCAGGTGGTTCATGCTGTCGAAGAGACAGGAGAGGACGCCGGCCTTCTCGGGCAACGAGGTCGCGGCGAGGTCTTGCACGAAGAACTGCGGGGCTCGGTCCGCCGGGGTGACCTTCTTCCGCACCGGCGAGGTCGGCTTGCGCGCGGAAGCGATCATCGCATCGGAGAGGTCGGTTCCGTAGACCTTCCAGCCGCGATGGCGCTGCGCCCACCAGTGCGCGAACGTCCCGGTTCCGCATGCGAGGTCCCCGAGCACGGGCACACGGCTCCCGTGCTTCTTGACCGCGGCTTCGATGCGTGGCGCAAGGGCGACGGCAAAGGGGCGGGGGTAGAGCGCCTGCCACTCATCGTAGAGGACGGCAAAGTCGATGTAGGCGTCTTCCGACACGGATCCTCCTCGGCTTGGTTCCAATCGTCTCCCGCCCGGCCGACGGGGTGAGGCCGCGGAGCATCCACGAGCCAGGGCCTTCTGTCGAGCGTTCCGCGCGACCGACTCTCAATTCCTGGGGGGCGCAGCTCTCGCGCGACCCAGTCGCAGCTTCGGCCGGTCTGCGACGGTCCGACGCGGATCTCGAACGGGATCGGGGCCGTTCGTCGCGGCGGATGGAGTCGGCACTTTGCGTCCAAAGGTCGGGGTGTTATCCCTTGACGGTGGGTCGAGTGCGACCCGGAATATGGGTGGTGTTCGCCGCGCCGGCGCGGCGAAGGACGCGGCGGGCGTCCGTCGCGGTTTGGGGGAGAAATGACGCGGAAGATGAAGATCGGCGTGCTCACCGGCGGCGGCGACGTCCCGGGGCTCAATTCCTGCATCAAGGCCTTTACCTATCGGGCGATCGATGCCGGCCACGAGGTCATCGGAATTCGCCGAGGCTGGCGTGGTGTCTCACACCTCAATGCGGACGACCCGCAATCGCTCGCCAAGTGGATGACCCCGTTGGGCAAGATCCAGGTGCGCACGGTCGATCGGCACGGCGGCACCTTCCTCCACACCTCGAGAACCAATCCGCAGAAGATGAAGCGGCGCGACCTGCCGGATCATCTGGTCGGGAAGTACGGTGACGGCGACCCGAACGAGAAGGTCGACATCACGCCCGAGGTGATGAAAACACTGCAGCGACTCGAGATCGACTGGCTGATGGCGATCGGCGGTGACGACACCTTGTCGTATGCGGCGCGCCTCAACCGCGAAGGCTACCCGGTCGTTGCCGTGCCGAAGACGATGGACAATGACGTGATGGGGACGGACTACTGCATCGGATTCTCCTCGGCCGTCACGCGCAGCATCAACTTCATTACCGATCTCCGCACTCCGGCCGGATCCCACGAGCGGTTCCTCGTGGTCGAGCTGTTTGGCCGCTACAGCGGTGAGACCGCGCTGATCACCGGCTACCTCGCCGGCGTCGATCGGGTGCTCATCTCCGAGGTGCCGTGCGAGATGGACAAGCTCGCGCGTCTCCTGCTCGCGGACAAGAAGAACAACCCCAGCCAGTACGCGGTCGTGGTGGTGAGCGAAGGGGCCACCCTGGTCGGTGGGGAGATGCAGCTCGCCGGTGAGGCGGACGCGTTCGGTCATCGTAAGTTGGGCGGGATCGGCGACATCATCGGTGCCGAACTGAAGCGGATTACCGGTGAGAACGTGATGGTACAGAAGCTCGCCTATCTCATGCGGGCCGGAGCCCCCGATTCGCTCGATCGGTTCGTCGCCTACAACTTCGGCAACCTGGCCTACGAGCTGATGGAGGGAGGACAGAAGGGAAACATGGTGGCGATCCATGACGGTCGCTACACCACCGTACCCGTCGAGGTCGCCTCCAGCGGACGCCGCCAGGTCAACGTCCGTGAGTTCTACGACCTCGAGGAGTACCTCCCCAAGATCTCCGGCGTCCGCGGCAAGCCGATGTTCTTGTACTAACCGCGGCGCGCGGAACGCGCGTCGCTGCCTTGATTCGAGTCGCTTCCGCCAGATCACACGAACGGGACGGGACGCTGAAGTCCCGCCCCGTTTCTATCTCTCCGAACCACGAGCCTACGGCAGCAACACCATGCGCGCCGTCTCGCGCAATCCCGCTGCCTTCACCTCGATCAGGTAGACTCCGGGCGCCAGGCGCAACCCCGGAATCGCCCTCAGGTCCCCCGACCAGGTTTGATCCCCCGCTTCGCGGCTCTCCTCCAGCAGGCTCGCCAATCGCCGCCCCTGCAGGTCGAGCAGCGAGACCCGCACGCTCGACTGGGCGGGAAGCCGGAAGCGAAGCGATGTCTCACCGCGCGACGGATTCGGCGCAATGGAGTTCGGACCCAGAAGTCCCACCGGCTGTGGATCCACCCCGGCCGCCACGCAAGTGTCGCTTGTGTTTGCCCCCAGGAAATCCTCGCACTCGTTGTTCTCTGGGCGTGCCAGAGAGGTCGGCTCGACGTGGAAACTACCGATCGTGGTCGGTACGTTGGCGCAAAATGGTGCCAGGCAGAATAGCGGGCTCGCGTCGATTGCCGGCGTGAGGTAAGTAAAGGTCCCTCCGTTGGTCACGACTCTGTCCGGATCGACCATGGTGCAGCTCGCGGTGGCCCACGCCGTGGGACTCAACGAGACCAGCGACTGGCCGCAGCCGTTGGCGATGATGGACGAGGTGATGTCGCATACGAAGTCGATCTGCAACTCAGTGCTGCGGTTGTATGCAATCGTGCAGTGATCGATCTGCGTGAGGCTTGCGAAGACGCCCGAGCCTCCGGCGTTTCCGGTCACGGTGCAGCGAAGCAACGCGCCTCCTCCCGACATGTAGATCCCCGAACCGGGGAACGAAAACTCGTCGATATGATTCCCACGAACCACCGTATCCTCGACCCGGCCCGACGAGTTCCTCATGTAGATTCCACCGCCGCCCTGACCGCTCACTGGAAGGCCAATGACGCTGCACTCCTCCACCAGCGTGTCCTGAATCAGTCCCCCCGACTGATCAAACGAGATGCCGCCCCCGAAAAACGCGAGGCAGTCACGGATGACACAAGCCCGGATGGTCGGGGAAGCGTTGATACACGAGATTGCACCACCGTAAGGGTTGTATCCGTTGATGATGGTGAACCCCTGGATCACGCTCGCGCGCGTCTCGCCGCTGCTCAGCTGGAACCCGTTACGGTATCCGGACTCCTGCTGCGCATCGATGATCGTGACCGCCGCGCCTTCCTCCGAGCGACAGATCAACTCCTTCCCGTGAAAGTCCAGGTTGATGTTCCCCGGTCCGGAGTAGGTGCCGGGTGCGACCAGGATGACGTCGCCCGGATCGGCGTAGTCGATCGCGAGCTGGATCTGCGAGTACTGCGAAGGAACCCGGCGGAACTCGGCCTGAGCGAGGCCAAAGGAGAGCGCGCTGAGCAACCCCTGACCGAGAAGCGCGAGCCCGAGTAGCACCTGAGGAACAGTGGCCGACGACCTGAGAGACTCGTGGTTCGACATATTGGTTCTCCCATCCTGGCCCGGCTGGAGCGGGCCGTGATCGCAGCGGGTCGGGCTGCGTCCCGAGGGGGGTAGACCAAGGGTAGCACGCGTCCAGATCGGCGCGAAACCCGGGGATTCGTTCGCCGGGAGTTGCGTCCGACGAGCCCCCTCGGGCACTCTCGCCGGACCGCGCGCCACTCAAGATGCGGAGGATTCGGATGTCGATACCCCATAGAGTTCCAGGGCTGGTGCTGACCGACCACGAGTTCGAGGTGCCGCTCGACCACGATGCACCGGGCGGCGAGACGATCCGGGTGTTTGCCCGCGAAGTGGTCGCCCCCGGGAAAGAGCATGCCGATCTCCCCTGGATGGTCTACCTCCAGGGGGGTCTAGGGTTCGAGGCTCCCCGGCCCACCGGGGCGTCGGGATGGGTCAAGCGGGCGCTCAAGGATCACCGCCTGCTGCTCCTGGATCAGCGGGGAACGGGGAGGAGCACTCTGGTGCACGCCGCCAGCGTGGTGCGCCGAGGAACGCCCGAGGCCCAGGCGGCCTACCTTGCCCTGTTCCGCCAGGAGCAGATCATCCGCGACTGCGAGTTCATTCGCGCGCGCCTGGCCAAGGGAAACCGCTGGAAGGTGCTCGGCCAAAGCTGGGGTGGATTCCTGGCCACCGCCTACCTCTCACGCGCCCCGGAAGGGCTCTCCGCCGCCCTGATCACCGGAGGAGTGCCGCCACTCGCCACGCCGATCGACGACATCTATCGCGCGACGTACCGCCGTGTCCTGAGGCGCAATCAACGCTACTTCGAGCGCTATCCCGCAGACCGGGCAGCGGTCGACGAAATCGGTCGTCGTCTGGGCGCCGAGGACGTGCGTCTGCCCAACGGTGATCGCCTCTCGGTCCGACGCTTCCAGCAGCTCGGGATGGCGTTCGGCATGAGTGACGGGTTCGAGACGATCCACGCTCTGATCGAGAGCGCGTTCGATGGCGGCGAGTGGAACCCCGCCTTCCTGATCGATGTCGACCGGCAGCAGTCGTTCACCCGGAACCCGATCTTCGCCATCCTGCACGAGCCGATCTACGCCCAGGGCAGCGCCCCCAACTGGTCTGCCGAACGGATCCGGCCGGAGTATCCGGAGTTCGACTGCCCGGCACCGCTCTTCTTCACCGGCGAGATGATCTACCCCTGGATGTTCGACGACTACCAGGCGCTCGCACCGATGAAGGCCGCGGCCGACCTCCTCGCCGCGAAGCGCGACTGGCCCGTGGTCTACGATCCCGGCACGCTGAGCCGCAATCAGGTCCCGACCGCAGCCTGCGTCTATCTCGACGACATGTACGTCGAGTGGGCCTACAGCGAAGAGACCGCCCGCGCCATTCCCGGCTTCCGCCTCTGGGCCACCAACGAGTACGACCACAACGGCCTCCGGGCCGACGGCGAGAAGATCCTCGATCGCCTCCTCGGCATGGTGAGCGGGGAGGTCTAGAAGCGAGAGATGCGGATCGGCCTTCGGTGGCATCGAGCGCCGAGCTCCGAGCATCGAGCGCCGATCCGCCGATCTTCGGTTCGCTCCGCTGCCATCGAGTGGCGTTCCGGGCAGCTACCGCTCCGCGCGGTGCGCCTTCTCCAGGTTGTAGCGGATCTGCTCGTTCGCGGGTGCCTGACGTTGCGCCCGCTCCAGCTCGGCAATCGCTTCCTTGAAGCGGCCGAGACGGCGCAGCATCACGCCGACGTTCATTCGGACGGTCGGCGAGCCGGGGTCGTGCGACAGTTGCTCCTGATATGCGGCGAGCGCCGCCTCATAGCGCCGGAGCGAAACCAGAACATAGCCAAGTTCGCCCAATACCGGTCCGCGGGCGGGTGCGGGGAGCGGTCGCTCGAGCGTGCTCTTGAGCAGGGTGACCGCCTCTTCACCTCGTCCCGAGTCGATCAGGAAGCGGGCGAGAGCGAGCTGTTCTGTCGCCTCGTTCGGCGGTTCTGCCGAGGCGCGGGCACGTAGACCCTCCTCCTGGGCGGCGTCAATCGTCCCGGCGCCCAATGCGGCGAGGCGACGCGTGGCCAGATCATCCCCAGGCTTGGCGCGCAGGGCGAACTTCAGCTGTTCGATCGCTCCGTCGCGATCTCCCGTTCGGTAGAGGGCATCAGCGTAGTTGATGCGGAGTTCGTAGTACCCCGGCCGGACCTCGATGCCGGTGCGATAGAGCGGAATCGCCTCGGTGATGCGGCCCGCCTCGGCCAGCGCAGTGCCGAGGTTGTTGTTGCCGCTCAGCGAGCGAGGGTCGATGGAGAGCACCTGCTGCCAGAACGTGATCGAGTTTCGATAGGTACCGATACGCAGAAACGTCGTGACGCCAAACGCGATGAGGCTGAGGACCGTGAGGCCGATGATCGGAACTCGCCGCGTGCGGTCCCCCTCCCGAAGAGCCCAGCGCACGAGAAGCCCGAAGAGCAGCCCCAGCCCGCCGAGCGAGAAGTAGACCAGGTGATCGGCGACATACGACTTCTCCATGTGGCCGAACGGCACGATGCAGCTGGCCGGAAGCCAGGTCAGAACGCAGAGGAGAGAGGCAAAAGCCAGGGTCGGCTGACGACGCGCGCGCCAGATCAGGATGCCGGCCAGGATCGCCGCGGCGAGCGGCCAGAGGAAAGCGGTACCGTCTCGGAGATCGATCTTCCAGAGGGGGTAGAGCCCGGAGAGCTCGCGGGGCCAGGCGAACTTGCCCAGATAGAACCAGAGGCCTCGTCCCATGGCGACGGCCCGTTCCGGGATGGTCAGATTCCCCTCGTCGAGCGGCGACCGCTCCCGGATGATCGTGGGGATCGCGAGCACCACGGCGATCACCAGGTGCGGCCAGGCGATGCGGTACAGGCGAAGCAGGCTGGACAGACCCGCACCGCGGCCCGCGGCGGACCGTACCCGCCCGAGCAGCGGACGAGCGAGGGGAAAGAGGACGGCAAGGAGCAGTGGCTGTGTCTTCGCGAGCATTGCGCAGATGAACAGCACCAGCGAGAGGACATAGCTCCGACGCGAGCCGCTCTCCTCCGCGGCGATATACCGCTCGAAACTCCACCAGATGGCCGCGGCGGCGAACATCGTCTTCTGCTCGACCGCCCAAGCGACTGCGGCGACCTGGAGCGGGTGGATGGCGACCACGGCGGCGGCGATGATCGAGGCAATCAGGTCGAACCGGAGCCGCCGTAGCAGGGCGTAGAATCCCCAGGTCGCGAGCAGGTGAAACCCCAAACTCACCCAGTGATAGCCCGCCGGGGCGTCTCCGAACAGATGGTGTTCGATCCAGAGCAAGGTGAATGACAGCGGGTAGTACTGGTGCGCCTCGAGGGTGAACCAGATCGAGTAGAGAGGATTCGGTGCCTGCCAGAGCGGGTTCTCGGTCACCCAACCTGGGTCGTCCCAGTTAATGAACCCATTCCCTCCCACCCGTGCGTAGGCCAAGATGGTCGCGAGGAGGATCGCGAGCAGGAGGCTCCGCTCGAGGCGGGGGGAGGTGGGTTCTGGATTCGGCATCGGTGGGATGATACGGGTCGGGGGAGGGGCGGCTCAATCGGGCCGCGAGCGCGAAGAGAACTATCGATCCGGGAGGCGGCGGCCGAGAACAGGGAAGCCCGCCGACGGACCGACGGGCAGGAGGCAGGGGCAGGGAAGCCCGAGGAGGATGACAGTGAGCGTCTCGCTCGCTCTGGGAACGGCCGAACGCCACCCGATCGACGTCGCACTGAATGGGCAGACGGTGACCACCGTGGCGGGGGTCACGGTACAGCAGCTGCTCCGCGACTACCCACATCCGGGAAAGCTGCCGGCCTTGGGCGCGATCGTGAATGGGCGACTTCGCTCCCTCGACCACGCGCTGGTCTCGAACTGCCGGGTCGACACGGTCGACTACCGCCAGAAGGACGGCGTCTCGGCCTATCGGCGGACCGTCACCCTGATCCTCTGTGAGGCGGCGCGCGACATCGATCCCAGCTTCAATCCGGTGGTGGGACAGTCGCTCGGTGGGGGGTACGTTTTCTCCCTGCGGCAGAACGGGACGGCCCTCGCGCCGGTCCCCCCCGCGATCCTCAAAGCGATCAAGAAGCGGATGAAGGAGATCACGGCCGAGGATCGGCCGGTCCGGGTCCGCAAGGTCTCGATCGAGGAGGCGCTCGAGTACTTCCGTTCGATCGATGCCCGCGACAAGGTGAAGCTGCTCGAGACCACCCGTCGGGCGGAGGTCCAGTGGGCCACGGTGGGCAACTATCGCGATCTGGTGCTCGGCCCGGTGGCGACCTCGACCGGAGTGATCCGCGGATTCGATCTGGTGCCGTACTCGTCCGGTATGATCCTGCGCTTCCCCACGGCGGACTATTCGGTGCGTCAGGCGGTGGTCACGGAGACGAAGCTCTACGAGGCCTACCGGGAGACGCGCGCCTGGAACGAGGCCGTCGGCATCGCGAACGTGGGCCAGCTCAACGAAGCGGTGATCACCGGGAAGATCTCCGACATCATCAAGATCGCGGAGGGGTTCCACGAGCGGAAGATCGTGGCCATCGCCGACGAGATCAAGGCCAAGGCCGACCGCGTCCGCCTCGTACTGGTTGCCGGGCCGTCGTCGTCAGGGAAGACCACCTTCACCAAGCGGCTCGAGGTGCAGCTCCGGGTGCTCGGGTTCCGACCGGTCGCGCTGAGCATGGACAACTACTACGTCAATCGCGAGGACACGCCGAAGAACCCGGACGGCACCTACGACTTCGAGTGTCTGGAAGCGCTCGACATCGCGCACTTCAATGATCAGGTGCACCAGCTGATCCGCGGCGAGGAGGTCCAGACCCCGATCTACTCCTTCCCGCTCGGCCGTCGAGTCGAGAAGACCGTGCCGTATCGCCTCACCGCCGGGGATGTGTTGATCACCGAGGGGATCCACTGCCTGAATCCGAAGCTGACCGTCGGCATCGAGCGCGAGCAGACCCATCGCATCTATGTCTCTGCCCTGACCCAGCTCTCGATCGACGATCACAATCGCATCTTCACCGCCGATGTGCGGCTCCTGCGTCGCATCGTGCGCGACCGCCTCTTCCGGAACTACTCGGCCGAGCAGACCCTCCGCCAATGGCCCAGCGTCCGGACCGGAGAGAACAAGTACATCTTCCCGTTCCAGGAAGAGGCCGACTCGATGTTCAACTCCGCCCTGGTTTACGAACCGGCGGTGATCCGCACCTATGCCGAACGGTTCCTCCTCGAAGTCCCCCTGGGCTCACCCGAGATGGCCGAGGCGTACCGAATGCTCCGCTTCCTCCACCTGCTGGTGCCGCTCTTCGCCGAGGAGGTTCCCCAGAACTCGCTCCTCCGTGAGTTCATTGGAGGAAGCGCGTTCCGGTACTAAAGTATTGTCTCGCATTTGGTTGTCCGATTTGTTCTTGATTCGTGGAACCTGGGCCGAACTGTTTTTGGGCCCAGGTTCGGTCCGTTCCTGCCGATAACTCCCGCGACCGTCCGTCTCCCGCCGGGAGACCCGCCGGACCCCAATGCTGGAGGTATCCCGATGAAGTCGTCCCCATGCTCCGTCGCCGTCCGCGCCGTGTCCGTCGTCTTCGTTTCACTCTCTCTCGCCTGGAGTGGTTGCCAGAAAGCGGAGAGCACGAGCTGGCCGAAGGAGGGCAAGGAGCACGCCACCTACGCGGACCAGATTCCGATCTACCCCGGCGCGGTGCTCGACAACGTCATGGGTGCCGACCTCTACGGCGATACCAAGGCCGATCACGCCAAGCGCATGGTTTTCTGGTTCAAGACCGACGCGTCGGCCGAGGATGTCCTCGCCTGGTATGAGGAAAAGTATCCAGACGCTGAGCGCTCGGACCCCTACGAGGATGGGACCGCCGTGGAGCTCTCCTTCGCGCCCGAGGATGGCGAAGAGGGAGCGGTGATCGGCGTCCTGGTCGAGGAAGACGGCTTCCGGATCTTCGAGCAGATGGACGCGGACGACTAGGCGCGCGGGTTCGTCCCACAGCCGGCTCTTACGCTACACTGCGCCCATGGACGAACCGACCCTTCTCCATCATGCACTCAGCCGGGCGGCCGCGAGCGACGGCTCGCGCCCGTTGCTGGTCGCCCCCAAGTCACAGATCGCCTACGGCGACGCGGAGCGGATGGCGATCCAATGTGCCCGCGCCTTGCGCCGACTCGGCGTGCGGCGTGGGGATCGGGTCGCTCTTCTCTGGCGGAACGCCCCGGAGTACGTGGCCGGGTTCTATGGAATCCAGCGCGCCGGGGCGATTGCCGTCCCCGTCAACCACTCGATCGACGCCCGCGGCCTCCTTCACCTGCTCCTCGATTCCGGTGCCCAGGTCCTGATCGCGGAGTCGGCGTTCGCGGCACCACTCCGCGACGCGCTGAATCCCGCCCCGGGTTCACCCGCGCCATTGAGTCATCTGCTCAGCGACCGCCCCGGGGACTGGAGCGCGGAGGGCGCGCCGATCGATCCCGGCCTTTGCCTGCATGAGATCGCACCAATGCTCGCCGCGGAAGCCTCCGATGCAAGTGGCAGCGAGGCGGCCGGCACCGATCCGGACGGTCCTGCGGCGATCATCTACACCTCCGGGTCGACCGGAAAGCCCCGCGGTGCGGTGCTCTCTCATCGGAACTTGATCGCGAACACGCGCAGCATCGTCAGCTACCTCGCCCTCTCTCGGGAGGATCGCATGATGTGCATCCTCCCGTTCTTCTACGTCTACGGCCAGTCGCTGCTCAACACCCATGTCTGGGTCGGCGGTTCGCTCATCGTGGGAAGTGATCTGCTCTTTCCCAACTCGGTCCTGACCCGGATGCAGAAGGAGGAGGCGACGGGGTTCGCCGGTGTGCCGTCGACCTTCGCCATCCTGCTCAATCGCTCCAAGCTCGGCCAGATCGAACTCCCCCGACTGCGCTACCTCACGCAGGCCGGAGGCGCCATGGCTCCGGAGATGACGCGACGCCTGATCGAACTTCTCCCGGACAAGCAGCTCTTCGTCATGTACGGCGCCACCGAGGCGAGTGCACGCTTGAGCTACCTTCATCCATCCGACCTCCCGCGCAAGCTCGGTTCGATCGGCAAGGCGATTCCCGGGGTCGACCTCCGGGTGCTCCACGATGACGGCACGCCGTGTGCCCCCGGGGAAATCGGAGAACTGGTGGCGCGCGGCGAGAACATCATGAGCGGCTACTGGAACGCGCCCGAAGAGACTGCCGAGGTGCTCGACAGCGCCGGCTTTCACACCGGCGACCTCGCCCGAGTCGACGACGAGGGCTTCCTCTACATCGTCGGACGCAAGCGCGAGATGATCAAGTGTGGGGCCAACCGGATCAGTCCGCTCGAGATCGAGCAGGTCCTGCTCGAACACGAGACGCTCCACGAAGCCGCAGTCGTGGGGATCCCCGACGCCATCATGGGGGAGGCGATCCTCGCCTTCGTCGCCGTGCGCGACGGGGTCGAAGTCTCATCGGAGCGGCTGCTTTCCTACCTCGCGGCGCGCCTGCCGGAGTACAAGGTTCCGAAGGAGATCGCCCTCCGGACCGAACTCCCCAAGAGCGGCGCGGGGAAGATCGACAAGCTCAGCCTGCGCGCCTCCTGGCTCGCTGCGCACTCCACCGCAGGCTCGGACTAGAGTGACACCGCGCCTTGCCACCGCGTTCTGCGCTCTGCTCCTCGGGGCGGTGGCGCTCTCCTGCGGCCCCCGGGGAACCACCGGGAAAGGAGCTTCCATGCACCGCTTTCTCGCGCTCGGAGACTCCTACACCATCGGCGAGAGCGTCGATCCCGAAGGCCGCTGGCCCAATCAACTCCGCGCCCTCCTGCGCGGCGACGACATCCAGGTCGCCGATCCCCAGATCATCGCGGTCACCGGCTGGACGACCTACGAACTCGACGCCGGCATCGACCGTGCCGCCCCCGAGGGGACGTACGACCTCGTCTCGCTCCTGATCGGGGTCAACAACCAGTACCGCGGCCGCTCCCCGGAGGAGTACCGCGCGCAGTTCAGTGCGCTCTTGGGTCGCGCCGTCCGTTTCGCCGCCGGTCGTCCCGATCACGTCCTCGTCCTCTCGATCCCCGACTGGGGCGTGACCCCCTTCGCCGCGGGCCGCGATCGCGCGCGCATCTCCGCCGAGATCGACTCGTTCAACGCCATCAACCGCGAAGAGTCGCTCCGCGCCGGCGCGCACTACATCGACGTGACGCCCACGTCCCGACGCGCTCCCCAGCACCTCGATCTCATTGCCCCCGACGGCCTTCACCCCTCCGCCACGATGTACGCCGAGTGGGCCGCGCTCGCGCTCCCCGCCGCGCGCGCAGCGCTCCAGTCACCACGGAACTGAAACACGAGTCCCCGGCTCGTCGCGCGAACCGGGGACTCCATGATGCAGCTCTTCGATCTGCCGTCGGCGAGCCGCAGTTCGAAGTCCCCTACTCGATGTCCTGGATCCAGATGTCGCTTATGCCGGTCTCGAAAGCTCTGTACGCGATTCGCTTGCCATCAGGAGACCAGGAGGCGTCCAGCTCGGCGCCCGCGCCGACCGTGATCCTCGTCGGCTGTCCGCCACTGGCGTCCACCACCCAGATGTCAAACGTACCCGCACGATCCGAACCAAATGCAATTCGCTGTCCGTCTGGAGACCACAAGGGGCGTGTGTCGCTGGCTGGGTCGTCGGTCAGCTGCACCGGTTCGCCTCCCGCCACAGGGAACAGCCAAAGGTCGGTGTTTCCACCGCGATTCGATCCAATGGCGATCCAAGAACCATCCGGCGACCAATCCATGCCGCTTACACTTCCACCGGGCTCGGCGAACAGCGTTGGCGCCCCTCCACCGACCGGAACGGTATACATGACTGTCGTACCCGGCGGGAGTCCCAACGGCGTGTGGACCGAGTACGCGAGTTTCGTGCCATCCGGTGACCAAGCGGAGAACTGAATCAAGTTTGGGTGGTGGCTCGCCACCCGAAACGGAGCGGAGAACGGGGCCGGATCCATCGTCCAGAGTTCACGCGCTGTGCTGGGATCGATGAGCCGGTTTCCAATGAAAGCAAGCGCTCTGCCGTCGGGTGACCACTCGGGTCGTAGTGCGCCCTCGGAAACGTCTGTTATGCGTGTCGGAGTGAACGGTGCGCTGCTAGAGACGATGTACAACTGATCGAGGAGCTGCTGGTCCCAATCTGCGTTGAATGCAAGCTGTGCCCCGTCCGGCGACCAGTGTGGATGAAAGGCACCGATCGGACCGGAACTGTTCGTGACTCGCACCACGGTCGGACTGAGGGTGGCCTTCGAAACTGTGTTCGACACCGGGGACTCGTTTCCTTGCGTGTCCATCGCGCGAATACCGAAGAAGTAGAGCGTGCTCGAGAGCAACCCGTCCAAATGCAGCTGCTCCGAAGCACCGGCTTGTGCGGGCGTTGGCGGCGAGCCGAACACGTTCGCCTGGGCCCAGTTCGCAGCCGTGATCTCCTCCGTGGCGTAGCGGATCGAGTATGCCGAAGCGCGGCCCGCGCCTCCATTCCCTCCCGGCGCAGTCCACTCCAGGGTCACGCTTGTTCGAGTCGAACCTGGCGCCCGGAGATCGGTGATCTGGCTCGGCGGGATGCTGTCCAGAACCGTCAGCGCCACCACGTTGGAGAGAGGTGAGCGGTTCCCTGCGTCGTCCGTGGACTTTAGTCCAAACCTCCACTCGCCGAATCCGATGTCCGAGAGGAGGAACTGCTCCAGGCGACCAGCGGCCTGCGGAGTGCCAGAGAACGCGAGGCGGGACGCTTGAGCCCAGTTGGCCTCTGAGATTGCGGTGCCCGCGTAGCGGATCTCGTAGCTGGCCGCGGTTCCCTCCGCCTGGTCGTCTCCCGGGGCCGTCCACCCCAAGAGAATCCGCCCAGAGTTCGTCACGCGTGCCGAGAGATCCTGCACGGCGGCAGGGGGAATCGTATCCGCGGGCGTCGGTGGAGTTGTCGAGTCGTCGGAGCAGCCGACGAACACGAAGACGACTCCGGCGGTCAGTGCAGCGGTTGCCACGTTCGACTCAAGCATCCTCACTTCTCCGAACCTCCTTGGTGCATACCGGTTTCCCGCGCCGTGAGCTGCTCTCCGGCACGGGCACGAGGATGTCGTGTCCTCGTGCCCGTCCGATCGAGCCTAAATCGCTTTGCATGATTCCGCAACACCACCTCAGCAGCCCAGCGGTTCGCGCTGCGTGTTCAACCGCGTGCTGAGGTACTGGAAGATCGCTTCGAGCAGGTCGATCATCGTCTTCTTGTCGTGGTTGCGGGTGACGTTGTCGTGCACGTCTTTCCAGAGCCGCTCGATCCGGTTCTCCTGGGGGCAGTAAGGAGGCAGGAAGTGCAACTCGATCCGCCCGCCGAGCTCCCGCAGCGCCTTCTCGACCCAGCGGCTCTTGTGGATCACGTAGTTGTCGAGGATGAGGTGGATTGTCCTGGTTCGGTGATAGATCGAGGCCAGAAGATGAAGCAGACGGACGAAGAGCCAGCTCGCTTTCCGGTCGCCTTCGACGTAGATCAGCCGACCCTGGGCATGGTCATATGCGCCAGCCAGGTAGCGCTTCTCGTTCCGACCCGGAGTCTCGACGTAACGCTGCTGCCCCCGCAGCGTCCAGTCCGGTCCGATCCGCGGGTTCTTATGGATGTCGATCTCGTCGACGAAGAGCACGACCTCGCGGCGGGCACGGTGGGCGGCCAAGGCGCGCAGCTCGGCGATCCGATCCTCGCGCCGACGGCGGCTCCAGGGGCATCGGACGAACGGTCGCGCCCGCTTGAGCACCACACCGAGCGAGCGCACCACCTTGCTCAGATGCCCACGCGAGCGCCGTACGTTCAGTTCTTTCGCAATCACCTGAGCCAAGACCTCGAGCGACCAAGTGGATCGTTGAAAGCCATGATCAGCCGGTCGGCCGACCACGATCTGGAGGATTCCGCCGCGAACGTCTTCGTCGACCTTGAGCGACCCGTTCTCCGTCCGCCGATCGAGCAGGCCCTGCTCCCCTTCGGCGCGGAAGCGAAGGGCGACTCTCCAAGCGGTCGATGGGGCGCAACCCAGGGCCATCGCGGCGGCGTGTGCGCTCAACCCTTCCGCCATCTTCAAAACCAAGCGGCAGCGGATCCGAAAATCGGCATTGCGGGTCTTCTGACTGGCTCGGATAATGCGGCGTCGGATCGGACGGGAAAGACGTCCGAGATCGAACATCGTGAGACCTCCTTGTCGTCGGTTGGGACCAACAACAGACTGGCAGGTGAGGTCTTACGGCTTCTAGGCTTGATCTTCATCCCCGCACCCGGGCATCCTCAGGGGAATCGTTATTTTGAATCATGCAAAGCGATTTAGTTTCCACCGCCACAGTTGGGGCAGTACTGAACGAACTCCTCGCAGTCTTCCTTATTGTGTACGATAACGCCGTCTGCGATGTACGTGGCGAGGGACACCTGGAAGTTGTAGACCTTCGCTGGCTCGTCGACTCGAACCAAGGACTTCACCGTCGTTCCCAGACTCGATGCCTGGCCGAGGCGGTCGCCGACCTGGATCTCACCCGCCGGAACCCACTGCCCATTCTGGAGGACGGGATGGTTTTCCGTCACTCGAAGCCTACCGTTGATGATGAAATAGAACTGTGCTTCGAATGGCTCGTGAACCTTCACCACGACAGACGGGAGCAGCGCGTCTCTTGCCTCGTCGTACGAAAGCACGACGTCGCCCTCCTGAATCCTCTCCACGGGCTTTCTGGAGCCATCGGCCATGGTGATCTGCGCACCGGCAAGGAGGCAGTCGCAGCCACCTCCTCCTCCCGATCCTCCCGGGCAGCCACAAGGCATCCAATCAACGAAGCCACCTTCGCAGTCCCCGCCCGCGTACCAGACGCACTTCCACTCCCGATCATCGTTGGCGCAGGACCCTCGGAACTGCACGGTCGCGAGACAACCGGGCTCTGGGAAACAGAAGCTCGAGGTGATCTGCGCACAGGTAGGCACTGCGTTCGAGGTATCAGGCGAGCACATCATCAGGCACAGAATGGCCAAGACGCCGATGAGGATTCTCATGGCATTCTCCTTCCTTGCCGACGTTGCGATTGAGACCCCAGCATCCTCGGGGGGCGAGGAATGGCATCCGCACATGCCGTGGGAGGAGTTGCGGAATCGAGGGCGCTGGAGCTGTTCGTTCCACAAGTCGCTGGCCCCCGCCGCTCCGTCACGCGACACGCCCTGGATCGGCGCGTTGCGGACTCGCGCGAAGATTAGCTACCCATGGCCGCTAGCCTGTCAAGCAAAATCCTCACGCCGGGCGACACGATTTTCCGTGGAGTCATGAGGGGCGCTCAAGGCCGCCGGGCGGCGTTCCGCACGCAGATGCGTGCTCGAGCTTCCTAGTGATAGGTATCCACGAACGCATGCCGCCGCGCGAGCGTCGGACAGTGTCAACTGCCGGTGCTGAAGTCGAACCGCGGCCGGTTGTGGATCACGACCGCGTCGAGGATCAGCCCGGCAATGAGTCCGACGTAGCGGTAGCGTCGGCTGGCGATCCAGACGTGATGAATCTCGCTCGGGTGGAGCGTGATGCGCGGGTCGAGGTCGTCCGTTGCGAATGACGTCGACAGGGGACTGGGGGCGATGACCGGGACGGTGTCTGGGACGGTCTCGAGTGCGGCGATCACGTTCTTGTCCTCTCGATCCCCGGCTGGGGCGTCACCCCCTTCGCCGCGGGCCGCGATCGCGCGCGCACCTCCGCCGAGATCGATTCGTTCAACGCCATCAACCGCGAAGAGTCGCTCCGCGCCGACGCGCACTACATCGACGTGACGCCCACCTCCCGACGCGCTCCCCAGCAACCGGATCTCATTGCTCCCGCCGGTCTCCACCCCTCCGCCACGATGTACGCCGAGTGGGCCGCGCTCGCGCTCCCCGCCGCGCGCGCAGCGCTCCAGTCACCACGGAACTGAAACACGAGTCCCCGGATCGTCGCGCGAACCGGGGACTCCATGATGCAGCTCTTCGATCTGCCGTCGGCGAGCCGCAGTTCGAAGTCCCCTACTCGATGTCCTGGATCCAGATGTCGCTGATCCCGTCCTCCTGCGCGCCGTACGCCAGTCGTTTCCCGTCCGGCGACCACGAGGAATCCAGCTCGTTCCCCGCGCCCACCGTCACCCTCGTCGGTTCCCCGCCCGACGCCGAAACGATCCAGATGTCGAACGTCCCCGCTCGATCGGACCCGAAGGCAATCCGCTTACCATCGGGTGACCAGGAGGGGCGGAGATCGTCGGCGGGATGTTCGGTAAGCCTTGTGGGCTCACCTCCAGCGAGGGGGAACAACCAGACGTTGTAGTTGCCATCACGATCGGTGCCGATCGCGATGGACGACCCATCCGGCGACCAGTCCATGCCGTTGACAGCTCCATCGGGTTCCACGAACAACGTTGGGGCACCTCCTCCGACTGGTACGGTGTAGACGCGCGTCGGACCTGGGGGGAGTCCGAACGGCGTACTGACAGAATACGCGAGAGTCTGTCCATCCGGGGACCACGCCGAGAACTGAATGATGTCCGGATTGTGACTTGCTACCCGAAACGGAACGGAGAACGGAGATGGATCCATCGTCCACAGTTCTCTCACTGTGTTCGGGTCAACGGCCCGATTCCCAATGAACGCCAGCGAGCCTCCGTCTGGGGACCATTCGGGCCGCAGCGCGCCCTCCGTGACGTTCGAGATTCGTAGCGGAGTGAAGGGTGCGGTGCTCGAAACGACGTAGACCTGATCGTAGAACTGACGATCCCAGTCTGCGTTGAAGGCGATCTGTGTGCCGTCAGGCGACCAGTGTGGAAAGAACGCACCGAGCGATCCTGGACTGCTTGTGACCCGCACCACGGACGGGCTAAGGGTGGCCTTCGAAACCGAGTTTGACAAGGGAGCCTCGTTTTCCTGCGCGTCCCTCGCGCGAACACCGAAGAAGTAGAGCGTGCTGGAGAGCAGGCCATCCACGACCAGCTGCTCCGTTGCGCCGACCGCTGCGGGCGTCGGGGGCGAGCCGAATGCGGTTGCCTGCTCCCAGTTCGCGGCGGTGATTTCCTCGGTGGCGTAACGAATCAAGTACTCCGAGGCACGCCCCGTGCCACCGTCTCCGCCCGGGGCAGTCCACTCAAGCGTCACGCTGGTTCGAGTCGACTCGGTGGCCCGAAGATCGGTGATCTGGCTCGGCGGGATGCTGTCCAGAACCGTCAGCGCCACCACATTGGACACGAGGGACAGGTTGCCCGCCTCGTCCGCCGACTTCAGGCCGAACCGCCACTCACCGAAACCAATATCCGGAACGAGGAACTGCTCCAGCCGACCGGCCGTCTGTGGGGTGCCAGGGAACGGGAGAGAGATCGCCATACCCCAGTTGGACTCGACGATCGCTTCGGCCGAGTATCGAATCTCGTAGCTTGACGCTGACCCCTGACTCCCGTCGTCCCCAGGTGCCGACCACCCGAGCAGAATTCTCCCCGCGCCCGTGACACGCGCCGTCAAGTCCTGTACCGCAGCCGGCGGTGTCGTGTCGGACGGACCGGGCGGCGTCGCTGAGTCGTCGGAGCATCCGAGAAGTAGGGACAATGCGCTGACTAGTAGAAGGAGGCGAACACAAACCCGAAATCTCATTGGCACCTCTGACTCCCATGTTCGCTATCGAAAATCGCTCAACATCGACGACGGAGTGGGCCCGGCCATGGGGCAAATGCCGGTCACTCTTCTCCGCAGATGGCCATGCTCCACGGACCACTTCTCGGATAGCGAGGTCGGGCACGAGGAGATGGCCCCCCTCGTGCCCTGTGGGCTTCGACCTAGTTGCCCCCTTCACAGCTGGGGCAGTACTGAGTGAAGTCTTCGCAGTCTTCCTTGTTGTGGACGATGATCCCATTCGCCAAGTAGGTTGCAAGGGAGACCTGGAAGTTGTAGACCCGTGCCGGCCGGTCGACGCGAACGATACTCTTGACCGCAGTACCAAGAGCGCCCGCCTGCCCGAGCTGATCACCGACCTGTAGCTCTCCGGCTGACGTCCAGCGCCCGTGCCGCAGGATTGGGTGGGTTTCGGTGACGCGGAGTTCATCGTTGATCACATAGTAGTACGGAGTCTCGAAGGGCTTGTGGACCTTCGTTACGACAGAGGGAACCAACGCGTCCTTGGCCTCGTCGTACGAGAGCACCACGTCCCCCTCTTGAATCTGTTCGACAGGCTTTCTCGACCCGTCAGCCATCGTGATCGGGGTCCCTTCGAGAAGGCAGTCACAGCCCCCTCCCCCGCCGGGACATGAGCACGGTGACCAGCCGCTGTAGCCACCATTGCAGCTTTCGCCCGCGTACCAACGGCACCTCCACTCGCGGTCGCCGGTGGTACACGATCCACGGAACTCCACGGTCCGCAGGCAGCCGGGATACGGGTAGCAGAAGTTCGAGGTGATCTGCGCACAGGTAGGCACCGCGTTCGAGGTATCCGGCGAGCACATCATCAGGCACAGAATGGCCAAGACGCCGATGAGGATTCTCATGGCATTCTCCTTCCTTGCCGACGTTGCGATTGAGACCCCAGCATCCTCGGGGGGCGAGGAATGGCATCCGCACATGCCGTGGGAGGAGTTGCGGAATCAAGGGCGCTGGAATCGTTCGTTCCACAAGTCGCTGGCCCCCGCCGCTCCCGTCGCGCGACACGCCCTGGATCGGCGCGTTGCGGAAGGATCGGCGCGTTGCGGAAGGATCGGCGCGTTGCGGAAGGATCGGCGCGTTGCGGACTCGCGCGAAGATTAGCTACCCAGGGCCGCAAGCCTGTCAAGCAAAATCGTCACGCCGGTCGGCACTATCTTCCGTTGTTCGTGCGGGGCGCCCGAGGCCGCCGGGCGCCGTTGGGCACGCAGATGCGTGCTCAAGCTTCCTAGTGATAGGTATCCACGATCGCATACCGCCGCACGTTGTCGATCACGACCGCGTCGAGGATCAGTCCGGCCACGAGGCCGACGTAGCGGTAGCGGCGGGCGGCGATCCAGACGTGGCGAACTTCCGCTGGGCGGAGCGTGACGCGCGGATCATCGAGATCCTCAGCGCGATCCACGCGCTCGGTCGCGACCACTTCGAAGGGAAGTCGAACCCGACCTTCGGTGCGCTGACCTCAGAGCAGTGGAGCCGGCTGTTCCTGAAACACCAGGACTATTGCCTGGGGCATAGAAACACAAATCCCCGGCTCGTCGCGCGAACCGGGGACTCTATGATGCAGCTCTTCGATCTGCCGTCGGCGATCCGCGATCCGATCTCCTCTCTACTCGATGTCCTGGATCCAGATGTCGCTGATCCCGTTCTCCTGCGCGCCGTACGCTAGTCGTTTCCCGTCCGGCGACCACGAGGAGTCCAGCTCGTGCCCCGCGCCCACCGTGACCCTCGTCGGTTCCCCGCCCGACGCCGAGACGACCCAGATGTCGAACGTCCCCGCCCGATCGGACCCGAACGCGACTCGTTTTCCGTCGGGTGACCAGGAGGGGCGGACGTCTGTGGCCGGATTGTCGGTGAGCTGTACCGGCTCGCCCCCCGCGATGGGAAACAACCAAAGTTCATAGTCTCCATCGCGGTCCGAGCCGATCGCGATCCTCGATCCATCAGGGGACCAGTCAATTCCGCTGACTTCTCCCAGGGGGTCGGCCAACAGCGTTGGTGCGCCTCCTCCTGCTGCCACTGTGTACATGATGGTCGGGCCGGGCGGAAGCCCGATGGGAGTGTGGACCGAGTACGCGAGAGTCTGACCATCGGGCGACCACGCCGAGAACTGAATGGCGTCCGGATTGTGACTTGCCACCCTGAATGGTACTGAGAACGGAGAAGGTCCCATCGTCCAGAGCTCGCGCACCGTGATGGGATCAATTAGACGTAGCCCGATGAATGCAAGCTGGCCACCATCCGGAGACCACTCGGGTCGCAGTGCGCCCTCGGGCAGATTTGTGATTCGCGTCGGATTGAATGGCGCAATACTGGAAACAATGTACAGTTGGTCACGAAACTGCTGATCCCAGTCTGCATTGAACGCGATCTGCGTGCCGTCGGGCGACCAGTGCGGAAAGTACGCGCCAATTGGCCCAGGGCTACTCGTGACCCGAACTACGGTCGGACTAAGGGTTGCCTTCGACACCGTATTCGACAGTGCCGCTTCGTTCCCTTGTGCATCCCGCGAGCGAATGCCGAAGAAGTAAAGCGTGCTGGAGAGCAGTCCATCCACTTCGAGCTGCTCCGATACACCGGCCTCCGCGGGCGATGGGGGCGAGCCGAACGCGGTCGCCTGCTCCCAGTTCGCGGCCGTGATTTCCTCGGTGGCGTATCGGATCAAGTACTCCGAGGCGCGGCCCGTGCTTCCATTTCCTCCCGGCGCAGTCCACTCCAACGTGACGGTGGTCCGGGTCGACCCCGTAGCCCGAAGATCGGTGATTTGGCTGGGCGCGATGCTATCCAGAACCGTCAGCGCCACCACATTGGACAGGAGGGACCGATTCCCCGCCTCATCCGCGGACTTCAGGCCGAACCGCCACTCACCGAAGCCAATGTCCGGAACGAGGAGCTGCTCCAGACGACCGGCGGTCTGTGGGGTGCCGGGGAAGGCGACCTGCGTTGCTTGCGCCCAAGTCGCCTCCGAGATCGCCGCGGCAGCGTAGCGGATCTCGTAGCTCGTTGCCGTTCCCTCCATCTGATCGTCCCCGGGTGCCGTCCACCCAAGGAGGATTTGTCCGGAACTGGTCAAGCGAGCCGACAGATCCTGCGCCGCCGCTGGAGGGGTGGTGTCGGAAGGAGTTGGCGGGGTTGTCGAGTCGTCTGAGCAACCGACGCACAGGAAGACGACGCATGTCGCTAGCGCGTCGGTTATTGCGGTCCATCCGGGCATCCTCACGTCTTACCACCTCCTGTTGGGTTGGAGTGTGCTGCGGGACTTGTTTCTACGGACGTGTGCGCCGGCTTGGGCGCGAGGAACCTGTGTCCTCGCGCCCGAACCGAATCGTTGTTAGTCTCCGCCGCAGCTTGGGCAGTACTGAACGAACTCCTCGCAGTCCTCCTTGTTGTGCACAATCACGCCGTCCGCAATGTACGTTGCCAGCGACACCTGGAAATTGTAGACCTTCGCGGGCTCGTCGACACGAACGACCGACTTCACTGTCGCTCCCATAGTCGATGCCTCGCCGAGGCGGTCGCCAACCTGGAGCTCACCCGCGGCCACCCACCGACCGTTCTTGAGCACAGGGTGATTCTCCGTCACTCGAAGCTCCCCGTTGATGACGAAGTAGTGGGGAGCCTCGAACGGCTCATGAACCTTTACGACGACTGACGGCAGAAGCGCGTCTCGCTCCCTGTCGTAGGAGAGAACGACATCGCCCTCCTGAATCCGTTCGACGGGCTTCCTCGAACCGTCCGCCATCGTGATCTGCGCTCCAGCGAGCAGGCAGTCGCAGCCACCCCCGCCGCCCGATCCCCCGGGGCAGCCGCATGGCATCCAACCCGACTCTCCACCCGAGCAGTTTCCGCCCGCGTACCAGACACACTTCCACTCCCGGTCGTCGCTGGCACAAGACCCGCGGAACTGTACGGTTGCCAGGCACCCGGGAGCCGGAAAGCAGAAGCTCGAGGTGATCTGCGCACAGGTAGGCACCGCGTTCGAGGTATCCGGGGAGCGCATCATCAGGCACAGAATGGCCAAGACGCCGATGAGGATTCTCATGGCATTCTCCTTCCTTGCCGACGTTGCGATTGAGACCCCAGCATCCTCGGGGGGCGAGGAATGGCATCCGCACATGCCGTGGGAGGAGTTGCGGAATCAAGGGCGCTGGAATCGTTCGTTCCACAAGTCGCTGGCCCCCGCCGCTCCCGTCGCGCGACACGCCCTGGATCGGCGCGTTGCGGAAGGATCGGCGCGTTGCGGACTCGCGCGAAGATTAGCTACCCAGGGCCGCAAGCCTGTCAAGCAAAATCCTCACGCCGGGCGACACGATTTTCCGTGGAGTCATGAGGGGCGCTCAAGGCCGCCGGGCGGCGTTCCGCACGCAGATGCGCGCTCGAGCTTCCTAGTGATAGGTATCCACGAACGCATGCCGCCGCGCGAGCGTCGGACAGTGTCAACTGCCGGTGCTGAGGTCGAACCGCGGCCGGTTGTGGATCACGACCGCGTCGAGGATCAGCCCGGCAATGAGTCCGACGTAGCGGTAGCGTCGGCTGGCGATCCAGACGTGATGAATCTCGCTCGGGTGGAGCGTGATGCGCGGGTCGAGGTCGTCCGTTGCGAATGACGTCGACAGGGGACTGGGGGCGATGACCAGGACGGTGTCTGGGACGGTCTCGAGTGCGGCGAATCGGCCGGAGATCAGTGCCCGGTCTGATCGCTCGACGCGAAGATGAGCACCTGGCGAGAGTGCATCCGGCCGGGTCCAGTTGGGGACCGAGCGGGTCAGAAGCCTCTCGTCGACCTCGGTGCCGATCTGGTGACCGATCACGCAACATCCGCCCGCACTGCAGCCGAGCGACAGGGCGACCAGGGCGAGCGCACGGGCATGCCGCGCGACAATGGGCGAATCAGGTTTGCCGGCCTCCGCTGAGGTTCGATGAGTGGGCGGCATGTCTGCATCCTGTCTGCCGGGGCGGCTCTCGGTGAGTGACCAAGCTTGAGTAAGACCGGCTCCGCGGCTCGACGCAAGGTCATTCGTCCTCCCGCGCGATGAGCCCGGTTCCGCCTGGCAAGAGTCGACTGAGTCTTGATCTTGGTAGCTGCTTCGGCGCTGTTTGCCGTGCGAGAATCCGTCCGGGAGGTACCGTATGCAGTCGATTTTCGAACCGGCGACCGTTGAAAGCTTCGTCAGCCGGATCCAAAGCTTGCGTCCGGACACCGCGCCGGTCTGGGGGCGAATGAACGCGGCGCAGATGCTGGCCCACAACTCGGCGATCTTCGAGTCGGTGCGGACAGGGAACTATCCGAAGATGAATCCGATCATGAGATGGCTGGTTGCGGGGATGATCCGTCCGATGGTGATCGGCGATCGGCCGTACCGCCGTAGCTCCCAGACGGCGCCGGCCTGGGTGATCAGCGACCCACGCGACCTCGCCAAGGAACAGGCGCGGATCATCGAGAATCTGCGCGCAGTCCATGCCCTGGGTCGGGACCACTTCGAGGGGAAATCGAACCCGACCTTCGGTGTGCTCACCTCGGAGCAGTGGAGCCGACTGTTCCTGAAGCACCTGGACTATCACCTGGGTCAGTTCGGCGCGTAGGCTTCGGATCGCGCCTCGTCCCGGGGGCTGCCCGACCTGCCCGATTTACCCCAGGCGCTTCTCCATGAAGACACTGAACGGCGTCGCAGGGTAGGCGCCAAACGGGCCCGTCCGCTCGAATCCGTTACGAAGATAGAATGCCTGGGCTGCCTCGAACGCTTCGCCCGTGCCGGTTTCGAGCAGGAGGCGCGTATAGCCGCGAGCGCGGCCGGTGCGGATGATCTCGTCCAGGACGGCCTGGGCCACGCCGCGGCGAAGAAACCCCGCGCGGGTGCGCATCGACTTGATCTCCCCCGTCCGCGGGTCCAACTCCTTGAGCGCTCCGCATCCAGACAGAGCGCCATCGATCCAGGCGGACCAGAAGGTCACACCGGGGCCGCGAAGTCCCTCGATCGCCAGGGCATGCACGTGCCCGGGGGGCGAGTTCTCCTGCATCCCGGAGAGATGCTCCGCGATCAGTGACTGAACTTCGGCGGACGTGAGGTCGTCCGGCCGTACTTCCACTCCCACGATGCAATCTCCAGCTTCGGGACTCCGTTGCCGAGCGCGATGAGTTCCGCGACATCCTCGGTCGCGTTGCCGGCACGATAGCATGCATCTGTGCAGCCGGGGCCTCGCCGGGACGGGGGGTGGCTCAATCCGGCTTGCGCCGAGGGGATTTCGGGCGGAGACTCGTAGGTCGGAGGGGCACCATGATGGAACGCCTGACAACGGCGAGCCTCCTCGGACTCGCCATGCTGCTTGCGGCCGAACGATCTCTGGCCGGCCCGAACGCAGGTGGCGTGCTGTATCTTCATCACGAGGAATCGATCACCTATACCCAGAGCGATGGCGACGCCTGTGGCGCCGCTGTACCGAGCGCGTGTGGCGAGGCGGTTACCTGCGGCTCCGGCAACCAGATCGAAGTGATCTCGATCCTCGCCGCCTTCCCGCAGAGCACCACCCCACGCGTCGAGCGGGTGGCGGTCGGCCTCGACTACCCACCACGGCTCACGATTGCGGATTTTGGATTCTGCGGGGACTCGGTGGGCACTAGCGCCGCGTGGCCCATGAGCGCCGCGGGCGCGGTTGTTTCCTGGGTCACGCCGCGCACAGGAGCGGTCTTTCGGGTTGGCTGGTTAGCGGTCTCGAACCTCGACGATCAAGTGGGCGCGATACTGTCAATCGTGCCGCACCCCGAGATCGCGTGGACCTTCGCCGATGACGCGGATGTCGCCCGAACCGACACGGCGGCGAATCTGGGCCAGTTCGGCTTCGGAGCACACGGTGCGGTAATCTGTCCGGACGGCGCCGAGCTTGTCGGCGGTTGCTGCATTCCGAGCGGTCCATGTCGGCGGCTGACCGAGGCCGATTGCGCTCTGAGCGATCGGCTGGCTCTCTTCATGGGGGCGGGTTCGCCCTGCATCCCAGACTGTCGCCGACGCACCGGCGCCTGCTGTTTCCCGGGTCAGCTCTGTCTGGAGCTCGAGGAAGTGGAGTGCGTCGAACTCCAAGGCTACTACCTCGGTGACAACGAGCAGTGCACCAATCCCAGGAACCTCTGCCGCTACGATCCGATCGGCGCGTGTTGCTTCGACCGGGGCGACTGTGTTCCAGCGACCCCGGCAGGCTGTGTGAGCCGTCGAGGCACATACCAGGGGGACCTGGTTCCGTGTAACCCGATGCCGTGCGCTTCTCCCGGCGCATGCTGCCTGCCGAACGGCGAATGCTGGACGTTTGTCGAGTCCGCCTGCATTGCCCAGGGAGGCGCGTTCCAAGGCGAGGGAAGTGTTTGCGATTTGACTCATTGTCCACAACCTCCGAGCGCGTGCTGTCTCGCCGACTCGACCTGCCGAGTCATAGGCGAACAAGAGTGCGCCGCGTTGCTGGGACGCTTCGCCGGGCACGGTACACCCTGCCCAGACGGTCCGTGCGCTCCGCCCGGTACCGTCGTCTGCTGCTTACCGGACTGTGGATGTCAGTACGTCAGCCTTGCGGAGTGCGCAGGATATCCATACTGGAGAGATTTCGAGTCTTGCGAAGAGGCCCTGTGCTGCGAACCGGCGGTCAGGCACACCTCCTGGGGAGGGATCAAGGCGCGATACCGGGGTCCAGCGGGCAGGGATGGGGCGCGCGACAGGAGTGGGGTGCGCTAAGGAGCAGCGGGGGTAGCCATGCGCGCGCCCTCGTGGAGGCGATTCGAGCCCCCGGCCTGCTTGACCAACGCTCGGGCCTTCTCCTACGCTTGTGCAGCGTCGATTCGTCCTCTACAGCTAGCTGTTTCACCGTTGCTCCCCATCGTCGAGGAGGACCCCGTGTTCGAGCCACTGCCGATCCGCGCCTCGAGTCCGGCGGCTCTTCGCCGACCTATTGGCACATTCGATAACTTATTGTCTATTAGTGCCTTATCTGTCTTTTGTGTGCTGATCGCGGCCACGCCCGGGGCGGCTGCGGACGGCGCGAGGACGAAGGCGACGACATCCGGAACCACGCTTTCCAAGGGTGTCATCCCGACCTTGACCGCGGAGCCCTGCCCTACGCTCCTCCCATTTTGGGAGAGTTACTCGGGGATCGTGAACGTTGCGATCCCGGACAACGATCCGTTTGGCACGCTGGTTGGCGTGGCGCCCCTTCCCGCCGCAGGCAAGACCATCGACGATGTGATCGTCGATGTGAGCATGAGTCACACCTATGCCGGTGATCTGGTGCTGGGTCTCTACTACGACGTCGACAATGACCTTTTCGGGGACATCGGACCGGTCATGCTGATGTGCACTCCCGGGATCGTCGGGTGTGCCATCGAAGATTGCTGTGGTTGCGAGGGGGACCTGAACGGCCAGTACCGCTTCAGCGATTCCGGTTCCGGCGTTCTGGGGGAGATCCACTGCGTGCAGCAACTGCCCCCCGGTTGCTATCAGCCAGACCCATCCTACGGACCGCTGGCGGTCTTTGCCGGCGCGCCCGACGGAGGGCAGTGGATGCTCTACGCCTGGGACTACGAAGCCCAGGACACCGGGACCATTGTCGAATTTAGCGTCTGGTCGCGGCTCGGATGCGGGCACCCGGTTCTGAATGTCCCCGCGGACTACCCGACGGTACAGGCGGCGGTCGATGCGGCCTGCTCGGGGGACATCGTGCGGATCGCTCCGGGAACTTACGGAGATGTCACGGCGGAGTTCGGATCTCCGCTCAAGACGATCGTCATCGAAGCTGCCGACCCGAACTCTCCTCCGCTTCTGGGAATCGTGGACATCGCAGATGTGTTTCGGTACAGCGCGATCCGAAACATCCGCGCGACCAGCGTCAGATTCAAGGGCGATGGGCCTCTGGACGTCTCGAACGTGACCACGACCGGCGACCTGTACATTGATGGCTTCGCTGGTGATGTGAACATCACGAACTGTGTGGTCGGCGCTCAGCTTCATACTCAACCGTACAAGGGATACGTTCGGAGTTGCACTGCGGGATCGATCGATCTCTTCGAGCAGGAGGTGGCGCATGTCGAGGATTGCGTCACCAACGCCATCACGATCCACTGCCGCGACAACGGCGGCGCAACGATTCGCGGGAACACCATTATCGGGAACGACACCAGTCCAGTTCTGCTCGGCGTGAGTCATTTTGACCAGACGGTGCTGATCGAGCGGAACCTGCTGGTCGGTCAGCCGTCGGGAACCGACACCGGCGTTTCCGTGACGAATCCGAACTCTGCGATCGCAGCGAAGTCGTGCAACGACGTCTGGCGCTGCGCGACCCGATGGACGGGCACGTCAGATCCGACCGGTGCGAACGGGAACATCTCGGTCAACCCACTCTTCTGCAACGCGGGCAGCGGGAACTACACGCTGAACTCGAATTCTCCCTGCGCGCCCGGCCACCATCCCAGCGGCTCCAACTGCCAGGTGATCGGTGCGCTGCCGGTCGGGTGTCCCACCTCGAGTACCGATGATCATTCGCTCACGCCGCCGGTGTCGGTGGACGCCGCACCCAACCCATCGCGCGGGGCGGTCGCCTTCTCGATCTCCGGAGCAACCGGCGATGCGCGCGTGCGAATCTACGATGCCTCCGGTCGCGCGGTGCGCACGCTCGTCGTCGCCACCTCGAGCGGAGCGGGGGAAGCGCACTGGGACGCTCGGGACGACGCCGGACACCCGGTGGCCGCGGGGGTCTATTTCTACCAACTCAGCGCATCGGGAGTAGACGCGACGAAGCGGCTGATCGTGATTCGCTGAGCTGAGGCGACGAGCTCACCGATTCCGAGGGCGCCGTACTGGGGTCCTGGGACCTCACGATGCTCACCAGCCCCCCCGGATTCGGAAGCACCTCTCCGATCTGCCCCTCCAGCTCGCGCTGGCACGCATCGATGGCGGTCATTCGCACACAGGCGTGGCCGGGCATCACCATCGCGACGAATCTGTTGCCGGTGCCGACCTACGTTGCTAGATTGTCCTGAGATTCGAGCCGGCTCCCGCTTCTCAAACGGGCAGCGCCGCCTGATCCGACTCCTGCGCCTCCGTTCGCGTGCCCTCGATCGTGAGCAGCGGCGGAAGGAGGAAACCCACGGCCCCCATGGCGAGACAGACGAGTCCGCCCGTGACGTACCAGGCGCGCACGCCGACCAACTCGGCAACTGGGGCGGCGAGGAGCAAGCCGAGTGGCGCGGTGGCGGCGGCGAGACTTCCAACCAGGGTGAAGACACGGCCCTGGTACTCGGCGGCGATGGTCGCCTGGAGAATCGCCGAGATCGGCCCATTGGCAAACGGAGCGGTGAACCCGACCAGGATCATGGCGGTGAGGGCAAGCGCGTACCCGGGCGCGAGGCCGAGTGCCACGACCGAGAGCCCAAGTCCGATCAGCGCCAGGAGCGAGGTGAGAACGCGGCGCTTGAACCCTCCCCACACTCCGAGCAGGATCCCACCGACGATCGTCCCGATCCCGAAGCCGGTACTCATCCAACCGAGCTGGAGGGCATTGCCATCGAACTGGGCCGACACGAGGAGCGGAAGCAGCGAAAATGCGGGTACCAGGCACATGTTGATCAGCGCGGCCATGAAGATGAGGATCAGGTGGCCCCTCCGTTCCGCAAGGTAGCGGAACCCGGCGAGCATCTCTCCCCAGAGCGAAACCTCGGCGCCGTTCGCGTCACCCGTCGCGACGGCGGGCTGCGGCACGCGAATGAAGAGGAGTGGCACGATCGCGAGCAGAGCGGTGCCGACATCGACCAGCATTACTCCGCCCATCGGAAACAGGGCCAGAAGCAGCGCGCCGAGGGGCGCGGCCACGATGTTGATCCCGCCCTGCAGAAGCTGGTTGAGCCCCTGGATCCGCGTGAGGTGCTGCTCCGGCACCATGAGCGAGGTGGAGGCGAGCATGGCCGGCGCATGGAAGGCTCCGCCGACTCCGCGGAGGAAGAGGAGCACAAAGACCGACCGCGTCGATTCGGCCCCGACAGAGTAGAGATAGGCCAGCACCAACGACGCGAGGGCCACGAGCCCGTCCGCGGCAAGCATGATCCGCTTGCGATCCCATCGATCGACCAGCGCGCCGATCACCGGGCCGAGTACCACGGTCGGGAGCAGCCCGAGCAGGGCCGCCATGGCCAGCACCGCCGCTGACCCGGTTTCCTGAGTCAGCCACCAGATCAGGGCGAACTGCACGCCGTGACTTCCGAGGAGCGACAGCGCCTGACCTGTCCACAAGACGAAGAAGGAGCGCATCTCGGGGTTTCGATCGTTGATTGCGGTCATCCGCGGTACCTCCTCTTGGGGTGATGGACAGGAGTTTAGACTGCATTCATTGATTATTCAACTATTACATTATAATCAACAACAATCGCACGTGTGGTAGGATGCCTACGCAGTACGTAAGTCACTGAAAACAAAGAGGAACGATGCTATGGCGTCACGCACGAAACGGCCTTCGGAGGAAGGCGGGAAGACACCCAAGCGGCCTCGCCAGGCCGCCTCTCTCACCCTCTCCGACCTCGAGCAGGTAAAGGTCCTGGCCGATCCGCTTCGGATCCGGATCCTGGAGGAGATGTGCCGGGAAGAGCGGACCACAAAGCAGGTCGCCAAGCTGCTCGGCGAGAAGCCGACCAAGCTCTACCACCATGTCGAGGCGCTGGAACGGGTCGGCCTCATCCGCCTCACGCGCACCCAGCAGAATCGGGGTACGACCGAGAAGTACTACCTGGGAGTGGCTCGACAGTTCAAAGCGGACTCCCGTCTCTTCTCCGCGCCGGAAGCGGCCAGGAGCGATCAGAGCGAGATGCTCCAGACCATGATCGGCACGATGCTCGAACGAGCGTCGGAGGAGATGCGAAACCTGATCGCGGAGAGCGACGGCAAGGACGCCATACAGGAGCAGGGAGTCTTCTCCCACGTGGAGATCCGGACCGACCGGAAGCACGGCGGCAAGATTCGGGAGCGGCTTCTGACCCTCCTCAAGTCGCTCGAGGATCCACCGGCCGGGGGAAAGAAGACTGCGGCCAAGCCGACGCCGGCACGAAAGCCCGGCGGTAAGTCGGGGGAGGTCGCCTACCGACTCACGATCGCCTTCTATCCGATCGCGCCGGGGGAGTGATCGCGCAAGGTGCGGCTACTTCTTCGCGGCAACGGTCCCTTCGAACGAGAGTCGCGGATCGGTGACCCGCACCAGCTCATCGAGTTCGTAGACGTTCCGGTAGCCATATCCGAAGAGGGTGATGAAGGTCGGGATGTTGAGGGCCAACATCAGCGGCTTCGCTTGGGCGCGAATCTGCGACCCTGGAGTGGGCGGGGTTTCCGTCCCCGCGGCCCGAAGCTCGAGGGCGGCCGAATCGGACGGTCGGAACGCCTTGGTCGCGAAGTCGACCTCGTTCCCGTCGAAGTTGTTGTTGCAGTAGATCAGCACAGTGGTCTCCGGGCTGGGGATCACCGCGCGCAGATTGTCCTGGGTGAAGTCGGGGAAGCTCAGGTGCTTTGCGCCCGCGAGATGGATCCGCTCATACCGGAACGTCGATCGAGTATCGAGAAGGACCACGCCCGGCTCCCGGCTCATCCTCAGGAAGGTGTCGAGGTCGACCAGTCGCTCCTGGCGATGTGCCTCCACTTCGGCGACCAGACTCTTGAAGTCGTCGTAGCTGACCTTGGCTCGCGGATAGGTTCCCTCCTCCGCTGAAACCACGGATGCGATCACGAGCGCCGCGGCCAGGGCGCAGGTACGTGCCTTCATGCTGATCCTCCTCGGCGCAGTCGCCGATCTATCGGGGTGGCGCTGGAGAGCGATCCGCTGGGCAGCGCAGCCAATGTTCCGACCCCACCCAGCTTGACCGATGCTCGGCCTCTACTACGACAGCGATAACGACTTCTTCGGGGATATCGGGCCGGTGACGCTGACGTGCACCCCCGGTATCGTGGACAGCGCGACCGTCGCCTGAATCACCGCACGATGACCAGCTCCCCCCGATGCCCAACGGAACCGAGATTGGCCCGGTAGTAGTAGACCCCCGGGGCCAGGCGCCGTCTGTTCTGGTCGGTAAGATCCCAATCGATCCGCTGGAGGCCGGGGCCGAATCCGACGCGTTCAAGCTCGCGCACCATCCGACCCCCGACGTCATAGATCGTGATTCGCGCCGGGCCGAGACGCTGAGCGGTCTCGTTCGGGCCGAACGTCAGCTCAAAGGTCGCTCTGGACGTGACCGGATTCGACTGCAGGCGCACGGTCGCTCCAGAAGGGACACCGGCGGCACCGGGCGAATCGTCCACGGCGGACACCGCGCTGCACTCGATGGTCACGTCACCCAGGGTCGGGGTCCGATTCGGATCCGCGGTGGAGAGATTCACCCGATACTGAATGTAGGCGTTGATCTGGTCGACGCTGCCGCCGTTTCCGACCGGCGTGAAGGTCGACCAGCTACCGCCTGGGACCGGTGTGGGACCGGTGCGGACGAACAGGAGCACGCTCGTTCCTGAAGGGGTCTCAGCACCCCAGGTGATCGTCTCCCAGTTGGCGACGAACCCGGCACCGACGACACGCGAGGTATAGGTCCCGGTGGTGGAGTAGGGACGTAGGCGGATCCAGTCGAGGGTCAGGCTGCCGCTTCCCACCGAGAGATCGCTCGCGACCGGGCGCAACGTCGTGGTCACCGTGAAGGGAATGCTGGCGATCGGAGTGCCATCGATCGAGAACTCGAATCCGCCCGGCTGCCAACTCAACAGGTAGCGATGTGGGGCTCCGAGCCAGGACCCGGGAAGGAGCTGCTCCGAGCCGCTGCTGGTTCGCGCATAGAGGGCGCCGCCGACCGGGCCGGTGGAGAAGAGCGCCCACGGCGCGTCGACTTCCGCCCCGGCACTCAGTCCAACATGCTGAAATGGCTGTCCGGTAAAGGTCGCGATGAACTCGAGCGAGCGGCCGGAACTGAAAGCCGCATCCGCACTGAGCCGTGCACCATCGAGGGTCAGTGCGCCCTCTGCAATCTGGACGATTCCACTTCCCCCCCAGAGCCCACTCGACCAGCCGACGGGAAGCGTCGCACCGAAGAACTCCGCCCCGGTCGCCGGAGCGAGCGTGATCTCACCGTCTTCGGTCTCGCTCGCGTACGCCCCGCCTCCAAACGTGCCGAGGGCGAAATCAGCGCTCACCTGATCGACCAGGCACGGCGGGAGAACGGCAAGAGTATCGAAGACCACATCCACCCAGTAGTTGGTCGACTGGAACGAGTTCGTGGGGAACCCGCCGGTCCCGTAGCCGAACACGCCGTTGGGAAACCCCTCGGCACCGTCCGCCGGCGCATGGAGCGGAGGATTGTCGACCGCAGTGGCGAAGTAGGCATTGGTTGCGGCGTAGCGCCCCTGCGGCATGAAGACGGAGGCGACGTAGAGCGTGTTCGAGCTGATCGGAACCTCTTCCCCCTCGGCGAACAGCGCCTCCTGCCAGCCGGAGTCGGTCTCGCTCTGGAAGACGACACTGCGGAGGAGGACGCCGTCGTTCGACCAGAGGTTTCCGACATGGACTCCCCCGGTCGCCGCGCTCGGCTTGTAAAATCGTACTCCGTCGATCGTCCCCTCACGATCGGCCCGGAAACGAACCCCGACCTCGACCGAAGCCGGATCGTTGGCCGCCGGGCCGCCTGCAACCGAGAAGATGTGGCAAGGGCAGGTCGTCGATCCGAACGGCTCGATGTTCACGACGACGCCAGTGCCGGGGTTCTCGAGGTTTCCGGAATCATCCACCGCGCGGGTGAGAATGGTCGCAGTGCCGGTTCCCTCCGGGACCCAGACAAAGCTCCAGGTCTCCCGCCCTTCCGCCGGATGCCAGGTCGCGCCAGCGTCGACCGAGATCTCGATGCCACCAACTCTCCCGCCTTGATCGCTCGCGGTTCCGGCCACCACCGTCGTGACGCCGCTCGTGACCGAGGAACCTGAGCTGGGAGACACGATGACGGAAACCGGGTCGGTTCCATCGGTCGAAGCGGCCGCGGCGACGAGCCCCGGCTGCAACGTACCTGGCTGTACGCCGAGGTCGGCGAAGAGGTTGGTCGTCGCTTGCTGAATGCGCAGGTCGGCCGCCGGGCCAGGCTTGTCATGCGTGGCATCGAGACCCCACGACCACTGAACGGTGCCTGCGCTGAAGACGTAGGCGCCGTTCGGACGGCGATGCATCAAGACGTGGTGGGTGGCTGTTCCCGACGCGTAGTTCGAGCCGTAGTCCTGAAGCAGCGGTACTCCACTGACCGTCGTGGTCGAGAAGCGAACCAGTCCGGCCGGACGGAAACCGTTGTCGAGATCCTCGTCCCACTCGAAGCCAAGCGTACCTGCGCCGAAGGTCGCAACCTGCCCGGGGGTGAGCGTGGCCACCGAGGTGTTGCGCCACAGTCTCAGCTTGCCGTCCGCCTCCGGTACGTGGAGTGCGTCGTTCCGGATGCCGTTCACGGTGAAGATCGTCCCCAGGAGTGCGTTCTCCGGTCGCCCGCCGTCCGCCGGCGGACTGAAGCGCGGGTCGCGCCAGGTGCCGGTCCAGACATTGGGGAGGGGGTCGATCTTGGCGTTGGCATGGGTCTCCTTGTAGCAGACCAACGTCCGATGCGGCGTTCCCGCGCCGTCGATGCTCGACTCCCAGCGCGTCTTCCAGAACACCTCATTACCGGAGAAAAACGCGAGGTGCATTCCCGCGTCGCGCGCCGCTTCGACGTTCGCCCGTTGACCCGCGGACCAGTACTCGTCATGTCCCACGGAGAGGAATACTTCGTGCTCCGGAATCTCCGCCCCGCGTCGATCCGAGTCGGCGCAGGTGGTGTAGGAAACGTCGTAGCCGTTCGCCTCGAGCCAGCGCACCATCGGATACTGCGCAGCGAAGAACTGGGAGACGATCGCGCCATTGGGGAAGTCGCAGCAGCGGGTCAAGAGCGGTCGATTGTAGCTCACCTTGTAGGCGCGTCCGGCGGGAGAACCAAGATAGAGGCTGTTTCCGCCATACGTATTGTAAGCCTGCCAGGTCGCATCGTTCGTCTGGAAGAGCAACTCGGAGTTTCCGTCGTCGTCGCGCACCACGAAGATGACGTGGCTCGCCCCGCCATCGGCCGGGACTTCCCGCACCAGCTTCGCCACGTAGACGCCCGACACCGCGTTCGCGGGAACATTCCAGGTTGCCGAAACGGCCCAGTTCCCGCAGTCCACCAATCCGGTGGTCGGATCGCTGATCGGTGTCGGTTGCACCTGAGGCAGCGTCGCCGATGGCTGCACCGTGGCCACCCTCCGGGCTCCGAGGCCGCCGTAGTACCCCATTCGGTAGATCTCGAGGCGATAGTCCGTCGCGTCAGTGCTGACCTTGAACGAGACGGTCCCACCCTGGTCCACACTGATGTCGGTGGTGAACCCCTGGATACTCGAATCCCCGGCCCCGACCACATCCCACTCGGATGGCGGATTCCCGGGGAGTGCATTCTCGTTCGCGATCTCGTTCTGCGCCCACACCGGGCTCGAAACAAGGAAGCAGCAAAGGGCCAGCGCCGTCCTGACGGCGAATCCGGGTCGGATCATCGAATCAGTCTCCCCGCGGCCGGGTTGCCGTCGTCACTTCGCCGAACGCGAGCCCCTCACGCAGGCGTCGACCAGGGTGCCAGATCGGGCGAGGGAGCCGCAATGGGGCGATTGTCGCGGGTCATCCAGCTTCGGTCATCGACTTCACGGTACCAAGACTTCGAATCGAGTCGAGTCACGTCCTCCGAACGGGTCGGTGGCCGTGATCTTGAAGCCCCGCGTCGGCCGGTCGTCGACCTTGGGTGCGAACCAGAAGTCGCCCGTTGCGCCGTCGATTCCAGCCCGCGGGTGGTAGCCGATCCGAACCTCCTCGAGGTTCAAGACGACGGTGAGACGGTACTGAACCGCGTCACCATCAGAGTCGGCGGCCTCTGCCCGCAACCGCAGCGTGTCACCCAGGGAGGAGGTGGTGTCGGGAAGTTGGAGGATCACCGGCCGGTGGTTCAATCTGGGGCTGGAACCGTCCTCGCTGCATGCGGTGAGCAGCAGGGCCACCCCGAGGCAACAGAGAGCCGACGTGTGGGCATATCTTGGCACCTGCGCTCGGTCGGAGGTATGGCCGGCGATGGAAGCGACAGTTGCCATGCCCGGTCGACGATCTCGGTGGTTCACGGTTTCCATCCTCCGTCATCAACCAACGACCGATCGCTCCAGCGTTTCGCTCAGCGCGGGCCTTGAACAAAGCGTACGGTGTTCCCGTCAGGGTCGTCGAGATAGAACTCGCGTGTACCCCAGGTTTGATCGGTCGGTCCAAAGTGGACCGGAGAGGCCGTCCCTTCCGGTGTCTTCATCCCACGGTCCAGTAGCTCTCGGAAGAGCGCATCGACGTCGTCGACCGGAAGGACCATCGCAAGCCCGAACTCCCCATCTCCGCTGTGGCTCGACAGGAAAATGCGGTCTCCCCGTCGGATCAGAACCGCGAAGCACGGGTCACCGCCGTCGAATTCGATGCACTCGAAATCGAGGATCTGCGTATAAAAGGCGATCGAAGCCGCCATGTCTCTACATCGCACCAGCGGGATAATTGCCATCTAGACTCCCTTCGGGGTTCGGGCCGACCAGTGGACTTCCGCTCCATCTTGAGGCAACTTCACTCACCGACCCGGCCAAGCATAGGCCCACTCCTTCGCGGGCTTGTTCGGGTAGGAGAGCTCGAACCGGCGAGCACGGCCAGTGGCCTCGAGCATGGTAACCTGCTGGGCGACGTCCTCATTGGTCACGAACAGGGGGCGCTGCAGTCGCCACTCGCGCTCTAGCCAACGATCGCTCGCGGCAACGAGCCTTTCGTCGAGCCGGTCGACCAACCGAGACGCGCGCACCCAGAAGTACACTGCGACCTCATGCTGGGACCAGAGATCGTCGCCGAGCGTCGTCACCTCTGCTCGGGCGAACAGACTGGCGCCCGTCGGAAACACGTAGAGACAGCCGAGGCAGGAAGAGGTGACGGGATCCGCTACGGTGTAGGTGAACGACTCGCCGCGGTCGTGTCGCTCTTCGAGCCGGATCAGGTCTTCCCGGTTCGCTTCCACGGTGAAGCCATCGTCGGGCCATCCGGTCTGCTCCCACTTACGCAGGGATTCCTTGGTCTCCATGACCGCCTCGTAGTCGGCTTCCGCGTCAGAGGCTCGTATGCGGCGGAGGAGGAACTCGTCCGTCTGCATTCCATCCGGTGCAAAAGGGACGGCGTCGTTGGGGGTCATGAGGGTCTCCGGTGTGGCGGTCAGGCGGCACGAGCGAGGAGGTAGCACCGACGGCTCGGATACTCCGCGCCTTCGTAGGGCTCGCGATGAATCTGTTCGATGACGGTGAAACCGGACTGCGTGAGAGCATCGATGACGCCCTCGGATGAATGGTACCGGAAGTCGAGCGATACCGGCGCGCCGAACAGTTCATCGGTATGCACGATCCCGTCGCCCCGGTGGAAGGCGATCAGGGCCAATCCACCTTCGACGAGCACCCGGCGCACTTCCCGAAAGACGGCGAGAAGTTCGTCCGGTGCGAAATGCACGATCGAGTAGAAGAGCACCGCGCCGGCGAGACTTCGGTCGGTTGCGCTCAGGCTTCCCATGTCCTCGACCCGAAACGCGATCTCCGCGTGGCGATCCCGCGCTACCTGGACCATCTTCTCCGAGAGATCCACGCCATAGACCGCGACACCCTGTTCCTTCAGATACCGGGCAACGTGCCCGGGCCCACAGCCGATGTCGGCTACCAGGCCGCAGTCGCGAGTCTCCTCGGCGAACCGATTCAAGAGGTGCCGATCGAGCGGCTTGCCCCGGAGTTCGTCAGATAGGTGCTCGGCGTAGCCTTCCGCGGCCGAGTCGTAGCTTTCCCGAATGTCCATAGCGTCCCTCCTGCGCCAACGTTCGGGGCGTTCGCGCCCGGGTGGCGACCTCGAGTGCAGGTTCTTGGCCACGAACATGGCAGCGCCGAGGGGCGGGATCAAGTAGTTCGCCAGAGTACGCAGTCCGGTGAGGCTAGTCACCGAACCCCAGGCCAGGCTGCTGAAGGCGAATGCGCAGGCGGGCGCTTGCGCCCGCCTGGGTTAGTTCCTTCTCACCAGTACTTCGCGGACGCTCTGGAGGGCTGCCTCGGCTTCCTTGCGGAGGGGACCGGGGGGAGCGGTGGCGATGCAGCGGCGGAAGTCCTCGAGAGCACGGAGGGGTTGGTGAAGTTGGAGGTGGATTCGGCCGCGGTCCCACCACTCGTTGGGATCGTCGGTGTGGATCGCGACAAGCGCCTCGGTGACGTTGCGGGCGGAGGCGAAGTCACTGCGACGGATGTAGGCGCCCTTGAGATTGCGCAGCACGCGCACGACGATGGTGTGCGCAGAGGCGGTGGCGAGCATGGTGGGGTGAAAGCGTGGCGCCCGGGCGTGGTTGCGGTCGAGGAGGGCCTGGAGATCAGTGGGGGTCAGGATGCGACCACGGTCGAATGGATCGAGAATGGTGGGGGAAACGTTGCTGGCGGTGCGGACCAGGAAGTGGCCGGGGAATGCGACGCCGGCCAGCGGAATGCCGGCACGTCGGCCGATCTCGAGCAGCAGGCACGAAAGGAGAATGGGAACGCCGACCCGACGCTGGAGGACGCGATTGAGATAACTGTTCTCGGGGTTGTAGTAGTCCTCGGTGTCGCCGCGGAATCCGTCCTGGGTGAAGACGACATGCCTGATCGCAGCGAGCTGCCGGTCGCGGAGATCGCCAGCCTCGGGGTCGGAGTCGCCGGGGTGATCGGCGTGGCTCCCGCCCGGGGGAAGGGCGTCACACGCACTCCGGACGCGGAGGGCGAGTCTCTCGATCTGAGCGTCGACGTGGAGGGGATCGAGCGACGGGTACTCGGCAGATGCGATCTGGAGCAGGAGGTCGCTCAGATGGACGCGTGGCTTGTGAAGCGTGGCGGTGAGGGCGGCTCCGAGCTGGGTCCATGAAGCTTCATTGCTCATGTGCGGATGCTCATTTGCGCTTCTTCCCGGGGGATCGTTTGGCTTCCCGGCCGCGCTCATACTTGCGACGTTTGGCCTCGACCGCCGTGAGAGTGCCGCGAAGCCACTCGAGGGCGCCGGGGACGCGGCGCCAGGCGAGCGCGAGCGGGAGATCAGGGTCGTCGTGCTCGTGGGCCTCCAACGCCTCGGGCTCCTGCCCGGCGTTTGCCGGGAGTGGAGATCCTTCCCAACCGGCGATGGCGCGGGCGGTCGCGGGCTCCTGCTTGATGGCCGCGGAAAGTTTGTCGGTGGCGGTTTGACTGGCGCCGCTCGAGCGGTAGAGCAAGAGCGCACGGGCAAAGGTGAAGAGCGGTTCGGAATCTCCCGCGAACTGATCGAGGAGTGGCGCGAGTTCCTCGAATTGGTCGGTCTCCAGCAAAACCTCGGCGAGATCATAGCGCGCTTCGAGGTGATCCTCGGGGTCGAGGTCGAGGAGGTACCGAAGGTCGGAGGCGGCCCACTCAGAGTTGCCCTGGCCGCGCGCGTAGTCGGCGGCCATCTGGGTGGCCTGAAGGAAGGGCCGGGTGTCGAGGACGTCCCATAGATGGCCCTTGTACTCCTGCTCGAACTGCTCGCCGAGCGCCCGGCGGGTGGCGGCGGCACAGGCGTCGAGGGAAGCGAGGAGCTCGGAGTCGGCGATCGCCGTGGTGGCGAGTGCGAGGTGCGCGAGCGCGCAATCGGGGCTCTTGGCCAGGGCACGTCGCGCGAGGAGGCGGCGCACGCGTCCGGACTCCTCCATCGCGGCGTCGGCGATGTCATTGGCCTCGTCGAGGGGGGTCTGGGCAAAGGTGGGAATCTCGTCGAGCGTCTTGTCGAGGAAGAGAGCGTCGATCGCGGCCCGAAACGCTTCCGGCGACTCGAACTTCTGCGTCGTACCGAACCGTTGAAGGATGCGTGCCAACGCCTGCTTCGAGCGCGGCTGGGCACCTTCATTCTCGAGGTAGTCGCGAACAAAGGGAAGATCGAGCACGAAACGAATCTCGCCGAACAGCTCCGGCTCGGTGAACTCGAAGCGGCCGCGGTCCAGTTCCTCCTCGGTGACGCGCGCGAGGCCGCGGAGCAGAGCGGTGAGGAAGCGGATCTGCTCGTGATTGGGGCGTTGGAACATGGCACCGGCCGCGCGGTGGAAGACGGGGCATGGGGCGAAGAGGCCGCCGGCCAGGGGAAGCTGGTGCTCGACCCAGAGGTCGGCATCGATCGGCGGAAGCTCGGCCAGCCCGGCGAAGTCGAGCCCGAGCCCGCGACTCGGTCGCGCACTGACATCCTCGAGATAGTGCCCGTAGTCACTCTCGCTCTCGAAGAAGGAGATGCCGATCGGTTCGTCGTCCGAGCCGGTGAGCGCGAAGTAGCCGAGCCGCCCGGGGGCCTCGGGCTCGACGACGCGCACGAACTCGTTCGCATTGAGGCGCTCCCAGGGGCGAGCCTGGTGGAATTGGACCGCGGCGTCCGCCAGGAGGCGGAGATCGTCGATCGTCACGTCGGACCCGCTGAGGATTCCGGGGGTCCAGATGACGTCGCCGATCGCCTCGCCCACCAGATCGCGCAGCGCGACGTCGTGCGAGGGCAGATAGGGTACCGACGCGACCTCGATTCCGAGTTCGGACAGAGGAGCCCGGACCGCCTCGAGATCGGCGGCCTCGCTCATCTCGACCCGCGCCGGGAGGTGGTGCCGATCACTGAGCGCGAACGCGGCGAAGAGACGAAGCAGTTCTTCCGTCGTTCCTGGGACGCCGGGGCGCGATGCGCGGAACGTCTGGCCGGAGCGGACGGCCCAGAGGCCGATCCGCATGGCGTCTCGATGCTCCCAGTCTTCTTCGGAGATCGGCAGGATGCGCCAGCCACCTTGCCAGGTTTCGCCAGGTTTGGTGCTGAGGCCACGCAGGCGCGCGCGGTCGATGTCGCTGAACATAGGTCCCTTCTCTGCCGCGTGAATGCGAGCAGGCGTCGCAGAGAGTACGAAATCGATGGAATGGACGCTAGCGCGGCAGGGTCAGGGAACGGTGCTGGGTGTTTCCCCCCAGCGCCAGAGCGCGCAGGGAGGGCGCTCGAGGTGACCGAGCTCGCGCCGAGTTGGTCATCACGAGAGGCCGAAAGCCGCCTGGCACCGGAAATCGCAGGCGGTTCCTCCCTCGCCGAGCGCAGTGCTATGCTCGTTCCAGCATGAGACGTCGACCCGCCATTGCCATGGCAGAAATGGGTGAGATCCAGGCCCCCTCCCCCGGTGCTCGCTATCTGGACAAGAGCGTGCAACCAGGACGCTGGGGGACGCTCCTCTATTCCTCGGAAGTCCTTCAGGCCGGGTCTCTGCGCCACTACCCGCACAGCCCCGACTGGAATGGTGAGCATGAAACGGGTCCGGGGCTGAGCTTGGGCTTTCCCCGATTTCCGATGGAGTTCCGTTCCGAGCGCTCCAATTGGGAAACGGCCTCGGCCCATAGCGTTTTCGTGAACCGCCCCCATACGGCATTCCGGCGGAGACGGCTCGATAGATCGGGAGAGTTCACTGACTGGCTGCGCTTCGACGCTGATGCGGCACGAGAACTGATCCAGCTCCGGTTCCCCGACGCGGATGAGCACTCCCTTCCTTGCGCTCCGATCGAGGTGAGAACGTCGAGGCTCTTCGCGCTCCAGCGAGAGCTGCACCGGCACACTCACTCCGCAGAGTCGCCCGATTCCCTCTTTATCGAGGAGTCGGCGTTCCGTCTGCTGGACGAAGTCCTCGCAGATGTGTGCAGTCAAGCGCGCACCGGTAGCGCGGAGACTTCAGGTGCGGATGGCATGCTGAACGATGCCGCCGGAGCCGCCGTGCGGTTCATCTCCCGAAACTTCCGCGAGCGGCTGACCGCACCGCAGATCGCACGTGCGGCGTGCGTTTCGCGCCCCGTGCTGTTTCGGGCGTTCAAGCGGAGAACCGGAATCACCGTGCATCAATACCTGACCCGCTTGCGATTGCGCGAGGCGCACTACGCACTGGAGAGCGGGGCAGATGCGATTGCTGACTTGGCCCTCAGCCTCGGATTCGCAAGTCACGCCCATCTCTCGGCGGCGTTCCGGCGCGAGTATGGCCGTCAGCCTTCTGAGATCCGTCGCGGAATACCGCGGCCGAGGTAGCCGAAAAGAGACGAATCTGAAAGCGGCCCGCCCGCCTCTCTCGGGAGAATCGAGCCAGCATCCAAAACTCATCCGCCGAGCGTCCGACTCGCGACCTCGGGAACGATGCAGAGCGCGGCTCATCGAAGGAGGCTCCTGATGCTTGCTCCAAACTGGGGATGGACAGCGATCGTACTGCTACTGCTCCCCGCGACGACTACGGCCAGCAGGCTGCTGGTGCCGACGGATCACCCAACGATCCAGCAGGCCGTGGATCATGCGGAAGACGGCGACACCGTTCTGGTCGCACCGGGCGTGTACCACGAGAATGTCCGGATCCGCGGAAAAGCCGTGGCCCTCGTCAGCCACTTTGTGTTCGATGACGACCCGGAGATCATCGCACAGACCGTGATCGACGGGTCGAGTCCGTCGCATCCGGACAGCGGGTCCACCGTGTTCTTCGGCGGAGTCAACACTCCAGGCGCTGCGTTGTGCGGATTCACCATTCGCGGCGGAAACGGCACGAAGTTCAACGCGGAGGGAACAACTTTGCGCGAGGGCGGTGGCGTCCTGGTGCGGAATCAGACCCTGGGAACAGCGACCGTCACCCTGCGAAACAACGTGTTCCGGGACAATGTAGTCCGCCGGATGGGCGCTGCGTACGCCGGAGGAGCCGGACTGTCGACCTGGTTCACCTCGGTGGAGGTGGAACGCAACGTCTTTCTCGAGAACCAAGGAGAGCAGTACGCGGGTGCAGTCATCTGCAATCGCGGCCCGCTCCTGGCCAGAAACAATCTCTTCGTCGCCAATCGGCAGGAGTACGGCAACCCCTTCGATGGTGCGGCGCTCTTCTTCTACTTCGGGTGGACCGCCGAGCCGTTCGAGAACAACACCTTCGTCGATCACCAGGTGGTGGACGGCGGGCCCTCCAGTATCGTGGAGGCGTATGGAGCAACAGCGATCGTTGTGCTCAGAAACAACGTGTTCGACGAGAGCGTTCCTCTATCTTCTACCAGTGCGGGGGGCCAAGTGACGATTGCCCACTCGCTGATACCGTCGCCCGGCCCCGGCGGGGGAAACGTCGTGGGCGTCCCTGACTTTCTCGATGCGCAGTTCGTCTTGCAACCGACCTCACCTGGCGTGGACGCGGGAAGTAGCGACGGCCAGGACATCGAGGATCCGGAAAGCCCCGGCTCGGCGATGTTCCCTGCGCGCGGGACGATCGCGCGAGATATGGGGGTCTACGGAGGGCCGGACATGCCCCCGTTGGGATTTCCGATCCTGGACGGTGCCGCGTCGGTTGGCGACGAGGGAGCCCCCGGAATGCGTTCCCTGGGGCTTCGCATCGGCGGGGCGCAACCGGTGCTCGATCGCAGCTGGATCGAGGTCGAGACGGTGCGCCCGGGGTTCCTGGAGGTGCAGATCCTGGATGCGCTGGGGCGGCAAGTCCGAACGCTGGCGACGGGGGTACGCGGGCCTGGAGTCCACCGAATCGAGGTCGCTCCCAGATCGGTTGGACTCCAGGCAGGGGTCTATTTCGTCCGGGCGAGCGGCCCGGGGCAGAGCGCGAGAACCAAGCTGGTGGTTCTGAAGTAGTCGGTCAGACCCACGTGGCTGACGGCATCGATCCACTTCCCGCGACAGGGCGAATCGACGCTAGCGCAGCAGGGTCAGGGAACGGTGCTGGGTGCTTCCTCCGGCGCTGAAGCGGGCATAGTAGACGCCCGAGGCGACGTCACGCCCGCGGCCGTCGTGACCGTCCCAGGCGATGTGATTCCAGCCGGACGGGATCATCGCCCCGCCGATGAGGCGGCGCACTTCCCGCCCTTGAACATCGATGATCCGGAGATCCACCGGTCCACGGGTGGGGAGGTGGAACCAGAGCTCGGCATTTCCCGGCGTTGGATTGGGACGCCACGAGAGCTGGTATCCGATCTCGTGGTCGAAGATCGGCTCGACCGCGGTCGAGCCGTAACCGAACTCGTTCATCACGATGGTCGCGAGGTTGCGCGCGCTGGTCGATTCGAAGAAATAGAGCGGGAAGTCGGTCACGTAGACGCTCGGCTCGACCGCGGGGTACTTCCACCCATTGATCCGGCCGTTCTGCGGACCGGGCGGAATCGCCGTCGACCGATAGGAGTAGAGCGGTACGGCGGAGAACGGATCGAGCAGGCCGCCGACCACACCGTCCTGCGTGCCGAGGTTGCCGCCGGAGAAGGGCCATTTTGCCAGGTCGATATTGAGCGTCGGGTAGCCGGACTGGAGGCTGTTGGCGCCGTTCATGTCGACCTCGGTCGCCGCGGCGGTGCGGAGCGAATCGACCTTGAGCTTGGTCGCCATGAAGCTCGCCGGCTTGAAGCCGGCCGGATTGAATGCGGCGCGACCGAGGGATCGGCGAAGCTCCCAGCCTCCAACCCAGAGCTGGCCGCCGGAATCAAGGAACTGACGCAGCTCGGTCGAGTCGGCCGCGATGGTGCTGTTCTGCCGGTCGGTGTGGAGTACGACGGTGCGAAAGCGACTGAGATCGGCATCGGTGAGCTGGTCGCCCCCGGTGTCGTGCTGGGTCTGCCAGTCATAGCGATCGAGGATCGGGAATCCGGCGAGCAGAGACTCGTAGAAGGCATCGACCTGCGCATCGCTCGGATCCCCCGGCCCGCCCGCTCCGTTGCGAGTCGCGTCGACGATGTAGATCCCCGCCTGGTGGCTGACCCGGCGCCCCTCATCGATGGCGGTGAGGGGGCTGGTGAGCCCGGTCGCATCGAGCGACTGGATGCGATAGTAGTAGTAGGTGTTCGCCGCGAGGCCGAGGTCCTGGTAGGTGGAGACATTCGCCGCCACCGAGTCGATCTGGGTGAACGGCCCGAGGCTCGAGGTGGCGCGTAGAATCCTTATCTGGGTCAGGTCGAGTTCCTGGGTCAGCCACGCGAGCTGGACCCGGTCGCTTTTGGACCAGGCGGTGAATCGTTGCGGCATGTGCGGCGCCACCCCCGGAGTGACCAACCGCTCTTCGCTGAAGATGCTCTCGTGACCTGCGGTGTCGTAGGCGCCGACGCTGACCGCGAGCTCGACCTCGTTGCTGAGCCCACTGATCACCAGCGACGTGCCCGAGCCGGCATCGACCACGTCCGCGTAGTCGAGCGAATCGGGTTCCTGAGTAAATCGATAGGCGACCCGGTAGCCGGCGAGATCGGGGACACCGGAGAGAGGATCCCACTCGACCCGGATCGAACCACCGGTGCCGGAGTCGAACACCCGCACGTTCGCAGGCGTAGCCGGTGCCTGAGCAAGATTGCTCAGCAGAGCGAGGTTGATCTTCACGTTGCGCGCGAAGTAAGGGAACTCCATGAACTCGATCCGATCATTGCCGTTGTGCTGCTGGCCGGTGAATTCCAGTGTTTCGATGAAGCGCATCGAGGGGAATCCGGCGTTGTAGAAGGAGATGTGATCGCTCCCGCGCCCCGGTCGGTCGATGGTCGATTGGAGATGCACGGTCATGCTCGGGACGTATGCCTCGCCGACCCGCTTGGCCAGACGAGTGAGTTGCCGCGAAAGTCCAGTCGCGGGATCGCCTGCGAAAGCGCGCACGCTGGTCGAATCGACATCGGTCGGCTGGCCGCCGCCGCAACTCGGGCTGTCCGGACAGCCGTTCACGTTGCCGATGATGTCGTTGTTCAGCATGGCAACGATATCCACCCCGTGTGCGCGGGCCCACCCGGCGTAGGCCGCGCTGCCGAGCAGCGACTGCTCCTCCCCGGTGAAGCACTGGAAGGCAACCGACTGCTCCAGGTCCTCGTCCGCCAGGATGCGCGCCATCTCCAGCATCGCCACCACGCCACTGCCGTCGTCGTTCGCCCCCGCCTGCAGGCTCGTGAGATCACAGATCCCGACGGTCCGCGAGTCCATGTGACCCCCGACCATGAAGAACCGCTCCGGCGTGCTCGTGCCCGGTAAGGTCGCGAGCACGTTCCGGTGGGTCCGCGGGACGGTGCAGACGGTCGACTCGAACTCGAACCACCCGCCATCCAGCCGTCCCCCGTTCCGCGCCGAGATATCCCGGAAGGTCGCCTGCAGCCAGTTCCGCGCCGCCCCGATCCCGTTCACTGCGGTCGTGTCCGACGCCGTGTTCCGCCGGTCGTAGGTGACGAGCTGCGTCTCGTAGGCGAAGAGCGAATCGACCGACACCTCGTTCACCCAGGATTGGATGATCGGATCGACCACCATCGGAGCGGAGACCGCCCGCGCGTCGCGCAGGTCGAGCGCGCTCCCCAAACCGACGGCGGCAGCCGCGAGAAGTATCGTTCGCACGAGTGTGCGAGGTGACGGGCAAGCGGAGACCAGGGATGGGGTGCGCATGGGAACCTCCGGGGTGAAGCGTGGGCTGCAATTCTACGTGGATTGCAGGTGGGAGACAACCGGGGGGCGGAGCGCTTGAAGCCAGAGGTCCGCTTCGATCAGGGGGGCGAGGACCAAGTGCGGCGTCTTCCCCCGCATACGCCCTGTCTGCTGCCGTGTGCCACGGCCGGATCGGCGCGGGCGTGGCCGAGCTTGCAGATGGCATACTTTCCAACGAGTTAGCCCCGAAGTTCCCGATTGGTACGCGGTTTCCTTCCTCGACTCCCAGAGGAGGGTCAATCCATGAACACCCAGAGACCGAGAGTCGAATTCACACGCCAGCCGACGCACGCGTGGCGGCGACATCAATTGCGTTACTCCATGCCTCCGCGCGATTCTGCGCACGAGGGGGACCGACGGTGAACTTGCGGCTGGTTCGTTTGGGCCACCCGGTCCGATTGCCCGGAGCCTGACGGACCTACCTCAATCGGCTGCTCAACGAGAAGGACGGACCGGAAGACGGAAGGACGGATTGACCGGATGACCCAAACGAAGAGTTCTACCCGGCAGATCGGCGGCCTCAGCGCGCGGCTGGTGGATGCCCTGCCGGAAGGGGCTGCCCCGAGGCTCCTCTGTGTGCTCTGTCATGGTTACGGCGCTCCCGGGGACGATCTCGCCTCGATTGGGGGGGAGCTGATCCGTGCCTCCCGGGCCGTGGCATCCCAGGTGCGCTTCATTTTCCCCGCGGCGCCGCTGTCGCTCGGTGGCTACTACGGTAGCGAGGCGCGCGCCTGGTGGCCGCTCGACATGGAGGCGCTGGATGACGCCATCCGACGCGGGACCTTCCTCGACCGCACCGACGAGGTTCCGGAGCAGCTCTTGGACGCGCGCACACTGCTCACCGACCTGATCCAGGCACAGCTCGCCGAACTGGGGCTGGGCGTCGATCGGCTGGTGTTGGGCGGCTTCTCCCAGGGCGCCATGCTCGCGACCGACGTGAGCCTCCGGCTCGCCTCGAATCCCGCCCTACTCGGCATCTTCTCCGGCACCCTGATCAACGCTGCGGAATGGCGCTCGCTCGCCGCGGCGCGGCGTGGCACTGCGGTGGTCCAATCCCATGGCCGACAGGATCCACTGCTCCCGTTTGCCGCCGCGGAGCAACTCCGCGACCTGCTCGAGAGTTCGGGCCTGGCGGTCGAGTTCATCCCGTTCGACGGACCGCATACCATCCCGATCGAAAGCCTGGTCGCGTTCCTGCGCGCGATCGAGGGCGCGTTGGCGCACCCGTGGCCGCATTCCTGATCTAGCGAGGGGGCCTCCTGTCTCCAGGAGGCCCCCTATCCCCAGTCCGCTTCCTGTCTCCAGGACAAGCGAGGTGTCTGCGCCTCCTTGCGAAGCGCCCGATTTCGTTCCGCCCAGGCCTATCCTTCACTCTCCTGGGGTAGTTCCTTAGGCTCGAACATCCGATAGAGCGCCGGAAGCACCAGTAGCGTCAAAAGGGTGCTCGAGATCAGCCCGCCGATGACCACGGTGGCGAGGGGGCGTTGGACTTCAGCCCCGGTCCCGGTGGCGAGCGCCATCGGAAGGAAGCCGAGCGAGGCGACCAGCGCCGTCATCAGCACCGGACGAAGGCGAAGCAGGGAACCGCGTGAGATCGCGTCTTCCAGCGCATGGTTTCGCCGGAGTTCGTTGATGCAGGAGATCATCACCAGTCCGTTCAGAACGGCGATGCCCGAGAGGGCGATGAAGCCGACCCCAGCGGAGATGCTGAAGGGTATCCCTCGGATCAGCAGGGCGAGGATGCCACCGGTCAAGGCGAGAGGAACTCCGGAGAAGACGAGCAGCGCCTGGCGCGGCGAGGGGAGCGCGCCGAGCAGGAGCAGGAAGATCAGAACGAAGCAGAGAGGCACGAGCCAGCTCAGGCGCGCCTGCGCCGCCTCGAGATTCTCGAACTGCCCACCCCAGTCAAGCCAGTGCCCCGGAGGGATGATCACGTTGCCGGAAACGCGGTTCTGGGCCTCGGCCACGAACGAGCCGAGGTCGACCCCGCGGACGTTCGCCTGCACCACGAGTCGGCGTTTGCCGTCCTCGCGACTGACCTGACTCAGACCTTCGCTCACATCGAGGCGCGCCAACTCACCCAACGGAAGGAACGACGGCCCGCTGGCCACGAACTCGCCGAGCGCGGCCAACGCCTCGGGATGCTCGCCGACTTCAGCTTCGGGAATGGGAATCGGCAGGCGGCGCAGAGCGTCGAGGTCGAGACGAATGTGCTCCGGTAACCGGACCATCATGTCGAACCGACGGTCCCCCTCGAAGACAGGCCCGACCTCCCAACCTCCCACGGCGGCGGAGATCACCTCCTGAACGTCGGCCATGCTCAGACCGTGCCTCGCGATCGCCTCCCGATCGATCACGAACTCCAGAGTGGGCAAGCCCTCGCTCGCCTCCACCTTGACGTCGGAGGCTCCCTTCAGAGTGCGCAACTCCGTCGCGATCTTCTCCGCCACCGGGCGCATCGTCTCGAAGTCATCCCCGAACACCTTGACCGCGACGTCGCTCCGCACTCCGGCGATCAGCTCGTTGAAACGCATCTGTATCGGTTGACTGAACTCGTAGTTGTTCCCCGGGACCTGGATCAGTTCGGCCTCGAGCCGACGGACGAGATCGGCCTTCGATTCGCGCCGATTGGGCCACTCCTTTCGCGGCTTGAGGATGATGAAGGTGTCGGACACATTCGGCGGCATCGGGTCGGTCGCGACCTCGGCCGTCCCGGTCTTGGAGTATACGAACGCCACTTCGGGGAAGCGTGCGACGGTTCGTTCCACTTCAAGCTGCATTTCGGTGGACTGCGACAACGCCGTGCTCGGGATGCGCATGGCGTGAACCGCTAGATCGCCTTCATCCAGGGTCGGCACGAACTCCTGCCCGAGCCTGGTGAAGGCGAAGAGCGAGCAGGCGAAGAAGGCGGCCGAGGCCGCGACCACCAGGCGACGTCGGCGGAGCGCCCAGCCGATGCGCGCGCTGTATTGCGCGCGCAAGCGCACCATCCACCCAGGATCGTGGTCCTTGACGTTTCCCCCGACGAGGAGGGCAACCATCGCGGGCACGAAGGTGAGGGAGAGCACGACCGCGGCGAGGAGTGCGAGGATCACCGTCTCGGCCATCGGGCGGAACATCTTCCCCTCGATGCCTTCGAGCGCGAGGATCGGGAGGTAGACGGTGATGATGATCGCCTGACCGAAGACCGAAGGGCGCACCATTTCCTTGGCCGCCTGCTCCACCGTGTGCAGGCGCTCGGAGAGACCGAGCGCACGGCCGAGTCGGCGCCGTTCGTCCGCCAGGTGACGGAGGCAGTTCTCGACCACGATGACCGCCCCGTCCACGATGAGGCCGAAGTCGATCGCTCCCAGGCTCATGAGGTTGGCGCTGATGCCGGCCTTTTGCATCCCGATGGCGGCGAACAGCATCGAAAGTGGAATCGCGGCCGCGGCTATCATGGCCGCGCGCAGGTTTCCCAGGAGCAGAAACAGGATTGCGATGACCAGCACGGCCCCTTCGGCCAGGCTCTTGGTGACCGTGTGCAGTGTGGCTTCGACCAACTTCGTGCGGTCGAGCACCGTCTCGATCGTGATGCCGGAGGGAAGATTGGCCCGAACCTCGTCCAGCCGCGCCTCCGCCGCCTGCGCCACGGTGCGGCTGTTCTCCCCCTGCAGCATGAGCGCGGTGCCCACCACGACCTCACGCCCGTTCTCGCTCGCGCTTCCGGTGCGGAGTTCCCGGCCGTGCACGACCGATGCGATGTCCGAGATCCGGATCGGTGTTCCTTCCCGGGTCCCGATGGCGATCCGTTCGATATCCGAGATACCCGAGATGCGTCCGTCGGCCCGGACGACGTATGCCTCCCCGTTCTGCTCGACCACGCCGGCTCCGATGCTCGCGTTGTTGCGTTCGAGAGCCTCGATGAGCTGATGGAAGGTGATCCCGAAGGCGAGCATGCGGTGAGGATCGGGCTGGACGTGATACTGCTTCACGTAGCCCCCGATCGCGTCGATTCCGGCCACTCCGGGAACGCTGCGCAACTGCGGCTGGACGATCCAGTCCTGGACCGTGCGAAGGTACGTGACCCGCTCCGACGTCGTGCGCAGCGTGTCCCCCTCGGGCGTGACGTAAGGATCGTGCAACCCCGGATCGTCAGTGCTGCCGGTGTAGCGCACGGTCCACATCAGCACTTCGCCCAGGCCGGTCGAAACCGGGCCCATGCTCGGCTCCGCCCCCGGCGGGAGCGCCTCCCGAACCTCGGCCAGCCGCTCCCCCACCTGCTGGCGAGCGAAGTAGATGTCGACATCGTCGTGAAATATGGCGGTGACCTGGGCGAAGCCGCTGCGGGAGATCGAGCGGGTCGAGAGGAGACCGGGGGTGCCGGCCAGCGCGCGCTCGATCGGGTACGCGACCTGCTTCTCCATCTCGATCGGGGAGAAGCCGGCATACTCGGCGTTGACCTGGACCTGGCGATTCGTGATGTCGGGTACGGCATCGATCGGCAGGTTACGAAATGAGATCCAACCCAGAGCGGCGGTGCCGAGCGTGAGCACGACCACCAGGCTTCGGCGTTGGATCGAGTTGTGTAGCAGAGATCCAAACATTTCACCTCCGACTAGTGCGAGTGTTCCGCTTCGCTTTTGCCCAGCTCCGCCTTCATCAAGAACGAGCCGGTCGCGACATACTCCTGGCCGGGCGCCACACCGCCCAGCAGTTCGACGCAGGCGTCATCATCCCGTCCGACCGTGACCGGTTGGGCGATGAAGTCGGAACCCATGCGCACGAACACGCAAGTGCGCCCCTCGATCGTCTGGAGCGCACTCCGGTCGACCAGTACGGGCACCTGAACGTGTTCCTCGGCGAGGCGAGCGGTAACGAAGAGGCCGGGGCGCAGATGGCCCTCGGGGTTGGAGAGAACCACGCGGGCAGTCACTGTGCGGGAGGATGCGGTCACCACTGGGCCGACATAGACGACCTCTCCCGTCAGCGGGGCCGGCCTTTCCTCGGTGAAGATCTCGGCGCTCTGTCCGGCGCGGACCCGGGAGAGATCGCGCGGGAAGACCGCCAGCTCCACCCAAACCGTGCTGAGATCCGCCACCGTGAATACTGGAGGGCCGTCGCTCCAGTACTCACCGACTGCGATGTGCTTGGCGATGATGACCCCATCGAGCGGGGCCACGATGTCGTAGCGGGTCAGGAAGGAGTTGTCGTCGACCTCCAGGCGGTTCACGTAGTTCTGATCGAGACCGAGGGCGAGGAGCTGCTGCATGTCGGAGCGCAGCGCGATCCGCGTCTCCGCCGCCGCCTGCTTCGCGGCGAGGTAGTCCTGCTCGGACGAAATTCGACCCCGCCAGAGCGATTCCTCGCGGGCCAGGGTGGACTCAGCGATCGCGGCCCGCTCCCGTGAGGCGAGGTAGGCGGCCTTCGCGTCGGCCAGGTCGCGGCTGTCCAGCCGCGCCAGCAATTGCCCCTTCCTCACGCTTTGTCCGTTCGAGGCGTGTACCTCGCGCACCACTCCCGGGACCTTGGCCACCACGTGGGCGACGCGATCCGCATTCAGTTGCACCGAACCGGTGAGGCGAAGCCCGAGGTGCAGTTCTCCCGCACCGGCGGTCTTGACTCCCACTCCCGCCCGGGCGAACTGGTCCTCGGTCAGGCTGACCAGGCCGTGCGCGCCCGCCTCTTCGGGGCCGTCCCCATGAGCGCCCTCTGCGCCATGGGCGTGGTCCGCGTGATCGTCGTGCGCCGCATGATCGGCGTGGGCGCCGGGCTCCGGGTGATCGTCGTGTTCCGCGTGCGCGAGAGCGTCCGGACCGGGCTTCTGGCAGCCGGGGCCGATCAACAGAGCCAGGAGGAGAGCAAGGGCGATGTTCATTCGTGAACCTCCGGAATCTCGAGTTCGGCCTGCGGGACGAGGGAGCCGAGGTCCGCGACCGCGGTCTCATATGCGGCGAGCGCCGCGTAGTAGGAGTTGCGAGTGTCGAGCCAGACGCGTTGCGCGTCGAGCACCTCCAGGTAAGAAAACTTGCCCGCGCGGTATCCGTCCGCCGCGACCCGCCGCGCCTCATCGGATGCCGGTAGTGATTCCCGCCGGAAACGGTCGATTGCCTCCCGACGCGCCCGCGCCTCGTTCCACCGCAGGCGGGCGGCAGAGCGGGTCTCTCGCTCGATCGTGGTGGTCTCGAGTTCAGCGGAGCGCAGGAGGGCGGTGGCCTCGGCGACTGCTCCGCCTCCGCGATTCCAGATGGGCAAAGGCAGCTCGACCGTCGCGACATACGCCCTCTCGTTGTCCGCGCGGTAGTCGGTGACTCCAGCGGCGACAGTGATCGGCGGGAGCCGATCGAGACGCTGTGCCAACAGCAACTTGCGTGTGGCGTTCGCACGCTCCACCCCGACTAACACTCCGGGAGCTCGATCGAGCCGCGCCTCGTATGCGTCCCAGGATGGCAGGACCGACAGGGATTCGGCCACCCCGGTCGCGATCAACTCGGGTGCATCCTCGCCCCAGTGTGCGCTCAGCGTGACTGCGGCCGTCTCGCGCCCGAGTGCCGCCTCCAGCAGACTCAGTTCTGCCTCGGTTCGGGAGACGGTTGCTTTGCGTTCTTCGAGCGGTGGGACTTGGCCGGCCGCGACCCGAGCGGCAGCGGCGCGTTCGGTCTCCCTGGCCAGATCGACCGCCTGTTCAGAGGCGCGAACCCTCTCCTGGGCGATGAGCAGGGCGTGGAAGTCCCGGGTGACCTCGGCGCGTACCCGGGCCCGTTCGAGGCCCCACGCGTGCTTGACCGCACGCCACTCGGCGCGGGCACTGGAGGCCCGGGCGAGGCCTGCGCCACTCCAAACGATGCTCTGCTCCAGGGAGTAGGTCACTTCTGCACTTTCGAACTTTCGTGCTGTGCCGCGACCTCCGATTCGATCGGTGGTTACGGCGAAGATGGGGTTCGTCCAGCCTTCGGCCTGGCTGCTCCTCCCCGCGGCGGCGACGGAGTTTGCTTCCGAGATCCCGAGGCGCGGACTGCGCTCGAGAGCGAGTCGGGTCGCGGCGTCGAGGTCCACCACGGAAGTGGGTCGGACGTCCGACCCGTGGACAGGTGCGATGAGCGCAGCGGCCCAGAGGCAACCGACCGCGAATCGCGAGATTGGCGACATGCGCAATTGATCCTCCCGAAGAGGGTTCGTTGGGTTCGCACGCCAGCGGCGTGGATTGAGTGGGATGGCTAGAGCGGGAGGGTCAAATGCGTAGCGCGATCCGCGACGGCGAGGAGTCGATCGCGGGACAGCCCCGAGCCGCGGGGATCTGCGAAGGATCGAATGCATCGGAAAGGGACGGCAGCACCCCCTGCGGAGGCAGTGTGCATCGATCCTGGCCGAGACCCCGGAGTCGGCTGGCGCCGAGGCCCGAGTGCGAGAGATCGATGTCGACGCAGGGACCGCAGCAAGGGTCACTGTCGGGGTGTCGGCTCAGGTGCATGGGCGGCAGTTGGTGGTGCTCGGGTCCGTGACCCAACTCATGAAGCTCAGGCGTCCGATCGGTGCAGTTGCCGAAAATTCCGCTTTCGATCTCGACGTGGCCATCCGCTCCGATGCAGGCCAGGCGATCACCCGCCAGCGCGGGCGCGTAGGCGAGAGCAGAGAGCAACAGGGCCAGGAGCACGCCGATGCGCACCGGAATCCGCCGGAGGATCGAAAGGAGGCCAAGCCGGGAGCGGCGATGCTGCGTGATCATCCAGGAGAGCATCGACGGAGCCGGCCCCGACCTCAAGGAGATTCACTTCAGTGCCTTCCTTGGGCCCGCTCGCTCGATGACAGTGCGAACGCAGTATCGTTGAGATGGGCGCACTTCAAGCCTCAGAACTCAGCGGATCAGAAGCACGGAGCGCTCGAGTCGCCGGGCCATGCCGGTGGTGAGGCGGGCGAAATAGACTCCGTTCGAAGCGGCGCTGGCGTCGTCGCGACGCCCATCCCAGGCGATCGACTGCGGACCGGCCGCGAAGGCACGGTCGCGCGCCAGGATCCGGATCCGCCGTCCGCCGGCGTCGAACAGTTCGAGCGTGACCACGCCGGCTGTGGGAAGCGCGAAATGGAGGGCATCGCCGGGGCGGAGCGGATTAGGACGGGCGCCCTCGAAGCCGAGCGATCCGAGGGCAACCGGAAGTTCGACTTCGCTCGCCGGGCGGGCGCCGACGGCCAGGGTGGCGGAGCGCGGCGGAAGCACGAGGCCGAAGCTGCCGCCGCTCGGCGTGATGCTCCCGGCCGGACCGAGCGACTGCGATCCGTCGAATCGGTAGAGCCAGAGCGGTCCTACCAGGCCGCCGCCCACTCCGGCGGAAACGCTCTGCGGTTCGGTCGACTTATTGAAGAGGAGCACGAACAACTGCGGCCCGGTGGCGCGGACGGCGTAGGCGCCGACGCGGTCGATGTCGCTGCTGGTAGCGTGCACGCTCTCCCCTTCGACGCGCGCGCCCGCGCCGTCGTAGTTCAGGTAGAGCCGGAATGCGTCGACCATCCGCGTACCGGCCTCCGGGGCAACCCAGCGGGTGGCGATGTCGACTCCTTCGCGGCCGAAGATGGCGAGGAGCTCGGCCTGAGCGAGAGTGCTCGAGAGCCCGTCGTCGTTTCCCCAGTTGTACTCGGTGATGGCCAGCTTCATCCAGGGGGCGTGGGCCGCGATCCAGGCTTTGGCCCGCGGAATCAGGTAGACGCTCTGGCCGATCCACGACTCGCTGACGTAGGAGGGATCGTACAGCTCACGCAGCGATCGCAGGCGGACGGCGGACGTTCCCGGGGACTCGTCGCTGGAGAGCGCCACGCCGGGAGCTTGCGGGTAGTAGTGGAGGTCGAGCACATCGACCAGGCGGACGCCGTTGGCCTGCTCATATGCACCAAGCTGCGCCAGGTACCACTCGACGAGCGGTACGCCGCCGTGCGCCGTGCGGTCAGCCCCGTTCAGACAGTTGTCCGCGGCCGAGGTGAACAGATCGCACCAGCCCCAGGTCACGGGACCGTAGAGGCGTGCGCTGGGATCCTGCGCCTTGATGGCCGGGGCATAGGCGAGGGTTCGTGCCCAGAGTTCATCGTAAGTCACCTTGGCCGGGTGCACGTCGCGGTGGGTCTCGTGCCAGAGCATCAACTCGTTGTCGAGGGCATAGTCCTCCACGCCGCCGGCGTACCCCTCGAGATGCTGGACCCAGTTGGCGACCTCGGTTGGGCCAATCGCGGTCGAGGTGTCGAGTGGGTCGTTGCCGGTGATGTAGCTGCCGTTGGGGCGAACGCCGTTGCCGGCATCCTCGGCGCACCAGAACTGCCAGCCGGAGCGGAGGCACTCGTTGTCCTGCTGTGCGCCGTACTTCGCGACCGAGTAGCCCCAGCGCTTCACCCGGTCCTTCGCGGTCCAGCCGATGGTCGGGAGGGTGACCAGCGGCGTCGCCCCTGCAGCCTTCGTCTCTTGTACGAAGCGATCGACGAATCCGCCGTTCGGGAGATTTTCGGGCGCCGGGTTGTCGACCGGGCTGTTCATGAAGAACCAGTCCATGCCGCTGTTTACCGTGTCGTGCTGCCACGAGTAGCGCGTGGTCTGGTTCCCGCCCCACCGTCTCAAGGGGTACGGAGCGGCCGCAAAATCAGCGGCAGTCCCGAGATTCACGCCATAGATCCGCTCATCGATCGGCCTCCGGTCCTGCGCCGGGTCGATGGTGACGGAGATCGGACCTGTCGGCGCCCCCGGCCCGTGGAGCGCCACGTCATCGAGGTAGAGGGTTCCTTGGTCGGCCGGGGACCAAGCCTGGAAGATGATGCCGTCGACCTGGCCACCGGACACGCCGAGCGCAGCGAGGGGAACACGGGCGCGGGCCCACCCCTGGGTGGGGACCTGACCGCCCTCGACGTACGGGTCGATGATCCCGCTCCCCCGATTGCTGCCGTTCCACTGCAGAACCAGTCCAAGGTCCGCCCCTACGATCGACCCGCCGTTCACCCAGAACTCCAGCGTGTCGAGTTCAGCCGCGCTGAAACCGCCGGCGAGATGGAAGAAGACTCCTTCCCAGCTCTTCGCTCGCATCGAGACGGCGAAGGTGCCGGAGTGGCGCGTACCGGATTCGGTCAACGAGTGGGTGGCCCAGCTCCAGTCCTCGAAGCTGTTTCGGAGGGCGTCGTCGTAAACCACGAGGTCTGCCGTTTGGGCCGCTGACGCGGACAGCAGCAGCAGGGTCGAAAGGAGCGCTCCTGCGGGCAGCGCGGCAGCGGACGGGTGCGGCATGGGCAGCGAGGGGCGATGCATCGTTCTCCTCCGGATGAAGACGCTCTACGAAGCCCCATTGCGGAAGAGAACCTAGCACATACCGCGGCTCGGGGAGAGGGCGGACGATTCGAGCGGGCGGATCAGGCGGCGGAACGGGAATCGTGGGCGATCCAGCGAGCGAGGATCTGCCTCAGGGCCTTCGGATCGATCGGTTTGGGGAGGTAGTCGTCCATTCCGCAGTCGAGGCAACGTTCCCGGTCCCCGGACATCGCGTTGGCGGTCAGGGCTACGATGGGCACATGCACCCCCTCCCTCTCGATGCTGCGGATCTCTCGCGTCGCCTCGTAACCGTCCAGGATCGGCATCTGACAGTCCATCAAGATCAAAGCATACGAGGCGGAGCGGTACTTCTCGACCGCCTCTCTGCCGTTGGTGGCAAGTGCGGACACATACCCGAGTCGCTTCAGGAGCTGCAGGATCAGGAACTGGTTGGTCTGATTGTCCTCGACGACCAGCACGCTACGGGCCGATGCCGGGTCGAGGCTTTTCGGGACACTGAAGACGCCGGAGTCAAGTTGCTCCCGCATCCGCGACGCCCGCGTCGCAGCAGGTGTCGTTGCGACGCCCGCGTGCGCCGCAGTCAAGGCGTCGGCCAGCCTGCCTCTCCGGAGTAACGGTTTGCGGATGAATGCCGCCACTCCTGCCTGTTCGAGTGCCTTCGGGTCGATCCGTCGACTGCGCGGAACCACCAGGATGGTCTGAGTGTGGGGGATGGCCACGTCCTCCCGAATCGATCTGGCCAGGTCGAGCGCCTTGTCATCGTGGAGCCCGAGCCCGAGGATCGCCACATCGAACCGATCGCCGCGCATCGTGGCTTCACGGAGACGGCTCAAAGCCTGATGGTGCGATTCACAGTAGTCATGCTCGATACCCCAGCGCGCAAGCTGACGTGCGAGCAGGGAGTGGGTCTGCTCGGAATCGCCGACGATGAGGGCTCTACCCCCGAACGAGTGGGCGACATGGATGGGCGTGGTCTCGTCGACTCCAGCGGGGATCGGCAGGTCGAACCAGAAGATCGACCCGCTGCCGGGAGTACTGTGGAAGGCGATCGAACCGTCCATCAGCTCGATCAGTCGTCTGGCGATGGCGAGCCCGAGTCCCGTTCCGCCGAATCGACGGGTGGTGGAGGTGTCGGCCTGGCTGAACCGATGGAACAGGCGTGGTTGGTCCTCCGGATCGATCCCGATACCGGTGTCCGTGACCGCGATCGCGATACGCGACTCCTGCCTTGGACTGAGTCTGATCTCGGGATGCCGTGAGGCCAACAGGGCAGCGGGGGCGATCTCGAGACGCACGTGCCCAACCTCGGTGAACTTCACCCCATTGCTCAGGAGATTGAGCATCACCTGCCGCACTCGACCCATGTCGCCGAGTAGCCGGGAAGGGGTGGATGGGTCGACGTCCACGACCAGTTCGATCCCCTTCTCCTCGGCGATGGGACCAAGGGTTCCCATGACCTCGTCCACCGCCTCCTCGATGTCGAACGGCGCGACCTCGACGGTCAGCATTCCCGACTCGATCTTCGAGTAGTCGAGTAGGTCATTGAGAATCGTGAGTAAGCTGCGTCCGGAGGCGTGGATCATTCCGGCGAACTCACGCTGTTGTGGGTCGAGTGGGGTCTCCATCAGAAGGTGAGCGAATCCGATCACCGCGTTCATCGGTGTCCGGATCTCATGGCTCATGTTGGCCAGGAAGTCCCCCTTGGCCTGATTTGCCGCCTGGGCGGCCACCGCGAGCCGCTCTGCGGTTTCCCGAGCCTGGATCAAGGCCGCCTGAGACCGACGGTGCTGCGTGATGTCGCGATAGATCCACAGATGGCCGAGATCGGCCGCGCCGAGTTGAATCGGGCTGTCCCCCCCCCCCCCCCCCCCGCCCCCCGGTCCCGCCGCCCCCCCCCCCCCCGCCCCCCCCCCCCCGGCCCCCGGCCCCCCCCCCGCGCGCCCCCCCCCCCCCCCGGCGCCGCCCCCGCCCCCCCCCCCCGGGCCCGCCCGGGGCCTCCCGCCGCAGGGAGCCGAGGCACTTGAGAGACGCAGGGCCCGATTGACCAGCCCGACGCCGATCAACACCGCTCCGGGAAAGCCGGCAATCATGGTGGCGAGTCGCGCCCCGTAGACGGCGCGGGCCTGCTCCGCGGCCTGACGCTCCGATTCGGCGCGACGAGCCTGGATCAATTGCCCGGTGGCCCCGAGCAGGGGTTCGATCTGGTCGAGCTCAGCGTCGCTGTACCCACCGTCGCGGTTGGCGACGCCGGCCTTGTCATCCACCTTGTCTCCCTTGCGCCGGGCTCCATCCCCTGTCCGCCGGCGGCCGGCTCCGGTGTTTGAGCCGCCTGACCACCAGCATCTGACCGTCTTATCGTCCAGCTTCGGGCTGTTCAGAACATTGGCGACATTAGATTTCCTGTATCTCGGCAGAACTCGTCATTTCGAGCGCTGCACGCCAGGAAGTTCGGGGCACGGAATGGTCCAAAACTGCCCGGCCGCCGCCGGGCGGCGTCGGTTATCCTTCTCTCCGGCCGTTCCCGCGATCCACCTGTTGCCAGGAGGCCAGAAGATGCAACGCCGACCGAGTCGCTTCGAATCTCAGGTCCTGCCCCCCATCACACTCTGTTCGCTGCTCTGGGCGTTCGGTACGGCACCCGGCGCCCGGGCGGACGATTGGACCAACTCCGGCGGCAACTCGGGTCGCAACGGCCTCTCTACCGCGGCCGGCCCATCGGCTCCGACCCTTCGGTGGAGCGGGTCACGCAGTTCCCTCATCTCCTGGCTTCCGGTCACTGACGCGACCAGCGTCTACACGGTGCGGCAGCCCAAGTGGCCGGATCAGCAGCCGAATGACGCCTACGTCGTCGCGCAGGATCTGGCGACCGGTACCGAGCAGTGGGCCACGGTATTGCCGTACCAGGCGGGTGACTGGATTCCGTGGGTCGGCGGGGTGAACGGCGGGCGGGTCTACGCATCCCGCTCCGGCAATGGGGCAAGCATTTCGGCCCGGCTCGTCGCCTTGGACGCGGCGAACGGTTCGATCCTCTGGCAGACCGCGATCCTCCAGGACATGGGATCGTACGACGGGATGGTCTTTGCGCCGGACGGCGACCCGATCGTCGCCTCGTTCGAGGACATCTGGCGGTTCAACGCCGAGGACGGCGCCCTGGTGTGGCACGCGGCGCGCGTCGGTTCGGTCAGCGGTACCTGTGGGGGCGCGATCTTCGGCAACGCACTCTACGTCGCCGATGCCGTCCCGGGGGGCCACGCACTGGTGCGCTACGATCTCACGACGGGCACGCGGCTGTACCAGAGCCCGACCATGCCGGGGTTCACGATCCAGAACACCCCGATGGTGGGACCGGACGGCACGGTCTACCTGAACCGGGCGCAGAACAATGCCGCGGTCGACTTCTACTACGCCTTCACGGATACCGGCAGTCAGTTCGTCCAGAAATGGCAGGTCGGCGGAATGGCCGGCGCGAATGCCGAGCTGGGCATCGGTCCGGACGGTAGCGTCTACGCAATCACGAGCGGCCCGCGCATCTCGCGGCTCGACCCGGACGACGGCAGCGTTCTCAACCAGAGCGCAGTGCTGGCCGGCTTCTCTTCGGCGCGTTTCGCCATCGATCGCAACGGGAGGGTCTTCTTCTCCAACGGAGCCTTCGCCAGCGGTCGCCTCTACTCCTACGAGGCCGACCTCACGCCGCGGTGGAACGTGGCGGTGCCGAACATCAACATCGGCGGTCCGACCCTCGCGGCGGACGGCACGCTGATCGTGTGCGGCACCGGTACCGATCTCCGCGCCTTCTTCACTCCGACGGTCGACGCGCCGGAGTTGGCGCTGAGCGTCGCAGCCGCAGGCCTGCGCGCGGTTCCGAACCCGTTCGCGCGGGAGACCGCGATCCACTTCGTCCTGCCGGGCGAGGAGCGCGCCTCGATCGAGGTGTTCGACGCGCAGGGCGCCCGGGTCCGCCGTCTTTCCGATTCGCGGGACTTTTCCGCAGGGGAGCATCTGCTGACCTGGGACGGAGCCTCGGACGATGGTCGCCCGCTGGCCTCCGGGGTGTACTACGTGGTGCTGCGTGCCGGGCGATGGAGCGAGACCACCCGCGCGTTGCTCGTTCGTTGAGCGCGCAGGCGGAACGAGGAGATCCATGATCAATCGACTCAGCCCCATGTTCCGGGGCGCGCGCGGGCGTGCCGTCTGCATCCTGACGGCTTTGCTTTCGCTCAGCGGTGCACGGGATGCCTCCGCGGTCGGCTGGCAGCCGATTCCGGGTGCGCCCTCGGCCGGTCGCCTCGACGACATGCACTTCCTCGATCCGCTGACCGGTTGGGTCTGCACCAGCTCGGGCGAAATCTGGCGCACGACCACCGGTGGCGCTTCCTGGGACCTGCAGCTCGCAACCCCCTACTACATGCGGACGATCTACTTCGCCGACGCGCAGACCGGATTCGCCGGGACATTGGGCAGTCAGCTGCTCTTTCGTACCACGGACGGCGGGGCCAAGTGGAATGCGGTTCCCAACAGCGTCTTCCCCGCGCTTCCACCGGCGATCTGCGGGATGTCGGGCGTGGGAGACCACGTCTACGGCACTGGGGCCTACTTCGCCCCGGCGATGCTGGTGCGGAGCACCGATCGCGGGGTGACATGGGATTCGACCGACATGAGTCCGTATGCGCGCAACCTGATCGATTGCCACTTCGTGACGCCGACCTCCGGCTTTGCCGTGGGGGGGAGCCCGGGCACGCCAAGCACGACCCGGCCGGTCATCCTTCACACCGATGACGGTGGCACCACCTGGCAGACTCGTTACCTGGGAACCACCACCGGGCGCTACTGCTGGAAGATCTTCTTCGTCGATTCACAACTCGGGTTCGTCTCGGTCTACTCGCTCAACGGCGCGAGCGTCCTCAAGACCACCGACGGAGGGCTTTCCTGGAACGCGATCGAGATTCCGGGAAACGACTCGCTCGAAGGGATCGGATTCGCGACCTCGAACCTCGGATGGGTTGACGGTTGGCAGGACTGCAATCAGACCACCGACGGAGGCGCCACCTGGCAGCCGTATCTGATCGGCGGCGGAGCGAGCGCGGTGAATCGCTTCCAGTTCTTCAACCCCACGCGCGCCTACGCCGTGGGGTACACCGTGTTTCGCTACGATGGAGATCCATCGGACGTCCCGGCGGGGTCGGTGGTTCCGAGTCCGAGTCCCTTCTCGCTCTCCGCGGCTCCGAGTCCGTTCAGCGAAACCACCACGATCCGGTTCCGGCTTCCGGTCGCGGCGCGTGCCCAGGTGCGTCTCTATGACGCTCTCGGTCGTGAGATGCAGACCTTGCTCGATGCCGAGCTTCCGGCCGGAGAACACACGGTTGAATGGGACGGGCGCGATGCGGCCGGGGTCGATACCCCGGCCGGTGCGTACCTCTATCGCGTCGATGCGGGCGGGCGGGCCGAGAGCCACTCGATGCTGCGGCTCCGCTGAGCCGGATCGCGCATTGACCGCGATAGGATCGGTCCCGCACCATGGTTGCCACGTCTTTCGCACAAGGAGTCTGGATGAATCCCCCGGCGACGTTTCGGCCGCGCGACTACGGCATCTGGCAGGTGATCGGTGCCTCGGCCGCCGGCACCATGATCGAGTGGTACGACTTCTACATCTTCGGGAGCCTGGCCGCGGTGCTCTCGCCCCAGTTCTACCCTCCGGGCAACGATACCTTCGCCCTGATTGCCTATCTATCGACCTTTGCCGTGGGGTTCCTGGTGCGTCCGTTCGGGGCGCTCTTCTTTGGTCGGATCGGGGACCTGATCGGGCGGAAGTACGCCTTCCTGGTCACCCTCCTGATCATGGGCGGGGCAACGGCTGCGATCGGCTGTCTGCCGACCTACAAGACGATCGGAATGCTGGCGCCGATCCTGCTCATCTTCATCCGCGTGCTCCAGGGACTGGCGTTGGGCGGGGAGTACGGTGGGGCGGCGATCTACGTGGCCGAGCATGTGCCGGACGAGAAGCGCGGATTCTATACCAGCTTCATTCAGATCACGGCCACGCTGGGACTCTTCATGTCGCTGGCGGTGATCCTGATCGTGCAGCAGATGATGACCAAGGAGGAGTTCGCCTGGTGGGGTTGGCGCGTTCCCTTCCTGATCTCGATCCTGCTCGTCATCGTGTCGCTCTACGTGCGACTCAAGATGAAGGAGTCGCCGCTTTTCTCGCATCTCAAGACGACCGGCAAGTCGTCGACCGCACCGCTCCAGGACAGCTTTGGGAACAAGCGAAACTGGAAGGTGATCCTGATTGCCCTCTTCGGAGCGACCGCCGGGCAGGGGGTGGTGTGGTACACCGGGCAGTTCTACGCGTTGTTCTATCTGCAGAGCGTGCTCAAGGTGAACGTCAAGACGGCCAATCTGGTGGTTGCGGGCGCCCTGCTGCTCGCCATGCCGCTCTTCGTCTTCTTTGGCTGGCTCTCGGACAAGATCGGCCGGAAGAAGATCATGATGGCTGGGTGCCTGGCCGCGGTGATCGGCTACCTCCCGATCTACCACGCGATGGAGAAGGCCGCGGGAAACAACGTGGTTTCGGTCAGCTCGAGCCGCAATCCGATCACCGGGGCGATCGCCCTCGCACCGATGACCGTCGATGCCTCTGGGGGGTTGGTCACCGCGGCGGAAGCGACCGACCCAAATCTGGTCGCGCTGACCCTGCTGGTGTTCCTGCAGGTGGTGTTCGTGACCATGGTCTACGGGCCGATTGCGGCCTACCTGGTCGAGGCGTTCCCGGCCAAGATTCGCTACACCTCGCTCTCCCTGCCGTACCACATCGGGAACGGTGTCTTCGGCGGCCTCTTACCGTTGATCGGGCTCTCACTCTGTGCCGCGACCGGCAACATCTACGCGGGGCTGTACTACCCGATGGCGGTGGCCGGGCTGACCTTCATCGTTGGGTCGATCTTCCTGAAGGAGACGCGGCACGTTCGGATCTGGGAGGAAGTAGAGAAGTAGTTGCGGGGGAGGGTCTCGTTGTTGCAAAGCGGTGCCGCAACAGCGCCATCAACCTTCCTGCCGCAGCGCGAGGTGGGTCCACAGGGCGCCGATGACGTCGGCCAGGCCGAAGATCAGCACGTTGCGGCTTACGTACCCGAGCATGACGAATGCGGTGAGAAATCCAAGGAGCGAGAGACGCACCGGGATCGAGGCGTGGAAGATCGGCACGACTGCGTGGCGTGCTGCGACGAGATAGTAGGTACCGACGTAGGTGAGAATCACCCCGAGGAGTCGGAACCAGACCTCGTCGGTGGTCGGAAGGGCGAACAAGGACAGAAACGTGTTCGGCGCGATGACGATCGCCGATCCCATGAAGACGAGATAGACCCCGAATGCACCGACACTTCGCGCCGCCTTGCTCATGATCTGCCCTCCGGCCGAAGAGTATTTCGAATCCGCGAAGTGCGAAACTCCTACGTTAGCCGTGGTCGCATTTGCTAGCCTCCTTCGCCATGGAACGAGCAGCGGTTCGACGAACTGAGATGGTGATCTCCGGCCTGCGCACGCCGGTACTCGAGGCGGGAATGCCCGACGCCCGGGAAGCGGTCGTGTTCTTCCACGGGAATCCAGGGTCGGGTCTCGACTGGGAGGATTTGATCGCCCGCGTGGGCAGTTTCGCGCGTGCCGTGGCCTTCGACCTGCCGGGCTTTGGGGCCGCCGACAAGCCGCGGGAGTTCGACTACTCCGTGCCCGGTTACCATCGCTTCACCGAGGATGTCTTCTCGGCGTTGGGGATTGAGCGAGTCCACCCCGTGGTCCACGACATCGGAGGATGGCACGGGCAGATGTGGGTGGGGTGTCACCCGCGGGAGTGCGGGAGTTTGGTCATCATCAACTCCCCTCCGGTGATCAACTACCGTTGGTATCTCCTGGCCCAGGTGTGGCGGACACCCGGGGCGGGGGAGTTCCTGCAGGCGATCATGAACCGCCCCTTCTTCGATCTCAACGTCAAGCGGGGAAGGGCCCGCTCCCTGCCGAAGCCGTTCATCGATCGGATGTGGCGTGAGTTTGACGCTGGAACCCGGAATGCGATTCTCCGGCTCTACCGCGCAACGGACGTGCTTCGCATCGTGCCGGTTCCGGTCGAGACCTTCCGCGCGCTGCCTGTACCGGTTCTGGTGGTTTGGGGGCGACGGGACCCCTACATCCCTCCGCGGTTCGCGGAGGCGCATCGCGAGATCTACTCCAACCTGGAGTACACGTACCTGGAAGCGAGTGGCCATTGGCCGTTCATCGATGATCCGGATGGGGTGGCGGACCCGGTGACTCGCTTCTTGCGGAGACAGCTTCGACCGGAGGCGGCATGACGGGCGGGGGAAAGATCTTCGAATCGACTGCGATCAAGGGAGTCGAGTTCCGCAGCCGAGTGATTCGTTCCTCGATCGGCGGACGTTACGCATTCTATGACGGGGCCGTGAACCCGGCCTGGGCGCATTTCGAGCGCCGGTTCGCCGAGCATGGTGTCGGGGCGATCATCTCGGCGACCATCACGGTGAACGACCGCCGCTGGTCGCCGCTCGAGTATCCCAAGATCAGTCAGGATCGCTTCATCAAGCCGATTCGCGAAGGTGTGCGCGCGGTACAGGCGCTCGGGTGTCGCTACATCCTGCAACTCGGCGATCCCGGGTACCACACCCAGGCAGGCCTCTTCAGCGAGCGGGAGGACGAGATGTCTTCCTCGTCCGGATTCGACTTCTTCTTCGGCTATCGCAGCGCCAGATCCGCCATGAGCATCGCGGAGGTCGAACAGGCGGTCGACGACTTCGCTCAGGCTGCCCGACGGGTGCGCGAAGCGGGCTGTGACGGACTCGAGATCACCGCTTCCAAAGGGTACCTGATCCACCAGTTTCTCAATCCGGCGATCAATCGGCGCACCGACCGCTACGGTGGATCGGTCGAGAAGCGATTCCAGTTTTTGCGCGAAATCGCAACCGCGGTGCGCAAGAGTGTCGGGCCGGACTTCCTCTTCGGCGTACGGCTTTCCGCGCGTGATTTCAACTATACACCGCTCGATCTGCGCTGGCCTCCGGTTCTCCCGTTGCGGCATTGGTGGTTCGGCAACGACCTCCCGGAAACCCTCGGCTACGCGCGCCAGCTCAAGGCGCTTGGCGTCGACTATCTTCACATCTCGAACGGATACGGCTTCCCGAATCCAAAAGAGAATCCGGGGGATGGTTACCCCGTTCGTGAAATCGGCATGTTCATGAACTCGATCCGCCATCTTTCGCGCAAGGCGGCGATTCGTGCCGCGTTGATCAACAGTATTCCGATGCCGATCCTCCGGATGATCGTCGGGATCGGATGGCGCTACGAGCAGGGAGCGAATCTGGGGGATGCCGCGACCTTCCGCCGCGAGGTGGGCCTGCCGGTCATCGCCAATGGGGGTTTCCAGCAGCGCTCGTTCATCGAGGATGCGCTCGCCTCCGGGAGCTGCGATCTCGTCTCCATGGCCCGACCGCTTCTGGCCAATGTCGATTTGCTCGATCAGTTCCGGGCCGGTCGGGATCTTCCCGAGCGACCCTGCACCTTCTGCAATCGTTGCACCGCCCGGACCACGATCGGTCCCCTCGGGTGCTACGAGCCGAAGCGTTTCGGCTCGCAAGATGAGATGGAGCGGCAGATTCTTCAGTGGTCTGCGCCGGGCGAGGCGTAAGGTCTCCAGCCCGGGCGGCCCAACAGCGGAGGGATCGATGCTGCACATCCTGGTCGATGCGGATGCCTGCCCGGTCAAGGAGGAGATCCTCCGGGTGGCGAAGCGGTACGATCTGGCCGTCACGCTGGTCGCGGGATCGAACATGCGTGTTCCGCTGCAGGCCAAGGTCGATCTCAAGGTGGTCGAGCCGGGGCTCGATTCCGCCGACGACTGGATCGTCGAGCAGATCGAAACGGACGACATCGTGGTCACGGCCGACATTCCCCTGGCCGCCCGGTGCCTCGAGAAGGGGGCGCACGCCCTCTCCCCTGGGGGGCGCCCGTTCACCCTGGACAACATCGGAGACACGCTGGCTACCCGCGACCTGCTCTTCGACTTGCGGGAGAGCCGAGTCGTGACTGGAGGGCCGCCCCCGTTCGGAAAGGCGGATCGATCCCGCTTCCTCTCCCGGCTGGATGAATTGATCGTCGCCATCCGCCGGAAGTGAGCCGAGAGGCCGATTTTCGACTAGAATGGCCGGTCGGCGATCCCGCAGGTCGCCCCGGTGAGGCACGGGACAAGAAACCTGCGCCCCCCGGAAACTTCCTCGGCCCGGAATACGTCCTCCCGCCGGACGTTTGCGGCCGTGTGTCCGGAACCACCTCAAAACTGATCCGAGGACCCTCCATTGCGTTCTGACTCTTCAAGAATCGATGCCCGGCCGATCCGCGGCCACGTCTGCACCTTCCTCGCGACGCTCGGGATCTGCCTGGTCGCCCTCGGCTGCGGGGATCGCGGCAAGTCGACCCCCGCTGCCAGTCAGGCCGCGGGTGGCCGTGGCGCCGGGGCCGGTGGCCCGGGAGGGCGCGCCGATGCTCCGGCCACCGCGATCGCCATCGCCCCGGCCAAGGCCGATACGGTGCGGAGTTACTACGCGTCGACAGCCACCCTCGAGGCGGAGAAGTCGGCCGAGATCCTTGCCCGCGTGGAGGGACCGATCGTCGCCCGACTGGCCGAGGAGGGGAGCGAGGTACGCGAGGGCCAAACACTGCTCGAGATCGACGACGGCCCCTATCGCATCCGGCACCAGCGGACCGAGACCGCCTTCAACACGGAGAAGCAGAACTACGAGCGATCGAAGGGGATGCACGAGAAGAAGATGGTCAGCGACGGGGACCTGGAGGCGGCGGAGAGTCGCTACAAGCTGGCCCTCGCCGATCGAGATCTGGCGGCGCTCGATCTCTCCTACACCAAGGTGAAGGCGCCGTTCTCCGGCATCATCACCCGGCGGCTGATGGATGTCGGGCAGACCGCACGCTCGGGCGCGATCCTGTTCGAGATCGCCGACTTTCGGCCGCTCCTGGCCCGAGTGCACGTACCGGCCAAGGAGTTCGGGAAGCTGGCCAACAATCAGTTGGTGAAGCTGAAGCTGGATGCCACCGGGCGGGAGCTGACCGGCCGGGTGACGTTGGTGAGCCCGATCGTCGATCCGAACAGCGGCACGGTGAAGGTGACAGTCGAGATCGAGAACTTCCCTCCAGGTACACGGCCGGGAGACTTCGCCGAGGTGCGGATCGTGACCGAAACCCGCGCTCCGGTGCTCACCGTTCCGAACATCGCGATCGTTCAGGACCGTGGGGAGAGCGTGGTCTACGTCGCGCAGGACGGGGTGGCTGCCCGTCGCGTCGTGACCCTGGGGCTGCAGGACGAGACGCTGACCCAGGTGCTCTCAGGCCTCGAAGCGGGTGAAATGATCGTGGTCAAGGGGCAGCGGTCGCTGCGCGATGGAGCGCCGGTCAAGGTGATCGAGGAAGGAGCCGGCGCGGGGGCCGAGGTCGTTCGCGATTCCAGCGTGGTCACCGGCGCGTGATCGGACACATCGTCTCGTTCGCGGTCGAGCGCCGCGTCACCATTGCCATGATCACCCTCGCCGTCGTGGCCTTCGGGCTGGTCGGCTATTCCCGCCTGCCGCTCACGCTCCTGCCCGACATCAGCTACCCCTCCCTCACCGTGCAGACCGAGTTTCCCGACACCGCCCCGGCGGAGGTCGAGAATCTGATCACCCGCCCGGTAGAGGAGGCCGTGGGTGTTCTGCGCGGATTGCAGTCGATCCACTCGGTCTCGAGCGCCGGCCGCTCCGAGGTCACACTGGAGTTCGACTGGGGCACCAACATGGACGCCCTGTCGATCGACGTGCGGGAGAAGATCGATCGCTTGAACCTCCCCGACGAGGCGGAGAACCCGGTCGTCCTCCGCTTCGATCCGAGTCTCGATCCGGTGATGCGGCTTGCCGTCCGCGGACCCGCGACCATCACCGAGCTCCGCGGCATCTCCGATCGGCGCCTCAAGCAATCGTTCGAAACGGTGAACGGGATCGCCTCGGCCGAGATCAAGGGAGGGCTGGAGGAGGAGATCCAGATCGACATCGATCAAGGGAAGCTGGCCCAGCTCGACATCCCGATCGATCAGGTCCGGCAGGTCCTGGCGGTTTCGAACATCAACCTTCCGGGTGGAGCGCTTCGCGACGCCGACACCCAGTATCTGGTCCGGACGATCAACGAGTACGACACGGTCGAGGAGATTGCGGAACTGGTCGTGGCCGAGGTGGACGGTCGCCCGGTCGTTCTCCGCGATGTGGCCTCGGTGCGTCGCGGGCACAAGGAACGGGAGGAGATCGCGCGGGTCGCCGGCCAGGAGTGCGTGGAGATCGCGCTCTACAAGGAAGGGGACGCGAATGCGGTCGCGGTGGCCAAGGCGGTGCGGGAGCATCTCGCCTGGCTGCGCGGTGAATCGGGCGGAGGCGGCGAGGGGAGCCCGTCTCGAGACCTGCCCGCCGGGTGGACCATCGACGTACTCTTCGACCAGTCGCGCTTCATCAAGCAGGCGACCGACGAGGTCGCGGGGGCCGCGGTCTCGGGCGGCCTGCTGGCCACCTTGGTGCTCTTCTTCTTCCTGAAGGATCTCCCCTCCACCCTGATCATCGCTGCTTCGATCCCGCTCTCGGTGATTGCGACCTTTCTGGCCATGTACCGGCTCGGGCTTTCGCTCAACATCATGTCTCTCGGCGGAATCACGCTTGGAATCGGCATGTTGGTCGACAACTCGATCGTGGTGCTCGAGGCGATCTTCCGCCGCCGGGCGAACGGCGAGTCGCGGCCGCGAAGCGCCGCGGCGGGCACCACCGAGGTGGGGGCCGCGATCATCGCCTCGACGCTCACTTCGGTCGCGGTCTTTCTCCCGCTGGTGTTCGTGGAAGGGATCGCGGGGCAGATCTTCAAGGACCAGGCGGTCACCGTCTCGATCAGCCTCGTGGCGTCGCTGGTCGTGGCCTTGTCGCTCGTGCCGATGCTCGCCTCGATCGGGCGCGCTTCGACTCCGGGTTCCAGGGCGGTCGAGCGAAGAATTGGCGCGGACAGCGGGTCGATCTTCACCCTCGGTTGGTTCTCGCGCCTCTACGACCGGATCCTGGGCCGGGCACTGGCCCGGCCGGTGGTGACCGCCGTGGTCGCGACCCTGCTCTTCGCGGCCTCCCTGGCGATGATTCCGCTCCTCGGCATGGAGTTGGTGCCGGAGGTGAGCGAAGGAGAGTTTTACTTCGATGTAACCCTGCCCGAGGGTTCCCCTCTGGTCGCGACCGATCGCACCCTGCAGGCGATGGAGGCCGTGGCCGCCGGCGAGCACGAAGTCGAGACCTACTTCACCAGCGTCGGGATCCGCCAGGCGGCGGGCGGTATGGTGCTGCGCACCCGGGATGAATCGGTGGGGCAGCTCAATGTGGTCATGAAAGACCGGCGTGACGCGCCGGCCGAAGCCGACCTGGCCGAGCGGCTGCGCCGACGGTACGCCGAGATTCCGGAACTGGAGACCAAGCTCGGCCGGGCCTCCTACATGAGCCTCTCGACCCCAGTCGAGTTGCTCCTCTTCGGGGAAAACGTGGAAACACTGGCCGAGGACGCGGAGCGGGTCCTGGAGCGGGTGCGCGAGATCCCGGGGCTGGTCGATGCGCGCTCCAGCCTGGAGGCGGGGAGCCCGGAGTATCAGGTGGTGTTCAACCGGGCGCGGGTGGCCGCGTTGGGGCTTGAACTCGCGACCCTCTCGAACACGATGAAAGCCCGCGTGCAGGGGGCGGTCGCGACTCGTTACAAGGAGCAGGACCGCCAGATCGACATCCGCGTGCGCAACCGCGAGAACGATCGCGACACCGCGAGCGACATCCGGAACCTGGTGGTTGCCACGGTGAACGGCAGCCCGGTGGTCTTGAGCGCTGTCGCCGACGTCCGGTTGAGTCGCGGCCCGGCGGAGATCCACCGGATCCAGCAGCAGCGCTGCGCGGTGATCTCGGCCAACCTCGAAGGAGGGAGCCTCTCCGAGGCGGTCTCGCGCATCGCCGCGACCGTGGCGGAAACGCCCCTGTCCCGGGGCGTGACCTGGGAGATGGGAGGTCAGAGTCGCGAGATGGATCGTTCGTTCAAGAGCCTCCGCTTCGCGCTGTTGCTCGCGATCTTCCTGGTCTACATCGTGATGGCCGCGACATTCGAGTCGCTGGTCCACCCCTTCATCATCCTGTTCACCATCCCGATGGCCCTGACCGGAGTAGTTCCGGCTTTGTTCCTCTCCCAGTCGAAGATCAGCATCATGGTGCTGATGGGGGTGATCATCCTGGCCGGAATCGTGGTCAACAACGCGATCGTGCTGATCGACTCGGTGAATCAGGCCCGTAAGGCCGGAGGGGAGAAGGCTTCGGCGCTCCGCGCCTCCTGCCACACGAGGCTGCGACCGATCCTGATGACCACCCTCACGACCGTCCTTGGTCTGCTGCCGATGGCCCTCGGCTTCGGAGAGGGAGCCGAACTACGCGCGCCCCTCGCCATCACGGTGGCGAGTGGCCTCCTGATCAGCACCCTATTGACCCTGGTGGTGATCCCAGCCGTCTACATGCTCGTGCCGAGCCGGATCGGCGCGGAGGTGGAGCCATGAAACTGCCCGAGATCGCGATTCGACGCCCGGTCGCCACATTGATGGGGCTGATCTCGCTCATCGTCCTGGGGGTCATCGCCACCCTCAAGCTGCCACTTGCCTTCATGCCCGAGATCGAGGAGCCGACGCTCTACGTGCAGGTGCCGTATCCCGGCGCCACCCCCGAGCAGATCGAGCGAAGCATTGTGCGACCGCTCGAGGAGGTGCTTGGTTCGGTCAAAGGTGTACGCAACATGTGGAGCATGTGCGGCGAAGACGGGGGGAGGGTCAACCTCTTCTTCGACTGGAGAGTCGACACCGATGTGGCCCGGATCGAGGTGCGCGAAAAGGTCGACCGAATTCGAAACGACCTGCCGGAGGACATCGGTGAAATCACCATCTCGAATAGCTGGGATGGAGTGGAGACCGACGAGACGGTGCTCGAGGGGCGGATCGCCTCGAAGCAGAATCTCTCCCGTAGTTATGCCCTGCTCGAGCGCAAGATCATCGCTCCGCTGGAGCGGATTCCGGGGGTTGCCTCGGTGCGCATCGATGGCGTCAACCCGCAGGAAGTGCGGATCAACCTGCGGTTGAGCGATCTTCAGGCCCATCGCCTGGACGTCCGAGAGCTGGTGCGGATCCTGAATGGATCCAACTTCGATCAGTCGCTCGGAGTGGTGCGCGCCTCCGAGCAGCGCCACTCGCTGCGCACCGTGGCGACCTACAGCTCGGTCGACGAGATTGCCAACCTACCGCTGGGTCAGGACGGCCTCCGCCTGCGCGATGTGGCTGACGTGGTGATGACCGAGCCGCCGCTGGAATATGGGCGACACCTCGATGGGCAGTTCGCGGTCGGCGTGAGCGTGAACAAGGAAGCGGGCGCGAACTCGGTCACGATCTGTGACGAGGTGAAGCGGCGGGTGGCCGCAATGGGGAGTGATCCCGATCTGGAGGGGATCAACTTCCTGATCTGGGAAGATCAGGGAGAGGAGATCAAGAAGACTCTGGGGGACCTGGTCAACACGGGGCTGTTGGGTTCCATCCTTGCCGCGGTCGTGCTCTATCTCTTTCTCCGACGTCTCAGCACCACGGTGGTGGCGGTGTCCTGCATTCCCTTCTCGATCATCGTGACCTGCGGGATCATCTGGGCGCAAGGCCGCTCGCTCAACACCATCACCCTGCTCGGTCTGATCGTGGGCGTTGGCATGCTGGTGGACAACGCGGTCGTGGTGATGGAGAACATCTTTCGTCATCAAGAGAAGGGGGAGGATGCACGGACTGCCTCGATGATCGGCTCGCGCGAGATCGCGACTGCGGTCTTCGCCGCCACCTGCACCTCGGTGATCGTGTTCCTCCCGATGATCTTCAACCAGAAGAGCGAGATGAACATCATCTTGCGGGAGCTGGGCTCGACCATCGTCTTCACCCTGCTCGCCTCGCTCCTGATCAGCCAGACCTTGATCCCGCTCGCGACCACCCACTTCATCCGGGCCAAGGCGCACCAGCGAGAGCGGTGGATCACCTGGCTGGAGGAACGCCAGGAGCGGATCCTGCGCCTCACCCTCCGGCGTCGTTGGTTGGGGCCACTGATCGGCCTGGTCGTCACCGCCTCGGGGATCTTCCCCTTCCTCAAAGTGGAGAAGAACTTCGACGCCTCGCCCACCGACATGTTCGTCCAGGTGAACATTCAGCCGAGCGAAGAGCTGTCGCTGGAGAAGAAGGAAGAAATCGTCAATCAGGTCGAGGGGGCGCTCCAGGCCCATCGCGATGAGTTGGGTGCGAAGAGCATCTACAGCTTCTGGAGCGACGGCTGGTCGATGACCCGGATCTATCCGCACGACAAGTCCGCGACCGAAGATGAGATGAACCAGATCCGGGGCACGCTGCGGAAGCACCTGCCGGAGATCGCCGGGGTGAAGCTCGAGATCATGGAGGGCGGCCGCCGGATGTGGGAGATGGACCGGGGCAAGCGGGTGGCGTTCCAGCTCACCGGTGAGGACAGCGAAGTGCTGGCCCGGCTGGCGGAGGAAGCGAAGATCCAGCTCCAGCAGATCCCGGGCCTGCTCGATCCGTTCGCCGGCACGCAAGGGGGACCGCAAGAGGTTCACGTCACGGTCGATCGCGACCTGGCCCGCGCCTATGGCGTCTCGCTCGATCAGCCCGGCCGCGCGATCGACCTGACCTTTCGCGGTCGCCGCCTGCGCAACTTCCGCTACGGCGACTCGGAGCTCCAGATGCGTCTGACCCTCGATGAGCAGGACAAGGAGAGTCTGGGGCAGCTCCGCAGCCTGCCGCTCCAGGCCGAAGGGGGTAAGACGATCCCGCTCGCCACGGTGGCGAACTTCACCGTCAAACCGGGCATGGAGCGGATCCAGCGGGACAACCGAGTGACCAGCGTCTGGGTTGGCGCGCGGTTCGAGGAGGGGACGCGGGAACAGTACATGCCGCTCCTCACGCAGGTGGCGGATGGGCTGGAGTATCCGCTCGGTTACGGCTATTCCTTCGCCAACGCGCAGAATCGGCGCGAGGAGCAGCAGTCCGAGGCGATGGTCAATCTCGCTCTCTCACTGCTCCTGGTCTTCGCCGTGATGGCCAGCCTCTTCGAGTCCGCCCGTCAGGCGAGCGCGCTTCTGATCTCGCTTCCCTTTGCCGCGGCAGGAGCGGCCTGGACCCTGTACCTCACCGGGACCGACTTCGATCAACCGGCCTTCATCGGGCTCCTGCTCCTGATCGGCATCGTGGTCAACAACGGCATCCTGATGCTCGACCACGCCAACCAGTATCGACGGGGTGGAATGGAGCGCGAGCCGGCGCTGATCCTCGGAGCGCGCGAACGGCTGCGCCCGATCCTGATGACCGCTTCAACCACACTCCTCGGGCTGGTCCCGATCGTGATCCAGCGCCCCGCCCTCGCCGGCGTCTACTACTACTCGATGGCCTTCGTGATCATGGGCGGCCTCGCGGTCTCCACCTTCCTGACCGCGATCCTCCTCCCCGTCTCGGCCATCGTCGCGGAGGACATCTTCTCCGCCATCGCCCGCGCCCCCGGCGCGCTCTTCCGCGGGATCACCCGGCGGGGGCGCGTGCGAGTGGAGTCGTTGAGCAATTAGCCCACGCGATCCGCTCGGAATCAGCGGACCCGCAGCAACCGCCCCGACAGCACCTGTCCTCCGATCCGCACGCGGTACAGATAGAGGCCGCTTCCGGTCGCGAGGCCGCGGTCGTCGCGACCATCCCAGACGAGGTCGGTCGCGCTGCTCCCTACCATCACCGGCGGGAGGCGGCGGACCAGGGCGCCGTTCACGTCGTATATCTCGCAAGCCGCCGGGGTCGCCACGGCCGCGGCGAGCCGGATGGTGCTCACACCGGAGGTGGGATTGGGGCCGGCCCAGAGGACCCGCGCCGGTCCGGACGGCGCGAAGTCGACCGCGACGGTTTGATCGCCGGTGTCGAGCGCCACATCATCGACATACCAGCCGATCCCATTCTCGGAGAAGTTGCTCTTGAAGTAGAGGCGGAACTGGAACGAGCCGCCGGCATACTGATCGAGGTTGAAGATCGCCGGCTCCCAGCGGGTCTGGACTCCGTTGTACCCCGGGCCGTAGATCAGGATGGTGATGTTGTCGTCGGGGTACCCGCCGACCGGCTCGACCACTACCCACTTGTTCTGGGCCGCGTCCCAGACCTGCACCTGGCCGCCGTCGTCACTCGCGATCCACATCCAGTGGTGGAAGCTCAGGGTGAGGCGGGTGGCGCCGCTCAGGTCGTACACCGGCGAGGTCAGGATCGAGGTTTGCAGGTCGTTGTAGGTGCCCGTGAGGTCGGTTCCCCACACCTTGGTTCCGGAGAACGGAATTGGGCGATTCGCTCCGTTGGGGAACGTCGGCGTTCCCCATTGCCACTCGTTGGTCGGCGTGAACGCTCCGTTGTTGTCCTCGAACGGCTCCGAGTCGACCAGAATCGGGTTCCAGGTCGCGAGCCCGCCGCCGGTGATCGCCAGTTCCGTCGCGGAGGCACCGCGCAGCGGAAGATTCGAGGCGACCAGGGTGTAGGCCGGATTCTCCGGCACGTCGCTGAGGTTGAAGATCCCCTGTGCGTCGGTCAGGACCGCGGCGATCGGCGTGCCGACCAGCGCGACCTTTGCGCCGGGCAGTGGCAGGCCGGTTTCTCCGCGAACCAGTCCAGTGACTGCCCCGGTCGGGACTCGGTTCACTTCCAGCGTCACCGCGTGGTTTCCGCCCGCCTCGACCTCGAACGGAACCGAGGTCTCCGCGTAGTAGAAGGTCCCCGGCACGTGGAAGGTCAGTTCTCCGGCCGTGAGCTGCATCGCGATCTGACCGGTCGGTCCAGTCTTGTGCATCCGCCCGGTCTCGGTGATCTCCACCACCCAGTCGGCGAGTGGGAGTTCACTCTCGCCATCGATCACCGTCACGATCACATCGCCGAAACCGCGCAGCAGCCGCTCGCGCGCCGCGACCAGATTGGGGCGCGGACCGATCAGTTTCGCGCCGGCCTGGGGAGTTCCCGTCGCCCGGAGGATCTCATTCGCCAGAGCCGGAGTGATCGCCGTGCCGAACTCCGCCTTCGCCTGTCCCTGGAGCGAGGCGAGACAACCCGCGACGCAAGGAGTGGCACTCGAGGTGCCGTTGAACCCCGCGGTGTAGTGCACCGTGGGGTCGCCCCCTTGCAGGTCTCCGCAGCAGGTGGTGACCACGGACGAGCCCCAGCCTTGCAGGTTGACGCGGCCGCCGTAGTTGCTGAACCACTCCGCGTCCAGGCCGTTCGGCGTTCCCGCCCCGATGATGAAGGCGCCGCTGTCGCGCACCCTGAGGTCGAACGCCCCGCCGTAGATCGGGTCATCCAGGTTCACGGTGCTGTTTCCCGCGGCCTGCACTCCCAGAATTCCAAGTGCGGACACCGTCTGGAACGCAGCGAAGCAGTCCGGCCACCACTCGGTCGGCATCCAACCTTGCGGCCCGCCCACCTGGATCGACATGCTGAACACGTCGCCGGCCTGCAGCACGGTTGCGGTGCGCAAGATGTCCGACGCGATGTCGCCGAGATGGATCGATCCGAGCTCCGCCTCCCCGGCAATGCCGCTCACCCCATACCCATTGTGCCGCCCGCCGAAGATTCCCACGGTCGCGGTACCGTGATCGCTCGGTCCCTGGTCGTTGTAGGCGTAGAACGGCGCGGGGAAGTCCTCGTGGGTCCAGAGCCAGCCCCACTCCATGCCGAGGATGTGGATCCCTTGCCCCAGCCCGCCGGGGAATGTCCAGACCGAGTCGGCCCAGAAGCCCGACGGTGGCTCATGCAGATACCCCTGCAGGCCGGAGAAGTCGGGCGTCGAGCTGCGCAGCAGCTCCATTCGCCCCGAGTTCTGGGGGAGCGAGGCGACCTCTCCCTTCACCAAGCCCCAGGCCTCCGCGACTCCCGGCATTCCATTCAGCCGCTCGAGTAACGAGCGAAGCCGGGCGCGACCCTCCACTTCGGACGCGGCCCGCGGCAGTCGGATCATCGCGAAGAGGTTGAGATCGGGGAGTCGCCCGAGGGTGCGGGCCTCCCCGCGAGACTTCAAGGCCTCGCATTCCGCCTCGCTCGGGTCGAAACGCCGCGTTAACTCCGCGCCGGCGACGCTCCCCACCAACGATTCGACGGCGGAGAGATCGGCTCCGGAGAGCGAAACCAGGCGCCCTCCTCGGACCCTGGCTCCCGATTCTGCAGTGAACCGGATCCCGATGCGATCGAGCTCCACTCCCTCGGTGCGCGTCCGGTAGTCGAAACTGGGCAGGCCAGCCGACTCGATGGTGGTCGTGGGCTGCCCCATGGTGGTTGCACGTACTCCCTCCGAGGTCATTCCGATGACTCCGAGGGAGAGAACGGCAGTGGCGGCGCGATGCAGAGAGCGGTACCAGCGATGCATGGAGGACTCCTTCCGCGGTTTCGGCGCGCGATCGGCGCCAACCGAGTCTACCACGCGGTTTGAGTTGGGCCGAATCAGGGGCGAGCGGCGTCGGGCCCGCCCACACGCTCTCCCGGCCAGCCAGTTGCCGGACGGAGCGCACCTCCTGAGTCAAAGGTGATCGGAGCCTACCTAAGCTATTGTTAAATAGTGCTATAAACGTGATATTGGGTGTCTGAAACGGCGCTGCTCCGACGGGTCAGGTGTAGCCCAGCTTCCATCTCACCGGCGCGAACCGGATGACCGGAGTCTCCGGGTGCTCTGGAGACACGAGCGCCCTCGACAGATCGAGTTCGATCTGCTGCGACTTCGGGGAGGGGACCGGCGTCTCGAAGTCGATCGAGAGATGGTACCTCCGTCCCGGCACGTCCAGTGCCACATCCGAAGCCAAGGGCCGATGAGCCCAGCCTTGACCCTCGGTGATCCGCTGTCCCGCTTCGTTCCAGATTCCGAACTCGAACCCGCGGGCTCCAGGAAAGCGGCCCGATTCCATCCGGAGTACCGCCTCGGTCGGACGAAACACGAAGCTCGAGTCGGAGGGAGTGATGGTCAGGTAGACCCGCGTCCATCCCTCTTCGTGATTCTCCGCGTAGACATCGCGGGGATTCCACCACAAGGGGAGCACGAAGAGGTAGACGTGCATGTCATAGGTTCGGAGCCGATTGTCGATCTCGACCTCGAGCTGCGCCCCCGGCAGCGCCAGCTTCGAGCGCCCGTTGATCAGCCCCTTTTCCGCTTCGTTCACCACGGTCTCGGACGGCGCCTCTCCGACATACGCCACACTCTTCCATCCGCCCTTGAATCCGGCGCAGGCCGCGGCGGTAATCGCCACGAACCCGGCCAGGACGATCTGCGCGTGATTCGATCGCATGTCGATGCCCTTTCGTCTCCCTGCTGACCGGAGATTCCATCGTTGCACCACGGTTACCACGCCGACGCGCACCTGCTCAACGGCGGTCAGGGCCTCGATGATGGAAGGGAACCCGTGGATGGGATGTCTTCTCGTGCTCGCTACAGGGAGTCGAGTCGGGCGGAGGAATCACAGGAAGAGTGTCGGGCGGTTGAACTTCCCCTGAAGCGCGGCGCCCGGGGGGCGAGCACTCGCCCCCCGGATCCTCGAGGAATTCGCTAGCGAATCCAGGTCAGTTCACGGCTGGTGCGCTCTCCGCCACTTTCGAGGACGGCGGTGTAGCGACCGAAGGCCAGGCTACCTCGCGAGAGCGAGACGTCGTGATTGCCCGCGCCGTGCCAGCCCCGCGCCGGCTCCGCCACCAAGCGCCCACTGACGTCGTAGAGCCGCAAGCTGATCTCCGCCCCCTCGGACAGAGCGAAGCGCAGCGTCACCGCGTCCTGCGCCGGGTTCGGGGCGATGGCGAGGGAGAGTGAGTTGGCGCCTGTCTCCGGATGGGGTCGACTCTGACGCTGCTCAAGCTTGCCGGCTCCTCCCCCGGAACGCGGTGGGGTGCAGGTGCCACGCGGAATCGACGACCAGGGGACGGTCGCCAGCATCATCGCTTGTCCCATCTGCGGATCAGGACTCTGCCCTAGATAGTACATGTGCAGGAACAGGCCATCGTCGCTGGTCACGAAGTCGGGGCAGTACGGTGTCGTTGTTCCGTAGTCCCAGTCGGCAGGGTTCGCCGAGTAGTCGAGCACCGGGTTGTTGACGAAGTCCTTCACCCAAGTCTGGCCGCGGTCAGTCGAGTATGCGTGCCCAACTCGGGCCATTCGCGGACATCCCGAGCCCTCCGCACCGCCGCTATAGAAGATGTGGAGCACATCAGGGCAGATCGGATCCGCCACCAACCGTGGTCTGGCGACTGAGTTGTCATCCCACTTTCCGTCACCGCCAACACGGATGATCGGATTGTCGGGATCCGTGAGTAGCACGTCCTCCGGTCGCTTGACCCATCCATGATCGGGGTAGAGGGAGTACGCCAGCCCGATGTTCGCGCAGTTGACGATGTTTCCTCCGGTGTAGGCCATCAGGTAGTTGTAGGTCGTTCCACCGAATGTCGTCTGATACTCGATCACGGAGGGGTTCTCGATCACGAGATTGCACGTGACCACATTGGCTTCCCAGTTCTGGCCGGCGGTAAGGATCGGGTTGGACGCGGCTGGGGATCGCCACGAGCGACCCTCATCGTCCGAGTAGGCGTACCCAATGCCCTCGCCGATCGCGTTGAAGTACATGTGCACTCGACCACTCCCGGAGAAGTAGTGGAGATCAGGGCACTTGATAGCGTCGAACCACGATCCTGAGAACTTCTTGAACACGGCGTTGGAACCGAGCACTGACCACTCTGTCCCCTGCGAGGCATCGGTCGCGGTCGCACGAAAGAACCCATTCCCGAACGCTCCCTGACTAGTGAGGAGGAAGTAGCGATTGCCATTCGGCAGCGCCGTCGAACGCTTGACCAAGCCGAAGCACCCCACGTCGAGAAGCATTGGGTTGGGTTCCGTTCCTACCGGCACGGGGTAGGCCGAGGGCCAGCGGACGAACAGTGGTGTGTGTCCCGGGATCGGCGTGCAGTCCGGCGCGGGAACGCTGGCGGGTGGCTCGGGAGTCAGGCACGGTAAGGGGACGCACTGTTCTTCGATCTCATTGATGCCCGGTGAGCCCTGGGGCACGGTCATCGCCGCGGACTTGCAGGCCCGCGCGATGTCCGGGGGAGGCAGGGCGGTCAGGGAGAGCGCCACGGCGACGAGTGGCAGGCGGGAGAGCTGGATGTGTCTCAAAGCAAACCTCCTTGCTAGGGCGTGATCGAGGAAATCGTTCGTCGCCACAGTCAGGGGCGATGCGCACGATCGGTTGGCGCGGCGCCCGGTCGGAGATCGGTCCTTCCGACCAGTTCCCACCGCGGGTCAGGGGAGGAACTCTGTGGAGATGGGCCAGAAGGACTCGGTCTGATACAGGCCGGGTTCGGTCCGGATTCGACCCCGATTCGGCCCGGGCGGCATCGCTCGATGGCCTTCCGGAAAGTACGGGCTTCCCCTGGACGGTCCTTCTGGCGCAAGATCTTCCGCACTCGCTGAATTCCGCCGGCGAGCAAGACGCCCACGCGACACCCGAAAGGGGGATGCGTGGCTTCGTGTTGCATTGGGACCGCTCGGTAGTCCCTGGTGATCGCGCGCCCGGCGTCGTCTCTGACGTCTGGTGCGTGCAGGTCCGTGATTTGCCCGTTGGAGGGTGGATCCGGGATCGCCATGGGAGTCGCCTGGGACCGTCGGCGTACTGAATTCAGGAGGTTGGAATGAACGTGACCAGAATGAAGCGCGCAGCACTTGCTGCATCCGTCTGCGTCGCCCTCGCCGGAACCATGTTCTGGGGGTGCGGGGAAGACGAACTCCTCTCCACCGACAGCGGAAACAACGGATCGAGCCAGCCGGCCACGCTGTCGCTCGAGAACGCGGGCATGCTGAATGCGATGCGCGTTCAGGAAGCGCACACGCCGTCTCTCCTCGGGATCAACGGCGTAGTCGGCACGGCGGTGACGGCGACGGATCGAGGCGAACCCGCGGTGCTGATCCTGACCGAACGGCCACTGAACGGCCTGCCGCTGTTGCTCGACGGCATTCCCGTCATCGTCGAGGTGTCGGGGAAGATCGTTGCCATGAAGGGGGGTGGTGGCGGTGTGAGCCACACTGCCCAGCAGACGCCGCCGATCCAGCTTGGGTGCTCCGGTGGCCCGGCCCTCGACTCCGCGAATGGTTACTGCTGCGGCGGAACGCTCGGCGCGCTGGTGAGTCAGGGCGCTCAGCAGTTCATCCTCAGCAACAGCCATGTCTTCGCCGGGGACGTGGTCAACGGCGGCAACGGGCGTGTTTCCAGCGTCGGTGACGACATCCAGCAACCCGGCTTGATCGACAAGAACTGCAGTACCGCCGGAGTGAACGTGGTAGCCGACCTCTCCTCGGGAACGACCCTCTACCCTCCGGCCTCGACTCCAAACGTCGACTGCGCCATTGCGCAGGTTCGCGCGGGCATGGTGCGAAGCGACGGGGCGATCCTCGAGGTGGGAACGATCTCGGCCACGACGACGGGGGCCGCGGTCAATCAGGCGGTGAAGAAGAGCGGCCGCACCACCGGGCTGACCCGGAGCACGGTCAGTGGGCTGAATGCCACCATCAATGTCGGATACAGCAACGAGTGCGGAGGTGGCAGCTTCACCAAGACGTTCACCGGTCAGATCCTCATCAGCAACCGGCGTTCCGGATTCCTGAACTCCGGAGACTCCGGCTCGCTGATGGTCGAGGACGTGACCACGAATCCCCGTGCCGTCGGGCTGCTCTTTGCCGGTAGCAACACGATTGCGATCGCGAATCCGATCGGAACGGTGCTCAGTCATCTCGGAGTCTCGCTCGTCGGACAGTAGTCCGCGCCTCGGACGAGCTCTGATTCTCCCCTTTCGGCGGCCTGACCCCACCGGCTTGGGGTCGGGCCACTTCCTCCCACTCTGGAAGCTCCATGAACCGTGGTGTCCTCTATCTCATCGTGTCGATCTCCGGGGCGGCGGTGTTGGCGCTCGAGATTCTCGGCACCAGGCTGCTTGGACCCTTCTTCGGCGTGGGGCTGTTCCTTTGGTCGGCCCTGATCTCGACCGCCCTGGCCGCCCTCTCCTTCGGGTACTGGTTGGGGGGGAAGTATGCCGACGGCGGCCCCAGCGGTCGCCGCCTCGCGTTGTTGCTTGGTAGTGCCGGGATCTACGTGCTCCTCCTGCCCCTGATGAAGTCCCCCCTCATCGTAGCGACCGACCAGCTGGAACTCCGGACAGCGATTCTCTGCGTCTCCGGACTACTCTTCTTCCCGCCGCTCGCACTCTTGGGCGGGGTCACGCCGATGGCGGTCCGGCTGGCGGCCTCCGATGTAAGTCGGATCGGACGCACCACCGGCGAGCTCTTCGCAATCTCTACTCTCGCCAGTGTTCTGGCTGCACTCGCTACGGGCTTCGTGCTGATTCCCTGGCTTGGGACCTCGCGTCTCCTCCTCGCCATCGGGTCGGCTCTGGTCGCGGCCGCCATTCTGGCGCGCTTGGCGCCGGGGGGGGCGCGTGTCGACAAGCGCGCCGCGCGGCGGGAAGTCGGAGTCATGCTCGGGATCACGGCCCTGGTGATCGGGCCGAGGGTCGAAGCGGAACGGCTCCCCGATGGGGTGCTGGCCGCGGTGAGCAGTCCCTACGCCGAGCTTCGCGTGGTCGAGCACGATCAGCAGCGAGAGTTGCTGATCGACGGCGGCATCCACACTCTGGTCCGTGCCTCGGACCTGGCGCCCCGGCAAGCGTATCTGATGGCGGCTGAGCTGGCTCTCGACTGCTTCGCGGACGCGGGAGACGTGCTGCTGATCGGGCTCGGCGGAGGTGCGGCCGCCCGCCTGTTCGCGGAGCGCGGCTGGCGGGTCACGGCGGTGGAGATCGATCCTTTCGTGCCTCCGCTCGCGCAGCAGTACTTCGGCTGGTCACCGGACAGCACCGAGCTGCACATCGAGGACGGTCGTCGCCACCTGCAGCGCTCCCGGGAGCGATACGACTTCATCCTGATGGATGCTTTCGGCAGCAGCTCGATCCCGTTTCATCTCGTGACGCAGGAGTGCTTCGCGGAGGCAAAGGCGCGACTCGCGCTTGGCGGGGTTCTCGCCCTCAATATCGAAACCGTCGGTTGGGACGATCCCCTTGCCCGCGCCCTCGCCTCCACGCTCGGGACCTCGTTCCACGACGTGATCGCACTTCCCACAGTCGAGCCACCGGACCGGCTGGGCAACATCATCCTGCTGGCCAGCGATCGGGAACTGCACATCCGACCCGAACTGCTCGGTGATCCGCTGGAGGCGCTCACCGATGCGCAGCGTCACTGGCGTGTCGTCCAGCGACTCCATGCCTGGAACAATCGATTCGAGCCACAGATCGGGAGGATCTTGACCGACGACTGGAATCCGGTCGAGATCCCGGCCGAACGGATCAACCGCGTTGCCCGAAAGGAACTCCGCAAGCTCGTTCCGTTGCGCCTGCTGGCTGGATAGGCGCCGGGCACCACCTCAGCGGACTCGCCTTGCCGCGACGCCGGAACGTCGCTGCGTTGCAACGAAGCCGCTCACTCCGCCGGCACCACGTGCAGGAGCTCGAAGACACAGCAGATGACGGGCATCGTCTCCTCCGGCTCGCGCCCGATGCGGCGGCACTCACGGGAGAAGAAGGCCCAATGCCCTGTGCGCCAGTACTCGAGCGAGCCGTCGCCCTCGCCCTCGATCGCGGCGTACTCGGCCGTCACCTCGTTAAAGGGAACGATCTCGGACCGCAGCACTCGGGTGACCAGAGCGGGGCGATTGAGGTGGTCGACGATGATCTCGATCTCTCCAGGATTGGCAATATGGTCGCCGTCGTGTTCATAGCCCCAGAGAAGCCCGGTGCCGGCGCGCTTCCGGCCACTCCGAATGAGGGCGAGCAGCGACTCCGAGAGGAGCGGCGAGTCACCGTATCCATCCACGTAGACCACGCCTGGAGGCAGGGTGATCCCTCTGGCCTCGAGTTGGGCGATCAAGGTCGCAGCCGAGGGGAGTGGGGCGATCACTGCCGGATCTCGAGTTGAATCGTCACCCGCTGTCCTTCCATCAGGGACTCCGCTTTCCGCACCTTGTCCTTGAGCGGCACGATGTAGCGGCCGTCCTTCGGGAAGAGCGAGGTGGTCCACTCGGTCGTGCCGATGCGCGCGGTCACCGGAATCATCCCCCAACCATAGGTGACGAACCCGGAGATGGCTCTGAGGTCGTCGCATTGGCGGGCCGGAACCGTGACGAAGTAGTACGGGGAAGGTCCCCTCCAGGTCCAGATCTCTCCACGGAATTCGATTCTCACGTTGGGTCGGCTCCTACCGGAAGAAGGGTCAGCCTCGCACGGAGGCCGGGTGAAGCAACACCGTCTGCCCGACCTCCAAGTGCCCGGCCCGAACGACCGCGCCGTAGACCCCGGCCGTGTTCTGGTGCACGCGCACGACCGCCTTCATCACCTCCGGCGCGGATTGCGAGGAATCGGGATCGAGGTTGATCATCGAGCAACGTAGATCTCGCAACGTGACCGCAACGGCGGCCGCGTCCGGTTTGGCCCCGAAGCTGAGTGAACCCCGGACCCAGCCGTCCTCCGCGAACGCAGCAGGCTGGAGCAGACGAATCACGATGTTTGGCCGGAATCGGCGGACGTCCAGCTCTCTTCCCGCCAGACGACCGATCTCGCTGATGGTATCCGGGGCGATTATCGAGACGCTCGCTTCGTCGAAGACTCCGTGCTTCAACTGCATCATCTGGACGGGCGATCCGAGCTTTGACGAGATCTCGGCCGCCAGCGTCTCGCCGAACGCATCCAGTAACTCACCGTTCGGTGTGCGAATGGAGTACGCCACGTCCCCGTCGGATTGGGTGTCCCGCCGGACCGGGCTGTATCTCAGCAGCTCCGGCAGCCGACTCGCCGACAACCAGGGAAACGCGCTCCGATCCTCGAGACGCCGTAGCGCGAGGCGTCGATCCCCCTCGACTCCGTGCCAGCCGAGCTCAGCCGCCTCGAGCTGTTCCCCAGCCATCGACTTGACCGGGTAACGGAAGATCGCCTCTACCTGTCCGATCTCACTCGCCATCCGCAGATCCGCCTTCCTTGAACATCGCTGCTCTCGCTCCGGGACTCCGGCCCGCCCTCATTCCAGTCGATCCGAATCCACGATCCGCGCCAGCTCACGATAGCGGCAGAGACCGTTCGCCATGCGCATTTCTTCCGGGGTGCGGCACTCGGGCTCGAACAACCTCGGGCTCGAAACCAGGATGACCACTCCCAGGGCCCGACTGGTGGCCACGTTGAAGCGGTGCGGATCGTAGAGAAAGCTCATCCCGCGTGGCGCGTCGTCCGGTGAAGACGTTGCGCAGGAATAGACGACGACCGGGGCCTCCTGTCCCTGGAAGCGGTCCACCGTTCCGACATTCGTCACCCCGAGGGGACGCAGACGGTCGGCCAAGGCAGCGACCTGCGCGTTGTACGGGGCGACGACCAGAATATCATCCGGGCGCAGGTCCCGGGTCCGACCTCCGTGATCCCGCCACTTCACGCCGGACTTCCGCAGGTCGGCCACGACCCGCGCGACGACCTCAACCTCTTCGGGAGAGTGCGCCTGATTTCCCTCGTGCGAGCAGTCGAGCAGGAACAGGCCCGCGCCGGCGAACTGGGTCGGTCCGATCAGCTCCTGTCGCTCTCGGCCGGGCATCGTGCGCAGGCGCCGGTCGTAGTACATCTCGGAGGTGAAGCGGCAGATCTGGGGATGCAGTCGATAGGTATCGCCGAGAAAGAGCCCCTGCTCCGGCCCGATCGTGTCCCGCCCTGGGCCGAGAACATGGGTGAGCGCGGCAACCTCGGCCCCCTCCGGATGCGCACCCCGCTTCGGCTGCTCGAGCTGCTGCGGATCCCCGAGCAGGACCACGTTGCGCGCGGCGCGGCAGACCGCGAGCGCCTGGGCCAGTGACATCTGCCCGGCCTCGTCGATGAAGAGGACGTCGAGCGTCGACTCGGCCCCGGGCGACGCCCACAGCCACGCAGTGCCCCCGACGATGCAGCCCGGCGAGATGCGGGCCAGGGCGTCTTCGTTCCGCTTCGCGAATTCGATCGGACCGGCTCCCTCCCCCTCGCCCCGCTCGACCAGGTCAATGGTGGTTCCGACTTCACGCGCCGCCGCGCCGACTCCCTGCAGGAGATTCAGGATCACCTTGTGACTGACGGCGGTGATTCCGACGCGCTGTCCCCGCTGGGCGAGCGAGAGGATCATTCGCGCACCAGAGTAGGTCTTGCCGGTTCCGGGCGGACCTTGGATCGGGAGAACTCCGCCGGAGAGCTCGGCGCAGACACGCCTTCCGGCATCGAGCGTCGACTCCCCAGACTGCTGCAGAAGCGGATCGACGCCGGGGTGTCGCCGCGGCGGCCGGCGCAGCAGCAGATCGACCGCGGCATCGAACGGCGCCCCGCACTCGAAACCGCGATCCGCGACCGCCTCGCCGAGCGCGAGGAGCGCGTCCTCCAGCGCCTTGGCCTGGACCACCTGCGTGCAGACGACGGCCTGCGGATGCATGTCGCGGAGCGCCGCCGGCTTCTTCAGCACCACGGTGCCTGCAGCCAGATCGATATCGCGAACTTCGCCGATGGCGCGCGGCTCCCCATCGACCGCCACGGAACGTAGGGACTGCTTCGCGCGCACGGCGGTCTCCTGCGGGGGGAAGGCGTAGAGCTGGGCTGAAATCGTCGACGCCCTGCCGGTCGGGGTTATCGACGGCAACTCCTCGATGAAGCGCAGACTGGCTAGAGCCTCGCGTTCGTCCATCAGCTCATCGAGCGAGAGCTGTTCCAATCGAAACTGCTCCCACCAGCCACACTTCTCCTCGCGGCGGAAGTATCCCAACATCTGAGCCAGCAGCCATCGTCCGTGTTGCTCCGCGTCGCACGCGGTCGGATCCTCCGGCAGGCCGCGCAACAGTCGCGAGGCGATCCGGTCGATGCGCGCATCCCGGTCGCGGACCGCATCCGAGGGCGCCTCGTCGACCGTCTCCGGGCGCGGGATCTCCTCTCCTGCATCCAGGAGCGATGCCCGCTGCTCCTCCAGCCACGCGCGCAGCCGTGCGGCCGAGAGGCAATCGTCGCGATTGTAGGCCTCGATCACCGCCGCGATCTCGGGCGAGAGCGCCCCGGCATCGCCTGTCTCGAGCGCGAGCTCGAAGCGTCGGCGAACGTAGCTTGCCTCGGAGAGATCGGCACTCCTGGAGAAGCCGGTGATTGGCTCCATCTCTTTCAAGCCGTACCGCTCGATTCCGGCTCGCACGCTCTCGCGCAGGAGCGCATGCAGATCGACCAGCCGACCTCCGCGCAGCAAACGATCCAGTTCGTCCTGGCGGGTGACGTACCGCGTGGCCAGGCGCTTGAGTGCCCCCGACTCGTACCCTCCGAAATGGTAGATGTGCAGCGATGGGTGGAGGGTCCAGTGTTCCATGACGAAGTCGATGAATCTCTCGAACGCTTGCTTCTCGCTCGCGGAATCGAGTGACCACGAAGACGCGTATCGCCAGGCACCGTCCTCGGCCCGCCAGCTCCAACCGGTGAGATACTCCAGTCCCCCGGTGCCGACGAACGGATCCCCTTCGAAGTCGAGGAACAGATCCCCGGGCGACGGCTCCGGCAGCCGGAACAGGCCTCGCCCGTACTCACGGGCGAGGAGCTCGAAAGGGGGAATCGTCGCGGTGCGCGCCGCGACCTGCAGGCGCGCCTGGTGGTGCAGCCGAAGGTAGCTCTCGATCGTTCCCCGAAGCGGTCGCTGTGGCGGGACCTGCGGGATTCCGGCGAACTGCGTGGTCGTGGACACGCCCTGGCGGATCAGCTCGCGGCGGTGCAGCGGGAGCATGCCGGCGACGAACCCGAGGTGATCGTCGGTCCGACGGCGCTGGTTGCAGCGCTCCCACCAGGGACACACCTCGCAAAGTGCAACCGGCTCCGGGTAGCAGGCCCCCGAAGACCATCCGATCGCCTCCTCCAATCGTCCCTGCACGAAGCGGAAGTACGCCGCGACCTCGTGAGTTCGGTAGGTTTCTCGGGCGAGAGGCGTGATGACGTGCAAGAGATCCGGCATCCGCCCCTGCAGCGGGGTCAGCAGCTCCGCATAGACACAGAGCTGCAGGATGGTCCCCGCCTTCGTATCCACGGCCAGCTTCGTGTCGGCGGGTTGGTACGACCAGCGCCCCAGGTCGCTGTCCTCATCGAGGCGAAGCAGGAGATCGACCCGTCCCGCGTACCGTCCGTTTTCGAGCGTGGCCTGAACGATCACATCCGCTCCGCCACGCATCGCCTCGACCGTGGCGTCCCGAGTGCGCGATCCATCGAGGTCAACGACTGACTTCCCTGCGCCGCGGAGCGAGTCCACGAAGGCCCGCTCATGAAGCCGCCCCCGCTCCACCAGCGCGTCGAGGAACGGATCGTGACGCGCGGGGAACGTCAGCTCGCCCCGGGCGACCCGCAGATCCAGCTCGGTCCGATGCGCGCACCCCAGGTGGGCCGCGAGGTCGGTAGGGGAGAGGGTCAGGCCCGAGAGTTTCTGCTGCATGGCTCGGAGGTCGTGGGAGGCGTTACTGCCCGGCGGTCCGCGGACGGGAAGTTGGCAGGAGCGCCAGCCCTGCCAAGAGTCTCCTCAGTTTGCCCACGCTGATCCTCCTTTCAACGTTCAACCATGCCACGTCGACGATCGCTCAGGCCTCGCCACGCTGCTCCTCATACCACCGCAGCACGCGCAGCGCGCGGAGTGTGTTCCATCGGCTCGGCCGACCGACGGGCTCGTCGATCTCACACGGCATCTCTCCCGGGTATCGCAGCTCGAGTGGCCAACGCCCGGCGGCATCGCGCTTCGAGCCAACCAGATCGATTGCCTCCGCCATCCGGTCACCCGGCCTTGTCCCAGCGCGGCGGAAGTAGTCCAGACCGCGGAGCAGATCGTAGTGCCACCAGGTCGGGTAGGCAAAGCGCGTCCAGGCGGGCGCTCCGCTGCCGTCGTCTGATCGCTGCTTCCGATCCCGGGGGATCAACTCACCGGTCGACTTCCGGCGATACAGATGGCGCTCCAGCAGGTACTCCTCCCCACGCAGGCGTGCCGTGGTCACCACGGAATTCGGACCGGTATCGAGCTCGAACTCGAGGAGTGCCTCCAGCACGCAGATCGTGGTGTTGAACGAGGAACGGGTCGATCCATTCTCGGCGTCGCAGTTCCACCCTCCGTCCGGCAACTGCTCCCCGAGCAATCGCTCGATGAGCCCCTTTACGTCCTGTCCGAAGTACGCTCCCGCGGCCGCCACCTGTCCGTTGATGCACGGTTCGATCTCGCCGGCAAAGAAGGTGTGGTACGCGCACTCCTCCGGACCACACCCACGCCAGGTTACATGCGCTCTCACCCCTTCCAACGCGCGACGTGCGGCCGCGCTCTCCGGATCGAGACCGAACTCGCGGAGGAGGGTCAGTACGTGCATGGTGGAGGTCCAGCCGTGATTCCAGGCGGCACCGCCCCACGTCCCGTCCGCTCCTTGCATGCCCAGTAGCCGGGCACCGATCCCTTCGGCTTCAACTCCCGCGCGCGCGGCGGCGATCTCGGCCGGCCCTGCGTCGGTCAGATCACGCAACGCTTGCCACCGGATCGCGGGGTCGGAGGAGAGGAGCCACTGAAGGGTCGCCTGATCTGCGCCCGACCGATGCTCACGGGTGGACATCTTTGATTTCCCTCCTTCGGGTGGTGGAAAATGGCACCAGCGCCAGATTGCGATGTGGACCCGCCTAGCGCTCGTTCCCGTGCTTGAAGTGACCGGTCGCCTTGGCCAGCAAGAGCTGCAGCGCATGCCCCTCGGCCTTCTCCAGCTTGGAGAGCAGGGCCGCGGCGGCAGAGCCGCGCAGGGTCTTTACCGTCCGCCCCTGCCAGCAGAGGAACAGGGCGTCCTTGCCGCTCCGGTAGGAGAATGGTTCCTCTTCCAGACGTCCGCGACGATCGATCGGCATGCGGCCCTCCAAGTCAACGCTTTCGTGCCGCTCTGCGGTTGGGCGGCGCATTCCGGATGGGGCATGATAGCGGTCGAACGCACCGACTCAAAGAGGGAGCGCGTAGGTTGAGGAAGCAGGGCCCGGGAATCACGCCGAGGCGCGAGATGGGAGGGTGCATGGGCTGGGGGATGGCGCTCTTGGCCGGCGTCATCTGCGGATTGACGGGGGCAGTGTTGACCGCGATCGCGGGCGACGCGATCGTACGCCTCTTCCGCATTTCGAGCTTCGAGGGCGGGGCGGGCTACGCGGTTGTGTTTCTGTTCATTCCGCTGGGCTTCGTGGTCGGGCTGGCGACCGGCACGATCGTGATGCGGGTTGCTGCGCCGTCCGGGACTGCGCCGTTTCTCATGTACCTGGTGCTCGGTATGTTGACCACGCTCGCCCTCCTCGCGGGAGGATACGGGCTGTACTATCTGAGTCAGGATCGCCCGCCGCGGATCGGCGGGAAGGAGCTGACGCTCGAGACCGAGGTACGTCTGCGCCTCAAGCCGGGGGAGACGATCGACAGCGTGGCCGTAAGGGTGAGCCTGCTGGGGAGCGGGAAGGACAACCGCTACCTCGATGCTGGTGCGGCGCGCCCCTCCGATGAAGCGGCTCCGGAGGGTGGAATCGTGATTCCGGCCTCCGGTGGGATCTACTCCCACTGCTCGACCCGGACTCTCTCCATTCAGCGCCACGGCGGACTCTACGAGTCGTTCGACCTGCCGTTGGCGGCCACGCCGTCGATTGCAGACACGGCCTGGAGTGATTGGGCGAAGTCCCGCTGGTGGAACATCAACGACCCCGCACAGCAGGCCTCGGTCGAGCCGTGCGAGGCGCGCTGGCGTGTCCGGATCGGGCAGGTAAGGCGGCGACGACTTCCCGCGGCCCCCTTCCACAACGGGGGCCGCGACCGGGACAAGGCTCGACCTGTAGCTACTGCTTTGCGTAGCAGTCAGAGGGGGTCCGAACGTACGCCTGCCCGCAGTGGGTGATGAACGCGGCGCGTTTCGCGACCTCGGCCAGCTTTGAGGCGAGGGTTCGCATTTCGCCCTGCGCGACGGAATCGAGGAAGAGGATGTTCATCGGGTTCCCGAGTTCCTCGGACGCCGCCCCGTATCGGGCGGCCAGCATATGCGGATTGGCCGCTCGGACCCGCTCGGCCAGCGCGGTTCGATCGCGTTCAAGCGCCGCCGCCTCGACCTTGAGCACCTCGGCGTCCCGGGCCAGGAGCAGGCGCATCATCTCGACCTCGTATCGACCCCGTTCGGCGATGCACTCCGGCGTGCCCCCACCTTCTCCATCGCAGCCGAGCGATAGCTTGGGATACCGCGCTTCATACGAGTGGTTGATTTCCGCCACCTGCCGGTCGACCTCGGCCCAGCGAGCGAGATGCGCCTCCATCCGGGCCATCGTCGCCGCGGGGTCCATGAGCGCTTTTCCGGCCTCCGCCGCAGCACTCACTGCCGGGGGATCGTAGATCGCCTCGGTGGCTTCCCCTCCCATCGTCTGGCCCATCGCGGCCGCGAACGCCATCATCTCCGCCGGAGACATGGCGCGCATCCTGGCCTCCATCTCCTTCGCGTAGGCTGGATCGGTCTGCATTCGTTGGATATCGATCCCCGCCGCAGTGGCCGCGCCCTGCGCAGCCTGCTCAGGACTCTTTCCACCGGTGATCCGTTCCTGAATCTTGGCATCTGCGGCGTGCGCGATCTGCGCGACCGTCGCCTCGTGCAGTTCGAGATCGGCGAGGAGTGCGACGATCGAGGGAATCTCCTGCCTGTCGTCCACCATCGCGTTGGCGGCCTGCAGACTGGTGGGAACCGGGGGGATGCGCTCGAACAGTGAGAGCAATGACGCCGGCTCAGTCTCGGCGTGTGCGGATAGCACCAAGGAAGCGCTCGTCAGTAGCGAGGTCGCGGCGGACTGGATCTTCGATCTGGGCATGATGGTCTCCCGGGGAGAGTTGGTCCTTCGGTTGAGCTGAACATCTTTCGGTACGCAGTGCGCCCCGCGCGGTTATGGATCGTCCCGCGCAGCGGGTCCGGTTCTCACACGTCCTGTCCCGGTCCTAGCGTCCCATCGTCCGAAGATACGCCCCTTAGCCGTCCCGGGTTGCATCCAATGCCGGGCCATCCGCGGGGTACCTCCCGAACAGTTCCGTCTCGTTGGCATGATTGCCCGACTGCCTTCGACGCACCGCCACCGGCGATGCTGAGTACGGTGGCTCAGGTCAAAATCCAACGCCTTGCTGGCGCTGGGCTCCTGCCTTCCCGAGAACTCATTGCCGACTCCCATCGCGCCGCGTCGCCTCGCTCCGCCGAATTGGCTTGGCGTTCGTCGCGGGCAACCAACCACTCCCGGGGTCGCGCCAGCGGAATCCCTCAGTCGAGCGTCGCTCCAGCTGATCCCGCAACGCGGCCGCGTCAATCGTCCGGCGGAGGTCTAAAGCGGTCTGGCAGACCGCTGCAGTCTCCGCGTCCTCTGGGAAGAGTCGATCAAGGCTCGGTTGTCACTGACATATCGAGAATCTCATGGTTGGGGGAGACGATCAGATGGAGAACGCCGGCGTACCTGCCCCGAATGCCCGTCCGCTGCACGTAGGTCGAACCGATCCGACTGGCTTCGGCCTCCCAGACCGGTCTGTTCCCGTCGATGGCGACATGAATACCTGGCACGCTGGTGAGTAGCTCTGTGAGGCCACTGGAATCGAGCTGGGAGAGAAGCACGATGACCTGCGCCTCGCGACGGAGCTCTGGAACGAGCTTGGATGCGACCTCCCTGGGGCTCGCGACGTGGAAGCGTCGGGCGAGCGGATCCGGGAGGTCGTGAACCGTCGCGCTGTCGATTAGGCCGAAGATCGCGACCGGGACGCCATTGACCTCGGACAGAGTGAAACTCTGACCAATCGGGTCGAGTCGCCCGTCTCGTTCGAGGGAGAGGTTGGACGAGATCACGGGAATCAACCCGCTTTGGATCCTGCGCTCGTAGGCCGGCCAGTCCGCGAGGTCGTTCCGTCCCGGGGTGGTGGCGGCAACGTGCGTCGCGACCATCTGCGCCCAGACCAGGTCGGCACAATCCCACGGACTCCCTGGGTCGTTCGGAGGGAGCGAGACATTCCCGGCGTCGAGGTGCAGGAGGTCGCCGTACTCGGCCGCGAGCTGCCGGGCCAAGGCGACGCGGCGAGGAAGCCCGCCGTTGTCGCCCGAGTGATCGCCGGAAGGGAGGAATCGCCCCTCCACTGATCCGAACGAGAGGATCGGCACATGGGCATTCATCACGCGGCGGGTGCTTGGCCCAGGGCCACCGAGGGCGGGTTCGGGGAGGACGCCTTGCGCAAGGAGGCCACCGACCACCAGGGCCGGGAGGCTGGCGCCCCTGAGCCAGGCGGGGCGGGCGGGAGGTGAGATCGGTCGGATACGACATTTGCTGATCGGGCGGCGCATCGATGTCCTCCGGAGCCGGGGAGGTGGTTCATGAAGTAGGGGTCGGCGACCCGTGGCCGCTCGGGTCGCGGCCGCTCGTGATTGTACCCCCCCACGCCGCTCCGTGCTCCCGCCTCAGGGGGCGGGTGTGAGTGTCGGGACGCTGCAGGTGGAGGTGGGAGGGAAGGCGACGAGGAAGCCGAGACCCGCCAGTGCCACGGCAAGGGCGATCCACCCCAGGCGGCGCTGGGTGCCCCGGAGCGCCTCGAAGGCGCCGCGCAGGCCGGTGATCGGGAAAATGGCCCAGCCGAGTGACCCTACCAGGGCCACGATCGCTCCGCTGGTTCAGCCGGGGCGGAGCAGGGCACCGAGGACCAGGGCACCCCAGACGTACCCGCTCCAGCGCAGGGTGGTGCCGATCTCGAGCTGCATGGAGACCTCCTCTTCCTGATCACTCTAACCATTCCCCAACGGTACCCGGACCAAGTAACCTATCGGCAGATTAGACGCCCGACCGCGGCGGTTCGTTTCCATAGGTCGCGGGCCGGTCGAAGGCATGGAATCCCTTCATCCGAAAGGCGGAGCCAATGGCGAAGAGTCAGGAACAGAAGAAGGAAGAGAAGAAGAAGCCGACCAAGAACCTGAAGGAGAAGCGGGCCGAGAAAAAGGCCAAGAAGGACTCTCGCTAGGCTCCTCCATCCTCCGGTTCGGGGCGGCTGTACGCTTCCCCGAACCATCCTCGGGCTGTCGGGCCGCGTCCCCCGCCACCGTATCTGCCCTTTGCGCGGGTCACCGGATCGTGAGTGCGGCGCTTCGGCCCATTGCTCGTACCTGAGAGCGAAGGATTCCAGATGAGCCCTACTCTTCGCGCGCGACTGGAGTTCGCGCAGCTGCTCTTGTCGGTCGCAGTCGTCGTGGTGCTCGCGATCGACATGCGCGGTCAGCCCGCGCGTGGGGTGCAGCTCCTGAGCCTGCTCGCCGGTGCGTTCAGTGCGGGGGTGGCGCTCGGTCGCCGCGCCGAGCGACACCGGCTCGAAAGAGCGGGCAACCGGCCCCGAGTTGCCGGGCCGCTCAGCGAGACTCCACCTACCACCTCGCTGACCGGAGAACGATGACCAAGGGAAGACTCGAGGCATTCAGCGACGGCGTGCTGGCCATCATCATCACGATCATGGTCCTCGAGCTGAAAGTGCCGCATGGCGCGGAGTGGGCCGACCTGCAGCCGCTGGCGCCGAAGTTTCTGAGCTACGTGCTCAGCTTCGTCTATATCGGGATTTACTGGAACAACCACCACCACCTCTGGCAGGCCGCGGGACGGGTCAACGGGGCGACTCTCTGGGCGAACCTGCACCTGCTCTTCTGGCTATCGCTCGTGCCGTTCACCACGGGCTGGATGGGTGAGAATCACTTCGCGCCGCTCCCGACCGCGCTCTACGGCGTGACCCTCCTGGCGGCGGGAACGGCCTACTACATCCTGGTGCGCGCCATGCTGGCCCACCATGGTGCAGGCTCCCCGTTGCAGAAGGCGATCGGAAACGACTTCAAGGGGAAGATCTCGCTCGTGATCTATGCGATGGCGATCCCGCTGGCGTTCATCCAGCCGGGGATCGCAGGGCTGTGCTACGCCGGAGTCGCGATCCTCTGGTTGGTCCCCGATCGCCGGATCGAGTCGGCGCTTCGAGACTGAACGAGCGGCACCTAGAACCTCCGCCCCGCCCCACCGCCGCCGGAGCGGCCGCCACCGAAGCTGCTGGATCGTGACGAGGACGAGCGCGAACCGGAACTGCCCGAGCCGCCGCTGCTCGACGGAGTGACCCGGGGGATCGTCTCGGTGTAGGTCCGGGTGTAGTCACAACCGGAGCGCTTGCAGGTTTCGGTCACGCTGCGCTCGCCGCTACTGGTCGTCGAGGCGGACCGGATCACCACCGATTGCTTGTACGCGGTCCGACGGGAGCACTTGGGGCAATCGGTGTAGGAGACGCCGAACCGCTTCCGATGCTCTGCCCGAGTGAGATCGCAGGCATCGCAGCGCCACACCACGTGGTTCATGCTTCCGAGGTCCTCCTCGAGTTTTTCGTCGGCGGAAAGGAGCGCGTCGTCCTCCGCCTCCGAGAGCAGCCGCATCCGCTTCTTGCACTGCGCGCAGTGGCGAACCCACTGACGGCGCCGATAGGCGATCACCGCTCCGCCGGCGAGGGCCAGGAGCCCGCCGCCGAACATCAGAAGGCCATTCCGGCCGCTTCCGCCCTCCGCATCCGCAGCCCGGTCGACGTCGGCGAGTCGCAGCGCGGAGCAGAGCGCGGTGACCGCGGCGGTGGTGCCGCCCTCCCAGTCGTTCTCGCGCAGCCGGGGGACGACGATCTCATCGAGGATCCGGCCAGTGCGGCCGTCGGTCAGGACCTCCTCGGCTCCGTAACCGACCTCGACTTCGACCGCACGGCTCTCGATCGCAAGCAGGAAGAGGGCCCCGTTATCATTCCCCGCCTCGCCAACTCCCCAGCGGTTGAACAGTTCAGTCGCGAACTCCTTGGGGTCGTAGTCGTCAGTGTTCTTCACCGTGACCACCGCGATCTCGGCCCCGCGCTCGCGCTTCAAGTCGTCGATCGAGGCGTTGATCTGGCGCTCCGCCTGGTCGCTCAGCACCTCCGCGATGTCGGCCACCCAGCCTCCATTCGCGACGCGCGGGTTCGGGATCTGGTCCGGCGCCTCCGCGCGCGCCCCCCGCGTGGGAAAGAGCGCCTGGGCGAACGAGAGCCCGAGCGCAAGGAGCAGGACCGGCTTGATGGCTCTCGGCATGATTCGCATCTCCCTTCCCCTTGGTGCCCCGGCTAGACGTCGAGGCCGACCGAGCGCATCAACGCCAGGGCGTTGCTCTTGGCCACGACTCCATCTCTGAGAGTGTAATCGAACACCATCCGCCCTTCCTCCAGGTGATCCTCGAAGTGGACGTTCCGGGCGCGGGGTGCGAGGCGGTCGACGATCTCGGTCAGGGCCAGGTCGTGGGTGGTGATGAGGCCGAGGGCGCCGCGTTCGAGCAGGGAGGCGAGAATCGTCTCGACCCCGATCCTTCGGTCGTGCGAGTTCGTCCCCTGGAAGATCTCATCGACCAGGAAGAGAACGGGACGATCTCCCTTGGTCAACTCGACGATCTGTCGGACCCGCTTCACCTCTGCGTAGAAGCGGGAGGTGCCGTCCTGGAGTGAGTCGACGATCCGGATCGACGCGCCCAGTGCGAGTGGTCCGATGGTCAGGGACGTGGCGCGCAGAGGAGCCCCTGCCTGGGCGAGCACCGCGGCCAGCCCGATGGTCCGGAGGAAGGTGCTCTTCCCCGACATGTTCGAGCCGCTGATCACGAGCAGTGCCTCGGTGGGGGTGACCCGGACGCTGTTCCGGACACAACGATCGTGCGGCAGTAGCGGGTGGCCGATCGATTCGGCCTCGAAGTGCGGCGTGGCAACGATCGCGGGAAACTGGGCATCCGGCGTCTCGTGCGCATAGGAAGCGAGAGAGGAGAGCGCCTCGAACTCGGCCACGATGTCCAGCCAGTCCGGGACGTCTTGTCCATGACGAACCCGCCAGGCCTCGATGGCCAGGCCGAACTGCACGTCGAGGAGGAAGAGTGCGGTGAATGGCGCCAGCATGGCGTTCCGCCGTGCTTCGTATCCGTCGACCCGTCGGTCGAGGGCGCGGATCTCGGCCGAAGGCGCACCGTGGGCGTGGAGGCGGGCGCGGAGTTGCGCCAGCAGTGGTGCCTGGTAGTCCGTGCGCTCGAGGCGGGCGAGGGTCTCGCTCAGTAGCTTCAGGTCGCGCACCGCATGATCCGCGCCGAGACGCGCGCGGCGAAGGGCATTCTTCCAGCGTGCGCGCAGGGGTAACTGCAGGAGGGCGAGTCCGAGCACGGGCGCGCTTCGCCACCAGCCGGCGATCCAGCCGAGCACCGCGACCAACCCGGCCAGTCCCAGAGCGAGGGCAAGCCAGCGGTCGATTGCGTTCGGCGCTGGGGCGTCGAGTGCGCACCACTCGGTCAGGTCCTTGGCGTGCACCTGCGTCTCGACCTCGGCTCCGAGGACCGCCAGTTCCTCGCGCAGGCCGAGTTCCGGGGCGAGTTCCCGCACCGCTGCCTGACGGTTGCGGATCTGATCGGCCTCCGCGGGGGTCAGGAGCCACTGCGCGAGCCGTGCCTCGCCCGCGCTGCTCCGAGCCCGACAGAGGAGCCGGAAGAGGGAGCCTTCTCCGAACAGGTCGAGGTCGATGGCGTAGGGGTGTTCCGCATCGAGGAAGCGCGCGCCATCGGGACCTACTTTCTGCCAGCGGTTCTCGAGGCGCGCCAGTCCCTGCTCATAGTGCTCGGCCGCGCGGCGGGCGCGATCCCTCCGCCGGACGACATCCTCGTGTCGCACGGCAAGGAACAGGAACAGGGCGACGGGGGGGAGAAGCCACCAGGCCGAGAGGGCGTTGGCTCCGAACACCACCCAGAGCAGGACAAGTTCGGCCACGAACAGGCCCACGCGGGTGAAGGAGAACTGGAGGTGACGGCGCTCGAGCGCCGCCTCGGTAGCGCGGCGCTCGGCTGCCCGGGCGGTATAAACCGCATGGGGGTTCGAAGTCGACATGCCCGGAGAGTGGCGGAACGGGGGGGCGGGGGCAACGGTTTCGGCAGGCTTCGGCTCTTCCGGCGACGATCCTGGGTCCTCCGGCGCGGCTCCGGGCTCGACCGCTGGTTCGCCTCTCGGTATGCTGCGCTGACACGGAATCGACCATCCGGCATCGAAGGGCGATGTTCCAGAGCCGGACAGGAATAGCGAAGGACGGGAGAAAGCATGAGCGCGAACAATCATCGGAAGGTCATCATCATCGGGTCGGGACCAGCCGGCCTCGCGGCGTCCATTTACTCGGCCCGCGCCAATCTGAACCCCCTCTGCATCGAGGGGTTCAACGCCGGCGGATTGATTCCCGGCGGGCAGTTGATGTTCACCTCCGACGTGGAGAACTACCCGGGCTACGAGAAGATCACCGGCCCGGATCTCATGCAGAAGATGCGCGACCAGGCCGAGCACCAGGGGACGGAGATCATCACCGCCGACGTGAGCAGGGTCGACTTCTCCCAGCGTCCATTCAAGGTCTGGGTCGATGACGATCTTTACCTCGCCGATGCGGTGATCATCGCCACCGGCGCACGCGCCAACTACCTCGGACTCGAGAGCGAGGAGCAGCTCAAGAACAAGGGGGTCTCCGCCTGTGCGGTCTGCGACGGGGCGTTCTTCCGCAACATGCCGGTTGCGGTGGTCGGGGGAGGCGACACCGCGATGGAAGAGGCGCACTATCTTTCCGGGCTCTGCTCAAAGGTCACGCTGGTTCACCGTCGTGAGGAGTTCCGCGCCTCGAAGACGATGGTCGACCGGGTGCTCAACAATCCCAAGATCGAGGTGGTGTACAACTCGGTCGTCGATCAGGTGCTCGGCGTCGATCAGGAGAAGGTGACCGGCGTCCGGCTGAAGAACCTGAAGACCAACGCCACGACCGATGTGCCGGTCAACGCGATGTTCGTCGCCATCGGACACACGCCGATGACCGAACTGTTCGTCGGACAGCTCGAGACCCACCCCAACGGCTACCTGAAGACGGTCCCCGGTTCGACCCGTACCAGCGTGGAGGGGGTCTTTGCCTCCGGCGACGTGCAGGATTGGGTCTATCGCCAGGCGATCACCGCCGCCGGAACCGGCTGCATGGCCGCCCTCGATGCCGAGCGTTGGCTCTCTGCCCAGGGCGGACACTAGATCCCCGTCGGGGAGCGCCGCGGGCGCTCCCCGATCACGTTCACACGATCCAGATCGGCTGACCCTCGGGCCGCTAGTTCAGATCCCAGAGCTCCCGATGCACCGCCACCTGGTCCGCGACCGTGCGTAGCAGCGCCAACGAGACCATCGCGTCTTCGTTCGTGGTCAGGATCAACGCGACTACCAGTTGGGTCGATTCTCCCGGCCCGAGCGAGAAGGGGCCGACCGAGCCCATCATCTGACGATCGAAGTCGAGGGCGTCGACATGCCCGGTGCCGGCAATCGGATCGCCGGCCGCCCAGAACAGCGTCGGCAGATTCGTCGTCGGGTCGATCATCGGATGGCCTTGCATATCGAGCCCGAGCAGGTAGTTGTATGCTTCCTGCGGACTGGTCGGTTCCCCGCTGGACTTGAGCGGGCGGGGCGCGGCATGGAGCCCCGCGTCGTTCGTCGTCTTCAGGTATCGGATTCCGAACGACGGATTGGTACTCCCGAAGTACTCTTCGGCGCTCGCGGTGTCGGTGTAGGCATAGTTCATGTTCCGGGCGACGTCGCTGCCGATGCGATCATTGTGCGCAGCGCCGAGATCCGGATCGCTCCAGACGCCCAGATAGGCATCCTCCCAGCGCGACGTGGACCGATTGGTGACTTCCCAACGGACGAACAGAACCGAGGGGAACCTGCTCTGCGCCCAGACCGTCTCCTGCACGAATGCGCCCATCGGAGCCCCGTGCAGTCGGCGATGCGAGAGCGGGTCCTCGTCGTTGAATGCGGTGAAGATCGTCCCCACTCCGTAGGCACGCGGCTGCCCATCGGGCGTGTGTGGTGCTCCCGCGGCAACCGGCCACTGAACGTAGTCGGGGATACTCGGTGTATCGAACGGGGTCAGGAAATGCACCTCAGTCTCCCCGGACTCAGTCCGCTCCGCCCTGAAGTCCCCCGAGAACATCGAAGAAGTGGAGACAAAGGTCACTCCTCCGATCTTTGCCCCGACTACCAGCCCGAAGTCGTAACAGACACCGAAGCCGGAGAACGACACGACCGATTCCACCTCGTAGGGCTCGAACCAAAGGCCCGCGCCACTGCTCGTTCGCCTCAGGGTCAGGTCGTTCAGCGCGATCATGCGGCGAACGCTCGGGACCCGATCCGAGTAGGGGGGAGGATCTTGTGATTTGTGCTCATGGTCGGAGCAGCCAGCGGTGGCGAGAAGCAGGGCGAGAGCGATTCCGAGAGTGCACTCGGTGCCGTGGATCCGAACGGGAAAGAGCATGCGGTGCCTCCGATCGGGGGGACCGGTCAAATCCTACGCGCGTGGTTCGGCACTGGCAAGGAACAAGCGCACCCCTGCACGGAGGCGCGTCGGACAACCGCCGAATGCTGCTTTGATGGATCTGCTCTTTCGGCTAATCTGTGAGCACCACCTCGCATTTCCCCCCTGGCGAGGTGGTGCACACCTGTCCCGTGGGGCCGCAATCGGTCCCTGATGCACGTCGCAGAGGTGCGAGGTCGGGACTGGCCGATCATCCTCTGGATAACGACCCGGACCAAGCAAGCAAAGGGGAAACCACATGAACCGATCCTTCGCCACATTGTCCCTGGCCATCGTGCTCTGTGCCCACGCGTTCCTGGTTACGGCCAGCGCGGGACCGAACGCCGGAGGCGTGCTGGTGGTTCACGCGGGCGACGATGTCGTATACACGACGGACCATTCCGGCTACTGCGACGTCCCCGGATCACCCCACGCGTGCAGCAGCTTGGACACGAATCTCCCCGCGGATCCCGGGCGCGCCCAGGTGTGGTGGGTGATGGCGTGCTTCCCGGAGGAATCCCAGCCACGGGTGAAGGCGGTTGAGTTCGGCGTGCAGTACGACCAGCAACTGCTCGGAGTCGTGGACTGGGGCGAGTGCGACGGGTTCGCGTTTCTAGGATCCGATTGGCCCGCGTCGGGCACGGGAGCCGCGATCGTCTTCGCCCAGACGCGCACGGAGCGGGTGTTTCCCTTCTATTGGTTCGCTGGCTATGTGTACGGTGAAGAAGGCTTTGGTTTCCGTCTCGGCGAGTACCCGGGGCATGGTGGCAACTTCGCCGACGACTCTTCCCCGGGAATGATAGATCCTGTAGCCGGCTACGGTGTGTTGGGTTTCGGCGACCATGCCGGCTACCTACCCTGCCCAGGGGATGCTGGAGCTTGTTGCTTGGCCGATGGAAACTGCGTTTCGGTGGATCGTGCGAGCTGCGCAGGAACCTGGTTGGGTTCCAGCGTGGGGTGCCAGGATTCTCCCTGTGGACGCGGTGCCTGCTGTCTTTCCACGGGCCAGTGCACCCTCACGGACGAGGCTGATTGCAGCGAGCAGGGCGGGACGTACCAAGGAGCGTTGACCCCTTGCGAACCGCAACCCTGTGTCCCCGAGGCCGGGGCCTGCTGTGTCCAGAGTTCCGGATGCAAGATCGTCTCGAGGGCGGAGTGCGAGATGCTTGGTGGGAGCTTCGTCTGGCCCGGCACGGTCTGCGACCCTGCGCCTTGTGCTCTACCTGAGTACACCCTGAGGGCGGACGGCACTGGTCAACTTCCTACGATCCAGGCCGCGATCAATGCTGCGGATGCTGGAGCGGTGATTCATCTCGCAGACGGCACGTACCGCGGGCATGGTAACCACGACCTTGACTTCGGGGGAAAGGCGCTCACCGTACGCTCCCTGACCGGGACTCCGCAATCGTGCGTCATCGACTGCGAGTCCCGCGGCCGGGGATTCGTGTTCGATGACGGCGAAGGGCCAGAGTCGATCGTCGAAGGAGTGACCATTGCCCACGGCCGCGCCGCAGAAGGTGGCGCGGTCGAGATTCGCTCGAGTGGCCCACGGTTCTCGCAGTGTTGGTTCATCGAGAACCAGGCCGTTTACGGTGGAGCCATCATGTCGAGAACGTCGACCGCCACGTTCGAGAACTGTACCTTTGCTCAAAACCACGCGGAGGCTGGGGGGGCAATGAACTTGATTTTCGGGGGGCTGGTCGAAGTGCGCGATTGCTACTTTCTGGAGAACGTTGCGCTGGAGGGTGAGGGTGCCGGCGGGAGTATCGCTGCCTATCTCGACACGGATCTCGCCATCCAGGGCTGCCTATTCGTCGGAGGTGATGCCCGAGAAGGGGGAGCTCTCTGGCTCCACGGTCCGGGTCTGTGGAACGTCACATCGTCCACGATCGCAGCGAATGAAGCCGGTCTTGGGGGAGCGATCTACCATGAAGCTCTCGAGCAGGCCCAACTCACAGTCGATCGCTCGATTCTTGCCTTCAACCTGGGGGGCGCGGGCCTGCATTGCGATGGAGGCGAGCCTCAGCTCTCCTGCGTCGACATCTTCGGGAACGAGGGCGGCGACTACGTCGGTTGCATCGCGGACCAGAATGGGGTGAGGGGCAACCGTTCCGCCGACCCGCGGTTCTGCGATCTCGCCGGCGGAGACTATCGGCTGAAGCCCGGATCGCCCTGCCTGCCTCCGCTCGGTGGCACGGTGACCAATTGCCCGATTCTGGGCTCGGAAGGGCGCGGTTGCGGTGCCTTGGCGCCGGGCGCGACGTCACTCCGGAGTGACCCGCTGACGGGCAACGTGCAACGCCGCCTGGTGCTCGGAAGTGTCGTGCCGAACCCATCGTTCGGGGAGATCGAGTTCTCACTCGAGATGGCGGAGGCTGGGCGGCTCCGGGTGGAGTTGGTCGACGTGACCGGCCGCGTGGTCCGCGTGCTGGTCGATGATCTGGTGGCCGCAGGATCGCATCGAATCCAGAGCCTCGCTCAGGGCGGAGGTGAGCGTCCGCTGCCTGCCGGGGTCTACTATCTGAGAGCCTTGGACGGACGGTCGATTCAGCAGCAGAAGCTGGTTCTGGTTCGCTAGGTCGGCGGCGCCCCGGGTCGGACCCGCGAAGGCCCGATCCGGGGGCACTCTTCCCACCCCGGCGGTGGAGCGCGCCGCGGGTTGGGCCCAGGTTCCCCCGTTTCCCCGAGTCCCGCGGTTGCGTCTTTACTACTACGTGCCGCGCGAGCGGCGATCGCGGCCGGTCTCCTGCCGCAGACTTCTGGCCGGTTCCTGGTCGCCTGGCCTCGACGGATCGGTGGTGCGCACTACCAATATGAGCGTAATTTTGTTTAGTTATTGTAATTGAGCTGTTTATAAAGTCAGTTACCCAGGTTCTGCCGGCCGTGACTTTTCGTTAGGGTTGTATCAGGAGTTTGCGAGCTGCGACCTCTTCGCACCAGCTACCTCCATCTGGTGGGGGCTGCCCCGGACAGGTCAAACGCAGCGAGGTTCTCCTGATGTTCGAACCGAAGAGCGAGCTCCTAACGGTCCCCCGGGCCGATCGCACTGAGACAGCGGCGCACGACAGCGTCCGCGTCCTCATGTACTCGCACGACACCTACGGTTTGGGACACCTCACCCGCACGCTGCGGATCGCCCGGGCGATTCGGGAGCGATTCCCGAACGCTGCCACGCTGATTCTCTCCGGCTCGCCGGTCGCACCGTACATGCCGCTCCCCCCGGGGGCGGACCTGGTGAAGCTGCCGAGCGTCCAGAAGTCGGGAGCGAACGAGTACCGCGCGCGCGATCTCGACGTCGACTTCAAGCGGATCAAGGCGATGCGCCGCGAGGTGATCCGGAGTACGGCCGAAGCGTTTCGCCCGGACCTCTTCCTGGTCGACAACGTCCCGGCAGGGATGAAGGGAGAGATTCTCCCGACTCTGGAGATGCTGCGCACGGAGTGTCCCGAGACCAAGATCGTGCTCGACCTCCGCGACATTCTCGATGAGTCGGAGCTGATTCGCGCGAACTGGCAGGAGCACGGCACCTACGAGTTGTTCGAGAAGTACTACGACCGGATCTTGGTCTTTGGCGATCCGAACGTGTTCGACGCGGTCGAGGCGTATGGGCTTCCCGCTGATCGCACGGTGCATGTCGGATACGTGTCGCCGAACGGCCACCACGTGGCGCCGAGCGGCACGACGATCGAGAGCGCGGCGCTGCCCAACGGTACCGGTTCGAACGGAGCCAAGCGGCCGCGAAAGGTTTTGCTCACTGCCGGTGGCGGCGGCGACGGCTACGAGTTTCTCTCCGACGCACTGCAGGGGCTGTGCCAGCTCGCCCGTACGCAGATCAGCGCGCCGGCCGAGTCGCTGCTCGAGGTCGAGGTCGTCACCGGCCCCCTGATGAACGAAGCGGATCGGAAGAGCCTGAGCGAGCTGGCCCAGAGCTGCGGCGCCAGTCTGCTCGAATTCGTGCCCGACCTCCCGCAGCGGATGGCGGGGGCCGATCTGGTGGTCGCCATGGCGGGGTACAACACTTGCTGCGAACTGCTTTCCCACGCGCGCGCCGCACTCCTGCTGCCGCGCGTGGCGCCTCGTCTGGAGCAGTTGATCCGCGCGCGTGCCCTCGAGGACCGGGGGCTCTGGAAGGTGCTGCCTCCGGGAAGGACCAGTTCGCTCGATATCGCGCTGGCGGCGGCCGAGATCTTGCGCGACGGGCCGACCATCACCGAGGAGAACCTCCCGGCGATGGACGGACTGGCGCGGATGACCGATGAACTGGCGCTGCTCTGCAGCGGACTCGGCGGGCGGCCGCGGGGGTCGGAGCTGGTGACCAGCATCAAGCGGAACAAGAAGACCCCGGCACGACCGCCGAAGCGCTCGGGGGGCGAGACCACAGCGTCGGGCATCTTCAGCCGCGCCACCGAAGTGCTGCGCGGGCCGCGCGAGGCCTTCATGTGGTACTGGCCGGGCGCGGTGGCGGGGGCGCGAACCTGAGATGACCCCGCGAATTCTCTCCGTTGTCGTCTGCGCCCTGCTCGGTCTCGGCGCCGCTTCGAGTCAGGCCGGCCTCACCCCCGATGGATGGGGCGGCCGCGTCGGCTACGGCCACGACAGCAATGTGCTCTCCTCCTCGCAGGGGGAGCGCGATGCCTTCGATTCAGGCGCGTCCGGGTACTGGTTCCAGGTCGATCGCCTCGAAGACTGGCGTGCGAATCTGGAACTCTGGGGGGAGTGGAAGGTCAAGACGTTCGCCAAGGGGATGAAGGCCGAACTGGGCTACCGGAGATCCCAGTATGCCCATCTTCCAATCCTGCGGAGCGATCGGTTCGATCTCTCGCTCAAGCAGAAGCTGACCAAGATCGATGTGCTCTCCCTGGCACTGACCTACGAGCCGCAGGTCTACCTGCGGCACCGACTGGACAAGGACGCCCCGCCCGGGGCGCCGCTCTTCCGCCCGGAGTCGTACCGCGGGATCGGAGTCGAGGTGGCTTATGCACGCCCGACGCTGGCTGGGCGCACGACAACCGTTTTCAGCAGCTTCGAGAGCCAGGACGAGTCCCGCTGGTTCAACGAGCGGGATCGTAAGCGGGTCGGCGTCGGAGCCTCGATGGTGGTACCGTTTGGCCCCTGGAGCTTCACCCCGTCCTACGAGTTCGCCGGCGCGGCATCGCGGAACGAGCCGGACCTCGGGAGTGACTTTGGCTACCGCGAGCATGTGGTCGGGCTGCGTACTCGACTGACCCTGGGGGGCGGCACGGCCGAATTGCCGACCCGTTCCTGGGTCCTGGGCATCGACGGCCGAGCGAAACTCCGTGGGTTCACCACCGACAACCCCGACGACACGAGCCGGTATCAACGAGACGACGTCAGCTACTCCTTCAGCGGCCGGCTGCTCTGGCGGCGCGGCGCTCTCTCCCCATTCATCGGCGCCGAGTATGCCGGGCGAAACATCACCCTTCCCGCGGGTGCCGATGGGAGTGACGAGGAGGGGGAGTACGAGGATGGCGCGATCGGCCTCGGGCTCGAGTGGGAATACTGAGAGCCGAGCCAGCACGCACCCGGATCAGCGGGTAGCCGGAACACCAGCAGACAAAGACAGCAGAGAGGAGACCGAGGAATGAAACTCCGTTTGTGGGCAGGACGAACCCCGACCGTCCTGGGTGGAGTCGCCGTCCTGGCGGCGATGCTCGGGTCGAACCCGGCCACGGCTGCGGGCCTCAATTCCGGCCCCTGGCCGATGTTCCACCGGAGCCTCCTCCACGAGGGACGGACCTTCGGAAATCTCCCGAGCAATGGGACCATCGCCTGGAGCGCTTCGGTCGCCGACACGGTCGAGTTCAGCTCGCCGGTTGTCGATGCGAATGGCACCATCTACGCGGGAACGCAGGGAAAGGACCTGTACGCGCTGAATCCGAACGGCTCGGTGAAGTGGATCTACGCGACGCTGGGGAACATCCGGTACTCCACCCCCGCGGTGGCGGATGACGGCACGGTCTACGTCGGATCGGCCGACAGCAAGCTCTATGCGATCAACGCGAACGGTACCCTCAAGTGGACGTTCACCACCGGGGGCGCGGTCAAGACCGCGCCGGCCATCGCCTCGGACGGCACGATCTACGCCGGAAGCGATGACCGGAAGATGTGGGCGGTCAACCCGAACGGCACGCTGAAGTGGAGCTACACCACTACCGACACGATCCGTTCGTCTCCCTGTGTCGGCGCGGATGGCGCGGTCTACTTCGGCAACAACGCCGGCAAGGTCTTCGCCCTGAATCCGACCGGCACGCTCCGCTGGCAGGTCCAGACCGGTGGTCCGGTCAAGGCCTCTCCGGCCATCGGGCAGGGGGGCGACATCATCGTCGGCTCGTACGACGGGTTCGTCTATGCGCTGCGCTCGACCGGAACGCTCGACTGGGTGATCTTCACCGGGGACCAGGTGCGGAACTCTGCCGCGATCGGAATCCACGGGAAGATCTACCTCCCGATCGGAACCAAGTTCTACTGCTACCACGACAAGGGCGACACGGCCTGGATCTATGACATGGGTACCACGGAGATTCTCTCTTCCCCCGCGGTGAAGACGTTTCTGGCCGACTCGGCCGAAGTTGCAGTCTTCGGTGCGGACAACGGGCGGGTGTACGCGGTCAACCGCGGTGTGCTGGTCTGGCAGTCGATCGTGGGCTCCCCGGTGCGAACCGCGCCGGCGATCGCGAATGACCACGTGTATGTCGGGTCACTCAACGGCTTCGTGCACTCGATCGGGGCACCGGTGGCCGACGTGTCCGACGGGAGCACTTCCGGGTTGCGGCTCATTGCCTCGCCGAACCCCTTCAGCGCGGCCGGGGCCACCACCGTGAGGCTGCTCGGGGCCCTGCCCGGGCAGGCAGCGCGCGACCTGATCTTCGTCGATGCGGCCGGACGTGAAGTGCGACGGGTCGAGATCTCGGCCGACGATCCCGCGATCTGGGACGGGCGCGATGCTGCCGGGCGCGAGCTCCCCTCCGGCGTCTACCTCTACCGACTGGATGGACAGACGACCGGCGGCCGCGTGGTGCGCGTCCGCTAGGTACGGTTCAACAACGAAACGATGATGGAGAAGGGCGCGATGGACGACAAAGTTCGGGGACTACGTATCCGTCGCGCTCTTCTCCTCGCTTTCTCCCTGCTGCTCACAGGTGCGAGCGCCTGTACCCCCGATCTCCACGAGACCGTCGGGCCGCTGGTTCCAATTCCGAACATCACCGGCACCGTTCTCCGGGACGGCGACCCCATCGCCGACATCAAGGTGAAGCTGGAGCGCGCGAGCGACGACTCCCTCTGGGCGGAAGATCGCACCGACGCCGCCGGACGTTTCGCAATCCTGCTCCCCGACACGGGACTCTTCGTCGTTCGTGTCGACGGCCAAGGGGGCGCCGACTTCGACAAGACTACCTTCGAGTTCCACCAGGCGACGCCCGAAGCGGAATTCGAGTCGCCCGCGCTCGACATCGACACCCGCGGCTTCGACATCAAAGAGCCGGATACGGGACGGACCGAGGCGCTTCCCTCCCTCTTCGAGCCGCTCGAGATTCGCTGGGATCGGTCCGACGCGATCGGTGGGCGGGCACAGGTGCGATTTTACGCGCAAAGCGGCGACGCGGTCTGGTTCAGCCTACGGACCGAGGATGCCGAAGTCGCCTGGAACGGCCTGATGAACCAGGGGAGCTTCCGAAACAGATTTGTTCAGCCGGGCACGTATCGCTGGCGCATGATTCTCGACACCTCTGCTGGAGTGCGATACACGACCGCGTATCGCGACGTGACCTTCACCAGCGGAGTCCTGCGATGAACGATGAACCCGAAGCGCGGAGTGCGGAACCGAACCGGGTCGATCGCATCGGTCTCGACGACCTCGGTCTCGACCACCGCGGTGTTGATCCCTTCGGTGCCGAACACGGAACCGTGAGCGCCTCGGGCCCGATCGCCTACGTGGTGAAGATGTTTCCGCGACTGTCGGAGACCTTCATCACGAACGAAGTGCAGGAACTGATCCGCCGCGGGGTGGACGTCCGCATCATCTCCCTCATGCGCCCGACCGGCGCGACCCAGTCGACGGAGGCACTGGCCTTGGCGGCCGAGGCGATCTACCTCCCGGACCCTGACACGCAAGAGGGAAGGGCGCTGCTCAAGAGCGCGCACCGGCGTCTCTGGAACCGCGACCGCGGGGCTTACCTCCGGGTCTTCGCCTCGATGGCTCGCCGCGGATCGCGGAAGGCGTGGAAGCGTTTCTTCCAGGCCGGTGCGTTGGCGGAGGTCTGCCTGGAGCATCGGGTGAGTCACCTCCACGCCGGGTTCGCCCATGTGCCGGCCAGCGTGGTGCACTGGGCCGCGCGGCTGATCGGCCGGAACTGGAGTTTCGCCGCCCACGCGAAGGATCTCTACCTCTCCGACCGGAAGTCGCTGCGGAACAAACTCGACGCCGCACGCTTCGCCTGGACCTGCACCGAGGCCAACGGCGAGTTCCTGCGCTCCCTCGGCAGCACCACTCCGGTGCACGTGGGCTACCACGGCACACGCCTCGACGGGCCGGCCGCCCCGCGCGCCTCCAGCGCGGACCGCCGCATTCTCGCCGTCGGTCGATTGGTTCCCAAGAAGGGCCTGATCGATCTGGTGCGCGCCTGTGCGCTCCTCCGGGATCAAGGCTCTGCGTTCTCGCTCACCGTGGTCGGGGACGGTCCGGAGCGCGGGCCCCTCGAAGCCGAGGTGAAGAGCCTGGGGCTTGGTGAGCAGGTGAGCTTTCTCGGAGCGCTGCCACCGAGCGAGGTCCGGGAGCACTATCGGCAGGCGAGCCTCTTCGTGCTGCCCTGCATCGTGCTCGAGAACGGGGACCGGGATGGCATTCCGAATGTGCTGGTCGAGGCGATGACCGCCGGCCTGCCGGTGATCTCGACCCGGGTCTCGGCCATTCCGGAGTTGATCCGGGATAACGTCACCGGACTCCTGGTCGATCCCCATGCTCCCGAGCAGCTCGCGCAGGCGATTCGGGCCTCGCTGGACGATCCGATCGCAGCCCGACGCAGAGCGGAGCATGCGGCCATCGATGTGCGGGAGCGATTCGATCTCTCGCGCAACAGCGAGCGGCTCGCGGCTCTGATGGAGCGGCATCGGCGACCGAACCGCGCGCTCTACGTCACGGGGGATCTCGGTATCCCGGTCCGCGGACACAAGGGGGCCTCGGCGCACGTCCGCCAGGTGTCGGAACGACTGGTCGATGCAGGCTGCGAAACGACCGTGTTGACCTCGAACCCCGGTCCGGAGGACCAGAACGCCTTCGCCCTTCCGCTCGAGGTGGTGACGCCGCCGCGCTGGATCGACGCCGTGACCACGCGTCTTCGGCCCGGCGTCCTGCGTGAAGGAATCAAGGAACTCCGCCGGCTGCTGCTAAATCTTCCGATGCGGACTGCGGTGCGCCGAGCGCTCGCCGAGCGCCGCCCCGACTTCGTCTACGAACGCTATTCTCTGTCCGCGGTGGCGACCGGGATGGCGTGTCGCGCCGCCGGGGTGCCGTGGATCGTGGAAGTGAACGCGCCGCTCGCCGACGAAGAAGCGGCCTATCGAACGCTGCGCTTCGGTCGCCTGACTCGCGCCCTGGAACGATGGGTACTCCGGAACGCCGACCATCTCTTCGTCGTCTCGCACGAACTCCGCCGTTGGGCTATGGAGCAAGGGACCCACCCGGACAAGGTCAGCGTGCTCTCCAATGGGGTGGACGGGCGGCGGTTTCACGCCGAAGTCGACGGCTCCGCCGTACGGGAAGCGTGGGGATTCGGGAGCGAAGAGTGCGTGGTGGTGTTCAGCGGTTCGCTCAAGCCGTGGCACGGGGTGCAGCTCCTGCTCGAGGCGTTCGAGAAGGCGCGGGCCAGCGCGCCGAATCTGCGCCTGGTCTTTCTCGGTGAAGGACCGGAGAAGAAGGCGTTGGAGAAGCGGGTCAAGAAGCACGGACTCGAGTCCCTGGTGAAGGTCGTCGGGGCGGTGACGCAGGACGAAGTTCCCGCCTGCCTCCGGGCCGCCGACATCCTCGCGGCCCCGTATCTGCCGCAGGAGCACTTCTATTTCTCCCCGCTCAAGGTGCTCGAGTACCTCGCGGTGGGACGACCGATTGTGGCATCCCGGCTGGGCGAGATCCCGGAGCTGGTCGATCACGACTGTGGTCGCCTGGTACCGGCCGGCGATGCCGCCACCTTGATCGGAGCGCTGGTGGAGCTGGCGCGCGATCGCGAGCTGCGGGTGACGATGGGGGCCGCGGCCGTGGCGCGGGTGAAGGGGAACGACTGGACCGACCGGGTCGAGACGATCCTCTGCCGGGTAGAGAGCCTGCGCGGGATGCGGGCGGAAGAGCGCAGGTTGCGCATCGGATATGTCCTGAAGATGTTCCCCCGATTCTCCGAGACCTTCATCACCAACGAGGTGATCGAGCTGGAGCATCAGGGGGTCGATGTCCGGGCCTTCTCGATGAAGACGCCGACCGGACCCCGGCAGGCCGGAGTCGAGGCGGTGCGGGCTCGCACCACGGTCCTCCCTCGCCTGCGCGCGCTGGTGTCGCCCGGCGTGATCGGGGCGCATTTCCGCTGCCTCCGTCGATCACCCGTTTCGTACCGAAAGGCGCTCTGGTTCGCCATCACCCGACGGGACTGGCGGGCACTCGACAAGTTTGCCCAGGCGGTCATCGTGGCCGACCACGCGACTCGCGAACGGATTGATCATTTCCATGCCCACTTCGCCAGTGGACCCGCCCGGGTGGCCAAGCTGGCGGCGATGATCTCGGAGAAGCCGTTTTCCTTCACCGCGCATGCGAAGGATCTGTACTGGGATGGACACCGGCACGGCGAGAGCAAGAAGCTCAAGAAGCGGGTGCAGCTCGCGCGCTTCGTGGTCGTGGTCAGCGAGGAGAACAAGCGGTTCATCGAGAGCATGGGCTGGAAAGTAAAGGAGGGCCGGGTGCGGCCGCTCTACATCGGCCTGCGCATGGACGACTTCCCCTTCCGCAAGCCGAGCCAACGGCCCGCTTCCAGGCGCCCGCTCATCCTGGCCGTCGGACGTCTGATCGAGAAGAAGGGGTTCCATGTCTTGATCGACGCACTCGCGGTGCTGCGGGCGCGTGGGGTCAAGTTCCGCTGTGTCATCGCAGGGGAAGGCCCGGAGGAGGGGCGGCTCAAGGCGCAGGCCGAGTCGCTCGGTCTGGCCGGCGCGGTGCGCCTCGTCGGTTCGGTGCCGCTGGCGCGGCTGCGGCAGAGGCACTACTCCCGAGCCCGCGTCCTCGCGCAACCTTGCGTCATTGCCCAGGACGGCGACCGCGATGGGATCCCGACCGTACTGCTGGAGGCGATGGCGATGGGCGTTCCGGTGATCTCGACTCAGGTTTCCGGCATTCCCGAGGCGATCGAGGATGGCGTCGATGGGTACCTCACCGAGCCCGGGGACGTCACAACCTTGGCCGATCGGATCGCCGCGCTGCTGCTCGATCTCAACCTGGCGGATCGCCTCGCCGAGGCCGGCCGCGCCCGCGTACTGCGCCAGTTCGATCAGAAGACCAACGCGGGTGCACTGAAGAAGCTGTTCCATCGGTCGCGCCTCGGTTGGGCGCCGCTCACGCCGCGAGATTCCGCGGCCGAGGCGCCGGGCGGGAACCGAGCGGACCAGCTGGATCGGATGGGGGAGGTGACAGACGCGTCCTTCCTCACCTCGCCTTCCGGTCCGGCCGCCGTCGTGTTGGGTGTCGTCGGGGCGGTGCTGACCCTTGCTCTGGGATAGGGAAACGTGCCGCGCCCCGCTCGACGGCCGAGTAGACTGACCGGTCGATGAAACAGCGAATCCGAAAGCTCGGCCGGGCGATCCGGATCGGCGGGGAATTCCGGCCCTACCTCCAGCCGCATCGCGCGCGGCTGCTGGGGGCGATCCTGCTCTCCGTGGTCTATGCCGGATTGCGCCTGCTCGAGCCGTGGCCGCTCCAGATCGCGTTCGACCACGCCATTCTCGGGCAGCCGACGCAGTTTCTCGGTGTGGACGTCGGGACACTCTTCGGCGGTGATCGCGAGATGGTTCTCCTCGCCTCGGCCGGGGCTCTCCTCGCCATCGCGCTCCTTTCCGGATGGGTCTACTACGTGCAGAACGTGATGCTGGCCTCGATCGGCCAGGACGTGGTGCGCGATCTCCGGACCGATCTGTTCCACCAGATGCAGCGCCTTTCGCTCCCGTTCCATCGCCGCGCCGGGAGCGCCGATCTGCTCGTGCGCCTGACCGGCGATATGGTCCTGCTGCGCGACATGATCCTCGCCTCGCTGGTCACCCTGACCACCCAGACGCTGGTCTTGATTTCGGTCATCGTGCTCATGCTCGCGGTGTCGTGGAAGCTCACCTTGGTGGCGGTAGTGCTCGCCCCTCTGCTCTACGCGCTCTTCGCCTGGTTCCGCGGACGAATGGTCGACGCTTCCCGGCAGCAAAGGCGGCGCGAGGGGCGCCTGGCCGCTTCGATCGAGGAGGTGCTGCTCGCGATCCCGATGATCCAGGCCTACACCGCGGAGGAGCGAGAAGACGAGCGGTTCCGGCAGATCTGCAAGAAGAGCGCCCGAGCGGGATTCCGCGCGGCGCGATTGGAAGCGGCGATGCAGCGGATGGTCGAGCTGTTCGTCGCGGTCGGCACCTGCCTGGTGCTCTGGTACGGCACGCGAGAAGTGATGAAGGGTGCTCTCACCCCTGGGATCTACCTCGTCTTCCTGGCCTACCTTCGTTCGGTCTACAAGCCGATCCGCGGACTCTCCAAGGTGACCGAGCGCAGCGCGCGCGCGGCGGCGGCGATGGAGCGCGTGCTCGAAGTGCTGCGTGCCCCGCGTGAGATCAAGGACAGCAAGCGGGCTCAGGATGCGCCGCCCCTCCAGGGGGCGATCCGCTTCGAAGCGGTGCGATTCGCCTACGAGGATGGTACCCCTGCGCTCGACGGCGTGAGCTTCGACATCCCGGCCGGCCAGCGGGTGGCGCTGGTGGGACCCAGCGGAGCCGGCAAGTCGACGCTCGTTTCGCTCATTCTGCGCTTTCATCGTCCGACCGAGGGGAAGGTGCGGATCGATGGCCACAGCGTGAAGGACTGGACCCTTGCGAGCCTGCGGACCCAGATCGCGTACCTTCCGCAAGAGCCGTTTCTTCTCGGGGTGAGCGTGCGGGAGAATCTGCTCTACGGAAAGCCTGAGGCTACCGACGAGGAACTCTGGGCTGCCCTTCGCGCCGCTGAGCTGGAAGACCTCGTGCGCGCGATGCCGGAGGGACTCGATACGGAGCTCGCGCAGCGCGGTCAATCACTCTCCGGTGGGGAGCGACAACTCCTGGCGATCGCGCGCGCCATGCTCAAGGACGCACCGATCGTCCTGCTCGATGAACCGGCCACGGCGCTCGATGCTCGGACCGAGGTGGCGGTGCTGGGGGCTCTCGAGCGGCTCTGTCGCGGGCGAACGACCTTGATCATCGCGCACAAGCTCTCGACCATTCGGACCGTCGACCGGGTTCTGGTTCTGGAGAAGGGACGCCTGATCGAGGACGGTACTCCAGCGGAGCTGCTGACCCACGCGTCGCTCTTCCGCGCCATGGCCGATCTGCAGGCGCAGCCCGCTTTCGCGCCTTCGACCGAACGGGGGCCCGCGAGCGGGGCGGCGGTGGTCCCCGCCGGGACGATCTGGGTCGGGCAGCTCCAACCGGACGAGGGGGTGAAGGGAGTTCCCAAACTGCTCGCGCCCGGAGGGCCGGAAAAGCTGGCCCGAGAACTGGGGCTGGACTCCCTGGAACGCGTGGTCGTGATCAAGCAGCGGTTGGGTCAACGGGCGATCGTTCGGCTCGAGGCGGAGCGGAATCTCTACGCCAAGTTGATCCGATCCTCGGAGGGAGCGCGACGCCTGGCCGAGCAGCAACGGATCGCCGAGGAGGCCGCGTCCTGTGCGGTCATCGTTCCACGCCCGACCGCCTGGGTGGACCGGTTCCGTGTTCTCGCCTTCGAAGAAGTTGCCGGCGCGCCACTCCTGGAAGGGAACAACGCCTCGCCGGCAAATCTGCGCGCGGTCGGTGCGGCACTGGCGCGACTCCACCAAGGGCTCTCGATCCCGGAGCGGGTCAGCCGACGGGAGGCCGAGATGATCCGCCTCGATCGCGCCCGAGACACGCTCGAGACCCTTCGTCCGGAACTGACCTCGGCCTTCGATCGCACGCGACCGAACGGCGCGATGCCCGAGGCGCCCCTGGTCACCATCCACGGCGACTTCTATCCGGCTCAGGTGCTGGTCTGTCTCGATGGGGCGATCGCGGTGCTCGACTGGGACGAGTGCGCGCGCGGCGAGGCCGAGCGCGATCTGGCCAACTTCACCGCGCACCTCGAACTGGAGGTGGCCGGTCGACGGGCGGAGGACCCGGTGGCCGAGGAGGGGATCGCGGCGTTCCTGGATGGATATCGCTCGGTGCGCGCGTTCGAGGAGATGAGCTTCGCCTGGTACCGACGGGCCACGCTCCTGCGTCTCACCGCCCTCTACTCCGACCCCGCCTTCGGTCCCTTTCCGCCCAACCCCCGGGACCTGGCCGAGCGACTCCTCGCGCGGGTCAGGCCCTGAGACCGGTCGGCACTACGGTTCGCCATACGCTCAATGTGCGAGTAATTTTTTCAATAGTCCGTACATAAATGCGTTACGCATTCGATACCAGAAGGTCCGGAAACGAAGAAAGATCGTATCTCAGGAGGCCCTGGCGCGACCACTCAGACGCAATCACGCACGGACGTTGAGTGGCCGCGTTTGTTACCCCTTTCGCGGTCACTCACGCGACGGTGCGCCGGGCCGAGTCGAGGTGTGGTTGATGCGGCCTTCCATACCATCGATTTCGGTCCGGCCACCTTCTTCCCGCCCCGCGCGTCGTCCTGCGACACGTCTCCTCCAGAGCGTCTCCTCCAGCCGATCGCCCTCGCACCCTCGCCTCGACCTCAGTTTGCTGGTCCGTGGACGGCGTCTCCCCGACGCGGCGCGTGGAGCCGACGCAGCAGGGCCGAGATCGGTGGCGCATCCTCGGTGAAGAACCGGGCATGCAGCGGATCTCTCCGCTCGAGATAGAGGCGGCTGACCTCTTCGCGCGAACGGCTCCCCACCTGCTTGCTGATCGCGTAGCGAACGCGCCCGCGGGCATCGATGATGATGGTCGAGCCTCCGTAGAACCACGCACCGAGGTCGGTGCGTCGTCGCTGCGTGATCTCCGCGACCAGGTCGAACGAGACCGTGTTGTCCGGACCGATGCGGCGCAGAGTGCGGATCGACTGGACGACTGCCGGCTCGATCCACTCGACATTCCCATAGCGAGGGGCAGCGAGGCCGAACCCGTAGGCGTGCGCAGGATCGGTGACGTAGGCGCCCAACTCCTCCCCCTGACGTTTCATCTCCGTCGGATCGGCGGGAAAGCCGGGCGTGTGGCGTTGGCACAGCTCGCTGAACGCGAGTCCGCGAATCGCCGGAAGGGGGCGCTCGGGGGGCTGCCAGAGAAGCGCCTCCTCGCTCAGATCGGGCACGTCGCCGACCTGGATTCCATAGCGACGGAACCCCTGCACCAGCGCCTCGCGGTAGCCCCAGTCGTCCTCGGCGACCAGATCGTGGTCGGCCGTGAGCAGCGCGCGGAGGTAGTCGCCGAACGAGAGATCGACGGGCGGACAATAGTCGACGGCGCGAATGACGATGTTGAGGAACTGCCCGGCCAGGCGCACCGCTTCCTTGGCCAGAAGATCGTAGTACTCGGTAGGTGGCTCGCCACCTCGGATCGCGATCAGGCGGCGGAGTGGCTGGGTCTTGGCGGTGAAGACCCAGCGGAAGGCATCGAAGACTGCCGCGACCAGAACCGCCCCCAGGGCATGCCCCTCTTTGTCCGGATGGTAGAGGTACTCCGCCGCGACCTCGGTTTCCGGCCCGCCGTCCGCCAGGAGGGCGCTGCGCAACGCGCCTCGCCCGTCGCCGCTCGCCTCACCGAACTGCCGCGCGAAATCGGTCAAGAGTGACGAACTCAACTCCCCGTTGGCCCGCTGGAGCGCTCTCCGCACGAGATCGCGATAGCTGAACCTCTGGAACAGCCCGACCAGGTCGGCAAACCCCTCGTGGAATGCGACCACGTCGGGATTTGAGGGGAGAAAGAAGTTCGGCCGCATGCCGTCGAGCAGGGCGTGGGTCATCTCATGGCAGACGACATCGTGGGACAGGGCGGTGAAGACGATTCCGCCGGGTTGGTTCAGCCCGCGCGCCGCGTTCGAGGCGCGGAAGTACCCGAAGTAGAGCGCCCCACGCTCGCGGTCATAGAACGCGTTGTCCTCCTCGAAGGCGTGGGGATGGATACGCAGCCGCACGGCCCGATCGTCCGGACTGCCGCCCCCCAGCGCCGCGTCGATCGCGAGATCGGGCGTCCGGCCGAGCGCTTGATGGAATCGCTCGTAGATCGACATCGCCACCGCATAGGTCATCTGCTGGGCGAAGAGCGGCGTGGCGGTGCTCGGTTTGAGACCGGAAGGATGCCCGGGGCCGAGGCGATCGAGATCGAGCGGCTGATAGGTCTCCGAGCGAGATTCATTCCGATCGATCACCGCCACGATCCGGCCGGTAGGCCCCGGGGCGAGCGGCTCATAGGCGATCTTGAGTTCGGCCACCGCGGCGTCCGCTCGTGGCGTGGATGGATCCTGGGTGTAGACCGCGAGCCCCCGCGTCGCTGGCGGGGGCACCGCCCCGGTGGGGGCCTCGAGTTGCGGGTCGAACGGTTCCGCGCGGCTCTCGGCCAGGAGACGGGGCGCCAGCGTGTACCGCTTCCCGGTGTCGAGGTTATCCATGTTCGATGCGCGCCCGGAGTAGCTCGGCCATCGCCTCGACGTGCCGGAGAAGCGCGCGATCGAGATCGCGTACGTCCTCCGGGAGTGCCTCGACCGGCGTGCTCGGTGGCGTCGATGCCGGCGGTGGGGAAATCAGCGGGGAAAGGAGCGGGCGCTGCTCCATCCCGACGGCTGGCTGCATCAACTGCGGCGACTGTCGGTTCTTCACCGCGAGCGCGGCGCGGATCTGGGCGAGCAAGCCTTCGTTCGATTCGCGGCGCTCGAACGCTCCGGCGAGGAGCGGTGTCGCCGCGGAGGTGAAGTCACCATGGCCGTTCGTTTCGTGCGCGTACTCACTGTCGGTGCAGGCCGCGAAGTGGATCACTCCCGGATGGGTCCGTTCTCCGAAGCTGTCCCGCAGGGACCGTGCCGGGACGCGATCGCGGAAATCGCGGTGGGCGCGGAACAGCTCCTCGGTCGGGCGGAGCCACCGCACCCTCTCGTCCGCGCGCAGTCGAGCCCGGATCGGTGGTGCGAAGCGGCTGTTCGTCCCGGCGTGGCAACAGTCCATGAAGAGGGTCATGGCCACGCCGGACGGCAGACGGTCCAGCTCCAGGCGTAGATCATCATCGAGCAGCAGCGCGCCCGAGGCGTAGTCGAAGGGGACGAGCGCTTCGTCGTGGCCGTCCGACTCGTCGGAGTCGAGGTCCGGCATCTGCGTTCCGTGTCCGGCGTACTGGAAGACCAGCACATCGCCGGGAAGTGCCTCGCGCACCTGCCGCCTGAGTGCGGTGAGCATCGCCTCGCGCGTGGCTCCACCATCGGTGAGATAGCTCACGCGGAAATCGAGTTGCTCGAGCACGGCCCCCCAGGAACGGGCATCGGCCACACAGCCCTGGAGCGGCTGATCCCGATAGCGGTCGATACCGATGCAAAGCGCAGTCCGGCGTGGCTGCCGCACCTCCGGCGTGGAAGGCGCCGGGTTCGAGAACGGATCGATCTCGGGCGGCCTCGGGCCGACCGGTCCGGACGGTCCGGCGGAGACCTGTGGGTTGCTGGGCACGAGGGCGGCGGCATCGCGCCACTCGAACGCGCGATCGCGCTGGGCCAGGGGGAAGTCCGCCTCGCCCAGTCGGGTCTCGTCCGCGACCTTGAGCACCCGACGGAGAACAGCCGCCATCGCCGCCCGATCGCCGTCGAAGTCGCCATGCTGCAGGGCGCGGGCGAGCGGATTCGGCGTGCCACCCGGCGCGATCGAAAGCTGGAGCTCCGCGCGGTCGGACTGCGTGGTCGCCGACCGTCCCTGCTTGTCGAGCGCGAAGAGGGACGACAATCGCTTGTCCTCGCGGAGCGACTCGTGCAGTCCGAGGATCCGCTCGCTTCCGAACCCCTCGAACCCGCGCGACACCAGATAGAGAAGAGACTTGCCGTAGAGCGGCACCGACGGATCGAGCCGCTCCGCCTTCTCCTCCATGGTGAAGATCGAGAAGCGCGCGAGGTCGCCGCGTTCGAAGTGCGGCAGCAGGTTTTCCTTGAACAACTTCGAAGTCACGGCCGGGGCGAGGAACGAGACCGAGCTGATCCCGACCCCCTCGGCGATCAACCGGGGGAGCAGATGGGCATGAAAGATCGATCCGGCGCTGTGGCCCGCGGCGTGCACCTGCACCTTTCGTCCCGCAGCGGAGCGAAGAAACGGCGCCAGCGTCCGGATGAAGGTGAAGGCGCCACCCGGCGCGCCGTCCCCCACATCGGGCGCCGAGGAGCGGCGCGCGCTCTCCTTCATCGCGCCCCAGGCCATCGAGCCCGGGATCTTGAAGAGCAGTTCCACCGCCGCGTCCTGGATTCCGCCGCGCGGTCCCGCGATCCGGCTCACGATGGTCTCCCACAGGCCCGACTCCCAGACGAAGAAGATCGGGTAGACGCCGTGCCGCAGCCACCAGGCACGAGTGTCCCGGGCATAGCGGAGCGCGTCCCTCTCCTTGACCAGTCCGCCATGGGCATAGAGCAGCAGTCGTGGTTCGCTCTGTCCGTCGGCCCAGTCGATCAGGCGCTCCAGCATCCGCATCAGGTCGCCCGGCGAGGTAGCGAACTCGCCCCGCTCCGACAGCTCCCCGCGGCTCAGATTCACCACGTGCGGCATCAGCTCCCGCCACTCCGGATCGACATCGCGTGCCCGACTCAATCGTGGCGTTTCCCCGTGGCCAAACGCACTCCCGCGGCCATACTCACGCTGCCGACCCTCGACCAGGTTCCGTGCGTTCCCCTCGATCGCATCTCCCGCCCCCTCGTCTTCGGTGATCGTGGCATCCGCCTCTTCCTCGCCCTGCGGTACAGGGCGGATCGCCTCGTAGCCGACGAGGAACTCGCTCGGGAAGGGGGAGCGGGTGGCGGTCGAGCGCAGCGCCTCCTCGCCGAAGCCGTTCAGATCGGCCAGGCGCTGACCGACCGCCGCGACGAAGGCACCGAGATCGATTCCCGTGCCGGGACAGCTCTTCGGGCTGTTCAAGTCACGGTGGAATCGGATCGCCTCGGTCTTCAAGTTCCAGCGCCGCAGAAGATGGGCCACGACCAGGAGAGCCGCGTCGCGTTGCTCACCGTCGAACGGATCTCGATCGCGGTCGAAGTCGCCCACCATCTCGATCATGAACGGACCCTGTGCGCTGGTACCGTTGTGCCCGCGCTGACTCGCCGGGGCGCGGTTCCAGTTCCGCCCGGTCCAGATGCCGCCCATCGGATCGATCGTGATGTGCTGGGCAATGTCGCTCCAGCCCAGAGTCTCGGTGTGGTAGCGGTGCATCGCCTCGATGGTGCTCCGCCCCCGGAAGTCGGCCCGACGCGGCCGCCAGGTGTGATGCACGTGGACCGCGTCGATGCGACGCGAAAGTCCCGCGGAGTAGAGCAGCAGCGTGAACTGCGCGAGGTCGAGTCTGGAGAATGGCTCCGCCATGGATGCCTCCCGAGTGGTGTGCCAGGTGCCTGCAGAACGGGGGCCGAGTTGGGCTCGAGGTCGCTTCGGATGCTCGATACCGGCGGAGAGCCTACCCCATTTGTATCGGCCGCGCGGTTCAATGTCCGCAGGGCGCATTGGGGTGGTTACGGCCCGATTTCGCTGGTCTCAGGAAATCGGTACCATGCCGAGTCGAGCCCGACCTGGTTACCGCGGATCCCGATCTGCACGCGCCCCGAGGTCGGACCTAACCGTATCCCAGGGAGAAGGAAACACCCATGTCAGCCCCCCTTGCCGACCTTCGTGCGCTGTTCGATCTCAGTCGCCAGGTGATCGTCATCACCGGCGCCGGTCGTGGCATCGGACTTGCCATGGCCCGGGGCCTCGGCGCCCACGGTGCCAGGATCGTGGTGGCCGAACTCGACCACGGTCGGGGCGCCGACGCGGCGGCCGGCCTGATCGCCGAGGGAATCGATGCCGTCTCGATCGACTGCGACGTGACCAGCGCCGAGAGTGTCGACCATCTGCTGGACGAAACCGCGACCCGGCTCGGTGAGGTCGACGTCCTGATCAACAACGCAGGCATGAGCGCGCGCATTGCCGCCGAGGAGTACCCCGCAGTCGAGTGGGACCGGATGGTCGCGCTCAATCTCACCGGGCTGTTCCTTTGCATGCGCAAGACGGCCAAACGCTGGATCGACGCCCGCCGCGGCGGCCGCATCATCAACCTCGCCTCCTTCGCCGGAATCGTCGCCGATCCGATGTCCGCCCCCTACGCCGCCACGAAAGGTGGGGTTGTACAACTCACCCGCACCTGCGCCGTCGAGTGGGCCCCGCACGGCATCCTGGTCAACGCCATCGGCCCCGGCTACGTCCGCACCGACATGACCGCGCACACCCTCGACCACCCCGAAACCGGCGCCTCCGTCCGCGCCCGCACCCCCCTCGGCCGCCCCGCCAACCCCGACGAACTGATCGGCGCCGCGGTGTACCTCTCGTCGCGCGCATCGAGCTATGTCACCGGGCATGTCCTGATGGTCGATGGGGGGTGGACGGCGGTGTAGGGGGTTGGGGTGCGCCGCGCCGGATTGGGGCGCGGCGGAGCTGGATCGCGTGGCCGCCCCCGCTGCCATCCCGCGTATACTGTTGGGTAGTTCACGCGGGATGCCGGCGGAGGTGTAGACGCAAGTCGTCATGAAGCAACCGAGGCTTCCGAGGCGCGGCGGATGGAGCGAGCAGTACTCACGCAAGTGCAAACGCGCGAAGGTGAGGCTTGGATGAAACGGTGGGAACGAACTCTCGAGGGTCAGATTCCCGGGTGCAGGTGTTCCATCGGCGCGCTGGCATGTGGGACCGTCGCGCTTGCAATGGCTGCCTGGTGGGCCACTCCTGGTGCCGCGGCGACCCTGCGGGTGCCATCAGAGTACGATCGATTCGCCGCGGCGTGCCACGTGGCTGAGTCCGGTGACACCGTTCTTGTGGCGGCAGGCAACTATTCGGGGGTTGCTGCCTACGGCGGTACGGTCTTTGGGAAGTCGCTCCACGTCCTCGTCGAGGGGGACGGCCCCGCCGTGTTCGACCACGAAGGAGATGGGGCCGAGTTCCTTGTGGTGGAGGGGGACGCCGAGCACCATGTTCGCATCGATGGTTTTGAACTTCGCGGGGGCAACACGGTCTTCGGATCACTGATCGTGGCAGGCGGTGTGACCGTGACCCTCTCCAACTGCACGTTTCAAGGCATCGTTGGTGGCGAGGTTGCGGCAGTCCGGGTGGTCGACGCGGCGACACTGAACATGACCGGATGCGAGTTCACCGCGAATCAGTGCACGGAGAACACCATCGTCTCGCTGGAGTCGAGTCGGACGGCGATTGTTAGGGAATGCCGCTTCTCGCGAAATCGACGCACGACGATCGATTGTGTAGGCATGGGAGGGGCGGAGATCTACGACTCCCTCTTTCTGGAGGAACCTGGGAGCGACTTCGGCAACTCACTTGCCGTGAGATCACCGGTGAGAATCGAACACTGCGTGTTCTCTGGGGCGAGGCGTGGTGCGGCGATCTCTAGCTGGGGATCGTTGGACATGCGCTCTTGCACCGTGGCGGGCTATCGCTGGTCCGGAGCAGTCAGGATCATCTCCGGCGACGCGACGATCGAGAGATCCGTATTTGCAAGGAACTGTGGAACCGATATCACGGTGATCCAGGGCAGCCTCGATCTCGCGTGTAGCGCCGTTGATTCCGTCCGCGTCGAGTCGGGCACCGTGACCTACGGCGAGGGCATGGTGTTTGGGGACGCGGCGCTTTGTGATGTGCCGTCGTGCGAGGAGCCGTGGCGGCTGGGGGACTACCGCCTGGTCGCGGGGACGGTGGCGGCATCGTGTCCGCCGTGCGGGTTCATCTACGGGGCATACGAGGAGACCTGCCCGGGAGGCGGAACGGGGGCGTGCTGCATCGGGGGCGAATGCCTGGATCTCTCTTCGGAGTGCTGCGAGTGGAATGGCGGAGTCTATTGGGGGGAGGGGGCGGCCTGCACGCCCGAGCTGTGCGACCAGCCGATCCCGATCCGCCGGTTGACCTGGGGGGCGATCAAGGCGCGGTGGTAGCAAGTGCGCCGGACCGGCTTGTGAAGCCTGGCACAACTCTCCCCGGGGAGAGTTGTGCCAGGCAAAGTCGTGTGGGCGAGGCGGGGAGAACGGCCGCGGCCCACGGGAGATGAATCAACGCCGGTCTGACTCAGCTGGATCGGTGGCGTGCTCAGGCGGGCCAGAGCCCGGTCTGCAGTTCCGCCGTGAAGCGACTGAAGGGAAGGACCTCGATCCCCGCCTCATGGCGGAAGGGGCGATCTCCCCCGTACACGATCAGGCGGCGCACGACTCCGGGAAGTTCGTTGATCGCCTTGAGCCCGGCAAAGGCGGAGGGGTCGAGACGTTCACCGGCCTTGACCTCGATGGCGAGGAACTCGTTTCCTCGCTGGAGGAGGAAGTCGACTCCCACCGCCGTCTTGCCGACGGCCCAGTAGTAGATCTCGTCATAGAGACCGGGACCGAGCTGATCTTGGGCGCGCAGGAGTTGCGCGATCAGTCCTTCGAACAGACTTCCACGCTCCTCCATGGATGGGGAATGCAGCTGTTTTCTTGCCGCGCGCGCGACGCCATTGTCGAGCCAGTAGAGCTTTGGGTGCCTTCGCTGCTTCACCCGCAACCGGCCCTCGAACGCGGGGAGGCGAAAGGTGAGCAGAGTGTCTTCCAGGATGTCCAGATAGCCCTGGACGGTCGTGCGTGCGACTCCGCTGTCGCGAGCGAGTCCTTCGATGTTCAGCACCTGGCCATGGAACCGAGACGCGACGGGCAAGAATCGGGCGAAGCCCGGCAGGTTTCGCGCGAGAGCTTCTGCTTGGATCTCCTCCTTGAGATACAGCTGAACGTAGGCGGCAAGCTGCTCCACTTTCGAAGGCGCGTTCCAAATCAGAGGCAGGCTTCCGAACCGCAAGACCTCCTCCAGCGAGTAGTCGGAGCCGAGCTCCGCGGGCAGGAAGGGCGGCATGATCTTCTGAAGCGCCCTGCCCCCGAGAAGATTCACTCCGGCCCGTCGAAGCTTCCGGGCGCTGGAGCCGAGAAGAAGGAATCGGAGCCCGCGCTCTTCGATCAGGCCATGCACTTCATTCAGGAGGGAGGGAAGACGCTGGATCTCGTCGATCACGACCCATCGTCCCGGCTCGACCCCATCCAGTTCGCGCCGGAAGAGACGGGGCTCGGTCAGAAACGCGTGATAGTCGGATTCTCTCAATAGGTCGATCCTGTGTGCCTCGGGGAAGTGCTGCCTGGACCAGGTGGTCTTCCCGACGCCGCGCATCCCGAACAAGAAGAAGCTCGTGGCCGGTGGCACAAGTCGCCTTGCGTAGTTCTGCACCATGCCGGTGAATTTGCCTCCTTTTTGACGGCAAGGCAACGGTGATCATGCGCTTCGGCAACCGGGTCCCCAAGGAGAGTGGGCCGCCGATGAGCCAGCTCAACGCTACCCTGGAACAAGTGCTGTATCTTATAACTACATGTTTTGTAAACATTTGCTGGACATACAATCAAATCGAGTGCGTCGCTCAGGTAGGCCTTTCTGCAGATCGAGCCCGGCCTTGCTCGTGCGGGCGCGAGATGCGACACGCCTCGCACTCCCTGACGCCGGTCGGGACCGGCGTGTCCCGACGACCGTCCGCCCGGTCAGTCAGCGCGCCAGGCCGCGTAGCCTCGCGGCGTACCGGTGAGGTCTCTCCAGTAGACGATCTTCCAGGCGCGGCCCTCGTCTTCGGTCCCGCGCCGGAAGTAGAACTCGTGCATCTGGCCGTGGAGGCGGTGCTGCACGGTGCCCCGCGCGCCGGACTCGCGATCGACCGACAGGTAGACCAGAGCAGTTACCTTCCAGACACCGGAGACTTCGCCTCGGATCTTGTCTGTGACCGAGGCTTCGCTGACCCCTAGGGACACCAATCGAAGGTCGACCAGGGTAGTGTTCTCATCGGTGAACATCTTCTCTGCCGTGCGTACTTCTTCCGCGAAATTCCAGGCGTCGGGAGCATCCCACGCTTCGTCCAGGGGAGAGAACTCGTAGGAGAAGACCCAGCGATCGAACATCGCCCGGTAGGCCTCGACGTTCCTCGCGTTGTAGACCTGCTGAAACTCCTGCAACAGCGCGTCGCCGAGCGCGTCCGGTGATGGCAATCCCAGCTCGGTTTGGTTCCTCGGGTCGGGTCGCGCCGCGCCCTCCTTCGCCGTCGCCACGAAGAGTGCAGTCACGGTCACGAGAAGCAACGCAGACGCCTGAAGGAAAGGTCGCATCCGCAACATGGGAAGGGTCCTTTCTGCCGTGTCGTTGACACGGTCGTCCCCGGCCGAGGGGCTCGCCTGAGGACCAGGCTACGCCTGGCGAAGCCCCGCGGACAAGCGGGGGCCGGGGGAGCGGAGAAGATCTCTTCCGACCGCTGAATCCGCTGACAGCTTCGTGCGAAGGTTGGGTCGGAAGGGGATTGCCTGGAAACGACCGAGGCGCAGCCCCTTCCGACGGTCGATCGAAGCTCCAATTCTTTTCATAACAATGTGTTGCTAAATGTACGACAAGATCGCACATTTAGCACATGTGGATTCCGCGCTACATCGAATCTCGCCTCATCCGGTCGATGAAAACTCGCCCGGCGCTCGTCCTGACTGGTGCTCGTCAGACCGGGAAGACCTCGACGCTTCGCCGGCTCTTCCCCGAGCATGAGTTCGTCTCCTTGGATCTGCCGAGCGAGGCCGAACAGGCGGAGAAGGAGCCTGTAGCGTTCATGAACCGGCATCCGTCTCCGGTGATCATCGACGAGGCGCAGTACGCCCCCGCGCTCTTCCGCCACCTGAAGGTCGCCATCGACGCGGATCGAGGGCGCAACGGCCGCTTCCTGCTCACAGGTTCGCAGAGATTCACGCTGATGAAAGGGGTCTCGGACTCCCTTGCCGGGCGAGTCGACGTGATGGAGCTGGAGACGCTCTCACGGAGCGAGATTCGAGGGAGCGGGATCGAAATCGATCTCCCCTCAGGCATCGTGCGTGGTGGGTTCCCGGAACTCCACGCCAATCCCGAAGTCGACCCTGTGGCGTTCTACTCGTCCTACGTCGCCACCTATCTCGAACGCGACGTTCGCACTCTCGCGAACGTCGGGAGCCTGCGCGACTTCGAGCGATTCCTCCGGGCGTGCGCGCTGCGTTCCGCGAATCTGCTCAACAAGTCTGATCTGGCCCGCGATGTAGGCATCGCGCCATCGACGGCGAACCAGTGGATCTCGGTGCTCGAAGCCTCGGGTCAGATCGTCCTGCTCGAACCGTGGCTTTCCAATCGCACGAAGTCGATCATCAAGACGCCGAAGCTCTACCTGGCGGACACCGGCCTGCTTTGCGCACTGCTTGGCATTCGAACACCCGAGCAGCTCCTGCAGTCGCCTGCCGTGGGAGCCATCTGGGAGACCTACGTCTTTGCCGAGCTGCGCCACCGGGAGCGAGAGGCGGGGCGAGACCGGAGCCTCTTCTTCTGGCGTGACCGAACGCGCGAGGTCGACTTAGTGGTGGAGACTGCCCAGGGCCTGGAACTCCTCGAGGCGAAGTGGACCGAACTGCCGTCGAGCGGAGACGCCTCCAATCTCGAGTACGTGCGCCGGGCAACCGGTGACCAGCTGATCGCCTCGGGATCGATCGTGTGTCGAACGCCGCATGGATTCCCTCTCGGGAGTGGGTTCCGGGCAATCCCACTTGCGGATCTCGGCTGACGGACACGGCCGGTCCGAACTGCACTGGCCGAGTGGGGCTGGCGGATGGTTCCGTTTCGTCTGGTTGACCCGTTCGGACTTGCTCGAACCGAGGTGCCGCGTACCTCGGGCCGTCCGGGAGCAGTCGATCGCCTTGTGAATCGGCGCACAACTCTCCCCGGGGACAGTCTGCGCTCCGCGAATCTCCGGACAAACGTCTCGGCGCGGGTCTCAAGTCCAGCCCGAACATCCAGCCTGCACCTGCGGCAGCGCCCGCGCTGCCGGCGCGGATCGATGGCACGCAACTCCCGGCACCTACCGCAGGATACATACCTCGAGGCGAAGGACAGACAGAGTGAACTGCGGCCAGAGTGCATCACGAGGGAGCCGACAATGAACGTCAACGGCATCCGAACGAACGAAAGCGTGCGAGCGGCGGTGGCCGTGACAGTACCGACCCGGGCGGAAGAGATCAAGCGGGTGGCGCTCCGGCGGGATGACGTGAACCTCGGGCTCGGGCCAAAGAACGAGAGGGAAGCTCAGCGCCGGTCGGAGGCAGAAGACGCGCGGCGTCGTGTCGAGGCGCTGCGACGAGAGCTCGAGGAGCTGAACGATCGGTCAGGCTTCGAGTCGTTCCTCGCCGGCCTCTTCGGAGCGGATCCCGGAACAGGCGATCGAGGCCGAGACACCCTCCGTGCCTACGAGGGGACGAACCACTTTCTCCGGGATCCGGACTGACGCCTCGGCCTCGAGTGGTTCCCGAAGCGTTAACCAGGAGGTCGCACGGCCGCTGGGGCCAACTTCGCGTGCGCCCGCTCGTGGCGTGGCCTATCTGGGAGCACGCGTACCTTCAGTACTCCGTCGCACTGGCAACCGGGCCTATGGACTGGACTCCGCGGCTGCCGCGAGGTGCTCGCGCCCCACCTCCGCCGTCAGGAGGCCGAAAAGGGAGTCCCGCGGGCAGGTGGCTACGAGACTCTCGGTGATGAAATCGAACTCGGACTGCGAGCGGTAGAATCGGTACGGCGCGATGGCGGCGCGAGTACCAGGCCTCCGGATGAAGTGCCCGTAGCGATCGAGTTCCAGGGGATCCAGGCCGGTGTGAGCGGCCAGGAACGGTGCGAATTCCAGTGAGTCGATCTTGACATAGGTGTCTGGGAGCTGGTCGAAAGGGCCGTCGTACCAGGTGTTGTGCTCGACGTCGTCTGCGTGAACACCGATGAGGACCTTGCGGTTCGATCGATCGTCCAGGTAGAAGACGAACCCCGTGCGTGCCCCGACTACCCGCGCGGTTCCGAACTCTAGCAGCGCTTCGGGAAGAAATCGTCGTTCGTTGAGAATCCAGAAGAGACGATCACGAGAACCGCTCCAGACAAGATCGAAGAAAAGCCCGGATTCGTCGAGCGCCGTGCAGAGGTACCTCTCGCTCGCGCCGAGCGCTCCCGCAGGCGGCGGGTCGAGTCCAGGATCATAGAGATGAAACACGACCACCTTCGATCTGTACCCGATCTCGTAGTTGAAGTCGTCCATCCGGCGGACACTCAGGCCGTCGGATGCATCGAGTTCAACACTCCGACCGGGCATGGTGGCGTACGCGCCGCGAGGTCGATCCTCGATCTCGCCGGTGTAGCCAAAGCTGATGATCCCTTCGTCCCGAAGGGACGCGGAAAGATGCAGAGATCCCTTAACCATCACGCCACGCATCGGAAACCTGAAGTAGTAGTACCCCTCCGACGGGTAGACCGTGACTTCCGGTGCGAGGCGCTCGAAGACGAACGCAAAGACGGTAAGCGGATCTTCGAGCGGGAGGTCGGTGAAGAGTCCGGAAAGAAACGCCTCGTTGGTGCCGAGGTTCGGCAGTGTGGCTTCCTCAGGCCGTCCTTCGGCGATGACCTGCACCGGCCCGGATGCCATGGTGAACACCGTCGCGAGGGTCGCAGCGACGACCATAGCGACGGAGCAGGCCCGTGTTCGAGCCCGCCTCTTGTCGGGTGCTTGCATGGGAGCCACTTCCTTTCCGATGACGACAGCCCTCGTTGCTCACACCGTGCTCCACAGGTAGTCCGGTGTTTCGATCGATCGTCGGGAGAGGGCCAACGGTCGGCCCTCTCCCGCTCGGTGGAACGACGGCTCAGCTGCCGATCTCGAGCTTGTAGGTTGACATCTTCGGACCCCACTCGAAGTGGACCCAGATTCGCTTCGGCTGATCCGGTTGCTCCCGGTAGCACGTGTACTGGGGTGTAGTGCAGTGGTGGCCAGTGAAGTTCTGGCTCGCGCGCGGCCCATTGGTGATGTGGAACTCCGCCACCTCCGGCGGCTCGCTGTAGGAACCCAACATTTGCGCGCTGCTCAGCGGCTGTGTTTGCGCCACCGGTTCTGGTGCGATCCCAATGCCTTGGCTAGGCGATGAGACCTGCTCGAGCAGACCACCAGCCACGATGCTCTGGAACTCCGCGTCGAAGTTCTCGCCGGCCGTCGCGATGCTCGACGAACCGAGCCACGAGCTGACAGCGGCGACCGCGATCATGCAGTACCGCCATGTCGACACTGATGTGTGTTTCATCCGTTCCTTCCTTTCTGATGTTGATCTCGACCAAGCCACGCGAGCCCCGGGTGATCGATCACGAACACGTGAGCCGGTCGGGGTTGATCCCACTTCTGCTCGTCGGGCGGACCGCGAGGCGGGAGACGCTCGTTAGCAGAGTCGGATTTGGACCCTTCGGCCGCCCTGCGACGGCTGTCTTCCGTGTATGAGGGCCGCAGGCGCAACCGTCTGATGCAGAAATCTTCGGACGTACTTCCTCCGCTTGCGCGATCCTCTGCCGCGCTCGGTCCGGGAGTAGTGGTGGCGCGACCAAGCCTCGCTTGGAATCCAACGGTTGGTGACTCGGAGACCCGTTTCGGGCCCCTGATTGGTGGGTCAGTACGCGTAGCCGGGCATGATGCAGCTGGCCTGAAGTGGTGTGTCGCCTTTACGATGGAGGCGCGCCGACTGAAAATCCTACCGTGGTACTGGATGGCTGCGACGCGACTCGCGCTCCCGCGCCGGTCGTGGAGCCCGCAGGTCGAGTACCACTCAACCCCGCTCCGAACAACCGGGACGCCTCCCCTACCTCCCGCCTACACCAACCGCGGATCGAACGAGAACGGGACGGTCTTCGTCACCCGGACGCCCCGGAGCGCCGGGTGCTTCGGATTGAGCAGCAGGTTCCGCTCCTCCGGGATGATCGCCGAGGGAACGACGAGGATCGGACTGCGGAGAGACCGCAGCCACTGGGTTCCAATCGACTGCAGTGATGGGGGACCAGGGACGGCGTTCCAACCTCGGGGCAGCGTGCCGAGCTTGAGCTCTTCGCGCGGCAGCTCGTCGGGCACGTGGATCGTCAGGAGCCGCAGATCGCTCGGGGCGTTTCCGGCGTCGACATGGACGAGGGCCTCGAGCGCCGCGAGCGCAGCGGAGCTGGCGGTGTAGATGATCGGGTGTCCCTGCAGGTGCCAGCGGCCGGAGGCGTAGAGGCCGCCGACCCCGTCGAGCGTGGTTCGAGCATAGGGCTGGCGGCAGATGCGCCAGACGCGCACTAGCTGAAGACTCCGTAGTTGACCCGCATCAACACCTCCTCGACCTGGCGGGCGCCGATGTCGGTGTCGAGCAGACCGAGTGGCTGCTCGCCGCCGAGCGCACGGTTCGGGGTTTTGAGCCAGATCCGCGCGCGATCCAGGTCTCCCAGGACTTCGACGGCCTGAGCCGCGGTGCGGGCCAGGCGGTAGAGTCGATCCGACTCCTCCGGCGCCAGCTGTCCGCTCTCCTTGCGCCGCGCAATCGTCCGAAGTGGGATCGCGAGGATGGGACCGGCCTCCAGGAGTGTGAGCTGCAAGCTCGCGATCACCGCCTCCAGGGCGGAAAAGGGGAGCCCTTTCCGCACGGCATCGCGGAGACCGCCGGCGGTTCGGGTTCGCAACCGCAGGAGTCCGGCTGCGCCGGCCGGGCCGGCGGTGATGGTCGACACCGACGTGGTCTTGCTCTCGGCCCTGGGCGCGGGAGCCCGTTTCAACCGGGCGGGAGAGGTCGTGGTTGCCATCTGGCAAGGGTATCACAGCCAATTGGCACGATCCAAATCAGGCCCCACAGGCGCTCCGCGGGGAGAGACGGCGCAACCCTGGCCGACGGACTGCGTAGTGCGTACATGGCGCATCGAACGGAAGGGCCGCAGGGCCAGAGGGAGCCCGGGGCGAGCCGGTCCGGGCCACGGTTCGAACTCGAGCGGATCGAACTCCCGCCGAAGCTCGAGATCCGGGGTCACGCCCACCCGGCGGCGCATCTGGTGCTGGTGCTGCGCGGTGGCTTCGAGGAGCGCCTTCCGGGCGGACGGCGACAGGCGTTGGGCGCGGGCCATATTCGCCTCTCGCCCGCCGCGGAGTCCCACGATCTGAGATTTGCCCCGATCGCGAGTGACCTGCTCGTGGTCGATATCCCGGAGGATCCGGGGATTCCCCTTCGTTCCACCACTCTGAAATGCGACGCGTACGTGAACTGGATCACCCGCGCGATGGGTTCGGGCGATGGGCTCCCTCCGGATCGGGAGCTGCGCGTCGAAGGGATTCTCCTCGAATTGCTGGCTCGGATCTCGGGGAACGCGCGCGAGCCACGTCTGGCCGGCACCCCCGCGTGGCTCATCGCGATGCGCGGGAAGCTCGAGTCGCAGCTCGGTCTGGCACGCGGGATCGCTCCGCTGGCGCGCGAGGCTGGGATTCACCCGGTCTACGCGGCGCGGGCCTTCCGCCGAGCCTTCGGTTGCTCGCCCAGTGAATTCCAACGAAGGGAGCGCCTCGCCCGGGCGGTCTGGGCGCTCCGCTCGCCGTCCGACAGGGACCGCTCGCTGGCGTCGATCGCGCTCGAGCATGGCTTCAGCGATCAGAGTCACTTCACCCGTGAGGTATCGCGCCGCTTCGGCCTGCCGCCCGGGGTGCTGCGACGCCGATGTGGCCGTGAGGCGCGAGCAGGGTCGCGCGGGGGGCCGCAGGTTTCCGGCATTCAAGACGCATCCGCCGGTCCGACGTAGCCTCGATCCGAACCGAGCACTTCGAACGACCCTGGGGAGGATCGATCCATGCGCTACACTTCCGGCCCGCGTCCGCCGCTCCACGTCGTCCGCCTGGCTGCATCCGGCCTGGGCCTGCTGCTTGCGTGTCTCGCGGGCACCTCCCGACTCGCCGCGGCGGCATCCCTGGAGCTGACCATTCCAAGCGACACCGTCTCCCTCGCCGCGACGCTGTATGTCCCGGAAGAGAACAGCCGTCGGCTGGGGGTCGTGATCCTGCACGGCTCCGGGGATTGGGACCGTCATGCCCCGATTCCGCGCCGAATGATCGACTGCTTGCTCGAGGCCGGACTGGTGGTTCTCGACTTCGACAAGCGAGGGATCGGAGGGTCGACCGGCACCTACTCCGACAACATCAATCTCGAGGAGCGTGCGGTCGACGCCGCCGCGGCGATCCGGATGTTGCGCGCCCGTCCGGAGGTCGATCGCGTGGGTCTCTGGGGCGTGAGCCAAGGGGGTTGGGTCGGCACCATGATCGCGGCGCGCGATCCGGAGCTGGCCTTCGCCATTCTGGTGTCGTCGCCTGGGGTGTCACCGGTCGAACAGATGTTGTACCAGCGGATGGAGCGCCTGCGCGACGAGGGGTGGACCGACGCCGAGGTGGAGGAAGCCTGGCCGCTCCGTCGCCTCCTCTGGGACTACTACCGGACCGGAGAAGGCCGGGACGAGCTCGAGCGATCCTGGTCCGCGGCCCGCGCCAGGCCTTGGTTTCCGAAGCTGAACTGGGGCGAACAGCCCCCCACCAGGGATGCGCTCAACTCCGGCCAGCGGTCGTTCTACCAGGTGACCGGAATCTACGATCCCGTTCCCGATCTGGAACGGATCTCGACTCCCCTGCTCTGCTTCTTTGGCGCCAAGGATCGTCACATTCCGGTCGAAGCGAGCATCGCTGCGCTTCGGGGCGCCCTTGGGCGGAACCCGAGAGCGCGCGCGACGATCGAGCTCTTGCCCGAGGCCGGCCACGGAATGCAGATCGTTGCCGGATCGCGGGAGAACCTGAAGGAGATGGAGGCGATCCACCAGACGGGCGCGACCTCTCACGGAGCCTCGCTCCCGCAATTCCTCCTCGATCCGGAGTACTGCCACCGACTCCGCCGCTGGCTCGATCGAGCGGCGCTCGGCTCCAAGCACGCGGGCGAGTGAGTCGTCCCGCATCGAAGACGTCGAAACGCCGAACGCGGCCGAAGCTGGAGCTTCGACCGCGTCCCGGGCGGGCGCCGGCCAGGATGTGGCTGGCGGGCGCGGATCAGATCAGCACTTGAGCGCGCGGGAGAAGGCGGCGCCGAAGATGACCAGGTCGTTCAGGTTGCAGAGACCGTCATTGTTGTAGTCGTGGCACATCGGCGGAGCGACGCCGTTGAATTCGGCGGCGAAGGCGAGCAGGTCGGCGAGGTTGACGATTCCGTTGGCGCCCGCGCCGTCCCAGTCCGGGCTCTTCACGTTGTGATAGCTCCGGATCTGGACTCCGGCGGCCCAGATGGTACACGCCCCGGCGAAGTTGGGCGCGCAGCCGCCCGCAGGCATCTTGGTGGTCATCACGCCCGCGGCGTCAGTCATGCCGATGATCGGCCCTCCCCCGACCTGGGGGCACCAGGGAGTGGTGGGTGCGTTGAGGAAGATCCTTACCGGGATGAAGGGGACCGGCACGCCGGCCGCGTCGTTGACCGTGATGGTCAGGATCGTGGCGGGAAGCGGCGCCGGGTTGACGCCGGCGACCACGACGCCATTCAGCGCGTCGGCCGGGGCGACCGTGGACATGGCCGGCGAAGGCTGCGCGAGGGCATTGCCGGCACCGACCGAGATGAGCGAGACCAAACCGAGAATCTGGAATCCGCGAGACATGGAGAGTTTCCTTTCCTCGTGTGTCCTGGGACCTGGTGCGACCGGGGTCGCGTGCGGGGGGCTTTCGCCGTCACCTGGGATAGAGGAAGGGGCGTGCCAAGACTCGCCACGAGGCGATCGGATCGGGGGTGCCGCTCCAGAGTCATGAAATCAGCGGGGATTTCGACGATTTTGTTGACGCTTGCTCGGGGGCTGGGCGCAGAAAATCGCGGCCACTGGGCGGAAGAGGCTCGGGTCGTTCGTGAATTTTTGCGAGCTGAAGGTAGTGCCCTTTGTTGCAATGGTTTTGCGTCTCGCGAAATTTCGCGAGGGAGCTGCTTCTGCGAGCCGGAGAACCGAGACCGACAGCCTGCTAACGCCCCTTTCCGGTGGTCGAGATCTGAATCTGTTGGCCCACGGTCTGAGAGGTCGCCCGCGCGACTCGCAGCTCAAGGCCGGGAGCGGTTACTCGGAGACCGTCTCCATCCGGCGTCACCTCCGGCTGGCCGAGCCCGGCAACGGTCACCCGGGAGATGCCATTCCAGAGCGGGTGCGCCCCGGCGGCAACGGTCAGGGCCACGAGATCCGCAGCGCTGGTATCCAACATCTCCAGCCGGGCCTGATCGTTGGCGAGGGTCAGCATTCGGGCGTGGAGAACGCCTCCGTCAACGAGTTGCACATTGAGCGGATCGAACCCCTGGGGCCAAAGCGGTGCGTCCGTGGGCAATTCGACCGTGACGCGCCATCCGGGAAGAGTGTCGAAGGCCAGCGCCGCCGCGGCGCGTTGGGTCGAGACGGCCTCAACGTCGCGCTTCGCCTCTTCGAACAGGCGATCGGACTCAGCACGAGACAGCTTGCAGATCGAGTCAGAGCCGATGTACGCGATCGCCTCATGCAGCATGAGATCGAGGTCGCCGCGGTCGTTCACTTCGAGTTCCGTGACCCAGTCGGGGCGGAGGCGGTCGAGCAGGAAACCGAGGGCGGCTCCGCTCCAGTAGCAGCGCTCTCGAATCGCGGTTGCGCCGAACTCCCCGGGCGGACAGACCGGCGACACTCGTTCCGCCGCCCGTAGCTCCACGTAGGTGGCCAGTCCTTCGTTCAGTTCGGTCGCCCGTTCGTACCGCGAAAAGGTCGAGTCGATCGCGGCGAACCGGTGGGCCCGGTGCCCGAGGGCCGTTCGCGCCCAGCAGCGAGCGACCGCGTCCTCGCTCGCGGCGAGGGCGTTGGCGAGCGCGACCGACTCCATGCGCCGGAGGGCCAACCCTCCGGCCTCTTCCGTCGGATAGAGGAACAGGTCCCCCTCGTTCCCGCTCCAGGAGGGATGGTGCGCCCGCTGAAAGACGTGAAACGACTCGTGGGCTGCGATCTCCGCGCAGCGCGCGGGGCTGATCGCCCGGTTCTCGGCCATCAAGGTCGCGGTCGACACTCCCCCGAGATCGACGCTGGTGTTCGCGCTCACCGACGGGTAGCGCCCCGGCGCGCGCCGGACCCAGGCATCCTGGCGGGGGACCAGCTCGAACTCCTGCGGTGGAGCCGGGTGTCGAAACAGATACGTCTCCTCGCCGGTGTAGATTGCGAGCGGGATCGAGAGCAGGTCGAAGCCTGGCCAGAGTTCCCCCCGAGCGGCGATGCCGGACACCTCACGTTCAATGGCGATGGCGCGCTCGAGGCCGCTCCCCTGGAGGTTGCCGGTCGGGGCCCCCTGGCCTGAGGCGGCAGACCAGGACGAGATCATCAGGATAGCCGCGACGGAGAGGGACAGGGGATTGCGGGATGGGTGGCTGACGAATCGTTGCATCGATGCTCCTGACCATGGGTCCGCTCGGTTCGGAGATGTGGGTCGCTCCCGTGGGTGGCCCGGCGCAGATAGGACGTAAGAGGACCGTCCAGGGTTTCCGCCCAGCCGGCCATCCACATGGACGCCTGGGTGATTTCCTGGTATTGAACGTTCGCCCACAAACCTGAACCCGGAGGCGCCTCGTGCCCTTGCCTGTGGCCATCGGACTCGCCCTGTGCCTCGCCATCGCGATCTGGGCGATCGTCGATTTCAACGCCCTGGTGGCGCTCCGGAACCGCGCGGAGGCGTCGTGGTCGGACATCGACGTGCAGCTCAAGCGGCGACACGACCTGGTCGGGAACCTGGTCGAGGCGGTGAAGGGGTACGCGCGGCACGAGTCGGCGACCCTTGAGCAGGTGACCCAACTCCGCGCGCGGGCGACGGCCACGCGAGCCGGTGATGTCGGCGAAGCGCGGGAGGCGGAGTCGGCCTTGGGAGGAGGGATCCGCGGGTTGCTCGCGGTCGCGGAGGCCTATCCCGATCTGAAGGCGGACACCGGGTTCCGCCAACTGCATGAGGCCTTGGTCACACTCGAGGGAGACTTGCAGAACGCGCGACGCTACTACAACGCGGTGGTGCGCGACCTGAACACCAAGGTCCAGTCGTTCCCGGATCTCTTCGTGGCCCGAGCGGGGGGATTCAGGGAGCGGGAGTTCTTCGAGCTGGAGAATGCCACCGAGGCGCTGGTACCAAGGGTAGACCTGGGAGGTTCGGCATGAGAGGGCGGCGAACTGTGGCGGCGTTCGCGTTGCGCCGCGCGGCATGGGCGATCTCGCTGGTCTGGCTGCTGATCGCCCTTTCCTCGTCGACCGTGCACGCCGATCTGGGCGGATTCTCGATCACGAACTTCGACGTCGAGCTCGAGGTTCGTCCCGATGCGACCCTGGAGGTGACCGAGCGGATCGAGGTGATGTTCCACGAGCCGCGGCACGGGATCTACCGCACCATCCCGGTCCGGTACACCGATCCCGTGGGCTACAACTACAGCCTCGGCCTGCGCTTCGGCGACGTGACCAACGAGTCGGGCGCGAAGCACGACACCAAGGTCACCCACGAGGGGCGCTACATCCAGGTCCGGATCGGATCGGCGGACCGCACGGTCGAGGGGCGGGTGACCTACGTCATTCACTACCGCGTGACCCGGGCGCTCGGCCACTACCCGCAGCACGACGAGATCTACTGGAACGTGACCGGGAACGAGTGGAACCAACCGATCGAGCGGGCGAGCTGCACCGTGCGGCTCCCGCAGGCCTTCCCGAAAGACTCCCTCCTCACGGCGGTCTACACCGGACGGATGGGCAGCCGTGATCGCGAGGCGACGGTCGCCTATCCGCCGGACGGAACGGTGCGCTTCGAAGCGAGTCGGTCGATGGAGTCGCTCGAAGGGATGACGGTGGCGGTGGCGTTCCCTCATGGCGCGGTCCGCTTTCCCAGCGCGGCCGAGCAGGGGGCGCAGTTTCTGTTCGAGAACTGGGTGGTGTTGATTCCGCTTGGGGTGCTGATCTTCCTCCTGCGGCGGTACCTGACCAGAGGACGGGATCCGCGGGGGCAAGACACGGTGATGGTGCGCTACGAGGCGCCGCCGGGAGCAACGCCGGGGGAGGTTGGCGCGATCGTCGACGAACGGGTCGACCTGCGGGACATCACCGCGACCCTGGTCGATCTGGCGGTGCGCGGGCACATCCGGATCGAGCAAAAGGAGAATGTGGTGCTCGGGCTGTTCAAGACCAGCGAGTACTCCTTCCACCGGTTGCGCGAGAAGCCGGCCACCGATCTCTCGTTGCACGAGCAGTTGTTGATCAGCGGGTTGTTCGCGGATGGCGACGTGGTCGATCTCTCGGACCTGCGCCAGGAGTTCTATCGCCACATCCCGGGAATCAAGGACGCAATTTTTGCGCGGATGGTGCAGCAGGGGCATCTGGCGTGTGATCCGGGCAAGGTACGGTCGAAGTTCGCCGGGTTGGGCGTGGTGTTCATGATGCTGACCGTCGCGGTCGGGGTGTTGTGGGCAAAGGTGATCGGCGCGATCTTCCCCCATGCGCTCGCCTTTCCGATCGTGGCCGCCATCGTCTCGTGCGTGCTCTTTCTGATCTTCGCTCCGGCGATGCCGCAGCGAACGAAGAAGGGAGTAGAGCTGCGAGCCTGGGCTCGCGGCTTCGAGGAGTTCGTCGGTCGGGTGGAGCGCGACACCCTCGAACGGGCCGAGGCGAAGAATCTGTTCGAGAGCTTGCTGCCGTATGCCATGGCGCTCGGTATCTCGAATCGCTGGGCGAAGAAGTTCGAGGGGCTCTATGCCGATCCGCCGAGCTGGTACACCGGTTCCCACATCGGAACATCCTTCAGTTCCCGTTCCTTCGAGCGCGGATTGAGTGGCGCGATGGCCGCCACCGGGAGCGCACTCTCGTCCACTCCGCGGTCCAGCGGATCGAGCGGCTCGGGCGGCTCGTCGGGCGGGGGCGGAGGCGGTGGGGGCGGCGGCTCGTGGTGAGTCTGAAGCGGGCCGATCGCTACCTCCTCGCAGCGGTGATCCTGGGCGCCATCGTGCGCCTGCTCCATCTCGGACGCGACCTGCCCTACGTCCTTCACTACGACGAGCCGACCCTGGTCGACAATGCGGTTTGGATGTGGGAGAACCGCACCTTCAATCCGCATTTCTTCAACTACCCGACCGGGATGATCTACCTGCTGGCCGGACTCTTCGGGTTGGTCCTGGCAGGGGGGACGATCACCGGGCAGTTCGGCACCTGGACCGACGCTCTCACCTGGCTTTCGGCCGGCACCTACGATCGTCCGCCCCAGGGGGGCGTCCTCTACTTCTATCCGACGATCGGGGTGCCCCTGCTCTACCTGATCGCGCGGGGGCTGAGCGTGCTCGCCGGGACGATCACGATCGCGCTGGTTTACGGTATCGCCGCGCGTGCCGGGTTCTCGCGCGGCGTGGCCCGCCTCGCGGCCTTCGCGGTGGCACTCTCCTCGATGGCGGTGGAGCACTCGAAGCTCGCCACGACCGATATGAGCGCGACCTGCCTGGCCACTGCGGCGATCTATGTCGCACTCGGGGCGAATCGAGAGCGACTCCGGCCGTGGATCGTGGGCGGGCTTCTCGCCGGACTCGCCGCCGGGTTCAAGTACAACCTGGGACTGGTCGGCGGCGTGTTGGTGCTGGTTGCGCTGTGGGGGCGCGCTCCCGGTGCGGCGAGGGTGGCCACGCGGCGGTTGCTTCTCGCCGCCGGCGTCAGCCTAGCGGCGTTTCTGCTGCTCCATCCGTTCGCGGTACTCGACTCCGGGCGCTTCACCCGCGACCTGGGGTACGAGTTCCGCCGCGTCACCAGCGTGACCGAGATGTTCGTCGGGGCGAAGGAGATCGAGCCGACCACGGTGGAGAAGCTGGGCGGCATCTTCTGGCTCAACCTCGGTCCCTTCGGAATCGCCGCAGTTCTGTTCGGCCTGGTGCTAGCGGTGCGCCAACGTCGACTCGGGCCAAGCCTGCTCCTGGTCTGGATGGCGATCGCGCTCCTTCCGATGCTGCGGTGGCAGAGCCTCTATCCACGGTACCTGCTCGGCGTCTGGCCGGTACTCCTGACCTTCGCCGCATTCGGAGTCTGGGAAGCGGCGCGGTTACTCCGGCGCGCGCCGTTCGCGCCGGCCCTGGTGCTCCTTTCCGCCGCGGCGTTCTATCCCAGCGAGCAGCGCCTCTGGCAGCGCGAATCGACCCGGTCGCGTCCCGATCCGCGCATCGCCCTGACCGAATGGCTGGAGAGCAATCTTCCGCCGGGCACGCTGGTCGTCTCGGAGAAGGCCGGACCGTTTGCGACCTCGGGACGACTGCCGATCGAGGTGGTCGACTTTCTCGGACGCTCGGAACCGCGCGCCTACCTCGATCGAGGGATCCTGCACCTGGTCGAGACAGGTCGTACCTCGCTCGTTCGTGGTAAGGCGCAGTTCGCCGACCTGCTCGCGCGCCAGGAGGCGATTCGCGCCGATGCGGACCTACTCTGGGAGTCGGGGAAGTACCGCGTCTACCGCTTGCGCGGCGGTGCCGACTGGGTCGAGCCGGTGAAGCGGGCGATTTCTGCCGGAGACCTGGTCACCGCCGGAACACGCCTCGAACAGATCGTCGCGTCCTCGCCGGAAGACCGTCTCGCCTGGCACACCCTGGGTGAGGTCGCCGTCATGGTTGCCGACACGAGCCTCGCGCTCCAGGCCCTCGAGCGCGCGTCGGCACTCGACACGCTCCAGGCGGAGACGGCGTTGGCTCTGTCTCAGCTCTACATCGGCCTGGGACGTTTCGACGATGCACTCCGACGGTTACGGGCGATCGAGACTGCGGCCCCGGGCGATGCGGCGATGCTGAACAACATGACCGTGGCGCTCCTGTCCCGGGCGCAGGAGCGACGGAGGCGGGGTGATGCCGAGGGCGCCCGCGCCGATTGGGTCGCGGCGAGTCGGTATGCCGCGCGTTACGTCGAGTCGGGAAAGGGCGATCCACGGTTCAACGGATTGCGCGATCAGGTGGCGCGCATGGGGGAGCGGTGGGGCTACGCCGAGCGGTGAAGGCGTCGTGCGCCCCATCGCGGGGCGCACGACACGGAGGTCCAGGATCCTGACCCGGAGTTAGTCCAGGACGTGAATGTTCCGCTCGCGGCAGATGTCGCGGAGCGCCTTCGGCCAGATCGAAACGCTGACCTCGCCCAGATGCGCCTTCCGAAGCAGGTACATCACGGTACGAGACTGACCGATGCCGCCGCCGATCGAGAGCGGGATCTCGTCCTTCAGGATCGCCTGATGGTAGGGCATCTTCAGGAAGTCGAGTTGGTTCGTGATCTCGAGCTGCTGGGTGAGGGTCTGCTTGGTCACCCGGATGCCCATCGACGACAGCTCGTGCCGCCGCTGAGTGATCGGATTCCAGACCAGGATGTCGCCGTTCAGGCCGTGCATCGGGCGACCGTCGATCGAGTGGGTCTCGGTGACCCAGTCATCGTAGTCGGCGGCGCGCATCTCGTGCGGATAGCCGTCCTTCAACGTCCAGCCGATGCCGATGATGAAGACCGCCTGGTGCTTCTGCAGAATCGCCGTCTCCCTCTGCTTGCGCGGCAGATTCGGGTACTGATCGAGCAGATCCTCGGCGTGGATGAACACCAGCTCCTCGGGCAGCGGCGGACACTTCTCCGTCGCCAGCTTGGGGAACTCCTTCAGGAGGAAGCGCTCGGCTCCGACGATCACCTTCCAGATGTGCCGGACGGTATCGCGCAGGTACTCGACCGTACGCTGCTGCGGGGTCATCACCCGCTCCCAATCCCACTGATCCACGTAGGCACTGTGGTCGTGGTCGAGGAAGTAGTCCTTCCGCACCGCCCGCATGTCGGTGACCAGACCCTCGCCCGGCTGCATCTCGAACTGCCGGAGGGCCATCCTCTTCCACTTCGTCGCCGCCTGCACCACCTGCGCGTCGATGCGCGGCGAGATCCCCAGACCGCAGGGGAAGTCGATCGGGGTCCTGGATCCATCGCGATCCAGGTAGTCGTTCACGCCACTCTCCTTGTCGACGATGAGCGGCACTTCGACCCGGATCAGATTCAGTTCCTTGCAGAGATTGTCCTCGATGTAGCGCTTGGTCGCCGCGATGGCGACCTGCGTCTCCTTCGGGTTGAGCAGCGAGCGGTAATCCTGGGGAAGGATCTTCGCGACCTCTGGATAGGTGCTCACACCCGGGCCGGCTAGATCAGCCTGCTTGTCCACCATTAGGTCTGACATACGACCTCCTCGTCTCCCTTGCACCCTGGCCGCGAACGATCTCGCGAGCCGTTGAGTTTTTCACTGGCGCACTGATCAACAGTGCGCGCCGGGGAGCCTCCGCCGGGAAGGGGCCATGGAGGAACGCTACGCCTGCACACGGTGCTTGTACAGAAATTCACAAGCTGCCGAGAAGATAAGGAGAGCTTCGCCGCAACATCAGGGCGATTGCAGGGGCGAGGGCATGCGCTCATCAATCACCGGCCCGGCGAACTGGTGAAGGAAGCCGCGCGGGTCCTCGACCGCGAAGCGACCCGTGTCTGGATCCTCGAGAGCGACATACTGATGACGGGGAAAGGCGGTTCGAGCGAGCGTGGTCTTACCTGACTGGCGGGGCCCGGTCAGCGTGACGACGGGGTAGTGCGCTGCGGCTCGCCGGAGTACGGGTAAGAGATGACGCCGGATCATCGAGTCCTCGATGCGTGGTTTGCAGATTGAATTTCGTAGATTCAGTCTGCAAGACCCAGGCGGCCAAGTCAGCGTTCTCCCAAGCATGCCTTTCAGGCGGTGCCCGCGCGGGCCATGGCGCCGAGACCGTGGGTAGCACTCCAGGAGCGCGCGTGTGTGTCCGTTCCCGACCCGGCTGGAGGCACGGAAGCTGCAAGGCTGCGTGGGCGGGGAACGAAGGTGCAACAGCAGGTTGGTCCGCACACCCCGGGTGGAGGCAGATGGCCGCATTCCACGCGATTTGCCGGTGGAGAGAAGCGCGGGTAGCACCGACCGCTCCCCGCCGATCCTCCACCGATTCGCGAAAATCTGCGAGAACATCGTAACGCGTTGTTCAAGCGGGGGCTCTGTGTTCGCAAAAATCTGCGTCCCGCGAGAAATTGCGAGGTCAAAAACTGCATGTTCGAGTACTCTTGTCCCACTTCTCTTGAGGGACAAACGATGGAAACGACATCGCAGAATTCTTTCTCTCGCCCGGAAGATGGCGCCGGCGAGGGTTTGACCGGGACTTTGCTACGGGCAGCGGGGTCGCTCCTGGAGGCGCGGCAGCCGGCCGCGGCGCTGTCCTGTCTGGAGCAGGCGCTGGTGCTGCTCCCGGTCGACAGTCAGGGCGCCGGCAGTCGGGGTGCCGAGCGGGGGCAGGTGCTCTTCCTGACCGCTCGAGCGCTGCTCGATCTGGGACGCGCGTCCGAGGCGGAACTGCGGCTCCAGGGCGCGCTCGAGATCGCCCGACACGCGCAGGACCTGCCGGCCGTAACCCGCAACTGCACGGAGCTTGGCGCGCTGCTCCAGGGACGAGGCGCCCTGGATGAGGCGCAGAGCCTGCTGCGCGAAGCGCTCCTCCTCTCGGCCGGCCTCACGCCCGGACCGGATCGGGCACGGGCGCTCGAAGAGATGGGGCCGATCGAGCGGCTGAAGGGGCGCCTGCGCGAGGCGACCGACTGCTTCGAGGAAGCGCTCCGGATTCGGGAGGCGCTGGGGGATCGACCGGGGATCGCCCGCAACCACGATCGTCTGGGGAACCTCTGCATCAAGACCGGGCGCCTGGCTGATGCCCACGATCACTTCCGAACCTGTCTGTCGATCCGCGAGGCGGAGCAGGACAGGCCTGGCATGGCAGTTGTGTACAACAACATCGGCACCGTGCTGCTGAATCAAGGCGACTACACCGGAGCGATCGAGAACTTCGAGCACGCGGAGTCGCTGTTTCGGGAGACCGGGAACCGCCGCTGGCAGGCGTGGGCGTTGGGAAACCTCGGGCTGCTCTGGTCCTATCGCGGGGATGCCGCGCGGGCCGGAGAGCTGCTCACCGCAAGCCTCGAGGTGATGCAGGAAACCGACGACCGGATGGGGCTCGCGGTGGTCAGCAACAACCTCGCGCCGGTGTTCTTGATGTCGGGACGCGCCGCCGAGGCGATCGCGACCGCGCAGCGTTCGATCCGATTGCGGGAGGAACTGGGACAGGTCGAAGGCCTGGCCAAACCGTGGTTCAACATGGCCAATGGGTACATCGAAACCGGGCAGCTCGAGCAGGCGGAGGCGGCGGCGCGCGAAGTGCGGGCCCTGGCGCAGCGCTCGGAGAGCGCCGAGATCCTGAGTGAGGCGCTTCTCCTCGAGGCGAGTCTGGCGTTCAAGCGCGGACGGGCCGCGGAGGCGGAACAGCGCGCGCGGGAAGCCGAATCGATCGCCACCCAGGGGAAGTATCCGCGGCAACGCGCCGAAGCGCTGCGGCTGCGGGCCGAGATCCACTTCGCCCAGGGGAGATCGAGGCGGCGCGAGGAGCTGTTGGAGAGCGAGTCGGTCTGGAAGGAGCTGCCGGATCTGTATCATCTGGCGCTCTGCCGGCTGCAGCTCGGTCAACTGTTCGTGCAGATCGGAGCGGCCGAGGCGGCGGCGGAGCGGCTGCGGCTGGCGGCGGAGATCTTTCGAGGACTGCTCAATGTCGGGTTGGAGTGGCGCGCGCTGGTGCTGCTCGCCGAGGCGGAGTGGCCGGTGGCGGCGGAGCAGGCCGGAAGCACGCTCGACGCTGCGCAGTCACTTGCCCGACGGCATGAGCGGGCAGATTTGCTGACCGAGACGGAGCAGATTCGCCAACGACTCGCGCAGCGCGGGAACGCCGGCGCTTCGGTGGATGTGCAGCGCCTGCTCGCGCTGTCGGCGCATCTGCGTGAAACCCGCGAAGAAGGACTGTTCCTTCGTCGGGTGACCGAGACGATCCGCCAGCAACTCCAGGGTGAGGCGGTGATCGTCCTCTGGGATGAGAACGGCGAGTCGCTCGATCCGAGTTTCCGCTCGGGAGCGCGGACCTCCCCCCTGGTGCAGCTCTTCGAGGAGGTGCGCGTGCAAGGCGTGGTTCGCCATCGGTGGCTGACTCCAGCTCCGGCCGCGGGTGCGGCGGCCGGCGTCGCGATCGGCGTGCCGATCCGCGGTCACGCGGCGATCCAGCTCGGTGTCCTGCTCGCGACCACCACCGAGACGGTGGAGCGGGTGGGAGGGAGCGACGATCCGCCCGGGACGGTGGGCTACCTGCAGGTCGTGGCCGAGTTCGTCGGTCTTGGGGTCGATGCGCTTCGCCTGGCGGGCGGAGCAGCGGACGTCGCGGGCAGGCCGAGCGAGGCAACCGAGGAGACCATGCCCTCCACGGCGCCGACCGAGGGGTACCAGGGACTCCTGGGCCAGACCGCGGTGATTCGAAGCGTCATCGAAACGATCGAAAGGTCGCGGTCACCAACACCAGCGTCTTCATCCACGGCGAGAGCGGGACGGGGAAGGAGCTGGTTGCTCGCGCCCTGCATGACCGGAGCTCGCGCAAGGACGGGCCGTTCGTGGCGATCAGTTGCCCGTCGATCCCACGTGAGTTGATCGAGGCCGAGCTGTTCGGACACGAGAAGGGGGCGTACACCGGCGCCCATGCGGAGCGGAGCGGCCACCTGGAGTTGGCCAACGGGGGCACGCTGTTTCTCGACGAGATCGGCGACATGGATCTCGCCACCCAGACCAAGCTGTTGCGCGTGCTGCAGGAGCGCGAGTTCACCCGGGTTGGAGGCCGACAGCGGATCCATGTCGACCTGCGCCTGGTGGCGGCCACGAGCCGGAACATCGCGGAGGAGATTCGTGCGGGGCGCTTCCGCGAGGATCTCTACTATCGCATCGGGGTCGTGCCGATCGAGATGCCTCCGCTGCGTGCGCGCGTCGGGGACATTCCGCTGCTGGTCCGGCACTTTCTACACGAGATCTCGGCCCGGGCGCAGCAGACGCCCCCGGCGGTCGAGCCGCGGGCGCTGCGTCAGCTCTGCGCCTATGACTGGCCGGGCAACGTGCGCGAACTGCGAAACGTGGTCGAGTACCTGGTCGCGATGCACTCCGACGGTGCGATCCGCTTCGAGGCCTTGCCGGAGAGGATTCGATCGGCCGTTGCCGGCCCGGACGCGGGAGATCTCGACCTCGCCGGGACGCTGACCCTGAAGCGCGGAGAAACTCTCGAGGCGCGCTTGATGTCGGTCGAAGGATCGATCCTGCGCGAGGCGCTCGAGCGCTGCGGCTGGAACCAATCGCTCGCCGCGCGCCTCCTGGGCATCAAGGAGTCCACGTTGCGCTACAAGCTGCGTCGGTATGACATCCGGAGCGTGAAGGTCCCCTCCCGTCCGGTCCGTCGATCCCGCCCCGAGAGTGGAGGCTCATCACTCGATCCGAAGCCGCCGGGGCAGGGGAACTGGTTGCACTAGACACGGCGATCCAACGGGTCGTCGTGAACACCAGATAGGAAGACACCATGCGCGGATCACAACAGTTGGCGATGCTCCTCGAACTGCGCCCGGGTTGCCGGGCGGGGCTCCGACCGTACTGGGTCCTGCTGGTCATCGGGATGCTCCCGCTGACCGGTCAGGCGAGGCGGCGATCCTGTTGAACGAGCTCTCGATCTTTGCTCCTCGAAAGGTTGAGCTCTACAACAGTGGACCACTGGCGGTCGACGTCACGGGATGGAAGATCGCGGGGAACCAAGGGGAGTACATCATCCCGGGTCCTGCCGTGATTGCGCCTGGCGCGTACAAGGTCTTCGCGGGGGTCCCTCCGATTTTCGATCCGATCGGAGGGGAGGTGCTGGTCATCGACTCTCTGGCGCCGAACCCGCCGATCGATGGTGTGAACTATGGCGTCGAGGGAGGAGCGCCCGCCCCATTCGCGGGGTTGACCGTTTCCCTCTGTCGCGCGCCGGACGGATCGGCTGGTCCGCCGGCCAATCCGCCAGACGATGCGCTCTTCTGGACCATCGACCTGAACTCGACCTTCGGCGCGATGAACGACCAGCCGGCTCCAGATCTCGGAAGCTGGCTCTGCATCAATGAGATCCAGAACAACCCGGGGATGGCTCCCGACTCGATCGAGGTGTGCAATCCTCCGGTGCCGTTGGCCGGCGGGGGGTACGTGAATCTGGGATCGGGGTGGTTCGTGACCACCGCGGCCGGTGTTCAGCCGTTGTCCGGAGCGGTCCCGCCGGGCGGCTTCCTCGCGGTCCAGATCAACTCCGACCTACGCCTGAGCGACACCTTCCGCGTGGACCTCTACGCTCCGGACTCGACCCGCGTGTTCCAGAAGAGCTTCTATGGCGCGCGAAGGCAGAACGATCCGCAGTGCTACGGCGACTGCCCGGACGGAGCTGCGCCCGAGGACGGTTTCGATTTTTGGAGCTGCGGAGGCGACATCACCTTCTTCGAGCTTGGGTGTTCGCTCGGAGAGGAGAACGTCTCGGGCATGGAGGTGTGCCACCCCCCGTCGACCGGGGTGGAGGACGGCCCGCCGCCGCGCGAAGTCAAGGTTGGCTCCTGGGGGAAGGTGAAGTCGCTCTATCGTCGATAGCCCTGAGCCCCTGAGCCCCTGGGTCCCGGCGCTGGGGACCAGCGCCGGACCTACTCAGCGTCTGCGGCCGCGCGGCTTCCAACCGAAGCGGTCGAGATCGACCCGACCCCAGGCGTCGAAGCGCACGCCTTCCTTTTCGAGGAGGGCGCGCTGGAGCCCGCCATGCCCCTCGGCGGCGGGCAGACTGATCTCGCCGCGAGCGTTCAACACCCGATGCCAAGGAACGCCGCTTCCCGTCGGCAGAGCGTGAAGCGCATACCCGACCTGCCGCGCGCGGCGGCAGACCGGCGACGAGGGCGACCAGACCGTAACTGGCGACCTTGCCGCGGGGCACACGCCGGACGGCGGCGTAGATCGCGGTGTAACTGCTCGAGGGATCCGCGGGGGTTGGCCTGGCGGACCGATCGTCCGCCGGCGGCGTCTGCGTGCTCGCCTTGCGTCTGGACTGGCTCATCGATCCAATCTCTAGGGCCAGTTGGCGTACATGTTGCGCGGGCGCTGATCCCCCCCCGCGGCGAACAGCTTCACCAGCACCAGTCCCGCGATGAAGCCGCCGATGTGCGCGCCGTAGGCGACCCCGCCACCGACTCCGCCGGAGCCAACGCCGCTGATCACCTGGAAAACGAACCAGAGACCGATCGCGACCACCGCCGGGACCTGGGTGAGCATCCGGAGCATGATCACCGTCACTCGACGGCCAGGGAAGAGCAGGAGGTAGCCACCGAGCACGCCGGAGATCGCGCCCGAGGCGCCGACGCAGGGGATGAACGGGTTGCCGCTGGTTGCGGCGGTAACGCCGACGTGGGCCAGCCCGGCGAGGATGCCGGTCAGGAGATAGAAGATCAGGTACCGCACCTTCCCCATCCGGTCCTCGAGGTTGTCCCCGAAAATCCAGAGATAGAGCATGTTCCCGATGATGTGCATGAAGTCGCCGTGCATGAACATCGCGGTGAACAGGGTCATGAAGGGGGGAATGGGCGTGGGGTAGAGGGCGATCTGCCCGAGGACCTGCCCGTCGGCCGGGTTCTGGATCAGCACCTCACGGGCGACGTCGGTGCCGGTCAGGATCTCGGCCGGCACCGTGGCGTAGGCATTGGTGAACTGCTCGGCCGAGCCGAAGCGCTGAAAGAGCGCGAAGACCGCGACGTTGAGTGCGATCAGCGCGTAGTTGACGACCGGCGTCGAGCGGCGATCGCTATTGTCGTCTCCCAAGGGGAACATCGAACCTCCGTCTTCACCTTCCCCACCCGGACGGGTCGGCGGCCTATCCTACCCGCGGCGGGCACGTCGGGAAAGTGGAGCCGCGCCGTATCAGGCTCCCGAGGCTCGCGACTCCTGTGCGAACGGAGCGGCGGTCGCTCGATCGACCCCCGGCGCAGGCAAGGAGCTTCATGAATCCCCAGTCCACACTTCGCAGCTTTATGCTCGTCCGCTCGCCGATCGGATGGGTGCGCGTGCCGTACCACGTCTAGCCACCGCCGGCCGATAGCGCGGCACGGGTGGGTGCGTCGGTAACTCGCTGTATCATAGCAATTTATGTCGCCAACCAAGTCTTGTCTGGGCAAAATGCAGCAACGCCGCCCGACCCCTCGCGGGGTGGGCGGCGTTCTGGAGTTGCGAGTCGACCTCGATCTTGTGTGGGCTGGCTACCGACCCACTCGCTGTTCGAGGGCGGACCGCGTGATCAGGCTGATCTGCTCAAGGAGCGCGCCGGCGTTGCACGGATCCGGTGGCGGACCGGTGCGGGTCGCCTCGATCGAGAGTTCGAAGCAGGTGTCTCCGGGGCAGTTCGTTCCCGTCACGATCGTGCGGGATACCGCGACTCCGGTGTAGCTGTTGGAGGTAAACGAGAAGCGGTAGCTGGTCACACTGGTGTACGTGCAGCCCTGAACGCCGAAGCTGCTCGAGCAGGTTCCCACCAGTTGCCCCTCATCGACCTCGTAGCTGCAGTCGCTCCCCCCTTCCTCTCCTGGATCGTAAGGATCGGTGACAACGCAGACCGTATCGACATCCGTGCTGCTGAACCATGTGCTGTCCGTATCGCAGAACCGAACGGTTGAGGTGACGTTCCAGATGCCGAGCAGCTCCTCGGGGAACACGCACGGATTGGGGCTGCAGTCGCTTCCGTCTCCGAGGTAGAACCCGTTCGAGTTGGTGCAGGTCAGTCTCGAGGTGACCTCGCACGCGCTGCCTGAGGGCATGCAACAGGCGCCGCTGGGCGGGGGCTGGCTGCAGGGACTCGGGTCGCAGGTGGTGCTGTTTCCGTTGTAAGTGCCGATGGCGAAGCTGCAGTCCCCGGAGGTCGTGATCACGCACTGTCCGGAGGTGAAGCAGCAGGCGCCGTACGGGGTCTCGGGGCAGGGATCCGGAGTACAGGTGGTGTCGTCCCCCTTGTAGGTTCCCGCGAAGCCATTGCATGAGGCCGAGGTGGTCTGGAAGCAGTACCCGGCGGTCATGCAGCAGGCGCCGACGACCGGACAAGGGCTCGGATCGCAATCGGTACCGTTGCCCATGAAGGTGCCGAGCGCAGATTCGCAGGTCGAGGACGGCATGACTGAACAGAAGCCGCCCGAGAGGCAGCAGGCTCCGCTGCCCGAAGTGGTGCAGGGATTCGGATCGCAGTCGGTCCCGTTCCCCTCGTAGGTGCCGGTGGCCAGCGCGCAGTTCGCCGCGGACAAAATCAGGCAGTTCCCGACAATGCAACAGGCGCCATCCGCCGCCACGGTGCAGGGATCAGGATCGCAGTCTGTCTCGGCCCCCTGAAACGTGCCCGCGCTGGTGGTGCAGTCGTTCTGGGTCAGCACCGAGCAGTCGGTTCCGATGCAGCAGGCACCGGACGGGGCGGCGGCACAGGGGTTCGGTTCGCAGACCGTTCCATCTCCCAGATAGGTCCCGGCGGTGACCGAACACTGCAACTCGGTCAGCACGGCGCAGACCGTGGTGACGCAACAGGCGCCGGTCGGAACGGTCGTGCAGGGATTCGGCTCGCAGGCGACGTTGTCGCCTTGGTAGGTGCCGCCTCCGGCCGTGCAGAGCTGCTGGTTCAGCGGGGCGCAAACGCCCGTGCTGAAGCAGCAGGCCCCTTCGGCTTCGACCGGGCATGGACTCGGATCGCAGTCGCTGTTGTCCCCGTAGTAGGTACCGCCACCCTGGACGCAGATCGTTTCCTGTACCACGGTGCACGCGGTCAGGATGCAGCAAGCCCCGGTTGCCGCGACGCTGCAGGGATTCGGGTCGCAGTCGCTGCTGTCGCCCTGATAGGTACCGGCCCCAGCGATGCAGGCCGCTTCGCCGGCCGTGATGCAGTCACCGCTGACCAGGCAGCAGGCCCCGGTCGGCGGCTGCGGGCAGGGGTTGGGCTCGCAGTCGGTGCCGTCGCCCTCGTAGGTGCCGGAGCACTGCCCAGCGGTGGTCACGGTGCAGGTGCCGTCGGTGGCGCAGCAGGCGCCGGTGGTCGGGGGTTGCGGGCAGGGGTTGGGCTCGCAGACGGTGCCGTCGCCCTGGTAGGTGCCGGAGCACTGCCCAGCGGTGGTCACGGTGCAGGTGCCGTCGGTGGCGCAGCAGGCGCCGTTGGTCGGCGGCTGCGGGCAGGGGTTGGGCTCGCAGTCGGTGCCGTCGCCCTGGTAGGTGCCGGAGCACTGCGCGGCGGTGGTCATGGTGCAGGTTCCGTCGGAGGCGCAGCAGGCGCCGGTGGTCGGGGGTTGCGGGCAGGGGTTGGGCTCGCAGACGGTGTTGTTGCCTTGATACGTGCTGCCGGCGTTGGTGCAGGCCGCCTCGGTCGTGATCGAGCAGGCTCCAGCGAGCGTGCAGCAGGCGCCGGTGGCGGGCGGCTGCGGACAGGGATTCGGTTCGCAGACCGTTCCATCTCCCTGATAGGCGCCGGTGCACTGGGCCTGAATGGTCACCGTGCAGGTACCGTTCAACGCGCAGCATGCGCCGGTGGCCGGGGTGGCGCAGGGATTGGGGTCGCAGTCGGTGTTGTCCCCTTCATAGGTGCCGGAAGCTGTGGCGCACTGCGCCGCGGTCAGAACGGTGCACACCTCGCCGACGCAGCAGGCGCCGGTCGCCGGGGGCTGCGTGCAGGGGTTGGGGTCGCAGTCGCTATTGTCGCCCTGATAGACACCCTTCGAGAGGTTGCACCCATCCTGGGTGGCGATGGTGCAAGCGCCGCTCGGCGCACAGCAGGCGCCGTTGGCGGGCGGATTGGTTCCCCCGTCGTCATCTCCGCAGCCGCTGAGGAGGAGCGGGAACAGAGTGGCGACGACGACGAAGAGCAGAGTGAGGATCGCGCCGGGCGATCGCTGAGGATTCCGTTTCACCTGTGTCGAGTCTCCTTTCAGTGAAGTCCGATCAAGGAACTTCGGGCACACGGGGGCGCGTGTCAATAGAGCTGCCGCCGCTCGAACCTGGGCAAACCCTCGGTGTCCGGAAGTCGAATCCGCCCGAAAGCTCTGCCGAACGGCGACGTCATTCGCTACGATCCGTCGCAACATTCGGCGGGGAGTTTCGATCCCCCCCGAGGCGAGCGAACGACCAGGTGCGACAGATTGCGGAGGCGCTTCGCGCATGACCCGTGAGGAACTTTGCCGAGGTCTGGCCCTGGGCGACGAGGGTGCCTGGAGCAGGTTTATCAGCGAGTTCGGACCGGTCATCTACGCGGTCGCCGGCCGCTTCCATCTGCAGCCCGCGGATCGGGACGATCTCTTCCAGAGAGCCTGCCTCGCGGTCGTTCGTCACATCGATTCGTTGCGAGATCCCTCGCGCCTTGCCTCCTGGACCTATGGTATCGCCTTTCGGCTCGCGATCGACGGTCGGAGGCGACAGAAGCCGGACGTTCCATTGGATGACGCCGATCCCGCGGATCCGTCGTTGCGAATGGCTGCGCCGGGGGTCCTGAATGAGCTGGAGCGTCTGGAGCGGGCTGCCCTCCTGCGCGACGCGCTCGCCCAGATCGGCGACCGCTGTCGGCGCTTCTTGACCGCGATCTACCTGGAGGAACCACCCGCGAGCTACGAGGAGATCTGCCGTCGGGAGGGGCTTCCGCTGGGGAGCATCGGGCCGACCCGCGGACGCTGCTTGGAGAAGCTGCGCAAGGTCTTAGCCGATTTGCCGGAGTTTGCTCCGGGGAAAGATCTGCCCGCGCAGGTATCAGATCCCCCACGCGCCCCGTCTACGAAGCAGCCCCCCGAGCCCGGGGGCGCGAGGTCAGGACGTCGAGGGAGATCTGGATGAAGCAAAGTCATGTGCATATCGATTGGGCGGCGGTCTTCGCGACCGACGATCCGGATTCGACCCTGGCCTCGGTCCGCGTGGAAATCGACGGGTGCCCCCGCTGCATCGAGGCACACGCACAAGCGGAGCGGCTCCTGGCCGACCTCCGCGATGCGCGGCTGCCGCAGCCACCAGTCGCTCTGGTCAGGGACGTCTTGCCCCAAGTCCTGTCCTTGGCACGAGAACGGTCGCCGCGGCCCGCCGCGGAGACGCCTGTCGATCGCGCGGATCGGGCGATTCCGCCCGAAGGTGTCGGAAGTCCCTGGGCGGCGCGGATCGCCCACGTCGCGCGAGAGATCGCGGCCCGTCTGGTCGGCGACTCTCTCACCCCGACCCATGCGCTGCGCGGCGGTGCCTCCGGCCCACGCGTGCTCCGCTATGACGCCGGCGCCTACGCCGTGTCGATCTCGCTGGTGGAGGCCAAGGACGGCGTCAATCTGCGCGGGCAGCTCACACCCACTTCCGACATCGAGCTTCCGGAGACGCGCCGCGCCCTGCTGCACGTCTCAGGGTCCGACGCCACCAAAGACCTGTTCCTCGACAGCGAGGTCACCGAGTTCGGGGAGTTCCGCTTCGATGCCGTCCCGCTCGGCGCGGATCCCGAGCGTGGGCTGCGCGTCTCGGTCCTGGCGGGGGAAGAGATCATTCAGGTGGATGTGAAGGAGTAGGTACTCCTTCACGGACCGAAATCACCTTGGTAGGGGTGGCAGGCAGTCGAACGAGTCTACCCTCAGCGGAGTCGCTCACGCAGGGACGTCACGCCCGCTCCATGTACTTGCCGGTCTCGGTGTCGATGCGGATCTTCTCGCCCTGCTTGATGAACGGCGGGACCAGAAGTTCGTAGCCGGTCTCTACCTTGACCGGCTTGCTCACCGGGCCGGCGGAGTCGCCGCGGGCGGCGTCGTGGGCTTCGGTCACCTCGAGGACCACGCTCGGGGGGAAGGCGATGTCGACGAGCGAGCCGTCGTCCTCACGAACCAGCGACTCCATCGTCATGTTCTCGAGCATGTAGGGGAGGTAATCCTCGAGCACTTCCTTCGGCAGCGTGAACTGATCGTAGTCCTCGTTGTCCATGAAGTGGTACTCATCGCCGCCCGAGTAAAGGAACTGGATCGACTTCCGGATCATCTTGACGATCTCGATCTTCTCGCCCGAGTTCCAGGTCTCGTCGATCACCCGCCCGGTCTTGACGTTCTTGAGCTTGGTGCGAACGAACGCCCCGCCCTTGCCCGGCTTCACATGCTGGTACTCGACCACCTTGTAGAGGTCGTTCTTGTGCTCGATCACCAGTCCGTTCCGCAGATCCGCCGTCGTCGCCACCGTGTCCTCCGCCTGAAGCCATGCTCTGAATGCCATTCGACCGGAAAGAACGAAGTCTTTCAGGCGGCGGGGGGGCGTGTCAACGGTGGATACGGAACGATGCGGCGTGGGGTGGGTCGGAAGCTAGTCGATCCTGTTCGATCCGCGTAAGTCGAGCGTGGCGAGGAGATTGGCTGGGAGGAAGCAGTTGAAGCGAGGTCTCGAGATCGCCTTGTGCCGCGCGACGGAGTTGCTCGTTCCCGGTCCATTGCCACGCAACTCGCCGGGCGCTGGCGCGGGCCAGGAGGACTTGCGCCCACAGGACCGGCTGTCGCTCCTGGTCGACCCGGGTGGCGGCGGAGTCCACCCAGGCGAGGGCCTCCTCTACCACCGCGGCGGGGGCGGGCGAACGCCAATGGGGGCGGAACCTAGCCTCGAGGCACAGCCCGGCGATCGACAGGGCGACGGCGGATTGCTCGAGACATGATTTGAAGTTGACCGATCGCTGGGAGAGCACCGCGGCGCCGGATGGGTCCGGATGCCAGATGGCACGGGCGCGGCGGAGATGCTGCGCGCGCGTCGCGGGATCGGTGGCAAGTTCTGCTTCGAGGCGGAGGCAGGCAGAGCGCGCGGTCGCTTCGAGCGTCAGGTCATCCGGCAGGAGCTCATCGACTCCCAGCGCGGCCTCGTATTTTGCCAGGCAGGAGTCGAGTCCATCCGGTGTACGCAGGAGTTCCGCGCGGGCGAAGTAGGCCCGCCCCCAGCCATAGAGACACGCCTGGTAGCCGTCCCCGGCCTTTCGCGTCACGGAGAAGGTATCGGCGACCGCGAAGCCCTCGAGACTCTGCTCGATGAGTTCCGGATCGTCGGTCGTGATCCCAAGGTCGAGGAGCCCGATCGCACGATTGAATGTGAGGGATGAGATGGCGTCGGGGACGGCGCCGCGCTCGGTCCACTTGTCGTCAGGGAACCGCAGAGGGTCGTAGAAGAAGAGATCACGCCCCTCGTTCCTCGCCGCGGCGCACGCCCACTCATACCGTTCCAGCGAGATCCTCTGCTCCGAGCGCGGTGACGTGATGCGACTCAACGCCCGATGCGCCAGCCCGTCAGCCGAGGCGAAGGCGAGTGAATTGATTCCAGCAATCTGGCTGCGCAACGAGGGGTCGGATGATAGAACCACCAGTCCTTCCCGGGTGCGGGGGATCTTTCCTCCGGCGTTCCAGCAATCTGCAGCACGGAGATACTCCTCGCGCTCGGTGTGCAGCGTGCCAAGGAAATAGTGAAGCTCCCCTTCGCGAAACCATGCATACGCCTCGAGGTGAGGGACGAGGGGACTGGTCGAGAGGCGGCGCAGAGCTTGCCGACAGACCTGCAATCGCGAGATGCACTCGCGCATGTCTGCCTCGCCAAGATCGGAGGCGTGACGGATCGCATCGATAGACTTCACCTCGCTGACCAGGGCCTTCAGGCTGCGGTCCTCGCGTCGATCCGATCGGCCGCGCTCGATCATCCCCAGTCCGAACCAGAGCATCGGGATACCTGCGATCAGGAGGAAGATTGCCGCTCGCTGCTGCAATGCTCGGCGGATGAAGGACACGGTACGGGCGATGGGCCGCGGCCGAGCGGCCGGGCGATCTCCCCGAGAAACTCGCCAGAGGTCGTCGGCGAAGTCCACTGCGGTCGGGTAGCGCTTCGCCGGATCTCGATCCAGCGCTCGGAACAGCACGAAACCGATGTCTCGGAACTGCGGATGGGGCGGCAACGGGACGAGCGGCGAGTTGAGCGGTGCGATATGGAGCGCATTCGGAACCAACTTTGACTGATCGAACGGCAGCCGCCCGACCACGGCCTCGTAACCCACCACGGCCAGGCTGTACACATCGCTGGCTGGCCCGAGGTCCGAGGGAGTGAAGTGTTCCGGGCTGAGGTAGCCCGGAGTACCCGCAAGGATGCGGGTTCCGTGCACACTGGAGCGAGGAAGCTGCCCGGCGTCGGTTCGCCAAGCCACCCCAAAGTCGACCAACATCGCAGTCTTCGGACCACTCGAGGTCATGAATGACCTCGCCTTTGGCGGGATCGCGGAGGTGATCACGATGTTTTGAGGCTTCACGTCCCGGTGGACCAGACCGTGCCGATGTACGGCGTGCAGGGCCTCCGCCACGATGGCCAGCAGCTCCGCCGCTCGGCACAACGTCGGGCGCTCTTCCGCCAGGAAGTCTTCGAGCCTGGTGCCACGCACCAGGTCGAGCACCATGTAGGCCACGTCCTGGCCCTCGACGCGGACGGTCCCGGAGTCGAGCAGCCGCGGAATGTTCGGGTGGTGAAGGCTCCGAAGAAACGAAGCCTCCCGCGCGGAGTACCGGACGGCGTCGTAGATCATACGTTCCGGGTGAAACAGCTTTACCGCAACGGCGGTCCCATCCGGCGCCTGGCCCTCGAAGACCTCGGAGGTAGCGCCGAGGGCGATCGACCGGATGAGGGTGTACGGACCGATCTGGAGGGGGGGGATGGGAGGCTCCGGATCCCCCGTTCCCCGGCGCTGCTCGTTCTCTCGGTCCGCACGTACGATCTCTTGCAGCAAGTCGTCGAGTTCCACGCCGACTCCATCGGAGTCCCCGGCAGGCTCCGCGCCGCTCGGGGTGGGCCGAATCACAGCTCGAAGGAACCGCCCTCGCGCGGAAAGAGGAACGGCAAGCCCGGCTCCTCCTCCGTCGGCCCGGTCGAGCTTGTTCGCGCGATCCGCCTTCGCTACCTTTCCCGAGCGCGATCCACCGATGAATGGTGAAGTGATCGTGCGGATGGTGGCGAGAAAACGAGGCCACATGCGGTGACACACCTCGGTTGCGAGAAACACCAGATGCGAGACATCGACCCACTTTGGATTCAACACCGCGAGGAACTCAAGCGCATCGCGGAACGGCACCTGCGCAAGGAACGTCGAGATCATACTCTGCAAGCGACGGCCCTGGTGCACGAAGCGTACTTGCGCATGCTCCGACTCGATCCCGCTCGCCTGGCGGATACGGATCATTTTCGCAGAATTTACCTCCGGGCAGTTCGACGGGTATTGATCGATCACGCGAATCGAAGAAGACGCAGGCCCGAGGGGAACCGGGCGGATGAGGTGGAGCTCCTGAACCTCGCCGCCCCCTGGGATCGAGGGGGGGTCGAGACCCTGGCGTTCTACGAGGCGCTGGACCGACTGAGGCAGGAATGCGCGGAGGCGGCGGACGTTGCCGAGCAGATTCTTGTCGGTGGCTTTAGCCAGCGCGAGATCGCGACCTCCACCGGGCGGTCAACCGACTGGGTTTCTCGCAATTGGAGGTACAGTCATGCCTGGTTGCAGGTGCATCTGGGACGATTGAAGTGAGGCGGGGTCGCGGCGCCCCAGTCGAAATCCCCGGGTGATTGCCGCGTTCCGCCGGATGCTTCGCTTGCTGACCTCCGACCCGGTGTTGGCCAGCCGAAGCCCGAAGTGGGCCACGAATGTCTTACCGCGTCGTTCTCCAACCGCGGACCTGTGCGCTAGACTCGTCCCACACTTTGGGTACTCGAGGGGGAGTTGGGTTGCAGAGACCTCTTCGGATGAGGACCGATGCCGAGCTTTTGACGCTCTGTATCGAGAACGACGAGAGCGCGTGGAAGGAAATGGTTCAGCGGTATCAGGGGTTGGTGTACTCCGCAGCGATCGGAGTGGGGCTATCCCCCGATGACGCGGGGGACGTCTTCCAGGAAGTGTGGGCGGAGTTGTTTCGCTCCCTGCTTCGGATTCGCACCCCGGAGGCGCTTCCTCGGTGGTTGCTGGTCGCCACGCGCCGACTTTCCTGGAAGGTTGCCGCGCGGAACCGAAGATCTGCGGCGGAGATCCCCCCGGATCTCGTGGATCCGTGGGCGCTGCCCGATGAGGAGGCTGCTGCCGTCGCGGCACGGGGGGAGATCGAGCAGGCCCTCGAAGAGGTCGGCAATCCCTGTGCCGGGCTCATCCGGCTTCTGTTCCTGGCGCAGCCGCCGCGGCAGTATCGCGAGGTTGCAGCGTCGGTGGGGATGGCGGTGGGAGCGATCGGGGCGGCACGTTCGCGGTGCATGAACAAGCTCCGCCGCGTCCTGAGGAGGCAGTCATGACCGGGTCAGGAGCGCACCCGTCCGAGAGCGACTGGATCGAGTGGACACAAGCCGGCTGCGATCCGAAGTCGGACCTGGCCCTTCACGCCGAGGGCTGCGATCGCTGTGGTGAGAGCCTGGAGTTGTTCCGGACGTTGTCCCGGGCGGGGCGCGTCTCGGAGTGGCGCCTTCCCCCGGAGGCGATCCGGAATCTGGCGCTCGACGTGGAGAAGATCATCGCTCCGCCGGAGCCGGGTGATGCGTCGGATGGGTCGTGGATTGCCCCGGATATCCGGAGTGCCGGGGTGCTCGATCCGAGCGGTCCCCGCATCGCCACGGGTCAGGTCGGCAGCATGCGGATCAGCGTGGTGGCCGCGCCGAGTCCGGGGGACCTCTCCGTGCAGATTCGCGGGAAGGTGTTCATCGATGAAGGCGACGCCGGAGGAGAGAGCGCAGTCCAGGTGCTCCTGGTTCATGAAGACCACGTGATCGCGCGCAGGCCGGTGAGTCCGGAAGGCGATTTCTGGTTCGTTGAGCATGCCCCGAGGGGATGGACGCTCGAGGTGCACCGCGATCGAGGCGAGTGCTGGATCCTGCGCGACTCGGCGTTACCATGAGGCCGGAGGCGAGGGAGATCGAGGCGCTTCTCCGCTTGCCGGCGACGCCTGATCTGCTGGATCGATGGGTCCGATCGCTCGCCGCACCCCCAACTGCCCCTCCGTTCCAGGTTCTCTACGACGCGCTGCTCGGGGAGTATGCGCGAGATCCTCGTAGGGCGATGCTTGCGGTGGAACATGCGGAGCGGGCGCTCGCACGCACGCTGCCGGACCGCGAACGCGCGCTGCTCTGGCGCATGGAAGCGAACATCCGGATCGGCATCGGCGATCTGCAAGGCGCTGTGCGAGGATTCGGCCGCGCGTTCGCTGCCTTTGCCGAAGCGAAACTACGAGTGGAACAGGGGCGGTGCTGCATCGGCTGGCTCTACGCGCTTGGCCTTCGTGGCGACCTGGATACCGCAATGGGTGTAGCGCAACTCGGACGCCGATACCTCCCGCGAACCTCGCTTGCCGATCGCGCCAGGCTGGAAGCGAACCTGGCCAACGCCTTCCTCCACGCGGGGCGGCTCAGTGCCGCGGACCGGGGGTTTCGAGCCGCGATGGCGCGGTTTCGCTCCCTCGGGTTGAGAGGCGAGGTTGGAGTCTGTCGGTTGAACCTCGGCATGACCGCGTGGATGAAAGCCGAGACCGCGATCGCGCGCCGCTACCTACGAACGGCCCGGACCGACCTGGACCGCACCGGCAACCGCGTGCTGTCGCTCTACGCGCAGACTGGCCTTGCCGCTCTCGAACTGGTCGAGGGGGCAGACCCTGCTGGGTGGGAACGACTTCAGGACGTGCGCAGAGAGATTCGAGATCTCGGCGACGAGCGGGCCTTGGCCTGGTCGCATCAGGAACTGGCGGTGCTTCTCAGTTCACTGGGGGCCTATGAGGCAGCGGCGCCGGAAGCGGAGCAAGCCTGGGGGATCTTCCGCCGTTTGGGCTTTCGTGACGAATCCGCCCGGGCGGCGAGTCTCCGGGGGAACATCCTCTCCAGCCTGGGCGGGAATCAGCTCGCGATGAGCTTGATCGAAGAAGCGCGGCGATCCTGGCAGGAAGCCGGCTGCTCCTGGGCGGTCCGAAAGGTCGAGATCGAACAGGCGCGTCTGCTCCTCCGGGAGGAGGACCCGGTCGCTGCTCGCGATCTGCTCCGCCGACTCGTGCGCCACCTGCCGAAGGAGTCGGCGAGGGCGGAGGGCGCGATCGCACGGGGTCTTCTGGCGGAGGCGTATCTCCTCATGGGGACGCCCGGGCGTGCCCTGCGCCTGGCCAGATTGGCCCACCGATCCGCGCGTCTCCATCCCGCGCGCTGGGAGAGGCCGGGACTGGCGATGCTCGTGGCCCGGTCACTCGCAGCGCTGGGACGTTCCGCCGAGGTGATGCGCTGGACTCGCCTGTCGGTCCGGGAGTTGGAGGCGCTCTTGCTCCGGTTCGGAGATCGACGCATGCGACTCCTGATCGGCGAATCGCGCGCCCGGCTGTTTCGAGAAGCGATCGACTTGTCCCTCCGGCACGGAGGCGCGCGTGCGGTCGAGATTGCCCTCGACCTGGTGTCGCAGTCGCGCGCTCCGACCCTGCTCGAGGATCTTCAGCTTGGGGGGAGGGCGACCCGTCGGGGCATTCGCTCCGCTCTGACGCGTCTCCGCGACGAGATGCTCCGCCCGGACGGCGATCGGACGGAGGCGCGTCACCGAGGACTGGGGCGAGAGCTGGATCGATTGGCGACCATCGCCGGGTCGGCCCCCACCTACACGTCGGAGGTCATCCGGAGAGCACGAGAGGCGCGGGGCTTTCGCTCCTGGCGGACCAGGCTGGGCGATCGGCAACTGGTCGTCTTCGACCGAGACCGGACTGGCTGGTACGCGTTCTGCATCCGGGGCCGGGGGCCGGTGGGCCGCGTGTTCCTCCCCGGGCTGGAGGCGGCGATCGAGAGGTACTGGATCCCGCTCCGACTGACCATCGAAGCGGCGGCCCAGGTCGGGGACCACGAACGCGACCGGTTTCTTGCCCTCACCCTCAAGGACTGTCGCACCGCGATGGAGCAGCTACGAGCCGCGCTCTGGGAACCGATGTCGCTCGATCCCGCCCTGCCGATCGTGGCGGTACCCGGAGGGGAACTCCACGCGTTGCCGATCGAGGCGCTGTTCGAGATCGGGGCCTCCCGGGTACCGATAGGGATCACACGGCTCCCTCATCCCGCGCTCCTGACTGAGTCTGGAAGGAGAACGACGTCGCGGCATGTTCGCCACGCTCTGATCGTCCACGGCCCGGCCCAGGGGGCGCGAGATGAGGCCACGCACGTCGCCCGGTCGCTCCGAGAGGCCGGCTGGATCGTGGAGCAGGGGGATCAACGAGATCAACTTCGGCGCGGACAGGGGAGGATCGACCTGCTGCATGTTGCGGCTCACGGAGCCTTCCATCAGGACGGTTGGTCGCTATCGGGAATACAGTTGACCGACGGGTGGTTGGGATTCGAGCACCTTCCACGGCATCGGCTGCGCGGCTCGCTGATTCAGTTCACCAGCTGCGAGTCGGGGCGGACGACGCTGTTTCCGGGATCGGACATCGACGGTTGGATGACCGCCGGACTGGGGGCCGGGGCTACGGCTCTGGGACTATCGCTGTGGAAGGTGGACGACCTCACGGCCCGAGAGTGGAGCCGTGCCTTCTACCGGCACTGGCGGCAGGGCGGTGTGTCTCCAAACGAGGCTGCCGGAAAGGCCAGACGAGCGCTTCGGGAACGGTGGGAGCATCCCTTCCGCTCGGCCGCATTTTTCGTCGTGGGGTAGATTCTCGCATCACGGCGGACGTCTCGCCGCCCATACTTACAGCCCGGAGACTTGCCAGACTCCGGACTGCCAAATCGCCAGACGTCCCGATTGCTCGACTCTACGATTCCAGGAGGAACCTGTGATGACTCCAATCGATGTAGACACCGCCGTCCGCGGCGGGTTGCCCCTCACTAAGCCTCGGTGTGGTCGAGCTCTCGGAATGTTGCCCAAGCGCGCACTGCTGCTTGCCTGCCTGCTCCATGCCGCCGCGAGCTCCTGCGGCACGGACGAGGTCGCCGCACCTTCCGGTCCCGAAGCAGCGGCGTTCGCCCAGGCCCGAACCGGAGCGCAGGGCCCCCCGCCCATGGGGCCCACGATCCTCGTCACTCCGTCCCCGTCGAACTACGTGCTGGAGTTCGCCCAGCCCCCCTCCGGTGCCCTCCTGCAGGCCCTGGCGAACCAGCACGGATTGTCACTGGTCGAGCAGGAGCCGGGGTTCGGTGGCGCGACCGCGCTGTTCAACGGTCCGGTGGGGCTGGATCTGTCCGCGGTGCAGCAGACTGTGGGGCCACAACTGACTGGGGCCTCGGTGAACGCTCCGGTGTTCCTGAGTGAGGGGAGTTCTCTGACCGGCGGGTTTGTCGTGGGGGAGTGGGATGAAGAGCAGCTCGGCTCGGGCGGGCTGGAGACCCTCGATCTCTCTCTGGTCCATACCGTCGCGCGGGGCGCAGGGGCTCGCGTTGCCGTGCTGGACACCGGTGCCGATCTGGCGCACCCCTACCTCGCCGCAAGGCTGATGCCGGTCCCGGCCGGGAAGACCCTGGTCTCCCAGGAGCTACTGGACGGCGTGGACGAGGATGGCGATGGGTCGATCGATGAGGCCCACGGGCATGGCACCCACGTGGCCGGGATCGTTCTTCAGGTGGCCCCGGATGCGATGATCATTCCGATCCGGGTGCTGAACGCCGATGGCGTTGGCTCTCTCTGGGATCTGCTCAGCGGGCTGGAACTGGCTCGTAGCATGGGCGCGACCGTGGTCAACATGAGCATCTCGATGCACGGGTGGAATGACCTGGTAGAAACGCGGGCGCTCAAGGGGCGGAACCTGGGGATCCTGGTGGTCGCGGCGGCGGGCAATGGCGGGTTCTCCGCTCCCACCTATCCGGGAGTGTCGCCCAACGTGGCGGGCGTCGCCGCCATCGATGACTCGGGGACGTTGGCGAGCTTCTCGGGTGGCGGTTCCGCGATCCGATTCGCGGCGCCCGGCGTCTCGATCACCAGCGCGTACCCCGGAGGACTGATGGCCAGTGCGAGCGGTACTTCCATGTCCACGGCAGTTGTCTCGGGCGCAATCGCTTTGATGAAGGATGGACTCGGTTTGCCGCCGAGCGAGGGGGGCACGGTGCTATGCACCGCGTCACGGGCAATCACCCCCAGCGACGCCGTGGCATGCGGCATCGTTTCTCCTCTGGATGCGTTGATTGGGCGACTCGACGACTGAGGACGCCGATTTCAAACTCGTTGCACAATTCTGCATCACACGATCGGTTGGAACGCCCTCTTGGTGCGAGCGATGCATTTCGCCCGCTCGAGCAACAGGAGGATGGTTATGTTCAACCGCAGGTCACTCATCGCCCGGAGCGTAGGGACTTCGATCTTCGCCGCAGTCTTCGCGTTTGCCCTCGGGTGCAGCACGGAAGCGCCATCACCGGCTGCTCCGGAAGGGCTGGAGCCCACGGAGCAGATCCAGGTGCTGCCCTACGGCTGCTATGGCGGTCCCGGGCAAGTCTACCCGGTCGGAACATGTCTTCCCGGGGGCTTCTTCGAGCCTGGCGGCACGGTGTCCCCACTGGCCGTGTGTTCCACGAGTTTGGTGAGCTTCTTCGCCGTGCCCCACTTCACCGTTACGACCAGCGCCAACAAGGGGTTGTTCACCGCATACTGCGGGGGTACCACTCGCAAGTCGGTGGTGGCATACACCTTCACGGTCCAGGATTACCTGGCTCTCAGGGCGACTCTGCCGAATCCTCCGAATGACTCGTACGCAGTGACGACCTCGTTCGTGCCCAACACTTCGCAACTCCACCTGTGGGTGAATCCGTTGATCAACGGTACGACCTCGGGAAGGCCGGGAGTGCCCGCGCGCCTGATCGGGGACGACGTCACCACCGGTCCCTATCCGATAACGCCGGTAGGAACCTACCATTTCGTTGTGGCGCCGAATCTCGTCACTCCCTGCGGAACGGCGCGCGGGTGGGTCAACTTCACCAAGACCTGCATGGACGCGGCGATCACCGGGTTGCCGGCGAACACCGTCTTGTTCGAGATTTCCAACCGGAAGTGTTGATGCAGTCGCGAGCAGTCTGAGCCGTAGGCGGACCCCGGGCAGGTGGAGGATCGAGCTGCACGTACTCCTCGCCCCGGGGTCATCGCTTTTCGTCGGAGTTCGATCACTCGAGATTGCATGCGCGTTTGATCGGTGACTCGCGGGGGGCGGATGCGTGGACGGGGTGACACGAGGTTACTTGCCGACCGTCGACCCGTCCCCTAGTCTCCGCCCTGTCGCGGTCGGCGCGCGAGGAGCGAAGTAGCGGGATTCGCTCCAACCGCCATCGCTGAGAAGGAGCGACCTGCCGGGGAAATCGGACAACGCACGCCTCGGACTCTCCAGGCGGCAACGCGCGAAGTCTCTGGTGACAACTTCGCTGCTCGCGCTGCTGCTCAGTGTCGGTCTTTGGAGTTTCCTGCGTCCCCTGCCCAGCGCGGCCACACGCCCATCGGTTGGCTTTTCATCGTACTACACCGCCGCGCGTCTCCTGCGCGAAGGGACCGAGCTGACCTCCGCGTGGGAGGATGACTGGTTCGGCCGGGAGATCCGGCGGTTCGCCCCAACGGTGTCGGACATCTGGAGGCCGAACCCGCCGAGTGCCGCGCTTCTTGCCCTTCCGGTCTCCTGGTTCGCCTATCGCACCGCCCGAGTCCTCTGGACGGTCGGCAGCCTGCTCATCCTCCTGGCGCTCTGGTGGTGGTCGATCCGGACGCTGCGCCCGCGGGGGCGGGAGCTGGTTTGGCTGCTGGCGTTGTTTCTGCTCTTCGATCCATTTCGAGCCTGCCTGTGGTATGGACAGGTATACATCGCTCTGGCCGGGCTACTGACGCTGGTGATCCGGGCCGAGCGCGGCGGCGAAGGAGCGAGCGCCCGGCCAGGGCACCGGACCCTGGTCTCGGGAGTTGCGATCGGACTCCTGATCGCGCTCAAGACGGCGCTGCTCCCCTTGCTCCTGGGGGATTGCAGCGGCGCCGGCGACGCACTCTGATCGCCATGGTGACTACGATCGGATGCGTGGCGAGCGTGTCCGTGGTCCTGGGCGGGACTGCGCCCTGGCGATCGTATCTGGCGTATCTGATGAGCCCAGAATCACAGTTGGCCCGTCCGGAACGGACCTCGACCGCGTATCAGTCGCTCTTCAGCCTCTGCTCTCGAGTCACCTCCCCGGATGCGCAGTGGAACCCCGCACCCTGGTTGGACCTTCCCTGGATCGGAATTGGCGCGTACCTGGTGGGAGCGTTCCTGCTTGGCTGGACGGCGCTTCGCCATTGGGCCCGCGGGCGCGACCGCGATCTCGCTCTGGCGCGACTGGCGCTGCTTCAGGTGATCCTCAGTCCCTGGACTCTGGACTATCACTATCCCCTGGTCTGGCCGGTGCTGGTCGTTTGGGGCAGTGCGGCGCCCCTCGGGCGATGGAACGGCAAACTGATCGCCGGCCTTGCGGTAGTCCTGCTCCTGATCCCGGCGCGCTGGTACTGCGCGCCGGGGCTGCAGGAAGGTCTGCTCGCTCTGTTCGCCTACCCGAAGTTGTACGGTGCTCTGCTCCTCTTCGCGCTCTGTGGCGAGCGCACGTCGGTCAGTTGTCCTTCCCGGTGACGAGCCAGTTCACCGCGGCGACTCCGGCGTCGAAGAGGCCGCTCGGGGCGAAGAAGTAGGGCTGGAATGCGAAGAGAATGGTTCGGCCCTGCGCCGACCCGGAGAGCGTGTCGGCCAGGGTCGATTCGTAGCGCTGCGCGCAGATCGCCCCGTCCGTCGCCGACTGGATGAAGACGCCCCGACCGGCGTGCGCGTCCCAGTGACGATTGAAGGTTCGTGCGGCGTAGAGTGAGTCGAGGCCGGCCTCTGTGACCGTGGTCGCAAGTGTTCCCTCCAGCCCCTCCCACTCCTTGGTTCCACCTTCGTAGCGGCAGGTGTTCGGGTCGCTCCCGCAGTCGAGCAACCGTTCGGGCTGGAACTTCGCCGGATCGAGCAGAAGGTCCGGGTAGGCGGGGTGGAGAGAGCGGCAGCCGATCAGTCCCGAGGCATGCTGTTGCTCGACGCTGACATCGCCGCGATTCGGCACGCCGACTACGTAGGTTCGATAGTGCAGGAACTTCCAGAGGAATGACTCCTCGACGTACCCGGGCTCCGGGCTGGCGCCGATCTCGTTGTTCGGCGGGGCCTTCGGGTATCCAAACAGGCCGAGCTCCTGCCCCACGAGGTGGCTGGACAGTTGGGAGCCGAAGATGAAGAGGCGTCCTCCGGCCCCGAGGTAGGCGGAGAGTCGGGCGTTCGAGATCTCGGTGCGATGGAGACCGGTCTCCTGGGTTGCGAATGTGTTGAAATGGGTCGACCAGAAGATGTGCTGGTAGCGAGAGACCAGATCGAGCGGAAGGTCGCGCGGAGTGCGGACCGAGATCTCCGATGCTCCGTCGCCGAACAGGCCGAAGTTGTCGACCTGCCCGAGCTGCGGCGCGCGGGCGAGGAAGTTCTGACGCAGGAATGCGTCATGGGTGAGATCGGAAGGGTTGGCGCCGAAGCGCGCATCGTCCACTACCAGGGCGAACTTGTCGAAGGTGAAGACCACGACCTTGATGCGGATCTTGCAGATGCGCTCCGAGGACACGGCGTCGGAGATGTCCCTCATCTTGACGATGAGTACGTGGGTTGCCTCGCCATCGGATGCGGGGAAGGTGAATGGCTCTTGATTCCCTGCCCAGCGGCCCCAGCCGATCCAGCCGCCGATGCCACGGGGATCCCGGATGGTCTCGTCCGAGGGATCGGCGAGGTCCAGACCGTAGTTGGAGTTCCCCGGCAACGATCCGTAGGCGGAGGCATCGCCGGTCCAGCGGAAGCGGAGCGGACGTCCGGCCGGAACGCTGACCGTCCAGAATCCTTCGGCGTCTCCTCCTAGCGGGAATTCGTTGGTGCCGATCGATGCTTCCGAGATCGTGACGAACGGGGCGACGTTCGCCGCCCGGACGTTGAACGCGATGAAGTTCCGACCTCGGGTCAAGTTCTGCTCGATGGCCCCCGCCTCATCGACCGCGCGGACCGCGAAGCAGAGCGATGCGGCGATCGGAAGCTCACGCAGGAGAAGGCTGCGTTGCGACTCCGGAACCCGGATCCACGCGGTCTTCAAACCGACCCGAAGGGTGTCGAGCAGGAGGTTCTCGGCTTCATGCAGCTTGGTCCGGATGACTTCGTCGGGCTCGAGAGGAGAGCCCACGGCGATCAGCTTGTACTCGTAGTAGACCGGCTTGCGATCCGGGCGCGAGCTGTCGAGATCGTCTCCCTCCCAGCGAACGACGAAGGTTCGCAGCAGCTCAGGCGCTTCGCTGCTCCGCACGTCGGGAAATGTGATCCGGCTCGACGGCGCGATCGTCTTGGCATTGAAGGTGCGGAAATCGCTGCTCGACACGCCGAACTCGTTGTCGATGGCCCGGACGAAGAAGGTATGCCAGTCGTAGAGGGCCTGTCCGTCCGAGTCGGACCGGGTGGCCTTCAAGCGGAAGAGGGAGGAAAAGCTGGTCGTGTCGTGCCAGGCGTTCTCGCTCACCGTGTCATCGATGGCGTACTGATAGAAGGCCACGAGGCCGTCGTCGTCGACGCCGTGCCAGCGAAAGTCGACCTTGTAATCGATGCCGACCGAGTCGGCCGTCGCCGCCCCGGCAGTGATCCGAACCGAGGGACGGCGGTTCTCCACCCGGGTGCCATCCGCGGTGTCGTCGGGAATGAGGGTGCTGCAACCAGCCGCGAGGCATGTGGCGGTGATCCCGACGGCAATCCGGAGGAGGGCGAGGCGAGAGCGCAGACGGAAACGGGGGGAGGGAACGAGGCGATCCTCACGTGCGCGACTACCGGGGCGACGCATCTTCGCTCCTTGGGGCTTTGACCCCCGGCCCGATTCCCCGCGCCTGGCCGCCCGACGCTGCGAGCGGCTGCCCGGACAATGCGAGCCTCTGTCCCCGGCAAGACGAGAGAACGCTAGTTCACTTTCGATCGGCGCGCAGCAAGAGAATGTGAAGCGGGAAGAATAGGGAACGGGGTGGACCGAGGATCCACCCCGTTCTGGGGTGTCGTGAGTCGAGGCGTTACCGCTGTCGGACCAACGGAATGGTCGTCGAGGCGGAACCCGCGACCAAGCGGGCATAGAAGACGCCCGATCCGACGGTCTTGCCACGATCGTCGCGACCATCCCAGACGACGATCCGTTCCTGGTCAGCGCCCATCGCACCGTCGAGGAGGCTCCGAACCTGCTTGCCGGATATGTCGTACACGGTCAGAGATGTCGGTGTCATTGCGGGGGCGCGGAGCCGAAGCCGTGTCTCGCCATTCGTCGGGTTCGAACCGTCGAGCGCGAGCTCGAACGGGGAGGCCGGGGTGGCGATGGGATCGACATCCGAAGCCGGGAAGATGTCCAAGCTCACCAGAGTCACGTCCGAGACCTCTCCTTGTCCGTCGTAGACGATGTAGGAGAACTGGTCGATCGAGTGTCCCGACCCGTCGTGCTGATAGGTGATCTGTCCGTGCACTGGGTCGAGGGCGGTGATTGTACCGAACCTGGGCTGATCGAAGATCCGGACCGAAGCGGGATTCAGACCGCCCGGCCCTGCCACGTCGTTGGCGAGTACATCGATCACCACCGACTGACCGATCGCGGTCTGCGCGGAGTCGGGATCGGCGGCCGGCTTGAGCTTCGCGTAGAAGAGATCGATGCCGTCGACATCGTCCGGGATCTCCCCCGGCAAGCTCTGGCGCCGGGTCCAGAGGCCGAGCGCCTCGCCCGGAATGACGATTGCGGGACCAGGCTCCAGGATGTCGGCTTCGGTGATCGGAAGTCCGAGGCGGGTGTCCGGCTGACCGATGTAGTCGGAGCCGCGGCGCAGCGAGAACCAGATCACATCCTGGGCGGGATCGTAGGAAGGAACCTGATCTCCGGGATTGAGCTCGGTATCGCGCACGATCAGTGCATCGATGTCGTCTCCGTTTCCCTCCGGGCGCGGAATCAGTCCGAGATCGAAGATGTCGGCGTAGACATAGACCCCGAAGCCGGGTGCGGTCATCAGGACGGCCGCTCCGGAGTAGCCGTTGTTCGGTCCGGTTCCGGTGTTCGGCGCCCCGCCGCTCGATTCGGCGGGATCGGTAAAGTTGTCGTCGAGCGAGTAGAAGACCCAGCTCCCGAGGTCAGACGGCAGGGTGCCGATATCCAGGCCGTCGAGGTTGTCGCCGGGATCGTTGGGGTCGAGCAGGCTTGGTGGATTCGGCTCGACCAGCCCGAAACCGCGCGCCACGACCGGGCCGGTGGCGTTTCCGTCGTGGGTCGCCCGGTTGCCCGAGGTCACACCGATCGGAGTGTCGATCGCCGGGCCGCGGTAACGGAACAGGTCGGCGGATGCCTCGAGGTGTCCGGTGCTTCCTTCGGTGTACACATCCGGAGCGGGATCACCGTCCATGATCCCGCGGGCGAACTCGTCCACCGAGAAGCGCAGCCGATCGCCGGCGTCGCGCCCGAAGGAGAGGGCGTCCAGTTCGAATACCCCACCGACCCCCGGAATCGGGATGTGCAGGTTGGCTCCGATGTCGAGCATCTTCCCGGGGGTGCCGGGGGTGAAGCTCGGCGCATTCGGACCGGGCGATGCCGGGCTTCCGATGGTCAGGATGTCTCCGGCGGTGATGAGCCCGCCGCCCCAGGCCGGGGCCGTGAGGTGGGTCGGTCCTTGATGGTCGACCGAGAACGACGCACCGGTGCCATCTGCCTTCAACAGGATCCGCATCTGATCGAGGTGAACGGTGGTCCTCAGGGTGAAGTCGACCCGGCGGGTCGCGATCAGGAGCTCATCGACCCCTGAGGTTCCGGTGAACTCGAGCCCGCGGTAGTTCCCGACCGGGTAGACCAGCTCGCTCATTCCGAGGGAGGCATCGGTGGCATCGAGGGAACTATCTTCGTAGAGAACGCCGAGGATGTCCTGGTCGAACTCGATCCAGCCGGTGATGACCGACTCCCCGAACGGGGCGCGTCGATCGAGGTGAACGAGGAAGCTGCTGACATAGGTGTCGATCGGGATCGAGCCCGCGCCGCCCCCAGGGATGGCGTCGACCGCGACCGCGGAGGTAAGCGGGAGGTCGAGCTTCTCCTGGAATACTCGGACCTCCATGTTGTGTTCGAACGATCCCTCCTCGACGGAGCCGATCGCGACCATCTGCCAGTGGAGTCGCTCCTTCACCTGACCGGAAGTCATGAGAATCGCGGACGCGAAAGCGACGGGCGCGGAAAGCGCCACCGCTCCCGCGGCGAGAAGGGTGGCGAACCCCCCTGGCAGGTGTCGACGGGGGAGGGGATCGGATCCGTCGATCCGGGACCGACTCCGCTCTTCGGGTTGCATGTAGGCAGACATCGTATCTCCTGTTCGTGTGGTAACGGGGTTCAGATGATGGTCCCTCGCCGGTCCGTCCGGAGCGGTTGGGGGCCTTCCTGACCTCTGTTGCGAGAACGGAGGCGCCGAAATGCAACCCGGCGCGAAAAAAGTTGCGGGTCGAGTGCTCGACGATCGCCGGGAGTCGGCGTAAACTGTTCCGGCTTCGATTGCATCGACCGTGAGTGTTTGGTGTGGAGACCGGAATGTCGCTCACCCGGATCAAGGAGATCGTCTTTCACGCGCGCAACCTGGAGACGAGCGCCCGCGCCTCGTTCCTGGAGGAGGCGTGCGAGGGGGATGCGCACCTGCGGAGGGAGGTCGAGTCGCTTCTGGCCTTCGAGACGGTCGCCGACGCCGGTCCGGAAGCGGCTCAGACTTTGGCCCTTGCTCCCCGGGAGAGTTTGGGGCCGCTGCGCGAGCCGGCGCCGGGCGAGCGGATCGGTGGCTACCTCCTGCGACAGAAGCTGGGAGAAGGCGGCATGGGGGTGGTCTTCGAAGCGTGGCAGGAGAACACGCAGCGGGTGGTCGCTCTCAAGCTGATCCACGCCGGGTGGCTCGATGGATCCCGGGTCAGGCACTTCCGGCACGAGATCGAGGCCCTGGGTCGGCTGCACCATCCGGGGATCGCAACGATTTTTGACGCAGGCGTCGCCGTGGACGGTCGGCCCTTCTACGCCATGGAACTGGTCCGCGGACGGACGCTGGATGAAGTGCGAGCGGAGTGGCTGGATGGCGACTTCTCCCGGGCGAGTCTCCGGCGTCCGCTCGAGATCCTGATCAAGGTCTGTGAGGCAGTGGATCACGCCCACCGCCAGGGGGTAACCCACCGGGATCTGAAGCCGCAGAACATCATGCTGGTCTCGCCGCCCGAGTCGGCGGACGGCACCCAGACGTCGGATGTCCGGGTTCTCGACTTTGGTCTGGCGAGAATCGCGCGGACGGACGGGAACGCCTCGATCACCGAGGCGGTGGCGATCAAGGGGACGCTTCCCTACATGAGTCCGGAGCAGGCGCGCGGAGTCGCTTCGGAGATCGACTACCGCTCGGATCTGTACTCGCTCGGCGTGATCGCTTACCGAATGCTCACCGGCGTGCACCCCTACCACGTTCCGACTTCGACCTTGGCCGAGGCGCTGCGTGCCGTGATGGAGGCGGTGCCGCAGGATGCCGGTGAAGTGCGGCCCGGGTGTCCGCCGGAGTTGGCCGCGCTACTGCGCAAGGCGCTGGCCAAGGACCGGGATCAGCGCTACCAATCGGCCAAGGATCTGGCCGAGGATCTTCGTAGATATCTTCGGGCGGAGCCGCTGTCGGTCTCGGGCCGATCTCCGCTGGAGCGGCTGGTTCAGCGGCTTGGCGCGCGGTTCGGTGGTCGCGGCACGGCCGCGGTCACCTTCGGTCTGGCCGGTGCTGGAGTGATCGGGCTCCTGACGGCATCGCTCCGAGGGGGCGCACAGGCGCTCTGGCCGCCCCTCCTGATACTCGCCGGTCTGGGAACCTGGGTCTTCCGGTTGCGACGTCGGGTCGAGCTCGCGAATCGAAAGTCGGAGCGAACCCGGGCGTTTTTCGAAGAGGTGCTGCTCGCGCCCCACCCAGAGGCGCAGGGACGCGGGGCGACGGTGCTAGAGGCGATCGAGCGGGCCAGAGCCCGGCTTGCAGGTGCCCTGGAGGAGTTCCCGGATGTCGAAGGGGCGCTCCGTGCCTCGATCGGAAATGTCTATGCGGGACTGCGAGAGGACGAGGCGGCGGCGGCCGAGCTCACGCGAGCGATCGAGCGGCTCTCCCAGGCACACGGCCCCGACAGCCTCGAGCTGGAGCGAGCCGAGACCCAGCTCGTTCATGTGTACATGCGACGCCTCAGGTTCGCCGAGGCCGAGACGTTGGTGCGTCGCCTTCACGCGCGGTCCAGTCGCGAGCGAGGCGAAGACAACCCCGCTACGGTGAACATCCTCGGCAACCTCGCGGTGATCCTGGGTCAGCAGGGTCGCGTGCGCGAGGCGCTGCCTCTCTATCGGCGGGCCCTGGCGGCACGAGAGCGCGCCCGCGGTCCGGAGTCGACCGCTGCGGTGCTCGCCACCCAGGCACTGGGCAATGCATTACGCCGCTGCGGCGAGTACGCGGAAGCAGAGACGACCTTGCGCCGGGCGTTGGCGCACCAGCAATCCGCTGAGTGGGAGGAGCGATCTCGGGCCCAGACCATGGTCTACCTGTCTGTAGTTCTGGCCCAGAGCGGGTCCGATCGGAAGGAGGCGGGATCACTGGTCCGATCCGCGCTCCACTTCTACCTCGGGCAGACCGCCGCGGAAACCGGACCATTCCTCGGTGCCTGCGCCGCGGTGTTGCGCGCCTTGGGTTGCTCCTCCGAGGCAGCACCGGTCATCGAGGAGGCGTTGGAACGATGCCGACGAGGGGCCGCGGGGGAGGACCATCCCTTCGTGTCCGATCTCTGGTTCACCCGGGGTGGGTTGTTCTCCGAACGCGAAGAGCACGCTCTTGGCATCGAGTCGATCGAGCGCGGGCTCCGGAATCTGGAGCGTGGCCCGGAAAACTGGGAGGGAGTCGCCGCAACCGGGTTCCTGGAGCTGGGCATAGCGCTGGGGAGAACAGCGCGATTCCGCGACGCGGAGCAATCCCACCTTCGGGCGGAGGAAGCGGCGCTGCGAAGGCTCGGTGAAGAGCATCCGATCATCCGCCTGAGTCGCCTCTACCGGTTGCTCGATCGGATTCGAGCCGGCGAGCGTGCGGCAGCGGCGACCGAGATCGCCCGCCTCGAGCAGAGCCCGGCGTGGGTCCGCGCATCGGCTGGAGAGCGCGCCGCGCTCGACCTGCTCCGCCTCTGCGCCACCCAGGCGAACTGGGCGGGGGATCCGGAGGTGTTCGATCGATCGAACGCCCTCGGCCACGCCCGCGATCTGCGCCCGGGATTCGTGCGGGATCTGCAACGGTTGGTGAGGGAAAAACGCTGATCATCGAGAAACTGCGCTGCACTTGACGAGGTCGATTCTCGCAAATCGGTGTGACGACAGTTCGGTTTCCACCTGGCGAGAGGCGTTTCGCGACACGATTCAATTGGCGATCGGAGGAATGATATGGCGAACGGACGCATGGCGGCACTCAACGCGCTCGCGATCGGCTCCGCCCTCTTTGCGTCCCCGAGCTGGGGCGTGGTGGCGATCTCGGATGTCCACATCACGCAGGCGACTCAGTCGGACCTCGTTCCGGTGCCTTTCGTGGCTAACCGCCCGACCGCTGTGCGCGTCACGGTGCAGGCGAACCGGCCGATTCTATCGGCGTCCCTGCGGGTCGAGGTCGACGGGAACGGGTTCACCCCGCCCGGTGGGCTCCCCCCGCTCAACGATCTGCCGTGGTTCAGCCCCGCGGTGGTCGACTTCGAGAACGAGAGCCACACTCTGAACTTCGAGGTCGTTGCTCCGAGCATCCCACCGTCGACCCAGGTGACATTCATCGTCCGCGTGACCGACGCGGACGGGAACCTGGCGCAGCACACGGTGCCGCATCAGATCTTCCGAAAGCTGAACTGCCTGCCGCAGGTCACCTATCTCCAGATCGTCTATCCCCCGGCAGGCCCAGGGATTCCGTTCGCTGACCTCGAAGCGGGCACGGGGGATGCCTTCCTGCGCGGAGTGATGCCGTTCGAGCGACTGGGAGGGTACGAGGCGTTCCCTTACTTCTCGATCGTCTATGAAGAAGACGAGAACGGTGACGGGGAACTGGATCAGGACCCGGACGGGAACACGCTGCTAGAGAAGGTAGCCTCGATCCGGGAGTTCTACATCGTCGACGATATGCCGATGAGCAGCCGGGACTACCTGTATGGGTTCGTGAACGGGAACCCGATGCCAGAAAATGGACTGGCTGCCGTGAGGGGGCAGGTTGCGTTCGGCAACAGCGAGGAAGATCGGTACCAGAAGACCTTGGCCCACCTGCTCGGAATCAATCTGGGATTGCCGCAACAAGGCCCTCTCGACGACATCGAGGATGTCGGCTGGGATGTCTCGGCTCGCCTGCCGGGAAATCCGGCCGGGAACGACGAAACCGGTCGGGTCAAACCCGGGAGCGACACCGAGTACATGGTGGGGAGCATCCCTTCCGCGCTCGCCTGGACTGGGGCCGAAGAGTATCGCGACCTGGTGAATGCGTTCACGGTGTGTCTGTCGGACACGAGCTACTCCGATCCCGTCTTCATGACTGGCTCGATCAGCTCGCTCGGTGATGCGGTGGAGAAGCTGGGGAACTACCTCCCGCCAAACCTCGATGGGATGCCGAACAGCAGCGCGCCATATCAGCTATCCGGCGGATTCGAACTCCGCCTGCTCGACTCCGGGGGCGGGATCACGACCATTGGCTTCGACCCCTTGGCTGCCTCGGATGCCTCCGGGAACAATCCGGGGAACGGCTTCTTCGCCATCAGTGCGGGGCTGCCGCCCGGGCGGCAACTGGACGGAATCTTCATCGAGAACCGGCAGACTCAGCAGGTAATCTACGCGCTCACCAATCCGGGGGCTCCGCCCACCGCACAGATCTCGAGTCCCGGTGAGGGCGAAACGATCACCAATGGAACCGCGATCCTCTGGAATCCGATCGATCCGGACACCCCGCTGGAGAATCTGCATGCTGCGGTGCTCTACAGCCCGAGCCCCGGGACCTGGATTCCGTTGGCGGTCAATCTGGATGGCCTCACGAACAGCCTCAACTTCGATCCGTCCCTGTTGCCTCCCTCTGCCGGGCAAGGGGTGATCCGGGTGCTGATCAATGACGGTCTCCGCGGGGCGAACTTCGAGGTGACCGGCTTGACCGTGCTTCCGACCAGCGACGTCACCCCAGGATGGAGTGCCTCACCGCTTCGGTTGCTCGTTCGGTCGTATCCAAATCCGACGGACGGGAGATCTTCGATTGCCTATGCGCTCGAGTCGTCCGGGCCGGTTCGTATCGATCTCCATGACGCAACCGGGAGGTTGATCCGCACGCTGCTCGATGGCCGGATGCCCGCCGGCCGACACGACACGATCTGGGATGGGCGGGACGGAGAGGGACACCCGGTTCCGGCCGGGGTCTACTTCGGGTACGTGCACACCGCGGAGGGAACTGGGGTGACCCGGGTCACGCGAGTGGACTAGGACGTTCGGGCGATCGCGCGGCGCAGCCAGAGCTTCGCGGTTGCCCAGTCCGACTCGACGGTCCGAACGGAAACCGCCAGCGCCTCGGCCGATTCGCTCGGGCCGAGGCCGCCGAAGATGCGCATCTCCGCGACCCGCGCGGCGCGGGGATCACATTCCTCGAGCGAGCGGAGTGCGCGGTCGAGCATGAGCAGATCGTCGACCGCCGCGCGATCCTCGGCCAGGGCGTCCTGGAGCGTGATTGGCTTCCACCGCCCCCCGCGCTTGAGCGCGTTGCGCGCTCGCGCGTGATCGACCAGGACCTGTCGCATCGCGTGGGCGGCGCAGGCCAACACCTCGGCGCGGCTGCCCCACTCCGTGGGCGGCGACTGGGCGAGCTTCAGAAACGCCTCATGGACCAGGGCGGTCGGCTGCAGGGTGTGTCCCGCCCGCTCCCGACGAAACTGACGGGCGGCGATTCCGCGCAGCTCGGCGTACAGCGTCGCGGACAGTTTGGGCTGCTCTCGCCGCTCCGGTCTGTGATGCTCCTCTTCGCTCACGCCCTTCCTCTTCGATCGGCGGGAAAGCCCGCGATGGTCAAGTCCTGCCCGCTGGCTACCGCGCCAGCCCGAACTCCTCGCGGATCGCCTCCTCGGCGTACTCCAGCCAGGATCGGTTGATCAGGCAGAGTACGGACGAGAGCGACGTCGAGATCAGCTCGATGTTGATCCCTTTCTTCGAAATGGCCCGAAAGACCCGGCCGGCGACGCCCGGCTGGCGGGCAAGTTCAGGCCCGGCAATGCCGACCAGGGCCACCTCCATGTCGTAGATCGTATCCACCGCGCCGATCCGTGGGGCGAGATCCTTCAGCGCGGCCACCACCTGAATCCGATGGCTGTCCTGAACGGCAACCGAGATGTCGGCCCGTTGATCGCTCCGTCCGCTGGCTACCACCAGATCGACATTGAGCCCGAGATCGCCGAGGGCGCTGAACACCTCGGCCGCGACGCCTGGGTGATCCGGGACTCCGCGCAGCGTGACCCGCATCACGTCATTGTCCACGAACAGATGCAGCTCGTTCATCGTCTGCCTCCTTCGCCGAGGCCGGGGAACCGTGGGGAACAATCGTCCCGCCGATCCGGCAAGGGGTCAATGGGGCATTTTCGCCCCTCCTCGAGCCGGCCTCTCTTCGCCGTTGCCAACCGGGCGCCATTCCGCGAGATTCCGTGGTCAACCGAGTGAGGAGCGCATGGCCAAGTTCAATCCGTTTCAACGCATCTCGCAGGCGCCGACCAACCCGCACCCGGCGGCCCCGGTCCGGGCGTTCGACGTGGCCGATCTGTACCGGGGGCCGGTCGAGGCTGAGATCTCCCCGCCCACCGACCAGGGAGTGGCCCTCGATGAGCGGCTGCGCCAAGCCTACTTCTGGATCGTCAACACGGCCGTCATCTCGCCGCACTATGACATCGAGTACCTGGATGGACCGCCGCCGACCTTCCTGCTGGGGGACAGCAAGAGCAAGCTGGTCCTGCCTACCGCCCAGAGCTACTCGAGCTTCGTGCTGTTGCCGCTCTTGACCTTCGCCACCCGCCGGAAGTGCCTCTTCATCGGCGGACCGGGGCGGGGAAAGACGGCCAGTGCGCTCCTGATGGGACTCCTCGCGGGGTACCCACTCCGGGAGGTGCGGCGGGCGATGCAGCACGGTCATCCGCAGATGACGATCGCCGACCTGCTGGGGAACCCCTTGCCGGCCGATCTGGTGAACGCCCAGCGGATCGAGGACATCCGGATCTCCTGGCGGAGCTGGCTCTCCATGCGGGTCAAGATCGTGGATGAGTACAACCGGATTCCGACCCGGACGCAGAGCGCGCTGCTCACCGTGATGGGAGACAACTACGCGGAGATCCTGAACCACGTCTTCGAGTGCCCGGAGTCGGCCTGGTACCTGACGGCGAACGATGACCAGGGCGGCGGCACCTACCAGGTGATCGAGGCGCTGCGCGATCGAATCGACGTGATCGTTCAAGCCTTGGCCTTCAATCCGCGTTTCCTCGAAGATCTGCTCACCCGAATCGAGGACAACGTCCGCCCGGAGGAGCTGCTGCCGCGGCAGATCGTCTTCAGTGAAGCGGAGGTCGATCGGATGGGGGAGGAGATCCGGGCCGTCGAGCTCGCACCGGAGGTGAGACGACGGATCGAGTTCTTCGTCAGCCAGTTCGAGTTCAGCGAGTTCGCCGCGGAGGTGTTCGAGTACAAGACGAAAGACACCGTACGGCTCTCGGGCGTCGAGTGGCACACCATGTCGGCGCTGGAGACCGGGCGCGACCGGCTGAAGGACCTGGGGGCGCAGACCAAGAACGGACTCTCGGTTCGGGCCATGATGACGCTCCTGGTCTATGCCAAAGCGCTGGCTTACTTCCGCGGGAACCGCGCGGTCGAGCTGGCGGATGTGCGCCAGGTGCTCCCCTTCGTGCTGCACGAAAAGCTGGTTGCCGATCCGGACGCACCCTTCTTTGCCGCGCCGGGGAATGCTTCGCTGCGCTCCGATCGGATCGGATGGCTCCGCCGGCTGTTCGACCTGGCCTGCGGCGAGTACGAACGGCTGAATCTCGACCGCGACGATGCGGTGCGGCTGCTCGATGAGGAGTTCCGCCTGGGCTTGGATGGCCTGAACGAGTCGGAGACGCGCGCGATTGGTGCGGATCGAGCGGGTGATCGGCGAGCTGTCCAAGGGAAAGAAGCTCTACGGTCATCTCTACGATGATCTGCTCAAGCTCAAGTACTTGCATCAACGCTACACGAACTATCTGCGCTGGCTGGCCACGCGATGAGGTCTCAACGATGCCGCGAGTGAGCGATCGTCTGGGCTCGGTGCTCCAGGCGACACGAGACGACCTGAACCATAGGTTCGCCGATGTCCGGCGCGCCAACGCGGGTCTCGACGGGCAGGCATTCCTTTCGTTCGTGGCCGAGTCGATCGATCCGCTGGCGCAGGCGGTTCCCGCCGGGAATGCCGAGCGGATCCGCAGCGTGGTGGATGCGGCCTACGACATTGGCCTGGAGCTGTTCTCGAAGGGGCTCGTTGGGGGGCAGGCTCGCTCCCGACAGATCGAGGCGGCGTGGCGGGAGGTGGCCACGGCGACCGGCGGGTTGCTTGCTGCCTCTCCTCGCCGACTCCTGGCCGCTCTCACCAATGCCGTGGTCAACCTGGAGGGTGAGGGGGGGCGTGCGGAGGAGTGGGTGGCTCGGATGGCCACGATAGCCCCACGCTGCGGCGATCTGGAGACCCTGCTTCGGGTCGGCCAGGTGGCGGCGTGGCGCGCGGGGCTGGCGCATCACCGCTCCGGAGCGCTCGCCGTGGCGGACGGCCTGGACGAGGGGCTGGTGCGGGCTGCGCTAGACGTGAGGAGGGATCGTGGAACGAACTACGAGTGGGGTTCCACAACAACCCCTGGTTCGATCCGGAACGGTCGCGGGTTTGGTGGTCTGTTCCGGCAGCCACCGCAGGTGGCCGCCGCGGAAGAGCAGTTCCTGGTTCGCAGCGGAGCGGAGCATTGGCTGATGACCGTGGACCTCTACGGTGCGACCTTTCATCGCGCCACGGCGGGCGAGTTCGAGCAAGCGGCGCAGAATCGAGCCTGGCCGCGCGACCTGGAACTGAAGCGGGGGACTCTCGTACGTGGGGGGCAGTCGCTCGCGCTGCCGGTTCTCGAGCAGCCAAACAGCCTGGTGGCGAGCGCCTACACGGTGGCCGCCACGACACCGCACTCGCACACCATCACGCTGGTGGCGTTGGGCTAGACGGCAAGCTTCAAGATGACCGATGGAACGAACCTCGAAGGCTGCGCGCGCACTGGATGGCGCAGTGGCCGAAGGCGCTGGGGGCGTGGAGCCGATTCACCCATCTGCGGCCCCCATGCTCTGCCTCGATCGGGACGCGGCGAAGCGCGAGGGCTGTCGGGGAGTTTCGCCATGATCCGTCTCGACGATCAAGCGGTGGTCGTCGATCTGACCCAGGTGGCGACGCTTGGTCTTCAGGAGTACGCAAGTCGAGATCCTGGCGCACGAGATCGGTCACCACGTCCTCGCGCCGGCGAACCTCACCGATCACGTCAAGCAGATCGCGCGCATGCGTTGGGCGCTTCCTTCGATCGAGCAGCAAGCCGGAATGGTGGCCAATCTTTACGACGATCTCTTGATCAACGACCGGCTACAGCGGAGTGCGGGATTGCGCATGGACGCGATCTACCGGAAGTTGAGCGGTGGCGCACGGCGCGGTCTGGACCCTTTACATGCGGATCTACGAGATCCTCTGGAGTCTCGAGCGCGGCTCTTTGGCCGGGGAGAGACGGACGATCGACTCGAGGGAGACGCGATTCTCGGGGCGCGGCTGATTCCGGAGCTACGCTCGTGACTGGTTGGATGGGGCGGGAAGATTCGCCGCTCTGCTGTTGCCCTCACCTGCTGGAGGACCGGAAGTCAGCAGAGTTGATCGCGCAGTGGCACGATACGCAGCACGCGGCCAAGGGGGCGACCCGGCCGGCTTGAGTGAAGAGGATGCGGGAGAGCGGGACGGGGCGATCCACCCTGCACGGGATCCCGATTTGAACGATCTTGCCCCGGATGACGCCGGCTCTCCGGCGGAGACCATACCGGCGCAACCGGGTGGTGTGGGCCAGGGGCGCGGGCAGTCGCGCGAGCCCTATGTCTACGGCGAGATCTTGCGCCGCGGGTATCCGCATCGACGATCACGAGGCGGCGGTGCGGTACTATCGCGAGCAGGCGCTCAAACATCTGGTCCGGTTCCCGACCTGACGGCAGCCTTCCGGCAGTGATCCGCTGCCGGAAGGCCTCGAGCCCGGGGACATCGGGCATGCGCTGGACGACGCTGACTGGGTGCAGTCGGTCTTGCAGAGTCCGCGGGTGATTCCGGGATGACCACGGTGCGGCGCGTCTGGGGGACGACCGAGGGGAAGGAGCCGCGTCGTCTGCCGATCGATCTCGACCTCTATGTGGATAGTTCGGGATCGATGGCCGATCCGAGTCGAATGATCTCCTTTCCCGCTCTGGCCGGCGCCATCCTCTGCCTCTCTGCCCTGCGCGCGGGAGCGAGCGGCAGACGACGCCTGGAGCGAAAGTCTCGCGCAGGAGACCGATGGCTTTCGTGCGAGACGAACGCGCCCTTCCTCGGAGTGATCACCGCCTACTTCGGGGCGGTACCAACTTCCCGATTCATCGACTGCGAGAGACCTACGCGAAACGAGGTGCAGGAAGCGCGTCCGGTGCACATCCTGTTGATCTCGGACGATGGGATCTCGACCGATGTTCGAGACCGACGAGCGGGGAACGATGGTTGGACGGTTTCCCGGTCGACGCCCTGCGCGCCGCCGGTGGCGGGGGACGATGGTGCTGGAACCTCCCTGAGAGCTGGGAACAGTCCGCACCGGTGGGAAGTCCACATGCCCTGATCCGGAGAGCCCGCGAAGAGGGAGGCTGGGGTGCCCACCGGGTGGCGAGTTGGGAGGATCCTCATCGCGTTTGCCGCGGAGTTCGGCCGGCGAAACTATGGGCCGGTACCGGAGTCGGCCCGGACCGGAGCGGGGCGGACTGATCCGATGGTCGTGTCTGGCGTGTCACGGAGCAGTGCAATCTCGCCTGCGGCTTCTGCGGGTTCGATCGGACCCTGAACCGGGTGCGGGTCGAGACTTGGGTCGAATCGCCTGACGCTTCGGAGCGGTGCCCGGGATTGGAGCCTGGCCTCGGGGGAGTCGGTGCTGGTGAGCTGGATCGGCGGCGAGCCGCTAGGTCGGGACGATCTGCGCGCAGGAGCGGCACTTTCGGAGGATCTGGGCCTGGTAAGCACGACCACGAACGGAACGACTTGGGTCGGCTGCGGTGCGATCCCACCTGCTCGATCACTACGCGGGAGTTGACGGTGAGCGTGGACGGGGTGTGGTCTCTGCACGATCACCTCCGGGGTTGGCGGGGGGATTCGAGAACCCGTCGCTGTCGGTGCCGATCCTGGCGCGGGAGGCGCGGGAGTGGGAAGCCCTGCGGCTGCGGGCCAACGTGTGGTCCTGATGCGTGACAACCTCGAGCAGTTCGGAGGACCCGTGTAGCATCCTCGGAGATTGGGGGTGTGGTGGAGATCACGTTCAATCAACTCTCGGCGGCGCAGACCGGCCGGTTTCCTTCCCCGAGCGTTGTGCTGAGGAGGGGCGGAGGCCGATCGGTTGCGGTTCATCCCTCGGGTGCGCGATTCGCTCGCTCGGCGTGAAGTGCGGTTTCGGCGGCGCGGCATACCGAACGGTTCGCCGCGACGGCCCGGACGACCACTACTTCGTGACCGACCGCCGCCCGGGAGAGTCGTCTCTATCGACGAGCGCGGGCGGGTTGCTCCATGCAGCTTCACCCCCGGATTGATCGGTGTTCCGATCGAAGAGCTGGATTGGTGCGGAGGCCATGATGAACCTGAGTCAACGCTTTGGGCAGTCCCGGGCACGGGCGGGATCGGTGGTGCGGCAACTGCCAGAGCACCCAGGCCTGCCAGAAGTACGCGGCGTAGAGTGGAGCGGGAAGGACCGGCGCTCGAGGCGCTGATGCGCAGACTGGCCGACACGCCGCCCTCGACTTCCAGGCCGAACCCCGGATCGGAGGGAAGGGAGAGGTCGACGCGGTGGTGCATGATTTGTTGCGCCGCTCGGGATACACGGTCGACGTCGCCGACCTGGTCGAATCTACTGCGGCGCGTGCGGCGGAAGATCGAACCGGCTCGCCTCTTTGCGCTGCTCCTGGCCTGGCTGCTAGCGGACGAACTGATTTCGACCGAGGAGTTCCCAGACGCAGGTGCTCGAGTTGCTGCGTCAGGAGTCCCGGGCGCTGATGAGCGAATTCCACAGTAAGTTCACCGCCGATCCGGGACCGCCGTGAGGAGCTGGTCTGGCTCGCCTCGCCCGTTCACAGGGCCGGCCGGAGAGACCCGGCCCAGGCACAAGATCGACTCTCGACCATCAGCTCGGTGGAGCGCGCACATACTAAGGCGGCCCGCGTGGCGGAGGAGCGCGCACGCAAGATCCCGCGAGGAGTTGGCGGTGGAAAGCGCCGAGGAGTCGGCCGATAAGTGGGGGCGGGAATGGGCGTTCGAAGGAGCGGCCGGATCAGATCACCGATCAGGACTGCTATCCGGACCCCGGAGCGAGCATGGACAGGCGTTGCCCTCGGTTTCTGCGCGAGCACCCGAATGCGCCGATTTTCAGGAACCAGGAGCGGAAACCGCCTGGAAGCGACCGATCTGGAACAGGTTCGGGCGTTCGAGGCGGAGGTGCTCCGGTCGGAGGTCGGTTGGCCCCGAAACGGTCACCCCGCATGGCTTCGGCGGGGACACCTCGAACGTTGTCTCGAGGGTGCCGCACTATCGCCGCTACGGCTCGAAATAGCCTGCTTCGAGGATCCTCCCGACCACGGACCCCTGGGATCTGGGGCGGGACATCGCAATTAAAGCCTGTGCCGACGATCTGGCTGATCGATCGACTTCATCACCTTCCGCACCAGCGGGCACCACCGGGCACGGCTGCGCCTCGCCTCTCACCCTACCGTGGCGGCGCGGGGTATCTTGCGTTCCACAAGCGCGCTGCGCCGCCTGGGGATCCACTTGACCCACGGGCGAGAAAGGTCGGAGTGGTGTTGGTCGGCTGGCAGCGGCGTTGCTTCACCTATATCTACCAAATTTTTGAGCATGGACGAGTCGGGGCTGGTCAAGATCAACTCCGTGGCCGGAAGTGACCGGGCGCGATCCGGCGGACCGCGCGAAGTACGTGGATGCACTCGCGCCCGAGGTGTACACCGGGGGACCTGATCTCCTTTGCCGAGCCGCTCGACCTACCGCTGACCACCGCCCGCGCGCCCTTCTCTCGATTCTCGATGCAGCTC